>NZ_QEHM01000001.1 GCF_003116585.1 Albibacillus kandeliae
CCCGGGTCTGGCCCGGGACGGGGTGGGTGGCGCGCCCGGGCTTGGCGCCGGGGCCTCGGGTGGTTGGGCGCGCGTTTGGTGCGGGGTCCCGGGGCAGGCCCGGGACGGGGAGGGCAGCGTTAGGCATCGAGGTTCTTCCCGACGATGCGCATGAGGAACATGGCGATGATGTTGGCGAGGATGATGGCGTAGACGCCGCCTGCCGAGCCGAGGCCGACGTTCTGGCTTTCCAGCACGCGCTGGTAGATCAGGTAGGTCAGTGTCCGGGTTCCGAAGGAACCCTGGGTGGTGACGAAGATCTCGGCGAAGACCGCCAGCAGGAAGATGGTCTGGATCAGGATCACGATGGTGATCGCGCGGCTGAGGTGGGGCAGGGTGATGTAGACGAAGCGCGACAGCACCGGTGCGCCGTCCATTTCGGCGGCCTCCAGCTGTTCCGCGTCCAGCGACTGGATCGCGGTCAGCAGGATCAGCGTGGCGAAGGGCAGCCACTGCCACGAGACGATCAGGATGATCGAGAAGACCGAGGCGTCGCTGAGCCAGACGATGGGCTCGGCGCCGAAGAATTTCCAGAGGTGCGCGAAGAGGCCGTTCACGGGGTCCATGAACATGTTCTTCCAGACCAGCGCCGAGACGGTGGGCATGACGAAGAAGGGCGCGATCACGAGGATGCGGACGATGCCCTGACCCCACATGGGCTGATCCAGCAGGATCGCGAGGAGCACCCCGAGGACGATGGTGATGATCAGCACGCCGCCGACGATCCAGAGCGTGGTCAGGACGCTGGGCCAGAAGGCGCTGGAGGTCACGAAGCGGATGTAGTTGTCGAACCCGGCCCAGCCCAGATCGCCACCGCGCAGGGGCAGGTACTTCTTGAACGAGAAGTAGAGGGTCATGATGAGGGGAACGAGCATCCAGCCGAGCAGGAGGATGACCGCGGGGGCCATCATCAGTCGCGCGGCGGATCGGGAATGCCGGGTCGCCATGGTGCACCTCCTCTGGTGACGGACGGACCGTCCGGGGCGGGCGTTTTAAGGTCTTGAAAGAGCCGGGGGCGGCGCGGAGCACCGCACCCCGGCAGGGAGGAAAGCGCTAGTAGCCTGCGGCTTCCATCTCTTCGGCAGTCATGGACTGGGCCTTCTCGAGGGCCTCGTCTGCCGTCTGTTGTCCTGCAAGAGCGGCCGAGAACTCCTGGCCGACCTGGGTGGCGATGCCCGCGAATTCCGGGATCGCGACGAATTGGACGCCGATGTAGGGCACCTCGTCGACTGCCGGATGGGTCGGGTCAGCCGCGTTGATGCTGTCGAGCGTCATCTTGGCGAAGGGCACCTTGGCGTACTCCGGGTTCTCGTAGAGCGAGGTCCGGCTGCCCGGGGGCACGTTGGCCCAGCCCTCTTTCGAGGCCACGAGGTCGAGATATTCCTTGGAGGTCGCCCACTCGATGAACTCCTTGGCTGCGGCCTCTTTCTGGGTGCCTGCGGGGATCGCCAGTGCCCAGGCCCAGAGCCAGTTGCCGCGCTTGCCGAGGCCGGTATCCGGCGCGAGGGCAAAGCCGACCTTGTCGGCCACGGTCGAGTCGTTGGGGTTGGTCACGAAGGAGGCGGCGACGGTCGCGTCGATCCACATCCCGCACTTGCCCTGCTGGAACAGCGAGAGGTTTTCGTTGAAGCCGTTGGTGGACGCGCCCGGAGGGCCGGCTTCGTTCATCAGGTCGAGGTAGAAGTTCAGCGTGTCCTTCCACGGCTGGGTATCGAACTGGGGTTTCCAGTCCATGTCGAACCAGCGCGCGCCGAAGGAGTTGGACATGGCGGTCAGGAAGGCCATGTTCTCGCCCCAGCCGGCCTTGCCGCGCAGGCAGATGCCGTAGATCTCGTTGTCCTTGTCGGTCATCTTGCGGGCGGCGTCCGCGACGAACTCCCAGGTGGGGGCGTCGGGCATTTCCAGACCGGCCTTTTCCATCAGGTCGGTGCGGTACATGATCATCGAGCTTTCGCCGTAGAACGGCGCCGCGTAGAGCGTGCCGTCGACCGACAGGCCGCCGCGCATGGCGGGCAGGATGTCGTCCACGTCATACTCGGCGGGGAGGTCGTCGAGCGCGACCAGCCAGCCCTGCTTGCCCCAGATCGGGGTTTCGTACATGCCGATGGTCATGATGTCGAACTGGCCGCCCTTGGCGGCGATGTCCTGGGTGACGCGCTGGCGCAGCACGTTCTCTTCCAGGGTGACCCATTCGACTTCGTGGCCTGTTTTCTTGGTGAAATCTTCTGTCAGTCCCTGCATGCGGATCATGTCGCCGTTGTTCACGGTCGCGATTGTCAGGGTCTCGGCCATCGCTCCGGTGCCGGCCAGCAATGCCATGGCCGTCGCCGCGCGGAATGCGTGCTTGAGGTACATCCGTCTCCTCCCTTGATTGGATGTGGTGCCGGAAACGCTAGTGGAAAACGCGGCGCGCAGTCAATTTATTTTTTACGCGCGTAAATTTTTAGCTTTCTGCCAGAAAAGGCAACCGCTTAGGCCGAACCGCGCATGACCAGCCGGCCGTCGAACAGCGTGGTGACGCGCGAGGGCGCGCGCTGTCCCGAATCGATCAGGGAGAAAAGGGTCTCGACGCTCTTTTGCGCGATCGAGGTGTAATCCTGCGAGACGGTGGTCAGCCGGGGGCAGGTGAAGCGCGAGAAGGGGTGGTCGTCGTGCCCGGCGACGCGCAGGGTGCAGTCCGGCTCGATCCCGACCTTGCGGCCGAGTTCGAACGCCGCCGAGAGGAAGCCGATGGCGAGGCGGTCGTTGCTGCAGAGCACGGTGTTGGTGGGCAGACGGCCCTCGGAGATCAGCCGGCTGGCGCCGTTGAAGCCGATCTGTTCGAAGTCCCAGCCTTCGCCCTCGACCTGAAGCATGACCGGTTCGAGGCCCAGCCGCTCCATTTTGCCCTTGTAGGCGTTGCGCCGCTTGAAGGCGTTGGGGTTGGGCGGGGTGCGCATCTCGAAGAAGACCGGCGGTTCGCCGGTGCGGCACAGGTAGTCGACGATCAGGCCGATGCTCTGCTCGTTGTCCATGCCGAAGAAGGCCTCGCCCGCGCTCTCGATGCTGTTGTCAAAGAGGACGGTCGGCACGTCGTCGCAGAAGGCCCGGATCTGCTCGCGGTCCGAGAGGCGGCCGAGGGGGGCCATCAGCACCCCGGCGGGCTTGATCGAGCGAAGGCTTTCGATGTTGTTGATCTCCTGCTGCGGGTCGCCGTGCGAGCTGAGCAGGATGGGGCGGAACCCGGTTTCGATCACCAGATTCTCGATGTTGCGGGCGATCTCGGCGAAGAAGGGGTCGGCGAGGTAGGGCACCACGATGCCGACGTTCTTGGTCAGCCGCCGGTTCTGGTTCACCGCGTACATGTTGGGGCGGTAGTCGAACTTCTCCAGCGCCGCCTCGATCCGCTGGCGGGTGGATTCGCGGACGCTCTGAGGATCGTTGAAGTACTTCGAGACCGTCGGGCGCGAGATGCCGCTGACAGTGGCGAAGTCTTCCATGTTCCTGATCTTCGGCTCGTCCATTCTATCCGTGATCTCCCCCGCTGACCTGACCGGCCCTCCCGCCGATCATTTCAAAGATATTTGACGCGCGCAAACTTTTCCAGTTCCCGCACCCGGAGAGAGCGGTATCGGCGCACGCAGGGAATGAAAAGGGGGCAGTCGCCGGGGGCGCCTCAGGTGCGCGGAGCGCTGCGCCGGGTCTGCGAGGGGCTGTGGCCCGACCAGTTGCGGTAGGCGGTGGCAAAGGCCTCGGCGGTTTCGTAGCCCGCGAGCCGGGTGGCCTCGGACACGTTCGCCCCGGCGCGCAGGGCGGCATCGGCGCGGGCGAGGCGGAGCTGGCGCAGGTAGACCATGACCGGCAGCCCGTGGGCGCGCCGGAACAGGCGGCGGGCCGAGGACACGCTCATCGCGCCCGCACCGGCGATGTCGGTGATCGAGGCCATCGGGCCGGGGCGCAGGGCATGGGCCTCCATCCGGGCGAGGCTGGTCTGTTCGCGCGGCGAAAGCGCCTCGTCTTCCTCCAGCAGGCGCTGGAGGACACCGTGGGCCTGCGACATGCCGAAGCTTTCCAGCGCCATGATCTGCGAGGGCGTGAGCCGTCCCGGACCGGGCTGGAGCGCCATCAGGGCTTCGGCCGCGGCCTCGTCCGGGGGCAGGGCGGACCATTCGCGCAGCAGCACGTCGCGCTTGCCCATGAGGCTGTCGCGGGTGACGCCGCGCGCTTCGAGAAAGTCCCAGGACAGCACCACGGCGATGTTGCGCAGCCGTTCGCCCGCGGTGCCGCGCCGGCAGAAGCGCGCGGGGCGGCGCAGGGCCGTGAGCGCAAGGCGGACCGGGGCGTCGGGCGCGCGGGACAGTTGCAGCGGCATGCCGTCGAGTTCGGCGTCGATCCGGCCTTCGAGCACGTAGTGCAGGATCACGTTTGCGGGCCGCGTGACGGTGGTTTCGAAGTCGGAGACGGTGACCGCGTCGAAGATCTTGACCGTCATGCCGGAGGGCATGTCCGCACGGGCCCGCTTGCCCGCCAGAACCACCTGTTCCATCGGCTGGCGCGTGCCGAAACCGGAGTCGACGGGCGAGGCCGGGGCGATATCGGACAGGCGGATCTGTGAGGTCATGTGGCGGTTTCCCGGTGAATTTGGCGCGCGCGAGCAGAAATCTGGCGGGTTCGAAAAGGTTCGGACGTGGCGGAAACCGTGTGCACCTCATAAAAGTATATAAAAATAGTCAGAATATCAAGGAACGGAAATGGCGAACCACGCGCGTACTCCCCTCCATCTTGCCCTGCTGGCGAGCACGGCCCTGGCCGGCCCCGCGCTGGCGCAGGATGCCGTCGATCTGGAACCCATCATCGTCAAGTCGTCGAGCTACGAGACCGAGGACTCCGACAGCTATGCGACCGATCTGATCTCGGTCGGCGAGAAGGCGGCGGTGAGCCCGCGCGAGGTGCCACAGTCGACCACCGTGATCACCAACGCCCAGATCAAGGACGGCGGTTACACCGCGCTGGAGGAGGCGCTGGCCGACGCTCCGGGCATCATGATCCTGAACAACGACGTGGGCCGCTCCTCGATCTTCTCGCGCGGGTACGAGTTCGACTATCTCTACTTCGACGGTCTGCCCGCGCCGGTGAGCTCGATCTACGGCACCCAGCCCGACCTTTCGATCGTCGACCACGTCGAAGTGCTGAAGGGCCCCGCCGGCCTGTTCATCGGCACCGGTGAGCCGGCGGGCGCGATCAACATGCGCCTCAAGCAGGCGACCTCGGTCGCCCGGAAGGGCTATTACACCTTCTCGGCGGACTCGAACGGGCAGTATCGCGGCGAAGTCGACGTTGCGGGCGCGCTGAACGAGTCGGGCACCGTGCGGGGCCGGGCTGTGGTGGCCTATGGCGACGGCGACAGCTTCATCGACATGTCCGAGAACGGTGTGACCTCGATCTACGGTACGCTGGCCTGGGACATCTCGCCCGACACCACGCTGACCTTCTCGCTGAGCCACATGGAGCGGGACATCTCGCCCTACAACGGCCTGCCGAGCTATGCCGACAACTCGCTGATCTGGACCGATGTCGACGCGACGACCGCCGCCGACTGGAACCAGTTCGACAACGAGACCAATGACGCCGTGCTGGCGCTGGAGCACCGTTTCGCCAATGGGACGCGGCTGAAATTCTCGGCTCGGCAGTCCTATCAGGACGCGGATTTCCTCTATGCCTACTCGGGCTCGGCGGCGGCCTCGGACAACACCATTTCCAGCCTGCGCTGGCTGGGGCGCGACTTTGACCAGGACAGCCTTGCGCTGGACGTGCACGCCGACATTCCCTTCTTCCTCGGCGGCTGGGAAGCCAATGCCATCGTCGGTGCAGACTGGCAGAAGGTCAGCAGCACGGCCTACCAGGCTTCGGGCGTGATCTCGGGCTCGTGGGATCTGGATGACTGGGACGTGTCCGACGTGGCGCGCCCGGACGTTTCCTACACCTCGCGGACCGATACCGAGACGACCTCGAAGGGGATCTATTCGCAGCTTCGCCTGAAGCCGAACGACGCCCTGACGCTGATCGGCGGCGCGCGGGTCAGCTGGTATGAAGGCACCTCGACCGCCTACAGCGTGAGCTCGGGCACCATCACCGGCACCACCAGCGAGGACAACTACGACGTGTCTGGCCATGTCACGCCCTTCGCGGGCATGACCTATGACCTGTCGCCCTCGACGACGCTCTACGCGAGCTACTCGGAGATCTTCATCCCGCAGTCCGAGGTGGATTCCGGCGGCAGCCTGCTCGATCCGGTCGAGGGGCAGCAGTACGAGATCGGCGTCAAGGCGCGGGTCTGGAACGCGGTCAACGTCTCGGCGGCGCTGTTCGATCTGACAGAGGTCAACCGCCCGGTGGCCGTGGACGGCGAGAGCTACTACGTGGCGGGCGAGGAAGTCCGTTCGCGCGGGTTCGAGGCGGAAGCCTCGGGTGAACTGCTCGAGGGGCTGCACGTCGCGGCGGGCTATACCTACACCGACACCGAGTACCTGAACGGCACCAGCGAGGGCGAGATCTTCTCGACCTACACGCCGGATCACATGCTCAAGCTGCAGACCATGTACGACATTCAGCAGGGTGCGCTGGCGGGCTGGAGCGTCGGGGGGCGGGTGACGGTCATGTCGTCCTTCTCGTCCCGCGGGATCGAGGCGCCGGGCTATGGCGTGGTCGACCTGATGACCAAGAAGTCGCTGGGCAACGGCGCGCTGGTGCGCCTCGGTGTCTCCAACCTGTTCGACAAGGACTACTATGCCCGCGTCGGCAGCACCTCGGTCTTCAACTTCCGTGGCGCGCCCCGCACCTTCGAGGTCGCCTTCAGCAAGGCGTTCTGAAGACAGCGGAAAGATCAGAGCCATGGCGGATGCCACAGCCGAAACAGGAACCGGAGCCGGTGGCGGAGACGCCGCCGGTTTCACGTCTTCAACTGCCCGTGGGCTTGGAACCGCTTGGGCGCCTGCCGGGGTCACGACCTTCGACGTTGGCCCAGAGGATGCGCCTTTCCGCGTGCTCGTCGCCGCTCCGACCGCGCCAGCCCCGCCCGAGGGGTACGGGTTGATCGTGGCGATGGACGCCGCCTGGACCTTTGGCACGCTGCGCGATGTCGCGGGGCTGCTGGGGGCGGGGCGGGGTGATGCCAGCCGGCCCACGGTGATCGTGGGCGTGGGCTGGCCGACCGATACGCTGGGTGATTTCGAGCGGCGAGGGCCCGACCTCGTCGGCGAGGCCGGGGAGGGGCCGGGGTCTGCGGCGACCCTGCGGGTGGTCGCGGAGGAGATCCTGCCGCGCGTCGCCAATGCCTTGCCGCTGGACCCGTCGCACCGGATGTTGGCCGGTCACAGCTTTGGCGGGGCCTTTGCCCTGCGCGCGCGGGCGCAGCGGCCGGGGCTCTTCAGCCACATCGCGGCGGGCAGCCCGTCGATCTGGACCGATCCTGAGGGATTCTTTGCCACGGCGGCGCCGGACGGCCCCGCGACGCTGATTGCCGTGGGCGAATACGAGGCGGGGGACGCGGCAGAGGCCGCCGGTGCAGATGCCGACCGGGTGGAGCGCCTGCGCGACCGCGACATGTGGGGGCGCGCACATCGCATGTCCGAGGTGCTGGGCGCGCGCTTTGTCGAGATACCGGAGGCCGGACACGGGCAGGCCATCGCGCCCTTCCTCGCGCGCGCGGTGGAGTTCCTGTGGAACGGCTGACCGCCGCGCTCAGTCCGCCGGTTCGGTGCAGGCGCGGCTGAGGGCTTCCACCGCCGCGTCGAGCGAGGCGGTGGGGCGCGGCGCGATGAGGACGAGGCCGGTGGGCGCAAGCCCCGGCGCAGGGGTGATCTCGTGCCGTGCGCCGACGGACTGGACGAGCACGGTTTCACCGCTCTCGGCGTCTTCGACGAGGCCCTTCACGCGGTGCACCGTCTCGGGCAGCGCGTCGAGCGCCGCCTTGAGGCGCGGCAGGTTCACCGGCGTTTCGGGGTTAAGGGTCGCCGTCACGAAGATGTCGGCGTGGCTGCCGTGGTAACCGGGGGCGGTCGGCGACGGGGACGCCTGACCGATCAGCAGGGCGTTCGGGATATTGCCGAACTGGGTTTCGACCAGCCGGGCGCGCGGCGCGACCAGCGCCAGCCACGCCTGCAGGTCGTCGGCCTGATGTTCGTAGAGCAGGTCGGTCTTGGTCAGCGCGATGAGGTCGGCGCTCGCCAGTTGCTGGCGGACGAGGTTTCCCACGTACTTGTCCTGCGCGCGCTTGCGGACGGTTTCGGCATCGGCGGCGACGACGATGGCGTCCAGCCGGAAGCCGGGCCAGTAGCCCACCGTCATGGCGATGCGGGCGGGATCGGCGACGCCGCTGGCCTCGAGCAGGACATGGTCGGGTGGCTGCGGCAGGGCGGCGACCGCGTCCAGCGCGGCCCCGAGGTCATCGCCGATGGAACAGCAGACGCAGCCGTTGGCGAGTTCGACCACGGGCGAGTCGGCGGCTTCGATCAGCCGGGCGTCGACGTTCACCGCGCCGAAGTCGTTCACCAGAACGGCGAGACGCAGCGGGCCGGGCTCGGCCAGCCGCCTGTTGACGATGGTGGTCTTGCCGGAGCCGAGGTAGCCCGAGAGGACCGTGACCGGGATGCGCGGGGTCATGAGGCGATGGGGAAGGGGGTGCCTTCGAACACGGTGCCCCAGATCGGGATGTCGCGCAGGGCGGTGGGGTCAACCGCGAAGGGGTCCTGTTCCAGCACGGTGAAGTCGGCCTTCTTGCCCGCCCGGATCGAGCCGACCTCATCCTCCATCCCAAGCACATAGGCAGCGTCGATGGTGATGGCGCGCATGGCGGCCTCGACCGAGATGCACTCCTCGGGGCAGAGCACCGCACCGCTCTCGGCGATGCGGTTCACCGCGACCCACGCGGAGTTCAGGGGCATGGCCGGGGCCATCGTGAAATCCGAATGCAGGGCGAATTTGACGCCCGCGCGTTCCAGCGAGCCGAGCCGCGCCATCTGGCTGGCGCGCTCGTACCCGATGGATTTCTGCCAGTAGGCCTCGCCCAGTTCGTGCACGTAGTAGACGTTGGCCGAGACGATGGCGCCGAGATCCTTGATGCGCTGGACCTGCTCGGGGTTCGACACGCCGAAATGCTCGATGGTAAAGCGGTGGTTGAAGCGCGGCTTTTCGTCCTGCAGCTTTTGCAGCACGTCCAGCGCCAGTTCCAATCCCATGTCGCCGGTGCAGTGGACATGGATCTGCTTGCCCGCCAGCCAGAAGGCGCGGGCGTAGGTCTCGAAGGCTTCGGGCGCCATCAGCCATTCGCCGTGGTGCCCGTCGATGAAGCCCGGCCCGCGCATCTGCATCAGTTCGGCGAAGAAGCCGCCGTCGGTGAAGAGCTTGATGTTGTTGCCGAAGAACATCTTCTCGGTGCTGCGCTCGGCATATTCCGCGACGCGCCGCACGTCTTCCTCGGGCGAGCCCTCGAAGTTGCCGCGCTGCAGGGCGCGGGGCACCATCTTGGTGCGGAAGGGCGTGTCCTTGGCGCCCATCGTCATGCTGAGCACCTGCCATTCCAGCTGGTCGTTCATCAGCGGATAGGCCAGTTCGCCGATGGTGGTGTGTCCGCCGAGGTGGACTGTGCGCTTAACCAGTTCCAGCCCCTTCATGTAGCGCTGCGGCGCCAGCAGGACCTTGTTCATCGCCTGCACGGCGACGGCCAGCCCGGTTTCAAAGAACCGCCCCGAGGCGAGGTCGATCTGCGGGTGGCGTTCCAGGTCCTCACGCGCGGTGCCCATCCAGGCGATGGCCGCGTCATTGGCGATGATCTCGTGAAACGACCGCTGCCAGACAAAAATCGGCTTGGTCGCCGAAATGGCGTTCAGCGCCTCGCGGTCGACATTGCCGTGCCAGATGCGGTGAAAGCCCCAGGTCACCACGATCTCTTCGTCCGCGCCCTCGTTCGCCACCACCTCGGCCAGCCGCGCGAGGTAGGCCTCGTGGCTGGTGACGGGCGCGCAGGTGCGGTCGGGCAGGACCCATTCCATCGCGGTGATGAAGTGACAGGGCAGGAGGGTCGCGCCCAGTGTCGGGTGCAGGTGCGGGTCGATGAAGCCGGGCATCAGGACATGCCCGGCAAAACGGTTGTCGATGCTGTGGGGATGGGCGTCGAGCCAGGGTTTCAGCGTGTCGAGCGTGCCGACCTCGACGATGCGCCCGTCACGCACGGCGACCGCGGTGGCCTCCGGCATGGGCGCGTTCATGGTGATGATCTTTTTCGCGGTAAAGACGGTGATCTCGGACATCGCGCGGTTCCCTGTCGGAGGATGGTCAGTAGTTGGCGTTGCTGAAGGACCAGGCGATGATCGCGTCGACGGTGCCGGGGTTGTGGCACCAGTGACGGCCCTTGCCGGGCAGTTGGAAGCTGTCCCCGGCCTCCAGCAGGATGGTCTGACCGTCGATCCTGAGTTCGAGCTGGCCGGACATGACGATCCCGCCTTCCTCGCCCTTGCGCTCGCGGCCTTCCTCGCCGGTGCCTGCCCCGGGGGCGAAGGTGGTCAGCACCATCTCGAGACCGCCGGTCAGGTGGGGAGAAAGAAGCTCCTCGCGCACGCCCGACTGGCTGAGGTTGATCTCGCGCCGGTTGCCCCGGCGGACCACGAAATCGGCCTCGGGCGAGTCCTCGGGGGAGGGGGCGGAAAAGAACCAACTGATCGAGACGTCGAGGCGGCGGGCGATCTTGTCGAGGGTGTCCAGCGTGATCGGGCTGACGCCGCGCTCCAGCTCGCTGAGGTGCCCGACGGAGCGGCCGATGGCGTTGGCCAGTTCGGTGAGGGTGAGCCCGCGCGAGCGGCGCAACTCGCGAATCTGGCGCCCTACCGGCTCGCTCGGGCTCTTTTCGAACCCGGCGGCAAAGCTCTTCTTTTCCACGGCTGATTTCATGTTTTTGCCCTGTTTTTCAGATGATTTCCGCTCTTGTGAAAAATTTGTTGCATTTTTTCAGGCTCACGGCAAGAGTTGTGAAAATCAGAGGGCAAATTTTCAGACAACGATAGCCCTCACCACATCCAGCAAGGGAAAACCCATGTTCCAGAGACTTTCCAGAACGTTCCTAGGCGCTTTGCCTGTCGCCCTCGCGCTGTCGGTGGGGGCTGCGCCCGTCGCCCATGCCGAACCGAAGGCGGGCGGGACCCTGACCACCTTTACCTCGGGCTACCGGACGCTGAATCCGGCGGTGCAGTCTGGTGCTTCAACCGGCAGTCCGGGCTCGCAGATTTTCGCGGGGCTGGTGACGGTCGGGCAGGACTACAAGATCCAGCCCTACCTGGCGAAGGACTGGGAGGTCTCTGCCGATCAGCTGACCGTGACCTTCAACCTCGTCTCCGGGGCCAAGTTCCATGACGGTGCGCCGATCACCGGCGAGGACGTGAAATTCTCGCTGGAAACGGTGAAGGCCAACCATCCCTTTGGCGCCGCGATGTTCGGCAATGTCGGCGAGATCGACGTTCCTTCGCCCGAGACGGTGGTCATTCACCTGAACCAGCCGGTTCCGGGCCTGCTGCTGTCGATGCAGCCGCTGCTGATGCCGATCCTGCCCAAGCACGTCTATGGCGACGGGCAGGACATCAAGACCCACCCGCGCAACATGGAGAACGTGGTGGGTTCGGGCCCCTTCAAGGTCGAGGAGAACAACCCGGCGGAGCGCCTCGTGCTGGTCAAGAACGAGGACTTCTTCATCGAGGGACGGCCCTACCTCGACAAGATCGTCTACCCGATGGTCAAGGATCCGCTGACGCGGGTGCTGATGCTGGAAAAGGGCGAGATCGACTTTGCGCCCTTCTCGGGGATCCGTCCGACCGACGTGGCGCGGATCGAGCGGGCCGAGGGCGTGAATCTGACCACCGACGGCTATGACGCCATCGGCTATGTCCATTACTTCGAGATGAACCTGCGCAACGAACCTTTCAGCAACCGCGAGGTCCGCGAGGCGCTGGCTCATGCCATCGACACCGGGTTCCTGTCGAAGGTGATCTTCGGAGGCAAGGCCGTGCCGGGCACCGGGCCGCTGCACACCGGCAACCCGTTCTACTCTGCAGACGTGCCGATGTACGAGCCGGACATGGACAAGGCCGCCGCGATGCTCGACGCCGCTGGCTACCCGGTGAAGGACGGTGTGCGCTTTTCCTTCGTGCTCGACGTGCCGAGCTGGGCGCCGCAGGCGCATGTCCCGATGGCCGAGTACATCCAGGCGCAGCTGGAAAAGCTGAACATCAAGGTCGAACTGCGCAAGGCGCCCGATTTCGGCACCTGGGTCCAGCGGATCAGTAGCTGGGATTACGAGGCGACCATGAACGGGTCGTTCAACTACCCGGACCCGACCATCGGCGTGCACCGTCACTTTGACTGCGACAACATCAAGAACGTGATCTGGGCGAACACCGAGGGTTACTGCAACCCGGAGGTCGACAAGCTGCTGGATGCGGCGGCGGTCGAGGTGGACTTTGACAAGCGCAAAGCGCTCTATGCCGAGCTGCAGAAGACCATCCAGCAGGACCTGGTGTTCATCTACATGCCGCAGGACTTCTCTGCGACGGTCTACAGCGACGCGGTCGGCAACATGCCGGACACGCCCTTCGGTGCGCTGGCGCCGATGTATGACACCTACCTCGACAAGTAACGCGACCCAAGGGAGCGGCCGGCGCGGCCGCTCTCCAACACGGCAAACGGGAGCAGGGACCTTGATCAAGGGCACTCTGGGCAAGACGGCGAACACGGTGATCCTGCTGATCGCCGTTCTCGTCCTGAACTTCGCGATGATCCACGTCGCACCGGGAGACCCGGTAGAGGCGCTGGTGGGCGAGATGGGCGGGGCCACAACCGAGCAGATCGCAGAGCTGCGCGCGCAGTTCGGATTGGATCAACCGCTCTACGTGCAGATCGGCAAGTACCTCTGGAACGTGGCACAGGGCGACCTTGGCTATTCCTATTACTACGACCAGCCGGTGACCTCGCTGATCCTCGACCGGATCGGGCCGACGCTGCTGCTGGTGACCACGGCGCTGTTCTCGGCCATCGTGATCGGCACCGTGCTTGGCGTCTTCTCGGCACAGCGGCGCAACTCGCTGCTCAGCCATCTTGTCACGGTGCTGTCGCTGGCCGGGTTCTCGGCGCCGGTGTTCTGGATCGGCATCATGCTGATCCTGCTGCTTTCGGTCGCCATCCCGATCCTGCCGATCTCGGGGATGACCAGTTCGGAAGTGCCGGAGGGCACCTTCTGGTACATCCTCGATGTGGCGCACCACCTTGTCCTGCCGGCGCTGACGCTGGGGCTGATCTATCTTGCCTTCTACAGCCGCCTGTCGCGGGCCAGCATGATCGAGGTGCTGCAGACCGACTATGTGCGCACCGCGCGGGCCAAGGGGCTGCCGCGGCGGATGGTCATCTACAAGCACGCGCTCAGGAACGCGGTGCTGCCGGTCGTCACCTTTGCCGGGCTCCAGTTCGGGCAGGTGATCTCGGGCGCGGTGCTGGTCGAAACGGTGTTCGCCTGGCCGGGCCTTGGCACGCTGGCCTTCGATTCGATCCTGCGCCGCGACACCACCACGCTGCTTGGCATCCTGTTCTTCTCGGCGCTGATGGTGGTGGTGATGAACATCCTCACCGACATCGTCTATCGCCGCATCGACCCGAGGATCAAAACCGCATGACACTGGTCGAACCCTCCCGCGCGCGGACCGCGCCGCCGCCCCCCAAGGCCGTGTCGCCGGGCCGGCAGGTCTGGCAGATGTTCCGCCGCAACCATTCGGCGATGGCGGGGCTGTTCATCCTGCTGGCGATCATCCTGATCTCGCTGGTTGGCCCCTCGCTCTACACGGTCAATCCGCGCGAGATGGTGTGGATGCCGCTGACCCCGCCGGGCCAGTCCGAGTACGTGCTTGGCACCGACTACCTCGGGCGCGACCTGCTGGCCGGGCTGATCAACGGCGGGCGGGTGACCATCACCATCGGCGTTTTCGCCGCCGTGCTGACCGTGCTGATCGGCGTGACCGTAGGGGCGATGGCGGGGTTCTTCGGCGGGCGGGTCGACAACCTGCTGATGCGCGTGACCGAGTTCTTTCAGGTGCTGCCGAACCTGCTGTTCGCCATGGTTGTCGTCATGCTGTTCGGGCCGACGCTGGTGAATATCTCGGTGGCCATCGGTATCGTGTCGTGGACCTCGACCGCGCGGCTGACCCGGGCCGAGTTCCTGCGCATTCGCGAGATGGACTACGTCAAGGCCGAACGCTCGATCGGGGCGGGCAATGCGCGGTTGATCTGGAAGGTGATCCTGCCGAACGCCGCGCCGCCGCTGATCGTGGTGGCCGCGCTCTCCATCGGCTCGGCGATCCTGTTCGAGGCGGGGCTTTCCTTCCTCGGGCTCAGCGACCCCAACGCCATGAGCTGGGGACGGATGATCGGCGACAACCGGCCCTACATCCTCGACAGTTCGTGGGGCGTGACCTTTCCCGGCCTCGCCATCTTCCTCACCGTTCTTGCCATCAGCCTCGTCGGCGACGGCCTGAACGACGCCATCAACCCGAAACTGAGGCAGCGGCAATGAGCGCCCCCCTTCTTTCCGTCCGCGACCTCGAGATCTCGTTCCGGCTGGGGACCGAGGAAACCGCCGTGGTGCGCGACCTTTCGTTCGACCTCGGCGAGGGCGAGACGCTAGGCATCGTGGGCGAATCCGGCTGTGGCAAGAGCATCACCGCGCTGTCGCTGCTGGGGCTGGTGCCGAACCCGCCGGGGCGGGTGTCGGCCGGGCAGATCCTGTTTCAGGGTCAGGACCTTGTCGGCGCGTCCGAGGAGCAGTTGAACCGCATCCGGGGCAACGAGATCTCGATGGTGTTTCAGGAACCCATGACCTCGCTGAACCCGGTCTATACGGTGGGCGAACAGATCGCCGAGACGGCGCGGGTGCATTTCGGCAGTTCGCGGGCGGAGGCGTGGGATCGGGCGATCGAGATGCTCAAGCTGGTCGGCATCCCCTCGCCGGAGCAGCGCGCGCACAATTTTCCGCACCAGCTGTCGGGCGGGATGCGTCAGCGGGTGATGATCGCCATCGCACTGGTCTGCGAGCCGAAGATCCTGATCGCGGACGAGCCGACCACGGCGCTGGACGTGACCGTGCAGGCGCAGATCTTTGACCTGTTCCGCGAGCTGCAGGACAAGATCGGTGCGGCGATCATCCTGATCACCCACGACATCGGTGTGGTGGCGCAGATGACCAACCGCGTCATGGTGATGTACGCGGGCCGCAAGATCGAGGAGGGACCGGTTGCCGGGTTCATCCGCGACCCGCGCCATCCCTACACGCGCGGGCTGATCTCGTGCATTCCGCGCCTCAGCATGTCGCCCTCGGACATGCCCGATCCGCTGTTCGAGATCCCGGGCGTGGTGCCCGCGCCGCGCGAGCTTGGCGCGCCGGGCTGCGCCTTTGCGCCGCGCTGCCCGCACGCGATGCAGCGCTGCCGGGTGCAGGACCCGGCGCTGTCGCGCATCGGGGAGGGCCGTGCCGTGGCCTGCTGGCTGGAAGAGGAGGTGGCGGCATGACGGCTCTTTCGGTTCGTGACCTGAAGGTTCATTTCCCTGCCGGCAAGGGTAAGGTCGTCCACGCCGTCGACGGGGTCAGCTTCGATATTCCTGAGGGCACGGCCTTTGGTCTGGTCGGCGAGAGCGGGTCGGGCAAGACCACGGCGGCGCTTGCCTGCGCGCGGCTGGTGGAGGCGACGGCGGGCGAGGTGCGGCTGGGCGAGACGGACATCACCACGCTGGCGGGGGACGCCATGCGGCGGGCCCGGCGCGATATCCAGGTGGTGTTTCAGGACCCCTACGCCTCGCTCAACCCGCGCGAGCGGGTGGGGGCCATCGTGCGCCGTCCACTGGACCTGATGAAGGTCGGCACCCCCGCCGAGCGCGAGGCACGGGTGGACGAGCTGTTCGCGACGGTCGGGTTGCGCCCGGACCAGAAGGCGCTGTTTCCGCACCAGTTCTCGGGCGGGCAGCGGCAGCGCATCGGCATTGCCCGCGCGCTGGCGACGCACCCCAAGCTGATCGTCTGCGACGAGCCGGTCTCGGCGCTGGACGTGGCGATCCAGGCGCAGATCCTGAACCTGCTGGCGCGGCTCAAGGCCGAGATGGGGCTCTCCTATCTCTTCATCAGTCACGACCTAGCGGTGGTGCAGCACCTCTGTGACCGGATCGCAGTGATGTACCTTGGCCAGATCGTCGAGACCGGGTCGCGGCGTGAGATTTTCACCAGCCCCATGCACCCCTACACCATGGCGCTGATCTCGGCGGTGCCGTCGCCGGAAACCGGGCTGGCCGGGGTCGAGCGCATCCGGTTGCAGGGTGATCCGCCCAGCCCGATCGCTCCGCCGCCGGGCTGCCGCTTTGCCGGGCGCTGCACCTTTGCGACCGACCACTGCAGCAAGGTGGCGCCGGTGCTGACCGCGACGGGAGGCAACCACGCGGTGGCCTGCCATAGGGCGCAGGACGCCGAGGTGGCGGCTGCCCGGAATGCACTGGTGCAGGGCGCGCCCTCGGGGTGACCATCGCCGCCACCCTGCCAATCCGCTAGAACAGACAGAACCCAATCCCGCCCCGCGATGGGAAGGAGACAAGACCCATGACGAAACCCATTCCATCGCAGGCCAGTGCCGTGATCATCGGCGGCGGTATCGCCGGCTGCTCGGTCGCCTATCACCTGGCCAAGCTCGGCTGGACCGATGTTGTCCTGCTGGAGCGCAAGCAGCTGACCAGCGGCACCACCTGGCACGCCGCCGGGCTGATCGCGCAGCTGCGCGCGACCAAGAACATGACCCGGCTCAGCAAGTACTCGCAGGAACTCTATGGCGAGTTGGAGGCCGAGACGGGCGTTGCCACCGGGTTTCGCCGCAACGGGTCGATCACCATGGCGCTGACGGGGGAGCGGCGGGAGGAGATCCTGCGGCAGGCCTCGATGGCGCGTGCCTTTGGCGTCGAGGTGGAGGCGCTGGGCGAGAGCGACCTGAAGGGGCTTTACCCGCACCTGAACACCGAGGGGTTCGCGGGCGCGGTCTATCTGCCGAAGGACGGGCAGGGCGACCCGGCCAACATCGCGCTGGCGCTGGCCAAGGGCGCGCGGATGCGCGGCGCGACGGTGCAGGAGCATGTGAAGGTCACCGAGGTCCACGAGACCATGAAGGGCGGGCAGCGCGCGGTCTCGGGCGTCTCGTGGGTGGCGGAACAGACCGGCGAGAGCGGGTTCATCGCGACTGATTTCGTGGTGAACTGCGGCGGCATGTGGGCTGCGGAACTGGGTCGAAAGAACGGGGTGAACGTCCCGCTGCAGGCCTGCGAACACTTCTACATCGTGACCGAGAACATCCCCGACCTGGCCCGCCTGCCGGTGCTGCGAGTGCCGGATGAATGCGCCTATTACAAGGAAGATGCGGGGAAAATTCTGCTGGGCGCCTTTGAGCCCGTTTCGAAACCCTGGGCCAAGCACGGTATCCCCGAAGATTTCTGTTTCGACCAGCTGCCCGAGGATTTTGAGCATTTCGAGCCGATCCTCGAAAAGGCGATCAGCCGCGTGCCGCTGCTGGAGAGCGCGGGGATCCATACCTTCTTTAACGGTCCCGAGAGCTTTACCCCCGACGACGCCTATCATCTAGGCGAGGTGCCTGAGGTGCGGGGCTACTACGTCGCCGCCGGGTTCAACTCGGTCGGCATCCAGTCCTCCGGCGGGGCTGGCATGGCGCTGGCGCACTGGATGGAGCATGGTTATCCGCCTTTCGACCTCTCGGACGTCGATATCCGCCGGATGCAGCCCTTCATGGGCAACCGCACCTTCCTTGTCGAACGGGCCAAGGAGACGCTGGGCCTGCTCTATGCCGACCACTACCCTTACCGGCAGAAGGCCACCGCGCGCGGCGTCCGCCGCTCGCCCCTGCACGAGGCGCTGCTGGCGCGCGGGGCGGTGATGGGCGAGACGGCGGGGTGGGAGCGGGCCAACTGGTTCGCCGCCGAGGGGCAAAAGGCGGAATACGCCTATTCCTGGAAACGGCAGAACTGGTTCGGGAACTCCGCCGCCGAGCATCGCGCGATCCGCGAGGGCGTGGGCCTCTACGACATGACCTCCTTTGGCAAGATCATCGTCGACGGGCGCGATGCCGAGACCTTCCTGAACCACGTCTGCGGCGCGCAGATGGCAGTGCCGCCGGGGCGCATCGTCTATACCCAGTTCCTGAACGAGCGGGGCGGGATCGAGGCGGACGTGACCGTGACGCGGTTGAGCGAGACGCGGTATCTTGTCGTCACGCCTGCCGCGACGGTGATCCGCGAGATGAGCTGGCTGGAACGTCACCGGGGCGACCACGCGGTCGCGCTGGTCGACGTGACGGCGGGCGAGGGCGTGATGGCGGTGATGGGGCCGAAGGCGCGCGAGGTCCTGAGCGCCGCCGCGCCCTGGCATGACTGGTCGAACGAGGCACATCCCTTCGGATCCGCGCAGTCCATCGACATCGGGCTGGGGCAGGCGCGGGCGCATCGCGTGTCCTACGTTGGGGAACTGGGGTGGGAGATCTACGCTCCGACCGATCAGGCGGCGCATGTGTTCGAGACGCTGATGGCGGCAGGCGAGGGGCACGGGCTGACCCTCTGCGGGCTGCACGCGATGGATTCCTGCCGGATCGAGAAGGGATTCCGCCACTTCGGCCATGACATCACCGAGGAGGATCACGTGCTGGAGGCGGGGCTCGGCTTTGCGGTGAAGACCGAGAAGCCGGCGTTCATCGGGCGTGATGCGGTGCTGCGCCGGCGCGAGGAGGGGCTGACTCACCGGATGGTGCAGTTCCGCCTGACCGATCCCGAGCCGCTGCTCTACCATGCCGAGCCGATCCTGCGGGACGGGCAGATCGTTGGCTATCTCTCGTCGGGCAACTACGGGCATACGCTCGGCGCGGCGGTCGGGCTGGGGTACGTCCCTTGCAAGGGCGAGGATGCCGCCGCGCTGCTGGCCTCCGGCTACGAGATCGAAATCGCGGGCGTTCGGGTGGCGGCCGAGGCGTCGCTGCGCCCGATGTATGACCCTTCGGGGGCGAGAATGCGCGGCTGAGGCATGGCCCCGAGCCGGGCAGATTGACTATTCGGAGCCCTTATCTATAAGGGCTCCAGCAAGAGAGTGTCCTCAGCCAGCCAACAACGGGGACGCCCTTGTCTTTTCATCCCAGAATGTACGCCGATATCAAGGGGTACGATGTGCTCGGCCAGCCGAGGCATCTTGCGCTGAGCGAGATGATGATCGACGTCTGGACGGTGCAGGGCGCGGCGCGGACCAGCGGGCGCTATGTCTCGATGCATCCCCGCTTTGTCACCATCCTCGATGGCGCGCGGCTGGTGCTCTCCTGTGACAAGGTCGGGCCGGGGCGGCCCTGTGGCGCCTGTTTCGTTCCCGCCGGGGTCGAGCTCTGGGGGCAGTCGGAACGGCCCGGTGCGCTGCGCCACGTGGACATTCACCTGCCGCTGCGCCGCCTGCGCGGGATCGTGGCACCGGGCACCCCGCTGGACCGGCCCGTGTTCCTTGAAGATGCCCAGCCGCTGCGTGCGGTGGCGGCGCGGCTGGCCGAAGCCTGTGCGCCGGGGCCGGGCAGTGCCGAGGCGGAGGCGCTGGCCGCGGAACTGATCCGGCAGCTGTTTCACGAGCAATACGATACGGCGCGCGTTCCGGGGATCACGGCGGCGACGCTGGACCGGCTGCGGACCCACGTGCAGGGCAACCTGAACCGGGGCGTCTCGGCCGAGGCGCTGGCCGATGTGGCCGAGCTGTCGCGGACCCATTTCAACCGCCTGTTCCGCCGTGCGACGGGGCAGTCGCCCTACCAGTGGGTGATGGCGCTGCGCATCGACGCGGCCAAGGACCGGCTGGCGCAGGGCATGCCGCTGGCCGAGATCGCCGGGCTGACGGGCTTTTCCGACCAGGCCCATTTCACCCGCGTCTTCAAGTCGGCGACAGGAGTCACGCCGGGGCGGTGGGGCGGAAGCGGCGCCCTGCTGCCGGGAGCGGGCCGGGATGGGCGGAATCTTCAAGACAATCCTACCTGACTGTTTTTATCAACTACCCTGATCTGCGGCCCGCCAAGGGGGGTGTGGCTGCCGTATACAAGGATAAGAACATGATTGGAGACATTCGCAGCCGCCGCCTCGCGCTGCGCCTGCCGCTGCACGCCATCCTTCTGCTCAGCGCATCCGGCGCGGCGATGGCGCAGACGTCCGACGACGTGGTCGAGCTCGAACCCATCCAGATCCGGGTGCAGGAAGATGCCACCGGGCCGGTGGGGACCGACCCGAACCCGCCGACCGTCACCGGCTCGAAGGTGCCGCTGCGGGTCAGCGAGATCCCGCAGTCGGTCTCGGTTCTGGGGCGCGACGATATCGAGGTGTTCGACGCCAAGCGGGCGAGCGAGGCGCTGAGGTACACGGCCGGCGTGACGACGGATGTCTTTGGCGACGACGAGGATTACGACTGGCTGCGGGTGCGCGGTTTCCAGGCTGACCAGACCGGGGTCTACCTCGACAACGCCCAGAACCTCGCCTTTGCCTTCGGCTCGTTCTTCATCGACCCCTATACGATCGAGCGGATCGAAGTGCTGCGCGGGCCGTCCTCGGCGCTCTACGGCGGGTCGAACCCGGGCGGGATTATCAACTATGTCTCCAAGCGGCCGGGCGGGCACGTCGGCGAAGTCACCCTCGGGGCCAACGACGCGGGTTCGGGCTGGGTCGAGTTCGACATGGGCGAAGACCTTGCCAACGGCAACGCCTATCGATTCACCGGCCGGGTCGAGGGCGGTGACAAGTACGACGACCTGAACACCGGGTTCCGGGGCACGCTGGCGCCGTCCTACAAGTTCACGACGCAGAATGGCACCGAGGTCACCCTGCTGGCGAACGTGCACATCGCGGACGAAAAGCACAACGGCAGCACCTTCCTGCCGTACTATGGCACGGTCGTTCCGACCGAAGAGTTCGGGTACATCGACCCCGACGCCAACTTCTCGGACCCCGACTGGGACAGCTACAGCCGCAGGCAGGCGACGCTCTCGGCCGTGGTCGAGCACGAGTTCGACAACGGGTTCACGTTCACCGGGGTGGGGCGCGTCGGCGTCGCGAGCATCGAGGAAAGCTATTACTATCCATACGGTTACGCGGGCTATGCGCTGGAGCCCTCCGACAGCGACGGCACGCTGAGCCTTGTCGCCTTCGAGCATGACACGCTGGTCCGCACGGCTCAGACCGACCTGCGTTACTACGGCACCGTCCATACCGGGGCGCTGGCGCACAACCTGCTGTTCGGCCTCGATGCGCGGACCTACAAGATCGACGAGACGCAGGCTTCGGGTGGCGGGACCAACACTGTCGTCGGCACCACCGCGCCGGGCGATCCGGGGACGCTGTTCACCTACAAGGACGCGATCACGCGGCAGCAGCAGACCGGCCTCTACGTGCAGGACCAGATCCGCTGGGGCGACGGCTGGATCGCGACCGGCAACCTGCGTCACGACTGGGTGCATACCGAGCAGGAAGGCACGACGAGCTTTGACCGCGACGACAGCGAGACCTCGTGGCGGCTGGCGCTGGCGAAGGAGCTGGGGAACGGGGTCACGCCCTACCTGACCTATTCGAGCTTCTTCAATCCGCTGATCGTCTCGCCCTCGGACGGGGTGACCGAGCCGGAGTTCGGCAAGCAGTTGGAACTGGGTTTCAAGTGGGCGCCCGAGGCGGGCAACTTTGCCCTGTCCGGCGCGCTGTTCCGGATCGACCAGAACAACGTGGTTGCGGGGACCTTCGGGGCCTACAACCAGCTGGGCGAGGTGCGCATGCGCGGCTTTGAACTGGAGGGGCGCTATGACTTCGGCAATGGGTTCAAGCTTGCCGGTGCGCTGACCTTGCTGGACCCGGAGATCACCGCCGACAGCGATGTGACACTGCGGGGCAAGTCGCCGACGCTGGTGCCGGATGTCGAGGTCGCCGTGCGGGGCAGCTATGACTTTACCGGCGCGCTGGACGGGCTGCAGGTTGCGCTGGGCATCCGTCATCGCGGCGAGAGCTTTGCCGATGCTGCCAACACGCTCTCGGTGCCGAGTTCGACGGTCTACGACGTGTCCGCGCGCTACGATTTCCGCAATGGGCTGAGCGGGCAACTGGCGGTGACCAACCTCGCCGACGAGCAGTATGTCACCGGGTGCCAGACCGCCTATGTCTGTTCCTACGGCTCGGGCCGCGAGGTCAGCCTGTCGGTGACCAAGACGTTCTGAAGCCTGCCGGTCTGAGCGGGCCGGGGCAGAGAGAGGGGCGCAGCCAGCGGGTTGCGCCCCTTTTCGTTGCGCTCAGGTCCGGGTGATGCGGATCTGCCAGCAGTTGTTCCGCGCCGAGCGCAGGTCGACGAAAGCGACATCCTCGCGGTCGAGGAGGGAGCCGGCGTAGGCGTCGATCTCGTCTCGCGGGGTGATGCGGCCGGTGCCGTAGATGATGCGCTGGTCGGCCGAGTAGGCCTTGAGCAGGTAGTCCGGCGAGACCACGACATCGGGCAGGCCGGTGCCCTTGGGCGCGCAGCTCTCGGCGCAGAGAAAGATCGGCCCGGTTTCCGCGTAGGGCTGGAGTCCGTCGAAGGGCCGGTAGGCCAGCACCAGCATCTCCTCTCCCTCGGGAATCATCTCGAGGCAGCAGCGGCAGGGCGCGCCGCCTTCGCTGAGTTTGCGCTCGGGCGGGTTGCCGTAGGCATCTGCGGCCCCGGCGCGATAGGCTTCGGCCTGGGCGACTGGCATTCCTCGGTAAGTGGGCATTTTTCGCACTCCTTCAGTGATCTGCGCCTTGGTCGCATGGACGGATGTGGTCGGGCGACCCGAATGCTGATCAATGCGCAGGGAGAGGTGGGGAGATGGGTAAATATATGAATTAACTTATTAAATCATGTTGTTGCCCAGCATTGGAGCGGTTTCATTCAAAAATTACGAAATTTCAGATTGTTTTATAAAATGTGTTGACGCAGCGTTTCGGGCTCTTCTAGGCTCGCCTCAGGTTGCCCGCCGGACGGGCTGGACACGAATTCTACAGGAGAGGTTCATCATGAAGATTGCGGTACTCGGCGGCGGAAACGGCTCGCTGGCAGCGGCCGGTGATTTTGCGCTGGCGGGGCATGACGTCCGCCTGTGGCGCCGGAGCGAGGGCGACGTGGCTGAACATGCCAAGACCGGCAACACCATCACGGTGCGCGATGCCGAAGGCACCCGCACGGGCGAGATGGCCCTGGTGACCTCCGACCTCGCCGAGGCGATGAAGGGGGCGGAGCTGATCCTCTGCCCGATCCCGGCCCATGCGCATGAAGACCTCGCGCCCAAGATCGCGCCCTTCTTCGAGCCGGGGCAGGTGATCTACCTGCCGCCCGGCACGCTCGGCAGCCTGATCTTCGCCTTTGCTGCCGAGAAGGCGGGCACCGCCGAGGGCGTGGCCTTTGCCGAGACCGGCACGCTGCCGTGGCTGGTGCGCAAGCACGGCTTCTCGGAGGTGGTGGTTTCGACCCGCGCCGTGCGCCTGCCGACCGGCGTCTACCCGCTGTCGCTGAAGGATACGGCGCTCAAGACCATCGACGCGGCCTTCCCGGGCGTGATCGAGGATTGCGGCGACGTGCTGTCGGCTGCGCTGATGAACGCCGGGCCGATCATCCACCCGCCGCTGATCATTATGAACGCGGGCCCGCTGGAGCATTTCGAAGCCTGGGACATCCACAACGAGGGCACGCAGGCCTCGGTCCGCCGCACCACCGACCAGCTGGACGCCGAGCGGGTTGCCGTGCGCGAGGCCTTTGGCTATGGCGCGCCGCACTTCCCGCTGGCGGACCACTACCGCGACGGCGAGATGTGGATGTATGACCGCAAGAGCCGGGCGAACCTGAAGGACTCCGGCGACTGGCGCGAGAAGATCGACCTGACCGCCCACCGCTACATGATGGAAGACACCAAGCTGGGCCTGTCGCTGCTGGTCTCGATGGCCGATGCGGCGGGGATCGACGTGCCTGTGGCGCGGTCGCTGATGACGCTCGGCGGCGCGATCAATGGCGAGGACTTCCTCGAGACCGGGCGCCCGCTGGCCAAGCTGGGCCTTGGCGGCAAGACCGCCGAAGAGCTGAAGTCGATCGCCGCCGGAAAGGTCATGGCATGACGACGCCCGTCGCCTGCCTTGGCGCGGGGCGGATGGGGCGGGGCATCGCCATCGTCTTTGCCTACGCCGGACATCCGGTCGACCTGATCGACTTCAAGGCGCGTTCGGCCGAGGACTTCGACCGGCTGGCCGCCGAGTCGATGGAGGAGATCCGCGAGACGCTGGGCATGATCGCGCGGTTCGGTCTGTTCGATGGCTCCGCCGTCGACCAGATCGCCGCCCGTGTCCGGGTGGTGCCGCAGGCCGATGCGCCCGCGGCACTGGGCCGGGCAGGGGTGGTGTTCGAGGCGGTGCCCGAGGTTCTTGGCCTCAAGCAGAAGGCGCTGGCCGATGCGCAGTCGCACATGGCGGCGGACGCGATCCTGGCCTCGACCACCTCGACCATCCTGGTGGACGATCTGGCACCAGCCCTGCCGCGCCCGGCGCAGTTCCTGAACTCGCACTGGCTGAACCCGGCCTTCATCGTGCCGCTGGTCGAGATCTCGGCCGGCCAGCAGACCGATCCCGAGGTCACCGCGCGCCTCTCTGCCCTGCTGGAGAGCGTGGGAAAGGTGCCGGTGCCCTGCGCCGCCAGCCCCGGTTTCATGATCCCGCGCATCCAGCAGGTGGCCATGAACGAGGCCGCCCGCATGGTGGAAGAGGGCGTGGCCACGGCCGAGGACCTTGAAAAGGCGATCCGCTATGGTTTCAGCTTCCGTTTCTCGGTGCTGGGCCTGCTGGAGTTCATCGACTGGGGCGGGGGAGACATCCTCTACCACGCCAGCCAGTACCTCTCGAAGGCGCTCGACAACGACCGCTATGCCGCGCCCGAGGTGATCGACACCAACATGCGCGAGGGACGGATCGGCCTGAAGACCCGGCAGGGGTTCCTGAACTACGAGGGCATGGACATCGCCGCCTATCGCGAGGCTCGCCTCTCGGCGCTGATGGACCGTCTCAAGGCCGAGCAACTGGCCCGACCGCCGGTGCTCGATACGTCCACGAGCGGGGCAGCCTCGGCGTGAATTTCGAAATTTCTCCGGGTTTTGCAAAATACTGTTTGACAGTTCGCGGGCCCGGCGAAAACAATCGGGACGTCAAGACCATCTCCGCGCCGACGGCGCGGTCATAAGCCGGCAAACGGCACCTTTCTCCAACAGGGAGTGAACGCATGTTCAACACTGAAAGACTCCGCGGCGTTCTGGCCGCGACGGCCCTCGGGCTCCTCGGCGCCACCAGCGTTCAGGCAGAAGACGTGCTGCGCGCCGTCACCGCCTTTCCGACGCCGATGTTCTGGTCGCAGGACTTTGCCAAGTTCGCCGAGGCGGTGAACGAGAAGGGCAAAGGCGTGATCCGCATCGACATCGTCGGCGGCCCCGAAGTGATCCCGCCGCCGCAGCAGATGGATGCCGTCAGCCGCGGTGTCATCGACATGCAGTATGGCCCGGCCACCTATCACCTGGGCACCGCTCCGGAGATTGACGCGCTGGTCGGCTCGACCGTGACGCCCGAGACCTTCCGGTCCAACGGCGGCCTCGAGCTGATGCAGAAGATCTTTGGCGAGCGTTTCAACGTCCGCCTGATGGCGATGGCGCAGTCCGGCCTGCAGTTCCACGTCTGGACCGTGGACCAGCCGACCATCGGCGAAGACGGCAAGGTCGACCTCAAGGGCATGCGCCTGCGGTCGCAGCCGATCTACAATGCCTTCTTCGAGAGCATGAACGCGGTGCCCATGTCGGTGCCGGTGCCGGACGTCTACACCGGTCTCGAGCGCCATACCTTCGAGGGTATCGGCTGGCCGGTCGCGGGCGTCATGGACTTTTCGTGGGACGAGTTCCTGAAGTACCGGATCGACCCGGGCTTCTTCAACTCGGACCTCGTGGTGGTGATGAACCCGGCCAAGTACGACGGTCTGAGCGACGAGGCCAAGGCGATCCTCGACGAGGTTGCGGCCGAGTACGAGATCGGGTCGCGTGACCGCCTGGCCCAGACCACGGCAGACACCGACAAGGCGGTGCGCGAAAAGGGCATCGAGATCATCACGCTGGAAGGCGATGCGGCCAAGGCCTACCTCGACACCGCCTTTGACAGCGCATGGTCGCGGCTCAAGGCGTCGGGCAGCCCCTACTACGACGAACTGCGCGAAAAGTTCTACAAGTAAGCGGCATCGGGGCGGTAACGTCCCGCAGATTACCCGCGGCGGGCCGCCTCATGCGGCCTGCCGTCCTGTTCCTGCTACCGGAAAAAGGCGAGATGAGGATCTACGACCGAGTCATCACCGGGCTGGCCGCGCTCGGAGCGCTCAGCCTGCTTTACATCACCTGCGCGATCGTCATCGACGTGATCCTGCGCAACACCGGCTCGGCCCCGTTCCAGTCGACCTCTGCCGTTTCGGAATACATCCTGATGTTCTCGACCATGTGCGCCGCGCCCTGGCTGGTGCGCGAGCAGGGGCACGTCACGGTCTCGGCCTTCACGGGCCAGTTGCCCCCGCATCTGCGCCGTGGCGTCGGCCTGCTGGTTCAGGCGGTGTCGGTGGTGACGCTGGCGCTGCTGGGATGGCGTGCCGGGGCACTCGCGCTGCAGAAGTTCCAGGCCGGAACGGTGGACATGCGCTCGATCAGCATCCCGAGCTGGGTGCTCTTCGCCATGCTCTGCTTTGGCCTGACCCTTTCGGCCATCGAATTCCTGCGCCAGTTGCTGCGCGGACAAGTCTACAACGGCGACGCAGGGGGCGCATGACATGACCTGGATTGCCGCCTCGCTGTTCCTCGTCGGAGGACTGCTGTTCCTGATGTTCCTCGGCCTGCCCGTGGCCGTGGCCTTTCTCGTGATCAACATCGCCGGTGTGATCGTCTTCATGGGCGGTCTCGTGGGCATCGACCAGCTGGTCGCCAATGCCACCGACAGCATCACCACCTTTGCGCTGGTGCCGGTGCCGCTGTTCACGCTGATGGGGGAGATCCTGTTCCACTCGGGCCTCGCGGCGCGGGTGTTTGACGCGCTCGACATGTGTTTCGGCCGGATCCGTGGGCGGTTGAGCTATCTCACCGTCGCAGGGGGCACCATCTTTGCGACCCTCTCGGGGTCGTCGATGGCCAATACCGCCATGCTGGGATCGACGCTGATGCCCGACATGATCAAGCGGGGCTACAAGCCGCATATCATCATGGGGCCGATCATCGCGACCGGCGCGGTCGCCATGATCATTCCGCCGTCCTCGCTCGCGGTTCTCCTCGGGTCGCTGGCCCGGATCGACGTGGGGGCGCTGCTGATCGCCGGGCTGGTGCCGGGGCTGATCCTGATGGCGATGTACGTCATCACCATCCGCATCACGCTGGCCCGCGATCCTGACGCCGCGCCGTCCTATGCGGTGGAGCGTGCGCCGCTGGGCGCCATCCTGAAGGCGCTGGCGCTGAACGTGCTGCCGATGGGTCTGGTGATCTTCTGCGTCATCGGGCTGATCCTGATGGGCTGGGCGACGCCGACCGAGTCCGCCGCCTTCGGCGTGCTGTCGGTGCTGATCCTGACTATCGTCTATCGCAAGCTGTCGCTCTCGGTCATGACCAAGGCGATGATGGGGACGCTCAAGGTGTCGGGCATGATGCTGATGATCATCATCGGTTCCACCACCTTCTCGCAGGTGCTGGCCTTCTCCGGCGCCTCGTCGGGGCTGATCAGCTATGCGACCGGTTTCGGCCTCGGGTTCTACGCGATGCTGGCGGCGATGCTGGTGGTGCTGATCATCCTCGGGATGTTCATGGACCAGCTCTCGATAATGATGCTGACCCTGCCGATCTTCATGCCGCTGGTGAGCGTCTATCAGTTCGACCCGATCTGGTTCGGGGTGATCATGCTGCTGGCGCTCGAGATGTCGCTGGCGACGCCGCCCTTCGGCCTGCTGCTCTTCGTGATGGCGGGGGTTGCGCCCAAGGGGACGACGCTGGGCCAGATCGCCCGCGCGGTGCTGCCCTACCTGCTGTGCACGCTGGTTCTGATCGTGCTGCTGGTGGCGGTGCCGGGGATTGCGACCTGGCTGCCTTCGGTGATGCGCAACTAGGGGGTCAAGCCACCGGCTGCGCCATGTGCAGCTTTTCGATGACCTCGCCGGTGCGGTGGAGGCTGCGGGCGAAAAGATCGACCGCCTCCTCCTCGCGCCGGGCGACGGCATGGTCCGCGATCTGCCGGTGTTCGGCCATGTAGGACTGCTTGAGAAAGGCGCTGCCCGGCGCCTCCGAGAAGAACGGCCAGCGGTAGCGGTGGGTCTGCTGGTAGAGCTGATCCGAGTAGTGCAGCATGTAGTTCGACCCGCTCGCGCTGATCAGGGCGTGGTGGTAGGCCTTGTGCCGGTCTTCCAGCTCGGCCCGTTCCTCCTCGGTCGCTTCGCGGGTCAGCGCCATGGTGCGTTCGAAGGCGCGGGTGAGCGCCAGCATCGAGCCCAGCACCTCGGCCTCCCAGTCGTCGCCGCCGCGCCGGATCGAGCGGCGCAGACCTTCGCAGTCGATCAGCATGCGGGTCTCGATGGCGTCCCACATTTCCTCCATCGAGAAGGTGGCGACGCGGAACCCGCGCGAGGCGAAGTTGTCGACCAGTTGCTCGCTCTGCAGCCGGTTCAGTGCCTCGCGCAGCGGTGTGAAGCTGAGGCCGTAGCGTTCCTTGAGGCCCTGCAGGCGCAGGGGGGTGCCCGGGCGCAGATGGCCCTTGAGGATATCCGAGCGGATGCACTGGTAGGCGTGCTGGCCGAGCGTCCCTTCGGTGGGGCGTTTCGGGGCCGGTGGCGGCATGTCGCCCTGCTGCTTGGGTTTGGCCAAAGAGATTACTCCGCAATTTCGAAAATCTTAGTCGTCTTCGCGATGGGGAGGAACCGGAACCTGCGAAAAATCTGCATTCCCCCGCGGTTCACGGGGTGGGCGTGGCCTTTGCGCCCAAGCGGATTGCAGGCCTAGCGCCAGAGGTGCGAGGCGCTGGCGAAGAGGCCCTGCAGCTTGGAGAGCGTCCGGTTGGCGAGCCCGGGATGCGGGATGCGGCCGGTGGCGAGACATTCGACGATGACCTCGACGGGGCAGGGGTGCCCGTTTTTGGGATCGCGGTAGCGCGGGTAGTCGATCAGCGCGGCGTGGACCAGTCCGGCGAGGGAGGGGCGGGCGGTGCGGCGCGGGGGGATCGGGCCGAGATCGTCGGTTAGGCCCCAGCCGGCGTAGAAGGGGGCGCCGAGCGTCGTCACCCTGACCCCGCGCAACAACGCCTCGAACCCGAGCAGCGAGGTCATGGTCCAGACCTCGTCCACCGCGCCCAGCAGGGTGGCGGGGTCTGCCGCAGTCAGCACCATGTCGGCAGCCCCGGCCCCGGTAGCACCGGTCCGCAGCCCGGCCTCGACGTCGGGGTGGGGTTTGTAGAGGATCACCGCATCGGGGCGGGCCGCCCGCACGGTTTCGAGCAGGGCCTCGTTGGTCCGGACCGTGCCTGCGCCGGTCAGGATCGACTGGTCGTCTTCCACCTGGCCGGGGACCAGTACGCGGTGGCCCTGCGGCAGGTCGGGCGGCGTGCCGCCGAGGTTGTACTTGCTGAGGCCCTTGTCGGTAAGCGAACGGATCAGGCGCTCGGCTCGGCGTTCCTGTGCCGCTGTCAGCGTTGCGCGCCGGGTGATCAACTCTTCGAGGCGGCTGGGGCCGGTCGGATCGTAGTAGATGCCGATGTCGTCGGTCACCAGCGAGAGGGGCGGCACCAGTTCCGCCCCGAGCCCGCGCGAGCGCAGGAAACCGTCCTCGACCCGCGTCGCGCCGGCGTGGTCGCCGGTGGCCTTGCCGGCCCAGACCATGCGGGGCCGCCCGGTGGCATCGGCCTTGGCGTTGTCGTCGGTGAAGATCACCCGTTTCTGCTGGCCGAACATCTGTTGCAGCGCGGGGCGTTTCCACAGGCGCATGCCGCTGGCGACCCAGCCGCGATGATCCTCGCGCCATGCGCGCGCCTCGGCCTCCATCGTGTCGAGCGCGTCTTCCAGCTCGCACAGGCGGTCGCAGTAGGGGTCGTACCAGACCGGGTAGAGCATCATCGCGGCGGCGAAGAGCTGGGGCCGGGTCAGGCGACGTTCGCGGCGCGGCACCGGGTCCTCGTCCTGGGTAAGGCCCCAGCCGGCGTAGAAGGGCTGGCCGAAGACGCGGGGCCGGTGACCGGCGAGGATGGCCTCGAAGCCGAACTGCGAGGAGAGCGTGTAGACCGCGACGGCGCCCTCAAGCAGGGTCCAGGGGCTGACGGGGTCGTCGTAGAGGGTCACGCGGCGGTTGGCATCCTCCGGTCCGTAATAGCCGGGCCGGAAACCTGCGCGCGTTTCGGGGTGGGTCTTGATCAGGATCCGCGCGCCGGGGTTTTCCTCCTGCGCAAAGACCAGCATCTCGCGGAAGCGGGCGTCGTCTCCCCGGCTGGCGAGCACGGAAGCATCGCCGCGGGTCTGGTCGACGACCAGAACGTAGCCGGGTTCGGGCACCGGGGTGGCGGGATCAAAGCCGCTGTACTTGCTCAGGTGGGCCTCCTGCATCCGCGCGATGGCGTCGCGCGCACGGTCGAGCAGCGCGGTGTCGTCCAGCGGGGCGGTGGCGAGCAGGGTTTCGAGGTCGGAGGGCACGGAGGCGTCGAAATGCACCCCGCGCCGGTCGAGGTGCAGCCCGATGGGCGGCTCACCGGCACGGCCGGGGTGGAGCGAGCGCAGGAAGGCATCCTCGACCCGCAGCACCGGCGCGTTGCGTTTCTCGGCGACGGAGAGGCCCCGGTGCGCCGTCGGGCTGTTGCCCCAGACGCCGACCATGTCGCCGGGACCGGGGAGGCCGAGCCGCAGGCGGTAGCCGGAGAGTTGCAGGATGCGGCGCACCCGGCGCTGGGTCAGGAACCCGCCGTTGTAAACGAAAAGCCGGGAGCTCTCGCCCCCGGCCATATCGTTTTCCGCGCCGCGCAACGGATCAGTTGGTCAGGCTGTCGATGCTGGCAATCGGCGTGACCGCGCCCAGCAGCAGCGAGATCGTCTTGGACCACTGCGCATAGGGCGCTTCGGTCACGTAGAGGGTGTCGCCGTCCCGGATCACGAAGTCACGGGCAAGGAACAGGCCGTTGGGTTCCTTCAGGTTCAGCACGTAGATCATGCGCTGTGCACCCTGCAGGTCACCCCGGCCCAGCACCTGGTTGGCGATCTCGGCGGGTTCGTTGCGCATGACGAAGACGCCCGTCGGGTCGGAGGTGGTGGAGACAAGGCCGCCGACCTGCGCGATGGCTTCGAGCGCGGAGAGGTCCTGGGACTCGAAGGGCACGCGGGCCTGCTTGCTGGTGGCGCCGAGGGCGGTGAACGAGCGAGTATCGGTCTCGACGAGGATGCGGTCCCCGGCACGGAGCGCGATGTCGAGCGAGGGGTTGTCGTAGAGGTCCTGGAACCAGATCTTGCCGCGCTGGCTGCCCCGGATCACCGTGATCTCGGCGATCTCGGGCTCAATGGTGACACCGCCCGCCTTGGCCAGCATGGCCGAGAGCGTACGGGTGGGGCGCTCGATCGGGTAGACGCCCTGTGCGCCCACGGAGCCGACGAGCGACACGGTCGAGCCGTCACCGGCGACGCGCCGCACCTCGACCTGCGGGTCGGGGGTCTGTTCCTCGAGCTGCGAGGTGATGATCTCGCGCAGCTGGTTCGGGGTGTTGCCAGAGGCTTTGACGCGGCCCGCATAGGGCACGAAGATGAAGCCGGAGCTATCGACCTGCACTTCCTCAAGCGGGGTGGAGTTGCCGGTGCGTCCGGTCAGCAGCCCGTCATCGACGTTTTCCCAGATGGTCAGGCCAAGAATGTCGCCCGGCCGGATGACATCGGAAGTCAGCTGCGCGGCGCCGGTGAAGTCGCTGGAAAACCCGAGGGCAGGAACGACGGCAGTGGCCCGCGTCACCCGGTCGTTGACCGTGACGATGAAGGAGTCGCCTTCGCGCTGGACCGAACCGGCGTAGATCTGGCGCTTGTTCGGCCCGACCTGAGGCAAGCCGCAGCCCGCCAACAGCGCGATGACTGTCAGCGTCACGACGGACTTCGCCCATCGGTTTTCTTGGAAAATCACTGCCCGGTCTCCTCGACCTGTTTTTCTGCCTCGGTGTTTTTCCGGTATCCCTATCGGATTCCTGAGAAAAAAGCTAGAGGCCGGGCTGGAGGCGGTCAGTTCACCACGCGCAACTGTTGCCGCGGCGCCGCTGTGCCGGATTTCAGCGCATCGTAGGGATCTTCGGGCGAGAGCATCATGTCGACCACGAGGCGCAGGAGCTGGCGCCGCCCGCGCGAGGAGTAGTAGCCGCCGGGCACCTGGCTGGTTTCCAGCAGGTAGCGGCGATAGTCCTTGTAGGCCCGCATGTCGGGGCGACCGGCGCCGCGGAAGAAATCGGCGAGCGGCTGGGTCGAGACGAACTCGGGCTTGTCGTAGACCGCGCGGCCGAAGACCTTGAGCGGGATGCCACGCCACAGCACCTGCTGGCCGGCGGTGGAGTTCACTGTGACCGCGCTGCGGGCGTCGTTCAGAAGCTGCGCGAGCTTGCCGCCACGGACGTAGTGCACTCGGCCCTCGAGCCCGTGTTGGCGGGCGAGGCGGCGCGCCTCTCGGCGCAGGGCGACACGGCCGTTCTCCAGCGGGTGGGCCTTGATGACTAGGTGGTGGTGCTGCGGCGCGCCCGTGGCAAAGCCCTCGAACACCACCGAGAGGAAGTCGGTCATGCGCGAGAAGGGCGAGTGCTGCTGGAACGAGCTGTCGTGTTCGAGCTGCAGCAGGGCGAGGTGATAGGGAAAGCCGCCGTTGCGGATGCGCCGGGTCGCGAAGCGCCGCTCGATCCCGTGGAACGGCATCAGGAGCAGGCGCTGGAGGTAAAGCTGGAACTCGCGCGTCACCGGGAGCTCCCGGTGGGCGCGGAAATTGCGGAAACGCCCGTTCCGGAACATGACGAACCAGTGGTAGAGCGCGCCGTAGAAGACGTGCTGGCGCATGTCGCCCCAGTGCGACGGGGGCAGGGGCGCCTCCAGATCGGACTGCGCCAGCGCCTCCTGCATGTCGGCGATGCTCATGTCCATGAGCCGCGAATTGCCGTTCGAGCCGTCGCGCTCGTAGGTGATCCAGTAGGGGCGCATGTAGCCTTCTTCGAAGACATGCACGCGCAGACCCAGACGGCGGGCGGCGGCGACGGCCTCGGCGTGGATCGGTCGGGTGTCGCCGTAGAGGACGATGTCACTTACCCGGCGCTCGGCAACGATGGTTTCGAAGGTGGCGGCCCAGTTCTCCGGGCTGCCGGTATAGGGGATGAAGCTTGCCCGGTCGGGCCAGAAGGCGCGGTCGCCCGCGTTGAACCCCACGCGCCAGACCTCGGCTCCGGCGGCCCGCAGCATCCGCCCCAGGGACTGGAAGAAGGGCCCGTGCGGCCCCTGCAGGAACAGGTAGACAGGCTGACTGTTGGCGGTCGCGTTCATCATTTCTGCTCGGGTTTGCTCGGTTTGCCCGGGATTGTTTCCCGGATCTGTACTGCCGTTCTAGGGCGAAACTATGACCCGAGAGTGGAAATGACGCAATATCTGGGGCTTGCGGCGAAACCGCCCCGGGACTAACTCAGAGAGGAAGCCAGGTCAGGAGCCAGACCCATGTTCACCGGGATCATCACCGACATCGGCACCGTTCGCGCGGTCGAGAAGCAGGGCGACCTGCGCGCGCGCATCGCCACGTCCTATGACACCGCCAAGATCGATATCGGCGCCTCCATCGCCAGCGACGGGGTCTGCCTTACCGTGGTCGACCTCGGGCCCGACTGGTACGATGTCCAGATCAGCGCCGAGACGGTGTCGAAGACCAACATCGGCGCCAATGGCTGGGCCCCGGGCCAGAAGGTCAACCTGGAACGCGCGCTGAAGGTCGGGGACGAACTGGGCGGGCATATCGTTTCGGGCCATGTCGACGGCGTGGCCGAGGTGATCGACATCCGCGACGAGGGCGACAGCTCGCGCTTTGTCTTCCGGGCTCCCGAGCATCTGGCGCGGTTCATCGCGCCCAAGGGCTCGGTGGCGCTGAACGGCACCTCGCTGACGGTCAATGACGTGGAGGGGCGCGATTTCGGTGTGAACATCATCCCGCATACCAAGGAAGTGACCACCTGGGGTGCGGTGAAGGTGGGCGACCGGATCAACCTGGAGATCGACACGCTGGCGCGCTACGTCGCCCGGCTGCAGGAGGTGATGGCATGAGCGGGACGACCCCCGGCATCGGGCACAACAACGGGCCCAGCATGGAGCGCGGACAGGTCTGGCGCGCCTACCAGTGGCGCAAGGCGCAGAAGGAACTGATGCCTAACACCATCCCGCTGATGGTGGTGAAGATGCGGCTGCGCCGTGCGGCCGAGCTGGGGATGGACTACAAGGCCTATGCCCGGATCCGGCAGGCGACGGGGCAGGACATCATGGGCCTGCTGTTCTCGTCGAACGCGCTGCGCATCATCGGCGACGGGGCAAAGATGCCCGAGGCAGAGGCCCGGGCGCTGGACGCGGTGAAGTCGGCGCAGAAGCTCTCGCTGGTGCATCTGCCGAACCGGCCCGGCCCGGTGCTGCAGGCCAACCCGGTGCTCGACGCGACCGAGGCCGCGCCCCGGTTCACCGACAGCTGGAGCGACATGCGCGTGCGGCTCGAGACCTTCATCCGGTCCCGGCGGCTTCCGGGCAACCAGGTGGTGATCATCGGGGACGCGCCGCTCGAGTCCGAGTGGATGGCAGCGGCGAAGGCGGCGGGATACTTGCAGGCCAACGAATATTTCGGCAGCCAGGCGGGTTGAACGGCGCCGTCGGTTAGCGGCCGTTTTGTGGATGTGAAAAAGGCCGGGGCAGAACCCCGGCCTTTTCGTTTCATCAGCTCTTGCGAGGGGCCTTGGGCCCGTCGTTTCAGCCGCGGGCGTTGCCGACCAGTTTCCAGACGGCGGGCAGCAGCAGGGCGGCCAGCGCCAGCTTGATCGCGTCGCCGATCAGGAAGGGGGTCAGGCCCCAGGCCAGGATCGGCTTGTCCCAGCCGTAGAGCTGGCCGAGCCAGAGCAGGCCGGGGACATAGATCAGCGCGTTGCCGATCAGCATCGCGGCGGCCATGCGGGTGACCGAACGGTCCCAGCCGCGGGCGGCCAGTGCGCCGAGGGCCAGAGTGGCGAGCACGTAGCCGACGAGGTAACCGCCGGTGCCGCCCATCATGTAGGTCAGGCCAGCGGCTTCGGCCGACGAGCCTGCGAAAACGTCAAAGCCCAGGGCGCCGACCAGCATGTAGCCCATGATGGTGACGAGGCCGAGCCGCGCGCCGTAGGCGGCGCCGAGGGTCAGCACGGCGAAGGTTCCCATGGTGATCGGAACCGGCCACATCGGGACCTTGATCTTGGCCGCGATGGCCAGGATGGCGATACCCATCACCACCAGGGCAGCCTGTTTCAGGCGCAGCGCCAGGCCGGTTTTGGGGCCAAGGACCTCGCTCAGCACGCGGTCGGTTGCAGCAAGGGACATGTCGGTTCTCCTGATTGTTCCTCATCCTCGGCGGACTTGATGCCCCAGATGCGGCGGCGCGGCAAGCGGGAACCGGGGCGGGTGGCGCCTTGCTTGATACAGGTCAAGGCGGCGGGGGCGGGCCTGCGTCAGGGTAGGGGCGACTCGACCTTGCGGGGCAAATTCAAAGGAAAGACGGCATATCATGGGGTTCTTCTCGAAAATCATCCGCAGCGCGGACCTGACCAAGGGCATGGCGGACCGGCTGGGCCTTGACCTGGGCACGATGGTGACCCGGCACGGCGAACCGGCGGCGCTGGGCTATCGCGGCGCGGTGATGCGGTGCAGCGCCTGCACCCAGCAGTCGGCCTGCGCGGTGCTGCAATCGACCAATACCCATCTCGACCATGCGCCGGGATACTGCCGCAACCGGGCCGATTTTGCCCGCTTCGACCGTTACCTGAACGGCTGAGGTCCGTTGGGGGGCGTGCCGGCCTCCGCATCGGGGGCGAACGTGCTGATCATGGCATAGTTCTTGCGGGGGCCGGTCACACGCCACGTGGTTTCGAACCGCGGCCACTGGCCGAAGCGGTAGCGCACCCGGTAGGTATCGGGCGCGCACCAGTGTTCGGCCCCGCCGCCGCCGGGCGGAACGTGGTGAAACAGCCGCCCGTCCTCGAACCAGACGCTCAGGTCCGGCTTCCAGAGATAGCGCCGCTGGGCCCTGATCGGGGGTTGCCCGGCGAGGTGGAGAAAGCCTTCCTCGTGGTAGGCGAGATCCGCGCCGGACGGGGTCCATTCCGCGATACCATCGAAGCGCGCCTGAGGCTGTCCAGCCTGGAGGATCCGCCGCGCGATGGTCCAGCGACCGGCGAAATCCGCCAGGACCCGGGGGCGCAGCCCCTCGACCCCCTGTATTTCCGGGGCATTCCGCCTCAACACGCCTCTCCCGACCTTGCCGCTTGGCCGCCACCGGTTTATGAGGCGGCTCATACCTCCCAATCACAAAACGGTGCCGCTGCCAATGATCCCCCGCTATTCCCGCCCCGACATGGTCGCCATCTGGTCTCCGGAAACCAAGTTCCGCATCTGGTACGAGATCGAGGCCCATGCCTGCGACGCGATGGCCGATCTGGGCGTGATCCCGCGCGAGAACGCCGACGCGGTGTGGAAGGCCAAGGACGTGGAATTCGACGTGGCGCGCATCGACGAGATCGAGGCGGTGACCAAGCATGACGTGATCGCCTTTCTGACCCACCTTGCCGAGCACGTGGGCAGCGAGGAGGCCCGTTTCGTGCACCAGGGCATGACCTCGTCGGACGTTCTGGACACCTGCCTGAACGTGCAGCTGGTGCGCGCCTCCGACATCCTGCTGGACGGCGTCGACAAGGTACTCGCCGCGCTGAAGAAACGCGCCTACGAGCACAAGGACACCGTTCGCGTGGGTCGTTCGCACGGCATTCATGCCGAGCCGACCACCATGGGCCTGACCTTTGCCCGTTTCTACGCCGAGATGGACCGCAACAAGAACCGGCTGGAAAAGGCCCGCTGGGAAATCGCCACCGGCGCGATCTCGGGCGCTGTCGGCACATTCGCCAACATCGACCCCGCGGTCGAGGAGCATGTCTGCGAGAAGCTGGGCCTGCGCCCCGAACCGATCAGCACGCAGGTGATCCCGCGTGACCGCCACGCCATGTTCTTTGCCACGCTGGGCGTCATCGCTTCCAGCATCGAGAACATCGCCATCGAGATCCGCCACATGCAGCGCACCGAGGTACTGGAAGGCGCCGAGTTCTTCTCGATGGGGCAGAAGGGCTCCAGTGCCATGCCGCACAAGAAGAACCCGGTGCTGACCGAGAACCTGACCGGTCTGGCCCGCCTTGTCCGCATGGCGGTAATCCCGGCGATGGAGAACGTGGCCCTCTGGCATGAGCGCGACATCTCGCACTCCTCGGTCGAGCGCGGCATCGGGCCGGACGCGACCATCACGCTGGACTTCGCGCTGCACCGTCTGGCCAGCGTCGTCGACAAGATGCTGATCTTCCCCGAGAACATGCTCGACAACATGAACAAGTTCCCGGGTCTGGTGATGTCGCAGCGGGTGCTGCTGGCGCTGACGCAGGCGGGTGTAAGCCGCGAGGACGCCTATTCGATGGTGCAGCGCAACGCGCTGAAGGTCTGGGAAGAGCGGCTCGACTTCCGCGAACTGCTGCTGGCGGACGAGGAAGTGGTCAAGGCACTGGGTGTCGAGGCCATCAACGAGAAGTTCGACATGGGCTATCACACCAAGCACGTGGACACGATCTTCAAGCGCGTGTTCAAGGACTGAACAGGTTGCGCCGCCATCTCGGCGGCGCACCGCACGCTTTCGCGAGGCCGGGTGAAAAGCGTTTGAGAGTGATCCGAACCGGGGTAGCCTGTCGTAAGAAGAACAAGATCAGGACAGGATCAACCCTCGGAGGTACTCTCAATGACCCTCAAGACAGTTCTTTCGGCCCTCGCACTCTCCCTTATTCCCGTCATCAGCTATGCCCAGTGCTCTGGCCACGAGCAGCAGGCCCAGTCCTGCGCGCAGGGCTTTGTCTGGGACGTCGAGCAGCAAGCCTGCGTTGATCGCGCATCCAGCTGAACCTTTTTGCGAGGTCGTACGACTAACAGTTATCCCGGCCCCGGAACTTGGTCTTGACCTGCATCCGGGACCGGGCTGAGTTGAGTTACGCTTTTCAGGAGATACCCATGCGTTTCGTTCTTGCCCTCGCCCTCGCAGCTGCCCCGGGCCTCGCCTTTGCCGCCGGTGGTGGCGGGTCCGAGCCCAAGCCGACCGAAACCACGCAGAAATGCGAAGGCACCCAGGTCTGGGATGAGAAGACCAAGACCTGTATCGACGCCAAGGATTCACGGCTCGATACCGATACCCTCTACGGGGCCGTGCGCGAACTGGCCTACGCCGGTCGCCTCGAGGATGCCCAGGGCGTGCTGCGCGCGATGCCGGACCAGACCGACGACCGTGTCATGACCTACTGGGGCTTTACCCACCGCAAGATGGGCCACCTGACGCTGGCCAACATGTTCTACGAGCAGGCCATCGAGAAGAACCCGAACAACATCCTCGCCCGTTCCTACATGGGGCAGGGGTTTGTCACCGAGGGCCGCGTCGAAGAGGCCATCGCACAGTGGCGCGAGATCATGGCGCGCGGCGGCGAGGGCACCTGGGCCGAGGCCTCGCTGCGCGAGTCGATCCGGACCGGGATCACCTACAGCTACTGATCGTCTTTCAGCCTTTCTTTACCCGGGCTCGGGTAAAGTGCCTGTCATCCCTCTAAGGGCAGACAGGCAAGGGCGGTCACATGCAGGGCGACGGCGGTATTCCGGGTCTCCCGGCGATGGCAGGGCAGTTCGGCGGGGGCGCAACAGCAATGGCTGCGCCCCCCAGCACGCTCGACCGGCGGGCCAAGGCCGCGATCGTGGTGCGGCTGCTGCTGAACGAGGGCGCGGATCTTCCGCTGGAGGATCTGCCGGAGGAACTTCAGGCCCGGCTGACCCACCAGATGGGCAGCATGGGGCTGGTGGATCGCGCCACGCTGGATGCCGTGGTGGAAGAATTTGCCGACATTCTCGAAGGCGTGGGGCTGTCCTTTCCCAAGGGCATCGCCGGGGCGCTCTCGGCGCTGGATGGCAAGATCAGCCCGCAGACGGCGGCGCGCCTGCGCAAGGAAGCGGGCGTGCGGCAGTCGGGCGATCCGTGGGAGCGGTTGCGGAGCATGCCGGTGGAAGACCTTGTGCGGATCGCCGAACAGGAAAGCACCGAGGTCGCGGCGGTGCTGCTCTCCAAGCTCGACACGCCCCGGGCGGCGGAACTGCTGGGCAAGCTGCCCGGCCCGCTGGCGCGGCGCATCACTTATGCGGTGTCCCAGACCGGGTCTGTCACGCCGGACGCAGTGGACCGGATCGGCCTCTCGCTTGCCGCGCAGTTCGAGGACAAGCCGCCGGCGGCCTTTGCGGACGAACCGGGCGCGCGGGTTGGCGCGATCCTGAACGTTTCGGCGGCCAGTACGCGTGACGACATGCTGACCGGGCTGGAGGAGACGGACGCGGCCTTTGCCGAGAGGGTGCGGCGCAACATCTTTACCTTTGCCCATATCTCGGTGCGGGTCCGGCCCAAGGATGTGCCCGTCGTAGTGCGCGCGGTGGAGGCCGACACACTGGTGACCGCGCTGGCCGGGGCCACGGACGAGCAGACCTCGGGGGTGGCGGAATTCCTGCTCGGCAACATGTCGCAGCGGATGGCGGATAACCTGAGAGAGGAGGTCGGCGACCGCGGCAAGGTCAAGCCGAAGGACGCGGAGGCGGCGATGAACGCGGTCGTGGGCGCGATCCGTCAGCTGGTGGAACAGGGCGAGATCGAGATGGTCGACCCCGACGAGTCCCTGGAAGAGGACGCCTAGGCACCGCGTGACGATGGACAGGGCGGGTTTTCGCCCCTATCAGACCGGCATGACAGTGAACGAGATGACGGTCGGCGGCCCGCGAACGACGGGCGGCGCGACATGACCCAGGCCGTTGTTCCGGCCCGCAATACCCGTGCGATCCTGATGATGATCGCCGCGATTTTCTGTTTCTCGGTCATGGACATGAGCGTGAAGGGCCTTGCCCCGAGGGTGGGGGTGCTGCCTGCACTCTGGGTTCGCTACGCGGGGCAGATGCTGCTGGTGCTGGTTCTTGTAGCGCCGCGCCTGCGCAGCGTCGCGCGGACCGAACACCTGGGCATGCAGCTGTTGCGCTCGGTGCTGATCATGATGGCGACGGCCTTTTTCTTTCTGGGTATCAGCCTGATCCCCCTGACCGATGCCTCGGCGCTGATGGCGACCAACCCCGTCCTGATCACGCTTGGCGCGGCGCTGTTCCTGGGGGAACGGCTGGGCCCGCGCCGGATTGCGGGCATCGCGGTTGCTGTGACCGGGGCGCTGGTGATCATCCGCCCGGGCAGCGACGTCTTCTCGCCCGCCGCGCTGCTGCCGCTGGCGGCGGCGGTCAGCTATTCGTCCTACGTGCTGCTGACCCGGCGTCTTGGGCCGGGCGAGGATGCCTGGACCTCGCTGTTCTACACCGGTGCCGTGGGGGCGGTGGTACTGACGCTGGTCATCCCCTTCGTCTGGCAGCGCCCGGATGCCATCGCGCTGGGCCTGATGGGCCTGATCGCGGTCTTTGGAACCGTTGGCCAGCTGGCGCTGATCCGCGCCTTCAGCGAGGGGGAGGCGGCGATGCTGGCGCCCTTCGCCTACCTCAATCTCGTCTTCGCCGGCTTCTGGGGCATGACCCTCTATGGCGAGGTGCCCGACCTGTGGACCGTCGCCGGTACCCTTGTGATCGCGGGGGCCGGTCTCTATGTCTGGTACCGCGAAACCTACCGAGTGACCTGACGCCCTTGCCCGCAGAACTCTCACAGCTCTCGACGCGCCAAAAGGCCGGGTACTACTGCTCGAACCTGCTGTTGCGCGGTCTGATCGGTGCGGCCCTGCTGGTGCCCTACAAGGCGCGGGTGCCGATGATGGGCTGGTTCGTCTCGCGCATCCTCGGGCCGCTGGCGGGCGGGCGGCGGCGCGTGCGCGCCAACCTCGCGATGGTGTGCCCGGAGATGCCGGAGGACGAGGTCGCGCGCATGTGCATCGCCGTGCCCGACAACGTGGGGCGCAGCCTGATCGAGCTTTACTCCGGTCAGCAGTTCATCGACCGGGTGAAGAACTCGCCGATCAGCGGACCGGGGCTGAAGGCGCTGGAAGAGGCCCGCGCGGCGGGCCGCCCGGTGATCCTGATGACCGGCCATTTCGGCAATTACGATGCCGCGCGCGCTGCGCTGGTGGGGCGGGGCTTCGAGATGGGCGCCCTCTACCGGCGCATGGCCAATCCCTATTTCAATGAGCATTACGTGCGGCGAATGAGTGCCATCGCCAAGCCGATGTTCGAACAGGGCCGCCGGGGCATGATCGAGATGGTCCGCCACCTCAAGGAGGGCGGGATCATCGCCATCGTGGGTGATCTGCACGTGCAGGGCGGCACGCCGATCGACTTTTTCGGCAAACCCGCGATCACCTCGACGGTGCCCGCCGAACTGGCGCTCAAGCAGAAGGCGGTGATGATCCCGGTCTACGCCGTGCGCCAGCCGAGCGGGCTGGACTTCGAGGTGGTGATGTTCGACCCGATCCCGCCGAGCGACCCGGTCACCATGACCCGCGCGGTGAACGAGGGTCTCGAGGCGCTGGTGCGCCAGCACATGGACCAGTGGTTCTGGGTCCACCGCCGCTGGAAGGCGTGACCTAGGCCGGAACGCTGCGCGCCGAGTGGTCCTGCCCCATCAGGGCCGCGTCGAAGGGGTAGGAGATCAGGTTCTCGTAGCCCGTCTCGGTGATCAGGACCTGCTCTTCCAGCTTGATGCTGAAGCTGCCGCCGACCTCGCCCACCGCCGCCTCGACACAGAGCACCATGCCTGGCTCCAGCGGGTAGTCGTAGGCCCCGGCGACCGCGTTGTCGGGATAGACCAGCAGGGGCCACTCGTCGCAGAGGCCGACGCCGTGCATGAAGCAGCCATATTTCTGGGCCTGGAACCGGTCGTCGAGCCGGTGACAGTTGGCGATGAGGTCGGGGATCATCGCGCCGGGCTTGAGCATTTCCATGTTGGTCATGATGTGCTCGTGGGCGTGGCGCATGGCATAGACCATGTCGGCAGGCGGCGCCGCGTCCCCGATCCACCAGCTGCGCGAGATGTCGACGCAGATGCCGTAGCTGCCGATCAGGTCGGTGTCGAAGCTGACGATCTCGTTCTGGTTCACGATGCGGGGGCCGCATTCCTGAAACCACGGGTTGGTGCGCGGCCCGGAGGCCAGCAGCCGGGTTTCGATCCATTCGCCGCCGCGCCGGATGTTCTCGGCATGGAGCACGGCCCAGATGTCATCCTCGGAGGTATTGCCCAGTGGGACGTTGGTGCGGGCATAGGCCTCCATCGCGGCGACGGCGGCCTCGCAGGAATGGATGGCACAGCGCATGGCGAGGATCTCGTCGGGGCCCTTCACGGCGCGGGCCTTTTCGGTCACTTCCTCGCCCTCGAAAATCTCGAACCCCTGCGCCTCGAGCGCGCGGAGCCCGTGCAGCATCAGCTTGTCGGCGGCGAGCCGCATGTTGCCGGGGGAATGTTCGGCCATCAGCACCCGCACCTCGTTCGAGAAGGCATCGGCGGCCACGTCCACCTTGTCGCCCCGGTCGAAGTAGAACAGGTCGGCGCCGGAGCGCTGTTCGCGCACCAGCGGGTTGAAGGTCGAAAGGAAGGGCGAGTTCTTGTAGTCCCAGAGCACCATGTAGCCGTCGGCGCAGAGCAGCAGGGCGCGGAACGGGTTATGCGCGTTCCAGAGCTGCATGTTGGTGCTGTCGGTGGCGTAGCGGATGTTCAGCGGGTCGGTCAGCAGCAGGCCGCCATAGCCCCGGTCCACGATGAAACGGGTGAGGCGTTTCCAGCGGTATTCGCGCATGGCGGGCAGGTTCGGCAGGGTCAGCCCGGCCTCGGCCCATTCGCCATAGGCCAGCCGGGTCGGGCCGATCTCGATGCGGTCGGCGTCGTTCGGCGTGCCGTCGCCCAGGGTTGCGCCTCGGGTCGGGTCGATCTTGCGGCTGTCGCGGTAGGGCTGTTGCATCCGTCTGGTCCTGCTGGTTTTTCACCATCTTGGGCAGGACGCTGCGGCACGGCAGGCCCGTTACCGACGCTTTCGTCGTTTTCCTGCCGACAGCTGCGCCGGGCCGTGCTAACCGATGGCCATGACGACGATCCTGCAATCCTCCATTCCCTACGATGTCTCCGACCTTCGCCGGCTGCCGGCGGTCCAGCCCCTCGACATGGCGGACTGGCTGATCGAGGACGATGCCTTTGCCGGGCAGATGGCCCTGCGCGACCAGTTGCTGGCCGAGCGCCGCGAAGCGGTGCTGGCGATGGACGAGAGCGTGCGCCCGGCGGCGGAAGAGCTGCTCGACATGGTTCTGGAGCGGGTCTACCCCGGTGCGGGGGCACGGGTCATCCGGCGCGATGGCGTCGAGGTCGAGATCGACCGGGATGCCCCGCTGCTGACGCTGGGGCGGCTGGTGCAGGAGGATTTCAACCTGCTGGACAAGGTCGGCGACGAACATGTCCTGAAGGGGTCGGTGCTGTGCTTTCCGGCGGGCTGGACGCTTGCCGAGAAGTTCATGAAACCGATGGTGCGCATTCACCAGCCCGTCGCGGTCTATGACGAGAATGTCGCCGCACGGGTGCAGCGGCTGTTCGACGGGGTACAGCCGGACCGACCGCTGTGGCGGTTCAATGCGCTGTGGTACACGCGGCCCGAACTGTTCCTGCCGCGATCCGAGACCGACAAGCGGCACAAGGTCAGTCCCGAGCTTGCCTCCTACCTGCGCAGTGAAAGGCAGTCGATCCTGCGCCTGCCAAAGACGCGCGTGGTGGTCTTTTCCATCCATACCTTCGTGATGGCGCGCGGGGCCGTGACCGGCTCGCCCGAGCTGTCGACGGTCGCCTGACCCTCTGACCGGAACGAGATCGCCCCGGCGAAGTTTTTCGCCGGGGCGCCACCTGTTGCCGGTAGGGAGGGAGTCAGAGCGGTAGGTGGTGTGCAACCTTTTCGAGGGCGCCGGAGCCGATCACCATCGAAACGAAGCCGGTGAGTGCCAGCACATGCGTGTTGAGCCGGAGATCCTCGCCCTTGATCAGGTTGACGGCGGCCATCGACACGGCGACGGGGCCGGAGAGGAAGGCGAGCATCCCGGTCATGCCCCAGATGGCGAGGCGCTGGACGTCGCTTTGCGTGTCCTCGTCATCCTCGTTGGCCGGAACCAGTTCCTGAAAGGCGTGCTGGCTGCGGAAGGCGGCGCGCAGCCCCTCGTGCCCCATCAGGCGGATGTTGCGCGGCTGCGCTGCGGCGCGCACCGGCGCCGGTGTCTCGTCGGGGTGCGACGGCGCCACGGCACCGGGCGAGATGTTCGAGAAGGCATCGAGGAACTGCTCGGTGGTGAGCAGCGTCAGCGGGTCGAGCCATTCGACCATGCTGACATCGAACTGCTCGGTCATGCGGTAGAGCATGACAACGAGAAGCAGCTCGGAGATGTCCGGATCGTCGCGCAACGGATCGGCCGGGGTCAGCTCGATGGTCACACGCCACTGCCGCTGCGGATCGCGCTTGGCGTTCGGTGCGGCGGCCGCAAAGCCGGGAAGGGTGATGCCGCGCTGGCCGTGGTCGCCGATCGCCATGCTCTGGGTCAGCGAGAGGTGCGCGCGGTAATGCGTTGCCGTCACCTGGGCATCGCGGATGCCCTGGCGGTGCTTGCGTTCGACCGGATGGCCGTAGTCTTCCATCGTCGAGGCGACGATCTTGATCAATCGCTCGATCACGCTGTCTTCGCGTCCGAGGACGATAAGACCGCCGTGATACGTGTTGTCCTGAGTCATGGTCCCACCCTTTGGTGCGTTCTGCCCGATGTGGATAAGTTTACTCAGAAAGATGGGTGAATCTTTGTCGGATTAGGGAAAGTTTGCGGCATTTAGGGACTGGCGTTGAATTGGAGAAATACTGGAAACAGCCTGTTTGCCTGTTTCTGACGGTAAATATGGCGATGATCTGTCCGTACTTTGGGTGAATTGTGGCATCGGCGGGGAACAGCCGGTGAATCCTGCCACAATCCTGTTCGATTCAGGACGGGCAAAACCGCCTGCTTCGCGGTGCTGAAACGGGTGTGAAAAGAGGGCCGGATGGCCCTGTCGCGGGGGCCGTTCCGATGCCTAGTCGGGCATCTCCACCCCGTCGATTCCGTTGGAAAAGGCGGATTCGATGACCTTCTGGGGGATGTTCAGCAGCGGCAGGCCGACCCAGAGGAACAGGCCGATCGCCACGAGGATCATCCAGGAGGGGAAGGCCCCGGAGCTGGTCGGTGCCGCGACGCGGGACGAGGCCGTCTCGGGGAACAGCCAGTCCTCTTCGGATTCGGTTGAATCGCTCGATCCCTGCGTCGCGCCATAGCCGGGATGGGCGAGGAAGATACGCTCTGGCACCGAGCTGCCGGTGGCCGGCGGGGCGGACCAGAACGAGGCGATGATCTGTTCGTGCGCGGTATCGTGACGGATGTAGAGGGTCAGCCCCGGCACTTCCGTCAGCCTGTCGCCATCCTCGAGCGTAAGCCGCCCCCTCATGTGTTCGTTGAGCAGGGTGTCGAGCAGGAGCAGCCGCATCGAGTTCGGCACGTCGGTGGGAATGCCTTCGAGGACCAGCGTCTTGCCGATCAGCAGGCGGGACTGGTGCGCGATCATCCCCGAACCCGACTGGCCGTAGGGCCCGGTGCGTTCGCCTACCGGGGCGGGGTGAACCAGCATGGCAGGGGCGAGGGCGGTGCCGAAGCCCGAGATATCCTCGGGCATCAGGAACCTGTCGGACGAGCAGACATGGGCCGCCTTGCAGGCCGCGGCGGCATGCACCAGCTTGATGAGGTTCTGCAACGCCTCGACCCGCACGGTGATGTCGACCGGGGTCGGGGGCGCGAAGGCGACCGGGGTGGGGCCGTCGCCAACCGAGATCTGCACATGGGCGCGGTTGTCGCGCAGCATGGTCGCGATGTCGGCGGGCTCGGCCATCGGGGCCGCGAGAGCGCGTTCGAACCCGGCCTCGCCCAGCGGACCCTCGTGCAGCGCGATGGAGGCGTGCAGGGTTTCGTTGCTGAACAGGGCAAAGCGGTCCGAAGACATCGGGCTGAGCGCGAGGGAGGGCATGCCGAGGCGGCGCAGGAGACCGTTCAGGGTCAGCAGAATGCGATCGAAATCCAGGCCCGGAAGAGAGGCGTAGATCAGGTTGGCCTGGGTCGTGACTTTTTGGTTCGACATCTCGCGCGGGGCCCGGAAATGGTAATAACGAAAGGGTTTTTGGCGTCGCGACAGGATGCCCCCGAAAGATGGCAAGCATGGGGCAAATCGGGGCGTCCCAGCAGAAAATATGCGACTGGCAGATATCTGCCGATGTCCCGCGCCTTGGCGTTTGGGCAAAAGAAAAGGGCGGGGAAAACCCCGCCCTCGTACCGTCCGTTCGGACCGGCTGTTACTCGCGGTTGCCCATGAGCTGCAGCAGGAACATGAACATGTTGATGAAGTCCAGGTACAGGTTCAGCGCACCCATGATCGCAGCCTTGCCCAGCCACTCGCTGTCGCCACCGTGGGCGTGTGCGAGGTAGGTGTTCTTGATGTTCTGCGTGTCATAGGCGGTCAGGCCGGCGAAGATCAGAACGCCCAGCACCGAAATCGCGTACATCATCATCGGCGACTGCAGGAACAGGTTGACCAGCGACGCCACGATCAGGCCGATGACGCCCATGATCAGGAAGCTGCCGAAGCCGGACAGGTCCTTCTTGGTGGTGTAGCCCACCAGCGACAGGCCCGCGAAGGCGATAGCGGTGATCAGGAAGACCTGAGCGATCGAGTAGCCGGTGAAGACCAGGAAGATCGAGCTGAGCGAGATGCCCATGACGGCGGCAAACGCGTAGAAGACGAGTTGCGCGGTCGCGGCCGACATGCGGTTGATCCCGGCGGAGAAGCCGAAGACGAAGAGCAGGGGGGCGAACATCACCACCCATTTCAGCGGCGAGGCGTAGAGAGCGTAGCCGAGACCGGTCAGGTACTCGTTCGCGCCGATCTGGTATTCGGTCGGCGTGGCGCTGACGGCAAGGCCGGACAGTGCCCATGCGGCGGCGAAGGTGATCAGCATGCCCACGGACATGGTGCCGTAGACTTTGTTCATGTGGGCGCGCAGCCCTGCGTCGATATCCGCACCGCGTACGCCAGCCGTTGTCCGGCCTGCTACGCGGGTCGTGTCAAATTGAGCCATTGGGGTCTCCCTTCCAGACAACGAGGGCCGGGGGCGGCTGCCACCCGGCGATCATCGCAAATATCGGGGGGGATTGTGGCCAAATCAAGAGCTTGCGTAACAAATAAACGCAGTTGTTATCGTTGAAAATTTTCAAACGAAACGCCCCGCAGATGCGGGGCGTTCAAAGTGGGCAGTCAATCATTGTGTTTGACCGCAATCAGTTACGCCAGCCGGTCGGTGCGTCCCAGAAGGCGCGGCGGGATTCGGCAAAGGCTTCGCCGCGGGTGATGCCGATGTCGTGCAGGGCGGCGGAGTCGAGCTTGCCGAGGGTCTGACGCTGGCGCCAAACGCCGTAAAAGTGGCTGAAAAGCGCGATGAGGGAGGCGCGGCGGACGGTCTTGCGGCCGCGTGCGATGGTATGGGCCATGATGGTTTCCTTTTTCAGGTCGTGATGTGTTGGGGGTCGTGAATCAATTTCCTTGATGTATATGGAGAGTTGTGGTTCATTTTGAAAACGAATGTTTTTGAAATCATACATCAAGGATCGTGATGATGCGGAATCTCGATGTGACCACCCTGCGCTCCTTTGTCGCCGTTGCGGATTACGGTGGTGTGACACGCGCTGCCGGATTCCTGCACCTGACCCAGTCCGCCGTATCCATGCAGCTGAAAAGGCTTGAGGAATTGCTCGGCGTGGACCTGCTGGACCGCTCTGGCCGGGGCATTGCGCTGACCGCCTCGGGCGAGCAGTTGCTGACCTACGCGCGCCGTATGGTTGCGCTGAACGACGAGGTGATCGGCCGCCTGACCGATCAGGCCTACGAGGGTGAAGTGGTGCTGGGCGTGCCGCACGACATCGTCTACCCGGCGATTCCCCGTGTGCTGCAGCAGTTCAACGCCGCTTTCCCGCGCTTCAAGGTGCAGCTTGTCTCGTCCAACACGCGGGCGCTGAAGGAGCAGTTCGCGCGCGGGGAATGCGACCTCATCCTTACTACCGAACCCGAGCGGATGCCCGGCTCGGAATGCCTCGCGGTGAAGAACCTCGTGTGGGTCGGCGCCATCGGCGGCTCGTCATGGCGCAAGAAGCCGCTGGACCTTGTCGTCGGCAGCCACTGCATCTTCCGGGGTCTGGTGCTCCGGGCGCTCGACAATGCCGGGGTCGAGTGGAACATCGCGGTGGATTCGGAATCGGACCGCACGCTGGAGGCTACGGTCTCGGCCGACCTCGGCGTGCAGGCGTTGCTGGAAGGCACCCAGCCGCCGCACCTCGAGGTGGTCGACCACGGGGGCACGCTGCCGACGCTGCCGCAGCACTACATCAACTTCTACGGCGGTGACACCGGAGGCGAGGTGCGCGAGACGCTGGGCCGTCTGCTGCGGCAGGCCTTTGACGAGAGCCATCGCGCGCGCCTCAAGGTCGCGGGCTGAGGGCGGTTCAGGCCGCGTAGAAGGTGGCGGTGGCCGTGGCGACGATCTTGCCGCTGTCCTCTTCGGTCATCTCGGCGCGGCAGAAGGCCAGCGAGCGACCCGAGCGTACCACCTCGGCCCGGCACAGGATCGCGCTGCCCCGGCCGGGGCGCATGAACTGGGTGTGCAGGTCGGTGGTGGCATAGAGGCGAAGCTCTCCGGCCTGGGCGATGGCGGCCAGAACCATGACAGTATCGGCGAGCGCCGCAAGGGCCTGCCCCGAGACGATCCCGCCGACGCGGGCGAGGTGCTCGCCCAGCGGCATGCGCACCAGCGCGTGCTCGGCGTCGATGGCCAGCACCTCGGGCTTGAGCGCGCGCACCCAGTCGGCAAAGTTGTCTTCCAGAATCTTGTGGGCCTCGTCCGGCGTCATTGCGTCCCCTCCTGTGGTCCGCCGCAAGCTAGCGGCGGTTTGGGAGTGTGTCGACGGGGCAGGGGCGGGTCACGCTATTTCGGCGCGGTGAGGGGGGCGGGCGTTGCCTCGATCACGTCTTCGCCGCTGCCATCCTCGATGGGGATCTCCTCGTCCGCGCTGGCGCTGGCGGCAATGGCTTCGGTCTCGTCGGGCACCGGCTCGGCCTCTGGCGCCGGTTGCGGCGCATGGGCGTTCTGGCAGTCGAGCACCGCCTGAAACGCGCTGCGCGAGCCCTTGAGCGTGAAGACCCCGAGCTTGGTGTCGCCGTAGGACCAGCTCATCCGCATCTCGCGCTGGAATTCCTCGATGAAGGTTTCGGCCTTGTTCATGGAGGCGTCGATGAGGATGTTCAGACCCGGCGAGTCATCCATGTGTACTCCGCGCATGTCGAGCGTCCAGGGCTCCTCGTCGCCGAACATGAGGGTGACCGGGTAGGTCACGTCGGGCTCGATCGATTCCCAGCGGTCGTCCAGGACGGTCAGGTCGAGGGCGGGCTTCTCCTCGCGGGTGTCGAACCCGATAAAGAAGTCGGTGTGATCGAAGCGTGCGTAGGCGAGGCAGCCCTCGGTGGCCGAGTAATAGCTGATGTCCCAGTTGCCGATGACGGACCAGCGCTCGGGTGCGGCGACCGAAGGGACCGCGAGACAGCAGAGCGCCAAACCGGCGGCGCAACGAAACAGAAAGGCCATGAACCCTCCGCACTACAGGAACCAGGCATCGACTATGTCCGATTATCGGTCTGGCGGAAAGGCCGGGGGGCGGGCTCAACCTCGGGCTGTGGTGCGGATTTTCGCTTTGATTTCTTGATTATGCATTAAATATCAATGTGTTGAATTTTGAGATGGCCCCCGGAGCAGCGGCGGACTGCCGCGCGGGATCTGATCAAATTTCGGAAACAATCGGCTGGGTTCGCCGGTCATCGTATGGCCAAACCGCACCAAGGCGCTCTCGCGCCTCTGCGGGAATGCTTTTCGATCAGGGGGTTAGCCCTCGCGCTGCGGCGTCCAGTTCTCACCCATCGCCACGATGCAGGAGGTGCCGTTGGCGTAGGTGACGATCAGCGTCCAATTGCCGGTGGGCCCGGTCCAGACCTCCATGATCTGCTCGGGATCGCGGATGCCGGTGGCGCTGCGATGCGCCTCGTACTGGCGCTGGAGTCGTTCATGCAGGGCGGGGGTGGGCTCGCATATGACTTCGGCGATGGGCGAGCGCGCCTGCGCCGCCACGCCGAGGAACGAGAGGATCAGGGCCATGCGGATCATGCTGCGAACGTAACAGATTCATGACGAAATGTATATACCTTTGCTATCGTTTGTAGGCGCATGGAGCTGCTTGTGGGCGGTTGGCGCAAATGGTATACTATCGCATACAATTAACCTTCTCAGAGGTAGGTGATCATGAGCGGAACCGATTGGAGCCCCGCGAGCTATGCCCGTTTCGGCGATCTGAGGCTGCGCCCGGCGCTGGACCTTCTGGCGCGAGTCGGTGATCTGCCACAAGGCGCGGTCTGCGATCTTGGCTGTGGCAACGGGCCGGTCGGCCCGGCGCTCGCCGCTCGCTTCGGCACCGAGCGTGTGCTGGGCGTCGACAATTCCCCCGCGATGCTGGAAGTGGCCCGCAAGACCGGGGCCTACGGCGCGCTGGAGGAGGCGGATATCGCCAGTTGGACGCCCGACGCGTCGCTTGCGCTGATCTACTCCAACGCGGCGCTGCAGTGGCTGGGGGATCACGAGTGCCTGCTGCCCCGTCTCGTCGGACTGCTTGCGCCCGGTGGCACGCTGGCGGTCCAGATGCCGCATCAGAACCCGGCGCCGTCGCATCGCCTGTGGCACGACCTTGCCGCTGATCTCTTTCCGGGCCGTTTCGACCCGGCGACCAGCCCGGGGATCCTCGCGGCCGAAGACTATGACCGCATCCTTGCGCCGCTGGGCACGCTTTCTCTCTGGGAAACCGAGTATTTCCAGCGGCTTCCTGCGGCGGAGCAGGGGCACCCGGTGCGGCACTTCACGATTTCCACCTTCGCCCGCCCGGTCCTTGCCGTTCTGGACGAGGCGGAGCAGGCGCAGATCATCGCCGCCTACGACGCGGCGGTCGCGGCGCATTATCCATGCGCGCCAGACGGCACCGCGCTGTTCCCGTTCCGGCGCCTGTTCTTTACGCTGGACATCGGCTGAGGCACGGGGTGGACTGCGGCCTATCCGGTGAAGGGGGCCCCAATGTCAGTCTATCGCAAAACCCAGTATCTCGCAGAGGTGACCTGGCTGGGTCATGTCCCGGCGTCGAAGGATTCGCTGAGGGCCGAGGCGGTCGAGACGCTCGACCTTGGCTTTGCCGGTGACCGGGGCGCGCGGCACGAGGGGGAGAACCGCCCCTCCTGTTCGCGGGTGACCATGCTCTACCCCAAGGGTACCGAGATCAGGAACGTGCGCCAACTGACCATCCTGTCGGCGGAAGAGATGGCGGATATCGCCGAGGGGGTGGGGCTCGACGTGCTGGACCCGCGCCTGCTCGGGGCGTCCATCGTGCTGAAGGGAATACCGGACTTTACCCATGTTCCGCCCTCGTCGCGCCTGCAGGCGCCGTCGGGGCTGACTCTGACCATCGACATGGAGAACCTGCCCTGCCATTTGCCCGCGCGCGAGATCGAGGCGGACGAGCCGGGGCACGGGAAGGCGTTCAAGTCCGCGGCCAACGGGCGGCGGGGGGTGACCGCATGGGTCGAGCGGCCGGGTGCACTGGCGCTTGGCGACAGGCTGGAGCTTTTCGTGCCGGCCCAGCGGGGCTGGGAACCGGAGCTCTCGCTCGACGTCTGAGGCGGGTTACTCCGCCGGGGCCTGAACCGGCTGCAGGGTGTCCGACAGCGGCCGCTCGATCATCAGCATGGCCACCGCGCTGGCGACGCAGGCCAGGACCGCCGAGGTCCAGAACACCGGGTGCAGGGCGTTGGAAATGCCGTCGACCACGGCCTGACGGGTCACGTCGTCCATCGCCGCGATCTGTTGGGCGCTGAGGCCGCGCGGATTGACGCCCGGCAGCACGTGGCCCAGATGCCGGCTGAGACCGGCGGCGAAGAGCGCCCCGAAGGCCGAGGTTCCGAGCGAGCCGCCGATCAGGCGGAACATGTTGGCGCTGGCGGTGCCGATCCCGACCATCGAGCGGGGCACGGCATTCTGGATCGCGGTCACGCCGACCCCCATCACCGGCCCGATGCCGAGGCCGGTCATCAGCATGAACAGCACGATCAGCGCGCCATGCGTGTCGGGGCCGATGGCGGCCATGCAGGCCATCGCGACGGCCAGCAGGAGGGTCGAGAACACGGGCAGGTACTTGTAGCGCCCGGTGCGCGACATGAACTGTCCCGAGAGGGTGGAGGCCGTGATCAGCCCGAGCATCATCGGGAAGACGAACATGCCGGAGGTGGCGGGCGAGACGCCTTTCACCACCTGCATGAAGAAGGGCACGAAGGTGATGGTCGAGAACATCGCCGTGCCGATGATGAAGCCGACCGAGTTCGAGACCACGAAGTTGTTGATGGTGAAGAGGCTCAGCGGCAGGATCGGTTCGACCGCGCGCCGTTCGGTCAGGATGAAGGCGACGAGCGCCAGCAGCGCGGCGCCGATCATGGCCAGCATGGTGGGGCTGGACCACGGCAGCATGCGCCCGCCGGTGCTGGCGACGAGGACCAGCAGTGCCAGCGTCAGGGCGAGGCAGAAGGCGCCCTGCACGTCGATGCTGGGCCGTCCGCGGGGCGGGGCCTTTTCAAGGATCACGGTCAGGATCCCGAGGACGATGGCGCCGATCGGCAGGTTCAGCAGGAAGATCCATGTCCAGTGGAAGTGCTGGACGATGAAGCCGCCGACCAGCGGCCCGATCACGGTCGAGACGCCGAAGACGGCGCCGAGCGCGCCCTGAAAGCGGCCACGCTGGCGGGGCGGCAGGACGTCGGCCACGGTTGCCATCGAGACGACGATGAGGCCGCCGCCGCCGATGCCCTGAACCGCGCGTCCGGCGACCAGCATCCAGATGTTGGGGGCGGCGGCGCAGATCAGCGATCCGAAAAGGAACACACCGATGCCCGATTGCAACACGATCTTGCGACCGAAAAGGTCACCCAGCTTGCCGAAAACCGGCGCTCCGACGGTGGCGGCGAGCAGGTAGGCGGTGATGACCCAGGTGATCTGGTCCAGCCCGCCAAGCTCTCCGACGATGGTGGGAAGGGCGGTGGTGACGACCGTCTGGCCAAGCGAGGCGAGGAAGAGAGTTACGGCCACAGCGCCATAAACAAGGCGGATTCGGGTCCAGTCGAGTGCGGGGGCGTCGGAATTGGCGTCCTGGGACAACGTAATATCCTTGGGTCAAATCGTGCCCGAGACTGCCCGGTCTTGGGCGCCGGGGGTCTCGGGCGTCGCTATGAGGGGAAGTCACTGTTGCGACACTCCTGATATCTGCCACGTACAGATGTATGTCAACTGCATGTATTGTGCTTTGCTCGCTTTTCCGTGATGATGGGCAAAATAGCGCTCTAGGAGTCCACGATGCCCAACCGAGACGTCGCGATGACCGAGTTCCTGTCGCATGCAGGAATCACGAGCGAGACCACTGCTGCTGCCCTCGATATCGACGGGGTGATCCAGCGATGGCGACGCAGGGTCATCAAGAGGGAGTTGGGCAGTCACGCGCTGCGCGCGCTGGAGCTGGACAGCGAGATCGACCTTGCCCAGCTCGACGTGCTGATCGCCATCTGGGCGCCGGCCAACGAGTTCGGCGAGGACCAGGGGCGCGAGACGATGATCGCCACGGTGGCCGAGCGGCTGGGGATCGACCCCTCGCGCGCGTCGCGGCTGGTCAGTGACCTGATCGGCAAGGGCCTTGCGCGGCGGGCGGTCAGCCAGCAGGACGCGCGGCGGACCATCGTGGAACTGACTGCGCGCGGTCATGCGATCGTGACGGCGGTGCGGCATTTCAAGTTCCTCGTGATGGGTGAATTCCTCTCGGGCTGGACGCAGGAGGAGATCGACACCTTCCTGCCGCTGTTCGAGCGGTTCAGCGCATGGGCCGACGAGGCCGGGGGCATCGGGCCGGAGCGCTTTCCGGAGCAGGTTGGTGAGATCGTCGAGAGCCTGCGCCTTGCGGGGGCGGAGAGCGAACGCTCGGCCTGAACGGGCGCACACCGCCGAATGTGAGGGACGCATCGTCGGGGATGTTCCCTTTTCGTTTCGCCTGACCTACATCTTGCATCATGGTCATGGTTCCCGAGGTCATCAGTCAGTGGTTTGCCGGGCGCGGGTGGGAGATTCATTCCCATCAGCGTGAAATGCTTGCGCGGGCGGAGGAACCGGCCACGCTGCTAATCGCGCCGACGGGCGGGGGCAAGACGATGGCGGGTTTCCTGCCGACCCTTGCGGAGCTTGCCCTTGATCCGAAGCCGGGCCTGCACACGCTCTACGTCTCGCCGCTGAAGGCGCTTGCCGCCGACATCAAGCGCAACCTCACCACGCCGGTCGAGGAGATGGGGCTGGCGCTGCGGATCGAGGACCGCACCGGCGATACCTCGGCGACCCAGAAGAAACGCCAGAGGGTCGATCCGCCGCATATCCTGCTGACCACGCCCGAGAGCCTTGCGCTGCTGACCTCTTACGAGGATGCGCCGCGCATCTTTGCCGGGCTGAAGCGGGTGGTGGTGGACGAGATCCACGCGCTGGCCGAGAGCAAGCGGGGGGACCAGCTGTTCCTTGCGCTCGCGCGGCTGCAGCGGCTCTGCCCGGATTTGCGGCGCGTCGGACTGTCGGCCACGGTCGAAGACCCGCCCGCCATCGCGCGACTGCTGGCGCGTCACCCGGACCGCTGCGAGATCGTCGAGGCCGATCCGGGACCGGCCCCGGATATCTCGATGCTGGTGACGGAGGAGCGACCGCCCTGGGCCGGGGGCGGGGCGGCCTATTCGATTCCGGCTGTGCTCGAGCAGGTGCGGCGGCACAAAACCACGCTGATCTTTCACAACACCCGGGCGCAGGCCGAGATCTTCTTTCACAACCTGTGGCTCGCCAACGACGAGGGGCTGCCCATCGGCATTCACCACGGCAGCCTCGACCGCGCCCAGCGGCAGCGCGTGGAGGCCGCGATGGTGCGGGGCGAGCTGCGCGCCATCGTCTGCACCGGGACGCTGGACCTCGGGATCGACTGGGGCGATGTGGACCTGATCATCCAGATCGGGGCGCCCAAGAACGTGAAGCGGCTGGTGCAGCGGATCGGCCGGGCCAATCACCGTTACAATGCGCCGTCCAAGGCGATCCTGGTGCCGGCCAACCGCTTTGAAGTGGTGGAGTGCGTAGCCGCGCTGGAAGCGGTGCAGGCCGGGGCGCTGGACGGGGACCCGAGGGGGCCCGGTCCGCGCGACGTGCTGTGCCAGCAGATCCTGATCACCGCCTGCTCGGGGCCGTTCGATGCCGACGCGCTCTATGCCGAGGTGATCACCTCGGGGCCTTTCGCCTCGCTCACCCGGCCCGAGTTCGATGCCTGCCTCGATTTCTGTGCCACGGGTGGCTACGCGCTTGCCGCCTACGACCGCTGGCAACGGCTGTTGCAGCGTCCCGACGGCCTGTGGCAGCTGCGCGACCCGCGCGCGGCGGCACGCATTCGCATGAATATCGGCACGATTCAGGATACCGACACGCTGAAGGTGCGCCTGCGCCGCAACCGGGGCGGCAAGCCGCTGGGAGAGATCGAGGAGGGGTTTGCCGCCTCGCTGACGCCCGGAGATACCTTTCTGATCGGCGGGCAGGTCGTGCGCTACGAGGGGCTGTGGGAGATGACCGTGGAGGTCACCCGGCGCGCCGACAAGAAGCCCAAGATCGCCACCTTCATGGGCACGAAGTTCGCCACATCGACCCAGCTCTCGGCGCGCATCCTCGACATGTTCGCGCAGGAGCGCTGGCCGCAACTGCCCGCGCATACCGCCGAATGGCTGGCCCTGCAGCGCGAGGTGTCGCGCCTCCCCGAGCGGGGGAGGCTGCTGATCGAGAGCTTTCCCCATGATGGGCGCGAACACGTCTGCGTCTATGGCTTCGCCGGGCGCAACGCCCAGCAGACGCTGGGCCTGCTGCTGACCAAGCGGATGGAGGAGATGGGACTTGCCCCGATGGGGTTCGTGGCCACCGACTACGCTACGCTGATCTGGGGTCTCGATGCGCTGACCGACCCGGCGCCGCTGTTCGACCGAGCGGCGCTGCGGGACGGGCTGGAGACATGGCTTGCCGGTAACGCGGTGATGAAGCGCACCTTCAAGGCCAGTGCCACCATCGCCGGACTGATCGAGCGCAATACGGGCGGGCAGAAGAAGAGCGGGCGGCAGGCGACCTTTTCCTCGGACATCCTCTACGACACGTTGCTTAAGTACGACCCTGACCACCTGATGATGCAGATCACCCGCGAGGAGGCGCGGCGGGGTCTCGTCGATTTCGGGCGGATCGAGGAGATGCTGGACCGGGTCGGCCACCGGGTCGATCACCTGCGTCTGGAGCGCATCACGCCGCTGGCCGCGCCGCTGTTGCTGGAGATCGGCAAGGTGCCGGTGGCGGGGGCTGCGGATGAGCGTCTGCTGGCAGAGGAAGCCGCGCGTCTGCTGGATACCGCGGGGATCGTGGATCTGGCGCCGGGGGGCTGAAAACTCTTGCAAAACACCGCGCGCTCGGCAACGAACACAGCATGAACACCTGTCAGATCACCCTCGCCGGGGCCGAGCTGCTGGCCCTCGGGTCCGGCGCGCTCTGGTGGCCGGATAAGTCGCTGCTCTGCGTATCGGACCTGCATTTCGGCAAGTCGGAACGCATCGCCCGGCGGGGCGGCGCGGTGCTGCCACCCTATGACACCCGCGATACGCTGAACCGGCTGGCCGCCGACCTGCTGGCCACCGGCGCCAAGACGGTGGTCTGCCTTGGCGACAGTTTCGACGATCTCGACGCCGCCGCCGGGCTGGCCGAGGAGGAGCGGCTGTGGCTGGTGCGCCTGCAGGCCGGGCGCCGCTGGGTCTGGATCGAGGGCAACCACGATCCTGGTCCGGTCGCCCTTGGGGGGACGCATCTGGCCGAGCTGCCGCTGCCGCCCGTGACCTTCCGCCATATCGCGCGGCCCGGGGCCAGCGGCGAGATTTCGGGGCATTATCACCCCAAGGCGCAGGTGAAAACGCGGGCGCGGACGATTTCGCGGCCGGCGTTCCTGGTCGACAAGGACCGGATCGTCATGCCGGCCTATGGCACCTACACCGGCGGGCTGCGCAGCCACGACGCGGTGCTGACGACGCTGATGCGGCGCGAGGCGCTTGCGATCCTGACGGGGCCGCAGCCGCAGGCCGTGCCGATGCCGCGCTGAAACGGGGGAGAGGGATATGGACGAGAACCTGAAGGCGCGGATCGAGGAAAGCTTTGCCGCGCAGACGATGATGCAGACGCTGGGGGCCGAGGTCGCCTCGGTCACGCCGGGCGAGGTGCAGATCACCGCGCCGATCCTGCCGATCGCCCGGCAGCAGCAGGGGTTCGGCCATGCGGCGCTGACCTTTGCGCTAGGGGATACGGCTGCGGGCTATGCCGCGCTGACGATGATGGAGCCGGGGCGCGACGTTCTGACGGCCGAGATCAAGATCAACCTCATGAACCCGGCGCGCGGTGCGCTGCTGCGGGCGACGGGAAGGGTGATCAAGCCCGGCCGCCGGCTGGTGGTGGTCAGCGCCGAGGTTCATGCCGAGGACGAGAACGGGGCCGAGACGCTGGTGGCGCTGTTGCAGGGGACGATGGTGCCGGTCTGAGGGACGCACACGAAGAGGCGCGCCCCGCAAGGAGGCGCGCCACTATCGCTGTCGGTGCCGTTATTTGACGATCAGCTCGTCCTTGACGAACATGTTGGCCCAGGCCCGGTCGATCAGGTCGGGGCTCATCTGGTAGGGCAGGCCCTCGAACTCGCAGATGGCGATCATCTGGTCGATCAGGAAGACCGGCTGATAGTTGGCATAGACGTTGCCGATGGTCGGGTACTTTTCCTTCAGCAGGTGCACCAGCGCGCGTTCGTCCAGCGGCATCCCCTTCTTGCGCGCGACCAGCGCGAAGATCTTGAGGAAGTCCTCCTGGCTCGGCCCGTCGATCTTGATCTTGAAGAAGATCCGGCGCAGTGCGGCCTGGTCGAAGATCTCGTTCGGGTGGAAGTTGGTCGAGAAGATGACCAGCGTGTCGAAGGGCACCTCGAACTTCTCGCCCGACTGCAGGCCGAGGATGTCCTTGCCCTCTTCCAGCGGCACGATCCAGCGGTTGATCAGGGCCTGCGGCGGTTCTTCCTGACGGCCAAGGTCGTCGACGATGAAGATGCCGCCGGTCGACTTGAGCTGCAGAGGTGCCTGGTAGGTCCGCGCGGTGGGGTTGTAGACGAGGTCGAGCATCTTGAGCGAGAGCTCGCCCCCGGTGACCACGGTGGGCCGCTCACAGCAGACATAGCGGCTGTCGAACCGCTTGGCCCGGCGCAGCGAGGTCATGTCCTCGCGGACCTCCTCGACGGCGGTGTGAACGATGGGGTCGTAGACGGTGATCACCTGGCCCGAATACTCGATGGCGCGCGGCACGTAGATCCGGTCGCCGAGCGCGTCGCGGATGCCGTTCGAGATTGACGACTTACCGTTGCCCGGGGGGCCGTACATCAGGATCGAACGGCCGGCGCTGACGGCGGGGCCGAGGTGGTTCAGAAGGGTGGGCGGCAGCACGAGGTGGCCCATGGCGCGGGTCAGCTGCTCGCGCGTGATCTGGATGTTGCGGATCGACTGGCGTTCGACCTGCTCGGAGTAGACCTCGAGCGGCACCGGCATGGCGCCGAAGTATTCGGACTGGCTGAGCGCATCGAGCGCACGGGCCTTGCCCGCGTCGGTCAGCTGATAGCCCATCTCGTTGCCGGAGTTGGCGTTCAGCGTGCCCATCGCCTCCAGCAGGCGCTGTTCGCGCGCCATGTCGATCAACTCCTGTGTCACGGGAATCGGCAGGCAGATGGCGTCAGCGGTCTCGCTCGCCGTGGTGGTGTTCTTGCGGAACATGGTCTTCAGCAGGATATCCCGCATCATGACTGTGGGCAGGCGCATTTCCTGCAGGTTGCGCGGCGGCGGGGGCGCCAATACGCCGCTGGCTGCAATGTTCATGGGGCTCTCCGGCTTCCTTGCGTCGCAAGGGCCTTCCTGCTGTGTCTTGATGGTTTTTTTATGGCCGGGGGAGGATTTTTGCCGCCCGTTTCCGGGGAGGCGGGGGCTACCTGCCGTAGATCGCGCCAAGGATCAGGTAGAGGCCGAGCGTGCCGCCCAGCGAGAAGCCCATCGGGAACTTCCAGCCCATGTGCCAGCTTTTCCAGCCCGGCGCGATGCGGCGCAGCGGGGTGTACTTGACGAGGCGGTGGGTGGCGAAGGCGGCGAGCAGGTTGGCGGCAAAGAGCGCCAGCAACAGCCGCAGGTCGCTGCCCGCCACGAAGGGCGCGGCGGCGGCGAGGAACTTGGCATCGCCCGCGCCCATCGCGCCACCGGCGCTCAGCAGGAACCCCAGTGCCAGCACGGCGACCATCTGGCCGATGCGCCAGCCGTAGACGGGCAGGGGCAGGACGAAGAGGCCAACCACGACAAAGACCGCCGCGAGCAGGATCACGGAGGGGTTGGTGATGCGCATTTCGCGCAGGTCGGTGAAGCAGACGTAGAGGCAGATCGGGAGGCAGAACGGCAGAAACCACCGTGCCGAAAGCACGGTGATATGCATCAGGCCCTGATGGCCCGAGAGCTCCTCGAAGGCGCCCATCGGGTCAGGCGTTTTCCAGAGCCTGCAGGGCCCTCACGGCCTCGTCGAAGTGCTGCGGGTTGGTGTCGATGGCTTCGCGCAGAAGCTGCTTGCCGGTTTCCACGTCGCCCTGCTTGATCGCCGAGAGGGCGAGCGTATGCAGCAGGTGCGCGCGCTCGTTCTGGTCCATCGGGATCACCGGGATGGTGTAGTTTCGCTGGGCGCCACGGGCCAGAACGAGGTTGTTCTTGGCGGTGTAAAGCGTCGGATCCTGCCGGACCGCGTCGCTGAACAGGCGTTCCGCGTCGGCATAGGCGCCGCGGGTCAGCTTGGAGTAGCCCCAGTTGTTCATGACACCGGCGGGCTGGGTGGTGAGCCCCACGGCGGTCTCGTAGAAGCTGTCGGCGGCCTTCCAGTTCTTGTTGGCGTCGGCGACCATGGCTTCGAGCTTGTAGCGCTTGAAGGTCTCGTAGGTGGGCGGAACGCTGTCGAGCGTCGCCTCGGCATCCTTCCAGTCGCCGTTGCGGATCAGCGCATCGGCGTAGTCGACCTTGTCGGCGTCGGTGACGCCGTTCATGCCGACCACCTTTTTCCACGCGATCGCGGCCTCGGTGTTGCGCTTGGCGCGCACCAGAGACACGGCAAGGCCGCGCTGGAGGTCGATACGGTCGGGGGATTCCTTGGTCGAGCGGGCGAAGTAGTTCACCGCCTCGTTGGGATCGGCCACCGTCAGCATCACCTCGTTGAGGTTGTTGGCGTCGACGACGTTGACCTCCTGAAAGGCCTTTTCGACTGTTTCCTTGCCATCCTCGGCGCAGCCGGACAGCACAAATGAACCCGCAACGATTGCTGGAATCAGGAAAATCTGGCGCATTTTTGCGTCCCTTGCTGCTCTTGCCTCAATACTGGCTTTTCTTCAGCAGGTAGTCTCCGCTCCCGCGCTGAACCAGTTTATAGTATGCCTCTTCGGGCTCAGTATTAGCAGGATTTTCAATTTTTGCGAGCGCTAAGCGCAAATTGTCACGGATTGAGTCACTTTGGCCATTGTCCAGCGCGTAGGCCTTGTGAAAGAGCTGCCGCGCTTCGAGCACCTTGCCCTGTTCCATCAGCACAACGCCGAGGTTGTTGAGCGGCGCGGGCCAGTCGGGGGCGTCCTCGACCGCGCGGCGCAGCAGTTTCTCGGCCTGACCGAGGCGGCCCAGACCGAGATTGGCGGTCCCCATACCACTCAGGATCTCGGGCGTCATGCCTTCCTTGAGCGCGGCGCGGGTGAAGGCGTCCATCGCCAAGTCGTACTCGCCCGCCTGCATCAGGCGGTTGCCGACCTCCACGCCGCTGACGGTCTCTCCGCGCGGGTCGACGCCGGGCGCAAAGGGCCCCCTGTCGCCCACGTCGATACGGTCCGGCACACAGGCAGAGGCCGCCGTCAGGACGGCGGCCAGCAGCGAGGCCAAGGCCAGAGGGTGCAGGTGCACACCCGATGTTTGCATGGGTTACTTGCTCATGTTGCCCAGGTTCGCGATGCCATTCGCGGAGGGTCCGACAAGGATGATCAGCAGCGGCGGCACCGTCAGCATCATTGTGGCGAGGGTCATCTTGGTTGGCAACTTGTTTGCAGCTTCCTCGGCGCGCATCACGCGCTTGTCCCGCATCTCGCTGGCGAAGACACGGAGCGCTTCGGAGATCGAGGTACCGAAGGTGGCCGACTGGATCAGCACGGTCACGAAGGACGAGATGTCCTGCACGCCGCAGCGTTCGCCCATGTCGCGCAGAACGGCGGATTTCTCCTTACCGGCCTTCATCTCGTAGGCGACCATCTCGAACTCGTCGGCGAGGGCGGGGTAGGAGGCGTGCAGTTCGCGCGCCACCCGCACGATGGCCTGGTCCAGCGACTGGCCGGCTTCGACGCAGACCAGCAGCATATCGAGCGAGTCCGGGAAGCCGCGGGTGATGGCCTCCTTGCGCTCCTCGATGCGGCGGGTGATCCAGTATTTCGGCAGGTAGTACCCGGCGCCACCTGGGCCGAGGATGTACATCATGGTCTGCTGGGTATCGAACTCCTTGCCGCCCGCGAGGTAGGTCACGTAGACCAGACCCGCGATCAGGCCGAGGACACCGAGGACGAACTGCGCGAAGTGGAAGAAGCGCACGGCGTCCTTGGACTGGTAGCCCGCCTGGCGCAGCTTGAGCTGCATTTCCGAGAGCTGCTTGACATCCTTGGGTTCGAGGAAGGTCGCGAACTTCTGAAGCTGTTCGTTGCGCCCGCCCTGACGCAGACGCTCCTTCTGGGGGCGCGTCTTGTCGTTGTCATTGGCGCTGCGCTTGAGTTTCTTCAGCGGATCCTCGGGCTGGTTCATCATCAGCGCGAGCACGCCCAGCACCATGAACAGGCCGAGCACGCCCATGATGATCAGCGGGCCGAAGGGGCCGAGCTGGCCAGTCAGGAAGGTATTGATGTTCTCGAGGAAGCCCATGGATTTCTCCTCACACCTTGATGTTGGTCAGCACGCGCATCACGATGAGGTTCAGCGTCAGCAGGATGCCCACGACAAAGCAGGCGGGGATGAAATAGGGGTGGTCGATCACCTCGTCGTAGTAGCCCGGGTCGTTGACCAGGATCACGGCGAGGCAGAGCAGCGGGAAGGCCGACAGGAACTTGCCCGACCACTGCGCCTCGGCGGTGATGGCCTTGACCCGGCGGAACAGGCGGAAGCGGGCACGGATCACCTTGGCGAGGCCCGCGAGGATCTCGGCGAGGTTACCGCCCGACTGCTGCTGGATGGTAACCGCGACCGAGAGGAAGCGGAGATCCTGCATGTCGAGCCGTTCGGCCATGTCCTTGAGCGCCTCGCCCACGTCGCGGCCATAGGCGGCCTCGTCGGCAATGATGCCGAACTCGGTCGCCAGCGGATCCTCGATCTCCTTCGAGACGATGGTGATCGCCGAGGAGAAGGGGTGGCCGACGCGCAGGCTGCGCACCATCAGTTCGACGGCGTCGGGAAGCTGTTCCTCGATCATGCTCATCCGCTTCTTGGCCTTCTTGTTGACCCAGAAGTAGATGCCGCCCGTGCCGATCCCGACCGAGGCGATCAGGCGCAGGGCGACCGGGGCCTCGGTTCCGATGGTGAGGCCGAGGAAGGCAAGGCAGGACACGCCGACCATGAGCATGATCAGCTGGCGCGGGGTAAAGGCGATGGCGGCCTTCTGGGCGCGGTCCGCCAGCAGGGAATAGAGCGGAATCGAGCGCGCCGACATGTGCTGGCGCATCTCCTTGCGGAGTTGTTCCAGCACCTGTTCGCGCCCGGTGCCCTTGTCGAGCATCTCGAGACGCCGGTTCACGCGGCTGTTCAGGCTGATGGATTTGCCGAAGGCCACCAGGTAGACGCCTTCGACCAGGACGATGACCCCGATGAAGATCAGGCCATAGATGATTGGTTCAGCAGGGATTTGCATCAGCGATGATCCATTACGGTGGGTTCGTAGATCGAGGCGGGGAGGTCATAGCCCCACATGCGGAAGCGTTCGGAGAAGTTCGAGCGCACGCCGGTGGCGGTGAAGTGGCCGATGATCTTGTTGTCCGGGGTCAGTCCGACCCGTTGGTACTTGAAGATCTCCTGCATCGAGATGACGTCGCCTTCCATGCCGGTGATCTCGGTGATCGAGGTCATGCGGCGCGAGCCGTCCTGAAGGCGGCTGGCCTGCACCAGAAGGTTCACGGCCGAGGAGATCTGAGAGCGCATGGCCTTCAGCGGCATGTCGACACCGGCCATCGCGATCATGTTTTCAAGGCGGGAAATGGCGTCGCGCGGGTTGTTGGCGTGGATCGTGGTCATCGACCCGTCGTGGCCGGTGTTCATGGCCTGCAGCATGTCGATGACTTCCTCGCCGCGCGTTTCGCCGACGATGATACGATCGGGACGCATCCGCAGGGCGTTCTTGAGACAGTCTCGGGGGCTGACCTCGCCCTTGCCTTCCACGTTGGGCGGACGGCTTTCCATCCGGCCGACGTGCACCTGCTGGAGCTGAAGTTCCGCGGTATCCTCGATGGTGAGGATGCGTTCGGAGTTGTCGATAAAGGAGGACAGCGCGTTGAGCGTGGTCGTCTTACCCGAACCGGTACCGCCAGAGACGATGATGTTGAGGCGCGTGGCCACGGCGGCTTGCAAATATGCAGCCATTTCCTCCGTGAAGGCGCCGAAATTCACAAGGTCGTCGATGCCGAGCTTGTCTTTTTTGAACTTTCGGATGGAAACCAGCGATCCATCCACAGCCACCGGGGGCACCATCGCGTTGAAACGCGAGCCATCGGCGAGGCGGGCGTCGACGTAGGGGTTGGATTCATCGACGCGACGGCCCACGGCGGAGACGATTTTGTCAATGATCCGAAGGAGGTGGCGCTCGTCCTTGAAGGTAACGTCCGAGAGTTCGAGCTTGCCCGAGCGTTCCACGAAGACCTGGTGCGGGCCGTTGACGAGAATATCGTTGACCGTGTCGTCCTGCAGCAGGGTTTCGAGCGGGCCGAGGCCCGTCACCTCGTCGTAAAGTTCCTTGTTCAGCGTCTGACGGTCATCGCGGTTCAGGACGATGCCCTTTTCCTCGAGTAGTTCGCCCGCGATCGAGGAAATCTCGGCGCGGAGTTCCTTTTCGGTCGCGTGTTCCAGTGCCGCGAGGTTCAGGTTGTCGAGCAGCGCGCGGTGCATCTCGAGCTTGATCTCACCCATGCGCTCCTTGCGCTTGCGTTCCTTGTCCATTGCGTTGGGCTGTGCGGCCACGGCGACGGGACGGCGCAGCGATTGCTGGGCCGCGGTTTGGATCTGGGGCGCGGCCGCGGGAGCGGCGGCGGGCTTGGCATCCGCGATATTGGCGACCTTGGCCGGGGCGGGCTTGGCCGGGGCAGAGGCGGGTTTCTTGTACTTCGAAAACATCTGGAGCTCGCCTTGCTGGGTTAGGCCGCCTGGGCCTCGTTACGTCCGAGTTCGTGCAGGGATTGCGCCAGCTTGGCGATTTCCTTGCGCAGGGGGTTCTTGGAGGCTGAGGAGGCCAGCGGGAGGCCGTGATCGGCGCCCTGGACCACGGGCTTGCCGCCGTCCGGAAGCTGGAGGTCGATCGAGATCCCGAGGGATTCGGCCATCCGCTTGACCCGGCTCTTGCCCGAGAGGTCGGTGAACTTGGGTGCCTTGTTCAGAGCAAAGCGCAGCTTGTTGAAGGGCAGGTCCTCGGACTGGAGCGCCCGCTTGAGCCGCAGCGCGTTCTGGGCCGAGCGCATGTCGAGCTCGATCAGGGCGAAATAGACGTGGGCCGCCTGCAGCACCGTTTCCGACCAGTGCATCAGCGCCGTCGGCATGTCGATCACCACGTAGTCGAAGTGGGCGCGCGCCATGTCGATGACCCGCTGCACATCCTCGGGGGTGATCACGTCCAGCGGCACGAGGTCGGCGGGCGAGGTCAGCACGTGGAGCTTGTCTTCGTAGCTCAGCAGGGCCTGGCCGAACATTTCGGCGTCGAGGTTCTCGCTGTCCGAAAGCATCTCGAAGACGACTTCGCGGCGGGGCAGGTCAAGGTAGGTGGACACCGCGCCGAACTGGAGGTCGAGGTCGATCAGACAGACCGAGGGCGCGTTCTCCTTGGTAATGTTTGCCAGTTCCCAGGCGAGGTTGACGGCGAGGGTCGTGGAGCCACAGCCACCGGCGAGCCCGTGGGTGACCAGAAGGGCGCCTTCCTTGGATGCGCCGCTACTCAGCCGCGTGGTCGCGTGGCCGGCCTCGGAGGGGGCGTGGGTATCTTTCTTGAGGCGTTCGATGGCGGACTGCAGCTCGCGCTCGGGGAGCGGGTAGGGGACGAACTCGTCGGCGCCCTTGCGCAGCAGCTGATGCAGTGCGGCCGGGGTCACATCCTCGGCGATGAGAATCACGCTGATGTGCCGTGCCTTGGCCTGCGAGATGATCTCGCCCATCAGGACGAGGTTGTCCTCGTCCTCCCCGTCGATCGCAAGTGCGATGAATTCGAGCGTTTCCGCCTCGGGTTGGCTGAAGAAAGCCAGCGCTTCGGCGAATCCGAGGTCGCCCCAGCTTTCGCCAAGTGCTGTTTCCATGTCCTCGATCAGGAGATCGAAGTTCTGGACGTCGCGGCTGACCGTGCAGGCGACGATCGGATTGGTTTCGGGTTGCGGCATTCCGCTGCTCATTGCCTTCATCCTTTGTTCCAAGGGACGCAAGGACGTGCGGGCAATGTTAGAGCGCCCTCCACCCGCTTCGTTCAGCGTCTTCGACGTGGCGGCTGTTGCCGGTCACACGTCGCCCGTTGGAGCGAATTTGCAGGGTAATCTGGGCAATAATTGGGCCAGAAATAACCAATTGTAGGGAAGGGGGCGACGATGCACCCCCGGTCCACAGGTTATTCTTGCGACTGGAGGCCGTTGCCGCTGGAAGACCCGGTGAGGGTGCTCACCGTGGTCGCGCTTTCCACGTATTCGCGGTAAACGATCTGTGCGTATTTCCCATCCAGAACAGTGGGATGGCGCTGAACGAAGCCCGAGACCTCGGTCACGGTGCGGCGATTGCGCCGTTCGCGGTCGGGGGTGTCGATCACCGGGCGGGTTTCGCCGTAGGAGACCAGCGCCTCGAGTCGCGAGCGGCTGATGCCGCGCTGGGACAGGTAGGCGACGACCGCATTGGCACGGCGCTGGCCGAGGCTGCGGTTGTAGGCGGAGCTGCCGACCTTGTCGGTGTGGCCGTAGACCCGGAAGCGGACCTCGGGGAACTGACGGATCCAGTTGGCCTGACGGTCGAGCGCCAGACGGGCGTCGGCGTCGAGGAAGGCGCTGTCGAAGTCGAAGTTCACCGTGTCGGGAACCTCGGCCGCAAAGCGCTGGCCCAGGCTGACGGCGTAGTCGAGCTCGCCCCGCATCACCAGCTCGTTGTTCTGCGTGGCGTTGCCGAAGCTGTTCATGTCGAGGTTGTGGCCGGCTTCCTGGTCACAGCCAGCGAGGGCGGTGGCCAGTACGGCGAACGTGATGATCTTGCGCATCTGCGGGTCCTTCCGCTCAGTCCAGAACATAGCCGTAGGAGCCGCTGAAATCCTGCTTGGCCACCTCTCCCACGGCACCCGTCGAGCGGGCACGCTGGGAAGTCTGGCCGAACAGGAACAGATCCTTTTCGCTCGGCGGTTTCACACGGTCGGTGGGCAGGGCGAAGGCTTCGCCCCGGGTGGGAGAAACAAGATGGGCGGTGATGATGATCACCAGTTCCGTCTGGCTGCGTTCGTAGGCCGAGCTGCGGAACAGCGCGCCCAGAACCGGCACATCCCCGAGCCAGGGCAGCTGGCCGACCGAGTCGAGGAAGTTGTCTTGCATCAGGCCCGCGATGGCGAAGCTCTCGCCGTCACGCAGTTCCACGGTCGACGAGGTCTCGCGCCGGGTGAAGGCGTCGACGCTGAAGCCGTTGTAGGTGACCGCATTGGTCGGGTCGAGCGAGGAGACGGCGGCCATCAGTTCGAGGTTGATGACGTCCTTGTCGACCACGCGCGGGGTAAAGTTCAGCTCGATGCCGAAGGGCTTGTACTGGATGGTGACGCTGTTGTCGTCCTGTGCCACCGGGATCGGGTATTCGCCACCGGCGAGGAACTTGGCCTCCTGCCCCGACAGGGCGGTGAGGTTCGGTTCGGCCAGGGTGCGGACCACGCCTTTTTCTTCGAGCGCTTCGAGCAGCAGGCCCACCTGCACCGATCCTGCGTTGAAGCCGAAGAGGATGGCGCCGGTGTTGTCGTTGCTCGTGGGGATGTTGCCGCCAAGGCTGTTGCCCAGCGATGTCTGGTTGTTCAGGGTGCCGGTCCCGCCATTCACGCCGGTATCGCCGCCGAAGATCGACCCGTTCACCCCGAGGGAGGAGCTGAGCGATTTGGAGACGGTGCGCTGCATCTCGGCAAAGCGGACCTTGAGCATCACCTGCTGCACGCCGCCGACACTCATCAGGTTCGAGACACGTTCGGGGGCGTAGCGTTCGGCAAGGTCGAGCGCGCGCTGGAGGCGCTGCGCGCTGGACACCACGCCGGAGAGCACGATGCCGTCATTCGCGGTGCGGACCTCGATGTTCTCGCCGGGGAGAATCTGGCGCAGGCGTTCCTTGAATTCGCTGACGTCGGCCGCGACTCGCACGTCGACGTTGGTGATCAGCTGGCCGGCCGCGTTCAGCAGCGTCAGCGTGGTCAGACCCGGCGACTTGCCGAGCACGTAAATGGTGCGGTCCGACAGCGACGAGATGTCGGCGATGCCCGGGTTGGCGATGCTCAGTTCCGAGAAGGGAACGTCGCTCTCGACCACGATCGCGCGGTTCATCGGGACATCGAGCGTCGATGCGACGCCCTGACGGACCACCCGCACGGTTTCGGCGTGTGCCCCGGCGATGAATACGGGTTGCGCTAGGACGAGCCCCAGCAGGGCCGCCTTCAGGGTGTCTTTCAATGTCATGTGACCTGCCTCTCCGATCACGCCTCGATGCCGGGTCTTTGTTGCCCGTTTCCCGCGCAGTCTGCGGTAGATTGGTTTTTAACGCAAGAATCAAAGGTTTCCGCTGATATTCTTATGTGGATAACCGGCAACAATAGAAAAACGGGGCCCGGTCTGACCGGGCCCCGTGCTCGTAAAAGTTGTGGATTTTCATCAGTTTGTGCAGGGGATCGGGATATCCATCACCTCTGCGCCGCGGCGGGTGCGGATGGTGCAGACGCGCTCTTCGGCCTTTTCGGGGGCGGCTTCAACCTCTCCGAGACCCAGCAGCGAGCGCTGGTCGACCTCGATGGCGGAAGCGATGGTATCGTCCTCGGCGCCCACCAGCGACAGCGACAGGCGACCGGTGCTCTGGGCCTGGGCGAGGGAGGCGACGTCGGCCGGCTTGGCGGCGACGGTCACGGTCCGCGCGATGGTGGTGGAGCCGATATCGCCGTTGGCGCTCTGGTCCACCGCGATCAGCTGGATGTTGGCCTGGATCAGGCGGGTCACGTCACCGCGGGAGCCATCCTCGATGCCGCGGAGGCTGCCGGTCCAGTAGACATCGACCCGGTCACCGGGGCGCAGGAAGCCCGAGACGCCCGAGGCCACGTCGACCTTGATGGCGAAAGCGCGCATGCCACGCTCGAGGCGCGAGGTGATGCCGGCATCTTCGCCGGGCTCGGTCACCTTGACGGCCATGATCGGCTCGTCCTTCTCCATCGTGCGCAGCACGACGCGCATGTCCTTCTGGTCGGGCGGGAACAGCTTGTCCTTGTCGCGGTAGGTGCCCTCGGGGATGGCATTCACCGGCCACTTGACCGCGCGGACGCTGTCCTTGGTCAGCTGTTCGCCGTAGCGAAGCGGCTTGGCCGCCACGAAGACATCGACGGTCGGCACCACGGCGTCACGTGCGGCGCGTTCCCGGGCCAGTTCCTTCTGATAGGCGGTGATGTAGTTCTTGGCCATCATCACCGCGCCACCCGCGAGGGCGACGCCGACGATCAGGACCAGTCCGAAAATGGCGCGCATGGTTCCACCTTTCCCAGTATCCGGGGTCTCCGGGGCTGAAATTCTTGCGGCTCTACCCCGGGGTCAGTCCCCTCGGGGCAGGCCGAGCCTGCCTTGCAGTGTCCTAGCCATTCAATGTGGCCAAATCGTGGTGTTGGAATGACCCGCTGGCGGTAATCCTGCGGATAATCCTGTTTTGTCTCCTGTCCGTGGATGTTCGGACAGGGGGCGGTCATTCGCCCGGCGTGATGTCGGTGAGATACTCGCCGACGCTGACGCCGACGCCGCCGGAACCTTCCTGGATTGCGGTAAAGGCCGCTCCGGCCAATGCCACCACTGCAGCCGTCAGGACGACCCAGTCGACCGTGACAGCGCCGTCTTCCCGCTCCAGAAAGCGTTTGATTTTATTTAACATTGTAACCTCTCGGGTTGGCGAAAACAGTGTCGTTCAGTCGGGCTTTGCTTTGAGGTCGGCTGCCCCCACGGCTCCGGTCCTCGTAAACCCGGGTCTTGTCTTGATATTAAGGCTGCCGAATTGGGCAGCATTGGGGCGCGATAGGCGCCGAAACTTGTGCTTTTCGATCTATTTTTGTGGCGGTTGCCTCGGCAAAACGGGGTCTGCCAAAAGCGGCCTCCACCTCAAGTAAAGGCCGCGCCCGGGGCTCCGGGCGCGGCCTCTGGCATCAGTCTGCGAGTAAGAGTTACTCGGGTGCCTGGTTCTCGATGAAGGTACCGGTGGACTCGGTCAGGCTGGTGGCGCCATCGGAGATCGCGGTGTAGGCGGCACCGGCCAGGGCAACAACGGCTGCGGTCAGAACGACCCAGTCAACGGTCACGGCGCCGTCTTCGGACTTACGGAATTTGTTGATGAGCTTCATCATGTCTTGTCCCTCCAAAGGATCAAACTTGGTTACGTTTAGCGCGACGTCTGATGCCGAACCGTCTCTCTCTTGGCCCGGGATCGTTGCGATGAGAGAGGTATCGCCGTGATGCGTGGCAGGAATTGGGCCAAATACGGGAATTTTCAAAGCAGGGCATGTTTTCGCGGGGTTTCAGGTCAAGTGTCTGATTTTTAATAATAAGATTAACTCGCGCGCGCCGGGGTCGCCGCGAAAGCGATGCAAATCCGCGCCAAAACTGGCAAAAGTGACAGGATCGGGGCAGGAATTTCTGGCGAGAGGCCCCGGATTGGGCGAGAAAAAACAAAAAAGACAAGAGCAGTTAGGCAGGCAATGTTCAGGCGTTCAGTTCTCCTGTGCTGCCTGGGGCTGTCCCTGGCCCAGGCCGGGACCGCATGGCCCGAGACACCGGGGGCGTTTCCGGAGTTTCAGGCCAAGCGCGTGACAGCGCCGGGAGCCAAGACCGCAGCGGTGCCCGATCCGGCGCGCCGCCGCATCACCGTGCAGATCGACCCCAAGGAACAGGCGGAGCGGCTGGCCGCGCTGCCCAAGTTCCCCGCGGCCACACCGAAGATCGACAGCGACGCCGCCGAAGGGCCAAGGCCGCCCGCGCAGGCAGGGGGCAGCTACGACTGGTTCTGGGACGCGGTCTCGCCCGCGATGGCCGACAGCGGCCCCGGGCGGCTCGACACGGCGCTGCGCGCCATTGCCGGCTCCGGCCGGGTCCGCGCGCCGCGCCTGCAGGACCTTCAGGACATCGCCCGCGCGCAGGGCGCCTCGATCCTCGGCTCGACGGTCGGCACCTCTGTCTCCCCGGCACTGGTGCTGGCGGTGATCTCGGTGGAATCCGCCGGCCGCTCGAATGCGGTCAGCCACGCGGGGGCCGCCGGGCTGATGCAGCTGATGCCCGACACGGCCACCCGCTTCGGCGTCTCCGACCGCCTCGTGGCACAGCAGAGCATCGCCGGCGGGGTCAAGTACCTCGACTGGCTGATGAGGGAATTCGACAACGACCCGATCCTGGTGCTGGCGGGCTACAACGCGGGGGAGGGCGCGGTGAAGAAGCACGGCGGCGTCCCGCCCTATGCCGAAACCCGCGACTATGTCCCGAAGGTATTGGCCGCCTTCCAGATCGCCAGCGGCCTCTGCCGGACCCGGCCCGAGCTGATCACGGATGGCTGTGTCTTCGTGGCGATGAACTAGGGGGCGCCGCCCCCTCTTGGCCTTCGGCCAATTCACCCCGGGGATATTTCGGACCCAAAGAAGACCATATCAGATTTCTTTGGGTGAGAAGTATCCCGGGGGAGCCGCGCATGGCGCGGCGGGGGCAGAGCCCCCCGACTGGTCAGCCGCCCCGCGATGGCGGAGCGGCCCTGTCCTGTCAGACCAGCGTCGCCCTGGTCGCGGCGCGGAGTTCGTCCTCGGTCACGCCCTCGGCGCATTCGACGATCTTCAGCCCGCCTTCGACCACGTCCAGCACGCCGAGGTTGGTGATGATGCGGTCGACCACGCCCTTGCCGGTCAGCGGCAGGGTGCATTCCTTCAGCACCTTGGACTCGCCGGCCTTGTTGGTGTGGTCCATCACAACGATGACCTTGCCGACACCGGCGACGAGGTCCATGGCGCCGCCCATTCCCTTGACCAGCTTGCCCGGGATCATCCAGTTCGCGAGGTCGCCATTCTCGGCCACTTCCATCGCGCCGAGGATCGCGGCCGCGATCTTGCCGCCGCGGATCATGCCGAAGGACATGGCGCTGTCGAAGTAGGAGGTGCGCGACAGTTCGGTGATGGTCTGCTTGCCGGCGTTGATCAAGTCCGGATCCTCTTCGCCCTCGAAGGGGAAGGGGCCCATGCCCAGCATGCCGTTCTCGGACTGGAGCGTGATGTCCTTGTCGCCCACGTAGTTCGCCACCAGCGTCGGGATGCCGATGCCGAGGTTCACGTACATGCCGTCTTCGAGCTCTTGTGCCGCGCGGGCGGCCATCTGGTTACGGTCCCAGGGCATCAGGCTTCCTCCTTCTTGCGCGTGGTGCGCTGTTCGATCCGCTTCTCGTGCTCGCCCTGGATGATGCGGTGCACGTAGATGCCGGGCAGGTGGATGTGGTCGGGGTCGATCGAGCCGCGCGGGACGATCTCCTCGACCTCCACGATGCAGATCTTGCCGCACATGGCCGCCGGCGGGTTGAAGTTGCGTGCGGTCTTGCGGAACACGAGGTTGCCGGTGTCGTCGGCCTTCCACGCCTTGACGATCGAGAGGTCGGCGAAGATGCCTTCCTCGAGGATGTAGTCCTGGCCGTTCCAGGATTTCACTTCCTTGCCCTCGGCGATCTGGGTGCCCACGCCGGTCTTGGTGTAGAAACCCGGAATGCCGCAGCCGCCGGCGCGCATGCGCTCGGCGAGGGTGCCCTGCGGGTTGAATTCCAGCTCGAGCTCGCCCGAGAGATACTGGCGCATGAACTCGGCGTTCTCGCCCACGTAGGAGGACATCATCTTCTTGACCTGCTTGGTCTGCAGCAGCAGGCCAAGGCCGAAATCGTCGACGCCGGCGTTGTTGGACGCCACGGTCAGCTCCTTCGTGCCGGCATCGCGGATCGCCGCGATCAGCAGTTCCGGGATGCCGCAGAGCCCGAATCCGCCGGCCGCGATCAGCATCCCGTCGAACAGCACGCCCTCCAGCGCTTCCGCCGCCGAGCCATATATCTTCTGCATGGAAAACTCCCCAAGATCCTCTGGTCCAGAGCTATGTGCAGCCCTGCCGACCTAGAGTCAACGCGAATGGCGCCAAAGCGCGACAGATCCGGAAAGCGGGAGAAAGGTTGCGCGAAATAATGCTATCCGGCGCCTTGCGACGCCGGATGCAGACCAGGGAAATTAGGGGCGCGGGTCAGCTCTCGGCTGACTTGCCGGCTGCCGGTTTCTTGGCGGTTGCCTTCTTCGCGGCGGGTTTCTTCGCCGCCGGTTTCTTGGTGGCCGCCTTCTTCTTGGCCGGGGTCTTCTTGCCTGACTTGGCGGCGCGTTCCTCGATGAGCTGGACGGCCAGTTCCATGGTCACCGCGTCGGGCTCCACGTCCTTGGGCAGGGTGGCATTGACCTTCTCCCACTTCACGTAGGGGCCGTACTTGCCGTCGTAGATACCCACCGGTCCGCCCGCGTCCGGGTGGTCGCCCAGCTCGCGGATCGGGGTCGCGGCGGCGCCGCGTCCCTTGCGGGAGGCGAGCTTCTCGGCCAGCAGCTGCACCGCGCGGTTCATGCCGACGGTCCAGACGTCCTCGAGCGTTTCGAGGTTGGCGTTGGTGCCGCCCCGGTCGGAGGTGGTGTCGGCGTGCTTGAGGTAGGGCCCGTAGCGCCCGATGTTGGCCCAGACGTTCACCCCGTCCTCGGGGTGCGGCCCCAGCAGGCGCGGCAGTTCGAGCAGCCGGACGGCCTGATCCAGCACCAGCTCCTCGGGCACCCATTCCTTGGGCACCGACTGGCGCGGCGGCTTCTTGTTGTCCTCGGTGACGGCGCCGCGCTGCACGTAGGGGCCGAAGCGGCCCTTGAACAGGCGGATCTCGTCGCCCTGGTCATCGCCCAGAAGCTTGCCCTCGGGCGGGATGGCGCTGGCCTCGGCCTCGGCGTTCGGGGGGCCGAAGGGGCGGGTGTAGCGGCATTCGGGGTAGTTCGAGCAGCCGATGAAGGCGCCGCCCGAGCGCGCGGTGCGCATCGACAGGCGCCCCGAGCCGCAGACCGGGCAGGCGCGCGGGTCGCTGCCGTCTTCGGTGGGCGGGAAGAGGTGCGGCTCCAGCACCTCGTTGATCTTTTCCAGCACGTCGGTGATGCGCAGCTCGCTGGTCTCGGCCAGCGCCGCCGAGAAGTCGCGCCAGAAGCGGTTCAGCACCTGCTTGTACTCGGCCTCGCCTGCGCTGACGAGGTCGAGCTCGTCCTCCAGCCCGGCGGTGAAGTCGTAGCTGACGTACTTGCGGAAGTAGTTCTGCAGGAACGCCGTCACCAGCCGCCCCTTGTCCTCGGGGATCAGGCGGTTCTTGTCCTTGCGGACATACTCGCGGTCCTGGATCGTGGTGACGATGCTGGCATAGGTCGAGGGGCGGCCGATGCCGAGCTCTTCCATGCGCTTGACCAGCGTCGCCTCGGTGTAGCGCGGGGGCGGCTGGGTGAAATGCTGTTCGGGGGTGACGGCGTTCTTGTCGGCCTTGTCGCCCTGATGGATCTGGGGCAGGCGGTTCTCGTCCTCGTCGCCCACGTCGTCGCGGCCTTCCTCGTAGACCTTGAGGAAGCCGTCGAAGAGGACGACCTGGCCGGTGGCGCGCAGTTCGATCTGGCCGTCGGCGCTGCCGACATCCACGGTGGTGCGTTCCAGCCGGGCGGATTCCATCTGGCAGGCCAGCGTCCGTTTCCAGATCAGGTCATAGAGCTTGCGCTGATCCGCGTCCTTCAGCCCCAGCGCTTCGGCGTCCGAGGTCATGTCGGTGGGGCGGATGCACTCGTGCGCTTCCTGTGCGTTCTTTGCCTTGTTCTTGTAAAGGCGCGGCGCGGCGGGCACGTAGTCCTTGCCGTAGCGGTCGGTGATCGCGGCGCGCGCGGCCTGCACCGCCTCGGGCGCCATGTCGATGCCGTCGGTCCGCATGTAGGTGATGTGCCCGGCCTCGTAGAGCCGCTGCGCCGCGCTCATGGTCTGGCGCGCGCCCATGCCGAACTTGCGGCTGGCCTCCTGCTGGAGCGTCGAGGTCATGAAGGGGGCGGAGGGGTTGCGCGAGGCGGGCTTGGCCTCGACCGAGGTCACTGTCAGGTCGCGCGAGCTGATCGCCTGCACCGCCATCTCGGCCTGCGTCCCGTTCTCGATGTCGTAGCGGTCGAGCTTCTTGCCGGCGAGCACGGTCAGCCGGGCCTCGAACTCCTGCCCGCGCGGGGTGCTCAGCAGGGCCTTGACCGACCAGTATTCACGGGCCCGGAAGGCCTCGATCTCCATCTCGCGCTCGACGATGAGGCGCAGGCAGACGGACTGCACCCGGCCCGCGGACTTGGCGCCCGGCAGCTTGCGCCAAAGCACCGGCGAGAGGTTGAATCCGACGAGGTAGTCGAGGGCGCGGCGGGCGAGGTAGGCCTCGACCAGCGGCATGTCGACCTGGCGCGGGTTCTTCATCGCCTCGCCGACCGCATCCTTGGTGATGGCGTTGAAGGTCACCCGGCTGACCGGGGTGTCCTTCTTGATCGACTTGCGCTTGGTCAGCGCCTCCTGCAGGTGCCAGCTGATCGCCTCGCCCTCGCGATCAGGGTCGGTTGCGAGGATCAATTCGCCGTCCTCGGCCAGCGCGTCGGCGATGGCTTTCACGTGTTTCCGGCTGTCCGAACTGACTTCCCACAGCATGTCGAAATCATGGTCCGGATCGACGGAACCATCCTTCGGCGGCAGGTCGCGGACGTGCCCGTAAGAGGCGAGAACCGTGTAGCCGGGGCCGAGATACTTGTTGATCGTTTTGGCTTTGGCTGGAGATTCTACAACAACTACGGGCATTTAACTGCTGACCTCATGTGGGGCGTTCGGGCCGTTCTATGGCCGGGCAACATGTGGGGTGCAAGGGGGGATTGTCAATCAGTCCCTAAAACGCAGGGACCAGAGCGGCGTCACGTCCGCCCCGGATGCACGCAGAACGGGCAGAACCGGGCTGCCGGATTTGGCCGGGCGGGACTCAACCGAGGCGCGAGAGCAGGCCGCCCGCGCGGCGCTCGATCCGGCCGTCAAGCTCGAGGTCGACGAGCGCGGTGCCCACCTCACCGGCCTCGGCGGCGAGGTCGCGGATCAGCTGGTCCTCGGCCATCGGCGAGGGGCCGATCCGGTCGAGGATCTGCTGGTGCAGCAACGCGGTCTCGCGCAGGCTGCGCCGCTCCGGCGGGGCGTTGGGCAGGTCCGCAGGCGCGCGGGCCGAGGGGGTCACGGCGGGGGCGATCGGAGAGAGGGCGGCGAGGATGTCCTCGCCCCGGCGCACCAGCGTGGCGCCATCGCGGATCAGCATGTTGCACCCGGCGGCGCGGGCGTCGAAGGGATGGCCGGGCACCGCCATCACCTCGCGCCCGAGATCCAGCGCGTCGCGCGCGGTGATCAGGCTGCCCGACTTCGCCGCGCCCTCCACCACCACGACGGCGCGCGACAGGCCGGCGATGACCCGGTTGCGGGGCGGGAAGTGGCGGGCCTGCGGCTGCAGGCCCATGGGCTGGTCCGACAGGCGCAGCCCCGACCGGGCGATCTGAATCCCGAGCTCGCGGTTCTCGCCCGGATAGATGACGTCGACCCCGCCGGCCATCACCGCGATGGTGCCGCTTTCCAGGGCCGCGAGGTGGGCGGCGGCGTCGATCCCGCGGGCGAGGCCCGAGACCACCACGTAGCCCTCGGCGCCGAGGTCGCGGGCGAGGGCCCGGGCCATCCGGGTGCCGAGCGACGAGGCGTTGCGCGCCCCGACCAGCCCGATGGCCGGGCGACCCAGCAGGGCGGGGTCACCGATTGCCCAGAGCAGCGGCGGCGGGTCCTCCACGTCGGCCAGTGCGGGAGGGTAGTCGGCGCCGCCAAGGCACAAAAGCCGCGCTTTGGCGGCTTTTGCGGCCTTGAGCTCGGCGTCGATGGCGCCGGGAGGACAGACTTCGTAGTCCTCGAGCCCGGCGGCGCGCGCCACTTTGGGCAACGCGGCAAGCGCGTTCTGCGCTGAGCCATGCTCGGCCATCAGCCGGTAGAATGTCGACCGGCCGACCCGGCGCGAGCGCAACAGGCGAAGCCACGAAACCCGGTCGTCTTCCGTGGTGGGTGGGAGTGGGGGGTGAGTGGAAGAATGCAATTCTCCGGTCATCCGTGGCTCCACCTGATTGCGGAATCAGATCTAGCGCGAGACTGGTTAACTTTGGGTAAACCAGAAGCTGAACCGAGGCCTGCTTCTTTGGGGTCCAAATATCCCGGGGGTGAATTGGCCAGAGGCCAAGAGGGGGCAGCGCCCCCTCGCGAACCGGTCAGGCGAGCCGCTTGAGCAGGATCTGTACTTCGGCCGGGACGCTGCCCGTCGCGGTGTCGACCTCCACCACCTCGCGGCGGTCGAGGCGCCAGCCCTGTCGTTCGTAGAAGTGCAGGGCGCGATCGTTGCCGATGACGCAGTCGAGCCAGGCCTCGCGGATGCCCTTGGCGGCGAGGCGCGCTTCGCCGTCCGCCAGCAGCGCCGCGGCAAGTCCGGTGCCGCGCGCTGCCGGGGCGACGAAGAGCTGGTAGAGCTCGTCCTCGCGGATCACGCAGAACCCCACCGGCGCGCCCTCGGGCCCGGCCACCCGCATGTCGTCGCCGAACTTCGCCATGCGCGCCGCGAAATCCCCGGGCGTGCGCAGCTTGACCAACTCGGGCGCCGCGAGGTGCCCGTGCGCCTCGTGCCAGGTGTCGTGCCAGAGCCGGGCCGCTGCCGGCAGGTCCGCCGGAGTGGCCGGGCGAGGGGTCATGCCGCCGAGCCGCCGACGGTCAGCCCGTCGATCAGAACGGTGGGCTGGCCGACGCCGACCGGCACCCACTGGCCGTCCTTGCCGCAGTTGCCGAGGCCCGGGTCCAGCGCCATGTCGTTGCCGAGCGCGCGGATCTTCTGGAGCGAGGTCGCCCCATCGCCGATCAGCGTGGCGCCCTTGACCGGGGCGCCGACCTTGCCGTCCTTCACCCGGTAAGCCTCGGTGCAGGAGAACACGAACTTGCCGTTGGTGATGTCGACCTGGCCGCCGCCGAAGCCCACCGCCCAGATGCCGTCCTTGATCTCGGCCACGATGTCCTCGGGCGCGGCGTCGCCGCCCAACATGTAGGTGTTGGTCATGCGCGGCATCGGCTTGTGCGCGTAGGATTGCCGCCGCCCGTTGCCGGTCGGCTCCACGCCCATCAGGCGGGCGTTCTGGCGGTCCTGCATGAAGCCGACGAGGATGCCGTCCTCGATCAGCACGTTCCTGCCCGAGGGCGTGCCCTCGTCGTCCACGGTGATCGAGCCGCGCCGGTCGGGAATGGTGCCGTCGTCGAGCACGGTGACGCCGGGCGCGGCGATGCGCTGGCCCATCAGCCCGGCAAATGCCGAGCTGCCCTTGCGGTTAAAATCGCCTTCGAGCCCGTGGCCGATGGCCTCGTGCAGCAGGATGCCGGGCCAGCCCGGCCCCAGCACCACCTCCATCACGCCCGCAGGGGCGGGGACCGCGTCGAGGTTCACCAGAGCGATTCTCAGCGCCTCGCGGGCCTTGGCCTGCCAGTCGGCAGGGTCGATCAGCCCGTCGAGGCCGACTCGGCCTCCGCCGCCCGCGGTGCCGCTCTCGCGCCGGCCGTTCTGTTCGACGATCACCGAGACGTTGACGCGGGTCATCGGGCGCACGTCGCGCACCTGCACCCCGTCGGGGCGGAGAATCTCGACTTCCTGCAAGGAGGCGCCCAGCGAAGCCGAGACCTGCACCACGCGCGGGTCGAGGTCACGGGCGAAGGCGTCGATCTCGCGCAGGGTTTCGATCTTGACCGGAAAGCTGGCGCTCGCGATCGGGTCCTCGTCGGTGTAGAGGCGCTTGTTGGTGGGGCGGGGCGCCTCGGCAAGGGTGCCGCCACCGGCGCCAACCGCCAGCCGGGCCGTCTCGGACGCGCGTTTCAGGGCGGCGATGGACAGTTCGGTGGAGTGGGCATAGCCCGCCACTTCGCCGCGAACGGCGCGCAGGCCAAAGCCCTCGGAGGCGTCGTAACTGGCGCTTTTCAGGCGTCCGTCGTCGAAGACCAGCGATTCCGAACGGCGCCGCTCGACGAAGAGTTCACCGTCGTCGGCACCGTCGGTTGCGGCCCGCAGGGTGGCGAGCGCCTCGTCGTGCGCAAGCACGGAATCGAAGGGGCGAAAAGCGCTGTCTGTCATGGGCTGTGGCCTCCAGGTCTTGATCCAGATCAAAAAAGCGCCGTTTTGACGCAAGCGAATGTCTTTATTCGTATCGCGGAATATGGTTTTAACATCCAGCAAAGACAACGGGGCCGGGGAGGGGCTTCATGAACAGATCTGCCCGCTTACTCCAGATGACAGCTAATCGCGATCAATAGATCAGGAACGGACATGAAAACTGCATTCACGCTTTCGGGGCTGATCACCGCCCTTTCAGCCCTGCCTGCGTTGGCGCAGGACGGGGGAGAGATCGTCGGCAAACCGCACGACGCGGGCATCGGGTTCCAGCCCGCGGTCTCCGAGCTGGCCGTGCGCCAGCAGAATCTCGACCACCTGATCCTGGTCATCATCACCCTGATCGTGCTGTTCGTCACCGGCCTGATGGTCTACGCGATCGTGCGCTTCAACCGCCGGGCCAACCCCACGCCTCGGGCCTTCACGCACAACACCCCGCTGGAAATCGCATGGACGATCATCCCAGTCTTCGTGCTGGTGCTGATCGGGGCATTCTCGCTGCCGGTGCTGTTCGCCCAGCAGGAGATTCCCGAGGGTGACATCACCATCAAGGCGATCGGCAACCAGTGGTACTGGAGCTACGAGTACGTTGACGACGAGTTCACCTTCGATAGCTACATGATCGGCCAGCCCGCCACCGGCGGCAACTACCAGCTGACCCCCGAGGTCGAGGCCCAGCTGACCGAGGCAGGCTATACCCGCGACGAGTTCCTGCTGGCCGTCGACCAGCCGCTGGTCGTGCCGGTTGGCAAGATCATCGTGGTGCAGGTCACCGCGGCGGACGTGATCCATTCGTGGACCGTGCCGGCCTTTGGCGTGAAGCAGGACGGCGTTCCCGGCCGACTGGCCGAACTGTGGTTCCAGGCCGACAAGGAAGGCACCTTCTTCGGTCAGTGCTCCGAGCTCTGCGGCAAGGACCACGCCTACATGCCGATCACCGTCAAGGTCGTGAGCGAGGAAGCCTATCAGGAGTGGCTGAAGGGCGCGATCGAGGAATTCGCCGGCACCCCGCGCACCGAGCGCGTGGCGCTGGCCGACTGACACGGGAGGCCGGGTTTTCGCGAGGGGCGGGCGAGGAGCGCGCCAGCCGCGGAGCCCGGATCACACCACGGGGCGCGTGACGTTCACGCGCCTCTCTACCCACCTCCGGGGACGGCGACGATCCGTCCCCCCACGTTTCGAGAAGCAGATGTCCGACGCCAGCATTCAGCCGCAAGCACAGATCGGGGAGGCCGGGTTCGGCGACTATTTCGCGCTGCTCAAGCCGCGCGTGATGTCGCTCGTGGTCTTTACCGCCTTCGTTGGGCTGATGGCGGCGCCGGTTCCGGTGCATCCGATGATCGGCTTCTGCGCGATCCTGTTCATCGCCGTGGGCGGCGGCGCCTCGGGCGCGCTGAACATGTGGTGGGATTCCGATATCGACCGCATCATGCGCCGTACCCGCAACCGTCCGATCCCCTCGGGCCGGGTGGAACGGGGCGAGGCGCTGGGGCTCGGCATCGCGCTGTCGGGTTTCTCGGTCGTTATGCTGGCGCTGGCCGCGAACATCCTCGCAGGCGCGCTGCTGGCCTTCACCATCTTCTTCTACGTTGTCGTCTATTCGATGTGGCTCAAGCGCTCGACGCCGCAGAACATCGTCATCGGCGGCCTCGCCGGGGCCTTCCCTCCGCTGATCGGCTGGGTCGCGGCGACGGGCGAGATGGCGATCGAACCCTGGCTGATGGTGGCGCTGACCTTCATGTGGACGCCGCCGCACTTCTGGGCGCTCGCGCTGTTCATGCGCTCGGACTACGACGATGCGGGCGTGCCGATGCTGACCGTGACGCATGGCCGCCGGGCGACCCGTATCCATATCCTCGTCTACACCGTGCTGCTGGCCGCACTGGCTGTCGGCATGGGCTTCACCTCGATCGGCGGTCCGGTCTACCTCGCCGTTGCCGTGGTGCTGAACCTGCTGTTCCTTTTGGGCGCGCTGCGCATCGCGCGGCGTGACGAGGCGGACAGCGAGGCAGACAATTTCGCGGTCGAGCGGCGTTTCTTCAAGCTTTCGCTGCTCTACCTCTTCCTGCACTTCGGCGCGATCCTTGCCGAGGCGATGCTGAAACCCTGGGGCCTGGGAGGTTGGGCATGAGCCTGAAACCGCTGCATGAGATTCACCACCGCCGCTTTGGCCGGAACCTCGGGCTGGGCCTTGTGCTCGCAGCCTTTGTCGCCATCGTCTTTGGCCTGACCATCGCCAAGGTGACCAGCGGCGACTTCCAGGCCAGCATGTCGCAGATGGAGCAGAAGTAATGGCCGCGCGCCAGCCGAACCCGGGCAGAACCGTCCTGATGCTGGTGGGCATCGTCGTCTTCATGGGCGCGATGGCCTGGGCGTCGGTTCCGTTCTACAGCTGGTTCTGCAAGGTCACCGGCTTTGGCGGCACCACCAGCGTGGCAGAGCAGGGCGCGGACAAGATCCTAGACCGCACCATCAAGATCCGTTTCGACGCGAATACCGATCCTGACATGCCGTGGGAGTTCAAGCCGGTGCAGCGGACCATGGAGATCCGCATCGGCGAGACCGGGCTGGCCTTCTACGAGGCACACAACCCGACCGACCGCACCATCGCGGGCACGGCCAGCTACAACGTCTTCCCCTACGAGGCGGGCGGGTACTTCGACAAGATCCAGTGCTTCTGCTTCAACGAGCAGGTGCTAGAGCCGGGTGAGACGGTGCAGATGCCGGTGACCTTCTACGTCGATCCCGCGATGGTCGACGACATAGACGCGAAGCACATCAACTCGATCACGCTGAGCTATACTTTCTACGAAACCGAACTGCCCGAAGGGTATGCCGCCCTTGACGGGAAAGATAAAACCAATCTGAACTAACGCCGCAAGGTCTAGGGACAAGGTGAGGGACACTTAATATGGCGCATGTAAAAAACCACGATTACCACGTTCTGCCCCCCTCGGTGCACCCGTTCATCGGGGCCGTCGGCGGCTTTCTCATGCTGCTGGGGGCGGTCTTCTGGATGCACGGCATCACCGCCGTCCTGTTCTGGATCGGCCTTGTCGTGGTGCTCTATACCATGTTCACCTGGTGGAGCGACGTGGTTCAGGAGAGCCACGTGGGCGACCACACCCCGGTGGTGCGGATCGGCCTGCGTTATGGCTTTATCCTGTTCATCATGTCCGAGGTGATGTTCTTCTTTGCCTGGTTCTGGTCGTTCTTCAAGCACGCCATGTATCCGATGGAGACCTACGCGGGCTCGCTCTACGAGAAGCCCGAGATCCACGCGATCGACCCCTTCCACCTGCCGCTGATCAACACCCTGATCCTGCTGCTGTCGGGCTGCGCGGTGACCTGGGCGCACCACTCGCTGGTGCATGGCAACGACCGCAAGGGGCTGATCAATGGCCTGGCCATCGGCATTGTCTTCGGCATCGCCTTTACCGTGCTGCAGGGCTACGAGTACGGCGTGCTGATCATGCACGACGGCTGGCAGTTCGGCGGGGACGAGTTCTATTCGAACTTCTTCATGGCGACCGGCTTCCACGGGGCCCACGTGATCATCGGGACCATCTTCCTGACAGTCTGCCTGATCCGCGCGATCCGGGGCGATTTCACGCCCGAGAAGCACGTCGGCTTCGAAGCCGCCGCATGGTACTGGCACTTCGTCGACGTGGTCTGGCTGTTCCTGTTCTTCGCGGTCTACATCTGGGGCACCTCCGGATTGTGATCCCTGCGGATTGCGGGTTTAACTTCCGCAATCCTGAGCTTATCAAGCAAGGCGCGCCCCGGACGGAGCGCGCCTTTTCCTTTAGATCGGTCTGTCCCTCCTGATGAACCGCCTTTTGTTCCTGCTGACCTTCGGAGCGATCGGAGCCGCGATCCTCGTCGCGCTGGGCGTCTGGCAGGTGAAGCGGCTGGATTGGAAGCAATCGCTGCTGGCCGAGATCGAGGCGCGCATCGACGACGCCCCGGTGGCGCTGCCCGCCCGGCCTGATCCCGAAACCGACAAGTACCTTGCCGTCGATCTCACGGGGACCATCCTGCCGGGAGAGTTGCAGGTTCTGACCTCGCGCAAGCAGCAGGGGCCGGGGTTCCGCATCATCGCGCCGTTCCGGACGGAAGACGGGCGGCGCATCCTGCTGGACCGCGGTTTCGTGGTCGAGGAGGACCGTGCCTCGGTGCGTGAGATCGGGGCCGCGACGCTGACGGGCAACCTCGTCTGGCCCAATGAGACCGACAGTTTCACCCCGCCACCCGACGCGGCGACGCACACCTGGTTCGCCCGCGACGTCGCCGCCATGGCGCAGGCGCTCGAGACCGAACCGGTCATGGTCGTCGCCTCGTCCGAGACCGATCCGGGCATCGAGCCCTGGCCGGTCGGGACCGAGGGGATTCCGAACGACCACTTGCAATATGCGATCACCTGGTTTTCGCTGGCCCTCGTCTGGGTCGCGATGACCCTCTATTTCCTGTGGCGCCCACGCGCCCGCAACACCGGCTGAGAGACATGAAATACATCTCGACCCGCGGGAAGGCTCCCGCGCTGACCTTCGAAGACACGATGCTGACCGGGCTCGCCTCGGACGGCGGCCTTTACGTGCCCGAGGTCATGCCGAAGATGACCAAGGACGAGATCGCCGCGCTGCGGGGCCTGTCCTATGAGGAGGCGGCCTTTCGGGTGATGCGTCCCTTTGTCGGCGACACCTTCACCGACGAGGAATTCAAGGCGATCATCGCGCGCGCCTATGCCGGGTTCGGCCACGCTGCCCGCGCACCGCTGGTACAACTCGACAGCAACCACTTCCTGCTGGAGCTGTTCCACGGGCCGACGCTGGCTTTCAAGGACTTTGCCATGCAGCTGATCGGACAGCTGTTCCAGGCCGCGCTGAAACGCCGGGGCGAGCGGGTGACCATCGTTGGCGCCACCTCGGGTGATACCGGCTCGGCCGCTATCGAGGCCTTCAAGGGGCTCGACAATGTCGATGTCTACATCCTGTATCCGCATGGCCGGGTGTCCGAGGTGCAACGCCGCCAGATGACCACGCCCTCCGAGGCGAACGTTCATGCGCTGGCGGTCGATGGGGATTTCGACGATTGCCAGGCCGCGCTGAAGGACATGTTCGCCGACGCGGATTTCCGCACCGGCGTCAAGCTTGCCGCCGTGAACTCGATCAACTGGGCGCGCGTGCTCGCGCAGGTGGTCTATTACTTCACTTCCGCCGTGTCGCTGGGCGCGCCGGACCGCAAAGTGAGCTTCACCGTGCCCACGGGCAACTTCGGTGACATCTTCGCCGGTTACGTGGCCAAGCAGATGGGCCTGCCCATCGACCGGCTGGTGGTTGCGACCAACCAGAACGATATCCTGCACCGCTGCCTGTCGGGGCAGGGCTACCACAAGGGGCCGACCCATCCATCGATTAGCCCCTCGATGGACATCCAGGTGTCTTCGAACTTCGAGCGTGCGCTGTTCGACGCCTACGGGCGCGACGCGGCGGCCGTGGCGCAGCTGATGGACGAGCTGAAGCAGGGCGGCTTCGACGTGAGCCAGGGCGCGATGGAAGCGCTGCGCGAAAGCTTCGACTCGGGCCGCGTGTCTGAAGCGGAAACCTCGGAGACCATCACCGAGACGCTGAAGGCCAGCGCCGAGCTGATCTGCCCGCATACCGCGGTGGGCGTGAAGGTCGCCAACGACCAGCGCGTGCCGGAGGTTCCGATGATCACGCTCTCTACCGCGCACCCGGCCAAGTTCCCGGCGGCGGTCGAGGCGGCGACCGGGATTCATCCGCCTCTTCCCCCCGCGATGGCGGATCTGTATGAGAGGCCGGAACGGGTAACCCGCATCAGCAGGGAGCTGGCGGTGCTCAAGGACCACATCAGAGGACAAATCCCCGCGTGACAGTCAGACAGGATCAACTGGCCAACGGCTTCCGTATCGTTTCAGAAAACATGCCGGGGCTGCAATCGGCCTCCATCGGCATCTGGGTGAGCGCGGGTGGCCGGCACGAGCGGATCGAGCAGAACGGCATCGCGCATTTCCTCGAGCACATGGCGTTCAAAGGCACGAAGAAGCGGACCTCGCTGCAGATCGCCGAGGCGATCGAGGACGTGGGCGGCTACATCAACGCCTACACCAGCCGCGAGGTGACGGCCTATTACGCACGGGTGCTGGAGGCGGATGTGCCGCTTGCGCTCGACGTGATTGCCGACATCGTGCTGAACCCCGTCTTCGATCCGAACGAAATCGAGGTCGAGCGGGGCGTGATCCTGCAGGAGATCGGCCAGGCCTATGACACGCCCGACGACGTGATCTTTGACTGGCTGCAGGAAGAGAGCTATCGCGACCAGGCCCTGGGCCGGACCATCCTCGGGCCTGCCGAGCGCGTCAGCGCCTTCTCTCGGGATGACCTCGCCGGGTTCGTCGGGGAGCACTACGGGCCGGGCCAGATGATCCTTGCCGCCGCCGGTGCCGTCGATCACGACGCACTGGTGCGGACCGCCGAGGAGCTGTTCGGCCACATGAAGCCCAAGCCGGGGCTCGAGCTGAACCGGGCGGTCTTTACCGGCGGCGAGGCGCGTCACGGCAAGGCGCTGGAGCAGGCGCATTTCGCGCTGGCGCTCGAGGGGCCGGGGTATCGTGACGACAAGATCTACACCGCCCAGATTTATGCCAACGCCCTTGGCGGCGGCATGTCCTCGCGCCTGTTTCAGGAGATCCGCGAGAACCGCGGGCTCTGCTACACCATCTTCGCCCAGACCGGTGCCTATGCCGATACCGGGTCGATGACCATCTATGCCGGGACCAGCGCAGGCCAGATCGCCGAACTGGCCGGTCTGACCATCGACGAGATGAAGCGCGCGGCAGAGGACATGAGCGAGCAGGAGATGGCGCGGGCGCGGGCCCAGATGAAGGCCGGGATGCTGATGGGCCTTGAAAGCCCGTCGAACCGGGCCGAGCGACTGGCGCGCATGGTTCAGATCTGGGGCGCGGTGCCGTCGCTGGAGGATACCATCCTCAAGATCGACGCCGTCACCACCAGCGACGTCCGGACCTTCGCCGAATACGTGGCCGACGAGGCGCCCGCCGCGCTGGCGCTCTACGGTCCCATCGACACTGCGCCGACGCTGGCGGAGCTGCAGGAGAGGCGCGCCGCCTGACGGCATGCCGGAAGATCTGCTGATGCTCTTGCCAAAACGAAAGCTGCGGATCGAGACGGATCGATTGACCCTGCGGCCGCCGGTTCACGGGGATTTCCGCCCGTGGGTGGCGCTGCGGCAGCGGAGTCAGGCGTTTCTGACGCCATGGGAGCCAACTTGGGCGCAGGATCACCTGAGCCGCAAGGCCTTTACCAACCGGGTCTACTGGGCGCAGCGCTCCATCGCGAACGGCTCGGCCGTGCCGCTGTTCCTGCTGCGCCGCGAGGACGAGGCGCTGGTGGGGGCGATCACCCTCGACAACATCCGGCGGGGACCGGCGCAGGCCGGAACGCTGGGCTACTGGACCGGCGAGCCCCATGCCCGGCAGGGTTACATGCGCGAGGCGATTGGCGCGTTGGTGCACCATGCCTTCACCCGCATGGACCTGTCGCGGATCGAGGCGGCCTGCCTGCCCGAGAACGCGGCCTCGCGCGGGCTGCTGGAGAGTTCCGGGTTCAAGTACGAAGGGGTGGCGCAGAGCTACCTCCAGATCTCCGGGCGCTGGCGGACCCACGTGCTCTATGCGGCGCTGCGGTCCGACCGGCGTGGAAAGACCGGGGTCGGCTGACCGGGCGCGGAGCGGCTGCACAATCCCTGTGCGGGCATCCACATACCGGCGGGCTCCGCGAACGACTAGGTTCGCCTGCGAAAGACGGAGGCAGTCATGGAAGTCGGACTTTACACCTTTGGCGATGTCGGCACCGATCCGGTCAGCGGACATGTGGTCGGCCCGCAGGAGCGGCTCAATAACCTGATGGAAGAGATCGAGCTGGCCGATCAGGTCGGGCTCGACGTCTTCGGGCTGGGCGAGCATCACCGGCCCAACTATGCCATTTCGTCGCCTGCGGTGACGCTGGCCGGCGCGGCGCGCACGACCAAGCGGATCCGCCTGAGTTCGGCCGTATCGGTGCTGAGCTCGGACGATCCGATCCGCGTGTTCCAGCAGTTCTCGACGCTCGACAACCTCAGCAACGGCCGCGCCGAGCTGATGGTGGGACGGGGCAGCTTCATCGAGAGCTTTCCGCTCTTCGGCTACGACCTCGACGACTACAACGCGCTGTTCGAGGAAAAGCTGGCGATGCTGCTGGCGATCAACGACGCCGAGCGCCTGAACTGGCCGGGGACGGAGTTTACCCACGAGGTCGGCGGTGTCGGGGTCTATCCGCGCCCGGTGGGAGAAGAGCTGCCGATCTGGATTGCCGCCGGGGGCACGCCGCAGAGCATGGTACGCGCCGGGGCGCTGGGGCTGCCGCTGGCGCTCGCGATCATCGGCGGCCAGCCGCGGCGGTTCGCGCCTCTGGCAGACCTCTACCGCAAGGCGGCGGCGCAGGAGGGCAATTCCGACAAGGCGCGGGTCTCGCTCAACGTGCACGGCTTTGTCGCCGAGGACGGCAAGGCGGCGGCTGACCTGTTCTTCCCCGCGCAGAAGGCGGTGATGGACCAGATCGGCCGCGAGCGCGGCTGGGGACCGCAAAGCCGGGTGCAGTTCGATGCCGGGATGGGGCCGGAGGGCGCGATGTTCGTGGGCTCTCCCGCGCAGGTGGTCGACAAGATCCTTGGTCTGAAGGAAGATCTCGGGTTCGACCGGGTCTGCATCCAGATGGCCATCGGGGTGATCGACCACAAGGAAATGCTGAAGGCCATCGAGGTCTTGGGCACCAAGGTCGCGCCCGAGCTTCGCAAGGCGGGCTAGGTCCGCTCAGTCGCGACCGGCGCGTGCCAGCCCGTGGGCAACGAGCCGGTCGATGACCTCGGCGTAGGGTACGCCGCTGGCCTCCATCACCTTGGAGTACATGCTGATATCTGTGAATCCGGGGATCGTGTTCAGTTCGTTCACGAGGATACGCATGTCTGCCGTGACGAAGAAATCGGTCCGCGCCATGCCATCGCATCCAAGCGCGTGGAAGGCGCGGGCGGCGAGGTCGCGCATCTCGGCCTCGACCTCGGCGGGCAGGTCGGCGGGCACCATCAGCGCGGCGCCATCGGCGTCGATGTACTTGGCATCGAAGCTGTAGAACCCGTGGCTCTCGGCCGGTGCGATCTCGCCCGGGCGCGAGACGAAGAGGCTGCCGTCGGGCGCCTCCAGCACCGCGCATTCGATCTCGCGGCCCCTGATGAACTCCTCGACCAGTAGCTTGCGGTCATAGCGGAAGCCCACCGCGAGAGCCTCGTCATACTGCACGGCGGTCGAGACCTTGCTGACGCCGAAGGATGACCCCTGTCGCGCGGGTTTCACGAAGACGGGCAGGCCGAGCGTGTTCTCGACCTCCGCGAAGGAGGACACCGCCGCGCTGTGGACGGTGAGGGCACGGGCGACGGGCAGACCGGCAGCCGCCAGCAGACGCTTGGCGATGTCCTTGTCGAGCGCGGTCGCCGACCCGAGGATGCCACAGCCTGCGAGGGGTACGCCCGCGACCTCGGCCAGTCCCTGAACCGAACCGTCCTCGCCGGGCAGCCCGTGGAGGACCGGGAACAGGATGTCGACCGGAGGCATCTCACCGCCCGGCACTGCGACGATCCGGCCACCGCCCCCGGGGATCAGGGCGAGTTCGGGTCCGTCTGCGGGCTTGCCGAGCACGCCACCCTCGAAGGTGGCGGGCCGCCAATGCCCGTCGCGGTCGATGAAGACGGGGACGGGCTCGTAGCGGTCGGGGTCGAGCGCCTGCATCACGTTGGTGGCCGAGAGGACCGATACGTCATGTTCGGCGGAGCGGCCCCCGAACAGCACGGCGATGCGAATCTTGCGGGAGGTGTCTGTCACGGGCGCTCCGGTGTTTCGGCCCGCTCGGGGCAGTTCAGTGACCCTATCGCGTCGGAGGCGGGGATTGAAGCGGGCGGGCGCCGGGGTGGCGGGGTTTTTCCGATGGCCTGCTCGTGCGCCGTGCCGAAGAAATGACCGGCGCGCGCGGGCGGGGAGCGGATCCTGTCGCCTTCACGAGAATGTGCGCGGGGCGGCGGACGGAGGCGGGCTAGGCTGGGGCCATGCGACATCTGGTTCTCGCCGCGCTGATCGGACTGGCCGCGCTGCCCGCCTCGGGGCAGGACCGGCGCCCGAGCCATTGCATCGCCATCGCGGACGCGGCACCGGGGATCGAGTACCTGCACAAGGCGGCGTGGAACGACCCGGTCCCGGCCGATATGGTGCGGCTGAACTACATCGCCCACGCCAGTTTCCTCATCGGTACGCCCGGCGGGCTGACCGCCGTCACGGACTACACCGGGTTCTTCGGGGCCACGCAGCTTGTCCCGGACGTGGTGACGATGAACCATGCGCATGACAGCCACTGGACCGACCGCCCCGATCCGGAGATCACCCACGTGCTGCCGGGATGGGGCGATTTCGGCGAGGGTGTGCTGCATCACCTCGACCTGGGCGAGATGCTGGTGCGCAACGTGCCGACCGATATCCGCTCGCCCTATGGCGGGGTCGAGCTGAAGGGCAATTCGATCTTCGTGTTCGAGGTCGGCGGGCTCTGCATCGGGCACCTCGGGCATCTGCACCACGTGCCCAACGACGAACAGTTCGCGGCGCTGGGGCGGCTCGACGTGGTGATGGCGGCGGTGGACGGGGGCATGACCATGTCGCTGCCAGAGATGATCACGGTGGTGCAGCGGCTGAAATCCTCGATCGTGATCCCGATGCACTGGTTCGGCGAGGGCACGCTGGAGCGCTTCCTGACCGGCATCGCCAGCGATTTCGACGTGGTACGGACCGAGGACTCGGAGCTGCTGGTGAGCCTGCGCACCCTGCCGGCGCGGCCAACGGTGATCGTGTTGCAGCCGCAGTACCTGGTGGACTGAGGGGGCGGTGCCACGCGGCGCGGTTTTTGTCGCACGAATGGCACTTCGGGGCGCGATCGCAGAACTCTGAATTCACTCGGCTAATCCATCGCGCGGAGGTGTGGCGCACAGCGGGCAGAGCTTGCGTAACGAAGCGGAAACGGGCATTCAGTGAGCATGACGCTGAACCCCTGCGAAGGGGCGGTTGCAGAGCGGATCGCCGCGCGCCTCCCCAGTGAAGTCTTCCGCCCCGTCGAGGCGCGGTATCTCGAAGAACCCCGCGACCTCCACCGTGGGCTTGCGGGTCTGCTGGCCCTGCCGCGCACGGCCGAGGAAGTGGCCGCACTGATCCGCGCCGCGGGCGAGGAGCGGGTGGGGGTGGTGCCCTACGGCGGCGGCACCGGGCTGGTCGGCGGGCAGGTGCAGGTCGAGGGACCGGCACCGCTGGTGCTGTCGCTGGAACGCATGTCGACGGTGCGTGCGGTCTACCCCGAGGAGAACGTGCTGGTGGCCGAGGCCGGGACCATCCTGGCCGACGTGCAGGCGGCCGCCCGCGAGGCGGATCGGCTGTTTCCCCTCTCGCTGGCCTCGGAAGGGTCGGCGCGGATCGGCGGCAACCTCTCGACCAATGCCGGCGGGGTGAACGTGCTGCGCTATGGCACGGCGCGCGAGCTGGTGCTGGGGCTGGAGGCAGTGCTGCCGGACGGAACCATCTGGAACGGCCTGACACGGCTGCGGAAAGACAACACCGGCTACGACCTGCGCCACCTGCTGATGGGGGCCGAGGGCACGCTGGGCGTGATCACCGCGGCGGCGCTGAAGCTTTCGCCCATCCCGGCGGAACGGGGCGTTGCCCTGCTGGTGGTGGAGAGCCCGGCGGCGGCGCTGTCGCTGCTTTCGCTGGCGCAGGACATCGTCGGTGACGGCATCAGTGCCTTTGAACTGATGAGCCGTGAGGGGCAGGAGTTTCTGGCGGAGACCATGCCGGAGGTGCGGCGGCCCTGGGCCGAGCCGCCGGACTGGTGCGTGCTGATGGAACTCGGGCTGTCACGGGGACGCGACCCGGAGGAAACGCTTGGCGCGGTCTTCGAGGCGGCGCTGGAGCAGGGGCTGGTCAGCGACGGCCTGATCGCCCAGTCGGAGGGGCAGGCCCGCGACTTCTGGAACATGCGCGAGCATATCCCCGAGGCCAACCGCCACGTCGGCTCGGTGTCGAGTCATGACATCTCGCTGCCCTTGGGGGCGGTGGCCGGGTTCATCGACGAAGCGCGGGAGGCGCTGGCGAAGATCGGGTCGTTCAGGATCAACTGTTTCGGTCACCTCGGCGACGGCAACCTGCATTACAACGTGTTTCCGGCCAAGGGGTTGACCCGCGCCGACTATGTCGACGTGAAGGCGCAGGTGGCGCGGCTGGTCTATGACATGGTGAACGCGCGGGGCGGCAGCTTCAGCGCCGAACACGGCGTGGGACGGGCCAAGCTGGACGAGCTTGAGCGCTATGGCGACCCGGCCAAGCTGGCGGCGATGCGCGCGATCAAGACCGCGCTGGACCCGAAGGGCATCATGAACCCGGGTGTGATGCTGCGCTGAGGCGGGGGCGGTTACTCGCCCTCGAACTCGCAGAGCACGTGGACGTCCATGCCCATGTCTTCCAGCACCTTGCGGCCGCCGAGATCGGGCAGGTCGATGATGAAGGCGCAGGAGACGATCTCGCCGCCGAGGCGTTCGATCAGCTTGATCCCGGCGGCGGCGGTGCCGCCGGTGGCCAGCAGGTCGTCGACCAGCAGGATCTTCTCGCCCGGCTGGATCGCGTCATCGTGGATTTCGACGACGGCCTCGCCGTATTCGAGCGTGTAGGCCTGCGAGATGGTGGCGCCGGGCAGCTTGCCCTTCTTGCGGATCGGGACGAAGCCGACCGAGAGCTGGTGCGCGATGGCGCCGCCGAGGATGAAGCCCCGGGCCTCGAGCCCCACGACCTTGTCGATGCGTTCACCGGCGTACGGGTGCAGCATCTGGTCGATCGCCATGCGGAACCCGCGGGGATCGGCGAAGAGCGTGGTCACGTCCCGGAACATGATCCCTTCGTGCGGGAAATCGACGATGGTGCGGATGTAGTCGCGGACGGATTTCGTCTTGGGCATGGGGTCCCCGTTAGCCTGTCTTCATGAGCCGGTCTTGCCGGATCAGGGTTTGGCACCAGCGGGGACGGGTTGCAAGGAAAAGCCTGTCAGGACCGGTAGGAGATTCTCAGGTTGCGATAGAGCGTGTCGGCCAGCCAGCGCAGGTGCGGGCGGTTCCAGTCCAGGCGTTCGCGCACGAGGAAGGTTTTTGCTGCGTTAAGAGGCATTTGCATTTCCCTTTCAATTGGTGTTCTGTCAAAGAAATATCTACAAGTCCTATACAATGTATATACATTGTCGGGTCGCGAAAATCAAGATTTCGAGGATGTGCGGTGGCCAAGAAAGACGCCAAGGACAAGGGCTCGAAAGGCTCGAAAAAGAAGAACGCCCAGCTGATCCTGCGCCTCGACAAGGAGGAGCGGGACGCCTTCGTCGAGATGTGCAAGGAACTGGACACCAGCGCCGCGCGCGAAATCCGCCGGTTCATCCGGGGTTTTCTGAAAGAGCATGACGGCACCGAGGAGGCATGGTCTCCGGAGCCGCCGGTCGCTGCGGCGCCCGTCGCAGAGGCGCCCGTGGTGGAGGCCCCTGTCGAAGAGGCACCTGCCACAGAGGACTGACGCGGTCAGCCTGCCGGGCGGCGCAGCAGTGCGGTCAGCACACCCATTCCGATCAGTGTCGCGCCCCCGGCGCGGGTCAGTCCGGTGATGACCCGGGGCCGTCCAATCGTGGTGCGCAGTCGGTCCGCCAGCAGCGCATAGGCCAGCGCGTTGAGCCCGGCGAGGCCGACGAAGGTGGCGATCAGGATCGCGAATTGCGGCGCGAGCGGCGCATCGGGGCGCACGAACTGCGGCACGAAGGCGATGAAGAAGGCAATCGACTTGGGGTTCAGGGCGGTCACCACGGCGGCGTGCCGGAACACCCCGGAGGCGGTGACGTCGCGGTTGGCGGTGCGGGCCTCGAGACCTTCCGAAGGGGCCGAGCGCAACAGCTTGATGCCGAGCCAGACAAGGTAGGCTGCGCCGACCCACTTGAGCGCGGCGAAGAGCATGGCCGATGTCATCACCAGCGCTCCGAGCCCGAGAAGCGAGGCGCTCATGGCGAGGAAATCACCAAGGCTGACGCCGAGCGCCGAGGCGACGGCGACCGAGCGGCCTTTGGAGAGCGCGTAGCTCAGGACCAGCAGGACCGTCGGCCCCGGGATCAGCAGAAGCGCGGTGGTGGCGGCAACGAAGGCGAGCCAGAGATCGAGGGGCATGGGCGTATCCTTTTCGGTGGTTCGCCCGAGCAAGCCACGGTTCGGATCAGAAGCCAAGCGCCGGTTTGCTGACCATCAGTGCAAAGATCGCCATCAGCGCGAGGAAGGCGGGCCAACCGAGGGCGAACCAGATCCGGCAGGCGCGCAGTGCCTCGGGCGGGAACGAGCCGTTCGCGGTGAGATCGCGAATGCGGGTCTGGAGGTGCACGACCGGGGCCCAGCAGAGAAAGGCGAGGGCGTAGAGCACGTAGGTCGCCAGCAACCAGGGCTCGGTCAGGGACCAGCCCTGGAGGTGGATCAGCCACAGACCGGTCGCGGGCTGGATCACCCCTGCGGGCGTGGTGAAGAGCCAGTCGGCCATGACGACACCGCGGGCGACCTGATGGATCACGCGGCCATCGCGGCTGCGCATGGCCCAGACCATCTGGAAGGCGGTGCCGATGCCGGTGCCGAACAGGACGGTGGAGGAGAGGATGTGAAGCCACTTCGCCAGCAGGTAGGGGTCCATCAGCGTTCATCCTCCAGCACGGCGTGGATCAGCAGCAGGGCGAGGATCGGCAGGTTCTTGAGCAGCCCGCCGAGCGGCAGGAGCCAGAGGGCGGGCGCAAGTATGGTGAAGGCGAGGGTGTAGAGCGCGACAAGCGCGACCTGGAGCCATGCCATGAGGCGCGGCCGCCAGTTACGCAGGAGCGCGAGTGCGATGGCAAGGTCGGCCAGGCCGCCGAGGCGGGCAAGCGCGATAAGGGCCGCCGCCGGCAGGGCGGTCGGGCCGAGCAGGGGCAGGAACTGAGCGGCCGGGAGGAACAGGCCAAGCAGGCCGGAGACGATCCAGAGGAGCGCGAGCGTAAGCCGCAGGAGCGGGCGCAGCAGGTAGAGCCGGGCGTGCCAGAGGTCCTGTGTTCCTGCCGGGCGGCTGCGGTGAAAGGTCGAGAAGGGGCGGCCGGGCGTCGTCAGCGCCTCGGAGGTGGGTGCGAGGACACCGGCGGAGAGCTGGTCGACCGCGGTGCGCGAGATCGGGACGAGGCGGAGGGCATCCCCGACGCTGCCGAGTGCGCGGGCAAGGGGGAGGGGCAGGCGCAGCAGTGGCGCGCGGGAAAGGCCCAGCCAATTGCGATAGGCGCGGGTCATGTCGGCGAGAGTCAGGGTCTCGGGGCCGCCAACGGCGTGAGGGCCGGGGGGCGGCGGATTGCGGAGGCAGTCGCGGATCACCGTGGCGAGATCGTCGGCATGGATCGGGTTGAACGGCTGGTCGCCCCTGCCGACCACGGGTGTCACGAGGGGAAAGGCCGCGAAGGCGCGCAACAGCGAACTGCCGCCGTAGGAGGTATCGCCAAGGACAAGCCCGGGGCGGAGGATGGTGACGCCATGATCGCGGGCGATCTTTTCGCCCACGCGGCGGTGGCTGGCGAAGGGCGTCTCGGCGGTCTCGATGCCGATGGCGGAGATCAACAACGCGGTGCAGGTGTCTGGCAGTGCGAGATAAAGCGCCTGTGGGGCAAGCTGGTGGACAGCCGTAAACGCGGCTTCGGACCCGTTCAGGAGACCGGCGGCATTTACCACGTGATCAACCCCGGCGAGGTGCGGGCGCCAGAACGCGGGGTCGTGGGTGGCCGGGTCCGTCAGGTCGGCCCGGAGGGTGGCAAACCCCATCTGGTCGAGCCGGGCGGTGCGGCGGGCGGAGGCGATGACGTGCCAGCCCTCGCGGCGCAGGGCAAAGGCGATGTGGCGGCCTATGAATCCGTCCGCGCCGAGCAGCAGAACAGTAGCAGGGGAACTGGCCGTCACCATGAGGTGCCGCGAGTGCCCGATCTGGTCGTGTGCTCTGACGTCCTCTGGCCGGGGTTTGGTGCGGTCCTCATGCCTTGTCCTTTCGGCGGCGGATCAGGCCATGAAACGGCATGATCCGCCGGGCTGCAATGCCGGTTCGAGCCCGCCGCTTGTGTCAGAGCACCCGGCCCGCCACTGCGTCGAGCTTGGCCAGCAGGGCCGGGTCGCGCTTGTCGGGAGCGGTGAGGATCGCGTACTCCAGCGCCCGGTCGCACCCGTGGGGGCAGGGCGCGCGCTCGGGACCCAGCAGGGCGGGTAGGCGCGCGACGAGGGAGCGGCCCTTGTCGGCATTGTCCTGCAACGTCTTGATGATCTCGGTGATGTCCACCGCGCCGTGGTCGGGGTGCCAGCTGTCGAAGTCGGTGATCATGGCGACGGAGGCATAGCAGAGCTCGGCCTCGCGGGCGAGCTTGGCTTCGGGCATGTTGGTCATGCCGATCACGTCGGCGCCCCAGCTTTCGCGGTACATCTTGGACTCGGCGACCGAAGAGAACTGCGGACCCTCCATCGCGAGGTAGGTGCCGCCGTCATGCACGGTGATCCCTGCGTCTATGGCGGCGGCGAGGCAGGCCGCCGAGAGGCGCGGGCAGGTCGGGTGCGCGACGCTGACGTGCGCGACGCAGCCGGTGCCGAAGAAGCTCTTCTCGCGGGCGAAGGTGCGGTCGATGAACTGGTCGATGATGACGAAATCGCCGGGCGCCATCTCTTCCCGGAACGAGCCGCAGGCCGAGACCGAGATGACATCGGTCACGCCCAGCCGTTTCAGCGCGTCGATGTTGGCGCGGTAGGGAACGGTGGTGGGCGAATGGACGTGTCCGCGACCGTGGCGGGGCAGGAAGGCCATCTTCACCCCGTCCAGCGTGCCGGTCAGGATCTGGTCGGAGGGCGCGCCCCACGGGGTCTCCACCGTGGTCCATGTCGGGTTTTCCAGCCCGTCGATCTCGTAGAGCCCCGAGCCGCCGATTACGCCGAGATAGGTCATGTCGCCCCCTGTGCTTGCCTGTTCGGGCGAACCTTAGCGCCCGTTGGCGGGGCTGCAACGGGATTATGGGGAGATGGGAGGGACGGGGGCTGGGCGTGCCGGAGGATTGGGCACCGCCAGCGCGGATCACTCGGGCCGGGGCGCGACCCGCCGTTTCTGGAAGCCGGTCTTGGACTGTTCGAAGCCCGCGCGCTGGTAGAACCCGAGCGTTTCCGGCCGGGTGGACCCGGTCATCAGCATGAGCTTGTAGCAGCCAGCCTGCCACGCGGCCTCCGTGGCATGATCCATCAGGCGCTGGCCGATGCCGCGGTTGCGGTAAGCGGCATGGGTGACGACGTTCTCGATCAGCCCGTAGGGCGCGCCACCACGGGTCAGGTTGGGGATGACGACCAGCGTGCAGGAGGCGACGGGCGTCGCGTCTGACAATGCAAGGAAGATCGCGCTCCCCTCGTAGCGCATCAGGTGTTCCAGCGCGGCCTCGGCCTGCGGCCCGCTGGGGCGCTCGTCGCCCGGATTGAGGTGCTGGTAGAGGTCGAGCAGGGCAGGCAGATCGGCAGGCCCGGCGCTGCGGATGGTCAGATCGGAGGGGGACATCGGGAAAACCTCAGTGGAATCGTGCCTTGGCCACGGTTCGGCACAGCGCCGGGCGTGGAGAAATCTAATGGTAATGCTGGCCTTTCATGCTGCATTGCAGTAAACGCGCGGCGCCCGCAACGCCACAGCCAAAGGAAATCCGATGCCCCGAGCCATTCTGGCCTCGTTCGCACAGCGTCTTGCCTCGCAGGACCTGAACCTTCTTCCGGACGAGAAGCTGACCGGAGACCGGATCAGGACCGAGCTGCTTTCGGGCCTGACGGTGGCGCTGGCGCTGGTGCCTGAGGCAGTGGCTTTTGCCTTCGTCGCCGGGGTGCACCCGCTTGTCGGTCTCTACGCGGCCTTCCTCATCGGGCTGGTGACGGCGCTGATCGGCGGGCGGCCGGGCATGATCTCGGGCGCGACGGGCGCGCTGGCGGTGGTCATGGTGTCGCTGGTGGCCGAGCACGGGGTCGAGTACCTGTTCGCCACCGTGGTGCTGATGGGCATCCTCCAGATCATCGCGGGGCTGATGCAGTGGGGCAAGTTCATCCGGCTGGTGCCGCATCCGGTGATGCTCGGCTTCGTCAACGGGCTTGCCATCGTAATTTTCCTTGCGCAGCTGACGCAGTTCAAGGTGCCGGGGTCGACCGAGGTGTCGGGGCATGGCGCCGGTGGCGGCGAATGGCTGAGCGGGATGCCTCTCTACATGATGCTGGGGCTGGTGGCGCTGACCATGGCGATCATCTACCTGACGCCGAAGGTGACCCGGATCATTCCCGCGCCGCTGGCCGGGATCGGGATTGTCGCCGCACTGGTGATCGGCTTCGGGCTCGATGTGCCGCGCGTGGGCGACATGGCCTCGATCAAGGGCAGCCTGCCGAGCTGGCACGTGCCGATGGTTCCGATCAACTGGGAGACCATCAAGATCATCCTGCCCTATTCGATCATCCTTGCGGCCATCGGCCTGATCGAGAGCCTGCTGACGCTGAACCTCGTGGGCGAGATCACGGGCAAGCGCGGCGGGGCGAGCCAGGAATGTGTGGCGCAGGGCCTTGCGAACGTCATCACCGGCTTCTTCGGCGGCATGGGCGGTTGCGCCATGATCGGCCAATCGATGATCAACGTGAAATCCGGGGGGCGGACCCGCATCGCGGCGGTGGCCGCGGCGCTGTTCCTGCTGGTCTTCATCCTCTACGCCGCGCCGCTGATCGAACTGATCCCGCTGGCGGCGCTGGTGGGCGTGATGTTCATGGTGGTGATCGGGACATTTGCGTGGAATTCGTTCAAGATCCTGCGCCGCGTGCCCCTGACCGACGCCGTGGTGATCGTGCTGGTGACCGTGGTGACGGTGTTCGAGGACCTCGCGACAGCGGTTGTCTTCGGCGTCATCGTCTCGGCGCTGGCCTATGCTTGGAACAACGCGCGGCGCATCCACGCCCGCAGCCACTACACGCCCGAGGGCGCGCGGGTCTACTCGGTGCAGGGGCCGCTGTTCTTTGGCTCGTCTGACGGTTTCGTGGAACTGTTCGACCCCGAAGGCGACCCAGGAACGGTGATCGTGGACTTTGCCGACAGCCGTGTCGTTGACCAGTCGGCCCTGCAGGCGATCGAGGCGGTTGCCGCGAAGTACGAGGCGCAGGGCAAGCGTATCGTTCTGCGTCACCTGAGCCGCGACTGCCACCGGCTGCTCAAGAAGGCGGGGCACCTGATGGTCGACAGCGACGACGACCCGGATTACGGGCTGGCGGTGAACTACGGTGTCCGCACCGGGATCCTCGGCGGGCACTGACGACGGCATCTCGCGTGTCCGCGCGCCGCTGTTACCTGGCGGTGGTCGCGGGCCGAGCGATAGCGATAAGCGCCATCGAGGCCACCGACAGCAGCGCTCCGAGGAGGAAGGGCGCGGCTGATCCCTGGGTCTGCCAGAGGAAGCCGGCTGCGGTATTGCCGATCAGCACGACGACCCCGGTCACGAGGTTGAAGGTGCCGAAGGCGCTGCCCTTGAGGTGGTTGGGCGTCGCGGCTGCGATCATCGCGCCGAGGAGCCCCTGCGAAAAACCCATGTGGAGCCCCCAGAGGATGGTGCCCGCGACGTAGGCCCAGACCGTCGTGGCGAACGCGAGGACGAGGTGTGCCGCGACGAGGAAGGCGAGGCCGGCGATCAGCAGGCCCGAGGTTCCGATGCGGTCGGACAGGCGCCCGACCGGATAGGCGGTCAGGCCGTAGGCGGCGTGCATCACCACCAGCGACAGGGGCACCCAGGCCGGGACAAAACCCGCCTCGAGCGCCTTGAGCAGCACGAAGGCCTCGCTGAACCGCGCCAGCATGATCACCGCCGCGATGCCGATTACCGACCAGACTGCGCGGTTGAGGCGGAGGCTGTCGGCAAGCCGGAAGGCGCTGCCAGCGGCGGGCGCATCGCTCTCGGGCGCGCGCACGGCGACGACAAGCACCAGCACCGAGAGCGCGGCGGGCAGGGCGGCCACCCAGAAGACGGCGGGAATGTCCCCGGCCAGCAGGAGCATGGCTCCGATGGCGAGCAGCGGGCCGACAAAGCCGCCCACGGTGTCGAGTGACTTGCGCAGGCCAAAGCTCGCGCCCCGGATCTCCGGCGGGGTGACCGCCGCGATGATGGCGTCGCGGGGCGTGCCCCGGATGCCCTTGCCCACACGGTCCATCGCCTTGGCGAGGACGATCTGGTCGACGCTGACAGCCAGCGGGAAGATCAGGCGCGACAGGGCACCGATGCCGTACCCGAGCACTGCGAGGGTCTTGGCGCGGTGGCTGTAGTCGGAGAGCAGGCCGGAGAGGTACTTGGTGGCGGTGGCGACGGCGACCGAGAGCCCCTCGATAAAGCCGATGGCGAGGACCGAGGCGCCGAGACCGCTGGCAAGGTAGAGCGGCAGCAGCGCATTCACCATCTCGGACGAGACATCCATCAGCAAGCTGACGATCCCCAGCATCCAGACGGTTACGGGGATGGCGGGGCGAGACGACGGCGTGGCCGTTTCCGCAGCATGGGGAAGTGTCATTCGGGGGCCTGTGTGCAATGCGCCCGGCGTTCAAAGCACATCGGCAGGGGAAAGGCCAAGGAGGTTGTGGCGGCTGCCAACTCGCGATCAGCTGGTGAGGGCGGAAATGCCCATCCACAGGCCCATCGCGACCATCATCAGGTTCTCGGTCAGCGAGATGAAGCCTAGGGGGACGTTGCTGTTGCCGCCCACGCAGGCGCATTTGAGGTCGCGTTTGTCGACGTAGACGGCCTTGATCACCGAGACGGCGCCGATGGTGCCGATGACAAGGGCAATGGGCGCCGAGAGCCAGTTCAGCGCCCCGGCGATCATGAGAAGGCCGGCCAGGGTTTCGGCGAAGGGATAGAGGTAGCCATAGCGCACCCAGCGCCGCGCCAGCAGGTCGTAGTTGAGGAACATGGTCGAGAAGCTCTCGACATCCTGCAGCTTTTGAACGCCGAGCAGGGTCATGGCGATGGCGATGAACCACTGCGGCACGCGGGGCGATAACAACGCTCCGGTGGCCGTCCAACTGACTGCAACCGCCATCAGCAGAGCGACCGAGAAGATCGCGATGACGGGCTGGTAGCTGGTGCCGTCCTCGGAAGCGGGGCGCGTGTGGCCGAAGTAGTCGCGCAGGTCGTCGTAGCCCCCAATCCGCTCGCCGCCGATCCATGTCTGTGGCGTGGTGCCGACCCCGTGCCGTTCCATGAAGGCCTCTGTTTCCTCGCGGGTTTCGAGCCAGTGGTCCTCGATCTCGAACCCGTTTCGTTCAAGCAGGTCCTTGGCCTTGAGACCATAGGGGCAGAGGTGGTCGGGCATCACCATCCGGTAGAGGACGGCTGTCTTGCGGGTGTCGTCAAAGGCCATGAAAGCTCCTCCAACAGGGGTAGCGGCTTGCAGGGATCAACGGTGGAGACGGGGCCGGGGTTCCGGCTGTGACGGTTCAAGTCGTCGGGAGCGGGCGCGGAAATCCTCGGCTTCTATGACACAGGGCCAATTATTTCTGAGAAGACTGTCGCAATGGTCCCGGTTTTCGGCGAAGACTTTCGCAAAATATAACAAATGTCCGACAGGTCACCCACGCGATGTTCCGATCAATCGTCGAAAATGCGCCCGCCTGCATATTGGCCGTCGATGAAACAGGCACTGTCACCTACTGCAACAAGAGCGCGGAACAGCTGTTCGGGCATCGCGTCAAGACCGTGCGAGGCGCGCCGATTGCGGCGCTGATGCCGGGGGCCGAGATGCGTGACGGTCAGTTGATCCTTGCCACCCAGCATTCGGACTTCGGGGTCAACCAGACCATTCTCGAGACCCCGGACAAGGGCACGCGGTACCTCGAGGTGCGGCAGAGCCGGTACAGCGAAGACAACGGGCCGTTGCTGAACATCGTGCGGCTGGCCGACGTATCGCTGCGGGTGCAGGCCCAGATGGCTCTGCGGGCACAGGAACAGCGCTGGAACGTGGCGCTGCGGGGCAGCCAGATCGGGGTATTCGAGTCCGATCTTCTGACCGGCGAGGGCAAGGCGACCGACACCTGGTTCCACCTGCTGGGGGTCGAGGACCCCGAGGGCCACGATTCAGACGCCTTGTGGCACGCGGGGGTGCACCCGGACGACCGGCTGAGGGTGATCGAGGCCGACGCGGCCTGCGAGGACGGGCTGACGGAGCGGTCGGAGACCAAGTACCGTATCCTGCACAAGGACGGGACCTGGCGCACCATGCACTCGGTCCTGATGGTGGCCGAGCGTGACAGCATGGGCAAGGCGGTGCGCCTGCTTGGGACGATGAGCGACATTACCGAGCTGCAGCAGGCGACCGACAGGGCGCGGGCGCGCGAGGAGGAACTGCGGCAGCTGATCGAGCGCACGCCGATCCCGATGACGGTGATGACCCGGGGCGGGCGGTTCCTGATCGTGAACGAGGCCTGCGAGCGGCTGCTGGGATACTCGGCCGATGAATTGCAGCGCCAGACCCTGTGGAGCCTGACAGACAACGAGGCGCTGGCCGAACTTCAGCGTGAGGTCGCCGAGATGCAGGACGACGGCAGCGGCGTCCATTCGTCCGAACGGGTCTACGAACGGCCCGACGGCACCAAGGTCGACTTTGCCATCCGGGTCACCAAGCTCAGCGACAACCGCCGGGGGCGTGGCTACCTCGTTGCGCAGATGCTGGACATCACCGAGCAGAAGCGGGTCGACCGGCTCAAGGACGATTTCATCGCCACGGTGAGCCACGAGTTGCGGACGCCGCTGGCGTCGATCTCGGGCGCGCTGGGCCTGCTGCGGGTCAAGGCCGGGGACGCGCTGGACGAGCAGTCACGGCACCTGCTGGAGATCGCGGGCCGCAACGGGCAGCGCCTCAAGGAACTGGTGGACGACCTGCTCGACTTCCAGCGCCTTGCCACTGGCGGCCTGTCGCTGGAGATGGAGCCGGTCGAGATCCTTTCGGTGGTTCAGCAGGCGGTCGAGGAGACCCAGCCGCTGGCGCAGAAGTTCGACGTCAGTATCCAGATCGAGACCGAGGACAGCCTGTTCCGGGCCGAGGCCGATCCCAAGCGGCTGAAGCAGGTCATCGTCAACCTCCTGTCCAACGCGGCCAAGTTCTCGCCCTCGCAGGACCGGGTGCTGGTCAAGGTGCAGCGGGCGGGCGGCGATTGCCATGTCGCGGTGACCAACCACGGGCGGGGCATCTCGCCCGAGTTCCGGCAGCACATCTTCCGCCCGTTCTCGCAGCAGGCGGTGCCGGAGACGCGCGACAGGGAAGGATCGGGCCTTGGCCTCGCGATCACCAAGGGGCTGGTCGACCGGATGCACGGCAGGATCGGTTACGACTCCGTCCCGAACGAGCGCACCACCTTCTGGGTGCGCTTCCCGATGAGCCGGGACGAGGGCGAGATCAGTCGTCGGGCCGGGTGAGTTCGAACAGGTCCTTCACCACGGTGTAGTCCCGGTAGCCGAGGCGCGAGAGGGGCTGGAAGGTGGTGATGTCGAAGCGACCGTTCACGAGGGTGTCGTCGCGGATGTGGATCCCGGTGACCTCTCCCAGAACGAGGCGGTTCATCTCGCCGGGCAGGGTGACGACCTGGGTCAGCTTGCATTCCAGCACCGCAGGCGCCTTGGCGACATAGCCGCAGTTGATGGTCTCTGCCTCGGCCATCTCGATCCCCGCATGGACGAATTCGTCGGTGTCCTTCGGCAGGGTCTGCGAGGTGGCGTTCATCTTGTCGCGCATGGCGTACTCGACGATGTTCACGCAGAAGACACCGGTTTCGAGGATGTTGGCGACGCTGTCCTTGCCCTCGGCGCGGTCGGATTTGCCCGAGGTCGAGGAGAACATGACCTGCGGCGGGACATAGGCGACGGCGTTGAAGAAGGAATAGGGAGCAAGGTTGTTCGAGCCATCCGCGCCGCGGCTTGAAATCCAGCCGATCGGACGGGGGGTGACGATGGCGTTGAATGGATTATGTGGCAGGCCGTGGCCGTCCTCGGGGCGGTAGAACATGAATGGCTCCTGATGTTTGCCCCAGAGGTAACGTCATGCTAGGGCGAAGGCCACCGCTAAGAGGTCAGGACATTGAACGAACCCAGGATCGAGCTGAGGCCGGAAACCAAAGAAGACTGGTGGGAGGTCGAAGCGCTGCTCGATCTCTGCTTTGCCCCGGGCCGTACGGCGCTGTCCTCGTACCGATTGCGCGACGATATTCCCCCTGTGGAGGGGCTATCGCTGGTCTCTCACGACGAATTGGGCATCCTGACCGGGGCGATCCGCTTCTGGCCCGTCCGGGTGGCGGGGCAGCCCGTGCTGCTGCTGGGGCCGGTGGCGGTGCACCCGACTCACCAGGGCGAGGGGCTGGGCGCCCTGCTGATCCGCAGCAGCCTTTACCGAGCCGCGGCCAAGGGCTGGGAACGGGTCCTGCTGGTGGGGGATGCGCCCTATTACCGGCGGTTCGGGTTCACCAAGCTCGACAAGGTCGTCATGCCGCCGCCGACCAACCCGGACCGGGTGCTGGGGCAGGAACTGGTGTTCGGGGCCTGGAAGGGTGTCGAGGGGCCGGTGACGCGCTGGGATACCGTGACGGATTGAAACCGGGCGGCGCGATGCCAATCTCTTAGCTGTCCCATCGGAGGGTGGCATGAGCGATATCGAACTGATCGAACCCGTGGACCGCGAGGCAGAGCTGGATCGGCTGGCGGCGCGCTACCGTGCGGCGGACAGCGTGGGCATCCGTCTTTTGAACATGGTGGGAGGACAGGCCGAGGGGCTGCTGGAGCGCTTGCCGCGCCCGGTTCGCTCCGGCCTCGACGGCGCGACCGAGAAGGCGCTGACGCTGGCTCTCGCCGCGGCACGCAGATCGCGGGGCCGCATCCCGGACCAGCGCCCCTGGGTCAATACCGCCCTGACCACGGCGATGGGTGCCGCTGGTGGGTTCGGCGGTTTGCCGAGCGCGCTGGTGGAACTGCCGATGACCACGACCGTCCTGATGCGCGCGATTCAGGCGGCGGCGGCGGAAAACGGGTTCGACCCCTCGCTGGAGAGCGTCCAGTTCGACTGTTTGCGCGTTTTCGGATCGGCCGGGCCGCTGGAGCGCGACGACGGCGCCGATCTGGCCTTTGTCTCGCTGCGGCTGACGCTGAGCGGTGGCGCGGTGCAGAAGCTGATCAGGACAGTGGCGCCCAAGCTTGCCGTGGTGCTGGGCCAGAAGCTTGCCGCGCAGACCGTGCCGGTCCTTGGTGCCGTTGCGGGCGCGACCGCAAACTACCTCTTCACGCGCTATTATCAGGAAGTCGCGCAGGTGCATTTCGGGCTGCGACGCCTTGCGATCAACGCCGATTGCAGCGAGGCCGAATTGATCGCGGCGCTGCGCGAGCGGATGGACAAGAGCATTGCGCGGTGAAGGCGCTTCAGAGCGCCTGACACCTGTGGATAGGGGTAAAAACTCTCCCGAACGCCAAACTTTGTGGTGATTGAGCCGCGCGGGTCTGCTTAGACTTGGTCAGATGAAGTGATTCCGAGTGCTTCCATATGTCCAAGCAACTGCTGATCCAGCCCTTCGCCGCGCGTGGTCTGGTCATGCGCAGCCAGTACGGCGCGCTGTGCTACCGGCAGGACGGACGCAAGCTGCGGATCCTTCTCATCACCACCCGCCGCACCGGGCGGTGGATCATTCCCAAGGGCTGGCCGGTCGAGGGGATGGAGCCGAACCATTCCGCTGCCGTGGAGGCCTGGGAAGAGGCGGGCGTTGTCGGTACCGCGCTGGACCAGTGTGTCGGCATCTACACCTATACCAAGTGGACCGCCGGCATGGTCGGACAGCCCTGCGCGGTGATGGTCTATCCGCTGCCGGTGCGTTCGGTCTCGGCGAACTTTCCCGAAAAGGGACAGCGGCGGCAGAAGTGGTTCTCGCCCAAGAAGGCCGCGGCCCGCGTCGCGGAACCCGAACTGGCCCGGTTGCTGCGGGATTTCGATCCGCGCGGTTTGCGCTAGCGCGACTTGAAGTTGACGGCTCGATGAATATTTTATGAATCAAGATACTAATCGAGCCGACAGATGATCCAGTATTCGTTGAAATGCGCCGATGGGCACCGCTTTGACAGTTGGTTTCAGTCCGCTGAAGCCTACGACAAGCTGGCGCGTGCGGGCATGGTGCAATGCGCGGTCTGCGGCGGTTCGGATGTAGAGAAGGCCGTGATGGCGCCCCGCGTGAATGCGGGCAAGGCCGAGCCAGAGCGCCCGCTGAGCGCCCCGGCGAGCCCGGCCGAACAGGCGATTGCCGAGCTGAAACGCAAGATCGCCGAAAGCTCGGATTATGTCGGACGCGACTTCGCGCGCGAGGCGCGGGCCATGCACGAGGGCGATGCGCCCGAGCGGCCCATTCACGGCGAGGCGCGTCTCGACGAGGCCCGGTCGCTGATCGAGGACGGCGTGCCCGTGATGCCGCTGCCCTTCCTTCCGGATCGAAAGGCAAACTGATGCAGGTACTGATCACCGGCGCCAATCGCGGCGTCGGGCAGGCGCTGGCGGCGCTCTATCGCGACGCGGGCCATACGGTCATTGGAACGGCGCGCGACGGCTCTGGCGACGAGTTGCTCGATGTGACCGACCCCGGCCAGCAGGCCGCGCTGGGCAAGCGGCTGGAGGGTCAGCCGATCGACCTGCTGATCTGCAATGCGGGCGTCTACCTCGACAAGGGGCAGAAGCTTGACGGCGGCTTTCCCGCCGACATGTGGGCGCGCGAGTTCGCGGTGAACGTGACCGGCGTCTTTCTGACCGTGCAGGCCCTGCTGCCGAACCTGCGGCTGGCAAAGGATGCAAAGATCGCCATCATCTCGTCCCAGATGGCCTCGCACGAGCGGGCGCCGGGCGGCAGCTACATCTACCGCGCTTCCAAGGCGGCGGCGCTGAACCTTGGGCGGAACCTGTCGAGCGACCTCAAGCACCAGGGCATCGCCGTGGGCATCTACCACCCGGGCTGGGTGCAGACCGACATGGGCGGGCAGGCGGCGGAGATCACCGTCTCGCAGGCCGCCGCAGGGCTGGCCGGGCGGTTCGACCACCTGTCGCTTACCACGACCGGCTGTTTCGAGACCTGGGACGGCCGCGCGCATCCCTACTGACGGCGAGGGTCCGCCGCCAAGGTAGACAAGTTGCGACGACTTGGCGAAGGTGCGCCCGACAGGGGAGGACCAGCATGTCGGGATCGTCGGACAGGGTCGAGGCGTTCTACGCCGGGGCAAAGGACTGGAAGCTGGAGTTGCTGGCGCTGCGGAAGCTGTTGCAGGACAGTCCGCTGCAGGAAGAGTTCAAGTGGCGTTCACCCTGCTACACGATCGAGGGCGGCAACGTCGCGACCGTCTGGGGGCTGAAGGACGGCTGCGTCCTGTCTTTCTTCAAGGGCGTTCTGCTGAAGGATCCGGAAGGCATCCTTGAAGCGCCGGGCGAAAACTCGCGCTCGGTCCGCCTGTTCCGGTTCACCGAGGTCGCGGAACTGGAGAAGCGGGCGGGGGTGCTCGCCGACTACATCCGCGAGGCTGCCGAGAACGAGAAGGCTGGCCTGAAGGTCGTATTCCCCAAGGATGATCTGGATTACCCGCAGGAACTGGTCGAGCGGCTGGAGACCGAGGAAGACCTGCGCGAGGCTTGGGACAAGCTGACCCCGGGACGGCAGCGCGGCTACGTGCTGCATTTCTCCGGGGCCAAGCAGTCCGCCACCCGCGAGGGGCGCATCGACAAGGCCACGCCGCGCATCCTCGAGGGCAAGGGCATGCACGATCGCTGAGGTCTCGGGTGGGGGCGCCCATTTGATTCCGGTTGCTCTTGTCCCGCGCCTTGCGTAAAGCGTGCGCGTTCTACGTATTTAGGGAAGTCTCATGCCCGTTCTCGTGATGAAATTCGGTGGCACCTCGGTCGCAACTCTGGACCGGATCAAGCGGGCTGCCAAACGCGTGGGCGTCGAGGTGGCCAAGGGCTACGACGTGATCGTCATCGTCTCGGCCATGGCCGGCAAGACCAACGAACTGGTCGGCTGGGTGAACGAGACCTCGCCGATGTTCGATGCGCGTGAATACGACGCGGTTGTGTCGAGCGGCGAGAACGTCACCGCCGGCCTGATGGCGCTGACCCTGCAGGAAATGGATATCCCGGCGCGCAGTTGGCAGGGCTGGCAGGTGCCGGTCAAGACGACGTCGAGCCACAGCGCCGCGCGCATTGAGGAAATCCCGTCGGACAACATCATGGGTCGCTTCGCGCAGGGCATGAAGGTGGCCGTGGTCGCGGGGTTCCAGGGTGTCAGCCCCGAGGGCCGGATCACCACGCTGGGCCGGGGTGGCTCGGACACCACGGCGGTTGCCTTCGCGGCGGCCTTCAATGCCGAACGTTGTGATATCTATACGGATGTGGACGGCGTCTATACCACCGACCCGCGCATCTGCGAGAAAGCGCGCAAGCTGGACAAGATCGCCTTCGAGGAAATGCTGGAGCTGGCCTCGCTGGGGGCCAAGGTGCTGCAGACCCGCTCGGTCGAGCTGGCGATGCGCTACAAGGTGCGCCTGCGGGTGCTGTCGAGTTTCGAAGAACAGTCCGACGAAGCGGGGACGCTCGTCTGTGATGAGGATGAGATCATGGAATCCAATGTGGTGGCCGGTGTGGCCCATTCGCGTGACGAAGCCAAGCTGACCCTTCTCTCGGTCGCCGACCGTCCGGGGATCGCGGCGACCATCTTCGGCGCGCTCTCCGATGCAGGGGTGAACGTGGACATGATCGTCCAGAACATCTCGGAAGAGGGTCGGACCGACATGACCTTCTCCTGCCCGACCGACCAGGTGAAACGGGCCGAGAAGGCGCTGGCCGAGGCCAAGACCGGCGGCGTTCTGAACTTCTCGGAAGTCGTCGCGGATACCGACGTCTGCAAGGTTTCGGTGGTCGGGATCGGCATGCGCTCGCACACGGGCGTGGCGGCCAAGATGTTCAAGGTGCTCTCGCAGGAAGGCATCAACATCAAGGTGATCACCACCTCCGAGATCAAGATCTCGGTCCTGATCGACCGCAAGTACATGGAACTTGCCGTTCAGGCCCTGCATGACGCGTTCGAACTGGATAAGGCGGCCTGAACTGGCCCGCGGGGCCGCGGCGCGCTGTATGCGTGCCCGGCCGCGATTGATTTCTAAGCATTTTTCCTGACTGCCGACTGCTATTCATCGAACCGCTCTTGCTTTCCGCAAGGAGAGGGCGGTAATTCCGTTTCTCTTTCCGCCTGTATGTGCTCTATAGTCCTGGGCCGGGAGAGACGCCTGAAGTTGTGAAGGGACGCCGGTCAACATCATGTCCGAGCGCACGGAGACCGAGAGCCGCAAGCTGCTGAGGCGGCTGAGGGATACGATGGCCAGCGACGTTGCCGGGCAGGCGCGGCTGGACCAGATCACGCATCTGATCGCCGACAGCATGGGGACCGAGGTCTGCTCGGTCTACCTGTTCCGCGACGAGGAGACGCTGGAGCTTTGCGCCACCGAGGGCCTGAAGCCCGAGGCGGTGCACCAGACCCGTATGCGCCTTGGCGAGGGCCTTGTCGGTCGTGTCGCGCGGACCGGGCAGGTGGTGAACACCCCGAATGCCCCTGCCGAGAAGGGGTTCCGCTACATGCCGGAGACCGGGGAAGAGCGTTATTCCTCCTTCCTCGGCGTACCGATCCAGCGGCTGGGCGAGAAGCTTGGCGTTCTGGTGGTCCAGTCCCGCGATGCGCGGGAGTTCTCGGAAGACGAACAGTACGCGCTGGAAGTCGTGGCGATGGTGCTGGCCGAGATGACCGAGCTTGGCGCTTTTGTGGGCGAGGGCGCGGCGCTGTCGGCACGGCACCAGCAGGCGGTGCTGCTTCGGGGCGGAACCGGGCAGGAGGGCGCGGCCGAGGGCCATGTCTGGCTGCACGAGCCCCGAGTGGTGGTCGCGAATCCCATCGCGGACGATCCCCAGAAGGAACTGCTGCGCCTGAATGAGGCGGTGGAGGAGCTGCGGGTCGGCGTCGACAAGATGCTGGAGATGTCCCAGACCGCCGACAAGGAACAGATCCAGGTTCTGGAAGCCTATCGGATGTTCGCCAATTCCAAGGGCTGGATGCGCCGGATGGAAGAGGACATCGGTCGGGGCCTGTCGGCCGAGGCGGCGGTGGAGAAGGAACAGAGCCAGGCGCGGGCGCGCATGGAGCAGGTGCAGGACGCCTACCTGCGCGAGCGTCTGAGCGACCTCGATGACCTGTCGAACCGGCTGCTGCGTATCCTGACCGGGCAGGGGGCCGAGACCGGGGCGGAGATGCCGCCGGACCCGATCCTGATCGCGCGCAACATTGGGCCGGGCGAACTGCTGGAATATGGCCGGTCGCTGCGCGGCATCGTGCTCGAGGAAGGCTCGGTCGGGAGCCACGCAGCCATCGTCGCGCGGGCGCTGGCGATCCCGCTGGTGGTGCACGCGCACCGGATCACCACCGAGGCGCTGAACGGCGATCACATCATGGTCGACGGGGACCAGGGCCTCGTGCACCTGCGGCCCGACGATACGGTGGTCAGCGCCTTCCGCGACAAGATCGCCATGCAGGCGCAAGCGCAGGAGCGCTTTGTCTCGATCCGCGACAAGCCCGCGACGACGCTGTGTGGCACGACCATCGGGCTCCACATGAATGCCGGTCTGATGGCCGATCTCCCCTCGCTGGAGCATTCCGGCGCCGAGGGGGTGGGGCTGTTCCGGACCGAACTGCAGTTCCTCGTGCGCAACCAGATGCCCAAGCGGTCGGAGCTGAGCGCGCTCTATTCGCGCGTGCTCGACTCGGCGCAGGGCAAGCGGGTGGTGTTCCGGACGCTGGACATCGGCTCGGACAAGGTTCTGCCCTACATGAAGCCCAACGACGAGCCGAACCCGGCGCTGGGCTGGCGGGCCATCCGTGTCGGGCTCGACAAGCCGGGCGTGATGCGGATGCAGTTGCAGGCCCTGCTGCGCGCGGCCAAGGGGCGGCCCCTGACGGTGATGTTCCCCTTTGTCGCGCAGTTCGAGGAGTACCGCGCCGCGCGGGCCGAGCTGGACAAGACCATCGCGCGCGAGAAGATCCTTGGCCACGTCCTGCCCGAAACCATCGAGGTGGGGGCGATGCTGGAGACGCCATCGCTCGCCTTCGCACCGAAGAAGTTCTTTGACGAGGTGGAGTTCCTGTCGATCGGCGGGAACGACCTCAAGCAGTTCTTCTTTGCCGCCGACCGCGAGAACGAGAGGGTGCGCCGCCGCTACGACACGCTGAACGTCAGCTTCCTGAGCCTGATCGAACGGATCGTGGAGCGCTGCGAGGAATCGGGCACGGCGCTGAGTTTCTGCGGCGAGGACGCGGGGCGACCCATCGAGGCGGCCTGTTTCGCGGCCATCGGCATCCGCATGCTGTCGATGCGGCCCGCCTCCATCGGTCCGGTCAAGAGCCTGCTGCGCCGTGTCGATCTGGTCGAACTGCGCAAGGTGATCAACGAGGCGCGTGACAGCGGCGAACAGTCAGTGCGTCCGGCGGTGGTGAACTACCTCCGCGCGCTGGGCTGAGGACTTCCCTGGCGGGACGACCGGCGCCCTTGCTGGTAGCGCCGGTCCGGTTGATCGCAGATCCTGTCAGAGAGACGGTGGCTGGACCGTGAGCGTGATCTTGCGGTCGAAGGACAGCGCGATTCCCGAGGGCTGGTACGCAGGCCAGGGCAGGCCGGTGGACCCGTTCGGCGCCCCGGTGCCGGCGAAGGCCGCGAAAGCTCCGCCAAAGGACCTTGCGACGGCATCCATCTCGGAACCGTCGGCCCCCGCGAGCATCGGCGCGCCGTTCCAGTCGGCGAGATTGCCGAAGAGGAAGGGCAAGTCGATGCAGTGGCAGGCGGCGATCTCGGCGTTCGGCGACTGCCAGGCAAAGATGTAGGTCCAGGCTTTGCCGCCCGCCGTCACGTGGCCGTCGGCGCAGTGGAAGGTAGCTTCGACAAAGCGCTTGTCCGAGCCGTAGTCGATCAGTACGGCGCGGTCGTCCGGCGGGTTGCGCATGGCGCGGGCGCGGGCCAGAGCCCCTTCGGTATTGTCCGGGTAATCCTCGGCGAAGCGCTGACGGAGGAGGGCACTGGCGTTGGCGGCAAAGGCCTGATCCTGGAAGTGGAAGGCCGCGTGTTCCTCGCGGGTGACGCCCAGCACCGTGGGGCACCAGGCGGCTTTGCCGGCTTTCAGATAGTCCACCGGGTCATGGGCGATGAAATCGCCATCGACCGTGGGCATGAAGGGGGGCGTGACATTGTCGGCCTGCCGGCTCTGAGCGGTCAGCATGGCGACCTGTGCCTTCAGCAAAGCCTCGACCGGGGCAGCGCGGGCGGCGGCGAGATCGCCCTCGGCGACGCCGAGCGCGTCGAGCAGCACCTTGGCGGCAGGCTGGCGGGCGGCAGGTGCGTCGGCGGCGATGCCCAGTGGCGCGCTCATCAGGATCGCCTTGTCGAAGAGGTCGGGCGCAGTGTTGCGCGTCATCAGCGCGGCGATGGAGTAGGCACCGGCGGACTGGCCGCAGACGGTAATGTTGGCGCTGTCACCCCCGAAGGCCGCGACATGGTCGCGGGTGAACCGCAGGGCCAGTTCCTGATCCATCAGCCCGAGGTTGGCCGGGGCGATGCCCGGGATCGGCAGGAAGCCGAGCACGCCGAGGCGGTAGGTGACATTGACCACCACGATGTTCTCGCGGGCGGCCAACGCCCCGCCCGAGTAACAAGAGAGGCCACCGCCACCGGTCATGAACGCGCCGCCGTGGAGGAAGACGAGGACTGGCAGGCCACTTGCCCCTTTCGGCGTCCAGATATCGAGATGCAGGCAATCCTCGTCCTGCTCCGCCGGGAAGTCGCCCATGACCTTGGCGAGCCGCGAGGGCAGCTGCGGTGGGATGGGGGAGGCCGCCGCCGAGCAGTCCAGTTCTCCGTCCCACGGCGCGACGGGCTGCGGGGGGGCAAAGCGCCGGTCGCCGGTCGGTGCCGCGCCATAGCGCAGGCGGGCGATATGGATGCAATCGCCATCGTCGCGGCCCCGGACGGGCCCAAATCTGGTTTCAAAAACGGTGTCGGTCATGCGCTCAGGTTCCCTTCTCGGCGGATTTGCACAATTGTTAGCACCGCAAGCTCTGGACTCCCGGCCCGAGATCGAGATTCTAGTGTTCCAAAAATGGGACGGTAAATGCGCGGACTTGATGACATGTACCTGTTCAAGCAGGTGGTCGACTTCGGTGGGGTCTCGTCGGCGTCGCGGGCGCTGAGGATCCCCAAGTCGACGCTGGCGCGGCGGATCGCCGAGCTGGAGGCGCGGCTCGGATCGCCGCTGTTCCACCGCACGTCGCAGGGGCTCTCGCTGACGAACTTCGGGCGTGAGTGCCACACGCGCTGTGCGACGCTGGTCGATACCGCCGACCGGATCTTCGACCTTGCCGACCGCAGGCGGGAGCGGCCGGCGGGATTCCTCCACATCATCTATCCGCCGCATATGGGCGAGGTTCTGATCGAGCCGATGGCGTCTGACTTCATCCGGCGGGAGCCCAACGTCCAGCTTCATCTCGAGGCATCGACCGGGCTGCTCGACCCGCGCGCGGTCTCGGCGGACCTCGTCTTTCACTTTGCCTTCGACCCGCTGCCCGATGTCGATATCGTGGCACGCCGTCTGTTCGTGAATCCCTTTGTTTTGACTGCACATCCCGATATCTGCCGGGACCGCCGCCTGCCCGAGGAACCGCAGGCCCTGCGGGGGCTGCCTTGCGTTGGTTTTGGCCCGAAATCCTCGGCATTCAGCTGGCGTTTCCAGAAGGGCGAACGGAGCTATACCCATCGTTTCGAGCCGGTGCTGAGCACCACGCAGCTCTCGGCTGTCCAGACCGCGGTACGGATGGGGGCAGGGATGGCACCGCTGCCGCTCTACACCGTCGAGAAGGAGTTCGAGGATGGCCGTCTGGTGCACCTGTTGCCCGGCTGGCAGCCGTCGCCTGCGATCCTTTACGCGGTCTATCCCAGCGGGCGGAGCCTGACGGTTGCGGCGCGGCGGTTCATGGAGATGACACTGGAGTATTTCGCCGGGCGCCAGAAGCTCGGCACCTACTTCGACCACCGGAGTCTCTGGCTGGAATGGGAAGCGCGGGACAGCAAGTAGCGCTCCGGTCGCCGCGTCGAGCCCGAAAAGCTTTAGGCATAAAATAGTGTCCGATTCTTTCCCCTGGATCAAGTCCGCAGGTCGCCGCGGTTCCCAGGGGCGCGCCAACCGGGCAGGGAACGGACCCGCCCGGCACATTGACCGGATTCGGCATGACGGTCATCGTCGTCCCAATAGCAAGACAAGCAGCAGGGAGTCCCGTACATGGCACAGAAGGCCATTTCCTTTGCCGGGGTAAGGCTCGTCCTTTCGGGCAGCGAGATCTATCGAGACGTGAGCTTTGACGTGGCCGAGGGCGAGTTCGTCTGCCTGTTGGGGCCCTCGGGCTGCGGCAAGTCCACCGCGCTGCGGCTCATCGGGGACCTGCTGCCGGTTCAGGGCGGCACGGTCAGCGTGGGGGGCAAGTCGCCCAAGGAAGCCTGGGAGCGCACGGCCTTCGTGTTCCAGTCGCCGCGTCTGCTGCCGTGGAAGACCACCGAGGAGAATGCGGCGTTTGGCATCGAGATGCGCAAGCCCGAGGTGAGCCGCGAGGCGCGGCTGGCCCGGGCGCGGGAGGAACTGGCGCATGTCGGGCTGGGGCAGGACGGGCACAAGATGCCGGTCATGCTGTCCGGTGGTGAGCGTCAGAGGGTGTCGATTGCCCGCGCGCTGGCGCTCGATCCCGAGATCATCCTGATGGACGAGCCCTTCTCGGCGCTGGATCACACCACCCGCACGCGGCTGCGCAAGCAGATCGTCGATCTCTGGTCGGGGTCGGGCAAAACCGTGCTGTTCGTCACGCACGACATCGACGAGGCGCTGTACCTCGCCGACCGGATCGTCGTGCTGTCGAAGAAGCCGACGCGGGTGGAGGAAATCGTCACCGTCGATGCGCCGCGTCCGCGCGTGCCCGAGGAGGATGCCGAACTGCTGCGCCTGCGGGCCCACCTGGTGAGCGTGTTCGAGCGCCTTGAAGAGGGCGAGACCGTCGACGCGTGATCGCGCCCCACGACGTGGCGGGGCCATCCGCCGTGAAACCAATAAGATCTAAACAACAGGGAACTGCCATGAAACTCAGTCGAATTCTCGCCACCGCCGCCGTTGTCGCGGGTGGCCTGTTCTCCCCGGCTTCGGCCAAGGAAACCATCACCTTCGCCCACCTCGCCGATCCCTCCATCGAGGCGGCCATGTGGGCGATCAACAACGGCAAGGTCACGTCGGACCTGATCGAGATCGACGCGACCGCGATGGAGATCCCGGCGCTGATTCAAGCCACCGTGGGTCGCAGCTATGACGTAGTGATGACCGCGGGCATGGCGATCCCGCGCGCGGTAGAGAAGGGCCTGCCGCTGAAGATCATCGCGGCGGGCCTGCGCACCAGCGATGTGGGCGAGGGGTCGGCCATCTGGGTGCCCAAGGACAGCGCCATCACCTCGGTCGAGGACCTGAAGGGCAAGAAGCTGGCGGTCTACTCGCTGGGATCGGCTGGGATCACGCTGGTCCGGATCGCGCTGGCCGAGGTCTACGGAATGGACGTCTCGCTCAAGGGCGGGGACATCAACTTTGTCGAGACTCCGGCACCGGCCATGCCTGCCGCGCTGTCGACGGGGCAGGTGGAGGCCGCGACGCTGATCCACTCGCAGGCCTTCCAGGCGATGCAGAGCGGCGACTTCATCCCGCTGGTGCAGACCTCGCAGGCGCTGCAGGAAAAGACGGGCCTCCAGATGGTTTCGGCCGTGCTGGCGGGCTACGCGGACAAGCTTGACGCTTCGCCCGAGCTCTACAAGGAGTTCCTGCGGATGATCCAGGCCAGCCGCGCCTATGTGTCTGAGCATCCGGAAGAGGTCTATGCGGCCGTGGGCAAGGAGTATGACATCGACCCCGCCTTCTTCGACATCTGGTTCACCAAGTTCATGGACTTCCCCGGCACCCTGATCCCGCAGGACAAGGAAGCGCTGGTGTACCTCTGGACCGAAGCCAAGAAGATCGGCGCGCTCGAGAGCTTCCCGCCGCTGGAAGATATGGTCTGGTCGCAGGTTTCCGAATGATGGCGAAACCGGCAACGGGGGCGCCGGCGCAAGCCGGCGGCCTCGGCCCCAAGACCTCCAGGACGGGACCCGCGCGGCTGTTGACCGGCACGCGGGTCGCTCATCTGTTCACCCTGGCCGCGCTGCTTGCATGGTGGGGGTATTCCCAGATCGTGCCGCCTTATCAGGTGCCCGGGCCCGTTCCGGTCTTCCTCAGGATGCTGGATTTCGCGGGGGATAGTTACCTGATGACACAGGTGCTGGTCTCGATCGCGCATATCTCCTGCGCCATCGTCCTCGCCTTTGTCATCGGGTGCGCACTGGCCTTCGCCTCGACTTACCTGAGTGTGACGCGGTTGCTGATCGACGGGCTGCTGACCCCGTTCCTCAACGCCTTCTCGGGTATCGGATGGCTGTTTCTTGCCCTGCTGTGGTTCGGTCTGAACGATGTCACGGTGATCTTTGCAGTGACCATGATCCTGATCCCCTTTACCGCCATCAACGTGCGGACCGGGCTTCAGCAACTGGACGGCGAGATGATGGAAATGGGGCTCAGCTTTACCCGCAGCCCCTTGCGGCGCTTCGCACGCATCGTCCTGCCACTGCTGGTGCCCTACTTCTTTGCCGCGCTGCGCACCAGTTTCGGCGTTTCCTGGAAGGTCGTGCTCACGGCCGAGTTGTTCGGGGGCAACGCGGGCCTTGGCTACCTGTTGAACGTCGCCCGGCAAGAGCTTGATACCGAGACGATCTTTGCCGTGATCGCTTTCATCCTGCTGTTCGTGGTGATCTGCGAGCAAGTGATCTTCAGGCCCATGCAGCGCAAGCTCGACCGGAGGTATTCCCGTGCATAGTCAGACCGCTTCCCTCGGGGCGCAGCGCATGGTCGCCGCGCTGGGCCTTGTCCTCCTGATCGGGGGATGGGCTTGGGTGGCCCACGGGCTGCCGGAATACGTGCTGCCCGGGCCGCTTGCCGTGCTGAAGGCGACGGCGCGGTTCCTCTACGAGCCGGAGTTGATGGCCCACGCGGGCATCAGCCTGCTGCGGGTGGTGCTCTCGGTGGTGCTGGCAATGACCATCGCCATTCTGGTGGCCGCGCTGGTGCGGCGCTTTCCGATCCTCGACGAGGCGGTGGAGCGGCGTATCCTGACCTTCCTCAACTCCTTTCCTTCTGTCGGCTGGGCGATCCTCGGGGTGATCTGGTTCCAGATCTCGACGCCGACGGTGCTGTTCGTTCAGGTCGCGATCATCCTGCCGTTCTGCCTGATCAACGCGCTGGCGGGCTTCCGCCAGATCGATCCCGAGATGGACGAACTGGGCCACAGCCTGACCCGTAATGCTTGGCGGCGGTTCCGGCTGCTGTCGGTGCCGCTGGTCGCGCCCTTCCTGATCGCGGGGCTGCGGGTGGCCTACGGGATATGCTGGAAAATCGCCCTCGTGGCCGAGCTGTTCGGGGCGCGGTCCGGGCTGGGGTTCCAGCTGTCGCGCTCTCAGACCACGTCGGATGCGACCATGGTCTTTGCCTGCTGCCTGATCATCGTGCTGATCTACACGGTCACCGACTGGCTGGTGCTGCGGGTCCTGTCCCAGCGCTTTACGGCGGGGCAGGCGCGCGGGTGAGGTTCAGGGTCAGCCCGGCAGATGATCGGCCGGGCTGAACTCGTCTCCTGCAAGTTCCTCGGTGTCATAGGCCTGCAGTCGGGCGAACTGCGCCTCGATGTCCTCGTCAAAGAACGCGGCGGCGATGGCGCGGCCCAAGCGCTTGGCTCCGACGCTGACCGCGGGAATGTCGCCTGAGACCTTGCCGTGGCTCAGCATCGCCGCATCGTTGAAGCAGTGGATGCGCGACAGTGCCGGGCAACTGCCGGGCGTCTTTTCGAGGAAGGTGAAGTCGGGCGCGAGGTAGGGCGACTGGCCCAACGGCCCGTCTCTGGACAGGTCTGCCGGAAAGTCCGGACGGTCGGCCCAGGCAAGCACGTGCGGGGCGATGTCGGAGAGTTCTGCGCGGTCGGCGAAATCGTTGCGGAACCCGGTGCCGGCGATCAGGAAATCGGTGGTGAAGCTGCCGCGCGAGGTTTCGACGCGCAGCCGGTCGCCTTCGGGCGCTGCACCGGTCAGGGCGCAGTCGAGGTGGAAATAGGCGTTGGGATGCGCCGAAACCCGGCGCACCGAATGGCTCGGCGGCGGCACCTGCTGCTCGGCGGCGTAATTGTGGATCTTGAGCTTCCAGGCGTCCGGCAGATGACCGAGGCCAAGCTCGGTGCCCGGGCTGCCGATCCCGGTGAGCTTGTTGACGGCGGGAATGGTCTTGCGGCGGATCAGCAGGTCGACCCGGGCCGCGCCCGCCTCAAGCGCGGTGGCGGCGTTGTCGACTGCCGAGGCCCCGGCACCGATGACCACCACGTCGCGCCCCTTGAGCGCGGCAAAGTCGATGTCGTCGGCGCTGTGAGCCCAGAACCGCCGGTCGAGGCCCTGCAGCACCGCAGGCACCGCGCCACCACCGAGGCCCGAGCGCCCGGTGGCGAGCACGACACGCCGGGCGCGCAGGGTCTCGGCACCGTCGGGGGCGTCGAGCGTGACCTCCAGCAGGTCGCCGTCGCCGCGCAGGCCGGTCAGGCGGGTGTCGTTGCGGACGGGGAGCGCGAGCACGCGCCTGTACCAGCGCAGGTAGTCCATCCACTGGCCCTTGGGGATCTTGCCGAGCGCGTCCCAGGCCGGTGCGCCCCATTGGGCGGTGAACCACGCGCGGAAGGTGAGGGCGGGCAGCCCGAGCGCGGGGCCAGTCAGCGTCTTGGGCGAGCGCAGGGTGCGCATCCGGGCGAAGGTGTCCCAAGGGCCTTCGAGCCCCTCGGGCGCGGCATCCACGGCGAGGCTGTTGTCGATCCCGAGCAAGCGCAACTCGGCCAGCGCGGCGAGGCCGCACATGCCTGCACCGACCACCAGCACGTCGATCACGCCCGGGCGGGCCGGGACCCACGCGGCGGCGGGCAGGTTCAGAACGGCGAGGTCCTCGGCCAGCCGCGTTTCGAGATCGGCAAGGCTCATGCGCTTTGTCTCTCGTCCGCGTGGTGGCGGAACCGCGCGGTCAGCGGATCGCAGGCATAGTCGCGCGCGCAGTCCTCGGCCGAGGTGGCGAGCGTGGCAACTCCTTCGAGAATTCGCGCGACCTCGTCGTCGGAATGCAGCCACGAGAGGTTCAGGCGGACCCAGCCGGGTTTCTCCATCTCGTGCCCCGCCGAAAGCCGGGAGAACAGCGCATCCGATCCCGCCTCGTCGATGCCGAGCAACTGGTGGGCGTAGGGGCCAGCGCAGGCGCAGCCGCCGCGCACCTGTATGCCGTGCCGGTCGCTCAGCATCCGGGTGAACAGCTGGTGGTGGACGAGGCCGTCGTGCCCGTGCACTCGGAAAGACAGGATCGGCAGCGCCTCGGCCCCGGAGCGGTCGAGCAGGTCGATCTGCGGGGTGTCTGCCCATGCCGCGATGGCGCGGGCGCGCAGGGCGCTGTCGATCTCGCCGATGCGCGCGGCACCGACCGCATCCTTGACCAGCATCACCAGCGCGGCGCGGATGTCGCCGACCACGTTGGGCGTGCCGCCTTCCTCGCGGGCTTCGACCCGCGCGGAGTAGTTGTGTTTCCAGGGCGATACGAAGGTGACGGTGCCGCCACCCGGCGCGGTCGGGGTGCTGCGCTGGACGAGGCTGTCCCGGACCACCGCCACGCCCGAGGCGCCGGGGCCACCGGGAAACTTGTGGGCGGAGAAGACGATGGCGTCCTTTCTCGCGTCGGGGGCCGGGGACATGTCCATCAGCAGGTAGGGGGCGCCGCCAGCATAGTCCCAGATTGCCAGCGCGCCGTAGGCCTTGAGCAGGCGGGTGACCGGATCGGGGTCGGTCAGGATGCCGGTCACGTTGGAGGCGGCGGAGAAGCTGCCGACCAGCAGGTCGGCCTCGGCGTCCTTCAGCAGGGCTTCGAGGTGGTCGAGGTCCACGCCACCATCCGCGCCGGGACGGGCGACGCGGATCTGCGCGCCGCTCTCGCGCCACGGCAGGATGTTGGAGTGGTGCTCGTAGGGGCCGTGGATCACCACCACCCGCTCCCCGGCCCGCACCCGTTCCTCGATGCGGAGCAGGCGGGCGATGCGGTTGAGCCCGGCGGTTGCACCCGATCCGGCAAAGATCACGTGGCCGTCGGACCCCGCATTGACCAGCCGCGCGATGGTGGCGCGGGCCTCTTCGCGCATCCGGGTCATCGCCTCGCCGGTGGCGGAGGCCTCGGTGTGGCTGTTGGCATACCAGGGCAGGACCTCGGTGGCCACGAAGTCCTCCACCTGACGAAGGGCACGGCCCGAGGCCACGTAATCGGCGTAGAGCAGGTGCTGGGTACCGTAGGGCGTCTCGTAGGCCATGTCGCGCCCGATCAGCCCATCGCGAAGATGGTCGAGAATGTCCTCGCGCTCGAGCGCGGCGCGGAAGCGGGTCAGCGGTGTCATGGTCTTGCTCCGGTGGTCAGGTGGCGACGGTCATCTTCTCGATCCCGTAGAGCCTGTCGGCCACCACCAGCGCGACCACGGCCAGCGCGAGCTGCAGGGTCGAGAGCGCGGCGATGGAGGGGTCGAACTGGTGCTCCATGTAGGCCAGCATGACCACGGGCAGGGTGTTGGTCTGGGCGGATCCGAAGAAGTAGCTGACCGGCAGGTTGTCGAAGGAGGTGAGGAAGGAGAACAGGCAGCCCGCGGCGATGCCGGGGCGGATGAGGGGCAGTGTCACTTCGCGGAAGGTGGTGAACCGCGAGGCGCCGAGGATCATCGCGGCCTCTTCGTAGGCCGGGGGCACGGCGCGATAGACCGCCGTCACCGTGCGGATCACGTAGGGCAGGCAGATCACCGTGTGGACGATGGCGAGCGCGAGGAAGGAGATGCCGAAGCCCATCCACGACAGAAAGAAGAGCGAGGCGAAACCGATCACGATCATCGGCATGGAGAGCGGCGACAGCAGGAAGGTGGTGATCGCCGTGGCCCAGCCGGACTGGGAGCGCGAGAGGTAGAGGGCCGCGGGAATGCCCAGCAGGCAGGAGGCGACCGTAGCGACCACCGCCAGTTCGAGGCTGACCCAGAGGCTGTCGATGAAGGGCTGGTATTCGAAGATGCGGGCGAACCACTTGAACGACCAGCCGGGGATCGGGAAGGCGGCATAGCCCGCCGAGGTGAAGGAGATCACCACGACCACCGCGATCGGCAGGATCATGAAGACGAAGAAGGCGATGGTGAAAAGCCAGAGGGCCCAGTCGGTCAGCCGCATCTCAGACCCCCTGACGGCGCACGAGGCGCAGTTGCAGCCAGAGACAGGCGAGCGCGATCACGAGGAGGATCGTGCTCATCGTCGAGGCCAATGCGAAATCGCGGGTGGTGTTGAACTGCTGGTAGATCAGCAGCGGCAGGGTCTGGAACCCGCCGCCCAGCAGGACAAGGGTGACGAAGGAACCGTTGGCGATCATGAAGACGAGGATGGCGCCGGTGCCGATGCCGTCCATCGTCAGCGGCAGGGTCACCTCGAAGAAGGTGCGGAACCGCGAGGCGCCGAGCATCAGCGCGCCTTCCTCCAGCCGCCGGTCGACGCCCTGCAGGACGGAGGCGATGGAGAGGACGGCAAAAGGCACGAGCACGTGCACCAGCGCGGCGATGGCAAGGCCCGGGGTGTTGAGCCAGCGCAGCGGCGCGTCGAGCAGGCCGAGGTCGGTCACCAGCCACTGGTTGACCAGGCCGCGCCGGGCGAACAGCACCTGCCAGCCGAAGGTGCGCATGATGATCGAGGTGAGCAGGGGGGCGATCAGAAGGAAGATGATCAGCCCGGACAGACGACCGGCCTTGCGCACCAGAACGTAGGCGACGGGATAGGCGATGACGACCGAGATCAGGGTGACCGCCGCCGAGAGGATGACGGTCTCGGCGATGACGCCGAGGTAGAAGCGGTCGGTCAGGAAGGAGGCGTAGCGCGCGAGGGTGAAGCCGCCCTCCTCGCCGATGAAGGAGCGGGCCGAGTTGTCGGCCAGCGGCATCACGAAGAACACCGCGAGGAAGATCAGTGCCGGGGCCAGCAGCAGGGCGCGGCGCGCTCGGGCCGAGATTTGTGCGGTGTCCGACATCTGGTTCCTCTGGGTTGGTCTCCCGCCGGCGAACCGGCGGGAGGAGTTCGATTACATACCGATTTCGCGGTTCCAGCGGTCGACCCACTCGTTCCGGACCTTGGCGATCTCGGCATAGGGCGGCAGGTTGGCCTTGGAGAGCGGGGTGACCCGCGCGGCGAGCTTCTCGCTGTAGACCACCTCGGTGTTGGTCACGCCGTAGTTCAGGATCTCGGCGAACTGTGCCTGCGGTCCGGGCGCCAGGACCTCGTTCAGGTAGTCCCAGGCGAGATCGGAGGCGTTCTTGGGCTTCTGGATCGCCACGGCGGTCATGGCGCCGCCTTCCTCGGGGTTGATGAAGTCGATCCAGTCGACGCCTTCGTCCACGTGGTTCCAGGTGCGGCCGTCGAAGTAGATGCCGAGGTCGGCTTCGCCGGAGGCGAGGTGGTTGAAGAAGTCGTTCGGACCCGCCCAGAACACGAGGTTGTCCTTCATCTTGGCCATCGCCTCGAAGAAGGGATCGACGTTGTTCACGTCACCGCCAAGCGCGTTGTTCAGCGCCCAGAGGAAGAAGACGGTGGTCGGGCCGTACTGGATCGAGGGGACCGAGGCCACGAACTCGCCCGAGGACACGCGGTCGACGAAGGCCGCAAAGCTCATCGGCGGTTCCGACACGGCCTGCTTGTTGTAGGTGATGCCACCGACACCGTAGTCGAAGTAGGTGCCCTTGCCGAGGCAGGCATCGGTGAAGGCCTGCGGGATGTTGGCGAGGTTCGGCAGCTTCTCGACGGTGAACTCGTCCATCAGGTCGCCCTCGGCGGCGAGAACGGCGAGGTCCGGGGTCATGATCAGCACGTCGAGCGGCGGGTTCTCGGGGTTGGCTTCGACCTGCGCCAGCCACTGGGCCGGGCCGCCGAGCGAAACGGTCGCCTTGGCGCCGGTCTTGGCCTCGAAGGGCGCGACGAAGCAGTCGCGGATCGCCTGTTCCCATACGCCGCCGTAGGCGGTGACGTTCAAGGTCTTGGTCTGTGCCCTGAGGGGCAGGCCGTTCAGGCCCACGAGCCCGGCAGCGGCGGCGCCGGTGCCGAGGAATTTGCGTCGGTTCAGTGACATTGGTCTCTCCATTGGAATTTGGGCCGTTTTGCCGGTTCTGGTTCAGATGGTGCTCAGACAGGTTTCGAGACGCCGGATGGCGGTCTCGCGCTGGGTGTCGCTCGCCGGGAGGCGAGGGAAGCTGGAAGGCAGGTCCGCGAGGACGGTTTCGAAGATTTCGCGGCGGCGGCTCTGGCGGCGCGACAGCGGCAGCGCCAGCAGGGCGGCGTTCAGCCGGTCCATCAGCTCGGGCGCAAAGATGCCGTCCCAGGTGTCGCGCTCGGGGCCGAAGACGGTGCCTGCGTTGGTCGCCGCGCCCTTGCGCAGCGCGGCGGTCGCCTCGTGGTCGATCTGCCCGTCGCAGAGCGCGACGCCATAGGCGCGGCGCGCATGGTCGGCAGTGACGAAACCTGCCTCCACATCGGCGAGAACCGCCTCGGGCGCGCGCTGCATCGGATCGCCGTAACCGCCTGCGCCGGGGGTGCGGAAGGTGACGATGTCGCCCGACTTGACCTCCAGCACGTCGATCTTGCCGAGCCGGTGTTCGCGCGGGTGGCCTTCGTTGATCACCAACGAGCCAGGCTGGCCGGGCTGTCCGCCCGCCTGTCCCCAGGGCCGGAACAGCAGGCGTTCCATGCCGCGCCCGAGGACGTGGGAGCCGTCGGTTAGAACGCGGAACGAAAGTTCCATGCCGCAGCCGCCGCGCCATTGACCGGCGCCGCCGGAGTCGGGGCGCAGGCCGTAGTGCAGCACCTCGACGCCCAGTTCGGCCTCGACCGTTTCCACCGGGTTGTTGGCGAGGTTCGAGATGCCGCTGTCGCGCCCGTCCACGCCATCATGTCCGCGCCGGGCCCCGGTGCCGCCGATCAGCGGTTCGATCACCTGCACCATCCGCCCGCCGGCGGGTTTGGGCTCGCTCATCACGATCGGGATCACCGTACCGGAGGCCGCGGCAGGCAGCACGTCGGGCAGGGCGAGGCCGAAAGCCCCGTTGAGGATGTCGTTCACCCGGATCGCGGCGGCGTGGCGCACGCCGGTTGCCGCCGGCTCCTCGGGGTTCACCAAGGTGCCGAGCGGGGTATGGATGCTGAGCGGGCGCAAGAGCCCGGCGTTCAGCGGGGCGGAGCGGTCGAGCGTCTGTACCAGTGCCAGCATGCGCAGCGTCAACCACGCATGGGGCCGCCCGCAGGAGGGGATGTTCATCGCGGTAGCGACCTGCGGATCGGTGCCGGTGAAGTCGAGGTGGACGCTGCCGTCCTTGATCTCGACCGTCACCGAAAGGCGCACGGGCAGGCGGCTGGCGGCGTCGTCGTCGAGGTAGTCGGAAAAGCTGTAGCGGCCCTCGGGCATCTGGCGCAGAACCGCCTCGGCCTTGCCCGCGGCGTAGCTCATCAGAGCTTCCTGCGCGGCGGTGAGCTCGGCTTGCCCATGCTGGCCAAGCATCTGCGCGACGCGGCGGCGCCCGGTGGCCAGCGAGGCCAGCATGGCGCGGATGTCGCCCATGTTGGCGTCCGGCGTGCGCGAGTTGGCGTCGAGGAACAGCCGGACCTCGGGCGACATCTCGCCCCGGCGCATCAGCTTGACGGGCGGGATCCGCAGCCCTTCCTGGAAGATCTCGGTGTTCACCGGCGAGATCGAGGAGGGCACGCGCCCGCCTACGTCCGAGCAGTGCACGAAACACCAGCCGTAGGCGACGATTTCGCCCTCGTGGAAGTAGGGCTCGATCATGTGCAGGTCGGGCAGGTGTGTGGCGAGCCCGGTCGAGCGGTAGGGGTCGTTGGTGAGGATCACGTCGCCCGGTTCCAGCGCGCCCTGAACCTCGATGACGGCCTCGATGGCGGGAAGGCATTCCAGCCCAACGAAACCCGAGACACCGATGGAGCGCGGGTAGGCGAAGAACCGGCCGTCGAGCCCCGCCAGCGCGCAGGCGAAGTCGGCGGTTTCCTTGACGTAGAGGGTGCGGCCCGTGCGCTGCAGCGTCAGGCACATCTCTTCGGTGACCGAGGCGAACTTGTTGCCGAGGATTTCCAGCAGAACGGGGTCGAGGCTGCTCATGCCGGGGTCCTTTCGATGATCAGGTTGCCGTGGTCGTCCACCGTTGCGGTCCAGCCGGGGAGGATGACGGTGGTGGTTTCGGGCTGTTCGACGACGGCTGGGCCGGAGAGCACGGCGCCGGTGCCGAGGGTGGCGCGGTCGTAGACGTCGGCGTCGCGCCAGCCGCCCTTGTGGAAGATCGCGCGGCGGGTGCGCACCGGGGCGCCCTCGCCGGTGGCGGCGGAGGCGGTGAGGGGCTGTCCCGCGCCGATCATGGCGAGGCGGATGGTGCCGATCTCGACCTGCGCCTCGGTGTCCCGGAAGCCGTAGATGCGCTCGTGTTCGCGGTGGAACGCCTCGGCGTAGTCGGCCGCGACGGCGCCGGGGGCCAGTTCGACGCGGAGTTCGTAGGCCTGGCCCGCATAGCGCATGTCGGCCGAGCGTTCGGCGCGACGGTCCGAGATATCCGGCAGTTCATCGTCGAGCCAGGCATCGCCCTCGGCTTGGAGGGCGGCAAAGGTGGCCTCGGCCGCGGCGGCGCTGGCCTCGGTAAGTTCCACGCGGAGCGAGCGCACGAAGTCGCGGCGCAGGTCGGCACCGGCTGCGCCCATTGCGCAATAGGCCCCGGCGGCCTGGGGCACGAGGATGCGGGCGATGCCGATTTCCTCGGCCAGCAGGTTGGCGTGGGTCGGCCCGGCGCCGCCGAAGGGCAGCAGCACGAAGTCGCGCGGGTCCAGCCCGCGCTCGGCCATGGTGCGGAAGAGTGATCCGGCCATCCCGGCAGAGGCGACCGAGAGCGCGCCCTCGGCCAGCTTTGCGGCACGATCCTCGCCATCGATGCCGATCCGGCTGGCGACCGCGTCGAGCGCGGCGCGGGCGGCGTCCCCGTCCAGCGGCATCGCGCCGCCGCCGAAGTTCGCCGGGTCGATGAAGCCGCAGGCGATGAAACAGTCGGTCACGGCCGGTTCCTCGCCGCCGCGCCCGTAGGAGACGGGACCGGGATGCGCCCCGGCGCTGTGCGGGCCGACCTTGAGCACGCCCTGTGCATCGGCCCAGACGATCGAGCCGCCGCCCGCGCCGATGGCGTTCACATCGACCACCGGCAGCACGAGGGGCAGGCCGCCGATATCGGTCCGGGTCGCCATGCCTGCGGTGCCGTCGGTCGCCACGGCCATGTCGGAGGAGGTGCCGCCCATGTCGAAGGTGATGATGTTCTGCATCCCCGACTGGCTGGCCTGTCGCACGGCCGCCATCACGCCGGAGGCGGGACCGGAGAGGATGGTCTCGACCGGGCGCGCCACGGCAGAGCCGACCGAGAGCGAACCGCCGTTGGAGGCGGTCACCAGCAGCGGGGCGTGCACGCCGATGCGTTCAAGCCCGGCAATGAGACGGGTGAAGTAGGTGTCCATCAGCGGCTGGATATAGGCATTGAGGCAGGCGACCAGCGTGCGCTCGTACTCGCGGATTTCCGGCCAGATCATCGCGGCGGACGAGATCGACAGGGCGTCGAGCCGCTCGGTCAGGGCTGCGGCGATGCGGCCTTCGGTTTCGGGGTTGGCATAGCCGTTGATCAGCATCAGCGCGGCAGCGTCGAGGTTCAGCGCGGCAAGCTCGCGTGCGACGCGGTCCAGTTCGACGGCGTCGGGCTCGCGGGTCAGGTTGCCGTCGCGGTCAAAGCGGGCGTCGATCTCGACCACGCGGGCGCGCGGGACCAGCGGCACCTCCTTTTCGGCGTGCAGATCGAAGGAGGAGGGCATGCGGCAGCGCGCGATTTCGAGAATGTCGCGGTAGCCCTTGGTCACGATCAGCCCGATGCGTGCGCCACGTCGCTGGATGATGGCATTGAGCCCGATGGTGGTGCCGTGCATCAGCCCGCCCACGTCGGAGGGCGCCATGCCCTCGCGGGCGAGAAACTTGTCGAGCCCTTCGATCAGCGCGCGCGACGGGTCGTCGGGGGTCGAAGGTTCCTTGAACAGGGTCACCGCGCCGGTCTCGGCATCGGCCATCACGAAGTCGGTAAAGGTTCCGCCGACGTCGATGCCGATCCGCAGCCGTCCGGTAGAGCCCTGGGTGATGTCTTTCATGTCTTTCTCCTGTCCCGGTCAGTTCCGGGAGTCCGGCGTCGTCACGAGGACGCCATGTTCGACGGGCCAGCCCACGGCCACCCTGTCACCGAGCACGAGGCTGGTCTGACCAAGGGAGGCATCGGCCTGGCGATAGGCGGTCACCTCGGTCGCGGAGCCGTCGAGCGCGATGCGGTAGGCCGCGTAGGAGCCGCGGAAGGAGGCGGCGACGATGCGGCCCGACAGGCCCTGCGGCAGCGCGCCCGCCGCCTCGCCGAGCACGATGCGCTCGGGACGAACGGAGAGCGTGGCGCGGGCGCCGGGTGCTTTCTGTGCGGGCAGGGGCAGGGCCCCGGCGGGGGTGGCAAGGCTGCCATCCGCGCTCACCTCACCCTCGAACAGGTTCGATGTGCCCAGAAAAGTGGCGACAAAGGCGGTTTCCGGACGGTCGTAGATATCGTTCGGCGCGCCAAGCTGGAGGATGCGCCCGCCCTGCATCACGGCGATCTGGTCGGACATCGACATCGCCTCTTCCTGGTCGTGAGTGACGAGGAGCGTGGTGATTTCGAGCCGCTGCTGCATCTCGCGGATCTCGAACTGCATGGATTCCCGCAGCGCCTTGTCGAGGGCGCCCAGCGGTTCGTCGAGCAGAAGCACGCGCGGGTTGACCACCAGCGCACGCGCCAGCGCGACCCGTTGCTGCTGGCCGCCGGAGAGTTGCGAGGGGTACATGTCCTCGCGCCCGGTCAGGTGCACCATGTCGAGCATGCGCCGCACCTCGTCGGACTGCTCCTGCTTGCTTGCGCCCAGCATCCGCAGCCCGAAGGCGACGTTTTCGGCGACGGTGCGGTGCGGGAACAGAGAATAGCTCTGGAACACCATGCCGAGCCCGCGCTTGTTCGGGGGCAGGCGGGTCACGTCGTCGCCACCGACGGTGATGCTGCCACTGTCGGGCGTCTCGAAGCCCGCAACCATCCGCAGAGTCGTGGTCTTGCCGCAGCCCGAGGGGCCCAGCAGAGAGACCAGCGCGCCGGGTTCGACAGACAGATCGAGGTTGTCCACGGCCATGAGCGCGCCGAACTTCTTTCGGATCGCGGTGAGGGTCAGGCGGGAGGGGGCATCGGTCATGGCGGCTCCGGTCGCTTTGGTATATAGAATTGTAGCGCTACAAAAATTTGTAAAGTGCAAATTCACGTGAGGGCCACCTCGCTTGCCAATCCGGCGGAAGCAGAGCATTTTTTTGAGCAGACAAGAGAGTGAGCATGACCGAGACCTCGCGAATCACGGCCAGGAAACTGACGATGCAGGACATTGCCGAGGCGGCTGGCGTGTCTCCGATGACGGTGTCGAACTGCTTTCGCTACCCCGACCGGGTGCGTGCCAAGACGCGCGAGGCGGTGATGAAGGTCGCGGCGGAACTGGGCTATGTGCCTAACATGTCCGCCGGGTTGCTGGCGGCGGGCACCAGCCGGGTGATCGGGGCGGTGCTCCCCTCGATCCGCAACTCCTCGTTCTATCGTTACGTCGCGGGCCTGCGGCAGGCGGCCACGGCCGAGGGGCACGAGTTGATCACCATGATCGCGGAAACGCCGGAGGAGGAATTCTCGGCGGTGCAGACCCTGCTGGGGTTGCGGGTCGCGGGCATCGCGCTGGTCGCCGGACCGCACGCACCCGAGCTGCGACAGTTGCTGGAACTTTCGGGCACCGCCGTGGTCGAGAGCTGGGGCGGAGACAAGGCCATCGGCCGGGGCGTCAGCTATGACGTCGGGGCCGCGAGCCGCGCGCTGACCCGTCACCTGATCGCACAGGGGCGGCGGCGGATCGGCTTCGTGCAGGTCTCGGGCGGGGGTGGTCATCGCTACACCATGCGCCTGCCCGCCTTCCGGCAGGAGATGTTCGCGGCGGGCCTGTCGGACTCGCTGGTGCTGACGGTGCGGGCGGCGGACGGGTTCGGGTCGGGCGCGCAGATCCTCAACGAGTTCCTCGCGCTTGAGCCGAAGCTGGACGCCATCCTCTGTCCGACGGATGTGGTTGCAGCGGGTGCGGTCTTTGAATGCCAGCGCCGTGGGCTGGAGGTGCCGGGCGACATCGCGGTTGCGGGCTGGGGGGATTATGACATCGGGCGGCAGCTGAGCCCGTCGCTGACCACCATCGCGCCCTTTTCCGACGAAATCGGGCAGGGCGCGGTCTCGATCCTGCTGGGTGACGCGCCGCCATCGGAGGGGCCGCTGCTGACGCCCTATGCGCTCGAGATCCGCGAGAGCGCCTGAACCGGCGCCGCCCTGGCTAGTCTGCCGGGGTGATCCGCAGGAGGGCGCCGTTGTCGGCATCGGTCAGGATCATGATCGCACCGTCCCGGGCCACTGCCACGTCACGGACGCGCCCGATGCCCTGCAGGTACCGTGCCTCGCCGGTGACCTTGCCGTCCTTCAGTTCGAGGCGGACCAGGGCCTGTGCCCCCATGCCGCCGATCAGGACGCTGCCGCGCCAGTCGGGAAACAGGTCGCCCTCGTAGAAGGCCATGCCGCTTGGGGCGATGACCGGATCCCAGTAGTAGACCGGCTGTTCGAGCCCCTCGCGCGCGGTGAGGCCCTCGCCGATCGGGCGGCCGCTGTAATCCAGCCCGTAGGTGATGACGGGCCAGCCATAGTTGCGGCCCGCCTCGGGGCGGTTCAGTTCGTCGCCGCCGCGCGGGCCGTGCTCGACGGTCCAGAGCGCGCCATCTGGGGCGAGGGCGGCGGACTGGATGTTGCGGTGGCCCCAGGACCAGATTTCGGGCTGGCCGCCCGCGATCTCGGGGTTGCCCGGTGCAGGACCGCCCATCGGGTCAATGCGGAGGACCTTGCCCAGATGCGTCGAGACGTCCTGCGCCAGTTGTCGCGGCGCGGGCAGGGACCGTTCGCCGGTGGTCACGAAGAGCGCACCGTGGTTGTCGACCACCAGCCGCGAGCCGTAGTGCAGCGTCGAAGACCACGCGGGTTGCTGGCGGAAGATCACGGCAACGTCCGACATAGCGGCCGCGTCCGGTGACAGGATGCCAGTTGCCACGGCGGTGCCGTTCTCGCCGTTGCCGCGCGGCTCGGCGTAGCTCCACCAGACCCGGCGGGTCTGTGCGAAGTCGGGGGCTACCACCACGTCCAGCAACCCGCCCTGGCGGCGCGCGTCCACCTCGGGCAGGCCGGAAATCGGTGCGGACAGCGTCCCGTCGGTGCCTGCCAGACGCATCCGACCGGGCCGTTCCGTGACCAGCCAGCTGCCATCGGGCAGTTCGGCCATGCCCCAGGGGTGTTCCAGCCCCTCGACGATGGCGTCATGGCGCAGCGCGGTGTCGTCGGCGAGAATGGGCGCGCGGGTCTGGTTTACAAAGGCCGGGGACTGGTCCGGTGCGTTCGGTGGCGCGCTGTTGAAAGACTGCGCCGTCCCTTCGCCCGCGATGAAGGCGAAGACGAGAAGGCTTGCAAGGAGGGGCGCTGCGGATGAGAGGCGCGGGGTGGGCCACGTCGAGGTCTGGTGGGGCATTCCGGTCTCTCCCTGCGAGGTGCTGCAACCGGCCATTCGGCCCATCGCCATGATCAGGGAGATTAGCGCCGAAGAGGCTGCCGACGACATGTCAGGGCCAACATGTCCTTGTTTTGTCATCACAACTGCGGGAGCGGTCGTGAAGTGAAGGCGCCGGAAAGGACTGCGGGCAGATACCGAAGTATCTGCCCGCGTCCGTGGTTATCAGAAGTGGACCGAACGCGCGGTGCCCGGCTTTTCGAGCGGGGGCGCGAACTTGGTCAGGTCGATGCCTTCGACGGCCGACTTGTACTCTTCCACGCTCGGGGTGCGGCCGAGGATGGCCGAGAGCACCACGACCGGGGTCGAGGCGAGCAGGGATTCGCCCTTCTTCTCGGCGGTGTCTTCGACGACCCGGCCCTGGAACAGGCGGGTGGAGGTCGCGAGAACCGTGTCACCCTTGGCGGCCTTTTCCTGGTTGCCCATGCAGAGGTTGCAGCCCGGACGCTCGAGATAGAGGATGTTCTCGTACTCGGTGCGCGCGGTGGCCTTGGGGAACATGTCGTCGAACTCGAAGCCGGAGTACTTCTGGAGGATGCCCCAGTCGCCTTCTTCCTTCAGTTCGTCGATGATGTTGTAGGTCGGCGCGGCCACGACGAGCGGTGCCTTGAACTCGACCTTGCCGTTGGCTTTCTCAAGGTTCTTCAGCATCTGCGCGACGATCTTCATGTCGCCCTTGTGCACCATGCACGAGCCGACGAAGCCCAGGTCCACCTTCTTCTCGCCGCCGTAGTAGGACACGGGGCGGATGGTGTCGTGGGTGTAGCGGCGCGACGGGTCGGCGTTGTTGACGTCCGGGTCGGCGATCATCGGCTCGTCGATCAGGTCGAGGTCGACGACGACCTCGGCGAAGTACTTGGCGCTGTCATCGGGCGACAGGGCAGGCTTTTCGCCCGAGCGGATCTGGGCGATGCGCTTGTCCGCCTTGTCGATCAGGCCCTGCAGCGTGCCAGCCGCATTGTCCATGCCCTTGTCGATCATCACCTGGATACGGTCCTTGGCCAGTTCCAGCGAACCGATCAGCGTCTCGTCGTTCGAGATGCAGATCGAGGCCTTGGCCTTCATCTCGGCGGTCCAGTCGGTGAAGGTGAAGGCCTGGTCGGCCAGCAGCGTACCGATATGAACCTCGATCACGCGGCCCTGGAAGACGTTGTCGCCATGCTGCTTGAGCATCTGCGCCTGCGTCGCGTGAACGACGTCGCGGAAGTCCATGTGGTCGGCCATCTTGCCCTTGAAGGTGACCTTGACGGATTCCGGGATCGGCATGGTCGCCTCGCCGGTCGCAAGCGCCAGCGCCACGGTGCCGGAGTCGGCGCCGAAGGCCACGCCCTTGGACATGCGGGTGTGGCTGTCGCCGCCGATGATGACGTCCCAGTCATCCACGGTGATGTCGTTCAGCACCTTGTGGATCACGTCGGTCATCGAGTGATAGGCGCCCTTGGGGTCACGCGCGGTGATCAGGCCGAAGTTGTTCATGAAGCTCATCAGCTTCGGGATGTTGGCCTGTGCCTTCTTGTCCCAGACCGACGCGGTGTGGCAGCCCGACTGGTAGGCGCCATCGACGGTCGGCGAGATCACGGTGGCGGCCATCGCTTCCAGCTCCTGGCTGGTCATCAGGCCGGTGGTGTCCTGCGAGCCGACGATGTTCACCTTGACGCGCACGTCCGAACCTGCGTGCAGGGGCTTGCCCTTGGTCACGCCGACGGCGTTGGCGTTGAAGATCTTCTCGACCGCGGTCATGCCCTGGCCTGCGTGCGAGACCTCTTTCGAGGGCGCAAAGACCGGGGTGGCCTCGACGCCAAGGGTCTCGGCGGCGAAGGTTTGCAGCTTCTTGCCGAAGACCACGGCGTAGGAGCTGCCGGCCTTCATGAACTCGACCTTCTGGGGCGTGAAGGCGGAAGAGACATCGACCAGCTCTTCGCCGGCTTCGTTCTTCAGCTTCTTGGCCTTGGTGTCGATGGTCAGCACGGTGCCGGTTTCGACCGAGTATTTCTGGTCGAGGATCGGGTTGCCTTCGTTGTTCAGCAGCGGCTTGCCGTCTTCACCCAGCTTTTTGACCCAGTTCTTGAGGTCGAGGCCGATGCCGCCGGTCACGCCGACGGTGGTGAGGAAGATCGGCGAGATGCCGTTGGTGCCGGCGACGACCGGGGCGTAGTTGACGAAGGGAACGTAGGGGCTGGTCGGCTTGCCGGTCCAGAGCGCGACGTTGTTCACGCCCGACATCCGGGAGGAGCCCACGCCCATGGTGCCCTTTTCAGCGATCAGCATCACGCGCTTGTCGGGGTGCTGCAGCTTGAGCGCCTCGATTTCCTTCTGCGCGGCTTCCGAGATCATGCACTTGCCGTGCAGTTCCCGGTCGGAGCGCGAGTGCGCCTGGTTGCCCGGCGACAGCAGGTCGGTCGAGATATCGCCTTCGGCGGCGATGTAGGTCACGACCTTGACCTCGTCCTCGACGTCCGGGAGCTTGGTGAAGAATTCGGCCTTGGCGTAGCTTTCCAGCACGTCCTTGGCGATCGCGTTGCCGGACTCGTAGGCCGTCTTCAGGCGGGCCATGTCGGCTTCGTACAGGAACACCTGCGTCTTCAGGACCTCGGCGGCCTGCTTGGCAATCGCGGCGTCGTCACCCAGCGTCAGGTCGAGCAGAACCTCGACCGAGGGGCCGCCCTTCATGTGCGACAGCAGCTCGAAGGCGAAGTCGGGGGTAATCTCGGCGACGGTGGTTTCGCCAAGGATGATCTTCTTGAGGAAGGCCGCCTTGACACCCGCGGCGCTCGTGGTGCCGGGCAGGGTGTTGTAGATGAAGAAGTTCAGGGACTCGGCGCGGTGCTCGTTCCCGGCGTCCTCGATCTGGGCGATCAGTTCCGCAACCAGCGCGCCATCGTCGATAGGCTTGGGGTGCAGACCCTCGCCTTTGCGCGTTTCGATTTCATTTAGGTAGTCTGTGTACAAGCTCATGACGATCCCTGGATGTCAGTGGTGGACAAAGCCCGGACGCCGGGTCGCGAAGACTCGTGACGGTTGGCGGCAAGCTGTTTGCATGCGATGGTATACCAAGCCCGATCCGGTAGCAAGTGATGCGCGGCAGCCTTAGCGCCTCTCTTGCATAAAAGTCGAGCGGTCAGGCTGGTCGCTACAGGGGTTTTCAGCGGCCCGGCGCCAAAATGATGCGGCGGGAACTGCGAATGCCTTGATCGGGCGCATTGGCGAACTCGGGCCAATGTTCCGTGGCCGGGCGGGGCGGGGTGCCAACACCGCGCTGCAGGTGCTGCGTGGCATCCGCATGTCGAAGGATGCTCGGATCGAGCGTATCTGGGAGGAAACCACGGAGACCCACCGGCGTATCATCTCGCGGCACGTCCTTGGCTGAGGACGGTCGTGACGTCAGGCGCGGTCGGGTCGGGCGATGAAGAGGACCTGTCCGCGCGGCAGCATCACGTCGCTGCGGGTGACCTGCCAGCCGCTGAGCCGTGCGAGGTGGTCCACGTCGTCGGCAAGGATGTGATAGGGCGCGCGGGTGTCGTGGGTCACCACGCCATCGGGTTGCCGATAGGGCTGCATGGCGGTCCGGGCATCCGGGGCGAGGAAGACCGTGAACAGGAACATCTCCAGCCGCTCGAAGCGCGAGAGATTGGTCAGGGCGCGGCGAAGGTGGGCCATCGTCAGATGTGGAAACACCGCAAAGGCGATGGCGTGGGTGATGGTTTCGGGGAGGCCGGGAAAGTCGAACCGGGCATCCTCGATCAACTGGGCAGGGTCCAGCCGCGCGGGGTCGGGCAGTTCGGTGCGGTGCCCGGCCAGCATGATGTCGCGCGAGGCGTCGGTGGCCCAGTAGTGCCCGGGGTCGAGGTAGGGCACGGCCTTGCAACCGAGGCGCAGCGCCCCTGCGCCGATATCGAGGAGGTGGTGGTGCGGTAGCAGGCCCGCGTCCTTCAGGACGGCCATCTGGACACGGCCGGTCTCGTCCCAGCGGCCGCCGACGATCTCGCGGTGACGCCCGGCGAGGATCGCCGCGTCATAGAAGCCGACCGTTTCATAGGGATTCGTCAAGGCAGGTGATCCGGGAGAGACGGCCCCGCGTGGCCGCAGCCTCCCTTGCGCTGCGCGCCGCGCGCAAGTCAAGAGCGGCGCGCCGGACCCCGCCGCCCCAGAGGGCCCGGGAGGAACCGGAGACGGTGGCCCGCGTTCTCCCAACGGAAGGCCCGACCGCACGTCAATCGGACATGGCGGCATAGCCAACACGGGGATTTTTCCGATTTCTCCCCGTGGCCAACGAAGTGGCAGACGAGGGTTTGTCCCGCCTGCGGCCGGGTTGTTTTCCGAGCTTTATGACCAACCTGGTGGTTACCCGAGCCGCTAGGTTTCCCTGCGCGCAGCATGGCGCGCCAGCGCGGCAATGAGGTCGGTGCGGGTGACGATACCCACGAGCTTGCCATACTCCAGAACCGGCACGGCATCGGTCGCCCCGTCCGCCATCATGGGCAGCAGAGCCCCGATTGGCGTATCAGTCGTGGCGCGCGGCCCTGCGACGCTCATGATATCACCCGCCTGCACGGGCTTGTCCCTGTCCCGGTCGAGCAGCCGGAGGAGGGCGGGCCAGTATCCCCGCTGGAGCCGCAGTGCGTCTTCCCGTGCCTGGCTGATGAGGTGGAGTTGGAAGATGATCCCGAGGAACCGCGCATCAGCGCGCACCACGGGGAGGGAGGTGAACCCGTGACGCCTGAACAGGTCCGCGATGTCGCCCAGCGACGTCTCGGGCGTCACGGTGACAAGATCGCGGGACATGATATCGCGCGCAGTCATCGGGCCGGAGGAATGTGCAGCTACCTGCAGTTCGGCCGCGCCGATGAGGCGGGCGAGATCCTCGACACCGAGGTTGAAGGACTGGCTGTAGCGTTCGAGCAGCGCCATCAGTTCCTGTTCGGAGAGGCCCAGCCTTTCAGTGGGGTTGCGGTCCCCGGTGCCATGCCGGCCCGCGTCCTCGAACTGGCGAAACGGATAGCGCCGCCCGGTCAGCCGGGCATAGAGGGTTGCCAGCACCACGAGGGCGACGGTGCCGACCCCGATGGGGGCGAGGGCGAACCAGAACCCGAGGTGCGCGATGCTGTCGGGCGACATGGCCGCGGTCATCGCGACGGCTCCGGCCGGAGGGTGCACCGCGCGGCAGAGGATGGTCGCGGTGATGGCGAACCCGGCCGCGAGGGCGATCCGCAGAACCGGGTCCGCGATCAGCATGCAGACGGCGACTCCGACGAGAGCGGCGAGGGTGTTCCCGACGATCGCGGACCAGGGCTGCGCGAGCGGGCTGTTCGGAACCGCGAACAGGAGAACCGAGGTCGCGCCGAAGGGGGCGACGAGGTAGAGGCCCAGTTCCAGATCAATGCCGGGGGACAGCAGGAACAGTCCGGTCAGGCCCAGCCCGACGAGCGCTCCGAGACCGGCCCGAACCGCTTCGAGGGCCGGGACGCGGGCAACGGCGGGGCCAAGTGATCGCAAGACACGCAAGGGCGCAGCCTCCCTGATGGATTCGCGCAAAATTTCATCGGAATGCGAAAAGTTCAACCGGGCGGGTGAACCCCGGTCGCGCCGGTGTCAGCTGCCGAGGTCGGTCTTGGCCCGGTCGAAGGCGGCCACGATCTCGGCGGCGCGCTGCGCGACAGTCGATACGCTGTCGCCGGGCCGATAGAGGGCGGTGCCGATGCCGAAACCGGCGGCGCCTGCCTGCAGCCATGTCGAGAAGTTGTCGGGTCCGGCCCCGCCGACCGCCAGCACCGGGATCTCCGGTGGCAGTACCGCTGCGAGGGCCTTCAACCCACTTGGCCCGACCATCGAGGCGGGGAACAGCTTGAGCACGTCGGCGCCCGCCCTGATGGCGGCAAAGCATTCTGTCGCGCTCATCGCGCCGGGGCAGGAAATCAGGCCCCGCCGCTTGGTTTCGACGATGACATCGGAGCAGGTGTCAGGCGAGACGATCAGGCGACCGCCGCAGTCATCCACCCGCGCGACGTCGTCCGGGGTGAGCACCGTTCCTGCGCCGATATCGGCTTCGGCCCCGAAGCGCCGGGCGAGCCGCGTGATGCTGTCGAAGGGATCGGGCGAGTTTAGCGGCACTTCGATGCTGGTGATCCCCGCTTCGATCAGCGTACCGGCGACGGCTTCGACTTCGGGCGGGGTGATGCCGCGAAGGATGGCCACGATCTGTCGTTTCATCTGCAGAGCCTTTCGGTCAGGTCGTCGATGTCTGGAGCATGCGGTCGCGGGCGGCGATCAGCCCGCCAAGCGTGACGGCCTCCGCGTCCAGTGTCTCGGTGGTCAGGCCGTGCCGGGCGAGCGCCAATTCGTAGAGCCGACAGAGCGCCGGGTCGCCCAGCAGGGCGACGCGCTGGCCGGAGAGGGTGCCGATCATGCCCGAAACTTCGGAACCGATCAGCAGGGCGGAGAGGCGGGCGCGGCCCTCGCCCTCGGCATAGCCAGCCAGCAAACCCCGCGCTCGGAGCGAGAAGAGGTCGGCGGCGAGGGGCGCGTCGGACGTGGTTGTCAGCGCGGCATCGAAGACCGCCTCGTTCCAGCCCTCGGCGGTGAAGGAGGAGAGGGTGGAGTGGCCCGAGACGAGGGCGAAGAGTTCGCCGGTCATGGCGGTGCGAAAGCCGGTGACACGCCCCTCGCTGACCCGCGCCCACTTGGTATGGGTGCCGGGCAGGCAGACCAGCCCGTCGAAATCGGGTGTGGCGGCCAGCATCCCGGCGATCTGGGTCTCTTCACCGCGCATGACATCGGGCGGCTCGGCCTGTGACAGGCCGGGCAGGATGTGGACATCGAGCCTCGGGTCTACCGTGGGCACCTGAACGGGGGCGCCGGAGGGGTGGGCCGGGACCGCGACGTATCCGGCCTCTTTCCAGCCGGTCCTTGCCCCGGCCATGCCGCAGATGAGGACGGGTGTGCGGCGACCTTCCGGCAGCAGATGGCCCGCGGCCCGCAGGAAGGCGGGCTCGAACTGATCGGGCGTAAGGCTGCCCATGCCCTCCTGCGAGGTGGCCGAGCCGGTGACCTTTCCGGCCGCGTCGATGGCCCAGATCCGGAGGCGCGAGGTGCCCCAGTCGGCTGCGATCCAGTCGGTCATGTTCGCGCGCCTTGCGTCGGCGTGACGCGGAGTGACCGGTGGGCCGCAAAAGCGGGAGACCGCGCAGATCGCGCAAAGATCATGTTTTTCAGTGCCTTGCGTGTCATGTTCTGCTCCCCCTCTCGCCGGAAGCTAGGCCAGCATCGGATTCCGCTCAAGCCAGAACCTGCGAGAGGGGAGACGAGTGCCCCTCTGCCGGGGTTCAACCGAGGTCGGGTGCGGGAGCCAGGTGACGGGTCTTTTCGCGGATCAGTCTGAACACGCGGCGCACCGCCGGAGAGGGCTCCACGTTGCGCAGGGAGATCAGCGAATAGGGGACCACGGTCATGTCCCGCGCGACGTCGAGCCGCCGGATGCGGCCCCCGAAAGCGGTCTCGGAGGCATAGAAGTCTGCGGCCGATCGGGCGATGGGCGCGATGGCGTTGGTCTCGCAGATGATGGCGAGCGTCAGCAGCAGGGACGAGGTGCTGAGGATGCGCTCGGGCGGGCGCAGTCCGTTGCGCAGCAGGTAGGCCTCGGCGGTGCGGCGCAGCAGCCCGTTCTCAGGCTGCATCACCCAGTCGTAGGCAAGGCAGTCGGCGACGGTCAGGCTGTCGCGCCGTGACAGCGGGTGTTCCAGCCGAGCGACGAGCGAGACAGGTTCGGGGCCGATTTCCTCCAGCGCGATGGCGCGGGTCTCCATGCCTTCGGGAATGCGCCCGATGTAGAAGTCGAGATCGCCCGCGAACAGCGAGTCGCCGAGCTTGTCCGATGTGTCCACCAGCACCGAGAGTTCGATGTCGGGGTAGGTGACGCGCAACTCCCGGATCACGGGGAGGACCAGCTCCACCGCCGGGCCGGTGACGCTGCCGATGCGGACTGTGCCGCGCTCGCCCGTGGCCAGGGCGGCGATCTCGTGCTGGACCTCGTCCAGCCCGTGCAGCAGTTCGCGTGCCTTGGAGGCGAGCGCCTGACCGGCGGGGGTCAGGGTTACGCCGCGCGCGTGGCGCTCGTAGAGCGTGGCGCCCACGGTCTTTTCCAGTTCCGCCAGAAGGCGCGAGGCAGCGGGCTGGGTCATGGCGACCTGCGCGGCGGCGCCCGAGACCATACCGGTTTCGCGCAGGGCCACCAGCAGGCGGAGTTGCGGCAGCCTGAGGCCGCGCCGGATCAGTTCATCGCGCAGGTGCCGCTCTGAGGGGGGCTCGGTCGTCACGTCCATGATCAATATTCCCAAATTGGTATATTGAGAGAGAAGATCTGTATTTGATCGCTATATCACGAAAAGGCAGTGTCCCGGCAAGCCCTCGAGATTCGGGAGCTGCACACAAGAATGCCCGGTCAGGCAGCTGGAGGAGCGACGCCGCGGGCACAGGGAGGACTATCATGAAATTCACGAGACGCGCCCTTGGCGCGACTGCAATCGCGCTCGCCTTCGCGTCGCCGGTTCTGGCGCAGGAGAAGGGCTATGTCGGGATCGCCATGCCGACCAAGTCGTCGGCGCGCTGGATCGACGACGGCAACAACATGGTCAAGCAGTTCGAGGAGGCGGGATACACCACCGATCTGCAGTATGCCGAGGATGACATCCCGAACCAGCTGGCCCAGATCGAGAACATGATCACCAAGGGGGTCAATGTGCTGGTCATCGCGGCTATCGACGGCACCACGCTGACCAGCGCGCTGGCGAACGCCGCCGCTGCGGATATCAAGATCGTCGCCTACGACCGCCTGATCCGCGACAGCGGTGACGTCGACTATTATGCCACCTTCGACAACTTCAAGGTGGGCGTGCAGCAGGCCGAGACGCTGGTGGCCGGGCTGAAGGAACGCTTCCCCGACACCAAGCCGTGGAATGTGGAGCTGTTCGGCGGCAGCCCGGACGACAACAACGCCTACTTCTTCTACAACGGCGCCATGTCGGTGCTGCAGCCGATGATCGACAGTGGCGAGATCGAGATCGTGTCGGGCCAGATGGGCATGGACACGGTCGGCACGCTGCGCTGGGACGGCTCGGTCGCTCAGGCGCGCATGGATAACCTGCTCTCGGCCAATTACACGGACAAGCAGGTCAACGGTGTGCTCTCGCCCTACGACGGGCTCTCCATCGGGATCATCTCGTCGTTGCAGGGGGTCGGTTACGGCTCGGGCGACATGAAGATGCCGATCGTCACGGGGCAGGATGCCGAGGTGCCCTCGGTCAAGGCGATCCTGCGGGGCGACCAGTACTCGACGATCTTCAAGGACACGCGCGAGCTGGCGCGGGTGACCGTCGGCATGGTGGATGCCCTGCTGGCCGGTGGCGAACCCGAGATCAACGACACCGAGACCTACGACAACGGGGTCAAGGTGGTGCCGTCCTACCTGCTGGAACCGCTGCCGGTGACCAAGGACAACTGGGAAGAGCGGCTGGTCGAAAGCGGCTATTACGAGAAGAGCCAGATCGAGTGATCCCTCCCGGATGACCGGCCCGCGCGGCCGGTCCGACTGGCCCGCCGGGCGCTGACCCGGCGGGCGTTTCCCGAAGAAGCGAGACGAACGATGTCCGTAATCCTTGAAATGCGCGGGATCACCAAGGCGTTCCCCGGGGTGAAGGCGCTCGACGATGTCACGCTCTCCGTCGCCGAGGGCGAGATTCACGCCCTTGTGGGTGAGAACGGGGCGGGGAAGTCGACGCTGATGAAGGTTCTGTCGGGGGTCTATCCCCACGGAAGCTACGATGGCGAAATCCTCTATGACGGTCAGCCCCGCGCCTTTCGCTCGATCCGGGACAGCGAGGAACTGGGGATCATTATCATCCACCAGGAACTGGCGCTGATCCCGCTGCTTTCGGTGGCCGAGAACATCTTTCTGGGCAACGAGCGCGCGACCGGCGGCATCATCGACTGGCGCGAGACCCACAGGCGGGCGGCGGAGTTGCTGGCGCGGGTCGGGCTGGACGAGAATCCGGAAACTCTGGTCGACACTCTTGGTCTGGGCAAGCAGCAGCTGGTGGAGATCGCCAAGGCGCTGTCGAAGAATGTCCGCCTGCTGATCCTGGACGAGCCGACCTCGTCACTGAACGAGACAGACAGTGCCAAGCTTCTGGAACTGCTGATGGATTTTCGCGAGAAGGGGCTGACCTCGATCCTGATCTCGCACAAGCTGAACGAGGTGTCGCAGGTCGCGGACACCATCACTGTGCTGCGCGACGGGGCGGCGGTGGCGCGGATGAACTGCGCCGAGGGCGTGGACGAGCACGACATCGTGCGCAACATGGTCGGCCGCGCGCTGGAGGACCGCTATCCTCCCAAGGGACAGGCAGTGACCGGCGAGGTTGCGATGGAGGTTCGCAACTGGTCGGTGCGCCATCCGCTGCATCCCGAGCGGCGCGTGGTGAACAATGTGAGTTTTCACGTGCGCCGGGGCGAGGTGCTGGGCATTGCAGGGCTGATGGGGGCAGGGCGCACGGAGCTGGCGATGAGCCTGTTCGGCCGTTCCTATGGCCGGGACATCAGCGGCGAGGTGAGGATCAACGGCGCGCCTGCCGATCTCTCGACGGTGCGGCGGGCGATTGACGCGGGGCTGGCCTATGCCACCGAGGACCGCAAGACCTTTGGACTGGTGCTGGATGACACCATCCGGCGCAACGTGCCTTTGGCCGACCTTCCGGCCATCGCCAGCAACGGGGTCGTCGACCGCGCCCGCGAAGCGGAGGTTGCCGAGGACTATCGCGGCAGGCTTGCCATCAAGTCCTCTTCCATCGAACAGCCGACCGTAAACCTTTCAGGCGGCAACCAGCAGAAGGTGGTGCTGTCAAAGTGGCTCTTCGCCGATCCCGACATCCTGATCCTCGACGAGCCGACCCGGGGCATCGACGTCGGCGCCAAGTTCGAAATCTATACCGTGATCCGTGACCTCGCGGCGCAGGGCAAGGCGATCATCGTGATCTCCTCGGAACTGCCCGAGCTGCTGGGGGTGACCGATCGCCTCTACATCATGAACGAGGGCCGCTTCGTCGGTGAAATGCCGACCGCAGAGGCCAGCCAGGAAAAGATCATGTCCAGAATCGTCAAGTCGGGAGAAGCCGCATGACCGACATCACCACCCAGTCCGCCACACGGGGCGAACGCGGCAGCAAATCCGGCTGGCAGTTCGTGAAGGGCCACTTGCGGGAGTACGGGATCCTGATCGCGCTGGTCGTCATCATGGCGTTCTTCCAGGTCGCCACCGGGGGCATCCTGCTGAAACCGGTCAACCTGACCAACCTGATCCTGCAGAACTCCTACATCGTCATAATGGCGGTGGGCATGCTGCTGGTCATCGTCTGCGGGCACATCGACCTCTCGGTCGGCTCGGTCCTGGGCTTTGTCGGGGCGCTGGCGGCGGTGATGATCGTGGAGTGGAACCTGCCGTGGTTCATCGCCGCTGTGCTCTGCCTCGCGGCGGGGGCGGCCATCGGTGCGGCACAGGGGTTCTGGGTCGCCTACTTCCGCATTCCGTCGTTCATCGTGACGCTGGCGGGGATGCTGGTGTTCAAGGGGCTGACCCTCTGGCTGCTGGCCGGCCAGTCGGTGGGGCCGTTTCCGCCCGAATTCCGGCTGATCGCCTCGGGCTTCGTGCCCGACATCTTCGGAGGGGAGAACCTGAACCTCTTCTCGCTGTTCGCCGGGGTCGCGGTCGCCGCGCTGTTGCTGTGGCTCTCGATCCGGGCGCGTGCGCGGCAGGTCGCGGCGGGGGCCGAGACCGAGCCCTTTGCCTTTTTCGCAGGCCGCAACGCGCTGATCTTCGTCGCGCTGGTCTACATGTCATGGCTGATGGCCGATTTCCGGGGGCTGCCCAATGTCTTCATCGTCATGGCGCTGCTGATCGCGGTCTACTCCTTCCTGACCTCTCGCACCACCTTCGGGCGGCGGCTCTACGCCATCGGCGGGAACGAGAAGGCGGCCACGCTCTCGGGGATCAACTCGCAGCGGCTGACCTTCCTGACCTTTGCCAACATGGGGATGCTGGCGGCCTTGGCGGGTCTGGTCTTTGCCGCGCGGCTGAACACCGCGACGCCCAAGGCGGGCGTGGCCTTTGAACTGGACGTGATCGCGGCGGTCTTCATCGGCGGGGCCTCGATGTCCGGTGGCGTCGGCACCGTGGTGGGCGCCGTGGTGGGGGCCTTCATCATGGGGGTCATGAACAACGGCATGTCGATCCTCGGTATCGGCATCGACTGGCAGCAGGTCATCAAGGGCCTCGTGCTGCTGGCCGCTGTCATCTTCGACGTGCTGAACAAGCAGAAAGGTTAACCAGATGCTGCTCTCGCAATATGCCCGGGATGACGGGACCCTCCAGATCGTCGCCCGTGACGGCACCGAGGCCTATGAGGTCAGGACCGACCTGTCGCTCTATGAACTGGCGATGGACTGCATCGAAAAGGGCGTGTCGCTGCGCGACTGCATCGCCACGCTAGGCATGAACGGCGCGGTGGATCTCGAGGCGCTCTATGCCGCCGGACGTCTGCAACCGCCCGTCACCCATCCCGACCCGGCCCACCTGCACCTGACCGGAACCGGGCTGACCCACCTCGGGTCGGCCTCGACCCGGGCCGAGATGCACAAGAAGGCCACCGGCGACGAAACCGACAGCATGAAGATGTTCCGCATGGGCGTGGAGGGCGGCAAGCCCGCCAACGGCGCGGCGGGGGTTCAGCCCGAGTGGTTCTACAAGGGCAACGGCAGCGCGCTGGTTGCGCCCGGTGCACCGCTTGCCTCGCCTGCCTTTGCCGAGGACGGTGGGGAGGAACCCGAGATCGCCGGTATCTACCTGATCGCCCCGGATGGCACGCCGGTCCGGATCGGCTGGGCTCTGGCCAATGAATTCTCCGACCACGTCATGGAGCGGCGCAACTATCTCTACCTTGCGCATTCCAAGCTGCGCCCGGCCGCCGTGGGCCCCGAGCTGCTGATCGGGGACCTGCCGGAGAGCATCGAGGGCACTTCCCGCGTGATCCGGGGGAACGAAGTGATCTTCGAGCAGCCGTTCCTCTCGGGCGAGGCCAACATGAGCCACAGCCTCTCCAATCTCGAACACCATCACTTCAAATACGCGCTGTTCCGCCAACCGGGCGACCTGCATGTCCATATGTTCGGAACGGCGACGCTCTCGTTTGCGTCCGGGGTCCGGACTCAGGATGGCGACGTGTTCGAGATCGAGGCTCCCGCCTTCGGGCTGCCGCTGCGCAACCCGCTGTCCTTCATGCCGCTCGGCACGCCCGGGCCGCGCACCGAAATCCGCTCTCTCTGAGGCACTCCGATGACCTTCAAACCGGCCCAATGGCCTCGCAAGCTCAGATCGCAGGAATGGTACGGCGGCACCTCGCGCGACAACATCTATCACCGGGGCTGGCTGAAAAATCAGGGCTACCCGCACGACCTGTTCGACGGGCGCCCCGTGATCGGTATTCTGAACACATGGTCCGAGCTGACGCCCTGCAACGGGCACCTGCGCGAACTGGCCGAGAAGGTGAAGGCCGGGGTTTGGGAGGCCGGGGGTTTCCCTGTCGAGGTGCCGGTGTTTTCGGCTTCGGAGAACACGTTCCGCCCCACGGCGATGATGTACCGCAACCTCGCCGCCATGGCGGTCGAGGAGCAGATGCGCGCCCAGCCAATTGATGGCGCCGTGCTGCTGGTGGGCTGTGACAAGACCACGCCTTCGCTGATGATGGGAGCGGCCTCGACCGACATTCCCTCCATCGTGGTGACCGGCGGGCCGATGCTGAACGGCTGGTTCCGGGGCGAGAGGGTCGGCTCGGGCACCGCGCTCTGGCAGATGAGCGAGGACATCAAGGCCGGAAAGATGAGCCAGGAGGACTTCCTCGAGGCGGAACAGGCCATGTCCCGCTCGTCGGGAACCTGCAACACGATGGGAACCGCCTCGACCATGGCGTCGATGGCCGAGGCGCTGGGCATGGCCCTGTCGGGCAACGCCGCGATCCCTGGCGTGGATGCCCGCCGCCGGGTGATGGCGCAGCTGACTGGCCGCCGGATCGTGCAGATGGTCAAGGACGACCTGAAGCCCTCGGACATCATGACCAAGGCGGCCTTCGAGAATGCGATTCGTACCAACGGTGCCATAGGCGGGTCCACCAACGCGGTGGTGCACCTGCTGGCGCTGGCCGGGCGTGTCGGCGTCGACCTGACGCTGGAGGACTGGGACAGGCTGGGCCGCGACGTGCCGACCATCGTGAACCTCATGCCTTCGGGCAAGTACCTGATGGAGGAGTTCTTTTACGCCGGGGGGCTGCCAGTCGTCCTCAAACGGCTGGGGGAAGCGGGGCTGCTGCACCGGGACGCGCTGACCGTTTCGGGCGGGGTGATCTGGGACGAGGTCAAGGACGCGGTCAACTGGAACGAGGATGTCATCCGCCCGGCCGACAAGGCACTGACGGCCAGCGGCGGGATCGCGGTTCTGAGGGGCAACCTCGCCCCGCAGGGCGCGGTGCTGAAGCCCTCCGCCGCGACACCTGCGCTGATGCGGCACCGGGGGCGTGCGGTCGTCTTCGAGGACATCGACGACTACAAGGCCAGGATCAACGACGATGCGCTGGATATCGACGAGACCTGCGTGATGGTCCTCAAGAACTGCGGGCCCAAGGGCTATCCGGGCATGTCCGAGGTTGGCAACATGGGCCTGCCGCCCAAGGTGCTGAAGAAGGGCATCACCGACATGATCCGCATCTCCGATGCGCGCATGTCCGGCACCGCCTATGGCACCGTCGTCCTGCACACCGCACCCGAGGCGGCGGCGGGTGGGCCCCTTGCGATCGTCCGCACCGGGGACATGATCGAGCTGGATGTCGAGGCCCGGCGGTTGCACCTCGACCTGAGCGACGAGGAGATTGCCGCGCGCCTCGACGAGTGGCAACCGCCCGAGCCGCCGGTGGCCACGGGCGGCTACACCCGGCTCTACCACGACGCGGTCGAGGGCGCGGACACGGGGGCCGATTTCGGCTTCCTCAAGGGCTGCCGGGGACGGGAGGTGCCGCGTGACTCCCACTAGGATCGCCCTTGTCGGCATCGGCAAGATCGCCCGCGACCAGCATATCCCGGCGCTCGCCAGTTCGGAGGCCTTCGAACTGGCCGCCACGGTCAGCCGGTCGGGCGGCATCGAGGGGGTCGAGAACTACACCCGTGTCGAGGCAATGCTGGAGGCGAGGCCGGATATTCCGGCGGTCAGCTTCTGCACGCCGCCCCAGGTCCGCCATTCGGGTGCGCGCGCCGCGCTGGAGGCGGGGCGACACGTGATGCTGGAGAAACCGCCGGGGGCATCGCTCTCGGAGGTGCACGCGCTGGAATGCCTTGCGGATGAGCGGGGGCTCAGCCTGTTTGCGACCTGGCATTCCCGTCATGCCGCTGCCGTTCCCGCCGCGAAGGCTTGGCTGGCGGACAAGCAAATCCGCGCCGTGCGGATCGTCTGGAAGGAGGATGTGCGCGTCTGGCATCCCGGACAGCAATGGATCTGGGAGGCCGGGGGGCTGGGCATCTTCGACCCTGCTATCAACGCCTTTTCGATCCTGACCGAGATCCTGCCGGTGCCGGTCCATGTGACGCGCGCAGATCTGCACTTTCCCGTCAACTGCGACACCCCCATCGCGGGCGAGATCCGAATGAGCAGCAGCGGTGGGCCACTGGTCACTGCCGAGGTCGATTTCCTTCACGAGGGTCCGCCCGCATGGCGGCAGGAGATCGAGACGGACGCGGGAACGCTGACGCTGGACAAGGGCGGTGCGGTCATGCGCATCGACGGCGTGGCACCGCAGGGCGATGGGGTGACAGAGACCGGGATTCAGGGCGAGTACGAAGGGCTTTATTCCAAGTTCGCGGAGCTTCTGGCGGGCGGGGCGTCCGAGGTGGACCTGCGCCCGATGGTGCTGGTCGCCGATGCCTTCACCCTCGGCAAGCGGCACCAAGCGCCCGAGTTCATCGACCCGACGTTGCAGGAGGCCTGAGATGGGTACCCCCTTGGTTCCGACCGATTTCGCCGCGCCACCGGGCGACGGCCGCGGGATCAGGCGGGCCGGGCCAATGAAGATCATACCCGGTGCGCTCCGGGCGTCGGTCCCGGGGACCGACTGAGGCCGCGCATCGGGGTAGGAATACCTGCGGGGGGTGATCCTTTGCAGGTGGATAGGGCTTCGGGAGGACGAAGACCCGTCACATTAGGGAGGACTAGAGATGAAGAGACTACTCGCATCGGCGGCGTTCGTGGCTTTCGCGGCCTCGGGGGCCGTCGCCCAGACCGTCGGCTTCTCGCAGATCGGCTCGGAATCCGGCTGGCGGGCGGCGGAAACCACGCTGACCAAGCAGCAGGCCGAGGAGCGTGGGATCGACCTGAAATTCTCGGACGCGCAGCAGAAGCAGGAAAACCAGATCGCCGCGATCCGCTCGTTCATCGCGCAGGGCGTCGATGCCATCCTGCTCGCGCCGGTGGTGGCGACGGGCTGGGATTCCGTGCTGGAAGAAGCCAAGGAGGCCGAGATCCCCGTGGTGCTGCTGGACCGTCAGGTCGATAGCGACAAGTCGCTGTATCTGACAGCCGTCGGATCCGACCTCGTGCATGAGGGCGAGGTGGCGGGACAGTGGCTGGTGGACAAGGTCGCCGGCGAACCCTGCCGCGTCGTCGAGTTGCAGGGCACGACCGGGTCATCGCCTGCCATCGACCGCAAGTCCGGGTTCGAGAACGCGATCAAGGGCCACGACAATATCGAGATCGTGCGGTCGCAGACAGGTGATTTCACCCGCGCGCAGGGCAAGGAAGTGATGGAGAGCTTTCTTCAGGCCGAGGGCGGCGGGCAGGATATCTGCGCGCTCTACGCCCATAACGACGACATGGCGGTCGGTGCCATCCAGGCGATCAAGGAAGCGGGGCTGAAGCCCGGTTCGGATATCCTTGTCGTGTCCATCGACGCGGTGCCGGACATCTTTCAGGCAATGGCCGCGGGCGAGGCAAACGCCACGGTGGAACTGACGCCGAACATGGCAGGCCCGGCCTTCGACGCGCTCAAGGCCTACATGGAGAGCGGCACCGAGCCTGCCAAGTTCCTGCAGACCGAGTCCAAGCTCTACACCCAGGATGATGACCCCTCCGGCGAGTACGAGCGCCGCAAGGGTCTGGGATACTGATGCAAAGCGGCTGGTGCGAATCCATCGCGCCGGCCGCGCTGCCAGACCGCGCAATACCGAAGGCCCGCCGATGCTGCTGACCATCCGTTCCCTGACCAAGACCTTCCCGGGCACCAAGGCTCTGGACGACGTCGACTTCGACCTCGAAGCAGGGGAGGTGCATGCCCTGCTGGGAGAGAACGGGGCGGGCAAGTCGACCCTGATCAAGTGTCTCACCGGGGCCTTCGCGCGCGACGCGGGCGAGATTGTCCTGAACGGCAGACAGGTATCGCCGCGATCGACGTCGGAGGCGCAGGAACTGGGGATCGGGACGGTCTATCAGGAGGTCAACCTGCTGCCGAACCTGACGGTCGCGCAGAACCTGACCTTCGGGCGCGAGCCGACACGGTTCGGGCTGGTCGATGGGCGTGCCCAGCGGCGACTGGCAGAGGAGATGCTGGAGGGCTACGGGCTGGACATCGACGTCACGCGCGACCTCTCGGCCTATTCGGTCGCTGTCCGTCAGATCATCGCCATCGCGCGCGCCGTTGCCCTGTCGGGCAAGGTTCTGATCCTCGACGAACCGACCGCGAGTCTCGATGCCCGCGAAGTCGAGACGCTGTTCGATGTGGTGCGCGGCCTGCGGGAGAGGGGGCTGGGCATCGTCTTCGTGTCCCACTTTCTCGATCAGGTCTTTGCCCTGACCGACCGTGTGACCGTGCTGAGGAACGGGCGCAAGGTAACCACCGAGCGGACCGCCGACCTCGACCGCGTCCGGCTGATCGAGCACATGCTGGGTCATGCACTCGAGGACGAGGTGGTGGGCCATGCCAAGGTGCACAAGAGTGTCACGCGGCCCGAGCTCCTGCGCTTCGAGACCTTTGGGCGGCGGGGGCATATCGAGCCCTTCGACCTCACTGTCGGCAAGGGCGAGGTGATCGGGTTGGCGGGCCTGCTGGGCTCGGGACGGACCGAGAGCGCCGAGCTCATGTTCGGGGTGGAGCGGGCCCAGACGGGGGCCGCGCGGGATGCTGACGGACCCATCGACCTCGGCTCGCCGCGCGCGGCCATCGCCGCCGGGTTCGGCTTTGCCCCGGAAGAACGCAAGGAAGACGGGATCATCGCCGAGCTTTCGATCCGCGAGAACATCGTTCTGGCGCTGCAGGCGCGCAGCGGCTGGGCGCGGCCCATTCCGAGGGCCGAGCAGCTGCGACTGGCAAACGACTACATCCAGCGGCTGGATATCCGCACCTCTGGTCCCGAGAAGGCCATCGGGGACCTCTCCGGCGGCAATCAGCAGAAGGTGGTGCTGGCCCGCTGGCTGGCGATGAACCCGCGGTTCCTGATCCTTGACGAGCCGACGCGGGGCATCGACGTGGGTGCCCATGCCGAGATCCTGAGGTTGATCCAGCAGGTCACGCGCGATGGCATGTCGATCCTCGTGATCTCGTCCGAACTGGATGAACTGATCGCCGTGTCGGACCGGGTCATCGTGGTGCGGGATCGTCGCCACGTGGCCGAGCTGACCGGGGCCGAGATCGACACGGACGCCATCGTGCGCGCCATCGCCGCGCCGGGACGGGAGGAGGTCGCATGACCATCCTGCGCCGCGTCGCCCCGCAGCTTCTGACCCTGCTTGCACTGGTCTTGCTGGTCACGGCCTTCTTTCCCGAATTCCTGCGGATCGAGGTCGTCAATGGCCGCCTTGTCGGGCCCGTGATGGACATTCTCAAGCGCGGTGCGCCGGTCGGGCTGCTGGCGGTGGGCATGACGCTGGTCATCGCCACGCGCGGCATCGACCTGAGCGTGGGGGCGGTCATCGCCATCGCGGGCGCCGTCGCGGCCTGGGCGATCACGCGGGACCTCGGTCTCGCGGCCGCACTGGCACTGGCCTTTGCCGCGGGCCTCGCCGCCGGGCTCTGGAACGGCGTGCTGGTTGCCATCGTCGGCATCCAGCCCATCGTGGCCACGCTGATCCTGATGACCTCGGGGCGCGGCATTGCGCAGCTGGTGACCGAGGGGCGCATCCTGACCTTCTCGCACGACGGGCTCGCCTTCCTCGGCTCGGGCGCGGTGCTGGGAATACCGGTGCCCGCCGTGCTCTGGGTCGCGACGGCCATCGCGGTGACGCTGCTGCTGCGCCGCACCGCGCTCGGCATGCTGATCGAGGCAGTCGGCGTGAACCGCAACGCCGCCGCGCTGGCAGGCGTCAACGCCACGGTGCTGATCATTGCCGTCTACTCCGCCTCCGGGCTCTGCGCCGCGCTGGCCGGGGTGGTCGCGACGGCGGACATTCGGGGTGCCGACTCCAACAACGCGGGGCTCTGGATGGAACTGGACGCGATCCTCGCCGTGGTAATCGGGGGCAATTCGCTGCTGGGCGGGCGCTTTTCCATCGCCGCGTCGCTGCTGGGCGCGCTGATCATCCAGACCATCGATACCGGCATCCTGCTGGCGGGCTTTCCGTCCGAATACAACCTGTCGATCAAAGCCGTGATCGTTCTCGTCATCCTCGTGCTGCAAAGCCCGAACCTCATGCATCACTGGTACGCGCTGAGGTACTTCGCCATGCGGAGGCGGGAGGCGGCGCTCGATCCCCGCAAGGAGCCCGGCACATGAACCCCCGTCTGTACCCGCTGGCCGCGACCATCGCGATCTTCCTGCTGGCCTGGGGCATCTGCGTGGCGCAGTTTCCCTACATGCTCTCGACCCGCGTGGTCGGCAACCTCCTGACCGACAACGCCTATCTGGGCATCGTCGCGGTTGGCATGACCCTTGTCATCCTGTCCGGGGGGATCGACCTTTCGGTCGGTTCGGTCATTGCCTTCTCGGGTGTCTTCATCGCCGTGATGCTGCGCGACACCGGGATGCACCCGCTGCCGGTGTTCGTCCTGCTGCTGTTGATCACCACCGCGTTCGGTGCCGCGATGGGCTGGCTGATCTACGCGCTTGCCATGCCGCCCTTCATCGTCACTCTGGCCGGTATGTTCCTGATGCGCGGGGTGGCCTACATGTTGACGATCGACTCGGTACCCATCAACCACGGCTTCTACGACATGCTGGGCAAGGCCTATTGGCTGATGCCGGGCAAGGGGCGGCTGACCCTGATCGGGGTGGCGATGCTGGCTGTCGTGGCCGTGGGGATGCTGGTTGCCCACAGGACCCGCTTTGGCGCGGCGGTCTTCGCGCTGGGCGGGGGCGAGGCGACCGCGCGGCTGATGGGGGTCAGGCTGGGGGCGACCTATGTCCGCATCTACGCCTTCTCGGGCTTGATGGCGGGGCTCGCGGGGATCGTCTTCTCGATCTACACGCGCTCGGGCTATCCGCTGGCGACGGTGGGAACCGAGCTGACCGCCATCGCCGCGGTGGTGATCGGGGGGACCCTTCTGACCGGCGGTTCGGGCTATGTCTTCGGTACCTTGATCGGAGTTTTGACCATGGGATTGATCCAGACCTACATCGTCTTCGACGGCACCCTGTCCAGTTGGTGGACCAAGATCATCATCGGTCTCCTGCTGCTGGCCTTCATCCTCCTGCAGAAGGGGCTGGTTCGTTTCTCCGGCGCTGGGCGACCGGCATGAGCGCGGTCTTCGACACCCGAGCCTGCGAACTGGGCGAGGGGGCCTTCTGGCACCCGGAACGGCGCCAGCTGTTCTGGTTCGATATCCTTGGCAAGCGCCTGCTGACCCGCACAGAGCAGGGGGCGCTGAGCTGGGACATGGGAGAGCATGCCTCGGCCGCGGGCTGGATCGACCGGGAGACGCTGCTGATCGCCACCGAGACGGGGCTCTACCGCTTCGATCTGACCTCCGGCGCGCGCGAGCGGCTGGCCGGTCTGGAGGCCGAGCGGCCCGAGACACGGTCGAACGATGGCAGGGCCGACCCGCAGGGCGGCTTCTGGATCGGCACCATGGGCAAATCGGTCGAGCCGGGCGCGGGGGCGATCTATCGCTACCACCGGGGGCGGGTGGAGAAGTTGTTCGACGGGATCACCGTGCCCAATGCCATCTGCTTTGCTCCGGACGGGCAGCGCGCCTACTACGCCGACACCCGGCGCCAGAGGATCTGGCAGGTCGCGCTGGACGCCGAGGGTTGGCCTGCGGCACAGCCGGAGGTCTTCGTGGACTTGCGGGGGGAGGGGCTGAACCCCGATGGTGCCGTGACCGATGCCGAGGGTGGCTTGTGGAACGCGCAGTGGGGGGCCGGCCGGGTCGCCCGCTACCGCCCTGACGGAACGTTCGACCGGGCGATCTCGATCCCGGCAGCCCATGCCAGCTGTCCCTGTTTCGGGGGCGAAGACTTGTCGCGACTTTTCCTGACCTCGGCCCGGGAAAGGCTTTCCGAGCCCGGCCCGGCCGATGGGCAGACCTTCGTGCTCGACCCCGATTGCCGAGGACGAGCGGAGCCAAGGGTGATCGCCTGAAACGTGTTCCGTCATGACCGTGACACGTTTCAGGACGGTCGCACGAGTTACCTGCGAGCCCTTTTCTGGCTTCGCGTCCGACCCGGTGATCTCTTGGCCAGGAAACTTCAGCTATTTCAGTGGGTCGGTGCGCAGGCTCTGCACCCTTGCCTCGCACGGGCTCGACTGGAATGCGATCTGAGCGGTGCAACCGCCCGGGAACCGAAGGTCGGGGTGGCGGGTTTTGGGCGGAATGCTTCTGCAACCCGCGGGGTCACGAGATGCTGCCCAAGGAAGAACTGAACGCGCTGAAGAAAACGCTGGAGGACACAATCCTGCAGGCCGTCCCGGGCGCGATCGAGTCCCATGTCCAGCGGGGCGAGATCGCCTACCGGGTCGAGAACGAGGAGGACAGCGCGCCCTTCTGCGTGCTGCACATCCTCGAAGGCCATCTCGAGCTCTGCTTTCCAGACCTTCCGGATACCGGGGTGAACGGTGTGACCCTAGTCGACCGGGACGGGGCCCGCTGCCTTGTCGTCCGCAAGCGGGACGACATCCCCGACGGTTTTGTAAGTGCCGCCTGCAAGGCAGCCGCCCGCCTGTGACGCACTCCGCTGCGACGACAAGGGAAACACCCGACCCACGTGAGTTCTGCGACCCAGCGCAAGACGCCAGGGGTCGGGTGACGTCAGCCGTTGTAGTCCTCGTCAGTGACCTTCTCCATCCAAGTCACGGGTGAGCCGTTGATGCTCTCCTGAATGGCGATGTGGGACATGGCGTTCTCCGGCGCGGCACCGTGCCAGTGGCGTTCCTCGGCGGGAAAAAAGACCACATCGCCCGCGGTGACTTCCTCGACCGGGCCTCCTTCACGTTGGACCCGCCCGCGGCCGAAGGTGATGATGATCGTCTGCCCCGCAGGATGGGTATGCCACGCCGTCCGCGCGCCCGGCTCGAAGGTGACGTGGGCGCCACCGGTGCGCCCGGGGGCGTCGGCCTGGAACATCGGGTCGATCCGCACGGTCCCGGTGAAGTAATCGGGGTTGCCGGGGGCGGAGGGCGTGCTTCCGGCTCGGATGATCTTCATGTCTGGTCTCCTTCGGTGCTGTGGCGGTGGTCGGCGCCACTTTATAGGTTCTGTGCGCCCGCCGCGACGGCGCGCCGGGGCGGCTACAGCAGTTGCAGGCGCGCCTCGAACCCGTCCGTCTGGTCGGGCGCGGGCGAGCGGAAGTCGAGCGTGACGCCCGCCTGACGTGCGATCTGCGAGGCGATGTGCAGCCCGAGCCCGAAGCCGCCGCTCTCTCGCCGGGCAAAGCGCCGCGTCAGTTGCTGAAGCATGTCCTTGGTCACCGGCTGGCCCGCGTTGGTCACGCGCAGGAGCCCGTCCTCTGACAGCGCTACGTCGACCTGGGAGGCGGGCGGGCTGTGCTGCAGGGCGTTGTCCACGAGATTGCCGACGATGATCGCAAAGGCGTCGGCATCCACCGGAACCATGACCGGCGTTTCCGGCAGCGTCAGTTTCAGCCGCTCGCCTGCCTCGAGTCCCGCGTCCCGCAGGATATGAGGCAGGAGCCTCACGGCGTCGACAGACGCATCGCCCGGCCCGATGCCGGAATCGGCGCGCGCCAATTGCAGCAGCCGGGCAACCAGCCGCGACATGCGCAGCAGCGCGGTGTGAAGCGCGCGGAGCCGCTGACCGTCCTCGGGCGTGCTCGCATTGGCCTCCAGGCGCTGCACCTGCGCCAGCGCCACGGCAACGGGGGTGCGCAACTCGTGCGCGGCGTTGGAGGCAAAGGCCCGTTCCCCGTCCAGTGCCTGCGACAGGCGGGCCATGAAGCCGTTCAGCGTCGCGATCATGTCGGCCAGTTCGGCGGGGCGGCCGCTGGCGTCGATCGGCGAGAGGTCGTGGCTGCCGCGCGCCGCCATCTCCTCGCGCACCTCGCCGAGGGGGCGCAGCGCGAGTTTGGTGATCCAGCGGACAAGGAGATAGCCCAGCGGCAGGATCATCAGCATCGGGAGCAGGAAGGCGAAGAAGCTCTCGCGCCAGGCTTCGCGACGTTCAGCCAGCGGATCGCCGAACTGGACCGCGTGGCCGCTGGCGTTGAAGCCGCTGGTATAGACGACATGGGTTTCGGTGCGCTGGTAGCTGTCCGGTTGCAACCTGTCGGGAAACCGCGCGATCCCGGCGAGGGGAGATGACAGGAGCACCGTGCCGGAACGATCGACCAGCCGATAGACAAGGGCCTCCTCCGGGTCGGCCTCGTGTGTCGGTGCCGCCCCGGCGATGGGATTGGCGCCGGTCCCGACGCTGCCGCTCAGCACCGGGAGGAAGGCTTCGGCGGAGGCGACCAGCTGCTGATCATAGAGTTCTTCCTGTTCGCCCCGCAGGACCAGCCCCATCGAAGTGACCGAGACCAGCCAGATCGCGAGCAGCGCGAGGCTGACCAGCGTGGCGAGGCGCCGGGCGAGGGAGGGGCGGCGCGGCGCGCTCATGCCGTCCCCATGCGGTAGCCGAACCCACGCACGGTTTCGATGGACTGACGTCCGAGCTTGGTTCGCAGGCGACTTACATGGGCCTCCAGCGCGTTGCTTTCGATATCGGTATCAAAGGCATAGAGCGCGTTCTCAAGCTGTTCGCGTGTGACGGTGACGCCGGGGCGCCGGCTCAGACGTTCAAGCACCGCCCATTCCTTGCGGGTCAGGTGGACAGGCTCCTGCTCGAGGAACACGGCAGCGCTGTCGGGCAGAATGCGCAGGGCGCCAAAGGTGCGCTCGGGCTCGGCACGCCCGTCCGAGCGGCGGAGGATGGCGATGATGCGGGCCACCAGTTCGCCAAGGTCGTAGGGCTTGACCAGGTAGTCGTCGGCACCGGCCTCAAGTCCCTCGATCCGCTCGGTTATCCGGTCGCGGGCGGTGGCGATCAGCACCGGCACCCGGCTGCCGGAACGGCGCAGGTTCCGGAGGAAGGTCAGCCCGTCGCCGTCGGGCAGGTGCAGGTCGAGAAGGATGAGATCGAACTCGGCCACCTGTGTCGCCGCCTCGGCCATGTCGAGGTCATGGGCGATGTCGACGGCGTGGCCGTGCGCGCGGAGGTGTTCGCCGACAGCCGAGGCAAGGTCTTCTTCATCCTCGATGACCAGCAATCGCATCGTGTACCTCCGACTTTCTGGCCAGCCTTACACGCTTCGTCAGCTTTCCGTAAGCTTGGCCCCTCAATAGTCCTGCAAAAATACAGAGTGAATTATGCAGGACAACATCTGGGTCTCGATCGGCATGATCGGGCAATTCTTCTTCACCTCCCGCTTTCTGCTGCAATGGATCGTCAGTGAAAGACTGGGCCGCAGCGTGATTCCCCATGCCTTCTGGCTGCTCAGCCTGACGGGCGGCGTAACGCTGTTCGCCTATGCGCTCTATCGCCAAGACCCGGTCTTCATGCTGGGGCAGGGGGCGGGTCTGATCGTCTACGTGCGCAATCTGGTGCTGATCTCGCGCCAGAAGGAAAGCCTGACATGAGCGGGGGGCACGCCGATGTCCTTCGGGGCAGTGCGGGGGCTGACATGGGACCACAAGACCAGGCCCGGCGCCTGACGCAGATCGCCCTCGTGGCGATGCTTGGCCTTGTGCTGGTCGAGGTCGCGGGAGTGCTGCTGCGCCCCGCGCTTCCCGTGGACGAGACGCGCTATCTCGCCGTCGCGTGGGAGATGCACCTCAATCACAACTGGCTGGTTCCGACCAAGAACTTCGAGCTCTATTCTGACAAACCGCCGCTTCTGTTCTGGCTGATCAACCTGTCGTGGGCGATCTTCGGCGTGTCCGATCTGGCCGCCCGCATCGTGGCGCCGCTCATCGCCTTCGTGGTCGCGCTGCTGACCGGCAAGCTGGCCGCGCGGCTCTGGCCCGAAGACGTGGGCATCCAGACCCGCGCAATCCTCACGCTGATCGCCATGCCCTTCTTCCTGTTCGACGGCGGGCTGACGATGTTCGACACCCTGCTGACGGCCTGCGTGCTGGCGGGGCTGATCGCACTGACCCATGCGGGTGAGGGGCGTCGCGCCGGATGGCTCTGGTTCGGCGGTGCCGTCGCACTTGGCGTTCTGGCCAAGGGGCCGGTGATACTGTTCCACCTCATGCCCGCCGCGCTGACCCTGCCGCTCTGGCACCGCGACCGTCCGGGCTGGGCACCCACGCTGAAGGGCATTGGCCTTGGGCTGCTGGCGGCGCTTGCGCTCGTCGCGCTCTGGCTGGTTCCCGCGATCCTCACCGGGGGCGAAGAGTATCGCAACGCCATCCTGTGGAAACAGAGTGCGGGCCGCATGAGCGAGAGCTTTGCCCATGCCCGCCCGGTCTGGTGGTATCTGCCGCTGCTGCCGCTGCTGTTCTTTCCATGGATCCTGGTTCCGCAGGTGTGGAAGCGGTTGCGCCAGTTCGCGACGGATCCGGTCCTGCGCCTGATGGCGATCTGGGTGCTGACCACGCTGCTGCTGTTCTCGCTGGTGTCGGGCAAGCAGCCCCATTACCTGGCGCCCGAACTGCCTGCCATCGCCCTGCTGGCCGCGCGTCTGCTGCGGGAAGGCAAGGTTTCGCTCTACATCGCGGCCGTCGTTCCCGGGCTGCTCGCGCTGGTCATGCTGGTGGGCGGGGCCGGGCTGCTGAATGCGCGGCAGGCCGAGACTCTCCTGCTGCCCCGCGGCGTTCCGATTGCCGGGGCCCTCGCGATCATCGCCCTGCTGTGGTTCGTTCTGCCGCGCATGCGGCTCGGGTCTGCCGCGCTGCTGTCGCTCGGGCTGACACTGGTGCTGAACCTCGCGCTGGGCCTCTCGCATGCGCGCGATCTCTACGACGCGAGGGCCGTGACCGATCTTGTCGGGCGCTACGAAGACGCCGGGATCGCCTTTGCCGGCCAGTCCTACCACGCCGAGTTCAACTTTGCCGGGCGCATGACGCATCCGGTGGCTCTGCTGGACGAGGAGACGCTGGACGACTGGGCCACCACGCACCCCGAGGGCGTTCTGATCGCCCGCACGGACCGGTTCGATCCCGGCTGGGTCGCCCGGTGGACCACCACCTATCGCAATCGAAACTACGCGGTCTGGCGCATGGTCGACCGCCCCGCCACGGAGGCCAAGCCATGAGCATTCCCGAAATCTGCGTGATCGTTCCCGCCCGCAACGAGGTCGCCGCCATCGGCGCGCTGGTCAGCGATATTCGCGATGCCCTGAAGGGACGCGCCTACGAGATCCTCGTAATCGATGACGGTTCGGACGATGGCACCGACGCGGTGCTGTCTTCGCTGGAGGGCCGTTTCCATGAGCTCGCGTCGATCCGGCACGAGCAATCGAAGGGGCAGTCCGCGGCCATCCGCAGCGGTGTCAGGGCGACCCGTGCGCCGCTGATCGTCACGCTCGACGGCGACGGGCAGAACCCTGCGGATCAGATTCCGCTCCTGCTCGCTCCGCTGGAGGCGATTGGATCTGACGGTGTGGGGCTGGTGCAGGGGCAGCGCGAGAAGCGGCAGGATACCCGCGCCCGCCGCATGGCGTCGCGCTTTGCCAACGGGATCCGGAACGCGCTGCTGCACGATGGCGTCCGGGATTCCGGCTGTGGCCTCAAGGCGTTCCGGCGCGAGGCCTACCTCGATCTGCCTTACTTCGATCACATCCACCGTTTCATGGCGGCGATGATGCTGCGCGAGGGCTGGCGCGTGGTGACAGTGCAGGTCACGCACCGCGAGCGCAGCTCGGGCCAGTCCAAGTACACCAACCTGAACCGCGCGCTTGTCGGTGTCGTGGACCTGCTGGGCGCGGCATGGCTGATCCTGCGCGCACCCGCACCTCTGCACGACGGGGTGACAGAATGGTCGCCGGTCAAACCTGCCACGTCGGCGAAAGTGGCCGCCGGGGCAGGCGCACGACAAAGCGGGTTACTGGCTGGCGAATAGGCGCATACCGCTACGAACGTGATCCCCGCGACCCTGCCCGGTGACCCGGGCAGGGAGGGCCGGGCCAGAGGCGCAGGGTGCGGGGACCGGCGCTACCAGGTATCGACCCAGGGGCGCTTCTTGCCCGCGCGCCGCTGGGGCGGCGGTGCGGTTTCCAGCGCCGAGGTGATCCAGTCGCGGGTTTCGGCGGGATCGATTACGGCGTCGAACTCGAACATGGAGGCGGTGTTGAGCGCCTTGCCGCGCTCGTACATCTTCGCGACCATGTCGTCGTAGAGCTCCTTGCGCTCGGCGGGGTCGCCGACCGCCTCCAGCTCGCGCCGGAAGCCCAGCTTCACCGCCCCCTCGAGACCCATGCCGCCGAATTCGCCGGTCGGCCATGAGGCCACGAAGGAGGGTGCGCGGAAGGACCCGCCCGCCATCGCCTGCGCGCCAAGCCCGTAGGCCTTGCGCAGAACGAAGGTGAAGGTCGGCACCTCGAGGTTCGAGCCAATCACGAAGAGACGCGAGCAGTGGCGCACCAAGGCCGTTTTCTCGATCTCGGGGCCGACCATCATGCCCGGCGTATCGCAAAGGAACATCACGGGGAGGTCGTGCGCGTCGCACAGCTGGAGGAAGCGCGCGGCCTTGTCGGCCCCTTGGGTGTCGATGGCACCTGCCATGTGCTTGGGGTTGTTCGCCACCACGCCCATCGGTTTGCCTTCGACCCGGATCAGGGCGATGACCATGCCGGGCGCAAACTCTGCCCGCAGTTCGAGGACCGAGCCGATGTCGGCGATCCCCTCGATGGCCGAATGGACGTCGTAGGCCTCCATCCGGTTCTCGGGTACCACGTGACGCAGCATCCGCACGTCCGGGGACTCCCATTCGGCGACCGGGCCCTGGAAATAGCCGAGGTACTTGCGGGCCACGGCCACGGCTTCGACCTCGTCCTCGACCAGCAGGTCGATGACGCCGTTCTTGGACTGGACGTCGCTGGGGCCGACCTCCTCGGGGCGGTATACGCCGAGGCCGCCGCCTTCGATCATCGCGGGGCCGCCCATTCCGATGGTGGAATCCCGCGTGGCGATCACCACATCGCAACAACCGAGCAGCGCCGCGTTGCCCGCAAAACAGCGGCCCGAGGCGATGCCGACCATCGGGACCAACCCGGAGAGGCGCGCCTGCATGTTGAAGGTCATGACGTGGAGGCCGGAGATCGACGTGACGTCGACGTCGCCGGGACGTCCACCGCCGCCTTCGCAGAAGAAGACCAGCGGCGTGCGGTTGCGCTCGATCAGCTTGAGCATCCGGTCGGTCTTTTCGTGGTTCTTCTTGCCCTGCGTCCCGGCCAGCACGGTGTAGTCGTAGTGCAGGATGCCGCAGCGGGCGGTCTCCTCGTCGAAGAGGTCGCCGTTGACCCGGCCGAACCCGGTGATCAGCCCATCGGTCGGCGTGTTGCGGATCAGATCGTCAAGGCTACGGCGCGAGCGCTGGGCGGCGATGACAAGGTTGCCGTACTCGGTAAAGCTGTCGGCATCGCAGAGGTCGGCGAGGTTCTCGCGCGCGGTGCGCTTGCCCTTGGCATGACGCCGGGCGACCGCCTCGGGGCGGGCCTCGTCGTTGGTGAAACCGCGCCGCTCGAGGAACTCGGCAAGGTCGGGGCGGATATGGTCGGGGTCGACCTTGACCACTTCCTTGGCCGCGCCCTGCAGGCTGTCGTCCGGCGCCAGCTCATAGAGCGGGTCACCGACATAGACGGTGTCGCCGGGTTCCACGAAGATCTTGCCGATGCGGCCCGCCGTTTCAGTTGTCAGCGTGTGCTGCATCTTCATGGCTTCCATGACCACAACCGGAGCCTCGCTGCCGACCGCATCGCCCGAAGCTGCCTTGAGGCTCAGGATGGTGCCCTGCATCGGGGCACCGACAGTCCCCTCGCCGAGGCTCTGGGCGGGGCTTTGGCGCGCGCCGTTGGCATCGGACTTGCCAAAGGCGAGGACGGCGAGTGGGTCGTCGGACCTCTGGCTTGAGGTCCGGCAGTAGGTTGCCGGACGGGGCAATCCTGCAGCGGTATCGAAGAGCTCTTGCGCGCGTTCCTCGACCATGCGGGTGTGGGTGGTGCCGTCGAGCAGTTCCGGCAGGCCGAGCAGGGCATGCAGGTAGGGGATGTTGGTCTCGATCCCCTCGATACGGAAGCTACGCAGCGCGCGGCGGGCACGCTGCACCGTTTCGTCGAGCCCGCCGGGGCTGTGCACGATCAGCTTGGCGAGCAGGCTGTCGAAGGCGGGCGAGGGGCTGAGGCCCGCATAGCCCGCGCCGTCGACGCGAACGCCGGGGCCGCCGGGAACCTCGTAAACCGAGAGGCGGCCGCCCGAGGGCAGGGCGCCACCATCGGCGGCCATCTTCTCCATGTTCACCCGGACCTGAACGGCGTGGCCGCGCGGTTCGGAGATCTGGCTCTGCGTCAGCCCGAGGTCGGCAAGGCGCGCGCCCAGCACGACGCGGATTTGCGCCATCACGAGGTCCACGCCGGTCACTTCCTCGGTCACCGTGTGCTCGACCTGCAGGCGCGGATTGGCTTCGATGAAGGCAATCGCCCCGTCATGGCCGACGAGGTACTCGAAGGTGCCGAGCCCGCGATAGCCCACAGCCCGGGCCATTTCGACCGCGCTGTCGAGCAGCTTTTGCCGGATGTCGGGGTCAAGCCCCGGGGCCGGGCTGAGTTCCACCAGCTTCTGATAGCGCCGCTGGAGCGTGCAGTCCCGTTCCCACAGGTGCACGGCATCCTCGCCGTCCCCCAGCACCTGCACTTCGATGTGCCGCGCCCGTTCGAGGAACCGTTCCGCATAGACCGCCGGGTTACCAAAGGCTGCGGCGGCCTCGGCCGAGGCCTCCTCGAAGGCGGTTTCGAGTTTCGTGAGGTCACGTACGATCCGCATGCCGCGACCGCCGCCGCCCGCGACGGCCTTGAGCACGATGGGCGCACCGTCCAGACCTTCCATGAAGGTGCGCAGCGCAGCGACATCGCTTGCCGCGTCCAGTCCCGGGTTGACCGGCGCGCCGACCTTCTGGGCCAGCTTCCGCGCGCTGGTCTTGTCGCCGAGTTCCTCGAGCGCTTCGGGCGAAGGGCCGATGAACACCATGCCGGCCTCGGCCACGGCACGGGCGAAGTCGGCGCTCTCGCTCAGGAAGCCATAGCCCGGGTGGATGGCGTCGGCGCCAGCGCGCTCTGCCGCCGCGATCACGCCGGGGATGTCGAGGTAGGCGCGGGCGCCCTTGCCGGAGAGGGGTTCCGCACGCTCGGCTCGCAGGACATGCAGGGCGGTGGCGTCATCCTCGGAATAGATGGCGATGGGGGTCATGCCCAGTTCGGCCACCGCGTCCGCCACGCGCAGGGAAATCTCCCCGCGGTTGGCGATCAGGATCGTCTTGATAGTCTTGGTCATTTTCACTTTGTTCCTACCGCTCACAGCAACTTGGCCAACTCGTCTTTCTTGACCTTGCCGGTCGCGGTCATCGGCAGCGCCTCGACCACCCGCACCTCGGGTCGCTTGTAGGTGGCCATCGCCTGCGAGCACCATGCCTCGATCTCGGCGGGGCTGGTCGTCCGCCCTTCGGCCAGTGTCACGAAGGCCACCGGGACCTGGCCCTTGTCGGGGTCGGGTCGTCCGACGACGCCCGAGCCGATGATATCGGGATGACGGCCCAGCATGGCTTCCAGCTCGGCCGGGAAGACAGACATGCCCTTGACCTTCAGCATCTCCTTGCGCCGACCGAGGAAGTGCAGCAGTCCCATCTCGTCCAGCACACCGATGTCGCCGGTATGGAGCCAGCCGTCGCGGATTGCCTCGGCGGTCGCCTCGGGCTTGTTCCAGTAGGAACTCAGCAGCGAGGGCGAGCGGACGCAGATTTCGCCTTCCGAACCCAGCGGCAGAAGCGCTCCGCTCTCGAAGTCGCAGATCTTGAAGTCGGTGCCGGGGCAGGGCATCCCGACGAAGACCGGCTGCTGGTCGAGATCCCAGTCGTCCTTTTGGTAGCCGGTGGTGAAGGTGTCGCAGGTGTGCGTCTCGGTCATACCCCATGCGGCCTCGGCCATGGTGCTGCCCGTGCGTTCGGCCCAGCGTTGGCGGTAGTCGAGGTTCAGCTTCTTCACGAAGGAAGACACCCGCGTGCGCTTGAGCGAGGTAAGGTCGTAGTCGTCGGCCTCCGGGTGGTCGAGGATTTCGACCGCGTTGTCGACCAGCATCCCGGCCATGTTCGGCTTGCGCACATCGACCGCCGACATGAAGGTCACCGCGTCCCACCGGCCCATCAGGATGCAGGTGCAGCCTGAAAAGACCGGGAACAAGAGGCCCATGTCCTCGCCTGCGATCCAGAACAGCGGGTGGAAGCAGATCGAGGTATCCTCGGGGGTCATCCGGGTGCCGATGCCGCAGGTCGTGGCCGCCGTGTAGATCATGTGGCGCTGGGTATGGACGCAGCCCTTGGGCATGCCGGTGGTGCCGCCGGTGTAGTTGAGTGCGGCGACGGCATCGAGATCCGGCTCGATCTGCGGCACGGGGGCAGCGCAGGCTTCGATGGCGCTGATGAAGTCCTCGGCCCCCTCGGCCTTGTCCGGGTAGGAGACGATGGTCGGCGGGCAATGGTAGGCTGGCTCCCCGGGCACCCAGTCGCCAAGGCCGGTCGAGAAGATGCGGCGCACCTTGACCTGATCGCGCACCGACTGGACCAGCGGCACCAGCGCGTCCTGGGCAAGGATCACCTCGGCCTCGGCGTCGTTCAGTTCGTAGATCAGTTCGTGTTCTCGGAACATCGGGTTCACCGGCACATGGACTGCACCGGCCTTGAGGATACCGAAGAAGGCGATGGCGAACTGAGGGCAATTGCCGAGGAAGACGGCGACGCGGTCGCCAGGTTTCACGCCGTCCGCGGCAAGCAGGGCGGCAAAGCGGTCAGAGAGGCGGTCCATCTCACTGTAAGTGATTTTTCCGCCGTAGAAATCATAAAGCACCTTGTCCGGTTGCTGCGCGGCCCAGCGGCGGAGGTACTGCGTCATCGCAACCTCGCCGAAGGGATAGTTCGGTTCGCGCGGGACGCCCTCGGGCCAGTTTTTCTGCTGCGCGGCGTGCACCTCGGCAAGGTAGTCGGCCTCGCTCATGGCGACTGCGGCGGTACTCTGGTTCATGTGGAGGTCCTTTCGAGTTGGTCCGGGCGGAGCGACGCGGGTCTGGGCGCCGGACCGTGGAGAAGATGGCAGCGTGCCCATGCGCCGGGCGCCGAGACATGGCGTTCGGGCTGGACGGTTTCGCATTGGGCGGTCCGCTGGGGGCAGCGGGGATGGAAGGGGCAGCCGGAGGGCACGTTCATGGCCGATCCGATCTCGCCGATGATCACGTCCGTCGGCAGCACGTGGTCCGGGTCGGGGCGGGGCGCCGAGGCCAGCAGGGCCTGCGTGTAGGGATGAGCGGGGGCGCCGAAGACAGCCTCGGTCGGGCCCTGTTCGACCATGTTGCCGAGGTACATGACCCCGGTGGCGTCGCTGAAGTGCTCCACCAGCGCGAGGTCGTGGGCGATGATCAGGTAGGAGAGCCCGAATTCGTCCTGCACATCCGACAGCAGGTTCAGGATCTGCGCCCGGATCGACACGTCCAGCGCCGAGGTCGGCTCGTCGAGGATCACCACCTCGGGACGGACAGCAAGGGCGCGGGCCACGGCGATGCGCTGGCGCTGTCCGCCCGAGAACTCGTGCGGGTAGAGCCGCGCGGCCGTGGTGGGCAGGCCGACAACCTCCAGTGCTTCCTCGACCCGCTTGCGGATTTCGGCGCGTGACAGGTCGCCTTGCGCCAGCATCGGTTCGGCAATGATCTTGCCGACGCGCAGGCGCGGGTTGAGCGAGGAGTAGGGGTCCTGGAACACCGCCTGCACCTCGCGCCGGAACTGGCGCAGGGCGCGACCACGGAGCGAGGAGACTTCGCGCCCGCGGAACCTGACGGAACCGGAGGTCGGGCGTTCCAGCAGCAGCATCAGCTTGGCCAGTGTGCTCTTGCCGCACCCGCTTTCGCCGACAAGGGCAAAGGTCTTGCCGGGTTCGAGCGCGAAGGACACGCCGTCGACCGCCTTGACCACGCCCTTGCGCGTCTCGAAGTGCTTTTTCAGGTCTTGCGCTTCAAGCAGCATGGGGCGCTCCTCCCTCGGCGACGCGCCAGCAGTTGGTGCGGTGCCCCGCGCCAAGGTTCGTTTCGCCGGGATAGGACGCGTGGCACTTGGCGTCGGCGAGCGCGCAGCGCGGGGCAAAACGGCAGCCCTTGGGCATCGCCGTCAGCGACGGCGGCTGACCTCCCAGCGCGTAGAGGCGTTTGCGCTTCTCCCCGAGCTTGGGGATCGCGCTGAGCAGCGACTGGGTGTAGGGGTGCGCCGGGTTGCGGAACAGCTCCTTCGCGGGGCCCTGCTCGACGATCCGCCCCGCGTACATCACCGCGATCCGGTCGCAGATCGAGGCGGCGACGCCCATGTCGTGGGTGATCAGCACGATGGCGACGCCGGTCTCCTCCTGAATCTGGCGGTAGAGATCCATCATCTTGACCTGAATGGTCACGTCGAGGCTCGACGTAGGCTCGTCCGCGATCATGACCTCGGGCGCACAGGCGATGGCCATGGCCGAAACGACCCGCTGACGCATGCCGCCCGAGAACTGGTGGGGATAGTCGTGCAGCCGCGCCTCGGGCGAGGGGATGCGGACCTTGCCCAGCGCTTCGGCGGCACGGGCGCGGGCGTCGCTCCGGGTGCGGGCGATCCGGTGATAGCGCAAGGGCGCGCCGACCTGATCGCCGATGGTGTAGACCGGGTTCAGAGAGGACATCGGGTCCTGCGTCACCATCGAGATTCGCCGCCCGCGCCAGTCGCGCGCGAGTTCCCGGTCGCTGAGCTTGGTCAGGTCTGTGCCTGCGACGACGACTTCGCCCCCGGCGATCCGGCCGCCGGGGCGGGGCAGCAGGCGCAGGAGCGACAGGCATGTCATCGACTTGCCGGAGCCGCTTTCGCCGACGATGCCGAGGGTCTGGCCCTTGGCGACGGAAAAGCTCACCCCATCGACCGGGCGCAGGGTGCCCCGGCGCAGGCGCAGCTCGGTCACGAGGTTGCGCACTTCAAGGGCCGCGGCGGGTTCGATCGGTTCGATCAGGCTCATAGCTGTTTCCTCCGGGGGTCGAGGACATCGCGCAGCCAGTCGCCGAACAGGTTCGAGGCGAGACAGGTCAGCATGATGGCGATGCCCGGCATGGTGATGGCCCACCAGGCGTTGGTGATGTATCCGCGCGCATCGGCCAGCATGACGCCCCACGAGATCTGCGGGGTCTGGATGCCGAGGCCGAGAAAGCTCAGCGAGGCTTCGAAGATGATCACCTGTCCGACCTGCAGCGTGGCCAGAACCAGAAGGGTGTTCACGATGTTCGGGGCAAGGTGACGGGTGAAGATGGTGACAGGCCCGCAGCCCGCGATCCGCGCCAGCGCCACGTACTCGCGTTCGCGCAGCGACAGGATCTCGCCGCGGACGATCCGGGCGTACCAGCTCCAGTAGGTTACCACGATGACGATCACCACGGTCTGGAGGCCGGGGTCGAGCACGGCGGCGAGGATCAGCGCCAGTGCCAGCGGCGGGATCGAGAGCTGGATGTCGACGAGGCGCATGATCACGATGTCGGCCCAGCCGCCGAAGTAGCCTGCGATCATGCCGATCAGGGTGCCGAGCGCACCGGAGAGCACGATGGCCCAGAAGGCGACGATCACCGAGATCCGGGTGCCCGCGATGATCCGGCTCAGGATGTCACGCCCGAGGTTGTCGGTGCCGAGCGGGTGCGCCCAGCTGCCGCCCTCGACCCAGACCGGCGGGTTGAAGGCGGACCTGAGGTCGAGCGCCTGCGGCTGCCAGGGCGAGACCCAGGGACCGATGAAGGCGAGCAGCAGCACGCCGACGAGGATGGTGACGGATATCCAGGGAAAGTCCCGTCCGGGCAGGCGCATGAGCAGGCTGGGGCGGGTGCCTTGCGGCAGGTCGGTGGCGTCAGCGGTCATTGCGGATCCTCGGGTCGATCAGGCCATAGGACAGGTCGACGACCAGGTTGGCGGCGACGAACATGAGCGCGGCGAAGAGCACGCCGGCCTGCACGACGGGGAAGTCGCGGGCGAAGAGCGCTTCGACCACGGTGCGGCCAAGCCCCGGCCAAGCAAAGACGACCTCGACGACGAAGGCGCCGCCCAGCATGGAGGCAAAGTAGACGCCCATCATGGTGACAAGCGGCACGGCGGCGTTGCGGAAGGCGTATTTCCAGATCAGGACGCCCTCGGGCACGCCGACGGAACGGCCCATGCGGATGTAGTCGCTGTCGAGCACGTCGAGCATGGCCGAGCGGACGATCCGGGTCTGCGCCGCGACCGGGTACCAGCCGAGCGCGATGGCAGGCAGGATCACGTGCTTGGGGGTGTCGGCGCCGTAGGCGGGCAGCCATTCCAAGCCGATGGCAAAGACGATGATCAGCAGCAGGCCGACCCAGAAGTTCGGCATGGCCTGTCCCAACATCGCGACGCCCTTGGCGAAGCGGTCAAACCAAGACCCGCGCCAGACCGCGCTCAGCACCCCGAAGGGGATCGACAGCATGAGCGAGAAGACGAGTGCGGCGGAGGCAAGGTAGATGGTGGCGGGCAGCCGTTCGCGTATCAGCTCCAGCACCGGCATTTCCCAGCGGTAGGAATTGCCGAAATCGCCGGTCACGGCATCGCTGAGGAACATAAAGTACTGCTGCCAGATCGGCAGGTCGAGCCCCAGCCGTTCGCGCATCTGCGAGACCATGGCCTCGGGCGCCTCGGGAGGCAGCATCAGGACGACGGGGTCACCGCTCAGGCGGGTGACGACGAATATGATGACAGAGGCGCCGAGGATGCTGAACATCCCCTGCAGCACGCGCCGCAACACAAAACGGGTCATTGGAACCGTTCCTTCCGGTCTCTGAGAGGGACCGCCCGCGCCGGATCGTGGCGCGGGCGGCGGGCAGGCATCAGTTCTGGGTCTTGAGACCGATTTCCTGGAAGTTCCGCCAGAAGCCGGGGTAGGGCCACGGGGTGTAGTCGACCTTGGTGTCGTTCCAGGCCATCGTCACCAGCGGCTGGTAGGTGGTCAGCCCGCCCAGCACGAGTTCGTGCTTGCGCTTGGCAATCTCCTTCAGCTTGGCCACGCGCTTATCCTGGTTCATCTCGCCCGAGGCGTCCTCGATCATCTTGTCGAACTCGGGGTCGTTCACGTGCGAGTAGCTGCCCCAGCCCTTGCCGGGTTCATAGCTGTGCAGGTGACCGCCCCAGGCGATGGTCGGGTCCGCCGGGATGCTCTGGCCCCACATCCACGACAGCAGGCCGCCATTCAACTGGTCGGTCTTCTCGTCGCGGCGGCCAAGGTTGATCCAGGCGCCGTACTCGAGGTTGATCACCTTGCAGCGCACTCCGATGGTGCCAAGGTAGGCATACATCGCCTCGCCCATTTCCTTCATGTTGGGCTCGCGCGGGGTGATCAGGTTGTAGCAGTCGATGTCGAAGCCCTGCGGGTAGCCCGCCTCGGCCATCAGCTGCATCGCCTTGGCCGGGTCGTAGGGGTAGGGCTTAAGGTCCGGGTCGTAGCCCGTGCCATCCTTCGAGACTTCGGCGTAGCGGATGCCCTGACCGAAGAGGACGGTCTCGATGATCGCGTCCATGTCGATGCCATAGGCGATGGCCTGACGCACCTTGACGTTCTGCAGAGGGCCCTCGGGGATGGTGTCCATATCGAGGAACAGGTTGTTGCCCGACGGCATGGCAGCCGTGGCCACGTTCGGTTGCGATTTCACGTCTTCGAGCATCGCCGGGGGCACGTTGTCGATCCAGTCGACCTCGCCCGTCTTCAGGGCCGCGACGCGGGTCAGGTCCTCGGGGATGATCTTGATCACCAGATCCTTGACGGTCGGGTGATGGTCCTTGTTCCAGTAGCCGTCGTAGGCCTCGAGCCGCAACTCTTCCTTGACCTTTCGGGAGTTGAACTTCCACGGGCCGGTTCCCACCGGATGCTGTCCGAAACCTTCCTCGCCGACCTGTTCGAAGTACTTCTTGGGCATGGCCCAGAGCTGGAGGTAGTTGGCGATGTAGGCGGCGTCGGGCTTGCTGAAATGCAGGCGGAAGTGGAGGTCGTCGACGATCTCGAACTCCTCGACGTTCGCCTGCAGGTGCGACCAGCGCGACACATTGGGGTCGGCCTGCCGCTCGTAGGAGAACCTGAAGTCCTCCGAGGTCAGCGGGTCGCCGTTGTGAAAAGTCACGCCCGGTCGGATGTGGACGTCGATGATGGGCTTGTCGGGGTTGCTGTCGTCGATGGACCAGTCTTCGGCCAGCCAGTTCTGAACCGTGCCGTCGGGCATCGGTTTGACCAGCATCTCGAACATGGTGCCGATGAAGTACTGATCGACGCCCGCGGAGTATTTCGCGGGATCCATCGTAGTCGATTCCGCCGCGAGTGCGACGGTCAGCTGTCCGGTCTGTTCGGCGGTGACTGGCCCGGCAACGCTGCCGAGCAAGGCGCAAGTCAAAGCGATAGCGCCCGCGCCCATACGGATACGCGACATTGGTTTTCTCCTCCCTAGCTCGCGAATGCCGGTCCGGGCCTCCCCGCCCGCAACGATTCGCAGGTTAAGCTTAGGGCCGTGGTCCAAATTCAGTCAATTGTTTTCAATTTTAATCTTTCAGTATATAATTCAGTATGTTAATGTTTTCACGTTGAGCGACGCAAGGGAGGGAGACGTGGCCGATCCGATAGCGTTCCGGCGAAGTGCAATGGAAAACTCTGCGCGGGATCCTCTGGCGTGGCGGGGGCACCGCGACCTGCCAGAGCGCATTTCGGACGACCTCACGCGGCGCATCATGTCGGGCGAGTTCACCGGCGGCAGCCGGCTGGTCGAGGCCGACCTTGCGACCTACTACGATGTCAGCAGGGGGCCGATCCGGGACGCGCTGCGTATCCTGACGGCGCGCGGTCTGGCCGAGTTGTTTCCGCGGCGCGGGGCCGTTGTCGCTGCCTTCGACAAGAACGTGCTTGCCGATTGCTTCAACATCCACGCGACGCTCTCCGGGCTCAACGCCCGCTATGCCGCGCTGATGTGGACGCCACCCGATCTGGCCGAGTTCCGCCGCCGGGTCGAGGTCTTGAAGGTGCTGACGCGCGACGAGACCTGCAAGCCCCTCCGCTTTGCGCTTGAATCGGGGCGGATCGGGACCGCGCTCAACCGGTGTTCGAACAGCCCCATCCTGCAGCGCACGATGAAGCAGAGTGCCAATGACATCGTCTGGTCGCTGCTCTGGCGCGAATTCCACGTCGATTTTCACACCGACCTCCGGCGCCGGGAGAACACCGAGATCTGGGAGGTCGTCCTCTCGCATGTCGAGCAGCGCGATGCGCACAAGGCGGACCTCGCGATGCAGGAACTCATCTGCCAGTGCCGCGATGCCGCGCTGGAGACCATGAACCTTGCCGATGAGGGCGAAATCGACCCGCGCCGCCTGTGGCATCCGCCGGTGGAGCTCTACTGACCCACGGCAATTGCCCGGCCCGGCGATGCTCTCCGGGCGCGAGGGGAGCTATGGCTCCACAATCCGCAGTCGGGGGCCTGGTTTTGCTGGCGTTTCTCCAACGGCGGGCGGAACCGACAGCCGGACGCCAGAGAGGCTGGCTCGGACGCAATGCCCCCCCTGCTGGGTCGAACGTTCAAGACCTGCCGGGGCGTGAACCCCAGATTGAACATTGCGGAGACCCCGGGGCACCCGGGGACAGGGAGGACGTTTCGCGACGCTGACGGAGCATTGGAGCCGGGCATCCGGCCCGACGACCCTTGCGGGTCGTCATCCTTCAGCGGGCGCAGCCGTCCGGCAATATTGGCCGGTGACCGGCGCGGGCCACCGCGCCTGTTCCATCGGTCCTGCGTTTGAAAGGCGAGACATGACCGAAGGCACACTGACCATCTCCTATCAGGACAGCGAAACGAAGGGGCGCTACGTCGCCCTGATTCCGGGAGTGGAAGGGGAAGGGGAATTGACCGTGTCAAAGGTCTCGGATGTGCTGATCATCGCGGATCACACCCATGTCCCTGCATCAATGCGCGGAAGGGGCGTGGCCATTGCGCTTGCCGAACGTCTGGTTGCCGATGCGCGCGAGCAGGGGCAGAGGATCGTGCCGCTGTGCCCCTTTGTCCGGTCGCAGGCCCTGCGCCACCCGGACTGGGCTGACGTGATCCAGACCTGACTCCCGAGCGGGCGGAACAGGCGGCGCGCCCGTGGACGCGCCGCCGAGGGAGCTATCAGCTTTCGACGAAGGCCAGCAGGTCGGCGTTCAGTACGTCGGCATTGACCGTGAGCATCCCATGCGAGAAGCCGGGGTAGGTCTTGAGCGTGCCGTTCTTTAGGAGCTTGATCGACTTGTGCGCCGAGTCCGCGATCGGAACGATCTGGTCGTCCTCGCCATGCAGCACGAGGGTCGGGACACTGATCGCCTTCAGGTCGTCCGTCTGATCGGTCTCGGAGAAGGCCTTGATGCCGTCGTAATGCGCCTTGGCGCTGCCCATCATGCCCTGACGCCACCAGTTCTGTATGACGCCCTCGTGGACCGTAGCGCCTTCGCGGTTGAAGCCATAGAAGGACCCGGCGGGCACGTCGCGGAAGAACTGGGCACGGTTGGCGGCAAGCGCGGCGCGGAAGCCGTCGAACACTTCCAGGGGCAGGCCCTCGGGGTTGGCCACGGTCTGAACCATCAGAGGCGGCACAGCCGAGACCAGCACGGCCTTGGCCACGCGGCCTGCCGGTTCGCCGTGCTTGGCGACGTAGCGGGCAACTTCGCCGCCGCCGGTCGAGTGACCGATGTGAACGGCGTTCTTCAGGTCGAGCGCTTCGGCGACGGCAAAGGCGTCGGCGGCGTAGTGGTCCATGTCGTGCCCCTCGGACACCTGAGCCGAGCGGCCGTGGCCACGCCGGTCATGGGCGATGACACGGTAGCCCTTGGAGAGGAAGAACAGCATCTGCGCATCCCAGTCGTCGGAGCTGAGCGGCCAACCGTGGTGGAAGACGATGGGCTGGGCATCCTTCGGGCCCCAGTCCTTGTAGAAGATGTCGACGCCGTCGGAGGTGGTGACGTAACCCATGGTGATGTCCTTCGTGAGGTCTGTGGCCTGTGCGTAGGCCGGGGAGGTGAGGGAAGAGAGGATGGCGAGGCTCGCCGCGCCGATCATGAGGTCGCGGCGGGTGGGGCCAGTGGATCGGGCGGCCATCACGATCAGGCCGGGACGGGGGCGAGGGTCTCGCCGCTGTGCGCGCTGCGCGAGTCGGCCTTGTGGACCATGGTGTAGGCGTAATCGACGCCCATGCCGTAGGCGCCCGAGTGCTCGCGCACGATCTCCATGACCGCGTCGTAGGTGTCGCGCTTGGCCCAGTCGCGCTGCCATTCGAGCATGACCTGTTGCCAGGTCACCGGCACCACGCCGACCTGCACCATGCGCATCATGGCCATGTCGTGCGCTTCCTTGCTGGTGCCGCCCGAGGCATCGGCGACCATGTAGATTTCATAGTCGGTGTCCGCCAATGCGGAGAGGGCGAAGGAGAGGTTGCAGACCTCGGTCCAGAGACCCGAGACGACGATTTTCTTGCGACCTTCCGAGGCGGCCGCGGCGAGGGCGTCGCGCACCTTCTGGTCGTCCCACGAATTCATCGAGGTGCGTTCCAGCAGCGGGTGGTTCGGGAACACGTCGAGCAGTTCGGGGTAGGTCTTGCCCGAGAAGCTCTCGGTCTCGACGGTGGTGATCGTGGTCGGAATACCGAAGACCTTTGCCGCCTTGGCGAGGGCGACGGTGTTGTTCTTCAGCACCTGGCGATCAATCGACTGTACGCCAAAGGCCATCTGGGGCTGGTGGTCGATAAAGATCATCTGGCTGTTCGTCGGGGTGAGAAGGTCGAGTTTGCCGGTCATGTCCGTGGTCCTCTGTCGGGGAATTGTTGGTGTCTGTAGGGGGACTATGCGGGTGTTTCAGTGCTTCGATAATTGGAATAATGTCGATTTCACCATTCCTGGAATCGCAATGGTTGGGGCGGTGTGCGCCTTGGCGTACGCGGTCATGATGAGTTGAGGCGCAATCACAGTATTGAAGGATCGACCGGTTTCAGGCTTTGCTGCAAACGACCGAAGGTGAGGTTTTGCCTGCCCAACCGGGACGAATGTTCAATAACGCTCGCGCCGCCGCAGGCATGAAGAGTGTGACGTTTCCCGTTCGCCGATTCCTGGAGATATCTCATGAAGATTTACCTCGTATCGCTCGGCGCAGGCCTTCTGGTTGGCGTGATCTACAGCCTGATGCACGTGCGCTCTCCCGCGCCGCCGGTGGTGGCACTGGTCGGGTTGCTGGGCATCCTGATCGGTGAGCAGGCGGTGCCGATCTACCGCTGGCTGACCGGCCGTCACATGATCAGCCAGTCCGCGCTTCACCTCTTCGGAGAAATGCCGAGCGCCCACGGCACCAAGGACAAGGAACCCTCCTGATGCATCCCGACCTGATCCTGCACAACGCCGCCATCACGACGCTCGACCCGATGGCACCTCTTGTGCAGGCGGTCGCGATACAGGACGGTCGCATCGCCGCGACGGGCTCGGATGACGAGGTTCTGGCGCTGGCGGGGCCGGGAACGCGGCTGGTCGGGCTCGGCAAGCGCAGCGTGCTGCCCGGGCTGATCGACAACCATACGCATGTCGTGCGGGGCGGCTTGAACTACAACATGGAACTGCGCTGGGACGGCGTGCGCTCGCTCTCGGACGCGATGAACATGCTGCGCCGGCAGGTCGAGATCACTCCGCCGCCGCAGTGGGTCCGCGTGGTTGGCGGCTTTACGGAGGCACAGTTCGATGAGAAGCGGCTGCCGACGCTGGACGAGATCAACACCATTGCGCCCGATACGCCGGTTTTCCTGCTGCATCTCTACGACCGTGCCTTGCTGAATGGCGCCGCGCTGAGGGCCGTCGGGTATGACAAGAACACGCCGAATCCGCCGGGCGGCGAGATCCAGAGGGACGCCAAGGGCAATCCCACGGGGCTGCTGCTGGCCAAGCCCAACGCCGGGATTCTGTATGCGACGCTGGCCAAGGGGCCGAAGCTGCCGTTCGATTACCAGCTGAATTCGACCCGCCATTTCATGCGCGAGCTGAACCGCCTGGGCGTGACAGGCGTGATCGACGCGGGCGGCGGGATGCAGAACTATCCCGAGGACTACGAGATCATCCAGAAGCTGGCCGACGACGATCTTCTGACCGTCCGGCTGGCCTACAACCTCTTCACGCAGAAGCCGAAGGAAGAGAAGGAGGATTTCCTCAAGTGGACCAAGTCGGTGACCTACCGGCAGGGCACCGACTACTTCCGGCACAACGGTGCGGGCGAGATGCTGGTGTTCTCCGCCGCCGACTTCGAGGATTTCCGCGAGCCGCGCCCCGACCCTGACCCCGGCATGGAGGGCGAACTGGAGGATGTGGTGCGCATCCTCGCCGAGAACCGCTGGCCGTGGCGGATGCACGCCACCTATGACGAGACAATCTCCCGCGCGCTCGACGTGTTCGAGAAGGTGAACAGGGACATTCCGCTGGAAGGGATCAACTGGTTCTTCGACCATGCGGAAACCATCTCGGAACGGTCAATCGACCGGGTCGCCGCTCTCGGTGGCGGCGTCGCGGTTCAGCACCGCATGGCCTACCAAGGCGAGTTCTTTGTCGAGCGCTACGGATCGCGGGCGGCCGAGGCGACGCCACCGGTCGCGCGGATGCTGGAGATGGGGGTGAAGACCTCGGCAGGGACCGACGCCACGCGGGTCGCCTCCTACAACCCCTGGGTCGGGCTCTCGTGGCTGGTCTCGGGCCGGACGGTCGGCGGACTGCGCGTCACGCCGGAGCGCAACTGCCTCGACCGCGAGACGGCGCTCCGCATGTGGACCGAAAAGGTCGCCTGGTTCTCGGGCGACGAGGGCCATCGCGGCAGGGTGGCCCCGGGCTACTTTGCGGATCTGGTCATGCCGGATCGGGATTACTTCGGTTGCCCGGAGGCCGAGATTCCCGACATCACCAGCGACATGACCATGGTCGGCGGCCGGGTGGTCTTTGCCAAGGGCGACTACGCCGACCTTGACGAGACCAATGTTCCGCCGGCGATGCCGGATTGGTCACCGGTGCGGCAGTTTGGCGGTTATGCGGGCTGGGGCGCGGAAAACATGGCCGTATCGCGCCATGTCGCCCAAAGCTGCGGTTGCGCCAATTCCTGCGGTGTTCATGGTCACGATCACGCAGGGGCCTGGGGCGCAAGTCTCCCGGTCAGCGACCTGAAGAGTTTCTGGGGCGCGCTAGGGTGCGCCTGCTGGGCCGTTTGAGAAAGGCGCGCCAATGTCCGACCAGGCGATTGCAGATATCCAGAGTGAATTGAAGCGATCGCGGGACAACCTCGGTTGCTCTCTGAACGCGCTGAGGAACAATCACAGCGCCCGGGCCGGTGATCTGACGCTCCTGCGGAAGACGGCGGAGGGCCGGGTCTTCTCCCAGATTTCCACCCCGGCGCAGGAGCGGGGGATGATCCTTGGCATGTCGTTGCAGGCGGGCCACCGGCGGCAGAGCCGCGAAGGCAGCCGCCGGCACGACCGTATCTTTGACCGACATTCCATCTACATCCGCGAGTTCGACGTCGACTATGCCGCGACCGCCGAGGGGGCCTTCGATTTCCTGCTGATCGAACTTCCGCTCAGGACCAGCCTGCGCCTTTCCCCGACGCGCGACGCGACGGATGCCGCGCTCGGGCAGATGGTGGAGGGCATGCTTGGCTGGCTGGCGCAGCCAGAGCTGTTCGACCCGCTGGAGGCGGACGAGTTCGGGGCGCGCCTGATGCTGCACCTCGGCACCACCCACGGAGTGACCCGGCGGTCGCGCAAGCCGACACGCCTGTCTCCCGCACAGGTCGCAAAGGCCAAGGAGATGCTGATGTCGGTGGAGTTTGAAAGCCTCCGCCTCGATGACGTGGCGCAGGCACTGGATCTGCCGCGCAACAGCTTCTTCCGCAATTTCCGGGAAACGACGGGCATGTCGCCCTACCAGTGGTTGCTGGCCGAACGTATCGAGCAGGGGCGGTTGCTGCTGCGGCTCACCGAGCTGCCGCTGGTCGATATCGCGCTGGCCTGCGGTTTCGCGGACCAGAGCCATTTCACGCGCATGTTCAAGCGCGCCCAGGGCCTGAGCCCCGGGCGCTGGCGCCGGGCCGCCTGAGGTCAGATGTTGTCGGGCAGCGGGATGAACTCGTCGGTGTCACCCGGCGGCAGGTGGAACCGGCCGTGGGTGAAGTCGCCCTGGCGCCAGGCATCCTTGGCCGCCTGAATCCGCTCGGGCGACGAGGCCACGAAGTTCCACGAGATGTAGCGCGGGCCGTTCATCGTCTCACCGCCCAACACCATCAGCCGTGCGCCCTGCGCGCCTGCGGTCACGCTGATGTGGTCGCCGGGCCGGAAGACCATCATGCGACCCTCGGGAAAGGTCTCGCCCGCGACCGTGATTTCGCCGCTGGTCACGTAGATGCCGCGGTCTTCCTGATTTTCGGGCAGGGGCAGCTTGGCGCCGGGGGCGAGCACCACATCGGCATAAAAGGTCTCGGTAAAGGTCTTGACCGGCGAGCTCTCGCCCCAGGCCGAGCCGAGGATCAGGCGGACCTGCTTGCCGCCTTCGTCGAGGAAGGGCAGCGCCTCCTTGCCGTGGTGTTCGAACGAGGCGCCGCGGTCCTCGGCGTCCTCGGGCAGGGCCACCCAGGTCTGGATGCCGAACAGGGCGCCGGGCTTGGTGCGCATCTCGTCGCTGGTGCGCTCGGAATGGGTGACGCCGCCCCCGGCAATCATCCAGTTCACCTCGCCCGGGTAGACCATTTGGTCGGCGCCGGTACTGTCGCGGTGGTGGAATTCGCCCTTGTAGAGGTAGGTCACGGTGGCGAGGCCGATGTGCGGGTGCGGGCGGACGTCGATGCCGCCCCCGGTCAGGAACTCGGCGGGGCCCATCTGGTCGAAGAAGATGAAGGGGCCGACCATCTGCCGCTTGGGCGCGGGAAGGGCACGGCGGACTTCGAAACCACCAAGGTCGCGGGCGCGCGGGATGATCAGCGTCTCGATGGCGTCGAGGCTGTCGGGCAGCGCGTCGGGGCAGTCGGGGGATTGGGTGGGGTTCCAGCTCATGGTGTCAGCCTTTCCTTGGGGTGATCAGGTGATGGATTTCGGGGGAAGATGTCAGCAGCGCGCGGATGCGGGCCTGCATCTCGGCTTCGGCACGGCTGACCCGGTCGTGGTGGCGCAGGTGATTGAGCCAGGACGCCTCGTGCCAGCTTTCGATCAGCCGGCCCGGCACCGAGGCGTCCTCGCGCAGGACCCAGCCATAGCCGCCGTGGGCGCGACGGCTGCGGCGCTGCTCTTTCATCAGCCCGAGGAACTCGGCGCGGGCGGGGGCGGGCACGTCGTAGGCGATCCAGATGGTCGTGGGGCCGTCGTTGTCGTCAGGCAGGGGGATGTCGGCCTCGGGCCAGTGGTGCGCGGGGCTCTGGTCGGCTCCGAGGCCGGAGAGCCGGGCGCGGGCGGTCAGCGGGATGGCGAGGACGAGGCCGATCGCGGCGACGAGCTGCGAGGTGCCGATCGAGCTGTGGGCCGCGACGGTGCCCCAGGCAAGGCTGCCAAGAGCCATCGCGCCGGAGAACACCGTCAGGAAGATGGCGAGGCCGCGGGCGCGCACCCAGTCGGGCAGGACGGACTGCGCGGCAACGTTCAGGCTCGACAGGACCGCGATCCATGCGGCGCCCGCCATCAACCCGGCGAGGAGGCCGGTGGCCGGGGTGGGCAGCAGGGCAAGCAGCCCGAGCGAGATGGCCATTCCGACAGTGCCCAGCCGGACGGTCCGGTCGGGCCCGAGCTTGCCCCGGAGGCCGGGCAGTACGAGGGCGCCGCCCACGGCACCGATCCCGACAGAGGCGAGCAGGGCACCGTACAGACCCGCGCCGCCCGAGAGGGTTTCGCGGGCGAAGAGCGGAAGCATCGACCAGAAGGCGCTGGCGAAGAGGAAGAAGCCGGTGGCGCGCAGGAGGACCAGCCGCAATCCCTTGGTGAAGACGGCGTAGCGCACACCTGCGATCATGGCGCCAAGAACGTGTTCGGCGGGAAGAGTTCGCTCGGGTTCGGCTGGCGGTTTCCACCAGATCAGGGCCGCGATGACCACGAGGGTCGAAAGCGCGTTGAGGGCAAAGGGCCAGACCAGCCCGAAGGCGGCGATCAGCATGCCCGCGACGGCAGGGCCCATGGCGCGGCTGATGTTGATCCCCATCGAATTGAGCGCCACGGCCGCCGTCAGATCCTCGCGCGGGACGAGCTTGGGGACGATGGCCTGCCAAGCGGGCGCGATGAAGGCCGCGCCGGAGCCGAGCAGGAAAGTGAAGATCAGCAGGAGAACCGGTGTCATGGCATCGACCTGCACGAGAACCGCGAGGATCATCGCGGTTATCGCGAGCAGCAGATTGACGATGAGCAGCAGCCTGCGCCTGTCGACGATGTCGGCCACGGCCCCTGCGAGCACCGCGAAGAGGAACACCGGCAGTGTCGTGGCTGCCTGGACCGCCGCAACGATCTGGGGCGAGGGGGCGAGGCTGGTCATCAGCCAGCCGGCGCCCACATCGTTCATCCATGTGCCGATGTTCGACACCACGGTCGCTCCCCAGAGGACAAGGTACGCCTTTTGCCGGAAAGGGCTCCAGGGGCTGCCGGAGTCGGTGGTCGTTGCGGTCATCGTCGTCGGTCCCTGGATGGTCGGTCGACAGGTCTCTTGGGGTCTGCAGCCGACGTTGACTTGGTAGCCGCGGTGCTTGGATGCGGCAGGGTGTTCGCCGTCAGAATGATCCCTTGAATTGTTTTGGTGAATATATGTAATTTATCATTCACCATTGCCTAAATCGTATGTAATCTTGCGAGATGATCTCTCGCCCCTTGCGGGCAGTATAGAACGTTCGGGACAGGAGAGCGGTCACGATGGGTGAAATCGAGGAGCTGCGGGTCTTCCTTGCCGTGGCACGCGAGCAGAGTTTCGTCGGCGCCGCCCGCGCACTGGGATTGCCTCCGCCCTCGGTGACCCGCTCCATCGCCGCGCTGGAGGATCGACTTGGGCTCCAGCTCTTCATCCGCACGACGCGCCGGGTCTCGCTCACCCCCGCAGGTGCCGATTATGCCGCCGAGATCGACCCGCTGCTGCAGGGCATCGGGCAGGCGACGGAGAACCTGCGTGACCGCCACGGTGACACCGCCGGTCTGATCCGCCTCAATGCCCCGATCGCCTTTGGCGCGGAGGCGCTGCCGGAGATCATCGCGCAGTTCCGGGCGCTGCATCCGCAGGTGACCTTCTCGGTCGTCCTGAACGACAGTTTCGTGGCCAGCGTCGATGACAGCTTCGATCTCGCCATCCGCATTTCGCAGGCGCCGCGCGAGGTGCTGAGCATCTGGCGCAAGATCTGCAGGGTCGACCGGGTCATCGCGGCATCACCGGCCTACCTCGAAGAACGTGGCGTGCCGGTACATCCCTCGGACCTGCAACACCACGTCTGCGTGGGACATGACGCGCAGGGGCGTGGAGAGGTGTGGGAGCTGCAGTCGGGCAAGGAGAGCCACCGCCTGCGGGTGGGGGAGGTTCTGTCGGTCAACAGTGCGGGGCTGATGGCGGGGCTGGCGCGCGCGGGTCAGGGGTTGGTGCTGCTGCCCCGCTTCATGATTGAGGCGGACCTGGCCAGCGGGGCGCTGGTGCAGGTGCTGCCCGGGTGGACGCCCCCACAGCTATGGCTGACGCTCTACTACCCGCCGCTGGACCGTCTGCCCGCGCGGCTGGATCTGTTCTCGGAGCACGTGGTGAAGAGCGTCACCGCGACGCGCGGTTTCTCGGTCTCGGAAGAGGGCTGAGGGGCGCGGGGCGGCAGGCGCAGGCTCCTCTGGCGGCGGCTTTAACCTATCAGGCCAAGTTCCTCGATCATCCGCTCGCGCATGACGAACTTCTGCACCTTGCCCGTGATCGTCATGGGCATGTCCTCGACGACACGGATATGGCGCGGGATCTTGTAGTGCGCGATCTGGCCCTCGCAACTAGCGCGCAGCTCCTCTGCGCTGAGCGCCTCGCCGGGGCGCGCGGTGGCCCAGGCGCAGACTTCTTCGCCGAACTTCTCGTCCGGGATGCCAAAGACCTGCACATCACTGACCTTCGGATGGCGGAGCAGGAACTCCTCTATCTCGCGCGGATAGATGTTTTCGCCGCCCCGGATGATCATGTCCTTCACCCGTCCGACGATGGCGCAGTAGCCTTCGGCGTCGAACATGGCGAGATCGCCGGTGTGCATCCATCCGTCGGTGCTGGCCTCGGCGGTCCGGGCAGGGTCGTCCCAATAGCCCTTCATCACCGAGTAGCCGCGCGTGCAGAGTTCGCCGCGTTCGCCCACCGGGACGATGCCGCCATCGGGGCCGACGAGCTTGATCTCGAGGTGAGGGTGTACCCGGCCCACGGTTTCACAGCGCTTGTCCGTCGGGTCGGCGACGAAGCTCTGGAAGGACACGGGCGAAGTTTCGGTCATGCCGTAGCAGATGGTGACCTCGGGCATGTTCATGTCGCGGTTCACGCGGCGCATGATCTCGACGGGGCAGGGTGCCCCCGCCATGATGCCGGTGCGCATGTTGCTCAGGTCGCGGGGCCGGGTTTCCAGCGCTTCGAGCATGGCGGTGAACATGGTCGGGACGCCATAGACCGCGGTGCAGCGCTCGCGTTCAAGCGCATCGAGCGTGGCGGCGGCGTCAAAGCCCTCGCCCGGAAAGACCATCGCGGCGCCCTTGCTGATCGCACCCAGCACGCCCATCACCATGCCGAAGCAATGATAGAGCGGTACGGGAATGGCCAGCTTGTCAGTCTCGGCCAGGTGAATCCGGTCGGTCACGAAGCGGGCGTTGTTGACGATGTTGTAGTGCGAAAGCGTCGCGCCCTTGGGGCTGCCCGTGGTGCCCGAGGTGAACTGTATGTTGATCGCGTCGTCGGGATTGAGCGTTGCGTCGATGGCCGGCAGGCGCAGGATCTGCGCGGGTCCGCCAAGCTGGCGGAGTTGCTCGAACGAGAACACGCCAGCCGCGGGCTCTTCGCCCATCACCACGACACTGCGCAGGTGCGGCAGCTTGGCGGCGTTCAACTGGCCGGGCTTGCACCGGTCCAGCTCGGGCGCGAGCTGGCGGATCATGCCGAGGTAGTCCGAGCTCTTGAAGGCACGCGCGCTGATCAGCGCCTTGCAGCCCACCTTGTTCAGGGCGTACTCCAGTTCGGCCAGACGATAGGCGGGGTTGATGTTGACCAGCACCGCGCCGATCCGCGCCGTGGCGAACTGGGTCAGCACCCATTCCAGCCGATTTGGCGACCAGATGCCGACGCGGTCCCCCTTGACCAGTCCCAGCGCCAGAAGGCCCGAAGCGAGTTCGTCGACCGCGCGGTCGAGATCGTAATAGCTCAGTCGCGCGTTCTGCTCGGGAAAGACCATCGCCTCGCGCGGGCCAAAGCGCGACACCGTCTCGCGCACCAGCTGCGGAATGGTGATATAGGCCAGCGCGGGGGCCGAGGGGCCGCGCACATAAGACATTCCGCCTTCGGGCGCGAGATTGACGGGAACAGCCTCCGTCGTCGCGTCCCAGCCGGAAATCCGGCTTGAAAGGCTCTCACTCAGGATCGACATCTTCGCCTCCCTTGGACTGGTTTACATGGCGCGCCAGTCGCCGCTCTGTTCGAACGCGTGCGCTGCCTGATAGATCTTCAACTCGCCGTAATGCGCCCCGACCAGCATCATCCCGATGGGAAGCCCTTCGCTCAGCCCGCAGGGCACGCTCATGGCCGGATGCCCCGCGCTGTTGAATGGCGCTGTATTGCCGATCATCTCGAAGGCGCGCTGGACATAGAGCGAGATCGAGCAGTCGGCAGGCGGGATTTCCTGCGATTTCATCGGCACGGTGGGCATCAGCAGCATGTCATACTGCTTCAGCGCTTCGCCGTATTTCGCCACGACCTTGCGCATGATGTTCTGGGCCTTGCCGTAGAACCGGCCGCGGTACTGGGTCTGGAAATACTCGCCGACGAACATCGAGACCTTGAGCGAATGCGACAGTTCGTCGGCGCGGCCGTGCCATTGCGCCATGTGGTCCATCATCGAGGGCAGGAACAGGCCGCGATAGTTCGACCCGGCGGAATGGCCCCACATCATGTGGTCCTGCAGTCCTTCCAGCGTGATCGCGGTCCAGCAGTCAATTGCCAGGTGATGCTCGGGGATCGAGACCTCCTCGACCCGCGCGCCGAGGTCGCGGAAACGCTCGGCCGCAGCCAGCACCTTCTGGTCCACGTCGGCCTCGCTCTCGGGGCGGTGGAAGCCCTCCTTGAGGATGCCGATGCGCAATCCCTGCGCGCCGCGCCCAAGCGCTTCGGTATAGCGGTAGACCCTTGGCTTGTACTGGCGCGGGTCCAGCCCGTCTTCGCCGGCCAGGACTTCCAGCAGCAGCGCGTTGTCGGCCACGGTGTTGGTGACAGGGCCCACGTGGTCGATGGTCTGCTCCACCGGCATCACGCCGGTATAGGGTACTAGGCCGTGGGTCGGCTTCATCCCGTAGACGCCGCAGTTGGACGAGGGGATGCGGATCGAGCCGCCCTGATCGCCTGCGATGGCCATGTCGGCGTCACCCGTGGCCACCAGAACGGCTGAGCCGCTGGAGGAGCCGCCGGCCATGTAGCCGTATTTCCACGGGTTGTGCACCGGCCCTTTGGCGCCGGTGTGAGAGCCGCCGGAGAGGCAGAAGTTCTCGCAATGCGATTTGCCCACGATGGTGGCGCCGGCGTCCAGCATCCGGGTGACGATGGTGGCGTCGATCTCGGGGGTGAACCCTTCCATGATCGAGGAGCCGTTCATCATCGGCACCCCGGCGAGGCAGACCGTATCCTTCAGCACGATGCGCTTGCCGCGCAGCGGACCGTCGGGCGCGCCGCGCACCTCGGCCTTCACGTACCAGGCGTTGAGCGGGTTCTCGGAATAGTCGGGAAAGTGCCCGGGCGAGCGGGGATAGCGCACCGAAGGCAGGTAGTCGGGCATCGCGTCGAGCCGGTCGTAGGACTGGAAGTTGGGCTCCATCAGCGACAGGAACTCGGCCAGGTCCTCGTCCGAGAGGTTCATCCCGAACCGCTGCGCCATTGTGCGCATCTGCGAAAGCGAGGGGCGTTTGATCGTCATGTTGTTCACCTGCGAAGTCGGGGCGTGGCTGAAGCCGGCGGCCGGTTCGGGGCGGGCCGCGAGATTGAAGTCTGAGGGGGCGGCCTGCGATGTGACCGGGCGCGCACCGGAAGGCCGTGCTGCTGCCGGGGCGGCGCCGGGGCGCGGGGCCGGAGTGGCGTTGCCACGGGTAGAGCGGGCAGCGCCAAAGCCAAGGAACTGGTCCACCTTGGACTGGTTGGAAAGGTCCTCGCGGCTCAGCGCGCCGGTGATCCGGCCCCGTTCCAGCACGAGGACACGGTCCGACAGATCGGAAATGAAATCGAAGTTCTGCTCGACCAGCAGCACCGACAGCCCGCGCGATTTGCGCAAAGCGAGGAGCGTTTCGGCCATTTCCTCGATGATCGAGGGCTGGATTCCCTCCGTCGGCTCGTCGAGCAACAGAAGCTCGGGGTCTCCCATCAGGCAACGCGCCAGCGCGAGCAACTGCTGCTCGCCGCCCGAGAGCGCCCCGCCATCGCGATCCAACAGCGGGCGCAGGCGGGGGAAGTCGACGAGGACGCTTTCCATCACGTCGTGTTCGGAGGCGCCGGAATAGTCGTGCCAAGCAAAGCGCAGGTTGTCGCGCACCGACAGCTGCGGGAAGATCCCGCGCCCCTGCGGCACGTGTCCCAGCCCAAGCCCGGCACGTTCGTAGGGGGCCATGCGCGTGATGTCCGCGGAGTGGAACCGCACGGTCCCCGCCGTGGCGGGCAGGAACCCCATCAGGGTCTTGAGCAGGGTGGTTTTGCCCATGCCGTTGTGGCCAAGGATGCCCACCACTTCGCCCTCGGAGACGGAGATATCTATTCCGTGCAGGATCGGCACCTTGCCGTACCCTCCCGAAAGCCCCTTCACCTCGAGCGTGATTGCCCTGTCTTCCACCATGTCAGGCCTTCTTTCCCAGATAGACGTTGCGGACCTGCGGATCGGCCATGACGCGATCCACGTGGTCTTCCATCAACACGGCGCCCTGGTGGAACACCGTCACCACCTCGGCGATGGAGCGGATGAACTGCATATCGTGTTCGACGATCACGATGGCGGCGGTCTTGTTCAGTTCGTGGATGATGCCGGTCATTCGCTCGACGTCTTCCGCGCTCATGCCCGCCGCCGGTTCATCGAGCAGCACCAGCCAGGGGTCGCCCACCGCGACGAGACCCAGTTCGACCCGCTGCCGCTCGCCGTGGGCCAGCTGGCCGAGGGCGTTGCGGGCAATCGGGCCAAGCGCCAGCCGCTCGATCATCTCGGCGGTCTTGCGGTTGGCCTCCTCGGGTGGGTGGAACCGCCGGGCGGCCAGCCAGATGTTTTCGTGGACAGTGAGGTTGTCCATCACCGAGGGGGTCTGCATCTTGATGCCGACCCCCAGCGAGGCGATCTGGTGCGGCATCCAGTGGGTGGTGTCGTGACCCCGCATGTACACCTGTCCCTCGGTCGGCGTCTGCAGGCCGGTGACACACTTGAAGAAGGTCGACTTGCCCGCGCCATTGGGGCCGATCAGGCAGCGCAGCTCGCGCGCGCGCAGCCTGAAGTTCACGTTGTCGGCAGCGGTCACGCCGCCGAACCGCATGGTCAGCGCGCGGGTTTCCAGAACGATCTCAGCCATGGAGGCGCTCCCGGTTGCGCGACCGCCGCGCCTGGTGGATGCGGCCGAGCGGGCGGCGTCCGAAACTGATGCGCCAGAGCGAGACAAGGGCAGGGACGATGCCGCGCGGCAGGAACAGGACGAAGAGCACGAGGATCAGGCCGAGGATCAGGGTATTGTCGATCAGGTGCTGCTGGCCGAGCAGGAACTTGACATAGGCCAGCCCTGCGGCGCCGAGGATCGGTCCGAGCCGGGTGCCGAGACCTCCGACGATGCACCAGATGATGATCTCGGCGGACTGGCCCAGCGAGAAGAGGTTGGGGGTGACGATTTCGCCCCAGTTGGCAAAGAGCGCGCCTGCAAGCCCCGCGATGGCCGCGCCGGTCGAGAAGAGCACGGTCTTGCGGGCGCGGACGTCGTAGCCCATCAGCGACATGCGGGTCTCGTTCTCGCGGATGCCGACGGCGATGCGCCCGAAGCTCGATCTGAGCAGCGCCGAGACCAGCAGGAAGACGATGGCCAGCGCCACGGCGCAGACATAGAAGTAGGCGTCGCCCCAGATATAGGCGCCGGGGTCGCCGGGCACGTTCAGCGTCTGAAAACCGGGGATGCCGTTGAACCCGCCCATCCGCGCGTTGCCGATCACGTACTGCGGTCCGGCGGTGGAGTTCATGAACTTGAAGAGGATCAGCGTGACCACCAGCGTGATGACGCCAAGGTACACGTCCGTGAGGCGCCCGTAGAACATCATTGCCCCGAGCAGCGCGGCAAAGATCGCGGGCACCAGCACGGCCAGGATCATCGGAAGGGTGCTTTCTCCGATGTTGATGGCGGCGATGGCATAGGTATAGGCCCCGAGCCCGAAGAAGGCGGCCTGCCCGAAGCAGAGAATGCCGCCGAACCCCCAGATCAGCCCGAGACTAAGCCCCAGCATGCCGTAGATTACCAGCACGGTGAGGGTGTAGGTGCCGATCAGCAGCGGCATGATCCAAAGGAGGATGGCGGTGACGATGACGGTTGCGATCACGTCGCGCGAGAGGCTGCCCTGCATCACAGCTTACCCTTGAAGAAGCGCCCGGTGATGCCCTGCGGCAGCAGACGCAGCAAGATCACGGCGGCGATCAGCAGGGCGACCTCTCCGATCACGGGCGAAATGGCGAAGGTGAAGACCTGGCTGACCACGCCGAAGACCCCGGCGCTGGAGAGCAGCCCGGCGACGAGCGAGGGGCCGCCGGCGATCACGGTGATGAAGGCCTTGGCGATATAGGCCCCGCCAGAGGTCGGCACGAGACCGACCAGCGGCGCGAGCACGGCGCCCGCGAGACCCGAGAGCGCGGAGCCGCAGAAGAAGGTCGCCATGTAGATGCGGTCAGGCGAGTACCCGAGCGTTGCGGCCATGTCGGCGCGCTGCATGGCGCCACGGGCGATCAGCCCGGCGCGTGTGGTCTTGAGCACGGCGAGGATGCCGATCAGCAGCAGGACGGCCACCACGATGATGAAGAAGTTGTAGCCGTTGATCTGGTAACCCCCGACGGCGAACCCGGGGATCGGTGTGGAGATGCCGGTGGTGGTGTTGCCGAAGATCATGGTCGTCAGGCCGATGAAGAACAGGCTCAGCCCCCAAGTGGCGAGCATCGTGTCGACCAGACGGCCATAGAGATGCCGGATCACCAGGCGCTCGACCACGAGACCGATCAGGCCGACGATCAGCGGGGCGATGATCAGCATGGCGACAAAGACGTTAACGCCAAGTCCGACGGCGGTAATCGTGGCATAGCCGCCCATCATCATGAATTCGCCATGCGCCAGGTTGATCACCTTCATCATGCCGAAAACCACCGCCAGGCCCGCTCCGATCAGGATCAGCGAGGCGACGGCGTAGAGCATCTCCACCAGTATGACGAATGAAAGGTCCATCTGTTCTTTCGATCTTCTCACGCGTGCAGGAGCCCGGCCCCCGGAGGCTCCGGGGGAGGGAAGGGTGGGGCGGCGCAGGGCCACCCCACAAAAGACGCGGTTGCGTCAGATCTGGATTTCGTACTGGGTGTTGTCGTCCGGGTTGGTTTCCAGATCACAGACCGCCTGCGTGTCGATCGGCGGGCGCTGCTGCAGCGTCTCGATCACATCCATCTTCTGATCCTTGAACTTCATCAGGTGGACGTCGACGGTTGAGTGATGGGTCTTGGGGTCGACAGTGTAGGTGCCGGCAGGGCCATCGACGGCGATCCCCGTCTCCAGCGCCTTGACCACCGCGTCGTGCTCCACCGACCCGGCCATTTCCACGCCCTTGGCCCAGGTATGCACTCCGTAATAGGTCGATACCGCCAGCTCGTGCAGCGCCGAGGGATCGCCATAGGCCGCGCTCCAGCGTTCCTTGAAGGCGTTGTTGGCAGGTGTGTCGAGATCCTGGCTGTAGGAGTAGGCGACCATGATGCCGTCTCCCTCTTCCGGGGTCAGGACCTTGTGTTCATTGCCGACGCCGAGCGTGGTCGAGGCCAGCGGGATCTTGTCCTTCATGCCCGAGGCGGCCCATTGCCGGAAGAAGCTCAGGTGTGCCCCGCCGACGAGTGGTGCGAGGATCAGGTCGGGTGCGGCGGTCTGGATCTTGGCGATGGTCGCGCCAAAGTCGGCCACGTCGAGCGGGAAGAAGTCGGTCTCGACCACTTCGCCACCGGCATCCTGCACGAACTTCTGGATCCAGCGCGCGGTGATCTGGCCGTAGTTGTAGTCGGCCGCCAGCGTGTAGACCTTCTTGCCACCCGCTTCCTTCATCGCCCAGGGCACCAGCACCTCGGCCTGCTGTGCCGGGGTCACCCCGTTGCAGAAGATGTTGCGGTCACAGACCCCGCCTTCATACTGGACGTTGTAGAAGTAGAGCGTATTGGTCTTGCGCATGGTCTGGCGGATCGCCTCGCGCGAGGCCGAGAGGATGCCGCCGTGCACCACGTCGACCTTGTCCTGCCGGGTGAGCTGCTGGGCATACTGCGAGTAGAGCGCCATGTCGGACTGGGTGTCATAGGCCTTGACCTCGAGCTGACGGCCAAGGACGCCGCCTGCACCGTTGATCTCGTTGACCGCGAGGCGCAGCGCCATGTCCATCGGTTTGCCGTAGGCATCGAAGATGCCCGAGGTGTCGAGGATCGACCCGACCTTGATGGTGTCGGCGGCGAGAACCGCCCTGGGCAGCATGGCCGTTCCTGCCATTGCCGCGGTGGTGCCAAGGAATTTCCGTCTGTTAAGTGTCATTGCACTTACCTCCGTGTTGTCAGTTTTTCATTGCATGCGCGGGTGTTGGTCCCCGCGTCACCGGGTCATCTGTCGTTGTCGCGGTCGAGGTCGCGCGGGGCAGGGCGCTCGCCCGAGGGCTTGCCCTTGATGCGGTTGGCGTAGTCCGCGGTGCGGCCCGCGAGGTTGGCGTCGAAGTCGAGACCGATTTCCTCGCCCATCTGCTTCATCGCGGGCAGGCGCACCGCCATGCCGAGGATCTGGTCCATCGCCGCGCCAAAGGCGCCGTCGACACCGCCCTCTCCGGATCCTCCGGCACCGCCGCCGATCCCGCCGATCTGGTTGATCCGGATCGAGTCGATCTTTTCGACCGGCTTCATCATCTGGGTCATGATCTCGGGCATCCGGTCGAGCTTGCGCTCTTCCAGCCGCATCCGGATCACCGCGTCGGAGAGCGTGTTCTCGGCCGAATTGAGCGCGGTGCGGCCTGCGGCCTCGGCTTCCATACGGGCACGCTCGGCTTCGGCCTGCTTGGCGGCGGCCGTCGCTTCGGCCTGGGCGCGGGCGAGCAGGGTGTCGACCTCGCGCTTGACGCGGGCGTCTTCGAGTTCGCTGTCTTTCTGCTGTTTCAGGCGCGCGATCTCGCGCTCGCGTTCGGCCTGGGCGCGTTCCTTCTGGGCCTGCACGTGCTCGGCGGCGAGCAGGACCTTGGCGCGCGCCTCTTCCTCGGCGGCCTTGGCCTCGGTCTCTTCGGCGCGCTTGCGGGCCAGCTGGATGCCGTTGGCGATCTTGGTTTCTTCGAGCGAGAGGATCGCGGCCATCTCGGTCTTGCGCAGCGCCTCGTCGTTCTCGACCTGGCTCGACTTCACCCGCGCGTCATTCTCGATGCGCGCGGTCTCCGCAGTCAGGCGGGCCTCGTCGCGGGCGAGTTCCTCGCGCGATTTCGCCTCGGCTTCCAACTTGACGAGGTATTCCTGCTGCGCGATGTCGGCCTCGCGCTCGGCGCGCTTGATCTCGAGGGCGCGCTGGTGCTGGGCCAGCTGGCTCTCGCGGACCGCGATATCGGCCTCGGTCTCGACCTTCACGCGGGCCTTGCGCTGGTCGGCAACAAGTTCTGCCAGCCGGCGCATCCCCTGCGCGTTGAAGGCGTTGTTCTCGTTCCACTGGCTCAGGTCGCTCTGGTCGACATGGATGAGCGAGGCGGAAACCAGCGTCAGGCCCAGCCGCTGCGCCTGCAGTTCGACGGCGGTGGCCACGTCGAAGGCAAACCCGGCACGGTCGAGGTGGATTTCTTCGAGCGACCTCGCGGCGGCGGCGTTCTGGATGGCGTTGACCAGCGTGCCAGACATCACGTCCTCGAGGCTGTCCGCGCCCTGTGCGATGCGGTAGCCGAGGGCCTGCGCGGCAGTGGCGATGCCCTGCTCGGTGGGGGCCACGCGCAGCTCGCAGTCAAAGCTCAGGTCGGCGCGCATCTGGTCGCGGGTCAGCACCGCGTTGCGCCCGGTGCGCGCGGTCTGGAAACTGAGCGCCCCCATCGACACGCGCTGGACCTTGTGAAGGATCGGCAGGGCGAGACATCCGCCGTCGATCACCACGCGGCGCCCGCCGAGGCCGGTGCGCACGAGGGCGCTGTCGAGTGTTGCCTTGGCGTAGTAACGCTGAAGGAACCAGATGCCGACAAGCAAGATGAGCGCGGCAAGCACCAGAAGGGCCATCCAGAGCACTGTGTCTCTCCCTGTTATGGAGTTATCCCGGCCTCTGAACGGGCACGGGTTATCATTGCCATGACGGTGGGAGATTTTATTTTCCGTTTCAAGTAAAAAGTTGAATTGGAAAATTTATACTATCAAGATATTGATTTAGAACGATGTTATGACTTCGAACTTTAACCCATCAGCGCGTGCTAGGTAGATGGGGGCGCGTCCGGGGCGCTGGATTCCGTTCCTTTTTCGCCCGCTGCGGTGAATCACCGGCAGGGCGTTCGTCAGGCTGCCGGTGCGCCAGGTCTCGGGGTAGCTGGCCAGCAGACCGGCGAGGAAATGGACGCCCTCGTAGGTGGACTGACCGAGGGCATTCAGCACCGGCGCCTGATCTCCGTGCAGCCCGTAGTAGGTTTCCTTGAAGGCGGCATTCGCCTCGGTTGGCAGGGTGCCGAAGTAGGCCGAGGCCACGAACAGCCGCTTGGCATTGCGGGCACCGCTGGCCAGCAGGGCGTTCTCGTCGATGGCGCAGGAGAGGCGCACCACGCGGGAGTGCAGCCCGGCGGCGCCGAAGGCCCGGTTGAAGGCCACCGCATCCTGCCCGACCAGTGAAATCAGGATCGCCTCGGCCCCCGAGTTTCCGATCTCCTCCACGTGGCGCGCCATGTTGCTCAACCCGAAGGGCAGGTACCTCTCGTAGGCCAGATCGACCGACATCGCCTTGAGCTTGGACTTTGCATAGAGGTGCGACATGCGCGGCCAGACGTAGTCGTTGCCGATCAGCGCCCAACTCTTCGGGCGGTACTCGCTCTGGATCAGTTCGATTGGCGGGCCGAGCTGCTCGTCGGGCGTCTCGCCGATGGCATAGAGGCCAGCGGTGGTTTCGCCCCCCTCATAGAGTGGGGTGTAGATGTAGGGGATGCGCTGGCGGACCACCTTGCTGAGCCGCTGCCGGATCGCGCTGATGTGCATCCCGACGATGGCGTCGATGGAGCCGGTCTCGATCAGGTCGTTCACCGTCTCCTCGATCGGCAGCGAGGATTCCTGCGCCGAGTCGATCATGATGAGCTGGACCTTGCGCCCGTTCACCCCGTTGGCCCGGTTCAGCTCTTCCACGGCCGCCTGGGCGCTGGAGATGCAGGAGGGCGCCCAGATGCCAGCGGCGCCGCAGAGCGGGATCAGTAGGGCGATGCGATAGGTGCTCCGCGCTGCGGCCAAGGGGCCGTCACGCAATTCGTCCAGTTCAGTCGGGACGAACGGCTCGGATGCAAACCTGTTCATGTCAGCCACGCCCTTTCCGCGGGGATCGGGAATTGACACATTGCATTTGAGTTTATTTTCCAAGTCAACTAAATTCTGAGCAGCCAAGGATCGACAGGCGCGATGGATCACTCGGAGAGCCCAATGAATAACCTTGTTTCCTATGCTCTTGCCGCGGCGCACCGGCGAGTCAGTGCCTCGCTCAATGCGCGCCTGCGCAAGCACGGCATCCAGATCGAGGCATGGCGCCTGCTGGAGGCGCTGGACTCAGGGCAGCGTTTCACCATGGGCGAGCTGGCGGATATCGTGCTGATGAACCCGCCGACCCTGACCAAGCTGGTCGACCGGATGGTGTCCGACGGTCTGGTTCACCGGCAGGTCGCCCAGAACGACCATCGCAAGATCAACGTGTTGCCGACCCCGCTGGGGCGGAAGCGGATGATGCAGATCCGTGAGGAGATCGAGGAAGAGGACGCAACCATCCTTCGCCAGCTTGGCGAGAGCGACTCGCAGAAGCTGATCAGCCTGTTGCAAGGGATCAGCTGAGCGGCCGGGGGCGCTTTTCGTTCAGGCGCAGTGGCATGGCATTGGGACTTGCTGTTCCGGGATCAGCGCGAGGGGTGCCCGCGCTGAACTTGTTTGATCTCCGGGATCCGTTCTATTGCGCGCTGTCGCGCATGATGACCCGCATCCGGTCGAGGACGGAGAGCATCGGAAGGCCGGTCTCGGCTTCCTGTTCCCGGGCCCAGTCGTTCTGCACCTCCTCGTACTTGGTCGCCGTGGCGAAGGCTTCGATCTCGGCGGGCTCAAGCGTGCGCACCGTCGCGCCCTGCGCCGTCAGCTCCTGCACTTCGGCCTCGAGGCTTCTGTCCATGACCTCGCCCAGCTGGCGATAGGAATACTCGGCTGCGCGCGCGATGGCCTGCTGATCTTCGTGGGGCAGTGCAGCCCATACCGACTTGTTCATCACGACGGGATAGAGGTGCCCCAGCCAGAGGTTTCGCGAGAGCAGGACGTTCGGTGCGTGGTCGTACACCTTCAGGTCGTTTCCGCTGTCCACGTTGACCATGAGGCCGTCAAGCGTGCCGTCGCGAAGCGCATCATAGACCTCCTGACCCCAATGCATCCTCACCGGGGTCGCGCCTGCGTTCTCGAGGAAATCGAGGTGCCAGAAGCTGGCGGAACGCCACGCGCCGCCAGCCACCCCGGGCAGCGAGCTCATCGGCTCGGTGCTGAAAAAGGCGACCGGATAACCGGTGCCAAGGAAGACCGGAACGAGGTTGTTCCGGTCGAGTTCTTCCGAAAACTCGGGAATTTCGCGGTAGACGCGCCGGAACAGTTCGACCTGTTCGTCCCCGGCGGGACCCACAAGGAAGCTCTTGAAGAGCTGATGCAACGGAAGCTCCTTGGCGGTGTACTCCGGCACTGTCGTCGCCAAGTCCGTTGCCGACCCGTCGGCCACCGCGCCCAACGCATCATAGGCGGCGGCAACCTCTCCGTTCCACTGTGCCTCGACCCTCAGCCGGCCCCGCGACTCCCGCTTGATGGCGGGAAAGAAGACCTCGGACAGGAACTTCGTGCGCATGCCGTCCAGCGGCTGGTGGTCCGAGTAGCGAAGAACGGTTTCCGCCGAGGCGGCGGGCGCGAGGAACAGGGCGGCTAGCAGGGCTGCGGTATATCTGAGGGTCATGGGTGGGGTACCTTCTCTTTGGTTTGCTTTCGCAAGGGCGCGCCAGGTCCGATTGCGGCAGAGGTGCCGCAAGGGGCGCGTCCCCGGATGCAGCAGGGTCTAGCCGCCAGATGTCGCAGGGGTTTGCCGCGAACTGGGGAAACTGTATCAAAGTGTAACACGGGGGCGGTGCAGGGGCGGCCCGGGCTTACCAATCATTACAATGTTGAGTGATGTCTCGCGGCGGCGGATGGTCTAGGTTGGGCCGAGCCAGCGAAAGTGCGTCATGCAAGACCAGTTCCACATTGCCGTCGTGGATGATCACGGGGAGATCCGCGACCTCGTCGGGGCCTATCTGTCCCGGCATGGCTATCGGACGAGCCTGGCCGGCGGGGCGGCCGAGCTGCGCGCCCTGATTGAGCGGGATGCGCCGGACCTGATCGTGCTCGACATCATGATGCCGGGCGAGAGCGGTCTGGACCTCTGCCGCGAGATCAGGGGCAATAGCGATCTGCCGATCATCTTCCTGACCGCGGTGGGAGACGAGACCGACCGCATCGTCGGGCTGGAACTGGGCGCGGACGACTACCTTGTCAAACCCTTCAATCCCCGCGAGCTGCTGGCCCGGATCCGGGCGGTTTTGCGTCGTACGGCGGGCGGGGCGGAGAGCAGCAGGCGCGCACCGGCCCGGCTGGCCTTTCACCGCTGGACACTGGATCTGGGCCGTCGCGAGCTGGAACGGGACGACGGGCTGAGCGTGGCGCTGAGCACGGCGGAATTTCGGCTTCTAAGGGTCTTTCTCGACCATCCCCGGCAGGTGCTGACGCGCGACCAGTTGCTGGACCTGACGGTAGGCCGGACGGCGGGGCCGTTCGACCGAAGCATCGACAACCAGGTGAGCCGTCTGCGGCGCAAGATCGAGGCGGAGCCGAAATCGCCCGAGATCATCCAGACCTACTGGGGCGGTGGATACTGCCTCGCGGCGGATGTCGGCTCCTCATGACCCGATGGTGGCGGAGGAGCATGGTCGGGCAGGTCGTGATCCTGCTGCTGACCGTCCTGATCGTCGGCCAGGGTGTCGGCTTTCTGTTGTCCTGGTCTGGTCGCAAGGAGGCGCTGCGCGTGGCGGCGCAAAGCGAGTTCATCAGCCGCACCGCCTCGCTGGTGCAGGTCGTTGACGGGATGGCCCCGGACCTGCGACGCGACGTGCTGCTGGCGAGCGCCACGTCGCATACGCGCTACTGGGTTACCCCGGACGATCCGCGCGGGCTGGGCCGGACCTGGTACGTGGACGCACGGGAATACCTGCTGGAGCCGCTCTCGGGGATCATCAATGCCGATCCGGCGACAGATGGGGCGCTCGACGAAGACGCGCAGCGCCGCATCGTGGAGAGCAAGACGTTCGTCGGCTGGTCCGATCTTGACTCGCCGCTTTGGACCAATCCCACCGGGGCCAGCGTTCTGCCCTTCGAGGGGCAGATCGGGCTGGGCCTCGCCGTTCCGCTGGCCGACGGGACATGGCTAAACGCCATTTTCTACAAGCGTTATCAAGCCGATATGGAGCTGCTGCGATCACTGCTGCCGACTCTTGTTACCGCTGTCCTGCTCTGTGTCGTCGGGGCGCTCTCGGCGCGTTGGATCGCCAACCCGCTCAGGCTCCTGACCGAGGCAGCCGGGGCGGTCGGGCGGGGGGAGCCGAAGGAGGTGCATCTGGAGCGCGGGCCGAGGGATATCCTCGAACTGCAGGACGCGTTCAACCGGATGCAAGAGCGGTTGCACCGTTTCGTTGAGGACCGCACGTTGATGCTGGCGGCGCTGGGGCATGACCTCCGAACGCCGATGACGGCGCTGCGGCTGCGGGCAGAGATGCTGGAGGACCCCGCGCTGCGCGAACCCATCATCGCGACGCTGGACGAGATGACCCGCATGGCCGAAACGACGCTGTCCTTCGCGAAGAACGAGGCCACGGCAGAACAGACACGCCTTGTGGACCTCGGCGCTCTAGTTGAGAGCCTTTGCGACGATCTGGCCATGCTCGGGCATGACGTTACCTGCAGCGATACGGGCACCATTACCCTGCGCTGTCGCCCGGACGCCCTGCGACGGGCGGTGCGGAACCTGTTGGAGAACGCCCTGCGCTACGCGGGTCACGCGCGCGTGACGGTGAGGGAAAGCGACCGGCAGGTGGAGATCGTGGTCGAGGACAGCGGGCCGGGTATCCCCGCCGACCAGCTCGCGCGCGTGTTCGAGCCATTTTACCGGGTGGAGCAGTCGCGGAGCGCGGCGACCGGCGGGGTCGGCCTTGGCCTTGCCATCGTGCGGGCGGTCGCGCGGCAGCATGGGGGCGAGGTCACCTTGCGCCCGAATGCGCCCGGCCTCAGCGCCTGCATCGTACTGCCCCGCGATTAGGCGACACCTCTCCGTTCCGTCAGTACGTCCGATCGCATGGCGGCCTGCGGCCCGCCCGTCGCCTTGCCCGAAGCCGTGTCGCGGAGGCGTTTGGCGACAGAACGCATAGATAGCAAATGCCTATCGCTCAGACACTTTTGCAATCTACTCCTATCGCTCTTTTCCAACCAAGGTGCCCTTCAGGGTGGCGCATTGCGCGGCGGTGGCCCCGGTCTGCCAGTCGCTCACGCGGGGCGGAGGAGCAGCAGGCGGCGCCTGCCGGGTAGGCCGCACCGGGCCGGGCATTGACCGGTGTTCGAGGCTGTTCCGCGCGGTACGAGAGCTGAGATCATGCATGAAAAAGAGAGGAGAACGCGATGAAATTTATGGCCTTTTCAAAGGATGGCAGCAAGGGGCTGGCGGTGGAGCAGGACGGCGTCTATCGCGGCCTGACCGAGGCTGACCCGTCCTATCCGGGTGATCTGCTGAGCCTGATCCAGTCCGATGGCCTTGCCGCTGCGGCCAAGACGCTCGCGAACGGCGCCCCCGTGGACATGGCGTCTGTCACCGTGCTGCCGCCGGTCGAAACCCCGGAAAAGATCGTCTGCGTCGGCCTCAACTACCACGATCACTCGGCCGAGAGCGGTTACGAGCAGCCGAGTTTTCCGACCCTGTTCAGCCGATTCAATTCGTCGCTGATCGGCCATGGTGCCCCGATGGTGCGGCCCGCCGTGTCAGCCGAACTCGACTACGAGGGCGAGCTGGTCGCGATCATCGGTCGCGAGGCACGCAACGTGTCCGAGGCGGACGCGCTGGACTATGTCGCTGGCTATTCGATCTTCAATGATGGCTCTATCCGCGACTACCAGTTCAAGGCGCCGCAGTGGACGCCCGGCAAGAATTTCGACGACAGCGGCGCCTTCGGTCCCGTGTTCGTGACCGCCGATGCGCTGCCGAAGGGCTGCGTCGGGCTGGAGCTGACCACCCGGCTGAACGGCAAGGTCGTCCAGAACGCGATGATCGACGACATGGTGTTCTCGGTCGCGCAGATCGTTTCGGTCTGTTCCAGCTTCATGACCCTCAAGGCGGGCGACGTGATCGTCACCGGCACCCCGGCGGGCGTCGGGGCAGGGCGCACGCCCAAGCTGTGGATGAAGGACGGCGACGTCTGCGAGGTGGAGATCTCGGGCATCGGCATCCTCTCGAACCCGATCCGCGACGAGGTCGTCTCGCGCGTGGCCGAAACGGCCTGACGCGCAACAAGGGGAGGAGGAAACATGACAGCCATTACCGGGAAACTGGGCGTGACCAAGCGTCCGGGAGAGCTGGGCATCCACTCGATGGATACCTTTCACATGGTGGTGCCCGATCTTGCGGTCGCACAGGACTTCTACACGGCCTTCGGGCTGGACGTGCGCGAGGAGGGCGACGGGCTGGGGCTCTATACCTACGGCTCGCCGCATCGCTGGGCGTCGCTTGGCGAGGGGGCGCGGAAGAAGCTAAGCAACCTCTCGTTCGGCGTGTTCGAAGAGGATTTCGAAGCCATTCGCAAGCGTATCGAGGCGGAGGGCGTCAAACTCCTGGACGCGCCACGCGGCTTTGACAGCAACGGCATCTGGTTCATGGACCCCTTCGGCGTCCTGATCGAGGTGAAGGTGGCGGAGAAATCCTCACCCGCCAGCAAGTGCGCCTTCGAGGTCAAGTCGTGCCCGGGGGGCCAGATGGGATCCATGCAGCGCTCGAAAGCGCCACAGGTGCGTCCCACGCGGCTGGCCCACGTGCTGATCTTCACGCCGGACGTGGTGGGCAGCATCCGCTTCTACAGCCGGGTCCTCGGGCTGCGCCTGTCGGACCAGTCGGGCGAGGGCATATGCTTCATGCACGGCATCCATGGCTCGGACCATCACCTGCTCGCCTTTGCCAAGTCCTCCGCGCCCGGCCTGCATCATTGCAGCTGGGACGTGGGCGGCATCAACGAGATCGGCATGGGGGCGGCGCAGATGGCCGGAAAGGGGTTCACCAAGGGCTGGGGCCTCGGGCGGCACGTGCTCGGGTCGAACTACTTCCACTACGTCAAGGACCCATGGGGCAGCTATTCGGAATACTCCGCGGACATCGACTATATCCCGGTCGATCATGACTGGGACGCGGGGGACTATCCGCCGGAGGACTCGATCTACCTCTGGGGGCCGGAGCTGCCCAAGGACTTCGTGGTGAACTACGAGGCTGCCGACTGAGATAGCCTGAACGTCCGGGGCGGGTTGGCCAGAACCCGAAACCGGACCAAAGGGTTGCACGCTGCCGCCATCGGTTCGCCCGGTGGCGGTGGTTTTTTGCCGTCATGGGGGTGGGCTTCATTGGGACTGTTGTCTTGTTCGACGGTAACGCGGCGCTAGGATGGCGGAAAACGCAGGCTGCCCATACATGAAACTTGCCCATATCAGCATTACGGCCCGCGACGCCGACAGGCTCTCGACCTTCTACCGGTGCGTCCTGGGGTGTGAGGTGAGGCGACCGCCAAGGGTCCTGTCCGGGCCAGCGGTATCGCGCGGCAACGGGTTGCCGGGCTGCGAGATCTATTCGATCTGGCTGACGCTGCCCGGCACGGACACGCCTTTTCTCGAACTGCTGCAATACAAAGGCGACCGAGGGCGAGACCTGCCGGAGGTGGACGCGCCGGGATATGGCCACCTGTCCTTCGTTACGGATAGCATCGAAGACACGATCCGGGCGGTGCTCGAGTACGGCGGCGCCATGGTCGGCGAGGTCACCAATTTCGGCAGCGCCGAGCGACCGTACCTGATTGTCTATGTGCGCGACTGCGAAGGCAACGTGCTGGAACTGGAACAGGCCCCGACCTGACAGTCCGGGCCTAATTTCATGTCTTTCGCCTGTAGGGGCCTTCAGGCAACCGCTTCGGCGGCAACCTCAAGAGCGGCACTGGCTCCTGTCACGCGGTCGAGCAGCCCTGAAGTCATCTCCGCCGTCAGCTCGTTGCCGCGCCAGGCGACTACCTGGTCCGGCCGGATCAGGGCATAGGACGCCTGGTAAAGGTCTGCCGCGACGGCGTTACCGGTCAGATCGAGGTGCGTCACGGGCAGTCCGCGACGTTCGGCCTCCTGCAACACCAGCTCCGCGCCGGTCGTCTCGGTGCCGAGGCTCAGCACCGTCCATTCGAAGCCGAAGGCGTCGAACAGGGACGTGCCATCCTCCAGCCAAAAATGCGGCGCGCGTCCTCCGGGCTTGGCGCTCGGGGCGTAGACCGAGGGCGCGTCGGGGGGCATGAGCGAACTCTCGTCGCAGATGACAGGCGAGCCGTCGTATCGCGCGCCGAGCGTGAAGCCCGGAATGGTGAACTCGTTGCGCGCGTGCTCGGCGAGATAGGCACCTGCGCGTTTGCGGGCCAATTCCCCGGCGGCGCTGTCGTCCTCGATGGCGGGCGAGGGCGCGTAAAGGCCCACGGAGTCGGCAAACCCAAGGGCGAAGCGAGTGTTGCGCAGGGCGACGGGCCGGCGCTCGGCCTCGTAGCTTTCCAGCAGTTCCGGCGCGGCTTGCCCCCGGAGCACGGCGGCCAGCTTCCAACCGGCGTTCACCGCGTCCTCGATGGCGGTATTATAGCCCATCCCGCCGGTAGGGGTGAACACGTGGACCGCGTCGCCGCCGATCAGGACGCGACCGGACTGGAAACTGTCGGCGACCAGCGCGCGGCCTGCGACCCACTGTGCCGTGCCGACCACGTGGCAGGGCATGTCCCTGCCAAGCGCCTCGCGGACCAGCCGGGCGGCGTCGTCATGGGTCATCTCGTCGCCATTCTCACCCGCGCGCAGCTGGGTGCCGAAGGCGAACCGCTGCTTGCCGTCGACGGCGGCGAGAATGCCGCGCCGGCGGCTGTTGAAACACCAGTACATCCACGCGCGGTCATGCGGGATCTCGTCATAGAAGGTCGGCAGGTCGACATAGACCGAGAGCATGCGGCCGCCCATGAAATCGCGGGTGGCGGCATCGCCGCCGTTGTAGCGGATGCCAAGCTGGCGGCGCACCATGCCCTGCGTTCCGTCTGCGCCGAACAGGTAGCGGGAGCGGATCAGCCGGGTCTCGCCGGTGGTCGTATGGGTCAGCGTTGTTTCGATGCCCTCGGGCGTCTCGGTAAAGGAAACGGCCAGGCAGTTGAATTCGACCGAGATCGAGTCGAGGTCCTGCGCCTTGCGCAGCAGCGTCTGCTCGATCAAGCTCTGGGGGATGCGATGGGGAAGTTCGGCGGCGTTCCAGATATGGGCGTTCTCGCGCACGAAGGTGTCGGCCTGTCCCGAGGGCGGCATCCGGTGCCGGCCAAGCTCGTACCCCGCGTAGGTTGTGAAATAAGCAACGTCGGTGGGATAATCCGACGGCAGCCCAAGCTGGCGAATTTCGTGGGCAAAGCCAAGGCGCCGGTAGTGTTCCATCGTCCGTGCCTGCGTCGCGTTGGCCTGCGGCGCGGTGGCGACGGTCGCCTCGCGGTCGGCCACGATGGCACGGATGCCGCGCTGGCCCAGTTCGTTCGCCAGCATGAGGCCGCAGGGCCCCGCACCGATCACAAGAACCTCGGTTTCAATCTGCTGCATCGTCATCCTCCCTGTCTTCAGCGGGAAGTATGAGGACGCGGCAGTGCCAACGTCAGATTGCAATATTGTTCCTGTGATATCGGAAAGCTATCACAGCGCCTGCATCTGCAGGCTGGAACGCTGCACGAGGTGAGCGAAGTATTCGCCGGCCGGAGTCAGGCCGAGTCCGGCCCGGTGCACCATCATGATGGGCGGGGCGCGGAAGTCCTCGTCGAGGTCGATTTCCTCGAGCCAAGGCTTGAGAAGGGGGGAATTGACCCATTGCACCGGCATCATGGCCAGCATGTCGGTGTTCAGCATCAGGGTCAGGATCGAGAGGGCGGACTGGGCTTGCCCGCCAAGTCTCGGGTTGGGCAGACCGCGCTTGCGAAAGACCGCGTGCAACTCGTCTTCGGCCTCGCGGGTGATGCTGGTGGTGAGCCAGAGCGCATCGCTGAGATCCGCCAGCGAGGTCGCCTTGACCAACGGGTGCCCCTTGCGCGCGACCACGACGCGCTTGTTCTCGAACAGGGGAGTGTACTGCAGGTCGCCGGACTGGGTGCCGTCGGGCACCGGTCCCACGAAGAGGTCGATCATGCCCTGCCGCAGGTCCTTGTCCAACGTGGGCAGGAAGCCTTCGATGATGCGCAGGCGTACGCGGGGATAGCGTTTGTTGAACGGGGGCAGCACCGATCCGGCGATGCCGAGATGCGCCACCACGGAGAGGCCGATGACAAGCGAGCCCTCGGCGTCCTGCTGTTGTTGCTGAACGGATTCCTGGGCGCGGCGGATTTCCTCGAGGATGGCGCGCGCGCGGGTCAGGAACTCTTCTCCGATGGGCGTGAGACGGACGCCCCGCGCCTCGCGCACGAAGAGCTGGGTTCCGAGCGAATGCTCCAGTTCCTGAATGCTGCGGGTAATGGCGGGCTGCGCCAGCGACAGGGTCCGGGCCGCGCCGCGCAGGCTGCCGACCTCGGCCACGGCGACGAAGTCGCGCAACTGGTTGAACTTCATGGGCGGGCCAGCGCGTGCCGCCGGGCAGGCAGGTCAATGGATGGCATGATGGGTCTCCTCCCGAACATCTCGCTCAGGATGGGTGAGGAACACGGTGATCGCAATATGCTATCGGACAGAATTTATTGGCATCTAACCCGAGGCAGTCGCGCGGGTAATGTCCCCGATCAGGGAGAAACACCCGCAGGTCCGGCGCTTGTTCGTGACAGCGGGGCGATGCCCGGGAGAGCCCGGGCACGCATTCAAAGGGAGGACACCATGAAACTCGGACTCGCGTTCGCAGCCAGCGCGCTCGTCGCCTCGACAGCCGCATTTGTTCCCGTCGCCGGATTTGCGGCGGACTACGTCATGAAGATTTCGTCACCGGCGCCGCTGACCGAGGTCGATCCGCTGTCGGCATGGATGACGGCCTTCGAGGCCGGGGTCGAGGAAGCTTCTGGCGGGCGCATCGACGTGCAGCTTTACCCGTCTTCTCAGTTGGGGCCGATCCCGGCGACGGTGGAAGGCGTGGTGATGGGCACCATCGAGATGGCCATGCCCGCCATCGGTTTCCTCACCGGGATCGACCCACGGTTCCAGGTGCTCGACGCGGTAGGGCTCTTCGATGACGAGCACCACGCGCTGAAGACCCTGACCGACCCGAAGGTGCGGACGCTCCTGTCCGAATTCGGGGCGGACGCCGGGGTCGAACCGCTGTTCGTGCTGACCAGCGGACAGGCCAATATCGTATCGCGCAAGAAGATCGCGACGCCGGCGGACCTGCAGGGCCTCAAGATGCGGACTGGCGGGGCGACCTCGCTGGTGAACGAGCCGCTCGAGGCCTTCGGGGTCTCGCCCGTGGCGCTGCCGCTGGGAGACGTGCTGCCCGGTATCCAGACCGGCACCATCGACGCGGCCACCATCAACATGCCGGTCTCGGTCGGGTTCAAGTTCGCCGACGTCGCCAGCGAGTCGGTCTACGTGCCCGGCAAGTTCGGGATCATCGGCGGCATCGTGTCCAAGCAGTTCCTCGCGACGGTCGGCCCCGAGCTCGAGGCGGTGATCCGCGAACAGGCAGTCAAGGCAAACGATGCCTACGAGGCCAAGCTCGACAGCGGCCCCAAGGCGCTGGAGGGCGCGTGGGTCAAGATGGGCGGCACCCTGAACGAGATGAGCGCGGCCGATACCGAGTCCTTCCGGGGCGGGATGGTCAAGGTGGTCGAGGAGGTCGTGGCGAAGGATGCCCAGATGCAGGCTGACTACGACGTCCTGAAGGCCGCAGCGGGCGAGCACTGAGAACGGAGCAGGCGGGCGCAGGCCCGCCGATAAGGGGAGGGGTGCAGATGTGTGGCAAGGTCGACCGTTTCGCACAGGGCGTGCTGGTGCTTCTGGGGCTGATGCTGCTGGCGATGGTGGCGCTGAGCGTCTGGAACGTGGTCTCGCGCTACGTGTTCAGCACGTCGCTGCTGTGGGCTGACGAAATCGCAGTGTTCGGCATGATTGTCATGGGATGGCTGGGGGCCATCGTGGTGGCGTGGCGCCGGATGGACATCCGGATGAGCGTGGTCTCCGACCTGCTGCCCGAGGGGGCGCAGCGCTGGGTGATGGTGGCGCAGCAACTGACCACCGTCATCCTCTGCGGCTGGGTCGCCTGGCTCTCTTGGGGCTATGTCGCGCGGCTTCTCAAGTTCGGCATGACGAGCGACGGGGCCCGCATCCCGATCTGGACGGTCCATATCTGCATCACGGTCAGCCTCGCCTTCATGAGCCTCATTGCGCTGGTACGTCTGGTGCAGACCCTGCGGGCCTTCCGGCTCTCCCCCCGTAGACACGGCGCGCGTGGCGCCAAACCGGAGGTCGTGAAATGATCTTTGCCCTCGGTGCCCTGCCGCTCGGCCTGCTGGTCTTCGGCTTTCCGATCTTCATCGTCCTTCTGCTGGCCTCGACCGTGGCGCTGGGCGGTTTCATGTCCATGCCGATGACGGCGATCCATCAGAACCTGTTCGGATCGCTCAACGTGAACGGCCTGCTGGCGGTGCCCTTCTTCATTCTTGCGGGCGAGCTGATGTCGCGCGGCACGGTGTCGTTCCGGCTGGTCCAGTTCGTCCGCTCGCTGGTGGGTGGCCTTCCCGGGGCGCTGGGCGTGACGACCGTTGGCACGGCCACGGTGTTTGGCGCCATCTCGGGCTCCAGCGCGGCAGCAGTTGCCTCGGTCGGCAAGGTGATGCACCCGGCGATGACGGAGGACCGCTATCCCGCCACCTTCTCGGCGGGCATGGTGACCTCGGTCAGCGCGATCGGCATCATCATCCCGCCCTCGATCCCGATGATCGTCTATGGCGCCTCGTCCGAAACCTCGATCCCGCGCCTTTATGCCGCTGGTGTTCTGCCCGGCCTGCTGCTGGCGCTCGCCCTTGCGGTCTACATCATGGCACGCGCAGGCATGGACGGGTTCGGCAGCCGCCAACGGCCCGACCTCGCCACCATCCTCAGCGCTACGGGGCGGGCCGTCTGGGCGCTCGGGGCGCCGGTGATCGTGCTGGGCGGCATCTATGGCGGGGTCTTTTCGCCCACCGAGGCGGCGGCGGTGGCCTGCGCCTATTCCATCCTCGTGACCCGCTTCGTCTTTGCCGAACTGAGCTGGGCCGACATTCTCGACTGCGCGGTGCAGACCGTGCTCTTTACCTCGCAGATCCTCGTGATCGTCGCGGCGGCAGGGCTCTTTGCCTGGCTGCTGACGGTGAACCAGGTGCCGCAGACCATCGTGGCCTGGATCTCGGGCATGGAGATCAGCGCCTGGCAGTTCCTGATCGTGATCAACCTGCTGCTGCTGGTCTGGGGCTGTTTCATGGACCCGCTCTCGGCGATCCTGCTGCTGACGCCGGTGCTGGTTCCGGTCGTGGATGCGCTGGACATCGACAAGGTGCACTTCGGGATCATCATGACGCTGAACCTTGCCATCGGCCTGTTCACGCCGCCCTTCGGCATCAACATCTTCGTGGCGCAGTCGGTGCTGGGGATGAAGACGACCGACATCTATCGCGGGGTCTTTCCCTTCTTCGCGGTGTTCCTGCTGGTGCTGGTCCTCGTGACCTTCGTGCCGGCGGTGGCGCTGACCAGCATGGACCTGTTCATGTTCGACTAGGCCGTGCCTCTGGGCGGAACGCAGGAAAGACCACGACAAACACCGGGGAGGAGGACCCGCAATGACAACCGACACGCTGCTGGCGACGCCGACATACGAGCAGGACTTCTGGTCTGACGAGGTGGTTCTGAACCCCTATCCGACCTACCGGACGCTACGCGACCTCGGCCCCGCTGTCTGGCTCTCGCGGCATGAGGCCTGGGCCATCACCCGCCACGCCGAGGTGCGGGCCGCGCTGGCCAACCCGGAGGTCTTCTCCTCCGCGCGCGGCTGCATGATGAACGATCCGATGAATACCGCCTTTGTCGGCAACATCCTCTGCACCGACGATCCCGAGCACCAGCAGATGCGCAAGACCTTTGCCCGGCCTTTGATGCCCGCTGCAGTCGGCGTGCTGAAGGCGCGCATGGAAGAGCTGGCGTCGGAGCAGGTTGACCGGCTGATGGAGCAGGAGAGCTTTGATGCGGTGGTGGACATCGGGCACCACCTGCCGATCAACGTGGTGAGCGAGCTCGTGGGCCTGCCGGAGGACGGGCGGCGCCACATGCTCGACTGGGCCGCCGGGTCCTTCGACGCCTTCGGCCCGCTCAGCAGCCCGCGCACCATCACCGGGCTGGAAGTTGCGCAGGAGGCGGCGCGCTATACCCGCGGGATCGACCCGGCGCGGCTGGCGCCCAAGAGCTGGGGCACCGCGCTGTTTCAGGCGGCAGAGCGGGGCGATATCGCCGAGGCGCAGGCGCGTTCGATGATGATGGGCTACGTCGCGCCTGCGCTCGATACCACCATCAACGCGACCTCCTCGGCGATCTGGCTCTTTGCCCGCAACCCCGACCAATGGGCCCGGCTGCGGGCGGATCGTGACCTGATGCCCGGCGCGATCAACGAGGTGATCCGGATGGAATCCCCGATCCGCGCCTTCTCGCGCTATGTGACGCGCGACCACGAGGTAGGGGGTGTGGTTCTGAGGCAGGGCGCCCGGGCGCTGATGCTCTATGCCTGCGCCAACCGGGACGAGCGGAACTATCCCGACCCCGACCGATTTGACATCACCCGGCGCGCGCGGGATCACATCGGGTTCGGCTATGGCACCCATACCTGCGCCGGGATGCACCTGGCCAAGCTGGAGATGACCGTGATCCTGAACGCCCTGGCCGACCGGGTGGCCGCCTTCGAGATCGTCGAGGAGGAGCGCCGCCCGCACAACACCCTGCGCGGGCTGCACCGCCTGATCGTGCGGGCGACGCCGGACTGACGCAGCGCTCAATGCCGGAACACCACGGTCCGGGAGCCGTTCATCAGCACCCGGTCCTCCAGGTGGTTCGAGACGGCGCGCGCCAGCACCCGACGCTCGATGTCGCGGCCCTTGCGGATCAGGTCCTCCGGCGTGTCGGCGTGGTGGATGCGCTCCACGTCCTGCGAGATGATCGGCCCCTCGTCGAGGTCGCCGGTCACATAGTGGGCGGTGGCACCGATCATCTTCACGCCACGCGCATGGGCCTGATGGTAGGGTTTCGCGCCCTTGAAGCCGGGCAGAAAGCTGTGGTGGATGTTGATGCAGCGCCCCGACAGGTAAGCCGAGAAGTCGTCCGACAGGATCTGCATGTAGCGCGCCAGCACGATCAGTTCGGCCCTGGTTTCCTCGATGAGCGACTTGATCCCGGCCTCCTGCACGGCCTTGGTGTCGCGGGTGACGGGCAGGTGGTGGAACGGGGCGCCCATGTCCTCCGGCAGACCGGCAGCCTCGCGGCTATGGTTCGAGGCGATGGCGACCACCTCCATGTTCAGCTCGCCGATGCGGGCGCGATAGAGCAGGTCGGCGAGACAGTGATCGAACTTCGAAACGAGGATCAGCACGCGCCGCCGCTCGCGCGCGGGGCGGAGGGTCCAGGTCATGCCGAAACGGGTGGCGGTCGCTGCGAGCTCCGGGCGGAGTGCTTCGACGTCGCCGTCACAGTCGAACTCGACCCGCATGAAGAACTTGCCCGAGGTTGCGTCGTCGAACTGCTGGGCGTCTGTGATGTTGCACGCCTGAGCGGCAAGCGTTCCGGCGACGGCGGCAACGATGCCGATCCCGCTGGGACAGGCGAGGGTCAGGACATGGCGGGTCATTTCTACAATCCTTTCAGGTGGGGGCGCTGGTGGTGGGCGAGCCAGTCGGCGCTGGCAGAGATGCCGCCAAGCGGAAACAGATGGGCCTGCGCGAGGTTGGGCAGGTCCGCTGCCGCCTCGGCGAGCGACTGGGCGAGCTCGGTGGGCGCGTAGGGCAGCAGCAGCTGGCCCACGTCCATCGCACGTTTGCGCAGGACCGAGAGCGAGGGGCCGACGCCGCAGGCAACCGCGTACTTGATCAGCGTCTGGAGGCGGGCAGGCCCGGCGAGGCCGACATGGATCGGCAGGGTGACACCTGCCGCAGAAAGTCGCCGCGCCCAGCCGATGACCGGCGCGGCGTCAAAGACGAACTGGGTGACGATGGCCATCTCCGCATCGCTGCGGTCGGCCAGAGCCTGCTTCCAAGCAAGCGCCTTCATCGCCTCGCGCTCGCCACCGTCGGTATCGATGTCCCGGTTGCCCTCCGGGTGCCCCGCCACGTGCAGGCGGCGGAACCCGAAGCGGTCGAACAGGCCGGTGCCGAGCAGGTCCATCGAACTCTCGAACGGCCCGAGCGGCGTGGTCAGACCACCGGCGAGCACCAGTGCCTGCGTGACGCCCGCCTCCTCGGCGTAGACGCGGACCCAACATTCGAAGGTCGCGCGGTCGGGGATCATCCGTGCCGGGATGTGGGGCATCGGTTCGTACCCCGCGTCCCGCAGACGGCGTGCGGTGGCGACCATCTCGCCGATGGCGGTGCCGTCGATATGGGCGATGTAAACGCGGGTGCCTCGCGGGAAGAGGTCGTCGACCTCCGGCAGCTTTGCGAGGGTCCGGGGCATCACCTCGGCCGAGCAGCCCTCGAGGAATGTCGAAAGGGTGCAGGAAGCCGCCCGGCGGGGCGCCGGTTTTCGTCTCATGAAGTTCAGCATGGGTCTGGTCCTGGCCTGTTCGGGCCGTCCGTTTAGGTGAAGGTCATGCCAAGCAGGCGCTCGGCGTTGCCCTGCATGACCGCGTGGCGCTGGCTGTCACTGAGGGGATAGCGTGCCAGTGCCTCGATCGAGGCGTCGATCGGGCCGAAGGGGGCGTCGGAGGCAAAGACGATCTGCTCGGCCCCGAAGAAGTCGAACCCGGAGGGAAAGCCGGAGGTGCCGCCGAACATGGCCGTGTCGGCATGCAGCATCCGGAAATACTCCAGATGAGGCCGCTTGAGCGTGGCGATCATGCCCGAATAGTCCTCGTCCGCCGTGCGCGAGCCGAGGTAGGCCATGCCGGGGCCGACGCGCCCGTCGAAGAAAGGGATCATGCCGCCAAGGTGGTGGGTGATCAGCTTGAGGCGGGGATGGCGGTCGAGCAGCCCCGAGAGGATCAGCCGCGATACCGCGACCGAGGTCTCGTAGGGCCAGCCGAAACACCACCACATCTCGAAGCGGGATTTCGCCTCGCCCGCGTAATCGGTCATTGCGGCGGTGCGGGCAGGGTGCAGCCAGATCGGCAGGTCATGCCGCGCCATGGCGGCAAAGACGGGCTCGAACTCGGGCAGGTCCAGCGGACGGCCCGCGACGTTGGTATAGATCTGGATGCCCCGCGCGCCGAGGTCATTCACGGCCCGGTCGATCTCGGCCACCGCGCTCTCGACGTCGTTGAGGGCAATGGTGGCGACGAAGGCCGGGAAACGGTCCGGATGGGCGCGGCAAATCTCGGCCATCTCGTCGTTGGCGAGCCGGGCGAGGCGGGCGGCGACCTCCGGTGTTGCCACCTCTTCCAGCACTGGGTGCGGCAGGGCGATGATCTGGCGATAGTCGCCGTGGCGGTCCATTTCTCGGAACCGGGCGTCGAGGTCGCTGACCTCCGGCACCTGGTTCATCCGGGCCGTCAGGCTTCCAAGGCCCGCCGAGGAGGCGACGAGATCCGCAAGGTACCGCTTGGGGAACAGGTGGGTGTAGATGTCGATGATCATGTGCGGAGTTCTTTCTGCGCAAGCGTTTCGGCCGTATGGACCCGCCGCTGCGTGAGGTCGAAGGCCAACAGTGCGCCGCCGACGGCGAGGCCGACGAGGTTGAGGAGGTGGCTGCCGCCGAAGAGGTTGACCGGGATCAGCAGGCAGGCCCCGGCGATCACGAAGCCGATGCGCTGGGCCGCCCCGATGCGCCGCACCGAGTAGCCGGTGAACCCGGCGGCGATCAGCCAGACTGCAGCGAGGGCGGTCGCGACGTCGATCACGGTTTCCACCGGCCCACCGCGTAGCAGCATCGAGTCCGAGAAGATGAAGAGAAAGGGGATCACGAAGGCCGACCAGCCGAAACGCACGGCGGCGAACCCTGTCTGCATCGCGCGCGACCCGCTGATCGAGGCGGCGGCAAAGGCGCCGATGGCGACCGGCGGGGTGATCATCGACAGCATCCCGTAGTAGAAGATGAAGAGATGCGCAGCGAGCGGGTCGATCCCGATCTGGATCAGCGCCGGGGCGACGAGGGTGGCCAGCAGGATGTAGACGCCAACGGTGGGCATCCCCATGCCGAGCACGATGCTGACCCCTCCGGTCAGCAGCAGCAGGCCGATGACGCTGCCCCCGGCCAGGGCGACCAGCGAGAGGGCGAGGGAGAAGCTGAGCCCGGTGATGTTGAGCACGCCGATCACGATCCCGGCCAGCGGGGCGATCATGAAGATGTCGAGCACGCCGAGCCCGGTGGTGCGGAAGACGTCGATCAGGCTGCGGCGGTTGAGGCGCTGGCCGCGATAGCCGAGGACCATGCCGCTGACGAGGACGGCGACAAGTGCGTAGAGGGCGGCGAGGTCCAGCGAGAAGTTCAGCCAGAAGATCCCGGCGATCAGGATGGCAAAGGGGATGGGGATGAACCAGCCCGCCTTCAGCACGTCGAGGGTGCGGGGAATGTCGCTCTCGGGCACCCGCTGGATGCCGTGGCGCGCGGCTTCGAGGTCAATCTGGATGAAGAGGGCGGCAAAGTAGATGACGGCGGGGATCAGCGCGGCGACGGCGATGGTGGCGTAGGGCACCTGCAGGAACTCGGCCATCAGGAAGGCCGCGACACCCATTACCGGCGGCATCAGTTGGCCCCCGGTCGAGGCGACGGCCTCGACAGCGGCGGCGACGTGGGGGCGATAACCCGCGCGTTTCATCATCGGGATGGTAACAACGCCGGTCGAGACCACGTTGGCGACGACGCTGCCCGAAATGGTGCCGAAGAGGGCCGAGGCGATGATCGCGATCTTGGCTTGCCCGCCACGGTAGCGGCCCATGAGCGCCATGGCGATATCGGTGAAGAAGCCCGAACCGCCCGAGAGGAACAGGCCCTGCCCGAAGAGGACGAAGGCGACCACCACCGTCACGACGATCATGGTGGGGGTGCCGAGGATCGCGCTGGTGTTCCAGGTCAGGTAGTAGGCGAGGCTGTTGACCGAGACCTTGCGGCCCATGAGGTCGCCCGGCAGCAGGTAGGCGGTGAGGCCCAGCAGCAGGAAGGCGGCGGCAACAAGCATGATCGGCAGCCCGGCCGTGCGCCGTGCGCCCTCCAGCAGCAGCGGCACCAGGATGAAACCCGCGACGAGGCTTGCGGGGGTCTTGAGGGCGGCGGTGGAGAACTCGGGGAAGCGCAGGGCGACGAAGAGGCAAGTGGCAAGCCCGAGGGCGGCGAAGACCATGTCGTACCACGGGATCGGCCCGTTGCGCTCGCGGCCTGCGCTTGCGGGGGTGTGAAGGAACACCAGCGCAGTGGCGAGGCCCAGCATCACCGCGCCGAACTGCTCGGGGTAGATGAGGACGCCCACGCGGCGCAGCAGGTCGAAGGCCCAGATGATGGTGCCGAGGGGCAGGGAGATGGCGAGGCAGGAGATCAGCGCGGAGAGAACCGCGGGCCTGCGATAGACGGGGGAGCTGTCGGGCGTTTCCATGGGTATGGGTCTCCGCGCACAAGTGTCGGGGGAACCGGCCGCCGCTATGGGGCGGTATGCGGTAGCTTGGTCTGGCCCGCGTGGCGCGGGCCAGTGCCGGTGGTCGTCAGCCCTGGGGCGCGGTCATGCCGAGGGACTGGTAGGCCGAGATCGCGCCCGGATGGTAGGACACGCCCGGGATCTCGGGGGCCATGTGGGCCGGATCGAACCGCGCCATCGCCTTGTAGGTCTCTGCCAGCATGTCCTTGTTGTCATGCACCGCCGTGGTGATCTTGGCGATGGTCTCGTCCGGGACGCTGTCGGCGCAGAACATGATGATGTCGAAGGTGATGACATTCGTGGGCGCGACGATCTGCGGTGCGCGCTCGCTCGGTTCGACCTGCGAGAAGTAGGCGCCCGGCAGGCTGTCGTTCAGAAGTGCGCGGTTGGCCTCGGTGTCCTCGGTCTGCAGTGCCTTCAGCCCGCCGACAGAGCTGTCGACTTCTAGCACCTTGGCGGTGCCAATGGAAAAGGCGAAGGTGTCGTTGCGCCCGGTCGAGAAGTCCTCTGCCGCCTGCACGATGCTTTGCGCCGGGATCGAGGTCACGTCGTCACGGGTGAGGCCGCCGAGTTTCAGGAAGGTCTCGTAGACCGCCCCGATGGCCAGTTGGGCATTCAGCTCGCTTGGTACGCGCTTGCCCCTGAGGTCTGCGACCGAGTTGATGTCGGAATCCTTGCGCACGTACATGGCCAGCTGCGAGGGCAGGACCGCTGCGACCATGCGCAGGCCGGGGTGGGCGCCATCCTTGGCGTAATAGGTCGAGCCGTTGACGTAGTAGGCAAGGTCATAGGCGATGTTGATGCCACACTCCGCCTCGCCACCCGCGACCGCCGGCATGGGCGAGCCACCAGCGGGCACCACGACCATGCGCAGGTCGGTGGTTTCGGTCACTGCCTTGGCGATGGCGGTGCCGACCGAATGCGCCAGCCCGCCGGGGTTGGTGGTCGACAAGGTCAGTACCTGGGCCTGTGCCGCGGTTGCGCCAAGCGCCAATGTGGCGGCCAAGGCGGCTTTGGTTATCCTTTTCATTTGGGTCTCCTCCCTGAGTCAAAATTAGGATGTCTGCGGGTATGACGCGACCGCTATTTCCGGCCGCGTCCACGGGGCAGATCAGGCCGCGGTGCGGCCGATCCCCGATTTCTTCATCTGCTGGACCGCGATGGCATAGGGCGCCGGGGCCACTGTCGCGCGGACCTCGATCTGGCGGTGCCGTTCCACCTGCGGCTTCGCGGTGCCGCCGTCAGGTTCGCCCCAGACGATGGTGACCTGTGTTCCCGGTTCCGCATGGCTCTCATCGACCACGGCGATGGAAAGTTGCTCGGCCTCGTTGCCGCTGTAGCCGCAGAAGCCGGACATGCCGATCCTGCGGCCCGCGCCGTCAAGGACCACGTCGGCCTGCGGGAAGCCATAGGAGGCCACTGGCATCTCGAGGTACTTGCAGGGGGTGCCGGGCTGGTAGAGCGAGGTCTGGATCGCGGCGACATCTGCCTTGTTCCAGACCAGCGTCACCTTGTGCCGCTTAGGCGCCTTCTCCATCGCTTCAAGAGCCGCACGCCCGACGAAGTCATGGTCAAAGCGGATCAGCCGCCCGAGGCCCATGTCGTAGGGGGTGAGGTAATAGTCCTCGATGGAGGTACCGACGTAACTGCCGCTCAGCTGGGCCTGTCCGGCCCAGGAGGTTGCGGGCAGCCATTCGCGGAACCCGCGGAGGTCCGGCGAGGTGTAGACCGCGGAGACCGGGTAGGCGAGCCAGCCGCCCTCGCTCGGGGTGCTGAAGTAGGCGAGCCTGCCCGCCTGTTTCAGACCGTGGGCGCGGCCCGCCTCCAGCAGCGCGGCGCGTACTTTGGCGCCATCGGCGTAGGGGCCGGAGAGTTCCACTCCCTTGTGACCTGCCATCCCGTGGCGCAGCGCCATGACTTCGCAGCCCGCGATGCGAACCTTTGCGGTGTTGAAGAACTTGATGTCCGGCGCGGTCCCCTCGACCACAGATTGAAAGATCGTCTCGGCGTTCGGCCCGTCCATGCCGAAGCGGAAGAAGGTGCGCCCCTCGGAATTGGCCGAGGTCTGGTAGTCGCGGGTGACCGTCACGTCGTATCCGCCGGTGACCGCGTTGTAGTGGACCCAGTCCTGGAGGTGCATTCCCGACACGAGTTCGAAGCTGTCTTCGGCGAGGTACTGCAGGACGGATTCGCCGATGACCTGGCCCTGCGGGTTGCAGGCGATGTACTGCTTGGCCTTGCCGGGACCGAAGTTCGAGAACCCGTTGATCCCGAGTTTCATCAGGAGCTTCAGCGCATCCGGCCCCTTGAGGAAGAGCTCCGGCATGTGGTGCGACTGGTCGAACAGAACCGCCGTCTCGCGCCATGCCCGCTGCTCGTCGCGCCAGTTGGTGAACTCGGCGGGCACCGGCGAGGGGCCGGGGCGGTTGCGGCTGTGCGGGGCCTGCGTCTCGTTGCGGAAATAGCTCACCAGATCCGGCTGCGCGTCGATCAGGTCCTGCAAGGATGCGGTACTGTCCAGCATCATCGGTCTCTCTCCCTTCTGTCGGCCCCGACGCTGATCTGTCGCGTGGCGGGCCGTTCTCCTCAGTCTGTGCCGATCCTGCAGGACGGGCGCTTGACCGAATAGATGGCATTAAGGAAAGGGTGATACGGTTTGGTTATCGTGCCGAGGGCGATCTCAGGTCTGGTCGGCGTCGAAGTTCAACGCCGCGCGCTTGATCATGTCGGCAAAGTACTCGGCAAGGGGCGTCAGCGGCATGTCCATGCGCCGGACAAGGCAGATCCGCGTGCCCTGCATGGTCTCCTCCAGGTCGAGCACGTCGAACAGCGAGCGGTCGATCGGAGCGCTGAGCATGGTGCGCGGCAGGATCGTCAGCAGGTCGCTGTTGGCGACCGCGACCAGCGTGGTGGTGGCCGAGGTCGTGTTCATCACCACGTTCGGTGTGATCAGGCCCTGCGACAGGAAGGGCTGCGCGATATAGGCCTCGTTCGAGCGTTCCGAGAGGGTGGGGCGGACCCACTCCGCGTCGGTCAGTTCCGAGAGCTTCCGGCACTTGGCCAGCGGGTGACCCCGCCGCGCGATCACCACCCAGCGGTGATCGAAGAGCTTTTCGACGAGGTAGCGGGATTCGTGCGCGACATCGCGAAACGGCCCGACGCAGAAGTCGATCTGGCCCGAGAGGATCTGGGCCTCGACCGCGTGAAAGAAGGCTTCGGTGATCTTGAGGTTCGCCTGCGGATACCGCGCGCGAAAGCTGCGCACGGCGCGCGGCATCAGGGCAAAGGAGGACACGCCGGACATGGCGACCGAGACCTCGCCGGTCATCTGGCCGTTCATCTGGTCGATTTCCTCGCGGGCGCGGCGCAGTTCCGACTGCACGGCGACCGCACGCCTGACAAAGGCGTCTCCCATCGCGGTCAGCCGTACCCCCTGCTGATGCCGTTCGAATAGGGGCACGCCGAGCTCGTGCTCGACCTCCCGGATGCTGCGCGTGATCGAGGGCTGGGCGATGCCGAGATGCCGGGCGGCGGCCCGGAGACTGCCGAACTCGGCGGCAGCGATGACGTCTCTCAGGTGTGTCAGCTTCATTGGGAGGGGGACGCTTCTATGGAGGGTTCGATACACGGGAGATCGGTCGGCTTTGTCACCTGGCCGGCGGCAAGCTGTCCGCTCCGCCAGTAGCGCGGCGCATTGTCCGCGCTGGTCCTGCCCGCGAAAAGTCTCATGCCTCGCTCCCTCAAGGTCGGGACAACTTGGAAGGAGCAGCGCCCAAGGTCAACGCCAGTCCCGTCGTCTCACGTGTGCCTGGCGGGGGGGAGTGAGCGCTCTTGGGTGGCATCGACCGCCAAGGACCAACAGAACTGGCCGACATTGGTGAGGCGCTCAGTCGAGTACGCCCGGTTCTGGTGCATCACCGAAATGTATACATCTGCCGTGCAGTAAACCCGGCTGGTCCGGCTGTCCCACGCCTTGAGCCTCCTCATCGAAACCGGTCTGCCGGTTGGTCTGATCGGAGCAAACTCCGGCTTTGCCTCGGCAGCCATGCTGTCGCGGACGCGTCATGTGCACCTCGGCATCCCCTTGATGGAAACGCGGCGCAGGTCGAAGAACTCCGTGGGGCACGTAAATGCTCAGGGTTCTGGAGGCTGTTGGCCCAAGCTCGGGTCGCGGACTGCTGGCGTGCTGCTGTCGGCCCGCGCGGCACATGCGCACGCGCAGGGTGCCCTTACCCTCGCCACATCCGGCGCAACGCGCTGCCCGGACCGGTGCCATGTCGCAGCGCCCCGACGATATGCAGGAGCAGGAGCAGCATCAGCATTTTGGTCAGCACGCCGTGTGCGGCAAAACCCAGGTCGGAAAGGCTCTCGGATGGCGGAGCGATGGGCGGCACGGTCCAGTGATCGAAGTAGAGCGTGTCGATGCCGGTCGCAGAACTTGCCGCCCAGCCGGTAAGGGGGATCGCCAGCAGCAGCAGGTAGAGCGACCAGTGCACCGTTCTGGCGAGGTACAGCTCCCACGGATGCTGCATCGCGCGCAAGACCGGAGGCGGCGAGTAGCGGTGCCAGGCGAGGCGGACAAGGACGAGGACGAGAATTGTCAGCCCGATGGATTTGTGCAGCCCGAAGAGCCAGAAGTTCGACAGGTCCGGCGTCATCCGGTCGATCCAGGTGCCGAGCCCGAGCATTCCGAGGATCGCCAGCGCGATCCCCCAGTGCAGGACGCGGCTGAGAAGCCCGTAGCCTTCGGCGGTGTTTGCGAAACGCATGTCCTAGTCCACCCGCACGATCCACGCGGTGATGTCGAGTTGCACCTCGTCACCGACCGCATCGGGCCACCCTGTCGCGCCGAAGGCACTGCGCTGGATTGCGCCGGTCAGACGGATGATCAGGTGGTCCAGATCGCCCGGATCGGATCCGACGGGGCGCGCGAAGACCGCGTAGAGCGAGACCGGCTGAGTCACGCCGCGCAGGGTCAGCGCGCCATCAATCACCGCGCCATTGCCACTGCGGCGAACCCGCGTGCTGCGAAAACCGATGGTGGGATGGCGGCGGGCGTCGAGCACTTTTGGTCCCTTCATCGCCTGTGCCGCGAAGGGAAAGCTCGCCACAGCGCTGCGCACGTCGAGCGTGACACTCACGTTGCTGCGCGCTACGTCGCGAAAATCAAGCTCCAGATCGGCCGCCGAAACCGGGAAGTTCCCGGTGATCTTGCTGTTGCCGAAATCGGTCGAGAATCCGACCTGCGAGCCCGAGCCGTCGAGCAGGTAGTGCGTCGCTGCGGACGCGGGCGCGACACTTAGGAGGGCCAGTACGAGTGCCAGCAGCGCGGCGCGCATCCTGCCATCTGGCGGGCGTCGGAGCGGTGTCATGTCGGTCCTCCTCGGACATCGCGGGAGGTTGCGCTCCCGTTCGGATAGATTGCTGGGCGTGAATGCCCCGCGGTGCTGGCTCAGGTGCCGGTGATCTGCGCGTAGGCGTCGCGTGAAATGTCGTGCAGCCGGTCTCGGGTCAGGTCCCCGATGACCGCGCAGCCAAGGTTGTCATCGTACCACCAGTAACCGCGCACTGCGTCTCGCTGGGCGAACTGGAAGGCGGATTCCTCGCGTCCGGGCCCCGGCGCGACGTAGAGCACGAGTCGCCGCTGGTCGGCGTCGCTGTACATCAGCAACACGGCGGGCCCACTCGCGTCTGGCAATACCCGTCCGCCCATCAGGCTGAAGCCGTGCCTGCTGAGATCAGGCAGGACGATCCGTTCGCCAAGCCGGTTCGACAGCCAGTTGGTCAGGTGTGGTTCCTCGGAGGCGGCAACCTCGACAGGGTGCCTGCGCTCGACGGTATAGGTCGCGTAGGCGCGAAAGGCGGCACTGGCCAGCGCCTGATCGGGATCTGCGCCGCCGGTCAGCCGGCTCCCCACCGCGCCACCTGTTGCACCGATCGCCAGCAGCGCCACCACCGCCGCGATCCGGGCCCAGATCGTCGAGGTGCGCTCGCCACGGCGTTCGGCCCGCGCGATAACTTCGCGATGTCTTTCCGGCACCCGCTCGCGCGCCACTGGTTCGTAAAGGGCGCGCAGGGCCGCATCCTGTCGATCCCACTCGGCGAGGCTCTCGCGCAGCGCCGGATCCTCGGCTGTCATCGTGACCAGCCGCGCCCGGTCCGCTTCGTCGCCGTGGCGGAGGCGCAGGATACCTTCGTCTGAGCGGTCGGAAGTTGTCACGTCTGCGATCCTTCGGTTCGGGGCGACCGGTGCTCGGGCCGGCCGGTCATTCCACGCAGCGCCGCCCTGGCCCGCGCGATCCGCGAGGCGACGGTGCCTTCGGGGACCGCGAGGATCCGGGCCGCCTCGGTGAGGGTCATTCCTTCGACGGCAACAAGCAGTAGGGCGGCGCGCTGATCGTCGGGCAGGCGCGCCATCGCCGCGTGGACCTCGCGCAGTGCCATCTGCGCGTCCTGCGGTGCGGGCTGCCCTGGGTCGGGAACGGCTTCGAACGGCACCAGTTGCGCCCGGCCACGGGCACTCCGGAGGCCATCGCGGAACCGGTTGAGCAGGATACGGAACAGCCAGCTTCGGACGTCGCCCTCGCCACGCCAGAACTGGCGCCGTGCCACGGCCCGTTCGAGACAGTCCTGAACGAGGTCTTCCGCGCGGTCACTGTCACGCACCAGCGCATGGGCATAGCGCCGGAGGGCAGGGATGGCGGTCTCGATCTCGTCCAGGAGCGTCATTCGCGCCCTGCTTCAATTGGGCTTGGCAGCATGCCACACGCCGTTCACGCCGTCTCCGGTCACGTCACCCGGGGCCGTGTCCTTGATCCAAAGATAGAGCGGCTGGCCGTCATACGTCCACTGGATCTGCCCGTCGGACCGTTCGACCGTTGCGAACTCGCCCTCGGCCACCGCGCCATCCGGCGCCAGCAGCGGCGGCCAGTTCTCGGCGCACTTGTCGTAGCAGGCGGACTTCCCGCCCTCGTCCTTGTCGAAGGTGTAGAGGGTCATCCCCTTGGCATCGGTCAGCACCATGCCCACCGACGTCTCGTGCTCCATGATGCCGGTCTCGGCCATCGCTCCGCCCGCACTCAACGCCGCGAAAATGCCGAGGCAGATCGCTGTCCGTATCTGTCTTGAACCCATGTCTTGTTCTCCCTGCCGACCAGCTGCGCCGGTCTTTGCCGGGCCGTCCACAGCGGACGACCTTTAGGAAAGACGTTGGCGCGCGAGAGTTTGTCCCGACTTTCTGAGCCTCTCACGCGACTGTGATGTGGAGGGTCAAGTGAGCCCGGGTTCCGATTGCCGATGGCGATTGCCTGCTTGCCGGGTGCCTCGGCCACCCGTCGCGCTATATTGACCTTGACGTCGTTGCTCGGGGCTTCGAGAACGAGCGCACAGCGAGAGTTGCATCAGGGATAGACCGATGAAGTTTCACTTTCCAATCGTCATCATCGACGAGGATTTCCGGTCCGAGAATACCTCCGGCCTTGGCATTAGGGCACTGGCCGAAGCTATTGAAAAGGAAGGCTTCGAGGTGCTGGGCGCGACCAGTTATGGCGACCTGTCGCAATTCGCGCAGCAGCAGAGCCGCGCCTCGGCCTTTGTCCTCTCCATCGACGACGAGGAGTTCACCCCGGGCCCGGACCTCGATCCGGCGGTGCTGAACCTGCGCAACTTCATCGAGGAGGTCCGGTCCAAGAACGAGGACGTGCCGATCTATGTCTACGGCGAGACCAAAACATCGCGGCATCTGCCGAACAACGTCCTGCGCGAGTTGCACGGCTTCATCCACGCTTTCGAGGATACGCCCGAATTCGTCGCCCGCCACATCATCCGCGAGGCCAAGAACTACCTCGAATACATCCAGCCGCCCTTCTTCAAGGCGCTTCTCGATTATGCCGAAGACGGTTCCTACTCGTGGCATTGCCCCGGGCACTCGGGCGGCGTCGCCTTTCTGAAGTCGCCCATCGGGCAGATGTATCACCAGTTCTACGGCGAGAACATGCTGCGCGCGGACGTCTGCAACTCGGTCGAGGAACTCGGCCAGCTGCTGGATCACGACGGGGCCATCGGAGAATCGGAGAAGAACGCGGCGCGGATCTTCAACGCGGATCACTGCTACTTCGTCACCAACGGCACCTCGACCTCCAACAAGATGGTCTGGCATCACAACGTGGCCGCCGGTGACGTGGTGCTGGTCGACCGCAACTGCCACAAGTCGATCCTGCATGCGATCATCATGATCGGCGCGATCCCGATCTTCCTCAAGCCGACCCGCAACCACTGGGGCATCATCGGCCCCATCCAGCGATCGGAGTTCGAGCGCGAGTCGATCAAGGAGAAGATCCGCGCACATCCGCTGCTTGAAGGGGTCGATCCGGAGACGGTCAAGCCGCGCATCCTGTCCCTGACGCAATCGACCTACGACGGCGTTCTCTACAACACCGAAGTGGTGAAGGAACTGCTCGACGGCTACGTCGACACGTTGCATTTCGACGAGGCGTGGCTGCCGCACGCGGCCTTCCACCCCTTCTACGGCACCTATCATGCCATGGGTCGCAAACGGGGCCGGACCAAGCATTCGGTGACCTACGCGACGCAATCGGTGCACAAGCTGCTGGCCGGTATCAGCCAGGCCAGCCACATCCTCGTTCAGGACAGCGAAGAGACCAAGCTCGACCGGCACCTGTTCAACGAATCCTACCTGATGCACACCTCAACCAGCCCGCAGTACTCGATCATCGCAAGCTGCGATGTGGCGGCGGCCATGATGGAGCCCCCGGGCGGCACGGCGCTGGTCGAGGAGAGCCTCATGGAGGCGCTCGATTTCCGCCGCGCCATGCGGCAGGTCGACGAGGAATACGGCAACGACTGGTGGTTCAAGGTCTGGGGTCCGGATGACCTCGCCGAGGAAGGCGTCGGCCGCGCCAAGGACTGGGAGCTGAAGAAGACCGACAGCGAGGCCGTGGAAAGCTCGGGCGAAGACGCGTGGCACGGCTTTGGCGACATGGCGCGCGGCTTCAACATGCTCGACCCGATCAAGGCCACGATCATCACGCCGGGCCTGAACATCGACGGGCGGTTCGAGGAGAGCGGGATCCCGGCCTCCATCGTTTCGAAGTACCTCGCCGAGCACGGCGTCGTGGTAGAAAAGACCGGGCTCTACAGCTTCTTCATCATGTTCACCATCGGCATCACCAAGGGCCGCTGGAACACGCTTCTCGCCGCGCTCCAGCAGTGCAAGGACGATTACGACCGCAACCAGCCGCTGTGGCGCGTGATGCCGGAGTTCTGCGCCAAGCAGCCCCGGTACGAGCGCATGGGGCTGCGTGATCTGTCGCAGCACGTCCACCAGCTCTATGCCAAGTACGACGTGGCGCGGCTCTCGACCGAGATCTATCTCGGCGATCACCATCCGGCGATGTCGCCGACCGAGGCGTTTTCTCACATCGCGCGGCGCAAGACCCAGCGGGTGCCGATCGACGAGCTTGAGGGGCGCGTGACCACGAGCCTCGTGACGCCTTACCCGCCGGGCATTCCGCTGCTGATCCCGGGCGAGGTTTTCAGCAAGGAGATCGTGGATTACCTCCGGTTCAACCGTGAATTCTCGCGCGAGTGTCCGGGCTTCGAGACCGACATTCACGGTCTGGTGCAGGAGCCGGGGGAGAACGGCGAGGTCATGTACTTCGCTGACTGCGTCGCAGAGTAGGGCGACACAGCCGCGGCCGACATGCGAGTTGGTCGCGGCAATGGAAGGGCGCTAATCCGTCAGAGCATTGCCGCGCGGGGTAGCTTGTTGCTGTGTTCTTCGGACAGGTGAGGGCTTCCCTGGCCCTCAGCTTCCCGTTGCACTCAAAGCGACCTGAAGCCGTGCGGAACTGCAGAAACAGCGCTGGGCGTATTCGAGTTTGCGCTGGGACCCGTCGGATTGGGCGGTGGCCTGTCGGCAATCGAGGCGAGAGTGCCGGGCGGCAGCATGTTGAAGTGCACAAGGACCAGTTGCACCCTTTCGGATCCGTCAATGTCGGTCGCCTGCGGTAGCAGCGAGTCGGCAGGGCGAAAGAGCACGGCCCCGTCCGTCTCGGACAGTTCGAGCGTGGCGTCGGGCACCGAGATGTCGTCGGCGAAAATGACCAGCGGAACGCTGGCCTGAGCGGAGCCCTGGTCGGTGACGATCTCCATTGCGGCCTCGAGCGTGCTCTCGGGGCTGGTGCTCGAATAGTCCTGTGGCAGGATCAGCCGCACCCCGCGCAGGTCATAGCTGTCCGTCGCTGCATCGTAGGACAGCATGAATGTGCCGCCCGAGAAGCTGCCGACCGGGTTGCCCTCGGCATCGAGCGCAAGGGTGCCATCGGGCAGGCCGGGGAGGGTGAAGTCGAGCGAGAGCGGTACCTCGTCGGGATCCGTCACCACCGCGTCGACGTAGTCTGCCAGCAGCACCTCCAGCGCCGCGTCGGTTTCGTAGGCGACAACGGCGCCATCGACGTCGATATCCGGCTCCGGCGTGACCTGCAGGCCTTGCGCGATGGTGACATGCCCCTCGGGCGTCGTCACGCGGATCAGGTTCAGGATGCCGCCCGAGTAGTCGCCCGGCATCGTCACGGTCAGCGCCTCGGCCTCGGCAACGGTGCCGCGCCAGAGACCACCTCGATCATGCGGAGAGAGCGTCCCCCGTTGACCGTCGCTCCCTCGGGAAGCCCCGCCATGACGATCTCGACCACCGCCGCAAAGCGTGGATCGGAGGGATCGGCGGTTTCCGAACCGTCGGCGTCGGTGATGGCGATGACGATGCCAAGGTCCGCAGTTACCCCGGCGGTGGAATTCGCCGCGCCGCCATCCTCGGCCACCGTCACCAGACGGGGCGCGGCAAGGTCGATGTCGGGCGAAAAGCCGATGTCGACCACCCGCGTCGCGATGGCGGTGCCGTCGGTCGCCGTGTCGACCGTGGGAGAGGAATCTTCGTCGGTCTGGACGCGGAGGGTGAGGGTCAGGGGCAGGGCGGTTCCGCTGGACAGGTCGCTGCGGTTCGCGGTCGAGAAATCGGCGGGAAGGGTCAGGGAAAGGGCATCGTAGGCCGCCGGAATGTCGCCAACCTCTGCCGCCCGCATGATGATGGTAAGGGTCATGGCCCCGGTCGCCGCATCGGTGGCAAGCGTTGCCTCGACGCCTGCGGGCAGGATCAGGCCGAGCTGGGCAAGGGTGATGCCCGCTGGCAGCCCCTCGACCGTCAGGCTGAGGCTTTCCATGCTCTCCGAACCGTCGAGGTCGGTCACCGTGGGCAGGAGCAGGTCCGCGGGCACCACGCGCGTCGGCGCATCGGTCTCGTCGGGCACCGTGTCGGGCAGGCTGTCGTCGATGTCGACATCGCCCTCGGCACGAATGGCAAAGGGGTAGCGGCGGGTCGCGGTGTCCTCGTAGACCGTCGCGACCGTGATGGTCAGGCCCAGCGGTCCGGGCTCGGTGTCGTTGCGGCTCTGGGTCGAGAAGTCGGTCGGGAATACCAGCGTCAGGTCCCGAAACTCGGCATAGGTCCCGCTGAAGTTGAGGGTGAGGCTGCCGTCTCCTGCGCCGGTCAACGCGCCCGCACTGACGAGGATACCGGAGGGCAGGCCGGTCATCTCGATCTCGATGGTCTCGACGAATTCCGAGGCCCGCAGCGGGCCGACCCCGACCGAGATCATTGTCGAGGGTTTGAACTCGATCCGCGCGTCCGTCTCGACCCGCAGCGGCAGGCCGGTCAACCGAATGTCGATCCATCCCGGCGGCACCCCGCCATCGGCCCCGAAGTAGGGCTCCCGGTCGCGTTCGGGCCAAGCGTATTCGGTGGGCGGGAGAAGCGGGTTCAGCGGCAGGCCGACCAGCGGATCGCCCGGCAACACCCGCACCTGATCTCCGGAGCCCGGTGCACTGCTTCCGGGATTCAGGATGAAATTCACCGGGATCCTGTCGATATCGGCGAGGGTCGACCATTCTCCCTCCGGCTCGGCGGTCTCCAGCAGACGCGCAACAGGGATCGGCGCGCCGTCCCAGACCAGAAGGAACCCGCCCGCCGTGGCGTCCTCGATCATGAGGACGGTGCCATCCGGCTGCAGGAACAGGAGGTCGCCGTCCAGCAGGAAGGGGCGTTCGATGCTGCTGCCCGGGGGCAAGATCAGCGCGGCGAGGTCGGCCGGCTCGAACCGGCGGACCGGAACCCCCGCATCCCCAAGCGCCGCCCGCAACGCCTCGCGGCTGGTGGAGCCCGGAAAACTCGTTTGAAGAGGGGTGTTGTCACTTGCCATCGTGCAGACTCCTTCCCGGGTCACGCTAGATTGCGTTTCGGCTCGTGTCATCCTTTGTGTTGTGTGAGGGGAGTGCGGCTCGCCCTTTGATTGAGTGATGTCAGGGCTTGGCCCGGCCTGGGGCGACCGGCACTTGGCTGGCAGATGGGGGAGAGAAGGACAATTTACTGGCGGTGACCGTCAGATGGACAGCGCCATTGCCCGTCGCACCTTGGCCTTGCAGTCCTTCGATAAACCGTTCCTACGCTAAGAGATCGCCAGTTTACGGTGCTATCCCGAGACGCCAATGTCGCAGGAGCGACCCAACGCGCTCAATTTGAGTTGAGAGGCAAAGTAGGCACGCGAGCCCTGTTGGTGCTGCAACAGATTAAGACGTTGACACTGCGATCTAGCACAACGCAGGCACCGCAGAACCGAGAAAGCACACACGAAACGTTAGGAAACTGGCTTAGACTATCGCGAATAGTGTTCGCGCGCCTTCTCCGCATCATCTTTCTCCTCGTATGGAGAATAGGCTAACCTCAAAACGCGGATTCCTCAGGGGAGCAGGTCACCCAAATCCTCCTTAAATCACAACCTCAAATCTGTGCCATTTGTGTTGACGGCGGACAACTCAGCATGCGCGCTTTGAGCTCCCACTTACTAACTAAGATCTTAAACACTTTCCGGAACAACATTCGCGCACACTTATTGATCTCGATTTCCATTTGGCTTCCATACCTCCACTCCGGTCATACCTCAAGAACCGGCGTTCTCGGCAAAATAACTTGGAAGATTCCTGCTGGAATTCAATGAAGTCTCAATAGTTGCAGTCCTCAAGCCGTCTAAAGTACTCTCTCGCAAGATCGAACTGGAGCAACTTCGCCCTGACTGTGTCCGAGACGACGAAGATGCGGGACTGTTTATCTCTGCCGAGAGACATCCCCATTAGGCAGTTGGGGCAAGAAACCAGGCTTTCCCACTTAAAGAAAGTCTTCAGCGGAGCGAACCATTCAACCGATGACTTGTCCAAGTCTACACAGTCTACTGAAACCAAAGGTCTTACGAAAAAGTAACGGCCAGTAAGCTCCCCATCCAAGCACGCAACAGTTACGGGAAACAACTGGTACTCAGCGACGCCTAGAACTGACTTCAGTAGTTTCGCAACTTCAAATGAAACTATCGGAGTGTTTGGAACGCCACGTAAGAAGTGATGGCCAGCGGTGTATTCGCTTGTATACTCGGAGGCCAAAACTATGGCCTTTCTTTCGAGATCAAAGCGCGTTTCAACCCTAGAGATTTCCCCTGAAGGAAGAGTAGAACCTCGAAAGTCATATATGACCGAAACTCCACGCTCTTCTGCCCAAGGGAACCAAGCCCACGGGAACTGATCACTTGCTTTCGCTGCTGTCTTCATAGCTACTCTCCCGAAGTGTCGACATCGTCAGTATCAGTGTCGACGCCATCTCCCACACTGTCCGATACCGCACCAAGTGGTGGCTCTCGTCTACTAGCATTGTTCAGCACGGTCGCTTCAGTCTCGAGTTTTGCCTTAGCCTGCGTCCAGCCTACCTGATCAAGCTATCGCCCGCTCATGTAGAGGAAACCCCGCGTGGAAGTCGCCTTCGGGTTAGGACGAACAAGCGCAAACGTTTGGCCCATATTCCAATAACTCCGGCGCTGGCCGAAGTGATCGACAATATGCCCGTTGGACGATTGTTAATCCTCACAAATGCGAGCGGCAATTGGCTGACGCCTCACCGCGCTTCTGAAGCGGTCCGCCAGTGGCGGGACAAGGCTCGGCTATCTGATGAGTTTCGTTTGTACGACGCTCGCGGCACAGCCGCGACGCGACTTCTTAACGCCGGACTGGAGCTCGCGCATATGGCCAAACACATGGGATGGTCGGTTCTTTATGCGGCTAACGTAATTAAGCATTATGCCCGAGTCTCGGCTGATGAAACTGACGCAGTTCTCGTCAAACTGGCTCAGGCGCGACGGGGGGTAGCATGAACATAGTTATCTAAACGGCCCTGTAAACGACGGGGCGCGCGTACTACCGAAGGCTTCGCAAGTTGTTGATATTAAATGGAGGCGAGTACCGGAATCGAACCGGTCTACACGGATTTGCAATCCGCTGCGTAACCTCTCCGCCAACTCGCCGCCTGAGGTGTGGGATGCCGATTATCTGATCTGTCGCCGCGTCGCAAGCCTTCGCGTTAGGGAAATCGCACTCGGGGCGTTGCCGGGGGGGCAGGGATGTGGCACAACCGCGCGCAAAGGCAGACCAAGTGAGTGCTAACATGACAGATTTTGCCACTCGACGCCGGATGATGGTCGACACCCAGGTGCGCCCTTCGGATGTGACGAAGTTCCCGATAATCGAAGCCATGCTGGCGGTCCCGCGCGAAAACTTCGTGCCGGACGCCCGACGCGATACCGCCTATTCGGACGACAACGTGCCGCTGGCACCGCATCGTGTGCTTTTTGAGCCGCGCACGCTGGCCAAAATCCTCGACCTGCTCGATGTGAAGGGCGACGAGCTCGTAATGCATGTAGGCTGTGGCTACGGCTATTCCTCGGCGGTCGTCGCGCGCATGGCGCAGGCGGTCGTTGCGCTTGAAGAGGACGAGGCAATGGCGGCAGAGGCGCAGACCCTGCTGTCGGACGTCGGCGCGGACAATGTCATCCTGCACGAAGGGTCTCTGGCCCAGGGGGCGGCAGAACACGGGCCTTATGATGTCATTCTCGTCGAAGGCGGGGTCGAAGACCTCCCGGCGGCGCTCGAGGAACAGCTGAAGGACGGCGGGCGCATCGCGTGCCTGTTCGTCGAAGGCGCGCTGGGGGCGGTCCGGATCGGTTACAAGTCCGGCGGGGCCGTGTCCTGGCGTTTCGGATTCAATGCCGGGGCTCCGGTTCTTCCGGGCTTCGAGCGCAAGGCGGTTTTCGCCCTCTGACACGCAGGGCGCATATCGGAACCGGGCTCGGCTCGGATGGACTATCAGGCAAGCCGGACAGTAAGGATCGGCAACCGGAGGCAAGGCAATGCTGAGAGCAGGTTCTCGTGAAATGTTGAAACGTGCGGTGTCCGCCGTCGCGGTTGCCGCGATGGTGGGGCTCGGGGCAGGGGCTGCGCAGGCGGACAACCTGGCCGATGCCATGGTGGGCGCCTACAAGACCAGCGGTCTTCTGGACCAGAACCGCGCCCTGTTGCGGGCGGCGGATGAAGACGTGGCCATCGCCGTGTCGGGGCTGCGCCCCGTCGTCGATTTCATCCTTCAGGCCGAGCGCGATCTGACCCGGACCGGGAACAACAGCATCCGCAACGGTACTATTGGAACCTCGACCGCCACGGCGGCCGTCACCATGGATTGGCTGCTCTATAACAACGGTGCGACCAAGCTCTCCGTCGAGGCGGCGAAGGAAACCGTTCTGGCGACCCGCCAGCAGCTCGTGCAGGTGGAACAGCAGGTGCTTCTGCGTGCCGCCGCGGCCTATTTCGGCTGGCTGCTCCAGCAGGACAACGTGAACCTGCGCCTGAACAACCTCAAGCTTCTGCAGGAAGAACTGCGCGCCGCGCAGGACCGGTTCGACGTGGGCGAAGTCACCCGCACCGACGTCGCGCTGGCCGAGTCGCAGGTGGCTGCGGCCCGCAGCAGCCTCGCCGCGGCAAGCGGTGCGCTGGTGAGTGCGCAGGCCGAGTACCAGTCGGCGGTCGGCAATCTGCCGTCGAGCCTTGCTGGCCGTCCCAACCTTCCGGCCGCGCCGCGCTCGATCGACGACGCCGAGGCGGTTGCCCTGCGCAACCATCCCTCCTTGCTCGCCGCGCAGCACCAGGTGAAAGCCGCCGAACTGACCGTGCAGCAAGTCCGGGCCTCGCAGGGCTTTGCCCTCTCGACCGGCCTCACGCTCAGCCGCACGGACGCGCTGAACACCAGTGCCTATAGCGATGATGCCACGCTCGACCTGACGCTCAGCAAGCGCCTCTATCAGGGCGGGGGCATGAACGCCCAGCTGCGCAAGACCATGGCCTCGCGTGATTCGACCCGGGGCAACCTGCTGACGGTCCAGCGGGACGTGATCCAGAACGTGAACGACGCCTTCGTGTCGCTGCAATCCGCCCAGGCCAGCCTGGCGGCCAGCGAAGAGCAGGTGCGCGCCGCGCAGGTCGCCTTCGACGGTATTCGCGAGGAAGCCACGCTCGGCGCCCGGACCACGCTTGACGTGCTCTCGGCCGAGCAGGAACTGCTCGACGCCCATACCGCCGTGATCTCGGCCCGGACCGATCAGGAAATCGCGGCCTACAGCCTGCTGTCGTCGCAGGGTCTGCTGACCGCCGAACGCCTGAAACTGGGCGTCGAGATCTACGACCCGGCGCTTTACTACAACATGGCCAAGACCGCGCCGGCACAGATCAGCAAGCAGTCGAAGGATCTCGACCGTGTGCTGAAAGCGCTCGGCAAGAACTGACATTTATCGCTATCGGTTGAGCGGTTTTCGGATTCCGGTTACAATTCGTGCCGAGGCAAGAGTGGTAAGAAGATGTCTGATCCCGTGACGAACGTGCAGATCGAGGATGTGCTGTCCTCGATCAGGCGGCTGGTGACCGAGGAAGGCCGGGGGCCGTCCGGTCGCAAGCCGATCCGGCTCGGCAAGGAGCCGGAGGCGGATGCCGCGCGGCAGGTTTCCAAGGATCAGCCCGCTGCACAGCCGGAACCGGCCAAGTCCTCCGGGCGTCTTGTGCTGACGCCGGCGTTGCGTGTCAGCGAGCCGGAGGCGGTGCCCGAGGCTCCGATGCAGATCGGCGCCAAGTTCGAGGACCTGCCTTCGCGCGGCTTGGAACGCGCGCTGGAGTTCCGCCACCTCAAGAGATCGACCGAATCGAAGGAGCCTGCCCCGGCGACGGAAGGCTCCGATGTTCCGTTCCGCTCCGAGCGGGCCGCCGCTGGCGACGCCACCGAGGCACCCTGGCACGATCCGCGGGCGACGCTGCATGGCGCGGCGCGGCAGTTCAGCGCCGGTTATGATGGCGATTTCGATGCACCGCAGGCGGGCAGGGGTTCTGCCAAACCAACCGAGACCCCTGCATCGCCCTTTGCGCCCGACGAGTTCATACTTGCCAAGAGGCCGATGGTTCCCGAGGCAGCAACCAAGTCGGATGCGGCCCTGACCGAAAAGATCAAGGCGCTGGAGGCGGCCATCGCGCAGCGCAAGGACCAGTGGGAACCGGACGGAACGCTGGGAGACGAATACGCGGCACGCCCGTCCGCCTCTATGCCGTGGACCGAGCCGCAGGCAAAACCAGCCGTGACCGAGCCCGCCACCACCGAGAAGGCCGTCACCGAGAAGTCTGACACCGCGGACAAGAGCGGACAGGTCCGGCTTACGCCCGACGCCATCGAAGCCGAGGCGCGTGGGTCTGCCGAGGAGACGCTGAAGCTGCCCGAGGTGCCGCTGGCGGCGCAGGTCGAGGATGACCAGCCCGAGGAAGAACTCGACGTCGACATCGTGGCCGAGGCCATCGAGGAGGCCGCGGTCGAGGAAGTCGCTTCGCTGGCTGGCGATGACAGCTATATGGACGAGGAATCGCTGCGCGCGCTGGTGGCCGAGATCGTCCGGGAAGAGCTTCAGGGAGCACTGGGCGAGCGTATCACGCGCAACGTGCGCAAGCTGGTCCGCCGCGAAATTCACCGGGCGCTGACCTCTCGCGACCTCGGTTGACGGGGCAGGGGCGAGACCGCCCCACCCAACCGTCAGGCCGTGGTGAAGGGCTCTCTCGCGAGTGCCAGCAGACCGTCCATATCCATGTAGGTTTCAAGGTGATCCGCCAGCGCCTCGAGCGTTGACTCGACCTGTTCCTCAAAGCGCGTCTCGGCGCGGTGACCGAGACGTTCGAGATAGCTGCGCCGGAACGCATCCGATCCGAACAGGCCATGCATGTAGCAGCCGAGCACGCGGCCATCGGCCGAGGCGGCGCCTTCGGTCCTGCCTTCGACGGACAGCCACGCACGGTCGCAGTCCGCCCCTTGCGTCTGGCCCATGTGGATCTCGTAGCCGGATACCGGCTCGCCGCCGGGCAGGGCAGTGCCGTCGCGCAGAACCACCGTCTTGCGGCCCCCCATGACGGTGTGCACGTCCAGAAGGCCGAGCCCTTCGGCCTCTCCGGGCTTTCCATCGACGCCATCCGGGTCCGAGATGGTTTTGCCCAGCATCTGGTAGCCACCGCAGAGGCCGATCACGTGCCCGCCCCTCCGGACATGGCCAAGGATGTCGATGTCCCACCCCTGCGCGCGTAGGTACGCGAGGTCGCCCAGGGTGGTCTTGCTGCCCGGGATCAGGACGAGGTCGGCATCCGCCGGGAGCGGCTTGCCTCCCGGAACGATCTCGACACTCACGGCGGGTTCGGCGGCCAGCGGGTCGAGGTCGTCGAAGTTCGCCATGCGGGGCAGTTGGGGCACCACGACCTTGCAGGCCCCGCCCGGACGCGAGGCGATGTCGAGCATATCCTCGGCAGGCAGGCGCCACGCCTCGCCGAACCAGGGGATCACCCCGAGGCAGGGCCAGCCGGTCCGCTCGGCAATCGCGTCGCGCCCCGCATCAAAGAGGCTCCGGTCACCCCGGAAGCGGTTGACCGCAAAGGCCGCGATCTGGGCGGTGTCCTCCGGATCCAGCACGGTGTGCGTTCCGACCAGTTGGGCAATCACGCCGCCCCGGTCGATGTCGCCGACCAGCACGACGGGGACGTTGGCCGCGCGAGCAAAGCCCATGTTGGCAATGTCGCCATGCCGCAGGTTGATCTCGGCGGGGCTGCCGGCCCCCTCGATCAGGACAAGGTCGGCCCGTTCGCCAAGGCGCCGGAAGCTTTCGAGAACGCGCGGCATGAGCGCGGTCTTGTCGCGCTGATAGGCCTTCGCCTCGGCGTGGCCCAGCCGCTGGCCCTGCACGATGACCTGCGCGCCGGTGTCGGTCTCGGGCTTCAGCAGCACGGGGTTCATGTCGGTATGGGGCGCCAGCCCGGCCGCACGGGCCTGCAGCGCCTGCGCACGCCCGATCTCGCCGCCGTCCTCGGTGACCGCCGCGTTGTTCGACATGTTCTGCGGCTTGAACGGCGCGACCCGGATGCCGCGTCGCCTGCAGGCGCGGGCAAGCCCCGCGACGAGGAGCGACTTGCCGACATTGCTGCCGGTGCCCTGGATCATGATGGCGCGCGTCATTCAGCGATTCCCGTTTTCGCAGCAGGTTGAGCGGATTTCGCCCGGAACGGAAAGGCCGAACTGCCCATTGGGTTTCACCTGTGCAGGGATCGCCTGCTCGGGTCAGGGCTGCTCCGTGACGTCAGGTCACGAAAAAAGCGCGCCCTGAGAGACGCGCTTTTTCGCTGGAAACCAATGTTGGTATCAGGCGGCTTCTGCCTGTTCGGCTGCATGGCGGCGTTCGCTTTCTTCACGCGAAAGAGCCACCGAGGTGCGCACACCACGACCGACGAATTCCATCAGGCCGGACACAACCCGTTCGTTGGGGTCGATCCCCGCGCAGGACAGCACTTCGCGACCATCGCGCGAGCGAGCCCAACGGGCAATCTGTTCCGGACCGTTGCCATACTTCTTGTCATCAGCGATGGCATCATCCAGCGCGGCCAGTACAACAGCCGCAAAAAGTTTACGAGCACGATTGCCTTGTTCATTGTTAAAGGCAGTGCCGTCAACGAAATCTTGCATCTCGTCTTCCTTGTTTTTATTGCTCTTGTCTATTTCGGCGCGGAGCCCCTTATGACGGATCAGATCCGATTCGGGTACCCATCTTTTGCATAGCTACCATGCGCCAGGTACATGTCTCTGATGCGGGCCATAGCGATATCTCGTTGTCTTGCCAGGGCCAACCTCGCGATATATAGGTCCGCGAGATTCAACATCAACCTTGTGCGAAGGTTTTGTCACATGGCCAAGATCAACGGTAACGAAATCCGCCCCGGCAACGTTCTGGAGCACAACGACAGCCTGTGGGCTGCCGTTAAGGTGGATCACGTCAAACCGGGCAAGGGCGGCGCCTTTGCCCAGGTGGAACTGCGCAACCTGCGCAACGGTTCCAAGCTCAACGAACGCTTCCGCAGCGCCGACAAGGTCGAGCGCGTCCGCCTCGAACAGAAGGACATGCAGTTTCTCTACGAGACCGACGGCATGCTGACCTTCATGGACACCGAGACCTACGACCAGGTCGAGCTGCCCGCCGAGATCCTCGGCGAACGCCGCCCGTTCCTGCAGGACGGCATGACCATCCTCGTCGAATTCCACGAGGAAGAAGCGCTGAACGCGACCCTGCCGCAGAAAGTCACCTGCAAGATCGTCGAGACCGAGCCGGTGGTGAAGGGGCAGACTGCTGCCAACTCGTTCAAGCCCGCCGTGCTGGACAACGGCGTGCGCGTCATGGTGCCGCCCTTCGTCGGTCAGGACGAAGACATCATCGTGAACACCGAGACAATGGAATACTCCGAACGGGCCTGATCCCGATCCGGTTTCCCGAATTGCGAAGCGCCCGGCAGAACCGGGCGCTTTTTCGTTTCTGGCTCGGGGCTCCGGCTCAGGCCGAGCGGAGCAGGGTCTTGTTGGACCCGATGGCGTCGGCGATGCGGGCATAGTGCAGGCTCTTGCCGCCTTCGTCGTCGGGGCTGCGCAGCAGCATGGTCTGGGTGCGGTCGAGGATCGCGGCCGCTTGCTCGTTCACCGAGGCGATGGAGCCCGCGCTGACCGGGGTCAGTGGGCGCGTGGTGGCCTGCGGCAGGCTGCCGCCGGCCGATGCGCTGGCGCGGGGCTTGCCGCTGTCGCGGTTGCTGCGGGCCAGTTGCTCCATCTCGCGCGAGGCATTGTCGAGCATCTGCTTGACCTCGGCATAGTCGCTGTCCTCGGGGATGTCAGAGGCCATCTTGCCCAGCCGCTCGGCAAGACAGTCGACCTGGTAGGACTTGTCGAGCGCGCCACAGAAGCCGCGGGCCGCGCCGAGGGTGTTCACCAGCAGGTCCGTGAACTTGGTCGAGCCAAAGTCGCCCGCGGGCATGACGAGGGTCACGACAGCCCCGACCGGGGCCTGCGCCTGCAACGGAGCCGACAGAGGGAAGGCCAGCGCCCCGGCAGAGAGGGTGGCAATGGAGAGTTGGAAAAGCGGTTTCATGGTAGTGGACTCCGATCAAATACCGTTTCGATAGAACCACATTCGTCAGCAAACCGCAAAGGGTCTCGGCAGTGGAGCAGACAGACATTTCGTGGCTCCGTGCCGGTGCGCTGCCTGGTGAACCGACAGCTCCGGGTGGGCGCGACCCGAGGGCGCGGGGCCGCGGCGCTGCCGCACTGGTTTCGAAATAGCAATCATGCTATGTGATTCATTGTTGGGGTACTGAAATATCAAGGTTTGAAATAATGACTTTTCTCAAGACACTGGCTGTCGTTGCAACCGCGCTTGCACTTCCCGCGGCCGCATCCGCTCAGGTTGTCGAGCAGGCGACTGCAGAAGCACGCGCGCGCATTGCCTGCGGCGCCGGCACGCTGGTTTCGGCCGAGTATATCGGCGGCGGAATGCTCCGCGTGACCTGTTCGCAATCGTCCCAGACGCAGACTCAGGCCGCGACGGCCCAGTCGGTCCTGGCTGGCACCGGCCTGAATGGTCCGGTGGCCGTGGGTGCGATTGTCGCAATCACTGTTATTGCCATCGCAGCAGGCTCCGATGATGACGACACCGTCACTTCGAGCACCAGCGAAACCTACGGCGAAGGCGAACGCTGAGACATCTCAGGGCAGGCGGACGGTTGCGTCTCCTGCCTGCATGTCCCCGGTGGCCCTGTCAAAACGCAGGTAGGCGATTGCCCTGTTCCCGGATTGGGTGAACAGGGTGCCCGCCTCCTTGCCGTCTGCCGAAATCGTGCTGCCAATGGGCGCGCCGCCGTCGACCTCGACCAGCCGCAGGCCCTTGCGCAGTTCGGTCTTGTGCTTCATCCGCGCGGTGACCTCCTGCCCGACGTAGCAGCCCTTCCGGAAATCGACGCCGTTCAGCGTTTCGAACCCGGCTTCAAGGACGTAGGTGTCGGGGGTGAGTTCCACCCCGGTCTCGGGGATGCAGTGCGCGACCCGGATCGCTTCCCAGTCGCTGCCGTCGTCCGCTTCCGGTTCGGGACGGTAGGCGCGCCAGCCAAGGGCCGGATGGCGCGGGTCGGGCAGGGCGTCGTCGGGCGCCGGGCCGGTGCCCCGGTGCAGGTTCAGCCCGGCCTCCTCGATGGTGACCTTCGAGCGCAGCTTGTACATGGTGAGGCGCCGCACGAGGTCGTCGGCCAGCCCGCTGGCGACGTCGAGCAGGATGTCGTCGCCGTCGCGCTTGAGCAGGAAGTCGGCAAGGTACTTGCCCTGCGGAGTCAGAAGGGCGGCATAGACCAGACCCTGTTGCAGCTTGCCGATGTCGTTGGTGACGAGGTTCTGCAGGAAATGGTCTGCATCCGGGCCCGATATCCGGAAGATGCGGCGCGTGGTCATGTACCGGCTCCTTGCGTATTTCCGCCCGTCATATAGGAATAGGGGCGGCGAACAAAAGGGGAAGCCGGCGTGACCGCCCACATAAGCGTAATCATCCCGACTTTGAATTCCGAGAAGAACCTGCCGACCTGCCTACCGTCCCTGATGGAGGGGCTTACGGCAGGTCTGATCCGCGAGTTGATCGTGACCGACGGCGGATCGAGCGACGCGACCTGCAAGATCGCGGACGATGTCGGTGCCGTGGTCCTGACCGGTCCCGCATCCCGGGGCGGTCAGCTGCGGCGGGGCGCCGAGGTGGCCAAGGGCAAGTGGCTGCTGGTCCTTCACAGCGATACGCACCTCGAACGCGGCTGGGCGCAGGCGGTTTCGGACCACCTCGAGGCGGACGGCGGGCCCGCCTACTTCCGGCTCAGGTTCCGTGCCAAGGGGATGATGCCTGCATGGGTGGCGGGCTGGGCCAACCTCCGCTCGATGCTGTTCGGGCTGCCTTACGGGGATCAGGGGCTGCTGGTGCCGGTAGAAGACTACCGGCGGGCTGGCGGCTACCCGGATCAGCCGCTGATGGAAGACGTGGCGCTGGTGCGTGCGCTCGACCGCAAGCCGGTTGCGCTGGACGCTCACGCGGTCACCAGTGCGGACCGCTATGCGCGCAACGGCTGGCTGCGCCGGGGCATGCGCAATATCTGGACCTTCGGGCGCTATATGGCTGGTGCCGACCCCGAGCGGCTGGCGCAAGCCTACCGGCGCTGAGGCAACCTAGCCGAAGATGCGGCGGCCGATGCGGCCAAAGATGGTGCGCGGGCGGTCGTGATCCAGCGGCATACGGGCCCGCAGGGCCTCGGCGCCGATCGGGTCGATGACCGTCTTTCCTTCCTGAAACTGGAGCCGGTAGAGATCGGCGTAGGTGCCGCCACGGGCGAGAAGCTCGTCGTGGGTGCCTTCGTCAACAACGCGGCCCCGGTCCATCACCACGATCTTGTCGGCGTTGCGGATGGTCGAGAGGCGGTGCGCGATGACCAGAGTGGTACGGCCACCGGCAAGCTTGTCGAGGGCGGCCTGAACGACCTTCTCCGACTGCGCGTCCAACGCGCTGGTGGCCTCGTCAAGCAGCAGCACAGGCGTGTCGCGGAGCAGGGCGCGCGCGATGACCACACGCTGCCGCTGGCCGCCGGACAGGGCAGAGCCACGCGGCCCCACCTGTGTTTCCAGCCCGTTGGTCAGCTTGGGCAGGAAGTCCGAGACATGGGCCGCGTCGAGGACCTTCTTCAGGTCTTCGTCGCTGACATCGGTGCGGCCCAGCAGGATGTTCTCGCGCAGGGTCTCGTCGAACAGCAGCGCTTCCTGATTCACCACGGAATAGAGACCGCGCAGGTCGGGAACGGCGAGCTTGCGCACGTCGGCGCCGCCGATGCGGACCGTCCCGGCCTGCGGGTCGACCAGTCGCGTGAGCAGGTTGAACACGGTGGACTTGCCAGCGCCCGAGGCGCCGACGAGCGCGGTGGTCTTGCCAGCCTCAGCCACGAGGTTCAGATCGCGCAGGACCGGCGCGTCGCCATAGCTGAGCGAGACGTTTTCGAGCCGGACTTCGGGCAGGCCCTTGGGGGCGGGCACGGGGTCGGTCGGCGGCTGCACGAGGATCGGGGCGTCCATCAGCTCCTTGAGGCGTTCCAGAGCGGCGGCAGCGCTCTGCCAGATGCCGCTGACCGCAGCGATCCGGCGCATCGGGTCGAAGGCGAGGCCGATGGCGGTGAAGAAGCTCATGAACTCGCCGACGGTCTTTTCGCCGTCGATGATCTCGGACCCGCCGTAGAGCAGGACGCCCATGAAGCCGATCCCGGCCATGATGTCGATCATCGCGGTGATGAAGGCGGTGCCGAGGGACGAGCGGACCTCGGCGCGCACGAAGGTCTGGGTATGTGCGGCGAAACGGTCGGCCTGGTATTCCTCGAGGCTGTTGAGCTTGATCGGGACGATGCCGTGAAAGACCTCGTCCAGCCGGGTGGCGAGGGCCGCGCCGAGGTCGCGCGCCTGCGATGCCTTCTTGCGGACGTAGCGCTGAGCCACGCCGATGGGCAGCATCAGCAGCGGCAGGCCGACGAGCATGACGAGGGTCCAGACCCAGTCGATATTCACTGCGACGCCGATCAGGAAGATCAGCGAAATCGCATCGCGCCCTGCGCCGGTGATGATGGCGCGCCAGATGTTGTTGACCGAGGCGACGTCGGTCTGCACGCGCTGAATCAGGAAGCCCGGCGGGTGGGTCTGGTGAAACGAGGTATCCTGCCGCATCAGTCGCTTGAGAAGGTCGAGCCGGAGCTTTGCCGCGGTTTCCTGCGAAATCCGGGTCAGCAGGACCTTCTGCACCATGCCCGAGAGGCCCCGGACGCAGAAGATCCCCAGGAACACGAGGCTGACCCAGCCGAGGGCCGTGGTGTTGCCCGCCACGAAGACGAGGTCGAACATCGGCTTCATCATGTAGCTGACGGCGCCGACCATGCTGCCTTCGATCAGCATGAAGATGATCGCGATGCCCAGCAGTCCGAGGTGCGGCTTGAGGTAGTCGCCCCAGAGCCAGCCCATCAGCTCGACCGCGGATTTGGGTGCACCGTTCGAGGTCGGGGGCTTCTTGAGATCGGGGGAGGTCATGGGCCTGCTTTCGGGACGAGGGGCCAAAAGAGTATGCGGTTTCGCCATTTAGGCTCCTGCGCGGGGCTGTGCAAGTTCGGGCCGGGCGCTGTCTGCGGTTCACCGCATTGACGCCGGTCGGCACCCGGGTAGTGTAGCCGCGAGTTCAGACACGGATCCTACCATGACCAAAGAATTAACGTTGGCGCAAGGGCGCACGTACCTCGCGATTCCCGGACCCTCGGTGATCCCGGACGCGGTGCTGTCCGCGATGCACCAGGCCGCGCCGAATATCTACGAGGGTGATCTCGTGGACATGACCTTTGGCATGATGCCGGATCTCAAGCGTGTGGCGCGTACCAATCAGCACGCGGCGTTCTACATCGCCAACGGTCACGGCGCCTGGGAAGCGGCGCTGTCCAACGTCATTGCCCCGGGCGAGCGCATCCTCGTTCCCGCCACCGGGCGCTTTGCCCACGGCTGGGCCGACATGGCGGCAGGGCTGGGCGCGGCGGCCGAGATCATCGACTTCGGCCGGGCCGGTCCGTTCGATCCGGCGCGTGTGCACGAGGCACTGGTGGCCGACAAGGCGCATGGCATCAAGGCCGTGCTGGCTACCCACGTGGATACCTCGACCTCGGTGCGCAACGACATCGCCGCGCTGCGCCGGGCGATGGACGAGTCCGGGCACCCGGCGCTGCTGATGGTCGACTGCATCGCGTCGCTCGGCTGTGACGTGTTCGAGATGGATGCATGGGGCGTCGACGTCATGGTCGCGGCCTGCCAGAAGGGCCTGATGGTGCCGCCGGGGATGAGCTTTGTGTTCTTCTCCGACAAGGCGGCGGAGGTGCGGGACCGCATGCCGCGCGTCAGCCGTTACTGGGACTGGAAGCCGCGCTCGAATCCGCAGGAATTCTACCAGTTCTCGGGCGGCACCGCGCCGACCCATCACCTGCTTGGCCTGCGCGCCGCGCTGGACCTGATCCACGCCGAGGGGCTGGAACATGTCTGGGCCCGGCACGAACGGCTGGCGCAGGCCATCTGGGCCGCCTGCGAGGCATGGAGCCAGGAAGGGCCGCTCGCGCTTAACATCAAGGACCGGTCGCTGCGCAGCCATGCGGTGACGGCCCTGCGCATCGGGGCGCCGCACGGCACCGCGCTGCGGGAGTGGGTCACGAAAAACGTTGGTCTGACTCTGGGGATCGGGCTCGGCATGGCCGAACGCGACGATCCGGCATGGCACGGGTTCTTCCGCATCGGCCACATGGGGCACGTGAACGGCCAGATGATTCTCGGCCTGCTCGGCAGCATCGAGGCCGGTCTGACCGCGCTGGATATCCCGCACGGCAAGGGCGGCCTCGAGGCCGCCGCCAAGGTGATCTCGGGCGTCTGACCCGGGTCAGACTCCGCGACGAAGGGCGAGGCGGTCAATCATGTGATTGATCGCCAGCGCCAGCAGGATGACGGGCAACAGACCGTAGGCAATCCAGATCGCGAAGAAGATCCAGAGCAGGTTGATCCCGGCCATGACCAGCGCGGGGTTGGTGAAGTTCGGGGCATCGGCGAACGGATGATCGTGCATGAGAGGGCCTTCCGGAGGAGGATAGCCCTAACTTAGCGCCAATGCGTCAACGTCCAGCTAAACCTGAATTCAGGCGCGCGCTTTTTCAAGTGCGCGGGGCAAAGCGTCTGCAAAAGCGGCAAGATCGGCCGGGGTGCCGCAACTGACGCGGATGCAGCGGTTCTGCGGTGCCGAGAAGGGCATGCGGACGAAGACCCCCTGTGCCACCAACCCGTCCAGCACGGCCTTGGCAAAGGCGCCGTCCCGGCCGCAGTCGATGGCGACGAAGTTGGTGGCCGAGGGCAGGGCGGTCAGGCCGTTCTCCTGCGCGATGGCAGCGATGCGGTCGCGCGAGGTCGCGATCTCGGACAGCACATGGGCAAGCCATTCGTCGTCCCGCAGCGCGGCGAGCGCGCCGGCCTGTGCGGCCCGGTTCATGCCGAAGTGATTGCGGACCTTGTCGAACGCTTGGATCAGTTCGGGCGCCGCAAGCGCATAGCCGACCCGGGCGCCGGCCATGCCGTAGGCCTTGGAAAAGGTGCGCATCCGGATCACCCGCGGGTCGTTCGCGTCGATCTCCAGCGCCGTGCCCTCGGGGGCCGCCTCGACATAGGCCTCGTCCACCAGCATCAGGCAGCCCTCGGGCAGGGTGTCGAGGGCCGCGCGCACCGTCTCGCCGTTGTGCCAGCTGCCCATCGGGTTGTCGGGGTTCGCGAAGTAGATCAGCTTGGCGTCCACCTCGGCCGCCTTGGCGATCAGGCTGGCGGGGTCCTCGCGGTCGTCGACATAGGGCACCTTGTGCAGTGTGCCGCCGTAGCCTGCGACGTGGTAGTTGAAGGTCGGGTAGGCGCCTTCGGTGGTCACCACCGCATCGCCGGGTGCGATCAGCAGGCGGACGAGATAGCCCAGCAGCCCGTCGATGCCTTCGCCGACCATGACGTTTTCGAGCGCAACGCCGTGACGGTCGGCCAGCGCCTTGCGCAGGTCATAGCTCTGGGCGTCGCCGTACTTCCAGATTTCGCGGGCCTCGGCTTCCATCGCGGCAATCGCACGGGGCGAGGGGCCAAAGACGTTCTCGTTGGCGCCGATGCGGGCGCGGAACGGTTTGCCGGCCTCGCGCTCCTGCGTTTCGGGCCCGACGAAGGGCACGGTCGAGGGAAGGGCGGCGGCGAGCGGGGTATAGCGCGGGTATGTCATGGTGTGCGAGATATGCCCGAGCCGCGCCCTCTGGGCAAGCGGTGAGCGTGTCGCGGGCGCGGCATCAGCAGTCGGGGCGAGTCAGGACATAGGCCGCGCCAAGGCCCATCAGCACAGCCTGCGGGATCAGCACCTTGGCGGGCAGGCCGATCAGCCAGCAGATCAGCAACGATCCCGCCATCATCGTGCAGGCCATGTACTTGACCCCGCGCGGGATCGCGCCGGTGGCCTCCCAGTCGAGTATCATCGGGCCGAAGATGCGGTGGGTGACCAGCCAGCGGCGCAGCCTTGGCGAGCCCTTGCTGAAGCAGAAGGCGGCGACGATGACGAAGGGTGTGGTCGGCAGCACCGGCAGGAAGATCCCGATGATCCCCAGAGCAAGGACCAGAATCCCGGCGGTGGTCCACAGCACGCCAAGCCGCGAGCGGCGGGGCAGGGTGCTGTCATCCTGTGTGTCGGTCATGTCGGGCCTTTCCTTGCTGAGGCAAGACATAGGAGCTTATCGCGAACTGCCAAACCCTGCCGCCACGTATCTCTGGCGCAAGGGGCGCAATCGGGGCAGGGTGACGCCGGAACAGCCGAAGGGAGGCCGCGATGGCGAGGGTATCTGTCACCTATGAAGATCACATTGCACGGGTCACGCTGACCCGGGGCGACAAGATGAACGCGCTCGACGACGCGATGGTCGATGCCATCCTCGAAGCCGGTGCAGAGGTTGCGGCCTCGGACGCGCGGGTCGTGGTGCTCTCGGGCGAGGGCAAGAGCTTTTGCGCGGGCCTCGATCTCGCGAGCTTTGCCAAGATGGGGCAGGTCGACCCCGAAAGCTGGCTGATGGAGCGCAGCCACGACGATGCCAACCGGATGCAGGAAGTCGCGATGATCTGGCGGCGCGTCCCGGTCCCGGTGATCGCCGCCCTGCAGGGCGCGGTCTACGGCGGTGGCCTGCAACTCGCGCTTGGCGCCGATATCCGCATTGCGCATCCCGACACCAAGATGGCGGTGATGGAGATGAAATGGGGCCTCGTGCCCGACATGGGCGGCATGGCCCTGCTGCCGCGCCTGATGCGCTCGGACGTGCTGCGCCAGCTGACCTACACCGCCGCACCGGTCGGGGCGGAACAGGCCGAGCGCTGGGGGCTGGTGACCTCGGTCGACACTGACCCGCTGGCCGCCGCGCTGACGCTGGCTGCGGATATCGCGGGGCGCAGCCCCTCGGCCATGCGGGCGGCAAAGCGCCTGATCGACGTGGCCGAGCGGGCAGGCCGCGAGGACGTGCTGCTGAGCGAGTCGCGCGAGCAGGTGGCGCTGATCGGCAAGCCGGACCAGATGGAAGTGATCGCCGCCCAGATGCAGGGGCGTAAACCCGCGTTCAAATAAAGGGTGCTCCCGCCCCGGCGCATGGCCGGGGCGCGGGGCCTTGACGCTCGGCGCTGGCTGTCGAGGATGGCGGGCAAGGAGGATTTGCCCATGTCCGAGCTTTCAGACCGTATCGACAGCTTCTGCAGGAGCGAGGGGATCGACGTGCCGATCCTCATGGCCCCGATGGCCGGCGCCTGCCCGGTGCCTCTGGCCGCGGCGGTGGCCCGCGCGGGCGGCATGGGAGCCTGTGGCGCGCTGACCCTCTCGCCCGACGCCATCGGCGACTGGGCCCGCGACCTGCGGAGCGCGACCAATGGCGCGTTCCAGATGAACCTGTGGATCCCCGACCCGGACCCGGTGCGCGATGCCGCGCAGGAGGCCGAGGTCCGCGCGTTCCTGAGCCAGTTCGGGCCCGAGGTCCCGGCGGAGGATGCCGAGGCGCCGCTGGGTGATTTCGACGCGCAGTGCGAGGCGATCCTCGCGGCGGGCCCGGCGGTGATATCCTCGATCATGGGGGTCTACCCCGATGCCTTCGTCCGCGAAATGAAAGCGCGCGGCATTCGCTGGTACGCCACCGCGACGACCGTGTCCGAGGCGCTGGAGGCCGAGGCCGCCGGGGCCGACGTGATCGTCGCGCAGGGCATGGAAGCGGGCGGTCATCGGGGCGCCTTCGAAGCCGACAAGGCCGCGCAACGCATGGTGGGCACCTTCTCTCTGGTCCCGGCGGTGGTGGACGCGGTGCGGCTGCCGGTGGTCGCGACCGGCGGGATCGCCGATGCGCGCGGGATCGCCGCCGCTTTCATGCTCGGGGCCTCGGCGGTACAGATCGGCACCGGCCTTCTGCGCACGCCAGAGGCGGCGCTGCCCTCCGTCTGGGCCGATGGTCTCGGCGCGGCCAGACCGGAGGGGACGGTGGCCACGCGCGCCTTCTCCGGCCGGTTGGGGCGAAGCCTCGCGACCACCTATGCGCTGGCGGCCGAGGCCGAGGATGCCCCGACTGCCGCGCCCTATCCGGTCCAGCGCAACCTGACCGCGCGAATGCGGGGCGAGGCCGGGCGGAGCGGGGACCTGAACGGGATGCAGGCCTGGGCGGGGCAGTCTGCCGGTCTCTCCTCGGCTGAACGGGCGCAGCAACTGGTAAGCCGCCTCTGGACCGAGGCGCGCGGGCTTCTGGGGCTTGGCTAAGCCCGGCGGCGACGCGTGCGGTGGGCGCGGATTTGAGTATTTGTGAAGAAAAGATGAGGGGGCGTGGCCGCGCCTCTCGTCGGGTGCGCGTGACGGAGAGGAATTGCCGGAACGTCCGGTAGACGGACCTTAGCGCAGGAAGGCGCGGCGGGCGTCGCGGGCCATGTTGTAGCGCATTTCGAGGTCGGCGATCCGCGCCATGGCCTTCTTCTTTTCCTCGGGATCGGTCATCTCGCGCCAGGCGGCTCGGGCCTCGTCCAACTGCTGCTTGAGCGGAAACTCGGGTGGGGTGACGCCGGCCTGGGCCATGATGCGCATGCCGGTCGCGATGGCCGGGTCGACCAGCGCCTCTGACGACCGGTCGGGCAACGGTTTGCCTTCACCTTCTAGGCCCGAGAGCTTGCCCTCGGCATTGGCCTTGAGCAGCTGGCGTTCGATCAGTTTCTGAAAGGCGCGGATCATCTGCGGTCTCCGTGGCTCTGGCTGGAAACTAGCATAAGCCGGGGAGCGAAGCACCGGTGGGTTCGGCAAGGCCGCGTTGCACCTGCCGAAAGGCGAAACGCCCGCCGAAGGGGCGGGCATTCCGGGAGCGTCTCAGGGTCAGCCCAACTCGGACAGTCGGGCGAGCGCCTCTTTCAGCTTGCTCTCTTCGTCCTCGCGGGCGGCAAGGTTGGCGCGGGTTTCCTCGACCACCTCTTCGGGCGCCGAGGCCGCGAAGTTCGGGTTGTTGAGGCGGCCACGCAGGCCCCCGAGCTCCTTGGCCAGCTTGCCGAGAGTCTTCTCCAGCCGCGCCTTTTCCTCGCCGATGTCGATCACGTCGGCCAGCGGCAGGCCAAAGGTCGCGCCCTCGGCGGGGATGGTGATGGTCCCCTTGGGGAACTCTGCCGCCGGGGTGAGGCTCTCGACCCGCGCAAGGCGCTTGATCAGCGTCTCGTTGCGGTCCCAGGCGCCCTGGCCCGCAGCGTCGATGTCGCGCACCACCATGGGGATGTGCAGACCGGCGGGCACGTGCATCTGCGCCCGGGCGGAGCGGATCGACTCGATGAGCGCGATAACCCAGTTCATCTCCTGGTCCGCCGCCGCGTCCACCAGCTCGGGGCCGTAGGTCGGCCAGTCGGTGACCATCAGCATGCCCTGACGGCTGCCCGAGGTCTGCCACAGCTCCTCTGTGATGAAGGGCATGATCGGCTGCAGCAGGATCAGGCACTGGTCCAGAACCCATTTCATCACTGCGCGGGTTTCCTCGCGGGCCGGGTTCTCGTCCAGCAGCAGCGGTTTGGAGAATTCCACGTACCAGTCGCAGACCTTGCCCCAGACGAAGCGGTAGAGCGCGTTCGCGGCATCGTCGAAGCGGAACAGGTTCAGCGCCTCGTCGACCTCGGCACGGACCTTGGCGGTCTCGCCGATGATCCACGTGTTCAGGGTCTGGGTGGCCGGGGGCACGCCGTCATAGTCTGCCTCGAACACGCCGTTCATCTCGGCGAACCGCATGGCGTTCCAGATCTTGGTGCCGAAGTTGCGGTAGCCCTTGATGCGCTCCATGTCGAGCTTGAGCACGCCGCCCAGCGAGGCCATCGCCGCGTTGGTGAAGCGCAGCGCGTCGGCGCCGTATTCGTCGATGATCTCCAGCGGGTCGACCACGTTGCCGAGCGACTTGGACATCTTCTTGCCCTTGGCGTCGCGCACGAGGCCGTGCAGGTAGACGGTGTGGAACGGAATTTGATCCACCACGGCCAGCTGCATCATCATCATCCGGGCGACCCAGAAGAACAGGATGTCCTGCCCGGTGACCAGTACCGAGGTCGGGAAGTAGCGTTCCAGTTCCGGCGTCTTCTCGGGCCAGCCGAGCGTGCCGATCGGCCAGAGGCCCGAGGAGAACCATGTATCGAGCACATCGGGATCGCGCCAGATCGGGTAGACCAGCTTGGTCGGGTCCTGCGTGACGTTGTACTGTGCAAGGCTCTCGGCCAGAGCCTCGATGGCCGCGTGCTTGTCCGCCACTTCGACGATGCGCGAGTGGTTGATCGGGGTGGGGGTGTCGTCCAGCTCGTGCAGGAAGGCCTTGGTGACCGCCTCGAGCGAGGCACCGCAATGGGCGACTTCGCCGGCATGGAGCATCCCGCCATCGTTCAGCAGGCGGCCCAGTTCGACGGCGTCGAGGTCGCCATCGCCCTCGTCGTCATGGAACCGGTGGGTGCCGAGGTCCAGCCCGTACCAGACCGGGATCTGGTGGCCCCACCAGAGCTGGCGCGAGATGCACCAGGGCTCGATGTTTTCCAGCCAGTGGTAATAGACGCGCTCGCCGCTCTCGGGGAGGATCCTGACCGTGCCGTCCTTGACCGCGTCGAGCGCCGGGCCGACGATCTTGGCGGTGTCGACGAACCACTGGTCGGTCAGCATCGGCTCGATGACCACCTTGGAGCGGTCGCCGAAGGGCTGCATGATCGGCTTGTTCTCGACGAGGGGAACGAGGACGACCTCGTCGTCGCCCCGGGCTTCACCCTCGCCCCGGGCTTGCCCCGGGGCCTCGTCACCGAGAGTTCCCGGCGCGGAGGCCGGGGCGGGTGCAGAGGCGGGCGTGGGCACCATGACAGCCAGCCCCTCGGCAGTGATCTGCGCGACCACCTGCTTGCGGGCTTCGAAGCGGTCGAGGCCGCGGATCTCGTCGGGGACGAGGTTCAGCGTGTCGACTTCGGCCTCGGTGAATTCTGCGCCGTTCGCGATCTCCTGCGCGCGGGCGGCGCAAGTGGCGTAGTCGGCGCCATCGGCGCGCATCTGCGCGCGGGTGTCCATCAGGCGGTACATCGGGATGTCGTTGCGGCTGGCGACGCCGTAGTCGTTGAAGTCATGCGCGCCGGTGATCTTCACGGCGCCCGAGCCGAAGGTCGGGTCCGGGTATTCGTCGGTGATGATCGGGATCAGGCGGCGGTGCTCTTTGGGGCCGACCGGGATCTCGCAGAGTTTCCCGACAATTGGCGCATAGCGCTCATCCGACGGATGAACCGCGACCGCGCCGTCGCCCAGCATGGTTTCGGGGCGCGTGGTGGCGATCGAGATGTAGTCGCGCGTCTCGCGAAGGGTGACGTTTCCGTCCCCGTCTTTCTCGATGTACTCGTAGGTCTCGCCCCCGGCCAGCGGGTACTTGAAGTGCCACATGTGGCCGGCAACCTCGAGGTTCTCGACCTCAAGGTCCGAGATCGCGGTCTCGAAGTGCGGGTCCCAGTTGACCAGCCGCTTGCCGCGATAGATCAGGCCCTTTTCGTACATGTCGACGAAGACCTTGATGACGGCGTCGTGGAAGTTGCCGTCCTCACCCTTGGGAGCCTGCGGGGCGCCCGACATGGTGAAGGCCTCGCGCGACCAGTCGCAGGAGGCGCCGATGCGTTTCAGCTGGCCGATGATGGTGCCGCGCGACTTGACCTTCTGCTGCCAGACCCGCTCGAGGAACTTGTCGCGGCCCATCTCGGCGCGCGAGGGTTCCTGGTTGGCTGCCATCTCGCGCTCGGTCACCATCTGCGTCGCGATGCCCGCGTGGTCGGTGCCGGGCTGCCAGAGCACGTCGAAGCCCTGCATCCGCTTCCAGCGGATAAGGATGTCCTGCAGCGTGTTGTTGAAAGCGTGGCCCATGTGCAGCGAGCCGGTCACGTTCGGCGGCGGGATCATGATGGAGAAGCTGCTGGCTCCGGGCTTGGCATTTGCCCCCGCCGTAAAGCAACCCGCTTCTTCCCAGGCCTTGTAGAGGCGGCTTTCGGCTTCAGCCGCATCGAATGTCTTTTCCATCGCCATCGTCACGATCCCTTTTCGGTCCGCGCTTCATCTAGCGAATGCGGGGCGCGAGGGAAAGGCCGAGTGCGCGTCAATTCGGCGTGGAAAAACCCCATGCAGTGCTCCAAGTTGCACGGAAGGTTGACGAGGAGAGACGCATGGCGGTGATGTTTGCATTCCGTTGCGACGGCGAAGGCGACGCGAAACCCATCGACGTGTCCGGGCGCAAGGCCGAGGACCTGGTGCAGGAGAAGGGCTTTGTCTGGATCCATCTCAACCGGCCGGAGCAGGCCGAGATGGACTGGCTGAAGGACTGCGGGCTGGATTTCGTGGTGCGCGAGGCGCTGGACGCGCCCGAGACGCGGCCGCGCTGCAGTGTCCACGAGGAGGGCCTGCTGATCAACCTGCGCGGCGTCAACCTTGCCGAAGGGGCAGAGCCCGAAGACATGGTTTCGCTGCGGATCTGGGCCTCGGGCGGGTTGGTGGTGTCGCTGCAGCGGCGCAACCTGCTGGCCGTGTCCGACGTGCACGAAGCGTTTGCGCGCAGCATTGCCCCGCGCGACGCGGGCGAGTTGGTGTCGCGTCTGGCGCTCAGGCTGGCGGATCGGGCGGAACCGATCGTGGCCGAACTGAACGAACAGATCGACGACCTCGAGGACGCGTTCGAGGCGACGGGCGAACCGCCCGCGCGGTCCGAACTGGCAGACGTGCGGCGGGTGTCGATCATGCTGCGGCGCTACATGTACCCGCAGAAGGACGCGCTGAGCACCTTCGCCATCGAGGACATGCCGTGGATTTCCGCCCATGCGCGCGAGCGGCTGCGCGAGGCGACCGAGCGGGTAACGCGGCTGACCGAGGCGCTGGATGCCATCCGCGACCGCGCCGAAGTGGTGCACGATCAGATCATGGACCTGCGGGCCGAGGCGACCAACCGGCAGATGCTGGTACTCTCGGTGGTGACCGCGATCTTCCTCCCGCTCAGCCTGCTGACCGGGCTGCTGGGGATCAACGTGGGCGGCATTCCGGGCGCGGCCGACGGCAATGCCTTCTGGGTGGTCTGCGGGCTGCTGGTGGTGCTGGCGATCCTGCAGTACTGGGTATTCCGCCGGATCGGACTGCTGAAGTAGCCAGGTGCGGTAATCTTTCCTTAATTCGCACAGGTTAGAACGGAGGAGCGTGCACCGGCGTTTCTCCGGTGCCGCCGCAGGCCTCACGATCCCGGCCGGCTCCGGCTTGTTTCCCCCTGCCTTGACCGGGGCCGGTCCGGATCGTGAATCCCTGCGGGGCGTGGGCCGGGTGCGTTACCCGGCGCGGACCGCTGCGGTTTCGGGGTTCTGCAGCGCCACACGTTCGCCCGGGCGAATGACCGCCGGGTCATAGGCAGGGCGGGCGAATACCTCCTGCACCATGGGGGCAAAGAACGTCAGGGGCAGGGTGTCGTAGTTGGGATCGAAACTCGACTGGTCCCAGCGCTCGCAGAATTCGGCGCAGTCGTCGAAGTACGGCTGTCCGGCATGGCGGTCGCGCTTGTGCTGGTCGCCGCCGACAAGGTGGCCGTAGTACAGCATCTGGAAGTCCGCGTGGGTCGCGACGCACCAGGCGCATTGTTCACGTACGAAGGGCCGGATGATCGCTGCCGCGTATTCGTCGTGGTTGTAGGGCGCGTAAATGTCGCCGATGTCGTGGAGCAGGGCAGAGACGACCCAGTCGGTATCGGCCCCGTCTCGCCAGGCACGTGTCGCGGATTGGAGCGAATGCCCGAGTCGCGTGATCTGGTAGCCCGAGAGGCTCTCGTCGAGGTCCGTCATCGCGCGCAGCAGGCGGTCGGCGGTGCCTCGGGCATATTCGACCTCGTGCTCGTTGAGAAATGCGTAATCTTCGGCGGTGCCGTCCTTCATGGCGGTGAAGCTGACGCGATCCATCGTCTCTGCCTTTCGTCACAGGGGAGCTTTCAGGAAGAATGGGCAACAAACAGACAGCGTCAATCCCCGCTCGCGCGTGGCGCGCCGTAACCGGCCGCATGCTCTGGACATTGCCCGTTCCACGGCTACTGTCCGGGCCAACGGAAACGCGAAGGACCCTCCCATGGAAAAATTCGGCAAAAGCCAGCCCGTTACCCGCTTCGAGGATATCCGCCTGCTGACGGGGCACGGCCGCTATGTCGACGATATCGCCCCGGAAGGCGCGCTATACGCCTATGTCTTCCGCAGCCCGGTCGCCCATGCGACCATCATCGGGCTGGACGTGGACGCGGCGCGGGAGTCCGACGGGGTGCACCTTGTGCTGACCGTGGAGGACCTCGAAGCCGCCGGGATGGATATCTCGATGTCCGGCGTGGTGATCAAGAACCGCGATGGCAGCCGCGCGGCAGATCCGCTGCGCCCGATGCTGGCCAAGGGCAAGGTGTTCCACGTGGGCGAACCGGTCGCCGTTGTCATCGCCGAGACGCTGATCCAGGCCCGGGACGCCGCCGAACTGATCGAATTCGATTACGACGAACTGCCGGTCAAGCTGGACCTCGCCCCCGGCGGCGAGACGATCCATCCGGAGGCGCCCGACAACGTCGCCTATGACTTCGGCCTGGGTGACGAGGCAGCCACCGAGGCGGCCTTTGCCGCGGCGGCAAACGTGGTCTCGCTCGAGGTTGGCGACAACCGGGTCATCGTGAACCCGATGGAGCCGCGCGGCTGCTTTGCCGAGTGGGACGGCAGCCGGCTGCACCTGGCCTTTGGCGGGCAGGGCGTCTGGGGCATGAAAAGCGCGCTGGCCAAGGCCATGGGCCTCGATGACTCCGCGGTGCGGATCACCAACCCCGACGTGGGTGGCGGTTTCGGCATGAAGGCCGCGCCCTATCCCGAGTATTTCGCCGTGGCACAGGCCGCGCGCGCGCTGAACCGCCCGGTGCGCTGGATGTCTGACCGGACCGAGGCCATGCTGAGCGATCACGCCGGGCGCGACCTCGTTTCCCTGGCCGAACTGGCCTTCGACGAGAACAACAAGATCACCGCCTACCGGGTCGTGACGCATTCGAATATGGGCGCCTTCAACTCCAACTTCGGGCAGGCGATCCAGTCGAACCTCTTCGCGCGGGTGCTGACCGGGACCTATGATATCCCGACGGCCTGGCTGAACGTGAAGGGCTATTACACCAACACCACGCAGGTGGATGCCTACCGTGGCGCGGGCCGCCCCGAGGCGATCTACGTGCTGGAACGGGTGATGGACCGGGCCGCGCGCGAACTTGGCGTAGACCCGCTGGACCTGCACCGCATCAACTTCATTCCGCCGGCGAACTTCCCCTACACTACGGTTTCGGGCGAAAACTACGACGTGGGCGAATTCACCCGCGTGATGATGCGCGGCGTGGAAGAGGCAGACTGGGCCGGGTTCGAGGCGCGCCAGGCGGCAGATGCCGCCAAGGGGCTGCTGCGGGGGCGGGGGCTTTCCTTCTACATCGAGAGTATCCTCGGCGACCCCTCCGAAGGGGCCAAGGTGGTGTTCAACGAGGACGGCACCGCCAGCATCTATGTCGGCACCCAGAGCAACGGGCAGGGGCACGAGACGGTCTATGCCCAGTTCCTGTCGGATCAGTCCGGGATCCCGGTCGAGAAGATCAGTGTCGTGCAGGGCGACTCCGACCTGATCGCGCAGGGCGGCGGCACCGGCGGGTCGCGCTCGGTCACCACGCAGAGCAATGCGACGCTGGCTGCGGTCAGCACCATGGTCGAGGCCTTCACCCCCTATCTCGCCGAGAAGATGGGCGTGGAGGAGTCCGCGGTTAGCTTCGATGACGAGACGTTCAGCGCACCGGGCTCGAACCTGCGGCCCACGATGCTGGAAGCGGCGGAGATGGCGCGCGCCGACGGGCGGAGCGATCTACTGAGTCACGAGGCGCGCGCGACGCTGCCGGGCCGCTCGTATCCCAACGGCGCTCACTTCTGCGAGATCGTGATCGACCCGGACACCGGGCTGGTGACAGTCGAGAAGTACACTGTCGTCGATGACTTCGGAAACCTTATCAACCCCTTGCTGGCCGAAGGTCAGGTTCATGGCGGGGTGGTTCAGGGGATCGGCCAGGCGCTGGTGGAACACACTGTTTACGATGACGAGGGGCAGTTGCTGACCGCCACCTTCATGGATTACGGTATGCCTAGGGCGTCGGATGTGCCGATGATCTCGTTCACCCCAGAGCCCGTTCCCTCCACTGCCAACCCGATGGGCATGAAAGGCTGTGGCGAGGCCGGGACGGTGGGCGCGTTGGCCGCCATTTCGAATGCCGTACAGGATGCGCTCTGGGACAAGGGTGTGCGCCAGGTGGACATGCCCTTTACCGCGTCACGAGTTTGGGACTTGTTGAAGGATGAACCTATCGCGGCTGAGTAGACGGCTCTTCGGCTGGATCGCGCGCCCGCTCCGGCAGGAGCACTCGCCAAGGGCACGGCTGCGCGGTCCGCGGACGATCGTCATTGTCCTCGACGGGACCATGTCGACCCTCGAAGCCGGCTACGAGACGCATGCCGGCGTGACCTACAGGCTATGCTCGGAAATGGGCTCTGCCGTGTCGGTCTACTATGAGGCTGGGGTGCAGTGGCAAAGCTGGCGCGGCACCCTCGACGTGCTCATGGGGCGCGGCATCAATCGTCAGATCCGCCGCGCCTACGGCTATCTCGCCTCGCACTACCACCCGGGCGACCGCATTTACCTCATGGGCTACTCGCGCGGCGCCTATGCCGTGCGTTCGCTTGCCGGGGTGATCGACCAGGTCGGCCTGGTCAAGGCGGAGCACGCGAATGTCCGCAACATCCGCACGGCCTATCGCCACTACCAGATGGGCGGGAACAGCGACTCCGAACAGGCCTTCGTGCGGCGCTATTGCCATGATGTGGTGCCGATCGAGATGGTCGGCGTCTGGGACACGGTCAAGGCGCTGGGGCTGCGGCTGCCCTATTTCTGGAAGGCAGCGGAGCAGGCGCATTCCTTTCACAACCATCAGCTTGGGCGCTCCATTCGCAACGGGTTTCATGCGCTGGCGCTGAACGAGACGCGCGAAGTGTTCGAGCCGGTGATGTGGGAATGCCCAGACGTGTTCCCGGGCCGGGTCGAGCAGGTCTGGTTCCGCGGGGCGCATGGTGATGTCGGGGGGCAACTGGGCGGGTTCGAGGCGGCGCGGCCCCTCGCGAACATCTCGCTTGTCTGGATGCTGGACCGCGCGGCGGAGTGCGGCCTGCCGTTGCCGGATGGCTGGCGCAATCGTTTCTACACCGACAAGGACGCGCCCTCGGTGGGGACCTGGCGGTCATGGGGCAAGATCTTCCTTTTGCGCAAGGCGCGGATCGTCGGGCGCGACGCCACCGAGCGCCTGCACGAAACCGTGCGGCCGCAGGACTATCCGGTGCCGCACGGCCTCGGGTTTCTGCACCACGGCGCGAGCCAGCCGGGCTGAGCGCTTCGATTACCGATCAGGGCATTGCCGCTGTTGCCGCCGGGGCCGGGGGCATCCTATCCTCCGCCGACGGCAGCAGGGAGGAAGAGGATGTCGACATTGCAGGGACAACGCGCATGGATCACCGGCGCGGGGAGCGGCATCGGCGCCGGATCGGCGCGGGCACTGGCGGAAGCGGGGGCCGAAGTCATCCTCTCGGGGCGCCGCCGCGATCCGCTGGAGCAGGTGGCGGACGAGGTCCGGGCCGCTGGCGGTCGTGCGACGGTCGAACCGCTCGATACCGCTGACGGCGACGCGGTGGCGGATGCCGCAGGGCGGATCGGCCGGGTGGACATCCTCGTGGCAAGCGCGGGCCTGAACGTGCCGGAACGTGCGCTGGGCACCCTGAGCCGGGCAGGCTGGGACAAGGTCGTCGACGTCAATCTCAACGGGGTTTTCTACCCGGTCCACGCGGTGCTGCCCGGGATGCGGGCACAGGGCGGGGGCAGCCTGATCCTGATCTCCAGCTGGGCGGGCCGCTATGCCACCCGCCTTACGGGCGCGGCCTACAACGCCACCAAGCGCGCGGTGCTGGCGCTCAGCGAATCGGTGAACGAGGAAGAGGGCGGCCACGGCATCCGCTCGACCGTGATCATGCCCGGCGAAGTGGCAACCGACATTCTCAAGACCCGCCCGGTGCCGCCCTCGGAGGAACAGATGGCTCGGATGCTCCAGATCGAGGATCTTGCGCGCACCGTGCGCTTCGTGGCCGAGACCCCGGCCCACGTCTGTCTGAACGAGATCCTGGTCTCGCCCACGTGGAACCGGTTCTATCGCGGGTTCGACTAGGCTTAGGCGATCTTCATGACGATGCAGGTCGTGGACCCGGTGGCATAGAGCCGCCCGTCCTCGACCCCGCGAATCTCGCCGTGGGCGACGCCGGTCGAGCGACCGACATGGTCGGTCTGTCCGATGCAGTCCACGGTGCTGCCCAGAGGGATGGGGCGGAGGATGTTAATCTTGTATTCGAGCGTGGTGTAGACCGAGCCGCGCGGGATGCTTGTCATCACCGCGCAGGCCATCGCGCTGTCGAGCAGTGTGCCGTACCAGCCGCCGTGCACCGTACCCAGCGGGTTGGTCACGTTGAACTCGGGGGTGCCGCGAAAGACCACCCGCTGTTCTTCGACCTCGTGCAGGTGAAAGCCCATGGTCGCGCCGATGGGTGGCCCGGGCAGGCGGCCTTCCACGATGCCTTGCATGAATTCGAGGCCCGACAGGCCCAGCACTTCGGCCTGGGACAGCAGGTCATCCGGACTCTTGGCAATGTTCATGGCGCACCTCCCTCTATGCGGCCGGAGCCTAGCAAGAGGTGCGCGATGGACAAGCCATTACGCGACGTTCTGCAGCGAGACCTTGGGCGTGACGCCCAGGGCGTGACAGACGTCGCGGGTCAGTTCCGGGCGGTTCATCGTGTAGAAGTGGAGCGAGTCCACGCCTTCGTCGATCAGGTCGCTGCACAGCTCGGTGCAGACGGCGGTTGCCAGCAGGTCCTGCCGGTTGTCGCGGATCGCGGTCTCGAAGGCGTCTTCCAGCCATTGCGGAATGACGGTGCCGCAGTTGCGGGCAAAGCGCGACGCGCCTTTCCAGTTCTCGATCGGCAGGATGCCGGGGACGATCTTCTTGTCGATCCCGGCCTTGGCACAGGCATCGCGGAACCGCAGGAAGGTTTCGGCCTCGAAGAAGAACTGGGTCAGGGCTTCGTCAGCGCCGGCGTCAAGCTTGGCCTTCAGCCAGTCGATATCGGCCTGGGCGTTTGCAGCCTCGGGGTGCTTGTCGGGGTAGGCGCCGACGCGGATGGTGAACTTGCCCTTCGCGGCCAGCGCCTCGATCAGTTCGACCGAGTTGGCAAAGCCGCCCGGGTGCTGCTGGAACGCGCCCGACCCTTTCGGCGGGTCGCCCCGCAGGGCCACGATTTCACTGACGCCCGCCTCGGCAAAGCCGTCGGCGATGGCGAGGGTCTCGTCCCGGGTCGCGTTGACGCAGGTCAGGTGCGCCGCGACGTTGAGGCCGGACGACTTGTGCAAGGTGGCAACCGCCTCGCGGGTCAGGTCACGGGTGGTGCCGCCGGCCCCGTAAGTTACCGAGACGAAACGCGGATCCAGCGGCGCGAGGGTCTGGACCGTATCCCACAGCCGGAACGACGCCTCGAGCGTTTGAGGCGGGAAGAACTCGAAAGAAACTTTAGGCGCGGACATGGACTCAACCCTTCTGATTTGACCTCTTGTTGCATGTCGGCGTTTGTGAGACAAACTCATATTACTCAACAACAACATGAGTTGAACCGCATGATGCATCTTGAGTTTCGTCATCTCAGGACGATCAAGGCCATCCACGAAGCTGGAGGGCTGGCCCGCGCGGCCGATCAGCTGAACATCACGCAGAGCGCTTTGAGCCATCAGATCAAGGGCTTGGAAGAGCAGGCGGGGGTGGAGCTCTTTGTGCGCCGGTCCAAGCCGATGACGCTGTCGGCCGCGGGGATGCGCCTGCTGCGGCTCGCCGACCAGATCCTGCCGCAGGTCGAGGCGACGCTGGCCGAGTTCGACAATCTGCGCGATGGCAAGACCGGACGCCTGCACATCGCCATCGAATGCCACGCCTGTTTCGAATGGCTGTTCCCGGTACTCGAGGGCTTCCGCAAGGAATGGCCCGACGTGGATGTCGATATCCGCCCCGGCCTTGCCTTTGACGCGTTGCCCGCGCTGATGAAGGAAGAGGTCGACCTCGTGGTGTCCTCCGATCCCGAGGACCTGCCCGGCGTCGAGTTCATTGAACTCTTCGACTATGCCCCGGTCTTCGTGGCCTCGGCCCAGCATCCGCTGGCGTCGAAGGCCTATGTCGAGGCGACGGATTTCCGGGGGGAGACCCTGATCACCTATCCGGTGGAGCGTTCGCGGCTCGACGTGTTCAGCCAGCTTCTGATCCCGGCCAAGGTCGAGCCCGGATCGGTGCGGCAGGTCGAACTGACGGCGGTCATACTGCTTCTGGTTGCGTCCAACCGGGGCGTTGCCGTTTTGCCGGACTGGGTCGTGCGGGAGGTCAAGTATTCCTCCGATTACGTGACCCGTCCGTTGACGGCAGCCGGTATCACGCGCAGGCTCTACGCGGCGGTGCGCAGCGAGGACCGGGAAAAGCCCTTCATGCGCAAGCTCATCGACCTTGCGCGCGTCGAAGCGCGCAAACTGCAAACAGCCTGAGGAGTATCAAGGCATGAGGGTCATCGTGCATGGCGTCGGCGCCATCGGTGGAACCATTGCGGCCGAACTGGCCCGCGCCGGGCAGGAGGTGGTCGGCATCGCGCGCGGCCGCCAGCTGGAGGTGATCCGGGACAAGGGGCTGACGGTCCGCACGCCGGAGCTCACCTATACCCAGGCATTCGATTGCGTCGGTGATCCCGCCGAAATCGCGTTCCGCCCGGACGATGCCATCCTGCTGACCGTCAAGGGGCAGGACACCGAGGCGGCTCTTGGACAGCTTCGTGCTGCGGGCGTGACCGATCAGCCGATCTTCTGCGCCCAGAACGGGGTGGAGAACGAGCGCCGCGTGCTGCGCCGCTTTCCGAACGTGCACGGGGTGACGGTGATGCTGCCGGCCGACTACGTGGTGCCGGGCGAGGTTGCCGTCTTCGCCGGACCCAAGTTCGGCCTGTTCGAGATCGGCCGCTTTCCCGGCGGCGTCGATGCTGCCGACGAAGCGCTGGTCGAGGCGCTGGGGCACTGCAACTTCGCGCCCTTCCTCTCCGAGGACGTCATGCGCCCGAAGTACGGCAAGCTGCTGATGAACCTCAGGAACATCTCCGGCGCCGCGCTGGGCGAGGGGGCGGCGGCCAAGGCTGTCGGCGCGCTGCTGATAGCCGAGGGCGAGGCGGTGCTGCGCGCTGCGGGCATCGACTGGCAGGATGTCGGGGCGTCCGATCCGCGCCGCAAGGATCTGATGCAGATGCGCGATATCCCCGGTGTCGACCGCGTCGGCAGCTCAACGGCGCAGAGCCTCGCGCGCAATGTCGGCTCGATCGAGACCGACTTCCTGAACGGCGAGATCGTGGTGCTGGGCCGTCTGCACGGCGTGGCGACCCCGGCGAACGATTACATGATGGCGCTCGCCGCGCGGATGCTGCGCGAGGGGCTGGCCCCCGGCAGCATCGACGGCGACGAGGTCAAGGCGGCGCTGGGTCTCTGACCCGGCGCGCACCGTTGGTCAGGCAACCTTGACGATCTGCTTGCCCATGTTGCCGCCTTTCAACATCGACATGAAGGCCGCAGGGGCGTTCTCCAGCCCCTCGGCCACGTCCTCGACATAGGCGATCTCGCCGCTGGCGACCTTCGGGCCGACCTCGGCGAGGAAGTCGCCCATGCGGTCGAAGTGGTTCGAGATGATGAAGCCGTTGACCGACAGGAACCGCACGAGGATGGTCCGCCAGAGGTTCGGACCGGTGATGTCCGCGTCTGCCGCGCCGGCGCCGAGGCCGCCCGCGTTGTACCAGCTGATCATGCCGCAGATCGGGATACGGCCAAAGTTGTTCATCAGCGGCATCACCGCCGCCAGAACCTTGCCGCCCACGTTCTCGAAGTAGATGTCGATGCCGTCCGGGCACTCGGCCTTCAGCGCCGCCTTCAGGTCCTTCGCCGTGGCATAGGCGCGGTGATCGAGGCAGGCGTCGAACCCGAAGGTCTCGACCGCCATCTTGCACTTGTCCGCACCCCCGGCAACGCCGACCACGCGCAGCCCGCGCGACTTGGCGATCTGGCCCACCATCGAGCCCACCGGGCCGGTCGCGGCGGCCACCACCAGTGTTTCCCCCGCCTTCGGCTTGCCAAGCTCGGTAAGGCCGTACCAGCCCGTCAGCCCCGGCATCCCCAGAACGCCCAGCGACGTGGTGATCGAGCCGTGCGCCGGGTTGACCTTGCGCAACTGATTGGCGGGCAGGCAGCCGTGCGACGCCCAGCCGAACATGCCAAAGGCGAAATCACCCGGCTTGAACCGGTCGCTCTTGGACGCGATGACCTCGCCCACAGCGCCGCCCTCCATGGTGCCGCCCACGGGAACCGGCTTGGCATAGGAGTCGGCATCGTCCATGCGGCCGCGCATGTAGGGATCAAGCGACATGTAATGCACCTTGACCAGCACCTCGCCATCGGCCGGTTCCGGCATGGGCCGCGCCTCGTAACGGAAATTCTCCGCCGTCGGCGCGCCATCGGGGCGGCTGGCGAGTGCAACGTGGTGCATTTGTTCGGTCATTCTGTGGCTCCTCCTTTGTGCTTGGCGGGACGGTGACCTCTGGTCCCGCACTTGGCAAGGGGGCTATGCCCGCAACGCGGCGTCGTGCCACTTGGCAAGAGGCGACGGTCAGCGTATACGCCCGCCCTGATCCAAGAGGAATGAAGCGATGATAGGCAGCGCCAATCTCAACATCATGATCAAGGCTGCCCGCAAGGCGGGCCGGTCGCTGGTCAAGGATTTCCGCGAGGTGGAAAACCTCCAGGTGTCGATGAAGGGCGCGGGCGACTTCGTGAGCCGGGCCGACATCGCCGCCGAGAACATCCTGAAGGAAGAGCTGATGGGGGCGCGGCCGACCTACGGCTGGCTGGGCGAGGAAGGCGGCGGCGCCGAGGGCGAGGATCCGACCCGGCGCTGGATCGTGGACCCGCTGGATGGCACAACCAACTTCCTGCACGGTCTGCCGCACTGGGCCATCTCGATCGCGCTGGAGCACAAGGGCCAGATCGTGGCCGGTGTGGTCTATGACGCTGCCAAGGACGAGATGTTCTTTGCCGAGAAGGGTGCGGGCGCATGGATGAACGATACCCGCCTGCGGGTGTCGAGCCGTCACCGCATGATCGAGAGCATCTTTGCAACCGGCGTGCCCTTCGGTGGCCGCGCCGATCTTCCGCTTACCCTCCAGGACCTTGCGCGCCTGATGCCGGCCTGTGCCGGTGTGCGCCGCTGGGGCGCCGCAGCGCTCGACCTCGCCTATGTGGCGGCCGGCCGCTACGAAGGCTTCTGGGAACGCCGCCTGAACGCCTGGGACGTGGCGGCGGGCGTGATCATCGTCAAGGAAGCAGGCGGCTTTGTTCAGGGGATCGACCCCGAGGGCAACGTCGTCGAGGACGGCGACGTGATCGCGGCAAACGAAGCGATCTTCGAACAGTTCGCCAAGGTGATCCGCGGCTGATCAGCCCCTTCTGTCGGAGGGGTGGTTCACCCCGTCGTTCCACGGAATCGGATCGAAATCGCGGGGGTTCGCCCCCTCGATACAGCCAAGGTTGATCCCGGTTTCATCGGGGTCCGACCTGCGCTGATGGTGGGTATAGATCCCGCAGGTCTTGCAGAAATAGTGTTTTGCCGTGCCGGTGCCCCAGCTGTAGAGCGTGAGGTTCTCGGCCCCCTGCACGATGGTCACCGTGTCGGTGCGCGCGCTGACGTTCGCGGCCTGCCGCCGTCGGCAGAAGGAACAGTCGCAGCGGGCCGGGGCCGTAAGCCCCCGGGGCAGATCGGCGGTCAGGACAACAGCCCCGCAGTGACAGGACGCGCGAACGGTAACGGGAGCGGTCATCGCCGCGGCACCCGCGGGATGTTCGACCGCACCGCGCCATAGTCCGCCTGAGGATGCGGCGGGTGGCCATCGGTCCGGCTCCAGTAGCGGGTTCCGCCACGTTTCAGGAATAGGGGCAGGGTCAGCACCATGCCAAGGACGAAGCCGCCTATGTGCGCCCAGTAGGCAACCCCCCCCGAGTCTGCGGTGGAGCCGACGCCACCCAGCAGCTGAAGCCCGAACCAGAGCCCGAGCATGATAAAGGCGGGGAGCGAGAAGATGCGGAAAAAGATGATGAAGATGACCAGCACGTCGACCCGCGCGCGCGGAAAGAGCAGCAGGTACCCACCAAGGACGCCCGCGATGGCACCGGAGGCCCCGACCGTCGGAACCATCGACTGGGGGGCCGAGGCTACGTGGATCAGCCCGGCCCCGATCCCGCAGGCGAGGTAGAACAGCAGAAAACCGACATGCCCCATCTCGTCTTCGAGATTATCGCCGAAGATCCAGAGAAACAGCATGTTGCCCGCGATATGCATGAAGCCCGCGTGCAGGAACATCGAGCTGATCAGCGTGTCGTAGCCCTCGCCGTAGGTGATGCTGGCGGGGATCACCGCGTAGTCGGCAAGGATCTCGCGCACCGCCTGATCGTCGCCCAGGAGGCCAATGTAGCTGATGAATATGAGGACATTCGCCACGATCAGGGCATAGGTCACATAGGGCGTACGCCCCGAGGGGTTATGATCGCGTATCGGAAACATGGGCGCAGAGTTCGCCCAAAGCGCGCCCGGGTCAAGCGGGAAGGCGTCGTGCAATCACCAAAGGGGCATGACTGGCGGTTGGTTCGGAACTCGGCAGGAAGTGCAGCCCCGGGGACCGCCAGTCCCCGGGGTCGTCTCGTGTAGCAGGGACCGCTAGGAGAGGCCGCCCAGCAGCGCCGCGTTGCCGCCCGCCGCCGTGGTGTCGACGCAGACATGCCGCTCGCCCTGAACCCGCGCCACATCCGGCATCTCGCGGATCAGCGGCAGGATCGGACCGCTGCGCCGGGCCAGAGCCTGTTCGTAGGCGCGCGCGCGCGCGTCGTCTCCCCACCAGATCACCCCGGCCAGAGCCTTGATCTCGTCCAGGCGCGCGGGGGGCAGGGCGCCGTCGGGGCAGATCGCCTGACCGCCAAGCGCCCTGACCGCATCGGCCTGCTCACGCTGGGCAGAGCGGCCCGGCCCGAGGCAGAGCAGCGGCGGGCGCGGTACCAGCGTCAGCCGGTTGGATTCACCGGTCGGCCCGGGCAGGGTGGTGCCCTGCGGTGCCTGCGGCGTTCCAGCGGCGGCCGGAATCTGCGCGGCCTCGGCGGTCCAATCCTCGTCGCTCTGGCGCAGGTCGGGCGCGCAGAAGCGGTTGAGGTAGTTCGGCCCACCCGCCTTGGGGCCGGTGCCCGAGAGCCCTTCGCCGCCAAAGGGTTGCGAGCCGACGATGGCGCCGATCTGGTTGCGGTTCACGTAGATGTTGCCGCAGTGAATCGCCTCGGTCACATGCTGCACCCGATCGTCGATCCGGGTGTGCAGGCCGAAGGTCAGCCCATATCCGGTCGCGTTGATCTCGCCGATGACCTTGTCGAGCTCCCCGGCACGGAAGCGCGCGACGTGCAGCACCGGGCCGAAGATCTCGCGCTCCAGCTGCCCGATGCCGCCAAGCGAGATCATCGTCGGCGCGACGAAGGTGCCGCCCTGTGGGGCCTGCAACTCTTTCAGGACGCGCCCCTCGTGACGGGCGATGTCGATATGCGACCGGATTCCGCCCTGCGCCTCGGCATCGATCACGGGGCCGCAATCGGTGCGGTGCAGCCACGGGTCGCCAAGGTTCAGCGCGTCCATCGCGCCGGAAAGCATCCGCAGCAGGTCGTCGGCGATGTCCTCCTGCACGTAGAGGCAGCGCAGGGCCGAACACCGCTGGCCCGCCGACTGGAAGGCGGATTCGACGATGGCCTGAACCGCCTGTTCGGGCAGGGCGGTCGAATCCACGATCATCGCGTTCAGCCCGCCGGTCTCGGCGATCAACGGCGCGCCGGGGGCGAGGTGGTCGGCCATCGCGCTGCGGATTTTCAGCGCCGTCTCCGTCGAGCCCGTGAAGGCCACGCCATTCACGCGCGCATCCGACGTCAGCGCGGCGCCGACCCGCCCGTCACCGGGCAGCAGTTGCAGGACCTCGCGCGGTACACCCGCCTCGTGCATCAGACTGACTGCCAGATGAGCGATCAGCGGGGTCTGCTCGGCTGGCTTGGCCAGAACGGCATTGCCGGTGGCAAGGGCCGCCGCGACCTGCCCGCTGAAGATGGCGAGCGGGAAGTTCCAGGGGCTGATGCAGGTAAAGGTCCCGGCGGGCGCCTTGCCGGGGATATGGGCCGCGTAATAGCGCAGGAAGTCCACGGCCTCGCGCAGTTCGGCCACGGCATCGGGGATCGACTTGCCGGCCTCGCGGACGAGAAGGGCGAAGATCTCGCCGAAATTGGCCTCGTAGAGGTCGGCGGCGCGGTTCAGCGCGGCGGCCCTCTCGCTGGCTGGCACGGCCCAGGGCCGCGCGGCGCTCAGGGCGCTTGCCACATCGGCTGCGCTGGCAAAGGCGACCGTGCCGGGCGTGTCGGCTGCATCTGCGGGGTTCTGCACGGCCACCGCCTCTTCCGGCGCGGCGGAGCCAGCCAGCAAGGGCGCCGCGCTCCATGTATGGGTGCGGAAGGGCGCGCGGGCCTCCTCGATCCGCTCCAACGTCGGTACGTGCGTCAGGTCAAAGCCTGTCGAGTTGGGCCGTTCCGGCGCAAAAAGCTGCGCGCCGGTCGCCAGATGCGGGGCAGGGGCCTTGATGCTCTCGAAGGGGTCGGCTGCCACCTGTTCGGGCGGCACCGACTTGTCGACGATCTGGTTCACGAAGGAACTGTTGGCGCCGTTCTCCAGCAGGCGCCGCACGAGGTAGGCCAGAAGATCGCGGTGCGCGCCGACCGGCGCGTAGATGCGGCAGCGGTTGCGGTTCTTCTCCTTGACGATGTTGTGGAGCGCCTCGCCCATGCCGTGCAGGCGCTGGAACTCGAAGGGCAGATCGCCCGCCATGTGCAGGATGGCGCTGACCGTATGGGCGTTGTGGGTGGCGAACTGCGGGTAGATCCGGTCGGTCATGCCCAACAGCTTGCGCGCGTTCGCAATGTAGGAAATGTCGGTCGCCGCCTTGCGGGTGAAGACGGGGAAGGCATCCATCCCCATGACCTGCGCGCGCTTGATCTCGGTATCCCAGTAGGCGCCTTTCACCAGCCGGACCATCAGCTTGCGGTCATAGCGTTCCGCCATGCCATAGAGCGCGTCGATGGCCTCGCCGGTGCGGGGGCCATAGGCCTGTACCACCACGCCGAAACCGTCCCAGCCCGCCAGCGCGGGTTCGGCCAGAACCTCGTCGATGACCTCCAGCGACAGGGCGAGCCGGTCCGCTTCCTCGGCATCCACGTTCAGACCCATGTTGGCCGACTTCGCAAGCAGGGCGAGCGAGCGCAGACGCGGCACGAGGTCCTGCATGACCCGCTGCCGCTGCGCGCGTTCATAGCGCGGGTGGAGCGCGGAGAGCTTCACCGAGATCCCCGGATTCTCGCGGATATCCGTCGAGGTGCAGGCCTCGGCAATCGCCGTGATCGCGCGGGAATAGCTCAGGTGGTAGCGGGTAGCGTCCGCCTCCGTTCGCGCGGCCTCGCCCAGCATGTCGTAGGAGTAGGTATAGCCCTTGGCCTCCATGCCCGCGGCACGCTTCATCGCCGAGGAGATGGACTCTCCCAGCACGAACTGGCGGCCCATTTCCTTCATAGCGCGGCCAACGGCGGTGCGGATGACCGGCTCCCCGAGGCGCCGCACGGCGCCCCGCAGGGCCTTGAAGGGAGCCTGCCGCTCGTCGTCGAGCACACGGCCCGTCAGCATCAGTGCCCAGGTCGACGCATTGACGAGAGGCGAAGCGGAATGGCCAAGGTGCTTGCCCCAGTCCGACGGCGCGATCTTGTCCTCGATCAAGGCGTCGATGGTATCGGCGTCCGGCACCCGCAGCAGCGCTTCGGCGAGGCACATCAGCGCGATGCCCTCGTCGGTCGAGAGGCCGTACTCGGCAAGGAAGACCTCCATCAGCCCCGGCGAGGACAGGCTGCGGATATCCTTCACGAGGTTGGCACCGGCGGCGCAGATGCGCGCGCGGTCGTCGGTGGAGAGGGCGGCCTGCTCGACGAGACGGGCGATGGCCGCCTCCTCGTCCTGGTACTTGTGAAGGTCGAGGGAGGATGGGGCGATGGGGGTTTCGGTCATGTTCGGGGGCTCTCCGGCTCTTTGTCACGGTATACCGCGAAAATTGCGGGACAAATGCCGGTTCTTTCCTTAGTTGAAGGTGAATGGACTGAAAAATGGGGGGATTGCGATGCAATCGGACTGGGATGAGCTGGACAGGTTCGACCGGATGATTCTGGGCGTCCTGGCCAGCGAGGGGCGCATCAGCATCGCCGACCTGGCGCGCCGGATCGGCCTGTCGAAATCGCCCACGCAGGCGCGCCTCAGGCGGCTGGAGGCAGACGGGGTGATCCAGGGCTATCGCGCGCTGGTCGATCCGATCCGCCTGGGCCTCGACCATGTCGCCTTTGCCGAGGTGCGCCTGACGGACACCCGCGAGGCCGCGCTGGCCGCCTTCAACGCGGCAGTGGCAAAGATCGGCGAGATCGAGCAGGTGCACATGATCGCGGGAAACTTCGACTACCTGATGAAGATCCGCACCCGCAACATGGCCGAGTACCGCGCCGTGCTGGCCGAGAAGATCTCCACCTTGCCCTTTGTCGCCAGCACCTCGACCTATGTCGCCATGCAGGCGGTCAAGGAGGACGGTCCGCTCGGCCCGCTCGAAACTGTGACTTGACCGGCGCGCTGCGGCAGCCATCATTTCTGCCCATGCGGAGGATGTTGTCAGCGATACTCTGTCTTCTGGCCGGGCCCCTCTGGGCAGGATGCCCGGCAGCGCCGGATCATGCGTCCGAGATGGAGGCGCTGTTGGCCGAGGTTCAGGCCGCACCGGACGAGGGCGCCGCGCGGGTCGTGACCAACCGCATGTGGGAACTCTGGACCGACGCGCCCGACGAAATTGCGCAGGAAATGCTGAACCACGGCATGGCGCAGCGGGGCAGCTACGATTTCCTCGGCGCCATCGCGGTGCTGGACAGGCTGGTGGCCTACTGCCCGGACTACGCCGAGGGCTATAACCAGCGTGCCTTCGTGCAGTTCATCCGGCAGGATTACCCATCCGCACTGGTCGATCTCGACCGTGCGCTCGAACTCTCCCCCAACCACATCGCCGCCCGCGCCGGTCGCGCGCTGACCCTGCTGGGCCTCGGCCGGAAGGATGAGGCGCGCACCGACCTGAAGCAGGCGCTTGCCCTCAATCCGTGGCTGTCCGAGCGGAGCCTGCTGGCCGATGGTGGCCCTTTGGCACCGGAGGGCGAGGAACTCTGACCCGCCACGCTGCTCGGCGCTTGCCCGGTGCCGGTGCGGTTGCTATCAGCGACCTCGTGTCCAGAGCGTGCGGGCGTGATGGAATGGTAGACATATCGGACTTAAAATCCGAAGGGCTTTGTCCCGTGTGGGTTCGAGTCCCACCGCCCGTACCAACAAGGCGCTGCAAGCCATTGTAAAATGGTGATAAAGCGCCGCGTGCGCAGCCCTAAGCTCAGCGCCTCACCTGACCGGCAGGCACCGAGAGCATCCGCCCGTCTTCTTCTGATCGTCTCCGATCCCCCCTGACACGCCGCCAGCGCTTGGGCAGGCGGCCGTGTCTCCCTTGACCCGGCCCGAGCCGTCCGCATGGACGGTTATCCAGGACCTCGATCAACCAACTCCGCAACAGGATGTCGATGGCACCGGCCTGCCATCCTTGCATCAGGCTGGCGCCCATTCGCTTAACAGGGTCAGCAAAAAAACCATTTGGCAATCCGGAGGGTCCTGTGCCTACGATGCTGATCAATTCATTTGCTGTTCAAATCCATTCCGGTGCGCAGGGGAAACCGATGGAAAACAAGCACCTTGTTAAAGACATAGTTCATGCTCTTGATATCGACGGCGGCTCGACCGAAAGGCGCCCCGTCCATACGGTCGGGGTTGGCGCGACCGGGTTTTTCAAACCCTCCCCAATGGCCCAACGATTCTGCGTGGCCGAACATTTCCTGCCCAAGGCCGCGAAAAAGGGTGTGCGGGTCGACATCCGGTTTTCCAATGGAATGGGCGTCGTCGAGGAGCATGACGGCTGGTCGGATGTTCGCGGTATGGCCGTTCGCTTCTATCTCGAAAACGGGCAGTCCACCGATCTCGTCAGCATGACGTTGCCGGTTTTCTTTGCGCCCACGCCCGAGACCTTCCTCGATTTCGCCCTGAATGCGCGCCCCAAACCCTGTCAGCGCGCAACGCCCTGGCAGAAGATCAAGAGCTACCTGCAGCTCCAGCTTCCCTTGCCCGATCCCTATCCCGGTCAGACGGAGCGACCGAATGAGGGGGCCATCGCCTTTGCCAGCAAACATGTCTGGGCGCAGCCGGCCGTCATCGATGCCTCCTCGATCGGCGCGCCGGTCAGCTATGTGCGGGCGACCTATCACGCGGTGCATACGTTTATCGTGACGGGCAAGGATGGGCAAAGGCGCTGGGTCCGCTTCTCCTGGGCGCCGATCGCCGGGGTCCTGAACACCGACCCCAAGAAACCGCCCGAGGACAGGTATCTGAAGAAGGATCTCGAGAAACGGCTCTCGCACGGTCGCACCGAACGTTTCTCTCTCATGATGCAGATTGGCGAAGCAGGGGATGACTTCAACGATTCAACCCGACAATGGCCGCCGCATCGAACGCGGGTCATGATGGGGACACTGACGCTCAACAAGGTGCGGGAGGACCAGCAAGAGTACTTCGAGAAGCTGAGTTTCAACCCGTGGCACCTGACGGACGGGATCGACCCGTCGGACGATCCCGTCCTCAGAATTCGCAAGGACGTCTACGCGTTTTCCAGCAATCGGCGGCAAGGCACTCCCTGCCCATTTAGCGGCACGAAAGGGTAGGGCATGAGTGACGACAGCGGATGGCTCAACAGCTACATCAACAGCCTGCCCGAACGCGGCTGGTTCCAGTTTCTTTCAAAGTACGTGGTGGTGCCGTTCTGGGTCTGGCGCGAAGGACGGCCGAAGCTGCCGGGCGGTCCGCGCCCTTCGCCTCAGCCCAGCGACAACACGCAGCGCATGATGAACCTGCTGATGCCGCTCAAGGACACCTCTCCGATCGGCCGGGCCAAGGCCGTGATGGCGCTCGCGCAGAACGTGGACGAGATCTTTGCCGGGCTGGACAACGTGGGCACTGTCCACTCCGCGCGCTTCCTCCTGGTCGAGGATTACATCTGCATGATCTCGGTCTACGACGGGGATTTCAGCAACTACATCCGCGACTTCATTTCCACGATCGGCAGCGTCTTCGACGCGCTGATGCATGAGGTCGAAGGCGGCGACAAGCTTTACCCCAGCGAAGAGAACGTCGAGGCCTTCATCGACTGGGTGCGCGAACACGACCTGTTCCAGGCGCCTGACTATCCCTTCGACCTGTTCGGCCTGCAGGATGAGCAGGCGGGGCGGAAACCGAACGACCCGCCGCATGATCTGCAAACCTTGCCGCGCTCCCTGATCCTTCAGTTGCACGCAAATCGCAATATTTCCCTCGGGGGCGGCTATCGGGGTTATCCGGGATATTCCGCCGCCCAGATCCGCCGCAATCTCGGGGTGGGTTGGTGATGGCCGTCTTCGATGCCGAGAAGGTCCAGGGCAATATCCTGCGCGGCTACCCCCTGGACCGGGTGCGCCACATGATCCTCGAAGTGAGCGACCGACGCCGCGCGAGGGAGTTTCTGGCCGCGGCGGCGGATGGCACAGGGGAGGAGGTTCCTCGCATCACGCGGTCGGCCAACTGGAGCGAGAGACCAGAATTTTGTTTCAACATCGGTATCACCTTCGAAGGTCTGCGCACCCTCGGGCTTCCCAGTGATCAGCTGAAGACCTTCCCGACCGAATACACCGAGGGCATGACACGCCGCGCGCTCAAACTGGGAGATTTCGGCGAGAGCGCCCCCGAGCATTGGCCCGCGCCATTCGACAGGCCCGACCGCATCCACATCGTTGCGTCCGCCTATGCCAACGCGGACCATCATCTTGACGATATCGAGAAGAAGGTCGCCAAGGTCTTTACCGTTCTCGGAACACGGGACGGGCGCAACCTGCCGGACGGAAAGGTCTTTTTCGGCTACAGGGACGGGATTTCGCAGCCCCGACTGAGACATGTCTTCGATCCCGAACATGCCGGGGATCATCAGATCAAGGATCCGCTTGGAACGGTGTTGTTGGGCTACCAGACCCAACTGGAAGGCATCAAATTCACCATCCCGACGCCCGAGGACGTCTTTCGTGACAGTGCCTTCAACGCCTTCCGCGTGCTGCAACAGGATACCGAGGCCTTCGAGACCTATCTGACCGATGCGGCGCACTTTCTGGAGTCGCACCGCGACGTGGCAAGGCTCCTTCCCGAGGGGGCGGAGCAGAACATCGGAGGCGGCATGAGCAGGCACGACGCGCTTCGCGAGGTCGTGGCGGCCCAGATGTGCGGGCGCTGGCGAAACGGAACGCCCTACGAGGCATCCCCCAATTCCGATGTGCAGGATGGCATCTCGCTGACGAACTACGACTATTCGCTGTCCTCCCGCTGCCCCGCGGGATCGCATATGCGGCGCGCCAACCCTCGTGGCGGCCCCATCGTGCAGCGCGTGGCGAACTACACCCGACGAATGGTGCGTCGTGGCATGTCCTACGGGCCCGACCCTGAAACCGGGGAACACGGGCTGCTGGGTAACTTCATCGGTGCGAACTACGGGGCGCAGTTCGAGGCGGTGATGTGCGACTGGATCAATTTCGGCCTGCAGGATCCCGGGATCACCGGGACGAATGATCCCCTGCTCGGGGCGAACGTGCCCGAAACCAGCCGTTTCGACCTGACTTTGAAGGGGGGCGGACACATTCGCCTCTCCGGCTTTCCGCGTTTCGTCAAGACGCGGGGCGGGGCCTATACGCTGCTGCCCAGTCTGCCCGCGATCCGCTATCTGTCGCAGCTGACGGCTTAATCGGCCAGTTCCTGCAGCGCCATTTCGATCCGGCTGAGCATCGGCGATGCCCCAGTCGGCGCGATCAGTCTCTGTGCCGTTGCAAGGTGTTCGCGCGCCTGTGCCTTGCGCTTCTTCAGCTTGCAGAGCAGCCCGAGGATCATCTCGCCCCTCGCAAAGTAATGCCCGTCTTCATCGAATTGCGGGTTCTGCCGAACTTTCGCGATCAGCGACCTGATCCGCTTTTCGCCCGAGAGCATCACGCCCATCAGCGCCCGGAAGTTTCTGAACAGCAACTGTAGCGAGGCGCCGCCTTCGCCGGTGAGGATCTGAAGGTAGACCTCGCTCAGCAAGAGCCGGTTCCAATCAGCTGCGATTAGCGCGCCCTCGGTCTCACGGTTCCTGATGGTATTCTCGATCTGGCTCAGCCCCTCGCTGACGCGCCCCTCCATCGCCAGTCCCACGCCCACCATCGACTGCGGCACCCCGGCGAAGAGGGTGCAGCCATCGGCCTCGCGCATCCTGACGTAGTCCTGCGCCAAGGCGAGCGCCCCGGGCTTTTCGAGCGCGATCAGCGCCGCGACGCGCGAGGATTCGGCGATGGCAATCTCGAACTCCACCCGCGACAGGCGGCAGGCTTCGTCGGAGAACTCGAGCGCCTTTTGCTGGTCATCGGTGACCACGGCGACGAGGGCCTTCATTGCCGTGCCATAGCCAAGGGCGCGCGGATCGTTGGTCCGTTCGCCCAGCTCGACCATGCGTTCGGCGGTCTCCCGTGCTCTGACCACGCGGCCGCGTGTCAGCTCGTTCCAGCCAATCGTGGCGAGGTAGAAGTTCTGCAGGTAGGCGTCATTGAACTTGGCCAACGCGGTTTCGACTTCGGTCCTCTTGGCCTCGAATTCCGCATTCGAAAGGGCAGAACGATAGATCGACACCGACAACTCGTTGACCATCGCATAGGCGATGGATTTTGGATCACCCAGCCGCTTTGCCATCTCCGTCAGTTCCTGCTGCACCTCCTGTGCCTCGATGAAGCGGCTGTTACCGACGAGGCAGGAGACGTAATGATGCAAAAACAGGACATGATCGCCGTTGTCGCCAATTCTCAAGAGGACGGGTCGGACGCGCGGTGCCACGCTGATCATCGTCATGACATCGAGGGAGATGTTGAGGCAGAGCGCGTAGTTGCCAAGGAATTCGGCAAATGCCCCGTCACTGGCGCAGCCGGCTTCCCTCTCGTAGAGCGCCAGGGCCGCGTCAAAATAGTGATTGGCCTGATCGAGGGAGAACACGCCCAGGCTCTTCACCCCGGCGAGCGCGTTGTACTTGAAGGCCAGGTCGGCCCGGTCGGTCTGAGAGTAGTGATGCGCCAGTGTTTCGGCAGCTTCGGGCAGGTTGTTGGCATTGCGCAGTTCCAATGCCTTCGCAATGTCGAGGTGGAGCTTTGACCTGCTTTCCGCAAGCAGGCTCTGGTACACCGTGTCGCGCAGCAGCACGTGTTTGAACACGTAGTCGGACGTCGCGCCCTCGGGATAGATGATATCCAGCGCCTTCAATCGTTGCAGCGCTGCCCCGGTGTCGCCCAGATGGGGCGAGACCTGCGAGAGCAGCCCGGGATCGAACTGTCGCCCGATGGTCGCCGCCGCCTGCAACAACTCGCGGTCTTCCGGCTGGAGTTGGTCGATGCGCGCCGATAGCAGCCCCTGCATGCTGGCAGGCACGGCGTTCTCGCCCTGCTCGGCGTCGTACCATACCTTGCCGCCCCCGATTTTCAGCAGGCCCTGTTCTAGCAGGAAGCTCAGGAGTTCTTCGCAGAACAGGGGATTGCCACCGGCGCGCTCGGTCACCTGCCGGAGCATCTCGTCCGGCAGTGCGTCGATCTTGAGCCGGGCCCGTATCAAATCGTGAATGTCGTCGTCGGACAGTGGCCTGAGTTCGATGGTGCGTGTGCTTGGGTCATCGCGCCAGGGGGGCAGGTACTCCGGTCGCCGGTTCGTCAGGATCAGCAGGTTCTTCAGGTCGCCCGACCCGATCAGGCGCTGCAGCAGTTCCTGCGAAACGCCGTCGATCCAGTGGATGTCCTCGACCAGCAGAACCACCGGGCCGGCTGCACATTGCCCTGCAAGCAGTGCGACCAGCAGATCACGGGACCGCAGGCCGACAAGGACCCCGTCCAACCCGTCGAGCGTACCCTCCGGCGGCGCATGGCCCAGCAGGTTCATTAGCAGGCCGAGGTTTTCCGATTGGTTCAACCCGGTGCGCTCAAGACCTTCCCTGAGTTTTTGCTCGACTTGCTCAGCCTCTTCCCCACCCTCGATGCGGAAGGCCGCGCGGACGACCCCGACAAAAGGAAACAACGGCACGCGCTGACCAACAGCGGTGCAGTGGCCCGAGTAAACCCTCACGTTCTGCAGCGCCGCGCTGCGCAGGAATTCGAACACCAGTCGCGTCTTGCCGAGACCCGGCTCCGCGACGAGATCCGCCACGCGCAGCCCGTCCCGTGTCGAGGCTAGCGCCTCTGTCAGCGCGGCCAGCTCGGCCCCTCGACCGACATGCTGGCTCAACCCACGCCCGAGCGATGCGTCAAAACGGGTTGCGCCCTCGTGTACCGACAGCAGGCGCCAGAGCTTGTGAGGCTTTGCAATGCCCTTGATCTGATGCTCGCCGTCGAAACTCATGTCCACGAGCCACTGGACGAGGGCCCTGGTGTTGCCACAGATCAGACAACCGCCCTCGGGCGCCAGCGACTGGATCCGAGAGGCGAGGTTCACCGTGCTCCCAACGGCCGTCATCTGGGCGTCTTCGCCCTCGACCGCCGCCACCACGACCGAACCGGAGGAAATGCCGACCCGCATGATGACCCGCACCCCGAAGCGTGCGGTGATATCGTCTGCCGCATCCGCAAAGGCCCGGTGGATGGCAAGCGCCGTGGCACAGGCCCGCAGCGCTGAATCCTCCAGCGCCTCGGGAATGCCGAACACCGCCATGATGCTGTCACCGGCAAAACCGCGCACCGCGCCACCGTGCTTTTCCACGATGTCGCTCAGCATCGCGTAGATCATCCTCGTGAAATTGACCGAGGTTTCCTCGCCCAGCTTGCTCACGATGGCGGTGTATCCGACCATGTCGGTGAACAGCACCGACACCGGACGGCGTTCCGCCCGATGCTGTGCCGCAGCGCGTCCCCTTAATGCCGTGGAGTCACCCATGATGGTTCAATCCTATCACGACTGCCATTCCCGAGGCTACGTCTCGAAGGTGCGAGGCGAGAGGTGATCCGGGGTACTACTCCCGGATCTCGGGGGCAAATGCGGCTCTCGATCAGCTCATGATTTCTGCCAATCCTGGGCCTGGTCCTGTAGCTTGAGCCCGGGGCGCTCCCACCGTGTCTTGTAGATCGTGCCGGTACTAGACGCCGTGATCCAGACATCCTGCATGTCCGCGCCCCCGAAACATAGGTTGGTCGTGAACAGGTCGCTGACAGGGAGGTGGTCGATTGACTTGCCGTCCGGGCTGAAGATCGTGATGCCACCGTTGAAGATCGTGCCGACGCAGATGCGGCCGTCGGCTTCGACCTTGAGACTGTCGAGCCACTGGTAACCGGGCAAGGTCTGCACCACGTCTCCCGGCATCTTCGGCAGGGGGCCTTGCTCCAACTTGCCGGGCCCAAGGATCTTCATCGACCAGAGGCGCCCGAAAACAGTGTCCGAGACGTAGAGCGTATCGCCGTCGGGCGAGATGCCGATGCCGTTGGCAGTGGGAATCACCGTCGCGCGCTGCAGAGTCTTTCCGTCGATGGTCGCATAGTACACCGACCCCAGTTCGCTGGTCAGACCTTCCTGCTTTCCCGTATCGGTGAACCAGAACGCTCCATCCCGGTCAAAGACGATGTCGTCGGGCGCGATCAGGCGCTTGCCTTCGAATTCCGTGTAGAGAGTGGTGACCTCTCGGGTCTCCAGATCGACTCTTTGTATCGATCCTCCCTGATAATTCGGACGAGCGGGGTCGGGGATCGTTATCGTGTGCTCCGGGTCCTTCTTCGGGTCATTGTCCGGAGTGTTGAATGGAACGAAGGAATAGACGCCGCCATTGTTGCAGACATAGGCGGCCCCATCCGGACCGATGGCCACTCCGTTCGGCCCGCCCTCCAACTTCACTACATTATTGATCTGTCCGTCCGGAAGAAGACGCTTGAGATACTGCTCCTCGATATCGACGAAAAGAAGCGAACCATCCTTCATCGCGACGGGGCCTTCGGGGAATCCCAATCCGCTCGCGACCGGGTGCAAGTCTAACGGCATTTCAACGTTCCTCCTCACTCTGGTTTCGCAGACAGAATGGCGTGAAGGACGCAATTTTTGCAACCTTGACGATAAGGTCGGGTCCGGAATTCACACAGGATGCGTGCTTTGAGGGATTGGAGATTGCCAGTGATAGTTGTGCATTTGAGTGTGGCGTATTTTGTCGGACGAGCCGCCGTATTCAGTGCTGGCCGAGTAGCTCGAAAGTACAGAGTGCTGCGTCAGCTGGATTGGCGGAGCGGCGTTTCTATTTGGCGCTGAGCTGGTCGACTTTCTTTCTCTGCCAAGCGCCTTTCGAAACAGGAATTGCAGCCGGGCGGCCTGTAGAAACAGCGCAGAGGAGGTTCTCTTATCGTGCGTCCTCTGACCACAATTCAGCCAGGCGTGCCTATTCTGCGAAAGTGCATTCTCACGCCGCTGCCCAGAATGGCACGCCGCTTTAGCGTACAGTAACCGGGAAAACGTATCCTGAGCATGGGTCCGAGTTCAGTTTTTGAACCTCAGTCGACGAGAGCCTTCCGACCACCTCCATTCGAGTCCCGTTTCCCCCAACCGAGGGGAAACGGGCGCATCACGGGCCTAACCCGGTAAGGTGAGGGCAGGCGGGGCGTCACCGCCAGGTGACGAACGCCGCCCCACCCAGCCCGTCGGGCTGCTCAGGCCAGCGTCGTCAGCAGGCCCGCCATGATCTTCGTGCGGGGCAGGATGCCGTCGACGAGGATATGTTCCTCCAGCGTATGCAGCCCCGCGCCCTGCAGGCCCAGCGAGCAGAGGCTGGGGATGCCGAGCGCCCCGGTAAAGTTCGCGTCCGAGCCGCCGCCCTGGCTGCCGTGCGGCATTTCGAGGCCCAGTTCGGCCGAGAGGCCCTTGGCGATGTCGTAGAGCGCCATGGTGCCCGGCATTTCCGGCTCCCAGACGGGGCGGGTGACGCCGCGCTCGACGGTGAAGGTCACGCCGTTGCGCTCGCCCGTCATCGCCAGCATCTTCTCGACGCCCGCGTCTAGGTCTTCCTGCTTCTTCGCCATCGAAAGGCATTCCGCCGAGGCGAAGGAGGGGACGCAGTTGACCCACTTGCCGGACGAGATGTTGTTGCAGGAGAAGGTACAGTCCTCGCCCGTCATCTCCTCGATCTCGATGATCCGCTTCGCCAGTTCGCGCACGGCCGAGACACCGCCCTTGACGTTCGAGCCCGCGTGCGAGGGTTTGCCCTTGGCCGTGAGGTTGAAGCGCGCGATGGCGTAGCGCCCGGTGGTCACGCCGTTGTTGGGCGCGGCGGGCTCGGGGCAGAGCACGTACTTGGCACGCTTCGCCTCGGTCTCGATCAGCTTGCGCGTCGCGGGTGTGCCGATCTCCTCGTCGGGGGTGAACAGCGCGACGATGGGCAGGGGCGTCTCGATGCCCGCCTCCTGAATGCGCCGGATGGCCTCCAGCGTCATGTAGTTGCCGCTCTTCATGTCCTGAATGCCGGGGCCGTAAACCTTGTCGCCCTCGCGGCGGAAGGGGTTCACGGCCAGCGTCCCGATGGGATGTACGGTGTCGAAATGGCCGGTGATCATGATCCCCGGTTCGCCCATCTTCGGATGCGGAAACCGCGCGCGGACCGAACCGCCTAAGCCCATGGTGCCGGGGATCCTTTCGACGGTTGCGCCGAGTTCGGCGCATTTCATCGCCACGAGGTCCATCATCCGGTCGCATGCGGCAGCATCCCAGGTGGGGCTCTCGCACTCGATCCAGGGCTTCATCCCCTCGATCATTTCGTCGGCGTCGAAGGGGAGGTCTTTCCAGTCGGTCATGCGGCGACTCCGCGGGTCTTGATCAGGTTGGCATAGATGCTGGCGCCGACGGGCAGGATCGCGTCGTCGAGCACGAAACCGGGGTTGTGCAGGGGCACGTCGCCCGCATGACCCACGGTGCAATAGGCCCCCGGCACCACGCGCAGCATGTCGGCAAAGTCTTCCGAGCCCATGGCGAGGTTGGTCTTGAGGTTGGCCGACTCCTCGCCCACCACGCCACGCGCCACGGCGATCACTTCGTCCGACAGCGCATCGTCATTCACCAGCACGTCAAACACGTTGCGGATGTCGACGTCGATCTCGACGTTGTAGCCCTTGGCGACGCCCTCGCAGAGCGCGCGGATGCGCTCCGAGATCAGCTCGCCTACCTCGGTATCGAAGAAACGGATGGTGCCGCCCAGCGTCGCGGTCTCGGGGATCACATTGTAGGCCGTGCCGGAGTTCAGCTTGGTCACCGAAATCACCGCAGGTTTCGTCGGGTCGATGTTGCGCGACACGATAGACTGAATCTGCTGCACGAGGTTGGTGGCGATCACGATGGGGTCGCGGCTGCCGTGCGGGTTGGCGCCATGCGCGCCACGCCCGGTCACCTTGATGTCAAAGAAGTTCGAGCCGGCCATCGCCGGGCCCTTCTTGATCCCGACGACATCGGGCGCATCGAAGGGCGAATTGTGCATCCCGTAGATCTCGTCGCAGGGAAAGCGGTCGAACAGCCCGTCGGCCAGCATGGCGCGGGCGCCGCCGAGGCCCTCTTCGGCAGGCTGGAAGATGAAGACGGCGGTGCCGGGGAAATCCGGGTTCTCGGCGAGATAGCGCGCCGCACCCAGCAGCATGGTGGTGTGCCCGTCATGCCCGCAGGCATGCATCACGCCGGGGTTTTTCGAGGACCAGGGCAGGTTGGTCTCCTCGTGGATCGGCAGCGCGTCCATGTCGGCGCGCAGGCCGATGGTCTTGCCGGGCGTCGAGCCTTTCAGAACGCCCACCACGCCGGTCTTGCCGATGCCGGTGGTCACCTCGATGCCCCAGCTCTTCAGCAGCTCCGCGACGATACCCGAGGTACGGACTTCCTCGAACCCGAGTTCCGGGTGCTCGTGAAAGTCGCGGCGAATGGTGGTCAGGTCGTCGGCAAAGGCGGCGATCTCTTCAATGACCGGCATGTTCGGTCTCCTTCGTGGTTGTTTCTTCGTCGGGCGTGAACGCGGGGCCCAGTGCGCCCACTCTGATCCCAGGACGCAGGCGCCGCCAAGGAAGAAGTGCAGGATCCACCGCCATCGGGCCGGGCGCGGCGCAGACCATGAGGGTCGAGGCGATGGGTTCGAAATCGGCCCGGAAGTGGACCGAGCTCTTGACGATGACGATGGGCTCGTCCTCGGGGTCGATGCCGACCTGCCGGAACATCTCGCGGTCGGCCATCTGGGCCTTGGCCGAGACCAGCACGATGCGCAGGTCGCCAAGGCGCAGGCAGGCGGACGGACCCATGTTCAGCTGTCGCCCGCGATAGAAAGGTCCGAGCGCGAGGAAAGCGCCGTCGGAGAGCATCTCGACCACGAATTCTGCCTCGAAGGGCGCATCCCCCGCGACACCGGATTGCCCGCCGATCGGCATGGTCAGCGTCGCGCCTTCACCGGCGGCATGTGCCTTGCGGGCGGCCTCGGGGTCGTAGAGGTTGCCGATGGCGCCCTTCGCCCCGAGCGCATGCATCGCTCGGATCATGCCGGTCGTGTTGCTGTCGGCGCCAGCGCCCGGATTGTCCTGCGTGTCCGAGATCACCACGGGGCCGGTCCGACCCGGCGCGGTGGCCAGCCTCATCGCCTCGGCCACGCCGTCCTCGGGCGTCCAGACCTTGCCCCTGAACCTGGGCTCGGCGGCGATCACTGCCTCCATCAGGGCGTCGGCAGCCTCGTCGGCGCCGGGACCATAGGCAAAGACGGTCATGCCGCACTCCGGGAAGTCGGCGGCGGGGAAGCCCATGTTGAAGCTCATCTCGCGCACATCGCCCGCGAGGTCCTCCAGCAGAGCATAGAGGCCCTGCGCCGGCTCCGCATGGGTACACTGCCAGGCGATGGCAGTCATGAAGGGGGCCACCCGCATCGCCTTGTCGGGGCGCGAGCCGTCCAGCATCCTCTCCAGCGCCCGTGCGCCGCGCAGACCGGTTTCGGCCATGTCCACATGCGGATAGGTTCGGTAGCTTTCCAGCACATCCGCATGGTCGAACATCTGCCGGGTGACGTTGGCATGCAGGTCGAGGCAGACGACAACGGGGATTTCGGTGCCGACCGTCTCGCGCAGGCGCCGCAGCAGCTCACCCTCGCCATCGTCGTGATGCTCGGTCACCATCGCACCATGCAGGTCGAGGAAGATCCCGTCGAGCGGCAGTTCGGCGCTGATCCGTTCGATCAGTTCGGCAGCGATCCGTTCGAAGGCGTCCTCGGTCACGTGGGCCGAGGGCGAGGTGGCGCAGAACAGGGTAGGGCGCAGGTTCCATCCCACCGCCTCGCCGTGGCGGATCGCGCCAGAGATGGCGGCGTTGATGTTGCTGCAGCGGGCGATGATCTCCTCACCGCGCAGCATCCGGCCCGAACCATCTCCGCTGGCGAAATCGTCATAGGTTGCCTTGGACGGGCCGAAGGTATTGGTTTCATGCAGGAAGCCGCCAATGGCGATGCGCGGCGCGGCCTGAGAGGCTGACATGGTCACTCCATCCGTGTGGGTATCTGGGGCGGCCCGGTCGGGCCGCCGCCGTTCGGTAAGACGGTGGCACAGGTGCGATCAGGCCGCCACAGGGCGGAAGTTCGCGAAATCCCAGTCCCGTCCGGGCGCGGCCGACAGCAGCGCCTGCGTGTACTCGTGCTGCGGGTTGCCGAGGACATCGGCGGTTTCGCCGATCTCGACCACCTCGCCGCGCCGCATCACCGCGACCTCGTCGCAGATCTGCGCGGCGACGCGCAGGTCGTGGGTGATGAACAGGATCGCGATCCCGGTCCGTTCCTGGATCTCGGTCAGCAGCTCCAGCACCTGGCTCTGCACCGAGACGTCAAGCGCCGAGACAGCCTCGTCCGCGACCAGCAGTTCCGGCTCCATCGCCAGTGCCCTCGCGATGGCGATGCGCTGACGCTGGCCGCCCGAGAACATGTGAGGATAGCGCTTTGCCGCAGACGCGGGCAGGCCGACCAGTTCCAGCAACTCGCCCGCGCGGGCGCGGGCCGCCTTCGGCGGTGTGCCATAGTTCACCGGGCCCTCGATGATGCTCTCCTCGATGGTCAGGCGCGGGTTGAGCGAGCGGTAGGGGTCCTGAAAGACCATCTGGAGACGCTTGCGGAACGGGTGCAGGCCCTTGCGGGTCAGCCCGCTGATCTCCTGACCGCCAACCCGTATGCCGCCCGACGTCGGGTCGATCATCCGCATCACGCAGCGCGCGACCGTGCTTTTGCCTGAACCGCTCTCGCCGACGATGCCCAGCGTGCGCCCGGCGGTCAGGTTGAAACTGACCTCGCGCGCCGCGTGGGTGGTCTTGGCCTTCGAGAGGAAGCCGCCACGGCCGTAGACCTTGTTGAGTTCGGTCACCTGCAGGGCAAGCTTCTTGCGGATCACCGGGCGCGAGGCGCGTGGCACCAACGAGGGGACCGAGGACAGCAGGCGGCGTGTGTAGTCCTGACGTGGCGACGACAGGATCTGCTTGACCTCGCCGCTCTCGACCAGATCGCCCTGGTTCATCACGTAGACCCGGTCGGCGATCTCGGCGACCACGCCCATGTCGTGGGTGATGAACAGGACGGCGGTGCCGTGCTTCTCCTGCAACTCCTTGATCAGCTTCAGGATTTGCTTCTGCGTCGTCACGTCCAGTGCCGTCGTGGGCTCGTCCGCGATCAGCAGGCGGGGTTCCAGCACCAGCGCCATGGCGATCATGATCCGCTGCCGCTGCCCGCCGGAGAGCTGATGCGGATAGCTCCGCGCGATACGCTCGATGTCGGGAAGGCCGACCTGTTCGAGCATGTCCATCACCTTGGCATGGGTCTCGGCGTTCGACAGCTTGGTATGGGCCTGCAGCACCTCCTCGATCTGCTCGCCGACCTTGATGACCGGGTTCAGCGCCGTCATCGGTTCCTGAAAGATCATGGACATGCGGGTGGCTCGCCGGTCGCGCAGTTGCGAGGGGCTGAGATCCAGCAGGTTCTCGCCATCCAGCAGGATCCGGCCCTTGGTCACCTTGAGCGAACCCTTGGGCAGCAGGCCCATCGTGGCCAGCGAACTGACCGACTTGCCGGAACCGGACTCGCCCACGAGACACACGGTCTCCCCGGCGTTGATCTCGATGGTGATGCCGTGAATGACCTCCAGCTCGGCCTTGGAGTCCACGGCGACGTGCAGGTCTTCGACCATGAGTACGGGCATGATCAGTCCTCCCTCTTGCCCATGCGCGGGTCGAGCACGTCGCGTGCGGCATCGCCCAGCAGGTTGATCGACAGGATGCAGAGCGACAGCGCGAGGCCCGGCCACAGGATGAGCGAGGGCTTGAGCTGGAAGAACACGCGCGCCTCGGCCATGATGTTGCCCCAGGTCGGGGTCTCGGTGGATACCCCGGCGCCAAGGAACGACAGGATCGCCTCGGTCAGGATCGCAGAGGCGCAGACATAGGTCGCCTGCACCGTCAGCGGCGCGAAGGTGTTCGGCATCAGATGGCGCCACAGCACGCGCGGCATGGAGGTGCCGAGCGCGATGGCGGCCTCCACATAGGGCTCCTCCCGCGCGGTCAGCACAACGGACCGCACCAGCCGCACCACGCGTGGGATCTCGGGGATGGTGATGGCGGCCATCACGGTCCAGATGCTTGCCCCCACCAGCGAGACGATGGCGATGGCCAGCAGAACCGAGGGCATCGCCATGAGGCCATCCATGATCCGCATGATCACCGCGTCGGCAGTCCGGAAGAAGCCCGAAACCAGGCCCACGGCGAGGCCGATCACCACCGACAGGATGGTGACGCCGATGCCGATGACCAGCGACACGCGCGCGCCGTAGACCACGCGGCTGAACAGGTCGCGCCCGTAGTTGTCGGTGCCAAGCAGGTGGTCGGAAGAGGGTGGCTTGAGCCGCTCGATCGGGTTCTGCAGCAGCGGGTCGTGCGGCGCGACAAGGGGCGCGAAGATCGCGATCAGGATGATGATGAGCAGGACCACCGCTGCGATGATCGGGGCTATGCCGATCCGCGCGCTGATCTTGCGGGTCGAGAGCGGAAAGGCGCCTCGAAGGGTTTTCTCGGCCATCAGTAGCGGATCCTCGGGTCGAGCAGGGAATAGGATAGGTCGATCAGCAGGTTGACCAGCACGTAGATGCCGGACGTCAGCAGGATCAGAGCCTGGATCACGGGGTAGTCGCGGGCAAAGATGCTGTCGACCGTCAGGCGGCCGAGCCCGGGGATGTTGTAGACGCTCTCGGTCACCACGACGCCGGAGATCAGCAGCGCAAAGCCGGTACCGATCACCGTCATCACCGGCACCGCTGCATTGCGCAGGGCATGGCGGAACAGCACGCGGGTTTCGGTCAGGCCCTTGGCGCGGGCAGTGCGCACGTAGTCCTCGTTCAGCACGTCCAGCAGGCTGGCCCGGGTCATCCGGGCGATCAGCGCGATATAGATCGAGGCGAGCGTGAGGGCGGGCAGAACCGCGCGGCTCGCGAACCCGGCAAGGTCCTGCGAGGGCGCCTTGTAGCCCTGCACCGGCAGCCACCGGAGGTCGATGGCAAAGACCTTGATCAGCAGGTAACCGATGACGAAGACCGGGATGGAAAAGCCGAGAACCGAGAAGGTCATGACAAGGTGATCGACCCAGCTTCCCTGCTTCCATGCGGCGACCACGCCCATGGGCACAGCGACGATCACCGAGAGGGTGATGGTGATCAGGGCGATCCAGATGGTCGGCCACATACGGTCGGCGACGAGGTCGATCACCGGCGTGCTGGAGATCAGCGAGGTGCCGAAGTCGCCCTGAAGCAGGGCTCCGATCCAGCGCACGAACTGCACGAGGATGGGGTCGTTCAGACCCAGCGTCGCGCGGATGCGTTCCAGTTGTTCGGGGGTCGCCATGTCGCCAGCGAGGATCGCGGCGGGGTCGCCGGGCGTGAGCCGCAGCAACAGAAAGACGAAGACCGCCACGACCAGCATCACCGGGATGGCGGCGAGGACGCGACGGGCGAGGTAGATAGGCATTTCGGTTCCTTCCCTGGGGAGAGGCGCCCGACCGATGAGAAACGACCGGGCGGTCTTGTCCTTGGGTCGCGCGTCGCGGGTCCGCGCGACCGGCTGGCCGTGGTTACTCGGCCTTGTCGATGCCCCAGAAGACCGGGAAGGGCGCGGGCTCGATGCCGCTCAGCTTGGTGCTCCAGGCGGACGGGTTGAAGTACTGGCCGAGGTGGATGTAGGACACGTTGTCCATCGCGTGGGCCTGCAGCTTCTCAGCCACCGCCTTCTGCGAGTCCATGTCGGGCGCGGCCGCGAACTCGGCCAGCAGGGCCTCCATGTCGGGGTCGCTCGGCCAGCCGAACCAGGCCTTGTCGCCACGACCGTTCAGCATGATGTTCGCCAGCGGGTTCGACACCTCGGGCACGATCCAGTTGGTGAAGAACATGTTCCAGCCACCTTCGGACGGCTTGGCCTGGCTGGCACGGCGGGTCACCAGCGTCTGCCAGTCCATCGGCTGCATGTCGACTTCGAAGCCTGCAGCACGAAGGGCCTGCGCCGCGACGATGGGCTGCGCGGTCAGCGAACCGACGTCGGTCGGCTGCATCAGGACAACCGGGGTGCCGTCATAACCGGCTTCTTCCAGCAGCTTCTTGGCGCCTTCCGGATCACCGCCCGAGGTGAGCGTGTCGGACCCGTCGGTGAATTCGAAGGGCGTGTCGCAGCCGAAGATGGCGCCGCAGACCTTGAAGTAGTCGGGGTTGCCCATCATCGCCGTCAGCACGTCCTGCTGGCTGAGGGCCATCAACGCGGCCTGACGGATCTTCTTGTTGTCGAACGGCGGGTGGAGGAAGTTCATCCGCCCGATGGTCACCCCGCCCAGCGGCGAGAGCACCTTGGACTCGACGTTCTCCATGCCGTCGATCAGCGGCAGGAGGTCGACGGGCATCGCTTCCATGAAGTCGATCTCGTCATTGATCAGCGCGTTCAACGAGGTCTGCGCGTCGGGCATGGTCACCCATTCCACGCGGTCGACCAGCACTTCCTTGGCGCCGGAGAACCAGCTGCGCGGGCCGCTGGCCGGAACGTACTCCTCGTTCTTGACGTAGACGACCTTGACGCCGGGCTGGAATTCGTCGGCGACGAACTTGAAGGGGCCCGAGCCGATCATCTCGGTAATGGCCGTGTCGGCCGGAGTCGAGGCGATGCGCTCGGGCATCATGAATAGGGCGAGGCCGGAGGGCTTGGCCATGGCTTCGAGCGTGTAGGGGAAGGGCTCCTTCAGCTTCAGGACGAAGCTCTTGTCGCCGGTCGCCTCGAGGCTCTCCAGCCGGTCGTTGATCATCTGCCCGCCGCCGTCACGCACCATCCAGCGCTTGATCGATGCGATGCAGTCTGCCGGGGTCACCTCGCCGCCGTCGTGCCACTTGAGCCCGTCGCGGAGGGTGAAGGTATAGCTCAGACCGTCTTCCGAGACTTCGAAGCTCGCCATCTGCGGCTGCACGTTGAAATCGGCATCGAGCGCGACCAGCGTGTCGAAGATCATGAAGGCGTTGTCGCGAGTGATGTGGGCGGTGGTGATGACCGGGTCCATCACGCGCAGGCCCGAGTGCATCACCGCGGTGATGGTCTTCTCGGCCGAGGCCGGCATGGCTGCGGCCAGCGTCAGGGCTCCGGCCCCGATCAAGCCGGAACGGAGGTTTCTCCAGATGGATGTCATTCTCGATCCTTCCTGTTGCATCTTGTTTCGCGCTCCTCGAAGCCGCTCGGGCGTTCGGGGCACGCTGGAACTATCCGGCGGCCCCGACCGGGGCGCGAAACGAAAACTGACGCCAGACGGCGATTTCCAGAAAGCGGTCAAATCTTGTGCAGACCGGGGCGAGCCGTCTCCGGAACTTCGCGCAGAGGGTGAGTCCGGTCGCAGGGCACGGCGGAGTGTTGCCGCTTTCAGCCTGCGGCTTGACGCGACTGTCCGGCGGGGATCAATCTGCCGCGTGATCCCGCAGCGGCCGGTCACGGCACCGCGCCGTCTCGCGCGATCTGTTTCTTTCTGAATTACGGAATGCCCCAATGACTCTCCACCAGACCCTTGATCCCGATCTTCACGACACCCTCGCGAAAGCGGTGAAAGAGGGGTTCGATGCGCAGATCGCGCTGACCCAGGACCTCGTCCGGCGCCCCTCGCAGCGCGGCGACGAACACACCGTGCAGGACTTCATCTTTGGCGAACTGCGTTCGCGCGGCTACCAGATGGAGCGCTTTGCGATGGACCGTGCCGCGCTTGAACGCCACCCGGGGTCGGGCAAGTGGAGCCCGCAGCACTCGGAGGCGCCGATCGTCGTCGGGATCCACCGGCCGCGCAACGAAACCGGGCGTTCGCTGATCCTTCAGGGGCACGTCGACGTGGTTCCGACCGGGCCCGAGCACATGTGGAGCGATCCGCCCTATGCCGCCACCATCCGCGATGGCCGCATGTATGGCCGTGGCGCCAACGACATGAAATCCGGCGTCGCCTGCGCGATCTCGGCGCTGGACGCGCTGCGCCGGATCGGCTGGCAACCTGCCGCAACGCTCTATTTCCAGTCTGTCGTAGAAGAGGAAAGCACCGGTGACGGCGCGCTGATGACCCACCTGCGCGGCTACAAGGCCGACGCGGCGCTGGTGCCCGAGCCGACCGGCGAAGTGCTGGTCCGCGCCAACGTCGGCGTGATCTGGTTCCGCATCGAGTTCGAGGGCGTGCCGCGCCACGTGAGCGAGATGGGCGAGGGGGCCAACGCCATCGACGCGGCGATCCGCACCATCGCCTCGCTGCGCGAACTGGAAGCCGCCTGGAACGAGCGGCGCACCGAGAACCCGCTGTTCGCGGACCTGCCCAAGCCGATCAACCTGAACATCGGCAAGATCGAGGGCGGCGAATGGGCCTCGTCCGTGCCGGCCACGGCTGCAGTCGACTTCCGTATCTCGATCCTGCCAAGCTGGGACGTGGACGCCTGCGCCGCCGAGATCGAGGCGCATCTCAAGACGTTCGTGGCAAAGGATTCCTTCCTGTCCAACAACCCGCCACGTCTGGTCTGGAACGGCTTCATGGCGAACGGCTATGAACTGCCCAAAGGGTCCGAGGCCGAGGCGGTGCTGGGCCGCGCCCATGCGGCGGTGCATGGCACCCCGCTCGGAACGCATGTGACGCAGGCCTATCTCGACAGCCGCATCTATGCGCTCTTCGACGAGATCCCGTCGCTCTGCTACGGGCCGAAGGGGGCGCTGTCGCACGGCTTCGACGAGTATGTCGAGGTCGCCTCGCTGGAGCGCGTGACCCTCTCCATCGCCCTGTTCATCGCGGAATGGTGCGGTCTGGAGCCGGTGGAGCCCTCTGCCTAGCGCCGGTTCAGTGCGCTGACGGTCTGCACCAATGCGGGCCCCACGGCACGGCCGAATTCCTCGGCCGTCCAATCCGACAGCAGGGCGGTGACGTTGATCGCCGCCACGGGCCGCCCCTCGGCATTCACCACGGCCGCCCCGATCCCGATTTCCCCCGGCAAAAGCTGTTCTTCCGCAATGACATAGCCCTGACACGAGGCTTCGGCGGCCTTTTCCATGATCGCCTCCTCGTCGATCAGCGTGCGCGCCGTGTACTGCTTGCGGTCCGAGCGGCGGATGACGTCGCGGGCCTCGTCCTCGGGAAGACGCGACAGCACGGCCCAGCCTGCCGAGGTGCAGTAGATCGGCACCCCGAGCCCGACCAGCATGGCATGCAGCACCTCGCGCTTGGGCGGCAGGCGCGCCGCGTAGACAAGGCGCAGGTCGTCGATCAGCGACAGGTCCACGCGCTCGTTCACGTTGCGGCGGAGGTCCAGAAGCAGCGGCACCGCGGGCTGGATCAGCCGGTTCAGCCGCATGGCGTCGAAGATGTTGTCGTAGATGCGGATGCCGGGGACATAGCCGCTGTCGCGCGGATCGCGCTGGATGTAGCCGAGCTGGCGCAGGGTATGAACGATGCGCTGGGTCGTGCTCCGGTCCAGCCCGGCGGCGCGGGCGACCTCGCTCAGGCTCATGGGGTGTTCGGCGCCGTGAAAGGCCGAAAGCACCTGCATGGTGCGGGCGGCGGCGCGCACGAAGAGGGGGTCGTCCCGGCCGATCTCCTCGTCGCGGACCGGCGCCGAATCGCGCCAGCGCAACGAACGGGGGGTGATGTCGCTCATCGCTTGGGCGCTCCGGAACGGGAGGTTGCGCGATTCACCTGTGCCTTAATTTTACGCATGAAGTACTTTCGAATGGGGGTTTAAGAAATGCTGCTGCCCACGGAATGAGCGCATCGAAAATGGCGGGTCGATGTTTAACAGCTGATATTACTGTATCGCCAGTCGATACACAAGGTTGGCGGGCCAGTCGATTCGGGCCCTATGGGATGCCAGCGGTTCGCGCGCCCTGCGCTTCGGGCGAAAACGAGGGGAACTGGGGGCTCGCACCCGGCCGCCCAGCCCGTTATGACGAATCCCGAAGGGCTCTGGCCCAATATCGCAATTACGAAGAGGCAGGGGCAACATGGCCACCGGATCGGTACATTTGACAGGTGGGATCGCATGACCGAGGTCGTCGTTACCCAGCCGATAGATCACGCGGGGATCGACCTGTTGCGCGCCGCCGGGATCACGGTGCACCAGGCCACCAGCACGGCGCTGGACGAACTGGCCCCGCTCTTGGCGCGGGCCGATGGGGCCATCACGCGCAACTGGGGCTTTCCCGAGGCGGCGCTGGCGCTTGCACCGAACCTGCGGGTGATCAGCGTACACGGCACCGGAACCGACCGCATCGCAAGGGCCGCGGCCGAGGCGCGCGGCATCCGCATCTACCGGACACCGGGCACCAATGCCCAAAGCGTCGCGGAACACGCGCTGGGCATGACGATCGCTGCGGCGCGCTGCATTCCCGAGGCGGACGCGGCGACCCGCGCCGGAGACTTCGATTTCCGCGAACGGGTGCGCGGCATGGAGCTGGCGGGCAAGACTCTCGGGCTCTGGGGCTATGGTCGGATCGCGGCGAGCTTTGGCGCGATGGCGCGGGGCATCGGCATGCGTGTCGTCGTTCTCTCGTCGCATGCAACGCCAGAGGCGCTGGCCGAGGCCGGCATGGAGCGGGCGGCAGACCCCGCCGACCTGCTGGCGCAGGCAGATGTGCTCTCGCTGCACGGCATTCCGGACGGCAAGCCTCTGATCGGTGCGGACGAACTCGCCCAAATGCGGCCCGGCGCGGTTCTGGTGAACACCGCACGCGGCACGCTGGTGGACGAGGCCGCCCTGATCGCCGCACTGGAGGCGGGGCAGCTGCGGGCTGCCGCACTCGATGTCTTCTCGGAGGAACCGCTGCCCGCCGACAGCCCGCTGTGCAGCTGTCCGAACCTGCTGCTCACACCTCACATCGGGGGGAGTACGCAGGAGGCGCTGGTGCGGACCAGCCTCTCGGCGGCGCAATCGGTTCTCGATGGACTGGGGCTCGCCGCGGCATGACAGGGGCGCCGCGCATCCTGCCTTGCGGCGATTGCGCGATCAGCGTCGATTTCGGCAACGTGATCGACGTCGACGTCAATGACAGGGTGCGGCGGCTCGATGTGGCGCTGGCCGGGGCCGGGGTGCCGGGGCTGGTGGAAACGGTGCCGACCTACCGGGCGCTGATGGTGCATTTCAACCCGCTGACGACCGATTACGAGGCGTTGTGCCGGATCATCCTCGACCTCGCCGCCCAGACCGGTGGCGCAGGCGAGGCCCGACGGCGCTGGCGTGTGCCGGTAGTCTATGGCGGCGATTTCGGCATCGACCTCGAGGACATGGCGGCCTTTTCCGGGCTGTCTGTCCCGGACTTCATCGAGGCCCACGCGGCGCCGATCTACACGGTGATGATGATCGGTTTCCTGCCCGGGTTCTCCTATCTTGGCGGGCTCGACCCGCAGCTCCAACGCCCGCGCCGGGATGTTCCACGGCTCAAGGTGCCCGCTTCCTCGGTCAGCATCGGTGGCGCCCAGACTGCAATCGGGAGCATCGAGTGCCCGAGCGGCTGGCATCTGATCGGGCGGACGCCCGCAATTCCCTTTCTGCGCGGGCGCGATCCGGTCTTCCTGTTCGACGCGGGCGACGAGATCTGCCTGCGCCCGATGGCGGTCTCCGACTGGGACAGGCTCGCCGCCCGCGCGGCCGAGGGTGACGCCGTGGTGGAGCGGATCGCATGAGCCACCTCGTGATAGAACAGTGCGGGCCGGGTACCACCCTGCAGGATATCGGCCGCGAAGGATGGCGCCGGTTCGGGATATCGACGGCGGGGGCAATGGACCGGCTTTCGCTGGCGGTGGCGAACGTGCTGGTTGGCAACCCGGGGGGAACCGCCGCCATCGAGCTGACGCTCGCCGGAGCCCGTTTGCGGGCGGAGGGCGGCTCCGTCCTGATCGCCGCCGCGGGTCCGGGCGTCACTCTGAGTGTCGCTGGGCGCGAGATCCCGGAGGGCCAGTCTGTCCTGCTGGAAGAGGGAGCGGTGGCCCGGGTCTCGCCGGTTCGTGGTGGGGTCTATGGTTATGTCGCGGTTGCGGGCGGCTTCGACCTCGGGGCCGAGATGGGCAGCCTGTCGGCCCATGTCCGCTCCGGTGTCGGCGGCGCGCTGCTGCAGCCGGGCGCGTGCCTTTCCCTTGCCGGAGGAGGGGCCGAGCGCCCCCTTGCGATGCGTCCGCTTCCGGTGCCCGAACAAGGGCCGATCCGGGTGATGGCGGGCCCGCAGCAGGACTGGTTCACCGAGGATGCATTGGCGCGGCTTACCGCGACCGAGTGGACGGTCAGCCAGCGATCGGACCGGATGGGCCGATTTCTCGAGGGCGCCGAGGTGGCGCCGAACGAGGGGTCGATGGTGTCGGACGGCGTTCTGCCCGGCAGCATCCAGGTGCCACCGGCGGGCCAGCCGATCATCCTGATGCGGGATTGCCAGACGACAGGAGGCTATCCGAAACCCGCAACGGTCATCAGCGCTGACCTCGACCGGCTGGCGCAGATCCCGGCAGGCGCGCAATTGCGACTGGTTCAGGTGGACCGGGAGGAAGCGCTGGCCGCTCGAGCTGCCGCCGAACGGGTCCTGTCTGGGTTCGCGGCGGAACCCGTGGCAATGACGCCCGACACCAGCCTGCTACTGCGCGAGAACCTGATCAGCGGCGTCTGGTATCCGGGTGAAGATTAAGACTAGTCAGCGTCTTGCTGGGCGTATGTGATGTTCCGCGTGAGGAATGCCTTCGGCTGATCTACAGCCGCAGCATCCGGTCTTTGTCCGTCGGTAGGGCCCGCTTTCGTGGGGCGATCAGCCAATCGTCGAGGCGACTTCGAACCCGGCTTCCATCAGCCCCGCGCGGAGCTTGCGGGCGGTCTCAACCGCGGTCGGCCCGTCTCCGTGAACGCAGACCGAGTCCACGCGGCCTTCGAGGACCTTGCCCGAGGTCGAGACGATGCGGCCGGTGCGCGCCATCTCGCGGACACGGGTCAATGCCTCGTCCGGGTCGTGCACCATCGCGTCGGGCCGGCTGCGCGGGGTGAGGTTGAAGCTGTCTGCGTAGGTGCGGTCGGCGTAGATTTCGAAGATCGGCTGCAGCCCCAATTCTTCTGCGGCGTCTGCGGTGGGGCGGCCCGGCATGACCATGTAGGCAAGTCCGGGATCCACGGCACGGATCGCGCGGCCGACGGCCATCGCCATGTCGGCCTCGTCGTTGATCGCGTTCCCGAGCGCCCCATGCGCCTTCACATGGGTCATCGGATGCCCCTCCAGCGCGCAGATCCCCGCCAGCGCGCCAACCTGGTAGGCGACCAGGTTCTCGACCTCGCGCAGCGTGATGCCGGGCATCCGGCGCCGCCCGAACCCGTGCAGGTCGGCAAAGCCGGGGTGCGCGCCGACGGCAACGCCGCGGTCGCGCGCGGCGGCCACGGTGGAGCGCATGATTTCAGGGTCTCCGGCGTGAAACCCACAGGCAAGGTTGATGGTGCTGACGATCTCCAGCATGGCGGCGTCGTCGCCCATGCGCCAGGGCCCGTAGCCTTCTCCGAGGTCGGCGTTCAGATCGATGCGCATGGGGAGCCTCCGTGGTGAGCAGGGCTATCTGAACCCGCTCGTGTCCCGCTTGTCAAACCACCCTAGCGTCGGCGCCGCAGGGCGCCGGTCAGCGTCGTTGCGGCAAAGATCACGGCGGTCACGCAGACGATGCTGGGGCCGGTGGGCGTGTCGAAATGGTATGCGGCCCAGAGCCCGCCGAGCGCCGAGATCGCCCCGATGCCCGCAGCGACAAGGGCCATGGCCTCGGGCGTGCGCACCAGCGGACGCGCGGCGGCGGCAGGAATGACCAGCAGGGCCGTGATCAGCAGGATGCCGACGACCTTGATCGCGACCGCCACCACAAGGGCGAGGGCAAGCGTCAGTCCGAACTGCTCGCGGCGCGGGTCGATGCCGCTCGCGCGGGCGAGGTCGGGGTTGAGCGTCGCGGTCAGCAGGGGAGACCAGCGCCAAAGGGTCAGGGCAAGGACAACCGCGGCGCCGCCCCAGATCACCCCAAGGTCGCCCCGCGAGATCGCGAGGATGTCACCGAAGAGGAAGGACATCAGATCGAGGCGGACATCGGCAAGCAGGGTCACCGCGACCAGCCCCGCAGCAAGCGCGGTGTGCGCCAGCACGCCAAGGGCGGTGTCCATGCCGTAGCCGCGCCCGGTCAGGCCCGAGACCGCGCTCGCCATGACAAGGGCGGCGACCAGCACCATCGGCAGGACCGGAAGCGAGAAGGCCAGCGCCAGCGCGACGCCGAGGATCGCGGCATGGGCGGTGGCCTCGCCAAAATAGGCCATGCGCCGCCAGACCACGAAACAGCCGAGCGGAGCCGCAGCGATGGCGACACCTACGCCTGCAAGGGCGGCACGGACCAGAAAATCGTCGAGCATCAGGAGGCATTTTCCCGGGAGTGGTCGTGATGGTGGTGGTCATGCCCATGACCGTGGTCATGATTATGCCCATCGTGATCGTGATCGTGATCGTGATCGTGGCTATGGCTGTGCTGGTGCCGGTAAAGCGCCAGTGTCCCGCGCGTGCCAGAGCCGAAGAGGGCCCGGTACTCGGGTGCGCTGGCAACGATCTCGGGCGTTCCCTGACAGCAGATGTGCCCATTGACGCAGAGCACCCGGTCGGAGGCGGCCATGACGACGTGCAGGTCGTGGCTGACCATGACTACGGCGCAGCCCAGTTCGCTGCGAACTTCCTCGATCCGTTCGTAGAAGGCGGCAGAGCCGGGCTGATCAAGCCCCTGCGTGGCCTCGTCCAGCAACAGGACATGCGGACGCTCCAGCAGGGCGCGGGCCAGCAGCACCCTCTGGAACTGCCCGCCGGAGAGATCCGCCATCTGCCGGCCCGCAAGGTCGGGCACGCCGGCCTTGTCGAGCGCCGCCGCGCTCTCGGCCTGACCGACCCGGCTCGGCAGCGACAGGAAGCGGCGCACGGTCATCGGCAGGCTCGCGTCTATGGCAAGGCGCTGCGGGACGTAGCCGATCCGCAGCCCCGGCATCCTGCTGACCCGTCCCTCGGCCAGGGGAACGGCACCGATCAGGGCCTTGAGGAAGGTCGACTTGCCAGAGCCGTTGGGGCCGACGATGGTCACGATCTCGCCGGGTGCGATGGAGACGAACATGTCCCGCAGGATGGTGTGCCCATCCAGCCTGATGGTTACGCCCGTCGCGTCGATCAGCGGGGTCGTCATGCGGCCTCCGCGGCGCAGGCGGGGCAGAGGCCCTCGGCCTCGACCACCACCTTCTCAATGGTAAAGCCGGTGGCCTTGGCGGCCTGTCCCAGCTTGCCGTGCGACAGTTCCGCCTCGGATTCGGCCACGGCCTTGCAGGTGCGGCAGATCAGGAAGGCAGGAACGTGGTCGTGGTCGATGTGCACGCAGGCGGCATAGGCATTCAGCGCTTCGATCCGGTGCGCCAGCCCGTGTTTCACGAGGAAATCGAGCGCGCGATAGGCGACGGGCGGCTGCGAGCCGAGCCCTTCGGCCGCAAGCTGTTCGAGGATGTCGTAGGCGCCCATCGCCCGGTGATCTTCCAGCAGCAGTTCAAGGACGCGGCGGCGGATCGGGGTAAACTGCAGCCGCCGTTCGGCGCAGATCGCCTCGGCCGAACGCATCGCATCGCTGATGCAGCCCTTGTGATCATGGGTTTCGAACCCGTTCGCGGTCATGGCTGGCCTCCATGTGTCTTCAGGGGTTGATATGTTATAACATAGCAATTATCAAGCCCGGCATCACCTTCCGTTCTGGAGAAAATCATGCGTCTTGCAACCCTTTGTTCCGCCCTGCTGTTGGGGGCCGCTCCTGTTTGCGCCGAAACGCCGCGCATTGCCACGGATATCCTGCCGGTACAATCCCTGGTGGCGATGGTGACCGGGGATCTCGCCGAGCCGGAAGTGGTCGTAGCGCCGGGAGCCTCGCCGCACAGCTTTGCCCTGCGCCCCTCGCAGGCCCGGGCGCTGGAACAGGCGCAGCTCGTGGTCTGGGTCGGGCCCGAACTGACGCCCTGGCTGGAGAAGCCGGTGACGACATTGGCGACCGGGGCGCAGGACCTGCGACTGCTGCACGTGCCCGGCATCGAGACGCTGGCCTTCCGCGATATCCTTGCCGGTGAGGAGGAGGACGATCACGATGACCACGGCGAGGAGGGTCACGACGATCACGACCACGTGGGGCACGACGATCACGACCACGAAGCGCATGAAGGTCACGAGCATCACCACCATGTGGGCGATACAGATCCGCACGCATGGCTGGACCCGCGCAATGCCGCCGTCTGGGTCGGCGCGATCGCCGAGGCGCTGGCCGGAATCGACCCTGAACATGCAGAGACTTATCGCGCCAACGCCGAGGCCGCCGCTGCGGAGCTGACGGCGCTGGATGCAAGGCTGGCAGAGCAACTCGCCGGGGCCGCCGATGCACGCTTCATCTCGTTCCACGACGGGTTCCAGTACTTTGAACATCGCTATGGCCTGACCTCGGTCGGGACAGTGGCGCTGGGCGATGCGTCCGACCCGAGCCCGGCGCGCATTGCCGAACTGCGCGAGAGGGTTGCGGCAACCGGGGCAAGCTGCGCCTTTCGCGAACCGCAGTACAATGATCGCCTGCTGCAGACCGTGTCCGAGGGCCAGTCGCTCGGGTTCGCCGTGCTCGACCCGCTCGGAAGCGAACTGACGCCCGGCGCGACGCTCTATCCGGACCTGCTGGAGGCAATGGCGACGGCCGTCGCCGCCTGCGCCAAGTAATCCGCTGCGCGGTCGGCGGGGTGGGCGCCCTCAGGGGTGCCCGTCCGCGTCCTCTCCGCAGAACAGCTCGTAGACCACCTTGAGGATGCGGCGCGGCTTGTCATCGGCAAGGCGGTAATAGATCGCCTTGCCTTCGCGGCGGGAGGTCACCAGACCTTCAAGTCGCAGGCGCGACAGCTGCTGCGAGACGGCAGCCTGCCGCGCCGAAAGCAGGTCCTCCAGCTCGGTCACCGACTTTTCGCCCGAGACGAGATGGCAGAGGATCATCAGCCGCCCCTCATGGCTGATCGCCTTGAGGAAGTTCGACGCCGCAGTCGCCTTCTCGAACATCTGGTCGAGGTCACCATCTGCCGGATCTGTCGGAAAACGGGGTAGGGCGCTGGTCATGCGTGCTCCTCTGCGCGCAGTCGGAGATCGAGTTGGGCCTGTGGGAGTGCTGGTATCAAGCAATCCACAACGTAATTCGAATATCTGAATGTTTCAAGCTGCGCGGCGGGCCGGGGGTCACGCGTTGCCCGATCCGACCCTTCGCCGCCCGCATCTTGAAGTCATCCCGCAGGCACAATTTCGCGATCGCTCAAGGACTGTCGCTGGCGTGGCAACATCACCGGAGCCGGGAGGGACTTTCTCGTCTCGTGGTTAACCCCGGGCGGATGGATCGCCCGTGCCCCCCTTGCAGCCCCCTCGGCCCGATACTAAGATTCAGGAAACGCTTCCTCGGGTATCCTCCCACTACTCCAAAAAAGAGCAGGCCTGCCACATGTTCGATCCAGTAGAAACATATATGAACCTCGTTCCGATGGTGGTCGAGCAGACCAGCCGTGGTGAGCGCGCCTATGACATTTTCTCGCGCCTGCTGAAGGAACGGATCGTGTTCATCAACGGGCCGATTCACGACGGGATGAGCCACCTCGTGGTGGCGCAGTTGCTGCACCTCGAAGCCGAGAACCCCTCGAAAGAGATCAGCCTCTACATCAACTCGCCGGGTGGCGTGGTGACCTCGGGCCTTTCGATCTACGACACGATGCAGTACATTAAGCCCAAGGTTTCAACGCTTTGCATCGGTCAGGCCGCCTCGATGGGCTCTGTCCTGCTGGCAGGCGGTGCCCCGGGTATGCGCTTCTCGCTCCCCAACAGCCGCATCATGGTGCACCAGCCCTCGGGCGGCTACCAGGGGCAGGCGTCGGATATCATGATCCACGCCGCCGAGACCCAGAAGCTGAAGGACCGGCTGTACGATATCTACGTCAAGCACACCGGTCAGACCAAGGAAGCCGTCGAGAAGGCACTGGACCGCGACAACTTCATGTCGCCGGAAGAGGCCAAGGACTGGGGCCATATCGACGAGATCGTCTCGAGCCGCGACAAGGGCGACGACGACAAGAAGTAGGTCTGCTCGAAATAGGTCGCTTTCCGCAACTGTGATGGGCGGCGACCTATTTAGCGATTGTGGACCCCGGGTGGCTGTCTTAAGCTGGCCGGAAAGCAGGGATACCGGCCCCGTATATGGGGCGAAACGGGACATCGAAGCCGAAAGGTAGACTATGGCAACGAATTCAGGCGGTGACAGTAAGAACACCCTCTACTGCAGCTTCTGCGGCAAGAGTCAGCATGAAGTTCGCAAGCTCATTGCCGGCCCGACGGTGTTCATCTGTGATGAATGCGTCGAACTCTGCATGGATATCATCCGCGAAGAGACCAAGGCCTCCGGGCTGAAGTCCACCGACGGTGTGCCGACCCCGCGCGATATCTGCGACGTGCTGGACGATTACGTGATCGGCCAGTCCACCGCCAAGCGGGTGCTGTCGGTTGCCGTGCACAACCACTACAAGCGTCTCGACCACGCCCAGAAGGCGGGCGCGGACATCGAACTGGCCAAATCCAACATCCTGCTGATCGGCCCCACCGGCTGCGGCAAGACGCTGCTGGCCCAGACGCTTGCGCGGATCCTCGACGTGCCGTTCACCATGGCGGACGCCACCACGCTGACCGAGGCCGGTTACGTGGGCGAGGACGTTGAGAACATCATTCTCAAGCTCCTGCAGGCCAGCGAGTACAACGTCGAGCGGGCGCAGCGCGGCATCGTCTACATCGACGAAGTCGACAAGATCACCCGCAAGTCGGAGAACCCCTCGATCACCCGCGACGTGTCGGGCGAGGGCGTGCAGCAGGCATTGCTCAAGCTGATGGAAGGCACCGTGGCTTCTGTTCCGCCGCAGGGCGGTCGGAAGCACCCGCAGCAGGAATTCCTGCAGGTGGACACCACGAACATCCTCTTCATCTGCGGCGGCGCCTTCGCGGGCCTCGACAAGATCATCGCGCAGCGCGGCAAGGGCTCGGCGATGGGCTTTGGCGCCGATGTGCGTGACAACGACGAACGCGGCGTGGGCGAGATCTTCAAGGACCTCGAACCCGAGGATCTGCTGAAGTTCGGCCTGATCCCGGAATTCGTCGGCCGTCTGCCGGTTCTGGCCACGCTGGAAGATCTGGACGAAGAAGCTCTGGTCACCATCCTGACCGAGCCGAAGAACGCCCTGGTCAAGCAGTATCAGCGCCTGTTCGAACTGGAAGACACCGAGCTGACCTTCACCGACGACGCGCTCAAGGCGATTGCCCGCCGGGCAATCCAGCGCAAGACCGGTGCTCGGGGCCTGCGGTCGATCCTCGAGGATATCCTCCTCGACACCATGTTCGACCTGCCGAGCCTCGACAGCGTGACCGAAGTGGTCGTGAACGAAGAGGCCGTGACCTCCGACGCCGCGCCGCTGATGATCCACGCGGACAACGAAAAAGGGTCGGCCAGCGCAGGGTAATCCCGGCAACAGGCTGACGAAATGAGAGAGCGGCGCCCGAAAGGTCGCCGCTTTTTCGTTGGGTGAAGATCGCTGCGAGTGGATTTATGAAGCTATGTCGCTGGTCTGTTGCCGCGGCTATTCGAACACGCAATTGAAGTCGCGTCTCACCGCCAATTGGATAAAATGCTTGAGCATTTGCGCGGACCTGCAATGATCCAAACAATATATTCGCAGTGTGATAATCCGAAGGGCCAGGGAATTGAGGCGAATTACTTTATTGCCGCTTATTATTCTTTCTGGCGCTGGTCTCGGGTACTCCCTGTGCGGGGCACTAATGACCAGAACGGACCGGGTCGATGCCGCGGTAGAGCTTTTCGAGGAGAACTGCCTGACGCTCGTGACCTCTCCCGGTGCGCACCCAGCGCCAGAGATTCCACGCATCGAGAAGATCCCGGGGTACGATCTGTGGGGCGATCCGGAGTCGCAGTTCGTTCTCTACAGGGATCGGCGTGAATGCAGCATTACCGATACGATGAAGGCGCTTTCAGAGGAAGACCGGCAACGGTTTGACGCGAAGATGGCCGCGCTCATCGAAGAGCGGCTTCCCATGCTCGATCCGGACCAGAATTACAGCACCGCTCTTGCGAGTTGGGACATGGCGAAGTTCTGGGCGATCTATGAGTTCGGAGACCAACGACGCTGGGGCGTGGCGCTCAATCGGCCGGGCAAGGGGGGCGGCGATGAGGACACGTCCGTCGTTCTCTTTCTTCCGGGAAGTTCAGAGGTTTAGCTGCGTCTGACCGGAGACTCTTAGGGGATAGCGCGAGCCTACCTAATCCGCGCGAAATCGGAACTTTCTTCCTCTGGCCCATGCCCCCAGCAAGCCTGCGGATAGGCTCCCTGACAATGACAGTCCTTGCTTGGCTAGTCCCGCAGGGCCGCCACCGCGCGGATTTCAACCTTCAGCTCCGGACGGCTAAGCCCCGATATTCCGATGATCGACCAGGCCGGATAGGGGGCTTTGATATATTTGCGTTTCGCCTCCATGAAGTCCGGCATCGTATTCTCGATATCGACGTGGTAGCTGGTGACATCGACCAGATCCTCCAGCCCAAGCCCCGCGATCCGCAGAAGTTCTTCGACCCGTTTCAACGCCCATTCGGTCTGGTCGGCGACACTCTCAGGGGCGGTGCCATCCGGTCGAGCCCCGACCTGTCCGGAAATGAAGAGAAACCCCTTTGATTTGACGGCGGGCGAAAAGCCGTATTTCTCAAAGGCGGCGCGGTAGCCGTCGAACATTTCATTCCCGGGCGGTATTTCGAGAACTTCTGATGCCACGTGTCTGTCCTTCATCTTGAGTGCGGTCCGGCGAGCCGACACGCTATCCATTGGCCGGAGGTTCGGCAACCGCGACTGGCGCGCGAAGCGGCAGACGAATTGCCCGTTGTCCAGCCAAACCGTGCGCGTCCGGTCCGCGAGACCTCGCGCTCTCTTTACAGGTCCGCATGTTCCTTGGCATCACCTCTCCAGGAATTCCCCGCGAAACAGGAGCACGACCACGATGATCAGACGCATTCACTCCGGGGGCCCTTTCGAGGCCAAGATCGGTTACTGCCGAGCCGTCGTGGCCGGTGGCTTCGTCCACGTGGCGGGCACCGTGGGGCAGGGCGACGACGTGGTGAGCCAGTGCAAATCGGCACTCGAGATCATCGGCAAGGCGCTGGAGGAGGCGGGCGCGAGCTTTGCCGATGCGGTACGAGTGAACTACTACCTGCCGGATGCGGCCGAGTTCGAGCCCTGCTGGCCGATCCTTTCCGAAACCTTCGGGGCCAACCCGCCGGTTGCGACGATGATCGAGTGCAATCTCATCGACCCGAAGTTCCGCATCGAGATCGAACTCACCGTGCTGGCGCCGCAAACCTGATCCGGCGGGTATCTGCCGCTGCGGAACGCCGTTTCGCAAATTGACGTAGCGTCGATTCCCCAACTGCGTTTCCCCGCCCTAACGTGGCGTCACGTCCCGCGACTCTTTGGAGGAGGAGAGGTGGGGCGTGGAACTGGACAGTCGTGGGAGGAAACCATGTCCATATTGAACTACGCCGCGCGCGGCGCGTTGGCGCTTGCGCTGCTGGCGGCGCTCGGCGCGCCCCTGCGGGCCGAAGGCTACAAGGTCGAGGTGTTGGTGCCGGGATCGGATTTTCACGGTGTGCATGGCCTCGGTATTGGCCCGGACGGGCAGATCCTCGCAGGCAGCGTGATCGGCCAGACGCTCTACACCGTCGATCCTGCCAGTGGCACGGTCGGCATCGAGGTTGCCCCGCCGGACGGCATGGCTGATGACATCGCCTTTGCCCCTGATGGCACGATGGCCTGGACCGGCTTCCTGACCGGCGACCTCTTCGCGCGCAAGCCGGGGGGCGAGATCACCAAGCTGGCCTCAGGCCTGCCGGGCATCAACTCGCTGGCCTACCGCTCGGACGGGCGGCTCTACGCGACGCAGGTGTTCCTCGGCGATGCGCTCTACGAGATCGACACCACCGGTCAATCCGAGCCGCGCAAGATCATCGAAGGCATGGGCGGCCTCAACGGGTTCCAGTTTGGACCCGACGACAAGATCTATGGCCCGCTCTGGTTCAAGGGGCAGGTAGTCAAGGTCGACGTCGACAGTGGCGAGATCGAGGTGGTTGCCGATGGCTTCAAGGTCCCGGCTGCGGTCAACCTAGATTCCAAGGGCAACATCTGGGCGCTCGATACCGCGCAGGGGCAATTGGTCAAGATCGACCCACAGAGTGGCGAGAAGGAGACCGTGGCCCAGCTCAGCACGTCGCTCGACAACCTTGCGATCAACGACAAGGACGAGATCTTCGTGTCGAACATGGCCGACAACGGGATCCAGCAGGTGAACCCCGACACCGGCGAGATCCGGCAGATCGTCAAGGGTCAGCTTTCGATGCCCGGCGGGCTGGACCTCGTCGCGGACGAACAGGGCGAGACCCTCTACCTCGCGGATCTTTTCGCCTATCGCACCATCGACGTGGCCACCGGCGAAGTGACCGACGTGGCCCGAATGCATTCCGATCACCTCGAGTACCCGATCAACGCGCGCGCCAAGGGCGACCATGTCGTGCTGTCGAGCTGGTTCACCGGCACGGTGCAGGTCTTTGACCGCAAGACCGGCGAGAGCCTCAAGTTGCTCCACGGCTTCGCCGCGCCGGAGGACGCGATCGAACTGGAGGACGGCAGCCTTCTGGTGCTGGAGATCGCGACCGGCAAGCTGCTGCGGGTCAGCGGAGAGGAAGGGGAGACGCGCGACGTGGTGGCCGAGGGGCTGGTGGTGCCGGTCGGCATGGTGCTGGACGGTCCGTCGGGCGTCTTCGTGACCGAGGCCGGAGCAGGAAGCGTCAGCCGCATCGACCTTGCCACCGGCGAGAAGCTGACGCTCGCGTCGGGCCTCGCCATGCCCGAAGGGCTCGATACCGGGCCGGACGGCCTGCTCTACGTTGCCGAGGTCGGGAAGAAGCAGGTGATCTCGATCTCGCCCGAGAACGGGGCGGTCTCGGTGCTGGCGACGGACCTGCCGATCGGGGCCCCGGCGCCTGCGGGCATGCCGCCGACCTCGATGACCACGGGCATCGCCGTGGGCGGGGATGGGACCGTTTACGTGACCTCGGACATCGAGAATGCCGTCTACAAGCTCAGCCCGATGTAATTGAAAACACTTTGCGGTTCGTCGCCTGCGGGCGGCGGGCCGTACGCGCTGCGGGCTGGACGTTTCCCTGCAATTGGTCCATATCCGGTACAACGACTATCGGAGGCATTCATGGGAATCCTGAATACGTTGCTGCGTGGAGTCACCTGGTGGCACGGGCAGACCCTGAACACCCAGCTTTTCACCTGGCGCAAGGGTAAGAAGGTGGGCGAGGACACTCAGGGTAACGTGTTCTACCACAATGCCGACGACAGCAAGCGCTGGGTCATCTTCAACGGCGAGGTCGAGGCGAGCCGGATCGACCCCGACTGGCATGGCTGGCTGCACCGGACCTTCAAGGAGCCGCCGACCAGCAAGCCGCTGGCGCACAAGCCTTGGGAAAAGCCGCACCACGAGAACCTGACCGGGACGGCGATGGCCTATGCGCCCGCAGGCTCGCTGCGCATGGCGAAACCGGCCGACCGGGCCGACTACGAGGCATGGAGCCCGGAATAACTCCGGACCTGCCCTTATCCTTACACCTGAGACGAAATCGGAGCTGGCCTGATGGCGACTCACAACACCACCGAAGTTCTGGTTGGCGGTGCGGTCCTGGCCGCGGCGCTTGCCTTCGCATTCTATGCCACGCAGGTCACCGGGGTTACCCGCTCGACCGTGGGCTATGACCTCAACGCATCGTTCCGTTCGCTCGAAGGCGTGTCGGTCGGCACCGATGTGCGTCTGGCCGGGGTCAAGATCGGCACCGTTTCGGGCGTGGACCTGAACTCGCAGACCTACCGGGCCGAGACGCGGCTTTCGGTACAGCAGGGTATCGAGATCCCGGATGACAGCTCGGCGGTGATTTCTTCCGAGGGCCTGCTCGGCGGCAACTTCGTCGAGATCATGCCCGGTGGCTCCATGACCTATTTCGCACCGGGTGACGACATCGAGGACACCCAGGGCGCCGTGAGCCTGATTTCCCTGCTGGTTCAGTTCGTTGCCGGCAGCGGCGGGGACAAGGAACAGTGATCCGCGCGCTGGCAGCCGCTGCTGTCCTGCTGACCGCCCCGGCGGTGGCGCAGGACCAGGGTGCCGAGCGGGTGGCCTCGGGGCAGGGCGCCGTGCTGCGCGGCCTCGACAAGGTCAGCGGGCAGACGGTCGATGTCGAAATCTACTCCGGTGGCGGTGCCGCGGTTCTCGGGCTCGAGGTCGAGATGGCGGATTGCCGGTACCCGGTCGATAACCCGACCGGCGACGCCTTTGCCTTTGTTACCGTGCACGAGACCGAAAAGCCCGACATCCTGTTCCGCGGCTGGATGATTGCCTCGGCCCCGGCGCTGAACGCGCTGGACAACAGCCGCTACGATGTCTGGGTATTGCGCTGTATCACGTCCTGAGCTGTGGGGATGGCAGGGCCGGTAAAGTCGGCGCTGCGCCCGATCGCCTCGGCCAGGCGCTGACGATACTCTGACCGGCTGATCTCGACCGCCCCCAGCGACGCCAGATGCGCCGTGATGAACTGGGTGTCGAACAGCGTGAACCCTGCAAGCCTGAGCCGGTCCACGAGATAGGCGAGCGCGATCTTCGAGGCATCGGTGCGGCGCGAGAACATGCTCTCACCGAAGTAGGCGGCCCCGAGCACAACGCCGTAGACCCCGCCGACCAGTTCCTCCCCCTCCCAGACTTCGAGCGAATGGGCATGGCCCAGCCTCTGCAGCGCAAGGTAATGCGCCCGGATTTCGGCGTTGATCCATGTCTCGGCGCGATCCGCGCAGCCGTCGACCACCCCGGCAAAGTCCTCGTCGATGGAAATGCGGAAGGGCATGTGCCGCATCCGGCGCGCAAGCGAGCGGGAGATGCGGAAGCCGGTCAGGGGAAAGACCCCGCGGCGGCGGGGATCGACCCAGAAAATCTCGTCGTCGTCACGCCCCTCGGCCATCGGAAAGATGCCGTTGGCATAGGCGCGCAGGAGGATTTCAGGGGTCAGTTCGGTCATGGCACACGTGCGCCGGGCCGAGGCCCGGCGCGTCCGGTGCGACCCGGCAGCGGGGTCAGCCCTCTGCCAGGTTGGTTTCCAGCCAATGTTCCAGCCAGTGGATGTTGTAGTTGCCGGTCAGGATGTCCTGCTCCTGCAACAGCGCGTCGAACAGCGGTACAGTGGTCGATACGCCGGGCCCGTCCACGATCAGTTCGCCAAGGGCACGGCCCAGTCGGGCCAGCGCCTCGGGACGGTCGCGGCCATGCACGATCAGCTTGCCGATGAGGCTGTCGTAGTAGGGCGGGATGGTGTAGCCGTCATAGAGGGCGCTGTCCATCCGGACGCCAAGGCCGCCAGGGGCGTGATACTGGGTGATCTTGCCCGGGCTCGGAGCAAAGTTCGGCAGCCGCTCGGCGTTGATCCGGACCTCGATGGCGTGGCCGTTGATCTTGAGGTCGTCCTGCGTGAACGACATCGGCAGGCCTGCTGCCACGCGGATCTGCTCGCGTACCAGGTCCACACCGAAGATGCCTTCGGTCACCGGGTGCTCCACCTGAAGGCGGGTGTTCATCTCGATGAAGTAGAACTCGCCGTTCTCGTAGAGGAACTCGATGGTGCCCGCGCCGATGTAGTTGATCTTGGCCACGGCCTCCGCGCAGGTCTTGCCGATCCGCGCGCGTTCCTCGGGGGTGATGCAGGGGCCGGGAGCCTCCTCGAACACCTTCTGGTGTCGACGCTGGAGAGAGCAGTCGCGCTCGCCCAGGTGCACTGCATTGCCCTTGCCGTCACCAAAGACCTGTATCTCGATGTGGCGGGGCGTGGTCAGGTACTTCTCGATGTAGACTTCATCGTTGCCGAAGTTGGCCTTGGCCTCGGACCGGGCGGTCTGGAAGGCGCGTTCCATATCGGCTTCGGTCTTGGCGACCTTCATGCCCTTGCCGCCGCCGCCGGCGGTGGCCTTGATGATGACCGGGTAGCCGATCTCGGCGCCGACCGTCTTGGCGGTCGCAAGATCGGGCACGCCGCCGTCACTGCCCGGCACGCAGGGCACGCCGAGGGCCTTCATGGTGTCCTTGGCGGTGATCTTGTCGCCCATGATGCGGATGTGTTCCGCCGTGGGGCCGATGAAGGTGATGGCGTGATCCTCGACGATCTGCACGAAGTTCGCGTTCTCGGAGAGGAAGCCATAGCCCGGGTGGATCGCCTGTGCGCCGGTGATCTCGCAGGCCGACATGATCGCCGGGATCGAGAGATAGCTGCGCGGGCTCGGCGGGGGGCCGATACAGATCGACTCGTCAGCCATGCGGACGTGCATCGCGTCGGAATCGGCGGTGGAGTGCACGGCGACGGTCTGGATGCCCATCTCGCGCGCTGCGCGCACCACGCGAAGGGCGATTTCCCCGCGGTTGGCGATCAGGATTTTGTCAAACATCTGATGGCCTTACTCGATGATGACGAGGGGGGTGCCATATTCGACCGCGGCGCCGTCCTCGACCAGGATGCGCTTGATCTTGCCCGAGCGCGGTGCCGGGATGTGGTTCATCGTCTTCATGGCTTCGACGATCAGCAGGGTGTCGCCCTCGTTGATGCTGGCACCGACCGAGATGAAGGAGGGCGCGCCCGGTTCGGGCTGCATGTAGACCGTGCCGACCATCGGCGAGGTCACAGCGCCGGGATGGCTGGCCGGGTCTTCGCTGACGTCTGCGGCTGCGGCAGGCGCTGCCGCGGGGGCGGCGGCCGGTGCTGCGGCGGGAAGCGCGGCGGCGGCCATCTGGACCGGGGCCGCGACGGGGATGATCCGGCTGACGCGCACGTTCAGGCTGTCGTCTTCGCCGTAGTCCCGTTTGACCTGAAGTTCGGTCAGATCGTTTTCGCGCAGCAGTTCGGCCAGGGCCTTGATGAACGCCACATCCGAGTCGTGTTTCTTGTCCGTCATGATGTCCTCGACCGGTTCTGCTCGACCTATCTGGTGCAGGCCTTTCACTGGTTCCCGCTTATAGGGCAAGGAAACCCTTGTGAAAAGCATCGTTCCTCCTCCCAGATAAGGCGGATGGAGTGGATTGCGAGCGGCTTTGACCAGATCGCGCGGGAAAGGGCAACCACTCATTGAGTTGATCGCGGACCGCGAGAGGGCTTAGTCTCGCCTCCGGGGAGGACGAAACATGAATTTGAGCCATTGGCTGCACCGGCAGGCGGGGCGCGATCCGGGGCGCCCGGCGCTCTATCTTGGCCGCGAGCTGGTCGCCGACTACGGGACCTTTGCGGCGCGCGTCTCGGCGCTTGCCGAGTGGCTGCGGCGCGAAGGCGTAGGACCCGGCGACCGTGTGGGACTGTTCCTGCAGAACTGCCCCGAGTACCTCGTGATTTTCTACGGGATCCTGCACGCCGGGGCGGTCGCCGTGCCGATCAACGCCAAGCTGCACGGGCGCGAGGCCGGCTACATCCTCGGCGATGCGGGTGCGGCGCTGGTGTTCACATCGGGCAAGGAGGCCGACGTTCTGGCCGAGGCCGATGCACCGGGCCGCCGTGTCGACGTGAACGGTCCGGAGTTCGCGGCGGCGGTGTCCGGTCCGGCGGGGAGCGATCCGGTGGATCGGAACCGGGATGCGCTGGCATGGCTGTTCTACACCTCGGGCACCACAGGTCGGCCCAAGGGCGTGATGATCACGCATGGCATGCTGATGACCATGTCGCTGGCCTATCTCGCCGATGTGGATGCGGCGACCGGGGAGGATACCGCGCTCTACGCCGCTCCGATGAGCCACGGGGCCGGCATCTACAACATAGTGCATGTCCTTGTCGGCGCGCGCCACGTCTGCCCGCCGTCCGGGGGATTCGACCCCGCCGAGATCTTTGACCTCGCTCGCCATTTCGGCCGCGTTCACATGTTCGCGGCCCCGACCATGGTCAAGCGGATGACCGGGGCGGCGAAGGCCGCGGGCGTTAGGGGCGAGGGGCTGCGCACCGTGGTTTATGGCGGTGGGCCCATGTACCTCGCCGATATCGAGGAAGCCGTTGCGCACTTCGGTCCGGTCTTTGTTCAGATCTATGGTCAGGGCGAATGCCCGATGGGGATCTCGGCGCTCAGCCGGGCAGAGGTCGCCGACCGGAGTCATCCGAACTGGCGCGAAAGGCTCGCCAGCGTCGGGCGTGCGCAATCCCCGGTCGAGATCAGGATCGGAGATGCCGAAGGGCAGGCGCTGCCCGCAGGCGAGATTGGCGAGATCATGGTGCGCGGCGACGTGGTAATGCCGGGCTACTGGCGCAACGAAGCTGCCACCGCCAAGACGCTGGTCGATGGCTGGCTGATGACGGGCGACATGGGCCTGATGGACGCCGACGGCTATGTCACCATGCGCGACCGCTCCAAGGACATGATCATCTCGGGCGGGTCGAACGTCTATCCGCGCGAGGTGGAGGAGGTGCTGCTGACCCATCCCGGGGTGCGCGAAGTCTCTGTCGTCGGCAGGCCCCACGCCGACTGGGGCGAGGAGGTCGTCGCCTTCGTGGTGGGCGAGGCCGCCACGGGCGAACTGGACCGCCTGTGCCTGGACAATATCGCGCGCTTCAAGCGGCCCAAGGACTACGTCTTTGTCCCGGAACTGCCCAAGAACAACTATGGCAAGGTGCTCAAGACCGAGCTTCGGAAGCAACTGTCCGAGGGCATGCTGAGCGAAACGCCGGGCTGAGCGGGTCATATCGCTGCGGGCGGGGATGACACCGGCCTTCCGCTATCAGTGCTCCTCCAACTCCTTCGCCTGCCGCTCAAGGAGTTCCATGATCTTGCGCTGCATTGCCGTGGGCGGCGCCTCGACCGATTGCTCCTTGCCGAGGCCGAGGTCGAAGGAAAAGCCGTCCGCGCCCTCGGAGACGGTGGCAACCTGCCGTGCCGCGGTGTCCTGCATCATGTCCGCGGGTAGGGAGGCAGGATGGCCCGTGGTTTGCGGTGCCTGGATCGGCACGCCATAGGAAATGTTCATTCGTCTGCTCCATGTCGAATACCGGAGCCCACACCCGATCCGTAGTCTTGGGGCCAAGAGGTTAACAAAACGCGAAAAGGCGCAGCCCGCGCCGCGCCTTTTCCACCTCATTTTGCCTTAAAAGCAGGAGGCCGGAGCAGAGCCGTCAGATCGCCAGGTATTCCGCCCGCAACTCGGCATTCTGCAGGACTTCGGAGGCGGTCCCGTCGAACACCACGCTGCCGGTGTCGAGGATCACGGCGCGGTCGGCCAGTTCGAGCGCGCGGACGGCGTTCTGTTCGACAATGATCGTGGTGATGCCAAGTTCCTTGATGGTGACCAGCGTCTTCTCGATCTCGTCGACGATAACCGGCGCCAGCCCCTCGTAGGGCTCGTCCAGCAGCAGGACCTTGAGGTCACGGCACAGCGCCCGGCCGATGGCCAGCATCTGCTGCTCGCCGCCCGAGAGCGTCACGCCCTCCTGCTTGCGTCGCTCGCCAAGGCGCGGGAACAACTCGTAGATGCGCTCGATCGACCAGCCGATCGGCGGGGCGATCTGGGCAAGCTGGAGGTTTTCTTCGACCGTCAGCCCGGGAATGATGCGGCGGTCTTCGGGAACGAGACCAAGGCCCGCGGCAGAAGCCTGATGGCTCGCCATCGTGTGCAGCGGCTGGTGATCCAGCCAGATCTCGCCGTGCTTGAGTTCGGGGTCGCCCACCCGCGCGATGGCGCGCAAAGTCGAGGTCTTTCCGGCCCCGTTGCGCCCCAGCAGCGCGAGAATCTCGCCCTCGTGCACGTTGAAGTTCACGCCCTGCACGATGTAGCTCTCGCCGTAGTAGGCGTGGATATCCCAAACCGAGAGGAAGGCCGGGGCGGTCGCCGCCTGGTTCGAGTGCTTGGAAAAGTCTGGTTTGACATTCATGGTCTGTGCTCTCCCGCCCCGGACTTGCTCCGGGGCCTCGTGGTTTGGGTCGGGGCCCCGGCGCGGGGGCCGGGGCGGGGTTTGGTTTCGTCCCCGGCGCGGGAGCCGGGCCTAGCGTCAGGCGCTCTCGCCGAGATACGCTTCGCGCACCTTCGGGTGGCCCTTGATCTTTTCAGGCGTGTCCTCGACCAGCGGCGAGCCCTGGGCCAGCACGGTGATGCGCTCGGCCAGCGAGAACACCACGTGCATGTCGTGCTCGATGATCGCGATGGTGATGTCGCGGGTGTCCTTGATCTGCTTCAGCAGGTCGATGGTGTTGTTGGTGTCCGCCCGCGCCATCCCGGCGGTCGGTTCGTCGAGCAGCAGGAGCCGGGGCTCCTGGCTGAGGCACATGCCGATCTCGAGCCGCCGCTTGTCGCCGCGCGACATCGAGGCCGCGTGCATGTTGCGCTTGTCGATCATGTTCATGTCCTCGAGCATGTGCTCGGCGCGTTCGATGATGTCCTTCTGCTTCACGATCGAGGTCAGCGCGTTCAGCTCAAAGGCACCGTCCCGCTTGGCAAAGCAGGGGATCATCATGTTCTCCATCACCGTCAGGTCGCCGAAGATCTCCGGCGTCTGGAACACGCGGCTGATACCCATCTGGTTGATCTCGTAGGGCGCGCGGCCCAGCACCGACTGGCCATCGAACATGACCGAACCGGTGTCGGGGATCAGCTTGCCCACGAGGCAGTTCAGCAGGGTGGACTTGCCCGCGCCGTTCGGCCCGATGATGGCGTGCACCGAATGCTCGGCGATCGATAGGTTGACGTCGCTCAACGCCTTCAGCCCGCCGAACCGCTTGTTGACGTTCTTGACTTCGAGAATGCCCATCACGGTCTCCTTACTCGGCAGGGGTGGACTGGGTTTCGGTCTTGGCGTGCTCCTCCTTGCGGGACTTGCCCGCGAGGAGACGCCAGAGGTGCTGTCCGCCCTGCACGAGGCCACCGGGGAGGAAGGTCACCACGAGCATGAACAGCAGGCCGAGGGTCAGGTGCCAGCCGGGTCCGACGAAATGCTCAACTACCCAGATCACCGCGCTCTCCATCCCGTCGGGCAGGAAGCCGAACCACTGGTGCAGCACGCCCTCGTTGATCTTGGAGAAGATGTTCTCGAAGTACTTGATGAACCCTGCGCCCACGACCGGCCCGAGCAGGGTACCGGCGCCGCCGAGGATGGTCATCAGCACGACCTCGCCCGAGGCGGTCCACTGCATGCGCTCGGCGCCTGCCAGCGGGTCCATCGTCGAGAGGAGCCCACCGGCCAGACCGGCGTACATGCCCGAGATCACGAAGGCGGCCAGCGTATAGGGCCGGGTGTGGAGGCCCGTGTAGTTCATCCGCTGCTGGTTGGACTTCACCGCGCGCAGCATCATGCCAAAAGGCGAGCGGAAGATGCGGACCGAGACGTAGAACGACAGCATCAGGATCACCGCGCAGAGATAGTAGCCCGCGTTGAAGGTGAAGAGCCAGCTGCCCACCTCCAGCTGATAGCTCGAGCGCATGGCGACACCAAAGAGATGCGGCACCTCCGGCGCACTGGCAGAGGCGAGGATCTGCGGGTCGGAGGCATAGACCTGCAGCCCGGTCTCGCCGTTGGTCAGGTTGAAGTTGGAGCTCGGGTTGCCAAGCACCGAGTAGGCGAGGTTGTAGGACATCTGCGCAAAGGCCAGCGTCAGGATCGAGAAGTAGATGCCCGACCGGCGCAGCGAGATGAACCCGATCACCACCGAGAACAGCCCGGCGACGATCACCGAGAGGATGATGCCGGGGATCACGTTGTAGCTCAGCAGCTTGAACATCCAGACCGCCGAATAGGAGCCGACGCCGAGGAAGGCGGCGTGACCGAAGCTGAGATAGCCGGTCAGGCCGAAGAGGATGTTGAAGCCGATCGCGAGGATCCCGTAGATCGCAAAGCGCTGCATCAGGTCGGGATAGCCCGCGTTGAACTGCGCCATCGCGCTGCCTTCGGGGAAGGGGTTCAGGATGAAGGGCGCCAGCAGGGCCAGGGCCGCGACAACCAGCATGAGCGTGGTGTCTTTCTTGTCGAGTCCGAGCATGGGTTACTCCTCCATCACGCCCTTGCGACCCAACAGGCCGCGGGGCCGGGTCAGCAGGATGATGATTGCCACAAGGTAGATGATGATCTGGTCGATGCCGGGCAGGATCGACTTGATCTCGTTCATCGAGGCGAAGGCCTCGAGGATGCCCAGCAGGAAGCCTGCGGCGACGGCACCGGGCAGGGAGCCCATGCCGCCGACCACGACAACGACGAAGCTGAGGACCAGGAAGTCCATCCCCATGTGGTAGTTTGGTGAGTTGATCGGCGCGTACATCGCCCCGGCGAGGCCCGCCACCGCGGCGGCGAGGCCGAACATGATGGTAAAGCGGCGGTCGATGTTGATGCCCAGCAGGCCGACGGTCTCGCGGTCCGCCATACCGGCGCGCACGACCATCCCGAAGGTGGTGAACTGCAGGAAGGCAAAGACAGCGCCGATGATGACGGCGGCGAAGGCAAAGTAGACCATGCGCCAGTAGGGGTAGATGATCACGTTGGGATCAAAGCCCAGCAACTGGCCGAAATCGAAGGAGCCTCGGAACGCCGCGGGCGCGCCGGTGGGGATCGGGTTGGCGCCGTAGTAGTGCTTGACGATCTCCTGCAGCACGATGGCGAGGCCGAAGGTCACGAGGATCTGGTCGGCATGGGGGCGCTTGTAGAAGTGCTTGATCAGCCCGCGTTCCATCACGTAGCCGATGATCAGCATCACCGGGATCGCCAGAAGGATCGACAGCGGCACCGCCCAGTCGACGAGACTGGCGCCGACATCGGGGCCGAACCAGGCCTCCACGTAGTGCGTCTTGATCTTCATCGGCTTGCCGAGGAAGTCGGTCTTGGTCGGATCGACCGTTTCAAAGCTGAGGGTCAGCAGGCGCTGCATCGTGACCGCGCAGAAGGCGCCGATCATGAAGAGCGCCCCGTGGGCGAAGTTGACCACGCCGAGCGTGCCGAAGATCAGGGTCAGCCCGAGCGCGATCAGCGCATAGGCCGAACCCTTGTCGAGCCCGTTCAGGATTTGAAGGATGATTGCGTCCATCGGTCCCCACCTGGAATGTGAGTTGTCAGAGTCGGTCCGCCGCCCGCATCAGCCGGGGACGGTTGCAGGATGGGTTGGGCCCATCCTGCTCCGGGTCTCGTGGATGGGATGGGGCGGTGCCCCATCCGTGTTCTGGTTCAGGCGCCGGGGTTGCACTGGCCGAGTTCGCCACCGGCGAACATCGGGTGATCCGGTTCGTACCAGACCTGTGCCACCGGGGTGACCTCGACGATTTCCACCAGGTGGAATTCGTCCGAGGGGTTTTCGGCGCCGCGCACCACCAGAACGTCCTTGAAGCACTGGTGATCCGCGCTGCGGTAGAGGGTCTGGCCATTGCCGAGGCCGTCGAACAGGAAGCCCTTGTTCGAGTCCGAGCTGATGCCCGGCAGCGAGCTGTCGCCGGCAACCAGCGCCTCGCCCACGGCGCAGGGGTCGAACGAACCCGCCCGTTCCACGGCGTCCGCATAGAGCAGGGTCTGGGCATAGCAGGTCTGTGCGGCCTGGCTCGGCGGGAAGCCGTACTTGGTGCCGAAGGACTGCACGAAGGCCTTGGTGCCCTCGTCTTCCAGTTTCCAGTCCCAGTTCTGCGAGCCGACGATACCGGCGATGTTCTTGCCCGCACCCTTGGCCATCAGCTCGGAGTAGAGCGGCACGACGATTTCGAAGTTCTTGCCGTTCACCTGCTTTTCACGCAGGCCGAACTGCACGGCGTTGGTCAGCGAGTTGACCATGTTCCCGCCGTAGTGGTTCAGGACCAGCACGTCGGCGCCAGAGTTGATGACCGGCGCGATGTAGGAGCTGAAGTCGGTCTGGGCGAGCGGGGTCAGCACGTTGTTGACGGTCTGCCAGCCCATGGCCTCGGTCGCGGCCTGGATCGATTCCTGCTGCGTCCAGCCCCAGGTGTAGTCTGCGGTCAGGTGATAGGCGCGGCGCTCTTTCCCGTAGAGTTTTTCCAGCACGGGGGCGAGGGCGGCGGCGGACATGTAGGCGTTGAAGAAGTGGCGATAGCCGTTCGCTTTCTTGTCCTTGCCGGTGGTGTCGTTCGAGTGGGTGAGACCCGCCATGAAGATCACGCCGGCTTCCTGGCAGAGGCCCTGCACGGCCACGGCAACGCCCGAGGACGAGCCGCCGGTGATCATGATGGCACCGTCCTTTTCGATCATCGACTTGGCCGATGCGCGGGCGGCGTCCGACTTGGTCTGCGTGTCGCCGGTGACGTACTCGACCTTCTTGCCGAGGATCCCGTTCCCTTTCAGCGCCTTGGAGCTGAAGGTGTTCATCATGCCGCCGTCGCCTTCACCATTCAGGTGCTCGACGGCCAACTGGTACGCCCGCAGTTCGTCCGCGCCTTCGTCGGCATAGGGGCCGGTCTGGGGTACGTTGAAGCCGAGAGTAACGCTGCTGCCGGTCGGTTCGTTGGTATAGGCCGAGGCGGATGAGGCGGTGAAAATGGTTGGCAATGCGACACCGGCGCCCGCAATGGCACCGGTTTTCAGCATGCCACGCCGCGTGACATCTGTCTTGGACATGAAAATCCTCCCTTTTGTGAAACGCAAGGCGACGCTCCTCAACGACGCATTGCTGGCACTTCTGTGCAAATCGAAGTGTTGGGCAGGGTGGAAAATTTCGCAATAAGCTACTTGATTTTAACGATATTTCTGTAAACAAATAAACAGGGGAGAGAGGGTTTCTGTAAATACACTTATATCGCAGCGCAGAAAGCCTTTGAAATAAAAGGATAAGGAGGAGGAATGCCGCGTGACAGCCTCACCGGAAGCCGGATCCGCGAGCGGAGGCTGATCTCTGGCCTGCGCCAGGCCGACCTTGCAAAGCAGATAGGTATCTCGGCCTCCTACCTCAACCTGATCGAACACAACCGCCGCAGAATCGGCGGAAAACTACTGCTCAACATCGCCCGGGTGCTCGGGGTCGAGCCCTCCATGCTGACCGAGGGGGCGGAGGCGGCGCTGATCGCCACGCTGCGCGAGGCGGCGGCGGATGCGGGCGCGGTCCAGGCCGAGACCGATCGGGCCGACGAATTCGCCGGGCGCTTTCCGGGCTGGGCCGAAGTGCTGGCACTGGGCTATCGCCGCATCGCGACGCTGGAAAACACGGTGGAAACCCTGTCGGACCGGCTGACCCACGACCCACACCTTGCGTCGTCCTTGCACGAGGTCCTCTCGACCGCCGCCGCCATCCGGTCGACCGCGTCGATCCTTGCCGAGACCGGCGAACTGGAGGCCGAGTGGCGCGACAGGTTCCACCGCAACCTGAACGTCGATAGCCGGCGTCTGGCGGAGAGCAGCAAGGCGCTAGTCCGTTATCTCGACGACAGCGAAAGCGGCGAGGCGCGACGGGGCGTGCCACGGGAAGAGGCGGAGGCGCTTGTCGCGGCGCGCGGATACCATTTCCCCGAGCTCGAGACCGGAGCCGAGACCCCGGAGGAGGTCGTCGCGGCGGACCGGGGTCTTGCGTCGAATGCGGCGCGGCACATCGCGCGGGATTTTCTGATCCAGTATCAGAGCGATGCAACGGACCTGCCGCTTGCTCCCTTCAGCGAGGCGCTCGGTCGGCTGGGGCCGGACCCGCTGGCGCTCGCCGCAACGCTCGGCGCGGGCATCCCGCAGGTCATGCGGCGGCTCGGCGCCATGCCCGAGGCGCTGGTGCCGGGTGGCGTCGGTCTTGTGATCTGCGACGCTTCGGGCAGCGTGCTGTTCCGCCGGAACGTCAACGGCTTTGCCATGCCCCGGTTCGGGGCGCCATGCCCCCTCTGGCCTCTCTACCTCGCGCTGTCCCGCCCCTTGGTCCCGGTGCGCCGCCGCGTCGTGCAACTGGGCCGGTCCGCCGCGCAGTTCGACTGTGTGGCCTATGCCTGGCCACAGGGCGTGTCGGGTGCGACCGAGGACCCGCTCTATCAGGCAGGGATGCTGATCCTGCCCGTTGCCGCAGGTGACACGAACGAAAGCACACCGAGAGAGGTCGGCAGCAGCTGCCGGGTCTGCCCGCAGCAGGGCTGCCCGGCGCGGCGCGAGGCCTCGATCCTGCGGGCGGAGTTCTGAGACCGTACACCTTATGCTGCAGAGCGGCTCAATCGCGGAGCGCGGTACCAAAGAGTTTTGACAGGGCAAACGGCGCGGGTCTAGATTGCTCCGACCCCGGCACCGTCCGCCGGGGTCCTTGGGGGAGGAAGGACGAACATGGGCCGAAGCGTTCTGCTGATAGAGGACGAGCCGAACATCATAGAAGCAATCCGGTTCCTGCTGACGCGGGATGGCTGGGAGGTCGATACCCATTCCGACGGGACGGATGCGGTCGAGAAGGTGCGGGCGGGACGGCCCGACCTCGTGATACTGGACATGATGCTGCCGGGGCGGAGCGGCATGGACATCCTGCGCGACCTGCGCGGCATCGACGACCTGAAGACACTGCCAGTACTGATGCTGACCGCACGCGGGCAGGCCCGTGACCGCGAGATGGCGGAAAAGGCAGGCGTCAGCCGGTTCATGACCAAGCCGTTCTCCAACGCCGAGGTCATGACTGCCGTGCGGGATCTCGTGGCGCAGGCGTCAAAGTCATGAGCGAGGGCGCCGGGGAACCGCCGGGCGCCAAGGTGGTGTTCCTCGAACGCCAGAGCTATCGCCGTCGGCGCCTGATGGATGCGGCCCGGCTCTTGCCGCTGCTGGGCGCGGGTCTGTTCCTCGTACCCCTGCTCTGGCCCGAGGCGGAGGGCGGGCCGGAAGGCGAGGCGGTGACGATGTCGAGCGCCTTTCTCTACGTCTTTGGCTGCTGGGCCGCGCTGATCGCGGCGGCCGCCGTCTTCGGGCTGAGCGCCCGGCACTGGGGACGCTCCGAAGGCATGGGCGGCCAGGGGCGGGACTGATGGCCTCGCTGAACCTGCTCCTGCTGGTCTGCTTCGGTTACGTGGCCCTGCTGTTCGGGGTCGCCTTCGCGGCGGATCGAATGGCGGCGAAGGGGCGCAGTACATGGCTGCGCTCGCCATTGGTCTACACCCTGTCGCTGTCGATCTACTGCACTGCCTGGACCTTCTACGGGGCGGTTGGCTACGCCGCACGGTCGGGGCTCGAATTCGTCACCATCTACCTTGGCCCGACGCTGGTCATGGTCGGCTGGTGGTGGGGTCTGCGCAAACTGGTCCGCATCGGGCGCAGCCAGCGGATCACCTCCATCGCCGACCTGCTGTCGTCGCGCTATGGCAAATCCAACGTGCTGGCGATCGGGGTAACCATCCTCGCCGTGATCGGCGTAACCCCTTACATTTCCCTGCAACTCCAGTCCATTACGTTGTCTTTCTCAATCTTTGCAGAAGCTGACCCGACGCGCGGTTACCACGAGGATTCGAGCGTGATATGGGTTGCCGCCGGGCTGGCGGTCTTTGCCATCCTGTTCGGCACGCGCAACCTCGACGCCAACGAACGCCACCACGGCGTTGTCATGGCCATCGCGCTGGAGGCGGTGGTCAAGCTTGTGGCACTGCTGGCCGTCGGCATCTTCGTGGTCTGGGGGCTCTCGGGCGGCGTGGCCGGGACCCTGGCGCGCATCGACGCCTCGCCCATCGGCCACTGGCGCGTCGATGGCGGACGATGGACGGCGATCACCTTCCTTGCCGCCGCCGCCTTTGTCTGCCTGCCGCGCATGTTCCAGGTGATGGTGGTCGAGAATGACGACGAGCGCCACCTGCGCACGGCGGCATGGGCGTTCCCATTCTACCTGCTGCTGATGAGCCTTTTCGTAGTTCCCATCGCCGCGGTCGGGTTGGACCTGATGCCGGCCTGGGAGAACCCCGATCTCTTCGTGCTGACGGTGCCCCTGAGCCAGGGGCGCGAGGGGCTGGCGATGCTCTCCTTCATCGGCGGTTTCTCGTCGGCGACGTCCATGGTGATCGTGGCAGCGATGGCGCTGTCGACCATGCTTTCGAACCACGTGGTGATGCCGATCTGGCTCTCCTCCCGCAAGCAGGGCGCGTCGCAGTCAGGGGATGTGCGCAAGGTCGTCCTGCTGGCCCGCCGCGTGGCCATTGGCGGGATCATGGCGCTTGGCGTGCTCTACTTCCAGCTCTCGGGCGGCGGCGCTGCGCTGGCCGCCATCGGCCTGATCTCATTCGCCGGGGTGGCCCAGATCCTGCCCGCGCTGGTCGGCGGGCTTTACTGGCGCGGCGCGACCCGGACGGGGGCGCTGGCAGGGCTGGGCATCGGCTTTGCCATCTGGCTGTTTTCGCTGCTGCTGCCGGGGCTCGGCAACGGCCTCCTGTCCAGCAAAGTCATGGCAGAGGGGCTCTTCGGCCTCGGCTGGCTGCGCCCGCACGCACTGTTCGGGATCGAGGGGCTGGACCCGATCGTGCATTGCGTCCTCTGGAGCCTCACGCTCAACACGATGGTCTTCTGCATCGTCTCGCTGGCAAGTTTCCCAAGCCCGCTGGAGCGGCTGCAGGGCGCCCAGTTCGTCAACATCTACGACCACTCCGCCGGCCCGCGCGGCTGGACCGGTTCGGTGGCGCAGAGCGAGGACCTGATGGTCATGACCCAGCGTATCCTCGGCGCCAAGGACGCGCGCGCGCTGTTCCAGCGCGAGGCGGCGCTGCAGGGGGGGCGCGGCCATCTGCCCGAGCCCACGCCAGCTTTCCTCGAACGCCTCGAGCGCCAGCTCGCCGGATCGGTCGGGGCGGCCACGGCGCACGCCATGATCGGGCAAATCGTCGGCGGCAGCTCGGTCTCGGTGCAGGACCTGCTGGCGGTCGCCGATGAATCCGCGCAGATGCTGGAGTATTCCAGCAAGCTCGAAGCGCAGTCGGCCGAACTCAGCCGGACCGCCGGAAAGCTGCGCGAAGCCAACGAAAAGCTGACGCAGATCTCGTTGCAGAAGGATGCGTTCCTGAGCCAGGTCAGCCACGAACTCCGCACCCCCATGACCTCGATCCGGGCCTTCTCGGAGATCCTGCGCGATACCGAGGGGCTGTCGCAGGAGGAAAAACGCCGGTACGCGGCGATCATCCACGACGAAGCGGTGCGCCTGACCCGGCTGCTGAACGACCTGCTGGATCTCTCGGTTCTGGAAAGCGGGCAAGTGAGCCTGAACGTAAGTTCCGGCCCGCTGTCGCAGGTGCTCGACCACGCGGTGTCCTCGGCTCTGCCGGGCGATGGCCGCGCCCTCACCATCCATCGCAATCGCGAAGGCGAGGAGATGACCCTCCGGTCCGACCTCGACCGGCTGGCACAGGTTTTCATCAACCTCATCGCCAACGCGCAGAAATACTGCGATGCAGACAAGCCCGAACTGCGGATCGAGACAAGGGTCGAGCATGATCGACTGCTGGTCGATTTCATCGACAATGGCAGCGGTGTTCCCGTGGACTCGCAGGCGCTTGTCTTCGAAAAATTCGCCCGCGTCGGTGCCGAAAAGGCGGGCGGGGCGGGGCTCGGCCTCGCCATCTCGCGCGAGATCATGGAACGGCTGGGCGGCGATATCCGCTACCTGCCGGGGCAGGGTGGCGGCGCGTTCCGCGTGGTGCTGCCCGGACGGGGCAAAATGGCCGCCGAGTAGAGCGGGTGTAAAGCGGATCGTAACCATCGCCGCTTAGACCGGCCTGACAGGCAACCCCGGAGCCGGGCCGGAGGCGATGGCAGCGACAGGACCGATATCAGCGAAGCAGCGCAAGATGGCTGCGGGCCGCGAGGCTGCGCCATCGGGCGGTCGCTCGGCGCTGGCGGCGCTTCGGCTGGGTCTGGCGCGTGCCGCGCGGGACGAACTGGGGATGCCCGTCCTCGTCATCGGGGCGACCCGGTCGCGCGTCGCGCAGGACGGGCTGGAACAGGTGATGGGCGACGAACGTCTGCTGATCCTGCTGGACGGGCCGGAGGGGCGGGTCGGGGCGGCGGACCTTGACCGCAGCTGCATCGCCGCGCTGATCCAGCATCAGACCACCGGGCAAGTCACCTCGGCCGAACCGGCGGACCGGCCCTTCACCAACACCGATGCAGCCCTCGCAGCCCCATTGCTGGACGCGGCAATCGAACGGGCCTGCGCGCTGACGGAACTACCGGATGAAAAGCTGCTGCTGGGTGGCTTTCGCTTCGGTGCGCGGGCGGCCAACCTCAGGGCTCTCCAGCTGGCCGTCGATGCGGCCCGGTTCCGCCTGTTCGACCTGACGCTCGACTTTGCGGGCGGGGTCCGGCAGGGCAACCTCCGCCTGCTGCTGCCCGAACCCGAGGTTGCCGAGACGGGCGAACTGCCCGCCGGGGCGGACCGGATGGAGCGCGTGGTCGGCGCCGCGCGGGCCGAGCTCACGGTGAACATCGGCCGGCTCCAGCTCTCCCTGACGGAGCTGTCGCGGCTCGCGCCCGGGGCGCTGTTGCCGCTGGAGGAGCCGCTGCTCGACCGCGCCGAGGTGCTGACCATCGAGGGCAGGCAGGTCGCGGCGGCCCACCTCGGTCAGGCCGGCGGGTTCAAGGCGATCCGGCTCCTGTCGGCGCCAGTGGTCCGGGGGGGCGTGCCGCAGGGCTTCGAGCCCGGCGCGCCGCTGCCCGGTGCGGAAGATGGCGGGATGCCGCCAGGGGATTTCCCTGCGCTCGCGACGGACACGGCGGACTGGCCGGGCGACGAGGCCCCGGCGATGTCCTTGCCCATCAACGACGATCAGGATTTCGGGCTGGACGACCTCAGCCCGGAGGACGCGGCACAGGAAATCACCGAACTCGCAGGGCTCGGCGATGATGTTCTAACGGGAGAGGGGGGAGAGGCGGACTGGCCCGCGATGGGCGAGGGCCTGCCGGCCCTGCCCGAAGAGGAATGACCGCTCAGCCGAGGGTGGCGAACTGCTGGATCAGCGGCCGCAGGTGGTCGAGCTGGTAGCCCGCGTTCGCGGTGGTCTCCAGAATATCGTCCGCCGACATGCTCGGTGCCTGACCGAGTGCCCAGACCACCGAACAGCGGGTGCCGGAGGCGCAATAGGCAAGGACCGGACCTTCGGAGCCTTCGATCATCTCGCGCTGACGCGCCACGTTCTCGGGCGTCATGGTCTGATGGGTCAGTTCCAGCACCTCGAAGCGCAGACCCTGCGCCTCGGCGGCTTCGCGCATCGCGGCGGCCTGAAGGCTGGAGGGCACCTCGGCATCGGGCCGGTTGCAGATCACGGTGGTGAAACCCGCCTCGGCCGCTTCCCGAAAGTCGTCGGGAGCCAGTTGGGGCGAAACGAAATAGCGGGGGGTAAGCTGATGTGCGTTCATGGCAATTCCTTAAGCCGCCGCCGGGGTCCTGTCCAGCCGCGCCGTGATGGTCGGTGCGAGTCCCATGCCGATCAGCATGGCCGCGAGGAAGACGAAACCGCCCCAACCGCCGTAGGACAGCGAGGCGAGCGAGGGGCCGGGGCAGAGCCCGGCCAGCCCCCAGCCGACCCCGAACAGGACCGAGCCGATCACCAACCGATTGTCGATATCCGCGCGCGGTGCCTTCGGGAACTCTCCGCCCACCACCGGGCGACGGCCGATGGTCAGCCGCCAGGCGATGGCCATGGGGATCATCGCCCCGCCCATCACGAAGGCGAGTGTCGGGTCCCACTGGCCGAAAACGTCAAGCCAGCCCTGAACCTTGGTGGTGTCGGTCATGCCGGAGATGAACAGCCCGGCTCCGAAGAGGCCGCCGGAGAGCAGTGCAAGGAGAATGCGCATCAGATGATCCCCAACCCGTGACGGAACAGAACGATGCTGAGCCCGCCTGCAAGTATGTAGAAGACGGTCGCCACGATCCCGCGCAGCGACAGCCGCGATATGCCACAGACGCCGTGGCCCGAGGTGCAGCCGTTGGCGATCCGCGTCCCGATGCCCACGCAGAGCCCGGCAGCGACGAGGACCAGCCAATTGCCGGTGACATGGGTGGATTTGTCCGGCGCAAACAGCAGCATCAGCACCGCCGGCACCGCGATCAGCGCGGCGATAAAGGCGATGCGCTCGGCGGCATTGGCTCGGCCCGAGCCGTCGACCAGTCCGCCGATGATCCCGCTGGCACCCATCACGCGGCCATTGCCAAGGAGGAAGACCGCCCCGGCCAGCCCGATGATGAGGCCGCCGATCAGCCCGAGTATCCAATCCTGTTCCATCTGTTACCTTCTGTCGTAAGTTCTGCGAAACCGGCAGTCAGAGCTTGTTGACCGGCAGCTTCAGGAAAACGTTGCCCTTTTCGTCCGCCGGGGGCATCTGGCCCGCGCGCATGTTCACCTGCAACGACGGCAGGATGAGGCGCGGCATCCCGAGCGTCGCATCGCGGGCATCGCGCATGGCCACGAAGTCCTCGATCGGACGGCCCTTGCCGATGTGGACGTTCAGCGCCTTCTGTTCGCCCACGGTGGTTTCCCAGGCGTACTGATCGCGGCCCGGTGCCTTGTAATCGTGACCCACGAAGATGCGCGTTTCGTCGGGCAGGGCGAGGATCTTCTGGATCGACGCATACATGGTCGCCGAGGAGCCTCCGGGGAAATCGCAGCGCGCCGTGCCGAAGTCGGGCATGAACAGGGTGTCACCCACGAAGGCGGCGTCACCGATCACGTAGGTCATGCAGGCAGGGGTGTGGCCCGGCGTATGCAGAACGTCGCCGCGCAGCTGGCCGATGTGAAAGCTGTCGCCCTCGGTGAACAGGGCGTCGAACTGCGACCCGTCCCGCTGGAACTCGGTGCCCTCGTTGAAGATCTTGCCGAAGGTGTCCTGCACCACGGTGATGTTGGCGCCGATCCCGATCTTGCCGCCCAGCTCTTGCTGGAGGTAGGGCGCGGCGGACATGTGGTCGGCGTGGACGTGGGTTTCGAGAACCCATTCCACCTTGAGGCCTGTCTTCTTCACGTAGGCGATGATCTCGTCCGCGGAGGCGGTCGAGGTGCGTCCCGACGCCTGGTCGAAATCCAGCACGCTGTCGATGATGGCACATGCGGTGCCCTGCGGATCGCGAACGACGTAGGAGGCGGTGTTGGTGACCTCGTCGAAAAACGCGGTCACTTCGGGTTTGATGGACGCGGTCATGCGACTCTCCCTCGGCTGTGTGACATACACATAGCATTTTATGAATATGTTTCAAGCGGCGATTCTGAGAGTGGCACGGGCTCCCTTGGCGCGTGTGCGGCGACATTTCGCCTGAACCAGAGGCAGAGCGGTGTGAACTGCCTGAAATCGACGCATGAAATCAGTCGGATGAGCGAGGGCGGGGCGAAATTCGGCCGGTGGGCGATTCACCGCAAGGTGAGGGGTGGTTCCTGTGCTATGGTCCATCCCGCAGGGGCTCATGCCAAGAGGGGAGGCTGACATGACCGATCAAGACCTGTCTCAAACCGCACGACAACTGGAGGCCAGGATCATCGCCGCCAGTGCTGCCAAGAGGCTGGAACTCCAGCCGCAGTTCAACCGTGTGCTGGAGCGCCTCGCGCGCAACGGCGAACATGTTCCGGCAAGGCTACGCAATCTGAACGCCGTGCTGCTGGACGAGGCCATCGAAGACCGTTTCGACAATCTGCCGATCTGATCGAACGTCACCCGGCCGGTGCGGTCAGCTCAGGATCGCTCCGGCCACGACCATCATCAACCCGAGAACCGAGACGAAGAGGGCGCCGAGATTGATCGGCAGCACCCGTGCGAGCACCGCGCGGAGCTGTTCGTCGGTCAGGCCGGCGCGGCGCGCCTTCATCACCTTGAGGATGCACCAGATCACGCCGGCAAGCCCCGCGAGCGAGAGGGCCGCTCCGACCCAGATCACGATGTCCAACATGCCCGAATACTCCGTTTCCGACTGAGAGCCGCCTAACGGATCGCGCGGCATCGCGCAACCCGGCCCGCCAGAGCAACTGAGACTTGCAGCGCGTCCGGGCGGGCGCTATCCGGCTTGGAGCGCAAGAGCAAACGCCGAGGTAGGATACATGGAAACCGATTTGGGAAATGCAGAGAAGGTCACCGCGGACCGTCTGCGCAGCTTTGTCGAGCGGATCGAACGGCTCGAGGACGAGAAGAAGGAAGTCGCCGAGCAGATCAAGGAAGTCTTCGCCGAACTGAAAGGCGAGGGGTTCGATGCCGCCGCGATCCGGACGATCGTGAAGCGCCGCAAGCAGGACGCCGACAAGCTCGCCGAGCAGGAGGCCGTGCTCGACCTCTACATGTCGGCTCTCGGCATGGTCTGAATTCAGAGCCGGGTACGGTCATCCGTGCCCGGCGCTACCCGCTGCCGAGCCCGCCTAGGGCTCGATCAGGCGGACACCCGGGATCGTCCGTATCTCGGCCACATCGACATCGTAGAGCGCGGTCAGCTCCGAGACCAGCGCCTCGGTCCAGCCCTCAAGGTCCAGTTCCTCTTCCATCGCCTCGAGATCGGCATACTTGTCGAGAAAGGCGGTCATGACCTGCCGCTTCTTGCGCTCGCTGGTCGCCGGATGCTCGTTCAGATAGGCCCGGAACCGCCGCATCCCTTCCTTCGACATGATATCCCGCAGGATATCGAAGGCACCGATGATCTGCTCGCCCTCCGCCAGCCCGGCCATGTCGCGGATGATCTGCCCCCAGATCAGCGGAATGTCCTCGTGACACCAGACCGTCAGCGAGAGTTCCGGCAGTTCGTTCCGTATCCGGCGCAAAAGCTCCGACCAGCGCAGGTATCGTGGCGGGTTGTCCGCCAGGATGTTCTCGCGCTGCTGTTCGTTGGCCTTGCCGAGGATATTGGGCACGAAGGTCGCGGGATTGCGGATCGCCATGAAGATCTCGATCCGGTCGCCCGAGAACAGCTGGGTCAGCTGGTGCAGGCGCAGCGTCGCCTGCGGATAGAGCTGCCCGTCGCCAAGCGCGAAGCGGGGAGACCCGAAGAAATTCGCGTTGGAAAGGATCAGGCGGTTTGCCTTCTCGTCGTCGAGGATGGCGTCCACCAGCACGTCGCGCGCATCCTCCGAAGGTTGCGCCTCGTCCAGCGCCCCGAAGGCATCCTTCAACAGCGTGCGGTACTTGCCGGGCCCCGGCACCGCGATGCCGCGTTGCGAGAAATCTTGCTTGTTGTTGAGAAGGCATTTCAGCAGGCGCTCGTCATCGGTGTGATGCGCACCTGTGTGGAAAATCACCTGCATGGTCTCGTCGCCGCCCCGGACGTGGTCTTGTCGTCCCGGGTTACCGGCTCGGCCCCGGGCAGTCAAACACCAAGGTCTCCCGCGACCTCCGCACCCCCGCCACGCCCCGGCACATCCCCGCAACCACCGGACATTCCCCTTGCAGCGCGCGCGCAGAGACAGTAATCGGTCTGCCAAGGCCCCTATAGCTCAGCTGGTAGAGCAACTGATTTGTAATCAGTAGGTCCGCGGTTCGAGTCCGTGTGGGGGCACCATTAATCCAATGAAATCAGAGTCTTGCGTAAATCTTCGCGCCCATCGTGTCTTTGCGCATGGGAAAGTAGCCGCATAGTAGCCACTTGGATTCAACAGACGATTTGTGCGCTGGTGACTCGAGGGCGGTAACTCACCCCATCCAATCGTACGGGCCGCTCTTCGGTTGGCGATTCTCTTGGAAGGCGCGGTCGGCTTCCTCTTTCCGCTCGCGGTTCTCCTTCTCTTTGTCACTCGGTCGAAGAGTGATCGGTATCTTGAAATGAACCCTGCTCACATGCTCATCGGCCTTTGCGATTTCCCCCTGCGCTCCAAGCTCCACCGAGAGGACCTTAATACCGCCCTTGCCACCTACTGATTTCTCGGAACTCGCGGAGACAGCCACATCAAATTCGATGTCCTGCACGCGCCGATAAGTGTAGTTTCTACTCTCAGGACTGTATGTTGTGTGATTGTTTAGTGCAGAGGGAGGATTTATCAGGATTTCCTTCTCGGTATACCTTTCCTGCAACTCGCTGGTTGCATCCGCGATAGCTGAGATCGTTTCTTGAATAAATTCTTTAAGATCCATGTCGCTCCTCACAACTTTGCAAGGCACAATGCTACATACTGAGAGTTAACTTGGTAAGACTGGTTCCAGTCGTCTTTCTCAAAAAGATAGGTTCCACTTGTCCAGCACTGGGAGCAATTGGTCCAGCTCAACGAAATAGTCGCGCCTTAGCGGTTCGTCTTTGCAGTGGCTTGCCAACTGGCGAAGTCGGAAAATTTCGGCAGTTGTCGCTCCATTCCTTAGGAGGGCTCCGAGGTGATGTGTCGTTGCCCAGAAAATTAGATCGGCCATCGCTTGTCTCAGCTCGTCATGTGTGGCGTTGGGGCCGGGCAGGGGAGGCCGGTTGCTCTGGATCAGGGCCATGGCTGGTCATTCCTTATCTCTAGGTTGTTGCCGTCGATCAGGCAAAGATAGCGAATGGTGCAGCCAGCCGTATCGGCGTTGTGGATTTCCGAAACCTGAAAGAAGACACCGCCGAGCTTGATGTATCGCCGCTCAGCGGGCGTGACTTCGGCTATCACAGTGACAAGGGCCTTGCCCTCATAGGCTCCTAGGCCGGTGAAGATTTCCCGTTCTCGGGCAAGGTCACGATAGCCGAAAGTGGACTCTGCAAAATCCCAAGCGAACATCCCGTTTTGCTTTACGGGCTTGCCGTCCTCGTCATGGGCTTGCTCGTAGAGCAGGGCCTCTTTCCAAAGGAAACTGTTGCGTGCGGCTCGTTTCATCATCTGGACGGGGGACAGGTCATTTCTAGGTGGCACTGGATTGGCTCCGCTTAGCTTGCTCTGGCTCGCGCTTGGCCTTGGACATGGGCAGCGCGAGGTCCGTCCAGCCGCTCAGCTCCATTGCGATATGCAGAGGAACGCCAGCCGTGACGAGAACGCCCACGGCACGGGCTCGGCCCGCTACATCGGCGCTCAACATGCTGTCGATCGACACGGCCCCTACGTTCAGCTTGCGCCGCAGCTCGGGCAGGAGCTGCTTGGACAGCGGCAGGACCGTTTGCAGCGCAAAGAGGCGGTAGCCCTCGCGCATGGCCCCAGCATTGCCGTTAGCGGTCATAAGGGTCGGAGGAATGCCGCAGCCGGTCAGCATCCGGTTGGCAAGGTCTTGGGTAAAGGTGTTGATGTCCAGCTTCTGCAGGTCGGGGGTCAGCTCCACCCGTCGCCACTCGGCACGGTCCCCGCCGGTATGAACGGCGTGATCAGCCTTGGACGTGATCGCCACGAGAGAGCCGCCTTGCAGGCCAGACAGGGCCTTGGCCTTCTCGGTTGCTTCGATGGTGGACGGGAAGGGCAGGAGGCCCTTGCCAGCCATCGGCATGGCCCCGGAGATAGCGTTTTCAATCTCGGCCAGCAGGACACCGGAAAGGCCCATCATGCGGAACGGGGACCGGCCCCGCCAAGGCTGAGCTGGATCCGGGTTGATCACGAGTTTCAGCACCTCGCCCTCTAGGGCGCGGACGGACTCGGTATGGTTGGGATGGACGATATGCAGGTGATACCAGCCGTTGCCCAGTTCGTCCCAGTAGGCCACTGGGACCAATTGCAGCTCCGAGCCGTCGAACCGGATATGCCAGCAGCTTTCCCCCCGCAGGACGAGGTCTTGGCCGATACGGGCCAGCACGTCACCGGGCAGGGGCTCGGGCTGGATTTCCAGCATCGAGAATGCCGACTGCCAGTAATGCACCGCCGTCTGCACCGTGGCAGAGAGGGCAACGTCACCCTCGGCCAGAAGGCCCTTTCGCCGGTTCTCGATATACGTATGGGTCACCACCGGAAACGCGGCGCGCTGTTCCATCTCGGGACCGGGTTTGGACTTGAAGGGCCACATCAGAAGCGCACCTCGCTGGAAAGCATGGCGGCCGCACCGGACCCGTAGAACAGGCCATAGAGCTGTTCCTTGGACCACGCGCTGTCACCGGCGGATTGGCTTCGGAACTCGCGCAGAACGGGGTTGGTGACGGCCATATAGAGGGCGAGCTTGTAGGCCGCCTCCGATACCTGGCTACCGATTGGCGAGGCCGGAATGGCATCGGTAAGGGTTAGCCGGTAGATCGAGCCGCCTTGTAGCTCTACCTCGCCCAGATCGGCGATGTACTCGGCCCCCGTGTCCTCCAACCAAGTGCCGTTGCGGAGATACTCGACCGTCAGGGCAAGCGGGTAGGGGTAGCTCGGCCACCGGAACACATGCGTGGCGTAAACGCGGGTGATCAGCTTGCCAGCCGAGACAGCTCGATACGTGCGGCCCGTGTAGGTTTCGATCATGGACCACGCGGTTTCCAGCAGATTGGCGGAGCTGGCCTCAGAGATTCCGGCCTCGTCCGCCAGCTCGGCCACCCGGTCGGAATTATAGCCGCTATAGGAAAGGGCCATTTCAACGGAGAGAACATTCATGGCAAGAGTACCCGGTGTTCGCCCGTGCAATTGTTTGCACGGATCATGTCCCGAAGCTCGGCGGCGCTTTCCTCGTAGGCGGGGCGGGTAACTAGGCTCAGCTCATAGAGCACGAGGTGGTTAAGCCGCCGGATCATGACGCCGGGGTTACCTTCCTCGGGCACCAGTTCCTCGGCATTGGGCACCACGTCTTTGGGCGGTACCCGGAAGCCGGGGGAAACACCCTTGACCAGACCAGCCCCCACGAGGGCCAGAGCATCGGCCACGTGAGAAACCTTCTCGGCCCCGGCGGGGATTACCGCGCGGAACTCAAGGGCCGTTTCGCTATCGGCCAGCTCAAGCGTCTTCGACTTTTTGGACGCAAGAGGCTTGTCGAACGAATGGCCGAACAGGAGGTTGATTTCCCGCGTGGCGTCCGAGAGCGAAAATTCAAACGCTCCCGGAGCAATGGTTTCCTTGCGGACTGTGCCCCGGTCGGCAAGCACCGCAAGGGCGAGGTAAGGGAACTTGCCCACGATAGCGGGCAGGCCCCCCTGTTGCCGCACCTCTAGATCAGATGCGGCCCAGATGGTGCGGGTTTCCATGATCAGGCCGCGACCTCGCCTTGGGCCACGTTTTCCAGCTTGAGGAAATGCGTAGACAGGCGCTGAACCAGAATGTCCGTGAAGCTGAAAATGGTCAGGGCCAGCTTGCCGGTCTTCGACTCCGAGTAGGGGTCAACGATCAGCTCGGGAGCCCCCCACGTGGGCGCAAAGGCAACGTTGTCGGTAACCCCCAGGTACATCGAGCCCAGCACCGGAGCCGAGCCGGAAGTTGTTGCGACTTGGTTGCTAAACGCCACGCCGGGGATCTGCTTTTTCAGCATGTCCAGCTGGGTCGCACCATCGCCGAAAGACTGGGCCAGCAGGTCGCCCAGCATGAAGGGCAGGCCCGCAACCTTGACGCCCGAAAGGTCGTTCAGCTTGGCCGAGCTCATGACATCCGTACACTTGCGGATCAGGGTAGGGTAGCTGATGACAGCGGCCTCAAGGTCGATCACTTGCCCGCCGGTCAACAGGGTGTTCAAGCCGGAAGGCTGGTTGCCGGTCCCGGTGCCTTGGAAGAAAGCAAGGTCCATGCCCTCGCGCAGCAGCTCGGAAAGATCGCGGCGCAGGGTGATTTCAAGGGCCGAGTTTTCCCGCACCGCTTGGCGGCTCAGCAGGTACCGTGCGGTCAGGGTGTGAATCGACGGTTCCTTGACGGTCGTGGTGATCGCCGCAGCGTCGGCGCCCTCGCCTTCACCAACCCACGAGGCAGAGGCCCCGGCGGTCATTTCGGGGAAGCGGGGCTTGCCGGTAACCTGCAGGGCCTTCACCCCGAACTTGGCGGCGGCGGACCGTTCAAACAGCCGTTCAAGGGCCTGCATGGTCGGGCGGCTGGCGAGGTCACCGCCGGAGCCGGTCGTGGTCGGGATGGTGGCATCATCGCGGGTTTCCAGAGCTTCAAACGGGAACATGACGCCCCGTTGCGCCTTGCCGTGGCGCTGTTCCAGCTCCGCGCTCACCTCGGCCTCGCGGCCCGCCAGAGCTTTGCCGGACTCCATTGCGCCGACAACGGCGGACAGGCTGAAGGAACGGCACTCGCGGCTGAAGTCGGTTTCGCTCTTGTCTGCCACCTTGATCTTGGCGCGCTCGGCATCTTCCAGCACGATAGCGGCCCGCAGCTCGATTTCTGCGCCTTGGTAGGCATCGGTCAGGGAGCGCAGCTCGGTGCGGCCCTCGTCCGAGACCGTTTCGGCCTTCTGGATTTCAGCCATACGCTCGCGGCGCTTGGACTGCTCCAGCTGAATTTCTTGGGACTTAAGCATTCTTCTTCCTTTCATGGTTTATGAAGTTGTCTGTTGGGGTGGCTGGCACCGGAGCTCATTCACGGCAGCGAGGTAGGAAGCTCTCCCTCTCACCCTCACTCTGCGAAGTGGGGCGCGCGGACGCGTGACATGCGCCGCAAACCGCGCGGCATTCGTCTTCTTGGAGTGGCAAGATTTGCAGAGGTACTGCACGTTGGTGAGGTCGAACGGATCAATCCCGGCGGCCTCGCAGTCCTTGCGGTCTATGATGTGATCGCAGTCGCCGGACATGCCCACGAACTTGCGGCAATGCGCGCAGCGATACCCTGCGCGATGTGCCACCCTGCGGCGGCTGTACCGCTTCCAAGTGTGGGTGCTGATGGTGCTTTTGTCGCTCATATCACCGTCACCTCGTATTCAGGCGGCGGGGCATCGGAGTTTGAGATGTATGCGGAGCAGGCCAAGACGAGGCTTTGGGCCACGTCAATGCGGGCGTGGGGGTGGCTCTTGTCGAGTTGCATCGAGCCGGTAGCCGCGACCTTGACGTCCGCCTCTCCCATGGAAGCCTCAAGCAGGAGAGACCGTTTCAGCTTGGCCTTGCCGGACAGGAACATGCGGCGGGTTGCTCGGATATCGTTGTCGCCGTCTTTGGGGCCGGTGCCCCGGTACTTGAGCGGCCAGACCAACTTTGCCCGTGCCATGGCTGTGCGGCACTCGGCATCTCGGTATCGGTCGCAGGACAGGGACAGCACGGGGTGCGGACCGATCCGCTTTGCCAGCTCTTCAAGGAACTCGGCCACGTCCGTTACCGCGCCGGAGGTTTCGAACAGTTCTCCCCGCGCGGCACAATCCACCCACGTTGTGCCTACCATGTCGCGCTTGCCTCGCGCGTAGAGGTCCAGCTCAGCAGAGGGGAAAGCCCCAAGCGTCTGGATCACGCCCGACTGTTCAAAAACGATGGTTGCGGCGGTCATCGACGCGGAGCCGCCCAGATCGAGCCCGACGAAACAGCTTTCCCCAGGTATCGGCTTGGCTTCCTCGTCATAGGCCCGCGAGAGGGTTTGGTACTCAAGCAGGAGCTGACGCGTTGGGGATAGCGGGGCATTGAGTTGCCATACCTGAAACTCAACCGTGGACCCGCTCTTGGCCGCTTTCTCGTAGGCGTCCTCCATGAACCGGCGCGACTTGATCTTGCCAAGGCCGGGGTTGGCCTTGGCCCATACCTTCGGGTCGGCGGGGTCATCTTCCTTGTCAGCGGCATAGAGGTGCACCGCCGTCCGCCGGTCGGGGTTGTTGATGATCTCGTTGTATTCGGGGGCATCGCCTCGGGTGCCGGTCAGTAGCACCGAGCCATCCCGGGCGGCGGTCGCGTCGAACACATTTTGGAGCGTTTCGGATTGGCGCGGCAGTAGGCCCGCCTCGTCCACAATGGCGAGGTCGAGATCTTGGCCGTGCCCCTGTGTCTTGGAGCCGGTCAGGATTGCGAAGTGTCCGCCCTTGGGGCCACTCAGATAGCCGGGGGCAGGGGTCTTTCGCAGCTTGAGGTCATCGCGCTCTACAGCCTCTAGCAAGGCTATGGCGTTTTGCGGAACGATCAGCGCATGACCCTCAGTCGGGGCTGTGATCGCGCCTCGGAAGTTGGGCAGAAAGATCGGGCTGTCTTCACACATACGGCCCAGCACCAGCGCGGAGGCGAGCGTTGTCTTGCCCAGCTTTCTGGGGGTGGAAAGCACAGAGGTCCGGAAGAGCGGTCCCCCGTCCTCCGGATCGCGCGCCAGATGGTCCTCTAGGAAACCCAGCTGAAATGAGTGCAGGAGGAGGGGCTGTCCTCGGCTAATCCCGGCGGGGACAATGAAGCTGTCCGCAAGCCACTCTGCCAGCAAATCTGCATCCGTGGTCGGACGCTTTTTCTTGAGAGTCTTGGACAGTTTCAGGGTCACGGGCAGGCAGCTCCACAAAAGAAGCTCGCTACCGTCCGTGGTTCTTGCGAGAGGTTATAAGAAAAACTCTTCGTGGCGGTCGGTCAATATGTCCGACAGCGCTTCAAGGTAAGTTCTTCAGGATTTGGTATGGTCTAGGATACCAGTTCTGAGGAAAACGCCACCGTCACCGCAGAAGGGGTCAAACGAACTCTGCCTAATTCAGTGGTCCCCGCCTTCACCGGTAGTTGGGCGGCACCTCTTCCTCCCCAACAGGGTTCCCTAACTTCGTTGCTTTAATCGTCGTTCGAATCCACGCTCCGTTTGGAATTCAAAATCGCGTTGATAGTCGTAAGAGGGGCGGTTTCGGTTGACGATAAGGCCCACCACATGGCACACTTAGGTCGTTACTCCTGTGTTTGCGATGCTATCGCTGCACATGTGATGGGCCCCGGTCGCCGGAGCCAGAAAGGGAGGGGTGTTGGAGCATCCCTCCTTTTGCACGAATCACTCTACTGTATTTGTCACCGTTATCACAATGTGGATATGTGTGGAGATATCCCCACATATTGGGGGGACCTAAGAATAGGCGGCTCGAATTAGTTGCTACGAGGTTGCACAGTAGCTCCCGACCCACCGCCTAGCCCTGTGCTCTTTAGTACTCCTCAAGCCAACTTTCGTCAGGGACATTACCTACTGCTATCGCGTCTCGATAGTATGGTGTCAGCCCAGATATCGCCCGATGGAGGGCATACTCAGGGTAATCCCCTACAGGATTATTTGTCCGATATGCATCCGTTTGGAGAGGGGTTTTGATTGCGTGTGAAACCCGAAACTCAGTCCGTTGGTTGTCCAACTGTCGCGCCAAGTTGATTGTAACATTAGTGGTCAGGACACCAACGCGAACTACAAAGACGCCTCGAGACTTGTCTTCGTGAACCACGGTGATGTCTTCATCATCTAGGGCCGTTTCAAATGTATATGCCATCTTAATTTCTCTCTCTCGGATTTTCGAACATAGCAAACATCTCGAAGAAGGGTGAGCTTTCGAAGAAAGGCACCAGTTCTCTTTTCTAGTTCTTAGCTCTTGATCTTAGTCTTGATCAGTATGGAGCAGTTCTGCGCCGTCGCATGACGCAAAATTGCGCGGTCAAAGAGCGCACCTCTGCGCTGTCGAATGGCGCAGATTTGCGCCGTGCTCACAACGGAACCCATGCTTTGCCTTCCTTGCTTTCGATGAAGGCTTCGTGGCTGGCTTTCCAGATTTTCGTGCAAACATTTGCACAGTCGCTGTCCGAGAAAGCCGCCGAACTCACCACGTTCTTATGCCAAAGAGCGATTTCGATCTTCGTCGTCTCAGACCCGATCCACAGCGGAAACCACTTAGAGAAGAAGCGCGAAAAGTCCCTCACAAGCTCTTCGGGTCTGTTCAACTTGTAGTAAAGGACCGGATGTTGCAGTGCTTGCAGAAGCTTGAACGCCTCATCTGTGAGGCGATAGCTGTTGGGTTCGCTCATTCCCCGCCGAGCTCGGTATACCACGTTCGCTTTTACAAGCGCTTGTAGCTCCCGCTTGACCTGATGCTCCGAGAGTCCCAGTTCAGCGGCCAGCTCCGCATGTGTTGCCCAGGTGTAGCGGTATCGCCCAAACTTAGGGTCGTTCTTTCGTTTGTGCCTCACTTGGCCCGCATGAAGGCGCCAAATAAGGTGTCGGATCACTAGTCGTGTCGTTAGGTTCGGGGACTTTCCGAAGTCCCGTGGCACAAGAACCGAAGCGGCAAGGCTTTGGTTTGGCTCTCCGCCAAACAATGAAAGACTGTAACGTGGACATACTTCTGAATGGGGCCATTCGGGCTCTGATACAAAATCTAAGTCCTGCATGGTCTCGCCCTCATTCCACGCGACAAGAGGCAAGGTAGGTGTCGATGTCCGAAGGTCGGTACTTAACCGTTCGATGGCCAATTCGATAGAATGGTATCTGAGGGGGAGTTCCGTTTGCCTCCGCAGTGGTGCGGTCGCGCTTAAGTATCTCGTAGGAGAGCGCTCCTCCGGAATACTCTATTGCTTCTCTGGGGGACAGACTCGGTCGTTCGGATTCGCTATGAGTAGTATTGCTGATCGGGGCCATGTTGGGGCCTCCACGTTTAGGGTTTCACCATGCGCGCAGTGCGCTTCTTCTGGTGACCGCCTCTCCGCAATCCAGACCCACCGCAGCAGGCGTGGAAGGCATCGAGATTCCCTCCGTGGAACGATCATTGGAGCTATTTAAATATTCTCATGATGGGACAAGTCAAGCGGTAATGGTATTAGAGCGATAAAGCGTCGATTTCATTTGAAATGCGTTGAATTTCGGGTCGTAAGCGCTCGGGGTCATGTATGATGTAGCCGCCAGTCACGTCGCCATCGGTCACATGATTGAGGAGGTGCTTAATTGAGTAGTGGGGAATGCCTAACCGTTCCGATAGAGTGCTGAATGTTCTTCGCAGGTCGTGTGCTCGCAGTGGCGCTCCATAGGCGTTTCGGAATGATGCTAGGCTCTTTCTAGGATCTCCCAAAGGGGCTTGCCCCCAGATGTAAGGTCCTTCGCCGTATCGTTGTCTGAGTAATAAGAACATGCGCTCAACTTGTTCACTCATCGGCAACCAATGGTCGCGGTGGTTCTTAGTGTCTCGGAATACGAACATCTGGTGTTCCAGATCGACGTCTTGCCAGCGCAGATTGGATATCTCAGATCGACGTGCGCCTGTCCTAGCAAGTAGCTCAAAGTAGATCTTGAAATCAAAGGATTGAACCGACTCCAAGGCTGAAAAGAAGCGACCGAAGTCCTTGACGTACTCCTGCCGTCGCACCGGCTTGTGCATCTTCTTGAGCGCGGAGATACGCTGGGTAGGGCACTCTCTTAGGATCGGGTTTCCATCCTCGTCAGCATACGCATGGCGTGTGAAGTTCCAGATTGAACTGAAAGTTCGGACAGCGAGGCTGGCGGATGCCTTGCCGGATGTGACTGAAATATGATCGAAGCGCACCACCGTGTCATTTGGTGTGATCTCTTGCAGGGGGCGGTCGAGCCAGTCTGAGAAGTGCCTCTGTAAGACACGCTCGTAGTCGTATCTCGTCTTTGGTCGTAGTTCTCTCGCGCGGAAGAATGCTTCGGACGCCTGTGCTAAGGGTATGGCTTCTTTCCGGGCCCGCTTCCGATCTGCGTTCCTGTCGATGTTGTCTGCCATCTCTGCCATCGCCTTCTTGGCGAGCTTTCTGGCCGTCTCGATGGGAATTTGATCTGCTGATCCTAGCGTTACTCTACGCTTCTTCCCGCCAGTTCGTCCCTCACAAAAGTAGGCTTTGCGAGTCGTTCCGACACGTAGCCCAAAGCCTTGGAGCTTTGTGTCGTAGATCAACTGTTGTCCCTCGTCAGTAAGGGGAAGGTCTCTCACGTACTGAGCGGCGAGAAAGGCGCGGGTCATAGCGTCCACCTAGGTTGCTTGGTTGTAGTAGCCAAAAAAGTAGCCACCGTATCACCCAGAGTAGCCAGTATAGCTGCGGAATGGAAGGCGCTTGGATGTTGTTTAGTGCGTTGATTTATAATGTTTTATAGCCGTTTCACTCCAAAAGAACCGGTATGGCATGGAATGATGTTCGCCTATGAAATCTAATTTGTAATCAGTAGGTCCGCGGTTCGAGTCCGTGTGGGGGCACCAGAATCAAAGAACAAACTTCCCTCGAATAGGCTGCAACTCCGTCCGAAGCCCAGCAACGCTACGGCCCACCACAGCCCCCCACCTCCTACCCACTCTTCCACAGCCCCATCACCGCGCTCGTGAGGGACTCGGCGGTGAAGGGTTTCGACACGATGGTCGCGGAGGGGAACTTCGCGAGGGACTCCGACTGGCTGCCGTAACCGCTGGCGAGGATGAAGGGCACGTTCTTCGATCTCAGCACCTGGGCGACGGGCAGGCTGGTTTCCGCGCCGAGGTGGACGTCGAGGACGGCAAAGCTGTGCTGGTGCGACTCGATGATGCGCAGGGCTTCGGCCACGGTTGACGCGGTGTGGACGTTGTCCACGCCGAGGTCTTCGAGGATGTCGGAGGCGTCCATCGCGATGATCATGTTGTCTTCGACGATGAGGGCGGTGCCGGAGAGCGATGCCGAAGCGTGGGCGGGGGCAGGGGCCTCGACCGGTACGGCGGGAACCTCATGCGCCTTGATTTCGGTCACGAAGCGCTCGGGGATGTGGAACTCTGCCTGCAGCCCCATCAGCGCGAACTGCATCGACGCGCGGCCCTTGAGTTCGAAGGGGATCGACTTTTCGATGATCGTGGTGCCGAAACCGCGGCGTTCCGGCGGCTTGACGGCGGGGCCGCCCGTCTCGCTCCAGGCGATCCTGACCATGCCGCCCTCGGCCTTGTCGACCTCGACGGTGACGCGGCCATGCGGGGCTGAGAGCGCCCCGTACTTGACCGAATTGGTGACCAGTTCGTGAAACACCAGCGCGATGGTCGAAAAGGCCTCCGGCGCCAGCTTGATCGGCGTCCCGAGAATCGAGACGCGCTCGCGGTCCTCGTTGAGGTAGGCCTTGAGCTCGATATTCACCACGTCGGCAAAGGCGATGGGCGACCATTCGGTCTCGGTCAGCTGGTCGTGGGCCTTGGCCAGCGCCTGGATGCGGCCGTCGATGGCCGATGAGAATTCGTCGATCGTCCGCGAGGATTTCCTGGACTGCGCCACCAGCGACCGGATCAGCCCCAGCACGTTGCGCACCCGGTGGTTCAGCTCGGCGATCAGCAGTTCCTGCTGGTCCTGCGCGCGCTTGCGTTCGATGTTCATCTCGTCCGAGAGCTTCAGGACCACCTCCAGAAGCGTCACGCGGATCGCCTCGGCCGCGCGCAACGACGTCGGCGACCAGCTGGCGCTGCGGTTGGCGACGTCCTCCTTCCAGACCTCGAAACTCTTGCGCGGGGTTAGGCGGGCGCCGAAGCTGCCGACCTCGACGGGTTTGTGCGGGTTGCCCGCCCAGGTCACCTGCCGTGCAACCTCGGTGCGGAACAGCACGATGTAGTCCCGGGGCAGGCGCGAGATGGGGATGGCGAGGATGCCCGCGCTGCTGTCGACCGCGTGGGCCATTGAGGGCAGCCGCGCGACGAGGTGGTCGGTGGCATAGACCCGCGAGGCCGCCGCTGTGTTCAGGAACCGGACGATGGTCTGGAAATCCTCCTTTTCGGGGGTCACGCCGATGGTCACGTAACGGTCCCCGAGGTAGAGCGCGATCCCGTCATAAGGGATCACCTTTCCGATTTCCTTGGCGATGCCGCGGAATCCGGTGGCAAGGTCGTCCCCCGAGCTCAGGCTCATCATCAGCCGGTCGTGCAGCTTCTGCGCGCGCCCGATGGTCTCGGAGACCTCGCGCGCTTCGCGTCGCTCCAGCTCGTAGGCGTAGAACTGGGCCAGCAGCTCGATGGCCGTCCGCCGCTCGTAGTCGACGTAAAGCGGTTCACGGTGATGGCAGGCAAACAGACCCCAAAGTTCGCCCCGGATGATGATCGAGACCGACATCGAGGCGCGGACCTTCATGTTCCGCAGGTATTCGAGGTGAATGGGCGAGACCGCGCGGGTCACGGCCAGAGAGAGGTCGAGCGGCTCGCCCTCGGGGCTGAACTGCGGATAGATCGGCGAGACGTCGTCGTCCACGTCGGCAATCAGCCGCAGATGGTTGCGCTTGTAAAGTTCGCGGGCCTGCCGCGGAATGTCCGAGGCCGGGAAATGCAGGCCCAGGTAGGTCTCGGTATCCGTCTCGGCCTTTGCCTCGGCGATGACGGTGCCATCGCCCTCGGGGCCGAATTGGTAGACCATGACTCGGTCGAAACCTGCCAGTTCCCGCAGTTGTCGTGCCGCGGCCTGTGATACGCCCAGCAGGTCCTTTTCGGCGGCGACCCGGCGCATCATGGGTGTCACGATCGCCAGTTCATCATGCTGGGCGCCGCGCGACTTGGCCTCGAATTCGAGGATGAAGCTCAGGTTGGACTGATGGGCGCTGATGTCGTAGAGCCGACCGTCCCCGAAGACGTCCATGCCGAACAGCCGCATGACCGCATTCTCGTGCGAATTCGCCCCAAGCCGCTGGCGCAGCCGTTCGATGGTCTGCGCGGGGAGGAAGGTTTTCAGCGGCAGCCCGATCATCTCCTCGGCTTCAAGGCCCAGCACCTGGCCGCAGTTCTTCGAGGCGTGCTGGACGATCCAGTCCGCCGAGATCGCGACCAGACTGCCAAAGGACTGCACGTTGCCGAGAATGTGGATCGGTTCGCGATCGCAGTTGGTCAGGTCAACCGGCGTATCGGTCGGAATATAGGTCTCGTTCATTCTGTCTGGAACTCGTGGGCTGAGAGGGTCTGATCGGCCGCGGCAAGGAAGATGTCGAAGACGCGCGTGCTGTCGGTCAGGATCCTGTCGTGCAGGTCCCCCTGTGGCGGGTTGGCGGCGATCCGGGCAAGGAAACCCCGCCAGGACGCAATGTCCGGTTCGGATTGGAGGACGCCGGTCCGATGGGCGTCGGGCAGGGCCTTGCGGATGAAGGCAAGGCCAAGCTGCGAGCCGAGCATCACGTAGGCCACCGCGTCCGGATGAAGATGGTCCTCGGAGGCGGTTGTGCCCGCGGTGGTGCCGGAAGCCTCTCCGGTCGACCGGGTCAGGTACCCCGTCGCCTCGGCCGCCTGTCCGCCGCATGCGGCCAGAACCCGGCCATTGGCAATCTCGTGAATGCGTTGAAAGGCCGTTCGGCCCCGAACGGTCGACAGGTCGATCGCACCGATCCGGTCATCGAGCCTCCGGTGCTGCTCGGCGGTCGCCTCGCGTAGTTTCGACCTGAATTCGTGCGCCGCCCTTTCGCCAGGGGGTTCTAGCATCGACTGTCTTTCGGTGTTGATCGTGTCATCTCGTGCCCGTGCCTCGTCCGATTTGCTTAACGTCCGGGACGCGGAAAGGTTCCTCGATAATCTCTCACGAAGAAAGATTATTTACCACGTGAGAATTTTCACTCTTCGTGTTCACCTCAGGGGCGAGCGGACCTCCCCGGACACTACCTTTCCAGCGGTGTACCGCTCTCCGGACCACTGACCCTATGCCGGCGCCAGTGCTGCCTCAGGTCGTCGGGCAGGGTCATCGGATCGAAGGGTTTGGCGATGACGGCGAGGGCGCCGAGCGTCGTCAACTCGTCCAGCATGTCGCGTTCGACGCAGGCGGTGAGGAAAATCACCGGAACGTCCCCGAACCCGGCGATGTCGCGAAGGTCGCGCCAGATGGACTCGCCCCTGACGCCGGTGTTCATCACGTCCAGCAACAACAACTGCGGCCTGAAGCCGGGGGCCGCCGTCAGCGCGTCTCTCGCGGTCCTGCACTGCAGGAGGTCGAGCCCCCCGAGATGGGAGAGCGCGATGTAGACGACAAAACGAATGTCCTCGTTTTCTTCGATGTGAAGGATTCTTTCGAGCATGCCCGCCTCTTGTTCTTGGAGAGGTGTTCATTGGTCCCGCCGGCCAGGGTCGTCTGGCCGGCGGGTGGCATGTGGGGCCGGGCAACCGGACCTATCTGCCGTGGGGGAGGGAGTGCATGTGTCAGAGCCGCCTTCGGGGCTCGCCTGATGGGTACTGGCTTGGTCTCATGGCCTGTGGTTCCTGACTGCTCCCTCAAAACCTGTCGGGGCGTAGGGGGCGGTGCAATTCCCCAGAAATGGGGAATACCGGCTCCCCCGGCACCGGGTTAGGCAGGGGAGGCCCCGGCCAAGGGGGCGCGAACCGTCCTGACGACCAGAGGTGCCCGATACGCAATGACGCGAGCCATTCAGCTACGCTCTGATCACGGTTTCGGTTGCCCTCCCGAAACCTGTCCCTAAAATCGGATCACCTTGTGACGAAGGGGGCTTCGACATGACGTGTCTGACCGCAGGAGCCATTTCGCGGCGCCGGATGGTGCTGGGGCTCGGGCTTTCGGTGGGCATGTCCCCGCTGGGGACCCGCGCCGGGGCGCGAGGGCTCCTGGTCCTGCGCGACACCGCCGGGTCCGAGATCACTCTCGGCGAAGACGACTTCGGCGACCTGCCTTGGCAGGAACTTTCGACCCATACGGCATGGACCGACGGTCTCCAGCGGTTCGCGGGGCCCTACCTGCGCGACGTCCTGCTGCTGACGGGTCGGACTCCCGCAGAACTGGCATCACGACGGTTGCGGATGCGGGCACTGAACGACTTCGAGATCGAAATGCCCGCGCGCGATGCCTGGGAACATGGCCCGATCCTCGCCCGCGTCAGGAACGGCGCACGGATGCAGGTCCGCGACAAGGGGCCGCTCTGGCTGGTCTATCCCCGCGACGGATACCCGGAACTGCAGGACATGCGGTTCGACGAGCGCTGGATCTGGCAGCTGTGCGAGATTGATATCCGTTGATGGCCCGCAGTTCGTTCCTCGTGGCGGGGGTCACCATCACCGTGTTCGTCGCGATCTTCGTCTATGCGCTGGTAGAATTGTTCAACATCCAGCAGACGCTGGACAGCGCGCTGGGAGAACGCAATCTCTGGGCAACCACACAGGCCGAGCGCGAACTCTACCGCTTGCAGGCCGCCCTCGCGACAACCGAAGACACGGAGGAGGGCCGCGACCGCGTCGCGTTCCAGTTCGACCTCCTGCACAGCCGCATCGCGCTGCTCGGCGAGGGGCCGCAGTTGCGGTTCCTCGAGGAGATCGGCGAGGCCGAAGACATCGGGATGGCGCAGTCGGTCCTCGCCCGCCTCGACCCGGCGCAGTCCCTCATGGATGATGTCGCCCGGTCGGCAGACCTGCAGGACGATCTCACGGCCCTCTCCGACGTCCTGCGGCGCCTGTCGAACCGGACCATGCTGGCCGAGCGGCAGTGGCGCGCCGACTACAGCGACCACCAGAAATCGGCGATGAACCTGCTGCTGGCCGCCGTGTCGGGGGCCTTCCTGACCGGGCTGGCGATGGCCTTGCAGCTCCTGCGCTACGCGCGCGGCTCGGACCTTGCGCGGCGTGAGCTGGTACAGCATCAGGCCATGCTGGAGGAAACCATCGCGCAGCGCACCGGCGAGCTCGAAACCGCGCTGACCTTCGAGCGACGCGCGCGCGACGTCTATCGCAGCTTCGTGGTGATGGTATCCCACCAGTTCCGCACGCCGGTCTCGGTGATCCACATGATCGCCCAGCGGCAGCTGCGCGCCGAGGACCCCGCCGCGCCCGATGTCCTGAAACGCAAGTTCGAAAGCATCCTGAGCGCCGCGGAGCGCCTCGAACGGTTGCTGCGCGGCATCCTGTCTCCGGTGAACCTTGCCGAGGAACAGATGTGCCCCGCGCTGCGCCCCATCGACATGAACGAGGTCGTGCGCAGCGCGCTGGACCAGACCGCCGAGGCCCACCCGTCGTACCGGCTTTGCGGTGAGCTGGCGGAGGAGGCGCTTGCCGTCGATGCCGACCCGGTGCTGCTGGAGCAGGTGGTGCTCAACCTGCTGGGCAACGCAGTCAAGTACTCCCCGGCAGAAGCCGGGGTCCGCGTGCTAACCCGCAGTCTCGGAGACGCCGCCGAGCTGCGTATTATCGACCGGGGAGTCGGAATTCCCGAACAATCCCACTCCGCAGTGTTCGAAAAATTCTATCGCGCCTCGAATGCTCAGATGCTCCCGGGATTTGGAATAGGACTTAGCCTATCGCGGGACATCGTCGCGCTGCATTCGGGCGAAATCAGCTTTCGTTCGTCAGAAGGTGTCGGGACCGAGTTTATTGTGACCTTGCCATTCGGGAAGATTAGCCAGGATGAATCCATCGGAAATAAATGCGGAAATTCTGTGTATTGAAGATGAAACCGCCCTGCGCGAGGAACTCTGCGAAGAACTGGCGGGGCAGGGTTACCGGGTGCTGGCCGCAAGGAGCAGCGACGAGGCCGAGCGCCTGCTGGCAACATGCCGCCCCGATATCATCCTCTGCGATGTGATGATCCCGACGAAGAACGGCTTCGACCTGCTGCGAGACCTAAGACACGCGGGGCTGCTCTGCGAACACACCGCCTTCATCTTCCTCACCGCCCTGTCCGACCGCGAGCCGCGCCTGACCGGCCTGCGTTGCGGAGCGGACGATTACCTGACCAAGCCGATCGACCTCGACATCCTGAACCTGACGATCCGGAACAAGCTGGCGCTGGTCCGGCGGCTGCGGCAGGCGCGGCCCGAGGAGGCAGAGAGGCCGGATGTCCACCTCTCCCCGCGCGAAAGGCAGGTGCTCGGGCTGCTGGGGCAGGGCGAGAGGACCAGCTCGATCGCGTTCCAACTGGCGATCTCCGAACATACGGTCAACCAGTACATCAAGGAACTTTACAGGAAATTCAACATCAACAGCCGGGTCGAGGCGGCGAGGGTCGCCGCAGCCCTGGGAGCCGGCAGCTGGCCGCAGGACCCCTAGCTGGATAGCCAACCGCGACCGCCGCGTCAGCCCTTGGCGTCGGCGGGCTCCCGGACCCTGCGGCTCTGCCGGTCGTCGGAGGAGCGTTCGAGGTTTTCCACAAGGTGCCGGGTGGTCGCCATCATCAGCTCAAGCTCGTCCGGGGCCAGCCCGTCCGCGGCCTGCCGGAACACCCGGCGGCGCACCGGCAGCATCTTCTCGAACAGGTCGCGGCCCGAGGGAAGCAGGTGCACCTCGAGGATGCGCCGGTCGTCCTTGCGGGGCACCCGCTTGAGCAACTCTTCCTTTTCCAGCTGTGTGAGCAGGTGGCTGAGCGCGGTCCTCTCGATCTGTGTATGGGCCGAAAGCTCGGTCACCGTTATCCCCGAAAGCTCGGCGAGAACGGACAGCGTGCGCCATCGCGCCACCACAGCTTTACCTCCACCCATTGCGACAACGAACTCCTGATTGGCGCGCTCTTCGAGGATGCGCAACCAATACAAGATAGAACTGCGAAATGAGTCCCCTTCGATCTGCATTTCCGATGTCTACTTTATTAGCCTCTCTCCTTCCAATTTCGGTACCTCATTTCCGAGTGTTTTGGGAAGGAAATTCACGCAGTAATTGCGATTACCCCGCGATAAGTTGGCAATTACGTGCAAACAAAGCGTAATTTTCGGCGTTTGTCTGCCGTTGCCGCTGTTCGCGCAGCTTCCCGCGCCGGTCCGGAGCCCGGACCACGAGTCGGTGGCATGCTCTGAACGGCAAGACCCTGACCGGTCCCGGGGGCGTAAACCACTCGTTCAGATATCTGCGCCATAGATGACGCGAGAGTGACCCGATTCAGCCGCGAGGGGATGAGATGCCGCCCATTGTCCGACTGTTCCTTGTTTGCCTGCTTGCCTTCGCCCTGCCGGACGGGCTGGGGCCCGCCCGGGCGGCGGATGTCCAGATGACGGCGGCCGAGGCCAAGCGAAAGATCAACCTCGCCGGGCGTCAGCGCATGCTGTCGCAGCGGATTTCCCTGCTGCTTTGCATGTCCGAACGCGGGATTGCCCCCCACGCGAACCGGGCGGCTGCGGCCAAGGCGATCAATCTCTTCGGTGCCACCCTGGCCGGGCTCCGGCACGGCGACCCCGATCTCGGTCTGCCGCGCGAGTATCAGCCCGAGGTTCTGGCCAGTCTCGACGCCGTCGATGCCGCCTGGACCGAGTTTTCGGACGTTGTCGGTGCATTGCTTGCGGGCGGCGGGGAGGGGCTCCCGGCGCTCCAGTCCACCAACCTCGTGCTGCTGACCCGGATGAACGACTCGGTCGGCGTCATGGAGCGCAGCTATGGAGAGGGGCTGGTGCATCCGGACCTCGCCCGGGTGATCAACCTCGCGGGTCGGCAACGCATGCTGATCCAGAGGGCGGCCAAGTCCTCTTGCCTCGCGGCCTCGGGCATCGCTGCGGCGGAAGAACGTGCGGAGACGGATGCGACCATCGCCCTGTTCGAAGCCTCGCACCAGCAGCTGGTGTCGGGCGATCCGGCCAACGGCGTGATCGAACCGCCGGACGAGTTGATCTGGGATCAGCTGTCGGTCGTCGAAGGGCTATGGCAGGAGGCCCGGCCCCTGATCGACGCGATGGCAGGTGGCGCCGGTATCTCGTCGAAGGAAGAGGCTCGCCTGCTGACGCTGACGACGCAGGCGTTGAACGCGATGAACGATGCGGTCTGGATGTACGAGAATTTCTGAGGCGCGAGGTGGCCGAAGACCGCAACGACCGAATACCGAGGCATCTCCCCGGTAGCCTGAGTCCCGGGCCCAGCATCTCTCCTTCGTAGAAGCGGCGCTTCCCTTTCGGCAGGGGGATGCTACCGGCCCCGGTCTGGCACCCGCATTCGGCCGAATGATGCGCTGACCAGCGCCCGCTTGCGCCGATCCGCCGATTCCGGGTTGATCCCCCCCAATCCCCAATTTAGTAAGGCGCAAATTCATCAGGCTGCCCTCTGGCGGCCTGTCACTTTATGCGAGGAAGCACATGCAAGTCACCGAGACCCTGAATGACGGTCTGAAGCGCGGATACGCGATCACGGTTACGGCCGTCGAGCTGGACGAGAAGGTCAACGAGAAACTGGCCGAAGCGCAACCCGAGATCGAAATGAAGGGTTTCCGCAAGGGCAAGGTTCCGATGCCGCTGCTGAAGAAGCAGTTTGGCCAGCGCCTGCTGGGCGAAGCCATGCAGGAAACCATCGACGGCGCAATGTCCAAGCACTTCGAGGACAGCGGCGACCGTCCGGCCATGCAGCCCGAGGTCAAGATGACCAACGAGGACTGGAAAGAAGGCGACGACGTGCAGGTCGAACTGACCTACGAAGCGCTGCCGGAAATCCCGGAAGTCGACCTGAAGTCGGTCAAGCTGGAAAAGCTGGTCGTCAAGGCCGAGGACAAGGACATCGACGAAGCTCTCTCCAACCTGGCTGAATCGGCTCAGGACTTCGAGGCGCGTGCCGAAGGCGAAGCCGCCGAGAATGGCGACCAGGTCGTGTTCGACTTCGTGGGCAAGGTCGACGGCGAAGCCTTCGAAGGCGGCAGCGCCGAAGACTACCCGCTGGTGCTCGGCTCGGGCCAGTTCATCCCCGGTTTCGAAGAGCAGCTGGTGGGCGTCAAGGCCGGCGAAGAGAAAGCCGTGACCGTGACCTTCCCCGAGGAATACGGCGCCGCGCACCTCGCCGGCAAGGAAGCCGTGTTCGATTGCACCGTCAAGGAAGTGAAGGCGCCCAAGGCTGCCGAGATCGACGACGAGCTGGCCAAGAAGTTCGGCGCCGAAGACCTCGCGACCCTGAAGGGTCAGGTTGTCGAGCGTCTGGAAGCCGAGTACGCCGGTGCCGCCCGCGCGGTCCAGAAGCGTGCCCTGCTCGACGCGCTGGACGGTCTGGTCAGCTTTGACCTGCCGCCGAGCCTGGTCGATGCGGAAGCAAGCCAGATCGCGCACCAGCTGTGGCACGAAGAAAACCCGGACGTGCACGACCACAACCACGGTTCGATCGAGACCACCGACGAGCACAAGAAGCTGGCCGAGCGCCGCGTGCGCCTTGGCCTCCTGCTCGCCGATCTGGGCCAGAAGGCCGAGGTCGAAGTGACCGATGCGGAAATGACCCAGGCGATCATGGGCCAGGCACGCCAGTACCCGGGCCAGGAGCGTCAGTTCTTTGAATTCGTTCAGAAGAACCCGCAGATGCAGCAGCAGCTGCGTGCTCCGATCTTCGAGGACAAGGTCGTCGACTACGTCTTCGAACTGGCAGAAGTGACCGAGAAGCCGATCTCGAAAGAAGATCTGCAGAAGGCCGTTGAAGCCCTGGAAGACGAATAAGGCGGGTCAGACACCCTCCGAAATCACGAAGGCCGCCCATTGGGCGGCCTTTTTCGTTGTCGGGGACTTGGTTGGAGAGCCGTCCGGGCTCAGGACCGCAGGCCGGTCTCCTGCAGCATGCCGCGCCGCTTGGCTTCGTAGTAGTAGCCGCTGGCATAGTGACGGACCGCGGTGTCATAGCTCCCGTCCGACAGCAGCCAGGCGCCGCGCAGGTACTTTACCGCGTATTTCAAGTTGGTCTCGGCATCGAGCAGGTCTTCGGGATTGCCACGGAAGCCCATCGAGCGGGCGGTGGCGGGGAGGATCTGCATAAGCCCGTAGTAGGGCCTGTTCATCGCCTCTGGGCGATGGGTGCTCTCGCGGACGATGACGCGCTGCACCAGCGGCCGGGGCACCTCGTAGAGATCGGCGTACTGGTTGATCAGCGAACGCATCTCGGGGGTTTCGTTGGGGTAGAGGGGCGGTCCCGCCGTTTTTGTCTTGGCGCCGGTCTGGGCGCATGCCGAAGTCGCGAGGCTGGCGACGAGGGTGAGGGCAAAGGAACGGCGGGTAAGTGGCGACATCTATCTACCGAAAGCAGTTGAACGGGCGCAGATTACCCAGCATGCCTCTCCCGGCAAGCGCGCAGATCCCCGCTGGGCGGTCTGCCGCCGATAGATCGGGCCAAATTCGCCTATGCGCCGCCCAAAGAAAAACCGCGCCCCGAGAGGCGCGGTTCAATTCGTCTTGGAAGGGGAAGGAGATTACTCCTTCGATTCCTCTTCCGCAGCGGCCGGGGCGCTGTCGTCGTCGTCGGAGGCAGCACCACCGATATCGTCGAACAGTTCCGAGATTTCGAACTCGGCAGCGGCTTCTTCTTCGGCAGCCAGTTCCTGGATCGACTTGCCGGATGCCTGAATCTCGGCTTCTTCCGGCGAACGTGCGACGTTCAGGGTGATGACCACGGAAACTTCGGGGTGCAGCGTCACGTTGACGGGGTGCAAGCCCAGTTCCTTGATCGGCTTCTCGATGACGACCTGCTTGCGGTCGACGGTAAAGCCAGCTTCGGTTGCCGCATCGGCCGCGTCGCGGGTGGTGACCGAACCGTAGAGCGAGCCGCCGTCAGACGCCTGGCGAATCACGACGAACTGCTGTCCGTCGAGCTTGTCACCGAGGGCTTCTGCCTCTTTGCGGGTTTCCAGGTTGCGGGCTTCGAGCTGGGCTTTCTGCGCCTGGAAGTTGGCGATGTTCGCCTCCGACGCGGTCAGAGCCTTGCCCTGCAGCAGCAGGTAGTTGCGCGCATAGCCGGGCTTGACGTCGACGACGTCGCCCATCTGGCCAAGCTTGGCCACGCGTTCGAGCAGGATAACTTGCATTGCGGTCTCTCCTTACTTCACGGCGTAGGGGAGCAGGGCGAGGAAGCGGGCGCGCTTGATGGCGCGGGCCAGTTCACGCTGCTTCTTGGCCGACACTGCGGTGATGCGGCTCGGCACGATCTTGCCACGCTCGGAAATGTAGCGCTGCAGAAGGCGGGTGTCTTTGTAGTCGATCGCCGGAGCGTTGTCGCCCGAGAAGGGGCAGACCTTGCGGCGGCGGAAAAACGGTTTCGTTGCCATGGTTTAGTGTCCTTTTCCCAAGCTTGTGATCAACGGCGCTCGCGGCGCTCGCTGCGCTCGTCGCGCTTCTGCATCTGGACCGACGGGCCTTCCTTGTGCTCGTCGACCTTGATGGTCAGAACGCGCATGACGTCGTCGTGCAGGCGCATCAGGCGCTCCATTTCCTGAACGGCGGTCGCCGGGGCGTCCGAGCGCAGGAAGGCGTAGTGGCCCTTGCGGTTCTTGTTGATCTTGTAGGCCATCGTCTTGACGCCCCAGTACTCGTGATCCACGAGTTTGCCGCCGTTATCGGACAGCACGGTGCCAAAATGTTCGATGAGGCCTTCGGCTTGCGTGTTGGACAAGTCCTGACGCGCGATCATGACATGCTCGTAGAGTGGCATGTAGACTCCTGTTTCTATCAAGGCGCATTTCATAGGTGGGGCCCAAGTCCTTTTGCGGCCCCGCCACGAGAGACTGCGCGGATCGGTGAAGATGCAAAAGGAGCCGCCCATATACACGGTTTTGGCGCAGGAGCAAGCCGTCTGTCCCTGTCGCCCGTGGGCGTCACATCGGCATCGCGCGGCCGGGGGATGCAACCTGCCCGTGTAATTCCCAGAGCGCGCCCAAATCTTGACGCTTTGTTTACGTTAATCGGCATCCAAGCGGCTGGCGAGGCACCAGGTACCGGACACAGGTCCGGGTTCGATGCCATCGCCGGCACGAGTCATGAATAAGGCGAGAGAGATGAAGACGGTTCCCGGCGATTTCGAGCAAGCCACCGAGATCGAGGACAAGTATGGCGAAGAGGCGCCGGTCATGCTGCGGTTCGCGCCGAACTGGCAGCTGCGCGCGCTGATCTTCCGGGGCACCGGCGTCCTGCTGGTGCTTGGCGCCGCGGCGCTCTGGCTGCTGCCCGGCGTAGGCGGTGGCGATACCGAGATGGTGCTCTTCAAGCTCGGGATCTCGGTCATCTTCCTCTTCGCGGGCCTCGCCCTGCTGCTCCAGCATCACACAGACAATCGGCCGGACGCCTATTTCGACCCGATCCGCCACGAGGTGCGGGTGATGCAGAAGAACCGCCGTGGCCGACCCCAGGTGATCCTGCGCCGGACTTACGACAGCCTTGGCAGCGCCAGCTTCACCAACAAGTGCGTTCAGCTGTTCGACGTCGACGGCAGCCTGCTGATGCGGCTCCAGATCGACAATGCCGAGGTGCGGCATTCCCTGCGCAACCAGCTTGGCGGACGGGTCCGGCTGGCGGGCTGAGACACCAATCTCGACAGACTTCGAACGAGGCGGCAGGAATGCCGCCTTTTTCTATTTTCCAACCACTTACCTGTTCGCACGAACACAGGTCATGTGGGGTTTTGAAGAGTTGAGCGCAGGGGGTGCGCATTCTTTATTCGGGGCAATGCAGTTGCAGCATCCCAATTCAGGAGATACCCCATGAAGACACTTGCACTCGCCTCCCTGCTGGCCACCGTCGCGACCGTCGGTTTCGCCGAACCGGTCAAGTACAACCTCGACCCGAGCCACAGCCAGGTGATGTTCCACTACTCCCACCTCGGCTTCTCGACCACCTACGGCCTGTTCTCGGGCTTTGAGGGCGAGATCATGTTCGACAAGGAAGACCCGGCCGCGTCCAGCGTCACCGTCACCATCCCGGTCAACTCGCTGCTGACCGGCTGGGACGCACGATTCGAGCACTTCATGACCGACGACTTCTTCGGCGCCGAAGCGAACCCGCTGGCGACCTTCACCTCGACCGGCATCGAAGTGACCGGTGAGAACACTGGCAAGATCACCGGCGACCTCACCATCAACGGAATCACCAAGCCCCTCGTTCTGGATGCCGTTCTGAACCAGACCGGCCCGCACCCGCAGGCCGGCACCGAGTGGGCCGGGTTCTCGGCCACCGGCACCATCCTGCGTTCGGACTACGACATGGGCGCCTTCGTTCCCTACGTCAGCGACGAAGTCGAACTGAACATTTCGATCGAGGCCGGCAAGGCCGAGTGATCGGACCCGACCGATAGAGAATAAGGAACCGCCGGACCCTGTGCAGGGCCCGGCGGTTTTCTTTTGCGCGGTGGGTTCGGGTGTCAGTGCGAGGTGCGGCTGGCGGTCAGGGCGACCTTGATCGCGACCGTGAACCCGACCGACCCCTCGTCCGGCATCGACTTGCCAAGGCCAAAGTCCAGCCGGTTCACCTCTGCCTCGCCCGACATGGTCGCCGTGTCGCCGTCGATGGCCAGCGTGAAGGGCAGGGTGAGCGGAACGCTCTGCCCCTTGATCGTCAGCGGACCGGTGGCGACGTAGCCATCGGCGGTCTTCTCGATCTTGCCCGCAAACTCGGCTGTCGGGTGGTTCTCCGCATCGAAGAAGTCCGCCGCCATCGCCTGTTCGGTGACCGAGCCGAGCGTGAGCGAGGGGATGGATACGGTAACCTTGACCTCGCCCGCAGGCCCCGGGGCCACCGGTTCCTCGAAGGTGATGGCAGCGGTCCAGTCGGCAAAGCTCCCTTCGACCGGCTTGCCAAGCTGGGTCACCGTGATGCCAAGCGTACCGGTCTCGACCTGCCAGTCCATCGCGGCGGCCTCCAGCTTGGGCGCCTCGGCGGCGGTGCCGCGCACCGGCAGGTAACCGGCTGCGGCGCCGATGCCGATGGCGACGGCCCAGATGACCAGCGCGGCCGCAAACGGGGCGGGCCCGTGCGACGCTGCAACCGGGGCAGCAGCCGCGACCCGTCCGGGCAGCATCCGGCGCAGCGTGGCATCCCGGTCGATCACGTGGTGCTTGAGCGCCCCTGCGACGTGCAGGCCCACCGCGCCTCCAAGGACGTAGACCAGCACCTTGTGCAGTCCGCCGAAAAAGGCAGCGACGCCCTCGTCGGTGGGAACGAACGGCAGGCCCTGCCCGAAGGGCCACCAGATGGGTGCAAAGCCGGTCGTCGCGGCGTTGTGGATCCAGCCCGAGAGCGGCACGAGCACGAGCGAGCCGTAGAGCACCCAGTGGATCGCATGGGCGAGGAAGGCCTCGGCCTTGCGGTCAGGGTGGAGGAGGCCCGGCCGTGTCTGGCTCAGCGCCCAGAGGATTCGGGCCAGCGCGACAAAGAAGATCGCAACGCCAAGGGTCTTGTGCAGGGAAAACAGGAACACGACGGTGTCGACGCCGGTGTCAGCACCGGCGCGCAGGGACTGGGCCATCGTGTCGGCCACGAATCCCAGCGGGAACATGGTGAGAATGAGCAGGGCGATCAGCCAGTGAAAGGACTTGGCGACCGCCCCGTAGGAGGAGGAGGTGTTCGAAAGGTTCATTTGGGAACTCCGGACTGTCATGCCCCGAACCTGTGTGGCGCGGGCCCGACACTCAATCTCCCAAAGCGCGCGACCCCGCACAGGAACCGTGCGTCAGGGCAGAGCGCCCGGCCACGCTGCGCCGGGGCGTTGCCATATGCGCGGACGCGGGATATGCCACCCCAACTCACAGCAGGAGGACAGGCGATGAGCAGAGCATTGGTATTCCCCGGTCAGGGCGCGCAGGCGATCGGCATGGGACAGGCCCTGGCCGAGGCCTATCCGGCAGCGGCCGCCGTCTTTGCCGAGGTCGACGAGGCGCTTGGTGAAAAGCTCAGCGCGCTGATCTGGGAAGGCGACATCGACACGCTGACCCTGACCCAGAATGCGCAGCCCGCCCTGATGGCGACCTCGATGGCGGCCATGCGGGCGCTGGAGGCCGAGGGCTTTACGCTCGGGTCCGCCGCCTTCGTGGCCGGTCACTCTTTGGGCGAATACTCGGCGCTGGCCGCGGCGGGCAGCCTGTCTGTCGCCGATGCCGCGCGACTGCTGCGCACCCGCGGGCAGGCGATGCAGCAGGCCGTGCCCGTCGGCGTCGGCGCAATGGCCGCCGTGCTCGGGCTCGACCTCGAAACGGTTCGCGCCGTGGCCGCCGAGGCCGCCCAGGGCGAAGTCTGCGAGGCCGCCAACGACAACGATCCCGCACAGGTCGTTGTTTCCGGCCACAAGGCCGCTGTGGAACGCGCCTGCGAAATCGCCAAGGAAAAGGGCGCCAAGCGCGCGCTGCTGCTGCCGGTCAGCGCCCCGTTCCACTGCGCGCTGATGCAGCCCGCCGCCGACGTGATGGCCGAGGCGCTGGCGCAGGTCGAGATCAAGGCACCTGCTGTGCCGGTCGTGGCCAACGTGGTCGCCGCGCCGGTCAGCGCTCCCGAGGACATCCGCCGCCTTCTGGTCGAGCAGGTCACCGGCTCCGTCCGCTGGCGCGAGAGCGTCGCGGCGATGGCCGCCGCCGGGGTCGACGAGATCTGGGAGATCGGCGCAGGCAAGGCGCTCTCCGGCATGATCCGCCGGATCGAGAAGAGCATCGCCTGCAAGGCCGTCGGCACGCCGGACGAGGTCAAGGCCGCGCTGGAAGGCTGAGCCTTCGCCGTTTCAGGCGCTCTCGGCCGTCTGCTCGGGGGCGATCTGGCGCAACAGCATCCAGCGGATGTGGTCGGCATCGTCGCTCGGCAGCACTTCGATCATGTTAAGCCCTGCCTTGCGCAGGGCTTCTCGTTTCACGGCATCGCGCATGAACGCGTTTTGCAGGTGATGGCCGGTGCCCTGATACTCGATAGCGGCCGCGAGATAGCCCTCCCGGTCGATCACTGCGATGTCCAGACGCTTGGAATTGATCGAGGCATGGGCGTCCCTTTCCAGCGTCGGTTCCTTTGCCTCCGCCCTGATGACCTCGCCCAGGCTGACCTGCGCCATGACCCGAAATCCTCTGTTCAGATCATGGCAGACCCGTTCGACGGCTTCGAACACGCGGTACTCCTCCCGGTTCAGCAGCGGGCGCTTGCGAAACTCCGCCTGCCGGACGATCGACTGCTGATAGGCGGGGTCCGCGAGCGATTTCGATTTCGCGTTGGTATATGAAGTCGGGCGGAAACGCTTGGACGTCGAATAGCTCTTGGAGGCCGTGGTACCATTAGACCTGCGCCCCCCGGACCGCCGCCGGACAACAGACATGACGGCCAGCGCGGAAAGGAACACGGCGATCAGACCGAGGACGATCAACTCGTCGATCGTGCCCCTCGAACTGCCGGGCAAAAGGGCCTTCAGCAGGCCCGATCCGCTCTCGCGTGCTTCTACCGTCTTCCACATGGCAAAACCTGTTTCTTGAAAACCGGGGTTCAGGGTGCAATACGCAGGGGAATACAGAACAAATCGGGTCATTTTGGGGCCTGATCGTGGAACGAGGACAAACCCATGTTCGATCTGACAGGTAAATGCGCGCTGATTACCGGCGCGTCGGGCGGAATCGGGGGCGAGATCGCCAAGGCGCTGCATGCGGCCGGGGCCACGGTGGGGCTTTCGGGCACCCGGGTGGAGCCGCTGGAGGCGCTGGCGGCCGAACTGGGCGAGCGCGCCCATGTGCTGCCCTGCAACCTCTCCGACGCCGAGGCCGTGGCGGCGCTGCCCAAGCAGGCCGCCGACGCGATGGGCGCGGTCGACATCCTGGTGAACAACGCCGGCATCACCCGTGACAACCTGTTCATGCGGATGTCCGACGACGAATGGCAGAGCGTCATCGACGTGAACCTCACCTCGACCTTCAAGCTCTGCAAGGGCGTGCTGCGCGGCATGATGAAGGCCCGCTGGGGTCGCATCATCAACATCTCCTCGGTGGTCGGCGCCACCGGCAACCCGGGGCAGGGCAACTACGCCGCCTCCAAGGCCGGGATGATCGGCATGTCCAAGTCGCTGGCCTACGAGGTGGCGAGCCGGGGGATCACGGTGAACGCCGTGGCGCCGGGTTTCATCACCACCGCGATGACCGACAAGCTGACCGACGACCAGAAATCGGGTATCCTCACGCAGGTTCCCGCCGGCCGGATGGGAGAGGCCAACGAGATCGCCGCCGCAGTGCTGTATCTTGCCAGTCCCGAGGCCGCTTACGTCACCGGTTCGACCTTGCATGTGAACGGCGGTATGGCCATGTTCTAGGCCGTGAGGGGGCCATCGGGAAAGCGTTTGCCAATGTCGATCTCTGTGCTATAGGCGGCGCAGATTTCGAAGGCAGGCTCTTGACTTTGCCCTGTCTGGCCCCGGATACCGGGAACGAACTGCTCCAATCGGGGCGAATCCAAACCCACCCCGAGAGGGAACGGGCAGATCAGGGCACAACGCCCGCGAATGAATGAGGAACGGACATGAGCGACGTCGCAGACCGCGTTAAGAAAATCGTTGTCGAACACCTGGGTGTCGAAGAAGACAAGGTCACCGAAAACGCATCCTTCATCGACGATCTGGGCGCAGACAGCCTGGACACCGTCGAGCTGGTGATGGCCTTCGAAGAAGAGTTCGGTATCGAAATTCCGGATGACGCGGCCGAAACCATCCAGACCTTCGGCGACGCTGTGAAGTTCATCCAGGAAGCTTCCTGATCCACTTCGTCAGTTGAACGTCAAAGCGGCGCCCTCCGGCAAGGAGGCGCCGCTTTTTCTTTTTTTCACCGGCAAGGTCTTGCCACCGGGGACCCCTGCCTGCCACAGATTGGTCCGAGGCAGGAATACAGGACGGGCGCGCAATGATCCGATCCACCCCGAACATCAACACGTCGCGGCTGGCGCTGCGGGGCATGCGGCCCGAGGACTTCGACCGCTATGCCGAGATCTGGTCGATGCCGGACGTCGTCCGCAACATCGGCGGCGCCCCCTGGGACCGCAGGCGCGCTTGGGAATCCTTCCTGCGCAACGCCGGGCACTGGCAGATGACGGGCTTTGGCCAATGGGCGGTGATCGACCTGAGAAGCCGGACGATGATCGGCCAGGTCGGGTTCTTCTACGGCAGCCAGGAACTGGGGGACGATTTCGACAGCTTTCCGCAGGCGGGCTGGCTGCTGGTCCCCGAAGCGCAGGGCAACGGGTTCGCGCTCGAAGCGGCCCGCGCGGCCCATGACTGGTTCGACAGGGTCATCCCCGGCAAGCTGGTGGCGCGTATCTCGGGCGGCAATGCCCCGTCGCTGAGGCTGGCCGACCAGCTTGGCTACCGCGAGATCCGCCGCATCGACGATCCTGACGGCGACCTCGTGCTGCTGCGCCGCGATGGCCCACCGGGCAACCGCTAGGGCAGGCGAGCACTGCCGGTGAAGGTTACGAAATCTTAAACATTGGCCCGTCCGACTGTGCTATGATCGCCTGCGTCGATCATGGACAAGAGGGAGGTCCTGGCCATGTTGATCTATCCGACCATCGAAATTCAGGACGGCCGCTGCGTCTCGCTGGACAAGGGGCGGCTGGACGAGCCGCTGATCTGGCACGTCGATCCCGTGGGCATGGCCCAGAGCTTTGCCAAGGCCGGGGCCGAGTGGATGCACCTGACGGATGTCGATGGCATCACCGGCAACGCACGCAACGCGGAACTGGTCGAAACCATCATCCGCAAGGCGGGCATTCCGGTGCAGCTGGGCGGCGGCTTTCGCAGCCGCGACGGCGTGGAGCGGTGGATCGACAAGGGCGCAGGCCGCATCGTGATCGGCACCCTGGCCGCGCAGGAGCCGGACATCGTCAAGCAATTGGCCAAGTACCACCCTGACCAGATCGTGCTCGCACTCGATGTCTGGAACGGCCACGTGATGATCGACGGCTGGCGCCGTCAGAGCGCGATCACCCCCGAGGATTTCATCGCCGAGTTCGAGGATGTCCCGCTTGCCGCGATCATCATCACCGATATCGACAGCGATATCGACGCGGTGGATGGTCGGCTCGGCGTGATCTCGGGCCTCGCGGCGCATTCGCGTACGCCGGTGATCGCCAGCGGCGTGGTGCGCACGGTGGACGATATCGCGCGGCTGAAATACATTCCCAACATCTCCGGGGCGCTGGTCGGGCGCGCGTTGTTCCGCAAGACCGTGGAACTGGGCGCGGCACTGCTCGAGGCGCGCCGTGGTCCCGAGAAAGTTGCGGAATTCATCTGATACATGACGACACTAAGTGAACTGCTGGGCGGCGCGGGCGCGCCGGAAACCTTCCTCGGCCTGCCAAAGGCGGCGGACGCGGGGCAGGGTGACATCGTGATCCTCGGCGCCGATTGCGCGACGCCCTACGCCAGTGTCGGCGCCTACTGCGCGGGCGGGGCCGACGCCATCCGCGCAGGCTCGGCCGATTACATGGGCGACCGGGCGCGGATCAACTTCGACCTCGGCACCTCCATGTTCCCCGAGGGGGTGCAGGTCGTCGACGCGGGCAACCTGCCCACCGATGCGCAGAACGCCGAAGGCAACCGGGCCCGCATCCGGCAGGCCATTGCCGAGGTCGTGGACGCCGACGCGGTGCCGGTCCTGCTGGGCGGCGACGATTCCCTGCCCATTCCCATGCTCGAGGCGCTGGCGCCCCGCGGGCCGCTGACCATCCTCCAGATCGACGCCCATATCGACTGGCGCGACGATGTCGGGGGCGAACGCTGGGGCCTCAGCTCCACCATGCGCCGCGCCAGCGAGATGGCGCATGTCGAGCGGATCATCCAGGTGGGCGCGCGCGGTGTCGGCTCGGCCGGACCGGCCGACCTCGCGGCAGCGCGGGCCTGGGGCGCGACGATCGTGCCCGCGGTCGAGTTGGAGACCGGCGGGCTTCAGGCCGCGCTGGACCTGATCCCGGAGGGCGCGCAGGTGGTTGTCTGTTTCGACTGCGATGCGCTGGACCCCTCGATCATGCCTGCGGTCATCGCGCCGACGAACGGCGGGCTGAGCTATGGACAGGCGCTGACGCTGATCCGAGGGGCCGCCGCGCGCGGCCGGATCGTGGCCTTCGACATGGTCGAGTTCATGCCCGCGAACGACAGGGACGGGGTCGGCGCACGGACCGCGGCACAGCTTCTGACCTCGGTTTTGGGAATTATTGCGGGACAGGTGGCGTGATCGTGCTGGGTTAAGACGGCTTGCGCCCTTGCCCCGGTCCCCCGGTGCAGGGTAATAGCGGTTCGCAATTGAATACTCGCAAGCAGAGTTTAACGGGCAGAAGGGCAGTTCATGCGCAGAGTCGTCGTAACGGGATTGGGTCTGGTCACACCGCTGGCAGACGGGGTGGAGGCAAGCTGGTCGCGGCTGCTGGACGGGCAGTCGGGCGCTGGCCCGATCACCCAGTTCGATCCGGAAGGTCTGGCAACCACCTATGCCTGCGAAGTGCCGCGCGGCGACGGTGCCGACGGAACCTTCAATCCGGACGCCTACATGGAGCCGAAGGAACAGCGCAAGGTCGATACCTTCATCCTGTTCGGCGTGGCGGCGGCCCAGCAGGCCGTCGAGGACTCCGGCTGGAAGCCCGAGAGCGACGAGGACTTCTATCGCACCGGCGTCCTCATCGGCTCGGGCATCGGTGGCCTGAACTCCATCGCCAACACCGCCGTCATGATGGAAGAAAAGGGCCCCCGCCGGGTGAGCCCCTTCTTCGTGCCGGGCGCGCTGATCAACCTGATCTCGGGGCAGGTCAGCATCAAGTACGGCTTCAAGGGCCCCAACCACTCGGTGGTCACGGCCTGCTCGACCGGCGCGCACGCCATCGGCGACGCGGCCCGCATCATCATGCTGGGCGACGCGGACGTCATGGTTGCAGGCGGCGCCGAGGCGGCGATCTGCAAGATCGGCATCGCGGGCTTCAACGCCTGCAAGGCCCTGTCGACCAAACGTGCCGATGACCCGACCAAAGCCAGCCGCCCCTACGACGCGGACCGCGACGGTTTCGTCATGGGCGAGGGCGCGGGCATCGTCGTTCTGGAAGAATACGAGCACGCCAAGGCACGTGGCGCCAAGATCTACGCCGAGGTGCTGGGCTACGGCATGTCGGGCGACGCCTACCACATCACCGCCCCCTCCGAGGATGGCGACGGTGCCGAACGCTCGATGCGCGCAGCGCTGCGCTCGGCCGGGCTGGAGCCGTCTGCGGTCGACTACATCAACGCGCACGGCACCTCGACGATGGCCGACACCATCGAACTGGGCGCCGTGGAGCGCCTGCTGGGCAACCACGCCAGCAATGTAACCATGTCGTCGACCAAGTCGGCCACCGGGCACCTGCTGGGCGCGGCCGGGGCAATCGAGGCGATCTTCTCGATCCTCGCCATCCGTGACCAGGTGGCGCCGCCGACGATCAACCTCGACAACCCGGCGGTGGAAACCCCGGTCGATCTGGCGCCCAACGCCAAGCGCGAGCGCAAGATCGACGTGGCCCTGTCGAACTCCTTCGGCTTTGGCGGCACTAACGCCAGCGTCATCTTCGGAAAGCCCAGCTGATGTGGCGCAGCCTGGCCTCCAACATGCTTACCTTCCTGGTGGTCGGGCTGTTCCTGATTGGCGGCGCGATCCTCTGGGGGCAGTCCCAGTACACCGCCGAGGGCCCGCTGGACGAGGCGATCTGCCTGCGCGTCCAGTCGGGCTCGAACATGGGTAAGGTCAGTCTGAACCTGGCCGAGGAGGGCGCGGTCTCCAACGCTTCGATCTTCCGGATCGGCGCGAACTATTCTGAGAAGTCCAGCCAGCTCAAGGCCGGCAGCTTCCTGATCGAGCCGCACTCCTCGATGTCCGAGATCGTTGACCAGATCACCCGCAGCGGCGCCAGTACCTGCGGCACCGAGATCGTTCTGCGCGTCGGGGTAAACCACCTCGAGACGCAGGTCCGCGAACTGGACCCGTCGACCAACGAATTCACCGTAACCGCCGAGTTCGACCCGGCAGTGGACGAAACCCCGGCACTCTACACCGAGAAGGCCGCCGAGGCCGACACCCGGTTCCGCATCTCGCTGGCCGAGGGCGTGACCAGCTGGCAGATCGTCGAGGGGCTCAAGCAGATGCCGATCCTCGAAGGCGAGATCGCCACTGTGCCGCCCGAGGGGACCCTGGCCCCGGACAGCTACGAGGTCATCAAGGGCGCCTCGCGGCAGGAACTGCTCGACAAGATGGCCGCCTCGCAGAGCAAGCGCCTCGCCGATGCCTGGGAGTCGCGTGATGACGGGCTGCCGCTGGAAAGCGCGCAGGAACTGCTGATCCTTGCCTCGATCATCGAGAAGGAAACCGGGATCCCGGAAGAGCGGCGCGACGTCGCCAGCGTCTTCGTGAACCGTCTCAAGCAGGGCATGCGACTGCAGACCGACCCGACGGTGATCTACGGGATCACCAAGGGGCAGGGCGTGCTGGGCCGTGGCCTGCGCCAGAGCGAGCTGCGCGGCGTGACGCCGTGGAACACCTATGTGATCGAGGGGCTGCCGCCCACGCCGATTGCCAGCCCGGGCGCGGCCAGCCTCGAGGCAGCAGCGCATCCGGCGGCGACCGACTTCGTGTTCTTCGTGGCGGACGGCAGCGGCGGTCACGCGTTCTCGTCGACTCTGGAAGAGCACAATCGCAATGTCGCCAAGTGGCGTCGGATCGAAGCGGAGAAGGCCAACAACTGACGCCGCTCTGCCGCACGCGTTAACGGGTTGTTTACCAACTTCGTTGCGAATCAGTGGGTTAGGCGGCGCGTTTCCGCAAATTTCCTTGACTTTGCGCGCGCTGGGGCGTATGGGTCTAGGCACACTGGAACAAGTGAATGACGGTCGTCGGGATACCCCCGGCGACCGTTTTGCTTTTCCCCCTGCGGCGGGCGTGGCCCACGCGAGAGGACCCCATCGTCATGACCCGAAGATCCGACGAAGACCGGCTGGCTGACAAGACCGAGCTGCTGGAGTCGCTCCACGGCTCGGTGCGCCGTGTGCGGCAGCAGGCGGAAACCCTCTTTCGTGACCTCGCGGCCGGGGAGGACGGCGACATCGCGCAGGTGGGTCGCGAGATCGCGGCGGCCGAGGGGCTGATCCGGACCTGTCAGAAAGTGGAGGCGAGCCTTGTCGAGCAACTCGAAAAGACCGAAGGGGTCGCCGGAAGTGCAGGGGCTCTCGATCTGGACTGGGCCCGGTCAGAGGTCCGCAGCCGGCTGGATCGCCTCCGGACCTCGGCACAGGCAGACCCTCTTCCTGAATGAGCTGAGCGACGGCGAGATGCGGGCGCTGCCCTTTCTCTTCGAGTTCTGGGCCATGTCCCATCAGTTGCCCCCGCCCGGCGACTGGCGCAGCTGGGTGGTGATCGGCGGGCGCGGTGCGGGCAAGACCCGCGCCGGGGCAGAATGGGTCCGCCATCAGGTCGAAGGGGCGCGACCGGGCGATCCGGGCCGCGCCATGCGCGTCGCGCTGGTCGGCGAGACCTACGATCAGGTGCGCGATGTCATGGTGCGCGGAGACAGCGGGATCCTGCATTGCTCGCCCCCCGACCGGCGCCCGCAGTGGCGGGCCAGCGAACGGCGCCTCGTCTGGCCGAACGGGGCCGAGGCGCAGGCGTTTTCCGCCAGCGATCCGGACGGTCTGCGCGGGCCGCAGTTCGACGCCGCCTGGGTCGACGAGCTCGGATGTCCCGCAGTCGACAAGGGCACCAACCAGCCCAACAAGTTCGTGGACCCCAAGTCCTCGGAATCCTCGCTGCCACGCTTCTCCAACGGCCAGCGCGACGACCTGATCCAGGGGCAGTATCTGCGGGCCCAGCTGGGTCACTGGGAGGTGCCGCAGAACAACCCGCTCTCCGAGGTCTACGGCGGCCCGATGATCGACCTCGCCAACGCCTATGCCTGGGCATGGGACACGCGGCCGTTTCCCGCCTTTCCCGGTACGCCCGAGCTCTGGGCCGACGGCGAGAACTACAGGCGCGGCCACTGGCTGAATGGACGCGTCGGCGCACGCACCCTGCGCTCGGTGGTCGAGGAAATCTGCGCGCGCGCCGGTCTGACTGCGGTGGACGCCAGTGAGTTACACGGCACGGTGCGCGGCTATCTCGTCGAGGACGTCGCCGATGCCCGCGCGGCGCTGCAACCCCTGATGCTGCGCTATGGCTTCGACGCCATCGAACGCGACGGCATCCTGCTCTTCCGGCTGCGCGACGGGCGCGGCGCGGTGTCCCTCGACCGCGATCTGCTGGCCCGCGCCGACGAACTGGAGGGCGATGTCGAGCGGCAACGCGCGGCCGAGGCCGAGATCACCGGGCGCATCCGCCTGCGCTTTGTCGAATCCGGGGCCGACTACCGCATCCTCGCCGAAGAAGCGGTGCTGCCGGACGAGAGCACCCATGCCGTCTCGTCCAGCGAGATCCCCCTCGCCATGACACGGGCCGAGGGGCGGCAGGTGGTCGAACGCTGGCTGGCCGAGTCGCGGCTGGCGCGGGATACCGCACGATTTGCCCTGCCGCCCTCGCAGATGGCGCTGGGCGCGGGCGATATCGTCGCGCTGCCCGATGACCGGGGCGCGGGCAGGGCCCTCTACCGCATCGACCGCGTAGAGCAGACCGAGTCCCGGCTGGTCGAAGCCGTCCGCATCGACCCGGCGCTCTACACGCCCGCCGAGATGCAGGAGGATGCGGTCACGCTCAGCGCCTTTGCCGCGCCGGTGCCGGTCCTGCCGCTGTTCCTCGACCTGCCGCTGATGACCGGCGACGAGGTGCCCCATGCGCCGCACCTCGCGGTCAGTGCGCAGCCCTGGCCGGGCACAGTGGCGCTCTATGCCTCGGCCAGCGACGACAGCTACGCCCTGTCGTCGATCATCGCCGCCCGCGCGACCGTGGGGGTGACCGAAACCGCCCTGCCTGCCGCGCCGCCCGGTCTCTGGGACGAGGGCGAGGCGCTGCAGGTCCGGCTGATCTCCGGCAGCCTCGAAAGCCGCGAGGCCGAGGCGGTGCTGAACGGCGCCAATGTCATGGCCATCGGCGACGGATCACCGGGGGGCTGGGAACTGATCCAGTTCCGCGAGGCCGAGCTGATCGCGCCCGACACCTACTGGTTGCGCGGCCGCCTACGGGGGCAGGCGGGCAGCGACGGGGTGATGCCCGGCGCATGGCCCGCCGGGTCGTGGGTGGTGCTGATGGACGGCGTACCGGCCCAGATCGAGCTGACCAGCGCACAGCGCCGCATCGCCCGGCACTATCGCATCGGCCCGGCCCGGCGGGGCGTCGACGATCCCTCCTACGAACACATCGTCGCGGCCTTCGACGGCAACGGCCTGCGCCCCTACGCGCCCGGGCATCTCGTGCTGACCCGGACCTCGGGCGGTGCCATCGCGGCCAGCTGGATCCGGCGCACCCGCATCGACGGCGACAGCTGGGACCTGTCCGAGGTGCCGCTTGGGGAAGAGAGCGAGCTCTACCTGGTCCGGGTGCGCGAGGGAGGAACGATCCTGCGCCAAGAGAGCGTGACCGCACCGGGCTGGAGCTACCCGGTCGCCGACCAGACCGCCGACGGTCTCGGCCCGGAAGCAATCATCGAGGTTGCCCAGATCTCGGCCCGTTTCGGTCCCGGTCCCTTCACCTCGGCCGAGGTCCCCGCGTGATGCGGCCGCTCTACCACGGCGACATTGCCTCGGCCGCCCGCGCGCTGCTGGCCGTCCCGGCGGGCGAGCGCACTGATCTGGCAGAGCGGCTGGTCACCGAAGCGCGGCTCGCCGACCGTCACGTGCGCCGCACCGGCAGGCTGCACCCGGACTGGGGCAACGGTTCGCTGATGGGGGCCGCGCACAAGCAGCCGATGGCGCCGGAGCCCGGCTTTGACTGCGCCGACTACGTAGCCTGCTGGGTCGAGGTGCTGACTTGCCTCGGGCGGCTCGGCGTCACCCGCTGAGCCGGAAAGCGACGCGATCACCCATTACGATCCCGAATGTGGCACATCACGCCTTTGCGTTTGGGGTTCGGTCTCCTAAATGCCTATGCTAAGCTCCAGGCAGCAAAGGACGGAGACACATGCCAACGCCCCGCACCAAACTTGCCGCGGTCGATCCGGTCTGGGACCGCATCACCGCCGAAGCCGAACAGGCCGTCCGCGACGAGCCGCTGATGGGCGGGCTGATCCACGCCTGTATCCTCCATCACAAGTCGCTGGAGCGCGCGATTTCCTACCGGATTTCGGCCAAGCTCTCGTCGAACGAGATGTCGATGACCATCCTGCGCGAGATCGCGGACCAGGCCTTTGCCGATGATCCCGGTATTCTCGAGGCGGCCCGCACCGACCTCGTCGCGATCTACGACCGCGACCCGGCCTGCCATCGCCTGCTTCAGCCGATCCTCTACTTCAAGGGCTATCAGGCCACGCAGGGCTACCGCGTCGCGCACTGGCTCTGGAAGAACGGCCAGCATGACCTCGCCTATTTCTTCCAGATGCGGATCTCCGAGATCTTCGGCGTCGACATCCACCCCAACGCCCGTATCGGCAAGGGCCTGATGATCGACCACGCCCATTCCATCGTCATCGGCGAAACCGCCGTGGTGGGCGACAACGTCTCGATGCTCCACTCGGTTACCCTCGGCGGGACCGGCAAGGAAGACCAGGACCGTCACCCCAAGATCGGCGATGGCGTCCTCATCGGCGCCGGGGCCAAGGTGCTCGGCAACATCCGTGTGGGCGACCGCTCGCGCATCGCCGCCGGTTCGGTGGTGCTGAACGAGGTGCCGCCCTGCAAGACCGTGGCGGGCGTCCCGGCCAAGATCGTGGGCGATGCAGGCTGCGACCAGCCGTCGATCAACATGGATCAGAAGCTGACCGGCTGTAACTGCTCGGACTGAGGCTGACGCCTCATCCCATTTCGAACGGGCGGCCCACTCGGCCGCCCGTTTCATGTTGCACCCCTGTATCGCTTTTGCCCGCTCTTGGCCGGGGCGGGCAGGGCGGCCTTGACCGGGTTGCCCTCCGGTCCTATCCGGGCCGCATTCCAAGGATTACTTGCCGGAATTGTTGATGTTGGAGCTTGTCGCAAGACACTGATCGCCGCCGGAGCACCGGGGCGATCACGACCGGGCGGGGCGTTTGATCGCCTGTCGCCTGACGACGTGTGTTCTACGGACAGGCAACATCATGAATATCTCGAAGACCGAACAGCGCGTGCTGCACGTGCTGGCGCAGGGTGGGCTCATACGCTTCACCCGTGGGTCCAATGGCAAACTGCTCGAAACGGCCTGCTTTACCCATGACGGGGCAATCCTCGACGGCTGCACGCCGGACCTCGTTTCACGATTGCGGCGCAAGCGCCTGATCGAATCCCGCAACTCGAGCCCCTACCGCATTTCCGCGATCGGGCGCCGGGCTGTCAGGGCACAGCCGGACAACCGCACCTCCTAGGCGCAGGACCGGACAACGCAACGAAAAGGGGCCGCAACACTGCGGCCCCTGATCAGCATCCAGAAGGGTTTCGGCGGTCTCAGGCGCTCGCGCCAAGGGCACCGCGCCCGCGCTGGGCGTCGAGCCATGCGATGGCCAGCACGGCAATCCCCCCCGCCGCCAGCGTCGCGCCGACGATCCCGGTCGAGGCCCAGCCATAGCCCGCCGACAGTGCCAGCCCGGCAAGGAAGGGCCCGAGGGCGTTGGCCGCGTTAAAGGCGGCATGGTTCATCGCGGCGGCCATGGTCTGGGCATTGCCCGCCACATCCATCAGCCGCATCTGCAGCGGGATCACCAGTCCGGCGGTCAGGCCGAGGGCAAAGATCGCGAGGGTCATCAGCACCCAGTCCCCGATCACGGCCGAGTAGAACAGGGCCGACACGCCCATGCCCGCCAGCAGAACCAGCGTGGCGCCGAAATGCGACCACGTGGCCAGCCGCCCGGCAAGGAAGTTCCCGATGGTCGCCCCCACGCCAAAGGCCGACAGCGCCAGCGGAATGCTCCAGACGGGGCCCGCGGCAGAGTCGAGCATCGCGGCGGAGAGATAGGCGTAGACGGCAAAGACCGCACCGAAGCCGACCGCGCTGACGGCAAGGGTCAGCAGTACGGCCCGGTTGGCCAGCGCGCTGAGTTCGCTCAGCGGGTTGATCGCCATGTTGCGCGGCACCGAGGGGGCAAAGCGCGAGATCATCGCGCCCGACAGGATGGTGACCACCGTCACGATGGCAAAGCCCCAGCGCCAGCCAAAGACCTGCCCGATGGCGCCCGCCGCCGGCACGCCGATCACGTTGGCGATGGTCAGGCCGGTCAGCACCTTGGCCACCGCCGTGGCGCTGCTCCGCCCGGGCGACAGCTCGGCGGCAAAGAGCATCGACACCCCGAGGAAGGCCCCGTGGGGCAGACCGGAGAGAAACCGTGCCGCGATCAGCATCTCGATGCTGCCCGCCAGCGCCGAGACAAGGTTCGCCACCCCGTAGAAGGCGACCAGCAGCACCAACAGCAGCTTGCGGTTCAGAAAGGCCCCGAGCACGGCAAGAACCGGCGCGCCGATAACCACGCCCACTGCATAGGCGCTCACCGCGTGCCCGGCAAAAGGCTCGCTGACGCCGAGATCGGCGGCGTAGTAGGGCAGCAATCCCATGGAGGCGAACTCGGAAACACCAATGGCGAACGCGCCAATTGCAAGCGACAGGATCGTCAGGCGCGCCTGGCGGTCGTTAAAGGTCATGGATCTGCTCCAGCATGTCGGGGGCCGCACGAGGGGGAGGGATTCCGCAGTGCAGCATCGCCAGCTTTACCTAATGTGAGCGCAACCACAATGGGCCCGGGCACAAGGGCGGCATGACTTGGGCGCATAGATGTGCGGAACGGATTGACGGATCGCCGGGCCGCGCCCTAGCCTCGGCACATCCCGCCCTGCACATTTCTGCCGGGACGGGTCACCGCGAACGCGTGGCGCCCGGCACCCGGGGCCCGATCACCCTGCGGGAGGAGAGCCTGATGCTGCCGGACCACCTTCAGGACGACTGCGCCAGCTGCGCCGGGCTCTGCTGCATCGCGCTGGCCTTCGACCGTGGTCCCTCCTTTGCCGCCGACAAGGAAGCGGGCGAGCGCTGTCACCACCTGAACCGCGACGACCGCTGCGCCATCCACGCCTCGCGCGCGCGCCGGGGCTACCGGGGCTGCATCGGCTTCACCTGCTACGGCGCGGGCCAGCGGGTCTCGCAGGAGTGCCTGGGGGGCGACGGGCTGGCGGGCGAGGGCGCGGCCCTGCGCCTCGGCATCGAGGTCTTCCGCGACGCCAGAACCCTGCACGAATGGCTGGTCCTGCTGCACCAGGCAGCGGCGCTGCCCCTTTCCCCCCTCCAGCGCGGCGACAACGAGGCGCTGCTGGCGGCCCTGACCGCACCCGGACCGCTCGAGGCGGTCTGGCTGCGCGGCGTCGTGACCGCCGCCACCAGGGCCCGGATCACCGCCCACCTGCAGGGCCTGCGTGACCTGATCGCGTCCCGGATCACCCCGGCGGACCCCATCCCGGCGCAGCGCGCGGCCAGCGGACGCCTCTGACCGCGCCCCGCCCGATGGATCAGCTCAGCTGATCGTAGGCTTCCATCGCCTTGGCCCCGTACATCAGGGCCGGGCCGCCGCCCATCATCACCGCGACCGAGATCGTCTCGGCAATCTCTTCGCGCGTCGCGCCCGCACGCAACGCGGCCTTCATGTGGAATCCGATGCAGTCGATGCACTGCTTGGCGATGCCGATGGCCAGCGCGATCAGTTCCTTCTCCTTCACGCCAACCGCGCCGGGCGCCATCGCGGCGTCATGCAGGGCGGTGAACCCCGCGCCGGTGTCGGGCTGGCTCTGCCGGAAGGTCTTGATGTTGGCGCCGGAGGTCGAGAGTTCGTCTTTCCAGTTCATGGTGGCCTCTTACGGTTGTATTCCGCTATTGGAATGCGAAACGCCGGACAGATAGCCCGGCGTTTCCCCATGAACCTTGCGCCAGATCAAACCGGCGCGATGTGCCCTGACCTCAGGCCAGCATGACCATCGGGTTTTCGAGGTTCTCGACAATCGCCTGCAACAGCTGCGCGCCGAGCGCCCCGTCGATCACCCGGTGATCGACCGACAGCGTCACCGACATGACCGTGGCCACGGCAATCTCGCCATCCTTGCCGACGACCGGCTTCTTGACCCCGGCGCCCACGGCAAGGATCGCGCCGTGCGGCGGGTTGATCACCGCGTCGAAGTTGTCGATGCCGAACATCCCGAGGTTCGAGATCGCAAACGACCCGCCCTGGTACTCGTGCGGCGCAAGCTTGCGGTCACGGGCGCGGGTGGCGAGGTCTTTCATCTCGGCGGACAGCGCCGAGAGCGATTTCAGCTCGGCATCCTTCAGCACCGGCGTGAACAGCCCGCCCTCGATGGCGACGGCGACGGCCACGTCCGACGGCTTCAGCTTCAGCATCCGGTCACCGGCCCAGACCGCGTTGGCGTCCGGCACGGCCTGCAGCGCCAGCGCGCAGGCCTTGATGATGAAGTCGTTGACCGAGAGCTTCACGCCACGGCCTTCGAGCTGCTTGTTCAGGTCGGCCCGGAACTTCATCAGCGCATCGAGCTTGATGTCTCGGCGCAGGTAGAAGTGGGGGATCGACTGCTTGGCCTCGGTCAGACGCGCGGCGATGGTCTTGCGCATCCCGTCCAGCTTGACCTCTTCAAAGTCGCGGCCCTGGTACATCTTGATGACCGCGTCGGCAGAGGGGCCAGCGGCCAGCGGCGCAGCAGCCGGGGCCGAACCGGCGGTCGCAGGGGCTGCGGCGGCTGCCGGGGCAGGGGCCGCACCCGGCTTGGCGCTTTCCACGTCTGCCTTCACGATCCGCCCGCGCGGGCCGGAGCCCTTGACGGCGGCAAGGTCGATGCCCTTGTCGGCAGCAATCCGGCGTGCCAGTGGCGAGGCGAAGATGCGCTCGCCGTCCTTGCCCGGTGCCGGGGGAGCAGCCTTCGTCCCGGCCGAAGCGCCGGGACCTCCCGAAGCGCTTGCGGACTCCGGCGCTGGCTCTGGGGCCGGGGCGGAGGCAGCCATGGGTGCCGGGGTAGACCCGATATCATCCGCACTCTCGCCATCGGCCAGCAGCACGGCGATGGGGGTGTTCACCTTCACGCCCTCGGTGCCCTCGGCCACGAGGATCTTGCCGACGACGCCCTCGTCGACCGCTTCGAACTCCATCGTCGCCTTGTCGGTCTCGATCTCGGCCAGCAGGTCGCCGGAGGAGACGGTGTCGCCCTCCTTGACCAGCCACTTGGCCAGCGTGCCTTCCTCCATGGTCGGAGACAGGGCCGGCATCAGGATTTCTGTTGGCATCTCGCTCCCTCCTTACCGATAGGTCACTTGCTTGACCGCCTCGATCACCTCTGCGGTGGTCACCAGCGCCAGCTTTTCGAGGTTCGCCGCGTAGGGCATCGGAACGTCCTTGCCCGTGCAGTTGATCACCGGCGCGTCGAGATAGTCGAACGCCTGTTGCATGATCACCGAGGAAATGTAGCTGCCGACAGACCCCTGCGGCCAGCCTTCCTCGACGGTGACGCAGCGGTTGGTCTTCATCACCGATTGAAGGATGGTGTCGGTGTCCATCGGGCGCAGGGTGCGCAGGTCGATCACCTCGGCGCTGATCCCGTCCTCGGCCAGCTTGTCGGCGGCTTCGAGCGCGTACTGCATCCCGATGCCGAAGCTGACGATGGTCACGTCGGTGCCCTCACGCCAGATGCGGGCCTTGCCGAAGGGAACGGTGTAATCGTCCATGGCAGGCACCTCGAAGGCGCGGCCATAAAGGATCTCGTTCTCGAGGAAGATCACCGGGTTCGGATCGCGGATCGCCGATTTCAGCAGGCCCTTGGCGTCCGATGCGCTGTAGGGCATCGCCACCTTCAGGCCGGGGATCTGCATGTACCACGCCGCGTAGTCCTGGCTGTGCTGCGCCCCCACGCGGGCGGCCGCACCGTTCGGGCCACGGAACACCATCGGTGCGCCCATCTGGCCACCCGACATGTAAAGCGTCTTGGCTGCCGAGTTGATGATGTGGTCAATCGCCTGCATGGCGAAGTTGAAGGTCATGAACTCGACGATCGGCTTGAGCCCGCCAAAGGCCGCACCCACGGCAAGACCGGCAAAGCCGTGCTCGGTGATCGGCGTGTCGATCACGCGCTTGGACCCGAATTCGTCCAGCAGGCCCTGGCTGATCTTGTAGGCGCCCTGGTACTCGGCGACTTCCTCGCCCATCAGGTAGACGTCGCCGTCGCGGCGCATCTCTTCCGCCATCGCATCCCGCAGCGCCTCGCGCACGGTCTGCTCCTTCATCGGCGTGCCCTCGGGCCAGTCGGGTTCGAGCGCCTTCGCCGCAACCCGTCCCGGGCTCGCCCCGGGGCCTCCAGCCGGCTGGCTCGCACTAACTGCAACGCTGGGCTCCGGCTCGGCGGCCGGGGCTTCGGCCGGAGCGGTGGCGACGTCATCCGCGCTCTCGCCTTCCTCGACCAGCACGGCGATGGGCGTATTCACCTTCACGCCCTCGGTGCCCTCGGCGATGAGGATCTTGCCGACGATACCCTCGTCGACCGCTTCAAATTCCATCGTCGCCTTGTCGGTTTCGATCTCGGCCAGGATGTCACCGGACGAAACGGTGTCGCCTTCCTTCACCAGCCACTTGGCCAGCGTGCCTTCTTCCATCGTGGGCGAGAGGGCGGGCATCAGAATTTGGGTTGCCATCTCAGTTCACCTCCTGCGGGATCTCGGCGGCGTAAATGTCGGTCCACAGCTCGTCGAGCGCCGGTTCCGGGCTCTCCTTCGCGAAATCGGCAGAGGCGTTGACGATGGTCTTGATCTCCTTGTCGATCTCTTTCAGCTGATCCTCGGTGGCGTGATCGCCGGTCAGCAGCAGGCCGCGCACCTGTTCGATGGGATCGCGTTCCTCGCGCATCTTCTGCACCTCCTCGCGGGTCCGGTACTTGGCCGGGTCCGACATGGAGTGCCCGCGATAGCGATAGGTCATCACTTCGAGGATGTAGGGGCCCTTGCCCGCGCGGCAGTGCGCCACGGCCTTCTCGCCCGCTTCCTTGACCGCCAGCACGTCCATCCCGTCGACGGCCTCACCGGCAATGCCATAGGCTGCGCCGCGTTCCCAGAAGTCGGGGCTCTTGGTCGCGCGCTTGACGCTGGTGCCCATGGCGTACTGGTTGTTCTCGATCACGAACACGACCGGCAGATCCCAGAGCTGCGCCATGTTGTAGGTCTCGGCTACCTGGCCCTGGTTCGCCGCACCGTCGCCGAAATAGGTAAAGGTGACGTTGTCGTTGCCCTTGTACTTGTCCGAGAAGGCAAGGCCCGCGCCGATCGGCACCTGCGCACCGACGATCCCGTGGCCACCATAGAAATGCTTCTCTTTCGAGAACATGTGCATGGAGCCGCCCTTGCCCTTGGAGTAGCCGCCCTCGCGCCCGGTCAGTTCGGCCATCACGCCGTTGGGGTCCATCCCGCAGGCCAGCATGTGGCCGTGATCGCGGTAGGAGGTGACCCGCTTGTCGCCGTCCTTGGTCGCCGCTTCAAGCCCGACGACAACGGCTTCCTGGCCGATGTAGAGATGGCAGAACCCGCCGATCAGACCCATTCCGTAAAGCTGTCCGGCTTTCTCTTCGAATCGCCGTATCAGCAACATGTCGCGGTAGTAGCTCAGCAGCTCTTCCGCGGAAACGTTTGGTTTCTTTGTGGTTTTCCGGGTGGCCATGCGCGAGATCTCCCCCTTCTCCAAAGATAGTTTAGCGTTAAACTACCTTGTAAAGGATTATCGCGCGGCTGGCGAGAGCTTTCCGCGACGCACCCTCTGGGGGCTGTCTTCTGCCTAGTGGATGACGATTTCGTCCGAGCGCAACAGCCCGAGAACGTCGCGCGCCTGCTGGTCCAGAAGGTCGAGATCGAGGAAGTCGTCCGACAGGCGGTGGGTCAGGTTCTCCATCGTCGCGATCTGCTCTTCCAGCCCGTCGAGGTCATGGCTCAGCCGGTCCGCCTCGGCCGTGATCTCGACACGGCGGAACAGCCCGTAGTTGCCCTGCACGGCCGCGAAGGTGAAGTAGATGCTCAGCGCGAAGGCCAGCGCGAAAAAGAGAAGGCCACCGAAATTTGGCCGGGACGAACGGGTCAAAGCAACTGCCTCGCATGCGCACTCTGTGGACGCTTTCAGGCACTATGGCACAGGTGATTCGCCTTGTGAATCCCCGTTGTTTGTAAACAACGTGTTACAGGCTTGGATCGGGGCTTTTCCGCCGGGTCCGGGCGCGAAACGCGCGCCACGGACGGTGCGGGGCAGGGCGTCGGGAGACGCCGTGCCCCGGAGGTGTCCTCAGCCGGCGACCGAGGCGTCGTAGATGCTCTGGATGGTGGCGTCGATCACCTTGTTGAAGTCGTCGTCGTTCTGCCCGGCGGTCAGCCCTTCGGTCAGCGCGCGCGAGAAGGAGGCGATCATGCCCGCGTTCTGCGACAGGCGCTCGTTGGCCTCGTCGCGGCTGTAGCCGCCCGACAGCGCGACCACGCGCATCACGCGGTCATCGTCCACCAGCGGCTTGTAGTGGTTGGCGACCTCGGGAAGCGTCAGCTTGAGCATCACCTGCTTGCCTTCCGGCAGGGTGGCGAGGCGGCGGGTGATCTGCTCCAGCAGGATACCTTCGGCTTCCTTCTTGTCGCTGATGCTGATGGTCACCTCGGGTTCCACGATGGGCATCAGGTCGTGCGAGATCACCTGCTCGGCCAGGTCGAACTGCTGGTCGACGATGGCGCGGATGCCGCTCTCGTCGGCGGCATCGATCACCGAGCGCTCCTTGGTCCCGAAGATCCCGGCTGCGCGGGCACGGCTCAGCAGCGCGTCGAGCCCCGGGATCGGCTTCATCAGCTTCACGCCGTCGGCTTCATCGGCCAGGCCCTTGTCGATCTTCAGGAAGGGAACGACACCGCATTTCTCCCACAGGTAGGTCGCGGTCGGAATGCCGTCGATCGCGCGGTCCATGGTCTGTTCGAACAGGATCGCACCGACCACGCGGTCGCCGGTAAAGGCGGGCGAGGTGATGATCCGGCTGCGCATCGCGTGGATCAGATCGAACATCTCGTCTTCCGACCCATAGGCGCTTTCTTCGACGCCGTAGAGGCGCAGGGCCTTGGGCGTGGACCCGCCGCTCTGGTCCAGAGCGGCGATAAAGCCTTTGCCCGAGGTCATTTTTTCCGTCTGATCGGTATTCGCCATGATCTGTCAACTCGCTGATCTGAGCGGCGCGCACGGCCGCCGGACATTAAGGTTTACAGGGTCTTAGGCAAAGCCCGGTAACGTTTCAATGTTGATGGCGCTAACAAGCCTTACGCCGTTTCCAGAGCAGCGACGCCCGGCAGGATTTTGCCTTCCATCCACTCGAGGAACGCGCCACCGGCGGTGGAGATATAGGTGAAATCCTCCGCCGCGCCCGACTTGTTCAGCGCGGCAACGGTATCCCCGCCACCGGCCACGCTCACCAGCTTGCCCGCGCGGGTCAGCTCGGCAGCTGCCTTGGCGGCAGCATTGGTCGCCGCGTCGAAGGGGTCGATCTCGAAAGCGCCCAGCGGGCCATTCCAGATCAGCGTCTTGGCCTTGCCAAAGGCCTGCAGGATATGCGCGACCGATTCCGGCCCGGCGTCGAGGATCATCGCGTCGGCAGGCACGTTCTCCGCCACCACGACCTCGTTCTCCGCACCCGCCTTGAACTCGCGGGCCACCACGGCATCCATCGGCAGCAGCAGCTCGCACCCGGCCTCACCGGCCTTCTTGGCAATGGCACGCGCGGTCTCGGCCATCTCGTGCTCGCACAGCGACTTGCCCACGTCGATGCCCTCGGCCGCAAGGAAGGTGTTGGCCATGCCGCCACCGATCACCAGCATGTCGACCTTCTCGACGAGGTTGCCCAGCAGGTCCAGCTTGGTCGAGACCTTGGCGCCTCCGACCACCGCCACCACCGGACGCTCGGGCGCACCGAGCGCGGCCTCCAGCGCCTCCAGTTCGGCCTGCATCAGCCGTCCGGCACAGGAGGGCAGCAGCCGCGCCAGCGCCTCGGTCGAGGCATGGGCCCGGTGCGCGGCCGAGAAGGCGTCGTTGCAATAGACATCGCCGAGCGCGGCAAGACGCTTGGCAAACTCGGGGTCGTTCTTCTCCTCGCCGGGATGAAAGCGGATGTTCTCCAGCAGGATCACGTCGGCGGCGCGCTGTTCGTCGGTCTGGGACTCGGCCGCCTCCAGCGTTTCGTCAAAGGCCACCTTGCGCCCCAGCGCCGCTTCCAGCGCCTTGAGCGTCACGCGCAGCGAAAGGTCCAGCACCACCTTGCCCTTGGGCCGGCCAAAATGCGCGATCAGGATCGGCTTGCCGCCCTTGGCGAGGATATCCTCGATCGTCGGCACGATGCGCCGGATGCGGGTATCGTCGGTGACCTGCCCGTTCTCGACGGGCACGTTGATGTCCACGCGCACCAGAACGCGTTTTCCCGCGAGGTCCATGTCGTCCAGCGTATTCCAGCGCATCTTCATTCCCTTGTATCCGGCTTTCAGCGGGGTTTTTCCTGCATTTGCACCTTGGGTCAATGCCTCACTTGGCAATCGGCGGTGCGGGGCTTAGGTATCGGCGCAAACAAAACATGAGGAGTGCCCCCGATGGCCGAGATCAAAGACCCGGAAAACACCATCCTGATGGAGCTGAAAGACGGCACCGTCGTGATCGAGCTGCTGCCTGACGTGGCCCCGGCCCACACCGAGCGGATGAAGACGCTGGCCCGCGCAGGCGATTACGACAACGTCTGCTTCCACCGCGTGATCGAAGGCTTCATGGCCCAGACCGGCGACGTCCAGCACGGCGACATGGAAGATGGGTTCAACCTGCGCATGGCAGGCACCGGCGGCTCCGACCACCCGGACCTCCCGGCGGAATTCTCGCGCCTGCCGCACGACCGCGGCACCCTCGGCGCCGCGCGCTCGGCCAACCCGAACTCGGCCAACTCGCAGTTCTTCATCAACTTCAAGGACAACCACTTCCTGAACGGCCAGTACACGGTCTATGGCCGCGTGATCTCGGGCATGGAACATGTCGATGCGATCACCCGCGGCGAGCCGCCTGCGAGCCCCGACCGCATGATCAGCGTGAAAGTGGCCGCCGATGCGTAAGCTGACGCTCGCCGCCGCGCTCACGCTGCTGGCGTCGCCCGTGCTGGCCACCGGCCTCGACATCCAGGTCGGGGGCGAGGCCAACGGCACGATCCACATCGACCTGCTGGAAGATGTCGCGCCCAAGCACGTGGAACAGATCACCGCGTTGGCCAAGGAAGGCAAGTACGATGGCGTGGTGTTTCACCGCGTGATCGAAGGCTTCATGGCCCAGACCGGCGACGTGGAATTCGGCCGCAAGGGCGGTGACATGCGCCGCGCGGGCATGGGCGGTTCCGACCGTCCGGACCTGCCCGCCGAGTTCTCCGACGTGCCCTTCGACCGTGGCGTCGTGGGCATGGCCCGCGCGCAGGACCCGAACAGCGCGAACTCGCAGTTCTTCATCATGTTCGACGAGGGTCACTTCCTGAACGGCCAGTACACGGTTGTTGGCAAGGTCACCTCGGGCATGGACATCGTGGACAAGATCAAGCTTGGCACCGGCCCGAACGGCGCCGTCGTCGGCGAGCCCGACATGATGGTCAAGGTCACCGTCACCGAGTGACGGGCGCTGCCCCGGTTCGGCGCCGGGGCGAACGCCGCCAAACCTACGCTCCGGCCTCCGGGCCGGGGCGTGCACTCCCGACACCGCGCAGCGCCATCCACGCGATTGCCGCGCTGATCAGGGACAGGGCCGCTGCCAGATGGCAGATCGCGGCCAGCCCCGCCGACATGGCAAGGGCATGACCCGCCGTCGTCGAACTCTCTCCGAAACTCGCAACTCCCCCGGCCCGGGCATAGGCGCCCGCCGCCAATCCCCCTGTCGCCGCGACCGCGATCAGACCCGCCAGTCGCGTCGCCGCGTTGTTGATCCCCGAGGCGAGGCCGGATTCCTCTTCCTCGACCGCTCCCATGACCGCCGTCGACAGCGGCGCCACCACCAGCGACATGCCCAGCCCTACAAGGCACATGGCGGGCATCACGCCCCACCAGAACAGTTCCGCGGGCGCAGTAAAGGCCATCACCTCGTATCCCGCCGCCACGATCACTGCGCCTCCGGCCAGCAGCGGGGCAGGTCCCGTGCTCTCGGCCAGACGGCCCATGCGCGGGGACAGCAACGCGATGAAGACCGTCATCGGCGCAAAGGCGATGCTGGTTACGATCTCGCTCTCGCCCCAGCCCGCGACCAGCGTCATCGGCAGGTAGAAGAACACCATGCTCAGCGCCGAGTAGAGGGTGAAGGTGACAAGGTTCGCCGCCGAGAAATCCCGGTTCCTGAACATCCCCAGGGGCATCATCGGATGACGTCCGCGCGCCTGCGACAGCAGGAACAGGCCAAGCACGACCACCCCGGCCACAAGCCAGAGCGCACCCGCGCGCGGGTGTGCCTCGGTCTGTGTCAGGCCCCAGGCGATGCCGAGAAAGGCCAGCGTCGCCAGCAATGCGCCCAGCCAGTCGACCGGCGTGCCCGCGCGGGCCGGGTCGCGCTTGACCGCGCGCGCCAGCAGGGCGACCGAGATGATCCCCATCGGCAGGTTCACCGCGAAGATCCAGCGCCACATGCTCTCCCCGCCAAAGGTCAGCACCATGCCGCCCACGACCGGCCCCAGCGCGGTGGTCAGCGCCGAGGCTGCGGCCCAGATGCCGATGGCGCGGCCCCGCTCGCCGCGCGGATAGGCGCGCGCGATCACCGCGAGCGAGCCGGGTACCATGATCGCCGCGCCAATGCCCTGCAGGGCGCGCGCCGCGATCAGAAAGGCAGGGCCGGTCGCCATCGCGCATAGCAGCGAGGCCGCCACAAACAGCACGATCCCCGTGCCGAAGACCCGCGCCAGACCGAACCGGTCGCCAAAGGCGCCGCCCACGAGGATCAGCGCCGAGAGCGTCAGCATGTAGGCGTTGTGGACCCATTGCGCCTCGGCCAGCGTGGCGAGGAGGGAGTCCCGGATGGCGGGGATCGCGATGGCCACCACCGTCCCGTCGATGAACCCCATCGCCGAGGCGAGGATGGCGGCGGTCAGCAGCAGGGGGCGCCGGTCGGCCGCGCAGAAGTCGGAAACGAAAACAGGTGCCGCGGGCTCTGCCGCCGGCACCTGTCCGGGTCTGTCAGACATGGTGTCGTCTATCAGGAGGCGTCGGCCTTGGCTGCGGGCTGTGCCGATGCGGGGTTCCCGGTCTTGGCGGGCTGACGCGACGGGTTCAGCGGATCGTCCTGACGCTGGACCGAGCCCTCGAAATGCGCACCGCTCTCGATGGCGATGGTCTTGTGGATGATGTCGCCTTCGACGCGGGCGGTCGAGGTCAGGCGAACCTTGAGGCCACGGACGCGACCGATGATGCGGCCGTTGATCACCACATCGTCTGCGGTCACTTCACCCTTGACGGTGGCGGTCTCGCCAATGGTCAGCAGGTGGGCGCGAATGTCGCCGTCAACGCTGCCTTCCACCTGGATGTCGCCGGTGGTCTTGATGTTGCCGGTGATGTGCAGGTCCGACGACAGGGTCGACGCCGGCGGTTTCGGCTTCGGAGCGCTGGCCTTGAACTCGTTCTGAGAGGGCGAGCTCATTGCGGGAGTGGGAGCGGACGACACCGAGTCCTCATTCGCTTTTGAGCCGGGCTCGTTGATTTTGCTCTTTGAAAACATTGTTCGCAGCCTTGATGTAGGTCATGGGGTTTACGGGTTTACCGGCAACGCGCACCTCATAGTGCAGATGGGTGCCGGTAACTCGACCGGTGTTACCCATATCAGCTATGTGGTCCCCGCGCGAGACCCTTTGGCCCTCCTTCACAAGAATGCGCGAGGTATGGGCGTAATAGGTCTGAATGCCGAAAGCGTGCTTGATTTTCACCAGCTTGCCAAAGCCCGACATCCATCCGGCATGGACCACGACGCCGTCGGCGGTGGCATAGAGCGGGGTGCCGTAGGCGCCCGCGAAATCGACGCCGTTGTGCATCCGGCGGCTGCCATTCTTGGGGTCGTGGCGATAGCCGAAACCGCTGGTGTAGCGAAAGGCGCTGTGCACCGGCAGGGCAAAGGGTGCCTTCTCGGCGGCGATGCGGTACATGTTCAGCTGGTCCAGCTGGCTCAGCACGGCGTCGGCGCGCAGATCGTCGGCGGTCGGCTCCTCGCCGCGGGTGGAATAGCTGATCTGGGTCAGCGGGCCGCCCTGGCCGCCATAGCCGCGCCGGATCTGGCTCAGCAGGCTCTCGCTGTTCAGACCAGCGCTCTGGAACATGTCGTCCAGCGGCGCGATCGACAGCGCCACCGCATCCTCGATGCGGCGGAAGATGTCCTCGTTCTTCTCGTGCAGCAGCTTGAGTTCCAGCTCGGCCTCGTCGCGCTCATCCTTGGCGGCGCGGGCATCGGCCAGCATCTGGTCACGCTCGGCGGCGGTGCTCTCCAGCGCGTCGGACATGAAGTTCAGCGGCAACGGCGAGGCCTCGGCCAGCGCCACGTTGCTGTCCGCCGTCTCTTCCTTCAGCTTGGCAAGGTCGCTGCGCGCGGCTTCGCGGTCCTGCATGGTCTCGCGCAGGGTCTCCTGGATCACGTCGATCCCGGTGGAGAGCTCGTTGCGGCGCTGTTCGGAGGTCAGCAGCTCGGACTGCATCGCCGAGATGCGGCTCAGCGCGGCGTTGAACCGCTCCTGCGCGGCGCGGGCCTCGACGGCGCGGCGGTCACGCTCCTCGGCCATGGCGTTCAGCCGTTCCTGGAACTGCACCTGGTCGCGCCGGGCCTGGTCACGCAGGTTGCCCGAGCCGATGCTGTCCATCATCAGGATGGCCGTCGCGATGATGGCCCAGGAAACCGTCGCGCTGACACCTGCATAGATCAGCAGCTGTGTCGCAGGTTTGAGTCGGATGAAACGCGTGTCGGTCTCGGATTTCAGAAAAACGCGCCGCTCGGGAAAAAGCCTTTCCATGATGGCGTGTGTCTTAATTGCCAGCCGTGTTCGCACGCTGTGTTCCCTAGTTCCATCCCCATGCAGAATACCTGTCCCATTAACTCGGCATTCTGAGGCAAGTGCATAACTAGGGGATTAACATCGGGCAAGCTGCGAGGCGGCCGATGGGTGGAATCCGCCATTCGATTGAGCAGATCGGCGAAATTTCGCCGATCTGCAAGGGCTTGAGGATAGATTAAGTGTTAATCACTGTGGAAAACCCGGGGGTCTACCCGGCCAGTTGCTCGGAAAGTGGCCAGTAGAAGTCCGGGGGAATGCCCGCCTCGGCCCGTTTCTCCTCGTTGAACGGCGGCTTCAGCGCCCCGTGGAAATAGCGCCGCACCAGTTCGTGAAAGACCTCCTTCGGATCCCGGTCCTCACGCCCGCAGAGGAAGTGGAACCACTTCGACCCATAAGCCACGTGCGAGACCTCTTCCGCATAGATTGTCTCCAGCGCCGCCACCGCCTGCGCGACATCCGCCTTGCGGAAGATGTCGATCATGCCCGGCGTCACGTCCAGCCCGCGCGCCTCCAGCACCATCGGCACCACGGCAAGGCGGCCCATCAGGTCCTCCGCCGTATCCGACGCGGCGCGCCACATGCCGGCATGGGCGGGCAGGGCGCCGTAATGGCTGCCCAGGCTTTCGAGGCAGTCGCACATCAGGTTGAAGTGTCGGCTCTCATCGTCCGCCGCCCGGACCCAGTCGTCGTAGAACCCCATCGGCATCGGCACATGACCGAACCGCGCGAGGATGTCCCAGTGCAGGTCCACCGCGTTCAGCTCGATATGCGCCACCGCGTGCAGCAATGCGATGCGGCCCGCCTCGCTGCCGGTGCGGCGGCGGGGCACGTCACGGGGCGCCAGCAGTTCGGGCCGCTCCGGCCGGGCCGGATGGTCCGGCGGCGACCCGGTGCCCACCGGGATCGGCTCGGCGCCCGGCACGCGCGAGGCCAGCCATGCAGCCGCATGCTCGCGCGACACGCGGGTCTTCTCGCGCCCGTCCGCGGTGCTCAGGACCTCGACCGCGCGCTCGGCCAGCGAGAGCGTCACAGCGCGCGCACCGCGTCCAGCACCTCGGCCACGTGGCCATCGACCTTCACCTTGCGCCAGACCTTCGCGATCTTGCCATCTCCGCCGATCAGGAAGGTCGACCGCTCGATGCCCCAGAAGGTCTTGCCGTACATCGACTTCTCCTTCCAGACTCCATAGTCCTCGCAGACCGTGCTGTTCTCATCCGATAGCAGGGGCACGCTCAGCCCGTGCTTGGCGACGAAATTGTCGTGCTTCTTCACGCTGTCCTTCGAGATCCCGAAGACCTGCGCCCCGGCATCGGCGAAAGCCTGCGCATCGCCGGAGAAGGCGATCGCCTCCTTGGTACAGCCGGGCGTGTTGTCCTTGGGATAGAAATAAAGGACCACCGGCGTGCCCTTCAGCTCGGACAGCGTGACCTCGCCACCGCCGTCCCGAGGCAGAGTGAAATCCGGGGCGGCATCGTCGATATCTGGCATTGCGGGGCTCCGTGGTTTGCGACAAATGTGAGTTTCATAATAGTCCGTTATCGGCAACAATAAAGGCGGGCAGGCATTCATGAACGGTTCCGGCGATCTGTGACAGAAAGTGGCAAGACCCCCACCGCGAGGCCAAGGCGACAGCGGTCGCGGGCCCATAGGATCGGGCTCGCCACGCTGGCCGTTTTCGTGGCAATCGGCCTTGCTGCCGCCGGTGGCCTCTACCTCCTGATGGACCAGACCATCCGCGCGCCCGACTGGCTCCAGTCCCGCATCGAAGAGCGGATCGAACAGGGCACCAACGGGCTGCAGGTCACCTTTTCCGATGTCGAGTTCGTGCTGGGCGAGGGCTGGCGGCCCCGCCTGCGGTTGCGCAACTTCGCCCTTGTCCGCCCCGACGGGCAGCCGGTGGTCCAGCTTTCCAACGCCGAGGCCAGCCTTGCCATGCGCCCGCTGCTGCGCGGTCAGGTCCAGCCCAAGCGCATCTACCTGACCGGCGCCCTCGCCACCCTCCGCCGCAACGCCGACGGCCGGTTCGAGTTCCTCTTCGACGAGGCCGCGCCGCTGCACAGCGCGGCGTCGCTGCCCCTGCTGCTGGACCAGTGGGAACGGATGCTGGACCTGCCGCAGTTCTCCGCCCTCACCGTGGTCGAGCTGCAGTCGATCACGCTGCGCTACGACGACCTGTTCAACAAGCGCAGCTGGACGCTCGACGGGGGCAGGGTACGGCTCGACAGGGACGGGGCCAACGTCGCGGTCACCTCCAGCTTTGCCCTGCTCGGCGGTGGCGATGTCGCCAGCATCGTCGAGGCGGGCTATGCCAGCCGTGTCGGCTCCCCCGAACTGACCTTCGGCATCACGGTGCGCGACGTGCCCGCGCCCGACGTGGCGGTTCAGGCCCCGGCGCTGAACTGGCTGGGCGTGCTGCGTGCCCCGATCTCGGGCGCCCTCCGGGGCAGCGTGAACGACGACGGCAGCCTCGGCCCGCTCTCGGCGACGCTTCAGATCGGCGCGGGGGTGCTGCAACCCAACGACTCCGCCCGGCCGATCCCCTTCGACGGCGCGCACAGCTACTTTACCTATACCCCCGACCAGCAGATGCTGGAATTCAACGATCTCTCGATCTCCAGCGCCTGGGGGTCCGGCCAGGCCGAGGGGCGCGCCTACCTCGGCGATATCGCCTCGGGCAAGCTCGACGAGATGATCGGGCAGTTCACCTTCTCCAACCTCAGCCTCAGCCCGGGCCGGCTCTATCCCGAACCGCTCCAGATCGGGTCGGTCACCGCCGACCTGCGGCTCAAGCTCAATCCCTTCGAACTCGACTTCGGGCAAATCCAGCTCGACATCGGCGACAGCAAGATGCTGGCCAAGGGAGCCTTCGACGCGGGCCCCGGGGGCTGGTCGCTGTCGGTGGACGGCAACCTCGACCAGATGGCGCCGGAGCGGCTGGTGGAGCTCTGGCCCGAGGCCGCCGCACCCAAGCCGCGCGAATGGGTCGAGGAGAACATCTCGGACGGGCTGCTGCGCGACATTGCCGTCGCCCTGCGGATGAAGCCGGGCGAAAAGCCCGAGATCTTCGCCGACTTCCAGTTTCAGGACGCGCAGATCCAGTTCCTGCCCACCATGCCCCCGATCACCGGCGCCGCCGGGCAGGCCACGCTGGTCGGCAACCGCTTTGTCGTGACGGCGGGCGCCGGGCGGGTCGAGGGCGACGAGGGCGGCGCCATCGACGTCACCGGGACCTCCTTCATCATCCCCGATATCTCCATCCGCCAGGCCGCACCGGGGATCGTGCGCTTTGCGGGCGAGGGCTCGATCACCAGTATTCTCTCGCTCCTGAACCGGCCTCCGCTCTCCGTGCTCAAGGACACGCCGCTGCCGGTCGCGCTGGCCGACGGGCAGGTCCGTGCAACCGGCACCGTCTCGATGCCGCTGACCAAGGGCGTGCCGCTGGACGAGATCGAATTCCACTTCAACGGCGTCTCGGGCCCGGTGGTCAGCACCGAACTGGTGCCGGGCTACACTGTTACCTCCGACCGCCTGCGCATCGAGGGCGACCAGACCTACGTGCGAGTCTTCGGGCCGGGGCGGATCGGCGAGGTTCCGGCGGAGGTCTCGTGGCGGCAGGCCATCGGCAAGGGCGCCAGCAAGGACAGCCGCGTCGAGGGCACGGTGGAGCTGTCGCAGACCACCGTCGACACCTTCCACATCGGGCTCCCGGCCGGGACGGTCTCCGGCAGCGGCAAGGGACGCTTCACGCTCGATCTCAGGCCCGGCAAGCCGCCCGAACTCGCTCTCGAGTCCGAGCTTGAGGGCATCCGCCTGCGCGCGCCCGAGATCGGCTGGACCAAGCCTGCCGAAAGCAAGGGCCTGCTGCGCCTGACCGCCACGCTGACCGAACCCGCGCGCGTCGACTCGCTGGTGGTGCAGGGCGGCGGCCTCAAGTCCTCGGGGTCGGTCACCATCAAGCCCGACGGCGGCCTCGACCGCGCGCTGTTCGGGTCGGTCCAGATCGGCAACTGGTTCAACGGTCAGGTGGAACTGATCGGGCGCGGCGCGGCGGCGCCCGCCGTCCGGGTGCGCAGCGGTCGGCTCGACCTGCGCACCGCCGATTTCGGCAGCGGCAGTTCTGGCGGCTCCGGCTCGGGTTCCGGCCCCATCGACATCGCGCTCGACACCCTCCAGATCACCGACAGCATCTCGCTCGCAGGCTTCTCCGGCAGCTTCACCACCGCCCGGGGCCTGACCGGCGATTTCCGGGGCCGGGTCAATGGCCAGACCGGCGTCACCGGGCAGGTGGTGCCGCAGAACGGCGGCAGCGCCTTCCGGATCCGGTCGAACGACGCGGGCGGCGTGTTCCGCTCGGCCGGGCTGCTGCGGCAGGGCCGGGGCGGAGACTTCTCGCTCACCCTGCTGCCCGCCGATCAGGCCGGTCAGTTCGACGGCACCCTCCGGGTCACCGACACCCGGGTCAAGGACGCCCCCGCCATCGCCGCGCTGCTGAACTCGATCAGCGTGATCGGTCTCGTCGACGAGCTGACGGGGCAGGGCATCCAGTTCACCGAGGTCGATGCCAAGTTCCGCCTCGCCCCGTCCCGGCTGACCCTCTATTCCTCCAGCGCCGTTGGTCCCTCGATGGGTATCTCGATGGACGGGACCTACAACGTGCCCACCGGGCAGCTGGATATGCAGGGCGTGATCTCGCCGATCTACATGCTGAACGCCATCGGCTCGGTCCTCACCCGCAAGGGCGAGGGGCTGATCGGCTTCAACTACCGCCTGCGCGGCACGGCCTCCGACCCCTCGGTCAGCGTCAACCCGCTCTCCGCCCTTGCCCCGGGCATGTTCCGCGAGATCTTCCGGGCCCCTCCGCCGCAGGATCCGAACAAGCCGGCCCGCCCCCAGACCCCGCCCGCGAGCAGTGCCGCACCGCCCGACGCCGGGCGCTGAAATCACCTGTGGTCAATCCGCGCGACCGGGACTATAGCGCGCCCGATGAAACTCTCGGATTTCGATTTCGACCTGCCTGACGACCTGATCGCGACACGCCCCGCCGTGCCGCGCTCCTCGGCGCGCCTGCTGGTGGCCGAGGGCGACCGTCTGCATGACCAGATCGTGACCGACCTCGTCGACTGGCTGCGTCCCGGCGACCGGCTGGTCCTGAACGATACCGCGGTGATCCCGGCCCGCCTGATGGGGCGCCGTTTCCGGACCGGTCCCGAGGGCGAGACTTCGGCCAAGATCGAGGTCACCCTGCTGGAACCCCGCGCCGACGGCACATGGGCCGCGCTCCTGAAGCCGCTCAAGAAGGTCCGCACGGGCGAGGCGATCGTCTTTTCCAGGGCGCTTTCGGCCGAACTGACCGGCACCGAAGACGGGCAGGGGCTCCTGCGCTTCAACCTGGCGGGCCAGGATTTCGACGCCGCGCTGGCCGAGGCCGGGCAGATGCCGCTGCCGCCTTACATCGCGGCGCAGCGTGCCGCCGACGAGCAGGACAAGACCGACTACCAGACCGTCTTTGCCGAGCACCCGGGCGCCGTTGCCGCGCCCACCGCATCGCTGCACTTCGACCAGCCGCTGCTGGACCGTCTCGCCGCCAAGGGTGTCACCTTTACCAAGGTCACCCTGCACGTGGGCGCCGGCACCTTCCTGCCGGTCAAGGTCGAGGACGTGACCACACACAAGATGCACGCCGAATGGGGCGAAGTCAGCGAGACCGCCGCCGCCGAGATCGCGGCGACGCGGGCGGCAGGGGGCCGGGTGATCCCGGTCGGCACCACTGCGCTGCGCCTGATCGAGAGCGCGGCGCGCAGCGGCGCGATCCAGCCCTGGCGCGGCAAGACCGACATCTTCATCTATCCCGGCTTCACCTTCCATGTTGCCGATGCGCTGATGACCAACTTTCACCTGCCCAAATCCACGCTGATGATGCTGGTGGCGGCCTTCATCGGCTACCGGGAAATGCAGGCGATCTATGACCACGCCGTGGCCAGCCGCTACCGCTTCTTCTCCTACGGGGACGCCTCGCTGCTCCTCCCTGAAAGACCGACCTAGCCGCTGGCGTCGGAAAAAAGTCGCAAGCGGAAAGAAATGCGCTCCGTTTTCTGTCACATTGTACGGGCAGAGGGGAGCTGAGGAGACTTAAGGGGTCAGGGAATGTTGCAAGTACTGTCGAGTGCCTGGGCGCTGTTGCTCGGGCTCTGCCTGCTTATGATCGGCAACGGGTTGCAGGGCACCCTCCTCGGGGTGCGCGGCAACATCGAAGGCTTCACGACGCTCGAGCTATCGCTCGTGATGTCGGCCTATTTCATCGGCTTCCTCGGCGGTTCGCGCATGGCACCCGAGATGATCCGCCGGGTCGGCCACGTGCGGGTCTTTGCCGCGCTGGCCTCGCTGATCTCCTCGGTGTTCATCCTCTACCCGGTGCTGCCCTCGCCGATCTACTGGATCCTCGGGCGGATCGTCATCGGCTTCTGCTTCTCCGGTGTTTACGTCACCGCCGAAAGCTGGCTGAACAACGCCGCCGACAACGCCAACCGGGGCAAGGCGCTCTCGCTCTACATGATCACCATGATGCTCGGGGTCGTCGCCTCGCAGGCGGTGATGCTGATCGCCGATCCCTCGGGCTATGAAACCTTCATCATCGCCTCGGTGCTGATCTCGATCTCCTTCGCGCCCATCCTGCTGTCGATCAGCCCGACCCCGGCCTTCGAATCCACCAAGCCCAAGAGCCTGCGCGAGATCATGGAGATCTCGCCCCTTGGCTGCGTCGGCATGTTCTTCCTCGGCGGTGTCTACTCCGCCCAGTTCGGCATGGGCGCGGTCTACGGCGCGCAGGCCGGTCTCTCGGTGCTGCAGATCTCGATCTTCGTCGGCACCTTCTATGTCGGCGCACTGCTGCTGCAGTACCCCATCGGCTGGGTTTCGGACCGGATGGACCGCCGCCAGCTGATCATGATCGTGTCGCTTGCAGGCGGCGCAGCCTCCGTCCTCGGGATGCTTCTGGGCGGCAGCTACACGCTCCTGCTGGTCTCGGCCTTCATCGTCGGCGGCACCACCAACCCGCTCTATTCGCTGCTGATCGCCCACACCAACGACTACCTCGAACACGAGGACATGGCCGCCGCCTCGGGCGGGCTTGTCTTCATCAACGGCCTCGGAGCTGTGGCCGGGCCGCTGCTGACAGGCTGGATCATGAGCGACGCCGCCTTCGGTCCGCCGGGCTACTTCCTCTTCCTCGGCGCTTTGCTTTTCGCCGTCACCGTCTACGCGGGCTACCGGATGACCCAGCGCGCCTCGGTCCCTGTGGCAGACACGAGCGGCATCTCGCCCATGACTCCCGTCGCCACGCCGATGGCCGTCGAGTTCGCGCAAGAGGCGAGTTTCGAGGCAGAGCACGGAGATCAGGACACCGTGTGATCGTTCACACTATGTCGAATGTGTTGCAATTTGTTACTGTAACAGCTGTGTAAAACACCCTTACCCTGAACCCACCCTGGGAATGTGACCATAGGAATCTGGAGAGGATCCATGACTGGCCCTGAAGACGTATTGAGTTTCTGGTTGGACGAGGTTGGCCCGAAAGGATGGTACGAGGCGAATGACGACCTCGATGCCAAAATCCGAGACAAGTTTCTGACGACCTGGGAAAAGGCACGCGAGGGCGCCTATTCGCTCTGGCTGACCTATCCCAGCGGCGCCCTGGCCTACATCATCCTGACCGACCAATTCCCGCGCAACATGTTCCGCAATTGCGGCAAGGCGTTCTCGACCGACCGCGCGGCGCTCGCCGCCGCCAAGGCCGCGATCCACAAGAACTGGGATCTGCGGATCGACGAGCCTGCACGGCAGTTCTTCTACCTGCCGATGATGCACTCCGAGAACCTTGTCGATCAGGACCGCTGCGTGCGCCTGTTCTGCGAGCGCATGCCCGAGACCGGGGCGGCGAACATGCTCCACGCCCGGGCGCACCGCAAGGTGATCCGCGAATTCGGCCGCTTCCCCTATCGGAACGAAGCGCTCGCGCGGCCCTCGACCAAGACCGAGATGGCCTATGTCACCGCCGGGGGCTACGGCCAGACGGTACGCGAACTGCAATCCGCCGGCTAAGCCCGGCGGCACATTGCCAGATCACATCGGGCCGGCCCTCGGGACCGGCCCTTTGCTTTCCGGGCGCTCCCACGCCACGCTGCTGCGCGGCAGGGCATCCGTGGCAAATTCCCGCGCTCCCTCGTCACCGTTCCCGCATGGGAAACGACCACCAGAGGGGGGCCAGCACCTTGATCCGGCGCTCTCCGCTATGGGTTACACAACCCCTGCGCGAGTTGCGGCGCGCCTCGGCAAAGGCGTTTGCCCCTGTCCGCGACTGCGCTAGAGTGGTCGGAAACGGGGGCAGAGCTCCCCGCGAGAAAGCGGCATTGAAGCTGCGCGAAAACTAGTTTAACGCTGAACTAGTTTTCGGAGCGCCTGGCGGAGGACATGCAATGGCTGCCCAATCCTTTGACGTGATCGTAATCGGCGCCGGCCCCGGCGGCTATGTTGCCGCCATCCGCGCGGCCCAACTTGGCCAGAAGGTCGCCATCGTGGAGCGCGAGCACCTCGGCGGCATCTGCCTCAACTGGGGCTGCATCCCGACCAAGGCGCTGCTGCGCTCGGCCGAGGTGTTCCACCTGATGGAGCGCGCCAAGGATTTCGGCCTTACCGCCGATAAGATCGGCTACGACATCGACGCCGTGGTCAAGCGGTCGCGCGGTGTGGCCAAGCAGCTCTCGGGCGGCGTCGGCCACCTGATGAAGAAGAACAAGATCACCGTGTTCATGGGGGCGGCCACGCTGCCCGCCAAGGGCAAGGTCGCGGTCAAGACCGACAAGGGCACCGAGGAACTGACGGCGAAGAACATCATCCTCGCCACCGGCGCCCGCGCCCGCGAACTGCCGGGGCTCGAGGCTGACGGCCAGCGGGTCTGGACCTACAAGCACGCCCTGCAGCCGCCGCACATGCCCAAGAAGCTGCTGGTCATCGGCTCGGGCGCCATCGGCATCGAGTTCGCCAGCTTCTACAACACGCTTGGCGCCGAGACGACCGTGGTCGAGGTGATGGACCGTGTCCTGCCCGTGGAAGACGCCGAAATCAGCGCCTTTGCCAAGAAGCAGTTCACCAAGCAGGGCATGACCATCATGGAAAAGGCGACGGTCAAGAAGCTGGACCGCGCCAAGGACAAAGTCACCGCTCACATCGAGAAAGGTGGCAAAATGGAAGCAATCGAGGTCGATACGGTCATTTCGGCGGTCGGTATTGTTGGAAATGTGGAAGGTCTCGGCCTCGAGGAACTGGGCGTCAAGATCGACCGGACCCATGTCGTCGTGGACGGTTACTGCCGCACCGGGGTCGAGGGGCTCTATGCCATCGGCGATATCGCCGGTGCGCCCTGGCTGGCGCACAAGGCCAGCCACGAAGGGGTCATGGTGGCGGAACTGATCGCCGGCAAGCATCCCCACCCGGTGCGCCCCGAGGCGATTGCCGGCTGCACCTACTGCCAGCCGCAGGTCGCCTCCGTCGGCTATACCGAGGCCAAGGCGAAGGAGCTCGGCTACGACGTCAAGGTCGGCCGCTTCCCCTTCATCGGCAACGGCAAGGCCATCGCGCTTGGTGAACCCGAAGGGATGGTCAAGACTGTCTTCGACGCCAAGACCGGCGAGCTGCTCGGCGCGCATATGGTCGGCGCCGAGGTGACCGAGCTGATCCAGGGCTACGTGATCGGGCGCACGCTCGAAACGACCGAGGCCGAGCTGATGGAGACCGTCTTCCCGCATCCGACGCTCTCCGAGATGATGCACGAATCCGTCCTCGACGCCTACGACCGGGTGATCCACATCTGACGCCGGGCCGCACTGCGGGTAGCGCGACAGGCGGTGCCGCTATGGGCGCCTTCCGATGGACGCCTTCCGCCGGGCGTCTCACGACAGGCGTTTGCGCTGAGGGCGCCTTCTGACGGACACCGCCCGACAGGCGCCTTCCTCCGGTCGCCGTCCTCCGGTCGCCTTCCGCCGGGCACCTTCCGCCGGGCACCTTCCGCCGGGCACCTTCCACCGGGCGCCTTCTGCCGGGCGCCGTCCTCCGGACGCCTTCTGACGGGCACCGCCCGACAGGCGTCTTCCTCCGGTCGCCGTCCTCCGGCGCCTTCTGCCGGGCACCTTCCGCCGGACGCCTTCCGACGGGCTCCTCCCGACGGGCGCGTCCTGGCAGGCGCCTTCCGACGCTCGCCTCCGGCCGGTCGCTTCCGCTAAGTGCGACGTCCGACGGTGCCTCCCGACGGTGCCTCCCGACAGGCGCTTCGCGACAGACGCCTTCCGACAGGCGCGCTCCGACAGGCGTCTACCTACAAGCGTCTTCCGACAACCGTCTTCCGACAGGCGCCCCAAGATGGTCCCGGCAACTCGCCCAGCTACGGCCCGGCACCACGGAACAGAGGTCGCCTCTCGGGCGGCCTTTTTCTTTTTCCCCATGCAGGGTAGGGGGTGGTCATCGCAGGAAAGGTTCGACCATGACCGCCACCGCCCAGCCGGCCCCCTCTGAACGGACCTCCTTTGCCACCGTGCTTGGCCTCTGGGCCGCGGGGCTCGGCGCCGCGGCCCAGTTCGGCAAGGTCTCGGTCAGCTTCACGCTGCTTTCCGAACACTACGGCGCCGCCGGGGCCAAGCTCGGGTTCGCGGTGTCCCTTGTCGGCTTCGTCGGCGTACTCTTCGGTGTCGTGGCCGGGCTCATCGTGGCCTCCATCGGGTATCGCCGCGCGCTGATCGCCGCGCTGGCACTCGGGGCCGTGGTCTCGGCATGGCAGGCGATGCTGCCCTCCCTGCCGCTGTTCCTGTTCAGCCGGGCGCTCGAGGGCGCCTCGCACCTCGCCATCGTGGTCTCCGCCCCAACTCTCATCGCCCAGATCAGCGCTCCGCGCCATCGCGGCCTCACCCTGTCGCTCTGGTCCACCTTCTTCGGGGTCGCCTTTTTCCTCCTCGTCCTCTTCGGTCTGCCCCTTGCCCGCGCCTGGGGTGTCGGCGCGCTCTACGGGGCGCATGGCATCTACATGGCCGCGATGGCCCTGCTGGTGGCGCTGATGCTGCCGCGTGACGTCGTCGGGCCGCGCAGCGGGCTGCTCTCATTGCGCTCGGTCGTCGCCGAGCACATCCGCATCTACCGCTCGCCCTGGCGCAACGCCCCAGCGCTCGGCTGGTTCTTCTACGCCGCCACCTGGGTCGCGATCCTGACCATCATGCCCCAGTACCTGCCCGAGGGCACCATACGCGACAGCGTGGTTGCCTTCATGCCGCTGGCGGGCATCTGCTCTTCGATGACGCTCGGCGTGCTGCTGCTGCGCCGCTTCCCGGCGGTCACCGTCATCCGCATCGGCTTTGCCGCCTGCACCCTGGCCAGCATCGCGATCTGGTTGGCACCGCAGAATCCGCTCTGCTACATCGCCCTCGCGCTCTGCCTCGGGCTGGTGCAGGGCTCCAGCTTTACCGCCATTCCGCAGCTCAACGAGGATGCGACCGCGCGGGCCGAGGCCAATGGCGCGCTGGCCCAGATGGGGAACCTGGGAACGACGACCGGCACCCCGATCCTTGCCGCGATGGTCGGCACCTGGGGCCCGAGTGGTTTTCTCGTCTTCGCCCTGGGGCTCTACTGCTGTGGATTCGTGATGCACATGCTGCTGGCACAGCGCCGCCGGCGTGCATCCGCCTGATCGTTCTCCTTATGTTCGCATTTTTCTATTGGAGACTCGATAACACTCACCTATGTCTAAACCGTTAACGGGGACTGCCATGGCCGAGCTGAAACATATCGAGGTGCGCGGCGCGCGCGAACACAACCTCAAGAACATCGATGTCGACATCCCGCGCGACCAGCTGGTGGTGATCACCGGCCTGTCGGGCTCGGGCAAGTCGAGCCTTGCCTTCGACACCATCTATGCCGAGGGCCAGCGCCGCTATGTCGAGAGCCTGAGCGCCTATGCCCGCCAGTTCCTCGACATGATGGAAAAGCCGGACGTCGACCACATCAGCGGTCTCTCTCCGGCGATCTCCATCGAGCAGAAGACGACCTCGAAGAACCCGCGCTCGACCGTCGGCACGGTGACCGAGATCTACGACTACATGCGCCTGCTCTACGCCCGCGCCGGCACGCCCTTCAGCCCCGCAACCGGCCTGCCGATCGAGGCGCAGCAGGTGCAGGACATGGTCGACCGCATCATGGCGATGGAGGAGGGCACGCGCGCCTACCTGCTGGCGCCCATCGTGCGCGACCGCAAGGGCGAGTACCGCAAGGAATTCCTCGAACTGCGCAAGCAGGGCTTCCAGCGGGTCAAGGTCAACGGCGAGTTCTACGAACTCGACGAGCCGCCGACGCTCGACAAGAAGTTCCGCCACAACATCGACGTGGTGGTCGACCGGATCGTGGTGCGCGAAGGGCTCGAGACGCGGCTGGCGGATTCGCTGCGCACCGCGCTCGACCTTGCCGACGGCATCTGTGTGCTGGAGACCGCACCCAAGGAGGGTGAGCCGGAGCGCATCACCTTCTCCGAGAATTTCGCCTGTCCGGTCAGTGGCTTCACCATCCCCGAGATCGAGCCGCGCCTGTTCTCCTTCAACGCGCCCTTCGGGGCCTGCCCCGATTGTGACGGCCTCGGGGTCGAGCTGTTCTTCGACGAACGCCTCGTGGTCCCGGACCAGAACCTCAAGATCTACGACGGCGCGCTGGCGCCCTGGCGCAAGGGCAAGTCGCCCTACTTCCTGCAGACCATCGAGGCCATCGCGCGCCACTACGAGTTCGACAAGAACACCAAGTGGAAGGATCTGCCCAAGCACGTTCAGCAGGTCTTCCTGCATGGCTCGGGCGACGAGGAGATCGAGTTCCGCTACGACGAGGGCGGGCGCGTTTACCAGGTTTCGCGCGTCTTCGAGGGGGTCATCCCCAACATGGAACGTCGCTATCGCGAGACCGACTCCAGCTGGATCCGCGAGGAGTTCGAGCGCTACCAGAACAACCGTCCCTGCGGCACCTGCAATGGCTACCGCCTGCGCCCCGAGGCGCTCGCGGTCAAGATCGCGGGCAAGCACGTGGGCGAGGTGGTGGAGCAGTCCATCCGCGAGGCCTATGCCTGGTGCGAGACGGTTCCGGGCAGCCTGAGCAAGCAGAAGAACGAGATCGCCAAGGCCATCCTGAAGGAAATTCGGGAACGCCTCGGGTTCCTGAATAACGTTGGTCTTGAGTATCTTACGCTGTCTCGCTCAAGTGGCACGCTAAGCGGTGGCGAGAGCCAGCGCATCCGTCTGGCAAGCCAGATCGGCTCGGGTCTGCAGGGCGTGCTCTATGTCCTCGACGAACCCTCCATCGGCCTGCACCAGCGCGACAATGGCCGCCTCCTGACCACGCTCAAGAACCTGCGCGATCAGGGCAACACGGTGATCGTGGTCGAGCATGACGAGGAAGCCATCCGCGAGGCCGATTACGTCTTCGACATCGGCCCCGGTGCCGGGGTGCATGGCGGACAGGTTGTCAGCAAGGGCACGCCGCAGGAGATCGCGGCCGATCCGGCCTCGCTGACCGGTCAGTACCTTGCCGGCACGCGCGAGATCGCGGTGCCCGAGCATCGCCGCGAGGGCAAGAAGAACAAGTCCATCACCGTGGTGAAGGCGACCGGCAACAACCTCAAGGACGTCACGGCAGAGTATCCGCTGGGCAAGTTCGTTTGCGTCACCGGCGTCTCCGGCGGCGGCAAGTCCACGCTGACCATCGAGACCCTGTTCAAGACCGCCTCGATGCGCCTGAACGGGGCCCGCCAGACGCCCGCGCCCTGTGAGACGATCAAGGGTCTGGAGCATCTCGACAAGGTCATCGACATCGACCAGCGTCCGATCGGGCGCACGCCGCGCAGCAACCCGGCCACCTACACCGGGGCCTTCACCCCGATCCGCGACTGGTTCGCGGGGCTGCCGGAGGCCAAGGCGCGCGGCTACAAGCCCGGGCGTTTCTCCTTCAACGTGAAGGGCGGGCGCTGCGAGGCCTGTCAGGGTGACGGCGTCATCAAGATCGAGATGCACTTCCTCCCCGACGTCTACGTGGAGTGCGAGACCTGCAAGGGCGCGCGCTACAACCGCGAGACGCTGGAGATCAAGTTCAAGGGCCAGTCCATCGCCGACGTGCTCGACATGACGGTGGAAGAGGCGCAGGAATTCTTCAAGGCGGTGCCTTCGATCCGCGAGAAGATGGATGCGCTGATGCGCGTGGGCCTTGGCTACATCAAGGTGGGCCAGCAGGCGACGACGCTCTCGGGCGGCGAGGCGCAGCGGGTCAAGCTCTCCAAGGAACTCAGCAAGCGCGCCACGGGGCGCACGCTCTACATCCTCGACGAGCCGACGACGGGTTTGCACTTCGAAGACGTGCGCAAGCTGTTGGAAGTGCTGCATGAACTGGTCGATCAGGGCAACTCGGTCATCGTGATCGAGCACAACCTCGACGTCATCAAGACCGCCGACCATATCATCGACATCGGCCCCGAGGGCGGTGATGGCGGGGGCCGCATCGTGGCGACCGGCACGCCGGAAGAGGTGGCCGCCGTGCCCGAGAGCCATACCGGGCACTACCTCAAGGACATGCTCGACCCCAAGCGCGTCGCGGCCGAGTAGGCCAGGTCACAACGAAAACCGCCATGCCCCGGGGCATGGCGGCGTAACTCGTTACATACAAACAAAACTCAGTTCAGGAACGCACTCGCGAGGCCGATGACGGCCAGTACCTTGCGGGTGTCCGAGTCCACCTGGTAGACGGCTTCGCCCATCCGGTAATAGGTACCGTTCGGGTCGAGGCCATAGCGCGACGGTTCCCGGATCACGATGTAATCGCCATGCACCACGTCGCCGACGCGGTAGTCGTAGTGGCGGTCATAGTCGCGGCTGTCATAGACCGGGCGGCGGCCATCGTGGTCGCGGTCGTGACGTTCGATCACCACCGGTGCCTTCTTGGCCTGGCCGGGCGGAACACAGGGAACGGCCTTCTTGGCAAGCCCCGGCGGGCAGTTGGCGGCGATGGTGTAAACGTTGCCGCCCTTGTTGTGCGATTTGTCCGCCATCGCGGCGCCGGGAAGCGCCAGGGCCGCGATCGCGAGGATCGGGATCATGCGGGTCGTGCGGGTCATGACTGTCTCCTTCCGGTTCGTGAATTCACTTTCCGTCTGCTGGATAAACGCGCGAAATGACAGGAGAGTTCCCGGCGGCGGCGGGAAGCCGCCACCGGGGCCGGGTCAGTGGAGGACGGATGCGGCAAGGCCGATCAGGGCCAGAACGACGCCAGTGTTCGGGTCGATGCGGTAGACATAGCTGTCACGCACGACAAAGGTCTGGTTCTTGGGCAGGCCATAACGATGCGGGTCGGAAACGCGCTGGAAGTTGTCCACGCGGTGGCCGGGTTTGATCGACGGGCCCTTGGGTTTGCCCTGCGCGAACTGCGGCTGGTTCCCGTGACCCTGCTGTTGCTGCGGCTGGTTCCCGTGGGCCTTCTGCGGCTGCTGTTGCTGCGGCGGCCGGTTGCCCTGCTGCGCGTTCTGCTGGTGCTGCTGACCCTGCGCGGGCGGGCGATTGCCCTGCTGCTTGTTGCCCTGCGGCTGCTCGCACTTCTGACCCTGCGGGCAGGCGGGCGGTTGCTGTCCTTGGGCAAAGGCGGCAGGGGCCATCGCGCAGGTGGCCAGGATCGCTGCAAGATAGGTGAGCTTACGCATGTCAGTCTCCTTTGTGACATTTGGTCTTTGATGAACCAAACGTCCCGCAGGAAACTTTCCGTCGGCGCCCTGTCCGGGCGCCGGCGGGAGAGTGCCGATCTCAGCCGCGCCCGCGCTTTTCGAAGCGGGGCAGCATGGCGCTGAAGTCCGTGCCCGAACCGCCCTCGTTCTCGACGAACTGCGTGTAGAGCGCCTGCGCCAGCTGGCCCATCGGGGTGTCGGCATCGACGCTTTCGGCGGCCTGCTGCGACAGGCGCAGGTCCTTCAGCATCAGGTCCGAGGCAAAGCCGGGCTTGTAGCCGTTGTCCGCCGGGCTCTGCGGGCCAACACCCGGGGCAGGGCAGTAGGCGTTCATCGACCAGCTGTAGCCGGAGGAGGTGGAGACCACGTCGAACATCTTCTGCCGGTCGAGCCCCAGCTTGTCGGCCAGCGCAAAGGCTTCGCAGGTGGCGATCATGGTGACGCCAAGGATCATGTTGTTGCAGATCTTGGCAGACTGGCCCGCGCCGGAGTCGCCGCAATGCACCGCCTTCTGGCCCATGATCTCGAACAGCGGCTCGGCACGGGCAAAGGCCGCTTCCGATCCACCGGCCATGAAGGTCAGGGTCCCCGCGGCCGCGCCGCCGACGCCGCCCGAAACCGGCGCGTCCACCGGCAGCAGCCCCGCGTCCTCGGCCAGCGTCGCAACGGCGCGGGCGCTGTCGACGTCCACGGTCGAGCAATCCACAAAGGCCGCGCCCTGGCGCATCGCCGGGATGATCTCCCCGGCCACCTTGCGCAGGATCGCCCCGTTCGGAAGCATGGTGATCACCACGTCCTGATCGGTCGCCGCCTCGGCCGCGCTCGCTGCCATCTCGACGCCCTCGACCGAGACATCGGCCATGTCGAACCCGGTGACGTTGTGGCCTGCCTTGGCAAGGTTGGCGGCCATCGGTCCGCCCATGTTGCCCAGTCCTATGAACCCGATATTCATTCTTGCTCCTCCTCAGGCGTCAAATGTCAGCTCGTCCGCACCCAGCGGGGCCAGCATGGCCTCCACTGTCTCGGCCGGAACGCTGTCGAGCGTATGTTTCCATGTCGGATTGCGATCCTTGTCGATGATCTGCGCGCGGATCCCTTCAAGGAAATCGCCCTGCTCGATCGTGCGCCAGGTCGCGCGGTATTCCTGCTGCAGGGCGCTGCGGATGTCCTGCGCGCCCACCCGCAGCCGCTCCAGCGCGGCAAGCGTCATGGCCATCGCCAGCGGAGAGTTCCGCCGGATCGCCTTGGCGGCAGAAGCGGCGAGGTCGCCCTTGGCGGCCTCGGCGGCGGCCAGTATCTCCGCGAGGGTCCCTGCGCCAAAGATCGCGTCGATCTGCTCGGCCTGTCCGGCTAGCTCTCCCTCCGGCGGGGTCTCGCGCGCCTCGGCCAGCGCCTCGACCCGGCCGGACTGGCAGAGCCCGGCCACCAGTTCGGGCCAGCGGTCCTCACGTATATAATAGTCGGCAAACCCGGCATGGATCGCGTCACCGGGCCCCAGCCGCGCGGCGGTCAGCCCGAGGTAGTCCCCCAGACGCCCCGGCGCCCGCGCCAGCAACAGTGACCCGCCCACGTCCGGGATCAGGCCGATACCCGTCTCCGGCATGGCGATGCGGGTGCTGTCGCAGACGACCCGGTGCCGCACGTGGCCGCCCAGCCCGACGCCGCCGCCCATGACAAAGCCCTGCATCAGGGCGACGATGGGCTTGGGGTAATCCGCCAGCCGCGCATTCATCCGGTACTCGTCGCGCCAGAAGGTCCGGGCGTAGCCAAAGTCGCCCGCCTTGCCGGTGCGATAGAGCTCGGCGATGTCACCACCCGCGCAAAAGGCCTTGTCGCCCTCGGCGTCGATGATCACCAGCGCCACCGTGTCATCCGTCTGCCAGTCGATCAGCGCCCGGTCGATGGCCAGGCACATCTCGTAGGTCAGCGCGTTCAGCGCCTTGGGGCGGGTGAGGGTGATCCGGCCTGCGCGACCTTCCTTGCGTATGTGAATGTCGCCCATGCCGCTCTCCCTACCGTGCCGCCAGCAGGTGCCGCGCGACGATCACCCGCATGATCTCGTTGGTGCCCTCGAGGATCTCGTGGACCCGCAGGTCACGCACCAGCTTCTCGATACCGTAGTCCGCGAGATAACCATATCCACCATGCAGCTGCAGGCACTGGTTCACCGCCTTCGATCCGGCCTCGGTGACGAATTTCTTGGCCATCGCGCAATACTTGGTGGCATCCGGTGCGCCCTGGTCCAGCTTCCACGCGGCCTGCCGCAGGAAGGTGCGCGCCGCCTGCAACTCGATCTCCATGTCGGCCAGGCGGAACTGGAGGCCCTGGAACCCGTCGATGCTCTTTCCGAAGGCCTTGCGCTCGCCCATGTAGGTCAGGGTGGCGTTCAGCGCGGTCTGCGCCGCGCCCAGCGAACAGGCCGCGATGTTCAGTCGCCCGCCGTCCAGCCCGATCATGGCGTACTTGAACCCGTCGCCTTCGCGCCCCACAAGGTTCTCCGCCGGCACCTTGCAGTCGTCGAACTGCACCTGCGCCGTGGGCTGCGCACGCCAGCCCATCTTCTCCTCCAGCGCGCCAAAGCTCAGGCCCGGCGTCCCGTCCTCGACATAGAGCGTCGAGATCCCGCGCGGCCCGTCCTCGCCCGTCCGCACCATGCAGACGTAGGCGTCGGAATAGCTGCCGCCAGAGATGAAGGCCTTGGTTCCATTGAGAGAATAGCCCTCGTTGGTACGTTCCGCCCTGGTCTTCAGCCCTGCCGCGTCCGAGCCCGAACCGGGCTCGGTCAGGCAGTAGGACAGCACCGTTTCCATCGAGACGACGCCGGGCAGGACCCGCGCCTTCAGGTCGTCGCTGCCAAAGGCGTCGATCATCCGGGCGCACATGTTGTGGATCGACAGGAATGCCGCCACCGAGGGGCAGGCCATGCTCAGCGCCTCGAAGACCAGCGTCGCATCCAACCGGCTCAGACCGGAGCCGCCGGAGCTCTCGCTGACGTAAAGCCCGCCGAAACCAAGCGCGCCAACCTCGAGCCACAGCTCCTTGGGAATGGTGCCGTCCTTCTCCCACTGGCGGGCAAAGGGCGCGATGCGCTCCTGTCCGAAGTCGCGGGCCATGTCGAAGATGGCCGTCTGCTCCTCGCTCAGGCTGAAATCCATGATCTTCTCCCCGTCCGCCGCCGGTGAACACCGGCCCTCCACGCAACTTGGGTAGCCTCCGGCAGGGGGGCAATCAAGACCGCTAAGCGCAAAGGAGCTTTGCGAAAACGCAAAATCGCAGGGGCAGGGATGCGGAGCGCCGTGCAAAACCGCCCTTGTAGCTCCGGGAAGGAAATTCGCCCAAAGGGCCAGTCGCCTTTTCGCCGCACAACTGGTCGTTGTGTCAGGAAGTCCCCTAAATTCATGCGGTTTCTTGACCGGAGTGCCGCCGATCCCCTTTTAGGCAAGGTGATTCGGGACGTCGGGCAAGTAATCCCTTCGGACATGGCCATCCTGAGTAATGCGGGTCAGCGAGTTTTGAAACCTGAGGTTGCATTTTCGTCTATTCTTGCCACATTTCACGGATTCCCTTCGGGGCCGTTCTTAAGATGTGTTAACGTCCCCTTTAGAAGTAACTTAAGTCTCAGCCAGTTCGACGGCGATTGACCGTCCAGGGGTAGCTACAATGTATACCAAGTTTATTGCCGGCATCGCGACCGCAGTCGTCCTGTCCGCCGGAGCTGCATCCGCAGCGACAACTTTCACCATCGATGTCGGCGAAGACAGCCTGTTCTCGACCAATTCGCCGGCAACTGGTTCTTCTGCATCGCTGACCTTTGCGTTCGAGCAGGTGACTGCACCCGGAATTACGAGCGACGTCAAACTGACCGTTACCGTGGACAACACCACTGGCGATGGCGACGCTTTTGGAAGCGGGGCGACCGCCAGCAAGCTGGTTGGGTTCGCATTCACCACGCCTGACGCAGTGTCGCTCGGTGACACCGCGTCCAACTATGTGGGTAGCAGCTATTTCCCGTACCTGTTGCTGAACGACGATTCCGTAAACGGTAACCAGTTCAACAGCATCACCTTCGACCTCGGTGGCGGCCTCAAGTCGACGCTCGAAGGGTCGGGTAGCCCGTCGGCTGGCCTCGATCCCGAAGATGGTACGACCTCTGTCTCCTTCTATCTGAAGGGCCTCGATGAAGTGACGATGGCGTCCTACTTCGAAGATGGCTTCGAGGACGGTACCCTCAAGTTGGGTCTTCGCTTCAAGGCGGTGAATGGCACGGGTGCCAGCAGCGACAAGCTTCTGTACGTTGCTCCGACGACCCCGGTTCCGCTCCCGGCTGGTGGTCTCCTGCTGCTGACCGGTCTCGGTGGCATTGCTCTGATGCGGCGCCGCTCGAAAGCCTGACGGCACCACGCAGACACGGATCCTCTAGGGCGGCCTCGGGCCGCCCTTTTTGCATTCCGCATGGCAAACCCGCTGCTGGCGGAGCCTGCGCCCGGAGATTCGGGCAGGGGAGCGCCCACAGCGCACCTTGGATCATTCGTAAACAATCAATATTCTGACCTATATGTTGTTTCCGATATGCCGGAAATTCAGGTCGCGGAACTGCGCGGGAGAGAGCGATTTTCTAGTAAACTTTTGGAAGAAAGGCGTTCATTTTCAATATGATAAATTCATATTCCGGTTCTCGAATTAAATCCGGCCCAAATTGAGCGATACGCCCTGAAATGATAACAAAGCCCCAAGCGACGGCGTCCGGAATTTGTTGGGCGAGACCATCGCCTTGTTCCAAGTAGGGAAGATACCATTGACTGTTAAGACCCTTTTCGCAGCGGGGGCTGCAACGATCCTTATGGCCGGCGGCGCCTCTGCCACCACCATCGACTTCAACGTTGGCAAGGGCTGGAGCAGCTCGGGCCACACATACGGCGCAGTGACCGTGACCGGTGCCACCGTCGACACCAACGGCAAGATCCTGACCAACGACGAGTATGTCGCAAGCTGGTCCGGCTCGTCCGGCGGTCTGGGCATCTGCAGCGCAAGCTCCACCAGCAAGTGCACCACCGGCACCTCCGAATCCTATGGCAAGGACCAGCACACCATCGAGGGCGCGAACAAGTCCGAGATGGCGCTGCTCGACTTCGGTTCCGAAACCGTCCAGATCAACTCGGTGACCTTCGCGTACTGGGATTCGAACGACGACTTCGACTTCGCGACCTACGCCTCCACCAACCTCGGGACCGAGGCAACCCTCTGGAGCGAAGACAACTACAGCAACTCCAACCCGTCGATCAAAACCTTCACCTTTGCCGAAGGGCAGCTGGTTGGCAAAATCTTCGGCTTCGGTGCGGACGACTCCAGCGACGAGTTCAAGCTGCGCAGCATCTCCTACACCGTCGTCTCGACCGTGCCGCTGCCGGCCGGTGGCCTGCTTCTCATGACCGGCCTGGGCGGCATCGCCGCGCTGCGCCGTCGCAAGAAGGCCTGAGACCTCTCAGACGTCAGGAACTCGGGGAGGGCGGCCATATGGCCGCCCTTTTCGTTGGCGGCCCCGAGGCACGGGTCGGGTCAGCTGACAGACTGCAACAACTGGTCCAGGCTCCGCTCGCGCAGACCCAGCAGCGAGAGCGCGTCGGCTTCCGTCTCCTGCACCAGCGAGACGACAAAGCTGAAGGGCCGCCACGAGCGTTCGGCCAGCAGGGCAAGGTCAAAGGCCAGCTTTGTCGGCGCATAGTAAACCAGCAGGGTCTGCACACCGGGGTCCATGAAGACCTCGGCCTTCTTGGCCTGCAGTTCGAAAAGCTTGGGAAAGTCGTTCTCGAAACCCGTCAGCCGGCTGAGATCGACCAGCTGCTTCTGTCCCGGCCGCCGGTCAGGGTGGCGGGCATATTCCGAGAAAATTCTGAGACTCTCCTCCATTCTCTGGTGCCCTTCGTAGCGGACGTAAACCAGACCGTGCTTTGGAAGAATTCTAAATGAAACTGGCATTCAGGCGTGCGTCCAATTCAGAGGGGTGAATACTTATTGATTCGCTTCGTACATGAAAAATTATACATTCTAAATTTGGAATAAATAAAGTTAACATATTTAATTCAATGGGTTAATGTACATGCACATGTCAGGGTATCCGCTAAGCCTGTGTTTTGTGGCTGTTTTCCCTGTTCTGAGTCGATTCTGATCTGGGAATGCCCGCTCATGGGGAGGTGGGAAAATACCGCTCCGCCATTGGTTGAAAATCGGCGCGCTATCGTCCGAAAAACCTGACAATACTACTAAAGAACAAGTGGACATTAATGCATATTCTTTTTCTCGGTTTCGGGATGGGTTAGCGTCAGATAGGGAATGGGGGCAAAAAAGCTTATTCCTTTGAAGTGAAGAACTTGAACCGCCGGTTTGCCGGCCTTGTATAGTATTGAGGAAAACAACATGAAACTCAAAGCAATCGCGCTCGGTGCCGTTATGGCCCTCGGCGCAGCCGCGGGCGCACAAGCTGCGACCACGACCTACTACGCGAACTCGACCGGTCCTTTCACGCTGGGCTGTGCCGTGAATGGTATCCTGAACAACAACTGCTCCGTCACCACCTCGTCGTCCGGCGCAGGTGTCAGCGGCAACCCGGATACCAATCCCTACGAGATCGACAACTTTCCGCTGAGCTCCGAGACGCTGATCGTCACCTTCGACACCGGTGTCATCCTCGAGAGCTTCTACCTCGGCAACTTCGATCGCAACGACGACTACGAGTTCTCGCTGAACGGCGGCGCTTTCAGCGGCGTGACCACCGACAACCCGAACATCGTCGGTCAGTACGTGACCTCGTTCGCAATCCGCGCGTCCTATGACCTGTCGGATGCAAACTTCTTCGACGGCGGCTTCCTCGGCGACGACAACTTCACCCTGAAGAAGTTCACCGTGACGACCGTTCCGCTGCCGGCTGGCGGTCTGCTCCTGCTGGGCGGCATCGGCTCGCTCGCGGCGCTGCGTCGTCGCAAGAAAGCGGCCTGAGCCGTCTGAACGACCCCAGGTAAAAACGAAAGGGCGGGGAATTTCCCCGCCCTTTCCTGTTTCCGAAACCGGACTGGTATCAGTCCATGGCCTTGAAGTTGAACTGGCTGCCGTCCTTGATCCCCGAGAACCAGCGCGCCGTGACGGTCTTGGTCTTGGTGTAGAAGCGGATCGCGTCCGGGCCGTACTGGTTGAGGTCGCCAAAGGCCGACTTCTTCCAGCCGCCGAAGGTGAAGTAGCTCAGCGGCACCGGGATCGGGAAGTTGATGCCGACCATGCCGACGTTCACCCGGTGGGCAAAGTCGCGCGCGGTGTCACCGTCCGCGGTGAAGATCGCCGTGCCGTTGCCGTACTGGTTGTCCATGACCAGCTTCAGCGCTTCCTCGTAGGACCCCGCGCGCACCTGGCTCAGGACCGGGCCAAAGATCTCTTCCTTGTAGATGTCCATGTCCGGCGTGACATTGTCGAACAGCGAGGGACCGACAAAGTAGCCGTCCTCGTAACCCTGCAGCGAGAAGTCGCGGCCATCGACCACCAGCTTCGCACCCTGGTCGACGCCCGAGGACACCAGCCCGTCGATGCGGCGCTTGGCGGCGGCGGTGATCACCGGGCCATAGTCCACGTCTTCGCCCGCGGTGTAGGGCCCGACCTTCAGCTTCTCGATGCGCGGCACCAGCTTCTCGATCAGCGCGTCGGCGGTCTTGTCACCAACCGGAACCGCAACCGAAACGGCCATGCAGCGTTCGCCAGCCGCGCCGAAACCGGCACCCACCAGCGCGTCGGCCGCCTTGTCCATGTCGGCGTCGGGCATGACGATCATGTGGTTCTTGGCACCGCCAAAGCACTGGGCGCGCTTGCCGTTGTTGGCGGCGCGGCCATAGATGTACTGCGCGATCGGGGTCGACCCGACAAAGCCCACGGCGGCGACGGTGTCGTTGTCGAGGATCGCGTCGACGACTTCCTTGTCCCCGTTGACCACCTGCAGCACGCCCTCGGGCAGACCGGCTTCGATGATCAGCTCGGCCAGGCGCAGCGAGGTCGAGGGCACGCGCTCGGAGGGCTTGAGGATCATGGCGTTGCCCGCGACGAGGGCAGGAGCCATCTTCCACAGCGGGATCATCGCGGGGAAGTTGAAGGGGGTGATGCCTGCGACCACGCCCAGCGGCTGGCGCATGGAGTAGAGGTCGATGCCGGGGCCGCCGTCATCGGTGAACTCGCCTTTCAGCATGTGGGGCGCGCCCATGCAGAACTCGACAACCTCGAGGCCGCGCTGCACGTCGCCGCGCGCGTCGGGCAGGGTCTTGCCGTGTTCCTTCGACACCAGCTCGGCCAGCTCGTCCATGTGCTCGTTGATCAGGGCACCGAACTTCATCATTACGCGCGACCGGCGCTGCGGGTTGGTGGCGGCCCATGCCTTTTGCGCTTCCGCGGCGCGGGCAACCGCGTCGTTCAGCTCTTCGACGGTCGCCAGCGGCACCTTGGCAATCTGCTCGCCGGTGGCCGGGTTCATGACCTCGGCAAAGCGCCCCGAGGTGCCCTTGACGTGCTTGCCGTCGATGAAATGCGTGAGTTCCTGCATGTCGGATCACTCCTCCTGATTGGATTTTGCGCGCACCATAGGATTGCAAAATTCCCATGAACAGGGAAAAGGCTTCAAAAAGGTTTTGCAGAAATGCAAAATGAGCGGACTGTCGAGGGAGATGTCATGCCTGAACCGCATTGGGACGATCTCAAGATCTTTCTCGCCGTCGCGCGGGAGGAGAGCCTGTCTGCGGCCGGTCGGGTGCTGCGGGTCGATCCGGCCACCGTGGGCCGCCGCATCGCGCGGCTAGAGGCCGCGCTGGAGGTCCCGCTGTTCCTGAAATCGCCGCAGGGCTACCGCCTCAGTGCGGCGGGCGAGCGCCTGCTCGGTCATTCCGAGGCGGTGGAACAGGCCATGCGCGGCGGGCTCGACGCGCTGGCAGGGCCAGGCGAGCGGCTCTCGGGGCAGGTCCGCATCGGCGCGCCCGATGGCTGCGCCAATTACCTGCTGCCCGGGGTGGTCACCGCGATGGCCCGCGACAACCCCGATCTCGATATCCAGATCGTCGCGCTGCCGCGCGTGGTCAACCTCTCCCGCCGCGAGGCTGACATGGCCATCACCGTCAGCGCCCCCACGGCGGGCCAGTTGCTGGTCCAGAAGATCACCGACTACCACCTGCACCTCACCGCCTCCTGCGACTACCTCGACGGCACGCCGCCGATCACCTCGCTGGAGGACCTCCGGGGGCGGCAGATGATCGGCTACATCCCCGACATGATCTTCGACGCCGAACTCGACTACCTGCAGGAGTTGCAGGTGACCCGCGTCCCGCTCGCATCCAACTCGGTCTCGGTCCAGCTGAACCTCGCGGCGCAGGGCACCGGGCTCTGCATCGCCCACGATTTCGCGCTGCCGGTCTACCCGCGCATGGTCAAGGTGCTGCCCGATCAGATCGCGCTGACCCGCAGCTTCTACCTCGTGCGCCACCAGAGCGACCGCAAGAGTGACCGCCTGAACCGCTTTGCCCAGCTTCTCGTGGACGGAATGCGCGCGGAACTGCTCCGTCTCGAAAGCCTGACTTGACAGAAATTTCCGTTACGGCAACGCTGTAAGTATCAGACAGTATTGGAGGTGTCCTGTCATGCTCGTCCAGCAGATCCTTAAGGCCAAGGCGACGTCCGGCGTCCTGACCATCACGTCCGATGCCACCGTTGCAGAGGCGGCCAAGATCCTCGCAGAGAACAAGATCGGCTGTGTCGTCGTGTCCGACGACGGGGAATCCGCGGTCGGAATCCTGTCCGAGCGCGACATCGTCCGCGAACTGTCAAAGGTCGGCGCACCCTGCCTGCAGCAGCCGGTCAGCGCCTACATGACGCGCAAGCTCGTCACCTGTACCCCGCACTCCAGTTCCGAGGAGGTGCTCTCTGGCATGACCGAGGGCCGCTTCCGCCACATGCCCGTCCTCGAGGACGGCAAGATGATCGGCCTGGTCACCATCGGCGACCTCGTCAAGGCCCAATTGTCCGAGGTTGCCATGGAAAAACAGGCGCTTGAAGGCATGATCATGGGGCATTGACCTACCCGCCCTTGCAATCGGCCGCGCAATGGTGTTTGCAGGTGCGGCATGACAGGCAGGGGCAGGAGGGTGTGCCATGCGCGTGGGTTTGTACCCGGGAACGTTTGATCCGGTCACGTTGGGCCACATGGACATCATCCGGCGGGCGACCGTGTTGGTCGACAAGCTGGTGATCGGCGTTGCGATCAACCGCGACAAGGGGCCGTTGTTCTCCCTCGAGGAGCGCGTGGCCATGATCGAGGCCGAATGTGCCACCTTGTCCGAGGAAACCGGCACCGAGATCGTCGCTCATCCTTTCGAGAATCTGCTGATCAACTGCGCCCATGACGTCGGCGCCCAGATCATCATCCGCGGCCTGCGCGCCGTGGCCGATTTCGAATACGAATTCCAGATGGTCGGCATGAACCGTGCCCTCGACCGCGAGGTCGAAACGGTCTTCCTGATGGCCGAGGCGCGGCACCAGGCCATAGCGTCAAAGCTGGTCAAGGAAATCTGCCGGCTCGAAGGCGACGTGTCCAAGTTCGTCACCCCGCGGGTGAACGAAGCGCTTCTGGCACGGCTCCGCAGCTAATCATCCGATCTCGTCCTGCGCCCGTTCCGGCGGGCGCGGTGGACAAAAGGCAAGGGGGCGTCCCATGAACGCCCCCCGTTAGTCTTTGTCAGGCCGTCGCCTTGCTCAGCGCCTGGTCCAGATCGGCGATCAGGTCGTCCGGATCCTCGATCCCGATGGAAATCCGCACCACGCTCGGACCGGCACCTGCGGCTTCCTGCTGCTCCGGCGTCAGCTGGCGGTGCGTGGTCGAGGCCGAATGGATCACCAGCGAACGCGTGTCGCCAAGGTTCGCCACGTGGCTGAAGATCTCCAGCGCGTTTACCAGCTTGACGCAGGAGTCATAGCCGCCCTTCACCGCAAAGGTGAACAGGCCGCCCGCGCCCTTGGGGCAGATCCGCGCCACGCGGTCGTGGTAGGGCGAGGAGGGCAGGCCGGCATAGGTCACGTAATCGACGCGCGGATCTTTCTCCAGCCATGCCGCCACCTTCTCGGCGTTCGACACGTGCTTGCCCATGCGCAGCGACAGTGTCTCGATCCCCATCAGCGTGTAATGCGCCGCCTGCGGGTTCATCGTCATGCCAAGGTCGCGCAGGCCGATGGCGATGCCGTGGAAGGTATAGGCCAGCGGCCCGAAGGTCTCGGCGAACTTGAGCCCGTGATAGGCCGGCTCCGGCGCGCTGAGCGAGGGGAACTTGTCCGAGGCCGACCAGTCAAAGCGCCCCGAGTCGACCACGCAGCCGCCGGTGACGGTGCCGTTGCCGGTCAGGTACTTGGTGGTCGAATGCACCACCAGCGTCGCGCCATGCTCGATGGGGCGGCAGAGGTAGGGCGTGGCCGAGGTGTTGTCGACGATCAGCGGCAGGCCCGCCTTGTCGGCCACCTTCGCCACCGCGTCGAGGTCGGTGATGTAGCCGCCCGGGTTCGCCACGCTCTCGCAGAAGACCGCGCGGGTGTCGTCGTCGATGGCGGCGGCGATGGCGGCAACGTCGTCGAAGTCGACGAACTTGGCCGACCAGCCGAACCGCTTGATGGTCTGGCTCATCTGCGTGACCGTGCCACCGTAAAGACGGGTCGAGACCACCACGTTCTTGCCGGGGCTCATCAGCGGGAACAGCGCCATAATCTGCGCCGCGTGGCCCGAGGAACAGCAGACCGCGCCCGCGCCGCCTTCGAGCGTCGCAATGCGTTCCTGCAGCACGGCCACGGTGGGGTTGGTCAGGCGGGAATAGATGTAACCCACTTCCTGCAGGTTGAAGAGCGCGGCGGCATGGTCCGCGTCGCGGAACACATAGGCCGTGGTCTGGTAGATCGGAGTCTGCCGCGCTCCGGTGGCCGGATCCGGCCGCGCGCCCGCATGAATTTGCAGGGTGTCGAAACCATAAAGGGGTTGGTCGCTCATTGTTTCTCTCTCTCCCGTGAAAAACCTCTGCGCAGGGGTAGGCTATTGCAGAATCCCTTTCAACAGGCACGTATGGTTGCAACAGTCGGAGAGTTTCCGCCGACAGTTGTTTTAATGGTTTTGGATTCGCGGCGCCTCGAATTAACTATTCGTTATTCTTCGCCAATCCATAGTAGTGAGGGTGCGATGGTTCGCTTCTTGTCTGTTCTTGGCATTGCCTTCGGCGCGATGTCCCTGCTGTCGACCGCGGCCACGGCTTCGACAATCCGCTACGAGTTTGACGTCGTCAAAGTCCGTGCAAACTACCAGGAACTGCTGAACCTCGACACCGGCGAGTCCGCGACCACGCAGGAAAAGAACAGGTTCACCCGCGAGTATCACACGCTGTCCGACTATCGCGGCGATTCCGGTCATGCCGTGCTGGAGTTCGAACTCGACGAGTTCAACCAGGCGACGCTGACCTCCTGTTCAACCGATTTCTCGATCTCCGGCATGATCTGCCAGGGCTCGAGCTACTACGACTTCGTCAACGCCTCCAACCTCGGGTTCGACCTCTACGGCGCCTATTCCTGGTCGCTCAAGGCGGATTCGCAGACGCCGGGCGCGGGCTGGCTGAACTTCCTCGATGACTCCGAGTACTCGGGGATAGATGAACTCGACGGCACCATGTATTTCTGGACCGCGCCGACCTCGCGCTCGAAGGTCGAGAACATGACGGTCACCTACATGACCGAGGCTCCGCGCCTTGCCGCGGTGCCGCTGCCGTCCTCCTACCTGCTGCTTGCGCCCGTGGTGCTGCTGCCGCTCCTGCGCCGCCGCAAGAAGGCCTGAGCGCCCGCAAATCCGACATCACGAACCGTTTGGCCGTGCCGCCCCTCCGGGCTGCGCGGCCTTTCGCTACATAGTTTGCAACAATGTTGACCGGCGCGCGATTTCAACATAGTTTCAAACTATGTTAGCGTTGGAGGCAGGAATGCCCGCAGAGATCGAAACAGCAGAGAAACCCGCCGCCCGCAAGGCGGCCCGCCGCGCAGCCAAGGCGGCCGAAAAGGGCACCGCCAAAGGTGCAGCCAAGGGCGCAGGCAAGGCCAAGGCCGGCAAAGCCAAGGCCAAGGCCCGCCCGATGGCAGCCGAGGCCGACAAGGCCCCGAGCGCGGCCCAGAAGCGCGCGCAGAAGCGCAAGCGCCTGACCGAGGCCAATACCGTCACTTTCGTCATGGAAACCGAGGTGCGCAGGTTCGTGTCCGGACACGCCAAGGCCGCCGGCATGGATATCGCCCCCTTCATGCAGAAGCTGGTCGAATCCTACGTGCTCGAAAACGCGCCCGAAGGCGATGCCCTGGCCAAGCGGATCGCGGCCAAGCGGGCCGTCCTCGACCGTGTCGTCAGCCTCTCGCGCGAAATGGCGCAGGCCGGTGCCTTTGACGAGCACTTCATCCTGAACGTCGTCCGCAACGCCTCGGCCGACGCCGATTTCGTCGCCCAGTACGAGGCGGCGGTGGACGCCCAGACCGCGGACGAGCGCGCGCTCGCCCGGGCCCAGGCACCGATCAACCAGCAGATGGGCCGCCTGATCAAGCGCGCCGCCGCTGCCCGCTCCAAGCGCGACGACCAGGGCAAGATCCTGCGCGCCCAGGTGCAGGGAGAAATGATATCGAGCTACACCCTGCTGGAAAAAGCCGACTAACGGCACCGGCACACCTCAAGACAGGGGCCGCCTCCGCAAAGGGGCGGCCCTTGGCATGCGTGACGCGCCGCGTCTTCGAAGGGGATGCTGCCTCGGATGTCGGATGTGCGCAACGACGCGGACGACAATGTCGTACATCATTGTTCGTGTTGGTAACATGAGGTCGCGAGACTTTGGGAGAGTACCAACATGCGTATAGAACCGGTCGAAATTTACTCCGATCAGAGCAATGCAGCGGTTCTGAGGCACCCCGAGCGACAATTCCCCGGAGTCTTGCTCCAAGGGGACACCCTTCATGCTTTGTGCTGGCGCCTTGACGAGTCGATAAGACACCTGAATCAGGATAGCCCGGCGTACACTCACTTGAACCATGTTCGAAATGCGCTCTGGTCACTCAAGAACGAGTACAAGTCGGTCTTGGTCGAACATGATCTTCCGATGCCCTTTTCAGAGGAATAGCTCTGCGGCTGAACGTTAGAGCGCAAGTGTGGTTGGCGGTTCGACCAGATCGAGAAGCTCCCGGACCCGTCACCGCGACACCCTCAGCCCATCCCGATCTGCAACGCGGAACCACGGCCGCCTCCGCAAAGGGGCGGCTTTTTTCTTACGGCACCCGGAACTTGCGGCAGGCTTTTGAATTCTCTGTATGTGGTGCTAACATCCACGTAACCGATGAACGGGAGTATCGATCATGGCTGAGGTTAAGAAAATGGCTGAAGCGACCAAGACCGAGACCGAAGACCTTCAGGCGCAGCTCAAGCTGCTCGGCGACGACGTCGCCGGTCTGAAGGATATCCTGCGTGATCTGGCCAAGAATTCCGCCCAGCAGGTCAGCGCAGATGCCAAGGCCCGTGCCGACGAGGCGCAGAAATACCTTCTGGATCTCGCGGACAAGACCAAGGGCGCCGCGAAGTCGGAAATCGACTCGCTGGAAAAGACCATTGCGAACAAGCCCCTGCAGGCCACTTTTATTGCACTGCTTGCAGGTCTCCTGATTGGCCGGCTGACCAGACGCTGACTGAATGCTAAGAGCCGCACTGTCCATCCTGACCCGCTATGCGAGCATCGAAGCCGAGCTGATGCTCCGGCGGGTCATGCGCCGGGCGGTCCTTTTCGCCGTCGCCGCGATCCTCCTGCTGCTGGCGCTCGGCGCGCTCACGGCGGCGGCCATCCTCGGACTGGCCCCCGTCGTCGGCGCCTGGCAGGCCGCACTCATCGTCGGAGTCGTGCTGATCCTCCTCGCGCTGCTTGTCCTCGCGCTGACCCGCCGCCCCGGGCGCCGGGTCCGGGTCGCCCGGGCAACCGTCCCGACCGAGGCCGCTCCGGCGGCCACCTCGACGGACCAGCTGCTCAGGGCCTTCGAAATCGGCTATTCCGTGGGGCAGGGAAAAGACAAGTGAGCCGCGCAACGTGACGCCAGACCTCAGAGGCCCGCAACGACACTCCGTCGACCTGTTTGCCTCCTTCGGCCTGATCGCCCTCGTTCTCTACCTCACCTACCAGCTCTTCTCGCCGCTCTTCTCGGCCCTGCTCTGGGGCACGCTGCTGGCGATCATCTGCGCGCACCCCTACGAGAGGCTGGTCTCCCGCCTCAAGGGGCGCCGCCATCTGGCGGACGTGGTCTTTGCCATCGTCCTGTTGATGGTCCTGCTGCTGCCCGCCACCTTCTTCGCCTTCGAGCTGACGCTGAACTTCCCCCGCATCAGCTCCCATCTCGAGGGTCTCGTCACCGGGGCCGTGCCAAGTCTGCCCGAGTGGATCGCACATCTTCCGGGCATCGGCGAGGCGATACGGCAGGGTTGGGCCGAGGCCTGGGCCTATATGCGCACCTCGCTGCCCCAGCTGATCGCCCATGCGGGCGGCGTTGCCACGTGGCTGCTGGCGCAGGTCGGCACCTTCGGCGCGTTTCTCTTCGAGTTCGCGCTCGGCATGGTGCTGGCGCTCTTCATGCTGCACCACCGCTTCGTGCTGCGCAGTTACCTGCACCGCCTGCTCCAGCGGATCGGGGGCGCCTTCGCCGTCGGCCTCGTGAGTTCCGCCTTCGATACGACGCGCACCGCCTTCACGGGGGTCATCGTCGCCTCGGTGGTCCAGACCCTGCTCGCCGGGCTCGGGCTCTACGTGGCCGGGGTGCCCGCGCTCATCCTGTTCTGCGGCTTCACCTTCCTGCTGGCGCTGGTCCAGATCGGCGCGGCGGCAGTGCTGGTAGTGGCCGAGATCATCCTGATCAGCAAGGGAAGCTATCTCGCGGGCCTCGGCCTCGCGTTCTGGTTCATCGTGGTGGTGATGTCCGCCGACAACATCATCCGGCCCTACTTCGCCAGCAAGGGCTCCGACGTGCCCGGCATCCTGTCCTTCCTCGGCTCGGTCGGCGGCTTCCTGTCGTGGGGGCTGATCGGGGTCTTTGTCGGCCCGGTGCTGACCTCGATCCTCTACCAGATGCTGCGCACCTGGATTAACGCGGAAGAGCCGGGCGCCTCCTCGGTGTCGGACCCGCCCGCGCCGCCGGGCTACCCGCTCTGACCCGCCTCAGCGCATCCAGAACCCGTTGGCCTTGATCCGGTTCCGGATGGCCTTTTCCGTGCGGGGCAGCGCATCGCGGTCGAACAGCGCCCGGACCTTGGCGCCACGACCCTGGTAGACCATGCGCTTGATCGGCTCGTAGCTCTTCAACACCTTCTTCAGCCGGTTCGGCGCCGTCACCTGCTCCAGCACCTCCACCACCCGGTCGTTCTCGCGCGCATAAAGCAGGGGGAAGAACCGGTAGTGACAGGCAACCTCGCCGTCGAGCGCGCTCGACAGCGGGGTCGGGCGTCCGCCCCCCAGCGCGTGGATCACCAGCGGCAACGCCACCTGGTCGAGCCAGGGGGCGAGGCTCTGACCGGTCAGTTCCACCGGCGGGTCGTCGCGGATGCTGGTCGCATAGTCGAGGAAGCGCGCGCCGAACTGCCGGGGGCAGGGGCCAAGGAACCATCCCGCGTTGAAGTAGAGGTAGCGTTCCCAGTATTCGTCCGGTTGGCTCAGGTCGAGGCTGCTGGTGAAATCCAGTCCGAACCGATCGTAGAGCGCCTGCCAGATGCCGCCATAGCCCGGCCCGTAGAGCGTCGGCTCCGGCCATGTGCCCTCGCGCCGCATCGAGGCCGTGGGGCGCGTGAAATCGAGGGGCAGCGCGCCAAGGTCGCCGGTCACCAGCGTATCGCTGTCGAAGAAGATGAACGGCTCGCCCTCGGGCAGATGCGCCAGCGCCTCGATCTTGTTGCCCTGCGGATAGGACTGGCCAAATGCCCGGCTCTCGAAGGGCAGGACCTCGGCGCCATACTCGCCCAGCAGCTCCAGCACCGCCCCGTCCCGCAGGGTGGGGTTGTTCTCCCACAGCGGCCCGGCCTCGGGCGTGGCGACGAACAGGCGCCCGGTGAACCCCGGCGCCAAAGCGCGCAGCGAGGCGGCGAACAGCAGGCATTCGTATTGCAGACGGCCGGGTTGGCCGATGATCACGATGTTGAAGTTGCCCTGAGGCGACTGCTGCCCTGTCATGCTACCCCGGTCGCAGATTCTTGCTGCGGCCCCTGCCGTTTGCGGGCAGTATAGGTGCGTTGCCGCCTTGCAAAAACCCGCAATCGCTCGGAAATTTGCGGCCGGGCCGGTTGGGTCGGGGCAGGGTCCCCGAAGGCAGGGCGCAGTCAGGAGGGGTTCAGCGATGCTTCAGTTCTTTTTCACGATTCTCACGGCCGCGGCGCAGTCCGCCGGTGCATCCGGGGACGAGACCCCCTCCGCCGCCCTGACCACTCCGCCGCCCGCAATCACGACCCCCGCCACGCCGGAGCCCACCGCCCCGGCCGCCTCCGAACAGGTGGCCGCCGCCCCTGCGCCCGAACCCGAACCCGAGGCCACACCCGAACCTGCCGCCGCGCCCGAGCCCGCGCCGCAGCAACCGCCCGCCGCCGCGCCGGTCACCGGCATCATCGCGCCCGCGGCCCCGGAACTGACACCCGGCCTCGTCGCCGAACCGCAGACCGCAACCGGGCGCTTCCTGACCGCGACCGAGGTCAGGCCGATCCTCAACGCGACCAAGCCCAACTGGATCAGCGTCCGCGCCTTCGGCGGCAAGGACCTGCTCTACGTCACCCACATCTGGTCGTGGCGCTGCGGCCTGCTGGAACTCCGGGTGGGGGTCAACGGTGCCCAGCCCGAGATCTGGCCGCTGCCCGCCTGTCACACGGACCAGCCCGCGCCCGCCGCAATCCTCGAGAGCGACGGTCTGCCCTACCGCGAGTTCCCGCTGAAATCGGTGCAGCTGATTGAGGTCATGCTCACCTTCGACGACCTCTCGGTCTCGCGTGTGCGCTTCAATCGGGCCGGGATCGTCATTCCCTAGGGCGTCAGCCCATCAGCTGCTCGCCGGCTCCAAATTCGTTCTGCTCCAGCCACAGCCGGCGCAGCGCCTCGCCCTGGCCGGTAAACCTGTCCCCAAGGACCTCGCAACACCAGATCCGGTCCACCCGGAAATGCCGGAAGGCCTGCCGCCACTCGCACCACGCGGCCAGCATCACGCAGTTCAGGTGATAGACCACGGCAACCGGGCGCACGATGCGCCGGGTCTCGACGTCGGCCTCGTCGCGATAGGTCATGTCCAGCTTGCGCTCGTCCCGTACCGCGTCCCGTAGCATCGCCATCTGCACGCAGCCCCGGTCCGGGTCGTCCTGAGGCGCGCCCCAGGGCGCGACCTGCAGCCAGTCCACCGCGCAGTGCAGCGCGTCGATCTTGCCGCAAATCCGCGACGCCGCCTGCTGCAGCGCGCTGTCCCCGGTGCGCGCCAGCAGGGCCAGCCCGACCTGCAGCGCCTGAATCTCCTCGGCGTCAAAGTTAAGCGGCGGCAGATCGTAGCCCTTGCGCATCACGTAGCCGATCCCGGCCTCGCCCTCGATCGGGGTCCGCATCCCCTGCAACGCGGCGATATCGCGGTAGATGGTGCGCTCCGAGACCTCCAGAACCTCCGCCAGCCGGGCGGCAGTGACGGGCCGGCCACTGGCGCGCAACAGCTGGATGATCTCGAACAGTCGGTTGGATCGGTTCATCGGCGTACCCCTCATGCTGACACTCTGCTGACAGCATAGCGCCAGCCCCTGACAACAGGCTGTCAGGAGACCTGTGGTTTCTTCGGAAAGCAACAGGAAACAGGACCATGAATCATTACGACTACGCCACCTTGCTCGCCTGCGGTCTCGACCGCTGGTCGCCGCCCCGGCCCGAACGTCCCCACGAACGCGAGGCGCGACTCGTTCAGGAGCGCGAAAGCGCCAGGGCCCTCCCGAAACCGGAAAAGGCGCCGCTGTGGCGACGCCTCTTCCACCCGGCGCGCATGCGCCTCAGCCAGTGACAACGGACCCGGCCCGCAAGGGCCGGGCACGCCCGGTCAATGCTTCAGCCGGAACCGCTGGACCTTGCCGCTCTCGGTCTTCGGCAGCGCGTCGATGAACTTGACCGAGCGCGGGTACTTGTAGGGCGCGACCGAGTTCTTCACGTGGGTCTGCAGGTCCTTGATCAACTCATCCGACGGGGTGAACCCCTCGGCCAGCACCACATGCGCCTCGACGATATGGCCCCGGTCCTCGTCCGGCACCCCGATCACCCCGCACTCCAGCACCGCCGCATGCGACAGCAGCGCCGCCTCGACCTCCGGCCCGGCGATGTTGTAGCCCGACGAGATGATCATGTCGTCCGAGCGGGCGGCGAAATGGAAGAACCCGTCCTCGTCCTGCACGAAGGTATCGCCGGGCAGGTTCCAGCCGTCCTTCACATAGTTCTTTTGCCGCTCGTCGGCGAGGTAACGGCAGCCCACCGGGCCGCGCACGGCAAGGTGCCCCGGCGTGCCGCGCGGCACCTCGTTCATGTCGTCGTCCACCACCTTGGCGACATAGCCCGACAGCGGGCGCCCGGTGGTCGCCGACCGAGCCTCGCCAAAGCGGTTCGAGATGTAGATGTGCAGCATCTCGGTCCCGCCGATCCCGTCGAGGATCGGCTTGCCGGTCTTCTTCACCCATTCGTCGAACACCGGGGCGGGCAGGGTCTCGCCCGCCGAGACGGCGCAGCGCAAAGACGAGAGGTCGGCACCTTCGTCCATCGCGCGCAGCATGGCGCGATAGGCGGTCGGCGCGGTGAAGCAGATGGTCGCCTTGTACTTCTGGATGATCTCGATGAGGTTCGGCGGCGAGGCGTTCTCCAGCAGCACGGCGGCCGCGCCAAAGCGCAGCGGAAAGATCGCCAGCCCGCCGAGTCCGAAGGTGAAGGCCAGCGGCGGCGAGCCGACGAAGACATCCTCGGGCTGCACGTCCAGCACTTCCTTGGCATAGGCATCCGCGATGATCAGCAGGTCGCGGTGGAAATGCATCGTCGCCTTGGGCACGCCGGTCGAGCCCGAGGTGAAGCCCAGCAGCGCCACGTCGTCGCGCCCGGTCTTTACCGCCTCGAACTTCACCGACTTGCTCAGAGCCGCCCGGTCCAGTTCGGCGTCGTGGTTGGCCGAACCATCAAAGCCGATCACCTTCTGCAGGAACTCGGACTTGTTGGCGCAGGCCATCATCTCGTCCATCATCCGGGTATCGCAGAGGGCGAACTGGATCTCGGCCTTGTCGACGGTCTGGGTCAGTTCCTTCTCGCGCAGCAGCGGCATGGTGTTCACCACCACCGCGCCAACCTTGGTCGCCGCCAGCCAGCAGGCCACCTTGGCCGGGTTGTTGGCCGAGCGGATCAGGATCCGGTTGCCCGGTTTCACCCCGAAGTCCTCGACCAGCGCATGGGCGATCCGGTTGGTCCAGTCCGCCAGTTCCTTGTAGGTCCGCTGGCGGCCATTGCCGACCAGCGCCACGTTGTCGCCAAAACCCTTCTCGACCATGCGGTCGGTCAGTTCGACCCCGGCGTTCAGGTACTCGGGATACTGGAAGTCATCGAGGAGATAGACCGGCTGGTCCTCGGGCGAGGGCAGGTTGTCCCGCGCGAAGGTGTCGGTATGGGCGCTTGGCCCGAGTGCGTGAGCCGGTGACATGGGAATTAACCTCCTGTTGATTGGCGAGCGATCACCACTTTCTGGACGTCCGAGGCCCCCTCGTAGATCCGCAGCGCGCGGATCTCGCGATAGAGGCTCTCGACGATATGCCCCTTCCGGACGCCGTCCCCGCCATGCAGCTGGACGGCGGCGTCGATGACCGTCTGCGCGGTCTCGGTGGCATGTAGCTTGGCCATTGCGGCCTCGCGCGTGACACGGGGCGCGCCCATGTCCTTGGTCCAGGCCGCGCGATAGATCAGCAGCGCCGAGGCATCGACCCCCAGCGCCATGTCCGCGATATGGCCCTGCACCATCTGCAAGTCGAACAGGGGGGCGCCGAACAGCTCCCGCTCCTGCACCCGTTTCAGGCTCTCGTCCATCGCGCGACGGGCAAAGCCGAGCGCGGCGGCGCCCACGGTCGAGCGGAAGACGTCCAGCACCGACATGGCGATGCGAAAGCCCTTGCCGGCCTCGCCGATCAGGGCGGAGGCGGGCAGGCGCATGTCAGTGAACTTCAGCCGTGCCAGCGGATGCGGCGCGATCACGTCGATGCGCTCGGCGATCTCGAGGCCCGGCGTGTCGGCCGGGACGAGGAAGGCCGAGATGCCCTTGGCCCCCGGCGCCTCGCCGGTGCGGGCGAAGAGCACGTAGACATCGGCGATGCCGCCGTTCGAAATCCAGGTCTTCTCGCCGTTGACGACGAACTCATCGCCCTCGCGCACCGCGGTTGTGGTCATGTTCGCCACATCCGAGCCGCTGGCCGGTTCACTCAGCGCAAAGGCCGAGAGCGCTTCGCCCGCGCGGGTCTTCTTCAGCCATTCCCGCTGCTCGTCGCTGCCGAAGAGCGAGACCGAGCCCATGCCCAGACCCTGCATGGCAAAGGCGAAATCGGCCAGCCCGTCATGGCGCGCCAGCGTCTCCCGGATCAGGCAGAGCGAGCGGACGTCGATGTCCTCGCCGCCCGAGAACTGCAGGAATCCGGCCGCGCCGAGGTCGCGCACCAGCGCCTTGCAGGCCCCGTCTACGTCGGAATGATCCACCGGCAGGTTGGCCGCGCACCACTCCTCCAGCGCCGCCGCCAGCTCGCGGTGACGCTCTTCGAAAAACGGCCAGTCCAGGAATGTCCGGTCAGGCATGGTGATGACCTCCCATCATCTTCTCTTTTCAAATACTCAAATCCGGCGCTCGCCACGCAGAGATGCGTTAATCGGGGGCGCCGGGAAAGGGTCAGTCCCCTTCGAACACCGGCTTTTCCTTGGCCACGAAGGCACGGTAGGCGCGTTCGAAGTCCTTGCCCTGCATGCAGATCGCCTGTGCCTGCGCCTCGGCCTCGATGGCCTGGTCCAGGCTCAGGTTCCATTCCTGGTTCAGCTGGGTCTTGGTCATCGAGTTGGCGAATGTCGGCCCGGCCACGATGCGCTCGGCCATCTTGCGGGCCGCCGCTTCAAGCTCGTCCGCCGCGTGCAGCGCGTTCCAGTAGCCCCAGGCGAGGCCCTCTTCGGCACCCATGGCGCGCCCGGTGTAGAGCAGCTCGGCCGCGCGGCCCTGGCCGATGATGCGGGGCAGCATGGCACAGGCGCCCATATCGCAACCGGCAAGGCCGACGCGGTTGAACAGAAAGGCGCATTTCGCCTCCGGCGTCGCCAGCCGCAGGTCCGATGCCATGGTGATGATCGCACCCGCACCGGCGGCGATGCCGTCCACAGCCGAGATGATCGGCTTGCCGCAGTGGATCATCGCCTTGACCAGATCGCCGGTCATGCGGGTGAACTTCAGCAGGTCCTTCATGTCCATGCCGACCAGCGGGCCGATGATGTCATGCACGTCGCCGCCCGAACTGAAGTTGCCGCCGTTCGGGGCGATCACGACAGCGTGGATATCGTCGGCATAGACCAGCGCGCGGAAGGTGTCGCGCAGCTCGGCGTAGCTGTCGAAGGTCAGCGGGTTCTTGCGCTCGGGGCGGTTCAGGCGGATCGTGGCGATGCCGTCGGCGGCCTCCCACAGAAAATGCGTGGCCTTGTAGCCGGACATGTCGGTCATTCGTGGTGATCTCCCAGTCGGTCGAGTAGTTTGATCAGGGTGTCGAGCTCGGCCGCGGTGAAATCCGACAGCTTCTCGTCCACCCAGGTTTCATGCGCGGCGGCCATCTCGGCAAAGCGCTGGATGCCCTCGGGCGTCAGGCGCACCAGCATGGCCCGCCGGTCGCCGTCGACCACGGCCCGCTCCACCAGTCCCTCGCCCGCAAGGCGCTCGACGATGCCGGTGACATTGCCGTTCGAGACCTTGAGCTTGGCCGAAAGGTCGCTCATCCGCAGCCCGTCGCGGTAGCGGTCGAGGGCGGACATCACGTCGAACCGGGGCAGGGTGCTGTCGTGCTCGGCCCGCAGCTTCTCGCGCAGGTAGCCCTCCACCTCGCGCTGAGCGCTCAGCATGCGCAGCCAGAGCCGCAGCCGCTGCTTCGATAACTGGCGGTTGGCGGCGTTCATGTCTCTCCTCCCGAAATCGAAATGGCCTGTCCGGTGATGCCCTCCGAGCCGGGACCGCACAGCCACAGCGCGGCGGCGGTCACCTCGGCAGGCTGAATGAGGCGCTGCTGCGGGTTGGTGCGCTCAAGGCTCTTCCTCGCATCCGCGGCGCTCATGCCGGTCTTGTCCATGATATTCGCGATGCTGCGCTCGGTCATCTCGGTATCGAGAAAGCCGGGGCACAGCGCGTTCACCGTCACCGGGCCGCGCGCGGTTTCCAGCGCCAGCGACCGGACCATGCCGATCACGCCGTGCTTCGCCGCCGCGTAGGGGGCCACATAGGAATAGCCCTTCAGACCGGCGGTCGAAGCAACGGCGATCAGCCGGCCCCACCTGTCCTTGCCCAGCCGCTGAATGGCGGCCCGGAAGGTCAGGAAGGTGCCGGTCAGGTTGACATCGATCATCGCCTGCCAGTCCTCCAGCCGGGTGCGGGCGAAGGGCGCGCTGGACGACGCGCCGGCATTGGCGATGACGATGTCCGGGGTGCCGATGAAATCGAACATGGCCTCGACAGAGGTCTCGTCGGTCACATCGGCCTCGACGCCGTGAATTCCTTCGTGAGTGGCAGCAACAGCGTCGAGAGTCTTCGAGGTGCGTCCGGCAATCCAGACGGTCGCACCTTCCTTGGCGAAATGGCGGGCCATGTCGGCACCGAGCCCGGTGCCGCCGCCGGTGATCAGGACGGTCTTGTCGGCGACCGCCGTCATACGCGGATCCCCAGACCTTCGCCCCGTTCGGCAAGGCGCTGCATCTGGTCGCGGCCCGGCAGGTAGGGCAGCGGCCACTCGGTCGCCGTATCGCCGAGGGCGGCGGCGGCGTGCAGGGTCCAGTAGGGGTCGGCCAGATGCGGACGGGCAAGGCAGACAAGGTCGGCGCGGCCCGCCATCAGGATCGAGTTCACGTGGTCGGGCTCGTAGATATTGCCGACCGCCATGGTGGCGATCCCGGTGTCGTTGCGGATACGGTCCGAGAAAGGGGTCTGGAACATCCGGCCATAGACCGGGCGGGCCTCCTTGCTGGTCTGCCCGGCGGACACGTCGACGATGTCGACACCCGCGTCGCGGAACATCCGCGCGATCTGCACCGCATCTTCCGCGTCCACGCCGTTCTCGGTCCAGTCGGTCGCCGAGATACGCACCGACATCGGCTTTTCCTCGGGCCAGACGGCGCGCATCGCCCTGAACACTTCCAGCGGATAGCGCATCCGGTTTTCCAGCGCACCGCCGTACGCGTCCGAACGGGTGTTCGACAGCGGCGAGATGAACGACGAGATCAGGTAGCCGTGCGCGGCGTGGAACTCGACCATGTCGAACCCGGCGCGGGCGGCCATCTCGGTCGCGCTGACGAACTGGTCCTTCACCGCGTCCATGTCGGCGCGGTCCATCTCCTTCGGCACGGCATTGCCGTCCTGCCAGGGCAGGGCCGAGGCCGAGATCAGCGGCCAGTTGCCGTCCTTCAGCGGCGCGTCCATCGTCTCCCAGCCAACCTGGGTCGAGCCCTTGCGGCCCGAATGCCCGATCTGCATGCAGAGCTTGGCGTCGGTCTCGGCATGGACGAAATCACAGAGCCGTTTCCACGCCGCCTCGTGCTCGGGCGCATAGAGACCGGGGCAGCCCGGGGTGATGCGGCCCTCGGGGCTGACGCAGGTCATCTCGATGTAGACAAGACCCGCACCGCCCTTGGCGCGCTCGGCATAGTGCGAGAAATGCCAGTCGGTCGGGCAGCCATCGACGGCCTTGTACTGGGCCATTGGCGAAACCACGACGCGGTTCTTCAGGCGCATGTCGCGGATCTGATAGGGCGCGAACATCGGCGCGCGGTGCACACCATTGGCCCCGGCCTGCGCCTGGAACCACTCCTCGGCCGACTTCAGCCAGTCGGCGTCGCGCATCCGCAGGTTCTCGTGGCTGATCCGCTGCGAGCGGGTAAGCAGCGAGTAGGTGAACTGCACCGGGTCGAGATCGAGGTAGCGTTCCACCTGCTCGAACCACTCGGTCGAGTTCCGCGCCGCGGACTGCAGACGCAGCACGTCGAGGCGGCGGTCTTCTTGGTAGCGGGTAAAGGCATCTTCCAGCGTCGGCTGGTTCTCGACGAAGTCGGCCAGCGCAATGGCGGATTCGATGGCGAGCTTCGAGCCCGAACCGATCGAGAAATGCGCGGTGGCCGAGCTGTCGCCCAGCAGGACGACGTTCTTGTAGTGCCACTTCTCGCAGAGCACGCGATTGAAGTTGATCCAGGCCGACCCGCGAATGTGGTTGGCGTTGGTCATCAGCGCATTGCCGTCAAGATACTTGGCAAAGACCTTCTCGAGGACAGCGATGCTCTCCTGCTGGCTCATCTCTCCGAAGCCGAAGTTGTTGTAGGTCTCTTCGGTGCACTCGACGATGAAGGTCGCGGTATCCGAGTCGAACTGGTAGGCGTGTACCCAGAGCCAGCCGTGCTCGGTCTTCTCGAAGATGAAGGTAAACGCGTCGTCGAACTTGGCATGGGTGCCCAGCCAGACGAACTTGCACAGCCGGGTGTCGATCTCGGGCTTGAAGTGCTCGGCGTAATGCGTCCGCACCCGCGAGTTGATGCCATCCGCCGCAACGACGAGGTCGTACTCTTCCGAAAGCTTCTCGATATCGGTCGCATCGGTCTCGAACTGGAGGTCGACGCCCAGTTCCCGTGCGCGTTCCTGCAACAGCAGCAGCAGGCGCATCCGGCCGATCCCGCAGAAGCCGTGCCCGGTCGAAACGATGTGGCTGCCCTTCAGGTGAACGGCGATATCGTCCCAATAGGCAAAGTGCTCCTTGATCGCATCCGCGCTCTTGGGGTCGTTGTTGCGCAGGTTGGTCAGGGTCTCGTCCGAAAGAACCACGCCCCAGCCGAAGGTATCGTCCGGCTTGTTGCGCTCAAGGACGGTGATCTCGTGCTCGGGATTCCGCAGTTTCAGGCTGATGGCAAAATACAGTCCGGCGGGACCGCCACCAAGGCATACGACTTTCATGTCCGCTCTCCCTGTCAGGATTCTTGCAGCAAGAGTGGCAGCGGGGCAAATTTATTTCAAGCATAAAACATCAAGCTTCAAGTAAATCGCCCACATCCCGCCGCAAGGCCGGGGAAGGGGCTCCGGACAGGGCTTCCGGGCGAGGGGTTGGGGCACCGGATCGGCATCCAAAACCCCTGACCAGGGGTCGTTCCAGCGCTGAGTCGCCCGTAACCAGCCGGTTTCGGGCCGTAACTGCCAGTCCGATCTGGTGAATAATTGAGCAGCAGTTTTTCGAGGTTTCGAGCGCCTTCAGGTCCGAATTGGCGACGCCATCCAAGATTAAATCATTATTTATCAGGTTATTACACTGCAATCCCACCCGCTTTTCCTCCGTTCCCGCGGGTCAGCCATCATGAGCCCCTCCATTTTTTACCAATTGATAAAAATTCTGCTTGTGGCACTCTTTTCTCAAAACAAGAACGACCCATAGGGAGAATTCCATGGCGAACAGCCAGACGACCTCCGGCATCGTTGCCGGACGCCTTCCAGCCGATCGCATCGCCAAGAACTTCGGCGACTTGCATCCGGCCTATCAACCGCACGAGGCGGCCGTGGCGGCGGACCGCTGCTATTTCTGCCATGATGCCCCCTGCATGACGGCCTGTCCGACAAGCATCGACATCCCGCTGTTCATCCGTCAGATCGCGACCGGCACGCCCGAGGCGGCGGCGAAGACGATCTTCGAACAGAATATCCTCGGCGGCATGTGCGCTCGCGTCTGCCCGACCGAGACCCTCTGCGAAGAGGCCTGCGTGCGCGAAACAGCCGAGGGCAAGCCGGTCGAGATCGGCCGTCTCCAGCGCTATGCCACCGACACGCTGATGGCCCGCAACGCCCATCCTTTCACCCGCGCGGCCAGCACGGGCAAGAAGGTCGCCGTGGTCGGGGCAGGGCCCTCAGGTCTCGCCTGTGCGCACCGGCTGGCCATGCTGGGGCATGACGTGGTGATCTTCGAGGCGCGGCCCAAGGCCGGCGGTCTCAACGAATTCGGCATCGCCGCCTACAAGGCCCCGAACCACTTCGCCGAGCGCGAGGTCGCCTGGCTGATGCAGATCGGCGGCATCACCATGGAAGAGGGCAAGGCGCTCGGGCGCGACATCACCCTCGCCGGGCTCAAGGCCGACTACGACGCGGTCTTCCTCTCCATCGGCCTCGGCGGCGTGAACGCGCTGCGGGCCGAGGGCGAGGACAAGGACGGCGTGCGCGACGCGGTCGATTTCATCGCCGACCTGCGCCAGTCCGGCGACTTGACCGGCCTGCCCGTCGGGCGCGACGTGGTGGTGATCGGCGGCGGCATGACGGCAGTCGACGCCGCCGTGCAGTCCAAGCTGCTCGGCGCCGAGAACGTCACCATCGCCTACCGCCGCGGGCAGGAGTCGATGAGCGCCTCGCGCTACGAACAGGACCTCGCGGCCCAGAACGGCGTGCGCCTGATGTTCAACCTGCGCCCCGTCGCCGTGCACGGCAACGGCAGCGCCGCCGAGATCGAGCTGGAGTATACCACCACCGAGGGCGGCAAGCTGACCGGCACCGGCGAGACAATCCGCCTCAAGGCCGATCAGGTGTTCAAGGCCATCGGCCAGACCCTGACCGACGCGCCCGAGGGCATCGCCATCGAGGGCGGCAAGATTGCCGTCACCGGGGCGGGCCGGACCTCGGTCGCGGGCGTCTGGGCAGGGGGCGACTGTGCCTCCGGCGGCGAGGACCTGACGGTGACAGCCGTGGCCGAAGGGCGCGACGCCGCGCTCGACATCCACGCCACCCTGACCGCCTGAACTGTGCTATGCTGGACACGGGATCGCCAGATCGGGAGGACATCATGGACCACCTCGAAACCCGTGTAGCCCGGCATTACACGAGCGAAGACCTGCTGGGGCGGATCGACGCCGCCCTCGCTCAACTGGGGCTCTCGGGCCGCAACCCCGACGACCTCAAGCCGGTCGACGAGTTTCACACCGGCGGGCTCGAAGCCACCGACGCCCTGCTGTCGCAGCTCGAGATCTCGCCCGAGCTCAAGGTGATCGACATCGGCGCGGGGCTCGGCGGCACGGCCCGGCACATCGTGCACCGCTACGGGGCGCATGTGATCGGGGTCGACCTGACCCGCGCCTTTGTCGAAACCGGCCGCGCGCTGAACGAGCGCGCCGGACTCGAGAGCGCGATCACGATGATCGAAGGCAGCGCACTGAACCTGCCGGTGGCCGCCGGCACGGCGGACCTCGCGGTTATGTTCCACGTCGGCATGAACATCGACGACAAGGACAGGCTGATGCGCGAGGTCGCGCGGGTGCTCAGGCCTGGCGGCACCTTCGCCGTCTTCGACGTGATGCGCGACAACACGTCCGAGGAACTCGTTTTCCCGCTCCCCTGGGCGTCCGAGCGCGAGAACTCCTTCGTGGCGCACCCGCTGGCCTACCGCACCGCCGCCGAAACGGCTGGGCTGGAACTGGTCACCCAGCGCAACCGTCGCGACTTTACGCTGCACTACTTCGGGCGCGTGCTGGAAGCGGTCAAGACCAATGGCCTGCCGCCCCTCGGCATCCACCTGCTGATGGGGGAAACGGCGGGGGAGAAACTGCGCAACTACGTCGCCAACGTCGAGGCGCACCGCATTGCCCCCTGCGAGATGATCTTCAGGAAAACGCCCTGACGCCCTACCCACCAAGTTTCGAACAAGGACTCCGGCCAGACCCGGAGCAACGACAGGAAGGAAGACTAAATGGCTGATCTGACGACTGAATTCCTCGGAATCAAGAGCCCGAACCCGTTCTGGCTGGCCTCCGCGCCGCCCACCGACAAGGAATACAACGTCCGCCGCGCCTTCGAGGCCGGATGGGGCGGCGTGGTGTGGAAGACGCTGGGCTCCGAGGGCCCGCCGGTCGTGAACGTCAACGGCCCGCGCTACGGCGCGATTTACGGCGCCGACCGCCGCCTGCTGGGGCTCAACAACATCGAGCTGATCACCGACCGTCCGCTGCAGACCAACCTCGAAGAGATCACCCGGGTCAAGAAGGACTATCCCGACCGCGCCCTGATCGTCTCGCTCATGGTGCCCTGCGACGAGGAGAGTTGGAAGGCCATCCTGCCGCTGGTCGAGGAAACCGGCGCCGACGGGATCGAGCTGAACTTCGGCTGTCCGCACGGCATGGCCGAACGCGGCATGGGCTCGGCCGTGGGGCAGGTACCCGAGTACATCACGATGGTCACCGAGTGGTGCAAGAAATACTACTCCAAACCGGTGATCGTGAAGCTGACGCCCAACATCACCGACATCCGTAATCCGGCGCGCGCAGCGTTCCAGGGCAACGCCGATGCGGTCTCGCTGATCAACACCATCAACTCGATCACCTCGGTCGACCTCGACCTGATGGCGCCGCAACCGACCATCGACGGCAAGGGCACCCACGGCGGCTATTGTGGCCCGGCGGTGAAACCCATCGCGCTGAACATGGTGGCCGAGATCGCCCGCGACCCGCAGACCCACGGCAAGCCGATCAGCGCCATCGGCGGGATCACCACCTGGCGTGACGCGGCCGAGTTCATGGTGATGGGCGCGGGCAACGTGCAGGTCTGCACCGCCGCCATGACCTATGGCTTCAAGGTCGTGCAGGAGATGATCTCGGGCCTCAGCCAGTGGATGGACGACAAGGGCTATACCTCGACCTCCGATTTCATCGGCCAGGCCGTCCCCAACGTCACTGACTGGCAGTACCTGAACCTGAACTACGTGACCAAGGCCAAGATCGACCAGGACGCCTGCATCAAGTGTGGCCGCTGCTACGCCGCCTGCGAGGACACCAGCCACCAGGCGATCTGGATGAAACCCGGCCGCGTGTTCGAGGTCAACGACGCCGAATGCGTCGCCTGCAACCTCTGCGTCGATGTCTGCCCGGTCGAAAGCTGCATCTCCATGGTCGAACTGCAGGCCGGCGAGATGGACGAGCGCACCGGCAAGGTCGTCGAGGCCGAGTACGCCAACTGGACCACGCACCCGAACAACCCCGCCGCGCTCAAAGCGGCGGAGTGAGCAATCGCTTGCCCGCGTCGAAATTTCCCTGAAAAACCCTTTGCCAATTCCGGTCAAAGAGGCTTTGGGTGAAAGCAACGGGCAAGCGAAACGACTCTGAAAGGCGGCGCGCGTGAAACACTTTCTTCCCATCAGCGCGCTGCTACTCGGCTCGGCCATCCTGCTCTTCGCGGGCGGGATCAACGCCCTGATCCTGCCGATCCGCGGCACGATCGAGGGGTTCGACGCCGCCTCTCTCGGCTTCCTCGGCACCGGCTGGGCCATCGGCTACGTGCTCGGCTGCGTGTTCATGGCGCGGCTCGTGGCCAAGGTGGGCCATATCCGCGCCTTCGCGGTGATGGCCGCCTTCGCCGCCATCGCCGTGCTGATCCAGCTCCTGTTCATGACTCCCTGGGTTTGGGTGCCGGTGCGCGGCGTGTCCGGCTTCTGCTTTGCCGGGGCCGCCATGATCGTCGAGAGCTGGCTCAATGAACGCGCGGATCCGGCCTCGCGCGGCAAGATCTTCGGCATCTACACGATGGTGAACCTCTTCGCCTCCACCGCCGGGCAGATGTCGCTCGCCATCGGCGACACCCACGAGATCACCTGGTTCGTCCTCGCGGCGATCTTCTACTGCCTCGCCCTCGTGCCCCTCGCCATCTCCTCCACCGCCACGCCCAAGCCGCTGGTCCGGGTCAAGCTCGACCTGCGCGCGCTCTGGCGCAATTCCCCGGTGGCCGTGGTCGCTGTGTTCTGCGTCGGCGTCTCCAACGGCGCCTTCGGCACCCTGTCCGCCGTCTACGCGGGCCGGGCAGGGCTCGAACTCGGCTCCATTGCGCTCTTCGCCAGCCTCCCGGTCCTCGCCGGGGCAATCTCGCAGATCCCCATCGGCATGGCCTCGGACCGCACCGACCGGCGCTTCGTGCTGATCGGCGTGGCGCTCGGCGCCCTTGTGGTCGACATCGCTTTCATCACGGTCCAGCCCGACGGGCTGATGACCAACCTCGTGATGGCCGCCTGCTTCGGCGCGATGATCTACGCGATCTACCCGGTCATCGTCGCCCACGCCAACGACCACGCCGATCCGGGCACCTACATCCTCGTCAGTGGTGGCCTGCTGATGATCTACGGCCTCGGCGCCATCGCCGGCCCGACCATCGCGGGTGTCGCAATGGGCGTCTTCGGCCCGGCGGGGCTGTTCTTCACCTCCGCGGGCGCCCACGTCGTGACCATCCTGTTCACGCTGGTGCGCATCCGGTCGCGCAAGGCCGTCCCCGACGCCGACAAGGGCAGCTTCGTCGCCAGCCCGGCGGCACGGGCCCAGACGCCGGAAACCGTCGCGCTGGCCGCCGGGGCGGTCGAGGGCGAAGGCGCCGCGCGGTCCGAGGCCGCCTGATCCCCGGCGCTCAGGCCGAGGGGGTGAGCATCTTGGTAAAGACCTGTTCCAGGTAGCGTTCCGCCCCCGGAAAGGGGTCGGGTTCGCGCGCGCCAAGAACGGCACGGACCTGCACGTCGAAGTCGGCGTAATGCTGGGTCATAGACCAGATCGAAAAGATCAGGTGATGCGGGTTCACCGGCGCCAGCCGGCCCGCCGCGATCCAGCTTTCGATCACCGCCGCCTTTTCGTCGACCAGCGCCCGCAGGCTGCCGCTCAGCTCGTCGCCGATGCGCGGCGCACCCTGGATGATCTCGATGGCGAACAACTTGCTCTCGCGCGGCAGGTCGCGGCTCATCTCCAGCTTGCGCCGGACATAGGCCAGCAGTTCCTCCAGCGGCTCGCCCTCGGGATCGACCTCGCGCAGCGGGTCGAGCCAGGTGTCCAGCAGCCCGCTCAGCAGCGCCGAGTAGATCGCCTCCTTGGACGCGAAATAATACAGCAGGTTCGGTTTGCTCAGCCCCGCGGCCCCCGCGATCTGGTCCACCGTGGCGCCGCCAAAGCCGTTCAGCGAGAAGACGTCGAGGGCGGCCTCGAGAATGGCAGTACGGTTCTTCTGCTGGATCCGGGTCACCGGGCGGGCGTCATTCATCAAGCGGTCCTGCGAGTGCTTATTTTTGCGTCGTTAGTCTCCGGTGGCGAAGGCGTCCGGCGTGCGATCACCTTGACTGACCACCCCGCCGTGATAGCGTCGCTTTGACCAACTGGTCAAATCAGATCTCTTCCGAGAGCCCAACCCGTCCGGCAGCCACCGTCACCGAGATGATAATTGAAGCAAATCCGCACCTGAGCCGCTACCATGCTCCCCGGACCCGTGGTCCGGGCGCCCAGCATGTCGCGGGGCGCGGCCTTGCCATGTCGTCCGGCGGCGCGGGGCGGGCAGGGACGCCGGTTCGCGCCGGGGCAGGAGGGGACGACACCAACACCGCCGCATGCGCAGCCCCTGCGCCGCTCGGCGGAAAAGACTGGAAATGACAGGAGCAGCGCATGTCCGCACCGGGTGAAAATCTCAAGATCAATGGCGAACGGCTGTGGGACAGCCTGATGGAGATGGCCAAGATCGGACCGGGCATCGCCGGCGGCAACAACCGCCAGACGCTGACCGACGAAGACGCCGAGGGCCGCGCGCTGTTCCAGAAGTGGTGTGAAGACGCAGGCATGACCATGGGCGTCGACACCATGGGCACGATGTTCGCCACCCGCCCGGGCGAGGACCCGGACGCGCTGCCGGTCTACGTGGGCTCCCACCTCGACACCCAGCCCACGGGCGGCAAGTACGACGGTGTCCTCGGCGTGCTCGGCGCGCTGGAAGCGGTGCGCTCGATGAACGACCTCGGCATCAAGACCAGGCACCCCATCGTGGTGACCAACTGGGCCAACGAAGAGGGCGCGCGCTTTGCCCCCGCCATGCTGGCCTCGGGCGTCTTTGCCGGGGTGATCAGCCAGGACCACGCCTATGCCCGCACCGATCTGGAGGGCAAGACCTACGGCGAGGAGCTTGAGCGCATCGGCTGGAAGGGCGACGAAGAGGTCGGCGCCCGCAAGATGCACGCCTACTACGAACTCCACATCGAACAGGGCCCCATCCTCGAGGCCGAGGGCAAGGACATCGGCGTGGTGACCCACTGCCAGGGCCTCTGGTGGCTGGAATTTACCCTGACCGGGAAGGAGGCGCACACCGGCTCGACCCCGATGCTGATGCGGGTGAACGCCGGTCTCGCCATGTCCCGCATCCTCGAAATGGTGCAGGAGGTCGCGATGGCGGCCCAGCCCGGTGCCGTGGGCGGCGTCGGCCAGATGCAGTTCTCGCCCAACTCGCGCAACGTGCTGCCGGGCAAGGTGGTCTTCACCGTCGACATCCGCTCGCCCGACCAGGCCAAGCTCGACGGCATGCGCGCCCAGATCGAGAAACGCGCCGCCGAAATCTGCGCCGAGATCGGCGTCGGCTGCTCCGTTGAAGCCGTCGGCCACTTCGACCCCGTCACCTTTGCCCCCGACCTTGTGAGCAACGTCCGCGCCGCCGCCGAGCGGCTGGGCTACTCGCACATGAACCTGATCTCCGGCGCCGGTCACGACGCCTGCTGGGCCGCCAAGGTGGCGCCCGCGACCATGGTCATGTGCCCCTGCGTCGGCGGCCTCAGCCACAACGAGGCCGAGGAAATCACCCCCGACTGGGCCCGCGCCGGCACCGAAGTGCTGTTCCACGCGGTGCTCGAAACGGCGGAGATCGTGGGGTGACCTCACCCGGGGCATATCCGGCGCCACGCCCGAGCGATCCCCGCATCGCCGCGCGCGCTCTCGGCGTGCCCCACGCCCCCCGCGTGCCCCACGCCCCGGGCCTGACCCACGCCCCGGGCTCGCCCCACGCCCCAGGCCTGACCCACGCCCCGGGCTTGACCCGGGGCCTCGCCGACCACATCCCCACCACCGAGGCCCCGGCGTTGCGGCCGGGGCGTGTTCCGAGAGAGCCGAACGCCACCCCCCACGCCCCGGGCCTGCCCCGGGGCCTCGCCAAATCTCACCCAGACCCCCAACCATCTCAACCAGACGTTAACCCTGTGGCGCCATGCTCCGCAGATGCCGCACTTCGTCTACATCCTCGCCTCGCGTCCCGGCGGCGCGATCTATATCGGTCGCACCTCCAATCTGCGGCGGCGGTTCGAGCAGCATCGCAGCGGCGCGGTTCCGGGGCATACGAGCCTCTACGGCATCAGGACCCTCGTCTGGTTCGAGATACATGCGGAGTTCGAACCGAGCCTGCTGCGCGAACGACGGCTCAAGCGCTGGCGCCGCGCCTGGAAGGACGACCTCATCCTGCAGTGCAATCCGCAATGGCAGGATATCACGCACCTCATTCCGGACTGAACACGCCCCGACCCCCGCGCACGCCCCGGCCTACGTGCACGCCCCGGCCCCCGCACACGCCCCGGCCCCCGTGCACGCCCCGGCCCCTGCGCCGGGGCCTCACCGCACTACCGCCCGTCGGCAAGGCCCCGGGGCAGTCCCGGGCCGTGGCAATCCCAAGCAAGGGCGGTCACCAATGACCCCGGATATCCCGCACCAGATCAAGGCGCTCATCGCCTCCGAGATCGCCGAGTACCCGACCGAGGGGCGCGCGGGGCGGATGACCCTCGACGCCTTCCGTGCCGCCCTGCGCGAACCCCGCGAGGTCACCGTGAACTTCTCGGGCGGGATCACCCAGAAATGCTGGTCCGTGACCCGCCCGAACGGCCCCTACAGGGTCATCTACCTGCCGACGGCCGGCTATTTCTCGCTCTGCGTCGAGAGCGATTTCGGCCCGCTCGACATCGGCGTCCACGGCAAGGCGATCGGCTGCTATGCTTCGGTCTGAGGAGAAACATAACTTGGGCTGGCGCCTGCTGATCATATCCCTGAGCGCGGTTTTGTCTCTCTTGCCGCTCGACGTGCAGGCGCGTGATCATGCACGGTCTGGCGCTTCTCCTGAGATCGCCCAGCAAGGGTTCAGAAAATTGGAGCCAGGCCAGACTTGGAGCTACAAGTTTCAACAGAAATCCCCCGGAATCTCTTCAAGTTTCAAGTCGGTCTTTCAGGGGTGGTCCAATGGTCGCGCGGTCTTTTACTCTATCGGCACCCATCGCCTGGACGCGGCGCGCGCCCGGCGCGTCGACGCCGCCGCGGAAGCAGGCCGGGTGCAAATCATCTCGAAAAAGGGTCGAACCTATCAACTTGGTCTGAGGCTGGTGTTCGATGCCAAGGGGAGACTTGTCGAGAGACAGCACATCAGTGGCAACGAGACCTTCAAGCCTCATGATTGCCAGACTGTCGAAGGGACCTGCAGGTACTCGCTGACCGACTCCGAGATCGGCGACACGATCTACCTCGTGCGGCGATCCACCTACCGTGATGGGGTCTGGTACTTTCAGGTCAACGTCGATCCCACGCGTGACCCCAGCCACAGTGACAACCTCCTTGAGACCGGCGAAATTTCCTTTGGAACCGACGGGGTAGTGATGGACAGCGTGCGCTTCCGGGGTGGCAAGACCTTTTCCTGGCTGGAGCTGAGGTAGATGGCACGCGTTTGGCAGGATCTGCTGCGCAACGGGCGGTGTCTGACTGAGACACTGCAAAGGCCAGTGCGAGGGACCCCGCCTGGTTTTGTCGCACGTGTCGATGAAGCCACGCGGCGTCTTTCGGTGCTATTGTGGCCCAGTCCGTTCGGTCAGCAGCGACGCGGTGCACCAGATACCAACCTGCGGGCTGCTATGCTTCGGTCTGAACCACGGAAGGGAACGCAATATGCTTGACGGTCTCCAGGTCGGACGCGCGGCGGCGGCCATCATGGTCGTGCTGTTTCACGCCAATGTCTTCATCCTGCCCGACAAGCTGCTGGACGGCACCCGTGCGGGCAACGTCTTCAACATGGGGTATGCCGGGGTCGAGTTCTTCTTCGTCCTCTCGGGCTTCATCATGTTCTACGTCCATCGCAAGGATTTCGGGGTCGAGGGCAGGGCGGCGCGGTTCATGCGCAAGCGGCTGTTCCGCATCTACCCGATCTACTGGGTGGTGCTTTCGGGTCTGCTGGCGCTCTACTTCGCGATGCCCGGGCGCGGCCCCGAGATGGCGCGCGATCCGCAGGCGATCATCGGCTCCTACCTGCTGTTGCCGATGCCCCACGAACCGATCCTCAACGTCGCCTGGACGCTCCAGCACGAGATGCTGTTCTACGTGATCTTCGCCCTCGTGGTGATGAACCTTCGCCTCGGGATGCTGGCCTTCGTGATCTGGATGGCGGGCTGCGTCGCCAATCTCGGGGCCGAGCCGCAGGGCTATGTCCGGGCCTTCATCTTCTCGGCCTACAACATCCTCTTCCTCTTCGGCATGGCCGCCGCGCTGGTGTTCCGCCGCATCGAGGGCCGCGCCGCGCTGCCGGTGCTGCTGGCGGGCCTCGCCCTGTTCTTCGCCGTCGGCCTGTCCGAAGCCGTCTGGCACGTGAGCTGGAACGAGGACCTGCGCACCATCCTCTTCGGCCTCGGCGCCGCCCTCGCCGTCACCGCCCTCGCCGCAGGCGCCCTGATCCCGGCCACCGGGCGCGCCCGTGTCTCCGAGCACGCCCCGGCCTCCGCGCCGGGGCCCCGCCGAACCCTCACACCCCCCGGAGGCCCCGGGGCAAGCCCGGGGCGTATGGCAGGCCCGGGGCGTGGGGCAGGCCTCCGGCGCTTCTCCCCCCTCCGCGCAGGCGTCTTCCTCGGCGACGCCTCCTTCGCCATCTACCTGACCCACCTGCCGGCAATGTCCTTTCTCGCGGTGATCCTCGCCAAACTGGGCCTGCCCGCGCTGCTGCCGCCTCTGGCGGTGCTGGTGCTGGTCTGCGGCCTCGCCATCGCGGTGGGCTGCCTCGTGCATGTCTACGTCGAGAAACCCCTCAACCGCGCCCTGCGGCCCCTGACACAGGTGGCGACGGCATGAGCGCGCAAACGAACAAGAGCAGGGCGCAAAGCTCTGCCAGAGAACAGAAATTCTACAAGGAGGTGCCAAGATGAGCACAGTCATCAAGAACGGAACCGTCGTCACCGCCGACCTCAGCTACGAGGCCGACGTGCTGATCGAGAACGGGGTCATCATCGAGATCGGCAAGGGCCTGAAGGGCGACGAGGAACTGGACGCGACCGGCTGCTACGTGATGCCGGGCGGGATCGACCCGCACACCCACCTCGAGATGCCCTTCATGGGCACCTATTCCTCCGACGATTTCGACAGCGGCACCCGCGCGGCGCTGGCGGGCGGCACCACCATGGTCGTCGACTTCGCCCTGCCGAACCCCGACCAGGGCCTGCTCGACGCGCTCAAGACCTGGGACAACAAGTCGACCCGCGCGCATTGCGACTACTCCTTCCACATGGCGGTGACATGGTGGGGCGAGCAGGTCTTCAACGAGATGGAAACCGTGGTGCGCGAGCGCGGCATCAACACCTTCAAGCACTTCATGGCCTACAAGGGCGCGCTGATGGTGAACGATGACGAGATGTATGCCTCGTTCCAGCGCCTCGCCGAACTGGGCGGTATCGCCATGGTCCACGCCGAGAACGGCGACGTGGTGGCCGAACTCTCGGCCAAGCTGCTTGCGCAGGGCAACACCGGCCCCGAGGCGCACGCCTATTCCCGTCCGCCGCAGGTCGAGGGCGAGGCCACCAACCGTGCCATCATGATCGCCGACATGGCCGGCGTGCCGCTCTACGTCGTCCACGTCTCCTGTGAGGACAGCCACGAGGCCATCCGCCGTGCGCGCCAGCTGGGCAAACGGGTCTGGGGCGAGCCGCTGATCCAGCACCTGACGCTGGACGAGAGCGAATACTTCGACAAGGACTGGGATCACGCCGCCCGCCGCGTCATGAGCCCGCCGTTCCGTAACAAGCAGCACCAGGATTCGCTCTGGAACGGGCTGATGTCCGGCTCGCTCTCCTGCGTCGCGACCGACCACTGCGCCTTCACCACCGAGCAGAAGCGCTACGGCGTCGGCGACTTCACCAAGATCCCGAACGGCACCGGCGGTCTGGAAGATCGCCTGCCGATGCTCTGGACCTACGGCGTTGGCACCGGGCGTCTCACGCCGAATGAATTCGTGGCTGTAACCTCCACGAATATCGCGAAAATCCTGAACTGCTACCCCAGGAAGGGCGCCATCCTCGTGGGGGCGGATGCCGATATCGTCGTGCTCGATCCGGAGAAGGAAAAGACCATCGCGGCCGCCACGCAGGTCTCGTCCATCGACTACAACGTCTTCGAGGGCAAGAAGGTCAAGGGCCTGCCGCGCTTCGTCCTCAGCCGCGGCCATGTCGCGGTCTTCGACGGCGAGATGCGCAGCCAGGAGGGCCACGGCAAGTTCGTCAAGCGCTCGCCCAACACCGCGGTGAACAAGGCGCTCAGCAACTGGAAGGAACTCACCTCGCCGCGCCCCGTGGAGCGGACCGGCATCCCGGCGACGGGCGTGTGATACCAACCGGCGCTCCGGGCCAACCGGGGCGCCACGCGGCCGCAACAGGCCGTACAGGGATAACAAGGGGACGGGAGCAAGTCGGTTCATTCGCCACTTTGCTTTCGCGTAATAACAAAATGAAAAACCAAGAGAATACCGCGAAATGACGGTGATCCAGGCAAGCAATCTGGATCTCACCTTCCAGACCAACGACGGCCCGGTCCACGCTCTGCGAGACGTGAGCCTGACCATCGACAAGGGCGATTTCGTCAGCTTCATCGGCCCCTCGGGCTGTGGCAAGACCACCTTCCTGCGCTGCATCGCGGCGCTTGAGCAGCCGACCGGCGGCACGCTCACCGTGAACGGCGTCAGCCCCGAGGAGGCACGGCGCGCCCGCGCCTATGGCTACGTGTTCCAGGCCGCGGGGCTCTACCCGTGGCGGACGATCGCCAAGAGCATCAAACTCCCGCTCGAGATCATGGGCTACTCCAAGGAGGAGCAGACCCGCCGCGCCGAGGAGGTGCTGAAGTTGGTCGACCTCGAAGGTTTCGGCGGCAAGTACCCGTGGCAGCTGTCGGGCGGCATGCAGCAGCGGGCCTCCATCGCCCGCGCGCTAAGCTTCGACGCCGACATCCTCCTGATGGACGAACCCTTCGGCGCGCTGGACGAGATCGTGCGCGACCACCTGAACGAACAGCTGCTCAAGCTCTGGGCGAGGACCGACAAGACCATCGGCTTCGTCACCCACTCGATCCCCGAGGCGGTGTACCTCTCGACCAAGATCGTGGTCATGTCGCCCCGTCCGGGCCGCATCACCGACGTGATTGAAAGCCCGCTCCCCAAGGAGCGCCCGCTGGAAATCCGCGACACGCCGGAGTTCATCGAAATCGCCCACCGCGTGCGCGAGGGCCTGCGGGCGGGGCATGGCGATGAGTAGGTTTTCCGGCGTCGCCGTGGGCGCGCACGCCCCGGCCAACACCGCCCCGGCCCCCGAGCACGCCCCGGCCTCCGCGCCGGGGCCCCGCCGCACGCGCCCACGGCGCGAGGTCCCGGGTCAAGCCCGGGAAGCGGTTCACTTCACCCCGGTCTCCGCGCAAACCCCGGCCAACACCGCCCCGGCCCCCGCGCCGGGGCCCCGACGTGTGCGCCCACGGCGCGAGGTCCCGGGGCAAGCCCGGGAAGCGGTTCACTTCACCCCGGCCGCCGCACATACCCCGACCAACACCGCCCCGGCCCCCGAGCACGCCCCGGCCCCCGAGCCGGGGACCCGCGCCACCCTAACGAGGTCCCGGGGCAAGCCCGGGACGGGGGAGTGGCGCCGATGAACCGTATCTTCCCCATCCTCACCGTCGTTTTCGCCATCCTCGCGATCTGGTATGCCGGGTCGTTCCTGATGAACCGCGCCTGGGTCATGGACCAGGCGGCGCGGGCGGGCACCGAGCCGTCCGTCTCGGAGGTGTTCCGCGACACCATGAACCAGCCCCGGGCCAAGCTCCCCGCGCCGCACCAGGTGGCGGCCGAGCTCTACGACGGCATCTTCGACAAGAAGATCACCTCCAAGCGCAGCCTCGTCTACCACGGCTTCATCACGCTCGAGGCCACCTTCTACGGCTTCGTCCTCGGCATCGTCGTGGGCGTGGCGCTTGCCGTGCTGATCGTGCTGAGCCGCGCGGCCGACCTGACGCTCATGCCCTGGGCCATCATCTCGCAGACCATCCCGGTGGTGGCGCTGGCGCCGATGATCGTGGTGCTGACCAACGCCATGGGGGCAGGGAGCCTGATGGTGCCCAAGGCGATCATCGCGGGTTATCTCAGCTTCTTCCCCGTGCTCGTCAGCATGGTGAAGGGTCTGCGCAGCCCCGACCAGATGCAGCTCGACCTGCTCAGAACCTACGGCGCCAGCCAGTCGCAGACCTTCTGGAAACTGCGCCTGCCGGCCTCGCTGCCCTACTTCTTCGCCTCGCTCAAGATCGCGGTGGCCGCCAGCCTCGTCGGCGCCATCGTGGGCGAACTGCCGACCGGCGCCATCGCGGGCCTCGGCGCGCGGATGCTGATCGGGTCGCAGTTCGGCGAGCCGATGATCATGTGGGCCTCGCTCTTCGCCGCCGCCATCCTCGCGGCGCTGCTGATCTGGGTCGTGGGCGGGGTCGAGAAGGTCGCCGCCCGCCTGATGGGAGTGCGCCCGGCATGAGACAGTCCCCCTCGACCGCGATGAAGATCGCCCTGCCGGTGGGCTTCGGCCTCCTCGTGATCCTGCTGTGGGAAATGATGGTGAAGACCTTCGCCATCCCGCCCGCGATCCTGCCGGCGCCCTCGGCCATCGCCACGCGCTTTGCGGCCTCGACCGACATCCTCTGGATCGACTTCGTTCAGACCGTGCTCAAGGGCGCGGTCACCGGGCTGATCCTCGGCGCCATCGCCGGGCTGCTCGTCGCCATCCTGATCGACCGCAGCCCGTTCCTCAAGGCGGGGCTGCTGCCGGTGGCCAACTTCGTCGCCGCGCTGCCCATCGTCGGCATCGCGCCGATCATGGTCATGTGGTTCGGTTTCGACTGGCAGTCCAAGGCGGCGGTGGTCGTGGTGATGGTGTTCTTCCCGATCCTGGTCAACACGCTGGCCGGTCTGCAGGACACCGACAGAATGCAGCAGGACCTGATGCGGACCTACTCGGCGAGCTATCTCCAGACCCTGCTCAAACTGCGGCTCCCCGCCGCGATGCCGTTCATTTTCAACGGCTTGAAAATCTCCGCGACACTGGCCCTGATCGGTGCCATCGTGGCGGAGTACTTCGGCTCACCCACCCGTGGCATGGGCTTCCGCATCTCGACAGAGGTGGGGCGGCTCGGCATCGACATGGTCTGGGCCGAGATCGCCGTGTCCGCCCTCACGGGCACGGTCCTCTACGGCCTCGTGGCGCTGGTGGAACGGGCGGTGACCTTCTGGCACCCCTCGCAGCGCCGCGGGTGACGACGACAACGACAACAACAACGAACAGCCAAGACGACAACAAGGAGGTCTCTATGTTCAACTTCAAGACTATCATGGGCGCGACGCTCGCATCGACCCTGCTCGCCGGTGGCGCGCTGGCCGCCGACGAGGTCACGCTGCAGCTCAAGTGGGTGACCCAGGCCCAGTTCGCGGGCTACTACGTGGCGCTGGAAAAGGGCTTCTATACTGAGGAAGACCTCGACGTCACCATCAAGCCGGGCGGCCCCGACATCGCGCCGACCCAGGTGATCGCCGGGGGCGGCGCCGACGTGGTGATCGACTGGATGCCCTCCGCGCTCGCCGCCCGTGAAAAGGGCCTGCCGTTGGTCAACATCGCCCAGCCGTTCAAGTCCTCGGGCATGATGCTGACCTGCCTCAAGGAATCCGGCGTCGCCACGCCCGAAGACTTCCCGGGCCACACGCTCGGCGTCTGGTTCTACGGCAACGAATACCCGTTCCTGAGCTGGATGGCCCATCTCGGCATCCCGACCGAGGGCGGCACCGACGGCGTCGAGGTGCTCAAGCAGGGCTTCAACGTCGACCCGCTGCTGCAGAAGCAGGCGGCCTGCATCTCGACCATGACCTATAACGAGTACTGGCAGGTGATCGATGCCGGCATCAGCCCGGATGACCTGATCACCTTCAAGTACGAGGACCAGGGCGTCGCGACCCTCGAGGACGGCCTCTACGTGATGGAGGCGAACCTCGCGGACGAGGCCTTCAAGGACAAGATGGTCCGCTTCGTGAAAGCCTCGATGAAGGGCTGGAAATACGCCGAGGAGAACCCGGACGAGGCCGCCGAGATCGTGCTGGAATACGACGAGACCGGCGCCCAGACCGAGACCCACCAGAAGCGCATGATGGGCGAAGTGGCCAAGCTGACCGCAGGCTCTGACGGCTCGCTCGACGAGGCCGACTACCAGCGCACCGTCGACACGCTGCTGGCCGGCGGCTCGGACCCGGTGATCACCAAGGCCCCGGAAGGCGCCTGGACCCACGAGATCACCGACGCCGCGCTGAAGTAAGCGCCAGCGAACGGACCTGGGCGCGGCCTCCGCAGGGGGGCCGCGCTTTTCGTTGGGGGTTTGCCCGTGCCGGGCAAGCCTCCGGCGGGGATATTTGGGACCCAAAGAAGGGCTGGGGCTGGCACTTGGCGGCGCGCTCGGGCAGAACGGGCGCAACGGATGAAGGTGCGTCGGGGATGTGCCTTTTGCAGAAGGAGCAGGATCATGGCGGATCGGGATGCAGTTGTTGCGGCATTGTCGGGCATCGGGATGCCGGGGGGCGGGGGCGATATCGTCTCGGCCGGGGTCGTCAAGGCGCTGACCGTCGAGGGCGGCGAGGTGCGCTTTGTCCTCGAGATCGACCCCAAGCAGGCCGAGGCGATGAAGCCGGTGCGCGACGCCGCCGAGGCCGCGGTGCGGGCGCTGCCGGGGGTCACCAAGGTCTCGGCCATGATGACGGCCCACAGCGAGAAGGCGCCGCCGGAACTCAAGCCCAAGCCAAAGCCCTCGCAGACCGGGCCGCAGCGGGTGCCGGGCGTGCATCACATCATCGCCGTGGCCTCGGGCAAGGGCGGCGTGGGTAAGTCCACCGTGGCCGCCAACCTCGCCGTGGCGCTGGCCGCCGAGGGGCGCCGCGTGGGGCTGCTGGATGCCGATGTCTACGGGCCGAGCCAGCCGCGGATGCTGGGGGTCTCCGGGCGCCCGGCGAGTCCGGACGGCAAGACCATCCTGCCGCTCAGGGCGCATGGCGTGACCATGATGTCGATGGGCCTGATGGTCGAGGAAGGGCAGGCCGTGGTCTGGCGCGGGCCGATGCTGATGGGCGCGCTGCAGCAGATGATGAACCAGGTGCAATGGGGAGAGCTCGACGTGCTGATCGTCGACCTGCCGCCGGGCACCGGCGACGTGCAGCTGACGCTGGGCCAGAAGTTTGCCATCGACGGGGCCATCATCGTCTCGACCCCGCAGGACGTGGCGCTGCTGGACGCGCGCAAGGGGATCGACATGTTCCGCCAGATGAACACGCCGATCCTCGGGATGATCGAGAACATGTCGACCCACATCTGTTCGAACTGCGGGCACGAGGAGCATGTCTTCGGCCACGGTGGGGTGGCGGCGGAGGCGGCCAAGCTGGGCGTGCCGCTGATGGCCGAAATCCCGCTGCACCTCGACATCCGCGTCGCCGCCGACGGGGGCACCCCGATCACCGCCCAGAAGCCGGACAGCCCGCAGGCGGCGGCCTTCCGGACCGTGGCGCAGGGGCTGATCACCATCGGCGTCGCCTGAGCGCGGGAAAGATTGCAGAAATTCAATGGAACCGCGGCGTCGGTCCCCACGTTGTCCATCCACGGAACAGGGCAGCGGCAGAGCCCGCACGATGCGGCACCGCGGCCCCTGGCAACGGAAAGGAAAGACGATGTTCAAGAAGACGATTGTACCCGTTCTCGCTCTGACCACCGCCCTCGCGGGTGCCACCATGGCGACCGCCGATACCGACAAGCGTGTCGAGGTCGGCAACCTGAGCTGCGACGTGAGCGCAGGTACCGGCTACGTGTTCGGCTCGACCAAGGAAGTCACCTGCAAGTTCAACCCGGCGCAGGAAGGTCTGCCGGACGAGATCTACACCGGCACCATCAACCGCTACGGGGTCGACATCGGCAAGACCACCGACGGCAAGATGAGCTGGCTGGTGCTGGCCCCGACCGCCGACGACTATGCCTCGGGCGCCCTTGACGGCACCTATGGCGGCGTGGGCGCCGAAGCGACGGCCGGTGTGGGCGTGGGCGCCAACATCATGACCGGTGGCTCGGACAGCACCTTTGCCCTGCAGCCGGTGAGCGTTCAGGCCCAGAAGGGTGTGAACCTGGCCGTCGGCATCGCCGAGCTGGAACTGCACAAGACCGCCGGGTAATCCGACCCGCAGCCAAACGAAAAGGGGCGCCACCGGGCGCCCCTTTTTGCATTCCGTGGAGCCGTGTCGCTCAGGCGATGGCCTCGGCCGTGGTTTGCTGGATGGCGCTGGCCACGTCGTCGATCGCCAGCATCGCGTCCACCGTCTTCAGCACGCCGCGCTCGCCGTAATAGGCGATCAGCGGCGCGGTCTGGGCGTGATAGGCCTCCAGCCGGCTCGCCACCGTCTCGGCCTTGTCATCGGCGCGCCGCACCATGTTGCCCGAGCCGCACTTGTCGCAGATGCCGTAGACGTCGGGCGACTTGAAGGTGTCGTGGTAGCCCTCGCCGCAGTCGCCGCAGGTGTAGCGGCCCGAGATGCGCGAGACCATGGCGGCGTCGTCCACCTCGAGGCTGATTGCGGCGTTGATCTTCTGCCCGGTCGAGGCCAGCAGGGCATCGAGCGCCTCCGCCTGCACCGTGGTGCGGGGAAACCCATCGAGGATGACGCCCCTGGCGACGTCGGGCTCGCCCAGCCGGTCGCGCAGGATCGCGATGACGATCTCGTCGGACACAAGGTCGCCCGCTTCCATCACCGCCTTGGCCTGCAGACCGGCCTCGGTACCGGCCTTGACGGCAGCGCGCAGCAGGTCGCCGGTGGAGAGTTGCACGAGGCCGAATTTCTGTTCCAGCAGGCGGGCCTGGGTGCCCTTTCCGGCACCCGGAGGGCCGAGCAGGATTAGAACGGCGGGTTTGGTCAGCGTGGCAGCGTCCATGGGGTGTTTCTCCTCAAAAACACAAAAGAATGGGCCCGTCCGAGTGCCGGGCCCTCCTGTCACGATCATGTTACCTGATCGCAGGGAGGGGGGAAAGCGGCAGGATGTCCCGGGGGGTGCACCGGGATGGGGCTGTCCCATCCCGGGTCTTGCGGCTGAGGTTGAGGGACGGGGTGGCCCCCGTCCTCAGGCCTTGCGGTTGGCGATCAGGTCGTCGACCACCGAGGGGTCGGCCAGCGTCGAGGTGTCCCCCAGCGCGCCAAAGTCGTTCTCGGCGATCTTGCGCAGGATGCGGCGCATGATCTTGCCCGAACGGGTCTTGGGCAGGCCCGGGGCCCACTGGATCACGTCGGGGCTGGCAATCGGCCCGATCTCGTTGCGGACCCAGTTGCGCAGCTCGGTGCGCAGCTCTTCCGTGGGCTCCTCGCCGGTCATCAGGGTGACGTAGCAATAGATGCCCTGGCCCTTGATCTCGTGCGGATAGCCCACCACGGCCGCCTCGGCGACCTTGGCATGGGCGACCAGCGCGCTTTCCACCTCGGCCGTGCCCATCCGGTGGCCCGAGACGTTGATCACGTCATCGACGCGGCCGGTGATCCAGTAGTCGCCATCGGCGTCGCGGCGGCAGCCGTCGCCCGAGAAGTAGTAGCCCTTGTAGTCCGCGAAATAGGTCTTCTCGAACCGGGCGTGGTCACCCCAGACCGTGCGCATCTGGCCGGGCCAGCTGTCAGCGATGGCCAGCACACCCTCGACGCCATTGCCCTCGACCTCGGCGCCCGAGGTCGGGTCCAGCACCACGGGCTTGACCCCGAAGAAGGGCCGCTGCGCCGCGCCGGGCTTGGTGGCATGGGCGCCGGGCAGGGGGGTCATCATGTGGCCGCCGGTCTCGGTCTGCCACCAGGTGTCGACGATGGGGCATTTTCCCTTGCCCACGACGTTGTTGTACCAGGTCCAGGCCTCGGGGTTGATCGGCTCGCCCACCGTGCCCAGCAGCCGCAGCGAGGAGAGGTCGCATTTCTCGACATACTGCGGGCCCTGGCCCATCAGCGCGCGGATCGCGGTCGGAGCGGTGTAGAACTGGTTCACCTTGTGCTTCTCGCAGACCTGCCAGAAGCGCGAGGCGTCGGGGTAGGTCGGCACGCCCTCGAACATCAGCGTGGTCGCGCCATTGGCGAGCGGGCCGTAGACGATGTAGCTGTGCCCGGTGACCCAGCCCACGTCCGCCGAGCACCAGTAGATGTCGCCATCGTGGTAGTCGAAGGTGATCTCGTGGGTCATCGCCGCGTAGACGAGGTAGCCGCCGGTGGTGTGCACCACGCCCTTGGGCTGGCCGGTGGAGCCGGAGGTATAGAGGATGAACAGCGGATCCTCGGCGTTCATCTCCTCGGGCGGACAATCGTCGCCCACCTTCTCCATTTCCTCGTGCAGCCAGTAGTCGTTCTCGGGGCGGAAGGCGATCTGCTGGCCGGTGCGCCGCACGATCAGGCACTTCACCTCGTCAAGGTCGTGCATCAGCGCCTGGTTCACGTTGTCCTTAAGCCTGGTCACCTTGCCGCCGCGCGGGGCGCCGTCGGCGGTGATTACCAGCTTGGCGTCACAGCCGTTGACCCGCGCACCAAGCGCGTCGGGCGAGAAGCCGGCAAAGACAACCGAGTGGATCGCGCCGATCCGGGCGCAGGCCAGCATGGCGTAGGCGGCCTCGGGGATCATCGGGAGGTAGATCACCACACGGTCGCCCTTGCCGATGCCGAGCGCCTTCAGCACGTTTGCCATCTTCGAGACGTTGCGGTGCAATTCGGCGTAGGTGATGTGCTGCGCCGCGTCGTTCGGATCGTCCGGCTCCCACAGGATCGCGGTCTGCTCGCCGCGCGTGGCAAGGTGGCGGTCGATGCAGTTGGCGGCCACGTTCAGGCTGCCGTCGGCGAACCAGTTGATGTGGACGTTGCCCAGCGTGAAATCCACGTCCTTCACCTGCGAGAAGGGCTTGATCCAGTCGACCCGGCGGGCCTGTTCGCTCCAGAACCCCTCGGGGTCGGCGATCGAGGCCGCATACATCTGGTCGTACTTGGCCGCATCGACATGGGCGCGCGCCACGGTCTCGGCGGACGGCGCGTAGGTCGCTGGATGGCTGGTGGTTTCGGAATGCGCAGCAGTGCTCATGCGAGGCTCCTCCCTCTGACTGAATCTCAAATAACCGGAAACCCGCCGGATTCAAACGGCACCGGTTACCTTCTCCCCGACGCGGGATCATAACGCTCGCTGCAAAGAATGGAATAAGGCATGGGAAAGAAACGATTTCCGTGTAAACTTGTTGATCGCACGGGCGTCGGTTTGTAAACAAATTGACGCAATCCCGATAAATTTCATTCCGTATCATGGCCTTGACTGTGAAGCGATAGCGCTCACGGTGCCTTGCTCTTCACCGGGGGCAGCCGGGGCGCGCTCGGCTGTCGCAACGGCCCTTCGGCAGGCGCCGCATTACATGCCGCGGGCATATTTTATTGGCGGGATAAAGGGTTGGCATCACGGGATGGTCACGTTAGCCTTTCCCGCAAGCGGCTGGGGATGAGCAACGAAATCGGCCGCACAAGGGAGAGAGATCAATGAACAAGCTTATCACCGGGGCCATAGTGGCCGCCGCAGGTATCGGTATTGCGACCGAGGGCATGGCGCTGGAATGGAACGTGTCCGTCTGGGGCAAGCGCCGCGCCTTCACCGAGCACATCGAGAAGCTGGCCGAACTGGTCGCCCAGAAGACCAACGGCGACTTCACCATGAACGTCAGCTACGGCGGCCTGTCCAAGAACACCGACAACCTCGACGGCATCTCCATCGGCGCTTTCGAGATGGCCCAGTTCTGCGCCGGCTACCACCCGGACAAGAACCGCCTGATCACCGTGCTCGAACTGCCCTTCCTCGGGGTCGAGGACCTCAAGCAGGAAGTCGCGGTCTCCGATGCAGTCTATGCCCACCCGGCGGTGGCCGACGAGATGGCCCAGTGGAACGCCCGCCTGCTGATGACCTCGCCCATGCCGCAGTACAACCTCGTCGGCACCGGCGAGCCGCGCGACACTCTCGACAAGATGTCGGGAATGCGGGTCCGCGCCACCGGCGGTCTCGGCGAGGCCTTCGAGAAGGTCGGCGCGGTGCCGACCTCGGTGACCTCGTCCGAGGCCTATCAGGCGATGGAATCGGGCGTCGTCGACACCGTGGCCTTCGCCCAGCACGCCCACCTCAGCTTCGGCACCATCAACGAGGCCGACTGGTGGACCGCCAACCTCAACCCCGGCACCGTGAACTGCCCGGTGGTGGTGAACATCGACGCCTACGATGCGCTGACTGACGCACAGCGCGAGGCCCTCGACAGCTCGGTGCCCGAGGCCATCGCCTTCTACCTCGAGAACTACGGCAAGCTGCTGCAAAAATGGGACGCGGTGCTGGCCGAGAAGAACGTTCAGAAGGTCGAGATCAGCGAAGACGAGCTCGCCAAGTTCCGTGAACTCGCCGCCGCGCCGATCTCCAGGGAATGGATCGACAGCATGAACGCGCAGGGCCTGCCGGGTCAGGAGCTCTATGATCTGGTCGAGACCACGCTGGCCGACGCCAAGGCAAAAGGCATGTAAGCAGCACGGGCGGGGCAGGCCGACTGCCCCGCCCGATGCGGCCCCCGCCGCCGCCCAACCTCACTCTTCGATCAACAAGGGAGTCGTCCGATGGCCGGAGCCTCCGCGGTCCTGGAAGATTCGTCTCTTCTCAGCCGCCTAGACCGTGCATTGCTGCCGCTCGAGCGCCTGATGGCGCTGATCAGCGGTCTCTTCGTCTTCTCGCTGATGTTCCTCGCCGCATGGTCGGTCGGCGGGCGCAAGTTCTTCGGCGCCCCGCTGATGGGCTATGTCGACCTGATCGAGATGGCGATGCCCTTCATCGCCATCCTCGGCGTCTCCTACGTCCAGCGCGAAGGGGGGCACATCCGCATGGACATCCTCGTCGGCAACCTGCACGGGCGGCTGCTCTGGCTCTTCGAGACCATCTCGATCCTGCTGATCCTGCTGCTCATGCTGGCCCTGACCTGGGGCGCCTGGGACCATTTCGACCGCTCCTTCGACTGCGCCCGCCCGCTCTGCAGCCGTGACAGCACCATCGACATCAGCCTGCCGCTCTGGCCCGCCAAGCTGGTGGTCCCGGTCGCCTTCTCGGTACTCTGCCTGCGCCTCCTGCTCCAGCTCGTCGGCTACGGCCGGGCGCTGGTGCTGGGCCTCGACCGTCCCGCCGCGGTGCCGCTGAACCTCTCCGTCGAGGAGCAGGCGCGCGCCGAGGCCATTCATCTGGAGGGCCACGACTGATGGATCCCATCACCATCGGCCTCTGGGTCACCGGCGCCATGTTCGTCATGGTGGTGATCGGCATGCGGGTGGCCTTTGCTGCCGCCATGGCCGGCTTCGTCGGCCTCGTCTGGCTGCGCTGGAACGGCTTCGGCTACAACCCCGAGCAGTTCTGGAAAGCCCTTACGATCAGCGTGAAGATCGCGGGGCAGGTGCCCCATTCCAAGGTCAGCTCGCAGTCGCTCAGCCTGATCCCGACCTTCATCCTGATCGGCTACCTCGCCTATTACGCCAACCTCACCAAGGCGCTCTTCGAGGCGGCCAAGCGCTGGTTCGCCTGGGTGCCGGGCGGGCTCGCGGTCTCGACCGTCTTCGCCACGGCCGGCTTTGCTGCCGTATCGGGGGCCTCGGTCGCCACCGCCGCGGTCTTTGCCCGCATCGCCATCCCCGAGATGCAGGCGGTCGGCTACAACAAGAAATTCGCCGCCGGGGTGGTGGCGGCAGGGGGCACGCTCGCCTCGCTGATCCCGCCCTCCGCCATCCTTGTGATCTACGCCATCATCGTCGAACAGGACGTGGGCAAGCTGCTGCTGGCGGGCTTCATCCCCGGTGCCTTCTCGGCGGTGATCTACGCCAGCCTGATCATCGGCATCGCGGTGATCTGGAAGAACGTCGGCCCCCCGGTCACCGGCTTCACCTGGCGCCAGCGCTTCGCCGCGCTGCCTCCGGCGCTGCCCATCGTCGCGGTGGTCGTGATCATCATCTTCTTCGTCTACAACCCCTTCGGCGAGGCCTGGGGCACCCCGACCGAGGGCGGGGCGGTGGGCGCCTTCATCGTCTTCCTGATGGCGCTCTACCGCGGCATGCGCTGGGCCGAACTGAAGGACGCGCTGATCGAGACCGCCAAGCTCACGGTGATGATCTTCACCATCATCTGGGGCGTGCTGATCTACGTCCGCTTCCTCGGCTTCGCGGATCTGCCCGGCGCCTTCGCCGACTGGATCACCTCGCTGCACATGTCACCCATGCTGATCCTGGTCTGCATCCTGCTGGCCTATGCCGTGCTCGGCATGTTCATGGACGCAATCGGGATGCTGCTGCTCACCCTGCCGGTGGTCTACCCGGCGGTGATGGCGCTGAACGGGGGCGAGGGCGTCTCGGCCGCCGAGAGCACCTTCGGCATGAGCGGCACCATGTGCGCCATCTGGTTCGGCATCCTCGTGGTCAAGATGGCCGAGTTCTGCCTGATCACACCGCCCATCGGCCTCAACTGCTTCGTGGTGGCGGGGGTGCGTCCCGACCTCTCGGTGCAGGACGTGTTCAAGGGCGTCGCGCCCTTCTTCCTCGCCGATGCGGTGACCATCGCGCTGCTGGTGGCCTTCCCGGCCATCGTGCTCTACCTGCCAAGCCTCGCCTGACCGGGACGACAGAGCCGCCCCTGCCTTCCGGCACGGGCGGCTCCGCGACTGCTCTTCTTTGGGTCTTAAGTATCCCGGGGAGTGTGAGGGGCTGGCCCCTCACTCCCGCACTCTGGTCCGGTGCTGCCTCAGTGCACCGTGGCTCCGGCCGGCACGTCGCTGACCGCGATCCGCATCAGCGCGTGGCCCAGCGTCGCGGCAAGGCCGGTCAGGCTGGGGGCCATGTCGGCCCGGACCAGCAGGGTCGCGATCAGCATCGCGTCCTTGTGGTCTCCCGTCGCGGCGGCGGCGACGAAATTGGCAAAGCAGGCCTCGTCGCTGCCAAGGCAGCGGCAGCGCACGTCGTGGCGCAGGATCGGGCGGCGGCAGTGGCGCGCGCAGAGGCTGCAGAGATCGGCCAGCGCCATCAGCGCCCGGTGCCCGTCACTTGCCCCGAGGCAGCGGCGGAAGTCGTGCTCGACCCGGGCCTGCGCCGCGGGGCCGTCGTTCCACAGCCGCAGGTACATCACCGCGCCGGCCTCGACCGGGTCCAGCTCGGTCAGGTGGCCCACCGGCGCCCCGCCACGGCGCGCGGCTGTCATTTCGTCAGGATGAGCTTGCCCGCGCGAGTGATGCGCAGGGTGTAGATCTGGTTGTCCAGCCGGATCTGCGCCAGATTCCCGCCCTTGGTCAGGTCGTTCGCGTCGTAGACGGGAAGGGATTGGGAAACATCGTCACTGGTGGTTTCCAGCACGCGGGGCGCGGCGTGAGTCTGCATGGTCTGAGCTCCTGAATTTCCGATCGGGCTTCCCCTGGTGCAGACCTCGAACAGGCCGGGGTGGCTTGATGCGCTGTGCATTAGCTGACTAAAATTATCAGGTTTGTCAAGCGGCCTCTCGGTGAATTCCACGGGCGGGCCGGTCCCCGCCCTGTGCCGGGTGGGCCCGTGGGTGCGCATCGCGCCGAACCGGGGTCTTGGCCGCTTTTTTAGTCATCCGCCAAAGCGGCGAAGGCGTGCTCTGCGGGAAAAGATGCGAATCGCGAAAAAGTCGATAGTGTACGAACAATATTAAAAAAATCCGCACTCCCGGGCGTTTTCCGGTAAAGGGTGCGGGGGGCCGGAGGCCATGCCAAGGCCCGCGATAACTGGGACCAACAGAGAGCGCGACGACCATGCAAGATCTCAAGACTCACTCCGAATTCATGTTGCCCCGGCGCAAGCTGCTGACCGGGATGGCCGCGGCCGGAGCCGCGCTCGCGGCGCCCGGCCTCGTCGGTCGCGCCGTGGCCCAGTCGGGCGACGTCATCAAACTCGGCGCACCCTTCCACCGCACCGGCATCGGCGCCGCCTACGGCCGCTGGTACGAGCGCACCGCCAAGGCCGCGCTCGCCATCATCAACGAACAGGGCGGCATCAACGGCATGCCGGTCGAACTGATCATCGAGGATGACGGCACCGACCCGAAACGCGGCGTCGAGGCGATGGAGAAGTTCGCCGCCGAGCACAAGGTCGATGCGGTCTTCGGTCACCTGTTCAGCCACGTGGTCGCCGCCACCGCGCCCCGCGCGGGCGAGCTGAAGATGCCCTATTTCCTCTGCTCCGAGGGTCACGCGCTGGCCGCCGGGGCGTTCAACCGCTACACCTTCCAGCCCTGCATCACCGACGTGAAGAGCCAGATCAGCTCGATGGCGCCGTGGATGTCGAACAACCTCGGCAAGAAGGTCACGCTGATCTATCCCGACTACGCCTTCGGCTATGACCACCGCGACAACATGACGGCGGCGATGCAGGCGCAGGGCGGCGAGATCGTCGCCTCGATCGCGATCCCGCCGACCGAGACTTCCTACACCCGCTACATGCCGCAGATCCCCTTCAACACCGAGGTGATCTACCACGTCATGGTCGGCCCCGGCGTGCTGACCTTCGTCAAGGAACTGGGCGAGCACCTGGGCAGCCAGCGCCCCGAGATCTTCGGCTTCATCGACTCTCTCGAGGCCGTCGCGCTCGACATTCCCCAGCTCGACTACCTCGAAGGCACCTATTTCTGGGAGGCGATGCCGCGTTACGCGCAGGCCGAGCAGAACGAGTTCGACAAGTTCTACCGCGAGAAGGTGGGCGTCGATGCCAATGGCGCCAGCGTCGATGACGCCAAGGACGTCTCGACCTTCTCCCACATGTTCTCGGTCTGGGAGACGCTCTTCGCCATCAAGCAGGCGATGGAGATGGCCGACTACAAGGGACCGGACCAGAAGGTCGCGATGCTGGAGGCGATGGAATCCATCACCGGATTCGCGCAGTCCAACGAGTTCCCGCAGGGCGACAAGGTCTTCAACGGCAAGACCCACCAGGCCTTCGGTCACCAGAACATCTCGAAGGTGGTCGATGGCAAGCTCGAGCTGACCTACACCACCAGCATCGACGAAACGATGTACCCGGACGAGACCGACTATACCCAGATGTCGTTCTAGGGTCCGGTCACGTCCCGCGGGCGCCCCTGGCCGGGCGCCCGTTTCTCTACCTGCAACAGACCTCCCGATCGCGGCGCGCCCGGCGCGCGGGGATGGGCGGGGCACAGGGGTCTCATGAATATCGCTCCCTACCTCCTGCTGGCGACGCTCGAAGGGCTCGTGCAGGCGTCGGTCCTGATGCTCACCGCGCTCGGACTGTCGCTGGTCTTTGGCGTGATGCGCGTGGTGAACGTCGCCCACGGCGAGTTCTTCATGCTGGGTGCCGTCGGCGCCTGGATCTGCGCCACGCTGATCCCCGGACCGCCCGCCGTGGCCTTCGTCGCCGCGCTGGTGCTGGCCCCGCTCTTCGTCGGCGCCATCGCCTGGGCGGCCGACTGGGCCATCCTGAAGCGCATCGACTACAACCCCGAGGCCACCATCGTCGCGACCATCGGGCTGATGTATATCATCCAGCAGACTACGCTCTGGAGCTTCGGCCCGAACGCGCAGGCGGTCGATGCGCCGTTCTACTACACCCTCCGCTTCCCGTGGTTCGGCTACTCGACCTACAAGTTCTTCATCATCGGGGCCGCTGTGGTGCTGGTGGGCGGGCTGCTCTACTTCCTGCGCCATTCCAAGGTCGGCCTCGTCATGCGCGCGACCCAGTTCGACCGCGAAACCGCGCAGAACTTCGGCATCTCGGTCGGTCGGGTCTATTCCATCGTCTTCGCCGTCGGTGCCATGCTGGCCGCCATCGGCGGCGTGCTCGTCGTCCCGGCGCAGCAGGCGCATTACCTGATGGGCCACGACCCGCTGCTGCTGTCCTTCGTCGTCGTCATCGTCGGCGGGCTCGGTTCGATCCCCGGCACCATCGCCGCCGCGATCCTGATCGGGATGAGCGACGGGCTGCTCTCGGTCTTCTTCTCGCCGACGCTGGCCAAGATCTTCTCGACCCTGCTCGTCGCGCTCGTCCTCGTGTTCAAGCCCGAGGGCCTGTTCGGAAAGGCGGGGCGCTGATGGTCCTTCACAACAAGAAGCTGGCGGCGCTCTGCCTCGCCGTGCTGGTCCTGCTGTTCGCGCTGCAGTTCGTGCTGTCGAGCTACATGATCCTTGCCGCCACCCGCATCCTGATCCTCGCGGTCTTCGCGATGGGTTACAACATGCTGATGGGCTACACCGGACTGCTCAGCCTCGGCCACGCCATGTTCTTCGCCGCCGGGGTCTATGCCTCGGGCATGGTGACCTACTACTTCGGCGTCTCGCTGCCGCTGGCCTTTCTCATCGGCATCCTCGGGGCCTTCGCGGCCTCGCTGATCATCGGCCTGCTGGTGCTGCGCACGCAGACCGTCTCGTTCATGATCGTCACGCTGATGTTCGCACAGGCGGCCTACCTGACGACGCTCTACTTCTCGCGCTACACCGGCGGCGATCAGGGCCTCACGCTGCCGACCTCGGCGCGCAGTTTCCGCCTGTTCGGGCAGATCCTGGACATGACCTCGGACCTGACCCGTTACAACATTGCCTTCGCCGTCTTCGCGGTCACGCTGATCGGGCTCTACCTGATCACGCAGGGCCCCATCGGCCGTCTCTTCGTCGCGGTGCGCGAGAACGAGGACCGCACGCGGATGCTCGGCTTCGACACCTACCGCATCAAGCTTGTCGCCTTCACCGTTTCCGGCACTGTCTCGGGCATGGCGGGTGCGCTCTACGGGCTGATGTTCGGGTTCGTCGGATCGTCCTTCGCGGCCTTCCAGACCTCGATCGAGGCGCTGCTCTACACCCTGATCGGCGGCCCCGGGACGCTGTTGGGGCCGCTGCTGGGGACCACCGTCATGACCATGCTCATCGACCGGCTCTCGGGCCTGACTACCGCCTACCTCGTGGTGATCGGCGTGCTGCTGATCGTGGTGACCCTCTGGTTTCCCGCCGGCATCCTCGGAACCATCCGCAACAGGTGGCTGCCATGGCTGAAGTGAAATTGCTCCGGACGCAGGGCCTCGCCCGGCACTTCGACGGGATCAAGGCCGTGGACGGCGTCGACTTCACTCTGCACCAGGGCGAGATCCGCGCCATCATCGGCCCGAACGGGGCGGGCAAGTCCACTTTCGTCGGGCTGCTGTCGGGGCGCATCAAGCCCTCCGCCGGTCGGGTCGAATTCGCGGGCAGGGACGTGACCGGGCTGCCCGCGCACAAGCGGGTGCGCATGGGGCTGGCCTATACCTTCCAGATCACCAACATCTACAAGGAGATGACGGTGCTGGAGAACGTCGCCATCGCGGCCCAGAACCGCCTGCGCCCCAACATGCTGCGCCGCAATCCCGGCGGCGAGGCCGAGATCGAGCGCCTCGCGTCGGAGGCCGCGCGTTCCGTCGGCCTGGGCGAGATGCTGGGAGAGACCGCCGGAACGCTGGCCTATGGCCACCAGCGGCTGGTGGAGGTGGCGATGGGCCTTGCCCAGTCGCCGCGCCTGCTGATCCTCGACGAGCCGACGCAGGGCCTGTCGGACGGCGAGATCGCCAATTTCAACGCGGTGGTGCGCAAGGTGAGCGAAACCGCGACCGTTCTGCTGATCGAACACAACATGGACGTGGTGATGGCGCTGGCCGACCGGATCACCGTGCTGGATCAGGGCCGGGTGCTGGCCGAGGGCACGCCAGCAGAGATCACCGCCAGCGCCGCCGTGCAGGCCGCCTATCTGGGAGAGCCCGCATGAGCGTGATGACGGTCGAGGGCTTCAATGCCTATTACGGCAGCGCGCAGGCGCTGCGCGATTTCTCCATCGAGCTGCAGGCTGGCGAGATCCTCTGCCTGCTGGGCCGCAACGGCGCGGGAAAGACCACCGCGCTGAAGGCGATCATGGGCACCGTGCGCCCCGAGTCCGGGCGGCTGGTGCTGAACGGTGTGGACCTGACCGGCAGTCGCCCCGAGGAAATCCCGCGCGCAGGCATCGGCTATGTCCCGCAGGGGCGGCGGCTGTTCTCGGAACTCACGGTTTGGGAAAACCTCGAGATCGGGCTGATGACACGCGGGCAGGGCCGCGAGGGGCTGGACTATGCGCTGGAGCTCTTCCCGGTGCTGAAGGACCGGATGAAGCAGCGCTCGGGCACGCTCTCGGGCGGCGAGCAAACCATGCTCTCGATGGCGCGCGCCATGTGCGTGAACCCCACGGTGATGATGCTGGACGAGCCGACCGAGGGTCTCATGCCCTCGGCCATCGCCGGGATCCGCGATGCGGTGACGCGGCTGCGTGACGGCGGGGTGGCTGTGCTGCTGGTGGAGCAGAGGGTTGACGCGGTGCTGTCTGTCGCTGACCGGGTGGCCTTCATGGACCACGGCGAGATCAAGGCGCGGTTCCATATCGACGAGGTCCGGGACAACAAGGAGCTGCTGCATCGCTATGTCGGCGTGGGGCACTAGGGACGCAGAGTCTTGCGACAAGGGCAGCCGGGCGGGTGCTCGACACGGTCGACGGATCGCTCGTGTCGGAGCCATGCTTGGCCTGAACCTTCTGCCATCCGCCGCCCTTGCCCACGAGGCCTCGGGCGGCTTTGTCCTGCTGCTGCCGACCGGCTTCTACACGCTTGGCGCCGCGCTCGCCGTACTGGCCTCGCTGATCCTGCTGGCCGTGGTCCCGCAGGCCGGGTTTCATCGCCTTTATACCGGCTCGGTCAAACTGTTCCGCTGGTCGTTCCCCGATCTCGGTCTGCTCTCGCTGCTCTCGACCCTGCTGGTCTTTGCGCTGATCGCGGCAGGGCTCTTCGGGCTCAACGATCCGCTGCGCAATCCACTGCCGCTGGTGCTGTGGACGCTGGGCTGGATCGTCATGACGCTCGCCTCGGCGATGCTTGGCAACATCTGGAACGCGCTGAACCCCTGGACCGGGTTCGTGCGGCTGCTGGGCTGGGGTGAACGGCCCTACCTGCGGCTGCCGCGCCAGCTGGGCCACGGTATCGCGATCCTGCAGTTCGCCTGCCTCATCTGGGTCGACCTGATCTCGATCTACAACATGGACCCGGAGTGGCTGGTGCCGCGTCTTGGCTGGTTCTGGCTGGTGAACTTCCTTGGCATGGTGGTGTTCGGCGTCTCGGACTGGCGGGAGCGGGCCGAGCCGCTGAGTGTCTATTTCCGCCTTGTCGGGGCCATCGCGCCACTGAGACGGGACGGGGCCGGGAACATCCGACTTGGCCTGCCCGGGGCCCATGCCGTGGCGCTGCCGCCCCTTGGGGCCAGCGGCGTGGTCTTCGTGCTGATGTCGCTCGCGGCGGGCACTTTCGATGCGGTCTCGACCACCTTCCAATGGCTCGGGCTGGTGGGGCAGAACCCGCTCGACTTCCACGGGCGCTCGGCGGTCATGTGGCCCAATGCGTTGGGACTGCTGGCGGTGCTGGCGCTGTTGTGGATCGCCTATCAGATTTGCGTGCGGATCGGTGCTCGCCTTGCCGGGGCGCGGGGCGCGGTGGGCAACCTGCTGGGCAGGCTGGTCTATTCGATCCTGCCGATCTCGGTCGCGTTCCATGCCTCGCATTTTCTACCGCGTCTGATCGTGGATGCGCAGTACCTGCTGCAGGTCATCTCCGATCCGCTGGGGCGCGGCTGGAACCTGTTCGGCACCGCGCAGCTGCACACCACCACCTCGATGTTCGCGCGGCCCGAGGTGGTGTTCGTGCTGTGGAACCTGCAGGTCGCGATCATCACGCTGGGCCATGTCATCGGCATCTCGATTGCCCATGCCATCGCGCTCGACCGGCTGGGACACGGGTCCGCCGCGGTGCGGAGCCAGCTTCTGCTGGGTCTGTTCATGGTCGGCTACACGGCGCTTGGCCTCTGGCTGCTGGCCTCGCCACGGCTCTGAGCCCGCTCCACCCGGGGTTGCAAATCCGGGCGCTGGCCGCGTTGTCATCTGGCTGTTGCATCCGTGAACTACCCCCGAGGGACAAAATGTACTGGGGGTACCATGACTTATCGTATTCTCGGAACCGCGATGGCGGTTTCGCTTCTTGCCGTGCAAGCTGCCTGGGCGGATTGCACCCCTGACAACGCACCCAACGGCTCGATCGTCACCTGCACCGGCAGCGACACCGATGGCTTCGATTTCGAAGACCGCGACGAGATCGACATCACGGTCGAGGCCGGGGCGACAGTTTCGAACGGCAGTGAAGGTATCCGGACCGACGACGACCTGACCGCGAAGATTCACGGCAGCGTCACCAGCACCGGCAACAACGGTCTGCAGGCCGACAAGCGGGCGGACGTCACCGTCTACGAGGGCGGCTCGATCACCTCGACCAGCTCGGCCGAGGACGACCACGCGGTTGATCTTGGCGACGACGGCGAAGTCGACAACGCCGGTCTGATCAGCACCGACTACAACGATGGCATTCACGGCGATGCCGATCTGACAGTGACCAACAGCGGCACCATCTACGGCGGCGACGAGGGTATCCAGGCGGGTGACGGGCTCGACGTGACCAACGACGGCACCATCGAGGGCGCCGACGAGGGCATCAAGGGCGAGAACGGCACCAAGATCACCAACAACGCGACCGGCCAGATCATCTCGGGTGATCACGGCATCGACACCGAGGGCTTCGATGACCTCGACGTCACCAACGACGGCCTAATCCAGTCGGGCGGCAAGGGCATCCGCGCGGGCGCGGATGATGACGGCCTTGGCGGCACCGGTCTGGTTGTCGTGAACAACGGCACCATCGACTCGGTGGACGAGGGGATCGAGGCCGGGGACGGCGCGGACATCACCAACAACGGCCGCATCGAGTCGGACGAGGACGACGGTATCCAGCTTGGCGCGGGCGTCGTGCTGAACTCGGCCACCGGCGTGATCTATACCGAGGGCGGCGACGGCATCGACATCGACAGCGGCCTGATCACCAACCACGGCTGGATCGAGACCACCATGTCGGGCGAGGCGGGCATCGACGTGGACGAAGGCACGACCGAGGATGTCACCATCGTCAACACCGGGACCATCAAGGGCAGCTACGGCGTGCTCTCGGACCCGGCCAACACGCAGGGCACCATCATCACCAACTCGGGCACCATCGAGGGCTTTGACGGCTACGCGATGGACCTGGGTCAGGGCAGCGACTGGCTCAAGCTGCTGGATGGTTCGACCATCGTCGGCAAATCGGACTTCGGCACCGGGGACGACCAGCTCGACTTCCTCGGGACCGATTACGACCTTTCCGACGCGGGGCTGTTCGATGGCGGCGAAGGCACCGACCTCGTGACCTTCGCCATCGGCTTCGACGACATCAGCGCGCTGCTGCTGGAGGGCGAGAACCTGTTCTCGCTGACCTTCGGCGACACCACCGTACTGCTGGCCAACTGGGAAACCTTCCAGTTCTCCGACCGCAGCTTTACCGCTGCCGAGCTGGGCGCCATCGCGGCCGTGCCGCTGCCGGCCGGTTTCGTGCTGCTGGGCTCGGGCCTGCTGGGGCTGGGCGCGCTGCGCCGCCGTCGCCGCGCCGCCTGAGCGCCGACGAGACAGGACCAGGACATCGCCCGTGGCCGCCGGCCGCGGGCGATTCCTTTTGCCGAACGGGCTTTCGGGACAGCGTCCGACTACGCCGCAGCGGGATTTTCCGTCGACATCTTCCCGTAACGTCAGCGTGAGGGCGATCCGGGCTCCGGCGGGAAACAGCTTACGGTTTTCCCTTGTAAATCAGGGGATAGGCCATTTGTGGCCGATCCCGGGACCCGGCTTTCGGCGGGATCTTGATCGGTCTGCCGGAGAGGCACAGGTCTCCTGCGCACCGGGTGAGCAGCAAGCGGGATAACCCCGCAAGACCCCGGCGAACCAAGCATCCTTCGAGGTGCAGGACCAAGGAGACAAACATGAAACGTCTTGTGACCGCAGCAGCGCTGGCCGCGCTGAGCATCCCCGCTTCCGCCTATGCCGGCGACTGGACCGGCGCCTACCTCGGTGCCGGTGTGGGCAGCACCAAGGCCGACACCCAGAACCTTGACGACAGCGATGCCGTCTACTCGCTGCACGGCGGGTATGACTACGACATGGGCGAGTGGGTCCTCGGTGGCGAACTCGAATACAGCGATACCAACATCGGCGTTCCCTCGGTGGGCACCATCGACCAGATCGGCCGCTTCAAGGTGCGCGCCGGCTACGACTTTGGCCAGGTGATGGGCTACTTCCTTGCCGGTGTGACCCGTGCCGAGACCGACTTTGGCAATGACAACGGGATGAACTACGGTATCGGCGTCGCCTACAACGTGACCGACAACTTCGTTCTCAGCGGCGAATACATCCGCGACGATTTTGACAACTTCGCCAATACCGGCAGCGACATGAAGAACGACACCTTCCAGGTCCGCGCTTCCTACCGGTTCTGATGCCCTTCAGACGGTAGCAAGGATCGGGCGCCGTTTCCCTCGCGGCGCCCGTTTCTCGTTAATGGTTTGATGGCTTGAGGGAATGCATACATATATTGAATTTGGAATGTGATTGCCGCGACAGGGCTTAAAACCCGGTCGAATGGCAGGGCCGGTTCGCGGAGTTTCAGGTGCTTGGCCGGAAAATGTTTCGCGCGCGAAACAAGTTGAAATCCGGTTAAGGACGGTTGACCAGGGTTAACCGCTGGTCCCGATCTGCGTGGCGATGGCCGCCGTGTCGATGAGGGACCAGACCCGGTGGATGCGGCCCTCGTGGAGAGTGTAGAACACGTTCTCGTCGAACTGCACGCGCCTGCCGTTCACGGGGAGGCCGAAGAGCTCGCCGACCGGGGTGCAGTCGAAGTGCAGGCGGCTGGCGACGTTGGGGGGCTGCGCCACCAGCAGGGCGATGGTGAAGCGCAGGTCGGGAATGGCGCAAAAGTCGCCCTCGAGCATGGCGCGGTAGCCCGCCAGCCCCAGCGGGCGGTCGTTATGCGCGACCGCGTCGTGGACGAAGTCGCCCAGCCGGGGCCAGTCCTGCCGGTTCAGGCAGTCGATGTAGCCCCGGTAGAAGTCTTCCAGCTGGCCGGGTGTCACGCGACCGGCACCTCGGCGCGTTCGGCGGCAAACTCGCAGAGTCGTTCGAGCGCGGCCCCGAAGGCGGTGTCCTCGATCGTCATGGCGACGCGGACATGCCCGGCGGCGGAGCGGCCAAAGCTTTCGCCCGGCATCACTGCGATATGGTGGGTGTCGAGCAGCGCATGGGCGAATTCCTCGCCGGTCATCCCGGTGGCGCGGATATCGAGCATCACGTACATGGCGCCTTCGGCCGGGATCATGCCGACCGCCTGCTGCCTGCCGACGATCTCCTGCGCGATGGCACGGCGGCGGCGGAAGGGCTCGGCGATGCGGGTCTCGAGCTCCTGCCCGGCGTTGAGGGCGAAGAGCGAGGCATCCTGAATGAAGCCGGGAACACCGTAGGTCGTGGCAACCGAGAGATCGGCGAGGTGGGAGATGACCTCCTCGGGTCCGATGATCCAGCCGCAGCGCGAGCCGGTCATCGCGTGCGACTTGGACATGGAGCCGACCACCAGAGTGCGTTCGGCCATGCCGGGAAGCGCGCGGGGGCTCAGGTGGTCGCCGGACCAGACCTGGCTGTCGTAGACCTCGTCCGAGATCAGCCAGAGATCGTTCTCGATGCAGACCTTTGCGATGCCGTCCAGCGTCTCGCGCGAGTAGACCGCGCCGGTGGGGTTGTTGGGAGAGTTGATCAGCAGCGAGCGGGCCCCTTTCGCCAGCGCGGCGATGTCCTCGGCGCGCGGCTGGAAGCCGTCCTCGGCGTGGGTGGGGATGGCGACCGGGGTTGCCGCCGTGGCCCGGATGGTGCCGGGGTAGGTGGCGTAATAGGGGTCGATCATCAGCGCCGTGTCGCCGGGATTGCAGACGGCGGTATGGGTTGCGAAGAGCGCGGCCTGACCGCCGGGAGTGATCAGCACGTTCTCGCGGCGGGTCGGCACGCCGGTCCGCTCGGTCACGCGGGCGGCGATGGCGTCGCGCAGCGCGGGGATGCCGGGCACCGAGGCATAGCCGGTGTGACCGCCGGTGGCGGCGCCGTGCATGGCGTCGAGGATCGAACGGTCGGTGCGGACATCATGTTCGCCGATGGTCAGCTCGGTCACCGAGATACCGGAGGCGATCATGCGGCGCGCCTTTTCGAACACCTCCCACCCGTCGGAGCCGTCGGGATTGATATGGGTGATGCGGTGCGACAGCTTCATGTGGGGCTCCGGTCATGTGGTGCAGGGGGTGTATGGGTTGCAGGGAGAGGGCCAGAGCGGGGCGTGAAAGTCAATCGGCGGGGGAATCGCGTTTTGTGCGCAGGCGGATAACGGGACGTGATGGCGGTTTTGGGCCTAAGGACGGTCCGGCAGGCCGGCGCGCTGTTTCCGTGGCAGGCTGGCGCGGATCAGGTCGTAGGAGGTCAGCACGCGGTGGCGGACTTCCTCTGCCTCGGCAGGCCATTCGAGGCGTACCCAGCTGGCATGGAAATAGGGCGCGCGGATAGCCGGGCCCGCGTCGATCAGCATGCGGGCGGTCTCCACGTCGCGGGTCTTGACCGAGACGCCGTTGCGCCTGCGTCCGTAGAGGGCGAAGAGCTTGCCGCCGACCTTCCAGCCGTCGAGCTCTCCCTCGGCGCGGTGGGTGCGCTCGGCCCCGGGGAGGGTGGCGCAGAGGCTATCGACGATCTCCTCGCTCATGGGCGCGGGGGGAGCGCAGCCTGCGCCTTGCGGGTCAGCGCCGCGCGGATGATGTCGTAGGACTGGCCGAGGCGGTGCGCGATCTCGTCTTCGCCGGTGCCCCAGGGGAGCAGAACCCAGCTGCGGTGGAAATACTTGGCCCGCTCGCCCACGCCCGCGTCGATGAGCATCTGCGCGGTCTCGGGGTCCGGCGTCTTGACCGCGACGCCGAGATCCATCGAGCCGATGCAGGCGAACATCTTGCCGCCCACCTTCCACGCGTCGTGCCCGCCGCCCCAGGGGTCGGAGACTTCGGCTCCGGGGAAGGTGGCGCAGATGCGGTTGACGGTGTCGCGGCTCATGGGGGCAGGGTGGCGGAGGCCTCCGAGTCGTTCAAGACGCTTGATCCGCATCGCGGCTCGGCGTAAGACCGATCCCATGAACCGTACCTGCATCATCATTTGCTGCATTATTCCCTGCTGATACACCAGCGGGCCGGTTTTCTTCGTTTACATCCCACGAACAAGTTGCCAAGCCCGCGCCGGAGGCCCCCGTGCGAGGACGCATGACATGACGACGATCAAGCTGACCAATACCAGGACGCGGACGAAGGAAGCGTTCGTTCCCATCGATGCCGACAACGTGCGCATGTATGTCTGCGGGCCGACCGTCTATGACCGCGCGCACCTTGGCAATGCGCGGCCCGTGGTGGTCTTTGACGTGCTTTACCGGTTGCTGCGCCATGTCTATGGCGCCGACCACGTGACCTACGTGCGCAACTTCACCGACGTGGACGACAAGATCAACGCGCGGGCCAAGGAGAGCGGGCGCGCCATCGGCGAGATCACGGCGGAGACGACGCAGTGGTTCCTTGACGACATGGGAGCGCTGGGCGCGCTGGAGCCCAACGCCATGCCGCGCGCGACGCAGTTCATTCCGCAGATGGTCGAGATGATCGAGGAGCTGATCGCCAAGGGACACGCCTATGCGGCGGAGGGGCATGTGCTGTTTGCCGTGGACTCGTGGCGGGAGGGCTATGGCAAGCTCTCGGGCCGGTCGGTCGATGACATGATCGCGGGGGCGCGCGTGGAAGTGGCGCCCTACAAGAAGAACCCGATGGACTTTGTCCTGTGGAAGCCCTCGTCTGACGACCTGCCGGGCTGGGACAGCCCCTGGGGCCGTGGACGCCCGGGCTGGCACATCGAATGCTCGGCCATGAGCTACGAGCTGCTGGGGGCGAGCTTTGACATTCACGGGGGCGGCAACGACCTGATGTTCCCGCACCACGAGAACGAGATCGCCCAGAGCTGCTGCGCCCATCCGGAGGGGCAGTTCGCCAAGGTCTGGCTGCACAACGAGATGCTGCAGGTGGAAGGCAAGAAGATGTCCAAGAGCCTGGGCAACTTCTTTACCGTGCATGACCTGCTGGATCAGGGCGTGCCGGGCGAGGTGATCCGCTTCGTTTTCCTGAGCACCCATTACCGCAAGCCGATGGACTGGACCGAGGCGAAGGCCCGGGAGGCGGAGAAGACGCTGCGCAAGTGGTATGGGCAGGCTGAGGGGGCGCAGTCCAGCGGTGAGGTGTCTCAGACCGTGATCGACGCGCTGGCCGACGACCTGAACACCGCCGGCGCGCTGACCGAACTGCACCAGCTGTCGCAGGCCGACGATGTGGCGACGCTGCGCGCGACGCTGCAGTTCCTCGGGCTCATGGGGCAGGAGACGCCCGCATGGGCCGCCGCCCCGGATATCGACCTCTCGGGATATGCGGACAGGCTCGCGGCGCTTCGGTCTGCGGCGATGGAGAGCAAGGATTTCTCTGCCGTGGACGCGATGAAGACCGCGCTGACCGAGGCCGGGGTCGAGGTGCGGATGAGCAAGGCGGGCGTGGAACTGCTGCCCGGCGCCGGGTTCGACGCCGCGAAGCTGGAGGCACTGGCATGACGAAGGGTGTGCTGACGTTGGCCGTGGACGGGGGCTGTCTGCCCCCGCCGGACCGGACAGGCCGGTCCGCCCCCGAGGATACTTGGACCCCAAAGAATTCGCGTCGCGTCCCGGGCGTGCCCAGGGACCTTGCGGGTCTTTGCCGGGTGGAGGCCCCGGAGCAGGTCGGGGGCGGGACAGGTGGCTGGGGCGGCATTGAGGTTTTGGGCGGGGGCTGTCTGCCCCTGCCGGACCGTGCAGGATGGTCCGCTCCCGAGCATATTTGGACCCCAAAGAATTCGCGTCGCGTCCCGGGCTTGCCCCGGGACCTCGTGGGTCTTTGTGGGGGGGAGGCCCCGGAGCAGGTCCGGGGCGGGACAGATGGCTGGGGCGGCATTGAGGTTTTGGGCGGGGGAGTTTGGGCATGACACGCGAGCGGCTTTACATCTACGACACGACGCTGCGCGACGGGCAGCAGACGCAGGGCGTGCAGTTCTCGACTGCCGACAAGGTGACGATCGCCAAGGCGCTGGATGCGCTGGGCGTGGATTACATCGAGGGCGGCTGGCCCGGGGCGAACCCGACGGATTCGGCCTTTTTCGACTTGGCGCCGAAGACGCGGGCGCGCATGACCGCATTTGGCATGACCAAGCGGGCCGGGCGCTCGGCCGAGAATGACGACGTGCTGGCGGCGGTGATGAACGCGGGGACCGGGACCGTCTGCCTCGTGGGCAAGAGCCACGACTACCATGTCGAGACGGCGCTGGGCATCACGCTGGATGAGAACACGGAGAACATCCGCGCCTCGATCGCCCATATCGTGGCCGAGGGGCGCGAGGCGCTCTTCGACGCGGAGCATTTCTTTGACGGCTACAAGGCCAACCCGGCCTATGCGCTGGAGGCCTGCCGGGCCGCCTTTGACGCCGGGGCGCGCTGGGTGGTGCTGTGCGACACCAATGGCGGGACGCTGCCCGACGAGATCGCGCGGATCGTGCGCGAGGTGATCGCGGCGGGCATCCCCGGGGATCACCTTGGCATCCATACCCATAACGACACCGAGAACGCGGTGGCGGGATCGCTGGCGGCGGTGGTGGCCGGGGCGCGCCAGATCCAGGGCACGCTGAACGGGCTGGGTGAACGCTGCGGCAACGCCAACCTCGTGTCGATCATCCCGACGCTGCTGCTGAAGGAGCCCTATGCGAGTGCCTTTGACACCGGGGTGAACCTTGAGGCGCTGGAGGGGATCACCAAGGTCAGCCGGATGCTGGACGACATCCTGAACCGCATCCCGATGCGGCAGGCGCCCTATGTCGGCGCTTCGGCCTTTGCGCACAAGGCGGGGCTCCATGCCAGCGCCATCGTGAAGGACCCGAGCACCTACGAGCATGTCGATCCCTCGGTGGTGGGCAACGAGCGCATCATCCCGATGTCGAACCAGGCCGGGCAGTCGAACCTGCGGCGGCGGCTGTCGGAGGCCGGGTTCGAAGTGGAGAAGGGCGACCCGGCGCTGGGGCGCATCCTCGAGACGGTGAAGGCGCGCGAGGACGCGGGCTATTCCTACGACTCGGCGCAGGCGAGCTTTGAGCTGCTGGCGCGCGAGGAGCTGGGGCTGACGCAGCGCTATTTCGACGTGGAGCGCTATCGGGTGATCTCGGAACGGCGGCGCAATGCCAAGGGCATGGTCGTGGTCGAGTCGGAGGCGGTGGTGACCGTGCAGTTCCCGGACGGGACCAAGCGCACCGGCTATTTCAAGAACGAGCATCCGCAGGACCTGCATGACGACGGGCCGGTGAACGCCCTGTGGCAGTCGCTGAAGAGCGACCTCGGGCCCTACCAGGAGCGGATAGAGGATATCCAGCTGACCGACTTCAAGGTGCGGATCACCAATGGCGGGACCGAGGCGGTGACGCGGGTCATCATAGACTTCAAGGACCGCGACAACCGGCGCTGGTCGACCGTCGGGGTCAGCCCGAACATAGTGGACGCGAGTTTCCAGGCGTTGCATGACGCGATCCGTTGGAAGCTGGCGCAGGATGTGCGGGCGCTGTGAGGCGTTGGTGTGAGGTTGACTGGGTGAAGGTGTGTGTTTTCAGATGCTTCCGCCGTGGCGCTGATGTGGCGCGCGAGGTGATGCGTGAGCTTTGACGCGAACCTGACCGCCTGTGCGGCCCTGGTCGAGCGGGCCGATCCGGACCGGTTTTGCGCCGCGATGGCCGCGCCGGTGCGGGCGCGACGGGTGCTGTTCCCGCTCTACGCGATGAACGTCGAGATCTCGCGGGCGCCCTGGGTCACGGCGGAGGCGATGATCGCCGAGATGCGGCTGCAGTGGTGGCGCGACGCGCTGGGCGAGATCGCCGGGCGCGAGGTGGTGCGGCGGCACGAAGTGGTGACGCCGCTGGCGGAGGTGCTGGACCCCGAGCTTGCCGCGCTGCTGGACGAGACGGTGGCGGTGCGGCGCTGGGATATCTACCGCGATCCCTTCGAGGATGCGGGGCATTTCCGCGACTACATCGACCGTAGCTCGGGCAGCCTGTTCTGGGTTGCCGCCGCCTCGCTGGGCGCGGCGGAGGAGGGCGTGGTGCGCGACTTCGGCTGGGGCGTCGGCGTGGCGAACTGGCTGGTGGCGGTGCCGGAGCTGGAGGCGCGGCACCGGGTGCCATTGCTGGACGGAACCGAGGCCGGGGTGCGGGCGCTGGCGGGCGAGGCGTTGGAGCGGCTCGAGGGGGCGCGGCGGCAGCGGTCGAAGGTATCGGCCGGGGCCGCGGCGGCGCTGATCAGCGGCTGGCAGGCGCGCACGCTCCTGCGTCAGGCCGAGGCGGAGCCCGGGCGGGTGGCCGCCGGGGCGCTTGGCGTCGGGCCGGTGCGGTCGCGGGTGCTGCTGGTCAAGGCCGCATCGGGCCGGTGGTAGAGCCGGGGCGGGCGCCGCGCGCCCGCCGGTGATCAGGCCAGTTTCTCTTTCGGTTGGAACATCAGCCAGATCAGCGCGCCGCCGGCGAGGACGAGGGCCGGGGCCATCGCCATGTTGACGGCGGTCCAGCCCTCGACCGGAGAGCCGCCGGAGCAGTTCATCAGGCCGCCGGAGGAGAGCGAGGCGACGGTGACGCCGCCGAAGACGATCAGGTCGTTGAGACCCTGCATCCGGCCGCGTTCCTCGGCGGTATGGGCGCTGGCGAGCAGGGTGGTGGCGCCGATGAAGCCGAAGTTCCAGCCGATCCCCAGCAGCACGAGCGCCACAAAGAAGTTGCCGAGTTCGACGCCCTGCAGCGCCACGAGGCCCGCGCCGAGCAGGATCATCAGGCCGAGCCCCATGATCGGCTTGACCCCGAAGCGGGCGATCAGGTGGCCGGTGAAGAAGGAAGGGACGTACATGGCGAGTACGTGGCTGGTCACGATGTCGGCGGCATTGTCGCGGGTGAAGCCGCAGCCGACCACCGCGAGCGGCGTCGAGGTCATCACCAGGTTCATCAGAGCGTAGGAGACGGTGCCGCAGATCACCGCGACGGCAATGGTCGGGGTGGTGAGCAGCTGGAGTCGGCTGCGGCCCTGCGCGGCGCCCCGCGCCACGCGCGGGGGCGTCGGGATGTCGATCAGCAGGAACAGGAAGAAGCCGAGCACGTTGACCGCGACCACGGCGGCGTAGGTGCCGAGGAAGGGGATCACGAAAGCGTCGGAGGTCAGCTTGACCACCTGCGGGCCGATGATGGCCGAGGCGAGGCCGCCCGCCATCACGTAGGAGATCGCCTTGGGGCGGAAGGCGTCGGAGGCAGTGTCGGCGGCGGCGAAGCGGTAGAAGCCATGCGCGCTCATGTAGATGCCGGTCAGGAAGCTGCCGAGCAGGAAGATCGGGAAGGAGGCGAGGTAGAGGCCCAAGGCCCCGACCAGCCCGCCCGCGATGCCCCCGGTGGCCCCGACGAAGAAGCCCGCGCGGCGGCCCCAGCGCTGCATGATGGCCGACATCGGGGTGGCCGAGAGCATGGAGGCGAGCACGATCAGCGAGATCGGCAGGGTCGCGAAACAGGGGTTCGAGGCCAGCGACTGCCCCGCGAGGCCGCCGATTGTGAAGATCATCGGCATCTGGGCACCGAGGATGGCCTGCGCGAGGACGAGTACGGTTACGTTGCGCTTGGCACGGGCCTGGCTGGCTTCGCTGTCGGGGATGTCGGTGATCGTTGTCATGTGCAGCTTCGTATTCCTGACGCTTCACGGCGGCAAGAGGCTTGCCCCGCTGGAAGCCTGCGCGCATTCTCCGCGCCATGTGGTCCATCTCAGCTTTTCCTTTGCCCGTCGAGACTTGCAGCCGTGCGATCCTGCGGGGGCCTGTCGCATGAGCGTGGGCCGGGTGATCGTCGGGGACAGCTGCGTCGCCGAGGGGGCGGACTGGCTGGCGGGCCGCGACTCGCGATTCGCCGCCGCGCTGGAGCAGACCGGACCGCTGCCGCTGCGGCTGCGCGAGGACGGGTTCGCGGCGCTGCTGAGCGCCATCGTCAGCCAGCAGGTGAGCACGGCCTCGGCGCAGGCGATCTGGGGGCGGATGGTCGCCGCGGGGCTGGTGACGCCAGAGAGGGTGGCAGCGGCGGACGAGGAGGCCCTGCGGGCGGTGGGCCTGAGCCGGCCCAAGATGCGCTATGCCCGCGCCCTCGCCGGGGCCGGGCTGAACTATGCCGCCCTGCGCGCAACTCCGACGGAGGAGGTGATCGCGACGCTGACGGCGGTGCCGGGGATCGGGGTCTGGACGGCCGAGATCTATGCCATGTTCAGCCTCGGGCGCGCGGATGTCTTCGCGCCGGGCGATCTGGCCTTGCAGGAGGCCGCGCGGCTGCTGTTTGATCTGCCCGAGCGGCCGAAGGAACGCGTGTTCCGGGACATGGCCGAGGACTGGCGTCCGTGGCGCTCTGTTGCGGCGCGGCTGCTGTGGTCCTATTACCGGGTGGTCAAGAACAGGGAAGGCATTTCATGACAAGAGTTCTGCAGGCGGGCCGGGTCGAGCCCAAATCGGGGGAGACGCGTTCGGTCGTGGTGTTCCTGCATGGCTACGGCGCCAACGGGGCCGATCTGCTGGGTCTGGCCGATCCGCTGGGCGACCACCTGCCCGACACGCTGTTCGTGGCGCCCGATGCGCCCGAGGAACTGCCGGGGATGCCGGGCGGGTTCCAATGGTTCCCGATCCCCTGGCTCGACGGATCGAGCGAGGAGGAGGCCGAGCGCGGCATGGCGGCGGCGATCGACGACCTCAACGCCTTTCTCGACGCGCTGATGGTGGACGAGGACCTGCTGCCCGAGCAGGTCGCGCTGATCGGCTTCTCGCAAGGCTCGATGATGTCGCTGCACGTGGCGCCCCGGCGCGAGGATGCCATCGCGGGTGTCGTCGCCTTCTCGGGCCGTCTGCTGACGCCCGAAACGCTGGCTGACGAGGTCAAGGTGCGCTTTCCGGTGCTGCTGGTGCATGGCGACATGGACGACGTGGTGCCGCCGCAGTCGCTGCCCGCCGCCGCCGAGGCGCTGCAGCAGGCCGGGTTCGAGGAGGTCTATGCCCACGTGATGAAGGGCACCGCCCACGGCATTGCCCCGGACGGGCTGAGCGTGGCGCTGGCCTTCCTGCGGGACAAGCTGAGTTTCTAGAGGAGGAGACGGGGATGCTGATCGTGACGGGCACCATGCAGGTGCCGGAGACCGAGGTGGAGGCGATGAAGCTGGCGGCCAACGAGGTGGCGCGGGCGACGCGCCACGAGGAGGGCTGCATCGAGTACGCCTTCTGGCAGGACATCGACAACCCGGCCAAGTTCCGCGTTTACGAGGAGTGGCGCGACCTCGACTGCCTCAAGGCGCACGGGAAATCGGCACACATGGCGGTCTACCGGGAGAAGCTGGAAGGCATGGGCGCCTTCGGGCGCGACATCAACCTGTTCGACCCGGGCCCGATCACCAAGCTTTGAGGGGGTCCGTGACATCGGTCGCAGCGCCGCGGGTCAGTAGTGATAGCGGCACTGCGCGATCTCGAGATCCTGCGCCTCGCCGCTGCCGGAGACACGGTAGACCAGTCGGTGCTCGCCCGTGATCCTGCGCGACCACCAGCCCGAGAGATTGCCCTTGAGGGCCTCGGGTTTGCCGGTGCCGGTAAAAGGGTGCCGGCGGCATTCCTCGATGAGCTTGTTCAGGCGCGCCAGAACGGTCGGGTCTGCTGATTGCCAGTAGAGATAGTCGGCCCAGGCGTGGGTCGCGAACTTAACCTTCACGCATCAGGTCTCGTTCTTCGCCGCCTCCGGCGTCCAGTTCCTCGATCGCCTCGCGGAGACGCTTGGCATTCGTGGGAGAGGACAGCAGGTGCAGCGTCGCCTGGATGGCATCCCATTCGCCCTGCGCCACCATGACGACGGATTCACGGCCCGTGCGGGTGATCACGGTTTCTTCCCGGTCCTGAACAACCTTGTCCATTGCACCGGCCAGACCGTTGCGCGCATCTGTGTAGGTCAGGATGTTCATGTGGCCTCCGGTAGCATGGCGTCGCGATCCGGGGCTGCGACGCTCACCTCTATATGTACAGCATTCTGTACAAGTCAAGTGAGGCGGGCTCACACGCCGTCCCAGAGCCAGCCTTCGGCGAATTCCACCGAGTTGCCTGCCGGGTCGCGCACGTAGAGCGAATGGGCCCCGCTGGGCCAGTCGAACTCGGCATCCACCGCGACGCCTGCGGCGATGAGGCGGGCGCGCAGGGCGGCGATCTCGGCGCGGGGCATGGCGAAACAGACATGGCCCGGCCCGCGGGCGCCGTGGGGTGGCACCGGGAGCTTGGGGTTGCCGGGGGGCTTTTCCGTCTCGGCCGGGTTGAAGATCAGCAGGACGGCGGTGCCGACCCGGTAGAAGGCGTGCCGGGTGCCGATGCGCTGGATCCGCTCGAGGCCGAGCAGGTCGCCGTAGAACGCCTCGGCGGCATCGAGGTCGTCGACATAGAGCGCCGCCTCGAGGAGGGCGCCGGGGGCGGGGGCGTCGGGCAGGTGGGACATGGCCCCAGAGTATCAGCGGCGGCGGCGCCTGTCAGCGGTTGGTGTCGCGGGCGGGTCGATCAGGTCCCAGCGGCCGGGAGCGAGCCCGTCGAGGGTCCAGGCACCGATGCCGTAGCGGATCAGGCGCAGGGTGGGGTGGCCCACGGCGGCGGTCATGCGGCGCACCTGACGGTTGCGGCCTTCCGAGATGGTGAGTTCGAGCCAGGTGTCGGGGACCGACTTGCGCACCCGGATCGGCGGTGTCCGGGGCCAGAGGCCGGGCGGTTCCGCCATCAGCCGCGCCTTGGCGGGGCGCGTGAGCCCGTCCTTCAGTTCCACTCCCTTGCGCAGGGCGGCGAGCGCGGTTTCGTCGGGCGTGCCCTCGACCTGCACCCAGTAGGTCTTGGCCATCTTGTGGCGCGGATCGGCGATGCTGGCCTGCAGCTTGCCGTCGTCGGTCAGCAGCATCAGCCCCTCGCTGTCACGGTCCAGCCGGCCGGCCGGGTAGACCCCCTTGAGATCGATGAAATCGGCGAGAGTCGACCGGCCCTGACCGTCGGTGAACTGCGGCAGGACATCGAAAGGTTTGTTGAAGCGAAGAAGGCGGGGCATGGATTTCCTGCTAATGAAAGCTAGAACCAAATGGAAGGGCGACAGGCCGGATCGAGGCGCTGTATCTTCTGTGGATAACTGTCACCTGCCTGTCACGTAATCAGTTTAGGGACAAGCCGAGATGTAGTGGTCACTCCGCGCTTGCCAGAGTTCAACCACGATATATAGTCATACCGAAGCCGGGTGAGAACGGCAGTGGAATCGCTCCCGTTCGGGTCCGGCCGCAGGACCGGAAAGGACGATTACGCGCATGTCAGGCGATTTCAGGACGGAGTTCGTACGCGAACCCGGGGCGTTGAAACACCACCCGGCGCTGGTGCTGAACGCAGACTACAGGCCGCTCTCCTACTACCCCCTGTCGCTCTGGCCGTGGCAGGAGGCGATCAAGGCCGCCTGGCTGGATCGGGTGGATATCGTGGCCGAGTATGACGAGGTGGTCAGGAGCCCAAGTACCACCATCAGGATACCCTCGGTGGTGGTCCTGAAAGATTACGTGAAACCCAGAAAGCGCGTGGCCTTCACGCGCTTTAATCTTTTCTTGAGGGACGAATTCCGCTGCCAGTACTGCGGCAGCCGGGGCGACCTGACCTTCGACCACGTGGTGCCGCGCGCGGCGGGCGGGGTGACCAGCTGGCAGAACGTGGTGGCGGCCTGTTCGCCCTGCAATCTGCACAAGGGCTCCAAATCGCTGCGGCAGGCGGGCATGCACCTGATGAAACCGCCGCGCCAGCCCGGCGCGGAGGAGCTGCGCAACATGGGCCGCAAGTTTCCTCCCAATCACCTGCACGAGAGCTGGATCGACTTTCTCTACTGGGATGCGGAACTGGAGGCCTGACCCCCTGACGCCGCGCCCGGTGGCGGGCTTCGGGATGTGAGTATTTGGGGAGAAAAGATGAGCGGGACCCTCGCAGCTTTTCTTTCCAAATACTCGACTGCGCCGGCGGCGACGCCCGGTCCCACCGCGACAATGTGATCGCCACGGTGCCGCGAAAACCGTTGGCCGCGCCGCGCCGCCCTCCTATAGAGAGGGCATGATTACAGAGCTCGGCCACTTCTCCCTGATCCTCGCCACCTTGGTCGCCGTCGTGCAGATGGTGATTCCGATGGTCGGCGCCCAGAAACGCTGGACCGGATGGATGGCGGTGGCAGAACCGGCGGCGGTGCTGCAGTTCCTGCTGACCGCTTTTGCCTTTGGCGCGCTGATGCATGCCTTCATCGTCTCGGACTTCTCGGTCAAGCTGGTGGTGGAGAACAGCCATTCGCTGAAACCGATGCTCTACAAGATCAGCGGGACATGGGGGAACCACGAGGGGTCGATGCTGCTCTGGGTGCTGATCGTGACGCTGTTCGGCGCCTGTGCCGCGTGGTTCGGGGGCAACCTGCCGCCGAGCCTGCGGGCGCGGGTGCTGTCGGTGCAGGCGGCGATCGCGGTGGCCTTCTTCGCCTTCATCCTGTTCACCTCGAATCCCTTCCTGCGCATGGCGGTGCCGCCCTTCGACGGGCAGGACCTGAACCCGCTGCTGCAGGACCCCGGGCTCGCCTTCCACCCGCCGTTCCTCTACCTCGGCTATGTGGGGCTCTCGATGTCCTATTCCTTTGCCGTGGCCGCGCTGATCGAGGGGCGGGTCGATGCCGCCTGGGCGCGCTGGGTGCGGCCCTGGACGCTGGCGGCCTGGATCTTCCTGACCATCGGCATCGGGCTTGGTTCGTGGTGGGCCTATTACGAGCTGGGCTGGGGCGGGTTCTGGTTCTGGGACCCGGTCGAGAACGCCTCGTTCATGCCGTGGCTGCTGGCCGCCGCGCTGCTGCATTCCGCCATCGTGGTGGAAAAACGCGAGGCGCTGAAGAGCTGGACCATCCTGCTGGCGATCCTCGCCTTCGGTTTCTCGCTGATCGGCACCTTCATCGTGCGCTCGGGGCTGCTGACCTCGGTTCATGCCTTTGCCAACGATCCCGAGCGCGGCGTGTTCATCCTGATCCTGCTGGCGGCCTTCACCGGGGGCGGGCTGATGCTGTTCGCGCTGCGGGCCGGGGCGATGGAGGCCAAGGGGCTCTTTGCCATGGTCAGCCGCGAGAGCGCGCTGGTGGCCAACAACATTCTGCTGGCGGTGGGCTGTTTCGTGGTCTTCACCGGGACGCTCTGGCCGATGGTGGCCGAGATGGCCTTTGACCGGAAGCTGTCGGTGGGGCCGCCGTTCTTCGAGATGGCCTTTACCCCCTTCATGGTGCTGATCGGGCTGATCCTGCCCGTGGGGGCGCTGATGCCGTGGAAGCGGGCGCGGCTGGGGCGGGCGGTGCATGCGCTGCGCTACGTGTTCCTGCTGGCGCTGGCGCTGGCGGTGCTGGCATGGGCGGTGCAGACCGGGCGCAGCGCGCTGGGGCCGGTGGGCCTGTTCCTGGGGGCCTGGGTCGTCGGCGGGGCGCTGTTGGACCTCTGGGTGCGCGCGGGGCGCACGCCCGGGCGGCTGCCGCGACTGCCCCGCGCGGATTGGGGGCGGGTCGTTGCCCATGCGGGGCTGGGCATCACCATCTTCGCGATATCCGGCCTGATGGCGTGGCAGCAGGAAGACATCCGCGTGGCCCATACGGGCGAGAGTTTCGACGTCGGGGGCTATACGCTCTCGCTGGAGCGGGTGGAGCAGGGCCGGGGGCCGAACTACTTCACCACGCGCGGTATCGTGCATCTGAGCGACGGCAGTGGCGAGATCGCGGTGCTGGAGCCAGAGAAGCGGGTCTACCCGGTGGCCGGGATGCCGACCACCGAGGCGGCCATCGACTATCGCCTGCTGCGCGACGTCTACGTGGTGATCGGTGACGCGCAGGCTGACGGCGGCTGGGTGATGCGGACCTATATCAAGCCTTTCGCCAACTGGATCTGGGGCGGGGTGCTGATGATGGGGCTGGGCGGGCTGCTGAGCCTGACCGACCGGCGGTTCCGGGTGGCGGCAGGCGCGCGCGCCGGGGCCAAGGCGGTACCGGCGGAATGAAGCGGGTCCTGACGCTGATTGCGGTGCTGGTGGCGCTGGCGGCGCCTGCTTTCGCGGTGCAGCCCGACGAGGTTCTGGCCGACCCGGCGCTGGAGGCGCGGGCGCGCGAGATCAGCAAGGGTCTGCGCTGCCTTGTCTGCCGCAACGAGAGCATCGACGAGAGCAATGCCGACCTTGCGCGTGACCTGCGGGTGCTGCTGCGGGAGCGGCTGGTGGCCGGGGACAGCGACGCGGCGGCGGTGGACTATATCGTCGACCGTTACGGCGAATACGTGCTGCTGAAGCCGACCGCGGGCGGGGCGAACTGGCTGCTCTGGGCGGCGGGGCCGCTGATGCTGATACTGGCCGGGGGTATCGGTCTGTTCTATCTGCGTGGCCGCGCCCGGGCGTCCGAACCCGAGGCCGGGCTGAGCGCGGACGAGCGCGAACGGCTGAAGCGAATTCTCGAGGATTGACGCGCGGTTCCTCTTTCCACCCGCGCGCCGTTGCGTCACCTTGCGCGCAACCCGACCGGAGGAGAGATTTCCATGTCCTACCAGACCATCACGCTCGACATTGCCGATGGCGTTGCCGTCCTGACGCTGAACCGCCCCGACAAGATGAACTCGTTCACCGCGCAGATGCGGGCCGAGATCACCGACGCCGTGCGGTCGGCGCAGGAGACGGCCCGGGTCATCGTGCTGACCGGGGCCGGGCGCGCGTTCTGCTCGGGGCAGGATCTTGGCGATACCGGCGATGCCACCCAGATGGATCTGGAGCGTACGCTGCGCGACGAGTACACGCCGATGCTGGAAGCGATCACCGGTTGCCCGGTGCCGACCATCGCGGCGGTGAACGGCGCGGCGGCCGGGGCCGGGGCCAACCTCGCGCTGGCCTGCGACGTGGTGATCGCGGCCGAAAGCGCCTATTTCCTGCAGGCCTTTACCCGGATCGGGCTGCTGCCCGACGCGGGCGGGACGTGGTTCATGCCGCGCCACATGGGCATGGCCAAGGCGATGGGCGCGGCCCTGTTCGCCGACAAGATCAGTGCACGTCAGGCGAGCGACTGGGGCATGATCTGGGAAGCGGTGCCGGATGCGGAATTCGCGGAGCTGTGGAAGGCGCGGGCCGCCCACCTCGCGAGCGGGCCGACGCGCGCCTATGCGGCGGTCAAGGAGGCCATTCGCGGCAGCTTCGAGGCGGGTCTGTCCGAGCAGCTGGCCACCGAGGCGCACCTGCAGGGGGAATGCGGACGCAGCCGCGATTTCATGGAGGGCGTGGTGTCCTTCATGGAGAAGCGCAAGCCGGTCTTTGAAGGCCGCTGACTTGCCTAATCCGGGGCCGCCTCGTGGGCAGCCCCGGTTCGCCGCTCAGGCCGAGCGTTCGATCGCGTAGACGCCTACGGTGCGGTAGTCGATGCCGATGAGGGTCGACACCAGCTTGCCGTCGGCCAGAAGGATGGCGTTGCCCTCGTCGTCCTCGCTCATGGTCAGCTCCGGCTCCTCGGTGCCTTCGAGGTAGGAGTAGACGAGGAGGTCTTCGGCGGCGTCGAAGTCGGTGACGACCGATTGGCCGGTCTCGTCGGTTTCCAGCACGGTGAAGATATCGCTGCCGTCGCCGCCCGTGGCGGTATCTCCGGCGCCGATCACCAGCACGTCGTCGCCCGCGCCGCCATCGAGCGTGTCGGCCTCGCCATCGTCCTGAATGTCGAAATCGAGGATATCCCGGGTGGCGTCTTCGTCGCCGCGCTGGATCGCGTCGCGCAGGGCCTCGAGGGACTTGCCGCCGAGGTCTTGCGAGAAGAGATCGCCCCCGGCGAGGAAGTCGTCGCCGTAGCCGCCTTCAAGGGTGTCCTCTCCGGCGCCACCGACGAGGGTGTCGTCGTTCAGGCTGCCCTTGAGCGTGTCGTCGCCCTCGCCACCCAGCAGGAGGTCGTCTCCGGGACCGCTCTGCAGGAGGTCGTCGCCGGTGCCGCCGTTGAGGTAATCGTCGCCCTCGCTGCCGAAGAGCTGGTCGTCGCCGCCGCTGCCCACGAGAACATCGTCGCCTTCGTCGCCCCGGATGAAATCGTCGCCCGAGTTGCCCCAGACGAGGTCGTCGCCGGGACCGCCATAGATCTCGTCGGGCGCGCCCTGGCCGGTGATCGTGTCGTTGCCTTCACCGCCAAGAATGAGGTCGGCGCCGCTGGTGCCGGTGAGGACATCGTCGCCCTCGGTGCCGGTGATTTCCTCGCCGATCGGGACCGGCTTTTCGTCCTTGTCGTCGTCATCGTCGAAAGCCTCGACAAGACCGTAGAGACCGGCGACGCCAAGGACGCCGAGCAGAATGATTTCGATCATCGGAAAATGTGCCCTTTGAAAATTCCCCCGTACCTTGAGAGACCTCATCCGGGGGGAAGGGTCAACATGGGGCGCAGGACCCTCTGGTCATGGGAAACAGAGCGCGCGAAACCGGCGCGACTGTTTGCGGGTTTCGGCGAGGGGCGCGAGAAATGCCCGTGGGGCGGGAAAGGCGCTGCGGGCGTTCACCGCCTGACTCGCGCGCCTTTCCGCGTCAGCAGTTGTTCGACATCAGCGTCGCCCCGTCGGGGAGCAGGGTGTTGCAGGTGCGGGCCTTCTCAAAGGCCGACTCGTCGATATGGGCCCCCTTGAAGCGGGCGCCTGCGAGGTCTGCGCCTTCGAAGTCCACATCGCGGAAGCGGGCGTTGGCGAAGCTTGCGCCGCGCAGGCTGGCGTTGCGGAACGAGGTGCGTTCGATGCGGGCGTCATCGAAGATGGCGATCAGCAGGCCGGAGTCGGTGAAGTCGACGTTGTTGAGATAGGCGCGGGTGAGGTCGACCATGACATAGCTGTCACCGGAGAGGTCGACCTCGTCCATCTTGCAGTCAATGCAGCTGTGGTTCTCGAGGAACTTGTCCCTTGTGCTCTCCTCCGCCAGTGCCGGCTGGCACGAGGCCAGCACGGCAAGGGCAGCGGCCAGGGGTCTGGCAGAACGTCTCATGCCGCTGCTGTCTCCCTATTCGGTCTGGGGCGCGGCGAGGCGTTCGTTCAGCCGCGCGCCAAGCTCGGGGTCGCTCTGGGCGGCCTCGGCGATGGTCATGAATTCCTTGTAGTCGATGCCGTCGACCTTATCGACGCGCTCGCGGATCTCGGCGTTGCCCTTGTCGGCGATCTGCTGGCGCTCGGTATCGCTCTTGGCCTGTTCGAGCTGAGGCGTGTAGGTCTCGCGCACGTCCTGGATCTCGGCCATCGCGACGACGAAGGCTTCGAGCTTTTCGTCGGTGACGGGGCCGGAGGGGGTGGCTTCCGGGGTCTGGGCCTGGGCCTGCGGTGCGGCGGCGGAGGGGGCCTGCGGCGCGGTGGAGGTCGGGGCCTCGGCCAGTGCGGCGAGGGGGGCCACGCCGATGGAGAGGGCGAGGGCGGTCCCGGTGAGGGCGCGTTGAAGGGTCTTCATCGTGAACTCCTTGTGCTTTCGCGTTCGGTTGGTCGAGACACAAGAGTAAGGTCACCCGGGAGGTCCGGCAAATGGCTCAGCGGAATGGTGCGTGGGCGGCGCGAAACACCGGCATGAACCCGCGCGGCGCACGAAAAAGGCCGCCATCCTTGCGGATAGCGGCCTGAATTTACAGCGAAAGTCCGCTCAGCGGTTTTCGATGTCCGTGTAGTCGCGCTCGGTCGAGCCGAGGTAGAGCTGACGCGGACGGCCGATTTTCATCTGCGGATCGCCCAGCTGTTCCTTCCACTGCGAGATCCAGCCCACGGTGCGCGACAGCGCGAAGATCGGGGTGAACATCGAGGTCGGGAAGCCCATCGCCTCGAGGATGATGCCCGAGTAGAAGTCGACGTTCGGGAACAGCTTCTTCTCGGCGAAGTACGGATCCTCCAGCGCCTGCTTCTCGAGCTCCTTGGCGACCTGCAGGATCGGGTTGTTTTCGACACCCAGCAGATCGAGGACCTCGTCGGCGGACTTCTTCATCACGGTCGCCCGCGGGTCGAAGTTCTTGTAGACGCGGTGGCCGAAGCCCATCAGGCGGAACGGATCGTTCTTGTCCTTGGCGCGGGCGATGAACTCGGGGATGCGCTCGACCGAACCGATTTCCTTCAGCATCTCGAGGCAGGCCTGGTTAGCGCCGCCGTGTGCGGGGCCCCAGAGGCAGGCGATGCCGGCCGCGATGCAGGCGAAGGGGTTGGCGCCCGAGGACGAGGCCAGACGCACGGTCGAGGTCGAGGCGTTCTGCTCGTGGTCGGCGTGCAGCGTGAAGATACGGTCCATCGCGCGCGACAGGATCGGGTTCACCACGTATTCCTCGGCCGGAACCGCAAAGCACATGTGCAGGAAGTTCGAGGCGTAGTCGAGATCGTTGCGCGGGTACACGAAGGGCTGGCCCAAGTTGTACTTGTAGGCCCAGGCCGCGATCGTCGGCATCTTGGCGATCAGGCGGATCGAGGCGACCTCGCGCTGCCACGGATCGTGGATGTCGGTCGAGTCGTGGTAGAAGGCCGACATCGCGCCGACCACGCCGACCATGGTGGCCATCGGGTGCGCGTCGCGGCGGAAGCCACGGAAGAAATACTGCATCTGCTCGTGCAGCATGGTGTGGCGGGTCACGCGGGTCTCGAAGTCTTCGAGCTGGGACGCGGTCGGCAGCTCTCCGTAGAGCAACAGGTAGCAGACCTCGAGGTAGTGCGACTGTTCGGCCAGCTGGTCGATCGGGTAGCCGCGGTGCAGCAGTTCGCCCTTGTCGCCGTCGATGAAGGTGATGGTGCTGTCGCAGCTGGCGGTGGAGGTGAAGCCCGGATCGTAAGTGAAGACGCCTGCCTGACCGTAAAGCTTGCGGATGTCCAGCACGTCAGGACCGGCCGTTGGCGAGAGAATTGGCAGCTCGTAGGTCTCGCCATTCAGGCTCAACTGTGCGGATTTTTTGGTTTCGGTCATGATCGTCCCTTCCTCTTACGTATGCGGTTTCCGGGGTTCCGGGCCGCTCGGACAATGGCTGCATCGGGTGCAGCTCGGGTGGTACAGACGCCGCGTTACCCGAGTGTGAACATCAGGCAGGCTTGGCGGCATCCATAAGACGGGCCAGAGTTTCCTCGGGTCCAAGAACCAACATCATATCAAACACGGAAGGCGTTACCGCCCGGCCTGCAAGCGCCGCGCGCAGCGGGCCCGCCAGCTTGCCGAACTTGGTTCCCTGAGCTTCGGCAAAGCCGTTCAGGACCGCTTCCAGATCGTCACGCGACCAGCTAGCATTTTGCAATTGCGGCGTCAATTCTGACAGCATTGCTCGGGCTTCTTCGTCCAGCGCCTTGAGGGCCTTCTCGTCGCACTCAACCGGCCGTTGAGCCAGGACAAAACGCGCCTTTTCAAGAAGTTCCGGAAAGGTGCGGGCGCGGTCCTTGAGGCAGTACATGGCGCGCTCCAGCCCGTCGCCCTGACCTTGCGTCAGCGCCGGTTCCCCGGCTGCCACGAGATAGGCTTCGATCTCGTGCCGCAGCGCGGCATCGTCGCCGATGGCGACGTGCTGGCCGCAGAGGTTCTCGAGCTTCTTCATGTCGAAACGGGCCGGGCTCTTGCCGATGCCGTCGAGATCGAACCACTCCTGCGCCTGCGCGTCAGTGAAGAACTCGTCGTCGCCGTGGCTCCAGCCGAGGCGGGCGAGATAGTTGCGCATGCCGGCGGCGGGGTAACCCATCGCCTGGTATTCCTGCGCCCCGAGCGCGCCGTGGCGCTTGGAAAGTTTCTTGCCGTCGGGGCCGTGGATCAGCGGGATGTGGGCCCAGACCGGGACGGTCCAGCCCATCGCGTCGTAGATCATCATCTGGCGCGCGGCATTGTTCAGGTGATCGTCGCCCCGGATCACGTGGGTCACGCCCATGTCGTGGTCATCGACCACCACGGCGAGCATGTAGACCGGGGTGCCTTCCGAGCGCAGCAGGACCATGTCGTCGAGCTGGTCGTTGCGGATGGTGACGTCGCCCTGTACCCGGTCGCGGATTACCGTGGCGCCGTCCTGCGGGGCCTTGATGCGGATGACGTAGGGCATGTCGGGAAAGGTCGACGGGTCGGCATCGCGCCAGGGCGAGCGGAACAGGGTCGACTTGCCCTCGGCGCGGGCCTGTTCGCGGAAAGCCTCGATCTCTTCCTGGGTCGAGAAGCACTTGTAGGCCTTGCCCTCGGCCAGCAGTTGCAGGGCGACCTCGGCGTGGCGGTCGGCGCGCTCGAACTGGCTGATCACCTCGCCGTCGTGGTCGAGACCGAGCCACGACAGGCCCTGCAGGATGGCTGCCGTCGCCTCGGGCGTCGAGCGGGCCCGGTCGGTGTCTTCGATCCGCAGGAGGAACTTGCCGCCACGGCCGCGGGCATAGAGCCAGTTGAACAGGGCGGTGCGGGCGCCGCCGATGTGCAGGAACCCGGTGGGCGAAGGGGCGAAACGGGTGACAACCGGGTCTGTCATGGGGGCGATTTACCTTCTGGTAACCAATGGGGGCGTAGAGTTGGCGCCTGTCTATCGGGCCGAAAGGCGGGGGGCAAGATGCGCACCTTGTTGTGGCTGCCGGCAGGGATCCTGGGCACGCTCGACCAGATCCTGCTGGCACAGCGCGGGCATCTGTTCCCATGGGCGCCGGTCATATTCGCGGCCGGGATCGCCGCCTATTTCGCCTGTCCGGTAGAACCGCGATGGCCTGTCCACGCCCTGGCTGCGGCTGCCGGGGTCGTGGCGGCGGCGATCGCGTGGCGCCGGCCGGGAGGCTGGTCGGCGCTGGCCTGGGCGGTGGCCCTGGCGGCGGCCGGCTTTGGACTTGCCGGGTTGCGCGCTGCCTCGGTCGCCGCCCCGGTGCTCTCGTGGCACTACTATGGCCCGGTGGAAGGGCGCGTTGTCGGGCTGGATCGCTCCGCCTCCGACGCGGTGCGGATCACGCTCGACCGGGTGCGGCTGGAGCGTATCTCGCCCGCCCGGGTGCCGGAGCGGGTGCGCCTGTCGCTGCATGGCCCGCTCGCCGATCCCCAGCCGGGGGAGAGGGTCATGACCACCGCGCGCCTGTCGCCGCCGCAGGGACCGGTCGAGCCCGGCGGCTTTGATTTTCGCCGACATGCCTGGTTTCAGCGGTTGGGCGCGGTCGGTTACACGCGCGCGCCGTTGTTGACGGTGGCCCCGGCCGAGGGGGTGCGGCTGACCGCGCTGCGCATCGCTATCGCCTCGCACATCCGCGCGGCCTTGCCCGGCGAGGTCGGGGCCTTTGCCGCTGCAGTGACGACCGGTGACCGCAGCGGGGTGACGCAGGAGACGCTGGCCGACCTGCGCGCCAGCAACCTCGCGCATCTGCTGGCGATCTCGGGGCTGCACATGGGGCTGCTGGCCGGGTTCGTCTTTGGCGCGGTTCGCTTTGCGCTGGCGGCGGTGCCCTATGTCGCCCTGCGCTGGCCCCTGCGCGCCCTGTCCGCAGGCGCGGCGCTGGTGGCGGCGACCGGATACCTCGCGCTCTCGGGGGGCAACGTGGCGACGGAACGGGCCTACGTGATGGCGGGGGTGGCCCTGTTCGCGGTGATGGTGAACCGGCGGGCGCTGTCACTGCGCGCCGTCGCGCTGGCGGCGATGGTGGTGCTGGCGCTGCGGCCCGAGGCGCTGCTGGGCCCGGGGTTCCAGATGTCCTTTGCCGCGACCACGGCGCTGGTGGCGGTCTTTGGCGCGCTGCGGGGGATCGAACTGCCCCGGCTGCCGCGATGGCTCAGACCGGTGATGGCGGTGGTGATCTCCTCGACCGTGGCCGGGCTGGCCACCGCGCCGGTGGGGGCGGCGCATTTCAACACGCTATCGCACTACGGTCTGATCGCTAACCTGATCTCGGTTCCGGTGATGGGGCTGGTGGTGGTCCCCGCAGCGGTGCTGGCCGCCTGCCTTGCGCCGCTGGGGCTGGAGCAGGTGGGGCTGTGGATCATGGGGCGGGGTCTGGCCTGGATCCTTGGCGTGTCGGACCGGGTCGCGGCGCTTGACGGTGCGGTCGGGCAGGTGGTGAGCCCGGGGCCGTGGGTTCTGCCGCTGCTTGCGCTTGGCGGTCTGTGGCTGGTGCTGTGGCAGGGGCGCGCGCGGGTGGCCGGGCTGGTGCCGATGGTCATCGGCGCATGGCTCTGGGCCGGGGTGACGCGTCCGCCGGTGCTGGTGGCGGACAGCGGCGGGCTGGTCGGGGTGATGGAGGCGCAGGGGCGGGCGCTGAGCCGGGCGCGGGGCGATGGCTTTGTTGCCCGGGTCTGGCTGGAGAACGACGGGGATGCGGCGACCCAGCAGGAGGCCGCCGCGCGCTGGCCCGAGCAGGAGGGGCGGCTGCGGCGCATCGTCTTTGCCGGGCGCGAGATCGTGCATGTGGCGGGCAAGCGCGCGGCGGCGGAGCTGACGGATTGCACGGAGGGGCAGCTGGTGATCGCCTCGGTGCCCGTCGATCTGACGGGCCCCTGCGAGGTCTACGATGTCCGGCGGCTGCGCGAGACCGGGAGCCTTGCCATCTGGCCCGGGCGGGTGGTGACCGCGCGGGCCGTGTCGGGCGCGCGGCGCTGGAGCCCGGCGCCGCGACGCAAGCGTCAGTAGGTGCGGATCAGACCGACCAGACGGCCCTGGACCTTGACCTTGTCCTCGGGAAAGACGCGCGTTTCGTAGGCCGGGTTGGCGGCCTCGAGCGCGATGGCATTGCCCTTGCGCAGGAAGCGCTTGAGCGTCGCCTCGTGATCGTCGACCAGCGCCACCACGATATCGCCGTTGTCGGCCACCGCGGTTTCGCGGATCACCACCACGTCGCCGTCGTTGATCCCGGCCTCGATCATCGAGTCGCCCTTGACCACCAGCGCGTAGTGCTGGCCGCTGGAGGCGAGCATGGAGGCCGGCACCGCGACGTGACTCGACACTTCGCTGATCGCCTCGATCGGGACACCGGCGGCGATGCGGCCCATCACCGGCAGTTCGGTAGCCTCGGCCATGACGGGTTCGGAATTCGCGGGGCGCGGGCCGCTGGGGCGGTCGCCGTCGATCACGCGGGGCTGGAAGCCGGTCTGCGGATCGCCGCCAAGGCTCTCGGGCAGGCGGGTGATCTCGATGGCGCGGGCGCGGTGCGCGAGGCGTCGGATGAAGCCCCGTTCCTCGAGCGCGGTGATCAGGCGGTGGATGCCGGACTTGGAGCGCAGGTCGAGCGCGAGTTTCATCTCGTCGAAACTGGGCGGCACCCCGTCGCGCTGGATGCGCTTCTGGATGAAGTCCAGGAGTTCCAGTTGCTTCTTGGTCAGCATTGCTCTTGCCTCTTGGGGTTTATCTGCCTTTGTTCTACGCATGTTCCCGTTTTGTGTCAACGTGTTCGCGCTCTGCCCCGGTCCGGGGACCGGGGGTGTCGCGCGCTGGAACGGGGCGAGAGGGCTAGAGCGGGAGGTAAGAGACGGCTTCGCCGGCCTCGCGCGCGGGGTCGTGCGGCGGGCGGACCAGCAGGGCGTTGGCCTTGGCCAGAACCGAGAGCAGGGAGCTGTCCTGATTGTCGAAGGCGCTGACACAGCCGCTGCCGACCTGCGCCCGCATGTAGTGTTCGCGGGGGCCGTTCGGGCCGATGGGTTCGTTCAGCGTGGCCTCGCGCAGGGCGGGCAGCGCGGTGCCGAGGCCAAGCATGGCGCGGACCATCGGGGCAAGGAACAGGTGGCCGCAGACGATGGCCGACACCGGGTTGCCGGGCAGCCCGAGCATGGCGGTTTCGCCGAGGCGTCCTGCCATCAGCGGTTTGCCGGGGCGCATGGCCACCTTGTAGAAGGCGCGCTCCATCCCGAGTTCGGCGGCGACAGGCGCGACGAGGTCGTGATCGCCGACCGATGCGCCGCCGATGGTCACCACGAGGTCACAGCCGCGTGCGAGGTCGAATGCGGTCAGCAACGAGGCGCGGCTGTCGCGGGCGATGGGCAGCAGGCGCGGCGCGGCCCCCAGTTCGCAGAGCATGGCGTGCAGCGCGAAACAGTTGGAGGCGATGATCTGGTCGGGGCCGGGCGCCTCGCCGGGCATCACCAACTCGTCGCCGGTGGCGATCAGGGCGACGCGGGGTTTGCGGGTCACCTGGACCCGTCCGATGTTCATGGCGGCCAGCAGGGCGACATCCTGCGGGCGGAGCCGGCGGGGGGCGTCGATCCTCGCGCCCTCGAAGAAGTCGGACCCGGCGGGGCGCACGTTGTCCTTGTCGCCGGGATCGTCGGTGATGGTGATCAGGTCGCCCTGGCGCGTCACGTCTTCCTGGATCACCACGAAGTCCGCGCCCTCGGGCATCGGCGCACCGGTGAAGATGCGCACGGCCTGACCCGCGCCGACACGGCCGCCATAGCCGTGTCCTGCAGCCGCTTCGCCGACCACCTGGAACATGGCGTGCATTTCGACCTCGGTGCGGTTGACGGCATAGCCATCCATCGAGGAGGCGGCGAAGGGAGGCTGGTTGCGGGTGGCGGCGACCGGGCTCGCCATCACGCGGCCATGCGCCTCGATCAGCGGAACCTCTTCCACGTCGAGCGGCGAAACCAGCGAGAACAGCCGCGCGCGGGCTTCATCCACCGTGATCATTGTGCCTCGTAGCGGCCTGATTTTCCGCCATCTTTCAGGGTTACGCGAATGCCGCCGATCTCCATCGCGCGATCCGCCGCCTTGACCATGTCATAGACGGTGAGCGCGGCGGTCGAGACGGCGGTGAGGGCTTCCATCTCGACCCCGGTCTGGCCGGTGGTCTTGACGGTGGCCGAGATGCGCAGGCCCGGCAGGTCCGCGTCGGGCGTCAGGTCGACCGAGACCTTGGTCACCGGCAGCGGGTGGCAGAGGGGGATCAGCTCGGGCGTCTTCTTGGCGCCCATGATGCCGGCCAGCCGCGCGACGCTCATCACGTCGCCCTTCTTGGCGCGGCCCTCGGTGATCAGGGTGAAGGTCTCGGGCGCCATCCTGACCCATCCCTCGGCCGTGGCGATCCGCGCGGTCACCGGCTTGTCGGAGACATCGACCATATGCGCGTCGCCCTTGGCGTCGAAATGGGTGAGGCTCATCACATCACCCCGACGGTCAGCGGGTGGGCGAGCAACTCGCGCGTGGCCTGTTCGACATCGTCCTGCCGCATCAGGCTTTCGCCGATCAGGAAGCTGCGCACGCCGTAGCGGGCCATGTCGGCCAGATCATCGGGGGTGAAGAGACCGCTTTCCGATACGATGAGCCGGTCGGCGGGCACGTACTTGGCGAGGCCACGGGTGGTGTCGAGAGAGGTTTCGAAGCTGCGCAGATCGCGGTTGTTGATGCCGATCATCCGGCTTTTCAGCAGGGTCGCGCGCTCCAGTTCGGCGGCATCGTGCACCTCGATCAGGCAGTCCATGCCCCACGCTGTCGCGGCCTCTTCGAGGTCCTGCGCCTGGGCGTCACTGACCGAGGCCATGATGATCAGGATGCAGTCTGCCCCCAGCGCGCGCGCCTCGGCGACCTGGTAGGTGTCGTACATGAAATCCTTGCGCAGCGCGGGCAGTTCGCAGGCGTCGCGCGCGGCGGTCAGGAACGACTTCTCGCCCTGGAACGAGGGCGTGTCGGTCAGCACCGACAGGCAGGTCGCGCCGCCTGCCTCGTAGGCCTGTGCCAGCGCGGGCGGATCGAAGTCGGGGCGGATCAAGCCCTTGGACGGGCTGGCCTTCTTGATCTCGGCGATGAGGCCATAGCCCCGGTTCGCGGCCTTCTGAAGCGCGTCGGCGAAGGGGCGCACGGGGTCGGCGGCGCTGGCCTCGGCCTCGACGGCCTCGAGCGGTTTCGCGGCCTTGTCGGCGGCGACCTCCTCGAGCTTGTAGGCCTTTATCTTGTCTAGAATTGTGTCGGTCATGATGCCTCCGGTCAGGCCCAGTTTATGGCGCTGTCGCCGCGTGCCTGCAACCAATCATTCACCCGGCTGAAGGGGCGCGAGCCGAAGAATCCGCGATAGGCCGAGAGCGGCGAGGGATGCGCCGTGGCGATGCGCAGATGGCCGGGATGGGTCATGCGTGCGCCGAGCTTGTGGGCGGGTCCGCCCCAGAGCAGCAGGGCGCGCGGACGGTCGTCGAGCCGGGCGAGCACCTGATGCACGAGGGCCTGCCAGCCGATGGACTTGTGCCCGTTGGCCTTTCCCGAGGGCACGGTGAGCGCGGTGTTCAGCAGCAGCACGCCCTGGTCGGCCCAGTCGGTCAGGTCGGTATCGGTGCGGGGGAGCCCGAGGTCGGACTCCAGCTCCTTGAAGATGTTGCCGAGGCTGTCGAGGCGGCCTGGAAAATCGGTCGGGATCGAGAAGGCAAGGCCATTGGCCTTGCCGGGGGTGTGATAGGGGTCTTGCCCAAGGATCACGACGCGGGTCGCGTCGGGCTGGGTGTGCTCGAGCGCGGCGAACACGCGCTCGGCAGGGGGGAAGACCGGGCCAGCCTCGGCCGCGACGCGGGTCTCGACGGTCGCGAGCCCCCCGGCGAAGAAGGGCAGGTCACCCCATCCGCCGAGGCGCGAGGTGTCGAACAGGCTCACGCGCCCTGCGTGATGCGCGAGAGCGCGGTCACCTTGGCGCTGGCGGCGCCGCTGTCGATGCTCTCGGCGGCCATCGCGACGCCCTGTTTCAGGTCGTCGGCATCGCCTGCCACCAGCAGCGCGGCGGCCGAGTTCAGCAGCACCGCGTCGCGGTAGGCCGACTTGGCCCCGTCCAGAAGGTCGCGCAGCGCGCGGGCGTTCTGGGCCGGGGTCCCGCCGACGATCGACTCGAAGGGGTGGACGGGCAGACCCGCGTCCTCCGGCCCGATCTCGGTCTCGGTAACCTTGCCGTCCTCGAGGCTGGCGACCCAGCTGATCCCCGCGATGGAGAGCTCGTCGGTGCCGTCCGAGCCGTGGACGAGCCAGGCTTTTTCCGATCCGAGCTTGCCCAGCACCTCGGCCATCGGGCGGATCAGGTCACGGCTGAAGGCGCCGGTGAGCTGGCGTTTCACGCCTGCCGGGTTGGTGAGCGGCCCGAGGATGTTGAACATGGTCCGGGTGCCGAGCTCGGCCCGGACCGGGCCGACGTGGGCCATTGCCGGGTGGTGCATCGGGGCCATCATGAAGCCGATGCCGGCCTCTTTCAGGCATTCCTCGACCAGTTTGGGGCCGATCATCACCTTGATGCCAAGCTCGCCGAGCGCATCCGCCGAGCCCGACTTGGAGCTGAGGTTGCGGTTGCCGTGCTTGGCGACCGGAGTACCGGCGCCGGCCACCACGAGGGCCGTGGCGGTCGAGATGTTCAGCGTGCCCTTGCCGTCGCCGCCGGTGCCGACGATGTCGATGGCGCCTTCGGGGGCGTGGACATGGTGGCATTTGGAGCGCATCACGGCGGCGGCGGCCGCGTATTCATCGACGGTTTCGCCGCGCGTGCGCAGGGCCATCAGCAGCCCGCCGATCTGGCTCGGCGTGGCTTCGCCCGCGAACAGGATGGCAAAGGCGTGCTCGGCCTCTTCCCGGGTCAGGGGGCGGTCGGCGGCAGCACCGATCAGGGGTTTCAGCGCATCGCTCATGCCGGCACCTTCATCGTATTCAGGAAGTTCTGGAGCAGGGCATGGCCGTGCTCGGACGCAATCGACTCGGGGTGGAATTGGACCCCCTGGATCGGCAGATCCTTGTGGGCGAGGCCCATGATGGTGCCATCCTCCAGCTCTGCCGTGATCTCGAGGCAGTCGGGCAGGCTGTCGCGCTCGACCACCAGCGAATGGTAGCGGGTGGCCTCGAAGGGCGACGGCAGCCCGGCGAAGAGCCCTTTGCCGGTATGCTCGATGCGGCCCATCTTGCCATGCACGATCTCGCTCGCGCGGACCACGCGACCGCCGAAGGCCTGACCGATGGTCTGGTGCCCGAGGCAGACGCCCATGAGGGGCGTTCCGGTCTCGGCGGCGGCTTGCGTCAGCGCGAGGCAGATCCCTGCCTGGTCCGGATCGCAGGGCCCGGGCGAGAGAAGGATACCGGCGGGGTTCATGGACATGGCCTGCTGGACATCGAGCGCGTCGTTTCGCCAGACCCGTACATCGGCGCCCAATTCGCCGAGGTAATGCACGAGGTTGTAGGTGAAACTGTCGTAGTTGTCGATGAGCAGCAGCATGGGTTCATTCGCTCGATAATGGGTGGAGGCGGGATTGCTTCCGGCTATAGTGTTCGGCGACGAGTTGTTCAAGGATACCGGGCGGCGTCAAGGGCGCCGCGCCGATGGTCGCGTCGGCTGGACCGCTTCGAAGAGGGCGGCGCCGGGGCGGGGACGGGCCGTGACGGCCAGGCAGGGAAGGCAGAGCGGAATGCGCGGATTTTTCAGCGGAATCATTGTGGGCCTCGTGGTGACGGGCGGCGGACTGGCCGCCTTGTCGCTGGCGACGATGCCTCCCGCACCGCGCCCGGTGGTTGGCAGCGAGGCCCCTGCGGCGGCCCCGGCCGTGCCCGAGGCCCCGGCCGAGTCCATGGCCGAGACCGGCGATGCGGCGCGCCAGGGCGATCCGGACCTTGCAGATGCCGGGCCGGTGAGCCCGGATGGTGCCAGCGCCACGGGTGACAGTGCCGCGCTGCCGGACCCGGGCCCGGCGGTCCGGCCCGAGGTGGCGGCTGCGCCGTCGGCCCCCGAGGCGCCCGCGGAGGGCGGCGAGGCGGCGGTCGAACCCGGAGCGGCGCAACCGGTCGAAACGCCGGAACCGGCCACGGTGCCCGCAGCCCCCGATCCGGACCGGAGTGCCGGGGCGGACACGGCGGCACGGGCCCCGGCCACGCTGGGTGAGACGCCGACGATTGGCGAGGCAGGCAGCACCGGAAGCGACCCCGAGGTCGCCGCAGGCACCGACTCGGCCCCGGTGACCGGCGCGGTGGAGCCGGTGAGCCAGCCCGAGGAAGAGAGCGCGCCGGACGTCGCCACGGCGCCCGCGGAGCCGCCCGCGCCCGAGCCGGTGGCGGAGGCGCCGCAGGTTATCGTGCCCAAGCCCGAGGTGTCGCGCACGCTGCCGGTGATCACGGGCGAGACTGCGCCCGAACCGGCAGCGGAGACGCCCCAGCAGGAAGCCTCGGCCGCGGAGAGCGGTGGCGGGCTTGCGCCTTCCATCGGCCAGCCGGTGCGCCCGCTGGTGGAGCTTGGCGGGGAGCAACCCACGGAGTCGGCGGAGGCGGTCCCAGTCGCGCAGAAACCGCTCGACCGGTTCGCGGTGTCCTTCGAGAACCCCGACAACAAGCCGCTGATGTCCATCGTGCTGATCGACGATGCGCGTTCCTTCGGGATCGAGGCGCTGCAGGACTTTCCCTATCCGCTGACCATCGCGATCAATCCGCTTGCTTCGGACGCGGTTGCCCGCATGGCGCGCCTGCGCGCGGCGGGCTTCGAGATCGTGGCGGTGGTCGACCTGCCCGAAGCGGCAACGGCGCGCGACGCCGAGGTTCTGCTGGCCGCCTCGCTGGAGCGGCTCGACGAGGCGGTGGGCGTGCTCGAAGGGCCGGGCAGCGGCATTCAGGGGAACCGCGCGTTGTCGGACCAGGTCACCGATTTCGTCGGGGCCTCGGGGCTGGGGCTGATCACGCAGGGCAACGGGCTGAACACGGTTCAGAAGCTGGCGGTGAAGGACGGGGTTCCGGCGGTGCCGGTGTTCCGCGACTTCGACGGGGCCGGGCAGACGCCCACGGTGATGCGGCGGTTCCTCGACCAGGCGGCGTTCAGGGCGCGTCAGGAGGGCGGGGTCGTCATGCTGGGGCGGGTCCGTCCTGACACGATCTCGGCGCTGCTGCTCTGGGGGCTGCAGGACCGGGCGAGCCAGGTCGCGCTGGCGCCGGTCTCGGCGGTGCTGAGGTCATCGGTCGCGGCCCGGTAGGGCCGCGCCGCATCAGTTGGCCCAGGTCATCCAGCTTGCCGGGTTGCCGGCGAAGACGTTGATGTCGACCGGGCCGGAAATGCCGGGGACCACGCCGGTTCCGGTGTATTGCCAGAAGGTCCAGTCGCCGCCCGGGTAGACATCGCTGGGATGGCCAGCGACCGAGCGCAGCCAGAAATGGGTGCCGCCGAGGCTGCCGATGCCGGTATCGCGGTAGAAGTCCGGCGTGGTGTAGACGATCGGGCGGCGGCCATAGTGGCGTTCGAGGATATCGAGGAACTTGTCCGCGTCGGCCCGGACCTCGCGCCCGCTGGGACGTTTGGTGCAGGTCTTGGAGTGGTGGTTCCATTCCATGTCGAGGACATGGGGCAGGGCGCTTGCATCCTTGGGAACGTTGCGGATGAACCAGCGGGCCTGTTCCTCGGCGGTGCGGCAGAAATAGTAGAAGTGGTAGGCGCCGTAGCGCACGCCCGCCCGCTTGGCCGCGTCGCGGTGCGACTTGAACATCGGGTCGGCGACGTCGCCGCCCTCGGTCGCCTTGATGAAGGCGAAGGCGACGCCGGAGGCGCGCGCCTTGTCCCAGTCGATGTGGGTCTGCCAGCGCGAGATGTCGATCCCGTGGACCGGGTAGTGCAGGGGCTTGCGGCCCTGCCAGTCGTGCGGGTCGGAATCGTCGAAATCGGGCGGCGGCAGGAAGGCCATGCGCTCGGCGGCCAGCGCACCCTCCTGCGCGACAGAGGCCGCGACGGCCTCGGCCACCGCGTCTGACGAGGCGGTGTAGCTGGTTGTCGCGGTATAGCTGGTCGTTGCCGGGCTGGTGGCGGAATGGCTGGCAGGCGAATAGCTCTGCCGACTTCCGCCGCAGGCGCCAAGCACCATGACAGCGGTGCACATCAAGAATCGGGCGGGGGTCATGCTCGTTGTCCCTCTCATCGCTTTTCACGGAGGCATCTCACGCACCTCTCGCATTCGCGTTATGCGGCCATCATGCCGGTTTGCGCGATTCCCCGCAAGGTGCGGTCCGGGACGGGAGTGGGGTCAGCGGTTGCCGCTGCCCCCGAAACGCGCCGCGTCGGCAGCCGCCCGCCGGATGGCGTTGGACTTGTGCACCGTCTCCTGGAACTCGGCCTCGGGGTCACTGTCGTAGACGACGCCGCCTCCGGCCTGAATGTAGAGATTGGTGCCCTTCATCACGGCGGTCCGCAGCGCGATGCACATGTCCATGTCGCCACCGGCGCTGAAATAGCCCACGCCACCGCCATAGACGCCGCGCTTTTCCGGCTCCAGTTCGTCGATGATTTCCATCGCGCGGACCTTGGGCGCGCCCGAGACAGTGCCCGCCGGCATTCCGGCAAAGAAGGCGTCGAGCGCGTCCTTGTCCTCGGCCAGTTCGCCCACGACGTTGGAGACGATGTGCATCACGTGGCTGTAGCGCTCGATGATGAACTTCTCGGTCGGACGGACGGTGCCGATTTTCGAGACGCGGCCGGTGTCGTTGCGCCCGAGATCCAGCAGCATGAGGTGCTCGGCCAGTTCCTTCTTGTCCGCCAGCAAGTCGGCCTCGAGCGCGCGGTCTTCCTCGGGCGTGGCGCCACGGGGACGGGTGCCCGCGATCGGGCGGATGGTGATCTCCTTGCCGAAGACCCGCACGAGGATCTCGGGGCTGGCCCCGATGACCTGAAAGCCGCCGAAATTGAAGAAGAACATGAAGGGCGAGGGGTTGGTCCGCCGCAGGCTGCGATAGAGCGCGAAGGGCGGGTGGCGGAATTCCTGCGTCCAGCGTTGCGAGGGCACCACCTGGAAGATGTCACCGGCGCGGATGTAGTCCTTGGCCTTTTCCACCGCCGCGCGGTAGCTCTCGGGCGTGAAGTTGGACACCGGCGCGCCGGGTTCCTCTTCTTCGCCCATCTCGCGGGTTTCGGCGGGCATCGCGCGTTCGAGGTCGCGCACCGCGTCCATCACGCGTTCGGCGGCCTGGGCATAGGCCGCGCGGGCCGAGAGGCCGTCGCTGACCCATGCGGGGGAGACCACGGTGACCTCGCCCTTGACGCCGTCGAGCACGGCGACGACCGAGGGGCGCAGCATCACCGCATCGGGCAGGCCGATCGGGTCGGGCGGCACGTCGGGCAGGTGTTCGACAAGGCGGACCATGTCGTACCCGAGGTAGCCGAAAAGGCCGGAGGCCGCCTGCGGCAGGTCGGCGGGCAGGTCGATACGGCTCTCGCCGATGAGAGCGCGCAGGGTGTCGAGCGGGTTGCCCACGAGCGGCTCGAAGGCCTCCGGGTCGAAGCGTGCCGAGCGGTTGATCTCCGAAGCTTCACCGGTGCAGCGCCAGACGAGGTCGGGCTTCATCCCGATGATCGAATAGCGGCCGCGTACTTCGCCGCCGGTCACCGACTCGAGCATGAAGGCGTCCTTCTGGGCGCCCGTCAGCTTGAGCATCAGGGAAACGGGCGTGTCGAGGTCGGCGGCGAGGCGGGTGTAGACCACCTGATTTTCGCCCGCCTCGTAGGCGCGGGCGAAATCGGCGAATTCGGGGATCAGGGCCATCTCGGTGCCTTTAGTTGAAGCTCGCCATCACCGCGGCCAGCGTGTCCTGGTCGACCCGCGGACGGGCGCGCAACTGGACGTCGCGCACGTAGGCCGCGAAGATCGCCTGCGCCAGCGCCTGATCGAGCTGCTCGGACAGGCCGTCGCGCATCCGGGTCACGTCGGCGCCTTCGGCGGGCGGCAGCGTCTCGTCGAGGCGCACCAGCAGCACGGTCTCGTCGGAGGGGATCACCTGGTAGTCGCCGGGCTCCATTGCGAAGATCCGGTTCATGAAGTCCGCCGGGGTGCCGTCGATGAAGGCGGTGCGGGTCAGGCCGTTCTCGACCCGGACCTCGAGCCCGGTGTCGGTGAAGTCGGTCCCGGCCTTCAGCTCGCCCGCAAGGGTCTCGGCGCGGGCGGAGAGGGCGGCGCGCAGCTGCTCCTTGGTCCATTCCTCGGCCACCTTGTCGCGGGCGCTGTCGAAGGGCTCGGGGCGCTCGGGCAGGGTCTCGTCAAGGCGCAGGGCATAGATACTGCCGTCTTCGAGGTAGCCGATCTCGGGGAAATCGCCATCCTGCACTGCGGCGGCAGCCTCCTTGAAGCCGGGATAGGCGGCGGGGCCATCGGCGCTGGCCTCGTTCCATTCCATCTGCCCCAGTTCCATCTCGGTCTCCTGGCCGACCTCTTCGAGGGTCGCGCCACCGGCGAGCATGTCTTCGATGGGTTCGGCGCGGGATTCGATCTGGCGGCGGGCGCCTTCGAGCGCGAGTTCGTCGTGCAGCTCCTGGCGGACCTCTTCCAGCGGGGTGGTGCGGGCTTCGAGCTTGCCGTTCACACGGAACAGGGCGGGCCCGAGGTCGGAGGGCAGCGGGCCAACGACGTTGCCCACCTCGGCCGAGAACACGTCATCGGCAGCGGCGCCAACGTCGTCACGGGTCACGTCGCCGAGGTCGATATCGGAGAGCGACAGGCCACGGTTCTGCACCAGGGCCTCGAAGGTGGTACCGCCCACCTCGAGCTGCGCCTTGGCGCCGCTGGCGGACTGCTCGTCGGAGAAGACGAGGCGTTCGACCAGGCGGCGCTCGGGCTGCTGGTACTCGGTGCTGCGCTCGTCATAGAGCTTTTGCACGGCGGCCTCGTCGACCTCGATATCGCCGAGGATCATCTCGGGGGTCAGCAGCACGTAGGTCAGCTTCTTGGTTTCGGGCAGGACGAACTGGTCGCCGTGGGCGTCGAAATAGGTCTGCAGGTCGGCGTCGGTCGGCTGGGCCAGCGGCTCGGGCAGGGCGGCCTCATCGAGGCTGGCCCAGGTGAAGCTGCGGCGCGCGGCGACGTAATCGGTCATCCGGTCGGCCAGAACGGCGGGCATCTTGATGCCCGAGCCGATGGCCTGCTGAAGGATGGTGCGGGCCCCTTCGGCGCGCAGGTCCTTCTCGAAGTCGACCTCTTTCAGGTTCGCCTGCTGGAGCGCGAAGCGATAGGTCTCGCGGTCGAACTTGCCGTCGATCCCCTTGAAGGCGTCGATGTTCATGATCTCGCGCTGCAGGTTCGTGTCGCCCAGCGACAGACCCATCTGCGCGGCCTCGTCGTCGAGCGAGGCGAATTGCACGAGGCGGTTCAGCACCATCTGGTCGAGACCGTAGGCGCGGGCCTGTTCGACCGTCATCGCGGTGCCGGTCTGCGCCTCGATCGAGCGCATTTCGCGCTGCAGATCGCGGGCGAAATCGTCCACGCTGATCGACTGGTCGCCCACGACACCGAGGGTGCGGGTGGTGCCGCTGAAACTGGTGGCGCCAAAGCCGGCAAGGCCGACGATCAGTAGTGCGACGATGACCCAGACAACCGTCTTGGACATGGTTTTGACGCGTGCGGCCATGGTGCCTCCCTTGCGGCGCTGGTCTGCCTTGTAATTGCGGCCCTGCATACTGGCATGCTCGGGGGGGAGCAAGGTCAGAAGGTCAGGCCCTTCAGTCGTTGGAACATCTGCCCGATGCCGTCGCGGTCGAGGTTGGCGAAGGCGATGCGCAGGTGACGCTGGCCCGAAGGGTCGTCCTCGGGCACGAACATGGTGGCGGGCAGCAGCAGCACGCCGGCCTCTCGCACCAGTGCCTTGGCGAGCTGGTCGGAGGGCAGGTCGAAGGGGTGCGCCACGTAGGCGAAGTAGGCGCCGAGGCCGCGCAGGGCCCAGCCCTCGCTCTCCAGTGCCGGGAAGCCCTCGGAGATGGCGGCGCGGCGGTCGAGGATCTCGGCCCGTTCCCCGGCCAGCCAGTCACCGAGGTTGCGCATGCCCCAGAGCGCCGCGTGCTGGCCGATCTGGTTGGGGCAGATGGTGACGCTGTCGACGAACTTTTCGACCTCGTCGAGCATGGCGGACGAGGTCATGATCGCCCCGACCCGGTGGCCGGTCAGGCGGTAGGCCTTGGAGAAGGAATAGAGGTGGATCAGGGTCCGGTCCCAGTCGGGATCGGTGAAGAGATCGTGCGCGGCGCCGGTCCGGGCATCGAAATCCTTGTAGGTCTCGTCAAGGATCAGGCGGATCCCGTTGCGCTGCGCCAGTTCGTAGAAGGCGCGCACCAGCTCGGCCGGGTACTCGGCCCCGGCGGGGTTGTTGGGCGAGACCAGCGCGATGGCGCGGGTGCGGGGCGTGATCAGGGCGGCGGCGCGCTCGGGGTCGGGCAGCATGTCGGGGCCGGTGGCCAGCGGCACGGTCTTGACGCCCGACATGTCGAGCCACATGCGGTGGTTGAAGTACCACGGCGTCGGCAGGATGACTTCGTCACCCTCGCCGGTCAGGGCGTGAATGGCGGCGGCGAAGGCCTGGTTGCAGCCGGAGGTGATCGCGACCTGCGCCGGGGTGATGTTGCCGCCGTAATGGGCGGACCACTGGGTCGCGAGTTCGGCGCGCAGTTCGGGCAGGCCGAGGTCGGGGCCGTAAAGGTGCACGTCGTCCCGGTGCAGCGCCACGTCGGCCATCAGCTGGCGCAACTCTTGCGGGGGCGGGGCCACCGGGGCGGCCTGGCTCACGTTGATCAGGGGCCGGTCCGGCGGAAAGATGACACCGTCAAGCCAGCGCCGCGCGGCGACGATGGGCGGGGCAAAGGTGGACTGGCTGCGGGTGATCGGCATTGGCGGGGCTCCGTCGACTGGTCCGGAAGCCTTAGCAAGCCCCCTCAGGGAGCGGAAGGGGAGAGTATGGCGAATGCCGTCTCGATGATCGCGGAGGGCAGTTCCTTGTCGAGCGGCTGGTGGCCGACCAGCAGGCGGAAGAAGAGCGGCCCGTAGATCATGTCGAGCAGCACCTCCATGTCGGGCGGCGGCTGGAGGCGACCGAGCGAGATGAAGGTCTCGATCATCTCGCGCCCGTCCTGCCGCGCGGCGAGGATCACCCGGTTGCGAAAGGCGCGGGTCAGTTCGCTGCCGGGATCGGCCGAGGCGAGGGCGAGGGTGATCTGGCGCCCGCGCGTGGTGCCGAAGGCGGTGATCAGCCTGTCGAGCTGGCGGATCAGGGCGGCCCGTGGAGCGCCCCGGGTCTCGGGCATCTCCTCGGTATCCGAGATCAGCGCCTCCATCGCCAGCTCCTGCGCATTGGACCAGTGCCGGTAGATGGTCGGCTTGCCGGTGCCGGAGGCGGCCGAGACGGCCTCGACCGTCAGCTTGCCCATGCCATCGCGCATGAGGATGGTGCGCGCTGCTTCGAGCGCGCGGGCGCGCGAGGCGGCTGAGCGGGGGCGACCGGGGCGAGGAAGAGTATCTTGATTCATTTCGAAACGGAACGTATCGTAATTAGTGAAAGTGATTAACGAAACGTACCGTATTATCCGTTGTCCGGCAATCTGGGAGGTTTCCATGGCAACCGAATTTCAATCCGTTACCCCCTACCTGTGCTGTAGCGGTGCCGAAAAGGCGCTGGCGTTCTACATCGAAGCCTTTGATGCCAAAGAGGTTTTCCGCATGACCGACCCCGGAGACGGGCGCATCGGGCATCTGGAGTTCCGCATCGGCGAGGCGCTGTTGTTCCTTGCGGATGAGTACCCGGACTTTGGCGCGGTGAGTCCCGACACGCTGGGCGGCACGCCGGTGTCGCTGCACCTGCAGGTCAGCGATTGCGACGCTGTGGTCGCGCGGGCGGAGGCAGCAGGGGCGATGGTGTTGCGCCGACCTGCGGACCAAAGCTTTGGCGAGCGCATGGCGCAGATCCAGGACCCCTGGGGGCACCGATGGTTCATTGCCCAGACGGTCGAGCAGGTGAGCCCCGAAGAGATGCAGCGACGCTGGGAGGCGGAGACCGGGATCTAGGGGTGCGGTGGCGTTTCGGAGGCGCGGGTTGCGACGGCCCGGTTGGGTGCTCGGTTGCGGTGCGCGGGATCTTTGGGTGTGCCGCCCTGATGGTTTGGGCTTACCGAGGGGGCGTTCCGGGTGGCAGGGCTGGTTATCTGGCTGGTCTGTGGCTGCCCGCTGGCGGAGTTGCAGGCCGCGTTGGAGATACGGGTTCGGTTTGCAGGGGGCGGGTCGCGCCGGGAGGCGTTTCCGATCACGTCGGGCCGGATGTCTGAACGGACCTGGAAGAGTCGCCAGTTGCACCCCGCGGTGTTTTCGATTCCGTCAGGTTGCCTGGCTGGTAGCGGCTGGCTGAGTGACCGGTCGCAAGGGGCAAAAGTCTGGTCGCGCGGGTTGATCTCGAGACAAGCCAAGAGCCTGGGAGCGCGCTCGCGTTGGGGTGGAGGTTGCGGGAGGGGCTTGGATCAGCGCCCGGCGGGCCTTCGATCAAGATCGACCCTCAGGCGTACCGCCCGGCTGCTGCTGTTCGTCGGTCCGCCTTTACGTACCAGCCTGACGGTAAAAGCCCCGAACCGGAAACCTCGGCTCAGTCCTTGCCGCGGTAGGGTTCGACGTATTGCAGCGCCATGTCCCAGGGGAAGAAGATCCAGGTATCCTGGCTGACCCCGGTGATGAAGGTATCGACCTGCGGCTCGCCCGAGGGTTTGGCGTAGACGGTGGCGAAATGCGCCTTGGGATAGAGCTTGCGCACTAGTTCCAGCGTCTTGCCGCTGTCGACGAGGTCGTCGACCACGAGAATGCCTTCGCCGTCGCCCATCATCTCGGCATCGGGAGCTTTGAGCACCTTGGCCTCGGAACGGCTCTGGTGATCGTAGGATTTGACGCTGATGGTATCGACCGTGCGGATGTCGAGCTCGCGCGCCACGATCATCGCGGGGGCCATGCCGCCACGGGTGATGGCCACCACGGCCTTCCATGAGCCGTTGTGCGGGCCCTTGCCGTCGAGCCGCCACGCGAGCGCGCGGGCGTCACGGTGAATCTGGTCCCAACTGACGTGGAACCCCTTCTCATGTGGCAGGCGGTCATTCATGGCAGACATCTCCCTCTATGGGGCAACTCTCTTAGGCCAGGTCGCCGCCGAAGGGAAGCCGATCTTGCGCTCAGGACTTGGCGATATCGGGGGCGTCGACGGCCTTCATGCCCACGACGTGATAGCCGGCGTCCACATGATGCGTCTCGCCCGTCACCCCGGCCGAGAGATCCGACAGGAGGTAGAGTGCCGAGCCGCCCACGTCGTCGATCGAGACATTGCGGCGCAGGGGCGAATTGTACTCGTTCCACTTCATGATGTAGCGGAAATCGCCGATGCCCGATGCTGCGAGCGTCTTGATCGGGCCGGCCGAGATGGCGTTGACGCGGATGCCGTCCTTGCCCAGATCCTCGGCGAGGTAGCGCACCGAAGCCTCGAGCGCCGCCTTGGCCACGCCCATCACGTTGTAATGGGGCATGACGCGCTCGGCGCCGTAATAGGTGAGGGTCACGGCGCTGCCGCCTTCGGTCATCATCTTTTCGGCCCGCTGCATCACCGCGGTGAAGCTGTAGACCGAGATGTCCATCGACAGGGTGAAGTTGGCGCGGCTGGTATCGACATAGCGGCCGCGCAGCTCGTTCTTGTCGGAGAAGCCGATGGCGTGGACCACGAAGTCCAGCTTGCCCCAGCGTTTGCCGAGCTCTTCGAAGAGTGCGTCGATCGAGGCCTCGTCGCCCACATCGCAGGGCAGGACGATTTCGCTGCCCAGTTGTGCGGCGAGCGGGTCCACCCGCTTTTTCAGGGCGTCGCCCTGGTAGGAAAAGGCGAGCTCGGCGCCCGAATCGGACAGCGCCTTGGCGATGCCCCAGGCGATGGACTTGTCATTGGCCAACCCCATGATCAGTCCGCGCTTGCCGCTCATCAGCTGATTTGACATAGAGTTCTCCACCCCGATTGTGCCGTAGAGCTGACCTTTAGGCGATAGATTGGGGGGCTTCAAGAGGATGCGCACGTCGAGGGCTCTTAAGCCTGCCGTGGCGTCACCAGGACACGGAAAGGGACGGATATGAGCGACCGCGACGGCATTTTTGCAGGAGATGACCCTTTCGAGATCGTGCGCCGGTGGCTGGTCGAGGCCGAGGCGAGCGAGGTGAACGACCCGAACGCGATCGCGCTTTCGACGGTCGATGCGGAGGGCTTGCCGAACGCCCGGATGGTTCTACTTAAGGATGTGGAGCCCGACGCCTTCGTCTTTTACACCAATTACGAGAGCAAGAAGGCGGGCGAGCTCGACGGGGCCGGCAAGGCGGCGTTCGTCATGCATTGGAAGTCGCTGCGCCGTCAGGTCCGGGTGAGGGGCCTGATCACACGCGAAAGTGGCGAGAAGGCCGACGCCTATTACGCGTCGCGTTCGCTCAAGAGCCGGCTGGGAGCCTGGGCCTCCCGTCAGTCGCAGCCGCTCAGGAGCCGGGGCGCGCTGATGGCGGAAGTTGCTAAGGTGACGGCCCAACACGGGCCGAACCCGGCCCGCCCGCCATTCTGGGGCGGCTACCGGCTGAAGCCCGTGGAAATCGAGTTCTGGGCCGACGGGGCGTTCCGGTTGCACGACCGTTTCGTGTGGCGCCGGGCGGACCCGGGGGCGGCGTGGCAGGTAGACCGGCTGAACCCATGATGCGGGGATCACGCTATCTAAATGCGCTGTGTGGAAAAGTTTTTTTGGAACTTGAAATTATCTGTCAATATTGCGCAGATCGGTGTTTACTATGTTCGCGCGACTTTGTGACGGGTGTTTTGTGGCAGAAGACTTGAACAGCATGTATCACGTGCGTGGGCAGGTGAAGTGGTTTGATCCGACCAAGGGGTTCGGATTCGTGGTCGCTGATGAGGGCGGCCCGGATATCCTTCTGCATGTCAATGTTCTGCGTAATTTCGGCCAGAGTTCCGTCGCCGATGGTGCCCGTATCGAGGTGGTCAGCCACCGGACCGAGCGTGGGGTGCAGGCGGTCGAGGTGATCTCGATCACGCCGCCCGAGCGCGATGATACGCCCGTTCTCACCGATTTCGCCGACATGTCGCCGGATGCTCTAAAGACCATCCCGCTTGAACCCGCGCGGGTCAAATGGTTCGACAAGGGCAAGGGATTTGGTTTTGCAAACGTCTTCGGGCGGCCCGAGGACGTGTTCCTGCATATAGAGGTGCTGCGCCAGTCGGGCCTGGCCGACCTTCAGCCGGGTGAGGCGCTGGCCATCCGGGTGATCGACGGCAAGCGCGGTCGCATGGCGGCCGAGGTGCAGGCCTGGGAATTCGCGAACCCGAAACCGGGCGAGTGATGTTGCGCTCTTTCTGCCTTTCGGCCGTTCTGGCCCTGTCCGCCCATGCGGTTTCGGCCGGTTGCAGCGCGGATTCCGTCACCCTGCAGGGTGGTTGGGGCACGGCGATGTTCCGTGTCGAGGTTGCCGACGACGTGGACGAACGCGCCCGCGGGCTGATGTTCCGCGAGTCGATGGCGCGCAGCCACGGGATGCTCTTTGTCTACGAGGAACCGCAGCGCGCGGTGTTCTGGATGAAGAACACGCTGATCCCGCTCGACATGGTCTTTCTCGACCGTACCGGCACCGTGACACGGGTGCATTCCAACGCCATTCCCGGGGACCTCACGGGGATCGACGGGGGCGAGGGGGTCTACGCGGTGCTGGAGATCAACGGCGGGCTGGCCAAGGTTTACGGCATCGGGCCGGGCGACAAGATGCAGAGCCCGGTGTTCGAGGGCGGACCCGCGGCCTGGCCCTGCGACCCGTAGGCGCGGGCACCGGAAGAACCTGAATCTAGGGGTTTTCAAATCGCGGACTTGCGTCTAGACAGCCGCATGGTCCGGGGCGTGGCGCAGTCTGGTAGCGCACCTGTTTTGGGTACAGGGGGTCGTGAGTTCGAATCTCGCCGCCCCGACCATCCTCTCTCTCAAGTAGTTCTTTGACTCAGCTGGTTTCGACCGCCTGGGGCACGCCGCCCGCGGCGCGCATCATGTCGTTGACCTTGCGGGTGAAGAATGCGTCGCGGTGTTTGACGCGCACCGGCTGGCCGTGTTTCTGCGGCACGTTGAGGTAGGCGTCGAGCACCACGACATAGCCGGGATCGTCCGGCTGGGCGTTGATCCGCAATACCAGCTGCGGCAGCGACTCGGTGGTGCCGCCATAGCGCAGGATCATCGCGGCGGTGGCGTCGGGCGACAGGTAGGAGCGGCACTCGACCGAGTTGCGGTCAAGCCGGTGAAACTTGTCCGCAGGCTGGGAGCAGACTTCCTCGAAGGCGGAGAAGAGGTCTGTCGGGTACGAGTCGAAGCGCGCGCGATGCTCCAGCTGCGCTACATCTTGGGGTACGCATGCCGCACAGGTCAGGAGAAGAGCGGCAATCAGGCGTGTCATTCAGTGAGTCTCCGGGCGCGGTCGTGTCGCGATGTCTACACATACGACATATAGGGTCGGACTGCGAGAATCGCCCGGAAATAATTTTCGCGCCGCGCGCCATGTTGAGGCGAGGGGTTAAGAAAAAACCCCAAACTTCATGAATATAATGGGAATTCCCTAACGGAAGCGCGGTTGCCGGATCGGCGGTTGTTCACCGCTTCCTGTGGAGGAATCGGGATCCGCCTGTGCACAACCGGTGGGCAAAAGTGGTGCAAGACCAAAGAATCCCTCCGAGGGCAAAAAAACTCGTTGACCTCTTAGTGCGAGCTACGCCAGATTGTGTGTGCCGGGACGTGAGCCACTAAATCTGGTGTCCAACCCAGAGCGGTCACCGCAGCCGGCAGGGACGAACACGTACAACTCGACATATGAACGCGCAGAACGCGCATCCCTGCTTGGGCAGGGACCGGGAAAGTTGTGCCATTCGCCCTCCGGGCAAGGACGGCTCCGATTGGGCGGAGCAAGGCCGGGGCGCCCGCCCGTGCCGAACCGGGATAAAGCTGAAGACAGAGGCAGCAATGAAAATCGAAAGAAAATTCACCAAGGCAGGGCAGGATGCTTACGCGGCTCTGGATTTCGTTTCGGTCACGTCCGAGATCCGCAACCCGGACGGCTCCACCGTTTTTCATCAGAGCGATATCGAAATTCCCGCGACCTGGAGCCAGGTCGCCAGCGACGTGATCGCACAGAAATACTTCCGCAAGGCGGGCGTTCCCTCGAGCCTGAAGAAGGTCAAGGAAAAGGACGTGCCCGAGTTCCTGTGGCGGTCGGTTCCCGAGGAAGGCGCCGTGATGGGCGGCGAAACCTCCTCGAAGCAGGTGTTTGACCGCCTCGCCGGCGCATGGGCCTACTGGGGCTGGAAGGGCGGCTACTTCTCGACCGAGGACGATGCGCGCGCCTATTACGACGAGATGCGCTTCATGCTGGCCACCCAGAAGGCCGCGCCGAACTCTCCGCAGTGGTTCAACACCGGCCTGCACTGGGCCTATGGCATCGACGGCCCGAGCCAGGGCCACCACTACGTCGACTACAAGACCGGCAAGCTGACCAAGTCCAAGTCGGCCTACGAGCACCCGCAGCCGCACGCCTGCTTCATCCAGTCCGTTCAGGACGACCTGGTGAACGAGGGCGGCATCATGGACCTCTGGGTGCGCGAGGCGCGCCTGTTCAAGTACGGCTCGGGCACCGGCACCAACTTCAGCCACCTGCGCGGCGTGGGCGAAAAGCTCTCCGGCGGCGGCAAGTCCTCGGGACTCATGGGTTTTCTCAAGATCGGTGACCGGGCAGCCGGCGCGATCAAATCAGGCGGGACCACCCGTCGGGCAGCGAAGATGGTGATCGTTGACGCCGATCACCCGGATATCGAGGACTTCATCCAGTGGAAGGTTCTCGAGGAGCAGAAGGTCGCCAGCATCGTCGCCGGGTCCAAGATGCACGAGAAGATGCTGAACGGCATCTTCGCCGCCATCAAGTCCTGGGACGGCGCCGAGGCTGACGCCTTCGACCCCGCCAAGAACGACGGCCTGAAGACCGCGATCCGCGAAGCCAAGAAGGTCGCGATCCCGGAAACCTATATCAAGCGCGTGCTGGACTATGCCAAGCAGGGCCACACCAGCATCGAATTCCCGACCTACGATACCGACTGGGACTCGGAAGCCTACAACTCGGTGTCGGGCCAGAACTCGAACAACTCGATCCGCGTGACCAACGCCTTCCTGAAGGCGGTCGAGAAGGACGCGGACTGGGAACTGATCAGCCGCGTGGACGGCAAGGTCGCCAAGACCGTGCGTGCCCGCGACCTGTGGGAAAAGGTCGGCCATGCCGCATGGGCCTGCGCCGATCCGGGCATCCAGTTCCATGACACCGTCAACGAGTGGCACACCTGCCCGACAGACGGCGAGATCCGCGGATCGAACCCGTGCTCGGAGTACATGTTCCTTGACGATACCGCCTGCAACCTGGCGTCGATGAACTTGCTGACCTTCCTGAAGGACGGCCAGTTCCAGGCGGGCGACTACATGCACGCGGCGCGGCTGTGGACGCTGACGCTGGAAATCTCGGTGATGATGGCGCAGTTCCCCTCCAAGGAAATCGCGCAGCTCTCCTACGATTTCCGTACTCTCGGCCTTGGCTATGCCAACATCGGCGGCCTGCTGATGAACATGGGCTACGGCTATGACTCTGCCGAGGGCCGCGCCCTCTGCGGCGCGCTGACCGCGATCATGACCGGCGTGGCCTATGCGACCTCTGCCGAGATCGCCTCGGAACTGGGGGCCTTCCCGAGCTACGACCGCAACGCCGAGCACATGCTGCGGGTGATGCGCAACCACCGCAACGCGGCTTACGGCCGGACCGAGGGCTACGAGGCCCTGACGGTGAAGCCGGTGCCGCTGGATCACGGCAACTGCCCCGACAGCAAGCTGATCGACATTGCCAAGGCGGTCTGGGACGAGGCGCTGGAACTGGGCGAGAAGCACGGCTACCGCAACGCGCAGTCGACCGTGATCGCGCCGACCGGCACCATCGGTCTGGTGATGGACTGCGACACCACCGGGATCGAGCCCGACTTTGCCCTGGTGAAGTTCAAGAAGCTCGCCGGTGGCGGTTACTTCAAGATCATCAACCGCTCGGTTCCCGCCGCGCTGGAGAAGCTGGGTTACGGTTCGGCCGAGATCGAGGAGATCGTCTCTTACGCGGTCGGTCACGGCACCATCGGCAACGCGCCGGGCATCAACCACACCACGCTGGCGGGTCACGGCTTTGGCGCCAACGAACTGGCCAAGGTGGATGCGGCGCTGGCTTCGGCCTTCGACATCCGCTTCGTGTTCAACCAGTGGACGCTGGGCGAGGACTTCTGCAAGAACGTCCTTGGCATCCCGGCGGAGAAGCTGAGCGACCCGACCTTCAACCTGCTGGGTCACCTCGGGTTCTCGCGCAAGGATATCGAGGCTGCCAACGACCACGTCTGCGGCACCATGACCCTCGAAGGGGCGCCGTTCCTCAAGGAAGAGCACTACGAGATCTTCGACTGCGCCAACCCCTGCGGCAAGAAGGGCAAGCGCTTCCTCTCGGTCGACAGCCACATCTACATGATGGCCGCCGCCCAGTCGTTCATCTCCGGCGCGATCTCCAAGACGATCAACATGCCGAACGATGCGACCATCGAGGACTGCCAGAAGGCCTATGAACTGAGCTGGTCGCTCGGCGTGAAGGCGAACGCGCTCTACCGTGACGGGTCCAAGCTGAGCCAGCCGCTGGCTGCCGCTCTGGTCGAGGACGACGACGAGGCCGCCGAGATCCTCGAAACCGGTACGCCGGTCGAGAAGGCCACCGTGCTGGCCGAGAAGATCATCGAGAAGGTGGTGGTGAAGGAGATCGTCCGCAGCCACCGCGAGAAGATGCCGCAACGGCGCAAGGGCTACACCCAGAAGGCCGTTGTCGGCGGTCACAAGGTCTACCTGCGGACCGGCGAATACGAAGACGGCAACCTTGGCGAGATCTTCATCGACATGCACAAGGAAGGCGCTGGCTTCCGGGCGATGATGAACAACTTCGCCATCGCGGTCTCGGTCGGCCTGCAATACGGGGTGCCGCTGGAGGAGTTCGTCGACGCCTTCACCTTCACCAAGTTCGAGCCGGCCGGCATGGTGCAGGGCAACGACAGCATCAAGAACGCCACGTCGATCCTCGACTACGTGTTCCGCGAACTGGCGGTGTCCTACCTCGACCGGACCGACCTGGCCCATGTCAAACCGCAGGGCGCGAGCTTTGACGACATCGGCCGGGGCGAGGAAGAGGGCGTGTCGAACATCTCGGAGATCACCGAGAGCGCGGCAAGCCGGTCGCTGGAAGTGCTGAAGCAGATCAGCTCGACCGGCTACCTCCGCAAGCGCCTGCCGCAGGAACTGATGGTGTTCCAGGGCGGCGGCATGGACACCTCGGCGACGACGGTGCTGCAGCAGCCCGTCCAGTCGGCCCAGGCTCAGGCCAGCGGTTCGACCGCGATGAGCACGGGCACCGTGACCATGGATGCACGCACCAAGGCCAAGATGCAGGGCTACGAGGGCGAAGCCTGCGGCGAGTGCGGGAACTACACGCTGGTGCGCAACGGCACCTGCATGAAGTGCAACACCTGCGGCGGCACCAGCGGCTGCTCGTAAGGCAAGAGACTGAATCGCACCGCCCAGGCGGTGCGTAGGGGGCGCGGGCTGCCACGCGCTGACTGGCCCCCGACGAAACACCGGAAGCAGGCGGGACCCCAAGACCGTCGGTTTCCACGGGCCGGATTGCTCTCGTACCCAAGGAGGTGCGTCCGGTCCAACACCGCAGGTCATCCTCGGAGATCTGCGGGGGACAGGGTGGGGGCGGACAACTGTCCTTGCCCACCTTTCCACGGGGCGGGTGCGCTCGCCCCTGACGACGTTCAGGCCGCAGGCATAAAACCACCGGGCGGTAAATTAGATGAGCCTGAACGGCGAAACTCAAGAGGTGCCCCTCGGCACCTCTTTTTTCTTTGGGGGTGTCTGCATACTGTGTTGGTCGGCTATGCGGACAGAGCTGCCAATCAATAGGTCACGACCCGCATGGCGCTTTTCCAAACTAAAGGTATCGTAGCTTAGAATTATTCCCACAGAGGGTTTGGAACATGACGGCAGACGACGAAATGTTCAGGTGGGCGCAGCGCTGCATCAGCGGTGAAATTACACCAAATATGAGAATGGTTGTTTTGCGGATCGAGGAAAGGAGGGTAACCTTCCGGTACTATCTTGATATTGAGCCGAATTCCTTCCTCTTGGAAAGGGCGGAAATTATAGCTCTGAACTTTGACTGTGGCCTGTCGACGAATCTGGATGCTCTAGATATCGAACTGATTCATACAGTCGAGCCTTTAGGCAAACTGGAATATTTTGATGGCTCCCTCTTTCGCAGATGGGAGAACGATCAGGGCACGACGGAACCAGACGAGTAATTTGTCTCTAAGGGCTCCAAGCCGACCTTCGCCGCGCTTTGCCCAGGCGGACCGGCGTACAGGACCTGATTGACCAACACGGTATGCGGACACCCCCTTTTCCTTTCCGGGCCTCATCGGGCGGCGCGGCGCGGGCCATTGTTCCCCGGGCGCGAAGCGCTTAGGACTGCTGAGGCCATTCAAGCCGACGAGCCGAGCCATGCCAGACCTGCCCGACCTCCTGATCCTGCGCCACGGCGAGACCGAGTGGAATCGCGAGGGGCGGATGCAGGGCGTGCTGGACAGCGCGCTGACCGCCGAGGGGGAGGCGCAGGCGCGCGCGCAGGGCGAGATCCTGGCCCGGCATGGGGTGGAGGGGTTCGACTGGCTGAGTTCGCCGCAGGGCCGCGCCCTGCGCACCGCCGAGATCGCGCGCGCGGCGCCGGTTGCGACCGATCCGCGCCTGCGCGAGATCGGGATGGGGGGCTGGACCGGCCTGCTGCGCGACGAGATCGCCGTGCGTCACCCTGAGTTCTTCGGGCCGGAGGCGGCACCGCTGGCCTATTATGGCCATGCCCCCGAGGGTGAGACGCTGGTGGCCCTTGCCGGGCGCCTGAGGGCGCTGCTGGCGGCGCTGGAGCGGCCCACGGTGCTGGTGACCCATGGAGTGACCAGCCGCATGCTGCGCTGCCTCGCGCTGGACCTGCCGATCGGCGCCTTTGCGCATCTGGAAGGCGGGCAGGGCGTGGTCTATCGCATCGCCGGGGGAACCTACGAGAGGCTGGAACGCGAGGGCGTGGTGGCGCAGAGCCTGCCGCAGGACGGGGTCTGACCCAAGCCTATACCAAGCCGCGCGGAACTGTCGGAAGGATGGTGGGTGATGAGAGACTCGAACTCCCGACATCTTCGGTGTAAACGAAGCGCTCTACCAACTGAGCTAATCACCCGTGCCGCGAGGGTTTAGCCAAGCTTGCCGAGGGTTGCAAGACGGGTTTGGCGGGTGCGGGCGAGTTTCTGACGGGCACAGGTCCGGGGTCAGCTTCGGCGATGGCCCGGCGTGGCCTCGATCTCTCTTGGCAGCCAGTCGCAGAAGGCTACCGCGGCCGAGGACAGCCGCTCGGGCGGGCGGGTGACCAGCGCATACTGACCAAAGGCAAAGCTGCGCTCGCCGAAGGGACGCACCAATGTGCCGTCTGCGAGGAAGTGACCGCCCATGAAGGCATCGTTGATGGCAAATCCGGCGCCCGCACGGGCGAGCGCGAGGGCGTCCTGCGTGCTGGCCACGTGGATGTTGCGGCGCGGGGCGGCCTGATCGGCGCCGATGGCCGCGAACCAGCGCGCCCAGATGGCGCCGCCGTCTTCGTGAATCAGCGTGGCGTCGCGCAATTGCTCGGGCGCGGACTGCCGGGTCGTTGCCAGCAGGGCCGGGGCGCAAACCGGGAACATCTCCATCTCGGCGAGGGACTGCACCCGCATGCCGGGGAATCGGACCTCGTTGAAGGCGATCACCACGTCGGCCTTGGGCAGGACGCGATCCTCGCCGGGGGTGAGGCGGGTGAGCGTGAGCGAGAGATCGGGGTAGAGGTCGAGAAACCGGGGCAGGCGCGGGATCAGCCATTGCGACGAGAAGGCGGGCGGCGCGGCGACCGAGAGCGCGCCGGAATAGGCATCCTCGCCCAGTTGCAGCGCGGTGGAGGCGATGCCGTCGAGTGCCTCGCGCACGGCGGCCAGCAGGCGGCGCCCCTCGAGGGTGAGGACAAGGCGGCGGCGGTTGGCCTCGAACAGCGGTTTGCCAAGTGCGCGCTCGACCGAGCGCACCTGATGGCTGATCGCGCTCTGCGTCACGTTCAGCTCTTCGCCCGCGGCGCGCATGTTCAGGTGCCGCCCGGCGGCTTCAAAACCCTGGAGGGCATTCAGGGGCAGGTGCTTGTCGCCGATCCGCATGATTTCCTCAAATATTGCTCATCGAACAGGTGAATTATTCGCATTTTACAAGAGAAAATTTAACCGGCAAGCTGGATGCAACAATTCACATTCAGGGAGCATTACCGATGGAAGCGAGCTTCTCCCGACGCCGCCTGATCTCGCCGCAGGATCTGCGGGCGCTGATGCAGCGGTCGGACCTGCGGGGCGCGTTGCAACTGGGCAGCCACCTTGGGGCCATCGCCATCTCGGGTGCGCTGCTGTGGAGCCTCTGGGGCAGCTGGTGGGCCGTTCCGGTGTTCATGGTACACGGTGTCCTGATCAACTTCCTCTATGCCGGCCAGCACGAGCTGAGCCACGGCACCGTGTTCGAGACCAAGTGGATCAACGTGCTGTTCGGGCGGCTGTTCGGGTTTGTCCTGCTGTACCCGCGCGATTTCGACAAGATCCAGCACTGGGCGCACCATCAGCATACCCAGAACTGGGAGAAGGACGGTGAACTGGTGCGCGAGCCCTATACGCTGAAGTCCTATCAGCTGTGGTTCTGGGGCGTGACCTACTGGCAGAGCCGGGTGATGCGGATCGTGCGGTTCTGCCGGGGCGAGGTGATCGAGCCCTATATCCGCAAGGAGGAGCATGCGCTGGTGATCCGCGAGGCGCGTCTGCACGCCCTTGGTTATCTGGCCATCGCCGTGATCTCGGTCGCGGCGCAGAGCTGGGCGGCCGTGATCCTCTGGCTGGCGCCGATGATCGTGATGAAGCCGGTGCACCAGTTGCAGAACACCATCGAGCACCTCGGCCTGTCGCACAAGGACGACATCCTCGAGAACACCCGCTCGACCCGGACCAACGCGCTGATGCGCTGGCTGTGCTGGCAGATGCCGTACCATACCGCGCATCACACCTTTCCCAGCGTGCCGTTCTGGCAGCTCAAGCACCTGGACCGCGAGATGCGCAAGAGCGGGGCGAAGCCGCACCAGATGGGCTGGATCGAGTTCCAGGTCGAGGTCTGGAAGAAACTGAGCGCCAAGAACGAGGATGAATACCCCTATGACGACGTCTGGATCGTGCCCCGTGGCGATGGCCGCAGCGTGAAGGTGGAAGCCGCGTGAGAAAACTGAAGGTGTTTCAGTCGCTCTGGTCCATGCAGCCGCATGACCAGAGCGGTGTGCGTCTGCCGGTGGACCGCGTCTGCGGTATGGTGAAGGATGCGGGCTACGACGGGCTGGCGCTGGATTTCGGTGCGTTCGACGTCGATACGGTGAAGGCGGCGCTGCCGCATCTGCAACGCGAGGGGCTGACGCCGCTGGCGGTGGCCTTTCCGAAATCGGTGGGCGAACTGCGCGACACCCTGAAGTTCGCGCGGGACTGCGGCTCGCCCTTCGTCGATGTCGTGGGGCAGGTGTTTCCGCTGACCGTCGAAGGTGCGATCCCGGTGATCCGGAAGTGGATCGAGATGGGCGAGGAGGAGGGCGTTCCGGTGCAGTTCGAAACGCACCGCAACTGTATCACCAACGACCTGTTCACCACGCTGTGCCTGATGGACGCGATTCCCGAGATGCGGCTGGCGGCGGACCTGTCGCATTACATCGTGGACCGCGAGTTCATGCATCCGCTGACCGCCCAGCAGCGCGGATGGCTGACGCGCTGTCTGCAACGGTCGGACAGTTTTCAGGGCCGGGTCGGCGGGCGCCAGCAGGTGCAGTTGCAGATCAATTTCCCCCAGCACAAGAAGTGGGTGGATCTGTTCCGCCAGCTCTGGACCGAGGGGCTGGCGGACTGGCGCAAGCGCAACCAGACGGGCGAGGTGGTGTTCCTTTGCGAGCTGGGTCCGCCGGAATACGCGATGACCGGACCGGACGGAAAAGAGCTGTCGAACAGGTGGGACGAGGCGCTGCAGATCCGGGCGATGATCGAGGAGATCTGGGCCGGTCTGGAGGCTGCCGAACAGGGGTGAAACGCGGTTTTGCTGGAGATGCGGAATTCTGCTTTTTGCCTTGATTTTCAGCATCTTTCGGCGTGTTTCGAAGTTTCTTTCACAGCTGCAGATCAATCCGGTACGTGACGATTGAGAGCCTCGTTTCGAAGGGGCAGAATGACCTCGGGACGGGTGGCAAGCAAGGGTAGCCAGATGCTCGACAAGGTGACGGCAGGAGAGATCGGGGCGGAGGGAATCGGCAAGACGTTCGGCCATTTCACCGCGCTGGACGGGATCAGCCTGACCGTCGGTCGGGGTGAATTCCTGACCCTGCTGGGGCCGTCTGGATCGGGCAAGACCACCTTTCTGATGATCCTTGCCGGGTTCGAGGCGCCGACCAGCGGACGGCTGACCCTGAACGGGCTGGACGTGACCCGGACCACCGCCGAGGACCGCGGATTCGGCATGGTTTTTCAAGGCTATGCGCTGTTCCCGCATATGAGCGTGGAACAGAACATCGCATTTCCGCTGAAGGTGCAGAAACGCAGTGCGGCGCAGATCAGGGCCCGCACGGACGAGATGATCGAGATGGTCGGGCTGGGCGGGCATGGGCACAAGAAGCCCGCCGCGCTCTCGGGCGGGCAGCAACAGCGGGTCGCGCTGGCCCGCGCGTTGGCCTACGAGCCGCCGGTGCTGTTGCTGGACGAGCCGTTTTCGGCGCTCGATCGCAACCTGCGCGGCCAGATGCAGGACGAGATGCGGCGCATTCACCGCGACACCGGCACGACCTTTGTGTTTGTCACCCACGACCAGGAAGAGGCGCTGGCCCTATCGACGCGGGTGGCGATTTTCAACCACGGCCGGTTGCAGCAGATCGCCACGCCGCGCGAGATCTACGACCACCCGGACAATCGGTTCGTTGCCGAATTTCTTGGCGATATCAATGTTCTGCCGCTTGCTTCTGTCGTGATGCAGGAGGGTGCGGCGCAGGCAGTGTTCGAAGACGTGCCGCTGCGCGTGGCGCTGGATGGTCGAGACCCGACCGAGGCCGTCGCGGTGCGCCCCGAGCACATGCACCTCGCGCTGGCGCGCCCCGCCGAGGGCAATGCCATACCGGCGAGCGTGCGCGAGATCGTGTTCCTTGGCGCCGAGACGCGGCTGACGCTGGCTTCGCCGGGGGGGCAGCCGCTGGTGCTGTCGATCCCGAGCGAGGCGGTTCCCGCCGGTCTGGTACCGGGGGCGGAGGTCTGGGTCGGCTGGCCCGAAGACAAGGGAGTTTTCGTCTGACGGCGGCGACGCCGTCACAAAACACACCGGCGGAAGACATGCCGGGTTCAAAAACATAACCCCAACGGAGTGTATGAAATGAAAGACAAGTTCGAACAGGACCAGATCGAGATCCTGGCGGAACGGGCCCGCAGCGGCCTGATTTCGCGCCGTCGCTTTACCCAGCTTGCCGTCGCGCTGATGGGAGGCGCCGCCGTTGCCGCCAAAGGCACGCCGGTGCTGGCCGAAGACGGGCAACTGGTCTTCGTGAACTGGGGCGGCGACGCCGGAACGGCCTATGACACCGCCTATGGCGTGCCCTTCAGGGAGGCCACCGGGATCACCGTGAAGCAGGACGGCTCGGGCCCGACCGAGGGCGCCATCGCGGCCCAGTTCCAGAGCGGCAGCCCGTCGTGGGATATCGTCGACGCCGACCCGTTCTCGGCCGAGACGCTGGGCAAGAAGGGCATGATGGAGCCGATCGACTACTCGGTGGTCGACAAATCCAAGATGCGTGAGGGCTTTGGCTGGGAATACTCGGCCTCGACCTACTTCTTCTCCTACATCATCGCCTATGACACCACGAAGTACGAGACCCCGCCGACCTCGATGGCCGACTTCTTCGACGTCGAGAAGTTTCCGGGCAAGCGGGCCATGTACAAGTGGGGCGCCGGCATGTGGGAGGCTCTGCTGCTGGGCGACGGGGTGGCAGCGGCGGACCTCTATCCGCTGGACATCGAGCGCGCGCACAAGAAGCTCTCGGAGTTCAAGGAGAATGTCGTGTCGTTCTGGGGCGGTGGCGCCGAGAGCCAGTCGCTGCTGCTGAACGGCGATGCCTCGATGGCGCTGATCTGGTCGACCCGGGCCAAGCTGATCGAGGAAGACAGCGAAGGCGACGTGAGCTTTACCTGGGACGAGGGCCTGATCTCGCCGGGGGCGATGGCGGTGATCAAGGGCAACCCGGGCGGGGCCAAGGCGGCGATGGACTTCATCGCCTCGGCGCAGGACCCCGAGAAGCAGCTGGTGATGTTCGAGATGCTGGCGCAGGGCCCGGCCAACCCGGCGGCCGACGCGCTGATCCCCGAGGACCAGAAGCGGTTCAACCCGGTGGACCCGGCGAACTTTGCCAAGCAGATCCCGCTGGACATGGCGTGGTACGAGGAGAACTACGGCGCCGCGCTCGACGCCTATCTCCAGATCGTTTCGTCCTGATCACGACGCCGCCCCGGCAACGGGGCGGCTCTGACCTGCGGAGACGCGCGTGCGTAACCTCTCCAAACCCGCGATCCTGCTCGGGCCGCTGCTGGTATTTCTCTGCCTGACCTACGTGGTCCCGTTCCTCGGCATCCTGCGCTGGAGCGTCACGCTGCCCGAACCGGGGCTGGGCCAGTACCAGGCGGCGCTGAGCGATCCGCTGATCCTCTCGGTGTTCTGGCGCACGCTGCGCATCTGTGCCGTGGTTACCGCCGTTTCGGTCGCCGCCGCCTACGTGGTGACCCTGCTGTGGGTGCGGGGCGGGCCGGTGCAGCGGTTGCTGATCGAGTTCTGCATCCTTATTCCCTTCTGGATCTCGGTGCTGACCCGCGCCTTTGGCTGGCTGGCGCTGCTCTCGAACAAGGGGCTGATCAACACCTGGCTGCAGTCGCTGGGCGTGCTGTCGGAGCCGCTGAGCATGGTGCGCAACGAGTTCGGGGTGATCGTGGGCATGTCGCATTTCCTGATTCCCTTCGCGGTCTTTCCGCTGGCCTCGGCCATGCGCAACCTCGACGAGCGGGTGCTGCTGGCGGCGCGCGGCATGGGAGCAGGGCGGCAGCGCGTGTTCTGGACCGTGTTCCTGCCGATGACCCTGCCGGGCGTGCTGGGCGCCGCGCTGATCGTCTTTGTCTTCGCGCTCGGGTTCTTCGTGACGCCTGCGATCCTTGGCGGCGGGCGCAGCGTGATGATTGCCGAGCTGGTCTACCTGCGTATCTTCCAGAGCCCGAACTGGGGCCTTGGCGCGGCGATCAGCGTGATCCTGATGGCGGGGGTCGCCCTGCTGATGGGGGCGCTGATGCGCGCCGTGCGGCCGGGAGACAAGTCATGAGGCCGACCCGTCCCGGGCTGGTGGCCTCGGTGCTTGCCGCGCTGGTCGGGGTCTTTCTGCTGATGCCGCTGGTTGCGGTGATTCCGGTCTCGTTCACGTCCAAGCGGTTCCTCTCCGTGCCGTCCGGCGAGTGGTCGCTGCGCCACTACCGCGCGCTGGTCGACAATCCGGAGTGGCTGCAGGCGGCGGGCATGTCGGTGAGCGTGGGGCTGATGAGCGCGGTGCTGGCGACCACGTTGGCGCTGCTGTTCTCGCTGGGCATCTGGATGTTGCGGCCGCGCTGGTCGGGAGCGCTGATGGGGCTGGCGCTGCTGCCGATGGTGGCGCCGCCGGTGGTTTCGGCGCTGACGCTCTATTTCTTCCTGATCTCGGTGGGGCAGATGAACGGGCTGGTCGGCTATGACAGCGTGCCCGGCGTGGTGCTGGCGCATACGGTCATGGTCTCGCCCTTTGCCGTGGTGCTGATCACCGTGGCGCTGGCGCAGGTGGACCGGCGCATCGACCTCGCCGCGCGGGTGATGGGCGCGGGGCTCTGGACCCGGATGGTTCGGGTGATCCTGCCCAACATCCGCTTCGGCGTGCTGAGCGCCTTTCTGCTGAGTTTCGTCCTGTCGTGGGAAGAGATCGGCGTGACGATCTTTATCACCTCGGTCAACGTCGCGACCCTGCCGCGGCTCATGTGGATGGGGCTGCGCGACAACATCGACCCCGCGATCGCGGCGGTCTCGGTCGTGCTGATCGCCATCGTCATCGCGGTGATCGTCGCGCGTGCGGTCGTGCGTGGCGTCAGGGGCGGCTGAGAGGGGTGCCGCGCTGCGGGCAGGGGTCTGACGCAGGGGCAAGTGATATGCGGAATCAGGGGGTTAGGGCGAAAACCCCTTGTTCCTAAGGGGGGCGGAACCGGCCGCGAAAATAATCTCGAATTTCGTGCCGAATGTTGCTTGACGCCCCCGCGAGCCTCGCCTATTCAGCGGCTCCACGCGCGGTTGTAGCTCAGTTGGTTAGAGTACCGGCCTGTCACGCCGGGGGTCGCGGGTTCGAGCCCCGTCAACCGCGCCACTTCTTCCTGAAAACTTGTTTTCGCCCACGCGCCCGGCTTCGGCCGGGCCGCCTGGGGCCTGTCCGGCACCCGGTTTGGCACCCGTTTCGGCCTTCTGAATTTTGTCCCCGGAAAAGGTTCAAAAGGCGCTTGACGGGGGGCAAGGCTTGGCCTATCCCCCAATCCCACGCGCGGTTGTAGCTCAGTTGGTTAGAGTACCGGCCTGTCACGCCGGGGGTCGCGGGTTCGAGCCCCGTCAACCGCGCCACTTTCCCCCTTCTCAGAGAATACCCGCTCCCGGGGCACCCTGTTGCTGTCAGTAGCTGTAGCCGAGGGTGGCTTCTTCCTGCATGTTCAGACGCTTGCGCAGATAGGCGAGATCCTCTGCGGCAAGGCGGGCGGGCGTTGCGGGCCGCGACTCGACGGCGGGTTTGAAGCGCGAACCGAGGCGTTTGTTGACCGGCCGGAACGGGGCGCTGCGCGGCGGCTGCCCAAGGGCCGCGAGGATGCGGTCCACGGTCTGCTCGGGCGCCTTCTGGGCCTCTTCCATCCGCAGCACGACGCAGGCACAGCCGCGCCCGAGGTAGGACAGCAGGCCGGCCAGCTTGGCGCGGCGGAGCGCGAAGAGATCGGCAAAGACCTCTCCCGTCTCAGGGTCGCGGTCGGCGGCCAGCGGCAGGCCGACCAGATGCTCGGCCCCACCGAAGTAGCGGGCGCGGTCATAGATGGTCTCCCACGGCGCGCGGATGAACTCGGCGAATTCCATGCTCTGCATGGCGGGCGGCGTGTGCCAGGGCTTGGCGTGCATGGAGCGCGCCCAGTCGGCGGCGTTGCGGACGCAGCAGATCACGGCGAGGTCGGCGGGCACCGGGCCGGGGCCGGGAAAGCCGTGTTTCCATCCAAGCGCCTCGGTCGGTTTCAGCTGCGAATTGCGCCCCAGCAGGCGCTTGACGAAGTTGGTGCCGGAGGAGCGTTCCCCGAGAACATGGAACCGGGTCGGTGGGTCGGCAGGGGCAACGGCGTGAAACCCGGTGGAGGCGAATTCAGGGGGAAGCAGGGCCTGGTCCTCTGGTCCTATGGCGGGGCGGTCACGCCGGCCGCGGTCTTGGATATTTCGATTCTCTTATACCTTCGGGGCCGTTAAGCATATGGCCAAGGCAGAAACGGGGCGGGACAGGCAATGCAGACAGCGGCCGCGGTGACCATGGTGCGCGACGATGCGTTCTTTCTGAAGGCATGGCTGCGCCACTACGGCGGGCAGTTCGGCCGCGAGAACTGCTACATCGTCAACCACGGTCGCGGCGATGAGGTCGCACGGCTGGCCGAGGGCTGCAACGTGATCGGGCTGCCGGGCGATCCGCACCCGAACTTCGACATCAAGCGCTGGCGGCTGCTGAACGGGCTCGTGGCGGGGCTGCGTAACTACTACAACCACGTGATCGTCGGGGATGTGGACGAACTGGTGGTGGTGGACCCGGAGGGGGGCCGCGACCTCGTCTCCTTCCTTGCCACGGTGCCGGCCAACCGGGTGCTGACGCCGCTGGGGCTGGAGGTGATTCACCGGATCGACGTGGAACCGGAGCCGGTGACGGACACGATCCTCGGGCCGCGCCGCCACGTGCGCCCGGCACCGCATTATTCCAAGCCCTGCGTGATCTCGACCCCGACCAAGATCGCGCGCGGGGGGCACTTCACCCAGAACGAGAAGCTGCGCGCGCCGGACGATCTGTACCTGCTGCACCTGAAGTTCTGCGATTTCGCCAACTACGCCGAGGTGATGAACCGCCGGAACGCGGTGAGCGAGGCGACGGGGGCTGGGGTGAAGGAGGCGAGCATCGGGCGCCACTGGTTCGCCGAGGCGCGGGGCGAGGACAGGGCGGTGTTCGAGGCCTTCGCGGACCTCGACATGCAGGAGGGCTTTGACATGGGCCCGCTGAGGCGCAAGATGCATCGCAGCTGGCGGGCGCGGGGCGAAACCGGGTACTGGGAATTCGACCGCCCGGCCTACCAGACGCAATACCTGCTGCCGGAGCGCTTTGTCGGGCTGATCTAGCCGGTCACGTTCACGTCATACCCGCTGCGGCCCGGGGTCGGGGCCTTGACCTTCCAGCGCTGGAAGTCCCGAGAGCCTGCGGCCGAACATGGCACGTATCGAGGGATGAGATATGCGAAACAGGACGGGTTTGATCATTGCGGCTGCAGGGGCCTTTGCCCTCGTCGCCCTGTCGGGGATGCAGGATGCGCTTTGGGCGCAGGGGGATGGCATGGTCGACGTGCAGCTCCCCGAGAGCCTCAGCGCGAATGCAGAGATCGGGCGGACCATGTTCGAGGCGAAATGCGCGGTCTGCCACGGTGCTTCGGCGGCGGGGCAGGACGGGTTGGCGCCGCCGCTGATCCACCGGTTCTACGAGCCGAACCACCATGCCGACGAGGCCATCCAGCGCGCGGTGGCGATGGGTGTGCAGCAGCACCACTGGGATTTCGGGGACATGCCCCCGGTCAGCGGGCTGACCCGTGGCGACGTGCAGATGATCATCGCCTATATCCGCGAGGTGCAGCGCGCCAACGGGATCGAGTAGGTGCGGGAGGAGAGAGGGCGTTTGGGGGGAGGCGACCCTGTTGCAGGGGAAGCAGTTGCCCGCGACCAGGAGGATGCGGCGCACGCCGATTTGTGACGCCATGATCCCGTGGCCGGCATGGCGCACAGTGACCCCAATCCAGGACAGGGGAGTATGGACCCAAACCCTGCCCCACGGAGTGCTCGGTTGTGCTCTATTGGATCGTAATACGCGGTGCTGTTCAGTTCGGGCGGGGGTGACTCAATTTTTGCCTAATGAACGCCCCAACCGGGCGTTCAAATTTTCTGTGTGCGTATGATGCCAAGACCACAGAAATGCAAAGGTAGATCGGCAAAGTGAGATAGCTATCTGCGAACTCACGAGTCCCATCAAAAAGAAGGTCTGCAAGAACCAAGGCTGTCATTTGAATAGGTACATGGATGAGGTAAACGCTGTAACTAATGTCTCCGAGGGCACTCAAGCGAAACCCAGAGACTGGAAAAATCTTATCTAGCCTTGCGGCGAGCGACACTGCTGCGAGAGCGAAACCAGATATGTAGAAATCCTCAATCTCAAAGTGTATTCCCAGAATGACCAGTATGGATCCTGAGAGAAGAATTATTGCAAGTCTATGGTTGTTGCGATCTGGTTGGAGCAAATAGACCAGTGATCCCAGGAAGAAGTATCCAGCACACCTGAATACTCCGCTCTTCAGGAAAGGAAGATCGCTCGAATAAAGGTAAAAAATAGTCCAAGAGGCAGAAAGAAGCGCTATTGTTGATGCTATTGGCCGGCGCCGTAGGAAATAAAGTGAACAGAAGAAAATGGCGTAAACGACGATCTCCAATGAGACTGACCAAATCGGACCGTTGAAGCTCAAGCCGTGAGACCAAGTGTTCCAGTTTGACGACATGAACAGTTGCAGGATGAAATGTTTGATGTCGTTGTTCGCATAGATTTGCCAGTGGCCAACTAGATTCAAGCTAACCAATTGAAGGAATGCGACGTAAAGCAGTGTTGCAAAATGCAGAGGATACAGCCGAGCGAAGCGGGCTACAGAAAATTGCCACGCTGAAGTTGGGCGGTGTAGATACACATGTGCGAATACGAACCCAGATATCAGCCAGAACATTTCGACGGCGCTTGCCGCAAACGACGAATAAAGAGGCCAAACTACGCTTGCATAGGGAAATTCCGTTATGGGCGGAATGGCGTCTCTACCAAATGCATCTTCGAGATAGAAGTGATGGTAGTGAAAGACCACGATGCATAATGCTGCAATGCCACGAAGGGCATCGACCCAGAAGTATCGATGGGATTGAAGATTCACAGTGATAGAGCGAGCAATATCACGGAGCCTACAGCAATCGAAGTTTATACATTACCTTTTCTCCAAAGGCATGCAGGACTGGTGGCGTATATTTCCGCATAACCCGGATTCGATCCTGCTTGGTCGTACGTTGATCTTGCGTACCGGGGCGTGGCCGGAACAAGGTGCTATGGGCCACGTGACTATCTGTCCACGTGGCAGTGTAGTAATAAAGCGCAATGGAAATTCGCGGTTTTCCATCTGGATGGTTAACGGGCTCCGGATTGCCGTGCATGCTTGTTGATGAGGTGCTGAAGCAGCACATCCGATTCATGATCGGAGCATAACTTGCAATCCGTTCCTTCATGTCATCGGTCCAGACCTCAAAAGAACCGCCATACTCGGCTTTCCAGTCTGGGTTGAGATAGATGAGAACGTTGAGCCGTCTCTCCAGGTTCATCTGTTTGTGTTGGTTAAAGTCGGCGTGTATCCCCAGGTAACCACCATTGTTGGTACGGTGTATGCCGCCGCCTTTGAAATAGGGATCGGGAATCAATCCGGTGATGCCGGTCATTTCTTCCAGAAAACGGATGAACGATTGCGAGTTGAGGGCGTTAAAGACAAGCCGCGTGTAATCAGGCAAGATATCAGGGTTGTAGGATGCCTTGAGGTGCTCTTGTGCAGAGCTGTGCTCTGGCGGCTCTTGATCGGTGGCCAAAGCTTCCTGGTAAACCTTCTCGGTGATCTCCAATGGAAGGAAGTCATCGATGCCAATATAGTGGAATGGCTTGCCGGACTGATACTGCTCAGCATAGGTCTTACCGACCTCAGCGGCTTCCTTGGGCGGCAAGTAGAGTGTTTTGGGATCGACCGGATAGGCGGGTTTTTCTGAAGACATTGGAACACTGGTGATTAGAGGTTACTGCGTCGTTCGAGCATAAGGTCGTTCAGACTACAACTATTTTGGGGAGTCAGGCCTCAGCTTCGGGCGATAAGGGTCGTTTTTGTCACGTTCAATCTCCGCACGAGTTATCAAGCTGTTAGCCGCGCCAGCCGACAGTTCCCAAGTAGAACGCTGACCGCTCCATGTTGCGGCGCACCCTGCGCACTGATCAAGCTTCATGGGCCCGCTGTGCCGTAATTTGGTATCTCACGCACGAACCGAGCATGATTTATGGCCTCGTCGGCCGGGATGATCCGGTTCTTGGGCGTGTCGGCGCCCCATTGGGCAGACCAGTCGGCCATCTCCTCGGGAAGGTTTGTGCCTTGCAGGAAGACGCCGAGATTGTGGGCCATCGCTGGCGCCTCGGTCTCGAACCGTCCATCTGGCTCGCGGATGCAGCGTTGGCGCCGCCCGCCCCCAATGGGCCTGTCACACCGCTGAACTGAAAAGGGGCGCCGTGGCGCCCCTTTCCGTTCCGGGTGTCGGTTTACCGGGTCAGCGCGGCGAGGACTCGGGCCCAGCTGCGGATGCCCTTGTGGAAGCTTTCCATGTCGTACTTTTCGTTCGGCGAATGGATCTGGTCGTCGTCCTTGCCAAAGCCGATCAGCATGGGGGTCGAGCCGATGATGCGGGCAAAGTGTCCGGCGATCGGGATCGAGCCGCCGCAGCCGATGTAGGCGGCCGGATCGGGCCATTCGTCGCTGAGGGCCTGTCGGGCCGCTTCGAAGGCGGGGTCGGAGACGTCGAAGGCGCCCGCGCGGGATGCGCCGTGGCCCTTGAACTCGACCTCGACATCGGGGGGCAGCATCTCGCGCACCATCTTGCGGAAGCTCTCGCGGATCGCCAGCGGGTCCTGGTCGCCGACCAGTCGGAAGCTGATCTTGGCGTGTGCCTCGGAGGGCAGCACGGTCTTGAAGCCGGCGCCGGTGTAGCCGCCCCAGATGCCGTTCACCTCGCAGGTGGGGCGCGACCAGATCATTTCGAGCGGGGTGCGGTCCTGTTCGCCGGCGGGCGTGCTGAGGCCCACATCGCCAAGGAAGCGCCCGTGGTCGAAGGCCAGACCCTGCCATTGCTGGCGCAGCTCGTCCGGGATCTCGGGGACGCCGTCGTAGAAGCCCGGCACGGTGATGCGGCCGGTGTCGTCATGCAGGCTGGCGATGATCCGGGAGAGCACGCGGATCGGGTTCATGGCGACGCCGCCGTACATGCCGGAATGCAGGTCGCGGGAGGGCGCGGTGATGGTGAGTTCTTCGCCCAGCAGGCCGCGCAGCATGGTGGTGATCGCGGGCACGCGGCTGTCGAAGAGGCCGGTGTCGCAGATCAGCGCGATGTCGGATTTCAGCTCGTCCTTGTTCTCTTCCATGAAGGGCACCAGCGAGGGCGAGCCCGACTCTTCCTCGCCCTCGAGGAAGAAGGTCAGTTTGCAGGGCAGGGCGCCGTTCACCTCTTTCCAGGCGCGGCAGGCCTCGATGAAGGTCATCAGCTGGCCCTTGTCATCCGCCGCGCCGCGCGCGCGGATCACCTTGCCCTTGGGGGTGTCCTGGATCTCGGGGTCGAAGGGGTCGCGCTCCCAGAGGTCGAGCGGATCGACCGGCTGCACGTCGTAGTGCCCGTAGAACAGCAGGTGCGGGCCCTCGCCGTCGAGATGGCCCACCACCATCGGGTGGCCGGGGGTGGGGCGCTTCTCGGTCTTGATCCCGAGGCTGTTCAGGTCGGCCACCAGCCAGTCGGCGGCGGCGTCGCAGTGTTCCTTGTAGGCGGGATCGGTCGAGATCGACGGGATCCGGAGCAGCTCGAGCAGGCGGTCGGTGGCCGCGGGAAGATCCGCATCGATTCGGGAAAGGACGTCGTCGAGTGACATGGGCTGGGCTCCGGTATTGAGGTTCGGCGCGAACCGTATCAGCCGGGCGGGCAGTGTCCAGTGGGGAGGGCGGAAGGCAGGGGTGCGGAGGGCGCAAGCCCGGTCGCCCCGGGCATGGCCGGTATGACGGGACGGAAAATACCAAGCATTGAAGGTAATCGGGTGCCGGCGACGGCCTGCCTCGACGGGGAGGTACGTGGCTGCCATCGCCGGCGACATGCCTGCCTGTTCCCGCCCGCGGAGAGCCGGGTACAGGTCCGTGCCAGTCACGGACTCCAATAAGAATGGACGCAGGCAACCCTCTGAAAACAAACAGTTACCGGGTTACCGTTGAATGACGGATACTGTTCCTGTTACTCTTACTTCACTTAACGATCACAGACTGGACCCGTGGCGGCTTTACGTAAAGTCGGGTATTCCAGACTTCGCTTCATCATCGGGTTCTGGCTTGATCGAGATCAAGGCTGCGACATGTCGCCCGCGCGTATTCGGTTGAATGCAGGACGCAGAACTTATAATTATTCAAAACCGTGAATGCGGTCCCGCTGTGTCACAGAATGCCGTGATCGGCACCCAGTATAAGGAGGACCCCGGTGGACTACACCGCGAAACTCGATGACGCGATCGCGCGCCTGCATGAAGAAGGCCGTTACCGGACCTTCATCGACATCGAACGCCGCAAGGGGCATTTTCCGCATGCGGTCTGGACGCATCCCGATGGCGGCGAGAGCGAGATCACGGTCTGGTGCGGGAACGACTACCTGGGCATGGGGCAGAACCCCGTCGTTCTGGAAGCGATGCACGAAGCCATCGACGCGGCCGGCGCCGGGTCTGGCGGCACCCGCAACATCTCGGGCACCACGGTCTATCACAAGCGGCTGGAGGCGGAACTCGCCGACCTGCACGGCAAGGAAGCGGCGCTGCTGTTCTCGTCGGCCTATATCGCCAACGACGCCACGCTTTCGACCCTGCCCAAGCTGTTCCCGGGGCTGATCATCTATTCCGACGAGCTGAACCACGCCTCGATGATCGAGGGGATCAAGCGCAACGGCGGGCACAAGCGGATCTTCCGGCACAACGATCTGGCGCACCTGCGCGAACTGCTGGAGGCCGACGATCCGGAGGCGCCCAAGCTGATCGCCTTCGAGTCGGTCTATTCGATGGACGGCGACTTTGGCCCGATCGGCGAAATCTGTGACCTGGCCGACGAATTCGGCGCGCTGACCTACCTCGACGAGGTGCACGCGGTGGGCATGTACGGCCCGCGCGGCGGCGGCGTCTCCGAGCGGGACCGTCTGGCGCACCGCATCGACATCATCAACGGGACGCTGGGCAAGGCCTTTGGCGTCTTCGGCGGCTACATCGCGGCGTCTGACCGCATGTGCGACGCGATCCGGTCCTATGCGCCGGGCTTCATCTTCACCACCTCGCTGCCGCCGGCGGTTGCCGCGGGTGCCGCGGCCTCGGTCGCCTACCTCAAGGGCGCGACCGAGCTGCGCGAGAAGCACCAGACCCAGGCCAAGATCCTCAAGCTGAGGCTCAAGGGCATGGGGCTGCCGATCATCGACCACGGTTCGCATATCGTGCCGGTCATCGTCGGCAACCCGGTTCACACCAAGATGCTGTCGGACATGCTGCTGAAGGACTGGGGCATCTACGTTCAGCCGATCAACTTCCCCACCGTTCCGCGCGGAACCGAGCGGCTGCGCTTTACGCCCTCGCCGGTGCATGGGCCGAAAGAGATCGACAGGCTGGTGCAGGCAATGGATGCATTGTGGTCGCATTGTGCGCTCAACAGGAGCGAACTTGCCGGCTGATTTCTGCCAAGCTGTGCAACCCCTAGGTAGTATGGTAACGTCATCCCAACGAAAAGCGTAGACGAATCATCGGGACGATTCCAATACGCTGCGACTGGGACATTGCAGGCGAGACGGGGCGGCAGTTATGATCGGGCGCAAATCCTCGCGCACATCGACGGATGATAATGCATTCGTGAAGCCGAAAGGCTTTGACGATTTTGAACTCCGCCTCGGGGATACAATGCGTGGCGAGCGTGCGACGATGGGCAAGTCCCTTCTCGACGTTCAGCGCGAATTGCGCATCAAGGCCTCCTACATCGCCGCCATCGAGAATTCCGATCCTTCGGCATTCGACACCCCGGGTTTCATCGCGGGTTACGTGCGTTCCTATGCGCGCTACCTTGGCATGGACCCGGACGAGGCGTTCAGCGTCTTCTGCGAGGAAAGCGGCTTTTCCGTCGCGCACGGCATGTCTGCCGCAGCCTCCGGCGTGACCAAGCGCGCGACCTTCGAGGAGAAGGCCAAGCGCCCGGCGCAGGACCGCGACCCGTTCACCATGCCGAACACGCCCTTCGTGCCGGGCACCGACAGCATCTTCAGCCGGATCGAGCCGCGCGCGGTGGGGTCCACGCTGGTCCTGCTCGCCCTGATCGGCGGCATTGGCTATGGCGCTCTGTCCGTGCTGCGCGAAGTGCAGCAGGTGCAGTTTGCTCCGGTGGAACAGGCACCCGTCGTTCTCTCCGATCTCGATCCGCTGGCCGGGGCGACCCGCAGCGCGACCGAGTCGACCGTCGACTCCTCGACCGCCGAGGCGAATGCCACCGGCCCCAGTGTCGAGGCGCTGGATCGTCTTTACCGCCCGCAGGCGCTGGATGTGCCGGTTCTGGTCGCGCGCGATGCGCCGATCTCGACCCTGGACCCGCGTCTGGTTGGCTCCTTCGCGCAGCCGACGCTGCCCGATGTGCAGGACAACATCGCGGGTGAGGTGAACTCGCTGCTGGCGGGGCTGGTCACGCAGGATGGCTCGATCCAGCCGCAGGGGGCGGGCGAGCAGATGCCGCAGGTGGTGGAGATGCCGGGCTCGGCCCTGCAGATCGTTGCCGTGCGGCTGTCGTGGGTCCGCGTGCGCGCTGCCGATGGCACGGTGATCTTCGAGAAGACCATGCAGCCGGGCGAGACCTGGGAAACGCCGATGACCGAAGAGCCGCCGACGCTGCGGACCGGTGAGAGCGGCGCGATCTACTTCGCCATGAACAACCATTTCTACGGGCCCGTGGGCGAGACGGGGGCAGTGACCTCGAACCTCGCGCTGTCGGTGGCGACGCTGGAAGAGAAATACCAGCCGGTCGACATCAGCCAGGACGAGGGTCTTGTCCGCTATGCCGAGGCGCAGGGGCTGACCGTCCGTCAACCTTCGGAATAAGCCCCGCGTGCATTGCGGCCCGGCGCCGCCGGGACTATCTTGGCGGCAAATCCGGGGCTCGGCCCCGCCCCGTGTCCAAAGGACAGCTCATGTCGCTGAACCACGTGCGCCCGTGGCGCAACATCTATCGCCGTAAATCCCGTCAGATCATGGTTGGCAATGTGCCGGTCGGGGGCGATGCGCCGATCGCGGTGCAGACCATGACCAACACGCTGACGACCGACGTGCCGGGCACCATCGCCCAGGTGCAGGCGGCGGCAGAGGCGGGGGCGGATATCGTCCGCATCTCGGTGCCGGATCAGGCCTCGTCCAAGGCGCTGAAGGAGATCGTGCGCGAGAGCCCCGTGCCGATCGTTGCCGACATCCATTTCCACTACAAACGCGGGATCGAGGCTGCCGAGGCGGGCGCCGCCTGTCTGCGGATCAACCCTGGCAACATCGGCGACCGGACCCGCGTGGCCGAGGTGATCCGGGCGGCGCGCGACCACAACTGTTCGATCCGGATCGGGGTGAACGCGGGGAGCCTCGAAAAGCACCTGCTGGAGAAGTATGGCGAGCCTTGCCCGGACGCGATGGTCGAGAGCGGGCTGGAACACATCAAGATCCTGCAGGACCACGATTTTCACGAGTTCAAGATCAGCGTGAAGGCCTCGGATGTCTTCCTCTCGGCGGCGGCCTACCAGCAACTGGCCGAGGCGACGGACGCGCCGCTGCACCTTGGCATCACCGAGGCGGGCGGTCTGGTGTCGGGCACCATCAAATCCGCCATCGGGCTGGGCAACCTGCTGTGGATGGGGATCGGGGACACCATCCGCGTGAGCCTGTCGGCCGATCCGGTCGAAGAGGTGAAGGTGGGTTTCGAGATCCTCAAGTCGCTGGGACTGCGCCATCGCGGGGTCAACATCATCTCCTGCCCGTCCTGCGCGCGGCAGGGGTTCGACGTGATCCGGACGGTCGAGATCCTCGAGAAGCGGCTGGAGCACATCAAGACACCGATGAGCCTGTCGATCATCGGCTGCGTGGTGAACGGCCCGGGCGAGGCGCTGATGACCGATGTGGGCTTTACCGGTGGCGGTGCGGGGGCCGGGATGGTCTACCTTGCAGGCAAGGCCAGCCACAAGATGAGCAACGAGCAGATGGTCGACCACATCGTCGAAGAGGTCGAGAAGAAGGCGGCCGAACTGGAAAGCCTGCCGAGCGCGGCGGAATGATCCACGCGAAAAATCTCAAGTGATTTCAGTGATCTGAAGATAGGCCCTCATCCGAAAGATGAGGGCCTTTTGCTGTCTCAGCTACGCTTTTCGGCGATGATCTGCGCCATCTGGTTGGCGGGCAGGAAGCCGCGGAGCAGTTCGTCCTGCAGCACGAAGGTCGGGGTGCCGGAGATTTCCAGCGCCTTGGCGAGCTGGTGGTTCTTCGCGATGACCTCGGTCACCTCGTCGCTGTTCATGTGGTCGATGATTTCGTCGGTTTCGAGCCCCAGACCCTCGCCCAGACGGCGCAGGGCCACGTCGCTGACCTCGCCGTTGAAGGCGAGCAGGGCGTCGTGCACCTGGGCATAGGCCTCGTCGCCCGCGATCTGCTTGGTCGCGATGGCAAAGCGCGAGGCGGCGACGGAGGCCTCGCCGAGGATCGGGAACTCCTTGACGATCAGGCGGATGTTGCCGTCGGACTCGAGCAGGCTCGCCACCTCGGGAACGGCCTTGCGGCAATAGCCGCAGCGGTAGTCCATGAACTCGACGAGGGTAATGTCGCCGTCGGGGTTGCCGCCGACCCACGAATAGCCGTCATCGAACAGCGCGTCGGCATGGATCTGGACCAGCTCCAGATCGGCCTGATCCTGCGCGTCGGCCTGTTTCTGCTGCATCAGGGCGACGGCTTCCATGATCACTTCGGGATTGTCGAGCAGGTAGGCGCGCACCTCGGCCCGGAACGCCTCGCGTTCGGAATCGCTCATCGCGGCGGGGTCGAAGGCGAGGAGGGGTGTGGCTGCGAAGGTCAGCGCCGTGACGGCGGAGATCAGGGCAGGGCGAAGCATCGGCAATACCTTTGTTCTTTGGTCTCGGGATGTTGAGCGATGCCGCCATTGACCTTGCGGGGCGACCGCGATCAAACACGGGTTCAGCGCACAATGGGAGACGAAGATGCGAAACTCAACCCGGTCCAATGTCGATCCCTTCATTGTGATGGACGTGATGGAGGCCGCCCGCCGAGCCGAGGAGACCGGGCGCCACATCATCCACATGGAGGTCGGCCAGCCGGGCACCGGAGCGCCCAAGGGGGCCACCAAGGCGCTGACGGCCGCGCTGGACAACGATGCGCTGGGGTACACCGTCGCGCTGGGTCTGCCCGCGCTGCGGCGCCGGATCGCGCGGCTCTACGGTGAATGGTACGGGGTCGATCTGAACCCCGAGCGGGTGGTGATCACGCCCGGCTCGTCCGGCGGTTTCCTGCTGGCCTTTACCGCGCTTTTCGACACCGGCGACCGGGTGGGCATCGGCGCGCCGGGCTATCCCTCGTACCGGCAGATCCTGAGCGCGCTGGACCTTGTTCCGGTCGATATCCAGTCGTCGCCCGAGAACCGGCTTCAGCCGGTCGCGGCGGACCTGATCGGCAAGAACCTGAAGGGGCTTCTGGTGGCCTCGCCCGCGAACCCGACGGGGACCATGCTGGACCGGGCGGCGATGGGTGGGCTGATCGAGGCCGCGGATGCGCAAGGCGCGAGCTTTATCTCGGACGAGATCTATCACGGGCTGGAGTACGAGGCGAAGGCGGTGACCGCGCTGGAGCTGACGGACGAGGCCTACGTGATCAATTCCTTTTCCAAGTACTTCTCGATGACCGGCTGGCGGGTGGGCTGGATGGTCGTGCCGGAGGATCACGTCCGGGTGCTGGAGCGGATCGCCCAGAACCTGTTCATCTGTGCGCCCCATGCAAGCCAGGTGGCGGCGCTGGCGGCGATGGACTGCACCGAGGAGTTGGAGGCCAACCTTGCGGTCTACCGCGAGAACCGCAGGCTGATGATCGAGGGGTTGCCCAAGGCCGGGTTCACCTCCTTTGCGCCGCCGGACGGGGCGTTCTACGTCTATGCCGATGTCTCGGAGCACACCGACGACAGCCGCGCTTTTGCCGCCGAGATCCTGGAGAAGGCCGGGGTCGCGGTGACCCCGGGGCTGGATTTCGATCCCGTGCGCGGGGCAACGACGCTGCGGTTCTCCTACGCCCGGTCGAGCGCGGATATCCGCGAGGGGCTGGAGCGTCTTGCGGACTTCATGAAGGCGCGCTGAGGCGTTCCATCTCGGGGCCCGCTGCGATAGGGTGGCGGGCAAAGGGCCGAACCACGGGCCCGGCAGGCACTATCGGGGCATTTCCATAATGAGCAGGCTGATCGCGGCGCTGACGATCCTGTTGACGATCGCGTGTACCAAGGGGGCGGGGGCCGAGGATTTCTCGGCGCTCACGCGGGTCGATTCCGCGCGCAGCGGGATTTCCGCTGCCGGGTCGGACGGCGTTGCGCTGGACCTCTACCTTGATTTCGGGGTGCCCTGGCGCCTGTTCATGCTCGACTCGCCGCCGCGGCTGGTGGTGGATTTCCGCGAGGTGGACTGGAGCGGGGTACAGGCGGCCGATCTGCTCAAGACCGACCGGATCAAGGGCGTGCAGTTCGGCACCTACGTTCCCGGCTGGTCGCGCCTGGTCGCCGAACTTGGCGGGCCGATGGGGATCGAGACCGCAGCGCTGAAGGTCGAGGAGGCGACGCGCAACGCGCACCTTGCCATTCGGTTGAAGCCGGTCTCGAAGAAGGTATTCGCCGAACGCTCCGGCGCGCCGCACGATCCGCGCTGGGATTTGCCCGCGCCGGCGGTGGTCGAGGCCGCGCCGCGGCGTGGGCCCGACGATCCGCTGGTGGTGGTGCTGGACCCGGGGCATGGCGGGGTCGATCCGGGGGCCGAGACCGACGTGGTCGACGAGAAGGACCTGATGCTGACCTTTGCGCGGGAGCTGCGCGAAGTGCTGCTGCGCACCGGCGGTTTCAAGGTGGTGCTGACGCGGGAGGACGACAGCTTTGTCTCGCTCGAGCGGCGGGTCTCGATCGCGCATCAGGCGGGCGCCGACGTCTTCATCTCGCTGCACGCGGATTCGCTGGCCGAGGGGGCGGCGCATGGGGCGACGGTGCATATGCTCTCGCGCGACGCCTCTGACGAGGCCAGCGCCAAGATGGCCGAGCGCCATGACCGGGCCGACCTGCTGGCGGGCATGGACCTGAGCGAGACCGATGACGAGGTGACGGGGGTGCTGATGGACCTTGCGCGGCAGGAGACGGCGCCGCGCACCCGCGCGCTGGCCGAGGCGCTGGTCGACGGCATGGCGCAGACCGGGGGGCCGATGAACCGCAGGCCGCTGCGCTCGGCGGCCTTCTCGGTGCTCAAGGCGGCCGACATTCCCTCGGTGCTGATCGAGATCGGGTTCCTGTCGAGCCCGCGCGACCTGAGCAACCTGCAAAATCCCGAGTGGCGCGCGACCATGGCCCGTGGTATCCGCAACGGGCTCGCCGCCTGGACACAGGGAGATGCGGCGCAGCGTCCGCTCGTCCGTCAATGAATGCGCGCCTTTCAGCCGTTCGTGTTTTGACCCGGTCCGGGCCCCTCTTTATATTGTGCCTACCGCTAACAAGGGCAGTCTCGTGATCAGGTTCATATTTTCTTTCTTCGGTGCGATTTTCACATTCGTCACCCTTGGCATCGCCATGGCAGCCCTGACCGTGGGCGGTGTGATCTGGATGTATGCGCGCGACCTGCCGAGCCACGAGTCGCTGGCGCAGTACAAGCCCCCGACGATCAGCCGGATTTATTCGGGCAAGGGTCAGCTGATCGACGAATTCGCCAAGGAACGGCGGCTGTTCACCCCGGCGGACGAGATCCCCGATCTGGTGAAGGAAGCGTTCATCTCGGCCGAGGACAAGAACTTCTACGTTCACCACGGCTATGACCTTCGCGGGATCGCGGCCGCTGTCTTTGACGCCGTGCGGACGCGCGGGCAGGACGTGCGCGGGGCCTCGACCATCACCCAGCAGGTCATGAAGAACTTCCTGCTTTCGGGCGACCGCAAGGCCGAGCGCAAGATCAAGGAAATCATCCTCGCCTCGCGGCTCGAGGAATCGCTGTCCAAGGACCAGATCCTCGAATTGTACCTGAACGAGATCTTCCTCGGTCAGAACTCCTACGGGGTGGCGGCGGCGGCGCAGACCTATTTCAACAAGACCCTGTCGGAGCTGGAACCGAGCGAGGCGGCGATGCTGGCCTCGATGCCCAAGGCGCCGTCGGACTTTCACCCGGTGCGCAACAAGGAGCGGCTGAAACAGCGCCGCGACTATGTGCTGCGGGAGATGAAGGAAAACGGCTACATCACGGACGAGGTCTATGAGCACGAGGTGGCGGAGCCCATCCGCTCGGTGCAGAACGGCGACTTCGAGAGCTTCCGGACGGCGGTTCCGCCGCGCAACTACTTCACCGACGAGATCCGCCGCCAGCTGAGCCAGGATTTCGGCGAGGGCGAGTTCTTTACCGGCGGTTTCACCGTGCGTGCGACCATCGACGAGGAAATGCAGGTCATCGGCGAGCACGCGCTGCAGCGGGCGCTCGAGAAGTACGACCGTGGCCGGGGCATCTGGCACGGGACCTACACCACGCTGCCGGCCGAGAAGCTGACGGACGAGAGCACATGGCGCGCGGCGCTGGCCGAGACCGAGGTGCCCCGTGATATCGACCTCGACGGGCGCTGGCGTCCGGCGGTGGTGCTGAAGGTCGGCAACAGCGATGCGCGCATCGGGATCGAAGGCGTCGAGGAAACGGCCGAGGGTCACTGGATCCGGGCCGAGGACGTCACCTGGGCGCGCAAGCGCCAGGCAGACGGCACCCTGTCGAAGAAGGCCACCACGGCGGGCGACCTGCTGGACGTGGGCGACGTGGTGCTGGTGCGTGCCATCACCAAGGACGCCGACGGTACCTTCGTGCGCTGGTCGCTGCGCCAGCCGAGCGAGGTGCAGGGCGGGTTCATGGCGATGGACGTGAACACCGGCCGGGTGATCGCGATGCAGGGCGGCTTCTCCTACCAGGACTCGGTGTTCAACCGCGCGACGCAGGCACAGCGGCAGCCGGGTTCGTCGTTCAAGCCCTTCGTCTATGCCGCCGCGCTTGACAGCGGGTACAGCCCGGCAACCATCGTGGTCGACGCGCCGATCGAGATCAACACGCCCTCGGGCCTCTGGCGGCCGCGCAACTCCTCGAACAAGTATTACGGCCCGACACCGCTGCGGACCGGGATCGAGCAGTCGCGGAACCTGATGACCATCCGCCTTGCGCAGGAGGTCGGGATGGACGTGGTTGCGGGCTATGCCGAGCGGTTCGGGGTCTATGACCACATGGGCACCTTCCTTGCGAACTCGCTGGGGTCGGAAGAGACCACGCTCTACAAGATGGTGGCGGCCTATGCGATGTTCGCCAACGGCGGCGAGCGGGTGGAACCGACGCTGGTCGACCGGATCCAGGACCGCTACGGGCGGACCATCTATCGTCACGACAAGCGCACCTGCACCGACTGCGACCAGCTTGGCCTGCCGCAGGGCGAGGCGCCGCGCATCGTGTCGAACCGGAACCGGGTGATGGACGCGATCACTGCTTACCAACTGACCTCGATGATGAAGGGCGTTGTGGAGCGAGGCACGGCCTCGGGCGTGGTCAACCTGCCGGTGCCGACCGCCGGCAAGACCGGGACGACCAACGACGCCCGCGACGTCTGGTTCATCGGCTTCACCTCGAACATCGTGGCGGGCTGCTACATCGGCTTCGACCGTCCGCGCCCGCTGGGCCACGGCGCTTATGGTTCGTCGCTCTGCGGCCCGGTGTTCCAGGAGTTCATGACGGAGGCGGTCAAGAAGTACGGCGGTGGGCCGTTCAACGTGCCGCCGGGCGGTCACTTCATCAAGATCGACCGCTACACCGGCTCGCGCCTGCCGGATGACGCCTCGGGGCCCTATGTGCAGGCCGAGTACTTCCGCGATGGCTGGGAGCCGATCTTTGGTCTGGCTTACGACGGTGGTTTCGCGATGGGTTCGAACCTGCCGCTGATGGACGAGGTGCGCGAGTCCGGTCGGCAGGTGACCACCTCGACCGGGGAGAGCGTGATCGTCGGGCCCAAGGCCGACTTCGGCACGGTCAGCTCGGGCGGATTGTACTGAGCGACGCGCAAATCGCCTGAGATTACCGGCCGCCCTCTTACCGGAGGGCGGCCGTTGTTTTTGGCAGGGGCCGCGCCAGAAATCCGGTTGACTGTGTAACGGCTGTCATATTTCCTCATCCTAGGGCGGCTATGTCCTTTTTCCGTGGCTGCTGTTTCCATTTTGGAACGCAACCTCTGTGTATTTCGGGAAGGTATTTGTTGTAATTTTCATGACTTGATCCTTCCCGGCCAATTTTTCCTGTCGGGGGCTAAAATGAATATCGTTGGAGATCTTTCCATCGTCGATTCCGTTGTGGATCACGAAACAACTCCGGAACTGAGCGGCGCGACCGCGGTCAAGACACTGGTTCTGGGGAACACGACTTACGTCTATGTCACGTCCCGCAACGACTACGGCATCCAGATCCTCAAGATCGAGGACGATGGCAGCCTGTCGCCGGTCGGTACCTATGTGGACGACAATGCGACCTACCTCGGGCAGCCGTATTACTTCGATATCGTCACGGTCGGCAGCAACTACTTCCTCGTGGTGCCGAGTGCGAGCGAAGACGGGCTGACCACGCTCAAGGTGACCAAGACCGGCATCAACCAGGGCCTGCTGGCAAAGGCCGACACCATCCAGGACGGCACTGGCGATCTGCTCGACTATGCGACGACCGTGGAGGGGTTCAGCACCGCCAACGGCAGCTACGTGGCGGTGAGCGCGTATTATTCGGACGCGATCTCGATCTACAAGGTGTCGGGCACGGGCAAGCTGACGCTGGTCGATACCGCCACCGATGCCTCGAACGCGAGCTTTCTTCTGGATGGCGCCGAGGCGCTTTCGATCCATTCCATCGGCAAGAAGACCTTTGTCTACGTGGTCGCCAGCGGTGAGGACGGTGTCGCGGTCTTCGAGATCTCGGCGACGGGCAAGCTCGACTACGTGACCAGTGTGGCCGTGGCCAACGCCGGCACCCTTGGCGGTGTCGTCGCGGGCGAGTTCAACGGCAAGAACATCATGATCGTCTCGGATTACTACGATGGCGAGTTGAACGTCTATTCGCTGGACGCGGACGGGGTGCCGACCTTTCTCGCCATGTTCGATGCCGGGGCCGAAATCGGCGCCTACCGGATCAGCAAGATCGAGATCGTGGAGATCGACGGGGTCGACTTCGTGGCGGCCACGTCCAACTACTCCGACAGCATTTCGCTCTATTCGGTGGACCCGGATGGCACCATGACGGCGGTCACCACCACCTCGGACAGCACACTGCTGAACGGGGCGAACGACATCCACTACGTCGAGGTGGGCGGCAACCGCTACATCCTCGTCACCGCCACCGACGGCAACCGCCTGACGGTGCTGCAGGTGGATTCCGCCGATGACGCCCTTGTGGGCACGATGGACAACGACCAGATCATCGGGCTGGAGGGCGAGGACGAGCTTCTGGGCCGCGGCGGCAACGACATGCTGAAGGGCGGCGACGGTGACGATGTGATTTCGGGGCATCGGGGCAACGACAAGCTCTATGGCGACGCGGGCGAGGACGTGCTGATCGGCGGCGCGGGCAACGACATGCTGGAAGGCGGTGCGGGGCGCGATATCCTGATCGGCGGTTATGGCGTCGATACGGTTGCCTACGTCAAGTCGGCCGAGGCGGTGAACGTCAACCTCGGGTCCGGCGCGTCGAGCGGCGGCGACGCGGCGAGCGACGTTCTCGACTCCATCGAGAACATCACCGGCAGCAGCTTTGACGACACCCTGACCGGCGACGCTTCGGCCAACGTGATCCGGGGTGGCGGCGGCAATGACGTCATGAACGGCGGTGACGGCAACGACCGCCTGCTGGGCGGCGCGGGCCACGACGACGCCACCGGGGGTGCGGGCAACGACAAGATCATCCTTGGCGGCGGCAACGACACCGGCAGCGGCGGCGCAGGGCGCGATACGCTGAGCGGCGGCGGCGGCAACGATACGCTGACCGGCGGGGATGACCGCGACACCCTCAAGGGTGGCGCGGGCAACGACCGGCTGAACGGCGGTGCGGGCAACGACAATCTGACCGGCAACGCCGGGAAGGACGTCTTTGTCTTCAACGCCAGCTCGGGCAACGACACGGTCACCGACTTCGTGGCCGGAGCCGACCGCGTCGATTTCTCGGGGCATTCGGACTACAACAGCTTTGCCGACGTGAAGGATGACTGGTTCCAGTACAAGGGGACCACGATCATCGGCAGCGGAGGCAACACCGTCGAACTGACCGGGGTCAAGATCTCGGAACTGAGCGCGGACGACTTCATCTTCTGAGGTCTTTCGAACTGGCCGCCCCCGGTTGCTCTGGCCCAGATGTGACCGGGGGCAAAGCCTTGAGCGCTTGCCTGCCCCCGGGTGCTGGTTTATCACCCGCACCTACACAAAGCAGAGCAGGTCCCCCATGCGCGCCGAGACGCAGAACATCGTTGCCGAGATCAAGAAGTCGCTGAACCTCCTGGCCCAGCGGATGGACTGGGAGACCGCGCCGCACCGGCTGGAAGAGTTCAACGCGCGGGTCGAGGATCCGAACCTGTGGGACGATCCGACGGCGGCGCAGAAGCTGATGCGCGAGCGCCAGATGCTCGTGGATTCGATGGATGTCTACACCGGCCTGAGCCAGGAACTGGACGACAATGTCGAGCTGATCGAGCTGGGCGAGATGGAAGAGGACGAGGAAGTCGTCGGCGAGGCCGAGACCGCACTGAAGGCGCTGGCCGACAAGGCGGCGCAGAAGGAGCTCGAGGCCCTGCTCGACGGCGAGGCGGATGCCAACGATACTTTCCTCGAAATCAACGCGGGCGCGGGCGGCACCGAGGCCTGCGACTGGGCGGCGATGCTGCAGCGGATGTATGTCCGCTGGGCCGAAAAGCGCGGCTACAAGGTTGAACTGCAGTCCGAGGAAGCCGGGGCCGAGGCGGGGATCAAGTCCTGCGCCTACAAGATTTCGGGTCACAACGCCTATGGCTGGCTGAAATCGGAAAGCGGCGTGCACCGGCTGGTGCGGATCTCGCCCTTTGGCAAGGGCACGCGCGAAACCTCCTTTGCCTCGGTCTGGGTCTACCCGGTGGTGGACGACAACATCGAGATCGAGGTAAATCCGGCCGATATCCGCATCGACACCTTCCGGTCGTCGGGCGCAGGCGGTCAGCACGTGAACACCACCGACTCTGCCGTGCGGATCACCCACCATCCCACGGGCATCGTGGTGACCTCGTCCGAGAAGTCGCAGCACCAGAACCGCGATATCGCGATGAAGGCCCTGAAATCGCGCCTGTACCAGATGGAACTGGACAAGCGGAATGCGGCCATCAACGAGGCGCACGAGAACAAGGGCTCGGCCGGCTGGGGCAACCAGATCCGATCCTACGTGCTGCAGCCCTACCAGATGGTGAAGGACCTGCGCACCGAGCACGAGACCTCGGACACCAAGGGCGTGCTGGACGGCGACCTCGATGCCTTCATGGCGGCGACGCTGGCGATGGACGTGTCCGGCAAGAGCCGCGCCGAAGCGCGGGCCGAATAAACCCTTCTGACCATTTATCCGAATTGACGAGAGGGCCGGTCCGAAAGGACCGGTTCTTTCTGCTTTCGGGCAATTGTTTACCTAACGTTAACTTTAGCGGCGAAGCACGCATGGATTTCGTGTATTGTTGCCGAGTTTGAACAAATGGCTTTTCGCTCTAGGGGGACAATTCAATGGCGAAAGTGACTCTTGATGTGACATTTGACGGGACCACCACGGTCGATCGGCTTGATGGGCAATCCAGTATCCCATGGTTCGGAACGCCGCCGGATACGACTTCGATGGATATCTACAGCGTTTACCTGGAGGGCGACGACACGCTGGAGGCGACTGCGGGCCTCACGGGTTCGGATTGGCGGATCAAGTATTTCCGAATTGCGGGAGACAATCACGTCACGACGATTTCGGATCTCGATGCGGGGGAAGACCGGCGCATCGAGACGCTGCTGCTTGGTTACAATTCGGAGCTGAGCCTGATCTCGACCCGTGTCGATTTCATCTACGGATGGGAAGGCGACAAGCACGTGATCAAACTGGGGGACCAGCAGGAGAGCAGCATCAAGGCGATCATACTCGCTGCCGATCTGAACATCATCCAGACGGGGGTTGCCCATGTCTCCAACATCAGGACCGACAACGGCGACAACGTTTCACGGATTACCGTCAACAGCGGCGGGGTGGGTTCGATCAAGACCGGGGACGGTGCGGACCGGCTGATCGTCCAGGATGGCGGCTCGGTGGATGCGGTGAACCTCAAGGGGGGCGACGACACCGTCATCGTCCGGGGCGATGCGCGGGTGGAGTTCCTGCGCGCCTACGATGGCGACAAGACGATCAGCATCATCGGCGAAGAGAGCCGCCTGCGGAACATCAAGCTGGGTGACGGGTCGCACGAGGTGACCTCGGACAGCTACATCAGTCACATCAACGCCTATGAGTCCGACCTGACCCTGACGCTGAACGGAGGGGCCGGGGTTATCTCGATTGATCGGGAAACGGGGCAGACCCACAGCCATAACGTGGTGATCAACGGGTCCATCTCGTCCTTTGTCGCGACCGACAGGGGATCGGATGCCACCGACGACCAGAGCACGAGGATCACGCTGAACGGCTACAGCGGCTCGGTCATGCTGGGTAATGGCAAGGACCTCGTGAAGACGGGGACCGAGTATGTCGAACACATCTCGACCTCGGGCGGCAACGACAAGGTGGTCATGGGCACGGGCGGCATCGGGTTCATCCGCACCGGGGCGGGCAATGACACCGTCCAGCTGAATCGGTCAGACCCGGACTACGGGGTCGTCCTGCAGGGCGAGAGCGGGACCGATACGCTCGACTTTCTCAAGCTGAAGAGCGGGGTGGTCTTTTCGCTGGGCGAGGCGGGCGCCTACCAGAAGCCCGAGGGCGACATGTCGGGCTATTACAGCGCCGTCGGCTTCGAGAACCTCAAGGGCAGCAACGCGGCGGATATCCTTGTCGGCAGCGGCAGCAGCAACCAGCTGATCGGGCGCAAGGGCAACGACACGCTGGTCGGCGGGGAGGGGGACGATACCCTGGCCGGCAACGCGGGGCGCGATGTCTTTGTCTTCGGGGCGAATGGCGGGACCGATACCGTGCGGGACTATCAGGACGGGATCGACCTGCTGCTGATCGAGGACAACGCCGGAGGCTTCAAGACCCTCGACATCAGCAAGGAAGGCAAGCATTGGGTCATCGACTACGACGGCGGCACCATCATCCTGCAGGGGGCTGCGGGTGACACCACGCTGACACGGGCCGATTTCGACTTCGTCTGAAGCGCGGAGAGGCTTTTCACTCCCGGGTCATGGGTCTAGGTTCGTCTGACCAATCAGTATGAGCCTGCCCTGACATGACCATGACCCGCGAGTCCGCCAGTACCCTTCTTTCCGGCCTGCGTTCCGGTACCCTCTCTGCCACCGCCCTGATGGAGGCGACGCTGGACCGGATCGCCGAGGCCAACGGCGCGGTGAATGCCGTGGTGTCCCTGCGCGACCGCGCGTCCCTGATGGCCGAGGCCGCCGAAGCCGACAAGGTGCCGCCTGCCGAGCGGGGGGCGCTGCACGGGCTGCCGATTGCGGTGAAGGACCTTGCCGACGTGAAGGGCATCGCCACCACGCAGGGGTCGCCGCTGTTCAAGGACACGATTGCCGATCACGACGACCTGATGGTGGCGCGGATGCGCGCCGCCGGGGCGATCTTCATCGGCAAGACCAATACGCCGGAGTTCGGGCTGGGCTCGCACACCTTCAACCCGGTTCACGGGGCGACGGGCAATCCCTATGACCCCACGCTCAGCTGCGGCGGATCGTCGGGCGGTGCTGCGGTTGCGCTGGCCACCGGCATGACGGCGCTGGCCGACGGGTCGGACATGATGGGATCGCTGCGCAACCCGGCCGGGTGGTGCAATGTCTACGGTTTCCGCCCCTCGTGGAGCCGGGTGCCCTCGGACCCGGAAGGCGACAACTTCCTGCATCAGCTGGCCACGCTCGGGCCGATGGCGCGCAGCCCGGAGGATATCGCGATCCTGCTCGACGTGATCTCGGGCCCGGATCCGCGCCTGCCGCACGGTTGCCCGGCGGACCCGGTGGGCGCGCTGGAGCCTGCCGACATGAAGGGCAAGCGGATCGGCTGGCTGGGCGACTGGAGCGGCGCCTTTCCGATGGACGACGGCATCCTCGAGCTGTGCCGCGACGCCGTGAACGTCTTTGAAGACCTCGGTGCCGAGGTTCATGAACTGGCGGCGCCGTTCTCGTCGGAGAAGATTTGGGAGAGCTGGATCGCGCTGCGCTCGTGGCAGGTGTCGACCGGTCTGCTGCCTCTGCTGGAGACCCGGCGCGACAGCCTGAAGGACAGCGCCATCTGGGAGATCGAGCGCGGGCGCGCGATGAGCGGCATGGACGTGCACCGTGCCAGCGTGATCCGCTCGGACTGGTTCATCGCCGCCGCGAAGCTGTTCGAGAGCTACGATGCGCTGGTGCTGCCGACGGCGCAGGTCTGGCCCTTTGAACTGACCCGCCCGTATCCGACCGAGATCGCGGGGCACCGGATGGACACCTACCACCGCTGGATGCAGTGCGTGGTGCCAGTCAGCCTGCTGGGGCTGCCGTGCCTTGCCATGCCCGCCGGTTTCGGCGCGGCCGGTCTGCCGATGGGCATTCAGCTGTTCGGCGGGCGCGGGTCCGACGCCGCGCTGCTGGCGATGGGGCAGGCCTATCACAATGCGACCGAATGGCCGCAGAAGCGCCCGGCCATGTAAGGGCCGGCGCACAGGGAGGAACTGTCGGCGGGAGGAGGAGCCCATGGACAGGTCGATGGAATTTGGCGCACCGGCGTTCGGTCCGGTGGATGGGTCCGTGCTGCGCGAGGCGTTGCGGCGCGGCCTTGCCGACTTTCGCCGCGCGCCCTTTTACGGGCTGGCGATGGCCGGGGTCTACGTGATCGCGGGATGGATCATGCTGTGGATCACCGTGGCGACCGGCACCAGCTTCTGGCTGGTGCTCTCGGCCATCGGGTTCCCGCTGCTCGGCCCTTTTGCCGCCGTCGGGCTTTACGAGGTGTCGCGGCGGCTGGAGGCCGGGTTGCCGCTTGGCGCGCGCGAGATCTTCGGGGTGGTGCTGCGCCAGCGCAGCCGTCAGCTGCCCTCGCTCTGCGCCATCGTGGTGATGGTCTTCCTGTTCTGGTTCTTCCTCGGTCACATGATCTTTGCCCTGTTCCTCGGCCTGTCGCGGATGACCAACATCTCGTCCTCCTACGAGGTCTTCCTGACCGGCAACGGGCTTGCCATGCTGGCGGTCGGGACGCTGGTGGGGGCAGCCTTTGCGCTGCTGCTGTTCATGATCTCGGTGCTGGCGCTGCCGATGCTGCTGGACCGCGAGGTGGATTTCGTCACCGCGATGATCACCAGCTTCCAGTACGTGCTGGCCTATCCGCTGCCGATGCTGGGCTGGGCGGCGCTGATTGCGGTACTGACCTTCCTTGCCCTGTTGCCCTATTTCGTGGGCCTGCTGGTGGTGCTGCCGGTGCTGGGCCACGCCACCTGGCATCTCTATCGGCTGCTGATGGAGCGTGGGGCGGAAGCCGCGCCGCTGGATGGGGTGTCGGTGAGTTAAAGCTCTTCGCGCCCGTCCGCCACCAGTCGCGCGCGCAGGTGTTGCGCTGCGGGGTGGCCGGTGTCGAGGGCGAAGACATAGGCCTGTGTCAGGAAGAACCCGGCGGCGGCGGGGTCGGATGCGCCCTCTGCCGCCTCGGTGTAGAGGGCGACCAGCGCCTGCCGGTCGCCCGCCTCGTGCGCCGCCAGCAGGCGGGCGTCGAGGTCGTTCACTCGGCGGCCTCGGGGGCAGGGGCGCGGTGGGCCTGCAGGTGTCCGGCCACCCAGTCGTGGAACAGGTGGGTCGGCCCGTCCATCACCGGCGAGAAGCGGCCACCGTCGAACCCGGGCGAATGACGCCCGCGCTGCATGCCTTCGACGACAAAGATGTCCTCTTCGAACACGGTCTTCCAGAGAGCGGTGTTCTGCTGCCGCATGGCCGCGTCGGTCTCGGGGCGCGCGTAGTAGAGGTGCACGTGCTCGCTGGTGCGGTCCTGTGCCTCGGGCTGCAGGATGATGGCAAAGGCGTGGTCGCGGTGCACGCCGAGCAGGACGTTCGGGAAGGCGGCGATGTACTCGGCCGCAGTCTGCCACTTGGGGTCGAGACCGTCGAAATCGGGGAAGACCTGCCCCTCGGCGCCGTGGAACTGGCGGTAGACGAGGGTGCCCTGACCCGAGAAGCGCCCGGGGCTTTCGATGTGGTAGTGATCTTCCAGCCGGGAATAGCTGTTCAGGCCGGGATGCACCCACGGCAGGTGATAGCTCTCGCAGTAGTTCTCGACCGCCAGCTTCCAGTTGCAGGCGACGGGCAGGACAAAGCGGCTGTCGTCGCCGCCGTGGAACAGAGGCTTGTCGAACTCGGCCCAGCGGGCGATGACCTCGGCCATGGCATCCGCGAAGGCGGGGGCGTCGCCGCTGATGTTGACCCAGACCACGTCGCGCCAGATGTGGCTGCGGACCTCGATCAGCCCGAGGGTGTCGCGCTTGATGCCCTCGTGGGTGTTCTGACCCGGACCGCCGACGTGGGGCGTGCTGACCAGCTTGCCCTGGGTCGAGTAGCACCAGCTGTGATAGGGGCAGCGGATGGCGCCCTCGATCTTGCGGGGTTCCTCGACGAGGATCATGCCGCGATGGCGGCAGATGTTCTGGAACACGCGCACGATGCCATCGCGGTCGCGGATCAGCAGCAGCGGGATGTCGAGAAAGGTGATCGGCACCGCGTCGCCCGGTTCGGGGACATCAGCGGCCACGGCAAGGCCCGCCCACTGGCCGATCAGCAGCGCCCGGCTCTCCTCGGCGTGCACTGCGGGGTCGGTGTAATGGGCGTTGGGCAGGCCGTTGGCCTCGGCGATCGGGCGGCGGACGGCGGACAGGTCCGCTGGCATGGATGATCGGGGCATGGCTCTCTCCCGGCTGGCGTTTTGCCCGAGGGTAACGCCTCTCGGGTCGCCATTTCCGCGCGCGGAGCGACCGGAATCTTCCGTCTGCGACAGATCGCGCCGCCCGGGAGGGGGCGGCGGGGGCCGTGATCAGACGAAGGGTTCGTTGACCTTCAGGTAGTGGCGGTGAAACGGCTGAAGCTCGTCGGCGGTATGGAACCCGGCGGTGCGCGCCGCCGCGAGCACCGGCTTGGTCCGGCGACCGACGTATTCGTAGACCATGCGGACCGCGCGCATGCCGTCCGAGCTTTCGGGCATGGTGCGCGAGACGTAGCCGACCCAGTAGTTGTTGTCGAAGGAGGCGACGCGCGAGAGGAAGTTGAAGGAACAGGTCATCGAGTTGCGCCGGGCGACGGTGATGGCGATACCATCCTCCTGCCGCGCGACGTAGCCGCGGAACTCGCGGGTTCTGCCGTCCTCGGGGAGGCCCTGCTGGCGCATCGCGGCGCGGGATTCGAAGCCGCGCAGGTAGGTCGTTTCGCCGTCGCGCAGGATGTAGACGAGGCCGACGAGGAAGCGCGAGGTGTCGACGAAGCTGAGGCGGCTGAACCGGTAGAAGCCGGTCGGGAAGATCTCGGGCGGCACGTGGCTGACGCTGGGGCCGTGGAACTCGCGCAGGAACGGACCGTTCAGGATCGACTTGTCGGTGCCGAGCTGGTCCACCGGTTCGAGAAGGATGCGGGCATCGACCTTGAAGAAGGCGCAGATGCGGTCCAGCACATCCGGGCGGGGGAAGCTTTCACCCGAGAGATAGCGGTTGAACTGGGTCCGGTTGATTCCCAGCATTCGGGACAATTCGGAAATGGATTGATAACGTTCGGAGAGGCGGCGCAGGTTCTTTCCGAACATGTTCCGCAATTCAGAGGGTGATCTTGTTTGCCTGGACATTAACGGTTCATTTCAGTGGTCGTCCGAGAATTTAAGGTTTAAGACCTTCCGCTATCCCCGTATTATAGGTGAAAATTAACAAATCGACGCCAATTAGCGTCGGGCTGTCTCTCAACTTGTGCAATTGCTATGTCTTCTGACACAAAAAGCAATGCCTCGCCGCAACTTTTTCCCGTGGCCCCATCCGCTTTTTATCAGAAGCTTGGGGCGTAACTGGTCGGGGGAAGGCAATGTTTGGCGTAGTCATCTGGAGTGACAGGGCGGATCAAAAAGCCGTCATCTGGTGCGAGGACCAGGGCGATCTGGCCTATTTCCGCGCGGCGGAGTACGGCCCCGAGGCCAATCTTGAGAGTGGCGACTGGGTCGAGTTCGACGTGTCGCTGGACCGCAGCCAGCGGCTGGCGCACAACCTGCGGCTGGTCGGGCGCGGCGTGTGCCCCAATCCGCAGGACCCGCCGCGCGTGGTCGCGGCGGTGCAGGGGCGGGCACCGGCGGGAGGCCGGAACCCGGTATCCTTCATCGGCAGGCCGCGTCTGCGCGCCTGCAACTGATCCCGGACCGAGGAGCCGTCAGAGGCCGCGCCGAAGGGCGGCAACGCCGGTCCGCGCGATCTCGGCAAGGCCGAGCGGGCGCATAAGGTCGGCGAAGGCGTCGATCTTTTCCGGGGCGCCGGTAATCTCGAAGATGAAACTGTCGAGCGTGGTGTCCACCACGTTGGCGCGGAAGATCTCGGCCATCCGCATGGCCTCGACCCGCTTGTCGCCCTGACCGACGACCTTGAGCATGGCAAGCTCGCGCTCGACCGAGGGGCCCTCGACGGTGAGGTCATGCACCTCGTGCACCACCACGATGCGTCCCAGCTGGGCCTTGATCTGCTCGATCACCTGCGGGGTGCCCTTGGTGACGATGGTGATGCGGCTGCGGTGGCCGGTGTGGTCCACCTCGGCCACGGTCAGGCTCTCGATGTTGTAGCCACGGCCCGAGAAGAGACCGATGACGCGCGCCAGCACGCCGGGTTCGTTCTCGACCAGCACCGCAAGCGTGTGCCGCTCCTCGATCTCGGAGAAAGCGGGGCGTAGGTTGTAGGCGGAATGCTTGGTCGCGCCTTTCTTGATCTGCAGAGCGTTCATTTGCCCATTCCTTTGTCTCGGCTGCCAGACCCCCGGCAGGGGGCCCGGAAAAGAAGTGTCGCGATCGTTCCGGTCAGACCAGCACCGACCCCTTGGAGTCGATCACGCCCTGGGTATCGGCGTCGCCCAGCAGCATCTCGTTGTGCGCCTTGCCCGAAGGGATCATCGGGAAGCAGTTCTCGTGCTTTTCCACGAGGCAGTCGAAGATCACCGGCCCGTCGTAGTCGAGCATCTCCATGATGGCGTCGTCGAGATCCTTCGGGTCCTTGCAGAGGATGCCCTTGGCGCCGAAGGCCTCGGCAAGCTTGACGAAATCGGGCAGGGCCTCGGACCAGCTTTGCGAGTAGCGCTCGCCGTGCAGCAGTTCCTGCCACTGGCGGACCATCCCGAGCCGTTCGTTGTTCAGGATGAACTGCTTGACCGGCAGGCGGAACTGAACCGCGGTGCCCATTTCCTGCATGTTCATCAGCCACGAGGCCTCGCCGGCGACGTTGATGACCAGCGACTCCGGGTGCGCGATCTGCACGCCGATGGAGGCGGGCAGGCCATAGCCCATGGTCCCGAGGCCACCGGAGGTCATCCAGCGGTTGGGTTGCTCGAAGCCGAGGAATTGCGCGGCCCACATCTGGTGCTGGCCGACCTCGGTGGTGATGTAACGGTCGCGGTCCTTGGTCAGAGCCTCGAGACGCTGCAGCGCGTACTGCGGCTTGATCGAGGTTTCGGACTGGCGGTAGGTCAGGCACCTGACCGCGCGCCATTCGTCGATCTGCTTGTTCCACTTGGAAACGGCCTCGACCTCGGTCTTGCGTCCGCGCGATTTCCAGATCTTGAGGATGTCCTCGAGCACGTGCGCGACGTCGCCCACGATCGGGATATCGGCCTTGATCACCTTGTTGATCGACGAGGGGTCGATGTCGATGTGCGCTTTCTTCGACTTGGGGCTGAAGGCGTCGATGCGCCCGGTGATCCGGTCGTCGAAACGGGCGCCGACGTTGATCAGCAGGTCGCAGCCGTGCATCGCCATGTTGGCCTCGTAGAGACCGTGCATGCCGAGCATCCCGAGCCAGTTCTTGCCGGAGGCCGGGTAGGAGCCGAGGCCCATCAGGGTGGAGGTCACGGGGAAGCCGGTTGCGTCGACCAGTTCGCGCAGCAGCTGGCTGGCCGCCGGGCCCGAGTTGACCACGCCGCCGCCGGTGTAGAACACCGGGCGCTTGGCCTTTTCGATGGCGGCCACCAGTTCGGTGATCTCTTCCAGATCGCCCTTGAGGCGCGGCTTGTAATGAGAGGTCGAGGGCTTGGGCGCCTCGTAAGTGCCCGAGGCGAACTGCACGTCCTTGGGAATGTCGACCAGCACCGGGCCGGGGCGGCCCGAGCGTGCCACATGCATCGCTTCGTGGATGGTCGAGGACAGTTTGTCGGTGTCCTTCACCAGCCAGTTGTGCTTGGTGCAGGGGCGGGTGATGCCGACGGTATCGGCTTCCTGGAAGGCGTCCGAGCCGATCAGGAAGGTCGGAACCTGGCAGGAGATGACCAGCAGCGGGATAGAGTCCAGCAGCGCATCGGTCAGGCCGGTGACGGTGTTGGTCGCGCCGGGGCCCGAGGTGACGAGGCAGACGCCGACCTTGCCGGTCGAGCGGGCATAGCCCTCGGCCGCGTGCACCGCGCCCTGTTCGTGCCGTACCAGGATGTGGCGGATATCGTTCTGCTGGAAGATTTCGTCATAAATGGGGAGGGCGGCCCCGCCCGGGTATCCGAAGATCGTATCCACGCCCTGGTCCTTCAGGGCCTGGATCACCATCTTTGCACCGGTCATTTCACGTGTCATCTGCCTTGCTCCATCCGCGACATCGCTGATCCTTAAAAACAAAAAAGCCCCCGAAGTTTTTCGGAGGCGCATGGGTCTGATTATGGTCTACCGTCACCGGCCCATGCGCGTGCGTCCTACTACTACGATTAGGGTGGTCATACCCACAGACTCCTTTTGCGTGGGCGGACATTATGGGCCTGTTTGCCGGGCGTCAACAGGCAAGCTGACAAAAAAACATACGCGGACAGGGTAAATTCATGCTGTTTGTTGCCGAGAGGGGCCTTTGGTTGGAATTTTCTTCCGCTGTTCGGGGTTCGCCGGGCGGTGACGCCGGGAATCCGCCGAGTCGGGACGGTTCGGGCGGAGCTGGGGCAAGAGCGGCGCCGGGCGCGCGGAGAAATGCCGCGGGGCATCCCTGAAATTGCACTTGTTAAATTACTTAGGGGGAACTTCGGGTTCTGCACCGCGCGAATCGGACGCGCCGGAAAACTCCGGATTCGCGGTCGTCGGGGGCCTGAAACATTTGCGAAAGGATTGGATTGGTCTGGTTGGGTTCCTGACCGCAAAATTGTTGTAATCGCTCAAATTCTAGTCGCTCCGGGGCAGATTTGGGTATTCCTTTTGAGTCCCCGTCCGTTAATTTAGCAACACTCACAAGATCAGCCCGGAGCTTGAACCCGGGTGTGCAGAAAAACTCGGGAGGAGTTACTTAATGGATCGTCGTTCTTTTCTGAAAGCTTCGGCTTTCGGTGGTTCTGCTGCTGCGGCAACCGCACTTGCCGCACCCGCGATTGCGCAGGGCAAGCGGACACTCACCATGGTCTGCACCTGGCCGCGCGGCCTCGCAGGCGTGTGGGACTCGGTCGAGCGCGTTGCCAACAGCATCAGCGCCGCAACCGATGGCCAGGTCACGCTGGACGTGAAGGCAGCAGGCGAACTCGTCGGCGCGCTCGAGGTGTTTGACGCCGTGACCTCCGGTCAGGCTGACATGTACCACGGTGCCGACTACTACTTCGTCGGCCAGCACCCGGCCTTCGCCTACTTCACCGCCGTGCCCTTTGGCATGACCGCGCCGGAAATCATGACCTGGTACTATGGTCAGGACGGCATGGCGCTGCACCACGAGCTGGGCGAAGTGTTTGGCATCAAGAGCTTCCTCGCCGGTCAGACCGGTGCGCAGGGTGGCGGCTGGTACCGCAAGGAGATCAAGTCGGCCGACGACTTCAAGGGTCTCAAGTTCCGTATGCCGGGCCTCGGCGGCCAGGCGCTGTCCAAGCTGGGCGCGTCGGTCCAGAACATTCCGGGCGGCGAAATCTATCAGGCCCTGTCCTCGGGTGCGCTGGACGGCACCGAATGGATCGGCCCCTGGTCGGACGAGAAGCTGGGTCTGCAGGAAGTCTGCGACTACTACTATCCGGCCGGTTTCCACGAGCCGGGCGCGGCGCTCTCGATCGCCTGCAACCTCGACGTGTTCAACGAACTGACCCCGTCGCAGCAGAAGGCCATCGAGCTGGCTGGCGCAGACGCCCACCAGGCGAACTATGCCCAGTTCATCGCCAACAACGGCCCGGCGCTGAAGCGCCTGATCGACGGCGGCACCCAGGTCCGCGAGTTCAGCGATGACGTTTGGGACGCCTTCGGCCGCGCATCGGTCGAGCTGCTCGACAGCTACACCAGCGACGAGCTGTTCAAGAAGATCCATGACTCGGCGCAGGCGTCGATGAAGGCCTCTTCGGCCTGGCTGGCCCTGTCCGACAGCGCTTACTCGGCACAGCGTAACCGCGTGCTGGCGGCGATGTAAGCAACGAACAACAACAATGGCAGGCCGCGCGCGTCTCACGTGCGCGGCCCACCCAATTTTGGGGGACAGGGCGCATGCTGAACGCGCTAAGCTGGTTCTTCACCAACCTCGGGATGGGCTTCTACAACCTCGTCTATGCCCTGACGCACCCGCAGCTTTGGCTGGACTGGTCAAACAAGGAAGCGCTGATCCGCTTCATCTACTATGGGGCCTCGATCGAGCTCTTCTTCGTGATCTTCGACGTCGTCCTCGTCCTGACAATCATCGGGATCATCTGGCCGAGGTTCATGTGGGGCATGACACGCGGGCTCGAAGGCTTTGCCAATACGGTGGGCCGCGTCGCGGCCTGGGTCGGGCTCCTGATGGTGCTGCAGCAGGTCATGATCGTGTTCCTGCAGTCGATCTTCCGCCTTGGCGTGCTGACCATCGCCCCCTTCGGCTTTGGTTTCAGCCAGTCGGTCGGCTGGTTCTCGGAAGAGCTGAAACTTTACAACGCGATGATCATCGCGCTCTGCGTGACCTACACCTTCGTTCAGGGCGGCCACGTGCGGGTCGACCTTGTCTACGCGGTGGTGAAGTTCCGCACGAAGAAGGTGATCGACATGTTCGGTTCGCTCTTCTTCATGATCCCGGCGGCCGTGCTGACCTGGGTCTATGCCTGGTTCTTCCTGTGGCGCAGCCTGATCACGCCCAAGGTCTCGGCCTCGGACAAGCTGGAGCTGATGCTGCGCAAGGCCAAGATCGTGAAGTGGAACGTCGAGACGATCGGGTTCTCGCCCAGCGGGTTCAACGGCTACTTCCTGTTCAAGATCCTGATGTGCGCCTTCACCGCCATGGTGCTGATCCACGCCATCGCCTTCTTCTACCGCTCGCTGCTGGAATTCCGCGAGGGCGAGGAGAGTGCGGACAAGTATCTCGACAAGGACACCCTCGGCGCGGGTGAAGAAGCCTATGAAGGCACGCATTAAGGGGCAGCGCAGATGATTTTCGGACTAGACGGCGTCGAGATCGGCCTTCTGATCGTTCTGTTGTGCCTCTTCGGGGGCATTCTTTCCGGCTTTCCGGTGGCCTTTGCCATCGCGGGCGCCGGTGTCATTTCCTTCGGCATCATCGCGGGGCTCGACAGCGCCGGGTTGCTGATTCACCAGGCCATCGACACCTCGTCAGATGCCTACAACCAGATATTGAACAGCGGGGTACACCGGGACTCGATATCGGTCTTCCGATACCCGGACTTGCCACGGGTAGATCAGCCGGTCTTTGACGGTGGCTGGGAGCAGGCGGTCAACCGCAACCTCTCGTTCGTCATCAACCGGATGAACGACCGGGTCTTTGCAGGCCAGTCCATCGAGACGCTGCTGGCGGTTCTGATGTTCGTGATGATGGGCATCGTGCTCGAGCGGTCGAAGATCGCCGAGGATCTGCTGACCACCATGGCGCGGGTGTTCGGCCCGCTGCCCGGCGGTCTCGCGGTTTCGGTGGTCGTCGTCGGCGCCTTCCTTGCCGCCTCCACCGGCATCGTCGGGGCGACGGTCGTCACCATGGGCCTGCTGTCGCTGCCGACCATGCTGCGCAACGGCTACAGCCCCGAACTCTCCACCGGGGTCATCGCGGCCTCGGGGACGCTGGGGCAGATCATCCCGCCCTCGATCGTCATCGTTCTGCTGGGCACGCTGGCGGGCGATCTCTATTCGACCGCGCAGGAGGCCCGGGCGCAGGCGGCGGGCTGCAGCGATGCGTTGACCTACCTTGGCCGTCCGGCCGTGGTGTCGGTCGGCACGCTGTTCCAGGCGGCGATGCTGCCGGGGATCCTGCTGGCGGTGCTCTATGCGGGCTATGCCTTCATCTTTGCACTGCTGAACCCGTCGCGGGCCCCGGCCGTCATGCTGGACGCCAAGCGCGCCTCGGTCGCGACGCGCCGCGAGAACCTGACGTGGTTCGTGGCGATCCCGGTGATCCTGATCGGCGGGGCTATCCTGCTGAGCGAGGCGGGCGTGATCGGGTCGCAGACCGCGCATCTGGTCGACGCAAGCTCGTCCGAGCGGGTGTCGCTGCTGCGCACCAATGTCAGCCCGGACTGCCAGGCGTCGATGATCGAACTGCACGGCCAGGCCGCGTGGGACGCCTCGGTCGCGGCACGTCAGGCCGGTGGTGCCGCGGTGGCTGAAAGCGCGGGCGAAGCCGAGCACGCACGGGTCAGCGTCATGGGCGCCGCCCCGATCGGGACCGGCGTGGCGATCCTCGCCGTGATGGCGGCGGTGATGCTGGCGGTCGCGCGCGGGGTCGATCCGCTCGCACGGGCGCTGCCGCTGCTGATCGGTGCCGGTGGCGTCGTTCTGCTGCTGCTGGTCGATGCGGTGTTCATCAAGCCCGAGACGGGGCCGGGGGCGACGCTGATGATCCTGCTGATCCCGCTGGCGATCATCTACTGGTCAGGTCGCCATGCCGCGCAGCGGATGGCCAAGAACGACCTGATCCGGGTGGTGTTCCCGCCGCTGGTGCTGATCGTCGCGGTGCTTGGCTCGATCCTTGGTGGGATCACCAACCCGACGCCGGCCGCCGCGCTGGGGGCTGCGGGTGCGATCATGCTGGCCGCCTATCGCAAGCTGAAGGACCAGGGCAAGGACCCCAAGATCATCGTCCAGGCGACGCTCGCCATCGCGGTGATGATCCTCGTCGGCATCAACTTCGACCTGCGGATCAACCAGGAAGTCGTGACCTTCGAGAACTGGGCGGGCTTCATCGTGGCCTTTGCCGCCTACATGTTCGCCTTCTTCGGGCTGCTGTATGGCTGCTGGGTGCTCTATGCCACGGGCGTGCTGACGCCGGTGGTGCGCGAGACGGCCAAGGTGACCTCGATGGTCTTTACCATCCTCGTGGGGTCGCAGCTGCTGAACCTCGTGGTGATCTCCTTCGGGGGCGAGCACTACATCCAGCAGTTCCTGATGAGCTTCGACAACGAGTTCAAGGTCTTCCTGATCGTGATGCTGGTGCTCTTCGTGCTGGGCTTCGTGCTCGACTTCCTCGAGATCATCTACATCGTGGTCCCGATCGTCGGGCCGGTGATCTACGGCGGGTCGTTCGACCCGAAGTGGGTGACCATCATGATCGCGGTGAACCTGCAGACCTCATTCCTGACGCCACCCTTCGGCTTTGCGCTGTTCTACCTGCGGGGCGTCGCGCCGCCAGAGGTGACCACCGGCCATATCTACCGCGGGATCCTGCCGTTCGTGCTGATCCAGGTGCTTGGTCTGGCGCTGCTGTGGTTCATACCTGGCATCGTGACCATCGTCCCGGACCTGATCGGGGTGAAATGACAAGGAAAAGGGGCCTGAGGGCCCCTTTTTTCATGACGGTGATCTGTGACGGGTGCCGAACGCCCGGCGATGGGATCAGCGCGAGGTCGGGCGGCGGTCGGGTAGGTTGATGTTGGCGACCTGCTCGGCGATCGGGTCGGTCGAGAGCGGGTGCAGTTCCGAGGAATGCGCCTCGGGGTTGGTCATCGGCTGCCATTCGCCCCGGAGATAGACCTCCAGCCCCGAGAACTTGGACTTGTAGCCCATCTTCTGGCTGCCGGGCACCCAGTAGCCCAGGTAGACATAGGGCAGTCCGGCCTCGCGGGCGATCTCGACATGATCGAGGATCATGTAGGTGCCGAGGCTCTGCCGGGGCTGGCCGGGGTCGTAGAAGGAATAGACCATGCTCAGCCCGTCCTCGAGAACGTCGGTCAGGCTGACGCCGGTGAGGCGGCGGGTGGTGCTGTCGGAATACTCGATCACGCGGCTGCGGATCGGCGTTTCCTCGATCATCGCGGCGAATTCGAAGACGTCCATATCGGCCATGCCGCCATCGGCGTGGCGCGCGTCGAGATAGCGGCGGAACAGTTCGTACTGCTCCTCGGTCGCCCAGGGCGAGGTCGGCTTGCGCGAGAGGTGCGCGTTGCGCTTGATGATCTTCTTCTGGCCGCGCGTCGCCACGAAGCGCGAGACGTTGATGCGCGCCGACAGGCAGGCCGAGCATTCGGCACAAGAGGGCCGGTAGAGCACGTTCTGGGACCGCCGGAACCCCTGCTGCGACAGCGAGTTGTTCAGCTTGTCCGCGTTCTCACCCTGCAGCGCGGTGAACAGCTTCCGCTCCATGCGCCCTTCGAGATAGGGGCAGGGTTGCGGAGCCGTCACATAAAACTGGGGGGCTATCGGAAGAGTGTGGCGCATGGAATGACATAAAAACGTTTCGTCGATGATATCAACGCATTCTCATTGCGCCAAGACTCGAATCCGGCCCAAAACCGTGCCGTTTTCCGCTTAGCGGACCGGCACGGACCTGCGGTTGAGCATCACCGTTCCCATCACGGAATCGGTCAGGCCCTGTCCGAAACGTCCGGTCAGCATCATCACGACCGAAACCACCTGGATCAGCGGGAAGGCGAGGCTGAGAGTGTAGCCAGCGGTGTGCAGCACGGCGTCCGACAGGTCGAGGCGGCTGCCGTCGTTGCGGCGCAGTTCGATGCCGGTAAAGCGCATACCCCAGGTTGCCGATCCATTGGCCAGCGTCACCACGCGATAGGCGAAACCGAGGACGAGGTAGAGCAGGGGCCAGATGAACAGGCCGACAAAGGCCGTGAGTAGGACGGCGACGAGGCAGAAGAGGAAGATCACCACCGAGTCGACGATCCAGGCGATCAGGCGCTTGGTCGGTACGGCCTCGTAGAACTGCGGCTGGCGGTCGGGATCGGGAAGGTGCGACATGGGTCTCGTTGCGGTGTTGGGAAGGTTGGAAGGGCGGGCCGGCCCCAATGGGGGCCGGTCGCATCGTCGGTATCAGGCGCCGGCGGCGTCGCCGGGCTCGTCGGACTTGCGGGCGCGTTCGTCGATAAACTGATCGAACTCGGCCTTGTCCTTGGCTTCGCGCAGCCGTTCGAGGAAGGCTTCGAAGTCGTTCTGTTCCTGTTCAAGGCGCCGCAGGGTGTCGGCCTTGTAGGCGTCGAAGGCCGAGTTGCCGGTCGACGAGTAGGGGCTGTAGCGACGCCCGTGCGAGCGGGACTTGTGACGGCAGGACGATTTGAACATGCGTTTGCTCCAGATCATATAGGCCAGAAGGGCAAGGCCAACAGGCCAGAAGAAGATGAACCCGAGCACCATGACGGCGATCCAGGCGCCTTTGCCCTTGTGATCCAGCCAGGCTTCGGATTTTGCGAACCAGCCCGATGGCGACGGGCCAGGATAGGTTTCGGACATCGTGGTCATTTGCAGCTCTCTCCGGTGTTGGATCAGATGATGTGAAGGTCATTCACATTGCATAGATCGGGATCACCTGGCCGCCCTGCAAGATGCGATGTGAAAGTTTTTTACATTTTTGCGATTCAGTCATGAAAACAAGGGGGCAGATCTCGCGATGCGGGGATTATCGCTGGCAATCCCGCGCCATCTTGCCTAGTCAGGCCGCGGTCCCGGCCCGGAAAGGAAACCTGTGCATGTCCGATACACCGCAACTCGATGACCAGCATTTTCAGGCGATCGACACCGTGCGGCTGGGTGCCGGGGCAGGGAGCACGCACCGGCCGCGCATCCTGATCCTCTATGGTTCGCTGCGCGAACGCAGCTTTTCGCGCCTGATGTCGGAAGAGGCGGCGCGGGTGCTCGAGAAGTTCGGGGCCGAGGTCCGGTTCTTTCACCCCGCCGACCTGCCGCTGCCCGACAGCGTGGAGCCGGATCACCCCAAGGTCGCAGAGTTGCGCGAACTGGTGACGTGGTGCGAGGGCATGGTCTGGTGTTCGCCCGAGCGGCACGGCGCCATCACCTCGATCATGAAGGCCCAGATCGACTGGATTCCGCTGTCGCTGGGCGGGGTGCGTCCGACGCAGGGCAAGACCCTTGCGGTGATGCAGGTCTGTGGCGGCAGCCAGAGCTTCAACACGGTGAACCAGCTGCGCATTCTGGGGCGCTGGATGCGGCTGCTGACCATCCCCAACCAGTCCTCGGTGCCGAAGGCATGGAGCGAGTTCGACGAGGCGGGACGGATGAAGCCCTCGCCGTTCTACGACCGGATGGTCGACGTGATGGAAGAGTTGATGCGCTTTACATGGCTGACGCGCGATCTGAAGGAGCACCTCACCGACCGCTACTCGGAGCGGAAGGAGAGCCATGCCGAGTTGTCCCGGCGGGTGAACAGCAAGGCCGAGGAGTGACGCTCAGGCGGTGAAATGGGCGCGCGTCGCGCCGGTGATCTCTTCGAGACGCGCGGGCGAGATGGGGAAGACGTGATGCGGGGTGCCCGCAGCGGCCCAGATCTGGTCGAAGGCCGCGAGGCGCGGGTCGAGGAAGGCGCGGATCGGGGAGAGGTGACCCACCGGGGACACGCCGCCGATGGCAAAACCGGTCTGGGCGCGCACGAGGGCGGCGTCGGCCTTGCCGAGCGGTTCCCCGGCCAGTTCGGTCGCCTTGTTCGCGTCCACCCGGTTGCCGCCGGCCGTCAGGAAGAGGATCGCCTCGCCGCTGGTCTCGCCGCGAAAGATGATCGACTTGGCGATCTGGTCGACCTCGCAACCGACCGCCGCCGCCGCGTCCGCCGCGGTGCGGGCCAGTTCGGTCTCGCGGATCTCGGGGGTCAGCCCGGCGGCTTCCAGCGCGGCGCGGACCCGTTTCAGGCTCTTGCTCATCTTCCCTCCGATGCCTCCTTGACCCGTCTCGGTGTCCAAGGCTTTGTAGCCCCATGAGCGCCGATCACAAGACACCCCCCGACCTCGCCCTTTTGCAGGCCCTTGAAACCGAGGTCTGGCAGGCGCTTGTCACCGGCGATGCCGGTGCCGACCGCGCGCGGCTGGCGGAGGATTTCCTTGGGGTCTATCCGAGCGGCTTTTCGGGGAAGGACGGGCATTCCGGCCAGCTTGACGGTGGCCCGACCGTGGCCGAGTACCGCATCAGCCAAGCGCGGATGCAGGTCTATGGGCCCGATATGGCGATGTTCTGCTACCGGGCGGACTATCTGAGACCGGGGCGGGATGAGTGGGTGGCGATGTATGTCTCGTCGCTCTGGCAGCGTGACGGCGGTACCTGGCTCAACCGGTTCAGTCAGGACACGCCGGTCGGCGGCGCGGTTCCCTAGGACGGCCCCTTGCGCCCGCCGCGCCCGCATGGTTCCGTTTGGGCATGAGCTTTGCCGACCGGATCACCCGCTTGCCCCGTGCCTTTCTGCCCGACCTCGGAGAGGAGGCGCTGGCGCGTGTGCCCGGGCTCTCGGGCGATGCCGCCGCGCTGGTGCGGGGCACGGCGGGCAGCAGCCCGTACCTCAAGGGGCTGATCGAGGCCCATGCCGCATGGCTGGAGGGGGCGCTGGACGACCCCGAGGCGACCGCTGCCGAGATCTTTGCCGCCATTCCTGCCTATGGCGCGGATGAGCTTCCGGGGAAGCTGCGCCGGGACAAGGCGCGGCTGGCGCTCTTGCTGGCCCTTGCCGATCTCGGCGGGGTCTGGCCGCTGGAAACCGTCACCGGAACCCTCAGTGATTTCGCGGGGGCGGCCTGCGACGCGGTGCTGAAGGCAGAGATTGCCAAGCTGATCGCCCGGAGCAAGCTGCCGGGACAGGGCGAGGAGGATGTTGCCACCGCGGCCGGGCTGGTGGTGCTTGCCATGGGCAAGATGGGCGCGCGCGAGCTGAACTACTCGTCCGACATCGACCTGATCTGCCTGTTCGACGAGACGCGCTATGGCGCCGACGACTACCAGGAGGCCCGTGCCGCGCTGGTCCGGGCCACGCGCAACATGAGCGCGGCGCTGAACGACCGCACGGCCGAGGGCTATGTCTTTCGCACCGATCTGCGGCTGCGGCCCGATCCCTCGGTCACGCCGGTCTGCATCTCGATGGCGGCAGCCGAGAGCTATTACGAGAGCCTTGGGCGGACGTGGGAGCGGGCGGCCTACATCAAGGCGCGGCCTGCTGCGGGGGATATTGCCGCTGGCGAGCGGTTCATCGCGGCGCTGCGTCCCTTCATCTGGCGCCGTCACCTCGATTTCGCGGCGATCCAGGACGCTCACGACATGCGGCTGCGGATCCGCGAGTCGAAGAAGCTGGGGGGGCCGCTGGCGATCCCGGGGCATGACATGAAGCTGGGGCGCGGCGGGATCCGCGAGATCGAGTTCTTCACCCAGACCCGGCAGTTGATCGCGGGGGGGCGTGACGACTCGCTGCGGCTGCGCGGCACGGTCGAGGGGCTGCGAGCGCTGGCGGCGCGGGGCTGGGTGCCGCAGGAGGCGGCGGAACAGCTGATCGGCCACTACCGCGACCACCGCGAGGTCGAGCACCGCATCCAGATGCTGCACGACGCGCAGACCCACAAGGTGCCGGTGAACCCGGACGAATTGGAGCGGGTGGCCTGCCTGATGGGGACGGACACCAACGCCCTGATCGCCGACCTGTCGCGGCGTCTGGGCGAGGTGCACGAGCTGACCGAGGGCTTCTTTGCGCCCGATGCCGCGCCGCCGCCACTGCGCGAGCCCGAGACCGAGCGGATCGACACCGACATCTGCCGCCGCTGGCCGAGCTATCCGGCGCTGCGGTCGGAACGGGCGCGCCAGATCTTCGAGCGGCTGCGGCCCGAACTGCTGCGCCGCCTTGCGCGGACCGCGCAGCCGCAGGAATCGCTGATGGCGCTCGATGGCTTCCTCGCCGGACTGCCTGCGGGGGTGCAGCTGTTCTCGCTGTTCGAGGCGAACCACCAGCTGATCGACCTGCTGATCGACATCGTCGGGACCTCGCCGGAACTGGCGGGCTATCTGTCGCGCAACGCGGCTGTCTTCGACGCGGTGATCGGCGGAGCCTTCTTTGCGGACTGGCCGGGCCGGTCCGCGCTGGAGGCGGACCTTGGTGGCAAGCTGGCGCAGGAGCGCGATTACGAGACCCAGCTCGACGCCGCGCGCCGCTGGTGCAAGGAATGGCATTTCCGGATCGGCGTGCATCACCTGCGGGGGCTGATCGGCGCGGCCGAGGCGGGGGCGCAGTATGCCGACCTGGCAGAAGCGGTGATCGCCTCGCTGTTCCCGGTGGTGACCCGTCACTTTGCCGCCAAGCACGGCACGCCGCCGGGGCGGGGCGCCGCGGTGGTGGGCATGGGCTCGCTCGGGGCGCACCGGCTCAACGCCCGCTCCGACCTCGACCTGATCGTGATCTATGACTACGGCGAGGCCGAAACCTCGGAGGGGAAGCGCCCGCTGCCGTCGCGGACCTATTACGCGCGGCTGACGCAGGCGCTGATCACCGCGCTGACCGCGCCGATGGCCGAGGGCAAGCTCTACGAGGTCGACATGCGGCTGCGGCCCTCGGGCAATCAGGGGCCGGTGGCGACCAGCTGGGCCAGCTTCCGGAACTATCAGGAGAACGAGGCCTGGGTCTGGGAACATCTGGCCCTGACCCGTGCCCGCGTGATCGCGGGGGGCGAGCAGGGGCTGGCCGAAGATATCGAGGATTTCCGCGCGACGCTGCTGGGACAGTCGCAGGACGCGGCCAAGGTTATGGCCGAGGTGCAGGACATGCGCCGTCGCATCGCCGAGGCCCGGACGCCCTCGGGGCTGTGGGAGGCCAAGACCGGACCGGGGCGGATGCAGGACATCGAATTGCTCGCGCAGTCGGGCGTCTTGCTGTCGCCCGAGGCGATGCGCGACGTGGCGGGCGGGCTGGCGGCCCTGGGCGGGGCGGGGTTCGTCACGGCCGCGCAGGCGGAGACGCTGAATGCGAACTACGAGCTGTTCAGCGCGGTCATGACGGCCTCGCGCCTGATCTCGGCCGAACCGCTCGACCCCGAACGGATTGGCGAGGGCGGAGCGGCGTTCCTGTGCCGCGCGACCGGTTTGGGCGATCTGGCGTCGCTTCGGGACGCGCTCGAGGAGGGATACGCGGATAGCGAGGCCATCATCGACGCCTGTATCGAGGGCGTGCTGGAGGACGATACCGCATGAAGGGTGACCCGGAAACCGACCCCAAGGGGCTGATCTACGAGGCCTACCGGATCGAGAATATCACCCCGGCCGAGTGCCGGACGATCTTTCTCGACTGGGCGCTCAGCATGGCCGAGGGGACCGATACCCGCGTGGCGCTGCAGAAGCTGATCGCGCAGTATGGCGCCGGCTCTGACGATCACCCGATGACGGCGGTGCTGACCGCCGGGCTGGACAGCATGGCGACACCGCGCCGTCGGGGGGGCTGGCGCAGCCGCCCGAGGAGCTGAGCGAGGGGCGCCCAAGGCACCCCCGAGCGCTTTGACAATCGCCGCGAGACGGAATGATTCTCCCTGCAATTCTGGAGGGAGTTTCCGGCGTATTTCCGAGGTATCCGAGACAGTTTCGTGCAACCTATGGGCATTGTTCCGTCAGGTTCATCAATGACCCCGAATTAACTCAGTTTTGTCGAAAACCCGCCGTTTTGCGGTACCAAATGCGCCATCATTGATCGGGCCGCGTTGGTCTGGTTCTGCCGTAGGAGGCGAAGGTGAAAAAGTTTTTTGTTGCAGTGTTCATGAGTGTTTTCATCGGTCAGGCTGCCGTGGCCGAGCCGGGCGTCTCCGACCGGGGCGAGGCGGTGGTCATCAAGGCCGCCGCTTCCGCCGACGCGGCCTCGTTGAGCCGCGCGCCGCTGCGCGTGCGCTCGGTCAAGGTCAGCGTTCCGCGCAGCCTGAAGGTGTCTGAGAGCAGCCAGTTGCTGCCCTCGGGTGACATCGTCTGGCGCGAAGACCCCAAGGGTGACCGCTATGCCCAGGTGCAGGCGATCTTCGAAACCGCGATGAAGCGCGGCGTTGCCCCGCTCAAGGGCTCGATCCCGGTCGATATCAGCGTCGAGGTGGTGAAGTTCCACGCCCTGACCGAAACCGCGCGCCGCAGCACCGGTGGGGTGCACGCGCTGAAGTTCATGCTGACCGTGACCGACGCCCGCACTGGCAAGGTGCTGATGGAGCGCCATGCGGTGCAGGCCGATTTCGAAGCCTACGGCGGGCGCAAGGCCAAGGCCGCCGAGGCGCAGGGGCAGACCCAGAAGGTCCGCATCACCAATCACCTGGCGCAGGTTATCGCGATCGAGCTGAGCAACCCCGAGGGCTACACCGGGTCGCTGAAGAGTACGATCCAGCGCTGGAACTACATGTAACGCTTTCCCCGCTTCATCAGCCGGGATAAGAGGGCGCCATGACGGCGCCTTCTTCCTTTTTCGACCTCCCGCGCGTGCGGCTCAAGCCCAAGGCAAATGCCCGTGGACTGCGGCGAGGATTCCCCTGGGTTTATGACAGCGACCTGGTCACCGACCGGCGCACCAAGGCGTTGCCGCCCGGCGCGATCGCGGTGCTGGAGGATGGCGAGCGAACGCCCCTCGGCGTGGTTGCGGTGAACACCCAGTCGCGGATCGTGTGCCGGATGCTGGATCAGGATCCGCAGGCGGTGATCGACCGGGGCTGGTTCGCCACGCGCCTGTCGCGGGCGCTGGAGCTGCGGGAGCGGCTGTTCGACAAGCCGTTCTACCGGCTGGTCCATGCCGAGGCCGACGGGCTGCCGGGGGTGGTGATCGACCGCTTCGGCGAGGCCTGTGTCGTGCAGCCCAATGCCGCCTGGGCCGACGCCCATATCACCGAGCTGGCCGAGGCGCTCGCCGAGGTCACAGGCGTGACCACGATCCTCAAGAACGCCTCGGGCCGGACCCGTGCGCTCGAAGGGCTCGACGATGTTTCCTCGGTGCTGCTGGGGACGGCGCCCGAGGCGCCGATCCCGGTGCCGATGAACGGGGCCACCTACATGGCCGACCTGACCGGCGGGCAGAAGACCGGCCTGTTCTTCGATCAGCGTCCGAACCATGCCTTTGCCGCCTCGCTGGCGCGCGGGGCGCGGGTTCTCGATGTCTTCTCGCATGTGGGGGGCTTCGGCCTTGCCGCGCTGGCCAACGAGGCCGAGTCGGCGCTTTGCGTCGACGGGTCGAACCCTGCGCTGGACCTTGCCGCGCGCGGTGCCGCCGCGATGGGTGTTTCCGAGCGCTTCTCGTCCCGGCTGGGCGATGCCTTCGACGTGCTGACAGCGCTGGGGCAGGAGGGCGCGCAGTTTGACCTCGTGGTCTGCGATCCGCCCGCCTTTGCGCCCAGCAAGCAGGCGCTGGAAGCCGGGCTGCGCGCCTACGAGCGGGTCGCGCGCCTTGCCGCGCCGCTGGTGGCGCCGGGCGGTTACCTCGGGCTTTGTTCCTGTTCGCACGCGGCGGACCTGCAGCGGTTCCGCGACGCCTCGGTTCGGGGGATCGGCAGGGCCGGACGGTCGGCCCAGCTGCTCGCGACGGGTTTTGCCGGGCCCGATCACCCGCAGCTGCCGCAACTGGCCGAGAGCGGCTACCTCAAGGCGGTGTTCTTCCGGCTGTGAAGGTAGTCATCGACACCTGCGTCCTTTACCCGACGGTGATGCGCGAGATGGTTCTGGCGGTGGCGCGGAAGGGCCACTTCACGCCGCTCTGGTCAGCCCGCATCCTTGAGGAATGGGCGCGGGCGGCGATCAAGCTGGGCCCCGAGGGCGAGGCGCAGGCGCGGGCCGAGATCGCCATGCTGCGGGCCGACTGGCCCCGCGCTGAGCTGTCGCCGGCTCCGGGCGTGGAGGCGCGGCTCTGGCTGCCGGACCCGGCGGACCGGCACGTGCTGGCCGTGGCGGTCGCTGGCTCGGCGGACCTGATCATGACGCTCAACGCCAAGGACTTTCCGCGCAACATCCTCGCCGAGGAAGACCTCGACCGGGTCGACCCCGATGGCTACCTGCACGGTCTGTGGTTGGAGCATCCCAAGGATGTGGCGGCGGCGGCCGCGCAGGTGCTGGAACGTGCGCGCCAACTCTCGGACAAGGACTGGGAGATGCGCCCGCTGCTGAAGAAAGCGCGCCTGCCACGACTTGCCAAGGCTCTCGGGTAAATCGTTCATTTTCAGCAGGTTTCATGCTGAATTTAAATTATCATGTCAGGTTGTCCGGCGAAGTGCCGGGGTTTTGGGCGAGACTGCCGGTGCATCCTGCCGCGTGCTCCCGCTTGCGCAGGGGAGGCTTTTCCTATTTCTCTTCGCCCATGACACTTGATTCAGACTTTGTCCGCAGCCAGTTCCCGGCCTTTTCGCAGGATGCGACCGCCGAGATCGCCAATTTCGAGAATGCCGGGGGCTCCTATGCCTGCGGCTTCGTGATCGACCGGCTCACGCGCTTTTACACCGAGCGCAAGACCCAGCCCTATGGTCCGGCCTCGCCCTCGCGTCTTGGCGGCGAGGAGATGGACGAGGCGCGCACGCGCATGGCGGCGCTGCTTGGCGTCGCGGGGGACGAATTGAGCTTTGGCCCCTCGACCACGCAGAACACCTATGTGCTGGCGCAGGCCTTCCGCAAATGGCTGAAGCCGGGCGAGGCGATCGTGGTCACCAATCAGGACCACGAGGCCAACTCGGGTCCGTGGCGGCGGTTGGCCGACGAGGGCATCGAGGTCCGCGAGTGGCGGATGAACCCCGAGACCGGGCACCTTGACCCCGAGGACCTTGAGCCGTTGCTGGACGAGAGCGTGCGGCTGGTCTGTTTCCCGCAATGTTCCAACGTGGTGGGCGAGATCAACCCGGTGGTCGAGATCACCGCGATGGCCCACGCGGCGGGCGCCTTTGTCTGCGTCGACGGGGTGTCCTATGCGCCGCACGGGTTCCCGAACGTGGGAGAGCTGGGGCCGGATATCTACCTGTTCTCGGCCTACAAGACCTATGGCCCGCATCAGGGCCTGATGGTGGTGCGCCGCCCTCTGGCCGAGCTGCTGCCGAACCAGGGGCACTATTTCAACGGCGACGTGCTCTACAAGCGGTTCACTCCGGCAGGCCCGGACCACGCCCAGATCGCGGCCTGTGCCGGGATGGCGGATTACGTCGAAGCGCTGGCCGCACACCACGGAGCGCCGGAAGGCACCGCCGTGGCGCGGGGCGAGTTCGTCCACGACCTGATGCGCGCCCGCGAGGTCGAGTTGCTGCAACCGCTGCTCGACGCCGTGAAGGCACGCAATGCGGTGCGCCTGCTTGGCCCCGCAGAGGCGGAGAACCGGGCGCCGACCGTGGCGCTGGCGCTGGCCGCCGATCCGTTCGAGGCCAACGACAAGCTCGCGGCGCGGGGCGTCATGGCGGGGGCCAGCGACTTCTACGCCAACCGTGCGCTCGAAGGCATGGGCGTCAGCCCGGACAAGGGCGTGCTGCGGCTGAGCTTTACCCACTACACCAGCAAGGCCGAAGTCGACCGGCTGCTGAACGCGCTCGACGACATCCTGTGAACCACAGCCTTGCGGGCTACGTATAGTCCGCGAGGCGAAGGAACAGGCATGACCGACGAGACATCCCCGATACTGTTGTGGTTCAGGCGCGACCTGCGCCTGAGCGATCACCCGGCGCTGAGCGCCGCCTGTTCGAGCGGGCGGCCGGTGATACCGGTTTTCCTGCTCGACGAGGTGGCCGAGGGGCTGGGCGCGGCGCCTAAGTGGCGGCTGGGGCTTGGGCTGGAGCATTTCGCCGGGCGGCTGGAGGAGAAGGGCAGCCGCCTGATCCTGCGGCGCGGCAAGGCGCTGGAACAGTTGCAGCGGCTGGTCGAGGAGACCAGGGCGAGCGCGGTCTGGTGGTCACGCCTTTACGATCCAGAGAGCGTGGCGCGCGATACGAAGGTGAAGTCGGAGCTGAAGGCGGCGGGGATCGACGCGCGCTCCTTCGGCGGGCACCTGATGTTCGAGCCTTGGACCGTCGAGACTGGCGAGGGGAATTACTACAAGGTCTTTACCCCGTTCTGGCGGACGGTCAGCACCCGCGTGGTTGAAGAGCCCCTGCGTGCGCCTGCCCGCATCCCCGCGCCGAACGGCTGGCCCGACAGCGAGACGCTGGCGGACTGGCAGCTTGGCACGGCGATGAACAGGGGGGCCGTGGTCATGCTGGCGCATCAGAGGGTGGGTGAAGAGGCGGCGGTGAACCGGCTGGACTATTTCACCGACGCGCTGATCGACCGCTATCGGCGCGACCGGGATATTCCGGGCAAGGATGCGACCTCGGGGCTGTCGGAGAACCTCGCCCTTGGCGAGATCAGTCCGAACCGCTGCTGGTACGCGGCGGAGCGGGCCCGCGAGGGCGGTGCCGACGAGGCGGCGACCTTTCAGAAGGAACTGGTCTGGCGCGAGTTCGCCTACCACCTGATGCATCACACGCCGCGCTTGGTGTCGGGCAACTGGCGCGAGGACTGGGACGCCTTTCCGTGGAACGAGGACGAGCGCCGTGCCGAGGTCTGGGCGTGGAAGAAGGGGCGCACCGGCGTGCCCTTCGTCGATGCAGGGATGCGCGAGATGTACGTGACGGGACGTATGCACAACCGGGTGCGGATGATCGTCGCGAGCTACCTGACCAAGCACCTGATGTGCCACTGGCGGATCGGGCAGAAATGGTTCGAGGACTGCCTGACCGACTGGGATCCGGCCAGCAACGCGCTGGGATGGCAGTGGACGGCTGGCTCGGGGCCCGATGCGGCGCCCTATTTCCGGGTGTTCAACCCGGAGACCCAACGCGAGAAGTTCGACCCGGACAGCCGCTACGTCTCGCGCTGGATCGCCGAGGGGCAGAGATCGCCCGGCAAGGATGCGCTGAGTTACTTCGATGCCATCCCAAGGCGTTGGGCTATGGGGCCGGGGGATGATTACCCGAAACCCGTGGTCGGGCTGAAGGAGGGCCGGGAGGCGGCTCTCGCGGCCTATTCCAACCGGGCGGGCTGAAGCCCGGCTGACCCTCAGTACCCGCCGGGGCAGCAGCCGAACAGGCTGCGGATGTCGTTCTCGTGGGCGAAGGCCTCGGGGTGGAGGTCCATCATTTCGCGCACGAAGGCGCGGCGGGTTTTGTCCGTTTCGGTCTGCGGGGCGCCGGGCAAAACCCGCGGACGCGGGCGCCAGAACTGCGAGGTACCGGACGCAAGGGTGATGCGCAGGTGCTGGAACCAGGTCAGCCCCGGGACTGTGTCGAGCGATGCCATTTCTGCCTCCGCGTTGGGATGGGAACCTTACTCGAGGCTAGGTGACGCAGGGGTTTCGTGGTATCCGTTAGAATGTTGGACCGCTCTTCAGAAATGTAGAACGTCATGCTGAACTGGTCGGACATCCGGGTCTTTCTGGCCGTCTGCCGAGACGGCTCCACGCTCGCGGCATCGCGGCGGCTTGGGCTGTCGCAGCCCACCGTGGCGCGCCGGATCGAGGCGCTGGAGCACGATCTGGGGCTGCTGCTGTTCGAGAGGGACACGCGCGGCTTTCACCCGACCGCCGCCGCGCGCCAGCTGATGGATCATGCCTGCCGAATGGAGGAGGCGGCGCAGGCGCTGGACCAGGCGGCGCATTGTGCGCGGAGCCTGCGCGACGGGGCGATCCGGATCACCGCGCCCCGGAGGAACTTTTCGCCGACCTTCTCGTCGATCCTTGCCGAGTTTTGCCGCCTGCATCCCAGCGTGCGGTTCGAACTGATATCGAGCTACGAGGTGCTGGACCTCGTAGCCGGTGAGGCGGATGTCGCGATCCGCATCTCGCATGCGGTCCGGGACGACCGCTTGATCTGCACGAAGCTGACCGACGTGAAGTCGACGCTCTTTGCGTCACGCGCTTATGCGGACCGTTACGGTTTGCCGCGCTCGCCAGAGGAGTTCGCGGGGCACCGGTTCGTCGTCTTCGACCCGGCACCTCCGACCATGCTGCTGAACGACTGGTTGCTCCGCCGGATCACGCCGGAGCAGATCGTGACACGTTCAAGCGACACGGAGTCGATGACCGCGAGTATCGAGGCGGGTCTTGGGATCGGGCCGGTTCCCGTTGCCTTTGCGTTTGATTATCCGTCGCTGGTGCGCTGCTTCGATCCGCCGGAGGGAACCGATGTCTCCTCGTGGCTGCTGATCGGGCCGGATGCCTATCGCCGGGCGGAGGTGCGCGCCTTTGCTGCGTTCTTTGCACCGCGGTTCCGGGCGGCCTATCGGGCGATGGCGGTGCAGGCCTGTTGCCAGCAACGCTATCCGGGCGTCGCGGGGCCGGGGGCCTAACGGGATCAGCTGTGCGGACAGTCAGGAAACGCGGTGAGTTTCCACAACAGGTTCCGACAAATGTGAAACTTCCATTTGACGACGCGGGGCCCCGCTTGGACATTGCCTGCATGACGCGGCCCTGATCCGCGACGCCCGTAGTATGGACCCGAAATGCCCGACGCCGCCCGTCTTGTCGCTGCCTTCTCGCTCGCGCTGATTGCCTTCATCGTCTCGGGGCAGGTCATGCCCCTGATGGAGGAAGGCATGGACTTTGGCTATTTCACCCCGGTGAACATGGTCATCGGCCTGCTGTGTGGCTGGGTCATCATGGGCAAGCGCGCCGGGCGCGGGATCACACCGGCGATCAACACCGGCCTGACGGCGGTGATCGTCATGGTCCTGTGGGCGCTCTTCGTTCAGGGCTTCTACGAGATGCTGCGGCGCGCCGTGCGCAGCCGCTACGACAACCCCATCGATGCGCTCAGCGCGGCGTTCCGACTGTCTGCGGATTATGCACTTACCATCATGGTGCCCAATATCCTGATCACGCTGCTGGTCGGGGCCTTGCTGGCGGGGCTCGCCACCGAATATGCATGGCGCACCTGGCGCTGACTCTTCCTCCCCGCTGACAAGGAGACGCCGTAGTGGCCGATCTATTCTTTTACGGAACCCTTTGTCATGTCCCGTTGCTGGAGCGGGTTCTGGGCCGCACCGACCTGAACCTCGCCCCGGCGGTGCTGGAGGGGCACTCTGCCTATTGGGCACGGGACGAAGCCTTTCCGGTGATCCGGGCCGAGGCCGGGGGGCGGGCCGAGGGGCTGCTGGCGCGCGGGCTGGGCGATGGCGACGTGGAGCGCCTTCGGTTCTACGAGGGGGCCTTTGACTATGGGCTGCGCCCGGTGCCGGTGCGCGCCGGTGCGGCGGAGGTGGAGGCGCAGGTCTTCTTTCCCGCCGAGAACCGGTGGCCGGTGGGTGCGCCGTGGTCGCTGGCGGACTGGGCCGGGAGATGGGCCGACCAGCAGATGCGCGCCGCCATCGAGATCATGGCGTGGTTCGGGCGCATGGACGCGGCCAAGATGGAGAAGCGGTTCGTGCCCATCGCCATTCGCGCGCATTCATGGATTGCCGCGCAGGGCCGTCCCGCCGATGCAGAGCGGGACCTTGCGCAGGACGTGGTCGTGCATACGCACCGCAGACCCTACGTGAACTTCTTCTCGATCGAGGAAGTGGACCTTCAGTATCGCCGCCACGACGGCCAGATGAGCCCGGTCCTGAACCGGGGCGCCTTCATGGTGGGCGAGGCGGCGGTGGTTCTGCCCTATGACCCGGTGCGCGACCGCGTGCTGCTGGTCGAACAGTTCCGGGCGCCGGTGTACCTTGCGGGCGACCGTGCGCCCTGGGTCTGGGAACCGGTGGCGGGTCTGGTCGATCCGGGGGAAACGGCGGAAGAGGCCGCCATGCGCGAGGCGGAGGAAGAGGCGGGCCTGACGCCCCACCGGCTCGAGAAGGTGGGAGAGGCCTATTCCTCGACCGGGGCCTCGAACGAGTACCTCACGCTCTATGTCGGCATCTGCGATCTGCCGGACCTGCCCGAGGGGGGCGGCGGCGTTGCGGGCGAGGGCGAGGATCTGCGCAGCCGCCTGCTGAGCTTTGACGAGCTGATGCAGGGCGTGGACGACTGCACGTGGCGCGACATGCCGCTGGTGACGACCGCGCTGTGGCTGGCGCGGCACCGCGACAGGCTGAGAAATAAAGGATAACGTTTGCGGGAGCGGGCCGGGGGCCGGATTTCGTCCGGTTGTCGGGCCTTGGTGCCTGCCATATGTCGCCGGTCACGGCCCGGCGGCGGACAGGCGTTCGGCGTGGCTTTGCCGCCGGTCTCTTGAGGTCCCGCGAAACCGGGGCTACAGGTGTAAGTGACTGATCAGGAGGAGCGTTTCATGCGCATTGCAAACGATCTGGCCGAGGCCGTCGGAAACACGCCGTTGATCCGGCTCCGCCGCGTCAGCGAGGACACCGGGTGTGACATCTACGGCAAGGCCGAGTTCCTCAACCCGGGGCAATCCGTGAAGGATCGCGCCGCGCTGTGGATCATCCGCGACGCCATGGCCAAGGGCCAGCTCAAGCCGGGTGGAACCATCGTCGAAGGCACCGCCGGGAACACCGGGATCGGCCTCGCGCTGGTGGGAGCCTCGATGGGGTTCAAGACGGTCATCGTCATTCCCGAGACCCAGAGCCAGGAAAAGAAGGACATGATCCGGCTGGCCGGGGCCGAACTGGTCCAGGTGCCGGCGGCGCCCTACAAGAACCCGAACAACTACGTCCGTTACTCCGAGCGGCTGGCCGAGCAACTGGCGCAGTCCGAGCCCAACGGCGTGATCTGGGCCAACCAGTTCGACAACGTGGCGAACCGTCAGGCGCATATCGACAGCACCGGGCCCGAGATCTGGGAACAGACCGAGGGCAAGGTCGACGGTTTCATCTGCTCGGTCGGTTCCGGTGGAACGCTGGCCGGGGTCGGCATGGCGCTGCAGCCCAAGGGCGTGACGGTGGGGTTGGCCGATCCGATGGGGTCGGGGGTCTATTCGCTCTACAAGGACGGCGAGGCCAAGCCCGAGGGCAGCTCGATCACCGAGGGCATCGGACAGGGCCGCATCACCGCCAACCTCGAAGGGTTCCGGCCCGACATGATGTACCAGATCCCGGACGAGGAAGCGCTGCCCTACGTCTTCGACCTGCTGACCGATGAAGGTCTCTGCGTCGGCGGCTCCTCGGGCATCAACATCGCAGGCGCCGTGCGCATGGCGCGCGAGATGGGCCCGGGCAAGACCATCGTGACCGTGCTGTGCGACTATGGCACCCGCTACCAGTCCAAGCTGTTCAACCCGGAGTTCCTGGCGGACAAGGGGCTGCCGGTTCCCACCTGGCTCGACCGCGCCCCCGCGTCCATTCCCGGCGTGTTCGTGGACGGCTAACATGAGCGCTGCGCGCCCGATTGCGCGTTTCGGGGGGCTTCTCGTCGCGCTGATCCTGTGCCTGTTGGCCTCGGTCAGCCTAGCCGAGACCGCCCCCGACATGGCCGCCTGGCAACAGCTGGCGGACAAGGCCGAGCAGGCGACCGAGGCGGGCGACGCCTCGGACGACGTGCTCGATTCGATGCGCAGCGACCTTGCGAACTGGCGCGATACCTTCCTTGCGTCGTCCAGCCAGAACTCTGACCGGATCGCCACCCTGCAGGCGCAGATCAGCGCGCTGGGGCCGGCCCCGAACACCGAGAACGGCGAAGCGCCGGAATCGCAGGACGTGGCGGAGCGGCGGGCGCAGCTGAACAAGCAGCTGGCCGACCTGCGGGCCCCGGTGATCGCGGCGGAAGAGGCCTATCGCCGTGCCGACGGGCTGATCCGCGAGATCGACAACCTGATCCGCGAGCGGCGCACCGACCAGCTTCTGGAACTGCAGCCCTCACCGCTGAATCCCGCCCGCTGGACGCCCGCGGCCGAGGTGGTGGCCCGAACCTTCTCGGAGATCGTCGAGGACACCGTCGCACAGTGGCAGTCCGACGAGCGCCGCACCGAGATGCGCAACAACCTTCCGGTGGTGGTGGTGCTGGCGCTGCTGGGGCTGGTGCTGATCCTGCGCGGCCGCGCCTGGGCCACACATATCGTGACATGGCTGAGCAAGCGGGCCCGTCGCGGTACCGGCGTCTGGCGTTTCCTCGTATCGCTGGGCCAGATCGTCCTGCCGCTGGCGGGGCTGATCCTGCTGATCTCGGCCTTTCAGATCACCGGCATGGTGGGGGACCGGCTGGAACCCTTCGTGATGCGGATGGCCAGCTGGGGGACGACGATCCTGCTGATCTGGTGGCTCGGCGACCAGGTATTCTCGCGCGATGATGACGTCGCGACCGTGTCGCTGGAGTCGTTCCGGCGGGCCGAGGCCCGGTTCTATTCGCTGATCCTGGCTGTCTGCCTCGTGGTGCACGACTTTGTCAGCCTGCTGAGCGAGTCCGGGTCGCTGACCGAGGCGACGCGCTACCTGCTGGATTTCCCAGTCGTCTTCGTATCGGGGATGACCCTGTTCCGTCTGGGCCAGATCCTCGCCAAGGTGCAGGTCTCGGCCGAGGACGACGAGCAGACCTTTACCGGGCGGGTGATCTGGCTGATCGGCCGCGCGGTGATGGTGATCGGGATCGTGGCGCCGCTGCTGGTCGGGATCGGCTATGGCGCTGCGGGCACGGCGCTGGTCTATCCGGCGGTGAACACGCTGCTGCTGCTCGGCCTCGTCAGCGTGCTGCAGCGGCTGGTCTTCGACGTCAACGCATTGGTCACCGGCCCGCGCGAGGGCGAGCAGGGCGGGCTGGTGCCGGTTCTCGTCGGCTTCCTGCTGAGCATCTGCGCGCTGCCGTTCCTTGCCCTGATCTGGGGGGCACGCGTCACCGACCTGACCGAGGTCTGGGCCCGTTTCCGCGAGGGGCTGGTGATCGGCGACACCCAGATCTCGCCGACCGACTTCGTGACCTTCGCGGTGATCTTCGCCATCGGCTACATGATGACCCGCCTGCTGCAGGCCGCGCTGCGGACATCGGTCCTGCCCAAGACCCGGATCGATCCGGGCGGCCAGACCGCGATACTGTCGGGCATCGGCTATGTCGGGATTGCGGTGGCGGGGCTTGCCGCCATCACTACGGCGGGAATCGACCTGACCGCGCTTGGCTACGTGGCCGGGGCGCTCTCGGTCGGGATCGGTTTCGGCCTGCAGAACATCGTGTCGAACTTCGTCTCGGGGATCATCCTGCTGATCGAGCGGCCGATCGCCAAGGGCGACTGGATCGAGGTCGGCGGCCAGATGGGCTACGTGCGTGACATCTCGGTCCGCTCCACCCGGATCGAGACCTTCGACCGGACCGATGTCATCGTGCCGAACTCCGACTTCATCTCGGGCACGGTGACGAACTACACCCGGGGCAATACCATCGGCCGCGTGATCGTGCCGGTGGGCGTAGCCTATGGCACCGATACCCGAAAGGTCGAGAAGATCCTGCAGGAGATCGCGGGGGCGCATCCCATGGTGCTGGCGAATCCGGCGCCCAACGTGGTGTTCCGCGCCTTCGGGGCGGACAGCCTGAACTTCGAGATTCGCGCCATCCTGCGGGACGTGAACTGGGTGCTGGCGGTGCAGTCCGAGATGAACCACGAGATCGCCCGCCGTTTCGGCGAGGAAGGCATCGAGATTCCCTTTGCACAGCGCGACATCTGGCTGCGCAACCCGGAGGCCCTGCGCGCCCCGCCGGTGGCGCCGCCGCCGGCTGCCGTGGCCGAAGACGAGGGCCCGCGTACCAAGGGCGCGCCCGACGCGCCGCCCGAGAAGGACGCCGAGGGCGAGGCCGACGACGACTGACGGGGCGGGGCGACGCCCCGCTGCGTTGCCCTTGCCGCCAGCGACTGCCAGAGCCGACACGAGAGGCGCCCGGCAGGGGCGTCTGCGGGCATTGTGGCGCCGACCATCATGGGCTGCGCTTGGGGAGGCGGAAAATTTTGCGTCTTTCCCGTCAGATTCCGGCATTTCCGATCTTGCATTGCCCGTCCCGATCCGGCACATAACCGCCTCACGGAGAGGTGGCCGAGTGGTCGAAGGCGCACGCCTGGAAAGTGTGTAGGCGGGAGACCGTCTCCAGGGTTCGAATCCCTGTCTCTCCGCCATCATCACATCACACGTGAGTGGCAAGGTCCCGGTCGGGGCCTTTTTTCTTGCCGGACGAGAGGGGTTTGAAGACAGAACTCACCGTTCCGTCAGACGATCTTCGCGTGGAAACGCTCTCCCGCCGCGCATAGTCTCTTTCCACCAGCAATTCACACTCGGTAAGACGACTGTTCTGTGGGATCAGACTTGATCCGATCCAAACCGAGATGGAGTCGAAGGGGCGGCTGGGTACGTACGGCTCTAGAGAGCTGGGCGAAGTTGTTGATGACAAACGCACTTTGCGCTCATAGCCTGGCGCAATGTCAAACGGGCCTTGGACAGATCAAGAGAATGACCTGATCGTCGCGGATTACTTCGCGATGCTGTCCGACGACATCTGTGGCCGCCCTTACAACAAGGCAGCGCACCGGCGTGGGTTGTTGCCGCTGCTCAATGACAGGTCTGAGGGTTCAGTCGAGTTCAAGCATCAGAATATCAGCGCGGTCCTTAAGGGGCTCGGCGAGGACTGGATCTCGGGCTACAAGCCTGCCTTCAATTTCCAGATGACGCTTGTGGATGCCGTGGCGCGCTGGCTGGCGATGAATCCAGTTTGGCTTGGTCGTCATGCCGCTGCGCCTCCGCCGACCGGCCTGGCCGAGGCCGCGCCGATTTGGATTGGGCCACCGCCGACGCTGTCCAATCAGCCACCGCCGCAGGAACTTGAGCAGATGCTGCACATCGCCCGCAAGTTCGACGTGGCGGCTCGGGACGAGCGAAACCGTGCCCTCGGCCGTGCCGGTGAGGAGCGCGTGCTTGCCCACGAACGTGCGGTCTTGACCTCTTTGGGGCGCGATGACCTGGCCAATGAAGTGCGTTGGGTGTCGGAAGAAGACGGTGACGGCGCTGGTTATGATATCTCGAGTTTCACTCCGGAGGGCGCGTCACGGTTAATCGAAGTCAAGACCACGAACGGATGGGAGCGCACTCCGTTTCACATCAGTCGGAACGAGCTTGCGGTCGCAGAGGAACGACGCTCGGAGTGGTCCCTAGTCCGCCTCTGGAACTTCTCGCGTGAACCCAAGGCGTTCGAATTGCGTCCGCCTCTGGATGCGCACGTCACACTGACGGCCACGTCCTTCCAGGCAATTTTTCAGTAAGCACTTCGCGGCGCTCTTAGTACTCTCATTCAGCGAAGACATTTCCCAACCCGGCTACCTATGCGCGCGTTCAACGGATCAGGTCCGCGCGGGTTCCTTGGCGGTGGCGCGGTCGATCATTGGCTGGAACAGGTGGTGGAAGGCGGCGGTGGAGGGTTCGCCCTGGATCTCGCCCCGGCGGAGGTTCTGGCGCAGGGCCACTCCGTCGAATGCCAGCATCAGGGCCTGGGCCAGCGCTTCGCGTTCGTCCGCGGTGCTGGCGGGGACGGCGTCGGCGATCATTACCCGCAGTCGCTCCATCGTCCAGTTCAGCAGGGTGGAGCTGTAGTTGTCGGTGGGCTTGGCGGTGGCGAGCGCCTGAACCAGCGTCAGGGTCTGGCCGCTGTGATCGGCGGCGATGCCGTTCAGCAGGCCGGTGACCATCGCTTCCAGCTTGGCTTCGGCGCCACGTGTGGCGCCGACGTTGCTCTCGAGTTCGATCATCTTGGCGCGCATCCACGGGTCGAAGACCGCGAAGGCGATTTCGATCTTGGACGCGAAGTAGACGTAGACGTTGGACTGCGAAGTATTGGCCGAGCGCGCAATCGCGCTGATCGTCGTCGCGATATAGCCCTTTTCGGTGAACAACGTGTGGGCGGCGTCCAGGATCGCCTGTCTGACCTGCTCGCTTTTCTGACGCGCCATTGGGTGGTTCTCCTTCTGCTCGGTAAACGAATGACATTCGCTATTGACAGAATCAAGCGTTTTGCGACTGATTAAAGAACGTCATTCGTTAATGCGCCGATAGAGCGCGGAACCAACCGGGAGCCCTTAATGCACAGAGTCTGCAGCCACCCGAGATCTGTCTTCACGGCATCGCCCCGCGCGATGGCCGGGAAAGCGGCGCAATGAAGATCGCCGGAGAATTCGAGATCGACGCGCCGCGCGCCGAGGTCTGGGAAAAGGTGCGCGATCCGCAGGTGATGGTGCAGTGCATTCCGGGCTGCGAGGGAATCGAGCAGATCGACGCCACGACCTACCGATCGCAGGTCTCGGTCAAGGTCGGGCCGATCAAGGCGACCTTCAACCTCAAGGTCGAAGTGGTGTCGGAAGAGGCTCCGCATACGGTCCTGTCGCGTACCTCGGGTGAAGAGGGCACGCGCGCCAGCGTGGTGTCGTCGGAGAATGTGTTGCGGTTGGCCGAGACGCCGGAGGGCGGAACGCTGGTCAGCTACGAGGCCGATGTCTCGATGACCGGGCGCCTTGGCAAGTTCGGGCTCGGCATCTTTCGCAAGAAGGCGGATCAGCTTGCCGGGGTCTTTGTCGAGAACTTCCGCGCAAAGCTGGGGGTGAGCGCATGACCGAGCTTCTGTTTCCGACGACCGTGGAAGAGGCCGTGGCCCTGCTAGCCGCGCACGAGGACGCGCGCCCGATTGCCGGGGGCGCCACGCTGGTCGCAATGCGCAACGCCGGGCTGGTCGAGTCCACGCACCTTGTCAGCCTTGACCGGATCGCGGGCCTTGCCGGGATCGTCCGGCTGGAGGACGGGCGCATCCGCATCGGCGCGATGACCAAACATGCCGAGACTGCTTCCTGCGAGATGCTCTCGGGGTCCCTCGAGGTGTTGCGCAAGGCGGCGGGCATGATCGCCAACCGCGTGGTGCGCAACATGGGCACCATGGGTGGGTCGGTCGCCAATGCGGACCCGGCGGCGGATTACCTGCCCGCACTGGCCTGCTGCGACGCGGTGCTGACCATCGCCGGACCGGGGGGGACCCGCGAGGTCTCGATCCTGGATTATGTCGAGGACTGGTACGAGACGGCTTTGGGCGAGGGGGAAATCATCACCGCCTTCACCTTGCCCGCGCCCTACGCGGCGGCGTCGTCCTATCGCAAGATCGCCCGTGTATCGGGGGACTTTGCCACTGCCTCCTGCGCGATGGCGCTGGAGGCAGACGGGCAGGGCGTGCGGGTTGCCATCGGCGCCTGCGGGCCGGGACCGATCCGCGACCCCGAGGCCGAAGCGGCCCTGTGCGGGCATCTCGGGGACCCGGAGGCTGTTGCGACGTTTGCCAAGGCGCTCGCCGATCAGGCCGACCCGGTGGACGACGTCCGGGGCAGTGCCGAGTACCGGCTGCAACTGATCCCGCGTCTGATTTCCGGGGTTCTGAACGACATTTCCAAGGAGACGGTCTGATGGCGAAGAAGATGCTGCACAGCCTTACCCTGAACGGTGAAGAGGTCGAGGTGGCCTCGGCCCCGGAGGCGACGCTGCTGGAAACCCTGCGCGAGGACCTGCGGGTTCTGAGCTCGAAGCGGGGCTGCAATCAGGGCGTCTGCGGGGCCTGCACGGTGATCATCGACGGCAAGCCGGTGCGCTCGTGCCTGACGCTGACCGCGCGCTGCGAGGGGCACGACGTGCGCACGGTCGAAGGGCTGAGCGATGACCGCATTCTGAACGCGCTGCAGAAGCACATGGTCGAGGCTGGGGGCGTGCAATGCGGCTTCTGCACCGGCGGCATGCTGATGTCGGCGCGCAACCTGCTGGCGGAGGTCCCGCGCCCCAGCCGCGACGCGGTGAAGTCGGCGCTTTCGGGCAATATCTGCCGCTGCACCGGCTATCGCACCATCGTCGACGCTGTCTGCGGCGCGGCAGAGGAGCTGGCGCAATGAGCCTCGATCAGCCGAACCCGAGTTTCACCGGCGGCGCCGTTGGCAAGTCGGTGCCCAAGGTGGACAGCCTCGAGAAGGTGCAGGGCCGCGCGGAATACATCGCCGACCTCTATCGCCCCGGGATGCTGCATGGCGCGATCCTCGCCAGTCCCTATCCGCATGCGCGGATCCTTGGCTATGACCTGACCGAGGCGTTGGCCGCGCCGGGCGTTGTCGCGATCATCACCGGCGATGATGTCGGCGAGGGGCGGATGGGGGCCTTCATCAAGGACGAACATGCCATCGCCAAGGGTAAGGTGCTGTATGTTGGTGAGCCGGTGGCCGCTGTCGCCGCGCGGACCGAGACGGAGGCGCGCGCCGCCTGCCGTCTGATCCGGGTGGATTACGAGGAACTGCCCGCGATCCTGTCGCCCGAGGAGGGGCTGGAGGAGGGCGCGGCGATCCTCCACGAAAAGCTCGCCGACTATATCAAGGTGTTCGACGCCGGATCCGAAGGGAACCTCTGCAGCCGGACCGAACTGTCGGAAGGCAACGTGGATGGCGCCTGGGCCGGTTGCGATGTGATCGTCGAGGGCGAGTACACCACCCAGCCGCAGGCGCATGTGTCGATGGAGCCCTGCGGGGCGCTGGCTGAGGTGGATGCCAACGGACGGGTGACGCTGTGGTCGGCCAACCAGTCGGTGTTCCGGGTGCAGGCCAATGTCTGCGAGAGCCTGTCGTTGCCGATGTCGAAGCTGCGCAGTCTGACGCCGCGCGTGGGGGCAGGGTTCGGCAACAAGATGGAGCCGCATATCCAGCCGATCACCGTGGCGCTGGCGATGAAGGCGCAGCGGCCGGTGAAACTGATCCTGACGCGCGAGGAAGATTTCGAGATGGTCCGGGCCCGACACCCGTTCAAGGTGCGGATGAAGACGGGGGCCAAGAAGGACGGCACGCTGGTGGCCCGGCATTGCGAGGTTCTGGTGGACTGCGGCGCCTTTGCCGACGACAGCCCGGGGGTGATGGGCTATGCGCTGCTGATGTGCGGCGGGCCCTATCGCTTCCCGCACATGAAGGCCGAGGGCAGGCTGGTCTACACCAACAAGCTGCGGTTCGGGGCCTTCCGGGGTTTCGGCAACCCACAGGTGCTGTTCGCGGGCGAGCAGCAGATCGACCAGATCGCTGAGCGGATCGGCATGGATCCGTTCGCCATTCGCCGCAAGAACATGGTGCGCGAGGGAGACCGTTGGTTCGTCGGGCCGGAGATCGCCTCGAACGGGCTGGCCGGATGCCTCGACGCGGTCGAGCAGGCGGCGAAGCTGCCCCGTGCGGATGGTTCGGCGCGCAACTTCGGGCTGGCGGTCACGGCGCATATCTCGGGCCTGCTGGGCACCGGGGCCATCGTGAAGATGCTGGAAGACGGGACCATCTCGCTCAACACCGGGGCGACGGATATCGGGCAGGGCTCTGACACCGTGCTCGCCCAGATCTGCGCCGAGGAGCTAAAGCTGCCCTTTGACCAGGTCGCGGTGGCGAGCCCCGATACGGACGGGTCGCCCTACAACTGGGGCACCACGGCCTCGCGCGTGACCTACACCACGGGCCGCGCGGTGAAGGCGGCGGCGAAGAAGGTCGTCGATCAGGCGATGGAGCAAGCGGCCGAGATGCTGGACTGCGACGTGGACGAGCTGGAACTGCGCGAGGGCGGGCGGATCGGCAAGGTCGGGTCCAACAGCGACGTGACATTTGCCCAGATCTCGGGGCGCGCCCACTGGGCCGTTGGCGGGCCGCTTGTCGGCAGCGAGACGCTGGTGTTCGACCAGCCGACCCATGACCCCAAGCGCGCCATCGCGCTCGGCCTGCCGTTCCCGCGCATCGGCGTGTTCAGCTTCGCCGCGCTTGGCGTCGACGTCGACATCGACGAGGTGAGCGGGCAGGTTTCGGTGCGCGAGGCTTGGTCAGCGGCGGATGTCGGACGGGCCATCAACCCCAAGCTCGTCGAGGTGCAGCTTCACGGTGGCTTTGTTCAGGGCCTTGGCTACTCGCTCTTCGAGGAAATGGTCTGGGACGGGCCGCGCCTCGCGAACCCGTCGCTCATGGACTACAAGGTGCCGACCATGCGGGACGTGCCCGATGCGATCCACACCTACATCATCGAAGACCCGGACCCGACCGGCCCCTTCGGCGCCAAGGGCGCGGGAGAGATCGGGCTGAACGCGGCCCCCGGCGCGCTGGCAAATGCCGTCGCGCAGGCCACGGGGTTCCGGCACAACCACCTGCCGCTGACTGGCGAGCGGGTGCTGAACGGCATGCTCGCGGCGGAGAAGACCTGAACCGGCCCCCGCCAGGACGCGAGTGACAAGACATAACAAGCAACCCAACAGGAGTGACACCATGAAGACAACAAGGAGACTGGCCTGCGCCGCCCTCGGCGCCGCAGCGGCGCTCTCGGTCGCGGGCGCGGCCTGGGCCGCCGACCCGATCCGCATCGGCTATTCCATGGCGCGCACCGGCATCTTCGCCGCCGCCGCGCCCTCGCAGGAAAACCCCTACGAGCTGTGGAAGGAACAGGTGAACGCGGCTGGCGGCCTCGAACTGCCGGGCGGCGAGAAGCGTCCGGTCGAGTTCGTCAGCTACGACGACCAGTCGAACCCTGCCAATACTGTGCGCATCTACGAAAAGCTGATCACGCAGGACAAGGTCGACCTGCTGGCCGCACCCTGGGGCACGCCCATGCACCTCGCGCTGGCGCCGGTGCTGCAGCGCTACAAGTTCCCTATGGTGGGCAACACCGCCGCTTCGGTGCAGCTGCGCAAGGTCGCGCCGGGTTACATCTGGTTCCCGACCTCGGCCATTCCCGATGCGATGGGGCCGGCGCTGGCCGAGATGATGGCCGCGAACGGGATCACCTCGGCGGCGATCATCGCCAACGAACTGCCCTACGCACAGGAGTTCCGCAGTTTCCTCCTGCCCGCACTGAAGGAGAAGGGCATCGAGGTGGTGATGGACGAAAGCTATCCGCCCGATATCAAGGACATGACCAGCAGCCTCGTGCAGATCCGGGACAAGGCGCCTGACGCGGTGATCGCGATGACCTATCCCTCGGATGCCTTCCTGTTCGCGGGTCAGGCCAAGGAACTGGGCCTCAAGTCTCCCTTCGTCCTGTCGCTGATCGGGCCCACCATCGACGCCTATCGCAAGGTGTTCGGCAGCGCGGCGGACGGGATCATCGCCTCGGCCCACTGGTCGCCGGAAGCCACGGAATGGACCCGCGGCAAGGCCTTCTTTGACGCCTATGTGGCCAAGTTCGGCGAAGAGCCCGACGCGCTCGACTCGGCGCTGTCGTACATGTCGCTGGAGATCCTCCAGCAGGCGGTGGCCAAAGCCGGTCTGGACCACGAGGCGCTGCGCGAGGCGATCGCCACCGGCACCTTTGACACCATCAACGGCGAAGTGAAGTTCGACGGGGTGCAGAACGACGTCACCCCGACCGGGTTCGTCCAGATCCAGGACGGCAAGATCGAGCTGGTCTGGCCGGAGTCGATCAAGACATCGGACTACCAACCCAAGCAGGGCTGGTAGGTCGCTGCGGCCGGGTTCTTCCGGCCCGGCCGCTAAATCACCGAACGAACGGCCCGGGGCGCAGCTCCGGGCAAGGAAGACCGCCTCCACATGGCGCACCGGGCCACCGGCACGTCGCGGGGCCGCTTACCAGACAGGACAGGTCGTTGGATACGCTTCTCTCCGGACAACTGCTCTTTGCCGCGCTGGTCTCGGGTTCGCTCTATGCGCTGATCGCGCTTGGGCTGAACCTAGTCTACGGCACGCTGCGGCTGCTGAACATCGCTCACGGCGATCTCGTGATGATCGGCGCTTACACGGCCTTCTGGCTGTTCACGCTGCTGTCGATCCCGCCGGTCGTCTCCTTCTTCGTCGCCGCAGCGCTGTGCGCGCTGCTGGGCTGGGCGGTCTACGAGGGCATGTTCCGCCGTCTGCTGGCCAACCCGGGCCTTGCCAAGCGGGTCGAGGCGAATTCGCTGATCCTGTTCTACGGCATCTCGGTGATCCTCCAGAACCTGACGGCGCTCGCCTTCACCTCGTCCTCGCGGGGCTACCAGTACCTCGACACGGTCATCACCTGGCAGGGGGTGAGCATGACGGGCAACCGGCTCCTGTCGCTGGGCGTGGCCGGGGGCATCTGCATCGCCGCGCTGCTGTTCCTGCGCTTTCACCTCTTCGGCTGGGAGCTGCGCGCGGTGATCCAGCGGCGCGAGGCGGCGCAGATCGTGGGGGTGAACCTGAACCGGGTCCAGCCGATCATCATCTGCGCGGGCTTTGCCATCGCGGGCATCGCGGGGGTGCTGGTGTCGATGACCGAACAGATCACGCCCTTCATGGGCTTTCCCTTCACCATCATCGCCTTCGTGGTGATCATCATCGGCGGTCTCGGCAACATCGGGGCGGGGGTGCTGGCGGGGCTGAGCCTTGGCCTGATCGAGACCTACGGCGTGGCGCTGACCTCGCCCGGTTACCGCTCGATCCTGATCTACGGCCTGTTCGTCGCTGTACTGCTGATCCGGCCCGAGGGCATCTTTACCAAGGCGGTGCGTTCATGAAGGCGCTCGACATCATCTTTGGCCTCGCGCTAGCCATCGGCGGCCTGCTGGTGCCGCTGTCGGGCGATGCCTACCTGATGGGGCTGGTGTTCCAGCTCGCCATGTGGATCGCGCTGGCGCAGAGCTGGTCCATGCTCTCCTCGACCACGGGCTATCTCTCGCTGGGCCATGCGGTGTTCTACGGGATCGGCGCCTATGTCTGCGTGCTGCTGACCGGGGTTGTGCCCTTCGGCGTTGCGCTGGCGGCGGGCGCGGCGGCTTCGGCGGTGTTTGCCGGACTGATCGGCCTGCCGGTGCTGCGGGTGCAGGGACCGTACTTCGTGATCCTGACCTACGGGCTGGCCGAACTGGTGCGCAACGTGGTGATGCGGATCGAATCCGCGCTCGGCAGCTTTGGCCGGATGATCTTCATGGTGCCGAGTTTCGAGGTGCTGGTCTGGTGCATGGTCGCCCTTGGCATCCTCGCCACCCTCGGTGCCGCCGCCGTGCGCCATTCGGCGCTTGGGGCCGGGCTGGCCGCCATCCGCGAGAACGAGGTCGCTGCCGAAACGGTCGGGGTTCCGGTGGCACGGCTTAAGCTGCTGGCCTTCGTGGCCTCGGCGACCATTCCCGGCGCTGTCGGAGGGCTGGCCCTGCTGCGGACCGGCTATTTCGAACCGGCGCAGGCCTTTGACCCGGTGATCTCCTTCACCATCGTGACCATGGCGCTGGTCGGCGGCACCGAGACGGTGCGCGGCCCGGTTCTGGGCGCCCTGGGCTTTACGCTGCTGTCCGAGGCGCTGTGGTCGAGCCTGCCGCAACTCTACATGATTGTGCTGGGCCTGACGCTCATCGCCTTCATCCTGTTTGTTCCCCGGGGCCTGTCGGGCCTTGCGGATCGCGCGCTGGGGAGGGGCTGATGGCATTTCTGGACGTCAGGGGCGTGAGCAAGCGGTTCGGCGGGCTGATGGCGCTGAACAATGTCGACATGAGCGTGGAGAAGGGCGAGATCTTTGGCCTGATGGGCGCCAATGGCGCGGGCAAGACCACGCTGTTCTCGGTCATCGCGGGGCATGTCGCGCCAACTACGGGCGAGGTGCATTTCAACGGTCGGCGGATCACCGGGCTGTCCCCGAGCCGGATCTGCCGCGCGGGGATCTGCCGGACCTTTCAGATCGTCAGGCCCTTTGCCGGGCTGAGCGTGGAAGAGAACGTGCGGGTCGCAGCGATCTACGGCAGCGGGCGTGGCCGGTCCCGCGCAAGCCGCGACACCCTGGTGAACGAGGCGCTGGAGTCGGTCGGGCTGACCCGGCAGCGGGCCGGGCTGGCGGGTGGTCTGACGCTCTCGGGCCAGAAGCGGCTGGAGATCGCCCGGGCGCTGGCCACCGGTGCGGACCTCGTGATGCTGGACGAGGTGATGGCGGGGCTCAACCCCACCGAGATCGGCGAGATGCTGGAAACGCTGGCCGAGCTGCGCCGCAGCCGGGGCATCACCTTTGTCATCGTGGAGCATGTGATCGGCGCGCTGATGACGCTCTCGGACCGGATCCTCGTGCTGCATCACGGCGAGCGGATCGCCTTTGGCACGCCCGAGGAGATCGGGCGCAACAAGCATGTCGAGGAGGTCTACTTCGGATGACCGATACGCTTCTCACGGTGCATGGGCTGAACACCGGCTATGGCGCGGTGCAGGTGTTGTTCGACGTCGCCTTCGGGGTCCGCGCCGGAACCGTCACCACGCTGGTCGGGGCCAATGGCGCGGGCAAGAGCACCATCATGAAGACCCTCGCGGGACTGGTCGCGCCGCGCGCGGGCAGCCTGCTGTATGACGGGCGCGAGATCGTGGGGCTGGCCAGCCACGAGCGCGTGGATGCCGGGCTCTGCCTGATCCCCGAGGGCAGGCTGGTGTTCCCGGGCATGACGGTCGAGCAGAACCTGCGGCTGGGGGCTGTTTCGCCCAAGGCGCGCTCGGGGCACGAGGAAATGCTGGCCGAGGTCTACCGCCGCTTTCCGCGCCTTCAGGAGCGGCGGCGGCAGCTGGCCGGGCTGATGTCCGGGGGCGAACAGCAGATGCTGGCGCTGGGGCGAGGCCTGATGGCACGGCCCCGGCTGATCCTGATGGACGAACCGACGCTGGGGCTTGCCCCGGTCATGGTGAAGCAGGTGTTCGAGATCATCCGCGAATTGCGCGACGCCGGGTTCACCATCCTGCTGGCCGAACAGAACGCGCGGGTGGCGCTGGAACTGGCCGACCATGCCTACCTGCTCGAGAACGGGCGGGTCGGGCTGTCGGGGACGGGGCAGGACCTGCTGGAGGCGCCGGAGGTGCGTCGCGCTTACCTCGGGATGTGAGAAGTGGCCTGCAAGAATATGAAAACATGAGATATGTTGCGATTTTCTTTGACGATGTGCAGCCCGGCCAGATCGACGCCGACCTGACCCGTGCGCATTTCGACTACCTTGCCGAATGCGGCGGACGGATCACCGATGCAGGCGGGCTGCGCACCGACCCCACGGCGCCGTTCTGCGGCTCGCTCTGGGTGATCGAGGCCGAGAGCCTTGCCGAGGCGCAGGCGCTGGCCGACGGCGACCCCTATTGCAAGGCGGGCCTGAGGCCCGACTACCGCGTGCTGCAGTGGAACAAGGCTCCGCTGCCTTCAACCAAGTGACAACAGAGAGGACCAAGCGATGACGACTCCAGACGGAACCGAGGTGAAGATCTTCACCCCCGAGACCACCAGCCAGGCCAAGCAGGGGATGCCGCAGTTCTTCGGCGTTTCCGAGAACAGCGTCGGCTCCAAGCACCTGTCGCTGAACCTCACGGCCTTCGGGCCCGGGGGCCGCGCCAAGAGCCATCGCCACAAGGACTACGAGACCGCGATCTACACGGTGTCGGGCAAGATCATCCTGCTGCACGGCCCGAACCTCGAAACCGAGAGCCTGATGGAGCCCGGTAGTTTCTGCTTCATCCCGGCCGAGGTGCCGCATGTCGCCTTCAACCTGTCGATGACCGAGCCTGCCACTGCGCTGACCGCGCGCAACGACCCGCGCGAGCAGGAGAACGTGGTGCTGATGCCGGAACTGGACACGGCAGAGCTGGACGAGCGGATCGCAACCCGTCGCGCGGAGGGCTGAGGCATGAAGGTCATCATCGCGGGCGGCGGGATCGGCGGGCTGAGCCTTGCCCTGTTCCTCCACAAGGCGGGCGTGCCCTGCAAGGTCTTCGAGAAGGTGCCAAAGATTCAGCACCTTGGCGTCGGGATCACCCTGTTGCCCCACGCGGTGAAGGCTTTGGATGAGATCGGGCTGGTTGAGGCGCTGGACCGGCTTGGGGTTCAGACCGACCGGATGATCTTTCGCACTCGCGCGGGGCAGGACGTGTGGAACGCGCCGCGCGGGCTGGCGGCGGGCTACGACGTGCCGCAGATCACCGCGCATCGTGCCGACATCCACGATGTCCTGCTCGACGCGGTGTCCGAACGGCTGCCGGCGGGGACGCTGACGCTCGACGCGGCCTTCGAGAGCGTGGAGGACACCGGGGACGGCGTCCGCGCGACCTTCCGGCGGGAGGATGGCAGCCCGCTGGTCGAGGACGGCGATGTGCTGATCGGGGCGGATGGCATCCATTCGGCGGTGCGGCGGTGGATGAACCCGGACGAGGGCGCACCGCGCTGGTCCGGCCTGATGCTGTGGCGCGGGTCGGTGGACTGGCCGAGCGTCATGGACGGGCACACCATCATCAACTCGGGCGGGATCGACCGAAAGTTCATCTTCTATCCCATCGGGCCGGGCCGCACGGAGGGCACGCAGCTGATGAACTGGGCCTGTGTCGTCCGTCAGGCCGAGCCGGGCGCGCCCGCGCCGGGGCGCGAGGACTGGAACCGCGAGGCCAAGGCCGAGGTGCTGCACCCGATCCTCGAGCACTTCACCGTGCCGGAGACCGACATCCGCGCCATGGTCGATGCGACCGACGTGTTCTGGGACTTTCCCATGTGCGACCGCGATCCGCTGACCAGCTGGACCCGGGGCCGGGTGACCCTGATGGGCGACGCGGCGCACCCGATGTACCCCTTTGGCGCCAACGGTTCGGCGCAGGCGATCCTCGACGCGCGCGCGCTGGGGCGGCTCTGCGGGGACGCGGGCGGGCGGACGCCGGAACAGGTGCTGGCCGCCTACGAGCAGGAACGGCTTGGCCCGGTAAACGAGGTCGTGGCCGGAAACCGCTCGGGCGGGCCGGAACGGGTGATCGACGAGGTGGAGAAGCGGATCGCCGACCTGCCGGGCGAGCGGTTCGACGACCTTGAATCGGTGCTGCCCTTAGCCGAGCGGGACGCCATCGTGAACGGCTATTCTCGCATGGCGGGTTTTGCCAACGAGCAGGTGCGCTGACCGCTTACGCAGAAACGGCGCCGGTCCGGGGAGCAGGTTGCTCTGCGGGCTGGCGCAGGTCGCGCAGTTCGGCTGCATGGATGCCGAGCACGACCAGTCCGGGCCAGATCATGTAGGCCTCGATCTCGAGGTTTTCGCCGAAGGACAGCAGGATGATCGTCATCATTATCGAAAGCGGCAGGCGGCCGCGCGGAGAGCGGGCGGCGTCCAGCAGGGCGATCATGGTCTGCCAGGCCAGCGGCACCAGCAGGGACAGCAGGCCGCTCAGCCCTTTGACGAAGAGCAGCCCCCACCACGTGTGATGGCTGCCGATCATCATGTATTCGACGATATGGGCACCGGGCTGAACGGTGCCGTGGCCGAACCAGAACGCCTCGTTCTCCCAGCGCTCCCCGGCGATGCGCTGCAGCGTTTCGCGGACCCGCGTGCTGTCGGCGCGGGCGCCCTTGAAGGCGGCGACTCCGTCCTGCAGGGCCTGCAGCAGCGCGCTGCCGACAACGGCGAGCGAGGCGGTGGCGGCGGCAAGCGCCTGCCATGCCCAGCCGCGCAGCACCAGCGGCAGCAGGCGGGGCCCCATCGTGCAGGCGACGAGCCCGACCAGACCCATGCGGGATTTCGAGAGCAGGATCATCGCGATCCCTGCCGTGACGCCGATGCTGCGCCAGCGCAGGTTGCGTTCCTCCAGCGCGAAGCAGACCTGAAGAACCCCGAGCAGCGCCGCGAAGGGCGCCCAGGGCGCGTAGAACTGCCAGCGCGGCGTCCAGCTGGCCGGGTCGAAGGTAAAGAGAAAGACGGTGAAGTACTCCGGCCCCGGCCCGCCGATGGCCTTGAGCGGCGAGGTGAAGATGCGCTCGGGCAGTCCGGCGTAGGGGGCGGCGAGGAGGAAGGGTAGCAGTGCCAGCGTCCAAAGGCCGACGACGCATTGCGCCCGCACGAGGATGGCGCGGCGGATCGGCAGCACCGCACCGGCGAGCTGGAAGAGGGCGAGGAGGGCCCAGCCCTTGGCCCAGCCGATGGAGGACTTGATGGTCTGCTTGAGCCCGAGGCCCCAGTCGATATGTCCGATCCAGAGGATCACCAGCAGGGCGGACATGCCAAGAAGCCAAGCCGTGGTGACAGGCGGAATCGCTCCGGTAGCGCGCAGGTCGCGGCGGATGGCGGGCCCGAGGTAGAGCGAGAGCACCGCCAGACCGCCGAGGCACCACGCCAGCACCGGCCCGACCACATAGAGCGCGCCGAGCGCGTAGAAGGGCCAGGTCCAGGTCAGCGCGCGGTAGACCATCGCCTCGGCCGCGTTGGCGGGAGACAGGTCGCGGGGTCGGCTCATTCCGCGGGCACCAAGTTCGCGGGCATCGCCGCGTCGCCCTCGGCCAGCAGGCGCGAGATCAGCGGGCGGCGGAGCCAGGCGAGAAACAGACCCATCAGCAGGAACAAGGTTGCCGCGATACCCGCCGCCAGCGCGAGCTTGCGCTTGGGCGAGGAGGGTTCGTCGGGCAGCGAGGGGTCCTCCAGCACCTGCACCAGCGGGTAGGAGGCGTAGAGATCGGCCTTGCTGGTCTGGGTGCGTGCCATCGCCGAGGCAAAGACGGCTTCGGCCACGGAAAAATCGCGCTGGAGGTCTTCGAGGCGTGCCGCCGGTTCGATCAGGTCGAGGCGGCGCGCCTCGGCCGTTTCAAGGCGCTGGGACATGGTGGCGTATTCGGCGGCGGTGCCCACGCGCTCGGCCTCGAGACGGACAAGCTCGCTAAGCAGGGTGGCGCGGTTGCCGACGTGGCTGAGGTCGAGGGTGTCGAGGTCGTCGGCGCTCAGACCGGTCAGCGCCGTGGCGCGCGCGCGGGCCTGACGGCGGGCCGTGTCGTGACCGGCCAGCGCGGCGCGCACCTCGGGGTGCCGGTCGCCGTATCGGCTGCGCGCCTCCGAGAGCGCGGCGGCCTTCTGCGACATCTCTTCGGCCAGCGCCGCGAACTCGGTGTCGGCGTGCAGCCGCAGGGCCGCCGCGGCAAGCCGGGGATCGGTGTCGAGCGTGGTGCGCAGGGTGGCGACGGCCTCGGTCTTTTCTTCGAGGCTCGCCCCGAGGTCGCGCACCCGTTGGGCCAGTTCGTCGGCCTCGGTGACGAGCGCGTGGTATTGCTCGGCCGAGATCAGCCCGGTCTCGCGTTGCAGGCGGGTGATCTCGTCGCGGGTCGCCAGCACCGACTGGCGGTATTCCTCGATGGCGCTGCGCCCGCTGTCCTGACGCAGCGAGACCTCGTCGCTGCGCAGGGCCGCGATCTCGGTAAAGAAGGCCTTTAGCAGGGCGTCGCCCCGTGCCTTGGCGTCTTCGGGCGAATTGCCGACGATGGAGACGTGGATCAGGCTGGTCTGGTCGACCAGCTGGATGCGGGGCTTGCCGAAGTCCTGCGCGCGCATGTCGACCGTGGCGGCGGCGGCGTCGAGGATGCGGCTTGCTCCCAGCAGGCGCTTGTAAGTCTCGGTCGGGCTGATGGAACTGCTGGAAAAGGGCGAGTTGGCCGAGGAGGAGGCCTGCCCTATGCGGTCGAGATTGACGGAGGCCGCCGCGCCGGAGCCCGGGAGGATAAGGGAGGTGTCGCTGGTGTAGCGCAGCGGCGCGGTCTGCAGGTAGCTGACGATGGGCAGCCAGATGCACAGGGCTCCGAGCGCGAACAGACCCGCGTAGCGCGGCAGGCGGCCCGCGTCGTTCAGCCGACCGCCACGCAGGAGACGCGCGAACGACAGCTCGCGTAGCGGCAGGCGTAGCAGCCGTGGCAAGTATGGGCGGGGCAGGGTCGGGATGCGGGGCATGGCAAGTCTCCTTGCCATGGTGATACACCGCCGGGCCTTTCGGCGCGCGCTGCCCCACGGATACGTGGGGCACGCGGCGGGGTAGGTTCCTATCCGAGGGGATAGGACGGGGCGAGCCCCGGGTCTGGCCTCAGAACAGGCCCTTGTCGCGCGCGATCATGGCAGCCTGGGTCCGGTTGGAGGCGCCGATCTTGCGGTAGAGCGTCTTGACGTGAAGCTTGACCGTGGGTTCGCGGATATCGAGATCGCGGGCGATCTCCTTGTTCGACTTGCCCTCGGTCAGGCCCTGAAGCACCTCGAACTCGCGCTGAGAGAGCAGTTCGGCGAGCGGGTGCTGGGGCTCGTCGTCCTCGGCGCGCATAAAGTCGAGCGGGGCATATTGCTCGCCCATCGCCATGAAGCGGACGGCGTTGATCAGGGACTTGGCCGACAGTGTCTTGGGCAGGAACCCGGCGGCGCCCGAGGCGAGGGCCTGTTCGGCAACCTCGCGGTTGGCGGTGCCCGAGATGATGGCAACCCGGTGGTTGCCCTCCATCGCCATGATCCGTTCGAGCCCGGTCAGCCCCTCCATCCCGGGCATGGAGAAGTCGAGCAGCACCAGATCGAAGGCGTCCGCCGCGACCAGGTTGGCGGCGGTGGGGTAGTCCGGCGCGGTGACGGTCTCGAAACCGCCCTCGCTCTGCAGGTAGAGGACAAGAGTGTCCCGTAGAAGATCATGATCGTCGGCGATCAGAATTCGCATTTCACTCCCCTTTGGAGTCACAGCCCCGGCGGCAATGCTAGGACGTAGTGACGGGGCAAGTCCAATTTCCATTCGTTCCATTTCATCCCCTCAGAATCGCTGTTGATCAAGGCGGGGACCACAATAGGCGCGAAGAGCGTGGCAAAAACAGGGCGCGGAGGGACTGCGCCCATGTCCGAAAGGATAGGTCACCGGTCAGAGTGACACGGCGGGCCAACCCGTCCGTCTGGCCCGCCCGTTCCGGTGTGCCCGAGGCGCTCCGAATGAGGCTCCGGACTCTCCTCCCGCGTCGTTGAGACGGTGCGGCTGCCTGCTTCAAGGTCATGGAAACGCAACCAAAAAAGGGATTGCACCCATGACCTACATGAACCAGATCGAGGCCGTCGCACCGGCCATCTTCACACCGGACATGCCTCACGCCGCACAGACTGGCGAGGACCGTTTCGACCACGTCCGACTATTCGGACTGCCGGTTGTCAGCGCCACGACCGGTGCCGTGATCCGTCGCCTGCTGGTGCCCGGGCGCGCCAGCCGGGTGGCCTTTCTGAACGCCCATTGTGCCAACGTCATGAGCCGCGACGCCGCCTATCGTGACGCGCTCTGCAGCGCCGACATGATCCTGCCCGACGGAATCGGGGTGGAGCTGGCGGCCCGGATGCGGGGCGAGGAGATCCGCGAGAACCTGAACGGCACCGATTTCGTTCCCGCGCTGCTGGCCGAGGCGGCCCGGCGCGGTCTGGGGGTCTACCTGCTGGGTGGACGCCCCGGCGTGGCCGAGCGCGCCGCGCGCAGCCTGTGCCTGGCCACCCCGGGCCTGCGTGTGGTCGGGACCTGCGACGGTTTCGAGGGGGCGGCACGGACCAGCCGCGTCCTCTCGCGGATCAACGCGGCGCGGCCCGACATCGTGCTGGTGGCAATGGGAGTGCCGCGGCAGGACGTGTGGCTCGCTCGCAATGCGCGCCATCTCGACGCCCGTATCACGCTGGGGGTCGGGGCGCTCTTCGACTTCCTTGCGGGTGAGGTGCGCCGGGCTCCGCGTCTGGTCCGCAAGGCCCGCAGCGAGTGGCTATGGCGGCTGGCGATGGAGCCGCGCCGGATGGCGGGACGCTACCTGCTGGGCAATGCCAGCTTTCTCCTACGCGCGGCTGCCGACGCCTTTCACTCGCGCGATCGACTTGCGGTTGCCCGCCGTGCCATCGACGTGATCCTCTCGAGTCTCGCCCTTCTGAGCCTGATGCCGCTGTTCCTGCTGCTCGCCGCCGCGATCCGGCTGGAAAGCCCCGGGCCGGTCCTATTCCGTCAGACCCGCATCGGGCGCGACGGCCGCCCCTTCACCATGCTGAAGTTCCGTTCGATGTACAGCGACGCCGAGGTGCGCCGGGCGGCGCTGCTGTCGCAGTCGGACCGCGAGGGCGTCTGCTTCAAGGCGCGCAACGATCCCCGGATCACCCGCGTCGGCAGGTTCCTGCGGCGCTACTCCATCGATGAGATGCCCCAGATCCTGAACGTGCTGCGTGGCGAGATGGCCATCGTCGGCCCACGCCCGGCGCTGCCCGAAGAGGTCGCAGCCTATCCCGAACGCGCGCTTGGCCGTCTTGCCGTCAAGCCCGGGCTGACCGGCATCTGGCAGGTCTCCGGCCGGGCCGAGATCGGCTTTGACAAGATGATCGACATGGACCTCGCCTATGTGAACGCGCGCTCCATCCTGCTGGACATCGTGCTGGTGTTCATGACCTTCCGCGCCGTCGTCGGCGGTCGCGGCGCCTATTGATCCCTGACATGAGGAACAGACCGATGAGCCATGTAAAGATTGCCGTTTTTCCCGTTGCCGGTCTTGGCACCCGGTTCCTGCCCGCGACCAAGTCGGTGCCCAAGGAGATGCTGCCGCTGATCGACCGTCCGCTGATCGAATACGCGATGGACGAGGCGCGCGAGGCGGGGATCGAGGAATTCGTCTTTGTGACCTCGGGCGGCAAGAGCGCGCTGGAGAACCACTTTGGCGCGGCGCCGGAGCTGGAGCGGCGCCTGCGGAGCGGTGGCAAGACCGACGCCCTGGCCGCCATCGAACGGAGCCGACTGCCCGAGGGCGCGCTGAGCTTCGTGCGGCAGGAGGTGCCGCGCGGGCTGGGGCACGCGGTGGGGCTGGCCCGTCGGCTGGTGGGCAATCGGCCCTTTGCGGTAATGCTGCCCGACGACGTGATCGACGCGCCGCGCGGCTGCCTGCGCCAGATGGTCGAGGCCCACGCGGTTCACGGCGGCCACATGGTCGCGGCGATGGAGGTGCCGCAGGAGGCGGTGCGGGCCTATGGCATTCTCGACGTGGCCGAAGAGACCGCGCGGCTGGCCCGTGCTCGGGGGCTGGTGGAAAAGCCCGACCCGGCGCTGGCGCCCTCGCGGCTGGCGGTGGTCGGGCGCTACCTGCTGGAGCCGTCGATCTTCGACCGGCTGGCAAACGCCGTGCCGGGCGCAGGGGGCGAGATCCAGCTGACGGATGCGATCAACGCCGATGCCAGGCGCGTGCCGGTGCACGGGTTGCGGTTCGAGGGGGAACGGTTCGATTGCGGGTCGGTGCCGGGCTACCTGGAGGCGACGGTGGCCTTCGCGTTGAAGCGTGCCGACCTCGGTTCAGACCTTGCGCGCACGCTCCGGCAACGTCTGGCGGGTGCACCGCGGGCGGCGGCCTGATCTCTATCCGATCGGATAGGTCGGCGAGTCCGATGCCCCGATGACGCGGGACCGGAACCTGTGCAATAGTTCATGGCAAGCCAACCGGAGTATGCCGAATGACCTTGCTTTCCCGTACCCTGCAGGCCGCTGCCTGTCTCGCCCTCTTGCTGCCGCTGCCGCTTGCCGCGCAGGATCTGCCTGTGCCCGAGGGCGAACCGGTGCTGACTGTCAGCGGGGCCATCGGGCAGACGAACGCGGGGGACACCGCCGTTTTCGACATGGCGATGCTGGAGGGCATGGAGCCGGTGACCATCGAGACCTCGACCATCTGGACCGAGGGCGTGCAATCCTTCACCGGTGTTCCGCTGCATGTGCTGATGGATGCGGTGGGCGCGACCGGCGAGGTCCTGAGCGCGAAGGCGATCAACGACTATGCCGTCGATATTCCGATTGCGGACTGGAGCGAGGGCGGCGCCATCGTTGCCTTTCTCAACAACGGCGAGCCGATGTCGACGCGGGACAAGGGGCCGCTATGGGTGGTCTACCCCTATGACTCGCGGACCGAGTACCAGTCCGAGGTGATCTATTCCCGCAGCATCTGGCAGCTTGACCGGATTACCGTGAAGTGAGCCGGACCCGCGGATGAGCACGACGCCGCCGGACAAGGCCCGCCGGTCGATCTGGACCCGGACATCGGCGATCATCCTGCTGCTGGCCTTTTGCATGGGCACGGTGGCGGGGATGGCGTGGGTCGTCCTGCGCCAGATCGACGAGCTGAGCACGGCGAACTCGGACAATTTGCAATGGAGCCTGGCCCAGGCCGATGTCGAGGTGCTGCAGCTGGAACTGGCGCTGCGCAAGGCCATTGCCGACCCGGCGCAGCTGGGCGAAGTACGGCGGCGGTTCGACGTGTTCTACAGCCGCATCGGCACGCTGGAACGGGGTGACGTGTTCCGGACGCTGCGGAGCGCGCCCGACTTCTCGGAACCGCATGGCGCGGTGCGCGCGTTTCTTGACGATACCGTCCCGCTGATCGACGGCGACGATGCTCAGCTGATCGCGGCGCTGCCCGATCTGGCGGCGCAGGTCGCGGACCTCGCGGGCACCGTGCGGGAGCTCTCGCTCTTCGGTCTGGCGACCTTTGCCCGGGTGTCCGACAGCCAGCGCTCGGAGATCACCGGCACGCTGATCCGGCTCTCGATCATCCTCGCCGGGCTGCTCGCCGGTCTGTCGCTGCTGACCTATTCCTTTCGGCGTCTCTACCGCACGGCGGAACGCCATGCCCACGTGGCCCGTAGCTCCGAGGCGCGGGTCCGGGCCATTGTCGAGGCGGCGGTGGATGCGATCATCGTCTGTGACGAGGCGGGCGCCATCGTTGACATGAACGAGGCCGCGCGACGGCTGTTCGGCTACACCCGGGAACAGGCGCTTGGGCGGCGGGCGCTCGACCTCTACTTCCCGGAGGTGAACCACGACGAGTTGAGGGCCGGGCCGCTGCGCGTGTTCGACAACGGGCGCCGCCCCGCGCCGGAGGAACGGCTGTTCGAGACGCTGGGCACCGATGCCTCGGGGCGGGTGTTCCCGGTCGAGGTGTCGATGGACCGGACCGACGACGATGCCGAGGTGATCTACGTCGCGCATATCCGCGATATCTCGCACCGCAAGGCGGCAGAGGAGGACCTGACCGAGGCGCGCGACAAGGCGCTGGCGGGCGAGCGGGCAAAGGCCGAGTTCCTTGCGCTGATGAGCCACGAGATGCGGACCCCGCTGAACGGGTTGCTTGGGACCATGCAGCTGATGCGCGATCATTCCCTGACGGAGCGGCAGACCGACCTGCTGGACCACATGCAGTCCTCGGGGCGGCTTCTGCTGGGGCTGGTGAACGACGTTCTGGACCTCGAGAAGTTCGAGGCGGGCAAGCTGACGGCCGAGAGCCGCCCGTTCTCGGTCTCGCGGTTGCTGGATGCGGTCGTCGAGACGACGGCAGCCCTCGCCACGCAGGGCGGCAACGAGATTGCCTGGAGCTGGCTCGGGACACCGGAGGACCGGGTGCTGGGCGATACCCGCCGCCTGCGGCAGGTGCTGCTGAACCTTGTGGGCAACGCGATCAAGTTCACCCGGGCCGGTTCGATCGATATCGAGGTCGAGCGGCTGGGCGGGGCTGGTGAGATGGTCGAGTTCCGGGTGGTCGATACCGGCGTCGGGATCGCACCGGAGCATCTGGAGCGGATCTTCAACGACTTCGAGACGCTCGATTCCTCATATGCGCGGCGCGCGGGAGGCACCGGGCTGGGGCTTGGCATCGCGCGGCGGCTAGTCGGGTTGATGGGCGGGACCATCGGGGTCGAGAGCGAGCCGGGGGCTGGCAGCCTGTTCTGGATCCGCGTGCCGTTGCCCCGGGTGGATCAGGTGCCGTCGGGCGCGGATGCTCCGGCCACCCTTGTGACCGAGACGGCGGCGGGGGAACCGCTGGAGGTGCTGCTGGTCGAGGACAACGAGATCAACCGCTTCGTGGCCCGCGCCATGCTGGAGAGCGATGGTCACGTGGTGACCGAGGCCGTGAACGGGCAGGCCGGGGTGGAATGGGCGGAGGCGCGGGCCTTTGACGTGATCCTGATGGACGTCTCGATGCCGGTGATGGACGGGCAGGAGGCGACGCGGAGAATCCGGGCGGGCGCCGGGCCTTCTGCGGGGACGCCGATCATCGCCGTCACCGCCCATGCGCTGCCGGAAGAGGTCGCGCGGTTCCGCGAGGCGGGCATGGATGACTGCATCAGCAAGCCGATCGACCGCGCCGCACTGGTCACGCTGCTGCGCGGGATCCGGGGTGCTGAGGCGAACGAGGGGGAGCCGGTGCGGGACGACGCCTCGCCCGTGCTGGATGAGGCGCAACTGGCCGATCTGCTCGATACCCTTGGGCCAGAGGCGACCGGGCGGCTGATCAGCCGCTGCTTGACCGAGGTTGACGCCAGTATCGCGCGGCTGGCCGGGACCGATCCGGGCGACGCAGAACTGTCGGCGGCCGCGCACAAATGCGCGGGCTCCTGTGCCTCCTTCGGGCTGGTGCGGTTGCGCGAGGCGCTGGGGCGTATCGAGACCGGTGCGAATTCCGGTGGGGTCACGTCCGGGGACCTTGGGCAGCTTGGCGAGCTCTGGCAGGAGGGCCGCGCGGCGCTGCTGGCGTGGCAGGCGCGCAGCCAAGCCTAGTTGTTGATCAGCGTTCCGAGCGTGAAGACCCCGATCAGCTTGCCGATCTCGCCGATGTTGGTGACGCTGCTGTCGTAGCAGGCGATGGAGTCGCCCGGCAGCAGGTAGGGGTCGTAGTCGTCCCGGTCGGCGCGGGTGCGCATCTCTTCGACCTTGCGTTCGATCACCACCGAGTTGCCGGTGAGCGGATTGCGCGAGAACAGCGCGGCCGATCGGTTGGCGCTGGTCGCCCGGGGGCCGCCGACGCAGTTGGCGTCGATCACGGCCTGCATGTAGCGCGTGCCGTAGGGCACCTCGCGCACCACCTGTCCGATGGCCGAGGTGGCGTTGCTGCTGGCGGGTTGCGTCAGGTTCGAGAGGTAGAGCGAGATCCCCGGCGGGCTGAGCGGGCCGGGTTTCATCAGCTCGTCCTGGAAGCATTGCCGGGAGGGGACGTAGACCTCGTCGCCCGTCATCAGCATCACGTCCTCGAAGCCGCGCCCCTCGACCGCGCCGCGCAGGTCGAGCGTGTAGTTGGTGCCCGCGCGGGTGATGCGCACTGCGGAGAGGTCGGCGTCGGGGCGGATGCCGCCTGCGCCGCGCAGCGCCACCGAGAGGTTGCGCCCCTCGGTCGAAGCGCCGATCGCAGCCTGCCGCCGGTTGTCCACGGTGTCGCCCGCGATGCCGCCGATATCCATGCTCTGCGGTTCGAAGACGGCGCCGGACACACCGACGCGCGCCGGGGCGAAATCCATCACCAGCAGCGAAACCTCGGGCGTGTCGGCATAGTAGCCGCCCGAGACCAGCGCGCTGCGGATCGCTGCCTTGACCTGATCGGCTGACCGGCCCTGGGCCGGGATAGGCGGCAGGAAGGGCAGCTTGAGAAACCCGTCGCGCGACACCACGAACTCGCCGGTGAAGGTCGCGTCGTCCGGTAGCCGCAGATCGACGAGGTCGCCGCGTGACAGCAGCTCGCCGCGCAGGGCACCGGGCACGTAGCCCGACCCCTTGCCGCCGGTGCTGCCCGATTGCTGGGTGCAGCGCGCGGAATTCATGTAAGCGGAGCGCAGGACAGGATTTTCCGCCACCGGGTGCGGCAGGTCGCGGTACTGGGCCTGATAGGAGTCCCCGCGCGAGACCGGTTCCATGTTGGCAGGCGTTCCCCCCGAACAGGAGGCGAGGACAAGCAGCGAGAGCGCGCTCGCCACCACGGTCGTCCGGTTGCCTGTCATGTGGGGTGCTCCGGTCAAGGGCCACCTCTTTCCGCTCGTTTCCGACATTTGTAACCACCGCAACCCGGGCGCGTCTACCGCGACGGCGGATGCGCCACCTATCCGAACGGATAGGACTCCTGATCCGTTGCGCCTTTGCACTGTCCCGGCGCGCTGACGACGGGAAGGGAGCGGGCGGGCTATGCAGAGGGTGGCCGCAACAGGCCACCACTCACGAAGGCACAGTCATGATCACGATCCAGCGACTAGGACCCTTTTTCCGGCACCTGATGGCGTATTGCCTGTCAGAGGTCGCGGCGAAGGCATCCCGTCTGGTCGTGGTCATGGCTGTCGCTCGTTCGATGGACCTCGTTTCGATCGGGATCGCGGCCACTGCGCTGGCGGCGGCCGATATTCTCAAGGCGCTGGCCGAGACCGGCGCCGGTCAACGCATCATCGCGGCGCCCGAGGACGGGCTGGCTGCCGCCTGCCGCACCGCCAGCCGAATCTTCTGGGCATGGTGCGTGGGCCTCTTCGTGCTACAGGTCGGCGTCGCGGCGGTGATCTGGCTGGTCAGCGGCAATGCGCTGCTGTTCCTGCTGGTCGCCCTGTTGGCAGGCGAATACCTCTTCATGCCTGCCGGGCTGGTGCAATGCGCGCTGGCGATGCGGGCGGGCAAGCTGAAGCAGACCGCCGCCATCGCCGCCGGGCAGGTGGTGGGGGCCAACGTGATCTCCGCGGTCATGGCGCTGGCCTTTCCCGGACCTATCGCGCTTGTGCTGCCGAGACTGCTCTCCGCGCCGATCTGGCTGGTCGCCATGCGCCGCCTGCACCCGTGGCGCGCCGACCGCAGCGTGCGCCCCGCGCCGCTGGCACCGTTCCTGCGCTATGGCTGGGCGGTGCTTGGAGTCGAGGTGGTCAAGGCTCTGCGGTTTCAGGCGGACAAGCTGGTGATCGGCGCCATCGGCGGGGCCGAGATGCTGGGCCTCTACTTCATGGCGTTCAATGCCGGGCTGGGGCTGGCCAATTCCTTTGCGCAGGCATTCTCTACCGCGCTGTTCCCGCACCTCTGCGCCGCCGGTGACCGCGGGCGCGCTCTGCGTCAGGCGCTGGGGATGAGCACGGTGCTGATTTCGGGCGCCGTGGTCCTTCAGGCGCTGGCGGCGCCGATCTACGTGCCGCTGCTGTTCGGCGCGGGCTGGGAGGGGCTGTCGGGTGTCGTCTCGATCCTCTGTCTTGCGGCGATCCCGGGCGTGGTCTGGTCGGGCGCGGCGCAGTGGCTGCGCGCTCACGACCGCCCCCAGCTTGAACTGGTCGTCACCCTGGCGATGACGCTGGCGTTGGTGGCCAATACGGCGCTGCTGGCCCCGCACGGTCTGGTCGCCATCGCATGGGGCTATCTGGCCGTCGCTGCCATCACACAGCTCGGGGCGGCGGTTCCGACCCTCGCGCCTGCCTTCCGCAAACCTCTGGCCGGGAGCGTCTGACATGCCGCGCTTTTCCATCGTCATGCCCTGTTTCAACGCGGCGGCGACCCTGCCGGAGACACTGGCGAGCCTGCGCGCGCAGACCTTCTCCGACTGGGAACTGCTCTGCGTCGACGACGGCTCCAGCGATGCAACGCTCGACCTGATCCAGGCCGAGGCCCGACGGGATACCCGCGTTAGGGTGCTGCGCAATCCGGGGAAGGGCCCGAGTGCCGCGCGCAACCTCGCCCTGCCGGAAGCCCGGGGTGACATCCTCGCCTTCTGCGATGCCGACGACCTCTGGGAGCCGGAAAAGCTTGCCTGCCTCGTGGCGGCCTTTGCCGAACCCTCGGTCGCTGCGGTATTCGCCCAGATCGCTTTCTTCGACGGCACGCGGTCGTCCTCTGTATCGACGGTGCCGGCGGGTGATCTGACGGTGCCGATGTTGCTGGCGGAAAACCCGGTCTGCACCATGTCGAACCTTGCCGTGCGGCACGAGGTGTTTTCGCAGACTGGCGGTTTCGATACCCGTCTCGTCCACAACGAAGACCTCGAATGGCTGATCCGGCTGGTCGCCACGGGGCACCGCGTGGTCGGGCTCGACCGATGCCTCGTGCGCTATCGCACCAGCGTCTCTGGCCTGTCCTCCGACCTTGGGCGGATGCGGGCAGGGCGGCGGGCGGCGCTGGCCACCGCCGAGCGCTTCGGCTTCCGCGCCGATCCGCGCGCCGAGGCGATCTATTGCCGTTACCTCGCGCGGCGTGCGCTGCGGGTCGGTGCGCCGGGTGTCGAGGCGCTGCGGTTCGTCCTGACCGGGCTGATCCTCAGCCCTGCCGGGTTTCTGTCCGATCTGCGCCGGGGTGGTCTGACCGTGGCGGCGGCGCTCTGTGCGCCACTGCTGCCGGGCCGCCTGCGCCAGTTTCTGTTTGCCGGTTGAAAGGAGCCATCCCATGCCCAGAGCAACGATCGTCGTCCCCGCCTACAATGTCGCCGCGACCCTGGGTGACACGCTGGCGAGCCTATGCGCCCAGACGTTCCGGGAACTCGAGATCGTGGTGATCGACGATGGTTCGACCGACCGCAGCGTCGCGGTGGCGCGCAGCCTTGGCGACCCGCGCATCCGGGTGGTGCAGCAGCCCAACCGCGGGCTTGCCGGGGCGCGCAACTCGGGCATTGCCCACGCCCGGGGCGAATTCATCGGGTTCTGCGATGCCGACGACCTGTGGCGGCCCGAGAAGCTGGAGGCGCATGTGCGCCACCTTGTGGCCAACCCGACCGTGGGGGTCAGCTTCTCCGGCTCCGAGATGATCGACGAGGCGGGCCGGTCCACCGGCCTTGCCCAGCGGCCCCGGCTGCGCGGTATCACGGCGGCCCACGTGTTCCGCCGCAACCCCATCGGCAACGGATCGGCCGTGGTGCTGCGCCGCGCGGCACTGGACGCAATCGCCTGGCGGCCCGAGGGAGAGACGCTGCGGGACTGGTGGTTCGACGAGCGGTTCCGGCAGTCCGAGGACATCGAGTGCTGGCTGCGCATCGCGCTGACCACCGACTGGGAGATCGAGGGCGTTCCGGGGCTGCTGACGCGCTATCGCATCGCGGGCGGCGGGCTCTCGGCCGGGATCGCGCGCCAGTATGCCTCGTGGGAGCGGCTGGTGGAGAAGCTCGCGCCGCTCGCGCCGGAGTTCTTCGCGCGGCACACCCCGGCGGCACGGGCCTACCAGCTGCGTTATCTCGCGCGCCGGTCGGTGAGTTCGGGCTATGGACCCGAGGCGCTGCGGCTGGCGCGCGCCTCGCTCGGTGCTTCGCTGCGTCCGCTGGCGGAGGAGCCGCTGAAGACCGTGACGACCCTTGCTGCCGCTGCGGTGCTGGCCCGCGTCGGGCCCGGGCCCGTGGCTGCGCTGCGCCGGCTTGCTGCCGGACGGACCTGAGAACCGAACCAAGGAGACCTGCCATGTTTCGCATCGTTCACCTGATCGACGACACCCAGCCGGGCGGCGTCATGCGCTACCTCGACTTCCTCGCGAATGATCCGGTGCTGGCCCGCGAGGCCCGGCACGAGGTGGTGACCGTATCGCGGACCCGTCCGGTGCCCGGCGCGGTGGCGGCCGACCTCATCGTCTCGCACCTCACGGTGACGTGGCGGGGGCTGCCGGGGCTGATGCTGCTGCGCGCGACCCATCCCGGGGTGCCGCTGATCCATGTGGAGCACAGCTATTGCGCCGGGTTCGCGGCGGCCAACGTCAGCGCGCCGCGCCGGTTCCACACCTTGTTGCGCAGTGCCTATGCGCTGTTCGACCGGGTCGTCGCGGTGAGCGCCGCGCAGGGGGCCTGGCTGCGGCAGCGTGGGCTGGTCCAGCCCGGTGCACTCTCGGTCATCCAGCCCTGCGTGACGCTCGATGCCTTTCGCGCGGTTCCCGCGCCGCAGGGGCCTGCGCTGGTGATCGGGGCGGTCGGGCGCTTTGATCGGCAGAAGGGGTTCGACCTGCTGATCGAGGCCTTTCGCGGGTTGCGTCACGAGGCGGTCGAGCTGCACCTGTTCGGCGACGGGCCGGAGCGGGCGCGGCTGGAGTATCTTGCCCGGGGCGATCTTGGCATCCGGTTCCGGGGCTTTGCCGCCGACCCGGCGGCCGCCATCGCGGCCTGTGACGTCATCGCCATGCCCTCGCGGTGGGAACCCTACGGGCTGGTCGCCATCGAGGCGCTGGCCGCCGGCCGCCGTCTGCTGGTCTCGGGCGCGGACGGGCTGACGGACCACGTGGTGCACGGGGCCGAGGTGGTGCGCGAGGGGTCGGTCCGGGGCTGGACCGCTGCGCTGGCGGGGGTCGTGGGGCAGGAGCCCCGGCCGCTTGAACCGCTGCAGGCCGAGACGGCGACGCGCGTCGGCTGGTCGCGGCTGCTGCGCTCGGTTGGCGAGCGGGTGGCGGAGGCCGCCTAGGCTGCGTACTCTCAGTGAAAATCGCGGCTGGGGAACAGCCGCTTGGCCTGCTCGCGCGGATGCATCGCGCGGGCGGGCTGGCGCGCGGGGCGGGGGGCGTCATCGACCTCGGCCTTGGTGATGCCCACGGCCTCGTCCATCGGCGAGCCGAGGTCCGACAGGCGGTAGGAGAGATCCTCCACGTGGTCGGCGATCAGGTGCACGACGATGCCCTCGCGCTCGAGCCGCCCGGTGACGCGCAGCAGCCGCCCACCGATGACGGTGCGGCGGAACTGTTCATAAACTCTTGGCCAGACGACGATATTCGACACGCCGGTTTCATCCTCCAGCGTGATGAAGATGACGCCGGAGGAGGTGCCGGGGCGCTGGCGGGTGATCACCAGCCCGCAGACGGTGGTGCGTTGCAGGGGGGCGGTGGGCAGCTTGTCGTGCGGGGTCAGCCCGGGGATCGAGGGGCGCAGCAGATCCATCGGGTGGGCGCGCAGGGTCAGGCGCAGGGCGACGTAATCCTCCACCACCTCTTCGCCCAGATGCATGGGCGGCAGCACCACCTGCGGTTCGCGCAGGCCCTCGCCGTCGAGCGGGTCGGCGAACAGCGGCAGCGGTTTGGGCGCGCGGATTGCCCGCATCGCCCAGAGCGCGTCGCGCCGGGTGAGGCCGAGCCCGGCAAAGGCATCAGCCTCGGCCAGCCGCTCGAGCGTGGCGGGCTGGATGCCAGCGCGCAGCCACAGGCTCTCGGGGTCGGGATAGCCGTTGCCGCGCGCGGCGACGATCCAGTCGGCATCCTCGGCGCGGAATCCCTTGATCTGGCGGAACCCCAGCCGCAGGGCCAGCGCGCCGTCGGGGCGGCGCTCCAGCCGGTTGTCCCAAGTGCTGTGGTTGACACAGACCGGGCGCACCTCGATCCCGTGATCGCGCAGGTCGCGCACGATCTGGGCGGGGGCGTAGAAACCCATGGGCTGGGAGTTCAGCAGGGCGCAGCCGAAGATCGCCGGGTGGTGACACTTGAGCCATGACGAGACGTAGGTGAGCATGGCAAAGGCGGCGGCGTGGCTCTCGGGAAAGCCATAGTCGGCAAAGCCCTCGATCTGGGAAAAGCACTGTTCGGCGATATCGAGCGGATAGCCGTTCTTCATCATGCCCGCGACAAAGCGGTCGCGGTGCTGGCCGATGGTGCCCATGCGGCGGAAGGAGGCGAGCGAGCGGCGCAGGCGGTCGGCCTCCTCGGCGGAATAGCCGGCGCCGACCACGGCGATCTGCATGGCCTGTTCCTGAAACAGCGGCACGCCCAGCGTCTTGCGGGTGACCTCGGCCAGCGCCGGGCCGAAGGGTTCGGGCTGTTCCAGCCCCTGACGGCGGCGGATGTAGGGTTTGACCATCCCGCCCTGGATCGGGCCGGGGCGGACGATGGCGACCTCGATCACCAGGTCGTAGAAGGTTTCGGGCTTCATCCGGGGGAGGAAGTTCATCTGCGCCCGGCTTTCCACCTGGAACACGCCCACCGCATCGGCCCGCTGCAGCATCTCGTAGGTGGTCGTGTCCTCCTGCGGGACGGTGTCGATGGTCAGCACCTTGCGGTCGTGTTCTTCCAGCAGGTCGAAGGACTTGCGGATGCAGGTCAGCATCCCGAGGCTGAGCACATCGACCTTGAGGATGTTCAGCGCGTCGATGTCGTCCTTGTCCCACTCGATGACGGTGCGGTCCTCCATCGCTGCGTTCTCGATGGGGCAGAGTTCGTCGAGCCGCCCGCGCGTGATGACGAAGCCGCCGACATGCTGGCTGAGGTGGCGGGGAAAGCCGATCAGCTCGCCGATCAGGCGGATGGTCTGGCCCAGCCGCCGGTCTTCGAGGTCGAGCCCCAGTTCGCGCATCCTTTCGGGGTCGGCCCCGCTGCTCGACATGCCCCAGATCTGGCCGGAGAGGCTGGCGGTGACGTCCTGGCTGAGGCCCATGGCCTTGCCGACCTCGCGGATGGCGGCGCGCGAGCGGAAGTGGATCACCGTTGCGCAGAGCCCGGCGCGATGGCGGCCGTATTTCTCGTAGATCCACTGGATGATCTCCTCGCGCCGCTCGTGCTCGAAATCGACGTCGATGTCGGGCGGCTCGCCCCGGTGGCGCGAGATGAAGCGTTCGAAGACCATACCGATCATGTCGGGCGAGACGTCGGTGATGCCGAGCGCCCAGCAGAGGATCGAGTTGGCGGCCGAGCCGCGCCCCTGGCAGAGGATCCCGCGCGAGCGCGCCTCTTGCACGATGTCGTGGACGGTGAGGAAGTAGGCGGCATAGCCGAGTTCACCGATCAGGCTCAGTTCCTTGTTGGCCAGCACGTGGTAGCGCTCGGGGATGCCCGCGGGGCAGCGGCGGTTCAGCCCCTCCCACGCCAGCCGCTCAAGGCGGGCCTGCGGGCTTTCGCCGTCCGAGATCTCGTCGGGGTATTCATAGCTGAGGTCCGAGAGGTCGAAGCTGCAGCGCGCGGCGATTTCGAGGGTGCGGCGGATGGCGCCGGGGTGGTTGCGGAACAGGCGCGCCATGTCGCCGGGGCCCTTGAGGCGGCGTTCGGCGTTGGGTAGGGCGCGGGTGCCGATCTGATCGATGGTCAGGCCTTCGCGCATGCAGGTCAGCACGTCGGCCAGCTGCCGCCGGGATGCGCGGTGCATCAGCACGTCGCCCACCGCGACCATCGGGGCCGAGGTCAGCAGGGCAAGGCGCGCGCAACGGTCGAACCAGGACTGGTCGGAGCCGTCGTAGCGGGGGGCGGCGCCGAGGAAGACATGGCCGGGATAGCGGCGTTGCAGCAGCTGGAGCGGCGCGCGGGCGGTGGACAGATCGTCGGGCGGCAGGGCGATCAGGATCATGCCGCGCGCGCCCTCGGACAGGTCGCGCAGGTCGAGATGGCACTCGGCCTTGCCAGCGCGGCGCTTGCCCAGCGTCAGCAGGCGGGCCAGCCGGTGATAGGCGTCGCGGTCCAGCGGCAGGGCGAGCCATTCGACGGGGCAGTCGCGTAGCACGATGCGGGTGCCGACGATCAGCTTGGGAAACCGCGGCACCTGCGGCAGGGGCAGGTCCTGCGGGGTGCCGACCTCCTGCCGCGAGCAGGCGTCGGTCTGGTGGGTGGAGCGGATGCGCAGGGTGTCCTCCGCCTCGCGACGCAGGGTCTTCAGGGCGCTGTAGGCGCGCACTACCCCGGCCAGCGAGTTGCGGTCGGTCACCGCGATGGCGTCGAGCCCCAGTTCGGCGGCGCGCAGCACCAGTTCCTCGGGGTGCGAGGCGCCGGTGAGGAAGGTGAAGTTGGTGGTGACGCAGAGCTCGGCATAACCGGGCCCGCCCGAGGCGCGCGGCAGGTCCTCGGGGCGCAGCGTTCCGATCGGGGTGCGGTCGCGCTTGCCGCTGTTGGCGGGCGGGCTCATGCGAACTCTCCCTGCACGAACCAGCCGGGGTTCTGCGGGGTGTAGAACAGCCAGAGCCGGCGGCCCTGCCGGGTTTCCACGTGCCAGTAATCGCGCAGGCCGGAGCGCCAGTTGTCGTCCTCCAGCCACCATTCGGGCGCGATCCGTTCCGGGCCGGTGGCGCGCGCGGTGGAGAGTGGCATGCGCCGCCAGCGGAAGCTGCGCGGCGGGCGGTTGCCGGTGCCGGCGATGGGTTCGGGCGGAAACAGGCGCAGGGGGCGCGGCCGGGGGCTGAACCAGCCGGACTCGGGCGCGCTCCATGCCGCAGGGGCGATGAGGAAGCTGCGCTCGGGGATATGGCTGTCGGCAGGCAGGAAGCGTTGGATGTTCTCCAGCCCGATGCGGGTGCCGATGCGGGTGACGAGATCCTGCTGGCGGTCGGGGCCGGAGGGCGCGGCCGAGGCGCTGATCTGCTGCACCGGCAGGGATTCGACGAGCTTGGCCTCCAGCCGCATCTGGTCGATGCCGAATCCGGCGTCGACTTCGCTCACCCCCCGTTCGAAGAGCGGCAGGATGCGGGCCGGGTCGCGCATCGCGGCGGCGAGGCGCAGTTCGACATGGGGGCTGCCCTGGTCGACCCGGCGCAGGGTCAGGACGAGCGTGCGCGCGCCTGCCTCGTTGGCCTTGAGCTTGGCGCAGAGCGCCTCCAGCAGGCGGGCGGTGGCGCCCATCACGTCGTCGACCAGCCCGATGGGCTCGGGGAAGGTGAGGCGGACGCCGTAATGGGGCGGTTCGCGCTCGGGCGAGATGCTCTCGGGCTGGCGGCCGAGGGCCTGATCGAGCCGCATCAGCAGGTCGGGGCCGAGACGGCGGGCGAGCGGCGCGCGCGGCGTGGTGCAGAGGTCGCCGACGGTGCGCAGGCCAAGCCGCTGGAGCGCGGTGACCGTTTCGGACCCGAGGCGCAGGGCGGCGACGGGCAGGGCGGCAAGGGCCTCCTGCGCGGCGCCGGGGGGGGCGATGCCCTCGCCGTGGTGAGCCAGCGCCCAGGCCGCGCCGCGGGTGTCGGCCAGCCCCAGCCGCAGCGACAGCCCGGCCCGGGTGGCGCGCATCCGCATTTCCGAGAGCATGGCGGCCTCGCCGTCCCAGAGGTGGGTGGAGCCGGTCACGTCGAGCACCAGCCCGTCCTCGCCCTCGCAGGCGACCCAGGGGCAGTAGCGGGTGGCCCAGCGGCGCAACGCGGCGAGGAAGCGCGCGTCGAGGTCGGGCCGCGCCGGGCGGCTGACAAGGTCGGGGCAGAACACGCGGGCATCGGCCATGCGCATCCCCCGGTGCAGCCCCTGCCGCTCGGCCCGGGCGTTCAGGCAATGCACCCACTCGGTGTTGGATTGCCGGAGGGTCAGCGCAAAGGGCGCGTCAACCGGGCACGTTCTGAGAGCCCGGTCGCTGGCCAACCGGGGAAACCACATGCAGACGACGCGACGCTGCATCCCATCGAACATGCCAGGCTCCGTTTGTTCCCGATTTGTTCTTAATAATTTCCCAGTGCATCAGAGTCGAGTCTCCCGGTGCGGATTCTGACGGATCGAGGACCGGAGAGGCGCGCCAGCGCGTTTCGGCGGCATTCGATCCCATGCCCTCGGGGATCAGGCATAGGCCGGTGGTGTTTCCCGCCTTGGCGGCCAGTTGCAGCCGCCGTCCTTCGCGCAGATCGAGAGCCCGGGTGCATTCGATCACCACCACGGGGATCGCGCCGTCCTTCAGCGCCTCTTCGGCCACGGCGAGGCTGTCGGTCTGGTCGCGGGTCTGGGCCAGCAGCAGGCGGGACGGGTCGAGGAACGGTGCGAGGCCGAGCGGGTTGAGGGATTCTGTCTGCCAGGATTCGCGAATCCAGAGCACGTCCTGTGCCCCCGCGGCGATGGCCGCGAAGGTTGTGGCGCCCGGCCCGCAGGCCTCGTGGACGCGGGATCGGCGCAGCTGGAAAGGGTCTGGCAGCGATGACATGGGGCTGAAAATACAGCTGGCGCGGAAAGTTTCAAACTGTCTGTGGAGGGGAAATCGACAGGGTCAGGCTGCATGGGATGCGCTGACGTCGTTTCATTATCATTTTGTATCAGTTAGATGCGCATCATTTCTAACGCAGCACGCAAAGTATCGGGCCCGGGGTGGACGATGCCCGGGCCCGAAAGCTCAGCGACCTGTTCGTCCCATCACCGCGTGAGCGGTGCGCAGAAGGATCCGAAGGTCGGCCGCGAGCGAGAGGTCGGCGTAATAGCTGGAGTCGAGCGCAACCCGGCGGCTGTAGGACACGTCGTTGCGGCCCGAAACCTGCCACAGCCCGGTGATGCCGGGGCGCAGCGCCTTGTAGACGCGCTGCTGGCTGCCATAGCGTTCCAGCTCGGGTTCGGTCACCGGGCGCGGGCCGACGAGGCTCATCTCGCCGACGAGGACGTTCCAGATCTGCGGCAGCTCGTCGAGGCTGGTCTTGCGCAGGAAATCCCCGATCGGGGTGACGCGCGGGTCGTTGCGCAGCTTGCGGTCGCGCTCCCATTCTTCGCGGGCCGCGGGGTCGGATTCGAGAAGCGCTTCCAGCCGGGTCTGCGCATCGACCACCATCGTGCGTATCTTCCAGCATCGGAAGGCCCTGCCGTTCTGACCGATCCGGACGTGGCCGAAGAAGGCGGGGCCACCGTCCAGACGGGCCACGAGGTAGAGGCAGGCGATGATGGGCAGGAGGCCCGGAAGCAGAACCGCGCAGATCAGGAGGTCGATCAGGCGTTTGGTCGTGGCTTGATAGCGCTCAGCCCGGAACGGGTGTGAACTGGGGGACGCAGAACTCTTGGCCTGGGAACTGCGCGTATAGATATCGGTCATCTGGCTCGTCCAATCTGCATTTATGGAATCCGGGGTACCCGGTTCCGAAGCGCCCCCACCTCGGATGCCACTCTCCCGACCGGACCACGGTCTTCCACATGGGAGAGTTGCCCGCTCACGCTACCCGTAATGCGTGTATTCTCAATGACATGCTCGCGCATAGGAGTTTTTCCGCTGTGCCGGGTAGGTAAAAATTCTGTTTTCTTTCAGTGTGTTGCGAGGTCCTTTCACGAAGCCCGGATGGGCGGAATCCTGCCGCCCTCTCTGCGGCGCAGAAAAACTGCTCAGATGCGCGGCGAATGGGCAGAAAATGAATCTCCGAAACATTCCTGAACGTCCGAACCGCCCGGCGAGTCGCAATGAGAATCAGATGCTTAGCGCCGACCGCGGGGCGGTGACGGGCTAACCTTCCTGATTTGGCAGGCGCAGCGAAAACTCGATGAAATCGCCGGGCCGAACGGGCATGTCCAGCGCGTCCTCGAAGACCTCTTCCTTGCCGTCGGGCGCCGCGCGTCGCACCGTCACCCCCAGCAGTTCGTCGGGCCGTGTGCTGGCCTGCATCGACACGGTCAGCCGTTCCTTGAGGCGCCGGTTTTCCCGGACCTCGGCCAGTTCCGCCTCGGCGGTCTGCTGGTCGGCCAGCAGCTGCGCGGCGCGGCCCTGCACCAGTTCGAGCCTCTCGCTCTGGGCGGCGGAGAGGGCCTGACGCGCTTCGAGGATGGTCGTGGTGGTGTCGAGCTTCTGGGTTTCGAGCGTCGCGAGCGTGCGCTCGGCATCGAGCAGGCGGGTGTTCACGGTCAGGCCGCGGTCGGCCAGCTCCTTGACGGAATCCTTTTGTTCCTCGGCCATCTGCCGCTGGCGTTCCAACACGTCGAGCTTGGCTTCGAGCGACGAGACCTCGGCGGTCAGGAACTCCTCGCGCCCGTCGATCAGTTCCAGCGCGCGGGCGGACTTGTCGCGGTTCATCCGCAGCAGGTCACGCTCCTGCGCGCGGATCGCCTCGCCGCCGGTCGGTTGCTGCAGCAGGGGAAAGTCGATGCTGTCGCGGTCGGCGCGTTCCGCCACCAGCCGGGCCACGCGGGCGGCGAGGGTGTCTTCGCGGGTGCGCAGGATTTCCAGCTCGCTGGTGGCCTGAAGCATGTCGCGCAGGACGCTGTCGTTGGAGGATTGGAACAGCCCGACACCGCCCGCGCGTGCGAACAGGCGGCGCGGGGTCGATCCGGGCTCGTAGTCGAAGGCGCCGGGGTCGCGCACCACGCCGCCGACGGTGACGGGCAGGCGGCTGGCAAAGGTGAGCTGAACGCCGGGTTCTTCGGCCAGGGCGAAGCGCTGGAGGATTTCCTGGGCGATATCGCGGGTCAGATCCTGCCTGCTCTTGCCGGCGGCCTCGACCGGGCCAATGAACGGCAGGTCGATGGTGCCCTGCCGCGAGACGGCGAAGGTTTCGGAAAAGGCGCCCCATGCGCGCACCTCTCCCTCGACCGGCAGCCATTCGGTCACACGCAGGGTCAGCGTGTCGGAGGGAACGATCTGTTCCGCGTCAAAGACGAGGCCGGCGCTGTCCTGCGCCTGAAGCCGACTGACGGGGGATACGGTGGCAAGGGCGAGGGAGAGAGCGGAGACGAGAAGATATTTCATGCGGAAACCCGTTTCGGACCGGCGGATTTACCACGGGTCCTGGCGATGTTCAGGATTTCGGTGATCTGGGGACGGGCCCCGGCGAAGAGGACGACCGTGTAGAGCACGAGGCCGAGAGCAAGCTGGCTGGCCAGCAGCGTCTTGGCCGAGAGCCCGGGCACCAGCGCAGGGAAGGCGAGAACCCCGGCAATGGCGGCAACTGTTGCTGCGGCGGGCGCGGCGAGCGTGGTCAGGTAGGCGCCGCGCTCGAGGTCCAGCATGACGCGGGTCTTGCGCACGGAGAGCGGCCAGATCAGCACCATGCGGATCAGCGAGGCGGCGATGACGGCGTTCAGGCCCAGCGGGAAGACCGCGAGGATCAGCGCGAACTCGGTCAGGCGCAGCCCGGTCTGGAACCAGAACCACCAGCCCGATTCCCCGAGGTTGCGGATGACTGCCGCTTGCAGGGTGCCGATGCCGCCGAGGATGCCCATGACGGCCAGCGCCTGCACCGCCGGGATCGCCTCGGTCCACTGGCTGCCGAAGACGGTCGGCACGGCGGTCGGGGCGAGGGCGATCAGGCCGCCGAAGACGGGGAGGTTGAAGGCGCCGACGGCGAAGAGGGCCTTGGTAAAGGCGATCCGGCGCTTCTCGACGTCCGATTGCAGGCTGGCGAAGAGCACGTTGGAGACCGGCGAGAACATCCCCACGGTCAGGTTGCGCAGCATTTCGGTGAGTTTCTGGGCGAAGAAATAGAGGCCGAGTGCTGCGGGGCCAAGGACGAGGCCCATCAGGAACTGGTCGATCCGGGCCTGGTTCATCATGCGGTTGCCCATCGCGTAGAGGCCGAAATAGCGCAGGTCGCGCAGGGCCGAGAGGCTGAGGGCGACGCCGGGGCGCCACTGGGCGGCGATTGCCGTCACCACGAGGTTGGCGAGCGAGGTGGTGAGCTGTTGCAGGACGAGCGCCCAGAGCGCGAAGCCCTGAAAGGCCAGCAGCAGGCAGACCACGGCGCCGAGCCCGTTGGCGATGATGGTGCGGAAGGCGATGTAGCGGAACTGCATCCGCCGGGTGACGAGGGCGAAGGGCACAGCGAGCAGGCCCTCGAAGATCAGCCGCAGCGCCAGCACCGGCAGGATCACCGCGATGGAGCCCGCACCGACCAGCCGGCCGATCAGCGGCGCGCCAAAGGCGAGCACGGCGTAGAAGGCGAGGCAGAAGACGGTGGTGAACCAGAAGGCCGAGTCGAGGTGGCGGCTGTCGATCTCCTCGCGCTGGATCAGTGCCTCGCCAAAGGCGATGGGCGCGATGGCCGAGGCGATGAGGACGATGGCGGTGGCCATCGAGACGGCACCGAAATCCTCGGGCGAGAGCACGCGCGAGACGATGGCAAAGACCACGGCTGCCAGCACTGTGCCGAAGCCGACCTGCACGAAGGACCAGAAGACACCGGATACCGAGGCCCGCGTCCGGCCCTGCGACAGGTGCCCGAGTTCGGCGGTCGCGGTGCCGGACCCGGTGTCACGATGCGTCATCGGTCGTACTCCAAACGGCAGCGATCCCGGCCCGCCGGGCCGGTCTCACGAATGCCTGTGTCGCCCCCGACTACATCCCGTGATAGTTCCAGATTTCAAACTCGGCCCGATGATTGCTGCAAAGCAGCGACCGGGCAAGCCCATGCCCTGACTGGACTTTGACTAGTCGGCGCCGATCAGCGCAGCGTCGGCGGGTTCCCGCGCGGAGTAGGTGAATCCCATCCGCTGTTCGAGCGCCGGGTCGACTGTGCGCAGCACCCAGTCGCGGTCTTCGGGGCCGAACAAATCTTCGCCCTTGCGGGCTCCGACCGTTCTGTCCTGCCAACTCCAGCCGAAGTGGCCCTGCGGCACCGACATCTCGGCAGAGGGGTCGAGACCGGTCTCGGCGGCAATGCGCCGGACGGTGGCCTGCGGGTCGCGGGTGACGCTGTCGAGCGTGCAGTAGATCACGCGCGCGCCGCGCGCCGGCAGCGACAAAAGCGACTCGGCCTTGGCCTTGCGCAGTTCGACGAGCGAGGCGAAGGGCTGCCCGTTGATCGGGTGCAGGTCGTAGTTCAGCGGCTGGCCAAGGCGGCTGTCGCCACTCTCGAGCCGGAAGTGCTCGGGTGCGTCCACGGTGCTGCGCCATTCGCTGCGGATGAAGTCGGCAAAGGGCAGGGCGCGAATCTCTTCGGTGCTGTGCCAGGGCTTGCCGTACATGCTTTGCAGCCAGCCGAAGACCTCGCGGAAGATGACCACGAAGACCACATCTTTTGGCGCTGCGAGGAAGTCGGGAAAGCCGTGCTTCCATGCCATCGCATAGCTGCGTTTCATGGCGAAATTCGCCGCGATGAGATTGTCGAGAAAGTTGGTTCCCGAGCAGCGCTCGCCCAGCACCTGATAGCGCACCGGCGGTTCCTTGGCGACCTGGCGCTTGAGCCGCGCCGCGCGGTCGATGAACGGCTTAAGGTCCATTACTTACTCCGTTTTCTGCTCGCGCCCGCGATTGCGGCACGGTTGCTGTCCACAATTCGATCATCGTGCACGGGTTCCGGGCGAGTCAATGAATCTGCTCGCCCTTGAGTGGTATTTCGCTTGAATCGACACAACCTCTGATAAAGGTTGCCGAGGGTGCCGTTTTCCTGTGCAGGTCGGGGCGACGGGTGGTGATTGAAAGTGAGCCGGAGGTCGCATTGCGGACGGAAATATCAAGGGATGCCGATGCGGGACTGTGCGACGTGATCGTGATCGGCGCGATGAAGGCAGGCACCACGACCTTGTTCGACATGCTGGCGCGCCACCCCGAGATCGGGGTCTCGCGCGAGAAGGAAACCGACTTCTTCCTTGGGCACAGGGTCTGGCAGCGCGGGCTGTCGTGGTACGCCGACCAGTTTCCGCGCGACCGGCGCGTGCGCGTCGAAGCCTCGCCGAACTACACCAAGCGCGAGGCATTTCCCGGTGTCCCCGAGCGGGTGCGGGAGTTGTTACCGCATTGCCGCTTCGTGTTCCTGGCCCGCGACCCGGTCAAGCGGGCGCTGTCGCAGTACACCCACCTGGCACTTCAGGCGCCGGACACGCCGCCGCCGGACAAGCTGATCGGCAGCGAGACGCTGCGCCATATGGTCGATGTCAGCTCTTACGCGCGGCAGATGGAGCCGTGGCTGGAGGCGTTCCCGAAGGAGCGCTTTCTCTTTGTGGAGTTCGAGGACTACGTGCAGGATTCGGCGCCGACGCTGCGCCGGGTGGCGCGGCATATCGGGGTGTCCGAGACTTGGGGCTTTGATTCGGTGGCGCAGTCCAACTCGCGCGAGATGGTTGCGAAACTGCCCGGCTGGTATTTCCGCGTTCGCGACGGCAGCGTCGGGCGGGTGGCCAAGGGCATGCTTTCGCCGCAGGCGCGCAGCCGGGTCAAGGAAATGCTGAGTTTCGGGGCCGAGCGCCGGGTCTCGCCCGTCGGGCGCGAGGTGCGGGAAATCCTGATCGAACAGCTGGCGGAGGACGCGCGGCGGTTCCGGGCGCTCAGCGGGTTGCAGGGCGCGAGCTGGACGGTGTGACCCGGTTCAGGGCAGCGGCAGGCCGGAGGTTCCGGCCGCCGAGGCCGCGTCGAAGGTCACGCTGCGATAGCGCGGCAGCAGCCAGAACGACCAGAGCGCATCGTCGCCCGAGACCGTGACATCGAGGTCGTGGCGCGCGGAGAGGTCGGAGAGACGCCCGGCGAATGCCGCCGGTGCCTCGGACCAGGGGTCGCCCGGCGCGGGCAGCGCAGGGGCGCGCAGGGGTTCCATGTCGCCCGGCGTGGGATGTTCGCCCGGCGAGAGGATGGCAAGGGCGAGAGCGCTGCGGCCCGGATCCTGCGGCGTCATCTTGCGGCGCACCCGGGCAAGGGCGATCCGGCCGAGATCGGCGGCGAGCGCCGGACGCCGCGCCAGTTGCCGAAGGGCAGTCGCGTGGTCGCGCGCCTTGATCGCATCGACCAACAGCTGGAAGTCGAGCAGCGCCACCAGTTCGCCCCGTCGCGCCTCGATCTGGGCGCGCAGGGTCGGGTCGTCGAGCGTTTCGCGCATCCTGTCCTGGCTGTCGATCATCGCGCGCAGGTCGCGGGCGCTGAGGCGGAAGGAGATCGACGCGCTATGGCGGCGGTAGAGGTACATCGGATCGGGCAACAGGAACAGCCTCGCACCATTGAGCATGAGGCGCAGGTAGAAATCGTAGTCTTCAGAGTTCTTGAGCGACTCGTCGTAGCGCAGGTCGCCGATGCAGGCGCGGCGCATCAGCGGCTTGAGGTAGCCGAGCGGGGGCATCTCCGAGCCGGGGCGGCCCGCATCGAGGAAGGCGCCGAGGTCGGTCTCGAGAGGGGCGCGGAGCGAGAGTTGCCCCAGCAGGGTACGCCCCCCGGCGCCCGGCATGTCGCCGAAGAACAGCTTGTCGTCGGCGACCATGTCGGCACCCAGCCGGTCGGCGGCGGCCAGCAGACGGCGGATGCGGTCGGGGTGGATCATGTCGTCGCTGTCCATGACGGCAACCCAGTCACCGGTCGCCGCGTCGAGCGCGCGGTTGCGCGCCGCCGCCGGGCCGCCGTTTGACGGGGCCTCGATCAGCCGGACGCGGCTGTCGCGATCACCATAGGCGCGCACGATCTCGGGGCTGGCGTCGGTGGATGCATCGTCGGAGACGATCAGCTCGAGATCGGCGTGGGTCTGGCGCAGAACCGATTCGATGGCGGCCGCCAGGTAATCTGCGCCGCAGTAGTTCGCCATGATGATGGTGACCGTCATGCTGATCTGTCCTGTTGCAACCCCAGCGGGAAATCACGACGCACAATCCTGAGGCAGGGTCAGGTCCGGCCCGGCGAGAATTCGCGGGGTTTCGCCGGTCCCGGCCCCTCTTTCCCTAATTGATTTGCCAAGATTTTTCATTCCAATACGATCATTTAAGTGAACGATTTGCCAGAGAAATGATGGGACCAAAAATGGCCGAACGCGAGTTTTCGCTCAATTCATGGTTGCGTGGCGTTCGGCTGTGCAAGCGCGGCATCGCGAGTGCCGCCCTGCTGCTGGCAGGGCTGTTGCCGGGGGCGGTGGCGGCGACGGACAACGCGGCCTTCCGCGAGGAATTCGACCGGTTCGACCGCAAGGCGTGGTACGTGTCCGACGGGTGGTCCAATGGCGATCACCAGAACTGCCAGTGGTCCAAGCGCGCCATCGGGGTGAGCGAGGGCAACCTGAGCCTGCGCTACATTCCGCTGCCGAATGCCAAGGCGGGCAAGCCGGCCGCGCTCTGCGGTGAGATCCAGACCAAGGCGCGCTATGGCTACGGCACCTACGAGGCGCGCATTCGCACCGACGCGGGTTCGGGCCTGAACGCGGCCTTCTTCACCTACATCGGACCGGTTCACAAACAACCCCACGACGAGATCGACGTGGAGATCCTGCCGCGCAGCGCCGACAGGGTCTGGCTGAACAAGTACCAGGACGGCACCGACCAGGGCATGGGGCAGCTGGCGGACCTGCCGGGCTTCGACAGCGGCGTGTATCACACCTATGCCTTCATCTGGGAACCCGGGCGCATCCGCTGGTTCATCGACGGGCGTCAGATGATGGAGCAGACCGAGAACCTGCCGAGCCACCGGCAGAAGATCTATTTCAGCTTCTGGGGCACAGATACTTTGGTGCGCTGGATGGGGCCGTTCACCATGCCCGATCAGCCGCTCACGATGAACGTCGACTGGGTCGCCTTCACTCCGCTTGGGCAGGGTTGCGCCTTTGAGGGGTCGGTGCTGTGCACGCTGGAATGATGGCTGCGGGCGTCGCCACGGAGCGGGGGTGGATCGTCCGGATCTGTCCGAATGTCGTGTTGGTGACGGTCGCGATGATCTGCCTTCTGTACCTGACCCGGCTGGGCGCGGCGGGGGCAGGGCTGTTCCTGCTTTCGGGGCTCGTGCTGCTGGGACGTGAACCCACCCGGACCCTGTGGGAGGCGCGCAGTTTTGTCCTGCCGATGCTGCTCTGCGGGTTCTGCGTGGCCTCGACGCTCTGGTCGAACTACCCGGCGGTGACGCTCAGGTACTCGGTCCAGCTGACCCTGACCTTCATGATCGCCATTGCCATCGCGAACCGGCTGTCGCCCATCGCGCTGCTCAAGATCGCAACGGTGGCATACATCCTCGCGGGGATCGGCAGCCTGGTGATCGGGCGCGCGGGCGAGAACGGCATCTGGTTCGGCATCTTCGAATCCAAGAATGCCTTTGCCCAGGCATCGACGGTGCTGGTGGTGGCGGGGGTGGCCTGGATCTGCGACCGCGCGCAGTCCGTGACATGGCGCCTTGCGGGGCTGTTCTGTGTTGCGCTCGGGCTGGCCGAGCTGGTCATGGCGCAGTCTGCCGGGGCGCTGATCGCGACGATGGGGACCGTCCTGCTGATGCTGACCATCATGACGATGCGGCGCATGACGCGGCTGCAGCGGGCCTTTGTCGCGACCCTGGCGATGGCCGGGATGGTGGGAATGGTCCTGTTCCTGACCGGCTATTTCGAGGAGTTCTCGCACGCCTTCCTGCAACTGACCGGGAAGGACGTGACGCTGACCGGGCGCACCGAGCTGTGGGAAATCGCCTTTGGTCAGATTCAGCAGCACCCGCTGCTGGGACAGGGCTACAAGGCCGTCTGGGTGCGGGGCAATCCGCTGGCCGAGGCGCTGTGGAGCTACTTCGACATCAAGAGCCGGTCTGGGTTCCACTTTCACAACACCATGATCTCGAACGCGGTCGAGATCGGGGTGGCCGGGGTCCTGCTGCAGGCGGGGCTGTTCCTGTCCGGGCTGGTGTTCTGCGTGGCCTGGGCGCTGCGCTCGCCGCGCGCCGAGGTGATCTTTCTCGCGGGGCTGATGCTGCGGCAGCTGCTGCTGATGCACAGCGAGGTGGTGTTCTTCACCCAGTTCGACGCGATGTCACTGCTGACCGTGGTGGCCTTTGTCTTTGGCCTGCGCGCCGCGCGTCAGGAAAAGACCCGGGCGGCGCTGCGCCGCCATGCGGCGGAGGGGCGGCTGCGGGTGCTGCACCGCCGCCCCGTCGCGGCTCAGTAATAGTCGCCATAGTCGCCGATGTAGGAGGCGCCGTCGGCGTCTCCGGCAAAGTCGGGCAGCTTGCGCATGTCGACCTTGTTCAGGATCACGCCGGTCAGTTTCTTGAGCAGGGCGGCATCGCCACCGACCAGTCCGCGCAGCAGAGCGCGCGAGGTCTTGCCCCATTCGGCCACGAGGATCAGCTGGCTCAGTTCCGGCAGGATCAGGCGGGCGTCGATCACCGGGCCCATCGGGGCGAGGTCGACGATGACGTAGTCGAATTCCTTGCGGAGCTTTGCCAGCAGCGATTTCATCGCCGCCCCGCCGATCAGTTCGCCGGACTGGCTGAAATCCTCGGGCACGACGGCGGGGATGATGCGGACCCCGGTGCCGGGCAGCTGCCGCGCGGCCTCTTCCCAGCTGACCTCGCCGATCAGGACCTCGATCAGCCCGGCGCCCCAGTCGGTGCGCGTCTTGCGGCTGAGCGTGGGGTGACGGGTGTCGCCGTCGATCAGCAGGACCGAGGCGCCGGAGGCGGCAAAGATCGCCGCGAGGTTCATGGCGATGGTGGTCTTGCCCTCCTGCGGCCGCGCAGATGTGAGACCGAGAGCGACGCCCTTGTCGGAGTCGTTCTTGAGCTGCACGGCGAGGCGCACGTTGCGCAGGGTTTCGGCGAAGGGCGAGCGCATGTGGTTCATCACGTAGACCGAGTTCTCGCGCATGCGCTCGCGTGGGGTCGGCGGCGCCTCGTCGACCACGGGGGGCGGAGTGGCTTGGGACCGGCGGAACACCCAGGTGTGACCGGTGTCGGTGTCCGAGGTCTTCGCCGTCTCCGAGATGGCCGGGAGGTAGCCGAGGAAGGGCAGGTGCAGCGCCTCGCGCACCTGTTCCGCAGTGCGCAGGTAGCGGTCGCGCCATTCGCGCAGTCCGGCCACGAAGGTGGCGGCCATCAGGCCGAAAATCACCGCGAGCGCGAGCACGATCGGGGCGCTGGGGCCTGCCGCGCTGGTCGGGACCTCGGCGGTCGAGAGGATACGGACGTTGGAGATTGGGAAGGTCTTTTGCTGGTCGACCTCCTGCATCTTCGACAGGAAGTTCTGGTAGAGGCGCGAGAGGGTGTCCGAGCGTTGTTCCAATGCGCGCAGCCGGACCTGTTCGGTGCCCTGTTCGGCGTCCTCGTTCATCGCCAACCCGAGCCGGTCGCGCAAAGTCTGTTCGCGCTCCTGAGCGAGGGCGAGTTCGCCCCTGGCGCGGTCGAGGTTCTGCGAGATCTCGGCATAGAGCAGGTCTGAGGTTTCGCGTGCACGGCGTTCGTAGGAGGGCACCTGCGGATGGTCGGCCCCGAAATCGCGTTTGATCCGGTTCAGGTTGTTCAGGGCATCCGATAGAGTGCGCTGCAACTCCTGCAGCTTGGGGTCACCAAAGGTCGGCAGTGCCGAGGGAACGCCGGTCAGGAACGCCTCGGGCCCGGCGCGAACCACGGCGTCGAGCGCGTTGACCTTGGCCTGGGCGCGGGTGACCTCGGAAATGGCGGTGGTGAGCGCGTTGCCAAGGCTCGACACCGCCTCCTGCGACATCGGGGTCGAGGAGGAGGTCAGCCCGTGCGCGGCGCGGAACGCCTCGACGTCCTCTCCGGCTTCGCGCGCGGCGGTCTCGAGTTCGACCAGCCGGGTCTGCATCCATTCGGTCATGCGCTGGATGGCGACGAAATTGGCGTTCAAGACGTCCGAGACATAGGCCTCGGCATAGGCATTGGCGACGGCGGCGGCGAGGGCCGGGTCATGCGAGCGGTAGGAGATCGCGAAGCCGGTGCTGAGACCGATGCGCGACACCTTGACCTTCTTCTTGAGCTCGGTGGCGACGGCGGCAACGCGCGACTCCTCGGTCGCGGGGGGCAGGTTGGCGGCGGGGGACGGCATCAGTGGCGACAGCAGGGCCTTGATGCCGGACTTGAGCCCGCCCACGGCGCGTCCTGCCAGCGATTCCGGCGGGTTGAGGTAGGTCGGGTTGTCGACCAGCCCGAGCGTCTGTACCACCCGCCGGGCGATCTCGTCCGAAGTGATGACCAGCTGCGCGCTCTCCAAGGCGGTGTCGGTGGTGCTGAACTGATCGAGTTCGGTGACCTGGCTGATGGTGCCGTTGATGTTCCCGTCCACCAGCAGGGCGGATTCCGCGCCGAAGTACTTGGGCGTGGTGGCAAGGTAGAAGACGCCCGCCAGCAGGGCGATGGCGACCGACCAGTAGGCCACGCGCCGCTGCCGCCAGAACACCTTGGTGATCCGGTCGAGGTCGATCGTCTCGGCATGGCGCGGGACGGCGGATTCGAGCGCGTTGCTGCTGGTGTCGATCAGGAATTCTACTTGTTTCAATGGGATGTCCCGTCAGTTTGATGGTCTTTGCGAGGCGCCAAGGGGCTTGGTTCCGTAGATGTCGAGGGTGCGGGACCCGGCGCAGACGCTGACGTTGCCGAGGTGGAGTGCGCCGCGCACGAGGGCCCCGTTGCGCTTGACCGGATTGGCGAGATGGCCGAGCCCGAGCGCGAGGCAGGCCAGCGCCTTGGCCCCCGCCGTGGCCGCCTGCGCCGCACGGCGCAGCGGACCGGCATCGCGCAGCAGGAGGTCGCCGTGGGTCTGGCCCATGCGGAAGCGTCGACGCAGCAGCCAGCCCAGCCGGGCGCGCTCGGGCGGCACCACTTCGTAGGCGATGGCCTGCGGCGCATAGGCGATCTGGCCACCCTGCCGCAGGATACGGTCGAAGAAGGCGGTATCCTCGCCCCCGGTCTTGCCGCGCGCGGGGTCGAACTCGCAGCCCGCAAGCGCCGGATGGCGGAGGTCGATCAAGGTGTTGCAGGTATAGCCGGTGACGGCGAACCCCTCCGGGTCCAGCTTTGGCACCGTGTCGTGCATCCGGCCACGCCGCATCCAGGGCGGGGCGGTGTCGTGGTAGTCGGCCTGCACCGGCCCGATGGCGCAGGCGCATTGGCGGTCACGCACCGCATCCAGAAGGGTGACCAGCCACGCGCTGTCGACCGTTTCGTCGTCGTCGAGAAAGGCGAGATAGCGCGCGCCCGAGGTGCGGGCGGCTTGAAGGATGGCGTTTCGTGCCACCGAGATGTTGTTGGCGGGGGCGAAGAGATAGGTGACCGGAAAGGGCAGCTCGGTGCCCGCGTTCCGGACGATGTCTTCGCCCGTGGGGGTGGTGTCGTTGTCGGCGACGATCACCGACACCTTGACACTCCCGGGCAGTTGCAGCCGGCCCAGCGAGGCCAGCGTCTCGGCGACCGAAGGACGGCGGTAGGTGCAGAGACCGATGGCGATGCTCTCCCCTTGGGTCATGGCGTCACCCTCCCGATGCCGAGGCGCTGGGTCCAGAACCCGGCGGACCAGGCGACCTGCATCACCCCGGCGGCAAGGCCGGAGAGCAGCGTCGCGCCCTCGCCCGAGGTCACCACCGAACGAAGGCCGCTGTAGAGGCAGAGCGCGAGCCAGCCTAGGAAGGGCAGCGCGAAGACGGGGCTGAGACCGGCGAGGGCGATCAGCATCAGCGCCGGGCCGATGGCGGCCGCGATCCATTGGCGCAGGGCCGGGCGGCTGTGATGCTTGGCGAGGTTTCGAGCGCGGCCCCGGCCAAAGGCGAAGTACTGGCGGAAGAGGCCCCTGACCGTGCTGCGCGGGTAGTAATCCACGTGGGTCGCCGCGGTGAGCCAGATGCGATAGCCCGCCGCGCGCAGCCGGTGGTCGAGTTCGGCATCCTCGTTGTGGCTGAAACTGGCATCGTAGCCGCCGACCGCCCGGAAGGCGGTGATCCGCATCAGCGCGTGGTGGCCGTGATCGACCCATTCGCCGTCGGTGCGGTTGCGATGGGCCGAGCCGCCGTTTCCAAAGCGGCTGTTCTGCGCCGCCGCGACCATTCGTTGCGACGGGGTCTGGCCGATGGCGACCATCGAGACGACGACACTGTCCGCGCCGGTATGCTCGGCCTCGGCGAGGAGCACGTCGCAGTAGCCCTCGGGATAATCGGAATGCGCGTCGATGCGGATCAGGTACTGGCAGTCGGCGCCATAGCGCTCGACCGCGAGGTTGATCGCGGCGCTCTGGTATCGTTGCGGATTCTGCAGGAGGCGCAGGCCGGGTTCGGTCTCGGCCCGGTCACGGACGATCTGGCAGGTGGAGTCGGTGGAGCCCCCGTCGGCGACGACAAGGATGGCGTCCTGCCGGTTGAGGAACGGCAGCAGGCGGTCGAGGACGCGGCCGATGTGGGCGGCCTCGTTGAGGGTCGGGATGACGACCAGTGTGCTCATGAGGTCACCTCTTCGGCGTTGTCCTGCGGCGACCGCCCCGGACGCAGGTGGGCGCGGGCGATGGCGTCGGTCAGCGCCCGGCAGTCCTCGTCATCGGCCAGCCAGGTGGAGCGCGGCAGGCCGGAGACCTCGGCGCGGGCGCGTTCGATGTCCTCGGGCGTCAGGGCGGCGAGCATCGGCTGCACCGCCTCGGGGTCCGCCGCCAGCAGGCCACAATCCAGCGCCACCAGCCGCCTCCCGAGCTGGTTCGAGGCCAGCGCGATGGGAACCGCGCCGAACAGGCCGCCCTCATACAACCGGTTCGGGAGCAGCCATTCCGAGTTGCCGTCGGCCTCGTACCGGTCGATGAGCCAGCTGAGGTCGCAGGGGCCGTAGACCTCGGCCAGATCGCGGGGCCATTGATAGGCGCCGCCGAAGGTCATGTCGGGATTGGCGGCGACGATCTTGTGGAAGTCCGGCACGACATCGAGGGCGGGCTTGCCGCGCAGGAGGACGCGATAGCGGCCAGGGGCCGCGCGCGTGATCCGGTCGAGTTCCTCGAGGCTCCAGGCGCAGCGCAGGATGCCGGACCAGCCGATCACGATGGGGCCGCCGGGCGTGCGGGCCGGGGCGCAGTCGAGGCGCAGGTCGGGCGTGGCGAAGGGCTTGTTCTCGATCAGCAGGGTCGGTGGGACGCGGGAGAAGTTCGGGCGCAGGTACATGTCCTCGAACCCGGGTGAGGAGATCAAAACCAGCGCGCAATGGCGCATGAGGTAGCCCTCGACCTGCCGCAGCGCGCGGGAGGCGAAGGAACTGCCGAGCATCAGGCGGTGGACGTCCAGCAGTTCGTAGACGAGGCGGGCGGCGGGATAGCGGCGCAGCAGCGCGCGGCCAAGCACCAGCATCTCGAGGTTGCGGGCAATGATCACGTCGGGATCGGGCACCCCGGCCTGGGTCAGCTTGTCGGCGATCCGGGGCAGGGTGCGCAGCACGGTCCCCGCACGCTCAAGCAACTTCGAGTTGTGAGTCTGGCCCAGCACCACGGCCTGCTGCGCCAGCGCTCCGACACCCCGTCGGAAGCCGGCCACGGCCATGGTCGCGCCGCCGCGTTGCAGCATCGTCACGCGACGCCATATGGCGCTATCATCAAGATTGTGCGCCAAATACAAGATATTCATCAGTAATCCGGTCCTGTGCGTTAGCCAGAACCACCCAGCACATCTACCTTCTGCGAACCAGATGACAATGAAATGTCTTTTTGATCCGGGCGGGAGATTGCGCAGGTTTCGGCCCTCGGGTGGCCGAATCTTGCCGGGGTCCTCCGCGCGATGCCCGGATTATGTGCAACCCTTGGTTGTTGTCTCTTGCCATGCCGGAGCGAGGTGATAGCGCTCGCGCAGGTCGCGCCAAGGAACGGGGGCGAGGATTCGGAGCGGGGTCAGTCGGTACCGGCGGAAGAGCGTCCGAGGAAATAGCTGATCAGGGTAAAGAGGATGGTCAGCGCCGCGGTGGCGAGGCCGTAGACCGGAACTGCCCAGACCAGGGTGATCGCCGAGCGCATCACGAGGATGACGGTTCCGAGCAGCGCGAGGGGCACCGCGAGTACCAGCGCTCCGAAGGCAATGCGAAGTTGATCGCCTGCGCGGAAGGGCACCCGGCCTGCGTTCATCCCCTTGGGGGAAACGGTCTTGTCGGCGGTCGGATGCACGCGGGTATGGGTGTCCACAATAGGTTCCTCGATACTCCCCCGACGGCAAGTTTATGCCAGTCCGAAGGGTCGGACAATGAATTGTTCCCAATTGAACGGGAACCATGGCTGAATCTTTCAATATCGGAAAATCGTTGCTCCTCGCTGGACAATGGCGGCCGAATGGACGCTGCCGGGATACCGTCGAGGGGATGGTGACGCTTGCACTGATTCAGAAGCGGTGTGGTGCGCAGGGGTGCATCCCCCGCGCGCCGGGCGAGGGAAATCTCGTTACGTCTGGCCCGAGCGGTCGCGGACGAGGTTGCCTTCCCCGGTGACACGGGTCTAGCGTGCCGCTCGATGACGTCCCGATGGGGCGCGATGGTCTGGCCCGGTCTCTCCGGGCAGATGTCGCACCGCCGGACGCCCGCCAAATCTGTCTCGGAGGTCGCATCTGATGCGCTACACATCTGCTCACTGGGGTATCCGCGAAGTTCATGACACGGACGAGGGCGTAACCCTGTACTCCCTGGCCGATGATCCCTGTCCCAACCGGATCGGTCTGGACCAGCTGACGCCCGAGGTTCAGTCGGCGCGGGTGCTGCGCCCGGCGGTGCGGGAGAGCTGGCTGAAGGGCGGGCCGGGCAGCGCGACCGACCTACGGGGAGATGAACGTTTCGTCGAGGTCAGCTGGGACGAGGCGCTTGACCTCGTGGCGACCGAACTGGACCGGGTGCGCGGTACGCATGGCAACGGGGCGATCTATGGCGGCTCCTACGGCTGGTCGAGCGCCGGGCGGTTCCACCACGCGCAAAGCCAGGTCCATCGGTTCCTCAATTCCATCGGTGGCTATGTCGCGCATCGCAACAGCTACAGCCTCGGGGCGGCGCACGTCATGTCGCGCCACGTGGTCATGCCGCTGTGGGAGATGCTGGAGACGACGACCGACTGGTACGTGCTGGCCGAACACTGCGAGCTGTTCGTGACCTTTGGCGGTGTGCCGGACAAGAACGCCCAGATCGCGGCGGGCGGGGTGCGGAGGCACCACCTGCCGATCGCGCTCAAACGGATGCGCGACAACGGCTGTGCCTTCGTCAACATCGGTCCGGTGGGCGACAACATCGCGCCCGAGGCCGAGGCCGACTGGATCGCGGTGCGCCCCAATACCGATACCGCCTTCATGCTGGCGCTGGGGTACGTCCTGCTGGAAGAGGATCTGCTGGATCGCGCGTTCCTTCAGACCTACTGCGTCGGGTTCGACACCTTCGCGGCCTACCTCAGGGGCGAGAGCGACGGCTGCGCCAAGACGCCGGACTGGGCGGCAGGGATCACCGGCGCCGAGCCGGGCGCGATCCGCGATCTGGCGCGGCGGATGGCGGGCAAGCGCACGATGATCAACATGGCGTGGTCGTTGCAGCGCGCGGATCATGGGGAACAGCCGCTGTGGATGCTCTTCGTGCTTGCCGCCATGCTGGGGCAGATCGGTCTGCCGGGCGGCGGCTTCGGCTTTGGCTACGGGGCCGAGAACGGGATCGGCAGCCCGGGACGGCGGCTGCCGGGGCCGACCCTGCCGCAGGGCCAGAACGGGGTGGGCGACTTTATCCCGGTGGCGCGCATCGCCGACATGTTGCTGAACCCCGGCACCACCTATCGTTATGACGGCGAGGTCAGGACCTATCCCGACATCCGGCTGGTCTATTGGGCGGGGGGCAACCCCTATCACCACCACCAGGACCTGCACCGACTGCGCAAGGCCTGGGCCAAGCCCGACACGATCATCGTGAACGAGCAGTACTGGACGGCCACGGCCAAGCACGCCGACATCGTGCTGCCCGCCACCATCGCGCTGGAGCGCGAGGACATCGGTTATGCCTCGCTGGAGGAGCATATCCTCTGGATGAGCAAGGTGTCCGAGCCTGCGGGCGAGGCGCGTGACGATTACTCGATCTTCGGCGCGCTGGCCGCGCGGATGGGCACGGCGGATGTCTTTACCGAAGGGCTGGACGCCGAGGGCTGGCTGCGCCGCCTCTACGACGAGAGCCGCCAGCGGATGCGCGGCGAGGGGGTCGACCTGCCGGAGTTTGACGCGTTCCGCGAGACAGGGTTGGTCGAACTGCCGGGCGAGGGCGGCACCGTCCTGCTGGAGGCGTTCCGGAAGGACCCGGTCGCGAACCCGCTCGCCACGCCCTCGGGGCGGATCGAGATCTTTTCGCAGACCATCGCCGACATGGGTCTGGAGGACTGCGGGCCGCACCCGATGTGGTTCGAGCCCCGGGAATGGCTGGGTGCGCCCGAGGCGCAGACCTGGCCGCTGCACATGCTGTCGGACCAGCCCAAGGGCAAGCTGCACAGCCAGCTCGACCACGGCGAGGCCAGCCGCTCGCTCAAGGTTGGCGGGCGCGAGGTGCTGTGGATGAACCCCGGCGATGCCGCCGCGCGGGGCCTGACCGAGGGCGACGTGGTGGTGGTGCAGAACGGGCGGGGCCGCTGCCTTGCCTCCGCCCGCCCCGATGCGATGATCATGCCCGGCACGGTCCGCCTCTCGACCGGGTCCTGGCTCGATCTTGTCGACGGGCTGGAGCGGGCGGGCAATCCGAACGTGCTGACCGCCGACCGTGGCACCTCGGGGCTGACCCAGGGCGCGGTGGCGCAGAGCTGCCTTGTCGAGGTCGCGCGCTTCGAGGGCGAGGCCCCGGCGCCCCGCGGCTGGGATCCGGCGCAGATCGCGGCGGAGTGAGAACGGACGGCGCGGGGGCTGTTGCCCCGGCGCCGCGACGCGCGGGAGGACACATGACAGGACAGGAAGAGCGCGGCGGCGGCATCCAGGTGATCGCCCGTGCGGCGTCGGTGATGCGCGCGCTGGCCGACAACCCGGGCGGGCTGAGCCTTGCCCAGATCGCCGAGCGCGTGGGGCTGGCGCGGTCCACGGTGCAGCGGATCGTGCAGGCGCTGGAGGCGGAGCGGTTCGTCGAGCTTTCGGGCCCCCAGGGAGGTTTCCAGTTGGGGCCCGAACTGGCGCGGATGCTGTACCGGCGGCAGATCGACATCGTCTCGGTCGCGCGGCCCTTTCTCGAACGGCTCTGTTCCGAGCTGCACGAGTCGGTAGCGCTGTGCATGCTGAACGGGGACGAGGTGACGGCCCTTGACCGCTGCGTGGCGGAACGGGTGCTGCGCGTGGTGTTCCCGCTGGGGACGATCCCGCTGCCGGCGCGAGACCTCGCGCCGGGGCTGGCGATCATAGCCGAGAGCCCGGAGCTGCCCGCCGCATGGAGTGACCCGGAACTAGCGCGCAGGCTCGACGCCGTGCGCGCCTCGGGGCGGGCGCGTGACCGGAACGACGATTTCGTGGGGTTCTCGGTGGCGCTTCGCAGCCCCTTGGGGGTTCATGCGCTGGTTGCCGTGGTGCCGGAGTCACGGGCCGAGGGTCGCGACGACCAGATCTTTGCCGAACTTGAGGCCTGCCGCGACGCGCTGGCCGGGCGTCTGGGGTCGGCAGGCTAGGGCAGGCGCGGCCCGTCGGGGCCGCGCCGCATTCTCAGCGCGGGGTGGAGGAGCCGACGTAGGCCCCGGCCCCGAGCGCCACCTGCAGCGTTGCCCAGTCCACTGCCATCGACTGGATCGACGAGGCGAGGCTCAGGCGCGCGGATTCAAGCGAACGGTCGGTGTCCAGCAGGTCGAGCAGCGACAGCGCACCCTGTTCGTAGGACTGGCGCGAGAGTTCCAGCGCGCGCGCGTAGGAGTCGACCGAGTTGCTGACGTGGGTCACGATCTGGCGGTCGCGGATCCAGCGGCTGTTCGAGGATTGCACGTCCTCGACCGCGCCCAGAACAGTGCTGCGCCAGCTGATCTCGGCCTGTTTGGCGGTCGAGACGGCGGCGTCGCGGCTGGCCTGCAGCACCGGCTGGTTGAACACCGGCAGCGAGAGCGAAGGGCCGAAACTCCACGGGGTGCCGCTGCTGCCCGAAACGTCGCCCGCGAGGGTGACCGAGGGCAGCAGATCCGCCTCGGCGACGCCGACGGCGGCCGTGGCCGAGGCCAGCGACATCTCGGCCGAGCGCACGTCGGGACGGTTGCGCAGCAGGTCGGCGGGAATGCCGATGGAGCCAGAAGCGCGCGGACGCGGTTGGGCGCTGCCCTTCTGCATCCGGCTGACCAGCGGATCCGCGGGTTCGCCAAGCAGGGTGGCGATGGAATAGACCTGCGCGAGGAAGCTTGCCTCGAGGCTCGGGATATCGGCGCGCGCGGAGTCGAGCAGGGCGCGGACCTGCACGAGGTCGAGTTCGGTCGAAGAACCGGCGTCGAACTTCTGCTGGGTGATCCGGAGCGTTTCCTCGCGGCTGGAAATGGTGCCGCGCGTCAGCGCCAGCGCCTCCTGATAGTAGCGGGCGTCGATGTAGGCCCCGATCAGCGCCGAGAGATAGGCGAGGCGCGCGGTGCCCTCGTCGGCCTGCGCGGCGGCGAGGTCGGCCTGCGCCCCTTCGCGGGCGCGCCGGATGCCGCCGAAGAGGTCGAGGGCGACCGAGGCCGAGAGGCCGCCGGTGCTGGTGGTCGTGGTGCGGGTGGCGTCCGCGCCCGCGCGGGTCGAGGATGCGGTCAGGTCACCGCTTACCGCCGACGGCAGGCCCGTGCCGAGCAGCGTCGCCTCGGCGGCACGGATGCGTTCCATCGCCTCGGCGATATCGAGGTTCTGACGCAGGCCGCGCGCCACGAGGTCGTTCAGGGTGGAGTCGCGGTATTCGCTCCACCACTGCTTGGTCGCGACTTCGCCGATGCGGCTGGCCGAGGCCTCGGAATAGGTGGAGGTCAGGGCGATGTCGGGCCGCTTGTAGTTGGGCCCGACGGGCGCGCATGCGGTCGCGAGCAGCGCCGCGGTGAGGATCAGCCGTTTCAATGGATCAACTCCGAGCTTTATCGTTACGCGTGAACAGCTTGCGCACGCAGACATAGAAGGCGGGGATCAGGAACACCCCGAGCACCGTGGCCGAGACCATGCCCCCGAGCACCCCGATGCCGATGGAGTTCTGCGCCGCGGCTCCGGCCCCGGAGGCCACCGCCAGCGGCACCACCCCGAGGATGAAGGCGAGCGAGGTCATCAGGATGGGGCGCAGACGCTGTCGCGCCGCCTCGATGGTCGCGTCCACCAGTTTCATGCCCTTCTCCTGCAGCTCCACCGCGAACTCCACGATCAGGATGGCGTTCTTCGCCGCGAGGCCGATGGTCGTCAGCAGGCCGACCTTGAAGTAGACGTCGTTGGACTGGCCGAAGAGCTTGGCCGCCGCCAGCGCCCCGAGGATGCCGACGGGAACCGCGAGGATGACCGCGAAGGGGATGCTCCAACTTTCGTAGAGGGCCGCGAGGCAGAGGAAGACCACCAGCACCGAGATCGCGTAGAGCATGGGCGCCTGCGAGCCGGACAGGCGTTCCTGATAGGAGATGCCGGTCCAGGCGACGCCGTAGCCGCCGGGCATCTGGGCCACCAGTTCCTCCATCGCGTCCATCGCGTCGCCCGAGCTGACGCCTGCACCCGGCTCGCCCGAGAGTTCGAGCGCGAGGGTGCCGCCGTAGCGTGCCAGCGAAGTCGGGACGCTCTCCCAGTTGATGGTGGTGAAGGAGGGGAAGGGCACCATCTCGTCGTCGGAGTTGCGCGCCGACCAGCGGAACAGGTCGGTCGGCTGCATCCGGTAGGGGGCATCCCCCTGCACGATCACCGGGCGCAGTTCGGTTTCCATCTGGAAATCGTTCACGTCGGTGCCGGAGAAGATGGTGGTCAGCATCGAGTTCACGGAGGACAGCGTGAGCCCGTAGCTCGACGCCTTCTGCCGGTCGATGTCGATCCGCATCGCGGTGCGGTCCTTTTCCTCGTTGCCGCGGATGTTGGTCACGCGCCCGTCCGCCTCGGCGGCGGCGACGAGGTCGTCGGCGGCCGCCCGCAGGGCGGCGATACCGCGCGCGCCCTGATCGAGAAGGTACATCTGGAAGCCCGAGGTGGAGCCCATGCCGCTGATCGCGGGGGGCTGGGCGAAGATCACGCTACCCTGACGGTTGGTCTGCATGAAATGCATGTTCGCGCGCATGGCGATGGCGCTGGCCGAGAGCTCGTCCTTGCCCTTGCGTTCGTCGAAGTCCTTGAGCTTGACGAAGACCATGGCGGTGTTCTGGGCCGATCCCGAGAAGCTGAAGCCGAGCGAGGCAAAGGTCGACTGGACGCCTTCGCTTTCCTCGTCGAGCAGGTAGTTCTCGATCTTCTCGACCACGTCGAGCGTCTGGGCCGTCGTCGATCCGTCCGGCAGGCGGATGATCGTCATCAGCACGCCCTGATCTTCGGCCGGGAGGAAGGAGGAGGAGATCTGCGTGAACAGCACCCAGACCAACCCGCCGACCGCCGCCAGCGCGACGAGCGCGGCGAAGGGTCGTCTCAGGATGCGCCGGTTGGCCCCGAGGTAGCCGTTGGTCATGCGGTCGAAGTTGCGGTTGAACCAGCGGGCGGGCGCGATGCCGCTGTCCTCCTTGCGGGGGCGCAGCAGCGTGGCGCAGAGCGCCGGCGTCAGGATCAGGGCGACGAAGACCGAGAGCGCCATGGCTGAGACGATGGTGACCGAGAACTGGCGATAGATGATCCCGGTAGAGCCCGACATGAAAGCCATCGGCAGGAACACCGCCGAGAGGACAAGCCCGATGCCGACGAGGGCCGAGGTGATCTGGTCCATCGACTTCTCGGTCGCCTCGACGGGGCCGAGGCCCTCTTCCTCCATCACGCGTTCGACGTTCTCGACAACGACGATGGCGTCATCCACCAGCAGGCCGATGGCCAGCACCATGGCGAACATGGTCAGCGTGTTGATCGAGTAGCCGAAGACCGAGAGGATGCCGAAGGTTCCCAGCAGAACCACCGGCACCGCCAGCGTGGGGATCAGCGTGGCGCGCCAGTTCTGCAGGAAGACGAGGATGACGAGAAACACCAGCACGATGGCCTCGACCAGCGTGTGCGCCACCTTCTCGATGGAGAGTTCGACAAAGGGCGAGGTGTCATAGGCGTATTCGACGCTCACGCCCTCGGGAAAGCTGGATTTCAGCCCGTCCAGTGCCGCGCGGACCCGTTTGGCGGTTTCCACCGCGTTGGCCCCGGTGCTGAGGTTGACGGCGAAACCGGCGGCGTTGTGGCGGTTGAAGCGGGCGTCGCCGCCATAGCTCTCCTGTCCGATCTCGATCCGGGCGACATCCCCGAGGCGGACCTCGGCGCCGGCGTTATCAGTCTTCAGCAGGATGTTGCGGAAATCGTCCACCGTGCGCAGCTGGCTTTGCGCCGTCACGTCGACGGTGAACTGCTGCGCCGAGGTGGCAGGCGCATCGCCAAGTGCACCGACGGCAACCGTGGTGTTCTGGGCCTCGACGGCCGAGGTGATGTCTGCCGGGGTCAGGGCGAACTGGAACAGGCTGTCGGGGTCGAGCCAGATGCGCATGGCATAGCCCGAGCCGAAGGTGTTGATCGAGCCCACGCCCTCAATGCGCTGCACCGGGCCCTCGACACTGGTGTCGAGGAGGTCGGCCAGTTCGATGGTGGAATAGCTGTCATCCGCGCTGACGAGGGCGCCGACCATCAGGATCGAGCTGGTGGAACGGGACACGCGGACACCCGCGTCCTGCACCGAGTCGGGCAGCTGCGACAGGATCAGCTGGACCTTGTTCTGCACCTCGGTCTGCGCGGTCTCGGGGTCGGTGTCCTGATCGAAGACGAGGCTGATCGAGGAGGACCCGCTGGTCGACGACGAGGTCATGTAGATCATGCCGTCGAGCCCGGTCATCGCGTCCTCGATGGTGGAGGTCACCGAGTTCTGGACCGCTGCGGCAGCGGCCCCGCTGTAGGTCGCGGAGATCCGCACTGTCGGCGGCGAAACCTCGGGGTACTGCGAGATGGGGAGATTCAGGAGGCCGAGGATGCCGCCCAGCATGGTCACGATGGCGAGAACCCAGGCAAAGACCGGGCGGTGAATGAAGAAGCGCGCCATCGGTTCAGTTACCGCCCTGGCTGTCGCTGATCACACCGGTGTCGGAGATCGTCACGGCCACGGGATTGATGCTGACGCCGTTGCTGATGCGGTCGAGGTTGTCCACGATCAGCCGGGTGCCGTCCTCCAGCCCGCTGGCCACGATCCATGCGTTGTCGGTCGAGCCGATGGAGGAGACGATGGCCTCCTGCGCGGTGTTGTCGTCGCCGAGGGTGAAGATCTTGAGCGTCCCGTCGGCCTGCAGCGTCGCGGCAAGCTGGGGCACGAGGATGGCCTGCGAGGTGCCGAGGGTCATCTCGGCCCGGACGAACATGCCGGGCAGGATGCGGCGTTCCGCATTGGCGAACTCGAAGCGGACCTTGCGGGTGCCGGTGGTGGTGGAGACCACGCTGCCGATGCTGTCGAGGCGGCCCTCGCCGTTGAAGACCTGTCCGTTCTCGAGGGTGATGCGGACCTTGATCCGGTCGCCCGGCTTCATCTCGCCGCTTTCCATCCGCGCCCGCAGTTGCAGCATGCGCGCGCTTGCCTCGTTCAGGTCGACGTAAATCGGGTCGAGGCTGGTAATGGTGGTCAGCGCGTCCGACTGACCGCTGGTCACGAGGTCGCCGACAGACACATCCGCAACGGCGGGAATGCCGTCGATGGGGCTCGTGATCTGCGCGCGGGCAAGGTTGATCTCGGCGGTCAGCACCGAGGCCTGGGCCTCGGCCACGGTGGCCTCGGCCTGGGCATGGGTCACGCGGGCGGATTCGAGGGTTTCCTGTGTCACGCTGCTGCCGACAAGGCGTTCCGCGCGGTCGAGCGCGGACTTGGCGGCGGGCAGGGCGGCCTCGGCGCTCTGCAGGGTGGCCTTGGCCGAGGCCAGCGCGGCCTCGTAGCTGCGCGGGTCGACCTGGAACAGCAGGGTGCCTTTCACGATGGGCTGGCCGGGACGATAGGCGATTTCGGTGATCACCCCGTCGACCAGCGGCCGGATCGTTGCCGATTGCGAGGCCGCGGCCTGACCCGAGAGCGGCACGTTCACCGGCACGTCGCCGCGCGAGAGTTCGACGACGCCCGCATTCACCGCCGTGTTCGGCGGTTGCTGCGCATGGGCGGGCTGCAGCGTCAGCAGGGCCGCGGCGAGGGCCAGCAATGGCCGGGAAAGTGCTCTGCCAGTCACGCCTGGTTTCCAGTTCTTCATGAAATGCCTCTTTCCGGTCGTTTCTGCAGCCGCAGCAGCCCGTGTTTCGAAGGCCGCAGGCGACCTTGCAGGGCGGGCAGGAGCCCCCTCGGGCGTCGCGTCGCTCCGGTTGACCCAACGTCGCCCCGCATCAGTTCTATCTGACCCATTTGGGGAGGTGCGACAAGTCACCGGCGGCGACGGCCGGAACCGGCCGCACCGTTTAATCTTCGGAAATGACATCAATCGTCCTTTGTTCGTTTCTTGTCCTGTCGCAATGGATCGACAGCCTGCTCGCGAGCTTTAACGCAGCCTCCGGGTACTTCCGTCGCCGTTCAAGTTCTTGTGATCCGTGAGGCGCGCGCGGCGGTGCAAAGGTTGCGTCCCGCGGTCGCCGGGCCGGTTCTGGCGGGTCGCGCACCGCAAGACATGACAACACCGCCCCGCCATGCTAGAGAGCCCGCCGCACCGCAGCGCGCCCGCCATACCCCGGCGGCTCGCGCAAGAGCAACCGACCCCGCGCGCGGCACTGCCGCGTTCCCAGGATTCAGGAAGTACGCCATGAGCGCCCGTATCGGCCACGCCGCCCGTCTCTCCGTTGCACCCATGATGGATGGTGCCGATCTTTTTCCTTCTGGTTTGATTTTGCCTTATTTATAAGGCTTCGATGCGTGCTGCCGAAGAGCTGTAGGCCCGGATTTTAGGCCCGTCCTCCAACTGGCACAGAAGATGATGTCGCCTTCTAACGTGAAGATTCAAGCGAGAAACGAACACTCGTTGCCTTTTGATAGACCGGAATTTTTGCGAAGCGTCGCTGCACGGGCGGCCGGGAAGGTGCATCCGGCGGTAGGCAGATAGGAAGGCGATTCAGATGGAGGGGCAGATCTGGCAGACCTACAGCAACGCGGCCAGCCAGACCTGCCTTTCGATGAAGCTGTTGGGGCAGCGCCTCATGGCACGGGACTTCGACCGCCAGGTCGCCGAGCTCCAGATCCGCGTCGCCGTCGCCAATGGCCACACAGCGTTCGCAATACCCGTCAAGGAAACCAAGGCATAAATCGGTCCAGGGAAAGGGGTCGTCCGACCGTCAGCCGATTTGCAGAACAGAGTCGTTCCACTACCTCACGGTTGCGTGATGTGTGAAGAAGCTGGCAATATATTCTTGGTCTGCTGATTCCCCTGGTGTTTGATCCAGAGCTTTTAGGACGACGCATCGGCCGAACCGATCAGGCTATCGCATCATTTCGGAGCGGTATGATGACAAATGGCAGCAGCAACCCGCCAGACAGCCCTCGAACACTGAACAGGCGGCAAGAATTACTCAGATTCTTCGTGCTCGCATTTGGCATATGGCCGATTGTAGCCGTGGGAGTTGTCGGCGGTTATGGCTTTCTTGTCTGGATGTATCAGATCATCGCTGGTCCTCCGGGGCCGCTTGGGCACTGATCAAACATGCCAGCCCAAGCCAGCATATCCCGCCGCCAACTTCTGAAAGGGTCTCCTCGACCGGCTGAATTTAGGCCGAGACCGCCGGGCGTGGACCTCGCGTCGAGTAGCGCTTGCACGGGATGCGGCGAATGCGTTTCCGCCTGCCCCGAGCGTGTCCTCGCCATTACCGGCTGCGGTGTGGTCCTGGTGCCCGACCAGGGCGAGTGCACGTTTTGCGGAGCCTGTGCGGAGGTTTGCGAAGAGCCGGTCTTTGCGACTGATCTTCGCATGACTCACACGTTCGCGATTTCGAACGATTGCCTCGTGCAGGCCGGTATTACCTGCATGTCTTGCCGGGACGCCTGCCCGGAGGAGGCCATTTCGATGCAGCCTCGGATTGGCGGCCCTTTCGTGCCTGTCCTCGACGAGTCGGCCTGCACGGGCTGCGGCGCTTGCGTTGCACCGTGCCCGGCCGATGCCATTCATGCCGTGAAAAAGGAGCCCGCCAATGCCTGAGCGCTGGCACGTCTCGTCCGCAGTCGTGAGCGTCAGGGATACGCATCGCGATGCTGTCGCAGACCGTCTTGTGAGCTTGGAAGGGGTGGAAATCCACGGTGGCGATGCGACCCGGTTGATCATCACGATCGAGGGTGGCAGCACCGGTCAGCTTGGGGACCGACTGACCGAAATCAATCTCATGCCCGGGGTGCTCGTGGCGAACATGGTTTTCGAACACGCAGAAGACCCCGACGAAATGGAGGAGCCCATATGCCACTCGATCTGAACAGACGCCAGCTTCTGAAAGCGCAGGCCGCTGCACTGGCTGCATCAGCTGTCGGAATTCCGCACGATGCGCTTGCGCAGCCGGTTCCGGGCGGTGTCGAAGCCCTGAAGATCAAGTGGTCCAAGGCGCCCTGCCGGTTCTGCGGCACCGGCTGTGGCGTGATGGTCGGCGTGAAGGAGGGCAAAGTGGTGGCCACGCACGGCGACATGCAGCATGAGGTCAACCGCGGCCTCAACTGCGTGAAGGGCTACTTCCTCTCCAAGATCATGTATGGCGAAGACCGCCTGACCACGCCGCTGATGCGCAAGACTAATGGTGAATTCGACAAGAACGGCGAGTTCGAGCCGGTTACCTGGGACGAGGCCTTCGACGTGATGGCCGAGCGGGTTAAGAAGCAGCTGAAGGAGAAGGGGCCGGAGAGCATCGGTATGTTCGGCTCAGGCCAGTGGACCGTGCTGGAAGGCTATGCCGCGACCAAGCTTATGCGGGCGGGGTTCCGGTCGAACAACCTCGATCCGAACGCGCGGCATTGCATGGCATCTGCTGCCGTTGCCTTCATGCGGACCTTCGGCATCGACGAGCCGATGGGCTGCTACGACGATTTCGAACACGCCGACGCCTTCGTGCTCTGGGGCTCGAACATGGCCGAGATGCACCCGATCCTCTGGACGCGGCTGGCTGACCGACGGCTGGGCACGCCCGGGGTCAAATGCGCGGTGCTATCGACCTTTACTCATCGTTCGATGGATCTTGCCGACATCCCCATGGTGTTCAAGCCGGGCACCGACTTGGCGATCCTGAACTACATTGCCAATCACATCATCCAGACCGGTCGCGTGAACGAGGAGTTCGTCGGCAAGCACACGACCTTCATGAAGGGGCAGACGGATATCGGCTACGGCCTGCGCGACGAGGACCCGCGCGAGCAGGCTGCGACTGGCGCCGCCAATGCTGGGCTGATGGAACCGTCGGACTTCGAAGCGTTCAAGGAGCATGTTTCGACCTACACACTCGACTACGTCAGTGACCTTTCGGGGGTCGAACCGGGGTTCCTCGAAGAACTGGCTGAACTTTATGCCGATCCGGACATCAAGGTCATGTCGCTCTGGACCATGGGCTTCAATCAGCATGTCCGCGGCGTCTGGGCAAACCAGATGGTCTACAACATCCACCTGCTCACCGGGAAGATCTCCGAGCCTGGCAACTCACCGTTTTCGCTGACCGGCCAGCCCTCGGCCTGCGGCACCGCGAGGGAGGTCGGGACCTTTGCGCACCGTCTGCCTGCGGACATGGTGGTGACCAACCCCGAGCATGTGCACCACGCGGAGGAGCTGTGGAAGCTGCCACATGGCTTGCTGAACACCAAGCCAGGGTTCCATGCGGTGCTTCAGGACCGGATGCTGAAGGACGGTGTGCTGAACTTCTACTGGGTGCAGGTGAACAACAACTTGCAAGCGGCACCCAACTCGCAGAACGAAACCTACCAGGGCTACCGGAACCCCGACAATATGATCGTGGTCTCCGACGCGTATCCGACAGTTACGGCCATGGCCGCGGACATCATCCTGCCTGCCGCCATGTGGGTGGAGAAGGAAGGCGTTTACGGCAACGCGGAACGCCGCACCCACGCATGGCACCAACTGGTCGATGCGCCGGGCGAGGCGCGGTCGGACCTCTGGCAACTGGTCGAGTTCTCGAAACGCTTCACGACAGACGAGATCTGGCCGGCTGATATCCTCGACGCGCATCCTGAATACCGGGGCAGGACGCTCTACGATGTTTGCTTTGCCAATGGTCAGGTCGATGCCTTCCCCTTGGATGAGGTGCGCGACGACTACGAGAACCAGGAGGCGAAGGATTTCGGTTTTTACCTCCAGAAGGGCCTGTTCGAGGAATACGCCTCCTTCGGGCGTGGTCACGGTCATGATTTGGCTCCCTACGACACCTACCAAAGCGACGAGGTCCGCGGGCTACGCTGGCCGGTTGTCGATGGCGAAGAGACCAAGTGGCGCTTCAAGGAGGGGCATGATCCCTATGTGACCCCCGGCAGCGGGTGGGAGTTCTATGGCAAGCCGGACGGGCGGGCTGTCATCATCTCCGTCCCCTATGAACCGCCGGCCGAAAGTCCGGACGACGAGTTCGACATGTGGCTGGTGACGGGCCGGGTGCTGGAACACTGGCATTCCGGCTCGATGACGATGCGCGTGCCCGAACTCTACAAAGCGTTTCCGGGAGCCAAGGTATTCATGAACGCGATCGACGCGCGGAAACGCGGATTGAATCAGGGCATGGAGGTGCGGGTGATCTCGCGCCGGGGTGAGATACGCAGCCGAATTGAGACACGCGGACGTAACCGGATGCCACCTGGAGTGATCTTCGTGCCGTGGTTCGATGCCAGCCAGCTAATCAACAAGGTGACGCTGGATGCGACCGACCCGATCTCGAAACAGACGGACTTTAAGAAATGCGCTGTGCGCGTGGAGAAGGTCTGATGAGACAGTTTCGCCTGTCCGCTATCCTCGCCGCCTGCCTGACAGCGACCTTCGTTCTTGCGCAGGGCGTGCCGGAACTTTCCGGTCCAGCACCGGACCCGATGGAGCCAGTCCCAGCCGCTCCACTGGAACGCTATGTGACAGACGATGTGCGCCAGATGCGGGCCTATCCCGAACAGCCACCGGTGATCCCGCATTCGATTGAGGGTTACCAGCTGTCTGTCAATGCGAACCGCTGTATGTCCTGCCACAAGCGGGAACATTCACTCGGGTCCGGGGCCCCGATGATCTCGATCACACATTACATGACACGAGATGCACAGATGCTCGCCGACGTGTCTCCTCGTCGGTATTTCTGCACCCAATGCCATGTGCCGCAGGCCGACACGTCGGCACTGATCGGCAATACTTTCACAGACATGTCTGAATTGGGCGCGTCCGGCGCGGGGAGTGAGTGACATGCGCTGGATACTTGCCCCTTTCCGCTGGTTCAGGAACGTCTTGTGGACCCCGGCGGGGACGCTTGGGCTCGGTTTCCTGACCCTGGGCGGGTTCGTTGGAGGGGTGATCTTCTGGGGCGGTTTCAACACAGCGCTCGAATACACCAACACCGAGGACTTTTGCGTCTCCTGCCACGAGATGCGGGACAATGTCTTCGAAGAGTTGTCACACACCGTCCATTTCTCCAACAGGTCCGGGGTGAGGGCAGGGTGTCCCGACTGCCACGTGCCTCATGAATGGACCGACAAGATCGCCCGCAAGATGCAGGCGTCGAAAGAGGTCTGGGGAAAGATTTTCGGGACCATCGATACCCGCCAGAAATTTCTGGAGCACCGATTGGTCATGGCGCAGCGGGAATGGGTGCGGCTGAAATCCAATGACAGCCTTGAATGCCGGAACTGCCATTCCGAAGTGGCCATGGACCTGAGCCGCCAATCGCCGCGCGCAGCGGAAATCCACACCGAATACCTGCTGTCCGGTCAGCGAACCTGCATCGACTGTCACAAGGGCATCGCGCACGAGCTGCCGGACATGACCGGTGTCGCTCCGGGCTGGACCGTGCCGGAGGAACTTCAGGGTAAGACCCAACCGGGCCTTTCGCCGGCCGAGGAGATCCAGAGTTTTCTTCTCGAACGGCAGGTCGGCAACTGAAACTACGCGAGTTTGCTGAAGCGCAAAGACTGATGCCGTAGGGATGCGCATGTCTACCAGCGTTCTTCGCCGTTGGTGCGAAGTTAGGCGCGAGCGACCAACGTGCCAGTGTTTGCGCAAAGAAAGGACATGACGTCATGCTGAACAATATCGGATTGCCGGGTCTGGCGATCATTCTCGTCGTAGTGATCGTGCTGTTTGGGCGCGGCAAGATTTCCTCGATCATGGGCGAGGTCGGGCAGGGATTGACCGCCTTCCGTCGAGGTATCAAGCAGGAGCCGGAGGCAGACGAGACCACAGCCGCCTGAACCGCAGGCAAAAGAAAAACAGAAAGAGAGTGCGGGGCCCAAGGCCCCGCTTTTCGTTTCACCGAGGCTGTAATTCAGCGAGAAGGTTGCTCCAGCGCAAACTCCGCATCCGGCCCCGCCTTTAGACAACGCCCAAACAAGTTTGAGCTGAAGTGAGGCGGAGTAAGGATGCGAAGCGCGATACGCCAAATTTCGTGGGCATTGGCCGTCCTGTCGGGCTTTTCTATTCAGGCCTTCGCGGCTCCTATGGTGGATCAATTCATTGAGGCTGTAGAGCCTCAGGAACTTGTGCCTGGAGCCGAGGCCTACGGCGTTCCACGCGAAGACGGCCTCGTGCCGGCCTTGAAGGGCGGCGACACGATCGGTTGGGTGTTCCTTACCTCTGATTTCGTGCCGACGACGGGGTATTCGGGCAAGCCGATCCATATACTTTCTGGCCTCTCGCCTGAGGCACATCTGACCGGCGCGAAGCTGATCAAGCATTCGGAGCCGATCGTTCTGGTTGGTATTCCAGAGAGCGAGATCCGGGCGGTCATCGACCACTATACCGGATTCGATCTGCGGTCCGTGGCCGGTCCGAGGGATACGGGTGACCTGGAAATTGTCTCGGGGGCCACGGTCACCATCATGGTGATCGACGACTCGATCCTGAGGGCCGGCGTGAAGGCTGCCCGCGCTTTGGGGCTGGATGGTTTCGCGGCCCCTTCCGCGGCTGGTCCGGGAAAGGAGATCGACCCCGATTCCGGTCAAGTCACTGACTGGGAAACGTTGGCCGGCAACGGCGCCATTCGTCGCCTCATTTTGGAAGTCGGGACGATCAATGCGGATTTTGCCGCGCTCGGTGATCCACGGACAGAGAAGGCCGCGGAAACAGCAGCACTTGACCAAGCCTATGTCGATGTCCGGACGGCGTTGGTCAGCCATCCAGCCATAGGCCAGTCCCTGCTTGGCGAGGCGGGGTGGGAAAATCTGGCGGCACGGTTGGAGCCGGGCGACCACGCCATCGCCGTCCTCGGCGCCGGGGACTGGTCCTTTAAGGGGTCAGGCTATGTGCGTGGTGGCATTTTTGACCGTTTTCAGCTGATCCAGGGCGAGATGTCCTATCGGTTTCGTGATCGCGGGCATCAGCGCATCGGACGGATCGCGGCCGAGGGCGCCCCGGAATTCGAAGAGATGGACCTATTCATCATCCCCGCCGGTTCCGGGTTCGATCCAGCGAGAGAATTCCGGCTGCAATTCCTCGTCAGCCGTGCCGTCGGTCCGATCGAAAAGGTCTTCCTGACCTATGACTTGGGCTACGAGCTTCCGTCTCCGTATGTCCGCGACGTTCCCTCTGAGCCCGTGGCAAACCCGGAACCGGCAGCGGCTGACACGGACGCCCGCGACGCGCTTTGGCAACGGATTTGGGATACCAAGCGGCTCCAGGTGATTGTTCTTGCCGCCGCGCTGGCGTTCCTGTCGGGCATCTTCTTCTTCCAGGCTTTCGCCACACGGAACGCGCGGACCTTCGCGATCTTACGCAACACCTACCTCGTGTTCACGCTTGTCTTCGTCGGCTGGATCGCCAATGCGCAGCTTTCGGTCGTGAACATCCTCGCCGTGGTCAACGCGCTCTTCAGCGACTTCCAGTGGAACACCTTCCTGATGGACCCGCTGATCTTCATCCTGTGGTTCGCTGTGGCGGCTGCTCTGCTGTTCTGGGGGCGTGGGGCCTATTGCGGCTGGTTGTGCCCGTTCGGCGCGCTCCAGGAACTGTCGAACAAGATCGCACGTCGGGTCCGGGTGCCGCAGGTGACACTGCCCTGGGGGCTTCACGAGCGGCTATGGGCGATCAAATACATCATTTTTCTCGGGTTGTTCGGCCTGTCGCTCTATTCGCTCGAACTGGCTGAGCGTTTCGCCGAGGTCGAACCGTTCAAGACCGCGATTATCCTCAAGTTCGCGCGGCCTCTGCCCTATGTGCTGCTTGCGCTGGCCTTCCTGCTTCCGGGGCTTTTCATCGAGCGGTTCTATTGCCGATACGTCTGCCCCCTCGGCGGTGGGCTCGCTATCCCTGCGCGACTGCACATGTTCCGCTGGCTCAAACGCTACAAGGAATGTGGCAATCCGTGTCAGCTCTGCGCGAAGGACTGTCCGGTCGATGCCATCCACCCGACGGGCGAGATCAACCCGAACGAGTGCATCTCCTGCCTGAATTGTCAGGTTCTTTACCAGGATCACGCGCGCTGTCCCGTCGTCATCAAGACCGACAAGAGACGCGCCAAGGACGCGGCATCGGCGGCTGCGCTCGCCGCCCATACCGAACGACCGAACCTCGGTCATCCCAACCAACTTTCCAATGCCAAATGAAGGAGAAAGACAATGAGCGAAGAAACCAAGGGTGTGTCCCGCAGGGGGCTCTTCAAGGGAACTGCTGGTGTCGCGGCGCTCGCGACCGTCGCCGGCACCAGCGGACTGGGCCTGCTTGCCTCGTCCCGCAAGGCGGCGGCTGCCACGGCCTCAATTGAGGTCGCTCCAGGCGAGTTGGACAGTTACTATGGCTTCTGGTCTTCGGGCCAGTCTGGCGAGGTGCGTATCATCGGCGTGCCGTCCATGCGTGAGCTCATGCGCATCCCGGTGTTCAACCGTTGCTCGGCCACCGGCTGGGGGTCGACCAACGAAAGCCTGAAGATCCTGACCGAGGGGCTGCTGCCGGAAACGAAGGAGTTCCTCGCAAAGCGCGGTCGCGTCACCTACGACAACGGCGACCTGCACCACCCGCATATGTCGTTTACCGAGGGCACCTATGACGGGCGCTACCTGTTCGCCAACGACAAAGCGAACACGCGCGTCGCGCGTATCCGCTGCGACATCATGAAGACCGACAAGATCATCGAGATCCCGAACACGTCGGACATTCACGGTCTGCGGCCGCAAAAATACCCGCGCACCGGCTACGTCTTCGCCAATGGTGAACACCGTATCCCGCTGCCGAACGACGGCATCGTGCTGGACGAACCCGAGAAATACGTCTCGATCTTCACTGCCATCGACGGTGACACGATGGAGATCGCCTGGCAGGTGATCGTCAACGGAAACCTCGATAACTGCGATGCGGATTACGAAGGCAAATACGCGTTCTCGACCTGCTACAACTCCGAGAACGGGGTCACGCTGGCGGACATGACCGCGAACGAGCAAGACTGGGTTGTCATCTTCGACATCAAGGCGATCGAGGCCGGCATCGCGGCCGGGGATTATACCGAATACAACGGCGTGAAGGTGTTCGACGGTCGTGAAGCCGGGAAATACACCCAGTATATCCCTGTGTCGAATAGCCCGCATGGCTGCAACATGGCCCCCGACAAGCGCCACCTGTGCATCAACGGCAAGCTGTCGCCCACGGTGACTGTGATCGACGTAACCAAGCTGCCCGAGGTCTTCGGCGGCGCAGAACCGCGCTCGGCCGTGGTGGCAGAGCCGCAGCTGGGCCTCGGCCCGCTTCATACCGCATATGACGGCAAGGGCAACGCGTTCACGACCCTCTTCCTCGACAGCCAGATGGTGAAGTGGAACATCGAGGACGCCATTAAGGCCTTCAACGGCGAGGACGTGGACCCGATCATCGAGAAGATCGACGTGCACTACCAACCCGGTCACAACCACACCACGATGGGCGAGACGCTTGAGGCGGACGGGCAGTTCCTGATCTCGCTGAACAAGTTCTCCAAGGACCGGTTCCTGAACGTGGGCCCGCTAAAACCCGAGAACGACCAGGTCATCGACATCTCCGGCGAGAAGATGGCGCTTGTCCACGATGGCCCAACGTTTGCCGAGCCGCATGACTGTATTCTTGTGCGTGCCGACAAGGTGAACCCCGCGTCGATCTATGACCGTGGTGACAGCCTGTGGGAAGAGGCGCGGCTTCAGGCTGAGAAGGACGGCGTGGAACTGGAATACGGTGCCGATGTCATCCGTGACGGCAACAAGGTGCGGGTCTACATGCACTCGGTCGCGCCGGCGTTCAGCCTCGATCAGTTCGAGGTGACACAGGGCGACGAGGTGACTGTCTACATCACCAACATGGACGAGGTCGATGACCTGACCCATGGCTTCACCTTGGGCAATCACGGCATCGCCTTCGAGGTCGGTCCGCAGGCGACGGCGTCGGTCACCTTCACCGCCGATCGTCCGGGCGTGCACTGGTATTACTGCCAGTGGTTCTGTCACGCACTCCACATGGAGATGCGCGGACGCATGCTCGTGAAACCGGTCGCGTAAGGGGAGAGGACCGGATCATGCGCTCTCTGGTTTTCGTGCTGGCCCTTTGCCTCGCTCCGCTTGCGTCCCTTGCGGAGACGGTCGAGGTGCGGCCGGGACCGGGGGCGCTGGTGCGGGCCCTCGCGACCGCCCGGCCCGGCGATACATTGGTGCTTGGGGAAGGCGCCTATGCCGGGCCGGTGATTATCAAGACACCTGTTACGCTCACGGGACCTCTTGCCCGGATCGAAGGTCCGGGCGAGGGCTCCGTCGTCACGGTCGAGACCGGCGGCGTGACGATCACCGCGCTCACAATCACGGGCGCGGGTGCCCGACTCAGCGATCTCGACAGCGGCATTCGCCTGACGAAAGCGGCGAAGGGCACCATCATCGACGGGGTGACGTTGAATGGGAACCTGATCGGGATCGACGTTCACGGTGCCCGTGATGTCACCATCAGGAACAGCCGGATCGACGGCCGCAACGATCTGCGCGTGGCTGAACGCGGGCCGGGCATTTACGTCTGGAACGCACCGGGTCTAACGGTGGAGGACAACCGGATCTCGAAAGGCCGGGACGGCGTGTTCATCACGACGTCCAATGACGCGGTCTACAGGCGCAACAGCTTCAGCGACCTGCGGTTCGCGTTCCATTCCATGTATGCCAACCGGATCGAGGTCACGGACAATATCAGCCGCGGCAACGACATGGGCTTTGCCTTCATGTATTCAACGCGGCTGCTCGTTGAACGGAACCTGTCGGACGGCGACGCCAACCACGGCTTTTTCATGAACTTCGCCAACCGCGCCGAAATGCGTCGGAACGAAGTGCGCAATGGCGGCGAAAAATGCCTGTTTATCTACAATTCCAACCATAACCGGTTCGAGGGCAACCGCTTCGAAGGATGTGGGATCGGTGTCCACTTCACCGCAGGTAGCCAGGGCAATGTGATGGCCCGAAATGCCTTCATCGGCAACAGGACCCAGGTGAAATACGTCGGCACCACGTGGATGGAATGGTCGGCCGACGGCATGGGCAACTACTGGTCCGATCACGTCGCCTTTGATGTGAACGGCGACGGCATCGCCGACAGTCCATATCGGCCCAATGACAGCATCGACCGGCTTGTCTGGTCGCAGCCGGCGGCAAGGCTGCTGATGGGGGCGCCGGCGATGCAACTCATCCGCTGGTCGCAATCACGGTTCCCCGGGCTCTTGCCCGGGGGCGTGACCGATACCCATCCGCTGACGTCGCCGATCGGAACCGGACTGCCGCAAGGAGCACCATCATGACTGCAATCCTCGATATCAATGCTCTCTGTCTGTCTTTCGGTGGGCAAAAGGTGCTCGACGATGTGTCGCTTTCGGTTCAACCCGGCGAACGGTTGGCCCTGCTCGGCCATAACGGGGCAGGCAAGTCGACGCTGTTCAAGACGGTTCTCGGGTTCCTGCGTCCAAGCTCCGGCACCGTTGCCGTTGCTGGACACGCGCCGGGCTCCAACCCGGCCAGGGAGGCCCTGAACTACCTTCCCGAGGTCGTCTCGTTCCAGAGGAACCTGTCGGGCCGCGAGGTCCTGAGCTATTTCTCAGGCCTGCGGGGAACGCCGAAAACCGAGGTTTCGGACCTACTGGCGCGCGTTGGCCTTCTGGACGCCGCCGATCGGCCGGTCGGGGCCTATTCCAAGGGGATGCGCCAACGTCTCGGGCTGGCGCAGGCCCTGATCGGTGCCCCGCGGCTTCTTCTGCTCGACGAACCGACCAGCGGTCTCGACCCGGTGTCACGGCACGAGTTCTACGAGGTGATTGCGGATGCGGCGGCCCGGGGTTCTGCCGTGCTGCTCTCGTCGCACGGGCTGGAGGAAGTGCAGGACAAGACGGACCGCATCGCGATCCTCGCCCGCGGGCAGCTGAAGGCAGAGGGCACCCTGGCCGACCTGGCCCAGGAGGCGGGGCTGCCGATCACAATCCGTATATCAGCCAAGCCGGGGGCGGCAGACGATCTTCATGGCGAATTCGGCGGGCGGCGGATCAATGGATGCCGATTGGACCTCGATTGCGGGCAGGGCACGAAGGTGGACCTTCTGGCGCGCCTCGGGCGGCACCAGGACAGGCTGCGGGACATCGAGATTTGTCCGCCCGGTCTCACCGACATCTACCGGCATTTTTCCCGAATGGGCCCGACGGAGGACCAGATATGAGCACGCGCATCGGCACCGTTTTCGGACAGGAGTTGCGGCAGGCGCGCCGCAACCTCTGGGTCATTCTGGCAACCGCAGTGCTTGGCTTGTTCGCTTTGGCGCTGGCGCTCTTTGGTGCCGGGCAGGGAAGTGGCCTGAAGGTCGATGTGCTGACCTTGACGGCGGTCAGCCTTGCGACCCTTTCGGTCTACCTGATCCCGCTGATCGCCTTACTCATGTCCTATGACTCGATTTCCGGAGAGGTCGAGCGGGGTTCTCTTGCACTGACCTTTGCCACGCCGGTCCGTCGGTGGGAGGTTTTCGTCGGGAAGTTTCTTGCCCAGACAGTTGCCGTCTGCGTCGCAATCCTGATCGCCTTCGGGACGGTCGGATGTATCATCGGCTTCCTGGCAGAGGTAAGCCAGGAAGGTGTGTATGCGTGGCTCCGGTTGATGCTATCGGCGGGCGGGCTGGGAGCAATCTTCGTCGGGACGGGGCTGATGCTGTCGGCGCTGACTGGTCGAACTGCGCGGGCTGCTGCGGCCGCTGTGGGTGTTTGGCTGCTGCTGGTCGTTCTTTATGACGTCGCGCTTCTGGGCGCCATTATGGCGGCGGGTGAGGGTATCTTCTCCACCCACGTCTTCCCATGGCTTGTCATCGCGAACCCCGCCGATGCGTTCCGCCTCTATAACCTTGCCATGATCGACGCCGCGCCCGTCGCGGGGATCGACGGTCTTTCCCAAACCCTTCCGTTCCCGCCGGTGGCCGCGCTGGCCGCCCTCGGGCTTTGGCTGATGGCAACGATCGCCATTGGCTCCGCCCGCACCAAGAGGATTGTCCCATGAAGAAAGTCGTGTTCGCCCTTGCCGTGTCTTTGGCCCTGACCGCCTGCAAGGAAGATGTGGCGAGCGTCGTTGTCCCCGTCGAGATGACGGACGATGCGCTCGGCCATTACTGCCAGATGTTTGTCGCAGATCATCCTGGTCCCAAGGCGCAGGTCCATCTGAAAGGCCGGGCTGAGCCGCTCTGGTTCAGCCAAGTGTCCGATGCCGTCGCTTACATGCATGACCCGGAGCGGGAGATGGAGATCGCTGCGGTCTTCGTCTCCGACATGAGCCACGCGGAAAGCTGGAGCGTGCCGGGCATCGCCAACTGGCAGGCTGCCGAAACCGCCTTTCTCGTCATCGAGAGCGATCAGCTTGGCGGAATGGGGGTGCCTGAAGCGCTACCGTTCAGTCGCCAAGAGGACGCGACAGCCTTCATAGCGGATCGGGGTGGACGCATCGTTCATTGGGGCGAAGTGCCGGAAATTTACGTGCGTCCCGCGGAAATCGGGATGAGCGGGCATGCCGCCCACGGGGAGGTCATGCAATGACCCGGTTCTCGAGACGTCGTTTCATTGCCATGTCGGCCGCGACCCTTGCGGCTGGCCGTGCATCCGCTGCGGGCAGAGAGGTCGCCTACTGGCGGGGGCAAGCCCTTGGCGCGAGCGCCGAGATCGCCCTTTGCGGCATTTCGCCGGCCGAGGCGGCTCCGCTTTTTGACGGCCTTGAATTGGAGCTTTCGCGTATCGAGAGCCTCTTCTCGCTCTACCGGGCGGACAGCGCCCTGGTTCAGCTGAACCGGGATCAGATACTGCATGACCCAGATCCTGCTATGCTACATCTCTTGTCGGAGGCCCGAGCGGTCTTCACCGCGACGGAGGGCGCCTTCGATCCGACAGTCCAACCGTTGTTCGACCTTCATGCTCGTGCGTTTGCCGAAGGGCGCCGTGTGGGGGCGGACGAAGTGCAGCACGTGCGTCGCCGCGTCGGATTCGAACATGTATCGCTATCCACGCAGGCTATCAGGTTTCAAAGGGGTGGTATGGCTCTGACCCTGAACGGGATCGCACAGGGCTATGCCACAGATCGTCTTGCCTCTCTTCTGAAGAGTGCAGGTCTCCGGGACATTCTGGTGAACGCAGGAGAAATCCGGGCTTTCGGGGACGGGCAGGGGCAGGGATGGACCGTATCGATCCCCGGCGGCCGGGCCGTCACTCTGAAAGACAAAGCAATTGCCACTTCGGATGTTTCGGGCACTTTGGTCGATCCCGTCGCGGGTATCGGGCACATCTTTGACCCCAGGCGTGAAGCGCAGCCCACTTCCGGGCCGGTCTCGATATGTCATGACAGTGCGGCGATTGCGGATGCCGCATCGACCGCCGCTGTTCTCATGTCGTCATCGGAACGCGACCTGCTTCGGCCGCTCGGGGCGGAAATCGTCGGCCCGAGCGGCATTCGATCCTGAAGTTTGTGTTTGCGCAACGTTCGGGAACACCAGGACCGTTAGTGTCTTCTCAAACGGCATTCAAACCTGAAAGGAGCTTGGAAATGCTGACGAGAAGAGCCGCACTGATGGGCGCTGCCGGCATCGCCGCGCTGCCCGTCCTCGCGAAGGCCGCCAAGGCCGAAGAGATTATGGACACTTCGATGGCGCCCCCCGCGGACCTGTCCAGCCTGAAGCGCATCAAGCGCAAGCTCGTGCGTCCTCCGATGGTGCACGAACATGAGCAGGAGGCCCCCGCCGAACCGCGCATCGTCGAATTCGAGATGCAGATCGTCGAGAAGGAAGTCGAGGTCGACAACGGTGCCTACCTTCAGGCGATGACCTTCAACGGGTCGATCCCCGGTCCCATGATGGTCGTTCACGAGGGCGACTATGTTGAGCTGACGCTGTTTAATTCGCCCGAGAACATGATGCAGCACAACATCGACTTCCACTCGGCGACCGGTGCGCTTGGTGGCGGCTCCCTAACGCTGGTGAACCCCGGCGAAAAGACAACGCTGCGGTTCAAGGCAACGCGTCCGGGGACATTCGTCTACCACTGCGCCCCGGGTGGCCCCATGATCCCCTGGCACGTCGTCAGCGGCATGTCTGGCTGCATCATGGTCCTGCCGCGTAGCGGCCTGACCGACCACAAGGGTGACCCAGTCCGCTATGACCGGGTGTTCTATATCGGGGAGAACGACTTCTACATCCCGAAGGACGAAAACGGCGACTACAAGCGGTTCGAGGATGTTGGCGAAAGCTATCCCGATACGCTCGAGGTGATGAACGGTCTGATCCCGAGCCACGTCGTCTTCAACGGCAAGGTCGGCTCTCTGACTGGCGACAATGCGCTGCATGCGGCGCAGGGTGAAAAGGTCCTGTTCGTGCACAGCCAAGCCAACCGGGACACCCGGCCGCACCTTATCGGTGGCCACGGGGACCTCGTCTGGGAACGCGGGAAGTTCAACAACACGCCGGAGCGCGACCTCGAAACGTGGTTCATTGCGGGCGGGTCCGCCGGCGCTGCTCTCTACGAGTTCCTTCAGCCGGGCGTCTATGCCTACGTGAACCACAACCTGATCGAGGCTGTGAATCTCGGCGCGACGGCCCACGTGGTGGTCGAGGGCAACTGGAACAACGACCTGATGGAGCAGGTTCAGGCGCCTGTCGAGTATAACGCCGCCTACGAAGGAAAGACCGCGCTACCATAAGGCGCGGCTGTTCCAAGGCGGAAGTTGACTGGGGCGGCCGGACATTCCGGGCGCCCCCTATGTGATGAGGTCCCGATATGGACAGGATGAGAGTGATGATCGGGCTGGCCGGTCTGACACTGGTCTGCGGCCTCGGGGCTGGGGCATGGCTTGGCGATCAGGCGCGCGATCGAGTTGCCGACCAGGCTTTGCACGCGGCATCCCTGCAAGCGGATATCGTGCGGGTGCCTGCTGGCGAGGTGGCGTATCGACCGCTTGGCAACTTCAGCCGCGACGGCAAGGCGGCGACGCCCGGCGTGCAGAGTCTTTCGGTCGGCGCGTTCGATATGATGAAATACCAGGTCTCACGCCGGGACTACATGGCCTGTGTAGCGGAAGGCGCCTGTTCAGACGTGGATACTGGCACTGGCGGGCTGGCCCAGACAAACGTCAACTGGATCGACGCGACAGCTTACGCCGCGTGGCTATCCGAACAGACCGGCCAGACATGGCGTCTCCCGACTGTGCTGGAGTGGCATCGGGCTGCCGCCGAGCGTCAGGGAGATGCAGCCCCGGATGAGGGCGACCTCGACCCTGGAGAACGCATGCTGTCGCAATACCAGCGCGGCGTGTTATTACGTGGCAGTTCCAGTCCGGCCCTGAGGCCGCGCGGCGGGTTTGGCGAAAACAGCCTCGGTCTGGCGGACATGGGCGGCAACGTCTGGGAATGGACGGATGGATGCATGGAGAACGGCGAGGTCGGAGAGGATGGTGAGATCATTGGCCGCGATCCCTATTGCGGGGTGCGCATTGCTGGCGGTCGTCATCAGGCAGCAATCATCGACTTTGTCCGGGATGCCAGCGTCGGTGGGTGTGCCGTTGGGTTTCCACCGGATCATCTGGGGTTCCGGCTGGTGCGAGAACGATAAACCGGCATTGCTCGAATATGTGCTTGAACTCTGGGCGGTGTGCTGAAAATTTGCGCACAATATAAATGGGGGTTGTTTGCAAATTTTCAGATCTTTCGGACCTGCGGTAGGACACGTTCAAATCAGTGAAGCTATGCGTGCCGGTCTCGGTGCGGTCGTCGGTCTGGGGCTGACAGGGCTGTTGCTACTGTCGCCGTCTATCGATTTGGAGTGGGGCCGTTACCTCGTCGCCCCGTTCGGAGCGACCTCGGTCCTTCTCTTTGCTGTTCCGAACTCGCCTCTTGCTCAACCCTGGTCAGCCGTCGTCGGCAATACCGTCGCAGCACTGGTTGCTGTTGGAGTGTGCCTGCTTGTCTCGGATCCCCTGATACGGGTGGTTGCGAGTGTCGGTTTGGCAATCAGTGTCACCATGATGTGCCGCGCCTTGCATCCACCGGCCGGTGCCGTGGCGATGACCGCTGCTCTCTCGCCGGACGCTACCGAGAGCCTTGGGTTTTGGTTCGCGATTATGCCGATCGGTTTGGGAACAGCGGCTCTGGTCGCTGTCGCGATGTGCTTTGCACGTCTGACCGGCCGACGTTATCCCTTCCGCCAGTTTGACGAACCGGGTCCGCAAGGCACCGAAGGCACCTCTCCGATCGAACGCCTCGGCCTTACAGAGAGTGAACTGAGTTCTATTCTCGAACGATACAGACAGTCATTTAACCTGGGGGTCGAGGATCTGGCCCGTTTGATCGGTGCGGCCGAGATCCAGGCGGCTACTCACGAAACCGGACCACTTACCGCAGCCCAGATTATGTCCACGGACCTTGTTACGGTCGCCCCGGATACGGAACTTGTGGAAGTTGCGAATCTTTTTCGACGTCACAAGTTCACCTCACTCCCGGTGATTGACCAGAGCGGTAAGTTTTTGGGCGTAATCTTTCAGATCCACTTGATAGGGAAAGCACGGGAGGACGCGCTGCGTCTGAATCGAGGGTTCGTGTCGGCATTTAGGCGGTTGCTGGATAGCCGGAGAGACCGACCTGTCCAGGCTAAGGACATTATGAGCGTCGCCGGACCTCGTGCCACGACCAATACTCCGATCAGTGCTCTGCTCCCAATGATGGCTGATGGTGATGTCGATGCAGTGCCGGTTATAGAACGCGGCGCGATCACGGGCATCGTTACGCGAACGGATTTGATTGCTGCGCTTGCGAGAAGCGTCGTAAGGAAGATGTAGAAAAGCGCGGTTGCTGTTCGATCACACCGGGGTTCGGGCATGGCTTTGGTAGTTGTCTGTTCCCCAAGAGTCCCCATTCGGCGCTTCGAGTTCACCCTGTCGTCGTGGATTTTTTGGTGTTCGAACAGTATCGCTTTCACCGGCAGTGCATATCGAACTGGTCTACATGACTCGCCGTTCCTCGATCGGTGGCAAGAACCAGACAGCAAGCCCCGCCAAAGGCAGAAAGGCGCAGAGTCGATAGACCGCCTCGACTCCGTAGCTGTCCGCCATTACGCCAAGGAGTGCCGCCGCGATCCCACCGAGACCGAAGTTTAGACCGTAGAACAAACCGCCGATCAGACCGATGCGGTTCGGCAGCAGGTCCATGGCATATATCAGGATTGAGGCGAAGGCGCTGGCCATAATCAGGTTGATCGCCACCGTCAGCACGCCGGTCCAGAACAGGTCGGCGTAGGGCAGGATCAGGGTCAACGGAAGGGGCCCCAGCACAGAGATCCAGATAATCTCCCGCCGCCCGATCGCATCACCGACGATCCCGCCGATCAGCACGCCAACCGCTGCCGCGATTAGGAATAGGAACAGCATCATCTGCGACGCGGGGATCGAAAGGCCGAACTTCTCGATCAGGTAGAAGGTGTAGAAGGATCGGAAGCTCTCGCCATAGGTGTTCTTGGTGAACATGAGGAAGGTGAGCACGCTCAATCCCAAAGCGATCGTTGCTGCGCTATGCTCGGGGGACGGGGTGTCGGCTCGGCGGCGGGCGGAGCGTTCCGTAAACTCTGAGCGGATCCGATGCTGTTGGCTCCCGATCCAGGTCAGCAACGCCATCGCGAGAAGCGCGAGCACTGCGAACCAGGCCAGGCTCGGCTGGCCCCAAGGCACGATGATCAGCGCAGCAAGGACAGGACCGAGAGCGCCACCCGCCTGTCCGCCCACTTGGAATATCCCCTGTGCAAGTCCCTGTCGGTCGCCTGCCGCGTAGCGTGCCATGCGCGTTGCCTCAGGATGAAAAATCGAGGAGCCGATGCCAATCAGCGCCACCGCGACGAGGATCCCACCATAACTTGCGGCGAAGGCCAGGCACCCCAATCCAGTCAAGGTGAAGGCCATGCCAACCACGGGTGAATACGGCGCTGGATAGCGGTCCGTCACCATACCCATCACTGGTTGCAGCAGCGATCCGGCGATCTGGAATGTTAATGTGATGAGTCCGATCTGCACGAAGTCGAGCCCGTATGCCTCCTTCAGGATGGGATAGGCTGCGGGTATGAGCGACTGCATCAGGTCGTTCAAAAGATGTGTCGCGCCGAGGGCGGCAAGCACGACGACGTAGGTCCGGGCAGGCATGGTGGTGGTCAATTCAGTCACTTCTGGCTCGTTTCGGCGAATTATGCCTCCAACTGCCGAAGCTACAAGTATGATGAGGAAGAGTTAGAACCCTCTAAGAGGCGCGGCGTGGATATCGTCGGCGCTTTATACGCGTGGGGCGGTTCGCTGCTGCCATCGGCAGCGAGCTGCCGACAGCCCTGCCAAATGCGGTGAATAAAGGCAGTTGGCCCCGTTCGCCATTGGTTTGTGCAATCTCCAAGTTGTTGGAGACCCGTCGAGAAATCCAGCGCTTCCGGCACTCGTGGAGCATCCGTTCATGAGGCCTGACTATATTTGACGCCGTCCGGGACATAAGCGTCGAACCAGCTTGCGATGATGCGCGTGAGTGGCCTGCCCGCATGGGAAATGTCGAGATAGTTTTCCGAAAGCTGCACGTAGTCGCGATACCGGGTTGCCACCTGCGCAATAATTGGATCGACCAGGTTTGACGTGTCGCCGAACATCTGACGAAGTGCAGGTCGGTTGAGGCAGAAATCGCACATCAGCATCTCGATGACGCGAGCCCTGAGTAGGTCGTCCTCTGTCATTTCGTGACCGCGCGACCCTGCCAACGTCCCGCTCTCAATGCGCTGGATGTAAGCGGCGGTGGCCGGCGCGTTCTGGATGTAGCACGCGGGAAGGCGCGAGATAGAGGAGGCTCCGAGGCCGATCAGCGTCGGGTAGATGTCGTCGGTATAACCCTGAAAGTTGCGCCGCAGGTGGCCGGAACGTGCTGCTTCGGCGAGCGAGTCACTCGACCGGGCGAAGTGGTCAATTCCGATCGCTTCGAAGCCCGCGCCCATGAACCGCTTTGCGGCGAGGGTCGCAAGTTCGTATCGCTCGACCTCCTTCGGCAGGGCGTCGCTGTCGATCAGTTGCTGGCGTTTGGACACCCATGGGACATGGGCATAGCCAAAGATAGCCAGTCGATCCGGCGCCAGCTCGAGCACCTTTGAGACAGTGTGGTCCAGCCGGGCCATGTTCTGGTGGGGGAGGCCATAGACGAGGTCCGCGTTTAGCGATTGAATGCCCGCCGCGCGCAAGTTTTCGACGCAGGCCTTCGTGATATCGAAGGGCTGTATGCGACCGATGGCCTCCTGCACCTTGGGGTCGAAGTCCTGGATGCCGATGCTTGCACGGTTCATGCCCTCTTCGGCGAGCGCCGCGATCTTGTCTGGGTCGACCATGGTTGGGTCGATTTCGACCGAGAATTCGTGATCCGCTGTCGGGGGAATGATCGCACGGACCGCGCGCGCAAGGCGGTGGATGAGATGCGGTGGCAGGATCGTCGGCGTGCCGCCTCCCCAGTGCATCCGTCCCATTCTCAACCCTTCAGGAAGGATTTCCTTCAGAAGCGCAAGTTCCTGTTCCAGCGTGCCTATGTAGCTTTCGACCGGGGATAGTGTCTTGGTGCCCTGCGTGCGGCAGGCGCAGAACCAGCAGAGCCGCTCGCAGAAGGGTATGTGGAGGTAGACCGAGACGGGTTCGTCCGGGTTCAGCGCGGCGAGCGTTTTGACCTGGTGAGCGGCCCCTACCTCCGGCGAGAAGACTGGGGCGGTTGGATACGAGGTGTAGCGGGGCACCCGGGCGTCGAAGAGGCCGAGGGATCTGAGGCGGTCGATCTGTTTCATACGCCCGGTATGTGCCTTTTCCGGGTTGTGAACTTTGCGCAGGATCAAGCTCAGGCCGGAAAGGGCGAGACACCGATCACGAGGGCGTGCAGGTGCAGCGCGGCGACCCAGAGGAAGAGCCCGAGCGCGGCGCGCATCGCCATCGGCCGGGCATTGGCTCGGAGCCATTCGGCGCGCGCCAGCGGGGTGAGAGAGAGAATCGCCGTCCGTTCGAAAAACGCGGCGGTCTGCGGCCCGAGCGCGCGCGGTGCCTTTGCGTCGAAGGCGGGGATCGCGGCCAGCGCCATGATAGTGAAGCTGCCGAATAGAATCACATGGGCGAGGTCTCCGTTTGGCACCAGATGGGCGCTGGCCCAAAGCGCCAGCGCAAGAAACAACGGGTGTCGGGAGACTGCCGCGAAACCCGGGTCGTCGGGATCGACGATGGCGTCGCGCTTGCCCCCAAGCGTGAAAGGGTTTCGCACACCGAAGCCGCAAGCGACCAGCACGGTGGCGATGGGCATCGCGATGTTGGGCACGCATCTCGTCCAAGGTGCCTGTGGCCATAGTTCGACATAGGGCGCCCGGCCCGCCGCCACGATGACCCAGACGAGCAGACCGATGGACAATAGCCCGTAGGCGGAGAAATACACGCGCCGCCCGACCGCGCCGATCAGCCCGTCGCGCAAGCCGCCGATGCGCGGCAGGAAGTGGCTGGCGACGAAGATCGCCAGTGCGAGCGTGTATTCCGTCCATCCGGTCATCAGCTTTCGGCCTTCTCCATCAGTCGCATGATGTGACAGGCAAAGGCGTAAGTCGCGGGAAGACCGATGACCAGCCCCCCAGCGGCGGACTGCCAGGGCGTCAGCACGGGCCAGCCCATCCATGACCCTATCAGCGAGGCGAAGAAGAGGTTCACCCCCATGGCCCCTGCGCCAAACGGATAGAGCGCCGCGAAGAGCTTCAGGGAGGGTCTCATCGGCGGCTCACCAGCATCTGCACGGCGACAAGTGACAGGACCAGCGCGACGGAGCCGACGAAAAACCAGAACTCCGCCGTTTCGGTCTGGGGCTGGGGGATGGGGCGGTCATAGGCCTCCGCCAGCGCGGTGGTGGGCAGAAGCAGGGCAATGGTGAGGATGCGTTTCATCTCAGCTCTCCATGGTCAGGGTTTGATATATCTCGGGCAGGGCCCGAGGCAGGCGTTCGGGATGCGGCAGCAGGGTAAATCCGGCGCGACCGAAGATACGTGCGAACCAGTCCTGCCCGTCCTGATCGACGATGACGCCATGCACGGCCTGGCCGAGGGCGCGGGCCTCGCGGACGGCCATGCGGCTGTCCTCGATCCCGTGCTGGCCCTCGTAGTGATCGAGGTCGTTGGGTTTGCCGTCGGTCAGCACCAGCAGCAGGCGGCGGGTCGCGCCTTCTTCTGCCAGCTGGGCCGAGACATGGCGGATCGCGGCACCGAGTCGGGTGTAGTGGCCGGGCGCAAGGCCGCCGATCCTGGCGGTGACCTCGCCGGACATTGGTTCCTCGAAGGTCTTGGCGCGATGCAGGAAGACACGGTCGCGGCGTAGGGACGAAAAGCCCCAGATGCCAAGCCGATCGCCGGCGGTGTCGATGCCTTCGGCGAGCGAAGAAAGTGCCTCCCGTGCGACCTCGATAACCGAGGTATCGCCGATCGCGGCCTCGGTCGAGCGCGAGCAGTCAATCAGAATGGCGACGCTCAGGTCGCGGGCCGTGGGACGTCCAGCCTGCCAGACCCGGTCGGACCCTTCCTGCCCGCAGGCGATATCCGTGCGGGAGGTGACAAGCGCGTCGAGGTCGAGATCCTCTCCGTCGATCTGGCGGGGCAGGACGACGCGGCGCGGGTGCAGAGGCGCGAACTGGCGTTTGACCCGGGCGACGAGGCGCGGGTTTGGGGCGTATTCTGCGCGGGGTTTCGCAGGCGCCTCCAGCACGCGTGTATGGCCGGGCATGTAGTCGCCGGTGCGGCGGTTCCACTCGGGGTAGGTGAATTTGTCCGCCAGCATCTCGTGATCGGTGTCCTGCGGCGAGAGGTCCAGCGACAGGCGCAGCAGGGTCGCGGCGCGCTTCATATTCTCCGAGAATGTCAGGTGGTCCTGATCCTCTGCCGCCTTGGCGGCATTGTCCTGATCGTCGTCATCGACCATGCGGTTGATGTTCAGGCTTTCGGCCCATGACATGATCGTCTCGAACCGATGGATGATGAACCCGTCGTTGCGGTTGGCCTGATCTCGGTCTTCGCGTTTCGCCTCTTTCCGGCTGGGCAGGGCGAAGGCGGGGGTCTGATCGGGTTCCTCCGCTGTATCCGCCGCGCCCTTGCCGGTGGTGCGCGGCAGGAACCGCAGCCAGATCGGCACCGGGGCATAACTGCGGTAGCCGCGCGGGGCGGGGGTGCCGATTTCTTCGATACCGCCGCGCTGGCAGCCGATCTGGTCGAGGATCATCAGCTCGACCGAGGCCTCGTGCCGGGGCAGGGCCGAGCGTTTGCGTAAGGCGCAGGTCTCAACGCAGAGAACCCGGTAATCTCCCTGAATACCGGGGCAGGCGCGGAAGGCGCGGTCCATTGCGGTCTCATTCGCCGCGATCTGGGCGAGATCGTTGCGGTAAGGGTCGTCCAGCGACGCGGGCACCTCGGCAAAGGCGGCGATGGCAGCGAGCCAGAGATAGGCCGTGCGGTTTAAGCCCGGGGTGGAAAAGCAGTCCATCACTGGGGGTAGACGCAGGCGGTCACCGTCGAAATCTGCCACATGCACCATTTCGCGCGCGGTGCCGATCCGGCGGAAGAGACCGGGACGATGGTCAGAGGAGGCGAGTGGGGAGGCCACGATCTCTACCCCCGCCGGGCCACCGAGGGCCCGGAAGAGTGCGGCCAGGCTGGGGCGCATGGCATCGAAGCTGACGGCGCGGTCCGAGTCTGTTGTCGCCTTGCGCGTCGCCATGTCGTGCCACAGGTTGCCGACGGTTTCCTCCGGCTCCATGAGGTCGAGAACATGGATCATGGCATCACCCGAACACGGCGCTGGCGATATCGCGCAGGGCCTGTTGCACATCCGGCTCATCGCTGAGCGGTTCGATGATGGCCGCCTGAAGCGCCCGGTCGACGGGCATCCCCTTGGCGATCATCGTGGCGGCATAGATCAGGAGGCGGGTCGAAACCCCTTCCTCAAGGTCCATGCCCGAGAGGTTGCGGATACCGCCCGCCAGTCGGACCAAGGCCTTCGCCCGGCCCTCGTCCAGCCCGCTTTCGCGCATGACCACTGGCACCTCGACCTCCGGTGTCGGGAAATCGAACCCGACGGAGACGAAGCGCTGCCGGGTCGAGGGCTTTAGCTTCTTCAGGATGTTCTGGTAGCCCGGATTGTAGCTGGCGACGAGCATGAAGCTGTCAGGCGCCACCAGTTCCTCGCCCGTCTTGTCGATGACGAGCCGGCGGCGGTCATCGGTCAGAGGGTGAAGGACGACGGTGACATCCTTGCGGGCCTCCACCACCTCGTCGAGGTAGCAGATGCCGCCTTCGCGCACCGCGCGGGTGAGCGGCCCGTCGACCCAGACGGTTTCGCCGCCCTTCAGCAGGTAGCGCCCGATCAGGTCGGCGGCCGAGAGGTCGTCGTGGCACGCGACGGTGTGCAGCGGCAGGTCCAGACGCGCCGCCATGTGTTCGACAAAGCGCGTCTTGCCGCAGCCGGTCGGCCCCTTCAGAAGAAGGGGCAGAGCGTTGGCATGGGCCGTTTCGAACACCGCGCACTCATCGGCGACGGGCTGGTAGAACGGCAGGTCGGCTGTGTTGAGGTCTTTCATCGGATCACTCTCCCGGAATGGCCGCGTCTTTGATCACGGGGCCGGGTTTGACCACCTCGCGGCGCACCACGAGCATGGAGTAGATGAAGAGGATGGCGCCAAGGACCACCGCCACACCCGAGCCGAAGCGCATCAGGTAGAAGAGGCCAAGCTGGTCCTGCACGTCCATGTAGTAGTCGCCCACGATCCGCTGCATATGCGTCTGGATCGTCCCGGCGAAGGTCAGCGTGAAGGTCATGAAGGCCATCCCGCCGGTCATCAGCCAGAAGCTCGCCATGTTGAGCACTTGGTTATAGGGCGCGCGGTTGCGCAACAGCGGCATCGCATAGCTGAACATTGCGAGGTTGAGGGCCACGTATGCACCGTAGAACGCGAGGTGCCCGTGGGCGGCGGTGATCTGCGTGCCATGGGTGTAGAAGTTCACCCCGTGCAACGTGTGCAGGAAACCCCAGACACCAGCGCCAAAGAAGGCAACAGTGGAGGACCCGAGCGACCACAGAAGCGCGGCCTTGTTCGGGTGGTTCTTACGGCCCTTCCAGACCATCACGAAAGCGAAGGACATCATGGCGAAGAAGGGGACCACCTCGAAGGTCGAGAAGATCGAACCGATCCACTGCCAGTAGCCCGGCGTGCCGATCCAGTAGAAGTGGTGCCCGGTGCCAAGGATGCCCGAGAAGAGCGCGGTGGCGACGATGACGTAGAGCCATTTCTCGATCACCTCCCGGTCGACGCCGGTGAGTTTGAGCATCAGGAAGCCGAGGATTGCGGCCATCACAAGTTCCCAGGTCGCCTCGACCCAGAGATGCACGACCATCCACCAATACATCTTGTCGAGCGACAGGTTGTCCGGGTTGATGAAGGCGAATACCCAGAGCAGGCAGAGCAGCCAGAGCCCCATCATCAGGATGTTGGTGATCGCCGTCTTGCGCCCTGCGAGGAAGGTCAGCGAGACGTTGACGAGGAAGATCACCGCCGCGACGAGGATGCCGAACTTGACCCAGAGCGGCTGTTCGAGGAACTCGCGCCCGCCGTGGATACCCACGAGGTAGGAGCCGACCGCGCCGAGCGTGCCGACCACGAGGATCGCCAGCTGGATGTAAGCGAGCTTGACCGAGAAGATTTCGCGTTCGCTTTCCTCGGGGACGAGATAGTAGGCCGCGCCGAAGAAGCCGAGCAGAAGCCAGACGATCAGCGCGTTGGTATGGATCATGCGGATGACGTTGAACGGCAGGACCTCAGACAGCGTGTTTGGCGAGACGTAGATCCAGCCAGCAAGAAGCCCGCCCAGCACCTGGATGCCGAAAAGGGCCATGGCCACGAGGAAATAGGCGTAGGCCACTTTTTGCGATTGGTATTTCATGGTTTTTCTCCTGGAAAAGGCTCAGCCCGCGTCGTTCGGCGGCCAGTTCTGGGTGTCGGTCTGATCGGCCCAGCGGAGGAATTCAGCGAGTGCGCGCATCTCCTCCTCGGTGATCTCAAAATGCGGCATCTGGCGGCGGCCCTCGATGCCCGAAGGCTGCGCCTGCATCCATCCGTCCAGCATCTCGTAGGCAAGTTCGGGGTCGTCTTGGGCGCCCCACCTTGTCATCACGTTACCGACCTCAGGCGCGAAATAGGCGCCCTCGCCGTGCAGCGTGTGGCAGTTGATGCAGGAGTTGCGTTCCCAGACGTGCTTGCCCAGTCGAACCTCTTCGGTGAGGGGCATTCCGGCAGTGGCCTTGTCCACGATGTGACGGTGGCTCTGCGCCGTCAGGGCCACGAACACGACGACGAAGAAGATGGATCCCCCGTAGAACACGTTCCTGGCCCGCGATTTGGTGAGTAGTTCTGACATGTCGCGGTCCCGACAAATTGTTGCGGATACCGGCTGTCTAAGGGTGGTGGTGTATCCGGTTATTGCGCAAACGCAAAGAACGGGACGAAAGAAGAGCACAGCATGAGGGTATGAAAGGACCCGCCATGAGCAAGCCTGACTTCGACGACCCCTGTTTGCCTTTGTCAGAGCTGTTTGCGGCCTGGCCGGAGGTCGCATCGGTGTTTTTTGAGCGGCGGATGCTGTGTCCTGGCTGTCCGATCGCGCCTTTTCATGCGATCACTGATGCGTGCCTTGAATACGACTTGGACGAAGACGCATTTCGGGCGGAGTTATCTGCGCGCATCAAAGACCAAACAGATACCGCGGGGAAACCCGGGTTAAACAAACGATCAAGGTAGGGGCTTTGTAAGAGACACCCCCGCGCAGTTCCTACCGGCAATCAATTGTCTCTTCATGCGAGGGTCATCCCTCTATGCCGCTCAAAACAACAAGGCGGTGTGGTGCCGTGACCACAATATGTTTGCGTGTCGACTGCACGATGCCGTCCTTCTGCCAGGATGAGAGCAATCGGCTGACCGTGTGCAAGGTAGTGCCGGTCATCTCTGATATGTCGTGCCGAGTGACTGGGAAGGCAATTTCGATCCCTTCCTCCGTCTTTCGTCCGGTTTGGTTCACAAGTCGTAACAGTGCACAGGCCACCCGTTTTTCCACGGCCTGCGTCGCCATTTCGGTCAACGTATCCTGGATCTGCCCCAACCGTTGTCCAAGCGTCTTGTAACTCTCGGTTGCGAACCCGGGGTAGTTCGCCACGAATTCCGGCCAGAGACTGGTGGGCCAGGAAAGCGCTATCGATTCAGCCGCTGCGATCGATGTGGCGGGGTAGGTATCGCGCTGAAGCGCCGGGGCGATCCCGAAGAGCTGACCGGGCGAGATATGCAGAACGATGATTTGATCGCCCCCCGGAGTCGTTCGGACCACCCGCAGGTATCCGTCGAGCAGCAGGTAGAAACGGTCGGCATCATGGCCTTCGCGAAAGATCGCGGAACCCTCCTCGTATCGGCGTGACACCGCGCGATCAAGGATTTCGCGAATCTGGGACTTCTCCAGAAGGCAAAAGGGCGGCAGATCGCTCAGAAGGCTTTCGTCGAGCTTTGGCAATATTTGGGTCCGGAGTTTGTTTCAGAGCAACGTTCTGTCGCGCATCTTAACGCACAAGCGGGGCAGCAAACGCAACCGGACAAATGAAAGGATGTTCCGATGCTGACGAAACTGATGATGACCGCCGCCCTTGTTCTTGCCGCTGGCACTGCCGGGGCGGAGACGTTCGAAATCCACATGATGAACAAGGGGGAGGCCGGAGCCATGGTTTTCGAACCTGCCTTTGTGAAGGCCCAACCTGGGGATGTCGTGAAATTCATTCCGACCGACAAAGGCCACAACGTCGAGGATATCGACGGGATGCTTCCGGACGGGGTTGAAGGCTTCAAGACCAAGTTCAACGAGGAATTCGACCTGACCGTCGACGCAGAAGGCGTCTACGGCGTCAAGTGCACGCCGCACTACGCGATGGGGATGGTCGCGCTAATCCAGGTGGGCGAGGCGGTCAACCTCGAGGCGGCTGAGGCCGTGGCGCAGAAAGGCAAGGCCAAGGCGCGCATGGCGGACCTGATCGCCCAGGTCGAATGACGCAGCGTCCCGCGTCAATCGACTGATACGGGCGGTGCCACTGGCGCCGCCCGATTGCATTCTTAGGGGTAAAACCAATGAAAACGCGCGATACTTATCGAGGACCGGCCCTCTTTAGCTACGGTTTTCGTCCTTTTTTTCTTTTCGCAGGCGTCTTTGCTGTCGCCGTCATGCCGATCTGGTGGCTGATTTGGCGCGGAGAAGTCGCAATCGGTGGCCACTTTGCCCCGACTGACTGGCATATCCACGAAATGATATTTGGGTATGGATCCGCTGTGGTCGCCGGGTTTCTATTCACGGCCGTTCCGAACTGGACAGGGCGGATGCCGACACGTGGATGGCCTTTGGCGATCCTCCTGGCAATATGGGTGGCCGGGCGTGCAGGTGTCGCGGGTCTCTTGCCGGTCGGTCCGATAGCGGCCGTCATCATTGACCAAATGTTCCTGCTCGCTGTCGCCTCGATGATCGCACGGGAGATCATGGCGGGGCGTAACTGGAGGAACCTGAAGGTTCTTGTCCCGGTGTCCTTGCTTTGGGGAGCAAATATAGTGTTTCACGTCGAGGCGCTTACCCAAGGTGTGTCCGACATCGGTCGCCGACTTGGGATCGCTCTGCTGATCTTTCTGATCATGCTGATCGGTGGCCGTATCGTGCCGAGCTTCACACGGAACTGGCTTGCTCAAGGCAGGTCGGAGCGGTTGCCGGTTGCGTTCAATCGTTACGACGGTGCCTGTATCCTGGTCGGCGTCACAGCGCTGGTCAGCTGGGTTGTTATGCCATTTCATGCCGCGAGCGTTCTTGCCGGCAGCTCTGCGGCTATTCTACACCTGATCCGACTGCTGCGCTGGCGAGGGCTGGCTACCTGGCGGTCGCCACTTCTTCTGATGCTCCATCTCGCATCCTTGATGGTGCCGCTGGGCTTTGCTTCCATCGGGGCTGGAGCGGCGGGCCTCGTGGGGCCGGCCGCCAGCGCTCACGTGCTTGGCATCGGCGCCGTTGCCGGGATGACACTGGCGGTCATGATGCGGGCAACAATGGGGCATACCGGCCGTCCGCTGGTTGCTGGACCTTGGCTCACAGGCGCATTCGCCCTGATCTGTGCTGCCACTTTGGCGCGTGTGGGTGGCCAAGGTGTGTCGGTCGGTGGTCTCGACGGTGTGGATGTTTCAGTTTTTCTCTGGACGCTGGCATTTGGTATCTACCTTTGGCACGTCGCGCCTTGGCTCATTGGCCCTAAGGTCGGGCGCAAGGACGTTTCAAAGGTCTGACATGGATTTCTCCGGCTCTTGTGGAGAGCGTTTGGCGCACTTTCCTCGCCTTTCGCCTGAATGCCATCGGGATCTGGAAGTCAAGCAATGAGTGCCGTCTGACGGGATTCCAGAACCTGCCGATGTATCTTGCGAACGCGTTTTCCTCCTACTTTCGGGTTTGCCAGCCCCCGCTGATTTGCCAGGCCACGCTGAAATGACGATCATGAGGTTGGTCGAGAAATTCGGTCGTCTGAAGGCCCAAACGTTCGGCCGATTGAAGTATGACGGGCGACCTCAAGTCTGGCCTTCGAGTTCCCGGGCATGATCCCGGGAACTTTCGCTGGCTTGGGAGCCGCCTGTGGGCGCAAGGATGCGAGATCAGTCGTCTGGCGACATCTGCATGGCAAGCATTGCCTGGCGATGCTCGGAAGCCAGGTCCGCGATCCTGGCACCGTAGTAATTCCATGCGGAGAGGAGATCATCGCCTCTGAAGTTCGCCGATCGAATAAAGATCGTGGCGCAGGACATGCTCTCAAAGGTTTCGAGCAACTCTGCTATGAGATTTTCGGCCCAATCATAAGCTGTGGTTCGCTCAAACGCGCCGTTCGTGAGGCAGGTAAGCGCTTCGAGTGCGTAGTCATCCCGGACCGCATCGAGCACATCGAACACTCCGGCTCCATGATTTGCAAGAAAGTCTCGAATGCCTCCGTCGTCTTGAAGGTTCGTAGGAATGCCGCTTTTCGGCGTGAAGGTGATGCTCATTTGAGCCCTCCGGACGAGCAGTGCGAGGCGATGTGCCAACGCTTTCCAACTGCCGTCGTCAAGCGCCGCAGGCGAAAGGGAACCTGCGGCGTCGACCACACCCGAACGGATGCCTGGTCGAGAGCGAGGAGCGCGGGTGAGTCAGCCCCGTTGTCCGTTCCTTGCCAGTGGTCATCAGTGGGCGCCTTGCGCGCTCTGCGTCACTCACTTTCGAGTATGAAGTCCGTCTCCAAAGCCGCTCGGAGGCCTTCGGAAAGCAGGCAAATCTCTTCGACGGCCGGTGAGGCGGGATCGATCTCCGCGAAGCACCAGAACTCCACCCTGGTATCGTCGTGAGCATGGCGCAGCTCGAGAATGTCGAGCAGTTGTCGCAGGTTCCTTTGCAGCCGCCGCGGCAGGCGGGCCTGGTCGGCAGCGTCGTCGATGACGCCCTGGGCCAGGCGTTTCCCGCCGGCGCCTGCGAGCAGCGCGCTGGCGGAGATCAGCGCTACGGCATACTCCGAAACAAATTTTCGAGCCGCCGCGTGTGACACCTCTGTCGTATCGTAGTCGGTGGGGTGCGAGAGTTGGTCGAACATTCTATCCTCCTGTTCGCCGTGGGTCCGGCACATTGGCCGGGTCAAGCCTCTCTTTTCCGCTGGCGCCTCTCCGTTTCTCCGCCTGTTCACTTCTCACAAGGAGGAAGTGAACATGAGGAAAACGCTGCGCCGAAACACCTTCTCCAGGTCCCTATTAACTCGTAGAATTCGCCTTCTCGGGCTGGTCACTATCCACGTTCCAACCGAACGTGGCCCACAGATCGTCCCGGTTATCGCGCGTTCGTGCTTCCCGCCGGGTGCGCAGGTTGTTGGAGTGTATTTCGGCCACCTGCTCAGCGATGTAGTGCATCTTGACGATATCAACGCTCTTGTGCTGTGCAGCCGGCTTGGCGAGTTCTACGCCAGCGACTCCGTGGTGCTGCACGGCATCAGAATAATGCATGACCCTCAAGGTCGTGAAACTGTTCCCAGTCAGCGCCTGGAAGACCCGGGGCACGTAGGTCGCTGCGGCAGGAGTGCCGTCCGACAGGACGAAAAGTTGTCGCCGCTCCGATAGTGCCCGGTCACGCAGCGCCGGAAGCATCGCCAGCGAAGCATCACCAAGGATGATGGCGTCGACGAACCGGCCGCATTCGGGGTGCAGCGGAAACTCGAACAATTCGGGCCGACTGGTATGCGTCTTCTGGATGGCCATCCGGATCACCCACTCGGAGCCTCGCCATAAGATGGTCTCGCCGAGGACCAACTGAGCGGACGCATTGCGCAGGGGGGCGTTTGCGAAGACAGCGAGGATCGCGGCGCCGTTGCGCATCTGGTGACGTCTTTTTGGGCTCAGTTCGGCGTCGGCGCCAAGAAGCAGATTGTCGGCGAGATCAAGGAGCTTGTCGGTCGAATTTCCCGTGCGCAACAGCTTGAAGAATTTGAGCGCGCGTTGGCCACGCTCCCGCATTTCGAATTCCCGCAATTGCGCGCGCAGGATCGCAATGATGTCATCCGGTTCCCCGACGAAGCGCGCGAAGAGATAAAGGGCGGCGACGCTCGCGCGGACCGTCGCCCAGCGAAGCCCAAATTTCCTTGCGGAGCTCCGCTGGATCACGTCGACGATGTAGCCGTCAAGGCCGGCGATGCTGAGCGGGGCAGGCAGACCGCGCTGCGATGAAGACCACACATACTGGCACAGCTTCTCGCGCATACGAACCACCATGCTGCGCGCCGGCACCCGCATCCCTGCCTCCTTACCCGGAAGGCGATCGGCGGCGCGACGAAGCGCTATCTGATACTCTTCCGGGAGGTCCCATGGCTCCACGGAAATTTGCCGCGGGACCGGAGGCCTGCGCGACGGGGGAGCGATCGGGTCCCAACCGGTGGCTTCGTGGACTGGTCTGAGTCCGTTAGAACTTTCGAGCGGTTGGCGCACTTCCTCCTGGTGTTTCCTGGATACGGCAGGTTGAAAGTGCCGGGCCTCGGCGACCCTTCGGAGAAAGCTGGGGTCGCAAACGCTGAAGACCTCCTCGAGAGCATTGAGAAGATGGATTCGCTCTGTTTCAGGGACATCCGAGACCCAAGTGCGGATGTCCCCGGCAGTTGGGTCATAAAGACTTTGCTTCAGAACATACGTAAAGAAGTCGTCAGTAGCCTCGATGGCCGCTGCCGAGAGACGGGCGAAGCCTGGCCGCTGCACAAGCGTCTGCCACACGGGCTTCGCGAGGACCTGATGGATCTTCATGCCGCCGACTCCGGCCGATGCTCCTGACTTTCGGTTCTGCTGGCCCGTCGCTCATACCGCCGTGCCTGGAACTGGCGTATCCTCATTTCCGCATCGACGAAGGCGTAGAAGCGGCGAAGCGTGGCTTCTGTATCTCCTGTCACGGTTTCGAGTTCCGCGTAGCAATTCGGATCGTAATAGACTTCGATAGAGCATACACCGTGTCGGTAGTTGTGCGCGGTAAGCGGCAGCCCGATCTCAGTAGAACATTCGGCCAACCAGCTGTCGAAGGTCTGGGTGACGAGCGACTGTGACTTCGGCTCGATGGCTGGAAAGACGAGGCTGGAATGGCTTGCGCCGCAGAACAGCGGTCGAATGCTGTTCAGAAAGAAAGACAGGATTCGGTAGGCGTCGGCACCATGCCCGATTTTGTAGAACTTGAACTTTGGCATCGATTGACCCCGTTTCGTCATAGCGCCGCCGTTTTTCAGAAGCTCGTTCGGGATGTGGATCTCGATCCGCGGCGAACTCGGGTCTCGACGGTGGTCAAAAAATGTCTGGGGATGGCCAGCCATCAAAAGATCATCGAGCACGTTTGATTTCCGGAATGGCGCCCCGTCGAGTTCGACCGCTGCGAAGGCAGCGCAGGTTCCAAACATGCGCGCCCGCCGCAGGAACCGGCTGGCAAGCCGCCGCTGCTCCCTGGAAAGCGGCTGCGTTTCGGGTGACCGTGCAAAAGCCTCGAGATCTATGCCTTCGATACGCGCATGCTCTAACGCCGCCATGGCGTGCTGAACATAAAGGAGATGCTGGGTCTCGAACCGCTCCCGGTTCACTGCGCTCTCGAGAAGGTTCCGGCACCAGTTCTCGGTATCCTTCGACATCATATCACTGGCGTTCCGGCCTTCGATTAGTCTCGGCAGCGATGAGATAAGTGTTTCAATCTTTGTGGCTTCCGCTGCCATGTTGCGACCGAGCATGCATAGCTTCAGCTTTTCGGCGTAAGCGTAGAGACTTCGGGGGGCGAGACCTCCGGGGGAGCTGCATTTCTTATCGAGATCAACGAAGACCTTCTCGATCAGGTCGGGATCGAATAGAGGTGTCAGTCCATTGACGTCTTTGAGATCTCGATAAACGCCGGCGCCGATGACGTAGGTGCGCAACGCTGCGGTGTAGATGCCCCGGCTTCCTTCAGAATGCTCTTTGGCCGTGGCTGCGCGGCCTTCTTGCGTATTCATCGACTCTACAAATTCGGTCGTTGCAGCTTTGACCCACTGGGCAGCCTCGTTGCCGAGAAAATCCGGGATTGGCGATGTGAGGCGAAATATGCCGGTGAGATCTCCGATTTCCTCTGGCGGCAACAGCGGACGACATGTCGGGAACTGGCGCAAGTAATCGAGCAGCGCGGCGCCTTGCTTGACCCGGCCCCAGTCGTCGGATGTCCAGCAGTCATCGCGCAGTGAGATGAGACGATCCCGGGTCAGGTTGGAAATGTCCCAGTTCCTCGCTCGCGCGAGGTCGATGAGCCGCGGCAGGTTCCTCGTCTGCGCTTGCTTGAGTAGGTTAGCTTCGACTAACTCGGGGAGGAGGGCCTGCAACGCGGCGAAGGTGTCTTGCCGGCTCCGGCGGGCCATACGTTTCTCAAGATCACCGTGATAGGTCTCGATCATCCGGCGGCCATCGCTTTGATATTGTTTATAGGTCGACGGTGAGAAGCCCCAGCCAGCGATGCGCTCGTTTAGTTTCAGATTTCGCTTCGCGTATTTGGGAGCGATGTCGAGATAAAGCCAAAGGTCGCCGTCGAGGGTCTCAAGGTGATGCGGCTGGTAACCGCGTCGAGCTAAGAGACGTTCGAGGTGGATGGCGTATTGGCGAACTGTTGCGCTTTCGTTTGCCTTTCCGAACTCGATAACGTCCAGCATAGAGGGTTTATTCGTGGTCATTCATACTACTCTTGTTGTCGGCGTTATCGGGAAGATTGGCCGTTATCGGGAGGCCGGTAATAAAAACCGGTAGTTTTTTCCGTCCCGAAAAACTGCCGGGGGATGTTATTTTCGGCGCTATTGGGGCTTCCCGCCTGGAGCGGCAAACAGAGTTGAAAACACACTGGATTCGATCTCAGCTGCGGTGGCTTTCGCGGACTCCTGACGACGGGTTCGATCAGGTTCCCTTGCGGGCCAGGATGTCTTTGGAATGGGGGCGACACTGGCGAAAGCCGGGGCGGGGGACCCCAGAACCGCGGTTCGTATCAGCGCCGGGATCCACCGCCGTAGGCGTGGCGGTTTTTCGGGATCATCGTCACCGAGTTGCACGCCGTCGTCGTATTGCCAGCGGCCACTCCGCAAGCATCCCCGGAGCGTTGATCGCGGGACGCCAGTCGCCTGGCTGACCCAGCAGCTGTCCACGAGTGGTTCCCGGAGCAAGGCACGTGCGTCTTCGTCTTCTGGCGCAATCCCGAAGAGCTGGCGCCATATGATCGGTTCGGGGTAAAGGCCGTGCAGCTTTTCGATCCGGAACCGACGCGCAATGGCGGTCACGTTGTTGCGGCCGACTCCGAGGAAACGCTGCATTTCGTCGGTTGTGAGACCGGCGGGTTTGGCTGGAATGATCGGATCGTGAAAGAGGTCGAACGACATGGGGCATCTCCTTTGCGAGGAGATGGGTCCCGTTCATCCGAACCGGAAATTCAGTGAGAAGGGGGCTCCAAGACACCGACAGGGAAGCTGCTTCATGACGCGGGTGCCTTCGGAATATCTGGCGGGGGCCAAGGCCCCGGCGCCCTCTTCCGGATCAGAAGTTGTCGTCGACTGGACCTTGCGAATGTTCGCCCACAGGTGGCCGGAGGCGGGAGTAGTCCTCCGGTGGTTGGTAGTTGCCGGCAAGAGCTGCTTTCACTCGACCGAGGCACCGAACAAGTTGGTGGGCTGACAAATGGTCGTGTGGCGCCGCCCAGATCTGAAATACATCCATGCCGGATGGTGCGATCCTATAGCCGAGCGCAGACATCGCCCGCTTCGTGTCTGACTGTATGATCTTGCCAGCATCTTGTCGCGCGCAGAACGGAACAGCGTCCGCAATATCGCCGGACTGGTAAGTCCAGTTCACGTCCGCGACAAGGCCGAGCACGATGCCGGGGTAGCATTGATTGAGCCAGACGCGGACATCGCGTAGGTCGAGACATAAATTGTTAATGAAATTTCCTCCAAGTTGGGTTGCCCTGGTGCACGTCAATAAAGTCATCCTGGCGATGAATTTTTCGGGAGCGTTGAAAGCTGTGATTTTCGGGCTATCGGGAGAGCATTTCCACATGGTCAACGGGTCTGCGCGTGGGCGTCGAAGGATGTGGAGTTCACCATGACGCTCTTTGTCTATCTGTCTTTCTTTTTTGCCGGTCTACGCTGTCTCACCAGACCGCTCTTACTGTTCGGCAGCAGGCTTGAAGGGAAGTCATGGAGTTCGGAGAGGGCGTCGATCGCAAAGATGCCGGTCCTGAACTGGGATAGCTTCGTGCCGGACAGGGACATTTCCGTCTCTACAATCCACCCAGGCGTAATGTCTGCCGGGCGGAGGCTTTGGGGGACGGCTTGCCCGGACACCGCAATTGTCCTGTTCATCACGGATTTCAGTCCCCGGCGAGACAATTCGTGCCGAAGTTCAGACCAGGCGTGCTCCACTGGATCCGCTGATGACCGTCTGGGAGCATCCACGGGACCGACGTGGCGCACGAGCCGTTGCACATAGATTTTGAGCGTCGCCTTCGCAGGTCGTTCAAATCCAAATTCAGCAGGGTCAAGGCCGAGTAGGACGACTTCATTGGAACCGCACACCAGGTCTTTTGTGGAGATGTTTTCCGACGATGAGATTAGGCCCCGCATCACCGCGATACGATAGATGAACGGGATCGCACAACGGACATTGGCTGGAGCTCTCTCGAATTCCTTCGCGAGTTTGTCCGGTAGGGGGGCATATCTGCGATGATCGCTATCGGAGGGGAGGGGACCAATCGGCTCCGCCGGGAGGAGGCCTGTCCCCTTCGCCAGAGCGCTCTCCTGCAAGCGGTCCATAACGCTGATCGATTGCCGGAAGTTGGACAGGACGAACCCTGACAGCTCGGCATTGATCCGGAGCGCAATTGACCGATCTATGGCTGCCGGGTCCGTGGCTTCCGGCAGGACCTTGCGCAAAGTGTAGAAGGAATTGACTGCCCAGTCGCCGATCTCGATCCGCGCGACACGCTGCAACCCTGTAATGGGATCATCGTCGACCCTCGTGCCGTCCGTAAGCAATTGCAGGTCGAGAAGCCGTCTGCGCCAGGACTGATAACGGGTCAGCTCAGACTTGAAGGTGCCTTGTGCCTGAACAGGAATGACATCGCGGGGGAATTTCGTAGCGAGTTCCGTGCCAGAGTAGGACATGGCAACAAGGGGAAGGCTTTCGAATTCCGCGAGCAACAGCAGTGCAGTCTTGAGCGTAAAGGCGCCGCCGGCCCGCAGGAGATGGGCCGGCGGGGTATCACCATTGAGTGCTTGGTATGTCTCTGCAACTTTCATGCAGGGAATATTGGTCGCTTTCTCTACGACCGAAGGAAAAAGTTCGTGGACGCCCTGTGCTGCGTGCGCCTGAACGTGATCCTGTGCCCTACCGACCAAACCAGCGCACGAAGGGCGCTGCTTTCATCCATTTCTTTGGATTCACCAGATTCACCAGATTCAGGGGGTCGTAACCCACTGTGAACACGAAGAAAAACGTGGGTCTGGTCGCGAACTATCGGGGCAAGGTCGCAAAATCCCGGCTGAAAGTCGCAGAACCTCGGACGTGGGTCGCAAGTTCTTGAACTCAGGTCGCAAATTTTCGGACGGAAGTCGCAGGAAGTCGGAAGGTGAATTGTGGCGGACAAAAGCTGTGAAAAGGCGGCAGATGTTCTCTTTGAGGGGGCGCAAAGGGGCTGGGGTCAGGCGTTGTCCCTGTCATAGGCGACGTGCTCGCGCAGTTCGGGGAGTTCAGTCCGAAGAACGCGACAGCGGTTGTGGACCGATGGACCGAACGTGTTGTAGGATCTCGCTTAATCGTGCGCGGTCCGCAAAAGTTTGCGCGGGTCGACAAAAACGGAAAGCTTTGGTCGGAGTAAATCCGCGTCGCCCAAGTCTTTGGGGGCCTTAAACTTGCAGCCTGATCATCGACAGGCCGATCCGTCTGACGCAACTGCTTGGAGCCGGTTGAGCCTCGGATCAAACCGGCGGGAAGTGGCCTTTCGCTGCAAGCGAGCGATATCTGGGGTAACCTGGTGAAAGCGGCTGTCAAATGAGAGGTCAAATCCACCAATACCGACATCGATCCAGTGGTGTTAGGGAGACCAATGTGCGGATGCTGCCGGTTGCAAAAATTTCTGTGCCTAAAGACGACATCAGTCAAAATTGTCGCTTGGGCTGCGATCAAGCTCTTGAAGCTCTGCTCCATGACGGTAGGGTGGCCGAAAGCAGAGACACTCTATGACGGAAAGATAAATGATTGGTAACTTTGGTGACCGAAATCCACGGAATAGAGATATTAAAGTCTCCGACTATGCACCTGAGAAATGGAGAGAGTTCTCGTTTGCCAGAGAAGAAGTGGCAACGAAAGCCATCAAACAAGCTGGCGGAAAAGTCGAGACTTGCAGAGTGCTCATTCAAGTTGATCTCAACGGAATGTATATGCGCTTGCATAAGTGGCTTTCTGAGGCTGGGATGCCTATCAGGGACGGGCTCATTTTAAGTCGCTTCGCCTTCTTTCAAATTTATGATGCCTTTGAAAGGATTAAAAGGAGTGTCATAGAGCACGCAGGAGGAGAGTTCGCAGACTTTGATGGTGTCACAGAGGACATCCGAACGACGGACAACGAGGGTATATGGATCAATTCAAGTAAGACATATTTGAAGTTTTCCCCCCAGTTTGATCTTTTCTATGCGCCAGCACCCCACAAAGATATTGAGTGGAAGCTACGCAAAGAGGCGCGGTCCGGAAATATCAATCTGCAAAGGCTCGCCGAGAATGCGAGCAAAGGAGTCATCGAAATTTATGGAAGTGAACGCGATTACAATGCTTACGATGACTTCATTGCAAAGTTGAAAGCTAATCCAGAATACTCTCAATCTCAGCAAGGTTTTTTTTGTTACCACGTAGGGCCGAAAGGGATTAACAGATTTGGCGAGAAGGAGGTTGATACGCGCATTGTGATTCGCGCCATGGATGCTCTTTACAATTATGAAGCTGACGTGATTTGTGTAGTTTCCTCTGACCAAGATTTCTTACCGCTGAGCAAGAAGGCTTCAGAGTTCGGGGTATCCTTTTACCAGGCCGACTTAGCTAAGTTTAACTTGCAGGGCAATGTCGGCAGGAAAATTAAAGAGTTGGGGTCAAACTTCTTAGAGGGCCGGATTGATCCAGGTTGGCCCCTTAAAGTGATTCTGGAGGCCTCCAAGTCTGACGAGCATAATTTGTCCGCCCTATACGAGATAGATGAAGACGAGCTTAGAGTGCTTTGCCAGATGCATAATGAAATGAATAGCTTTCATATCTCACCGAGCTTTGGTTCGGATGAAACAGCATCAGGGTTGGTTCTATCAAAACCACTAAGTCAGTGACCGATGATCTCGATCGGAAACCCCATGCGCCAACATCAACTATCACTTTTCGGTATGGCGGCAATGAAACAAGTCTTACCTATCCTTCATTGCGCACGAAACCATTGTCGGGTTGTCCGCACCCTGTGAGCTCCCCCATCATCGGATATTATGGCTGCTGCAACTGTTCACTATGACGGGCCGCACCGCAGTATCTTGAAGCGCTGGTCAAGGTCCGCGGGCGCTGCTGCATGAGGGATTGAGGATGGCCCGGTTGACCTTGGCCTACCCAGCCATGCTGCACGACGCCGTGAATAGCCGGTTCGGGGAAGCCGCACCGCAGTGACCTGCTGCCTCTTGCACGGCAGCTATGGGCGTTGGCCATCATCTTTGATCCACACAGGGCGCCGTGCATGAGCGGTTCTTCGCTGCGGCTCCGCCAGCACCGTCGCTCAAGGTGAGAACCAGCCCTTCGTTGCACTCGGGTTCAGTGACGACAACGCGGGACAATCTGCTCCTTTGGCGTGTATGTGATAAGTCAAAACCCTGGCGCCAAGCTTTGATATTGAGGCGAAGCATCTCGCGCCCGGCTAATATATGAACTTGATCGAGCCCCCGTCTCACAAAGCCCATTCCTCTCATTCGGCGCCTAACTTATCGACCACCAATAGGTAGAGCGATATATGCGCCGGTTATTTTGGGCAGTCCATTGTCGCTCCTCCCACATATTGATGCCTTTAGAATATTTTACGTCATCATTCATGCCGTCATATACCTTATCCGAAATCCAAGTCGGATGGCTCGATGACATTGCGGAAAGCTTGGCCGCGTGGTTTGCCGCCTTTCCTACCCATACCAGGTCGTTCGAGTTCCTAATTCCTGCTTTGGCGACCATGACATTAGTTGAGTCAATGCCGGTAACGTGCTTCATGACATATTTCGTATTGTATTGCGCGTTCATCTTCGGTTGGATGATCTGCTTCACTGCATAATTGATTTTCAAGCCGCATCGCACAGCAGATGTATTTTTGCTTTCTCCGATGAAAACCCCCATTACCCGGTCGCCGTCAAATGAGCGAATATGCCCTCCCTCGCTCCTAATGATCTTGGTGGCACACTGAAGGAAGGTTTTGTAGTTTTCCGCGGCAAACTCATCCTTGTAGTTGTCTACAAGCTTGGTCGATTCATCCAAATCTGTATACAAAATGGTCGCTTGAAGATCGACGGCATCGTTGCCGGCCCTTAGGTCGGTATCTTCCGGAACCTTTTGGCCCTTCCTTCTCGTCCAAACAGACGAATATATCCGTTTTACATCCTCTTCGAGGTCACTCTTTAGGCCCATTTACTATCTCCAATACCGACCCGATTATCTGGGCCCAAGTTCCGATACGCGTTCCTCAACTTGGGCGCAAACTTCCGAAATGTCTGGTTCCGAGCCTTCATGCCAATGAAAGCGCAAAGAAGTGATGCCGGCCAAGTCTGAGGGTATCTTTATGTCCTCGGCCTTCTGGACGGCAAAGAAAGACCTGGCTCGCCCGATCGCACCTGCAAAAAGCCCCAACTCAAAGACTGTATTGTCGCGCGGAGCAACCTTTTCTTCACCCCGACTCTCAACTTTGTCGTCTGCACTGAAAACTGCAACAGTGAAATCCGCAGACATCAATTTAGCCTCCAGACTCTCCATAGTTGACTGAGAAGGTTTGAAGACGCCGTCGGTCCAGATTTCAACGACGACTTCACGCGCCTCGAAATAGGCTTGTATTGCTTTGGCAACGGGCAGCGACTCAGCCGCGCACGCGACGAACATGAACGGAACGGGGTTTGAAGCGCGGATGAACTTTTTGCGCTGGCGGAGACGATCCGCTATTTCTTTTGAAATTTGCCGCCACATGTCTGGGTGATGTGCAGCGACTGCTACAAAATCTTCTTCCGACACGATCAGAGTTGCGGTTGGCTCCAAAGCTATCGCTGATGCCGAGCGCGGCTGCGAGGGATCGATCAGTGCCATTTCTCCCACATGCTGACCCGCACTGCGTTCGGCAACCTTGAAGCCTGTGATCGTGATTTGCACTTTTCCAGCCAAAATGAAGATAATACTATTGGCCCAGTCACCCTCAGATGTAAGAATTTCCCCTTCACGAAAGAATACCAGATTGCCGCGTGCCATCAATTCTTCTGCGGCTGCTGCATTGCCGAGGATTGTTTTCTGATCTTTTAGGGCATCAACAATGAGTGCTTTCCCCCTAATTCCGGAAAACCGACCAAAAACCTCTGATTCTTTTGCGTCATTCATCACGAAGCCTTCTCAATGCATAGCCCCCTGATGTTGAGGTTTTGCCGATCAATATCGCAAGATATGCCATCAATATGCTACGCGAACAAGTTGTGCGCGTCAGCACCTACGACCAACGGCAGAAATGTCCGCACTACTGACCTTCGTAAGCCAGAATATGCTGCACGATGCCATGCATGAACGTTTCGGGGAAGCTGCACCGCAGCGGCAGGCCGTCCCATGAAAGGCAGGTCAGGGCCGAAGGCCGCCGGTTATTGCATTGGTAGCGTGGCAAGCCTCGCGCCGAACGCCGACTTTCCCCATCCGCGCCGGAGTTGGTCCTGCACCATGTAGCGGCTATGGGCCTACGCCTCGATGTGATATGATCGGTCCATGAGTGATGATCCGGAACAATTTTCATTTCGTGAGCGTGCGGCTGAAAAAGCCGCAGCACGTGCTAAGGACGAAGCGCGCCTTTTGGATGGCAGCATCACTCCTGCTAAACTCTCACGTGAGAATGGCGGGAATTTGCGGGGCAGGGTAACCTACAAGGGGCCTTCCCACCGGATACAACGTCTGGCAAGAAAGCTTACCTATGACTGACCAAGTCGCGCGGTTTCAGCGGACTTGGCGTGCCACAACGCATGTCGCCTATGCCGTTGTTGCGGAAGGTTATATTCGCGTTCTCCAGCTTACCTTGCCACTGTCTCTTGCCACTATCTTCGCTGGAGCGGACGATGGCATCACATCATCCCGTTGATCGCATTGCCGTCTCTTCATCCCCACGCTCCAGTTGGCCCCCGGGCGACCTGGGGTGCGCCGTTTCCGCCCCATTGATTTGGGACGTTCTTGTCTTGTGACGTCTCTGCCAGAAGGTCTGTGGATAGAGACGGAGATTTTTCATGGCGGATGTCGGTGATGGGTATATTGGGCGGTATGAGATTGTCGAAGCCCATCGTTCAGCGGGTAGCGGTGATCCAGCTATTGAAGAAGCACAATAGCTGGATGAAACCGGCTGCCGGAATCTCTGTCACGTAAAGCGATATTTCTCAACCTGCTTGCGGGCCAGTTCTGCCTGGGATTCGATGTGCTTCGCCAGATCGAAGACATGGACGCCCTTCCTGCCCTTGCGGTTGTCGGGTTCCATGTGCGTGACCGGAATGAGCAGCTGCTTTGCAGCGATCTTCTTCAAAAAGGCTTCGGGTGACTGTTCGAAGTGGTGCCGCGCGACCTTCTCGATATTGATCACTGGGTCACCGTTGTTGAAAGCCAACAGTGTCATCATGGTGTATTGCAGCGTGTCCATTCTTCCATCCTTGTCATTGGAGGTTGTTGTGCGTGGGGAAGGGTTTCTTTCCCGGAGGGGAGAACCTTGGGTGGGTAAGGCCGGCCGCGTGTAGTCCTTGCGGCCGGCCTCAGTTCTTCAAAGACCAATCAGCTTGAGCCAAGGCCAATCGGCGAATTTGTCGTCGTCCTGCTTGATGTGGGCGTAGCGCTGAAGCGTCGTCCAGTTCTTGTGGCCCGTATGTCGTTGCACTCGGGGGATATCCAATCCGATTTCGAACAGCCGGGATACTCCCTCGTGGCGCAAATCATGGAAGTGCAAGTCCACAATTCCGAGAACTTTGCATGCTTGAGTGAAGCGTCGGCTGATCGTGTCGGGATGATACGGAAAGATGCGCTCATCTGTTCTCGGCATCGCTCGGATCACAGCCAAGCCTTCCGTTCGAAGTCTGACCTCGACGTCGTTGCCGAGCTTCGCGGACGGGTGCTTCATGTCCCGAATGGTCAACGTCGGGTCTTGATCGGCCAGATCGGCTTCGAGATCCTTCCACTTGATCCGCGTATGTTCCGACTGACGGTAGGTAAGGAAGATCGCTGCAAGCACGATCATATGCATTGGCACGGCTCGTGGCTCTTCTGCGCTGAACGCCTCGAAATACTCCATGAGTTGATCCAACTCCTCAATCGTGGGGCGACGAGTCCTATTTTTCGATTTTCCGATAAGGCGGAAGTGGCGGCAGCTGCTGCGAGCCTGGAGAAACGATGCTTTCGGCATCACAAGGCCCGTGAGTGGGCCGGCATGCTCAATCACAACACCAAGATACGACATGTATCCCGCTACGGTCGCCGGTGTCCGCGGCTTGAGGACGTAGTAATTTTCGTCAGCGGCCAATGGATCAATAGGCGCAGGTTGATCGCCTACACGCAACGATCTGGCGATATCAAGGAAGTCCTTATCGGTCATGGTCGTGACGTTCTTTGCCGCGAAGTCGAACCTCATGAGAGACCTCAGGCACTGGAGCTTCGTCTTGCCGATGTCCCCCGGGTGCGCATCAATGTAGGCCTTAATGGTTTCGGCCAGCGTCTTGTCTCTCTGTTTTTCGATCTGTTCGGCCGCGAAGCCGGGCGCGCTAAGACACTTCTCGACGTGCTTAATCCAAGATTTGGCCTCCTTCAGGTCGTCGAAGGTCTCGACCTTGTTGAAGACGGTCTTCCCCTTTTTCTTTCTGCGAACCTGAGCGGTGTAGGTGGTGGAACCGTCTTTGCGGTTGTTCGATCTAATGGTTCCCATGATGGGTCCTTTCATTGCTGGTGATCAGCAAATCGGGTCATCGAGGTGGAATGACGTGAACTTCCTCAAGGGGTTTCACAGCTCTCACAGAAGTCCGTGCTCTGCGAGGTCGTAGTGAGGTTTGAAGTGTGGTCCGAGGGCTGATATGAGCCTCGAAACGGGCCTACAATTCCAACCTCGGGCCTACAATTGTAGGCCCTGATGCCTGAAAACCCGCGAAAAGCGGCCAAAGTGACGGAATAGGCGGATGCTACAGCCTCCCGGAGAGCCAATGAAACAAGGGATTCCCAGTGTCCGTTCGGCCGCGCGCCTTTCCGTCGCCCCGATGATGGACTGGACCGACCGCCATTGCCGCTACCTGCATCGCCAGCTGAGCCGCGAGGCGCTCCTTTATACCGAGATGGTGACCTCGCCGGCGCTGGTACGGGGCGGGGCGCTGCACCTGCTCGACCATGATCCGGCGGAGCATCCCGTGGCGCTTCAGCTTGGCGGGTCCGATCCGGCGGAGCTGGCCGAGGCCGCGCGGATCGGGGCCGAGGCGGGGTATGACGAGATCAACCTCAACTGCGGTTGCCCCTCGGACCGGGTGCAGTCGGGCTGTTTCGGGGCGGTGCTGATGGAACGCCCCGTGCTGGTGGCCGAGTGCGTCACGGCGATGCGCGCGGCGGTCGATGTCGATGTCACGGTGAAATGCCGGATCGGCGTGGATGATCAGGACCCCGAGCAGGTGCTGCCGGATTTCCTGTCGCGCATGTCCGATGCCGGGTGCCAAAGGATCACCATACACGCGCGCAAGGCCTGGCTGCAGGGGCTGTCGCCCAAGGAAAACCGGGATATCCCGCCACTCGACTACGACCTCGTGCTGCGCATGAAGGCGCGCTTTCCCCACCTGCATCTCTCGATCAACGGCGGGATCGCTTCGCTCGCGGCGGCACGGGAGTTCCTTGAGGCGGGGCTGGACGGGGTGATGATCGGGCGCGCGGCCTACCACGACCCGAGCGCGATCCTGAGCGCTGCCGATCCCGAGATCTTCGGCACTGGCGCGGCGGTCGCGCCGGAGGCGGCAGTGCGGGCGATGCTGCCCTATATCGCGGCGCATCTGGAGGCCGGTGGCCGGTTGCACCAGGTGACCCGGCACATGCTGGGGCTGTTCGCTGGGCGTCCGGGCGCGCGGGCCTGGCGGCGCATGTTGTCGGAGGGCGCGCATCGTCCCGGCGCAAATGGCGACCTGGTCGAGGAGGCGCTGGCGACCGTGCTGGCCTCCGCCGCCGAGACGGCAGAGGCACAGCCGGTCTGATCCGGCCTCAGGCCAGTTGCCGACGCGGGCGCAGCAGCAGGCTGAGCAGCAGCGCGGCGGCGCCGCAGAAGCCGATCGCGGCCAGCATCGGCAGCACCGATCCGTCGAAGAAGGGACCGGCGGCGGCGATCATGATGCCCCCGGCCAGCATCTGCAGCGTGCCGCCGAGCGAGGAGGCGAGCCCGGCGACCTCACCGTGATCGTCCAGGGCGAGGACCATCGCCGTGGGGATCACCACGCCGAGGCAGGCATTGGCGAGGAACAGCCCGGCCATGACCACAGGCAGCGTCGCGAGCCCGGCCATGCCCAGCGGCACCAGCGCCAGCGAGAAGAATGCGAATCCGACGACACCGGTGCGCACGAGCCGCTCCATTCCCATCCAGCGCCCCAGCGTCGAGGCAGCCTGCGAGGCCGAGAAGAAGCCGATGGCGTTGACGGCGAAGGCCAGCGAGAAGCCGGTCGGGCTCAGCCCGAAGGCCTGCGTGTAGACGAAGGGCGCGGAGGCGATGAAGACGAAGAAGCTCGCCATGCCGAAGCCGCCCATCAGGGTCAGCCCCATGAACTGCGGATCGGCCAGCAGACCCCGGGCATTGCGCAGCATCTGGCCGAGCTTCATCGACCGCCGCTGGTCGAGGGGCAGGGTCTCGGGCTGGAGGAAGATGGTCAGCAGGATGGAGAGCACCGCCGCGCCGGAGAGGATCCAGAAGATATCGCGCCAGCCCGCCAAGGCGATGACGGCGCTGCCCGCGAGCGGCGCCAGCATCGGCGAGACCGAGATCACGAGCATGATCATCGCCATCAGCTGCGTGGCCTGGTGGCCGGTGTACATGTCGCGGACGATGGCGCGGGGCACCACCATCAGCGCCGCGCCGCCCAGACCCTGCAGGAAGCGCCAGCCGGCCAGCGCCTCGACGCTCGGGGACAGCGCCGCACCGGCGCTGCCGAGCGCGAAGATCACCAGCCCGGCAAGGATCGGCAGTCGACGGCCCAGCCGGTCGGCCAGCGGGCCATAGACCAGCTGCGCGATCCCGAAGGCGAGGAAGTAGGCGGTCAGCGTCATCTGCACCGATGTTTCGGGCGTGCTGAACTCTCCTGCGATCCGCGGCATGGCGGGCAGGTACATGTCGATGGCGAAGGGGCCGACAAGAGCGAGCAGACCCAGCACGAGACCGGTGCGCAACATGGCATCATCCTTTCCGGAATTTCAGTCGCCCGCCCTTGGCGGGACGCCTGACCCCCGATAGGCCAGAGTGACGGCGCTGCCAAGGGCTTTCACCTTGCCGCCCCTGCACATTGCGCTAAAGATCGCGCCGTATCCCTCGCGCACGACAAAGGAAAAACGATGCCCGATACCACGCTGCTGCTCGAAATGCTGGCCCTCGTGATGGCGATCGGGGCGCTGGCGGGGGTTCTCGCGGGCCTGCTGGGGGTCGGGGGCGGCATCGTCCTGGTGCCCTGCTTCTTCTATGCCTTCCAGACGCTTGGCTACGACGGGCCGCAGCTGATGCAGATGTGCCTTGCCACGTCGCTCGCCACCATCATCGTCACCTCGGTGCGCTCGGTCCTCAGCCACAACCGCAAAGGTGCGGTCGACTGGTCGATCCTGCGCGGATGGGCGCCCGGCATCGTCGTCGGCGCCATCGTCGGGGTGATGGTCGCCGCTTCGCTGCGCTCGACGACGCTGCAGATGGTCTTCGGTATCCTCGGTATCGTGATCGGCGCCTACCTCGGCCTCGGCAAGTCCGACTGGCGGCTGGGTGAGGAAATGCCCAAGGGCATTCGCCGCGCGATCCTGTCGCCCTTCGTCGGCTTCCTCTCGGTGCTGATGGGCATCGGTGGCGGCAGCTTTGGCGTGCCGCTGATGAGCCTCTACAACACCCCGATCCACCGCGCCGTCGCCACCGCCGCCGGGTTCGGCGTGCTGATCGCGGTGCCTTCGGTGATCGGCTTCCTGTTCCTGCCGATCGACCCGGCCATGCGGCCGCCCTATACCGTCGGCGCGGTGAACCTGCCCACCTTCCTGGTGGTCATCGCGATGACCCTGCTGACCGCCCCGCTGGGCGTGAGGATCGCGCATGCGATGGACCCCAAGCCGCTCAAGCGCGTCTTTGCGGTGTTCCTGACGCTGGTCGCGCTGAACATGCTGCGCAAGGCGATGGGGTACTGAGGGCCGCGCCGCGCGCCCGCTGGAGCGCGCGTGACATGAGTATTTGAAGAGAAAAGATGAGGGGCGCGCGCCTGTTCATCTTTTCTTCCTAAATACTCGCGGCGCGCCGCCTGCCGGGAGGTGGGACGCCTATCAGGGGCTTTAACGGATGGCTTCGATCGGGCCTTCGGCGCTGCCGGTGATGAACTGCTCGAGATAGGGATCGCCCGAGTTGTCCATCTGGGCGACGGGGCCGGTCCACTTGATCACGCCTTCGTGCAGCATCGCGACGTTGTCGGCGATGGCGCGGACCGAGCTCATGTCATGGGTGATGGTCATGGCGGTGGCGCCCATTTCCACCACGATCTCGCGGATCAGGTCGTTGATCACCCCGGCCATGATCGGGTCGAGCCCGGTGGTCGGTTCGTCGAAGAAGATGATCTCGGGGTCGGCGGCGATGGCGCGGGCGAGGCCCACGCGCTTCTGCATGCCGCCGGAGAGTTCGGCGGGCAGCTGGTCGGCGACGCTGGCCTTGAGGCCGACGCGGCGCAGCTTCTCGATGGCGATCTCGCGGGCCTGTTCCTTGGGTTTCTTCAACGAGCCGCGCAGGTGGCGGAACGAGACGTTCTGCCAGACCGGGAGCGAGTCGAAGAGGGCGCCGCCCTGGAACAGCATGCCAAAGCGGGCAAGGAAGGCATCGCGGTCGCCGGTGCCGGCCTGCTGACCGTCGACGGTGATGGTCCCACTGTCGGGCGTAACGAGGCCGAGGATGCATTTCAGCGCCACGGACTTGCCCGTGCCGGAGCCGCCGATGATCACCATCGACGTCCCGCGCTCGATTTCGAGGGTCAGGCCGCGCAGGACGCGGTTGCTGCCGAAGGTCTTATGAACATTATCCAGACGTATCATACCGAGAAGAACAGTCCCGTGAGCACGAAGTTGGCGGCGAGGATGAGGATGGCGGCGGCCTCGACGCTGCCCTTGGTGGCGCGGCCCACGCCCTGTGCGCCGCGATCGGAGTGCATGCCGTAGAAGCAGCCCATCAGCGCGGCGATGACGCCGAAGACACCCCCCTTGACGAGGCTCGACACGATGTCGCGCAGCTCGAGGAAGTCGGCGGTGTTCTTGAGATAGGCGGCCGGGTTGAACCCGAGGTTCTGCACCCCGACGGCATAGCCTCCGGCGATCCCGATAATGTCGCCGATGCCGACCAGCAAGGGCACGGTGATCAGCGCGGCAAGAAGGCGCGGCACCACGAGGTACTTCATCGGGTTGGTCGAGAGGGTCACCAGCGCGTCGATCTGCTCGGTCACCTTCATTGTCGCGATTTCGGCGGCGATGGAGGAGGTGACGCGGGCGGCGATCATCAGGCCGACGAGCACGGGGCCGAGTTCGCGCACCATGCCGATAGCGACGATCTGGGGCACCACCGCCTCGGCGTTGAAGCGGGCGCCGCCGGAGTAGATCTGGAGCGCCAGCGCGCCGCCGGTGAAGATCGCGGTGAGGCCGACGACGGGCAGCGAGAGCCAGCCGATGGTCAGCAGCGAGATCGCGAATTCCTTGGGATAGTAGGGCGGGCGGAAGATGTGGCTGAAGCTGCGCAGCAGGAAGAGGACGAAGCGGCCGAGCTTGGCCAGCACGTTCATGGTGAGCGCGCCGATCAGCGCGAGCGGAGCCAGGACACTGCTCATCACTTGTAGCTCCGGCTGTAGCGACGACCGAGCGAGGTAAGCACCTCGTAGCCGATGGTGCCGCCGATATCGGCGACCGCGTCGACGCCCTGGTGCGGGCCGATCAGGGTCAGGAACTCGGGGTCGCCCGCGACGTCGGTGACATCGACGGTGATCAGGTCCATCGAGACGCGCCCGGCCATCGGGCAGGGCTGGTCGCCGTGGAAGAGGTTGATGCGGTTGCTGATCGCGCGGTGGATGCCGTCGGCGTAGCCCGCAGCGACAGTGGCGATCCGGCTGGGCCGGGTGGCCGTCCAGCTGTTGCCGTAGCCCGCGCTTTCGCCGGGGTGGACCTCGCGCACCTGGATCACGGGCAGGTCGAGGGTGACGACGGGCAGCGCCTCGGCAAAGGGGCGGCCGCCGTAGAGGCCGACGCCGGGCCGGGTGAGGTCGAAGTGGTAGTCCTGCCCCAGCAGGATGCCCCCGGTCGCCGAGAGCGAGCGCGGCACGTTCAGACCGTCGGTCATCTCGCGGAAGGTGCGCAACTGGCGGGCGTTCATCTCGTGGTCGGGTTCATCGGCACAGGCGAGGTGCGACATGATCAGCACCGGCTTCTGCCCGAGTGCGATGTCGCGGAGCGCGGCCCATTCCGCCGCTTCCATGCCGAGGCGGTTCATGCCGGAATCGAGCTGGACGCCGAAGGAATGACCGGGCAGGGCCTCGACATGGCGCAGCATCTGGTCGACCGAGTTCAGCATCGGCGTCAGCATGTTGTCGCGGATCAGGTCGGTATCGCCGGTCATATGGCCGGAGAAGACGCCGATCATCGGGCCGGGGCCGAGCGCCTTGCGCACGGCGACGCCTTCTTCGGCGGCGGCGACAAAGAACCGCCGGGCGCCCGCTTTTGCCAAGGCAGCGGCAACCTGCGCCGCGCCGAGTCCGTAGCCGTCCGCCTTGACGACGGCACCGGCTTCGCATGTGCTGATCGCGCTCAGGGTCCGCCAGTTGGACGCGAGTGCGCTCAGGTCGATAGTTAGATGGCCACTGCTCATGCCCCGTTCATGACATGGGGGCGCGGGGCGTCAAGAGGGAATGATGCCTCTCTGCAGGCGAGGGACCGCCGAGCGCCGCTCCGCTGGGCTCAGGGCGAGAAAAACCCGCCGAAGTTTCGTTCCCAGATCTTCTCGCCGATCATGCAGTCGTAGGAGTAGGCCTTGTGAAGGCTGGAAAATTCGGCGTCCTGCGCGCCTGCGATTTCCAGCACCAGCTTGCGGCGCACCGCCTCGGCGAAGGCGCTCCAGCCATGCACCGGAATCATGAAGGACCCGGGGCCGCCGATCACGCATTCGTTGTAGTAGATGTCGAGATCTTCGATGCCCCAGCGGGAACTGACCTCGTCCTCGGTCATCAGGGGGAGCCCGTTGATGATGATGCCCTGGTCGAGCACCGCGGCGCGGGCTTCGAGGACCGGGAGGCCCTGGTTGTTGGGACCATCGCCCGAGATGTCGATGACCCGGCGCAGGCCCTGGAAGTCGTTGGAGTGGAACGACCCGGCGGCGAAGGCGAGCGCGCCGGAGATCGAGGTACGCCGCATGCCTGAACTCGGTTCGGCCGACAGGGTCGCGGCGACGTCGGCGGCGGTGGCGTCATTGTCGATCAGCGTCCAGGGCACCACGACGTTCTGCGCGTTGGACCCGGCCCATTCCACGTAGGTGAGGGCGATGCGCCCGATCAGGCCGCCCCGGATGGCGCTGAGCACATCGGGATGGGTCAGCGCCTCGGCATAGCCACGGCGCTGGAGTTCGAGTTCGTAGGGGGACATGGACCGCGAGACATCGACCGCAAGAAACAGCTCGATATCGACCTCGTCGTACTCCGATGCCTCCTGGGCCGCGAGGGGGGCGGCCGCGATAGAGAGGGAGAGCGCGAGAGACCGGAGCATGAGGGAATTGCGCCAGAGCAGGCGGAGCCTGTCCAGTCACGTGTTCGTGCTCCGGGCGGAATGGCGGTTCGGTGCGCAGGAATTACGCGGTTCGGTCTAGTATTCGTCCCCGCCGGACGGTCCCTGCTGCCAGGGTTTGGCAAGGTTGCCGAAACGGGTGAATTGCGCCTCGAAGGCCAGTTCGATGGTGCCGATGGGGCCGTGACGCTGCTTGCCGACGATGACCTCGGCCTTGCCATGCAGGCGCTCCATGTCCTCGATCCACTTGGCCATGGCCTCGACGTTCTCTTCGCCGGGTTTCTCCCGTTCCTTGTAGTACTCGCCACGGTAGACGAACATCACCACGTCGGCGTCCTGTTCGATCGAGCCGGATTCCCGCAGGTCCGACAGCTGCGGCCGCTTGTCGTCGCGGCTTTCCACCTGACGCGAGAGCTGGGAGAGCGCGATCACCGGGATGTTCAGTTCCTTGGCGATGGCCTTCATGCCCATGGTGATCTCGGAGATCTCGTTCACCCGGCTTTCCGAACGGCCGGTGCCGCGCACCAGCTGAAGATAGTCGATGATCAGCAGGTCGAGCCCGTGGGTCCGCTTGAGGCGGCGCGCGCGGGCGGCCAGCTGCGAGATGGGCAGCGCCGGGGTGTCGTCGATGTAAAGCGGGCAGGCCTCAAGTGCCTTGGCTGCCTCCACGAAGCGACGGAATTCCGCTTCGGTCATGTCCCCCTGCCTGATCTTGTGGGACGAAATTTCGGAGGCTTCCGCGAGGATCCTGCCCGCGAGCTGCTCGGCGCTCATCTCGAGTGAATAGAAACCGACCACCCCGCCCTGCACGGCACCTTCGGTGCCATCGGGCATGCGGCCCTTCTTGTAGGCCTTGGCGACGTTGAAGGCGATGTTGGTGGCCAGCGACGTCTTGCCCATCGAAGGACGTCCGGCGAGGATAAGAAGGTCGGACTTGTGCAGGCCGCCGAGCTTGCCGTCCATGTCGAGCAGCCCGGTCGAGATGCCCGCAAGGCCGCCCTCGCGCTGATAAGCGACGTTGGCGACGTTCACCGCCTCGGTGACGGCGCGCAGGAAGCTCTGGAAGCCGCTTTCGGTCTGGCCCTGTTCGGAGAGCCGGTAGAGATGCTGTTCGGCCTCAACGATCTGTTCCTTGGGCTCGCTGGAGATATCGACGCGCGATGCCTTGTCCGAAATGTCGCGGCCCAGCTGGATCAGCTCGCGGCGGATCGCGAGGTCATAGATCATCTGTGCGTAGTCGCGCACGGCAAAGGCGCTCATCGCGGTGCCGGCAAGGCGGGCGAGGTAGGCGGGGCCGCCGAGTTCCTTGAGGCCCTCGTCGTCCTCCATGAAGGTCTTGAGCGTAACCGGCGAGGCAAGCTGGTTCTTGGCGATGCGGGCGGCGGCGATCTCGAAGATGCGCGCGTGCACCGGGTCGTAGAAATGCTTGGAGCCGATGATCGAGGCAACGCGGTCATAGACGTCGTTGTTGGTCAGGATCGCACCGAGGAGCTGCTGCTCTGCCTCGACCGAGTGCGGCATGGTTTCGGGCGTCTGGACATTGGCCTGGCGCGCGTCGAATCCGGTAATCTCGTTCATCTCGTCCCTCAGGTCACGCCGCCTTGGTGCGGTCTCTTAGTGGTTCGGATGTGTTACCAAATCGGGTCGGTAACGGGCAATCTGGATATCTCGGGGGATAACTCGATGATACCCGCCAGCCTACCATATCTGGCAGGAGGCGGCAAAACACCTTCCACATCTTGCCGCCGACAGCGCTGGTTTCCCTTGCGGCAACCTTTCGCCGCCCGCGGCAAACCGCCTAGGGCATGGTCAGCCCTGCTGACGTGCTTCCTGCCATTTGCGGGGCGCGTGGAGGAAGCTTTCGACCTCGCGCAGCGTCTCGGCCGAGAAGGCGCCGGAGGACTTGGCTTCGGCCAGAACGTCCCACCAGGTGCAGAGGTGGTGCAGACTAACCCCATGGTCGCCCAGCGTTTTGATCGTTTCCGGGAAGATCCCGTAATAGAAGATCACCGCGGTATGGGCGCAGGTGGCCCCGGTGTCGCGGATGGCGTCGACGAAGCTGAGTTTCGAGCCGCCGTCGGTGGTCAGGTCCTCGACCAGCAGAACGCGCTGGCCCTCGGTCATCTGACCTTCGATTCGGGCGTTGCGACCGTACCCCTTGGGTTTCTTGCGGACATAGGTCATCGGCAGCGCCATGCGCTCGGCCACGAGGGCGGCAAAGGGGATGCCCGCGGTCTCGCCGCCGGCAATGTTGTCGAAGGCTTCGAAGCCCGCGTCGCGCATGACGGTGACGGTCAGGAAGTCCATCAGGGTGGAGCGGATGCGCGGGTAGGAGATCAGCTTGCGGCAGTCGACGTAGGTGGGGCTGGGCAGGCCGGAGGCCAGCGTGAAGGGCTGTTCGCCGTTCAGGTGCACCGCGCCGATTTCCAGCAGCATCCGGGCCGACAGGCGGGCGATTTCTTCCTTGGGGGGAAAGGCGGACGGGATCATGTGCGGCGGTCCTCTGCTGACGGTTTTCCAGCGCATAGTGCAGGTGGTCTGAAAAGGAAAGCCTGCCACGACCGGCAGGCCAGTGGGCAGGGGCTCCTGTAAAGAAAAGCCCGCCCCGTTGGCAGACGGGGCGGGAAAGTGGCCCACTCGCGCATTGGCGCGGGGCCGTCCGTTCGGAGGGCGAGCAGAGCCTCGGAACAGAGTAACCGGAACCGGCGGCGGATTTCCGCGCATCGATATGCACGTGATCACTCACGGGGCCGAGTCTGTCAATTCGGATCGGGGCCGCCGCGCGGATTTGCTCCATCGCTTTGGGATCGCCGAACTCCGGCAAATCTCGTGAAACCCCAACAAAAAGCCCCCCGCGCCGGGATGGCGCGAGGGGCGTGTGTTGCGTATTGGCTGCGCCGGATCAGAAAATGAAGTCGTTGGCAGAAAGGTCGGCCTTGACGACCCCGTCGAGCGTGATGGTGTTGCCATCGTCGTCGGTGATCACCGCGTTGCCGTCCACCATCGAGAGGTGGTTGTTCTTGAGGTCCTTGAACGACCTGATTTCGTCGATGGCCGAGAGGTCGATGCGCTCTTTGGTGCCCGCGGTCTGGAAGTCGTGGATCGTGTCGTGGCCGAAGTTGCCCTTGAACACGAACTTGTCCGCGCCGCCGTTGCCGTAGAGGTCGTCGTTGCCGTTGCCGCCGTCCAGCAGGTCGCGGCCAGCCCCGCCAGAGAGGGTGTCATTGCCGTTCATGCCGTAGAGCTTGTCGTTGCCGCCTTCGCCCTCAAGCTGGTTGGCCTTGCCGTCGCCGGTGATGCGGTCATTGTAGTCCGATCCGCGCACGTTCTCGATGTTGCGAAGGGTATCGGTGTCACCGAAGCCGTCGGTGGCTGTTCCCTGCTGCAGGTTCACCGTCACGCCGCTGTCGCCGCCATGGCGGTCGTCGCGGTCATAGCGGACCTCGTCACGCCCTTTGCCGCCGTTCAGGATGTCGTCACCGGCGAGACCGCGCAGGATGTTGCTGCCGTTGTTGCCGATGAACGTGTCGTCATAGGCCGAGCCGCGCAGCATCTCGATGCTGTTGAGAGTGTCGGTGTTGCCCCAGCCATCGGTGGCGGTGCCCTTCAGAAGGTTGGCGATCACGCCGCTCGGGTCATTCTGGAAGGTGACCTGGTCATAGCCCTGGCCGCCGTTGTAGGTGTCGTTCCCCTTGGAACTGACGAAATAGTCGTCACCGATCCCGCCGTTCAGCGTGTCGCGGCGGTTGGTGCCGTAGATTTCATCGTCTTCGGTGGCGATTTCGAACTCTGCCAGATCGGCCCATTCGATGTACTCGCCTTCGGCCAGGTCGCCGGAGGCTTCGCTGACGCCGGTGAGATTGTTTTCGGTGAAGGTCTCGAACTCGGACAGCGAGGAGAACCCCGGCAGGGACGCGCCGTCCAGCACGAAGTAGTAATCGGAGCCCGTCATGCGGCCATCCGAGTCATCGCCCCATTCGATCGAGAACTCGACAAGGGTGGTGGTGTAGGTCTTGCCGCCGCTCTTCCAGGTGAGCTCGAGGAAGCTTACGTTCGAGTCCTGAACCCCGCCGGTTTCGGTGGGCCACACCGAAAAGTCATCGAGGCCAACGTTGTAGGTTCCGGTCAGATCCACCTCGGCCCAGACGTCACCGTCGGACTCGGCGGCGTCGTTCACGTAAGTGAAGCCGCCCCCGGCTGCCGCAACGACCGTAAATGTCGCGCTTGCACTGAAGCCGGTGTAATCGATGTCGGTGAAGTCCGCGTTGTCGCGCCAGTCGACCTGAAACCCTTGCATCGTGTAAGTCGTCATCGTCTATCCCTAAATCTTGAGTATTCCGCAAATGACGCGCAATTAATTGCGCCGTCCGCACAAATTCCTTGTGCCCAACGAGCGTTAATTCTCAACGATTTTGTGGCGACGACCGGGAAACTTTTTGCCCGAACGGACAATTTTGCGTCAGTCGACCTTCCAGTGCAGTTCTGTCAACGGATCGAAAACAGTCACCGGACCGTCTTCGGTTTCGATCTGCGAGGGATAGGTCACCGCAGCGCCCTTGCTAAGGGTGATGGTCTCGTCGTTCACGGGCAGGCCGTAGAAGGCCGGGCCGTTCAGCGAGGTAAATGCTTCGAGCCTGTCGAGGGCACTGTCCTCCTCGAAGACCTGCGCGAGGATCGAGAGGGTGTTGGTCGCCGTGAAACAGCCCGCGCAGCCGCAGGGCAGCAGCTTGTTCGCGTCGGTATGCGGCGCGCTGTCGGTGCCGAGGAAGAAGCGCTTGCTGCCCGAGGTCGCGGCCTTGCGCAGAGCGAGACGGTGGGTTTCGCGCTTGGCCACCGGCAGGCAGTAGTAGTGCGGCTTGATGCCCCCGGCGAGGATGTGGTTGCGGTTGATCACCAGGTGATGGGTGGTGATCGTCGCGCCAAGGTCGTCGCCCTGGGCGCTTGCGTAGTCCACCGCGTCGGAGGTGGTGATGTGTTCCATGACCACGCGCAGGCCGGGGGTGGCACGGCGGACCGGGTCGAGGACGCGGTCGATGAAAACGGCCTCGCGGTCGAAGATGTCGACGTCGCTGTCGACCACTTCGCCATGCACGCAGAGCGGCAGGCCGATCTCGGCCATCTTTTCAAGCACGCCGCGCACGTTCTCGAAAGTCTTCACGCCGCTGGCGGAATTGGTGGTCGCGCCCGCGGGGTAGAGCTTGACCGCCTTGACGAGGCCGGAGGCATGGGCGGCGGCCACGTCGGCCGGGTCGGTATCCTCGGTCAGGTAGAGCGTCATCAGCGGCTCGAAGGCCATGCCCTCGGGCAGGGCGGCGAGAATGCGATCGCGGTAGGCGGCGGCCTGGGCGCCGGTCACCACCGGCGGCACGAGGTTCGGCATCACGATGGCCCGGGCAAAGTGACGGGCGGTTTCGGGCAGCACGGCGCGCAGCATGGCGCCGTCGCGCAGGTGAAGGTGCCAGTCGTCGGGCCGGCGGAGGGTCAGTGTCTCGCTCATGGCGCTCCGCTAGCACAGCTCTCGCGTTCAGGCCAGCGGCTTTGGCGGCGGACTACTGCGCCGCGGACTGGGCGTCGGCGGGGAAGTCGAACTCGCCGTCCTCGGCCGCCTTTTCCAGCTGGTCCAGCCGGCGGCGGAACTTGGGCGCGTTCTTGCGGGTGATCACGTTCCGGCACAGCAGCATGTTGAGATAGGGGCGCTCGATCTTGTCGAGGTGTCCCATCAGGTTGCGCAGGTAATTCACGTTGTCGCGGCGGGCGCGGTACATGCGGTAGAAGCTACGCGCATCCAGCTTGCCGAGCCCGGCGAGGGTCAGCAGCGGATAGAGGATCTCCATGTCCATCAATTGGGTCTGCAGCGCGGCGCCCATGAAGGGAAGCCGCAGCCGCGTGACGTTGGAGCGCGCGAAGAGCGCCGCGTGCATGGCGTCGTATTCCTCGCGCGGGTCATAGAGCACGAAGGCCTGCTGCGCCGCGTCGAGCATGTCGGGCGCATAGCCGAAGCGGTCGCGGAACGAGGTACGGCGCATCTCGGGAAAGCGCGGGTCCCATTCGGCGAGGCGGGCGTCGAGCGTCGCCTGCGGCTGAACCACGACCACGGTCGAGCCCGGAGAGGCGACCGAGTAGGCCGCCGCCGCATAGCCGCAGGGGCCGGCGCCGTAGAACAGCACGCGCTGGAATTCGTCGAAGAAGCCCTCGTCGATCAGCTCGTCGAAGTAGGCGTAGATCGCCGGATCGCGGAACCATGTGTCGCCGTTCGAGATGATGCAGAGGTGCGACCAGTTGCGCGCCCTTACCATGTCGAAACCAAAGGGCTGAGCGGTGCTGGAGAGCGCGCGGATGCCCTGCACAGTCTCGAAGGTCACGAGCAAGGTCGGGGTCTGCTGGATGAAGGTGGCAAAGTGGTTCTTGCCCAAGGCGCGGTAGCTGCCAAGCTCCTGCGTCAGTTGAATCAACCGGCTTTTCCAGACGGCGGCATCAAGCCCCGTCATGGGCGTTTCCAACTTGTTTACTAGGTTCCGCATCGCCCGAATTCCCCACCGTTGAATCCAGTTAAACAGGGTTTCGGGCTAAAGCTAGAGCGGTGATCTCATTCCGCCAGATGGCGACACAATGGCCTGAAACATATGCTACTGTTTCGCGTTCTTTCGGTCCATCAGGGCAAACCGGGTGAGGAACTGAGCCGCCTTGGGCGAAATCGGGCGAGAGGGCGGTGCCATCAACAACCTGGCGTAGAGTGCGCGCGAGGGTTCCTGCTGCATCAGCTCTTCGAAGCGGGTTTTGCGCCAGTTTACCGCCGCGCTGTGCAGGGGGGCGAGAATCGGGTCTGCCAGCAGCTCCTGCCGGATCGGGATGGCGCGGTCGGACAGCGCGGAGATCGAGGTGTCGGTGTCCGTGCAGTAGTTCCGCTCGACCCAGTAGTCCGCGTCGAGGGCATGGCCGGAGTGGACCGCGCGCCCCCGATCCGCCTTGAGCACGAAGCTTTCCATCGCGCCCAGCGGGTAATGGTTCAGCTGGGCAAGGCCATAGTTCGGGCGGCCATAGTCCGAAAACAGGCGGCGGTTGCGAAAGGCATCGCCAAGCTCGCGGCCCTCGCCATCGAACCAGCGGCTGGCCCCGAGCCGGGCGGGTGCCGGGCTGCGCGGGCGATGCACGCCAAGCTTTCGGTAGGTTCCGTCGTTGCGATAGAGCGTCTTGAACATCACAGCGCGCCACGGCCAGTGAATGACCTCGGGCGCACAGGCGGTGAAGGTCTCGGTGACCGGAGCATCCTCGTAGCGTTCGATGCCGCCATTGCCGAAGAGCCGCCAGGTGAGGGTGATCGCATCGGCCTCGGGGAGAGCGGCGATGAGGGCAGGCAGGGTGTTGTCGCCGGTGTGGACGTTGACGAACTCATCAATGTCGAGGGGCAGCAGCCAGTCGGCCCCTTGCACGGCTTCGGCCTCGCCCGCGCGGGTCAGGGCGGTGAACTGCACCCCACGCTTGTCATAGGGGCCGTCGTTGCGGATGTGGGTCAGCCAGCCGAGCTCGGCCAGCCTGTCGAGCATGGTGTCGGTGCCGTCCGCGCAGTCGTTGGAGAGGACGACAAAGTCGGTGATCCCCGCCGCACGATGATGGGCGAGCCATTCCAGCAGGAAGGTGCCCTCATTCTTGATGGTGAGAACTGAACATATTTTCAATGTTTTGTGCGCCGTTCTTGATGCGTCATGTCAGCTTTCCATGTCCAGTGCCAGCGCGTAGGCGACACGCTCGGTTTCGGTCAGCTTGACCGCGAGGGCCTGCTCGTAGAGCTCGCGGAACTCGGGCTGGGCGTGCAATTCGTCGGCCTTGGCGCGGTGCCAGTCCAGCCCCTTCTGGTGCCAGGACCGGAGCGTGTCGTCCTCCAGCAGGCGTTCGTATTCGGCGCGCACCCGCGGCACGTTGCGCTTGATGGTGATGTCGCGGAAGTCGGACCAGTCCATCCGGATCCAGTAGTTCAGCCCGATGGATCGGTCGACATGCAGGGCGCGGCCACGCTGGCGTTTGATCAGGAAGCTCTCGGCCGAGCGCAGCGCGTAGTGGTTCAGTTGCAGCAGGTCATAGCCGATGGACTTGCGCGAATTGCGCCAGCCATTGCGCGCCACCTCCGATGTCATGTCCTCGCCGGAGCCGTTGACCCAGAGCACACGGTCCTCGTAGCCCTCGGCCAGCTTGTTGGGCCGATGGCAGGACATCTTGCCGTAGGCGCCGATGTTCTTGAACATGGTCTTGAAGCCCCAGACGGTGTGGGGCTTGGGGCAGTACTTTGGCGCACAGGTATCGAATTGCTCGATGACGAAGTCGTCGGCCAGCTTGGTCACCCCGTTATGGCCGAACAGCCGCCACGTCATCGCGACGTTGGTGGCATCGGGAACCCGTGCGAAAAAGTCTTCCAGCGTGCCGTTGCCGCAGCGCACGTTGATGAACTCGTCCACGTCGATGTGGACGATCCAATCGGCGTTGCGGATCAGCGGTTCCTTGAGGGCGCGGTTGAGGGCGAACTGCTGGGGCGAATTGCCCTTCCAGTCGTCGTTCAGCCGGTGCTGGAGAACGCCCATCTCCTGCAGGCGGTCGAGGATCTCGTCGGTCCCGTCCTCGCAGCCATTGGTGTAGATCAGGAAGTTGTCGATCCCGATGGCGCGGTGATAGGCGACCCATTCGAGGATGTAGGGCGCCTCGTTCTTCATGCAGCCGACGATCACGTTGCCGCTCGACCCCTGCGGGAGAATGCGGGCCGGGGCGGCGGCATAGGCCGCGGCGAGCTCCTCCTCGTTCACGGCGCCAATGCGGTTGTGTGGCCTGAACGACGAGGTCTGAAGGGATTCGAATTTCTGCACCGCCAGCGGCGGCATCAGGGCGCGCGCGGTCTCTGTCAGGGGGATCTGCCGCGGCCGGCGCGGCGCGGGCGCGTCGGTCAGCCGGGCGATGTCGGCGCCCTTGGCCTTCTCTTCCTCGCGCGTGGCCTTGTCGATGCGATACATGAAGGCCAGCAGGTACTGCGAGGCGCGGTAGCCGTTCAGCGGGTCCGCCTCGTGCCAAGTGGGCAGGGCTGCATCGGGCGCGAGATCACCAGGCGCAAGCGCGGGATGCGCGGCGCAGAGCAGGGCATTGTCCGCCGCGAAGCGCTCGGAAATCGCGCTCAGGCTACCGGGCGCGGTCGGCGCGCCCTCGATTGCCACCTCGTTGAGGAACCCGCGCCAGACCTGCCTCGGCAACAGCTTGTTGCGGGTGTCGAGCAGGTGCAGCAGCAATTCGTTCAGCCGCCGTGCCCGCGTGAGCCAGGCCGCAGAGGGGGCAGCGGCGTCTGGCGCGGCGGGGGGCTTGCCGAGGTTCCGGGTGATCGCGAAACTCTCCCGCAGTTCGTCGGTGACGCGATCCGAGGCAAACTCTGCAGCGCGGTAGGGGCGCAGCGCGACCGTGTCCGCGCCAAAGACATCCTCCCAGAAGCCGACCAGACGTCGGTAGTCGAGCCAGAAGGGCGCGCCCTGGGTTTCCTCGAAGCATCCGTTCTGCGGAACGATCGGGGGCAGGGTGTTCATGCAGGCGTTCCACCAGCTCTCGCTCGGTGCCAGCGCCATTTCGCGATCCAGCGGCTGGGGGCGTCCGTCGAGGATCTGATCATCGTAGTGCCGCACGAGCGCGCGCGCCTGCTCATCGACATGGGCGACGATGCGGATGTCCTGCGACAGCGGCGCCAGCAGGGCCTTCAACCGTTCCAGCTCGGTCCGGCGCGAGAGCGACTGGCCCAGTTGCGGCGCGGCAAGGATCAGCGTCTGCGGGCGGTGCTGCGCCACCTCGGCGGCCAGTTCCGTCGCCAGCATCTCGCGCAGGCGCGCCTGCTTCTCGGCGGTGATGTAGCCCCGGTTGTAGCGCAGGGGGTCGATGTGGCCGGGGTCGGTCACAGCCATGTAGAGGCGGGTGTGGTTCCCGGAACCCGGGCTGCGCGGGAACAGGATGCCTTCCGACAGCAGCGCGTCGCGCTTCTCGGCCAGCACCTGCTGGAGGCGTTCCGCGGCGATGCGCTCGGGCCCGATATGAAGGTAGATGCGCATCAGGACGTTCTCCGCAGCGGATTGGCGTTGGCGGTGCCCCACCACGGCAGGTCGACGCCGAGGAAGGCCGAAATGCGGTTCGGCGCCTCGGGGTCAGCGATGTCGAATTCGAGGAAGTCGGGATCGCCCGCGAACCATTCCCTGAGGTTGCCGTAGTGGCCGTCGATCCAGCGCTCGCGCTCCTTGCTGGTCTCGCCAAACCCCGCCGGCAGCCCCGGTACGGCCCCGGTCGGGAGCCTGTCGGTGCCGAGGTTCGACCAGGCCAGCATGGACTGCGACATGGCAAAGGCCTCGCGCCGCGAGGCGAGGAACCTGACCCCCGGATGATGCGCCCGGATGGCGCGGATCAGGGCGAAATCGGTCTGCGGCCAGGCGCAGCGATCCTTGTGCATCATGCTCATTTCCGAGATCGCGGTGACCTCGGGCATCAGCGCCGCCGGATCACCGGTGTCGAAATAGGCGCGGTACAAGAGGTCGGCGACATAGCGGCCCTTCTTCGACGGGTCCTTGGTGTTGCGCCCCCTGAGGCGGTGGTCGGCGACCACCATGCCCGAGAGGCGCAGCGCCTTGGCGAGCGTCGTGGTGCCCGATTTGGGCAGGCCGAGGTTGACGGCGCGCAGGGTCACGGGGCCAGCCCCAGTTCGGCCAGCAGCGCCTCTTCCTGCGGCGGCAGGGTCGGGGCATCGCGCAGTGCATCGCGCATGAGGCGGTAGCTTTCCTGCGCCAGCAGCGCATCGCGCCGCGCCCGGTGACGGGCGACCGCCTGCTCGTGCAGCGCGCCGATCTCCGGGTCGCTCTTCAGCTCGGCCAGCGCGGCGTCCAGCGCCGGGAGATGGCGCAGGATGCTCCGGTCCTCGGTCGCCGGGTCGTTGCGTTCGCGCCAATAGCTGTCGTCGAAGGCGCGGTTCTCGCGGTTGACGTCGCCCCGGTCGGTCTTGACCAGATAGCTGTCGAGGCTGCGCAGGGCGTAGTGGTTCAGCGTCGCGAAGCGCCGGGCGCCAAGGGCCGGGAACTTGCGCATGCGACGCGGGTTCGATGCCTTGAGGAAAGCCTCCGGCACCTTGCGCCCCGAGGCATCGGTCCAGGTCGGCAGCGCCTCGCCGGTACGCTTGGCGTTGAAGAAGGGCCGGTGTGCACCGTAGTACTGCAGCGGAAAGTCCTTCCGCACCAGTGACTTGACCTCGATTGCCAGCTCGCCGCACCAGATGTCAGGATTGTGCGAGCGGGTGAACTGGGCGATCACGGGGCTGTCCTCGAACCGCTCGACGCCATCGTTGGCAAAGAACTGGAACGGGATCGAGATCGCCTGCGGGTCATCGCAGGCGTCGATCAGCGCCGCGATGGTGTGATCGCCCGTGTGGATGTTGAGAAACTCGTCCACGTCCGCGATCCAGACCCAGTCCGCTCCGGTGACGCAGGGCTGCGTGCGGGCGTGCTTCAGCGCCTCCATCTGGTAGTTGCGCCCCTCGGCGGGGTTGGGCAGATGCGCGACCAGCCCGCGCCGCGCCAGCGCGTCCAGCAGATCGTCGGTGCCGTCGCTGCAGTCGTTGGAGTAGAACAGGAAATCGGTCACGCCGATCAGGCGATTGTAGGCAATCCATTCCAGCAGGAACGGACCCTCGTTCTTGACGCAGGTGACCGCGGTCACCCGCAAGTCGCTCGTCGGCGCGCTGCTGCCCATCGTCTCGTTTGCCCCTGCACCTCGTCGCCGCTCCCGTCAGGGAGGCGGCGGGGCGCCCGTTTTATCCTTGTGTCATGACATTTGCCCCGGAATCCGTCAACATTTTGCCCATACTTCGGCGATTGCGGGGTTGCCGGTAAACATCAGCCCGCGCGGCTCCGGTTGACCTCCCGGCCCACTCGTGACCTTCTGAGCCAAAAGGGAGGAGCCATGTCAGAGCCAATACCCGTTCCCGCCTCGATTGACGCGGTCCAGGACATGCTGGGCGCCGAGGGCTACGTCTGCGGCCGCGCGCTCGCCACGGTCTGTTTCCTCGCGTTGAAACTCGGCCGTCCGCTGTTTCTCGAGGGCGAAGCCGGCGTCGGCAAGACCGAGATCGCCAAGGCCATCGCCGCCGGCCTCGGGCGTCGCCTGATCCGCCTGCAATGCTACGAGGGGCTGGACGCGAACAGCGCGGTCTACGAGTGGAACTTTCCCGCCCAGATGATCGCCATCCGCACCGCCGAGGCCGGGGGCGGCGCCGACCGCGAGATGCTCCAGCGCGAACTCTTCGGCCCCGACTACCTGGTGGAACGCCCCTTGCTGCAGGCCATGCGCCCCGACGAGCATGGCGCGCCGGTGCTGCTGATCGACGAACTCGACCGTACCGACGAACCCTTCGAGGCCTTCCTGCTGGAGGCGCTCTCGGACTTCCAGGTCACGATCCCCGAACTCGGCACCATCAAGGCCCCCGAGCCACCCATCGTCATCCTGACCTCCAACCGCACGCGCGAGGTGCATGACGCGCTGAAGCGGCGCTGCCTTTACCACTGGGTCGACTATCCGGATTTCGACCGCGAGCTCGAAATCCTGCGCGCCCGGGCCCCCGAGGCCGCCGAGGCGTTGTCGCGGCAGGTCGTCGCCTTCGTGCAGGCCCTGCGCACCGAGGATCTGTTCAAGAAGCCGGGCGTCGCCGAGACCATCGACTGGGCAAAATGCCTGCTGGCGCTCGACGTGATCGACCTCTCGCCCGAGGTGATCTCGGATACGCTCGGCGCGGTGCTGAAGTACCAGGACGACATCCAGAAACTGCAGGGATCGGAAGCCAAGCGCATCCTCGATCAGGCCAGGGCGGCGCTGGAACCCGCCTGACCTTCTTTTCTTCAGAAATACTCCCGGGGGTCCGGGGGCAGGCAGCCCCCGGCGACGACCCGAACCAGAGGCGAGACATGCCGGAATACGCGCCCCTCGATCTGCCCGAGCACCCGAAGCTCGCCCAGAACATCCTGCATTTCGCGCGGGCGCTGCGGAAGGCCGGACTGCCGGTGGGGCCCGGGCGGGTGACCGATGCCATCCGCGCGGTCGAGGCGGCGGGGTTCACCGACCGGCGCGATTTCTACTGGGTGCTGCACGCCTGTTTCGTGAACCGGCCCGAGCATCGCGCGGTCTTTGCGCAGGTCTTCCGGCTCTACTGGCGCGATCCTCGCTTTCTCGAGCACATGATGGCGATGATGCTGCCCGCCGTGCGCGGGGTGCAGGAAGAGCGGGTCGCACAGGCGGCTGAGAAACGCGCGGCCGAGGCCCTGCTGGACGGCCACGCGCCCGACCTGCCCGAGGAGAGCGACGCGCGGGAGGAGGAGACGATGATCGAGGTCGACGCCTCGCTCACCATGTCTTCCGAGGAGCGCCTGCGCACCCTGGATTTCGAGCAGATGAGCACCGCCGAGATGGCGGCGGCCAAGCGGATGCTGGAGCGGCTGGAACTGCCGGTCAAACCGCTGCCGTCGCGCCGGGGCGAGCCTGCGGCGCTGGGGCGGCGGCTGGACTGGCGCGGCACCCTGCGCGGCGCCATGCGTCAGGGGGGCGAGATCCGCGACCTGAAGCACCTGCGGCCCAAACCCCGCTGGCCCAACCTCGTGGTGCTCTGCGACATCTCCGGGTCGATGAGCCAGTATTCGCGGGTGATCCTGCATTTCCTGCACGCGGTCTCGAACCGCAGGGGGCAGGGCTGGGCGAGGGTGCATGCCTTCACCTTCGGCACCCGGCTGACCAACATCACGCGCCATCTTGCCACGCGCGATGTCGATCAGGCGCTGCGGGCGGCGGGGGCCGAGGCGCAGGACTGGGAGGGCGGGACCCGGATCGGGGCCTGCCTGCACGCCTTCAACCGCGACTGGTCGCGCCGGGTCATGGGGCAGGGCGCGGTTGTGCTGCTGATCACCGACGGTCTGGATCGCGACGATCCTGACCAGCTTGCGCGCGAGATCGAGCGGCTGCACCTCTCGTCCCGACGTCTGATCTGGCTGAATCCGCTGCTGCGCTGGGATGGTTTCGCGCCGCGGGCGCGGGGCATCGCCGCGATGCTGCCGCACGTGGATTCCTTCCGCGCGGGCCATTCCATCGCTTCACTGGAAGACCTTGCGCGGGTGATCTCCCGCCGCGAGGACGCGGGCGAGAAGGCGCGGCTGATGGCGTTGCTGAACAGTTGAAGTAACATTTGTAATATCAATGTGTTGACCCTTGTATGCAACCGAATCCGGGTGCAGGTCGTTGTGTTGTCCAGACCGCGCAGGCGGCACAACGGAGGACCAGTTATGAAAAGGTTTCTGAAATCGTCGACGGCACTGGCGGTGACCCTGTCACTCGCCATTCCGCATGTCGCCATCGCACAGAGCCAGGCCGACGTCGACAAGCTGCGTCAGCAGCTCGAGGCACAGCAGGATCAGCAGGCTGAGGGTAACGCCGCAGCCGGGGAAGAGTTGCAGGCACAGGCCGCGGAAGACCAGCCCGAGAAGAAGACCAAGGAAGAGCGCAAGGCCGAGCGTAAGGCCGAACGCAAGGAACAGCGGCAGCAAGAGAAGGCCGCTCAAGCCGAGGCCGAGGCAGCTGCCGGTGCGAAGGCGACCGAGGAGTCTGCCGAGGCACCCGAGCCGAAGCCCGAGGCCGAGCAGCCGACGCAGGCCGACGCTGGTGCTGCCGAAAAGGCACCCGAAGCACAGTCTGCCCTGGGCGCGCCTGCTCAGGACAAGACCGCCGAGGAAAAGTCTGCCGAGACCACGGCATCCGAGCCGGTGAAGGCTGAAGCCGAGGCCGAGGTGAAGACCGAGTCCGCCGAGCCGAAACCCGCGGCGACCGCGGCGGTCGAGGATGGTGCAGACCAGACCAAGACCAAGGAAGAACGTCAGGCCGAGCGCAAGGCTGCGCGTCAGGCCGAGCGTGCCGAGGACGTGGAGAGCGCGCCCAAGCTCGACAGCCAGCAGCAGGCCGACCGCGCCGCGCGCCGTGAAGAGCGTCAGGCCGCAGCCGCTGCTGCCGCCGCCGGTGCTGAAGCCAAGGGCGAGGTCAAGACCGAGACCATCACCGAACAGGACGTGCGCCGCGCGGACGAGGAGTTCGCCAAGCCAGCCAATACCGTCAAGGACGATGACAGCGGCCTGTCCAACGTGGGCAAGGTGGCCTTGCTTGGCCTTGGCGCGCTGGCGGTGACCCAGCTGCTGAAGAACAACGACAAGGTCGTGAGCAATTCCGGCGACCGGATCGTGGTTCAGGGTGACGACGGCCTGCGCGTGCTCAAGGACGACGACGTGCTGCTGCGCCAGCCGGGCAGCCAGGTGCAGACCGAGCGCTTCAACGACGGCTCCACCCGCAGCTTCGTGACCTACGAGGACGGCAGCCGGGTCGAGACCATTCGCGCCGCCGATGGCCGGGTGCTGCGCCGCACGCGGATTATGCCCAACGGTCAACAGGTCGTCCTGTTTGACGATACCCGCTCGTTCCAGCCGGTGCAGGTCAGCGAATTGCCGACCTACCGCACCAACCAGGTGAACTATGGGCAAGGGGTGTCGCAGGACGATCTGCGCCTGGCATTGGCCGCGACGCAGGCTAACGAGATCGGGCGCACCTTCTCGCTCTCGCAGGTCCGTAACATTGACGCGGTGCGCCGCCTCGTGCCCGAGATCAACGTGAACAACGTGACCTTTGCCACGGGGTCCTCGGCGATCAACCCGGAGCAGGCGCAGCAGCTTGCCGCGCTCGGGTCCTCGATGCGCGAGGCGATCCGCGAGAACCCGGGCGACGTGTTCCTGATCGAAGGACACACTGACGCCGTGGGCACCGCGGGCAGCAACCTTGCCCTGTCGGACCGCCGGGCCGAGACGGTGGCGCTGGCGCTGACCCAGTACTTCCAGGTTCCGCCCGAGAACCTCGTGGTGCAGGGCTACGGCGAGTCGGACCTGAAGGTCGCGACCTCCTCCTCGGAGCGTGCCAACCGCCGGGTCGCGGTTCGCAACATCACACCGCTGCTGAACTGAGCGCGTCCCCCACGGGCAAGCGTTCAGCTTGGCAGAACACATCGGAAGGGCCGCGATCAACTCGCGGCCCTTTCTCGTGCGATTTGACCTATGTCATGTCGGACCTGTTGGCGATGCCCTAACTCTCTCCCTGCAAGTCACGAATTGGCAGGAACGGTGCATGGTCGCCGGGGGTACGGAGGGATCAGTCCCCTGGCACTGGTGAGTGGCGGACCATGTCGTCCGACCTGTCAAAGCCGCCGATCGAGGCGGCCACCCCGGGGAAAGAGAGGGCCCCGGATGAGCGTCTCCCGCGTGGTAAGGCGGAGGCGCGGGGGCGGGCCGGCGCCATGTGCAGCCGAGGCCCGCCCTATACAATTCCGGGGAGCGTGATTATCTCTGTGCGGTGGACGTCGCGCGCCGGGAGAAGATCATGGACCGTTTCGACAACAGCCCCGAAATCGCATTGCAGTGGCACAGGGATGGCGTCGGCGCGGCCCTCGCCACGGTGGTGGAGACCTGGGGCAGCGCCCCGCGCCGCATCGGGGCGCAGCTTGCCATCGGGGGCGACGGGCGCATCGAGGGCTCGGTCTCGGGGGGCTGCGTCGAGGGCGCGGTGATCGTCGAGGCGCTGGAAGCCATCGAGGATGGCGCGCACCGGATGCTGGAGTTCGGGGTCAGTGACGACGACGCCTTTGCCGTCGGTCTGGCCTGTGGCGGCACCATACGGGTGCTGGTCGAACCCATCGGCAGCGCGCTGCCCGAGGACCTGCTGGCCGAACTGGTCGCGGCGCGGGCCCGGCGAGAGCCGGTGGCTTACGAAGTTACGCTCGATACGGGTGTGCGGCGTCTGCTCCACGGCTCCTATCCCGAGCGGATGCGGATGGATCGTTCGGGGTTCGAGGAAGAGGGGCAGACCTTTGTCGCCGTCCACAATCCGCCGCTGCGCCTGATCGTGGTCGGCGCGGTTCATATTGCGCAGGCGCTGGTGCCGATGGCGCGCATTGCCGGATACGATCCGGCGGTGATCGACCCGCGCGAGGCCTTCGCCTCCGACGCGCGCTTTCCCGAGACCAAGCTGCTGCATGACTGGCCGGACGAGGCGGTGGCCCTGCTTGGTCTCGACTCGCGCACGGCACTGGTGTTGCTGACCCATGACCCCAAGCTCGACGACCCTGCGATCGAGGCGGCGCTGCGCTCGGGTGTGTTCTACATCGGCGCGCTGGGATCGACCCGCACGCACGCCAAGCGGGTGGAGCGCCTGAAGGCATCAGGGTTCAGCGAAGAGGAGATCGCGCGCATCCACGGCCCCGTCGGGCTCGACATAGGGGCCGCGAGCCCGGCCGAGATCGCCGTGTCGATCATCGCGCAGATGACCCAGGTCCTGCGCAAGGGGGCCGCATGAAATTCGGCCCCGTCCCGGTGGACGAAGCCGAAGGCGCGATGCTGGCCCACTCGGTCACGCTGGCCGGGCGGCGCCTGCGCAAGGGACAGGTCCTCACGGCCGAGCATGTCGCCGGGCTGAGGTCGGAGGGGATCAACGAGATCATTGTTGCGCGCGCCGATACAGGGGACCTTGACGAGAACGCGGCTGCCGGGCGGATCGCCGCGGCGCTGGTGCCCGAGCCGGAGGCGCAGGGGCTTCGGCTGACCGAGCCTTTCACCGGGCGGGTGAACCTGATTTCCGAGGGACCGGGCGTGGTCGAGATCGACGCCGCAGCCATTCACGCCCTGAACGCGGTGCACCCGATGGTGACGGTGGCGACGGTGCCGGAATGGCAGCAGGTCGGGCCGGGGCAGATGGTGGCAACGGTCAAGATCATTGCCTACGCGGTGCCGGAGGACGCGGTGTCTCGGGCCGGGGAACTGGCGTGCCGCGCGATCCGGCTGCGCGCGCCCGTGCACGTCAGCGCCGGGCTGGTGGTCACGGACATCCCGGGCGGACCGGACAACGCCAAGGGGATCGCCGCGATCCGGGACCGGCTGGCGGCGCTGGGGATCGAACTGGCCGATGTGCGCGAGGTGCCGCACGACACCGCGCAGCTGACACAGGCGCTGGCAGACCTCGGCGGCGAGCTCGCGCTGGTGCTGACCGGCTCTGCCACCTCGGACATGGACGACGTCGCCCCGAGCGCGGTACGTCGCGCAGGCGGGACCATCGAGCGCTTCGGCATGCCGGTCGACCCCGGCAACCTGCTCTTCCTCGGCGAGATAGGCGCGCGGCCGGTGATCGGACTGCCGGGATGCGCACGTTCGCCCGCGTTGAACGGCGCGGACTGGGTGCTGTCGCGGGTCGCCTGCGGCGTCGACGTCAGCAGCGCCGATATCGCGGCAATGGGCGTCGGTGGCCTGCTGAAGGAAATTCCGACCCGGCCGCAGCCCAGATCGGGACGCCGGGGCTGACCGGTATCGGTCTATCTATACCGGATTACAAAGAATCCTGTTCTCAAGCTTCGGGCGAAGTGATTTACTCGGCCCCGAAGGCATCAATCCGAAGGGAGAGACACTGATGACGAAAATCTCCATGAAAGTGAACGGCAAGGAGGTCAGCGGCGAGGTCGAAGGACGCACGCTGCTGGTGTCGTTCCTGCGAGATACGCTGGGGATGACCGGGACCCACGTGGGCTGTGACACGTCGCAGTGCGGCGCCTGCGTCGTTCATGTAGACGGGGCGGCGGTTAAGTCCTGCACCATGCTGGCCATGGAGGCCGAGGGTGCCGAGGTGGCGACCATCGAGGGCCAGGCCAATGCCGACGGCACCCTGAGCGTCGTTCAGCAGGCGTTCCAGGACCACCACGGTCTGCAGTGCGGGTTCTGCACGCCGGGCATGGTGATGAGCGCGACCGCGCTGCTGAAGGACAATCCGAAGCCCTCTGAGGCCGAGATCCGTCACTACCTCGAAGGCAACATCTGCCGTTGCACCGGGTATCACAACATCGTCAAGGCGATCCTGGCGGCCTCGGGCCAGCTGGAGGGAGCCATCGCAGCCGAATAACGGACCCCTCGACGCGCGCGGACTGCCTGACGAGGACACCTCGTTTGGGGTGGGGCGGTGCCGCAGGGCGGGAGGGCGACCAGCGCGCGGAGGGCGCGCGGAATTTCAGGGAGGAGTTTCCAAATGCCAAAGGACAGCGGCATCGGCGCCAGCAGCAAGCGGCGCGAGGACGTGCGGTTCCTGACCGGGGCCGGTAACTATACCGACGACATCAACATCCGGGGGCAGGCCTACGTCTATTTCCTGCGCTCCGACATTGCGCACGGGAAGATCAACAAGATCGACACCAGCGACGCCGAGGCCATGCCGGGCGTCGTTCGCATTTTCACGGGCAAGGATTTCGAGGGCGTCGGCGGGCTGCCCTGCGGTTGGCAGGTGACCGACCGCCACGGCCAGCCCATGCAGGAGCCGCCGCACCCGGTGCTGGCGCAGGGCAAGGTGCGCCACGTGGGCGACCCGATCGCCGCTGTCGTCGCGGACAGCGCGGCGCAGGCGCGGGATGCTGCCGAAGCCATCGTCGTCGACATCGAGGAACTGCCCGCCGTTATCGACATGAAGTCGGCGCTGAAGGACGGCGCGCCCAAGGTGCATGACGACCTGACCTCCAACCTCTGCTACGACTGGGGCTTCGTCGAGGACAACCGCGAGGCGGTCGACAAGGCGATCAAGGACGCCGCCCATGTCACTACTCTGGAGCTGAAGAACAACCGCCTTGTCGCCAACCCGATGGAGCCGCGCGTGGCCGTCGGCGATTTCGAGCGCGGCACCGGCAACTCGACGCTCTACACCACCTCGCAGAACCCCCACGTGATCCGCCTGCTGATGGGTGCCTTCGTTCTCGGCATTCCCGAGCACAAGCTGCGGGTTGTCGCGCCCGACGTGGGTGGTGGGTTCGGCACCAAGATCTTCCACTATGCCGAGGAAGCCTTCTGCACCTTCGCGGCCAAGGCGATCAACCGGCCCGTGAAGTGGACGGCGAGCCGGTCGGAGGCCTTCATCTCGGACGCCCATGGCCGTGACCACGTGACCAAGATCGAACTGGCGCTGGACAAGGACAACAACTTCACCGCCATCCGGACCGAGACCTACGCCAACATGGGCGCCTACCTGTCCACCTTTGCGCCCTCGGTGCCGACATGGCTGCACGGCACGCTGATGGCGGGGAACTACAAGACCCCGCTGATCTACGTGAACGTCAAGGCGGTCTTTACCAACACGGTGCCGGTGGATGCCTACCGTGGGGCCGGGCGGCCCGAGGCGACCTACCAGCTGGAGCGCGTCATCGACATGGCCGCGCGCGAGCTGGGGGTCGATCCGATCGCCCTGCGCCGTCAGAACTTCATCACCGAGTTCCCCTATGCCACCCCGGTGGCGGTGGAATATGACACCGGCGATTATCACGCGACGATGGACAAGCTGGAGCAGATTGCCGATATCGCGGGCTTTGCCGCGCGCCGCAAGGCGAGCGAGGCCAAGGGCAGGCTGCGCGGGCTCGGCATCAACTGCTACATCGAGGCCTGCGGCATCGCGCCGTCGAACCTCGTGGGTCAGCTCGGCGCGCGCGCCGGTCTCTACGAGAGTGCCACGGTGCGGGTCAACGCCACTGGCGGTCTGGTCGTGATGACCGGCAGCCACAGCCACGGGCAGGGGCACGAGACCGCCTTTCCGCAGGTGATCGCCGAGATGATCGGGATCGACGAGAGCATGGTCGAGATCGTCCACGGCGATACCGCCAACACGCCGATGGGCATGGGCACCTATGGCTCGCGCTCGATCGCGGTGGGCGGCTCGGCCATGGTGCGGGCGACCGAGAAGATCATCAACAAGTGCAAGAAGATCGCCGCGCACCTGATGGAGGCGAGCGAGGCCGATATCGAACTGAAGAACGGGGCGTTCAGCGTCGCGGGCACCGACAAGTCGGTGGCCTGGGGCGATGTCTGCCTTGCCGCCTACGTGCCGCACAACTACCCGCTGGAAGACATTGAGCCGGGGCTGGAGGAGACGGCCTTCTACGACCCGGCGAACTTCACCTATCCCTCGGGCGCCTATGCCTGCGAGGTGGAGGTCGACCCGGACACCGGCCGCGTGACCATCGAGCGGATGATGGCGGCCGATGATTTCGGCAACCTGATCAACCCGATGATCGTCTCGGGCCAGGTGCACGGCGGTCTGGCGCAGGGGATCGGGCAGGCGCTGCTCGAGAACTGCGTCTACGACGAGAACGGCCAGCTGCTCTCGGCAAGCTACATGGACTACGCCATGCCGCGCGCCGGGGATGTGCCGAGCTTCGAGATCGACCATTCGGCCTGCACGCCCTGCACCCACAACCCGCTGGGCGTGAAGGGCTGCGGCGAGGCCGGGGCGATCGGTTCGCCGCCGGCCGTGGTGAACGCGGTGATCGACGCGCTCAACTCGGGCGGCAAGAAGGTTGCGCATATCGACATGCCCATGAGCCCGGCACGGGTCTGGGCGGCCATGCAGGGGTAAGTCTTTTTCCGGCGTCGGCTCTTGCGGTCGGCGCCGGAAAGATGAGTATTTGCAAAGAGAAGAAATGAGGGGCCCCGCGCTCCGCATTCCTCCCGAAAGGAGAGATGGGATGTATGAATTCGAATTCGTGAAGCCGACCACCGTGGCCGATGCCGTGGCGGCGCTCGGCGAGGAAGAGGCACAGGCGCTCGGCGGTGGCCAGACGCTGATCCCGACGCTGAAGCAGCGGCTGGCGATGCCCGCCACCCTGGTGAGCCTGACCGGCATCGCCGAGATGAAGGGCGTCAAGGCCGAGGGCGGCACGGTCACCATCGGTGGCGGCACCACCCACGGCACCGTGGCCAAGGAGGCCGCCTCGGCCTATCCGGCGCTAGCCGCGCTGGCCTCCAATATCGGCGATCCGGCGGTGCGCAACCGCGGCACCATAGGCGGCAGCCTTGCCAACAACGACCCCTCGGCCTGCTACCCGGCGGCGGCGCTGGCGTCCGGCGCCACCATCGTGACCAGCTCGCGCGAGATCGCGGCCGACGACTACTTCCAGGGCATGTTCACCACCGCGCTCGAGGATGGCGAGATCGTCACTGCGGTGCGTTTTCCGGTGCCCGAGAAGGCGGCCTACATCAAGTTCGAGCAGCCCGCGTCGCGCTTTGCGCTGGTCGGTGTGTTCGTGGCCAAATACGCGGACGGCGTCCGCGTTGCGGTGACCGGCGCCTCGGAAGAGGGCGTGTTCCGCTGGAGCGAAGCCGAGGCCGCGCTGTCCGCGAACTTCTCGGCTGCGGCGCTCGAAGGGCTCTCCGTCCCGGCGGATGGGATGATCGGCGACCTGCACGGCTCCAAGGAATACCGCGCGCACCTCGTGGGCGTGCTGACCAAAAGGGCGGTCGCCGCCGCCTGATAGACGGCCCTGAAACGAAGAAGGCCCCGCTCTTGTGGGGCCTTTTGACTTTCTGAAACCACTGATTTCTTTGGGTTCCAAGTATCCCGGGGAGCGCGAGGGGCTGGCCCCTCGCTCTGCCATCTGCCAGGGGCGCCGGCCCTCCGGCCCCGGCTCAGGGAATGATCCGCGTGTACTTGGTGCCTTCCAGCGTAGCGCCGACGCGCAGGCCTGCGCGGCCGAAGACGGCGGCCAGCACGGGCGAGCGCAGCGTGGTGGTGTCGGCGGCCACGGAGTCACCCATGTCGCGCAGCACGTATTCGAGGTCGCCGCCGGCGGCCCAGCCGGACGAGCGGCGGAAGTCGATCAGCGCGTCATTGGTCATGAAGAACAGGACGTGAGCGTATTGCTGCGCCCCGATCTGAAGCCCTGCGCTGGCCTTGGTGGTCGAGTAGTAGTCGACCGTCACCCCGTTGACCCGCAGCGCGCCTTGCCCGTAGGCGCCGCCGATCCACAGGCCCGCCTCGGTGACCAGTGGCATCACCAGCATGCCGGTGGCCTTCTGCGCGAGGTCGCGGGTGTTGGGGTACTGGGTGTACATCTCGTTCAGCGTCGCATCGACCCGCGCGTCGATCCTCGCGGCATTGTCGCTGCCGACGCCGTTGCCGCAGGCGGCGGTTGCGGCCAAACCTGCAAGTGCGGTCAAGGTGAAGGCCCGGCGCCCGAGCCGGGAAGCGTTCGCATTGTTCATGGTTTGTCGCCTGTGTAACTGCTGCATATGGTCGGTTTGCCCGGCCTTGTCCCAAGATATACGCGGATCCTTGCCGCCTGTCACCCTGTGAGGCGCCCGATTCGGCAGGAAATCGCTATTGTTTCCGGGGGCTGGCCGGGACAGGCCCGGCCGGCCGCCCGTATCAGCCGTTCAGAAGCTTGGCGGCCTCGGGGGCGAAGTAGGTGAGCACACCGTTGCAGCCGGCCCGCTTGAAGCCCAGCAGGCTCTCCATCATGATCTTCTCGCCGTCGATCCAGCCGTTCTGCGCCGCCGCCTGGATCATCGCGTATTCGCCGCTGACCTGGTAGGCGAAGGTCGGTACGCCGAAGCTGTCCTTCACCCGGCGGATGATGTCGAGGTAGGGCGTGCCGGGCTTGACCATCACCATGTCGGCGCCCTCGCGCAGGTCGCGTTCGATCAGGCGCAGGGCCTCGTCGGAATTGGCCGGGTCCATCTGGTAGGTCTTCTTGTCGCCGGTCAGCGCGCCGCTGGCGCCCACCGCGTCACGGAAGGGGCCATAGTAGGCGCTGGCATATTTGGCGGAGTAGCTGAGGATCATCACGTTCTGGTAGCCCTCCTGCTCGAGAGCCGTGCGCATGGCGCCGATCCGGCCGTCCATCATGTCAGAGGGGCCGATGATGTCGGCGCCGGCCTGGGCTTGGGCGAGCGTCATGCGCACCAGCGCCTCGACCGTGCGGTCATTCACGATCTCGCCATTCACCACGTATCCGTCATGGCCGTTGATGTTGTAGGGGTCGAGCGCCACGTCGGTCATCACCGCCATATCGGGCACTGCGTCCTTCACCGCGCGGATGGCGCGGTTGGCGATGTTGTCGGGGTTCCAGGCCTCGGCGCAGTCCTCTGTCCGCGCTTCCAGCGGCGTGTAGGGAAAGATGCAGATGGCGGGGATGCCAAGCGCGTGAGCCTCCTTCGCAGCCTCGGCGATCTTGTCGACGCTGCGGCGGTAGACGCCGGGCATCGAGGCGACTGGCTCGATCTCACCCTTGCCCTCGCGGACGAAGACCGGCCAGATCAGGTCTTCGACCGACAGCAGGTTCTCGCGGGTCAGCCCGCGCAGGGCCGGGGTCCGCCGGGCGCGGCGCAGGCGGGTGTGGGGGAAGGGCGCGACTGTGGGTTTCATGACACGGTCTCCTTGCACATTTCAGCATTGGGTGGCATGGATTGCCGACCCCCACAAGAGTGTCAATCGCCGCAATTCATCGCGGTCGGGGCAAATGGACATAAAGGGCAGTACGGGTGGATTGGTACGACTCGATTTTCGAGCTGATCGACATGCGGTCGTTCTCGAACCTGTGGTTCTGGATTGCGCTGGCGGTGGTCTGGTCGACGACCAGCCATTGGGTGTTGGGCGTTCCCTTCGACATGGTCCAGCGCGCCCGGCGGCAGGGTGGTCAGGCCGAGGCTGACCTCGAGGACATCACCCGCGTCAACGTGAACCGGCTGCTCTATATCGCGCATGTGTCCGGGCTGTGGCTGCTGGCCTTCGGATGCTTCATCCTCACGGGGCTCGGCATGCTCGGGTTCTTCTACGGGATCGAGTTTGCCCAGGCGCTGTTCCTGCTCGGGTTCCCGATGTCGATCGTCGGGATGCTGAGCATGCGGACCGCGCGCCGCATCGCGATGGAAGAGGCGCAGGGCGAACAGCTGCGCAAGCGCCTGACGCGGCACCGGATCGTGACGCAGATGATCGGGACGCTCGCGATCTTTGTCACCGCGCTGTGGGGGATGTATCAGAACCTTTCGATCGGGGTGCTCTGACCTCGCCGAACCCGATCAAGGAAACGACGTATGACGGCACCGGAACACATCACTGTCGGCGGGGCCCCGGAGGGGTTTGACGCCCGGCTGATCCTCGACGAGATCGAGAAGCGCGGGGCGCCCGTGCTGCATATCGCGCGCGATGACAAGCGGATGGCGGCGATGGCCGCGGCGCTGGCCTTCTTTGCGCCCGACATGCCGGTGCTGACCTTCCCCGCCTGGGATTGCCTGCCCTACGACCGCGTATCGCCCAACGCAGATATCTCGGCGGCGCGGATGGCGACGCTGGCGGCGCTGGTGCACACCATGCCCAAGCGGTTCGTGCTGCTGACCACGCTGAACGCGGCAACCCAGCGAGTGCCGGCGCGCGAGGTTCTGCGCGAGGCGGCCTTCAGCGCGCGGGTGGGGCATCGGGTCGACGAGGAGGCGCTGCGCAACTTCCTCGTCCGCATGGGCTTTACCCAGAGCCCGACGGTGATGGAGCCGGGCGACTATGCGATCCGGGGCGGCATCATCGACATCTATCCGCCGGGCGAGAGCGGGCCGGTGCGTCTCGACCTGTTCGGGGACGTGCTGGATGGCGCGCGGCGGTTCGATCCGGCAACCCAGCGGACGACGGAAAAGCTGGAAGTGGTGGAACTGGCGCCGGTCTCGGAGGTGATCCTCGACGAGGCTGCGATCACCCGCTTCCGCCAGACCTATCGTATCGAGTTCGGCGCGGCGGGCACCGACGATCCGCTGTATGAGGCGGTCAGTGCCGGGCGCAAGCATCAGGGCATCGAGCACTGGTTGCCGTTCTTCCACGAGAAGCTGGAGACGCTGTTCGACTATCTGCCGGGCGCGACGATCACGCAGGACGACCAGACCACGCCGACGCGGCTGGCCCGGTGGGAGAGCGTTGCGGACCAGTACGAGACGCGGCGGCTGGCGATGGCGCAGAAGTCGCGGCTGGACAGCGTCTACAAGCCGGCGCCTCCGGGGCTGTTGTACCTCGACGAGGCCGCGTGGGACAAGGCGGTGTGGGATCACCGCATCCTGAAGTTCCATCCGCTGGCGCAGGCGTCGGGTCCCGGCGTGATCGACGCGGGCGGGCGCATCGGGCGCAATTTCTCGCCCGAGAGACAGCAGGAAAGCATCAGCCTTTTCGGTGCCTTGGCGGATCATGTTCGCAAACGACTCGAAGCCGGACCGGTGGTGGTGGCCTCCTATTCCGAGGGCGCGCGCGAGCGGCTTTCGGGGTTGATCGAGGATGAGGGTCTGGCCGAGACCATCGAGATTTCCAACGGCACGCGGATCGGCAAGCGCGGTCTGCACCTCGCGGTCTGGGCGCTGGAGCATGGCTTCGAGACGCCGGGATTGACGGTGATCTCGGAGCAGGATGTGCTGGGCGACCGGCTGATCCGGTCGACCAAGAAGAAGCGCAAGGCCGAGAACTTCCTGACCGAGGCTCAGTCGCTGTCGCCCGGCGACCTCGTGGTGCACGTCGATCACGGGATCGGGCGGTATAAGGGGCTGGAGGTGATCACCGCAGCGGGTGCGGCGCATGAATGCTTGCTGCTGGAATACGCCGAGGACGCGCGGCTGTACCTGCCGGTCGAGAACATCGAACTGTTGTCGAAGTACGGCCACGACGAGGGGCTGCTGGACCGGCTCGGCGGCGGGGCATGGCAGGCCAAGAAGGCGCGGCTGAAGGAACGTATCCGCGAGATGGCGGACCGGCTGATCCGGGTCGCGGCCGAACGGGCGCTGCGCACGGCGCCGGTCCTGGAGGCCGAGCACCATGCCTGGGAGGCCTTCTCGGCCCGCTTCCCCTACGAGGAGACAGAGGACCAGCTTCGGGCCATCGGTGACGTGCTGGGCGACATGGCCTCGGGCAATCCGATGGACCGGCTGATTTGCGGCGACGTCGGCTTTGGCAAGACAGAGGTCGCCATGCGGGCGGCCTTTGTCGCCGCCATGTCGGGCGTGCAGGTTGCCGTCATCGCGCCGACCACGTTGCTGGCGCGGCAGCACTATGCGAGCTTTGCCGAGCGCTTCCGTGGGTTCCCGGTGAACGTGCGCCAGTTGAGCCGTTTCGTGAGCGCGAAGGATGCGCAGCAGACGCGCGACGGGGTCTCGCGCGGCGAGGTGGATATCGTGATCGGCACCCACGCGCTGCTGGCCAAGGGCATCCGGTTCAAGAACCTCGGTCTGCTGATCATCGACGAGGAGCAGCATTTCGGGGTGTCACACAAGGAGCGGCTGAAACAGCTGCGCTCGGACATTCACGTTTTGACGCTGACGGCGACGCCGATCCCGCGGACGCTGCAGCTGTCGCTCTCGGGCGTGCGGGACCTGTCGATCATCGGGACACCGCCGGTCGACCGGCTGGCGATCCGCACCTACGTGAGCGAGTTCGATGCGGTGACCATCCGCGAGGCGCTGCTGCGCGAGCACTATCGCGGCGGGCAAAGCTTCTACGTGGTGCCGCGCATCACCGATCTCCCGGAGATCGAGGAGTTCCTGAAGGAGCAACTGCCGGAACTGACCTACGTCATTGCGCATGGGCAGATGGCGCCGGGCGAACTCGATGACCGGATGAATGCCTTTTACGACGGCAAGTACGACGTGCTGCTGGCGACGACCATCGTGGAGTCGGGCCTCGATATCCCGACCGCCAACACGATGGTGGTGCACCGGGCGGACATGTTCGGGCTGGCGCAACTCTACCAGATCCGGGGGCGCGTGGGCAGGTCCAAGACCCGCGCCTATGCCTACCTGACCACCAAGCCGCGTGCCAAGCTGACCGACACCGCCGAGAAGCGGCTTCGCGTGCTGGGCTCGCTCGATACGCTGGGGGCCGGGTTTACGCTCGCCAGCCAGGACCTCGACATTCGCGGTGCGGGCAACCTGCTGGGCGAGGAACAGTCGGGCCAGATGCGCGACGTGGGCTACGAGCTGTACCAGTCGATGCTGGAGGAGGCGATTGCCAAGATCCGGGCCGGGGAAATGGACGGGCTGGCCGAGGTGGACGACCAGTGGGCGCCGCAGATCAATCTGGGCGTACCGGTGCTGATCCCCGAGGAGTACGTGCCCGACCTCGACGTGCGTCTGGGGCTCTATCGGCGCCTCTCGTCGCTTTCGACCAAGGTGGAACTGGAAGGGTTCGCCGCCGAGCTGATCGACCGGTTCGGCAAGCTGCCACGCGAGGTGAACACGCTGTTGTTGGTGGTGCGGATCAAGGCCATGTGCAAACGCGCCGGGATCTCCAAGCTCGACGGCGGGCCCAAGGGCGCGACGATCCAGTTTCACAACGACAAGTTCGCCAATCCGCAGGGGCTGGTGGAGTTCATCCAGGACCAGAAGGGCCTCGCCAAGGTCAAGGACAACAAGATCGTGGTGCGGCGCGACTGGAAGAACGACGGCGACAAGATCAAGGGGGCCTTTGCCATCGCGCGGGACCTGGCCGAGAAGGTCGTGGAAGCCAAGAAGGCGAAGGGCTGAGAAAGTCTCTCCGGCGCGCGCACTCACAACACGCGCCGGAGACGGGCTTGCGCCCTAGGACCGCCTGCGCGCCGCAACCGACCGATCCGGAACCGCAAACGGCAGCCGGGACGGGATTGACGGTGGTACCGGGGCCACCGGGCTGGGCGTTTCGGCGAAAGCATTGTCTTCAAATGTAATTCTGTCGGCTGCCACGACACTCCCCGCGGCAGCCGACAGCGATTGCACCATGGTGGACGCAAGGTGACTTCCGTACATCTTGGTGATCCCCCTCGAAAAAATATCGTCATGAAAATAGCGTGCTGGGGCAGCAAACCGGCGGCGCCACCGTCCTGTCAACGCTGGCGTTCGCCGGTTTTCGGCGCGCAAACACGCGGAACGGGAAAGCCGGAGTGGCCCGTTCACCCGGCCGGGAAAATCCGAGCTGACCTTGGGCAGTCAGTGCAAATTCACGGATGACAGGACGGTAAGTTTTTCATTCCGAAAAATCGGGAAGCGGCCCGTTTCGGCGGGTTCACGCCTGAATTCCGCGTCGCATTAGCGAATCGACGGGTGCGCTACCGCCTCTCAAACAACGCAGGTCTAACGGGAACGCGCCCAGGGCCGCTCGATGACGGGCACGTCGGAGGAATCCTCGACATAGGACTGGATCAACCGGTCGAAGGCGCGCCGGGCGAGCCTGCTGTGATCGCGCGTGTGGCCGAGGCTTGCAACGAAACTCCAGTGGGCGTGCATCATCGAGACGAACATGAAGGACAGTTCCTCGCAGGCGGCGCTGCCGAGGTCGGGGTAGGCGATCTTGAGCTCGTGGACGATGACCTGGCCGAGGATCTTGTACTGGTCGCACATCCGCTCCTTCAGTTGGGGGCAACCGACGGAATAGGCGATCATCGCATCGTAGGTCTCGAGGTTGACCGGCATGGGATGGGTCTCGGCAAGGTCAAAGAAGAAATCGAGGAAGAACTTCAGCCGTTCGACCTTGCCGACCTTCACGATGCCATCCACCAGCGTGTCGCGGTAGCTGCCGCCAAGGTGGTCGCAGAGATCGCAGACCATCGAGTCCAGATCGGCGTAGTAGTAGCGGACCAGTTGCCGCGACAGTCCCGCCTCCAGCGCGACGTTCTCGAAGGATAGCGCTTGCAGGCCCTTGGTGCTCAGCAGGGTCGCCGTGGCCTCCAGGATCTGGGTCTTCTTGGATGGGGTTTGTTCGCCCGTGGTCAAATTCCCGACTCCCTTACCCTCTCAAATACGCAGGGTCCGAATTGGGGCGGGAGTGTAGAGAAACGCGGCGGTCTTGGGAACAATCGAGGTTCCGTCGACCGCCGGATCTGGTTGGCGCGGGTGCGCTGACTATTTCGCGGCGCAGCAGGCCTTCATCGCGGCTTGCGCGCAAAAGCAGGAGGCGCCGACAGCGCGGTCGGCCCGGGCCAGCGCGAGGTCGAGGCGCAGCTTGATCTGCCGCAGTTCCTCGCTGTCGCCCTTCTTCTGAAGGCAGTCGTGCAGTCCCTTGAGGCTCCACACATTGTCCGGGTGCACCGTTGCGCGGCTCAGTTGCCCGCCCAGCCCGAGATCCTCTCGGTAGGCCTGTTCCGCCTCTGCTACGTGCCCCTGTTCGAAAAGCAGCGCGCCAAGGGCATGGCGCACCGGCTGCATCCAGCCCCAGGGTTCGTCGTAGGGCAGGTTGTCTTCCAGCGCGACGGCGCGGCGCAGGTCGGCGAAGGCGACATCGTAGTTGGCCTTGCGGTACTCGATCTCGCCCCGCAACATCGCCTTGGCGACCTCCAGCAGATCGCGCACGGTATTGTTGTGCAGCAGACGGGCTTCCGGCACGAGGGCCGCGGCCTGCAGGAACTCCTGCTCGGCGGCCTCGGCCTCGGCAACCTGTCCCAGCGCGGCATGACCGAGGGCGCGCGCGTAGAGCGTGTTGGCCGTCAGCGTCTTCCAGAGCCCGCGATCTTCGGGCAGAGGCGCGTCGATGCACTCCTGCCAGCGGCCGAAGCGGACGAGTACATGGGGCTTCATCGCCATGTAAGCCTCGAAGTAATCCGCCATCGGCGGGCTCTCGATCCTGAGCGCCTCTTCCGGCACCGTGTCGAACATGCCCTGTACGGCGTCGAGCGCGGGCTGCATCTGGCCGAGGAACAGCGCGCCGTAGATCACGAAGTGATAGTCGTGGAGGCGGTAGCCCATGTAGAAGTTCAGCGCGCCCTCGCGTTCGTAGTACTTGAGGTCTGCCTTGATCGCCGCCTCGTTCCAGTGAACGACGTCGTGGTAGTTGCCGCAGAGCACGTCGATATGGGTGGGCATGTGCACGAGGTGCCCGGCGTCGGGCACAAGGGTGCGCAGCACATCGGCAGCCTTCAGGGCCTTCTCGGGGAAGGGCGACATCTCCATCAGGTGCACGTAGAGGTGCAGCAGGCCGGGGTGGCTCATGGCACCGGGCTGACCGTTCAGCGCCTCTTCCAGCAGGGCTTGCGCCTCGAGCGTGAGGGCGCCCTCTGCCGGGCAGGCGTTGGGCAGGTCCCACATCAGCCAAGGGGTGAGGTTCATCATCGCCTCGACCGCGACCGAGCGGATGTCCATGTGGTCGGGGTGCGCGCGGAGGGCGGTGCGCATGACCTCGACATAGGCGCGATTCCACGGCTCCATGTCGTCGATCAGCGTGCGTTGCGGGTATCGCGCGGTGAGAGTGCGGATCAGCGCCTGTTCGGGGGGCGTCAGCCCCTCGACCCGCGCGAGCGCTTCCTGCGTGGCGTCGAAGGCGGTTGCCAGCGCTTCGGCGCGGCTCCGTTCGTCGTAGAGATGCCAGGGCATGTTGTAGTTCGGGCCCGCGGCATAGGCGATGCCCCAATAGGCCATGGCGCAGTCGGGGTCATGCTCCAGCGCCTTGCGATAGCAGGCGACGGCCTCTTCGTGGTTGAAGCCGTAGGTCCAGTTCAGCCCGCGATCGAACCAGATCTGTGCCTCTGGCGAGGGGGTGGAGATTGCGAGGCTGTAGGTCCCCAGATCGTAGCCATAGCCCATGTCGTATCTCCCAGATTGGCGTGCAAAAATCCTAACCCAACCGATCCGAAACGCCAAACCCGAGGTCTAGGTGGCGGGCGCGGTCTTGATCCGCTCCAGCCGCCGCATCCGCAGCATCAGCAGGAACCCGAGCAGGGAAAAGACGAAGATACCCGCGGCGAGGGGCCGGATGGTGCCGTTGAACATCAGCCCGATGGGCGAGGCGATGACAGCCGCAAGCACGGTCGAGATCGCGCCGATCACCGAGGCGGCCATGCCGGCGATGTGCCCGACCGGTTCCATGGCGAGGGCGTTCAGGTTGCCAAGCGCGGTGCCGACCATGAAGAAGACCGAGGCCTGCCAGAACACGAAGAGCCCGAAGCTGGCCGCATCGGAGAGGTCCGAATGGCTGGCGATGATCATCAGGCCGGAGACCAGCAGCTGGAAGCTGATGGTCCATGTGACCAGCTTGCGCATGCCCAGACGCATCACCAGCGCGGCGTTCAGGAAGCTGGCGCTGGCGGTCACCACGGCGACTGCGGCGAACCAGAAGGGAAACTCGTCGGCCCGGTGGTAGAGCTGGTCATAGACCGGCTGCACCGAGGAGATCATGGCAAACATGATGGCCATGCAGAGCGTCTGGACCGTGATCGACAGGCGCACCATCTGGATGCCCATCATCTCCTTCACCGCATCCAGCATCAGCGGCAGGCGGAAGGGGCGGCGGCGCTCGGCAGGCAGCGGCTCGGGCAGGCGCATGGTCATCCAGATCGTCGAGACGGCCGAGAAAAGGATGAAGGCGATGAAGATCGACCGCCACCCGGCGACGGCGATGATGCCGGTGCCGATCAGCGGCGCGAAGGCGGGGAAGACCACGAAGATCATCATCACGATAGAGAGCATGCGCGCCATCGTGCGCCCGGAATGCAGGTCGCGCATGATGGCAATCGAGACGACACGGGGACCGGAGGCGCCGAGGCCCTGCGCGAAACGGGTCAGCAGCAGCAGGTCGAGGGAGTCGGCCAGCGTCGAGACGAAGGCCGCGACGACGTAGACGGCGCAGCCCGCAATGATCACCGGTTTGCGGCCGAAGGCGTCTGACAGCGGCCCCACGAAGAAGGTGCCCAGCCCCATGCCCGCCACGAAGGCGGTGACAACCAGCTGGGCGCGGTTGATCGCGTCCGGGCTCAGCTCGCCGGCGATTTCGGGCAGGGCCGGCAGCATGGCATCGACCGAGAAGGCGACCGTCGCCATCATCATGGCGGTCATGGCGATAAACTCGGGGCGGGAGATACTGGTCATGTGGGGATCCTTCTACACGCCGCCGGTAACACGAAGGTCAGGGGGGACCAAGGTGTGAAGCTAACAGAGAGATGTGTGAATTTGCACAAACCCCTTCCTGACCTGTGAACAGGTTAAGAAATGGGCGGTGCGCAATGAAAGCCGGGAATGGTCGTCGCGCCGGGCGCGCGGACGTCAGGCGTCGAGCTGCTGGGAGAGTTCCTCGATGACCTTCAGCCACAGCTCCGGCGGCTGGGCGCCGGGCACCGCGTGCTTGCCCCCGACGATGAAGGTCGGCACCGAGTTCACACCCATCTCGCGGGCGCTGGCGTCGCGGTCGATGATGTTCTGGCGGTCCGCATCCGAGCCCAGAAGCCGCAGGATCACCGAGGCGTCCAGCCCGATGCCATCGGCGATATCGCCCAGCACTTCGTGGTCACCGATATCACGGCCCTCGACGAAATAGGCGCGGAACAGGGCGTCGACCGCGTCGTGCTGCTTGTGCTCGATCCCGGCCCAGTGGATCAGCCGGTGGGCGTCCAGCGTGTTCGGCGTACGCTGCATCGCCTCGAAGTTGATCTCGAGCCCGGCGGACCTGGCATGTTCCACCACCGGCGCATAGGCGCGGACCGCGCCCTCCTGGCCGCCGAACTTGGCCTCGAGGTAGGCGCGACGGTCCATGCCTCCCTCGGGCATCTCGGGGTTCAGCTGGAACGGATGCCACTGGATCACGAAGGGATGGTCCGGCACCTGCGCCAGCGCCTTCTCCAGATGGGTCTTGCCGATGTAGCACCAGGGGCAGATCGGGTCGGACAGGATGTCGAGGGCGACGGTTTGCACGGTCATGCGGCGGGACCTTCGAAATAGGGTTTCAGCGCGCGGCGCAGCAGTTTCCCGTTGGCGCCGGTCGGCAGCGCAGGAAGGTGGCGATAGGCGCGGGGTTGCTTGTAACGGGCAAGCCGTTCGGCAGCATAGGCCTTGAGGGCGGCCTCGTCCAGTTCGGCAGGTCCGGAGTAGAAGGCCACGATGATGCGCGCGTCTTCCTTGATCTCCACGTCGGTCACGCCGACCTGCTCAATCCCCGGGTAGCCGGTCAGCGCGGATTCCACCTCGACCGGAGAGACCCGGTAGCCACCCGCGTTCATCATGTCGTCATCGCGCCCGAGGTAGGTGACCTGTCCGTCGATTGCCATAGCGCCCTGATCGCCGGTCAGGAACCAGTCTCCCTGCATCCGCGCTGCGGTGTCCTCGGGGGCGTTCAGGTAGCCCAGCATCAGGCCGGGGTCATCGCGGCGTACTGCGATGGTACCCGGTTCGCCCTGCGCGACGGGCTGGCCGTCATGGCCGAGGATCGCGATGCGCCGGCCTTGCTGCGGCTGGCCGAGCGCATGGCCGCGCGCGGGGCGCTCCGGGCAGGAGGAAATGAAGGTCGAACACTCCGACATGCCGTAGGCCTCGTAAAGCTCGGTGCCGGTCGCGGCCTTCCAGCTTTCGTGCAGCTTGGGCGAGAGCTTCTCCCCTGCGGCGAGCCCGTGTCGGAGATTGGGAAGATCGAGCGCCACGTTGTCCTGCATCAGCTTGCGGAAAACGCCCGGCGCAGCGGCGAAGATGGTCGCCCCGTGGTCCCGCAGCAGGGCGGGCAGGGCAGAGGGATCGGTGCCCGCCTCGGGGATCAAAGCGGTGGCGCCCATGGTCCAGGGATCCATCAGACCGGTGCCAAGCGTGTAGGTCCAGTTGAAGGCGCCCGCATGGCACAACCGGTCCTCCGGCGTCAGGCCGTACCAGCCCTGCATCATCATCTGGCGCGCCCAGATGGCGCGATGTGCGTGGGCGACGGCGCGCGGCTTGCCCGAGGTGCCCGACGTATAGACCACATAGGCCATGCGCTCCGGGTCGCCGAGGGCATAGTCGCAGGGGGCGAGTAGCCGCATGGCGCGCAGCGCGTCGAGGCCGATGGTCCGGTCGTGCGGCGCGCTCGCGACCTCAGGGTCGCGCAGGACGGCGGCGGGCTTGAGCTCCGCGATGATCCGGGCGGTCTCGGGTTCGGTCAACTGCGAGGAGGTCGGCACCGGCACGATCCCGGCGGCGATGGCGCCGAGGTAGGCGATGGGAAAGTCCACCGTATTGCCCAGCCGCATCAGGACGATATCGCCGGGGTTCAGCCCGGCTTCGAGGAGGCCGGTGCCGGTGCCACGCACGGCCGCTTCGAGTTGCGCGTAGGTCCAGTCGGAAGAGCCCGCGGTGGCGATCACTGAAAGCGCGGTCTTCTGCGGGGCCGCAGGCGCCTGTGACAGCACGTGCGCCGCCAGGTTGAAGGGCGCGGGGCAGGGCGGCGGCGGGCCTTGATCGAAGAGCGAGAGCATGGTCCGTGGCTAGCGCCTCACCGTGGCCGTTGCAAGCGTGTCTGGCGCCGCCTATAGAAGCTGATCATGACCGAGCGCGACCCGAAATCCCTGATCCGCATTGCCCATGCCAAGGGCGGTGAAACGAGCGGCGAACCGCTTGACCTGGGCGCGCGTGTGCGCGAGCTGCGCAAGGAACGGGACTGGACACTGGAACAGGCGGCCAATCAGGCCGGGCTGGCGCGCTCGACGCTCTCGAAGATCGAGAACGGGCAGATGTCGCCGACCTACGAGGCTTTGAAGAAGCTGGCGACGGGCCTGCAGATCTCGGTGCCGCAGCTGTTCACGCCGCCGCAGAAGGATCAGGTCAACGGGCGCATGGCGGTGACCAAGGCCGAGAACGGTCAGGCGCTGGCCACGGCGACCTACGAACATACGCTGCTGGCCGAGACCCTGACCAAGAAACAGATGCTGCCCTATCGTGCCCGGGTGCGGGCGCGCAGTATGGAAGAGTTCGACGGCTGGGTGCGTCACGACGGCGAGGAATTCCTCTATGTCCTGACCGGGGTCATCACGCTCTACACCGAATTCTACGAGCCGATCGAAATGCGGCGCGGCGACAGCGCTTATTACGACGCGACCATGGGGCACAACGTGGTCTCGGTCAGTCCCGAGGATGCGACAATCCTCTGGGTTACGTCACTGGTCTGAGTGGGATCAGGAGGCGCGGCGGACTTGAACCGGTTCGCGCAGTTCGCCTGCAAGGGTTTCGATATAAAGGAAATCCTCGAACTCTTCGCGGGCTTCTGTGAGGGAAAGGTCGTGGGTGAGGGCCAGGTAAGCTTCGAAGTCACAGCGGTCGCGGCAGGTCCGGACCATGCAATCCGGTTCCAGACGCGGGAACCTGTTGCGTAGTCGTACGGACCATCGCGGCCAGTCGTTCGTGATGTCGGACCAGTTCATTTGGCAGAACCGTCGTTTCCCCAAGGTGCACGTTTAACGGTATCCCTGCCCGGAAATTAATATATGCGACGTTTTGACGCAGCGCGAAATCGTGCCAGTGTCATCCGGCGGGTGTCTCCTCGAACAGTTTGCGCAGCAGCGGGACGGCGATACAGGCGGTCGCGAGCTGCACCACGATGAACATGGGCGCATGGGCGGGATAGATCCCGGCGAAGGTGTCGGAGAAGGCGCGCGCGAGCGTGACGGCCGGGTTGGCAAAGCTGGTCGAGGCAGTGAACCAGTAGGCGCCGGTGATGTAGAGCGCGACCAGGGTCGGCACGGCCTCGGGGCGCGATCTAAGCCCCCCGAAAATAACGAAGAGCAGCCCGAAGGTGGCCAGGCTCTCGGACCACCACTGGGCAAGGCCGGTGCGGTGCATCGTCTGCGATTGCTGCAGGATGGGAAGGTCGAACATCAGGTGGGTGGCCCAAACCCCGAGCAGCCCGCCCGCCACCTGCGCCAGCACGTAGAGCAGCGCGCTGTTCCGGTCGATCTCGCCGCGCAGGGCAAAGGCGAGGGTCACCGCCGGGTTGAAGTGGGCGCCCGAGATCGGCCCGAGGGTGGTGATGATCGCGAAGAGCATGCAGCCGGTCGCGATCGCGTTCGCCAGCAGGGCCACCGCCGTGTTGCCCTGTGCGAGGGTTTCGCCCATTATTCCCGACCCGATCACGCCGACCAGCAGCATCCCGGTGCCGAGCGCTTCGGCGGCCAGCTTGCGCGCGATCATGCGATCTTTCCGATCCGGTCGAGTTCCGCGACGAGCTCCGCGCGCGGCAGCCCCTCGATATCGAGCGCGAGGAACGCGTCGGCCCGGCGGCCCAGGATCTCGTAGGCGTCGCGGAAGGCGGCTGGTTGATCCTGCGGTGCCGCGGCGGCCGGATCTTCCACGCCCCAGTGCGCGCGAACCGGTACGCCCGGCCAGATCGGGCAGGTTTCCTCGGCGGCGGACCCGCAGACCGTGATCACCGCGTCCATCTTCGGTGCGCCGGGTGCGGCGAATTCATCCCAGCTCTTGGAGCGTGCCGCCGAGACGTCGTGGCCCTCGGCGTTCAGCAGGGCGATGGATTGCCGGTGCACCTTGCCAGCGGGTTGCGAGCCCGCCGAGTAGGCGGTGACCCGTCCCTTGCCCCGGGTGTTGAGCAGCGACTCGAGCAGGATCGAGCGGGCGGAGTTTCCGGTGCAGAGCACGAGGATGTTCATCGGGTAAAACCTTTGCAGTCAGGGCGGGCGTTGCGCACCCTCGATAGATCAGCGGTATGACGATTGATTGCGGCGGGGGCGTCACTTGGCCCCGGTGCGGCCGATGTCGTCCAGCCGGTGTTGCAGCGAAATGCGGTCCAGCGTTTCCCACGGCAGGTTCACGAAGGCCGAGATCCGGTTCTTCAGCACCCCGTAGGCTTGCTGGAACGCCAGCTTTTTCTGGGCCTCTGTGCCTGTTGCCTTGACCGGGTCGGGCTGGCCCCAATGCGCGCTGATGGGCTGGCCGGGCCATGCCGGGCATTCCTCGTTCGCCGCACGGTCGCAGACGGTGAAGACAAAGTCGAACTCCGGCGTTCCCGGCTCCCGGTAGAGTTCGGTGGACTTGGACGCGAGCTGAGAGACGTCATGGCCCTTGTGGTCGAGCAGTTCGACGACGAACGGGTGCGGCGCACTGCTGGGGTGGGTTCCGGCGGAATAGGCGTTGAAGCGCGCGCCGCCCTCGGTTCGCAGGATGGCCTCGGCCATGATCGACCGGGCCGAGTTGCCGGTGCAGATGAAGAGCACGTTCATGGGCCTGTCAGACATCGTCTTCTCCTCCGAAAGACCACCCTGCGGGAGGCAGAGGTCCGGCCTGTTCTGGCAGCAATCCTGAAGCAGTGTCCCGAAAAGGCCCCGCAGGCTGTCGAGGTCGGCGGCATAGCGCAGCGAGGTGCCCTCGCGGCTCTGCGTGATCAGGTCAGCCGCCTTGAGCGCGGACAGGTAGACCGAGGCGGTCGACGGCTTGATGTCGAGCGCGTCGGTGATCTCGCCCGCCGGCACGGCGTCGGGATAACGCCGCATCAGCAGGCGGAACACGTCCAGACGGCGTGGGTGGGCCAGAGCGGCGAGTTTATCGGGAATCGTTATTTCCATATTTCATGAAATATGGAAATAACGATCTCTCGTCAATCAGGATCGTACCACCAGACCTCGGGGAGGAAGCCCGGGATATCGCCATAGAGCGGCGTGTGCTCGGGGTACTTGAGGGCCTTGATATGCGCGATCCGGTCCGGCCCGTACTGCCAGAGCGGGATTACGTAGCGACCCGTCGTCAGCACCCGGTCCAGCGCGCGGGCGGCGGCAATGAAATCTTCCTGGCTTCGGGCGTTCAGCAGCGTGTCGATCAGCCCGTCCACGGCCGGGGATTTCACGCCCATCATGTTGCGGCTGCCGGGTTCGTCGGCCGCGGCGCTGCCCCAGTAGAGGCGCTGTTCGTTGCCGGGGGAGAGCGAGAGGTCGCGGCGGAAGGCGGTGATGTCGAAATCTTGCGAGGCTTCCCGCGCGGCGTATTGGGCATTGTCCACCCGGTCGATCCGCAAGGAGATGCCCAGCCGGGACAATGCCTTGGCATAGATGTCGATGATCGACTGGTTCTGCGTATCTCCCTGACGCAGCAGGACGGTGAAGCCGAGGGGCCGGCCATCCGGCCCGATCCGGGCACCATCCTTCACCGACAGTCCCGCTTCGGTCAGCAGGTCAGCGGCCTTGCGCAGGTTGTCGCGGTTGCGTTCGGTGCCGTTGCCCACGGGCATGGCGTAGCCCTCCAGAGCACCGGGCAGCAGGATGTCCTCGTAGGGCATCAGCATCTCGCGCACGCGCCCCTCGGCCGGTCCTGGCTGCATGGCGAGCGGTGAGTTGTCGAAGTAGCTCTCGCTCCGGGGCTGGTGGCCACCGGTGAAGGTCTCGTTGATGAACTCGTAGTTGAAGGCTTCGAGCAGCGCCTGCCGCACGCGCCAGTCGTCCAGCGGCGGACGTCGGCTGTTCATCACGAAGCCGGTCATGGCGGCAGGGCGCTGGTGCTGGATCTCGGACTTCACGATATCGCCGCGCATTACCGCGGGGAAATTGTACTGGCTGTTCCACGTTTCGGCATTGGTTTCGCGGACGGCACTGAGGATGCCGCCTTTGAAGGCTTCGAACAGGACCGTGTCGTCGCCGAAGAACTCGAGCTTGATCTCGTCGAAGTTCATGGTGCCGCGGCGGAAGGGCAGGTCGTTGCCCCAGTAGTCCGGGTTGCGGGTCAGGGTCACGGTGCGCCCGGCCTCGTAGGCGGTCACCACGTAGGGCGCCGTGCCGATGGGAATTTCGGGCAGGGGCGCATTGGCGAAATCCTTGCCCTCCCACTGGGCCTTTTTCAGGATCGGGCGCATCCCGGCCAGAAGGGCCAGTTCGCGGTTGTCGCTGTTGAAGGTCAGCCGGACCGTCCGGTCGCCGGTCTGCTCGATGCTGTCGACCTGGCTCCAGAAGCCCCGGTAGCGCAGGTGCCCTTCGGTGCCGAGCGTGCGGTAGGACCAGATCACGTCATCGACCGTCACGGGGCTGCCATCCGAGAACCTGGCCTCGGGGCGGAGGGTGAATTCCACCCAGCTGCGGTCGGGCGCGGTCTCGACCGATTCGGCGAGCAGGCCGTAGAGGGTGAAGGGCTCGTCCAGCGAACGGTCCATCAGGGACTCGTAGGCAAGGAAGCGCAACTGCCAGGGGGGTGTACCTTTAGTAGTAAAGGAGTTCAGCGTGTCGAAGCCGCCGGTATTGCCGAACACGGCCCGTCCGCCCTTGGGCGCATCGGGATTGGCGTAAGGCAGGGACACAAAATCGGGTGGGAGCGCGGGCGCGCCGTACATAGCTATGCCATGGCTGGGTTCAGCCGTGACGGCGACTCCCATGCCAAGGTTCCCGGCCGCGAGGGCGAATCCGAGTGCAGCCGCGCGCGCGCGGCGGAAAAAAACATACCCCATAATGGCAACAATTCCGCTCTGGCCTTATTTTCTTGATCCCCAAGCTAACGACGGATTCACGTCATTTCAAACTTTTAGCTTGGACGGACACTCGGAAACGCTTATAAAGGGGTCACTGCTCGATAGGTTTCTTGCCTGTATGAAACCTGCCTCAATAACTTAACGCCCGCTTCGTGCGGGCGTTTTTTTTTGCCCTTGTGATGCATTCAGCAGCCTTCTTTACATGGCTCCGCGTGTCGGAGGGTGACCCGGAGTCCGTGGGCGCCTCCCGGTGCTAGTGACAACCGCCACGACTCGAATCGCGTGCTGCCGTGGGCTCCTCCTGACGGGTTTTACGCCGACTTCCAAGGCGGCCCCGTCGCGATCACGGGGATTTTTCCGCATGGCAGCAAGAACCAGCCGAACCCTGCCTGGAGAGCGCGCACCCGGGTTACAGATTTGCAATCTCCCCGGCGCTGGGATCGACCGCAACATCAACTAGATGTGCAGGGAACGCCGGACTGCTGCGGCGCAGTATCCGTCTCCGCCGCACTATTTTCCGTTTGTTTCGCCCCTGCAGCATGGCAGGGTGCGCCTGACCTCAAATCGCAAAGGAGCTCTTCATGTCTCTCTCCGGCAAGACCGCCATCGTCACGGGTTCGAATTCGGGTATTGGTCTGGGCATCGCCTGGGAAATGGCGAAGGCCGGGGCCGATGTGGTGCTCAATTCCTTCACCGACTCCGACGAGGATCATGCGCTGGCCGAGAAGATGGCCAAGGAAACCGGCGTGAAGGTGCGCTACATCAAGGCGGACATGAGCAAGGGCGAGGAATGCCGCGCGCTGATCGAGACCGCCGGCGTCTGCGACATCCTCGTGAACAACGCCGGGATCCAGCACGTGGCGCCGATCGACGAGTTCCCGGTCGACAAGTGGAACGCAATCATCGCGATCAACCTCAACTCGGCCTTCCACACCACGGCAGCGGCGCTGCCGATGATGCGCAAGGCGGGCTGGGGCCGGGTGGTCAACATCGCCTCTGCACATGGTCTGACGGCTTCGCCGTTCAAGGGGGCCTACGTGGCGGCCAAGCACGGCATCGTCGGCATGACCAAGGTGGTGGCGCTGGAAACCGCACGCGAGCCGATCACCTGCAACGCCATCTGCCCGGGTTACGTTCTGACCCCGCTGGTCGAGGCGCAGATCCCCGACACCATGGAGAAGTACAAGATGGGCCGTGACGAGGTGATCGAGAAGGTCATGCTGGAGCGACAGCCGTCGAAGGAGTTCGCGACGGTCGAGCAGCTGGGGGGCACGGCGGTGTTCCTGTGCTCGGATGCGGCGGCCCAGATCACCGGCACCACGATCAGCGTCGACGGGGGCTGGACCGCGCTCTGATGCGGGGCGCGCGTGCCCGGGCCATTGGCAGTAACGCCGAGGCCCGGGCGGTGCGTCAGCTCTGCTCAGATGATGCGGACCTGGGTTCCGATCGGGGTGATCTCGAACAGTTCGGCAATCTTTTCGTTGTAGAGGCCGATGCAGCCGTCGGAAGACCGGCGGCCGATCTTGCGGGTGTCGTGGGTGCCATGGATCAGGTAGGCGGGCCAGCTGAGGTACATCGCGTGGGTTCCGAGCGGGTTGCCGGGGCCCGGGGGCATGTATTTCAGTTCCGGGTTGCGCTCGATCATCGAGGGCGTCGGGGTCCAGTCCGGACCGACCCGCTTGCGCACCACCTTGGTATAGCCGCGCTTGGTCAGTTCGTCGGTCAACGGCACCGACGTCGGGTAGATGCGGTAGTCGGAGGCGTCGGCATTCCAGTAATGCAGGGCGCGGGACCGGGTGTCGCAGACGATGGAGGCCACGCCGAGGCTGTCGAAATGGTCGCGCCAGTCCTGAGCTTCGAAACTGGAAATGTTGTTGCGGACGCCGTCCTTGACGATGGCCTCCTGCGCCATCAGCGGCGCAACGGGCAACAGGGTGGCGGAGGTCGCGACCATGAAGGTGCGGCGGGTCAGTCTGCTCATCGGGGCCTCGTGTTGTTATGGTTCGGCCCGGGTCTAACCCAGCGTGCGCGCAGGTTCATTTCACATATGCGCGATACGGAATGTTACTGACCCTGCGTGGTCCGGAAGGCGCGGCGCCGCGTAACGGTCCATGCGGGGCAGAAGGCGAAAGGAAGTCGGATGGCGGGTCGCAAGAGCAGCAGGAAGAAAGCCAAGCGGGTCAACCTCGCGCTACAGGGCGGGGGCGTGCACGGCGCGTTTACCTGGGGGGTGCTGGACCGTCTGCTCGACGAGGAAGACGTCGAGATCGCGGGGATTTCCGGCACCTCGGCGGGGGCGCTGAACGGGGCCGCCTTCAAGGCGGGGATGGTTCGCAACGGGCGCGAGGGCGCGCGCGAGGAACTGTCGAGCCTCTGGTCCAGCGTCGGCGCGGCCGACGTGCCGGGGATCGCGCGCTGGCTGGGCGAGTTCAGCATGGGGCCGGTGACCAAGGCCATCGAGTATTCGCCGATCTCGGCCTGGACCGACGCCTGGGCGCAGTTCTTCTCGCCCTACAGCTACGGCCCGTTCTACAGCAATCCGCTGCGGTCGGTGGTCGACGCGATGGATTTCGACTGTATCTGCTCCAAGGCGGCGCCCGATCTCTTCGTCTCGGCGACGCGGGTGCGGACGGGCAAGGTTCGCGTCTTTTCGGGCGAGGAAATCAGCACCGACGCGATCCTCGCCTCGGCCTGCCTGCCCACCGTGTTCCAGGCGGTCGAGATCGACGATCCGGAAACCGGCCGCTCCGAAGCCTACTGGGATGGCGGCTACACCGGGAACCCGGCGCTGTTTCCTCTGTTCCGCGAGGATCTGCCCGCGGATATCGTGATCGTGAACATCAACCCGCTGGAACGCGACATGGTGCCCGTCACGCCGCAGCAGATCGAGAGCCGGGTGAACGAGATCAGCTTCAACTCCTCGCTGCTGCGCGAGTTGCGCGCCATTGCCTTTGTCCAGCGCCTGCTGGATCAGGGGCGGCTGAAGTCGGAGGAGAAGTCGCGCGTGCTGATCCACATGATTTCGGACGATGATCTGATGAACGAACTCTCGGCTACGACCAAGATGGTTCCGAACCCTCTGATCTTCGACCGTCTGCGCGAGGCCGGGCGGGCGGCGGCGGACCGGTTCCTCGCCGCGCACAAGGATGCCCTCAACGTGCGCAGTTCGGTCGACCTAAAGGAGATGTACAGCTAGGCCGGGCTACTCGTAGCCGGTCATTTCGAGGTAACCCCGTCCGGTGTGGCTGCCGGTAATGGTCACCGGCCCCTCCCAGTAGGGAAACGAGGTGCCCATCCAGGCCTGCGGGTTCATCGCGCCGACGGTAATGTCCAGCCCGTGTGCGGGCAGCACCACGCGCCATCGGGTCGGAATGGCGCGGTCCTCGACGGTAGTGGTTTCCAGCGGTTCGAGCGTCAGCGCGCCGTCCGGCAGAGGCTTGGCGCTGCCATCGCTGCCGATCCACGTGGCCGAGGTGAAGCCCGGGCCACCGTCGCGCAGCCGGAACCCCATCATCTTGTCGCCCGAGTCGAAGCTGAGTGAGAACCAATCCCAGCCTCTCTGGTCCTCGGCGAGGGGTTGGGAGGACCATTCGCGGTCGAGCCAGCCCTGGCCGCTGACCCGGACGGTGCCACGCTCGGTCTCGATGGTTCCGGTGACCGTGTAGCCGGGCTGGGAGTAGTAGTAGCTTGCCTGTCCCTTGGGGGACTTCACCGAGTAGCCCGCGTCGCCGTGCAATACGATGGGCCCGCTGGCCTCCAGCCGGAGGTCATAAGCGAAATCCTTGCCGCGCGCGGTCAGGTGCAACTGGTCGATGCCCTTGCCGGGGGTACCGGTCATCTGCCAGTCGTCGATATGGGCGGCGAAGGGGGCGGCAGTAACACCGGCCTGCCCGATGCCGCCGCGCGCGAGCCGTTCGGCCACGTGATGCCGGTCGGGCTCGGTCAATGCGGCGTGCGCCATCCAGATCTGCGGGCTGCTCCAGCCGTCGCGTTCCTCCGGCGCGAGGGCCGAGCGGAACAGTGTCCACTGGATGCCGTAGTCGCGCCCGTCCTCGCCGGTCAGCGGCGCGGTCAGGTACCACCATTCGATGCGAAAGGCAGGGTGTGGGCCGTGATCCGCCGGAAAGGTCAGCGCCCGGCCTCTCTCGGGGATCGCAAAGCCCTCGGCCGTGGTGCCGAGACCGGCAAAGCCCTGTGCCAGCGCGCCGAATGGGAGACCACAGAGGAGAAGGGCGAGGAGACGGCGCCTAGCGTTCATTGGCGAAGATCCTCAGCAGGTGCGCAGGCGGCAGGCGGTGCAGGCGCCGGGCGGGCAGGGCGGCGGCCAGTCCGCCCGCGATGAGTGCAAGCAGGAACAGCCGCAGCCAGTCCGCCGGGAAGAGGTACATCGGCAACCGCCAGCCGAAGGCGGCCACGTTGATCACGTTCAGCAGCACCCAGGCCAGCGCCAGCCCCAGCGGCAGGGCCAGCAGGGCGGTGATCGCGGCGAGCGCAAGGCTGCGGCAGAGCTCCAGCCGCCCCAGCTGCGCGCGGGTCAGCCCAAGCGCCCAGGCGGGGGCAACCTGCGGCAGGCGCATGGTCCAGAGTGTCAGCAGCGCGGTCAGGATGGCAAACCCGGCCACGCCGAGCGTGAGGACGTTCAGGGCGCCGGTGACCACGAAGGTCTTGTCGAAGATCGCCAGGGACGAGGCCTTGAGCGCGGCCTGATCGACGATGGACTCTTCCGGCAGATCGAAGGACTGGCGCAGATCGCGGGCCAGCGCCTCGGACTTGGCAGGGTCGACGCGAATACCGAAACGGCGGTTCGGAACCTCCGGGTGGTGCGCGACGAGCGCGGGGATCGAGACCATCACCTGTCCCTTGGGGTTGCCGTAGTCCGAGTAGACCCCGGCCACCGTCAGGGTCCAGTCCGGGGCGATGGTCACCGTGTCGCCGGGCCAGAGGTTTTCGCGCCGGGCGAGCTGCTCGTTGATCAGCGCGGCCTCGCCAGCGGCGACCCGATCCCAGACGCCGGGTTCGGAGGCGATCAGCGGCCAGTTCTGACGGTAGGTGGCGTGATCGGCCACGCCGTAGAGTTCGCCGGGCTGCCCGGCGAGGGTAATCTCGGCCGAGCGCAGGGGCAGGACCGCGTCCGCCCGGCTGGCCAGCCAGCGCTCGATCGCCGCGCCCTGTTCATCGGAGGCCGCGCGAACGTAGAGTTCGGAGGCGAGGCGCTGGTCGAGCCAGCCGGTAAAGGTCAGCCGGAAGCTCGACACCATCGTGCCTACACCGATGTTCGCGGCGAGCGCTAGGAGCAGCGCCATCAGGGCAAGGGAGAGGCCGGGGAGCTGCACGCGCATGTCGGCCCAGACCCATTGCGCCACGGGGCCCTTGGCTCGCCGCTGACAGAGCTGAAGACAGGCGTCCACCAGCAGCGGCAGCAACAAGGCCGCGCCCAGCAGGAGACCCGCAAGCATCACGAAGCCGCCGGTCAGCCCCGGCATCAGCCGAAGGGCGAGATAACCCGCGAGGATCAGCGCGAGCCCTGCCAGCGCGAGGTGGCGGGCGCCGAGGCCCGAGGCGACGCTGCGCAGGGCCATACCGCTGCTGGCGAGAATGGGCAGCCTGACCAGCGCCCAGATGCCGCGCGCGCCCGCGAGCCCCGCGCCGACAACAGCCATCGCAAGTCCGCTCAGAACCCAGAGGGGGCGCAGCGTGAGGCCGCCTTCCACCGGGGCGCCGTAGAGACCGCGCAGGGTGGCGGCCACATCGGGTAGCAGCGCGGCGGCGACAAGATAGCCGAGCACCAGTCCCAGCAGCCCGGCGATGAGCGCGAGGGTCAGCAGCTCGGCAAGCACGAGGAGGGTGAGATGCCGGGCCGGGAGCCCCAGCGCGCGCAGGGTACGGAACAGCGGCCGGCGCTGTTCCATGACCAGCCCGGCGGTGCCGTGGACGATGAAGAGCCCCACGGCAAAGGAGAGCAGGCCGAAGGCGGTCAGGTTCAGGTGGAAACTGTCGGTCAGATGCGCGGCGTCCGAGGTCGCGGAGGGCGACGACAGCGACAGCTGCGGCGCGAGGTCCGCCAGTGGCGCGAGGCCCATCGGCTGGTCGGGGAGCACCAGTATCCGCGAGAGGGCACCCGGCCGGTCCAGCAGGGCTTCGGCCGTTCCGATGTCTGTCAGCACGACCCCGGCGGGAACGTCCTGCGAGAGGACCAGCCGCGGGTCGCCGTCAAAGCCTTCGGCCGTCACGCGGCTGGCGAAGAGGCGGCCCGGCGGCGTCAGGACATCCAGTGGCGCGATGCCGGAGAGCGCGGAACTGTCGGGCAGCGCCGGGTAGCTCAGCACGTCGACTCCGACGAGGCGCAGGGTGCGACCCCCGAGGCGGATGGGCCCTTCGAGCACCGGGCTCAGTTGCCACCCGGCACGGCGCAGCGCCACGTAGGTGTCGCTCGGGATCGTGCCGTCGGGCGAGGTCAGCGTCGGCCCCTGGCTCAGCCCGAGGCGGGACGCTGCGGCGGCGTAGCTTGCCCGCGCCTCGGCGTTGATCGCCTGCACCGCCGACCAAAGGCCGGTCGCCAGCGCCAGCCCGAGGATCATCGCCACCAGTTGCAGCGGCTGGCGGCGCCAGTGAGAGAGGAGGGCGAGGAAGGCCCAGCGGGTCATGCGACCTGTCCGCTGCCCAGGTGCAGCCTGCGGTCCAGCCGCGCCGCGATGCGTTCGGAATGCGTGACGAGGAACAGCGCCGCCCCGGTGTCGCGCACGAGGTCCAGCATGAGGTCCAGCACGGCGTCGCCCGTCGCTTCGTCGAGGTTGCCGGTCGGTTCATCCGCCAGCAGCAGCCTGGGCCGTAAGGCAAGGGCGCGCCCGATGGCCACCCTCTGTTGCTGACCTCCCGATAGTTGTTCGGGGTAGCGCGAGCCGAGATCGGCGAGCCCCAGCCGCTGTGCCAGCGTGGCGGTCCAGTCCGGATCGTAAGCACCGCCAAGCCGAGCGTGAAAGGCGAGGTTCTGCGCGACGGTCAGGGCAGGGATCAGGTTGAACTGCTGGAACACCAGCGCCACCGCGCCCCGCCGCAGACCCGCGCGCCCGGCTTCGTCAAGCTGCGAATAAGACGTGCCATCCAGCGTGATCTCACCGGCCTCGAAGCCGTCGAGCGCCCCCACGAGGTGCAGCAACGTGCTCTTGCCGCTGCCGCTTTCCCCGGTCAGGGCAAGCGTCTCGGACCGGTCGAGCGAGAGCGAAACGTCCTTAAGGACCGGCCGCTCGGCACCGGGGTAGGTCTTGGTCACGGATCGGACGTCTAGCAGCACACCGTTCTCCGGCAGATCTTGGCCCGCGACGGGCCGGTGGCATCCCGTCGCGGAGGATGCCGGTTTTGGCCGGGGTGTCCAGCCGTGCGGGCGGTTTTGCTACGTCGCGCCGCATCTGGCGCGCGGGCGAGGCCGGCCCTATCTTGGCGGTATGGAAAATCGCGTGCCGCTCGCCCTCAGTCTGGTCTGCCTTGCACTGGTCTTGCCACGCTCAGGGATTGCGGACATCTCTTCGGAGATGGCGCGGTCGGTCTGCGAGCGCGAGGCGCGCAATCTCAGCGGGTACTCCGGCGGTCTGGTACCGGACCTGTCCACCGGGCGGTTTTCGCTCGGCGTCAGCGGGTCTGCCTCGGTCGGCGTCGTGCGCAGCTGGGGCGACGGCCCGGGCGCCACTGCGCCAGCCCATGCCGGCGAAGGCGCACGGGAAAAACGCCGTCTGGAGCGCAAGGAGCGATACCAGCAGGTGTACGAGTCTTGCATGGCCGGAAAGTAGATATTTTTCAAGCATTAACGGGTCGAATCTGATCTGTTATGTGAGGTTTTTCGACCCCGCTAGGCCTCTGAACGGAGCCGAGCCTCCAGCTGCGAGACGCGCGTGCGGACCAACTCGCTGGCCGGAGCCCGATTGGGCGCATCGCGCAGCGTGGTGAACCAGTGCTCGGGCGGGTTGCGACCCGCACGGCGTGTACAGCTCAGCCGGCGCAACACGGCTTCGGCCTCCGATGGCAGGCGGTCGGGGATCTCGTAGCCATTCAGCACGGCCCAGACCCCGCTCCACAGCCGCCCCACCGACCAGGGATTGTACCCGCCGCCGCCGGTGACCAGCAGGCGCGGCGCGATGCGCTTCAAGGCTGCGACCGTCTCCCAGTGGGCATTGTTCGAGAAGTGGAGGCGCGAGAGCGGATCCTCCGTCACGGCGTCGGCCCCGCATTGCAGCACCACCGCCTCGGCGCGATGCCGTACCACCGCGGGCAGGATCACCCTGTCGAGCGCCTGAGCGAAGTCCTCGTCGCCGCTCTCGCGCGGGAGGGGCAGGTTGAAGACATTGCCGCATCCCCGGTCCTCCAGCGCCCCGGTGAAGGGCCACCGGCGCTCCTCGTGGGTCGAGACCAGCAGGACCTCCGGCTCGTTCTCGAAGGCGGCCTCGACGCCGTCGCAGTGATGCGCGTCGATATCCACGTAGGCGATCCGCCGCAGTCCGCGCTGGCGCAGGGTCAGGACGGCCAACACCGGGTCGTTGAAGAAACAGAAGCCCCCGGCGCGGTCGGGAAACCCGTGGTGGGTGCCGCCCGCGGGGTGATAAACGGTGTGCCCGGCGGCGACCAGGTCGGCCGCCAGCAGCGCACCGCCAGCCGAGGTTGCGGGGCGGCGGAACATCTCCGGGTAGACCGGGTTCGACAGCGTTCCGATGTGATGGCGCAGCCGGACCTCCTCGCTGACCTGCTGGCTGGCCTCGGCGGCCTGCAGCGCCGCGACATAGGCCGGGGTGTGGAAGATCTCGAGCGCCGCGGGCCGGATGCGGGGGCTGGTCCGGTAAACGCTCCGGGGCAGCCAGCCCATGGCACGCGACAGGTCGGTGACCACGGGAACGCGCGGAATCGCCAGCGGATGCGCGTGCCCATAGGTCGACCCGCGGTATATTTCGTTGCCGAGGAACAGGGGCGGTGCCGTTTCTGTGGTCGGCATGCGTTGCATCGAGGCATCCATCCGGCCATGCTGCCGCTTTTTCCGCGGTGCCGCAATCGGCAGCGGTGGTCACGGTGCCGTTATCGCACTAAGTCCTTGCCCATGCAGACCGAACGCTATCGATGGGACAGTCTACCGCGCGCCCTGCTGACCGCCTTCAAGCGGTTCGGCGGCAATCATGGTTTCATCCTGTCGAGCCATGTCGCCATGTCGATGATGCTGGCGCTGTTCCCCTTCATGCTCTTCGTGGTCTCGCTGGGCGGTGCGGTGTCGCGTGACCTGAACATCGACGACCTGATCGCGACGATCTTCGGCCTCTGGCCCGATACCATCGCCGAACCCATCGTTCGCGAGATCCGTGCCGTGCTCTCCGAGAGCAGCGGTCGCCTGATCACCGTCGGCGGGGTGCTGGCGATCTACTTCGCCTCCAACGGGGTCGACGCGGTGCGCCTGGCCGTAAGCTATGCCTACCGCGAGACCGACCCGCGCCCGTTCTGGAAGACGCGCCTGCTGTGCATCCTCTTCGTGGTGATCGGCGGGCTGCTGCTGATCCTCGCGCTGACCATCGGGCTGGGCTTGCCGACCTACCTGCGGCTGGTCACGGAAGCGATGCCGGAAGAACTGATGGACTGGGGCGACAAGATCGCCCTGATCGGCTGGCTCGAGAGCGGGCTGCTGCGCTTTCTCGTCACCCTGACGGTACTGTGCTTCGTCGTTTCGGCCTGCCACATCTGGCTACCGGGGCTGCACCTGCGGCCCCGCCAGATCTGGCCGGGGGTGGCGCTGACCATCCTGCTCTGGATCGCCGGGGTCTGGGGCTTCTCGATCTACATCAACAGGTTCGCGGCCTACAGCGCCACCTATGCCGGTCTGGCCGGGGCGATGGCGGCGCTGATCTTCCTCTACCTGCTGGCCGCCATCCTGATCCTCGGGGCCGAGTTCAACGGCGCGCTGATCCGCCAGCACCTGCCGGGCGAGGACGAGCCGGGACCGGATCCGCTCGCGCCGGACCAGGACAATTCGGATTAAACTGCACTGAATTTCCGCGTCTTCGCCCGCCCTGCGCCACGCTTCGGGCGCAATCCGGGGCGAGTGTGCCCTCCGTCGTTACGAGCGGAGACGCAGGTCAATGGAAACACTCAAGCCCGGTTCGCGCCATGGCATGCTGTTCGAACTGCTGCGACAGCAGGTGGTTTCCGATGCCTCCTCCCGTGTGGCGGCCCACCCCGAGCACGGGCTGATCGAGGCGATGCATGCCGACAGGTTCCTGTCCCGCGCCCTCAACTCGTGGAACCTCCCCGAACCCGAGGAAGAGCCGGAGGTCGGTGCGGCGCGGCAGTCAGCCCCGAAAGCCGCGGGCTACCACGAATTTTTCCGAGCTATCCGAGCGGGATGAGGGCGGCTTGACGTTCGCCACGCTGGTGAACTTCTGCTTCAGGAGCTTCTGCAATTCACCCTCGGCGCCACCGGCGAGGACCTTTGCCACGAAGGTGCCGCCTTCTTCCAGCACGTCGAAGGCCAGGTAGGCGGCAGCTTCGCACAGGGCGATGATGCGCAGGTGATCGGTCTGCTTGTGGCCCGAAGAGGCGGCGGCCATGTCGCTCATCACAACGTCGGCCTTGCCGCCCAGCCATTCCTTGACCAGTTCGTCGGCATCGTCCTGCATGAAATCGAGCTGGTGAATCTCGGCGCCCGGCAGCGGTTCGACCTCCTGCAAGTCCACGCCGAGGATGCGCCCGACAGCCTTGCCCTGCTTCTCCCCCAGAGCGTTGACCCGCTTGACCGCAACCTGCATCCAGCCCCCGGGCGCACAGCCGAGGTCGAGGACCCGGGCGCCGGGCACGAGAAAGCGGAACTTGTCGTCGAGTTCCATGATCTTGAAGGCCGCGCGCCCGCGATAGCCCTCGGCCTTGGCCCGCTGGACATAGGGATCGTTCAGCTGCCGCTGCAGCCAACGGGTCGAGCTCAGCTTGCGCCCGCGCGCGGTCTTGACCTTGACCGTGAGGTCGCGCTGTCCGCGTCCCGATGTGTTGCGTCCGTCCGGTTTCTTGGCCATCGTCTCAATCTCCTGATCCGGCGCCATAGCCTGCGGCGGTCTCTCCGGCAAGACCGCGCGGCCTGCTTCTTTGGGTCCCAAGTATCCCGGGGGTGAATTGGCCGCGAGGCCAAGAGGGGGCAGCGCCCCCTTTTCGACGCCCGATCAGAAGGGCCCGTCCTCCAGCACACCGTCCGCGCTCATCTGGGCGTAGAGCAGTCCCTCGCGCAGGCCGCGGTCGGCCACGCTCAGCCGGTCGGTTGGCCAGCAGCGCAGCAGCGCCTGCAGGATGGCGGCGCCCGACATGATCAGGGTCTGCCGGTCCTCGCCGATGCGCGGGTCGCGGCGGCGCCCGGCGGGGCCGAGTTCGAGGTAGCGGCGGATCACCTTGTCGATCTGGTCCGAGGTCATGCGCAGCCCGTCGACCTTGGTGCGGTCGTAGCGCTTGAGGCCGAGATGGCTGGCTGCCACGGTGGTCACGGTGCCCGAGGTGCCAACGATCTGGAACCCCTCACGCACCTGCTCGTCCTTGTATGGCGCGAAATCGGCGAGGTTTTCCTCGAAATACCAGCTCATCAGCGCAAAGCGCGCGGCGTCATCCTCCACGTCCGAGAACTGGTCGCGCAGGGTGGCGACGCCGAGGGGAACCGAGATCCAGTCCACCACCTTCGCGGCCGGAAAGGGGCTCTCGGGCGGGTGGAACCCGGCGTGCAGGCGCATGATGGCGCGCGGCCGGTCGCGGGCGGGCACGGATGAGATGTCGATCCAGACAAGCTCGGTCGAGCCGCCGCCGATGTCGACGACCAGCAGCTGTTCGGTCTTGGTGGAGACCAGCGGCGCGCAGGAGATCACCGCCAGCCGGGCTTCCTCCTCCGGCTGGATCACCTCCAGCGTCATGCCGGTTTCGCGCTTCACCTGGCGGATGAATTCGCGCGAGTTCTTGGCACGGCGGCAGGCCTCGGTGGTGACCAGCCGCATCCGGGTGACCTTGTTGCGCTTGAGCTTCTGCTGACAGATTCGCAGCGCCTGCACGGTGCGTGCCATGGACGAGCGCGACAGCCGACCGGTCCGCTCCAGCCCGGTGCCGAGCTGGACGGATTTCGAGAAGCTGTCGACCACATGGAAACCGCTGCCCTTGGGCTGGGCGATCAGCATGCGGCAACTGTTGGTGCCCAGGTCCAGCGCGGCATAGAGCTCGCTTGGATCGGGCGGGGTCGGCGCGGGGCTTTCGACCGCTTTCGGGAACGCGCCCGCACCAGTGGGACGCTTGGGCGCCATTTGTAACGCCCTCCGATTTTCGAGTTGTCTTTACGATAGGGGCGCGGCCGGTTTCGCGCAAGGTCTCGTATCGCGGGAACGGCAGGTGGCAAGCTCTCGCCGGGGCGATTTATTGTTGTGCTGCCTGTCGCCGCGCCGACGTCGCTCGTATCACGGGTTGTGTCGAAAACGGCACGTGGCGGGGGCGGGGGCTGACGTATTTAGGGCCGAAGAGAAGAGGAATCAGACGATGCCGGATGTCACAATCGTGTATTGGCGCGATATCCCCGCGCAGGTGATCGTGGGCAAGGGCCGTCGTGGTTCCAAGCGGCAGCTGGCCGAGCGCTTTGAACAGGCGATCGACCGGGCGGCGATGAAGGTGAATGCCAAGGATACGGATGCGTACCTTGCGGAATGGCGCAAAGGCGAGCCCTACGAGGTGGAGGGCGAACCGGACGCGGTGGCAGAGGCCGAGGCGGTTCGGCTCGAGACGGAATACGACACGAACCGCATCAAGGCCCTGATCGACAACGACGGGTGGGCATGAGTCCACGATCCTTATGGGAGGCCGCCATGGCTCTGTTGAACTTCAAGAAGCGCGAAACCACGGGGCCGAAACCGGCCAACGCCCAGGTCGAGGCGTTTCTTGACGGCTATTCCATCGAGGTGATGCCGCGCACCGCCGAGAAGGTCGAGGATTTCCGCGCCCTGCTGCCCGAAGGCACCCGCGTCTACATCGCCCATATCGAGGGCACCCCGATCGAGGACATGGTCGCCACCGCCAAGCGCCTGAATGCGGACGGTTTCCCGGTCATGCCGCACTTTCCCGCGCGCATCATCAAGGACAAGGCGACGCTCGGCGACTGGATCGCCCGCTACCAGGGCGAGGCCGACGTGAACCAGGCCCTGCTGCTGGCGGGTGGCGTGGCCACGCCCCACGGCGATTTCGACAGCTCGATGCAGTTGATGGAGAGCGGTCTGTTCGGCAAGGCCGGGTTCAAGCGTCTGCACGTGGCAGGCCACCCGGAAGGCAACCGCGACATCGACCCCGACGGCTCGATGAGCAATGTGATGGACGCGCTGCGCTGGAAACAGAAATTCGCCGAGAGCAGTGACGCCGAGATGGCGCTGGCGACGCAGTTCTGCTTCGACGCCAAGCCGATCATCGCCTGGGCGGACTCGCTGAAGGAGGCGGGCATCGACCTGCCGATCCACATCGGCATCGCCGGCCCGGCCAAGCTGCAGACCCTGATCAAGTTCGCCATCGCCTGTGGTGTCGGCCCCTCGCTGAAGGTGCTGCAGAAGCGCGCGATGGACGTCTCCAAGCTGCTGCTGCCCTACGAGCCGACCGAGGTCCTTGCCGATCTCGCCGCCCACAAGGCCGCGAACGCCGACTTCAACATCACCAACGTGCATTTCTTCCCGCTTGGCGGTATCAAGACCAATGCGACCTGGGCGATCGAAAATGGCGGCGCCTCCGGGCGTCCGGCCGACGCAGAATAACCAATTACCCCGGGGGAGGACGACATGACCCGCACCATCGTTGAGAGCAAATCCAAGACGGCGATCATCGGCTTTGACCAGCCGTTCTGCGTGATCGGCGAGCGGATCAACCCCACCGGACGCAAGAAGCTGGCCGCCGAACTGGAGGCCGGGGATTTTTCGACCGTCGAGAAGGACGCGCTGGCGCAGGTCGCCGCCGGGGCCACCATGCTCGATGTGAACGCGGGCGTGGTCTACAACTCGAACCCCAACCCGAACGAGACCGAGCCGCCGCTGATGGTCGAGATGATCAAGCTGGTGCAGGGGCTGGTCGACGTGCCGCTCTGCATCGACAGCTCGGTGCCCGCCGCGCTCGAGGCCGGTCTGGAGGTCTGTGAGGGCCGTCCGCTGCTGAACTCGGTGACCGGCGAGGAAGAGCGGCTGGAGTTCATCCTGCCGCTGGTCAAGAAGTACAACGTGCCGGTGGTGGCGATCTCGAACGACGACACCGGCATCTCCGAGGATCCGGACGTGCGCTTTGCGGTCGCCAAGAAGATCGTGGAACGCGCCGCCGACTTTGGCATTCCGGCCCATGACATCGTGGTCGATCCGCTGGTGATGCCGGTGGGGGCAATGGGGACGGCCGGTCTGCAGGTCTTTGCCCTGGTGCGCCGTCTTCGCGAGGAACTGGGTGTGAACACCACTTGCGGTGCGTCGAACATCTCCTTCGGGCTGCCGAACCGCCACGGGATCAACAATGCCTTCCTGCCGATGGCCATCGGTGCAGGCATGACCTCGGCGATCATGAACCCGGTGGCGCTGCCGGTGACGCAGAAGGCGATTGCCGAGAAGAAGGCCGCTGTCGAGGCCGCGGGTATCATGCTGCCGCCGGAGATGGACGACGAAACCTTCGTGACGGTCTTCGGCCTTGGCTCGATGCAGTCGCGCCCGGGCAAGGAGATGGAGGCGATCCGCGCCGCCAACTTCCTGATGAACAACGACGCCCACGGCGCCGAGTGGATCCGCTTCAACAAGCCACCTGCCGCCGCCGGGGAAGAAGGCCGGGGCCGCGGTGGCCGCGCCGGCGGACGCCGCCGCCGGGCGTGATGTAGGTTGCGCCCCGGACCTGATCCGGGGCCTTTCCTACACAAGCAAACCATCGGCGCCCCGGACGTGATCCGGGGCCGCGCGAACATCCCCCGGGGGCCCCGGATCACGTCCGGGGCGTTTTCGTGGCTTTAGCTGCTCGCTTCGAGGGCCGCCACGATGGGCGAGAAATCCTCCGCCGTCAGGCTCGCACCGCCGACAAGGGCGCCGTCCACGTCGCCCACCGCAAAGATCTCGGCGGCGTTGGCAGCCTTCACCGAACCCCCGTAGAGCAGGCGAATGGCCCCTGCGACGGAGCGGCCGAAGCGTTCGGCGAGCCGGTCGCGCATGAAGCCGTGAACCTCGCCGATCTGCTCCACCGTCGGAACCTTTCCGGTGCCGATGGCCCAGATGGGTTCGTAGGCGATCACCACGCTGTCGCCGGTGATCCCGTCGGGGATGGAGCCTTCCAGCTGGGAACCGATCACGGCAAGGGTCTGACCCGCTTCGCGCTGCTCGAGGCTCTCGCCGACGCAGATGACAGCGACCAGCCCCGCCGCGATGGCGGCTTCCGACTTGGCCCGCACGGCGGCATCGCTCTCGCCGTGATCCTGACGCCGCTCGGAATGGCCGGTGATGACATGGCTCGCGCCTGCATCTCGCAGCATGTCCGCGCTGATGTCGCCGGTATGGGCGCCGCTCTGCGCGGCATGGCAGTCCTGACCGCCGATCTTCAGCGTGCCGCCCTGCGACAACCCGGCGGCGCGGTGCACCAGCGTGGCGGGCGGGCAGATCAGGATCTCGCAGGCCGGGTCGGGATGGGCGGAGACCAGCCTAGCCAGTTCGGCCAGGTCTGCCCCCGTTCCGTTCATTTTCCAGTTCCCTGCCGCGAGTTTGCGCTTCATGCCGTTTTCCTTTGTCGTCATCGCTTTGCCTCGTGGTAGCATCGCCCCGACGGCGAAACAATCACGCGACCTTGCGGAAGGAGTTAGAGCGATGATCCCCAATCTCGACATGGCCAAGCTGGCGGCACGCGACCCCGGCGAAATGGCGCGCCTGACCCATGCGTTGCGCGAGGTCGGATTCCTGACCCTGTCGAACACCGCTCTGGACCCGGCCGAGGTGCGCGCGGCGATCGAGGCCTATCGCGGCTTCTTCCGGTTGCCCGAGGCCGAGAAGCGCAGTGTCGACATGGCGCGCACCGGATCCAACCGGGGCTGGGGCGCTCCGGCCTCGGAACAGGTCGACCCGGATGCCAATCCGGATTTCAAGGAAGTCTTCGACTGCGGCTGCGAACTTCGCGCCGACCACCCGCTGCAGGCGCTGGCCCTGCCGGTCTATGCCCCGAACCTCTGGCCCGCGGCGCAGCCGGATTTCCGAACGGCCATCGAGAACTACCTCGGCGCGGCGCGCGGGGTCGCTATGGATCTCCTGCGCGCGATGGCGGTGGCGATGGACGAGGAGGAGACCGCCTTTGACCGGGCTTTCGATGCGCCGATGGCGCTGCTCAGGGGCAACTACTATCCGAAGCGGCCCGAGTGGGCAGGTGAGAAGGATTTCGGCATCGCGGCGCATACCGACTACGGCTGTCTAACCTTGCTGGCCACCGATGGCATTCCGGGGCTGGAAGTGCGGCTTGCCGACGGGCGCTGGCAGCCGGTCTCGGCAAAGCCCGGCACCTTCATCGTGAACTTCGGAGAGATGCTGGAGTTCTGGACCGGCGGGCGGGCAAAGGCCACCCTGCACCGGGTCATTGGCGGCCCGCAGGAACGCATCTCGGTCCCGCTCTTCTTCAACCCGGCCCATGACACCAACGTGGCGCCCCCGGGATCGGGGCAGGTCATCTCGGCGGGGGATCACCTGTCGCGCCGGTTCAACGAGACCTACATCCACCTGCGCGAAAAGGCCTGAGGCGGGCGGGCGCCTGATCATCTCTTTTCTTCAAATACTCACGGCGTGACGATTCCGCCGACGCGCCCCCCGGGGTCAGAGCGGTTCGATATCGCCCTTGGCCCGCTGGGCGTGGAAGTCGGTCTCCCATGCTGCAAAGCGCTGCCCGGAGATGGCGTCGCGCATGCCCTGCATGATCTCCTGGAAGTAGTGCAGGTTGTGCCAGGTCAGCAGCATGCCCGAGATCATTTCCTGCGCGCGGAAGACATGGTGCAGGTAGGCGCGCGAGTAGCTGCGGCAGGCGGGGCAGGTGCAGGCCTCGTCCAGTGGGCGGGGGTCGTCCGAGTGGCGTGCGTTCTTGATGTTGACGACGCCGTGGCGGGTAAAGGCCTGGCCGGTGCGGCCCGAGCGCGAGGGCAGCACGCAGTCCATCATGTCGATGCCGCGCTTCACTGCGCCGACGATGTCGTCGGGCTTGCCCACGCCCATCAGGTAACGCGGCTTGTCGGCAGGCAGCATGTCGGGGGCGTAGTCGAGGACGCCGAACATCGCCTCCTGACCTTCGCCGACGGCGAGGCCGCCAACCGCGTAGCCGTCGAATTCGATCGCCTTGAGTGCCTCGGCGCTCTCGCCGCGCAGATGTTCGGTGACGCCGCCCTGCTGGATGCCAAAGAGCGCGCGGCCGGGCCGGTCGCCGAAGGCATCGCGCGAGCGCTGCGCCCAGCGCATCGAGAGCCGCATGCTCTCGGCCACGCGATCCTCGGTGGCGGGCAGGGCGGGGCATTCGTCGAAGCACATGACGATGTCCGAGCCGAGCAGCTTCTGGATTTCCATCGAACGTTCGGGGCTGAGCATGTGTTTCGAGCCGTCGATGTGGCTGCGGAAACTCACGCCTTCCTCGGTCAGCTTGCGCAGTTCGGCCAGCGACATGACCTGAAACCCGCCGCTGTCGGTCAGGATCGGCTTGTCCCAGTTCATGAACTTGTGCAGCCCGCCGAGGCGGTCGATGCGTTCGGCGGTGGGGCGCAGCATCAGGTGGTAGGTGTTGCCCAGCAGGATGTCTGCCCCGGTCGCCGCCACGCTTTCGGGCAGCATGGCCTTGACCGTCGCGGCGGTGCCCACCGGCATGAAGGCGGGGGTGCGGATCTCGCCGCGCGGGGTCGAGATCACGCCGGTGCGCGCCTTGCCGTCCACCGCGTTCAGCGCGAAAGAAAACCGTTCCGTCATCGTCTGTCTCCGGGTCTGTCGCGCATCCTTTAGGCGTCACGGCGCGCAATGCCAAGCCTTGCCAAGGGCGCGGGGCGGGGCCAATCTCGGCGTCGGAGGAGGAGACGAGATGAACCAACCCTACCAGCCCGAGCTGCTGAGCCGGGCGCTGAGCGATGGTGTGCTGACCCTGACGCTGGGAGGCGGGCGGGCGCATCCGCTGTCCTCCGCGATGATCGCCGCGCTGCACGAGGCCGTGCTGTCGGCGGGAGCGGACGCTGACATGCGCGTCGTGGTGATCCACGGGCCCGGCGGCATCTTCTGCGCGGGGCATGACCTGAAGGAGATCGCCCGGCACCGTGCCGACGCGGACGAGGGCGCGGCCTTCCTGACCGGCCTGTTCGCCGATTGCAGTGCGCTGATGGTGGCGCTGTCGGAGTTGTGCAAGCCGACCATCGCGATGGTGGAGGGCATCGCCACGGCGGCGGGGTTGCAACTGGCGGCGGCCTGCGACCTTGTGTTCGCCTCCGATGCGGCGCGGTTTCAACTGCCCGGGGTGAACAACGGCGGGTTCTGCACCACGCCTTCGGTCGGCGTTTCCCGCGCCATATCCCTGCGTCACACGATGGAACTGGCGCTGTCGGGCGAGGCGCTGGATGCCGAATGGGCGCTGCGCGCGGGGCTGGTCAGCCGTGTCGTTCCGGCGGACGAGTTGGAGCAGGAGGTGCGGGCCTTTGCCGAACGGCTCGCTGGGCGCAATCCCGGGCCCATCGCGGCGGGGAAGGCGGCGCTGCTGGCCCAGCGTGCGCTGCCGCTGGCCGAGGCCTATGCCCAAGCGACCCCGGTGATGGTGAGCCACTTCATGGATCCGGTCCGTCGGAGCCGGGAGGCCGAGAGCCCCTTCGGCAAGGGCGGCTGAGACACTGGTACGCACCGCTGGGCGTTGCGCTTTTGCCATCGCCCGGCGGCTCAAGGGGCCTGTCGGGCCCCGCGACTATTCCTTTCCGGCGAAGCCGCACCCACATTGACCTCGACTATTACTGCACGGAATCGATTTCATGACCGAAGATGACCTTCTCGCCCTTCTGAGTGGCAGCCTGCCGTACCTGCTGGGTGCGCTCCTTCTGATCCTCGTGGTGTTCAAGGGGATCAGGATCGTGTCGCAGTCCGAGAAACACGTGGTCGAACGCTTCGGGCGCCTGCATTCGGTGCTTGGGCCGGGGATCAACTTTGTCGTGCCCTTCCTCGACGTGATCGCGCACAAGATCTCTATCCTCGAGCGGCAGCTCCCGACCGCCAGCCAGGATGCGATCACCCGCGACAACGTGCTGGTGCAGGTCGATACCTCGGTGTTCTACCGGATCATCGAGCCGGAAAAGACGGTCTACCGGATCCGCGACGTGGATGCGGCCATCGCCACCACCGTTGCAGGGATCGTGCGGGCCGAGATCGGCAAGATGGATCTGGACGATGTCCAGTCCAATCGGTCCCAGCTGATCTCGACGATCAAGTCCAGCGTCGAGGACGCGGTGGACGACTGGGGGATCGAGGTGACGCGGGCCGAGATCCTTGACGTGAACCTCGACCAGGCGACCCGTGACGCCATGTTGCAGCAGCTGAACGCCGAACGAGCGCGGCGCGCGCAGGTGACCGAGGCCGAGGGCAAGAAGCGCTCGGTCGAGCTGGCCGCCGATGCCGAGCTCTATGCCGCCCAGCAGACCGCCAAGGCGCGGCGTATTCAGGCCGAGGCCGAGGCCTATGCCACCGGTGTCGTCGCCGAGGCGATTGCCAAGAACGGGCTCGAGGCGGCGCAGTACCAGGTGGCGCTGAAGCAGGTCGAGGCACTGAACGCGCTTGGCAATGGCGCTGGTAAGCAAACGATCATTCTGCCCGCGAATGCGCTGGAAGCCTTCGGTGACGCCTTCAAGCTGCTGAAGGGAGGGCGTTGATGCTGTTCTGGACGATCTGGTGGGTCTGGCTCTGCTTTGCTCTGGTCCTGGCGATCCTCGAGGTCGCGGTCTCGGGGTTCATCTTTCTGGGCTTCGCCATCGGCGCAGTGATCGTGGCGCTGCTGATCCTCGTGTTTGGCCTCCTGCTGAGCCTGCCGCTGCTGCTGCTGATCTTTGCCGCGCTGTCGCTGGTGGCCTGGCTGCTGCTGCGGCGCAGCTTCTCCACGGGGCACGGGCAGGTCAGGCGGGTGCACCACGATATCAACGACTGACGGCCAGCAGGGTCGCGGGCGCGCCGGTCGTCAGGCGTGAGCGTGCAAGGTCCAGCGCTTCCGCCAGCTCCGTTTTCAAGCGGCGGCGCGTTGAGCGGTCCTTGTAGCGTTCCACCTCGATGAACAACTCGGGGTCGAATTCGGGGTCGATGGTCATGAGACGGGCGGCGGCGCGGGTCAGCCTATCTTCGCGGTCAAGGTGCAGGGCGGCCGCCACGCGGTAGGCCGCCGCCCTGCGCGTGATGCGGGGAAAGGCCGTCGCCTCCTGGTAGCAGGCCTCGAAATCGCCCTTCTCCCAATTGGCCATGACCCCGATCTCGCGGCAGTACTCCGGCAGGAAGGGGTCCAGCCGCTCCGCGCGCCGCTGGTAGAGCAGGGCGGTTTCCGCATCCCCGAGAAAGCAGTGCACGGCTCCGACGAAGGCCACGACGTAGGCGTGGTTCGGCGTCAGTTCCAGCGCCCGGTTGTAGTGGTAGAGGCTGCTTTCGTAGTTTTCTTCGTAGAGGTTCAGCGAGCCGAGAATGCGGTGCACTTCGGCGCTGCCGGGGTCGAGCGCGAGCGCCTTGCGGCCCAGCGCCCATGCCTCTTTCATGTAGTCCTCGTGGCTCCACTCCGCCCGGGTCGCGACCGCGCAGGCCTTCCAGGCGTAGACCCGCCCGAAAGTGGGATCCTTCTCGATGGCGCGATCGAACCAGCGGATCGCCTCTTCGGCGTTTTCCTGCGTGATGCCGCCCATGCGATGATAGCTCATCCCGCGCAGGAAGCAGTCGAAGGCTTCCATGTCCTTGGGGCGCTTGCGTTCCGCCTCGGCGGTGGCGCTGCTCTCGACCTTGCCGCGAACCGCCGAGGCGATGCGACCGAGGAGATCGTCCTGCACCTGAAACAACTCGTCCTCGGGGAAGTCGTAATACTCGCTCCAGACCTGCTGGCCGGTCAGCCCGTCGGTCAGCCGTGCAGTCAGGCGGATGTTCGGACCCATGCGCCGCACACCGCCTTCGACACAGTAGCGGGCGCCGGTGATGCCGCAGACCTGCGCCACCGAGGCGTCGGTGTTCTTGAGCGCGAAGCTGCCGCTGCGCGAGATCACTTCCATGTCGGTAAAGCGGGCGACCTCGGTGATCAGGTCCTCGGTAAAGCCATCGGCAAAGAATTCCTGCTCGGGGTCGGTGCTGCGGTTGAGGAAGGGCAGAACGACGACGACATGAGAGCGCATCGGGGCCGGGGCGACCTGCCGGGGCTGGCTTGGTTGCTGCGAGGGCATGAGGCTGTGATACCCAAGCTCGCCGACAACGCAGTAGAGTTCCACGGGGTTCGCGAAGCCCTTGAGAGGATGGGTGCCGCGCGGTTCGAAGCGCAGCTGCGCCGCGGCCTTGACCATCTCGAAGACGGTGCGTGAGAGATAGACCTTGCCGGGTTCTGCCTCTGCCTCGATCCGGCTGGCGAGGTTGACGCCTTCGCCGAGGATGTCGTTGTCCTGCGCGATGACGTCCGCAAGGTGAATGCCCAGCCGGAGCTGGAGGTCGATGTTGGCCTGGCCGAGGGGAGAGGTCAGTTCCTGCTGCAGGTGCCAGCCAGTGCGAACAGCGTCCACCGGGCTGGAGAATTCCGCCAGAAACCCGTCACCGGCCCAGCTTACGACGCGCCCGTGGGCGTTCTCGATTTCCGTCTGGACGAGTTGGCGTAGCAGGTCGAGTCGTTGCAGAGTTCCAGTTTCATCGTCCGCCACGCGGCTGGAAAAGCCCACCACATCGCCTGCCAGAATGGTTGTAAGCCGTCTTTGCACGGATCACCCCCTATCGATGGAAACAGTATACCTTGACGTAGGGTCAATGTCATCCGGCCTGTTGTCCGTCCCGATCACAAATGACGCGAGGTGGGCCACTGGACGGGGTGGCCCATATTCCCTATATCTTTGGTAAGGAACAACCCAGAGGCCCCGATGTCCCATTCGCCCGAGCCCCTCGAAGGCACGCCGCTGATCGCGCCGTCGAGCACAGATCATCCGCTGTACGATCAGGTCGTCGATGCGTGTCGCACGGTCTACGACCCGGAGATCCCGGTCAATATCTACGAGCTGGGTCTGGTCTATACCATCGACATCAATCCCGAGAACGAGGTCAAGGTCGTCATGACCCTGACGGCACCGGGCTGTCCCGTGGCCGGCGAGATGCCGGGCTGGGTGGTCGATGCGGTCGAGTCGATCCCGGGCGTCAAGCAGGTCGATGTCGATCTGACCTGGGAACCGCCCTGGGGCATGGACATGATGAGCGACGAGGCGCGGCTTGAGCTGGGCTTCATGTAAGCCCCTCTGCCTGTTCGTCTTTCAAACCCGGTCACCTTTGTTGGCCGGGTTTTTTGATGGCGGTATGGCTTTCATTTTTTCATTGATAGCGATTTTGCTTTCTTTTTTGAGATGAAAGCGATATCGGTATCCCATGAAACGCTTTGCAGTCCTGACGGGCGATATCGTGGCCTCCACCGATCTCGGCCCCGAACAACTGACCGAAACCATGGAAGCGCTGCGCGCCGCGGCCCGCGAGATCGCGGGCTGGGCCGATGGCATGGAAACCGGGTTCGCCCAGCGCGGTGGCGATGGCTGGCAGATGGCGCTGGACCGCCCGGTGCTGGCGTTCCGGGCCACGCTCTACCTTCAGGCCGTCCTGCGGCGATTGGCCGAGGGGCGCACGACGCGCATCGCGGTGGCCGAGGGGGCAGGGAGCCTGCCCGACGACCGGGATCCGAACAAGGCGCATGGGCCGGCCTTTACCGCCTCCGGGCGCGGGCTCGACCAAATGGGCACCCACGTCCTCCTGCTGCATGCCGAGGGTGGGGCGACTGGCGCGGCCTACCGGCTGGCGGATGCACTGGCGGCCGGGTGGACCCAGGCGCAGGCAAGGGCGCTCTGCCAGATGCTGCCCCCCGGCACGGTGACTCAGGCCGAGGCCGCGGCCGAGCTTGGCATAACCCGGGCTGCGGTCCAGCAGGCGCTGGCGGCTGCCGACTACCGGGCCCTGCATGACGCGCTGCAAATGATGGAGACAGGTGCATGATGGAGACCTTTGCGGCGCTGCTGCTGGCCCTTGCGGCCTCCGAACTGCTCGACCCCTGCCGAGGCGGGCGCGCCGAGGTTCCGGGGCTCTGGGTCCTGCGCTCCGTCCTGTTCCTTGCGCTGGCGCTGCTCTGTCTAGGCACGTGGCACCCGGTCATTCTGGGGCTGGCCGCCGGACACCTTGCGCTTCGCCTGGCGCGTCGGCTGGCGCCCGAGGGCAGGCTCTGGCCGTTCATGGCGGAGAATGGCCTGCTGCTGGCCGGGATCCTCGGCACCGCGATCCTGCTGCCGGGGCTCTGGCCCGGGGGGCTCTGGAGCGCACAGACGGTCCTGCCGGGGCTGATGGCGGCGGCGGCGGGTCTGGCCATTGCGACGGCCATCGGGGGCGAGGCCATCGGGCTTCTGCTCAGCGGCTACGATGCCCCGGAGCAGAAGGCGGGTCTGCCCCACGGCGGGCGGCTGATCGGGTTGCTGGAGCGGAGCATGATCTTTCTGCTGATCCTCGTGGGTCAGCCTGCCGGGGTCGGCTTTCTGATCGCGGCCAAGTCGATCCTGCGGTTCGAGGAAACCCGGGATTCCAACATCGCCAGCGAGTACATCATCATCGGCACGCTGGCCTCATTCGCCTGGGCCATGGCCTGCGCCTGGGCCACACTGGCACTGATCGACGTCCTGCCCCCCATTGGAATTCCGACCGAAACACCATAGATTAGGACTCGAAACGCAATAGGAACCAGACCATGTTCGGTATTCCCGGCAAGCAGGCCGTATCCATGACCCCCGCTGCGGCGGCACAGATTTCGAAGCTGATGACCAAGGACGGCCATGCCGGCCTGCGCATCGGCGTCAAGAAGGGTGGCTGCGCGGGCATGGAATACACCATGGAATACGTCGACCAGACCGATCCGATGGACGAGGTGGTCGAGCAGGACGGCGCGCGGGTGATGATCGCCCCGATGGCGCAGATGTTCCTCTTTGGCACCGAGATCGACTACCAGACCTCGCTGCTGGAGTCGGGGTTCCGCTTCAACAACCCCAACGTGGCCGAAGCCTGCGGTTGCGGCGAGTCGATCAAGTTCAACGAGATGCCGGCCTCGCAGGGCTGAGGCCCTCGGAAAACACGTTTTCGTTAATCCTGCGGAAACCAGAATTCACGAAAGATGAAAGCAAGAGCGACCCCCGGTGGGCGCTTTCCCGGGCATTTCGGCCAGATGCCCGGCGCGCACCTGTTTTTGCACAAGTCCGACCGATTTCGGCCCTTGTGCTTGCCACGCACGGGGGTCATGCTGACCGTCAGCCGACCGTCGGCGAGGTTGAAAAAGGGGGACCAACCCCCCAACTATCCGAAGTGGAGACGGCCGGAGTTGCCCGCAATCGGGGACCGGCGCCGTTTTGCCTAATAAAGGAAAGAGCATGAAAGACCCTCTCAACTCCTCTTATCCTGTCCTGCCTCTGCGCGACATCGTGGTGTTCCCCCACATGATCGTGCCGCTCTTCGTGGGCCGCGAGAAATCGGTGCGCGCACTGGAAGAGGTGATGGCGGATGACAAGCAGATCCTGCTGTCCAGCCAGATCGACCCGAGCGTGGACGATCCGACGACCGACGGGATCTATGACAGCGGCGTTCTTGCCAACGTGCTGCAGCTGCTGAAGCTGCCCGATGGCACGGTGAAGGTTCTGGTCGAAGGCCAGGCCCGGGTCCGCATTACCGAATACCTGGACAACGACGCCTTCTTCGAGGCGCGCGCCGAGTACCTTGAAGAGGTGCCGGGCGACGAGGAAACCACCGAGGCGCTGCTGCGCACCGTGGGCGAGGAATTCGCGCGTTACGCCAAGGTCCGCAAGAACATTCCCGAGGAGGCACTGGCCGCCGTCGGTGAATCGACCGAGCCCGCCAAGCTGGCCGACCTCGTGGCCGGACATCTGGGCATCGACGTCTCGGCCAAGCAGGACCTGCTGGAAACCCTGAGCGTCAGCGAGCGGCTGGAGAAGGTCTATGGCCTGATGCAGAGCGAGATGAGCGTTCTGCAGGTCGAGAAGAAGATCAAGACGCGCGTCAAGAGCCAGATGGAGAAGACGCAGCGCGAGTACTACCTGAATGAGCAGATGAAGGCCATTCAGAAGGAACTCGGCGACGGCGAGGACGGCAGCAACGAAGTCGCCGAGCTGGAGCAGAAGATCGAAGAGACCAAGCTGTCGAAGGAAGCGCGCGAAAAGGCCGAGGGCGAGCTCAAGAAGCTGCGCAACATGAGCCCGATGAGCGCCGAAGCGACGGTTGTCCGCAACTACCTCGACTGGATGCTGTCGATCCCGTGGGGCACCAAGTCCCGCGTCAAGAAAGACCTGCACCGCGCACAGGACATCCTCGACAACGACCACTACGGTCTCGAGAAGGTCAAGGAGCGGATCGTCGAATACCTGGCCGTGCAACAGCGCAGCCAGAAGCTGAAAGGCCCGATCCTCTGCCTCGTCGGCCCTCCGGGTGTCGGCAAGACCTCGCTCGGCAAGTCGGTCGCCAAGGCGACGGGGCGCGAGTTCATCCGCATCAGCCTTGGCGGTGTGCGCGATGAATCCGAGATCCGCGGTCACCGTCGGACCTACATCGGCTCCATGCCCGGCAAGATCATCCAGGCGCTGAAGAAGGCCAAGACCACGAACCCGCTGATCCTGCTCGACGAGATCGACAAGATGGGCCAGGACTTCCGTGGTGACCCGGCTTCGGCAATGCTGGAGGTGCTCGACCCGGAACAGAACTCGACCTTCGTCGACCACTACCTCGAAGTGGAATACGACCTGTCGAACGTCATGTTCCTGACCACGTCGAACAGCTACAACATGCCCGGGCCGCTGCTGGACCGGATGGAGATCATCCCGCTGGCTGGCTACACCGAGGACGAGAAGCGCGAGATCGCGCATCAGCACCTCGTGCCGAAGCAGATCAAGAACCACGGTCTGAAGACCAAGGAGTTCGAGCTGACCGAGGATGCGCTGACCGAGATCATCCGCACATACACCCGCGAGGCGGGCGTGCGGAACCTCGAGCGCGAGATCGCCAAGGTCTGCCGCAAGGCGCTGACCAAGATCGTCAAGAAGGAGGCCGACACCGTCAAGGTCACGGCCGAGAACCTCGACGATTACCTCGGCGTGCCGAAGTACCGCTTTGGCCTGGCCGAACTGGAAGATCAGGTCGGTGTCGTGACCGGGCTGGCCTATACCTCGGTGGGGGGCGAACTGCTCCAGATCGAGGCGCTGCGTCTCCCCGGCAAGGGTCGGATGAAGACCACCGGCAAGCTTGGTGACGTCATGAAGGAGTCGATCGACGCGGCCTCGTCCTACGTGCGGTCCATCGCGCCGCAGATCGGGGTCAAGCCGCCGCGCTTTGACAAGTGGGACATCCACGTGCACGTGCCCGATGGCGCGACGCCCAAGGACGGTCCGAGCGCGGGTCTCGCGATGGTGACCTCCATCGTGTCGGTGCTGACGCAGATCCCGGTCCGCAAGGACATCGCCATGACCGGCGAAGTCTCGCTGCGCGGGAATGCCATGCCGATCGGCGGGTTGAAAGAGAAACTGCTCGCAGCTCTGCGGGGCGGCATCAAGACGGTGCTGATCCCCGAGGAGAACGAGAAGGATCTGCCGGATATCCCGGACAACGTGAAGAAGGGGCTCAAGATCATCCCCGTCAAGCACGTGTCCGAAGTGCTGAAGCTGGCCCTCGTGCGCGAGCCGGAGCCCATCGAATGGGACGAGGCGGCCGAGGAAGCGGCAGCGGCGCAGGCGGCGATCGCCACGCCGGAGAGCGGCACATCGGCAACCGCGCACTGAGCGGAAGCAGATATAACGACAAGGGCGGCCCAAGTGGCCGCCCTTCTTCGTTTCTACATGGCCGCGTCCGGCGCCGCGAGGTCGGCGGTCCCAGCTGTGCGGTCGGGCCGGAGGCCGAGGGTCGCGCAGAGCGCCAGCAGAGCGACGAGGGCAGCGGCACCCCAGAGCGTCCAGATCGGGCCGCTGGCGTCACCGGCCCGGAGGGCCGGGAACAGGCCGGAGACCCCCGCGACCCAGCCGCCGAGACCGGCGCCGACGGCGTAGCCTGCCGTGTGCACGGTCGGCATGAAGGAACTGGTGCGCGCGGCCTCCTCCTGCGATGTGGCTTCCATGATGGCCTGGTTGCAGGGGCCCCAGACCATGCCGAAGGCGAGCCCCGACAGGCTGTGGCCGAGGACGACCACGGGCAGAAAGCCTTGCGTAAGACCGTAGGCGATGAGCAGTGCGCCAAGAACCTGCGCCAACGGGCCGAAGCGCAGGACACGCCAGCGCAGGGTGGCAGACAGCCCGCCCACCCACATGGCGGAAAAGCTCCAGCTCAGCGCCATCGCGACGACGATCCAGCCGATCCAGACCGGCGAGAGGGACCAGGTGTGGCCGATGGCAGCGGCCAGGAACACCGAAGACACGCTTTGTGCCACGGGCATCAGCAGCAGCACCCATGTTCCGCGCCCCACGGTGCCGCGTCCAAAGGCGTTGGGCGGAAAGAACCGGTCGGCCCGGCGCGAGTCGCTGACCAGCGCCCAGGTGACAAGGGCGAGGCCCAGCGGAAGCCCCAGCGCGGCGAGCGGACGGTCGGGCAGGGCGGACGGACCGGCGAGGAACACCGCGCCCAGCAGGCAGAGCGCCGCGGGCGCCAGCGAGGCGGTCGCCCCGGGCCCCACGTGCCCCCGTTCGCGCGGCAGGCTGCGCGGCACGGTCGCGAGGAACACCAGTGCCAGCGGCAGGCAGACCAGCATCGCGGCGCGCCACCCGAGGTGCTCGGTGGCGTAGCCGCCGGCGAGGGGGCCCAGCACGGCCGCGATGGCCCAGACCGTCGCCTCGGCCGAAAACACCCGCGAGACAAGTCCCTTGGGAAAGAGGGTCGGGATCAACCCGTAGCACAGCGCCACGATCACCCCGTCCGAGATGCCCTGAAGCGCGCGGCCGAAGGCAAAGACCTCGGCGGTAGGCGCAAGGCAGCAGAGCAGCACACCGAAGAGGAAGCAGGAGGCACCGGCAAGCGCTGTGGTCCTGGCGCCGAAGCGACCGCGGAGCCGGGCCGAGATCAGCCCGCCCGCGATCACCCCGATGTAGAACAGCGCATAGGCCCAGGGCATCAGCCAGAGCCGCCCGAGGTCCTCGTAGGCGATGGGAATGGATGCGGCGATGGAGAGATCGTTGAAGGCATGCATCGCAATGCCGGCAGAAACGGTAAGGGTGGCGCCGCGATATTGAGGCGCGAGCAGCGCGCGGGCGGGCAGGGCGTCGGTGGTCATGCGGTGTCTTTCGATCCTTGGTGAGATTCGCAGCCTAAGAGCTCAAGTATGGTTGAGGTCAAGCGCTCGCTGCGACCCTCTCGATCCGCCCGGACCCTCCGCGCGGCCATATTGGAGTGAAGGCGGCAAAACGACGAGAAAGACAAGAACTTTGCCCCCGGACCCCTTGCATAGCCCGGAGAGTGACGGTAATACCCCGCCTCACGGGTGATTAGCTCAGTGGTAGAGCGCTTCGTTCACATCGAAGATGTCAGGAGTTCAAATCTCTTATCACCCACCATCTAACCCATTAATCTAAAACGCTTTTGGTTTCAATTTAGGCCGATTTGCGAAGTGCTTGGCGGTTCATTGAACCTAGCCGAGCCGGATTCGTGCCTCGGTGAAGTTCAAAACATCGGCCGCGTCCTGCATGTGGGACGGGGCATAGCGCGCATAGACGCGCTCGGTTGTCTGGGTATTCGAGTGACCCAGGTACTGGCTGATCTTCGAGATCGGCACGCCCGCCTCCGCCATGTGGACTGCCGAAGTGTGGCGCAGGGTGTGGATGGTGACGTCCTCGAGCTTTGCTCGCTCACAGGCCGAGTAGAAGCCCGTTCGGATCGATTTCACCCGCTCACCTCCGTACTCCACCACGTAGTCGCTAAGCGCCGCGTCACGGGCGGTCTGCAGAGCGGCCCGTGTCATGCCGTTCATCGGCACCACGGCGCGGCCCTTGCGCGTCTTGGAGTCATCCAGGCGCAGGTTGATCTGCGATCGTTCGAAGTCGACGCGATGCCATTCAAGATCCAGAATGGCGCCCACGCGGCCGGCCGTGCCAAGCAGGAGCGTGACGGCGAGCTCGATGTGCGGGCTGCCGCAGGAGGTCAGCAGGCGCCAAATCTCCTCGCGTGTCAGGAACCGCTCTTTCGGCGCCGGCTTCTCCGGCCGCCATATATGCGGGGCCCGGTCGGTCATCTTGGTGCGCTCGCCGTACTTCATGGCGGAGCGGAGATGTCCGAGTTCGGTATGGACGGTGCCCTGCGACTTGCCCTGGCGTTCCCGCAACTCGGCATAGGAGCGGCAGTGATGGATTTCGATCTGGTCAGGTCGCAACTTGCCGAAGTGCGGCAGGATGGCCTTCCCAGTGTATCGCAGCGTCGCTGCTGCTGGCTTGTCGCCCAGCGAAGCTATGTACTCGGCCCAGATGCGCTCGACAGTGCAACCCTCGTCTGGGATGATGGTCTCGTGCCGATAGACGTCTAGAGCCTCTGCCTCCGCTTCCTTTCGGGTGCGTGACGCAAGCTTATGGCGCCTCCGCTTGCCCCCGTCGTACCAGGAGACGCAGAAGCCTCCCCTGAGCCTACCGATGGTGAGATCTGGCATTTTTCTATCTCCTCGACTGCATTTGCCGGGATTCGGTATAGCCTACCGAGGCGGAAGTGGGGAATTTCTCCAGCGGCGCACTGATTGCGGATGGTGGTCGCACTGACGCCCCAGCGGTCGGCGAGTGTCTCTGGCGTGAACGGTCTCATACAGGACACCCCATCAGGTAGGATTGGTGATCGCCGCTCGCAGAGAGCGCAGTCTAATCTCCGTTTCGGCTGCATGCTGCTTGTACTCCGCTTCGGCAGCGATCTTGGCCTGCTTGTCCGCCAACTCCTCGAGCTGCTCCTCTGACAGCTTCGCGAATTCCTCGGAAAACTCAGCAGTGTCCTCTACCATGCCCTTGATCTTAAAGGTCAACGCCTGAACGTCATTGTTGTCCATGTCGCTTCTCCAGCGGTTAGAGTTTCAATCGATAGACCGCTCGCCCGATGCTTTCTGCGGCCTCGAGGTCGCCTCGCTCGGCCATCATGCGTGCGGTTGTTTCGTATGCGGGCCAAGGCAGATGCCGCCAATGACCGTCTGCTAGGACGCATCTCACTGCCATTTCACCGTAGGCCTTCTCTGGATCATCAGTGTCGGCCATGACTGCCTCCTGTTCGGGCTAATTGGCGTCCGCGGTGTCCATGATGTCCGCGAACCATTGAAATGCCTTGGCCCGCAGGTCATCGAGCGACCGTGCTTCCAAGGTGGTTTCCTGTTCCCAGTCGCCGGCGAAGATGAACACTTCGCTGCGTCCGTCCGCTTCGAAGTGAAACAGCAGGTCGAAGCCCTCTATGCGCCAGAGTTCTTCAGGACAGCCGCACTCGTCGCTTGGAACTCGGGCGAGCAGCGTGATGGGTGCGTCGCCAGTGGGTGCCGGCACATGACCTACACGCAGCTCCGCGAGGGCTTCAGCGCCGGCGCCGCTGACGAATGGAACTCTTGTGAAGGCTACCATGGTCCTCGCTGCCCCTCAGTTCGCCTGCCGCAGCTCGGTCGGCAGCCATCTGTCGATCGCGGCGGCGGCGTCGCGCGAGAGGCCCAGAGCCTCGCGGGTGGCGGCATCGGTGAACAGCTTCTCGAGCCCCTTCACCTTGTCGCCCTTCTTCAGTGCGCTGAAATCGCGGAGCTGGTCGCTGTCCGCCTCGATGTCGAGTAGCTCCGCCCAGATGCGGTCGAGCGCATCCGTCTTCAGGCGGCTGAAATAGGTGGGCCCATCGGGGGTCCAGACCTTCCGGACGCTGGCGCCGGTCGCTTCTACAAGCAACTGATAGAGGTCCAGCCGGTGGTCTCCCTGCGGGCCGCTGAGAGCGCGAACCAGGTGCCGGGTGAGGACAGCATTGCGGTGCTTCTTGCCAGCGTCCTGGAATGCCTTGAAGCTCTCTGCCTGACTGCCTTCCTTGCGGTAGTCGAAATCTGTCTTGTTGCTGCCGTTGCTCAACCGGCTGTCGATCTGCCAACCGTCCTCAACTGAAGACGCAATGGTCTGGTCGGTGAGCGTGATCTGAAACGGGCTGGCGTAGGTCGGCGCCGCCCGTTGAAGCTGCCAGGCGAAGAGGTCGAGGACCAACTCGGACTTGTCGACCATAGCGGTCTGCAGTGCGAGCAGTTTGACTGCCTGCAGGTCCAGACGTCCGGCTTCGGTCAGGTCGGGCTTGGCCGGCGCGCTGCTGACCCGACCGCCGGTGTCATCCTCCGGGGTCTCTGGGCGCTTTGCGTCACGGTATGCTCCCTCGATGACCAGCTTGCCGGCGCGGTCGACAATTACGAAGATGCCGCCTTTCTCGCGGTCTTCGTCGGTATAGTCACCAGCAGCTCGAGCGCGCAGGGCGGACAGTTCATCGCGCTCGGTATCCGAGATGTCGAAGTGGGCTTCCTTGTCCTCGAGCTCCTCGAGGCGGGTTTCGTCTCCGTCTGGCAGGTCATTTTTGGTCGGGTAGATCTGCTGAAGGCCTGCGACATCGTTCCCGCTCAACCACGTCTCGCGAGCTGTCTTGACCCATGCCCAGCCCTGAGACTTCCGGAGCTTTGACGCCTCGGTCAGCATCTTCTCATTGAAGATGCGGTCGACCAGGGCGCTGTCGTGAAGGTAGGAACATTCCTCGAAGAGGTCGGCCGAGAGCGTGCCGCCTTCCGCCTGGTAGTGGGTCAGCCCGATGTAGCGCACCTTGCGATCGTCGCTGCGGATCGTGTCCGGCGTCAGGGCTTGCCGGACACGGCCGGAGTTCCAATTCCCAGCGCGGGCCGTGGTGAGGACGCACAGCTGCGCCTCTGGATCGGCGGCGATGGTCAGCGCCCGCGCGACGTCAAGGCTGATCTGGTTCGCGCGCAGCGCGGCGAGGGCCTCCGGGATGAGGTCGGCAAGCTTCAGGCGCTTGCGCACATGGGCCTCTGTCTGCGCGAAGGCACGGGAAATCATATCGGGGGTGTTGCCCTGCTGGGCCATGGCGGCATAGGCCGCGATCTCGTCGGCCGGGTGCAGGGGCTTCTGGGTTGCGGCCTCGGCGCCAGCCCATGCCCGGGCCACCATCGGATCGGAGGTCACTTTGACCGGGATGAACGCAAAGTCGGGTTCCTTGCTGTCGAGCGTGCCGCTGCCGTTCTTCGCCAGGTGCTGCAGACCACGCAGGCGGCGGCCGCCGGCAACGATGCCGATCTCGCCCGGGCGCTCCGGGTCCTCGTAGCCGGCGAGGTTCTGGATCAGACCGTTGATCGCGATCGAGGCGGCCATCGCCTTGGTGTCTTCGGGATCGCCGTTCTGGCGCGGGTTGATCGGGTGCAGGTAGAGCTTGCTGAGCGGGTGCACCGTATCGTCGGCCGCGAGTTCGATGTGCTGGTTCATGGTGGTGTCCTGGATTGATGCCCCCGCCGCCCCAGCCCGGGAGAATGAGCAACGTGCCCAGCGGCGGGGGAGTGCAGCACCATGCTGCACGTTCCTATGTTTCGTTGACCTGGTCCCGGCCCGCTCCGCTGATGGAGTAGTTTCCGTGAGTGGCAGCGTCGGAGCGGGCCCGGTCGGATTGGGTGCGGTTGGTCAGCCCAGCACCCACAGCGCGACTGGCAAGCAGATCACGGTCGCGCGTGTCAGGTAGAGGCAGGCCATCGGCATTGCCGGGATGGCCAGCCCGTGAAGGTAGCAGATCGTGTGGCGCAGCAGCTCAACCATCAGCGCCAGCAAGGTCGCGACGCTGAGGGCGATCACCAGCCAGCCCATTGTCGCGAGCGAGATCACGCTGCGGCCTCCAGTCGGACTGCGATCAGCTTGCCGGTGTGGCGGTGATAGTCGTCGAGATGCTCGGCGCCGGCTTCATCGTCGCCCCGCAGGAAAGCACGGCGCGCGGCGCAGAGCTTCAGGCTGGCGGTAAGCTCACCTTGCGCGAGGTGGTGCTTTGCGACCTGGCGCAGGGTGATGGTGATCGGGGGGGAAGTCACTTCGCAGCCCCTTTGCAGATCAAGGGCGAAGGGCCTTTGCGGCCGAGCTGGGCCGCGCGAGCCTCAATGCGGGCGCTCCGAGCGGCTATCGCCTCGGGTCGCATCCACTGCGGGGTTTCGCGCCGGTTGGCGGTCGCCGTGGGGCGGATCGGGAAAGGGATGACGGTCATGTGTGCCTCCATCGGGTGAGCGATGGGGTTCACAGGTAGTACATCAAAAATGTACTGTCAAACGGTTTAGTAAATAATTGATGTACTTTTGCTGCGCCAAGTGTGAGCTTCGGCGCTGAATCGCGGTGTCCTGGGGTGGTGGTTGGCGATTCATCCTTGGTGCAAAGCGTGTTTGACCCGCGCCAGTTGGCGCTGGTCTAATTGTAAGGTTGTTAAGTACTTGCGGGATTTAGGGAGAGGTTAAGTGCGTGGGTTGGTTTTTATGGTCGCTTCGATTTTGCGGAAATGCGGAGTAAATCTCAACTGGGTCTTTGATCCGCTGGGAACTCGCCGTCAGCAAAAGCTTCAAAAAGAGAAGCTTGAACGTCAGAAGGAAGCTGAGCGTAGTCACCGTGCATCATGAAGTTGAAGTCGATGCGATGTTCACGATGTAAGTACAATAGAAGGTTGTGCCCCGGGTAGGAGCGTCCTTTCTCAACATTGCTAATCGCTGCTTTCGAGATGCCGATTTTTTCACCGAGCTGCTCTTGGCTGAGGTGAATAGCCTTTCTGGCCGCTGTGAGGCGGGCACCGCAAGCGTGTTTGCTCGCGTCACCGGTCATTGCGATCGATCTCTTGCTGGTCGCGTCCATGGGGTATGATTGCCCGACAGTACACGAATTGTGAACGTACATCGTTACTCTGCCTTGCAAGTACATTTATTGTGTACTACAGGTGGGCAGCATGGAACATATCGACCAGTCTAATCCGGTAAAAGCCATCTGTGACGGTGTGGGGCGGAAAGAGCTCGCCGATCGTCTGGGGGTTGGAAAAGCCTCGATTACCAATGCTCTCCGCGAGGGGGCCTTCCCAGCGAGCTGGTACATGGAAGTCAAGGCGCTCTGTGATGCGTCTGGCTTGGACTGTCCGCTCGAGGCTTTCAATTTTCGATCCTCTGCAAACGAGGACGCCGCATGATGCGGCGCCCTCTGGCTGAAATATCACTCTTTGAAAACATGCTCGCAGCATGCGGCCCAGCGTCGCTTTGCTCAAGCGAAATGCGCGTGAGGAGCTTCACATGAGGGCAACGAAGGCGGGAACAATTCAGGACGCGGTGGCGAAGTGCTATCGGGCGGGCGGCGGGGTTGAGGCAGTCGCAGAGCTGCTCGACCTCGCCAACTCGACGGTGTCCTACGGGACTGAGGTCAATGAAAACCGACCCGGCGGGATTGGCGTCAACTACCTGGTGCGGCTCGCGAAGATGGACCCGCTTTGCGCGGTCCCGCTCGCAGAGTTGTTCTGCGACTTGGCCGGCGGCGTCTTCCAGCCCGTGCAGCCCGGCGCTGACGTTGTCAGCCTGGCTAAGCGCTGCAGCTTGGTCGCAAAGGAATGCGGAGAAGCGCAGGCTGCGGCGATCCACGCGTCCGATACGCTGAGTGTGCGCGATATCGAGGCTGCTGAGCGCGAGATCGACGAGGCCATCACTTCGTTGGTGCAGGCCCGGGCGCATCTCCGTTGCGAGAAGGGGGCAGCCTGATGCGAGCGGTGAAGGCTGGCCTCGGTAGGCACCTCAGCTTTGGGTCGACTGGCTGCGTGGATCGTCCGGAAAGGGTGTGCCTGTATCGAGCTGCATCGCTTTCAGGTTCGACAGCAGAAACATCGCATCCAGAAAACCCATCCGCAGTTGGTGGGCTTCTTGGTTCTGGCTCATGTACTGCAGCTCGACATGGGAAGGATTGCCTTCATGGTCATATAGCAGTCGGGAGCCAAGTATATGACCCACGTCCCCACTGTTCGGTAGGCCCTGATCGGAAACGATATACTTTCCGTAGGTTCTGGTCCGCATGCAGATTCTCCATCGGTTGGTTGCGCTCGGATGGTGAATTCCGCCGGGGGCACTGTCTAGTCCCCGGCGGGGTAGATCGCCATGCCATACGCCTCAAGCTGTCTTGGGCAGGGCGGGCAGTGGTGAACTCCGAGGCGGCGCTTCGGGCCGGTGATCTTGAGCTTACGGCTCGCGAAGCGCAGAACGCCAAAATCTGGCTGAGGGAGGCGCTTGGTCCGATCGGGCTTTCTGAGCCGGAGGGCAAGGCATGAATGCGTGCCCTGGTTCCCGCCATTTCCCTGCAGCGGCGATCGGGCCGCGAGACGTTCAACTACTGGAGGCCTTCAATGTTCGATCCAGAGTTCTGGATGGTCGCGCGGTCGGTTTCGTCGGCTGTGCTGAGCATCGCGTTGCTCGCCTTAATCATAAGTCGTCACTGGTAGGGAGCACTCAAAATGGACCTGCAATTGACTTTGGATGTCATCGCGGTGGGCACTCAGTCATTCAGTCTGCTGGTCGTGGTGTACTTGCTGGTGCGCAACGAATTCTGGTGATCGCACCAGCGCCAGTGCAAGGCGATGGTGATCGGTTTCGGCGACAATTCATACCCCAGAATTGTGGTGTAGGCAGTATCGCCCCAAGTGAAAGTGGATTTCGGGGTGCCCGAAGGTGCTGCAGTCAGTCCGATTTTCACGCTTCTGGCGGTGCGGTCGATTGGCAGCGCCTCTGGAACCTTTTTTCCGCCGTGGTTGTCCGGGATCAAAGTGTCTCTTTCCAGGATGATCGATCCACGTTTTGGAGATTTCAGCGCGACACCCTCAAGCCTTACTTCGGTGGTTTGTGTGTTCCGGACGGTAATCGTTACTCGCTCCCAGCCAGTGTGCCCGGCCAACCTTGTTCGGGAGATCTCGAAATGGGGAGGGGCTCTCTTGGTGTTGCGCCAAAGAATTATGGTTTGCCACGTCAGGAGCCCGGCGCTGACTATACCGGTCCCTGCCGCGATGAAGGTCGCAATCGCCTGACTATCCACGCGCTTGCATCCCTAGTGTCGCGGGTGGCGCGCCGGCTTTTGGCGAACCGCTATATCGTTCAGGGTTACACCCGCAATCGGGTGCTTCGTCATTGCCATGGAAAATCTCCTTTCCTGGCATGTGCGGCATGGGAGGGGGTGAGATATCTCCCGGCCGCTTCGGATCACGGTTCACAGTGCCGTGGGTTCACTGGCCGGGTCAGCAGGGTGGAATCCACCAAGGCGCTGATCCGGCCTCGCAAATATAATTTACGCCGCGTTAACGCTGGAACCCCCTATTTTGGGGATAACCTCATAATCTTGTGGGATACCTTGCTGGTAACGCTGGGATTTGTGCCCTTATTCGGGGTACAAGAATGAATGTGGTGCGGCCATCGCCGCAAACCTACCGCCGATTGGTTGAACGAATCGGGCGCGCTCCGGGGCTTATCTCCAACGCCCATGCCTCGGGTCTTGTGAAATCGGGGGCGCACAGCGCGCCAAAAGACGCCCCCGACCTCGACCTCCCTGTTGAAACTGGGCGCGGGCATGTCCCGCGCCCCCTTTTCGACATCGCTTTCGATGATCGGGCTACCCCGAGGGAGCGGGCCTGCTTACGTTGTGTTTTCTCGCTCTTCTGGCTTGCTGGCGTGGTGACAGGTCTCTGGATCGCCCTCGGCGCGTCATGGATCGCCCGGATCGCGGATTGGGCGATTTGATGGGGGCGAATAGGTCATCGGCCGTCATGCAGCAGCGGAGCGAAGCTCCGGACAGCGTCGACGACTTTCCGACTCCGCCGTGGGCTACGCGAGCGTTGTGCGAGCAGCTGAAGGCCGAGGGGAGGCCGCTCGATCTTCAACACGTCTGGGAACCGGCCTGTAACCGCGGTTACATGGCGAAGCCACTCGGCGAATACTTCGACCTGGTCCACGCGACAGACGTCGCTGACTATGGCTACTCGGCGCAGGATGGTGTGGCCGACTTCCTGATCGACTGGGACGCCGATGCGCCCGACGTCGATTGGGTGATCACCAACCCGCCGTTCCGTCTTGCGCAGCAGTTCATCCTGCAGGCGCTCCGTTACGCCCGCGTCGGCGTCGCCGTCCTCGTAAGAACAGCCTTCGTCGAGGGGGGCGAGCGATACGAGGGGCTATTCCGCGATCGCCCCGAGGACATCTTCATGCCGTTTGTGGAGCGCGTCGTGATGTGGCGCGGGGTCCTTCTCGATCCGGATGTTCCGATCTGGAACGAGAAGAGGCGCAAGATGGCGAAGCCGACTTCGGCCACCAGCTACTGCTGGATGGTCTTCTTCAAGGATCGTCTCGAGTTCCCCAGGCTTCAGCGCATCGCGCCTTGTCGCAAGAAACTTACCCGGCCCGGCGACTACCCCGCTTTGCCTGAGCGCTTCTGGAAGCCATCTGCACCTGACCTGTTGAATGTCGGCGCATGTCTCGAGGGTGTTGGTTGATGGATCGCATCACCGCAGCTGAGGAATGCCAACGGCGGGGGGGCGAAGCAAGTGCACCGCGTCGCCTGCTGTGCCGCGAGCCGTCCAATAGCACTCATCACCGACTACATCGGAGGACTGCTGCATGCCCTTGCGCGAAATAGACATCTCGATGGCCACTCCTGTCGCCAGCATCGACCCGGGACCCTCTCCGGAGCTCCGATGGGTGGCGATTGGTTCCATGGTGATCGACGACACCTACCAGCGGCCATTGGGCACCAATAACTGGAAGGTCATCCGGCAGATCGCAATGCGCTTCTCCTGGTCGCGGTTCACCCCTGTGATGATCGCTCCGATGGAGGATGGTCAATACGCCTTGATCGATGGTCAGCACCGCGTCCATGCGGCGGCGCTTGCGGGGCACTACACGGTGCCGGCGATGATCGTTCAGGTTCCGATCGAGGCGCAAGCGGCGGCGTTTGCGGCTATCAACAGCCAGCGCACGGCCGTGAGCTTGTTCCACTTGTTCAAGGCTGGCCTGACTTCAGGCGCACCTTGGGCCTGCGCCAGTTACCGGGTCGTTGAGGCAGGCGGGTGTCGGCTGATGACCTACAACTGCTCCGCGAAGCTTCGGAAGGCGCGCGATATCTACTCGATCGGTCTGATCCGGAACTACGTCAAGGCTGGCAAGGGGGAATTGGTGACCCGTGGGCTGCGCGCGATCACCAGTTCCGTGCAGGCTGATCGCATCGACCTCTATCGGGAGACGGTGCTCAAGGCGTGGTTCGCGGCGCTGAGCGACAATCCTGCTGCTGACGAGGTCGACCTGGTTGCTTTCGTCTCGGAGCTCGACCTCGTAGATATCGTCTCCACCGCTGGGACGCTCCGCGAAGAGCCAAGCCTTGCCAATCTCTCGGGCTATCGGCTGGCGATTGAGGCGATGCGTAGGCAGTTGAGTGCGTTCATGCCGAGCGGGGTGTCTCAACCCGCTCTGCCGGACCCGGAGCCGCCTGCCGCGATCTCCGAGGCGGTTCCCATCAAGGTGCCCACCTATGTGAAGAGGAGCGCCGGAGAGGCGGCAAGGGTGGCCCCAGAGCCTCCTGCGCGGCCCGACCATTGGTCCGAGGCCCGTGATGCCGAGCTTCGTGACAGCGGCGGCGGCTTTGCGGCGATTTCGAGCCTTGCTGACAAGTGGGGCCTCCCGATCCGCACCGTTCAGGCGCGATGGCACAAGGTGAGGGCGGCGGCATGACGGGCCGGAGGGCGCTCGATCTGAATTTCGAGCTCGTCATGCTGGATTGTCTCCGGCTGGTCCTGTCCGCCCGCGATGGGCCCATCATCGACGTGGTTGAGGTCTCTCCCAGGTCTGAGGCGGCCTACGGGCCCTTTCTCGCGGTTCTCGACCTTGTGGCAGGGGAAAAGGATCTCCGGGTCATGACGAACTTTCCATACGAGGCGGGCCGGGCAACGGCCCCCAAAACCATATGCAAGCGCGTCGTGCAGGCGGCGCTGGAGGCAGGGAATGAGCGCCAGAGCGCCCAAAAGGTTTGAGCTCATCGAACCGGAAGAGACGAGGCTTATCGAGGCGGCAGAGTGGTCCTATCAGCGATGGGGCTGGCTTGAAAGCGTGCGCCGTGACACCAGCCTGTCCACACAGGCGCGGCTCGTAGCGCACGTGCTGGCGATGGACTTCACCAACGTCAAGACGCTCCGTTGTGACCCGTCCTACGCCCAGGTTGCGGCCGTGGTCGGGGTGTCTCTGGACACGATCAAGAGGGCTGTCGCGGCCCTCGTCGACGGTGGGTGGTTGGTCCGCTCGACGGGCCGGGGACGTGGTCACAAGAGCGGCTACGGGTTCGCGACTCGCGCCAAAATCGTCCACCTCAGAAGGCGCGATGTTGACGCGGAAAAGGGTGCAGAAATGCAGCATTTTAGGGGGTCGGAAAAGGGGGCAAAAATGCCCCCCCAAAAGGGTGCAGAAATGCAGCCTTTTAGCGACCCTCAAAAGGGGGCAAATTTGCTTGAAAAAGGGGGCAAAATTGCTTCCCCCTATAATAAGGATAAACCATATAAGAACCATGAAGGCGCGAGCGAGGCCGATGGTGAAGAAAAAAACTTCACGGAAGCGGCGCGTCGATGGGCTCAACTTCTCGCACCAAAAATCCGGGATGGCAAACCCGTTCCGGTGAACTCCATCAACCAAGAAACCGCCGCCTGCATGATCGCCTGTCACGGGGTGTCACTAGCTGAGCTCGATGGAGCTGGGCTGGGGCATCTCCTGCGATCCATGGCCGGCTCGAGAACCGGAGGCACGGATGAGCAGTGAAGAAACCAAGCGGGACCGGGTGCGCAGATTGTTGATCCAGCCGCTGACGGATGACGGGTTTCGCTTCAAGAGGGGCAGCGACGAGGCCAAGTGTGCTCGTGACCTCGATCGTATCGCCGACTCCCTGAGCCACATGTCCGACGTCGAACTGGAGCGGATGCGAGCGTGCCTCGTGACCAAAGGCGAGGGTGCATCGCGGAATTTCTGGCCACCCGTCGCCACGGTTCTGGCTTTTGGCGAGTTTGTGCATCCGCGTCCCCTCGAGGCGGTCCCGGAGCTGCTGAGCTGGTTTCGGTCCCGCGCCGGTGAAGCTGCGCTCAAGGATGGCCGCTTGGTCGCGGAATACCGTTTCTGGGAGCAAAAGAAGCGCCCGCCGATGTCCGCGATGGACAAGAAAAGGGTTGCCGATCGCGGGGCTGAGTATGAGCACAAGGCCACCGTGCTTCGCGAAAAGCGGGCCGATGGACGGTCACTCATGGTCGACGATGTGCAGTGGCTGGATTGGTACGAAGAGCTCTCGGATCGCCTCAGCCGCATGGTCGATGAGGGCATTCAGGCTCGTGGGCAGGAGGACGCTGCATGATGATGGCGCGCAGCGTTCGGCCAGCTCGTGGCGCGGCACCGGCAACGCCGGTCGGGATTCGGGAGTTGCTTGAGTGGGCGTTCCGCACAGAGTGCGCCCGGATTGAATTCGATGAGATCCGGGAGAGCTCCGGCGTCACGATGCGTGAGGTGGGGACGGAATACATCCTAATGCGCCGGGGTATCCTCGGGTGCCAGATTGACGGCGGCGGTCGGTCCGATCCGCATCCGGACGCAGACATCGTTGCCTCTGCGGTTGCTGCGCTTCCTGAGGGCCACGGCGGTCGGCAGATGGCACTGCGGATTGCCGAGCTGGCGAGGATCGGTGCCGAACCGGATTGGATGCCAGGGGCGACGCTGGCCTGCGTTCCCGTGTCCTGGGCGGCCCAAGTGAAGCAGGGAAAGCTATATGCCAAGACCACTTCGCTTGGCATTGGCAAATACAGCTACCGGGGCCGGGAGCGTGAATATGATCGGCGAGTGTGCCCGGTTACTTACCGAAATGATGCTCAGCAGATTGGCAGTGCGCGCCGCGCATATCTCCAATGGTGGGGAGCACTTCTGGAATTGCGCGAGACATTTCGGGTTTATGGTGGCCTTTCGTCGTTCTCGGTAACCGATGAGATGCCGCGCCAGACGCCTTGGAAGAGCAATCGATAGCGAGAATGTTCTTTAATGTGGCACTGGGTTTCGTCTAAGAAATATTCCGCAGGCCAATAATTGCCTGGAGGGAAGGGAAAATTAATGAAACTCAGATTAATTGGTGCGGGTTTAATGGTTCTCGCCGCTGCGGCATGCGCAAAGCAACCCGGCGAGATAGCCGCGGTGTCAGTCGGGGATGCATACAGCGGCGTTTCCTGCAGCCGGGCTTCGTCGCTCTACAATGCTGAAGCGGCAAAGGTTCCGGCACTGGTGTCGAAGCAGAAGAGCGCCGTCGCGGGGGACGCTGTCGGGGTGTTCCTGCTTGGTGTACCGATGGCCAGCCTTTCCGGAGAGGATCTCGAGGGGGAGATCGCTGCCACCAAGGGCAAGATCCTTGCGCTCACTACTCGTTTGGAGACCTGTGGCATCAACCCTGCGCCGGTCGACTGGGGTTAAGCTGGGCGGTCTCGTGGCTCTCTGGTGGATGGCTGGATCAAAAGCCTGTTGACCTGAGAAAGTGAGACTGTTTACAAAGAGCCAACAACTGATTTGCGCCCGGCGGGAAACCGACCGGGCGCTTTTCGTGTCCGGGTGGAGCAGTCGGTAGCTCGCAAGGCTCATAACCTTGAGGTCGCGGGTTCAAGTCCCGCCCCGGCAACCAATACCTGAGAGCCGCCCGGATCGTGATGCCTGCTGTCCCTCGCAGGGTCGCGATTGCGCACGTGCCTTGAGGATCGCCCCCGCTGTCGGGCCAGCGGGTTGGGCGATGCGCCCGCCTTCCTGATGGGGAGGGGGCGGCCTGTCGGTCGGAGGCGTCGGGCGGAGGGGGATAGGCAGGCCCCCCGGGGGGCACGGGTCCTTCCTGGGGTTTGGGCTGTATACGGTGCGGCGAAGCGCGGGTGCTCAACGCCGCTAAACCAACTGAAAAGCCTAAACTACGAGACTAAACTTGGCGCTAAACCTAAACTTGGAGACGCAGAGCGGATGGCAAGGCTGACAGCAACTCAGCTGGCTTCCGAGCTATCCTTGTCGAAGGGGCGGATCAGCCAACTGGTTTCAAGTGGGGTGCTGAACGGGTGCTTTGTTGGTGAGGGGCGGTCGCGGCGGTTCGATTTGACCGCCTGCGCGAAAGCTCTCAACCATCGCCTGGACCCGGGGCAGCAGCTGGGCAACGGGGCCGAGACCAAGCGACGGGTTCGCCAGATCGAGGAAAGCTCGAGCGACGGGGAGGATAACTTGCCTCTCCGCGACAGCGGGGAGCTCCAGCCACGTGACCCGGATCGATACGAGCTCGCCCGGATCCAGAAGGTCGAAGAGGAGGCGCGGAAACTTCGCCGGGCAAACGCCCAAGATGAGGGCACGTTGGTCCTCGCATCCGAGGTGCATCGGCAAGTTGCGCGCCAGATCGGGCAGGAAGTGGCGGAGTTCGAGACAGTGCTGCGCGATGGGGCCCGAAAGGTCGCAGATCGCCTGGGGGTCGACTACCGCACTGTCAGGCAAGTGCTTATCGAGACATGGCGCGAGCACCGAGGTGATCGACTGGTGAAACTTCAAGAGGAAGCTGACCAGGCGGAAATGACCTCGGAAGAGCAGGAGGCAGATTTTTAATGGGCTTTCTCGCCCCGGCGGGGCAAGTCATCGCTTTGGCAATCGCCGAGGCGATGGCTCCGCCGCCGAAGCCGGATATCACGCGGTGGTGCGAGGAGAACATTGTCTTTGACGAGCGGTCCCCGATGCCAGGGCCGTTCCGGATCGGGCGTTTCCCCTTCCTGCGCGAGATACACGAGGTGTTGTCGCCGGAGGACCCGTCCCGCGAAGTCACGATCCGTGGCTCGGCCCAATGGGGTAAGACAGTCTCGATCGTAAATCCGGTCGTTGGCGCTTGGCACGAGTTCGGTCCTCTGGATAGCCTGGTGGTTCACCCAACCAGCAGCTCGGCGACAGAATGGGTCGACAATAAGTGGCTGCCGATGCGCCGGCAGGCTCCGAGCCTTCGGAAGATCTTCGGTGAGGGCCGCGGCGACAATAAGGACGCCAAGTTCAACCAGGAAACGCTGGCGCGAAACGGATCGTTGAAGATCACCAGCGCGGGTTCGCCGGATGATCTTGCCGGCACGTCCCGTCGACTTGTCGTCATGGATGACGTGTCGAAGTTCGAGATGACGCCCAAGGGCGACCCGGAGGCGATGGCAGAAAGCCGGGCATCCGGGTTCGAAGATGCAAAGCTTCTGCGGGTATCGACCCCGCAGATCCTCGGGGCCTGCAGGGTGTCCCGGGCTTACGACCGCAGCGACCAGCGCCTGTACCACGTGCCTTGCCCCCACTGCGGGAATATGGCGCCCCTGACCTGGGAGAACTTTCGGAAGAACCTCGATCCGGAGCGGTTGCATGCGGCGTGCTTCAATTGCGAGGCATGCGGAGGGATCATCACCCACGCAGACAAGGAAACGATCGTTTCCCTGGGCAGGTGGGTGCCCCAGAACCCGAACGGCGATCATCCCGGGTTCCATCTGTGGCGTGCCTATGCACCGCAACGGGATTGGGCATCGATCGCGCTGGACTACGCCAGGGCGATGGGTTGGAACACGGCGAAGGCGAGCGGACAAACAGAAGCCGCGTTGACGGAGAAGGTCGAGGCAGAGACCGAGCAGACGTTCTTCAACGATGTCTTGGGGCTCCCGTACGAGCAGGCGAGCAAAGGTCCTGACTGGGAAGCGCTGCGCGACCGAGTGGAGAATGCGCCCGAGGAAGAGGGCCGGCCGAGAAGCATCGTGCCGGCACGCGGGATCATTCTGACCGCTGGCGTGGACTGTCAGGGCGACCGCATTGAAGTCCAGGTGGTGGCCTATGGTGAGAACTATCGGCGATGGGTGGTCGACTATGTCGTCATCCCTCATCACATCGGGGACGAAGAGGGTCGCGAAGCACTCGACGCGCTTCTGAAGACGACCTGGCGGACCGAGAGAGGCGTCCGTCTCCCGCTCGACATGATGGCGATCGACGGGGGGACTTACACCGAGGACGTTTGGGCATTCGCCAAGCGCTGGCCGTGGTCGCGCGTCATCATCGTAAAAGGTGCCAGCACTTCGACGGGCCCGGTGATGGTGCCGCAGAAGTTCGAGCGGCGAAAGGACGGCAAGGCCAAGAAGAGCCAGAAGCGGGCGTTCATGCTGAACGTCAGCCAGCTGAAAGCCGACTTCTACAGCTGGCTGGACAAAGAGGACCCGGTGCATCGCGGCTACTGCCACTTCGCGAGAGGCCTCGGTGATGAATACTTCCGGCAGGTGGTTTCAGAGGTTCGTGTTCTGAAGCGGGCGCGGTCTGGCGCGGTGACGAGCTCCTGGGAGCTGGTCGAGCCAACGCGACGGAACGAAGCCCTCGACACCATGAACTATTCTGAGGCAGCCGCGCGCCGGAAAGGCTGGACCGCGCTGACTGCGGAGCAATGGGCTGCGCTCGAGGATGAGCGGGGAGGGGAGCCAGATGACCCTCAGCCCGATCTGTTTGATGCTGATGTCCCGGTGACAGTGCCGGCGAGGGAAACCGAGGAGACCCCGAGGCGGGGTGGCCTCTTGGAGATCTTGAACAACAATGGCGACTGATACGGCAACGCTCGAAGCTCAGCTCGAGGAAGCCCGAGGGGCACTCCACAAACTCGCGATCGGGGGGCAGCTCGTGAAGATCAAGTATGAGGACGGCGAGACTGAGTATTCGCGAGCCAGCATGCCTGAGCTTCGTCGCTACATTCGCTCGCTTGAGCGCCAGCTCGGGCAGACGAGCAGCGCTCCCGGCTCCAGAAAGGTCATCTTTTGAAACAGAGCTATCCCCGTGTGCGCCCCGGATCGGTTCGACTGAAGCCTGGTGCGATGCGTGACGCCGGTTTCAATGGCACCGCGCCCTATGTCGCTGGCGATGCCGGGGTGGACACCATGCAGGGGTTCCACCCCTCGAGCCTACCCCCGGATGCCGAGATTGGACCGGGTCGCACCCGGATCACCGCGCGATCCCGGGACCTGGTCAGAAACAACGGTTGGGCGAGCGGCGCTGTCGCGAAAGAGATCGACGGGATCATCGGGAGCAGCTTCCGCCCGTTCTTCAAGCCTGATTGGCGAGCGCTTGAGCTCAGCCCGGAATGGGCGAAGGAGTTCAAGGAAGTGCTCGGCGCCCGCTGGCGCACATACGCGGATGACCCGCGCAAGTTTGCCGACACGACGAGGACTCAGACTATCCCGCAGATGTTCGGGACGGCCTATCGGTCCTACTTGGTGGAGGGGGAAGGTATCGGTCTCGTCGGTTGGAAACCCTCGCGGCCGTTTCACACGACCCTTCGGATTGTTGATCCTGACCTTCTGAGCAATCCCTCGGACGGTCCGGACACGCAGTTCCTTCGCGGAGGGATCGACCTGACACGCGACGGCGCGGCCTGGGCCTACAACTTTCGGCAAGGGCACCCAAATTCGCAGTGGGTCGAAGGCAACCCTTTCCAGTGGAAGCGGATCCGGCGCGAAGCTCGAACTGGACGTCCTCAGGTCATCCACTTCTTCGACAAGCTGCGGGATGGCCAAACACGAGGCGTATCTCGCCTCGCGCCGATCGTGGAAAAGCTCCGCATGGAGGATCACTACTCCAAGGTCGAACTGCAGGCGGCGGTGATCAACGCGGTTCTGGCCGCGTTTATCAAGAGCCCCATGGGCCCGGAGGTCGTCGATGAGATGTTCGAGGAGAACGGCGGCGACGGCTTCCTCAAGATGCAAGCAGAGCGGATGCAGTTCTACAACCAGAACAGTATTCGCCTGGGCGGTTCCCGGGTCTCGATGCTCTATCCCAACGACGAGATCGGGATGGTGCAGACGGCGCGGCCCGCAGCGCAGTTCGCGGACTTCGAGGCCGCGGTGCTTCGCAATGTCGCCTCGGGGCTCGGTATTTCGTACGAGCAGTTGGCAAGCGACTGGTCCAAGACCAACTACTCGAGCGCTCGGGCAGCAATGATCGAGATCTGGCGCGGTTGGACGTCGCGCCGCGTCGCGTTCGCCCAAGGCTTCTGCCAGCCCTTCGTCATGGCCTGGCTCGAGGAGCAGATCATGGATGGTCATATCGAGCTCCCGAAGGGTGCCCCCGACTTCTACGCCAACTGGTCCGCATACTCGCGGGCGAAATGGATCGGACCCGGCAAAGGGTTCGTCGACCCGGTCAAGGAGGCGCAGGCCGCCGCAATGCGGGTGGCGCTCGGCATGTCGACGCTGGAAGACGAGGCGGCGGAGCTTACGGGGACCGACTTCGCGGACAATATCGAGCAGATCGAGCGCGAGATCTCCATCATGCCCGAAGGAACGCTGCATCCCATCCGTGAGAGCTTCGCCAAACTCATCGGCCATAACGCCACGCAGCAATTCTCGCCAGAGGACTGAAACCAATGAAATATCCACAGATTGCGCAGCGTGTGTTTCACACGCCGCTTCTGGCTGCGCGCTCGAAAGCCGCCTCCTTTGTTCTCGGCCTTGGTCCACGGATACTCGACGGCACATCCGTGGAGATCGATGGCGGGCAGATCGATGCCGATGTGGCGCCGTCGAGGAAGCCGTACGCCTCGCTTCTGGATAATCGGCTGGGGGAGGAAATCCGGTCCGGGCGGCGCGACGCCTACCGCATGATCGACAACGTTGCGGTCATTCCCATCACCGGGGTGCTGGTTCACCGCGGCGCGTGGATCGGAAGCTACTCTGGCGAAACCTCTTATGAGGGTATCGCCGCGCAGATCGAGGCGGCGGCGAGCGCCCAGTTCTGCGAGGGGATTGCCCTGGAGATCGACAGTCACGGTGGCGAGGTTGCCGGATGCTTCGATCTTGCGGACCTGATCCGTGAGGTTCGAGAAACCAAGCCGGTGCAGGCCTTTGTCGCGGATCACGCATATTCGGCGGCCTACGCCATCGCTTCCCAGGCGGACAGGATCATTGTCCCGCGTACGGGTGGGGTGGGGTCGATCGGCGTCATCTGCATGCATGCCGACTACAGCCGGCAACTGGAAGAGATGGGGGTGAAGGTCACCATCATTGCCGCCGGTCAGCACAAGGGGGATGCCAATCCCTACGAGCCTTTGCCTGACAGCGTCCGGGATGAGCTCGAGCAGGAGATGGAAAGCCTGCGGGTCATCTTCGCCGAGACGGTGGCAAGCGGCCGTGGGGACCGCCTCTCCGTCGAGGCGGCACTTTCGACCGAAGCGCGCTGCCTTCTCGCCAGCGACGCGGTGGCCGCAGGTTTGGCCGATGAGGTGGCCAACCCCCGCGAGGCCTTCGAGCGGTTCGTTTCAGAAACTTCCGGGCGGCGCCAGCCGTCCGCCATGGCAACCCAGAAAGGATTGATGCCCATGACCAAGGTGGAAACCAATGCGCCGGAGGATGAAGTCGCGACTCCGGAAGATGAAGCCGAGCAGATCATCGCTCCGGACGAAGATGCCGATGATGCGAGCGTGGGCGCGGATCAACCCGAAGCTCTCGCTTCCGCTCCCGCCGAACCGGCCGCAGTGGACCAGAAAAAGCGCATCGCGTCCATTCTGAACGCCGATGAGGCGAAGGGGCGCGAGGAGCTGGCGAAGAGCCTGGCCTTCAACAGCGATATGTCCGCGGAAGAGGCGAAGCTCCACTTGGCTGCGGCACCCAAGGCGGCCAGCGGCGGCCTGAGCGCGGTCCTCTCGTCGGATGACACGGATCTCGACATTCCGGCCGCTTCGGCGGGTGGCGAGAACCTTGTGAAGTCCGCCCTCAAGTCTCGTTTCAACTGAACCGTGGCGCCCATCAGGGCGCTTCACCTGAACCCCAGAACGGAGAACTAGACTATGACCACCCTTACGGAAGGAAAGACCCCGGGTGATTGGCTGATGTTCGAGGAGAACAGCTTCTACAGCCGCGACGAAGTCACCATCGCGGCCGGTGCAGACCTCGAATCCGGCTCGGTCCTCGGGAAGGTTACCGCGACCGGCAAGTATGTCCTCTCGGAGGAAGATGCTGCCGATGGCTCTGAAGATGCAGCAGCTGTGCTGCTGAATGACGCCGCTGCAGAAAGCGCTGATGTCAGCGCTGTCGTCATCGCGCGTCATGCCACCGTTCGTCGTGGCGGGCTCACCTTCGATGCCACCTACGACAACGCCACCAAGCGCAACGCCGCTATGGCTGCCCTCAAGGCCCTCGGCATCACCGAGGCCTGAGGTCCCGAAACCTAACACCACCATCGCGCCTCTTGGTGCACACCATGAAAGGAGCCAATTGATGGCCCATATCAACATTTTCCAGAATGACGCTTTTCGGGCCATCGAGCTGTCGGAAGCGGTCCGCGAAATCCCCAACCAATGGGGTCGTGTCGGCCAGATGGGCCTGTTCTCGCCAAAGGGTATCCGGGGGGTGAGCTTCTCCCTCGAGTCCCATAACGGCGTGCTGCAGCTCATCAACTCGTCGTCGCGTGGCACCCCGCTCCCGGGCGCGACGCGCGGCAAACGCAAGCTGCGCATGCTCAGCACCGAGCGCTTTGGCCTGAAATCGCGCGTTACGGCCGATGACATCGACGGAATCCGCGCATTCGGCTCCGAAAGCGAGCTGAAGCAGGTTGCTGGCGAGGTCGCAGACCGCCAGATGGAGCTGCGCAGCAGCACGGACGTGACCCGCGAATTCCTGCGCTGCGGCGCATTGCAGGGTATCGTGCTGGACGCAGATGGTTCCGAGATCGTTGATCTGTTCGACGAGTACGGCATCACCCGCAAATCCGTGGATTTCGATCTCGGCAGCACTGTCGATCTCGGCGCCAAAGCCGAGGCGGTTGTAGACCACATCCGTATCAACCTGGTCGGCGACGTGATGACCAGCGTCGGCGCGCTGTGTGGTCCCACCTTCTGGGACAAGCTGATGGGGCACGAGGACTTCCGCGAGCGCTACCGCTACTTCGAGAATGCCCAGGGGGCCAATCCTGAACGTGAGAATGTCTCGCGCGGCTTCAGCTGGAAGGGCATCACCTGGGAGAAGTACCTTGCCGAGGCGCCCGTCCCGCAGGAAGACGGAACGACCGTTACCCGGAAGTTCGTTCCGGCGGCCGAGGCGACTTTCTTCCCGATCGGGACGCGCCAGACCTTCCGCCAGTTCAACGGGTCCGCAGACTACATGGGCATGGTGAACCAGCCCGGGCAGGAGTTCTACTCGGCCGTCTTCCCGGATCGTCAGGAGGATCGCTTCGTCGACGTCGAGGTCATGATGCAGACCCTTCCGGTGTGCCTCCGTCCCGCAGTCCTGGTTCGCGGCCACACCTCGACCTGAGCCAGCGTTAGCTGACAGCACTTCGACCCACGCGGATCCTTCGCGTGGGTCTCATTCCCAGTCCGAATGGAGGGCACGATGGTCAAGAAAAACGACGTTTGGGTCAAAATGCGGCGCCAGTTCACCTATGATCTTGATGCTGATACGCGTCGCAGTTTGCCTGCGGGATGGCAGGGTTTCGTGCCGGCGGATATCGCGGCCGCGATCAAGAAAGAAGGTGTCGGTAAGGTCGGCTCGGCACCGTCCGAAGCCGCTGAAAAGCTGGCAGCCGAAAAGGCCGCGGCTGAAAAGGCCGAAGCGGAGAAGGCAGCAGCTGAAAAGGCAGCCGAGAAAGCGGCGGCCGAGAAGGCCGAAGCCGAGAAGGCAGCCGCTGAAAAGGCAGCCGCCGAAAAGGCCGAAGCGGAGAAGGCCGAGGCCGAGAAGGCAGCAGCCGAGAAGGCAGCTGAAGAAGCCGGGGCGGCCAAGAAGGCTGCGTCGGGCTCCGGCAAGAGCTGAGTAACCAGCTTATGTTCACGCCTCAGCTCTGTGTCGATGCCGTGTTCGAAGAGTTCGGCATCGCGGCGGTCCTCGATCCTGACGGCGCAGCGAACGATGTCCTGGTCCTTCCTTCGCAGGAGGATCAGGAGCTTTCGTTTGGGCAGACGGAGATTATCGACGCCGGTGGCGTCTTCGAGATCAGGGCTGGAGACTTCGCTGGCTACAGTGCCGGTGCGATCCTCGAGGTGGCTGGTGAGCGCCGCAAAGTCAAATCCCATCGCGTCAGGGACAAGCGGCGGCTGAAGGTTGTCCTGAGTACGGCGCCGTCGACCTGAGCGCTCCCATGGTTCGTTGTCCTATCGAGGTCAGCCAATGAAGTTGGTGGTTGTCGGGAACGAGAGAGACCATCTCAAGCACTGGATCGGCGTTTCGCAGCGTGGAGAAATTGCGGTTCGCGGGGCCATGGCGGAGGTGGAAGACGAGCTCAAGACCGCCTGGCGCAAGGATATCACCGCGGCGGGGCTTGGTAAGAAGCTGGCCTATACGGTTCGCGGTGCGACCTACCCGGCGCGAGGAGGCAGCTTCGATGCCGCTGCCTCCATCTGGTCGAAGGCACCGGCAATCATCGCGGCGCACGAAGAGGGTACGCTGATTGTTTCATCCAGCGGCCGTTGGCTCGCGATCCCATTACCTTCTGCCGGCAAGGTTCGAAGCGGTCGCGGTGGCAAGCGGCCATCTCCCAAGGAATGGGAGCAGAAGACGGGCGTTCGGCTCCGGTTTGTGGCCCGGCCTGGCAAGCCTCCATTGCTCGTCGCTGACGATGCTCGGCTCGACAAGCGTGGGCGTGCTGGGCGCAAGGGGGGGCGGCGTCGAAAGTCGGATGGCATCCTGTCGGGCGCTCAAACCGTGCCGATCTTTGTTCTGATGCCGCAGGTCAAGTTGAAGAAGCGCACCAGCCTGACCAAGCTCGCGGAGCGAGTTGCGGAAACCATCCCGGGTCGGATTGCTGCGCGCTGGAAGGGGTAGGGGATGGCAAGCACATCCGAGACTGTTCTGGTTGCGCTCCTCGCGAGACTGCAGACCATGGTGGGGCCAAGTGTCTTGCGAAATGTGGATGTCCCCGTGGAGGTGCCTGACGGTGGGCTGGTCATCCTGCGAGATGGTGACCCCGGTGCGCCGGAGGTGCTGATGTCGCCGCCCTCCTATACCTACGAGCACGAGGCAGAGGTGGAGATCTTCGCCCAGTCTGAGGACGTCGACACAGACTTTGACGCCTTGAAAGTAGCGCTTGGCACGGTCCTGGCGGCGGACAGAACCTTAGGGGGGCTCTGTGACTGGGTTGAGGCTGATGCCCCCGAACCTTCGGAATTGCCCTTCGCAGGCGCCTTGTCCGTGAAGGCGGCCCTGATCCCGGTGCGGATCACCTACACGACCAGCGATCCGCTGATCTAACAACCGAAAGGAACCTGAGATGTCACGTGCACGTGGCTCCCGCGCTCAAATGGCGCTGGGGTTTGAATCTGTCTACGGTACTCCTCCAGCGGCCAATGCCTTCTGGAAGATGCCATTCGCCAGCAGCACCCTCGGCAGCGAGCAGCCGCTTCTTGGCAATGAGCTTCTTGGATATGGTCGCGATCCGCTTCCGCCCTCCAAGGATGCAATCACCGCAAACGGAGACGTGGTGGTGCCGCTGGATACGCGTTTCCTGGGCATCTGGCTCAAGGCCTTGTTTGGCGCTCCGGTGACCACGGGCGCGTCGGCCCCTTATTCTCACCTGTTCAAGTCCGGGGGCGATGCTCTGCCGAGCATGTCGATCGAGCTGCAGAACCCCGAGGTTCCCTCTTTCCGGATGAACACCGGGGTGAAGGCCAACAGCATCAACTGGTCGATGCAGCGGTCCGGGCTTGTGACTGCGACGGTCAGTTGCATCTCGCAAGGCGAGACCCCGGCCACATCGAGTTCCGCCGGTACGCTCGAGGAGCTGGTGCTCCAGCGCTTCGGTCCGTTCAACGGGGCGATCAAGCGGGACGGCAGTTTGCTCGGGAACGTCGTTTCCGGGCAGATCACCTACACCAACAACCTCGACCCCGTCGAAACCATCCGGGATGATGGCAAAATCGATGGCGCCGACGAGAGCGTCGCAATGCTCTCGGGTGAGATCGTCGTGCGGTTCGCTACGACGGCGCTGCTGGATCAGGCCGTTGACGGCAGTTCCTGTGAGCTCGACTTCGGCTACACGATCGACAGCGACAACAGCTTCAACCTCATCGCTCACGCGGTCTACCTTCCGAAACCGCGGCTCCCGATCGAGGGGCCCGGAGGCATGCAGGCGACATTCGCCTGGCAAGCAGCGCTTGATCCCATCGAAGGCGTGATGTGCAGCGCGATCCTGGTCAACGACATGGCCGGCTACAGCAACCCATCCTGAACGGAGCAGTAATGCGTCTGAATCTTTCCACCGCCTCGGAGCGGTATGAACTTTTTCCCCCTACTGAAGATGGTGACCCCGCGATTGTGATCATCGCCCGTCCCGCCTTTGCCGACGTCATCGAGGAGGCAAAGGGGGATGATACCCTCTTCGAGCACGGCGAGCAGATCCTCGAGCTGATCGAGGCGGCCGGCGGCGAAGACGCCAAGATGTCTCCCGCTCTTCTTCAGGCGCATGGCAAGGCCGGCGTCCTCTTTGCGCGCGCCGTCGGCCGCCTCGTCATCGAGGGGTGGGAGGGTGTCGCGGATCCGGACGGAACGCCGGCGCCCGTCACCCCGGACCGAGTTGATGCCTTCATCGGCATTCAGCCGATCTATGAGGCCTTCGGCGAAAAGTATCTCTCGAAGTGGCTGACCGTGCAGCGGGAAAAAAACGTCTCTGCGCCCTCGCTGACTGGCACTTCGGAGGGGGCGCAGCCTACTGCGCGGCGTGTCCGCGGGTCTGCAAAGAGTGCCCAGAAAAAGAGCTCGGGCCGGAAACCGTAGAAGGCAGGCAGGTCTGGGCGCTGGTCCGGAAGATCAGAAGCCAGGTCAGGGTCGCAAGTGGCATGTCAGTCAAAATCGTGGGGTGGGACTTCAATGCGGTTTTCGCCGTTGGGGATGCCATGGGCATCGACAGGGTCGTGATGGCTGAGTTCCTCCCTGACCTGGAAACCATTGCCATCAACCGCATGAACGAACAGGGCGCGGCAGTCGATGCGTGAGAAGAGGTTTTCCGTCCGCTTCGCTGCAGTTGGGGGAGCTCAGCTGCAGGCGGAGTTTCGCGGTATCGGAGTGTCTGGCCAAGAGGCGCTGAAGAGCGTCACTGACGCCGCTTACGTCACCTCTGCGGGGTTGGAGGCCGTCGAGGTGAAGGCGCTGCAGGCTCGCCAGCGCCACGAAGAGATGGCTGTCGCCGCCGCGCGTGGCGCTGCGGGAATGAGGTCCTCCGCAGTCGCCGCATCAGGTCTGGCGGATCAGATCAATCGCATGGTGGGCGTCAGCCCTGCAATCGGCCAGAGCACGGCTGAATATCTGCGCCAAGGGCAGGCGCTCGACGACCTGCGGGCCAAGTTCAACCCGGTGTTCAGCGTCATCCGGCAGTACCGCTCGGAGGTGTCGGAAATTCGCTCGGCGCACCTCGAGGGTGCCTTGTCGGCTGACGAAATGGCTGCGGCGATCTCCCGGGCGCGCACCGCCTCCCTCAACAGCATCGCGGCCTTCAAGGGGCAAACGCGCACTGTTCAACAGCTCTCGACTGCCACCCGGGCGACGTCCTTCAGGATGCAGCAGCTCTTCTACCAGGTGAACGATATCGGTGTTTCGCTCGCCGGTGGGATGAACCCTCTTCTGGTTCTTGCTCAGCAGGGGACGCAGATCGCGCAAATCTATGGTGCCGGCAATGGCGGCCTAGGCGGTCTCTTCAAGGATCTTGGGCGTGTCGTGGGCGGGGTTGTTACCCGGTTTGCTCCGCTTGCTGTGGCCGTGGGGCTCGGTTCCGTGGCGGTGGCTGGGCTTACCCATGAGATCAACGATGCGCAGAAAGTGACGGTCGGTTTTGGGGACACTGCGCTTGCAGTCTTTCAGGTCATCGGCCGTGGAATTCGAGACTGGATCAAGCCAGCGGTCGACGCGATCTCCGGCTGGTTCTCTACGGTTTGGGATGAGGTGGTCGAAGGCGTGGTCTGGGCCGGCAACGGGGTGATCAAGGGCATTCAGCTGGTTGTAGAGGATATCAAATACGCGATCACTGTCGTCCCGAGTGCCTTCGACAGTGCTTGGCAGAAGGCCAAGGGCTACGTGTTCTACGCGCTGAACGATATGACCTCTGGCCTCTACAAGTTCCTCGAAGAGGTGACATCTGGCCTCAACTCGGTGTTTGGGACGAGCCTTGCTGCCCCTCAGGGGCTGAACAGCGCGTCGACCTACTTCAACGAGGTCGGTAACGACGCGATGGTGGCGAGCGACGCGGCCACGAAGAGATATGCTGAAGGTCTGCAGGCCTATCGGGACCGGCAAAACGCAATCCTGAACAGCGATCCTCTGGGCGAATTCTACACTTCGGTGCAGGGCCAGGCGGTCAAGAATGCGAAGAACAGGAAGGATGAGGACGCCAAGGGGGGCCAGAAGGATCAAGTCGACGCGCTTGTGAAGTCGCTCAAGAATGAGTTGGCGGTGTTGCGTGAAACCGATCCCATCAAGAAGCAGATGCTCGAGTATGCCGACAAGCTCACCGGGGCAACCGACGCTCAGAAGAAGCAGGTTCGTGATCTCGTCATCGAGCTCGACAAGGAAAAGAACGGCTGGGGCGCTGTCACGAGGGCTCTGGCTGAGTACGCCGAGGATGCAAAGCGTGTCGGCTCTGATATCGGAGATGCCCTCGTCGGTGGTTTCAAGAGTGCCGAGGGTGCCTTCCGCGAGTTCGTAAGCACTGGCAAAACGGACTTCAAGAGCCTGATCCAGTCCATGGTCGCGGATCTCGCGGTGCTGAAGTTCAGGCAGACCATCCTGGGACCTGTCGCCGACTTCCTGTCCGGAGGCGGGCTTAGCAACGCGGTCGCAAGCCTGTTCCACTCTGGTGGTGTCGTCGGGGCTGGTGGGTCACCAAGAAGCGTTCCTGCCGAGCTGTTCCTTGGTGCGAAGCGATATCACTCCGGAGGCGATGTCCTGGCGCACGACGAGGTGCCAGCCATCCTGCAAACCGGCGAGCGTGTTCTCTCACGTAGCGAGGTCGCACGCGGCGCAAGTCAGGGAGGCGTCACCCGTGTCCTGATCGACCTCGGAGAGGGGCTGGTGGCAACCATCCTCGAGCAGGCCAACAACACTGCAGTGCAGATCAGCCAGTCCGGCTTCAGCCAATTCAGTCGCGATGTCCTCCCGGTCCGCGTCCAGGAAATCAACAAGAACCCGCGCCGGAGGTAACGGATGCCACTTTCGTTTCCGCTCGATCGCGACACCTTTCTGGGTGCAGCGCGGATCACCGAGCAGACCTTCTACCTCTCCGAGAATGTCGAGATTTCCGGCTTGGGGGATGGATCGATCATCCGCGACGACCTGGGCCCGCGCCTTTGGCGGGGCAGCTGCATGGTTGAACATGCCAGCCTCGCCGAAGGTCGCAGGCTCTCGTCCCAGATCGCGCTCCTGCAGGCCACCGGCGCATCCTTCCTCGCTTGGGACATCTCCTGCACCGCGCCGGCGGCCGATCCCGATGGCTCCAACCTCTCCGGGTCCTCGCCAGTCATCTATCAGCTCGAGAGCAACAACCGCGAAATGCGGATCTCCGGCCTGCCGGTCGGCTATGAACTGACGCCGGGCGACATGCTTTCGTTCACCTACGGCAGCAGCCCGATCCGCTACGCCCTGCACAGCGTCGTCACCGGCGCCGTGGCGTCCGGAGATGGGATCACACCTCTCTTCGAGGTGGTGCCGCCTCTCCGTCCCGGCGCTGCCGTCTCGGCCCCAGTCGAGCTTCTGCGCCCGTTCTGCAAGGCGGTCATCGTTCCGTCCTCGGCGCAGCCGTTCACCGCCCGCAACGTCAAGAAGCGCGGCTTGTCCTTCGAATTCGTCCAGACCCTGCGTTGATCCATGCGTACATTTGATCCTGCCGTCCTCGCTCAGTTCGCGGCCCGCGAGGGTATTGCTGCCGGCCTGCTTGTCTGGATCGAGGCGAAGAACCGGGAGACCTCGGAACTGGAGGCCATTGGTCTCTGGACGGGTGTCGATCACTTCGAGTTCTCGATCGGGGGGCAGTCCCGGACCTACTATGGGGCCGGGACACTGCTCAGGACTGACCCGCTCGATTCCGTGGTTGGCCTCAGTGTGCGCAGTCAAACACTCGTCTTTTCTTCTATCGCGCCTGAGGTTCAGCAGGCGCTGCGCGGATATGACCCCCGGCTGGCGCCAGCCGAGATGCACATGGCCTACTTCGACAAGATGACGGGCAACCTGCTGGCCGAACCGATGCGCGTCTTCAAGGGTCTGGTGAACACTGTCGAAATTGTCACCCCGGCCGCCGGCGGTGCTGCAGAGGCGACAGTGGAATTACTCAGCGCCTCCTACAGGCTGACCAAGTCGCTCGCGGTGAAAAAGTCGGACCAGAGCCTTCTGGCGCGCAGCCCGACAGACAAGTTCCGGCAGTACACAGCCGTTGCGGGTTCGATCGAGACGATCTGGGGTGGTCTCAAAGCCGCCAAGCCGGGCACCGGATCGGAGGAGAAGGAAGAGACACCGCGCCGTGAGGACCCGGGTCGATGAAGCGGCTCCCCGACTGGAAACCGCGGCTCATGAGCTATCTCGTGCGCGCTGCGCGGCGGCCGTTCAAGGAAGGCGAGCACGATTGCGCCCTGTTCCTTGCGGGCGGTGTCGAGGCCATGACGGGCGAAGACTATGCCGCGCCCTATCGCGGGCGCTACAGCACAACCCTCGGCGGTCTCCGCATCCTTAAGAAGGACGGGTTCGAGGACCACGTCGCACTCGCCGCGCATCATCTGAAGGAGAAGCCTGTCGCCTTCGCCGGTGTCGGCGACGGCGCGGCAGTGCCTACGTCCGATGGCCCAGCCTTAGGTATCGTCCAGGGGGAAGGCATCTACCTGCTGACCCCTGCGCGGATTGCTATCTACCCGCTCCTGCGGGCCCACAAAGTATTCGAGGTCTGAGATGCCCCCAGTCGCAGCATTCGTCGTAGGAGCAATTGGCGGTGGCGCTGCCGCAGCAGTCACTGCCTCTACGTTTCTCACGAATGCCTGGCTGGCCGGCGCGACCTTCGGCAAGTTCCTGACGACGACATTCGTTGGCAAGCTTCTCTCGACGGTCGCGATCTCCGCCCTGTCCGTCGCGCTTCAGAGCGGTCCGGCGGCTGCGCGGGATCCGGGAATTCGAACCGAGCAGACGATGACCGGTGCTACAACGCCGGCTTCGTTCATCCTTGGCAAGTACGCGACCGAGGGCAAGTTCGTCGCGCCGCCGATGACCTACAAGAAGTGGAACGACGTCCCGAACGCTCTGCTCGTTTACGTGATCGAGTTGGGCGACGTTCCAGGCCAGACCCTTGAAGGCATCCAGGTGAACGGTGAGCCGGTCCCGATCGGCGAGGAAGAGTTCACCGACGGGCAGGGCATTACCCACGGATTTCCGCTTGGGGACAAATACGACGGCTATGGCTGGGTCACTTATTACGATGGCACCCAGACCACCGCTGACCAGAGGCTCGTCGACAACTTCGGAGAGGACCCGGACCGGCCGTGGACGGCTGACATGGTGGGCTCCGGCATCTGCTATGCTGTCGTCACCTTCAGGCATAGCCGCAAGCTGTTTTCTGGTAGCTTCCCATCCGTCCGGTTCATCATGGGCGGCATTCCTCTCTACGACCCGCGCAAGGATTCCACGGTCGGCGGCACCGGCAGTCATCGTTGGAATGATCCCTCGACGTGGGAGCAGAGCGAAAACAACTACGTCCAGTCCTACAATATCATGCGCGGCATCGAACTGCCGAGTGGCGATGTTTGGGGCGGAGGCTTCGATGAAGAGGATTTGCCTCTCTCGAACTGGTTCGCCGCCATGAACGCCGCCGACGCACAGGTTGAGGCCGAGGCGGACGTCTACGAGAATGCCTACCGCTCAAGCTACGAAGTCTTCGTCTCGGATGAGCCGGCATCGGTGCTCGAGGAGCTGCTGAAGGCCGGGGCGGGGCAGGTCTGCGAGATTGGGGGCGTGTGGAAGGCGCGCTGCGGCGGTCCGGGGCTGCCAGTGTACTTTTTCTCGGATGAGGATGTGAACGTCCGGGAAAGCCAGCACTTCGATCCTTTTCCTGGCATCACCGAGATCTACAATGGCGTGCATGGCAGCTTCCCTGATCCGGACAGCGCCTGGAACGTTAATGAGGCACCCCCGCGCTACAATGAAACCTACGAGGCTGAGGATGGGGGAAAAAGGCTGGTCGCGGATCTGACGCTTGCGGCCGCGCCATATGCCAAGCAGGTGCAGCGCCTCATGGTCAGCTACATCGAGGAAGAGCGCCGGATGCGCCGGCACAACCTCACGCTGGCCCCCGATGCCATCCCGCTCGAGCCGCTCGACTCGGTCTCCTGGACCAGCCTGCGCAACGGCTACACCTCGAAGGTGTTCGAGGTCGCGAAGATGGTTGACCCGCTGCTGACCAGTAAGCCGGCGGTGTCGTTGAAAGAGCGGGATTCCGGCGACTATGACTGGAACCCGGCCAGCGCCCTGCCGCAGCCCACGACGAGCCTTGTGGTGCAGCTGCCCGAACCGTTTACCGTGACGAACTGGACCCTGTCCGCCAGCACCGTGAAAGACGGGGGGGACAACGATCGGCGCCCCGCGCTCAAGATCGAATGGAACGAGGCGGGCAAGGAGGAGGTGATCGGGATCACCTTCGAGGTCCGGTTGCCCGGGACCCTGTCCCCGGTATGTGACGGCACCGCGCTGCGCGGGCCAGTCGGCCAGGTCAAGACGTCCGAGGGGATCGTAAAGCAGACCACCTACGAGGCGCGGGTCAAACTGATCCCGCAGGATGGTCAGGACTCCGAGTGGTCGGACTGGGAAAGCGTCACCACTGGTAACGCGGGACTGACGGGAGACGACTTCGCTTCGGACGTGAGCGACTCCGCCGTCCCGACCGGCCTTGCGCTCTCCACGTCCCTACCGGCAGACGGGGTAGCCCATGTCGTTGCAACCTGGGCGGCGGCCGCCGGTGCGGTCAGCTATGAACTCGGCATCACGGAATCGGGCGGAACTGAGGTTGTCTTCCCGGCGGCGGGCCTGCGTTACGAGTGGGTGACACGCCCGAACGTGGGCTTCTCGGTCCGGGTGCGCGGCGTCTCTGCACTGGGCAAGAAGTCCGCTTGGACATCCGCCTCTGCGATCACCAGTGCCGCCGACGCCACGCCGCCAGATGTGCCTGGCACCCCGACGCTCAGCCCGGGCTTCGGGTCGATCTGGTTCGAGTTCACCGGCGTGACCAATGCCGACCTCTCGCACTACGAGGTCTGCTACAAGACGACGAGCACTACGCCCGGCACGAACCCGACGTCGCCGGTGATCAAGACGCTCGCCACGCGGGGCGTCATTTCAGGCCTCGACAACGGCCAGACCCGCTATGTCTTCGTGCGGGCGGTGGATACTTCGGGAAACCGCTCCGCCTGGTCCGCCGGCGCGGCGGCCACGACCTCGGACGGTGTCGCGATCACCCCCGAGATGATCGAGGGCATCGTCAACGAAACCTCCTTCGCCAGCGGCATCGAGCCGGTCTCCATCGAAACCGGTGGATCGCTCCCGACTGTGAAGTCGACCAACACGATCTACTACGGCGGCAAGCTCTACTACTGGGATGGGGCCGAATACGTTCTGAAGGTCGAGGCGGGCGACGTCATTGGCCAGCTGGTCGCGGGACAGATTGCGGCCGGTGCCATCGGCGTTGATCAGCTGGCCGCACATGCCATCGTGGCCAGCAAGGTGGGCGTCGGCGACTTCACCAACCTCTGGAAGGACGAGGACCAGACCGACACGAGCTATATCTCCAACGCCAGCGCGACGTACCTCGGCAGCTTCAACGCATCTTTCCTGTCAACGAATGTGATCCGGGTGTCCGGAACCGCAGGTGTTGCTGCTTATGCACCCTCGGATGATGTGTTCGAGGTAGACCCCGACTATGTGGCGCCGGACGGTACGAGAGGGGAGCAGTTCTGGATCGACTTCACGGCCAGTATCCAGAACGGAACGACCGGTGCCGCCCGGCTTCAGCTTCAGGTGAGCAACACGCCGGACTTCTCTGGCACCACCGCTTTTGTGGGTCTCGAGGCGACAACCACTGGCGTGTCTCGGGTAAAGAACAGCCTGACGGTTCCATCGGACAGCAACGGTGACGGGACCGGCGCCAAGTTTCGTTATGCGCGGATCCGCTTGGTGAAGGGCGGCGACGGCACCGCGACGCAAGTCAACTTCGGTCGCATCGCGGTGCGGCGGAAGAACGCGGGCAACCTGGTCGTCGATGGCACGATCCGGAGCAACCATCTGGTCACGGATACCGCGGTGATCACGGGCACCGCGCAGATCGCAAACGCCATCATCACGAACGCCAAGATCTCGGACCTGAGTGCCGCAAAGCTGACGGCCGGAACCACTCTCTCTGGATCTGTCCTCGTGTCTGGTACCGCGCTCTCGACGGTCGAGGCGCGCGCCGATGACCCCGGCGCCCGGATCAACGTCTACGCCGGCGCGACGAAGATCGACCCTGGCAAGATCACGATCTCGGGTTCGACCACGCTTGCCAACTGGCGCTACGGCACGGGCGGGACTTTTGACGCGAACAACATCCAGGCCGGGACGGTCACGGCGAACAAGCTCCAGATCGGCCTGCGCGGCCTGAACATCACCGGCATCAGCTTCTCGCGCAGCGGTCAGGTGCTCAGCTGGACCAGCGGCAAGATCAAGTACATCGACAACAACGGGACGGAGAGCGTTCGCACCATCACGGCCGGAACCTACACCTATACGCCCGGATCGGGGGTCTATTACATCTACTGGACCCGAGGCGGCACCACCCTGCAGTCGTCCAACGACCTGACCGTCGCCAACACCGGCGAGAACGTGGTCATCTGCTCCTATGATGGCGACGACCGGTTCAACCCGAACTATGGCCGCACAATCATCGACGGCGACTACATCGCGACGGGCGCCGTGGATGTCGACAAGATCGACACCATCAGCTTCTCGGCGGCCGGGCTCGCCGTGTTCGGTGGTGACCTGACGTCGACCGCCTTCGATGGGACCATCGACGGGTCTGGTGTGATTACCGACCGCGGCACACAAGGCTGGGCGATCACCAGCGCGGGCTATGCCATCTTCACCGATAGCATTGACCGGATCGGCCTTCAGGAGGGCGCGGTAACCGACGGCGACGCCTTCTGGAACAACGGCTCGGTACAGCTGGTCGAGCAGGCCTTTGGGACCGTCATCACGCTCAGCGAGACATTCGAGAACTTCGTCTCCTATGCCAATCCCGGTGACTATGTTGCCCCGAATGGTGACGTCCTGTTCACCATCAGCGCAACTGCGGAGGTGCGAAACCAGGAGGCATGGACGACCGAGGCTGGGGGCATCTTCACCTATCATGTTCGCCGGACCGGCTACATCATCCAGCACGCCACGAGGGTCAGCGGGACGTGGGGCAGCTGGATCACCATCTTCGACAGCGGCAGTGCCGAAACGAACGCATGGGTGCAGCGGCAAGGCGTGGTGGAACGGGTCTATTACGACGTCGAGGACGTACGCTGGCGCTTCTATGCCTACGACGTCGAGGACACCGTCACTGTCTCCCAGGGCACCTATGACCGCGACAACGTCCGCAGGATCGGCCTGTCGGTCCTCTCTTCGCCGAGGAGGTGAGCATGCCGCGCAGCGTCACACTGGATGAGAACGACTTCGTCACCGTCGCAATGAACCGGACCGCCCCGGAAGGCAGTCTGGTCGCGGTGCACCCGAGCGAGTTCAGCGACCCGGCGACACAGGTCATCTGCGAGTTCAGGTGGAACCTCCTGACGGCGACCCGCTGCTGGCGCGAGATCAGGGCCGATGGGCTGCCCTACCTCACCCAGCGCCCTGACGGCCCGATCCCTGTGCTGCTGGATGCTACCACCGTGTTCATCGAGGCATGTCCGGAAGGCACGAAAATCCGGACCTTCGACCTGGTCGGAAACGAACTGATGGGCGAGCACACCGCGACCGAGGCGGAAGATGTCACGATCAGCCTGACCGATCCGGGCACCTATCAGATCGAGGTTGATGCTCCGGCGCCCTTCCTCGAGTCGCCAATCCTTCGCTTCGAGGTGACAGCATGACCGCGCTCAGTTTCTCCCGCTCGGCCGAGAGCCTTGCCCGGGACACCGACGCCCGGAAGGAAGTCGCCCGCGCCGAGTGCCGCCGGCGCATCCTGGCTGTCGCCAGCGAGGCCACGCAAATGAACATCATCGGGGCGTCAGCGTCCGGCGCCCTCGATCCCGCCGAGCAGCTGGCGTTTCAGGCATCGGTCCAGTGGATCAAGGATATGCGCGCCGCCTGGGAGCCGATGGCCGTCGCCGGGGACGATCCTGCTGATGACGCGAACTGGCCGGCACTGCCGACGGCCGTGGTGGACCTGGCCGCGCGCTTCTGAACGAAAACCAAGAGCAGACAAACTCACAGGAACTCAGCATGAATGACTACTTCGGCGACGAGGCGCGCTGGATTGCGCGCGCGCTCGGCGCGGCGCTCGGGGTCATCGCTTCGATGATCATGGTGGCACCGGCGGGCACCAAGAATGCCTTCTACCGCCTGTGGATAGGCATCGTGATGGGGGCGATCTTCTCCCCGATCGTCGATGACCTCTGGTTTCTCGGCGGCCTGGCCGGGGAAGACTTCGACCACACGCTTGCACGCTCGGCCGTGGCCGGCTTCTCGGTGTGGTTCATCCTCGAGTTTTCCGCGCGTCTCATGAGCAGCACCGACTGGATGGTGGAGCTCGCAAAGGAAGTTCTCCGGATCAATGCGAGAGGAGGGAAGGGGCAATGATCTTCAGTCTGGCTCTTCTGATCGTTGAGCCTATCTCGGCGCTGATGCTGCTGGCACTCGTGCTGCGGTATCGGGTGGGCATCGGCATCCACGGGATGATGCGCGTCTGGCTCGCCTTCCTGGCGGGCGGGCTCATCGTTCACGCAGCGGGGCAGGCCGAGCTGCTCGCCAACTATCGTACGCCCAGAACATTCACTTGGATGCCGATGATCACAGCCGTGAACGGCGCGATCTGGACGTCCTACCTCACCGACCTGCTTCGGCGAAAACAAGGGTAACTCCATGGAAATCGACTGGCGCCGGGTGCAGACCCGGCTGGCCGACCTCGGATTCAATCCGGGGCCGATCGATGGCGTGTGCGGTCCGCTGACCTCGGCCGCCATCGTTGCATTCAAACGCACGAGGGGCCTGCGGGCCCGGCCCTATGTTGGGCCGATCACCCTCGGCGCCCTGGATGCCGCATGGATGGCGCAGCGCGAGCTCGTCACCGAGGCAAAGCTGCCTTGGATGGCAGTGGCAGACAGCGTCATGGGTTGGCACGAGCGGCGCGATAACGAGAGGCTGAAGGCCTTTCTCAAGAGCGACGGCCGTGCCCTCGGTGATCCGGCCAAGCTTCCCTGGTGCGGTGACTTCATCGAGACCTGTATTCGCATCGCGCTGCCCGATGAGCCGTTCCCCGGCGCCCTCGGCCAGAACCCCTACTGGGCACTGAACTGGGGGCTCTTCGGGGTCGACAGCCCGCCAACCTACGGTGCCGTCTGTTCGATCGAGCGGAACGGCGGTGGTCACGTCTTCTTCCTCGTCGGGGAGGATGACACCCACTGGTACGCCGAGGGCGGCAACCAGTCCGATTCCGTCAGCGTAAGCAGGATCTCCAAGCTGAGGCAGCTGAAGGGGTGCCGCTGGCCGGCAACCTACCCCGTGCGGCCGATCTACCTGCCGAGGTTGACGCCGGGCGACACCGTCATCACCACAAACGAGGCCTGACCATGCTCTACATCCGAATGTTTCTCTACCTCGCCGCCGGCGTTCTGGCCGGGCAGGGGCTCGCTGTGTTCGACCCAGAGGCCGGAACGGTGACGTTCCACCTCGAGAGCGTCGCCACCCTTCTCGGCGGAGTTGCAGCCTTTGCCGGAACATTCGCGGCCAGTCGGTTCGCGAAGGCCCGCGGAGGACGGACGTGATCAGCTCGCTCTCCGGGGATCTGCTGGCCCTGATCATCACCGCGATCGCCGCGGTGCTCGGGATCGGGGCCTATGGGGCCCGCCAGCGTTCCAAGGGCCGCGAGGCGGAGCGTAACAGCGCAGAGGAGCGCGACCATGACAAGGCTGACGACATTCGCGATCGCGTTGAGCGCGATCTGCCTGACCGCCTGCGACGCTACGACGACGCCGGCTATCGCGACTGACGGCGAAACCCGGACGGAGGCCGAGCTCTGCCGGCAGTGGGGGCAGTCTCTCCCGACCCGATCTCGCTCGGACACCCGGCAGACCCGGGATGAAATCCAGGCAGGCTACGCGGCGTTCGCGCTGGCCTGCCCGAATTGGCAGCACCTGGTACCCGGGACCTGAGGTCCGGGAACCCAACCATCAGAGGATTGAGCGATGGCAAAGAACGAAATTCAGCACCTCGACGGCAACGGTCCGGAGAAGATTACGGATGGCGACGTGGTTTCCATCACTGCCCAGAACCAGTCCGGGGTCAACGTCTTGCTCTACCCGAGTATTGGTGGGGCGGCGCCGGTCGAGGGCGTCGGATACATCATCCTTCCCCCGAAGCAAATCCTCGTCAACGAAGCCCTCGCCGATCTGTTCCCGGGGGTTGCTGGGGTGAACCAGCTGTTTGCTGAACCCAAGAACGGCAAGAGCGCGAACCTCTATGTCGCACATGACTGATTTCATGATCGGCCGCGGCGGCGGCAGCTTTGGCGTTCAGTCGAAGCGGCGGTTCGCCCGGCGGGGTGGGGGGCTCAACTACTCCGTCTCGATCGCAGGCCTGACCACCAACCCGACCTATGGGGCGACGGCGCAGATTGGCGTCGAACTGACCGCGTCGGCGAGCGGCTGGACGGGCGACACGCCGTCGTCGGTGGCATGGCAGTGGTATGCCGGCGGCGAGGCCATCAGCGGCGCCACCAGCGCCTCCTACACGCCTGTGACTGGTGACGACCTTACCAACCTCTACGCCCGCGCCACGCCTGCCGATGGTGGTTACAGCGCGAAGAACAGCCCGGCTTATGTCGTGCGGTATGCTCCGCCCGTCGCTGCGGGCGCGCTCGAGGATCAGACCTATGGCCAGGGTTCGGGCAACCGGACCTATGATGCGAGCGTGGATTTCACCGGCGGCGGTCTGACCTTCGCGGTAGGTACCGTCTCCGGGGTCTCGATCAACAGCGGCTCGGGGGTGGTCACCACCGACACAACGGATCTCAAAGCGACTGCTGTCGTGCTGGTCACGGCAACGAACTCTGGCGGTGCCGCGTCGTCCGGCTACTCGCTCGAGGTGCTGACCGTTGCTACGATGACGGTAAGTCTTCTTGGTCCGCAGCAGTCCGATGGCGATATCCCGATGGAGTATTCCACGGATCAGGATGCGACCTGGAAAGTCCTGCTCGGTCTCGCCGGGACTGCCACGCCAGGTGCTGCCCTCTTCGGTGCGACCTCAGGTGGTGGGGCCGATGCTGGCGGCTACTCCGCGCTTGATGATGTCGGTATCACCACCGACGGTTCGGCCATTCCTGTCGTGGTCCCTGATGGTCTCGGCGACAACGTGGACCCGGTCGAGTATCGCTTCTGGTTCCTTCCGCCATATGGGATCGACGCCGACGTCGTAAGCGCCGGTCCGATCGAGATCGACACCACCGACCCGAACCTGTCGGCAGTGAGCTTCGCTGATGCCTCCGCGAAGGCGACCTACTCTTTCACACCAGACCAGGCTGGTACGACCCGCGTCTCCTTTTTCCCTGACGGGACCAATCCGACCGACGAACAGATTGCCAGCGGCTCTGGCGCGACGCTTACCCTGACCGGGACCGGAGAGGCTGGGGTGGCCTTCGCTGGCACTACGGCAGCCCTTGCAGCCTCGACCTATCAGCCGACGATCTACTACATCGACGAGTTCGGCGAGGAAGTCTGGTTGACCTACTCCGACGTCGTCGTGACCGCCGGAGGACCGACGCAGGTCTTCGAGGAGCTGTTCGGTCAGGCCAATGGGACACAGATCGACAGTGACGCGAACTGGGACAACCTTCGAACGCTGAACACCGCTCGCCTGGTCGTCAATGATGGCGCCCTCGGAATGGCCCCTCTCGACACGCTCGGCTCGCAGTACGTGAAGCGCATCGAGGCGTTCGAAAACGATCAGTATGTCGAGTTCGATAACGGTTCCGTCGGCGCTGGGACGGCCCGCCTTCTCGGTGCCATGTTCCGGTGCACCGATGCTGATAACTTCTACTGGATCAGGACCCAGGGCAATTGGCTCGGTCTCCTGAAGCGCGTCGGCGGTGCCAGCCCCACCGTCATTGCCGATATCATGGCAAACACCTTCGTAGAGGGCTCGAAGGTGAGAGCCGAGGCAGAAGGCACGACCATTCGCGTCTATGTCGACGAAGGCTCTGGCTGGGTTCTGAAGGGGACCTACACCGATTCCGCTCACAGCGCCGGCGGGATTGGGGTCTACGCGCTCAGCAACTCGGGCGTGACTGCCGCTTCCACCATGACTGCCATCCGAGGAGGTAATCTCTAATGGCCCGGCTTCTTCTCACCGCAGTTTCCCCTGTCAGCGGCACGGTCTCGATCTACATGGATGAGACTTCCCTGAAGGCCGCGCCTGATACCGTGCGGTTCTGGGCGGTTCCCGAGGGCGAGCCCTATGGGATCCTCGGTCCCCAGGACACACCTTACGACGCGCGCCTGCATCGGCTCTTGTTCCTCTGGGACTTCGGGGACGAAGGGGCAACCTTCGACAAGCCAGAGCGCCTGTTGGCGGCGTGGCGCAACGCAAACGTTGCAAGGGGCCCGTTCGTCAAGCACGTCTACAAGCAGCCTGGCACCTACACAATCCAATGCATGGTGATCGACCAGCTGACCGGCGAGTACTTCATGGCCGAGGCAAGGGAGAAAACGGTCTACGATGCCGACACGATATTTCCAGGTTCGCAGACGATCTGTGTCAATCCGGTCGGAGACAGTGATTTCACAGGGGCTCCCGCCGGACACGTGCCGGCCAATGCTGACCTGATCAACGAGGCGTTCATCAGCACCTATGAGCCGGTCGACAAGACGACGACCCCGATCCGCTTCCTGTTCAAGCGAGGGGCTGAGTTCACGAGCGACATGTTCATGGATGACGATGCGCCCTATCTGCTCTCGCTCGGTGCCTATGGTTCCGGTGACCGCCCCAAGATGAATGCCAAGACAGACACCGACGATGCGGCGGAGATCTGGGCGCGGGCCATCTACTTCTACGGTCGCTATGGGGGCCTGGGCGGGGCGTTCATCCCCGAAGTGCGTATCTATGGGCTCAACTTCGTGGGGAACTTTGACCCGACGACGACAGCTGTAGCGCCGCGTGACTCTCCGGATTTGGATGGCATTTCCGTGAATGCCATCCTGATCCAGAAATACACGGACATGCTGATTGACGACTGCACCTTCAAAGGGTTCCAGCGCTCGACCATCGGTTTCAATGTCGGCGGGTTCGCTGGGAAAGTGCACTGTCACGTCAACGACTGCTTGTTCGAGGATTTCGGGGGCGAGTACCCGTTCATCGGTGGGGCAAGCGAGCACCAGTATTCTTCGCTCGGCTTCTCCGGATGCGGCATGGCTGAGAACGTCGATGCTCCAACGACCTACCTGACCTATGACAACACCGTGCCGGGGTATCCGGATTTCGCTGGGGGCGCGTCCAAAGCATTGATCCGCTACGACCATGGCCAGAACCAGTACATCGCGGCTTGCGACTTCTTCCACCTCGATTGGCGGCAGCCCTGCATCAAGGTGCAGAACTCCCCCAAAGCAGGGGGCTCGATCTGCAACGTGCATTCCTGCGTCATGGAGTTCGGCTACTATCTGATCGACATCGGGGGCAATGCCGGGAACGGGATCGGTTCGGGCGCGCACAACATCGTGGTGGACGGCGTTCGCGGCTTGGGGGCGTATTCCACGAGGGGAGCTGTCCTCGCGGGCCTCTCGGGGCTGACGGTGCGCAACATGTCGGCGGTTATCCCGGCGGTGCAATACTATGCAAATGACACATGGGCATTCGTGGTTGGGCGAGTTCTGGATGATGGTGGCGTCGCTGTTCCCGAGGCTGAGCTGGATGCGCCAATCGAGATCTACAGCTGCACTTTTGGCTTCATGAGGACAAAGGCTCAGCAGTGGTCCGGTGGCCCAGATACCGTTCCGTTCTATCGCGCAGAGGCTACGGGAGAGGGCGAGTTCACCAACGTTGTGATCGCCAACAACCTTGAGCACCAGCCCAACATGCCGATTCCGATCACCACTTACGATCCGGTAACTTCGACGGAGCTTTGGCCGCCGCGCTGCAAGGGACAAAGAGACCCAGCAAATTTCGTCCTCGATGACAGTTTCGAGACGCCAGCTGGCTCGTGGATCGAAATGGTGCCCGAGGAGGAATCCGCGGCCAATGGTGCGGCGTCTGGCGAGCTCATTGCGTATGATGATGTGCTGGGCGTTGTGCGCGGCTCCACCGCCTCGATCGGGGCGCTGGAGCCTGCCTGAGCCGTCATGCGGCGGGCTAATGTGCGTTGCGACGCCGCAGCCCGCCGAGAACCCCGAGCCCAGCCATTAGCAGAAGGGCGGTTGCGGGCAGGGGCACCTGCGTTACCCGCTCTGACGACAGGGTCCACTTGAGATTGACGGGTGTCTCTGGCGAAATGCCAGGGTAGCCGCCGCTGGCCGCTGTCTCGTTTCCCCACGGGTCAAGATACCAGTCGGGATTTGGCAACTCTGGAGCGTTGTAAAACTCGATTAGCCCCAGTGTGCTATAGTACTGGTCTACGAACGGCATAGAAAAGATGCAGGCTGCTCGATTACTTACGCAGATGTTGGCCAGTTTTGGGAACGCATCAAACAGGCCGAGAGGTCCATCGATCAAGACTTGGCCGATAAGTGCACTCACCGCCGAATACGCGTTCAGGGGAATGTCGGATAGCTCGTCACAGCCATTGTAGAATTCGGAGCAAGTCCCGTTCTCAAACCGAACGTCAAACAGCGTCCCGTCTACATCGACATCGTTTGCGCCATAAAGCAGGCCATCCTGCACAATCAGTGTTGCCGCATTGGCAGACAATGGCAGCGCCAGCAGCGCAGCCAGAAGAAATCTAAGCATAATATCCCCCAAGTATCTCCGCAGGGGACGCTAAAGCGATTCTGCTTATAGTGTGAAGCTTTTTGATCTAGGTGGAGTCGTCGCTCGCATCGCGGAGCCGGGCCGCCCCGAGCGATTCCTCTGCGATCCAGACCACCCGCATGTCCTCGGCCCCGATCCGCCTGCAGCGCCTGCACCTGGCGCGGGGCAGCACATAGTCCCTAAGGGTCGATCGCCCGTCTGGCCATTCGACGGACGCGGTGTGGCCACAGTAGCAGGTGATCGAGAGGACGCGCATGACGGCGGAAAATAGCTGCAATCCAAGCGGTGCCAAGGGTTCGCTTGTTCACGATTGGAGGCGCCGTTAGGCTTGAGATGCCTGGTTCTCCCCCGAGTATCAGGCAAAAGGGTCCCTATCCGATCGACCCTCGACTTGCCGCCCGGACACATGCCCCTGCATTCATCATTGCCGGGCGGCTCTTTCGCTTTGTTGCGGTTGGTCCGGATGTACTGCCTAGAGTTAAAATAGCCCGGGCAGCTCCCCTTTCATGAGTGACCGGCATCTTTCGAAGATCGGTTCTGCCTCTTCCTCGTAGGAAGAAACTCTCTGTCCATTCCGCGTTGGGTTTTCTTCCAGCTTTGAGACTGAGAGTTGTTCTTGGAAATCCTGCTCTTTCATTGGTTCGCGAATCGCAAGATCGAGCCAAGTGTTCATTTTATCTAGACGCGTTAAGTAGTCGTAGGTCAAAGCGGCGCTTACGGCGTCGAGTTTCATTTCGCCTGGCCCGGCGAAAACTCTAAGTCTTATTATTGCGGCTCCCACATCGTCCGCCCGAGATGACAGAGCCGATGTGTACTCCTCTTCAACTTCTTTTCTAGTGAAGTTTTCCCTTGGGAAGACCGTAACCATAGTTGGATCGCCCATCTCATACGTAGTTCTCGCAACTATTGACGGCAAGCCAACGGGATAAACCCACGCAGTGTGAGCTATGGCGAATTCTTCGCACGCATCAAGTTGTCTGATTTGAAGGTTTGTGAGGTAAGGATCGTCGACGGCCCACCTAAAGAGCAGGGCCTGATACCCAACAAACACTGCGGACGCGACGGAGGCCAAGGCGACCACATATTCAAGAGGCTTGGTCATGATGATCTTTTTCCATAGGCGATGAAACATACCATCCGGTTCCAGTTGCTCAGCTTTCAGGTGGATGCCTAGAAGGGCGAGATCACGCCCTTCTAGCTGTCGACTATGCGGCCTGATCTCGCTCGATCTCTTTCCGGGCCGCCATTGCGATGAAGGCAGAGCGGTTGAGGCCAACCAGGTCTGCCGCCTCGTCGATCGCCTGCAGAAGCCCTCGATCCAAGCTCAGGTTGACCCGCTCCGACTTGGTAGGGCGCGGGATCAGCGGCACCAAGATCAGATAGGCCCCTTCGGCGAGATCCTCAGCGACCTCTGCGCGAATGTCCTCGATGCTGCGAGGAGCGGGCAATGGATGACCATCGGCAAAATAGTCATCCAAAGCGGCGATCGCATTCTTCAAGACATCCTTCTCGTCGTCTGCTGCGGCAAAGCAGTCGGGTACGTCGGGGAAGCTGACGCCATATGCGCTCCCCGGATCATGATGGATTATTGCGATGTAGTGCATGCTTGTGTCTCTTTTCTGATTTCTGATTTCGGTCTTCGCTGAACGGCAAGTTTCCACCTCCCGATGCCTGCGGGCTGGATCAGATCCAGCCCGCTTGCTTTGCTATGTTACGGGCTGTGCCGGTAGGCAGGTCCCGCTTGGGGTGTGGTATGATCACTGTCCGCTCGCCTTTGCGCATTTTCACATGAGACCCTTTCTGGGAGATCACTGTGAACCCTTGCTCCGTAAGCTTCTTGATGATCTTCTTACTATCCTTCTCTATCATGATGTGTAAATATATACACAATCAAGTCCGGTCGCGCAAGAGGTTGTGCGCACATATTTACACAACAATTGCGCGAGAGCTAAGCTGAAATGTTCAATGGAACCTACGAGCCGTCGACAGCCATCCAGTACCTCTTGGTAACCTTTGACCTGGTGAAGGCGATTGCTTGGCCAATCGCAGCAATCTTTCTGGCTGCTGCATTCGCTGGAGACATCCGATCTCTGCTTCGTAGGATCAGCCGCCTCGGGCGAGATGGGATCGACTTTAAGGCTCCTGATCAGGAGGCGACAGAGCCTACAGGCCTACGCTTCGCCAGCCTGACACCGGTTGATCTGGAACCTTTTTCTGATCCCCAACTTCAGAAGATGGAAAGCCAAAACTTCGCTGCACTGGCCAAGTTCCACGAGGGGGATGTAACGAATGTATTGGTGCGCGAGCTAACGCTTGAGCAACTTCGTCGATCTTACGCGCTCGCCTATGCGAATATCTATGGGAGCCAGATTAGATTGCTGAGAGATCTGGAGACCCGAGATTTGACGCGCTTTGACGTCGAGAAAAGGTATGAAGATCTCCGCCTCAGCCACCCAATTTTCAATCAATGGTCTGTTAACCAGTACATGTTGTTCTTGATCAACTGGAAGTTTGTGATTGAGGAAGGTGGGCTTTTCAAGATCACTGAGACGGGAAGCAACTTTCTGAAGTTCCTCGCTGATTTTGGGCTAAGCGAAGAACGAAATCTCTAAAACTGGTTCGTGCATTGCATGCGACCGATGATGTCACGCCAGCGCGTAGCGAAGTGAAGATTAAATCTTGGAGGACCTAATGAGCGAAATCAGCGTTGCGCGCCTGGATGACGGCCGGGTGCATGTGAAGAACGGGAGCTGGTCGGACGTGTTCGAGGAGGAGCGACGGGAGCCTTGGGCCGCGTGGTACGAGAAGATGCACCAAGATTACGGCTACCCTGGTTATCTCGCGATGGCGGTGGCGCTTCGGGCGCTGCCAGCCGCCGGCTAAAGGCCCGGACCAGTCTGGGGATTATTCTGGGCGTCTGGTTCCTAAATGGCCCCAGACGTTCCCGATTCTTCCTAGGTCGAAGCCAAGGAGGAACGGCTTTCCGGGCACCTAAGTACATTGAATGTATTGAGTTTTTCGTGGAGCGGGTAACGGGAATCGAACCCGTAACTGAAGCTTGGGAAGCTTGTGGCGCACGAAGGACTCGAGATCAAAATTTTCTCACTGGTGAGGATTGCCTTCCATGACAGGCGTTCCCATCTGCCGACTGCTGAGGAATTGAATAATGAGAGCGCGAGATGGGAAGAGAGGAGCGTTTTCAAACTAAGTTCAGATGCGGCTGTGGCCACCAGGAGATTGTAGAGCTACACACAATGTGCCTGGTCGCGCTTCGCGACAAGATGGCCGTGTTCGTATGTCCGACTTGCGGGAAGGGCAATGACCATGAGGCTTTCTGCGAAGGGGTGATCGCAGCGGAGGAGGTGCCGCAGACAGTGGGTTAGGACCTGAAGCCTATGAGCACTCAGATTGATGTTGAGCGCGCCGAGCGGCGGAAACCGGCTCTCTATTGGAGGTTGCCAAGCCTTTGCTTGGCCCTGGTCAATGGGAAAGTTAGGTTAGCGTTTCCTGGTGTTCACCCTGAGGACCAGGCAAAGGGTCCCCTATCCGATCGACCCTGGAACTGCCGCCCGGTGAAAGAACCTGACGTGCCGTCTAGCCGGGCGGCTCTTTCTGTCTCTCGCCCCTTAATTCGCCGGACAAATGCAATTGGCGCGATTTGGATAGCAAGTGCAGAAAACTGGATACTCCTGGCGTATCCGCGGAGGCCATTGCCGGTTACTGCGCGGTGCGCGTGACCTACTTGCTCCGCGTAAGTGGCCTCGATATGTTTCACCTACCTTACCCTTGTTCCAGCGTGGGTGAGGATTCCTTGCTCATACGCCATGAGCCAGGGAACTGCCGCCCAGACGTTTGATTCCCCCCTAAAGGTTCACTCGCTGGGCGGCTTTCCGTAGCCCAGATTGCCCTCTTGCCCGATTGCAACGTCGTGGATAGCCTTGGGCTCCCTGAGACTCCCCAGAGGATCAGGTCAATGGGTCCCGTACCTAACGACCCATGAGTGCCGCCCGGCGATCAGCGGATGCAAGCATGAACGCTGGGCGGCTTTCGCCTTTAACGCACTGATTTCGCGTATTTTGGGGTGGCTCATAGGGATAAAGAGAATAGTCAGCGCGCTCTACAATCGTGAACTCATGCATGACTTGATGGGATACACGCTGAGACCTACGGCATGCAGTGTCTCCGGAAGAACAAGCTCTGTTTAGTAAGGGTGCGTCCTCGGCGTGATGCCGCTTTCTGACACAACAGTTACTTGAAAGGCTCGCATTGTACGGTACGTACGTAACGTGCGTTGACGACAGTTTGCGCATTTTGTACAAAGTGCACGCGTCACCCAGTGAGTGGGGGTGCTGCCATACGAGGACAAGGGAATGCAAGGAGTTGAATGGACAGAGAAAACGTACACAGCGACAGAAGCCAGAAAGAACTTCGCTGATCTGATCGATGCCGCCCACTTTGGTGAAAAAATCGTGGTTCAGAAGAGAGATCGTCGAGTGGCGGTTGTCTCTATGGAGTTCATGGAGCGCGTTGAACGTCTCTTGCGTATTGAGGCGGCCCTAGAAGCCGAAGCTGCGCAGAAGTCGCTTGATGAGTTCTACGAAAAGGGAGGGAAAACCATGGAAGAGATCGAGCAGGAACTAGGGATGGGCTAGTTCGACACAACAGCGGAGGGACCAGTGGACCCCAAGGAAGTAATCTTCTCGCCTGAGGCAGAGAGAGCAATAAGAAAGCTATCGAAGCAAGATCAAAAGACTGTCTGGGGTACCCTGCAACGTTTGCGGGATGGAGATGATAGTTTGAAGATCGAGAAAATTCAGGCGAACCCTGCGTTCTTTCGTATGAGAGCTTCTCACATGCGTGTAATATACTACCCGCTCTCGAAGGGGCGGGTAGTTTTACTGCTCATAGGTGATCGAAAGGAGATCTACAGAAAGATCACTAACCTCGATCAGAAGCTTTCGACGGCATTGCGGAAGTTGAAGATAGGAAAGGGCTGAGGCGGTAGCGCCAGAGATTGGTCTTGTTGGTGCGCTTCCTGAGTGTAAGACTGCGTCGCTCCTGGTGGGAGTTTTTTAATGAAATTCGATGGCAAGTGGAATTGCCCATAGAAGGTAGACTTAAATTGGCTTCAATGTCTGATGTTCTTAAAGGTGTTGATTTTAAAGATCAGAGCAGTGTGCTGTCGGCTTTGGAGAGAATGAAGGAGGTTCATTATTTTGAGCTGATACAGTTTGTGGTGATAGGGGAGATGTTGAATACTACGGCTCAAGAAACACGTGTGAAGGTGGCCCTAGCTAGGGCTGAGAAAGAAAGACGTGACATGGATCGAGCAGAGTGTTTCGCAACTAAAACTATGGTCACGTCAACATTGATAGGCGCCGCCGCGGTTGTGATAGGAGCAATAATAGGTGCGTTGTTAACAAGCGCTATTTGAATCTTATCTCCGTTTTCTAGACTGCCAGTAGAACAGAAGTGAGTAGTCGCTTGCCAATCGGTAGCAAATCTGAAACCGGAACATTGTTTGATGGCAGAGATCTAGTTTATGCTCATTTCGGCGCTGCTGCGTTTGCGGCCCAAGTTTTCGAGCAGAATATCATTCTGGTGTTGAAGCTTCGCGGCCGTATCGAGGACATCAAGGTCGCGATGAGCGACGAGATACAAACGTTCAATGCAAGAGGGCAGATAGATTATCGAAGGATGACCCTTGGCAAGCTTGTCAATCTGTTGAGAGGAAGGTTCTACTTGGAGAATTCGGTTGCCATACAATTCGCAGATGCACTGAAGCTTCGCAATGAACTGATGCATGGCTATTTCTCGCGCAATGCGGCACGCCTTCAGACCGCAGACGGCAAAAACGAAATGATCCTGGAGCTCGATACGGCGACAGAGACATTCTTCCAAGCTGTCCGGACGGCCGCGCTGTTTGCGATTGACGAAGGTGGGGATCTCCTTCGTTTGGTTGATAGTAATCCAGATCTACAATAACGAAATCGATAGGCGAGCGATATAGCGCTTGAGGCGGAAATGGCTTGTACTCCCGTTGTTGGATGAAGAGTTGCGACCACGCTCTGAGAGCTAGACGGGGTGAGTTGGGTAGTGCGAAACAGAGTTTCTCACGTTGACGAGGCCTTGCGGATACGAAGCGCATGGAAGTTCACTGAACCTGTGTGAACCGGAACAGGTTGCGTACATGGTCTAAGTTCCTCTTATAAGAAGCGCTTAGATCAATGGATTACGGTAGGTTGTGCTGAACCCGCTTCGTTCACATCGAAGATGTCAGGAGTTCAAATCTCTTATCACCCACCATCTACCTCCTTATTGTGAAACGCTTTCTGTCTGTCAGAAAGACGCATTTCCCTGGACAATGGTAGTTTAGCGCTCCCTTAGCGCAGTACTATCACCCTGTTGGGATCGGCGCTTGAGGCCTTCGGGTCATCGACCAGATACATCAAAACCCGTTATCACGCTTCCCCAATCGGAAAGCGGATCAGGAAGCAGCTTCCGTCCGTGGAGGGAACCAGCCGGATTGTCGCGCGGTGGGCGTAGAGTAGGTTTCGGACCACCGACAGGCCCATGCCGGTACCGCCATCGGCGCGCCGGGTCGTGAAGAACGGGTCGAAGATCCGCTCCGCGTGTCCGGGCGAGATACCCGATCCGTTGTCGGCGATGGAGATCTGCGCCCCGCGCGCGTCGCTTGCGGCGTGCAGCGTGACATGGTCCGCCCCGTTCTCGGCCGCGTTGCGCAGGAGGTGGCCGAGGGCGATCGACAGCCCCTCGGCGGCGATGGGCAGGAGCACCGAACCGCCCTCGGAGGAAAGCTGAACTGCGGGCCAGTCGGCCTGCAGACCGGGCATCAGGTCCTGCAGGCTGGTCTGACCCAGGTACCGGGTTTCCCGCGAGCGCGCGACGTCCCGCAGGGCCACGAGCTGGGCCTCGATCTGCGCGCGGGCGCCGTCGATCTCGGCGACGAGCCGGGCGTCCTCGGTGCCGAGCGCGCCGCCGTCCTCCAGCAACTCGCTGGCGGCGCGGATGGCCGCGACCGGCGTCTTGATCTCGTGGGTGACATGATCGGTGAAGCTGCGGATCGTGGCCTCCCGGTCCCTCAGGGCTTCGGCCATGGCGATCACCCGGCGGGCGGTCGCATGCAGTTCTCGCGTGCCGAAGTGCTGCGGCGGGGCCGGTTCCGAACCCTGCTCCTGCGCCTCCGCGTAGGCCTCCAGCGCGTGGATCGGGCGCAGCAGCAGGCGCACCAGAAGCCAGCCGAGCACTGCAGTGGCCAGCGCGATGGTGAGGCCCAATACGATCGCCGCGTGCCGGAAGCCGATGACCGGGCCGAGGTAGCGGAGTGTCACCAGCCCGGCGAAGGACATGGCGAGTGTGGCGGCCAGAGCGCCCCCGAGGACAAAGCCGAGCGACGGCCGCCAGCGACGGGTCATCCGCAGGGCCCCATGCGCATGCCCTGGCCATGCACGGTTTCGATGGCGTCGGGGCAGCCCATGTCGCCGAGCTTGCGACGGAGATTCCTGAGATGGCTGTCGAGGGTGCGGTCCGAGATGGAACTGCGCGCGCCCCAGATATCTGCCACCAGCTCCGCCCGCGAATGCAGGCGCGCCGGGTCGCGCATCAGCCGTGCTAGGAGGCCGAATTCGGTGGCGGTCAGGGCGACCTCCTGACCGTCGACGCGGCAGGTACGGGCCGACATCTCCAGCGAGAGCCTGCCATTCTCCAGCCGCGCCGGGGTGACCGGGCCGGCAGTGCGTTTCAGGATCGCAGCAACCCGCGCGACGAGTTCGCGCGGGCTGAACGGCTTGGTGACATAGTCGTCTGCGCCAAGCTCCAGCCCGACGATACGGTCGATCTCGTCATCGCGGGCTGTCAGGAACAGGATCGGAACGTCCGATCGCGCGCGGATGCGGCGGCAGGTCTCGAAACCGTCCATCTCGGGCAGCCCCACATCCAGCACGATCAGGTCGGGCGCGTCGCGCATGGCGTGGGTCAGGGCCTGGCTCCCGTCCGCAGCAGTGATCACACTGTGCCCGGCGCGGTCCAGCGCAAGGCGAACCAGATCGCGCAGCCGGGGGTCGTCGTCCACGATCAGGATCTTCATTGCTCGCCTTTCGCACTCTCGGTGCGCAGAACATAGCGACGGGCTGCCCATGTCCGAAACCCCCATTCCCTCCAGTCCTGCACCTCGGGGACGTTCAGCGCGCAGCCCTCGAGCCAGATGCGGTCTCCATGACGCTGTCCGATACCGCTTTCGACCACGGGTCCGGCGGCGAGAGGGCCTAGGGAGCAGAGGTAATTTTGATCTGGAGCGCTGCGCGTCACGTTCTGGGCCGCGATGACCTGCGCGATGTTAACGAAGCTGCAGAGGTAGAGCGTTGCCACGCCGAGGATCACGGCGCGCACCAGCAGCCATGCGTTGGACCTGTCGCGCAGCACCTGCACCAGTGCCATGATCAGTCCGACAGCCACCAGCCCCATCCAGATCAACGCGTAGAGGCGCAGGTAGGTCAGGCCGAACGCCGCGATGTAAAGGTCGAGCCGCAGCGCTGCGGCGGCGCAGAGCACCGTGTTCTGGGCGAGCCACGCGAGCAGCAGCGGCTTGATCAGGTGGTGTTCGCCGAGGAAGGGCCGCGCGGCGAGGGCGAAGACGCCTGCGAGAATGGCAGTTGCCAGCAGCGGGTAGGCGCCGCGGTGTGCGTATTCGGCCAGCGTCATCCCCGTGGGCAGTTCGGCGCCGCCAGTGATGATCGAAAGGTCGGTCAGGCTTTGAACGGCGATCAGGAGATTGAAGACGACCAGCGCGCGCAGCACCGAACCGGCGTTGAACGTTGCGCGGAGCACGGCAACCGGAAACCGGAAGGTCTTCGGCCCTCGCGGCCCGGGCTCTGCCATCGGCATCAGGAACGGCGAGACGACGATCGCCGTCCCGAACCAGAACAGGAGCCGTTGCAGGAGGCGAACGAGATCGAGGCGCAGATCGAGCAGTTGCGCGATCACCGGGTTCGCCTGCATCAGGAGCGCCGCGAAGATCAGGCTGCCGCCAATTGGCAGCGCCCAAGACCGGGCGAAGACGCGAAGGGTCTGAACTCTTGAGTTTGGGGTCTGGAGGGCGAGGCCGGTCAGGGATGCTCGCGGGTTGAGCGTTTTGATCCAGCTTCGGGGAAGGCGGCGAAGGAACCCGAGTGCGATCTGGAGGAGCAGCGCAGAGGGCGCGGCGGGGCGATGCAAACATGCGAGCGACGTGGCCAGACCGGCCACGAGAAACGCGAGAGAGAGGGGCTGGACATGATCCAGCGCCGGAAGGGCGGCAAGGCCAAGCAGCAGGGCAGGACGACGCCATGCCGGGGCGCGCGTCATCGCGACCTGAAGCGCGAAGAGGGCCGCCGCGAAGAGCACCACGGAGATGCCGAGAGCCTGACGCCAGAACAGGAGGTCTGCCAGCACGACAAGTGCAAGGACGGCCCCGAGGAAGGAGGGGGATACGGGTTGCGTCCTGCCTCCTTGCGCCCTGCCACCATCGCCGGGCGGCGCCGTGTCCAGCCACCACGCGTCCATTGCGAGCGCGCGCGGGACGCCGCGGATACTTGGTTCTATTGCCATGTTTCGGTCTCCGTTCACTGGGAATGCGCGGAGATTGCCCGGGAGTTTGTGCAGAAGTTTCAGGTGGTTCGTGCAGTTTCTGTGCAGAGGGATGGTTTGCTTCCGGGCTGCGAGCCCTGGTGCCGGCCAAGGGAGGCTCTGACCGCTGCTGTTACGGTCGAGCGCCGTCGGCCCATTCGTCCAGCAGGGCGCGCATCTCCCTGACGAAAATCTGGATCGCCGTCTTCTGCGCATCGGCGCCCATCGTGATCGCATGGATCTCGATAGGAATGTCCGTCTCCAGCGGCAGCGTCACGAGGCCCTGCACCCCGTGGAACGCGGCGGTGAATTCATCGACCACCGCCGATCGGTCCAGGCCCTTGGCAAGGTGAGGCACCGAGACGAGGGAATTCCCGGTGACCGTGTCGTCGTAGCTGAGGCCGCGCTCCACCAGCGACTCGTTCAGGACGCGCCCGAGGGGGCCGCGCGCCGTCAGGCCGAGCATGGGAACCGAGACAAGATCCTCCAGGTGAATGCGGTCCAGCCGGGTGAGAGGGCCGCCCTCCGGGCTCAATACGACGAGGCGGCCCTTACCGATGGGTTCGGAAACGATGTCGGCCTCGGCGAACTTGCCGACGATGAGGCCGACCTCGACCATGCCGGCGCGCATATAGGTCATCTGCTGTTCGGCAGTGCCGATGTCGACGGTGATGCGAAGGCCGGGCAGGGCGTCCATGGTGCGTTTGAGCGCGGTCGGAACGAAGTGCGGACCGAACAGACCGACTGACATGACCGGCAGCCGCGTGCCGGTTCCCTTGCGGAGGGACTCGATCCGCCGTTCGAGGCGCGAGATGCCGTCATCGAGGAATCGGCTGTCGTTGTAGATGGCATCCGCCTCTGCTGTCGGCAGCACGCGGCCCTTGTCGAGAACGAAAAGTGTGAGGCCCAGAGCCGCCTCGAAGTCTCGCAAATGGCGGCTGACAGTCGGTTGTGACAGTTTCATGAGCCGTGCGGCCGCGGTGATCGACTGGCGCTCGTAGACCGTGCAGAAGACCTGAAGTCTTTGAAGTGTAAGGGGTTTCATGGCGCTCGGTCGGTCCGGTCAGGTTGTGGTACATAGCAATATGCTATGCGATACTGAAAATATTTCTATTTCTTTTTGTCGAGAGCGCCAGCAGGCTCCGGGACATCGCAATCGGAAGAGGTCCACGTCACATGCAGGCTCCGTTCATCATGATCTTCATGGTCGTCGGGCTGCTCGCCGGTTCGGCGATCGCCTACGTGATCGGGGCCTCGGCCATTCTCACTTTCTTCGCCGCTGATCGCGCGGGCTTCATGGCCGCCCTGCCGCAGAGGCTGTTCAGTCAGCTTGACGTCTTTGCCTTCCTTGCCATGCCGCTGTTCATCTTCGCGGGCGACCTGATGAACCGGGGTGGCCTTGCCACCGCCCTGATCGACTTCTGCATGTCCTTCCTCGGTCGGCTGAAGGGCGGGCTTGGCCATGTGAACGTGATGACTTCGGTCTTCTTCGCCGGGGTTTCGGGGTCCGCCGTCTCGGATGCTGCCGCGCTCGGCAACTCGCTGGTGCCCGAGATGCAGCGGCGAGGCTATTCGCTCGACTACGCAGCGGCGATCACCGGGGCCTCGTCGATCATCGGGCCGATCATCCCGCCCTCGTCGATCCTGATCTTCTACGGCGCGCTGATGGAGACCAACGTCACCGCGCTCTTCGCCGCGGGTATCGTGCCGGGGCTGCTGCTGGCGGCGGTGCTGATGGCGATGAACGCCTTCTATGCCTGGCGCGACGACCATCCGGGCGGGTCCGGCGACGACGTGCCGCCGTTCTTTCCCTCGCTGTTCAAGGCGATCCCGGCGATGTTGCTGCCAGTGATCATCCTCGGCGGCACGCTCTTCGGGTTCATGACACCGGCAGAGGCGGCGGCGGCTGCGGTGATTGCCGCGCTGATCATCGGATTTGCCTACGGCAACATGACGATGGCCGACGTGCTGGCCAGCATCCAGCGCACCACGATCATGCTGGGCGCGCTCTTCATCCTGCTCTGCGCGATCTCGACCTTCTCCTACCTCGCGGCGCTGCTGCAATGGCCGCAGGCCATCGCCAGCACGGTTCAGGGCTGGGGGCTGGGCCCGATCCAGTACCTCATGCTGATCAACGCGATCTTCCTTGTCGCGGGCATGGTGATGGACGTGAAGGCCGCCGTCGCGCTCTTTGCCCCGATCTTCGTGCCGGTCGCGCTCAGCATGGGGATCGACCCCGTGCACCTCGGTATCGTGATCTGCTTCAACATCACAACGGGCCTGCTCTCGCCGCCGCTGGGTGGGGTGCTGCTGATCCTCGCGACGACGGTGCGGATGAACTACTGGCGCCTGATCCGCGCGACCCTGCCGTTCTTCATCGCCGAGGTGCTGCTGCTTTTCGTGCTGACCTACCTGCCGGACATCTCGCTGGCGCTGCCGCGCTGGCTGGGGCTGGCTTGATACAAAAACCAACAGAGGAGAATACAGATGAAAATGATACCGAAGCTCCTGGCCGCAAGCGCATTGGCGCTGGTCGCCGCCGCCGCACAGGCGACCGAGGTCAAGGTCGCCTTCAACGGCGCCGACGACCCAAAGACCAACGCCGAGGCTGCTTTCGTGCACGGCTTCGTCGACGCGCTCGAGGGCACGGGGTTTGACGTGAAGGCCTTTCCGACCGACACACTGGGCTCCGAGAAGGAGCGCTATGACCAGGTTTCGCAGGGGCTGATCGAGGTCGATCTTGCGGCACTGTCGACGACCTTCGGCCAGTCGCCCTTTGCCAAGGGGATCCAGCTGCCGTTCTTCTTCGAGAGCCGTGACGAACTCGACGCCGTGGTCGCCAAGACCGACGTGATGGACAAGGTGAACGAACCGCTGCTCGACAATGGCGTTCGCATGGTCGGGCTGAACTACATCGGCATGGATATCGGCATCCACAACACCAAGCACCCGGTCGCAAAGGTTTCGGACCTCGCCGACCTGCGCTTCCGCGCGCTGAACACCGAGCAGCTTGCGCTGCAAGAAGCGCTGGGAACCACCGGCACGATCATCTCGTGGTCGGAAGTGGCGAACGCGCTGCAGACCGGCGTGGCCGATGGCTATTTCAACCCGCCGAACTCGGCGATCCGGACCGGGCACACCGAGTTCCTGAAGCATTTCACGCCAGTGGACCTGACGCCGTCGACCCGTGTCGTTCTGATCTCGGAAGACTGGTACGCCGCACTCTCCGACGAGGAAAAGGGTCAGATCGACGGTGCGATCGAAGCCGGTCTGAAGGCGAACCGCGATTGGGTCGATGCATGGTCCGGCGAGGTCCGCGCCAAACACGAGGCGGCGGGTGTGACGATCACCGAGCTGGAGCCCGGCGAGCGCGAGAAGATGGCGGAGCTGGCGCGCGCAACCTGGAGCACGTCGCTGGACGATGCGGCGCTTCAGGCCTGGAAGGACGCCAAGGCGTCCGTGGCTCAGTAAATCCCGGCGGTCCCCATGAGCACCATTTCCCATACCGTCATCCGCATAAGTACGGGGCTCGACAGGGTCGCCTCGGTGCTGGCTGGCGCGGCGATCGTCGTGCTCGTGGGGGCTGTCGCCCTGCAGGTGGTGGCCCGCTACGTCTTCAGCCAGCCACCGATCTGGACCGAGGAACTGGCGCGCTATGCCATGATCTGGGCGGGCCTGATCGGCGCCTCGATGTCCTTCAAGCGCCGGTTCGACCCGGCACTGTTCAACGGATTCACCACCGGGCCGCTGTGGCTCCGGGCTGGGGCCGAACTGGTCAAGTCGCTGGTGGTTCTGGTCTACCTGCTGCCGATCCTGTGGCACGTCTTCTTCGGGCCCGGCATGAACCCGGCCCGCGGCTTCCTGTTGCGACACAGCCGGACAATGGCGGATGCGCTGCCGTTCTCGACCGTCTGGGTCGCCGTGGCCGTGCCGCTGATGATCCTGCTGATCCTGATCCATCTGGTCGCCCGCTGGTGCGGTGACGACGGCCCGGCCGATCCGGACCGCGACGCGACCTGACCCAAGTAAAATACAAGGAGCGGAGGCCCCATGAAGGCTGATCTCATCATCCGAGGTGCGGATATCATCGACGGCACCGGCGCCCCCCGTCGCCGCGGCGACGTGGCAGTGACCGACGACCGGATTGTCGCGACCGGTGATCTGCGGCACTGGACCGCGGGGCGCGAGATTGATGCGTCGGGTCGGGTGGTCGCGCCGGGGTTCATCGACCCGCATGTGCACCATGACGGCGCCATGCTGACGCAGCCCGACATGGAGTTCATGACCTCGCAGGGTGTCACGACGGTGATCAACGGCAACTGCGGCTTCTCGATTGCGCCGCTGAAGAACCTCGGCTCGGTCCCCGGTCCGCTGCGGATGATCATCGAGGACGAAAGCTATGCCTTTCCCACCTACGCCGCCTATCGCGACCGGATGCTCTCTGCCCCTGCGGCGGTCAACGCGGCCTGCCTGATCGGGCACTCGACGCTCCGCATCAACGAGGTCCCGGACCTCGGCAAAGCCGCCGATGCGGAGCAGACCAAGGCCATGTGCCGGAGCCTCGACCAGGCGCTGGCCGAGGGTGCCATCGGCCTGTCGACGGGTACGTTCTATCCGCCGTCCCGCGCGGCGCCGACCGAGGAGTTGATTGCGCTCGCCAAGATCGCGCATGAGCACCGCAAGCTCTACGTGACCCATATGCGCGACGAGGGTGACCGGGTGATCGAAGCGCTGGAAGAGACCTTCCAGGTGGGGCGCGAGAGCGGTTGCGGCGTGCATGTCTCGCACCACAAGTGCGCGGGCCTTGCCAACCACGGGAAGTCCGAGATCACGCTGCGGATGATCGACGAGGCGATGAAGCATCAGGACGTGGGGCTCGACACGACGCCTTGGGTCGCGTCCTCGACGATCCTGGACTCGGGTCGGCACAAGCAGGCCACGCGCGTCATCGTGGCCGAGAGCGAGCCCTATCCCGAACTGGCAGGCCGCGATCTCGACGATATCGCGCGGCAGTGGAACACCGACATCGACGATGCGATGCAGCGCCTGCTGCCCGCGACGGGCATCTTCTTCATCATGGACGAGGAGGACGTGCAGCGGATCATGTCCTACGAGCACACGATGATCTGCTCGGACGGTATCCCCTCGGGGACCCACCCGCATCCGCGCGTCTGGGGAACCTTCCCGCGCGTTCTCGGCCGCTATGCCCGCGACGTGGGTCTTTTCACGCTGGAAGAGGCGGTGCGCCGGATGACGTCCATGCCTGCCGACCGTTTCGGCCTCGGGGGGCGTGGCCGGATTTCGGTGGGTTGCTTCGCCGACCTCGTCATCTTCGATCCGGTGACCATCGAGGAGGGCGCGACGTTCGAGAGCCCGATCGCCCCGGCGAAGGGCATCGACCGGGTCATCGTGAACGGACGAGATGTCTGGATCGATGGAGCCAAGACCGGCGCACGCCCGGGCCGCCCGCTCGAGCAATCCGCCCCGGTGATGGTGGTCTGAGGAGGTCAGGCGCCGACACTCCGGCGGGGGTGTTGGTGCTGCGTCCTTCGGTGGCGGCTGTTGTGGAGGCCGGCCGCGTGGGGCGTCGGGTTTGCGGATCGGGCGCTTTCGATTCCCCAGTGCATCAGAGCTCACTCCGCAACTGAGGAGCATCGGGAAGCGTATCGCGGATGGTAACGATAGCTCCATCCGGGGGTTGCAAGTGCCTGAAACGCCGGATTGCCACCTGATTCGCGCCAAAATTCCCGCTGAAATCGCGCAAATTGATGATCAATCGGCTTCTCAGATGGCGATTGTTGCGAATGTTTTCGCGCTTTCACCGGGCGCAGGTGGCAAAATCCGGGCAGCAGGGTGTACCGGCGTGATCCTGCTCTACTGGTTCTGGTTGTGCGACAATGAGGGATGGATTCGAGACGTGTATCGGTCCGAAACCGCTATTCTGTCGGGAAACCCCTCGAATTCCTCGTGAAATCATCTCTGGAATGGAAACGGTTATCGTCCCTGCGGTTGTGTAGGACCATCTTGCAGCTGCAAACTTGCCCATCGACGCGGCGCATTCGTCTCAAATTTTTTCTTTCGAGGTTACCCCCGCACCGGTATTCAGGAATGGCCCAACTGGGGGGCACAAGACTGAGGTCACGGGGGCGACCGAGCCTTTCCGGCATCGCAGGATGCGCAGGAGAAGTTCCGGATCGCAACGCTGCCAAGCAGCCGGTGACGTTCCAACGACGATGGCGCCTGCCAGCGCCAGCGACGGTTGTGACGTCCTGTCCGGACATCTTCTGCCTCCCTATGCCAAGGCCGGTCGTCCCAGTGGTCCGGTTCCGATGAACGGGTGTGGTTTGAGTGGCCGCTTCGGCGGATGGCGGGTTCGGTGCCGCCCAGGAGACAACGATGGTTAAGGACGTGAAGGACGACTGCGACGAGCATGGCAACCCGACCGGCGGCCATGGTCACCACGATGACGGTTCGGAAAAGGGCAAGGGGCACGACCCGCACCACGAGCATGGCAAGGGCCACGGCCACGGCTATGGGCACCATCACGACGACGACTGTGACGATGACGGCCCGCCGGACACGCCTCCGCCGCCATGCTTTACGCCCGGAACTCTGATTGCCACGCCGAAGGGCGAGGTGCCTGCCGAGGCGCTGGAAATCGGCGACCGCGTGATCACTCGTGACAACGGCATCCAGACGATCCGCTGGGTTTCGCAGACGCACCTATCCGCCGGGCGACTATCGCGTGAGGCGCACCTACGTCCGGTGCGTATCCGTAAGGGCGCGCTTGGGAATGGTCTGCCCGAACGCGACATGATGGTGTCCCCGAACCACCGGGTTCTGGTCGCCAACGAAACGACCGCACTCTACTTCGAGGACAGCGAAGTCCTCGTCGCCGCAAAGCACCTCACCGGCCGGCCCGGGATCGAGACCGTCGAGACCAGCGGCATCACCTACATCCATTTCATGTTCGATCAGCACGAAGTCGTCCTGTCCGATGGCGCCTGGACCGAGAGCTTTCAGCCCGGCGACCAGACGCTTGGCAGCGTCGCGGACGCCCAGCGCCGCGAGATCTTCGACCTGTTCCCCGAACTCGAGACACGCGAAGGTCTTGACGGCTACCATGCCGCCCGGCGTTCGCTCAAGAAACACGAGGCCCAGCTGGTGGCGTTCTAGGGCAGACGCCCGGGCCTCTCTTCCCCGAATATGCAGCTCGTTTCGCGTGGCTCGGGGCACGCGGTCAGGAGGCAGGGTCATCAGGCCCTGCCTCTTTGCCTTTCAGGGCGTTGGCTGTTCCGCTCGCCACGCGGCCCAGTCCTCGGGCGTGTCGAGATCGCGCCGGGCTCGCTGCCCCGGGAGAGGCACCAGCATGACGCGATCCCCGGCAGAGGCCACAACCGCGCGGCCGCCATCATCGCCGGAGAGCGCGCGGAGGGCGGGAAACAGCGTTGCCGCGAACACGATGGGATGTCCGGGCTTTCCATCCTCTGTGGTTCCGCGCCAGACCAATATTTCTGAATTCGTATCAACGGCTTGAAGGAGGTTCGTGAGGTCCTCCATCAGCAGTTCCGGGAGGTCGCCAAGCAGGAGCATTGCGGCCTTGGTGTCCTCTGGCAGTGCGGCGAAGGCGCGGGCCAGCGAAACGCCCATGCCCTCGGCGGCATCGGGAACCGGCAGCAGCGTGATGTCGAGCCCGGCCAGCGCGCCGTAGCGGGCATGTGGTTCTGGAGGCAGCGCGACGATGACCGGGCCGTCGGTGGCCCCACGCGCCAGCAGCGCTTGGCGTCGGACCAGCGGAAGGCCGTCCACCTCTTCGAGGAGCTTGTCGCGCCCGCGCATCCGCGAGGATTGCCCGGCCGCAAGCACGATGATGGGAAGACTAGAGCGCATGGCGCGACCCTAGAAGGGCACGCGCCATGCAACAAGGGTCAGCCGCGCATCCGCGCGCCGTCGGCGTCGAACAGCGGTGTGGTGATCAGCGTGGCGGGGCGCATCTGGCCAAGGATCTCGATCTCGACCTTCAGCCCGTCCGCGGCGCGCCCGGTGGGCACGAAACCCTGCGCGATCGACTTACCGGCAAAGTGCGAATAGCCGCCCGAGGTGCAGAAGCCCACGACCTCGCCATCGAGCCAGATCGGCTCGTAACCGTTTACGTCGGCATCGTCGGCCTCCACTTCGAAGGCCACCAGCTTGCGGGCACTGCCTGCTGCCTTTTCGGCCTCGGCGGGGCCGCGCCCGATGAAGTCGGTGTTCTTCTTGAACGAGATGAAGCGGTCGAGCCCGGTTTCACCCGGCGTGTAGTCCGGCGAGAACTCCGACATCCACGAGCCGAAGAACTTGTCGAGGCGCAGCGACATCATCGCCCGCATTCCGAAGGGCACCATGCCGTGCGCCTTGCCGGCATTCCAGAGGGTGTGCCAGAGCTGGCGCTGGTCCATCGGGTCGCAGTAGATCTCGTAGCCGAGGTCGGCGGTATAGCTGACCCGCTGCACGATGCAGTTGGCCATGCCGACAACGACCTTGCGCACATCCATGAACTTCATCAAGGCGACGTCATCGCGGGTGCAGGCAGCCAGCACCTCGAGCGCCTTGGGCCCCGCGATCTGGAAGCCGTTGCGCTTGTCCGAGATGTTCTCGACGGTGACACCGTCCTCGAGGTGCTGCTGGAACCAGCGGTAGTGGAACGCCTGCGCGCCGTAGGAGGCGGTCAGCTGGAACTCCTCCTCGGAGAGGCAGGAGATGGTAAAGTCGCCGATCAGCTTGCCCTTGGGCGAGAGCATCGGGGTCAGGCTCAGGCGGCCCGGCTGGGGCACGCGGCCCGCCATGATGCGGTCGAGCCAGGCGCGGGCACTAGGGCCCTTCACGAGGTACTTGCCGAAGTTGTGGACCTCGTTGATGCCAACGCCATCACGCACGCCCATGACTTCGCGCGCGGTGGCGCCAAAGGCGTCGGAGCGGCGGAACGACGGGGTTTCATAGGTTGGTTCATCGCCGACGGCGAAGTAGTTCGGAACTTCCAGCCCGAACTGCTGGCCCCAGACGGCGCCCATCTCGGTGAAGATGTCGTACATCGGCGTGGTGCGGTGGGGCCGCGCAGCCGGGAGCTCCTCATTCGGATAGGAGACCGAGAAGCGCTTCTGGTAGTTCTCGATGACCTTCGGGCGGGTGTAACCCGGGCTGATCCAGTTGCCGAAGCGGGCCACGTCCATGGCGAAGACGTCGCGCTCGGGCTCGCCCTCGATCATCCATTGTGCCAGCGTCAGGCCGACGCCGCCGCCTTGGCTGAACCCGGCCATCACGCCGCAGGCCGACCAGTAATTGCGAAGGCCCGGCACCGGCCCGACCAGCGGGTTGCCGTCGGGGGCAAAGGTGAAGGGGCCGTGAATGACCGATTTCACGCCCGCGCGCTCCAGCACCGGGAAGCGGCGATAGGCGAAGGCGATGGAATCCTCGATCTTGTCGAAGTCGTCGGGCAGCAGTTCGTGGCCGAAGGTCCAGGGCGTGCCATCGACGGCCCAGGGGCGGCAAGGCTGCTCGTAGAAGCCGATGCAGAGGCCGCGGCCTTCCTGCCGGAGATAGCTTTCGCCTGCCGGGTCCATGACGTGCGGATGTTCGCCGCCCGCGTCGATCATCGCGGCGATTTCGGGCACTTCCTCGGTGACGAGGTACTGGTGCTCCATCGGGTGCAGCGGGAAGTAGACGCCCGCCATGGCACCCACTTCGCGGGCCCAGAGGCCACCGGCGTTCACCACGTGCTCGGCGTGGATGGTGCCCTTGTCGGTCACCACATCCCATGTGCCGTCGGGGCGCTGGTTGGTTTCCTTGACCATGCAGTGTGTTTCAATGGTTGCACCGCCCATGCGCGCGGCCTTGGCATAGGCGTGGGTTGTGCCGGAGGGGTCGAGGTGACCGTCCAGCGGATCGTAGAGCGCGCCGATGACGCCATCGAGATTGGTGATCGGGGCGATCTTGGCGATTTCCTCGGGGCCGACGATCTCGGTTTCCAGCCCCATGAAGCGGTGCTTGGCCCGTTCGGCCAGCAGCATGTCGAAGCGGTCCTTATTGTCGGCCAGCGTGACGCCGCCCACGTGGTGCAGGCCGCAGGACATGCCGGTGATCTCTTCCAGCTCCTTGTAGAGCCGGATGGTATAGCCCTGAAGCGCCGCCATGTTGGTGTCGCCGTTCAGCGTGTGGAAGCCACCTGCCGCGTGCCAGGTCGAGCCGGACGTCAGTTCGGACCTTTCCAGCAGCATGACATCGGACCAGCCGAGCTTGGTCAGGTGGTACAGCACCGAACAGCCGACGACACCTCCTCCGATAACGGCAACGCGGGTAGTGGTTTTCATGGGAACTCCGTGAGCTAGACTTGCGCCGAGCATCCGGTTTCGCCGCGCGGATGGCATGTCGACCCGCGACAGAAGGTGTCGTTTTGGTCGCATCTGTTGCCGAGTGCCGGGCGCGGATTTGCGGGCGGACACCGACATTGCCCTCTGAATGGCACACTCGGAGGCGGCGACGGCCAATGCGGTCTTTCGCCTGTTCGGTATGTCCCAAGGCGGCCGCGAGTGCTTGCGACGATCCTTGAAACGGTTAGGTTTCTCTCATCACGGCAGGCAAATACCGCCGGTGCGCCGTCCAAGGAATGACAGGAGAAGTCGATGTCCCTCAGCCTGAAAATCATCATCGGTTCGACCCGCCCGGGTCGGGTCGGTCCGACCGTCGCGAACTGGGTCACGCGCGCGGCCGAACGCCACGGCGGGTTCGATGTCGAACTCGTGGACCTCGCGGACGTCGGCCTGCCGTTTCTGGACGAAGCCAAGCACCCGGCTCAGCGCGCCTATGAGAAAGAGCATACCAAGGCCTGGAGCAAGATCGTCGATTCTGCCGACGCCCTTGTTTTCGTGACGCCGGAATACGACTTCTTCCCGCCGGCGACGCTGGTGAACGCGCTGCAGTGCCTCTCGCAGGAGTGGAAGTACAAACCGGCAGGCGTGGTCTGTTATGGTGGCATCTCGGGCGGTCTGCGCTCGGCACAGGAACTGCGCCAGCTGATCGGGAACCTCGGCATGGTGGCGCTGCCGCAGGTGGTGCCGGTGCCCTTCGTTGGCAAGGCCATCGGGCCGGACGGTGCCTTTGTTCCCAACGACCCGATGGAAGAGGGCGCGGAACTCATGCTCAAGGAACTGACGAAGTGGGCCATCGCGCTCCTGGCGATGCGCGGCCGCTGAAGCGCGGCTGACACGGGCCGGAGGGCGGCGGTCTCGCCTTCCGGCACAGCAGTGAATCCCGCGGCGCGGTTTGTCAGCGACCGCAGATGTCGCGAATCGCAAAGTGGCGCGGAAATCGGGGCGTCAGGGTGCTGGAAACATCGGTCACCTAAGGACAGTTTCCATGCGCACCCATGCCCAGGCCGTCGTGATCGGCGGCGGAATCATCGGCTGCTCGATCCTCTATCACCTTGCCAAGCTCGGCTGGAGCGACGTGGTTCTTCTGGAGCGCGACGAGCTGACGTCGGGTTCGACCTGGCACGCGGCGGCCAACATCCACGGGCTGCACGACAACACCAACATCAGCCGCCTGCAATACTACACCATGAAGCTCTACGAGGAGCTTGAGGCCGAGACGGGGCAGGGCTGCGGCGTGTTCCATTCCGGGTATCTGTACCTGGCGCAGACCGAGGCGCGCGAACACCAGTTGCGCCTGCAGGCCGCCAAGGCCCGCAACTATGGCTTCGATTTCTTCGAGATCACCCGGGACGAGGCCGAGCGGCTGCACCCGCTGGTGAACTTCGATGGTATCCGCTGCATCATGTCCGAGCCGGATGCGGGCAAGGTCGATCCCTCGGGCGTGACCATGGCCTTTGCCGCCGGGGCGCGCAAACGGGGCGCCGAGATTTATCGCCATACGCCGGTGCTGGGAACCGAGCCGCAGGCGGATGGCAGCTGGATTGTGCGGACGACCAAGGGCGACATCCATACCCAGTGGGTCGTCAACGCCGCCGGGCTCTGGGGGCGCGAGGTGGCGGCAATGGCTGGCATCACCCTGCCGCTGCAACCGACCGAGCACCAGTATTTCGTGACCGAGCCGATCCCCGAGATCGCGGCGCTTGGCCGCCTGCTGCCCTCGATCGCGGACCGCGACGGCGAGTACTACATGCGTCACGAGGGCGAAGGGCTGCTGATCGGGGCCTACGAGAAGGACATGCGGTTCTGGGCCGAGGACGGCACGCCGATGGATTTCGGGCACGACCTGTTCCAGGACGATATCGAGCGGATCGAGCCCAACGTGATGCGCGCCATCGAGCGGGTTCCGGTGGCGGGTACGGCGGGGATCAAGCGGGTGATCAACGGGCCGATGATCTGGTCGCCCGATTCCAACGTGCTGTTCGGCCCGGTGCCGGAACTGAACAACTACTTCTGTTGTAACGGGATCATTCCCGGCTTTTCCCAGTCCGGCGGCATGGGCCTGATGGCGGCCCAGTGGATGATCGAAGGCGAGATGCAGTACGACCTGTTCCCCTGGGATATCGCGCGGTTCGGCAGTTGGGCGGACAAGGTGTTTACCAAGGCCAAGGTGCGCGAGGTCTATACCACCCGTTTCTCGATCCACTTCCCGAACGAGGAACGCCCGGCCGGACGCCCGGTGCGGACCCGGCCGGTTTATGAGACCCAGAAGGCGATGGGCGCGGTCTTTGGCCTGAACTACGGCTGGGAACACCCGATGTGGTTTGCTTCTCAGCCGGGGGTCGCCGAAACCAACGGCTTTACCCGCCAGAACTGGTGGGAGCCGGTCGGGGCCGAGTGCCGGATGCTGCGTGACAAGGCCGGGATCATCGACATCTCGAACTTTGCCAAGTACCGCGTGAAGGGCGCCGGGGCCGAGGACTGGCTGAACGCGCTCTTTGCAAACCGGATGCCGAAGACCGTCGGCAAGTCGTGCCTTACCCCTCTGATCGGAAAGCGTGGCGGCATTGCGGGCGACTTCACCGTCACGCGGTTGGCCGAGGACGAGTTCTGGATCATCGGGTCGGGCATGGCGGAACGCTATCACCAGCGGTACTTCAAGGCGGTGCCGCTGCCCGAAGGCACGGTCTTCGAAAGCCTGACCGAGGCGGTCTGCGGCTTCAACGTGGCGGGGCCGAAATCGCGGGAGTTGCTGCAATCGCTGACCAATGCGTCGCTGGCGACTGCGGACTTCCCCTTCATGGCCTCGCGCCGCATCGTGCTGGCCGGAGTGGAGGTCATGGCGCTGCGTGTTTCCTTCACCGGCGACCTCGGCTGGGAACTGCATTGTGCCACCGAAGACCAGGCCAAGCTCTACGCCGCGCTGCTGGAGGCGGGCAAGGTGCTGGGGGCCGGTCCGGTCGGGGCGCGGGCCCTGATGAGCCTTCGGATCGAGAAGGGCTATGGCTCGTGGAGCCGTGAGTATAGCCCAGAGTATTGGCCGCAGGAGGTCGGGCTGGATCGGCTCTGCAAGCTCGACAAGCCGTTCCTGAACCGGGACGCGGCGGCAAAGGCGATGGCCGAAACGGCTCGGGAACACCTCGTGATCCTTGCGCTTGACGAAGCGGACACGGTGGCATCGAACGCGGATGCCACCGGGGGCGAGCCGATCTTCATGAATGGTACGGGGATCGGGCGCGTGTCGTCCGGTGCCTATGGTTACTCGGTCGGGATGTCGTTGGCGCTTGGCTATGTGAAGGGGGCTGCGCCCGGTGATCAGGTCGATGTCATGGTGCTGGGCCGCCCGCACAAGGCCCGTATTCTCGACGCACCGCCCTTTGACCCGGAGGGCGCGCGGCTGCGGGCCTGACGGTCTGCTCCGGGCCCTCGGGCCCGGAGACACAGGCTGCGATCAGGCCGCCGGGGCGATCCGTTCGAGGATGGCGGAGACGTCTGTGCCTGCCATGGCCCCGGTGATCCTCCCGCTTTCCCCTGCGATCCGGGTGGCGACAAAGGCGTCCGACACCGCACCCGGGGCGTGGCGCAGCAGGATCGAGGCGGAGAGCAGCAGTGCCGTCCGCTCGGCAAACCAGCGCGCCTCGGCCTCGTCGGGCAGGGCGGGCCAGCGGTCGAGATGGGCCGCCAGCGCGGCGTCGAAACGGCGGTCGGCACCCATCGCGTCCTGAAGTTCGGCGCGCAGCGTCTCCACCGCCAGCGGCTCGCGCGCGAGAGTGCGCAGGATGTCGAGGCAGATGACGTTGCCCGAGCCCTCCCAGATGCCGTTCAGCGGTGCTTCGCGATAGTAGAAGGGCATCGGGGTGTCCTCGACGTAGCCCATACCGCCCAGCGCCTCCATCGCCTCGTAGGTGACGACGGGGCAGCGCTTGTTGCTGAGGAACTTGGCCAGAGCCACCGAGATGCGGGCCAGCGCCCGGTCCTGTTCGCTGTCACTGTCGAAGGCGCGGGCGACGCGGAGGCCGAGGGCCAGCGCGCTTTCCACATCGAGTGCGAGGTCGGCGATCACCGCGCGCATAAGCGGCTGGTCGATCAGGCGGCGCTGGAAGGCGCTGCGGCGCGACACCCAGTGATGTGCCTCGACCAGCGCGCCCCGCATCAGCCCGGCGGGAGCCAGCGCGGTATCGAGCCGGGTGTGGTGCACCATCTCGATGATGGTGCGGACGCCCTTGCCCTCGTCGCCAACCTGGTAGGCCAGCGTGTTGGTGAACTCGACCTCGGAAGAGGCATTGGACTTGTTGCCCAGCTTGTCCTTCAGCCGCATGATCTGGAGCGCGTTGCGCTCGCCCTCCAGCCAGCGCGGGACGAGGAAGCAGGTCAGCCCGCCGGGGGCCTGCGCAAGGGTGAGGAACCCGTCGGACATGGGGGCAGAACAAAACCATTTGTGACCGGTCAGCCGCCAGGTGTCACCATCGCGCATGGCACGCGTGGTGTTCGCCCGCACGTCCGAGCCGCCCTGCTTCTCGGTCATCGCCATGCCGAGGGTTGCCGCCGCCTTGTCCCCGATGGGGCGGGTCGAAGGGTCATACCTGCGCGCGGTCAGCTTGGGGACCCAGGTCGCGGCAAGGTCGGGCGCGGCGGCAAGGGCCGGAACGGCGGCGTAGGTCATCGTCATCGGGCAGCAGTGGCCGGGCTCTACCTGGCTGGCCATGTAGACCATCCCGGCGTGGGTCACGTGCCCGCCCGGTCGCCCTTCCCAGGCGACGGCGCAGTAGCCGGCGGACTGCGTCGCCTCCATGAATCGGTGATAGGCCGGGTGGAACCGAACTTCGTCGAGCCTGCGTCCGCCGGTGTCGAACAGCTTGAGCTCGGGCAGGTGCCGGTTCGCGTCGCGCGCGGCCTCGCGCATGTCGGCGGTGCCGAGCGTCTTGCCGTAGGGGGCCAGCGTCTCGGTTTGGCCGCCTTCGCGGGCGATGGCTTCGCGCAGAATGGTGTCATCGGCCCAGAGGTCAGCGTCGCCGCGAAGCGCGGGCTGGTTGCTGACGTCGTGGGTGGGCAGAATGGAACGGGCGTCTGAAATGGTCATGATGGTTCCTCCGCGCACAGGGTAGACCTGCGTCGGGCGTCGGGCCAGCGCGCCGTGGCGTCATTCCGGCCCGGCGTTGCAGGAGGTCAGAGCGGACGGATCTTGAGTTGCGTCACCCGGTTGCCGTCGCGCGACATGACTTCGAAGCGGAAGCCGTGGAACGAGAAGACCTGCCCGACGGTGGGGATCATCTGCGCCTCGTGGATCACCAGACCGGCCACGGTGTTGGCCTCCTCGTCCGGCAGCGTCCAGTCCGTCGCGCGGTTCAGGTCGCGGATGGTCATGGCCCCGTCCACCACGTAGTTGCCGTGGCTGTCGGGGATCAGCTCGGGCTCGGCGTCGGGGTCGAACTCGTCGGTGATCTCGCCGACGATCTCCTCGAGGATGTCCTCGAGCGTGATCAGCCCCTGCAGCGAGCCGTACTCGTCGACCACCAGCGCGAAGTGGGTGCGCATCCGCAGGAATTGGCGCATCTGGTCGTCCAGCGTCGTGGTCTCGGGAACGAAGTAGGGCGGCGTCGCGACATCGGTGATGCGGAATCGGCTCAGCGCGTCGGTTTCGCCCTCGGCGGTGACCATCCCGTGCATGGACCGCAGCAGGTCTTTGGCGTGTACCACGCCAATGATGTTTTCCTGCTCGTTGCGATAGACCGGCAGCCGCGTGTGGGGGCTGTCGAGACATTGCTGCAGGATCTCCAGCGGTGCCTTGTCGACGTCGACCATCTCGATGTTGGAACGGTGAAGCATGATCTCTTCGACCGTGCGGTCGCCGAGGTCGAGCGCGCCGAGGATACGGTCGCGGTCTTCCTTTTCGACGACACCTTCGGAGTGGCCGAGATGAAGCGCGCCCGCGATCTCCTCGCGCACCGCGAGGATCTGGTGGTCGGGGTCGACCTTGACCCCGAAGAGCATGAGAACACCGCGCACCAGCAGGCGCACGGCCCCGACGAAGGGGGCCAGCACGCGCACGATGACCGAGATCAGCGGGGCCACGGCCGAGGCGGCGGATTCCGAGTAGAGGATCGCGTAGGTCTTGGGCAGAACCTCGGCAAAGATCAGGACCAGCAGCGTCATCACCAGCGTGGCCAGCGCGACGCCACTGTCCCCGAAGATGCGTGTGAACATCGAGGTGGCGAGCGAGGCCGCAAGGATGTTGACGAGGTTGTTGCCGAGCAGCACCGAGCCGATCAGGCGCTCGTTGTCTTCGGTCACTTTCAGCGCGGTTTCAGCCCCGCGCGACCCCTTGTCAGCCATCGAGCGAAGCTTGCCGCGCGACGAGGCGGTCAGCGCGGTTTCGGAGCCGGAGAAGAAGGCGGAGAGAACCAGAAGGAGGAGGATGGCACCGCCGGTGATCCAGAATGCGCTGTCGAGCGCGGTTGAGCTAGTCTCCATCGGGGTTGGTCTGTCCTTCGTCCTTGTGTCAGTAACTTATGGGTATGGGAGGCGTCGCGATCAAGGGCCCGGGCCCGCGATCTTTGTTCAGGTCTTGCTGCCGCGCGCGAGGGGATGGTGTTCGTGCACCAGTTCGGCCAGCCGCTCGTCAAGCACGTGGGTATAGATCTCGGTCGTGGCCACGTCGGCGTGCCCCAGCAGCATCTGGATCGAGCGCAGGTCGGCCCCGTTTGCCAGCAGGTGCGTGGCGAAGGCGTGCCGGAGCGTGTGCGGCGTAACCTTGGCGGGCGAGACGCCACCGGCAACCGCCAGTTCCTTGATCAACAGGTAGAACCGGTGCCGGGTCAGGTGGCCCGAGGCGCCGTGCGAAGGGAACAGGTATTTCGAGCCCGTGGCGCCCTTGGCCCGGCGGGCATCTTCTTCGGCATCGCGGAGCGTGAGCCATGCGGCGAGGGCTTCACGCGCGGGGGGCGAGAGCGGCACCATGCGTTCCTTGCCGCCCTTGCCCAGCACCAGCAGCATACGCGGGTCGCCTCGGGTGGCCGCGACGGGCAGGGCAACCAGTTCGCTCACTCGCATGCCCGTGGCATAGAGCAGCTCCATCAGGCAGGTGTTGCGGGCGCGGTCCGTATCGGTCCGGCCGGTGACCCGTGCCGCCTCCAGAAGGCGGTCCACCTCGGGCACGTCGAGGGTCTTGGGCAGGCGCTGGTCGCGCCCCGGTCCCTTAATCTGGATCGCCGGGTTGTCGGCACGCCAGCCCTCGTCAAAGGCAAAGCGATAGAGCTGCTTGATTGCCGAAAGGCGCCGCGCGCGGGTCGACTTGGCGAGGCCCTGCGCGTCGCAGTCGACAAGGTAGCCCTCGATGCGGTCCCGGTCCGCGCCGGCGAAGTCGTGGCCGCGCCGCTCCAGCCACTCGGCAAAATCCTTCAGGTCCCGCCCATAGGCGAGCTGGGTATTGGTCGCGGCCCCGAGTTCGGCGGCCTGCGCCTCGAGGAAGGTCGAGATCCAGCTGTAGTTGGAGGCGGGCGCGGCCATCACCGTCTGTCCAGCAGCAGAAGTTGCAGGCAGGCCCGGCGGACCGTGTCCTCGAGACCGACCTTGCGGAAGGTCGCGATGGCGCCGGTGAGATCGACGGCATTCCCGTCGAGTCCGCTATCGAAGGCGGCCATGCTCAGCAGGATCGCTTCGCCAAGGCTGCCACGCGCCAGCGCATCCTGGATGCGGGCCGGGGGCCGCGCATCCGGGGCGAACCCGTCGGCAATGCTCTGGGCCGTTCCGCCCGGCGCCGGGACGGTGCCGGGGTGGCCCTGGGCGAGCGCGGCAAGGAACAGGTCGCGCTGGCCCTGTCCCAGCGGCTGCGCCGCGGCGGCCTCGTAGGCGGGCGAGAGCAGCAGGACGCGCCACACGATTTCGCGCGCGCGGGCGTCGTCCAGCGGCAGTTGCGCCAGCCGCTCGGCGAAGAGATCGGCAAAGGGCACTTCCAGCCGGGCGGATTGCATCGCGGACCAGACACCGGGCAGGGTCTTCTCCACCGCCGAGACGCTGTTCTGGTTCAGTGCGGTTTCAAACAGCTGAAGCGCCTGCACCCGGTCCCAGACGCCGCCTGAAGCGGCGGGACGGCGCTCGGTATAGAGGCCCAGCAGACGGTTCGGCGGCAGAGCCCCGATCTGGGTCAATCGCTCGGCCGCCTCGATCTGTGCCTTCCAGCCAGCGATATCGCGCAGGTCGGCGTTGGCAAAGGCGCGGGGCAGGGAGGCGGTGGGCAGGCGCTCACCGATGGCCTCGTAGAGGCGGAAGGTCAGCGGGTCGGGATTGCGCGGGGCGGGCAGGGGCGGCGCCCCATCGTAGATGTCGGGCGAGAGGAAACGGTCGAGCAGGTTCAGCTGTTCTTCGGGCAGGATATCGAGGGCGTGGGCCGTATCCAGCACCAGCACGGCGCTGGTCCAGTCCCCGCGCCGCGCGTCGCAGAAGATCCGCGCCGGGTAGTCGTTCAGAAGCGACGGCGATTCGTCGAGCGCTTCGCAGGCTTCGTCCTCGGTGCCATTCAGAAGCGAGGCATCGAACCAGCGGCGGAACAGCTCGCGGCCGGAGCGCGGGCCCGCGGTTTCGGCGAGCGATTCCACCGGGTCGGTCGCGCCGAGAGTCATCAGCCGGTCGAGCCGTGCCAACAGGAGGGCATCGGCATTGCCTGCCGCCTGCGGAGAGCGCGTTTCGGACAGCAGCAGCGTGTAAAGCAGCGTCTGCATCGACGGGCTGCGTTCGACCGGCACCTCGCGGATGAGCTGGGTCAAGCGATTGATATCGCTGCCTTTCCAGAGCGTCTCGGGAAGGCCGGTCACGTCGGCGGGGACCAGTCCGATCGGCTCGGCGGTCTCTTCGAGCTGCTGCACCGCGATGTCCGGCCGCAAAGCCGTCTTGGTCACGGGCGGTTCAAGCAGAACCGGACCCGCGCGGACCTGGGGCGTGTTCTGCCCAAGCCACTCTATCGCCGAAAGCGGTGCCTGCGCCGAGGCGGCCACTGGCACCATGAAAAAGCATAAAACGGCGTTTCTAATCCGCATTCAACGTCACCGGCACCCGTATCTCTCTCTGCGGGGCAGAGAAGTCAGAGCCGAACCACGGCCCCAGATACGCATAACCGACTATTGCGATAAACGCCAAACACAGGAGATAAACCAAGAATTTGATGACTCTGCCCATGTGCGTCCCCGTAGTCCTGCTCGTCTTTTGGTGGGTGTTTTGTCGAAACTTATATATGGCCTTTTCGACAAGATCACGTCATTCAGAGACAAATGAGCGGAATTGAGCAAAGCGAGGCGAAAAACCCGACAGGCCATCAGGTCTGGCGCCTCAGGAAGACCGTCGTGATGGTCGGCATGATGGGGGCCGGCAAGACGGCCGTGGGCCGTGCCCTCGCGGCGCGGATCGGCGTTCCTTTTCTCGACAGCGACCACGAGATCGAATCGGCGGCGAACATGACCGTTCCCGAGATTTTCGCGCGGGATGGCGAGCCGTTCTTCCGCCTGAAGGAAAGCCAGGTGATCGCGCGCCTGCTGCGCAGTTCCTGCTGCATTCTGTCGACCGGCGGCGGGGCCTTTCTGGCCGAATCCAACCGCCGGATGATCTCGGAACAGGGGGTCTCGGTGTGGCTCAACGCGGCGCCCGAGGTGCTGTGGAACCGGGTGCGGCACCGCGACTCGCGCCCGCTGCTGCGAACCGCCAACCCCAAAGCGACCCTGCTCTCGCTTTACGAAAACCGCGTCCCGCTCTATGCCGAGGCCGATCTCGAGGTCCTCTCCGAAGGGGATGTCTCGATCGAGCAAATGGTTGACCGGGTTCTGGTCGCGCTGGCGACCCGTCCGGACGTTCTGGAGCAGGTGTAATGCAGCAGGTCGTTCCCGTCGCGCTGGGGGCGCGCAGCTACGAGGTGGTGATCGGCCCGGGGCTATTGGCCGAGGCCGGTGCGCGCATCGCACCGCTGCTGGCGCGGCCGCGCGTCACTGTCCTGACCGACGAGACCGTTGCCGCCCTTCACCTCGACGCGCTGCGCGAGGGACTGGCGACGCATGGCATTCAGGCCGAGGCTCTGGCGCTGCCGCCGGGCGAGGCCACCAAGAGCTGGCCGCAGCTGATCCGCGCCACCGAATGGCTGCTGGAGCAGAAGGTCGAACGCCGCGATATCGTCATCGCGCTTGGCGGCGGGGTCATCGGCGATCTGGCTGGTTTTGCTGCCTCGATCCTGCGGCGCGGGGTGCGGTTCGTGCAGATCCCGACGTCGCTGCTGGCGCAGGTCGACAGTTCGGTCGGTGGCAAGACCGGGATCAACGCGCCTCAGGGCAAGAACCTCGTCGGGGCCTTTCACCAGCCGTCGCTGGTGCTGGCGGATACCGAGGTGTTGGGCACCCTCACGGCGCGCGATTTCCTTGCGGGCTACGGCGAGGTCGTCAAGTACGGGTTGCTGGGTGATGCCGACTTCTTCGAGTGGCTGGAACGTCAGGGATCAGCGCTCGCCAGCGGCGACATGGCGGCACGGGTCGAGGCGGTGACACGCTCGGTTCAGATGAAGGCCGACATCGTGGCGCGGGACGAGACCGAACAGGGCGACCGCGCGCTGCTGAACCTGGGCCATACCTTCTGTCACGCGCTCGAATCCGCGACGGGCTACTCCGACCGGCTGCTGCACGGCGAAGGCGTTGCCATCGGTTGCGCGCTGGCGTTCGAACTCTCGGCGCGCCTCGGGCTCTGTGCCCAGGAAGCGCCAAGCCGGGTGCGCGCGCACCTCAAGGCGATGGGCATGAAATGCGATCTGGCCGACATTCCCGGCGACCTGCCGGGGCCTGACGCCCTTCTGGATCTGATGGCGCAGGACAAGAAGGTGGTTGATGGCCAGCTTCGCTTCATCCTCGCCCGGGGCATCGGCGAGGCCTTCGTCACCTCTGACGTGCCGCGCGATACTGTCCGCGCCGTGCTGGAAGACGCTCTGGCGATGTGCTGAGGCCTCAGGCCCGCTGCAGCACCACCAGTTCGGCGAGATTTTCGCGCGTGACATAGCCGATCAGCCCGCCCGACTTGTCGACCACGGCCACTGCAGGCGCTCCCTTGCCCAGCGCGTCCATGACGCCTTGCAGGGGCGCCGTCAGCACGACGCGCGGGATGTCGCGCTCTACGATCTCGGTGACCGGGTGTGCGGCAATATGGTCCGAGACCATTGCCTTGAAGATGGCATTGCGCGTCACGAACCCCTCGAGCGTGCCGTCCTCGGTAATCACCGGGAACTCGTGCTGGGTGGTACGGATCAGGGTATGGGCCGCGGCGTCGATGGTGTCCGTCGGGCCGAGGTGCTCGAACTGGGTGATCATTGCATCGCGCGCGACGAGGGTGCTGGTCGAGGCGCGGGTGGCGACATCGTTGCTCTCTCCGGCGGCGGCGAGGAAGATGAACACGGCGACGACCAGCAGGAGGGGGTTGCCCGTTGTGATGCCGAGATAGCCGAAGACAAGGGCGATGCCCTGGCCGGTCATACTCGCGATGCGGGTGGCCTTTACCCGGTCGAGGAACAGGCTCAGCAGCGCGCGGAACACGCGGCCGCCGTCCATCGGGAAGGCGGGGATCAGGTTGAACAGCGCCAGCACCATGTTGATGGTCGCGAGTTGTCCGAGGAAGGAGGCGGCGTCGAACTGGCCGTCTGCGAGGTCGGTCACGTCGGTCTCGGCCCCGAGCGCGAGAGTCAGTACGCCCCAGATAACCACGTTCACCGCCGGTCCGGCGAGTGCCACGATGATCTCGTGCGCAGGGTTTTCCGGCATCCGTTCGAGCCTTGCGAGCCCGCCGATGGGGAGAAGGGTGATATCGGGCGTCTTGATGCCATAGCGCCGCGCGGCAAGGGCATGGCCGAATTCGTGCGCGACGATGCAGGCGAAGAGCGCGACGACGAAGAGGAGGTTCTGCAGCGCGGCTGCCGTCCCGCCGGCGCTGTAGGCCGATGCGGCGACCCAGGCGAGCAGGAGGAAGAAGGTCAGGTGAATGCGGAGTTCAGAACCGAAGAGCCGACCGACGGAAATGGACCAGGACATGACGCAACCCCTGTCTCTTGCATGAATCTCTTGCTCGGTCCGGTGAGTTGGGCCGGTGCCATTGCTCCCATCGCGGTCTTGCGCAACGAAGGGTTGCGGGTAGGGCGGGAACTGTCCTCGAGATGGACGTTGCCCCGTCCCGGGTCAAGCCCGGGGCGAGGCGCTGCGCCAGAAGGCGGGTCTTAGAACGGGATCTCGTCGTCCATGTCGCGCGACGAGCCACCGCCGCCGCCGCCATTCCCACCGCCGTAGCGGTCGTCCTGCGGGCCGCTGTCGTAGCCGCCACCGTACCCACCACCGCTGCCGCCGCCGTAGTTGCCGCCACCGCCGCCTTCGCCGCGGCCGTCAAGCAGGGTCAGTTCACCGCGGTAGGGGCGCAGAACGATCTCGGTGGTGTAGCGGTCCTGGCCGGACTGGTCCTGCCACTTGCGGGTTTCGAGCTGGCCCTCGATGTAAACCTTCGAGCCCTTCTTGAGATACTGCTCGGCGATCCGCGCGAGAGGTTCCGAAAAGATCGCGACCGAGTGCCATTCGGTCCGTTCGCGCCGCTCGCCGGTATTGCGGTCCTTCCAGTTCTCGGAGGTAGCGATCCGCAGGTTGCAGACCTTGCCCCCGTTCTGGAAACTGCGCACCTCGGGGTCGCGACCAAGGTTTCCCACCAGAATAACTTTGTTTACCGAGCCGGCCATGCTGCGTCCTGTTTTGTCTCTTGGTTGATTGAATCCGAATCCCCCGATCCGGGTTCATGCGAGGTTACACGTCTCGGACTTGGGTTGAAACTCGAACAGACCTTAAAACGGTTGAGGCATGGTTAAAACCGGGATGGCCCGGGGTTCTGGTATTTTCGTTCCGGTTCTGTATAGTCCCCGCTGGAAAAACAGCCGGGGGGCGGAAGAGGGATGCGCAAGCTTGCCTTGGGAATATTTGCGGTCGCTGCGATCGGTATCGCGGCCGCTCCCGTGCGTGCGGACATGCTCGGAACCAAGAGCCAGCGCAAACTCTTCAAGTCCCAGCTCGACGTGCTGGATAAGCGCGCATCGCAGCAATACTCCTATTCGGAACGGCTGAAACCGCCATCGCTCTACGGCAGCGACTCCGCCTCGGCCAGCTATCGCGGCCGCTACAAGGGCGAGTACCTTGAACTGGCGCGCTCGGCCGCGCGGCGCCACAACGTGCCCGAAGATCTCTTTGCCCGTCTGGTGCAGCAGGAATCTGGCTGGAACCCGCAGGCCAAGTCGCACAAGGGCGCGCTGGGACTGGCCCAGTTGATGCCCGAGACCGCCCTGCTGCTCGGCGTGAATCCGCTGGACCCGGTCGAGAACCTCGAAGGCGGCGCGCGCTACCTGGCACAGCAGTTCGCGGCCTTTGGCTCCTGGCGGCTGGCACTTGCCGCCTATAACGCGGGGCCGGACGCGGTTAAGAAACACGGCGGTGTTCCGCCTTACCAGGAAACCCGCAACTACGTCCGGAGCATCTGGGGGAGCTGACACCGGGACCAAGCTGCCGCGACCCTTTCGGGGCTATCGGCACGTGGGGCCGCACTTTTTCGGGAACCGTTTTCGTCTATCGGGGGTTGATGGGTCACAACATCGACACGGCCCGCTGCTCTGCATCCACAAGGATCCATAAGGCGCCGGGTCTCGTAAAGGAGACGAGTTATGAAAAAGGTTCTGCTTCAGACAACCGCCGCCATCTTTGCAACCGCAGCCCTGGCCGCACCGGTCTTTGCCGCATCGCAGGCACCGATCCACGAGGTCAGCGTGACCACCGATTACTCGGGCCTGGAAGACAGCAATGCCAAGGACTTCTACCCGACGATCTCCGAAGACCTGATGACCGCCATCGCGGAACGCATCCAGATGAGCGACGATCCGACCGGCTACACCATCGACGTGACCATCCAGAGCGTCAACCTCGACGGCGAGACCGTTCTGCCGGAGAACAAGGAGTTCAACTCCATCGACGGCGTTATGAACATCTCGGCCCCCGACGCCAAGGGCGCGACCAACGCCATCCCGATCAAGGTGCGCGCCACCACCGTCGATGGCACCGTGCCGGAAGGCTACAGCGCTGTGGCACCGTCCGACAGCGACTTCTACCAGGCGATGATCCAGGGCTATGCCGACGCCGTGGTCGAAAAGCTGCCCGACATCCCGACGGGCACCGCCAGCAAGTAATTTTGCCGCAATCGCGGGAAACGGGCCGGTTCACCGGCCCGTTTTTCGTTGTCGGGACTACTCTGCCGCGATCTTGATGACAGGTTCCATCTCGGCGAATTTCTCGTCCGACAGGTGACACTTGATCTGGTGGCCGCCGAAATCGCGGATCGGCGGCACCTCCTTCTCGCACAGACCACCCGGCACCTGGCTCTTCCAGCGGCAGCGGGTCTGGAACGGACAGCCCGGCGGCGGGTTCATCGCCGAAGGAATGTCGCCCTCTAGCACGATGTGCTTCTTCTCGACGCTGGTGTCGGCGATCGGCACCGCCGACAGCAGCGCTTCGGTATAGGGGTGGTAGGGCGGCGCAAAGACCTGGTCGGTGGTGCCGAGTTCGACCACGTGTCCGAGGTACATAACCATCACCCGGTCCGAGAGGTAACGCACGATCGAGAGGTCGTGGCTGATGAACAGCAGCGTGGTCTTCTCGTTGCGCTGGATCTCCATCAGCAGGTCGGTCACCGCCGCCTGCACGCTCACATCCAGCGCCGAGACCGGCTCGTCCGCCACCACGATGCGCGCGCCGCCCGAGAAGGCGCGGGCGATACCGACCCGCTGCTTCTGCCCGCCCGAGAGCTGGCGCGGCATCCGGTCGGCAAAGGCGCGCGGCAGTTTCACGAGGTCCAGCAACTCCAGCATGCGCTGGCGCCGGTCGGCGTCGGTCTCGCCGTAGCCGAAGACCTCGAGCGCCCGGATGATCTGCCGGCCCACGGTCATCGAGGGGTTCAACGTGTCGAAGGGGTTCTGGAACACCATCTGCACGTCCGCCACGGTGCGCGCGTCGCGCTGCTCGATCGGGACCTGCTCGATGTTGCGGTTGTCGAGCAGGATCTGCCCGTCGGTCGCCGTCTCCAGCCCCATAAGCACCTTGGCGAAGGTGGACTTGCCACAGCCGGATTCCCCGACGATGGCCAGCGTCTCGGACTCGCGCGCTTCGAAGCTCAGGGTCTCGTTGGCCTTGACCACCTTGGCCTCGCCGCCACCGAAGAGCGCGTTGGCGGCGACCTCGTAGTACTTCTTCAGCTTGTCCATCTTGAGGACCACCTTGCCGATCTCGGCCTTGCCCTTGGTCTCGACGGCCTGAACCGGCGCGTGCCAGTCGATCTCGCGGAACCTCAGGCAGCGGCTGAAGTGGCGGTCGCCACTGCCGACATCCTCCATCGGGATGTCCCCGGCGTTGCAGCGCCCTTCTTCGAAGTAATCGCAGCGCGGGCCGAAATTGCAGCCCTTGGGGCGCTCGTGCGGCAGGGGGAAGTTGCCGGGGATGGCCACCAGCGGGCGCGCCGTCTTGTCGGCGCCGGGCAGGGGGATCGAGCGGAACAGCGCCTGGGTATAGGGGTGCTGCATGGTGTCGAAGACATCCTTGATCGAGCCATGCTCCACCGCCTCGCCCGAATACATCACGCAGATGCGGTCGCAGGTCTCCAGCACCAGCCCGAGGTTGTGGCTGATGAACAGCATCGAGGTGCCGTACTTGCGCCCGAGGTCCTTGACCAGTTCGACGATGGCCGCTTCCACCGTCACGTCCAGTGCGGTGGTCGGCTCGTCGAGGATCAGCAGCGCCGGTTCCGACATCAGCGCCATGGCGATGACGATGCGCTGTTGCTGCCCGCCCGAAAGTTGGTGGGGATAGGAGTTCAGGATGCGCTTCGGGTCCGGCAGTTTGACGTCGGTCACAACCTGCAGCGCGCGGGCATAGGCTTCCTTCTCGCTCGCGCCGCGGTGGATCATCGGCACTTCCATCAGCTGCTTGCCGATTTTCATTGCGGGGTTGAGGCTCGCCATCGGCTCCTGGTAGATCATCGCGATCTCGCTGCCGCGGATCTGGCGCAATTCCGCGTCGCTCATCTTGCCAAGGTCGCGGCCCTTGAACTTGATCGACCCGCCGACGATGCGGCCGTTCTTGCCAAGGTCCTGCATCACCCCCAGCGCCACAGTGGACTTGCCGCAGCCGGATTCGCCCACGAGGCCCACCGCCTCTCCCGGGCGCACCTGCACCGAGAAGTCCATCACTGCCGGGATTTCCCGTAGCCGCGTGAAGAAGGAGATCGACAGCTTGTCGATTTCAAGGATCGGTCCGTCGTAGGCTTCGTTCGTCATGGCGTTCCCCGTCGGTCGCAGGGCGGGTCCCCTGCATCTTTTCTTTGAAAGTACTCCGGGGGCCCGGGGGCAGCGCCCCCGGACCTCTCCGCGTCTCAGTCCCTCAGGCTCTCTTCCCGGAGCCCGTCCGCCAGCAGGTTCAGCCCGAGCACGAGGCTCAGCAGGGCCAGGGCCGGGGGCAGGGCGGGGTGCAGGTAGATCGAGAGCAGCTTGCGCCCTTCGTTGATGGTCGACCCCCAGTCCGGGCTTTCGGGCGGCAGGCCAAGGCCGAAGAAGCCCAGGGTCCCGAGCAGGATGGTGGTATAGCCGATGCGCAGGCAGAAATCGACGATCAGCGGCCCCCGGGCGTTGGGCAGGATCTCCCACAGCATGATGTACCAGGGTGTTTCACCCCGGGTCTGCGCCGCCGCCACGTAGTCGCGCGTCTTGATGTCCATGGTCAGGCCACGCACGATCCGGAACACGGTGGGCGAGTTTACGAAGACCACCGCGACGAAGACCACCAGGATGCCAGGCGGGATGTCGAAGAAGTCGAGCGGCCAGAAACCGATCTTGGATCCGCGCATGTTGATCGCCGCCGCGTAGAACAGGAACAGAGGCACCAGCACGATGGTAAGCCAGGTCCAGTCCTTCTTGGGCTGGGTGCGATATCGCGAGTGAATCAGGACCGCGAAGAAGATCAGCGGAAAGAAGAACAGCACTGCTGCCATGAACTGGGGCAGGCCGGTCAGCACGATCTCGGGCGTGACCAGCAGGTAGAACAGCAGGATCACCGGGAAGGCGAGGATCAGGTTGGCAAGGAAGCTGAGGAAAGTGTCCAGCCGCCCACCGTAGTACCCCGCCGGCAGGCCCAGCGTGATGCCGACCATGAAGGCGAAAAGCGTCGCCAGCGGCGCGATGGCGATCACGATGGTCGCGCCATGCACCATGCGGCTGAACACGTCGCGCGCAAGGTTGTCGCCGCCCAGCAGGTACCAGGGCAGGACGCCGTCCGGAGCGTCACTGAGGGGGGTGCCAGGCAGTTTGTTCTTCATTCCTGAAAGCTGCGCCAGCGGGTCGTGGGTCGCGATCATGTCGAAGCCGGCATAGATCCCGGTAAAGACCCAGAACATGACAAGGGCAAAGCCCACCATGCCGATGGGGCTGTCGAACAGCTTGCCGTAGAGCCCGAGCCGCCGTTTGTAGGCAAAGGACAGCACGAAGAGCACCACGAGGGAGATCCAGACCGGCAGGAACTGCGCCAGGATGCGGATCACGATATCGCCGAAGCCGAGAGGTTCCATGTGTGTCTCCTCGGGCTCAGGAAATGCGGATGCGCGGGTTCAGGAAGACATAGCCGATATCCGATATCAGCTGCGTCAGCAGAACGACCACGACCGAGACCACCGAGACCGCCAGCAGCAGCTCGATGTCGTTGTTTCCGGCGGCCTGCACCAGCGTCCAGCCGAAGCCCTTGTAGTTGAACAGGGTCTCGACGATGACGACACCGTTCAGGAGCCAGGGCACCTGCAGCAGGATCACGGTGAAGGGCGCGATGAGCGCGTTGCGCAGGGCGTGTTTGATCACGATGTTCGAGAACTTCACACCCTTCAGCCGCGCGGTGCGGATGTACTGCGCGGTCATGACCTCGGTCATCGAGGCCCGCGTCATTCGCGCGATGTAGCCCATGCCATAGAGCGCGATGGTCAATACCGGCAGGAAGAAGTTGTCGAAGTTCGCGTCCTCCATGGCGCTGGTCGCTGTCCCCTTGAACCATTTCAGCCCCACCGTGGACGAGGTGAAGACGGCGATGAAGATGACCCCCGATACGTACTCCGGCGTCGCCGTGGTGAGGATCGAGAAGGTCGAGAGCGTCCGATCTGTCGCCGAACCCTCGCGCATCCCCGCCAGAACCCCGATCAGCAACGCCATCGGAACCATCAGGACCATGACCCAGAACATCAGCTTGCCGGTCAGGGCGAGGCGCGTCGCGATGATGTCCGAGACAGGCTCGCGGAACACGGTCGACATGCCCCAGTCGCCCTGCAGCAGCCCGCAGAACCGGGGCGCCTCTGCCGCGACCTCGGCAGGCTTGGTGCCCGCGATGCATCGGCCGGTGACACCCGCGTCGGTCTCATGGGTCCAGCCGGGCAGGACTCCGAGCCATTGACCGTACTTGATGGGAAGCGGCTGCAGGTAGCCTTCCTTGTTCAGCCAGCTTTCCACCGCCTCATCCGACATCCGGAAGTTGCCTTGGGTCTTGGCCAGCTTTTCGAGGTTCGGATAGAGATTGGTCAGGAAGAAGACGACGAAGGTCAGGCAGATAGCCGTGACGATCATCACTCCCGTCCTGCGGAGGATGAATAGTCCCATTTAGCTTCCCTGTTGGTCAGGTTATGGCTCGGGCCCGTTGTCGCCGGACCGTCTGGATTATCGTTGGTTGGGTGGCGCGCCCCGGTTCGGGGCGCCCCGTTGATGGTTGGATCTGCAAAGGGCCGCTCCGGTTGGAACGGCCCCGCGCATGTCACCGGTCAGGCCGACACGCCCCACTTGTAGTGGTGATGTTCGTAGGTGATGTGCTGGTCGACGTTGACCAGGCCCTCGCGGTAGTGGCGATAGATCGAACGCCAGTAGGGCTGGATGGTCACGCCTTCCTCCTGGATCAGCTTCTCGCCCTTGGCGACGATCTCGCGGCGCTTCTCGGCGTCGTTGATGGCCAGGGCTTCTTCCAGGATGGCGTCGAAGTCGGGGTTGGACCAGCCGAATTCGTTCCAGGCCTCGCCCGAACGATAGGCCAGCGCCCAGATCTGCACACCAAGCGGGCGGTGGTTCCAATTGGTCGAGCTGAACGGGTACTTGGTCCAGTCGTTCCAGAAGGTCGAGCCCGGCAGAACGGTCCGCTTCACCTTGAACCCGGCGTCACGCAGTTGCGCGGCGACGGCGTCGGTGGTGTTCTTGCGGTAGTCGTCGTCGATCGAGATGATCTCGTGCTCGAAGTCCATCATGCCGGCCTCTTCCATCAGCGCCTTGGCGCCTTCGGGATCGACCTTGAGCGGCGGCAGCGGAGCGTAGTCCGGGTGCACCGGCGCGACGTGGTGGTTCTCGGCCACTTCACCGCGGTTGCCGTAGCCCAGTTCGAGGCAGACGGCGTTGTCGACGGCCATCGAGATGGCCTGGCGCACGCGCTTGTCGGCATAAGGCTTCTTGCCGTCGATCTCGGCCAGCTGGTTCGGGCGGATGACGAGCGTTGCCGCGGTCACAACCTCGGACTGCTTGAGGCCAATGTCGTTCATGATGTCGATGAACTCGCCGACGGACTCGTAGAGCATGTCGACTTCTTCGGACTCGATCGCCGCCAGCCACGAGGACGGGTCGGTGCCGTAGTCAATGTACTCGATGGTGTCGAGGTAGGGCCCGCCGTAGACATCGGTGCCCCACCAGGTGAAGTCCGTTGCCCGCTCGAGGGTCGCGCCGACGCCGACTTCCATCTTGGTCAGCTTGTAGGGACCGGTGCCGACCAGCTCGTTCGGATTGGCCGGGTCATAGCTGGAGTGCACGATGGCGGCGGGGTAGTCGGCAAAACCCGGGATGATCGAGATGTCGGGAACCGAGGTCTTGAGCACCACGGTGTTGGCATCAGGTACGGTGATCGCGCCGTCGCGGGCCTTGCCGGTGTCGGCGTCGACCAGCGAGGCCACACGGGCGGCCATCGAGTTGCCCTCGACGCCCTTCTCGCACCAGCGCTCGATGTTGCGCGCCACGTCTTCGGCAGAGAAGTCGTCGCCGTTCTGCCATTTCACGCCCGAGCGGACCTTGAGGGTATACTCGGTGGCGTCTTCGTTTGCTTCCCAGCTTTCCAGCAGCATGCCGCGGATGGTCCCGTCATTGTTGTATTCGACGAGGTATTCGCAGGTGCCGCGGGTCACGTTGGCGATTTCGGACCAGTCAGCGGTGCGCGTGTCCTTGAGCGCCTTGACCTGCATCTGGCAGCGGAGGGTGCCGCCCTGGGCCGGGGTCGCATCCTGGGCGCGTGCCGGGGAGGGCATGCCAATCAGGCCATAAGCGACGGCGGAGGTGGCCCCGAGCGCCGTAGCACGGGTGAGGAACTCACGCCGGTCGATCTGCCCCGCGATGAACTCGCGGGCGTGCATCTCGGCAGCCGGGTGGGTCGTTTGGTTCGATTGTGCCGGTTTCATCGGACGTCCTTTTACCTTCCTGTTTGCATTGGGTTATGCGGAGCCCAACCCGCCGCCCCGGAACTTTCCGTCCAGAGTCGGCCATTGCACTCTTCCATAGAAGACCTCGCACCCCATGGTCGCATTCCGCCCCAGATTTCCTCTTGGGTCAACGGCTGCTTTCGTCATTTCAGGTCAAAAAAACGACACGCGGGGTCGCAAAGCTTTGCGCGCGTCAATGTGTGTGGCAGGAATCGTCGTTTCCGGAACAGCCGTTTTTCGCGGTGTCAGGCGGGGCGCAGGCTGGCCTGGCGCAGGGCGCTGGGGGGCTTGCCGGTATGTTGCTGGATGAACTTGGTAAAATAGGCCGCGCTGCCGAACCCGAGACGCTGGGCGATCTCGCGGATGGGAATGTCGCTGGTGGACAACAACTGGCGCGCGGCATGCAGGTTTCGCTCGACCAGCAGGGCAGCGGCGGTGCGGCCCGTCTCGGTCCGGCAGACCCGGCTCAGATGGGTCGGGGTGACGCCCAGTGCAGCGGCATATTCGGCCATCGTCTCGCCCGAGCTGTGCGCAGCGGCGACCCGCTGGCAGTAACTGCGCATCAGCCGGGCCGAGGCGGTGTCGCGCCCGTCGCTGGCGTGTTCGGCCAATTGCCGCTGAAGCCAGATGAGGGCGAGCGTGGCGTAGGCTTCCATTGCCTCGCTTCGGTGCGCGCGTCCGCCGAGCTGTTCGCGGTTCAGCGCCTCGAAGAGGGTGGTCAGCTCGGACTGGGCCATCACGTCGCGGGTCCGGATGTGCATGGGCGCGGTGGGCACCGGCAGCCCGGTATCTCGCGGCAGAACCAACGCCTGTCCGTAGCCCTGACGCCCGAGGTCGAGCGACATGAGCTGCCCGGCCGGCACGAAGAGCGCGTTGTGCGTGCCGACCCCGCGACGGCGCCCGTCGAGCAGGGCAAGACCCTGGCCGCGGGTGATCCAGATCAGCAGCGCCTCGGGCCGGTCATGGGCCAGATCGAGCTGCCACGTGCCCCCGGCCGCGAGCTGTGCGAGTGTCAGCAGGCGGGGACCGGCGACTGTGGCCGGTTTCGCAACAATTTGTTCGGTCTTTGAGATATTTTGCGCCATTTCGACTTGCCGATTGCCAGAAATGTCGGGAAATCGCAATTCCCGTGCGCGGTCAGTCTGCGGAAATCCGCCGCCAGTGCCGCATTTTAGAGCGGAACCAGGTTCGCTGACGCTTGGCGTATTGGCGGGTCGAGATGGTGGCCCGTTCCCGGGCCTCGTCAAGCGTCAGTTCGCCCAGCAGATGCTGCGCCAGTTCCGGCACACCTATGGCGCGAAAGGCCGGTCGGGAGGGATCGTAGACCGGTAGCATGGCGCGAACCTCGTCCAGGGCGCCGAGCGTCAGCATCCGGTCGAACCGTCGCGCGATCCGCTCGTTCAGCCAGTCCTTGTCGACGTCGAAGACAAGCGGAACGACTTTGTCGGGTGCGAGCGGCGGGGGCGGCGTCTCGGCCTGCCAGAGGTGCAGCGCCCGGCCGGTGGCGCGCTCGACCTCCCATGCGCGCTGCACCCGCGCGCGGTTCAACTGGTCGAGACCGGCGGCGGTGACCGGGTCGATGTCCGCGAGCAGCACGTCGAGCGGCAGCGCGTCGCCTTCGGCCCGGATATCGGCGGGCGTTTCGGGGATCTCCGCCATACCCTGTGTCAGGGTTGTGAAGTAGAGCCCGGTGCCTCCGGTGATGATCGGCCGCTCGGGGCCATTCAGCAGGGGCATGACCTCGCGCAGCCAGTGGCCCGCGGAATAGGGCGCGTCCCATGCAACGTGGCCATAGAGCGCGTGGGGCGCACGAGCTTCTTCTTCGGGCGAGGGGCGGGCGGTCACGATACGGAAACAGTCGTAGATCTGGCTGGCGTCCGCGTTGACCACGACACCGCCCTGGCTCTCGGCAATCCGCAGCGCCAATTCGGACTTGCCCGAGGCCGTCGGGCCGGCAATCAGCACCGGCCGATCCGGCGGAATGTCGCCCAACCCTTCATAGCCTGCGATCTGCATTCCGCCGCTTCGTCCTCTTGCACCGATGGCCGGGATGGAATGTGCCCCCGGCACATTGAACCCGGCGCGGATTTCCGTCATTTTGCCGCGAACCTAAACCTGTGGCCCAGCGGAGTGCAACATGACCTCTTCCCCCGAACCGAAACCGCAACCCACAGGCACCAAGTACAAAAGGGTCCTGCTGAAAATCTCGGGCGAGGCCCTGATGGGCGACCAGGGATTCGGCCTGCATCCTCCCACCGTCCAGCGCATCGCCAACGAGGTGAAGTCCGTCTCGGAGATGGGGGTCGAGATCTGCATGGTCATCGGCGGCGGCAACATCTTCCGCGGGCTCGCCGGGTCGGCACAGGGGATGGAGCGGACCACCGCAGACTACATGGGGATGCTCGCGACGGTGATGAACGCGCTCGCGATGCAGTCGGCCCTTGAAGGTCTGGGCGTCTTTACCCGGGTGATCAGCGCCATCCGCATGGACGAAGTGGCCGAGCCCTACATCCGCCGCCGCGCCGTGCGCCACCTCGAGAAGAAGCGGGTCTGCATCTTCGCCGCCGGGACCGGGAACCCCTATTTCACCACGGATACCGCCGCGACCCTGCGGGCCAACGAGATGGCCTGCGAGGCGATCTTCAAGGGCACCAAGGTCGATGGCGTCTATGACAAGGACCCGGTCAAGTTCGACGACGCCAAGCGTTACGACACGGTGAGTTACGACGACGTGCTGGCCAAGCGGCTTGGCGTCATGGACGCCTCGGCCATCGCGTTGGCGCGGGACAACATGTTGCCGATCATCGTCTTCTCGCTGGACGAACCCGGCGGCTTCCGCGGGATCCTCGCGGGCGAGGGGACCTATACGACGGTTCAGGGCTGACAGAGTTACATCGCAGGCGCCCCGGCCAAAAGGCCGGGGCGTTTCGATTCTGCTACCCGAGGTGGATGCGCCCCTCGGGGTAGCGCACACGAGGCGCGGTCTGGGTCGCAAGGAAGTAGCCGAGGGTGAGCGGGCCGACGCGGCCCATGAACATGATCACCTCGAGCACCGCACGGCCGAAATCGTCGAGTTCCCCGGTCAGCCCGCGCGAAAGGCCGGTGGTGCCGAAGGCGCTAACCACCTCGAAGGCCACGTCGAGGAAATGGCCGTCCTGGCTCGCACAGAGCAGGAAGATGCCCACGAAGACGATGATCGCACTGATGGCGGTCAGGGCCATGACCTTCAGCACTTCCTCCAGCGGGATGCTTCGGCCAAAGGCGTGAAGCTGCTTGCGGCGTTTGAAGAAGGCGATGGTGGCAAGGCACATGACCACGAAGGTCGTCACCTTTATCCCGCCTGCCGTCGAGGTCGGGCCGCCGCCGATCAGCATCAGCGAGATCATCATCAGCGCGGTATCGTCGTGCAGCCCGGCCATGTCGACGGTGTTGAACCCGGCGGTGCGCGGGGTGACCCCCTGGAACCATGCGACCATGGCCTTGGCCTGCCCGGTGTGAAACTGGCCCAGCGTCTTGGGGTTGTTCCACTCGAGAACGGCGAAGCACAGGCAGCCCCAGACGATCAGCAGCGCGGTGCCGACCAGCATGATCTTGGTGTGGAGCGTAAAGGCGCGCCAGCGCTTGCGGCGGGCGATGTCGTCCAGCACCACGTAGCCGATGCCACCAACGATGAAGAGGATCGGGATGACGATGTTCACCACCGGATCCGTGGCAAAGGGCACAAGCCCGCTGGCAAAGGTCGAGAAACCCGCGTTGTTGAAGGCGGAGATGGAGTGGAACAGCGCCGTCCACAGGCCTAGGCCGAGGCCGAGCACGGGGATGAAGCTGACGCTCAGCATCACCGTTCCAGCCAGTTCGAAGATCAGCACGACCTTGAAGATGCGCCGGACGAGTTTCATGATGTCGCGCAAGGACTCCTGATTGAGGTCCTCGCGCAGGTAGTGATGGCCGGTGATCCCGATGGGCAGACCAAGCGCGGCAAGGATCAGCACGGCGAAGGTCATCAGCCCCAGACCGCCGAGCTGGATCAGCACCATCAGCACGAACTGGCCGAAAAAGGTGAGATGCGCGCCGGGATCGAAGACCGAGAGCCCGGTCACGGTGACCGCCGAGGTTGCCGTGAACAGCGCGTCGGACCACGAGATCTCGGTGATGGCCGCGGCGGGCATCTTGAAGGCGAGCGCGCCGAGAAGGATCAGACCGGCATAGAGCAGGGCCAGGATCAGCGGCGGCGGGACGCGCGCCAGCCGTTTGAGGGCGCGACGGAGCAGCGGTTTCATGGGGTTAAAGCGCGTCGCTGAAGGCGCGCAGGTCGGCCCGCTTGCCCAGCAACAACAGCTTGTCATCCTGGCGCAGTTCGGCCTTGAGGTCGCGGCAGTTGCTGAACTCGGTGCCGCGCATCAGCCCCAACAGTTGCAGGTCCGGCTGGTCGTTCAGGCGCAGCGAGCCGATGGTGCGCCCGGCAAGCCGCTCGGGCAGGAGGATGCTGACCACGCTGAAGCCGTTCCCGAGGCTCACGTAGTCCTGCACCATCGGGTTGTTCAGCATCTGCGCGATGTGCCGGCCCATCTCCTGCTCGGGCAGGATGACGCGGTCGGCCCCGATCTTGGACAGGATGCGGTGGTGCGTCTTGTTGGTCGCCTTCACCCAGATCTCGCTGACGCCGATGAGGCGCAGGTTCATCGTGGTCAGGATGCTGGACTGAAGGTCGTCGCCGATGGCGACAAGGGCGATATCATAGCGGTCGATGCCGACCTCGCGCAGTGCGATCTCGTCGGTGGTGTCGAGGATCGCGGTTTCGGTCAGCTGGTCCGCCAGCCGGGCGACCTGCTTTTCCTCGGAGTCCACGCCCATGACGTGATTTCCGAACCGGGCAAGTTCAAGCGCCACCGTGGACCCGAAGGAGCCGAGGCCGATGACCGCGAATGTAGGATTGAGCTTGGGCAAAATGTCTGCCTTTCAGGGGACGATCTGCGCGGCGGACGCTTTCACCCGGTTGTCCGGGAGTCAAGGCTGCGGTTCCGGGCATGTGCACAAAATGTAAACGGCTATACATCCGCCTGCGCGTGTCATAGAACGCAGTCCGAACGATAAACTCCAAGGCGGGCAAGAGGACCATGGCAGACGAATTCGAACTCGATACCGACGACCTCAAGCGGCGGATGGATGGGGCGATGGCGAATCTGCGCACCGAATTCGCCTCTCTGCGTACCGGGCGTGCGTCGGCCTCCATGCTGGAACCGGTGCAGGTCGACGCCTACGGCTCGATGACGCCGATCAACCAGGTGGGTACGGTCAACGTTCCCGAACCGCGCATGGTGACGATCAACGTCTGGGACAAGGGCCTTGTCGGGAAAGTCGAGAAAGCGATCCGCGAGTCCGGTCTTGGGATCAACCCGCAGCTCAACGGGACCATCATCATGCTCCCGATCCCCGAACTGAACGAAGAGCGCCGCCGCGAGCTGACCAAGGTCGCCGGCCAGTATGCCGAACACGCGCGGGTCTCGATCCGCAACGTGCGGCGCGATGGAATGGACCAGATCAAGAAGGCGAAGGCCGACGGCATGTCGGAAGACGACCAGAAGTTCTGGGAGAGCGAGGTGCAGGATCTCACCGACGCCATGATCAAGGCAGTCGACGATGCGCTGGAGAACAAGCAAGCCGAAATCATGCAGGTCTGAGCCAGAGGCGATGCCAAAGGATCCTGTCATCCTGGAAGGTAACGGTCCGCGTCACGTGGCCATCATCATGGATGGCAACGGTCGCTGGGCACAGGCGCGGGGCCGCCCCCGACTGTTCGGCCATCATGCGGGCGCGCGTCGTGTCCGCGAGGTGGTGGAAGCCTGTCCAGAGCTCGGCATCAAGTACCTGACGATCTTCGCCTTCTCGACCGAGAACTGGAAACGGACGCAGGTCGAGGTGGCCGGGCTGATGAGCCTGTTCCGCCGCTACATTGCCAAGGAAACCCGGGCTCTCGACGCGCGCGGGGTGCGGGTGCGCTTCATCGGCGACCGAGTCCGGCTCGATGACAAGCTGATCGACCTGATGGACAACCTCGAAGCGCAGACCGCCGGGAATGACGGGGTGAACCTGACCATCGCGCTGAACTACGGTGGACGCGACGAGGTGGCCCGCGCGACCAAGCGGCTGGCCGAGGATGTTGCCGCAGGCAAGCTGCGCCCCGCCGATGTCGACGAGCAGACCCTGCCGCGATACCTCGATACCTGCGTGCTGCCGGATCCCGATCTCGTGATCCGGACCAGCGGCGAGGCGCGGATCTCGAACTTCCTGCTGTGGCAGTCGGCCTATTCCGAATACGAATTCATCGACACCCTCTGGCCGGACTTCTCGGCCAGCGAGCTGGCGCGGCTCTGCCACGCCTACGGCGCGCGGGACCGGCGGTTCGGAGCCGTCAAGGCATGAGCGAGCAGAGCGCGCGCTGGCGGGACCTGGGCACCCGGGTCCTCTCTGCCGTTGTCCTGGTGGCCATCACGCTGGCTGCGCTCTGGTCGGGTCCGGTGGCGTGGGACATCTTCGTCTTTGCGGTCTTCGGACTGATGATCTACGAACTCGCCCGGCTCTGCGATCCCGAGATCAGTTTCGCGCGGCGGGTCGCGCTTGGCGTGGTGCCGCTGGCCTACCCGCTGCTGGCCATTGCAGGGATCGTGCTGGGCGATGACCGTCTGATCGAAGACCTTCCGCCGGGCATCACCGGTCAGGGGCTCTTCGAGGGTGGTATCTACGGTGCCGTGATGGGCGTCGCCGCCCCGTTGATCGTGGGGCTGGTGATGCTGGGCCGGGGGCGCCTGCTGTGGCTGGCCTACGGTGCGCTGCTCTGCGGTGCCGTGCTTTACCTCGCCTACGATTACAATCAGCACGGCGCGGGTGGTATCCTTGCTATCGTCGGGCTTGTCGTGGTCTCGGACTCCGCCGGCTACTTTGCGGGTCGGGCGTTCGGCGGACCCAAGTTCTGGCCCGCGATCTCGCCCAAGAAGACCTGGTCCGGCACTGTCGCGGGCTGGATTGGCTGCGCCATCTTCGGCGCCGTGGTGCTGCCCCACTTTGGGCTGACCTGGCTTGAGGGCGCGGTGGCCTCCTTCGTCGTCTGCTTCGCTGCACAGATGGGTGACATCGCCGAGAGCGCCATGAAGCGCCGGGTGGGGCTGAAGGATTCCTCCTCGCTGATCCCGGGCCACGGCGGCGTTCTCGACCGGCTGGACGCGCTTGTCGCGGCAGCCTGTCTCGCCGGGATCATCACGCTGGTGTCGGGGGGCTAGGGGCCGTGCGGCGGGTTTCCATTTTCGGCGCCACCGGGTCCATCGGTCAGAACACCATCGACCTGATCGCGCGCGCCCCGGACGAGTACGAAGTCGTCGCGCTGAGCGGTGGACGCAATGTCGCGCAGCTGGCCGAGGACGCACAGCGCCTTGGTGCCGCGGTCGCTGTGACCGCCTTCGACGAGATGCTGGAGCCACTGCGCGAGGCGCTTGCCGGTACGGGGATCGAGGCACAGGCGGGGCAGGCGGCCCTGTTGGAAGCGGCTTCGCGTCCGGCGGATTGGGTGATGTCGGCGATCGTTGGCGCGGCCGGGCTGGAGCCCGGGCTGCGCGCGCTGGAGCAGGGCGCGACGCTGGCCCTTGCCAACAAGGAAACGCTGGTCTGTGCCGGGGCGCTGGTGATGGCGACGGCCGAGGCACATGGCGCGCGAGTCCTGCCGGTCGACAGTGAACATTCCGCCATCTTCCAGGGCCTGATCGGCGAGGACATCGGCGCGGTCGAGCGCATCATCATCACCGCCAGCGGCGGGGCGTTCCGCGACTGGCCGATGGACAAGCTGCGTGGCGCGACGCTGGCCGAGGCTTCGTGCCATCCGAACTGGAACATGGGTCAGCGCATCACCATCGACTCCGCGTCGATGTTCAACAAGGCGCTCGAGGTCATCGAGACGCGGGAGTACTTTGGCGTCGACCCCGGTCAGATCGAGGTGCTGGTGCACCCTGAATCGATGATCCACGCGATGGTCGGCTTCCGAGACGGGGCGCTGATGGCGCATGTAGGGCCGGCGGACATGCGTCATGCCATCGGTTTTGCCCTGCACTGGCCCGAGCGGCGGGAACTGCCGGTCGAGCGGCTGGATTTCGCGAGTATCGGACAATTTACCTTCCGTGCGCCCGACCTGGACCGGTATCCGGCCCTGCGGCTCGCCCGGTCGGTCATGGCGCGCGGCGGCCTCTCGGGCACCGTTTTCAACGCTGCGAAGGAGCGCAGCCTCGACGCGTTCATCGCGGGGCACATCGGTTTTCTGGAGATGGCGGAGACTGTCGAGGCGGTGCTGGACCGGTTCGAGTCTCAACCGGGTCTCATTGACGCCTCATTGACACTTGATAACGTTCTTCACACCGACCATCTGGCAAGAACATATGCCGACGAAGCGATGGCAGCACGAGCAGGGTAGGGGATTTTGGATATTACGGGATTGATACCGGAGTTCGGTGGCGTCGTTTACACGCTCATCGCATTTGTCGTTGCCCTCTCGGTCATCGTGGCCGTGCACGAGTTCGGACATTACATTGTCGGCCGCTGGTCCGGCATCCACGCCGAGGTCTTCTCGCTTGGCTTTGGGCCGGTACTGCTGTCGCGGGTCGACCGGCGGGGAACGCGCTGGCAGGTCGCCGCGCTGCCTTTCGGCGGTTACGTCAAGTTCATGGGGGATGCCAACGCGGCCTCCGGCATGGACGAGGCGGCAATGCAGGACGCCGCGCGTGACCCCGTGGAACTGCGCAAGACGATGCACGGCGCACCGCTCTGGGCGCGATCGGCAACCGTGCTGGCCGGTCCGGTGTTCAACTTCATCATGTCGATTGCCGTTTTCACCGTGGTTTTCATGGTGCGCGGCGTCTCGACCGAGCCACTGACCGTTGGCGAACTGCGACCGATGCCGGAGTCCGGCTACGAGTTGCAGGAAGGCGATGTCATCCTGAGCGCGGGTGGGGTGGTTCCCCCGGGTTTTGGAAACAGCGCCGACTGGGAAACCTTCCGCACCGCGCTGCCCTCCGAGCCGCTGCTCGACTACCGCATCGAGCGGGACGGATCCGAACTGACGGTCAAGGGCCCCTACCTCTATCCTCCGCTGATCGAGACGGTCGCGCCGCGCAGTGCCGCGATGGATATCGGGCTGGAGCCCGGCGACGTGATTACCGCCGTTGACGGCGAGCCGATCTTTGCCTTCGACCAGCTGAAATCGCGGGTCGAGTCCTCTGACGGCCGCGTGCTCAAGATCGACGTCTGGCGGAGTGGTGAAACCTACCAGTTCGCGCTGGCCCCGCGCCGTACCGACGAACCGGTGGCCGACGGCGGTTTCGCGACCCACTGGCGTATCGGCGTGGTCAGTTCGATGGCCTTTGTCCCTGCCACCGAACCCGCGGGCCCCATCGAGGCGCTGTCGGGCGGGGTGAGCCAGACCTACGCGGTGATCTCCTCGTCGCTTTCCGGGCTCTGGCACATGGTGACCGGCGCGATCAGCACCTGCAACATCTCCGGACCCATCGGTATCGCCGAGACCTCCGGCGCGATGGCCAGCCAGGGCGCGCAGAGTTTCATCTGGTTCATTGCCGTGCTCTCCACGGCGGTCGGACTGCTGAACCTCTTTCCGATCCCTGCGCTCGATGGCGGGCACCTCGTATTCTACATCTACGAGGCCGTCTCGGGCCGTCCGCCCAACGAACGCGCGCTGCGGGTCCTGATGTCGCTCGGCATCGCGGCGATCCTTTCGCTGATGGTCTTCGCGCTCGGCAACGATCTGTTCTGCTAAGCCTCTCATGGCTGCCCGCCCCAGTCTTGCCACATTGCGTGGCAAGTCTTGCCACATTGAATGGCTAGAACCGGCGCGAACGGCAGCAAAGGAAAAGTGACATGCATACCCTGCAAGAGTCATATCGAGGTTTGAGCCTGATCATGTCCCTGAACTGGGACAGGCTATTGTTTCTGGTCGCCATCGCGGCCGCGCTGATGACCGGGGCCTTCCTGGGCTCGCTCTGACAGCGAAACGAACCGATCAAGGCAATACGGCGCTCCCTGAAAAAGGGGGCGCCGTTTCCGTTTGTGGTTTTGACATCGCGACCCATTCCCGCTAGTCAAAAAGAAAGGGAAAAAAGGCGGGTGCAGCAGATGAGTTCCGGGACTGTAACAGGTAAATCCTGCGGTGCAGATAATGCGCGCGACAAGATGTTGTGGCCGCTTCCTAAGGTTTTCAGCAGTTTGGCGCTGGTCGCGATGGTCTCCTTCGCGGGGGTCGCCGAGGCGCAGTCCTACACCTTCAGCAACATCGTGGTGCAGGGGAATCAGCGGGTTCCGACCGGCACCGTGGCAAGCTACGCGGGGATCGAACGCGGCAAGTCCATGACCGCGGGCGAGTTGAATGACGCCTATCAGCGGATCCTTGCCAGCGGCCAGTTCGAAAGCGTCGAGATCGAACCGCAGGGCAGCACCCTCGTCGTGCGCGTCACCGAGTTCCCGGCGATCAACCGTGTCAGCATTGAGGGCAACCGCCGCCTGAAGGATGACGAACTGCGCGGGCTGCTGAAATCCAAGCCGCGCACCGTCTTCGACCCGAACACTGCCGAGGCCGATGCCGCGCTGCTGGCCGAAGCCTATGCCCAGCATGGCCGCATCGCCGCCACCGTGACGCCGCGCATCATCCGACGTCAGGACAACCGCGTCGACCTGGTCTTCGAGGTGATCGAGGGCGATACCATCGAGGTTGAGCGCGTCAGCTTCGTCGGGAACAAGGCGTTCTCCGATCGCCGCCTGCGCAACGTGCTGGCGACCAAGCAGGCGAACTTCCTGCGCAACTTCATCCGCAGCGATACCCTGGTCGAAGACCGGATCGCCTTCGACCGCCAGGCCCTGCGCGATTTCTACCTGTCGCGCGGCTATGCCGACTTCCGCATCCTCAGCGCCAATGCCGAGATGACGCGGGAGCAGGACGCCTTCTACCTCGTGGTGAACATGCAGGAGGGGCAGCAGTTCCGCTTTGGCAAGATCACCACCAGCAGTCAGGTGCCCGAAGCGGTCGCACAGGAGTTCCAGAACACCCTGAAGATCAAGCCGGGCGTCATCTACTCGCCGGTGCTGATCGAGAACGCCATCGCCCGCATGGAACGTCTCGCCATCAAGAACGAGATCGACTTCCTGCGTGTCGAGCCCAAGGTCACTCGCAACGATCGCGACCTGACGCTGGATGTGGAGTTCGTGCTGAGCAAGGGCCCGCGCGTGTTCGTTCAGCGGATCGACATTGAGGGCAACACCACCACGCTCGACCGGGTCATCCGTCAGCAATTCCGCGCGGCAGAGGGCGATCCGTTCAACCCGCGTGCGATCCGGCAGAGCGCCGAACGCATCCGTGCGCTCGGGTTCTTCGAGGACGCCGAAGTCACGACGCGGCCGGGTTCGGCAGAGGACCAGGTCATCATCGACGTGAACGTCAAGGAACAGCCGACAGGCTCGGTGACGCTAGGCGGCTCCTACTCGGTCGACGATGGCTTCGGCCTTGCGATCAGCCTGCGCGAGAACAACTTCCTTGGCCGGGGGCAGAGCGTGTCGGCCTCCATCGGCACCACCGAGGATTCCGACGAGTTCTCGGTCGGCTTTACCGAGCCCTACTTCCTCGGGCGCGATCTGTCCTTCGGCTTTGGCCTCGGCCTGAGCGAGACCGACTCGTCCTACACCAACTTCGACAGCAAGCGCATCTACTTCACCCCGAAACTGAGCTTCCCGGTCAGTGAAAACGGGCGGATGGGTATCACCTACTCCTACTACCAGAGCGAGATGTCGGAGCGGGAAGATACCGAGAGCTCGAACGTCATCGCGAACGAGATCAGCTTTGGCGACCGTACCACCAGCTCACTCGGGCTGACCTATTCCTACGACACGCGCCTGACCGGTCTTAACCCCAATGCGGGCATGCTGTTCGAGGTCGGAACCGAGTACGCGGGCCTTGGCGGCGACAACGAGTTCCTCAAGAGCAACGCCAAGGTCGTGGCCCAGACCAAGGTGCTGAACGAGGAAGTCACGCTGCGCGCGTCTTTCGAGGCTGGGATGCTGAACTGGATGGGCAACAACACCAGCCGGACCATCGACCGCTATATCCTCGGCTCGCGCATCATGCGAGGTTTCGAGCCCTACGGTATCGGTCCGCGCGACCAGTCCAACGGCGAGAGCGACGCACTCGGCGGCAACTACTACGCCGTGGCCCGGTTTGACGCCGAGTTCCCGCTGGGCCTGCCCGAGGAACTGAACGTCATGGGCGGTGTGTTCTATGACGTCGGCAACCTCTGGGGTCTCGACAACGTGGACACGTCTTCGAGCACGTCGATCGTCGGCGAGGACGGGTCGTTCCGCCACGTGATCGGTGTCTCGCTGCTGTGGAACACGGCCCTCGGCCCGCTGCGGTTCAACTTTTCCAAGGCGTTGGTCAAGGAAGACTACGACAAGGAACAGAACTTCAACCTGACTTTCCAGACGCAGTTCTGAGCCCGGCATGGGCAGACCAATCCGAGCTCTTGTTCTGACCCTCGCGCTGGCCCTCGGGCCGGCGCTTGGCGTTTCTTCGGCATCTGCTCAGTCCGTAAGCCCGACCAGCGGCTCGATCCTAACGATCTCGTCAGACCGGCTCTACTCCGAATCCCAGTTCGGCAAGCGCATCGCGCAGGACCTGGAAGAAGACGGCAAGACGCTCGCCGCCGAGAATCGCCGGATTGAGGGGCTGCTGACCGAGGAAGAGCGGCAGTTGACGGAGCGGCGGTCCACGACGGAACCGCAGGCGTTCCGCGACCTCGCGGATGCCTTCGACGCCAAGGTCCAGTCGATCCGGACCGAGCAGGACGCCAAGGCGCGCGCACTGGCTCAGCGCAGCGACCACGCGCGCGGGATCTTCTTTCGCGCAGCACGGCCGGTGCTTGGCCAGCTGATGCAGGAGACCGGCGCGGGTGTCATTCTAGAACGGTCCAACGTGTTTCTGAGTTCGGACGCCACCGACGTGACGGACCTTGCCATCCGGATGATCGACGAGACACTGGGCGACGGCAGCGATCTCGATACCGGCGAGGTGAAGGATCCCGCGGCCGAGACGCCCGGAACCGCGGATCAGTAGACCGGTCTGCCGCAGCTTGCCCAACGCGGCAGGGGTTGCTAGTCAGAGCCAATACGAGAAAACGGGGAAACCGACATGAGCGACAGCCTGCAATCCGCTGATATCCAACTGATCCAGCGCATCCTTCCTCATCGATATCCCTTCCTGCTGGTCGACAAGGTCGTCGATATCGACGGCACCGCCTCGGCGCGGGGGATCAAGAACGTCACCATGAACGAGCCGCACTTCCAGGGGCACTTCCCCGGTGTGCCGATCATGCCGGGCGTGACCATTGTCGAAGCCATGGCGCAGACCGCAGGCGTGATGATCGGCACCGCGCTGAACATGGCCGACAAGGAACTGCTGATCTATTTCATGTCCATCGACAACTGCAAGTTCCGCCGCAAGGTGGGGCCGGGAGACGTGCTGGAGATGAACGTGACCACGCTGCGCGGCAAGCCCGGTGGCAAGGTCTGGAAATTCGGCGGCCGCGCCACGGTCGAAGGCGAACTGGCCGCCGAAGCCGAGTTCACCGCCATGATCGACATGCCGAAGGAGTGACCGCGATGGCCCAGATTCACCCCTCTGCCGTGGTCGAAGACGGCGCAACGCTGGGCGAGGGCTGCATCATCGGTCCGTTCTGCCTCGTCGGGGCGCAGGTCGTGCTGGGCGACCGGGTCGAACTGAAGAGCCACGTGGTGGTCACGGGGAATACGACGGTCGGCGAAGACACGGTGATCTTTCCCTTCGCAGTGATCGGCGAGATCCCCCAGGACCTCAAGTTCCGTGGCGAGGATACGCGGCTCGAGATCGGGGCGCGGAACCGCATTCGCGAGCATGTGACGATGAACAGCGGTACCGAAGGCGGTGGCGGGGTAACCCGCATCGGCGACGACGGGTTGTTCATGGCGGGCTGCCACATCGCGCATGACGCGCAGGTGGGCAACCGGGTGATCGTGGTGAACCAGTCGGCCATTGCCGGACACTGCGTGCTGGAAGACGACGTCATCGTCGGCGGCCTGTCCGGAGTACACCAGTGGGTGCGCATCGGTCGGGGCGCTATCATCGGCGCGGTGACCATGGTTACGAACGACGTGATCCCCTACGGGCTGGTGCAGGCGCCGCGTGGCGAGCTGGACGGTCTGAACCTCGTTGGGCTCAAGCGGCGCGGGGTCAGCCGGGCGGACATCACTGCGCTGCGGGCGGCCTTCCAGATGCTGGCGCAGGGCGAAGGGACGTTTCAGGACCGGGCTCGCAGGCTGGGCGATGAAACCGAGAGCGACTATGTCCGCGAGATCGTCGCCTTCGTGCTTGGCGACAGCGACCGCCACTTCCTGACCCCGGGAGGCTGAGCCATGCTGGCCCTGATTGCCGGGTCGGGCACCCTGCCGGCAGCCGTCGCGCAGCAGCAGGCCCAGCGGCCATTAGTCTGCGTGTTCGAAGGCTTTGACCCCGAGGGGCTGGAGGCGGATCTCGTTTTCCGGCTCGAAACCCTTGGCACCCTGCTGAACGACCTCAAGGCGCGCGGCGTGACCGAGGTCTGTTTCTGCGGCGCGATCCGCCGCCCTCCGGTCGACCCGTCGCGGATCGATGCGGCGACCCTGCCGCTCTTCGCCATCCTGCGGGAGGCGCTCGGAGCGGGCGATGACGGGGCCCTGCGCGCGGTCGCTGGCCTTTTCCACTCTGCCGGTTTCGCGGTCAAGGGCGCTGCCGAGCTGGCGCCGGGCCTGCTGCCCGTGGCCGGGGTTCCGACCTCTGGCCAGCCGACGGCTCAGGCCGAGGGTGATGCCGCCCGGGCCGAAACCATCGTGCGCACGCTTTCCGGGGCGGACGTGGGGCAGACCTGCGCCGTTCTGAAGGGGCAGGCGCTGGCGATCGAGGGGGTGTTCGGCACCGATTGGATGCTTGCGAGCCTTGCGGCGCGCCCCGATCAGGGCGGCGGCGTGATGTTCAAGGCGCCCAAGGTGGGGCAGGACCGTCGGGTGGACCTGCCGACCATTGGCCCCGATACCGTCGCCTCCTGTGTCGCCGCGCGGTTGGACGGGATCGTGATCGAGGCGGGTGGCGTCATGGTGCTGGACCGTGAGGCCGTGATTGCCGCTTGCGATGCGGCGGGCCTCTTCCTCTGGGTGCGGGAGCCGGCCTGATGCGGGTCTTCCTGATCGCCGGCGAACCCTCTGGCGACCGGCTGGGCGGCGCGCTCATGGAGGGCCTCAGGCAACTCGCGCCTGGGATCAGCTTTGAAGGCGTCGGCGGGCCGCTGATGCAGGCTCAGGGCATGACCAGCCTGTTCCCGATGGAGGAACTGAGCGTCATGGGGCTGGCCGAGGTACTGCCCAAGTACCGCCACCTGAAACGGCGCATCACCGAGACGGCACGCGCCGCGCTGGACAGCAAGCCGGACGTTCTGATCTCGATCGACAGCCCCGATTTCTGCCTGCGGGTCGCGCGGCTGGTCAAGGCCGAGAGCGCAATTCGCACGGTGCACTACGTGGCGCCGACGGTCTGGGCCTGGCGGCCGGGACGGGCCGCAAAGATGGCGCAAGTGATTGACCAGGTGCTGGCGCTGTTCCCCTTCGAGCCGCCCTACATGGAAGCCGCAGGGATGGAGTGCGACTTCGTGGGGCATCCGGTGGTGTCGGAACCCGTGGCGGATGCGACCGACGTGGCCGCATTCCGCGCCGAGGCGGGCCTGGGCGAGGCGCCCTACCTGCTGGTTTTGCCGGGGTCGCGGCGGGGCGAGGTGGGCAGGCTGGTCCAGCCCTTCGGTGACGCGCTGCGGCGGTTCATTCCCCAGCACCCGAACATGCGCGTCGTTGTTCCTGCTGCCGGGCACGTCGCCCCGATGGTGCGTGAGGCGGTGCAGGACTGGCCCGGGAACCCGGTCGTCCTCGACCCGAACGACACCACGCCCGACCTTGCCGTGCGGCGCAAGCGGGCGGCCTTTGCCGGTGCCGACCTTGCCCTCGCGGCCTCCGGCACGGTTTCCCTCGAGCTTGCGGCCGCGCGGACACCGATGGTGATCGCCTATACGTTCCACTGGCTGACATGGCAGATCATGCGGCGCATGGCGCTGATCGACACCGTGACGCTGGTCAACCTCGTGAGCGAGACCCGCGTCGTGCCCGAATGCCTGGGGCCCGACTGCCGGGGAGAACTGATCTCGGCCCGGCTGGGCGAGGTGCAGGCCGCGCCAGATGCGCAGGCCGAGGCAATGGCGCTGACGATGGAACGGCTGGGGCAGGGCGACGAGGCTCCAGGCTTGCGGGCGGCGCGTGCCGTTCTGGCGCGCCTGCCCAACTGACCGCTGGAGCGGGTTCGCTCAGTAGCCGCGCCAGATCCAGCCGCCGCCGAAGATGCGGCTGCCACCGGTTTCGTAGAACACGCAGGCCTGACCCGGCGACACACCTTCCTCGGCGTTCAGCAGTTCGACTTCGGCGGTGCCATCCGGGCGCGGGCGCAGGATCGCCTCGCGCGGCGGGCGGGTCGAGCGTACCTTGACCGAAACATGCCACTCCTCGCGCGAGGCGAGCGGTTCGTCACCCAGCCAGTTGATTTCGCGCACCGGGACGGTCCGCGTGGCCAGCATCTCTTTCGGGCCGACCACGACGCGGCAGTTGTCGACGTCGAGCTTGACCACGTAGAGCGGCTCGGTGAGACCGCCGATGCCAAGACCGCGGCGCTGGCCGATGGTGTAGTGGATCACGCCGTTATGGGTGCCGAGCACGCGCCCGTCGGCATGGACGATCTCGCCAGGCTCGCCCGCGCCGGGGCGGAGCTTTTCGATCACGCTGGCGTAGTCGCCGTTCGGCACGAAACAGATGTCCTGGCTGTCGGGCTTGTCGGCCACCGAAAGGCCATACTGCGCGGCCAGTTCACGGGTCGCCGCCTTGGACGGCAGGTGGCCGAGCGGGAAGCGCAGGAAATCGAGCTGTTCCGGGGTCGTCGAGAACAGGAAATAGGACTGATCGCGGTTGGCATCCTCGGCGCAATGCAATTCCGGCCCGTTGGGTCCGTCCTTTCTTTGGATGTAATGTCCGGTGGCCATGCAATCTGCTTCAAGATCTTTTGCAGTTTCAAGAAGATCCTTGAACTTCACACGTTCATTACACCGAATGCAGGGCACCGGGGTCGCGCCAGCGAGATAGCTGTCGGCGAATTCGTCGATGACCGCGTCCTTAAAGATATTTTCATAGTCCAGGACATAATGGGGGAAGCCCCGCTCCTCGGCCACGCGGCGGGCATCGTGAATGTCGATCCCGGCGCAGCAGGCGCCCTTCTTGGCCAGCGCCGCGCCGTGATCGTAAAGCTGCAGCGTCACGCCCACGACGTCATAGCCCTGGTCCGCCAGCAGGGCGGCCACCACGGAACTGTCGACGCCGCCGGACATGGCGACAACCACACGCGTTTCGGACGGCGGCTTGGCAAAGCCGAGTGAATTCAGCGGCACGGTCGTGTCCAGCGCCATTTCGGGACCTCGGGTCAAAGGGAAAGGGACGGGCAGAATATAGGAAAATACGAGACAGTCACAAGGGGCGGTTTCACCGCTCGTTAAGCCAGATACGCCAAGATCCCGGCCAATCTGCAAAGGGAAGGCCAATGTTCCTGAAAAAAGTCGATGGACCCCGCGCCGTGACGCTGCCCGATGGCACGGTCATGACCCGGGCCGACCTGCCGCCGGCCCAGACCCGGCGATGGGTGGCATCGCGCAAGGCGGCGGTGGTCCGGGGGGTGCTTTACGGTCTGATCAGCCAGTCTGACGCGCTCTCCCGCTACGCGCTCAGCGACGAGGAATTCCGCAGCTGGGTCGCCGCGGTGGCCGAGCACGGGGAGGGGGCGTTGAAGGCGACTGCGCTAAAGAAATATCGGCAGAATTAATTTCACAGACAGATTTCTATTTCGGGTAACCTGTGATTAACTATTTTTGGTCAAGTTTAATAAGTCACGGGAACTGGGGATTCTGGCGGAGAATTGATCATGCGTATCTTGCTTGTCGAAGACGATCCCACCACTTCGAAAAGTATCGAGTTGATGCTTACGCATGCCAACCTCAACGTGTACGCGACCGATCTCGGGGAAGAGGGAATAGATCTCGCCAAGCTCTACGACTACGATCTGATCCTGCTCGACCTCAATTTGCCGGACATGAACGGCCACGAGGTATTGCGGCAGCTGCGCCTTTCGCGGATCGAAACGCCGATCCTGATCCTCGCCGGCGCCGACGATACAGAGAACAAGATCAAGGGCTTCGGCTTCGGTGCCGACGATTACCTTACCAAACCCTTCCACCGCGAGGAACTGGTCGCGCGCATCCATGCGATTATCCGCCGGTCCAAGGGACATTCGCAGTCGGTCATTCATACAGGCAAGATCTCGGTCAATCTCGATGCCAAGACGGTGGAGGCCGTGGGCCAGCCCGTGCATCTGACCGGGAAGGAATACCAGATGCTGGAACTGCTCTCGCTGCGCAAGGGCACGACGCTGACCAAGGAAATGTTTCTGAATCATCTCTACGGCGGAATGGACGAGCCAGAGTTGAAGATCATCGATGTCTTCATCTGCAAGTTGAGAAAGAAGCTCAGCAAGGCCACCGAGGGTGACAACTACATCGAGACGGTCTGGGGCCGCGGATACGTGCTGCGCGATCCGCAGGGCGACCAGCACTTGCGCCCGCGCGTGGCGCTCGGGGCCTGAGACGCCCATCTGTCAGCCAGTGACAGGAACCTGCCCGAAGGGGGATCGGGTATCTGGACCTGCGCGCGCCCGCAGCCTATCACTTGTGCCGACCAGAAGACGGGGCGGACCAGGTGAGCACGGAACACGACGTTGAGGAACCCGGAGCAGGCGAAACCGCCGTCGATGCGCTGAGCGTTGAGCAGGCCCGGGCCGAACTGGAGCGCCTGGCCGAACTGCTGGGCGCGGCGAATCTGGCCTACCACACCGAGGACGCCCCCGAGCTGTCGGACGCCGAGTATGACCGGCTGAAGCGGCGCAATGCGGCGATCGAGGCCCGTTTCCCCGACCTCAAGCTTGACGAAAGTCCCTCGGACCAGGTTGGTGCGCGCCCGGCAGAGGGTTTTGCCAAGGTCACCCATGCCGTGCGGATGATGTCGCTCGGCAATGCCTTCGAAGACGAAGACATCGCCGGCTTCGACACCGGCATCCGCAAGTACCTGGGCCTCTCGGCGGATGCGCCGCTGGCCTTCACCTCGGAACCCAAGATCGACGGCCTGTCGCTGTCACTGCGCTACGAGGGCGGCAAGCTGGTGCAGGCGGCCACGCGCGGCGACGGTTCCGTTGGCGAGAACGTGACCGCGAACGCACGCACCATCTCCGATATCCCCGCCGAGCTGCAGGGCGCCCCCGAGATCCTCGAAGTGCGCGGCGAGGTCTACATGTCTCACGCCGACTTCGCCGCTCTGAACGCGCGGCAGGAGGCGGCTGGCGACAAGACCTTTGCCAACCCGCGCAACGCGGCAGCCGGATCGCTGCGGCAGCTCGATTCCGAAATCACCCGCGCGCGGCCGTTGCGGTTCTTTGCCTACGCCTGGGGCGAAGTATCTGAGCAGCTGGCCGAGACGCAGATGGGGGCCATCGTGCGGCTGCACGAACTCGGGTTCGAGACCAACCCGCTGACCGAGCGCTGTTCCAGACCGGCCGAGATGCTGGCGCATTACCGTGCCATCGAGGCGCAGCGCGCGACGCTCGGCTACGACATCGACGGCGTGGTCTACAAGGTCGATGACCTTGCCCTGCAGGGCCGCCTCGGCTTTCGCTCGACGACACCCCGCTGGGCCATTGCGCACAAGTTCCCGGCCGAGCTCGCCTGGACCCGGCTTGAGGCCATCGACATCCAGGTGGGGCGGACCGGGGCGCTGTCTCCGGTGGCGCGGCTGACCCCGGTCACGGTGGGCGGGGTCGTCGTCTCGAACGCGACGCTGCACAACGAGGACTATATCGCCGGGCGCGATGCCAAGGGCGGCGAGATCCGGGGCGGCAAGGATATCCGCATCGGTGACTGGGTGCAGGTCTATCGCGCCGGGGACGTGATCCCCAAGGTTGCCGACGTGGACCTTTCGAAGCGTCCGGAGGACAGCGCGCCCTACGAATTTCCCCATCTCTGCCCGGAATGCGGGTCCGAGGCGATCAGAGAGGAAGGCGACGCGGTACGGCGCTGTTCCGGCGGCCTGATCTGCCCGGCGCAGGCGGTCGAGAAGCTCAAGCACTTCGTATCGCGCGCCGCCTTCGACATCGAAGGGCTGGGCGCCAAGCAGGTCGAACAATTTTACGCGGATGGTTGGATCAGGGAGCCGGCGGAGATCTTCACCCTGCAGGAGCGCTATGGCTCTGGCGTGCAGCAGTTGAAGAACCGGGAGGGCTGGGGCGACAAGTCGGCCAGCAACCTCTTTGCCGCCATTGACGAGCAGCGCAGCATCGCCATGGCGCGCTTTCTTTTCGCGCTTGGCATTCGCCACGTGGGCGAAGTCGCGGCCCGCGACCTTGCCCTGCACTACGGCAGCTGGGAGGCGCTGACCGCTGCGCTCGACACGGCGCGCCCGGCAGCGCTGGCCCACCGGGCCGCCGACGAGGCGGAGGAAGGCGAACGGTTGGCGGCCGAGGCGGAAGGGCGTCGTGCCCGTATCTCCGAGACACGCGCGGCGGCGCAGGCTGCGCACGCGGTGCCCGACGAGGCCGCGAGTGCCTGGGCCGACCTGATCGGTGCCGACGGGATCGGTCCGATCCTGGCCCTCTCGATCTCGGATGCGCTCGCCAACGATCACGAGCGCGCGGCCATCGAGCGGCTGGTGGCCCATCTGACCATCATCCCGCCGGATGCGCCCGCCGCCGACAGCCCTGTTGCGGGCAAGACCGTGGTCTTTACCGGCAGCCTCGAGAAGATGACGCGGGCCGAGGCCAAGGCGCGGGCCGAGGCTCTTGGCGCGAAGGTCGCTGGCTCGGTCTCGGCCAAGACGGACCTGCTGGTTGCGGGGCCCGGCGCGGGCTCCAAGGCCAAGAAGGCCGCCGAGCTCGGGATCGAGACCATTGACGAAGACGGCTGGCTGGCCCTGATCGGCGACGCATGACCGGGCGACCCGAGCAGCTCTTTCCGCTTTTCGCCGGGTTGGAGACGCTGGAAGGGGTCGGGCCCAAGACGGCGCAGCTGATGGGCCAGCTTGCCATCGAGGCGCCGCGCGACCTCCTGTTCTCGCTGCCCTACGCGGTGGTCGACCGGCGGCGGCGCAGCACCATCAAGGGAGCGCAGCCGCCGCTGACCCTGACCGTGGAAGTGACCATTGGGGCGCATCGCCCGCCGCGCAACAAGGGCGGTGCCTATCGCATTCACGTCGAGGATGAGCAGGCCGACTTCCAGCTGGTCTTCTTCCATGCCCGGGGTGACTACCTGAAACGGCTGGCGCCCACCGGCAGCCGGCGGCTGGTTTCCGGCAAGCTCGAGATCTTTGACGGGCTGGCGCAGATGGTCCACCCGGATCACGTCGTGCCGCTGGAAGAAGCGGCGGATATCCCCGAGTTCGAACCGGTCTACCGCCTGACTCAGGGCGTGACGCAGAAGACCATGTACAAGGCGGTGCGGGCGACGCTGATGCGGGTGCCGGAACTGGCCGAATGGATCGACCCGGCGCAGAAGGCCGCGTCGAAATGGCCCGACTGGGCCGAAGCGATGGCGCGGGCCCATGCGCCGGAGGCGCTGGACGATCTTTCGTCCAGCGCCCCGGCGCGCGAGCGGCTGGCCTATGACGAACTGATGGCGCACCAGTTGACTCTGGCCCTTGCCCGGCGGCGGGAACGGCGCGCGCGGGGTATCGTCAGCCGGGCAACCGGTCGCCTTCAGGCGCGTGTTCTGGCGGGTTTGCCCTACAAGCCCACCAACGCGCAGGCCCGTGCGATCGAGGAGATCGCAGCCGATATGGCGAGCGAAACGCGGATGAACCGCCTGTTGCAGGGCGACGTGGGCGCGGGCAAGACGCTGGTCGCCTTCCTCGCGCTGCTGGTCGCGGTGGAGGCCGGCGGGCAGGGTGTGATGATGGCGCCGACCGAGATCCTCGCGCGCCAGCACCTCGAGGGGCTGCGGCCCATGGCCGAGGAAGCGGGGGTTGTGCTGGAGATCCTCACCGGGCGCGACAAGGGCGCGGAGCGGCGGGCCAAGCTGGCGGCGCTGGCCGAGGGCAAGATCCAGATCCTCGTCGGCACCCACGCGGTGTTCCAGCAGGATGTGGCCTTTCGCGACCTGCGCCTTGCCATCGTGGACGAACAGCACCGTTTTGGCGTGCGACAGCGGATGGAACTGGGGGCCAAGGGGCAGGGCGCGGACGTGTTGGTGATGACCGCAACGCCAATCCCGCGCAGCCTTGCCCTTGCACAATACGGCGACATGGACGTTTCGGTGCTGGACGAGAAGCCGCCGGGGCGCAAGCCGGTCAAGACAGCGGTGGTGAGCACCGAGCGCATGGACGAGGTCGTGGGCCACCTGCGTCGGGCCATCGACGAGGGGCGGCAGTGCTACTGGGTCTGCCCGCTGGTCGAGGAGTCCGAGGTGATGGACCTGACCGCCGCCGAGGAACGGTTCAAGCGCCTGCGCGCGGTTCTGGGCGAGGGAGTGGTCGGGCTGGTGCATGGCCAGATGCCCCCAGCCGAGAAGGATGCCGCGATGGCGGCCTTCCAGTCCGGGCAGACCAAGGTTCTGGTGGCCACCACGGTGATCGAGGTGGGGGTGAACGTGCCCAATGCATCGATCATGGTGATCGAACGGGCCGAGATCTTTGGCCTCGCCCAGTTGCACCAGCTGCGCGGGCGGGTGGGACGCGGCAGCGCCGAGTCGACCTGCCTGCTGATGTACCAATCGCCGTTGTCCGAGGGGGGGCGCCGCAGGCTCGATGTTCTGCGGCAGACCGAGGATGGCTTTGTCATCGCCGAGACGGACCTGCAGATGCGCGGCGCCGGGGACATGATCGGCACGGCGCAATCTGGTCTGCCGCGATTCCGGATCGCGGACCTGGAACGGCAAGCAGGGCTTATGGCGGTGGCGCAGAGCGATGCGCGGACGCTGCTGGAGACCGATCCCGAACTGGATGGAGAACGCGGCCGCGCGGCGCGTGTTCTGCTGTGGCTCATGCGGCAGGATGAGGCGATCCGTTTGATTTCAGTGGGTTAGCTTTTTCTCGGCTGGTTTGTTCTCCTAAGTTCACAAATGTTCTCAAAAAGTTCTTTACAGCTGGGTTAAAAGATGAGAACAAAGGGGCAACAAGAACGCCAACACGGAGAGCCCGCCATGATGACCGACCTCAAGTTCGCCCTGCTGCGCAGCCGCCGCACGCTGGTTCAGGATACGCTCGGTGCGACAGCGCTGATCGTCATGCTGATGGTTGCCCTGCATCTTCCGGGCCTCCTCTGACGTTCTTTGCCCGGTGCGTCCGCACCGCTCCGGGAGCCCGAGTTTCCGTTACCAGTTCTGCCTCGTTTTCTGCCTGCGATCTCATGAGGCCCGCGCCAGTTGCATCTTTGACCTCTGATGCCATCGGGCCTGCCTGTCCCCTGTCGGCCAAGGCGCGCGCCTGTCCCACATGAGAAACGCTATACCTGCCGCCGCCATCCGCCCGGGATGTGCGGCGGTTTTTTCTTTGCGGGTAGGGGGATTGTAGCCGCAGCCGATCAGGTTGAAGAGCTCACACGACGTGCGAAGATCTCAGGCGCAGTTGGCCTGCTCGGCCTTTTCCATCGCTTCGGCCGTCGCCTCGAGCGCCAGCATGATGGAAGCGTGGCGGTTCTTGTAGTCCCGCGCGGGGAGCAGCACTTCCAGCCCGTCAAAGGGAGCGTCCGGCACAGGCCCGCCTTCTTTCAGCATGGCTTTCAGCTGGTCCCGCGCTGTCTCGATCTGGCTGCGGGAGGCACCGATGGCGACACCGCCCAGAACAGAGGCGGAGGCCTGACCGAGAGCACAGGCCTTCACCTCCTGGCCAAAGTCCGTGATCCGGCCATCGGTAACCTTGATGTCCACCGTAACGGTCGAGCCGCAGAGCGGAGAGCGTTTCTTGACGCTTGCATCGGGATCGGCCAGCCGTTCGCCGTGCGGGATATCCGCGGCGAGAGCGAGGATGCGGGTCGAGTAGAGCTTGATCAGGTCGCTGTCGCCGGACATGGGACTCTTTCTGGCGTGGTCGTGCTAGGCTTTTGACCGGGCCGGGCTTTCCCTCGGCGCGGGTTCACCATACATAGTCGCGCCACATGCCATTGCAAAGGGTTTTGCCTGATGTCCTTCGATCCCGCCACGCTGAGCTACAACGAAGCCGGGCTGATCCCCGCCATCGCACAGGATGCGGACTCCGGTGAGGTGCTGATGATGGCCTGGATGAACGCTGAATCCGTCGCGCGCACGCTGAAGACGGGGCGCGTGACCTACTGGTCCCGGTCGCGCCAGAGCTTCTGGGTCAAGGGCGAAAGCTCGGGTCACCTGCAGGAATTGGTCGAGCTGCGCGTTGACTGCGACCGCGACTGTCTGCTGGTTCTGGTCAACCAGACCGGACCGGCCTGCCACACCAATCGGCGCAGTTGTTTCTACACTGCCGTGCGAGCGGGAGAAGAGGTCGAGATCATGCCGCCGATGACGGATGAATAAGATCGGCTAAAGCCCTGTCATATCTCTGATTTGTTGCGGTGATAGCCCGTCCTCGCGGTACTTGGCGATGGCGCGGGCGTCGTCACGTTTGGCCAGCCGTTTGCCTGCGTCGTCGCGGATCAGGCGGTGATGGTGATAGCGCGGAACCGGCACATCCAGCAGGTGCTGGAGCAGGACATGGATCTGGGTCGCTTCGAACAGGTCGCGGCCGCGCACCACGTGGGTAATGCCCTGCGCCGCGTCGTCGACCACCACAGAGAGGTGATAAGACGTGCCCATGCCCTTGCGCGCCAGGACAACGTCGCCGACGTCGCGCTGCATCTGGTCTGCGCTCAGGTCGATCCGACCGGTTTCGCCTGCGGGTCCTGCGCCATCCTCGTAGAATGATAGTTGGTCGGTGCCGAGTGCCTGCCAAGCGCGGTGCATGTCGAGGCGCAGGGTGTCGGCGACGGGCCGGGTGTGGTCGGCGGGCGCATAGCCTTCTTCGTCGCGCCTGAGACGGCAGGTGCCGGGATAGACCAGCCCGTCGGGGCCGAACATGGGCGCTCCCTCCTGCGGGGCCGACATGGCCTCCTGTATGTCGCGGCGCGAGCAGGTGCAGGGGTAGAGCAGCCCACGCGCCCAGAGTCGGTCGAGGGTGGCGCCATAGGCCGCCATCCGGTCGGATTGCCGCATGACGGGGGTGGGCCAGTCGAGCCCGAGCCAATGCAGATCGTCATAGATCTGCGCCTCCCACTGCGGGCGCGCCCGGGTCTGGTCGATATCCTCGATGCGGAGCAGAAACGTTCCGCCATGCCGTTGGGCGAGATCATGCGCGAGCATGGCCGAATAGGCGTGGCCAAGGTGCAGTGGGCCGGTCGGAGATGGGGCGAAGCGGGTGGTGAAAGTCACGATTTCTCAATGACGTAGACGTTGGCTTTCAACCCGATCCGTGGGATGTGTGGCCCGTATTCCTTGAACAGCAGGCGCGCGCGTCCTGATCCGATCCAGCTGTCGAGCGCGCCTTCGTATTCCGGCAGGTCCAGCGCATGATCGTTCAGCGAGAGCACAAAGAGTCCGCCAGCCGCCAGACCTTCCATGATGGGATCGATCACAGTGACCGGCGCAGCGCCGACACCGATGACGCCAGCGGCGACCGTGGCCGCATAGTCGCCGGGGGCATGACCCAGGGGCGCTCCGCCGTCGATCTGCCGGAGGTCGCGATAGACCTGCTTGGCGCGCGCTTGTGCCAGCATTTCTGCCGAGAGGTCGATGCCGTCGATGGTTTCGAAACCGGTGGCCGCCAATGCCTGCCCGGAAAGCCCGGTGCCGCAGCCGAAATCAAGCACTGGCAAGGACTTGTCACCAAGATGGGTCGCGACAGCCTCGGCGCAGCGCCGGGGCGTCGCATAGGCGTTGTCGGTCAACTCGGCGTCGTAGCTCTGGGCCCAGTCGTCATAAAGGCTCCGGACACCGGCGGCGTCCGAAGCGCTGTAAGCCTTGTCGAGGAATCCCTTGCTCATGCCGTGAGGCTAGCGGGTGGACTCAGGCCGCGTCCAGCACGGATTGGTCCAGCCACGCCTTCCAGTCTTCCTTGGCGCGGTCGGTGTAGGCCTTGTAGCGGTCCTTGCGCCCGCGCCGACCGCCTCTGAGCCCGTCGACCGGGGGGAAGAGACCGAAGTTCACGTTCATCGGCTGGAAGGTCTTGGCATCCGCGCCGCCGGTGATGTGGGTCACCAGCGCGCCCATCGCCGTGGTGGGCGGCGGGCTCACCACTTCGCGCCCGAGGATTCCGGCGGCAGCCATCCGGCCCGCCAGCAGACCCATCGCGGCGCTTTCAACATAGCCTTCGACGCCGGTGATCTGCCCGGCGAAGCGGATGTTCGGCCGTGATTTCAGGCGCATCTGGCCGTCCAGCAGGGTCGGTGAGTTGATGAAGGTGTTGCGATGGATCCCGCCGAGACGCGCAAAGCTTGCGTTCTCCAGTCCGGGAATCATTTTGAAAACATCGGTTTGGGCGCCGTACTTCATCTTCGTCTGGAAACCGACGATGTTGTAGAGCGTGCCCAGCGCATTGTCGCGCCGAAGCTGGACCACGGCATGCGCCTTGATATCGGGCTGGTGCGTGTTGGTCAGTCCGACGGGTTTCATCGGGCCGTGGCGCAGGGTTTCACGACCGCGTTCCGCCATCACCTCGATGGGCAGGCAGCCGTCGAAATAGCCAGCGGTTTCGCCCTCGTGGAACTCGGTCTTGTCCGCCGCCAGCAGCGCGTCGATGAAGGCCTCGTACTGGACCTTGTCCATCGGGCAGTTCAGGTAGGCGGTGCGCTCTTCCTCGGTCTCGCCCTTGTCATAGCGCGACTGCATCCACGCCTTCGACATGTCGATGCTGTCGAAGTACACGATCGGCGCGATGGCGTCGAAGAAGGCCAGCGCCTCGGCGCCGGTTTCGGCCTGGATGGCCTGACCCAGCGCGGTCGACGTCAGAGGGCCGGTGGCGATTATCCACTGGCCGCTGTCGGGCAGGCTGGTGATCTCCTGTTCGGAGACCGTGATCAGCGGGTGCGACCGCAGGATCTGTGTTACCGTCTCCGAGAAGGGATCACGGTCTACCGCGAGAGCTCCGCCGGCGGGCAGGCGGTGCTGGTCCGCGGCGCGCATGATCAGCCCCTCGGCCTGCCGCATCTCCCAGTGCAGCAGCCCGACGGCGTTCTGTTCGCTGTCGTCCGAGCGGAAAGAGTTCGAGCAGACCATCTCGGCCAGGTTGCCGGTCCGGTGCGCGAAGGTTTCGACCTTGGGCCGCATCTCGTGGATGACCACGGGCACGCCCATGCTGGCCGCCTGCCAGGCGGCTTCGGAACCGGCCATGCCGCCGCCGACGATATGAAGGGTGTCTGTCATGGGCTGCCATTTAGGCCAGCAGGCCGCTCTGGGCAATGGCCTGCGTGGGCAGTTGCGTATTGTGATGATGAGGGGAAAGCTTGGGGTCGCCGCGCCGGGTTAGTCGCACCGGAGAGAGACCGGTGTGGAGGGACCCTCCGCGCGCAGCGACCCAAACGTGTATTGGGCCAAAGCCTTTAACTCGTTTGCCACAGAGTTGCCAGAATTGAAAGTTGCGATCAGGAAACAATCGGAGCGCGAATTGGAAACTATTGATCCCAATCCGGAGACCGTTTCTCGATAAAGGCCGAAATGCCCTCGATCGTGTCACGATAAAGCATGTTTTCGACCATCACCGCGCCTGTGTAGTCATAGGCCTGGTCCAGCGGCATCTGAATTTGGTCATAAAAGGCACGTTTCCCGATCTGCACCGCGGCGCCCAGTTTCTCGGCGACCGCGAGGGCGAGAGTTCGTGCTTCTCTGGCCAGTTGATCGGGTGCGACGACGCGGTTGACGAGGCCAAGCGATTCCGCCTCGGCAGCCGGGATGAAGCGCCCGGTCGTCAGCATCTCGAAGGCCTTCTTGCGGGGGATGTTGCGCGACAGCGCCACCATCGGGGTGGAGCAGAACAACCCGATGTTCACCCCGTTCACGCCGAACCGTGTTTCGGTGTCCGCTACCGCCATGTCGCAGGAGGCCACGAGCTGGCAACCCGCGGCGGTGGCAATGCCATGCACCTGCGCGATCACCGGCTGCGGCAGGGTGGAAATGGTCTGCATCATGGTCGCGCAGCGGGTGAACAGATCGGCGAAGTAGGCCTTGCCGCCATCCTCCGCCTGGCGCCCTTGCGTCATCTGCTTGAGGTCGTGCCCGGCGCAGAAGGCCTTGCCCGCACCCGAGAGGATGATCGCACGAATGCTGCGGTCGTCCCTGAGGGTGTCGAACTGCGCCTGCAGCGCGGCCAGCATCTCGTCCGAGAGGGCGTTCAGCCGCTCCGGTGCGTTCATGGTCAGGTGCGCCACCGCGTCGCTGTCGTGACGTTCCAGAATTGCCATCTTGCCCTCCCGCCTGCAGTCGGGCCAACTCTAGGCCGATTGGAAGGGGAGGAAAAGCATGGGGTTGAAGCTCGACGCCGGGGAAGTCATGGCGTTCCTGGACGAGGTATTTCCGCAGGTCCGCGACGATTTCGTCATCGACCGTCTGGATCCGATGGAGATCACGATGCGGCTCAAAGTGGCCGACAGGCACCTGCGTCCGGGCGGCACGGTATCGGGCCCGTCGATGTTCGCTCTGGCCGACGTCTCGGTCTATGCCATGGTTCTGGGCATGATCGGTCGGCAGGCGCTGACGGTGACCACCAACTGCTCGATCGACTTCATGCGCAAACCCGCCGCCGGGACGGACCTCGTTGCCGAGGGAAAGCTGCTGAAACTCGGGCGTCTGCTGGCCGTGGGCGACATTCACCTGCGCTCGGCCGGAGAGGAGGCACTGGTGGCCCGCGCCACACTGACCTACGCGATTCCACCCGGATAGGGGCTGCGCTCAGGCGGCGCATAGGTTCGGTGTCGGAAGGGAGAGACGGCTGGAGCGGGTAACGGGAATCGAACCCGTAACTGAAGCTTGGGAAGCTTTCGTGATACCTTTTCACCATACCCGCGCCGTGCTGCGTCAGGTAGCCGTTCACCCGTCTGGCGTCAAGTAGCCAGAGAGCGGTCTCATGTTCATATCGTCGAGGGCGGGCACGTTGACGGGACGATAGAACCGCCAGCGCCGCATCCTGTCGTAAACGCTGGCGTCGATGACGTGGTCGCCGGGGATCAGGCGCGGCTCGCCCCAGGGGATGTACCAGCCGCAGCCGCCGCGCTGGGGCCACTCCCGGCGCTTGGTGGTCTTGGGCAGGATCTCGAGCGGCCACCAGCCCGGCGCCATCGAGGGATGCATCGGTGCCAGCGTGTCGGGCTGGGCAAAGGGGTCGCCCGCGGGCGTCCTGCGCTCCCGGTTGCGCCCTTCGAGAAATTCGCGCCGATAGCGTTGTTTCAGGACCAACCCGGGAGCGCTGGCGCGCCTGTCCTCCGCGTCTGCCTCGGCCTCGAATTCGGCAAGCCGGTCGAGCATCCAGAGCAGGGTGATCTTACCAAGACCGCTGTAGTACTCGCGCGGGGTGCCGCCCACGTCGGAGTGATAGCCGGGGAACCAGCGCTGCTCGACATACTGCCGCCGCTCGCGCGCCGGGGTCTTGAACCGGTTGCCGTGATACTCGGAGGGGACCCAGGGCAGCGCGCGGAACATCGAGCGGCGCTCGTCCACCGCCTGGGCGTGCAGCACGATGCGGACAGAACGGTTGCGCATCACGTTGGCATGGGTGCCGAGCTCCATCGGGCTGCGCCACTTCCAGAACGTCCTGAGCGGGCGCGAGAAACGGGCCATCGAGGCAACCGTGTCGAACAGCCCCAGCGCCCGGATCGGCACGTCGGGATCGGGGCTCAGGACCTCGTCGAACTGCCGGAGTTTCTTGAAGATCACCGAATCCGGCTGCTTCCGGTCGAGGTCGGTCACCAGCCGGTAGGCGCGGAAAGCGCCGGGAATCAGGTGCAGCTTGTCCGGGGTGACCACGCCGAAGTTGTGCAGGAACCCGGCAAGGATGCGGGCGGCATAGGCGCCGCGCGAGAAGCCGAAGATGTAGATGCGGTCACCCTCGTCCGATGCGCTGCCCCCCTCCGGCGGCGGGGCGATCCCCAGCGCATCGGCGGCGGCGCGGATCCCGGCCTCCCGGCGGCGGCGCAGGGCCGCCTTGGTGCCGGGCCCCTGGTAGGTGCTGCAGAGAAAGCGGTAGGCGTCGAGGACGTCGTCTTCCAGCCCCATGCCGAACGCCAGCCCGAGCAGCGACTTGGTATTGTTCAGCAGGGCCGAGCCGAACAGGCGCGGCCCGTCGAGCGTGCCGACCCCGGGCACGTAGTGGACGATCTGCTCGTCGGTCTGGGCCAGCCCCTTGTAGAGCTTGAGGATGTTGCTCTCGTTGTCGCCGACCTCGTTGCCGGTGCCGTCAAAACAGATGATGATCTTTCGTGCGCTCATGGCCTCGCGGTTCCCGGCTGTCCCCCGGGGCCATGATGTCGCCTCGCGACGCGCGCTCCTAGTCCGGAATTCCGGACCGGAGCGCCGCGTGGATCAGCCCCGCCGCCCGCGGCGCCTGCGGCCTCCGTCGCCGCTATCACCCTGGTTGAAGGTCGCATCCGGCAGATCGACGATGCTGCGCAGGATCGGGAAGGGCTCGACCGAGTTCGGGATGTTCGAGGCGTTGACGAAATGCTCCTGGAACCGTGGCTCGATCGCGGTCTCGACCTTGTGGATCGCGCGCACCGTCTCCTCGATCAGGCTGCGTGCCTCGGTGTTCAGCAGGGCGATGCGCGCGCCGGTCCCGGCGGCGTTCCCCGCCGAGGTGACCTTGTCGAGCGGCGCGTCGGGGATCATCCCCAGCACCATCGCATGCTTGGGGCTGATATGGGCGCCAAAGGCCCCGGCCAGCACGATGCGGTCCACGTGGTCCACGCCGAACTTGTCCATCAGCAGGCGCGCACCGGAGTAGAGCGCGGCCTTGGCCATCTGGATCTCGCGGATGTCACGGTTGGTGACGGTGATCCGCGGCCCGCCCTCGGCGGTGCCGTCCCAGACCAGGTAGGAATAGGTGCGCCCCTCGAGGATGCAGCGCTCGGTCCCGGTCTGCTCGGGCGAGCCGATCAGGCCCGGCGCGTCAACGATGCCGGCCATGCGCATCTCGGCCACCATCTCGATGATACCGGACCCGCAGATGCCGGTGATCCCGCTCGGTCCGACCTGTTCGAGGAAACCGGCCTCGTCCGACCAGAGGTCGCAGCCGATCACGCGGAACCGCGGTTCCTTGGTGACAGGATCGATCTCGACCCGCTCGATGGCGCCCGGCGCGGCCCGCTGTCCCGAGGAGATCTGCGCCCCCTCGAAAGCCGGGCCGGTGGGCGAGGAACAGGCCAGCACCTTCTCCTTGTTGCCCAGCAGGATCTCGGCATTGGTGCCCACGTCGACGACGAGCATCAGGTCCTCTGACTTGTCTGGCGCCTCCGACAGGGCCACGGCGGCGGCGTCGGCCCCCACGTGGCCCGCGATGCAGGGCAGCAGGTAGATGCGCGCCGAGGCGTGCAGGTCCAGCCCCATCTCGCGCGCAGTCAGGTTCAGCGCGTCCGAGGTGGCCAGTGCAAACGGCGCCTGGCCCAGTTCGAAGGGGTCGATGCCAAGGAACAGGTGGTGCATCACCGGGTTGCAGACAAAGACCGCATCCATGATGTCGGCAGTGGCGATCTTGGCCTCCTCGGCGATCTGGGCGAAGAGCGTGTTCATCCCGTCGCGCACCGCGGCCGTCATCTCGGTCGCGCCGCCGGGGTTCATCATCGAGTAGCTGACCCGGCTCATCAGGTCCTCGCCAAAGCGGATCTGCGGGTTCATGATCCCCGAGGAGGCCACGACCTCGCCGGAGTGCAGGTCGCAGAGATGGGCCGCGATGGTGGTCGATCCGAGATCGACGGCCAGCCCGTAGACCGGCGCCTCGCGAAAGCCGGGCCAGACCTCGAGGATGCGCGGTGCCAGGGCCGAGGTGCCAAGGTGCACGGCGCAGGTGACGCTCCAGCCGCCCTTGCGCAACACCGGCTGCAGCTTCTGCAGGATCGACAGGTCGATCTGAAGTCCCTTCAGGTCCCACTGCGCCTCCAGCGCCATGCGCAGGCGCTGCAGGTCGCCCGAGGGGTCGTGCATGTCTGGTTCCGCCACCTCGACGTAGAACAGCCGCACCGCCGGGTTCATGGTGATCTCGCGCGCCTCGGCGCGCTTTCTCACCACCTGCTTATGCACCTGGCTCTCGGGCGGCACGTCGATCACCACGTCGCCCTCGATCAGCGCCTGGCACCCCAGCCGGCGCCCGTCCTTTAGCCCGCGCTTGGACTTGTAGCGCTCCTCGACCGCGTTCCAGTCCGAAAGCGCATCCGCGCGCACCGTGACTCCGTGCTTCGGGAACTCGCCGTAGGAGGGGGTGATCTGGCAGCGCGAGCAGATGCCGCGCCCGCCGCAGACCGAATCCAAGTCTACCCCGAGTTGCCGTGCGGCGGTAAGCACCGGGGTTCCGGGGGCGAAACGCCCGCGCTTGCCGGAGGGGGTGAAGATGACGAGGGGGTCACTGCTCATGTCGCGATCTGCCTTTCTGACGCGTTCGGCGTCAGGATAGGCATTAGCGGGCGCGGCGATAGACGCCCAGCGGCAAATGCTGCGCTGCCCGCGTCATTCTGCGACCCCCACATGGCTTCTTTGGGTCGCAAGTATCCCGGGGGTGCGGGGGCTGGCCCCCGCTTCGGCGCCGTGCCAGTCCGCCCGGGCCATGACGAGGGCGCAACCCGGACCGTGCACATATATATAGTGTTGGCCCTTTTCCCCCCAGACAAACCGTGCCATAGGGTAGCCGTCAAACGGGGTATGCATGGGGATTCATTATGCAGATTCGTGAGGCGCTCACCTTCGACGACGTTCTTCTTGTTCCGGCGGCCAGTTCCGTGCTGCCGTCCACGGCGGATACCCGCACGCGGGTGACGCGCAGCATCTCGCTGAACATCCCGCTGCTCTCCAGCGCGATGGACACTGTGACCGAGGCGCGCATGGCCATCGCCATGGCGCAGGCCGGCGGGATCGGCGTCATCCACAAGAACCTCGATATCGAGGCCCAGTCGCAGGAAGTCCGGCGCGTGAAGCGCTTCGAATCCGGCATCGTCTACAATCCCGTCACCCTGACGCCCGACCAGACGCTGGCCGATGCCAAGGCGCTGACCGAGCGCTATGGTTTCACCGGCTTCCCGGTGGTCGACGACCAGCACCGCGTCGTCGGCATCGTCACCAACCGTGACATGCGCTTCGCCCAGAAGGACGAGACCCCCGTCCGGGTGATGATGACCTCGGAAAACCTCGCCATCCTGAAAGAGCCCGCCGACCGCGACGAGGCCATCAGCCTGATGCGCTCGCGCCGGATCGAGAAGCTGCTGGTGACGGACGCCAAAGGCAAGCTGACCGGGCTGCTGACGCTGAAGGATACCGAGAAGGCAGTTTTGAACCCCACAGCCTGCAAGGACGACCTCGGCCGCCTGCGCGTGGCCGCGGCCACCGGCGTGGGCGATGCCGGCTTTGCACGGACCGAGGCGCTGATCGATGCCGGCGTCGACATCGTGGTGATCGACACTGCCCACGGGCACTCCGCCGGGGTGATCGAGGCCGTGGACCGGGCCAAGCGCATCTCGAACCATGTTCAGGTCATCGCCGGGAACGTCGCCACTGCCGAAGCAACCCGCGCGCTGATCGACGCGGGCGCCGATGCGGTCAAGGTCGGCATCGGGCCGGGCTCGATCTGCACCACGCGCATGGTGGCGGGGGTCGGCGTACCGCAGCTGACCGCGATCATGGATTGCGCCAGCGCAGCCGGTGACGTGCCGGTGATCGCCGATGGCGGCATCAAGTTCTCGGGCGACTTCGCCAAGGCCATCGCCGCCGGGGCGTCCTGCGCCATGGTCGGCTCGATGATCGCGGGCACCGACGAATCCCCGGGCGAGGTCATCCTCTACCAGGGCCGCAGCTTCAAATCCTATCGCGGCATGGGCTCGCTTGGCGCCATGGCGCGCGGGTCGGCCGACCGCTACTTCCAGAAAGACGCGGCCAGCGACAAGCTGGTTCCGGAGGGCATCGAGGGGCAGGTGCCCTACAAGGGTGCTGCAGGCGCGGTGATTCACCAGCTGGTCGGCGGTCTGCGCGCCGCAATGGGCTACACCGGCTGCGCCACCGTCGAAGAAATGCGCCGCAACTGCCAGTTCGTGAAGATCACCGGGGCGGGGCTCAAGGAAAGCCACGTCCACGACGTGACGATCACCCGCGAGTCGCCGAACTACCGGATCGGCTGAGGCAGATGACACCGGCGGCCCGCGTTCAGGCGGCAATCGACTGCCTTGACCGGATTCTCGCCGGGGCACCTGCGGAACAGGAACTGACGGGCTGGGCCCGGCGCTCGCGGTTCGCGGGGGCCAAGGATCGCGCCGCCATTCGTGACCACGTGTTCGACGCGCTGCGCTGCCGCCGCTCCTTTGCCGCCCTTGGTGGAGCGGAGACGGGCAGGGGCCTGATGCTTGGCGCTCTGCGAAGTGCGGGCCTCTCTCCTGACGAGCTGTTCACAGGCGCGCCCTACGCGCCGGAAGCGCTGAGCGAGGCGGAACTCGCAGCGGGCCGCGCGCCCGCTCCGGGCGCCGAGGCGGGCGATGTGCCCGACTGGGTCTGGCCGCTGCTCGAATCCGGATTTGGGACTGAGGCCGCCGAGGTGGCAGAGGCGCTGCGGAGCCGCTCCGCCGTCCATCTGCGGGTCAACACCGCCCGGACAACGCTCGAAGAGGCGCAGGCAGCCCTGGCGGAAGAGGGCATCGCCACGCGCCCTCATCCCGCCTCGCCGACCGCGCTGGAAATCACCGAGGGCGCGCGCCGCCTGCGCAACAGCCAGTGCTACCTGGATGGGCGCGTCGAACTGCAGGACGCCGCCAGCCAGGCCATCGTCGATGCCCTGCCGCTGCGCCCGGGGATGAAGGTGCTCGACTATTGCGCGGGCGGTGGGGGCAAGACGCTGGCCGTGGCCGCACGCGGCGAGCTGTCGGTCTTTGCCCATGATGCCGCGCCCCAGCGCCTGCGTGATCTGCCCGCACGGGCGGAACGGGCCGGGGCCAAGGTCCGGATCCTGACAACGGGAGAGCCGGAGTCGGCGGGGCCGTTCGACATCGTGCTCTGCGATGTGCCCTGTTCGGGCAGCGGTGCCTGGCGCCGGTCGCCCGATGGCAAGTGGCGGCTGACGCCCGAGACACTGGCGGCGACGCAGGAGATCCAGCGGGACATCCTGTCGAAGGCGCTGAAGCTCGTGAAACCGGACGGGCTGGTCGCCTATGCCACCTGTTCGATCCTGCCAAATGAGAACGACGTACAGGTGCAACGGGTCGCCGATGGTGCCCCGGGGTGGTCGGTGACCTACCGCAATTTCTGGGACCCGCGCGAGGGGACCGACGGGTTCTTCTCGGCACATCTCCAGCGCCGTTGAGGCGGCATAGGGCACGATACCGCGCGGGGATATTAACCTATGGTTAACCACTGAGCGGGAATATCGTTAAGGTGAATCCCCGGTGGACTTCCCCATGCCCGCGGAGACCCTTTTGTTGTTCAGACGCCCAGCCTCCCGCCCGTCGGGTCCGCAGCGGCCCGCGCCGGGCCTGCGGGCGCTCGTCGTGCTGTCGTTTGCCGCCGGGCTGGGGCTTGTCGCCGCCGTGGTCGCGCCGCCGGGATTCTGGACCCGGGCTTGCGCTGCCGCTGGGCTGGCGCTGGCCGCCGCGGTCGGGCTCGTGCTGTTGCGCCGACGCAGGGCGCCGCCCGCGGGATTCCTTCAGGCCTTCGACATCCTCTTCGCGCAGGACGGCATTCCCGCGATGCTTACGGATGATGAGGGACAGGTGCTGCTGCGCAATCCCGCCGCGGCGCGCCGCTATGCCGAGACCCTCGAGCCGAGCTTGGCCGGGACCTTGCGCGCGGTCTTCGCCAACCCCTCCGCCATCCTTAACCGGTTGCAGGCGCAGGCGGCCACCGAGGGGCAGGCGCGGGAAGACGTGGCGACACGCAACGGGATCCTGCGGCTCTCGGTGCATCAGGTCGAGGCCACGGCGCTGCTCTGGCGGATTGAGGAACTGTCGGACCGCGGCCAGAGCGCCCGTGGCGCCGAGGCGCTGCCGGTGCCCTTGCTGACCGTCGGGCGCTCGGGGGCGATCCTGTTCATGAACGAAGCCGCCCGAGTGCTGATCGGCGCGCGGGTCAAGGCGCTGGAGGGCGTCTTCCAGTCCCTGCCGGTGTGCCCGGGCGCGATCAACGCGATCACGACCGCGCGCGGGCCTATAGAGGTGGTGGTGGCCGAACATGGCGGCGGCGGGCGGCGAGAGCTGTTCCTTCTGCCGCTCGATCCCGGCCACGGCGCCGACTACACTGCACATTTCGAAGCGCTGCCGGTGCCGCTGCTCAAGATCGCCGCCTCGGGGCGGATTCTGGCCGCGAACCGAATCGCCACACGTCTGCTCTCCATCGCGCCCGGAGAGGAAGACGTGGCGATTTCGGACGTGATGGAGGGGCTGGGGCGACCGATAGACGACCTGCTGCGCGATATCATCGCCGGTGATCTGACCCAGTGCAGCGAGTTTCTGCGGTTGATGCGTCCCGACCGCGAGACCTATGTTCAGGTGACCCTGAACCGCGTGCAGGAGAATGCCGAGACCGTGGCGATTGCCGTGCTGAACGATGCAACCGAACTCAAGACGCTGGAGGCGCAATTCGTGCAGAGCCAGAAGATGCAGGCCATCGGTCAGCTCGCGGGTGGGGTGGCCCATGACTTCAACAACCTGCTGACCGCCATTTCGGGCCACTGCGACCTGCTGCTGTTGCGCCATGACCAGGGCGACCGCGATTACGGCGACCTCGTCCAGATCAACCAGAACGCAAACCGCGCGGCGGCGCTGGTGGGGCAGTTGCTGGCCTTCTCGCGCAAGCAGACCCTCAGGCCCGAGGTGCTGGACCTGCGCGATACGATGGCGGACCTGACGCATCTGCTGAACCGGCTGGTGGGCGAAAAGGTCGAACTGACGCTCAGCCACGACCCGGTGTTGCGGCCGATCCGGGCGGACAAGCGTCAGTTGGAACAAGTCATGATGAACCTCGTGGTCAACGCCCGCGACGCGATGCCAAAGGGAGGGGACATACGGATCGAGACCCGGGTGGTCACGCTGGCCGAACCGCTGGTGCGCGACCGCGCGACGATTCCGGCGGGCGAGTACGTCACCGTCACCGTTGCGGACGAGGGTGAGGGCATCGCCACCGACAAGCTGCCGAAGGTGTTCGAACCTTTCTACACCACCAAGCGCACGGGCGAGGGCACGGGGCTGGGGCTCTCAACTGTTTACGGGATCGTCAAGCAGACGGGCGGGTTCATCTTCGCCGACAGCCAGCTGGGCCGGGGCAGCACCTTCACCATCTACTTCCCGGTCTACGACCCGCGCCGGGATGCACCCGAACCGGCGCCGCCGCCCGTGCGCAGCATTTCCCCGACGCATGGCGAGGGCGTTGTCCTTCTGGTGGAAGACGAGGCGCCGGTGCGCGCCTTCGCCTCTCGCGCCTTGCGGTTGCGCGGATATACGGTGCTGGAGGCGGATTGTGCTGAGGACGCGCTCCACATGCTGGAGGACCCTGACCTCTCGGTCGATGTCTTCGTGACCGACGTGGTGATGCCGGGCATGGACGGGCCAAGCTGGGTCCGCCGTGCGCTCCAAACGAGGCCCGATGTGCGGGTTGTCTTTGTCTCGGGTTACGCCGAGGGGGCCTTTACCGATGGCGGGGCAAAGATCCCGAACTCGGTCTTCCTGCCGAAACCCTTCTCTCTGAGCCAGCTGACGGATACGGTTCATCAACAGATGAACTAAACCATTTCAGTCTCTTGGATGGCGCAGTTGAGGTCAAACCTCAGCGCGATTAACGGATGCTTTCGTACAGCTCGTACTCATGTGCAAACTTGCTGCGATAGCGCTCCTCCACGTCGAGAGAGATCAGCGTGCCGCCCGGAGGCGAGACGTTCTCGCGCTTGAGGTCGAGGGTCACCCCCAGCCGCTCTTCGAGGAAACGGTCGAGAGGAGCGCGGTCCTCGTAGCGGAAGAGATGGGTGATCGGCGCTCCGTTCTTGCGTGGTTCCAGGAACTTGGCCTGGCTGCCGACGGTCGCAAAGCCGGGCGTGTCATCTTGCATGTAGGCCAGCACGAAGTCGTCAAAACTCATCCCGGCCGTGGAGTTCGGCGTTCCTGCCAATCCGTCACGCTGGCGGTAGCGATACCAGCTGCCCAGCCAACTCAGCGGTTCGCGCATCACGGCCAGCGTTTCCAGATCGGCCCGGCAGACCTTCTCGAACATCGGCCGGAAAAACCTGTCGTAGCGGAACAGGTTCGCATGTTTCAGCTCGGGCGGCGCGGTCACGACCATGTCGGCGCGCGCGGCAAGAGCGGAGTGATAGGCCGTGGACCCGGTTTTCGGAACGGCGAGGAACGCCAGTCTTTCCTTAGTGAAAACAAGCATATGGTCCGGTCTCTCCTCGGTCCCGCCACGGGATGGTCTGGGTAAACTACTTCTTAACCAAAGCGGAGCACAGTGGGGAGGAGGAAAATTCTGTTGTAATGTTCTCTTTTTGGTCTCATATAGAACAAGAGGCGAACAAAGCAGCGATTGCCGCCCGTCTTCGGGTGTGACAATAAGATAGGGAACAGGACGATGGCGGATCTTTTGACAATGGACAGCAAGAAGAGCGCGGACAAGCAGAAGGCCCTTGAAAGCGCGCTGGCGCAGATCGAGCGGCAGTTCGGCAAGGGCTCGATCATGAAACTCGGATCGGACAACCCGATCGCCGAGATCGAGTCGAGCTCGACCGGCTCTCTCGGCCTCGATATCGCGCTTGGCATCGGCGGCCTGCCGATGGGGCGGATCATCGAGATCTACGGTCCTGAAAGCTCGGGCAAGACCACGCTGACGCTGCACTGCATCGCGGAACAGCAGAAGAAGGGCGGCGTCTGCGCCTTTGTCGATGCCGAGCACGCGCTGGACCCGCAGTATGCCCGCAAGCTGGGCGTCGACCTCGACGAATTGCTGATCTCGCAGCCCGACACCGGCGAGCAGGCGCTGGAGATCACCGATACGCTGGTGCGCTCGGGCGCGGTGAACATGGTCATCGTCGACTCGGTTGCGGCCCTGACTCCGAAATCCGAACTCGAAGGCGACATGGGCGATTCCAGCGTGGGCGTTCAGGCCCGCCTGATGAGCCAGGCCATGCGCAAGCTGACCGGGTCCATCAGCCGTTCCAAGTGCATGGTGATCTTCATCAACCAGATCCGCATGAAGATCGGCGTGATGTTCGGTTCGCCCGAAACCACCACCGGCGGTAACGCCCTCAAATTCTACTCCTCGGTCCGTCTCGACATCCGACGCATCGGCGCGATCAAGGACCGTGACGAGGTGGTCGGCAACGCAACCCGCGTGAAGGTCGTCAAGAACAAGGTGGCGCCGCCGTTCAAGCAGGTGGAATTCGACATCATGTACGGCGAGGGCATCTCCAAGACTGGCGAACTGCTGGATCTGGGCGTCGCCGCGGGCGTGGTCAACAAATCCGGCGCATGGTTCTCCTACGGGGATGAGCGCATCGGCCAGGGCCGCGAGAATGCCAAGCAGTTCCTGAGGGACAATTCGCAGATCGCGCTTGAGATCGAAGACAAGATCCGCGCCTCGCACGGTCTCGACTTCCACATGGACGACGGCGACAGCAGCGACGAGGACATCCTCGAAGCCTGAGGCCGTCCAACGGACCCAATGCTGGCGGGCGGACCGGATCGGTCCGCCCGTCGTGTTTTGCGGGCAGGCTTATGGACAGTGGAGGGGCGGACGGATAAACCGGCCCAAACGTCCAAAAGAGCCAGAAGCTATGCGCACGCTGAACGATATCCGATCCACCTTCCTCGGCTACTTTGCCAAGAACGGCCACGAAGTGGTCGACAGCAGCCCGCTGGTGCCGCGGAACGATCCGACACTGATGTTCGCGAACTCGGGAATGGTGCAGTTCAAGAACCTGTTCACCGGGGTCGAGACACGCGATTACAAGCGCGCGACCACGGCGCAGAAATGCGTGCGTGCCGGGGGCAAGCATAACGACTTGGACAACGTCGGCTATACGGCGCGTCACCATACCTTCTTTGAAATGCTGGGGAATTTCTCGTTCGGCGACTACTTCAAGTCCGACGCGATCCCATTTGCATGGGAACTGGTGACCAAGGAGTTCGGCATCGACAAGTCGCGGCTCTACGTGACCGTGTACCACACCGATGACGAGGCGGCCGAGATCTGGAAGAAGACCGGCGTGCCCGAAGACCGGATCATCCGCATCGCCACCAACGACAACTTCTGGATGATGGGCCCCACCGGTCCCTGTGGTCCCTGCACCGAGATCTTCTATGACCACGGCGACAAGTACTGGGGCGGCCCTCCGGGATCGCCCGAGGAAGACGGTGACCGCTTCGTCGAGATCTGGAACCTCGTCTTCATGCAGTACGAGCAGTTCGAGGACGGCACCCGCCGCGAGCTGGAGGCCCAGAGCATCGACACCGGCATGGGGATCGAGCGGGTTGCGGCGCTGCTGCAGGGTACCAACGACAACTATGCCACCGACCTCATCCGTTCGCTGATTGAGGCCAGCGCCGATGCCACCTCGACCGATCCAGACGGTCCCGGCAAGACCCATCACCGGGTGATCGCCGACCACCTGCGGTCGACCTCCTTCCTGCTGGCCGATGGCGTGATGCCCTCGAACGACGGGCGCGGCTATGTGCTGCGCCGGATCATGCGCCGTGCCATGCGCCACGCGCATCTGCTGGGCGCCAAGGATCCGCTGATGCACCGGCTGGTGCCGGCGCTGGTCCGCCAGATGGGCGCCGCCTATCCGGAACTGGTCCGCGCGCAGCCGCTGATCGAGGAAACGCTGAAGCTCGAGGAAACCCGGTTCAAGCAGACGCTGGACCGTGGCCTCAAGCTGCTGGACGACGAGGTCCTTCTGCTGGGTCAGGGCAAGGAACTCCCGGGCGAGGCCGCATTCAAGCTCTACGATACGTACGGCTTCCCGCTCGACCTCACGCAGGATGCCCTGCGCGAGAAGGGGCTGACCGTCGACACCAGCGGCTTCGACGTCGCCATGGCCGAGCAGAAGGCCAAGGCCCGCGCCGCGTGGGCCGGTTCGGGTGAAGCCGCCGATGCAACCGTCTGGTACGATCTTTACGAGGCTGACGGCGCCACCGACTTCCTCGGCTACGACACCGAGACCGCCGAGGGTCAGGTCGTGGCCCTCGTCGACGACAAGATGAATCAGGTCGACGCGTTGACTGCGGGGGCGACCGGCTACATCGTGACCAACCAGACCCCGTTCTATGCGGAGTCCGGTGGCCAGGTGGGCGACACCGGCTGGATCCGCCGTCTGCAGGACGAGGACGATTACGCCGAGGTGACCGACACCCAGAAGATGGCAGGCGGCAAGCTCTCCATTCACAAGGTGAATGTCGTGCATGGCACCATCACCGCGGGCGATGCCGTGGCCTTGGAGGTCGATCATCACCGCCGGAGCATGATCCGTGCGAACCACTCGGCGACGCACCTGCTGCATGAAGCCTTGCGAGAGACGCTTGGCGACCACGTGGCGCAGCGCGGCTCGCTGAACGCGCCGGACCGGCTTCGCTTCGACTTCAGCCACGCCAAGGCGATGAGCAAGGACGAGTTGCGCCAGGTCGAGCGTGACGTGAACGCCTATATCCGCCAAAACAGCGCGGTCATGACCCGGATCATGACGCCCGACGACGCCCGCGCCATCGGCGCCCAGGCGCTCTTTGGCGAAAAGTACGGCGACGAGGTGCGCGTGGTCTCGATGGGCCGCGCCGATACCGGCAAGGGCACCGACGGCAAGACCTATTCGATCGAGCTCTGCGGCGGCACCCATGTCGAGCGCACGGGTGACATCGGCGCCTTTGCCCTGACCTCTGAATCCGCGTCTTCCGCGGGGGTCCGCCGGATCGAGGCGCTGACCGGCGCAGCCGCGATGACCGAGCTCCGGGGCCGCGACGAACGCCTGTCCGAGATCGAGGGCCTGCTGAAGGTCGGTCGTGATGAAGTGGCCGAACGGGTCAAGGCCCTGATGGACGAGCGCAAGGCGCTCAGCAACGAGGTGGCCCAGCTGCGCCGCGAACTGGCGATGTTCGGCGGCGCGGGGCAGGGTGCCCCGGCCGAGGCGCGTGACGTCAACGGCGTCAAGTTCCATGCCCAGGTGCTCTCGGGCGTCTCGGGCAAGGACCTGCCCGCGCTGATCGACGAGCACAAGTCGCGGCTCGGCTCCGGCGCTGTGCTGCTGATCGCCGATACCGGCGGCAAGGCCGCGGTTGCGGCCGGCGTCACGGCGGACCTTGCCGACAAGGTCTCGGCGGTCGATCTCGTACGCGCGGCGGTCGGAGAGCTGGGCGGCAAGGGCGGCGGTGGCCGTCCCGACATGGCGCAGGGCGGTGGGGCCAGCACCGAGAACGCCGACGCGGCCATCAAGGCGGCCGAAACCGTGATCGGAGGCTGACCCATGGCCGCACTCTGGATCTCGAACTCCACCGTTACCGACCCGGAGAGCTACGCCCAGTACGGCAAGCTGGCGGGGCCGGTGATCGCGGCACATGGCGGGCGCTTCATCGCCCGCAGCGCGCCCTACACGCAGCTTGAAGGCCACGAGCATCCCCGCCACGTGGTCATCCGCTTCCCGAGCCTGGAAGAGGCGGTGGCCTGCTACACTTCCGAGGGCTACCACGCGGCACACGCGCCTGCGGCGGGTGCGGCGCAGCGGGACGTCTGCATCGTCGAATGCGAGGACGATCCGCTCGATCAGCCCGGCGCGCTCTGGATCGCCCATGTGACGGTTACCGACGAAGAGGCCTACAGCAAGTATGCCGCGCTCGCCGGTCCGGCCATCGCCGCGCATGACGGGCGTTTCATCGCCCGCGCAGGCCGCTACCAGCAGATGGAAGGCAAGGACCGCGCCCGCAACGTCGTTGCGATCTTCCCGACCCGCGCCCGCGCGGTCGAATGCTACCACTCCGACGCCTACCAGGCCGGGCTCGCCCACGCGCGCGGCGCGTCCGAGCGTGACCTGCTGGTGGTCGAGATTAACGGATAGCGGGATTGAACGCGGCGCACCTGACGCCTGTCCTGATGCTGCTGGCCTCCAACGTCTTCATGACGGTGGCATGGTACGGCCATCTCCGGTTCCCGCACGCGGCGCTCTGGCTGGTGATCCTCATCAGCTGGAGCATCGCCTTCGTGGAATACTGCCTTGCCGTTCCCGCCAACCGGATCGGCCACGCGGTCTATTCCGCCGCCGAACTCAAGACCATTCAGGAGATCATCACGCTCGTCGTCTTCGCGGGCTTCTCCGTCCTGGTCCTGAAGGAGCCGCTTGGCCTGAACCACCTGGTCGGCTTCGGTTTCATCGCGCTCGGCGCCTTCTTCATCTTCCGCGGCCCATTTTGACCCTGGCTTCCTTGGGTCGATAAATATCCCCGCCGGAGGCTTGGCCCGCAGGGCCAAACGAAAAACGGCGCCCGCGAGGGGCGCCGTTGCAAATCTGATCAGCCCTTAGCGATCAGGCCGACTTGGCCATCCGCTTGCGCTCGTGCGGGTCGAGGTAGCGCTTGCGCAGACGGATCGCGTTCGGCGTAACTTCCACCAGTTCGTCGTCGTCGATATAGGCGATGGCCTCTTCCAGCGACATGGTGACCGGGGTGGTCAGGCGCACGGCTTCGTCGGTGCCCGAGGCGCGGACGTTGGTCAGCTTCTTGCCTTTCAGCGGGTTCACTTCGAGGTCGTTGTCGCGGCTGTGCTCACCGATGATCATGCCGGTGTAGACGTCGGCCTGTGCGCCGATGAACATCTTGCCACGCTCTTCGAGGTTCCAGAGCGCGTAGGCAACGGACTGGCCGTTCTCCATCGAGATCAGCACGCCCGCGCGGCGGCCCGGGATCGGGCCCTTGTGCGGCGCCCATTCGTGGAACACGCGGTTCAGTACGCCGGTGCCACGGGTGTCTGTCAGGAACTCGCCCTGGTAACCGATCAGGCCGCGCGAGGGCACGTAGGCGATGATGCGGGTCTTGCCTGCGCCGGCGGGCTTCATCTCGGCCAGTTCGCCCTTGCGCGCGCCGGTGACCTTTTCGATCACCGCGCCCGAGTATTCGTCATCCACGTCGATGGTGACTTCCTCGATCGGCTCGAAGCGCTGGCCGTTCTCTTCGCGGAACAGAACCTGCGGGCGCGAAATCGACAGTTCGAAGCCTTCGCGGCGCATGTTCTCGATCAGCACGCCCATCTGGAGTTCGCCGCGGCCGGCAACCTCGAAGGCCTCACCGCCGGGGGTGTCGGTGATCTTGATGGCGACGTTCGATTCCGCTTCCTTCATCAGGCGCTCACGGATCACGCGCGACTGGACCTTCTTGCCGTCACGGCCTGCCAGCGGGCTATCGTTGATGCCGAAGGTCACGCTGATGGTCGGCGGATCGATCGGCTGGGCCGGGATCGCTTCGTCGACCGAGGTGGCGCAGAGCGTATCGGCAACGGTCGCCTTGGTCATACCGGCGAGCGAGACGATGTCGCCCGCTTCGGCGACGTCGATGGGCTGCTGGCTCAGGCCACGGAAGGCGAGGATCTTGGTGGCGCGGAAGTTCTCGATCAGCTTGCCGTCGCGCGCCAGAGCCTTGATCGATTCACCGGCCTTGAGGGTGCCGCTCTCGACGCGGCCGGTCAGGATGCGGCCAATGAAGGGGTCGCTGCCGAGGGTCACGGCCAGCATGCGGAAGGGCTCTTCCTTCTTCGCGATCTGCTTGGGCGCGGGCACGTGCTTGACGATCAGTTCGAACAGGGCCGAGAGGTCCTTCCGGGGGCCGTCCAGCTCCATGTCGGCCCAGCCGCTGCGGCCCGAGGCGTACATCGCGGGGAAGTCGAGCTGTTGGTCGTCCGCACCGAGGTTGGCGAATAGGTCAAAGCATTCGTCCAGCGCGCGGTCCGGCTCCGCGTCTGCCTTGTCGACCTTGTTCAGCACGACGATGGGGCGCAGGCCGAGGGCCAGCGCCTTGGAGGTCACGAACTTGGTCTGCGGCATCGGGCCTTCGGCGGCGTCGACCAGCAGCACCACGCCGTCGACCATCGACAGGATGCGTTCGACTTCACCCCCAAAGTCGGCGTGGCCGGGGGTGTCGACGATGTTGATACGTGTGCCCTTCCACTCGACCGAGGTCGCCTTGGCAAGGATGGTGATCCCGCGCTCGCGTTCCAGGTCGTTGGAGTCCATGGCGCGCTCGGCAACGGCCTGGTTCTCGCGGAAGGCACCGGATTGTTTGAGCAGTTCGTCCACGAGCGTTGTCTTGCCGTGGTCGACGTGGGCGATGATCGCGATATTGCGCAGGTCCATGGGGTCACTCTTGTTCCGGAAGTTGCCGCGCGCATACCGCGCCGCAGCGCAGAAGGCTAGGGTGAAAGCGTCGAAACAGCCTGAAATCGGCGCTCCGTGGCGTCGTTTTCGTCAGCGCGCGGGCCCGGGCCATATGCCAGTTGCCATGAACTGGCGCACTTCTGCGCAGCTGGTGCGCACCGCGGCGGCGCGCCGGATGCGCTGTCGCAGCCGCTGCTGGCGGCGCGACGGGGGCTCGCGGCCGGTCCCGGCGATCTCGTTTACCCGCAGCCAGTCCATCTCGTCCAGCGCGGCCTGGTCCAATCCGACCTCGCCCAGCAGGGCCGAGGCGGCGGCAAAGGACGAGCCCTCCGCGCCGGTCAATGTCTCGAAGTTGACATGCAGCCGCATGTGGCTGGGATAGCTGCGCACCGTTTCCAGCAGCCCGTGCAGCCGGTCGAGCTCGACCGCGGTCGCCGACGCGATCTGCCGCTCGGTGACTAACATACGTGACCCCATCTGGTCGGAGAGGTGCGAGGCGATGGCGTCGCGCGGGTCGCGCAGCACCAGCAGGAGCCGGTCGGTGCGGGGATCGAAGTCCGGCAGCGGGCCGTCGCCGAGCGGATGGGCCTTGACGGTGACAGGCGCGAGAGCGGCCGACCATGCGCCGCGTGTTCCGCGTGTGGTGTCGTCGCTGCCGCCGCCGGGGAGTTCCGAGAAGACGCGGCGCGCGGCGAAGTCCAGCAGTGTGGTGACCAGCCTGTTGCCGCTGCGGGGATAGGACAGGACGTGCCAGTTCAGCACCCTGTCGACATTGCGGGCCAGTTTCATGACAGGCCTTTTGCCGCCGCCGGGACAGCGGAGGGCAGGGGCGTCTGGCTGATCGGCATGGGATACTCGCGGGTCTTGGGGTCTTGACGGTTAGAACGCGCCTGCGCGCTGTTTCCGTCGCCCGAGACCTAATCTTTTTCGCGCGGCCCGCCAGCCTGCCGCGACGTCCTCCCGCAAATGTGAGGGGGGCCCGCAGGCCCCCGTGCATCGTCGTGGTTCAATCGCCTCGCTGCGCGGGCCAATCAGCCCGCGAGCGCCTTGTTCAGGTTCTCGTCCACCTTCTCGAGGAAGCCCATGGTCGTCAGCCACTTCTGGTCGGGTCCGACCAGCAGCGCGAGGTCCTTGGTCATGAAGCCGCTCTCGACCGTGTCGACGACCACCTTTTCCATCGTCTCGGCAAAGCTCATCAGCGCCGCGTTGTCGTCCAGCTTGGCGCGGTGCTTGAGCCCGCCGGTCCATGCGAAGATCGAGGCGATGGAGTTGGTCGAGGTCTGTTCGCCCTTCTGGTGCTGGCGGTAGTGGCGCGTCACGGTGCCATGAGCGGCCTCGGATTCGACGATCTTGCCATCCGGCGTCATCAGCACCGAGGTCATCAGACCGAGCGAGCCGAAGCCCTGCGCCACGGTGTCGGACTGTACGTCGCCATCGTAGTTCTTGCAGGCCCAGACGTAGCCGCCGGACCATTTGAGCGAGGAGGCGACCATGTCGTCGATCAGGCGGTGTTCGTACCAGATGCCCGCCTTCTTGAACTGCTCCTCGAATTCCTCTTCGTAGACCTTCTGGAAGAGGTCCTTGAAGCGCCCGTCATAGGCTTTGAGGATGGTGTTCTTGGTCGAGAGATACACCGGCCACTTGAGGTTGAGCCCGTAGTTCAGCGAGGCACGGGCGAAGTCGAGGATCGACTCGTCGAGGTTGTACATCGACATGAAGACACCCGCGTCGGGGGCCTGGTAGACCTCCTTCTCGATCACCTCGCCATCTTCGCCGACGAACTTCATCGACAGGGTGCCCTTGCCGGGAAAGCGGAAGTCGGTGGCCTTGTACTGGTCGCCGAAGGCGTGGCGGCCAACGACGATGGGCTTGGTCCAGCCGGGCACGAGGCGCGGCACGTTGCGGCAGATGATTGGCTGGCGGAAGATCACACCGCCGAGGATGTTGCGGATGGTGCCGTTGGGCGAGCGCCACATCTGCTTGAGCCCGAATTCCTCGACGCGGGCCTCGTCGGGGGTGATTGTGGCGCATTTCACGCCGACGCCGACCTCCTTGATCTTGTTGGCGGCGTCGACGGTGATCTGGTCGTCGGTGCGATCACGTTCCTCGATGCCAAGGTCGTAGTACAGCAAATCGATATCCAGGTAGGGCAGGATCAGCTTCTTCTTGATGAAATCCCAGATGATCCGGGTCATCTCGTCACCGTCCAGTTCGATGATGGGGTTGTCCACCTTGATCTTGGTCATGGGTCGGCACCTTTCGCAGGTTGTTCGAGTCGGAGGAGTAGGGCCTCTCTAGACTAGAATCGCTCGCCGGAAAAGATTGTATGCGACGGTATACTGTCTTTCCACGTATGGTGGCTGTGTTTCATTTCGATACAATGGCTGCATCCATATCGGCATTGAGTTTGAACGGCACCGTAGTCTGCGGGAATTGTTAAATTGCTAATGTTCCTGTGACCGAAGTGCGCTAGCAAGCGGCATCACGCCTCGAACTCCTCCAATCGAAAGTTCAGAAGATGCTCAAGACCTTGTTCGCCGCTGCGGCTATTGCAGTGGCGCCGTTTGCCAGTGCGCAGGCCGCGACGCTCGACGCGGTCGAACTGCTCCAGCAATTCAACCTCATCACCACCGGCGACGTGCAGGTGAACAGCCTTCACGTCCACGGCCGCGCGCTGATCGGCGGCACGATGACCGGCAACCTCGCCGAGGTGAACCACGACAACATCGACAACCTCGTCGCGTCCGATTTCGACGAGCTGATCCTCGGCGAGCGGACCTCGGGTACCAATGTCCGCGTTCTCAACGGCGGCTCTGTCAGCACCACCGGCTCGGGCGGGTACATCGACGCGGCCAGCGTCTCGACGCCCGCGGTCGCCCCGGAAAACTACGCCGCGATCCTGTCAGAGTTCTCCGACAACCTCGCGCTGCTGAGCAGCACCGCCTCGGCTGACAAGACGACCTTCACGAACCGCATCAGCTTTGACAGCTCGGCCTCCGGTGGCACCACTGTCTATGACATCACCGCCGCCGACCTGGCAGGTCGCGAGGTAGAACTGCTACTGAACGGCGCCGACAATATCGTGATCAACGTCACCGGCAGCGGCACGCTGAACTGGAACACCAACTCCATCGGTGACAAGAGCGTGTCGACCAACGTGATCTGGAACTTCGTCGGGTTCGACCAGATCAACATCACCTCGACCATCTGGGGTCAGATCCTCGCCGGTGGGTCGGACGTCTACTTCTCGACCGATCTCGAAGGCTCGCTCTTTGCCAAGAACGTGACTGGGCAGGCGCAGATCCACGTGCAGACGCTCGACTATCCGAACCCGCAGCCGGTTCCGCTGCCGGCGACATTGCCGCTGATCCTCGTCGGTCTGGGCGCGTTTGGCGTACTGCGTCGCCGCAAGGCCTGAACCGTCAGGTTAGAGAAACGAAAAACCCGCCCGGAGGCGATCCGGGCGGGTTTTTCATTTTCGGGGAAACGGGTAACCTACTTGCCGTGCGCGGTAAACCACGGTGCGATCATCTCGCGAACGCGGGTCCAGAGCGCGGGGGCGCCACGGGCGACCTTGGTACCGACCCGTTGCTCCAGCTGCGCCAGCGTCACGTCGTACTCGCGCCAGCTATGGCCGCCGGAATGCAGGTTGGACAGGGCCGGCTGAACCCGGTCGATCGACTTGGCAAAGACCGCGTCCGGGCTCTCCGAGGCTTCGAACTCTTCCCAGAGCGCGCGCAGTTCCGCACCCTGATCCGCGGGTAGCAAACCGAACAACCGGTCGGCGGCCGCCTGTTCCCGGGCCTCCTGTTCGGCAGTGTCGTGCTGACCGTGGATGGGCGTGTCTCCGGCGTCGATCTCGACGATGTCGTGCAGCAGCAGCATCCGGATCACCCGGTCAATCGAGACTCCGGGGCCAGCATGATCGGCGAGGATCAGGGCGTGCAGGGCCACGTGCCAGGAGTGTTCGGCAGAGTTTTCGGAGCGCGAGCCGTCGTGCAGTGTCGTTGCACGGTGCACCGTCTTCAGCGCGTCGGCCTCGGCGAGGAAGGCCAGCTGGGCATCGGTACGCGCCGTCATTGACCGGCCTTGGTTCGTGACTGCGCCAGCCGGGTTTCGAGAAACCGGCGGGCCGTGCGTTCGGCCTGCCGGACCCGGATCTCGCTGAGGTAGGCTTCTTCCAGCGTCTGCGAAGAGGTGCCGATCACGCCGGCAACCTCCATGAACAGCCGGTCATTCCCGGTTTCTTCCATGGCGGCCATCGTGTCGTCGGCCAGCTTGGCGGCCAGGGACTCGATCGTGCTCATGTCAGCGGGTGTTCTCGGTCAGGCGCCGCTTCACGTAGTCGGTGACGCTGGTGATCATCGTCTCCATGTGCTGGTCCTGGAAGAAGTGGTCCGCACCCGGCACTTCCTCGTGCGTGATGGTGATGCCCTTCTGCTCGTGCAGCTTGCTGACCAGCGCGGTGGTGTCCGCCGGGGGCGCGACACGGTCGGCGCCACCGTTGATGATCAGGCCGGAAGAGGGGCAGGGCGCCAGGAACGAGAAGTCGTACATGTTCGCCGGCGGAGAGACGCTAATGAATCCCGTGATCTCGGGGCGGCGCATGAGCAGCTGCATCCCGATCCACGCCCCGAAGGAGAAGCCCGCAACCCAGCAATGCTTGGAGTTGTTGTTCATGGACTGCAGGTAGTCGAGCGCCGAGGCAGCGTCGGACAGCTCGCCGATGCCCTGGTCGTACTCGCCCTGGCTTCGGCCCACGCCGCGGAAATTGAACCGCAGCACGGTAAAGCCCATGTTGTAAAACGCGTAGTGGAGGTTATAGACGACCTTGTTGTTCATCGTGCCGCCGAACTGGGGGTGCGGGTGCAACACGATGGCGATGGGCGCGTCCTTTTCCTTCTGCGGATGGTAGCGGCCTTCGAGGCGGCCTTCGGGTCCGGGAAAAATCACCTCGGGCATGGGCAGTTATGTCCTGTCTCTTGTTAACGGAGCGCCCAGCGGCATTCTTGACGAATTGGCCAGGTCTCTTTAGAACGGTTCTAATCGACGGTGCGACGTTTGTCAGCACGTCGTCTGCGGCACATAGGCAATGCACGCGGAAAGGTCAATCTTTCCGCGCCGCTGACGGGGTTTGGAGGGAATGAAGTGAAGCTATCTACCAAGGGCAGATACGCGATGGTTGCGCTGGCGGATATCGCTCTGCAACCGGAAGGCACGCTGGTGAACCTGGGCGACATCGCCCAGCGGCAGAAGATCTCGCTGCCCTATCTGGAACAACTCTTCGTCAAACTGCGCCGGGGCGACCTCGTGACTTCGGTGCGCGGACCCGGTGGCGGCTATCGTCTGTCGCGTCCGGCCAGCGAGATCCGCGTGGTCGATGTGCTCTCGGCGGTCGATGAAACCGTCGACGCCATGCACAAGGGGGCAGGGGCCTCGGGCGGGTCGTCCGGCAGCCGAGCGCAGTCCTTGACAAACCGGCTGTGGCAGGGTCTGAGCGCGCACGTTTACGTCTTCCTGCACCAGACCAGCCTGCAGGACGTGATCTCGAACGAACTGGCGCCCTGTCCCGCCGTGCCGGGCCTGCTGGCGATCGTGGACGACTGATCCCGGGTCCGGCGCCAAGTGGCGCTGTCGGATTCGAGTATTTGGAAAGAGAAGAAGCATGGACCGCGTCTATCTCGATCATAACGCCACGGCGCCGCTGAGGCCCGAGGCGCGGGCGGCGATGATCGCGGCGATGGATGCGGTGGGGAACCCCTCGTCGGTCCATGCGGAGGGACGTGCGGCCAAGGCCATCATCGAGCGCGCGCGGGCGCAGGTGGCGAGTGCCTTCGGGGCTGATGGAGCGGACGTGATCTTTACCTCGGGTGCGACCGAGGCCGCGGGGCTTGCCTGCGCCGGGCGCGACCTGCATGGGGCCGAGGTGGAGCACGACGCGGTACGCGCCTGGGTGACCTGCGACCTGCCGGTCGATGCGTCGGGCCGGGTGCAGGTGGCCGATCCGGCGCGGTCGGTGCTGCAGATGGCCAACTCGGAAACCGGTGTGATCCAGGACCTGCCCGAGGGGCTTGCCGTCACCGACGCGACACAGGCTTTCGGTAAGCTCCCGGTCGCGTTCAACTGGTGCGGGGCGCAGATGGCGCTGATCTCGGCGCACAAGATCGGCGGGCCAAAGGGGATTGGCGCACTGGTGGTGCGGCGCGGGACCGAGGTTCCGGCGCAGATTCGCGGTGGTGGCCAGGAGATGGGGCGCCGCTCGGGGACAGAGAATATCCTCGGAATCGCGGGTTTTGGCGCTGCGGCCGAGGCGGCGGCGCGGGATCTTGCAGATGGGGTCTGGCAACGAATCGAAGAATTTAGAAATATTCTAGAAATGCATCTTGAGGGTTCCACAAATAAGACTATTTTTGTCGGGAAAGAGTCGCGGCGTCTGCCGAACACATCCTGCCTGGCCACGCCGGGCTGGAAGGGAGAGACGCAGGTGATGCAGATGGATCTGGCCGGTTTCGCGATCAGCGCCGGGTCAGCCTGTTCCAGCGGCAAGGTCAGGGCCAGCCAGGTGCTGACGGCCATGGGGTTTGACGAAGGAGCGGCCAGCAGCGCCATCCGCGTCTCGCTCGGGCCGGAGACCACGAAAGAAGATGTGCTGCGTTTCGCCGAAGCGTGGCTCGCCAAGGAAAAGAAACATCGCGCGCGCGCCGCGTGAGAGAGATACAGCCTGCGCTTCGCGTGACGGGCAAGGAGAGAAAGATGGCCGCATTGGACCAGTCTCAGGTGAAGGAAGGGGTCGACCAGGATACGGTCGATGCCGTGCGCGAAGTCGGGGGCGCCTACAAGTACGGGTGGAATACCGACATCGAGATGGAATACGCCCCCAAGGGGCTGACCCCGGATATCGTGCGGCTGATCTCCGAGAAGAACGAAGAGCCGGAATGGATGACCGAGTGGCGGCTGGCGGCCTATGAGCGCTGGCTGACCAAGGAAGAGCCCAAGTGGGCGATGGTCGACTACCCGGAGATCGACTTCCAGGACCAGTATTACTACGCGCGTCCGAAATCGATGGAAGTCAAGCCGAAGTCGCTGGATGACGTCGACCCCAAGCTGCTGGAGACCTACCAGAAGCTCGGCATTCCGCTGAAGGAACAGATGATCCTTGCCGGTGTCGAAGGGGCCGAGGATGCGCCTGCCGAGGGCCGCAAGGTGGCCGTTGACGCGGTGTTCGACTCCGTCTCCGTCGGCACCACCTTCCAGAAGGAACTGAAAGCGGCGGGCGTCATCTTCTGCTCGATCTCGGAAGCCATCCGCGAGCATCCCGAACTGGTGAAGAAGTACCTCGGCTCGGTGGTTCCGGTGTCCGACAACTTCTATGCCACGCTGAACAGCGCCGTCTTCTCGGACGGGTCCTTCGTCTACGTGCCGCCGGGTGTTCGCTGCCCGATGGAACTGTCGACCTATTTCCGCATCAACGCCGAGAACACCGGCCAGTTCGAGCGTACGCTGATCATCGCCGACAAGGGCTCCTACGTGTCCTACCTCGAAGGCTGCACCGCGCCCGCGCGTGACATCGCGCAGCTGCACGCGGCGGTCGTCGAGATCATCGTCGAAGAAGACGCCGAGGTGAAATACTCGACCGTCCAGAACTGGTATCCCGGCGACGAGAACGGCAAGGGCGGCATCTACAACTTCGTGACCAAGCGCGCGGATTGCCGTGGCGACCGGGCCAAGGTGATGTGGACGCAGGTAGAGACCGGCAGCGCCGTGACCTGGAAGTACCCGTCTTGCATCCTGCGCGGCGACGACAGCCAGGGCGAGTTCTACTCGATCGCCATCGCCAACAACTACCAGCAGGCCGACACCGGCACCAAGATGATCCACCTTGGCAAGAACACCAAGAGCCGGATCGTGTCCAAGGGCATCTCGGCGGGACGTGCGCAGAACACCTATCGCGGGCTCGTCTCGATGCACCCGAAGGCCAAGCATGCGCGCAACTACACCCAGTGCGACAGCCTGCTGATCGGGGACAAGTGCGGCGCACACACCGTTCCCTATATCGAGGTCAAGAACAACACGGCGCGCGTGGAACACGAGGCGACCACCTCCAAGGTGGATGACGACCAGCTGTTCTACTGCCGCTCGCGCGGCATGGACGAGGAAGAGGCCGTGGCCCTGGTGGTCAACGGGTTCTGCAAGGACGTGCTGCAGGCGCTGCCGATGGAATTTGCCATGGAGGCCCAGCAGCTGGTCGCCATCTCGCTGGAAGGGTCGGTGGGCTGATGGACGAGGTTCACGCCAAATCCTCGCGTCCGGTGCGGCTCCGGCTTGGTCATCCGAGCCGGCTGAACAACGGCACCCTGTCGATGACGATGATCTTCATCGGCTACTTCGCCGTGTTCATGGCCTCGCTGTTTCACGACGAACTGGCGCTGGAACTGGCGAACATGGGCTGGATCTCGGTCTCCTGGGTCGAGATGGTCGAACTGTTCATCGGCCTTGCTCTGTTCCTGTGCTGGGGCGCGCTGACGGCGGTCCAGATCCGCTTTCTCGACCATGTGCGCGCCCAGCCCCGCAGGCAACGGGACGACCGGTCATGATCATCACCACCACGCCCTCGGTCGAGGGTCGCAAGATCACGGATTACAAGGGTATCGTGGTGGGAGAGGCCATCATGGGGGCCAACGTGGTGCGTGATATCTTCGCGCAGATCACCGATATCGTCGGCGGCCGCTCGGGCGCTTACGAAAGCAAGCTGCAAGATGCGCGGGACACCGCGCTGCGCGAGCTGGAACAGCGTGCCACCGAGCGCGGTGCCAACGCGGTGGTGGGGGTCGACCTCGACTACGAGGTTGTCGGGCAGTCCATGCTGATGGTCTCGGCCTCCGGCACCGCCGTCGTGGTCGGCTGAACGGCAGGAGCGATTGCGTCATGTCTGCCAGGTTATCTCGTTTCGGGGAACGGACCGTTTCCGCCGTGTTTGGGGGCGAATTCGCCGGTTTGCCCAACTCACGCCACTTTCCTGAGGCATCTGCTGCGCCGACTGATCAGGATTGGCAGGCGCGGCATGCTCGACTCGGACACCCAGAAGCAGCAGTTTCACCAGCGGATAGATCGCATTCAGACGCGGCTTCTGGAAGATCAGGCGCCGCGCAAGAAACGCCGCGTGACCCGCGACCACACCATGAGCCAGCTTGCCGTCGCGCCGTCTCTGGCCGAGCTGTCGCGCGCGTCGGCGCGCAAGCGGCGCGGCTTTCCCTTTGCCGGGCATCTGGCGTTCCTCGTCGGGATCGCGGTGATGCTGGCGGCCAACGTGATCGTCTTTCGCACCAGCGGTGCGACCACCAACGCGGTCGCGGAGTTCCTGTCGCTGATCGGGCCGCTGCCGCTTGCCGGTGCGCTGTCCATCCTGCTGATCTTTGGCTGCGGCATGCGGCGGCGGCCGCAGATCATCGGCCTGACGCTCGGGCTTGTCCTGATGTATTTCGTCGAACCCTACGTGGCCTATGCGCTGCCCGAGGTCTGGGCAAAGCTCTACACGGCCGAGCACTTCGACGCCATGATGGTCGAGTCGGGCCTGCGCGTGGCCGGGTCGCACTCCCTGTAACACCGGCCGCCCCGGCGGCCTTTCATCCGAAATCCAAGATGCGGTCCGCGTGCCTTCCGGCGCGCGGTATCGCCATGCGTGAGAGAGAGAATTATGCTTGAGATCAAGAATTTGCACGTCAAGCTTGAAGAAGAAGACAAGCAGATCCTGAAGGGCGTGAACCTGAGCGTCGAAGCCGGCAAGGTACATGCGATCATGGGGCCGAACGGGTCGGGCAAGTCGACGCTGTCCTATGTTCTGTCGGGCCGCGACGGCTATGAAGTGACCGACGGGAGCGCCACGCTCGACGGTGACGACCTGCTCGCGCTGGAGCCCGAGGAGCGCGCCGCCGCTGGTCTGTTCCTTGCGTTCCAGTACCCGGTCGAGATCCCCGGTGTCGGCAACATGACCTTCTTGCGCACCGCGGTGAACGCACAGCGCAAGGCCCGTGGCGAGGAAGAGATGAGCGCGGCGGACTTCCTGAAGGAGGTACGTACCCGCGCCAAGGCCCTGAAGATCGACGCCGAGATGCTGAAGCGCCCGGTCAACGTGGGTTTCTCGGGCGGTGAGAAGAAGCGCAACGAGATCCTGCAGATGGCGATGCTGGAGCCCAAGATGTGCATCCTCGACGAGACCGACTCCGGCCTCGACGTGGACGCGATGAAGCTGGTGTCGGACGGCGTGAATGCGCTGCGCGACGAAGGTCGGGGCTTCCTCGTCATCACCCACTACCAGCGGCTTCTGGACCACATCAAACCGGACGTGGTTCACATCATGGCCGATGGCCGGATCATCAAGACCGGCGGCCCCGAGCTGGCGCTGGAAGTTGAACAGAACGGGTATGCCGACATCCTGAGCGAGGTGCAGTAATGGCCCTTGCCGAAAGAAGGATCAGCGCCACGGAAGCCCGGATCGCCGGGCTCGAGCTGCCTCGCGGCGGCTGGACCGAGGCCGCGCGGCAGGATGCCCTCGCGCGTCTGCGCGCCATGGGCCTGCCCGAGCGGCGTGATGAATACTGGCGGTTCACCCGTCCCGACACGCTGTCGCAGGCCGAGACGCCGCGCGCTGCGCTGTTCAAGCCGGAAGAGACCGAAATCTTCAGTGATCTCGATCGTCTCAAGATCGTGTTCGTGGACGGTGTCTTTGATGCCGCCCAGTCAGACGACCTGAGCCTCGAAGGGGTCACGATCGAACGGCTTGCCGATGCCTCGGTGACCGACATTCACTGGGCACGCGACCTCTACGGCACGCTGGAGGCACGCGGGCAGGTTCCGGTGCAACGGCCTTTTGCCGCGTTGAACACCGCCTTTGCCACCGACGGGCTGATGATCCATGTCATCGGCAAGCCCAGCAAGCCGATCAGCCTTGTCTATGTCCACGATTCCGAGACTTCGGACGCGATCCTGCACCACGTGGTCAAGGTCGAGCCGGGCGCCGAGGTGACCCTCCTCGAGAACGGTCCGGCGGCTGCGCGGTTCAACAAGTGCATGGAGATTGACGTGGCCGACGGCGGCAAGCTGCACCTGATCCGCAGCCAGGGCCGCGACCACGAGCGCCGCGCCGTGACGCATCTGTTTGCGCGCCTCGGCGAGGAGTCGGTGTTCAAGGCCTTTACCCTGACTGTGAACGGTGTGCTGACCCGAAACGAAGCCTTCGTTGAACTGACCGGCGATGACGCCACCGTGCATGTGGCCGGTGCCTGTGTCGGGGATGGCGATTTCCATCACGACGACACGGTCTTCATTACCCACGACGCGGTGAACTGCGAAAGCCGGCAGGTGTTCAAGAAGGTCCTGCGCAACGGGGCGACCGGTGTCTTCCAGGGCAAGATCCTTGTGAAGGAAGGCGCGCAGAAGACCGACGGCTACCAGATCAGCCAGTCGCTGCTGCTGGATGGCGACAGCCAGTTCCTGGCCAAGCCCGAACTCGAGATCTACGCCGACGACGTGGCCTGCTCGCATGGTTCGACCAGCGGCGCCATCGACGAGGAGGCGCTGTTCTACCTGCGCTCGCGCGGGGTGCCCGCGGGCGCGGCGACGGACCTCCTGACGCTGGCCTTCCTGGCCGAGGCGGTGGACGAGATCGAGGATCCGGACCTGGCCGCCGACATCGTCAGCCGGCTGGAGAGCTGGCTGGCGCGCCGCCGCTGATGGCGGTGACGTCGGACATAACGGCGACCTACAGGGGGCCGGGCAGGGTGGTCGAGCGCCTGCTCGCCGCGGGCCAGCGCGACGACAGGGCGCTGGCCTTCCTGATGGCCTTCTGCCTGCTGATGTTCATCGCCCAGATGCCGCGCCTTGCACGGCAGGCCTATCTGACGGGCGAAGAGCTGAACCCTCTGCTGGGCGGGGCGCTGCTGGGGTGGATCGTGATCGCGCCGCTGTGTTTCTACCTGATCGCCGCGGTCTCGCATGTGCTGATCAAGGCGGTGGGCGGCAAGGGGAGCTTCTACGGCGCCCGCCTGGCCCTGTTCTGGGCGCTGCTGGCCTCGACGCCGGTCCTGCTGCTGCACGGGTTGACTGCAGGGTTCGTGGGGCCCGGTGCGGCGCTGCAGGCGGTTGGCCTCTTGTGGATCGCGTTGTTTTTCTGGTTCTGGATCGCGGGGCTGCTCCGCGCCGAAGGGTTTTCCAAATGACAGTCATCCCGGCCGCGGGCCCCTTGCTGAAACAGTCGCTGACCGACCCCGCCGGGGTGGCGCGTACGCTCGTCGGCCTGAACCTGCCGCGCAATGTCCTCTGGACCGCGCTGCTGCTGATGGCGGCGCTGCAATCGGTGCTCTTTGCCCTGTCGAACCTCGTCATGCCACCCGAGGACCTGCTGCCTGCCGTCCTGAGCTCGCCCCTGCGGTTCTTCATGCTGACGGCGGCCATGCTCGCGCTCACGGTCAGCGCGATCTACTGGGTCGGACGCCTGATGGGCGGAGACGGCGCCTTTGAGGATGTGCTGGTGGTGATCGTCTGGATGCAGGTCCTGCGCCTGCTGGTCCAGCTCGTCTCGCTGGTGCTGGCCCTCGCCATCCCGCAGCTTGCGGTCATGCTGCTGGTGGCTGCTTCGCTGGTCGGGATCTACATCCTCGTCCATTTCATCGATCAGGCACACCGCCTGAATTCGCTGGCCAAGTCGATCGGCGTGCTGGTGCTCGCCATGGTGGCTCTGGTCGTGGCGCTCTCCCTGCTGGCAGCCCTGTTCCTCGGGCCCACCGTCGGGGTCGCCGGCTATGCAGGAAGTGATAGCTATGTATGACGTCGACAAGATCCGCGCCGATTTCCCGATCCTCTCGCGCGAGGTGAACGGCAAGCCGCTGACCTACCTCGACAACGGCGCCTCTGCGCAGAAACCGCAGGTGGTGATCGACGCGATCACGCAGGCCTATTCTCAGGAATACGCCAACGTGCACCGCGGTCTGCACTTTCTGTCGAACCTCGCGACCGAGAAGTACGAGGGCGTGCGCGGGATCATCGCGCGCTTTCTGAACGCGCCCACCGAGGAAGAGATCGTCTTCACCTCCGGCACCACCGAGGGGATCAACCTCGTCGCCTATGGCTGGGCCATGCCCCGGCTGCAGGCGGGGGACGAGATCGTGCTGTCGGTCATGGAACACCACGCCAACGTGGTACCCTGGCATTTTCTGCGGGAACGACAGGGTGTGGTCCTGAAATGGGTGGATGTGGATTCGACCGGTGCGCTTGACCCGCAGGCGGTGATCGACGCCATCGGACCAAAGACCAAGCTGGTCGCGGTGACCCATGTGTCCAACGTGCTCGGCACGGTGGTCGATGTCAAAACCATCACCCAGGGCGCCCACGCCAAGGGCGTGCCGGTGCTGGTGGATGGCAGTCAGGGCGCGGTGCACCTGCCGGTGGACGTTGCCGATATCGGCTGCGATTTCTACGTCATCACCGGGCACAAGCTCTACGGTCCTTCGGGTTCCGGCGCGAACTTCATCAAGTCCGAGCGGATGGCCGAGATGCGGCCCTTCCTCGGTGGGGGCGACATGATCCGCGAGGTCAGCAAGGACCAGGTGATCTACGCCGACCCGCCGATGAAGTTCGAGGCCGGTACGCCGGGCATTGTCCAGACCATCGGCCTTGGGGTCGCGCTCGAGTACATGATGAACCTCGGGATGGAGAACATCGCCGCGCACGAGCACATGCTGCGGGACTACGCGGTGTCGCGGCTCTCCGGGCTGAACTGGCTGCAGGTGCAGGGGACGACGCCCGACAAGGCGGCAATCTTCTCCTTCACGCTGGACGGTGCCGCCCACGCCCACGACATCTCGACCATCCTCGACAAGAAGGGCGTCGCCGTACGCGCCGGTCACCACTGCGCAGGGCCGCTGATGGACCACCTAGGGCTGACCGCCACCTGCCGCGCGTCTTTCGGGCTCTACAACACCAGGGCCGAGGTCGACACGCTGGTCGACGCGCTGGAACTGGCCCACGAACTCTTCGCCTGATCGGGGCGGCCCGGCGCATCTGGTGATGTGCCGGGCTGTCAGTCGTTTTCGGGGGGGACAGCCGTTCTCGGTGTAGACGCGCAACGGAGCTGAGCCTGCTAAGCTTATGGGGAAAGGTGCGGCGGCCTCGCAACCGATTGCCCTCGCAATGTCACACCGACGAGGCCCCGCAGCGAGCCGGTTTAGACCCATTCACTCTCCCGCGACGAGGCCCGCAACGATGATGTTGACCGAAGGTCGCAGGGCGGCATGATTTTCTACCCGCGTGACCATTCCCATGTTGCGGGACCCTCTTGGATGGTCTAATGCAACCCGGCACGCACCCGTAGCTCAGCTGGATAGAGCGCTGCCCTCCGAAGGCAGAGGTCACAGGTTCGAATCCTGTCGGGTGCACCATCTTGCAATCAGTGCTAGTCAGAAACCGTAAGACCTTGAACGGGAAGGTGGTTTCTGTGGTTCGAACACCCTCTTTTAGGTTTACCGTTACAGGCTCCGTGAAGACCAGCCGCAGCACCGTTCTCTTCGCTGCCAAGTCGCCTTTCGCCCATATTTCATAGGGCTTTGCGATGAAAGTCATAGCGAGTTCGAACATCTCAGAGAAGTTCTTCGCTGGTTTGGCTGATCGTGCCGCCGCCTCGTCAATGCAAACCTTTTCGGCCTGTAACTCCGCGATCCTATTCTCGAGTGCTTGTGCGACCACTTCGTTGGTTGTCTTGACCGCGCGCTCTACGTACGACTGGATATCGCGTTCAATCTGCCGCGATTTGGTTCGAAGTCGTTTCGATTCCTCTTGGAGGGTACTCGCATGCTGGTCCCACGCATCTCTGAACATTCTGTGCGCGAGTTCGAACGTGGTTTGATCAGGAACAACGGACTGCAGTAACTTATCAAACTGGTCCTCAACTTTTCCTCTGGCGATCGACTTCCCCTTCAAGGAGCAACCTCGGTGCTGGCACAGGTAGTAGGGATACTTCTTTCCAGTGTGGCTCATTGACCAAGCAGACGTGAGTCGGCGTTCGCAAGCTTCGCAGATTAGGAAACCGCGCAATGGAAAGTCTTCGTGAATGTCTTTTCGCGCCGGAGCGACGCTCTTCTCCTTCAGACGATCTTGAATGATGACATGCGTGTCGTAGGAGATCAGTGGTTCATGTTGGGCTTTGGTCAGTGGAATGCTCCACTCCGGTTTTTCGATGTAGCCTGCGTAGATCGGATGTTTCAGCAGCGCCGTCACACTGTCATAGCGCACCTCTTTGTACCTGTAGTCTTTGGGAAACTCCGGCTTAGCGTCGAGGAAGCGTTTCACTTCGGCTTGTGTTTGGAAGCGCCCTGACGCGAAACCATTGAGCGCCTCAGCGACAATGGAAGCGACGGGTTCATGCCGAACAAGCATCTTACCTCCACCGGACGCCCTTACGTACTGATACCCTTTAGGCGCCCGGAAGACCCAATAGCCGTTTTGGAGGCGCGCTATGGTACGACTCATCGATTGCTCGGCATTTTTGACTCTGTCGTGTTCGGCGATTGCAGCAAAGATAATTTCGATAAACCGTGATCCGGCATCCTCACCAAATTTCTGTTTTGGGCTTTCAATCTTCGCGCCGCACGATACGATCTTTTCGCGCAGGGCGGTGTGCGTGGACACATCTCGAGCGAAGCGAGTGATATCGTCCACGACTACTACGTAGTCGGAGCCTTTGACTCTTCTCAGGTGCTTCAGCAAGGCATTCATGCCGGGCCGTTCAGAGAATTTTCCCGATATTACGTCGGAGAAGACTTCGACGACTTCATAGCCCCGCGCTTCCGCATATTCTCGGCAGCTTCGCTCTTGACTGGACAGTCCAGAGCCATCACTGGTTTGCTTCCTAGAGGAAACTCGGCAGTACACGACACAGAGTTTACTTGTGGTTGACATCAATTGTGAATGCATTCGAATTTTTCCTTTTGGCTCATATTTCTTCAAGCGGCTGTGGGAATTGAACCTCTGGTGAGATCCTTCGCAGTGGGATGCCTCGATGCTTCCCTGATTGCCTGCTGCGCCGGGTGCACTTCGAATCCAAGATCAATGAATGCCACTACAATTGACCACAGTGCGTTCAAGAACCAGCGCGATCTTCTTCTGAGAGATCCGCACGATCGAGAAAGCCTTGATAAAACTCGACGTCGAAGAAGATCTTTTTAGATGTGTTCGTCTGCTCCACTGCGAAGCTGGATGGGCACAGCTCCTGCGTCGTACTTGCTATGATTTTCAATTTCGAACCCTCCGTGGTTTCAGTGATGAAATGGTCGATGCTGAAGCATAGGCTCAACTCGACGGCGCTATGCAAGTCATTGTTTTAACGCAAGCAAATGTCCGAGAATGCAGGTTTTTGGACATGTGACTCCGGGTCACAAAGTCGTTCGACTTAGAACGGAAAAGTTCGAACTGTCGTTTCTGGTGTGACCACAGATCACAGCAAAAAAAGTGGTTTCGCTTCGCACGGGGTTGGCGGTTGGAAGCGTCGCCGCTGGTCAAGTGGTGAGGAAAATGGCGCTTACACCTCGCTTGGAATCAGAATCACCACCCGATTCGATTCGGTTCGCCACCCCGCCGTGCCACTAGAACCATGGAACACGCACACTCGTGGAAGAACGCTTGCGCCAGACTTGCCGGGCTTTCGGTGCGATTGAACTTAAGCTCGGCTTCAGGTCTAGTGCTGCAAGAAATCACGAAACTGGAAGAGCCCGGGTACCATGATAGATTTTTCGAAGCTGAGCCGCCCGAAGTCGAGAACCGCGTCAGTAGATCCGATTGAAATATTTAAGAAAACTCCGAACACGGGGGGCGCTCCGAACGATCTTTGGAAGGGACAGGCTGACGCTCTGACCGCATGGAACGGCGCACGGACCGAACGTGACAACCTGATTATCCTCAACACAGGCGCAGGCAAATCGATAGTCGGGCTGATGGCCGCACAGAGTCTGGTCAATGAAGGGGTCGAGAATGTTTTGTTCGTATGTAGTACGATCGATCTTGTTGAACAAACTGCCCGCGAAGCTGAAAAGCTTGGCCTGAATTACACGATGAGGACGGGTGGGGCGTATTCCAACGACGGATTTGAGACTGGCAAGTCATTCTGTATTACGACCTACCAGTCTCTGTTTTTGTCGCTATCTCCATTTAAAAAGTTTCAACTTGGTGGGATCATCTTCGACGACGCCCACGTCTCGGAAAGGTTGATTCGCGATAGCTTGACTGTGACCGTTTCAATTACCGATCATCCTGAACTGTACCAAAAGCTTGTCGGTATTATTCGTCCGGAGTTCGAAAAAATTAAACGAGCTGACCACCTGAAATTCGTTGTCGACGAAGCTTCGGGGGGCACGACTCTCTGCCCGCCGATGACGGCCGCCAGGAATTCAGCTGCCATCATTGAGGCATTTAAGGGATATAAGTACGGGGATCACTTGGATCTGAAATTTCCAATGATTCAATTGTACGAGCACTTGCAGTGCTGTGCGGTTTATGTCTCTGCGCGTGAAGTTGAGATTTGCCCGCCGTTCATACCGAACGCGCATTTCGAGCATGTAGTGCGATGCCCTAGAAGAATTTACCTGTCTGCAACCTTGGATTACCCGACTGATTTCATCAGGGCTTTTGGGACAGAAAAGGTGAATCGGATTGAGCCGGATAACGATGCGGGTAACGGTGAGCGGGTTATAATCCTCAGCTCGCTGCTCGCAGATGCGGACGCCAAATTGGACTTGGCTGTGCGGCTGAAGCAGGAGTCCAAGGTCCTCGTGTCCGTTCCGAGCTACAGGAAGGCGAAGGCTTGGAAAGACTTGTGTGTCCCCCCAACTGCCGAAAACTTTTCCGCAGCGTTAAACGATTTTCGAAAGAGCGAGACTGGAATATTTTGCTTAGTCTCGAGAGTTGATGGAATAGACCTGCCGCAGAATACATGCAGAATAATGATAATCGACGGTAGCCCAAGCGGTTCAAACGCTCAGGAGCGGTACCAAGTCGAAGCGCTCCAGATGCTTAGCCAGAACGCTACAAAGACGTCAACTCGACTTACGCAGTTGCTCGGTCGCATCAATAGAGGTCGAAGCGACTATGGTGCATTCATTATTTACGGTCACGATCTAAATACGTGGTGCAAGAATGATAGAAACATTGCGCTTCTTCCATCCTTAATTAGAAAACAGTTTCTGCTTGGCGCGGGCCTTCAGGAGCAAATTGGAAAAATTGACAACGTTGAGCTGGTCAAGCTTCTGTACAATATTCTTGGGCAGGGTGAGGGAAAGGTTAGAGACAAGGAATGGCTGAAGTTCTACGGAGAGACAATTGAAGGCCTAGAAGTGCATGACGATGCGCTTACATTGGTACGTGAACGCGAGGAGAAGCTGGCGCAAGGTGCGCTCGCTGAAAGCGAATTCATGAGTTGCCTATGGCATGGTGACACGCAAAAGGCGCGGCAGGCGCTTATGTCGGTTATTGATTATGTCGCGCCAGTAGATTCGAAGCTCGCTGGTTGGTACGATCTTTGGCTCGGGATGACGTACGAGCTGGAAGGGGACGTTTCTTCCTCTTCGACCCATTATTCACGAGCCCGCTCGAGGCTCACGCCGCGGCTGAATGTACCCTTGGTCAGCAAGTTTGCCACTGATCACGGAGAACTGAGCACTGAAAATCCGGTCCAGAGAAAGCTTGCCGACCTCAACCTAAAGTCTGGCAACCCATTCTCTGAGTACGCTGAGAAGCTAAGACACAACATTGCAGTGGTCGGGAACGCCGCAAAGTCTTCGAACGAGCGGGAAGAAGCGTGCCGTTTGATCGGAGAGCTTCTAGGATTCGAAACGGAGAGGCCCGACAATGTTTACAGAAAGGGTCCAGACGTCGTCTGGAGTTCCGAAGAGACAAAAGAACTGATCGCTTTTGAACTAAAGACGCAGAAGAAGGAAGGCGACACGACATACAAAAAGGATGCGATCGGTCAAAGTTTGAATCACATTGAGTGGCTCCACGAGAAATACGAAGGTTATGTTTTTCGGGGTGTCGTTGTGATGGGGCCGCTAGGCGTTGTAAGTAATAATGCTTCTCCGGGCGACCAACTTTTCCTAATCACGCCGGATGAGTTCGGTGCGGTGTGTGGCGGTTTCGTCGCGCGTATCGATGATTTGGTCGGCAGAACGCAGCTCGAGCGGTGGCACATGCTCAAAGAACTCGGATTGCTGCCAGAATACCAGATTGCGGGGCTATCGGCAGCCTTCTCGAATAGGTTGCTTAAGTCCTTGATGTAGAGCGGCTCGGAGCGAAATATGTGGACGCGAGGGGAGGGGCGCTTAGCGCGTCCCTCGCTTCTTCCAAGCAGTAGGTCATTTCCATTCGAAGCGCGGCGTGTCGGCCAACAGTAGTTTTCTATGGCCCCAGTGCGAACTTGGATGCAGCTTGGCGAAATAGTCGCGCGCAATCAAACAGATGCTTATTTAGGCACTCGAGGAATACTCGCTTTTGTACTAAAAGAGTCCGCCCTCTGTGCCGGTGGCCCGCCGCCTGGCTTCGAACTCCCTCTCCGAGCAGATTTCTTTCCACATCGTGTGAGTTGAAGAGACCATCTCTTGCAAGGCATCACGTGGATACAATGCTAAGTCGTCAGCCGTATAAAGTATTGCTGTTCGTCGATCATCCGTAGGTGCACCGAATTTGATGACACCTAGCCGAACTTCTGCAAGGTCCGGGTTATCTACGCGGATACGTTCGTGCATCATTGAAAAGGCAAACCTTCTACCTTCGGCAGTTAGTCCTCTTGCGCTCCTCGGCTCCACAAACGGAACCAGTGGCCGCCCGTCGATTGCCAAAATAAGTGACTGCCAATAGACGACTTTGCCAGCGGCGCCCATTGGAAATGGGTAGATGTCGAACGACCTCCCTTCGATTCCCTCACGCGAGGCAAAGTCGTGAAGCCCTCGCGCAACCCGCAGGTTCGCAGCTTTCTCTTTCTCACTGCGGCTTAGGCGAGAGATTTTTGAAGCAATAACCTTCCAAGGAGTCTTGCCTGTAGGGCCGAGTAACTCGGACTGGACATCGAAAATGTCGCTAAAGCATTGCCGGAGCGGACGGTAGGAAAACGGCGGGCGCCCAGCCCGCATTGCCAAAAGACTTTTTCTTTTCATGTCGTACGGTTGCGGCGCAATCCGCGCGAGATCGATGTCAGGTAAGGGGGGAGTCTTCATGTGGATCTCCTGCTCGCAATGGAGCGCCCACACTGACCTTATGATGCTTGAAGCGCTCTATGATCACACTATCGGAGATCCGATTTCCAAAAGCAACTGCTGTTCCTGTTTTGTGCTTCACTGTGGCCCAAGGCCCGCCGGGTGCGTGAGAGATGTCGACGAGTAACCAAGGTGACATCTTGCCATACGCAATTAGGACCTGCCGTATCAGGCTGCGGACATCCCCATCCTCCGGGGTTGGGAGCGGCGTCTCCTTGCCAGTGAGTGCGTCTCGACTTACTGCTCTGAAGCGGATCGCATCCGCTCCTGCAGACTTGAAAGATGAGTAGACAGCAGGATGAACCGGCCCATGCTGCCAAGCTTCAAAGTTTCCTGAGACCAATGGCGAACGGGACTGCATGAGTTTGGTGCCGTGTGCAAAATAGATCAGCTTCTGCAGTGCGACGTGGGTGACCGCAACATCCTCCTCCTCTGCTATCTCAAGTAGAAGGTTGGCTATTGCTCTAGGGTCGTATGGTCCGCTCATGCCATGGTGCCCAATGTTCTTCTTTTGTTCGCATAGTGACAGAGTCGCGGCGGTATCGCAATGAGCGATGCGAGACGATTGCGCTACCATGGCGTTATGTGACCGGCTTACTTCGTGCTGGCACAGTCTTGGCGCTCATGGTCGGTGTTGGTCTTGGCTTCACCACATGGCGACGACGTGCGAGGCCTCACACGTCGTCCCTGTCGCAAAAGTGAGGCTGGGCTTATACCTCCCGATCCGACGTTTCGCCGGCGAGAGATATAGCCACAAGAAGCCTTTCCCACCGACGTAGCTCCTCGAAAACTGAGTTCGATGTTGCTGCTTTTAGGTGCGCCAATTCCCAGAAAGATACTGATATGAACCGCGATTTCGGGGGACAGATTTGCTGTATCTTAAGAGGTTCCGCTTGCGCAGTCCCCTCGATTACCGCGAGCAACCTTTCTGCGTCACCCCGGGAACCAAATTCGCAACCGCCCGGCAAGCGGGGCCTCACCCCCGCCCGCCGTCCGGGCTCAATGGCTGCCGGTGAAGACCAGCGATTGCACCGGCATCAGGAGCATGTGGATCCGCAGCAGGATCGCGTGGACGAGGCCCACCGTATCCACGACATGCAGGTAGACCGTTTTCCAGAAACCGAGGCCGCCTTGTTCGATCAGGTCGTGGTTGTAGGTGTAGGCGTTGGCCATGCAGCTTGCCCCGGCCGGGATGCCATCGGCGCCACCGGCGTAGAGCGGTTCGAGGAACACCGTCACGCTGCCCGGGGCGCCGGTCTGCGCGGGGTCGCGCAGCATGTCGGTGGGCCGGTACTGGCCTGACGGAATCACGTTCTGCACCTCGGCGACCACCATGGGAATGACCTTGAAGGGCTTCGCGTAGCAGCCCATCTCGGCGAACATGCCCGGGCGGATGACGTCGGCGGACAACTGGCTGAACCCGGCCGCGAAGCGCTCCTTTTCAAGGTGGAGGGCCGGGACAAGGATGCCGGCGGGGCGCAGCACCGGGTTCACGTAGTCGCCGGGCTGGAGCACGAACTGTTCGACCCGTCCGGCCACGCCCGCGTGCACTTCGGTCTTGGCCAGCTCGGCCTGCGTCTGCTTCAGAGCGGCCTCGGCGCTGGCCAGCTGGGCGGGGATCAGGACGTTGATGTTCTCTTCTACTGCGCGCATCTGGGCGATCGCAGCGGCCACCGACCCCTCGCGGCTCGACACAAGGTTCTCCAGCCTCTCCTTCTCTGAGGCGCGGGCCGCGGTGGAGCCGCGCTCGGCCAGCAGAGTTTCCCGCGCGAGATTGTCGCGTGCCTGTCGGAGGGCGCCCTCGGCCTCGGTCACGGTGCCCCGCGCCGCGGCGAGTTGGGCGGCGGCGACGCTCTGCGAGGCCTCGACTTCCACCATCTTCTGCCGTGCCGCGTTGACCGCCGCCTCTTGCGACGCGGAATCGAGCCGGAACAGAAGTTGACCGGCCTGAACGTCCTCGTTGTTGGCCACGAGCACCTCGGTCACCCGGCCGCCGGTTTCCGGCAGGATGGTCACTGTGCGGAAGTAGTTCGTCACCGCGTTGGTCGAGGGATGGTAGTAGAAGACCAGCGTAATGAGCGAGATGGTCAGGATTGCGCAGAGGGTGATGCCCCAGCGCAGTTCGTACCAGACGGAGAAAAACGTGATCTCCTGGCCGATCCGTTTGCCCTGTACGAAGCGGCGGAACAGGTAGTCGGGCAGGATGGTGACGAGCGAACAGATGATGACTTCGAACATGCTTCAGTGCGCCCCGTTTTCCTTGGCGGGGGCCTCGGCCTCCGTTTCGTCTGTAGTCTGAGCCTGCGCGGGCGCCATGGCCTGAAGCGAGCGCGCGATGGAGCGGAGCGGGGTCAGGAAGTCCGGCATCCGGAAGGCGGCGATCAGGATCGCGACGACCCAGAACAGGTTGTTGTGGGTGAAGAGTGCCAGCAGGGCGAGAATGCCGATCACCTGAAACTGAGCGTGATTGCCGGTATGGGCCATCCGCTCGGGCAGGGCATGAAGGGTCAGGTACAGCGCGCCGATGCCTACGATCAGGGCAATGGTGAAAATGGCGACGACGGTAAAGAGCGGATCGCTCCCATCTGCGTTGGCCAAGTAACTCGGCGCATGGGCCGGGGCCAGCGGGTTCATCGTGTCCGATTGCAAGTGTCTCTCCCTCGCCATCTTGATGCAGCTAAAGCCAGATTGCTGGCCCTGTGCCGTTCCGGCAAGCGGTCAATGAGCGAGGCCGCGATGATCGCCCGGGGATGTGGCATTCCGGGTTCCTCCCGTTCTTGGGCGCCATCGTGGGTTTGGCGGGGTGCGAATGAGCCCGGTTGTGAGATACCGGAAGGTGTAGGGAACCCGGCTGTTCGCCGGATGGGGTTCGGACAATGGCGATGCAGGCCCCTTCGTCGTTCTCGCAGGGAGGTCGAAAACAGGGGGGTGGAGGCGTGAGAATGCCCACGGCTGCATTTTGTCTGGCGTTGAAGGCTTTGTACGACGTGCCCCAAAATTGACAAATTACCAATTCATCTCGGAGTTGAAATGAAATCAGGATAACTGAATTAAGTGAAATTAGTCACAATTCCGTTTCCGCAATTAATGGCGAGCAACAGTGAAACGATTTATCCAAACGTTCCTCAAGTCTGAAAGTGGTGCAGTAACAGTCGATTGGGTGGTTCTGACCGCGCTCGTAGTCGGGCTGGCCATCGCGGCCTTCGCAGGAATCGAAGGCGGCGTCGCCGAGCTGACCGCAAGTATCCAGGAATATCTCGAGAGCGTATTGGTGGGATCCTGACAAGATCGAATCCGGAGGTTTCTGATTCCGTTGCGATTCGTCTGCCGATTCTCATCGAGGTAAATCGGCAATAGGCGCAGAGCCTCCTGCCGACGCGCCTTGCAAGACACCTGATCGCGGAGTCTGGGTCTCCTCAGCTCTGACGAGGCGATGGTGTAAGGCAATCAAAGGGCAGGGCGGTAATCCATGCTTTGCCAAGCCTGCAAATGGCCTTCCGCCCCGAAGGGCAATTGCGCATCATGTCCGGCTGAACTGCGATATTCTTCGCGTTCAGGTCGCACGGGGCGACGGAACGGGAAGAATATGGCGGAGAGACAGGGATTCGAACCCTGGGTGGGCTTGCACCCACAACGGTTTTCGAGACCGCCCCGTTCGACCACTCCGGCACCTCTCCGCGGGGGTCTGTGAGGGAGCCGTTTAATGAGTCGCGCGGCGGGGTGCAAGGGGCCTTTCCCCAGTTTTGAGATTATCGTGATTTCCCATTGCCCGGTGCCGCAAAAGTCTTACGATTCCTGCATGACAAGATCGTTCATGCCCCACCGCTGGCCCCGTCTCCTCGCCGCGCCCCTGCTGATGGCGCTGATAGTCGTGAACCTCGCCGCCGCGTCGCCCGTGCGCGCGGCCAACCGTGACCGGATCGAGGCGTTCCTGAACGTCACCGGCTTTGATGTCGCGCTCGACAGCATCCGCTTTTCTGCCTCTGCCGCGCCCGAGATGCTGGGCGTGCAGGCCCGCGACTTCGGTTCGGAGTGGAAGCGCCTGACCGACAAGGTGTTCGACACCGCGCAGATGCACTCGATGGCGCTCGACATGCTCGAACAGACGCTCTCGGACGAGAACCTGAACTTCGCCGTCGAATTCTACGCCGGGGACCTTGGGCAGCGCCTGGTCGAGGCCGAGAATGCCTCGCACATGATCGAGGATGACGATGCCAAGAAGGGTGAGGGCGAGCAGATCGTCGCTGACCTCGTGGAACAGGGATCGCCCCGTATCGAGCTGTTCAAGCGGATGAACCGCGCCATCGACTCGGATGGCTCCAGCCTGAAGGCGATCGAGGAAATCCAGGTGCGGTTCCTGATGGCCGCCAGTGCCGCCGGTGTGGTCGACCTGACCATGGACGCCGACGAACTGCGGGCCGCCCTGAAGGCGCGCGAGCCGGAAATGCGGATCGCGCTGCAGAAATCGGCCCTCGCGGGCTCTGCCTTCACCTACCAGAGATTCTCGGATGACGACCTCGGCCTCTACACCGAGGCGCTGGAAGCGCCGGAGATGCGGCAAGTCTACGAGCTGCTGAACGCGGTGCAGTACGAGATCATGGCCAACCGCTTCGAGGCGCTGGCGGCGGAAATGGCCGAACTCCGGCCCGGTCAGGACATCTGACGATGACCGGCCTCCGCCACGCTCTTGGGGTTGCCGCGGTCCTGCTCTCGGTGCAGGTGGCGGCACTTCGCGCCGAGAGCGCGGCGGAACGGCTGGGCGAGGTTCTGCTCTTGTCGGACGTCGCCGAACAACTGCGGGACGAGGGGATCGCCTATGGCGAACGGCTGGACGAGGAGATGCTCGACGGCCGGGGCGGCGCCCACTTCGCGGGTGAGGTCAGCCGCATCTACAACAGCGCCGCACTCCTTATGGTAATGCAGAAAGCCATCGCCGAGGGGCTCGACGCGGCTCAGGTCAATGACAGCCTTGCCTTCTTCGATACCGAGCTTGGCGGGCGTATCCTGACACTCGAACTCAGCGCGCGGAGGGCAATCTCCGATCCGGCGGTCGAGGACATGGCCGCCGACACCTACGACTCGGCCTTTGCCGACGGGAACCCCCGGGTGGACGATATCGTCGCCTTCATCGAGGCGAACGACCTGAGCGAGCGCAATGTCGCCGAGGCCCTGAGCTCGAACTACCAGTTCTTCCTTGGCCTTTCCTCGGCCGCCGCGGCGCCGGCCAGCGAGGCCGAGATCATCGACCGGGTGTGGTCGCAGGAAGAAGATATCCGCGAGTCGACGAATGAGTGGCTGCAGAACTTCCTGTTCATGGCTTACGGTCCGCTTTCGGATGACGAACTGCACGCCTACATCGCGTTTTCCCAGTCATCGGCGGGCAGGGCGCTGAACGCCGCCCTTTTCGACGGATTCGAAGAGATGTACCGCGCCGTCTATTACGCGCTGGGGCTCAGCGTGGGGCGTGCCCTGTCGACAAGCGACCTCTGAGCGTTACTCCGGTGTGTCGGGGTCAAGCTGCGTCAGGAGCGCTTGCAGCGCGCGCTTGATCCGTGCCGCGTCGCTGTCTTTCAACTGATGCAGCAGAACCGTCTCGTGAGCGCGGGCATCGCCGACCAGCCGCTCGGCCAATGCGCGGCCGTCCTCGGTCAGGAACACGCGGACGCGGCGCCGGTCTGCCGGGTCGCCCTGGCGGCATACCAGTCCACGGTCCTCCATCTGCGCGATGATGCGGGTCAGGCGGGATTGTTCAAAGAGGGCGAGTCGGGCGAGGCGGGTAATCATCGCCCCGTCCCGATCGTAGAGGCAGGCCAGGACCCGCCACTCGGGCACTCTCAGCCCGTTTTCGCGCACATGTGCATGGAATTGGGCACTGGCTGCCTCGCTCGCGGCAGCAAGCAGGTACAGGAGGTATTCCGAGACGAATTCGCCTTGTTTGGAGGCAGTGGGGGGCTGGAAGCTCACTGGATCGTCCGCTAGAGCACAGGGGTGCGTGAAAAAAGTCTTGACCTGACAGTATATGAAAAATCATATTAATCAAGACTAGCGGGAACAGCCCCGCGATACGAGAGAGATAGCATTGACCTGCCATCCAGCACGCATCGAAGCCATCACGCCGCTGACCGAGCGTATTGCCGAATTTCAGCTGGCGCGCGCGTCGGGAGAAGCCTGGCCCGCGTTTGAAGCCGGGTCGCATATCCGGGTCACTCTGCCCGATGGCGACACCCGGGCCTATTCGCTGATCCGCTTTACCCACGACACGCCCGGCTACCGCATCGCGGTCCAGCTTGAGCCCGAGGGCCAGGGCGGATCGCGTTTCATGCACGATCTCAGGGTCGGCTCGGAAGTTTCTGTTACCGAAGCAAAAAACGACTTTCCAGTTAAGTCGGGTGCGCCCGCTGTCCTGCTCGCGGGTGGGATCGGCGTGACACCGTTGATCTCCATGGCAGCGGCGCTTGACGCGTCGGGCAGTCCGTTCGAATTCCACTATGCCGGCCGGTCCGCAGGGTTCATGGCCTATCGCGATGCGCTGGCAGACCGGTTTGGCGAGCGTTTCCATCTGCACCTCGACGATGATGCCAGCGCGCTGGACCTCGCCGGGCTGATCGCGGGCATGGAGAGCGATGCGCACCTCTACGTCTGCGGTCCGCGGGGCATGATCGAAGCGGCCAAGGCGCAGGCCGAAGCCGCAGGTGTTGCGTCCGAACGCATCCATTTCGAACTCTTCGAATCGGCGCAACCGCAAGAGGGCGACTCGAGTTTCGAGGTCGAGGTCGCGTCGTCCGGCGAAGTGTTTACAGTCCCGCCGGGCAAGAGCATCATCGAGGTGCTGGAAGAGGGCGGGGTCGATGTCATGTACGACTGCCAGCGCGGCGACTGCGGCATTTGCCAGGTCGATGTTCTGGAAGGCATCCCCGATCACCGTGACGTGGTCCTGAGCGAGGCCGAACGCGCCTCGGGCAAGGTCATGCAAATCTGTGTCAGCCGGGCCAAGAGCCCGCGCCTCAAGCTGGATATCTGAGGAGACGACGATATGAGCCACTACGCCGACAATCCCGACGCCATCCGCGCGCTGGTTCAGGACAAGCAGGTCCACCGCGACGTCTATACCAGCCCCGAGATCTTCCGGTTGGAGATGAAACACATCTTCGCCAACTCCTGGGTCTTCGTGGGTCATGAGAGCCAGACCCCGAACAAGGGCGACTACTTTGCCACCTCCATCGGCGACCAGCCGGTGATCCAGGTGCGTCACACCAACGGCGATATCAACGTCCTGCTGAATCGCTGCCCCCACAAGGGCACCAAGATCGTGATCGACCGGCAGGGCAACACCGGCAAGTTCTTCCGCTGCCCCTACCACGCATGGTCCTTCAAGACCGATGGTTGCCTGCTCGCGATCCCGTTGAAGAAGGGCTACGAGGGCACCGGGCTGGAAGAGACCCAGAACGGCAAGGGCATGAAAGCCGTGGGCGCGGTGCAGAACTACCGTGGCTTCATTTTCGCGCGCCTTGCCGATGAGGGGATCAGCTTCGAGGAATTCTTCGGCGAAAGCCTCAGTTCCTTTGACAACATGGTCGACCGCTCTCCCGCCGGGAAGCTTGAAATCATGGGGCCGCCGCTGCGCTACATGCACAAGTGCAACTGGAAGATGCTGGTCGAGAACCAGACCGACACCTGCCACCCGATGGTCGCGCATGAATCGAGCGCCGGGACGGCGGTGAAGCTCTACGAGGAACTGGGCCTGCCCGCAGATGCGCCCAAGCCCCCGGCGATGGAGATCATCGCGCCCTTTATGAGCCCCTACGAGATGTTCGAGGACATGGGCATCCGGACCTGGCCCAACGGGCACGGGCACACTGGTGTGCACCATTCGATCCACTCGAACTATTCCGCGATCCCGGGGTACTTCGAGGCGATGTGCGAGACCTACGGCGAGGAGAAGGCCAAGCAGATCCTCGGGGAGAACCGGCACAACACGGTCTATTTCCCGAACGTGATGATCAAGGGCCCGATCCAGACCCTGCGACTGTTCATTCCGCTGGCCGCCGACAAGACGCTGGTCGAGAGCTATATCTATCGCTTGGTCGATGCGCCCGACGAACTGACCGCGCGCACTGCCATGTACAACCGCATGATCAACGCACCGACCTCGATTGTGGGCCACGATGACCTCGAGATGTACGAGCGCGCGCAGGAAGGCCTCGCCGTGGACGGGCTGGAATGGGTGAACATCCAGCGCCTCTACGAAGACGACGAGGATTTCGACACCGAGGCCGTCGAGAACGGCACCACCGAACGGCAGATGCGCAACCAGTTCCACGCCTGGGTCAAGTTTATGACCATGGATATGGACCCCAAGGCAGCCCCGGCCCGGGAGGCCGCAGAATGACAGTGACGAAAGACGACCTGATCGACTTCATCTACGAGGAAGTCCGGATGCTGGACGAGGGCCGCTATGACGAGTGGCTCGCCCTCTGGTTGCCGGACGGCCACTACTGGATGCCTCTCGATTACAAGCAGACCGACCCGCTGAACGTGACCTCGCTGATGTACGAGGACATCTTCATGCTGAAACTGCGGGTCGAGCGCCTGAATGGTGCACGGACCTTCAGCCAGAAGCCCAAGAGCCGCTGTCACCACGTAATCCAGCGCCCCTTCGTCGACGAGATGAATGCAGAGGCCGGCACATTCGTGACCACCACCTTCATGCACTACGTGGAAACCCGGCTGGACGAACAGCAGCTTCTGGCCCTGACCGCGCGGCACGAAATCTCGCTGGTCGACGGCAAGCTGCGCATTGCCAACAAGCGCGTCGATATCGTCAATTGCGACGCGGCCTTCGGTAACATTCAGTTGCTGCCATGATCCCCGATACAATTGAAACCACCTACGGTGCCCTTGCTCACAGCGCGGGCCAGTGGCCCGAGCGTCCGTGGCTGAACATCCTGCCGGAAACCGCTGGCATCTACGATATTGCCGCGGGCGAGCTGACCTACGGCGCGGCTAAGGCCGAGATCGACGGGCTGTCCGAAGCCCTGAAGGCGGCAGGCTATGTCGCCGGTCAGCGGGTGATGCTGCTGATGGAGAACCGTCCGGCCTTCTTCCTGTGGTGGATGGCCTGCAACGCCCTTGGCATCTCGGTCGTTCCGGTAAATCCTGACCTGCGCGCGGCCGAGCTGACCTACATGATCGGCCATGCCGAGCCCGTCCTTGCCATTGTCCTGTCCGCCCGGGTCGAGGAGATGCAGACCGCCGCTGACGAGGCAGGGATCGCCATGCCTGTCATCGCGCCGGGCGACCCGCTGCCCACGCCACGCGGCGACAGCGCCATTGCCCTGCGCGATGGCGGCGGCACTAATGCCGAGGCGGCGATGCTCTATACCTCGGGCACCACCGGCCAGCCCAAGGGCTGCATCCTGACCAACGAGTATTTTCTCGAGGCCGGGCGGTGGTATGCCAATGCCGGTGGCCTCTGCGCGCTCGATACCTCGGGCGAGCGGATGATCACGCCGCTGCCGATCTTCCACATGAACGCGATGGCCTATTCGCTTATGGCGATGATCGCGGTCGGCGGCTGCCTCACCGTACTCGACCGGTTCCACCCGCGCAGCTGGTGGGCTTCGGTACGCGAGTCCGGCGCGACCTGCCTGCATTACCTCGGCGTCATGCCCTCGATGCTGATGGGCGCGGAGCTTTCCGGCGCGGATCATCAGGACAAGGTCAAGTTCGGCTTCGGTGCGGGCGTGGATCCCAAACTCCACGCGGCCTTTGAAGAGCGGTTCGGCTTTCCGCTGGTCGAGGCCTGGGCGATGACCGAAACCGGGGCAGGGGCGGTGATCTGCGCCAACCAGTTGCCGCGCCGTGTCGGCGAGAGCTGTCTTGGCCGTCTGGATGGCGATATCGAGGCAAAGATCGTTGACGACGAAGGCCGGGAGATCGACGGACCCGGTGAACTGCTGGTGCGCCACGCCGGGGATGATCCGCGCAAGGGCTTCTTCGCGGCCTACTTCAAGAACGAAGCGGCGACCGACGAAGCCTGGGAAGGTGGCTGGTTTCATACTGGCGATATCGTGCGCCGCGAACCCGACGGCTCCTTCTTCTTCGTGGACCGCAAGAAGAACGTGATCCGCCGTTCGGGCGAGAACATCGCGGCGGTCGAGGTCGAATCCATCCTCGCCCGTCACCCGGCCATCGCCTCCGTTGCTGTCGCCGCCGTTCCGGACGCGGTCCGTGGCGACGAAGTTTTCGCCTGCATCGTTCCCAAGGGCGAGGCGGGGCCACAACTGGCGCAGGAGATCACCGCGTGGTGCCTGACCCAGCTCGCCTATTACAAGGCGCCCGGCTACATCGCCTTCGTCGAGGCGCTGCCGGTCACGGCCACCCAGAAGATCCAGCGCGCGGCACTGAAATCGCTGGCGGCGACCCTGCTGGATGACCCGGCCACCGCCGATACCCGACAGATGAAGAAGAGGACCGCCGCGTGAAGCGACAGAGTTACGACGGCGTGGTCGTCACCAGCCCGGTGACGGTGCCCTACGTCCGCTACTCGCAGGAAACGGCCCACTGGTGGATCGCACGCGCCCTGCGCGCGACGCTTGCCACGGCCAGCCTGCGCCCGGACGAGATCGACGGGTTCTCGGTCTCCAGCTTCTCGCTGTTCCCCGATACGCCCGTGGGTCTGTCACAACACCTTGGCCTGACGCTGCGCTGGCTTGACACCGTCCCGATGGGCGGCGCGAGCGCCGTCGCCGGGTTCCGGCGCGCGGCGCGCGCCGTGCATGCGGGGGATGTCGATATCGTCGCCTGCGTGGCGGGCGACAGCAACTACATCGACAGTTTCCGCAAGCTGCTGAGCTCGTTCTCTCGGTTCTCGATGGATGCGACCTATCCCTACGGGTTCGGTGGCCCCAACGCGAGTTTCGCCCTGCTGACCGATGCCTACATGGCGCAGTACGGCGCCACCCGCGAGGATTTCGGCAAGATCGCGGTCAGCCAGCGCGACAACGCGCTGAAGAACCCCGATGCGATCATGAAGAAGCCGCTGACGATGGAGGAGTATCTGAACGCGCGCCCCATCTCGGACCCGATCGCGCTGTTCGACTGCGTGATGCCCGTCGCGGGCTCGGAGGCTTTCCTTGTCATGCGCGAGGAAGAAGCGAACCGGCGGAGCCTGCCATATGCGCGCGTCGCCTCGACCATCGAGCGGGTCAACGCGTTCCCGGAGGATCCCATCCAGTTGCGTGGTGGCTGGGCGATGGACATCGACGAGTTCTGGGAGATGGCGGGCTTTGGCCCCGGCGACATCGACCTGCTGCAAACCTACGACGACTACCCCGTCATTTCGATGATGCAGATGGAAGACCTGGGCTTCTGCAAGAAGGGCGAGGGCCCGGACTTCGTGCGCAAGCATGACCTGACCATCGGCGGCGACTTCCCGCACAACACTTCGGGCGGTCAGCTCTCGGTGGGTCAGGCGGGCGCGGCGGGCGGTTACCTCGGCTTTGTCGAGGCGCTTCGGCAAGTTACCGGCCTCGCCGGCGGCACGCAGGTCGAGGGCGCACGGCGAGCCGTCGTTTCCGGCTTTGGCATGATCAACTACGACCGCGGCCTGCTATCTGCAGCTGCCGCGCTGGAGGGCGTGACCCCATGAGCATCCCCCTGACGCCCCCTCCGAAGAAGGACCCGCAGAAGCGAACCCGCGTCCCGACGCTGCCGCCAGCCATGCGCTCGCGCGCCGCGACCGGGATCAGCGCCGCCGCCGCCGAGGGGCGCTTTGCGCTCCAGCACTGCGAGGAGTGCGGGACCGTCCAGTACCCGCCGCGCGATGCCTGCTGCAAATGCCTGTCGGTGGATCTGACCTACAAGGACACCGAGACCGGCGCCGAGGTGCTGGCCGAGACCCGCATCCATGCCTCGCCCGACCCGTTCTTTCGCGAACGGCTGCCGTGGCGGCAGGGGTCGGTCAAGCTTGACGCCGGGCCGGTCGCCGTCGTGCACCTGCATGGCGACGTGGGGCGGGGTGACCGCGTCCGCATGGCGATGAAACTCGACAAGGCCGGGCAGGGGGTGCTGATCGCCCTGCCGATCGAAAGGACCGAGGCGATGGAAGACGACCCGACCCTGCGCGGGCTGACAGCCCACCCCAAGCACCGCCGGATCCTGATCACTGACGGCCGCAACCCCGTGGCCGTGCCACTGGCCAAGGCGCTGCTCAAGGCCGGGGCCAGTACCGTGTTCGTCGGCGAAGCCGAAGCCTGGCGCCGGTGGCCGGGCCGCGCTGCGCTGGAAGCCATCGAAGGCGTGGAAATCATGGACCTCGATGTCTCCGATATGCGCTCGGTGACCGAGCTGGCGGGCGAGATCGGTGGCAAGACCGACATCCTGATCAACACCGCCCGCTTCGTGCGCCCCGGCGGGGTGACGATGCAGGATACCGTGTTCGCACGTGAGGAACTGGACGTGAACGTCCTCGGCGTCATGCGCCTTGCCCAGGCTTTCGGTCCGGGTATGGCGGGCCGCGTCCAGGATGGCACCAACAACGCCGTGGCGTTCGTCAACGTGCTGTCGTCCTACGCGCTGGTTCCCGATCCGGCCTATGGCGCCTTCAGTGCCAGCCAGGCCGCCGCGCGCTCGGTCTGCCAGACCCTGCGCGGTGAGTACCGTCCGCAAGGCCTGCGGGTGATGACGGTTTACACCGGCCCGACCGACGACGAATGGCACCAGCCCCTGCCGCCACCGAAAGTGGCGCCAAGCGCGCTGGCCCGCGACATCGTGAACGGCCTGATCGAAGGGCTGGAAGACGTCTATTCGGGCGATGTGGCCAAGGACATGTTCGAACGCTGGCAGCGAGACGCCAAGGTGCTTGAGCGCGAAATGACGACGGGAGGCGGGATATGAGCGAGATCCTGACGCAGATGGCCGCCTCGCTGGCGAGCGGCGAAACCAAGGTCATCGACCTGACCCACACGTTGGACCCGGACTTTCCGGTGATCATCCTGCCGCCCGAGTTCGGTCAGTGCGCCCGGTTCCGGATGGAGGAGGTCTCGGCCTACGACCATCGCGGTCCCGCGTGGAAATGGCATAACCTCACGCTCAACGAGCACACCGGCACCCATTTTGACGCTCCGATCCACTGGATCTCGGGCCGCGACGTGCCGAACGGCGCGGTGGACGAGATCGACGTGAAGAACTTCATCGGTCCCGTGGTGGTGATCGACTGTTCGGAGGGATCTGCCAAGGACCCGGACTTCGTGCTGACCGCCGAGATCATCCTCGAGTGGGAGAAGGAGCACGGCCCCGTTCCGGCGGACAGCTGGGTGCTGATGCGGACTGACTGGTCCAAGCGCAAGGGCATCGACTACCTGAACATGGCCGAGGATGGCCCGCACTCGCCGGGCCCCATGCCCGACGCCATCGAGCTGCTGCTGGAGCGCGGAATCCGCGGCTTCGGGACCGAAACGGTTGGCACCGACGCGGGGCAGGGAACGCATTTTTCGCCACCGTACCCGGCCCACTTCCTGCTGCATGGCGCGGGCAAGTTCGGCCTCCAGTGCCTCTGCAACCTCGACCTGTTGCCGCCCACCGGCGCGATCCTTCTTGCCACCCCGCTCAAGATCAAGGGCGGCACCGGCAGTCCGCTGCGCGTGCTGGCGCTGATCCCGGGAGAGGGCGCATGAGTGAATACACCGCACTGATCACCGGCGGCAGCAAGGGCATTGGCAAGGACCTCGCGCTCAAGCTGCTCGACAAGGGGTACAAGGTCATCGTCGTCGCCCGCGGCAAGCCCGGCTTCAGCCACGAGAATCTCGTGAGCTACGAGGCGGACCTGCTAGATATGGAGGCGACCTCGCAACTGGCCGAGACGGTGGGGCGGGACCACGAGGTGACCCACCTCGTGCACAACGCGGGGATCATCTGGCCGAACCTGCTGGAAGAGGCGAGGGCGAGCGACATCACCGGCCTCGCCCAGATGCACCTCGGGGCGCCGCTGACCCTGTTGCAGGCCTGCCTGCCGACCATGAAGGCCCGCAAGTTTGGCCGCGTCATGTTCAACGGCTCGCGCGCCGCGCTTGGCGTGCCGACGCGCACGGCCTATTCCGCCACCAAGGCCGGGATCATCGGCATGGCCCGGACATGGTCGCTGGAACTGGCACAGCACGGGATCACGGTAAACGTGGTCTCGCCCGGGCCGATCCAGACCGACAACTTCTGGGACATCATCCCGAAGGGCAGCGAGCGCGAGGCGGCCCTGGCCGAACGTATTCCCGTGGGCCGGTTGGGCCGTGTCGAGGACGTCTCGAACGCCTTCCTGTTCTTCTGCGATCCGGCCAGCGGCTTTGTCACCGGCCAGACGCTCTACGTCTGCGGCGGGTCGAGCGTGGGGACCTTCAGCCTCTGAGAGTGCGCGCCAGCTTGCACTTCGCTCCGGGCCCTGTCAGGTTCCGCCCCGTAACGAATGGGGCGGAGCGCACATGACAAAGACCATCTTCCTGCTGAACGGGCCCAACCTGAACCTGCTGGGCAAGCGTCAGCCGGACATCTACGGGCGCGACACGCTCGACGACGTGGAAGCGAACTGCCGGGCGCTGCTGCCCGAGGGCTATGACCTGCGGATGCTGCAGTCCAACCACGAGGGGCAGTTGATCGACTGGATCCACGAGGCGCGCGAGGCGGCCTGCGGGATCGTGATGAACCCCGGTGCCTATACCCATACCTCGGTGGCGATCCTTGACGCGCTGAATGCCTTCGAGGGGCCGATGATTGAGATCCACATCTCGAACGTGCACAAGCGTGAGAGCTTCCGCCATCACTCCTACGTCTCGCTGCGCGCGGATGGCGTGATCGCCGGTCTGGGCATCGAAGGGTACGAGGCCGCGGTGCGGCGTATCCTGACGCTCACGCGCGACTGACGCCCGGCCACGAAAAAGCCCCGCGCCAGATGGCCGGGGCTGTTTCATCAGGACCGGACGGACCCGGGGACACGGGCCGCCCAGTGGACTTGTCTTGCGATCAGGCGCCCCAGGACCGGACGGCGCCGCAATCCATGTGCACGAAGTTCGAGCGCGAGTAACGGCCCACACCGCCAGCGTGGCACGCCAGAGCAGCCTTGGCCATCTGGTTGACCGAGCGCGAGGCGAGGCGAAGATCGGCGGCCTGGCCCTTCATATGGAGCGAGTTCTTGGCCACGCCGCGCGAGCGGTTGCGCAGCATCGCGTTGGTCTCGGGGCAACGGTAGCCCGAGAGCAGCATGTAAGGCTCGTTCACGTCGAGGAGGTTGTGCGCGGCGGCCATGATGTCGATGGTCCGAAGGTCGATGTTCATGACCTTGTCGGTCCGCCAGTCGCGCATGAAGTAAGTGACTTCCTTGCAGGCGTCCTTGATGTACTCGCCATCAATCCAGTAGACCATATCCATGCGTTCGCCGGTGCGACCGGAATACATTCGAACGCGCCGGATATCGCCGCCGCCCCGGAGGAAACCTGCGGCTTTCGAATAGGTCGGAGCCGCGGTGAGTGCTGTTGCTGCGAATGCGCCTAGCAAAGCACGACGGGAGAATCCCGTTGTGTTGTCTGTGGTCATGCCTGCGTGTGTCCCGTACGCTGTATGTCTGCCTGCCCCCGATGTTACGAGGGCCTTTGTCATCCATCCCCAGATGCACGGTTTGTATGGCATAGGTCGGTTGACGAGCCAACAAAGGATTTGGGTCAGTTTTATCCACCCGGTGATTTCGGCAGTTTTTCGCGCATTTGCCTTGTTGGCATGCAATTATTTTGGCGACCGATGCAAACGGGCAACCACGGCGTTGCCCGAAAGCTGCAAAACGAAATGTGAATAGACAAGTTTGCAGCGCTTTTGGACTGTGAAGCGTAGGCCTAAGTGCTAATTGTGGCCTACCAGATATTGAGGAACCCGTTATGAAGTCCACTCCCGGTATTGTCGCTCTCCCCCGACTTGCCCTGCTTGCCGGCGCCGTTGTCCTGTCGATCGGCATGGCCGGAGCTCCCGCCAGCGCGCAGGTGACCGCCTTCAAGCAGGCCGTCGCGGAGACCGCAATTTCCGACAAGGAAGTCGCCGAATTCTACCGCCAGGCGGACTATGCACCGCTCTGGACCGGTGAGGGAGAGGAGTTCCGCCAACGCCGGGCCGCGCTGATCGAGGCGCTGAACTCCGTGGAAATTCATGGATTGCCCGCCTCGCGCTACGATGTTGCGGGGCTGATGGCGAAGATGGGAGCCGCCCACACCACCCGCGACATCGGGATGGTCGAGGTCGCGCTCAGCAAGGCGTTCCTGGACTACGCCCACGACGTGCAGAGCGGGCTGCTGGTGCCCTCCCGTGTCGACGACGGCATCGTGCGCGTCGTTCCGCGCCGGAAGGGCGCCGATCTGCTTGGCGGGCTGGCCGCCTCGCAGGAGGCGCGATCCTACATGAACGCGCTGCCGCCGCAGAACCCCGAGTATCGCAACCTGATGAAGGAACGGCTGCGCCTGCAGAAGATCGTGTCCGAAGGGCTCTGGGGCCCGACCGTGCACGCCACCAAGCTGGAACCGGGCGACCGGGGCGATGCCGTTCTCGCGCTGCGCAACCGCCTGATCGCAATGGGTTACATGGATCGCACGGCGACCGTGGCCTACGATGGCGCCATGACACGGGCCGTGATGGCGTTCCAGTCGGCGCACGGGCTCGAGCAGGACGGCGTTGCCGGGCAGGGCACCATCGCCGAGATCAACGTCTCGCCCGAGGACCGTCTCAAGTCGGTGCTGGTGGCCATGGAACGCGAGCGCTGGATGAACATCGAGCGCGGCAAGCGCCACATCCTTGTCAACCTCACGGACTTTACCGCGAAGATCGTCGATGACGGGCAGGTGACCTTCCAGACCCGGGCGGTGATCGGTGCGGCCAGCCATGACCGGCGCAGCCCCGAGTTCTCGGACGAGATGGAGCACATGATCATCAACCCGAGTTGGCACGTTCCGCGCTCGATCATGACCAAGGAATACCTGCCGCAGCTCAAGAAGAACCCGAATGCGGCCAGCCACCTGATCATCACCGACCGGCGGGGCCAGAGGGTCGACCGCGCCGCGGTCGACTTCACCCAGTTCACCCAGACGAACTTTCCCTTCGACATGCGGCAGCCGCCGAGCAACAGCAACGCGCTGGGGCTGGTGAAGTTTATGTTCCCGAACAAGTACAACATCTACCTGCACGACACGCCGCAAAAGAGCCTCTTCGCCCGTGAAAGCCGCGCTTATTCCCACGGCTGCATCCGTCTGGCTGACCCGTTCGACTTTGCCTACGCGCTGCTGGCGCGGCAGGAGGCCGATCCCAAGACCTTCTTCCAGAACGTGCTGGGCCGGGGTGTCGAAACCAAGGTCGACCTGAAGCAGAAGGTGCCGGTGCACCTGATCTACCGGACAGCCGTGATCGGCGAGCGGGGCCGTGTTGAATTCCGCCGCGATGTCTATGGGCGCGACGCCCGGATCTGGGAGGCGCTCAGCGACGCGGGGGTGGCGCTGAACGCGGTTCAGGGGTAACACCAAGGCCCGAGCGGTTAGCTAGAGGAAGGGCCGGCCCATGACGTTCACGGTGGCACAGATTGCCGCGGCACTCGGAACCGAGGCGGCGGGCGATACCAGCATCACGATTGGCGCTCCCGCCGAGCCCGCAGACGCCGGCCCCGGCGACCTCGCGATGGCGATGTCGCCCAAGTATGCCGACGGGCTCAAGCAGGGGCAGGCCCGCGTGGCGCTGCTCTGGCCGGGCGCCGACTGGCAGGCACTAGGGCTGGAGGCCGCGATCTTTGCGCCGCGCCCCCGCATGGCCATGTCCGGCGTCACTGCCCTGATGGATCCCGGCCAGCGCTTTGGCGAAGGGATCCACCCGACCGCCGTGGTGGACCCCTCGGCCGAACTGGGCGAGGACGTCTCGGTGGGGCCGATGACAGTGATCGGGCCGGGCGCGCGCATCGGCGACGGATCGGCCATCGGTCCGCTCTGCTATGTCGGGGCGTGCGCCGTGCTCGGCGCGCAGGCCTACCTGCGCGAATCCGTGAGCATCGGGGCCAACGTGCGGATTGGGGACCGCTTCATCGCACAACCGGGCGCGCGGATCGGATCGGACGGTTTCTCTTTCGTTACGCCCGAGGTCTCCGGCGTTGAACTGGCGCGCGAGACCATGGGCGATCAGGGCGATACCGCCGCGCAGAGCTGGATCCGCATTCACTCCCTCGGCGGCGTGGTGATTGGTGATGACGTCGAGATCGGTGCCAATTCCACCGTCGATTCCGGCACCGTGCGGCCGACACAGATCGGCAACGGGACCAAGCTCGATAACCTCGTGCACCTCGGACACAACGTGAAGGTCGGCAAGGACTGCCTGCTGTGCGGTCAGGTCGGCATCGCCGGGTCGGTCGTCGTTGGCGACAACGTGGTCCTGGCGGGGCAGGTCGGCGTGGTCGACAACATCACCATCGGCGACCGGGTCATTGCGGGCGGCGCGTCCAAGATCCTCTCGAACGTGCCCGCAGGCCGCATGATCAGCGGCTATCCGGCGGTGAAAATGGACATGTTTACAGAGATGTACAAGGCGCTGCGCCGGTTGCCGCGCCTGGCCTCTGATATCGCTGTCCTGAAAAAGGCTGTTTTCAAAGACGAGCCGAACGAGTAATCCCTCGTCAGGCATGAGATCAGGAGGCCCTGCATGAGCATTCAGGACCGTGTAATCGCGATTATCGCCGAACAGGCCGTTCTGGAGCCGTCCGACGTGACGCTCGACAGTACGCTCGAAGATCTCGGCATCGACAGCCTCGGGCTGGTCGAGAGCATCTTCGCCATCGAGGAAGAGTTCGATATCTCGATCCCGTTCAACGCGAACGAGCCCGAGTCCAGCGACTTCGACATTTCCAACGTACGTACCATCGTCAAAGGCATCGAAGGCCTCATGGCGGAAAAGGCTTGAGCCGGGGATATCCGTTGGCATGAGACGGGTTGTCATTACCGGTGCGGGCACGATCAACGCGCTCGGCCATTCGGTTCCTGAAACGCTGGGAGCGATGCGCGAGGGGCGCTGTGGTATCGGCCCCCTCGAGATGCGCGATCTCGAACGGCTGGCGATTCAGATCGGCGGCCAGATCAAGGGGTTCGAGGCCGAGGGGCTGTTCAACCGACAGCAGATGGCGCTCTACGACCGATTCACGCAGTTCACGCTGATCGCGGCCAAGGAAGCCATCGGTCAGTCGGGGCTCGAATTCATCGGCGAACTCGCCGCGAAATCGGGGGTGGTGCTGGGCACTGCAGGCGGCGGCGTCTCGACCTGGGACGACAACTATCGGACCGTCTACGAGGACGGCAAGAACCGGGTGCACCCCTTTGTGGTGCCGAAACTCATGAACAACGCGGCCGCCAGCCACGTCAGCATGGAATACAACCTCAAGGGACCCAGCTTTACGGTTTCGACCGCCTGCGCGTCGTCGAACCACGCGATGGCGCAGGCGTTCCAGATGATCCGCTCTGGCATGGCGCCTGCGATGGTCACCGGCGGTTCCGAGTCGATGCTGTGCTTTGGCGGCGTGAAGGCCTGGGAAGGTCTGCGCGTCATGTCCAAGGACGCGTGCCGGCCCTTCAGCCTGACCCGCTCGGGGATGGTGCAGGGCGAAGGGGCGGGTATCTTCGTCTTCGAAGACTACGAGCACGCCAAGAAGCGGGGGGCGGAGATCCTCTGCGAGGTGATCGGCTATGCCATGTCCTCGGATGCGTCGGACATCGTGATGCCCTCCAAACAGGGTGCGGCGCGGGCCATGTCGGGTGCATTGGCCGATGCAAGGATCAACGCGGACGAGGTGGGCTACATCAATGCCCACGGGACCGGGACGGCTGCGAACGACAAGACGGAATGCGCTGCCGTGGCCGACGTTTTCGGCCCGCACGCGGACCGGCTCATGATTTCGTCCACCAAGTCGATGCACGGCCATCTTATCGGTGGCACCGGGGCAGTGGAACTGCTGGCCTGCATCATGGCGTTGCGGGACGGGGTGATTGCGCCGACCATCGGTTACGAGGAACCGGACCCCGAATGCGCGCTGGACGTGGTGCCGAACGAGGCGCGCGATGCCGACGTCTCGGTGGTTCTTTCCAACGCCTTCGCCTTCGGCGGTCTGAACGCGGTGCTGGCCCTGCGCAAGGTCTGAGCCGAGCCGACACGGACAAAAAAAAGGGCCCGCAAACGCGGGCCCTTTCGCATTCTCGGGTGTCTGGACCCGGGAAACTTACTTCTTCACCACGTCCACGATGTCGTACCCAGCGGTGAAGCCCTTCAGCGAAAGGGTCAGGTTGATCGCCTGATCCGGCGCCGGGGCGGGGCGGATGGTGATCTTGGCCGAGCTGCCCTTCTTGAGCGAAGTGATGTCCGCCTCGGTCAGGCCGATCTGCGCGACGCAACCGATCTGGTTGCAGAAGGTGTAGTTGTAGCGCTTGCCGAGGTTGTCGTCGACGGCGATGGTCAGCTGTGCGGGCAGCAGCGTCTCGAGCGGCACGATCACGGTCGCGCCTGCCACGGCCTGCGAGCCGTTGTCGATGCGGAAGAGCGAGAATTCGGCGATCGGGTTGTTCTTGTCGTCGTGCAGGACCTGCAGCAGCGAACAGGGGTCCTGTTCACCATCGGTCTTGATGCACGCGAGATCCCAGTCGCCCAACTTTTCCTTGGAGTACCGCTGGCCCAGCTGCGGCCCGTCGGTCACCGGCGTGCCGAGGTCGAGCTGTTCACCGGAGGTGTTGGAATCTTCGGTCTGCGCGGCGGTTTCCTGTGCCACGGCAGGTGCCGCAAAAGCGATCAGGGCAAGCGCGGCAAGGGAAGGCAGGTTTTTGAACATGGGTTACCCGTTTCATTTTGACTTGCCGTTGCTCTAGCACGTCACCGCCCGAGAGTCAGGGTCATAAGGCGGGAAATCGCTGCCTTTTTGCGACAGTCCCATGGTGAACGGCGGGCCCATGCCGACGAGTTATTTCGGGATTTGGGGACGTCGAGGTGAGACCCGAAAGAGGCGTCGTCCAACAAAAAACGAGGGGACCCGGATAGGTCCCCTCGAGAAATTTGTGACTCCCCGTCGGACTGGCCGACTTAGTTATTGAACAGGAGGTTAAAAGAAGGATCTGTGACGGTCAACAGGGAAGCAAGAAATTCTCTGTGACCACGGGGGCTTGGGTGGAAGTGCCTGAAATTTGGGCAAAAAAGGCCGTACCCGGGGGTACGGCCAGTCTGACAGGGAGGAAGTGCCCGCCCGAACCGACCTTTGGCCGGGGGGCAGAAAGCACTATCGCAGCCAAAGGTTAAGTTAGTATGGTGCATCGAATTTCGCGGCCTCGCGGGGTCTAGAGACAGGATAAGGGTCTGATGGACGGTAAGATTTTCGTGGGCGGTGGCGGCCCGGACTACGGCGAACAGCAGTTCCTCACCCTCAAGTACGCCAACCGGCACGGACTCGTCGCCGGTGCAACCGGAACCGGCAAGACCGTCACCCTGCAAATCCTGGCCGAGGGCTTCAGCGCCGCCGGGGTGCCCGTGTTCCTCGCCGATGTGAAGGGCGATCTTTCGGGGCTCGCCAAATCCGGCTCGGCCGAGTCAAAGCTTCACGAGGCTTTCAGCGGCCGCGCGGCCAAGATCGGGCTCGACGATTTCGCCTACAATGCCTTTCCGGTCACCTTCTGGGATCTCTACGCCCAGCAGGGTCACCCCGTCCGCACCACTGTCGCCGAGATGGGGCCGCTGTTGCTGGCGCGGCTGCTGGAACTGACCGAGGCGCAGGAAGGCATTCTGAACATCGCCTTCCGGGCTGCCGACGAGGAAGGGCTGCCACTGCTCGACCTGAAGGACCTGCAGGCGCTTCTGGTCTGGATCGGCGAGAACCGCGAAAGCCTGTCGCTGCGCTACGGCAATGTCTCGGTCGCCTCTGTCGGTGCGATCCAGCGCAGCCTGCTTGTTCTGGAGAACCAGGGGGGCACCGAGCTCTTCGGTGAGCCCGCGCTGGAGCTGGCGGACCTGATGCGGCTGGACGATCAGGGCCGGGGGATGGTCAACATCCTTGCCGCCGACAAGCTCATGGCCGCGCCGGGTCTCTATGCCACATTCCTGCTGTGGCTGCTTTCGGAACTCTTCGAGGACCTGCCCGAGGTCGGCGATCCGGACAAGCCCAAGCTTGTCTTCTTCTTCGACGAGGCGCACCTGCTGTTCGACGACGCGCCCAAGGCTCTGGTGGACAAGGTCGAACAGGTGGCCCGCCTGATCCGCTCCAAGGGGGTCGGTGTATACTTCGTCACGCAGAACCCGGGCGACATTCCGGAAGACATCCTCGGCCAGCTTGGCAACCGGGTTCAGCATGCGCTGCGCGCCTTCACCGCGAGGGATCAGAAGAACCTGCGCTTGGCCGCCGAGACCTACCGCGACAATCCGCGTTTCTCGACCGAGGAGGCGATCCGCGAGGTCGGGACGGGTGAAGCGGTGACCTCCATGCTCGAACCCAAAGGGGTGCCCGGGATGGTGGAGCGGACGCTGATCCGGCCGCCGTCGTCGCAGCTTGGCCCGATCACCGAGGCCGAGCGCAAGGTCTGCCTCGCGGCATCCGGGATGTCGGGGAAGTACGACCAGACGCTGGATCGCGAGTCCGCCTACGAGATCCTGCGCAAACGGGCCGATCAGGCTGCGGCTCAGGCGGCCCATGCCGAGGAAAAGGCAGAGGCGGAGGAGTCCGCCGCACGCGAGTACAACTCGGCCCGGCGTTATTCCGGCACGCGCGTCACCCGCTCGACCTCGCGCAAGGTGAGCACGGATACCTTCGGCTCGGCCATTGGCGAGGCGGTGATCAAGGAACTGAAGGGCACCACCGGGCGACGTATCGTGCGCGGTATTCTCGGCGGCTTGTTCAAGGGACGTTGACGTCCCGCCAGAAGCTGTCCTCGCCCTGAGGAAGCCTGCCGACGTAGCCCTGGAACCGCTCGACGAGGTTCACGTTGAAGTCCGAGAAGATCTCGGCCGGGAGCTGTCCACCCGCGACGTTGTTCATCAATTTGCCCTCTGCCGGGCCAACCCAGACCGCGGTGGCGATGCCCTGTCCGGTGAACCCCACGAACCAGGCGTCCCGGTTTTCCTGACTGGTGCCGGTCTTGCCATAGGCAAATCCCCCGGTGAACTCGGCCGCCTCGCCGGTACCACCGGGTGAGGTGACCTCGCCCAGAAGGGCCTTCATCCGCGACGCGATCGCCTGCGAGATGACCTGTTCGCCCTCGTCGGACTCACGGTAGAGAACCTTGCCGTTCTGCCCCAGCACCGCGCGCAGCAGGTGCGGCCGGTACCGGAGCCCGCCGTTCGAAATCGCAAGGTAGGCGGCGGCGACGGCGGGGACAGTGGTTTCACCCGCGCCCAGCACGGTTGCCGCATTGGGCGTCTGGTCGTCGGCGATCCCGAGCCAGCGCGCCATGCCCGCCACGGTGTCGATTCCGACCTGCTCGGCGAGCCATGTGGTGCAGACGTTGCGGCTCTCGCGCAGGCATTGCTGCAGGGGGATCTCGCCCTTGTAGGTTCCGTCCACGTTGCGCGGCTTGAAGTCCGAGCGGATACGGGCGGGATCGTCCCAGAGTTTGGACTCGGCGGTCCAGCCATCCTGAAGCGCCGCAAGGTAGGTGGCGATCTTGGCGGTCGAGGCCGGTTGGCGACGCGCCTGAATGGCGAGGTTCCAGTTGGAGCGGCGGTAATCCGGGCCGCCGAACATGGCGAGGATCCGGCCCTTGTCGTCGAGCGTCAGCAGCGCGGCGCGGGCGACACCCCGCGACTTGAACCGCGCCATGTCCCGCCCGACGATGCGGCGGGCCTGATCCTGCGCGATCGGGTCGATGGTCGTCAGCGCGTAGTGCCGGCCATCGGGCAGCGAGCTGGCGAGGTCCTGCAGTTCGCGCATGACCTGATCTTCGAGGAAACGGTCTCGCGCCGGCAGCCTCCGCACCTTGGCCGGCATGGCCGCCGCCACATCGACCACCGTGTCCTGAGCGAGGAGGTCCTCGGTCTTCATCCGCGCGACCACGAGCCTTGCCCGCTCGGCGACCCCTTCGGGATTACGCAGCGGGTTGTAGAGGCTCGGGGCATTGATCATGGCGACGAGGATGGCGCCCTCGGCCAGCGAGAGGTTTTCGGGCGCCTTGTCGAACCAGGCCCAGGCCGCATCGCGCAACCCGTAGATTGGCACTCCGTTCAGCCGGCCGAAGTTTACCCGGCTGAGGTAGAGCCGCAGGATGTCATCCTTGGAGTAGGCAAGCGAGATCCGGGTGGCGAAGAAGAGTTCGCTGAACTTGCGGAACAGGCTGGGTTCGCTGCCGTTCAGCGTGTTTTTCGCCAGCTGCATCTCGAGCGTGCTGCCCCCACGATCTCCGGCGCTGAACAGCGCCTTGCCGAAGGAAAAGGGATCGACGCCAAAGTGGAACCGGAACCGGCGGTCCTCGGTGGCGATCAGGGCGTTGGCGACGGTCTCGGGGATCTCCGCGTGCCGGAGGGTCGGGTTGCAGATGCAGGACACCATCCCGAGTGTGTCGCCGCTCTTGGTGAAGATCACCAGCGGCTGGGTCAGCGCGGCGCGAAAGATGCGCCGGTCGACAGGGTAGAGGATGAAGAGGCAGCCCAGCACCACGGCAAAGATCGCGGTCCAGACGCTCCACCGAAAGACCCGCCGAATTGTCCCGAAGAAACCGGAACGCCGTTCTTCGGGCGTGATCGAGGTGATCGGGCCGTCGCGGCTCTTGTCGGGATCGGCGGGCAATGGTCAACTCGGGTCACAAACAGAACGGGAAGCGCCATAGCAGCAACTTCCCGTCCGGTTGTCAAACCAAAGGCCGGTTAAACTACTTCTCCGGGATCAGGCCCCTCGGACTGAACCGCAGCACCAGCAGCAGCACGAGCCCCATGGTGAACAGCCGCATGTGTGCCGCGCTGCCCAGCAGGTGATCCTTCAGCCAGCTCCCGTCGGCCATACCTGCGGTCACCACGTCCATCAGCCAGCGGCCCACGGGCTCGACCTCGACCCAGAGGAACCAGACGAGGAAGCCGCCCAGTACCGCGCCGAAGTTGTTGCCCGAGCCGCCGACGATGACCATCACCCAGATGAGGAAGGTAAAGCGCAGGGGCTGGTAGGTGCCCGGCGTCAGCTGTCCGTCCAGCGTGGTCAGCATGGCACCGGCCAGACCGCAGATGGCCGAGCCGATCACAAAGATCTGCAGGTGACGGCGGGTCACGTCCTTGCCCATCGCCTCGGCTGCGGTCTCGTTGTCGCGGATCGCGCGCATCATCCGGCCCCAGGGGCTGTTCAAGGCCATCTGTGCGCCCCAGAGGATGATCACCAGCACGATGGTGAACAGGAGCGCATAGGCGACCTTGACGTAGAGCGTGGAGGCATCGACCGGGCTCAGGCCCCAGCTCGCCGCACGTTCGACAAAGGCCGGATCGTTCTGCAGGTCGATTTCGTAGGCCGTCGGACGCGGGATACCGACGACGTTCTTCACGCCCCGGCTCAGCCAGTCTTCGTTCTTGAGCACCGCGATGATGATCTCGGCGATGCCCAGCGTGGCAATGGCGAGGTAGTCGGAGCGCAGACCAAGGGCCGTCTTGCCGATCAGCCATGCGGCTCCGGCAGCCAGCAGCCCGCCGACCGGCCAGGCCACCAGCACCGGCAGGTTGAGCCCGCCAAGGTAGCCGTAGAGCGCCGGGTTCACGGCCTCGACCGCATCGACCGACGGGTCGAGGACGGCTCGGTAGACGAAGAAGCCGACGATCAGGATCGCCAGGATCCCGAGCGCCCGGACACGGCCCTTGGGCAGACGCTTCATCGCGAACGCCGCGCCCGCGATGGTGGCCGCGCCCAGCAGCAGCGCGGCGATGATCCCGAGCCCTCCGGCCGCCCAGGCGTCGGGCACCGGCGGCATGGACACCAGCACCGAGGCCAGCCCGCCCAGCGCGACGAAGCCCATGATCCCGACGTTGAACAGCCCGGCGTAGCCCCACTGCATGTTCACACCGATCGACATGATGGCCGAGATCAGCCCCATGTTCAGGATCAGCAGCGCGGTGTTCCAGCTCTGGGTGACCCCGGCGATGCAGATCAGCACCGCCACGATGCCGAAGAGAAGGATGTTCTTGAGCGTGTCGGTCATACCGATTTCCCCCGGAACAGGCCGGTCGGCCGGAACAGCAGCACGATCAGCAGAATGACGAAGGACACCGCGAACTTGTAATCGGTGCTGAGGAGTTGGACGAGCCCCGAGGGCTCCAGCGCATCGGGCAGCAGGTAGCCCAGAACTTTCTTCCAGGCGTAGGTGATCGTCACCTCGGAAAAGGCGATCACGAAGCCCCCGGCAATGGCGCCAAGAGGGCTGCCAAGCCCACCGACGATGGCGGAGGCAAAGATCGGAAGCAGCAGCTGGAAGTAGGTGAAGGGCTTGAAGCTCTTGTCGAGCCCGTAGAGCACGCCTGCCACGGTGGTCAGCGCGGCGACGATGAGCCACGTATACATCACCACGCGCTCGGGGTTGATCCCCGACAGAAGGGCGAGATCCTCGTTGTCGGAATAGGCGCGCATCGACTTGCCGGTGCGGGTGCGGTTCAGGAACCAGAACAGCAGCGCCACGGCGATGATGGTGGTGATCACGGTCAGGCCCTGGCTGGTTTTGATCGCCAGACCTTCGTCAAGTCCGCTCCACTCCTTGAAGTCGCGCGCGGAGACGATGAACCGCGCGCCGTCGGCGAACTGCTGGTCGTCGGGCCCGATGATGAAGCGCACGATGCCGTTCATGATGAACATCACGCCCAGCGAGACGATCACAAGGATCACCGGCTTGGCCTTCTGTTCTCGGTAGAAGCGATAGACCACGCGGTCGGTCCCGATCAGCAGCAGGGCCGTAACCGCGATGCCGAAGGGCAGGGCGAGCAGGGCCGTCGGAAGCGGCCCGAGGGTGAGCCCCATGCCCTGGAACCACCAGGTGAAGAGGATGGTGACCATGGCGCCGAAGGCCATGGTGTCGCCGTGGGCGAAGTTCGAGAAGCGCAGGATACCGTAGATCAGCGTCACCCCCAGCGCGCCGAGCGCAAGCTGGCTGCCGTAGGACACGGCGGGGACGATGACGAAGTTGGTCAGCGCGACGATTGCATTCAGGAGATCCATCAGTAGGCGACCTCGCAGTTCATCATGTCTATTTCGGCGGAGGGCGGTGCGCCGGTTCCGCTCTCGGTCACCTGGCGCACCAGCAGGGCAGTGGCCTCGCCGGTCAGTGTCAGGATCGCGCGTGTTCCGCTGCCGGTGCTCCACAGGAACGGCCCGGTTCGGGAGAGGCCCTGAGCCGGTACGGGTTCGGAGGCGTCGGTGGCAATCCGGTAGCTGCCCGCGCCCTCGCCGTCGATGGCTTCCGGCGCGATGTCATAGCGTGCCGGTCCGTCACCGGGTTGGCAAACGCTTGCCTCGGAACAAGCGGTGGTCAAGGTGCAGTCGAGCCGCAGGTGGGCGCCTTCCGCAGCGGCGGATGAGGCGAGGGCGGCCAGGGCGGCCGAGGTATAGGTCGTCATCCTCATCCCCCCAGGAAACTCTTGCGCACTTCCGGGTCCTCCAGAAGTTCCTTGCCGGTCCCGGTGAAGGCATTGCGCCCCTGCACCAGCACGTAGCCCTTGTCGGCGATCTCGAGCGCCTGGCGGGCGTTCTGTTCCACCATCAGGATCGGGATGCCGGTGCGTGCCACTTCGATGATCCGGTCAAAGAGCTCGTCCATCACGATGGGGCTGACCCCGGCTGTCGGTTCGTCCAGCATCAGCACCTTGGGCCGCGTCATCAGCGCGCGCCCCACGGCAACCTGCTGGCGCTGGCCGCCCGAGAGTTCCCCCGCGGCCTGGTTCCGCTTTTCCTTCAGGATCGGGAACAGGTCATAGACCTGCGCCATGGTGCCCCGGAAATCGTCGCGCCGGATGAAGGCGCCCATCTCGAGGTTCTCTTCCACCGTCAGCGAGGTGAAGATGTTGTTGGTCTGGGGTACGAACCCCATGCCCTTGATCACCCGGTCCTGCGGCGAAAGCGCGGTGATGTCCTCGCCATCGAGCAGGACGTGGCCCGAGCGCACGTCAAGCATTCCGAACACCGCCTTCATGGCGGTGGACTTGCCCGCGCCGTTCGGCCCCACGATCACCGCGATCTCGCCGGGGTTCACCGCGATGGTGCACTCATGCAGGATATCCGGCCCGGTGCCGTAGCCGCCGGTCATGGTGTCGCCGATCAGAAAGGCCTCGCCCTTGGCCGCAGGCGTCGCCTTGCCGCCCTTGCGATAGGGAATCTCGCCCACTCCGTGGCGCTTGGTGATCGAGGCGTCCTTGTTGCCCCGGTCGTCCTGATAGGGATTGCCGCTCATCCGCGCCCCCTCATCTCTTTTCCAAAAATACTCAAAATCCTGTCCTCTCCGCCAGGGCGGTTGCAGGGGCAGTGGCGCTTCGTTCGCGGCCCGTCGGCGCAGGGTCATTCCGCTGCGCCGGGTGCCCCGTCATGCGCCCACCTTGTCCTTGTTCTTCAGTCCGGTGCCCAGGTAGGCCTCGATGACGTGCTCGTTGGCCTTGATCTCTGCCAGCGTTCCCTCGGCCAGCACCTTGCCCTCGGCCATGCAGATCACCGGGTCGCAGAGGCGTTCGATGAAATCCATGTCGTGTTCGATGACGACGAAGGTATATCCGCGCTCCTTGTTGAGTCGCAGGATAGCATCCCCGATGGTGTTCAGCAGCGTCCGGTTCACCCCGGCGCCCACTTCGTCGAGAAACACGATCTTGGCATCCACCATCATGGTGCGCCCGAGCTCCAGCAACTTCTTCTGCCCGCCCGATACCTGTCCCGCCTTGTGGTCGGCAAGATGTTCGATGGTCAGGAACTCCAGAACCTCGTCGGCCTTGGCGCGCAGGGCGCGTTCCTCGTCGGCGATCCGCTTGCGCCCGAACCAGGTGTTCCACAGCGTCTCGCCGGACTGGCCGCCCGGAACCATCATCAGGTTCTCGCGGCAGGTCATCGAGGCGAATTCGTGGGCGATCTGGAAGGTTCGCAGCAGCCCCTTGTGAAACAGGTCGTGTGGCGGCAGGCCGGTGATGTCCTCGCCCGCCATAGTGACCTTTCCCGAGGTCGGCTGCAGAACTCCGGCGATCACGTTGAACAGCGTGGTCTTCCCCGCGCCGTTGGGACCGATCAAACCGGTGATCGACCCCTCGTGGATGGTGAGAGTGGCCCCATCGACGGCATGGAAGCCGCCGAAATGCTTGTGCACGTCTTCTACGACGATCATGGCATCCCCGTATACCGCTTGCCGGTTGCTCCGGCTGCGGCTGATTATGATTGTTGAGACGGCCCGGGGCGGCGATTGCGCCGCGCCCGGACCCCCTGGTGTCGTTCGCGGATCAGCGGAAGTTCACGGTCTCGTTCTTGCCGTCCTTGACCTCGATCTCGCGGTAGCTGCCGGCGCTTTCGCCCGGTCCGATCAGTTCCACGGCAGAGGCACCGACGTAGTCGATGTCGCCACCCTCGGCGATGATCTTCAGGCCCTTGGCCAGTTCACCCGGATAGATCTTCTCGCCCGGCGCGTTGGCCACTTCGAGGATCTTGGGGCCATAGGCCGCCGGATCGGTCGACTTGGCAGCCTGCATGGCGAACATGAACAGGGCTGCAGCGTCGTAGCTTTCCGGGGTATAGGGCGAGGTCGCGTCGAATGCGGAACCGGCCATCTCGGTCAGCTTCTCGATGCCTTCACCGCCGGAACCGGCGATCTGGCCGAAGGAGCCGTTCAGGTCGGGGCCGACGTTCTCGGGCAGGCTGTCGCCGATCATGCCACCGGGCAGGCCGAAGGTGTCGAAGGCACCGGTGTCGAGCGCGGACTTGATGATGCCGAGACCGCCCTGGTCGAGATAGCCCGCAACGACGAGGATGTCGCCGCCTGCAGCCGCCAGTGCACCGACTTCGGCCGAGTAATCGGCCTTGCCGTCTTCGTGGGCCGCCATGATGGTGACTTCACCGCCTGCGGCTTCGAACGAGGTCTTGATCGCGTCGGCGAGACCCTTGCCGTAGTCGTTGTTGGTGTAGGTCAGAGCGATCGACTTGATGCCCTTGTCCATCAGGATCTCGGCCATCACCTGGCCTTCGCGCGCATCCGACGGAGCGGTGCGGAAGAACAGGTCGTTGTCTTCGACGGTCGAGAGACCCGGCGAGGTGGCGGAGGGCGAGATCATGACCATGCCGTTCGGGATGGCCACGTTCTGCAGGATTGCACCGGTCACACCCGAGCAGTCGCCGCCGATGATCCCGGCCACGCCGTCAGCGATCAGACGTTCGGCGTTGGAGGTGGAAAGACCGTTGTCGATACAGCCGGTATCGGCGCGAACGCCGGTGACGGAGGAGCCGTCCATGAACGCGCCGCTGTCGGTGACTTCCTTCATCGCCAGTTCGGCGCCGCTGGCCATCGCCTCGGTCAGAGATTCGATGGGTCCGGTAAAGCCGATCAGAATGCCCAGTTTGACATCTTCGGCATAGGCCGCGGACGTGGTAAGAGCCATTGCGGCCGTAGCCATCAGCAGCTTTTTCATTGATTTACTCCCTGATTGGAACATGTTTGTTCGCGTCGAGCCTAGGCGTGGAAAAATAAAAAGAAAAGTCCCTTAGCGCGCGGTTTCGCGGCTTACGCCACTGGTTGCCCGCACGTTATGCAGGCGTGCGTGGGAGGCGAGACAACAGGCCGCCTCGTTTGACGAGTGGAGCGAAACGGGCTGCTGCAAAACAGGTTAATCATTCACTTCCGGAGCGCTGTGTGACGTGAATTGGCCGACCGGACGAAGGAAACTCGACTACCGTCCCTAACGTCCTATCTACTTAATATACAATATCTTGCGGTCTATTTCTGATGTTTTGGTGGATGTTCCAAACCCGTTAATGGTCAACCGACCCGCACAGTTGGTTGCCGCTGAATGGTTGACCGCTCCGCAATACTCCCGCCATTCCGGACCGCGGCTAACGTCAATCAGGTGTTGAAAATTTCATCGCGGGCGGGCGCCAAAATAGGGTGATCACCTGAGAGACACGCCGCACCGTGGCTGTTAGCAAGACGGGCGTGAGTGATTGCAGCAAAAAGTTCTAGTTACACCAAGTTATTACCCGTTCCAGTCGGGGTCGGCCCAAGCTCATGCAGCGGGGTCGAAGACGGAAACACCGCATCGGTTCAGACTGGATCGATGAGGGCTTCCCATCCCGGCGGCCGTCGGGGCGAGGTATGGCCCCTTGCCCGGGTGGACGGGACAATCGAAGGAGACGGTGACCGGTTCATCGTCTCCTGTTTTCTTTCCACAGATCGGCGAAACCGGTCGAAGGTCAGATCGACAGACGCGTCGCGTGGCTGCCGCGCTCGCGGTAGGGCGTGGTGTCGTAATGGGCGCGGTAGCACTTGGAGAAGTGGCTGGGCGAGGCAAAGCCGCAGGCCAGCGCCACGTTGATCACGCTCATGTCGGTCTGCATCAGCAGGTTCCGCGCTTTCTGCAGGCGTAGCTCCATGTAGTAGCGCTTGGGCGACCGGTTCAGGTAGCGCCGGAACAGCCGTTCCAGCTGCCGCGTCGACATCCCAACGTCCTTGGCCAGGATCGAGGGGCTGATGGGCTCCTCGATGTGGTTTTCCATCATCTGGATGACCTGGCTCAGCTTGGGGTGCCGCACTCCGATGCGGGTCGGGACCGAGAGGCGCTGCGTGTCCTGGTCGGTCCGGATCGAGGAATAGATCAGCTGATCCGCCACCGCGTTGGCGAGATCCTCGCCATGCTCGTCTGCGATCAGCTTGAGCATCAAGTCGATGGAGGAGGTGCCGCCCGCCGTCGTCATGCGGTTACCGTCGACGACAAAGACCGACTTGGTCAGGTTCACCTCGGTAAACTCCTCGGCAAAGCTGTCGGAGTTCTCCCAGTGGATCGTGGCCCGCTTGGAATCCAGCAACCCGGCCTTGGCAAGAGAGTAGGCCGCCGTGCAGAGGCCACCGACCTTCAGACCCTTGCGGGCCTCGCGGCGGAGCCACGCCAGCAGCTTCTTGGTGCTCGACGCCTGGATCTCGATGCCGCCGCAGACCATGATGGTATCGTCGCGCGACAGCTCGTCGAAACCGCCATCAACCTGGAACACGGTGCCGGCCGAACATGCCACCGGAGCACCGGATTCGCTGACCAGCCGCCAGGCGTAGAGCGTCTTGTCGGACATGCGGTTAGCGATGCGAAGGCTCTCCAATGCCGAGGCAAAGCTCAGCATGGTGAAATTGTCGAGCAGGACAAAGACGAACTGACGGGGTTTTGTGGCTCCCGAGGCCACTCTGACAACTTGGCGTTGCTCTTGCATGGGTAGCGTCCTTGATGCCTTGCAGAGCGGTCCGTGGACCCTCGATGATCCACTTGGTCAGAGGTCAGGCGCGACGTCAAGGGTCGCAATTCGGTTGTGGTATGTCCTCCCGCTGTTTTGTATAAGGACGGCCCATAGTGTTGAAACCGGAGGACAGGGCCATGGGCGACTGGCGTAAAACAGACTGGCGCGCGAAACCGCGGGTACAGATGCCCGATTATACCGACACGGCTGCATTGACGGCCGTGGAGGCACAGCTCGCAAAGTATCCTCCGCTGGTTTTTGCAGGCGAGTCCCGCAGGCTGAAGAAGCACCTCGGTGCCGCCGGGCGTGGCGAAGCCTTTCTGTTGCAGGGCGGCGACTGCGCCGAGAGCTTCGAGCAGTTCAGTGCCGACGGCATCCGCGATACCTTCAAGGTCATGCTGCAGATGGCCATGGTGCTGACCTATGGCGCCAAGGTTCCCGTAATCAAGGTGGGCCGCATGGCCGGGCAATTCGCCAAGCCGCGCTCGGCCCCGACCGAGACGGTGAATGGCGTCGAGCTGCCCAGCTACCGCGGCGATATCATCAACGAGCTGGCCTTCACGCCCGAGGCGCGGATTCCCGATCCGGCCAAGATGCTGCAAGCCTACACCCAGGCGGCAGCGACGCTGAACCTGATCCGGGCTTTTTCGACCGGGGGTTACGCGGACGTGCACCAGGTTCACGCCTGGACGCTGGGCTTTACCGAGGGGCGCAAGGCCGAACGCTATCGCGAACTGGCAAACCGGATCACCGACACGCTCGACTTCATGTCGGCCGCTGGCGTGAACCGCGATACCGCGCATACGCTGCAGTCGGTCGAGTTCTACACAAGCCACGAGGCCCTGCTGCTGGAATACGAAGAGGCGCTGACGCGTCTTGATTCCACCTCGGGCAACTGGCTCGCGGGCTCGGGCCACCTGATCTGGATCGGCGACCGGACCCGGCAGCCGGACGGTGCGCACGTGGAGTTCTGCCGCGGCGTGCTCAATCCGATCGGGCTCAAGTGCGGGCCCAGCATGACGCCAGACGACCTGAAGGTGCTGATGGCGCGGCTGAACCCGAACAACGAGGCGGGCCGCCTGACGCTGATCACGCGCTTTGGCGCCGGCAAGGTGGGCGAACACCTGCCGCGTCTGGTGCGTGCGGTGCAGGAAGAGGGCGCCAACGTGGTCTGGGTCTGCGATCCGATGCACGGCAACACCATCAAGTCCTCGACCGGCTACAAGACGCGGCCCTTCGAGTCGGTGCTGCGCGAGGTGCGCGAGTTCTTCGGGGTTCACGCCTCGGAAGGGACAGTTCCCGGCGGCGTGCATTTCGAGATGACCGGTCAGGATGTCACCGAATGCACCGGTGGGGTCCATGCCGTCACCGACGAGGACCTGTCGGACCGTTACCACACGGCCTGCGACCCGCGCCTGAATGCCAGCCAGTCGCTGGAACTGGCATTCCTCGTGGCCGAGGAACTGACCAGCCTGCGCAACGCCCGTCAGGCGCGTGAAGCCGGCTGAGCGGAACGTATCATGGAACAGCGAAAGGGCCGGCAATCGCCGGCCCTTTTTCGTGGTGTGATGATCGGACCAAAGCGGTCAATTGTCGGTCTTGATCAGCCGCAAGCGCGGGCGGCCGGTCGAGGCCGGTTTCGGCCCACGGGGCCGGGGCTCGGCAAAGCCGAGGGTCTGGTCCTGATACGAGGTGTCGGGGAGGGCGTAGCGCAATCCGCCCACGGGACGGAAGGTCGTCTGGCTTATCTCGAAACGGGCCGGGCCACGGTCCGGGCGGGTGTTCGAAACGAGGACGCCCAGCGTCCGGCTGATTTCGCCGAGATCGCTCTTCAGCGGCAACATGATCATATGGGCTTCGCTGGCGGGCTGGGCGAAACGGGGTTCGCCGGTCAGGGCAAGCTCCGCGATCGCCGGGGTGCCAAAGACCTGTTCCAGCGCATCGGCAATGGCGTCGCGGGCGGCAGGAACGAAGAAGGCGGTCAGGGGCATTCCCCTGACCTCCATTCCGGCGGCGCGGTTCAGGTGCTGTCCGGCTAGTCGGAAACGGGCGATGCCGGGCGCGATGCGTTCTAAGATAAACGCGTACTCAAGGATGTTTTCCAGACCGCGCGGGTCGATCTGGGTGCGCCGCGGGATCCCGGCGCCCTCGCGTAGCGCCGACCAATAGGCTTCGGCCTGGCGGATCGGGGATAGGCTCGTCAGGCCGCGGAAACTCTGCATGTCCACGATATTGTTCTCGCCCTCGCGGTCGGACCTTGTCTCAACTCTCACCTTTGTCGCTCCCGGCGCGCCGATGCAGGAGCGTCTGCTCCGGCAATCACGCTGCCTGCATCGGACGTTTGATACTCGTTGTGCTGAACACCCCGATATCTGCCACGTTTTGCTTCAATTTTGGAGAAACTTCTTAACTAATGGTTAACGGTGCGGACCCGTGGCAAGGATTGGCTGAGTCCTGTTTCTGCGCCGGGGGGTTGCCCTGCAGGGGGCGATGGCTTTACCTGCGCCCGACCGTCCCCGGGGGAGGGACCAAAGTTTCGGAGCAGACCCGACATGATTTCGTCGATGACCGGTTTCGCCTCGGCAAGGGGAGAGTTGCCGCCGTTCTCCTGGGCCTGGGAACTGCGCAGCGTTAATGCCAAGGGGCTGGACCTTCGCCTGCGCGTGCCGGACTGGCTCGACGGGCTCGAGGCCGCATTGCGGGCAGACCTGTCCAAGGCGCTGACCCGCGGCAACGTCACCCTGTCGCTGCGCCTGTCCCGCGACGAGGCAACCGGCGATCTCGCGCTGAACCGTCAGACCCTCGCAGCGGTGCTGGACGCGCTGGCGGAAGTCGAGGCCGACGCGCTTGAGCGTGGGATAAACCTCGCGCCGTCCAAGGCGAGCGACCTGCTGGGCCTGCGCGGAGTCCTCGACAGCTCGGTCGGCGATGTCGATCCCGCGCCTCTGGTCGCCCGGCTGCGCGCCGAGTTTCCCGCGCTGGTCGAAAGCTTCCTGCAGATGCGCCGGGATGAAGGCGCGCAACTGGCGTCTGTCCTCGGGGAACAGGTCGGCCGGATCGAGGCACTGGCCGTTCAGGCCGCGGCGCTGGCCGAGGCCCGCAAGGATGCGATGGCCGATACGCTGAAGGCGAACCTTGCCCGGGTGATGGACTCCGCAAATGGCGCAGACCCGGACCGCGTGGCGCAGGAACTGGCGCTGCTCGCGGTAAAGGCGGATGTGACCGAAGAGATCGACCGGCTGAACGCCCACGTGGCCGCCGCGCGCGATCTGCTCTCCAAGGGCGGCGCGGTGGGGCGAAAACTCGATTTCCTGATGCAGGAATTCAACCGCGAGGCCAACACGCTCTGTTCCAAGTCGCAATCGGTCGAACTTACCGGCGTCGGGCTCGAGCTGAAGGCCGTCATTGACCAGATGCGCGAGCAGGTCCAGAACGTCGAGTGACACGGAGATGACCACGGACATGAGCAACCGGCGCGGCCTTCTTATCATCCTGAGCTCGCCCTCCGGCGCGGGCAAATCCACGTTGGCCAAGCGGCTGCGCGACTGGGATTCGGGCCTGATCTTCTCGGTCAGCTCCACCACCCGCGCCCCAAGGCCGGGCGAGGTAGATGGCAAGGACTATCACTTTACCACCGAGGCCGCCTTCAAGGCGCAGGTGGCCAATGGCGACATGCTGGAACACGCCCATGTCTTCGGCAACTTCTACGGCTCGCCGCGCGGTCCGGTGCAGGACGCCATCGAGGCGGGCAACGACGTGCTGTTCGATATCGACTGGCAGGGCGCCCAGCAGATCCGCAACTCGGCGCTGGGTCAGCACACGCTGTCGATCTTCCTGCTGCCGCCGTCGATCAAGGAACTGCACCGCCGCCTGATCGGACGCGGGCAGGACGACTCCGACACCATCGCGCGGCGCATGCAACGCAGCTGGGACGAGATCAGCCACTGGGACAGCTATGACTTCGTGCTGGTGAACGATGACCTCGACGCGACCGAGGAGAAGCTGAGGACCATCGTGACCGCCACCCGGCTGCGCCGGATCCAGCAGCCGGGGCTGACCGGCCATGTCCGGACCCTGCAAACCGAATTCGAGGAGCAACTATGACCATCTATGCGCTTGGCGCCGACACGCCGCAACTTCACCCCGACACATGGGTCGCGCCGGACGCCAACGTCATCGGCAAGGTGATCATGGAGGAGGGGTCCTCGGTGTGGTTCGGCTGCACGCTGCGGGCCGATCACGAGATCATCCTGATCGGCGCGGGCAGCAACGTCCAGGAAAACTGCGTGATGCATATCGACGCCGGGTTTCCGTTGACCATCGGCAAGAACTGCACCATCGGGCACAAGGCCATGCTGCACGGCTGCACCATCGGGGACGGAACACTCGTCGGGATGGGTGCGACCATCCTCAACGGGGCGCGCATCGGCAAGAACTGCCTGATCGGGGCAGGGGCGCTGGTGACCGAGGGCAAGGAAATCCCCGACAACTCGCTGGTCATGGGCTCCCCGGGCAAGATCGTGCGCGAGATCGACGAGAAAGCCCTGCAGCGAATGATGGGCGGCACGCTGCATTACCAGGAACATATGCGCCGTTTCCGCTCGGAACTGAAAGTCGTCTCCAAATGAAGAACTCCAAGGGGTCACTGCTGCGGCCCGATACCCTGCCCGAGAGCGCATCGCGCCCGGTGGTCACGCCGCTGTCGCCCTCCGTGGTCTATGCCAGCGAAACGCCCGACGCCCTCGATGACCAGTACGAGGGCCGGACGCAGGGCTACACCTACTCGCGCGAGGGTCATCCCAACGCGGACGTCGTTGCAGCGCGCATCGACCGGATGGAGGGCGTCGAGGGCGGCGTCGTCACCGGGTCGGGCATGGCGGCGGTCACGGCGGTTCTGATGGGGCTGCTGAAGTCGGGCGATCATGTGATCGGGGGCAATCAGCTCTACGGTCGCTCGCTCCGGCTGATGAAAGAGGACATGCCGCGCCTTGGCATCGCGACCTCGCTGGCCGATCCTGGCGATGTTGGCGCGATGCGGGCCGCCATCCGTCCCGAAACCCGGATGATCCTTGTCGAGGTGGTGTCGAACCCCACGCTGCGGGTGGCCGATATCGCAGGCATCGCAGCACTGGCCAAGGAACATGGGCTTCTGCTGGTGGTCGACAATACCTTCACCACGCCGCGCGGGTTCAAACCCTTCGAGCATGGCGCCGATATCGTGATCCATTCGATCACCAAGCTCCTGTCGGGACACTCCGACGTGATGCTTGGCTATGTCGCGGCGCGGGATCCTGCGCTGGCCCAGCGGCTGCGCGTCTTCTCGGTCACCACCGGCCTGACCGCGAGCCCCTTCGACTGCTGGCTGGCCGAGCGCGGAATGCTGACTTTCGAACTCCGGTTCGAGCGGGCACAAGCCACGGCGGCAACCTTGGCGGATCATCTCGCTGGGCTGCCGGGCGTGGCTCGGGTGATCTACCCAGGCCGCTCCGATCATCCCGATCACGCGCGCGCTCAGGAACTGCTGGGCGACAATGCCTGCAACATGGTGAGTTTCGAGCTGAAGGGCGGGCGCGCCGCCGCCAATGCCTTTACCCGTGCGGCCGAAGGTCTGGCCTTTGCACCGACGCTGGGCGATGTGGGCACGACCCTGTCGCACCCCGCGTCCTCCTCGCATCGCGCGCTGACGCCCGAGGAACGGACCGGTCTGGGCCTGTCGGAAGGCTTCTTCCGCGTGTCGGTCGGGCTTGAGGAGCCGCAGGCGCTTTGCCGCATCTTCGCCGACGCGGTTGCCGCCGCCGTCGCCTGAGTCCGGAGACACCTATGCCCGAGGATACGCTGGGACACCTTCTGGCCGCCATGCCGATCCCAGTCCTGCTGGTGGAGGCGGGCGAGCGCATCGCTGCGGCCAACGCGGATGCGCTCACACTCCTCGGGCAGCAGATCCAGGGGCGGCACTTCGCCACTATCCTGCGCCAGCCCGAGTTGGCCGAGGCCATCGAAGGAACTCTCAGGGACGAACGGCCGCGCCAGGTGCGCTATCTCAGCAACGATGGCGCGCATGACACCACCTTCGACGTGTCCTGCCGTTACGTGCCGTCCTCGCGCGGGGTGCTAGTGGCCTTCCTCGACGTGACCCACATGGAGCAGGCGGGCCAGATGCGGCGCGACTTCGTGGCCAATGTCAGCCACGAGCTGCGCACGCCACTGACCGCGCTGATGGGGTTCATCGAGACCCTGCGTGGCGCCGCCGCGGACGATCCAGCGGCGCGCGACCGGTTCCTTGCCATCATGCAGGACGAGGCCGGGCGAATGAACCGACTGGTCGGCGACCTGCTGTCACTGAGCCGTGTCGAGAGCCAGGAGCGGGTCCGACCGAAGGATCCGGTGGACCTCGCCGACAAGATTTCGTCGGTGCTGAACGCCATGCGCCCGCTGGCAGAAGAGGCAGGGGTTACGTTTCACTACGTCAAGCCCGACAGCCCCGTCATGGTGCCGGGCGATTCCGATCAGATCCGGCAGATCTTCACCAATCTGGTGGAGAATGCCCTCAAGTACGGCGGATCCGGCGAGACCGTCACGGTGACGCTGACGACCTCTGAGCGCGACCCGGCGCTGCGTGCGCCTGCCGCGCGGGTTCAGGTCATCGACAAGGGGCCGGGCATCGACCCGATGCACCTTCCGCGCCTGACCGAGCGCTTCTACCGGGCCGACAACCACCGGTCTCGGATGCTGGGCGGCACCGGCCTTGGCCTTGCCATCGTAAAGCACGTGGTGAACCGTCACCGGGGTCGGCTGAGGGTCGAAAGCGAGCTGGGGCAGGGCGCTACCTTCACGGTGATTCTGCCAATGTAACAGTTTCGTGGTGAGCGCCGTCAGGTGCGGCCGCGGATCCGTGAATCCGTCACAATTGGCGGTGAATCCGTTTTCTGTAATGGGTTGAGGCGCTTCCGGTCTTCGCGTTGACAGTGGGCAGCCCAAACTATTTTGCGGAAACGCTGGTTGTCATATAACTGTTACACAGCTGTCACAAAACCATTGCTCAGGGCCGGTAGCTGCAGGCCCAAGATCATCATGGGGGTGATCGCAATATTCCTGAACAGGAGGAACGCATGTCGTTCGCAAAAATGACCGTTTCCGGGCTGGCCCTCGCCGCCCTGTCCGCAACTGCTGCTGTCGCGCGTGACCAGGTGCAGGTCGCCGGCTCCAGCACCGTGCTGCCCTACGCGTCCATCGTTGCCGAAGCCTTCGGCGAAAACTTCGACTTCCCGACCCCCGTCGTTGAATCGGGCGGCTCCTCTGCCGGCCTGAAGCGCTTCTGTGAAGGTGTTGGCGAGAACACCATCGACGTCGCCAACGCATCGCGCAAGATCAAGGACAGCGAAGTGAAGGCCTGCGCCGACGCCGGCGTGACCGACATCATCGAAGTCCGCATCGGTTATGACGGCATCGTGTTCGCCAGCCAGCTGAACGGCCCGGCCTACGACGCCTTCGAGCCCGCCGACCTCTACAACGCCCTGGCCGCCAAGGTCGTCAAGGACGGTGCTCTGGTCGACAACACCTACGCCCAGTGGGCCGACTTCAACGGCGACCTGCCGGCAGAAGACATCGTTGCCTTCATCCCGGGCACCAAGCACGGCACCCGTGAAGTGTTCGAAGAAAAGGTGATCCTGGCCGGCTGTGAAGCCACCGGCGCCCTGGAAGCCTACAAGGCCGAGAACGGCGGCGACGAGAAAGCTGCCGAGAAGTCCTGCATGACGCTGCGCACCGACGGCAAGTCGGTCGACATCGACGGCGACTACACCGAGACCCTGGCCCGCATCGACAGCAACCCGAACGGGATCGGCGTCTTCGGCCTGGCCTTCTACGAAAACAACACCGACAAGCTCAAAGTCGCGACCATGTCCGGCGTTGCAGCTTCGACCGAGTCCATCGCTTCGGGCGAGTACCCGGTGTCGCGCCCGCTGTTCTTCTACATCAAGAAGGCCCACATCGGCGTGATCCCCGGCCTGAAAGAGTTTGCCGAGTTCTTCGTCTCTGACGAGATCGCTGGCCCCGATGGCCCGCTGGCCCAGTACGGCCTCGTGTCCGACCCGGAACTGGCCGACACCCAGGCTGTCGTTTCCGAAGAAAAGACCATGGGCAACAACTCGTAAGAGTTGATCTCCCGACCGGGGCGCCTGCCGCCCCGGTCATTCCCTGCGATCATCCGAAAATACCGACGGAGCGGCTGCCATGCCCGTGATCTGGATCGTCACGTTTCTTTTAGTTCTTTCCATTGCGGGATATGTCGCCGGCCGCGCCCGGGCATTTCAATCCGCGTCGGGCGATGTCCGACAGATGCATTCCCTTCCCGGATACTACGGCTATAACGTCGCGCTGACCTCACTGGTGCCCGCGCTGCTGGTCCTCGCCGTCTGGCTGCTGGTCCAGCCGATGCTGATCGAGAGCCGCGTGGCCGGGATGCTGCCCGCCGAGGTCATTCCCGAGGGTTCGAACCAGAGCCTGGTGATGAGCGACGTGCGCCGCGTGGCCGAGGGCCTCGATATCGCCATCGAGCGCGGCGTGATGACCGAAGAGTCCGCCAGTTCGATCCGCACCGAGTTTACCGACGTGCGCGGTCGCCTCGGTGAGGTCGGCGTTGCGCTCGGCTCCGATGTGCGCCCCGAAGTGCTCCGCGCCGCGCAGGCCTACCGCTCGATGAGTTCCAAGGGTTCGCTGGCGATGACCATCGTGGTCGGCCTGCTGGCCATTGGCGGGCTCGCGCTTGCCTTCAGCCGGACCAACAAGGACTTCCGCGCCCGCAACGTGGTGGAGCGCGGCGTGATGGCGCTGCTGATCCTCGCGGCCTGCATCGCGATCCTCACCACCATCGGCATTGTCCTGTCGATGCTGTTCGAGACGATGAACTTCTTCCGCCTGCACTCGTGGACCGACTTCTTCTTCGGCTCTACCTGGGCCCCGAACTTCCGCGGTGACAGCGACCTGTCGATCCTGCCGCTGCTCTGGGGGACGCTCTACATCTCCTTCATCGCACTGCTGGTGGCGGTTCCGATCGGCCTCTTCGCGGCGATCTACCTCTCGGAATACGCCAGCAACGCGGTCCGCTCGGTCGCCAAGCCGCTGCTCGAGATCCTCGCCGGTATCCCGACCATCGTCTACGGTCTCTTCGCCCTGCTTACCGTGGGTCCGGCCCTGATGAAGGTCTTTGGCCAGGGCGGCATGGCCGGCGTCGGCTGGATGAGCGGCGCGACGTCGGTGCTGACTGCCGGTCTCGTCATGGGTATCATGCTGATCCCCTTCGTGTCCTCGCTGTCCGACGACATCATCAACTCAGTGCCGCAGGCGATGCGCGACGGTTCGCTCGGGCTCGGTGCCACGCAGTCCGAAACTGTGCGTCAGGTGGTCATGCCCGCCGCGCTCCCCGGCATCGTCGGTGCCATCCTGCTGGCGGCCTCGCGCGCCATCGGTGAAACCATGATCGTGGTCATGGGGGCAGGGGCCGTCGCCAAATTCTCGGTCAACCCGCTGGAATCGATGACCACCATCACCACCCGGATCGTCAGCCAGCTGACCGGCGACACCGATTTTGCCAGCCCCGAGACGCTGGTGGCCTTCGCCCTCGGCCTCACGCTCTTTGTCCTTACCCTCGGGCTCAATATCCTGGCGCTCTACATCGTGCGCAAATACCGGGAGCAGTACGAATGACCGATATCACCAATCTCCCGGGAAACGCCGCCGAACCGCGCAAGCACGGCTCGCTCCTTGAAAAGGACGCCCGGACCGCACGCCGCAACGCCGCCGAGAAACGGTTCCAGGTCTACGGCATGGTGGCCATCGGCATCGGCCTCCTGATGCTGGTCATCCTCGTCGTCAACATCTTCAGCCAGGGCCTCGGGGCGTTCCAGCAGACCTTCGTCACGCTCGAAGTTCAACTGGACGAGTCCAAGCTCGACAAGAACGGCAACCGGAACCTCGAGGAAATCAAGAAGGTCTCGACCTTTGGATATGCGCCGCTGATCCAGCAGGCCTTCGAGGCCAAGGTCGCCGCTGACGGTATCGAGACTGCGCTGCCCGGCAAGGCGATGGCAGACATCCTGTCGAAGAGCGCCGCCGCACAGCTGCGGGACTTCGTCATCGCCAACCCCGACGAGATCGGCAAGACGGTCGAGTTCCGCTTTCTCGCCAACAGCCGCGTCGATGGTTACCTCAAGGGGCGCGTGACACGCGAGTCCATCGTGAACGACAAGAACGTCACCGCCGAGCAACTGGATTTCGTCGACGCGCTGAAAGAAGATGGCGTGCTGGCCAAGACCTTCAACATGAGCTTCATCACCGGTGCTGACGCCTCCGACCAACGTCCGGAGGACGCGGGCATGGGCGTGTCGATGCTGGGCTCGCTGTTCATGATGCTGGTGGTCCTGATCCTGTCCCTCCCGATCGGCGTCGCGGCGTCGATCTACCTCGAGGAATTCGCGGCCAAGAACTGGCTGACCGACATCATCGAGGTGAACATCTCGAACCTCGCGGCGGTACCTTCTATCGTTTTCGGTATCCTCGGCCTCGCGGTCTTCATCAACTACATGCACCTGCCCATGTCGGCTCCGCTGGTTGGGGGCCTCGTGCTCACGCTGATGACCCTGCCGACGATCATCATCTCGACCCGTGCCTCTCTGAAGGCAGTTCCGCCGTCGATCCGCGACGCTGCGCTTGGGGTCGGCGCCTCGAAGATGCAGGCGGTGTTTCACCATGTGCTGCCGCTCGCCGCACCGGGGATCCTGACCGGCACCATCATCGGCCTGGCCCAGGCGCTGGGGGAAACCGCACCGTTGCTGCTGATCGGGATGGTCGGTTTCATCGCCTCGAACGCGCCTGACAGCATCGCGTCGGGCCTGCTCTCGCCGAACTCCGCCATGCCTGCCCAGATCTACGAATGGGCGAAACGCGCGGATCCGGCCTTTTACGAACGCGCTTGGGGCGGCATCATCATCCTGCTGCTGTTCCTGATCACAATGAACACGGTGGCCGTGATCCTGCGCCGCCGCTTTGAACGCCGCTGGTAAGGAGCGTCACATGAACCAGATGACTGCTTTGGAGAAAGACGTGGACACGAACGAAATCAAGATCAACGCAAGTAACGTCCAGGTTTTCTACGGCGAATCCCACGCCATCAAGGATGTGAACGTCCAGATCGAAGACAAGACCGTCACGGCCTTCATCGGCCCGTCGGGCTGTGGCAAGTCGACCTTCCTGCGCTGCCTGAACCGGATGAACGACACCATCGACATCTGCCGTGTCGAGGGCGAGATCCTGCTGGACGGCGAGAATATCTACGACAAGAAGGTCGATCCGGTACAACTGCGCGCCAAGGTGGGCATGGTGTTCCAGAAGCCGAACCCGTTCCCCAAATCGATCTACGACAACGTGGCCTACGGGCCCCGGATCCACGGCCTTGCCAAGAACAAGGCCGACCTGGACGAGATCGTCGAGAGGGCCCTGCGCCGTGGCGCCATCTGGAACGAGGTCAAGGACCGTCTGCACGCACCGGGCACCGGTCTGTCGGGCGGTCAGCAGCAGCGTCTGTGCATTGCGCGCGCCGTGGCAACCGAACCGGAAGTCCTGCTGATGGACGAACCCTGTTCCGCGCTCGACCCGATTGCCACCGCGCAGGTGGAGGAACTGATCGACGAACTGAAGCAGAACTATTCGGTCGTCATCGTGACCCACTCGATGCAACAGGCCGCGCGCGTCAGCCAGAAGACCGCCTTCTTCCATCTCGGAAACCTCGTCGAGTTCGGCGAAACGGGCCAGATCTTCACCAACCCCGTCGACCCGCGCACCGAGAGCTACATTACCGGCCGTATCGGCTGAGGAGTATTTGACAATGTCGGATCAACACATCGCATCGGCCTTCGACCGCGACCTCGAAGCCATTCAGGCCCGGATCATGAAGATGGGCGGCCTCGTCGAGGCGGCTATCCGCGACGCCGCCACCTCGCTGGAGAACAGCGACGAGGAGCTGGCCGAACAGGTGCGCAAGGGTGACCTTGCCATCGACGGGCTGGAAGAACTGATCAACGAAGAGGCCGCGCGCGTCATCGCGCTGCGGGCTCCGACCGCGATCGACCTGCGCCTCGTGCTCACGGTCATGAAGATCAGCGGCAACCTCGAACGCATCGCTGACTATGCCAAGAACATCGCCAAGCGGACCGGTGTCCTGGCCCAGATGTCGCCGGTGCCGGATGCCGCCAGCGCCCTGCGCCGGATGGCACGTGAGGTCGAGCTGATGCTGAAGAACGCGCTCGATTCCTACATCCAGCGCGATGCCGAACTGGCCGAGGACGTGATCCAGCGCGATCTGGAAGTCGACCAGATGTACAACGCCCTGTTCCGCCAGTTCCTGACCTTCATGATGGAAGACCCGCGCAACATCACGCCCTGCATGCATCTCCACTTCATCGCCAAGAACGTGGAGCGCATGGGGGACCACGCCACTTCGATCGCCGAGCAGGTGGTCTATCTCGTCACGGGCGACCGTCCGGACGAAAGCCGTCCCAAGGCCGATCTGACTTCGGAAACGGCGATCCTGGACAAGTAAGCCGATGACTGCAAACCAACCCACCGTACTGGTCGTCGAGGACGAACCGGCGCAGCGCGAGGTGCTGGCCTACAACCTGGAAGCCGAAGGCTTCCGGGTGCTCAAGGCCGAGACCGGCGATGAAGCGCTGCTGCTGGTCGACGAGGACATGCCCGACATCATCGTGCTCGACTGGATGATGCCGGCCCTGTCCGGCATCGAGGTCTGCCGCCGTCTCAAGATGCGCCCCGAGACCCGCGGGATCCCGATCATCATGCTCTCAGCCCGGTCCGAGGAAGTCGACAAGGTGCGCGGGCTCGAAACCGGGGCCGACGACTACGTGGTCAAGCCCTACTCCGTCATCGAACTGATGGCGCGCGTGCGCTCGCAGCTGCGTCGGGTCCGCCCTGCCACCGTGGGCCTGCGGTTGGAGTACGACGATATCGTTCTGGATGCCGAGACCCACAAGGTCAGCCGTTCGGACAAGCCGCTCAAGCTCGGTCCGACCGAGTTCCGCCTGCTGTCGACCTTCATGGAGAAACCGGGCCGGGTCTGGAGCCGCGAGCAACTGCTCGACCGGGTCTGGGGGCGTGACATCTATGTCGATACCCGCACCGTGGACGTCCATATCGGTCGCCTGCGCAAGTCGCTGACCCAGTACGGCGGCGAAGACCCGGTGCGCACCGTGCGCGGTGCGGGGTACGCGCTCGGCTAAGGTCCGGGCTGTTGATGCGAGGATGGGGGCAAACCCCATCCCGCGTCACAACGGAACCGGTCAGATGGGGTTTGCCCCCACCCCACCAAGCTCAAAAGACAGAAGAAGCCGCGTGATGGCCGCTTAGTTACTTGCGCCGCCATTCCACGCGGATGAACAGCCCCCAGGCCACCACGCACATCAGCGCCAGTGCCGCCCAGGTCAGGGCATAGCTCAGGTGAGCATTGCGGAAGGACACGACGGTCTGACCGCCAAGTGGCCAGGCACCGGCCGAATCCTCGTCGGCATCCACGAAATAGGGCGCAGCCTTTACCAGTCCAAGAGCCTGCGTGATCGAGCCGATGTCGCGGCGATACCAGAGCCGTTCGTCGGGGTTGTTCTTGCGGGAGAACAGCCAGCCCTTGCTTTCCGAAATGCGCAGCAGTCCGTTGACGGTCTGCGTGCCTTCGGGCGCGGGACGGGTTGCCGCATCCTTGAACTCTTCCGGCACCAGCCCTCGGTTGATCAGGATCACGGTGCCATCGTCGCGGTCCAGCGGCGTCAGGACCCAGTAGGCGGGACCATAGGCCGAAGGGGTATAGATCAGCACCTCTTCGTCGTTGCGGAAGGTGCCGGTCAGGCTCACGTGACGGTATTCGTCCCGTTCCGCCGAAATGTCGGGCCACGCGCCGGGCCCGGGCGCGGCGACGGGGGCGGCATGCACCCGCTCATCCACCCGCTCGATCAGGTTCAGTTTCCAGTGCAGGCGCTTAACCTGCCAGACCCCGAGCGAGGTGAAGCCCGCCGCGCCGATCAGCGCGGCGAGCGTCACGACTGCAATCAGCAGCCAGCGACGGCGGGGCGCCATGTGGATACGCTCCGCCATGGCCATCAGTGATCCGTCCCGTGGGACGCATCGTGCGTCTGAACCGGCATGGCTTCGCCGCCCGACATCTCGCTCATGTTGCCGGGGCTCATCGGCATCATGTTGGCGTTCATGTTGTGCATGACCCAGAGCGACCCAGCGAGCACGATGAGAAGGATCACCGCCGCGAGGATGGTCGCGGCCAGCGTCCAGCCACCTTCATTGCTGCTGTTCAGATGCAGGAAGTACACGAGATGGACGATGATCTGCACGGCACCGAGGCCCATGATCAGGCCGATTGCCCATTCACGGGAGAGGTCGAACTCTCCCATGACGATGGCGAAGGGCACGACCGTCAGCAGAGCCGACAGGCCAAAGCCCGTCATCAGCTTGCCCATGGTGCCGTGCGAGGAGTGGCTATGTGCGCTCATCAGATCAGCCTCACGAGATAGACGAAGGAGAACACCCCGATCCAGACGAGGTCGAGGAAGTGCCAGAACATGGACAGCGTCGAGAGGCGCTGCATGTTCGCCGGGATCAGGCCGCGCAGACGCAGCTGTACGATCAGCGTGACCAGCCAGATCAGGCCGCCGGTGACGTGGAGTCCGTGGGTCCCGACCAGCAGGAAGAAGGCCGAGAGGAAACCCGAGCGTTCCGGGCCCGCACCGATGTGGATCAGGTGACGGAACTCGTAGATCTCCATGCCGATGAACCCGAGGCCGAAGATGCCCGTGATCACCAGCCACAGGGTGGTGGCGTTCAGGTTGCCGCCCTCTGCCTTCAGCATCGCAACACCGAAGGTGATGGAGGAGAACAGCAGCAGCGCGGTTTCGATGGCGACAAAGCCGGGCTCGAACAGGTCATGCGGGGCAGGGCCACCGGCATAGTTGTAGCCCAGCACGGCATATGTGGCGAAGAGCGTCGCGAAGATGATGCAGTCGCTCATCAGGTAGATCCAGAACCCGATGGGCGTGGCGCTCTCGTGGTGGTGATCCGGGTGTGCGTCGGGGCCCGCGGGCCCCTCCACAACACCGGTCAGCGGGGTGTCGAGCATTGTCATGCCGGTTCTCCCTTGCGCTCGGTGGCTGCGACGACGGATGCGGGGATCCAGTGGTCGCGGTCATAGTTGAAGGTATGGGCGATGGCGTAGCCGATGCAGCCCAGCAGCGAGATCGCCGCCAGCCACCAGATGTACCAGACCATGGCGAAGCCAAAGACCAGTGCACCCGCCGCGAGCACGATGCCCGTCGAAGTGGAGTTCGGCATGTGGATCGGCTGGTAGTTCGTCGACCACTTGAAGCCGTTCTGCTTCATCCGCCACCACTCGTCACGGCCGTGAACCACGATGTTCTCGGGGAAGTTGTAGGGCGCCGGCGGCGACTGGGTCGCCCATTCCAGCGTCCGCGCATCCCAGGGATCGGGGCCGCAGGCCAGCTTCTTGCGGTTGATGATGGAGTAGGCGAAGTTGATGAAACCACAGGCGATGCCGCAGGCGATCAGGACCGCGCCAAAGGCGGCGACCACGAAGTAGATCTGCCAGGCCTGATCCATGTAGGCGTTCAGACGGCGGGTCACGCCCATCAGTCCCAGTGCATAGAGCGGCATGAAGGCGAAGTAGAAGCCGACAAACCAGAACCAGAAGCTGCGGCGGCCCCACTTGTCGTCCAGCTTGAAGCCGAAGGCCTTGGGCCACCAGAAGGTGACGGCAGCATAGACCCCGAACACCACGCCGCCGATGATCACGTTATGGAAGTGCGCGATCAGGAACAGCGTGTTGTGCAGCTGGAAGTCAACCGGGGGAACGGCCAGCAGAACGCCGGTCATGCCACCGATGGTGAAGGTCACGATGAAACCGGTGGTCCAGAGCATCGGCACTTCGAACCGCACGCGGCCCTTGTACATGGTGAACAGCCAGTTGAATATCTTCACGCCCGTGGGCACCGCGATGATCATCGTGGTGATGCCGAAGAAGGCGTTCACGTTGGCGCCGGAGCCCATGGTGAAGAAGTGGTGGAGCCACACGACGAAGCTCAGCACCATGATGCAGGCAGTCGCCCAGACCATCGTCTTGTACCCGAAGAGCGGCTTGCCCGAGAAGGTCGAGACGATCTCGGAGAACACGCCGAAGATCGGCAGGATCAGGATGTAGACTTCCGGGTGGCCCCAGATCCAGATCAGGTTGATGTACATCATCGAGTTCCCACCCATGTCGTTGGTGAAGAAGTGGAACCCGAGGTAGCGGTCGAGGGTGAGCATGGTCAGCGTCGCGGTCAGGACCGGGAACGCCGCAACAATCAGCACGTTGGTGCAGAGCGTCGTCCAGGTGAAGACCGGCATGTCGAACAGCTTCATGCCCTTGGCGCGCATCTTGAAGATGGTGGCGATCAGGTTCACGCCCGAAAGCGTGGTGCCAACCCCGGCGATCTGCAGCGACCAGAGGTAATAGTCGACCCCGGGCCCGTGCGAGAACGCCGATCCGGAGAGTGGCGGGAAGGCCAGCCAACCGACGCGGGCGAACTCACCTATGAACAGCGAGACGTTGACCAGCAGCGCACCTGCCACCGTCATCCAGAACGAGAAGTTGTTCAGGAAGGGGAAGGCCACGTCGCGGGCACCGATCTGCTGCGGCATGACGTAGTTCATGATGCCGGTGACGAAAGCCATCGCCACGAAGAAGATCATGATCACGCCGTGCGCGGTAAAGACCTGGTCGAAGTGGTGCGGGGGGAGGTAGCCCTCCGATCCGCCGGCGGCGAGCGCCTGTTGCGCGCGCATCATCAGGGCGTCCGCGAAACCGCGGATGAACATGACGAAGCCAAGGATCATGTACATGATCCCAATTTTCTTGTGGTCGACGCTGGTCAGCCAGTCACGCCACAGCGGGACCCAGAGGCGGAAATAGGTCATCAGGGCGACAACCGCGATACCGCCGAGGACGATACCGGCGAAGGTGCCGACCAGAATGGGTTCGTGGTAGGGGATCCAGTCAAGCGTGAGACGGCCGAAAATCGGCGAGATCGTCTCGGGCGCCGTGAGTGCGGGTTCAGTTGCCATTGGCAATGTCCTCGTCCTGGGCGAGTCGCAGCGGCGCGGCGCTCGCGTGGTCGTTGTCGTGAGTGGTGAGGCTCGCTTCGGGCCGCGGGAGCGGACGTCCGAACCCGTCGATGGCACGGTCCTGGTCGTACTCGTACTTGTGCTCGTCGGCGATGCCTTCGAGGCCGCCGCCGCCCTGCTCGTCGATCATCATCATGTGATCCATGCAGACCTTGCCCTCTTCGACGCAGAGGCCGCGGATGCGGTCGAACAGACCGTCATCGACCTTGCCGAAGTAGCGGACCGGCTCGTTGAACGAGGGGGTTTCCACCTTGAGATAGTTGGCGCGGGTCAGGTCGTCGCTGCTCAGCTTGACCTTGGTCACCCAGCCTTCGAAATCATCCTCGCTCATCGAGATGGTATCGAAAGTCATGCCCGAGAAACCCGGCCCGGAGTAGTGGGCCGACCGGCCCGCGAACGTGCCGATCTCGTTGGCGACGAGGTGCAGTTTGGTCTCCATCCCGGCCATCGAGTAGATCATGCCGCCGAGGGCAGGCACCGAGAAGGTGTTCATGACAGTAGAAGAGGTCAGGCGCAGGTTGATCGGGCGCCCCTCGGGGATCGCCAGCTCGTTGATCGTCGCGATGCCCTGCTCGGGATAGATGAACAGCCATTTCCAGTCGAGCGAGACGGCTTCGACTTCGACCGGCTCGGCCGCGATATCCAGCGGGCGGTAGGGGTCGAGGCGATGGGTATAGACCCAGGTGAAGGCCCCCAGCGCGATGATGATCACGATGGGACCGCCCCAGACCATGTATTCGATCTTGTTCGAGTGGGCCCAGTCGGGGGCGTAGTCGCTCAGGTCCTTGCGGTCCGCGCGATAGCGCAGCGGGAACCACACGGCCATGACGAGGACCGGAATGATGACGATGAGCATGAGGAGTGTGGAGATGACCAGCAGGTTGCGCTGCTGTTCACCAACCCATCCGGCGGGAGAAAGGATGTCGTAGTTGCAGCCCGAAAGGACTGCCACGACCCCCAGGAGAGCCGGGAGTTTGAGTTTATCTAGCAATGTTGCCTCGTGACTTCTTCCGGCCAGCACGGAGGGACGTGACTGACCTTCAAAAAATTCGGGCGCGGCGGGAGGAGTCGCGCCAGCGGATGCGCCCCGCGTTTACATGCGCTCAGCATGGAGCTGTATATGTCATTCCGTCGCATAGCTTTTTTCGGATCACCTCGCAGATGCAGCATGGAATCGCGGAGTGGAATCGCTGCGAGTGCAAAGGCGAATTGCTGCAGGTGCGATGGCGGAAGTCTTTGAAATTTCGATGCTTTGCGGGGCAGGGCAGGGGCCAAAACAGTGATTCCGCATAATCAATTTCAGGGCCGGAATCCGGATCGTTTCGGGCCGTTTCGGGTGCCATTCTGGCCGCTCCGCGCACCCTGTTTCACAGACACGTGACATACTGACGTCAGGGCAGGGCGGCGGTACTTGCCCGTTTTTCGGACGCTTTCGCGCGAGTCTTCATCGTGTCGACGGATCCGGGCGGGAAAAGAGAGTCGCGGAGGCCGAGGATGCCATGTGATTACGTCAATCCCGCCATGCGGGACAGAAAAGTACGTCGAATGCGCTTTCCGCCATATCTTTGTTGCGCTAGGGCCCGTGCTCTCTGCGAACGACCCCGACGCGGGGTGCGTCCGCGCTAGAAAAACCGGACGATACACATGTCAGATATAACCTCTCACCCGTCGGCGGCCGCCGGCGCGGCACCTGTTTTGAACCGGCCCAGCCGGGTTCTGCTGGCCAGCCTCATCGGCACCACCATCGAGTTCTTCGACTTCTATGTATATGCCACCGCCGCCGTGCTGGTGTTTCCCGCGCTGTTCTTCCCGGGCGAGGACCCCACGACCGCGTTGCTGGCGTCCTTCGCCACCTTCTCGATCGCCTTCTTCGCGCGCCCGCTGGGCGCCGTCGTCTTCGGCCACTTCGGGGACCGGATCGGGCGCAAGACCACTCTGGTGGCCGCGCTGCTCACCATGGGCATCTCGACCGTCATCATCGGCTTCCTGCCGACCTATGCCCAGATTGGTGTCTGGGCGCCCGCGCTGCTGGCGCTCTGCCGTTTCGGGCAGGGGTTCGGCCTCGGCGGTGAATGGGGTGGGGCGGTCCTGATCGCGACCGAGAACGCGCCGGAAGGCAAGCGCAGCTGGTACGGCATGTTCCCGCAACTCGGCGCGCCGGTTGGCCTGTTCCTCTCGTCGGGCCTGTTCCTCGTGCTGCTGACCTTCATGACCCGCGAGGACCTGCTGGCCTGGGGCTGGCGCATCCCGTTCCTCGGTTCCATCGTGCTGATCGTGATCGGCCTTTGGGTGCGCCTCTCGCTGGCCGAAACCCCGGCGTTCCAGAAAGCCATCGACAAGGAAGAGCGCGTGTCCGTGCCCTTCGTCGAGGTCTTCCGCAACCACAAGCGCAGCCTGTTCCTCGGCACCTTCGTTGCGCTCGCGACCTTCGTGCTGTTTTACATCGGCTCGGCCTACCTGCTGTCCTACAACGTCAAGGTACTGCAGATGTCTCTTCCCGAAGCGCTGGAGGTCCAGCTTGTCGGCGCCGTGGTGTTCGGCCTGTTCATCCCCTTCGCGGGCAAGATCGCGGACCGCTGGGGCCGTCGCAACCTGCTGATCCTCGTCACCGTCCTGATCGGGGTGTTCTCCTTCTTCCTCGACACGCTGCTCGGCGGCAGCCTTTCGGGGGTCTTCACCTTCGTCGTGCTCGGCATGGCGCTGATGGGGGTCACCTACGGCATCATCGGCGCGGCCCTTGCGGCGCCGTTCCCGACCCGGGTGCGCTATACCGGTGCGTCGCTGGCGTTCAACTTCGCGGGAATCGTCGGGGCTTCGCTGGCGCCCTACATCGCGACCTGGCTGCAGGCGACCTACGGCATGAGCTACGTTGGATACTACATGCTGGCCGCGTCCGTGATCACGCTGCTCTGCGTTTTGGCGTCGGGCAAGGACGAGGTCTGAACTCGATCAGACTGGCAAAACAAATAAGCCGCGCCTTCGGGCGCGGCTTTTTGCTGTCGGGGCAGGGCGCGTGTCAGCGGGGCAGCGGGTCCTCCGGTTCGGCCTGCGTGGAGAGCCATTCGCGGAAGGCGGCGACGGACGGGTCCTGCGATTTCGCGGTGGGCCAGACGAGGTAATAGGCCCCCGGTGTTTCCACCGCCGGGCCATAGACCGGGATCAGCCGACCGGTCGCCACATCCTGCTCGACAAGGTAGTCCGGCATCAGCGCGACGCCCAAACCATGCAGCGCGGCCTGTGTGATGGTTGAGTATTGGTCATAGATCATCCCGGGGATCGGCTGCGTCAGCCTTATGTCCTGAGCGGCGAACCAGTCCGACCAGGCGCGCGGCCGGGTCTGGATGTGCAGCAGCGGCATGCGGAGGAGGGCGCGCGGATCGCCCGGTCGTCCGCGTGTCAGCAGTGAGGGCGCAGCCACAGCCAGCACATGTTCATGCTTGAGCAACAGCTTGTCCGTTCCGGGCCAGTCGCCGCTGCCGAAATGCAGCGCGGCGTCGAAAGGCTCGGTGGCAAAGTTGAACGGTACCAGCCGCGTTGCCATGTTCAGCGTCACCTCGGGATGCAGGCGAGCGAATTCCGGCAGGCGGGGCATAAGCCAGCGCATTCCGAAGGTCGGCAGGATGGCGAGGTTCAGCGTGCCGGACATCGGCGCCACTTGCAGCCGCAGCGAGGCATTGGTGATCTGAGTCAGCGCCTGCCGTATCTCGGCGGCATAGTCCCTGGCTGCCGGGGTCAGTGTCAGCCGCTTGTGTCCACGGTCCACGAGGACAGCACCCATCTGGGTCTCCAGCGCCTGCAATTGACGGCTCACGGCACTCTGGGTCAGCGAAAGTTCTTCGGCCACGGCAGAGGCGCTGCCAAGCCGGTCGAGTGCCTCGAGCGCGCGAAGGGAAGAGATGGAGGGCAGGAAGCGGCGGGGTGTAATCATGTATGCCGTTTACTCATACATATTGTCGAAAGTCTCGCTGTTTTTCATGAAACGATCCGCGTATGTTGCCGCCAAACCGCAACAACCTTGCAGGAGACGGCCATGAACGCCCCGACACCATCCCTCAAGCCCAAGGACGCGCCTGATCTCGGGTCCTTCGACTGGACCGATCCGTTCCGTCTGGAAGACCAACTGACCGAAGACGAGCGCATGATCGCCGCCAGCGCCAAGGCCTATGCCCAGGAAAAGCTGCAGCCGCGCGTGACCGCAGCCTACGAGAAGGAAACCGTGGACCCCGAGATTTTCGCCGAAATGGGTGAAATGGGTCTGCTCGGCGTCACCGTGCCGGAACAGTACGGCGGCATCGGGGCCGGCTATGTCTCTTACGGGCTTGTCGCTCGTGAGGTCGAGCGTGTCGACTCCGGCTACCGCTCGATGATGTCGGTGCAGTCGTCGCTGGTGATGTACCCGATCTACGCCTACGGCTCGGAAGAGCAGCGCATGAAGTACCTGCCGAAACTGGCCTCGGGCGAGTTCATCGGCTGCTTCGGCCTGACCGAGCCTGACGCCGGTTCCGACCCGGCAGGCATGAAGACCCGCGCGGTCAAGATCGATGGCGGCTACAAGCTGACCGGGTCCAAGATGTGGATCTCGAACGCGCCGATCGCAGACGTTTTCGTGGTCTGGGCCAAGTCCGAGGAACACGGCGGCAAGATCCGCGGCTTCATCCTCGAGAAAGGCATGAAGGGCCTGAGCGCACCGAAGATCCAGAACAAGATGTCGCTGCGGGCGTCCGTGACCGGCGAAGTCGTGATGGATGGCGTCGAGGTCGGCGAGGATGCGCTGCTGCCGTATGTCGAGGGCCTGAAAGGTCCGTTCGGCTGCCTCAACCGCGCACGCTATGGCATCAGCTGGGGCGCGATGGGCGCCGCCGAAGCCTGCTGGCATGCAGCACGTCAGTACGGTCTGGACCGTCACCAGTTCAAGCGTCCGCTGGCACAGACCCAGCTGTTCCAGAAGAAGCTGGCCGACATGCAGACCGAGATCGCACTGGGCCTGCAGGCCTCGCTGCGCGTCGGTCGCCTGATGGACGAGGCGCAGGCCGCGCCCGAGATGATCTCGATCGTCAAGCGCAACAACTGCGGCAAGGCGCTGGATATCGCGCGGATGGCGCGTGACATGCACGGCGGTAACGGTATCAGCCTGGAGTTCCAGGTGATCCGGCACATGATGAACCTCGAGACCGTGAACACCTACGAGGGCACGCACGACGTTCACGCGCTGATCCTTGGCCGCGCACAGACGGGGCTGCAGGCGTTCTTCTGATCGTTCTGACCTGATGATGGGGAACCCGGTTGCGCGTTGATCCGCGCAGCCGGGTTTTTCTTTTCGGGGGAACCGGATAGGGTTTGAATTAAGGGCCAAGGGGCCCTCGTTTCCGCTGCATGCGTAATACGTATAATCAGTATTATGTAAATAAATCTCATACCCAGCTATGGCCAAACCCGGCCAACTCCGACAGGATCGCTCCGAGAACTTCCCCTCGGTAAGCGGTCTTTCGTTGTGCGAAACGAAATTTCGTCAAGCGGTATTGGCTGACTTCATTTTCCGTAGTAACTTTTCCGCAGGGAGAGTCGCGGCGCCTACTGACACCTTGATCCACATCGAGGAACCGGCAGAGCGAGGCGCCAAGGGAGGAAGAATGATGCACAGGTCGCGCCCGCTCTTGGGCCGTGTCTCGCCATCGCGCCTGAACGGTATCAGGCACCGTGATCCTTCACTTGGGCTGCGCGAAGTTTCCCGCATCAAGCCGCTGTTTTCGCAGAGATTTTGAATGGGTCATCCGATGGCCCAGAACCGAACCCAACCGGGAGCCCTATATGGTACATGACGCTACGCCCCTTGAACTGAACAACCTCGAGATGTCGGACAAGGCCAAGCCGCTGCTGGCCGCCGTGATCAAGCACATCACCGAGAACGTCGATCCGATCACCGAGGAATTCTATCGTCTTGGCGAAGGCCGTGCCGACCGCTGGTCCTACGCGCCGGGCCAGCTCGAGCTGCTGGACAGCGTCAAGCAGAAGGCCAAGGAGTCGGGGCTGTGGAACTTCTTCCTGCCGAACGCCGAAACTGGTGAAGGCCTGTCGAACCTCGACTACGCCTATATCGCGGCAGAGCTCGGCAAGAGTCCGCTGGCACCCGAAACGCTGAACTGCTCGGCGCCTGACACCGGCAACATGGAGGTTCTGGAGCGCGTCGGCACCAAGGAGCAGAAAGACAAGTGGCTGAAGCCCCTGCTCGCCGGCGAAATCCGCTCTGCCTTTGCCATGACCGAGCCCAGCGTCGCCTCGTCGGATGCCAAGAACATCTCGACCAGCGCGGTTCTGGAAAACGGCGAATGGGTCATCAACGGCGAGAAGTACTACATCTCCGGTGCTGGAGATCCGCGCTGCAAGATCATGATTGTCATGGTAAAAACCTCTCCGGATGCCGAGACGTTCCGCCAGCAGTCGCAGATCCTCGTGCCCATCGACACACCCGGCGTCGAGATCGTTGGCCCGATGCATGTCTTCGGGCATGACGACGCGCCGCACGGCCACATGCACATCCGCTTCAAGAACGTTCGCGTGCCCGAGACCAACATGCTCTGGGGTGAAGGTCGCGGCTTCGAAATCAGCCAGGTGCGCCTCGGGCCCGGCCGTATCCACCACTGCATGCGCTCCATCGGTGCCGCCGAACGTGCGCTGGACCTGCTGATCGGGCGCGGCCTGTCGCGCGAAGCCTTCGGCAAGAAGATCATCGACCTCGGCAAGAACATGGAAACCATCTCTCGCGCGCGAATCGAGATCGAAGCGATGCGCCTGATGGTCCTGAAGGCCGCCAAGGCGATGGATGTTCTCGGCAACAAGGAAGCCCGCATCTGGGTTTCGATGATCAAGGCGATGGTGCCCGAAAAGGTCTGCCAGATCATCGACCAGGCCATGCAGGTGCACGGCGCCACCGGTCTGTCGCAGTGGACGCCGCTGGCGAACATGTACACCGGTCAGCGCACCCTGCGTTTCGCGGATGGTCCGGACGAGGTGCACCATGCGGTGATCGCGCGCCACGAGGTCAAGACCTATCAGGGCTCGAACGAACGCAAGGCCGCCGTCGCCAATCAGGTGACCGGCATGATCTTCCAGGGTCCGTAATCCATGCGGAACCTGTTCGATCTGACTGGACGCGTCGCGCTGTTGACCGGCGCGTCCAAGGGCATGGGTCTGGCGATGGCGACCGCCCTCGCCGACCACGGCGCCAAGGTCGTGATTTCCTCGCGCAAGCAGGATCAGCTCGACACCGCGGCGGCCCAGATCAATGAAACCGTCGGCGCGGATCGCGCCGTCGGGATCGCCTGCAACATCGGCTATCAGGACCAGATCGAAGAACTGGTCAACCGGACCCGGGCCGAAGTTGGCCCCATCGACATCGTGGTCGGGAATGCGGGCGTGAACCCGCATTACGGTTCGATCACCGAGATTTCGGATGGTGCCTACGAGAAGACCATGCAGGCCAACGTCCAGTCCAACCTGTGGCTGGCCAAGCGTGCGGTCAAGGACATGGAGGCCAAGGGCAAGGGCTCGATGATGTTCACTTCGTCCATCGGGGCCTTCAAACCGTCTACGACGCTGGGCACTTACGACATGTCCAAGCTGGCGCTGATCGGCCTCGTGCGCAATCTCGCGGCCGAGTTCGGGCCCTCGGGTGTCCGCGTGAACGCGATCTGCCCGGGCCTGATCAAGACCGATTTCGCCCGCGAGCTGTGGGAGAACCCGGATACCGAGCGGCGCATCAAGCAGGACATCGCGCTGCGTCGCCTTGGCGAGCCCGAGGATTTCTGCGGTGTTGCCACGTACCTTGCCTCGGACGCGAGCGGCTACATGACTGGCCAGGCTCTGACCATCTGTGGCGGAACTGTCATGTGGACCTGAGGAGAGCCATATGGAACTGAAAGACAAGATCATCGTGGTCACCGGCGCGGCCAGCGGCATCGGACGGGCCATGGCCGTCCGGTTCGCAGAGGAAGGCGCGAAAAAGGTGATCTGTGCCGATCTAAACCTTGCCGGCGCCGAAGAAACTGCAAGCAAGATCAATGGCATTGCGTTTGAAGTGAATGTCGCGCGCGAAGAGGAGATCTCGGCCCTGATCGAAAAGGTCGAGGCCGATATCGGGCCCATCGACCTGTTCTGCTCGAACGCCGGTATCCTTGCCGCCGGCGGAGCCGAGGTACCGAACGACGCTTGGCAGAAGATCTGGGAGGTCAACGTGATGTCCCATGTCTGGGCCGCGCGTCACCTCGTTCCCCGCATGGCGGCGCGCGGCGGCGGCTACCTGTTGAACACCGCGTCGGCGGCCGGGCTGCTGAACCAGGTCGGCTCGGCGCCCTACGGTGTGACCAAGCACGCGGCGGTGGGTCTGGCGGAATGGCTGGCGCTGACCCACGGCGATCAGGGCATCAAGGTGTCCGTCCTATGCCCGCAGGCCGTGCGCTCGGAAATGACGCGCGGCCACGAAGACGGGGTTGCCTCGATCAACGGCATGCTGGAACCCGAGGCCGTTGCCGAGGCTTGCGTCCAGACCATTCGCGCCGAGACTTTCCTGGTGCTGCCGCACCCGGAGGTCCTGAGCTACATGCGCAACAAGGCCGAGAACTACGACAAGTGGATCGGCGGGATGCGCAAGCTGAATCGCGTCTACGGCGGAACTTTCGAGGGGCGGGGCTGACCCGCCTGCCCCGGCTCTGCCTAGACTCCCGGCAGACCGTAAACTCGCCGCGCTGTTCCGCTGAACAGCGCGGCCTTTTCATTCTCGCTCGCGCCATGCGCCAGCTTCTTGAAGAAGTTCCACAGCACCGGATAGCTGACCGAGACGCGATCAACGGGGAAGTTGCTTTCGAACATGCAGCGCTCGGCCCCGAAGGTGGTCAGCATGTGCTCGTACCATTCCCGCTGAGCGGCCAGCAGTTCGTCTGATGATGGCGGCTTGTCCCGCTCCATCCAGCCCCAGCCGTTGTCAGGCATGGCGAAACCACCCAGCTTGGCCACGACATTGGGACAGGCTGCAATGGCGCGCATGTCGAGCTTCCAGTCGGCAAAGACCTCGTCCCGCCTGCCCGAGAACCGCGCGACTCCCAGCGGCGAACCCAGGTGGTCCAGCACCATCGTGGTCTCGGGTACGGCGCGGGCCAGCGACAGGAACTCGGCGTTCTGGTGGTGATAGTGCCAGCTGTCATAGGTCAGTCCGCGCGCGCCAAGGTGGCGCACTCCACGCCGGAAGGCCGGGTCGGCCAGCTGACCGGGCACCCCGCGCGAGGGGATCATCAGTTGTTCGCGCTCGGGGTCGCAGGCGGCGGCGTGGCGGATCCCTTTCACCAGCCCCTGCCCGGCTTCGATATGCGCGTCCAGAACCTCGTCAAGCTGCTCGGGCGGCAGCGTCAGATCGGCAAAGGCGATGATCCCGGCGATCCGGGACGGTCCATCGGCGCGGGCCAGGTCGGCGATGTGCCGGGTTTCACCCACGGGCTGCAGATGGTCGGGTGCGGACTTGTCCCAGTAGGACCGGCACTCGATGTAGACCGTCTGCACGACGTTGTGGCCGGCGCCGGTGTCGCTCCACAGCGCGTCCAGCTCGTAGACGGCCTGGTTCTCCGGAGTCCCGTGGGTCCAGAGATGATGATGCGGGTCGACGATCTCGCGCCCGGGGTCGAGGATCTCTTCCTGCACCTGCCCAAGCCAGTCCGCGCGCAGCTCGATACCCGGCACCCAGCGAGGATATCGGCTGCCCGCGGTGCTCATCCCCGATCGTCCTTGTCCTTGAACTTCCGCACGAGCCCTTCCTGCGCCACGCTGGCCACCAGCCGGCCGTCCTGCGTGTAGACAGCACCCCGGTTGAAGCCGCGCCCGCCGCCGGTAAAGGGGCTGTCCATCGAGTAGAGGTGCCAGTCCTCGAACCTGATCGGACCATGAAACCACATGGCGTGATCAAGGCTCGCGGTGAGCACGCCGCCGCGATACCAGCTGATGCCATGGGGCCGCAGGGACGAACCCAGAAGCCCCATGTCGGAGGCATAGGCCAGCAGGCAGTGCTGCATCGGCGTGTCCTGCCCCTTGGCGGCCTCCATCCGGAACCACGTGTGGTTGACGTCGCCCATGGGCTTCGGTTCGAACAGGTCCTGCGGTTCGACCTCTCGGATCTCGATGGGCCGCGGCCGCAGGTAATCGCTGCGCTCGCGCCCGGTGACCTGACCGGCCGAGGCTTCCCTCAGTTCGGCACGGGACAGCAGGCCTTCGGGTCCTTCGACCTCGGGCATGTCATGCTGGAACGACCAGCCATCCTCGTCTTCGTGGAACGAGGCGGAGAGGTTCAGTATCTGCTTGCCATGCTGGATCGCCACCACCCGCCGGGTGGTAAAGCTGCCGCCATCGCGGGCGCGGTCCACGTTGTAGATTACCGGGATTTTCGGATCGCCGGGTCGGATGAAATAGGCATGCAACGAATGGCACAGCCGGTTCTCGACCGTGCGATAGGCCGCCATGAGCGCCTGGGCGATGACATGACCGCCGAAGATCCGCGTCGTCGTCTCGCCGCCTGCCCCAGTGCCCCGGAACAGGTCGACTTCGAGTTGTTCGATGTTCAGAAGTTCGAGCAGTTCTTCTGCAGGATCGGTCATTCAGGGTCTTTCTTCTTCAAACGGATTCCACGCGGGATTTGGCATAATCAACGAAGATGTCGAAGGATCCGGGGTTCACCATCGAATCCCGGTTCACCACCTTGGCCGGATCGCCGCCCAGCAGCAGCTTCTTCACCGGCACTTCCAGCTTCTTGCCAGAGAGCGTGCGCGGCACTTCCGCGATCTGAACGATCTCATTGGGAATGAAGCGGGCCGAGACCGCCGAGCGGATTGCGCCGTTGATCTTGTCCTTCAGCGCTTCGTCCAGCGTAAGCCCTTCGGCCAGCACGACGAACAACGGCATGAAGCTCTCGCGGCCAAGGAACTCGAGGTCGACGATCAGCGAGTCCATGACCTCCGGCAGACCTTCAACCGCTTGGTACAGCTCGGAACTGCCCATGCGCAGGCCCTTGCGGTTGATGGTGGCGTCGGACCGCCCGTAGATCACCGCGCCGCCCGTGTCGGTAAACTCGATCCAGTCCCCGTGACGCCAGATGCCCGGGTAGGTGTCGAAATAGCTGTCATGCAGGCGCGAACCGTCTTCGTCGCCCCAGAAGTAGAGCGGCATCGACGGCAGGGGTTCGGTGCAGACAAGCTCGCCCACCTGGCCAAACAGCTCGTTGCCACCCTCGTCGTAGGCACGCACGGCGTTGCCCAGCAGACGGCACTGCATTTCACCCATGCGAACGGGCATCATCGGATGGCCGCCCACGAAGGCACCGGCAAGATCGGTCCCGCCCGAGATCGGCGCCAGCCAGACGTCGGGCTTCACCGCGTCGTAGATCCAGCGATAGGCATCGTCCGACAGAGGCGAGCCGGTGGAGCCGAGCGAGCGCAGGTGCGAGAGGTCCAGTTCGTCGCCGGGACGGATCCCGGCCTTGAGGCATCCCGCGTAGAAGGCGGCGCCCGCGCCCAGATAGGTCAGCTTCTGGTCCGCGGCAAAGCGCCAGAGTTCCAGCATGTCGGGCCGGTTCGGCGCCCAGTCGAAGAGGGCGACGGTTGCCCCCTGCCCCAGTGCGGCGAACTGCGAGTTCCACATGATCCAGCCCGACGAGGTCATCCAGCAGAACCGGTCATTGCCCGTCAGATCCTGATGCAGCGATTGCTTGGCGCTCTCCAGCAGGATGCCGCCGTGGCCCTGCACGATCGGTTTCGGGTTTCCGGTCGTGCCTGAGGAGTAGACCACCCACAGCGGATGGTCGAAGGGAACGGGAACCGGGGCAAAGGTCGCATCTCCATCCTGGAGCGTGGACCAGTCAACGGCACCTTTCGGCAGTTCACCCGTTACCGGGATCATCACCAGCTGTTCCAGCGTGGGCAGCCCCTCGGCGATGGTCGCGATCACCGCGCTCTTGTCGATGGTCTTGCCGGCATGGACGTAACCGTCCTGTGCGATCAGCACCTTCGGCTCGATCTGGCGGAACCGGTCGAGGATCGCCACGTGCCCCATGTCTGGGGCGCAAAGCGACCAGATCGCGCCGAGGCTCGCGGTGGCGAGCATGGCGATCATCGCGGCCTCGGTGTTGGGCAGAATGGCGACCACGCGGTCGCCCTGCCCCACGCCCATACCACGCAGGTGCGACGCGACGCTGGCGACGCGCGCGGTCAGTTCGGCCCAGGTCAGTTCCGACTCTCCGAAGGTCTCGGACTTGACGACCAGCGCCTGATCGTCCGGCTTGTCACGACCTGCGCGCAGGACCACTTCGGCATAGTTCAACGTCACCCCGGGGAACCACTCGGCGCCGGGCATGTCGCGCCGGGCGATGACCTCGGTGACCACCTCCTTGGGGCCGATCCCGAAATAGGTCCAGATCGCACGCCAGAACCCCTCGAGGTCTGAGACGCTCCAGTTCCACAGCGCGTCATAGTCGGTGAAGATCAGCCCGTGGGTCTCCTCGAGCCAGCGCAGGAACGCGGCCATGGTGCTGGCCTCCGCACGCTCGCGGGAGGGAGTCCACAGGATGGGTCGTTTTTCGGTCATGCGACGATGGCTCCGTGCACGAGGGCTTTCAGTTCCGGACGGGCCGGGTAGGAACTCGAGGGCGACAGCTGGGTGAAGAAGACGACCGAGAGGTCGAGGACAGGATCGACCCAGAACATGGTCGAAGCCATGCCGCCCCACGAGAAATCACCGACGCTGCCCGGCACCCGCACGCGGCCCGGATCCAGCACGACGGAACCGCCAAGGCCGAAGCCCATGCCGTCCATCGGCTGCTCGGCAAAGCTGCGCGGCCCCATCGAGGCGATGTCGCCCGGCAGGTGGTTGCGCATCATGAACGACAGGGTCTTCGGGCTGAGCAACCGTCCGCCTGGCACGTCGCCGCCCCGGCGCAGCATCTCGGTGAACAGCATGTAGTCGTCGATGGTGCCGACCAGCCCGCCGCCCCCCGAGAAACAGGTGGTGCGCTCGAAGATCGACTTGCCCGGCCGGTCCACCAGCCGCAGGCTGTCGCCGCCTTCCTTGGCCGCGTTCAGATCCATCGCGTCGCCCGCCAGCGGGGTGTAGAGCGCGGCAAAGCGGTCGCCGGTGCCTTCGGGCACGCGGAATGCGGTCTCGCTCATGCCGATCGGCGCAAAGATGTTCTCCTTGAAGAACTCGTCGAGCGGTTGGCCCGAGACCACTTCGACAATACGCCCGAGGATGTCGATCGAGATCGAGTATTCCCAGTGCTTGCCGGGCTGGAAGGCCAGTGGCAGAGCGGCGGCGCGGTCGACCATCTCGGCGAGGCTGGAATCGTCGGCCCGGAACATGATCTTGGCCTCCTCCATCGCCTTGGGCAGCACGCCGGGGTTGAACGGATAGCTGAGACCGCTGGTATGGGTCAGCAGATGGTGCACCGTTGGCGAGGGCGCACTCACCGTTTGCCCGATATGGGTGGCCCCCTCGACCAGCGCGGTCATGTCCTTGAAGGCGGGAATGAACTCGGACACCGGGGTGTCGAGATGGAACAGGCCCTTCTCGACCAGCATCATGATGGCGACCGAGGTGATCGGCTTGGTCATCGAGTAGATGCGCGCGACGGTATCACGTTCCCAGGGCAGCCCTTCCTCGATGTTGCGCTGCCCCGTGGCATTGAAATAGACCTCTTCACCGCCACGCCGGATCAGGAGGGCGCTGCCGGGGAACTTGCGTTCCGCGACATAGCGCTCCATCCAGCTGTCGAGCCGCGCAAGGCGGTCGGGGTCAAACCCCATCTGTTCGGCGGTCGTGGTCATCGGTTGGTCCCTCATGATGCGCTGCCGGTCCCGTTCAGTTCACGGTTGCGGCCCAGCATCTGATGGCGATGTCTCGCAGCCTGCTGCAATGTTCCCACGTTCAGGTGCGAGCCGAAAACCTGCCCCTCGCGGCGCAACGAGGCGGTCAGCCCGTGGTCTGCACTCTCGTTGATCAGATCGCGGACCCGGGTCGTCGTTGCCGGATCGGCCTCGGCAATGCGCCCGGCCAGTTCGCGCGCCCGCGCCATCAGCAGGTGCGGTGGCAGGACCTCGTTCACCAGCCCCCAGTCGCGGGCGGTGTCGGCGTCGATGTACTCGCCGGTCAGGCTCATCTGGCGTGCCCGGTTCAGACCGATGAGGCGCGGCAGCATCTGCGACAGCCCCCAGCCCGGCGAGATACCGAGGCGCGCGCTCAGTTCGGCGAAGGTCGCGGTGTCCGAGGCGATCATGAAGTCGCAGAGCATGGCCAATGCCAGCCCGCCCTGCACGGCAAGGCCGTTGACCGCGGCGATCACGGGAACCGGACAGGTCCGCATGACCGTCGCCAGCCCCTCGCCGCCCTGCCAGTCAAGGGCCGTGCCCGCATCCTGCAGCCGCGACAAGTCCGACAGGTCGCAGCCCGCGCTGAAGGCGCGTCCGGCGCCAGTGAGGACGATGGCGCGCACGTCCTCGTCGCTGCCAAGCTGGCGCACCGCCCGGATCAGGGCGTCGATCAGCGCGCCGTTCATCGCGTTCAGCCGGTCGGGACGGTTCAGGGTCAGCTCGGCCACGGGACCGTAGCGTTCGATCAGTACCAATGGGGTCGTCATTCTCCGATCATCCTCTGCATGGCTGGGCGGGTTTCATCGGTAAACCAGCCGGTTTCTGGGGTATGGCGGGCCGAGTCCAGTTCGGCCCGGATCCGTGCGGCGGCGCCGCTCCGGATCTGCTTCTTGACCGCCGCGAAGGCGATGGGCGGCAGTGCCGCCAGTTCACGCGCCTTGGCAAGGGCGCGGTCGTTCAAATCGTCGGGTTCGACGACCTCGTCGACGAAACCCTCGGCATGGGCCGTTGCCGCCGACACCGGTTGCCCGGTCTGCATCAGCCGCCGCAGCGTGTTCGGCCCGAGCATTTCACGCGCGATCTCCATCGGCCCGACCGGAAAGTCGACGCCGACCCGGATCTCGGCAAGGCCGAACTGCGCTTTGGGAACCGCGATGCGCCAGTCGGCGCCAAGCACGAAGAACAGCCCGCCGGCAATGGCGGCTCCGTTCACGGCGGCCACGACCGGCTTGGAAAAGGTGAAGAGGTTGAGGAAATCCTCGTTCAGGGCCCGCACGATGGTATTTTCCCCCGCAAGGTCGAAGGCCTGCGCCTCCTTCAAGTCGAGCCCGGCGGAATAGACGCGGAAGGCGCTGCACAGCATCACGCCACGCACGTTGCCGTCCTGCTCGAGGCCCGCGAGGACCCGGCTCATTTCTCCAAGGAAAGCAGCGCTCAGCGCGTTGACCGGTGGACGCGCAAGGGTGAGCCGGCAGATGCCGTCGCCCGCGTCTTCAAGCCCGATCAGGCCCGTCTCCGTCATCCTCCCCCCTTCTCGGCCTCCTCGGCTCGTCTTAGCGGACCTGGCGCTCTGCCTCCATCGCCGGTCCGATCCGCCCTATGCAGTCGTGCGCATGAAGCGGCTCGCCGCACTTGTCGCAGACCAGGTAGGGCTCGGTATCCTCCCCACAGCCCTTGTGCGTGATGATGGTCGGCGGACGGTCCCTCTCCTCGTGGAGCCACTTGTTGCCCCAGGCACGCAACGTCACGATGACGGGCCAGAGGTCCTTGCCCTTGTCGGTCAGAAGATACTCCTGCCGGGGCGGTCTCTCGGAGTAGTTGCGCGCCCAGATGATGCCATCGGCCTGCATGTGCTTCAACCGCTGGCTCAGCACGTGCGGCGATGCGCCGGTATGGCGCTGGAGATCGTCGAAGCGTCGGCTGCCCAGAAACATCTCCCTCACAATCATCAGGGTCCAGGTGTCGCCCACGCGTTCGATCGTGCGGGCCACGCTGCAGGTGGTCTGGGCAAGATCCGATCGGCTCAAGATTGACTCCCTTCAAATCGTGAAGTTACTGTTTTCACAGCAGGACCCCCATGTCAAACCTGATGTCGGGCTTCGGCAGAAAGTTACCCGGGGAGGATCATGAAGCTCTATTTCGCACCTAATACCCGCGCCGTGCGTATCGCGTGGCTGCTGGAGGAACTCGGCCTCGATTACGAGCTGGAAAGCTACACGCTCGGCGACCGCAAGATGCGTGAACCCGAGTTCCTTGCCATCAATCCCAATGGCCGCGTTCCGGCGCTGAGGGACGGCGAGGTGCTGATCCACGAGTCCGGCGCCATCGTGGAATACGTGATCGCCCGCCACGGCAACGGGCGCCTCGTCCCGCCGGTCGACAGCCCGGAATTCGCCAATTATCTCCAGTGGTTGCACTATGCCGAGGGCATGGTCATGCCCCAGATAAACGTGATCATGGTCGAAACCGTCTTCCTCCCGCCCGAGCGCCGGAACGAGGTGAACGTCAAGCGCGCCACCAAGCTCCTGAACCAGATGCTTGCGGCGGTTGATGCGCACATGGCCGGACGCGACTACCTTGCGGGCGAGTTCAGCGGTGCCGACATCATGCTGGGCCATGCGGTTTCGGTGTCCGAACGCCTCGGGGCGGATTTCTCTGACAAGCCGAACCTGCCGCCCTACGTGGCCCGGCTCAAGGCGCGCCCCGCGTTCCAGAAGGCGCAGACCCTCTGAAAGACAGCGCCCCGGTCGAAACCGGGGCGCCTTGTCATCCATGAATGCGGGCCGCTGCACCAGCGCCGTCCGCATCAGACCTCGAGCCACTCCTTGCGGACGTCCTCGCGCTCCTTCAGCTCCTGCGGTGTGCCTTCGAACACCACCTGTCCGTGGCCCATCACGTAAACCCGGTGCGCGATATCGAGAGCGATGGACAGCTTCTGTTCCACCAGCAACGTTGCGATCCCGCGCTTGGCGATCTCCTGCAGCAACTCGGCCACGCGCTGCACCATCTGCGGCGAGAGCCCTTCGGTCGGTTCGTCGATCATCACGAGGTCCGGATCGCCCATCAGCGTGCGGCACATGGTTAGCATCTGCTGCTCGCCGCCCGACAGGACCGAGGCCTCGACATCGGCACGGCGCTGCAGGTTCTCGAAGAGGTCGAACATGTCCTGCATCGACCACCGCCCCTGCCCGTCCTTCTGCCCTGGCTTCAGGCCGAGGATCAGGTTCTGACGGGTGGTGAGACCGGGGAAGATATCGCGGTTCTCGGGAACGTAGCCGATCCCCAGCTTGGCGATCTCGAAGGCCTTCTTGCCCGCGACCTCCTGCCCCTTGAACATCACCGAACCGTGCGGCGCGACTTCGCCCATCACCGCCTTGCAGGTGGTGGAGCGCCCGACGCCGTTGCGCCCAAGAAGGGCGACGATCTCGCCCTCCTTGATCGACAGGTTTACCCCCTGAAGGATATGCGACTTGCCGTAGTAGGCGTGCAGGTCCTTTACATCCAACATCAGTGTTCTGCCTCCAGCGCGGCGCCCAGGTACGCCTCTTGAACCTTGGGATCGCCGCGAACGTCCTCCGGGCGGCCCGTGGCGATGATCTCTCCGTAGACGAGCACCGAGATGCGGTCGGCGAGGCCAAAGACCACGCCCATGTCGTGCTCGACCATCACCAACGTCTTGTCCTCGGTGACCTTGCGGATCAGCTCCACGATGTAGTCGGTCTCCGAGTGGCTCATGCCCGCCGTCGGCTCGTCGAGCATGATCACGTCGGCCCCGCCAGCGATGGTGATCCCGATCTCGAGCGCGCGCTGTTCCGCGTAGGAGAGCACGCCCGCCGGGAGTTCGGCCCGCGAGGTCAGGTTGATCTGGTCAAGGATCTCCATCGCCCCTTCAGTCAGTTCGCGCGAACGGCTCACCATGTTCCAGAAGGAATACTTGTAGCCCTGCGACCACAGAAGCGAGCAGCGCACGTTCTCGAACACGCTCATCTTTGGAAAGATGTTGGTGATCTGGAACGACCGCGACAGGCCCATACGGTTGATCTCGAAGGGCGCGAGGCCCTTCAGATCGTGACCGTGTAGTCGGATCGTCCCACTGGTCTGCGGAAACCGCCCGGTGATCAGGTTGAACAGGGTGGACTTGCCCGCCCCGTTGGGCCCGATCACCGCGTGGCGTTCGCCTGCGGAGATCGAGAGGTCGATGCCGCGGATGATCTCGGTCTTGCCGAAGCTCTTGCGCAGCCCGTCGAGTTGCAGTGCGGGAACCGTCATGCCGCGCCTCCATCCAGGGTATTGGCACGATGCCAGGCATCGCGCAGGTCGGGGGCCGACATCCGGGCCAGCCAGAAGCCGCCCAGGGCCAGAACCGCACCGATGGCCCATGCCACCGGGTTGTGACTGTCGAAGGTGATCCAGAACAGGGTCATCTCGTTGTCACCGGGCGCCGAATGACGGACGTGGAACAGGATCTCGAGGATCACCGCCACCCCGATGATGCAGAGCACTGCCGGAACCAGGGTCCTGATGTAGGGCACGATCAGAAGATGCAGCTTGCCCAGCCTGATCGCCGGAACGTGCATCATCAGCACACCCGCGAGGCCGCCGGGGAAGAACATCACCGCCGCCACGAAGAGCGCCCCGACGTAGAGCTGCCAGATCTCGGTCTGCAGGCTCAGCACGGTTTGCAGCAGCGTGAACACGATCGCCCCGATGATCGGTCCGAAGAACAGGCCGACACCGCCGAGGAAGGTGATCAGCAGGATCGCCCCCGACTGGATCAGGCTCAGCTGTTCGCCGGTCAGGATCTCGTAGTTGATGGCGAACATGCCGCCCGCGATCCCGGCGAAGAAGCCGGAGGCGCAGAACGAGAAGTAGCGCACCCAGCGGGCCGAATAGCCCAGGAACTCCGCCCGCTCGGGGTTATCCCGCACGGCGTTGGCCATGCGACCCACCGGGGTCCGCGAGAACAGGTACATCAGGATGGTCGAAAGAACCGTCCAGAAGGCCAGCAGGTAGTAGACTTCCTTCTGCTGCAGGAACTCAATCCCGAAGAAGGGCAGCCCGTAGGTCCGGTCGCCGCTGATACCTTCCTCACCGCCGAAGAAGACGACGATGATGACCGAACAGGCGGCGATCAGTTCGCCGATCCCCAGCGAGATCATCGCGAAGACGGTTCCGGCCTTGCGGGTCGAGAACGACCCGATGATCATCGCGAGACCAAGTCCGAACAGACCGCCGAAAAGCGGCAGCACCGGTAGGGGCAGCGGGATCCCGTATTTCTCGACCATGCGGATGATGTGCATGCACATGAAGCCGCCCACGCCCATGTAGACGGCGTGGCCAAAGCTCAGCATCCCGCCCTGCCCCAGCAGCATGTTGTAGGCCAGGGCAAAGACGATGGTGATCATCATCTGGTTCATGATGGTGATCGCGCTGTTCGATCCGAAGAGGATCGGCATGATCAGCAGGAACAGGATCGCGATGATCCAGGGCATCAGCCGCGACAGCGTGATGCCGGAGGCCGGTGCGGAGACGTGCGCGCGTTCTTGAGCTGTCTGGGTCATGCGTCACGCTTTCCGAACAGGCCGTAAGGACGGACGACGAGGATCAGCACCATCAGCAGGTAGGGCAGGATCGGCCCGATCTGCGGCAGGGTCAGCACCCAGAGATCGCGCAGGTAGCTCTCGCTCAGGTCCTCGGGCCGCTCCATGCCGAAGGCGGTGAGGATGCTGGCGAACTCGAAGTTGTAGGTGGCCGCGAAGGTCGTCAGCCAGCCGATCAGCAGCGATGCGACCAGTGCGCCGAACAGCGACCCGAGGCCACCGATAACGATGGTCACGAAGACGATGGAGCCCAGCAGGAAGGCCATGCCCGGGAAGGTTCCCAGAACCGGTCCGGCAATGACGCCTGCGACACCGGCGAGCGCGGTCCCGACCCCGAAGACGCCCATGAAGATCAGCGGCACGTTGTGGCCGAGCGCCTCCACCGTCTTGGGATAGCTCAGCGCGGCCTGAATGATCATGCCGACGCGGGTCTTGGTCAGCACGTAAAGCAGGCCGAGGAAGATGGCGATGGCCACGAAGATCATGAAGACCTTGTAGGCGGGCACCGCGTTGCCCCCGATGTTGAACAGGGCGAACTGCAGCGCAGCGGGTTCCTCGAAGGGAACGATGTTCTTGCCCCAGAAGAACTGGACGATTTCCTCGATCAGCAGCGCGAGGCCGAAGGTGAAGATCAGCTCCGGGACGTGCCCGTACTGGTGCACCCGCCGCAGCCCGTAGCGCTCGACAAGCGCGCCAAGCACACCCACGAGCACGGGCGCGATGATGAGGCCGGGCCAGAACCCGACATAGAGGCTGATCTGATAGGCAAAGTAGGCGCCCAGCATGTAGAAACTGGCATGCGCAAAGTTAAGAACACCCATCATGGAGAAGATGAGTGTCAGCCCGCTCGACAACAGGAACAGCAGCAGCCCTGTCACCAAACCGTCAATGAGGTTGATAACAACCAGATCCATCGGTCACGACTCCCGGTTGGATTTGTTATTGTTTGTTCGATTTGGCCACGGTCTGCCCGCGCCGAAGCGCGGGCATCCATGGCGGAACCACCGTTACGGGCGGTCCATCTTGCAGGTGGTCGGGCTGTCCATGCCGGCCATATCGATCGTCGACTCCGTCACGGTGCCGAAGCCCGAGTTGTCGTAATCGAAGGTCACACCCTCGTTGGTGTGCACCAGGACGTGCATGTTCTGGATGACCTGGTGGTCTTCTGCCCGCATCATCAGCTTGGTGCCGAAGATGCTGTCCCACTCCATGCCTTCCATCGCCTTGCCGATGGAAACGACGTCGTCAGCGGTGCCCGCCTTCTCGATGGCCGCCGACAGGAAACCGATGGTGTTATAGATCCGCGGCTGGTCGATGTTGCCGTCCGGGTACTTGGCCTTGTAGGCCTTGTAGTACTCGACGACCTGATCGTTCGGCGGCGGGTTCAGCTGACCTTCGGCGACCAGACGGATCACACCCTTGCCGGCTTCGCCGAAGGCTGCCGTGATGCCGCTGCCTGCCGCGTAGTAGGTGTAGACCGGCCCGCTGAAGCCGTTGGCAACCAGCGCCTTGCCGAGGCCCAGCATGTCGGCGCCCCAGTTCCCGGTGATCACCGCATCGGCGCCCGACGACACGATCTTGCGTGCATAGGGGGTGAAGTCCTTCACCTTGCCGATCGGGTGCAGTTCGTCGCCGACGACTTCGATGTCAGGACGTTTCTCCTTCAGCATGGAGTTCGCGGCGGCCGACACGGCCTTACCGAACGAATAGTCCTGGCCGATGATGTAGACCTTCTTGATGTCCTGGTTGTCCTTGATGACATCGGTCAGCACGTCCATCTTGATGTCCGCGTTGGCATCGAAGCGGAAGTGCCAGAAGTTGCAGTCATCGTTGGTCAGCGCCGGGTCCACGGCCGCGTAGTTCAGGAACAGAACGCGCGAGTCAGGGTTACGCTTGTTGTGCTTTTCGATGGCATCGGTCAGCGCGTGGGCCACGCCCGAGCTGTTGCCCTGCACGATCACCTTGTAGCCTTGGTCGATGGCGACCTGCAGCTGGATCAGCGATTCCTGCGGGCTTGCCTTGTTGTCGAACCCGTCCACCTTGAAGGTCGTGCCTCCGAGGATACCGCCCTTCTCGTTCACCAGCTTGTCTGCTGCGAATTCGAACTGGTGCAGGCCGTTCGAGCCGGTCGAGGCGAAGGGCCCGGACAGCGGATCGATGAACGCGATTTTCATTTCTTCCGCGCAGACGGCGGTTGCACTGACGGACAGCGCAAGCGCGGCGGCGACGCCGAACTTGGTCTTGAAGCTCATAAATTTTCCTCCCTACAAAAGCCCGCCTTGCCGAAGCATTCTCCCCGGGCTTGAAGGGAGCCTTGCACATACCGACACAAAGTCAAGCGTTCCGGTCCGCTTTCTAACCCGCCTATTTCTCAGGCAAATTTCAGGATGGCAGTAGGGCGGCGACAGGCCGAAGGACCACCGCGGCGCACTCGCCGGGTGGCATTTGCATGAAATCGTTTAGGTGTCTGAAAACTATCGGTTTTTGTGGATAACGCCGGAGGGCGTCAGGGTCGATTTGGCGTGTCCCGGGCCGGTTACTTGGCCTTGGTTACGGACCTGGCTGAGGGTGCCGAACAAAATTTAATCCCCTTCGGTCACGAGAAATTTCAGGGCTGTTGCCACCTGTCACCCGGCTTGGCGGATCGTCCCGTAATTCCGCAGTGCAGAATGTGGTTCCACCGAACGAGTGATTCTCTCGCGAAACAAAGTTTCATTTAGGAGCGCGTCAGGGACGCAAACTTAGCAGGCGACCCGCCTCCAGCATCAGCGGCGCATAGTGCGATTCGAGCTGCTTCTTCTTCACGTGGAAGGACGGACCGCCCGCGTTCAATGCATAGATCCGCGCCCCGCCGAGGGACTGGACGGGCACCGCGATACCGTTCACATCGGCACGCCATTCCGCATAGCTCCGGCAGTAACCGTCGCGGGCATATTCCTCTTCGGCCCGCTTCAGCAGCTCGCGGCATTCTTCTTCGCGCTCGGGCATGTCGCGCGCGACGTAGTCCCAGACCTCGGCGCGCTCGTCCTCGCCCATGACGGTGAGGATCGCGCGGCCCATCGCGGAATGGAACAGCGGCAGGCGGGACCCGACGTGCATGGTCAGCGCCACGTCCTCGCGCGAGCGCTGGACCGCGATATACATCACGTCCAGACGGTGCCGCTCGCCCAAGGCGACAGTGATGTACGAGTTCGGCCCGTCGCGCAGATCCTGCATGATCTCGGTCGCGCGTTCGCTCACGTCCATCCCTGCCAGCACACCGAAGCCGAGCTTGAGGACCCCTGCCCCCAACCGGTAAGTACCCCGCCGCGTGTCCGCGACGAGGTAGCCAAGCTGGACCAGCGTGAAGGTCAGCCGTGAGACCGTGGGTTTCGGAAGCCCCGTGCGCTCAGCGAAATCGGTGTTGGTCAGCTCGATCTCGTTCCGGCGGAAACAGCGCAAGACGTCGAGACCGCGCGCCAGCGCGGTGACAAAGTTCCGATCCTTGGAGTCCGCCTGATCCGACGGGAACTCGATATCTGACATGACCGTTTCTCCACCTTTCGGGGTCAGCCCCCGAGCGCCTCCAGACCACGTTCCGCGAAAGCGGGCACATGTGCGCCCAGCGTCCGCGCCCGCTCGGGATTCGAGGCATTGCCGTCAAGCGCCCTTTTCAGCACACCCTGGATGATCCCGGCCATACGGAAAAAGCAGAAAGACAGATAAAACCCGAAATCCTCGATCTCGGGGATCCCCCGCCGCTCGCAATAGCTTGCGATGAATTCTTCATCCGACGGCAGGCCCAGTGCCTTGCGGTCGATCCCGGCGAGACCACGCCCTTCGTTTCCGTTCGGCATCTGCCATTGCATGATCACCGAGGCGAGATCCGAATAGGGATGCCCCGTGGTCGAAAGCTCCCAGTCCAGCACCGCCATGCAGCGGTTGGCGTCCTTGCGGTACATCATGTTGTCGATGCGATAATCCCCGTGAACAAGGGTCCGCTGGCCGTCGTCGGCCGGCGTGCGTTCGACCAGCCGCTCCATCAGACGATCCATCGCCGGGATCTGCACGGTCTCCGACGCCTTGTACTGCTTGGTCCAGCGGCCGATCTGACGCTCATAGTAGTTGCCCGGCGGCCCATAATCCGAGAGCCCGACAGCATCGAGGTCGACCATGTGAAGCGCGGCGAGCACGCGGTTCATGTCGTCGATGACTTCGGCGCGATCCTTGTTGGTCACGTCAAACCCCTCGAGCGTCGGCTCGCGGAAGTTGCGCCCGTTCATGTGCTCCATGACGTAGAAAGCTGAGCCGATGACGTCATCGTCCTCGCAGAGCACGTACATCTTGGCGACCGGCACGTCCGTGTCCTGCAGCGCCCGCTGCACCCGGAACTCGCGATCGACCGCATGGGCCGATTTCAGCAGGACCCCCGGCGGCTTGCGGCGCAACACGTAGTTACGTGCGGGCGTTTTCAGCAGGAAGGTCGGGTTCGATTGCCCGATGTCGAACTTCTGGGCCTCCAGCGGCCCTTCGAAGCCCTCCAGGTGGTCCTTCAGATAGGCGGCAACGGCGTCGGTATCCAACGTCTGCGTGTCAGCCATAGCCTCCTCCTCCTCAGCTATAGGTCAGCAACTCTGCACGCTCGGGGCGCGACAGGTGCGGAACGGAATTGAATTCATGCAGGAAGAACCGGGGACCGGAGAACACGAACTTGGTGATCGAGGTGTTCTTGATCTGAAGGTTCAGCTCCATCATCATCGGTTTCGGCGCCTGCAGCGCCCGGGCGACCAGTTGCCCGATCACGCCACCCGAACTGACGACCAGAACGCGCCGGGCGTCCGTGTCGGTGGCGAACCCGCGCGCGGCCTCCACCCGGCCCTCGAACGTGGCCCAGGTTTCCTTCGCACCCTCGATCCCGCCATCCTGCCAGTCGAGGATCGTCTCGCGCAGGGTGCGGAAATGGGTCTTGCGGTCGCCCTTCACGTCCTCCGGCACCGCCTGGGCAAAGCGGACGGCAAGCAGGTCGTGAAAGTCGTACTCGTTGAACCCGGCGTGTTCTTCGGGAGTACCGTCGAACCCCATGGCCGACAGCGTATCCCGCTGCCGCTTTAGGGTGCCCGTGACGAGCCGGTCGGGTATCCAATCGGCCTCGCGCAGGGCGTCGCCGACGAGGCGGGACTGTTCATGCCCCACCTTGGACAGCGCGTCGTAGTCGTCGGCGCCGAAAGACGCCTGACCGTGACGGACGACGTAGAGTTCCGCCATTACAGGACTTCGAACAGCCCGGCAGCGCCCATGCCGCCACCTACGCACATGGTGCAGACCACGTACTTGGCGCCACGGCGCTTGCCCTCGATCAGCGCGTGGCCGACCATGCGGGCGCCCGACATGCCATAGGGGTGACCGATCGAGATCGCGCCGCCGTTCACGTTCAGCAGTTCGTTCGGGATCCCGAGCTTGTCACGCGAGTAGATCACCTGGCAGGCAAAGGCCTCGTTCAGCTCCCAAAGACCGATGTCGTCCATCTTGAGCCCGTGTGCGGCCAGCAGCTTCGGCACGGCAAAGACCGGGCCAATGCCCATCTCGTCCGGCTCGCAACCCGCAGCCATCACGCCGACATAGCGGCCCAGCGGCTCGAGGCCCTTCTTCTCGGCAACCTTGGCTTCCATGATGACAGCGCCCGATGCGCCATCGGACAGCTGGCTCGCGTTACCGGCAGTGATGAACTTGCCTTCCTTGATCACGAGGCCGTCCTTGAACACCGGCTGCAGTCCGGCGAGGCTCTCGGCGGTCGTGGAGGGGCGGTTGCCCTCGTCCTTCGACAGCGTCACCTCGTGCTCCGAGATCGCCTTGGTCTCCTTGTCCTGCATCTTCATGATCGTGGTCATCGGCACGATCTCGTCGTCGAACTTGCCCGCCTGCTGCGCCTCGTGGGTGCGGCGTTGGCTTTCGGCCGAGTACTCGTCCTGAGATTCGCGGCTGATGCCATAGCGTGCCGACACGGTTTCCGCCGTTTCCAGCATCGACATGTAGATCGCGGGCAGGTTCTTCTTGAGCCACGGGTCGCCGTTGACCCGCATTTCGGGGGTCTGCACGGTCGAGATGCTGTCGACGCCGCCGCCGATCACCACGTCCATACCGTCATGCACGACCTGCTTGGCGGCCGTGGCGATGGCCATCATGCCGCTGGCGCACTGGCGGTCCACCGACATGCCGCCGACAGTCACCGGGAGACCGGCGCGCATCGCGGCCTGACGCGCGATGTTGCCCGCCTGGAAGCCCTGCTGGAGCGCGGCGCCCCAGACCACATCGGCGATCTCTGCCGGGTCGACGCCCGCGCGGCTTACCGCGTTGGTGATGGCATGGGCCGACAGCGCCTGCGGCGTGGTGGCATTGAACGCACCGCGATAGGCCTTGCCGATCGGGGTACGGGCGGTCGATACGATGACTGCGTCACGCATGGTGGTGTTCCTCTCCAAAACTCTCTGTCACATCGCGCCCCGGAGCGGATCCGGGGCCTCTTTCTCAAATCGCGCCCCGAACATCGTCCCGGGCTTGTCGGGCATCAGTCCCAGTTCAGCTTCATGCCGCGCGCATCGGCGCCGTTCTTGGCGTACTTGCGCGTCTGTTCAAAAGCCTGCGTCAGCTCCTGCTGGCCCGTGGTGTCGCTGATCTTGTCGAAGTTCGCGGCCACCATCTCCGGCGTCAGGTCGTCGCCCGCGAAGGTCGCACCAAGCGTTTCGTAAACCTTGGTCACCGCGAAGGACCCCGCGCCCGCGCCCATGATCACCCGGCTCGGGGCGTCCTCGCTGACGAGGTAGAGCACGCCCGGCGTGATGGTTTCGGGCTGCAGCAGCTCCAGCGCCTCTGGCGGCATCAGCTTTTCGGTCATCCGGGTGGCGGCTGTCGGCGCCAGCGTGTTGACGCGGATGTTGTCGCGCGCCCCTTCGAGGTGCAGCACGTTCATCAGCCCCATCATCGCCGCCTTGGCCGCGCCGTAGTTGGACTGGCCGAAGTTGCCGTAGAGCCCGGAGGAGGACGCGGTCAGCACGATCCGGCCATATCCGGCTTCGCGCATGTGCGGCCAGACCTTGTGGGTCACCGTGGCGGTGCCCATCAGGTGCACGTCGACCACCTTGCGGAAGTCGTCCAGCGTCATCTTGGCAAAGGTCTTGTCGCGCAGAATCCCGGCGTTGTTGATCAGGATGTCGACCCGGCCCCAGGCGTCCATTGCACGCGCGACCATGTCCGCGACCTGCTCTTCGTTCGACACGTCGGCGCCATGCGCCATTGCCTCGCCGCCGGCGGCCTTGATCTCTTCCACGACCTTGCTGGCCGCGCTGTCGTCGGCGCCGGATCCGTCAAGCGACGCGCCCAGATCGTTCACCACCACCTTGGCGCCGCGTGCCGCAAGCTGCAGCGCATGGCTGCGCCCCAGACCGGCGCCCGCGCCCGTCACGATGGCGACGCGATTGTCAAACCTGATGCTCATTCTCAACTTCCTCGCCTAGTGCATTGCTTCTTCGAAGATATTACCGGACGTGACCACATTGATCCCGCCCGAAACCGGCACAATGGAGCCGGTGACATAGCTGCCGCCCTTGCCGCAGAGGAACAGCACGCACCCGGCGATATCCTCCGGCTGGCCGACCCGTTTCAGCGGCACGTCGTCGCCCACACGGCCACGCATGCCCTCATCCGCGGTGGCAAACGCGGTCATCCGCGACACGAAGGGTCCGGGCGCCAGCGCATTCACGGTGATGTAGTCGCCCGCCAGTTCCTTGCCGAGGATCTTGGTCAGGTGCATCACCGCAGCCTTGGAGGCGGAGTAGCTGTAGGCGCCATCGCCCATCGGCACTTCGCCCATGACAGACCCCACGTTGACCACGCGCGCCGGATCCTCCGGCGAGGCCGAGGCCTTGAGCATCGGGGTCAGCTTCTGCGTCAGGTCAAAGACACCGGCGACGTTCACCGCCATCACCTTTTCCCAAGCCTTGTGCGGAAACTGGCCGTAAGGCGCGCCCCAGGTGATCCCGGCGTTGTTCATCAGGATATGAAGCTTGCCAGTCCGGGCCTTCACCTCGGCCACCAACGCGTCGACACCTTCCTCGGTGCCCACGTCACCCACGAAGCCCTCGGCGCTGCCCGGTGCATCGAGCGCGTTCAGCTCTTCGGCGACGGCGGCACAGGCCCCGTCCTTGCGCGAGGCCAGCAACACGTGAGCACCAGCGCGCACCAGTGCTTCGGCGGCCATGCGACCGATGCCAGTGGCACCCCCGGTGACCAGCGCGGTCTTGCCGGGCAGGCCAAACAGAATTTCGGGTGTCATTCAGAATCCTTTCAGTCGCGCGACGGTTTCGGCGTGGTAGCCATAGTCGCCGAGCCATTCCGCACCCGCACGGGCACGTTTCATGAAAAAGCCCATGTCGAAGGCATCGGTCATGCCGATCCCGCCGTGCATCTGCACCCCCTCGATCACCGCCTGCTTTGCGGTCTCGGTGGCCCGCGCCTTGGCGAGGGAAACGGCGAGCGTCGCGTTCTCGGGGTCCGCATCCAGCATTCGCCCGGCATGGGCGATGGCCGAGGCGGTCACCTCGGTCTGGCACCAGAGGTCTGCCGCACGGTGCTGCAGCGCCTGGAACTGGCCGATCAGCAGGCCGAACTGTTTGCGCTCCTTCAGATAGCCGACGGTCATGCCGAAGGCCCCCGCCGCAACACCCGACAGCTCCGCCGCCAGCGCCGCCTGCCCGGCCTCCAGTGCCGGTTTCAGCACGCTCATCGCGTCATCCACCTGACCCAGAACGTCCTCGCCGGTGGCCTCGACCTCGTCGAACACCACGCGCGCCGCGTCGCGGCTGTCGATCATGCTCTGCGTCTCGCGGGTGATCCCCGCCCGGTCCGCCGGGATGTCGAACAGCGTCAACCCATCGCCGGTCCGCGCCAGCACCAGCAAACGGTCGGCAAAACCGCCGTCGATCACGAAGGTCTTCTTGCCCGACAGACGGAACCCGTTGCCTTCGCGCCGCGCGGGCATCTCGGTACCCTCGGGGTTGAACTTGCTCTTCTCGTCGATAGCCAGCGCATAGGTCCGCTCGCCACTCGCGATAGCGGCCAGAGCCTCGCCCGCCCGGGCGTCCGAGACCTGTTTGAGCGCGGTCGCCGCGATGACAGAAGACGACAGGAAAGGACTGGCGACCAGTGTCTTGCCCATCTCCGTTGCCAGCACGCCCGCCGCGGCATGGCCCATGTCCACGCCGCCGAACTCTTCGGGGATCAGGATCCCAGCCCAGCCCATCTCGGCCATCTCTTTCCACAGAGCCGGATCATGGGTCTTGCCCGCATCCCGCATGTCGCGCAGGTGCTTGACCGGCGCCTTTTCGTCCAGGAACCCGCGGGCAGACTCCGCCAGCATGGTTTCCTCTTCGGTTCTTACCAGATTTGCCATTTCAGTCTTATCCCGCCCGTCTCAACCCGGGAGTCCCAGCACGCGGCGCGAAACGATGCCCAACATCACCTCCGTGGTGCCGCCTTCGATCGAGTTTGCCTTGGTGCGCAGCCAGTCCGCCGGACGGTCGCCAAAGGCGCCGCCCCATTCCAGCGCATCGCTGCCCCCGGCGCTCATCATCAGCTCGTGCCGGTCCTTGTTCAGCTCGGTGCCCACGTACTTCAGCATGGCCGAGGCATCGCCGACGCCCTGCCCCGAGTTCGCCATGTCCTTGTAGCGTTCGAGCGTCAGACCGATCGCCAGCGAGTCGATCTCGGCCTTCATCGCGGCGGCCCGCAGGCTGGTATCGAGATCGCCGTCGAGATCGTCCTTCAGCACGGCCCCCAGTGGACGAGCGCCGCCAAGGCCGGTGCCCATCGCGGAAATCATCGAACGCTCGTGGGTCAGCAGGTACTTGGCCACGTCCCAGCCCCGGTTCACGGTGCCGACAACGGCCGAGATGCCCTCGTCGTTCACCTTCGGCACCACGACGTTGTCAAAGAAGGTCTCGCAGAAGGGCGACACGCCCGAGATCAGCTTGATCGGCCGCGTCGACACGCCCTCATTGCGCATGTCAATCAGCAGGAAGGTGATGCCAAGATGCTTCTTGGCCTCGCGATCCGAGCGCACGAGCGCAAAGATCATGTCGGCCTTGTCGGCGTAGGAGGTCCAGATTTTCTGGCCGTTGATCAGGTAGTGATCGCCCTTGTCCTCGCACTTGGTCTGCACACTGGCGAGGTCGGACCCGGCGCCCGGCTCCGAATACCCCTGGCACCAGCGCACTTCACCGCGCGCGATGGGCGGCAGGTAGTGGGCCTTCTGCTCGGGCGTGCCAAAGTGCAGCAGCGCGGGCCCGAGCATCCAGATTCCAAAGCTTTGCAAAGGCAGGCGGGCGTCGATGCGGGCCAGTTCGGAGAGAAAGACCTTCTCCTCGGCCCGACTCAGCCCTGCGCCGCCGTATTCCCTCGGCCAGGTCGGCACGGTGTAGCCCTGGGCCGCGCAGCGGTTGAGCCATGCCTTCTGAGCGTCCGACTCGAATACCCAGTTGCGCCCGCCCCAGCAGGTATGGTCCTCTGGGGAACTTCCGTCGCGCATCTCGGCAGGGCAGTTTTCCTCCAGCCAGTCGCGCAGCTCTGCCCGGAACCCGGCCAGCTCTTCGGTCTCTTGCGCCATGTCTCCTCCCACTGCGCGTCTATTCCGCTGTGCAAAATGGCATTTCGAAATTGGATTGACAACAGCGATTTGCAGAACGAAGACTCCGGGCCAACCGCGCCCCGGAGGAGGACGCGACGTTATCTACCTGGGAGGTACCTCATGAAAGCCATGCTGAGCACCGTCGTCGGCGGCCCCGAAACGCTGGAACTGACGGAAACGGAAACCCCCGTGCCCGGCCCCGGCCAGATCCTGATCCGCACCCATGCGACAGGCGTCAACTTTCCCGATACACTGATGATCCGCGACCTTTACCAGTTCAAACCGCCGCGTCCCTTCGCGCCCGGCGGAGAGATCGCAGGTGAAGTCGAGGCGCTGGGCGAAGGCGTCTCCGGCTTTGCCAAGGGCGACCGCGTGCTGGCGCTGACCGGGCATGGTGGCTTTGCCACCCATACAATCGCACCCGCCAAGCAGGTGATCCGGATTCCCGACAACATGCCCTACGAGGATGCGGCCTGTTTCATCTTCACCTACGGCACCTCGCACCACGCGCTGAAGGACCGCGCGCACCTGAAGGCGGGCGAATCCCTGCTGATCCTCGGTGCCGCCGGGGGTGTGGGTGCCGCGGCCATCGAACTGGGCAAGGCGGCTGGTGCCAAGGTGATCGCGGCGGTCTCGTCACAGGACAAGGCCGACTTCTGCAAGGAACTCGGCGCCGACGAGACGATCGTCTACGCGCGCGAGCTCGACAAGGACGGGCAGAAGGAATTCTCGAACCAGATCAAAGAGATCGTGGGCAAGGATGGCGTGAACGTCGTCTATGACGCGGTCGGCGGCAACTATGCCGAGCCCGCGGTGCGCGCCCTCGCATGGGAAGGCCGGTTCCTCGTGGTCGGCTTCCCGGCAGGGATCCCCAAGCTGCCGCTGAACCTCGCGCTGCTGAAGGGCTGCCAGATCGTCGGCGTCTTCTGGGGCGACTCGACCCGGCGCGATCCCAAGGGGCACGCCGAGAACGTGGCCGAACTCTTCGACATGTACGCCAAGGGCCAGATCAAGCCGCGTATTTCGGCGGCCTTCCCGCTGGAGAAAGCCGCCGAGGCGCTCGAGATGATGCAGGACCGCAAGGTGATGGGCAAAGTCGTCGTCACGATGGACTGACGACGGCCCTTACCGCAGATGCGCGCAGTCGTTGAATCCCTTGACCCACATGGTCTCGCCCCGGATCACCAGACGGGAGATCGAGCCATTGTCGGCCCCGTTGAAGTGGAACGCCTGCGCGCCGCTCGCAAGTGCCATGGCGGCACCCACGACGCCGCCATGCACGACGACCGCCACCCGCTCGTTCGGATGCGCCGCCGCGATCCGCAGCAGACCGGCGCGGACCCGCGCATGCAGTTGCGCCGTGGTCTCGGCATTGGGGATCTCGCCCCATTCCTGCCGCTCGATGGCGCGCTTGAACTCGGGCGCGCCTTCGGCCGCCTTGATCCGGTACTCCCCACCATCCCAGTCGCCCAGCCGGACCTCGCGCAGGTCGGCCTCGACCTTCGGCGTCAGGCCGAGGTGCGCCGCCAACGGCGCAGCCGTCTGGTGCGTCCGGCGCAGCGTGGTCACGTAGATTGCGCTGATCGGGTCGTTCTTCAGCCGCTCGCCCACCAGCACGGCCTGCTCTTCTCCTTCAGGATGAAGCGCCGGATCACCGTGCCCGTCAAGCATGGGAAAGCTCTCGCCCGGCCGAGCGGCCTCGGTCCGGCCATGCCGGATCAGCAGCAGGTCGGCGGCGCCTTCCGGCGGGGTATAGACGGTCTGGTGGTATTCGCGGGACATGCTCGGCTCCTCGGTCTGGTGCTGTCACTTTCGCTCCTAACGACAAACGCGGCCCATTGCCAACCGGCCGCGGCCATTCACTGAAAAAGGAAGCTCGTCCTCATGGAAAACCGCCAGATCATCGTCAGGGAACTCCCCAAGGGCGAACTGACAACCGGCCATTTCGAGGCCCGCACCGCGCCGATGCCCACGCCCGGACAGGGCGAGGTGCTGCTGCGGACCATCCTCATGTCAATCGACGCCGCCAACCGCTCGTGGCTGCAGGGCGCAACCTATCGCGATGCCGTTCACGCGGGCGACGCGATGCCGACCTATGCCGTCTGCGAAGTGGTCGAGAGCAACTCACCGCGCCTCGCCAAGGGCGACCTTGTCGCCGCCGAGTCGACCTGGAGCGCGTATACCACCTGCCCCGCCCACAAGGCGCTGAAGCTGCCCGCGGTGCGCCCGCTGGAACACCTGCTGTCGGTCTATGGTATTGCGGGCAAGACAGCCTTCCACGGCCTGATGAGTGTCGGCCAGCCGGTTGCCGGTGAAACTGTCCTCGTCTCTGCGGCAGCCGGATCCGTCGGCTCCATCGTCGGCCAGATCGCCAAGGCCATCGGCTGCCGCGTTGTCGGTGTCGCGGGGGGCGCCGAGAAGTGCAAATGGGTGACCGAGACCCTCGGCTTTGACGCCTGTATCGACTACCGCGAACCGGGCATGGGCAAGGCGCTGCGCGCCGCCTGTCCCGAAGGTGTCGACGTCTATTTCGACAACGTCGGTGGCGCCGTGCTCGAAGCCGCGCTCTTCGCCATGAACCTGCGTGGCCGCGTGGTCTGCTGCGGCGCCATCAGCCAGTACGATACCACCTCGACCACCGGCCCGCGCAACCTGCCCGGCATGGTGGTGGTGAAGCGCCTCCGCATGGAAGGCTTCATCGTGATGGACTTCGCCGACCGTGACGCCACCGCTCTGCGTGCCCTGCAAACCTGGGTCGCGGCGGGGCAGATCAAGGTCTTCGAGGACGTGGTCGAGGGACTGGAAAACGCGCCGCAGGCGCTGATCGGCCTGCTGGCCGGAGAAAACAAGGGCAAGCGCATGGTGCGCGTCGGGCCCGATCCGTGATTTGTTGGAGGAGTAAAGACAAATGGCTGCAATAGACGACGCCCTGGCGGCGGCACAGGCGAAACTGGGCACCGAAGTGGGCGTGTCCGAATGGGTGACGGTGGACCAGAAGACCATCGACACTTTTGCCGACGTGACACTGGACCACCAGTGGATCCATATCGACCCCGAGCGCGCGGCCAAGGACACGCCCTTTGGCGGCACCATCGCGCATGGCTTCCTGACGCTCTCCTTCGCCAGCAAGTTCGCCTATGACTGCTTCGACGTTGCGCCGGGGCAGACCATGGGGATCAACTATGGGTTCAACAAGCTGCGCTTCCTGAACCCGGTCAAGGCGGGTTCGCGGATCCGGGGCCGGTTTGTCCTGGCCGAGGTCAAGAAGCGGTCGGACACCGAGCTGCTGCGCACCAACCAGATGACCATCGAGATCGAAGGACAGGAGACCCCTGCCCTCGTCGCCGACTGGCTAGGCCTCGCGGTTTTCGCGGCCTGATCGAGGCGAATAATCCCTGCCGCCGCGCCACGAAACACACCACGGGCGCGGCGGCAAAAGCACATTCCCACCATTCGCCCACACACAGAGTTGCGAGAGCGCCCAGCACCGCTATAGTAGTGCCGCTGCGTGCCCGTTGCGCACCCCATTTCATGTATCCCTGGTTTGATCCTAAGGCGTGGCCTGAATGAAGTTGCGAGAGTATCTGCATTACCTGTCTAACGCGCCGTCACTGGAATCCCTCTGGTCGGCCCATACCGACAGGATGGCCGAGTACGGCTTTGATCGGCTGATCTACGGGTTCACTCGTTTCCGGACCGAACATTCGCTGGGCGATCCCGAAGACTTCATCATCCTCTCGAACCATAGCCCCGAGTATATCGAGGGCTTCATGACCAAGGGCCTCTACGCCCATGCGCCAATGCTGCGCTGGGCGCTGGAAAACGAGGGCGCCGGCAGCTGGCGCACCATCGGCGAACAGTTTGACCTTGGGGCGCTGACGCCCGAGGCGCTCAAAGTGGTCGAGTTCAACCTGACGATGAAGGTGACTTCGGGCTATACCATCAGCTTCAAGTCGGTCTCGCCCCGCTCCAAGGGGGCCATCTCGCTCGCCGGACGCGCCGGGATGAGCCAGGACGAGGTCGATGCGATCTGGGAAGAGCATGGGCGCGACATTCACCTGATGAACAACATCGCGCACCTGAAGATCCTGACGCTGCCCTACATCCCGCCGAACCGCGGGCTGACCAAACGCCAGCGCGAGGCCCTTCAGTGGGTCGGAGACGGCAAGACAACGCAGGATATCGCCCTGCTGATGGGCCTCACCTCGGCCACGGTCGAGAAGCATTTGCGGCTCGCGCGCGAGTCCCTGTCGGTTGAAACCACTGCGCAGGCCGTTTTGAAGGCCGCGCTTCACAACCAGATGTTCGTTGTCGAAGCCTGAATCCACTAGATGTGGTTTCTGTGACGCAACGTTAACGCAAATGGACGCTAGGTAAGGAATACATGACTTTCCTGACGGCACATTCGGTAGCAAAGTCAAAGCGTTCCGTGAGTGGTGGCTTTAGCCTGGGAACATCGGGAAATGACCCCTGCGATTTCAGGGCCCTCTTACCCGTCCGGCCCTGGTGCGTATACTCCGTGCCAGGGTCGGAACCATCGGCCCGTCCCGCTGCCATCCCCATAGCCAAGGGGGCGGTCTGATTCCCCGGGGCCGCAGTTTCTGCGGTCCCGGCCCATTGCAGAGTTACACGCAGCTACAAACGAAACGGGGCGGCGCCATTGGCACCGCCCCGATCCGATTCTGATGAGAGAAGGCTCAGGCGCCAGCTGCGGTCTTGGCGACCTCGGCTGCGAAATCCTCTTCCTTCTTCTCGATGCCTTCGCCGACTTCGAGACGGATGAAGCCGGTGATCGTCGCGCCAAGCGCCTTGGCCGCGTCGCCGACGGTCACGTCGGGGTTGATCACGAACTGCTGGTTGACCAGCGTCACTTCGGCCATGAACTTCTGCATCCGGCCAACGATCATCTTCTCGATGACGGCTTCCGGCTTGCCGCTTTCACGGGCGATGTCGATCTGCACCGACTTTTCTTTCTCGACGACGGCCGGGTCCAGCTCGGCTTCGTTCAGAGCGGCCGGGCTGGTGGCTGCGATGTGCATTGCGACCTGCTTGCCGAATGCTTCGTCACCGCCGTCCATTGCGACCAGAACGCCGATCTTGCCCATGCCGGGCGCAGCTGCGTTGTGTACGTAGGACACGACGTTGCCGCCTTCGATCGACGCCATGCGGCGCAGGCCCATGTTCTCGCCGATCTTGGCGATCGCGTCGGTCAGCGTGGACTCGACGGTCTTGCCGCCCAGGTCAGCTGCCTTCAGCGCGTCGACGTCCGATGCGTTCAGCGCGGCTTCGGCGATCTTGGCGACCATGCCCTGGAATTCGGCGTTCTTGGCAACGAAGTCGGTTTCCGAGTTCACTTCGACAGCGACACCCTTGCCGCCTTCGACGACGACGGCCACGAGGCCCTCGGCAGCGGTACGGCCGGATTTCTTGGCGGCTTTCGCCAGGCCCTTGGTGCGCAGCCAGTCAACGGCGGCTTCCATGTCGCCATTGGACTCGGTCAGTGCCTTCTTCGCGTCCATCATGCCTGCGCCGGTGCTTTCGCGCAGTTCCTTAACCATTGCAGCGGTGATTGCCATCTCGGCTCTCCTCAAATCGTCGGATCGTCGGGGCAGGAAATACCCTGCCCCGCATGTCAGTCTCGTGACAGGCTGGGATCAGCCTTCGGCGGTCTCGACTTCGCCAGCTTCTTCCGAAGCGGCAGCCAGTTCTTCCTCGATCGCCTCTTCCATGGCGCCGATATCGACACCGGCGGCGCCCAGCTGGGCGCTCATGCCGTCAAGGGCAGCGCGCGAGGCCAGGTCGCAGTAGAGCGCGATGGCGCGTGCCGCGTCATCGTTGCCGGGGATGATATAGTCCACGCCCTCGGGCGAGCAGTTGGTGTCGACCACGGCCACAACCGGGATACCCAGCTTGTTGGCTTCGGCAATCGCCAGTTGCTCTTTCTTCACGTCGATGACGAAGAGCAGGTCCGGGGTGCCGCCCATTTCGCGGATGCCGCCCAGCGAAGCGGTCAGCTTGGCTTGGTCGCGTTCCATGCCGAGGCGCTCTTTCTTGGTGAGGCCGTCGAAACCGGTGTCCATCTGCTCGTCGATGGTTTTCAGGCGCTGGATCGACTGGGAAACGGTTTTCCAGTTGGTCAGCGTGCCACCCAGCCAGCGGTGGTTCATGAAGTACTGTGCGGACTTCTCTGCGGCTTCGGCGATCGGCTTCTGTGCCTGACGCTTGGTGCCGACGAAGAGAATGCGGCCGCCCTTGGCGACGGTGTCACGGATGACCTGCAGAGCCTGGTCCAGCATCGGAACAGTCTGGGTCAGGTCCATGATGTGGATGCCGTTGCGGTCACCGTAGATGAACGGTGCCATACGGGGGTTCCAGCGTTGGGTCTGGTGGCCAAAGTGAACGCCGGCTTCAAGCAGCTGGCGCATGGTGAACTCGGGAAGAGCCATGCTCGTTTTCCTTTTCCGGTTTCGCCTCGGCGGGGGTATTGAGAGCGGATGCTCCAACCGGCGGACCTATGGGGATTTCTCCCCCAAGGGCCCAAACCCCGCCTGCGGGTTTGAATGGGCGCGCGTATAGGCGGTTTGCCGGGAATGTGCAAGAGGGGTTTGACGAATTGGGTTTTCCCGGCAAGTCTCGGCCTCAGCCAACGGAGGATGACATGGCACGACCCAAGCTTCAATTCTGGTTCGAGTTTGCTTCGACCTATTCCTATCTAAGTGCGATGCGCATCGACTCTCTGGCCGAGGCCGCCGGTGTCGAGATCGAATGGCGCCCCTTCTGGCTGGGTCCGATCTTCAAGTCGCAGGGCTGGGACAGCTCCCCGTTCAACATCTACCCGGTCAAGGGCAAGTACATGTGGCGCGACATGGAACGTCTCTGCGCCGCGCGGGGTCTACCGCTGTCGCCGCCCGAACCGTTCCCCCAGAACGGCGTTCTCGCCGCCCGCACGGCGATCCTGGCGCTGAAGGAACCTGAGGGCGCCGAATTCTGCAAGGCGATCTACCGGGCCGAGTTCGGCGAGGGCCGCACGATCTCCGACCCGGACCTGTTGCGAACCCTGCTCACCCAATGCGGCTTGCCTGCCGAACTGGTCGATGCGGCGGGAGAGCCCGAGAACAAGGAAGCGCTGAAAGACGCGGTCACCGAGGCGATGGACCTCGGCATCTTTGGTGCCCCGAGCTTCATCGCGAACGGAGAGCTGTTCTGGGGCGATGACCGCCTCGAACACGCCATTGCGGAGCTTACCGGCTAGCGTTCAACCCCTGCCGTACAGCAGCCTCACAGGCAGCCGCGACCGATTTGCGGCTGTCGAAGTCCGCCACCCGCAATGGCGGGTGGTAGACCAGTTCGACGGCGCCCTGACGCGCGGCGGCCAGCGTCTTGAGCAGATGCGGCCCGAATGCCATGTCGCCCCACCAGCCATAGAAGCGCGCGGGCTGACCCTCGGGGGCACGGTAGATCACCGTGACCGGCTGGATATGCATCGCGTCGCGCAGGTGATCGGAAAAGAAGGCCGCGAAGAGCGTTGTCTTGAACGGCAGCACCCGCTGCCCGTCGGTCGAGGTACCCTCGGGAAAGAACAGCAGGCGGTGCCCGGCCAGCAGTCGCTGTTCGAACAATTCGGTCTGCTCGCGTGCGTGCTTGCGGTCCCGTTCGATAAACACGGTGCCGGTGGCGCGGGCCAGCCAGCCGATCGCGGGCCAGCGCGCCACTTCGGCCTTGGACACGAAATAAACTCGCTTGCGCGCATTTAGGGAGAAGATGTCGAGCCATGAGGCATGGTTGGCAACAACCGCGCCCCGCTCGTGCATCGGCGCTCCCCTCGTCGTGAAGCTGATCCCGAGGATACGGAACGCGTTGCGGCAGACGAACTGCACGATGAAGGGCGTCACAGGGCGCTTCAGCCCGAACAATGGCCGTTCGATCAGCCGGACAAGCAGCAGGATCCCGAGACAGCCGAATACGAGGGTGCCGAGGATCAGGCCGCGTAGGACTACCCGCATCCAGCCCCCCAGCCCGATCTGGATCGCCTCGGGCGCCTCCTCGCTCTCCCAGGTCGGGCTCATGCCCCGGCGCCGCCCGCGTAGAGCTTACGCTGACGGGCATTCATCGCCGCGGTATCCAGCACCAGGCAGATGTCAGTGGTGTTGAATGCATGGTCCACATAGGCCCCGTCACCGATCACGCCGCCAAGACGCAGGTAGGCCTTGATCAGTGCGGGCACCTGCACCATCGCACGCCGCCGGTCCAGAGCGTCCGCCGAGACGAGGTCCATCCGCTGGTAGTGCCCCTCCAGCGCCCGCACACGCAGGTCCGGGGGCGCGAGGTGGTTGTGATACAGCATGGCCAGCGGCTCAGCCAGCGCCGAGACATCGGTACCGTGGAAAGACGCTGTCCCGAACAGGATCTCGATATCGTGCTCCAGCACGTATTCCGCGAGCCCGTTCCAGAGATGGAACATGGCCGTGCCGCCGCGATAATCGCGGTGCAGGCAGGATCGCCCGAGCTCAAGCAGACGCCGGCCGCTGGCTTTCAGCAGCGTCAGGTCGTATTCGCTCTCGGAATAGAACCGCCCGGCGGCCTCGGCCTGGCTCTCGCGCAGCAGGCGATAGACCCCCACGACCTTACCGGTCGCGGTATCCTCAAGCAGCATGTGGTCGACAAAGGGATCGAAGGCGTCGCGCTCCAGCCCGGCCTCGTGGTCGACCTCCGCGCCACCACCGCCCAGTTCAAGCACGAAGACGTCATAGCGCAGCGCCTGCGCCGCGCGCAGCTCGGCCTCGGTCTCGGCAATCCTGACGGAGAAGGCGGGTCCGCTGTCCGGCATGGTCGTGCTCTGGTTCCGGTCTCGTTGGATTTCGCGGCAGATAGCGCGACTCCCGTCGCGATTGCAACACGCCGCGAGGCCGCACCCCGGCAGGGCGCAAGTGGTGTTAATCAATCGTCAATCAGTTTCCAGCATCAAAAACCGGAACCAGCTCGATCCGGGCGCCGTCGATAACCACCTTGCCGTGCTCGCGAAAGTTGACCGTGATCTTGCCACCGATGTTGGACTGCACCTGCCCCAGCCCCCAGTCCGGACAATCCGGGTGGCGCACCAGCATTCCGGGTGCAAGTATGGCGTTCAGGTCTGACATGGACCGGCTCCCTGCCTGGAGGACATATGGCTGACTCTAACGCCGAACTCGCCCTGTTGATAGGCTCCCGCATCTGCCATGACCTGATCAGCCCGGTGGGCGCGATCCTGAACGGGCTCGAGCTGCTGGAACTGACCGGACCGGTCAGCGGCCCCGAACACGAACTGATCTCCGACTCGGCGCGCAACGCCAACGCCCGGCTCCGCTTCTTCCGCATCGCCTATGGGCGCGCGGGCGGACAGTCGCTGGGCCGCAGCGAGGTCGGGGCGATCCTGAAGGACTTGACGCGCAACACCCGGCTCGAGATCATCTGGCAGCCCTCGGCCCCGCAGGAACGCTCGGAGGTGCGCCTTGCCTTCCTCGCCCTGCAATGCTGCGAGAGCGCGATGCCCCACGGCGGCCGCATCACCGTCCTGCGCGAGGGGTTGCACTGGCGCATCGACGCCCTGCCCGAGAAACCGCGCACCGGGCCGGACCCGCTGCACCGGCTGGCAGAGCCGACCTCCCTCGCCCGGACCGAACCGGCGCAGGTGCACTTTGCCCTGTTCCAATGCCTGCTGGCCGAAGCCGGACGCAGCGCCGTAACCGAAACCTCGGCCGAGGCGATCTGCATCCGGTTCTGAAGGCTCAGTCGCGCAGCGCGCCGTCGCCTTCGACCAGGTACTTGAAGCTGGTCAGCTGCGCAGCACCAACCGGCCCGCGCGCATGCATCTTGCCGGTGGCGATCCCGATCTCGGCGCCCATGCCGAACTCGCCGCCATCGGCGAACTGGGTCGAGGCGTTGTGCATCAGGATCGCGCTGTCGAGCCGTTCGAAGAACCGCGCGACGGGCGCCCGGTCCTCGGCGATGATGCAATCGGTGTGGTTGGAGCCGAACTGTCGGATATGGGCAATCGCACCATCCACGTCAGCCACGACCTTGGCCGCGATGATCATGTCGAGATACTCGGTGCCCCAGTCGTCGTCCGTCGCCGGGGTCGTGCCCTCGATCTTCTGGAGCCGTGTGTCGGCGTGGACTTCGACACCGGCAGCGATCAGCGCTTCGATAACCGCGCGACCAAGGGTCTCGGCGACATCCTCGTGGACCAGCAGGCACTCGGCTGCGCCACAAATACCGGTACGACGTGTCTTGGCGTTCAGGACCACCTCGACCGCCTTGGTCAGGTCGGCGGACTTGTCGAGGAAAATGTGCACGATCCCCTCGAGATGCGCAAAGACCGGCACCCGCGCCTCGCGCTGGACGAGGCCGACAAGGCCCTTGCCCCCGCGCGGAACGATGACGTCGACGTAATCGGTCATGGTCAGCAGTTCGGTGACGGCAGCGCGGTCGCGGGTCGGCACCAGCTGGATCGCGTCCTCGGGGAGCCCGGCGGCGCGCAAGCCTTCGGCCAGGCAAGCATGGATCGCCTGCGCGGAATGCAGGCTCTCGGACCCGCCGCGCAGGATCACCGCGTTGCCGGACTTGAGACAGAGCGCCCCGGCGTCGGCGGTCACGTTGGGGCGGCTCTCGTAGATCACTCCGATCACCCCCAGCGGCGTGCGCACGCGACGGATATGCAGACCGGTCGGCATATCCCACTCGGCCAGAACCTCGCCCACCGGATCGGCCTGCGCCGCCACGGCGCGCAACCCCTCGACGATGCCCCTGATGCGGGTCTCGTCCAGCATCAGGCGGTCCATCATGGCCTTGGACAGGCCCTTATCGCGGCCGAAATCCATGTCCTTGTCGTTCGCCGCAACAATCTCGTGACGGCGGGCCCAGACCGCATCGGCTGCCGCCTCCAGCGCGCGGGTCTTGGCCTCGGCTGGGGCGAAGGACAGCTCCTGTGCGGCCGCTTTGGCGCGGGCACCGATCTCGGCCATGAGGGCGGGGATGTTGTCGAGGTCCTGCATGTCGCTGTCCTTTTGAGTGAGGGTTGCGAGGGTCCGCCTCCGGCGGGGATATTTATGACCCAAAGAAGGGTCAGAGGGCCAGATCGTCGCGATGGATCAGCGCGGCGCGGGCCGGGTAGCCAAGCACCGGCTCGATCTCCTCGGACTTCAGCCCGGTGATCTGCCCGGCCTCGGCAGAGGTGTAGCGGGTCAGCCCCTGCCCCAGCTTGCGCCCCGCGAGCGTGACGATGGCGACCGGTTCACCGCGACCGAAGGTGCCGGTGACACGGGTCACCCCGGCGGGCAGCAGGCTGCGTCCGTTGCCGAGCGCCGACTCGGCCCCGGCATCCACCACGATCTCGCCGCGCGGCTTCATCGCCGCGATCCAGCGCTTGCGCGCGTGTTGCGGATCGCCCTCGGCGGTGAACCAGGTGGCGTTCGCGCCGTTTTCGAGCAATTTCAGCGGGTTGTCCGGTGATCCTTCGGTGATCGCCATGTCGCAGCCCCCGGCGATCGCCATCTTTGCCGCCATCAGCTTGGTCTTCATCCCGCCCTTGGACAGGCCCGATCCGGCATCGCCGGCCATGGCCTCGATCTCGGGGGTGATCCGGTCGATGACGTCGAAGCGTCGCGCCTCGGGGTCGTCGTTGGGATTGCCGGTGTAGAAGCCGTCCACATCCGAGAGCAGGATGAGCTTGTCGGCCCCGACGGTGACCGCAACCTGCGCTGCGAGGCGGTCGTTGTCGCCATAGCGGATCTCGTCGGTCGCAATGGTGTCGTTCTCGTTCACGATGGGAACCACGCCGAGCGAAAGCAGCGTTTCGAGCGTCGCGCGCGAATTGAGGTAGCGGCGGCGGTCGGCGCTGTCCTCCAGCGTCACCAGCACCTGACCGGTGGTGATGCCGTGCGGTGCCAACGCCTCTTCGTAGGCGCGCGCCAGGCGGATCTGGCCGACGGCGGCCGCAGCCTGCGACTGTTCGAGGGCGAGATCCCGGCCCGACAGGCCGAGCACGGAGCGTCCGAGGGCGATGGAGCCGGAGGAGACGAGGATCACATCGGCGCCGAGGCCGCGCAGCCATGCCACGTCCTGCGCCAGGGCATGGAGCCAGTCGGCGCGCAGATGGCCTGCGTTGCGGTCGACCAGGAGTGCGGAGCCGATCTTGACGACGATCCGGCGCGCGTCGCTCAGGGCCGCCACGCGTCGTCCTCCTCGTCGGGCTGGCGGCGCAGCCGGTCCTCATCGATCTGGCCTCGCAGCGCGCGCAGCACCTCGGTCACGCCCTCGCGGGTGACGCCCGACATCAGCATGATCGGCTCGCCCACCGCAGCTTCGAGCTCGTCGCGCAGGAACGCGCGCTCTTCCTCGTCCAGCGTGTCGATCTTGTTCAGAACGGTGATCCGGGGCTTGTCGGCGAGGTCGCCACCATAGGCCTCGAGCTCGCCGATGATGGTCTCGTAATCCTCGATCAGCGTTCCGGAGGTGCCGTCGACAAGGTGCAGCAGGACCGCGCAGCGCTCCACGTGGCCAAGGAAGAGATCGCCCAGACCCCTGCCCTCGCTCGCGCCCTCGATCAGGCCGGGAATGTCGGCGACGACGAATTCGACGTTGTCGACGCCGACCACACCGAGGTTCGGATGCAGCGTGGTAAAGGGATAGTCGGCGATCTTGGGCCGCGCATTGGAGGTCGCGGCGAGGAAGGTCGACTTGCCCGCGTTGGGCAGGCCCAGCAGGCCGACATCGGCAATCAGCTTGAGCCGCAGCCAGATGGTCCGCTCGACACCCTCCTGCCCGGGGTTTGCCCGGCGCGGCGCCTGGTTGGTCGAGGTCTTGAAGTAGGCGTTGCCGAAACCGCCGTTGCCGCCCTTGGCCAGCAGGATCCGCTGCCCGACCTCGGTCAGGTCGGCGATCACCGTTTCCTCGTCCTCGTCGAGGATTTCCGTCCCGACGGGCACCCGCAGCACGATGTCGTCACCGTCCTTGCCGGTGCGCAGTCGGCCCATGCCGGGCTGGCCGGACTTGGCGAAGAAATGCTGCTGATAGCGGAAGTCGATCAGCGTGTTCAGACCGTCGACCGCCTCGGCCCAGACCGAACCGCCATTGCCACCGTTGCCGCCATCGGGTCCGCCGTACTCGATGAACTTCTCGCGGCGGAAGCTGACGCACCCGCCGCCGCCACCGCCGGACCGGATATAGACCTTTGCGAGATCAAGAAATTTCATGGTCACCCTCTACCGCAAAGATCTCTGGCGGCTCAATCAGAGTTTTCGACTGTACGTCCAGGTGGGAACGGTTGCCCCGCGCGCCACCGAATAGCTCTCGGCATCGCCGAGGTAGTTGAACCCGCAGTGGGTCAGCACCTGCGCCGAGGCCGGGTTGTCCTGGAAGACGCTCGCGAACAGCGAGGTGTCGCCCAGCGGGTTGGCCGCGATCAGCGCCTGCAGCGCCTCCGAGGCCACGCCGGTGTTCCAGAATGGTGGCCCGACCCAGTAACCGATCTCGGACTGGTGGCGGTCGAGCTTCTTCAGCGAGATGAGGCCCTTCAGCTCGGCGCCCTCGTCCTTGGTTCCGTCGATCGCCCAGACCGTTTCGGCCGGGTTGCCGGCCGTGTTGCGGGCGATGAAGGCCTCGGTCGAACCGGGCGGCAGCGGATGCGCGATCGAGGTCGTCATCATGGCCACCCGCTTGTCGCCGGCGTAGAGGTCGATCAACCCCTGGTCCGACCGCCTCAGCGGCCGAAGGTCGAAGCGTTCGGTCTCGATCACCTGTTGTGCGACGATCTGCTCACTCTGCATTCTCGTGGTCCTCCTCCGGATCACATGGTCCCGGTCTCTGCCGCGCTCCTCTTTCGCGTATCGACCTCTGGACCGAAACGGGAAAGGGGACCGGCGGTTTCGCCGATCCCCCTGAATTTTACCTCATTCCCGGGTACGGCTTACTCTGCAGCCTCCGCCACTGGCAGGACCGAGATGAAGGTGCGGCCCTTGAGGCCCTTGCGGAAGCTCACGGCGCCTTCGGCGGTTGCAAAGATGGTGTGATCCTTGCCCATGCCAACGCCTTCGCCCGGCCAGAACTTCGTCCCGCGCTGACGCACGATGATGTTGCCGGGGATGACGGCTTCGCCGCCATAGAGTTTCACGCCAAGACGACGACCCGCGGAATCGCGGCCGTTACGGGAGGAACCGCCTGCTTTCTTGTGTGCCATGCTTTCTCTCCTTAGCCTTTAGCCAGCTCTTTGGCCTGTTCAACCCACTCGGGTTTCACCTTGACGCCGTCGATACCAGCAATGTCGTCTTCCGACAAGGCCGCGATCTGGGCGTAGGTGGTCAGGCCAGCTGCGTTCAGCTTGGTGGCAGCAGCGGGGCCGACACCGGTGATCTTGGTCAGGTCGTCGTTGCCAGCGGCAGCAGCTTCCGCCTTGGGCGCGGCTGCTTTCTTGGCCGGAGCGGCCTTGGCTTCGGCAGAGGCCGGAACCGATGCTGCGCCGACAGCGGCCTTGACGCCGGTCTTGTCTGCACCCGAGGACAGGATCTCGGTGATCTTGACCAGGGTCAGCTTCTGACGGTGGCCCTTGGTGCGCTGCGAGCTGTGCTTGCGGCGGCGCTTGACAAAGTGGATGACCTTGTCGCCTTTGACCTGTTCGATCACTTCCGCCTGGACACCGGCACCCGCGACGAGCGGTGCGCCGACGACGGTAGAGTCGCCGCCCAGCATCAGAATGTCGTTGAATTGAACTTTTTCGCCAGCGTCAGCAGCCAGTTTTTCGACCCGGAGAACGTCGCCGGATTGAACTTTGTACTGCTTGCCGCCGGTCTTGATGACCGCAAACATTGCGTCTTCCTTTTCGTGACCGCGTTCTGTGGTCCCCGGTGACCGGGTGTTTGCAGCTTGCGCCACCTCGAACAGCGCGCCCCTCCCGGGGCGAATGAGTAGAAAACCCGGCACGATGGCTCGGCCGGGCTCGGCGCTTATGCAGATTTCGGGTGGTCCTGTCAAGCGGACTGTCCCCGGGGGCGAGTCCGGTGTCCTGCCCGGTCTCGCGGGGCTGTGACACATCGTTCATGTGACACTTCTATCGTTTGACATTCCGGGCGGCAATGCGTTGGTCTGCCAGCGTGGAACAACGGAGTTCAGCCATGAAACTGAAATCAGCCATCATCGTTGCCGCACTCGGACTCGCCCTGCCCGCCCAGGCTCAGGACGCCAGCGGCGACGCTGACAAGGGCGAGAAGGGCTTTGGCAAGTGCCGCGCCTGTCACATGATCGAGAACGACGCCGGTGAAGTCATCGTCAAGGGCGGCAAGACCGGCCCGAACCTGTTCGGTCTGCCGGGGCGCATTGCCGGGAAGCACGCCGATTTCGGCTATTCCGACGCGATGGTCGCCGCAGGTGACAAGGGTCTCGCCTGGGATCTCGACCACTTCATCGTCTACACGCAGGACCCGACCGAGTTCCTCAAGGAGTACCTCGAGGACGGCAAGGCCCGCAGCAAGATGACCTTCAAGCTGCGCAAGGAAGAAGAGGCCCGCGATATCTGGGCTTACTTGGAAAAGGTCGCGGCAGGTTCGTGATCCTGCACCGTCGGGGGCGCTCCCGCAGGGAGATCAGCCCCCGATGTTGCGCGCCGCCCAGAGCGCGGCCTGGGTCCGGTTCTTGACCCCGATCTTGCCGTAACAGGCGCGCAGGTGCACCTTCACCGTGTTCTCGACGATGTTGAGCCGCTTGGCGATTTCCTTGTTCGACGCGCCCTTCATCAGCAGCTCGACAACCTCCAGCTCCCGCAGCGACAGGTTCTTCACCGGCGCGCCGATGTCGTGTCCGCGGTCACTGCCGTGATTGCCGCCGTGATTGTCGTACTCGTGATCTGCGCGCGGTCGGTCGACATGGTTGCTTGCACTGGCCTCTTCGTCCGGAGCTTCGTGCATGACGATGCGCCTGTGCTCGCCTCCGGATGGAGGCCGTAGCCCGCCGCTGTTCTGATGCCGGGCGCCCCTCGGCGCCCAAGGACCCGTGATCTTGTAGCCCTCGAGCACAACCGTAAGGAAGCCCGCAAGAGCCCTGGTCGAGGTCTCGTTCGGCAATACTGCTTCGAACTCGCCCTCGAACGTTTCGAGCACTCCATCCCGGAGCTGGTCGGAGACGATTGCAACGATCTTGCATGACGGATTGTGATGCCGGAAAGCGCTGACCTGGGCATGACGTGAGGCGTTCATCGACGCGTCCACGTGATACAGGATCAAGTCTTCATCAGCGACTTCTCTCACCTGAGACAAGTCGTTGAACACGCCACCGATTTCAAATCCTTCGGATCGGCAATACGACGCCAGCAAGTCACCGAAAAGGTGCTTTTTGGATATAACAATAATAGACATCTCTAACGAGAGTTTGAAAATGAAAACAAAACTTTAAGGAGATCTACCAACGGTATAGCCCCCCAACTTACCTGCGTCCCACTATACCTAAAATTTATGCAGAACGGCTAAAAAATTCACTCACCCATGAAGCCATTGAAAAAAGGGATCAATCTTAAGTCTCAAAACCTATACTTCACAGAACCTAAACCCAAGGTTGTATCGCTTGAGGATTGAAATTTCCCTCGGAGCGCCTGGGGAAAGATCGATTCGGGGGATCGGAACCACCGGAATGTGGCGGACGATCACGCGAATCCGTGTCTTCCGCGGGCACATTGCAGGGAATCAGTCACGATGAAAACTCAGGAATTCAGGTTAGTACGAAGGGCGTAGTACACCCGCTCCCTACCCCCGGATGACTAAACCTCCCGACCTGCTTCCTACCACGCGGAGCAGCAAAACCGGGTTAGCCTATGGCCTGTTGGCAGGCTCGAAATTGCTACCTTTGCCCAGTCTAAATGGTTAAAAATCAACGGTTTTAATGAGAAGCAACCAAAACCGGCTAAGCCTTTCCGCCGCTTTTCACGTCGCGCATCCATGACGTAAGATCGCCTCGCTATCTTTGATGCAGAGGAGGCATATTTCTCAATTTAACAATTTTAATCTTGGTGAACCTTGGGGGGGGTACCATGAGTTTCGTTGACAAGCCCGCAATTGGTGCGGGGGGCGCATTGCACTGCGCCATACTGAAAGACATTTTAGGTTCCGTCGCGGCCTTTTCGGTCGCATGCCTTGACCAGCAAGGCGCTGCTCTCTGGATCGCTTCGGCAGATTCCGGTCTCCGTCCCGGGGGTCCAGTGTCCGTTGGACCAGCTGGCAAGCTGACTTCGGTTACCATGTACGACCTTGGCCCGGCCGATGTGCTGGCCTTTGTCGATCTCTGCGGCGCCGACCTCGCCGCGCGTCGAACGGGGCGCTGGCTCAGTCTGCTCTGCGTCTTCGACAATGGCGTCCAGGATCGTCTGGTCGTCTACACAGAAAACCGGCCCGAGACTGTCCAGGCGCTGGTGGAACGAACCTGGCAGGGCCTGCGCAAGGCCTGCATTGCCCATCTGCCGGATACGGCGGCCGATCTCTCGGACGACGCTATGCTGTGGATGGTCAGCCAGAAGGTCAACGCGGCCATCCTCGTCATCGACGAGGAACTCCGGTTGTTGAAGTTCAACGCCGCAGGCCGTGACATGCTGGGCGAGGCCCGGCTTCTGTCGGCGCGTTCCGGTGCGCTGACGCTTGGGTCAGACCGCGAGACACGCGCCCTGCGCGCGGCCGTCGCGGATCTGCTCACCAACCGGGGCAAGCGCAACGAGGAGTTCATCCTCATCCTGCGTGGTCTCAGCCGCGACGCCCACGTGCCCATGTCCCTCTCGGTCTATCCCGACGGTCGAACCGGCCAGAACCTGTTCCTGGTCATGGTGCCGATGCCACCTGATCAGAAACGGATCGAGGGCATCGCACTGAAAATGGGCCTGACCCCAGCGGAAGCCCGGGTCGCCGCCCTGATCCGTGAGGGTCATTCGAACAAGCAGGCCGCCGAGATCGCCGGTCTGACCGTCGAGACCTTCAACACCTACGCCAAGCGGGTGCTGTCCAAAATGAACGTAACCTGTCGTTCGGAAATGGCACAGATGCTCACCTGGCAAGCCACGATGGAGCGTTCGCTATGAACATCGCGGCAGGTACGGATCCAAATCCGCAAAAGGCGACAACCGCGGCCAAACCGCGGGTGCCGTTCAGCGAGGTCGAGATCGAGGCGCTCAAGAAGATCCTCGGTTCCGGTCTCGGCGGGTTCGCGCGGCAGGGCGACATCGTCGAACTGCACAAGCGCATCGGCGAGAAGTTCGGCAAGCTCCCGTCCGAGCTCAACGAACTGCTCGACGGGCGCGACGACCCGACGCCCCGCATCGAGGCCGTGGAAGTCCGGCTCGGCAGGATCGAGACGACGCTCGACAGCCTCGAGGGTGCGCTGCGCATCGAACTGGCACCAGCGTTGGGGGACGTGTTGCGCGCCTCCCTGCCTCAGCCGCCGCGACGACGGCGGGGCACTCTGGTCACCGCCCTGATCTGCGGGGTCATCGGCCTGTTGGCCGGGAGCCTGTGGCATGGGCCACTGACATCTGCCGCCGAGAAATCCTGGGGGCAGGTAACCGCATTTTATCAAGACTTTTCAAAAAATTAATTCATCTGGTTCTGTCCCGGCCGGTTTCAGGCCGGTCGGGCGGGGCTCCTTCGAAAGGGGTATCCGATGACACGACGTCGCGTTTTCGACGGTCAGCGAGGGGCCATCATGGCCATCTTCTTCGCCAGCCTGTGCCTGAACCTGCTGGTTCTGACGGCACCGCTCTACATGATGCAGCTTTTCACCCGGGTCATGTCCTCGGGCAGCATTTCCACTCTCATTGCGCTCACCATCGCCGCAGGCATCGCGCTGTTCTTCTTCATGATCTTCGACGCCCTTCGGCAGCGGCTTGTCTCGCGCCTCGGCAACCGGCTCGAAGCCGACCTCGGCCCCATCGTCCTGCGCTCGGTGGTCGATGGCAAGGATGGCGGGACCGACACGCAGGCCGTCCGTGACCTCCACGAGGTCCGCGCCTTCGTCATTTCGCCAGTCTTCACGGCCCTGCTGGATGCTCCCTGGTCGATCCTTTTCGTCGGGCTGATCTTCCTGTTTCATCCTCTTCTCGGGGCGGTCGCCATCGTGGGGATCGCGATCCTGTTCCTGCTGGGGGTGATCAGCGAACTCTCCGGGCGCGACCCCGCACGCGCGGCCTCAAATGCGGTGCGCAAATCCAACCGCACCGCCGATGAGGTCCTGCGCAATGCGGATATCGTCCGCTCAATGGGCAAGACCCCTGCCCTCGTGAACCGCTGGCAGGCCCAGTCCCATGCCGCCATCCAGACGGGCACCCGTGCCCATGACCGGGTCGCAAACATGACATCCCTCGCCAAGATGGTGCGCATGATGCTGCAGATCGCGGTCATGGCGGTCGGTGTGCTCCTGGTCCTTGAGGGGATGATGGCGCCGGGCATGATGATCGCCGCCTCCATCCTGCTGGGTCGCGCTGCAGCCCCGGTGGAGCAATCCATCGCCGGGTGGCGCGGCCTGTTGCAGGCGCGCGTGGCGGTGCAGAACCTGAACGCGATCCTCGCCAGTTACGAGGAAGACCGCAGCCTGATGGAACTGCCCGAGCCCGAAGGCCATATCTCGGTGCAGGATGCCACGGTGATCACGCCCGGACGGCAGGATCCGCTGGTTTTTGGTGCAAGTTTCAACCTTAATCCCGGCGACTCTCTCGGGCTGTTCGGCCCATCCGGCGCCGGCAAGACGACGCTGGCGCGGGCGCTGGTGGGTCTGCAACCGTTGTCGCGCGGATACATCCGCATCGACGACGCCGCCCTGACCGACTGGCCGACCGAACAGATCGGACGGCGCATCGGCTTCCTGCCGCAGCGGGTGGATCTGTTCGACGGCTCCATCGCCGAGAACATCGCCATGATGGACGCCGAGGCGCGGCCTTCGGACATCGTGCGCGCCGCGCGCCGTGCTGGGGTTCACGACCTGATCCTGTCCATCCCCGGTGGCTACAACGCACCAGTGGGTCCCAACGGCAACTTCCTGTCCGCCGGGCAACGCCAGCGCATCGGACTTGCCCGCGCCTTTTTCGGCGAGCCCTGCCTGATCGTGCTGGACGAACCCAACGCCAACCTCGATCCCGCAGGCGAAGAAGCTCTGGCCAACGCCATCCGCGAGGCAACCCGCGTCGGGGCGGTGGTTGTCGTGGTTTCGCACCGCACCAGCGTTCTGAACGCGGTCAGCCATGTCGGCCTGATGGAAAGCGGCCGGCTGATCCGCTTCGGCCGTGCCAAGGCCGTCTTCGGCGAAGACCAGGCAACGCCGATGGCGGGCCAGGTCAGCTCGGATGACGAGGGCAAGGTGCTGACCTTGCCGTTCAAGAGCCGCGTGCGTGCGGCCAAGACGGAACGCGCAGCAGGAGCAGAAGCATGACCGGAACCATAGCCACATCCCGCGCCGATGCCCTTCTCCTGCCCGACCGGCTGCCGCAATCGGCCCCGGCGGTCGAGCGCCCCCCGACCCGCGTCGGGCCCACCGTTCTTGTCCTGCTGCTGGCCGCTGCCGTGTTCTGGGGCGCGCTGGGAACTTGGGCCGCCATCGCCCCGATCCAGAGCGCCGTGGTCGCCGCAGGCAGTTTCCGCGTGCAAGGCAGCCTGCCCGTCGTCCAGCACCTCGAAGGCGGCTTGATCCGCGAGGTCAAGGTGGTTGAAGGCGAGCACGTGGAATCCGGTCAGGTGCTGATCGAACTCGCCGATACCATGTCCTCGGCGCAGGATCGCATCCTCGTGAACCAGCTCGCCACCGCCCTCGCCCGCGAGGCCCGCGTGGCTGCCGAGGTGAACCGGGCCGATGCCATCACACCGAGCCCCGAGCTCGCCGGGCTGATGGCGGACGATCCCAGCCTCGGGCCGATCCTGTCGGCGCAGGAGACGCTGCTGAGATCCAACAACGCCATGTGGGAAGGCCAATGGCAGATCCTCGAAGAGCGGATTCACCAGCTGACCCAGCAATCGGAAGGTCTGACCTCGCAGCAGAACGCGCTGAACAACCGCCTCGCACTGGTGCAAGACGAACTGCCGGGCCTCCAGAAACTGTTCGACCAGGGCCTGATCACCAAGAACCGCCTGCACGGGCGGCGGGACAACGAGGTCGCCCTGCTCGGTGACATCAGCTACACGAGTTCCCAGTTGCAGGGGCTGGCCAGCCGCATCTCCGAGACCCGCGAACAGATGCTGCAGCTGCGCCGCGACCGGGCCCAGCGTCTGGCCGGGGAATACCAGGAAAATCAGGCGCTTCTGTTTGACACCCGCCAGCGTCTGCTGGCCAATACCGATGTGAAGCAGCGCCACCTGATCCGCGCGCCCGTCGCGGGCAAGGTGCTGGACCTGCGGTTCACCGCGCCCGGCGAGGTCATTCAGGATGCCGAGGACATTCTCAAGCTTGTTCCCGACGGTGCCGTCTACATCATCGAGGGCCAGGTTCGGCCCGAGGACGTGGATCAGGTCGCCGAAGGCAATCACGCGCGGGTCCGGCTGACGGCCTACAACTTCCGCACCACGCCGCCGGTCGAGGGCATCGTGACCCATGTCTCTCCCGACAGCTTCGTAGATCCCCAGACCGGACAGCCGTTCTTCAAGGTGCATGTCCGGCTGGACGAGGCCGAACTGGCGGAGCTCAAGAATGTGCAGGTCGCGCCGGGCATGCCCGCGCAGGTCATGATCACTACGGGCGAACAGACCTTCGCGAACTATATCCTCGGCCCGATCTTCGCGGGCATGAACTCCGCCCTGCGCGAGAGCGACTAACTCCTGCTCCCCAAGCAGTGACCGGGTGCCGATCCCCTCGCGGCGGCACCCGGTTTTTTGCTGTCTTGAGCCATGTCGCGTGGCGGCGGTGAAAAACGACGAAATCACCCGAAAAAACAACGACCGTCCCTGAATGGGGGCAGTGACGACAGGGGGCGCGACTTAGGCTTTGGGCATGAGCGTCATGAGTGCTCGTTTCATTAGTCGGGTTTCCGACAACAGAGGACCGCAGTGTCCGCCCATGGGACAGGCCGCTGCACCAACATTGGAGAAAAATCATGTCTAAAGCAAAAGTGGCATATGACACCTGGGGCGAATGCGACCCGAACCAGCCGCCCCCGTATATCCATCCGACCGTTCTTCAGCTTGGTGACGATGACAACATCGGCACGCTGACCTCCGATTTCGATTCCGATCACGTCGAGGCGGGCGAAGGCAACGACAGCATTTTCGGCAACGAGAATTTCAACTACATGGACGGCGAGGAAGGTGCCGATACCCTTTGGGGGCTCGGCGGCAACGACTACCTCCTCGGCGGCGGGCACGACGACAAGCTCTACGGCTATGACGGCGACTTCGACTATCTCGGCTTCCCGCTCTTCGACAACGACTACCTGAACGGCGAAACCGGCGACGACTGCCTCTGGGGCGAGTACGGCGACGACGACATGATCGGCGGCTACCAGAACGACGTCATGTGGGGCGGCCTCGGCGATGATGTCATGTCGGGCGACAATGCCACCATCGACGTCGATTCCATCTTTGACGGCAACGACTGGATGGACGGTGAAGCCGGCAACGACTGCATGGACGGCGAAGGCGGCGACGACTGCATGTGGGGTGGCGAAGGCCATGACCTCATGTACGGCGGCTCCGGCAACGACCGCATGGACGGCGAAAAAGGCGAAGACAAGATGGCCGGCGGCCTCGGCGACGACCTGATGCTCGGCGGCGAAGACGACGACAAGATGTTCGGCGACGTCCGGATCGGCAATGGTCCCAACCTCAACTACGGCACCGACACCACCAAGCATGGCGACGACTGCATGTACGGTGAGGACGGCAACGACGAGATGGATGGCCAGGGCGGCAACGACTACATGTTCGGTGGCAATGGCCGCGACCTGATGTTCGGCGGCCGTGGCAACGACCAGATGAGCGGCGGCGAAGGCAAGGACACCATGAATGGTGACGCCGGTCACGACATCATGCGCGGTGGCGGCGAGTCCGACATCCTCGATGGTGCCGCGGGCCACGACATCATCTTCGGCGACAGCGGCAACATCGAGGGCATCCCCGATTACGACTGCGAAGCCGACTGGACCTGCGCCCCGATCGAGTATGGTTCCATGCCCGAGCACGCCGGCGACTGCCCCGAAGCCCTTGAGGGTGAAGGCGACAGCGACGACGAAGACTGCGACCTGATCCACGGTGGCAGCGGCGACGACTGGATCTTCGGTGAAGGTGCAGAAGACCGTCTGTATGGCCAGCGCGGCGACGACTTCGTGTCGGGCGGCGAAGGCGACGACCTCGTCAAGGGTAACGCCGGTGACGACTTCCTCGTCGGTGACCAGGGCAACGACAAGCTCTGCGGCAACGATGGCGACGACACCATCTACGGCGGCACCGGGAACGACGTTGCCAAAGGTGGCGAAGGTGACGACACCATCCACGGCAACGATGGCCGCGACCGCCTGTTCGGCGACAACGGCGACGACTGGATCGAGGGCAACAACCAGCTCGACCGCATCTTCGGCGGCGACGGTGAAGACGTCCTGCAAGGCAACGGCGGCAGCGACCGGATGTACGGCGGCGCCGACGACGACATCATGTTCGGTGGCGACGGCCTGGATCATCTCGACCTTAACCAGAACTTCTTCTGCGAGGACTACAGCCCGCAGCCGGAGCTGGAGCGTCCTTACGACTGCCTCGACGGTCCGGACGAGTCCGAGGAACCGATGGCCGATGCGGGCGATCTGATGTTCGGTGGCTCGGGCAACGACATCATGTTCGGTCAGCTGGGCAACGACACCATGTTCGGCGAGAAGGGCGACGACGTGCTCTTCGGCGGAGAAGATGACGACTACATGCGGGGTGGCGACGACAACGACATCCTGTTCGGTGAAGACGGCGACGACACCATGTTCGGCGACAAGGGCGACGACTTCCTTGGCGGCGGCGTCGGCGACGACACCATCGACGGTGGCAAGGGCGACGACTACATCCTCGGCGGCGAAGGTGATGACGATCTCACCGGCGGCGACGGCAAGGATGTGTTCTTCTCCGACCTGACCCTGTCCTACGACGGCGAAGGCTACAGCTTCTCGTCGAGCGACGGGACCGACATCATCCGCGACTTCGACTTCAACGAAGATCAGGATGTCATCGGGTTCCGCGTCACCGTGGACGAAACCGCCGAAGGCACGCTGGGCAGCACTGTGGCCCAGATCCGCACCAAGATCTTCGAGCTTCTCGAAGCGGCGACCACCGTCACCGAAGGCGACGCGGGCGTTGGTACTTCGGCTGCGGACACCACCATCTCGGTTGGCGGTCACACCCTGATCCTTCAGGACGTGAACTGGCAGGACGTGGTGGACTTCGACATCCCGGCGACGAGCTTCACCTCGATCGGCCAGGACTCGGATATCTCCGGTGGTGTCGGGATCAACGGTACGGCAAACGGTCTGGACTCGGGCGGCTATACCGCCATCGCGTCCTGGGATGTCGAGAACGACATCTACTGCCCGCCGCTGCCTGAGGTAGACGACTGGTATTGTGCGGACATCCTCGCGCAAGCGTAAGGTCCGTACAAGGGTTGGGTTGTCCGCTGTCACTCACGGTGTACGGACAACCCAGCGCTCCAGTGTCAGTTCGCCTGTGGAGATCCCCCCTTCGGGTTCCTGTGCTGGTGAACCGCGCTGGAGCGCACTTGCGTTTACCGGCGCGGGCCACCGGTATCGCTTACTTCGATCACCTGACCAGCTCTTCATGTGTCAGGCGGGTGACGTCACCGGAAACGTCAGAAGGCCCGGCCTTCACCACTCTCCGGTTCATCCAATTCCGCGGTGCGCTTGAACCGAAACCGCTGCAAGGCTGCCGGCAAGTTGCTTGCCGGCTTTTCCACGCCCGGCGCCGCGGGCGCCTCCGAAGCCGCTGATGGATGTAACACCAGAGACGCCACCCAGAAGCCGATGGAACCACCCGCCACGAGGCACAGCAGCATGGCCGCCGCGATCTTGATGCGCCAGTTCGGATGACCATGTGTGTCCGGAGCAGAGCGGAACCGCGTCGCGGCCAGCCGATACTGGCGATCGGCCACCATGTCGCGAACCTCGCGTTCCGAGGTGCCGGAGCCCTCGGGATCGGACAGTTCAGCGAAGTGTCCGCTGCGGCTGCCCGGTGCAGCAACGGCTTCCGGCTTGTCGCCCGGTCCCGCAGCACGTCCGTCGCCCTTGATCCTCGGTGGGATCCGCCGCGCGGTCGCTGGCCGGTCATCGGAGCGGCAGTGCGCTTCCGCCTCTGCGGTGCCCCCCTCGACAAGGTCCGCCGGATCGGCAGCCTCGCTTTCAGGCGCGTCGGTTTCCCAGGGTTTCAGTGCCGGAAGGGGCGCTCTTTCGCCTCCCTTCCTCAGGGCTTCGGCGCGTGTCTGACGCGCCAGTTCCAAGCGTTCTTCCCAGCTCAGAGACTTGTCGAGATAAGCTTTCGCATCGCCCGCCGGAGAGCCCCCTCTCCGGCCAGGCCGTTCCGTCACACCCATAACCCTCACCCAAACTTACTTGTACATTCAGTCTACAGCAGAACCGGAAAAAGTCATGACACTTGTAGCGTGTATAAGGCGAGCTTAACTTTTCTCAGGGGCTAAATGGCGGCATTCTCGGAGCCAATGAATGATGGGTCTCCACATTGTTTCCAGGTTGAATACACCGAAGGCCATTCAACCCCGAAGGTCCGATAGCAGCCACCAAACCGAGATTCGTGGGCCGGCGGGTGCCGACCCTTGAAGCAGGCGTTTAGCCGACTTCCTCGATCGGCGCCCCGGCAGCTTTCCACGCGCTGAATCCACCGTCGAGGTGCGCGACAGGCGAAAGACCCATCTCCTGCGCCATGCGGGTGCTGAGCGCCGACCGCCACGCGCTGGCGCAGTAGAACACGTAGGTCTTGTCCTGATTGAAGACGTCCTTGTGATAGGGGCTCTCGGAGTCGATCCAGAACTCCAGCATCCCGCGCGGACAGGAGAAGGCGCCGGGGATCTTTCCCTCGCGCTTCAACTCGCGGGGATCGCGGATATCGACGATCACGTAGTCGTCGGAGTCCAGCATGGCGCGGACTTCATCGACCGAGACACGGGTCACGACCTCGTTGGCCTCCGCCACCATCTGCTTGACGTGCTTGGTTATGGTCTGGGGCATCGCGAACTTCCTCCTTGTCGCAGTTGTCAGAGTCCGGCCACGACCGGAACGCCACAGGCGGCCTCGATCACCTCACCAGCGGCGAGGAGCACGTCCTCGCGGAACTTGGAGCCGATCAGTTGTACGCCCACCGGTGCGCCGTCCACCTCACCCGTGGCGACCGAGAGACCGGGAAGCCCCAGCGTCGGCAGCGCGCGCTGCATCAGCTGCGCCTCCATGATCGCATCGAACTCGGCCTGGCTCGCCACGTCGCTCTGCTGGGCGAAGGGCAGCATCCCCGAGACCGGGCACAGCACCACCGGGTAGGTTTCAAGGAAAGCCAGCCATTCACGGACTACGCCGACACGATCCTGCAACGCCGTCATCAGAGCGGCGAGGTCCATCTCGGGCGAGTCCGCCGTCATGCGGGCAAAGACGATGTTGGCGTCCGGGTCGTCCTCACGGGCGATCACGGCCGCGGCAGCGCGGGACTCGGCCATCCAGAGCTTGGCGTTGATGTCGGCAGCCTGCCGCACTGGCGGGGTGTCGACCTCGTCCACCTGCCAGCCTGCCGCGCGCAGCGCCTCGGCGGCTTGCAGCACCGCCTGCGCGACGCTGTCCTCCACCACCATGCCCTCGGGCGCAACGCAAACCGCCGCGCGGCGCGGGAAGGCGCCCATGTCGAGCGGAACCGGGGACCACCAGGGGTCGCGGTAATCACCGGCCGACATCGCCTCCAGCCCCAGCCGCACATCCGCGATGCTGCGCGCCAGCGGCCCCGAGACGGCCATGATCTGCGCCCCGATCAGTCGGTCGGGGGCCGAGCTGTTCCAGGCCGGAATACGCCCCAGCGTCGGACGAAGGCCCTGAACGCCGCAGGCGTAGGCCGGGTAGCGCACCGAACCCGCGATATCGGTACCATGCGCAATAGCGCAGAGACCCGCCGCCACGGCAGCCCCTGCCCCGCCAGACGAGCCGCCGGGCGTCAGTGCCCGGTTCCTAGGGTTCAGCGTCTGGCCGTGCAGGCTGTTGTTGGTGAACCAGCGCATCGAAAACGCGGGGGTATTGGTCCGCCCGACGATCACTGCCCCCGCCTTGCGCAGGTTCGCGACAACCGGGTTGTCCTGACTGGCGATCTGGTCCTTCTGCAGCCGCAGACCATTGGTGGTGGCATGTCCGGTCTGATCGACGTTCACCTTGATGGTCACCGGCACGCCCGCCAGCGGCCCCGCTTCCTCGCCACGGGCGATCTTGGCATCGACAGCGCGCGCCTCGGCCATGGCCTCCTCGGGGAACTCCTGCACGATGGCATTCAGCTCGGGGTTGAACCGCGCAATCCGGTCGAGGTGCACCATTGTCACCTCTTCCGCCGATACCCGCCCGGCCCTGACCAGTGCCGCAATCTCCGTCGCGCTCTGCGCCCACAGTTCCCGCATGATGCTTCCTTTCGCCTTTGCGCAGGAGGTGACAGGAAATCCCGCGCGGATTCAATGCCCAAGTCGGCAACCGCAGATCTCCGATGGACCTGCCGCACGCGTTCGGGCAACACTCTGCGCAATTGATTTGTGTGACCTTCTTCACGGACGAGTCGGCCGCAACGTGGTTGCGTGAGGCATTGTCCAAAAGACCATTTCTCGGAGAGCGGCCATGGCCAGCCAGATGCCCCCTGCAAAGGCAAAGAAACTGCAGGAATTGTTGAACCGTATCGTCAAACCGCGCCCCCCGCTCGAAGTGGACGGGATCATCGGCGACAAGACCAAGGACGCCATCAAGCAGATGCAGGGCATGGCCGGCCTGAAGAAGTCCGGCGAGGTCGACAGCGAGACCGCGGCAGTGATCGCGCGCGGGCTCAAGACCGGCAGCATCGAAAAGGAACAGCCCGAGTATTTCTTCAAGGTCGGCAGCAAGTGGATCGGCATGACCAAGAAGGAATACGCCGCCTACAAGAAACAGATGGTGGACAAGCTGCGCTCGGGTCCGCTGATGCAGATGCGGATGAACCTGATCGCAGCCGAGTCCGACTGGGACCACTTCGACAAACAGAACAAGGACCAGTGGTTCGTCGCCTTCTGTATCGAAACCACCCGTGGCATCGACCTGCCTCCGAAGGGCATGATCACCAAGGCGCAGGCCGCCTACAAGCAGTGTGAATCCGCGCTGAGTTCTGGTGACCTCTCCAAGTTCCACAAGCTCTACCCGAACGCCGAGAAGCTGGCCAACGACGCCGCTGTCGAAATGCGCCGCTACCGCGAGAACATGATCGACGGCGGTGGCAACTGGGTGACGGGCCTGACCTTCACCAAGACCGGCGCTTTCACCTTTGTCGGCGTCTTCGCTGCCCCGGTCGCAGGCGCCGCGCTGGGCACCGGCGTGGTCGCCTCGGCGATGATCGGCGGTGCGGCGGTATCGGCGACGCAGTCGGCGGCTGGCGAACTGGGCAACTGGTCGGCCGGAGACAAGAACTTCTCAGTCGGCGGCGCGATCAAGAACACCATCATCGACGGCGGCGTCGGTGCCATCGTCGGCTTCTTCAACAAGGGCGGCGCGGGCGGCAAGAACATCGTCGAGGCTCTCTCGGCCCGGGTCCTGCCCAAGCTTGCCAAGGAGACCGGATTCAAGCTGCTCTCCAGCACCTCACTGAAGAAGGCCACCGCCTACCTGATCACCGAGGGCTTCAAGAAGACGCTCGAGGACGCGGTCAAGGACGTGGCCGCCGCCGCCAAGGGCGACAAGACCATGACCATCGACAAGTTCCTCGACAACCTTGCCGTCAACTTCATGAAGGGCGCCGCAATGGGTCCCTTCGGCAAGATCATTGGCGACTTTGCCAAGAAGGCGAGCAGCAAGCTCGACAGCAAGGACAAGCAGAAGATCTGGGACGTGGTGCTGAACGAGCTGTCGAAGCAGGCCAAGGGTAAGACCATCCATATCGGCGACATCAACGACCGGGCCGAAGCGCTGGTCGAGAAGATCATCAACGACCAGATTTCCAAGAACCTCGATCAGGTGATTTCAGAGATCTACGACAAGGTCTCCGGCCCGATGTCACCCGCCGCCTTCGAACAGATGCTGCGCGACAAGCTGGTCTCTCCCGCCCGCGCCAAGGCGATGGGGCTGATGGCGGCACAGGAGATCAAGAAGAAAAAGATGGTTCCGGCCTGACACGGATCTGATCCGGCAGAAGAAGAAAGGCCCCGGGGATCCCCGGGGCCTTTGTCGTTTACCTTGTGATGATCTCCGGTCCCATCAGCAAGGTCGGCAGATAGGTCGAGATGAAGGGGACGTAGGTCACCAGGATCAGGAAGATGAAGAGCACGCCAAGGAACGGCAGCGCGGCGCGGACCACGCCCATCATCGGCATCCCGGCAACGCCGGAGGTGACGAAGAGGTTGAGCCCCACCGGCGGCGTGATCATCCCGATCTCCATGTTCACCACCATGATGATCCCCAGGTGGATCGGGTCGATCCCCAGTTCTATGGCAATCGGGAACACCAGCGGCGCGACGATCACGATAAGGCCCGAGGGCTCCATGAACTGCCCGCCGATCAGCAGGATCACGTTCACCGCCACCAGGAACATCACCGGCCCGAAGCCCGCCGACAGCATCGCGCTGGCGATCTGCTGCGGGATCTGCTCGTCGGTCAGAACATGCTTGAGGATCAGCGCGTTGGCGATGATGAACATCAGCATGATGGTCAGGCGCCCGGCCTCCAGCAGCGTGTCGCGGGTGTCGCGATGGAAGAACGCGGTCACGATGGCCCAGGGCTTGTCCAGCAGGGTCAGCGGGCGTGGCACCTCACCGGTGACGGCTGCAGCAGACAGGCTGCGGTTCTCGCGCGCCTTCAGCGGCCCCATGTCTCGGTAGACGAAGAGCGCAACCAGAGCCGCGTAGACCGAGGCCACCGCCGCTGCCTCGGTCGGGGTGAACAGCGCCGGGGTGACGCCGGGGATCCCGTAGATGCCGACCATGATGATGGCGATCAGCATGAGGCCCCAGAATGCGTCCCGGAAGCTGTCCCAGACCTCTCCCCAGCCGAGCCACTCGCCCTTGGGCATGTCGCGGACCACGGCCATGATGTAGATGGTGATCATCAGCATCACGCCCGCCATGATCCCCGGGATCACCCCGGCAAGGAACATGCGGCCCACGGAGACATCGGTGGCCGAGGCGTAAACGACCATCACGATCGAGGGCGGGATGAGGATGCCCAGCGTACCCGCGTTACAGATCACCCCGGCGGCGAATTCCTTGGAGTATCCGGCCTGTTTCATCGCCGCGATCACAATGGTCCCGATGGCAACCACGGTGGCCGGGGAAGACCCGGAGAGCGCCGCGAAGATCATGCAGGCAAACACGCCCGCGATGGCAAGCCCGCCGCGCAGGTGACCCACGCAGGCGATGGAAAAGCGGATGATCCGCTTGGCCACACCGCCCGTCGACATGAACGAGGACGCCAGGATGAAGAAGGGAATAGCCAGCAGCGTGTAGTGCCCGGCCATCGCCTGGTAGAGAGACTGCGCGATCGAGGCCAGCGAGGTCTCGGAGAACATCAGCAGGAAGATGATCGAACTGAGCCCGAGAGAGACCGCGATGGGCACGCCAATCAGCAGCAGCGCGACCACCATCACGAAAAGAAGTACGACGTCCATGCGGATTACTCCCGGTTCTGGGCGGCGTCGGCCACCGCGTCTTCGGCCTCGTGGCTCACGATCAGGCTGTCCTTGCGCCCGGTCACGACCGCCCAGCTGGCCTGCAGCACCCGAAGCAGGATCAGCGCGGCCGAGAACGGCAGGATGAAATAGGGCACCACGCGGGGCAGCTTGTCGTAGGAATCGCCGTAGTTGATGGCGTCCTCCAGCCAGCGGAAGATGCCAAGCATCGGCACCTGGTCGGTGACGTAGAAGGCCCGGTCGCGCACGCCGGTGGCAAAGCCCATCGGGAACCAGCGACCCTCGGTCGGTTGCAACGCGGCGAAGGGGGCCCAGTAGTCCCACGCGCCTTTCAGCAGCAGCAAGGCGTAGGCGATGCAGCAGAAGGCCGAGATGAGGGCGAGGTTACGCTTGCCGGGCTTGTCGAACAGGTTGATCACCGCGTCGACCCCAAGATGGGCGGTCATCTTGAACCCATAGGAGATCCCGAGCAGCACCAGCCAGGCGAACAGGATCAGTACGACCTCGAGCCCCCAGATCAGGGCATCGTTGAACAAGTACCGCAGCACGACGTTCACGAAGGTGATCAGCGTCATCATCCCGAGGATGAAAGCGATCAGCGTCTCTTCGATCGAATGGATGGCCCGTCCGAAGGCGGATCCGGGCCGGTAGGACGAATGTCCGGACATCGTCATTCCCCCGCTATGCAGATTGCGAAAATGGCCCGCCACAAGGACGGGCCAGTTGGCGGGCGCCGACGAGATGCCGGCGCGCCGCTCTTACATCGAGGCGTTGATGTTCTGGGCTGCGGCGATGTTGTCCGCACCCACGTCGCCTTCGAACTCTTCCCAGACCGGCTTCATCGCGTCGACCCAGTGCTGGCGCTGTTCCGGGGTCAGTTCCCGGATCTCGGCGCCTGCGTCCAGGATCGCCTGGCGCGCTTCGGCGTCGACTTCGCCCACGGCAGCGTTCCGCTCGACGGTCACTTCGTTCAGGATGGTCAGCAGCTGATCGCGCACCGCCGGGTCAAGGCTGTCGAGCCAGTCGACCGAAGTCACGACGAGGTAGTCGAGCACACCGTGATTGGTCTCGGTGGTGCCGTCCTGAACCTCGAAGAATTTCTGACCGTAGATGTTCGACCAGGTGTTTTCCTGGCCGTCGACGACGCCGGTCTGCAGCGCGCCGTAAACCTCGGAGAAGGCCATCGGCTGCGGCGAGGCGTTCAGCGCCTTCATCTGGGCGACCAGCACGTCGGAGGGCTGAACGCGGAACTTGAGGCCCGCGGCATCGCCGGGTTCGATCAGCGGCTTGTTGGCCGAGAACTGCTTCATCCCGTTGTGCCAGAACTCGAGGCCCATCAGGCCACGGCGCGCCATCGATTCCTTCATCGCCTGGCCGGTCTCGGAGTTCTGGAAGGCGTCGACCGCTTCGATGTTCTTGAACATGAACGGCAGGTCGAAGATGCGGAACTGCTTGGTGAAGGCTTCGAACTTCGACAGCGACGGGGCGGCCATCTGGACGTCGCCCTGCAGCATAGCTTCCAGAACCTGATCGTCATTGTAGAGGGTCGAGTTCGGATAGACCTCGACACAGGCCTTACCGTTCATTTCCTCGTCCACACGCTGCTGGAACAGCGAGGCGGCGATCCCCTTGGGGTGCTTGTCGGTGTTGGTCACGTGGCTGAACTTGATGACGATCTCGCCCTCTTCGCAGGATGCGAGAGCCGAGGTTGCGCTCATGCCAAGGGTCAGCGCCGCGACGGCGGCGGTTACGAATTTCATCGGATACTCCTCCCGAGTTGTATTCCGTCACCGGACGCTCCCGGTCCGGCCGCACCGCGTCTCGGTGCACTGAGCGGAGTGAACCCAAATGCCGCCAACCGCTCAACTGTTCGTCAGTTTCAAGGGGCGGCGCACAAGAAAACACCTGAAATTAAATGATTTAGGCGGATTTCAGCCGGGCCGGAGAATTCTGACATCAACCGACCAGTGCGGAAATCCGCACGGCGCCACACCACGTTTGTGCGAAAATCCGCACACATTCGAATCGCGACTCACGCTGTCTGACCAGTTCGAATCGCATCACGACACACAGGAGCGGCGGCGCAGTCCCCCTGCACCGCCACCAATGTCATCACCTGAACAGGTGTCGCTAAGCCCCTGTCGCCGCGCCATAAGCCATGCCGTAGGCCTCGGTCAGCGCCTCTTCCAGCAACCGGCCTTCGCGATAGGGAGCCAGCGTCGCGGGCCGATTCACCCCGCCCGGCATCCGCGCGCAGGCTTCCGGCGCGCCCATGACCATCCGCACCGGCAGCAATTCGGAGTAAATTGGCAGTTCGTAATCCTCCTCGTCATCCGCGATCCCCTTGGCGCGAACTTTTGCCGAGGCGCGGTCGATGTCCATGACGATCACCGTGGTCGCCTTGATCTCCTGCGTGGTCGCGGGCCGCAGGCTGGCCGTGCGCTCCGGGAAAAAACGGTCGACCATCATGGTGAGCGCGCGCAGCTTCTCCTCGGGGTCTTCCACCAGCCGGGCCTGCCCAAAGGCCATCACGGATCGGTAATCCGCCGAATGGTTGAAACCGGACCGCGCCAGCACAAGGCTGTCGAGGTGGGTCACCGTCACGCAGGCCGGCTCGCCTTCGGAGAGGTTCCGCAACATCCGGCTCGCGCTGCTGCCGTGCCAGTAAAGCCGCGTGCATTCGCGCCAGAACAGGGTCGGCGTGCAGAAGGGTTGCCCGTCGATCACGTAGGCCACATGCGCCATCACCGCCGCATCCAGCAGCTTGTGCACCGTGTCGTGGTCATAGAACCCGCGATCATGGCGGCGCTTCACGCGGTTGGTGCCATCTACGGGATAGGAATGGGTCTGATCGGTCATGGAGGGGTTCCTTCTGGCTTGCACCCCTCTCGTCGCACACGCAAAGTGGTTTGAGATAGGACCAGTTTTGAACCAAAAATGGCAAACACTTCGCGATCCCGCCCCGACGCGCCGCTGCCGCCGATCCAGCTGGACCCGGCGATCCGCAACCAGTCCCTCCGGGTACGCGCGGGCCTGCGCGCGGCAATCCTCGACGGGCTGCTCCCGCCCGGCACCCGCCTGCCCTCCAGCCGAGACCTGTCCCGGACCCTCGGCATCGGGCGCAACGCCGTGGTCGCCGCGTTCGAGCACCTGATCAGCGACGGGTTGATCGAGGCGCGCCACGGCTCGGGCACCTTCGTCTCGCCGCAACTGCCCCCCGCACAGCAGACCGCGACAGCTCCCGACCTTGCACTCGCTTACGGCAAACGCCCGCCCTTCGCGCTGGGCCAGACCCATGTCGAGCCCGACTTCCTAGCCCGGCTAGGTGCGGCCACCCGGCGCGCCATCGCCCTCGCCCGGCCCGCCGATCTCGCCTATGGCGATCCGCGCGGCACCCGCCACCTGCGTACCCAGATCGCCGAAACCCTGGCCGCCAACCGTGGCATCCGTTGCGATCCCGATTGCATCATCGTCGTTACCGGCACCCAGCACGGCCTGCGCCTCTGTGCCGACGCGCTACTGACCCCGGGCGACACCGCGTGGTTCGAGGACCCCGGCTACAACGTCTCGCGCGCCACCCTGACCGCTGCGGGGATGACCCTTGCGCCGGTCCCGGTGGACGCGGCCGGGCTCGACGTCGCGGCCGGGATCGCCAACGCGCCCAACGCCCGTGCCGTTTACGTCACCCCGTCGCATCAGTTCCCCACGGGTGTCCGCATGGAGATGACACGCCGCGCCGCACTCATCGACTGGGCAGAGGCAACCGGGGCATGGGTCTTCGAAGACGATTATGACAGCGAGTTCCGCTACTCCGGCCCGCCGCTGACCGCCCTCGCGGGGCTTTCGCCGAACCGGGTGATCTACCTCGGTACCTTCGCCAAAACCCTGTTCCCCGGGCTGCGCCTCGGCTACATCGTCGTGCCGCCCGATGCGCTGGAGCGCGTGCTCAGGGCCCGGCCAGCGCTCGACCGGTTCCAGCCCGCCTTCCTCCAGAACGCCGTTGCCGATCTCCTCGCCGACGGCACCGTTGCGACCCACCTGCGCCGCAACCTCCGTCGCTATCGCGCCGCCCGCGATCTTGTCGCCCAATGCATCGTGGAAACCTCCGAGGGTCGCCTCACCCCCGATGTCCCTGAGCACGGGCTGCACCTCATCGCGTGGCTCCCAGCGGGAACCTCCACGGCAACCGCCACAGAGATCCGCAGCGCGGCAGGGGTCGAGACCCTGCTGGTCTCGGAAACCCGGATGCAGCAAGGGGAGCGTGAAGGCTTCGTCCTCGGCTTTTCAGGCCACGCGCCCGAGGATCTGCGCATCGCTGCGACCGCCCTTGGCCGCGCAGCCCTGACCACGCTTTCGTCCTCCGGCGGCGGGACCAATTAACGCCGGAAGTCCTCGGGCCGGATCCCGTAGCGCGCCAGCTTGTCGTAGAAGGTCTTCCTCGGCAGCTTGAGCGCCTTGGCCGCCTCCGAAGCATGCCCGTTCTGACGACCCAGCGCGGCGATCAGCAGCGCGCGTTCGACCCGCGCCATCTGTTCCGCCAACCCCAACTCACTGGCCTGCGCCACGTCGCGCGGCATCCCGAGGACGAAGCGCATGGCCGCGCTCATCAGCGACCGGGTGTTGCCAGGCCAGTCCTGTGCCATCAGCGCCGAGAGATGCTCCGAGGTGATTTCGGGCGGCGTCAGCCCGGCCTGTTCGCTGGCCTGCGCCACGTAATGGCGGAACAGCACGGGAATGTCTTCGGGCCGCTCGGCGATGGACGGCACCCGTACGGTTCCGACCTCGAGCCGGTAGAACAGGTCGGGGTTCATGTCCTCGGGCCCCGGATCGGCCGTGCTCCCGCCCATGACCCGGGCTGCGGTGCCCCCGTCCAGCGCCTCGATCAGGGCAATCTGGGTGTCAGGCGGCAGGCGGGTGATCTCGTCCAGAAACAGGCTGCCCCCCGCGCTCGCGGCCAGCGCGGTTTCCAGCGCCACGCGGTCCAGCCCATCGGCAGCCCGCTTCTCGAAGGGTTTGCGCGACCGCGCCGAAGACAGGTGAATGACCTCGGCGACCTTCGAAATGCCGCTCCCCGGCGGACCGGTGACCAGCAGCTCGGTCTCCATCCCGGCCAACCTGCGCACCCGGGCCCGCAGCCCCTCCGCGAGGTCGGAGACCCCGAACAGCAGCCGCGCCGCCGGGTCCCCCTTCTCGGCCCGCATCCGCTCGGCCCGCCGTTCGAGCACGGCGCGACGCGCCTCCAGCGCCCGCTCCAGCACCGCGACCAGATCCGCCGGGGCGCAGGGCTTTTCGAGAAAGTCGAAGGCACCCTGCTCCATCGCCGCCACAGCCATCGGGATATCGCCCTCTCCGGTCAGCAGCACCACGGGAAGGTCCTCATCGACCGCGTGGGCATAGTTCAGCAGGTGAAACCCATCGCGCCCCGGCATCCGGATATCCGACAGGATGACGCCCTGAAACTCCCGCGCGATGTGATCCTTGGCCGCCACGAAGGATCCCGCCGGGATCGCCGCCAGCCCGGCAAGGTCCAGCGTCTGGCTCAGCGCCTCGCGCACCGCTGCGTCGTCATCCACCAGAAGGACCTGCCTCGTCATGCCGCCTTGTCCTCCTGCCAGCGTTCCAGCCGCACCAGGAACAGCGCGCCCCCGGTTCCATCCTCGATGTTACGCCCGCGGATATCACCGCCAAAGCTCTGCACCAAGCCGTAGGAGATCGACAGGCCCAGACCCATCCCCTCGGCGGCACCGACTTTCTTGGTCGTATAGAAGGGATCGAACACCTTTTCCGGGTCGTCGATGCCCGGGCCGGTATCGCGGATCTCGACCTCAGGCGCCGCACCGCCCCGGATCTCGATGCTCAGCACCTTGTTCTCGCGCCCCTGCATCGCGTCGATCGCGTTGCTGACAAGGTTCAGAAACACCTGCCCCAGTCGCACCTCGCCGGCCCGTACCCAGACCGGCGATACCGGCGAGTCATAGCGCAGTTCGACCTCCTCCTGCCGCATCCGCGCCTCGGTCATCTCGATCACGCTCTCCATGACCGAGACCACGTCGACCCGGACCCCAGCCTCACTCTCCTGCCGCGCAAAGGCCCGCAGGTTCTGGATGATCCGGCCCATGCGCCGCGCCAGTTCGGAAATCCGCCCGAGGTTTTCGCCTGCCACGTCCGCCTGTCCGCGCTGGAGGTAGGCGGCGCCGTTCTCGGCAAAGGACCGGATCGCCATCAGCGGCTGGTTCAGCTCGTGGCTGATACCCGCGCTCATCTGCCCCAGCGCCGAGAGCTTGCCCGCCTGCACCAGCTCCGCCTGCGCTCGCTTCAGCGCCTCTTCGGCTTCCTCTCGTTCACGGACCTCGCGCCGCAAGTGCGCGTTGGTGGAAAGCAGCGCCTCGGTCCGCTTGGCAACGCGTGCCTCCAGTACGGCATTCGCCTCGGCCAGCGTCCGGCGCCGGACAGTCGCGAGAAACAGCATCGCGCCAAAGGCGAGGCAGATCGCCGCCACCGCCGCCGCCTGCAACGACGCGAGACGCAGCGCCGGGGCCACGTCGACCAGCACCTCGCCGGTCAACCCGATCACCGGAAGGTCCTTCGCCATGTGCAGCGCCCGCGCCGGAAGGTAAGGCCCCCAGCCCAATCGCCAGATCTCGACGGGCCCGACCTGCGCCACGGCAAAGGGCGGGGCCGCCCCCTCGGGCGGCACCAGCCCCACGTGTCCCGCAGGACGTCGCCAGCCCAGCAGGTCGGTCCGGTTCGAGATGAAGACCCCGCCGTCACTGTCGGTGAAGAAGACCGCCGGGTTGTCGCCGCGCCAGGCCTGTTCGACCTGAACAACATCCGCGACCATGACCAGCGCACCGCGCACGCGCCCGTCCACACCGAAGGCCGGCGCGGCATAGACATAGGCGCGGCGCTGGTCCGATCCCGCCTGCCCGTGCCCCGACCCCAATGCCCCCTGCATCGCGCGCCGGAAATAGGGCATATCGCCGATCTCGCGCCCCAGCAGCTCCCAGGGCCCGGACTGCACGTGCCCGCTGGCATCGGCAAAGACCACACCCATCGCCCCGATCTTGTCGCTCACGCCCAGCAACATCTCGTCCGCCGCCTCGGCCCGGCCCGGCTCCTCCAGCCCCGACAGCGCCGGGTGTTCGACCAGCAGAACCGCCAGCTCCTGAAACACCCGCAACTGGGTGCTCAGCCGGTCGCTCGCCAGGGCGAGATCGGATTCGGCGCGCCGTGCCAGTTGGTCCAGCGCCTGCCCATAGCCATAGCGCCAGACGCCGGCAGCCAGCCCCGCCACCGCGATCAGGAAAACCGGAACGATCCAGTTGATACGCAAGGCCTTTTCATGCTCCCCGGAATGTCGTCCCGGCGAGAATAGCAGCGGAGGGCTTGCAATGACCAGCGTCCCCCGGCAAAGCCCTTCCATGCAGCGCCACAGCCAGTCACCGACCGATCCGTCCTTCGTCCAGGACCCCTACCCATTCTACGCCTCGGCCCGCCTAGGCAGCGATCTCGGCTGGTGGGAGCAATACGGCATGGTCGCGGCCTTTTCCCATGCCGCGGTATCGTCCTTGCTGAAAGACCGCCGCTTCGGCCGCGAAGTCCCACCGGAGATGGCCGTCACACCGCCGCCCCACCTCGCGCCCTTCTACGCGGTCGAGGATCATTCCCTGCTGGAAGCGGAACCGCCACGTCACACCCGCCTGCGCGGTCTCGTCCTCAGGGCCTTCACCTCGCGGGCCATCGCCGCCCTCGCCCCCGCGATCGAGAGCCTCTGCCACGAGTTGATCGACGCCTTTCCCACCGGGCCCTTCGACCTGCTCCCGGCCTATTGCACCGAAGTCCCCGTGTGCACCATCGCGCGCCTGCTCGGCGTGCCCGAGAGCATGACGCCGGAACTGCTGGGCTGGTCCCACGCCATGGTCGCCATGTACCAGGCGAACCGGACCCGCGCGACCGAAGAGGCCGCCGCCCGTGCCGCCGCGGAATTCTCGGCTGCCCTGCGCGACTACATCGCCCATCGCCGCGCCCGACCCGGCGAGGACCTGATCACCGCGCTCATCGCGGCAGAGGAGGCTGGCGACAAGCTGTCCTCGGACGAACTGGTCGCCACCTGCATCCTGCTGTTGAACGCCGGGCACGAAGCCACCGTCCACAGCCTCGGCAACGGCCTCAAGACCCTGCTCGAACAGCGCGACGACATCGCCGATCTGCTCGCACCTGAGACCCTTGCCGGCACGGTCGAGGAAATCCTGCGCTACGACCCGCCGCTCCACATGTTCACGCGCTATGCCTATGAAGACGTTGCCGTCTTCGGCCACCAGTTCCGCCACGGCGATCAGGTCGCCCTGCTGCTCGGCGCCGCCAACCGCGATCCCGCCGTCTGGCCCGAGCCCGACCGCTTCGATCCCCGCCGCCCGGTTTCGACCAACACCAGCTTCGGCGGCGGGCTGCACTTCTGCGTCGGCGCCCCGCTGGCCCGCCTCGAGATGCAGATCGCGCTGCCCGCACTGATCGCCCGCTGCCCCGGCCTCAAACTGGCCGAACCGCCCCGCTACAGCGACAGCTATCACTTCCACGGGCTCACGGCGCTCCGGGTCAGCACGTGACCCCGACTTCTTTGGGGAGAAATATCCCGGGGGAGTCGCGCCTCGCGCGACGGGGGCAGCGCCCCCGCTTCAGGCCCCAAGCGGCAGCATCGTCGTCGATTTGATCTCCTCCATCGACAACAACGCCGTTACGTTGTGGATCCGCACTTCCGAGATCAGCGCCTGGTAGAAAGCGTCATAAGCACGCGCGTTCTTCACCCGGACCTTTAGGATGTAGTCGATATCGCCCGCCAGCCGATGGGCTTCCTGCACCTCGGGCCGTTCCTTCAAGGCTTTCAGGAACTTGGCCTGCCAGTCCGCCTCATGTGCCGAGGTCCGGATCAGCACGAAGAAGCAGGCCTCGAACCCCAGCGCCTCGGGGTCGAGAACAACGGTCTGCTGACCGATGACACCGGCTTCCTTCAGCTTGCGGATTCGGTTCCAGACCGGGGTCTTGGACGACCCCACCGCCTTGGCGATATCGTCCAGCGACTGGCTGGCATCGCGCTGCAGCTCGCCCAGAATTTTCCTGTCTGTCTCGTCTATCCGAACCGACATTCCTGTTTTCCCCTTCGCATCAGGTCAAACGTTCCCATCTTACCGATGCGGGGAACATATGTCCTTATTTGATCCGCCATATGGCGCTGAAACGGGAATATTTCCTATATTGGGTGACAAGTCAAACAGCCACACGGGCGACCACGATGCAGCATTTTCCGATCTTCCTGGCCATGGATGGTCAGCGGCTGGTTCTCTCCGGCGGCGCCGACGCGGCGCTGGCCAAGCTGCGCCTGCTGATGAAGACCACCGCCCGCATCGAAGTCTACGCCCCCGCGCCCGCAGCCGAGATCGAGGGCTGGGCCGCCGAAGGGCGCCTTGAACTCCTCCGCCGCCCGCTCCGCGCCGGTGACGTGCAGGGTGCGTCGCTGTTCTATGCCGCCGACGAGGACGAGACCGAGGATGCGCGCACCGCCGCGATCGCCCGCAGCGAGGGTGTGCTGGTGAACGTCGTCGACAACCTCGAAGACAGCCAGTTCATCACGCCCGCCATCGTCGACCGCGACCCGGTCACCGTTGCCATCGGCACCGAAGGCGCCGCGCCGGTTCTGGCCCGAGCCATCAAGGCCGACCTTGAAGCGCGCCTGCCGGTAACGCTCGGCCCCCTCGCCCGCATCGGCAAGGGTTTCCGCAAGCTGGCCGAGGCGCTGCCCTTCGGCCGCGCCCGCCGCGATTTCTGGGCCGACTACTATTTCAACGCCGGTCCGCGCGCCATCGACCGTGACGGCGAAACCGGTGCCCGCGAGGCGCTCGACACGCTTCTTGACCGTCACCTCGCCCGCCAGCAGCGCGAGGGCCACGTGGCCTTTGTCGGCGCTGGCCCGGGCGACCCGGAGCTTCTGACCCTGAAGGCCCGCCGCGCGCTCGACGAGGCGGATGTGGTGATCTTCGACCGTCTGGTCTCCAAGGAGATCCTCGAACTCGCCCGCCGCGAGGCGACGATGATCGATGTCGGCAAGGAAGGCTTCGGCCCTTCGACCAGTCAGGAGACCATCGACGCCCTGATCGTCGAACATGCCAAGGGCGGTGCCCAGGTGGTTCGCCTGAAATCGGGCGATCCGACCGTCTTTGGACGCCTTGACGAGGAAATCGACGCCTGCGAGGCCGCCGGGGTCACCTGGCACATCGTGCCGGGCATCACCGCTGCCTCCGCCGCCGTCGCCGGGATCGGCCAGAGCCTCACCAAGCGCGGCCGCAACTCGTCGGTCCGGTTCCTGACCGGCCACGATGTGGCGGGTTTCGCCGACCACGACTGGGCCGCGCTGGCCCGCGAGGGCGAGGTCGCCGCGATCTACATGGGCAAGAAATCGGCCCGGTTCCTGCAGGGTCGCCTGATCATGCACGGCGCCGACCGCGCGACACCCGTAACCGTGATCGAGAACGCCTCGCGCCCCGATCAGCGCGTGCTTTTGACCACGCTCGACACCCTGCCGGCCGACCTCGCCGAGGCGAAAATGACCGGCCCCGCCCTGACCTTCTATGGCCTCGCGCCGCGTGCCGCCGCACTGGCCCTGCCCGATCTGCAAAAGGAGCTTGCCTGATGCCCCGTCCCTTCACCCCCAAAGTCGTCACCGCCAATGACCTGCTGATGGGCGACGTGATCTACCAGACCGCCGACAACGTCTGGTCCCGTTCGATCGCCGAGGCCGAGGTGCTGCGCGACGAGGACACGGCCAACGCGCGCCTTGCCTTCGGCTCGGCGCAGGCCGGCGAAGTCGTCGGCGCCTACCTCGCTGACGTGAAGGTCGGCGAGAATGGCCCCCAGCCGGTCCACTTCCGCGAGGACTTCCGGATGACCGGGCCGTCCAACTACTTCCACGGCAAGCAGGCCGACCTGCAAGCCAGCTCCTGATCCGCCGCACCGCCACGACCCATCGAAGGCGCTTCCGCCGCGCCCGAAAGGAAAGACCATGTACAGCTACAACGAATTCGACAAAGCCTTCCTTGCCGAGCGCAACGCCCAGTTCCGCGCCCAGGTCGAGCGCCGGATCGACGGGTCGCTCACCGAGGACGAATTCAAGCCACTGCGGCTGATGAACGGCCTCTACCTCCAGCTGCACGCCTACATGCTTCGCGTGGCCATTCCCTACGGCACGCTGAACTCGGCGCAGATGCGCCAGCTCGCGCTGCTGGCCGAGAAGTGGGACAAGGGCTACGGCCACTTCACCACCCGCCAGAACATCCAGTACAACTGGCCCGCGCTGCGCGACGTGCCGGACATGCTCGATGCGCTGGCCGAAGTCGGGCTGCACGCGATCCAGACCTCGGGCAACACCATCCGTAACGTGACTGCCGACCACTTTGCCGGTGCCGTCGCGGACGAGATCGCCGATCCGCGCCCGGTGGCTGAACTGATCCGCCAGTGGTCCACCGACCACCCGGAATTCCAGTTCCTGGGCCGCAAGTTCAAGATCGCCGTGACCGGTGCCGAGCATGATCGCGCGGTGACCCGTGCCCACGACATCGGCCTGCGGATGCTGTCCCGTGACGGGCAGCGCGGGTTCGAGGTCATCGTCGGCGGCGGCCTTGGCCGTACCCCGATGATCGGCAAGGTAATCAATGACTTCCTGCCCGAAGCTGACCTGCTGCCTTACCTCGAGGCCATCCTGCAGACCTACAACCTGCTGGGCCGCCGCGACAACAAGTACAAGGCCCGGATCAAGATCACCGTGCACGAAAACGGCATCGAGAAGATCCGAGAGCTGACCGAGGCGCGCTTTGCCGAGATCCGGCCCGAGTTCAAGGGAACCGATCAGGACGTTCTGGCCGAAATCCGCGGGATGTTCTCGAACCCGGCCTTCCGCAACGTGCCCGAGGATGCCTTCCACACCGCCTACGACGCCGACCCGGTGTTCCGGTCCTGGGCCGACACCAACCTGTCGGAGCATAAGGCGCCGGGCTATGCCATCGTCTCGATCAGCCTCAAGGCCCACGGCAAGACGCCGGGCGACGCAACTGCCGAGCAGATGCGTGTGATGGCCGATCTCGCCGCGCAATACGCCCATGACGAGCTGCGCATCAGCCATGAGCAGAATGTGATCCTGCCGCACGTCCACAAGTCGGACCTGCCCGCGATCCACGCCCGCCTGCGCGAGGCCGGGCTAGCCACCGCGAACATCGGCCTGATCTCGGACATCATCGCATGCCCGGGCATGGACTACTGCGCGCTGGCAACCGCCCGCTCGATCCCGATCGCGCAGGAAATCGCGGTGCGCTTTGACGAGCTGAAGCTGGAGCACGACATCGGTCACCTGCAGATCAAGATCTCGGGCTGCATCAACGCCTGCGGTCACCACCACGTGGCCCATATCGGGATCCTCGGTCTCGACCGCGCAGGCGTCGAGAACTACCAGATCACACTGGGCGGTGACGCGACCGAAACGGCGGCCATCGGCGAACGTGCCGGCCCCGGTTTCTCGGCCGACGAAATCGTCCCGGCGGTCGAACGGCTGGTCTATGCCTACCTCGACGAGCGCGAGTCGCCCGAGGAAACCTTCCTCCAGACCTACCGCCGCCTGGGCGCCGAGCCCTTCAAGGCTGCGCTCTATCCCGAGGCCAAGGCCAATGCCGCTTGATCGTCCGATGATACCTCCTCTTGACCAAGTGCCCGAGGGCGCGGTCGACCCCGCTCTGGCGGAACAGGTCGCGGCGCTGAATGCCCGGTACCGCCACCACAGCGCGACCGAGGTGATGAAGGCCGCCCTGAAGGAAGCCGGGAACATCGCCCTGGTCTCCAGCTTCGGCGCTGAATCGGTCGTGCTGCTGCACATGGCGGCAATCACCGACCGCAACGTGCCGGTGCTGTTCATCGACACCGAGATGCTGTTCACCGAGACCCTGGTCTACCAGGCCGAGGTGAGCGAGCGGCTGGGCCTGACCAACGTGCAGATCATCCGCGCGTCCGAGATGGACCTTGGCCGCGAGGACCCGGACGGGACCCTGCACCAGTTCGATACCGACGCCTGCTGCTCCCTGCGCAAGACGGTTCCGCTGAACCGGGCGCTGGAGAACTTCGACGGCTGGATCACCGGTCGCAAGCGGTTCCAGTCCGGCACCCGCGCCGCGCTCGACTTCTTCGAGGCCGAGGCCGGTACGGGCCGCATCAAGGTGAACCCGCTGGCGCACTGGGCGCCGGAGGACGTCAAGAACTACATGGAGGAAAACCGCCTGCCGCGTCACCCGCTGGTGGCCCGGGGCTATCCCTCCATCGGCTGCGCCCCCTGCACCTCGCCGGTAAAACCCGGCGAAGACCCGCGTGCAGGACGCTGGCGCGATCAGAACAAGGAAGAATGCGGCATCCACTTCGTCAACGGCAAGGTGGTGCGGATAGGAGCAAACCAATGAGCGTTATCGTAACCGACAGCGGCTTTGGCGCCGACGACTTTGACGGCCAGTTCGTGGCCATCGACGAGGCCGAGGGCGCCCTGGCGCTCGACCTCGCGTCCGACACCGATCCCGACGCGCTGGCCGGCAAGCTGGCAAGCGCCGAAATGATCCGCGTGGATTTCCCGAGCTTTGCCGACGGCCGCGGCTTTACCATCGCGCGCCGCCTGCGCCGCATGGGGTATACCGGCCGCTTGCGGGCCAAGGGCCACGTGATCGCCGACCAGTACGCCATGGCGCGCCGCTCCGGTTTCGACGAGGTCGAGATCGATGCCGCCCTGGCCGAGCGCCAGCCCGAGGACCAGTGGGTTTTCCGGGCAAACTGGCAGGAAAACGACTATCGCGCCCGCCTGCGGGGCTGAACGGCCTTTTCCTGACCTGGATCAAGGACTACTCAAGAGGGACCGGCCAGAGAGGTCGGCAGATGTACATGAATGAAATGACCGCCGTGACCGATACCGAAATCGCACCGACCAAAGCCAAACCGACGCTGCCCGACGCCCAGACCGTGACCGCGGTCAAGCATTGGACCGATCGCCTGTTTTCCTTCCGGGTTTCGCGCCCTGCGAGCCTGCGCTTCCGTTCCGGCGAGTTCGTGATGATCGGCCTCATGGGCGATCCCGATCCGAACACCGGCAAGCAGAAGCCGCTGCTGCGCGCCTATTCCATCGCCTCGCCCGCATGGGACGAGGAACTGGAATTCTACTCGATCAAGGTTCAGGACGGCCCGCTGACCTCGCGCCTGCAGCACATCCAGCCGGGCGACGAGATCATCCTGCGGCCCAAGCCGGTCGGCACTCTGGTGCATGACGCGCTGCTGCCGGGCAAGAACATCTGGTTCTTTGCCACCGGCACCGGCTTTGCCCCCTTCGCCTCGCTCCTGCGCGAGCCCGAGACCTACGAGAAGTACGAGAAGGTCATCATCACCCACACCTGCCGCGAGGTGGGCGAGCTGGAGTATGGCCGCAAGCTGATCGAGGACCTCAAGCAGGACGAGCTGATGATCGAACTGCTGGGCGAGGAAAACCTGGCGAAGATCCACTACTACCCGACCACCACGCGCGAGGAGAGCCCGCGCATGGGCCGGATCACCGAGCTGCTGCAGGACGGCACCGTGTTCAAGGACCTCGGCATCGACCCGATCAACCCGGCGGACGACCGCGCGATGGTCTGTGGCTCGCTGGCCTTCAACAAGGACATGCAGACGACCCTCGAAGGCTTCGGTCTGCGTGAGGGCGCCAACTCGGATCCCAAGGAATACGTGGTCGAGAAAGCCTTCGTCGGCTGACCGTCCCGCCAAATTGACCTCAACGGCCATTCCGGACCTCCCGGGATGGCCGTTTTCGTTTCAATGACGCCAGCGCCGATGTGCCCCCTTGTCGAGGGCAAAGACCCTCGGGTCGGGCAAGGCAAGGCCAACGAACAGCAGCAGGAACAGCAAAGCGGTGAAAAACGACGTTTCCCGGAATATGGGAATGTCGACCGCCGCGACTTTCACGAAGGAATGCCCGACGAGCAACGCAAAGGACAATGTCAGCCCCATGACCACACCAATGCGATACATGTCTGCGCCAATTGGCCGGGACAGCCCGAGGCAGTAAATGCAATAGGCCGCGAGCAGCAGGCCATAGGCCGTACCGTCGGCCATCCGGTCGCCGTCACCCAGTGGAAAGCCCAGCAGGTGGTCGAGGCTCGACATGGCGGGGAACTGGTGCAGCACCAGGTTTAGAACGGCGATCACGACAACAACTGCAAGCAACGCTCTCAGCAGCCAGAGGTGCCGGGCTGCCCCGCGGCTGGCGAGGATGTTCGCACAGCCGAGGATGGCGAAACAAACCGCCGTTGTCGGGACCATCGCGTAGTAGAATGGCTTGTATCGCACAAGGAATTCCGTACCGGCAAACCAGCCCGCAAGAAGTACGATCAATGCGAAAATGGTAAATACCGACGCGATCAGAACCTGGATTGCACGTCTGAAACGCGCATACCCCCCCTTCATGGTTCCTCCCCTCCAATAATCCCCTGCCATTAACAGATTACCGCAAAACGTATTTCGTAAACATATTAATTACAGCATTTCGACGCGATACCGGCCCCCTGTCAAACTCGTTTGTATCGGCACGCCAACTCTGACCGGAACCGCCAGCCGGGGGATTGCCATGCCTGCCCACCGCGCCACATTCCGCTTGTTATGCCCGCCCTTCGTGGGTACCGAGAACCGACAATCCTTCCAGCGACCGGAACCCATGTCCCAGCCAGCCTCCACCAAACGCGTGATCACAGCGCTCTCCGCGGCCAACTTCGTGATCGGCATGGGGGCCCTGATGGTGGTCGGGCTGCTGAGCCCGGTCGCCAGCGATTTTCGGATCCCGCCTGCCGAGGCGGGGTTGATGATGACCTATTACGCCGTCGGCTACGCGATCCTCTCGCCGCTCCTGATCTCGCTGACCGGCCAGATCGGACGCCGCCGCATCCTGACCGCGGCTCTGGTCATCTTCGCCCTCTCGAACCTCTGCGCCCTGCTGGCGCCGACGCCCACGCTGCTGTTTCTCTCGCGGATCCTGACCGCGACCGGCGCGGGGCTCTTCACGCCCGTTGCCGCCGCCGTTGCCGCGGGTCTCAGCCCGCCGGACCGGCAGGCAAGGGCGCTGGCGGCGGTCTTCTTCGGGCTGACCCTGAGCCAGGTGATGGGCGTGCCCGCAGGAGGCTTCATCGCCTATACCTTCGGCTGGCGCGCAGCCTTCGCAATGATCCTAGTGCTGACCCTGCCCTTCATCGTCATCCTTTGGCGCACCGTGCCTGCGGGTCTCAGGTTCCAGCCGGTCTCGCTCTCGGACCTCGGGCGATCCATCACCAACCCGCGCGACGTGCTGGCCCTGCTGTTCACCGTCTTGTTCGTCGGCTCGACCTTCGTGGTCTATACCTACATCGCGCCGCTGCTGTCCGAGACCATGGGCTTCGGGCGCAACGGCATCACCCTGATCCTGCTGCTCTTCGGGGGCGGCGCAGTTGTAGGAAACCTCGCCAGCGGTATCGTCACCGACCGGATCGGCGCCTTCCGCATGCTGATCATCCTATGCGTGGCGCAGATCTGCCTGCTGCCCTTCTACTCGCTGATGCCGCTCTCGCTCTGGGTCCTGATCCCGGTCTGTTTCGGCTGGTCCACCTTCGGCTGGTCCTTCAACGCGGCCCAGCAGCTGCGCCTGATCTCGATGGACCGGGACAACGCGGGCGTACTGCTGGCGCTCAATGCCGCGGCGATCTATGTCGGCACAGCGCTCGGTGCCTATGTCGGCGGCCGTGTTCTGAATGCCGCCGGACTGCTCTCGCTCGGGGTGGCCGCCGCGCTCTGCGCCGCTGGCGCGCTGGTGCTGCTGCTGGTCTCCGAGGCCCTCATCCGACGCCGCCGCGCCGCGCTCTGAACACACGTCATAAGAGAGATTTCAAGGATTTCCCCGGAATTCCGCCTTGAATCAACCCGCCCGCGAAGTTACTTTGCGACTTCGTAAATTCAACGATCAAAGGAACGATTCCATAGCCCGCAGACCTCACAACGCGCCGCCGACCCGCGATACCGGCCCGCGCGTAAACGAAAAGATCCGCGCTTCCGAAATCCGCCTGATTGGCGCCGATGGCGAAAACATCGGTGTTGTCCACCCGGCCAAGGCGCTCGAACTGGCCGAAGAGGCCGGCCTCGATCTGGTCGAGATTTCGCCCAATGCGACCCCGCCTGTCTGCAAGATCATGGACTTCGGCAAGTTCAAGTACGAGACGCAGAAACGCGAAGCCGAAGCGCGCAAGAAACAGAAGATCATCGAGATCAAAGAGGTCAAGTTCCGGCCGAACACCGATACGCACGACTACGAGGTCAAGATGCGTAACGTGGTCAAGTTCCTCGAGAACGGCGACAAGGTGAAGGTCACCCTGCGGTTCCGTGGCCGCGAGATGGCGCACCAGAACCTCGGGCGCGAGCTGCTCGAGCGCGTCGCCGAGGACACCAAGGAAATCGGCAAGGTCGAGAACTTCCCCAAGATGGAAGGCCGCCAGATGATCATGCTGATCGGCCCGCTCCCCAGCAAGGGCTGAGCACAGGTCCGACCCGATTGTCATGCCCCGCCCCCTCCGGCGGGGCATTTTGCTTTCCAGGCCCTGGTCTCATAGCTGCTGCGGCCCTGCCGAACGACGATCAGGACACGCCCGCTTGCCAAGGTCTCCATTTCCGGCCAGAACCGCTGCCATGACCCGCGCCAGCTCCAAAGACATTCTCTGCATCGGCAGCGTCCTCTGGGACGTCATCGGCCGTTCCGCCAGCCATATGCGGCAGGGCTCCGACGTGCCGGGCCGCATCACCCGCCTGCCGGGTGGCGTCGCTATGAACATCGCGATGACGCTCGCCCGTTTCGGCCTTCGTCCCGTGCTGCTGACCGCCATCGGGCGCGACCCCGAGGGCAACGAACTGGTCGATGCCTGCCGGGAGCTCGGAATGGACACCACGCATGTCTATCGCTCCGAAGACCTGCCGACAGACCGCTACATGGCTGTCGAGGGTGCCAACGGGCTGATCGCGGCCATCGCCGATGCCCACTCGCTGGAGGCGGCAGGCGACAAGATCCTGCGCCCCCTGTCCTCGGGCACACTCGGGAGCGAGGCCGCGCCCTATGACGGGTCGGTGGCCCTCGACGGCAACCTGACCAAGTCGCTGCTGGAAATCATCGCCCGCTCGCCCGCCTTTGCCCGCGCCGACCTGCGCGTTGCACCGGCCTCGCCCGGCAAGGCGGAGCGGCTTCAGCCCTTCCTGACCCACGGCCGCGCCACGCTCTACGTGAACCTCGAAGAGGCGGGCCTGCTCTGCCAGCGCGAGTTCACCGATACCGAGGCGGCGGCGACTGCCCTTCTGGAACGCGGGGCCGCACGTGTGCTGGTGACCGATGGTGGCCGCGCCGCCACCGAGGCCGACGCCGCCCGCCTTCTCACCCAGGAACCGCCCAAGGTGCTGGTGACCCGCGTCACCGGTGCAGGCGATACCTTCATGGCCGCCCACATCGCCTCGGAACGCGCCGGGGCGAGCCGCGACGAGGCGCTCGACCGCGCCCTGCTCTCGGCGGCTCGCTACGTTTCCGGAGAAACACCGCTGTGACAAAGATCGACATCACCTATTCCGCCGAAGTTGCCGCCGCCCGTGCCGATGGATCTGCCATCGTGGCGCTGGAGAGCACAATCATCACCCACGGCATGCCCTACCCCCAGAACATCGAGGTGGCGGCACAGGTCGAGGAGGACATCCGCGCCGCAGGCGCGGTTCCGGCCACCATTGCCGTGCTGAACGGCACGCTGCATGTCGGTCTGGAAGCCGACCAGCTTGCCAGCCTCGGACAGGCGCAGGGCGTCGCCAAGCTGTCGCGCGCGGATTTCGCAGCCTGCCTCGCCCGGGGCGGCACCGGGGCGACCACCGTCGCGGCAACCATGATCGCCGCACATCTCGCTGGGATCCGGGTGTTCGCAACCGGCGGCATCGGCGGCGTGCACAAGGGCGCAGAAGAAAGCTTCGACATCTCTGCCGACCTGCACGAACTGGCCCAGACCCCCGTCACCGTCGTGGCGGCCGGGGCCAAGGCCATCCTCGACGTACCCAAGACGCTCGAAGTGCTGGAAACCCTCGGTGTGCCGGTCATCGCGGTTGGTCAGGACAGCTTCCCCGCCTTCTGGTCGGCGACCTCGCCGCACCCGGCGCCGCTGCGCATGGACGACGCCGAAACCATCGCCCGCGCCCACCTGCTGCGCGGTGCCATGGGCCTGCCCGGCGGTCAGCTTGTCGCCAACCCGATCCCGGCCAGCGACGAGATTCCCGCCCCTGATCTGGCACCTGTCATCGCCGCCGCCCAAGCCGATGCCGATGCCCAGGGCATCGCCGGCAAGGCCGTTACGCCCTTCCTTCTGCAACGCATTTTCGAGGCCACCGAAGGGCGTTCGCTGACCGCCAACATCGCGCTGGTGCGAAACAACGCCCGGCTGGCCGCCGAGATTGCCAAGGCGCTGAACAAACAGGCTCAATCCCTGAAATCTTAACGGCGTCGCCCATTGTAGCTCCGCCTCAAACTCCCTACCTTGCTTTGGGATTTGGCGGAGCAGCGATGAACACCCCCTTTGATGAAGAACCCAATCGCCGCCCTGGGCGGTTCGGAGGCCTCCGTGCCTCTTTCCTGACCGGGCTGGTGGTAATTGCCCCCGTGGCGCTGACCATCTGGCTGCTGTGGACCGTGATCGGATGGATCGACGGATTCGTGCTGCCCTTCGTGCCGCATCAGTTCCGGCCCGAGCAGTATATCGGGATCAACCTGCGCGGCGTCGGGGTGATCATCTTCCTGGTCTTCACCGTGATCGTCGGCTGGATCGCTAAGGGAATCATCGGTCGCTCGCTGATCCGCTCGGCCGAAAGCCTTGTCGACCGGATGCCCGTGGTGCGTTCGATCTACTCGGGCATCAAGCAGATCTCCGAAACCGTCTTTGCCCAGACCGAGCGGTCGTTTGAAAAGGCCTGCCTCGTGCAATACCCGCGCAAGGGTATCTGGGCCGTCGGCTTTGTCTCGACCGTGGCCAAGGGCGAGATCTCGGAGCGTGCCGAAACCGGCGGGCGCCTGATGAGCATCTTTGTCCCGACCACACCGAACCCGACCTCGGGATTCCTGCTGTTCTTCCCCGAGGAGGACGTGATCGAGCTGGAGATGAGCCTTGAGGACGCGGCCAAGCTGGTGATCTCGGCAGGGCTCGTCTATCCCAACGGCAAGGATCCGACGCGGCCGGTGGACTGATCCGGCCGGATCCGGGGACATCACCGCATGCGACAGCGCGAGAGCACCGAAAAGGCCCCAATGGCAGAAGAAGACCTGAGCCTTGCCGCGCGGAACGCCCTGCCCGACGCGCTACGCGTCCTCGTCAAGGAATTCCCGCGTGAGGCATGGGACACGGACCCGAACTTCTCGGGTCTGATCCGCTTTTGGCTCGCCCGTCACATCGGCTTCCGCCAGCTTCTCGGGCAGATGCAGCGCGACGTCGAAACCGTGCTCGACAACGGCATGGAGCCCTTCGCCTACGCCCGCAGCCTCGCCAACCGGGGTGGCGCCTTCGTGAACGAACTCCACGGCCACCACCAGATCGAAGATCACCACTACTTCCCGCTGCTCGAAGGGCTCGACGCCCGGGTCTCGCGCGGGTTTCACCTGCTCGATGCCGATCACCACGAGATCGACGCGCTTCTGCATCGCTTCGCGGACGCGGCCAACGGCGTGCTGAACCAGCCGCAGGGCGGCAGGGGCTTCACCGATCTCTGCGCTGGCTTCAAGGTCGCTCTGGACGCCACCGTTCCGCTGCTCGACCGACACCTCGTGGACGAGGAGGAACTGGTGGTGCCCGTCCTGCTGAAATACGCGCCTCCCGGCCTGCAATAGCCGCCCGCGTTCCGGGATCACCTCAGACGAGTATGTCGTCCGACAGCGCGCCCAGACGAACGTTGCGCACCACCAGCACATCGCCCCCGCCGAACTCGAAGATCACGTCGCCATTGGCGGCCTCTGCGTGATCCAGCGCCTCCTCCACGTCGGCAAAGCCCCAGCTGCGCAGGTCGATCTGGTCTCGGTTGTTCTCGAAGTCCCGGATCACATCCGTGTCCGCTCCCTGCCGGAACCGGAAGGTGTCGCGCCCGTCACCGCCCCACAACAGATCGCGACCGCGTCCGCCCTCCAGCAGATCACGCCCGGCCTCTCCCTTGAGCGTATCCGCTCCGTCACCGCCAATCAGCCGGTCCGCCCCGTCGCCGCCAAGCAGCGTGTCCTTGTGCGCGCCGCCATTCAGCGTGTCGTTGCCCTCGCCGCCGGCCAGCCGGTCATTGCCGTCATCGCCCTTCAGGACGTCATTCCCGGTCCCGCCGAACACCCTGTCGTTGCCTTTGCCTCCCGCAAGGGCGTCATCGCCCTCCTGCCCCAGCAAGGTGTCGGCCCCGGCGCGCCCGGTCAGGCGGTTGTCACCCGCGTCTCCGGCAATCTTGTCCGCGCCAGTCCCCCCGATGACCCCCTCGATGCCGCGAAGCCGGTCGCTCTGTGCAACGGCAAGGTCGCTGTCCCCAGTCGCGAGGTTGAAGCGGAAGCCGTCGCTGTAATCCGACAGGTCCACGGTGTCGTTAAGTGAGGACCGGCCATCGTAACGGTCGATACCGTCCGAGAGCAGCAGCCGCACCGCCGCGCCACCCCCGACCACGGTCTCGATCCCGGCAAAGCTGCCGCTTGCCGCCGTTCCCTTGAACACGTCCTTGATCCTGAACGCCGCCGCCTCTACGTCTCCTGCCTCGGGCAGGGTGCGCAGCATGTCATCGGCGCTGTTGGCGAAGGCGGCCGAGGTTTCCTTGACCTCCTGCGGTGTAAGGGCGATGCCGCCGTAGACTCGCGACTCGGAGGTGCCAGTGTCCTGCCAGACAGCTGTGGCAACCTTCAGCGTCCCCGCATAGGTGCCCGCCGCGAAATCAAGGGTGATCTTGCCGCTTTCGGACCCAAAGATCATCCGGTCCTGCCCGGCGCCGCCCGCCACCGTCTTGGTCCCCGCGCCAAGGACGATATCGTCTCCGCCCTGTCCGCCCATCGCCGTGTCCACGCCACTGCCCAGCAACAGGATGTCATCACCCCCGCGCCCGGCCAGCAAGTCGTCGCCGGCATCACCGCTCAGGACATTGGCCTTCCGGTCGCCATAGAGGGTATCGGACGAAAGCGTGCCCACCACGTTCTCGATGGATTGCAGGATATCGGTGCCAAAGCCGCCGGTAACCCGACCCTCGGCAAGGTCGGCCTCGATCCCGCCGAACCCCGAGGCCGCCAGTACGGCATCAAGCCCATCCGGTGCGGCGTGGTTGTAGACGGCCGTGTCGCTCCCGCTGCCCCCCTGCAGCATGTCGTTGCCCAATCCGCCGTGCAGCCGGTCGTCGCCACCACCGCCCTGCAGGGTATCGTTGCCCTCACCGCCAAACAGCCGATCCCCGCCGCCACGCCCGTCCAGCAGGTCGTCGCCCTCGCGACCGACGAAGGCCTCGCCGCGCGAGCTCCCAAGCAGGGTGTCGCCGAACTCCGAGCCGACGACCTCCTCGAAACCGGCGATGGCGGCATTCACCTTCTCGCTCTCAAAGGCGGAGTGGATCGACTTCTCGACCATCACGGCGGTTCCGGCAGCGAGGTCGACGCGGACCCAGCCGTAGTCGTTGCCCGCGCTGTCCTCCAGATCAAAGGCAAGCCGGTCGTACCCGTTGCCGCCCGCAGCCATCCCCTTGCTGCGTTCAAGGATGACGACATCGTTGCCCTGCCCGCCCCAGGCCTCGTTCTCACTCGCGGTGTCGTCAAAGGTGATGGTGTCATCGCCCGCACCGCCATAGACGATGCCGCTTTCGTCCATCTTCGCGACGTCGTCGCCACCTCCGGCGTAGAACGTTACGAAGCCGCCGTTGGTCGTCATCTCGTCGTCGCCATTGCCGGTCCGGAAGATCCGCTGCTCCGATCCCCCGGGCCGGTTGTCGATCAGGTTGTCGCCATTCCCAAGGATGAACTCCTCGACGTTCTCTACATTGAACGAGAACAGCGACCCGCCGCTGCGCAGATATCCGGCATAATCCTCGCTGAACGCGCGGATGCTCCGACTGATCGAGCCTTCGAGGTTGAACCACCACTGCACGTCGCCGAACCCGGTCACGTCGAGCGTATCGACGCCCCCGCCGCCGTCGAAGATCGTATTCCCCGCGCGCCCGTCCTCGGACCGGGTGGCATGGATCATGTCATCGCCGCCACCGCCAAAGACCGCCCCGGCCGCCCCCGAATAGATCAGGTCCGCGCCCCCGGCGCCGTGCACGGTGACCGGGTTCGAATAGCCGCCATAGGCCCCGTAGATCACGTCGGCCGCATCGGACCCCACGAAGGTCTCGATGTTCACAGCGGTATCGGTGGCCACCACCTCGCCCGAGCCGTCAAGCTTGTCGATCCGCCCCGTGGCGGCGTCGATCACCAGCGAGCCGGTGCTGCCCGTCGCCAGTGCAAAGGCCGCGTTCAACGCATTGCGCTGGTTTCCGTCCGCGTAATAGACCTCGGAGACGATGTTCAGATCGCTGGAGTACGACAGGATGTCCCGCCCGCGCCCGCCGTCATAGGTGTCGTTCTCACCCGCGACCGTGGTGGAATCCGCAATGATGTAGTCGTTCTCGTCCCCCGCAAGCACATTATCGTTGCCATCCCCGGTCACGATGAAATCCCGCCCGGCCCCCGCATTGAGCACGTCATCGCCGCCGAGACCGGCAATCACGTCGTCTCCCGTGACCGAGATGATGATGTTGTCGCGCGCATCGCCATACAGCAGGTTGTCGCCGGTGCTCTGGACAATGACATTCTCGATGCTGCTGAGCGTGTCCGTCCCCTCGCTGTTGTAGGAGACGCCGTCGTAGAGGTAGAGGCGCACGGGGCTCGAAGAGTTCCCTTCGAGGATCTGGTAGCTGTCGATGCCGCCATCGCCATTCACCTCGTCCACGCCATACCCCGGCAGCAGAACATCGTTGCCGCTGCCACCGTTCAACTCGTCATCGCCGGTGCTGCCAAAGATCCGGTCATTGCCGCCAAACCCCCTGGCAACGTGCTGGTCGTCCTCGTTCGGCGTGCCGGTGGTGTTCAGGAACATCAGGTCGTCGCCCGAGGTGCCCTCCAGCACCGAGCCGCCAATCTCGGCGTTCTCCAGTTCCTCGCCGGTGAACTCGATATTGCGGAAGACCACGTGTTCCACGTCGATCAATGTGGTAGACCCCTCGTCCTGCGCTCCGTCCTGCGGTTTCATGTGGGTGACGACCACGTGGCCGTCTGCGTCGCGGACCAGTTCGTATTCCTGAAAGTAGCCGTCGAAATACACCATGTCGGTGCCCTCGCCGCCGTCCGCCACGTCGTTACCCTCGCCCGCGATGATGATGTCGTTGCCTGCGTTGCCCCGGATGATGTCATCGCCGCCGCGTCCGTCGAGAATGTCGTCACCCCCGTCCCCGTTCAGCGTTTCCGAGGCATCGGTGCCGAAACCCGTCGGCCCGAGGAGCGCGTTGCCAAGGGTCAGGCCGAACAGCCGTTCGTCGATCTCCAGCGTCAGGTCGTCGATCCCGAAGCTCCCGTCGATGAAGCTTTCGAGGTCAGCCAACAGGGCATCCACCTCCTCGATCAGGGGATCGAGGAAATCGACGTCCGGCAGCAGCGCCTTGATCTGGTCGGCGATCCCGTCCAGCAGGGCGTCCACCCCCAAAGCCTCGGTCACGTAGTCAAAGATCGGGCCCAGCACGATGTCGACCAGCGCGCCCGCTGCATCCTGCAGCCCCTCGACCGGTTTCAGGACCGAGGCGACGAGGCTCAGCGGCTCGGCGATCTTGTCGATCAGGTCCGATACCTCCGCGAACTCTCCGAAGTCCTCGTTGACCAGTTCGAACTTTGCATCCGAAAAGATGGCGAGGATGTCGTTGACCTTTCCAAGCGCCGTGTTGAACAGATCGGCAAGGTCGCCCACCGCGGCGTTCCGCCCTTCGAACTGGGCCGAGACCGAGGCCTTGAGCGCGCTGAACTCGGAGTAATTCGCGTGGTTCAGGGCCGTCAGCATCTCCGCCACGCTCACCTGCGTCTCGCGGATCTTGAGCGCGGTCTCCTCGAGGTCGTCGGCCACCCCGCCGATGGCACCGCTCGCCTGCTCCAGCGCGTCATTGAGGTCCGACAGGAACTCGCCGTCCTTCTTGTTGCCCTGCGCGTCCTCGGTGTCGCCGTTGAGAAAGCCCACAGCCTCCTCGATGTTCTCCACCACCGGCAGGACCGCCTTCAGCACCTTCTCGTAGACCTGCGAGGGCAACTTGAGCGGGCCCGCCTGTTTCGACAGCTTCAGGACCGTCAGTTGATCGTCGATGGCTTCGTGCGCCTTCTCGGCGTAGTCCCCGATGTCATCGATGGTATCGACCACTTCCGCGGCAGTATCTATGCTCTCCGAGAAGTCGTTCAGCTTGGCGCCGAGAGTGCCGATGTTGTAGATCGTCTCGTCCAGCGTCGCGAGATACGCGCTCATTTCGGCCCTGTAGCCCATCTCACCAATCCCTTGTTAAAAATGAAAAAACTATTGAGCGCCCTAAAAGGCGACGTAAGGTAAACTAAGGCCATGCCGGTTTTGCGGCAATCAGGTGATCACCCCAATTTACAAAGCGCGCGTGCCCGACCACTATCCGCAGGGTGCGAACGTGGCCGCTCGATCGGCCCGCAGGGCTTGTGGAACAAGGGTCAGTCGATATCGCTTACGTCGATCAATCCGTCGCGCATCGCCCGCACCAGCAACGTCGCCGTAGACCGCACGCCCAGCTTGCGCATCAGGTTGGTGCGGTGAGTGTCGATGGTCTTGGCGCTGATCCCCAGCAGCTCGGAGGCGGCATGGTTGGTCATGCCCCGCGCGATAGCCTGCAGGACCTGAACCTCGCGCGCCGTCAGCGTGTTGGCCTGTTCCGCCGCCTGCAGGATCTGCTCCACCGCCGGCGCAATCACCGTCTCGCCCGCCGCAACGCGGAGGATACCATCGCGGATCTCCTCGGCCGAAGCGGTCTTGAGCAGGATACCCTCGACCCTCGCGCGCCGGATCTCCTGCAGAACGCTCGGGCTGCCGACCCCGGTGACCACCGCAAAGCGGGTTGCGCCCGACCAGCGGCGGGCTTCCAGCACCACTTCAAGACCGGAGGCGCCCGGCATCGTCATGTCGAGCACGGCCACATCCGGGGCCAGCGTCTTGATCAGGGAGATGGCCTTGATCCCGTTCTCGACCCGCGCGACCACCTCGACACCCTCGGCCAGCTCAAGGCAGGCGGCGAGACCGGCAAGGCTCAGCGGGTGATCGTCAGCAAGAAGCAGTCGGATGGTCATGGCGCAAGGATCCATCGCCGGGGAATGATGGCAAGTCTTTCCGTGCTCGGCGCCCTGCTCCTGCTATTATGCTCATTGGCCTCCCCCCTTGCGGCCCAGACCCTCGACTGCGCGCCGCTCACGCTCGACGGACCGGCCAAGACGCCGGAGATGACGGGCTGGATACAGGCGCAGGACGACCCCGACTGGGCCATGACCTTGGCGGACGTCACCGGCCCGGGTGCGAAGGCGTTCCGCCCGGTGGAAGGCAGCCGCCCTGACTTTGGCTATACCCCGGCGCGCATCTGGCTGCGGATCTGCCTGAGAAACGCGACCGCCCAAGACGCCGAGTGGATCCTCTACACCCACGAGAATTTCTTTCAGGTCTACCGCGCCTTCCTCGTGCCCGAGACCGGCGACCCGATCACGCTGATCGACCTTGAACAGAACAGCCCCTTTTCCGATCGCCCGCTCGACAGCCCCGAGCTCGCCGCCCCGATGACCTTTGCGCCGGGAACCACCGCGACGCTCTTCATCAATTACTGGTCCGGCGGCTCGTCCCAGCTCGATTTCTCGATCGAGACCAAGGAGAGCTACGATCAGATCATCGCGCGAAAGACCGCGCGGAACTTCTTCTTCTACGGCATGATGATCCTCCTGATCACCGTAGCCTTCGCCTCGCTTGTGGTGTTTCGACACCCCGTCTTCCTCGCCTACTGCGCCTACGCCGGGGCAGCGCTGCTCTTCATCATGCACGAGGACGGCATCGCGTTTCAGGTGTTCTGGCCAAGGTTCCCCGCGTTCAACGCCAACGCATCCGTCTTTGTCGGCAGCGCGCTGATCGTCTCGGGCGCGGTCTACGCCCGCATCTTCCTCAAGACGCGGCGCCGCCATCCGGTCGCCGACAAGGTCCTGCTCGGGGTCATCCTCCTGACCCTCGGGCTCGACGCCGCGCTCTACTTCACCGATCCACAGTTGCTCAAGAAGCTGCTGATCATGATGTCGCTCTGCGCTTTCCTCGTGTTCACCGGGGCCGGGCTCGTCTCGTACTTCTCGGGATACCGAGAGGTCCGCTTCTACCTCCTCGCATGGCTGGGCGTAGTCCTCTCCAGCGCCCTGATGAACCTGCGCCACGTGGTCGGGATCGAGATATCGCAGGACACCGTTCACGACAGCATGCGCTTTGTCATGGTGATGGATGCGCTGATGATGGGGCTCGCCATTGCGGACCGCTACAATCAGCTGCGCCAGTCCCGGCAGGTCGCGCTGGAACAGACGCTGGACGCCACCAGGCACCGGCTCGACCTCAACCGACGCCTGACCGAGTTGCAGGAGCGGCACGAACTCGCGGTGGAACTGTCCAAATCCCGCGACGAGCAAATCCAGAACGTCGTCCACGACCTGCGTCAGCCGCTCCTTGCCCTGCGTCAGAGCGTATCGGATCTGAACGGCACCCGCCCCGGCAGCCCCGGAGAGGTCCAGCAGGTCGAGGCCGCCTTCTCCTACCTCGAAACCCTGATCGCGCAGCAGCTCCGCCCGATGCCGCAGGCAGCGACCAAGACCGCCCCGGCAGCCGAGCGGCTTGAACGGATCGCGCTGCAGGACATTCTGCAAGCGGTCGAGGAAATGTTCCGCCCGGACGCCATCGCAAAGGGCCTTTCGCTCCGGCTGGTGCCCTCGCGTCTCGACGCCAGCGTCGACGCGCTGGCGCTGACGCGGATCCTGTCGAACCTCGTCTCGAACGCGATCAAGTACACCACGCAGGGCGGTGTCCTGATCGGAACGCGCAAAACGGCGACCTCGGTGCGGATCGAGATACACGACACCGGCCCCGGGATGACCGAGGCCGAATTTGCCCTCGCCCGCAAGCGCACCGTCCGGCTGAAAAAGGGCCGCACCGTCGCCGAGGGCAGCGGGCTTGGCCTTGCCATCGCCATGGACCTTGCCCAGAGGCACGGCATGGCGCTGTCCCTCTCTCCGCTGCGCCGCCAAGGCACGGGGCTGGTCCTGACCATCCCCACCACCTGAACCGCGCGCAGCGGGATCAGATCGGCTTGGCCTCTCGCAGTTCCGTCTTCAGACGTTCCTCTTCGGCCCGTCGCGGCTTCGACAAGCCCGCCAGCAGCAGGTAGGCCACCGGAGTCAGGAACAGGGTCGACAGCGTGGCAAGGCCCAGCCCGCCAACAACGACCCATCCCAGCGCGGCACGCGCCTCGGCGCCCGCGCCGGTCGACAGGATCAGCGGCACGCCCCCCAGAACGGTCGAGACCATCGTCATCATCACCGGGCGCAGGCGGATCGTGCTCGCATCGTAGATGGCATCGCGCACCGACTCCCCGGCATCGCGCAACTGATCCGCGAACTCGACGATCAGGATCCCGTTCTTGGCCATGATCCCGACCAGCATCACGAGACCGATCTGCGAGTACACGTTCAGGCTCATGCCCGCGAACAGCAGCGCGAAGACGGCGCAGGCCAGCCCGAGGGGCACCGTGGCCATCACCACCAGCGCCGAAATGAAGCTCTCGAACTGGGCGGCAAGAACCAGCAGCACGACGGCAATGGCAAAGCCGAAGACCAGCGCCAGCCCCGAGGAAGTCTGGTTCAGCGCGGCAGCCTCGGCCAGCGGCAGCACCCGGTTCTCGGGCCCGAGGATACCCTCCGAAAGGCGTTCAACTTCTGCCATCGCCGCGCCCAGCGACATCTCGTCGGACAGCGAAGCCCCGATATCGACCGAGCGCTGCTTGCCCTCCCGGTTGAGGTTGGGGGCGACAGCACGCTCTTCCAGCCTGACGAAGCTCGCCATCGGCACCATCTGACCGTCCGTCGAGGGCACGAAGATGCTCTCGAGGTCGCCGGGGTCATTCACCGGATCCGTGGTCGAAAGCATCTGGATGTCATGGCTGGTGCCGTCGACAAAGACCTCGCCCACCGAACGGGTGTCGAGCAGCGCCTGCAACGCCTGTCCCAGCCCCGAGATGTCGATCCCGAGGTCCGAGGCACGCTGCCGGTCGATCTCGACGAAGAGCTGCGGCTGCGTCGTCTCGTAGCCGAGGTTGACCTCACCGAACCGCGGGTCCTCACGCATCTTGGCGACCAGGCGCTCGCCCACGCCCGCGATCTGGGCATAGCTGGGCCCGGTGACCGCGAAGCTCAGGCCACGGCCCGCCCCACGGATACCCAGCGAGTTCGGCTGGATCGGGAAGGCAAAGACGCCCACCACATTGCGCAGACGCCCCCGCAGCTCGTTCACGATGTCGTCCTGGCTGCGCGTCCGGTCTTCCCAGGGCGAGAGCGTCATGACCATGAACCCGGCATTGCCCGCACCCCAGCCGGTGATCGACAGCACGTTGACGATCTCCCCGGTCTCGCGCAGCGGTGCGACCACGTCCTCGATCTCGCGCATCTTGCTGGTGGTATAATCCAGCGACACACCCACCGGCGCGGTCACCCGCAACAGGATGACGGCGCGGTCCTCGCGCGGGGTCAGCTCCTGCTTGATCCCGCTCGTCGCCATCACGGCGGTCAGCGCGAACAGCGCGGCGATCACCACCACCACCATCGGCGCGGCCAGCGCACCGCGCAGCAACCATGCATAACAAGCGCCCAGCCGGTTCCCCAGCCAGATCATCGGGCCACGCGCATCCGGACCCGGCGGTGCGGCGGTCAGCAGGCGGCTCGCCAGCATCGGCGCCAGCGTCAGCGCCACCACCGAGGACAGCATGACCGAGATCGCCAGCGTGAACCCAAATTCGCGGAACAACCCGCCCGCCTGACCCGGCAGGAACGACAGGGGCACGAAAACCGCCGCCAGCGTCGCCGTCGTCGTCACCACGGCAAAGACCACCTGCCGCGTGCCCAGCACCGCAGCTGCACGCGGGCCGATGCCATGCGCCCGGTGCCGCACGATGTTCTCCAGCACCACGATGGCGTCGTCCACCACCATGCCGGTCGCCAGCACCAGCGCCAGCAGCGTCAGCACGTTGATTGAAAACCCGACGATGTAGACCGCCGCAACCGTCCCGATCAGCGCCACCGGCAGCGTCAGCGAAGGGATCAGCGTCGCGCGGATGTCGCGCAGGAAGACGAAGATCACCAACACGACTATGACCACGGCCAGCGCCAGCGATTTGACCACCTCGTCGATGGCCCCCTGGATAAAGCGCGCATCGTCGGAGGTCACGAAGACGTCGATGTCATCGGGCAGCGACTGGTTCAGCTGATCCACCACCTTGCGGATGGACTTGGAGATATCGAGCGTGTTGGACGTCGCCTGCCGGATCACACCAATGCCGATGCCGGTGACACCATTGGCCCGCAGGATCGTTTCGTTCGGCGCGGGCCCGAGCGAGACCCGTGCCACGTCGCTCAGCAGCACGTCATCGCCGATCTTCAGCGCCTCGAACGCCTCTGGGGTGATGATGTTGGCTGTCGTGCGCACGCTGATCGACTGGCTGTCGCCCTGCAGGTCGCCCGATGGCACGTCGAACGAGGCCCCGGAGAGCGCCCTTTGCAGGTCGGCCAGGTTCAGCCCCCGGCTTGCGAGTTCCAGCTGGTCGATGTCTATCCGGAACACCGGATCCCGGTCGCCGTAGATCTGAAGGTCCGCCACCCCGGGAACCGAGATCATCCGGTCCTCGATCTGGTCGGTCACGATCTTGGTCAGTTCCTGCGGCGCGCGCCGGGTCGAGGTGATGGCGATCCGCATCACCGGGTCGGCATTCGCATCCGCCTTGACGATCCGCGGTTCGTCGGCGTCCTCCGGCAGTTCCCCGGCGATCCGCGCAATCGCATCCCGCGTGTCCGAGGCCGCCACGTCGAGGTCGACGTTGTCATTGAATTCCAGCGTCACCCGGCTGCGCCCGTAGCGCGAGTTCGACGACATCGACTTGACGCCCGAAACCCGGCCCACCGCGCCCTCGATCCGCCCGGTCAGTTCCTGATCGACAGTATCTGGCGAGGCACCGGTAAAGGTGGTGGTGACGGTGATCACCGGACGGTCGACGTCGGGCAGTTCCCGCACCTCGACCGCAAAGAGACCGGCCAGCCCCGCGATCACGATCAACGCGTTCAGCACGAAGGCCAGGATCGGGCGGCGTACGAACAGCGCCGTTCCGCCCCCGGTATCTGTGCCGCTGGTGATGCCCTTTTCCTGCTGGGGCTCTTCCGTCATCACCGCGCCTCAGAGCTTGATGCGTTGCTGCTCGGCCACCTCGGGCCGGGCACTGAGTTCAGACACGATGGTCACGCGGGCGCCCGGGCGCAGCGTCTGCACCCCTTCGACCACCACCAGCGTTCCCTCGGGCAGATCGCCCTGCACCAGCACCGCGTCCGCGTTGCGCTGCATGATCCGCACCGGAACCTGCCGGGCGATCCCGTCGGTCACCGCCCAGACAAAGGCGCCATCCGACGACCACTGCACCGAGAGCGGCGGAACGGCCGGGGTATCTACCCCTGGAAACTCCATCGAGACCGAAAAGGCCATGCCGGAGCGCAACAGGTCCTCGCGGTTGTCCAGCGTCCCCTGCACACGCAGCGTGCGCGAACTTCGCTCGACCAGGTTGTCGATCGCGCTGACCTGCCCCTTCAGCACCATGCCCCGGTGCGCCAGCGGCTCGGCAAAGAACGGCATGCCCACGGTGATCTGGCCGACCACGCGCTCGGGCACCCGGAAATCTACAAGAATGCGCGAGCGGTCGGTGATCACCGTCACGCTGTCCTGCGCCAGGACCCTGTCGCCCTCGTCCAGTTCGATCAAGCCCGCCCAGCCGGAAAAGGGCGCGACGATCACCTTCTGGTCCAGTTCGAACTCTGCCTGCCGCAGTTCAAGGTCGGCGGTCTGCAGCGCCAGCTCGGCCTCCTGCTGGCGGACCGCAGTCACTGCACCCGTTCCGGTCAGCCGGTTAACCCGCTCCAGCTCGGTCTGCGCATCCGCGCGCATCAGCTTGGCCCGTTCGACGGCGATCCGCTCAACCGAATCCTCCAGTCTGATCAGGACGTCCCCGGCCTTCACGTACTGGCCCGAGTCAACTTCGACCGCACTGATCCGCCCCGGCACGTCCGAGCGCAGGGTAACCGAATGCAAAGCACGCCCGTCACCGATGGCGCCGACCCGGTCGCTCTGCTGCAGCAGTTTGACCGGCGCGACAATCACCGAAGGATCCGCACGTGGCGGCCCCGACCGTTCAGCCGCGGCGGCGGCGGGCGGCTCCATTCCGAGCAGGTCGAACAGGCCTACCTCTTCCAACCAGGGCACCGAGGACGGCACAAAGTAGATCCAGCCCGCAATACCGGCGGCAACGACCACCAGCGATAGCAGAAACTGCTTGATTACGGACATTAACCTCGCCCCTTGCCCCGGCCCGTCTCCGCGGCGAGTGCGGTCGGGCCTTTCAAAATCTGGCACATGCTTATCTACTGGCACCGCCAAGGCAATACAAATGCGTTTGAACAATCGCGTTACCGTCACAGGTCCCGGCACTGCCCGGCCCTTAAGCAGCACCGAGAGGCGGCGCGCGCCCGGCAGATGCCACGGATTGACAGGTCGACCGACATGGGATCATCATTTGCATACGAACAACATGCGGGAGCGGTCATGGCCAACGACACCTCTTTGGAAAGGGCCGCCGGCGCAATCGTCGGTGTCGACGTGGGCGGCACCTTCACCGACCTCGTCGAACTCGACCCCGCCACCGGCCGCGTCCGCCTCGCCAAGGTGCCGAGCACGCTCGAAAACCAGGCCTTCGGCGTCCTGAACGCGCTGAAACACGCGGGTTGCGACCTCGCCGCGCTCGACCTCATCGTCCACGGCACCACGACCACGACAAATGCGGTGCTGGAACGCAAGCTCTCCCGCACCGGCCTGATCACCACCCGGGGCTTCCGCGACGTGCTGGAACTTGGTCGCCGCACACGGCCCCAGGCCTACGGGATGAAGGGCGAATTCACCCCACTCATCCCCCGCGATCTGCGCCTCGAGGTGCCCGAGCGGATGGACAGCGCGGGCGAGGTCGTAACCGCACTCGACGAGGACGCTGTCCGCGCCGCGGGCCAGCGCCTTCTTGCCATGGGCTGCGAGGCCGTCGTGGTGCACTTCCTCCACTCCTACGCCAACCCGAGCCACGAACTCCGCGCCGCCGAAGTCCTGCGAAGCCTCTGGCCCAACGACTACATCACCGTCGGACACGCGCTGCTCTCAGAAAGCCGCGAGTTCGAGCGTGGGGTCACGGCGGCGGTCAATGCCTCGGTCCAGCCGATCATCGACCGCTACATCCGCCGCCTGACGCAGGAGTTGAAGAATGGCGGGTATCACTCTGATATTCTTGTGATGAATGGCAACGGCGGCATGGTCAGCGCGGGCCGCGTCGCGCTGGAGGCCGCCAAGACGGTTATGTCCGGCCCGGCCTCTGGCGTCATGGCCGCCGCCTACACCGGGCGCAAGGCGGGCCTGCCCAACCTCATCACCTACGACATGGGCGGCACCTCGACCGACGTCGCCCTGATCCGCAACGCCGAACCCACCGTCTCGAACGAGATCGAGATCGAATACGCCATGCCGATCCACGTGCCCATGGTCGACGTGCGCACCGTGGGCGCCGGTGGCGGCTCGATCGCCCGGGTCAACCACGCCGGACTTCTGGAAGTCGGACCCGAGAGCGCCGGCGCGACCCCCGGACCCATCTGCTATGGCCGCGGCGGCACCGAGCCCACCATCTCCGACGCCAACCTCGTCCTCGGACGCCTCGATCCGTCCAAGTTCACCGGCCATACCGGCGTGACGGTCGAGCATGTCCGCCACATCTTCGAGGCCGATCTCGGCGCGCCCCTCGGCGTCGATGCCACGGAGGCCGCCGCCGCAGTCATCCGCCTTGGCAACATGAAGATGGCAGGCGCGATCCGCATGGTCTCCGTCTCCCTCGGCGCCGACCCGCGCGACTTCGCCCTCTTCGCCTTTGGCGGGGCCGGACCGCTGCACGCCTCTGCCCTCGCCCGTGAACTGGGCATCCCCCGCGTCCTCGTCCCCTCACGCCCCGGCATCACCAACGCCATCGGCTGCGTGGTGGCCGACCTGCGCCACGACTTTGTACGCACCCTGAACGCCCCGCTCGACACCCTCGACCTCGCCCGTCTCCACAGTGTCTTCGCCGAACAGGCCGCCGAGGGCGAGGCGCTGATCGCCGCCGAGCGCATCACCCTGCGCGAGACCCGGCATCTCTACAGCGTCGACATGCAGTTCATCGGCCAGACCCACCTGCTGCGCGTGCCACTGCCCGGGCCGGACGTCAGCCGCGAAACGCTGCAACAGTTGTTCGAGACCGCCTATTTCAACCGCTTCCGGGTCCAGCTCGACAACATCCGCGCCAACCTCGTGAACGTTAACTGCTCGGTCATCGGCACCCGCGCCGAACTCGACCTCTCCACGCTCATCGACCCGGCCGAACGCCGTGAAACACTGGCCGAAGCCGAACTCAGCCGCCGCCCCGTCTACTTCGACGGCTGGCACGACACCCCCGTCTACTGGCGCGACCACCTGCCCGCCGGATTCACGCTGGATGGCCCCGCCATCGTCACCCAGATGGACACCACCGTCCTCATCGAACCGGGCGACCGTGCCACGGGCGACGCCAACGGCAATATTCTCATCGAGATCGGAGGCGCCGCATGACCCTCGACCCCATCACTCTTTCGGTCATCCAGGCGGGCCTGCAACAGGTCTGCGACGAGATGGACCTCTCCTTCTCCCGCGCCGCCTTCTCGCCCGTGATCGCCGAGGCGAACGACCGCTCCGACGGCATCTACGCCGCCGAGGATGGCGCCCTGATCGCGCAGGGCGCGGGCGGTCTGCCTGTCTTTGTGGGCACCATGCAGTACTCGACCGCCACGCTGGTCTCGATGATCGCCAGCGGCAAAGCCGCCAAACCCCAGCCTGGCGACATCTACATCGTCAACGACCCCTACCTCGGCGGCACCCACCTGATGGACGTCCGCTTTGCCAAACCCTTCTACCGCGATGGCGAGATCTGGTGCTGGCTCTCTAACACCGGTCACTGGCCCGATACCGGCGGCGCCGTGCCCGGCGGCTTCTCCGCCTCCGCCACTTCGGTCGAACAGGAGGGGCTACGACTGCCGCCCGTGCGCCTGTTCAAGCAGGGTGAGCTGGACGCGGAAATCTACGCCATCATCACCTCCAACATCCGCGTGGCCGACCAGCGCATCGGCGACGTCAAGGCCCAGGCCGCCGCCCTGCTTGTGGGCGAGGAGCGGCTGAACGAATTGCTCGACCGCTATGGCGACGAGACCGTCCGCGCCGCCATCGCCGAACTGCGCAGCCGCGCCACCATCCAGATGCGCGCCTTCCTGTCGGAAATCCCCGAGGGCACCTACGAGGCCACCGCATGGGTCGACAGCGATGGCGTGGTGAACGAGCCGCTGGCAATCCGCCTTGCGGTCAGCAAAACCGAAGATGGCCTGACTTTCGACTTCACCGGATCTTCCGCCCCCTGCGCCGGTCCGATGAACTCCGTCCGAGCCACCACGCTCAGCTCGGTCTACCTGGCCATGCGCCATATCTTCCCCGAGGTGCCGATGAACGCGGGCGCCTTCGCCCCTCTCACCATCACCGGGATCGAAGGCACCTTCCTCGACGCGCAATACCCGCGCCCCGTCTCCGGCTGCGCCGCAGAGGTGTCCCAACGCATCGCCGAAGCGGTCTTCGCCGCCCTTGTCCCCGCACTCCCCGACCGCATCACCGCCGCGCCTGCAGGCACCTCCGGCAACTTCGCCCTCGGCGGCCACGACCCGGCGCGCGGCCGCGACTTCGTCATGTACCAGCTCTCCGGCGGCGGTTACGGCGGCAATGCCGATCACGACGGGCTCGCCAACGGCTGCTCCACCATCGGAATCTCCAAGGCGCCCCCGGTCGAGATCATGGAACAGGCCTTCCCGGTGCTCTACCGCCACTACGCCCTGCACGAGGGTTCGGGTGGCGCCGGAGAACACCGCGGCGGCTTCGGGCTCGACTACGAACTCGAACTGCGCCGCGGCAGCGCTCGCGCCAGCTTTGTCATGGACCACGGTCGCTTCGGCCCGCAGGGCGTTCTCGGAGGCCGCGACGGCACCCCGAACCAGGTCACCGTCTGGCAATCGGGTCAGCCCCACACGCCCGAGCACCTCTCCAAGGAACAGGACATCCCCCTGGCCCCGGGCGATCGCGTCCACGTGCGCACCCCCGGCGGCGGCGGCTATGGCGACCCGATGAAACGCGCACCCGAAGCGGTGCTCGAGGACGTTCGCCTCGAGCGATACACGCCGGAACAGGCAGAGGCGCTCTTTGGCGTCGCCCTCACCGGCACCCCGCCAAGGATCGACCCGGACCGGACCGCCGCACTGCGCGGCTGATCGAGAGGGGGCTCTGCCCCCACGGCCTGCGGCCGCCCCCCGGGATATTTTCAACCCAAAGAAACATATGCCGCTCGAATTCTTCTTTGGGTGGTAAATATCCCGGGGGAGTCGCCGGACACGGCGACGGGGGCAGAGCCCCCTCCTGAGCGCTGAAACCCGCGCCGGCCGCTGAAATGCTGGCCTTTCGCAGCGCCGGACTTGCGTTTTCCGCCACGGCACTCGCGCCAAGGGCGAATCAAAATTCTTGTCAGACTCCCCCGAATGGTTCTACGCTTTTCGTGGGCAAACCGGCTGACCCCGCGCCTCTGTGGGCAACGGCCGGACATTGGGAATGGGGCTAAGAGCATGAGTTTCGCAAAAGAAATCGAGGCGCTTGATCGCGTCACGCCGGTTGCTGCCGAGATGGCAACCGAAGATCTCAACCTGATCTCCTTCGCGAGGAAGGCGGGTAAGAACCTCTTTTCTGTGATCCCGGATGCAACCCGGCACGAGCTTTATCTGCGGGGGCCGGGCAACCTGCATTACGTCTGCGACCCGGAGATGATCACCGAGGTGCTGATCGGCGTCGGGCGCCATTTTCCCAAGTCGCAGTTCACCAAGAACGTCATCGGCGACGCGGTTGGCAACGGCATGATCCTCTCGGAGGGCGACAAGTGGAAGGCACAGCGCCGCCGCTATTCGCCGCTCTTCGCCGCGCGCAACCTGCCGCACCTTTCCAAGGAGTTCGCGCAGACCGGGCTCGACACCGCCGCCGCCTTGCTGGCGAACCCGGGTCAGACCGATGTCTGCCTGACCTCGCAGCAGGCCACCCTGACCGACATCTCGCGCGTGATGTTCTCCGGCAACGAGGCCGTCGCCCCGGAGACCGTGCGCGACGCGCTCTGGCGCTTTACCAACCACATCAGCTTTGTCTCTCTCTTCGACCTGATGGGCCTGCCCACCTGGGTGCCGCGCAAGAAGTGGCTGCGGGGCAAGGAGCCCGTGAACTACGTGCGTTCGCTGGCCTCTGACGTGATCGCCAGTCGCCGGGCCAAGATGAAGGACAATCCCGAGGACTTCCTCGACCTGATGATCGCGGCTCTCGACGAGGATTTCGAGGATCTGGACACCACCATCGACAACCTGCTGACCTTCGTGGTCGCCGGCTACGAGACGGCGGCGGTCACCATGTCCTGGGGTCTCTACCTGCTGGCGCTGCACCCGGCGATCCAGTCGACCCTGCGCGAGGAAGTGCGCGCGGCCTGCCCCTCGGGCCCGATCCCCTTCGAGGCGGTGACGATGATGCCCCGCCTGCACGCTCATATCCGCGAGACCCTGCGCCTGTTCCCGGCGGCGGCGCTGTTCGCCCGCGACGCGACGCAGGACGTCGTGATCAAGGATGTGCATTTCAAGAAGGGCGACGCGATCATGTTCCCGATCTGGTCGCTGCACCGTCATACCAAGCTCTGGGACAATGCGGGCGAATACGTGCCCGAGCGCTTCCTCGACTGGAAGGCGCCGCGCGGCCAGTTCCTGCCCTTCGGCGACGGCCCCCGGGTCTGCATCGGCGCGCAATATGCCGAGACCGAGATCATGATCCTGATGGCCTCGATGATCCGGGACGTAGAGTTCTCCATGACCGATCACGAGATCCCGCTGCCGAACCTGACCTTCACCATGCGCCCCGGCGGGCCGATCATGCTGGACGTGCGCCCGGCGCTCTGAGCCAAGGTCCGGACCGGCAACGCGCTCTTGGCAGCACCCTCGTCCTGGGGCTCTAACATCCTGAGCCCCAGGGTCTGCCTGTTTCCATCATCTCTGGCAATTCGCGCCGGTACAGCGACCAGGGCCCCACTGCCGGGCCGTCGGTTCTAGCGCCGCATCTGCCAAGCGGCGACCACTTCCGGCAGCGCCTGCGCGGGCAGCAAGGCCTGCAGGGTACAACTCGTGTCCCGGGCCGAGACCAGCAACTCTCCGTTCGGCAAGGGCAGCACGGTGCACTTGGCGGCGCGGGTGTCAAAGCGCGCCTGCGGGTCGGGGCGGGCCTCGTCGCGGAAGGCCAGCAGCGCCTCGCGGCGGACCGGATCGCCACCCCGGCGCAGTCTGCCGTCCTGCTCTGTCAGGATCCAGGCGAGGCAATGTGCTGAAATCGACCCGAGGAATCCCTCGATGGTGCGGCCCTGTCCTGTCGTCACCGGATTGACGCCAGCCGCCGCGGCGAGGCTGCGCGCGCTGCAACCGATGGTGCGCTGCGAGAAACCCGCCGCGCAGCGGGCGTAGGAGAAGGTGACCCGTTCGGCCCCCTCGACAAGGGCCGCCAGCCGCGCGGCAAACAGCCGTGCGGCGCTGTCCGGATCCGAGGGCTCGTCGCAGGGCATGTCCCCGATCGCCAGCGCCTTCAGGCGCCGGTTCGACACGGTCAGATCGGCGCGGTGCCCGGTGTCGGTGGTCAGGGTGATCTGGCGCGGCAGGACCGTTTCATCGACCTCACGCAGGACGCTCACCAGCAAGCGGGCGGCATCGCCAGGGCGGCTGCGGCGCGTCCGGGGCAGCGTGACCTTTTCCTCGGCCATGCGCATCAGCTTGAGGGTCACCCGCGAGCCATCCTGCTGGAGGTTCTGGTTCACCACTTCTGCCAGGTTTGCCATCTCACTGCCCCCTCAGATATCGCGCATCACGTCACGCGCGGCGTTGGTCAACACCGGCAGATCGGTCAGCGAATGGCAGACACAGCAGATCACATCGGAAGGATCCGCGTCGGAGCGCACGAAGAGCTTGATCTCGTTGTCGCCGAGTTCCAGCGCCTCGTTCACGACGCCGCGCGCGCCGCCCAGCAAGTGGCTGGAGATGGCGCTGCTGTCGGCCCGGTCAAAGCAGCGCACCGCCTGGGTGCAGAGTTCGTCCAGCCGTTCCTGTGGCCAGGGGTGGTCGGAACTGACCCGCAGCATGAGCCGCGTGCGCAGGTCCCCAAACGCCGCAAGGCTGCAGCCATCGGCCACAGCCCTCAGCCTGTCGAGGCGGTCGGCGACGGTCATGGCGTCGCCCTCCTGCGCAAGGTCTCTCGCGTCTCTCGCATGTCCATACCTGCCCCCATCAGATCAAAACCGTTCCAGTTGCTGCAGATCGCCTGCATCGCCCCGCGCGCGCCGCTCGGGGCGTGCCGTGCCCGACCGCGCCTGCACGCGCTTCGGCATGACACGCGGCTCGTCCGGGACCGCCGCGACCTCTTCGACCGGTGCAGCTACCGGTTCAGAAATCGCCACCTCGGCCTCGGCCTCGGGCTCTTCCACCGCGACACCGTCCTCCTGAAGGCCGGTCCGCAGCAGCATCTCGATCAGCGCCTCGATGAAGGGACCTGCACCGCTGGCGTCCCAGCGAGCCTCGTCCTCCCCGGCACGGATCGCGTCGAGCAGGGCGACCGGGTAGATGCCCGAGAACTGGTCGCCCGTTTCTTTTTTCAGCCGCGCCAGCACGCGCGCACGGTCGCGCTGCGACGTCAGCTTGTCGATCTGGGTCACCAGCAGGATGTTGCGCCCGCTGGTCATCTCCCGGATGCTCTCCCAGGTCGCGGCCTCGGACTGGCGCCAGGCCTGCGTCGCGTGGGTGCACCAGATCACGTGGTCGGCCTCGCCGATCACCGACTGCCAGACCTCTGAGGACATATTCGGATCGGAGATCCCGGGCATGTCGATCAGATCGCAGAGCTGAAGCGCGTCGGACTCCATTGAGAGGCGGATCATCCGGGTGCGTTCGAGGTCCACCTGATCCAGTTCGGCAGGATCGACGTCTTCTTCCGAACCGTCATGGCCCACCAGCGTTGCGCCCGGCGCGCCGTAGGAGACCCAGACCGGCGGCAGCCGGGTCGCGGTCACCCGCGTCGGCATCGGGTCCGCCCCGAGCAGCAGGTTCGACAGCGTGCTCTTGCCCGCGCTGAACTCGCCCATCAGCGCGACCCGGCGCTTCTGGGGCTGGTCCTGCAGGTCCTGCTCGCTGCTCTCCATCTCGTTCTCCTTCATCACGCTCATGCCGCGTAGCGCGTCAACGTATCGAGCGCCGACTGCAGCAGGCCCTGCCGCTGTACGTCGTCCCGGCTCTGGAACAGCGACTGCACGTCCTGCTGACGCCCGCTGCCGCCCAGTTCCATCAGGATATCGCGCTGTTCCTCCAGAAAGATGTTCAGCGCCGCGAGCGCTTCGTCGCGTACGGCGGCGGTCTGAACCACCTTGAGCTGGGTCATGAAATCTTCGGTCTCGGCGATGATCAGCGCCTGGAACTTGCCCGCGAACGCTTTGTAGCCCCGTGTCCGGCGCCACCACGACTTCCACCAGCCATCGCGGAAGTCGAGCGCGATGGTCTGGCCAAGCGCGACCGGCGCGGGAATGTCCGGCGCCATCGGCACGCCGATCTGGATGCCGCCGACCGCCTGTCCGAAGGCTTCGAAGTAGAGCTCGGCAAGCTCTTCGACGGCCTCCTCGAAGGTGGAGGTCGTGAGCGACTGCGCCCGGGTACCGAAGACGTTGTAGGCAGACCGCAGCAGCATCCGCAGACCGGTCGGGCTGTATTCCCAGACATCGCCCTCGCCGTAGTTCTCGAGGTGGGCGATCAGCGAATGGGTCGCGCGGTCGACAAAGGTCACATGCGCCCGGTCGGCGCGTTGACGATAGGCCTCGATCAGCGAGTCAAAGCGTTGTGTCAGCGCCAGCCGGTGGCGATCCGCAAGCGTCTCGAAGCGGTCGCGCACCTCGTAGGTGGAGAGCGAGGACCCGCCCTCGACGCCGTCGCGCCCCTCGATGGTGATGGTTTCCGCAACCTTCTGGCTGCTGGCGATGGTCACGGCCGAGTTGGCGATCCGCGACAACTGCGCCTCGCCCGCGTCCGACACGATACGGTCCGACACCAGCCGGAACAGCGCGGGCAGCCCCGACAGTTCCCAGACCAGATCGGCGGCGGAGGCAGCCGCCGGGGCCCCGGCCATCGCGGCTTCGGCATAGTTCAAGAGTGCGTTCGAGCTCATCTCGGACATGCTCTCGACCGAACCGGACAGCACCCGATTGGCCCAGTAGGCACTTCCAAAGACGATCTCGGCCTCGGTCGGGCCGTTCTGGTCCACGAGGGTCTGGCGGATGCTCGCCTCGATCTCGGGGATCTGGTTGGCCGGATCCTGCAACTCGTCGATGCGGTTCACGAAGATCAGCACATCACGCGATTTGAGGTTCGAGATCAGGCGGATCAGCCCCATGTCGACCGAGCTCAGCGCCTGGTGCGCCGACAGGACCACGACGCACAGCTTGCTCTCGCGAATGGCCTGTATCGTCACCTGCTCGCGCATCATGAAAGTGTCGTTCACCCCCGGCGTGTCGCGCAGACACATGCGGAAAGGGATCGACGGGCAATTGAGATAGAGATCGGCCGACCGTGTGATATCGGCAAAGCGGCCCTGGTCGTCGCTGGCGGAGTCGCCCTCGATCTCGAAATCATCGCCGAGGCAGATGTAACGTTCCACGAGGTTCTTGTCGAAGAAGCCGTATTCGTGCTCCTGGCCCAGCAGCAGTTCGAACTTCTTTCCAAGCCGCTTGCGGGACTTCTCGCGCATGGTTTCGATCTGCTCGCGGATCTTCTCCAGCTCGCTCTCGGCCCCTGCCCGCCCGGCCAGTTCGCCGATGCGGCCACCCTTGGTCAGCAGGCGGTCCCATTCCTTCTCGGTCATGAATCGGAAGCGCGCACCGATCTCGGCCCGCTCACGCCCCGGCGTCAGGTGCAGCGAGGTGACGACCGAGGTCCAGGGGTTCACGTCCGACGGCAGCAGGTCGGCCCAGCCCGCCATCGCGTTGACCAGCGTGGTCTTGCCGGATTTCACCTGCCCCAGCAGAGTCACGCTCGGCTCGAACTCGTCCAGCGAACGGCGCAGTCGTTCCACTGACCGCAGCGCGCTGTCGCCCGCGACCTCCGAGAGTTCCTGTAAGGCGGTATCGAGCTGCTCCACCCTGGCCGCGAAATCCGCCAGCGTTTCCAGACCCGCATTGAGGTTCCCGGGGCCTGTCACGGCCCTGAGTTTCGTTGCGGGATCAAAGCTCTCCTGGCTGTTCATTGGCGTGCCTTGTGGTCCTTTCAGGATGGGTCCGGTCTGACATTTTCGTCATGACGCGAGCCCCAACTCCGTCCTTTGGATCTTCCGTCGAATTATGGTCAAATTAGGGCTTGCCCGTGGCAGAACCCTATCTATTGACCCGCATTCGCCGCACCGTTTCCAAAGCCGACACCTGCGGCCGGCACCGGGGCCTTGCGCGCGATTTCCTTCTTCAGCTGCAGCAGCAGCGTCACGGCGTCGACAGCCGCATCCTCGTCCTTTTCAAGCTGGAACAGCAGCATCATCTCGGCACTTTCCTGTGCGTCGTTGACGATGTCCTGAACCACCAGCTCGCTCGGATCGATCCGGTGCAGCATGTTGGCCAGTTCCTCGGCGGTCGACACGCAGCTTTCGAGAATGCGTTCCGATTCCGGCATGTCCTGCCGCGAAAAAGTGGCGAGCATCTCGTTGGCCCGGTCCTGCAGGAACTGCAGCGCCTCGGTCAGCATTTCCTCGCCGGTCTTCGCGTCACCGGCCTGCGCAGAAGGCGCAGCAGGCGCCACCATCGACGGTTTGGCGCGCGGTGTCGCGGGCAGGTTCGGCGCAAACCGGTTCAGCAACATCTGCGCCTGGTCCATATCGGCGTTGCGCCCGCTCTCGACCTGGCTCAGCACGCCATCAAGCAGTGCCTTGCCGCCGCTTTGGGCCCAGAGCTGCTGGTTGACCTTCGGCCCGGCCGAGCGCGCAGTGATCGCCTGCTCGGTCGCGATGGGATAGAGGCACAGGAACTCCTCGGCCACGATCGGCTCCAGCGCGGCGATCCGCTCCTGCAGCACGCCCCGCATCATCTGCCGGTCGGCCATCGTCAGAACCAGAAAGCTGTGGTCCTTGATGTCATCGGGCACACCGGCCCAAAGCTTCTGCTCGGACTCGTCAAAGCTGTCGGTGCACCACAGGATGATATCAGCCCATTGCACCACCCAGTTCACCATCGACATCTGATGGCTGAGCGTCCCGGTCAGCCCGACCTCGATGAAGTTCTGACGCAGGAGGATGTCCTCTTCCAGTTCCAGACGGGCGCGGATCGTCCCCTCCGGCACCGCCTGATCGGTCAGCAGGCCGCTGCGCCGCACGCATCCGCCGTCTTCCAGCTCGAACAGCGTACGGGTCTTGGGACCGTGCGCGACCTCGATCACCGGGATTCCTTCGACGCGCGGAATCACCGGCTGCGCCAGCATCATGTTGATCAGCGTGGATTTTCCGTACCCCGGCTGGCCAAGGACCGCGACCTGCACGGGCTTGCGCAGGTGATCCAGCAGACGGCTGCCCCACTGTTGCCACTCGCTCGGAAAGAGCTTTCCCTCAAGGGCGGTCTGCAGGCGGTCCACGACCGGCTCAAGATAGGAAGACTGGCTCACGCGGATTTCTCCAGGGACACTCGGTACGTTCTGATGTTCTTTGACTTGCCCTTGGTCGCCATGAAGGCCACCGTGCTGCGCTTGCGCTTGTCGGGCGCCGTCGCGGCCTGGGTCTGGGCCTGCGCCGGGGCGCGGGATTTCTCGGCCACCCGGATCACGCAGATCGAGGTATTGTCCTGATCCGGATCGTCGAGCCGTTCCAGCGCCCGCATCAGCGCCGCTGAAATCTCGGCGCTCGATCGGTCCGCATGGGCCGCGACCAGCGCGGCGATCTCGTCATCGGTGAGGAATTGCAGCCCGTCGCTTGCCACGAGAACGATATCGCCCGCCCGCAGCTTCAACGGCTCCGCCGGGCAGTCGATCTGGGGAATGTCCGCCCCGATCAGCACCGAGGTCACGCAGTTGCGGTCGGGATGGTTCAGGCCCATCTGGCTGTCGATGATGCCGCGAGCCACCATGAACTCGATCTGCGGCACCATCGAATGATCTTCGTTCAACCGATGAAGCTCGCCGTCGCGGAACAGGTAGAGCGGGGAATCCCCGACCGAAATCCAGTAGAGCCGGTCCGCCAGAACAACCGGCGCCACCAGCGTGGTGCCCATGCCCTCGGTTTCCGGGTTGGCCTCGGCATGATAGCGCACACACTCGTTGGCGCTCATCAGCGCGTCATGCAGGATCTGCCCAAGCAGCGGACCGGGCATCGCCGGATCGCCGGTCTGCAGCTTCAGCTCGCTGAAGACCTCGGTGACGGCGATCTTGCTCGCGACGTCGCCCGCCGCATGGCCGCCCATGCCGTCTGCGAGCACGGCAAAGCCCATGCCCGCACCGACCGGGAAGTCGGCGACCACCGAGTCTTCCTGGTGCTCGCGCCGGCCCCGGGACAGGGCCGAGGCGGCGTCGTATACGAAGTCAGCCGAAGGATACATGTTTCGTTGCGCCTTCCTGCCCCTCGCTCCAGTCGAATCCCTCTCCGCACAGCGCCTTGAACAGCAAGGTGGTTTCGCCGATGCGGATCAGGTTGCCATCCAGCAGTTCCTCGGTCGACAGCACCGGGCGGTTGTTCAGCCGCACGAGGTTGGCCTTGCCACCATGGCCGAGGTAGAACTTGCGGCTCTCGCTGTCATAGGCGACCGCCGCGTGGTTCTCGCGCGAGATCGCGTTATCGCCAAAGTCCAGCCGCACCCCCTGCCCGGCCCCCCGCCCGATCTGAGCCACGCCGTTCTGCAGTGCGATCGCGGCGCCGCGCCCAGGGCCCGAGACCACGATGAGCCAGCCGACCGGGAAGGTCGGGGTGATCTGAACTTCTTCCTCGGCGACCTCCTCGACCGTTTCGGCACGCGCACCGAAGGGATCGGGCGCACGATGTTCGGCCGGGTTGAAGCCAAGCAGGCGCGTCTTGACGCGACCGGCGCGGCGGGCAGCCCGGCCCGCTGCGGGCGCCGGCACATCCACCGGACCCGTGGCTACTGTTTCTGCACTGTCCGTGGCGAACTCGCGGCGCGGCAGCACCGGCTGGCCGCGCTCGGGCCGTGGCTGCGACAGAACGCGCGACTGCTGCGGCATGGCGCCAAAGGGGGCCTCGTCGCGGGGCGCGCGCATCTGGGCCAGCGCGGCCGCGGCGGCGGCAAGGCTCTCCTCGCGTCCCGGTTCAGCGGCTCGCGTCTCGCGCCGGTCAAAGGGCCCATCCTCCGGCTCGTCGTCCTCCTCGGCCTCCGCCAGAACCTCCTCGGCCTCTTCGAAGTCGTCCTCGGCTGCGAACGCTTCCTCTTCGAGGTCGTCGAGATCTTCCGCTTCCGCGGTCACGTCGAAGTCTTCCTCGTACTCGTCTTCGAAGTCGTCTTCGGCAGCGTCTTCCGCCGCGTCGGACCATTCCTCGGCCTCCGCGACAGGCTCATCAAGGAGCTCGTCCTCGTAGCCGTCTTCATCGTCGGTATCGTCGTCGAGGCCGTAGGCCGCAGCCGGGGCCTGCTCGCGGGCTGCCGCCAGGGCACGGACAGCAGCAAGGGCCGCCTCCTCGTCCACGTCCGGCTCGCCCGTCAGGCGCTCGCGGCGGGCCTGATCCTGGGCGGCTCCGGGCTCCAGCACGTCGAACATGTCGAGCCCTTCGTCAGCCAGCAGGTCGTTCCCTGCCCCGCTGTCCCCGGACTTGCGCCCCGTGGACATCAGGTCGCCGGTCAGGACGAAGGTTTTCTTCGCCTTGGCCGCGTCCGCCTGACCTCCGGACATACCCTGAGCACGCTTTTCAGAGATGATATCTCGAATGAACTTCATGTCTGGTTCCTTACGTTCTGGAGGATCGTCTGCGACTGGGTTTTGCGCCCCGGCAGGCAGGCCGAGATCAGGCGGTTGAGGCTCAGCCCGCCACCGCCCTGCGCCGCTTCAGCCTCGTGTTCCGCAGTGTCCGGTTCCGGCTCCGCGGCTGCCTTGGCACGCTTCTTGGGCATGAGATGCATTCGCTTGGGCGACTTGCCGTCACTGTGCTCCCGCATCCATGCATCGATGTCGGGCACGGGATTCCCGAAGATGTCGACGAGTTGCTTGGGCCCCTCGTCCTGTGCCTCGTCGACCATCCGGCCGCGCCGGCGCTTGCGCTTGGACTGCTGCTGCGCCGCATCGCCGGGCATGCCCTGATGCACGTGCTGGTTGGTATCCTCGACCAGGCGCGAGATGACGCGGGTCAAATCGCCCTCCTCGATCACCACATCGGGCATGGTGGTCGCGGCGAACTGGTTCAGCAGGTCCAGCCACTCGGCCGCAGTAGCGATCCGGTCGCGCGCCAGCAGCTCCAGCGCCCGGTCGATCGACGCGAGAATACGACGGTCATAGGCCCAGTCGCCGCCATCCAGCGGCTTGTACGGATCGGGCTGCCCCGAGGCCACGGCCACCACGCGGTCCTGGCTGTTCGGGGGCGCCTCGCCCGTGATCAGGTGATAAAAGGTCGCCCCCAGCGAGTAGAGATCGCTCGACGCATCCTGCAGCATGTCGGTCAGGTAGAACTCGTGCGGCGAATACCCGTCCTTCACCGCCAGCAGCGCCGACAGGGCGCGGTTCTCCTTGCCCGCCTGCTCGCGCGCGGCGCCAAAGTCGATCAGCGTCAGATGGTTGTTCTCGCCGAGCAGGAAGTTGTCCGGCGAGATATCGCGGTGCAGGATCCCGAGCTCGTGAATATAGCGGATCGCGATCAGGGCGTCGCGCAGCGCCTTCACCACCACCGGCGGCGTCAGCCGCGCGGGCGCGGTATCGATGATGCTCAGCAGATCCTCGCCATTGACCGCCTCCATCGCCATGTAGGCCGAGTTGTTCTCTTCGAACACCTGATGGACCTTGACGATGTTGGGGTGATCCAGCTTGGCCAGACGGCGCGCCTCGCGCACGAAATGACGGCGGATCGAGAGGTACTTGTCGGCCACCTCGGCGCTCAGCGGCTGGATGTCGCCCTTGACCCGGCAGCACAGTGCGCCGGGAAAGCACTCCTTGATCACGTAACGCCGATCCAGCGAATCCCGCGCCAGATAGGTGATGCCAAAGCCGCCCCTGACCAGGTATTCCTCGATCAGGTACTGGCCACGCAGCAGCGACGAGCCGGAGGGGAGTTCGTCTCCCTTGTCGGGGCGGTCCACGGTACCATTGTCAAACAAAGCGGGCAGCCTTCATTACCGAACGATTCAATTCTTCCGGTGCGATCCCCGAGCTGGAACGGAACTGGCTCTGGCAGACCGGATCACCGGCAGCGCGAGCATGCGGGCAGATTGTGTTCAGATCGTGGTTCAAAATGGCCAATCGGGTGGCCGCGCGGATCTGCGCTCCCGGGGGCGCTGGGGTTTCCCCCCGATTGTCTCCACCGCGGAGACCATGGGACCCCGGACCGTTGCCGTATCAGCGACGCCCGGAGGTCAACCCTGTGATTGCCACACCCGCTGGAAACGCGTAAAATTTAATCGCGAGACGGATTTCCTGACGTCGGCTGGCTGCAGAATCGTAATGAAAAGAACGGGAAAGAGCCGCCCCGGCAGGCCGAAGAAATCGAGCGGAATTAATGAAAAAACAGGACAACGACGAAAAAACGCCACTTTTTGGGCCCATTCTGCCGATAGCCATCAAACACGGCATGTGAATCTGTCAGTGGAGATTGTACGGTGAACGCAGAAAATTCGATAGACAGCAGCACGCAGGAAAAGCTGTCGCGGCGCTCCAGGCTTCAGGAAGAGTTGCGTGTTCTCGCCGTCGATGACGACCATAACATTCTGCAGCTTCTGAAGACCGCTCTTTCGGCCTTCCACTTCAATATCACCATCGCGGACTCCGGCGCCAACGCGCTGAAGATGATCGAGAAAGCGGACAAGCCGTTCGACTGCTTCCTGCTCGACATCCAGATGCCCGCGATGAACGGCATCATGCTGTGCAAGGAGATCCGCAAGATCGCCGAGTACAAGCAATCGCCGATCCTCATGCTGACCGCCATGTCCGACCGCGAGTATGTCGACCTCGCCTTCGTGGCCGGCGCCACCGACTATGTCACCAAGCCGTTCGACTTCCTCGAACTGCGCAGCCGCATGTCGGCCGCTCAGCGCCTGGTGCAGGAACGCCGCATCGCCGAGGCCAACGGCGCGCGCAAATCGACCGGCGTCAAGCGTCAGAAATTCCCGCTGGACGAAGCCATTGCCATCGAAGGCATCGAGCGCGTCCTGCGCAACACCGAGTTCGACAACTACATCATGCAGCTCTCGCAGGGCCGCCTGTTCAACACCCACGCCGTCGCGGTCAAGCTGGCCGACGCAGCGCGGATGCACAAGCGCCTGACCCCCGAGAACTTCGAGGGCCTGCTGCACGACATCGCGTCGAGCATGACCGGCCTGACCAAGAAAACCGGCGACATCGTTTCCTACCGCGGTGACGGCGTGTTCCTGATGGTCCGTCATGGCCGTTTCGGAACCGACCAGGCCGAGCTGGAGATGGCGCTGAACCGCACTCTGCTCAGCCATCTGAGCGAGCGCAACGCCGAGTTCGAGGCCCAGGTCATCGTCGGCGACAGCGTGTCGCTCCGCTCGCTGTCCAAATCCGGGTCGCTGATGTCGGTCAACCGCGCCATCGAGGCCGTGGAACTGCGCGAGGAAGTCATGCGCGAACAGCAGGCTGCCCCGCGTCGGTTGCTTAACGGCCCGACCGTGACCGCCGAACAGGAAATGGTGCGCAAGAAAGCCTACCAGAACGTCCTGCGCGACCTGTTCCGCGACGAACCCTCGCTGCGCAACGAATAGTCCTCCCGGACTCGCACCGCGCCCCCTTTTCCGAGAAAACTCAGGCGCGGCGACCCAAGTGTCGCCGCCCGCTGATATTTAGCAACAATCACGCACCAAGATTTTTTTATCCGGCCCCCGAATTGTCACTGTTTGCCCCAAAGGCTAACAATTTCGAGGAATAGTCCTCAATTCAATATAACAACGCGAGTCGAGCAAGAATGTCCGCATCCGAGGAAATGGGCACCCAGCCAGAGGTAGCTTACCCGCAGTCGCGGGCCGAGGGGCAGATACGTGACTATTTTCAAGCCACTACCGGTCTGATCTGGCAACGGCAGGCGATCTTCTTCTCCGCCACCGTGCTGACCATGTTCTACTTCGACCCGATCAAGCAGCTGGCCTGCTATGCTGCGGTCCTGTTCAACGAACTGATCGACCTGCTGCTCTGCCGCAAGGTCAACAACGAGACCTCGATCGACGGTCGCAAGGCACGGCACTACGTCTTCTGGATTCTGATCAACACGATCCTCAGCGCCGCCTCGATCTCGCTCTTCGTGCTGATCATCGCGCTGCAACAAGGCGCTGGCGGACACTTCACGCCGCTGTTCTTCCTCTTCGCCGCCGCGCTCTTCGCGGCAATGAACAACCACCAGATCGTGCCCGTCCTCGTGGTACGCCTGCTGATCTACGCGGCGACCTTCTTTGCCATCGTCCTGATGGACATCTTCCGCGAACGTCCGCCGCTGACCTCCGAGCTCTGGCTGCACTTCTTCACGGTGGTCTTCGTCCTCTATTTCATCATCGACTGCTCCTTCGTCTTCCTCAACTTCTACCGCAAGAACGTCCGCCAACTCGAGGAATTGCGCGAGGAACATGAACGCACCAAGATCGCCTACCGGGCCAAGTCCCAGTTCGTCGCGGTGGTCAGCCACGAGCTTCGGACCCCGCTGACATCGATCAAGGGCTCGCTCGACCTGATCAATTCCGGCATCCTTGGCCCGGTCCCGGACAAGATGATGCCGATCCTCAAGATCGCGGGCAAGAACAGCGCCCGGCTTGCCGACCTCATCAACGACATCCTCGACCTGCAGAAGATCGAGGCCGGCGAGGTCGCCTATCGCTTTGCTCCCATCGACGTGAAAATGCTGATCACCGAGGCTGTGGATGCGAACCGTGGCTACGCCGAGGCGATGAAGATCGGGCTGGAAGAACTCTCGCCCGATGGCAACACCCCGATGATCCTGGGCGACGAGAAGCGCCTGATGCAGGTGATGTCCAACATGATCTCGAACGCCCTCAAGTTCTCCAAGGAAGGCGGCACCGTCACGGTCAGCTTCCGCGAGGAAGGTGAGAAGGTCCGCATCATGGTGAAGGACCGCGGCGTTGGCATCCCCGAGGACTCGCACGAGAAGGTGTTCGGCAAGTTCACCCAGGTGGACTCCACCGACCAGCGCGAGGTCGGCGGCACCGGTCTGGGCATGAACATCTCCAAGCAGATCGTCGAGCACCACAACGGTTCGATCGACTACGTGAGTAAGCTTGGCGAAGGCACGACCTTCTTCATCGACCTCGATATCTGGGATCAGGCCGAGGCCGCCTGATCTCTTAACTCTTTCAGAATTCCCGGGGATCAATACTCCGACTAATTCATGAGCAACTTTGTCGGCTAATCTTTACATATCTTTACGTTTACGTAAGGTTATGTGTGTCGAAAATGCATAATCCCCGAATTCAATAGAAAAAAACTGGACGCAAGGCCGGGGAAGTCGCTATTCCTGCAAGAAAAATATACTGAGGCAGGAATGAAACACACGCGCGACACCGTCGCAGGAGAGCCGGCGCATTCCGCTGTTTCGGAATTGTCACCGCTCGCCAGACCGGCAAATCTGAAGCCGGTTCAGGCGCAATCTCCTGGTGCAAACGGGCCCGGACTTTCGGGTGCCGCCGCAGAGCAAGCCGTTGCAACGCCCCGTCTGGTCACCTTGCCGCGCCCCCATGTTCCGGGCGGCCTCAAGGTCAGCACGCTGTCCTATCTCAACATGCATGAATTCGGCGACCTGCTGTCGAAATCCATGATGGTGCGCAAGCAGGTCTTCATCGATACGCTCGAATGGGATCTGCCGAACGTCGACAACATGGAGTTCGACCAGTACGACACGCCGATGTGCCGCTGGATCATCGTCCACGAGTTCGGCGAAGTGCTGGCCGGGATCAGGTTGGTGCCCACCACCGCCGTCTGTGGCACATATTCCTACATGCTCCGCGATGGCCAGCTTGGGCTGCTCAAGGATTTCCCGACCGACATCATGTTCTTCGAGGCCCCGGTCACCGAGAACATCTGGGAGGCATCGCGGCTGTTCATCGCCGAGGACGTACCGGCCCAGCACCGCAGCCAGGTCCAGTCGCTGCTGATGCGCGAGATGATCCTCGCCGCCGCCGACGAAGGCGCCAAGCACGTCATCGGCATCGTTCCGGCGGTGTGGTCGCGCTGGCTCCGCCGCCTCGGTCTCTACGCCGTTCCGATCGGTCCGCGCTTTACCATTGGCCGCATTTCCAGCCAGGCCGCGCTGTTCAGCGTCGCCGACCAGCTCGACTGGGCCCTCGGTAAAACCGACACGCCGGCCAGCTGACCAATAGACAGACGCGGCCCCTGGCCGCGGCCTCACATTTTTGTGACAGTACGCCTCTTACGAGAGGCTTGCGCTGTCCGCCCCCTAACTCTTCAAATCAAAACAACAAATCACGTTCCGGGCCATCGCGCCCGGGCCAATTCCATGCCCTTGCTCGGCGCGACATGAATTCCGATCTATTAACTCAGGATTGACGAAGCCGAGTTCTTTGGTCAGGTAATACCACAATGAGTCCGGTTGCGCCCCTGCACGCCTGTTTCGTGCCCTCCGCGCCAAGGACGGACCCGCACCAGAGCGGGAAAGATACAAGACGAAAACGCCGAAAGGACCTCGACGTATGATCCGCCTTCTTACCACGACCGCTACCCTGGCCTGCATCGGCTCTCTCGCCGCCGCCACGGAAAGCACCGAGGTCCTGACCAACTATGCCGACATCGCCGAGGCCGCCTATGGCGACAGCCTCACAACCGCCAAGGCACTCGACGCAGCCGTTGACGCGCTGATCGCAAACCCCTCCGAGGAAACCCTCGCCGCCGCCAAGACCGCATGGCTCGCCGCGCGCAATCCCTACCAGCAGACCGAAGTCTTCCGCTTCGGTAACCCCATCGTCGACGACTGGGAAGGCAAGGTGAACGCATGGCCGCTGGACGAGGGCCTGATCGACTATGTTGACGCCTCCTACGGCGGGCCGACCGATGAAAATGAACTGGCTGCGCTGAATGTCATCGCCAGCCCCCAGCTGACCATTGCCGGGTCCGAGGTCAATGCGACCGAGATCACCCCGGACCTGATCGCCGACACGCTGAACGAGGCCGACGGCATCGAGACCAACGTGGCGCGCGGTTACCACGCCATCGAGTTCCTGCTCTGGGGTCAGGACCTGAACGGCACCGAAGCGGGCGCGGGCAACCGTCCGTGGACCGACTATGCGCAGGGTGACGACTGCACCGGCGGCAACTGCGACCGTCGCGCGGCCTACCTTGCCGCCGCCTCCGACCTGCTGGTGAGCGATCTCGAGGAAATGGCGGGCAACTGGGCCGACGGCGGCGCGGCACGCGAGGCGCTGATGGCCGACGAGGGCGCTGGCATCGTCGCAATGCTGACCGGCATGGGCTCGCTGTCCTATGGCGAACAGGCGGGTGAGCGCATGCGCCTCGGCCTGATGCTGCACGATCCCGAGGAAGAGCACGACTGCTTCTCGGATAACACCCACAACAGCCACTACTACGATGGCCTCGGGGTCCAGAACGTCTACCTTGGCAAATACCAGCGCGTTGACGGCTCGACTGTCGAAGGCGCGTCGCTCTCCGACATGGTCGCCGCGGCCGACCCGGCCCTCGATACCGAGATGAAGGGCAAGCTCGACACCACGATGGCAGCCCTTGGCGCCATCAAGTCGGCAGCCGAAGGCGGCTTCTACTACGACATGATGCTGGCGCAGGGCAGCGACAAGGGCGAGGCCCTGATCATGGGCGGCGTCAACGGCCTGATCGACCAGACCCGCACCATCGAGCGCATCGTGACCGCTCTCGACCTCGACAGCATTGCCTTCGAAGGCTCTGACAGCCTCGACAATCCTTCGGCCGTCTTCGAATGACCGGCCGCTGAACCCCGGCACCGGTCGCCACTCCCCGGCGGTCCGGTGACCTCTCCTCCCTCCATGGACAACCAACAAGAATGAAAATCTCCATCCCCTCGATCCTCCTTGCCAGCGCAGCCGGTGTTACCCTCGCCGCACCCGCATGGGCCCAGGACTCCCGCTTTACCTGGGAAGGGTCGCTCGAATTCGACGCCGAGAAGGTGTACGACTCCGATGATGCCGCCAACGAGATCCACGATGTCTATCCGACCATCACCTTCGGCGCGCGCTATCGCTTCACCAACGTCGTCTCCGCCTTCGGCGCCCTGACCATCGAGCCCGTGCTCGATGCTACCGAGGACCGCGAATTCGATGACGTCGGCCTCTACTTCGACGAACTGGGCCTGACCTTCGACTTCGACGCGCTGTCGATCTCGGTCGGTAAGCTGCACCCGGCCTTCGGGGTCGCGTGGGACGCGGCGCCGGGCTACTTCGGCACCACCTTCGGCGAAGATTACGAGCTGAGCGAGCAGATCGGCGCCATGGCCGACTACGACGCCGGCGCGGCGGGCGTGTTCTCGCTGGCCGTGTTCTATGCCGACGACACCAAGCTCAGCGAAAGCTGGGGCACCAACCGGGGCCGCAACAGCTCGGATGACGGCGGCGCTGGCAACACCGGCGAACTCGACAACGTCGCCCTGCAATGGGCCAAGGAATTCGGCAGCACCACCGTCACCATCGGCGCGCGGATGCTTTCGGCTGGCACCGGCGACCCGGAAGACGAGCGTGGCTATGCGGCTGCCGTCAGCCATGACTTCGGCTCCGGCCTGTCGCTTCTTGCCGAGGTTGCACAGTTCAGCAACTACGGCGGCGGCACCGACGACGCGACCTACGCGACCCTCGGCGGCGCCTACACCACCGGCCCCTGGACCTACTCGGCAGTCTATTCGCAGCGCGATATCGACAACGCCACCAAAGACACCATGTCGACCGTGGGTCTGAACTACACCTTTGCCAACGGCCTCGACATCGGCGGCGCCCTCGCTCTCTTCGAAGAAGACGAGGTTCAGTCCAAGTCCGTCGGTCTGTCTGTCGCGTTCCCGCTCGGAGGATAACAACCGTGATCGTCTGTCACTGCATGAGTATCAGCGAAGCCGACATTCACAGTGCCATCGACTGGATGAGGGCCGCCGATGGCGAGGCCCTCATCACGCCCGGCAAGATCTATCGCGCGCTCGGCAAGTCCGCGGACTGCGGCGGCTGCATGCCACTCTTTCTTGCTACCATGCGCGCGAATGATAACTTAGAGGTTCCAATGCAACTTCGCGGCCTGCGCCGCGGAACAACACAGGAGCCCAGATCATGCAAGGCGACGCAAAAGTCATCGAATATCTCAACAGCGCCATTCGGTCAGAGCTGACGGCCGTCAGCCAGTACTGGCTCCACTTTCGCCTGCAGGAAGACTGGGGCCTCGGCCACATGGCCAAGAAAAGCCGTGAGGAAAGCATCGAGGAGATGCACCACGCCGACAAGCTGATCCAGCGCGTGATCTTCCTCGGCGGTCATCCGAACCTGCAAAAGCTCGACCCGCTGCGCATTGGCCAGAACGCCAAGGAAACGCTGGATTGCGACCTGGCTGCCGAAATGGAAGCGATCAAGCTCTACAAAGAAGCCCGCGCCTATTGCAACTCGGTCGGTGACTACGTATCGCAGAAGCTCTTCGAGGACCTGTTGATGGACGAAGAAGGTCACGTCGACTTCCTCGAAACTCAGATCGAGCTTTTCGAGAACCTGGGGGCAGAAAAATATGCGCAGCTCAATGCGCTTCCGATGGACGAAGCCGAGTAAACTCGCGCTTGCACTATGCCTGGCCGCGGGCGCGAGCGCAGCGGCCAGCTACGACAAACTGGACGATCCCCACCTGGACGTCATCCCCCGCACCAAGTCGGAGCGCGCGCGGATCGCGGCAGTGGTGGCACCGACCTCGGATTTCTCGGCACCCGAGAAGTTCGAGGCCCTTCCGGCAGGAGCCTCCTCGGTCCGCGCCCGTACCAACGCAGACGCGTTTTCGCAACCCTCCGGCAACATGAGTTTCGAGCGCGAGCTCGACTTCAAGGTCGGCAACGGGCTGTTCCGCAAGATCTGGGTCTCCGCGCCCTCCTCCACGCTCGCCTCGGACGGTCTCGGCCCCCTCTACAACGCGCGCGGCTGCCAGAACTGCCATATCAAGGACGGTCGCGGCCATCCCCCCGAAGGGCCCGAGGATACCGCCGTCTCGATGTTCCTGCGCATCTCGGTCCCGGGGCATCCCACCGCCGAAACCGATCAGATCGCCGACTACATCGCCACTGCACCCGATCCGAACTACGGCGCGCAGCTGCAGGATTTCGCCGTTGCGGGTCTGAAATCCGAGTATCGCCTCGGCGTCGCCTACGAGGATATCGAGGTTGCGCTCTCCGACGGAGAGGTCGCTCATCTGCGCGCGCCCACCTACACCGCCGAAGACCTCGGCTACGGCCCGCTGGCACCCGGCGCCATGCTCAGCCCCCGGGTCGCGCCCCAGATGATCGGGCTCGGCCTGCTGGAGGCGATCCCCGCTGCCGACATCCTCGCCCATGCCGACCCGGACGACGCAGACGGCGACGGCATCTCGGGACGTCCCAACATCGTCTGGTCCATCGAGTTCAACCGCCCGATGCTCGGACGCTTCGGTCACAAGGCGGGCGCGCCGACGGTGATGCACCAGTCCGCCGCCGCCTTCGTCGGTGACATCGGCATCTCGAACCCTCTGTTTCCCTTCCACTCGGGCGAATGCATGCCCGCGCAGGTCGATTGCATCGCCGCCCCAAACGGCGCCAATGCCGCGCAGGACGACCTCGAGATCGACAAGGAAGGCATGGACCTCGTCGCCTTCTACTCGCGCAACCTCGCCGTGCCCGAGCGGCGCGATGTCGACGACCCGGAGGTGCTGCACGGCAAGCAGGTGTTCTATGCCTCCGGCTGCCCCGCCTGCCATACGCCCAAGTTCGTCACCGCGCGGCTGAAGGACCAGCCCGAGCAGAGCTTCCAGCTGATCTGGCCCTATACCGACATGCTGCTGCACGACATGGGCGAAGGCCTCGCCGATCATCGCCCCGAAGCCCGCGCCACCGGCACCGAATGGCGTACCGCGCCGCTCTGGGGCATCGGCATGACCAAACAGGTCAGCGGGTTCGAAACCTACCTTCACGACGGTCGCGCCCGCACCCTGCTCGAAGCGGTGCTCTGGCACGGCGGCGAGGCGCAGGCCTCCCGCGACAGGGTGGTCTCGATGCCCAAGGCCGACCGCGACGCTCTTATCAAGTACCTCGGGAGTCTCTGATGCGAATAGCCCTACCCCTCTGTGCCCTGCTGGCGCTTGCGCCCCCCGCGATGGCCGACGTGGAAAGGGCGCTGGACGAGACCATCCTGCCCGGGTTCTTCAGTTTCGCAACCGCGACCGAAGACCTCGCCCGCGACGCGCAGACCGGCTGCACGCCCGAGGAACTCTCGGCCAGCTACAACGCCGCCTACGATGCCTGGATGGAGGTCGCCGACCTCCACATGGGCCCCTCCGAGACGCGCGCGCTGACCATCGAATTCTGGCCCGACACGCGCGGGTTCACCCCCAAGACACTGAAGGGACTGATCGCGGCGGAGGATCCGGTGGTCGATGACCCGGCCGCCTTCAACGAGAGCTCCATCGCCGGGCGCGGCTTCCTCGCGCTCGACATGCTGCTGTTCGACCCAGACTTCGCCGGCTACCGGGAGGGCGACTACACCTGCCGCCTGGTGCAGGCTGTCGCCACCGACCTCGCGGCCCAGGCGCGGCTGCTGAACGAGGAATGGTCCGGCACCTTCGCGCAGACGCTTCGCAGTGCCGGGGAAGCCGGCAATGCGACCTACCTCAGCAAGGACGAAGCCACCCGCGCCCTTTACACCCAGCTGGTCGCGGGGCTCGAGTTCATCGCCGATACCCGCCTCGGCCGTCCGCTTGGCACCTACGACCGTCCGCGCCCCACGCGGGCCGAGGCCTACCGCTCCGGCAGGTCGCTGCGCAACGTGGTCCTCGCGCTCAAGGCCGACGACGCGCTGGCCCATGCCCTTGCCGACCGTCCGCTGCCCGAAACCGAAAAGGCCATCGCTCATGCGCTGACTTCGGCAGACCGGGTGACGGATCCGGCCTTCCAGGACATCGACGACCCGCAGTCGCGGATCAAGGTCGAGGTGCTGCAACAAGCCGTTCGCGCCGTGAAGGATGCCGTCGAGATCGAGATCGGCGTCCCGATGGGCATCACGCCCGGTTTCAACTCGCAGGACGGAGACTGACCGCATGATCCCCCGCCGCGCCTTTCTCGCCAGTTTGCTTGCCGCCGGGGCCGCCCCGACCCTCGGCTGGGCCGACGTCGGCAACCCCAGCTACATCGCCGCCGCCAAGCTCGGGGATGGCAGCTTTGCCCTCTTCGGCCTCGCCGCGGATGGCGCGCAGCGCTTCCAGGTGCCGCTGCCCGCGCGTGGCCACGCAGGAGCCGGGCATCCCACCCGTGCCATCGCGGTCGCCTTCGCCCGCCGCCCCGGCACCTTCGCGCTGGTGCTCGACTGCGCCTCGGGCGAGGTGCTGCACCGGCTCCACGCCCCCGACAACCGGCATTTCAACGGCCACGGCATCTTCGTCGACGGCGGCGCTGTCCTGCTGACGGCCGAGCAGGTGTCCGAAGGCAGCGCAGGCCGCATCGGGGTCTGGGACGCCGACAAGGGGTTCAAGCGGATCGGCGAGTTCGACAGCCACGGCATCGGCCCGCACGACCTGCGCCTGCTGCCGGATGGCGAGACGCTGGTGATCGCCAACGGCGGCATTCAGACCGATCCCCACACCCGGGCCAAGCTCAACACCGAAACCATGCGCCCGAACCTCACCTACATGGACCAGCAGGGCAACGTGCTGGAACAGTACGAGCTGGACGAGGACCTGCACCAGAACTCGATCCGCCACCTCGCCATGCGCGAAGACGGTCTGATTGCCTTCGCGATGCAATGGGAAGGCGAAGAGAACGCCGCGCCTCCGCTGCTGGGCCTGCACCGCCGCGGCTGGGACGCGCCCGTGCTGGCCGAGGCGCCGCTGGCCGACGAACTGGCAATGGACGCCTACGCCGGCTCGGTCGCCTTTACCGGCAGCGGCGAAGAGGTCGCGATCACCTCGCCGCGCGGCGGACGCGTCCACCGCTTTGCCCCAGACGGAACCTTCCTCGGGGTGGTCTCCCGCACTGATGTCTGTGGCCTCGCAACGCATGGCAACGGGTTTCTGGCCAGTGACGGCCTTGGCGGCCTGATCACCATCGAGAACGGCGAAGCGCGTCCCGCCAACCGCGCCGATTGCGCGTGGGACAACCACATCGTTCCCTTGTCGGTCTGAGTAGGCTCCGCGCGCCACGGCGCGCGGCAGCTCCCTGACTATAGCGGAATGACCATCGGCGTGCCGGTCACCGGATCCGGCACCACCTGCGCGGACAGACCAAAGGCCGTCTTCAGGTGCTCGGGCACCAGCACGTCGGCGGGCGCGCCGACCGCGACGAGCCCCTCGCGCCCCAACAGCACCAGCTGATCCGAATAGCGTGCCGCGAGGTTCAGGTCGTGCAGCACGCTGACCACCGTCAGCCCGGTCTCGCGATTGCGCCGTCTCAGCAACCCCAGCACCTCGATCTGGTGCACGAGGTCAAGGAAGGTCGTCGGTTCGTCCAGCAACAGCAGCGGCGTCGTCTGGGCCAGCACCAGTGCGATCCACGCCCGCTGCCGCTGCCCGCCCGACAGCTCGTTCAGCGGCCGCTCTTCGAGCTCGCCAAGCCCCACAGCCTCCAGCGCCGACGCGCAGGCCTGCGCGTCGGCCTCGCGCCAGGGGCTCAGCGCCCCGCGCCAGGGCGTCCGCCCCCGCCGCACCAGATCGCCAACACTGATCCCCTCCGGGGCCACCGGCGCCTGCGGCAGGATCGCCATGCGCCGCGCCAGCATCCGCGTGTTGGTCCGGTGCACATCCGTCCCGTCCAGCAGCACCCGGCCCGCGACCGGCTGGATCAGCCGGGCCAGCGCCTTCAGCAACGTGGACTTGCCGCAGCCATTCGGCCCGAGGATCGCGGTCATCTGCCCCTCTGGCACCTCGAGGTCGAGCCCCTCGATCACGCTGCGCCGGTCGTAGCCGAGCGAAAGCCCCTCGGTCCGCAAGCTCATAGCCCGCCCCTTTCCATTTCGCGCGAGAGCCGCCACAGCAGGTAGGGCGCTCCCAGTATGCCCGTCGTCACCCCGGCAGGCAGCTGTAGTCCCGGCACCGCACCCCGGGCGGCCAGATCGGCCAGAACCAGAACCAGCGCCCCGGCCCCAGCTGCCGAGAGGAGGCGGCCCGCAAGGCTCCTCGCGCCAGTGATGCGTTGCCCCAGCGGCCCGGACATCAGGGCGACAAAGGGCACCGGCCCGGCAACGGCAACCCCGGCGGCCGCCAGCAGAACCCCGGTCGCGGCCAACGTCCAGCGCACCCGTTCGACCCCGATGCCCAGCCCGGCGGCAAGCTCTTCGCCCAGTTCGAGCGCAGACAGCACGCGCACCTGCGCCAGCGCGGCGATCACGAGCACAAGCCCAAGGCCCCAGACCTGCGCCGCATGGGTCCAGTTCCGCGCAGCCAACGACCCCGTCAGCCAGCGCTGCGCCTCCACCGCCTCGGCATGGGGCAAGAGCGTCATCAGGAAAGTCGAGAAGGCGGAGCAGAGAAACCCGATTCCAAGCCCAACAAGGATCAGGGTCAGCGGCGGCGTGGCATGGCCGGGCCGCCAGCTGAGCCCCGCGACCAGCAAGGCTGCAACCGCACCGCCTGCCGCCGCGACCAGAGGCATCGGCGCGCTGAACCCGAAGGCGATTGCCGCGATGATCGCGAGCCCTGCGCCCGAGGTGAAACCCATCACGTCCGGCGCGGCCAGCGGGTTGCGCAGGACAGTCTGGAACAGCGCCCCGGAAAGCCCCAGCACGGCCCCCGCGCCAAGCCCGGTCAGCACGCGCGGCCCACGGATATTGCCAATGACCATCGCGCCCGGTCCCTGCCCGGTCGTCAGCCCCTCCCAGAGCATCGAGAACGGCATCGACACCTGCCCAAGCAGCAGGGCGGCCAAGGTGGCCCCCAGCAGCAGAACGACGAGCAGAAGTCCCCTCATGCCGCACCTGCCCCGGGCCGCAGTCGCCGCGCGATGACGAGGAAGACCGGACCACCCAGCAGCGCGGTCATGATCCCGGCCCGCACCTCCGAGGGGGCCATGACCACCCGCCCGAGCGTATCGGCCAGCAGCAGAACGGTGGCGCCCAGCATCGCGGCCATCACCAGCTCCGCCCGCAGGCGGTGCCCGGCGATCATCCGCGCCAGCGGCGGCACCATCAGCCCGAGGAAGGCGATGGGCCCGGCAACCGCGACGGCGGCGCCAGTGGTCAGCGTGACGGCGACCAGCGCGCCCGCCTGAACCCGTCCGGGCCGGGTGCCGAGCCCCCGCGACAGCGCGCCGCCAAGTGACAGCGCCTCGATCCCCGGGGCGAAGAGCAACGCCAGCACGCCACCCAGCCCCGCGACCGCCGCCATTTCCGCCACCGGGCGGGCCACCGCCTGGCTCAGCGACCCCGCGACCCAGAACCGGAAGATGTCGAGCGAATCCTGCCGGATCAGCACGATGGCGGTCACCAGCGACAGCAGCAGCGCGTTCAGCGCGGCCCCGGCCAGAGTCAGGCGGACCGGGCCGACATCGCCCCGCAGGCCACCGCCAAGCGCAAAGACCGCCGCCGCCGCCATCGCCGCGCCGGGGAACGCAAGGAGCGCCAGTGCCGCCTCGTCCGCGCGGCCCAGCAAGGTGGACCCGACCAGCAGGGCAAAGGCCGCACCCGCGTTCACGCCCAGCAGTCCGGGGTCAGCCAGCGGATTGCGCGTCACCGATTGCATCAGCACCCCCGCGACCCCGAGGGCCGCCCCGGCGACCAGCCCGGCACAGAGCCGCGGAATGCGGATCGCCATCAGCGTGACATGCGCCGGGTTCTGCGGATCATATGCCGTCAGCGCCTGCAGGTAGGCGTCCAGCGACATGTCGCGCACCCCCACGGTCAGCGAGGCCAGCGCGGCCAGCGCCAGCAGCCCCGCAACGACGATCCATCGCGTCACCCTGCGAGACCCGCGTCGCGGGCAGAGGGCACGACGGTGGCGGGGTCGCCATCCAGCGCCAGCGCGAACTCGGGTTCGAACTGTTCCAGCGCAAAGGGCAGCGACAGCACGCTGCCAAAGGACATGGCCCCGCCGAGCAACTCCCCGGCAAAGACCTCGCGCCCCTCCTGCTGGACCTTCAGCGTCCCGCGCATGGCGAGGTTGGCAATGTCCGGGGCGCGGGCGGCGGACGAGATCCAGACCAGCAGGTCGGCCTCCAGCGGCGTCAGATCCTCCGGCGAGAGGTTGGTATAGAACCCGTCGATGGCTGGCATTCGGCTCAGCCCCTCGGTCGGCTGGAATCCCAGCATCGACAGGAACCGCGCCCGCGTGTCCTCCCCCATGAAGGCCCCGGTCTGTCCGCCGTCATGCCACGCGGCCACGGCAGTCTTGCCCTCCCAGTCGGGGTGACGGGCGCGGGCGTCGGCGAACAGCCCCTCGACCCGGGCCACCAGATCGGCGGCCGTCGCATCCTTGCCAAGCGCGCGGCCGATGGTTTCGACCTCGACCTGCCAGGGGCTGCCGTAGGTGGTGTATTCGGCTGGCTGCATCAGCACCGGCGCAATCTGCGAGAGCATGGCGTATTCCGCCTCGGATATGCCCGACCCAGTGCCAAGGATCAGATCGGGCGCGAGGCTCGCCACCGTCTCGATCGAAACTTCACCGCGCATCACGACGGGCTCGGCATCCCCGAGGTAGGGCTGCGCCCAGGGCCAGACGCCATAGGGATAATCGCCATACCAATAGCGCAGACCCAGCGGCGCGGTGCCAAGCGCCAGCAGTGTGTCCTGCGTGTTGTAGCCAAGCGAGACGACCCGCTCGGCCGGCTTCTTCAACTCGATCTCGCCATAGACATGGGAAAACCGCAGACCACCCGAGGCCCGCACCGCCGGCGCGGCCAGCGTGGCGGCGGCACCCGCCAGAACGGCGCGCCGGGTCAGTCCCCTGTGGGTCCGGTTCGTGGGGCGGGCAATGGTCATTCTCGGGTCTCCCAGATCTTGAAGGTCACCCGCCGGGATCGGCGGATGACCATTGGTTTCAGAGGTTTACCAGGTGTACTTCAACGTCGCGCTCACGGCGCGTCCATCGCCGTAGTAAAGCGAACCGTAGTAGTTCGTGGTGATGTAGTCCTCGTCCATGAGGTTGGTGACGTTCACCGCCAGGCTGACGTTCTTGGCAAGGTCGTAGCCAAAGGCCGCGTCCACCACGGTGTAGCTCGGCACACTGACAGCGTTGGCATCGTCCCCATAGGTCTGGCCCACGTAACGCACACCCAGCCCGAAGGTCATGTCGCCACGGTCGCCCGCACCGGGAACGGTGTAGTCGGCCCAGATCGAGGCGATGTGCTCGGGCACGCGCGACGGGCGATTGCCCTCGTTGGTGGCGATCCCGTCCTCGACGATCTCGGAGTCCCAGTACGAATAGGCCACGGTCAGGTTCAGACGGTTGTTGAGCTCCATCTTGCCTTCAAGTTCGAGCCCGCGAACGTTGACCTCGCCGATCTGGCGCTGCTCGGTAGCCGTCACGTAGGTGTTCACGTTGGTCTGCGACAAGTCAAAGATCGCGGCGGTGAACATCGCGTTCAGATTGTCGGGGCGGTACTTAACGCCCACCTCGTACTGCTGACCCTCCTTGGCGTCCGCAGTGATGTCCCACACGTTCGGCTCGAAGGACTCCGAGTAGTTCGCGTAGAGCGACACCTCTTGCGTCGCCTTGTAGGTCAGGCCGAACCGCTTGGTGAAGGCGTCGAAGTCCCGGCCCGTGGTGGTGTCGGTGCCCGGATAGTAGATATCGACGTCGGCAAAGTCGTAGCGCCCGCCGATGGTCGCGATCCAGCGGCCAAAGGTCAGCTCTTCCTGCAGGTAGATCGACTTGGTCTCCTGCTCCGGCACCCAGTCGATGTAATCGTAAAGGGTGACGCAGCTGCGGCCGCAGTAGGCGATGTTGTAGATGTCGATCCCGTCGGCCGTCCCGAACAGCGCCTCTTCATCGACCTTCAGCCAGGTGTACTCCAGACCAAAGAGCGTCTTGCTGGCGACGTTGCCGAATGTGGTGTCGTACTGGAACTGGTTGTCGATCGCGAACTGTTCGCTGTCGCTGTAGACCGCAAAGGACGACCGGTCGGCGGTCGCATCCGTGGTCGCCCCATAGACCTGCTCGTAGGTCAGGCTCATCTGGGTATAGCGCGCATTCTGACGGAAGGTCAGGCCATTGCCGAAATCATGGCGGAACATCCAGCCCGCGCTTTTCTCGATGGTGTCGAAGCGGTTGAAATCCGGCTCGCCCAGGAAGGTGTCGCGGTCGATGCCAGCCCCCTCGGGGAAGCCCACGCCCGGAACCCCGTCACGCTTGAGGTAGTCGACCGAGAAAGTCAGCTCGGTCGCATCGGTCGGCCGCCAGGTCGCGGCCAGCGCGAGGAAGGCCCGGTCGTCGTTCGAATAGTCGTAGCTGTAAGCGCCGTCCTGAAGCTTGGTGGTGACGCGATAGCTCCAGTCCGTCCCGATCACGTCACCAAAGTCGGCGCCGATCTCGGCGTGGTCCGGACCGACCGTGGTGTAGATCTCGCCAAACTTGTAGCTCTTCGGCGTCTTGGTCACGGCGTTGACCAGACCACCCGGCGCATTCATCCCGAAGAGCGAGGAGTTCGACCCCTTCAGCACTTCGACCCGGTCATAGGCATAGGGCTCGCGCCGCCCAAAGGTCCAGCCCTGTCCCCGCACGGGCAGACCGTCGCGGTAGGTCCCCATCGACAGCTCGTCAAAGCCGCGGATCCGGAACCCGTCGTAGCGGTCGTCGCTGCCCCATTCGTTCACCATGACGCCCGAGGTATAGGCAATCACCTGTTCGAGGTTCTGCGCCTTGCGCTTTTCGATCTCCTTGCTGGTCACGACCGAAACGGATCCGGCGGTGTCGAGGATGTCGGTGTCGGTCTTGCTGCCGCTGGTAGCCTCGGTGGCCACGATGGTTGTGGAGTCGTCGTCTTCCGAACGCACCGTGATCGGTTCAAGCGTCACGGTCGTGCCGGTATCCCCCGAAGACTGCGCCAGCGCCAGCGACGGAACGACGAGCGCGGTGCAGGACAGCAGCAGGGTCAGGGCCAGTTTCGATGCAGGTCGCGCCGGTGCCGCGGCGCCCTCCATCCCACCCCATGCGGATTTGAGAGTCATGATTGGAATTCCAGAGCCAGTGTTGTCGGATCGGCTCGCTGTTCCAGATCAGGACGCCCCCGCGCCCTGGGAATATTGGCTTGCTGAACGGGGCCTTATCTGACGGAAACGCTAGGGAATTGAAAGAGGCAAGTCACAAACTGTTGAAATTAGGAAAACCCTCCCTAGCGGAATGGCTCCGGTGCACAGTTTTCGACGCATTTGGGGGGATTACAGTGGGCGTGACGTGGGGTCGGGTTCACAGGTGTGAACTGCCCGGACGGCCGGAGGCGCGGCGCGATGCACCACGCCTCTCTGTATTCTAGGGTGTTCAGCCGATGGCGCGCAGCCGTTTGAACAGGCTCGACGTGTCCCAACGGCCGCCGCCAAGCTTCTGGACGTCCTTGTAGAACTGGTCGACGAGCGCGGTCACCGGAAGGCTCGCGCCATTCTCGTCGGCGGTATCGAGGCAGATCCCGAGGTCCTTGCGCATCCAGTCCACCGCGAAACCATGCTCGAAGTGGTCGTCCAGCATGGTTTCGTAGCGGTTCGCCATCTGCCAGCTGCCAGCCGCGCCCTGGCTGATCACCTCGACCACCTTCCGCCCGTCCAGTCCGGACTTCTCGGCGAAATGCAGGGCTTCCGACAGCCCCTGCACGAGACCGGCAATGGCGATCTGGTTGCACATCTTGGTCATCTGGCCCGCGCCGCTGTCGCCCAGACGGCGGCAAATCTTGGAATAGCTGCCGATGATCGGTTCGGCCCGCGCATAGGCGCCTTCGTCGCCCCCGCACATGACCGAGAGCACGCCGTTCTCGGCGCCCGCCTGCCCGCCCGAGATCGGCGCATCGACAAAGCTGATCTGGCGCGCGTCGGCGGCGGCATACAGCTCACGCGTCACCCGCGCCGAGACGGTGGTGTGATCGACGAAGACCGCGCCGTTCGACATGCCCGCAAAGGCGCCCTCGTCGCCAAGGCAGACGCTGCGCAAATCGTCATCGTTGCCCACGCAGGACATCACGAAATCGGCACCTTTTGCCGCCTCGCGCGGGGTCGACGCCGCCGCGCCGCCATACTCCGCCACCCACTTTCGGGCCTTGGACTCCGTGCGATTGTAGACGGTCACGTCGTGCCCCGCCTTCTGAAGGTGGCCCGCCATCGGGTAGCCCATGACCCCCAGTCCCAGAAACGCCAGCTTTGCCATCAACTTTCCCCTTGGTGCATCTTTCATTAATCTGGGATTCTCACTATCAGGCCACAGCGGCGGGTCAAAGCGTCTGACTGCGCGAAACACCGCCGGGACGGGACCAATCGGGACCAACAGGGACAAGACTATGGCACGCGCGTTTCGCTGGCTGCTGCGGATTACCGCCGGGCTGATCCTTCTCGTCGTACTCGGCATGTGCCTTGTCTACTTCCTCGCCTCCCAGTCGCTGCCCGACTACGACAAGACGCTCGCCGTGCCGGTCATCAGCGCCCCGGTCGAGATCGTCCGCGACAATTCCGACGTGCCCCATATCTTCGGCAAGAATGACGAGGACGTGTTCTTCGGGCTCGGTTATGCCCACGCACAGGACCGGCTGTGGCAGATGACCATGCTGCGCCGCACTGCTCAGGGTCGGCTGTCGGAAGTCTTTGGCCAGCGCACCGTTGCCATCGACCGCATTCTGCGGCGGCTCGACATCTACCGCCTTGCCCAGCAGTCCGTCGCCTCGCAGGACGCCGAAACCCTCGCCGCGCTCCGGGCCTATTCCGCCGGGGTCAACGCGCGGCTGGAAGAGATCAACCAGCGCGCCCTTGGCCGCGGCGCGCCCGAGATGTTCCTGTTCAACGCCCCGGTTGCGCCCTGGCAGCCAGCCGACTCGCTCGCCATCGTCAAGCTGATGGCGCTGCGCCTGTCCGGTCATCTCCAGAGCGAGGTGCTGCGCGCCCGTGTCTCGCTGATGCTGCCCGACCCGGCGCGGATCTCGGATATCCTGCCCGACGCACCCGGCAGCGGCATCGCCGCCCTGCCCGAGTACGCCAGCCTGTTCCCCGACCTGCCGCGCTATGCCGAGGGGCACCACATGCCCGACTCGCCGCTCTCGCCCATCCCGCAGCGCGATCTCGGCGGCGCCTCCAACGCCTGGGCCGCCGCGCCGTCGCGCTCGGCCTCGGGCGGCACGCTGCTGGCCAACGACCCGCACCTTGGCTTCACCGCGCCCTCCGTCTGGTACCTTGCCCGGCTGGAGCTGCAATCCGGCGGCGTCATCGGCGGTACCATTCCGGGCATGCCCGTCGTGCTAACCGGACGCAGCGCGCGCCTCGGCTGGGGGCTAACCTCATCCTACCTCGACGACCAGGACCTCTACATCGAGAAACTGAACCCGGATAACCCCGAGGAATACCTCACGCCGGACGGCTACAAGCGGTTCGAATCCCGCCCCTCGATCATCGAGATCAAGGACGCCCCGCCGATCACCCTCACCCTGCGCTGGACCGAGAACGGCCCCGTCCTGCCCGGCAGCCAGTTCGACCTCGATGCGATCACGCCGCCGGGGCATGTCGTCTCGCTCGCCTGGACCGCGCTCAGCCCGCGCGACACCTCGCTGAGCGCCGCCATCGCGCTGATGCATTCGGGCACCGTCGAAGAGGCGATCAAGGTCTCCGAGGCCTATATCGCGCCATCTCAGAACCTGATGCTGGCCGATCAGCAGACCATCGCGATGAAGACTATCGGCGCCGTCCCGCGCCGCGATGCACGCCACCAGAGCCAGGGCCGCATGCCCAGCCAGGGCTGGCGGGCCGAGAACCGCTGGCTGGGCCGGATGCCCTACGAGTCGAACCCCGAGTTCGTCAGCCCCCGCGGCGGCATCCTCGGCAACACCAACAACAAGATGGTCGACCGCCCCTTCCCTGATCACATCTCGTTCGACTGGGGCGACACCCAGCGGATCAACCGCTGGCAGCGGCTGATGCAGTCGCGTCAGGTTCACACGCGCGAAAGCTTCATCGAGGCGCAGCTGGACCCCGTCAGCTACACCGCCCGCACCCTGCTGCCCCTGATCGGTGCCGACCTCTGGTTTACCGGCGAAGCCGCGCCCGATGGCACGCCCCAGCGTCAGCGCCAGATCGCGCTCAAGCTGCTTGCCGAGTGGAACGGCGAGATGAACGAGCACCTGCCCGAGCCGCTGATCTACGCTGCGTGGCTGCGCGCACTGCAGGACCGCCTGATCCGCGACGAACTCGGGCCCCTTGCCGACCAGTTCACCCATGTGGAGCCGCTATTCATCGAACGGGTGTTCCGCGACGTGGATGGCGCCAGCGTCTGGTGCGACGTGATCCAGAGCGCGCCCAAGGAGACCTGCACCGACATGGCCCGCCTCGCGCTCGACGATGCGCTGGTCTGGATCGGCGAACGCTACGGGACCGCACTGGAATCGCTGCGCTGGGGCGACGCCCACCAGGCCACCCATGACCACGAGGTTCTGGGCGACGTGCCGCTGCTGCGCTACTTCGTGAACATCCGCCAGTCCACCAGCGGCGGCGACAACACGCTCCAGCGCGGGCTGACCAAAGGCACCGGCCCGGACCCCTTCGAGAACGTGCACGGCGCGGGCTATCGCGGCGTCTACGACTTTGCCGACCCGGACAGTTCGGTCTTCATCATCTCGACCGGCCAGTCCGGGCACTTCCTGTCGCGCCACTACGACGACATGGCCCAGCTTTGGCGGCGCGGCGAATACATCCCGATGTCGCTGGACGTGGAACTCGCCAAGGCTGCGGCCGTCGGGATCACCCACCTCGTGCCGTCGCCCAAGGAGTAGACACCGAGCGCCGGTCCCGCTGGGGACCGCCCACTTTAAAAGAATGGCCCGCGCCTTGATCAGGTGCGGGCCATTCTTTTGATGGATAAGGTCGGAGACCTCAGACAGGCACCTACAGCGCCTGGAATTGCGCTTCCTGCCGCGGGGTCCAGATCACGACAAGGTCAAACCCGTCCTCGACCTGCGTCTCGCTGCGCACGAGGTCCTGTTCGAACAGCCAGGCGCGTTTCTTGCCCTCGCTGAAGGCAAGGTGCAGTTCCGCCTCGCGGCGGACGCCCTGCAACTGGTAGGCTACCTCGGCCAGCAGCCGCTCGACCCCCTCGCCGGTGATCGCCGAGATGGCAAAGATGCCCTCTTCGCGCTCTGCCCGCGCCCGGCGAGCATCGGCTTCCTCGGGCGGCAACAGGTCGAGCTTGTTCCAGACCTCGAGCTTTGGCCGAGTCTCGTCGACACCGAGCGACGTCAGGATCGCCTCGACATCCTCCGCCTGCTCGGCGTTGTTCGGATGCGCAACGTCCCGCACGTGGATGATGACATCGGCCTCCAGCACCTCTTCCAGCGTCGCACGGAAGGCGGCGACCAGCTGGGTCGGCAGGTCCGAGATGAAGCCCACGGTGTCGGACAGGATGATCTCGGGCCCGTCCGGCAGAACCACCCGACGCATGGTCGGGTCGAGCGTGGCAAAGAGCATGTCCTTGGCCAGCACTTCCGCCCCGGTCAGCCGGTTGAACAGAGTCGACTTGCCGGCGTTGGTGTAGCCCACCAGCGCGACGATCGGATAGGGCACCTTGGCGCGCGCCGCGCGGTGCAGCGTGCGCGTCTTGACCACCTTCTCGAGCTGTCGCTTGAGCCGTACGATCTGGGTGTCGATGGCGCGACGGTCCGCCTCGATCTGGGTTTCACCGGGGCCGCCGACGAAACCGAGCCCGCCCCGCTGACGTTCGAGGTGGGTCCAGGCCCGCACCAGCCGCGTCCGCTGATAGCTGAGGGCCGCCATCTCGACCTGAAGCACACCCTCCCGGGTCCGCGCGCGTTCCGAGAAGATCTCCAGAATCAGGCCGGTCCGGTCCAGCAGCTTGACCTTCCACTCGCGTTCGAGGTTGCGTTGCTGCACCGGCGTCACCGGTCCGTCGATCAGGACCAGCTCGACCTCGTTTTCCTTGAACCGCCTGCCGAGTTCCTCGATCTTGCCCGAACCGAACAGCAATCCGGCCTGCGCCTTGGGCAGGGGAACGATCTCGCCACCGAGGACATCAAGATCCGGCAAAGCCGCGGCAAGTGCCACGGCTTCGTCCAGCGCGGGGCCCGCCGCGCGGCGATCCTTCTCGGATTTCAGGTCGGGATGCAGCACCCAGGCCCGGGTGCGCGCCCTGTCATGTTCCATCAAGAAGCGTCTTCGCCCTCATAGAGGCTGATCGGCTGTGCCGGCATGATGGTCGAAATCGCGTGTTTGTAGACAAGCTGCGACTGACCATCGCGGCGCAGAAGCACGCAGAAGTTGTCAAACCACGTAATGACGCCTTGCAGCTTCACGCCGTTGATCAAAAAGATTGTGACCGGGACCTTTGTCTTGCGCACGTGATTCAGGAACGCGTCCTGAAGATTCTGTTTGTCCGAAGCCATATGTAATTAATCTCGCTTTTGTTCTTGCCACGCGCCGCGTACCAACGCGCCCCTCCCCTTAAGTATGAGGCTTGGCGTGGGGAGATTCCACCCTAAAAAATCAGCCTCTTAATTCACCGTTTCCGGACCGTGTTCAACGCCGCCAGAGATCGGGGGTGAACAGCGCCACGATGGCCAGCGTTTCCAGCCGCCCAAGGATCATGGCGGCGCAGAGCACGCCCTTGGCCGCATCCCCCAGCTCGGCCAGGTGGATCGGGCTCTCGGCCGCGCTCTGAATCAGCGGCCCCGTGGTCGAGAGCGTGGCGATGGACAGCACCAGCGCCTGATCGAACGGCACGCCAAGCCCGGCGAGGACCACCTGAATCACCGAAAAGGAGAGCGCGAAGAGCATGAAGAACACCCAGGCGATAAAGGCGCCGTCCTTCTGGATCCGCTTGTTGCCGCCCATCGCACCGCTGACAGATGAGGGATGTACCAGCCGCTGCATCTCGCGCAGGCCGTTGAGGTAGAGCGCATAGACCCGCAACAGCTTGACCCCGCCTGCGGTGGTGGCCACCCCGCCGCCCATCAGGGCCAGCCCCATCAGGATCAGCCCCGAGGTGCCAAGCCCCGACCACTGCTGCGCCCCGGCCCAGTCCGCACTCTCGAACCCGGTCGTGGTGAGATAGCTCATCACCGTGAACATCGCCCCCCAGAACGAGGCCAGCGCCGAGGCCGTGTTCTCGGCCGCGTCGATCTCGTAGGCAGCCAGCCAGTGCCGCAGGAACAGCAGCAGCGGGAGAATCACCACCAGCAGGATGCCGATGCGGAACTCCGGGTCGCGGTCGAGCTGGCCGTGCCCGCGCAGCACCGTGTCGCTGGAGAAGGTCAGGCGGGAGAGTGCGAAGAACATGAAGAGGAACAGGATGATCTCGCCCACCACCCCGGCATGGGCGCCCTGCAGGCCACCCACCGGCGAAATGCCCGACGTCGCCATGACCGACATCGCGTGGCAGAGCGCGACCAGCGAATCCTCTCCCGCCATCAGCAGCAGCACCCAGACCGCCGCCGTCAGCCCGACGTAGATCGGCACGAGGGCGACCACCGCCCGTTCCAGTCGCCGCCCCGGATCGGCGCGCAGGATGTCACGGCGGTTCAGCGTACCCTGCCCCGGCTCGCCCTGCGCCGTCACCTCGAACCCGCCCAGCGACAGCGGCGCGAGGATGGCCGAAGCCGCAACCCACATCAGCAGGCCGCCCAGCCAGCCGACCTCGGCGCGCCAGAGATGCAGCGACGAGACCAGCCGCCCCGGCTCGTTCCGGAACATGTCGGCGCCGGTCGTGGTGATGGCGCTGACCATGTCGAAGTAGGAGTTGAGAAAACTGGTGGTCTTCAGCGTGTCGTGGAACGGCAGCGCCAGAAAGGCAGGCAGAACCGCAAAGGTCGCCAGCAGCGACAGCAGCAGGCTGATCGGCCCGTGGGTCGATGGCCGCCCGCCGATGGCCAGCGCGATCAGCGTGACCGTGATCAGCCCGAGGGTACCGGTGTAGAAGAACGCCCGCGACGCCGGGTGGTCATCCATCACCACCGCGTGGCTCGCCGGGATGTACATCGCCAGCGACATCACCCCCCAGATCAGGAGGAAGAGCGGCAACCGCATCAGCAGGCCCGGTGTTTCCTGCCGACGCATGGATCAGAAGAAGTCGATCGAGACCTGCAACAGTCTCTCGACCTCGGGCACGTCGTCGGCCATGGCGAAGAGCGCGATCACGTCTCCCGCCTCGATCCGCAAGGTGCCGACCGGGCGCTTGACCTCGCCGTTCTTCATCACGGCGCCAATCAGCACGCCTTCGGGGAAATCAATGTCGCGCATGGTCTGTCCCGCCATGGGCGAGGTCGACATCACTTCGGCCTCGATCACCTCGGCCTCGGCATCGCCGATCGAATAGACCTGCCGCACGCGGCCATGCCGGATGTGGCGCAGGATCGAACTCACGGTGGTCGCACGCGGGTTGATGTAGGCGTCGATCCCCAGCGGCTCCATCAGCGGCACCAGCGTCGGATCGTTGATCAGCGCGATGGCATAGGGGCAGCCCTCGGCCTTGGCGCGGACGGCGGCCAGCATGTTGGTCTTGTCATCGTCGGTCACTGCCAGCATGGCGTCGGCCCGCGAGATCCCCGCCTCGTTCAGCAGCGCGCTGTCGAGCCCGTCACCGTGCAGCACGATGGTCCGCTCCAGCGCCTCGGCGGCGCGTTCGGCGATAGCGCGGCTGCGTTCGATCACCTTGGTCCGGGTGCGCCCGTGGCGTTCCTCCAGCGCGCGCGCCACGGTCAGCCCGACGTTGCCGCCACCAACCAGCACCAGACGCTCCTGCGTCTTCTGGCTCTTGCCGAACACCTCGAGCGTGCGGTTCACGTCATCCACGTGGGCGAAGACATAGCAATGGTCGCCGACGAAAAGCTGGTCGTTCGGCTCTGGCGCAAACAGCGTTCCCTCGCGCCGGATCCCGACCACGATGGACCGCAGGGTCGAGAACAGGTCGGTCAGCTGGCGCAGCGGCGTGTTGATGATGGGGCAGTCGTGCTGGATTGTGATCCCCAGAAGCTGCGCCTTGCCGTCCATGAAGGTCTCGGTATCGAAGGCGGCCGGCGCCGAGAGGCGGCGCATGGCGGCGGCGGCAACCTCGCGCTCGGGGCTGATCACCACGTCGATGGGCAGGTGATCGCGGCGGTAGAGATCCGAGTAGATCGCCGTCAGGTAGGACTGGGCTCGCAGGCGGGCGATCTTGCGGTTGATCGAGAAGACGGAATGCGCCACCTGGCAGGTCACCATGTTGACCTCGTCAGAGTGGGTGGCAGCGATGATCATGTCCGCGTCGCGGGCGCCTGCGCGTTCCAACACGTCGGGATAACTGGCAAATCCGGCGATGCCCTGAACGTCCAGCGTATCGGTGGCGCGGCGTACGAGGTCGGGATTGCTGTCGACGACGGTCACATCGTTCATCTCGCCCGACAGGTGACGCGCAATCTGCCAGCCGACCTGCCCCGCACCACAAATGATGACCTTCATGCTCTTATGCTCTCTGGCTCGTTTTCTGGCCGTGCGTGCCGAGCCTTTTGAATGGCAGATGCTCCCGACACGGTCAATTCAATTGTCACCCGCCCCGCCATGCGGCAGGATGCGCCCATGAAAACCACGTTCAAGATTGCCCTCATGTGCGGCGTGCTCGCCTCCTGCGGGCCCGTGTCGATGTACTACAAACCCGGCGCCAGCGTCTCGCGTCTGGACACCGACACCACGAACTGCCAGGTCGCGGCGCTCAAGGATGCGCCGGTGGCCAACGAGATCCGGCGCAGCCCGCCGGTCTACTACCCCGGCCCCCGGATCTGCCGCCCGGGCGGAAACTGCTATTACCGCCCCGGTTACTGGGATCCGGGCAACATCTACACCGTCGACACCAACAAGCCCCTGCGCGACAAGGTCACCCAGCAGTGCATGGCGGCCCGCGGCTACCAGCAGGTCAACATCCAGCGCTGTTCCGAAGGCGTGAAGCAATCCGCGCCCGCCGTGCAGACCACAGTGATGCCGAACCTCACGCAGTCGAGCTGCATCATCCCCTACCAGAGCGGCCAGTGGCAGATCGTGACCCCGGCCAGCGGGGGCTAGAGCGCCTAAGTTGGGGCCATGATCTTGGCCCCAAGCCCTTCAGAAGAAAACTGAATATCAGCGAAAACCCGTTCGCCTCGCACCGGGTTTTGCCCCTAACTAATTTGCGTTTCGATAGTTCGCCAATTGGCCCCGGTTAATCCCATCCGCTCGGTTCCGCCTGTCCAATCCAAGCCGCTGGTCGCGACTCAGTTCCTCTCCTAAGGTTTCGACACCATCTAGGGAGGACGTGATGGGATTTTTTACAGACCACGAAAGATTCAATACAACGAGTACAGTTGCGTCAGATCTCGAAAGACTGGATTTCAGGTTCAGACACGTCATCGAACGCAACAGGGAACTGATTGAAAACAAGCGCGTTCTGGACATCGCGTCACATGACGGTCGCTTTTCATTTGCCGCCCTGCGGGGCGCCGGCGCCACATCGGTTGTCGGCATCGAGGCAAGGGACCACCTTGTCAAACATGCCGAAGACACCTTTGCCTTCTACAATGCTGAACCGGGTAGCTATCGTTTCCTGACCGGCGACGTCTTTGAAAAGCTCGACGAGATCGAACCGAATTCAATAGATACCGCATTGGTCCTTGGATTTCTCTATCACACGGCGCGCCAATACGAGCTGATTTCCAAACTGTCCAAACTGGGGATCAAATCCCTCATCGTCGACAGCAAGGTTTTGCGAAACGTGGAAAAGCCCTACGTCCTGCTCGAAATGGAACGCACCCAACAGGACGCGATGATCTGGGACGAGAGCCGCTCTCATGTCCTGTCCTCGGTCCCGTCCGCCGCAGCCCTCGAACTCTATCTGACCGAGTTCGGCTATCGGGTAACCCACCAGCCACCGGAGGGGGATGTTCCGAAACGCGCGCGCGTCTACCTCAGGAAGGGCCGCGTGACGATGATCGGCCAGAAGGACTGATCAGGACCATTCTGTCCAAGCCGTAACACGGAACGGCTTGGCACTCTTGAATACTGTCTCCCGCGACGGCCCCGGGCCGTCGCACCGTCACTCGGCGGCTTCCACTGCGTCCTCGTCCACGTGGGCGATGCGGGTGCCCGACTTGGTCGAGGTCACCACGCCCAGCGACTTGAGCTTGCGGTGCAGGGCGCTGCGCTCCATCCCGACAAAGGCGGCGGTGCGGCTGATGTTGCCGCCGAACCGGTTGATCTGGGTCAGCAGGTATTCGCGCTCGAATGCTTCCCGCGCCTCGCGCAGCGGCAGGGTCGCCAGCGCGCCAGACAGGACAACACGGCCCTCCTGCCCGCCCTTTTCTTCCTCGCTCGGCAGTTCGCGCGCCTCGATCGGACCGGTGCCCTCGCCAAGGATCAGCACCCGCTCCACGAGGTTCTTCAGCTGGCGCACGTTGCCCGGCCAGGTCATCGTCTGCATCAGCGCGACCGCCTCGTCCGAGAGTTCGCGGATCGGCAGGCCCTGGGCCGCATTGCACTGCGAGATGAAATGCTCGGCCAGCACGGGGATGTCCTCGCGCCGTTCCTCCAGCGAGGGCACGCAGATCGGAACCACGTTCAGCCGGTGATAGAGCTCCTGCCGGAACCGCTCGGCGGCGATCTCGGCCTCGAGGTCGCGGTTGGTCGAGGAGATCACCCGCAAATCCACCCGCACCTTGTCCGAACCGCCGACCCGCTGGAACTGCTGGTCGACCAGCACCCGGAGGATCTTGGACTGGGTGCCGATCGGCATGTCGGCGACCTCGTCAAAGTAGATCACCCCGCCATGCGCTTCTTCCAGCAGACCGGATTCGATGCCACGCTCGGGCGTTTCCCGCCCGAACAGCACCTCTTCCATCCGCTCCGGCTCCACCCCGGCGCAGTTCACCGTGACAAAGGGGCCGCCCGCGCGGTTGGAATGGGCGTGAATGTAGCGTGCGGCAATCTCCTTACCCGAACCAGCCGGGCCGGTCAGCATCACCCGACCGTTGGACTTGGTAACCTTGTCGAGTTGCCCCACGAGGGCGCGGAAGGCCGCGCTCTGCCCGATCATGTCGGCGCTGGTGACTTCCCGGCGCTTCAGCGAGGCGTTCTCGCGGCGCAGGCGCGAGGTTTCCATCGCGCGGCGGATCACCACCATAAGCTGGTCAATGTTGAATGGTTTCTCGATGAAGTCGTAGGCGCCCTGCTTGATGGCGGCCACCGCGATCTCGATGTTGCCGTGGCCCGAGATGATCACCACCGGCACATCCGGGTTGTCCCGTTTCACCGTCTTGAGGATATCGATCCCGTCCATTCGGCTGTCCTTCAGCCAGATGTCGAGGATCAGCAACGCCGGGGGTTCGGCGTTGATGGCATTCATGCATTCGTCGGAATTGCCTGCGAGACGGGTGGCAAAGCCCTCGTCTTCCAGAATGTCAGAGACCAGTTCGCGAATGTCGCGCTCATCGTCCACGATTAGAATATCACTCATGTCGATCCTGCTTCTTCTTTTGTTTTGCCCGCCGACTTCTTCGGCGCGTCCTGGGTGAATTCGCCCGCTACCGGGCCGGCCGACAACCGTATCACGGCCATCGCACCGAAATGCTCTTGTCCTTCAAAGACCGGCGCGTCCTGGAGGCTGAGACTGCCGCCGTGTTCTTCGATGATCTTCTTGACGATGGGCAGGCCAAGGCCGGTTCCCTCGTCCCGGGTGGTCACATAGGGCTCGAACAGACGGGCCCTGTCCTCCGGCAGACCAACGCCGTTATCTGCAATGGTAATCTCGAATTCGTTGTTGTCCCGCCGCAGCCGGATGCGGATCTCGGGGCGCAGGTTGTCCGGCGCGCCCTTCTCCTTCAGCGTCTGGATCGCCTCGCCCGCGTTCTTTATCAGGTTGGTCAGCGCCTGGCTCAACATGGTCGCGTCCACATCGGCGGTCATCGGCGCATCGGGCAGGTCGATGGCAAAGTGCACCTCGGGCTGACCCGACTGCTGCAACAGGGTGGCGTCGCGCACCAGAGTGACGAGGTTCTCGGGCTGGCGGTCCGGCTCGGGCATCCGCGCGAATTTCGAGAACTCGTCGACGATCCGCCGCAGATCGCCGGTCTGGCGGATGATGACATCGGTCATCGACTCCAGCCGGTCGCTGTCGTCGCCGACCATCGGTGCGAACTTGCGCTTGATGCGCTCTGCCGAGAGCTGAATCGGCGTCAGCGGGTTCTTGATCTCGTGGGCAATGCGGCGGGCCACGTCACCCCAGGCCGCCATCCTCTGGGCACTCACAAGGTCCGACACGTCGTCAAAGGCCACCACGTAACCATCCAGCGACCCATCCTCGTTGCGCCGCGTGGCCATCCGCACCAGCAGGGTCTCCATGGTCGAGTTGCGGGTGACCTTCACCTCACCCTGAACCACCTCGCTGCCCTGGCTGCGCAGCGTCTGGTAGAGCGGACCGAATTCAGGGATCGCGACCGCCAGCGCCAGGCTCTGCTCGTCGCCCGACCAGTCCAGCAGCCGCTCGGCCGAGCGGTTGACGAAGGTCACGCGCCCCTGCGGGTCGAGCCCGACGACCCCCGAGGTTACCGACGAGAGCACGGAATCGAACAGGCGCCGCCGCCGCTCGATCTGGCGCGTGTTGTCGAGCAGCGTCTCGCGCTGCCCCTTCAACTGACGCGTCATCTGGTTGAAGTAACGGCCCATCATGCCGATCTCGTCCTCGCTGCCCTGCTCGGGCACCTGCACGTCGAGGTCGCCTGCGCCAACGCGCTGCGCCGCCATGATCAGCCGCCCGACGGGGTTCGAAAGCCGCTCGGCGAACCAAAGGCCGAGCCACACCGCGGCGAGGATCAGGATCACGGCAAAGCCGAGGTAGAGCAGCGCGAATTCAAAGACGACGCGGCCCCGTTCCTTCTCGAGCTGCTGATACAGCCGCGTAGTTTCCTGGGTCTCGTCCAGCAGGTTCAGGATCTCGCCGTCCACCTCGCGGCTGACATAGAGGAACCGGTCAACATAGGTTTCCAGCGGCACGAGGGCGCGGAACTCGTTGTAATCCCAGTCCTGAATCACCGCAAAGCCCGTGTCGCGCGCCTCGGCGATCTGTTCGGGCGTGGGGCGCTCGAAGTCAAAAAGATACGAGCGCTCGCCGCGCGCCCGCAATTCACCGGTACCGTCGATGATGTAGGATTCGCGCAGCCCGCGCTGGATCTGCGATTGGGTCTGACCTAGCGCCTGCCGCAGTTCGGCGTCGTTGATGAAGAGGTTCGCGCGGTGCCCGTCGTCAAGGAACCCGGCCAGCGCCTTGGCGTCCTCCTCGAGGTCCGCGCGCTGTTCGTACTCGTAGGCCTCGGCCGCTGCCAGCGACGAGCCCACCACGCGGCTGACCCGGTCCGAGAACCAGCCTTCGAGGCCGATGTTCACGGTGAGCCCGGCAAAGATCGCGACGAGCACGGTCGGCAACAGCGCGATCAGCGCGAAGACGCCGATCAGGCGCAAATGCAGCCGCGACCCGGCTGACTTGGCTCTTCGCGCAGCGATGATCCGGGCCAGTTGGCCCAGCACCAGTGCGGCGACGACCAGCACATAGACGAGGTCGGCCAGCAGGATGAATCGCAGCCCGAGATTCGACGGACCGCGGTCGAACACGCCAAGCGCAAGGAACGTCGCCAGCGCAAGCACGGGTCCGAGAACCACCAGCCCGAGCGTGGCCATGTTCTGAGCGCGACGCGTCCGGCGCCAACGATTGAACGCCTGGAAGGGTCGGTTTTGTGACCGGGATACCACCCGCTGCCCTCACCTTGATGTGCCGCTTTTGCGGCTTACCGCCAAATGTCGTGGTCGGACCGGTTGTCACGTACAGTGTGAAACCGGTCCGCCACGCTTCTGTGGCGATTTTACATCAACTTGCGGCGCCGTGTCACCTGAATATCGAGGTCAGAAATTTTCTTTCGCAGGGTATTGCGGTTGATCCCGAGCAGATCGGCACATTTAGCCTGATTCCCGCCGGTTGCCTCGAGTGCGATCTCGATCAGCGGCGCTTCGACCTCCCTGAGGATCCGGGCGTAAAGGCCCGGCGGAGGAAGCATATTGCCGTGCAGATCGAAGTAGCGGCGCAGGTGACGCTGGACCGAAGCCGCCAGCTTCTCGCCGTCGCCACCACCCAGCACGGGCTCCATTTCGGGCTGGCTGCCAAGCACCTGCTCGACCTCGACCCGGGTGATCTCGTCGGCCCGGCTGGTCAGCACAAGGCGACGAATCGCGTTTTCCAGCTGACGCACGTTGCCCGGCCAACTGTAGGCGCGGAACAGTTCTTCGGCCTCTTCCGAGAGCCAGCGCTTGGGCGCGCCCTCCCGCTCCGCGCGGGCCAGAAAGTGCTGGGCCAGCAGCGGCACGTCGTCGACCCGCTCCCGCAGCGCAGGAACGTGGATCGTCGCCCCGCTCAGACGATAGTAGAGGTCTTGCCGCACGCGGCCCGCCTCCATCGCCGAGGTCAGGTTGTTCTGGCTGGTCGCCATAAAGCGCGGCACGTGATCGCCGGGCGCATCCATCATCCGCACGATGCGGGCCTGAATCTCGTCGTCGATGTCCGCAATCTCGTCGATCAGAACGGTCCCGCCCTTGACCCGGGCCAGCACCCGCGCCGGGCCTTCGAGGTCGCGCAGATCGGCGGCGGTGACTGTCACGAAAGGCAGCGTACGACGGTCCGAGAAGTCATGAATCGCGCGTGCAATCAACGACTTGCCGGTCCCGCTTTCACCCGAGATCAGCACCGGCAGGTCGGTATTCATGACCCGCGCCACGAGGCGGTAGAGCGATTGCATCACCTGCGTCCGGCCCACCAGCGGCAGGTCGTCGGGGCGCTCGTTCACCTCCTCGCGCTTTTCCGACGGGGTGTGCCGCTTGAGCTCCAGCGCACGCGCGGTCCGCTTCATCAGGTCGGGAAGGTCGAAGGGCTTCGGCAGGTAGTCGTAGGCTTCCGCCTCCGCTGCCTGGATCGCGGTCATGATGGTGTTCTGGGCAGAGATCACGATGACCGGCAGGCCCGGACGGTCCTGGCTGATCTTCGGCAGCATCTCGAGCCCGTTTCCATCGGGCATCATCACGTCGGAGATCACGACGTCGCCCTTTCCTTCGCCGACCCAGCGCATCAGCGTGGTCAGCGAGCTCGTGGCGTGCACCTTGCACCCGGCGCGGGTCAGCGCCTGGGTCAGGACCGTACGGATCGTGCGATCGTCGTCGGCGACGAGAACAGTGCCATCCATTATCGTTACTCCTTGGGTTTTGCCGCGCGGGGGACTCGCGGCAGGGACAGGCGAAAGACGGTGCGGCCGGGGACCGAGGTCACGGAGATCCAGCCGTCGTGGTCCGAGATGATCTTCGAGACCAGCGCCAGCCCGAGGCCGGTGCCGTTCTCGCGCCCGGACACGAAGGGATCGAAGATGTCATCCTTGATCTTCTCCGGCAGGCCCGGACCATCGTCGATGATCTCGACCTGCAGCGGCAACGACTGGCCGGTGCCATCGCTGCGGCGCAGGCGGAAGGAATGCTCGAAGTACGAGTGGATGCGAATGGTTCCGCCTTTGGGATCAGCAGCTTCCGAGGCGTTCTTGAGAAGGTTCAGAACCACCTGCAACAACTGGTCCGGGTCACCGTAGGCCAGCGGCAGCGAGGGATCGTAATCCTCGATGATCTTCATGTGGGCGCCAAAGCCCAGCAGCGCGGACCGGCGCGCGCGGTCCAACACGTCGTGAATGTTCACCGCCTTCTTGTCGGGCGGGCTGAGATTGCCGAACTGCTCGACCTGTTCCAGCAGCTTCACGATCCGCCGGCTCTCGGCCACGATCAGATCGGTCAATTCCAGATCGTCGGCAGAGAGGTTCATCGACAGCAGTTGCGCCGCGCCGGTGATCCCGGCCAGCGGGTTCTTGATCTCATGGGCAAGCATCTCGGCCATGCCGATGGCGGATTGCGCCGCCGATTTCACCGAATGGCTCTGGGTCATCCGCCCGGCCAGTTCGCGCGGGGTGATCAGCAGGATCATGTGCCCCTCGCGTCCGGCCAGCGGCGCAATCTGCATGGTGCACTGCAGCGGCGCGCGGTTGACCGAACCCACATCGACATCGTTCACGAACAGCGGCGTGCTGTTCTGGCGCGCCTTCAGAAAGGCTTCCTCGATCGGGGTATCGACGCTGATCTGTTCCCAGACGGGATGCCCCGAAACAGTCTTGGTCGAGCTGTTGAGAAAGCCTTCACCGGCGGAGTTCACATCGGTGATGTTGTCGTTCTCGTCGATCAGGAAGGCCGGAACGGGGAGCGAGGCCCAGATGGCGCAATCGTCGTTGCTCATGCTGCAACCTGCCGGGTTTGGGCCAGCGCCTCGGGCAACAGGCGCAGCACCTCGGCTGCGTCCTTGCGGGTCAGGACAGCGCGGCGCAACTCGGCGCCGGTCCCGGCCTCGTCCATGTACCAGCCCAGGTGCTTGCGGGCCACGCGCAGGCCCAGATCGTTTCCGTAAAAGCTGAGCATTGCCTCGTAATGTCTTGAAACCATGTCGACAAGATCGTCGCCCTCTGGAACCTCGGGTGCCGGTGCGTCCCAGATCGCATGGGCGATCGCCGCCAGTTGCCAGGGGCGACCCTGTGCACCGCGTCCGACCATCACGCCATCGGCGCCGGACTGATCCAGCGCGCTCTGCGCCGTTCCCGCGTCGACGATATCGCCATTGGCGATCACCGGGACCGAGACCGCATCGCGCACTGCGCGGATGGCGGCCCAGTCGGCCCGGCCCTTGTAGAACTGGCAGCGGGTGCGCCCGTGGATGGTGACCATGCGGACCCCGGCGGATTCGGCGCGGCGGGCGATGTCCGGGGCATTCAGCAAGTCGTCGTCCCAGCCCAGCCGGGTCTTGAGCGTGACCGGCACGTCAACCGCCTCCACCACCGCTTCGATCAGCCGAAGCGCGTGGTCGGGCGTCTTCATCAGCGCCGAACCGGAATAGCCGTTGGTCACCTTCTTCGCGGGGCAGCCCATGTTGATATCAATGATCCGCGCACCGCGATCCGCGACCTGGCGCGCGGCCTCGGCCATCCAGTGCGCCTCGCGCCCGGCCAGCTGAACCGCCGTGTTCTCCACATCGGCACTCAGTTCGGCGCGCTCACGCGTACCGGGGCGGGCCTGGACCATTTCCTGGCTTGCCACCATCTCGCTCACCACGAGTCCGGCCCCGAACCCCATCACGAGATCGCGAAAGGGGCGATCCGTGATTCCGGCCATGGGCGCCAGAAACACGGGAGGCGTCAGTGTTTTCTCATCGAGTCGGACGGTCAAATGCCTAAACCTTGTGCATCTGAGGCGGTTCTATCGAAATCGCTGCAACCGCACAATGAACCGGGCCGTGAACGCGCGCAGGTTTGAACCACATGCCCAAAAATTAGGCACACCGGCGTGGGCGATTGCGTCATACCGCGTCTCCCCTTAGACAGGGTCCGCAAAGGCGCCCGGGGCACCGTAATCCGAAACTTCGCAGGGCATGAACCTTCCATGATCACCGCCGCTCTGATCGTGGCCGCCGGACGCGGCGAACGCGCCGGGGGCGGACTGGCCAAGCAATGGCGCACCATCGCTGGCCGCCCCCTGCTCGACCACACCATCGCAGCCTTCCGGAATGCCCCCGGCATCGGACCAATCGCGGTCGTGCTGCCCGCGGGCGACACCGACGCAGCCAGCCGCTTCGCCTCGGCCGGCCTGATCCTCGCCGAAGGTGGCAGCGACCGCTCATCCTCCGTCCGCCGGGGTCTGAATGCGCTGGCCGGAGCAACGCCTGACCGTGTTCTGATCCATGACGGCGCCCGCCCCTGCGTGCACCCCGATCTGATCGCCCGCATCGTGGACGCGCTCGACAGCGCTCCCGGTGCGGCGCCCGCCCTCGCCGTGACCGATGCGCTCTGGACCGGCGACGGCGGCGATGTGACCGGCACCCGCGACCGCTCCGGTCTCTATGCGGCGCAGACCCCGCAGGGGTTTCACTACGCGGCCATCCGCGCGGCGCATGCCGCCCATCCGGGTGGCGCCGCCGACGACGTCGAGGTCGCCCGAGCCGCGGGCATGGCGGTCCGGATCGTCGAGGGCGATCCGGACAATCTGAAGGTAACGCGCCCTGGCGATTTCGCCCGGGCCGAACGACTGCTGGGAGGACGAATGTCAGTAAGGCTGGGAAACGGGTTTGACGTGCACCGCTTCGGCGAGGGAGACCACGTGACGCTTTGCGGTGTCGCGGTCCCCTACGGGCGCGGCCTGCAGGGACACTCCGACGCCGACGTCGGAATGCACGCGGTCACCGACGCGATCTATGGCGCGCTGGCACGCGGCGATATCGGCCAGCACTTCCCGCCGAGCGACCCGCAGTGGAAAGGCGCGGCCAGCGGTATCTTCCTGCGCCACGCCGTCGCCCTCGCCACCGAGATGGGCTGGCGGATCGGCAACGTCGACTGCACCCTGATCTGCGAGGAACCCAAGATCGGGCCCCACGCGGCCGCAATGCGCGCCGCAATGGCCGAGATCATGGGGCTCGACGCCGACCAGGTCTCGGTCAAGGCGACAACGTCCGAACGGCTCGGCTTCACCGGCCGTGGCGAGGGGATCGCGGCGATGGCCACCGCGACGCTGGTGGCGGCATGAACCTAGCCCGCGCCATCGGAACCGTCGCCGGAATCGGCTACCTCCGCCCCGCCCCCGGCACCTGGGGATCGCTGGCCGCCCTGCCCCTCACCTGGCTCCTGCACGTGGTTGGCGGCTTTCCCCTCGTCCTGACGGCGGCGGCGGCCATCTTCATCCTCGGGGTCTGGGCGACCACTGTGATCACCGAGGGCAGCACCAGCCACGATCCCTCCGAGGTCGTGGTGGACGAGGTCGTCGGCCAGATGATCGCGCTGATGGCGCTGTCCTACCCGGCCTGGAACATGGGGATCGAGATCACCCGCCTCTGGCCCGGCTGGATCGCGGCCTTTGTCCTGTTCCGCCTGTTCGACATCTGGAAACCCGGCCCCGTGGGCTGGGCAGACCGGCGCGAAGACCCGCTCGGGGTCATGCTGGATGACGTCATCGCAGGTATCTTCGCCGCGCTCGGCGTGATGGTCATGGCAGGGGTCTGGCATGGTGTGATGGGATGGTGAACGTCCCCGCCCTCCTCGACCGCGCCCGCGCCCTCGGCCTGCGCATCGCCACCGCCGAAAGCTGCACCGGCGGCATGGTCGCCGCGGCGCTGACCGACATTTCCGGCTCCTCCGACGTGGTGGACCGTGGGTTCGTGACCTATTCGAACGCGGCCAAGCAGGACATGCTGGGCGTCCGCGCGACAACGCTCGAGGCAGTCGGCGCGGTGTCAGAGGACGTGGCCCGGGAAATGGCCGAGGGCGCGCTTGCCCACTCGGCCGCGCAACTGGCCGTCTCCATCACCGGCATCGCCGGTCCCGGCGGATCCGAGTTCAAGCCCGAGGGACGCGTCTGTTTCGGACTGGCCGCTGCGGGGCGCGAGACGCTGACGGAAACGGTGGAGTTCGGGGCCCTCGGCCGCAGCCAGGTGCGCGAAGTGGCGCGCGACCATGCCCTCACCCTGCTGGTTCAGGCGCTAGAGGCTCAGGACGCGCCGTAGAGTTCCGCCGCGCGGTTCTCGAAGGCGCGCACGATCCGCTGCATCGCCTCGTTGAAGACAAGGCCGATCACCTTCTGCAGGATCGCGTTCTTGAACTCGAAATCCACGTAGAAGGAGACCGCGCAGCCACCTTCTGCCTCGGTAAAGCTCCACTGCGACTTGAGATACTTGAACGGCCCGTCCAGGTACTCGGTGTCGATCTTGCGGTCTGCCGGCCAGAGGGTGACGCGGCTCCCGAACTTCTCGCGGAAGACCTTGAAGCTGATCACCAGGTCGGCCTCCATCACCTCGGACGCGCCCTCGGCATAGCGACGGCGAATCCGCGCGGCGGCACACCACGGCAGGAACTCGGGATAGCGCGCGACATCGGCGACGAGGTCGTACATCTGCTGGGGAGCGTAAGGCAGGTGGCGGGTTTCGGAGTGGGTCGGCATGAACTCGGGCTGGCTGGTGTTTCGGTCCGCACCCGCGTCTCTCCTATCTTTGTCCCGAAAGATCAAGGCGCGGATGCCCGGATCCGCGCCTCTCCGCCCCGGGGCGGCGCATTCGGAGGCGGTTCAGGCCCGCCCGTTCACGATCACGTGCGGATATCGACACCCGGCCAGGGCTTGCTGGCCTCGTCGAACGGCCCGTCCTGCCCCTCGGTCGCGCGCGCCTCGGCTTCCAGCCGTTTCCAGTCCGGCACGAGATCCTCGGGAGATACCGCGTATTTCATCACCATGAACCGTTCGCCAAAGGTGTCGCTGAGGTCAAAGTCCTGCCAGACCGCGCGGTAGTGCTCGTAGGAGAGCTGTTCCTGCTGCTGGCCCTGATCCTCTCGGTCGCGCTGATAGGCCCCGCTGTCCGGGTTGCCGTCCGTGGCCACGCCAGCCCCTTCTCCCCCGCCGGCATCGCCGGTGGCCGCGACCGCGTCAGGGCCTTCCCCGTCCCCGGTCTCGATCGGCGCGGGGTTGGTCAGCTTGTCTAGGTTCGGGTCCACGATACCCGTTGCGAGCGGGAGCACTGTCATATGCGCGTCCTGAGATGCCTGTATGACCTTTTGTCCCACAGAAAAATGGCAATTTATCAGCAGTTTAACCGCTCGGTGTCAAAACTGCGGCACTGCGACATACCGGTCGGAAATCGAATTATTCTGATATTTTACAGAATGTTATGTGGTTATCGCCGGGAGAGCCGGAAAACAAATTGCGGCAAAATCGTGGCAAAAGGCCCCGAGCATGGGCTCCACACCGGCTCATCTAAACCGACGTCCCGAAAAGCCCTTTGAATCGAGTGGGATACCGGGACGCTCCCGGGTGGAACAGGGGCCGGGACAGACCCGGCCCCCATTCGAACAGGCCACCCGGATCAGGCGGCGACGTCCAGCTTGGACGAGCCAGCCGAGGTTCCTGCGCTGAGGATACGCTGCGCCGAGCTGCCGGAGACGGAAACGCTCGAGTCCTCGCCGACCTGGCTCAGCACCAGCTGCGAGAGGTAGCGGTTGTTCTCGGCAACGGCAAAGTCGCGCGACCGGTTGGCCGACGAGGCCGTGCTCGGCGCGCCGCTGTCAGCCTGCGACGCACGGACAAAGCCCGACGCTCCGGCCCCTGCCGCGCTACCCCCGGCATCCACTGGGCCGGTCTCGGAAGACGAGTCAGCGACCGCATCCGCGACACTGCCCGACGCCGCGCCCGAATTGCCCGATCCTTCGGACGCCGAGGTCTCCGCGCCGGTGTCCTGACCGGACGACGACGCGCCATCGTTCGACGTTTCGGAGCTGCTGGAGGTTTCGGCGATGGTCTCTTGCGAGCTTTCGTCAGCCTGCGCCGCGTTCGAGGAGTTGGCGTTGTCGCTGGCTGCCGAGCTGGAACTGGAGCCCGAGTTCGAGCCCTGGTACCAGTAGGATCCGCCAAGGGCGGAAATGAGTGACATATTGAGTTCCTTCAGGTTTTAGGTGAATTCTCTCCTCCGGGCCAAAGATGGCATTTCTGCAGCGCAGAATAGCGAATTTGTGGTCATTTCGAGGTAACTTGCGATAGCATGCACGGCAGGGTTGCACCGCCCGGGGGAACGCAGGAAATCCTGCGAAATCAGATGGAAAGATCAGAGGAACAGGATGGCTGACAAACCCTACGTGATTGACGAGATGATCTCGGCCAAGGCAATCGCCGCGCGGATCGAGGCGCTCTGCCGCGAGATCGTCTCCGAGTTCTCGGATACCGAGAAACTGGTTGTCGTCGGCCTGCTTCGCGGCAGTTTCGTCTTCATCGCGGACCTCGTGCGCGAGCTCGACCTGCCCATCGAGGTCGACTTCCTCGAAGCCTCCTCCTACGGCAACAGCACCGAGAGCAGCCGCGAGGTGCGCATCCTGAAAGACCTCCGCAACGCCATCGAAGGGCGCGACGTGCTGGTCGTCGAGGATATCGTCGATACCGGCTACACCCTCAGCCACGTGACCAACCTGCTGCGCAGCCGCAAGCCCGCCCGCCTGAAAACCATCGCCCTGCTCGACAAACCCAGCCGCCGCGAGGTCGAATTCCGGGCCGACTGGATCGGCTTCGAGATCCCCGACGCCTTTGTCGTCGGCTATGGCATCGACTACGCCCAGCGGAACCGGAACCTGCCCTTCATCGGCAAGGTCCGCTTTACCGAACCGGCGTCGTAACCGCCTCTCCCACCGAGGACGCCGCGAGGAACTCCCGGATCCGGTCACAGACGATGCGGATACGGGGCACCTGCCGCAGCGCGCCGTAGGTCGCCACCCAGACCGGCACGCTGGCGGCGGGCATCAGCCCGTCCCGACGCTCCAGCCCGGGGCAGCCGTCGCCCACATAGCCCGGCAGCACGGCCAGCCCCATCCCCGCCCGCGCCATTTCGCGCAGGACAAGAAAGCTGTCGGCGCCCGCCACGATGTCCTCGGGCGCGACATTGGCGGTGATCCAGCGCGCCGGGTTCGAGCGCGCCAGCGGCCCGGTCAGGCCAAGCCAGCGATCCTCGACGCCCGGGGCGCTATAGGGATGAAACGAGAAGCGCGTGCAGACCTCGCCGGTCATGTCCTCGGGCAGCCGCTCGGCCGGACGCACGGTGATATCCGCCTGAAGCCGGGAGAAATCGAGGTGCCCGTTCGAACTCATCAGGTCGACCCGCAATTCGGGCGAAAGGCGGTTCAGCTCGGCGATCAGCGGCGGCAGCACCATCTGGCAGAGGGAATCGGTCGAGGCGACTCGCACCACCCCCCGCAACGGGGCCCGCGCGCCGTGCATCAGGCGCTCGACCACCAGCACGGAATTGGCCACGTCGCGCGCCGCGTCGATCACAGTTGCGCGATCCGGCAGCACCCGGTAGCCGGTCGCCGTCTTCTCGAACACAGGGCCGCCCTGCTCTTCCTCAAAGGCCGCGACACGCCGCAGAACCGTTGCGTGGTTGACGCCAAGGCGTCGCGCCGCCGCGCTGACCGAGCCGTCCTCGGCCACCGCCAGCACAAAGCGCAGATTGTCCCAGTTGGAGCTGTGCAAGATTGTGGACCCCTTATGCAGCATTACGCAGTATAGGTGTAACCGGGCCCATGTATACTCGCCCGTGTTTTGACGATCACCCAGGGAGACCCAGATAAATGACGTTGAAAGCCACCCTCATCGCGGGCCTTGCAGCCGCGTCGGTCATTGCGTCCGCCGGACTTGGACTGGCGCAGGAGGAAAAGAAGAACCCGGTTGTCGAAGCGCGTCAGTCGCTGATGCACCTCTATGCCTTCAACCTCGGCCTGCTTGGCGGCATGGCCAAGGGCGAGATCGAGTATGACGCCGAGGCCGCCGGGGCCGCCGCGTCGAACCTCGCCGCGCTGGCCGCGACGGACCAGACGCGCATCTGGGCCGAGGGCACCGACAACGCGACACTCGGCGACAGCACCGAGGCGCTCCCCGCCATCTGGGAGAACAGCGACGACTTCGCAGCCAAGCGCACCGCGCTGGTCGAAGCCTCGGCCACCATGGCGGATGCCGCCGGGGGCGGCCTTGAAGGGCTGCGCGGCGCGATGGGCGCGCTCGGCGGTGCATGTGGCGGTTGCCACAAGGCCTATCGCAAGTAATCTTGCGTCGTACACAGGGGCGATGGCGGTGGTCGTACCGCCTTCGCCCTTTTCATGTCCGCCAGACCCAAGGGCCCAGCCATGCGCAGACTGTTCCGGATCCTCTTCTTCTTGATCGTTGTCGGCGCAGGCGCCTTCTGGGTGCTCTCCCGCCCCGAGACACTACCTACCGACGCCATGGCCGGGCTGACCGCCGATCCGGGGCACGGCGAAACGGTGTTCTGGGCGGGCGGCTGCGCCTCCTGCCACGCGGCACCGGGGGCCCAGGGCGACGACAGGCTTGTGCTGGCGGGCGGTTACCGGATCGAGAGCCCCTTCGGCACCTTCGTCGCGCCGAACATCTCGCCCTCCGAGGCCGGGATCGGCAACTGGAGCGCCGAAGACCTCGCCAACGCTCTGATCCGTGGTGTTTCGCCCGGTGGCGAGCACTACTACCCGGCCCTGCCCTATACCACCTACGCGCATATGACCCTGCAGGACGTGGCCGACCTCAAGGCTTTCATGGACACGCTGCCCGCCTCCGACACCGCCAACCAGCCGCATGAGTTGTCCTTTCCCTTCACCGTGCGGCGCGGGCTTGGCCTGTGGAAACGGCTCTACCTGACCGAGGATTGGGTGCTGCCCGCCCAGACGCCCGAGATCGAGCGCGGCCGCTACCTCGTCGAAGCGCTGGGGCACTGCGCCGAATGCCACACGCCGCGCAACCAGTTCGGCGGGCTGGACAAGACCCGCTGGCTGCAGGGCGCGCCGAACCCCTCGGGCAAGGGCCAGATCCCCGGCATCGCCCCGGGCAAGCTCGACTGGACCGCCGAGGACATCGCCTATTATCTGGAATCCGGTTTCACCCCGGACTTCGACAGCGCGGGCGGAGAGATGGCCGACGTGGTCTCGAACATGGCCCACCTCACCCCCGAGGACCGCGCGGCAATCGCCATCTACATCAAGGCGGTCCCGGAAGCGAAGTGAGCTTGTTGGGATAGACCGGGGCGGCCTGTGCCGCCCTCGTCTCAATCCGTCTTCTTGGCTTCCGCGGCCGCCTTCATGCGGGCGATCAGATCGGCCTTGGGCGCTGCCTTGCCAAAGGGGTTCTTGTCGGTCCCTTTCGCGTTGTGTTCCTTGTGGCGCGGTGCGCCCTTGGGGCCCTTGGAGCCACCGGATTTGCTGTAGTCCATGCGATCCTCCTCAGGCCAGGCCCAGTTTCTTCTGACGGGCGTCCCGCAGGCGGGCGAAGTCGTCGCCCGCGTGGTAGGACGAGCGGGTCAGCGGCGTGGCCGAGACCATCAGGAACCCCTTGCCATAGGCGGCCTTCTCGTAGGAGGCGAACTCCTCGGGTGTCACGAAGCGATCCACGGCGTGGTGCTTGGGCGTCGGCTGCAGGTACTGGCCGATGGTCAAAAAGTCGATGTCGGCGGCGCGCATGTCTTCCATCACCTGGATGACCGACTGCCGGTCTTCGCCCAGCCCGACCATGATGCCGGACTTGGTGAACATCGACGGGTCCAGTTCCTTGACCCGCTGCAGCAGGCGCAGCGAATGGAAGTAGCGGGCGCCGGGGCGCACCTCCGGGTAGAGACCCGGCACCGTTTCAAGGTTGTGGTTGAACACGTCCGGGCGCGCCTCCACCACCACTTCCAGCACCGAGGGATCGCAGCGGATGAAGTCCGGGGTCAGGATCTCGATGGTGGTATCGGGGCTGCGGTGACGGATCGCGCGGATGGTCTGGGCGAAATGGTCCGCGCCGCCGTCCTTGATGTCGTCCCGGTCAACCGAGGTGATCACCACGTGGTTCAGCCCCAGCTTTTCGACCGCATGGGCCACGCGGCCCGGCTCGAAAGCGTCCAGCGCCTCGGGCGGCTTGCCGGTGGCGATGTTGCAGAAGGTGCAGGCGCGGGTGCAGACCTCGCCCATGATCATCATGGTCGCGTGGCCCTGGCTCCAGCATTCGCCGACGTTGGGACAGCCCGCTTCCTCGCAGACGGTCACCAGCTTGTTCTCACGCATGATACGCGCGGTGTCGGCATAACCCTTGCCACCGGGCGCCTTGACGCGAATCCACGCTGGCTTCTTGGGCTGGGCGTTGTCGGGGCGGTGAGCCTTTTCCGGGTGGCGCTGGGCGGGAATCTTTAGATCGCGCACGAGTCCTTGACCTTTGAGCTAAGCCGGGATCGGCCGGCAGGTTGAGGTGTAACATAACGCTCCGGCGCGGAAAGAGCCAGCCATGCAAACCGGGTATGTCCTGCGCCGGACACCCGCGGCCACAGGCTGGGTTCCCGGGCCTGTGTGTCCCAGTTCACAGACTTTTGCTCGGCCACCGTTGTTTCATGCTAGGGTGCCCGAAACGACTGGCCCGGCAGACATGGCCAGCAGCAGCCGCACCCCCGGCAGGCGGAGGAACAGGAGACGGTCATGTCGAAGGTCTGGGAAAAGTTTCAAACCGATTTCAAGAAGATGCAGCCCAAGCTGAAAGCCATCAAGGTCTCCGAGGGAGAGAAGCTGCGCAAGCAGATCCTCACCGACCTGAAAAAGGCATGGGACCTCGAAGACGCCCTGCGCGAGGCGGTGGAGGCCGCAAAGACGAATGGGGTCACCGGGTCCAAGCTGGCCGACTTCATGAAGGACGGCGACTTCTCCAAGGCGATGACCGCATGGAAGAAGGCCCTCGCCGATCACAAGGGCTCCATCGCCAAGCTCAAGGAATTCCACGCCAAGGCTCGCGACCAGTATGACGAGCTGAAACACGACTGCGACGCCGTCATCAAGGATGTGAAGAAGGCCAAGCAACCGCCTGCGAACAAGAAGGAAATCGACACCACGATCAAGTCCGCCGAGAAGGAACTGTCGGAACTCGAAAAGGCGCTTTCCGTTTATGGCAAGCTGAAGGCGCCCGAGCTGTTCTACGGCGCGCAGGAGGACAGGACGGCCGAGGTGATCCTCAAGAAGGAAGCCAAGAAGTCCGGCGGCGGGGGCGAACTCCCCAAGGTGCTGGACGACAAGGTGTCGAAGAAGAACCTCAAGCTGGCCGAGAACATCGACAACAAGATCGCCGAGCTCTGCAAGTCGGCCGAGGATCAGGCAAAGACCGATCCGCGCAAATCCAAAGCCGCGATGAAACTCGCGGAAAAGGAACTCGCCAAGCTGAAGAAGCTGCACGACAGCTACGCCGAGGCCGCCAAGAAACAGGCCAAGGAGATCGCCGCCGCGCCCAACAAGAAGGAGTTGGAAAAGGTGATCAAGGCAATCGGCGATCACTACGCCATGTGCGCCGACTCGGTGAAACACGTCTCCAAGGAAATCGCCTGACCAAGCTCCGCTTCGTCCGGTTCCGAAGCTGCACAAATTCTTGACAGGACCGGCCCCATTTTCGGGCAGTCGGACCCCGAATGTCAGTCTCTGGATGCATAGCGGTCTGCCATCGCCCCGGAATGCGCGCCCCCCGCTTGAGCCTCTGACGGAATCGTCTTAGTCAAAGCCGCAATGCAGCATTGCGCTGCGGCATTGTCTGAACGAGACCGAAAGGACCCCCCATGAAAACCGGCTACAAGCTGCCCGAAGTGACCTTCCACACCCGTGTGCGCGACGACAGCATCGAGGGTCCGAACCCGTTCCGCTGGGAAGACAAGACCACTGCCGACTACTTCGCCGGCAAGCGCGTCGTCCTGTTCTCGCTCCCGGGCGCCTTCACCCCGACCTGCTCGACCTACCAGCTGCCGGGCTTCGAGAAGGGCTTTGCCGACTTCGCGGCTCAGGGCGTCGACGACATCTACTGCATGTCGGTCAACGACAGCTTCGTGATGAACAAGTGGGCCGAGAACCAGGGCCTCGTGAACGTCAAGGTCATCCCCGATGGGTCGGGCGAGTTCACCCGCCGCATGGGCATGCTGGTGCGCAAGGACAACCTCGGCTTCGGCCTCCGCTCGTGGCGCTACGCCGCCATCGTCAACGATGGCGTGATCGAGGCATGGTTCGAAGAGCCGGGCCTGTGCGACAACCACGGTGAAGACCCCTATGGTGTCTCCTCGCCCGAGACCCTGCTGACCTGGCTCAAGGAAAACACCAAGGTCGAAGCCGCATAACCGGCGAGCCTTCTCAAGACAGCGAAAGCCGGGCCCTGCGCCCGGCTTTTTTCGTTATCCGATCATGCGGCTCGGGGCCGAGGGGCTCTCGTAGTGGCGCTGCAGCCGTTGCAGCGCGATGCGCAGCACGATCTTTCCCGATCTGGCCGACCACCCCAGCCGCCGCTCCGCGGTCTCCAACCCCTCCAGAAAGCAGCAGCATCGCAGCGCGACATCGCTGAGGCCCGGGCCGAGGTCCGACAGAGCCCGCGCCACCCGGTCCCTCGCGCTGGAGGGGCCGTCGAGCACCCCGGATTCGGGCCGGTACGGGCCCCGCGCGCCGCCGGTCAGGAACTTGTCCCAGTTCTGCGTCACCCGCGGCCCCATCTGGGCCAGCTCGAAATCCTCCCGCAGACGCTCCCCGGCGCGCACCAGCGCGTCCTCGAGAAACGGGCGTCCATCCCTGTCACGCCGCCGCGCCAGCGCCACCAGCGGGCTCTCGGCCATGTTGTAGCGCACCCGCCGGGGCCTCTCGGTCTCTGGGTCCTGCACCGTCTTGTCGCCCCAGCGCCCCGCGACTGTGTCATAGGGCGCCTGCGCCTCCGCCATCCCGGATTCACGCGCACTGCGCTGACGGTTCTCGTCTTCGGCCAGCAGGCGGCTCAGCGCGCTGCGCCCCGATGCGGTGATATAATAGCGACTGATCCGGCCCGGCGCGCTGCAGGCGATCCAGCCGTTCAGCGACATCGCCTGCGCCGTCTCGGCCTCGACCACTGCGGTCCGGGTGCTCCGCCCCGAAGGGTCATCGCGAACCACCACCGCCTTTTCCATGTTCTCGGCCACCGCAAGCACCGCGCCCGCCTCGCACAGGCGGCGCAGCACGCGCAGGGCGTCACGGTTGAAGCTGGTGCAATCCGGTAGGGTCGCGGCTTGGGAGGATTGTGCTGTCATCTCGGTATCTGTCCTTTGCTCCTGGATGATCTCGGAAGGCTGTCGCACCACGTCGCGCGCCAGCGCGACCAGGGCCGTGTCGATCAGGGGATCGTCACGACGCGTCTCGACCCGGCGGATCTGGCGCAGCACGGTGGACGCATGGCATCCGGACCGCCGTGCGATGTCGCGGATCGCGATCCCGCAGACCGTGTGCAACAGGTAACGCTGTGCCGGATCCGGCACCCAGCCCGGCATCTGCGCCAGGAATGGGTCATGTCTCATAGTGCGCCCTCGAGTCCCCCGATCCGCCGGCGTCTGGCCCCACCCTGCCCCGGTGTTTGTTCACCTCTTGTTAACCACAACCTAGGGTGGTCGTGGTTACCCATTCGTTAACACATAGAATTTGCTGAATGTTACTAACGCGATAATAAACAACGCTTAATCGTGCGAACGCCAAAGCGCCCACATCCGCAACACCGCAACAGGTTGATTATAAATCTCGCCACTTCCGTGCATACGAGGAGAGGACGAGCCGATGCAGGATCCCTACACAATGCTCGCCGCGACAAGGCGTCCCCGGCTGCTGATCCGGGCCGCCCGGTTCGGCGCCCGCGATTACAGCCGCAACCGCCACCTGCGCAGGCTGCTGGGCTACGGCACGCTGCCACGGCCCGCCGTGGCGGTGATGCGGCTCATCGATATCGAGAAAGGTCTGGACGATCTGCGCCGCGACAGGGACGCGGGCTATTCGCTGGTCCGGCACCTGGATGTCCTGATCGCCTTGATCGGCGAGGCCCGGCTGTTGCAGGCCCATCAGCCTGCCGGGGAGCCCACACCGGCCAGCGATCGGCCGGGTCGGGAAAGGCGGGCCACGGACGCGGTGGTCCGTGGCCCGTCAGGTCACATGAACGCGTCGGGCATCGAGGCCTTCTTCTCAGCGACATAGGCGTTCAGTGCTTCGGCAATGGCCGGGTCGAGCGCGGGCTGCTGGTAGGTGTCGAGCATCTGGCGCACCTTGATCGAGGCGAGCGACTGGGTGTCGCGCGCGCCTTCTTCTTCCCATGTCTCGAACGGCTTGTAGTCCAGCACGTTGGTCCGCCAGAAGGCGGTCTTGAAGTTCTCCTGCGTGTGGGCGCAGCCGAGGTAGTGGCCACCGGGGCCCACTTCGGCGATGGCGCCCATCGCCTGATCATCCTCGGTCACGCTGACGCCCTGCGCCAGCTTGTGCAGCACGCCCAGCTGGTCGGCATCCATCACGAATTTCTCGTAGGAGGACACCAGACCGCCTTCGAGCCAGCCGCAGGCGTGGAGCATGAAGTTCACCCCGCCCAGCAGCGCGGCGTTCAGCGTATGCGCGCTCTCGTAGGCCGCCTGGGCATCCGGCAGCTTGGAGCCGCAGAGACCACCGCCCGAACGGAACGGCAGATTCATCCGGCGGGCCAGCTGGCCCGCGCCATAGAGGATCTGGCTGGCCTCGGGCGTCCCGAAGGTCGGCGCGCCGGAGTTCATGTCGATCGAGGTCACGAAGGCCCCGAAGATGACCGGCGCACCGGCCCGCACCAGTTGGTTGTAGGCGATGCCGGCCAGCACCTCGGCCAGAACCTGCGTCAGCGTCCCGGCCACCGAGACCGGGGCCATCGCGCCACCCACGATGAAGGGCGACAGGATGCAGGCCTGATTGTTGCGGGCATAGACTTCCATCGAGCCCATCATCACGTCGTCGAAGGTCATCGGCGAGTTCACGTTGATGAGCGAGGTCATCACCGTGTTCTCCTGCACGAAGTCCTTGCCGAAGAGAACCTCGCACATCTCGACCGAATCCTGCGCCCGGCTCGGCTCGGTGACGGAGCCCATGAAGGGTTTGTCCGACAGGGTCATGTGCGCCATCAGCATGTCGAGGTGGCGCTTGTTGACCGGGATGTCTGTGGGTTCGCAAACCGTCCCGCCCGAGTGGTGCAGCCACTTCGACATGTAGCCGAGCTTCACGAAGTTCCGGAAGTCTTCCATCGTGGCATAGCGGCGGCCACCTGCGGCGTCGCGCACGAAGGGCGGGCCGTAGACCGGGGCGCAGACGAGGGTCTTGCCGCCGATCACCACCGATTTCTCGGGGTTGCGAGCATGCTGGGTATAGACGGAGGGTGCGGTGGAGCAGAGCTTGCGGGCCAGACCACGCGGAATGCGGACGCGCTCGCCCTCGACATCGGCCCCCGCGTCGCGCCACAGCTGCAGCGCGCCCGGGTTGTTCACGAAGTTGACGCCGATCTGCTCCAGCACCGTCTCGGCGTTGTGCTCGATGATCTCGAGTGCTTCCTCAGTCAGGATCTCGAAGTTCGGGATGTTGCGTTCGATGTACTTCGCGGTCTCGATCACCACGGCCGTGCGTTCGGCGCGTCGGGCCGCGCCGCCGCCACCCCTTGCCCTGCGCTTCATCTGTGTGTCTGACATGGCCGTCGCTCCGAAATGATCAGTCCTTTGGCGTCCTATTACCCGATGGCCGCGGGGGCCCGAATGGATTTTGCGTCGCATCCGGGGGAAAAGCGACATGCGCGCGACGGCAAGCGACTCCGCGCCCCTCCCGGACCGCCTCCGGCCTTAAGGATTCGTTCAACCCTGCCGGTGTAGAGAAGGATCAGACCGACCCCGGAGGGATCCCCATGCACCACCTGTTCCGTTCAGCACTCGTTGCATCGACGCTCTGCCTTCTCCCCGCGATGGCCCCTGCCGAAACGACCTGCCGTGGCTTCGGCCCCCAGACCCCGCGCGACATCTCTGATGCCACCGGCTACAACCCGCGCCTGTTCGGCCCGGCCCCTGCGCCGGAACGGCTGAACCTCTGCAACATCCACACCCACACCAATGCCGAGCACAAGGGCCCCGGCTTCTCGGTCTCCGCCGGTGACGGCGAACACGGCGGCTGGCGATGCGCGGGCTCCGACGCGCTGACGCCCGCCGAGCTCGAGGATCCGACCAACGGGCACGGTGCGTTTCACGGCGTCAAACCCGGCGACACGATCGAGGTGCACTGGGTCTACACCTCTTGCGACGTGACGCCCGGGCCGGGGCTGGGCTCGTGCCTGTCCTCGGCCTGCGCCAACCCGCAACTGCGGGTGGAGGCGCAGGTGTTCCTGCTGGTCAACGACCCGACCGCGACTGATTTCTCCGAGTTCACCTATGCCGGGTTGCAACCCACCGGGGTGCACCAGCCCCGCTCCCTGCCTGCCGGAACCGGAACGCCAGTGGTCTTTGCCGGGTCCACGACCGGCCCCAGCTATACCGAGTCCACATGTTCACCCATGCAGGTCACGTGGAGCGTCCGGCCAAGCTGCGCGCGTATGGACATCTCCTCGCTCCACGCATGGGCCGAGAACGGCAACGTCTTCGAGGAAGACCACAGCCACGGCGTCCGCCAACTCGTGACCGCGCCGGAACTGCTCTCGCCGATCAACTAACCAAGGCGGCGCTCCGGCGACATCGGCGTTCCATGACTGCCCTCACGAGGGCGCGATTACCCGGGCCCACGGGCAGAGCGGGCACTTGACGTGCGCCCGGTTTCAAGAGGACTTGCGCAGAATGCTGTGACGCCCTAGGAGGCGGACATGGATCAGACACAGCACGACCGGCTCCTCATTATCGACTTCGGCAGCCAGGTGACGCAGCTCATCGCGCGGCGCCTGCGAGAGCTGAATGTCTATTGCGAAATCCACCCCTACCAGAACGTCACCGACGCCTTCCTCGCGGAATTCGCGCCCAAGGCCGTGATCTTCTCGGGCGGGCCCGACAGCGTGACCCGCGAGGGCAGCCCGCGCCCGCCGCAGACCGTCTACGACATGGGCGTGCCGATCCTCGGCATCTGCTATGGCCAGCAGGTCATGATGCAGGACCTGGGCGGCCGCGTCGAAGGCGGCAAGATCTCGGGCGGTGGCGGCACCGCCGAGTTCGGCCGCGCCTATGTCACCCCCTCGGACGAACGGATCGACCTGCTGGCCGGGTGGTTCCTTGAAGGCCGCGAACAGGTCTGGATGAGCCACGGCGATCACGTCGCCGCGCTGGCCCCGGGCTTCGAGGTCTATGGCACCTCGCCGAACGCGCCCTATGCCATCACCGCAGATGTCAGCCGCAACTTCTTTGCCGTCCAGTTCCACCCCGAGGTGCACCACACCCCGAACGGTGCGACGGTCTACGAGAACTTCATCAAGCTCGCCGGGTTCAAGGGCGACTGGACGATGGCCGCCTACCGCGAAGAGATGATCGAGAAGATCCGCACGCAGGTGGGCGACGCCAAGGTGATCTGCGCCCTCTCCGGCGGCGTCGACAGCTCGGTCGCCGCCGCGCTGATCCACGAGGCCATCGGCGAGAACCTGACCTGTGTCTTTGTCGACCACGGCCTGCTGCGCCTGAACGAGGCCGAGGAAGTCGTGGGCATGTTCCGCGACCACATGAACCTGCGGGTGATCCACGCGCAGGAACAGGACCTGTTCCTCGGCGAGCTCGAAGGCGTTTCGGACCCCGAGACCAAGCGCAAGATCATCGGCAAGCTGTTCATCGACGTGTTCCAGAAATACGCCGACCAGATCGACGGCGCGCAATTCCTCGCGCAGGGCACGCTCTATCCCGATGTCATTGAATCGGTAAGCTTTTCAGGCGGTCCCTCGGTCACCATCAAAAGCCACCACAACGTCGGCGGCCTGCCCGAGAAGATGGGCCTCAAGCTGGTCGAACCACTCCGCGAACTGTTCAAGGACGAAGTCCGCGCGCTGGGTCACGAACTCGGCCTGCCGGCCTCCTTCATCGGCCGCCACCCCTTCCCGGGGCCGGGCCTCGCCATCCGCTGCCCCGGCGAGATCACCCGCGAAAAGCTCGAGATCCTGCGCAAGGCCGATGCCGTCTACATCGACCAGATCCGCAAGCACGGTCTTTATGACGAGATCTGGCAGGCCTTCGTGGCGATCCTCCCGGTCCGTACCGTGGGCGTCATGGGCGACGGTCGCACCTACGACTATGCCTGCGCCCTGCGCGCGGTGACCTCGGTCGACGGGATGACGGCGGACTACTACCCGTTCAGCCACGAATTCCTCGGCGAGACCGCAACGCGGATCATCAACGAGGTGCAGGGCATCAACCGCTGCACCTACGACATCACCTCCAAGCCCCCGGGCACCATCGAGTGGGAATGAGGGCGCGGCGCACGCGCCCCTGCCCGCCCCATCCGAACAGCGGAACCACACAGTCATGACAGACAGCAAGCGTATCGTCCTCTCCAGCGACCACGCGGCCATCGACCTGCGTCAGGCCGTTGCAAGGCACATCGCCGAGCAGGGCTGGGAGGTCGTCGACATCGGTCCGACCACCCCCGAGAGCACCCACTACCCCAAACATGGCGAAGCCGCCGCGCGGCGCGTGGCCTCCGGTGACTGCGCGCTCGGCATCATCCTCTGCGGCACGGGCCAGGGCATCATGATGGCCGCCAACAAGGTCAAGGGCATCCGCTGCGGCGTCTGCTCCGACGCCTTCTCGGCCCGGATGATCCGCCAGCACAACGATGCCAACATGCTGTCGATCGGCGCGCGCGTCGTAGGCGAAGGGCTTGCTCTCGACATCGTCGACGCGTTCCTGTCGGCAACCTTCGAAGGCGGCCGTCACGGCACCCGCGTCGACATGATCACCGAGATCGAGGGCTGATCGGCCCTCAGATCGCCGCCCAGGCAAAGACACAGACCAGCCCCGCCGCAACCAGCGCCACGCGCATTGGCAGGGCCCGTCGCCCGATCAGCCCGTAGGAAATCAGCGCGAGACCCAGCCCGATCCGGGCGAAGGCAAACAGCGCCATGCCCGGGTTCACCGCCAGGTTCAGAACGTTGGGGTTCGCCACCATCCCCAGCGGGATGATGTAAAGCCCGATGCCAAGCGACATCGCGGTCCCGGCGACCTTCAGCCAGTTCTCCCCGATCATCCCCGCCGCGATGAAGACCGCGCCGCAGACCGGCGGCGTGATGGTCGAGAGCAGCGCGAACCAGAAGACAAAAAGATGCGCCTGTAGCGGCGCAAGCCCAAGCTGGGTCAGCGCCGGACCGGCGACCGAGACACAGATCACGTAGGCGGCGGTGGTCGGCACCTCCATGCCCAGCAGCAGACAGGCCAGCGCCGTCAGCAGCAGCGTCGGCCAGATCGTCCCGCCCGAGCCCGAGAGCAGCAGCGAGGTGATCTTGACCCCCAGCCCGGTGATGCCCAGCACGCCGATGATGATCGAGGCGCAGAGGATGATCGCGGCAATCATCGAGACCTGCCGCGCCGCGCTCAGCAGCGCAGAGGCAAAGCGGCTGGCCGCCTGCCCGAGGTTCACCTGCAGACTGGCATCCACGAAAAGCAGAAGCGCCCCGGCGAGGATGGCGAGGCAGGCCGCGTACTGCGGCGTGTAGCCGATCCCGAACATGGCGATCATCAGGACCGAGAAGGGCACGAGGAAGAACATTGAGGTCACGATGACATCGCGCCGCGCGGGCCTGTCCTCGTCGCGGATGCCGCGCAGTTCAAAGCGGGTGGCATAGGCGTCGATCCCGATCCACACCGCCCAGAAATACAGGATCGCGGGCAGCAGCGCGGCCGCCATGATCTGGGTATAGGGCGTGCCGGTCAGCTCGACCATGACGAAGGCCCCGGCCCCCATCAGCGGTGGCATGATCTGCCCGCCTGAGGAGGCCACGGCCTCGACCCCGGCCGCCAGCCGCTTGGGATAGCCCAGCCGCGTCATCGCGGGCAGGGTCACGGCGCCGGTCGAAGCCACGTTGGCGCTGGCAGAGCCAGAGATGGAGCCGAAGAGCGCCGAGGACAGGACCGAGACCTTGGCCGCGCCCCCGGTCAGGCGACCGGCCGCGGCGGCCGCCACGTTCATGAACCCCTGCCCGGCCTCGCCCGCGTTCAGCACCGCACCGAAGATCACGAAGATGGCGACAACCCCGACCGAGACGGCGGTCAGCGACCCCCAGAGCCCGCCCTCGGCAATGGTCAGGGTGCCGAGGAACGAGGCCAGCGGCGTTCCCGCATGGCCGAACTCGCCCGGGATGTATTGCCCGAAGAGCCCATAGGCCAGCGCGGCCAGCGCCACCATGGGTAGCGGCCATCCAATCGCGCGCCGGGCCGCCTCGACCACGCAGAGCAGCAGGACGATGGCCACCCCGATCTGGAAATCGCTCTCGAGAAACCCGTACTGGTCGCCCAGCATGTCATGGTTCAGCGCGATCCAAAGCGCCGCGCCGACGCCCAGAACTGTCAGGACAGCGCCGCTGATCAGGGCCCAGCGGCTGCGGGCGCCAAACAGGAAGATCCAGGGCAGGATCACCGCCATATGCAGCGGACGGCTGACAAGGTTCGGCACCAGACCCCAGAAGATCAGGCCAAGGTGATAGACCACCAGCAGCGCGGCCAGCGCGATCCAGATACCCTGCCCCAGCCGTCCGCGCGGCAAATCCTGTTCCGGCCCCATGCCCTGCCTTTCCTTCCAATCGAATAGGCCGGGCAAACTGCCCGGCCTCGGTCTTTCTCGGTTTCCCGCTGACTTACTTCTGCGCGTCGGTCAGCGCAAACCCGGCTTCCTCGTAGTAACGCAGGGCGCCCGGGTGCAGCTTGCCGGTGATGTTCTCCATCAGCGCCGTGTCGACGCCTTTCCACCACGCGGCGGTTTCGCCCATCCGCGCCTTTTCCTCCCAGAAGGTCTTGGTCAGCGCATAGGCGGTGTCGTCGTCCATCTTGGTGGTCGTGTAGGCCACGACGGGCAGCGAGGTGGTGACAAGGTCGCTGTCCTGCCCGGCATAGGTCCCGGCGGGGATCACGAGCCGCGCGCGCTTGGTCTCGGCGACCTGCTCGTCCGTCATCGACAGCAGCGTCACGTCCATCGACGCCGCCGCCTCGACCACGTTCGGCGCGGGCCAGCTGCCAGCGGTCACGAACCCGTCGATCTGGCCGTTCTTCATGGCCGGAACCGCGTTCGAGAGCTCGACATCGGCGATCTTGACCTTGTCGGTCAGGCCGAACAGGCCGAGGTACTTTTCACCCTCGGAGGCACCGAAGCTGCCCTTGCCCAGCAGGATGGTCTTGCCGTCCAGCCCCGCAAAATCGGTAACGCCGCTGTCCTTGCTCATGACGAAGTGCATGGTCAGCGAAGGCAGCGGGAACAGCGCGCGGATCTCGTCAAAGGCCGGGCTGCCCTTGCCCTCGAAGGGACCAGCCGCCTTCTGCGCGGCACTCACCAGCGCGGGCGGCGTGGTAAAGACATAGTCGCCGCCACGGGCACGAACTTCCATGACGTTCTGCTGGCTGCCCTGGCTCTCCTCGACGGTCACGCTGATGTCGCCGTTGGTGCCCGCCTTCATCGCCTCGGCGATCTCGACGCTCATCTGGTAGTAGGACGAGCCGGACTTGGCCGCCTTAAGGGTCACGCGGGTTTCGGCCTGTGCCGGAAAGGCGGCAATGGCAAGCAATCCGGCCGCCAGCGCGGCCTTGTTCAGTAGCTTCATGGGTAGGGCTCCTCCAGATGGTTGGCAGAGACTAAAACACCCGGTCGGAGGTGGGGTCAAGCAGCCCGGGGCCCCCAAGTCCGCGCGAGCCATGCGGAAAAAGGCGACACCGTGCATGGCTTTCGCGGCAGTGCCGAGAGCTGGCCGCGCCTGCAGGATCGGATAGCGATTGCAGGCGAGAGACCACACAACCACCGGGGCACACGAGACGCCGATTTGGACGCGCCCGCAGGCGACGGCGACCACGGGTCATGCGCTCCGAAACTGGCCAGATGCACGGCCTCCTCGCGCCCGGGATGCGGCCCTTCCGCCGATTGCCAAACCTTTCTCCGCCCCGCTGTTGCAGTGGCCTCCCCAGCCTCCTATATCTCGCCAAGCACCAGCTGGATCGACGATCGTGTACCTCAAGCATCGAAAGCGCCGTTCACTTTCGTTTACCCTGCTGAAAGCCGTCCGGCCTCGCAGCACGTCGCCCGGCATCCTGATCAACGACCTTCTGCGCGATCTCGGCGAAAAGTCGTTCGGCTGGGCCATGCTGCTGTTTTCCCTGATCAATCTGCTGCCGCTTCCACCGGGCACGACGCTGCTCACCGCGCTGCCCCTGATGCTGATCGCCGGTCAGATGGCGCTCGGCTTCGAGCAGCTGCAACTGCCCAAGATGATCGGCCGGCGCGAGGTCCAGCGCGAGTCGCTGCGGCGCGTGGTTCACAAGATGCGGCCGATCTCGCGCCGGATCGAACGGATCATCCGGCCCCGCATGCCCTGGGTCTTCTATCCGCGCAACGAGCGGCTGATCGGCCTCTGGCTCCTGCTTGTCGCATTCGCGCTGTTCCTTCCCCTGCCGCTCAGCGGCTGGTTTCCCGCCATCTCGCTGCTCGTCAGTGGCTTCGGATTGATCGAACGCGACGGACTTGTGCTCGTTATCGGTGCAATCATGGGCGCGGCCTCGATCCTGATCACCCTTCTTGTCGCGACCACACTTGCCATCGGTGCCGAGGCGGTCATCTAGTCACAGGCACATCTCGGAGCCACCAGGCATGTCCATTTTCCAAACCCTTCCCGGTCGCAGCGTCCTGCCGGGCCTTCTCACCGTTCTCGCCCTCCTCCCGGCAGGAGCCTCGGCACAGGACCTCGACGACCGTCGCGAGATCAAGTCGCTCGGGCTCTGCCGCGGCTGCAACCTGGAAAACACCGATCTGTCGCGCAAGCGCCTGATGGGAATCGACTTTCGCGATGCCAACCTGCGCGAGGTCGACTTCCAGAACAGCAACCTCATGATCGCCATGTTCCAGGATACGACGATCGAGGCCGTCCGCTTCGACAACGCCGACTTGAAGGGCGCAAAGTTCGACGACGCGGTGCTGACCCGCGTCTCGTTCAACGGCGCCAACCTGACCGGTGCCACCTTCGACGGCGCCCAGTTCAGCGATGTGGACCTCACCGGCGCCACGCTCTGCAACACCCAGTTGCCGAACGACCAGACCGACAACTCGGGCTGCTGAGGCCCGAGGGCCGGTCCCTCGCATATTCCCGACCATGACCTTCCGCGCGCCCCGGGCGACGCGCGGATTGACATTCGCAACGGTTGTGTTGACGATGTCATTGCTACCTATACGTTTTTCCTTAGCCATTTATCGCGCTCCGAATGTTTCCAGGATCGAAGTCCCCGCCGGGTCACGCCCGGCCCAGCCAGCCCGCTCCGCTTTCAGGACGCGACTCTTCTTTCTGCCCTCGCCGTACCGGTCCCCGGCGCATCCCGGTGCGTTCGAGGAGATCAGACACATGCTGAAACACCTGACCATGTCCCTCGCGCTGGCCGCATTCGCCGCCACGCCAGTTGCAGAAGCCTGCACACGGGTGATCTATCACGGCCCCGAGGGCCGCATCCTCACCGCGCGGTCGATGGACTGGAGCATGCCGATGCTGTCCAACCTCTGGGTCTTTCCCCGGGGCATGGCGCGCACCGGCGCTGCTGGCCCCCGGTCGCTGGAATGGACCTCCAAGTACGGCAGCCTGATCGTGTCGGGCTACGACATCTCGACCGTCGATGGCATGAACGAAGCGGGGCTGGTGGCGAACATGCTCTGGCTCGTCAGCTCGGATTACCCCGAAGACGACGGTGACTCGCCCCAGATGTCGCTCTCGCTCTGGGCCCAGTACTTCATGGACAATTACGCCACGGTCGCCGAGGCCATCGCCGATCTCGGGGCCAACCCCTTCCACGTTGTCACCAAGGACGTGCCGGTCCAGCCCGGACGCCTGACCACCGTACACCTCTCGCTCTCCGATGCCTCGGGCGACAGCGCCATCCTCGAATGGATCGGCGGCGAACTGGTGATCCACCACGGGCCCGAATACAACGTGATGACCAACGACCCGCCCTATGACGAGCAGCTTGCGCTGGTCGAGTATTGGAAGGGCGTCAACCCGCGCGAGATGATCCCCGGCACCACCCGCGCGCCCGACCGTTTCGTGCGCGCCAGCACCTACATCGACATGGTGGTGCAATCCTCCGAGCCCCGCGTCGCCGCCGCCGCCGCCTTCAGCGTGATCCGCAATGCCTCGGTACCCTACGGCATCACCACGCCTGACGCGCCGAACCTTTCGACAACCCGCTGGCGGGTGGTCGCGGACCAGAAAGACCGGCTGTTCTACGTCGAATCCGCGATTTCCCCCAACGTGTTCTGGGTCGACATGACCAGGCTCGATTTTTCGGAACAGGCCGGTGTACGCTGGCTCGACCTCGGCGTCGATATGGCCAACATCCATTCCGGCGAGGTGTCGGACCAGTTTACCGGGGCCACGCCCTTCCAATTTGAACCCTGGGAGTAAGAAGATGAGACTGCTGGCAGCAAAGATCGCGACCGTGATCGGCCTTTCCACCCTGGCGGCCTGCGGCACGCCCAATCCGGACGAGCCGATCAGCGTTCAGCGCAGCGATGCCGATGTCGTCGTGCTGCGCGGCCTGCTCGACGCCACCCGCAGCACCCCGCCCGAGCGCTATGATGTCATGGCAGCAGGCGAATGTGGCCGCTACGGCAAGAAGGCAGTCTTTTCCAAGATGGCGCAGCACGCCACCTACGCCTTCGACGTCACCTACGCCTGCGTGAACGAGGCCTGATCACTCCTGATCGGGACGCTGCCAGCGGACGTTCCGCCAGACCCGGCGCCGCACCAGATCGCCGGGTCTCGGCACCACCAGCTTCACGTCCATGAACTCGGCTGTCTGGCAGCGCGAGCAGGCAAAAGGCGCAATGTGCGCGGGTCGCATCGGGTCGCAGACCTCGATCAGGTCCACCGCCAGGAACACCGACTTGCGCCTGCAGAGGTTGCAGCGCACGGCAATGGCCTGCCCCTCGCGCGCGGCGTCGCGCAGCGTGTGGAACGGCTTGCCCGGGTGTGCTCGAACTGGCGGAATTCCGACTGGCATGATGCCTTAAGTAACGCGAGAACAAATACAGAACAATAGGTCCCGCCGCGGGCGTTCGGGTGGCGGACGCAGGGCAGGTACCTAGTGAAGAGACGCCTTATCACAACCCAAAAGAGAAAAAACAGGCAGCCAAATCCCCGCAGGGAGAACGGCTCCCTCGCCCCGTCGGCAGAAATGAGCCAAGCGCGGCGACAGCGAAGCCACGGGAACTATTTCTCTTTTTCAATGAGTTGATTTCGTGCAGGGTGGCGCTAGCTCACAGCCCCAAGTCAAACAGGATGGCAAAAACTGAACATGAGTGGATACGCAGCACTTCGATCCATTCCGGCAGCGCTCTGCATCTCAGGGTTGTTGATCACCGGGTTCGCGGCACCGGCCGCCGCAGACGGGGAATTCTTCCAGTTAGACCTCGCACCAGACGCATCCGACGCGGTGGCGGCGATCACGCGCGGGAATCTGAACGCCACGCTCGGCTATTCGACCTACGAGAGCGGGTCCGCGGCCAACGCCGCCCTCACCTATTCGCTCCATCTGGGCAACGTGGCCACCATGAAACTGGGCCCCAGCATCGGCATGAGCTTCGGTGAATCCGGCGACGAGGAAATGCGCGTCGGCGGCAAGCTCGGGCTCGAGAGCTACATCCCGACCGACTTCGGGCACCTGTTCCTGCTCGGCGAATACAACACCATCGATTCCAACTGGTTCGTCACCGCCCAGACCGGGTTCCGCTCGGGCTTTGGCGTGGAACTTTCTGCCGGGGGCAGCGACAAGTACGACACCCAGAGCCTCGCGCTCACGCAGAAACTGGGCGGCGGCCCGGTCTCGCTGCGGGCGGGCTACAAGTTCGTGGCGGAGGAAATGTTCCTGGGCCTTTCCGTCAATACCTTCTGAACAGGTGCAAGATGGCAGACACTCCGGCGCGCGCGACATCGGGTAACCAGCCGACCCTCACTCAGGCCACCTACGGCTTTGTCCTGCTGACCCTGCTGATCGTGTCCACGATCATGGCCGCGGTGTTTTGGAGCCGCTCAGAGCGATTGATCGACGACGCGCTCGACCTTGCGGTGCGGACCCGGACCAATGCCGCCGGGCAGGTCTTTGCCCGCACCCTGCACAAGGAATGGAGCGACCTGCGCTTTCTCGCCTCAACCCTGAAAACCGACAGCGGCGCAGACCTTCGTGACATGATGTCGGTTCTGCGCAGCGACGGGAACCGCGTCTCGTGGGTCGGCTACGCCGATACCGCGGGCACCGTGCTCGAAGCGTCGGACGGGTTGCTTGTCGGCGCCGACGTCAGTGCCCGGCCCTGGTTCCGAAACGGCCTCAAGAGCGGCTTCGCAGGCGACGTTCACGAGGCCGTCCTGCTGGCGCAGAAACTCCGCCCCGAGGGCGGCGATCCCCTGCGGTTCGTGGACTTCGCGCTGCCCGTCAAGTCGCCCGAGGGCGACCTGACCGGGGTCCTCGGCATGCATATCGACCTCGCCTGGGTCGAGCGCACGCTGGAAGAGACCGGCAAGATGCTGGGCATCGACCTCTTCCTCATCAATCAGGCCGGAGAGGTCATCATGGCCCCCACCGGCAAACTGCCCGGCAGCGACGAACTTCAGTTCCTGCGCGCCGCGCGCGCGGGCACCCAGACCGCCGGGCGCGAAGTCTGGCCCGATGGCCACGCCTACTTCACCACGCTGGTCCCGAGCGTCACCTACGGCGACCTGCCCTCCTTCGGCTGGCGCCTCGCGGGCCGCATCGACGCCAGCAGCTTCAATCCCGGCCTCTCCGCCCTGAAGGTGACCGCGCTGATCGCGGGTGTGGCCGGGCTCGTGGTCTTCGCCCTGCTGACCGCTCTCTTCGTCCAGCTCTTCCTGCGCCCCATCTCGGGCCTCGCCAGTTTCGCCGAACGTCTGGCAAAGGGCGGCGACGATTATCCGCCCGAAGCGCTCAGCAGCCGCGAGGCCGCCGAACTCTCCAAGGCCCTCAGCCGCATTCAGGCCGAGCGCTCCGTCAGGACCGTGAAGTAACCGACAGGCGTCGCGCGATGTCGCGGATCAGCGCCGCGCTCTGCACCCGGACCACGCCCGGCTCGGCTCCATCCGCGTAGAACCGCAGGAACAGCGCCTCGCGCTGTTCCGCATCAGGCAGCAGTTGCAACCGGTTGCCATCGGTCGTGGACGAGATGACATAGGCCGTCAGCTCACCGGGAACATCGTCGAGCACCAGCGTTCCCCGGGTCTCGATCGGAAAGACATTCCCGCGCAGGCGCACCGTGTCCAGCGTCAGCGAGCGCATCCAGAGCGTATGATCGGTGCCTTCGGTCCGGAAAATCACCCGCTCGGGCTTGTCCGCAACGTGGATCTCGCGCCGTGGCAGCTCGACACAGGCCAGCGAGGTCACCGCCAGCACCACCACGTTGTAGAGCGTCCAGAACAGGATCACCCACTTGCCGTCCCCGGCGTCGTTAAAGGCGAAACCGTCGAAGACGATACCGATCAGCAGCCCCACGACAGTCAGGACGAAGGCCACCAGAAAGGGCGCCATCAGGCGCCACTGCACCTGGACCTTGGACCGGTCCCCACCCTTGGCGGTCACCGAGAACGGATGGCCATGCGGCTTGAACAACCCGGTAAAGGCCGCCCGGGTGATCGGGATCGCCCCCAGCAACTGGCTCACATCGTTCAGGATCGGCACCACCATGCCCCGGCTCAGGTAATTGAGCGTCATGAGGATCCACAGGTAGTAGCAGCCGAAATAGGTGATGACGTCGGGCAGCCGGGCGTTCACCACCGTGATGTTGCCGTACCAGTAGAGCAGCGGATAGACGATGGCGGCGATGCGGAAGGAAAACGTGGTGCACCAGTAGAATACCGAGTCGATGACGCTCCACCGGTCACGCAGGCGCAGGTTGTTGTTGGCCAGCGGGCCAAGGCTCGACCGCGCGATCTGCATCAGCCCAAGGCACCAGCGCGCGCGCTGGGTCACGTATTCCTTCAGCCCCTCCGGCGCCAGCCCCTCGGTCAGCGGTTCGTTCAGGTAAACCGTCTTCCACCCGCCGTTGCGCAGGACCAGCGTCATCATGAAATCCTCGGTCACGCTCTCGGTGTTGAAGCCACCGACATCGCGCAGCGCGGTCCAGCGACAGATCGACGAGGTGCCGCAGCAAAACGCGATGCCCCAGCCATCGCGCGAGGGCTGCATGTAGTCGAAGAAGAACCGCTGCTCGTCCGGGTAGGAACGCACGAGGCCAAAGTTGTGCTGGATCGGGTCCGGGTTGAAGAAATGCTGCGGCGTCTGGACCAGCCCGACCTCGGGGTCATGGAACAGTGCCAGCGTACGCGAGATGAACCCGCGGTGCGGCACGAAATCGGCATCCAGAACGGCCACGTAGTCCGGCGGCACCACGTCCTCCGCCAGCCGGTCGAGGGCGTGGTTGATGTTGCCCGCCTTCTGCCCCTTGTTATCGGGCCGCCGCATGTAGCGCACGTTTTGCTCGGCGCAGAAGTCGCGCAGCCAGTCGCGCCGGCTGTCATCGCAGACGATCACTTCCTTGTTCTGGTGCCGAAGTGACCGCGCCCCGACGATGGTGCGCTCCAGCACCTCGCGGTCCTCGTTGTAGGTCGCGATCAGGATCGCCACCCGCGGCTCGCCGCCTTCCCACCAACCAAGGTTCCGGTCCGCCTCCTCGCTGCGCAGCTTGACCCGCGACAGGATGACGAAGGCGCTCATCGAACCGACCAGCGCGGCCATCTCCAGCGCAAAGAGCGACCAGCTGGCCAGCATGTTGATCGTCAGGCCCGGAGGCGCCAGCGTCTCGGTGGCCCGCCACCAAGCGTAGCGAAACGCCAGAAGGAAGGCGACGGCGAAGAGAGCCGCGCGGTGCAAGTCCTTGCGCGGGTCCACGACGAATGGCAGCACCAGCGCCACCCCACCGATCGCGATCAGGTGAACCGTGCTCGCGCCCAGTTCGCCAAGGTGCGGGAACAGGTCCATCAGTCGAAGACGCTGCGCAGCCAGTCCAGCGGGCGCCGCTCGAAGAACGCCCGCCCGGTGCGACCGATGGCGCAGGCACTCTCCGAGCCCTGCCCCAGTCCGGGCACGTTCAGCGCCACGTCATAGCGTTCGAGGTGTTTCTGGCTCGGCGCCACCGCCAGATGCTCATAGACCGTCGCGGCACCGCTGCCCGCCAGCCGCGACACGGTTGCGGGCAACACCTTGGAACTGCCGCTCAGACGAAACTCGGCGTCCTGCCCGATGGCCAGCGTGTTGTAGATCCGTTCGGTAACCGAGAGGGTCACCATCATCGCGTCGCAGTTGACCAGCCGCAGCACCGGGTCGCCGCGCTGGACCGTCACGCCATCCGCCTCGAGCACCTCCCAGAACAGCCCGTTGACCGGCGCGGCAAGATCGCCGCCGCTCAGCCCGTTGACCCGCACCCGCTCGCGCGAGAGACGACCCGCAAAGGCCGCTTCACGCGCCTTGTCCTCGGCCAGTTCCGCCTCCAGCGTCCCGATCACCTTCGCCAGTTCCGAGGCCTGCTGTTCCGAGTTCGGAGAGTCGTTGTAGCCGTCACCAAGGAACACACCCTGCTCTGCCGTCCGGAGCGCGATCTCCAGCAATTCCACACGTTCCCGCGCGTGATCCAGCACCAGCTTGTCGGCATAGGGTTCGCCCGGCAGCCGGTCAGGCTGATCCGCCACCGCTGCCAGCGTCCGCGTGGCCTGCTGCCCCGCGCCGGCCGTGCCGTCCAGCAGCGCCAGACGGTTTCGCGCATGATCAAGCCGCACCTGCAGCTCCTCCACCCGCGCCGTGTGGAAGGTCTCGGCCTGGGTCAGCAGTTCGTCCCGCAACCCCTGCGTCGCGGCAAGGTCCGCCGCCGTCCGCGCCGTCTCGGCCTTGGCGAGGTCGACCTCGAGCAGCAGATCGTCAAGCCGGATGCGATCCACGAGGCTGTCGGTGACAGAGGCAAGCGTCTCGCTCTTCTGCACATAGGCCCCCAGTTCGCGCTCGGGGAGCGAGAGCGTACCGGCAGTCCCAGATCGGACCGTCACGACCGGGGCGTTGACCACCGCGTCCGCGCTCGCCCCCGACATCTGCTCTCCCACAATGATCCAAAGAGCCACGGCGATGATCAACAGACCCGCTACCAACCTTCCGATCTTCATCTTCCTTCCAATGCCTTCCGTTTCTGCCGTTCCGACACCTGTTAAAGGTGACTCTCGGATGCACTTTCGTATTGAAATACGGCGATTTAAAGATTTTCGGAAACGGTTCAGGGGATCGGCGAACTCTCGCACATCGCGCGCTCCGGCGGCCACGCGAACGGCCGTTCCCGGCATCGGAGATGCCTCAGAAACCTGCCATTTTCACTGTTCTGAATCTGCGCAATAGTTCAATGCAATAGGACAGGCGCAACGGCGTGTCCTATTTCCTGTCGGTCGCCACATCGGTGAATGCCACGCCCCCGGTCAGCGATGCCGGTTATTCGACCATCCGGAAGTAGTCGGCCTGAAGGTTCTCCTCCTGCCCGTTCCCGTTGCAGAACCCCATGTCCATGTTGCTGGTCCCGCTGATGGTCGCATAGGACACCATCGAGGCGCCCTCGATACCCTCGGCGTTGGCAGCGAACTCGATATCCTTCAACGCGAGGATCTGGCTGCCATACATCTGCAGATCGGCCGCCGCGTTGAATCCGCCCTTGGTGATCAGCACCGCCCCGCCGCCCTCCGCACAGGAATCATCCGCACCAAGCCGCAGGCCGGAAGGCGCGTTGAAAGCCTTCACGTCGAGATTGGTCGAAACCATCCAGACGTCCTCGAGCGCTGCGCCCTGCCCGAACTTGACCTTGCAGCCGGTGATGATGACGAGGTTCGCATAGGTGCCCGGATCCATCGTCAGGGTTCCGTTGTTCCCGCAGCTGACCGTCGTGATCGAGTTCGGCGTAAAGTCCTCAGGAACCACCTTGGTCGCGGTAAAGGAGTCAAACAGCGGCGCCACCATGAAGGACGGCAGCCATTCGTCGTCCCCGACCCGCAGCGCCTCGATGATCTCGTCCATCATGTTCAGGATTCGCAGCCGATAGGTCCCGGTCCGCAGCGCGCCTTCAAGGCCGTTGTTGGTCTCGAAACCCGACTTCGGAATATCGAGATCGTCGAGGTTGGGCATCGACACCACGCTGCCCGGCTCGAAGGTGTTGTTCGAGTTGAGGCTCACGTAGGTATTGGAATGAATGCAGAAGCCGCTGCCAAAGCTGTTGTTGCTCTGGATATCCACCACGTCATCTGCCACGAACCCCTCCATGAAGCAGGGCGGACGGTAGGTCGAATAGACCGAGGTACGGCTCAGGTTGAAGCTGTCCTGCCCGATGATCTTGAGCAGCAGGTTGTTCGACGGGTTCTCGCGCGCCTCGTTCATGTGCGACACGACCTTGACAGCAGAGCGCGAGTTCAATGAGGCCGTGAAAACCTGCGCCTCCTTGTCCCAGGTGCCAAAGGTGATGTCCTCGGCGGTAATCGGGCTGCCGAAGCGGACGTTCTCCATGAAGCTTTCCGCGACCTGCACCGCCACGGCCTTGGCGTCGTCCGAGCTCATCTTCTCGCGCGAGTAGAGCGCCGCGTGGGCCGCGCTGTCGGTCGCCACCTGCAACTGTGTCAGGTCGGTCTGCGTCTTGTTGAAGTCGATGGCCAGCCCCCCGACGACCAGAAACATCAGGGTGAAGTAGAGCGCCAGGATGGTGCCGGCGCCGTCTTCCTCGGCCACGAAGGCCTGGCAATGCTTGCGAAGTGCAGTGAGGCTCATGATCAGAACTCCACGAGCTGTTGAGACCTAACAGTTATGGCAATGTCGCGGAACTGATCGCGCATGAAGCTCATGGGCATCAGGTCCACCGCCGGGACATTCAGAACCGTGCTGATGATCCCCCCGTCGAGGGTCGTCGTCACCGCGACGGTGGTATCCAGGTAGGCAAGGGCATTGGTGATGTAGTTTTCCGTGGCCGTCGTGTCGTCGAGCCGCCCGAGCGAAAAGGCCCGGTTTGCATCCTGCACGATGCGCAGAAGCTGTGACTCGGTGAAGAAGACCATCGAGATGTTGAAGATCAAGGCCAGGATAATGGCGAAGATCGGCATCCAGATGACGGCTTCGATCGTGAAGGATCCGTCGTCATCCCGAAGGAAGCGTTCCAGCGATTTGGCCTTGCGTTGGCTTGGCCGTTTCCGGCCTGGCTTATGACGCACAGTAGTCACCCTACAAAAATTTTCACGGACACAATGCCGTACGGATAGGGTCTCAAATGTGATCTGATTGCGGCAATCTCGCCCAACTTGGGGAGATTTCGAGGCCGCCGCCCCCGGCCGCCCGGAAGCCTGCTGACACTCCGAAGCATCCCGGCTTAGGGCTGCCCCCTCTGGCGCGCAGGCTGCAGATCATCCGGGTCGGGATTGGAAAAGGGCGGCCCGGTCCGTCACAGACAACGCCCGAACCGCCCGAGGTTCAGATGCAGCGAGGGATGGATTGAGCCGCACATGGAACCTTACCCCCTAACTATCTGAGGAATTGTAACGATTCAACTTAAGGTAGACATTCGGCCGGGCAAATCTTGCATTCCGTGACTTCCTGGCCGTCCATTCAGGCATCGGGTCCAGCCCCCCCTGAAACGGACTACCCCGGACCCTGTTCCCGCAGAACCCAAGCCTCGTGATTTCAATCGAGCGTCCCTACCCCCGCCCAACGCCCTCGCCTGTTGATCCGACCATGCTCCAAGCAAGCAGGCCGGTCTCCCGAGGAATTCGCTTCAAAAGCCCGAGACTCTTTCGATGACCCAGAAAGCGGCAATGGTTCCTAAGCCGTAACTGCTGACCTGCGCCAGCCGGGGCCCATGTCGCGTGATCGCCGGGATGAGTCGGCGCGCCACGAATCCGAGTCCGAGCACAGCCGCGATGAAGGCAAGCTGCCCCAATTCCACCCCCACGTTGAAGGATAGCAGCGCCAGCGGAACGTCGTCCTGCGGCAGACCGATCTCGTGCAGCGCCCCGGCAAAGCCCAGCCCGTGGATCAGCCCGAACCCGAAGGAAACCACCGCCGGGAACCGCTCGGCAACCGGGTCACGCCGCTCGGGCGGTTTCGACAGCTCGTAGGCGAGGAAGACGATCGACAGCGCGATCACCACCTCGACCGGGGCCGAGGGCAACCGCAGCCACCCCAGCGTCGCCCCCGCCAACGTGATGCTGTGCGCCAGCGTGAAGGCCGTGATCGCCCACAACAGCCGTCTCGGGCTGCGCACCAGCAAGAGCAGCGCAAAGACGAAAAGCAGGTGGTCGACCCCTTCGAGGATATGCGTCACGCCAAGCCAGACGTAACTCGTGAACACACCCGCGAGCCCCTGATCTTCCGGGATAGTGAACGCCGGGGTTTCGGCGGTCAGCCGATGGGTCTGCACCACGCCCGGCGCAAGCTCGTAGCGCACCAGCACATCCGTCCGGGTCCGGGACAACCCCTCGATGGCAAGGTCGCGGCCGGTCAGCCCCTCCGGACAGGTCGCGATAAAGCTGGTCACCCAGGCGCGGCCATCGAACACCGGGGCCGCTGGCGCGCTGCTCTCGCACTCCTGCGGCAGACGCGGCGCAATGGGCATCGGCCTGCCGCCCACGTCCGGCATCCGCCAAGTGACGCGCCATCGCGTCTCGTCCATCACCGAGAGCTCGAGGTAACCCGGATCGAGCGCATGGGCAGAACCCGCCACGGGCATCAGGACCGTCAACAGCAGGACGATGAACGCCGCAAGCCGCCTCACGGCCGGGTCTCCGCCGCGCCGGGCAGTTCCAGCCGATAGCGCTTCATCAGCTCGCCGGTGAACGTCTCCCTCATCTGGCGCGCCTGGTCGGACCGCCAGTCGGCCAGGACCCGGTCTCGCACCATCTCGAACGGCGGCAGATCGCTGTCACTGCGGGTGTCCAGCCGCACCAGATGCACGCCAAAGGTGCTCTCCAGCGGCCCCGCCCATGTCCTGAGCGGCAACGCCCCGGCAGCCGTGCCGAAGCCCGCACCAAAGACCCGGTCCACCGCGGGCGCGGCCATATCGTCGATCCGGGGCGGAAGCTGCGTTGCGCGGCCCATCGCGCCGGGGTCGGCCCCCTGCTCAAGGTTGGCAAGCAGGGTCTTTGCCTCGTCCGGCGACGTGCCACCGGGCAACAGCACCTGCGCAAAGCTCAGGCGGGCCGGGCGCGCATACCGCTCGGCATTCTCGGCATAATAGGCCCGCAGGGTGTCCTCGTCCGGCTCCCGCGCCGCGGCTGGCGCCTCGGCGAGGAATTCCATCTTGGCCCGCAGCCGGTTCCGGATCATCGCATCACCCTGATCGAGCCCGAGCGCCCGCGCCTCCCGCACCATCGCTTCTTCCACGGCCCAGTCCCGCACCAGGCTGCGCGCCTCCTCTGCCGTCGGCGCTCTCCCCCAGGCGGCGAGGAAACCATCCGCCAGCCGGTCCGCCTCGGCGTCGGTCAGCCGGATCACGTCCTCCCCCGGTCCGTCGTCCATCGGAGGGTTCTTCAGGCTGTAGACCCCAAAGACGAGGCCCCCCAGCAGGAAGAAATGTAGCAGCGGCGACCGCAGGAACGCCGGAATTGTCATGCCTGCTCCTCCCTCAAACCGTCGACCGCAGGCTCTCGGCCACCCGCGCAAGGCGTGCACCCGCATCCTGCGCCAGTTCCGCGATCTCCGGCACGGCTCCAAGGTCGCCCATCGCCATCATCTGCCCGGCATCGACCAGCCGCACCAGAGTGCCGGACGCCGCCTCCTCGACGGTGACGTTGCACGGCAGCAGCAGCCCGACGTCGGGCCGCGCACTCACCGCACGATACGCGAGGCCCGGATTGCAGGCCCCGAGGATGGTATAGCGCCGAAAGCTTTTCCCGATCTTCTCGGCAAAGGCCTTGTCCAGATCAATCCGGGAGATGACCCCGAACTCCTCCTGCGCAAGCGCCTTGGTCACGAGGTCGACCGCCTGATCGAAGGGGCGGTCGAGCGTGACGCTGGTTCCAAAGTCTGCCACGGATCACTCCCCGGAAGAGTACCAGATCGGCGAGGTATAGGCCCGCTCGGTGACCTTCATCGGGACGTCGTCGGTAAAGGCCGCATCCTCGAAATAGGCCGCGTCATAGGCAGTCCAGCGCGGCGTGGGGATTTCGATGACCCGCGCGTAATAGAAGGCATCCAATGCCGGATCGAAATCGGGATCGGTCCAGACCGCGATCAGCTCGGGCGCGCCGATGGTATTGGTCCAAGTCGCCTTGGCCACATCGACCGTATCCCCCACCGAGGGCAGCTTGCCGTCGTCTCCCGGCGTCCGGTCACCGGACCAGACGACGTCGTAGATCTTCTCCTGCATCTCTCCGGCGGCATCGACCCAGCCCTTGATGATCTGGATGCGGTCGAGGTTCCCCGACAGCGGGTCCTTGATGGCCGCCACGAGGAAGCTCGGAGCCGCCGCGCCCTCCGGCGCCGGCGGCATGTCAGCCCCCATCGGAACGCCCTTGCCGTATCCGACGGGCCCCGGGTTACGCCCCTGCGCATCCTCCTCGACAAACTCCCAGCCGCCAAAGAACCGCACGCCGATCCGCGTGCCGGTGGTCCCGTAGACCTCCTTGCGCTTCATCGCGTCCCATATCGCGGCGCGGGTGTTCTCGGCAGCCCAGACGGCCGTCAGACCCGAGGCGCCAAGCTGCCAGTCCTTTATCGTGCGGCCATCAAAGTCGAAGGCGTTCCCGGTCGACCGCTCAGGGCTTGGCTCGCTGGCCGGGAACTTGCCGAAAAAGTTGTTCTCCTCGGTCGAGGAGATGCCCGTATGCGCGTCGGTCGACCCGAGCAGGCCGAACTTGAAGGGGTTGGTGCCGAACTCGTCTTCCAGCTTCAGCCCGCGCTTCAGCGCCTCCCGGGCATACTCGAACTCGATCATCCCGGGTTCCTTGGGCACCACGTTCAGGTTGCCCTTGTCCCAGATCTCGAAGTTGGCGAACTCGTCAGCCGGGGCAAGGCTCGGGTGCTGTTCCGAAGTGCCCTTGCCCTGCGTCACCTCGTAGAGCGGCTCCCACCGGGCCCGGGTCTCGGCCCATTGCGCGTCGATGGGGTTGCCGTCCGGGGTCTCGGTCGCGAACATCAGCCCGTTCGAGAGGTTCCCGTTGTGCGGGATCGCCAGCAGGCGACCGCCCGTCTTCTCCTCGTAGGACGCCATCCAGTCCCACAGCTCGCGCGGTAGCTCGGTGTCGAACGTGGTAAGCGGACGGACCATGTCGGCCTTGTCCTTGCCGTCCCGGTAGATGACGTTGCGGTGCAGGTTGTTGCCACCCCCATAGTTCGACGTCCATTCGTAGCCGATCAGCGCCGTGAAGATCCCGGGCTGGTTATGGCCCTCCACGATCTCGGTCATCTTCTGCCACATGTCCATCTGCGTGGTCTGGTCGGTCATCGCAGGCGGAATCTTCCCCTCGCCTTGCAGCGTGATCATTTCCATGACCACCGCCGTCGCCGCCGCGCCCCCCTTGCGCATCTCGTCGTGCCAGCGCTTCAGCGTCGGGTCCGACATGAACGCGGGATCGCCCTCGTAGATGCTAGCCACGACCCCGAGCGCGTCGGAGTGATCGGCGACCACCATCCAGTCATAGGGCCGCGACAGCCGCACCGGCTGCCCCGTGCTCGAAGTGATCTCGCCGCCCTTGGCATATTGAAGGGCCTCGTCAGGACCGACCCGCGTGCCGCCGCCAAAGGCGTCGGGCGACCAAGACGTGTGCAAATGCTGCTCTCCCCACAGCGGCAGGCTCGGATAGCTTCGGCCCGCATAAGGGGAATAGCCCGGCTGGTTGAAGAACCGCTCGATCCTCTCGGGTGTAAGCGTCCCGGAATCCGTCGTCACCTGTGCGAGAACGGGCGATGCGGAAAAGGTGATGGCAAAAGCGATGGAAACGATATGGCGAGACATGGAAATACCTTTCATCTCAAGCTAAGTCCGCGAACCCGGTACGCGCCAAAAAACCTGCCCCGGATGTGGGGCGACTCAAAATATCTACCTGCGGATGAGTTCAGAAGACCCCTTTCCACCCATCGCGATCAACACTTTCTTTCCGGCGCGTTCCTGTCGGCCGCTTGTTGCCGCTCGCTTTGCAGGGGGTCCGTGCCCCATGCTCCGCAACCAAAACCCGAAAAATCACAATGTTTTAACCGATACTTAACTTTTGAATTTGCCAGCCGCCCAGAATCAGGGTTTCGTGGCCCCGGATTTGATTGAGACATTTAGCTTCGGCGACACCGGCCATTCTTTTCACGGCCAGACACCGTCGCGGGATCTGTGCGAAAGCACCCAGCCCTCCGATCAGATCACATCTCGCCACCTGCACTGTCAGGTGACGCACCAGTTCCGGCTCGTTGCCGGCGCCCCGCCCCTGACCATGTCGATCCCAAATCAAAAGGTTGGGGGCGGGAGATCCTGCCCGACACCGCTTGGCTCCAACCGTCCGGGACTGTCCTTGGCGTCAAAAGTTTACGTAGGGTTAATTTCTTGTGGACAGCCGTCCCGAAAAGCATATGCTCAATTCCCGGAGGAGCGTCCCAGGCATTAAGAGTCGCATTGAACAAGTCGGGAGAATGTCCCTTCTCTCATCCTTTTCCTTACGTTTTCATTTCAACTGATCTTTTACTGGTACGAACTTTCGGAAGGCCCCCGTTGCTGTCATCCCAGTCCACCGGGGGCCTTTCCTATGTGTACAGATTGGCCTTGGCCCGCAATCTGCATCCCCATCCGGGCTCACGTAAACCTGCCCTGCCCCCTGCGCTGGCCCGTCCCCTGAGCAGGAGCTGAAGCGCATGAAACATCCGGCGAAGAAGCATCTCCGCTAACGCCTCTTCGGTCTCTCAACTCGAAGAGCAGCCGGGCTTCAAATCGCAACGCCGACGCACATCACCGCCGCTCCCAAACCCAATGCATCGGCGGCGGGGCCGACATTTCGCGCCTACCGGCTGTGCCGAATTGCTTCGCCCTGCAATGTGCGGCCCGGACGGTCATGGGTGGCACCCGGGCCGCTGCGGACGTGTGGTCGGCAGGGGGTTGTCGAAACACGTACACCCGCAAGGCTCAACGGTCGGCCCGATCCTCCGGTTCCGCCTCCCACGCGTCGTCATCCCGACCCCGGCGGCTTTCCGCCCCAGCCAACCCCAAAATGAACGCCGCTCGGCACGCTACCGACCACTATTCCTCAGCCAAGCACCTTGCGCGACGCAAGACCGGACAGCAACCAGTCCCCGACCTCAAGGATCAGTTCTTCCTGAGCAGAGCCTTTTCGATGAGAGACGGAAGCTCCATAAAGTCCACTGGCTTCGGGATGACCTTCAGGGCCCCAAGCTTCAGGAGGCAATTCTTCATGCCGTCATCATCCAGCGCAGTCAGAAAGATCGAGGGCGTGGTCTCGAAGCCAGCCTTGCGCCGTATCTTGAGGAGCGCCTCCGCGCCCGTCATCCCGGGCATGTTGTAGTCCAGCAGCAGCAGGTCCGGGTCGTATACCTCGACAGCCGCAATCGCGCTGGGGCCGTCACTGCACTGCAGCAGTTCGAACCCTCCGATCTCCACGAGCGACAGGTTTACCAGTTCCCGGATGAATTCATCATCTTCAGCATGAAGTATGCGCATCGGCCAAGTTCCGTCTCTTGCTTCCTTACATCCTCCCCACATCACGGCGAACACGTACCGAACCGATTGGTTCCCCTTGGGTGCAGCCCCCGGTTTCCAACTGATGCAGCGGAGCCACACAGAGGCGCAGACCTCCGCCAGAAGACCGCAAGCGCGCCCCTGCACCCCTCAAACGCCGCGCGCCGCAGCGTTCTTCTTGACCGGATCAAAGAACTGGCAATTGCTGCTTTTTACATCTATCTTTGCAGATCGCCCGCCAGAACATGAACAGCCAAGGGCGGCTAAGAGCAGCTTGGAACTCGCAGGACCATGAGCAACCGTCACAACCCCGACCTGTCCGATGTATCCGCCTACATCGGAACCTACCTCGCCGTCGCAGCCTGCGTCATCGGCATCGACTGGCTGACGCTCCCGGAAGGTGCATCCCTCGCCAGAGAAGGTGGCGGCATTGAGTTGATATCCATGCTGGGCTACGTCGTGGCCATGGCGTCCTATCTTTGGACGGCATGGGTGCCGCTCTGGTCGGTGCCCGCCGTGCTGCTGTTCATGGCCGCCCGCGAACTGGATCTGGACAAGGCGTTCACCAGCGAGGGAATTCTCAGCACCAAGGTCATCCTGCATGACACCTCGCTCTGGGAAAAGCTCCTCGCCCTGGGGCTCTGGGCGCTCCTTGTCGCGACGCTGGTGTCACTCGTCCGCCAACGTGGCCTGCCGCTCCTGCGCGACCTCCGGCGGGGCGAGCCCTGGGCGCTGGCCTTTACCGCCGGCTTCGTGGTGGCGGGCGCGAGCAAGTCGATCGACGGCCTCGCGCGCAAGCTGGCGCCCCTCGGCATCGAGATCACCGAAGCCACCAGCCAGGGGCTTGTCACCGTGGAAGAAACCATGGAAATGCTGATCCCGGTGTTCTTTATCCTTGCGGCCCTGCTGCGCGCCCGCGCCCACGCCTTCCGCTTCTTCGCCCAACGCCCCCAGGCAGCGGAAAGCTCCCACGCCTGAATCACGCGATCAATGTCCGAAAACGGCCTTTGGCCACAGAGTTCTCGGACATTGCCTCCGGACGAGACCATCCTCCCAAAGGCGAATGTCTCGCTGTCACTTCACTGCGTTGATGGGAAATCGAGGTGGTACCCAAGGTCGGACTCGAACCGACATGACCTCACGGCCGGGGGATTTTGAATCCCCTGCGTCTACCATTCCGCCACTTGGGCCTCAAACCTGATCTAGCGAAGCCCTTTCCCAAGGTCCAGCGGGATTTCGCACCTTGCCGCGGCGGCGGGCAGTTGACCCCGCGCGCGGCGCATGATCTTCCCTGTCGGGGTCCGGTCCTCCCCTCCGGCCGCAACGGATGTCGCAATGCTGAAACGCCTCTACGACCGCACCATGGCCCTGGCCGACCATCCCCACGCCCTCTGGTGGCTGGCGCTGGTCGCCTTCGTCGAGAGCTCGGTCTTCCCGATCCCGCCCGACGTCCTGATGATCCCGATGATCCTCGCCCGGCCCTCGCGCGCCTGGCTCATCGCGCTGGTGGCGCTGGTGGCCTCGGTGCTCGGCGGGCTCCTCGGCTATGCCATCGGCGCCTTCGCCTTCGACAGCATCGGCCAGCCGATCCTCTCCTCCCTCGGCAAGGCCGACGCGATGGAGGCGTTCAACAGCAAGTTCAACGACTTCGGCTTCTGGGCCGTGCTGGTCGCGGGGATCACCCCCTTCCCCTACAAGGTGATCACCATCATGTCGGGCTGGACCGGCATGCCGCTGCTGACCTTCGTCGCCACCTCGATCCTCGCCCGGGCGCTGCGCTTCTTCGTGGTCGCGGCGCTCCTGCGCGCCTTCGGCGCACCAATTCGTGATTTCATCGAGCGCCGCCTTGGCCTCATGTTCACCCTGTTTGTCGCCCTCCTCATCGGGGGCTTCGTCATCGTAAAGTACCTATGACCCGCAAGACCCTCTCGCTGATCGCCGCCGCCGGCTCCGCTGCGATGCTGCTCGGCGCCTTCGCCTTTCAGTACATCGGCGGCCTCGCCCCCTGTCACCTCTGCCTGCTCCAGCGCTGGCCGCACGCCGCGGCCATCCTGATCGGCCTGCTTGCGCTGGTCTTCCCCGGCGCCGCCCTGCCGCTGCTTGGCGCGCTCGCGGCGCTCACCACCGCCGGGATCGGCGCCTATCACACCGGGGTCGAGCGCGGCTGGTGGGAAGGCCCGACCACCTGCACCTCCTCCTCCGTCGGCGGCCTCAGCTCCGACCAGCTCTTCGACCAGATCATGAACGCCCCGATGATCCGCTGCGACGAGGTCGCCTGGTCGATGATGGGCCTCTCCATGGCCAGCTGGAACATGATCGCCTCGCTGGTCCTCGCCGCCATCTGGATCGCCGCCGCCCGCCGCGCCTGACCGCCCCCGCCTTCTTTGGGTTCCCAAATATCCCGGGGGTGAATTGGCCCGCAGGGCCAAGAGGGGGCAGCGCCCCCTCCCTCACGACCCGCCCGAACGCCGTGTGGCCAGCAGCAGGCTGGTCTCGCTGGTCGCCACGCCCTCCAGCATCCGGATCCGGTTCAGCACCCGATCGAGCCCCTCCAGCGTCTCGGTGCCCAGTTCCGCAATCAGGTCCCAACGCCCGTTGGTCGAATGCACCGATCGCACCTCGGTCATCCCCGAGAGCTGGCGGATCACCCGGTCGGCGCCGCGCCCCTCGATCCCGATCATCATCAGCCCCCGCACCGGGTCGCGCAGCGCGTCCTGTTTCAGCACCACGGTAAAACCGAGGATGTCGCCACGGGCCTCCATCCGCTCGATCCGGCTGCGCACCGTAGTCCGCGAGAGATTGAGCTCCAGCGCAAGGTCCGAGAGCGAGGCGCGCGCGTCGCGGCGCAGCGCGGCCAGAAGGCGTTCGTCCGTTTTGTCCAATCCAGATATCCATATCGAAGGAAACCAGCCCATTCTGGTCAAATAGACGGGTGGATGGCAACGCAATTCGGGGGATACTTGGCGCAAATCCCGCGCCCAGGAGCTTTCATGACCCAGACCACCTGCCTGCTCATCGGCTGTCCCGTGGACAGCGGCAAACGCCGTCCCGGGTGCCTGATGGGCCCCGATGCCTATCGCACCGCCGGCCTCGCAGAAGAGCTGGCCACGCTCGGCCATGCGGTCGAGGACCTCGGCAATCTCTCGCCCGACCCGCACCAGCCCGACACCGGCGACGGGCGTCTGTTCAAGCCCAATCTGACGGCAGCCTGGACCGAGAGCCTGACGCGCGCCGCCATCGAGGCAATGCCGCGCGGGCTGCCGATCTTCCTTGGCGGCGACCATGCGCTCTCGCTCGGCACCGTCGCGGGCGCCGCCGCCCATGCGGCCAGCGTGGGGCGTCCGCTCTTCGTGCTCTGGCTCGACGCGCACAGCGACATCCACACGCCCGATACCACCGAGACCGGCCACCTGCACGGCACGCCCATCGCCTATGTCACCGGCCGGCCCGGGTTCGAGGCCTTTCCGCCGGTCCCGCATCCGGTGGCCGAGGAGAACGTCTGCTACATCGGCCTCCGCTCGGTGGACCCCGCCGAGCGAAAGCTGCTCGAACAGTCCCGGATCCATCGCTACGACATGCGCCAGATCGACGAGCACGGTATCGCCCGCCCCCTCGCCGGGTTCCTCGACAAGGTCGCCGCCGCCGGGGGCATGCTGCATGTCTCCCTCGACGTCGACTTCCTCGACCCTTCCGTCGCCCCGGCGGTGGGCACAACTGTCCCCGGCGGTGCCACCTTCCGCGAGGCGCATCTGGTGATGGAGATGATCTCGGACAGCGGGCTGCTCACCTCGCTCGACCTCGTCGAGCTGAACCCCTTCCTCGACGAGCGTGGCCGGACCGCGCAGGTCATGGTCGACCTCGCCGCCTCCGCCCTCGGGCGCCGGGTCTTCGACCGACCCACCACGACCCATTACTGACGGAGCCCCCGATGACCCAATCGCACCCTTCCGACAAGGCGCTGGTGCCCTTCGTCTCGGTCGAGCACATGATGCGCCTGATCCACCACATCGGGGTGGAACCCATGCTCAAGGGCCTCGCCGACTACATCGAGGCGGACTTCAAGCGCTGGGAGCTGTTCGACAAGACCCCGCGCATCGCCTCGCATTCCGCCGAGGGCGTGATTGAACTGATGCCGACCTCGGATGGCGAGGTCTACGGTTTCAAGTATGTGAACGGCCACCCCAAGAACACCCGCGAGGGGCTGCAGACCGTCACCGCCTTCGGGCTGCTGGCCGATGTGGCGACGGGTTATCCCGTCCTGCTGTCGGAAATGACCATCCTCACCGCGATGCGCACAGCGGCGACCTCTGCGCTGGTGGCCCGCCACCTCGCTCCCAAGGGCGCGCGCTGCATGGCGATGATCGGCAACGGCGCGCAGAGCGAGTTTCAGGCGCTCGCGATGAAGGCGGTCTGCGGCATCGACACGCTCCGCCTCTACGACATCGACGCCGACGCGACGGCGAAATGCGCCGGCAACCTGACCGGGCTGGGATTTGACATCACCGCCTGCAACAGCCCGGAGGACGCGATCCTCGGGGCCCAGATCGTCACCACCTGCACT
>NZ_QEHM01000010.1 GCF_003116585.1 Albibacillus kandeliae
GGTACTGCGTCTCAAGACGTGGGAGAGTAGGGCATCGCCAGACCTAGTAAACATCCTTCTCTCTATATCGATCAAAACAAAACAATCCCGAGAACGCCGCACGGACACAACCCGCGCGGCGTTCTCGCGTTCAAAACACATCACTTCAAATCCGAGTAAGGACGTTGGCTCTATCCATTCGATCGACGGATGGTCGGCGCCAAGTGACGCCGCGTGAGTGATCTCCATAACGGTTTCGTTCCGCTTGCCCGCAGGGCAATCTGGCAGCGCGAAACCAACCCCTGGAGACCCCACCATGCCAACCACCGGCAAGCAACTGTTCACGACCCTGGACGCAGACGGAACGCTGACCGTAGCGATCGAGGATGTCACCTTTCCCGATCCCACCGGCAACCAGGTGCTGGTGAAGATGGAAGCGGCGCCGATCAACCCGTCGGACCTCGCCATCCTGGCCGGCGCGGCCGATCTGGAGAATGCCAGCTACTCGCACGGCAAGTTCGTCGCGAAGGTGCCCGAACCGTTCAACACGGGATCGAAAGCGCGTCATGGGCTCAAGCTGCCGGCCGGGAACGAAGGCGCGGGCACGGTCGTCGCGGCCGGCGAGGGTGACGCGGCCAAGGCGCTGGTCGGGCAACGGGTCGCCTGTGTTCCGGGCAATGCCTATAGCCAGTATTGTCTCGTCGATGCGTCGGCCTGTCTGCCCCTGGGCGATCATTCCGCCGAGGATGGCGCAAGCGCTTTCGTCAATCCGATGACCGCGCTGGGGTTCGTCGAGAATGCCAAGATGGACGGACAGAGCGCGATCCTGCACACCGTCGGGGCCTCCAACCTGGGCCAGATGCTGACCCGTATCTGCAAGGAAGACGGGATCGGGCTGGTCAACATCGTCCGGAAGGAAAACCAGGCCGATTTGCTGGCCGGGCTCGGCGCGACGCATGTCGTCAATTCTTCGGGCGACGACTTTCCGAACCAGCTGCGCGCCGCGATTGAAGACACCGGTGCCTTCTACGGTTTCGATCCGGTCGGGGGCGGCAAGGCGGTCGACACCGCCTTCAGGGCGATGGAGCAGGTCGCGGTCTCGCGGATGACCGAGTATTCGCGCTACGGCTCGAACCAGCCAAAGCGGATGTTCATCTATGGGCGGCTCGACACTGGTCCGACGATCCTGACGCCGAGCTACGGCTTTGGCTGGACCCTGTCGGGTTGGCTGCTGTTCCCCTTCCTTCAATCCGCCGGGCGCGAAACCGTCGGGCGGATGCGCAAGCGCGTGCTCGACAGCCTCACGACCACCTTCGCCAGCCACTACAAGACACGTGTCAATCTCGACGAAATGCTGACCAAGGAGGCCGTCACCGACTATCGGGCGATGAAGACGGGCGAGAAATACCTCGTCACGCCCTGGTCGTGATCATGTGACGCAGCGCTGGCGGGTGCTTGTCCGGAGGGCAGGGTATATGAGGGCGCGGCCCTTGTTTGAGTGTTGGTGACCGATACGGGCCACCCCTGAAAGGGTGGCCCCCTGTTCCGCTAGTTCTGGATACTTTGCGCCGTTCTCAGCGCCGCAACGGGCAGAACCTGTAGACCAAATTGGGACGACCCTCTTTCGTATCGGACCTTCCCGATGTGGGGGCCGGCGGTACGGTTCATTCCACCGCTGCGATGTCGTTCAGCTTCCAGCTCTGCTCGAAGAACGGCTCGAGAGGGCCGTAGATGCGGAAGATGGCCGTCCAGCCTTTCGTCGGATCGGTCTCGATCCAGTTTGCCTGCTTCCCTTCTGGCGCCTGCGGACCGAAGTAGAGGTCGACAGATCCGTCCTCGTTTTGCGAGAGGTCACTGTAGCTGCTGAGCGCCGGGAACTCCTGAGAGGTCAGCATCATGGAGCGGCTCGCACTGTCATAGACCACGACCGACCAAAAATCCTTGGCAGGTACGTCCGCGGGAACCGTAAGTTTGTATGTCCTTGCTCCGTCGAGCGGTTGACCACTGCCGTCAGTATGGGTGCAGAGGTACTGCGAGCCGATGCCGACCACCTTGCTCGCCATGGCGGGCGTCACGCCTGTCGCGTAGGCGGCAAAGAAGGCCTGAGCGTCGTAGTCGAGATAGCCCTTTGGATCGAATGTGTAGACACCTCCGACGAAGGGGTTCCACCACTTCCGGTCTGCGTAGATGTATTTCTCGTCTCCGACATAGTTCCACATGTTGGCCCGGAGCAGCGCCGCGCCGAGCTTCGCCGCTGGTTCAAGAATCGCCCGCTCCTCGGGAGACGGCTCGAAGGGCTTTCCGAACTCTAACCCGATGGAGGCGAGCAGGAACTTCTGCGCCCCGTCGAGCGCATCGGGATGCTCTTCTGCTATCAGCGCGCCGAGCTCCTCGATCAGGTGATAGTTCTCGGAGTGGACGGTCAGAATCTTCTGGCCTGAGCCATTGATGAGTTCTGTTGGAGGCGGGTTATCTGCCTTGGATAAAGGGTAGATCTTCAGATTCTCATAGAGCGCGTTAGCGGCATTCGTCCTGCCATCGGCCAGAAAGGCGCGAAGGCCCATCCAGACGCCATAGGTGCGCGACGAGAAGGTGAAATAGCCATCCGGTACCTCTCCCTCGTAGCCGGGCGGGAGGATAAGGAATTTGCCGCCCTGACCCTTGTCCGGGCCGGCATTCCCAACATCGCCGACATACCGCATCCACATGTCATTGAAGAAGCCGAGCATCCCTTCAGGTGCCTCGACCACGGTGGGCCCGTCGCCTTTCAGATCAAGGAAGGTCATCGCGTAGACGGTGGTGTTGTTCGCGGTCAGGAACTCGGACTTCGCATCCATAAGATCCTTGAACACAATCACCTGGTTCGGCGCGCCTCCACCGAAGGCTTCGAAGCCTTTGCGCATGGCAAACAGTGACGCCGCAAAGGTGTTTTCCTGGATCACCTCCATAACCCTGTAGGTGGTGCGCAGTTGGAAAAGGCGCTCGGTAGTTTCGGGCGTCGGAAAGCCCTTTTGGAAGGTGAAGTCACCGGCGATGGACGAGATCGTCTCGTTTTCGAGAAAGCGCTCCTCGGCGCCAGCCGGACCGGCGATAATACTCAGTGCGACGCAGGCTGCGAATTTTTCCAGTTTCATCCTAAAATCTCCCGTGAAATGGCTTCGTCGTCGATCCAGCCTGCCGACGCACCGCAATCGTTGGTGTTCCCGGGAACTCACCCCGGCATGGCATGGGGCCGTCATTGCAGAGCTGGAGAAAGATGAGCCAAAAAACGGCCGACAGCTCCGATCGTATCAAGTTGTCGTAGGAAAGTATCCGAATTTCGGGGTTGCGTGGAATGATATGGATCAATCGACTTTCTGCAACCGGGCATGCTCCTCCGAATGCCGGCCAGTGGGACAGACTACAGCTTCAAGAACGGCGGACCGGCAGATTGGCGCGCGTGGCGCGCCCCCGGTGGCGCTGCCCCTTGTGGGTCCTTCGGCGCGTCCTGTAAGTCGCTGCCATGCAAGATTCTCTCTTCAGCCTCGAACTCTTCGACAGCGGGCGAACGCGCCTGATCGCGGCCTATCGCGATCCGGATCATGGCCGGTTTCGGCGGATTTCTCAGCTTCTCTCGGTGGAAGAGACCACGCAGCTTGTCCTCTTCTCCGAGGCGATCCGGTTGCAACGTGTTGTTGGAGCCCCGGGCAAGCCGGCAGTCGAGGTAGGCGCATCGAATCTGTCGCACGATCCGGATTCGTCTCACATCAGGCTTACCCGGTCGGTCGCTCCTCTCAACGAGGTTCAGGCGACGACGGTGGACGTTGAGACATTTCTGCGCACCATCGAACCTGTCACGTGCCAGGTCCGCGAGCGGGCACAATCCTCAAAACACGGACAGTCCCTCGCTGAGCACCTCGATGGCATGAGGCTTCCCGACAGCATGACCGCCGCGAGCCAGTCCGAGGAGATCACTTCGCGACTGCGAGATATCGCGATGATCCTTCTCGTTGAACAAGCCAGCCGGAAGGGTTCGGATTTCGGACGCCTGCTGCGCGCGAAGAGCCGTCAGGCCGAAGCGAAGGCCGAGGTGGCGAGTGTCTTCGAGCAGATTGCCCAGGGCTTCGCGCCTCCTGCAAAAGCTGCGTGAGTTGAGAGTCGCAGGAATTGTGGGGGCCTGACCTGTGCAATCTCTCCGGGGGAGGGCGAACCGGGGATGGCCGGGCAGACCTGCATTGGGCGTGGATCATGGAGACAGTGACGCCATCGGCTCTGCTATCCTGATTGCCGCCGATTGACACTCCCGCATGATTGGACACCGAGGCACTGATGCGACTGATCCCGGCCCATCGCTTTTGGCATCCTGGGTCGAAGTGGGGGAACGGAACTCCGGGACCATAACCGGTCGATTGAGGGCCCGGGTCGGTCCTCTGGCTGTCCTGGCCTTTACCTACCATCACTGCCATGCCGAACGAATGGAGCGCGCGATCGGCCGCGCGGGCCGCAATCTCTCCGTCCGCCGAGACCCGCACAACCAAGGGTGTGTTCGGATTTCCCCTCTCGCAGAGGGTGGCGAACAGATTCATCTGACCGATGCATTGTGATATTGAGGTTACGCGAGATAAAAGCAAAAATAACCTTTTGCAAAAGACAAGTGAGGGCCGCGATGTCATTCGAGATTGAGAAGGAAAAGGACCTCGCCGACCATGGCATCGCCTGGTGGAACACGGAGCGGCCAGAGATCAACACCTCCGGCAAGGAGATCACAGGTCGCCTGATGCGACTGGGCGAGATGGCCGGTAACCGGATGAACACGGTCAGTTCCAAGTTCGGGGTGAAGTACCCGACCTACGCCATTCTTGCGACGCTTCGCGCCTCCGGGCCGCCCTACGCGATGACGCCGAAGAACTTGCAAGCTACGCTGCTGGTGTCTTCGGGCGGCCTTTCCAATCAGCTCGCGCGGATCGAGAAGCAGGGCTTTATCCGGCGGGTCGAGGATCCGAGCGATGGCCGCGGCGTGAGGGTCGAGCTGACCGAGGCTGGAATGGCCCTCACCGAAGAAGCAATGCCAGCCCAGGCTGCCGCCGAGGTGGATTTCATCCGGATGCTCAGCGAAGAGGAGCGCAAAACGCTGGAAACGCTCCTGCGCAAGGTGCTGGTGGTCAACTCGATTCGCGCTGGCTGACCCCTCCCTGAGGGTGGTTGCGCTCGATTCCGGCCTATAAATCTTTTGAAATGCTTTATGATAGCTTTAGTGAAAGATATTTGTGGACGTACGTGCGCGAGTTCGCCAATCTGTGCTCATAAACAACCAACGGGGAAGACCATGAAAAGATTCCTTACAGTGACCACTGCCGTCGCAGCCCTGGTGGCAGGCGGCCAGTCGGCACAGGCCAAGGACCTTGTCGTCGGCATGTTCGGCGGCAGCTTTGGCAAGGCTGCGCAGACCTGCCACATCGCGCCGTTCGAGACCGCGAGCGGCGATACGGTGGTGGTGCAGGAGGGCAGCTCCTCGCAGTTCGCGGCGATGGTGCGCGCGACCGGCGGGGACAGCGACTTTGACGTCGTTTACATCGACAACTCGTTTGCCGCGCAGCTGGCCGCCGAAGGTTTGCTGCAGGCTCTCGACAAATCGAAGCTGAGCCACGCCGGAGAACTGGTCGATGGCGCCTTCGGGGCCGAGGACCACTTTGTCCAGTACCAGTGGGGTGCAACCGCCATCGCCTACAACCCGGCCGATTATCCGACTCCGCCGGACAGCTGGGCCGACGTCTTCACGGCCGCTGCCTCGGGCAAGGTTGCCCTGCCCGATATCGCCGGCACGGCCGGTGTTCACTTCCTGATTGCCGCCGCACTGCTGAACGGTGGCTCCATCGACAACCTCGATCCGGGCTTCGAGGCGATCGCCAAGATCGCGCCTGAGGTGAAGGCCTACTACACTCAGGCCGACCAGATCATCTCGATGTTCGAGCGCGGCGAGATCTCGATCGCGCCCTGGTACCCCGACCGAGCCGCCGCTGCCGGCGATGCGGGCGTTCCGGTGGCCATCGCCTATCCCAAGGAAGGCGCTGTCGGCATCAAGGTCACCATGGTGATCCCGGAAGGTGCCGGGAACACGGACGGTGCCTATGCCTATATCGACAACGCGCTGTCGGCAGACGTTCAGAAGTGCTTTGCCGAGAATATGTATGCCGGTCCCGTCAACAAGGACGTGAAACTCGAAGGTGCAGCGGCCAAGGCCGTGCCGCCCGAGATGTTCGGCAAGCTCTACTTCCCCGACCCCGAAAAGATCGCCGCCAATGTCGGCGACTGGCGCCAGCGCTGGCAGCGCGAGGTCACGAAGTAATCACCCGGTTTCGGGATTTCGGCTAAGATCCCCGGGGCGCAACACCTGCGCCCCGGACCAGAGGAGCCATGCCCGGCTCCGAGTACCAACGGAGACATCTGTGACTTCCCTTTCCCTCAGAAGCCTCACCAAGCGCTATGACACGGCGACCATCGTCAATGCCGTTTCACTCGACGTCGAACAGGGGCAGCTGGTTTCGCTGCTCGGGCCGTCGGGCTGCGGCAAGACGACGATCCTGCGGATGATCGCGGGGCTGCTGGACCCGACCGGCGGGCAGATCCTGTTCGGCGACGAGGATGTCACCGCACTCCCGGCAAACCGGCGCAACGTGGGGCTGGTGTTCCAGTCCTACGCGCTGTTTCCCCACATGACCGTCTTTGAAAACGTGGCCTTTGGCCTGCGCCGTCAGGGCGTGAAGGGGCAGGAACTGAAAACGCGCGTCGGCGAGGCGCTGGAACAGGTCCGGCTCGGCGCGCTGGCCGAGCGGTTCCCACGCCAGCTCTCCGGCGGTCAGCAGCAACGTGTCGCGCTGGCGCGCTCGGTGGCGCCGCGCCCGGCCATCCTGCTGTTCGACGAACCGCTGTCGAACCTCGACGCCCAGTTGCGTGAGGAGATGCAGATCGAGATCAAGCGCCTGCAATCCGAACTCAAGCTGACGTCTCTCTTCGTGACGCACGATCAGCACGAGGCAATGTCTCTGTCGGACCGCATCTGCCTGATGTCGGGCGGCAACATTCAGCAGTTCGCTACACCCGAGGAGGTCTATTTCAGCCCGGCCAACGGGTTCGTGTCCGGCTTTGTCGGCAGTCCGAACAAGCTGACCGGAGTCCTGCGCGACGGGGCGGTGGAGCTGGCGCCGGGGTTGCTACTACCAAGCAGCCGGGCCGTTTCGACTGGTGGCGGGCGTGTTCGCGTGACGCTCCGGCAGGAAGATTTGGTGCTGGCGCCACAGGGTCCCGGCCTTCCCGGCACCATAACCATGCGCATCTTCGAGGGTGCGTCGGTCCAGTACATCGTGACGCTCGACAAGGGGCCGGAGGTGATGGTCCGCGTCTCTTCGCGCGGGGCGCAGGCCGACCTTGAGAAAGGCACCGCGGTTGCCGTCAGCATTCCGGCGGACCGCGTGTTTGTCTCGGCGGAGGAGAGCGCGGCATGACCCGTTCCCGCTCTGCTGGCGTGGGCCTGATCGGCCCCGCCTCCGTTCTGATCCTCGCGGGGTTTCTTGCTCCGACAGTGATCATGGCCATGCTCAGCCTGCGGGACTATTCGGGCATGCACGGGATCGGTACCGACTGGACTCTGTCGAACTACATCGACGTGCTGGGTGATTGGTTCTACATGGAGATCGTCCTGCGTACCCTGGCACTCGGCCTCGTCGTGACGGTGCTGTGCCTTGTAGTGGGATTTCCGCTCGCGCTCTTCATCCTTCGGGTGGGACCGAGGATGCAGACCGTAGCTATCTTGCTGGTGATCTTTCCGCTGCTCTGCAACATCGTGGTCCGTTCGTTTGGATGGATGGTCCTGCTGTCCCCTCGAGGCGTGATCAACGACGCGCTGCTGAATATCGGCCTGATCTCCGAACCGCTGGACCTGATGTACAACCTGACCGGCGTCATCATCGGGCTGGTCCAGATCTACCTGCCGTTCATGGTGCTGCTGCTGGTGCCGGCGCTGCAAAACATCCCGGCCGATGTCGAGGCGGCCGCACTGACCCTGCGCTCGTCGCGGGCGCGGGTGTTCTTCACTATCACCGTACCGCTCGCCAGCCCCGGTATCATCACCGGATCGATCCTCGTCTTCGTGCTGTCGATCTCGGCCCTGGTGACGCCACGGATGCTGGGCGGACCGACCTACCGGGTCATGGCCACGCAGATCTACGACGAGTTCATGACCAACCTGAACTGGCCTTCGGGCGCAGCGCTCGCCTTCGTGCTGACCTTCATTGCACTGGCTTTGATCTGGGCGGCGAACCGGGTCGCGGCCCACCTGACCCGGGGGATCTCGGCATGATCGCGCGGAAACCCTCCTGGCTGCTGAGCCTCGTCGCGATCGCGATCCTAGTCTACATGAATGCGCCGACCATCGTTGTGGTGCTGGCCTCCTTCTCGGATACCTCCTACCTGACGGTGCCGCCACAGGGCTGGACGCTGCACTGGTTCGAATACGTGCTGGGCGACAGCCGCTACATGAGGGCGATTTGGACCAGCCTCTGGCTCGCCTCCGGCGCGACCTTTCTGTCGCTGATCCTTGGCACGGCGGCGAGCTATGCGCTGCATCATTGCCTGGTGCCGTTCCGCGACCTGATCCTATCGGCCGTGATGGCGCCGCTGGTCTTTCCGGCGGTGGTGATCGGGGTGGCGCTGTTGCAGTATGTCTCGCTGCTGGGCCTGCGCGGCCAGCCCTTCGTGCTGCTGCTGGCGCATACGTTGATCACGCTGCCCTACGTGGTGCGCTCGGCCATGTCCTCGCTGACCGGGATCAACCCGCAGATCGAGGAGGCGGCGAACGTGCTCGGCGCTTCGGGCTTCACCGCCTTTCGCCTCGTGACGCTGCCGCTGCTGAAGCCGGGGCTGGTTGCGGGAGCGATCTTTTCCTTCGTCACCTCGCTCGACAACGTGCCGGTGACGATCTTCCTTCTCACCCCGCGCCAATCGACCCTGCCCGTGAAGATCTTTGCCTCGGTAGAGCATGGCGTCGATCCCTCCATCGCCGCGGCCTCGACCCTGCTTGTCGCCGGGACAGCCGTCGCGCTGATCCTTGCGCAGAAATGGGTCTCCTTCTCGCGCTTCTTCTGACACGGACAAACTGGAACACAAACGATGAGCTTCACCTCCAAAGGCTTCCCAATGATGCTGACCTTCGATCTCGACTGCGAGACGATGTGGACAGCCCGCGACCCCGAAGCCCACACCCGCCCGATCCTGATGAGCCAGGGTGCCTATGGCTGGAAACGAGGCGTCTGGCGGGTGATGGACGTGCTGCGCCGCTATGACATCAAGTCGACCTTCTTCGTCCCCGGGCTGGTCGTCGAGGCGCACCCCGAGGTGATCGAGGCGCTGCTGAAGGACGGCCACGAGATTGCCCACCACAGCCACACGCACCGCTGGATCGTGACGCTGACCCCGGAAGAAGAGCGCGAGGAGATGGAGCTGGCGCAGCAGGCCATCATCAAGGCCACCGGGCAGGCGCCGAAGGGCTGGCGTTCGCCGGCGGCCGAAGTCACCAGCCTGACCATGGACCTGATCAAGGAGTACGGGTTCTCCTATTCCTCGAACTTCTTTGATGATGACGCGCCCTACATGCTCAAGGTGCGCGGGGAGGAGATCGACTGTGTCGAGCTGCCCTTCCGCTACATCAACACCGACAGCCCTTATTTCCAGTTCGCCAAGATCCTGCCCGGCCGCACCATCACCTCGCCGCGGCAGGTGTTGGACACCTGGAGCTGGGAGTTCGATACGCTTTATGCCGAGGACCGCATGATGGTCCTCGCCTGCCACCCGGAGTTCATCGGCCAGCCTTCGGGCGCTATCCTGCTGGATCGGTTCATCCAACATATCCTCAAGCACGAGAACCTCTGGGTCGACCGTTGCGACAAGATCGCGGCCGACATGGCGACAAAGCTCAAGGTTCCGGCATGAGCCGGCTGGAGGGACTGAGGGCCATCGTCACCGGCGGCGCCGCCGGGATCGGCTGGGCCACCGCATGCAAGCTCATGGCGGAGGGCGCGCGGGTCGCTGTCGTGGACCGCAGTCCCTGTCCCGAGGGCGAGGCGCTAGGCTATGTCGCCGACATGACAGACGCAGAGGGGCTGACCACCGCGATCGGAGCGGCGGCCGAAGCCATGGGCGGTCTCGACATCCTCGTCAACAGCGCGGGGATCGACCTGGAAGCGCCGACCGAGGCGGTCACCGACGCTGACTGGACGCGGGTGCTGGAGGTCAACCTCACCGGCCCGATGCGGGCAGCGCGGGCGGCCTTTCCCTGGCTCGCGAAGTCCGGGAACGCGGCCATCGTGAATATCTCCTCGGCCGCCGGGCTGCGGCCGATCCCGGACCGGGCGGCCTATACCTCCTCCAAGGCGGGCCTGATCATGCTGTCGAAGTCGCTGGCGCTCGACTGGGCCGACGAGGGGATCCGGGTGAACGCGGTGTGCCCCGGCGCGGTGCAGACCGCGCTGTTCGCGACTTCCTACGAAGATGCGGAAGACCCGCAGGCCCGGCTTGCCGAGATCAAGGACCGCTACCCGCTGAAACGCGTGGCCGAACCCGAAGAGCTGGCCGAGGCCATCGTCTTTCTTGCCAGTCCGGCGGCCGCCTACATCACCGGCGTCGCCCTCGCGGTGGACGGCGGGCGCAGCTTTCACTGAGGTCGAAGATGCACAGATTTACCGGCAAGACCGCGATTGTGACCGGCGGGGCGGGAGGGATCGGCCTCGCGACCGCGACGCGTCTGGCCTCCGAGGGCGCCCGTGTCGCCGTGTTCGACCTAAACCCAGCGGAGGCCCCGGACGAGGCGCAGGCGGGCTGGCTCTCGCTCGCCTTCGACGGGACGGACAAGGCCGCGCTGGCCGAGGCGGTCTCGCAGGTGGAGGGCGAGTTCGGGCCGGTCGACATCCTGTTCAACAACCTCGGCCAGAGCGGGCGCGAGCGGGCAGGGCTGTTCTGCGAGAGCGACGAGGAGGTCTGGCGCTTCGTCACCGAGATCAACCTGATGTCGACCATGCGGGCCTGCCGGCTGATCGCGCCGGGCATGAAGGCGCGCGGGCGCGGACGGATCGTAAACATGTCGAGCGACGCGGCGCTGTCGGGCGACCTGCGGCTGTCGGACTATGCGGCGGCGAAAATGGGTATCGTCGGGTTCACCCGGGCGCTTGCGCAGGAACTGGCGCCCCATGGGGTGACGGTCAACGCGGTCTGTCCCGGTGCCATCGCCACCGAGGCGCACAAGCGGATCCCACGCGCCACGCTTGATGCGCTGGTGGCCGCTACCCCAGTGGGTTTCATCGCCACGGCTGCCGAAGTCGGCGGGCTGGTGGCCTACCTCGCCTCGGACGAGGCGCGTTTCGTGACCGGCCAGACCATTGCCATCAACGGCGGCCGGAACATGCTCTGACAGATGCGAAAGGACCTCCCGTGACCGATATTGCCGACCTGAGCGCCGTGGAGCTTGCCGCGGCAATTGCCGCGCGACGGATTTCCCCCGTCGAGGCAGTCGAGGCCGCGCTCGACCGGATCGAGGCGCGTGCCGAGCTGAATGCCTTTGTCACCGTCAGCGCCGAGCAGGCCAGGGCTGACGCCAAGGACGCCGAGGCCGCGGTGCAGCGGGGCGATCCGCTGGGGCCGCTGCACGGCGTCCCCTTCTCGGTCAAGGACCTGGTCAACACCAAGGGCGTGCGTACGACACAGGGCTCGAAGATCTTCGAACACTTCGTGCCGGAGAGCGACGCGGTCTCGGTTGCGCGGTCCAAGGCGGCCGGCGCCATCATGATCGGCAAGACCACGACCCCGGAGTTCGGGCACAAGCCCGAGGCGACCTCGCCGGTGTCAGGGCGCACCCTGCACCCCACCCATCCCGACCGTTCGCCCGGCGCGTCGAGCACCGGTTCCGCGGTTGCGGTTGCGGCGGGCATGGGACAGCTTTCCATCGGGTCGGACGGAGGCGGTTCGATCCGCATCCCGGCGGCCTGCTGTGGCATCGTCGGATTCAAGGCGACTCTGGGCATGATCCCGCACCTCCAGCTGCCGGACCTGTTCGGCGCCAACTCCTACGTCGGGCCGATGGCGCGCGACGTGGCCGACACCACACTCTTCTTCGAGACGATGGCCGGTTTCGACCGGATGGACCCCTATGGCCAGGCGGTCCTGCCTCCTGAGAAGCGGGTGTCCGACCTCAGGGGGCTCCGCGTCGGCTGGCTGCCGGAGGGTGGGGCGAAAGTTGACCCCGAAGTCGCCGCGCTGACCCGCGCCGCCGTGGAAGCAATGTCAGGGCAGGGGGCAGAGGTCGAGGAGATCGACCTGGACTTCAAGGGGTTGGAGCCCGCGTTTCTCACCGTCTTGCGGGCGGGCCTCTCCTCTCGCGTCGGCCCGCATGTGGCAAAGTTCGGGAACCAGCTGGATGACACCTTGCTGGTGCGTATCCTCGAAGGCGCCAAGCTCGGTGCCAATGACCTGTCCGTGGCCAGCTACGAACGGACCCGGTTCTTCCGCATTCTGCAGCAGGAGCTGGACCGTTTCGACGTGATCATTTCGCCGGTGCTGACCGCACCAGCCATCCAGATTTCGCTCGACACCGCAGGCGAAGTCGAGGTCGCAGGCAATCGCGGCACCATTCGCGGCGCCTGGTATCCCTTTACCTACCCACTGAACCTGACGGGCCATCCTGCCATCTCGATGCCCTGCGGACGAACGACCGAAGGTTTGCCTGTGGGTCTGCAGATCATGGGGCGGTGGTATGCGGACCGGATGATCCTAGATGTCGCCGGGCTGCTCGAGACATTGCTAGGTGAAGCCGCGTGAGGTCGAAAGGCTTGGAAAGGTGCACCTAGAACGGGAGGCCGCGACCCGTGGTCCTGGAATGATATTGCGCCCGGTGCTTTGCCTGTTTGCGAGGATGGAAAACGTGTAGAGCAGCGTCGCGATACCGAACGAAGTACCAGTAATGTCGGGTCCAGCTTTGCGGATCAAGGAGACCCCAGCAGGAACAGGCTGCTCATCTGGCCTCCCTGATGCAAGGCTAGCGAGAAAAGCGCTCATGATACAGGCAGCCATCCGACCCCAATTGGTGGACCAATTCAGTGTGGGCAGTCCAGGACCACTGGCTGGGTACGGCTGACAAATTGCGGCCCGCTTTGAGCATTCGGGCTGTGCGAGGTGTGTTCTCCTTTGAAAGGACCCTAATCAGTGTTCGCGGCCTGCGCGTTCTACGCGTCGCTGGCCCAGTTGGGGGATCGCGGCGATGAGTTCGCGGGTATAGGCCTCTCGGGGGGATGCGAAGAGTGATGCGGCCGGGCCTTCCTCGACCAGCGCGCCCTTTTGCATGACGAGGATGCGGTCGGAGATCAGGCGCACGAGGTTCAGGTCGTGGGTGACGAAGATGTAGGTCAGGTCGAGATCGGCGCGCAGCTGCATCAGGGTCTGGATCACGTGGGCCTGCAAGGAGGCATCAAGCGCCGAGGTCGGTTCATCGAGGATCAGCAGCTTGGGGCGCAGGACGATGGCACGGGCAATGTCGACCCGGGCGCGCTGGCCGCCGGAGAGTTGGTGAGGAAAGCTGTTGAGTAGCCCGAGCGGCAAGCCCGCGCGTTCGGCGGCCTCTTCGACCAGCGCCTTAACCTTGTCGCGTTCCTTGGGAGTGCCCAGCCGACGGATGGGGTCGGCGATGATCTTGGCGGCGGGCCAGCGTGGATTGAGGCTCGCCAAGGGGTCCTGGAACACCATCTGGATGTCGCGGCGTGCCTCGGCCCGCGCAAAGCGCGCCCCGCTGTAGGAGGCGAGGTTGGCCTTATCGAACCAGACCGAGCCCTCGGTCTGGGGAAGCAGCCGCGCGACGATCCGCGCGAGGGTGGACTTGCCCGAACCGCTTTCCCCGACGACCCCGAGGATTTCCCCCCGTCGCAGCTTGAATGAGACGTGATCGACGGCGCGCAGGTGTTTCCCGCGCCCGAGGGGAAAGTCTTTCACGATGGCGCCGGCTTCGAGAAGGATCTCAGTCATGGGGGAAAAAGCACCTTACTGCATGGGCCTCGGACGGTCGCGCCTCGGGAATGGATTGCGTGCGGCAGCAGTCCTGCACGCGCGAGCAGCGTTCGGCGAACCGGCAGGCGGGCAGGTCGTCGCGCCTGAGATCGGGAAGGTTGCCGCCCATTGGCTTGAGGTCGGCCGCGCTCTCCTTGCCGTAGGGCATCGAGTCGAGCAGCATCCGGGAGTAGGGATGGCGCGGGTGGACAAAGACCTCCTCGGCGGGACCGTCCTCCAGCATCTGACCCGCGTGCATCACTACCGCGCGGTCGCAGTACGCGGAGGCAAGCGCAAGGTCATGGGTGATGAACAGCACGGCAACACCGCGCTCGCGGCAGGCCGACATCAGCAGGTCCATCACCTTGACCTGGGTGGTCACGTCGAGCGCGCTGGTTGGCTCGTCGGCGATGATCAGCTCGGGTTCGCACAGCAGCGCGGCGGCGATCATGATGCGCTGGCACATGCCGCCCGAAAGTTCCGCCGGGTAGGCATACATCCGGTCCTCCGCCTCGCGGATGCCGATCATCTCGAGCATGTCGAGCACACGGGCGCGGGCGTCCCGGCGCGACAGCCGCTCGGGCGCATGGGCGCGCAGGATGTCGGTCAGCGTATCGCCGACCTTGCGCAGCGGGTTCAGTGCCGACTTGGCGTTCTGGAAGATCATCGCGACGCGGCGGCCCCGGATGGTCTGGAACGCCTTGTCGGTGAGGCCCTGCAGGTCGGTACCGTCGAGGGCGATGCGGCTCGCGCGGATGCGGGCATTGGGGCCGTTCAGGCGCATGATGGCCATGCCGGTGATGGACTTGCCCGAGCCGCTTTCGCCCACCAGCGCCACACATTCCCCACGGTCGACGGAGAGCCCGACGTTGTCGAGCGCATGTACGCGCCCGGCCGGGGTTTCGAACTCCAGCGTCAGATTGTCGATTTCAAGCATGGCGGTCATCAGCTTCTCCTGCGCGGGTCGGCAATGTCGCGCAGCCCGTCGCCCAGCAGGCTGAAGCAGAAGACGGAGAGCACGAGGGCGAGGCCGGGGAAGAACACGGTCCACCATTCGCCGGACATCATCATGGAGGCACCCTCCTGGATCATAATGCCCCATTCCGGGGTGGGGGGCGCCACACCGAGGCCAATGAAGGCGAGGCCGGAGGTGTTTAGGATGGCCCAGCCGAGGTTGAGCGAGACCTGGACGATCACCGGCGGTAGCGAATTCGGCAGCAGGAAGCGGAAGATCACCGACCCGCTAGAGTTGCCGTTGATCAACGCTGCCTCGACATAGCCGATCTCGCGGCGCGAGGCGGCCTCGATCCGGGCCAGTCGGAAGTAGAAGGGGAAATTGATGATCGAGGTGGCAAGCACCACCGATTGCACTGAGTTACCGAAGACGGCGACGAGCGCCATGGCTGCGACGAACAGGGGAAAGGCCATCATGACGTCGACGATGCGGCTGGTGACACCATCGAGCCAGCCCCCGAGGTAACCGGACATGGCGCCAACCGAGATGCCCGCGAGGGCGGAGATCGCGACGGCGGCGACGGCGATGGCAAAGTCGAGGCGAGTGGCCACAACGACCCGGCTGAAAATGTCACGGCCCAGCTGGTCGGTGCCGAACCAGTGTTCGGCTGAGGGGGGCTGCAGCACCTCCTGCATCGAGGTTGCCAGCGGATCGTAAGGCACGATGAGCGGGCCGAAGATCGCCAGCAGAAACAGCAGCACGATGACCGCAGCGGCGACGCTGGTCGCGGTGTTGCGGCGCAGGTGATAGAGGGCGACGGAACGGGCCATGACTTACCCCTTCAGCTTGTAGCGCGGGTCGATAGCCGCCGAGAGGATGTCGATCGCCAGCGTCATCAGGACGAAGAGCACGGCGACGATGAGGACGAAGGCCTGCACGGGGGCATAGTCCACCCCGGTCAGCGCATTGACCGAGTAGGAGCCGATGCCGGGCCAGGCAAAGAGCTTTTCGATCATGATGTTGGCGCCGAGCATCGTGGAGAGGACCATGCCCATGGTGGCGAGCACCGGCAGCATGGCGTTCGGAAGAGCATATTGCAGCAGGATCTTGCGGCGGGGGATGCCGTAGGCACGGGCCGCCTTAATGTAGTCGCTGTCGAGCGCGTCGATCATGCCGCCGCGCATCATCCGCATCAGGGGCGCGACCGCGAAGATGGCCATGGAGGCGGCGGGCATCAGCATCTTCCCGAGCGCTTCCCAGAAAATTTCCCAGTCACCGATGAGGGCGGCGTCGATGGTCATGAAGCCGGTGACGGTTGGCGGCGCGATGGACCAGCCCGAGAGGCGCCCGATGGGCTCGGGCGCGATGCCCATGAGGAAGTAGAAGATGAAGATCAGGATCAGGCCGAAGAAGAAGCCGGGCATCGCGGCCGAGACCGAGGTGATCACGCGGACCAGCTGGTCGATCCAGCTGTCGCGGTAGAGGGCCGAGAGGACCCCGACGGGCAGCGCCACGACCAGCGACAGGGCGAAGGCAAAGACGGCCAGTTCCAGCGTCGCGGGCAGCCGTTCGCCGAAATCCTTGAGCACGGGTTGCCCGGTGACCAGCGAGTTCCCGAAATTCAGGTGCGCGATGTTGTTGAGGTAGATCAGGAACTGTTCGAATACCGACTTGTCGAGGCCCATGGCACGGCGGATGGCGTCGATGTCTTCCTGGCTCATGTTGGGGCCTGAGGCATAGACGATGGCCGGATCGCCGGGGAGGGCGCGGATCAGAACGAAGGTGACGACGATGACGCCGAACAGGATCGGGAGCGCCATCAGCAGGCGCCAGGCGATCAGGCGAAGGGTCCGATGCTTCATCAGGGTCTCCGGTAGGGGCGGCCCCCACGGGGCCGGCGGACCGGCCCCGTGGGGAGTTCAGGCTCAGGACTTGTAGAGCGGGCGCAGCTCGAGCTGGCCGTGGAACATGTATTCGTAGCCATGCACGGCGTCACTGAGAACGGTGTCCTGGAAGGGCGACCAGAGCAGGATCAGCGGCACGTCGTCCTTGGCCAGTTCCACCATGCGGATGACCTTGGTCTTGTAGACTTCTTCGTCGGTCTCGAAGCGGGTTTCCTCGACCAGCTTTGACATCTCCTCGTTTTGGTAGTTGCCGTAGTTCCAGCGACGGGTGGAGTTGTAGAAGATGCGGAAGAAGTAATCCGGGTCTGCCAGCCAGGCGCCACCCACGGCGATATACATCGGAAGGGCGCGGTCGGTCTGGAGCTGGCCCATCTGGGCGGAGGGCACCTTCTCGATCTTGACGGTCACGCCGATCTTGCCGAGCGCTTCCTGCATCAGGATCGCGATGGGTTCGGCGGTGGTGCCGAGCGAGCTGTCGATGGTGAAGGTCGTCTCGAAACCATCGGCCATGCCCGCTTCGGCCAGCAGCGCCTTGGCCTTTTCGAGATCCTGTGTGTAGGGCAGGGGCTGGGGATAGCGGGCCTCGGTGGTCTCGGCGGAGCCGCCGAACAGCGGGGTGCCACGGCTGTAGAGGACCGACTCGAACATTTCCTGATATGGCACCGCATAGGCGACGGCCTGGCGAACCAGCTTGTTGTCGAAGGGCGCCATTTCCGAGTTCAGCGCGATGGAGACCATCCGGGCCGGGTTGGAGATGCCGAGCACACGTGGTTTGCCGGCGTCGATCATGTCCTTGATGTCACGGCCCGAGAGTTCGCGGACGAGGTCGGCCTCGGCGCGTTCGGCAGAGGCGCGGCGCGAAGAGGCCACGGGGACGATCTGGGCCATGATGCGGGCCGCGCTGGCGACCTCGCCATTCTTCCAGTCGGCGAAGCGGTCAAGCACGAACTGCTGGTCAGCGACATAGCGGCTGACGGTGAAGGGGCCGCCGCCGGCTTCGTTGGTCTTGAGCCAGGCTTCGGCCCAGGGATCTTCGGTGGTCGCGTGTTCCTTGGCCAGTTCGGAGTTGATGATGGCCGGGAACAGGATGCAGAGGTTGGGCAGGGTGAACCTGTCGGCCTGCGGCAGCGTGATCTGGAACGTCATGTCGTCGACCACGGTGAACTGGTCCGGGCTGGTCAGCGAACCGGTGCCGAGCTGGGCCTTGGAGGTCGGCAGGTTCACCGCGCGGTCGAGCGACCACTTGGCGTCATGCGCGGTGACCGGTCGGCCATCGTGGAAGGTGGCGCCTTCCCGCATCTTGAAGGTGATGGTGGTGCCGTCCTCGGAGACTTCATAGCTCTCGGCGGCCTGGCCGACGATGTTGGAATAGTCGTAGATGAAGGCATCTTCCTTGTCCTCGACCGGCTTGACCCCGAAGGTCACCAGGCGGTCGTAGACGTTCCAGGAGATGTTGCAGGAGGCCGGGTTGTATCCGGTGCCCGAGGGGTCGAAGGTGTTGGGGCTGTCTTCGAGCAGGACGCGGATCACGTCGTTGCGGCCCTGTGCGTTTGCGGGGGTCACGCCGAGCCGGAGGCCGAGGAGGGAGACCCCGGTCATGGCTGCGACATTCAGGAAATCACGTCTTTTCATTTTTCGTGTCTACCTTTCGTTCCTGTTGGATTTCAGTTGGTGTGGGTCCGGAATTCAATCCGTCGCCAGCCCATACCCGCCACCCCCGCAGGACATGACTGTAACCCGGTCATCCCTGTTGATGGTGACGTTATGCTTGCCGGGCAGCTTGGTCTGCGTGCCTTCTTTTGTTTGCAGGTGCACCTCGAAGGGCGCGCCATTCTCGCCGCCTTCCAGCCCGTAGGCGGGAACCACGGCACGTTCGAACATGGTGGTGAGCGAGATGTTGTCGGCGAGCATCCGGTAGACCCGGTGCAGGCCGTCGCCGCCCACGTGGGCCCCCTTGCCGCCCGAGCCGTGGCGCAGCGCCTGACGCTCGACCATGAGGGGGTACTCCGTCTCGATCACCTCGACCGGGGTGCTCATCACGTTGGCAAGGTGGACGCGGGTGACGGCCATGCCGTCCCGGTCGATCCGGGCACCTTCACCGCCGCCGTGCACCTCGTAGAAGGTGGAATAATCGCCCTCGTCGTTGCGCGCCGAGAAGATCAGCAGGCCCGCCGTTGTGGGGCCGCCCGCCGAGAGTTTCTCGGCGGCGACTGGCACCAGCGCCCTGAAGATGGCGTCGGCCACGCGCTGGCAGGTTTCGTGGTTGCCGCCCACGACCGGCACGTTGCTGCGCGGATCGAGGATGGAGCCAGGGCGCGTCACCACCGAAAGGGGGCGGTAGCAACCGGCGGACGGCTGGATGTCGGGGCCGTAGAGCGCCTTCATGACGTAGAAGACACCCGCCGCCGCGATGAAGGGCGTGGTGTTGAGCGCCCCGGGCACGGCATTGTCGGTCCCGGTGAAATCGAAGCTCGCGGTCTCGCCCGAGATCGTGACCTTGACGCGGATCGCGACGGGGGCGCCGCCGTGGCCGTCATCGTCCATGAAGTCCTCGCCTTCGTAGACGCCGTCGGGGATGGTCGCGATGGCCTCGCGCATCTGCCGTTCGGCGCGGTCGTGGATCGCCTCGAAGGCGGCCTTGAGGAAGGCGACGCCATATTGCAGGCGCAGCTCTTCCAGACGCCGCCCGGCGACGGTGGTGGCCGAGATCTGGGCGAGGATGTCGCCGCGCCGCTCGGCCGGGCCGCGCACGTTGGCGAGGATCAGTCCCATCTTCTCCTCGTCGATCTCGTCGCCGGCGACGAGGCGGACCGGGGGAATCCGCAGACCTTCCTGCCAGCAGTCGAAGGCGGCAGCATAGTAGCTGCCGGGCATCGCTCCGCCCACGTCGGCCCAGTGGGCGAGGCTGATCGAGAAGGCATAGAGGTCGCCCTCGTGAAAGATCGGGCGGATCAGCTTGACGTCGGGCAGGTGGTTGCCGCCCACGTCCGGGAGGTTGAGGATCCAGACGTCGCCCGGGCGCAGTGCGTCGCGGCCAACCTTGTTGAGGAACTCGCGGACAGTGAAGCTGAGCACGCCGAGGTGCACCGGCACGTCGCGGCCCTGCGCCACGAGGTAGCCCTCGGCGTCGGTCAGGGCGGAGGAGTGGTCGCCCGCCTCGCGCAGCAGCGGCGAGCGCGCGGCACGCATGACCACGCTCGACATTTCCTCGGCGACGGCGGTCAGCGCGTTGCGGATGACTTCGAGCGATACGGGATCGAGTTGCACGGCGGTGTCCTTCATTGGTCCAGCTCCACCACGATGTGGAGATTTCCTGTGGCGTCGCGGCGGATGGTGTCGCGCGGTGGGACGACGACGGTTGACCAGGTGTCCTCGACGATCAGCGGGCCGGTCAGCACCTCGCCCACGACCAGCGCATCGCGATCATAGACAGGGGTGTTGGCGCTTTCGCCGGTTTCGAAGGTCACCTCGCGGTGGCCGACAGGTGCGGGGGTGGTCGCACCGCCCGGCACTTCGGCGTTGTTGAGTTCGCGCTCGGGGCCGGAAACCTCGGTGCGGACGGTCATCAGCTCCCACGTCTCGCCGGTCGAGTAGCCGTAGACCGCCTTGTGCGCGGCGTCGAACTGGGCGCCGAGCGCTTCGAGGTCGTCGAAGGCCGGGTCATGGATCGGCGTTTCGTAGCTCTGGCCCGAGTATCGGATGCCGGCGGTGTGGGTGACGCGCAGGGTCTCGGCCGCGTGGCCCGCTGCGACGAGGGCGCGGGAGAGCGTTTCCGTTTCCTCCCGCAGCAGCGCATCGAGACGCGACTGGTCCCAGGTCTTCGATTTCATGTTCACGGTGAACTGGCGGGAATAGCTCATCGCCGCATCGACGCAGCCGAGCGCGGAGAAGCCGGAGGAGAACATCGGGACGACGATGGTCTTGATGCCGCAGATGCGGGCGACCTCGACCGCGTGCATCGGGCCGGCGCCGCCGAAGGCCACGAGGTCGAAGCTGCGGATGTCGAGACCGCGTTCCACGGTGGCGCGGCGCAGGGCGCGGGCCATGGTGGCGTGGACGACGCGGGTGATGCCGACGGCGGCCTGCCTGGTCTCGAAGCCCATTTCGGCGGCAAGGGCGCCGATGGCCTTGTCCGCCAGTTGCGGTTGCAGCGGAACCGAGCCGCCAAGGGTGCGGGTAGGGTTCAGGTAGCCAAGCGCGATGTCGGCGTCGGAGACCGTGGGCAGGGTGCCGCCCTTGCCGTAGCAGGCGGGGCCGGGCGTGGCCCCGGCGCTGCGCGGGCCGACCTCGAGCGCGCCCGAAACGAGGCGGGCGATAGAGCCGCCGCCGGCGCCGATGGAGTCGACCGCCACCATTGGCAGGCGGATGCGCTGGCCGCCTAGTTCGCGGTTGGCCGCGATTTCGGCGCGGCCGTTCACGATGAGGCAGACATCGGTGGTGGTGCCGCCCATGTCGAAGGTGAGGGCGTTCTGGATCCCGAGGGCGCGGGCCATCTCGGTCGTTGCCAGCGCTCCGGCGGCGGGGCCGGACATGGCAAGCATCAACGGACGTTCCGCGATCAGGTCGGGCGTGGCCATGCCGGAGGCGGAGTGCATCAGGTGGACCAGGCTGTTCTCGGCCTTTGTCTCGTCGATGCGGTTCAGGTGGGCGCGGATCTTGCCCATCATCATGGCGTTGAGCACCGTGGTGCTCATCCGTTCGAACTCGCGTATCTCGGGGGAGATTTCGTGGGAGAGCGAGACGTTGGCAAAATGCTCGGAGAGCTTTTCGCCCAGCTTGATCTCATGCGCGGGGTTCTGGAAGGCGTGCAGCAGGCAGACGGCGACGGTATCGACGCCGGTTGCCTTGATCTCGGCGATCACGCGGTCGATCTCGGCATCGGAAAGTTCGGTCAGGACGCTGCCGTCGGCCAGCAAGCGTTCCTCGACCTCGAAGCGCAGATCGGACGGGACGAGCGGGGCGACCTTCGGCGTCACGTCGAGTCGGTAGAGCACGCGGCGGGAGGTGCGGCCGATCTCGATGGAATCCGCGAAGCCGGAGGTCGCGATCAGGGCGCAGGGGCGGAAGTGCTGCTCGACGATATCGTTGGTGACGATGGTCGTGCCGTGCACGATTTCGCCCACGTCGGACCAGTTCAGATCGACGGCGGCAATGGCCTCGACGATAGCCCGCACCGGCTCGGCCGGTTTGCTGGGGACCTTGGCGGACCGACGGTTCGTCCCGTCGGGAGAGACTGCGATCACGTCGGTGAACGTGCCGCCGATATCAATTCCTAGACGCCATTCCGACACGGGACTTCCTCATTCTCGGTATTCGATAGTTTTTCTTACTTTTTCGAAAAACGATATTGAGGGGCGCCTGTCAACGTCTTCGCTCGGGATGTGAAATGTGGCAGTTCAAAAGGGGCTGGAACGCCGGGGATCTGCGCAAGAATTCATCAAATATCGGAAATACTACCGCCACAACTTCCGGTAATCGGATGTTTTTGACCCGCAACGGTAACTTTCACACTGAATGCCTGCCATTGATCCGGAAGGCAGCCGGAGCGATTCTCGGTCGGATCGAATGAGGTGTTCGATGGGTAGACTGAAGAGGGTTTCCGGAATCCGGAATGTCAGCTGCCGTTGCTGCGCAGGGACAGGGACAGCCGCTGCGCCGCGTTCACAAGCTGGGTCTCGACGATCCCGCGGTCGATGGTCGAGAAACGGTCGGCCAGTCCGAACACGGCGAGGGCATAGGTGATGCCGGTGCGGCGGTCTTCGACGGCGGCGGCATAGGACAGGATGCCGGGGTCGAACTCGTTGTTGCAGACGGCGATCTGCCGTTGCCGTGTCTGGACGATCTCGGCGCGGATGTCAGCCTCCTCCACCTTGGTGTTGGGGGTGAAGGCAGTACGTGGCAGCTTGAGGTACTCGTCGATGAAGGTGTCGGAACTGAGCGCGAGGAGAATTTTCCCGGTCGCGGCGGCATAGAGTGGCATCCCGCGCCCCGGTTGCACGAAGGACTGTCCAAAGGCGGTCGGAGTGCAAGTCGACATGACCTCGACGTTGCGGTCGGCGAGGCGGGCAAGGAAGGAGGTCTCGCCAAAGCGGTCGGCCAGATCCTTCAGGACGGGCGCGGCGGAATAGGTGATGTCTGCGCCGTTGGTCATCTGGCTGGCCATGACCCACATCCGCTCGCCCAGGACAAAGGCCTTGGTGTTGAGTTTTCGCACCGCGCCGACGCCGATCAGCGTGTTGAGCTGGCGGTGGACGGTGGCGACGACGAGATCGGTCGCGGCGGCGATCTCGGAGAGGGTGAGGCCGTCGGGGTGTGAGGAGAGCGTTTCCAGAATCCGGAAGGCACGGCCCAGCGGGGTATCGTCTACTTCACTCACGGGTCGTCTCTCCTCCGGCGCGCTGCGGGGACGCCTGTTTTGGCCATCTTGAAAATCAAGGCAAAAAAGTAGGGCGCCGCCTTGGCCAGCTATGTGGTCAGGCGGCGCCCTGTCAACTTGAAATTCCGAATTTCGGAAATCTGCGGGGGATCAGGTAAGGACGTGCCACGCCTTGACGACGATCCACCAGCGACCGTCTTCCTTGAGGAAGGTCAACTCGTTCACAAAGTGCGCCGGGGCATAGATGTCCTTGACGCGCGCATGGGCGGTGGTCGGGCTTGCGATGCTGAGGGTCACGATCTCGTCCTCGCGGACGTCGTTGCGCGATGCACCCGAGGGGCGGCCCGCCACGCGCTGCATGTAGGGTTCGTGGTCGAAGGCGGTGATCTTGCCGTCGATCATGGCGAAGAGGCGGCAGAGCGGGTGGAATACTTGCCGGATGCGGACCACGTCGCCCGCATAGATGGAGTCGAAATATTCCTGGATCAGCGTCTTGAGCAGGATCTCGTCGGATTGGGTCTGGTCGTTCATGTCGTGGGGTCCTTCGGGGTCAGGCCGCGGTGGGGGCGTATTCTTCGTCGGCGGCGGAGAGCGCGTGGTCGAGCACCTGCAGCAGGTGGTCGAGCTCGCTGTCCGAGATGATCAGGGCAGGGGCGAGGAACAGCGACGTCTGCTCGCCGCTGGTGCCGATCGAGACGTTCTGCGCCATGGCGGCGGCGACGACCTTGGAGGCGATGGGCGTCTCGCGGGTGGCGGCGGTCCAGTGCTTCCAGTGGGGGCCGTGGAACTCGATGGTCCAGTGCAGGCCCCGGCCATCGACGCGCGACACGGAGGGGTGTTTCTGGGCCATGGCGACGAGGCGCTCGGCAATCACCGGTTCCAGCGCGGCGACACGCTCCAGCAGGGCATCGCGTTTCAGGACGTTGAGGTAGGTCGAGACGCCGGCCATCGCGACCGGGTGGCCGCGGTAGGTTGAGTAGTTCTGCCATGCGGCATCTTCGAGCTGCTCGGTCAGCTCTTTGGAGAGGATAATCGCGCCTATGGGGCCGGCGCCGCCGGCCAGTGCCTTGCCCATGGTCACAATGTCGGGGCGCGATGTGCCGCCCTGGAAGGCGAACCAGCGGCCCGAGCGGCCTGCGCCGGTGACGACCTCGTCGGCAATCCAGAGCGCCCCGGCCCTGCGGGCGGCCGCGGCGGCCTGATCCTGATAGGCGGCGTCGTGATAGATGCCGCCCTGGGTGTAGTCGATGATCATCGCGGCGCTGTCCGAGAGGACACTGGCCATCTGGTCCTCGGTCATGGCGTCATATTGCACGACCCGCTCGCCATAGCGCGAGGAGTTGGGGGCCGAAATCACGCGGACCGGACAGTTGGGCGCCGCCGGGCTGACGGTGCCGTCGCCACGCGACAGGCCGCCGTGCCATTGCGGCTGGGTGGTCACTTCACGCGAGAGGCCGGTGAGGCCGTGGTAGGCCCGTTCGCGGGTGCCGATGGCGGCGCGGCCGGTCACGGCCTGCGAGAAGGAGAGGGCGAGGTCGTTGATCTCGGAACCGGAGAGGCCGAAGCGGACACCGCCGACCCAGTCCTTTTCCTCACCGAAGGCCAGCTCGATCAGGTCTTCAGCGGCCTTGGCGCGGCCCTCCCAAGCCCAGCCTTCGGAGATGGCCGGGTACTCGGCGGCCTTGCGAATGGTCTCGATCATGTCGGGGTGACGGTGGCCGAGGGCGCCGGCGGAGTTCGATCCGTCGAGCACCTTGCGGCCATCGGAGAGGGTGAACCAGCAGCCTTCGGCGCCGATGACAAAGACGGGGGCTTCATCGTTCGTTGTGAGGCTGGTGTTGAGGAGTCGCGACATGGCAGTCATCCTTGTGTCGAGGGGGCGGTGTCGAAGGCGGCCGCGCGGTCGAGCAGGGCCAGGAGGTCTTGGGCGGTGGCGACGGGCAGGGCGAAGCGGGCGCCGTGCCTTTGGGCGAGTCTTTGGCTGCGGGCGAGGAAGGCGCCTGCGCCTTCGCTGGCAATCAGGCGGAGCGGGCCGCCGGTCCAGGCCGGGAAGCCGATGGCCTTGATGGCGCCGGTGTTCACCTCGGCGGCGGACTGGATGACGCCCTCGTGCAGGCAGCGCAGGACATCGCAGCATTGTGCCGTCAGGTAGCGCTCGGCGATCTCGTCGAGGGTTGCGGTCGTTCGGGCAGGGGCGAGGTGCGAGAGACCCGGCCAAGGCGATTTGCCCGCGTCGGTATAGTCGTAGAACCCGGCCCCGGCGCGACGGCCTTCGCGTTTGTGGTCGTTGACGAGCGCGAAGATGACCCGTTCGCCCGGGTGGTCCTCGGGCGGTTTGCCTGCGGCGATGGCGGCCTCGGCGGCATGTTCGATGACTTTGATGGAGAGCGTGAGCGCCGTGTCGTCGATCAGAGACAGCGGCCCGGCGGGGTAGCCTGCCTGTAGCGCGGCGTTTTCGATCAGGGCGGCGGGGACGCCTTCACCGATGAGGGCCGCGGCCTCGTAGATGAACTTCTGGAACGCGCGGCTGGCAAAGAAGCCATGGCTGTCGGCCACCGTGATCGGCTGTTTGCGCAGCGATGTTGTGTAGTCATGCGCCAGAGCGAGCATTGCGTCGGAGGTCTGGGCCCCGACCACGATCTCGACCAGGTGCATCCGGTCGACGGGGGAGAAGAAGTGCAAGCCGAGGAAGCGTTCGGGGTGCTGGAGGGCCTCGGCGATGCCGGTGATCGAGAGGGCCGAGGTGTTGGAAGCAAGGTGGCCGTTTGCGGGCAGTAGGGCCTCCATCTGGGCCAGGACGGACCGTTTGAGGGCGATGTCCTCGAAGACGGCCTCGATCATCAGGTCGCACCCGGCGAGGGAGGGAATGCCTGCGCCGGTGGTCACGCGGGCGAGGAGGGCGGCGCCTTCGGCATCTGTCATCTGTTTGCGGTGAAGGGCGCGGGCGACGTCGGCCTCGATCTGGGCAAAACCGCGCGCGGCGGCCTCGGCACTGACGTCGGCGAGAATGACCTCGTACCCGGCGCGCGCGTTAGCAAAGGCGATGCCGGCGCCCATGAGCCCGGCGCCGAGGATGCCAACCCTTTCAGGCATTGGATGGGGCGGTTGTGCCTGCGGACGGGATGGCGCCCGTTTGAGGGTCGATTTGTCCTTGAGGTTCAGGCCGATGCGGGCCGTCGCCTCGGGGCTGACCGCCAGCCGGGCAAAGGCGCGGCTCTCGATACGCTCGCCGTCGGCAAAGCCGCAGGCCGCCACGTCGCAGATGGCGGAGAGGGCGGTGATCTCGGCCATCTGGTGTCCGTAGCCGCGCTTGACGTGGCCCGAGACGCGGCCCTGCATGGCAAGGTAGCGGCCGCGCTTGTCGAAATGGCCGCCGCCGGGGATCTTGTGGCGCTTTTGGTCCCAGGGCTTGGCGGGTGCCGGGTTGGCTGCAATCCAGTCGCGGGCGGCGGTGAGCAGCGCCTCGCGGCTGTCGGCGAGGCCGGTGACAAGACCGAGTCGCGCGGCCTCGGCGGGGGCGATCAGTTTCGCATCGACGATCAGCGGCTGGGCAGCGTCGCAGCCGAGCAGGTGGACGGTGCGCACCAGTCCTCCCGCGCCGGGCAGCAGGCCGATGGAGCATTCGGGAAAGCCGAGGCGGATGCGGTCATCATCCAGCGCAAAGGCCGCATGGCAGGCAAGTGCGAGTTCGAAGCTGCCGCCGACCGCCATGCCTTCGAGAAGGGCGACGACGGGCAGGCCGAGCGTCTCGATCCGGCGGTAGAGCGCCTTGAGGCGCTGGCTGTCGGCAAAACTCTCTTCTGCTCCGGCGGCCGCCAGCGCGGCGATCTGGTCGACGTCGCCGCCGACGCCAAAGGCCGCGCGGTCGGTGAGCAGGATCACGCCCCGGACAGGGTTGGCCTCGAGCCGGTCCAGCAGGGCGCCGAGTTCGTCCTTGAACTGGCCGGTGGTCCGATTCATCGGGCCGGAGGGATCGGCCAGCGTGACGGTGAGGATGCCGTCGTCGGCGAGGCTTTCGGTCAAGTAGTCAGTCATTCGTCTCAAACCCGTTCGATCACGGTGGCGGAGCCCATGCCCGCGCCGATGCACATGGTGACGAGGCCATAGCGACCCCCGGTCCGCTCGAGCGCGTCGAGCAGGGTGCCCGTCAGCATGGCGCCGGTGGCGCCCAGCGGATGGCCCATGGCGATGGCGCCGCCGTCGATATTGACCTTTTCCAGCGGTACGCCGGTTTCGGCCATGAAGTGGAGCGGCACGGAGGCGAAAGCCTCGTTCACCTCGAAGAGGTCGATGTCGTCGAAGGTGAGCCCGGCGGCATTCAAAGCCCGGCGTGCAGCTTCGGCGGGGCCGGTGAGCATGATCACCGGCTCGGAGGCGCAGAGGCCGGTGCCGAGGATTCGGGCCCGGGGGGTGAGGCCAGATGCCTCGGCCTGTTCGCCCGAGGCGACCAGCACCAGCGCGGCGCCATCGACAATCGCGGAGGAGTTTCCGGCGGTGTGGTCATGGCGGATCAACAGAACCTCGGGGTAACGCCCGAGGGCGACATGGTCGTAACCGCCGCGCCCGATGCCATCGAACACCGGAGCGAGCGCCCGGAGGCTCTCGACCGTCGCGTTGCCCCGGATGTTCTCGTCGCGCTCCAGCACCGAAAGGCCCAGTTGGTCGCGCACCGGTACCACCGAGCGGGCGAAATGGCCGTTCGCCCAAGCGCGGGCGGCGTTCTGGTGCGAGCGGGCGGAGAAGGCGTCGAGGTCATCGCGGCTCATGCCGCCGAGGGTGGCGATGAGGTCGGCGCTGATGCCCTGAGGGACGTAGTCGGTGGCGGTGGAGATCTCGGGGTCGAACTGCCAGGCGCCGCCGTCCGAAAACATCGGCACCCGCGACATGGATTCGACGCCGCCCGCGATCACGAGATTTTCCCAGCCCGAACGCACCTTCTGCGCCGCGAGGTTGATGGCTTCGAGCCCGGAGGCGCAGAAGCGGTTCACCTGCATCCCCGGGGCGGCCATGTCCCAGCCGTTCAGCAGGGCGGCGGTGCGGCCCATCGGTCCGCCCTGTTCGCCGACCGGCGAGACGCAGCCCAGCACGATGTCATCGACGGCCTCGGGCGCGAAGCCCGCGCGTGCCTGCAGTTCCGCCAGCAGACCGGCCACCATCTGCACCGGCTTGATCGAGGCCAGCCCGCCCCCGGCACGTCCCTTGCCGCGCGGAGTGCGCAGGGCTTCGCAGATATAGGCGTCTGGGATGGTGGTCACGTCGGGGCCTCCGCTGAGAATTTGATCAGAGGAAGATCATGGGTTTCGAATATTCGCAAGGTTTTTCCGATTTTCGCTATTCGAGCTTTTTGCGGGGTGCTAGCAAATAGGCAAGTTGGCGGGCCCGAGGGCCTGCGCCGGCGCGACTCGGGTTCGGAAAGGACGGCATCATGGGCAAATCGGCAGAATCGCATCTTGGACCGGATGGCAGCCTTTTCGGGAACCTCGCGCGGCAGGCGAAGGAGCGCCCGTATGCGCGGGCGACGGCCTATTACGGGGCGGACCTGAGCTATGCGCAGCTTTACGAGAAGGTGGGGCGGATTGCCGGTGCGCTGCTGACGCTTGCGGTGGCGCCGGGGGATCGGGTTGCGATCCAGATGCAGAACAGCCCCCAGTACATCATCGCCTATTACGCCGTGCTGGCGGTGCGGGGTGTGGTTGTGCCGCTGAACCCTATGTATCGCGCCGACGAGGTTGCCGCGATCCTCGGTGATGCCGGGGCGCGGGTGGCGCTGGTCGCGGAAGACATGCTGGACCGCTACGTGGGCTGGCCGGGGGCGGAGCGGCTGAGCGTGATCGTGGCGCGCTATGCCGACATGCTGCCCGAGGCGCCGGTGGCGGCGCTGCCGGAACTGGTGATGCGTGCGCCGGTGGAGTTTGCGGCAGATTCGCGGATGATTTCCTGGGTGGAGGCGCTTTGCGCTCCGATTCCGGAGGATCTGGAGGGGCTGTCGGCCCCGTCGGCAGACTGGGCCGTCATGCCCTATACCTCGGGGTCGACCGGCCTGCCGAAGGGCTGCCTGCACACCCACACCAGCGTGATGCACACGGCGGCCCTGCAGGCAGAGTGGTACGCACTAACGCCCGAAAGCGTTCTGACGGCGGTGCAGCCGCTGTTCCACGTCGCGGGCATGCAGGGCTCGATGAACGCGGGCGTCTTTGCCGGGGCGACGATGGTGATCCTGACCCGCTGGGATGCGGATGCCGCCATCGACCTGTTCAAACATTATGGTGTCACCTTCTGGAACGCCCCGCCCACGATGGTGGTCGACATGCTCTCACGCGGAGAGGCGGTGACGCCGGCGCTTGCCAAGGTGACCTGCATCACCGGCGGTGGGGCCGCGATGCCGGGGCCGGTCTCGGCCCGGCTAAAGGACCAGTACGGGCTGGAATACATAGAGGCCTACGGCATGTCGGAAACCATGTCGCCGACGCACCTCAACCCGATGGACGCGCTGCAGAGCGGGACCATCGGAATTCCCGCACAGAATACGCTGGCGATGATCATCGACCCGGAGACGCTGGCGCCGGTCGCCGATGGCGAGGTGGGCGAGATCGCGGTCTCGGGCCCGCAGATCATGGTTGGCTACTGGAACCGACCTGATGCCGACGCCGAGGCCTTCTTCGAGTACGAGGGCCACCGGTTCCTGCGTACCGGCGACCTCGGACTGCGCCAGCCGGACGGCTATTACAAGATCGTCGACCGGCTTAAACGGATGATCAACGCCTCGGGCTTCAAGGTCTGGCCGACCGAGGTGGAGAACCTCATTTACGGGCACGACGCGGTCGAGAAATGCTGCGTCATCGCCTCGCCAGACAGCTATCGCGGCGAAACGGTCAAGGCGCTGGTGCTGCTGCGGCCCGGCGCGACGCTGGGGGCCGATGAGCTGATCGAGTGGATGCGCCCGCAGCTCGCGGCCTTCAAGCTGCCCCGCAAGGTGGACTTCGTCGACAGCCTGCCGCTGACCGCGTCGCACAAGGTCGACTGGCGCAGCCTGCAGGAGCGCGAAGCGGCCAGCGCCTGAGCTAACCCAATCCCATGCAAGCAGGAGCCGCCCCGGGGAGCGGCCCTTAAAAGGAGTCTGCCATGATTGCCGAACTATCCTCCATGACCGATGACCAGCGGATGCTGGCCGACACGGTTGCAACCTTTGTCGAGCGCGAACTGAAGCCCCACGAGGAGGAGGTCGAACGGCTGGGCGAGGTGCCCGCCGATCTCGTCAACCAGATCAAGCAGCGCAGCCGGGACATGGGCCTCTATGCGGTGAACATGCCGGAGGAACACGGCGGCGGCGGCCTTGGCTATTCCGACCGGGTCTATGTCGAGCGCGAATTCGGGCGCACCTCGCGCGGGCTCTCGACCATCGTTAACCGCCCGGCGGTGATCCTGATGGACTGTGCCGGGGACCAGATCGACACCTACCTCAAGCCGGTGACGACGGGCGAGCGGTTCGAATGCTTTGCGCTGACCGAGCCCGGCTCCGGCTCGGACGCGCGCGGAATGAAAACGACGGCGCGCCGGGACGGCGACGACTACGTCCTGAACGGCACCAAGCACTTCATCACCAATGCGATCCTCGCGGATTTCATCATCGTCTTTGCCGTGACCGGACAGGACGAGACCCCGCGCGGCCCGCGTCCACGCATCACCAGCTTCCTCGTGGACAAGGCTCTGCCAGGCATCACGGTGACGCCGATGGACGTGATGTCGAACCGGGGGATGAAGAGCTGTTTCATCAGCTTCGACGAGGTCCGCGTGCCGGCGCGGAACATCCTCGGCGAAGAGGGCGCCGGGTTCAAACGGGCCAAGAAGTGGCTGTTCTCGGGCCGCATCTGCCTGGCCGCCTGCAATGTGGGGCTGGCGACGCGCGCACTGAGCGAAGCGGCGCAATGGGCCAATGAGCGGGTCCAGTTCGGCCAGCCCATCGCCCGGTTCCAGGGCACCAGCTTCAAGTTCGCCGATGGAGCGATGGAGGCGCACCTGGCATGGCTCGCCATTGTGGAGGCGGCGAAGAAGATGGACGAGGGTACGCTGACCGAGGCGGAAGCCTCCGCGGCGAACCTCTTCGCCTCCGAGATGCTTGGGCGGGCGACAGACAACGCGCTGCAGGTGCTGGGTGGCATGGGCATGTCGAAGGATGCGCCGTTCGAGCGCTACTTCCGCGATGCACGGGTCGAGCGGATCTGGGAGGGCACTTCGGAGATCCACCGCCATATCATCTCAAAGTATGTGCTCGATGGTGCAACCGGATCGCGTTAGAGCGGGCTGTCATTTTTGAACGGCTAGGGCAACGGACTTCGCGGATGTTTGTTGCCCTACACGCTTTCATCTTAGACCATTCCAATCAGGTTCGCGGCTTCGCCTCCCGAGCCAACTTGAAAAGTCTCAGTGCCGCCGTGCCCGACGAGTGGAGGGTCACGGCTCGGCATATAGGTGCTAGCCGACTGTCGTTGCGTCGACTGGTTAGAACTGTTCGAGAACCCCGTCGGAACGACCAAAGAGGCGATCTTGTCATCTAGGATCATGTCCGCCGATCTTGACGACCGCAGTTCAAATGGGAACCGCTTATGAGATTTAGTTCAGCATCTATATTTTACATAATCATCATTATATGCTGCTCACACACTGCCACGCCGAACACTTTGCAAAGCGCTATGAACGTCACCCAAGCGTCCCGCCCTCAGTAAACCGCCTCTAGCTTGGAGGTTTGCATCGGGTCGCTACGCACATCTTCTACGCAGGCACGCAGGTCGTGTAGGTAATCCTCGCGGGCCTGACCGTCGTGGAGCATGGAGAGCATCGCGTGCATCCCGCGCGGTGTGCGTGTCAGTCCGGGTAGCCAGCCGCGCGCCATCATGCGTTCGGCGACTGCGAGAATGTTGAGGGTGTCGGACCCGAAGTTGATGATCGAGACATCCGGTCTGGACCAAAGCCTCAGCCCTTCGATGGCCTCGATACCCTCGCAGTACTGGTCCACCATCGCGGCGAGGCGCGCTGCCGCGTCGCGGTAACCTTCCTCGCCCAAGTAGTTCAGGACCGCCCAGGCTCCGGCCACGGCGCCGCCGGGTCGAGTGCCGGCAAGGGTTGCAGTAGAAAAGGAGCCGCTGGGCCATGCGTCCGCCTTGAAGGTCGCCCGCTCAAGGTCGGCTTCGTCCCGGTAAAAGACGGTCGAGGCGGGCTTGGGGCAGAACCCGAACTTGTGCAGGTCCGCGGAGATCGAGCGGACGCCGGGAAAGCGGAAGTCGAAGTCCGGCGTCGGGCGGCCATTGCGGGTGAAGAACGGGGCGATCCAGCCACCGACGCAGGCGTCGACGTGCAGCCATGTCCCATAGGCGAGTGCGACCTCCGAGAGCTCCTCGATCGGGTCGATGACACCGTGAGGAAAACAAGGGGCGGATCCGACGATTGCGGCGGTGTTGCCGTCGATCAGTTCGGCCATGGCGATTGGATCGACCCGGTAATCGTCGCGCAGGGGCGCGCGGCGCATCTCGAGGTCCATCGCATCCGCCGCCTTGTCGAACGCGGGGTGCACGGTGATCGGCACGACGATGTTCAGCCTTGTCCCGGCCCCCTGCCCGACACGGGCGCGGTGCGCGTCTCGGGCAGCCTTCATCGCGATGAAGATGCTCTCGCTGCCACCCGAGGTGAAGGCCCCTGCCCCGCCTTCGGGCGCGTTGAAGAGATCGAGCCCGAAGTCCAGCACGTCCTGTTCCATCGAGGCGATCCCGAAGAAGGCGCGCTTGCGACCGAGGGCGTTCTCGCTGAAACACTCGAAATAGGCATCCCGCCCGACCTCGTAGGTGGCCTGATCGTTGCGGAAGACAAACAGCGGCGTCCGCCCGTCGCGCCAGGCCAGATCCTGACCCGAACGGGAACGGATCTCGGATTGCAGGTCGGTCCAGCTGCGGCCCGTGGCGGGAAAGGGCGAACGGGGCGAGGTCATGGTCGTATCCTTGTTTCTATTCTTTCTGGCAATCGAACCGCGTGGCTGGCGGTTCATTCCGCCTCTTCGAAAAACGCGATAATCCGACGGGAGCCTTCCGTGAGGTCGCGGGTGATGGCGGCCCGGGCGGCTGCGGGATCGCGCGCGCGCAGAGCGTCGATCAGCACCCTGTGATTGTCGTATCCGGCAAGGGTCTTGCGGTAGCTGACGGGCAGGTGATTTCGCGTCGGCCCGGCGCGCAGCCAGAGCCGGTCGATGATGCCCGTAAGGGTCGGCTGCTCCGAGGCGCGGTAGATCGTCAGGTGCAGTTCCGAGTCGAGCCGAAGCGCGTCACGGAACCGTTCTTCGCCGATCGCGCGGGCGAGGTCCTCGTTGATGCGCTCCAGATCGTCGAACAGCGCATCACCGGCCTTCAGCGCCGCCACTTCCACCGCCATCGGTTCGAGCAGGAGGCGGATGTTCGCGATCTCGCGGTACTGTTCGAGGGTCAGCGTGGTGGCCGAGTAGGTTCGGTTGAGCGCCGAGTCCAAAGCACCTTCGTTTACGAGGCGCATCATCGCCTCGCGTGCCGGAGTCAGGCTGACACCGAGGTCCTTGCAGATGCTGCGGGCCGAGATCTTCTCGCCCGGCGCCCACATCCCCAGAAGGAGGCCGTGGCACAGGCGTTCATAGACCTTCTCGGTCAGGGTGCCGCCGCGGTCGATCTCGGTCATGTCGGCGCCGCTCGCACCCGCTCTCAAAATCTTTTCAAGGTGTAAGGCCATCATTGCTGTCCCCGATCCTCCCTTTATTTCTTGTGTTCGCGGCTGCTGACGAAGCGATGCTCGATCCGCCGCCCGTACCAGGAGATGCCCCCGCACATGACACCGTATATTATGCCTGCGAAGACGTAGGCTTCTACATAGAACCCGATCCAGTCCGGGTCCGCGAGCGCCGCCTTGGTGGTGCCCAGCAAGTCCATCATCGCGACGATGACGACGAGCGAGGTGCCTTTCAGCGCCGAGATCACCATGTTCACGATTGCCGGAAGCACGATGACAAAAGCTTGCGGGAGGATGACCTTGGCCATCGTCGCTACGTAGCCGAGGCCCAGTGCGGCGCAAGCCTCGTACTGACCGCGCGGCAGGGATTGCAGGCCACCGCGCAGCACCTCGGCCATGTAGGCCGCAAAGAAGATCACGATGCCGGTCAGCGCGCGGCCGATCCCGCCGGGGGTCAGACCCTCGGGGAGGATGACCGGCAGAAGGATCGACGCCATGAAGAGTACGCTGATGAGCGGTACGCCCCGCACCGCTTCGATGTAGACCGTCGCGGCGACGCGGAACACCGGCAGGCGGGATTGCCGCGCCAGCGCCACGGGCACCGAGAGCACGAGGCCAAGGCCGGAGCCGAACACCGTCAGCAGGATCGTGAGCGGCAGGCCGCCCCAGTCCGCGCTGGAGACCTTCGGCAGGCCCGGCAGTCCGCCCGCCATGAGCACGAAATAGAGGATCAGTCCTGCCCCCCAGGACCAGACGAGGCGGCGCCCCCAGCAGCTTGGCGTCAGCGAGGCCATGACCAGCCCGACCAGAACCGCCGTGCCCGCCGCCGCGCGCCATTGCTCCGGGCCGGGAAAGCGACCGAAGAGGATCAGCCGCATCTTGTCCCCGATAAAGGCCCAGCAGGCACCGGTCGCGCCATCGCAGGCCGCGCCGCTCTCCCGGCGCCAGACCGCATCGAAGACGGCCCAGTCCAGCGCAGGCTTGAGGATCGCGATGAATGCCAGCAAGACCAGCAGGTTCAGGCCCGCCGCGAGCGGCGAACGAAGCTGGCTCCGGACAATGTCGGCGAAGCCGGAAGTTATGGGAGCTGCCCTCGTCATCGGTGCTGCATCTGTACGCGGGCGTTCACGACGTTCAGCAGGGCCGAGATCAGGAGACTGAGCATCAGGTAGATGATCATGATCAGGGCGATGCACTCGATGGAGCGGTTGGTCTCGGACAGGGTGATGTTCGCGACACGCACGACCTCGGGATAACCGATGGCGACGGCAAGCGAACTTTCCTTGGTCAGGCTCAGGTAGGAGTTCGTCATCGGAGGCGTGATGATGCGGAATGTCTGCGGAATGACGATCAGACGCATGATCTGGCTGCGCCGGAGCCCGAGCGACAGTCCGGCCTCGGTCTGGCCCTTCGCAACGCCCTGGATCCCGGCGCGGATGATCTCGGCGTTGAAGGCAGCCGTATAGAGCGTCAGGCCGATGACCATCGCGGCGAACTCCGGTGTCAGGGTCCAGCCGCCCTTGAAATTGAAACCGGCAAGCGCGGGCATGTCGAGGCTGAAGGGTGCGCCGTAGGCGAGGAAGACTGCAAGCGGCGGACCGAAGATCATGGCCAACCGCCATTTGGGTGCAATCACCCCGTCCCGCTGCCGGGCCATATGGCGCAACAGGATCGACAGGGCGAGGCCCGCGACAAGGGCCAGCAGCATCGGCAGATAGGCCGGATCGGGCGCGATTGCAGGTACGTAAAGCCCGCGGTTGGTCAGGTAGACACCCTCGACCGGCGAAAGCGCCTGCCGCACTGCGGGCAAGCCCCGCAACAGGAAGGTGTGCCAGAAAATCAGCTGTAGAAGCAGCGGCATGTTTCGGAAGACTTCGACATAGAGGCGGCAAAGCCGCGCCGCCAGAATGCTGGGTGACAGCTGACCGAGGGCGATCACGAGACCGAGGATGGTAGACAGGATGATCCCGCAGACCGCCACCTTGACCGTGTTCAGCAGCCCGACGAGAAAGGCGCGAAAGTAGGTGTCGCCTGCCTGAAAGGGAATGAGGCTCTCTCCGAGTTCAAAGCTGGCGTGCTCGCGCAGGAAGCCGAAGCCGGACTGCGCGCCGCCACGTCCCTCGATCCCGGATGCCGCCTGGATGAACCCCCAGACGAGGGCGGCCAGAAGCACACAGAAGACGATCTGCGCCTGAACCTCCCGCTGCCGCATCCGGCCGGCGAGCCGTGCCCCGAAGGGCAGGCTGCCGGAGAGAGCCCCACTCCGCATTACTGCCAGCCGGGTGCGGTCAGTGCGCCGCCGTCCCGAAGCAGGGCGTTCAGTCCGCGCGGCACCTGAAGCGGGCTGTTGGCGCCCAGGTTGTTGTCGTAGAACTCGCCATAATTGCCCACGGCCTTGATCACGTTGACCATCCAGTCGTTCGTGGTGCCCATGTCGGCGCCGATGGTCCCTTCGACGCCCAGCAGGCGCTGCACCCGGGGATCGGTCGACGAAGCGACCATTTCGTCCACGTTGGCCTTGGTGACCCCGAGTTCCTCGGCGGTGACCATGCCATAGTGCATCCACTGCAGCAGCTTGTAGAAGCGCGGCGAGCCTTCGCGGATCATCGGCGCCTCGTAGGACTTGGCGATCACATCCTCGAAGATCACATGCTCTTCGGCGGTCGACATCTTCTGACGACGGATCGCAAGGTAGGGCGGCTCCATGGTGACGGCGTCACAACGGTTGTCGAAGTACATCGAGAACAGCTGGTCGCCGTTCTCGGCCGCCACCGGGGTGAAGCTCATGCCCTTGGCCTTGAAGTAGTCGGCAAGGTAGCGCTCGGTGACCGTCCCGGCGAGAACACAGATCGTTGCCCCGTCCATCTGGTCGTAGTCGGTGGCCCCGGTCGACTTGTGGACCATCAGGCCCTGCCCCGTCATCATGTTCGGGCCGATGTAGCTGAAGCCCAGCGTGGTATCGCGCGAGATCGTGGCGGTGACACTGCGAGAGAGAATGTCGATCTCGCCCGAAGCCAGCGCGGGAAACTTCTGGGCCCCGGTGACCGCGACGAACTTCACCTTGTCCGGCGTGCCGAAGATCGCCGCCGAGGCGGCCTTGCAAAAGTCCACGTCAAAGCCGCTCCAGTTTCCTGCGTCATCCAGAAAACCGATCCCGGCCAGGTAATCCATCGTTCCGCAGGTCAGTTCCCCGCGAGCCTTGATCTCGTCCAGCAACTCCGCGCTTGCGCTTGTGGCGGCAAGGCCGATGACAGCTGCGACGACATTCAACAGGCGCCTTCTCATAGTCATATCCTCCGTGCGGTGTGGCCGGTTTCCACGCCGCCGCCCAGGCCACAGGAGCAACGGTTTTTCTGCCGTCATAGTGATATGCGATATATCACATGTCAAAATGTTTCTTTACCGAGGAGCGGATGCTGCAAATTTCGCCGGGTGGTGACCGAGCTGAAATCTTGTTTTTCTTCGCACTTTCAAAGTCTTGATGCGTGCGCTGAAAATCCTTGCAGCACCGGGGACTGGCATGCCTCCGGAGGTCAGACGCCTGCGGCGCCGCGTTTCGCATCCAAACGAGAGTCGGCTGAGGGGTGAATCGCTCGGAGGAGCGAGGCAAATATTGCGCCGTGCTTCGTGCTGACAAGCGCGATTCAGGGTCGCGTCAGCGAGGTGACCGGGAGCAGCCGCACAGGCTGCTCCGCACGTTCCTACTGGAGGCTCGCCCGCAGCCGGTCGGTCACGTATTCCATGACCAGAACGATGACGAAGATCGCGAGGATGATCATCGACGCGTTCTTGTACTGGAAGAGGTCGAAGGCGACCTTGAGTTCCTGACCAATCCCTCCCGCACCGACGAGGCCGAGCACGACAGAGGAGCGCACGGCCTTTTCCAGCGCAAAGAGCGAGGTGTTGATCAGCGAGGGTGCCGCATCGGGCAGGATTGCGCCAAAGAGGATCGACATGCGGCTCGCCCCGATGGCCGACAGCGCCTCCTGCGGCTCCTTGTCGGAATCCTCCATCGCCTCTGCGAAGAAGCGACCGCAGAAACCGACGGTGTCGACGATGATGGTCATGGTCCCGGCGACCGCCCCGAGACCTACCGTGGCCACGAAGAGAAGGGCCCAGACGAGATCCGGAACCGTGCGCAGCAGCGAGACGAAGGCCTTGACCAGGTAGCCACCCCGCCCGAACGGCGTGATGCCACGCGCCGCGAGCCAGCCGACAGGCAGGCTTAGCAATACGCCCACGGCAGCCCCGACCAGTGCGATCTGGAAGGTTTCGACAATGCGCAGGCCGATCCGCTTGAGAAACGCCGGATCGGTATTGGGCGGCAACATGCGGTCGACCAGCGACACCATGCCGGGGACCCCGTCCACCAGTTGTTTCGGGCTGGGCGCGACCGACTGCATGGAGCTGAGAATGAGTCCGCCGGCGGCCACCAGCAGGATGAAGGTCACCGGAGAGAACCCGGACCAACGTCCGGGCATCAGCGTATCGCGTGCCTCAGGCATCGAAGGTCTCCTGCAGATCGCGGTCGGTCACATCGGCGCTTGGCCGGTCGAGGAAGATCCGGCCCTGACGCAGCGCGACCACCCGGTCCGAGAACTCGCGTGCGTGGGCCATGTCGTGCGAGGTGAAGAGCAGGGTGATCCCGTGCTGCTTGCACAGGCGCGAGAAGAGCTCCATCACATCGCGACCGGAAACCGGGTCGAGGCTTGCTGCCGGTTCGTCCGCGATCAGCAGCCGCGGTCGGCGCACCAACGCGCGCGCGATGGCTACCCGTTGCTGCTGCCCGCCCGAGAGCGCATCGGCCCGGCGCAGCGCAAAACTCTCCAGATTGACCTCGCTCAGCGCCTCCAGCGCCGCAAGACGCCAAGCTTCGGGCGCGATGGCCTGACTGAAGCCGCGCCAGCTCCCTTCTGTTCCCAGCATCCCGTGCACCACGTTCGACAGCACGGTCCGGCGCCGAACCAGGCAATGTTTCTGAAAAACAAATCCGGTCGACCGTCGAATGTTGCGGCGCTGGCCCGCGTCGGGCAGCCGGGAGAAGCTGTGATCCATCACCGTGACGCGCCCGCCGGAGTTTGGATGAATCCCGATCAGGCACTTCAGGAGCGTGGACTTGCCGCTGCCGTTCGATCCGATCAGGGCCACGCGCTCGCCTGCACGAATGCTCAGGTCGATCCCCTGAAGGACCGGGGTCGCGCGGTCATAGTATTTCCTGAGGTCGGAGGTCGCGAGGATCGTCGCGGCCCCATTGGTCGTTTCCTCACCCTGCCGCAGCGGAGTGATGACATTCTCGGGCAACAGACCGGAACGGGTGTCTTCAAGCAGGTCCGGCACGTCGCAGCTCCCGGGAACAAGGAAGGGCGGGGCAGATCGCCTGCCCCGCCGGAAAGGAAACGACCGGTCAGTCGCCAACGAAGGAAGAGGTATCGACGCCGATGGTCTTGTACATCTCGCGGACGTAGTCGTAGTCGCTGTCGTCGACCTTGGTGAGGAAGAAGCCGCCTTCGTACTTCTTGTTGTCCTCGCCCTTGGTCACGGCGGCCATCAGGTCGGCGCTGTCGTTGACAAAGGCGTCGGCGATCTTGGCCAGCGCATCGGCATCAAGGTCCTTGCGAGCGACAAGGATATCGTTGGGCAGGTCGCGGCCCCGTGCGATCACGGTGAATGCCTGGTCCGGGAAGGCTTCGCGGATGCGGCGCAGGTGCCCTTCGTTCAGACCGACCGCCTGAACATCACCGCGGATCAGCGCTTCGATGGCTACGTTGCGCGAGATGATCTGCGGCTGGTAGTCGGAGGCATAGGCGAGGCCGAAGTCGGAAAGCACCTGCGCGGGCCCGAGGTGCTGCGAGGTGGAGCCGACCGAACCGAAGGTCACGATCTTGCCCTTGAGATCGGACACCGACTTGATGTCGCCTTCGGACATGGTGACGATCTGCGCGTAGTAGTTCGGACGCTGCCAGGCCACCACGATCTTGGCGTCGGTCAGTTCCTTCATCACCACGTATTCCGCCGGGCCGGTCAGCACGAGGTCGACCTGACCCTGGTTCAGCGCTTCGACCGCGGAGGTGCGCGAAGACACCGGGTACAGCTCGATGTCGAGCCCGGTCTTGTCCTCAAGCGCAGCCTCGAAGGCCGCGAATTCCTGTTGCAGGGCCTCGAGGCCCTCGATGTCGGTCACGGCAAACTTGATCGGTTCGGCGGCAAGCGGGGTCGCGAGGACCAGGGCCGCGACGGTCAGAATCTTGCGAAACATTTTTGGCTCCAAGGTTATGCTGTATACACAGCAATGTCACACAAGGATGGGATAGATGATTCCTGTAACGACACCGTGACGCGCAGATAACGAGGACCGAGCAGATGCGGAATTGGACGATCAAGGGTGGCCGCGTGCTGACCGATGGCGGGTTCGAGGAGACCGATCTTCACCTCGCCGAGGGGCGCGTCGTGGCAGAGGCCGCGACCGACGCGACCGAGGTTTCTGCGAAGGGCTGCCTCGTCCTGCCAGGCATCGTCGACGTCCACGGCGACGGATTCGAACGGGTGGTGCGGCCGCGTGCGGGGGTCGACTTCCCCCTGCCCCTCGCCCTCGAGGAATCCGACCGGCAAATGATCGGCAACGGGATCACTACGGCCTTTCACGGGCTGACCGCCTCGTGGGAAACCGGCCTGCGCAGTTTCGACACCGCCCGCGCGTTCCTTGACACCCTCGCGGCGGTGACCCCCACGCTCGACTGCGATACCCGCGTGAACCTGCGGTGGGAGGTCTACTGCCTCGATCCCGTTGACGAGCTGATCTCGTGGCTGGACCGGACGCCGGCGATGGTGCTGTCGCTGAACGACCACCTGACGCCTTACCTCGAACTGCCGCCGGACCATCGCAAGATCGTCCGCATGGCCGAGCGCATGGACATTTCGCGCGAAGATGTCGTGGCGCGGATCGCCGCGCTCCGGGCCCGCGCCGACGAGGTTCCCGCCGCCGTCGCCCGCGTTACCGCCGCCGCCACCGCGCGGGGTCTGACCGTCTTTTCGCACGACGAGACCTCCCCCGAGGATCGCCGGGCCAACCGTGCACTGGGGGTCACGGTTTCCGAGTTCCCGATGACGTGGGACACCGCGCGCGAGAGCGCCGACGGCGAAGAGCACATCGTGCTCGGCGCCCCCAACGTGCTGCGGGGCGGGAGCCAGAACAATGCCATCGACGCCGAGCCTGCCATCGCTCAGGGGCTCTGCACCGTCCTGGCGTCGGATTACTACTACCCGGCCCAGATGCTGGCCGCCTTTGCCCTCGCCGATCGCGGAATTGTCCCGCTGGAAGACGCCTGGGCGCTGGTGTCGAGCGGCCCTGCGGAGGCGGTGGGCCTGCATGACCGGGGCCGCCTGAAACAGGGGCTCCGGGGCGACCTGTTGATCCTCGATGCCGATACCCGCAGACTGAAGTCCGTTTTCGTCAACGGCAGGAGGGTGCTCCAGCGTGACTAGGCAGATGAACATCGACGGTGTGAAGGGCGCGGCGCTGGAAAGGCTGCGCGAGATCGGCAGCGTCCCCTATCTGCCCAAGCAGGACCGCGCCATCTGGCTCCAGGTCTATGACCGCATCGGAGAGGCCTGCGTGAACGGTCCCCTGCTCCCCGGGTCGCGGTTGCCCGGCGAGTTCGATCTTGCCGAACTCTTCTCGGTAAGCCGCATCACCATGCGCAAGGCCCTGTCGAAACTGCAGCAGGAGGGCCAGTTGCAGGCGCGCAAGGGGGCCGGGATCTTCGTGCGACGCAGCCGGACGAGCTATACCGTCGACGACGGCCTGCGGTTCTCCCAGAGCCTCGAGGCCAACGCCGATACCATCGAAACGCGCACCCTCGAACTGTCGCGTGTCGAGGCCGATGCCGAGAGCGCGGCATGGCTCGACATAGCCGAAGGCAGCGAGGTCATCCGGCTCAGCCGGGTGCGCGTCGTTGACGGCGCGCCGATCTACCTTGCCGTCAAGGATTTCCCTGCCCTGCTGTTCCCGCAATTCGAGCAGGAATTCGAGCCCGCGCAGTCCGTCACCGACGTCTACCGCGCACACGGCATAGCTCACCACACCCGGGGCGAAACCCGTGTCACCGGCAAGTTCGCCAGCGAATCCGAGGCGGCCGCGCTGCAAGTCACGCACCGCACTCCGCTCCTGCACGTGGTCTCGGTCAATCTCTCACCCGAGGGCACACCCATCGAGTACAACCGTGGGCGATGGGTCTTTTCCGCGGTTGAACTCGTCTTTGGCGGCCGACACCCCGAAAGCAGCGCTTAATCGCATGAGACGGGGGCGATCACACTGCCTGCGAAGTGATCCCCGATTCCGAAGTACGAATAACGCGCCTGCATCGCGCAAATCCTGATATGATCGCCGGGTTCGTGTCGGGGTGCGTGCATGGACCTTGCAGCATGGCTAACGGAAATCGGACTCGCTGAACACGCGTCGGCATTCGCCGAAAACGCGATCGATATGACTCTGTTGCCGGAACTCACGGACGCGGACCTGCGCGAACTCGGGATTTCCCGCATGGGCGACCGCAAGCGGCTTCTGGCCGCGATACGACGCATCGGTGCGGACGAAGCCACCACCCGAGACCTCTCGACGGAGCCGGGCGAACGCCGGCAGGTGACCGTGCTCTTCGCCGACATTGCGGGCTTTACCGCCATGTCCGGCCCTCTCGGGGACGAGGGCACCCATGCCATTCTGAACCGCTTCTTCATGATGTCCGACGCGGTGATACAGGACTACGGCGGCGCCGTGGACAAGCACATCGGCGACAACGTGATGGCCGTGTTCGGCGCCCCGCGCGCCCATGACAACGATCCGGAACGCGCGGTTCGGGCTGCCCTCGCACTGCACCGGAAAGCTGCCGACATTCACGGCCCGCTCGGCCCCCTGCAGTTGCACATCGGCATTGCCTGCGGGCTGGTGGTTGCCAGCGGGACAGGATCGGACAGCCATCGGGAGTACACCGTGACCGGCGAAACCGTGAACCTCGCCTCACGGCTGGAGGGGCTGGCGCAGCCGGGTCAGACGCTGGTTTCAGAGATGGTCGCGCTCGCGACGCCTCTGCATTTTGTCTTTGATGCGCTTGGCCCGCAGGAGATCAAGGGCATCGCCCGGCCAGTGCCCGTTTTCAGCGTGAAGACCGAGGCCGCTGTGCCCCTTCCAGCGCGAAGCACGCCCTTCGTCGGACGGCAGGGTGAACAGAGCCAATGCCTCGCTATTTTGGATCAGGCCCTTCGGACCGGACGGGGCCGCATGATCAGCCTGCGTGGCGTCGCCGGCATCGGCAAGACCCGGTTGTCCGAAGAAGTGACACGAGCCGCGCGAGAGCGGGGGTTCAACGCCCACCGTGGCACGATCCTCGACTTCGGTTCCCGCAAGGAACAGGACATGGTCGCCGCCGTCATCCGCGATCTCACCGGGCTGGCACCAAAGGCATCGCTTTCGGATGCAGAGCTCGCATCGTTCCTCACGGATCTGAACCCGGTGGAATCTGCGCTAGCGAAGGACCTCCTCGCGCTTCCTTTGACGGATCAGGACCGCGCGGTCTACGACGTGATGGACGATCCGTCGCGGCGCAGCGGGCGCCGCCGCCTGATGACCAGGCTGGCCGCCCGTGCGAGCGCGCTTCAGCCGCAGCTCATCGTGGTCGAGGACCTGCACTGGGCGGACCAGCATACGCTCGACGTGCTTGCCGGATTGGTCGAAACGACGAGGGATCACCCGCTGGTCCTGCTCGCAACGACCCGTCCCGAAGGGGATCCGCTTGAGGGGCACTGGCGATCCCTTACGCTCGATCATCCCGTCAGCATCATCAACCTCGGGCCCCTTCCCCTTGGCGAGGCGCGTGAACTGGCGTTGAGCTTTGCGCGCGCGAACCTGCAGCACATTTCGGCCTGCCTCGATCGGGCGTCTGGGAACCCGTTGTTCCTGGAACAGCTTCTCCAGAACGCTGCCGAGAGCGCCGAGACCTCGGTGCCGGGCTCGATCCGCAGTATAGTGCTCGCCCGCCTCGACCGCCTTGCGCCCAAGGACAAGCGCGCATTGCAGATGGCCTCGATCTTCGGTCAGCGCTTTGAGCTCTCGACGCTTCAGACGCTCCTGAAGGACCCGGACTACGATTGCGCGGGCCCCCTGCGCCAGCATCTGCTCCAGCCTGATGGATCCGATTTCGTCTTTGCGCATGCCCTCATCCGGGACTGCATCTATGACTCGGTTCTGACAAACACGCGGGCCGACCTTCATCGCCAGATCGCCGAAAGTTTCGCCAGCAGCGACCCTGCCCTTCGCGCCGAGCATCTGGACAAGGCGCAGGAACCTGCTGCTGTTGCCGCCTATCAGGACGCCGCCCAGATCGAGCGGCGCCACTACAGATATGACCGGGCGATCGACCTGCTCCGGCGGGCCGCCGAGATCGCGACGAAGGATCCGGATCGGCGCGACATCGCCCTCGCGCTGGGGGAGACCCTGCAGAACCGGGGCGCATCGGGTGAGGCCATGGCGGTCTTCGATCAGGTCTTGAAGCTTCCCGGGGATCCGGTCGCGACCTGCCGCGCCAGGATCGGTCTGGCCGGATCGAAGCGCATCCTCGACGATCTCGACGGCGCCCTCGCCGATCTCGACATTGCCGAGGCAGAGGCGACCGCCGCCGGTCTCGATACCGAACGCGCCGCCGTTCACGTGCTGCGGGGCAACCTGATGTTCCCGCGTGGCGAAATCGACGCCTGCCTCAGGGAACACAGCGCCGCTCTCGGGCTGGCGCGCAGCGTTGGGAACCCGGAACTGGAGGCCGCCGCGCTTGGCGGTCTGGCCGATGCCGAGTACCTGCGCGGCAAGTTCCACACCGCCATGGCCCTCTTCAAGGAATGCGTTGCGCTCAGTCGGCAACAGGGGTTCAGCCGCACGGAGGTCGCCAACATGCCGATGATCGGGATCACCGCCTTCATGAGCGGTGAGGGACGTCCGGCGCTGGACGCGGCAAACGAGGCCATCGAGACCGCGCAACGGGTTGGGAACCTGCGCGCCGAGATGGTCGCGCATCATGGTGCCTATTTCTGTCGGCGCTACCGCGGCGAGCTGGACCTTGCCCGTGCACATGTCGCGGCCGCGCTGGAGGCCTCCCGCACCCTGAAGGCGCCGCGCTTCGAAGCCGAGGCACTGGCCTTCGACGCCGACCTCGACCTGTTGCAGGGCTTCCGCGCGCAAGCGCTCACCACGGCCCGCACGGCGGTGGCAATCTCGCGCGAGACGGGGATGAGCTATCTCGGCCCGATGATCCTCGGCGTGCTCTACGCTGCCGCAACCGATGCCGATGAACGCGACAAGGCGGGTATCGAGGCCGAGACGCTGCTTGCCGAAGGCTCGATCAACCACAACCACGTGCTGTTTCGGAACTCGGCGCTGGAGGCCTGCCTTCGAGATGGCATGTACGAAGAGGCCCTGCGCCACGTGCACGAACTACGCCGGCAGATCGCCGAGCCCGAGGCGGGAGTGGTCACGTTCTTTGCCGATTACGGATTCGTTCTGGCCAGGATAGGGATGGGAGATCGATCCCGGGACATCGCCGATGCCCTGTCCGCTCTGCTTGCATCGGCGAAGGAGATGGACTTGATGCTGTTGCTGCCGGATCTCGAGAGAGCCGGGGCGGAATTGCGACGCGAGCAGGATACTCCTCTGACCTCCTGATTCGCGCCTGTTCGCCGAGAAATGGCAGCGGAAACATATGGTTCCCTTGACATTAGCTGAGCTAATGCCTGCCCGCAGATCATTCTCCTTTGCGCGAACACATGGCCGCGAATACCCCTGCAGACCAAGACGCATCTGACGTCGGGAACCGCATGGGAGAGATGACACATGACAGCCCGGTTCAAGCTGGAAGGCATCTACACACCGGTCATCACGCCGTTTGACGATGCGGGCGAGATCGACTTCGACTCTCTCGCCGATCTCGTCGAGCGCCTTGTCGGCGCAGGCGTTCATGGACTGATTTCCGGCGGCTCGACCGGCGAGAACTATGCCGAAACGGTCGAGGAACGAGTCCGGATCGCCCGCTTCATCACCGAACGGGTCAAAGGGCGCATCCCCGTCTTTGTCGGTACCGGAGCCCTGCGCACACCGGACTCGATCGCGCTGGCAGAGGGTGCGAAGGACATGGGCGCGACCGGCATCCTGCTGGGTACACCGCCCTATTCGGTGCCGACCGAGCGGGAGAATGCGCTGAACGCACTGGCCATCGACCGCGCGGCCGGGCTGCCGATCATCCTCTACAACTACCCCGGCCGGATGGGCGTTGAGATGGGGCGCGAGTTCCTTGATCGGGTCGGGCGGTCGAAGAACGTCATCGGGATCAAGGAAAGCTCGGGCGATATCAACCGGGTGCACCTGCTGGCGCGGGACTACCCGCACATCCAGATGTCCTGCGGCATGGACGACCAGGCGCTGGAGTTCTTCGCCTGGGGCGCGCAGAGCTGGATCTGCGGCGGCTCCAATTTCCTGCCCGAGGAGCATATCGCGCTTTACGAGACCTGCGTGCTGAAGGGCGACTTCACCAAGGGCCGCCGGATTATGTCGGCGATGCTGCCGCTGATGCGGGTGCTGGAGCAGGGCGGCAAGTTCATCCAGTGCATCAAGCATGGGGTCGAGGTTTCCGGCATTCACGCCGGGCCGATACGGCCACCGCTCAAGGGCCTGAACAAGGAAGAAAAGCGCGAGCTGGAGCAGGTGATCCGCACGCTGAAGACCACCGTCAAAGCAATCTGCGAGGGGAACTGAGCCATGACCGACCTGCTGACCCACGAAGAATACAAGGCCATCGCCGCCGCGCTGGACCTGCCGCAGAACGCCTGGATCGACGGCGGCTACCGGCCCGCGATCTCGGGCGAGACCTTCGAGACGGTGAACCCGGCGACCGGCGCGGTGCTGGGGACCGTCGCCGCCTGCGGAGCCGACGACGTGGACCTTGCCGTCGCCAAGGCGCGCGAAGCTTTCGACGATGGCCGCTGGTCTTCGCTGCCCCCGGGCGAACGCAAGGAGATCCTCCTGCATCTCGCGAAGCTGCTGGAGCGCAATGCCCGCGAGCTGGCGGTGATGGAGAGCCTCGACAGCGGCAAGACGATCTATGACTGCGAGACGGTCGATGTGCCCGAAACGATCCATGTTCTGCGCTGGCACGCCGAGCTGATCGACAAGATCTACGACCAGGTCTCGCCCGCCTCGGCGGATCACATCGCCATGGTGGTGCGTGAACCCGTCGGCGTAGTGGGCCTGGTCCTGCCGTGGAACTTCCCGCTGCTCATGTTGGCGTGGAAGATCGGCCCGGCGCTGGCGGCGGGTTGCACCGTGGTCGTGAAGCCGGCGGCCGAGACATCCCTCACCGCGCTGCGCCTCGCGGAGCTCGCGGCCGACGCTGGCCTGCCGCGTGGCGTGCTGAACGTGGTGACGGGCGGCGGCGCCGAGGTTGGCGAACCGCTTGGCCGTCACCCGGACGTCGACATGGTGTCCTTCACCGGCTCGACCGTGACCGGGCGGCGCTTCCTGCACTATTCGGCGGACAGCAACCTCAAGGAAGTGGTGCTGGAGCTGGGTGGCAAGAACCCCTGCATCGTCCTGGACGACGCCGAGAACCTCGACGCCGTCGCGGCGCATGTGGTGAACGGCGCCTTCTGGAACATGGGCGAAAACTGCTCGGCCGCGTCGCGCCTCATCGTTCAGAACGGCATCAAGGAGAGTCTCATCGAGAAGGTGCGCGCACATGCCCGCGAATGGATCGTGGGCGAGCCGCTGAACCCCGAAGTTCGGGTCGGCGCCCTTGTGTCCAAGGCACATTTTGCCAAGGTCTCCGGCTTCCTCGAGGCGGCTGCGAAAGAGACCGTTCTCATGGGCGGCACTTCTCCGGCGGATGGCTTCGTCGAGCCGACGGTCGTGGAGGCCGACCGAAGCTCCACGCTCGCAACCGAAGAGATCTTCGGCCCCGTCCTGACCGTGATCGAGGTCGGCAGCTTCGAAGAGGCCATCGCCGTCGCCAATGACACCGACTACGGTCTCGCAGCGTCGATCTTCACCGCGAACGGCAAGCGGGCCTTGCGTGGGGCGCGGATGCTGCGCGCGGGCACGGTCACGGTGAACAGCTTTGGCGAGGGAGACATCACAACCCCCTTCGGCGGTTACAAGCAGTCGGGCTTCGGGGGGCGTGACAACTCGGTCCACGCGCATGATCAGTATACCCAGCTGAAGACGATCTGGATCGACCTGACAGACACCTCCGACACGGATATCGGCTGAGGCAGAACATGTCGCCACGACGGGTCACACGGCTGCCAGTCCACACCGGCCCCGCAGGGTGGGAGGCGATCCTGCCTCCCCGTCCGTCGGGCCCGGTTCTGACGGGCGATCAGAGCTGCGACGTCGCCATCGTCGGCGCGGGGTTCGCGGGGCTTTCAGCGGCACGCCATCTCCGGGCAGCGGACCCGACCCTCGACATCGCGGTGGTGGAGGCCGGACGGATTGCCCGGTCTTCCGCCGGTCGAAACTCGGGTTTCATGATCGACCTGCCGCACGACCTGACCAGTTCCGACTACGCCGGGACCGGCGAGGCGCATGACCGCATTCTGACCCGGCTCAACCGCCATGCCATCGACGTTGCCGCAGCCGCAGTCACGGAGTACGGGATGCCGGAGGGAACAATCAGGCGATCGGGCAAGATCAACGCGGCGGCGTCGCGTGTGGGCGAAGATGCGAACCGGACCTATGCCATCCACCTGCGCGAGCTGGGAGAGCCGCATGAAGTCCTCGACGCCGCGCAGATGCGCGAGGTCACCGGGTCTTCCTATTACAGCGGCGGGCTGTTCACCCCCGGCACGGCGCTGATCCAGCCAGCCGCCTACATCCGCGGACTTGCGGACGGTCTGGCCGCGACGGGCGTCAGAATATTCGAAGACAGCCCGGTCACCGGTTTCGACAGCACGGGCGCAGGTTGGGTCCTGCAAACGCAGCAGGGCAAGCTGAGGGCCGCGCGGGTGATCCTTGCCAACAATGGCCATCTGGAAAGCTTCGGCTACAAGGTCGGGCAGCTGATGCACATCATGCTGAACGCCTGCATGACCGCAGAGCTGCCAGCAGACGCGCTCCGCGCGCTTGGGGGGCAGGACAGCTGGGGCATTACCCCGTCCGATCCGATGGGCTGCACGGTGCGGCGCATCACCACCGCGCAGGGCGGAAACCGGATCGTCATCCGGCAGGGCGGCTACTATCGCCCCAACATGCAGACCAGCGGCGCCGATCTGGACCGCCTCGTTCGCAAGATGCGCAGCAAGTTCGACGATCGCTTTCCGATGCTGCGCGGCATTCCGTTCGAACATGCATGGTCCGGCCATCTCTGTCTCAGCCGCAATGGTGTCTCGGTGATGCGCGAGCTGGAGCCGGGGCTGTTCTCGGCCTGCGTCCAGAACGGGCTTGGCACCACGCGCGGTACGCTGACGGGTATCGGCGCTGCGGACCTTGTCCTTGGCCATGACACCGAGATCACCCGCTTCTTCCTGGCCGAGGCCGAGCCGTCACGTCTGCCACCGCATCCATTCGACACGATCGGGGCAAATGCGTATCTTCGCTGGAAGGAATGGCAGGCCAGGGCAGAATGACATGAGACCCGTGCGTCGCAGATACCTCCCCTCTCTCGGGGCGCTCGCGACCTTCGAGGTCGCGGCCAAGCACCTGAGCTTTACCCTCGCCGCCAAAGAACTGAACATCACGCAGGGCGCGGTCAGCCAGCAGATCCGCCTGCTGGAAAAGGCGCTCGACGTGTCGCTCTTCGTGCGCAAGCACAATGCGCTGGAACTGACCCCCGCGGGCACCGATCTCTTTGCATCGGTCGCGGCAGGCCTCGACACTATCAGCGAGGGCGTGGGCCAGCTTTATCCGGGCAACCAGCCGCAGACCATTACCATTTCAGCCACCAACGGCATGGCGGCCTATTGGCTGAAGCCGCTGATCGACAGCTTCCGGGCCGACCACGCCGATGTGGGCTTCGTCGTCCTCGCGTCGGATGAAGACGGTGCCATGCGAAACTACTCCGGCGTCGATATCGCCCTGCTCTGCGGCAACGAACGCAGCGAGGTCGGCGAAGAGCTGCACTACCTCTTTCCCGAAACCGCTCAACCGGTCTGCTCTCCCTCCTACATGGCCGCGCACGGACCATTCGAGACACCGCAGGACCTGAACCGAGCGAACCTGCTCCACCTGCACGAACGGCACTGGAGCGCTGACGCCATCGGCTGGCAACCGTTGGGGTGGGAGGAATGGTTCCGCGCCCAAGGGGCCCACTGGGAGCGTGGCGCCTCCAGCCTTTCGACCAATAAGGTCAGCCTGCTGATCGAGGCGGCATTGGCCGGAGAAGGGGTCATGCTTGGCTGGCAACACATGGTGGCCGCCCTTGTGGAGCAGGGCCAGCTTGTGCTGGCCCATCCCGCACCGGTCACGGCCGGGCGCGGTAACTTCCTGCGGTGCCAGACGGCTTCGCTGCAGCGACCAGCCGTCGCCTCCTTTGTCGATCACCTGCTGGCGTCGCTGAAAAGCTGATTGATTTAGCTGAATTATGTCAATCGGTTACATGCGACCAACCGCATTAGCCAACCTAATGCAGACCCCGCCAAAATTCTCGTTTGCCGCAGAACCGGCCCCTGTCGGATAAAGGCCGGAAGGAGAGGACAAGGGTCCCGGACAACGCAGCCGCTGCAGGCGGCAAGAGCTTCCGGAGGCCCATTCTTCACACTCTTCCAATCACCAGATCGCCAGCCAGCTGGCGGATGGCGCCGTCGCGCCATTCGGTCGGCTGCGCGCAAGGCGGCGTTTCATCCAACACTGTCGGAGGACGACATATGAACAGCATCTTCAAGACCCTGGCCGCCACCGCGCTGGCCGCGACCCTTTCCGTCCCTGCCCTCGCCGAGGACAAGACGATTACCATCGGCACCATGTCATGGGAGGATCTGACCCCGATCACCGGGATCACCAAATCGGTACTGGAACAGCAGGGTTACACGGTCGAGGTCGAAGAGTTCTCCGAGTGGGGCATCGCATTTGCCGCGCTCACCAAGGGCGATGTCGACATCATGGCCTCCCAGACCGACTACGTCGCGCATGACTACTGGCTGAAGAACATGAAGAAGCTGGAGAAGATCTCTCCGGTGTCCCACGGGCTCTATCAGGCAATCGCCGTGCCCTCTTACGTGACCATCAACTCGATGGACGAACTGGCCGGGGTGAAGGACCAGTTCGGCGGCAAGATCATCGGGATCGAGCCGGGTTCGGGCCTGATGCGCGATGCCGCTTCGGCTGTCGATGCATACGGGCTCGACATGGAACTGGTCGAGGGCTCGACCGCCGCCATGACCGCAGCACTCGACTCCGCCATGACACGCGAGGAGTGGATCGCGGTCACGGTCTGGGAACCGTCGTGGATGATGCAGAAGTACGACGTGAAGTTCCTGGCCGATCCCAAGGGCGTCTTCCCCACCGCGCAGTCCTACTACTTCATCGGCACTGCCGGCTTCTCGGCCGAGAACCCTCATACGCGGGAGCTGCTCGCCTCCATCTATGTGCCGCTGGCAGACATCACCGCGATCAACGGTGCGATGAACGACGGCAAATCGCTGGACGAGGCCGTGTCCGACTGGGTTGCCTCGCACGAGGACCTCGTCACCCGCTGGACCGACATCAAGGCAGACTGATCCCTGTGGCCCCGGTCAAGATCGGGGCCTTTCCCCTGCGCCGACGGAGGACGTGATGACTGACGCCGACACCCCGCTCATCGAATGCCGAAACGTCTGGAAAGTCTTCGGCGAACGCGCGCGCGAGGCGATTGCCTCGATCCGCGAAAGACACCTTGGAAAACGCGAAGTCCTGACCGAATTCGGATGTGTCGTGGGCGTGCACGATGCCAGCTTTGCCCTGAAGAAGGGCGAGATCTTCTGCATCATGGGCCTGTCCGGCTCTGGCAAGTCCACGCTGCTGCGCCTGTTGAACCGACTGATCGAACCCTCGCTCGGCGAGGTTCTGGTGAAGGGGCGCGCGATCAACGGTCTGAGCAAGACCGAGCTGCGCGACCTGCGGGCCCGGACTATCGGCATGGTGTTCCAGAACGTCGCGCTGATCCCGACGCGGACCGTGCTTGAGAATGCCGCCTTCGGACTCGAGGTGCAGGGTATCCCGGCGGCAGAGCGTCGCCGGATCGCCACAGACGCCCTGTCGCGGGTTGGCCTCGGCGACTGGCTCGACCGCTATCCTCGTGAACTCTCCGGTGGCATGCAGCAGCGCGTCGGCCTTGCCCGCGCCATCGCGGCCGACCCCGAGATCATCCTGATGGACGAACCCTTCTCGGCACTCGATCCGCTGATCCGCCGCCAGCTGCAGGACGAGTTCCGCGCCCTGACCAAGTCGCTCGGAAAGTCCGCGGTCTTCATCACCCATGATCTCGACGAAGCGATCCGCATCGGCGACCGCATCGCGATCATGAAGGACGGCGCGATGATCCAGGTGGGCACGGCCGAGGAAATCGTCATGAACCCCGCCGACCAGTATGTGGCGGACTTCGTGGCCGGCATATCGCGCATCCATCTCGTCAAGGCCGGGTCGGTGATGATGCCGCCGGCGGACTTTACGGACGCCCCCACCGCAGCCCTCGAACAGACCGGCCTAGATGCCGATATCGACGCGCTGATCCACCTCGTTCTGGCCTCGCCGCATGGCGCCGTTGCGGTGTCCGAGGATGGAGATCTGCGCGGCGTGGTCACGGCCCGTACGCTTCTTGAAGGTCTTAAGGGCGACCACGCGCCGGTCGCGGGAGCGGCCTGAGATGGACCTGACCGCCTTCATCAAGGATTTCGACAAGGCCATCGACTCCGCGATGTCATGGGCGACGGATCACGGTGGCCTTCTGTTCGATCTGGTGCGTGCAGCGCTCGAAAGGTTCTTCGATCTGGTCACCAGCGGCCTACTCCTGTTGCCTTATTGGGCGGCGGCGCTCGTCGCCGGTGCCATCGCCGCCCGTTCGCTCGGCTGGAAAGCGGGGATCGCAACCGCCGCGGGCCTGGCCTTCTGCCAGATGATGGACCTCTGGTCCGAGACCGTGGAGACCATGTGCCTCGTCCTTGTCTCGGTCCTGCTCGCAATCCTCATTGGTGCGCCGCTCGGGATACTCGCGGGGTATCGTCCGCGCCTTTCACAGACCATCGATCCGGTGCTCGACCTGATCCAGACACTGCCGCCCTACATCTACCTGCTGCCCTCAATCGCCTTTCTGGGTTACGGCCCCGCCACGGCCATCGCGGCGACCGTGATCGTTTCGGTGCCGCCGGTGATCCGGCTGGTTGCTCATGGATTTCGGTCCACCCCGGTGGAATTCGTCGAACTGGGAGAGGCGACGGGCACCGCGCCGCGCGATGCCTTCCTGAAAATCCGGCTGCCCTTTGCCCTGCCCAGCATCATGGCGGGCGTCAACCAGAGCCTGATGATGGCCTTCGGCATGGTCGTGATCGCCGGGATCGTCGGCTCGGGCGGTCTGGGCGAGACCATTTATGGCGCCGTCCGCAAGCTCGACATCGCGCTCTCGGTCAACGCAGCCATCGCCATCGTCATCCTGACCATCATCATCGACCGCATCAGCCAGTCGGCCGCGGCACACCGGAGACCAGCATGAGCAGTTCGCCCCTCCTGTCCCCCGGCGACGCCGTTGCCCCGGCGATCGCATGGCTGAACGCACATGCCCACGGGCTGTTTCAAGCGATCAGCTTCGGGATCGAGACGGTCCTTGGCGCAATCGAGGCATGCCTTCTTGCTCTCCCTGCCACAGCAATGGCCGCGCTGATCATTGCTCTCGTGTTCTGGAGGCAAGGGAGCCGCATGGCGACTCTTAGCGCGCTCTGCATGGCGGTGGCCGGTCTTTCGGGGCTCTGGACCGAGACGATGGAGACCGTGGCGCTCGTGACTCTCGCGGTCACCATTTCCGTCGCGATTGCCTTTCCGTTGGGAGTTTTGGCCGCCCGTCGCCCCCTACTGGAAGCGGCGCTGCGACCCACGCTCGACCTCATGCAGACGGTGCCGCCCTGGGTCTACCTGATCCCGGCTGTCATGATCTTTTCGCTGGGCAAGGTCCCCGCGCTGCTGGCCACGGTCATCTACGGCATCCCGCCGATGCTGCGTCTCACTATCCTTGCCTTCCGGCAGGTTCCGTCCGAACTGGTGGAGCTGGGAGCGGCCTCTGGTGCGACCACGTTTCAGACCCTCACCAAGATCGAGATCCCGGCGGCCCGCAAGACGTTGCTCCTTGGTCTCAACCAATGCATCCTGCTCTCGCTCGCCATGGTCGTGCTGGCGGGCCTTGTTGGGGCGGGCGGTCTTGGTGCAGAAGTGACCCGGGGACTGACCCGGATGGAAATGGGGCTCGGGCTCCGATCCGGTCTGTCCATTGTCGCCGTGGCTATCTTTCTCGACCGGGTGACCCGGCGCGCGCTCGGATAGCCATCGCAGTGAGAGGACGTTCTCATGGCCGTGAAAGACGGAGACTCGGATCTCAGGGCGCTGGTCCCGAAAGGGGCCGCGTATCAGCCTGTCGACAACCCCGGTCCGACACGAACCTATGCATTCGTGCTGGTCCCGGGTTTCACGCTGCTCGCCTTCTCATCTGCCGTCGAACCCCTGCGCATCGCCAATCAGCTCTCGCAGAAACCGCTCTATCGCTGGGACCTGATGTCAACGGACGGCAAGCCCGCGATCAGTTCCTCGGGCATTGAGGTCAGCGTCGGGGGGCCCTTGGCGACACAGGACAAGGAGGTTCCCCTCTTCGTCTGCGCCGGAAACCCTGCGACGGCGGCGACCGACCCCTCCGTCGTGGCAGCGGTCCAGCGGCACTACCGTTTCGGCGGCACGGTCGGAGGAATCTGTACCGGGGCGGTGGCGCTGGCAAAGGCCGGTCTGCTGGGCGGGCGCAGGTTTACGCTGCACTGGGAAAACCAACCGGGGTTCTGCGAAACCTTCCCCGACCTCGTACCGACCCCGTCGCGGTACGAATCCGACACGCGCCTGATGACCTGCGGTGGCGGCGCAGCGGCGACGGAAATGATGCTCTCGGTCATTGCTGCAGACCACGGTGCCGTCTTTGCCGCAATGGTCTCGGACATGTGCCTGCGCCCGGCCATGATAGGCACCGACCCGGAGCAACGCAGTTCGACCTCCGCGATGATGAACCTGCGCAGCCCGCGCGTCATCGCCGCGATCAACCTGATGCGCGCCAACGTGGACCTGCCGCTGGCAGCATCCGACATCGCGGAAAGCGTCGGCTGCTCACGGCGGCAGCTGGAACGCCTGTTCACCAGCCACCTGAACCAGACCCCCGGGGCCTTCTATCGCAGCATCCGGCTCGACCGGGCGCGCAACCTTCTCGCCACCACGGATCTGTCGGTCACCGAGGTCTTCACGGCCTGCGGGTTCGACTCCACCAGCCATTTCGCCCGCGCCTTCAAGGCCCGGTTCGGGGTCGTGCCCACGAAGCTCAGGCAGCAGACAAACCAGACGGCTCACTGAAGCCTCCGAGTCATCGAACAAGGGAACGGACAAGGGGTTGGCTGCCTCCATGAATTGGGGACAGCCCACGGCCGCATTGCCGAGTCAACCTGTCGGTCAGAAGGCCGAAGCCGCTCTGCTAAAGCATCTGAGAGATCGTCTGTGCCGTGTCCCTGACCTTGGCAATCAGTTCGTCGCTCGGCCGAAGCTGCATCTCGTGACCCGACAGGTTGATTGCCCCAAGGTAGCGACCATAGCGAGACACCAGCGGTGCGGCGATCGAGAACGTCCCCGTGGCCAGATGCGAGCTCTGCGCGACGTAGCCCCTTTCCCTGTCCGCCTTCAGGATCGGCTTCAACTCGTCCAGCGAGGACGGAGCGAGGGGGCTCATGCGTTCGAACACATATCCCTCGAAACGTCGGTCGAGATCCTCTTCGGGCAGGTCCGACAGCAGTACGCGCCCCATCGTGGTCGAGAAGGCCGGAAGCCGGGAGCCGACCGGAACGTTCGACACCATCGAACGGTCTGACAGCGCGCGATAGACATAGACGATCTCGGTTCCCTCGAGCACCGACACATGGACCGTGAAACCGGTCTCGGACCGCAGCTCGTCCGCCGGAATGCGGGCAATGTCGTAGATGTCCTGCGACGCCAGATAGCGATAGCCGAGGTCCATCACGCGCGGGGCCAACCGATAGCTGGTCTTGCGCTTGATGAGATAGCCTTCGCGCTCCAGCGTGACGACGAAGCGATAGGCCGCGCTGCTGGTGATCGAAAGCTGGTCCGCGATCTCGGAAAGCGTCAGCTCGGGATGATCCGAACTGAAGCATTCGAGAATGCTGAGCCCCCGAAGAAGCGAGTTCGAGCGGTAGTCAGGTTCTTTCGCCAAGACTTGTCCCCGGGGTTCGCAGTATCAGGCCATTTTCCTTGCAGACAAACGCTCTGCCACACGCGACATGGCAGCGGCATACTCTGCGGTGATCTGTTCTTCCAGCGGATGATGTCCGCCCGACACCACCTTGCGCCCACGCACCACCACGTCGCCCACGTGGAATCCCCGCCCGGCGAAGACGTGGAAATCCAGCATCGCCTCGGGCTCGACCGGGAGCATGGCTTCCGGTTCCGGGGACGTGACCTCGACAAAGCTGGCCATGCCGCCTACCGCGAGGCCCTGCTCTGGACGGCCCGCAGCGCGGGCACCGCCCTGTGCCGCGCGAGACCAGAGGTTCGTCGCGACATGGGGCGCATCCATTGCGGCAAGGACGTTGCGCTGCCGGTCGCGCAGCCGTTGGCTGTATTCCAGTTGCTGCAGTTCCTGCGCGGCAAAGGTGGCGATGTTGGAATCCGACCCGATGCCAAAGACGCCGCCCTGCCCTAAAAAGTCCGTGGCGCGGAAGATACCGTCGCCAAGGTTCGACTCTGTCATCGGGCACAGACCGACCGTCGCACCCGAGCGGGCGATCATCGCGACCTCGCTGTCGTCAAGATGTGTCGCGTGAATCAGACACCAGCGCTCATCCACCGGCGCGATATCATAGAGCTGTTGAACCGGGCGGCGTCCGTTCCACTCCAGCGCATCGTCGACCTCCTTGACCTGCTCGGCAACATGGATATGCACCGGGCTGCCGGGTATGAGGTCTGCGCGCAGCTCCATCAGGCGGGCGATTTCCTCGGGCGTCGCGGCGCGGAGGGAATGCGGCGCGATCCCGAGCGTATGCCCCCCGGCCCGGGCCGGAACGCGCAGGCTGTCGAGCATCTCGGCATAGCTATCAAGGCTCTGGATAAAGCGCCGCTGCCCGCTGGTGGGCGCGAGACCGCCGAAATTGGAGTGCGCATAGAAGACCGGCAGGTGCGTCAGATCGAGGCCCGTGGCTTGTGCCGCTTCGAAAATGCCGAGCGAAAGTTCCTCGCGCCGGGCATAGGGGCTCCCGTCGAGGTCGTTATGGACGTAGTGAAACTCGACGATCCCGGTGTAACCGCCCTTGAGCAGCGACAGGTAGAGCCGTGCGGCGATGGCCTGCATGTCTTCGGGCGACAGGGTCAGCGCGAAGAAATACATGATGTCCCGCCAGGACCAGAAACTATCGACTGGGTTGCGGCGCACCTCGGACAGGCCCGCCATGGCGTATTGGAACGCGTGGCTGTGCAAGTCCGTGATCCCGGGGACGACCGGATTGTCATAGACCGGGAGCCCGTCCGGGTTGTCGTCTTCGCTCGCGGCGAGGATCGTTCCGTCCGGCCCGAAATGAACCGACAGGTTTCTGACCCAGCCCTTGGGCGTCAGGGCGAACCGGAAGTGCGCCCCCTTGAGAACGTCGAAAGCCATCATCAATGCTCCATGTCGGGCTGGAACTCGGCCATGACCGAGACAAGGCGCGCCAGCGCTTCCTTCAGTCGGTCTGCCCGCTCCGGCAGGTAAGTCCAAGGCGTCTCTTCCAGCATGTATCCTGCCTGCGCGATCTCGATCTGCAAGGCATGAACGTTACGGGAGGGCTGGCCATAATGGCGGGTGATGTAACCGCCCTTGAACCGCCCGTCTCGCACGACGCTGAAGTCGCTTTCTTCCAGAGCTGCCAGTGCGGCGTCCGACAGCGATTGCGCACAGGCCGCGCCGGAGTTCGTACCCAGGTTGAGGTCGGGCAGACGCCCTTCGAAAAGTCGCGGGACATGGCTGCGGATCGAATGAACGTCCAGCATTACGCAATAGCCATGCACGGTCCTGATGCGTTCAATTTCATCCGTGAGCGCCTTGTGGTAGGGTGTCCAGAAATCGGCAATTCGGCTGCCGCGCTCTGCCTCATCCGGCTCGGCACCGGGCCGGTAGAGCGGCCGTCCGTCGAAGTCGATCGTCGACACCAGCCCGGTCGTCGCACCCGTGTACAAGGGCGTATCGTCCGACGGCCGGTTCAGATCCACGGCGTAGCGCGTCACCCGGGCCGACATCAGGCTGGCGCCGTCAGGCAGCAGGTCGCGGGCAATACGGTCCATATGCCAGTCGGTGTCGCTCAGATCGAGCGCCTCGGGCTTCAGCGCGGCCCGCAGCGAGTCGGGCACCACGGTTCCGGCATGGGGAACATGCAGCAGCAACGGCGTGCTGCCTTTTATCTGATCAAATAACGGGCTCTTTGTGGGGTCGGCCGGTGAATCCTGCATGTCCGATCCTTTCGTATTTGAAAACACTTATTGACATACAAAATTCTGAGGTCAAGAAATTAGCTGTCCAACACCCGAGGGCCATCGACCGGAGAGACCGGACGTGGCACTCGATAACTTTTTATGGAGGATTCCATGTCCCTTTCCCGTCGCCAGTTTCTCGGCGCGACCACGGCGAGCCTCGCCCTGCTCACCGCTCCGGCCTTCGCACAGAGCCGCACCTTCTTCGGGATTGCCACCGGCGGCACCGGCGGCACCTACTATCCGCTTGGCGGGATGCTGGCTCAGCTCATCTCGAACACGGCCGAACTGCCGGACACCAAGCTGTCGGCCACGGCAGAAACCGGTAACGCATCGGTCGCCAACGCCCAGCTCCTTGGTCGTGGCGAGATCGAGTCCGCCTTTGCTGCGGCCGACATCCTCGACGCCGCCTACAAGGGCGTGAACCAGTTCGCCGACGGCGCCCTCACCAACCTTCGGGCCATCGGTGCGCTCTATCCCGAGACCGTTCAGCTTGTCGTGCGCGCCGACAGCGGCATCGAGAAGTTCGAAGACATCAAGGGCAAGTCCGTATCGTCCGGTTCCCCGGGTTCGGGCCAGTGGCAGCTTCTGGGTGACCTGCTCGAAGCCCACGGCATGGTGCGCGAAGACGTGTCCGAGGACTATTCCTCGTTCGCGCAGTCGGTCGACAAGATCAAGGACGGCAACCTCGATGCCTCGCTCATCACCGCCGGCCTGCCGACCTCCTCGGTGACCGATCTGGCCAACGGCCACGACATCAAGATCGTACCGCTGACCGGCCCGGCCATCGCCAAGCTGCAGGAAACCCAGCCCTACTACGCGAATGCCACCGTTCCCGCGGGCAGCTACAAGGGCGTCGACGCCGACGTTGAGACCCTGGCCGTGCGTGCGATCTGGGCAACCCACGCGGAAGTCTCCGACGAGATCATCTACGCGGTGACCAAGGCGCTCTATGAAAACACCGAGACGCTGGGCAAGGTGCACCCGATGGGCAAGCAGATCTCGCTCGACAAGGCACTCGAGTCCGTCTCGATCCCGGTCCATCCCGGTGCCGAGAAGTACTATGCCGAGAAGGGCATCTCCAAGTAATGTCCGTGCGCAGCCCTCTGCGCACCATCGGAAGGGCGGCCTTTGCCGCCCTTCTCGTTGTGCCTGCCCTTTCCGCGCACGCGGGAAGCTCGGCAACCTGGCTCTGCCTGACCGAGACACGTGGCGAACAATCCGAGGTCGCCCGCCTTCCGCTCGGTCCCAACCGCACATTCGATCTGAGTTTCATTCATTCCGTGTCGCGCACGCCGGTCACCGACAGCTACCTTGTCGTCGGTGACGAGATCGTACAGACCCGCGAGGTCTTTGTGGCCCATGGCGCGGGCCTGCCCTCGATCGCGAACGACATGGACGCCACCGGCTGGCGGCACGAGGACGGCCACTTCATCCTCGACATGAACCGCCACACGGGACCGATCCCGTTGCGCATTCAGGCGCAGTTCAAGAATACCATCCATATCGACGGCACCGATCTGCCTCTCGCTGATCTGGGCTATCCGGCACTCACCCTTGCCCCCTGCGACGAGGAGACATCACAATGACCCAAGGTCTGCCCCCGAAAGGAAGTCACGGCCATACGGCTGCCGACGGCGATCACGAATTCACCGCTGACGAAGTCGAGGCGCTGGTACGGGAATACGATTCTGAATCGAACTTCCGGAACCTTGTTGGACCGACGGCAATGCTGGTCACGATCGCTTCGGTCCTCCTCTCCCTGTTCCACGTCTACACTGCGGGCTTCGGGCTCCTGAACGAGGTGATGCACCGCACGATCCACCTCGCCTTCGTGATGGGTCTGATCTTCCTCGTCTTTCCGCGCAAGCGCGCGGCCCCCACGGTGCGGCTTTGGGTTGAATCCGGGCTTTTCGCAGCCTTCTATCTCTATATCCTCTACGGACTTGCCACATCCTTGTCCGCCAGCACGACAAAGACCGTATTCATCGCGGTCATGCTGGTGCTGATCGCGCTGACGCTCCCCTTCAACCGCAAGGGCGCGGATCCTGAAAAGGTCGCGATCCGCGACTGGATCTTCGCGGCGGCGGGGGCCGGGTTCTCGGCCTACCTGTCGATCTTCTTCAAGTACATTTTCATCGAGAACGTCGGCAGCCCGCCAGAAGCAGTCTACATGATGGGCTTCCTCGCCATCATCATGACGCTCGAGGCCACCCGCCGGACCATGGGCCCGACCCTTGCCTGGATCGGTGTCTTCTGCCTGATATACGCGCTCGCGGGCCCCTACCTGCCGGGCATAATGGCGCACCGGGGCTACTCGATCACCCGCATCATCAACCATCTCTTCGTCGGGACCGAGGGTATCTACGGCGTCGCGGTCGGCGTGGTCGCGACCTACGTGTTCCACTTCGTCCTGTTCGGGATTCTCGCCCAGATGAGCGGGCTGGGGCAGCTCTTCATCGACCTCGCGACGATCATCGCGGGTCGTGCCTCCGGCGGGTCTGCCAAGGTCTCCGTGGTGTCTTCTGGCTTCTTCGGGATGATCTCCGGCTCGCCGATCGCCAACACGGTGACGACCGGGGCCTTCACCATCCCCCTCATGAAGAAATCGGGCTTCTCGGGCCGGTTCGCCGGTGCCGTCGAAGCCTCGGCCTCCTGCGGTGGCCAGATCACGCCGCCGATCATGGGGGCGTCTGCCTTCGTCATGACCGAGATGCTGGGCGTGCCCTATAACGAGCTCATCCTGATCGCTATCGTCCCCGCGGCCTTCCACTACATCGCCATCCTGCTGATGGTTCACCTCGAAGCCAAGAAGCTGGGCCTGACCGGGCTCTCCAAGGACAAGATCCCGCAGTTCGGGGCCGTGCTGGCCAAGTCGTGGCACCTGTTCCTGCCGCTTGGCGTGATGGTGGCAATGCTGCTGATGCAGTACACGCCCTTCCTCGCGGCCTTCTGGGGCATCATCCTGACCATCGCCTGCAGCTACGTGCCCCTCCTGATGCGGGCCCTCGGCAATACCACGATGGACACCTCGACCGTGCTGACCCCGCCCCGGCTGGTGCAGGGGTTCGAGGATGGTGCCAAGTTCGCACTCGCCATCGGCGCCGCCTGTGCCTGCGTCGGGTTCCTTCTGGGCATGACCACCCTGACCGGCCTCGGCTTCAAGTTCTCGGCTGCGGTGGTTCAGCTGGCGCATGATGTGGCCGGCTTCGTCATCGCACTCGATTTCACCGGGCTGCTTTCGGAGAACGGACTGGCGCTGTTCTTCGGCCTGATCTTCGTGGCCATCGCCTGCATCATCATGGGCGCGGGCATCCCGACGACCCCGACCTACATCATCCTGGCCTCGATCGCCGCCCCGGCGCTGACAGAATTCGACGTGCCGTTGATCGCGACGCACTTCTTCGTCTTCTACTTCGGCGTGCTGGCGGACGTGACCCCGCCGGTGGCGCTTGCCGCCTATGCGGCCGCCGGGCTGGCGAGGGCAGAGCCGATGACCACGGGGACGACGGCCTTCCGCCTGTCCATGGGCAAGGCGCTGGTGCCGTTCATGTTCATCTATGCCCCGAGCCTGCTGTTCGTGGACTTCACCTGGCTGGAGTTCATCACCGCGCTTCTGTCGGGTCTGATGGGTGTTCTGGCCCTGTCGGCCGCCTACATCGGCTGGTTCCGGCGTGACCTCGTCCTCTGGGAAAAGCTCTTGCTGACCGTTGCGGGCTTGCTGCTGATCTCGACGCACTACGCGACGATTACAGTCGGGGCGCTCATCGTGCTGGCCATCCTTCTCCGGCCAGCCAAGGCGCAACCCGGAACGGCATAGTTCCCGGGCCTTCTTGGCCGATGGCTCTTTGAGTCGTCGGCCAGCGAACGCCCCCCGTCGGCTGATGATCAGGCTTCGGTGTCCTGCACCTCGATCCGGTCCAGCGCGTCCTCGGTCAGCGGGCGCCGCGGCAGGTACTCCGGCAGGAACTGACGCAGGTAGGTCACGGCGCATGCCGTGCCTTCCTGCCGGTATTCCTCGGTGATCCGCCCGTGATGCCCATAGGACAGCGACCAGATGCCATCCATCGCAGCGGCGGAAATCTCGATGCGGTGGGCGAGGTCGGGCATCGGCTGCATGTCGAAGTAGGCTTCGAACATCCGCGCGCGGCTGCGCGCGATACGGGCGTTGCCCGCGAAGTCCGCGTTGCGCACCGCGACCGAGACGCCGGCGCCGAGAAACAGGCGCAGCGCTGCGGGCCGGGAGTTCTGGAAGGCGGCGGCGGCCGTGTGCTTCATCGCCAGCAATTCCTGCCACGTCTCCGGCTCGGGATCGGTCGGCGGGATGATGGAGCGGCGATAGATCTCCTCGTTGAACCGGCGCGCCAGCGCGACATAGACGGCGTTTCGGTTCGGGAAGAAGTAGTAGACCGAGGCGAGGGACACACCCGCCTCCTCGGCGATCTGGGCGAGGCTGATGTCCTCGTCCTCCGTCGCGGACAGGAGCGTCTCGGTCGAGTCGAGCAGAAGGTTGTACCGCTCGACGCCACGCCGGCGCATGGGCCGGTTCAGAAGGGCCGGGTCAACCAGAGTATCTGCCAATTTCAATATCCGTCGTCTGCAAAGGGTCGGACCATGTTAGGGCCGCGTGGCCCGGGCGGCAACAGGTGGCCGCCGCCCGGGAGGTGGGCGAAAGCTGTCGTGAAGCTCCCGCCCGTCCTGCTCTTACTGCAGCAGCCAGTTGGTCCAGCGTTCGCGCAGCTCGTCGCGGTGCGCGCCGATCCATTCGAAGTCGGGGTCCACCAGCAGCTCGTAGTTCGCCGGATAGGTCGCATAGAGTTTCTGCTCGTCCTCCGGCAGCTGGCTCAGGCCGATGGTCGAGGAGGTCGCGTAGCCGACCGACTGGATGAAGCCCGGGTGCCCCTCGGCCGAGCCGTAGAAGAAGTTGATGAACTTCATGGCGCCCTCGGTGTTGGGCGCGCCCTTCATCACCGCGAGATAGCCGGTATCGCGGATCGCGCCGTCCCATGCCATGGCAAAGGGCGAACCGTCCTGGATCACTTTCAGCGCCCGGCCCGAGTAGGCCATGGTCATGGCGACCTCTCCGTCGCGCATGATCTGCTGTACTTGGTTCCCGGTCTTCCACCAGACCGAGATATAGGGCCGGATCTCGTCGAGCTTCTTGTAGGCGCGGTCGAGGTCCAGCGGGTAGAGATCCTCCTTGGCAACGCCATCGGCCAGCAGGGCAACGGTCGGCAGCCACCAGTCGCGGTCACCGGTATCGGGCAGGCCGCGCGGTCCGGGGAAGGTTTCGACGTCCCAGAAATCGGCCCAGGTGGCGGGCGCCTTGCCGGCATAGGTGTCGGTGTTGTAGGTCAGGACCATGCCGCCCGTGGTGCGGGCAATGCCCTTGGGCTGGCAAGCACCGGGGAGCGCGTATTTCTTGACGTTCTCCAGCTCATCGCAAGGGATGGTCTCGAGGATGTCGGCCTTGCCAACGAGGTCGGGGCCGGTCGCGGTCACGATGTCGAACTCGATATCGCCGGTGCGGGCCATGCCCTCGGCGCGTGCCCACTGGTCGGGCACCTCGATATCGAAGGGAACCACCTCGGTCCCGGTCGCATCCGCGAAGGGAAGGTAGAAGTACTCTTCCATCATGTTGCGCATCAGACCGCCGGTCGTCGCGATGACGATCTCGTCAGCGACGGCGGCGGTTCCGCCTAGGGCCAGTGAAAGCGCGAGCGCGGCACCGGCAACGGGCTTCTTGAACTTCATGTCAATCTCCATGTCGGGTCTTGGTTCAGGACGTTTCTTGGTTTTGCAGCTAGGCCTCGGGAGAGACCGTTCGCCGGGAGTCCGCCATGCGTCGCAGCAGCGCCGCGGCGACAAGGACGAAGATCGAGATGCCGGTGAGAAGAACGGCGATGGCAGGGATGATCGGAGTGAGGTTCTGTTCGATATCGTCGAACATCATGCGCGGCAGGGTCTTGTCCCGGATGCCGGCAAGGAAGAACGAGATCACCGGCTCGTCGAACGAGAGGATAAAGGCGAAAAGCCCCCCGGACAGGACGTTGGGCAGGATGATCGGCAGGGTCACCAGCCGAAAGGCGGCGAAACGAGAGGCGCCACAGCTCATCGCCGCGTCTTCCAGCGTGGCGTCCACCGAGCTTAGCGCCGCGGCGATGGTGAACACGGCGAAGGGCATCGCGATCACCGAATGCGCAAGGACGTAGCCGGTGATGGTCGACGACAGGCCGGTCTGGCGGAAGAACAGGTAGAGTGCCACCGCCAGCGCGATATGCGGCACCACGATGGGGGCGATCAGTAGCCCCTGGAACAGCGCGCCAAGCCGCCCTGCCCCTCGCATCAGCGCGTAGGTCGACATGGTCGCGATCACGCAGGTGGTGATGGCTGTCAGGACCGCGATCTGCAGCGAGAAGGTCGTCGCCTTCATCCAGCGCGAGTTGCCGAAGAAGGCACCGAACCAGTCGAAGGTGAAGCCCTCGGGCGGAAAGGTCAGGTAGTCCGTTTCGCTGAAGGCCATCGGCAGGATGACGACGATCGGCGCGAGGATGAAGAAGAGCACCGCGTAGACATAGGCATTCAGCAACAGCTTGCGGGGGTTGAGGTCTGTCATCACAACTGCCCTCCCAGCATCCGGTCGAACCGGAACACGCGCGAGAACAGCAGCGTGATCGCCGTGACGAAGAGGGTCAGCACACCGACGAGCGCGGCGGCGAAGGGCCAGTCGAGGAACTCGCGCAGCTGCTGCGAGATCAGCGTGGCGATCATCATTTCCTGCGGCGACCCCAGCAGCGCAGGGGTGATGAAATATCCGAGCGCCGTAAGGAACACGAGGATCACACCGCCCAGAACACCGGGCAGCGCCAGCGGAAAGGTCACCTCCCAGAAACTGCGGAACGGCCCTGCGCCGCAGATCGATGCGGCGCGACCGTAATCCGCCGGGATGTTCCTCAGCGCGCCATAGATCGGCAGCACCATGAAGGGCATGAGCACGTGGGTCATCGCCACCACCACGGCACCCTGAGTGTAGAGCAGCCGTATCGGTTCGGACGTGATCCCGAGGAACTGCAGCGCCGAGTTGATGATGCCGTTGCGTTGCAGCAGCACGGCCCAGGCCGCGGTTCGCACCAGCACCGATGACCAGAATGGCAGCAGCACGCAGGCGGTGATGAAGAGCGCCATCGGCCCCTTGGACGACACCATCGCCATCGCCACCGGAAAGGCCAGTACCAGCGAGAGGGCCGAGACGAGCACCGCGATCCATAGGGTGCGCAGCAGTACTTTTCCGTAGACCGGGTTGTCGAGGATCTTGGCATAGTTGCCGAACCCCGGGGTCGGTTCGGTCACCGACAGCGAGAGCAGGCTCAGCAACGGATAAAGAAACGCAAAGGCGATGAGCATGAAGAAGGGCGCCATCAGCAGAACGATGCCCGCCGACGAGAGCCGCCGCCCGTTGGGCTGGAAGAACGCGGACAGGGTCACGCCGCGATCTCGCCGTAAACCAGCATCGCCTCGGGCGGCAGGGTCAGGCCGATACGCTCGCCAGCAGAAAGAGGCGGCAGCCCCGCGGAGGGGACACGCGCGCGCACCTCGGTCCCGTCGTCGAGCCGGGCGATGATCAGGGTTCCGGCCCCGGCATAGACAATTTCGGTCAGGTTCGCGCGCACCGCGCCCGGAGTCCCGGCGGGAACCACGCCCAGCCGTTCGGGCCGAATGGCGAGGGTCGTGCTGCCCTGCACCGGTTGCGAGACAAAGGCGCTCTCGGGCGGCAGAATGCGTTCCCCCTGCCCCAGCATCAGGCAGGATCCGTCCCAGTTGGCGGGGATCATGTTCATTTCGCCGATAAACCCGGCGGCAAACAGGTTCGCGGGCCGCTCGTAGAGTTCGCGGGCCGGCGAGATCTGCTGTATCTGGCCGCCGCGCAGGATGGCGATGCGGTCGGCCATGGTCAGCGCTTCGCCCTGGTCGTGCGTGACGAACACCACCGTGATGCCAAGCTCGACGTGCAGGCGCTTGATCTCGAGCTGCATTTCCTCGCGCAGGTTCTTGTCGAGCGCCGAGAGCGGTTCGTCCATCAACAGCAGGCGCGGCTCATAGACAATGGCGCGGGCCAGTGCGACGCGCTGGCGTTGCCCGCCCGACATTTGCGCAGGCATCCGGTCGCCATAGCCCGACAGGCGGACGACTTCGAGCGCCTGCCCGGCTCGGCGGCGACGCTCGGCGCGGCCGACGCCGCGCATCTTCAGTGGGAAGGCGACGTTGTCGAGGACGGTCATGTGCGGGAACAGCGAATAGTGCTGGAACACCATGCCGATATTGCGCTTCTGCGGCGGCAGCCGGGTGCAGTCTTGTCCATCAATCAGGATCTGGCCGCCGGTGGGCACCTCGAAGCCAGCCATCATCATCAGCACGGTCGACTTGCCAGAGCCCGACGGACCCAGCAGCGCAAGGAATTCGCCGCTCGGGATCTCGATCGAGACGTCATCGACCGCCTTCAGCGTACCAAAGCTCTTGTCGAGTCCCCGGATCGAAATCTCTGCGCCCGGTGCGGCACCTGCCGTCGTGCCTGCCACCCGTCTTTCCTCGACCATGCGCCACCTCTTCCTGATTGGCCGTCCTCGGCTGACGACGAATCTGACGCTATCTGATATACCAAGATAATCAATCCTTATCAGGTATCTTGCCAGAATTTTCACGGAATTGCTGAATTGTCGCGCAAGAGGGATCACCCCAACAGCGCAACGACCATGCACATACTTCCTATATGATATAGCTAAACATGAGAAAAGAAGAGCGCGCCCAAGCGAGCAGCAGACCAAGACAACGTGCTGAGTGTCTGAAAAAGATATAGACAGAGAGACAAGCCATCTTGACGTCCGCCCGATATTCTTGATTTCTGTTATATCAAACTTACAGCCTGGTGGCGGCCTGCCCGAGCACCACGCGAGAGACGGAGCCCAGCATGATCACCGCCCCCCCGAACGACCCGAAATCCAACGACGCCCGCCTGCGCGAACGCGCGCAGCAGGTGATCCCGGGCGGCATGTGGGGGCACATGAGGGCCGCCGCCGTGCCCGCGGGCTATCCGCAGTTCTTTGAAGGCGGCGAAGGCGCGCGGGTCCGCGACGTGAATGGCCGGACCTACATCGACTTCATGTGCAGTTGGGGGCCGATCATCCTTGGCCACCGCCATCCCGAGGTGGAACAGGCCGCACGCGCACAGCTTGATGCCGGCGAGTGCCTCAACGGGCCGACCGAACACGCCGTGCGCCTCGCGGAGAAGCTTGTCGCCCTTCAGCCCCACGCCGATTGGGCGCTGTTCCAGAAGAACGGGTCCGACGCGATGACGACATGCGTCACGCTCGCCCGCGCCGGAACCGGGCGGCGCAAGATCCTCGTTGCGCGCGGCGCCTACCACGGCGCGGTGCCCTGGTGCTCCCCCTCGCTGGTCGGGGTCACAGCCGAGGACCGCGCCCACCTGCTCCACTTCACCTACAACGATGTCGCCTCGCTCGATGCAGCGGTGCAGGAGGCGGGCGACGATCTCGCCGCCATCGTGGTCTCGGCCTTCCGCCATGATCTCGGCATCCGGCAGGAACTCCCGACCCCCGAATTCGCGAGGGCTGCCCGCGCCCATTGCGACCGGCTGGACGCCGCCCTGGTCCTAGACGACGTTCGCGCCGGGTTCCGCCTGAACCTCGGCGGCAGCTGGGCCGACCTTGGTGTCAGCCCTGACCTCTCGGGCTACTCCAAGGCCATCGCCAACGGTTACCCCCTCGCCGCCGTGACCGGCAGCGACCGCTTCCGTGGCGCAGGCGAGGAGGTCTTCGTGACCGGGTCCTTCTGGTACGCAGGCGCGGCAATGGCCGCCGCGGTCGCCACGCTGGACGTGCTCGAGCGCGAGGATGGCCCCGCACTATTGCACGCCGCCGGGACCCGTTTCGCCGAAGGCCTTATCGGCGGCGCCGCGCGTCATGGTTACGAGGTCACGCTCTCCGGCCCTCCGGTCATGCCACTGATGCAGTTCGCTGGGGACCCTGAGGCGAAGCTGGGCAAAGCCTTCTGCCAACAGGCCCTCGCGCGCGGGGTCTACCTGCACAACAAGCACAACATGTTCCTGAACCTCGCCCATACCGACGCGGTGATCGACGAGGCACTGGAGGCCATCGACGCCGCCTTTGCCGCACTGGCAGGGGCCACACCCGCATGACCGCCGCATTGACGCCCCTCACCCGAACCCGCTCTAACCTCCCTGGCACTCCCAGAAAGGGCCGCGCATGACACGCTCCAAGTTCCGCTTTCCCGAGACCGGTCCGCACGCGATCAAGCCGTGGTCGGTGCGCAAGGGCTATGCTGACGAGCACTTCCTGTCGGACTACCGTTTCCAGTTCCCCCGCCAGGATCCGGCCCTGGCAGAGGTCTATGTCTACACCCCGCGCATGTCCTATGATCCCGGCGAAACGGTCGAATTCCACGGCTCCTGCAACGCGGACACCTGGACGCTCCAGATCTACCGCGACGGCCACCAGCCCGAGATGGCCTACGAGGCTTTCGATATCCCCGGCGCTTTCACCAAGACCTCTGAAACCGCCTACTCCGACGGTTGCGACTGGCCGGTGGTCCATTCGTGGACCATTCCCGAAGGCCAGCGCCCGGGCTTTTACCGCGTCGTCTCGACCTGCATGCGCAAGGACGGCGAGCGGTTCGTCCAGCACCACTTCTTCGTAGTGCGCCCGACGCCCGAGACCCAGCAGGGCAAAATTCTCTTCATGCTCGCGACCGGAACCTGGACCGCCTACAACGACTGGGGCGGCGCCAACCACTATTTCGGCACCTTCGGACCCAACAAGAACGAGGGTTCTCCGCATCTCAGCCTGCACCGCCCCTGGACCCGCGGCATGTTGTGGCTCCCCAACGGCGCCTCGCGGATTGCGCAGAACCGCATGCCCGAGATGAACGACCTGCCCGGCTATCCTTCCAAGGAATGGGGCTACTCGCACGGCTGGGGCCAGTACTACGCCGCCGCCGGCTGGGCCCAGTTTGACCGCCACTTCGCGGTCTGGGCCGAGAAGGAGGGCTTCGGTTTCGACATCATCACCCAGACCGATCTGCACTACCGGCCCGAGATCCTCGACAACTACTCCTGCCTCGTCACCGTCGGCCACGACGAATACTGGTCGTGGGACATGCGCAAGACGGTCGAGGAGTGGGTCGAGAAGGGCGGGCATTTCTCGCGCTTCGGCGGCAATTTTCTCTGGCAGATCCGGCTGGAGGAGGACGGCGCGCGGCAGGTCTGCTGGAAGACCAAAGCGCCGAAGATGGACCCGGTCCGCGACGATCCCGAGAAAAAGCACCTGCTGACCGCCTCTTGGGAGAGCGGCGGCGTGTCGTGGCCCGGCGCGTCCACCGTGGGGGTGAACGGCTGCCACGGCATGTACGGCAGCTGGGGCGGCTTCGCCCCGCGCGGGTCGCGGGGGTTCACCGTCTACCGGCCCGAACACTGGGCATTCGAGGGCACCGATCTGCGTTATGCCGATGTCTTCGGCGCCGAGGCAGGGATCTTCGGCTACGAGGTCGACGGGCTGAACTACACCTTCGAACGCGGCCTGCCCTACCCGGTGGCTGACCCGGGCGTGCCCGAGGGCATCGAGATTCTCGCCATGAGCCCCGCGGTCCTGTTCGAATACGAGCACGAGGGGCCGGGTTATCGCTATTACGTGCGCGATTCCGACCTTGTCGGGCTGGCCGAGCTGGCGGCAGAGGACTACCCGGTCGCCCGGCGCAACTACCAGTACGGCTCGGGCATGGTGGTGAGCATGAACCGCGGCAAGGGAGAGGTCTTTACCGCCGGCTCCTGCGAGTGGATCATGGGGCTGACCCGGCGCGACCCGTTCACCGAGACGATCACGCGCAACGCGCTGGAGCGTTTCAGCGGCGCCGCCGACTGACCCGCCCGGAGGAGGAAAGAACATGTCTCCCGCCTATGGCGTGATCTCCGACGACTTCACGGGCGGTCTGTTGATCGCCAGCTACTTCGAGGAAGCCGGGCTGGAATGCCCGGTCTTCTTCAGCCCCGAGGCCGCAGCGGCTGCGGCCCCGATCACCGCACCCATCGTGGTGATCGCAAGCCGAACGCGCCTGATCCCGGTCGAGGAGGCCCGGACCGAACTGACCCGCGCACTCGACGCGCTGGATGCGCTTGGCTGCGGCACCATCGCCTACAAGGCCTGTGCCAGCTTCGACTCGACCGAAGAAGGCAACATCGGCCTTGCCGCAGACATGCTGTCCGACCGCTACGACCAGGTGCCGCTGCTGCTCAGCGCCGGCTTTCCCGAGTTCCGCTGCACCGTGAACCAGGGCCACCTGTTCTACCAGTCGGTGCTGGTGAACGAGAGCGTCAAACGGTTCGACCCGGTCACGCCGATGCCCGACCCCAACCTCGTGCGGTTCCTGTCGCACCAGACCCGCACACCACTGGGACACGTAAGCCATCTGGACATGTTCCGCGGCGAGGACGCCGCCTTTGCCGCGCTCGCCGAGCAGATCGGCGAGGGGCACCGCCACGTCCTGCTCGACTGCGCCGACGATCATGACATTGAGATCAGCACCGCCCTTGCGCGGGGGAGCCGCGCCATCGTGGCCAGCGATCCGCTCTGCATTTCGGTCGGGCTGGACCGCGCCCATGCGCGCACCGGAACAGCAAAACCGCCGCGACACGCGGGCGGCCCTGCCGCCGTTCTGATCGGCAGCGTCGGCCCGGTGGCCGAGCAGCAGACCGCCCTGTTCGAGGCGCAATACCCGGTGCATTACATCGACCTGACCGCCGATGTTTCCGCAGAGGAGCTGATCGACCGCGCCACCGCTTGGGCAGCAGATCACATCGGCCTGCGCCCCTTTGCGATCACCACCCTCGCGAAAGAGGCCGGGGTGAAGGCGGCGCAGGTGAAGCTGGGCCAGATGGGCGCCGCACGCCATGCCGAACGCCTGCTCTCGGGCATCGCCGCGCGCTTGCGCGACCTTGGTGTGCGCCGGTTCATCGTGTCCGGCGGCGAGACGTCGGGCGCCATCGTCGGCGCGCTGGGGATCGAGCGCGTTCGGCCCTTTGCGCGCGGACCGCTCGGCGGCGGCTTCTGCGTGGCAGAAGGCGGCGACCCGGTCTCGTTCTTCCTGAAATCCGGCAAGCTCGGCGCCCCTGATGTCCTGCTGCGCGCCCTCGACGAGATGACCCCATGACGAAAGACACAACGATGACCGAAGACGAGATCCGGCAGGCGCTGGCCGATCACAGCCGCCTCTGCGTGACCCGCAAGCTCTCGAACGCGACCGCGGGCAACATCAGCATGCGGTTCGGATCGGGAATGCTCATCACCCCCTCCGGTGTCGACCCGGACATCATGGAGCCCGGCCACATCGCCGAAGTGGCCTTTGACGGCTCCTTCACCGGCCCGCTGAAACCGTCGAGCGAGTGGGCCCTGCATTCCGCGCTCTACCAGTCGCGGCCCGAGGCGCAGGCGATCGTCCATGCGCATCCGACCTACTGCGTCGCCATTTCCTGCCTGCGCGAGCCGATCCCGTCCTTTCACTACATGGTGGCGAGCTTTGGCGGCAACGACGTGCCCTGCGCGCCCTACGCGCCCTTCGGGACGCAGGCGCTGGCCGACGCGGTCGCGGACACGATGGGAACCAGATACACCGCCTGCCTCATGGCCAACCACGGGATGATTGCAATTGGCGGCAGCCTCGCGGCGGCCTTTGGCAAGACCGAAAAGCTGGAGGTGCTGGCTCATCAGTACCAGCTCTCGCGGTCCATCGGCACGCCGGTGCTTCTGAGCGCCGAAGACATGGCGACGGTGCACGAGGCCTACAAAAGCTATGGTTACGGCAAGCCCGCAGTGGCCGCAGGTTAGTCGAGCGTCCGCGGGTTCCTGAGGCCCGCGGTCTCGCCCCCGTCAACCGGGATCACCGCGCCGTTCACATAGCTAGATGCATCAGAGAGCAGCCAGGCAATCACCTCGCCCAACTCCTCCGGCCGGGCGATACGTCCAGCGGGAATGCGCAGTTCGAGCGTGCGTCGGCGGGTGTCATCCGACAGGACAGAGCCCATCATCCGGGTCCCGATCTGGCCGGGACAGACCGCGTTGAAACGCACCCTGTCGCCCAGTTCCAGCGCCAGCGACTGGGTCATCCCGATGATCGCCGCCTTGGATGCGGTATAGAGCGCAAGGTTCTCCTCGCCCGCCCGCCCAGCCACCGAGGCGATGTTCACCACCGACCCGGCGCCCGCCACGAGACCCTCCAGCGACAGGCGCGTCATCAGGTAGACGCTGCGGGCATTGATCCGCATCATCTCGTCCCAATCGGCCACGGTGGTCTCGCCAAAGACATGGCGTTTGCCCAGACCGGCGTTGTTCACCAGCCCGCGCAGCTTGCCCTGCCCCAGTTCCAGCGCCCGGTCGACAATAGCCCGGCAATCGGCGTCCACGCCGATGTCGGCCTGGAAATAGCTCAGCCCTTCAATCTCCCGCTCGGCCGCCTCTCCAGCCTCCGCGTCGCGTCCGGCGATCAGCACCTGCGCGCCGGAGCGGCAGAGAATTTCGGCCGTCGCGCGCCCGATCCCGTGGGTTCCACCTGTAACGATGATCATTTCCTGCGCCGTCCCTTTTGCGCTGCCTGCTCTTCCTCGTAGCGCGCGAGGTGATGGCGCAGGTTGCGGCCGCCCTCGATCAGATCCATCCGGATCGCCTCGCGCAGCGAGTAGGAATCGCGCGCGCGCAGCGCCTCCAGCACTTTCAGGTGCTGATGCTGGCCCGCGTAGGTCGGGTGCGCATCGGGGTAGAGCTCGCTCAGGATCGGCCCGATGCGAATCCACAGCCCCTCCAGCACCTCGGTCAGCGTCGGCATCCCCGACCGGGAATAGAGCCCGAAGTGAAAATCGAAGTTCGCCTGCAGGGCGGTCTGCCAGTCACCCGAGGCCTCCGCGCGCACCAGCGCCTCGTGGGCCTGCTCCAACTCGGCGATCACCGCGTCGTCGATATGCGGCAACGCGCGCTCTGCGGCCATCGGTTCGAGACTCATGCGGATGTCGCGGATCTCGGTGTATTCCTTCTGGGTCAGGCGGCGCACCCGAATGTAATATCGGGGCCGAATCTCGATGGCGCCCTCGTGCGCCAGTTGAAACAGGGCTTCGCGCACCGGGGTCTCCGAGGTGCCCATCTGCTGCGCCAGATCGCGGACCTTGAGCCGTTCATGCGGCTTCAGCTCCGCCTTCATCAGCGACCTGCGAAGCTTTGCATAAACGATCTCCGAGAGAGGAACGGACTCCTCGGTCTCGGCGGCATCCCCGGTCGGCAAATCGCTCACATCGCTTCCTTTTCCAGCTTCTGCCCTCTCAGGCTCTGCCACCCGCGCACGGCTGTCAATCGCGGGAGCTTGAGCCAATTTCCAGCATCCGGATATATCATAATTATAAGAATATCGCCACACACGGGGGATAGCCACAGATAATTTGGCTAAATCGGTCGAAATGGTTGCGTGACTGCATTTTCAGATATATCAAATAGCCAACCCGTCCAACAGCGAGAGTCCCATGTCCGACCGTTCAAACGTCAACATCGCGGTGCTGGAGGACCGCGCAAAGTTCATCCGGACCGAAACCGTCCGGCTGACCAAGATCGCGGGCGCAGGCCACTATTCCTCGACCTTCTCCTGCGCCGAGATCCTGTCGGCGCTCTACTACGCCCAGATGCGCATCGAGCCGTCACGGCCCGACTGGGAGAACCGCGACCGCTTCGTCATGTCCAAGGGCCACGCCGCCATCGGGCTCTATCCGGTGCTGGCCGATCTCGGCTACTTCGATCCTTCCGAACTCGACACCTACACGCGCCTCGGCTCGAAGTACGGCGACCACCCCGACATGAAGAAGGTGCGCGGGCTGGACTTTTCCTCGGGCTCCCTCGGGCACGGGCTCTCCGTCGGGGTCGGCATGGCGCTGGCCGGTCGCGTCAGGGGCCTCGACTACAAGACCTACGTGATGCTCGGCGACGGCGAAATTTCCGAGGGCCAGATCTGGGAGGCGATGAGTGCCGCCAACCACTTCCAGCTGGGCCATCTGGTGATCCTGCTCGACCGGAACGGCCTCTCGATCGACGGCCATACCGAGGAGGTCATGGCGATCGAGCCGGTTCACGACCGTTTCGCCAGCTTCGGCTGGGATGTTCAGCGCGTCGACGGACATGATCTTGCGACGGTGATGACAGCCTTCGGCAACCTCAAGGACGGCACCACCGGGAAACCGCAGGCGATCATCTTCGACACCATCAAGGGGCGTGGCGTGAAGCGGATGGAGATGTCGCTCGACTGGCACGTCGGCAACCTCGTCGGCGACGACTACGACGATGTCATGGCCGAGCTTGACGCCGGCCTGCAACCCTACGAACCGGAGCCCGCAGAATGACCACCGAGATGCAGAACGAAGCAGAGATCTTTCGCGGCACCACCGAGGGCAAGACCACCTTCAAGGACGCGCGTTCGGTCCGTGGCACGCCGAAACAGGGCATGCCCGCCTTTGTCCTGGGCGAGGAACTGGCCGAGATGGCAAAGTCCGACGACCGCATCGTCGTCGCCACCGCCGATCTCGCCTCGGCCAACCGCACCAACGACTTCAAGGCCGTGCACCCTAAACGGTTCTTCGACTTCGGCATCGCCGAAAAGAACATGATCACGGCCGCCGCAGGCATGGCCGCCTGCGGAATGGTGCCCTACGTGGCCACCTTTGCGAGCTTTGCCGCCATCCTCGGCGCCGAGCAGATCCGCACCGACTGCGCCTATCCCCGGATGCCCGTGCGCGTCATCGGCACCCACTCGGGCATGTCGATGGGCTTCTACGGCTCATCCCACCATGCCCTCGAAGACCTTGGGATGCTGCGCTGTGTCGCCGACCTGACGGTGATCTGCGCGACTGACGCCAACCACCTGCGCGCGATCCTGCGCAAGTCGGCGGATCATCCCGGCGCGATGTACATTCGCCTGGGCCGCGGTCGCGACCCGGTGGTCTATGACGAGGTCCCCGACCTGGAGATCGGCAAGGCGATCCGCCTGCGCGAGGGGAGCGACATCACCCTGATCGCGACCGGCAGCCAGGTCCGCGCGACGCTCGACGCCGCAGATGCGATGGCGCAGGACGGCATCTCTGTCCGCGTGGTGGACATGCACACCATTAGCCCGCTGGACCGCGCCGAGGTCGAGGCGGCTGCGCGCGAGACCAGGGCGATCATGACGGTGGAAGAGCACAACATGACCGGCGGCCTTGGCAGCGCCGTCGCCGATGTGCTGGTCGATCTGCCCCGCCTTCCGTTCAAAAAACACGGCGTACCCGACCGCTTTGTCGAGGTCGGCCCGCCGGCCGCACTCTACAACGCCTACAAGCTGGATGCGCCGGGGGTTGAAGAGGTCGTCCGCGCCTTCCTGAAGGGCATCTAGGTGGCAAACCGGCCGGGAGGCAGCGCATGAAATCGACAGCGGCCCATCTTTCCAACGCGCGCCGCCCCCAGCGGACCCGCGGCAAGGAACGGTTCTCGCACCTTCTGGACGTGACCGAGCAGCTGCTGGCCGAACATGCCGATACCGAGGTCACCCTGGCGTCCATCGCGGAACGCGCCGGGGTGCCGCTCCCCTCGGTCTACCACTTCTTCCCGAACCGGAATGCGATCTACGTGGAACTGGCCCGCCGGTTTCACCAGGACCTTGCGGCGATTTCGCGAAGTCGGATCGCGCCGCCGCCGGACCGCTGGCAGACACTGCTGCTGACCCGCCAGTCGAGGGGGCGCGACTACCTCAACGCCCACCCCGCCGCGCTGCGACTGTTCATGGGCGCGGGCGTCAGCGCCGAGGTCCGCACCCTCGATCTGAGGGGCAACTCATCCCTCGCCAAGTCCCGCGCCGAAGAGTTCCGCACGCGCTATGTGTGCACCGGACTCGACCAGCTGGAGGACTGGCTGGCCGTGTCCATCGGGGTGATGGACGGGGTCTGGACGATCTCCTACGCCGAACACGGCCGCATCACCGACCACTACCTTCAGGAAGCCTGGCGCGCCTCGGTGTCCTACCTGCGCAACTACCTCCCCGAGGTGCTGTTGCCGAACCCTGACGCGACCGACTGAGTTAACGAAATTTTCTATCACCTTCTCTGACAGGGATGCCCGGAATCCCTGTTCCATGTGAAGTCAGACGCCAAAGACTTAAACCCTGAAACAATAAAGAAAAATGCCAAATGCCCAGTATGATGGCAGTTTCGGAAGGCAGGCGGAACCGGCAAGCTACTGAGGATCAATATCAGTTGTCAGCTGAATTTTCCGTCAATAACCTCGAATCCAAAGCTATCAGACAGCACGGGGTCAAAGGTTAGATGTGGGACAACACCAAGGATCGCGCCCTGCGTGAACGTGCGGCCGAAGTCATTCCCGGCGGCATGTACGGACACCAGTCCACCGTCATGATGCCCGAGGACTTTCCCCAGTTCTTCACCCGCGCCGAGGGGACCCGCCTGACCGACGCCGACGGCAACGAATACATCGACTACATGTGCGGCTATGGCCCTAACCTGCTGGGCTACGGGCATCCCGACATCGCCCGCGTGGTGAGCGAGCAGCAAACCCGCATCGACACCTCGACCGGTCCTTCGCCGCTGATCGTCGATCTGGCCGAAGCGATGGTCGGCATGGTCAGCCACGCGGACTGGGCCATGTTCTGCAAGAACGGGGCCGATGCCACGATGATGGCGCTGATGATCGCACGCGCCTACCGGGGCAAGCGCAAGGTGCTGCTGGCCAGGAACGCCTACCACGGCTCGATGCCGTGGAACACGCCGCGCCCGGGCGGGGTGGTGGCCGAGGACCGCGCGCATTTCATCTACTTCGACTACAACGACCCACAGGCGCTCACCGACGCGGTGAAAGAGGCGGGCGACGATCTTGCCGGCATCTTTGCCGCGCCCTTCCGCCATGACACCTTCACCGACCAGTCGATGCCTGACGCCGAGTATGCCCGCACCGCGCGCAGACTGGCGGACGAACACGATGCGCTGCTGGTGGTTGACGACGTCCGCGCCGGGTTCCGCCTGTCGCGCGACTGCTCGTGGGAAACCGTCGGCGTGCGCCCCGACCTTTCGTGCTGGGGCAAGGTGCTGGGCAACGGCCAGCCGATCTCGGCGCTGATGGGCAATGACCGGGCCCGCGCTGCGGCACAGAAAATCTTCGTGACCGGCTCTTACTGGTTCTCGGCGGTGCCGATGGCCGCGGCAATCGAGACGCTGCGGCTGGTTCGCGAAACCGACTACCTCGAACACATCACCAAGATCGGCGAACAGTTCCGCGCCGGACTGGACGAGCAGGCCGAGTCCTTTGGCTTTGGTCTGCGCCAGACCGGACCGGTGACGCTGCCCATGGTCCTGTTTCAGGACGATCCCGACTTCCGCCTCGGCTACGGCTTCTGCCGCGCCGCGATGAAGCGGGGCGTCTACCTCTCTCCCTACCACAACATGTTCATGAACGCCGCGATGACCCAGAAGGACCTCGCGGATACCTTCGAGGCCACCGGCGAGGCCTTTGAAGATCTCAAGCGAAGCCGTGACAGCCTGAAACCGTCGCCTGTGCTGGTGGCGCTGATGGATGCCTGAACCTCGCAAACTACGCCAACAGGGAAGCAAAAAATGAAACATTTCAGATTGAAGAAGGGGCTGACCGCCCTGTTACTGGCGGGAGCCGCGTTCAACGCGGCCCCCGTTGCCGCGCAAAACAGCGACACCTTGGTCATCGCGCGGTCGATGGACGTCAACTCGCTCGACCCGGCCCGCGCCTTCTGTGACACCTGCCAGTTCTACCTGACGGCGGTTTACGAGACGCTGGTCACACTCGACGCCGACAACAAGACGCTCAAGCCCAACCTCGCAGAGAGCTGGGACGTGAACGAGAACTTCACCGAGTTCACCTTCCACCTCAAGGACGCGACCTTTGCCGACGGCTCTCCGGTCGAGGCGTCCGACGTGGTCTGGACCTTCGAACGCCTCAAGAACCTCAAGGCCTCGCCGTCGTTCCTGATGGACGGCCTGACCTCGGCCGAGGCGGTCGACGCCAAGACGGTCAAGTTCACCGTGGATGCGCCGAACTCGGAATTCCTCAACAAGGTGTCCGCACCCTATACCGGCATCATCAACGCCGAGGTGGCCGAGGCCAACGGCGCCATCGCGGGCGACACTGCAGCCGAGGCGGACAAGTCCGAGCCCTGGTTCCTCGCGAACTCGGCAGGATCCGGTCCCTTCATGCTCGCCAGCTACTCGCCCGAAGCCGAGCTGCGCCTTGCCCGTAACGATTCCTACTGGGGCACCGAACCGGCCTTTTCCGAGGTGGTCGTGACCCAGATCCAGGACGCCGTGAGCCAGGCGCAGGCGCTGGAAACCGGTCAGGTCGATATCGCCATGCAGATCGACCCGGACACCGCCCAGTCGATCCGCTCGGGCGATGTGACAACCGAGGTCGTGCCCTCCTACAACTTCCTCTACATCGGCTTCATCCCCGGTGCGAAGGACATGGCCGACGTGCTGACGCCGGAGGTCCGCCAGGCCCTCGCGCTGGCAATCGACTATGATGGCATGCTCGACTTCACCGTCGGCGGCAACGGCGCCAAGCAGGCCGCGCCGATCCCGAACGGCTTTCCCGGAACTGCCGGCCTGACTCCGCGCGCGCAGGACATCGAGAAGGCCAAGCAGATGCTGGCCGATGCCGGCCAATCCGACCTCAAGCTGGTCGCGGGCTACCCGAACGACAACGTCTACGGGGTCGACTTCAACATCATGATGCAGAAGGTCCAGCAGGACTTTGCCGCCGTTGGGGTCGAGCTGGAGCTGAAACCGCTGACTTGGGCCGTCTGGCGCGACGAACTCGGCGCAGGCGAATGGCCGGTGACCGCGATCTACTATGCCCCCGACTACTACGGTTCGGGCCAGTACGTCGCCTACTTCGGCATGATCGACGGCTTCCCCTGGACCAACCGCGCCAGCCTCGGGAAGGGCGAGCTGGTGGTGAACCCGGCAGAGGCCGACCTCTACGCCAAGGCACTGGCCTCGTCCGGCGCAGCCTCGGAGGAAGCCTATACCGAGATCGGCCAGGCCATGATGGACGACGCGATCATCCTTCCTCTGGTGTCGCCGAACCTCGTTCTCGCCTATCGCAACGATATCGAGGGCGTGCGATACTCTGCCTGCTGCAACCTGCCGCTGGCCGAAATCTCGCGGAAATAAGTAACAGATGCTCGCCTATATCGTCAGACGGCTGATCTCTATTCCCTTTCTGCTGTTGGGCGTGGCGAGCGTCTCGTTCCTGCTCTCGCAAATGACCAAGGGCGACCCGCTGGCCGCCCTTGTCCCCGAACGGATGATGTCGAACCCCGAGATCGTAGAGGCGGTCAAGGCCGAGTGGGGTCTCGATAAGCCGCTGCCCGTCCGCTACGTTCGCTACCTCGGCAACCTCATCCAGGGCGATCTTGGCACCTCGTTCTCGACACGCCGCCCCGTCGCCACCGACATCGCCGAACGGCTCCCGGCCACGCTGGAACTCGTCATCGCCGCCATGATCATCGGTACTGCGTTGGGGCTCTGCCTTGGCCTGCTCTCGGCCCGGTTTCGCGGTTCCGCCTTCGACAGTCTCGCGCGCATCTTCGCGCTGATCGGATCCTCCCTCCCCATCTTCTGGTCCGGCTTGATCCTGCTCTACCTGCTGTCGGTGCGCATCGCGCTTGTGCCCGGCACCGGGCGCCTGCCGCCACGGGTCCAACCGCCGCCGACCCATACCGGGCTCTACACCATCGACGCGCTCATCGCCGGGGACATCTCGCTATTCTGGCAGGCTCTGGCGCATCTCGCGCTGCCCGCCTTCGTGCTGGGCTGGGCCGTGACGGGCATCATCACCCGCCTCGTGCGCTCCTCGCTGATCGAAGGGCTGGGACAGGACTATGCCCGCACCGCCCGCGCCAAGGGCGCGCCGGAGCGGGTAGTGCTGATCGGCCACGCACTGCCAAACGCGATGATCCCGCTGCTGACCATCCTTGGCTTTACCTTTGCCTACCTGATCACCGGAGCAGTGCTGACCGAAGCGATCTTTTCCTGGCCGGGCATCGGCTCCTACGCGGTGCGGGCTGCAGCGTCGCTCGATTATCCCGCCATCGGCGGCGTCACCATCGTCGGCTCTGTCGCATTCCTGCTGGCCAACCTGCTGACCGACATCGCTTACGCCTGGGCCAACCCACGGATCAAGGTGCACTGATGGCCGAACTCTCCAACGCCCTTGGCACCGCCGCCAGCCGCACCCGTTTCGTCGGCCTGCGCCGCTTGGTCCGTCGCCTGCCCCCGACCGCCAAGGTCGGCGCCGCGATCCTGCTGTTCTGGATCGTGACCGTTCTCACCATCCACTTCTGGCCGGTGGCCGACCCCCTCGCCATGGTGGGCCGCCGTCTGCAACCGCCCTCGGGCGACCACTGGCTCGGCACCGATGCGCTCGGGCGCGATGTGTTCTCGCGCACCCTGCACGGTTCGGTCTGGTCGATCCCGATCGCTATCGTCGTCGTGGCCTTCGCCGTCGCCATCGGCTCGGCCCTTGGTGCCGTTGCAGGTTTCTTCGGCGGCTGGTGGGACGCGGTGATCATGCGCCTTGTCGACGTCACCGTTTCCTTCCCGCCCATCCTGCTGGCCATGGCGGTCGCCGCCATGCTGGGGCCCGGCCTCGCCAATGCCTCGATTGCCATGGTCATCGTCTGGTGGCCGATTTACGCCCGCCTGATGCGCGCGCAGGTGCTGGAGGTCCGCGAGCGCGAGCATGTCGAGGCCGCTGTCGCCGGTGGCGCGGGCCGCGTCCGGGTGCTGGTGGTTCATGTGCTGCCGCTCTGCTGGACGCCGACCCTGATCAACGCGACCATGGACTTCGGGCAGGTCGTCCTGCTTGCCGCCTCGCTGAGCTTCATCGGCCTTGGCGCCACGCCGCCCAGCCCGGAATGGGGCAGCATGATCTCCGAGGGCGCGACCCGCTTCTACAACTGGTGGATCGCTTTCGGCCCGGGCATGGCGATCCTCTCGGTCGTCCTTGCCACCTCCTTCCTCGGCGACGGTCTCCGCGATGCCTTTGACAGGAGGGCCGGATGAGCGAACCGCTCCTCGATATCCGCGATCTACGCATCTCGTTCCGGGGACCCGACGGCACATGGTCCGAGGCCCTGCGCGGCGTCGATCTCTCACTGGAACGTGGCGGCGTTCTTGGTGTCGTGGGCGAAAGCGGCTCGGGCAAGTCCATCGCGATGATGGCCTTCCTCCAGCTCCTGCCCCGTGGCGCCCGCATCTCCGGCAGTGCACGGTTCAACGGTGAAGAGTTGATCGGCATGGCCCCCTCGCGCATCCGGCAGATCCGCGGCAAGAACATCGGCTGCATTTTTCAAGACCCGCTTTCGGCCTTCAATCCGGTGCTGACCATCGGCTCCCAGATCGCCGAGGCGATCCGGCTGCACGACCGGTCCGTCTCGCGCCGGGAGGCGCTGAAAGAGGCCGAACGGCTGTTCGAGATGGTCTCCATCCCGCAACCCGCGCGCCGGGTCAGGCAGTATCCGCACGAGTTCTCGGGCGGCATGCGACAGCGCGCGATGATCGCGATGGCGCTGGCCAACCGGCCCGAGCTGATCATCGCCGACGAACCGACTACCGCGCTTGACGTGACCGTGCAGGCCCAGATTCTCGACCTGCTGGCCGACCTGCGCAAGGAACTGGGCATCGGCCTCGTGATGATCACCCACGACCTTGGCGTCGTGGCGGGCATCGCCGACGAGATTGCGGTGATGTACGGCGGCAAGGTAGTCGAACGCGGACCGACTGACCCGGTGTTCTACGACACCGCCCATCCCTACACCGCGGGGCTGATCGGGGCCGTTCCGACACTGGAAGGAACCGGCGCGCTGCGACAGATCCCGGGCACGCCTCCGTCGATCTTCACGCGCCCCCAAGGCTGCTCCTTCAACCCGCGCTGCGAGCGGGCCGAGGCAGTTTGCCTGCGCGAGGATCCGCCCTTCGCGGTACACGGCCGCACATCCTGTGCCTGCCACTTCCCGCTTGGTCCCTCGCTCCGGGTCGTCGGGTCATGAAGCAGTTCGCACCGCCGCAGATCACCGGCCGCACGCGGGTCATGTTCATCATGGGGGATCCCATCGGCCACGTCGTCGGCACCGCCGTGCTGAATGCCGCATGGCAAGAGGCCGGACGCGACCTTGTCACCGTACCGCTGCACGTGCTCGCCCCGGACCTGCCGCACATGCTCGACAGCCTCCGCAAGGCGCCCAACGTGGCGGGCACCGGCATTACCATCCCGCACAAGATCGCGGCGCTCTCGCTGGTCGATCACGTGACCGAGGCAGCGCGGCTTGCCGGGGCAGTGAATTTCATCCGCCGCAACCCGGACGGATCCCTCACCGGTCACAACATCGACGGCGCAGGTTTCCTTGCCGGTCTAACGGACCACGGCATCGACCCGGTCGGGCGCAGTGTTCAAATCGCCGGGGCCGGTGGCGTGGCGCGGCCCATCGCCTTCGCGCTCGCCGCTGCGGGGGCCCACCGCCTGACCATCCGCAACCGGGACAAGACCAAGGCCGAGGCCCTGCTTGCCGATATCCGGGCAAGCGGCGTCGCCCCCGGGTGCACCCTCGAAACCGCCCTCGGTGCGCCCGCCGACCTGCTGGTCAACGCAACCTCTCTCGGCATGAAGGAAACGGATCCGATGCCTTTCGACCTTGCCGACATCGCAACTGGCGCCATCGTGGCCGAGGTGGTGATGACCCCGGCCGAAACGCCACTGCTCGCCGCGGCGCGGGCTCGCGGCTGCACCATCGTTCCGGGCCGCGCGATGATGGATCCGCAGGCCGCGCTGGTCGCCGCCTTCCTCGACGGGACGCCCGCGTGACACAAGGACAGACAACCGCCCCCGTTCTCTCGGTCCGCGACCTGACCAAGGATTTCCCGCTCCGCGGCGGTCTCCTCGGTCGCGAGGTCGGGCGGGTGCAGGCCGTCTCGGGCATTTCTTTCGACATCGCCCCGGGTGAAACCTTCGGCCTCGTCGGTGAATCCGGCTGCGGCAAGTCCACGCTCGGACGCAGCATCCTGCGGCTGATCGAACCGACCTCCGGTCAGGTCCTGCTGGCTGGCAAGGACGTGACCGCCGCGACCGATGAACAGTTGCGCCAGTTGCGCCGCGAGATGCAGATCGTGTTTCAGGATCCGATGGCCTCGCTTCACCCGCGCATGACCATCAGCCAGATTCTCGCCGAGGGGATGCGCCTTGCCGACCTCCCGAAGTCCGAGGTGGAGCGCAAGATCAGTTCGCTGATCGACATGGTCCGCCTGCCCGCCGATACCGCGACCCGCTATCCGCACGAACTCTCCGGCGGACAGCGCCAGCGGATCGGCATCGCCCGCGCGCTCTCGCTCGATCCAAGGCTGATCGTCCTCGACGAACCGGTCTCGGCGCTCGATGTCTCGATCCAGGCCGGCGTGCTGAACCTGCTGGAAGAGCTACAGGAGAACCTGGGCTGCGCCTATCTGTTCGTGGCGCACGACCTTGGCGTGGTCCGCCACATCTCGGACCGGGTGGCTGTCATGTACCTTGGCCGCATCGTCGAGATGGCCCCGGTGGCGCAGCTCTACTCGAACCCGCAGCATCCCTATACCCAGTCGCTGATGTCCGCGATCCCCCGTCCGGATCCCCGCGTCGAACGCGCGCGCAAGCGCATCGTGCTCAAGGGTGACCTGCCCTCTCCAATCGACCCGCCTCCCGGCTGCCGGTTCCACACCCGCTGCCCCCGGGCGACCGAGATCTGCAAGCGCGCAGTCCCGCCGCTGGCGAGCCCGGACAACAGCGCCGCGCTGGTCGCCTGTCACCACCCCGGCCCGATCGGCTGACATCGGGATCGCAAGGGCGCCGCTCTACTCCGCTGTCCGCGGCCCGACCCGGGAAACCTCTTCGCCCAACCGACGTAAAACCTCCGCCGTGTGCTTTCCAAGGCCGGGGGCCGCGTGGTCGCGGCCCTGCGGAACGCCCTCGAACCGGACCGGCAGCGGAACCGACCGCACCCGCCCGGGAAGGTCATCGGAGGCCGCGAAGAAGTTCTGCGCCGAAAGGTGCGGATCGCTGAGCAGGTCGTCGATCCCCGCAACGCGGGCATAGGGAATGTCCTTTGCCTCGAAAATCGCGATCCACGCTTCGGTGGGCTTCTGCGTCAGGCCGGTCGCAAGCCGATGATAGAGCCTGTCGGACCGCGCATTGCGTTGTGCGGGGTCACCGAACCACGGTTCGGAAGGAATGCCGGTCTCTCCCATCGCGTCGAGAACCGCGCGCCAGTGCCGTTCATCGTAGGGCATGACCGAGAGCCAGCCGTCTGCCGTTGCATAGGGCCGGCGGCTTGGGTTCAGCAGGCGGACATAACCCGGCCTCCCACCGAGATCGAAGCTTGCGGCATCAAGGTGCTCGTTCATCAGAAAGGCGACGAGGCATTCGAACATGGGCACTTCGATCGCCTGCCCCTGCCCCGTCCGCTCCCGCGCAAGGAGCGCGGCAAGGATGGCATAGAGGATGTGCAGCCCGCCGATCTTGTCGGCGACGATCGTCGGCACATAGGCCGGTTCCGCCCCGACGCGTGTCGGCAGGGCGGCGAGCCCCCCTGCGGCCTGGATGATGTCGTCATAGGCGGGCCGCCCGGCGTAGGGTCCGTCGCTGCCATATCCGGTGGCCGCGCAATGGATCAGCCGGGGCCTGCCCTGACGTACCGTTTCCGCGTCAAGCCCGACCCGCCGCGCCGCTGCGGGACGCATGTTGTGCAGCACCACGTCCGAGTGATCGAGCAACTCCCCGAGGATCTCCTGCCCCTCCGGCGTCTTGAGGTCTGCCACCACCCCCAGCTTGTTCCGGTTGTTGTTGGCAAACAGCGCACCCGTTCCATCCGGCCCTCGCGTGCCAGAGGAGCGCGCGAGATCTCCCGCCGGCGGTTCCAGCTTGATGACCTCGGCCCCGAGGTCTCCAAGCACCTGTCCGGCCATCGGGCCCATCACGATGGTCGAGGCATCGAGGATGCGGAACGGTTTCAGAAGGTCGAGCATGTCTTCTCCTTCGCTTGCCTCAGCCTGCCACGCTCGGCAGCCACAGAACGATCTCCGGCACCACGACAAGCGCGGTCACGATCAGCAGGTCCGCCACGAGGAACCACATGACCCCGCGAAAGATCGTACCCGTCGAGGCAAGATCGCCGACGACCCCCTTGATGACAAAGACGTTCAGCCCGATGGGCGGTGTGATCATGCCGATCTCGAGGAATTTCGCCAGCAGAACGCCGAACCAGATCAGGTTCCAACCGGCCTCGTCGATGATCGGCAGCAGGATCGGCAGGGTCAGCAGCATGGCCCCGATCGGCTCCAGGAACATCCCGAGCAGCAGGTAGACACAGGCAATCCCGATCAGGAGCAGGGTAAAGCTCAGCCCAGCACCCGAGATCGCCTCGGCCAGCACGTCACCCGCGCCGGAATAGGCGATGAACCGGGTCAGCATCGACGCGCCGATGGCAATGATGAACAGCGCGGCCGAGTTGATCAGCGTGTCGATGACAGCCGCACGGAACCCCTGCCAGGTCAGCCCGCGCTTGAGCAACGCGATCACCACGGCAAGGAACGAACCGACGGCCCCGGCCTCGGTCGGGGTGAAGGCGCCCATGAACAGGCCGCCCAGCACGCCCAGCATCAGCAGCAGAACCGGCCAGGTTTCGACAAGGGCGCCCAGCCGGTCCGGCCAGCTGAACCTGTCGTCATCGCGCGGTGCGAGCGCCGGGTTGAGCTTGGCGCGGATCACGACCACGCCGACGTACCCTAGCACGGTCAAAAGCCCCGCGCCCACCCCGCCCATGAACAGCGAGGACACCGGCACCTGCGCGATGATGCCGTAGAGGATCATCAGGATCGACGGCGGGATCAGCGCGCCGACTGTCCCCGCCGCCGCCACGGTGCCTGTCGCGAGGCTCACGTCGTACTTCTGGCGCATCATCTCGGGCACCGCGATCCGCCCCATCGCAGCCGCACAGGCGATGGACGACCCCGTCACCGCCGCGAACCCCGCGGCTCCGAAGATAGAGGCCACCGCCAGCCCACCGGGCAACCGCGACAGCCAGACCCGGGCCGCCCGGAACAGTCCCGTCGTCAGCCCTCCGTTGTAGCAGACGAAACCCATCAGCAGGAACATGGGGATCGAGCTCAGCTGCCAGGTCGAGGCAAACCCCCAGGGCACCACCCCAAGCGCTCCCCATGCCGCCCGTTCGCCGACCAGCAGCCAGATACCCCCGAAGGAGACCCCGATCAGCGAGACCCCGATGGGGAATCTCAGGGCAATCAGCAGGACCAGCAGGCCAAGCCCGGCGAATCCGATATGTGCATCCGTCATCGCCAACCCTCAGAACGCGCGGTCGACATGGAATTCGGCACCCCGAATGCCGTAGCGCGCGATCTTGTAGACCAGCGCCGCCACGATCAGCCCGGTGCCGATGGGCATCAGGTAGAAAGCAGGCCAGGTGTCGATCCGCACGTCCTGCTCGATGATGAAGGTGCTGACCTGCGTCTTGCGCAGCGCCTCTTCGACCCCACGCCAGGTCAGCAGGCCGAAGATGACAGCCGCATAGAGGGAGGCGCCCGAGTTCAGTCGCCGCTGAACCGGCAGAGCAAGGCGCTCGACCAGAATCTCGACGGAGATATGCTTGCTGCCGCGCTCGGCGAAGGCCAGAGGAAGGAAGACCACCGCCACCATGTAGTAGTTCGACACGATCGCGATCGTGCCCGGCAGGGGACTGGACAGGAAGAACTTCGCCGCCACGTCCGCCGTGATGTGCACCATCATGAGAACGAGAGCGACGGCGCTGACCAGCGTCGCGCCCCCGATCGCGCCACCAAGCGCCTTTTCGATTGCCTGCATTGTCATGTCCTTGCGAAAGGGGTCTGCCCGACCGGGGAGCGAGCCGGGCAGACCTGCGCGCAGTGTCCTCAGTTCAGCCCGTAGGTTTCCGGGTCGACCTTCGAGAACACCTCGGTCCAGAGCAGGTCGGCCAGTCCGTCCGTGTTCTGCTCGAGCCCGGCGCCCTTCTCCTTCCACTTGTCGACGAGTCCCGCGATGACCTCCATCTTGGCGTCGACATCACTCAGCCCGTAGGTGTCCGAGAACTGCTTTGCCACGACCTTGACGTCGTCCTTCACAAAGGCTTCCGAGGCATCGAGCAGCGCCTGCGGCGGCTCGATCACCTCGATGCCACGCTTGCGGGATTCCTCCAGCGCTTCCTTGGCCGCGTTGTTGTAGCGGATCGACACGTCGGCCACGTTGCGCGCGGCGGCCTTCAGCAGGAAACTGCGCTGCTCGCCCGAGAGCCCGGCCCAGGTATCCCGGTTGATGTTGGCCGCGCCGGATCCGGCGAAGACACCGCCCGGAACCCCGGTCGTGATGTACTTGGTCACGTCGATCAGCTGCAGGTTCAGCAGTTCCGGGGCCGAGATCATGGTGCAGTCCACCACGCCCTGGCTCATCGCCTCGTAGATCTCGTTGCCGGGGATCGACACCTTGGTTCCGCCGAAATGTTCGGCCCAGCGGCCGAAGTTCGACGCCCCGGCGCGGAAGGTCTTGCCCTTCAGATCCTCGACCGAACGCACGGGCTGGGTGCAGAGCAGAACGTAATCCGGGGTCGAGGCGCTGCCGAGGTAGACTTGGTTCTCGCGGGCGAACTGGGCCTGGCAGTCCGGGCAATGCAGCATGGCGTACTCTGTCAGCGCGCCCGCCATGGCAATGGCCGGATCGGCACCGCGTGTGCCCGAGGTGGACAGCATCGAGAGGTCCGCCGCGAGGTTCGCCTCGGCGAATTCTGCGGGAAAGTAGGGCATCAGCACGTAACCCATGTCGGCGAGGCCGTCACGGATGCCGGCCGGGGTTTCCTTGAGGTCCAGCAGCGAAAGCTCGAACAGCTTCATCGACATGTCCGAGTTGTCGTTCACGTAGGCGACGAAGTCCTTCAGCCCCTCGTTCACGGGCCCGCCCGGCGGAAAGCCCGAGGCATAGGTGAGTTGCTGCGCCTGAGCGGCAAGGGCCCCGGTCATACCGAGCGCAAGGGCGAGTACCGCCGGTTTCAGATGTTTCATTGTCTTCCTCCCTGATCGGACCTCATGGGGTCCTGTTGACCCGCCCGGCGTCCTCCTGTCGTCGTCCGGGCGGCACGTTTCATTTCGCGGTGAAGCCACCGTCGACCGGCAGTTCGACACCGGTGACAAAGGCGCTGTCGTCCGAGGCCAGCCAGAGCACGGCTTGGGCCACTTCCTCCGGCTGGACCAACCGGCCCAGCGGCACTGTTGCCGTGTACTTGTCCTCGGCCGCCTTGGCCTGCTCCGCACTGACCCCGCGGCCGGTAAAGCCGGATTTCATCGGCGTTTCCGCCAACCCCGGGCAAACCACGTTCACGCGGACATTGTCGGGTGCGAAGGTCTGGCACAGAGATTTGGTCAGCCCGACCACGGCGAACTTGCAGCTCGAGTAGACCGGCGACCACATGGAGCCGACCATGCCGGACACCGAGGCGGTGAAGATCACCGAACCGCCGCCGCGCTTGCGCATGTACTGCACCACTTCGCCCGCGCCGAAGCTGGCCGAGCGCATGTTCAGGTTCAGCGCGAGCTCGTATTCCGCCGCGTCCAGCCCCTCGATGCCGCCCGGGCCGGGGATACCCGCATGGGCCCAGAGGATGTCGATCCCGCCCAGCTTGGCCGCTGCGTCGTGGATCGACTGGCGCGGTCCTTCCACCGTGCTGAGGTCGGCCTGAACCGTCGTCAGCCGGTCGCCATCGGGGTCGAGCGTCGCCTTGAGCACGGCCAGCGCGTCGGCATTGATATCGACGGCGCAGACCTTTGCGCCTTCCTTCAGGAACAGTTCCACACCGGCGCGGCCCATGCCGGAGGCGGCCGCCGTAATGACGGCGAGTTTGTTTTGCAGTCTCATCGAGTTCTCCAGGGCCTCAGTCGGCGTATGCGTCGGGAAATTTGCCGGTGGTCGAAATCACCGTGGTGCGGGTGTCGAGGTAGGCGTCCATCGCCTCCACCCCGTTCTCGCGGCCCCAGCCGCTTGCCTTGAACCCGCCATAGGGCGTGGTCCACCGGATGTAGCGGTAGGTATTGACCCACACGATGCCCGCCCGGATCCGCGCGGACACGCGGTGCGCCCGACCGACATCGCGGGTCCACAGCCCGGCGGTCAGGCCATAGGCCGTGTCATTGGCCAGCGCGACCGCCTCTTCCTCGTCGTCGAAGGGGATCAGCGCAGCAACCGGGCCGAAGATCTCCTCGCGGGCGATCCGCATATCGTTGCGCGCCCCGGCGAACACCGTCGGCTCGACGAAATACCCGTTCGACAACGCTCCGGCGTCGAGGCGGTTGCCCCCGGCCACGAGCTCGGCCCCCTCCTCACGTCCGATCTGAACGTAGCGAAGGGTCTTTTCCATCTGCTCTGCACTCGATTGCGGCCCCATGTGGGTCGCCGGATCGAGCGGCAGCCCGACGCGGACCTTTGCCGCGCGCGCCGCAAAGGCTTCGACCACTTGGTCGTAGATCGGGCGCTGGACCATCACCCGCGAACCCAGCGCGCAGCTCTGCCCGCAGAGGGTCCATGCCGAGTTCGTCGCCGCATTCAGCGCCTGTTCCACGTCCGCATCCGCGAACAGGATGTGGGGCGACTTGCCGCCCAGTTCGAAGGTGTATTTCTTCAGGCTCTGCGCCCCGGTCCGCAGGATGGCGCGGGCGGTCTCGCCCTCGCCGGTAAAGGCGATCTTGTCGACACCCTCGTGTTCGGCCAGCGCCTCGCCCGCTCCGCCACGGCCATATCCCGGCACCACGTTGACGACCCCTGCGGGAAAGCCCGCCTCCTCGAACAGCCGGGCCAGTGCCAGCGCGGTCACTGGCGTCTGCTCGGCAGGCTTCAGCACCACGGTACAGCCCGCCGCCAGGGCGGGGCCAAGCTTCCAGCAGGCCGACATCAGCGGCACGTTCCAGGGGCAGATCATGCCAACGACACCGACGGGCAGGCGCGAGGTAAAGACATGCACCGCATCGCCCATCGGGATGCTGCGCCCATCGTGCTTGTCGGCCAGCGACGCGAACCAGTGGTAATACTGGGCGTGCATCCCGATGTCGGCGCGCGTCTCGCGCAAAGCCCGGCCTGAATCACGGGTCTCAAGCTGTGCCAGGTCTTCGACTTTGGCTGCGTAGAGGTCGGCGAATTTGCGCAGCATGGCCGCGCGCTCGTGCGGGGCTATCCGGGACCATTCTCCCTCGAATGCTTCCCGCGCCGCCGCGACCGCGCGGTCCACGTCCGCCTTGCCGCCATATGCGACCCTTGCCCATACCGCGCCCGTGGCCGGATCGATGCTCTCGATCATCCCGCCGTCCTGCGGAGCAACCCAGCTGCCGCCGATGTACAGGTTGGGGTATTCTTCGACCGGGCCACCATGCCGCTGGATCGCAGAAAACTGCTGGTTCATCACGGCTCCTCCCTTCCGTAATTCCGATATCGCAATCATATGTTCACGATATTGAATAACTCAATCTCGACTTTCTGCTTACATGAGGTTAGCGGCTTAAGAAGCAATCAGTTGATAAAATTACATATTATGTGAGAGCGCGCGTGAAATGCTGGCGAACACTCTCGACATATGTTCTATCTATTCATGATCATGACTAACAAATACACCAAAGCGAATCGCTCGGCGCATCCTCGGTGAATCAGAAAGGACAAAGCGTATGAAGGTCAGGCAGGCAGCTAACGTCGTCACTCTGCTGGAGTACTTCGCCGCCCGGGGTGAACCGGCCACGCTGGCAGAGATCGCCGATGATCTCGGATGGCCGCGCTCCAGCACCTTCAACATCGTCGGCACGCTTGTCGAAGTCGGCTACTTCTACGAACCGCGCAGTCGCGGCGGCTACTATCCCAGCCCGCGCTGGCTCAGCATGGCGCAGGAGATCGCCGAGAGCGACCCGATCCCCGACGTGATCCGCCAGCTCGCCGACAAGGTCAGCGCCGAGACCGGAGAGACCACCGCAATCGGCTCAATGTCAGGCCAGTCCGTGGTGTTCATCCATGTCTGCCAGTCGCGCCAGCCGATCCGCTATAATGCCGAGATCGGCACCACCGTTCCCCTGCATGCAAGTTCGGCCGGACGGTCGATCCTTGCCCAAATGGAGCAGCAGGAGCGGGATGCGTTCTATCGCAAGCTCAACTTCGAGAAGTTCTCGGACACCACCCCGATGAGCATAGACCGCATCGAAAGCGACCTGCGCGAGGCCGAGGCGCGTGGCTATCACCAGAGCGACTCCGAATACATCGCCGACCTTGCAGGGGTCGCCCTGCCCCTCGCCTATGGCAGTCGGCGGCTCTCGATCGTGGTCGCTGGCCCGGTGTCGCGCTGCCTCACACGAAGGCCCCAGACCGCGCAGGCCATCCGCCGGATCATTGCCGACTTCGGCATGAAGGTCTGGCCAGCGCCGCACCCCACCTGAGAGGGGTGCCACTTTCTGGATCACACCTTAGTTCGACGCGAGGAACTCCAGAACCATCGCGTTGAACGCCTCCGGCGCCTGGATCGGCATGAAGTGCGACGCGTCCGGCATGACGGCCAGCTTTGCCCCCGGAATACGGTCGACGATGTCCTGCGAATGCTTGACCGATATCGCGTCGTACTGCCCGACCGCGATCAGCGCCGGGGCCTCGATGTTCTGCAACTCGTCCAGCATGTGCGGCTCATCCGTCCACATCTGGTAGACCGCAGCGCTGAAGTTCTCCCACTTCTCCGGGGTCGGCGACAGGGACCGATAGGCCATTTCGGACTGGTTGCTCTCGATCGTGTAGGGCGGTTTCGAGAGGTTTTCCATGTCATAGGCGTCGGTGTCAGCGTTCGAGCCGAAAGTCACGAACCGCGCGACCTTATCCGGATAGCGATAGCCCATGATCATGGCGATGTTGCCGCCGTCGCTCCACCCGACTATGGGCGCCGTCGCGATCCCGAGGGCATCCATCACCGCGACCACGTCATCGGCCATGCGCTCGTAATGCAGCGGCTCGCCGTTCCAGCTCGACCGTCCGTGCCCCCGGCTTTCGATCAGCAAGACGCGGTGATCACCCGCGAACGCGGGAACCTGGTTGCCCCACGAGAGTGCGCTGCCGGTGCCGCCGTGCAGGAAGACGAGCCAGTCGCCCGTGGTGCCGTGCACCTCGAAATAGACCTTTTCGTGATCCGCGGTTGCCACCATGCCCGACACCGCGGGTTCAGGCAGCGGGGCCGGATCGGGGATCGTGTCCCAAGCGTTCTGGGCGAGGGCCATCGTCGCAGTAACCATCAGCGCCGCCGCTCCTGTCACAAATCGGGTTGCTCTCTTCATGTCACGCTCCACTGTTGTTGTCACGATGGACCCGGTCAGAGCGCCGGGCCGGGACGGATCGGGCTGCCATCCTCGAACCGGGACAGGCGGAAACGGGTCAGGTCGTGGCCCGGGGCCTTGTCCTGCATCAGGTCGGCCAGCACGCGCCCCACGCCGGGGCCGATGCCGAAACCATGCGCGCTCATCCCCGTCCCGATGAAGAGACCGGGGAGCCGGGCAACCCGGTCGATCACCGGGACCACGTCGGGCATGGCGTCGATCATCCCGGCCCAGGTCCGGCGGAACGCCACCGGCCCCAGTTCGGGAAACAGCGACTGAAACCGCTGCCGCATCAGGCGCAGGTCACGCGCCTCCGCCGGCGGGTTCAGGATACGCATCCGCTCAAACGGCGTGATCTCCTCCAGCGACCACTGGCGCGGGGTCGTCCACGCGTCGGGGTATCCGCGCGGCGCATAGGGCCGCAGGCCCGGTCCGGTCGGATCAGCCCTGAGCGCGGGCAGATAGGATCTGAAGTGCCGGAACGCGTCGGGGCCGAGGAGGACCTGATGGCGCCCCCCGGCCGAGAGGGTATAGCAGCCGTCCTGCCGCCGCCGGAAGGCGACCAGTTCATCGGTCGCCGCCCCTGCATGAATCTCCGGCAGCGGCTGCGTCGCCGCCACGGTGGCCCGCACCGACACCTGCGGGATCGAGACACCGTGCCGCCGGAGCAGGAGCGAGGACCACGCCCCGCCTGCCACCAGCACACGGGAAGTAAGGACCCGGCCCGCTTCGGTAACGACACCAGCGATCCGCCCCGCAACGATGTCCAGCCCCCGGACCGCACAATTCTCGACGATCGTCGCACCCTCCTCGACCGCGAGGGCCGCAACCGCTGGAACCGCGGTCCACGGTTCCGCCCGCATGTCCGACGGCGTCGTCAATGCCCCGAGATAGCGCGCGCCCGTGCCCGGGATCAGCCTCTCTGTCTGCTCCGGGCTCAGCACCTGCGAGTCGAGGTCATGCGCCCCGGCCAGCTTGGCGAAGGCGGCGAAATCCTCCATCTCGGCCTCGGTCCGGGCCAGATAGGTCACCCCGGTCTCCTGCAGACCGATGGCATCGCCGCACTTCTGCGCCAGCCCCTGCCAGTGACGGCGCGCCTCGATCATGATCGGGAGTTCATCCGGATCGCGCCCCTGCTGCCGGACCCAGCCCCAGTTCCGCGAGGACTGCTCGGCGGCAACACGACCCTTTTCCAGCACGACCGCGCGAACACCCGCGCGAGCGAGGAACAGGGCGGTCATGATGCCGACGATCCCCCCGCCGACAATCACGGCGTCCGCCTCCTGCGGCAACGGACCGGCAAAGCGCGGCGGGGTTGCCAGAGTAAAGGGAAACTCGGTCATGACCCGAGGCGATCTCCGGATTCGGCCCCGGTCCGGTCCAGGCAGGCGGCGATGGCCTCGGAGAATATCCGGACCCCGACCGGGATCAACGTGTCGTCAAAGTCATACTCCGGGGTATGGACAGCAGGGCTGTCCGGCCCGGCCCCGAGGAAAACCATCGCGGAGCGCGCACCGGCCTTGCCGAAACGCCCGAAATCCTCTGAGGCGACCGATGGACCCGGCGGCGTGATCCGCCGGATGCCAGACCGGGCGAGGGCCTCGGCAAGACAGTCCACCGCGTCGGCGTCATTCACCGAGGCCGGGAACACGTCCTCGTAGCCAATCGCGACGGCCAGTCCGTTGTCCAGCGCCGTGCGCTTCGCCAGTTCCTCCGCCCGCTGCACCACGTCCGACATGTGCGCGTCATCCGCCGTGCGAAGCGTCACCTGGAGCCAGGCCTCACCCGGTGCAACGCCGTAGCTTGGCTCGCCCAGCCGGGCGTGGGTCGGTGTCACCATCACGAAGTCCGGCTCGGGCAACTGGCCCGCGCCAAGAGCTTCCAGCGCCGGCAGCAGGGTGCACATGGCCCGCATGGGCGACAGTCCGTCCCCGGGGCGCGAGGCATGGGCGGTCGAGCCGGTCAGCCGGATCCACATGCCGCGCGAGGCACAGTTCGCCGGACCGACAACCAGCTCGGCCGAGCCCTTCTCGATCTCCGGCATGTTGTGCAGGGAAAACGCCCAGTCCGGCCTGATCTCACCATAACGCGGGTCCGCGACCACGGCGGCCGCGCCCTGACCGGTTTCCTCGGCGGGCTGGAACATCAACACCACCCGCCCGCGCGGGGGGCGCTGGCGCGACAGAACACGGCCCAACCCGACGAGGATCGTGCTGTGCCCGTCATGCCCGCACAGATGCGCCGTCCCGGGCTTGGCGGACCGGTGGTCGATCTCACCCAGTTCGAGGATCGGAAGGGCGTCAAGTTCCGAGCGGACGAGGATCGTCGGCCCGGGCATGCCGGAGTCATAAACCGCCGCAACGCCATGCCCGCCCAGCCCCTCGAGAAGTGCGTCGGGCGCAGTCGGTTCGAGCATCGCGCAGACCCGGCGGGCCGTCTCCTGCTCTTCCCCCGACAGCTCGGGGAACCGGTGCAGCTCGTGGCGGAAGGCCGTCAGCTCCCGGATGTCGGCATCGCCGAGCGGTGGAAAGAGTGTGTCGTTGTTCATGGTCTTTTGCCTTGTGGTGACGCGACATGCGCGGGCGGCTGGGGACTCCCCGGTCAGCCGAAGAAGAATTCGGGTAGGAACATCGCGATCTGCGGCACGAAGGTGACCAGCATCAGGGTCGGCAGCCAGGCCAGCAGAAGGAACGCGATGGTCGGTTTCATCATCGCCTGGACCGAAACGCCGGTGACCCGTGTCCCGAGATAGAGCAAGGGAGCGGTTGGCGGGGTGATGTTGCCCATGCCAAGGTTCACGCCGAGGATCGCCGCGAAATGGATCGGGTCGACCCCGGCATTGGTTGCGATCGGCGTCAGCAGCGAGGCGCTCAGCACCAGCCCGCTGAAGTCGTCGATGATCATGCCCATAATGATGATGACGAGGTTCACCATCAGCATCACGACGACCGGGTTGTCAGATACGGAATAGATGAAGTCCTGCGTCAGCTGCGGCACGTCTTCGAAGATCAGGTACTTGCTGACGATCAGCACCATGAAGATCATCACCATCACGACGCCGATGGTCACGCTCGACTCCTTCAGGGTCTGCCAGAAGGTGGCCCATGTCAGCCCGCGATAGATCAGGAATCCGACGGGCAGCGCGTAGATGGCCGCGACACCGGCGGCCTCGGTCGGGGTCATGAAACCGCCGTAGATACCACCGAGCACGATCAGCGGCATCATCAGCGCGGGGATCGCCCGGAAGGTGGTCCGCCCCAGTTCGGGCAGGACCGGCCCGGTCGGCCGGATCGTCAGGATCTCGGTATTGCGGCGCAGAAGGAGGAAGTTCACCGCGACGAGGAAGGCCGTCAGGACAAGCCCCGCGCCGAGCGCGGAGAGAAAGCACTTCAGAACCGATTGCTGGGTCAGCCACGCATAGACCAGTTGCCCGCCGCTGGGAGGGATCAGCAGGCCAAGCGGACTGGCGCTGACCAGCAGTGCCGCCGAGAACCCGCGCGGATACCGGTTTCTCTCGAGATGCGGCATCATGATCGAGCCGATGCAGGTGAGGGTCGCGGCCCCGCTGCCCGAGATCGCGCCGAACATGGCGCTGGCGATCACACCCGCCGCACTCAGCCCGCCCCGCACCCGGCCGGTCAGCAGCTCGGCGATACGCACGATCGGGTCGGCGATGCGGCTGCGCAGCATCAGGTCGCCGGTGATGATGAACAGCGGAATCACGAGGATGATCACCGTGTTCAGCTTCCAGTGCCCGGTGCCCATGAAGGCCGCCGTGTTGTGATCGCCCAGCACCGCGATCAGGATCAGCACGCCGCCAAAGGCCATCGGGACAGAGACCCCGATCAGCAGAAGAACAACAAGCAGGATGATGGAGCCGGTCAGGATCATCAGAAGGCCCCCTCTGGCCGGGTCTCGTCGCCCGGGGTCTCGGGCAGTATGGCGCTGCCGAACCGTAGCAGGACATAGAGGTGAAGTGCCGTGTAGAAGGCGATGAAGACAAAGCCGACCAGGGTCGCGAGATGCGGCACGAGGAAAGGTATCTTGAGCGCGATGGTGGTCTGCCAGCGTGGATAGGCGGCGATGTCGCTCGCGACCGACTGCCAGGCCCACCATGTCAGAACCAACACGATAGCCAGTTCAATGACCGCGACCGTGACCTGCCGCGTCCAGCGCAGCCGACGAGAGCTGAAGACCGACTCGAGCAGATCGGCGCGGATGTGCGCGTTCTGATAGCTGCCCACTGCGCCACCGAGGAAGTAGAGCCAGAAGGCGAGAGGAAGCAGCCACTCCTCGTAGGCAAAGAGATCCGCGTGCAGCAGGTATCTCATGATCACGACCAGTGTGAAGGTAAGCGGCAGCAGGATCGTCGCCACCGCGCCGAGGGTCAGCTTGATCCGCACCATGGCGCGGACGAACCGCGCCGTTCCGGGCGGCAGATGATTGGCTAGGTCTTGCACGGGAATGACTCTTTGGTGGCCCCGGTCGGCGGGCGGCGCGTGCCGCCCGCACGCTCGTTACTTGGTAAGACGATCGATCAGATCCTGCCCGACAGACCCGCTCAGCGTCGGCCAGACATCGGCCACGACCTTTTCGCGGATCGCCGACATCTCCTCGGGCGTGAACTCGACGATGGTCCAACCCTTGTCACGCAACTGCCCCACGAAGCCTTCGGACCGCTCCAGCGCATCCTCGGCGATAGTCGAGGCTGCTTTGGACGCGGCAGTCTGGATGACCTCCTGCTGCTCCGGGCTCAGCTTGTCCCAGCTCTGGCCGCTGATGTAGATCTCCTGGATCTCGACGAAGGCGTTGTAGGCCAGGAAGGTATTGCCGACATCGCTGGCCGCGAAGGTGGTGTAGGCCCATTCCGGAGTACAGCAGATGGCGCCGTCGATGGTCCCGGCCTGAACCGCCGGAAAGACCTCGGCCCAGTTCATCGTGGTGGTCTGGTAGCCCAGCGTCTCCATGGTGGTCTTGACGATCTGCGAACTCCAGACCCGGATGTTCATGTCCTTGGGGCCAAGCCCTCTCGGATCAGCAGGCATGTCGGTCGCGATCATGCCGATCAGACCCTCGCCGATGGTGGCCAGATGCTGCACCCCATGATCCGCAAGGATCTCGGAGATCACAGTGTTGAACTCCGACGTCGGGTCGCCCAGCACGCTGCGGATCTCGTCGCCCGAAGAAATCAGGAACGGCAGGCTCAGCACCTCCAGCCGGGGGTCGGCCTGCGCGTAGACGGTGCCGTGCACCATGTCGATGTTGCCAAAGCGGACATCGTTGAACAGTTCTTCGCCCGAGCCGAGCTGACCGGCCGGGAAGTACTGGACCGTCACGCCGACATTGGCGGATTCGATCTCTTCGATCATCTGCTCCAGTACCTTGGAGCCGAAGTGCTCGGCCGGCAGCGTCCCGGCAAGCCTCAGCTTGACGTCCGCTGCCAGCGCGAAACTGGAGGAGAGCATGAGTGCGGCCACCGGCCACAGAAGCGTTCTTTGCAAAGTCATTTCAGGTCCCTGTCGATCTCTTGTCTGTTGACGCCGGTGTGATTCCGGCCCATTTCGAACCACAACATAACAGGTGTGATGTTGCTGAACCTAAGGCCGGTGACGAAAACCTGTCAAGCGTGTTAAACCGATCTCGCAGCCAGACAGGAGGTCCCGTGCAAGCAACGTCCAAAAGAAAGTCGGAACCCCTGGTCGAGGCAGACTGGATCCACGCGGCACGGCGGATCCTGATCGAGGAAGGGATCAAGGGCCTGAGTCTCAGACGGCTTGCGGCGGCCCTCGGGGTCACTACCGGCGCCTTCTACTGGCTGTTCGGCAACTTCGACGATCTGCTCGACAAGCTGCGGCAGGACTGGGAAGAGCAGAACAACCTGCACTTCTCTCTGGTGTTCGAGTCACCGGACCTCGACAGCCGCCAGAAGTACATCGAATACCTTCGGATCCTGCTGGACAAGCGCCGCTACGATCCCGAGTACGACGGCGCGATCCGGGATTGGGCCCCCTTCTCGCCGGAAACCGCGGCGACCCTTCAGCGGGTAGATGACCTTCGGATCCGACAGCTCGAAAGCATGTACCAGGGGTTCGGCAACAAGGGCCTTGCCGCCCGCGTCCACGCCGAACTCGCCTACTTTCACCAGATCGGCTACTACCTCGTCGGGGCGTCGGAATCCCTTGAACAGAGGTTGGAAAAGCTGCCGTTCTACGCGCAACTGGTCTGCCCGGACATCATCCCGCTCGACAGCACCATAGAGGACCTGCGCGCGCTGTTGGTGCGCAACGAAGACCTCCAAACCTGAACCGCCCGCCAGCCACTCGGCGGGAGACACCCCCTGCCGAGTGCGCTATGGAACACCCGAGTTCGAAGACACATGCCAGGAGCCCCCACATGACATGGACGATGCCGCCAGAGACCGCACCGCAAGAGCGCGTTTGGATGGCCTTTCCCCGTGAGGGCTCGACGCTTGGCGAGACCAGCGCCGAGCGCGAGGCCGGCTACGCGGCCTGGGCCGAGGTGGCCAACACCACGGCGGATTTCATCGGTGTGACCATGATCGTGGACCCGAGCGAGACGCGCAGGGCCAAGACCATGCTTGCCGGTGCGGTGGAGATCGTCGAACGCCCCGTCGGCGAGTTCTGGATGCGCGACACCGGCCCGACCTTCGTGCTCGACGAGTCCGGGCGCCTTGGCGCGGTGGACTGGGTCTTCAACGGCTGGGGCGGCCACGCATGGAGCAACGCCGAACCCGACGAAGACATGGCCCGATTCATCGCCGGTCTGGCGGGCGCCGAATGCCTGTCCTCCGAACTGGTGAACGAGGGTGGCGGCCTGCATGTCGATGGCGCCGGCACGGTGTTCCTGACAGAGACGGTGCAGCGCGATCCCAACCGCAACCCCGGCATCGCCCGTGCCAAGGTCGAGCAGGAGATGGCCCGCTTGCTGGGTGCGCGCCAGACGGTCTGGCTGTCGCAGGGACTGACCCGCGACTACGACGACTTCGGCACCTCGGGCCATGTCGACATCGTGGCGACCAGCCCCGCGCCGGGCCTGATCCTGCTGCACGCCCAGAACAATCCGGAGCATCCCGACCATCAGGTCATGGCGCTGATCAAGCGCGAGTTGACCGCAGCGCGGGACGCCGACGGAAACCCCTACGAGATCATCGACATGCCCGCCCCCGAGCAATTGCGCGACGATCACGGCTGGGTGGATTACTCCTACATCAACCACCTCGTGACCAACGGTGCCGTGATCGCCTGCGGCTTTGGCGAGGACCGCGCAGATGGCGCCGCCCGCGAGATCCTTGCCCACGCCTACCCGAACCGCACCATTGCCATGCTCGACTCGCGCGAGCTTTTCGCGCGCGGCGGCGGGATCCATTGCATCACCCAGCAGCAGCCCAAATCGGTGACGTAAGTGAACGTCATCGAGGCCACGATCGCCGACCTGCAGGCAGCGCTGAGCAGCGGCGAGGTCACCGCTGTCGAACTGGTGACCGCCTACCTCGACCGGATCGCGCAATATGACTGCGCGGGTCCGACGCTCAACTCGGTGGTGGTGGCCAACCCGGCGGTTCTGGACGAGGCGCGCGCCTCGGACCAAAGGCGCGCGGCCGGGCGCACCCTGTCCCCGCTCGATGGAATCCCCTACACCGCCAAGGACAGCTACAAGGCAAAGGGCCTGACCGTCGCCAGCGGTTCGCCTGCCTTTGCCGAGCTGATCGCCGGCGACGATGCCTTCGTCATCGCCCGCCTGCGCGCCGCCGGGGCTATCCTCATCGGCCTGACCAACATGCCACCAATGGCGAACGGCGGCATGCAGCGTGGCGTCTACGGCCGCGCGGAATCGCCCTACAACGCCGACTACCTGACTGCCGCCTTCGCCTCCGGCTCCTCCAACGGATCCGGCACCGCGACCGCCGCCAGCTTTGCCGCCTTCGGGCTCGGCGAAGAAACCTGGTCCAGCGGCCGCGCGCCTGCCGCGAACAATGCGCTCTGCGCCTACACACCCAGCCGGGGCGTGATCTCGGTGCGCGGGAACTGGCCCCTCGTGCCAACGATGGACGTGGTGGTACCGCACACCCGCACGATGGCCGACATGCTCGCGCTGCTGGACGTGATCGTCGCGGACGACGAGGACACCACCGGTGATTTCTGGCGCTCCCAGCCCTGGGTCGAGATTCCCCGCCCCTCCGATATCCGCCCGGAATCCTACGCCGCGCTGGCGGAAACCGGCAGTCTCGCAGGCCAACGTTTCGCCCTGCCCGCCATGTATATCAACGCCGACCCCCTCGCCGGAACCGCGCCCGACGGTGGTATCGGCGGCCCCACCGGTCAGCGGATCGAGACCCGCCCCTCGATCGTTGCCCTGATGGATGCGGCGCGATCCGCGCTCGAAGCTGCGGGCGCCGAGGTCATCGTCACTGATTTTCCGCTGGTGACCAACTACGAAGGCGACCGCCCCGGCGCGCCGACGATTCATACCCGCGGGCTGGTGTCGTCTGCCTACCTGGAACGCGAGATCTGGGACCTGTCGGTCTGGTCGTGGGACAGCTTCCTCAGGTCCAACGGCGATCCGCACCTGAACCGGCTGGCCGACGTCAACGGAGCGCAGATCTTCCCCCGGCCCCAAGGCGCCCTCCCCGATCGCTACACCGGCTTCGACGACGATATCGCGAACTATCCCGACTTCGCACGAACGCACCCCCGGACAGACTTTCGCGACATCCCCGAGCTCGAGGCGGGCCTTCGGGGCCTCGAGGAAACCCGGCGCCTCGACCTCGAAGAGTGGATGGACAACCTCGGGGTCGACGCGGTGATCTTTCCCGCAGTCGCCGATGTCGGACCGGCGGATGCAGACCGCAACCCGGACTCGGCTGACAAGGCGTGGAAGAACGGCACCTGGGTGGCCAATGGCAACCTTGCCATCCGTCACCTTGGCGTGCCCACGGTCACCGTCCCGATGGGAACCATGACCGATATCGGCATGCCCGCTGGGCTGACCTTTGCCGGGCGCGGCTGGTCAGATACCGGGCTTCTTCGCCTCGCCGCAGCCTTCGAGCGAACCGGCACCTATCGCAGTGCCCCGCCCCGAACAGCCGAGCCCGCCTTGGCCGGGGCACACCGCCAGCTGCTCGATTCCGAGGGGCGCTTCACACTTCCCCTGCGGGGTTGAGCGGCCTCCTGCCTTCACGAGATCGTCCGCTGCTCCTCGATTCTCTGTGGCCCGTCTCGCGCCGCAGCAGATTGCCGTTCGACAGCATCATCGCCGCCCGGAGCGTCGCGTCAGATTGACCACGAAGTCCGCCTGTCCGGCGAACCGAAATCCCGCAGACTGGAAAAAGTGCGCTTATCCAAACCATTAGCCCAACCCAACAACCACAGGAACCGCGCGTCAGAAACCGCGACATCGGCGACAGGGGCATTGCGACCTCGCCCCAACCGCTATAAACGGCCCCGGCATCGATTGGCCCGGTGCATTCCCGTCCCGTCCTGACAGAGGCCCGACGCGCATGCAGACGCCCTACTACCTCATCGACAAATCACGCCTTCTTCCGAACATGGAGAAGATCGCGACATTGCGCCAACTCTCCGGTGCCAAGGCGCTGCTGGCGCTGAAGTGTTTCGCCACCTGGTCGGTCTTCGACATGATGTCCGAGTACATGGACGGCACGACCTCCTCCTCGCTCTTCGAAGTGAAGCTGGGGCGCGAGAAGTTCCCGGGCGAGACGCATGCCTATTCCGTCGCATGGGCCCCGGACGAGATCGAGGAAGTTCTGGCCTCCTCCGACAAGGTCATCTTCAACACCGCGCAGCAGTTGTCCCGCTTTGAAGAGGTCAGCCGCAACCACATCCGCGGCCTGCGGGTCAACCCCGGTGTCTCGACCTCTGGCTTCGACCTCGCCGATCCGGCGCGCCCCTTCTCGCGCCTGGGCGAGCACAGCCCTGAAGTGATCGAGCCAGTGGCGGACCTCATCACCGGTTTCATGTTCCACAACAACTGCGAGAACGCGAGCTTCGAGCGGTTCGACGAGATGCTGGGCCAGATCGAGGCGCGCTTCGGTCACCTGATCAAGCGGATGAACTGGATCTCCCTTGGCGGCGGTATCCACTTCACCGGCGAAGGCTACCCGCTCGAAAAGCTTGCCGAGCGGTTCAAGCGGTTCGCGGGCGAAAACGAGGTGCAGGTCTACCTCGAGCCCGGCGAAGCCGCGATCACCAAGTCGACCACGCTGGAAGTCACCGTGCTCGACACGCTCTACAACGGCAAGAACCTCGCCATCGTCGATAGCTCGATCGAAGCGCACATGCTCGACCTGCTGATCTACCGCGAAAGCGCGAAGATGCTGGAAAGCGGCGATCAGGAATGGATGATCTGCGGCAAATCCTGTCTTGCCGGTGACATCTTCGGAGAGTTCCGCTTTCCCGATGCACTGAAACCCGGCGACCGCCTGTCGATGCAGGATGCGGCCGGTTACACAATGGTGAAAAAGAACTGGTTTAACGGCGTGCAGATGCCCGCCATCGCCATTCGTGAGCTCGACGGCTCCGAGCGCCTTGTGCGCGGCTTCACCTACGAGGATTTCGCGGCGGCCCTGTCGTGATCTGTCCGCGCCCTTGAAAGGGGCGCCTGTTGACCTGGCGCCCGCCCCGGCGGTGCGCCTCATCATCTGAGGGGATTCAGATTTGAAGAAGAACGTACTCATCATTGGCGCCGGGGGCGTCGCCCAGGTCGTTGCGCACAAGTGTGCCCAGAACAACGACGTGCTGGGCGACCTCCACATCGCCAGCCGCACGGAATCGAAATGCGAGGCGATCATCGCCAGCGTGAACGCCAAGAACGCGATGAAGGTCGCGGGCGCCTTCACTGCCCACGCGGTCGACGCGACGGATTCCGAGGCGGTGGCCGCGCTGATCCGCGAGACCGGCGCGCAGATCGTGATCAACGTGGGCACCGCCTTCGTCAACATGCACGTCCTCGACGCCTGCATCGCGACCGGCGCCGCCTATATCGACACCGCGATCCATGAAGAGCCCGAGAAGATCTGCGAGACCCCGCCGTGGTACGCGAACTACGAATGGAAAAAGCGCGATCTCTGCACCGAGAAGGGCGTGACCGCCATCCTCGGCGCCGGTTTCGACCCGGGTGTCGTGAACGCCTATGCGCGCTATGCCATCGACCAGATGGACGAAGTGAAGAGCATCGACATCGTCGACATCAACGCCGGGAACCACGGCAAGTACTTCGCGACGAACTTCGACCCCGAGATCAACTTCCGCGAGTTCACCGGCGTGGTCTACTACTGGGAAGACCAGCAGTGGAAGGAGACGACCATGTTCGCCTCGGGCCACACCTGGGATCTGCCGGTCGTCGGCCCGTCGCAGGCCTATCAGTCGGGCCATGACGAGGTGCATTCGCTTGCCACCAACTATCCGCAGGCCGACGTGCGCTTCTGGATGGGCTTTGGCGATCACTACATCAACGTCTTCACCGTTCTGAAGAACATCGGCCTGCTGTCCGAGCAGCCGGTGGTGACCGCCGAAGGTCAGGAAGTGATCCCGCTGAAGGTGGTCAAGGCCTGCCTGCCGGATCCGGCCAGCCTCGCGCCGAACTACACCGGCAAGACCTGCATCGGCGACCTGGTGAAGGGCACGAAGGACGGCAAGGACATCGAGCTCTTCGTCTACAACGTGGCCGACCACAAGGAAGCCTACGAGGAAGTGGGCAGCCAGGGCATCTCCTACACCGCAGGGGTGCCGCCCGTCGCCGCGGCGATGCTGGTGGCCACCGGCGAGTGGGATGCGAAGACCATGAAGAACGTCGAGGAACTGGACCCCAAGCCGTTCTTCACCCTGCTCGATCGCATCGGCCTGCCGACCCGCGTGGTCAAGGGCGGCCTCGGCGGCGAAGACATGGCCTGGACCGACTACCAGGGCTGATACGGATCGGGGCGGCCAAGGGCCGCCCCGTCTGTTCTCAAGCCGCGGGGTTTCTCACCCTTTGCGCACCACGGTGTTCGTCAGGGTTCCGATCCCGTCGACCGTCAGCTCCACCACGTCACCATCCGCAAGGAACTCGAAGCGCTCGAGTCCGCAACCGTCGTCGACGGTGCCGCCGCCGATGATCTCCCCGGCGTGCAAGGTTTCGGCATTCGAGATAAAGGCGATCATGTCCTCGTACCCGTGGAGCATTTCGCCGAGGCGGCTGTCGGTCACGGTGCGCCCGTTGATCTTTGCCACGCAGCGGAGCTCGCGATAGTCCGCGATCTCGTCGGTGGTCACGATCCACGGGCCAAAGACGTTGCCCGCGTCAAAGCTCTTGCCCTTGGCAGGCCCGAGCATGCCCTGCATCTCGCGCAACTGGGCGTCGCGGGCCGAGAAGTCGTTGAAGATGGTAAAGCCAAAGACATGATCCATCGCATCGGCAGCCGCGATATCGCGCCCGCCCTTGCCGATGACGACAGCCACCTCCAGTTCGTAATCCATGTAATCGGAATAGCCCGGCCAGACGATCTGGTCGCCGTTCCCTGCCACGCTGAAGCGGTTGGTGATGTAGAAGATCGGCTGCGCCTTGTAGATATCCGGAACGCTGCCCTCGGCTGGTCCGGGGTCGCTCTCGCCCGCCAGAACCGCCGCAAGGCGACGCATCCCGACCGGAGCATGGGCGATGTGCCGTGGCGCGGTCGAGGCATCGCGGATCTGCGGCGGGCACGGCAGCGGCGCCAGAAGGCGCACCTTGGACACGGGCACGGTCACCTCTGCCGCGTCGAGCGCACGGCGCGCGGTGGCAAGCCCGGCGCTCCCCGCCTCGATCAGGGACTGCATGTCGGCCAGCTCCGGCAGGCCGGTCGAGGTCAGGCACACGAGGGTCTGGCCGTCACCCATAAGGGCGCCGAGCCGGTGGCCCTTGCCACCGTCGAATGTTGCAAGTTTCATGTCGGTCTCCTTCAGTCCCGGATGATGGCGACCGGGCGGCACCAGCCGGCCGAGGCACCCTTGATCTTGACGGGAAAACACTGCACCTCGAAGCCGGTGGCTGGCAGGTCCTCGAGGTTGGCAAGCTTCTCCATGTGGCAATAGGCGCGGTCCATGCCCGCCCGGTGGCCCTCCCAGATGAACGAGGGATCGCCGGTTTCCGCCACCTTCTTCGCGGTATGCACAAAGGGCGCATCCCAGCTCCACGCATCGGTGCCGCAGACCCGCATCCCCCGCTCGGTCATCCAGTTGGTGGCCGCACGACCGATACCGCAGCCGCTCGGCACATACTTCGCCGTCCCGTAGTGGGCCGCGGCGGCGGTGTTCACCAGAACGATGTCCCCCGGTTGCAGCTCATGCCCGATGCGGTCGAACTCGGCTTCGACCTCCTCCGGCGTCACGACATGACCGTCCGGCAAGGCGCGGAAGTCGAGCTTGACGCCCCGCCCGATGCACCATTCCAGAGGCACTTCGTCGATGGTGATCGCACGCTGCCCACCGTCCATGGTGGAGTGATAGTGATAGGGCGCATCGAGATGCGTGCCGTTGTGCGTCGAGAGCATCACCTGCTCCACCGCCCAACCTTCGCCGCCGGGCAGACCATCGCGGGTCACGCCGGGGAAGAAGCCAAGGATCTGGTCGGCGGTTTCCTGGTGATTGAAGTAGGTGATCTTGGGCGCAAGCCCCGGCGGATCGGCGTATTCGGTGTTTTCCAGCGGTCGAGCGAGATCGATCAGGCGCATGGGGTGTCCTTTCTCAGCGGCCCAGCAGGCCGGTTGCAATTTGGGGGATGAAGATCAGCGCCACCAGCGACAGCGCCATGATCAGGGCAAACGGCGCCGCACCGCGGAACACCTCGCCCAGCGTGATACCCGTATCCTTCAGCGTGGCGTGCACCACGAAGACCGAAAGGCCGAGCGGTGGCGTCAGCAGACCGACCTCGACCGCCAGAACGGTGATCAGCCCGAAGTGCACGATGTCGATCCCCATCTGCTGGGTCACCGGGTAGGCCAGCGGCACCGTGACCAGCATGATGGAAGAACTGTCCAGCACGGTGCCCAGCAACACCAGCAGGCCGGCAAAGAGCAGCAGGAAGCCGACCGGCCCGATACCCGAACCGATGGCAGCCTCGGTGATCGACGCGGGCAGGCCCGAGTAGGCCAGCATCCGGCTGTAGATGGAGGCCCCGATGATCAGGAAGCAGACCGCCGCCGTGATGTGCCCCGTCTGCACCGCGATCCGCCACGCCGCGCGCGGCCCGATGCGGCGCAGCAAGACGCCGATGATCAGCGCGGCCGCGGCCCCCACGGCCCCGGCCTCGGTCGGGGTGAAGAACCCGAGGTAGATACCCGACAGCACCAGCGTGGCGAGGGCAAAGACCGGCAGGATGTTCCAGACCGGGGTCCGCTCGTCGTGTTCAGGACCCTTGATGCCGTCGAACAGGTTGGGGCGGGCAATGCCCAGACCACTCAGGTACAGGATATAGGCAGCCGTCAGCAGCAGCCCGGGCCCGATGCCCCCGATGAACAGGTCCCCGATGGAAGAATCCGTCAGGATCGCGAAGAGGATCAGCAGCAGCGACGGCGGAATAAGCATCCCGAGCACCGAGGAGCCTGCAACCACGCCGACCGCGATGCTGCGGTTGGTTCCGGCGCGTACCATCTCGGGCACGGCGACCTTCGAGAACACGGCAGCGGAGGCGATGGAGATACCGGTGATCGCCGCGAAGACCGCGTTCGACAGCACGGTTGCCACGCCAAGCCCGCCGCGCCAACGCCGCAGACCGCGCGAGATCACGGCGAAGGTATCCCGCCCCATGCCGCTCTCCGACACGGCGAGACCCATCAGTACGAACAGGGGCACGACCCCGAAGGTGTAATCGGCGATACTGTCCGTGGCCGCGAGAGCGACGAAGTTCATCGCGAGCTTGAACTTGCCCGTGATCGCCCAGACCCCGAAGAGGGAGACACCGGCCAGCGCGATGGCCACGTGAATCCCGGCATAGATGGCAATCGCGATCGCGATCAGCGACAGGTAGCCGACGGTGATTGGATCCATGGTCAGACGCCCTGGTGTTTCTTTAATTCGGTTACGGCGGCCAGCAGGAAGGACACCGTCAGAAGGGCAGAGCCGAGCACGATCAGGAACAGGAACGGCCAGACCGGCAGGGTGAAATGTCCCTGGATCCCCTCCATTTCGCCCCGCTCGTAGGCGCGGACCACCTTGGGCCAGACCGCCCAGGCCAGCGTCGCGGCAAAGGCCGCCCCGCACAGCTGCGCAATCAGGTCCATCGCCAGTCCGGCCCGGGGCCAGCGGCTCCGCACCATCCCGAGGATCCCGTCCGAACGGATCATCTCGCCCTTACGGTGGGTATGCGCGATCTGCAGGAACACGATGCCCACGATGGAGTACTTCACCATCTCCGGAACACCCGCGATGGGGTGGCCCATCGTTTCACGGCCAAGGATGTCGCAGACGATCAGGACCATGAGGCCCAGGATCCAGAGGGTCGCCACGACGTTGGCGGCCCCCATGACGGCATCCGCGGCCCGGTCGAGGCGCCCACGCGCCCCGGCCGTCGCAGTCACCGGTGTCATTCGGCCGACCAGTCCCGCGGCAGCGAAACGCCGGCATCCTTGAGATGGCCCATGTAGGTGGTCAGCACCTCGGTGCCGGGCAGGCCCTTGCCGTCGAGGTCCTTGGCCCAGTCCATCGCCACGTTCGGCAGGGTGGTCGCCCACTTGCTGCGCTCATCCTCCGAGAGTTCGCTGATCTTCGCGCCGCCCTCTTCCATCGCCTTGAAGGCACCCGCGACCCGAACCTCGAGTCCCTGGCGATAGGCGCTTGCAAAGACACTGGCCCCCTTGCGCAGCGCATCCTGCACCACCGGATCCTGCTCGTCGAACCAGCTCTTCTTGGCCACGATGCCGCCAGCGAACTGCGCGCCAAAGTGCACGCGGGTCACGTAGGGAGCCACTTCATGGAGCTTGGCCGCCGCTGCTGCGGTCGGGAAGACGATGACGCCCTCGGCCACGCCGGTCTGGATGTCGTTGTAGTAGGTCGTCAGGTTGCCCGAGACGCCCACCGCGCCGGTATCCTTCAACCAGTTCACCGCGGGCCCGGGCGCGTTGATCTTGCGGCCCTGCAGATCGGCGAGTCCGGTCACGGGAAAGGTCGTCATCAACAGGTAGTCTTCCAGCCCGAAGCCGCCGCCGAGATACTCGAGGTCGAGATCTTCCCAGAGTTTGCGCATCGCCGGGATTTCTTCGTGCATTCCGTCCACCGTCGACAGGACAAGGTCGACATCCGGCGAGCCGAAGGGCGTGACATAGGTGACGTTCTGCAGGCTCAGAAGCGAAGGCTCGAACAGCGAGGACACGATCCCGACCTGCGCCAGCCCGTCTTCCATCGCCTCCATCTCGCCGCCGACCTTGGCCAGCGTACCGCCATAGGCCTCGGTCCAGCTGATGCTAAAGTCGGTGCCTTCCAGCGCCTTGTTGACCGCCGGGATATAGGCCTCGGACAGGGTCTTGACCCACAGGAACACCGGCGGGTGGCCGGCAACCGCCGTCACGTCCAACTCTTCGGCCTGCAGGCCGGGTGCATAAGACATCGTTGCCGCCAGCGCGCAGCCGGCCAGCATTCTACCGAAATTCATCAGGAACTCCTCCCCGTTGCGCCGAAGCCCAAGCTCCGGCATTCTCTCCTCGAAACAAACTATCTGTACGTACGTATAAAAAGTCAATCCTCGGACTTCGCCACCTCGTCCGAAAACGTCCCGGAGACCCAAGGCTTGCCGCAACCGCTTGAAAACCCTGAGACATCACGCTCCACCGACGGGCGACTCGCGCGTGGCGAAGCCACCCGGGACAGGGTTCTCGATGCCGCCGAGAGGTGCTTTGCCGCCAACGGATTCGCCGCGGTGACCATTCGTCAGATCGCCCGCGAAGCGGGAGTCACGCTCGGCGTTGTCGGCTTTCATGGCGGATCGAAGGATGAACTCTTCGGCACCGTCCTTGCCCGCCGGACGGACACGCTGAACGCGCTCCGCACCGAGGCGCTGGCCGAACTCAAGGCCGGGGGCGCGTTTACCATCCGGGATCTGGTGGATGCCTACCTCGCGCCCTACCTGCAGATCGCCTCGCGCGGAGATCCGCAGTGGCGCGCCTATGCGCAGCTGATCGCGCGTATCGTGTCGGACGACCAGTACTACCCACAGGTCCGCGATCTCTACGACCCGGTCGCCAGGACCTATATCGACGAGATCCGACGCCTGCGCCCCGCTGCCAGCGCCGAGGCGCTTGCCACGGTCCTGACCCTTACCGTGTCCTCTATGCTCTCGATCGTCGCCAGCCGGGTCCGGATCGAGGGGCTCTCCGGAAAACCCGCAGGCGACAGCCCGCTGGATTACCGAACGATCCTCGTCGATTTTTGCACGGGCGGCATCGAAAAGGCCCTGCCTCCGAATGAGGCATCTTGAGACAGCAATGTAACGGATTCTGAGACGAAAGAAGGCAAGGCAGCCGACATGGGCTGCCCTGTCTCCGCGCCGGTTCGGAGGCTAGTCGCCTCGGCGCGCACGTTCGATCGCGGTAACGTCGATCTTGCCCATCTCCATCATGGCCTCGAACGATCGCCTGGCTTCGTCGCCGCCAGCAGCGAGCGCTTCCATCAGGACCCGAGGTGTGATCTGCCACGAAATGCCCCACTTGTCCTTGCACCAGCCGCAGGCGCTCTCCTGCCCGCCGTTGCCGACAATCGCGTTCCAGTAGCGGTCGGTTTCCTCCTGATCCTCGGTCGAGACCTGAAACGAGAACGCCTCGCTGTGGTGAAACGTATCGCCCCCGTTCAGGCCAAGGCAGGGGATGCCCAGCACCTTGAACTGAACGGTCAGCACGTCCCCGGCCTTGCCCGAGGGATAGTCCGCTGGCGCGCGATGCACCCCCGTGACCTCACTGTCCGGAAACACCCCGGCATAGAAACGCGCGGCGTCCTCCGCCTCGCTCTCGTACCAGAGACAGACGGCGTTCTTCGGAATCGTCATGATTTACTTAACCTTCCTACAGATCTGCTCGGGGTCAGGCCGGGCTCGCCACGGCACGCGCCTCATCCGCCGCAGTCCAATGTGCCATGTGATCGGCCATCGCCCGTTTGAACGCCGGCCGCCCGGTTCCGCGCCGTACAAAGGCGCCAAGCTCCGGGCACTCTGTCAGCATGCCCTCGGCATCGAGGACCCGCAGAACGTCGATCATGGCGAGGTCCCCCACACTGAACTCCCCGGCGAGCCACTCCTTCTTCGAGACGACGTTTTCGAGGGCGGCGAGTCGCGTCGCCAGCCCCTCGCGGGCGTGAGCGATGACAGCCGGAGCCGGGACCGGACCGAAGACCTCCGGCATCCGTTCGGCGAGGACAAGGTTTATCCAATGGGAACCCGCCACCTCGATCGTGTTCAGGGCGGCGAACACCCATTGCGCCACTTCGGCCTTGCGCGCCTCGGGCAGAAGCGCGGTGCCCTCGGCAAGATGCATCATGATCGCCCCGCTCTCGAACAGCGTCATGCCGTCGTCCTGAATGACCGGAACCTGCGCGAAGGGCTGCATGGCGCGATGCGCATCGCTCTTGGGCTGGGTCGGGACAGTCTTGACCTGATAGTCCCTCCCCAGCTCTTCCAGAATCCAGCGCACCCGAATGTCGCGCACGAAGCCGCGCGGGAACTCCGGCAGCCAGTCATAGGTGTAGAGAGTCAGTGTCATGCCGCAGTCCTCGAGTCGAAGATCGGGTCAAAGCCGCCCCACATCATCCGCATTCCGTCGAACGGCATGGTGGAAATGTCCATGTCTCCCATCTCGGCCTCCATCGCACGCGAGGCCGCGTCGCAGGTCGCGCGGTCGGGCCAGATCGTCCAGCTGAACACCGGCACTTCGCCGTCCTCGGCCTTGGTCGCGCGATAGAAATCGGTCACCTTGCCGTGCGGCACGTCCTCGCCCCAGCATTCGACCATCCCCGAACACCCGCCCTTGCGGAAGTGTTCCCAGCCTTCGCCCGCCATCTTGACGTAGGTCGCCTTGTTGCCCTCGGGCACTGCCAGCAGAAAGCCTTGATAGTAGCCCGCGGCGCCGTCATCGCCCGCCTCGTAGATCGGCGCGAACCCACCAAAGACCATGCGGCTGCCGTCGAACGGCATGGCGGGCATGGAGGCCATCGCCGGGTCGCTCTGCATCTTCTGGAACGCGGCATCGGCGGTCGCCCGGTCGGGCCACTCGATCCACGAAAACACGATGGATTCACCCTCCTTGGCCTGCACCGCGCCCTGGAAATCGGTCACCTTGCCCTTGGGCACATCCGCGCCCCAGGACTCGACCATACGGCTGGCGCCATAGGTCTGGAACAGGGGCCAGACCGCAGCGACATGCTGCTGGTAGGCCGCCTTGTTGGCGGTCGGGACGGCCGCCACCGCACCGGTAAAATACGTCATCTCGTGAAACCTCCCATACAGAAGCAAGGCGAATCTCGCTTGCAGGGTCAGCCTGCCAGCGGTAGTATTAAAAAACAACTGAAAGTATCTAAATGTGACTGAACCGGCGAAAACCCCCCGACTGCGCTATGACGAAGGATGCCTTGCCGCCCATGCCCTGAACCTGATCGGGGATCGGTGGGCCCTGCTGGTGGTGCGCGAGCTAATGTTCGCGCCCAAACGGTTCCAGATGATCCGTGCCGGCATGCCCGGCATCACGGCCAGCGTGCTCACCGGGCGGCTCGCGCAACTCGAAGAGGTCGGCGTGGTTTCCCATGACGACCGGCTCGGGATCTATTCGCTGACAGAAGCGGGGCGCGGGCTCCTGCCGGTGCTCGAGTCCCTGTGCCGCTGGGCTCTCACGGTGCCCGGGCATGATCCCTCGCGCTTCATTAGCCCATCCGCTCTGATGATCTCGATGGGAGTGAACCTTGTCCCCGCCCGCGCGAATGGCCTTGAGGCGCTTGCCGGATTCGACCTCGGCGGTGAGGCGTTCGAGATGCGGCTGACCGCAGGACAGCTCACGACCAGCGCGGTCGCCCGGGCCGAGGCGCCCTTTGTCCTCCGCGGAAACGGCAACACGATGGCCAGGGCGGTCTACGGCGAAACCGCGCTGCCCGACCTGCTTTCGGCAGGTGTCGTCGGAGCCGAAGGCGACCTCGCGTCGGCCGAGGTCTTCCTCTCCCTCTTCACCCTCGCCCCGCAGGTCTGAATCCGGGCCAAAAGGGCGAGACGAAGTTTCCTCCCGGGACCTTCGCGGCAAGACGTTTCTCCGGTCGCGAGCAAATCTTTGGACGACTTTCCCGATCTGATTGCCAACTTCTTGTATATCATGGGAAAATGTTCTCATTAGCGGTCGAAATACCATTAAGGAATCGATCCTATGATGACCTCCTCCAAGTTCTGGTCCTCGCTCAACATCAAACGCAGCTTGAGTGCGGCCGCCATCGCCCTGGCCGGCCTGACCAGCCCCGCCCATGCCGAGGACCGTGAAATCCTCAACGTCTCCTACGACATCGCCCGCGAACTCTATGCAGCGCTCAATCCGGCCTTTGTCAAACAATGGCAGGAGCAGACCGGCGAGACGCTGACCATCCAGCAAAGTCATGCCGGATCGTCCAAGCAGGCGCGCGCCATCCTTCAGGGCCTCAAGGCCGACCTCGTGACGTTCAACCAGGTTCTCGACGTCCAGATCCTCGCCGACCGCGGTTTCGTCTCCAAGGACTGGCAGACCGAGCTGGGCAACAACGCGTCGCCCTATTACTCGCTGCCCGCCTTCCTTGTGCGGGGCGGCAACCCCAAGGGCATCAAGGACTGGGATGACCTCATCCGCGATGACGTCTCCATCGTCTTCCCGAACCCCAAGACCAGCGGCAATGCTCGCTACACCTATCTCGCTGCCTATGCCTACGCGCTCGACAAGTTCGAGGGCGACGACGCGGCGGCGCAGGACTTCGTCGGCAAGGTGCTGAAGAACGTCGTGGTGTTCGACACCGGCGGGCGTGGCGCCACCACCAGCTTTGTCGAGCGCGGTCTGGGCGACGTGCTGATCACCTTCGAGGCCGAGGTGGAGAACATCCGCGCGGCCGAAGCCGAAGGTGCCTACGAGCGTGTCGTTCCGCCGGTTTCGCTGCTGGCCGAATTCCCGGTGGCGCTGGTCCAGAAGGTCGCCGAAGAGCGTGGCACCACCGATGTGGCAAAGGCATACCTCGAGTTCCTCTACAGCAAGGAAGCGCAGGAGATCATCGCCTCGTTCAACAACCGCGTGCACAACCCCGAGGTCGTCGCCGCAACGGCAGACCAGTTCCCCGAAGTGCGCCTGATCACGGTCGAGGACGTCTTTGGCAGTTGGGCGGAAGCGCAGGAAACCCACTTCGGCGACGGCGGGACGCTGGACAAGGTCTTCCGGAACTGATCCAGACAGCGCGTCATGCCGCGACCCCGCGGCATGACACCTCCGAGGGAAGTTAGACCAAGTGACCGCGATACCCCGCTCAACTCCGCGCGTGCTGCCCGGGCTCTCGCTTGGCCTGGGCATCTCGATTCTGTTCGTGACCCTGATCGTGCTGCTGCCGATCTCGGGCCTGTTGTGGCAACTGGCCCAGCTTACGCCCGCAGACTACTTCCGCGTCATGTCGTCGGAGCGTGTGCTCACCGCCCTCAGGGTCACCCTCACTGCCGCGGCCGCCGCCACGCTGATCAATGGCGTCTTCGGCCTCATGCTGGCCTGGGTCCTGACCCGGTATCGTTTTGCAGGTCGCGGACTGATCGACGCGCTGGTCGATCTGCCCTTCGCCCTTCCGACGGCGGTGGCGGGCATTGCCCTCGTCTCCCTCTACGACCGTTCCGGGTGGCTCGGCAGCGTCCTCGATAAGTTCGGCCTGCAGGTCGCCTATACCTGGTGGGGCATCATGATCGCCATGATCTTCACCTCGATCCCCTTCGCCGTGCGCGCGATCCAGCCAGCGATCGAGGAACTCGACCCCGACGAAGAGGCGGCCGCGCTGACCCTTGGCGCGAACGGTGTGCAACGGTTCCTTCGGGTCGTGCTGCGCCCGCTGATGCCCTCTATCCTGACCGGCGTGGGCCTGTCCTTCGTGCGTTCAATGGGGGAATTCGGGGCCGTCATCTTCATCGCGGGCAACCTCCCCTACAAGACCGAGATCGCCTCGCTGCTGATCCTCATCCGGCTGGACGAATTCGATTACCCGGCCGCGGCGGCCATCGCCGGCACGCTGCTCCTGCTCTCGGTCATCCTTCTGGTCGCCATCAACCTCGCCCAGACCCGCATGCAGCGCTACCTGAGAGCCGAGGGCTGACGCATGACCCGCTTCATTCTCATTGCCCTGTCCCTGCTGTTTCTCGGCCTGATGGTGATCCTGCCTGTCATCGCCATCTTTCACCGTGCCTTCGCCGACGGGTTCGACGCCTACCGGGCGGCCATTCTCGACCCCGAGACTCTCGCCGCGATCCGTCTGACGGTGATTGCGACACTGCTGGTCCTGCCGCTCAACGTGATCTTCGGCGTCGCCGCGGCCTGGGCCATCGCCCGGTTCCGCTTCGTCGGCCGCCGTGTCCTGCTGATCCTGATCGAGATCCCCTTTGCCGTCTCGCCCATCGTGGCTGGCCTCTGCTTCCTGCTGATCTATGGCGCCTATGGCCCGGTCGGCGCCCTGCTGGAGCCCTACGGCGTGCAGCTGATGTTCAACCTGACCGGCATCGTCCTTGTCTCTGCCTTCGTCACCTGCCCCTTCGTGATGCGTGAAGTGCTGCCCGTCCTGATGGTGACGGGCGAGGACGAGGAACTGGCCGCCGTGACTCTGGGGGCGAACGGCTGGCAGATCTTCCGCCACGTGGTCCTGCCCAACATCTCCTGGGGGCTCGCTTATGGCGTGGTCCTGACGATGGCGCGCGCCATGGGAGAATTCGGGGCGGTCAGCGTCGTGGCCGGGGCAATTCGCGGCCAGACGATGACGCTGCCTCTGCAGATCGAACTTATGTACAACGACTACAACGCGACCGGGGCCTTCGCCGCCGCAACCGTGCTGACGGCGCTGGCGCTCGTCACGCTGGTGCTGCGCGGGGTACTCAACCGGTTCGGACCAAAGAAGGAAGCGCACGCATGACGTTTCAGGCGCTCGACATACACAAGTCCTTCGGCGACACCGAAGTGCTCAAGGGCGTTTCGCTCTCGATGAAAGAGGGCGAATTCGTCGCCCTTCTCGGCCCTTCCGGATCCGGCAAGACGACCCTTCTGAACATCATCGCCGGGCTCGCCCACGCGGACCGGGGGCAGCTTCTGTTCGCAGGCGAGGACATCACGAGGCTGCCCGCCGGGCAGAGGCATTTCGGCTTCGTGTTCCAGAACTACGCCCTGTTCCGCCACATGACCGTCGCGCAGAACATCGCGTTCGGCCTGCGCGTCCTCCCGCGCAAGTCCCGGCCGTCGCGGTCGGCGATTGCCGCACGGACGCGGGAACTGCTCGAGATGATCGAGATGGCGGATCTGGCAGACCGCTTTCCCGCGCAGCTTTCCGGCGGACAGCGCCAGCGGGTCGCCATGGCCCGCGCCCTTGCCATCGAGCCCCGGCTGTTGCTGATGGACGAACCCTTCAGCGCGCTGGACGCGCAGGTGCGGCAGTCCCTGCGCGAGTCCGTCCGCGACCTGCAGCGCAAGGCAGGTGTGGGCGCCATCATGGTCACCCATGACCGGGCCGAGGCATGGGCGCTCGCCGATCGCGTCGCCGTAATGAACGAGGGCCACATCGTCCAGTTCGACCGGCCCGAGGTCCTGAGCAGCAATCCAAGCTCTGATTTCGTCCGCCTTCTGGTGCGCGCCGACGCGGCCTGAACGCCGTTCGCGGTCCGCCTGAACAGCTCCCGTGGCAGAAAACCGCCACGGGCGGGGCAGGAACCTGCGAACTATTTGAAAGCTCCCCCGACTCGCAGGGTTGTCGCCCGGTCGACGCTTGACCATGGTTCCCGCACCGCGCGCCAGCGACCCAAATCCTGCTGGTGCGATCGTTTTCTGGGAGGAACATCATGTTCAAAACCTTTGGGCTCGGCGCGCTGGTCGCCGGCAGCCTCGCCGTCTCCGCACCCGCCGCGATGGCCACTGAATTCGTCAACGTCCTCACCGGCGGCACCTCGGGCGTGTACTACCCGCTCGGCGTTGCCCTCGCGGATATCTATGCCAAGAACATCCCCGATTCCCGCACCCAGGTGCAGTCCACCAAGGCATCGGTCGAAAACCTGAACCTGCTGCAGCAGGGCCGGGGCGAGCTCGGCTTTGCGCTCGGTGACTCGGTCAAGGACGCCTACGAAGGCAACGCAGACGTCGGCTTTACCAAGCCGCTCGACAAGCTGCGCGCCATCGCCGCCATCTACCCGAACTACATCCAGATCGCAGCATCCGCCGACTCCGGCGTGTCCACCGTGACCGAACTGGCCGGCAAGTCCGTGTCCGTCGGCGCCGCCAAGTCCGGAACCGAGGTCAACGCACGCAAGATCCTCGACGCGCTCGGCATGACCTACGACGATCTCGGCAAGGTCGAGTACCTGCCCTTTGCGGAATCCGTCGAACTGATGAAGAACCGTCAGCTGGACGCCACCCTGCAGAGCTCGGGCCTCGGCTCCGCCGCGCTGAAGGATCTGTCCTCCACGCAGGATGTGACCTACGTGTCGATCCCCGCCGAAGTGGCCGACACCCTGGGCGCGCCCTACGCCGCTGGCGTGATCCCGGCGGGCACCTACCCGGGTCAGGATGCAGACATCCCGACGCTGGCAATCACCAACATCCTCGTCACCAGCTCCGACGTCTCGGACGAACTGGCCTACGAGATGACCAAGCTGCTGTTCGAGAACCTCGAGCAACTGAAGGCCGCGCATGCCGCAGCCGGTGCCATCGACATCAAGGAAGCGGTCAAGAACTCGCCGATTCCGCTGCATCCGGGCGCCGAAAAGTACTACAAGGAACAGGGCCTGCTGTAAGCGGACCCGTGCGGTGGCCCGGCCAAGGCCGGGCTGCCTGCGCGAAGGGAGGATCACATGACCGGACAAACCGTGGCCGAGCGCGACAGCGCCGAGGACCTGACCGAAATGCACGACCCGCTGGCATCGGGCTTTCCGCCCAGCCTGACCGGGCGTTTCCTGTTCTGGCTGGCCGTTGCTTTTTCTCTCTACCAGATTTCGATCGCCGCGCATGTGATCGACCTGCCCAGCCAAGTCATGCGCGCCGTTCACGTCGGCTTCCTGATGGCGCTCGGGTTCCCGATGCTTGCCATCGGGCGCGGCTTCCGGCCCGCGCTGCGCGCCTTCTGCTGGCTGCTGGCCGCCGCCGGCGTCACGGTCGCCGCCTACCAGTGGATCGAATACACGCCGCTGCTGATGCGCGCGGGTGCGCCCATCCCCGCCGACCTCGTCTTCGGCTGCATCGCGGTCGTGACCGTCTTTGTCGCCGCATGGATGCTGATGGGCCCTGCCCTGCCGATCATCTGCGGCATCTTCCTCGCATACGCGCTGTTCGGCCAACACTTGCCCTCCCCGTTCAACCACCGGGGCTATGCCTTCGAGCAGGTCGTCGAACAGATCGCCTACGGGACCGAAGGGATCTACGGGATCCCGACCTATGTCTCGGCCACCTACATCTTCCTCTTCATCCTTTTTGGCTCGTTCCTTGAGAAGGCCGGGATGATCAAGCTCTTCACCGATGTCTCCCTCGGTCTCGTCGGTCACAAGATGGGCGGCGCGGCCAAGGTTTCCGTCCTGTCCTCTGGCCTGATGGGCACCATCTCGGGCTCGGGCGTCGCCAACGTGGTAACCACCGGCCAGTTCACCATTCCGCTGATGAAACGCTTCGGCTATCGCCCCGCCTTTGCAGGCGGCGTCGAGGCGACCGCCTCGATGGGCGGGCAGATCATGCCGCCGGTGATGGGCGCCGTCGCCTTTATCATGGCCGAGACCCTCGGCGTTCAGTACATCGAAGTGGTGAAGGCCGCCCTCGTACCGGCCATCCTCTACTTCGCCGGGGCCTTCTGGATGGTCCACCTCGAAGCCGGCAAGCGTGACCTGCGCGGCCTCTCCGCCGAGGAAATGCCCTCGGCCCGCAAGGCGCTGAAAGAGGGCTGGTACCTGATCCTGCCGCTCGCCGTTCTGGTCTGGCTGCTGTTCTCGGGCTACACGCCGCTCTTTGCCGGCACCATCGGCCTTGCACTTACCGGGATGCTCATTCTCGGGGCGGCCATCGCCACGGGCATGTCCTCGACCGCGATCAGGGTGATCTTCTGGATCGTCCTTGGCCTCTCCGCCTCTGCCTTCTTCAAGTTCGGCATCAACGCCCTGCTTCTGGTCCTCGCCATCCTGATCATCGCCTGTGCGGTCTTCAAGGGCGGGCGCGAGACGCTGGCCATCTGCCGCAACAGCCTTGCCGATGGCGCCAAAACCGCCCTGCCCGTCGGGATCGCCTGTGCACTGGTCGGCGTGATCATCGGGGTGATGACCCTGACCGGCGCGGCCAATACCTTTGGCCAGTTCATCGTCTCGGTCGGTCAGAACAGCCTGTTCCTCAGCCTCGTCCTGACGATGATCACCTGCATCATCCTCGGCATGGGCATCCCGACGATCCCGAACTACATCATCACCTCCTCCATCGCGGGCCCCGCCCTGCTCGACCTCGGGGTGCCGCTGATCGTCAGCCACATGTTCGTCTTCTACTTCGGCATCCTCGCCGACCTGACGCCGCCGGTGGCGCTCGCCTGCTTTGCCGCGGCACCCATCGCCAAGGAGAACGGGCTCAAGATCAGCTTCGAGGCCATCAAGGTCGCCGCCGCCGGTTTCGTGGTGCCCTTCATGGCGGTCTACACGCCAGCGCTGATGCTGCAGGATGGCGGAACGCTCGCCGGTTCGATCGGCTACTGGCCCGCCGTCGCCTACATCGTCTTCAAGGCGCTGCTTGCCCTCGCGCTCTGGGGCACCTGCGTCATCGGCTGGCTTGGCCGCCCGCTGGCGATCTGGGAACGCCTCATCGCGGTCGCCGCGGCCTTTACCCTGGTCGCCGCCCTGCCGGTGACGGACGAGATCGGCTTTGCCCTCGTCGTGGTCTTCGGTCTGCTGCTGTGGTGGCGTCGCCGGACCCCGGTGTCGGCATGACCGGTTGCCTGATGGCCGGGGCGACGATGCTCGCCCTCGCCAGCGGCAGCAGCTTCACGCTGGAATGGACCCACTCGGTCGAACGTCAAAGCTGGCGTGAAAGCTGGGAAGTGACCGCCGACCACCGCCTTCACCTGACCGAGGCGGCAGTCAAGGGATCGGGCGCGGGCATGGAGCCCGGTCCGGGGGGACACTTCGAGGATGGTTGGTGGGTCTGGGCCCCTGACCTGCCCTCGGTCCCCGAACTGGTGCTCGCCGCCTCCGGCGAAACCCCGTCGGCCTGGCGCCTCTGCGCCGCGGACTGCACCGACATTGGCGCGACCTCCGGGCAGCCTATCCGGGTCGCCCCCTGTTCCGACACTGACAGCCGGGGCTGAGGGGCCGATGGTGTCCCGTCGCGTCCACCTCCCCCGCATCGGCCCGCAATGGCGGCTGCGGCTGGTCCTTGTCACGATCGGCGCCCTGCTCTGCGGTGCCCTCGCCTGGCAGATGATGCTGGGGCAGCTCCGTCAGGGACTCGAGCAGACCCTGCTCGTCAGCCATCGCGCGATCCAGACCGAGATCGACCGGTTTCGCTACCTTCCCCGCGTGGCCGGAGAGGATGCGCGCATCCATCAGGCGCTCGCCAGGCCGCAGGACGGCGCAACCATAGAAGCCGCCAACCGCTACCTCGAGCGCGTGGCCACGCAGACCGGGGCCGAGCGCCTTTACCTTCTTGATGACACCGGTGTCACGCTCGCCTCGTCGAACTGGGCCGAACCCGACAGCTACGTGGGCCACGATTACAGCTTTCGGCCCTATTTCACCGATGCCTACGCGACCGGCAGCGGTGCGGTCTACGCCATCGGCGTGACCACCGGCGAGCCCGGTTACTTCATCTCGGCCCGGGTCGACGAACCGGGGCTGAGCGTGCGCGGCGTCATGGTCGTGAAGATCGACCTGCGCCCACTCGAACAGGCATGGGCCGAGACCGGCCAGCACATCGCGGTCACCGATCGAGACGACGTAGTCTTCCTGTCGTCGCAGCCGGGCTGGCGCTATCGTCCCCTCACCCCGCTGCCCGCCGATGCCCGCGCGCGGCTGAGCGCCTCGCGCCTCTACACCCGCTCCGAACTGGAACAGGCCGCACCGCTCCTGCCGAATGGGACCGAGCTCAACATCGAAGGGCAGGGCCGCGCGACGAGCCTGCGCGGAACGCCCTTCGAGAACGGCTGGCGCCTGCTCGCGGCGACACCGCTCTGGCCCGCGCGAACCGCGGCCGCCCTTACCGTTGCACTGGTTTTCCTGACCGGCCTGCTCGGGCTCGGGCTGGCGGATATGCGCCGCCATCGCCGCCGCCTGATCGCCCTGCGCCTGAAGCAGACCGAAACGATGGAGCGCAAGGTGCACGAGCGCACCGCCGAACTGGCCCGCGAGATCGACGCGCGCCGTCAGGTCGAGGCCGATCTTCGCGCCACGCAGGCCACGCTGGTCCAGTCCGAGAAAATGGCCGCCCTGGGTCGCATGTCCGCAGCCATCGTCCACGAGGTCAGCCAGCCCCTTGCCGCGATGGAGGCCACGCTTACCGCTGCCGAGTTCGGCCTGTCGAACGCGCCCGAGCAGACGGCTGCTCGGCTTCAGTCCGCGCGCGGCCTGATCCGGCGGATGCAGCGCATGACCAAGCACCTCAAGAACTTCTCGCGGCGCGAGGCGGCACCGCTCGCACCGGTGGACGTGACCGAGGTCGCGCGCTCGGCACTGGCACTGGCCCAGCCCCGCGCCGACGCTGCCGGTGTCCAGCTCCACTTCGAGGCGCCGACAAACACCCCCGTGGTGCAGGCAGGTCATGCCCGGCTGGAGCAGGTGCTGGTGAACCTGCTGCACAACGCCATAGAAGCGGTCGAGCCGGGGCAAGGCGAGGTGTCGCTTCAGGTCCTCTCGCGGGATCAGGAGCTGTCGCTGGTGGTGCGCGACAACGGCCCCGGCATCCCGCCCGATGTCCTGTCCCGCGTCACCGAACCGTTCTTCTCCACCAAGATCGGGGGCGAGGGGCTTGGTCTCGGACTTGCAATCAGCTTCGAGGTCGTCCAGCAGTTCGGCGGACGGCTCGACATCCACTCTACCTCCGGCCAGGGGGCGGAGATCGCGGTGATCCTGCCGCTCCTGAGCAGCGACGACACCCGCGAGGCCGCCGAATGAACCCCCTGATCCACGTTGTCGAAGACGACCGGGACCACCGCCATGCCCTCTGCGACCTGATCGAGGCCGCCGGGTATCGCGCCGAAGGTTTTGCCGAGGGCGGCGCGGCACTGGCCGCGACCACCCGCCCCGATCTCGTGCTGACGGACCTCCGCATGCCCGGGATGGACGGGCAGGCGGTGTTGCAGGCGGTGCGCGAACGCGACCCCGATTGCCCGGTCGTCCTGATTTCCGGGCACGGCGATCTTGCGCAGGCGGTTCAGGCCATGCGGGCCGGGGCCGAGGACTTCCTCGAAAAGCCCTATGACGGCATGCACCTGCTGACGGTCATCGAACGCGGGCTGCGCACCCGTGCCGCGCGGGCCGAGATCGGGCGACTGCAGGACAGCATCACCCGCAGGGACGATGGCGGGCTGCTCGGGCAGTCTGCCGCCATCACTGCGCTTCGATCCCGGATCGCCGCCCTGGCGCCCACCGATCTCGATATTCTCGTCACCGGAGAGACCGGGACCGGCAAGGAACTGGTCGCCCGCGCCCTGCACGAGTCGAGCACGCGCGCGTCCGGCCCCTTCGTCGCCCTCAACTGCGCCGCGCTCCCCGAGAGTCTGTTCGAGATCGAGATCTTCGGCCATGTCGCCGGTGCCTTCCCCGGGGCGCAGGACAAGCCCGGCAAGCTCGAGGCCGCCTCGGGCGGCACGCTGATGCTCGACGAGGTCGAGGCAATGCCGGCCGCGATCCAGCCCAAGCTGCTCCGCGCCTTGCAGGAACGCGCGGTGGAACGGCTGGGTGAGAACCGACTGCGGCCGCTCGATCTGCGCATCGTCGCGACCTCCAAGACCGATCTGCGGCCCCTCACCCTCGATGGCAGCTTCCGTGCGGACCTGTTCTATCGCCTCGCCGGTGCGGAAATCGCGGTCGAACCGCTGCGCTCGCTCGGCGAGGATATCATCCTGATCTTCAGCCACTATGCCGGGCTGGCTGCCGCGCGCTATGGCCGCGAGGTGCCCGAGCTGGATTACCCGCTCAAGCAGCGTCTGCTGCGCCGATCCTGGCCCGGCAACGTCCGGGAGCTGAAAGCCGCCGCCGAACGCTTTGCCCTTGGCCTCGACATTCCGGAGGGGTCGGCCGCGCCACTCGCCGCGCCCGAAAGCCTTGCCGATCGCGTCGCCGCCTTCGAAGCCCGGGAGATCCGGCTCGCGCTCGAACACTGCCGCGGCAATACCGAGCGGGCGGCCAAGGCCCTCGGCATGGCGCGCCGCACGCTGAACGACAAGATCAGCCGCTACGGCATCCGCATCTGACTCCTGCGCTCAGGTCAGATCGCGCTCTCCCAACCCCAGCCCACGCCCGATGATCTCCTTCATGATCTCCGACGTTCCCGCATAGATGCGGGCGATCCGCGCGTCGCGGAACATGTGGCTGATCTCGTATTCGTCCATGTACCCCGCGCCGCCGTGGAACTGGAGCCCGGAATCGACCACCTCGCCCTGTAGCTCCGAGCAGAGCAGCTTGGCCGACGCCGCGTTCTCGGGCGTGAGCCGTCCCGCATTTGCGAGCATCACGCATTGATCCAGGTAGGCCTGCGCCGCATCAAGACGCGTGCGCAGATCGGCCATCACGAAACGGGTGTTCTGGAACGCGCCCACGGGTCGGCCAAAGGCACGGCGTTCCTTGATGTAGTCCAGCGTGATGTCAAAGGCCGCCTGCGCATGGGACAGCGACGAGATCGCGCTCATCGTGCGCTCTACGGCAAGGCACTCCGCCATGTAGGCAAAGCCCATGCCCGGATCGCCGAGCAGGTTCTCCCTCGGCACCCTGATGTCATCGAACCTGATCTCGGCAGTGTCCTGTACCGGCAGGCCCAGCTTCTTGAGGTGCCGCCCACGCGAAAATCCCGCCATGTCGGCGGTCACGACAAACAGCCCGATCTGCCCGCGCTTGTCGCCCGTCTTGGCCGCCACCACGAAAAGGTCACCGATGAGTCCGTTGGAAATAAAGGTCTTGGCCCCGTTCAGCAGCCAGTGATCGCCCATGTCCTCGGCCCGGGTACGGATCGCCGCAAGGTCCGATCCAGTATCGGGTTCGGTCATGGCAATCGCCATGATCGTCTCGCCGCTGACCGCGCCGGGCAGGAAACGCGCCTTCTGCTCTTCATTGGCGAACCGGTCCAGATAGGGCCCCACCAGCATCGAATGCGCGTTGTGGAAAAAGCCGATATCGGTCCAGCGGATTGTCTCTTCCTGCAAGACCTGATCGTATCGGATATCCCGGATGCCCGGGCCACCATACTGCTCGTCCGCCCAGAGGCACAGCCAGCCCTGCGCCCCGAAGGCGAGAAAATCCTCCCGGTCGACATGGCCCTGCGCGCGCCATTTCGGAACCTTGTCCGACATGGTGTCCTTCAGAAAGCGGCGGACCTGGTCGCGGAACATCTCGTGCTCCGGTTCGAGGTGGGTGCGGGGAAACTGCATGGTCATTCCTTGGCAAGCTCGGCCCGCAGGACGTGCTTCAGCACCTTGCCCGCGGGTGACAACGGAAGCGCGTCGATCAGCGAGACCGAGCGGGGCGCCTTGTAACCGGCAATCAGCGACTGGCAGTGCGCCCTGACGCGCTCCAGCGAAATCTCGGCGCCCGCAGCGGCGACGATCACCGCGTGCACCCGTTCGCCCCATTCCTCGTCGGGCGCGGCAACCACGGCCGACGCCGCGATGCCGGGCATCGTGGCAAGGGCGTTCTCGACCTCGGCGGAATAGACGTTCTCGCCCCCGGTCACAATCATGTCCTTCACCCGGTCGACCACGTGAAGGAACCCGGCCTCGTCCATGAACCCCGCGTCTCCGGTATAAAGCCACCCCTCCGACAGGGCCTTCGCCGTCTCCTCCGGGCGGTTCCAGTAGCCCAGCATCACTTGCGGCCCCCGCACCGCGATTTCACCCACCTCGCCCACCGGCAACGGATTGCGCGCCGCATCGACGATCCGCACCGTGGCAGTAGGAAGGGGGCGCCCGGCGGAGGTGAGGCGCTGTCCGGCTCCCTCACCCAAATGGTCCGCCGGGGCCAGGCAGGTCACGACGGGGGAGAATTCCGTCTGGCCATAGACCTGCATGAAGCCCGCCGTCGGGATGGCCTCCATCGCGCGGGCAAGGAGCGTGGTGTCGATCGGGGCAGCGCCATAGCGGATCGACACCAGCGAAGACAGGTCGCGCCGCGCCAGATCGGGATGATCCAGCAGCCAGCGCAGCATGGTCGGAACCACGAAGATATCACCGACCCTTTCCTCTTCGATCAGGCGCAGCGCCTCGCCAGCGTCAAAGGCGGGCATGATCACCTGCGGCGCGCGGCGATAGGCGAACTGGAAGATCACCCCGACACCGCCGATATGGAAGAAGGGCGCCACATGGAGGCCGGGCGCATCTCCGCCATTCGGCGCCGCCGCCGTGAGCGAGAGCGAGCAGGTCGCGATCCCCGCATGCGACAGCATCACGCCCTTAGGTCGCCCGGTCGTCCCGCCGGTGTAGAGCAGCGCCGCCATGTCGTCGCCCGCGCGTCCCGCATCCGGGACCGGGTCATGTGACGCGATCAGCTGCTCCCAGTCGTCCATTCCCTCCGGCGCCGCCATATCGCCAGCATGGATGATCCGCTCCAGCCCCGGCGCGGGCGCGCGCAGCTCGGGCACCATACCGGCGAAACCGTCATCCACGATGAGTATCCGGGTCTCGCTGTCCTCCAGCGAAAAGGCCATCTCGCGGGCCGACCAGCGGGCGTTCACCGGGTTGATCACACCCCCCGCCCAGAGTGTCGCGAAGACATACTCGACATAGCGGTCCGAGTTGGCGGCCAGCATCGCGATGCGGTCACCCGGTCCGACCCCCATCGCCCGGAACGCGGCGGCAAGGCGCGCGACCCGATCGGCAAAAACGGCGTTGCTCCGCCGCCTGCCTCCGAAGATCGTGAAGATCCCCTCGGGCCGCTCTGCCGCGGCCTTGATCACCGGTTGCGTGAGGCCGAACCCGGTCATCAGTTGCGCTGCCGGTCGTCGAGCCCAAGACCCCGACCGATGATCTCGCGCATGATCTCTGAGGTCCCGGCGTAGATACGGCTGATCCGGGCATCGCGGTACAGCCGCGAGATCTCGTATTCGTCCATGTAGCCCGCGCCACCATGCAGCTGCAGGCATTCATCGACGACACGCCCTTCGACCTCGGAAGTGTAGAGCTTGACCTCTGCCGCCATCTCGGCGCTGAGCGTTCCGGTCAGGTGCTCGCGCGCGCAATGGTCGGTCAGGGCCCATGCCGCGTCCAGCTCGGTTCTCAGCGAAGCCATCTTGAAACGCGAGTTCTGGAAGGTGCCGATGGCACGGCCAAAGGCCCGGCGCTCCATGATGTAGTCCATCGTGACGTTAAAGGCGTGTTCCGCCCGTGCGACGAAACCCACCGCACCGATCAGTCGCTCCTCGGCCAGGTTCATCATCATCGTCTTGAACCCGCCGCGCGGGTCGCCCAGCACGTTGGCCTTCGGCACCTTGACGTTGTCGAAGAACAGCTCGGCTGTGTCCTGGCTCTCCAGCCCGACTTTCTTGAGATTGCGTCCGCGTTCGAACCCCGGCGTGCCGTCCTCGACCCAGAACAGCCCGATCTCGTGGCTGGCCTCCGGGTTCGTCTTGGCCGCGACAAGGACCAGCCCGGTCAGGAATCCGTTGGAGATATAGGTCTTGGACCCGTTCAGCACCCAGTGGTCCTCGTGCTCCACCGCGCGCGTCCGGACCCCGGCGAGGTCCGACCCGGTCCCCGGCTCGGTCATCGCGATGGCAAGGATTGTGTCACCCGAGACCGCGCCCGGCATAAAGCGGTCGCGCTGCTCTTCGGGCGCGAAACGGTGCAGGTAGGGGCCGACGATCCGGTTCTGGAGCCCGATGAAGAACCCGGGCTCGCGCGGCCCCAGTTCCTCGCAGATGATCATGTCATAGCGGAAATCCTGCAGCCCCAGCCCGCCGTATTTCTCGTCCGCATACATGCAGAGAAAGCCCTGCGCCCCGGCACTCTTCCAGACCTCGCGGCTGACGCATCCGGCCTCGCGCCATTCCTCGGCATGGGGAAAGAGTTCCTTCTCGGCCCAGGCGCGAACCGTTTTCCGGAAAATCTCGTGCTCTTCTTCGTATATCGTTCGTCTCAGCATGCAGGCCTCCGGGCCGTCGGAGCCCGGCCCCGCGGCATCTGTTCAGGTTTGCAGGGCGGCCTGCGCCGCCCTGTCTTCAGGAATTAGTCGAGGGTCTGGACCAGCACCCAGGACCCGTTCTCGATCCGGTTGACGAAGATCTCGTCCGCGGCCACGTGGTCCTCGGCACTGAAATCGACGTGGTTGCCCGAGATCGGATCGTCGTAATCGAGGCTCTCCATCGCCGCGATAAAGCTCTCGCGTGTCAGGTCAGGTCCCGCCGCTTCCAGCGCGGCCACCATGATCCCGGCGCCCGATCGGCCCAGCAGCGCCCCGGTCCCCGGGTAGGCTTCACCAGTCGCCGCGGTGTACTTCTTGACCCATTCGGCGACGTCCGGGTCGCTCATCCGGGCCTCGAGGTCCTGCCAGCCGGCAGCCGAATAGACTCCGTCCATCACCCCCTGCTGGGCCAGACCCTTGGCAACGACGGTGTGGAAGCCAGCGCTAGACAGCAGGAACTTCAGGTCATCCATGCCCAGCTTGCGCGCGGTGGTGATGGCGTTGATCATCTGGCTGATGCCGAGGGCAACGCCGACGGTATCGCAGCCCGAGTCCTTGATCCGCCCGAGCGCACCGGTGAAGTCGCTCTCGTCCGGCTTGTGGCCGATCTCGGCGCCCAGCTCGATCTCGCCCGCTTCCGCCGCTTCGTGGACCGCGGCCTCGATCTCCTTGCCAAAGTCGGTCGGCAGAATCATCAGGCAGACCTTCTTGGTGCCTTCCGTCTCTTTCATGTAAGCCAGCGCCGCCTTGATCGCGTCGTAGTAGGAAGCCGTCCCGGCGAACTTCCAGGGCTCCGGCGGCTCGACCATCTGGCGCGCGGCGGTGATCGGAGACACGTTCGGCACACCCTGCGGTCCCATCAGCTGGAACATGGCAAGGTTATGCGGCGTCCCAAGGTTCAGCAGCATGGCAAAGACCTGATCGCGGTTGATCAGCTTGTTCGCCGCCTGCGCCGCCTTGGGCACCTGGTAGCCGTGATCCTCGACGATGTAGGTGATCTTGCGACCATGCACCCCGCCATTGGCGTTGACCTCTTCGAAATAGGCCTGCGCCGCAGAAACGGCGGGCACCGAGAAGGGTGCGAAGATTCCGGACAGGTCATGCGCGCCACCGATCTTGATCTCGGTATCGGTCACGCCCGGTGTCTGTGCCAGAACCGGCGACGCCGCGAGTGCGGCAAGTGTGGCCAGTGCTTTCAGTTGTTTCATTCCATCCTCCCTGTTCGACCCTCTCGGGGTCAGTACATCTCGTCGATCAGCGCGGCGTGGCGCTGGTTCACGAAATTCCGTTTCAGCTTCATGGTCGGCGTCAGTTCCTCGTCCTCAGCTGTCAGCAGGATATCGATCAGCCGGAAATCCTTGATCTGCTCCACCTGCGCGAAATCCTTGTTGGTATCGCGAACCACCTGGCCGATCAGGTCGCGCACCTCGCCTGCCCGCGTCAGCGAGGCGAAATCCGAGAAGGGGATCTGCCGGTCCTGCGCGAATTTCTCGACGTTCTCCTGATCGATCATGATCAGGCAGGTCAGGTACTTGCGGCGGTCCCCGATCACCACGGCGTCCGAAACATAGGGCGAGAACTTGATCCGGCTCTCGATCTCGGCAGGGGTAATGTTCTTGCCCCCGGCGGTGATGATGATGTCCTTGATCCGGCCCGTGATGGTCAGGCAGCCGTGGTTGTCGATGCGCCCGACATCGCCAGTCCGCAGCCAGCCGTCCTCGGTCATGGTCTCGGCGGTCTTCTCCGGTTTGTTCCAGTAGCCGCTGAACACCGTAGGTCCCGCGATCTGAATCTCGCCCTCGGGCGACAGTCTCAGCGACACCCCGGGCAGCGCCGCGCCGACCGTTCCGATCCGGCTGTTGTGCACCGTGTTGGTCGTACCCACCCCGGCCGTCTCGGTCATGCCCCACCCTTCGACCAGCGGCACACCAATCGCATTGAACCACCGGATCAGCTCGGGCGAGATAGGTGCGGCGCCGGTCGTGCACTGTCGCGCCTGCGACAGGCCCAGCATCCGCCTGAGATTGCCAAGAACCAGCAGGTTCGCCAGCGTGTACTGCAGCTTCAGCCCGGCGGACGGCGACTGGCCGTCTTCCCTCGCGGCGGCGTTGGCCGCCCCGGTGCGGATCGCCCAGTCGAACACCCACCCGGCCAGCGCCCCGGCGTCCGAGCGCATGATCGTGACCTTCGAGTAAATCTTCTCCCAGATGCGCGGCACCCCGGTAAAGGAATGCGGGCTGACCTCGCGCAGGTTGTCAAAGACCGTTTCCGGGCTCTCGGCAAAGTTCACCGTGCTGCCATTGGCAATCGGGTTCTCGACCGAGACGAGCCGTTCGAGAACGTGGCACAGCGGGAGAAAGCAGAGCAGCTCGTCACCCTCGCCGAACTCGTAGGCGTCGCGCCAGGCCCCAATCTGGAAGATCACGTTGCGGTGCGAGATGATCGCGCCCTTCGACGGTCCGGTGGTGCCCGAAGTATAGATCAGCATGCGCGGATCCTCCGGGCGGACCCGCTTGATCGCCGCCTCGAAGCGCCCCGGCTCGCGGCGCTCCTCCGCGTCGCCCAGATCGTAGAGCTCGTCGAGGAACATCACGTTGGGGTCCGAGAAGTCCGCCAGCCCGTCACGGTCCAGCACGACAACCCGGGCGATACCCGCCATGTCGTCGCGCGCCTCGAGATACTTGTCGAGCTGTTCGTCGTTCTCGACGAAGAGGATCGAGGCACCGCTGTCGTTGGCAAGGTAGGCAAGCTGGCTGGCGCTGTCGGTCGTGTAAACGCCCGACGGGATCGCCCCGACCGAGGCCGCTGCGAGGTCGATATAGAGCCATTCGCGCCGATCCTCCGACAGGATCAGCACCGGTTCGCCATGCTCGACCCCCAGCGCCAGCAGGGCCAGCCCGATCCGCCTCGCGTTTTCGTAGTAGTCGCGCCAGGTGTAGGACTGCCAGATTCCCAGTTCCTTCTCCCGGTGGCAGACCCGGTCCCCGTGCTGCGCGCATCGCTCCGCCCAGAGCGACACCACGGTGTCATGGCCGTCGTATGTCAGATGATCGGAAGCGGTCACGCGGCTCATCTCCATGTCTTGCGCCTCTTCCAGCGCTTCTGATCGCGCTGCTGGTCACCCGAGCGACCGAGGTAGAATTCCTGGATATCGTCAGAGGCGCGCAACCGCTCGGTCGTGCCCGACATCACGATCCGACCGGTTTCCAGAACGTAGCCCTTGTGCGCGGTGGCGAGCGCAATGTGGGCGTTCTGCTCGACCAGCAGCATGGTCACGCCCTGTTCGGCATTCAGCCGCGCGATGATCGCAAAGATCTCCTGCGTTAGCAGCGGCGACAGGCCAAGCGAGGGTTCATCGAGCATCATCAGCCGGGGTCGAGCCATCAGGCCGCGCCCGATCGCCAGCATCTGCTGCTGACCGCCCGACAGGAAGCCCGCCGCCTGCCGATAGCGCTCCTTCAGGATCGGGAAGTAGGAATAGACCAGCTCAAGGTCATCGGCGGTGTTGTCGCGCCGGGTAAAGGCGCCGAGCCTGAGATTCTCCTCGATGGTCAGGTAGGGAAACACTTCCCGCCCCTCGGGCACCAGCGCCATGCCCTTCGACACAACGCGGTCCGGGTCCAGCCCGGCAATCGGCTCGCCAAGAAAGGTGATGGTCCCCTTCTCCGGATCCATCAGTCCGGCGATGGTCTTCATCAGCGTCGTCTTGCCCGCGCCGTTGGCGCCGAGGATGGTGACGATCTCCCCTTCCTCCACGTCGATCGAGACACCGCGCAACGCCATGATCGCGCCGTAGTAGGTTTCGAGGTTGCGAACTGAAAGCACCGCCATCACGCCGCCTCCGTTCCAAGGTAGGCCGCCTTGACGTCCGGGTGCGCCTGCACGTCCGCCGGTGAGCCAAGCGCCAATGGCCGCCCGTTCGCAACCGCCAGCACCCGGTCCGACACCTGGTTCACGAGGCTCATGTCGTGTTCGACCATCAGCACGGTCAGTCCCATGTCGCGGCGCATGTCCTCGATCCAGAAGGCGACCTCGCGGGTTTCCTCCACCGAGAGCCCCGACGCCGGCTCGTCGAGCAGGATCAGCTTGGGCCCGATGGAAAGCGCGCGGCCGATCTCGACCACCTTGCGCACGCCGTAGGGCAGGCCCGCGATCATCTTGTTGCGATAGGCCTCGAGTTCGAGAAACTCGATCACCTCCTCGACATGGCGGCGATGGTCCCTCTCTTCGCGCCGGACTTTCGGCAGGAACAGGATATCCTCGACGAAACTGGTCGAACGATGCGTGTGGCGCCCCATCAGCAGGTTGTCGAGCACCGTCGAGTGATCGAAGAGCTCGATGTTCTGGAACGTCCGCGCGATCCCCAGCTTGGCGATGTCATGCGCCTTCAGGCCGGTGATGTCCCTGCCGTCGAACCTGATACTGCCCCGGGTCGGTTCGTAGATCCGCGAGATCAGGTTGAAGATCGTCGATTTCCCGGCCCCGTTCGGGCCGATGATCGCAAAGACCTCCCCGCTTTCAACCGAGAACGACACCCCGTCGACCGCCTTCACCCCGCCGAAATGAACGGCCAGGTCGTTGACCTCCAGCAGGCTCATTTCATCCGCTCCGTCTTGAGATAGGTCTTGTGCCTGCGGAACATGTCGCGCCGCGCCAGCGGAAAGGTTTCCAGCCAGACCCGGATCTTGCGCCAGCGACCGTAGAGTCCTGCCGGTTCGAAGATGATGAAACCGATGAGGATCATCGAGAACACCATGGTGTCGAGCCCCGGGATCCCGCCAAGGTCGATGCCGAAGTTGGCGTTCACGCCGTCCCGCAGGATCGCGATGAGCTGGGGCATGCCGGTGATCAGGATCGCGCCCAGGAACGCACCCTGGATCGAGCCCAGCCCGCCGATGGTGACGACCAGCAGCAGGTTGATCGAGATGATCACCGAGAAGAGCTCGTAGTTGAAGAACCCGATGAAGTGCCCCATCAGCGCCCCGGCCAGTCCGGTCACGCCCGAGGACAGCCCGAAGGCAAGGGCACGCGTGCGGGTAACGTTGATCCCGAGCGCGCGGGCGCTCACCTCGCTGTCGCGCACCGCGAGAAACGACCGGCCCGTCGGACTGCGCATCAGGTTGGCATACCCCCACGTGACGAGCGCGACGATCCCCAGGACCAGCCAGTAGAAGTTCGTCAGCGCGGCGTAGCGGTCGAAACTCACACCGAAAAGGGTGATCGACGGGGCCATGATCCCCCCCACCCCGCCGGTGATCGGCTCCAGCATGATCACCAGTTCCTCGACGATCACGAAAACCGCAAGCGTGGCGATGGCAAGGTAGATGCCCGACATGCGCACTGCGGGAATCGCGATCAGCGCGCCGAACAGTCCCGCGGCCAGACCTGCCGCCGGAAGGGCGAGGTAGAATGGCAGCCCTGCATTCATCAGCGCCGCATCGGTATAGGCCCCGATGGCCAGAAAGGCCGCATGGCCAAGGCTCACCTGCCCGGTGTGACCTACGGCAATCATCAGCCCCATGCCCGCCAGAGCCCAGATCAGCGTGTTCGTCGCCTCGGCGAGGTAGTAGTCGCCCACGAGGAACGGAAGGATGGCCATCAGCCCCAGCAACAGCGCGGTGCGCAGCCGATCCGCCCCATGCTCGTGCAGGTCGATGTCGCTGTCATAACTCGTCTTGAATACGACCCGCATGGCTCAGACCTTCTTCATCTGGATTTGCGAGAACAGTCCGCCGGGGCGTGTGACCAGAACCAGCAGCATGATGATGTAGGGCGACATCTTGGCGAACTCGCCCGGCGCATAGCGTCCGGCCACCGGCTCGATGATCCCGATGATCAGCCCGCCCAGCAGCGCCCCGGGCAGCGACCCGAGACCGCCGATGACGGCGGCAGCAAAGGCCTTGATGCCCAGCAGCCCGATGTTCGGGTCGATGGCGCCGCGCGTGGCATAAAGCACGCCACCCACGGTCGCGACCGCACCCGACAGGCCCCAGATCAGCGAGTTCACCCGCATCACCGGCACCCCGACGATATAGGCGGCCATCTGGTTCTGGCTGGCCGCCTGCGCGGCAAGCCCGATCCGGGTAAAGGCGAAGAAGGCCCAGAGCGCGACGGTCAGGACAAGGGTCACGCCGATGGCGATCAGGTCCGCGACCGAAATCACGATCCCCCCGGCCCGCATGTTCATCCCGGCAAAGGGAGTCTCCAGCACCAGCGGGGTATATCCCCAGATGGAGCCCGCGACGAAGCGGAAGACGAAACCGAGCGCGATGGTCAGGATGACCAGGGCAAACTGCGGTTGACCGAAAAGCTGTCGGACGATGACCCGCTCGACCCCCCAGCCCACGCCGAACATGATGACAACCGCCAGCGGCACCGCGATTGCAAAGGGCATTCCCAGTTGCTCGCTGTTGCCAAGACCGAGCGCGATGAACGCGCCCAGCATCATCATGTCGCCCTGCGCGAAGTTCACGCCTTCGCTGGCCTTGTAGATCAGAACGAAACCCAGGGCGACGAGCCCATAGATGCAGCCGTTGGCGAGACCGCCAATCACGAGCTGAAGCAACTCCGTCATGGCCGGAGCCACGGCGCAGTCGCGCCTTGCATAGAGTGCATCACGCCGACTCCTCCCTTCCGGCAATGAACGCTGTTGACACGATTTAAACACTCGTGTTCAATTTCAGTCAACAGCGATTTTCATTCGACCGAACCCCGGTTAGAGACGTCCCCATGAACACCGCCACCCTGCGCATTCACCAGGCAGCCCTGCGTTTCTTCGCCGACAATGGCGGCACCAGCGTTGCTGTCAGCGATCTCGCCCGCGAAGCCGGCCTGTCGCGCGGCACCATCTACAACAACCTCGACGAACCGCAGGCACTGTTCGGCTCGGTCTGCCAGACCGTCGCCGAGGAGTTCGGCAGCTCGGTCGCCGAGGCGACCGCCGGCATGAGTGACCCGGCCGAGAAGATCTCCGCCGCTATCCGGCTGTGCATCCGCCGCGTTCACGAAGATCCGCACTGGGGCCGGTTCATCTCGCGCTACGCGATGATGCAGCCCGAACTGGGTTCGTTCTGGGGCAAGATGCCCGCCGACGAACTCCGGCGCGGCATCTCGTCGGGCCGGTTCGACATCCGGCAGGAACAGATAGCCTCCATCACCGCCACGGCGGGCGGAGCGACCTTCGGCGCCATGACACTGGTTCTGGAAGGTCACCGCACCTGGCGTCAGGCAGGCAGCGATACGGCCGAGATCATCCTACGTGGCGTCGGCATTGACAAGAACGAGGCCCGGGAGATCACTCAGAGGGAACTGGAGGGCCTGCCGCGATTGAGCGTGTTCGACGCGGCCTGAGGATTTGGGAATTCAAGGAGGAGAGACATGGCACAAGCGGCCTATATTTACGATGCAATCCGCACACCGCGGTCCAAGGGCAAAGCCGACGGCACCCTGCACGAGGTCAAGCCGATCGACCTCGTCACCACGCTGCTGGGCGAAATGCAGCAGCGACACGACCTCGACACCTCGCGCGTGGATGACGTCATGCTGGGCTGTGTCGCACCGGTGATGGAACAGGGCGCCGTGCTGCCCAAGATCGCCCTGCAAAAGGCCGGTTGGGATGAAACCGTGCCCGGCGCGCAGGTGAACCGATTCTGTGCCTCCGGGCTCGACACCTTCAACACCGCGGCGGCCAAGGTCGCCTCCGGCTGGGAAGACCTCGTTTGCGCCGGTGGCTTCGAATCGATGTCGCGCGTGCCGATGGGCGCTGACGGCGGCCCCTTCGCCGAGGATCCGGCCACCGCGATCCAGACGGGCTTCGTGCCGCAGGGCATCGGCGCCGACCTGATCGCCACGATCGAGGGCTGGTCGCGCGACGACGTCGACGCCTTTGCGCTGGAAAGCCAGAAACGCGCCGCCCACGCCCGCGATTCCGGCTGGTTCGACCGCTCCGTGGTGCCGGTCCGCGACGAGAACGGCGTGACCATTCTCGAACGTGACGACTTCATCAAACCCGACACCGACATGCAGAAGCTCGGCGCGCTGAAGCCCAGTTTCGCCATGCCGGGGTCGATGGGCTTCGATGCCGTCGCACTGGCCAAGTACCCGCAGGTCGAGCGTATCAACCACGTCCACACCCCGGGCAACTCCTCGGGCATCGTCGACGGTGCCTCGCTGGTCATGGTGGGCAGCGAGCAGGCTGGCAAGGATATCGGCCTCGACCCGCGCGGCCGCGTGCTCTCCATCGCGCTGACCGCGACGGATCCGACGATCATGCTGACCGGCCCCGGGCCGGCCTCGCAAAAGGCGCTGGCCAAGGCCGGGCTGACCATCGACGACATCGACCTCGTCGAGATCAACGAGGCCTTCGCCTCGGTGGCCCTGCGCCTGCAGCGCGACCTGAACGTGCCGGATGAAAAGCTCAATGTGGTCGGCGGCGCCATCGCCATGGGCCACCCCCTTGGCGCAACCGGCGGCTGCCTTGTTTCGACCATGCTGGACGAACTGGAGCGGCGCAAACTCAAGCGCGCGCTGATCTGCATGTGCGTCGGCGGCGGCATGGGCATCGCCTCCATCATCGAGCGCGTGTGAGGGAGGACGACATGGAAGATTTCATCTACGAAAAAGACGCCGACGGCATCGTCACCGTGACCATGGACATGCAGGGGCAGTCCGCCAACACGATGAACAAGCGCTACATCCCCGGGATGAACGCGGTGATCGAAAAGCTCCGCGCAGAGGAAGGTCTGAAAGGCGTCGTGTTCGCCTCTGCCAAGAAGACCTTCTTTGCCGGTGGCGACCTCGGCGACATGCTCGCCAACGAGCAGAGCTCCGATGCGCTGTTCCACTACATCGAGGCCAACAAGAAGCCCTACCGCGATCTGGAAAAGCTGCCCGTTCCCGTGGTCGCCGCGATCAACGGCGCGGCGCTCGGCGGTGGCTACGAGCTGTGCCTCGCCTGCAATCACCGGATCGTCCTGAACTCTCCCAAGGCAGTCGTCGGCCTGCCCGAGGTCACCCTCGGCCTGCTGCCCGGCGCGGGCGGCGTCGTGCGCCTGACCAAGCTGCTGGGGTTGGAAAAGGCCCTGCCCTACCTGCTGGAAGGCAAGCAATCCAAGCCGCAGGCGGCGCTCGCCGCCGGGCTGGTAGACGAGATCGTGGAGGCCCCGGAAGATCTGGTGCCTGCCGCCAAGGCATGGATCAAGGCGCATCCCGACGAGCACACCCAACCCTGGGATCAGAAAGGGTTCCGCTATCCGGGCGGTGACACGCTCAGCCCCAAGATCCGGCAGATCATCCAGGTCTCGTCGGCAATGCTCTACAAGAAGACCCGCGGCCTGCTGCCCGCCCCCGAAAAGATCCTCGACATCGCGGTCAACTCGATGCGGATAGACTTCGACGCGGCCCTCCGCAACGAGAGCCGCGGCCTGTGCGCGCTGCTGGTCACCAAGGAATGCCGCGCGGCGATCACGACCTTCTTCTTCGGAATGCAGGCCATCAAGTCCGGCAAGGTGCGCCCCGCCGGCGATCATTGGCAGGCCGGCTCGGCCGTGGTGCTGGGCGCGGGCATGATGGGGTCGGGCATTGCCTATGCCCATGCCAAGCGCGGGCTCGCCACGCGGCTGAAGGATACCGATCAGGCCAATGCCGAAAAGGGCAAGTCCTATTCGGAGAAGCTCTGCGACAAGGCCCTGTCACGCGGCCAGATCGACGAGGCCGCCAAGGCGGCGCTGCTGGGCCAGATCACGCCCACCACCGAGAACGCGGCGCCCGGAACGGTCGATATCGTGATCGAAGCGGTATTCGAGGATATCGACCTCAAGGAGAAGGTCATCGCCGATACCTGGCCGATGCTCTCTCCCGAGGGCATCTACGGCTCCAACACCTCGACCCTGCCGATTTCGATCCTGGCCGAGGCCTGCCCCGATCCGACCCGCTTCATCGGGCTGCACTTCTTCAGCCCCGTCGACAAGATGAAGGTGGTCGAGATCATCATGGGCGAGAAGACCAGCGAAGAGACCCTTCGCAAGGCCTACGACTACGTGCAGCAGATCGGCTACATGCCCATCGTCGTGAACGACTCGCGCGGGTTCTTCACGTCGCGCGTCTTCGGTACCTTCATGGACGAAGGCTGCCAGCTTCTCGTGGACGGGATGAAACCCGTCGCCATCGAACGCGCGGCATGGCTCGCCGGGATGCCGGTCGGTCCGCTGCAGGTCTTTGACGAAGTCTCGCTGATCCTCAGCCAGAAGGTCCGCAAGACGCACGAAGCGCTTGATCAGCGTCTTGGCCTCGACAGCAACTTCGGCACCCACAACACGGCCACCAACGCGATCATCGACCCGATGATCTCGATGGGGCGCGGCGGGCGCCAGTACGGCGGCGGCTTCTACGACTACGACAGCCAGGGCAACCGCACCCTCTGGGACGGCCTCGGCCAGTTCGCCAAGGGCAATGCCGATATCCCAATAGAGGACGCCATCGACCGTATCCTTTATCGCCAAGCCATCGAAACGCTGCGCTGCCTCGACGAGGGCGTGCTGAACACCGAAGTCGAAGCGAACCTCGGCGGCATCTTCGCCATCGGCTTCCCAGCCCATACCGGCGGGGCGATCCAGTTCATCCGGGGCATCGGGGTAGACGCCTTCGCGGCCCGCGCCAAGGAACTGGCCGAAGCCTACGGCGAGCGCTTCGATCTGCCCGATACGATGCTCGACCGCCTGCGCGACAGCGCAGCCAAGGCGGCATGAGCGGGCCCCTCGCGGGGCTCAGGGTCGTGGAAATGGCGGGGCTCGGGCCGGCACCTCTTGCCGGCCAGTTCCTCGCCGACCTCGGAGCCGAGGTGATCCTGGTCGGACGCAAGTCCGGCCCGGCCGACCCAGCCGACATCAACAACCGGGGCAAGCGCCCGGTGGCCCTGAATCTCAAGGCGCCCGAGGGCGTTGCCGCCGCACGCGCCATGATCCGCCGCGCCGATGTCCTGATCGAGGGGTTCCGCCCCGGAGTCATGGAACGGCTTGGCCTTGGTCCCGAAGACTGCGCCGCAGACAATCCGCGACTGGTCTATGCCCGGATGACAGGCTGGGGTCAGGATGGCCCTCTGGCGCAGACCGCCGGGCATGACATCAACTACCTCGGCCTCACCGGCTTCCTGCACTCCATCGGACGGGCCAACGAGGCCCCGCCCCCGCCCCTGAACATCGGGGCGGACTACGGCGGGGGCACCATGTTCCTGCTGTTCGGCATCATGGCGGCACTGTTCGAGCGCCAGACATCGGGCAAGGGACAGGTCGTCGATGCGGCGATGGTCGATGGCGCCTCGGCAATGATGGCGCTGATCCACAGCTGGATCGGCCGGGGTCATTGGACCGAGACCCGCGAGGCCAACCTGCTCGACGGCGGCGCCCCGTTCTATCGGACCTACGAGTGTGCCGACGGCAAGTTCCTCGCCGTTGGTCCGCTCGAACCCCAGTTCTTCGCCGAACTGGTCCAGCTTGCCGGTCTGCCCGAGGATCACCGCGTGACCCAGATGGACGCGGCGCAATGGCCGAACCGGCGCGACACCTACGCCGAGGTGTTCCGCCGCAAGACGCGGGATGAATGGGCCTCGATCTTTGACGGATCCGACGCCTGCGCCACCCCGGTCATGACATGGTCGGAGGCGCCGAAGCATCCGCACAACGTGGCGCGCGGGACCTTCACCGAGGTCGGCGGCATCACCCAGGCTGCTCCGGCACCGCGCTTCTCGCGCTCCGTCCCTGCGCCGGTCGCCGCACCACCGGCCCCCGGGTCGCAAACCGAGGCCGTGCTGCGGGACATCGGCTATGCCGAGGACGACATCGCGCAGATGCGGCAGTCCGGCATCCTGACCTGAACACCGAAGTCGGCCTTTTCAGGCCGACTTCGTATCAATCGGCAGCGCGGTCTGGGCCTTGAGCCGCCGCAGAGCGAAATTGGCCGAGATTTCCCGGACCGGGATCGCCTCGGTGATCCGCTGCCGGATCCGGTCGAACCCGGCCATGTCAGGCACCACGATCCGCAGAACGTAATCATGGTTCCCCGCCAGCTGATAGGCGTCCATCACCTCCGGGATCTCGTCCAAAAGTTCGCCGAAACGGTCGTGCCAGCTTGGCGTCTGTTCCGGCGCCGATACTCCTGCGAACACCGTCAGGCCCAGGCCCAGCCTCTCGGGATCCACCACGGCCACCCGCGCCCGGATGACGCCGGACTCCTGCAACCGTCGCACGCGTTTCCAGCAGGGCGTCTGCGACAGCCCCACGATATCGGCCAGCCGGGCCAGCGGCACGGTCGCGTCCGCCATCAGCGTCGCCACGATCTTGCGGTCAATGCGGTCGAGCTCCATGCGGGCTCCTCCCTGCGACTCGTTCTTTCTCCAGCATGGCGTAAATTTACTATTAGTCTACCGTCTTTATCGTGATTAAGCGGAAAGACGACTTTGCCTGCCGTGAAATTGGTGATTTACTGCCCACATGATCACCCAGAAGACAAAGTATGCCCTCAAATCGCTAATGGCGCTCGGAGCGCTGGATAAGGGTATGGCGCTGACCATCGAGGAAGTCGCGCAGCGCTCGGGCGCACCCAAGCGCTTTCTCGAGCACATCCTTCTGGAGCTGCGCAAATCGGGATACCTCGGGGCCAAGCGCGGGCGCGCCGGCGGCTACTTCCTGATCCGCGACCCGGCCCGGATATCTCTCGGCGAATTGCTGCAGCAGATCGACGGCCCCATCGCGCCCCTTCCCTGCCTGTCGCGCCGCGCCTACCGGCGATGCGACGACTGCGCCGACGAGGAAAGCTGCCAGCTGCGCCGGGTCTTCGGCGAAATCTTCTGGAGCTACCTGCTGCTCATCGAATCGCTGACGCTCCAGGATCTTCTGCAAGACCCTGGAAAGACGATGAAAACCCTCGCCGGGGCGGCTCCGCAGTCAGCTGACGATGAAAGTCTGCTCGCGCCCGGAGACGGCTCGGGAGAATAATTTTCTCTCGCGGGACCGCAGAACGCCAAATCCTTTCTCTATAAATCACGACTAATACAGTGGATATTATGGTTATTGGGTAGCCCACCCTGATCCGAAAGGAGGACCATAATGCCACCTGCTTCCCATTCCCGGCCCGCCGGACGGGTTCACGTGCTGCACCTCGTGGCCCGTGACACCGGAGAACCCCTGCGCATCAGCGGGCGAACACTGACCGTCCTCGCCAGCGATCCGCACCTTGCCGCGCGCGAGATGATGCAGGGCCGCAACCCGGCCCAGTGGTCGGTCCGCATCGCCCGCCCCGAATCCATGACCTCCTGACAGCAAGAGAGAACCGCCATGACAATCGCATTTCTTCGCAACCCGGCAACCGCCCTCGCCATCGTGCTCGCCGCAGGCGGGGCCGTGACCCCGACCTTTGCCCTCGCCGAAACCCGGCTGCTGAACGTCTCCTACGACCCGACGCGAGAGTTCTACCGGGCCTACAACGAGCTTTTCGCCCAATGGTGGGAAGCGCAGGGCCACGACCCGGTGACAATCGAACAAAGCCACGGCGGCTCGGGCGCGCAGGCCCGCGCCGTGATCGACGGGCTCGAGGCACAGGTCGTCACGCTGGCGCTGGCGTCCGACATCGACGCCATCGCGCAGCGCAGCGATGTCCTGCCCACGGACTGGCAGGCCACGCTGCCGCACAATTCGGCGCCCTACACCTCGACCATCGTGTTCCTTGTCCGCGAAGGGAATCCCAAGGGCATCAAGGACTGGCAGGACCTGATCGGCGAGGGCGTGCAGGTCATCACACCGAATCCCAAGACATCGGGCGGTGCGCGCTGGAACTTCCTCGCGGCCTGGGGCTGGGCGCTGAAAGCATCGCAGGGCGACGAGGACCGTGCGCGGGACTACGTGACCCAGCTGTTCAAGCATGTCCCGGTCCTCGACACCGGCGCACGCGGAGCGACCACGACCTTCGCCAAGCGCGGCGTCGGCGACGTGCTTCTGGCTTGGGAAAACGAGGCCTTCCTCGCGCTCGCCGAGATGGGCGACGATGCCTTCGACATCGTCGTTCCCTCGGTCTCGATCCTCGCCGAACCCCCGGTCGCGCTGGTGGAGGGCAATATCGAGTCAGATGATCAGCGCGAGGTCGCGCAGGCCTATCTGGAGCATCTCTACAGCCCCGAGGCACAGGCGCTGGCACTGGCCCATTACTACCGGGCCTGGGACAAGTCGCGCGCAACGGACGAAGACATCGAACGCTTCCCCGATCTCGAACTGGTGACCATCGCCGATTTCGGTGGCTGGGCCGAAGCGCAACCGCGCTTCTTCGGCGACGGCGGCATCTTCGACCAGATCTACGCGGACTGAACCGATGCTGCGGATTTCCTCTCCCCTGCCGGGCTTTGGACTTGGAATGGGCCTGCTCCTGGCCGGTCTGTCGCTCGTGGTCCTTCTGCCCCTGGCCGCCCTGCTGGGAGAGGGGATCGCGATGGGGCCGGCGGCGCTCGCCGGTCACCTCGCCTCCCCGCGCGTTCTCTCGGCTCTCGCCCTGTCGTTCCGCGCGGCGCTCGTCGCCTCCGCCTTCAACCTCGTCTTCGGGCTGGCGCTGGCGTGGGTCCTGACCCGCTACCGCTTTCCCGGCCGACGCCTGATCGACGCCGCGGTCGACCTGCCCTTCGCCCTGCCCACCGCCGTGGCCGGGATCGCCCTGACAGCGCTCTATGCGCCCAACGGCATCTTCGGGCAGGCGCTCGCCCCGCTTGGCATCACGGTGGCCTATACCGAGATCGGCATCTGGCTGGCGCTTGTCTTCGTCGGGCTGCCCTTCGTCGTGCGGACCGTGCAGCCGGTGATCGACGAGATCGACCGCGAGTGCGAGGAGGCCTCGGCGACCCTGGGTGCCTCGCGGGCCCGCACCCTGCGGCGCGTGGTGTTGCCGGTGCTGACCCCTTCGCTGCTGACCGGCTTTGCCCTAGCCCTCGCGCGTTCGGTGGGCGAGTTCGGATCGGTGATCTTCATCGCCGGGAACCTGCCGGGAAAGACCGAGATCGCCCCGCTGCTGATCGTGATCCGGCTGGAAGAATACGACTACGCCGGGGCCGCCGCCATCGGCCTCGCCATGCTCGGCATCTCCTTCTCGATGCTGCTGCTCATCAACGCCACGCAAGTCTGGAACCGCAGGAGGATCGGACATGTCTGACAGATGCACGAACGACACCTACAAGGGTGCCCTGCCCGAGGGCGCTGGCCTTGCCATCGGCACGGCGCTAGGGCTGATCGGCATCGCCGCTGCCATCGTGCTGTGGAAGGCGGGGCTGCCACTCTGGCTGGCGCTGGCCAGCTACGTCACGGTGCCCCCCGCCCTGCTGCTGGTTCTCTACCTTGCCACTCGCCCCGCGCCTCGCCGGCCCGGGCGTCCACGGCGGCGCACGGTCCTTGCGCACAGCGGAGGCGGCAATGTCTGAGACCGCCCGCACCTACGAGGTGGTGTCCGAAGCGCCCCTGTTCCGCACCGGCGTCACGCTTTCGGTCCTCGCGCTGACCGTCATCCTGCTGCTCGCCCCGCTGGCCGTGGTCTTTGCCGAAGCGCTGCGCGAGGGGCTCGGCGCAGCGATCACCGCACTGGGAGACCGCGACGCCTGGTCGGCCATCCGCCTCACCGTGCTGGTCGCCGCCGTCGCGGTCCCGCTGAACGCCTGCCTCGGGCTCGCCGCGGCATGGGCCATCGCCAAGTTCGACTTTCGCGGCAAAGCCGTGCTGATCTCCCTGATCGACCTGCCATTCTCGGTTTCACCCGTGGTCGCGGGCCTTGCCCTCGTACTGCTCTACGGCTCGCACGGATGGCTGGGCGTCTGGCTTCAGGCGCATGACCTCAAGATCGTCTTCGCCTTCCCCGGCCTCCTCCTCGCCACGCTCTTCATCACCTTTCCCTTCGTGGCGCGGGAGCTGATACCCGTGATGACCGAACAGGGCCGGGCCGAGGAAGAGGCCGCGCTGACCCTTGGCGCGTCGGGCTGGCACATGTTCCGCACCGTGACCCTGCCCAATATCCGCTGGGCCCTGCTCTACGGCGTGCTCCTGTGCAACGCGCGCGCGATGGGTGAATTCGGCGCCGTCGCGGTGATCTCGGGCAAGATCCGCGGCCAAACCACGACCATGCCGATCATGATCGAGATGCTCTACAACGAGTACCTCACTGTCGCCGCCTTCTCGATGGCCGCGCTGCTGGCCGCCCTCGCGCTGCTGACCCTTGCCCTGAAATCCCTGCTGGAATGGCGACACGCCGACCTGCTGGCCGCCACGCGGCGCCACTGAACGGAGCACGACATGCACATCGACATCGACGAAATCTCCAAGACCTTCGCCGCCACCACGGCGCTTCATCCCGTCTCGCTCTCCATCCCCTCCGGCGCGATGGTCGCCCTGCTCGGCCCGTCGGGTTCCGGCAAGACGACCCTCCTGCGGATCATCGCGGGACTCGAACAGCCAAGCGCGGGGCGCATCCTGCTCGACGGTGTGGATGCGACCGGCACACCGGTCCAGCACCGGCACGCGGGCTTCGTGTTCCAAAGCTATGCCCTGTTCCGTCACATGACCGTCTTCGAGAACATCGCCTACGGGCTGCGCGCCCGACCGCGACGAACCCGACCCGGCAATGCCGAGATCGCGCGGCGGGTGGAAAGGCTGCTCGAGCTGATCCAGCTGCCGCAGATCGCCACCCGCTATCCCTCGCAGCTCTCCGGCGGACAGCGCCAGCGCGTCGCCCTGGCCCGCGCGCTGGCGACAGAACCGAGGATGCTGCTGCTCGACGAACCCTTCGGCGCGCTCGATGCTCAGGTGCGCCGTGAGCTGCGGGCAGGGCTGCGCGAGATCCACGATGCGACCGGGCTCACGACCGTTTTCGTGACCCATGACCAGGACGAGGCCCTTGGCCTCGCGGACCGGGTTGCCGTCATGTCGATGGGGCGGATCGAGCAGGTCGGCGCGCCCTCGGACATTCGCGATCGCCCGGCCAATGCCTTCGTCCGGGGCTTTGTCGAGGCGCACATCCCGGTCGGTGACGGATGACCTCTGCCGCCCTTGGTGTGCAATGGGTCCGAATGTAAGACCACTGTCGCCACGTCAGCTATGATGCAGAAGCAACTTAGGTCTGCAAATCTGACCATTGCTCTGCAACGCAGCAATTGCTATTTTCTCTTCATGACGAATTAATCGTCATACAGTTTTCCTGGAGCTCTCTCCTCCTCCCTGAGCTCCGGAATTAGCGGCGGTCCCCTCCTCCTCCCTGGGACCGCCGCACCCCTCTCTCCCAGTTTCGCAATTGCACCCGATTTGCGGGCAAACCGTATTCGGGCTCAGGCGTTCCGGCGCTGGGTCAGGACCAGCAACAGGTACACCCCTCCCAACAGGCCGGTGGTCAGCCCGATCGGCATGTAAAGCGCGAAAGGCGCCGATTGCCCGATCAGGTCCGCCACCAGCAGCAGCACCGCGCCCGTAAGGGCGCCGGAGACAAGCGGCACGTCGCTGCTCCCGGTCAGCTTTCGCGCGATCTGGGGTGCGGCCAGCGCGATGAAGGCAATCGGCCCGGTTGTTGCGGTCGCCACCGAGGTCAGCCCGACCGAGGCCAGCACCAGCCAGAACCGGCTGCGCGAGACGCCGACGCCCAGCTGGCGCGCCATGTCCTCGCCCATTTCCATCACCCCGAGCCGCCGTGACAGCATCAGGACCGGCGGCGCGAACAGGCAGAACCCCACAAGGGCGGTCCAGACGTGCCCCCAGTTGCGCCCGTTCAGCGACCCCGCCAGCCAGACCTGCGCAGACATCGTGCGGTCGATATCCCCGACAACCATCAGCATGGTGTTGATCCCCGCCAGCGTCGCCCCGACGCCGATCCCCACAAGGATCAGGCGATAGCCTCCCACCACCGCGCCCCGCCGCGCCAGCAACAGCACCACGATCGCCGTCAGCATCCCCGACGCCACGGCGGCTGCCGCTGTCCGGATCGGGTCAGTCTCGACCAGGATGATCTGCACCAGCGCCCCCGTGGCCGCTCCGGTGGTAAAGCCGATGACGTCGGGCGACCCCAGCGCATTGCGCGACAACGACTGGAACACCGCGCCCGCCATCCCGAGTGACGCGCCCACCGCCATCGCCGTCAGAACCCTCGGCAGGCGCACCCGGTTGATGACCTTGCTCGCAACGTCGCCGTCACCCGACCCCGTAAGTGCGCCAAGAATCTGCGCCGGCGACAGCGCCAATGTCCCGGTGCCGAGCAGGATCACGGCAAGGACGGCCAGCGCCGCAAGGAGCAGAGCGCCAATGGCCACGGCTCTCGGTTGCCACAGGATCGAGACCTGCCCAACCCTGATCAGCCTGCGCCCCCCTGGCCTCATAGCTGCGCCAGCCGAAAGCGCCGGACGAGGTGCACGAAGAACGGGCCACCCAGCATCGCCGCCACGATCCCCGCCGCGATTTCCTCGGGCGCCACGACAACGCGCCCCAGAACATCGGCCGCCAGCAGCATGATCGCGGCGAAAAGCGCCGAGAGCGGCAGCAGGTTTCGATTGCCCGGCCCGGCGATGGCCCGCGCGGCATGAGGGGCCGCCAGCCCGACAAAGGCAATGGGCCCCGCCGTCGCCGTGCCCGCCCCGGACAGGATCATCACGCAGAGACAGGCCAGCCCCCAGATTAGCCGAGGATCAAGCCCAAGCGTGCGCCCGATGTCCCGGCCAAGCGCAAGCGCATCGAGCGAGGGCGCCAGCATCAGCGCCAGCCCTCCCCCCAGCATCAGGGCCACGGCCATCACCCAGGTCGCCGTCATCCCGCGCCCTTCCAGCACGCCCGCGCCCCAGTTCCGAAACAGGTCAAGAACTTCGAGACCCGAGTTCAGGATGATCAGGCTTGCCGCGGCGCCGAGGGTGATCGACAGCCCCGCCCCCGCCAGCACCAGCCTGATAGGATCCGTCCCGCTCTCATGCGCGCGCCCGAGCAGGAGCACCGCGACCCCGGCAAGCCCCGCCCCCATTAGCCCGAACCAGACATACTGGGTCACATCGGTAAGCCCGAAGGCCATCGCGCCCAGAACCACGGCGAGCGCGGCACCCGCGTTGACCCCAAGCAGGCCCGGCTCTGCCAGCGGATTGCGCGTCAACGCCTGCATCACGCCACCGGCCAACCCGAGCCCTGCTCCGGCAGTCACCGCCAGCAGACAACGCGGCACCCGCAGCGAACGGACGATCAGATGCAGGTCGTTGTTCGGGTCAAAGGCGATCAGCGCACGAAGCACCTCAGCCGGAGGCACGCTGCGCGACCCGACACCCAGCCCGAGCACCATCAGCGCCAGCAATGCGAGCGCCCCAAAGCCATATCCGCGCACCGTCGCGGCGTTGCGACGCGCCAGCGCGGCGGATCCGTTCAATGGGCAAACTCCGCCTCGACGGCATCGATCATCGCGAGACCCGAGTAATAGTCGATCCGGAATGACGTCTTGCCCAGGGGATAGACCCGACCCGACCGAACCGCCGGCAGGTTCGCCAGCACCGGGTCATTCAGGAAGGCCCGCACGTCCGTCTCATCCGCCGCCAACAGAAACACCGTGTCGCCGGTGACTGCCGCAGGCAGGTTCTCGTGCGAGAGAAAATCGAACTCGCGCGATTGCTGGATCATCCCCTGCATTCCCTCGGGAACGCCGGTGACCGTGAACCCCATATCGGCCAGCACACGGGCCTGCACCCCCTCGGGTTTGCTGATTCCGTAGGTGCCGAAGAAATTGTAGGACACGATGCTCGCCGTCCCCTCCTGATCGGGGATCCGGGCGCGGGCCTCCGCCGCACGCTCCGCAAAGGCGGCGATGATCGCGGCCGCGTCGTCCTCGTGTCCGGTCGCCTGCCCCAGCGTCGTGGCCAGCTGCTCCCACGAGTTGACGCCGTAGTTCAACACCAGAACCGGAAACCCGAGCGCCTCGATCTCCGGCACATAGGCCAGAGCGCTGTCTCCTCCGGTTTCGGATACGATCACGAGGTCCGGATCCGCCACGATCAGCGCCTCGATATCGAAGGAGAGGTTGGGATAGAGCACATCCAGTCCGCGCGCCCGGGCGATGTCGGCCCATTGCCGAAAGAACCCGCTGTCATCGGTCAGCGGTCCCTGCACCGCAGCTGCCGTCGACACCACGGGAGCGTCGATCGCCAGCAAGGTTCCGGTCAGGCTGGGCGAGGTCGAAACGATCCGCACCGGCGGAGTGTCGAGGGTCAGGCTGCCACCGTCATGGGCGATGGTGCGCGGCCATCCCTCGGCCAAAGCCGCAGCCCCGTGCAGGATCGCAAGGGCCACAACAAGAAGTCGCGAGAAACGGAGCAACGAGTCAGACTGCAATGTCGGCATCCCGCATGTCGTCCATCGAGAGCCCGCTCTCCCGCATCCTCGCGTATTCGGCCAGCCGCATCCGGTCCAGTTCGGAACTGCTGGTGCCCTTCTTCCAGTAGCCCAGCACCTTGAGGTCATCCCGCGCCATGCCCGCCGCGCGGAAGTGGTTGCGCAGATCGCGCATTTCCTGCCGTTCGCCTGCCGCCCAGACGGTCCAGCCCGAAACATCGGCAACCGCCGAGCGCGCCGCTGCGAACAGTCGGCCCGTCGTTCCCGCAGCCTCGTCCTTGGCGCGCTGCAGGATGTGAACCTCAACGCCCTCGACCTCTGGCAACTCGTCCACAGCCGCGAGGCTGCCCGCCTCTATCCAGACCGTCCCCGTCGCGTCGGCAGGCCATGCCTCGAGAATGGCAAAGACCGCCGGAATCGCGGTTTCATCGGCAAAGATCGCGGCCTGCTTGCCCGAAGCGTGATCCGGGACGAAATGGGGGCGCGGCCCGGTCATCCAGACATCGTCACCCGGCTGAACCGCGTGCAGCCACCGCATCGCCGGGCTGTCGTCGTCATGCAGGACAAAGTCGATCTCGACTTCGCCGAGCGCGCTGTCATAACGGCGGATGGTATAGACGCGCGACACCGGGCGCTGACCCGCGGGGCTCTCCACCTCGATCCGGACCGCCACGTTCGGCAAAGTCCATGTCACCGGATCCACCGGTTCGATCCGGCCCGTCACCCGCATCACCGAGTCAAAGGGCTGCCGGATCGCCACGATCTCCATGCGCAGCCGCTCCATGTCGCGCATGTGATCGTCTTCGTTGAGGAGCCCCTTGGGATCCTCAACCACCTCGGTTTGAACGGACGTCATGATCTACCTTCCCTCGCCACGCGCAAACGCGGCCTGCTTCGCTTGATTCAGATCTGGGGGATGGCTCCAGCGGGTCGGCGACGGATCGCGGCTCGAAGTGGCTGCGACCATATTGCAGAGCACGTTCCGCAATGCAATACGGGGCTGACCGGGCCCCGGGGCCCCCGAAGACAGGAGCAGCGCATGCCGGACCGACTGGGCGCCGAAGCCGTCACCCTGCGTTACGACGCGCGGGTGATCTCCGAGAACCTCTCGCTCCACATCCCCGACGGCAGCTTTACCGCGATCATCGGGCCGAACGCCTGCGGCAAGTCCACCCTGCTGCGCGGCCTGTCCCGACTGCTCCTTCCCGAGGCGGGCCGGATCGTGCTCGACGGCAAGGACATCGCCCGCCTCCCCTCCCGCGAGGTCGCGCGCACCCTCAGCATGCTGCCGCAGTCGCCCGTCGCCCCCGAAGGCACCACCGTGTCCGACCTCGTGGCGCGCGGACGCTTCCCCCACCAAAGCTTCCTGCGCCAATGGTCACCGCAGGACGAGGCCGCCGTCCTCTCGGCCCTGCAGGCGACGGGGACCGCCGACCTGGCAGACCGGTCCGTCTCCGAACTCTCGGGCGGTCAGCGTCAGCGCGTCTGGATCGCCATGGCGCTCGCGCAGGACACGCCGATCCTGCTGCTGGACGAGCCGACCACCTACCTCGACATCGTGCATCAGGTCGACCTGTTGGAACTGCTATCAAAGCTGAACGCCGAGGGCCGCACGGTGGTCGCCGTGCTGCACGAACTGAACCTCGCCTTCCGCTACGCCCATCACATCGTGGCCATGCGCGACGGGCGCATCGTCGCCACCGGGGCGCCGGCCGAGATCGTTTCGGAACAGCTGATGCGCGAGGTGTTCGACCTCTCCGCGCTTGTCATCCCCGATCCGCTGACCGGCAGCCCGATGGTCATTCCACGCGGTCAGCCGCGACCCTGAGACAGGCAGCTTTGTCCGCCCGTGGCGCGATTGATGACGCGGGCCACATCCTGAAGCACCAGCCGGTCATCGGGTGAACGAAGCTGGCCAAGGTCGGTCACCGTGGTGACAACGCAGCTGAGTTCACCCTGCGCATCGAAGATCGGCGCCGCCTGCCCGGTGACATTCGACAAGAGGTGGCTGGTCAGCTCGGCCCAGCCCTCGCGGCGGATCTGCTCGATATCGGCCCGGCGCGGCGTCTCGCCCCGGAAATGGCCCGGCTGGATCCGGCGGGCCGCGTCGATGGTGGACTTGGGCAGGTAGGACTGGAACACCAGCCCGCAGGCCGTGTTGTCAACGGGGAGCATGTCGCCCAGACCAAGGGCAGTGATCGAGAAATAGGCGCTGCGGTACCACCGCACCAGCGTCGGACCACGATCGGTCCAGATCGCGACACCGCCGCTCATCGCGTGCGACTCCGCCAGTTGCTTCATGTGCTGCCCGGCCAGCTCCACCGCGTCGATCCGGCGCAACGCCGCAATACCAATGCTCAGCGCCATGGCGCCAAGGTCGTAATGGCTGGTCGCCGGATCCTGCTGAACCAGTCCCTCCTTCACCAGCGACTGCATGTAGCGATGCGCCGTCGACCGCCCCGCCCCGGCCAGCCTGGCCAGTTCGCCAAGGGGAAGGGCGCGCTCGGACGACGCGAGAATGTCGAGAAAACGCATGGCAATCGAAATCGACTGGATGGTGGTCGACCGCTTCGTCTCGCTTCCGGTCTCCTCCTGATCGGAAAGCACGAGGGATTTGTTCATGCGTTGGGCCTCCTCGCCCTGCGTGGCGACCATCTTCCGGTCGCCCGGGATAATAGGCAGCTTCGCCCCGAACGGTAAAGACCCGGCGGGCAGGATCTGATTGACATGCGGAACGCGTCATGCATTGTGCAACGCGCTTCAGGACTGCCAGCAAGTTACTCGACACGCCAGCACTTCATTAAACGCGTTTCGGGGGACTACCATGAACGACACAAGACGCGGGCGGCTCATCTGCGGCACGAGCCTCCTCTCCATCGCGGTCGCGCTCTCTGCACTACCGGCCCATGCACAGGATTCGGACGACAACGTCGTCGAACTCGCACCCATCTACGTCACCGGCGAAAAGGTCGTGCGCGACCTCAAGGACACCGCCTCGTCCGTCGAGGTCATCACCTCCGAGGACCTCAAGGACAAAGCCGGCAAGAACAACGTCAGCACGGCCATCGCGGGTACGCCCAACGTGATCTATACCGAAAGCGTCGGCGCGCCGATCATCCGGGGCCAGAACACCGAGGGCCCGCATACCGGCGCCAATGCCTTCTTCGCGGGCACCATGCCCCGGGCAACCATCAACCTCGACGGCCATTACCTCGACTACAACGAGTTCTACTTCGGCGCGACCTCGGTCTGGGACGTGCAAAGCATCGAGGTCTTCCGCGGCCCGCAGACCACCTCGCAGGGCGCCAATGCCATCGCCGGGGCGATCATCGTCAAGACCAACGACCCGACCTTCACGCCCGAGGGCGCCTACCAGTTCGAACTCGGCAACTACAACCAGAAGCGCGCGTCGTTCATGTGGTCCGGTCCGATCTCCGACTCCGTCGCGGTCCGCTTCGCGCTCGATTACGCCGGGCGCGACACCTTCATCGACTACGTCGGTTCGACCTTCGTCCAGAACGAGATCGGGCAGGACTTCGAGACGATCAACGGCCGCGTCAAGCTGCTGTGGCAACCGGCCGAGCTCTCGAACCTCGAGGTCATGCTGACCTACAGCCGCACCGACACGACCCGGCCAAGTTCCGAAGGCGCTTCGGAGCCCTATGAGGACCTCGAATCCATCACCACATGGATGCCCGGTTGGCACCAGGTCACCGATACCGTCCTGCTCGACGCCAACTACGACTTCGACAACGGGATCGTCCTGCACAACCAGCTCCAGTTCTCGACGCAGGAAATCGAGCGGCGCGTGGGCACCCCCACGATGGGCGATGCAAACATCGGCCGCGACAGTTACAGCAACGAGACCCGCCTGACCTTCGGCCTGCCGCAGGACACTTTCAGCGGCGTCGCCGGGCTCTACTACGCCTACATCGCTCAGGACGACTGGCTGAACCAGGGCGGCGTCTCCACCTTCACCGACCGCAAGCACAACTTCGGCCTCTACGGCGAACTAAGCTGGCGCTTTGCCGAGCGCTGGACACTGACCGGCGGCCTCCGCTACCAGCGCGATGACATCCGCCGCACCGGTGACGTGGTGGCCAGCTTCGCCAACAGCGATCTCGACTACGACCAGAGCTTTGACGAGGTACTGCCCAAGATCTCGCTGGCCTACGAGGTTTCGCCGGATGTCACCCTCGGCGGCATGGTCTCGAAGGGGTACAACCCCGGCGGCGTCTCGCTCGATTTCGTCTCTTCCAAGGAATGGGAAGAGTTCGAGGCCGAAACCGTCTGGAACTACGAGCTGTTCACCCGCGCGAGCCTGCTGAACGACCGGCTCTTCCTCTCAGGCAACCTGTTCTACATGGACTACAAGAATGCCCAGCACAGCATCACCCAGTCCATCGGCGGCGTGACCTATATCCACACCATAAACGCCGACAGGGCCGAGGCTTACGGTCTCGAACTCTCGATGGACTATCGCCCGACCGAGGCCCTGACGCTCAGCGCCGGGGCGGGTCTGCTGCACTCCGAGATCACCGAGTTCTCCTCGGCAACCGCCTATGAGGGCAACGAATTCGCCCGCGCCCCGGGCCGGATGCTGAGCCTGGCCGCCAGCTGGGACGTGAACCCGCGCCTCAATCTCGGTGGGCAGCTGCGCTTCGTCGACGGATACTACTCCGATACGGCGAACAGCGCGGTCTATGCCATCGAGGACTACACCCTCGTCGACCTTCAGGCGAGCTATCAGCTGCGCAGCGGGCTCGAGATCTACGGGTTCATCAACAACGTCTTCGACGAGCGGACGCCGGTGATGAAACAGGCCGCGCGCGGCGACGTGGTGTTCACGCAGGCCAGCATGACCTCTCCCCGCATGTTTGGCCTTGGCGTGCGCGGCACGTTCTGAACCGCGACCCCGACACCAGGGATCGGCCCCGTCAGGGGCCGGTCACCGCCATAACGGAGACAGCATGAGACTTCGAAACAAGCTTTGCATCGGCATGTCGCTGGCACCGACATGGCTCAGCAACGAGGGCTGGCGCGCCGAGGATAGTGGCATCGAGGGGCTCTACTCGGCTGATTTCGCCGTCGACATCGCAAGGCGCGCCGAAGCCGCGCATATGGATTTTGTCTTTCGTCCCGATGCCAGCGCCCTGCCCGTCCCGGTGCTGGAGCAGTCCTTCGGGTTTTCGAGCCTCGACCCAACTCTCCTCTTGGCCGCGCTGGTCCGCGAAACCAGCAAGATCGGCCTCGTCACCACCATCTCGACCACCTTCAGCCACCCCTACACCATCGCCCGGCAGATGATGTCGCTCCACTGGATGAGCCGCGGCCGGGCCGGGTGGAACGTCGTCACCGCCCTGCAGGGCAACCAGAACTTCGGCCTTTCCGAGATGCCAAGCTCGGCGGAACGCTACGAACGCGCGGAAGAATTCGTTGCCGCCGCGCAAAGCCTCTGGGCCAGCTTTCCCGCCGAGGCCCTGCTCGTCGACAAGGCCATGGGCCGTTACGCCGATACCGACCTCATCAAACCCGCCAACCACGAAGGCAGGAACTTCCGGATTGCCGGACCGCTGAACATCCCCCGGTTTCCGGGTCCGCGCATCCCCTTGATGCAGGCTGGCGCCTCCGCCGGGGGTGTCGCGCTCGCGGGCAAGATCGCGGATATGGTCTTCGCCCAGACACTGGATATGACGACTGCGCTCCAGACCCGTCAAAGGCTCTCAGACGCAGCACAAGCCGCCGGTCGCGACCCGGCCTCGGTTCGCCTGCTGCCGGGTCTCAGCCTCTATCTCGGCGACACCCGGGCCGAGGCTCGCGAGCTGTTCCTCGCCAACCACCAGCGCGTCGACCGGGCGCAACGGATCGACCGCATCAGGGCTGCGCTCGGAATCGACCTTGCCGACTGGCCCAGCGACCGCCCAGTTACCCCCGCCGATCTCCAAGACGGGGAGACCGCCCGAAACTCGGGGCACGGTATAATCCTGCGGGATCTCATCGCGCGCGAGGCGCTCACGGTCGATCAACTGCTGGAGCGCCCCGAAACGCTGGCCTCCGTCCACTGGCAGATCATCGGAACGGTCGATGATGCCGTGTCCACCATCTCCCAATGGTTCAATGCCGGCGCGATCGACGGTTTCGTTGCGGTGCCCGGAGGCTCTCCCCGGTCGCTTGACCTCGCGCTCGAACAACTCCTGCCCCGACTGGCCGAAGCCGGGCTGTTCCGGGCTGCCTACTCCGGCGAGACCCTCGCCGCGCATCTGGACGAAGCCTGACCCCCCTGCCCTGCCCGGACCGCCAACCTGCAGGAATGCCACATCCCGGCGGCTCTCCGACTCTTCGCCGGTGACCTGAACTCTTTGTTACGCTAGTCTCTCTTCGTCCGGAGTCAGCTTCTGACCCGACAAATCCGCCGGCGCTTTCAGCACAAATTCACCGCACAAAGCGCCGCGCCTTGTTGCGTCCAGTAACGTCCGATAATTCTATCCCGTCTTCTTCCCCACGCGCGAAGAATCCCGCATCTCGCCGGGGCTTCGTCCGAACCACTTCTGGAACGCACGGTAAAAAGCGCTCGGTTCGCTGTACCCCAAACGGCCCGCAATCTCGGCCACGCTCAGGTCCGTGCTGCGCAACAACTCCCGAGCCCCCTCGGCCCTCAGTTCGCCCTTGATCTCGGAATAGCTCTGCCCCTCGGAACGCAGCCTGCGCCGGAGCGTTGCCGGCGACACCACCAGCGTAAGCGACAGCTCCTCGAATGTCGGCCACTCCACCGGATCCGTGGTCTTGAGATGGCTCCGAACGGCAGCGGTCGTTTCCTGATCGTGGTGATACCGCACGAGGATGTTCGCAGGCGCGTCCCTCAGGAAGGTCTTCAGCGCCTCCTCGGTCCGGACAATCGGCAACCGCAGATAGGCCGCGTCGAACACAAGCCGGCTCTCGGCCGCGCCAAAGGTCACCGGTGCGCCAAAGAACTGGTGATAATCCTGCCGGTGCTCGGGGGCAGGACAGGCGAAATCGACCCTGCGCAAGGCGATCCGCCGCCCGGCAAGCCAGCACGCCACCCCCATCAGGATGATCCAGTATGTCCGATAAGCAAAGGCGCTGCGCCCTGCCCCGCCATCTGCCAGCGATATCTCGGCCTGTCCGTTGCGGACCATCAGGGCCCCACGCGGCGCATCGAGAACCACGTTCAGAAACCGGAGCGCCCGCGCCAGCGCCCGGTCGAGGCGACCCGAGTGAAGCACGGCATAGCACAACAGGGCAAAGCTCCCGGGCCGCATCGGGCGATCCCCCTGGCCAAAGAACTCGTCACCCGTTGCCTCCGCAATCTCCAGCCAAAGCCGGCCGTAGGACAAGTGGTCGACCGGCGACCCATCCCAAGTCGGCAGCCCGGCAGCCGCCAGCAGCGGCCCCGGCTCCAGTCCCGCCACGCGCAGGCTCTCGAGGGCATCCTCGACAAAGCCCGCCGAAATCATCCGCAGATCAGACATCTCGACCCATTGCAAAATCGATCACCCAATTGGACACCATTTGTCATTGTTTGCAATACACTTGCCATTACTGTGCCCCACCGCTGGGAGGTCGTGAGAGGCCGAGGCCCCTCCCCCGCACACCGCATCTGGTGTAGACCTTGCCCAGGGAGATTGTCGCGACCGGCCCATCGCCGCGTCGCCATGCTAGGGAGACACTCATGTCAGCTACCGATCCGATCGTCATTGTCGGGATGGCCCGGACCCCCATGGGCGGGTTCCAGGGCGACTTTACCGGCGTCACCGCCAGCGAACTGGGCGCCGCGTCGATCACCGCCGCGCTCGACCGCGCGGGCGTCACCGCCGACCAGGTCGAGGAAGTCGTCTTTGGCTGCGTTCTGCCCGCAGGCCAGGGCCAGGCCCCTGCCCGTCAGGCCGCGCTCGGCGCCGGGCTGCCCAAGGCAACCGGCGCGACCACCATCAACAAGATGTGCGGCTCGGGCATGAAGGCCGCCATGTTCACCCACGACCTGCTGCTGGCTGGCAGTGCCGATGTCGCCGTCGCGGGCGGCATGGAGAGCATGACCAACGCCCCCTACCTGCTGCCCCAGATGCGCGGCGGCGCCCGCCTCGGCCACGGTCAGGTCAAGGACCACATGTTCCTCGACGGTCTCGAAGACGCCTATGACAAGGGCCGCCTGATGGGCACCTTTGCCGAAGATTGCGCCCAGACCTACCAGTTCACCCGCGAGGCACAGGACGCCTATGCCATCGCCTCGCTGGAGCGCGCGCAGAAGGCCATCGCCGACGGCTCCTTTGCTTCCGAGATCACGCCCGTCACGGTCAGGACTCGCAAGGGTGACACCGTGGTCGAGATCGACGAACAGCCCGGCAAGGCCCGGCTCGACAAGATCCCGACGCTGAAACCCGCCTTCCGCCCCGATGGCACCGTGACCGCTGCCAACTCCAGCTCCATCTCGGACGGTGCCGCCGCGCTGGTGATGATGCGCCGGTCCGAGGCCGAGCGTCGCGGGCTGACCCCCATCGCCGTGATCCACGGCCATTCCACCTATGCCGACGAGCCAGGCCTGTTCCCCACCGCGCCCATCGGCGCGATGAAAAAGCTCTCGGACAAGACCGGCTGGGACCTCAAGGATGTCGACCTGTTCGAAGTGAACGAGGCTTTTGCCGTGGTCGCGATGGCTGCCATGCGCGACCTCGATCTTCCCCATGATAAGGTCAACGTGCACGGCGGCGCCTGCGCTCTTGGCCACCCCATCGGCGCATCCGGGGCCCGGGTGATGGTGACCCTGCTCGCCGCACTCCAGAAATACGACCTCAAGCGCGGTGTTGCCTCGCTCTGCATCGGTGGCGGCGAAGCCACCGCAATCGCGCTGGAGCGCGTCGCCTGATGCTGCTGGATGAGACCCACGAACAGGTCCGCGACGCCGTCCGGGCCTTTGCGCAAGAACAGCTGGGCCCGGGCGCCGCACAGCGTGACCGCGACCATGCCTTCCCCCGTGCCGAGCTCAAGGCGATGGGTGATCTCGGCTTCCTCGGGATGCTGGTGCCCGAAGAGCACGGCGGCTCCGATCTCGGCATGGTCTCCTACGCCCTCGCGCTGGAAGAAATCGCCGCCGCCGATGGGGCCTGTTCTACCATTGTTTCGGTACACAGCTCGGTCGGTTGCGTGCCGATCCTGCGCTTCGGGACCGAGGATCAAAAGCAGCGCTTCCTGCCCCGGATGGCCTCCGGCGAATGGGTCGGCGGCTTTGCCCTGACCGAACCGCAGGCCGGATCCGATGCATCCGCGCTGAAAACCCGCGCCCGCCGCGACGGCGACCACTACGTGATCAACGGCGCCAAGCAGTTCATCACTTCGGGCAAGAACGGCGACGTGATCATCCTCTTCGCCGTGACCGACCCCGATGCAGGCAAAAAGGGCATTACGGCCTTCATCGTCCCCACCGACACCCCCGGCTACGAGGTGATGACGGTCGAGCACAAGCTGGGTCAACATTCCTCCGACACCTGCGCACTGTCCTTCACCGACATGCGTATCCCGGTCGAAAACCGTCTGGGTGACGAAGGCGAAGGCTATCGCATCGCGCTCGCCAACCTCGAGGGCGGCCGCATCGGCATCGCCTCTCAGGCGGTCGGCATGGCCCGCGCAGCCTTCGAAGCAGCCAAGGTCTACGCAGGCGAGCGGCAGGCCTTTGGCAAGCCGATCATGGCCAACCAGGGTGTCAGCTTCAAACTCGCCGATATGGCCACTCAGATAGCGGCGGCTCGCCAGATGGTCCTGCATGCCGCCGCGCTGCGCGAGGCAGGCAGGCCCTGCCTGACCGAGGCATCCATGGCCAAGCTCTTCGCCTCCGAGATGGCCGAGCGCGTCTGCTCCATGGCGATCCAGATTCACGGCGGCTATGGCTACCTGAACGACTACCCGGTCGAGCGCATCTATCGCGATGTCCGGGTCTGCCAGATTTACGAGGGCACCAGCGAGGTCCAGCGACTGGTCATCGCCCGCAGCCTCTGATGCGATGAGCCAGAAATGAAACGGGCCGCTCCCTGTGGGGCGGCCCGTTTTCGTTTCGCCATCTTACCCGTGGGTAAGACCTCGCACCTCAGTCCTTGCCATCCAGAACATCGAGAAAGGCGGCAACCGCGCGCTCGAGATCCCGCCGGTCGATGGTCGAAAAATCCCTGTCATAGCGCAACTCGAGCCGACCCAGCGAGGCGTTGCACTTGGCCACGCCGCCACCGCGCGAAACCTGGAACGTGGTCTTGGCCTTGCGCGGCTTCACCGTATTTGCTGTACCAGTCTTACCCGTGGGTAAGATCGGGGCACCGTCGTCACCCCCCGCAAATCTCCGAAGTATGTCCACCTCACGCGCGGCCGAACGCTGGGGTTCTTCCGCAAGCGCGCCCGCCAGAACGGCCGTCAGGTCAGGATCGTTCTCCAGACGCCGCTTCAGATCTACGCCCACATTGCGCGGAATGTCGAAAGGATGCGCGAGGTGATCTCCCAGCTTTGCCAGCAGCGCGGCAAAGGAACGGATATAGCTCCGCTTGGTGTAGCTGGCCGACTTGAACAGAACGGCGACAGCGTCATCCACCTCCGGACACCCATTGGCCGGATCCGCCGCATAGGCCCGCGCGAGGTTCGCCATCTCCGCAAAGGAGATGTCCTTTCGGATCAGGTTCTCGTCGACCATGCGCCGATAGCTGTCCTCGGTCTTGCCGGACTTAGAGTCTATTCCGGCTGGAATAGACTCGAAACGATCCTCTCCAGTCTCCTCGCGCAGAGCCTTGAAAGCCTGCAGACGCCGCATCCCCTGGATCAGCTCGTACATGCCATCGGCCCGCGCCTCGACCCGAATGGGGTTCGACAGACCCACCTCGCGAATGGACAGTTTGAGCTCGTCCAGATCGTCGTCGATCCCGGGCTTCCGGTCGCGCACCAGTGCCTCGGTCACGATCTTATCCAGCGGGATCCGGTCGACAACCAGACCGGCCTTCTTCAGCCGAACGAACTCCCGTGCGAGGTCTTCGTTCTCCTTCAGGATCGAACGCGTCGCCTCCTCGCGTTCCTTCACCGAGTCGACATTCTCCGAGATGGCCGAGGCCATCGGCCCGCGGCGGGCTGGCGCACGGGCAGGGGGCTCTTCTGCCGCGAAGCCCTCGGACGGCGGGACGTCGATGTCAAACATCCGGCGCTTCTTGCTCATTGTCCTGCCTCCATATCTGCCCAGGCCCCGACCAGCACGTCGCGGAACTCCTGGTAGGCGTTGTCGAACGTCAGCCGCGCGCGCCGCCATGTCTCGCGGGTCATCTCGCGGTAGTCCATCTCGTAGACCGAATTCAGAAAGCGCCCGGACTGCTCCACCGCGCGCGTCATCTCGACGGGCTGCGCGGCGACCCGGTCACCGAACACCTTGCGGAAGGCATCGAACATCGCGCGGTGAAGATCGTTACCCGGCTCGTATCGGGTCAGCAGGAAGCGGATGTCGTAGAAAGCCTTGGGCAGTTTGATCTTACCCGTGGGTAAGCCCGCGTCGAACCCGGCGGACAGATCTTCCAGCGCCTCCGACAGCTGGCCGATGAAGCTAGTGGTCGAGTCGTACTCCCAGTAGCCGGGCCCCGACGGCACGTAGAGCACGTCGGCGGCAAAGACCGCGTTCATCGACTGGTAGCCGATGGCCGGTGGGCAATCGAAGAGGATCAGGTCGTAGGCGTCGTCGGGAATCTGGTCGAGGTAACGCGACACAGCGGCAAAGAAGGTCCAGTCCGGGTTCAGGTGCCGGTACTGCGCCGAGGCGAACTCGACAAAGGCCGCGTTGGCGCAGGAAGGGATCGCGTCGATCGTCGGCCAGGATGTCGGCTTGATAAAGTCGTTGACGCGAAGCTCGCCAAGGCCAAGGCCGGTGATGGAAGAGGGCAGGTGGCGGCGGGGCAGGGCGGCGCCCGATTCCGCGCCCACCGGCCCGGCATTCATCCGCTCCGTTTCGCGGATCAGGTCGCGCGCCATGATGCCCCAGACCGAATGCTCCTCGGACACATCGGTCAGGCCCATCGAGTGACTCAGGGTCGCCTGCGGGTCGAAGTCCACCACCAGCACGCGGTATCCGTCCAGCGCGGCGGCGTGCGCAAAGTGGAGCGCCACGGTCGACTTGCCCGCACCGCCCTTGAAGTTGGCGATGGCGGCGCGCACCGCGCGCTTGCCCGCCGGGCGCGGCGGCATCAGCCCCTTGCGGTTGATCTTGAGCCGCCGACGCAGCTCGTTGATCTCTTCCAGCGAGAACCAGCGTTGCCGCCCGTCAGGCTCCACCTCGCCCGCGGGCAGGGTCGGATCGGCGGCCAGCTTGCCGCGAAAGGTCGACTGGTTCACCTGAAAGATCAATTCGGCGACCTCCCAGGATGAGAAGCGGCGCAGGGTCTTTTCCATCTCCGGGCTGAAGGTTTGCTGCCGGATCCAGCCCTGCAGTTTCAGCGACTGTGCCTGCAGCCTGCTCAGGTCCTCATGGGTATACATTCAGTGTTTCCGTTTTTTCAGGACGTCAAATCTGGGTTTTTGTCTATTTACGCCTAATTTGCGATTTCCGCAAAAGGAAATATCATGAAACCCGGTAGAGCGCCCTCGCGGGAAAAGCCCTTGCTGCAAGGCGATTTCCGATTCGGCTCTGCCAATCAGCGAATCGGGACCAGAGCTTTCCCGTAGTAGCGAGCGCCACAAGATTTAGGGGGACAAGAGATCTCTCAAAACGATAGATGGGGGGACATTTTGGCGCTATAAGGGGTCATCCAGGGTGTCCCCCATCACCATAGAGTCACCAATTTAATGAAATTGGAATTGGGTCGATCTGGTGAACTAAGGCACGGTGAACACAATCCCTTGACAGAATCGCATCGGTGGACGCTAATTACGTTCAAGCTCGGAAAAGCGTTGAGAACTTCCAGATACCGGGCACCGAGGCGGGGATTTTCCCGCAAAACACGATAGCGGAGCACAGGGATGCTTGCGACCAGACCCGTCGGGCGGAACGCCTCGGCGATGAAGTATGATATTCTATCGGCCCTCGGCGTCGCTGCCCTGGCCGCCGACAAGCATCGGCAGAAGCTCATGCTGCGTCTCATGGTGCTGATTACCACGCGCTATAACTGGCAGACCAACGAACTCTCGATGGGCCGGGCCGAGATCGCCCGCCTCTGGTCGGTCGAGGAACGGACCGTCAAACGCGAGCTCGGCAAGTTCCGCACGCTTGGCTGGATGAACGTAAAGCGGACAGGCGCCCGTGGCCGGGTCACGGTCTACGAACTCGACCTGGCTCAGGTCCTCGGCGAAACCCGCAGCGTGTGGGAGGGCATGGGGTCCGACTTCCGCGCGCGCATGGAAGAGAGCCAAACTGTTCCCGAGCTTCCGGTGGACTCCAAGGTCGTGCCGCTCCACCGCGCGCCATTGCCCGCCGCGGCAGGGCAGGGGGACCTCTGGTCACAAGTGCTTGAAACCCTCCATGCGCGGGATCCGGGTCTCGCCTCCGCCTGGTTCCATCCGCTTCAGGAGATCGAGCGCGGGAACGGCCGCGTCGTCCTGGCGGCGCCCTCCCGCTTCATCGCGGGTTATGTCTCGACTCACCTGGCCGGTCGCCTGCTGGCCACCTACAGCCGGTTCGATCCCTCCATCCGCCGGGTCGACATCGAGACCGTCTGACATACTTCACACCTGAACCACTTCGATCTATATCCCCGGTGACTGTCTCTTGCCGGGGTGCTTCGTCACTTCTGGCGGAGGCCTGAAAGGACCACCCCATGTCACGTCCGGTTCCGGACAAGAGTGCCGCCAGCCGCGGAGCGCCCCGATGAGCATGGCGCTGCCGCGCGTCTTCCGTTCCTTCCGGAACCGCAATTACCGTCTCTGGGCCGCGGGGGCGCTGGTGTCGAACACGGGCACCTGGTTGCAACGCACCGCGCAGGACTGGCTGGTCCTGACCGAACTCACCCAGCATGACGCCTCCTCGGTCGGCATCGTCATGGCGCTTCAGTTCGGGCCCCAGCTGCTCCTGTTGCCCTGGACGGGCTTCGCGGCCGACCACTTCGACCGGCGCAAGCTGTTGCTGCTGACGCAATCGGCGATGGCGATCCTCTCGCTGATGATCGGGTTGCTCACCGTAACCGGGCTCGTCACGCTCTGGCAGGTCTACGTATTCGCCTTCGTTTTCGGCTGCGCGGCGGCTTTCGACGCTCCGGCGCGCCAGACCTTCGTCACCGAACTGGTCGGCGACGGAGACCTGTCCAACGCCGTTGCGCTGAATTCGACCACCTTCAACACGGCGCGGATGATCGGGCCCGCCGTCGCCGGGCTGCTGATCGCCGCAGTGGGAACAGGCTGGGCCTTCCTGATCAACGCCGGGTCTTTCGCTGCCGTTCTTGGCGCGCTGCTGGCGATGAGGACCTCCGAGCTGCATCCGACCGTGCGCGCCCGCAAGGCCTCCGGCAGCCTCACTGCCGGTCTGCGCTATGTCCGTGACAGGGCCGATCTGCGGACGATGCTGTTCATGCTCTTCCTGATCGGCACCTTCGGGATGAACTTCCCGCTGTTCATCTCGACAATGGCGGTAAAGGTGTTCAGCGCCGACGCCCGGGGATATGGCCTGCTGTCCTCCTGCCTTGCCATCGGAACAGTCACCGGCGCCCTGCTGGCGGCGGGGCGAGAGAAACCCAGCTTCCCGATCCTCATGCGCAGCACCGCCCTGTTCGGGATCGGCTGCGGCCTCGCGGCGATCGCCCCGGGCTACTGGATCTTTGCCGCCTTCCTGACCGTCATCGGTGTTGCAGCGCTGACCTTTCTCAACACGTCCAACAGCCTGATGCAGCTGACCACCCATGCCGAGATGCGGGGCAGGGTGACCGCACTGCGTATGGCCATCGTCTTTGGCGGAACCCCGATCGGTGCGCCTCTGATGGGGTGGGTGGCCGATACCTACGGCCCGCGCTGGTCGCTTGGCATCGGTGCGGCCGCCGGATTCATGGCGGCGGGCGTGGCCGTGCTCTACCTCATGCGCCAGAGATCCGCGCCAGAACAGGCGCGGGCCAAGGTCTCGGTTTCGGGAGAAGACGAGGGGCTCTGAGCCGTCAGCCCTTCGGCATCGGCACTTCGACCCCGGCCTCGCCGAGCAGCTGGTAGAGCCGCGCAAACGTCTCTTCCGATGCCATGCTCTCTTCCTTCTTCTGCGCAAGGAAGGCTTCGGCCGGGCCAAAGAACCGGATCGCGGCATCAACCTCCTTGTCCGCGCCGTGCCGGTAGGCACCGATGCGGATCAGCTCCTCCATGTCGGCATAGCGGGCGAGGGTCCGTCTGGCCGTCTGGAACACGGCGAATTCCTCGTCGGTATGGCAATCGGGCAGCATACGCGAAACGCTCTTGTAGAGGTTGATCGCCGGGAACCGGCCCCGCTCGGCGATATGCCGGTCCAGCACGACGTGGCCGTCCATGATCCCGCGAACGGTGTCGGCCACCGGTTCGTTCATGTCGCCGCCATCCACCAGAACGGTGTAGATCGCGGTGATGTCGCCGGCGCCCTCGGTTCCGGGGCCCGCCCGTTCCATCAGCTGCGGCAGCTCGGAGAACACGGTCGGCGGATAGCCCTTCGAGGTCGGCGGTTCGCCCCCGGACAGGCCGATCTCGCGCTGCGCAGTCGCAAACCGGGTCACGCTGTCCATCAGCAGCAGCACCTGCAGCCCCTGGTCGCGGAAGTACTCGGCAATGGCCGTCGCGGTCCAGGCCGCCTGCCGCCGCATCAGCGGCGGTTCGTCCCCGGTCGAGACGACGACGACCGAGCGCGCCATGCCCTCGGGGCCCAGGTCGTTCTGAATGAAGTCCTGCACCTCCCGCCCGCGTTCGCCGACGAGTCCCACGACGATCACGTCAGCCTCGGCCCGGCGGGCCAGCATCGCCATCAGGGTGGATTTACCGACACCGGACCCGGCAAAGACGCCCATCCGCTGGCCGCGGCACAGCGGCGTGAACACGTCGAAAATCTTCACCCCGGTTTCCAGCCGCTGGCCGGTACGCCTGCGATCGAACGCCGGGGGAGGGGGGGCCTTCACGCGACGTTCGGTCAGTCCTTCGTGCAGCGGTCCCTTGCGGTCCACCGGGTCGCCGAGCGCGTTCAGCACCCGGCCGCGCCACGAGGGATCGGGGCGGATGGTATCGCCGCGCGGGCTGAGCGCGACAGGGTCGCCGACGGTCACACCAGCCCATGTCCCGAAGGGCAGGACATGTGTGCCGTCGCGGTCGACGCCCACGACTTCGCCCAGAACCTTGCCGCGTCTGCCCTCGACAACGCAGCGCTGCCCGACGCCCATCGCCCGCTCGAGGCCGCTGACGGTCATCGTAAGCCCGACGATCGAGCTGACCTCGCCAACTATCCTTGTGCTCTCCAAAGAGCGCGCGATAGAAGATAGCTCAGAGAAGACCGTTGTCATGTATAATTTCTCTAGTCATCCATTTTTATCCATGTTAATCATGAATAGATCAAAAGGAAAGATACATTGAAACTTCAGTCCATGGCATTTTTCAACCTGGCATCGCAGCGGATGAACTGGCTGTCCGCGCGCCAGAAGGTCATTGCCGAGAACGTCGCCAACGCCAACACGCCCGGCTACAAGGCGCAGGACATCAGTGATTTTTCCGACATGCTGGGCAGCAACGTGCAGCCCTCGGGCGTCAAGATCACGCAGGCCCGGCATATCTCGAGTGCCGAGGTTCAGGCGCCGGGCATTCGCGTCGAGGCAGACGAGACCGCCTGGGCGACCAGCATGGACGGCAACAACGTCACCATCGAACAGCAGACGATCAAGGCGGGCGAGGTCAGCGAGAGCTATCGCCTTGCCGCCAATCTCTACCGCAAGGGTTACGAACTGCTGACGCTGTCCGTCACCGGCAACAGATAATCAGGAGAGCCGTCATGGATCCGCTCAAGTCCATCGCCCAGATCGCCGCCAGCGGGATGCACGCCCAGAGCACGCGCCTGCAGATCGTGGCCGAGAACGTCGCGAACGCGGATTCCACCGGCAACACGCCGGGCGCGGACCCTTACCGCCGCAAGACCATCACCTTCGAGGAGGTGCTGGACGAAGAGGCCGGGGTGACGATGGTCAAGGTCGGCGAGATCGGCAAGGACGACAAGCCCTTCACCTTGCGCCATGATCCCTCGCACCCCGCGGCGGACGAGAACGGCTTCGTCAAGGTCTCGAACGTCAGCCCGATCCTCGAGATGGCCAACATGCGCGAGGCATCGCGCAGCTACGAAGCCAACATGAACCTCTACGAAGCTGGGCGCAAAATGCGCAGCGAAATGATTGATCTACTGAAATAGGACTAACCGATGGCAGACTCCTCCACTGTCTTCTCGACCAGCGCGGTCAGCGGCGCATACCGCAGCTCGCAATCCATCCAGCCCGCGCCCGGCCTGGCAGAAGACGCGGCACAGGCGCCGGGCCAGACCTTTGCCGACATGATCCGCGACGCGGCAGGCGACGCGGTTCAGACTATGCGCGAATCCGACGTGATCGCGCAGTCGGGTATGGCGGGCGAAGCCAGCACGCAGCAGGTTGTCGAGGCGACGATTGCCCTGGAGTCCACGGTCAAGATCGCGGTCTCGATGCGCGATAAGCTGGTCGAGGCCTACCAGGAAGTCATGCGTATGTCGATCTGAGCCGGGGAGGGCGCGTGAGCGAAGGAGACACATACTCGATCCTGACCCAGATGTTTCTGGCCGTGCTCTATTCCGCCGGCCCGATCATGGCTCTGGCGTTGGGGATCGGTCTGCTGGTCGCCTTTTTCCAGGCGCTGACCCAGATTCAGGAAATGACCCTGACCTTCGTGCCCAAGATCGTCGCGATCTTCCTGGGCCTTCTGGTGGTGACCCCGTTGATCTACGCCAACCTGCACGGCCTCTCTGACCGGATTTTCGACATGATCGTGAGTGGCGGGCTATGAAGCACACCCTGCGCGCCGTCATCGCCTCGGTCCTCGTCCTCATGGCGGCCCCCGCTCTGGCGACATGGCAGGGGTTCTACACCCCGAGCGAGCGCCCCTCGGACGGTGGTTTCGAAGTTCCGGAAGCCTCGGTTTGCGTCCGCGAGATCTTCAAGGCACAGCTGCGTCACGGCATTCCCGACAACCTGCTGCTCGGCATCGGCCTGCAGGAGTCCGGCCTCAACCACGAGGGAGAGCTGACCGTCTGGCCGTGGTCGGTGAACGCCGCGGGCGAGGGGCGGGTATTTGCCAGCCGCGAATCCGCGATGTCCTGGGTCGAGAAGAAACAGCGCGAGGGCGTGAACTCGATCGACGTGGGCTGCATGCAGGTCAACCTGCGCTGGCACAAGGACGCCTTCGCGACGCTGGAAGAAGGCTTCGATCCTGCGGCCAACGTGGACTATGCCGCGCGCCTCCTGCGTGACCTCTACAGCCAGAGCGGCGACTGGGTGACGGCGGCGGGCTCCTATCATTCCTTCACGCCCCAGTACCGCGACATCTACATTGCCTCGCTCAAGCAGAACGTGGTGGCGGCTAACGCCCGCATCGACGACTTCCGGGCACTCGCCGGTTCCGCGCGGATGCGCGACGACCTGCCCCGCGAGAAGCCCGAGGCGCAGGGTGGCATCTTCTGGTCGTCCGGCCTGAGCCAGTTGAAACAGGGCGAAAGCGGCGTCCGCAGCATCTACTCCGATCAGGCGCTGCAACCGGTACTGCCGGTATTCTTGGTAGGAGCGGATTGATGGCGGTAACCGATCAGGACCAGCAGGCGGCCGGCTTCGGCCGCTTCATGTCTCAGGGCTTTGCCAATCGGGACGTCGGGTTCGCCATCGGCGTGACCCTCGTTCTCGCGGTGCTCTTCGTGCCGCTTCCGGCGGCCATTCTCGACTTCGGCCTCGCCGTGTCGCTCTCGGTCTCGGTACTCGTCCTCATGGTGGCGCTCTGGATTCCGAAACCGCTCGAATTCAACTCCTTCCCCACGCTGCTGCTGGTCGTGACGCTCCTGCGGCTCTCGCTGAACGTGGCATCGACCCGACTGATCCTGTCCGAGGGCCACACCGGCCCCAGTGCTGCGGGCGGCGTGATCGAGGGCTTCTCGCGCTTCATCGTGGCGGGCAACTTCGTCATCGGGATCGTGATCTTCGCCATCCTCGTCGTCATCAACTTCGTGGTGATCACCAAGGGTTCGACCCGGATCGCCGAAGTCGCCGCCCGCTTCTCGCTAGACGCAATGCCGGGCAAGCAGATGGCCATCGACGCCGACCTCGGTTCGGGCCTGATCGACGAGACCGAAGCACGCCGCCGCCGCAAGGAACTGGAGGCCGAAAGCGGCTTCTTCGGTGCCATGGACGGTGCCTCGAAGTTCGTGCGCGGCGACGCCGTCGCCGGGATCATCATCACCCTTGTCAACGTGATCGGGGGCATCCTTGTCGGCGTGCTGCAGCACGGGCTCAGCCTCGGGCAGGCTGCCGACAGCTACACGACCCTCACCATCGGCGACGGTCTCGTCAGCCAGATCCCCGCGCTGATCGTCTCGATGGCAGCCGGCCTGATCGTGACCAAGGGTGGAACCGAAGGCGCCGCGAACGAGGCGGTTCTGGGGCAGCTGTCCAAGTTCCCCAAGGCCTTGTTCATGGCCGCGGCGTTGCTCTTCGCAATGGGCCTGCTGCCCGGCTTTCCCATGGTCATCTTCACGCTCATGTCGGCCGGGATGGTCGGGCTCGGCCTGCTGATCCTGCGCCGGACCGAACAGGCGCGGGTTGACGCGGCGCAGGCCGAAGCGGCCGAGAAAAAGGCTAGCGCGTCGAGCCCCGAGGACGACATGCGCACCGCCATGCGGCTGGACGATCTCAAGCTTTCGCTCGGCTCGGCGCTCGTTCCGCTGACCGCCGACAAGGAAGCCGCGCTGCCGGGCAAGATCCGCTCCCTGCGGGGCCTCTTCGCGCGGGACTACGGTTTTGTCCTGCCGTCGGTTCGGATCAAGGACGATCCGAACATCACCTCCAAGGCCTACACGATCTCCGTACAGGGCGTCGAAGTCGCCAAGGGCGAGGTGCGCCCCGGCCTGCTGATGGTGATCAGCCCCAGCGACACACCGCTCCAGATGCCGGGCGAAAAGGTCAAGGACCCGACCTTCGGTCTGGACGCGATGTGGGTCGAGCGCAGCTTTGGCGCCGAGGCCGAGCGGCAGGGCTATACCGTGGTCGACCCGGAGAGCGTGATCACCACGCACATGACCGAGGTGATCAAGGATCACATGCCCGCGCTGCTGAACTACTCGGCGGTGCAGGATCTGGTCGGCGGGCTCGAGCGTGAATACCAGAAGCTGGTCTCGGACCTGCAGGGCAAGACGCCGATGATCACCGTCCAGCATGTCCTGCAGGCGCTGCTGGCCGAGCGGGTCTCGATCCGCAACCTGCCCCTGATCGTCGAGTCCATCGCCGAGATCGGCCACGGCACCACCAACACGGTGACCCTGACCGAACATGTCCGCAAACGGCTTGCCAACCAGATCTGCAAGGCGCTCACCGATCAGACCGGCTTCGTGCCCGTCATCACGCTGAACGCGGCCTGGGAGAAGGAATTCATCGAGGCGGTCCGGATCAACGGGGACGAGCGCAACTTCCTGATGTCGCCCCAGCGCGTGCAGGAATTCGTGCTGGCCGCGAGGAAGCAGATCCAGCAGTTCGCGGCCAAGGACGAATGGCCCGCGCTGATGGTCGCCCCCGAGGTCCGGCATTTCGTGCGCTCGATGCTCGAACGGGTCAGCCCCATGACCTCGGTGATTTCCCACAACGAGGTTCATCGCAAGGCGCACCTTCGGACCGTCGCGACCATCGGGTCCTGACATGATCGACCTCACCGCCCTGCTGACCTCGCAAGTCCTGGGTTTCGCCCTGGTCTTTGCAAGGATCGGGGCGGCGATGGTCTTCATGCCCGGTTTCGGCGAGGCGCTGATCCCCGCGCGTCACCGCCTTGTCGCGGCCTTCGTGATCTCCCTTGGCTTGTTCCCGGCAACACCGGTGCAGGCGATCCAGATCGGTTCGCCGCTCGAGCTGCTGCCGATGCTCGGGATCGAGGTCACGCTGGGCACGTGGATCGGGCTGTGCGGCCGCATCATGCTGAGCGCCCTGCAGTTCGCCGGTTTCCAGGTCGGCATGGTATCGGGCCTGTCGAACGCGCTCGCGCCCAACATCGGCTCCTTCGAGGGCTCCACGCTGATCGCCACCGCCCTGATGATGGCAGGCGTTACCCTGATCTTCGTCACCGACCTGCATCACGGAATCATCCGGGCGCTGCTGATGAGCTACGACATCATGACCCCGGGCGCGTTCATGCCCGGCGACCTGTCCGAGCAGATCGTGCGCGCCGCCAGCCGCAGCTTCTACATCGGAACCATGATCGCGGCGCCCTTCTACGTGATGGGGCTGGTGCTGAACGTGGGCATGGGCCTCAGCAACCGGGTGATGCCCTCGCTGCCGGTGTTCTTCGTCGCCGGACCGCTGCTGATGGCGGCGGGTATCTTCGTTCTCGTCCTCTCCTCGCCCTACATGCTAAAGACCTGGCTGGACCACTTTGCCAACTGGGTCGGCCAGCTGACTTTCTGAGGGGCCGGGGATGGCGGAAGATACCGAGGACAAGCACTCAAAGACCGAAGACCCGACCCCGCGAAAGCTGAAGAAAGCGCGGGAACAGGGCGACGTCCCTTCGTCCAAGGAAGCCGGCACCGCAATGACCTTTCTGGTCATGCTGGCCCTGACCCTCCTGCTGCTTCCCACGGTCATTCCGCCGCTTGTCGGGGTCCTGTCCCGCGTGATCCAGGCGTCAGGGACCGCGACCATCGGCGAGGAAATGGCAGGTCTCCGCGACATAGCCCTCGTGGCCGGACCGCTCATGGGGGGCATCGGCACCGTCATGGCGCCGGTTCTGGGCGCCCTCATCGTCAGCGCCCTTGTCGCCGTCGCGATCCAGGGCGACACCGTGGTCGCGGCGGAACGCATCCGTCCGAAGCTGTCCAAGCTCGACCCGCTCCAGGGTCTCAAGCGCATGTTCTCGCTCGATTCCCTCGTCGAGTTCGCCAAGAGCGTCTTGAAGGTTCTCGTGGTCGGCAGTGTGGCGGTCTGGATTTCCTACCACGCGGTCGCCGGAATCTGGCAGAGCGAGTCCTTCCTGCCGGAATTCATCGTCGGCTACCTCCAGCACTACGTCGCCCTGCTGCTGGGTATCGCAGCCGTCTTCGCCACGGCGGTGGCCCTCGCCGACATCATCTACAAGCGCATGCGCTGGATGGCGAAACAGCGGATGACGATCAAGGAAGTCCGCGACGAACTGAAGGAGAGCGAGGGCAACCCCCTGATCAAGGGCAAACGGATGGAGATCCGCCGCCGCCGCGCCCGCCAGCGCCTGCGGCAGGCCGTGCCAGAGGCAACGGTGGTTCTCACCAACCCGACCCACTATGCCGTGGTGCTGCGGTATGAGCCGGGCGAGGACATGGCGCCGATCTGTACCGCCAAGGGTGCCGACCTGATGGCGGCCCAGATCCGTAAGCTTGCCCATGACTCCGAGGTGCCGGTCGTCGAGAACCGCCCGCTGGCGCGCGCGCTGTTCGATGTGGCCGAGATCGACAAGGCGATCCCGACCGAACACTGGCAAGCCGTCGCCGAAATCATCCGCTACATCCTCGACCTGCGCGACAACATCAGCCGTGACGCGCCCGCCGGATCCAGCCTGCGCGACGACTGATCGCCGGGCGGTCCGGCCCAAACGAAAACAGCGCCCCGTAGGGCGCTGCTTCGGATCACGAGGCCAATCGTGGATCAGAGTTTCAGGTTGTCGAGCCTCTGGTCGCCCGGCAGTTTCGAGCGCTCGAGGATGATGCGAGAGATCGCGCGGGCCCGGGTCGGGTTCAGCTTGGCGAGGATCGGCGCCGCGTCCCGTTCCGGCATCGTCCCCAGCACCATGACGGAAACCTCGATGTCGAGATCGTCCATGATCGCCGCGGCTTCCTTCGGTTTCATCGCCGAATAAAGCGCGACCAGCCGGTCGACGTCGTCGGTCTGCGCCTTCTTGACCTTCGCGAGGAGGTCTTCCAGCTCACCCTTCAGGTCCGAAAGCTGCGTCTGGTCCATCTGCAGCTTCTCTTCGGCCAGCTCGATCTCGGCCTGCCGCTCGGAAAGCCGGGTCTTCTGCTGGTCAAGCAGCTCCCGTTCCTCCCGCATCGCGTCCAGCATCGCCTCCGGCGTCTGTTCGCATTGCTGCGGGGCAGGGGCCTCGGCTGCCGGAGCTGCGGGGGCCGCAGGCGCGGCGTTCCCGGCAGCGCTGGCTGCCGAAACAAAGAGCGAATCCGGGTCGACCGGGGCCTCGGGCGAAAGCAGCGAAGTCGCCGTCTTGGCCGCGCCGGCAAGGACCAGCGCACCCAGCATCAGCGTGATGGGACGGGGCCGGATCATGCCTCACGGCTCCGCACGGTGTCGAAGAAGCTGCGCACCAGGTCCGCCTTGCCGCTGACCGAGGCAACCCCGGCGGGGCGTGCAGAAGGGTGACGCGAGCTCCGGAAGGCCGGTGCCGGGTCTTCGCGCAGCATGCTGGAGCGATGGAACTCCGGCTTGCGCTGGCCCATCGTCTCGAGCGAGTCGGCGACCGATTTCATGGCGCTGACCGAGTCTTCCGACTTGTCCACCGCGGCAGAGAAGGCGCCGACGACCGGCTCCAGGTCACGCAGCAGGGCGACGAGGCGGCGGACGCGTCGATCGACCAGCCATGCATAGGCAAGTACACCGGCAAGAAGGGCGAGAATCGAGAAATCAATCAAAAGCGACATCTTGGGGGTCTTCCTTTTCGCTGTAATCGCGTGTGATCCGCAGGGCCACCGCACCGTTGCGGCGCCGGCCCACGGCGGCAGTGAACATCTTGAGGTCGGTACAGGTGACCGTCACTTCGTGGTCGGTTTCGATACCGAGGTCGATGACCTGTCCGGGCTGCCATGCCAGCACCTCGGTCAGCGACAGCTTGGGTTCCGTCAGCAGCGCGTCGATGGTGACGCTGGTGCCCTGCAGCGTGTTCGTCAGCAGTTCGCGCCACGAGCTGTCCCCGCCAAGCTGGCCGCCGCGGAAGGGTTGGGCAAGGACGGGGCGTACTTCTTCGAAGGCGGAATGCGGGATCAGGAAGGTGATGTCGCCGCTGCGATCTTCCAGCGAGATGTTCATGGTGATCCGGGCGCAGGGCGAGGTCGGCGGCGCAAGCACCAGCGCCTGCGGGCTGCCCTCGATCCGCTCGATCTCGAAGCTGACCTCGCAGAGCTGGGCAAAGGCATCGACGAGCGAGTTCAGCACGGTCTGGCAAAGCCGCTGACCCAGGCGCTTCTCGATGGCGGAGTAGGCGCGCGGATTCCATGTCGACTGGGTCGCGCCGCGCCCGCCCAGCATGATCTCCAGCGTCGCGAACAAAAGGTTGGGGTCCAGCACCACGCCGATGGAGCTTTCCCACGGCAGCACCTTCGACACCATGGCCAGACCGCTCGGCGGCAGGCTGTCCTGGGCCTCGCCGCAGGACATGTACTCGAAGGCGCCAAGCGTGGCTTCCGCCGTCGCACCCGAGCAATAACTCTTCATCACCGGGCCGAGGTCCAGCGCAAAGCGATCGAACATGACCTCCATCAGCGGCAGCCGCTGGTGATTGCTGCGTGCGCTGCGGATGATCTGCTCTTCGATCCGGTCCGACAGCGGGCTCTCGGCGATGTCGTCCACGGCAGGAGAAAGGGATGTGTCGGTTTCGGTCATGGCGTCACTGTACGATGAGGTCTGAGACCAGCATTTCCTGCGGCGCGTCGCTCTCCGTGATGGTACGGGCGCGGCGCAGCAACTCCTGTTTCACGGTGATCAGTCCCAGCGAGCCCTGCAGGTCGCGCTCGCTCAGCTGGCGCAGGTAGTCCTGGAAACTGTCGCGCAGGAACAGGCGGCGCTCTTCCACGCGTTCGGCTCCCTCGGCACGTTCGTCGTAGACCAGCGCGATGTTCAGTTTCATGAACCGGCTGGTGGTGCGGCCTGTCGCGGTGGTCGAGTTGATGTTGACGATGATTTCCTTGAACGGCGTCACGGCCATCTCGTTGGGGTCGGTCGCAGGCGCCGCACCGTGCCCGCCGCCATGATCGCCCCCTTCGGCCGAGTCCGAGTCCGCCTCGTCATGGCCCGCGCCATCCAGGCTGACCTGTTCTGTCTGGCCCGCTCCGAGTCCGAAGGCCGCAAGGGCGCCGTCGACTCCCAGTGACATCACCAGGCCGCCAGCCACGCCACCCACGCACAGCAACGCGAGAACGCCGCCCAGGGCAATCTTGATGCCGAGGGACATGCCGCGTTTTTCGTCGTTGTCTGGCTCCTGTGCCATCCGGACTCCGTTCACATGATTAAGTTATGAATAATATCGCAACCGGAGCTTGAATTAGCAAGTATAAATTTGCGTTCTTTGCTTGATTTCCAAGAATAGTTTGGGTTAACTAAACATGAAATCTATTGGCGGTACGCGAACTGGGGCCGGGCACATTGAAGTCTTTGCTGAATAATCTGAAATCCTTGGGGCAGGCCCGCTTGATGATGCTCGGCGGAACCGGCTTTGCCCTGCTCCTTGCGCTATTCTTTGGGATGCGGCTGGTCATGGCGCCGGATTTCGTTCAGCTTTACGGGGGGTTGTCCCCTTCGGCCGCCAGCAGCGTCGTGGATACGCTCGAGCAGTCGGGCTTCAACGTCAAGCTCAGCGACAACGGCGCGACAGTCAGCGTCCCTCGCGAATCGCTGCCCCGGGCCCGCATGGCATTGGCCGATGCGGGGCTTCCCTCCGACGGCACCCCCGGCTGGGAGCTCTTCGACGAATCGAGCGGGCTGGGCATGAACTCCTTCCTGCAGCGGGTGAACCGCCTGCGTGCTCTCGAGGGCGAGCTGTCGCGCTCGATCCAGACCATCGACGGCGTCGCGGCGGCCCGCGTGCACCTGGTCCTGCCCGAGCGTGAGGCCTTCTCGCGTCAGCGCCCCGAGCCGAGCGCCTCGGTCATCGTGCGCGGAACCGCCAGCCACCAGATCAGCCGGCGCCAGGGCAATGCCATCCGCGCCCTCGTCGCAGCGGCGGTGCCCGACCTCTCGGCGAATCGTGTGACCGTGCTCTCGGCCAGCGGGGAAACCATCCTCTCCGAGGAGGGCGACGGGGCAGGCGAGACCACCCTGCAGTCCGTGCGCGCCGGTATGGAAGAACGCATGGCGCAAAGCATCGCCGCGATCCTTCAGGCCCGCGTCGGCGCGGGCAACGCGCGGGTGCAGGTCAACGTCAATCTCGACTCCGAGCGCAAGGTGGTCCGGCAGGAGAGCTACGATCCGTCTCAGCGTGTCGTCCGCTCGACCGAAACGCAGGAAGAGTCCCGCGACGACCGCGATCTCGCCTCTGGTGAAGTCGGTGTGAACCAGAACATTCCGGCCGAACTGGCGAACGACGGCGGCGACCTGGCGGGCGAGCGCAAGTCGAGCGAACGGACCCGCGAGATCGTGAACTACGAGATCGGCAAGACCGAGAGCGAAACCGTCCGCGAGCCGGGCGAGGTGCAGCGCATCTCGGTGGCCGTCCTCGTCAACGGCATCTACAACGTCGCCGACAACGGCACCGTCTCCTACGAAGAGCGCAGCCCGGAAGAGCTGGCCCGCCTCGAAGAATTGGTGAAATCCGCCGTCGGCTTCGACGAGGCGCGCGGCGACAGCGTCTCGGTCGACAGCCTCCGCTTCATGGACTACTCGATGGACGTGGGCGACCCGGTCGGGCAGAGCTTCTCGCAGCTCGTTGCCGACAACTTCACCTCCATCCTTCGCGGCATCATGGCGCTTGCCGTGATCGGCACGGTCGTCGGCTTCGGCGTGCGACCCCTGATGCGCCAGGTGCAGTCGCTCGGGCCCGAACCGCAACTTGCAGGGGCAGGCGGCCCGGCCGGGCTCCTCGGCTCCGGTGCGCTCGAGGCAGGGCAGGCGGCCCAGCTGGCCGACATGTCCCAACCTCAGGCGATCCAGCAGGCCGCGCCGCAGGTGCTCCAGCCGCAGCGCACGACGCAGGTGCTGCCGGTGGCACGCCCGTCGCACGAACTGGTTCACCTCTCCTCGGTGCAGGGCGGGGTCGAACGTGGCTGGATCGACACCGTGACCGCGACTCTGGAAAGCCATCCGGAAGAGTCGCTGCGGGTCATCAAGTCCTGGCTGGCTGAGGACCTGTAAGAAATGGGCGTGGTATTCGACCGCGATTTCGACACCGAGATCGAACAGGAGCGGGCAGAGCGGCGCCGCCTCGAGCGCGCCTGCTACACGCCCGAAGACCTCGAGGCCGCGATGGTCCGCGCCCGGCAGGAAGGCTTCGATGCCGGCCGCCGCGTTGGCAAGGCCGAGGCCGAAGCCACCGCGGCCGAAAGCGATCAGCGCCGCCAGTCCGAGGCGGTGGAGGCGGTTGCGACGCATGTCGACGACCTGATGCGCGGCATGGACCGTCACGTGGCAACGCTGGAGCGGCAGGTCCTGACCTTCGTTCTCGCGGTCTTCGAAAAGATCTTTCCCGAGGTCATGTCGGGCCGGGGTGCCGCCCGCGCCGAAGCCGAGGCGCAATCGGCGCTGGAACTCGCACTCGGAACGTCGAGCCTGCAGATCTTCCTCCCCCCCGAAGAGCGCGAGGGCATGGGTCAGCGGCTCGAACAGGCCGCCCGCGAGCTTGGCCACGAAGGCCGCGTCGAGGTTCTTGGCGATCCCTCCCTCAAGCCCGGAGATGCCCGGATCGAGTGGGACAACGGCTTCATGCAGTACAGCTTCGACCTGATCTGCAACCGCATCCTGACCGCGCTGCGCGCAGCATCGCTTCTGCCCGAAGCACATGACGACGACCCTGCCGAGACCCAGGCGCAGATTTCCCACGAGGAGTGAGCAGCATGACTGACGAACCCGAAGACAACAAAACCAACGGCGCGGGCACTTCCGACAACGAGGCTTACGGCGACATGACCGAAGTAATTGATCCCGAGGCTGCTTCGCAGTCCGAGGGAGGTGAACACCGCTCGGAAGGGCGCAACATCGACGCGATGCTGAACGTCGGCCTGCAGGTGCAGATCATCCTCGGCCGCAGCCGGATGCCGATCTCGCAGCTGCTCAAGCTGTCGCGTGGCTCGATCATCGAACTGGACAAGAAGATCGGTGAACCGGTCGAGGTAATGATCAACGACCGGCTCGTGGCCAAGGGCGATCTCGTCAAGATCGCGGGCGACCGGCTCGGCGTATCGCTGACCGAGATCGTCAAAGACTACATGCCCGGCGAGTGACCTGAATGCTCCGGACCGGCCCTGCGATGCGCTCTTGCCTGACAGTCATGCTGCTGTCGGCCCTTGTGCTGTGGGCCGCGCCTGCCGGGGCGCAGGAAGGGGGCGCAAGCCTGCTCTCGACCATCACCGGCGCGCTCAGCAACGCTCCGGCGGGGTCCGACGAACGCGCATCGCTCTCGGGGCGCATCATCCAGCTGATCGCGGTGATGACCGTCCTCTCGATCGCGCCGGGCCTGCTGGTGGTGATGACCAGCTTTACCCGTTTCGTGATCGTCTTCTCGATCCTGCGCACCGCCCTCGGCCTGAACCAGACCCCGCCGAACATGGTGCTGTCCTCGATGGCACTGTTCATGACCTTCTTCGTCATGCAGCCCGTTCTCGAGGACGCGTGGGAGGGTGGCATCCAGCCGCTGCTGAACAACTCGATTACCGAGGAGCAGGCGGTCGAGCGGATCGGCGAACCGTTCAAGCGGTTCATGTTCGTCAATACCCGCGAAAAGGACATCAGCCTTTTCAATGACATCGCGGCACGGAGCGATCAGGCGGCCCCGCCGACAGCGGCGCCCGAGTCCGCCGAGGATGTCAGCTGGCGCGTGCTGGTCCCGGCCTTCGTGATCTCGGAGCTGCGCCGCGCCTTCTCGATCGGCTTCCTGCTCTACCTGCCGTTCATCGCCATCGACCTGATCATCGCCTCGATCCTGATGAGCGCGGGCATGATGATGCTGCCGCCGGTCATGGTCTCGCTGCCGTTCAAGGTCATCTTCTTCGTGCTGATCGACGGCTGGTACATGCTCGCCGGCAGCCTGATGGAAAGCTACGTGCCCACGGGGCTAAACTGACAGATTTCGACAGGCCGGCGTCGGACCGGGCCGGAACAACAAGGAGGGAAGGGACATGGCGGTAGCAAGTCTGAAGCGGAATACCGATATGACGGAAGCCCCGCGCCGCAAGCGCCTGAAGGGGCCCGAAAAGGCGGCAATTCTCTTCCTCTGCCTCGGCGAGAGCCGCGGGTCCGAACTGATGCAGAAGCTCGACGAGGTGGAGATCCAGAAGATCACCCGCGCCATGTCTCGCCTCGGGGTCATCGACTCTCCTCAGGTCGAGAAGGTGATGGCCGAATTCGTCGAGAGCGCGGCCAACGGCGGCGCCATCGTCGGCTCCTTCTCGGTGGCCGAGCGTCTGCTGCGGAACTTCCTGCCCGAGGACCAGGTCAATTCGATCCTCAAGGATATCTCTGGCCCGCTCAAGGAACGCGATCTCTGGGACCGCTTCAGCGGCATCAACGAGAACGTCATCGCCAGCTACCTCAAGGGCGAACACGTGCAGACCGCCGCCGCGATCCTTTCGAACGTCAAACCGGATGTCGCCGCCCGCGTTCTTCCCCTGCTGGAACCGGAAAAGATGCAGGACGTGATCGAGCGCATGATCAAGATGGAGACGGTGCCCGGCGACCTGATGCACGAGATCGAGGAAACGCTGAAATCCGACCTGCTCGGTTCGGCGCTCGAGGCGTCGGATGCGGACAACCAGCAGCACATGGCCGAGCTGCTGAACAAGTTCGACCGCGACCTGTTCGAACAGATTTCGCCGGTGCTGGAAGAGCGGGTGCCCGACGCGTTCAACGCGATCAAGCAGAAGATGTTCACCTTCGACGATCTGGTCAAACTTGATGGCATGTCGCTGGCACGCGTCATGCGGGGTGTGCCGGGCAACACGCTTCCGCTCGCCCTGCGCGGGGCCAGCAAGGAAGTCCGCGATTACTTCCTCGAAGTGCTTCCCGGCCGTTCGCGCGACATGCTGGTGGACGAGATGGCCAACATGGGCCCCGTCCGTGGCAAGCAGGTCCGCGAGGCCCAGTCGGTCATGGTCGACTACGCCAAGGAGCTGGCCGAGGAAGAAGTCATCGCGCTGCCGTCGGATGACGAGGATGACGATTTCATCGATTGATCCGGAGTGCGGTTACTTTTCGTTAACCATCTGGAACAACATGATAAATTCGAATATGTGATTGTTTCGCGCGCGAAACATTTTTCCGGCAAGGCATTGATTTCGCGAGGGCGCAGGCTCTCGCGAAATTGCGTTAGCGGTAGACCTTGAAGGCGGAGAGATCGATCTCGGCCACGTCGATGATCGCCGAGAGCAGGCTGGTCGACGACGATGTGCCGGACAGCAGCTGCACGGCGGCGTTGTTCGAGGTCGCCGTTCCGTCCACCGCGTCGCGGATCACCACGTACTTCGTCACCAGCTTCTCGACATACTCCGGGTCCTGAAAATCCTCGAAGTTCAGTTTCTCGGCGATGATCTTTGCCTGCTTGTCGATGTCGAGCTGGGCAAATTCGTCGGGCAGGCTCAGGACGGTGCGGATGAACTCCGCCATGTCCTCGTCCTTGAGGATGTCATAGGCCGAGTCGATGTCGGCGGCTTTGTTCCGGAATTCGATCGCGGTGGCGAGAGTTTCGTTGTCCTCGGCCACAGTGTTGATGATCTGGTAGTCGACGTACTGCTCGGGCAGGTCGTCTTCGAGACTGTTGATCCGCGACTGGAGGGTGGCGAAGCCGCTCGTGCCGTTGCCGAGCAGCTGGTACATCGTCTGCAGTCGCTCGTCCTCGGTCGTGCTGATCGCCGATTCCTCGTCGCTCGCGTCGCTGGTCAGGAAATCGTAGAGATCCGAGGTGGAGAACTCACCCTCTTCCAGTGAGAAGGCGCTGCTGATGAAGGCGACGGCGAACTCGTCAGCAAGCAGATCTTCCAGCGAGTCCGCGTTGGCCCAGGATGCTTTGAAGGCCGTGATCGTCTCGGTGTATTCCGAAGAATTGTAGAGATAGTCGAGCGTGTCCTCGTCCAGCTCGTTGACATCGAAGCCGATGTACTGGGTCAGGAACTGGTTGATGACGTTTTTTTCAGTGGTTGCCTTGGCGGTGTAAAGGTTTCCGACACCATCGGTGCCAAAGCCCAAGGCATTGTAAAGAGACGTAAATCTCTCATCGTTCATCTTGTTGACGAGCGAACTGGAGTCATCCGCGTCACTCTTGAGGATCTTCTCGATCATCGCCTTGCCGTAGATGTAGTCCTCGAGATCGAAGGACTTCATGACAAAGCTGTAGACCTCGTAGTCGTCCAGCAGATCGTCCACGCTGGTGATGCTGGCGATCCGTTCCTCGAATGAACTGATGGCGCGGCTGTGCTGGGCCGTGTTCTCGATCACCGTCCGTTCGGACTGTTCAAGCGCATCGTAGATCTTGAGCGCCGTCAGGGAGGACATGCCGGAAATAGGGATCATGCTTCAGCTCTTTGAAAATCGGACGGCTCGCTGTCCTCGTCGGTGCCGGCCTGGTCGGAGTCTTCGTCGTCAACCGGCGCGATGTGCTTCAGCAGGACCTGTTCGTACTTCATGACCGGACGCAGCTCTCGCAGCGCCTTGTAGTAATCGCCCTTGCTGACGTAATTCGCCGCCTCGAAGACATGCTGGACATGCGGCGGTCCAAAGACCGTGGCGAGCCCTGCCATGTTTTTCTGGATTGCGGGGACCAGTTTTTCGCGCAGGTCGGCGCGGGTGAGGGCGGTCTGGACGAGGTAGTAGACCTTGGACACCACAGTTACGGCGGCCTTGGAGTCCAGCAGATCCTTGCCGCGGATCACGTCTGCCATCTCTTCGATGACGATGGTGTGGCGTCGGCCCGAGTTTCTCATCACGCAGCCGTTTACGACAAAGCGTTCGTAAGGTTTGAGCGTGAGTTTGAGAGCCATGGGTCAGACGCTTTCCCGGAAGACCTGTCCGCTGAGTGCTACGATGATGTTGTTGTTGACCGTGGTCAGGGCCCGAACACCGGCGCGGCCGCCGAGGATGCCCGAGGAAGTTTTCTCCACCCAGTTCGCCAGCGAGATCAGCGAGGCGCGAAGGTCGGCCGGCAGCTGGTTCTCGGGGAGGGTGAGGTCGTATTTCATGGCGGACCAGATTTTTTGATTTTCCGCGATAGCCTCGCGCAGACCGGAGGACAGGACCGTCAGTCTCACGAAAGAGCTTTCTGCGCTGTCATATTCTTCTGCGAACTGTTCCATCCGTCCGGTTATCGTTGTCAGGAGGCGCCTTTCGATTTGGCGTGGAGATTCTACCTCACGAAGCGTACGGCGATACGCGGTGATGCTCATAGTCAGCCCTTCCATACCGCAACATATTGTGCGGTTTATGTTTTTTGGCGCTCTCCGTTATTCGGAAAGTCGTTCCTGCCTCATTGTGAAAGGGCCCGAATGGTGGGCCCTCCCAAATTTTGTAGTGCTGAGCGGAGCATAAGCCCCGCCCAGGCCCCTGTCACTATTACTGGAACAGGCTGAGGATGTTTTGCGGGTTCGAGTTCGCAATAGACAGCGACTGGGTCGCCAGCTGTTGCTGAACCTGCAGCGACTGCAGTCGAGCCGCTTCCTCTTCCATGTCCGCGTCGACCATCGAACCAACACCCGAATCCAGGTTGTCGGTCAGAGTGCCGAGGAACTCTTTCTGGGTTTCGATTGCGGTTTCCGCGATACCCAGAGCCGTTGCCGAAGCGATGGCTGCGTTCAGTGCGGATTCTGCGGTCTGCAGAGCGACTTCCATCAGCGCGGTGGTCGAAGCGGCGGTCAGGTCGATCGACGCCAGGGTCGACATGATCGCACCCAGATCCTGTTCGTTGAACGTGATCGTGGTGGTCGAGATCGAACCGGTCGAGCTGCGGCTGATACCGGTCACGACGGTGACGGTACCCGAACCATCCACCAGGCTGTCGCCGTTGAAGCTGGACTGCGAGATGGTGGTGCTGATCGAAGCGATCAGCGAGTCGAGTTCTGCCTGAACGTCAGCGCGGGTTTCCGCGGTGCCGCCCTGAGCAAATGCAACGCGCTCGGCGAACTCAGTTGCCAGATCCTGAACGGTTTCTGCGCCCAGACGAGCGGTCGAAACGGAGTTCATCTGAAGCGTCAGAGCTTCGTCGATCGCCTTGTACATGGACGAGTCGCTGCTCATGGTCTCGGAGATCGAGTAATAAGCCGCGTTGTCCTTGCCCGAGGAGATCTTGAGACCCGAGCTGATACGGCTCTGGGTTTCGTCGAGTTGCTTGTTGATGTTGTTCAGGGTCTGCAGGGCGTTCATTGCAGACGTGTTCGTGAGAATAGAGGACATTTTCTGCTCCTACTTAAGTGTTCACGTAATCGTCTTTCTGACGAAAACGGGACTGGCCCGTGAAAGGGCAGATTGGAGCGGAAGGTTAAAGCCGGGTTAAAAACTAGATCGACTGATCGACCTGTTGCGGGCCGGCCACATCTCCTTTTCGGAGAGTGCCAGTCGATTCATACAACCCGCCGAGACCATGCCGTTCCCGGATGTTCGCCACTTCACGCGCGGCGCGGGCGGTGGCCTGGGTCATACGGTCGAGCAAACTGTGGTCTTTCTTCAGGAGAACGTGCAGTTCCTGGATTTGTTCCCGGAGCTTTCCCGCTTCCGTGCCGCCCTCGGCCAGCTTGTCCTCGACAAGGTCGTTGACCTCTTCGAGTTCCTCCAGCAGCGCGGCTTTCTCGGGATAGAGCTCGCGAACTTTTTCCAGCTTGCCGGCGGCGATGGCCGAAACTTCGTCATGCAGGAGACGCGTCAGACGTTCGATGATCTGGTTGGGGGCGCTCATTCCTTGGACTCCAAAAGGGCAGCTTGCGATTGGCGATAGGCTGCGATGGTGTTCTCGATGCTCTGGGCGATGCCGATGGTGCCTTGGCCGGCGATCTGGTCGGCATAGGCCCGCGCGAGGAAGCTGCGCCAGGTTTCTTCGGCATGGCCGCCGCCGAAATCCCCGATGTCGACACTGTTGAGCATGTCCTCGACGGTTTCGGTGAGGAAGACGGCTTCGAATTCGCGCGCCGCACTCTTGGCCGCGTCGGGGGCGATGGCGCCCGGCTGTGCGACCATCTTGGCGTTGACCTGGTGAACCACCATTGCCGTCTTGCCGCTGATATCCATGTCGCTGTCTCCGCGATCAGATGATTTCGAGGTCGGCGTGCAGGGCGCCGGCCGCCTTGATCGCCTGAAGGATCGAGATTGTCTGGGTGGCGCTCACGCCGATCGCGTTCAGACCATCCACCAGACGTTGCAGGCTGACGTCCCCCTCGAGGATCGAGAACTGGACTTCCTGCTGGTTCACCTCGACGGAGGTCTCGGGAACCACAACCGTGGTGCCGCCAATCGAGATCGGTTCCGGCTGACTGACTTGCATGTCTTCGCGAACAATGACCGTCAGGCCACCCTGACTGACCGCGACTTCATCAATGCGAACGTGAGACCCGATGACGATTGTTCCGGATCGGGCGTCGATCACCACCTTGGCGGCGGTATCGGGCTGAAGCTCGACATTCTCGACCACGGCCATCAACTGGGGCACGTTCTGCTTGTTGGTAAGGTTGATCTCGACGGTGCTCGGGTCCAGCGGCACCGCGCGGTTGCCTCCGAGCTCTTCGTTGATTGCGTCTGCCATGCGGACCGCGGTGGTGAAGTCCGGGTTGCGCAGGGCGATGCGGATCGAATTCATGTCGTTCAGATCAAAGTCGATCTCGTTTTCGACGGTGGCCCCGTTCTCGATGCGGGCGACCGTCGGCACGCCCTCGACGATGGAGGCGTTGATGCCCTGGGCGGCGAAACCGGCGACCGCGATGGGGCCCTGGGCCACGGCATAGACCTCGCCATCGGCGCCGGTCATGGGGGTTACGACGAGTGTGCCGCCGCGCAGAGAGGTCGCATCGCCGAGTGACGAAATGACCACGTCGATGGTCGAGCCGCGCCGGGCGAAGGGCGGCAGCATCGCGGTGACCATCACGGCAGCGGTGTTCTTGGTCTTGATGGTGTCTTCGGACAGGTTGCCGACCCCGAGGCGCTCGAGCATCCCCTCGATGCTCTTCTCGGTGAAGGGACTGTTGCGCAACGTATCACCGGTGCCGTTGAGGCCGACGACGAGGCCATAGCCGACCAGCTGGTTTTCCCGCACGCCCTCGAAATGGGCGATGTCCTTGACCCGCACGTCTGCGCGCACGCCGGTCGAAACGGCTGCGGCGAAGACGACAACGGTCAGAATGGACTTAAGGAAATGTCGCATGGGCAGGCCTGAGCGCTTTCTCGAGATCATAAACTCTTTCATGATTTAAACGATGAAAGAAGAAGGAAATCAAGCATAGACTTCTACATATTCAAATATAGCCATGATTAGTGTTGACTGCTATTCGAGTTTGTTCTTATGGTAACCATGATCCGCGCAGAACGGCGCGGCGACAGACGCAGGGGGTTCAATGCACGTCTACCTCTACTCAGCCAAGGGACGGCGGCAATCGCTTCTGGACGAGCTGAATTCCGTCCGCATGACGCCGGTGGAGATCGGTCCGCAGTTCTTTCGCGGTGACCTGCGGTTGCTGAACCGTGCCGGTGGCGACAGTCACGCCTTCCTGCTGTCGGCGGGGCCGGACCTGATCGGACAGATCCTCAAGCTGCGCCGTGCGGGCTGCGAGCATCCGATCCTGGTGCTGCGTGAAGCCGCGAATGCCGAGGATTCCGCCCATGCGTTGGACGCGGGTGCGGATGACGACGTGGTGATGCCGGTGAATGCGGTCGAGCTTCGGGCTCGTATCAATGCCGTTCTGCGCCGTGCGCACGGGCATTCGGCCGACAGCGTGACGCTGGGCGAGGTGACGGCCTATTTCGACGGGCGCGATCCCGAGGTGAGCGGTCAGCGGGTCAAGCTGTCACGCCGCGAGCATGCGATCTTCCAGCAGCTGGTGCTGAACGCGCGCAAGGTCATCTCGAAGGCGGCAATCTACGATGCGGTCTATGGCATGGCCGAGGACCAGCCGTTCGACAAGGTTATCGACGTCTACATCTGCAAGATCCGCAAGAAGATCGGGCAGGCCGCGGTCTCGGGGCATGATTACATCGAGACTGTGCATGGGCGCGGCTACAAGCTCGATCTGGACGATGACGCCGCGGTGACGGGCGCCATGTCCAGCAGCGTGGGGCTCGATCTGCCGCGCATGGCGGCGAACTGATCAGAGGTAGTTGAGCAGCGACAGGCTCGAGAGCCGGGACGTGACGGTGTAGCTCGTCTCCAGTTGAGTCTGGAGCTGCGTCAGACGCGTTGCCGCCTCGTACTCGTCCACCCCTTCGAGATCGTCGAGCTGGGTCGTGTAGATCGTGATCAGGTCCTCTTGCGAGGTGATCGTGCTCTCGACCCGCGCCTGCTGGGTGCCCAGCTTGGTTTCCGCGGCGAGCATGGCGTTGATGCCGTTGGACAGCGCATTGGCGGCCTCGGTCACGTAGGCCGAATAGGCTTCGCTGTCTTCGATCGTGGAGACGTCGATGCTGGCGAGCATCGCGAGCCCGCGGTAGATCTCGGTAAAGGCGGCATCGTTGGCCTGAACGCCGTAGCTGATCGTCTCTCCATCGTCGATCCGTGCCTGGACCCGGGTCGTCGGGTTGCCGGAACCGTCAAGCGCCTCTGCGCCGCCGTAGAAGGTCGACTCGTACTGCAGATTGGGGTCCGCGTTGGAGCTGTCGAAGACGGAGACGATCTGCGTGATCATCGAGCTTGCGTCGGCGGCGGAGGTCGGGCCGGTGCCAACGATGCCGGCGATCACGTCGGAGGGGGAGAGGCCGGTTTCGCTGCTGGTCTGGTTCCAGTAGTTCAGCGCGGTCTCGCCGTCCTCGATGCCGGTGAACAGCGACCCATCCTGATAGCTGGAGTTGGCAAGGCCGATGAACTGTTCGAGCGCGGCGAGGGCACTTGCCTGAAGCTCGGACGCGCTGGTCGTCTTGCTCTCGGTGTTGCTGACGACGACCGAGAGAAGGTCTTCGGTGATGCTGCGCATCTCTTTCATCGTGGTCGCCATCACGTCCATCTTGGCTGCGACCACGGTGTTCGAGTCCACGTAGGACTCGGTCCGGCTGATCTGGTTGCGCAGCATCAGCGAGTTGGAGGCCCGGGTGCCGAGGTCGGCGTAGATGTTGGCGCGTGTGCCGGTCGTCACTTCCTGCTCGGCCTTGGCCAGCGCCTGCGTCAGCGTGGCGGTGGAGCGGCGACGGGTCAGTGAGGACTGGAGTGTTGCTACGTTGGCGATCAGGTTGGTCATCGGCCGGATATTCCCGTCAGGTTGCCTCGAGGAGGGCGTCGAGCATGGCGACTAGCGTGCTGACGACCTGCGTGTTCGCGGCGTAACTTTGTTCGATCAGAAGCAGTTGCTGCAGTTCGTCGTCGATGTTGACGCCCTGCGCGTTCAGCCGGGCGGTGTCGATCGCGGCGGCGGAGGTTGCCAGTTCTTCGTAGGACGTTTCGGCTTCGGCAACGACGTTCTGCTGAGTGGCCACCATGAGCGAGGCGTACTCGACCAGCGTCGCGTTGGAGGTGATGCCGGCGGCGGTGTCGAACGACTGGTCCGTGCTCATCGCGTCGATGAAGGCGCCGATCTGGCTGGATTCCCCCGATGTGCCCTCGGTCGTTGCGCTCATGCCGTCACGGATGCGCCACAACTCGCCGCCCTCTTCGGGCACCACGGCGCTGTTGACCGAGATACGTGCCGCGAGTCCTGTGAGGTTGGACGAGTCGTAGGCGGCGCCGGCATCGGTGAACAGACCGGCATCGCCGGTCGAGAGCGAGGCGTCGGCCTGCTCGAAGGTCACGATGACGGCGCGGGCAAATTCATCGAGCTGGAGCTGCATCTGTGGCAGCGTTTCGTTCAACAGCTCGATGTTCCCCGCGATCTTGCCTTCGTTGATGCCTGCGCGATTGGGCGGGGTGATGTCTTGGCCATCGGCGGAAAGGGTGCCGGTGGTCTGGTCGAAGCTCAGTTCAAAGCTGGTCTCGCCTTCGACCAGGCGAAGTCCGCCGGTGGTGTAGACGCTGACCCGGCCGGAGCTGTCGGTCTTGGTCGAGAAATCCATGAACTCGGAAAGCTGGTTCAGCTTGCCGTCGAGCTGGTCCTGCAGCGTGGCGTAGGTGTCCGACCCTTCCTGTGCGAGCGCGATGCGCCGGTTCAGGTTGGCCACGTCTGCCAGCAGTTCGTTGGCGTCGGTGATGTCGGACTGGAGGTCCTTCGTCGCCGCCGCGGCAGTGTCCGAGATCGTCTCGGACAGTTCGTTGAGACCTTCCGCCAGATCCTGCGCCGCCTGCACGACCGAGGCCTGCAGGGTGGTGTCCGACGGGTCGTTGTAGAGCTGATCGAGGCTGGTCTGCAGATCGGTCAGCATCTGCACCGGCGAGCTGGCATCGTCGACCTCGCCCAGGGTGGCGCTGTAGACGGTGAGGCCGGAGGCGATGGTGTCCTGCTTCGACATCGCCGCGATCTCGTCGCGGTACATCGCGGAGAGCGAGGAATCGACGGCGCGGTTGACGCTGGTCGCCACCGCCGCGCCGGTCGACGTGGTGGTCACGCTCAGGCTGCGCCGGCCATAGTTCTCGCTGCCCGCGTTGGCGATGTTGGTCGAAACCGTCGACGCCTGCTGCGACGAGGTAATCAGCCCCGAACGGGCGATGTTGAACGCGCTGGTGATACTCATATTCGGCGGACTTTCCGGTTACCTGCCTCAGCGTTTCAGGTTGGTCGTCTCGTCCATCATCTCGTCGACGGTCGTGATGATCTTGGCGTTGGACGAATAGGCGCGCTGGGTCTGGATCAGCTGGGTCAGTTCCTCGGCGAGTTCGACGTTCGAGCTTTCCAGGGCGCCGGATTCGATGGTGCCGGCGGTGCCGCTGTTGGCCTGCTGCAGGTTGAAGTTGCCGGACGAGGCCGTGGTGATGTAGGCGTTGCCGTTCACCATCGCGAGGCCGTCGGGGTTGGTCACCACGGCCAGCGGAATGTTGTAGAGCAGGCGGCGCGAGCCGTTGTCGAAGATGCCGTAAAGGTCGCCGCTCTCGTCGATTTCGAAGCGGGTCATGGTGCCGGAGGCATAGCCGTCCACATCGGCGGAGACGGTCTGGTCGCCACCGGAGAACTGGGTGATCCCGTCGGATTCGCCGATCGAGCCGACGCTGATGGTGAGGGATTGCGGGGTCGTGCCATTGGCGACGGTGACCGATGCCACGCCGGTCGCGGTGTCGAAGGCAAAGGCGGCGGGGGCCGTCGCGTTCGAGGTCACGTTGGTATAGCTCAGCGGAGTGCCTGCGGTGCCGCTGCTGTCGGAGAAGGTGACGTCGACGGTGCCGAGGCTCTGGCCGTCGTAGGAGAGTTCCATCGTCCAGACGTTGTCGGTGGTGGTGGGGGTCCACGACACCGAGACTTTTTCTTCCGCGCCAAGCGAATTGTAGAAGGACAGGGACGAGGTGTAGGAGGTGCCGGTGTCGGCGCCGGTGCCGGTCAGTTCCGACGCGAGGTTGCCCGAGAGGCTCATCTCGGTGCTGGCCTGGCCAACGATGGAGGTGTTGGCGACGTTGACGGTAACCAGGTCGCTGGTTGTCGTCCGGTCCACGTTCCCGAGGCTGCCGTCGCTGTTGTAGGCGTAGCCTGCAAGGTAGTAGCCCGCCGCGTTCACGAGGTTCCCCTCGTCGTCGACGGTGAACGAGCCCGCGCGGGTCAGGTAATAGTTGCTGGCCGAAGTCTCATTGGCGCTGCGCGAGACCACGAAGAAGCCGTTGCCGCTGATCGCGAGATCAGAATCGCTGTCGGTGGAGCGGGTCGCGCCCTCGACGGAGATCTCGTTCTTGGTGACCGCGAGGACGCTGGCCGATCCGGGGCTGACGTTACCGGAGCTCGAAGCAGAGGTTACCATCTGCGAGAAGCTGCGGCGGTAACCGTCGGTATTCGCGTTGGCGATGTTCGACGAAATGTTCCCGACCGAGGCCGAATTCGCCAGTAGACCGCTGACCCCTGTCTGCATCGCGTTCGAAATACTCATGGTTCCCCCGTTGTCCGGTGTTACGACTTGGCAGGGGAAACATATGTTTCAATCTTTTCTTGGCGGTTAAAGAATTGGGAAAAGTTTGAAAAAGGCGAATCTTGTTCGCGACTTCGTCAATTCTTGTCGCTCTCGATCGTGTCCAAGCTGTCGAGGGTGCGCAGGGTTTCGTCCGCGCGTTCGACCCGCTGGTTGGCTGACGCTTCGCGCAGCGGCAGCAGCGCGGGCGCTTCTTCGGTGAAGCCGCGGGCGATGTAGAGCCACTGGGGGCTTTCGGTCAGGTCGGGGAAGCGGCGGACGAGTGCGTCTGCGGTCTGCTTGTCGCCCGAGCGGTGCGCGGCGAGCAGGAGCCGGATGGCGTCGCCAAAGCGGACATGCTCGGCGCTGCGGTCGAGGATCTCGGCGTAAGCCGTCTTGGCGCTGTCCCAGTCGCCCTCGCCGAAATAGGCCGAGGCGCGCAGGCGCAGGTAGTGCAGCGTGGGGGAGGCCAGTTCGGTGCCGACCACGTTCTTGGGTTCGTCCTGATCGGTGTAGAGCTTGGCCTTGAGCAGGTTGAGCCTGTCGTTCAGCTCGGCGTCGGTGGTCAGCAGGCCCTCGGCAAGGACATAGGCGACCTCGTCGAGCTGTCCGCCCTGATAGAGCGCTTCGGCCTGCTTGAGCTGGAGGAGGTCGAGCCGGTGGTCCTCCACCTCGGTCAGGCCGAGATCCCGGCCGACGAGAAGGTAGTCGCGGGTCTCGCGGAATTCGTCGGCGGCGACCACGGTGGCGCCCTTGTCGAGGAAGTAGTCGGCCAGACGCTCGGTCTGATCACCGAAGCCGGGTTCGAAGCGATAATCGGGCGAAATCTTCTGGTGTCCGTCGAGGAAAGCGGAGAGCGACATCCGACCGGCGGCGCCGTCGTCATAAAAGGTCGTCCACAGACTGCGCGATTGCTGCCGGGCCAGCGGTGCCGCGTCGCTGTCGGGATAGCGCGACATGATGGTGGCGAGCGCTTCGAGCGCGGCGACCTTGTCGCCCATTTCGAGGTCGAGCCCGACCATGAGCTGCAACAGCCGGATGGCATGAACATCACCGGTCCATGCGCGCCGGGCCTGGTCCATCAGCACGCGTGCCTCCTGCTGGGGCAGGGTGCCGGTGCTGAGTCCGAGCTCGATGATCGCGACCCGCGCGCGGTGCGCCCAGAGGTCCCAGCCGGTGCTGGCCTCGCGGTAATAGTCGAAAGCGGCCACGAGGTCGTCGCCGGTCTCGGCCACGCGGCCGAGCAGGTAGTTGTAGGAAGGCGATTTTTCGAGCGCGGGGAATTCCGAGAAGCGGCTGGCCAGGTCGCGGGCCACGGGCCAGTCGCGGGCTTCGACGGCGACATCGAGCAGATCGGGCAGGACGGTGCGCCGCAGTTCGGGCGAGAGGGTGTCGATCAGGCTGGCCGCCCGGTCGATGTGTCGCGCGGCAGCCTCGAAGTCATCGCGGCGGTGGTAGTAGAGCACTTCGAACAGCGGCTGGTCCTTCCAGTCGCCATGATCCTCGCCCAGCATGGCGGCGGCACGTTCGGGCATCTCGACATTCCGGGTGTCGAGCAGGGAGAGCGCAAGGGTCAGCCCGTCGCGTTGTGCCGCGTAGGCGGGGGGGAGGGTGTTGTCGAGCCCGGACAGGACCGAAAGCCCCTCGGGCGCCATCACGTAGGCGAGATAGAATTCGGCGAGGTCGAGCAGCGCCTTGATCTCGGCGTTCGACTGCTCGGGAACTGACATCGGATGCCGGCTGGCGCCTTCGCCGGCCTCGTCCCGGGCCGATGTGAGGTCATCCTGAAGACGGCGCCGGGCGTCAATGAACCCATCCTTGCCAAAGCGGGTGAGGCGCAGGACCGGTGCCGGCCCTGCGGTGCCGTGTTCCGCCGCGGCCTCGGCGTCATGCGCCCCGGACGATGCCCAGACGGGCAGCGCGGGTGCGGTCAGCGCGACGAAGGCAAAGAATATGCAAGTATTGATCCGCAAGACGCCACACTGTTCATTAAAGTTCTTGCGTTATTCTATGATAAAATTCATGATACACAAGAACAGATGTTGACTGATTTGCATTTGAGAGAGGCTGTGTATGGATAACTCGACCTATGTGGCGCTGTCGCTTGCGCAGGCCATGGAGCGCGAGCTGGACATGACGGCCAACAACATGGCCAACGCGAACACTGCCGGCTTCAAGGGCGAGCACATGATCTTCGAGAGCTATCTTCTGGATGGCGCCGGGGTTCAGGAGGGTGAGGACATCAGCTTTGTTCTCGACAAGGGATCGTTCCTCGACACCACGCAGGGGCCGGTCTCGCAGACGGCGAACCCACTGGATCTCGCGCTGCTGGGGCAGGGGTGGTTCTCGTACGAGACAACCGACGGGCAGCTTGCCTATGGACGGGACGGCCGGTTCACGCTGGACACGCAGGGCAACATCATCACGCTGAACGGATCGCGTCTGCTGGACGTGGGCGGCGGCTCGATCACGGTGCCGCAGGATGCTGGCGAGCTGACGATTGCCCGGGACGGAACCATTTCGAGCGCGACGAACGGTGTGCTTGGACAGATCGGCGTCTTCGACCTGCCGGACCTCCAGTCGCTGGAGCGGATCGGGGGCGGTATGTTCGTGCGCCCCGACGGGGCCAAGGCACCGCTGCAGGTCAGCTCGGTCAACACCGAGGTCGTGCAGGGCTCGATCGAGGGCAGCAACATCGAGCCGGTCATGGAGATGACCCGGCTGATGCAGGTGCAGCGCGCCTATGAGCGGGCCATCAACCTGATGAATGACGAAGACGATCTGCGGCAGACCACGCTGCAGCGTCTGAACAATGTAAGCTGAAGGAGTAGAGTGACATGAGAGCCCTTGGGATTGCCGCCACCGGCATGATGGCGCAGCAGACGAACGTCGATGTCATCTCGAACAACATCGCGAACTCGAACACGACCGGCTTCAAGTCCAGCCGGGCCGCGTTTCAGGACCTGATTTATGACAACCAGACCCGAGAGGGTGCGTTGACCGACGATCAGGGTTCGACCCGGCCGACCGGTGTGGACATCGGCCTCGGGGTGCGGACCGTCGGCACCGTGCGACTGAATGCGCAGGGCGGTCTGGCCAGCACCAACAACGAACTGGACCTTGCCATCGAGGGGCGCGGCTACTTTACCGTGAACCTGCCGGACGGCGGCCAGGCCTATACGCGCGACGGGTCTTTCCAGCTGTCGGCGGAAGGCGAGATCGTCACCCTTCAGGGCTACCAGGTGGACCCGGGCATCGTGGTGCCGGACGGGACCGTGAGCGTTGACATCAACGAGCAGGGTATCGTCAGCGCCTATATCGAGGATGATCCGGTTCCGGTCGAACTGGGGCAGCTCACGATGACCACCTTCATCAACGAGGCGGGCCTGCGGCCGCTGGGGAACAACATGCTGGAGGCGACCAACGCTTCGGGCGACCCGGTGCAGGCGCTGCCCGGCGATCCGGGGGTGGGCGAGATTCGTCAGGGGTACCTGGAGAATTCCAACGTCGACATCATCAAGCAGATCACCGACCTGATCTCGGCCCAGCGGGCCTACGAGATGAACTCGAAGGCAATCGAGACCGCCGACCAGATGATGTCCACCACCAACGAGATCAAGTAAGATGTGGATGCGCCGCCTGATCCTTCCCGTCCTGCTCGCCGTACTCTCCAATGGCGCCCTCGCCGAACCGGTGAAGGACCTTGTGATCGAGAAGGCGCGCGACACCTTCGGGGCAGAGCTGCCCGAAGGGGCCCAGTTCAGGGTAACGTTCCAGCGGGGCGGCGAGGTTGATGCCGTACTGCTCTCGGCCTTCTGGATGGACCCGTCGACCGGCCAGTTCCTTGCCAACGCGGTGACCGAGGACGGCATCGTGGAGCGGTTGCAGGGCCTTGCGATCCTTGGGCTGAGCGTGCCGGTGCCGGTGCGCCGGATCCTGCCGGGTGAAGTTCTGACCAAGGCGGACCTCAAGGACGTCGACATGCCCTACGCGCGCATCAGCGCCTATGCGGTAACCGATGCCAAGGACCTCGTCGGCAAGGAAGTGCGGCGGATCCTGTCGGCGGGGCGGCCCGTGATTTCGCAGTCGGTGATCGAACCGCTGGTGATCACGCGGGGCGACCAGGTGTCGATCCGCTATCAGGACGGGCGGCTGGCGCTGACGGCGCCGGGGCGGGCGATGGATGATGCCCATCGCGGCCAGGAGATCCGCATCGTCAACCTCGTGAGCAACAAGTTAGTTACCGGCGTCGCAAAAGACGGCGGAGTTGTGGAGATCATCCGATGAACATGCGCATGACCCCCCGGCCGGCCCTGTCCGTCCTGGCCCTGTCCGTTGCCCTTGCTGGCTGCGGGCCGGATCCGTTTAACCAGAACCCCGAAGTCTCGGGGATCCAGATGGACTCGAGCACGATGCCCGAGGCCAGCCGTGTCAGTGTTCCGATGCCGGTGCCCGAGCCGCCGCGCATTCTCAAGCGGGCCGAGCGGGCGTCGCTCTGGGCGCCGGGATCCGACGGGTTCTTTGCCGACCAGCGTGCGAGCAAGGTCGGGGACATCCTGACCATCGAGATCGAGATCGACGACAACGCCACGCTCAAGAACGCCTCCGAGCGGTCGCGCACCGGGGCGACGAATGTCGGGTTCCCGTCCTTCTTTGGCTATGGCACGCAGATCGATAAGATCCTGCCGGGTGTGGACGAGGACGATCTTCCGTCCGGCGATATCGTCGATATCACCTCGACGACCGGCGCATCGGGATCGGGCCAGATCGACCGCGAGGAAGCGATCAGCCTGAAGGTCGCCGCGCTGGTGGTGCAGGAGCTGCCGAACGGCAACCTCGTCGTCGCGGGCCGGCAGGAGGTGAAGGTGAACCAGGAACTGCGTGAGTTGCGGGTCGCGGGGATCATCCGGCCGCAGGACGTGCAGACGGACAACACGATTCCCTATGAAAAGATCGCCGAAGCGCGGATTACCTATGGTGGTCGCGGTCAGCTGACGCGGCAGCAGAAGAGTGGCTATGGCGAAGGCGCCTTGGACATTATTTTGCCTTATTAAGACGAAATTTCTGCCGAAATAATCAGTCATTAGCCATCCTTAACAAGATATTTGGGTGGCGAAATGAAGAAGATCCTGATTCTCGCGGCAGCGATTCCGGTCCTTGGGCTGGGAGTTGGCTATGGCCTTGGCTTTGCGTTTGCAGACAAGGCCGAGGCTGCCCTGGCCCAGGCCGAAGCCCTCGAGAAGGTTGCCACGGCGGAGCCTGCGAAGTCTGGCACCGAACTGCTGCTCGACGCGGCAGAGGCGAATGCCGAACCGGTTCATGCAGAGGCCCCGGCGGCACATGGCGAGGACAGCCACGGTGCGGCTCCGAAGACCGCCGAAGCCCCCAAGGCGCATATGTCGAACCAGAAGAACGCGATGACCTCGCGCGACGTGGTTCAGCTCGGCTCGATGATGGTTCCGGTCTACAAGGCGCGCAGCGTGACCTACGTGGTCGCCGACTTTGGCGTCGCGATGCCCGATGCGCAGACCGCCGCGCACTACCGGATCGCCGAGAATTCCGCGCGCCTGCGCGACGCGATCTTCGCCTCTTTCCGCAGCGCGGCCGAGAATCCCCGGATGCGCCGCGCGGCGCTGGATTCGGACTGGCTCTCGTCGCAGATCACCGCCGACCTGAAGGCCGAGTTCGACGATGCCCAGGAAGTGCTGTTCCTCTCGCTCTACAAGAAGGACGTGCCGCGCAGCTGAGACGCGGACGCCCCGACCGATGAAAAAGGCCCCGGCAGCGATGCCGGGGCCTTCTTGATTTCAGCGAGTGGTCGTTCAGCGGACTGCGATGACCTGGCCCGAGGACACGATGCTGCCGTTGCGGAGCACCAGCAGCGAGGCGCTGGTGTCGTAGTTGACCTCGTTCACCATGGTGGTGACGTAGGTCGCGGCCGAGACGTCGTCGCCCTCGGCGTCGGTCGCTTCGACCTTCAGCGTGTAGGTGCCGTCGGCGAGCTGTTCGCCGTTGTCGTCGGTGCCGTCCCAGGTGACGGTGTAGGGTGTGTCGCCGGTGCCGGCGAGGCCGGAGAGTTCGCGTACGACGTTGCCGTCGCTGTCGAGGATCTGGGCGGTGACCGTGTCGGCGTTGTCGTCCAGCTGATATTGGAACACCGAGGAGCCGTCGATCAGCTCGATGGCGTCATCGGCGAGGGTCACCTCGTAGCCGATCAGCTTGAGGTCGGAGAGTGCGCCGGAGGCGGCGAGCTTGGCGTTGATTTCCTCGAGGTTCGAGTTGGTCACGATTGACTGCTCGACCTGTGACAGCTGCGCCAGCTGGGACACGAAGGTGGTGGAGTCCATCGGTTCCAGCGGGTCCTGGTTCTGGACCTGTGCGGTCAGAAGCTGGAGGAAGCTGTCATAGTCGACGGTCAGCGCCTCGGAGGCTGTGGCGCTGGTCGAACTGTTCGATGACACGGCGAGGGAGGTGGTGGATTCGATTGTCATGGCGCGGCTCTCGGCGGATGTGGGTCAGGTCAGGATATCGACGCCGCCATCGGCGGTCGTCGTGGTGCTGGCGGACAGGGTTTCGGCGATCAGGTCGTCCTCGTCGTCGCTCGCGGAGGAGACCTGCAGATCTCCCCGCTCGGCGGTTTGCTGGCGGGAGCCGTCCTGACCGAAGCTCTCGAATTCGAGGTTTGCACTGCCGACGGTGGTGCCGTTCTGGTGCAGCATGTTCAGCAGCATCTCGCGGTTGTCGCGCAGGGCGCTGAGGACGCTGGTGTTCTCGGCCCGGATGGTCACCTGCATGTCGCCCGAGGCATTGCGGGCGATGTCTATCTCGATCCCGCCCAGCCCGCGCGGGGCCAGTTCGATCCGGGTGGTCCCCTCGTTGAGCTGGGCGCTCTTGATCTGCGAGGTCAGGTTGCTGGCGAAGCCGGAGGATTGCGACTGGTTCTGCTGGGCCGCCTGCGGTTGCGCGGTGTCGCTTACGTGTGTCGGGCGGGCCTGCAGGAGGTCCTGGAAGGCGACTGGCGTCCGTGCGTCGGCCTGCGGCTGAAGCTGGGTGGTCGAGGTGGTGCCGGTATCGGAGGAGACGGTCTTGGTTGTGGCCTCGGGCTTGGTCCCGAGTGTCTCTTCGACGGGCATGTCGACGTCGGCAGCCATGTCGTTCGCGGTTTCGAGGTCGAACAGCTGGGGCGTGGATTGCGGGGCTGCCGCGACTGGCTGGTCTGGCAGGCTGGTTTTGGTGCCGACGCCAAGGAGGTCGCTCGCCATGCCGAGGAACTCGGACGTGGCATTTCCGGTTTCGCCGGTCACGACGAGGCCGGGCAGGGCCGCTGCATTGGTGGTCAGGACCTCGAGCGTGTTGGTGCCGTAGGTGGCGTCGAAATCTTCCAGCAGGTCGGTCAGTTGGCCCGCCACGTCGTCGAGCGGGGTGGTCTCGGTGGCGGGAGCGGCATCCGCTTGCGCCGTGGTGTCCGTGGTTCCGGCGAGCTGTGCCGCGAGCGCTTCCAGCGCCTCGGCCAGAGCGTCGAGAACGTCTTCCGGGGCCGGGTCGCCGTTTTCGAGCGTGATGACGTCGAGGTCTACTTCGGGCGTCTGTGTCGGTGCCTTGGCGGTGGTGTCAGCGGGTTTGGCTGCTCCGGCCTGGCCGAGCAGTTGGGCAAAGGTGCTTGCGGCATCATCTTCGCCGGTCTGGGCGCCGTTGGAGGAAGTCGGGGTAGGGCGTGCGGTTGCGGTATCCGCCGAAATCATTTCAATCATCTCCCCTCCTCAGGTGAGCGCGCCGAGGCGGAACCCGCCTTCGATCAGACGTTTGCGGAGACGCAGCAGGGCGCGTCCCTCGATCTGCCGCAGTCGGTCCCGCGACATTCCATATTCCTGCGACAGGCTTTCGACGGTTTCCGGCGGGTCCTCGAGCTTGAGGCGGCGGATCACGTCGGCGTCGAGCGGGTCGAGCTGCGCCAGTGCGGCATCGAGCATGCGGCGCTGTTCCGCCTTGTCCGAGCGCAGCGTGGCCTCTTCCTCGGGTGTGAGGTTGGGGCAGGCGATGGAGGCGTCCGTATCGCTCCCGAAGCCGAGGTCGACGGCCCCCTGCATGGCCATCTGCGCCAGTTCCTGCGTATCGCCTTCGAGCCGACCGACGCTGGCGTCGAGATAGGTGCGGACGGGGATGTCGATTACCGTCTTGATCCGGACGAGCGCCGCCGAGACGCCGTTCAACACCCACCAGCCCGCGTAGGTCGAAAAGCGGACCTCCTGGTTGAGGTCGAAGTTGTCTGCCGCCCGCATCAGGCCGATCATTCCTTCTGCAACGAGATCCTCGCGGTGCGAGGGGTTGTCGGTCCAGCGGGCGGCCTGCGAGTAGACCTGCCGCGCATGAGACCGCAGTAACCGTTCCAGGGCCGACCGATCGCCTTCCTGTTGCCAGCTGCGCACCGCTTGCCGTTCTTCCTCGACCGAGAGCATTGGCTCGTTCATCGCCGCTTGTCGGGTGATAAACATCATGGGAGGCGCTCGATAGTCCTGATTACGCAAGAACAGATAAGCACAAACCATGCCTGACTGAAAGATTTGTTTGATTTACAAAAGGTTAAATACTTGAAAATCCGGGGTCGGATCTCAGCCGTTTATGAGCCGTGTCTTGCGTTGGCTCATGAGACCGGACACCGCCTGGTCGACCAGTTCGAGCCAGTCGCCAAAGTTGTAGGTGCCGCCGGAAAAGGCGAGCAATCCCCGGGGGATACGGTTGTACTCGGGCGCGTTGAATCCCGCATCGAGCGAGGTCAGGTACTGACGCAGGCCCGAGCTGGCGAGGCAGTGCGTGCCGAGGAACAGGCCGCTCTGCTCGGTCCGGGACAGGCGCGAGCCGGACCAGTATGCGCCGAGGATGCCGGCGAGGCCCTTGGAGAATTCGCCGGGGACGAGGCCGAGATGCTGCATGCCGGTGGTATGCGCCATGCGGTCGAAGGCGCAGGCCATGATGTAGAGCGCTTCGTTCTCCCGTTCTAGCGGGAAGGTGCCGCGGCGCAGGACCGTCAGCAGGGTCTGGCCCACGGCGATGCCGAGGTCGTAGGAGAGCGTGGCGTTCTCGATCGGGCCGGCGATGACGTCGTCGTCACAGAACATCAGCAGCGCGCCGTAGGGCACGTCGACCGAGAGCTCCTCGACCACCACGTCCCCAAGCGGCAGGGCGGGCATCACTTCGATCTCGTCTGGCAGAACGGAGATTCGGTCGATTCCGGTGGAGGCTGCGAGGCAGATGATGCGCATGGGGAGCATGGCCTGCAGGACGCGCTTGAGCCGGTTTGCTTCGGTGCCGTGCATGGGGCGGATGGCGCCTTGCCAGAGAAGTTCCAGTACCGATGTGCGCATATCATTCCCCCGAATTCCGATGCCCTGGGAGATCTTAACCCGGCGTTCACAATTCGAGCCAGCGAGGGAATGTTAAGCGGATCGCAATATGTCTGCGGCGGGGAGCTAGTCACACACCACATATTGTAGAGTTATGCACATTATGTGGACTACTGCGGGCGGCGATACCGGGAGTCGTGGCCCACGAAGGGCGTCAAGAGCCGTTGAACTGCAAGGAAATTTCCGGCGGAGCGGCGCCGACGTTTGGGCCGGTTTCCGCGCAACTGGCCCGGGTAGGTGTTTTAACCCACACGAAAACATTGTTTAGGCGCGTTAACAATATGGTGGGTTGACAGCATTATCTTGTGGATAAGGTGGGTGTTGACCCCTAGATGCTTTCGCCTCTGGCGTGTGCCGCCCGGTTACGGGCCAGAAGGCGCCGGTAGCTTGAGCGCCGGATCGGGGTAGGCGAGGAGGATGTCGATCCTGCGGTTCTGGGGTGCATCGGGCGCTTCGGGCGTCAGCGGTTCGGTATCGGCAAGGCCCGAGATACGTTCCAGCCTGGACGGGTTGACGCCCGTTCCGACGAGCACCCGCCGGGTGGCATTGGCGCGGTCGGCCGACAGTTCCCAGTTGGAATAGCCCGAGGACCGGTTGAAGGGCAGGCTGTCGGTGTGCCCGGTGATGGTGACAGGATAGGTCATCGGCGCGATGGCCTGGCCGATAATCTCGATCAACTCGCGCGTGTGGTCCTGGATTCGGGAGGAGCCGAGGCTGAACATCGACCGCCCCTCCTGGTCGATGATTTGTACGGTCAGGCCCTGTGGCGTACGGACAAAGCGGATATTCGCCGTGAAGTCTTCCAGCGTCGGGTCCTGCTTGATCGCGTTGGTGATTTCCTGCTCCAGCGCGTCGAGCTGGCCTTCACGCAGTTCGCGGGCCTGCGCCAGTTCGGTCATCTCGGGCGGCACCGGCTGGTCGCCTGTCGATTCGACGTTGGGCTGGGTCTCGGTCGTCTCGTCCGCGTTGGGGCGGGGGTCCTCGGGGCTCGGTTCGTACTCCACCACCGCGCGGGGCTGGTTCTCGATCCGGCTGTCGAACATGGCGAGCGGATTTTCCTGCCCGAAACTGGGCAGCTGGATTTCGCTCTTGGGCCCTTCGGTCCCGCTCAGCACGCCCTGCGGCCCCAGAACCTCACCATTGAGGATGCCGTCTCCTCGTCCGCCCTGTTCAGAGAGCGAAGGGGTGAAGTAGTCGGCAAGGCCGCGCAGCTTCTCCTCGTCGGAGGCGGCCAGAATCCAGAGCAGGAGGAAGAAGGCCATCATTGCGGTCATGAAGTCCGCATAGGCGACTTTCCAGCCGCCGCCGTGGTGGCCGGCCTCGCCCTCGTCTTCGACGCGCTTGATGATGATGGGTCTGTTCGTCATGCCCGTTCCGTCCTTGCCTCATGCCAGGCCGGTCTCTGCGAACCGTTCCCTGTCGTCGTCCAGTCGCGGGGTCAGGACACCTTGGCGTCGTTGTCCGCTGCCGGGCGGCCCGTGCGGGCGTATTTCCCGAAGCCGGCCGACTTGGCGTAATCCGCTTTTTTCTTGGAGTAGCTCGGGGCCACCAGCGGCATGTCCTCCGGCAGGCCGAACATGGCGCGATACTCGGCCTCGCTCAGCCCGTGTTCGGCGCCGAGGTGCCGTTTGAGCATCTTGAAGCCCTTGCCGCAGCACAGGCAGTAGACCTTGTCCTTGGTCATGGCCTTGTCGATCGGAACGGCCGGCTCGGCGACGGGTTCCGCTGCGTGCGCCTCGCTCGTCGAGGGGGCCGCGGACTCGTCACCCATTTCGCGCCGCAGGCGGGCGAGGAGCGCGACGATGTCGTCGGCCGCCACGTCGGGACGGCTGGCGTAAGCTGCGACGATCTTGGCGATCATGTCTTCTTTCGATTGCGATTTGGTCATCTCGCCCCCGAGATTTCTTGCGACTTGTCTTCTTGTATTTCGACTATTGAATACATCTGCCGCAATAATCCTGATTTGTCTTTGTTGTCTATACCACAAGTTCATCAGTTTTGCTTGTGGTCATTGCTTCTTCTCGTGGTCTTCGCCGGATCTTGCCGATCACGCCTCCTCCCTAATTTCGTCGCGCCGGACGAGGTAGTTCTGTGCGACCATCGGGTAGTCTGCCGGAAGGCGCCACCGCCTGCGGTATTCGGCCGGGGTCATGCGCAGCGTTTCCTGCAGGTGCCGGGTCAGAGTGACGTGACGCGTACCGGTTTCGAGACAAACGAGAAAATTGGCAGTCACGCTGTCCTCGACGGGGAGGGCCGGCTCGGGGCGCGGCGCCCGTTGGGACCACAGGCGCCCGGCAACGTAGCCCGTCGCGTTCCGCCAGAGGTTCCAGAGTTGCGTGGCCGCCATGTATCGTTCTCCCCCGGGGCGATTCGGCCAAGGCGAAGGCCGTTTATTTTTGCTTTTCATGAAGAATTTAGGGCGCACTGGTTAAGGACAGTTGAAAACTTGGATAATTTGTACATCCGATGCACAAAAACTGGTTGGAGGCCGGTCGATTACACCTTATCGCTGAGCATGCAGTGTTTTTGACTCCCTCTAGAGGCGAATGATGACCGGCCCCTGTGTCGTAGTGGACCCGGATGACAAACGCCGGGCCCAGATTACAAGGGTTCTGGCCGAGGCCGGAGTCAGCGGGCTTGTCGAAACGGCGGACGTCGCGCGGCTGGCGCGGGTGATCGACCCGGCCCTGCCGCTGAGGCTGGCGGTGGTGGCGGTCTGTCCGCCCGCCGACGGCGCGCTGGCGCTGCTGTCGCGGCTGCGGCTGGATCATCCCCATTGCCTTGTGCTGGCCATCGACGGAGTTGACAGCGAGACCAGCGCCGCATGGACCCTGTCGGCCGGGGCCCATGATGTCCTGCGGCTGCCATTCCGGAGCGCCGAGTTCGAAGTCCGGCTGGCGCGCGGCCTTGCCGGCGCGCCGCTGTCCGAGAGCGCGGGAATCGCCGAGGCGCTGGTGGCGGGCATGACCTTGACCCAGGCCGAGGAGCGGGTGCTGCGTGTTCTCGCGGCGCACCAGGGCCGGATCGTGACCCGCAACGAGCTGTCGCAGCACCTCTACGGAACCGACTGGGAGTATGGCGACCGCCGCTTTGACGTGCACATCACCCGCATCCGCCGCAAGCTGCGCGACGTGATGGGCGGGCTCTATACCGTTCGTACGGTGCGGTCCGCCGGTTATGTGCTTGAAGTTCAAGACGCCCCCCGGGAATTGAACTAGGGCGCGAGCCGGGCGCGAACCTCGGCCAGAGGCTCCGACCAGTCGCCGATTGCTTGCTGGCGGTGCAGGGTCAGCGCCCCGTACCACGGATCGGCCTCGCCCGAGCGACCCCAGTACCACATGCACTCCGAGCCCGCCGGAATGAGCGCGTGGGCGGACCCGTGTCCGAGGGCGCCTGCCATGTGCGCCGTGGTGTTGTCGATCGTCACCACGTGGTCCATCGCGGCGATCTGGGCGGCGAACCCGGCGAGGTCGGCCATCTGGTCGATCTCGAAGTCGTTGACGAAGGTCAGGTCGGGACGGCCGAGCATGGCCTCGGTGACCTCGCGGCTGGTGTCGCCGTATTGCAGGTTAACCACCAGAGCGCCCTCGGGCAGGGCGGTCAGCATTTCGGCCAGCGCGACCGAGCGCAGGCGGCCGATCAGGCTGGCGCTGTTCCATGCGAGCCCGATGACCGGGGCGCCCTTGCCCGCGCTGACGTACTTTTCGCGCAGGGCTGCGACGCGGGCTGCGTCCGGGCGCAGATAGGCGCCGTGCTTGGCCGAGGGCTCGCGGCCTTCGAGGTAGCGGCTGAGATCGCCGAGATAGACGAGCTGGTTCAGTGCCAGTTGCTGCGGCGCAGAGGTAAAGGCGCTGCGGTCGCGGTGTGCGATGCCGAGGGTGTTGCCTGCCAGCAGGGGGCCGAAGCGGTCGTCGGCGACGAAGGTCACCTGGGCGCCGGGATCGAGCGGGGCGAGCCGCAACAGGGGCAGCATGGCAAGCTGGTCACCCACGCCCTGTTCACCCATCAGCAGCATGTGCTGCAGCTTCTCGAGGTTCTCGGGCGCGGCGTTGTGGAGCGGGATTCGTCCGCGCTGTGCCTGGTCGAAGCGCTCGGCGAAATGGGGCGCGCCCTCGCCATAGGCGCCGTCGCGGAACAGGAAGACCCCGTAGGCCTTGGCTAGCCTGCCGCCATGCCCGGTCACGTGGATCGCTTCCTGATAGGAGTCGCGCGCGGCGTCGTAGTTGCCCCGGTCCTGATGGATGTTCGCCATCAGGCCAAGCGCCTGCGCGTAGCCCTCGGGTGTAGTGAAATCGGTGTCCTGGATCAGTTTCTCGGCTTCGTCCCGGCGACCGGTGACGCGCAGCATCAGCAGGTAGATGTTGACGACGCCGTCGTGATCTTCGGCGGTCTGCAGAAGGTCTTGCGCGAACGGTTCCGCTTCGTCGAACCGGCATTCGACGAGCAGCGCCCGCAGGTGCCCGATCCGGTGCGCCTCGGGCTTTGGGTCGAGTGCGTAGGCGGCGTGGTACCAGCGGGCGGCCTTGCCCGGTTCATCGGCATCCAGCAGCATGTTGCCAAGCGTATGGCACAGCTCGGCGTCGTTCAGTTTTTCGACCACCGGAGACAGCACGTCGACGGCGGCGAGGCGACGCCCCAGCCGCGACATCAGGTCCATATACATGGTGACGAGGCCGCGCTCCTCGGCGCCTGCCTCGAAGGCGAGGCGGGCGGTCGCGACGCTCTCTTCCACCTCGGCCGAGAGGAGATGCGCCTTGGACATCCCGGTCAGCGCCACGGGATCGTCCGAGCGTGCCTGCAGCGCCTGCCCGAAGAAGGCCTTGGCGGTCTTGCCCTCGCGCTGGGTCAGCGCGGCCCCGCCCATGACGATCCAGGCGTGGCGGTTGGCCGGGTGACTCTTGGTGATCGGCAGGGCGAGCTGAACGGCCTTGCCGATCTCGTTGCGCGCCAACGCGTTGTAGGCCTCGTGAAGGTCCACCGACTCCTGGCCCTTGATTCCATAGATCTTGGCCGTCTTGGCGGCGAGCACGCGGCGGTCCTTGCGGCTGGTCGCGGTGGTCATTCTCAGCTCCTCGGCATGGCGAAATAATCGACGGTGTTCAGGTAGGCGGTGCTGTCGACCACCCGGTAGTTGGCCTTGCGGCACCAGCCCTGGACGAAGGCCATCATGTTGGGCCGCAGCACCTCGATCCAGATCAGCGGCTTGTCCCGCGCGATCAGGTCGGCGGCCCCGTCGAGCACGTCCATCTCCATGCCTTCGGCGTCGATCTTGATGAAATCCACCCGGTCCTCGCCCAGCAGGGCGTCGAGACTGCGGGTTTCGATGCCGCCTTCCTCGGCGGCGACAAGGCGCGTCGCACCGAGGTTGTCGGCGTTGTCGGTGACGGCAGTGAAGCGCCCCTCGCCGCGTCCGGCGCCAAGGCCAAGTCCGCGCCGGTCGATCCGGTCGGAAATGCCGTTCGCCTCGATGTTCTGCTCGAGCAGGGTCAGCGCCTCGGGGTTCGGCTCGACCGGGTAGATGCGGGCCGGGTCCAGATGGCGCGCGTACCAGACGACGTGGTTGCCGATGTTCGCGCCGACCTCGACGATGGTGGGGTTCGGGCGGTTCAGCAGCTTCTTCAGCTTCTGGAGCGACGAGTCTTCGAAGAAGGCGCCCTGCAGGTGCGTCGCCTGGATCAGGTCGCGCGGATTGGTGATGCGCATGCGGGCCGGGCTGCCGTTGCCGTCGGCGATCTGTGCCCAGACCGGGACCTCGGCCAGCTGGGTCGTCCAGAGACCCGTCACCGCTTCGGACCAGTCTGCCCCCGTTGCGCCGCGAGGGCCGGTCGAATGCTGGCCGCGCCGGTTGACGAAGAAGATCTCAGGGCGCTTGGCGCAGCGGCAGTTGGCCCAGAGCTGGTAGTAGAACTTGAAGTCTTCGCCGGTATCCATGTCCGGGTCGAACCCGAAACGGGCAGCGCAGCCGGTCCGAATGAAGGCGCCGATCTGGAGCGACAGATAGGGCGGGCAGGACAGCAGATCGGCGCGGGTGTCGATGCGCTCGGGCTGGCCATCGCGCAGTTCCGGCTGGCCGAGGTCGTTGAAGGTACAGATGAGACCCCAGACGGCGTCAAGCTCCGGCTCGGATGCGAGCACCCGCCCGAATGCCTCGAAGGCGTTGGGGGTCATGACGTCATCGGCATCGAGAAAGAAGACCCAGTCAAAGCCCTCGTCGCGGGCTTGTTGCAGCGCGTCGTTGCGGCGGTTGGAGCGTCCGTGGCGGCCCTCGGTGTCGTCCATCACGAGGTGTTCGACCACGTCGAAGGGGCCCTTGTCGAACGCGAGGGCGCGCGCCACGGAGGGTGCGCAGCTGTCGTTCAGCAGCGATTGGTGGCCGGGCCCGACCGGCGTGATGACCGCGCATTTCATCGCTCGGCGATCTCCAGCGCGGAGAGAACGGAGGTGACCGGTGCGTCGCCGACGAAGGCGCCGATGCTCCCGGCGGTGATCAGGGCGGCGACGAGGCCAACGCCGGCGATGGCCGCGGCGCGGCCAGACATGCGCCAGCGTTTCCTGGGTTCGGCGGTGGGAATGTCCTCGGAGACAACCTCTGCCTCGGCTTCGGGCGCGATGGGGAGGCCGGGGGTGAGAAAGACGCCTTCGGCGGTGACCGTGGCGTCCACTTGGAACCAACGATCCGCCATCACCTTGCGCAGGCCCTCGGGGAAGGCTTCGGGGGCGATGTCGATGATCGCGGGGCGGCTGGCGCGCCAGTCGCCGAGCGCCTTGCGGGGCAGGTAGAAATGGCGGAAGTCGGAGCTGAAGCCGACCTCTTCGACCTTGACCGGTGTGGTGTGGATGCTGACGCGATCGGGAGTGAGGATCACCCGGATGCCCTTGCCGTAGCCGCCGATGCGACCGGTCCCGAACTGACAGTCGCGGCGCGACGGTGCGGTGCAGGCGGCAAAGCCCGGCGGCATGCCGAAGCTGTCGCCGCGCTGCGGACGGCTGGGCAGGTCCTCAGCTTCGCCGCGGTCGGTCAGTGCCTTGGCCACGCGCTCGCCCACGGCGAGACCAAGGTGCAGACGGCGGCGCACCTGCTCGCCCACTTTGGTTGCGGGCTTGTCGGCGCGCGGGGCGCGCTGTGGGGCGCGGCCGCTGACGACCTCGTCGGGGTTCAGGCCCTCGTCCTTGGCAAAGCGATAGTTGATCGCATAATCCGCCGCCAGCTCGCTCAGCTGGTCGGCCCCGGCGATCAGCTTGAGCATGTCCTGCTCTTCCGAGAAGCGAACGCGGCGCGTCGGCCAGCCGTCGACCTCGGGGGTCACTGCAAAGCTGCGCTCGGGCATGTCCATTGCCTGCGCCACGCGCCGCAGGACGCGATGACCTTCTTCAATGTGACCCACGACGGTCTTGCAGTCGCCATCGGCGCGCAGGCAGAGAACCGCGATCATGCCCTGGGGCCAATCCGGCAGAGCGCTGCGGATCAGGTCCTCCTCGAAGACGTAGGCGAATACATCGTCGTTGTTCATGGCTCTTCTGCTTCAAGTCAAAAATTACTCTGCAACCTATTCTTGTTTATGCTTGTACGTAAGTCAATTATGTTTATTCTGTTCATGAAAATCTTGTCAGTACACACCCTGGAACACCCAAGAACGGAATGCGATAATGACTCTGATCATCGGCCTGGCCCTTGTTTTCGGTCTCGTCTTCGGCGGGTTCATGCTCTCGGGCGGCAAGCTCGACATCGTGCTGCACGCCCTGCCATTCGAAGGCATGATGATCGTTGGCGCAGCCGTAGGCGCCTTTGTGATCGCCAACTCTTTCGCCGTGGTGAAGAGCAGCATGGGCGGCATCCTCAAGGTCATCAAAGGGCCGAAGTGGAAGGCCCGTGACTACGAAGACCTGCTGAACCTGCTTTACGAATTCGCCCGTATCTACAAGCAGAAGGGTATCCTTGCGCTCGACGAGCACATCGAGAAGCCGCAGGAGAGCGAGATCTTCAAGCGCTATCCCAAGATCCTCAAGGATCACTTCGCGACCGAACTGATCACCGACAGTTTCCGCATGCTGTCGATGCAGTTCGACGACCGCTACCAGACCGAGGACGTGATCAACCGCAAGATCAAGAAGCATCACCATGAATCGCTGCATGCGGCGCATGCGATCCAGACCATGGCGGACGGTCTGCCGGCGATCGGGATCGTCGCGGCCGTTCTGGGTGTGATCAAGACGATGTCGTCCATCGACCAGCCGCCCGAAGTTCTGGGCGGGATGATCGGCGGCGCGCTTGTCGGGACGTTTCTTGGCGTGTTTCTGGCCTACTGCATGGTGCAGCCGGTTTCGGGTCGGCTGAAGCAGATCGAGGACGAGGACGCGGCCTTCTACCACGTGATCCGGGACGTGTTCGTTGCCATCGTCGCGAACTATCCTCCGAACATCTGCATCGAGATGGGCCGCGGCAACATCCCCACGCGGATGCAGCCCGACTTCTACAAGGTTGAGGCGGGGCAGAAGGAGCTGGCGCCGCTATGATCCGGCTGTTTTGCCTGTTGGCCCTGCTGATCGCCCCGGCCGTGCCGGGTTTCGCGGCTGGCGCCCCGAAGCCCGCCGAGGAGCCGTCGGCGTCCGAAGATCAGGACGCCTCGGCTCCGCCGGAGTTCACCATGCCGGTCTGGCATGCGACCATGCCGACCGCGCGCAACAGCTTTCCCGATGACATCATGACCCGGATGCGCGATGCGCTGCTGGCCAAGACGGGGCAGGCAGCGGAGGAGAGCCCGGAAGAGGCGGCCCCGGACGTCTCGGCGGGGCATTAGGCGACGATGCAGGCCGGTCGGATCCGGGCGCTTGAGCTGATGGAAAAGCTGAAGCGGCAGGCCATCGAGAGCGATGCGCAGGAACTGAACGATCTGCGGGCCGAGGCGCTGCGGCTGGACCAGCGGCGCGAACGCCTGGAGCGGGAGATGACCGAGGGGGCGCAGACGGACGATCCGGCGATGCGGACCTACCTTGGCGACTACCTGCGATCCATGCGCTCGGAGATCGCGCGGGTGGAGCGCGACCGCAAGCGCATCGAGCCGGGGCTGAACAGGCTGGAGCAGCGTGTCGCGACGGCCTTTCGCGAAATGAAGACCTATGAATCGGTGCGCGTGGCAGGAATGGCGCTGGCGAAGGACGAGGCCCAGCGGGCCGAGGATGCGGCGGAGGCCGAGATGGCGGTGATGCGCTGGTGGCGCGCGCGGCAGGGGGCCGGCAGAACTTGAAGTGCGCCCATTGGGTGTGTATCTTGAATGCACACTCTGATGGAGCAAATGCATGTCCGCCACTGTCTCTGCCAAGCGCCGCACGAATGTGACCATCGACAGCGATGTCCTCGACGCGGCGCGCGAGCTTGGGCTCAACGTGTCGGCGATCAGCGAGGCGGCCCTCGCTGAATCGGTGCGCGAGGCCCGTGCGCGGGCATGGGCTGCAGAGAACCGCGAGGCAATCAGCCAGCGCCGCGCCTGGGTCGACCGGAACGGGATGCCCCTGGCGCGATGGCAGGTGTGGACGCCCGAGTAATGGCGCAGTTTCATGTATATCGCCTGCCGGACGGGACGCTGGTGCTCGACCTGCAGTCCGACCTGATACGTACCGGGACGAGGGTGGTGGCGCCCCTGTTGCCCGTGACCGAGGATCTGAGGCCAATCACGCGGTTGGAGCCGGTGTTTCACATCGAAGGCGAGCCGATGGCGCTGCACACGGGCGAGATGGCGGCGATCCCCGAGCGGCTGGTGTCGTCCGGCCCGGTCATGGACCTGACGAGCGAGGACTACACCATCCGGCGCGCGCTGGATCTGGTCTTCGTGGGGTTCTAGGGCGCTACTTCGCTGCCGGTGGCGGGCCGGAGCTGCCACGGGTAATGAATTCCACCTCGATCACCTCGGACGGGCCGTCGATCCGGCCTTCGGCGATCATGTCCAGCAGCAGTTCGGCCGCGCGCACGCCGATCTGCGTGCGCGGCTGGCGGATGGTGGTCAGGCCCGGGCTGAGATGCTGGGAGATCTCGATGTTGTCGAAGCCGACCACCGAGACGTCCTGCGGCACCTGTACGCCACGGCGTTGCACCTGACCCATGAAGCCTGTCGCCATCTCGTCCGAGGAGAGGAACAGCGCCGTCGGCTTGTCCTGCATAGCCAGCCAGGCGCGGCCGGCCGAGGCGCCGGAATCCATGCTGAAGTCGCCCTCGATGATCCAGTCGTCGCGCATCGGCAGGCCAAGCTGGGACAGCGCGCTGCGGAATCCTTCGAGCCGGGTTTCGGTCAGGACGTTGCCGCGCGGGCCGGTGACATGGCCGATGTGGCGGTGGCCGAGCTTGGCAAGGTGGCCGACCGCAAGCGCGGCGCCGCGCTGGTTCTCGACACGGACGGAGGGCAGGGCGCTGCCCATCCACTCGCAGGCCAGCACGACAGGGGGGCGGGCCGGGGTTCTGAGCGCCTCGGGGGACAGGGTCCCGTCGAGCAGGATCAGCCCGTCGGCCTGGCCCGAGGTCAGGTAGTGCTGGAGCCGTTCTTCGGGGTCGGGGCCGAACTGGGTGTCGGCGATGAGCATGCCGTATTGCGCCGGGGTCAGCACTGACGAGAGCCCCGCGAGGATCTGCGAGAAGAAGGGGTTTGCGATGTTCGGAAGCAGGATGATCACCGACCCGGTGCGCTGCCGCCGCAGGTTCGACGCGGTGGCATTCACGCGGTATCCGGTCTCGGCAACGGCGGTCAAAACGGCCTCGCGAGTCGCCTTTGCGACCACCGAAGGCTTGGACAGGGTACGGCTGACCGTGGCGGTCGACACCCCCGCGCTGCGGGCAACATCCTGAATCGTTGCGATTTTCCGGTCCATCGAACTCCCTTTCAGGGGCTTAGATTGGACTGAAAATTAACTCTTGTAAACGATTGCACTCTTTGTCAGGCTCACATGCAAACGATTACATACGCGACGAGAGGAGAAGTCGCGCATGGGAGGATGCACGTGAAGACGATCAAGGGCCCTGCGCTGTTCCTGGCGCAGTTCGCAGGCGACGACGCTCCCTTCGACAGCTGGGGCGGCATTACCCGCTGGGCGGCGGATTGCGGCTATGCCGGGGTGCAGGTTCCGAGCTGGGACAAGCGGCTGATCGATCTCGACCAGGCCGCCGAGAGCCGGGACTATTGCGAGGAGTGGCTTGGGCAAGCCGAAGAGAACGGGATCACCGTGACAGAGCTGGCCTGCCATCTTCAGGGCCAGCTTGTTGCCGTGCATCCCGCCTATGACGTCGCCTTCGACGGGTTCGCGGATGCCTCGGTGCATGGCGATCCGGCGGCGCGGCAGGCCTGGGCGGTAGAACAGGTGAAAAAGGCCATCCGTGCCTCGGCCAACCTTGGGCTGACCGCGCTTCCGACCTTTTCGGGCGCGCTGGCCTGGCCCTACATCTACCCATGGCCGCAGCGCCCGGCAGGGCTGGTCGAGATGGCCTTTGACGAATTGGCGAAACGCTGGCGTCCGCTGCTGGACCTCGCGGATGAGCACGGGGTTAACCTCTGCTACGAGATCCACCCGGGCGAGGACCTGCACGATGGGGCAAGCTTCGAGATGTTCCTCGAGCGGGTGAACGACCATCCTCGCGCGATGATGCTCTACGATCCGAGCCACTACGTTCTGCAGTGCCTCGACTACCTCGATCATCTGGACATCTACGCCGAACGGATCGGGGCGTTTCACGTCAAGGACGCCGAGTTCAATCCGACCGGGCGGCAGGGCGTCTATGGCGGCTACCAGAGCTGGGTGAACCGGGCAGGGCGGTTCCGCTCGCTTGGGGACGGGCAGGTGGATTTCGGCGCGGTGTTCTCCAAGTTCGCGGCGATGGATTTCGACGGCTGGGCGGTGGTCGAATGGGAATGTGCGCTGAAGCATCCTGAGGATGGCGCGCGCGAGGGCGCGCAGTTCGTCAAGGACCACATCATCCGGGTCACGCCGCATGCCTTTGACGATTTCGCCAACGCGGGGACCGACGAGGCCGCGAACCGCAGAATGCTGGGGCTCGAGCGATGAGCCGTTTCGCCGGACGCACGGGACCGATCCGGCTGGGGATGGTCGGCGGGGGACAGGGGGCCATGATCGGCTCGGTCCATCGCATCGCTGCGCGTCTGGACGGGCAATTCGAACTGGTGGCGGGTGCGCTGTCCTCGACAGAGGACAAGGCGCGGGCCTCGGCGGCCGAGGTCGGGCTTGCGGCAGACCGGACCTATACCGACTACGTGGAGATGGCCAAGCGCGAGGCGCGGCTGAAAGACGGGATCGAGGCGGTGTCGGTCGTGGTGCCCAACCACATGCATTTGCCGGTCGCACGCGAGTTCCTGAAGCGCGGGATCCACGTGATCTGCGACAAGCCGCTGACCGGAACGCTGCCGGATGCGAAGAAGCTGCAGGCCGCGGCCGAGAAATCGCAGGCGCTGTTCGTGCTGACCCACAACTACACGGGCTACCCCTTGGTGCGCGAAGCGCGGTCGCGGGTTCAGCGCGGGGATCTCGGCGAGATCCGGCTGGTTCAGGTCGAGTATGCGCAGGACTGGCTGGCCGAGGTGCCGGAGCCGGACAACAAGCAGGCGGCATGGCGCACCGACCCGGAGCGTAGTGGTGCCGGGGGCGCCACCGGGGACATCGGGACACATGCCTGGAACCTGCTGCGCCATGTCACCGGGCTGGAGCCCGAAGCCATCGCAGCCGATCTGCAAAGCTTTGTTCCCGGGCGATTGCTGGACGACAACGCCCACGTGATGCTGCGCTTCAAGGGCGGCGCGCGCGGTACGCTCTGGTGCAGCCAGGTCGCGGCGGGCGAGGAGAACGGTCTGCGGCTGCGGGTCTATGGAACCAAGGCCGGGCTGGAATGGCGGCAGGAAAACCCCAATGAACTGCGGGTGACTCCGTTGGGCGGGTCGACACAGATCGTGACGCGTGCCTCGGCCGATACTGGCCCGGGCTCGCGGGGGATGACACGGATCCCGCCGGGGCATCCCGAGGGGTTTTTCGAAGCCTTTGCAAATATCTACGGTGCAGCGGCCGAGGCCATCCGGGCCGCGCGGAACGGCGATGGCCTGCCGGAGGGCATGTTGTTCCCGACGGTGGCCGACGGGGTTGAAGGTGTCGCCTTTGTCGATGCCTGCGTCCGCTCCTCGCGGCGCAACGCCGCGTGGGTGTCGTTTTGACCGCCGTGCTTGAAGCCCGTGGGGTAACCCGCCGCTTTGGCCCCATCGAGGTGCTGCACGGGATCGACTTTGCGCTGGTGCCCGGCGAAGTGCATGCGCTGATCGGTGAGAATGGCGCCGGCAAGTCGACGATGATGAAGATCCTCGGCGGCTACCTGTCGCCCTCGACGGGCGAGCTGCTGCTTGACGGGCAATCGGTGAGCTTTGCCGATCAGCGTGCGGCGGAGGATGCCGGGATCCTGATGATCCATCAGGAATTCAACCTCGCTCTGCAGCTAACGGTTGAAGAGAACCTGTTCCTTGGCCGCGAGAAGCGGCGCGGTCTGTTCCTCGATCAGAAGGCGATGCGCGCGGAGGCGCGGGAGCTGCTGGCGCGGCTGGATTGTCATGTCGATCCGCGGGTGCGTATCCGTGACCTTTCGGTCCCGAACCGGCAGATGGTCGAGATCGCCCGTGCGCTGGGGCGCAAGGCGCGGGTCCTGATCATGGATGAACCGACCGCCGTGCTGACCGGGCGCGAGACGGATGTCTTGCTGAAACAGATCGAACGTCTGCGGGCGCAGGGCACCGCGATCCTCTACACCTCGCACAAGCTGGACGAGGTCGCGCGGATCGCTGACCGGGTGACGGTTCTGCGCGACGGGACCCATATCACGACGCGCCCGGCGGCAGGGTTTACCGAGCACGCGATGGCCGAGGCGATGGTCGGGCGCGAACTGTCCGACCTGTTTCCGGCGAAGCCCCGGGCAGGCGATGACGTGGTTCTGGAGGTCGAGGGGCTGACGGTTCCGGGCCATGTGCGCGACGCGTCGTTCAGGCTCCGGCGTGGCGAGGTGCTGGGTTTCGCCGGGCTGGTGGGGGCCGGGCGGACCGAACTGATGGAAGGCATCGTCGGGCTTCGGCCTTCGCAGGGGACCGTGCGGGTCAATGGCGCGGAGCTGAGCGGCGGCTCGGTGCTGGAGGCGCGGCGGGCGGGGCTGGTCTATCTGACCGAGGACCGCAAGGAAAAGGGCCTGTTGCTGGGCAAGTCGCTGACCGAGAACCTGACGCTTCTGGCGCTGGACCGCTTCGGGCGGGTGGCGATCGACAAGCGCGCCGAGGACCGGGCATTGACCGACGCCATCGCCGAGTTCGACATTCGCGTGAAGGACAGGGCCATGACCGCCGGGAACCTCTCGGGCGGGAACCAGCAGAAGCTGTTGCTGGCCAAGACCATGCTTGCCGAGCCGCAGATCGTCATCATCGACGAGCCGACTCGCGGTATCGACATCGGCACCAAGCAACAGATCTACGATTTCATCGCGGCGCTGGCCGCCAAGGGCAAGAGCGTGATCGTCGTTTCCTCTGAGCTGCCTGAAGTGATCGGGCTGGCCTCGCGCGTTGTCGTGATGGGGCGCGGCCATATCGCGGGCGAGCTGGAAGGCGAGGCGATCACCGAAGACGCGATCCTGCGCCGCGCCATGGGCGTGAGCGAAATGGCCGGAGCACAGGCATGACCGACACGACCACCCAGACCAACGAAACAGGCGCCCGGCGGCATGGCATTTCGCTGCATGTTCTCGGCCCGCTGCTGGCCCTGATCGTGCTGATCGTGCTGGGCGCCTCGCTCAACTCGAACTTCCTGAGCTATGGCAACGTGACCAACGTGCTCGCGCGCTCGGCCTTCATCGGGATCATTGCCGTCGGCATGACCTTTGTCATCACGGCAGGGGGAATCGACCTGTCGGTGGGGTCCATGGCCGCGTTCATCGCGGGGGTGATGATCATGGCGATGAACGCCATGATCCCGACCCTCGGCATCGGGGTGCCGCTGGTTCTGGCGGGTATGGCGGTGGCGCTGGTCACCGGGTTGGCCGCCGGGCTGCTGAACGGGTTCCTGATTGCGAAGGTCGGCATCGAGGCCTTCATCGTCACGCTCGGGTCGATGGGCATCTACCGTTCGCTGACCACCTGGCTGGCGGATGGCGGGACGCTCTCGCTGAACTACGATGCGCGCAGCTTCTATCGCCCGGTCTATTACGACGGCATCCTCGGGGTCGCCTGGCCGATCATCGTCTTCGCGCTCGTCGCGATCCTGGGCGAGCTGGCCATGCGCAAGACGCCGTTTGGCCGGCACTGCGCCGCGCTGGGTGCCAACGAACAGGTCGCCAAGTATTCGGCGGTCAAGGTCGACCGCGTGCGGATGGCCACCTACGTCCTGCTGGGGATGCTGGTGGGCGTTGCGACGATCATGTACGTCCCGCGCCTCGGTTCCGCTTCCGGCTCGACCGGGGTGCTCTGGGAGCTGGAGGCCATCGCGGCTGTGATCATCGGGGGCACCGTGCTCAAGGGCGGCTACGGCCGGGTCTGGGGCACCGTTGTGGGTGTCCTGATCCTGAGCCTCATCGACAATATTCTGAACCTCGCCTCGATCGTCAGCCCCTACCTGAACGGCGCGATCCAAGGCGTGATCGTCATCCTTGCTGTGGTCTTGCAGCGGGAAGGAAAGCCCGCCGAGTGAGCGGCAATTTTGGGAGGAAAGACATGAAACGCAGAGATATTTTCAAGGGCGCGGTACTTGGCCTCGCCCTTGTCGGCGCGGGCCCCGCGCTGGCGCAGGACACCAAGGTGATCGGCGTTGCGATCCCCTCGGCCACCCACGGCTTCATGGGCGGGCTGAACTACCACGCACAGGCCGCGATCGAACGCCTCGAGGCGACTTATCCGCAGCTGGACTTCGTGCTGGCGACGGCAGGCGACGCGGGCAAGATGGTCAACGATATCGAGGACATGGTCGCCACGCGCAACATCAGCGCGCTGGTCGTGCTGCCGTTCGAATCCGAGCCGCTGACCGCGCCGGTGCAGGCGGTGAAGGACGCCGGCATCTGGGTAACGGTCGTTGACCGGGGCCTCTCGGTTCCGAACATCGAGGACCTTTATGTCGCCGGGGACAACACCGGCTTTGGCCGCGTGGCGGGCGAGTACTTTGCCGAGAACCTGAAGTCGGGCGACAACGTCGTCGTTCTGCGCGGGATCCCGACAACGCTCGACAACGAGCGGGTCGATGCCTTTACGGCGGCAATCGAAGGGACCGGGATCAACGTGCTCGACATGCAGCACGGCAACTGGAACCGCGACGACGCGTTCAACGTGATGCAGGACTTCCTGTCGAAGTACGATGACATCGACGCGGTCTGGGCGGCCGATGACGACATGGCTGTCGGCGTGCTGGAAGCCATCGACCAGGCGGGCCGGAACGACGAGATGTGGGTCGTCGGCGGCGCGGGCATGAAGGAAATCATCAAGCGCATGATGGATGGCGACCCGATGCTGCCGGTGAACGTGACCTATCCTCCGGCGCAGATCGCAACCGCGATCGAGCTGACGGCGCTTGGTCAGGTCTCGCCCACCCCTGTCTCGGGACGATTCATCATTGGCAGCCAGCGGATCACGCCGGAGAATGCCGAACAGTACTACTTCCCCGACAGCCCGTTCTGATCAGGGACGAGGGCCGGAAACGACAACGCCGAGCGGATAGTCCGCTCGGCGTTTTGCGTTCTTCGGGGCCACGTCGCGCATGGCCCCGCTTGGGGATCAGTTGCGCTTGAGCTGGCTCACGTCCCGTACCGCGCCGCGCGCGGCCGAGGTGGTCAGGGCGGCATAGGCCTGCAGCGCGCTCGATACCTTGCGGGTGCGCTTCTCTTCCGGGAACCAGCCCTTGGCCTCGCGCGCAGCGCGGCGCTCGGCGAGGACGGCATCGTCCACGGCGAGGTGGATCTTGCGGTTCGGGATGTCGATCTCGATCAGGTCGCCTTCTTCCACCAGCCCGATGGTGCCGCCTTCTGCGGCTTCCGGGGACACGTGGCCGATGGACAGACCCGAGGAGCCGCCGGAGAAGCGCCCGTCGGTGACCAGCGCGCAGGCTTTACCGAGGCCCTTCGACTTGAGGTAGGAGGTCGGGTAGAGCATCTCCTGCATCCCCGGACCGCCGCGCGGGCCTTCGTAGCGGATCAGAACGATGTCGCCTTCCTTGACCTTGCCGGTGAGGATCGAGCTGACCGCGCTGTCCTGGCTCTCGAAGATGCGGGCCGGGCCGGTGAAGGTCAGGATCGACTCGTCGACGCCTGCGGTCTTCACGATGCAGCCATCCTCGGCGAGGTTGCCGTAGAGCACGGCGAGGCCGCCGTCCTTGCTGAAGGCATTCTCGGCATTGCGGATGACCCCGCTCGTGCGGTCGAGATCCAGCGTGTCATACCGGCGCGCCTGCGAAAACGCGGTCTGGGTCGGAACGCCGCCCGGCGCCGCGCGGAAGAAGTCGTGCACGGACTCGGAATTGGTGCGGGTGATGTCCCAGCGGTCGAGCGCCTGCGCGAGGCTCTCGGAATGGACGCTGCCGACCGAGGTGTCGAGCAGGCCGACGCGGTCCAGTTCACCGAGGATGGACATGATGCCGCCGGCACGGTGGACGTCTTCCATGTGGACGTCGTTCTTGGCCGGAGCCACCTTGCACAGTACCGGAACGTTGCGGGACAGCTGGTCGATGTCGGACATGTCGAAATCGACCTCGCCCTCGACCGCCGCCGCCAGCAGGTGCAGAACCGTGTTGGTCGAACCGCCCATCGCGATGTCGAGCGTCATCGCGTTCTTGAACGCCGGGACCGTCGCGATGGAGCGCGGCAGGACCGAGGCATCGTCCTGTTCGTAGTAGCGGCGCGCGAGGTCGACGACGAGGTGACCGGCCTCGACGAATAGGCGCTCGCGGTCGGCATGGGTCGCGAGGGTCGAGCCGTTGCCCGGCAGCGAGAGGCCAAGCGCCTCGGTCAGGCAGTTCATGGAGTTCGCGGTGAACATGCCCGAGCAGGAGCCACAGGTGGGGCAGGCAGCGCGCTCGATCGCGGCAACCTGTTCGTCGGAATAGCTGTCGTCGGCGGCGGCAACCATCGCGTCGACGAGGTCAAGCGCGGTTTCCTTGCCTTCCCACACGACCTTGCCGGCTTCCATCGGGCCGCCCGAGACGAAGACGACGGGAATGTTCAGTCGCATGGCGGCCATGAGCATACCCGGGGTGATCTTGTCGCAGTTCGAGATGCAGACCATGGCATCGGCGCAATGGGCGTTGACCATGTACTCGACGCTGTCGGCGATGATCTCGCGCGAGGGCAGGGAGTAGAGCATCCCGTCGTGACCCATCGCGATGCCGTCGTCGACCGCGATGGTGTTGAATTCCTTCGCCACACCGCCGGCCTTCTCGACCTCGCGGGCCACGAGTTGGCCGAGGTCCTTGAGGTGGACGTGTCCGGGCACGAACTGGGTAAAGGAGTTGACGATGGCGATGATCGGCTTGCCGAAATCGTCATCCTTCATTCCGGTTGCACGCCACAGGCCACGGGCGCCGGCCATGTTGCGGCCGTGGGTACTGGTTCTCGATCGATAACGGGGCATCGAACCCTCCCTGAATTGCGAATCGCGCGTCAAACTACCTGCCTCGTGTTTGAGACGGAAATATATTATAAAGGGGCTATTAGGTCGCTGGAGATATAAGAAATGCAAGTCCGTCAGTTGAGGCACTTCCTTGCCGTCGCCGAGACACTGCATTTCGGCAGGGCCGCCGAACAGCTTGGCATGACGCAGCCGCCCCTCAGCCAATCGGTGCAGGCGCTGGAACGCGACCTCGGTGCGCCACTGTTCGAACGGACCCGGCGCAGTGTTGCCCTGACGGCCTTTGGTGCCCAGTGGCTGCCGCATGTGCGCGCGGTTCTCGACGACCTGTCGCACCTCGAAGTCACAGCCGACCGGTTGATCAACGGTCATGCGGGGCGCCTGTCGCTCTCTTTCGTCAGCACTGCCGACTACAGCGTTCTGCCGTCACTGGTGCACCGGTTCCGCCAGCTCTATCCCGACGTGGACCTGTCGCTGACCGAAGCCACCAGCGATACGCAGATCGCCTCGCTGCTGAGGGGGGACGGGCATGTGGGGATCATCATCCCGCCCAGCGAGGAGCGGTTGCATCCGAGTTTCGGCTATCGCGGTCTGGTCCGCGAACCGCTGGTCGCCGCGGTGCCCGACAGCTGGGTCACCGAGGGGCGCTTGCGGCCGACGGGCGGGCGCATCAGCCCGGCGGAGGTGATCTCGTCGCCGCTGATCGTGTTTCCGCGAAGCGCGGCACCTGCGTTCTACGATCTTGTCACGGACTACTATGTTGCCTGTGGCGGGACGGCCGAGATCGTGCAGAACGCGATCCAGATGCAGACCATCATCAGCCTTGTCTCCGCCGGGATGGGGGTTGCGCTGGTGCCGGAGTCGCTGCGCCATCTCGCGCGCTCCGGTGTCCGGTATCTCGATCTGGACGGCACTCCGCCGCTGCTGGAGACCGGGGTGATCTGGCGGCGCGACGACCGGTCGCCGATCCTTCGCAACTTCCTCGACGTGACCGAGCAGATCACGGTGGCCGAGGAGCCGGTTCGGGCCGGTTGACCGGGCCCGAACCGGAGGGCTTCAGCGCTCGGCGAGATCGCCGGGCAGCAGGGCGTCGGGCAGGTTCTGGTAGCAGACCGGGCGCAGGAAGCGGCGGATCGAGAGCGTGCCCACCGAGGTTGCGCCGAAGTTGGTCGAGGCGGGGTAGGGTCCGCCATGCACCATGCTGTCTGCCACTTCGACCCCGGTCGGGAAGCCGTTGACGAGCAGACGCCCGGCCTTGCGTTCGAGGACTGGCAGAAGCCTTGCGGCGACCGGCGTGTCCTCGGCATCCATCTGGAGGGTCGCGGTCAACTGGCCTTCGAACCCGCGTGCCAGGGTCAGCATTTCCTCGGGGCCTGACACCCGGATGACGAGGCCGAGCGGGCCGAAGACTTCTTCGCCAAGCGCATGGTCCTGCAGGTAGGTCGCGGCGTCGGTTTCGAAGAGGTTCGGGCTGGCCTGCCGTCCTTCATCCTCGGTCACGAGGACGGGTTGCACGGCATTGCGCCCGGCGAAGCGGTCGCGCCCGCTGCGGTAGGCGGCGGCGATACCGTCCGTCAGCATGGCCTGCGCCCCGACCTTGCCGAGAGCAGCCCCGGCGGCGGCGACAAAGGCGTCGCCCGCCGGACCGTGGGAGACTACGGCGATGCCCGGGTTGGTGCAGAATTGTCCCGCGCCCATAGTCAGCGACCCGGCCCAGCCCTCGCCGATCTGCGCTGCGCGCGCCTCTGCGGCGGCAGGCAGAACGAACATAGGGTTGACCGACCCCAGCTCGCCGAAGAAGGGGATGGGTTCGGGCCGCTGCGCGCAGAGGTCGAAGAGGGCGCGCCCTGCGCCAAGCGAGCCGGTGAAGCCCACGGCGCGGATAAGCGGATGCTGGACAAGGGCCTGCGCATAGTCGCGCCCGTCACCCTGGATCAGGGAGAAGACACCGGGGTGAACGCCGCAGCTCTCGATGGCGGCCTTGATCGCCTCGGCGATGATCTCGCCTGTGCCGGGGTGGGCGGGGTGGCCCTTGACCACCACGGGGCATCCGGCCGCGAGTGCGGCGGCGGTATCGCCCCCGGCGGTCGAGAAGGCGAGGGGGAAGTTCGACGCGCCGAAGACGGCCACCGGACCGATCGGGCGCTGCACCATCTTCAGATCGGGACGGGGCAGGGGCTGACGGTCGGGCAGGGCCGGATCGTGCCGGATGTCGAGATAGTTGCCCTTCTGGATATGGTCCGCGAACAGGCGAAGCTGACCCGTGGTGCGCCCGCGTTCGCCCTCGAGCCGCGCGGCGGGCAGACCGCTCTCTGCCGTACCGATGGCGGTAATGGCGGCGCCCCGCGCCTCGATCTCGTCGGCGATGGTCCGCAGGAAGGCCGCGCGCTCGGCGCGCGAGGAATAGCCGTAGCTCCAGAAGGCTTCCTCGGCGGCCTCGACCGCAGCGTTGACATCCTCGGTCGTGCCGCGCGCAACATCGAAGCCTTCGCCGGTCAGCGGAGACGAGCGGAAGGTATCCTGTCCAGAGACCCATGCACCCGCGATCAGGTGCTGGCCCCGGGGCTGGAAGGTACTGTCGTTCATCGTGGTTCTCCTCAGGTCCTGTGGATCGGTTCCGCGGTGAACTTGCCGCCCTGGTAGAGGCTTTCCGGCGCATCCGCTGCGGGCCGGGGGGCTGCCGCTTCCACCTCGGCTCGGTACGCCTCGGAGTTATCCCTTGGCCGCCAGCCGATCAACCTTGCGGTCTCGGTGTTCCACCAGCCCTCGTCATTGTCGGAGACGCCCCAGATGGTCGGGCAGCCCAGCATCGGGACGCGGAAGACGCATTCGACCAGCGAGATGAAGTCGTCGGGAGACATCCATGTGGCCAGCATGCGCCGGTCGCGCGGCTTCTCGAAGCAGGAGCCGATGCGGATCAGCGCGGTCTCTTGCCCGAACTTGGAGTGATAGAGCGAGGCCATCGCCTCGCCAAAGCACTTGGAGACGCCGTAGAGCCCGTCGGGCCTGGTCGGCATGGTGGTGTCGATCACCTGGTCCTGCTGGTAGTAGCCGATGGTGTGGTTCGACGACGCGAAGAAGATGCGCGGCATCCCGTGCGCCCGCGCGGCCTCGTAAAGGTTGTAGACCCCGGTGATGTTGCCGCGCTGGATCATGTCCCAGGGCCGCTCGACCGAGACTCCGCCGAGATGAAGGATACCGTCGCAATCCTTCACGAGGTCGAAGACGGCCTGTTCGTCGCCGAGGTCGCAGGGCACGACCTCTTCGTTGGCGCCCGCGGGCTCCATGTCGGCGATATCGGAGAGGCGCAGTACCTCGGCCAGATGGCCCAGCCGGGCCCGGGCCAGTTTGCCGAGGTTCCCGGCGGCGCCGGTGATGAGCAGTCGTTTCAAGGCGTCAGCTCCTATTTCAGAAGGTTGGGGAGGGTCATGGAGAAGGCGGGTACGTAGGTGACCAGCATCAGCGCGACGAGGATGGCCGCGTAGAAGGGCCAGATCGTCCTGACCGCCTGTTCGATCCGGATGCCGCCGACGACGCAGCCGACGAAGAGGCAGGCGCCGACGGGCGGGGTGCAGAGACCAAGGCCGAGGTTCATCATCATGATTACGCCGAACTGAACCGGGTCCATGCCGAGGCCGACGACCACGGGAAGGAAGATCGGGGTGCAGATCAGGATCAGGGCCGCCATGTCCATGATCATGCCCAGCACCAGCAGGGTGAGGTTGAGCAGGAGCAGGATGATGAAGGGGTTGGACGAGATCGAGGTGACGAAGGTGGCGAGGTTGTCGGGCACCCGGTAGAGCGCGAGCAGGTAGGCGAAGGACGAGGCCGTCGCGACCAGCAGCATCACCAGTGCGGTGGTGCGCACGGCGGCCACCACCGCGCGCTTGAACCCGGCCCAGGTGAGCTCTCGGTAGACGAAGACAGTTACCGCGATCGCCCAGATTGCCCCGAAGGCGCCGGACTCGGTGACCGTCATCACGCCCGAGAGGACGCCGCCGACGATGATGACAGCGGTCAGCAGCCCGGGTACGGCCACGACAAAGCTCAGGAGCAGGGCGCGCCAGCCGGGAAACTCCTCGGACGGATAGCCGCGCTTGACGGCGATGTACCAGGCCACGATGCCGAGGCAGAGGCACATCAGGATGCCGGGGATCACCCCAGCGATGAAGAGCTGCGAGACCGAGACGCCGCCCGCCGCGACCGCGTAGAGGATCATGTTGTGGGAGGGCGGGATCACCACCCCGGCGACAGAAGAGGTGACGGTGACGTTGACCGCATAGTCGGCGTCGTAGCCCTTTTCCTTCATCACCGGCATGAGGATGGCGCCAAGGGCGGAGGTGTCGGCGACCGCAGACCCCGAGATGCCGCCGAACAGCATGGACGAGGCCACGTTGACCACGCCGAGCCCGCCGCGCGACTTGCCCACGGCAGAGGCGGCGAGACGGACCAGCCGGGCAGCGATGCCACCCTGCATCATCAGTTCGCCGGCAAAGATGAAGAAGGGGATCGCCAGCAGCGAGAAGACCGAGATGCCAGAGAGGATGCGCTGGAATCCGATGAACATCGGCAGCCCTTCGTAGAGAAAGCCACCCACCGTCGCGAGGCCGAGCGCGAAGGCGACGGGCATGCCCGAGATGAGCCCCAGGGCGAAGACGCCAAAGAGAATTGCGAGGCCCATTCAGTGCTCCAGAGGGTCTTGGCCACGGGCGAGCGTGACGAGGTGATAGAGGGAAAACAGCACGCTGAGGACGCCGCAGATGGCCATGGGCACAGCCCGCCAGCCTTCGGCGATGCCCAGCATCGGGATACGGCGGCGCCATGTCTTGTCGCTCAGTTCGTAGCCCTGCCATGCGAGATAGCAGCCGAAGATGATGACGCCGATCACCGCGATCCAGCGCAACGGCACGCGGATCGGGAGGGGCATCATCTCGCGCAGGAAGTCGATGGACAGGTGCGCCTTGTTCCAGACCCCGGCGGCGCCCCCGAGGAACGTGATCCAGACCACCAGCAGAAGGGCGGCCTGTTCGACCCATGTCGGGGTGTCGTTCAGCACGTAGCGGCCGAAGACCAGCCAGCCGAAGATCGCGATGAGGGTGACGAGCTGGATGCCGGCGACGGTGATGCAAAGCCGCGAGGCGAGGTCGAGCGCGCGATAGACGGGGCCGCGGGTCGCGGGCGCCGGGGAGAGGTCGTTCATCTGGGACTCCTGCGCAAAGGAAATGCCCCGGCGCACACCGGGGCATTTCAAACCTAGGCGATCATTCGGTCGCCTGGATATCCTTGATCAGGCTCTCCAGATCGGGGTTCGCCTTGATGAAGTTGGCGTAGACCGGGCCCATCTTGTCCTGGAAGGCCTTGGGGTCCTTGACCTCGTTGATCTCCACGCCTGCGGCCTCGACCTTTTCACGGCTGGCCTTTTCACGCTCGGCCCAGAGCTGGCGCTGTTCCTCGGCGGCGTGTACCGCCGCTTCCTTGACGATCGCCTTGTCCTCGTCCGAGAGCGGGTCCCAGGTGGCCGTCGAAACGCAGAGGCATTCCGGGATGATGAGGTGGTTGGTGATCGAGTAGTACTTGGCCACTTCGAAGTGGTTCGAGCTGTCGTAGGAGGGATAGTTGTTCTCCGCCCCGTCGATCACCCCGGTCTTGAGCGATTGGTAGACTTCGCCATAGGCCATCGGGGTCGCGTTGCCGCCAAGCTGGTCGACCATGTCGACGTAGAGGTCGTTGTTCATGACGCGGAACTTCATGCCCTTGACGTCATCCGGCGTCTCGATCGGGTGCTTGGTGTTGTAGAAGCTGCGCGAGCCGCTGTCGAACCACGAGAGGGCGACAAGGCCTTCGGCGGCCAGTGCGTCCGAGAACTGCTGCCCGATGGGGCCGTCCATCACGTGGTGCATCTGCTCGACATCCTTGAAGATGAAGGGCAGCGAAAGGACGTTGGTGGCCGGGACGATCTGGCCCATCGGACCCATGTTGAAGTTTGCGAAGTCCAGGCCGCCGTTGCGCACCTGTTCGATGGCGTCGGGCTGATCGCCGAGAACGGCGTTGTGGTAAACCTCGGGCTCGATCCGGCCACCCGTTTTGTCCGCCACTTCCTTGGCGAAGGATTCGAGCGCGATGGAGTTCGGGTAATCCTCGGGGTGAATGTTCCAGCCACGCCACTGGTCGGCCAGGGCCGGAGCGGCGATCAGGGCGGCGACGGCGCCTGAGAGCGCGATTCTGGTGAAAGTCATATGGTATCCTCCCATTTGTCTCGGGCGGTTGGGCCGCCGACATGGCATGGTATGATGAATCATAATATAAGTTGTCAATACATATGATGCATTTTGGGTGTATTTGACAAATTCGTCTGAATACCGCTTAAGTCCTCGGGAAAGGATCGCTCTCATGGCTCAGGTATCGACAGGCAAGGCAACTCCGCGCGCGCGGCGCAATCTGGTCGCCGAAGTGGTGGCGCGCCTGCGCGAGAAGATCGAAGGCGGAGAGTTCGCCGTTGGCGACCGGCTGCCGTCCGAGGCCCAGCTGACCGAGGCCTTTTCCGTCTCGCGCACGGTGGTGCGCGAAGCGATTGCCACCCTGCGGGCAGACGGCCTCGTCGAGCCGCGTCAGGGTGCTGGCGTCTTCGTGCTGGAGCCAGCCGCGACTGTTCTGCGGCCCTTCCAGATTGTCGACGTGGACAAGATTTCCTCGATCATCGAGGTGCTGGAGCTGCGGACTGCCCTTGAAATGGAGGCTGCGGCACTCGCGGCGGCACGACGCTCTCCTGCGCAGGAAGAGGAGATATATCAGGCAGAAGCAGAGATTCGGGCGCTGGCGGAGCGGGGGGAGCCGACGACCGAGGCCGACTTCAGGTTTCACCGGGCTATTGCGCTGGCCACCAACAACCCGCGCTTTGTCGAATTCCTCGATGTTCTGGGCCTGACGGTGATTCCACGCTCGAACCTGGGACCCTCGGGCCGCGAGCGGAGTTCGGACAGCTACATCGCGCTGATCTCGTCCGAACACCGTGCCATTGCCGATGCCATTGCCCACGGCGATGCCGAGGCCGCGCGCGACGCGGTGCGCCATCACCTGAAGGGCAGCCAGCAAAGATATCGCAGTCTTCTCCGCGACTCGTCCAAATAGATCATACAAGTAATTGACACTTGTCTGTCATGTCGGATAGCTCTGGGGCAATTCAGCTTATCGGAGCGCGATATGAACCCGAATGATCTCAAGACTGCCCTAGGTTCGGGGCTACTCTCCTTTCCCGTCACGCCGTTCGGGGCCGATGGTGCCTTTAACCGCCCGGTCTACGAGGAACACGTGGGCTGGCTCGCGCAGTATCCGGCGGCCACGCTCTTTGCCGCTGGCGGCACCGGCGAGTTCTTTTCGCTGAAGCCCTCCGAGATTCCGGAGATCGTCAAGGCGGCCAAGGCGGCCTCTGGCGATATCCCGATCGTGTCGGGCTGCGGCTATGGCACGGAGATCGCGGTCGATATCGCGCAGGCGGCGGAAAAGGCTGGTGCGGATGGCATCCTGCTGATTCCCCACTACCTGATCGACGCTCCGCAGGAGGGCCTGTACGCCCACGTGAAGAAGGTGTGCCAGTCTGTCGGGTTCGGCGTCATGGTCTACAACCGCGACAACTCGATCCTGCAACCCGATACGCTCGCCCGCCTGTGCGACGAATGTCCCAACCTGATCGGCTTCAAGGACGGGTCGGGCGATATCGGGCTGGTGCGGCAGGTCACGGCCAAGATGGGCGACCGCCTGATGTACCTTGGCGGGATGCCGACGGCCGAGCTGTTTGCCGAGGCATATCTTGGCGCTGGCTTCACCACCTATTCCTCGGCGGTGTTCAACTTCGTGCCGGGCCTTGCCATCGAGTTCTACGATGCGCTCCGGGCAGGCGAACGCGCCCGTTGCGAAACCATCCTCAATGACTTTTTCTATCCGTTCATGGAGATCCGGAACCGCAAGAAGGGCTATGCCGTGTCGGCCATCAAGGCGGGCGTCCGCCTGCAAGGCTTTGACGCGGGCCCGGTGCGGTCGCCGCTGACCGACCTGACGGAGGAGGAGATGGCGATGATGGAAACCCTGATCGCGCCCTACAAGCGATGAAGATCGAAGCGGTTCGCACGCATCTGCTGGAACACCGGCTCGACACCGCCTTCGAGAGCGCCTCGATGCGGTTCGACCGGCGCCAGCACCTGCTGGTTGAAGTCATCTGCGACGATGGAACTGTGGGCTGGGGCGAATGCCTTGGCCCGGCCAAGGCCAATCGCGCGGTCGTCGAAACCTATGCCAACTGGCTGGTGGGGATGGACCCGCTGGAGACCGAGAAGGTCTGGGCGGTGCTCTACAACGCCCTGCGGGACCAGGGTCAACGCGGGTTGACCGTGACCGCCCTTTCTGGGATCGACGTCGCCCTGTGGGACATCAAGGGCAAGCACTTTGGCGCGCCGGTCTCGGTTCTTCTGGGGGGCCGGTTCCGCGAGAGTGTCAGGGCCTATGCCACTGGCGCGTTCAAGCGCGACGGGGTCGACCGCGTCACCGACAACGCGGAAGAGGCGGCGCGGCATCGCGCGGCGGGCTTCCACGCGATGAAGATCAAGATCGGCTTTGGCTTCGATGGAGACCTCGCCGTGATCCGTGCGGTCCGCGAGGCCATGGGGCCAGATATGCGCCTGATGATCGACGGCAACCACGGTTACGACACGGTCGAGGCGATCCGGGTGGGACGGGCGGCAGCGGAGTATGGGGTGGACTGGTTCGAGGAGCCTGTCACCCCCGAGCACCTGTCGGCCTATCGCGAGATCCGCGAGAAGCAGCCGATCCCGGTGGCCGGGGGAGAGACGTGGCACACGCGGTGGGGCATGCGCGAGCCCGTCGAGACTCGGGCGGTCGATATCCTGCAGCCGGACCTCTGCGGATGCGGCGGGTTCACCGAGATGAAGCGCATCGCCGATCTCGCTGCGCTGCACAACATTCGGTTGGTGCCGCACGTCTGGGGAACGGCCGTGCAGATCGCCGCGTCGCTCCAGTTTATGGCGGCGATGGTGCCCAATCCCGTGCGCTTGAACCCGGTTGAACCCATTCTGGAGTTCGACCGCACCGAGAACCCGTTCCGGCAGGCGGTGCTGACCCGGCCCATCGAACACGAGGCAGGGGTGGTCGCCATTCCCGACGGTCCCGGCCTTGGGATCGAGATCGACCGGCAGGCCCTGAAGGACTTTGCCCCGGAGGAAGACAGATGATCGACCGCAAGCTATCCGGCGCCGCGCCGGCGATCCGCCTGCCGCAGGGCGCGATCGACACGCAGTGCCACATGTACCTGCCGGGATACCCGGCGATGCCCGGCGGACCGGGCAACCCGCCGGATCCGCTGCCGACGCCCGCGATGTACCTGGAGATGGCCAGATGGCTGGGGATCGAGCGGGTCGTGGTGACGCAGGGCAATGCGCAGCAGCGTGACAATGCCTGCCTGCTCGCCTGCCTTGCCGAGCTGGGTGCGGTGGCCAAGGGTGTGGCCGTGATCGACGACGAGACCACGGATGCCGAGATGGTCCGCCTGAGCGATGGCGGGATCGTCGGGGCCCGCATCATGGACCTGCCCGGCGGGGCGGTCGGGCTGGAGGCGCTGGAGGCGGTCGATGCCAAGGCGGCTGCACATGGCTGGGTCATGGCGGTGCAGTTCAACGGGTCGGACATTCTCGAGCACGAGGCGAGGCTGGCGGCACTCAAGAGCAACTGGGTGCTGGACCATCACGGCAAGTTCTTCCGTGGTGCGCAGCCCGACGGACCGGAAATCGCCGCCGTGAAGCGGTTGATCGACGGCGGGCGGTGCTGGTTCAAGCTGGCCGGCTGCTACGAGAGCTCGCTGACCGGTGCCCCCGAGTTTGCCGACATCGCCGCCAATAGCCGCGAGATCGCGGCCCACGCGCCGGATCGGCTGCTGTGGGGTACCAACTGGCCGCACAACCTGGCCAAGACGACCGCGGAGTATCCCGATGACGGGGTTTTGCTCGACACCGTGCTCGGCTGGCTGGATGCGGGCACGCGGCAGAAGGCCGTCGTGGACAACCCGATGGAGTTTTTCGGGTTTCGCTGAAGTGTGCCGGAGCGGCAGGTGCGCTCCGGCTCTTCAGATCCGGTTGCAGATGCGCTCCACCATCGACGCGACGTGTTGTGCCGCCTGAGAGAGTGGCACTTGCCGGCGCGTGAGAATGCCAAGCTCGAGCGGGGGCGGAAGGTCCTTCTCGGGCAGGTCCAGCATCCGCAGGCCCCGTTGTTCTAGCTGGTGCTTGAGCAGGGGTTCGGGCGCGAGGACGATCAGGTCCGACCGGGCGCCGAGGACCGAGAGCAGATAGGGGGACCGGCAGAGCACCGGCGGGCGTTGCAGGTGGTGGCCCTGCTGTTTCAGCCAGTTTATGACCCATTGGTCCACGCTGCTCGGGCCCGGGTGCAGAGCCCAGTGGCATTTCATCAGGTCATCCCAAGAGTTGGGCGCCTGCATCTTCGATTCTCCGCCCACGGCGGGAACCATGCGGACCGCGGTGAAGGGCCGGAACATCATGTCGGGCGTCAGGATGCCCGGGTAGGTGAAGGTGACCGCGAAATCGAGATTGCCCTCGAGGATCAGGGGCAGGACGTGGTCGACCACCCCGAGGTCCGCGTCGAGTTCTCCGTCCGGGTAATGGCGGTGAAAATCCTCCACGATCCGGTGCAGCCCGATGGTTGCAACCAGTGGGGTCAGCGCCATGCGTACATGCGCGCGACCCTGTCCGCTCAGTTGGCGCACCTCTTCCCGCGCGCGGTCGAGCGTTGCCATCACCAGCCGCGCATTCGACAGCAGGCTGCGCCCGGCCTCGGTGAACTGGGTGCCGTCGACCCGGCGTTCGAACAGCTTGGCACCGACGTCATCCTCGAGCTCGCGCAGGGCGCGGGTTACCGCGCTCTGACTGAGATTGAGCTCGCGTGCGGCACCCCGAATCGAGCCCGAGGAGGCGAGTGCGAGAAGGGCCCTGAACTGTCCGAGACGCATGGAAATCGACCTGACCACAATTGGGTGTCACCAGACCTAATTTACTGTCTGTGAGAGTCGGAGGAAACACTTACTCTGCCCTTCATGGACAGATTTACCTCGCAAGAACAACCTAATGCGGACGCAATGACGGAATGGCGGCAGTTCCTGCATGCCCATGCCGAAGTTGGTCACGATCTCTTTGAAACCAGTGCCTATGTCGCCGACCGGCTGGAGGAAATGGGCCTCGCTGTCACCCGGAACGTGGGTGGCACGGGGGTCGTCGCCCGGATCGAGCTGGGCGAGCCCGGCAAGGGGCGGCAGCTTGGCCTGAGGGCCGACATGGACGCCCTGCCGATGCAGGAGCATACCGGCCTGCCGCATGCCTCGCAGAACCCGGGGGCCATGCACGCCTGCGGCCACGACGGGCATACCGCGATGCTGCTGGGGGCGGCGGACCTGATCCAGCGCCGGATCCGTTCCGGTCAGATCACCGGGGATGGCGCCATTACCTTCATCTTCCAGCCCGCAGAGGAAGTCGGCGGCGATGACAGCGGCGCCCAGCGGATGATCCGCGACGGCCTGTTCGACCGATTCCCGATGGACGAGGTCTATGGCCTGCACAATGCCCCTCTCGACGAGGAGGGCACCATGCAATTCCGGCACGGCCCGCTGCTGTGTTCGTCCGAGCGGGTAGAGATCACCATCTACGGCAAGCAGAGCCACGGCGCGACGCTGCACCTTGCCAAGGACGCGACACTTGCCATGGCCTCGATGATCATGTCGCTGAACACGCTGATCACGCAGGATACGCCCCCGCTCGAGACCGGAATCTTCAACATCGGCGAGGCGCATTCGGGGACGACCTACAACGTGATTTCGGCCGAGGCCAAGATCTACGGCTGTCTGCGCGCCTATCGCCCGGAGGTCATCGAGACACTGCGCCAGCGGATCAAGGAGATCGTCGAGTTCAGCGCAAAGACCTACGGCTGCACCGCCGAGGTTCAGATCGGGCCGGGCTATCCCGCCGTGATCAACGATGACCGGGCGCTTGACCATTCGATTGCCAGCGCGATCCGCCTGCTTGGCGAAGATCGCGTCGAAGTCGAAGCCTCGCAGATCACCGCAGGCGAAGACTTTGCCTTCTACCTGCAACATGCCCCGGGTGCCTTTGCGACCATCGGCAACGGTGACAACGGGTGGAAGAACGGCGAGCACATCGGCCCCTGCGCGGTGCACAGCCCCTACTTCGACTTCAACGACGCGATCCTGCCCACTGGCGCGTCATACTGGGCTGCCCTGGTCGAGGACCGGCTCAAGGCCGACGCCTGATTTTCCCCTGACTCCTGCCCGCGCTTGCATCTCTGCGCGCGGGCGGGTTTTGTCGGGTCATCGTATCAGGGTGCTGACCTCCATGAACTTTCCCGATTTTCCCGCCGACACGCTCCGCCTGCTGCCTTGCTGGGAGGCCTACGTCGACATCGCGCCGACGCAGGTGAACGGGCCGGGACCCTATGGCGTTCGCAATGTCGTGCCGATCACCGGTGGCACGTTCAAGGGAACGCTGGCGCCGGAAAGCGATGCACCGGTCCCGTTCGAGGGCGTTGTCCTGCCGGGCGGTTTCGACCTTCAGCGCGAGCGCCCCGACGGGCCGAAAGAGCTGGAAGCGATTTATCACATGCAGGCGTCGGACGGGTCGGTCATCGAGATCCGCAACCTGGCGCTGCTGACCTATGACGCGGATCGCAAGATCCAGTATTCGCGCTCTCGGATCTTCGTCGAGGCGCCCAAGGGGCCGTGCTCATGGCTGAACCAGCGGGTGTTCGTCGGGTCCGTTCAGGCGGTCAAACCACAGGAACAGGTGCTGATCCGGTCCTTCGTGGTGGTCTGAGATCTTCGGCTCTGCCGGATCGAAGAGAGCAGACGCGGCGCCCTGCGCGGGCGCCGCAAGATTGGATCAGTGGCGCGGGTCGATGGGCAGGATCGGGCCAATCGCGCGTTCAAGGACGGCCCCGGCTTCCAGCAGCCGCCGGTCGCCATAGCGGTCCGAGATCAGCTGCACGCCCATCGGCACGCCCGGAACCGTTCCCACCGGAACCGACAGGCCCGGCAGACCCAGCGTGGGGGTGCCCATCATCGGGCCGTGCGCGCGGAAGTACCAGTCTGTGTCGAGACCGTCCTTCACATCGAGGTCGTCCTCGTAGGGCTTGATCCAGGTCATCGCCGTCAGCAGGATCGGGTAGTCGGCGAAGAAGAGCTGCCACTGCCGCAGCAGGGTCGAGCGCTTGCTGAGCAGTTGCAGGAACTGTTCCTTGTCGTCGATCTTGTCGATGCCGTCGATCAGCGCGCCCATCGATTTCTTGAGCTTCTCGTCGCCGTTCTTCAGCATCAGCTGGTAGAGACCGCCGCTCATCTCGTTGCCGAGCAGTTGCCGCCAGAAGGTCATCGCCTCGTACAGCGAGGGAGGCTGAACCTCGACCACCTCGTAACCGGCATCGGCCAGAATCGCCCCGGCCTGACGGATCGCGGCGGTCACTTCCGGGTCGACGGCACTCTCGTCGGTCTCGGCCAGCATCGCGACCTTGCAGGGACGGTGGGCCAGCGGTGCGTCGAACATGGTGCTCAGCGGCACCTGCCAGATGTCGCGGGGATCCGGCTGGGCGAGGGCCTGCATCGAGATCCGGATATCCTCGACCGAGCGGGCGAGGGGGCCCTGGACCGAGGACATCTGCGAGACGATGGGCCGTTCGGACAGCTGGCTCGGGTTGTAGGCGGGAACGATCCCGGCGGTGGGGCGCAGGCCGTAGATGCCGTTGCAGTAGGCCGGGTAACGTACCGATCCGCCGATGTCGTTGCCGTGGCCCATGGCCCCGATCCCGGCGGCCGTGGCTGCCCCGGCGCCGCCGGAGGAACCGCCCGGCGTCAGGCTCTTGTCATGCGGATTGTAGGTATGCCCGTGCAGGTCGTTGCTGGTGCAGCCACGCATCGAGTAGCAGGGCGTGTTGGTGCGCCCGATGATCACCGCACCCGACGCGCGGAGGTTCTTCACCACCGAACCGTCCTCGGGCGCGATCAGGTCCTTGTAGGCCACGACGCCGTTGGTCGTGGCGCGGCCGCCGTAGTCGACGTTGATCTTTACCGTGATCGGCACGCCGTGCAGCGGGCCGCTGGGGCCGGAGGAGCGGAGCGCCGCATCGGCTGCGCGCGCGGCCTCCATCGCCTGCTCGGGGAGCGCATCGACGACCGCGTTGATCGGCCCGTTCGCCGCCTCCATGCGCGCGAGAGCGCTCTCGGTCGCCTCCACGCTGCTGACTTTGCCCTCGCGGATCGCATCCGCCAGTTCGCTCGCGGTCCATGACCAGAGTTCTGTCGTCATTCGTCGTCCTGTTCCTTGCTGTGATCTCAGACCGCCGCGCGTGCCTGTTGGCGGGCAAAGAAGTCCCGCCCCGGCACCGCGTCGAGCAGGCGGCGTGTGTAGTCCTCTTGCGGCGCATCGAACAAAGTCTGCGCCGCACTCATCTCGACGATGCGGCCGGACTGCATGACGATGATCCGGTCCGCGATTTCACGCGCCACGCGCAGGTCGTGGGTGATGAACAGCATCGACAGCCCCATCTCGGACTTGAGGTCGCTGAGCAGGTCCAGCACCTGACTCTGCACCGACACGTCGAGCGCCGACACCGCCTCGTCCGCGATCACCAGCTCGGGCTTCATGATCAGGGCCCGCGCGATGCAGACACGCTGCCGCTGGCCGCCCGAGAACTCGTGGGGGAAACGGTCGAAGGCGGCGGGCGAGAGGCCCACGCGGTCAAGCCATTGGCGGGTGTCCGCCTCGGCCTCGGCCCGGGGGGTGCCAAAGATCATCGGCCCGCGGGCGATGCTTTCGCCGATGGGGATGCGCGGATCGAGGCTGGCATAGGGATCCTGAAACACGATCTGGGCGCGCCGCCGATACTGGCGCAGCGCTTCCCGGCCCATGCCGCGCACGTTCTTGCCATGCCAGAGGATCGCGCCATCGTCGGCTTCGATCAGGCGCAGCACCATGCGGGCGAGGGTGGACTTGCCCGAGCCGCTTTCGCCCACGACCGCCAGGGTCTCGCCCTCGCGCAGGGTCAGGTTCAGGTTGCCAGCGGCAAGGACCCGTCGCGGCGGGGCGAAGAGGCCCTGCCGTGTCACGAATTCCTTCTGCAGTCCCTTCACCTCGAGCAGCGGATTCGCGTGAGTCTCGCCCGCCTGGACGGAGCCGCGCCCGGGCACCGCGTCGAGCAGCATGCGGGTGTAGTCCCGGGTCGGGGTGTCGAGCACGCTTGCCGCCGGTCCCTGTTCCTCGATCCGGCCCTGCTTCAGCACGACGACCTTGTCGGCGATGTCTGCCACCACCCCGATGTCGTGGGTGATGAAGAGCACGCCCATGCCGCGCTTTTCCTGCAGATCCTTGATCAGGTCGAGGATCTGGCGCTGGGTCGTCACGTCGAGAGCCGTGGTCGGCTCGTCTGCGATGAGCAGCTTGGGGTTGTTGCTGAGCGCCATGGCGATCATCACGCGCTGGCGCTGGCCGCCCGAGAGCTGGAACGGGAAGGCCTTGCGCAGACGCGAGGGGTCCGGCAGGCCGACCTGCGTGAAGAGCTCTTCGACGCGCGTGGTCAGTGCCTCCCGCGCTATCGTCGGCTGGTGCACCCGGATCGCCTCGCCCACCTGTTCGCCCACCTTCTTCAGCGGGTTCAGGGCGGTCAGCGGTTCCTGGAAGATCATCGCGATATCACCGCCGCGCAGCGCCATCGTCTCGGATTTGGAGAGCTGCAGCAGGTCCTTGCCGGCAAAGTCGAGTCGGCCCTGATCGGCGTGGACCTTCGGGGGCAGGAGACCGAGGATCGCGTGGGCGATCATCGACTTGCCCGAGCCCGACTCGCCAACGAGGCAGACGATCTCGTTCGGGTTGATGTCAAAGCTGATCTCCGACACCGCGTGTTCGCGATCCGCGCCCTTGGGCAGCCGAATCGACAGGTTCTCGACACTCAGCAGGGTCATGCGCGGGAAATCCTCGGGTTCAGGGCATCGTTCAGGGCTTCGCCCACGAGGTTGATCGCGACCACGGTGATCAGGATGGCAAAGCCAGGGAAAACGCTCATCCACCAGGCCTGGCGGATCACGGTGCGTCCGGCGCCGACCATGTAGCCCCAGCTCATGAAGTTCGGGTCTCCGAGGCCCATGAAGCTCAGCGCGGCTTCGATCAGGATCGCGGTCGCGACGGTCATCGACGCTGTCACGATGATGGGGGAAATGGCATTCGGCAGCACGTGGCGCAGTAGCACCGACATCGAGGACTGGCCCTGGCATCGGGCTGCCTGCACGAACTCCCGCTGCGCGACGGACTTTACCTGGGCCCGGGTCAGACGGGCGAGGGGGGGCCAGCTGACGATGCCAATGGCGAGGATCACGGTCCAGATCGACGGGGTCAGGATCGCGACCAGCAGAATCGCCAGAACGAAGTTCGGGATGGTCTGGAACACCTCGGTCGCCCGGACGATCAGCAGGTCCACCATCGGGCCGGAGAAACCGGCAATGGCGCCGAGCGTCACGCCGATCAGCACGGCTGCCAGGGTCGAGGCGATGCCGATCAGCAGGGACACGCGAGCGCCGTGCATGACGCCGGAGGCGATGTCGCGCCCCATGGTGTCACTGCCCATGAGCATGTGATTTTGACCCGGGCGCATGAAGGGCGCACCGGCCATGTCCCAGGGCGAGCCGGGGTATATGACCGGCGCCAGCGCGGCCATCAGGCAGACGACGGCAAGGAGCGTGAGCCCGACAACCCCTGCCGGGCGGCTGAGGAAGGTTTTCAATGTCTTGTTCATTGGTCTTTCTCCGGCTCAGCGCACCGCGAGCCGTGGGTCCACCAGCCGGTGGATCAGGTCGGTCAGGAGGTTCACCGCGATCACGAGAATCGACATCACGAGGAAGAGGCCCAGAAGAACCGGGTAGTCCCGCGCGGTCACCGCATCGAATGTCAGACGCCCGAGGCCCGGCCACGAGAACACCGTTTCCACAACCACGGCCCCGCCCACGAGAGCGCCGATCTGGAGACCGGCGAAGGTGATCACGGGGAGGGAGGCGTTGCGCAACATGTGGCCACGCAGGATGGCGCTCTCGGACAGGCCCTTGGCGCGAGCCGTTTTCACGTGATCCTCGGCGGCGACCTCGATCAGGGCGGCGCGCATCAGCCGGGTGTATGCGGCCATGTAGATGGCGGCGAGCGTGAGCGCGGGCAGAATCAGGTGCTTGAGCACGTCCAGTGCATAGCCGACGGTGCCAAAGGTCTTGGCGCGCATGTCGGCGTAGCCGAAGGCAGGCAACCATTCGAGCTTGATCGAGAACAGCAGCACCAGCATCAGGCCCAGCCAGAACACCGGCGTTGCATAAAGCACCAGTGCGGCGAGGGAGATACCCAGGTCTGTTATCTTTCCGTGTCTCAAGCCCGCTAGAGCGCCGAAGACCACACCTCCGATCAGCGAGATGAAGAAGGCGGACAGCGTCAGCAGCAGCGTCGGCCCCAGACGTTCGAGAATCAAGTCGGACACCGGGCGCCCCTGTCGGAACGAATAGCCGAGGTCGAGCGTCACGATCTTCTTGAGATAGGTGCCGAGCTGAACCGCGTAGGGTTGGTCGAGTCCGTAGTCGGCCCGGACCTGCGCGAGGAACTTCTCGTCGGTCGAACCGGATTGCCCGGCGATGACCATGGCAGGATCGCCCGGAGCGGCGCGGACGAGGCAGAAGTTGATGACCGCAATGACGAGGATCGCAAACACGATCCCCGCCAACCGGGTCAGTACCAGTCTTGCTGTGCGCATCAGCCCCAGTGTGCCTTTGCAAAGTTGCCGTTTGCGCCGGTGGCCCCGACGATCAGGTCCTTGAGCGACGAATCGTAGATCGTCGGATACTGGGCCTCGTAGGTCCACAGCACCGGCAGTTCGTCGACCAGGATCTTCTGCACTTCACTGTAAAGCGCCTGGCGTTCCTCGTCCGAGGTGGCGACGGCCGCCTTGGCAAACAGCTCGTCAACCTTGGGGTTCTCGTACCCTTCGGTGTTGGAGAACAGCACGCCCTTGCGGATGTTGGAGCTGATGTAGGTCCGTGCCACGCCGAGGGCGGGGTCGCCGAACTGGTAGAGCATGTTCGAACTGATGTCGTAGTCCCAGTTCGAGATGGCCTGCGCCCAGCCCGCCATGTCGGTCGACAGCAGCGTGATCTCGATGCCGCCTTCGGCCATCGACTGGCGGAAGAATTCGGCGATGCGCGTCATCACCTCGCCATAGGGCGGGATGGTATAGGTCAGCTTGACCCGGACGCCGTCCCCGTCGGGCGCCAGACCCATCTCGTCGAGCAGGGCGATGGCCTTGTCCACGTCCTTTTCGTACTTCGGCACGTCACCGTCATAGAACCGGGTGGTGGTGGCGATGGGGCCGGTCGCGACCTGGCCGAGGCCGAAGACGATGTTGTCGACGATGAAGTTGCGGTCCAGCAGGTACATCATGGCCTTGCGGAACCGGACGTCGTTCAGAGGCTCCTTGCGCAGGTTCAGCTCGTACCAAGCCATCGGCGAGAAGAACTCGTAGCCCTTGGTGGTCAGCTCCATGTTCGGCAGGCCGGCAACGCGCTGCACGTCGAAGGGTTCGATATCGTTCCACTGTGCGAGGTTGGCTTCGCCGGTTTCAAGCGCGACCGACCGCGAGGCCGCGTCGGGGACGATCTTGTAGTAAATCTCGGTGAGGCCCGGCTGCCCCTCGACGTAGTAGTCCTCGAAGGCGGTCAGGTGGATGTAGGAACCGCGCGCCCATTCGTTCAGCATGAACGGACCGGTGCCGATGGGTTTGTCGTTGGCCGGGTTGTTGCGATAATCGGTGCCCTCGTAGACGTGCTTGGGCGCGATCGGCGCGGACGAGGCCTCGAAGGCGAGGATGAAGGGCGCGAAGGGTTCCTTCAGCTGAAACACGACCGTGTAATCGTCGGGCGCGGTGATGCTCTCGCAGCGGTCAAAGTTCGCGCGGGCGCGCGGGTGCACCTCTTTCAGCATCACGTCGCAGGAGAACACGACGTCGGCGGCGGTAAAGGGCTCGCCGTCATGCCACTTGGCATTCTCGACGAGGTGGAAGGTATAGGTCAGGCCGTCTTCCGACACCTCCCACGAAGTCGCCAGCTGCGGCTGCGGGGTCAGGTCGAAGTCGAAGGTCAGGAGGCTTTCGTAGATCTTGCCGCCAACGGTGCCGGTCGGGGTCTGCTGGTTCAGCGGCAGCACGAGGATCGGCGGTTCCGGCTGGATGATGGTGACAAGCCCGCCGTCCGGGGTGGCTGCCGAGGCTGCGCCGTTCAGCAATCCGTCGAGGAAGGGCAGTGCCGCACCGGTTCCGAGCAGCATTTTGTGGAAATCACGTCTCTTCATGAAGTCTCCTGACTGTTGACCCGTCTACTTTTGTGGCGTCGCGCTCCAACCGGGTTTGTGGAAGGCTTTGAACGGGCTGAACATTCGTAGGCGTGAACCCAGAGGAATGACAACCAGTCACGATGCGAGGCCCTATGGAGCGAACTCTGCAGGGCCGCGCGGCGCCGGGTTGTTGATGTCGGAATGTTGAGAGTTTTTTGGGAGGGGGGGCAGACAGCAGATAGGACTAGGTGACAACAAAACTGCGTCTCTTGATCGAATTTGTGGTCGATCGATTCTGCTGCAGCCCGTCCTTGGTGCTCGTGAGGGGGTGTTTTTCATTAGAATACAGATGGATAGTTCGGTGCAGGAGGGGGAATCGTTCGCCGGGCTTCACACAGCGCGACTCGCTGCGGCTCCCCGGCAAGTGAAGAGACGCCGCTGTTTTCATAGGCAGACAGGTTTCTCGGCCTGAGAGTATGCGGGACGCCTGCACCTGGCCTTTCCCTGCGAGGACGCCCCTGAACATCGAGCAATTGTCGTCCTGGCAGAACTCCTGCCGGGACTAAGCCTTCCCTGCCGGGACTCTCCAACGAGAGCCGTGGGATCGGATGGTCCGCCAACCTGATGCCGGGCATCATGCGCAGGAGCTTGATACCTTAAATGCCAAGAGGCGGAGCGCAGGGCCAGTCAGGTCAGAAAGGCGAAATCAGGCCGGTCTGACCTATCAGATTCAAAAAAGTGACGAGAATTTCAAAAAGGCTCTTGCGACTCCCTGAGGGATCAGTAAAAGGCCCTTCACCGGCGGCGCTGAGGCGCGGGACGGGGCGCCAGACGGGCGGTACGGACGGGAACGGACGGATCGTTACGAGACGCAAGGAAGAAAATCTGAGGTAATGCAGGCGGGGCGCGCCGAGAAG
>NZ_QEHM01000011.1 GCF_003116585.1 Albibacillus kandeliae
CCCCGTCCCGGGCCTGCCCCGGGACCCCGCACCAAACGCGCGCCCATCCACCCGAGCACCCGGCGCAAGGCCGGGGCGCGACACCCACCCCGTCCCGGGCCTGCCCCGGGACCCCGCACCTACCGCCCACGCAGCCACCCGAGGCCCCGGCGCAAGGCCGGGGCGCGACACCCACCCCGTCCCGGGCCTGCCCCGGGACCCCGAACCACCCGGCACCCCGCCAACCGCCACCCCGCAAAGCACCTGTCCGCCGACAGGGCAACCAAACGACCCGGCACCGCGCCGATATGGGAGGATTGAGACATGGCACGCGCAGTGACCCGGCAACGCAAGGCCGTGAACACCGCCCTCGCATGGGCGATCGGTCTGCTGATCTTCTTTCCGATCCTCTGGACCATCCTCACCAGCTTCAAGACCGAGGCGCAGGCGATCAGCGATCCGCCCGTGTTCCTGTTCTTCGACTGGACCCTCGAAAACTACCGGGTCGTGCAGGAGCGTTCGGACTACATGCGGTTCCTCTGGAACTCGGTGATCATCGCCGGCGGCTCCACCGTCCTCGGCCTGATCATCGCCGTGCCCGCGGCCTGGTCGATGGCCTTCGTGCCCTCGCGCCGGACCAAGGACATCCTGCTGTGGATGCTCTCGACCAAGATGCTCCCGGCGGTCGGCGTGCTCTACCCGATCTACCTGCTGTTCATCAAAATGGGCCTGCTCGATACCCGCATCGGTCTGACCGTGGTGCTGATGTTGATCAACCTGCCGATCATCGTCTGGATGCTCTACACCTACTTCAAGGAAATCCCGGGCGAGATCCTCGAGGCCGCGCGCATGGACGGCGCGACCCTTCGCGAAGAGATCCTCTACGTGCTGACGCCGATGGCAGTGCCGGGCATCGCCTCCACCCTGCTGCTCAACATCATCCTCGCCTGGAACGAGGCCTTCTGGACGCTGAACCTGACCGCCGCCAAGGCGGCGCCGCTCACCGCCTTCATCGCCAGCTATTCCAGCCCCGAGGGCCTGTTTTACGCCAAGCTCAGCGCCGCCTCGACCATGGCCATCGCGCCGATCCTGATCCTCGGCTGGTTCAGCCAGAAACAACTCGTCCGCGGCCTGACCTTCGGCGCGGTGAAATAAGGGGAAACTCATGGGACGCATCGTTCTCGACAACGTCACGAAAAGCTTCGGCAACGTTCAGGTCATCCCCCCGCTGGACCTGACCATCGACGACGGCGAATTCACCGTCTTCGTCGGCCCCTCCGGCTGCGGCAAGTCCACCCTGTTGCGCCTGATCGCGGGGCTGGAGGATGTCTCCAGCGGCCAGATCCGCATCGACCGCGAGGACGCGACCAACGTGCCCCCGGCCAAGCGGCGGCTGGCAATGGTGTTCCAGTCCTACGCGCTCTACCCCCACATGTCGGTGCGCAAGAACATCGCCTTCCCCCTGCGCATGGCAGGAATGGACAAGGCCGAGATCGACAAGCGGGTCGAAAACGCGGCCGCGGTGCTGAACCTTTCGGACTACCTCGACCGGCGGCCCGGCCAGCTCTCGGGTGGCCAGCGCCAGCGCGTCGCCATCGGCCGCGCCATCGTGCGCGAACCGGCGGCCTTCCTCTTCGACGAACCGCTGTCGAACCTCGACGCCGCCCTGCGCGTGGGGATGCGCCTCGAGATCTCCGAACTGCACGAACGTCTCAAGACCACGATGATCTACGTCACCCACGACCAGGTCGAGGCGATGACCATGGCCGACAAGATCGTCGTGCTGCGCGCCGGTCACATCGAGCAGGTGGGCAGCCCGCTCGAACTCTACCACACCCCGCGCAACACCTTCGTCGCGGGCTTCATCGGTTCGCCCAAGATGAACCTGATCGAGGGGCCGGAAGCCACCCGCCACGGCGCCCACACCATCGGCATCCGCCCCGAGCACATCGCGGTGTCGCCAACCGGCGGAGAGTGGTCCGGCGTCGTCGGCGTGTCCGAGCACCTCGGCTCCGACACCTTCCTCCACATCCACGAGACCGGCCTCGCCGAGACCATCACCGTGCGCGCCGGCGGAGAGGTGTCGTTCCGCCACGGCGACCGCGTCACGCTCTCCCCGCGTGCCGACGTGATCCACAAGTTCGACGCCCAAGGCCTGAGACAAGAATGAAACGACTGGACGGAAAATGCGCGCTGATCACCGGCGCCGCCCGCGGCATTGGCCGCGCCTTTGCCGAAGCCTACCTGCGCGAGGGCGCCCGGGTGGCCATCGCCGATATCGACATCGGGCGCGCCCGTGAGACTGCAACCGCGCTCGGCGCAGAGGCCATCGCGGTGGAAATGGACGTGACCCGGCAGGACAGTATCGAACAGGCGGTGACACAGGCCGTCGACGGCATGGGCCGCATCGACATCCTCGTGAACAACGCCGCGCTGTTCACCGCCGCCCCCCTCGTCGAGATCGACCGCACCGACTACGACCGCGTCTTCGGCGTCAACGTGGCCGGAACGCTCTTCACCATGCAGGCGGTCGCGCGCCACATGATCGCGCGCGGCGGCGGCGGCAAGATCATCAACATGGCCAGCCAGGCGGGCCGCCGGGGCGAGCCCCTTGTCGCGGTCTACTGCGCCACCAAGGCCGCCGTGATCAGCCTGACCCAGTCCGCCGGGCTCAACCTGATCGAACACGGCATCAACGTGAACGCCATCGCCCCCGGCGTGGTGGACGGCGAGCACTGGGACGGCGTCGACGCCTTCTTTGCCAAGTACGAGAACAAGGCCCCCGGCCAGAAGAAGAAAGAGGTCGGCGAGGCCGTGCCCTACGGGCGCATGGGCACCGCCGAGGATCTGACCGGCATGGCGATTTTCCTCGCCGGCCCCGAGTCCGACTACATCGTGGCGCAATGTTACAACGTGGATGGCGGCCAATGGATGAGCTGATGAAACTCTCCGCCGAAACCCTCGCGCCCCTCGCCTCCCGCGTGGCGACCCCGGCCTACGATCGCTCCGCGCTGACCCCCGGGATCCTGCACATCGGCGTGGGCAACTTCCACCGCGCCCATCAGGCCATCTATCTCGACGACCTGTTCAATCTCGGCGAAGGCCACGACTGGGCCATCGTCGGCGCGGGGATCAAACCCTTCGACGCCGCCCGGCGCGACGCGCTGCAGGGACAGGACTGGCTGACCACCGTGGTCGAGATGAGCCCGGGCCGCACCGATGCCCGCGTCACCGGCGCGATGATCGACTTCTGCGAGATCGACGCCACACGGATCATCGCCCATATCGCCGATCCGGCCATCCGCATCGTCTCGCTCACCATCACCGAGGGCGGCTACTACATCGACGCCCAGACCGGCGCCTTCGACACCGCCCACCCCGAGATCCGCTCCGACGCCGCCGACCCGGACTCGCCGCAGACGGTCTTCGGCATCCTGCTCGCGGGTCTGCGCGCGCGCCGCTTCGCCGGGCACCCGCCTCCGGCCATCCTCTCCTGTGATAACCTGCCCGAGAACGGCCACGTCACCCGCGCCGCCGTCGTCGGCCTTGCCGGGCTGATCTCCGAGGAACTGCGCGACTGGATCGCCGCCGAGGTCGCCTTCCCGAATTCGATGGTCGACCGCATCACCCCGGCCACCACCGACACCACCCGCGCACTGGTCAGGGACACCTTCGGGATCGACGACGCCTCGCCCGTCATCTGCGAACCCTTCCGCCAGTGGGTGATGGAGGACAACTTCCCGCTGGGCCGACCGGCCCTCGACAAGGTCGGCGCCCAGTTCGTGCCCGACGTGATGCCCTACGAGACGATGAAGCTGCGCATCCTCAACGCCGGGCACGCTGCCATCGCCTACCCTGCCGCCCTGCTGGGCCACGAGGGCGTGCACGAGGCGATGGCGGACCCCGACATCGCCGCATGGCTCGACCAGCTGATGCAGCGCGAGGTGATCCCGGTACTGACGCCGATCCCGGGCGAGAACTACCACGACTACCTCGCCACCTGCGCCGGGCGTTTCGCCAATCCGCAGGTGCGCGACACCATCGCGCGCCTCTGTCAGGACGGGTCGAACCGGCAGCCGAAGTTCGTGCTCCCGACCATCACCGAGGCCCTCGCGGCTGGCAAGCCGATCGACGGCCTCGCGCTGGAGGTAGCCCTGTGGTGCCGCTACTGCGCCGAGACAACCGCGCTCGACGACCCCCGCGCCGAAACGCTGGCCCGGGCCGCCCGGGCCACGCGCGACGATCCCGGCGCCTTCCTCGCCCTCACCGATATCTTCGGCCCCCTTGGCCGCAACGCCGCGCTTGCCGAAGCCTTCGCCCGGGCGATAGACCGGCTCTGGACCGGCGACGCGCGCGCGGTCCTGCGCGACTACCTGAATGGCGAGACGACCTGACATGATCCTCTGCTGCGGCGAGGCCCTGATCGACATGATCCCCGGCACCACCGGCGCCGGGGCCGATGCCTTCGTGCCGCACGTCGGGGGTGCCATCTTCAACACCGCCATCGCACTCGGTCGCCTCGGCACCGCCACGGGTATGCTCACCGGCCTCTCCACCGACCTGTTCGGGCACACCCTCGGCGCGGCCCTCGCGGCAAGCCACGTGGACACCTCGCTGGTGATCCACTCCGACCGCCACTCGACGCTCGCCTTCGTGCACCTTGTCGACGGTCACGCGACTTACACCTTCTTCGACGAGAACTCGGCCGGTCGCATGCTGACCCCGGAGGACCTCCCGGCCATTTCCGCGGACGTCACCGCGCTCTACTTCGGCGGCATCAGCCTCGCCTGCGAACCCGGTGCCGACACCTACGCCGCGCTCGCCGAAACCGCCTCCGCCGGGCGCGCCATGATGCTCGACCCGAACATCCGCCCGGGCTTCATCCGCGACATCGGGCGCTACCGCGCAAGGCTCGACCGCATGGTCCGCCACGCCGATATCGTCAAGGTGTCGGACGAGGACCTGAACTGGATCATCCCCGAGCCGCTCTCCCTGCGGGAAAAGATCGACACGCTGCTCGACAAGGGCCCGGCACTGGTGATCCTGACCCGCAGTCAGGACGGCGCCACCGGCTTCATGGCCGACGGCACCGAGGTTCACGCCCCTGCCACGCGCGTGCAGGTCGTCGACACCGTCGGCGCGGGCGATACCTTCAACGCCGGTGTGCTCGCCAAGCTCTCCGAACTGGGACAGTTGGAAAAGACCCGCCTCCGTTCGCTGGCGCCGGACGCGCTGGAACAGGCGCTGCGCCACGGTGCCCGCGTCGCCGCCGTCACGGTCTCGCGCGCCGGGGCCAATCCGCCCTGGGCCTCCGAACTATAAGCCTGCGCTCAGGCGCAGACCCGGTCCGAGGCCAGCACTTCCAGATCCCGCGACCCCACGCGGATCGAGCGGGGCTGCAACCCGTAGATCCGGCGGATCGAATGGCTGAAATGGCTCGAGTCGGGATAACCGAGGGCAAAGGCCACATCGGTCAGGCTGCTGTCGTGGTTGGCGTGATAGAGGAACCCCCGCGCCTGTTTCCACATCCTCAGCGCCCGGAACGAAACGCCGGTCTGTTCCTTGAACAGATGCAGGAAGCGCGAGGTCGACAGTCCCGCCTCCCCGGCGCAGGTATCCGCCGACAGGCGCGTCTCGCGGTCTTCCTCGTCGAACCGCTCCAGCACCGTCTCGATCCGCGCGTCGAGCGTCCGCCCCGCCAGCGCGCGGCCCAGCACCAGCCGGTCAAAGGTCTCGGCTGACGGCGGCTCGCTGTCGGGCAACTGCCGCAACCGCCCGGCGGCCCCGCGGATCCGCGCAATCGCCACCGACTGGTCCCCGCCCCCGTTCAGCGTCTCGATCAACCGCTCCAGCGCCTCGGCTTCCACCCGTTCCGGCTCGATCAACAGGCTGATGATCCGCCCCGAGCGCGTCTCGGCCCTGTGCGCGCATCCGGGCGCCAGTGCGGCGATCTCGCGCTCCTGCCACGGCCCGTCGCCGATCTTGATCCGCACCGGCCCCTCCGGCGCCACGTAAATCCCCGCGCCGCCCATGCGCCTTGTCTTCATGCCACGCCCCAGCAGCCCGGCGTAGAACACCCGGTCTCGCGTGCACAGCATGAATTTGCCGCTTTCGGTTTCCCCGGTCATGGCCTGCCTCCCGTCAGTCGCATGATCGCGCGGCATGCCACTCCGGGCATCGCCGCCTTGTCTCCTCGCCCAGAGCCTAGGTTCGGTCCTGACCCCGGTCAATTCGCGACGCGGCGTCCCAGCGTCTTGCCACAAGCGCGTTCTCCGGCAATCTGCCAGAAGGAGAAAACCACGCGGGGAGATGGATCGTGCTGCAACTCTGGCATTGCGTGAACGCGCGCTCGTTCCGGGCGCTCTGGGCGCTCGAGGAACTGGAACTCGACTACGACCTGAGGGTGCTGCCCTTTCCGCCCCGGGTGTTCCAGAAGGACTTCCTCGACCAGAACCCGCTCGGCACCATCCCCCTGCTCGTCGACGGCGAGACCCGGATGACCGAATCCGCGGCCATCGCCCATTACCTCGGGCGGCGTCACGGCGGCGGCAGGCTGACCTGCGACGAGGCCCACCCCGAGTTCGGGGCCTATCTCAACTGGCTGCACCACGGCGAGGCGACGCTGACCTTCCCGCAGACCCTCGTGCTGCGCTACAGCCGCTTGGAGCCGCCGGAACGCCGCCTACCACAGGCCGCCGAAGACTACCGCGTCTGGTTCCTCGCCCGCCTCCGCCTTGCCGAGCAGACCCTCTCGGACGGCCGCAGCTTCCTGCTCAAGACCGGGTTCACCATGGCCGATATCTCGGTGGCCTATGCCATGCAGGTCGCGCTCATGATCGACCTGCGCGACGACCTCCCGCCGCTCTGCCTCGCGTGGTACGAAAGGCTGACCGCGCGCCCCGCCTTCCAGCGTGCGCAGGAGGTTCAGCTCGCAGCAGCGAAACAGGCCCAGATCGGCGGCGTCACCCTCTAACCCTTGCGCAGCGCGGGCAGCCCGACGCCGGTGCTCTCGAACCCGCCATCGGCGGCGATGATCTGGCCGGTGACATAACTCGCCCGCTCCGAGCAGAGAAAGACCACCACCTCGGCAATCTCGCGCTCGCTGCCGTAGCGATTCAGCGGGATCGCGTCGTGATAGGCGTCGATGATGTCCTGCGTGTGCACCGCCATCGCCAGCTTGGTGCGCACCGGCCCCGGACAGACGCAATTGGCGCGGATGCCGTATTCGCCCAGTTCCGCCGCCTGCTGCTTGGTCAGATGGATCACCGCAGCCTTCGAGGTTCTATAGGCAACGCGCAGGGTCGAGGCCCGCAGCCCCGAGATCGACCCGATGTTGACCAGCGCGCCCCGGCTTTCCTTCAGCGCCGGCGTCGCCTCCTGCGAGAGCAGGAACACCCCGTCGAGGTTGGTGGCCATCACCCGGCGCCAACGGGCAAAGTCGGTCTCTTCAATCGGCCCGAAATCCGCCACCCCGGCGTTGTTCACCAGCGCGTCGATCCGCCCGAAGGCGGCCAGCGCCCCCGCGACGATCGCCCTAACCTGCTCCGGCTCCGACACGTCATGCGTCAGCGCCACCACGCCCTCCAGCGTCCCGGCGGCGGCCTCCAGTTCGGCCCCGTCGCAATCCACCATCGCGACGCGCCAGCCGTCTTCCAGAAACAGTTTCGTGGTGGCAAGCCCGATCCCCCGTGCAGCCCCCGTGACCAGAGCAACCTTGCCCGTCATGCTGTCCTCCTCCTTGTCCTCCCGCGCGGCGCACGTCCGTCCGCCCGCGCAGACAGGATCATCCCGAGCCCGGCGGGACTGTCAATGTCGGGGAACCTCAGTGCGCGCGGCGCCAGCGATGCAGGATGTCGGCGCCAATCGCGCGGGTCTCGACCAGATCGAAGCGCGGCGCGTTCGCCAGCCGGTCGATGCCCAGCGCACCGATGGAGGGCAGCCCCTCCGCCCCGATGGCCAGACCCGCGGAAAAACCCACCATCTCGTCCACCAGGTCGGCGGTCAGCAAGGAGGCCGCCAATGTGCCGCCCCCTTCGCAGAACACCCGCGTCAGCCCGGCATGCCCGAGTTGCGCCAGCATGTCGGCGGCGTCGATCTGGCCGCTGGTCAGGCGGCAGCCGAACAGCCGCGCCCCCAGCCCTTCCCACGCCTTCAGCCGCTCGGTATCCGCGCCGTGCCCGTGACACAGCCAGACCGGTGTCTGCCGTGCGGTCCGCGCCAACTGGCTGATCAGCGGCAGGTCCAGCCGCCGCGAGGCGATGATCCGAACCGGCTGGTGTTCGATCCCAAGGTCGCGCACGGTCAGCGAGGGGTCATCGGCCCGCGCCGTCCCCGCCCCGACCATCACCGCGTCGTGGCGCGCGCGCATGGCATGCACCTCGCGCCGCGCCTCGGGCCCGGTGATCCACTTGCTCTGCCCCGTCGCGGTGGCGATCCGGCCATCGAGGCTCGAGGCAAGCTTCAGCGTGACAAAGGGGCGCCCCTGCTCGGTCTTCATGAAGAACCCGGCGTGATCCAGCGCCGCCTCGTCCTCCAGCACGCCGGTCGTCACCTCGACCCCCGCCGCACGCAGCAGGGCAAACCCCTGCCCCGCAACCCGGGTATCGCTGTCCTCGATTGCCGCAACCACCCGGGCGACGCCCGCAGCGATCAGCGCCTCGGCGCAGGGCGGTGTCTTGCCGTGGTGGGAACAGGGCTCCAGCGTCACATAGGCCGTTGCCCCCCGGGCCAGCGCTCCGGCCTGTGCCAGCGCCTCGACCTCGGCATGGGGCCTGCCTCCCGGCTGGGTCCAGCCGCGCCCGACGATCCTGCCATCGCGCACGATGACGCAGCCGACCGCCGGGTTGGGCCAGCAATTGCCCTGTCCACGCCGCCCGAGGGCCAGCGCAAGGGCCATGTACCTCTTGTCGGTGTCTTTCACTCTTCCGGCGGCACCGGTGGCCGCAGTTCGTGGACGAAGTCCTCGAAATCATCTGCCGCTTGAAAGTTTTTGTAAACACTCGCGAAGCGCACGTAGGCCACGGTGTCGATCCGCGCCAGCGCCTCCATCACGATCTCGCCGATCTTCTTCGAGGGAATATCGGTCTCGCCCATGCTCTCCAGACGGCGCACGATGCCCGAGATCATCTGGTCGATCCGCTCCGGGTCGATCGGACGCTTCTGCATCGAGATGCGGATGGACCGTTCTAGCTTGTCCCGGTCGAAATCCTCGCGCTTGCCGCTGGTCTTGATGACCACGAGATCGCGCAGCTGGACGCGCTCGTAGGTCGTGAAGCGACCACCGCACGCGGGGCAGAAGCGCCTCCGCCGGATCGAGACGTGATCCTCGGCCGGACGGCTGTCCTTCACCTGGGTGTCGATGTTGCCGCAAAACGGACAGCGCATGGCTATTCCCCATTACTTTCGATTGGGGGGCTACTCCCCTTACCCACATCGACTATAGGCGGACAGTCAAGCGTTGTGTAGTGCTATTTCTGTGACACTATATCCTGTGGCAACTTACACGCATTTCACCCGCTAGTCTGTTGATTTTTCGGGCAGACCCTCGCCCGCCCGCAGTCAGCCAGAGAAATGCGCCGCCACCCGGCGGCTGTGCGGGGCGTCCCGGTGCTCGAACAGGTAGATCCCCTGCCATGTGCCCAGCAGGGGCCGCCCCTCGCTCACCGGAACCGAGAGCGAAACGGGCAGCACTGCCGCCTTGATATGGGCGGGCATGTCGTCCGGGCCTTCCAGCGTGTGCTGCAGGTAGGACAGCGACGGATCGGTCGCGGGCGGCACGAACCGCCCGAGCCAGGCCATCAGATCGGTCCGGACATCGGGATCGGCATTTTCCTGGATCAACAGCGAGCACGAGGTGTGCCGGACGAACAGCGTAAGCAGCCCATCGCCCGCGCCCTCCTGCCGCAGCCAGCCGCAGACCTCCCGCGTGAACTCGTAAAGCCCCTGCCCCCGCGTCCGCAGGGTGAATTCGGTCAGCACGCCGCGTCCCTCAGTGCAGTTCCCACTCGAGGTTGCAGTAGTTCTGCGCGAAAGCGGAGGACAGGTTGTCGCCAACCGTCTTCATGTTCAGCAGGACGGTCTTCTGCCCCGGGGTCACGCCGGGCGGCGGTGTCATCGAGAACTGGACGGCGGACTTGCCGGCGCCGGTCTCGGGCGCAGCCCGCCCCCGCGTGATGTAGATGCGGTCGGCGGCCCGTGCCCGCAGCACCCGCACCGCGTAGTCGCCCGCCGCGCACCAGAGCTGCGCGCCGCCGTCTCCGGGGCGCGCAATCACTTCAAAGCTGCCGTCCGGCAAGGGGTTCACCTTGTTCCGGTTCAGCGCCACCCAGGGGGCCGCAGTCACCGATGTCGCGGTCATGGTCAGCGCGACTGCCATGATGCTCAGGGATTTCAACATCCGCTGCTCTCCTCTCGTGGCCCGGTCAGGTCCGCTACCTGCGCCGGATCATGCTGCCTTTGTCCGCGTCGAAGTCATGACAATACTGCTGGGCGAACGCCGCAGTCAGGTTGTCTCCCATCACCTTCACCGACAGCGAATATCCCGGATCGGCCGCACCGGAGGCCGGCGGGCTCAGCGAGAACTGCACGGTGGCCTTGCCGCCATACTGGCTGCTGCGGCTGGATGGTTTGACGATATAGATTCGCTGGGCGGCAGCGGCACCAAGCTGCCGCAATGCATAGTCCCCCGCCGCACACCAGAAATTCGACGCCCCCGATCCCGGCCGCGACACGACCTCGAAGGCTCCGTTCCCGGCAGGAAAGACTTCCAAGAGGTTCACCGCGCGCCATGCAAAGGAGGCGGCGGGAACGAGGGCCAGACTGGCCCCAAGAACAACGACTGACAAATGCTTCATCTTAAAGAGCCTTTCTCGTGAATGACCCGACCCATGCGCAGAGGGTAGCTGCTCCGCGCCGCAAGGCAATATGAAGCGGATCACAAATTGGGCAACTTGCGGCAAAGCTGCCGGGCCCGAACTAAACCAAGGCAAGAAAAAGGGGCGGAAGTTACTCCGCCCCGATGGTCATCCTGTCCGTTCCGGATCGTCCTGCGATCACTGATCCAGGAACGAGCGCAGCTTGCGCGAGCGGCTCGGGTGCTTGAGCTTGCGCAGCGCCTTCGCCTCGATCTGACGGATACGCTCGCGGGTCACACTGAACTGCTGGCCCACCTCTTCCAGCGTGTGGTCGGTGTTCATGCCGATGCCAAAACGCATCCGTAGAACCCGCTCCTCGCGCGGGGTGAGCGACGCCAGAACGCGGGTCGTCGTCTCCTTGAGGTTTTCCTGAATCGCGGAATCCAGCGGCAGAACGGCGTTCTTGTCCTCGATGAAGTCGCCCAGCTGCGAATCTTCCTCGTCGCCGATCGGCGTTTCGAGCGAGATCGGCTCCTTGGCGATCTTCATCACCTTGCGGACCTTCTCGAGCGGCATCTGCAGCTTCTCGGCCAGTTCTTCCGGGGTCGGCTCGCGGCCGATCTCGTGCAGCATCTGGCGGCCGGTCCGGACCAGCTTGTTGATCGTCTCGATCATATGCACCGGGATACGGATGGTGCGCGCCTGGTCCGCGATGGACCGGGTGATCGCCTGCCGGATCCACCACGTCGCATAGGTCGAGAACTTGTAGCCGCGGCGGTACTCGAACTTGTCCACGGCCTTCATCAGGCCGATGTTGCCTTCCTGAATCAGGTCAAGGAACTGCAGACCGCGGTTGGTGTACTTCTTCGCGATCGAGATCACGAGGCGGAGGTTCGCCTCGACCATTTCCTTCTTGGCCTGACGGGCTTCCTTCTCGCCCTTCTGGACCTGCGCGACGATGCGGCGGAATTCGCTGATGTCGAGGCCGACGTACTGGCCGACTTGCGCCATGTCCGACCGCAGTTCCTCGACCTTCTCGGTCGAGCGCTCGATGAACATCTGCCAGCCCCGGCCCGGCTTGTCCGCCATGTCGGTCAGCCAGTTGGGGTCGAGTTCGCGGCCACGGTACTCGTCTACGAATTCACGGCGGTTGATGCGGGCCTGGTCGGCCAGCTTCACCATCGCGCTGTCAATCGCCATCACGCGGCGGTTGATACCGTACAGCTGGTCGATCAGCGCTTCGATACGGTTGTTGTGCAGGTGCAGCCCGTTCACCAGAACGACGATCTCCGAGCGCAGGCGCTGGTACTGGTCCTCGTCCGCATCCGAGAAGGAATCGTCCTCGTTCAGCGTGGCCGAAATCCGGCTGTCCTGCATCTCCGACAGCGTCGAATAGTCGTTGGCGATGCGCTCCAGCGTGTTCAGAACCTGATCCTTCAGGGCCGCTTCCATCGCCGCCAGCGACATGTTCGCCTGCTCGTCATCCTCGTCGTCGTCATCCTTGGCAATCGGGTTGCCGTCGGCGTCGAGCTCGGGGGAATCGTCCTTCTCGGCCTTGGGCGTCTCGACGTTGTTGGCCGAGACGATAGGCTCGTCCACGTCGCCGTCTTCGTCCAGCTGATTGCCGAAAGTGGTTTCAAGGTCGATGACATCGCGCAGCAGGATGTCCTCGGACAGAAGTTCGTCGCGCCAGATGGTGATCGCCTGGAACGTCAGCGGGCTTTCGCAGAGCCCCGCGATCATGGTGTTGCGACCGGCCTCGATCCGCTTGGCGATGGCAATCTCGCCCTCGCGGCTCAGCAGTTCGACCGAGCCCATCTCGCGCAGGTACATCCGGACCGGATCGTCGGTACGGTCGAGTTTCTCGTTGCCACCGGTCGAAAGAGCGACTTCACGCGCGTCGTTCTGGGCCACGACCTCGGTCGAGCCCTTGTTCTCTTCTTCCTCGGCTTCCTCGTCCTCGATGATGTTGATGCCCATCTCGGAGAGCATCGACATCACGTCCTCGATCTGCTCCGAGCTGACCTGATCCGGCGGCAGAACCTGGTTGAGCTGGTCGTAGGTGATGTAGCCCTTCTCGCGCGCCTCGGCGATCATCTTCTTGACCTGGGCCTGGCTCATGTCGAGCGAGATCTCGGCATCCTGCTCTTCGGTCTTGGTCTCGTCGTTGTCTTTGGCAGCCATGCATTGCTCCTGCGCGGGGTCTTCGGGCGATTCGCTGATCTGCGAATCAATAGCGCGATCTGATGATTCGGCTACCCGTTTACCCAATTTTCTTTGGCGTTCCCTCAGGAAAACGCTTCACTGTTGCCGTTTGGAGTAACCAATCTGTTCCAACAAAGAGGCAAAAGCGTTGCGTTCATCCCGGTTGATTCGGGCTCCGTTCTCGCCGGTGTCGTACTCTGCCCTGTCCTCCTGCTGCGACCGCATCGCCCGGTTCCGCGCCTCGGCCGCCTGGCCAAGGCGCCAGGTCAGGGCCTCGTCACTCCCAAGGGACAGATCCTCCACGGCATCCGCGATCTCGGCGCTCAGCCCTCGTTGCGCCTGAAGTTTTGCGAGTTCCTCGCCCAGCGTCATTTCCGCCAGCTCAACATCGCCCGGTTTGCGCACCGAAGGGTTGATGGCCACATGGCGAAGCGAGAACAGGTTTTCAAGAGGCTCGGGTCCGATTGACGAGAGAATCTCCCGTTCAAGGTGATCGGCGTCCGAGGTCGGCACCCTCAGGATGAGGTTGCGCAGATCGCGCCGGTCGCTGTCGTGGCACTCCATCTGCTCGATCCCCGCCTCGAACTGCGGCACGATGGCGGGCGTCCGGATCAGCACCGCAAGGATCACCGCCTCGCGCATCGCGATCTCGGCCTTCTCGTCGCCCGAGACCAGCGGAGAGGTCTTGGTCGAGGCCAGCGCGCCCGGCGTCGCCTTGCGCCCCGGGGTCCAGTCCTTGCCCGACCGCCACTCGCGCTTCGGACGTTCGCCTCCCTGCCCCGCCCCGCGGTTGCGGAACAGATCCCACCGCAGCGACTTGATCTCTTCGCCATAGTGGCTGCGGATGGACGGGTCCTTGATCTGCTTGATCTTTTCCCGCAGCACCTTGTCCAGCGCGGCCTTGCGCTCGGGGCTGTCAAAGACCTTGCCCTCGGTCTCGCGCTGCCACAGCAGCTTGACCATCGGCATCGCCCCGTCGAGGATCGCCTGCACCGCGTCGCGCCCCTCGCTCCGGATCAGGTCGTCGGGGTCCTGCCCCTCGGGCATGATGGCGAACCGCAGCGACTGCCCCGCCTCCAGCAGCGGCAGCGACAGGTCGATCAGCCGCATGGCGGCGTTCAGCCCGGCCTTGTCCCCGTCCAGCGCGATGATCGGCTCCGGCGCGATGCGCCACAGCATCCGCAGCTGGTTCTCGGTGATTGCGGTGCCAAGCGGCGCAACCGCAGCATTGAAGCCGCCGGAATCGAGCGCGATCACGTCCATGTAGCCCTCGGCCACGATCAGCGGCTGGCCCTTGCCCGCCGCTTCCCGCGCGGGGCCGTGATTGAACAGGCTGTGCCCCTTGTCGAACAGCTCGGTCTCGGGCGAGTTCAGGTACTTGGCGTTGTCGTTCGGGTCCATCGCCCGTCCGCCAAAGGCGATGCAGCGCCCGCGCGCATCCCGGATCGGAAACATGATCCGGTTGCGGAAGGTATCGTAGGGCTTCTTGCCCTTGTTCGAGGGCTTGGCCAGCCCCGCGCCAAGGATCAGCTCCTCCTCCACGCCCTTGCCGCGCAGGTGATCCCACAGCGCCTGCCAGCCGTCGGGCGCAAACCCGATCTCCCAGCGCTCCAGCGCCGCGTCATCCAGCTTGCGCCGGGCAAGGTAGTCGCGGGCCGGTCCGGCCGCGCCGGTGCGCAGCTGCAGGCGGAAGAACTGCACCGCCTGCTCCATCACCTCGACCAGCTGGCCGCGCTTGTCCGACTTCTTCTGCGCCTGCGGATCGCGCGCCGGCAGCGGCATCCCCACCTCCCGCGCGAGGATTTCCACCGCCTCCATGAAACCGACGTTCTCGGTCTCCTGAATGAAACTCAGCGCGTCGCCCTTCGCGTGGCAGCCGAAGCAGTAGTAGAATCCCTTGCGGTCATCCACGTGGAACGAGGCCGATTTCTCTTGGTGGAACGGGCACGGCGCCCACATGTCGCCCTTGCCCTGGTTCGACTTCCGGCTGTCCCACATGACCTTGCGCCCGACAACCTGCGAGAGGCTGGCGCGGCTGCGAAGTTCATCCAGGAATCCGGGGGGCAGGCTCATGAGGTTTTATAGCGGAGGCCGAGGCCCCAGGTCCAGAGGATCGGCATCGCGGATCCGGCGCGCGCCTGCGCGCTGCCGCTCCGCGAGGCACTCCCCGGCCCGTCCTCAGTTCTTGACGCAGACCTCGTTCCACGCCTCGGCAAGGTCGTAGTTCCGCACGATCCGCATCTTCTTCTCGTAGACCCACGGCGCGATCAGCGGGATCGTCGCATTGTAGTTCTCGGGCCAGGGCGGGGTCGGATAGGTCTTGGCAATGTAATCCGGCACGTCGCGTTCCTTGACCCGGTCCAGCCGGGCCTTCTGGACCGCTGCAACAACCTGGGCCTGGTGGCCGCAATCCTCGGCCTTGTCCACCGCGGCAAGGGCGGGGCTGGCAAGAAGGCTGGCGACAAGTGCGAGGCGGATCATCATGGGCATACTCCGGAATCAAATGACTTGCCCGGCACTCTAGAGCGATCGGGGCGAAACGGAAACCGCCCGCCCCCTCCGTCGCTCAGCGGCGCGCGGTCACGCCCTGCATCGCGGTCTTCAGATCATGCACCAGCGTCGCCGCCATCGACCGGAACACCATGATCATGAACGCCTGCGGCCCCACGCGGGTCACCGAGGACATCATGTGCATCAGTTCGGTCCGCGCGGTGCGGCCCTCGGCAAAAACCTGCGGACGCAAGTCCAGCGGCACCAGGCGCGCCAGCACGTCCTCGCAGCCCTCGCCCTCGAGGCGCACCACGACCCATGCATCGCTCTGGTCGGTCACCGCCGCCGCGTCGCCCAGCCCCTCGGCTGCGCCACCGACCAGCATGTACTGGTTCTGGCCGAACCACAGCACCCGGCCACCCGCCGCGGCACCGCTTTCCCCAGGCCCCGGCAAACCCGCGCCCAGCGCTGCCTCCAGCGCCGCCGCACCGCCCTTGAACGGCATCAACGAGGTCAGCGCAGTCGGCACCTCCTCGGTCAGGCTCAGCTTGCCGATGGTGACGGGCAGCAGCCCGTCCCCCGCGCTCTTGGCTACCAGTTCAACCACGCACGCGCCCTCCCTCGGGATCGAAGGCAACCGGGTCGATCACCTCGCAATAGGTTTCCAGACCGCGCAGGTGGTCGACCATACGGATGGTCTCGCCATGACGCGCGCGCCCGTTCTTCAGGAAGCCCATGCCCAGCATGTGGCCCAGCGTCGGCGAGAAGGCCACCGAGGTCACGTAGCCCTGATCGTTCACGCGCACCGCCTCCTCCTTCTCGTTGAACAGGTGCGCCCCGGCGGCCAGCTGCTTGACCGGCCCAACGGGCTTCAGCCCCACCAGCTGTTCGCGGTCGTCCCCGAACAGGCCCGGACGCTCGGACATGGTCTTGCCGATACAGTCCTTCTTGCCCGAGACCATCTTCTCCAGCCCCACGTCAAAGGCCGTGGTGCGCCCGTGGATCTCGGCATGGGTAATGAAGCCCTTCTCGATCCGCAGCACGTTCAGCGCCTCCATGCCGTAGGGCCCGCCGCCCTTCTCCTCGGCGCGCGCCATCAGCAGGCGGAACAGGCTGTCGCCATAGCGCGCCGGCACCGCCAGTTCATAGGCATGCTCGCCCGAGAAGGAGATGCGGAACAGCCGCCCCTTGACGCCCGCCACCTCGACGGCGCCGCAGGCCATGAAGGGCCAGTCGCCTTCCGACAGCGGCTCGTCGAGCAGTTCGTCCAGCAACTCGCGCGACTTCGGACCGGCCACGGCGAACTGCGCCCATTGCTCGGTCACCGAGATGAAGTTCACGTCGAGGTCCGGCCGCAACCCCTGATGCACGAACTCCAGATGCCGCATCACCTCCCCCGCCGCAGCGGTGGTGGTGGTCATCACGTAATGGGTCTCGCTCAACCGCGCGGTGGTGCCGTCGTCCATGACGAAGCCGTCCTCGCGCAGCATCAGCCCATAGCGGCAGCGCCCCACCTTCAGCGTCGAGAAGGTGTTGGTATAGACGAAGTCGAGGAACTCGGCCGCGTCCTTGCCCTGAATGTCGATCTTGCCCAGCGTCGAGACATCGCAGACGCCCACGCTCTCGCGCACCATGTTGACCTCGCGGTCGCAGGATTGCCGCCAGGTGGTCTCGCCCGAAACCGGGAAATAGCTGGGGCGATACCACAGCCCCGCCTCGATCATCGGCGCGCCGCGCTCCACGCTCGCCTTGTGCGAGGTGGTAAAGCGCTGCGGGGCAAAGCCCTTGCCCTGCGACCCGGCCCCCATCGCGGCGATCGAGACCGGCACATAGGGCGGACGGAAGGTGGTGGTCCCGGTCTCGGGGATCGCCCGCCCGGTCACGTCGGCCAGGATCGCCAGCGCCGCCACGTTCGAGTTCTTGCCCTGATCGGTCGCCATGCCCTGCGTGGTATAGCGCTTCATGTGCTCGACCGAGCGGAAGTTCTCCACCGCCGCCTGCTTGACGTCCTTCACGGTCACATCGTTCTGGAAATCGAGCCAGGCGCGGCCCTTGCCCGGCACCGCCCAGAGCGGGGCAATGCGGTAGGGGTCGTCCTCGGCGGCCGGCAGTTCCACCGCGCCTCCGGCCACGCCCAGCGCATCCAGCGCCTCGGCGGCAGCCTCGGCCCCGGCCCGCAGGCAGCCCGCAGTCGAGAAGACCCCGTTGCAGGCCCCCGCCGCGCGCATCCCCGGGATCGCGCCCTCGGCAGGCACAAAGGCTTCGAGGTCCTGATTCCAAACCGGCCGTCCGCCCATGTGGCAGGTCATGTGCACCGTGGGGTTCCAGCCGCCCGACATGGCCAGACAGTCCGTCTGCAGCTTGTCCTCACCCGACACGCTGCGGATGGTGATGCTCTCCAGCCCCAGCCGCCCGCCGCTGTCGCAAACCTGCGCGCCCTTCAGCACGCGCACGCCCGCGCAATCCGGCGCATCGTGGCGCGAGTCGATCAGGGCTGCCACGTGCACACCCGCATCCAGCAGGTCGCGCGCGGTGCGGTGCCCGCTGTCGTTGTTGGTGAACACCGTCACCATCTTGCCCGGGCTCACGCCCCAGCGGTTCAGATAGGCGCGCACGGCGCCCGCCGTCATGATCCCCGGCCGGTCGTTGTTGCGGAAGGCGACAGGCCGTTCCAGCGCCCCGGCGGCCAGGATCGAGCGCTTGGCCACGATCCGCCAGAAGCATTCCAGCGGCGTGCCCGCGCGGCCGATAGTATGGTGCGCTACCCGTTCCAGCGCGCCAAAGGTGCCGCCGTCATGGGCGCCCGTCACCGTGGTGCGCGGCATCAGGCGGACATTGGGCATCTCGCCCAGCTCCTCCAGCACCTCGCGCACCCACTCGGCCCCGGGCATCCCGTCAACCTCGTGCGTCTCCGCCAGCAGCCGCCCGCCCAGGCTCGCATCCTCGTCGGCAAGGATCACGTCGGCCCCGGCCCGGCCCGCCACCAGCGCGGCCATCAGCCCCGTGGGGCCCGCCCCGATTACCAGCAGGTCGCAGAAGGCATAGGCCTTCTCGTAGCTGTCCGCGTTGTTCTCGCCCGACAGCGCGCCAAGGCCCGCGGCCCGGCGGATCGCCGGCTCATAGACCTTCTCCCAGAAGGCTTTCGGCCACATGAAGGTCTTGTAGTAGAACCCCGCCCCGAAGAAAGGCGCGGCCAGGTCGTTCACCTGCAGCGCGTCCCAGGTCAGGTTGGGCCAGCGGTTCTGACTGCGCGCCTCCAGCCCGTGATAGATCTCCTGCACCGTGGCGCGCACGTTCGGCTCCTGCCGCGCGCCCCGCCCGACGGTCACCAGCGCGTTCGGCTCCTCGCTCCCCGCGGTCAGAATGCCGCGCGGACGGTGATACTTGAACGACCGCGCCACCAGCCGCACGTCGTTGGCCAGCAGCGCCGAGGCCAGCGTGTCACCCTCGTAACCCTCGTAGCGCATGCCGTCGAAGGTGAACGAGACCGGGTGCCCCCGGTTGATCAGTCCCTTGCCCTCGACCCTCATGCCCGTGCCTCCGAGGCCAGAACCGCGTCCAGGATCTCGTGGCTCACGGTATTGCGGGTCACCACCAGCCAGGCGCTGCAGCCGGTCTCGTGATACCAGAGCTCGCGGGTCACCCCCGCCGGGTTCTCGCGCAGGTGGAGATAGTCGTTCCACACGCCGTCGCCCGCCTCCGGGTCGGGGCGCTCCAGCGCCACTGCCGCACTCTTGTAGTAGAATTCGCGCCGGTCGCGCTCTCCGCATATCGGACAGGTGATCCTCATCGCGCCGCCCCCTGCTTCTTCTCTTTGTAAATACTCATGTCCATCGCTCGCCAGGGGCGCTCAGTGCAGGTTGTGCTGTGCACCGGTGCCTTCCTCGTCCATCAGGCCCACGCCGCTGCGGAAGCGGTCCAGGCGGAACTTCTCGGCCGCCGCGTGGTGGCGATCCGTCGCGATCAGGTGGGCAAAGCAGTTGCCCGAAGCCGGGACCGCCTTGAACCCGCCGTAGTTCCAGCCGCAGTCGAGGTAGAGTCCCTCGACATGGGTCTTGTCGATGATCGGCGAGCCGTCGGGTGTCATGTCCATGATCCCACCCCAGCTGCGCAGCACCTTGGCCTTGCCGATCATCGGCATCAACGTCATGCCCGCCTCCATCACGTGCTCCACCAGCGGCAGGTTCCCCCGCTGCGCGTAGGAAGCGTACATGTCGAGGTCGCCGCCGAAGACCAGCCCGCCCTTGTCGGACTGGCTGATGTAGAAGTGCCCCATGCCAAAGCTGACCACATGGTCGATGCAGGGCTTCAGCCCCTCGGTGACAAAGGCCTGCAGCACGTGGCTCTCGACCGGGATGCGCATGCCGGCCATCGCCGCCACCTGCCCCGACCGTCCCGCCACCACCATGGCGACCTTCTTGGCCCGGATTGCGCCGCGCGTGGTCTGCACGCCCTTCACCACACCGTTCTCGATGTCGATTCCGGTCACTTCGCAATTCTGGATCAGGTCCACGCCCCGGCTATCGGCGCCGCGCGCATAGCCCCAGGCCACCGCGTCATGGCGCGCCGTGCCGCCGCGCGGATGCAGCAGCCCGCCGTAGACCGGAAATCGGACGTTGTCGAAATCGAGGTAAGGCAGGTACTTGCGCACGCCCTCGCGGTCCAGCAGCACCGCATCGTCGCCCTGGTTGATCATCGCGTTGCCGCGTCGGGCAAAGGCGTCGCGCTGACCGTCCGAGTGGAACAGGTTGATCAGCCCGCGCTGCGAATGCATCACGTTGTAGTTCAGCTCCTCCTCCAGCCCTTCCCAGAGCTTGAGCGAGTGCGAATAGAATTCCGAGTTGCCCGGCAGGAAATAGTTGGCGCGCACGATGGTCGTGTTCCGCCCCACGTTGCCCCCGCCGATATAGCCCTTTTCCAGCACCGCCACGTTGGTCAGCCCGTGCTCGGCGGCAAGGTAATAGGCGGTCGACAGGCCGTGCCCGCCCCCGCCGATGATGACGATGTCGTACTCGGATTTCGGAGCCGGGTCGCGCCAGTGCGGCGTCCAGCCCCGGTTGCCGGTCAGCCCCTCCTTCAGGATTCGGAGGCCGGAAAATCGCATGTCGTGCTCCCTGCTGGTTCGAGCCGGATACAACCAACTCTCCGAACTACTATCAATGCCACGCGCCAACTCACCCCTGTTTTTCGACAAAAACTTGCCAGCGCGCGACGCAAAGAGTCGCAGATGATCGCCGACCGCGCCGCGCCCTTTGGTGCTGGCGCCACGCTCCCTCTGGCACAGGCAGTTCCTGCGCAGATTCCGCCCGCCCTGTCACCGCGTGTCCGCCCCAGCACGTACCCCCCGCAGCGCGACCCGGCACTCGAAGCCGGCGACAGAGCCTGATTCCCTGCCCGCTCCTCTCCCGAACGGGCGAATCACCCCTGCCATCGCCACGACGCCGCCTTTGTCCCCGAGGGGGAAACAGCCCTCGCGATTCGGGCAGATTGCAAGATCGAAACGGTACCTCACCCCTTTTCGGCGCGCTTCCGCCCAATTTCGGCCAAGTTTGGCTCCCATTGATGGCGCGCCAATTCTCTATCCACGGGTCGCACCGCGCGACGCGGCAAAACGAGGTTCACATGGCCGACCGCACTGGAACGAACCACATCAAGACGGGCTCCCGGCCCGACCGCCGCCTTGCCGGATCGCGAACGCATGCCTTCCTCAGGGACGAGAGCGGATCGCTGGTGATCTTCGCCGTCTACATCTTCGTCCTGATGTTGATGGTCGGGGGCATCGGCATCGACCTGATGCGCTTCGAGCGGGACCGCGCCAAGCTGCAGTACACCCTCGACCGCGCCGTGCTGGCCGCCGCCGACCTCGACCAGGAACTCGAACCGCAGGCGGTGGTCGAGGACTACTTCGCCAAGTCCGGCCTCGGGAACTACCTCAGCACGGTCACCGTCTCGCAGGGCCTCGGCTATCGCACCGTCTCGGCCTCGGCCAAGTCGACGGTGCAGACCCAGTTCATGCACATGAGCGGCGTCGACACCCTCAGCGTGCCCGCCAACGGCACCGCCGAGGAAAGCATCGGTGACGTGGAAATCTCGCTGGTGCTCGACGTCTCCGGCTCGATGGCCAGCAACAGCAAGCTCACCAACCTCAAGAGCGCCGCCAAGGAATTCATCGACACGATGGTCAACAGCACCGAGGAAGGCTCGGTCTCGATGTCCATCGTCCCCTATGCGACGCAGGTCTCGGTGCCCGAGTCCTTCCTGGACCGCTTCAACATCAACCGGCTGCACACCTACTCGAATTGCGTGAACTTCACCGCGGGCGACTTCTACGACACCGCCATCACCGAGACCGAGCCGCTCGAACAGACCATGCACTTCGACCCGTGGAACTCGAGCGACCGCCGGCCCTACAACCAGTACGTCTCCGATCCGGTCTGCGAATCCGCCGCCTCCCGTGAAACGATGGTGATGCAGGAAGACGCGACCACGCTGAAGAACTTCATCACCAACTTCTATGCCGAGGGGAACACCTCGATCGACGTGGGCATGAAGTGGGGCGTCGCGCTGCTCGACCCGGAAATGCGCCCGGTGATCAACGACATGATCACCGATGGCGAGGTTCCCTCGAACTTTGTCAACCGGCCCAACAACTTCAACAGTGGCGACGTCCTCAAGGTCATCGTGCTGATGACCGACGGCCAGAACACCGCCCAGTACTACCTCAAGGACGGCTACGGCGGCGTCGCGGTCGAGGATCGGGACAAGGTCACCTACGACCCCAGCAAGGACTACCGCACCGGCAACTCCAACGTCTGGTGGAACGACACTGCCGATCGCTACTCGGTGCACGTCGGTCTCGATGCCGACGACGTCGACGGCGACGGCGTCACCGACGAGAACCTGTTCTACTGGCCCTTCAACGACAGCTGGCAGGACCACGCCTACGGCAACGGCAACTACACCGAAACGACCACCTACTCCGTCAGCACGGGCGTCTGCCAATCCTACAAGAAGAACGGGTCCTGCCGACAGTACGAAACCAAGGAAGTGACCGAGACCAATACCTATTCCGAGACCGGTTCGGCCTCGCTGCTGAGCTACGCCGACCTCTGGGCCAAGACACCGCTCTATGCCAACGCGCGTGACAACTACGCCCCCTTCATGGGCAACTCTGCGGCCCGCAGCGACTGGTACGATGGCGTCTACAGCTACGTGGACTCGACCGAGAAGAACCAGCGCGTCTACGACATCTGCAACGCCGCCAAGGACGAGGGCGTGATCATCTTCGCCATCGGCTTCGAGGCGCCCGACAGCGGCCGCACCGTGCTGCGCAAGTGCGCCAGCTCCGATGCCCACTTCTACGATGTGCAGGGCCTCGAGATCTCCGACGCCTTTGCCTCCATCGCCACCTCGATCCGCAAGCTGAGGCTGACCCAATGACCGCGCGCCTGCTCCGGGCCGTCCGCCGCTTCCGCCGTTCCGAATCCGGAACCGCCACGGTCGAGTTCGCCATCACCTTCCCGGCCATGCTGGTCATGCTGCTCTCGGGCGTGGAACTGGGCATGATCTCGCTCCAGCACGCGATGCTGGAGCGCGCGATGGACATCACCGTCCGCGATATCCGCCTCGGCACCGGCTCGGCACCGCAGCACGACGATATCAAGGACCTGATCTGCGAACGCGCGGGCTTCATCCGCGACTGCAGCGACAACCTGCTGCTCGAGATGGTCCAGGTTGACCCGCGCGACTGGTCCGGCGTGGCCGACAACGCCACCTGCACCGACCGCTCGGAAGAGGTGAACCCCAAGACCGAATTCAAGAGCGACGCCCCCGAGAACGCACTGATGCTGCTCCGGGCCTGCGCCAAGATCGACCCCATCTTCCCCAGCACCGGGCTGGGCGCCAACCTCGCCAAGGATGACTCGGGCCAGTTCGCCCTCGTCGCCATCTCGGCCTTCGTTCAGGAGCCCGAATAAGCCATGCAGACGAACACCTTCCGCACCCTGCTGAAACGATTCCGCGACGACACCTCCGGGGTGATCAGCCTCGAGTTCGTCATCATGATGCCGATCCTGTTCTGGACCTTCATGGCCGTTTACGTCTTCTTCGACGGCTACCGGCAGAGCGCGCTGAACCTCAAGGCCGCCTATACCATCAGCGACCTGATCTCGCGCGAGACCGAGGCGATCAACGATCCCTACGTCAACAGCATGATGAACGTGCTGCGCCTGATGACCCGCTCGGGCTCCGAGGTGGACCTGCGCATTTCGGTGATCCGCTGGGATCAGGACGACGACCGCTACTACGTCTACTGGTCGGCCAACCGCGGCTTTGCCGCCGAGCTGACCGATGACAACGTGATCGACTTTGCCGAACGCCTGCCGGTCATGCCCGACGACGAAATGGTGATCCTCGTCGAGACCAAGAACGTGTTCGAGCCGGTCTTCGACGTCGGCATGAACGACATCGACCTCGACAACTTCGTCTTCACCCGTCCGCGCTTTGCCTCGAAGGTCGAATGGGACGCCGGCGAAACCGATACCGAGACCAACGTCCAGGACGACCCGGCCTGATCCGCCGGGTCAGTCGCCGCGCTGCTCGCGCTCGGCGATCATGGCGGCCAGCATGTCGGCCAGCATCCGGCCCTGCTGGCCCGGCGTGACGCCACCGATCCCGATCCGACGGCCGACCCGCCACCACAGCCCGGGGCGCCATGCGCGCGCTCCCGGCGTGCGGGTCCGGATCATCATCCCGTTCGACGGCTTGAAGGCCAGCATCCCCCGCTCGACCGCCTCGATGTCGGCGACCTTCGCGATCAGCGTGCCGTCCGTGTCGTAAAGCCCCTCTTCGGTCAGCTCGACACGGGTCCGCGTGGCGCGGCGCATCTTCTCGCCCAGCCACAGCACCAGCACCCCCAGCACGATCAGCAGCGCCTGCCACAGCGGCGTCGGCTGCGCCTCCAGCGCGAGGTAGATGGACAGCGCGCCCAGCATGACCAGCATGCTCACGCCCATCACGCGCCGCACCGGCGATGCGGCCACCACGGCCAGTGTCTTTTCGTCCATCAGAGGGCCTCCCGGAATCCGGTGGCCCTCTTAGCGTGAAACCGCAGCCGCGAACAGGCTATTCCGCCGCCGCGCGCCGGACCATCACCTCGGCACCGGGCTCCTCCGGCTCGTCATCGACCATCTCCGCCGGAAAGCCCGGCGCGCGGATGTCGAGGCCGGTCGCCTCTTCCAGCCGCTTGATGATGTTCGGCGACAGCTCGCGCGCCCCGAACCGCGAAATCCCGTCCTGGAAGATCGAGATCAGCAGCGGGTTCACCTCCACCGGCACGCCGGCACGGTCCGCAACCGCCTGGAACAGCCCGATGTCCTTGGCGACAAGGTCCATGGTAAAGGAAATGTCGCGGCTGCCGTTCAGGATCACCTGGCTCTCGGTCTCGTGCACAAAGCTGGTGCCCGAGGAGATGCGGATCGCCTCGTAGGCCACGCCCAGATCCATCCCCGCCCCCTTGGCCACGGTCAGCGCCTCGGCGCAGCTCACCAGGTTGGCGGTGGCGAGGTAGTTGGTGATGACCTTCAGCACGCTGGCACTGCCGATCTCGCCGGTGTGCAGCACGCGCCGCCCCATGATCGTCAGAAGCGGCAGAACCCGCTCGAAGGTGATGCGGTCGCACCCCGCAAAGATCGAGATATTGCCGGTATCGGCCCGGTGACAGCCGCCCGACACCGGGCAATCCACAGCCGACCCGCCCCGTTCGAGGACCAGCGCGCCAAGGCGCCGGATCTCGGCCTCGTCGGTGGTCGACATCTCCAGCCAGATCTTGCCGGGGCCAACCTCCGGCAGCATCTCGGTCACCACCCGGTCCGAGATCACCGGGCTCGGAAGGCAGGTGATCACCACGTCGCAGTCGCGCATCAGCGCCGCTGCACTTCCGCCGTCCTTCGCCCCCTTCGCGACCGCCGCCGCCACGAGATCGGGGTTCAGGTCGTGCACCGAGACGTCGATCCCATTGCGGATCAGGCTTCCCGACAGCTTGCCGCCGACGTTGCCCAGTCCGATAAAGCCCACGCGCATCATTCTTCTCCAACAAAAGCCCTGTCAGAGAAAGACTGCGCAGGCCGGAAACGGCCCGCGCGTCTGGTTGCGACATGAATTTGCGACACGCGCCGAACCTGCGGCGCATGACGTCTGGTCAGGCCATCACTCGATGTTCTTTTCCGAGGCATCGGCCTCGCCCTTGATCCAGTAACCGGAGGCCTTGAGCCAGCCCAGCGGCACATTGCGCTGGTCGGTCATGTAGGCGCGAAGGGCCCGGGCGACGGCGGCCTCGGCGGCGATCCAGACAAAGGTCTTCTCGCCCAGTTCGATAGCCTTCAGGGCCTCGATGTAGGGCGCCGGATCGGTGGCCGCGTCAAGCGGTCGGTGAATCCAGTTGGTGTCGAGTTCCGCCGCCGTGTCGAACCCCTGTTCGTCCGCCGGTCCGGGCACCGCGACAAGGCTGGTCACCTTCGTTCCCGCGCCCATCTCCTCGATATAGCGGCCGATGGCCGGCAGCGCGGTCTCGTCCCCGATCAGCAACCAGTGCGCGATGTCGCCCTCAATCACCTGCGAGCCGCGCGGCCCGCCGATCGACAGCGGATCGCCCACCTTTGCGCTGCGCGCCCAGTCGGCGGCAGGGCCGCCCTCGTGGTCCACGAAGTCGAGCACCAGCGAGTTCGCCTCCGCGTCATGGCGGCGGGGGGTGTAGTCGCGCCGCTCGGGCTCCCCGCCCTCGCGCGGGAAAAAGACCTTAACGTGATCGTCGGGCGAGGCCGACAGGAACCCGTCAAGGTCGTCGCCCGCCACGGTCACGCGGATCATGTGGGGAGTGAGATGGGAAACCTCGGTGACCGTGAGTTCACGGAACTTGAGCTCGTGGCGAACCCGCCGGATCACGGGGCGGTTCATGGTCTCGGAATCTTGCGTCATGTCTGTCCTTTCAATCCCCGGCTCAGGCAACTGCAGGACACAGACGCACATCACCGGGGCGGACTTGCGTCCGTCGGTTTTGTGCGTTGGTTCACGTTAACGCTTACGATGGCGTCGCCTGCGGGCGGGCCTCCCGAGCATGTACGAGTGTTTTAGTCGGAAATCAAGAACCCCCGACTCCGGCGCGCGGCAATTCCTCCTCCCGCATGACAATGCGATCAATTCATGCGCAAGCGGCACCGCCTGCGACTCGCCCGATCATGGCGAATCCGGGGCGCTCGCCGCGCTCCACTGCTGGACAGCGCTACAAACGCAAAATCAACCTCGGATTGTTTCCGTGTTGCCCCCGAAAACCCCTGCAAATGGGGCGAAACCGCGAAATTCGTCGCGATTTAATTCGAGCTGAATTATATCCAGAACATGAAAAATACGTACGAGTTGCCTTCTGTTAACCACCCTGCCGCTCTCCGCACGTTGCGGGGAGCGGAGGCAGACCCGCAGTTCGCGCGGCCTGACCAATCCGGATCCAAGCCCATGCAGCGCCGACGTCCCACCCGCCCCGTTACCGTCCACCCCGAGCTTCGCGAAGACCTGAACCTGCAGGAACTCAAGACCTTGTCCGCCGTGCTGGCGCAGATTTCGCAGATGCCGGTCGAGGACAAGATCATCAAGCGCCCGCAGCCCGCGCCCCGCGTCAAGCAGGCGCTGGACTGGTCGCTACCCGGCTTCGAGGGCAAGGCACGGGTCACCACCAACTTCGGCGAACTCCCCATCGAGGCCCTGCGCCGCCGCGACATGGTCAAGACCATCTCGGGCGCCTACCGCGAAGTGCAGTGGGTCGATACCATCCGCCTCGACGTCGACTTCATGGAACTGCACCCCGAGGCCGCGCCGATCCTGATCCGTGAACGCGCCATGGGCGGCCTCTACCCGCGCCGCAACATCCTCGTCTCGCCGGGCCAGCCCCTGCGCTACCCGCACCCGCACGGCGACACCATGAACCTCACCGCCGGCGAGGTCGTGGGCCAGCCCAACATCCTGCGGATGCACCGCAGCGAGATCACCTATTACCGCTTCCACTGCGGCACCGACGAGACGGTTTGTGTCGAAGGGTCGTGGTTCCACGTCTCGCCGCCCAAGTAGGACCGGCCCGGGCGCGCCCTTTGGTGCGCCCATGCACAGGGCCTGCCAGCCCGCGCCGGATTGGCGCAACACGTCGGGGCCACTAGATTAGGGCCAGCACCCACTCACGAGGAGGGCCCGACATGTCTCTCAGACCGACACTCGAAACCCGCAAGGCCATGCCCACGATGGAAGGCGCAGGCGTCAAGCTGCACCGCGCTTTCGGCTTTCAGGATCCGACCGAACTGGATCCCTTCCTGCTGTTCGACGACTTCCGCAACGAACGGGTCGAGGATTACATCCGCGGCTTTCCCTGGCACCCGCACCGCGGCATCGAGACCATCACCTACGTTCTCTCCGGCACCGTCGAACACGGCGACTCGCTGGGCAACACCGGCACCCTCGGCGCCGGGGACGTCCAGTGGATGACCGCCGGGTCCGGCATCATGCACCAGGAAATGCCCAAGGGGAACGCCCGCGGCCAGATGCACGGCTTCCAGCTCTGGGGCAACCTGCCCTCGGCCCAGAAGATGACCGCGCCGCGCTATCAGGACGTTACGGCCGGAGAGATCCCCGAGGTCATCGACGATGACGGCACCCGCGTCCGGGTGGTGGTCGGCACCTTCTGGGGCAAGACCGGCCCGGTCGACGGCATCGCCGCCGATCCGCAGTACCTCGACATCTCGATCCCGGCGGGAGTGAAGAAGACCTTCCGGATCGACACCTACCGCCGCGCCTTCGCCTATGTCTTCGAGGGCAGCGCCGCCTTTGCCGATGCCTCCGCCCCGACCGGCGTTCTGCTGGAAAAGGAAGTGGCGGGCGAAGAGGTCAACATCCGAGACCTCTCGGGCGACCGCACCCTGATCCGCTTCGGCACCGGCGACGAGATCACCGTGCAGGCAGGCGACAAGGGCGTGCGCTTCCTGCTGATCTCCGGCGCGCCGATTGCCGAGCCGGTGGCCTGGCACGGCCCCATCGTGATGAACACCCGCGAAGAGCTGATGCAGGCCATGAAGGAACTCCGCAACGGCACCTTCATCAAGCCCGCGCACTGAGTTAAGCGCGCCGGGTCACACCGGCGCGCGCGCCAACACCGCCCGGCGGGCCATGTCCAGATAGATGGTTTCGACCTCGTCCAGCGACAGGCGCCCGCCGCTGCGGTACCAGGTGTTCACACCGTTCAGCATGGCAATCACCGCCAGCGTCGCGATCTTGGGGTCCGGCACGTCGAACACCCCCTCCGCCACCCCATCCCGCAGGATAGTCTCAAGCACGTCCTCGTAGCGGCGGCGCAGCGCCTCGACGGCCGCAAAGTTCTCCGGCGTCAGGTTGCGCAGCTCCATGTAGGCGATGAACACCGCGTCCAGCCGCTCGAGGTGAAACCGGATGTGGAAGCGGACGAAATCTTCCAACCGCGCCAGCGCCCCCTCCGGCCAGGGCCGCTCTCCCCGAGCATCGATCAACTCGGCCAGGTGGGTTTCCATCAGGTTGAACAGCAGGCTCTGCTTGTCCGAGGTGTAGTTGTAGAGCGCGCCGACCTGCACGCCGACCTCGGCAGCAATCTGCCGCATCGAAACGGCGGCATAGCCATGCCGCGCAAACAGCTGCAGGGCCGCGTCGCGGATGCGCGGGCCGGTGACGTCGGAGCTTGAACCCTGTGTACGTGCCATGCCCGCAGGCTATATGAACAAGTGTTCAGATAGAAGCCCCGCTTGCGCCCGGCGCGGCAAGAGGGCAAGACTGAACCCGTATCATCACAGGTTTCCGCGTTATGTCGACCGCCCGTTCCGTCCGCCTCGCCCTGGCCCTGCTGCCCCTGCTGGCAGGCTGCGTCGACGTGCCGGAACTGGGCGACAGCGTCCGCCCCGAACTCGAACGGGCGCCCTACCCCCGGCTGATCCCCCTCGACGGGAGCTATGCGCCGCAGGGCGATCCCGCCGAAGAGGCCGAAAAGATCGCCGACGGCCTCAGCTACCGGGCCAGCCAGTTGCAGCGCAAGGCCGACGCCCTGCGCGCCACTCCGACCGGCGACGAGGACGAGTCCTGAGCCCCTGCCGGACAGGCCGAAAACCGACATTGCCACCCACCCTCGTTTGGCTATAGTGCCGCTTCTTCCGAAACGGGGGCAGGACATGCAGGATATCCAAGTCGGCATCATCATGGGCAGCCAGTCTGACTGGGCCACGATGAAAGAGGCCGCCGCCATACTCGACGAACTGGGCATTCCCTACGAGAAGAAGATCGTCTCGGCCCACCGCACCCCGGACCGCCTGTGGGACTACGGCAAGAGCGCCGTGTCGCGCGGCCTCAAGGTGATCATCGCAGGCGCCGGCGGTGCCGCGCACCTGCCCGGCATGATGGCGTCGAAAACCCGCGTGCCAGTCGTCGGCGTGCCGGTCCAGACCCGCGCCCTTTCGGGCGTCGACTCGCTCTATTCCATCCTGCAGATGCCGCGCGGCTTCCCTGTCGCCACGATGGCCATCGGCGCCGCCGGGGCCGCCAACGCGGGCCTCATGGCCGCCGGTATCCTCGCCACCTCGGACGAGGAGATCGCCGCCCGCCTCGACAAGTGGCGCAATGACCTCTCCGCCTCGATCCCCGAGGAGCCGACGGATGACTGAGCCCCTCGCCACCGGCGCCACCATCGGCATTCTCGGCGGCGGCCAGCTGGGCCGGATGCTTTCGGTTGCGGCCTCCCGCCTCGGGTTCCAGTGCCACATCTACGAACCGGGCGCCAACCCGCCCGCCGGGCACGTGGCCGCAACGGTGACAACCGCGCCCTACGAGGATGAGGCCGCGCTGACCGCCTTTGCCAAGTCGGTCGACGTGGTGACCTACGAGTTCGAGAACGTCCCCACCGCCGCGCTTGACCTCATCGAGTCGCACTGCGCCATACGCCCCAGCCGCGAGGCGCTGCGGGTCAGCCAGGACCGGCTGACGGAAAAGACCTTCCTGCAGGACCTCGGCCTGAAAACCGCGCCCTTCGCCGACATCACCGACCTCACGAGCCTGGAAGCGGCAATCGAGAAAATCGGCACACCCGCGATCCTGAAATCCCGCCGCTTCGGCTATGACGGCAAGGGCCAGGTGCGCCTCAAGTCCCCCGCCGACACCGCCAGCGCCTTGGCCGAGATGAAGGGCGCCCCCGCCATCCTCGAAGGTTTCGTCGACTTCTCCTGCGAGATCTCGGTGATTGCCGCGCGCGGTCCCTCGGGCGAGGTTGCCTGTTTCGATCCCGGCGAGAACGTCCACAAGGACGGCATCCTGCACACCACCCGCGTACCCGCCAACATCCCCGCCGCGCTGCGCACCGACGCCATCCTGCTGGCGGGCCGGATCCTGAACGCGCTCGATTACATCGGCGTGCTGGGGGTCGAGCTTTTCGTAACGCCGAACGGCCTCGTGGTGAACGAGATCGCGCCCCGCGTTCACAACTCCGGCCACTGGACCCAGAACGGCTGCACCGTCGACCAGTTCGAGCAGCACATCCGCGCCGTGGCCGGCTGGCCGCTCGGCGACGGCAAGCGCCACCTCGATGTCGAGATGCTGAACCTGATCGGCGACGACGTGCTGCAGACCGAAGCACTGGCGAAACAGCCGAACACCGCCCTGCATCTCTACGGCAAGGCCGACGTCAAGGCAGGCCGCAAGATGGGCCACGTCAACCGCATCCTCGGCCCCGCAAGCTGACAGCCGCGCGGTTCAGATGAACCGCGCCGCCACCTCCCCGCTCATGTAGCTGATCCGCCCGCCCGCAAGGGTCGCGGCCACGCGCCCCGTCGCGGCATCGAGGATCACGAGGTCGGCGCGCAGCCCCGGTGCCAACCGCCCCCGGTCCTCCAGCCCCAGCAGCCGCGCAGGCCCCTCCGACAGCAGCGCCCAGCCGCGCGCAAGGTCGCAGACGCCCTCGCGCACCAGCTTCAGCACCGCGCGCCGCAGCGAGGGGTAGTGATAGTCCGAGGCCAGCGCATCGCACAGCCCCTCGGCCACCATCTCGGCCGCGCTCACGTTGCCCTTGTGCGAATTGCCCCGCGCGGCATTCGGCGCACCAAAGATCACCCCGTCCCCCGCCTCGTGCGCCGCCAGCGCCGCCGCGTGGGTCTCCGGGAACTCCGCGATGGTCGCGCCCCGCGCCCGCCACGTGGCGCGGTCCTCGGCGGTATGGTCGTCATGGCTGCCGAACCGGATACCCTGCCCCGCCAGCCGCCCGATCAGCCGGTCGATGGCGGCAGGCACTTCAGCCGAGCGCGCGTGCATGTCCTGCAACATGGCAAGATGCACCTCCGGGTTCCGCCCCGCCTTCAGCGCCTGCCCGGTCAGCCGCGCGGGCACCTTGCCCGCCGCCAGCCGGTCGTGCGGCAGGTGGTCGTTGAACACGAGGTAGGACACGCCCCAGTCCGCGATCTTTTGCGGCAGCGCCTCGTAATCGTCGAGCATATGCGTCTCGAACCGCAGTTGCGCGCGCAGGTCGGTCACCACCTGCGGCTGCGCCTCGCGGATCGCCGCAAAGACCTGCGCCGCGTAGTCGGGGCCGCGCACGCCGCCCTCCCAGCTGTAGAACTGCGCCAGCACACCCGTGGTGATCCCGTTCGCCGCCAGTTCCGCCTCGGTCGCGATCACGCCCTCCGCCATGTCCGGCATCGCGCCCCGCCGCGGCGCAAGGTGCCGCTCAAAGGCATCGCCGTGCAGATCCACGATCCCCGGCAGTATCATGTAGCCGCTCAATTCCACGGCCCGCCCCGCCGGGTTCGGCAGAATGCGCCCCTCCCCGATGGACAGCGTCCTCGCGCACAACCCCTCGCCGGGGCAGAGCACCTCCGCCCCGGTGAACGTCAGCTCCAGCCCCGTCATCGGCTGTCTTCTCCCAGGTTTTCCTCGCACCCCGGCAGGGCGCTGCAATCCACGCCCGCAAGTTCGGCCACCGCCTGCGCCCAAGTGATGTCACCGGCAAAGGCCCCCTGTTCAAGGAACCGGATCGCCTCGGCAATCGCCACCGGGTTGTTCATCATGAAGGTATGGGTGACCGGCAGCACGATCCGCTCGGCCATGCCCTCCAGTTCGGTCTCCTCGACGCCCACCTTGCCATCGTCCGGCCCATCGATCATCGCCGAGAACACCGGGTTCAGCGTGCGGTTCCCCGCGATCACGCCAACCGGGTAGTCGACCCCCGGCAGGCTCAGCGGCACGCTCGCCGGTCCGGTCCCCAGCTGACGTCCGGCGGGGCCCATCATCAGCCCGAAGACCTCCCAGTCGTCGAGCGACTCGGCCAGTTGGCTGCCCCGGTTCGGCGGCCCCATCATTACCACCCGCCCCAGCCGCTCCGGCGCGCCCTCTAGGAAAGCACGACGCACGAGGATCCCGCCCAGCGAATGGGTCACGAAATGCACCGTCCCCTCCGGGCACTCGGCCATCGCGGCGGGGACCGTCGCCTCGGCCATCTCGCCGATCGGCACCTCGGTCGAGGCGTAGTCCGGGTTCACCACCGCATAGCCGCGCCGGGTCAGCACCTCCTGCAGCAGCGTCATCGACAGATCGCTGCGCGCCAGCCCGTGCAACAGCACGACACAGTCCGCCGAGGCGGCGGTGGGCGCGAGCAACAGAAGGAACAGGAACAGCCGGATCATGGCCCAGCCTTACGCGGAAACGAGACGCTGCAAAAGATGCCTCAGCCGCGCCGCAGCGACAGCGCGATCCCGCCCAGCACCAGAACCGCCCCGACAAGGAACCGCAGCCCCACCGCCTCGCCCAGGATCAGCACGCCACCGGCCACCGCGATGACCGGCACGCTCAGCATCAGCACGGCCGAGGTCGAGGGCGAAAGCTTCGGCACGATGGAATACCACATCGCATAACCGATCCCCGAGGTCACCGCCCCCGACAGGATCGCAAGCCCAAGGCCCGGCCCGGACACGACCAGCGGCTGCCCCGAGACGACCGGCACCAGCAGGGTCAGCGGCAACGCGAGGCAGAAGTTGGCAGCCGTCCCGGCCAGCGCATCCGGCTCGCCCCGACCGGCAAGGGTATAGGCCCCCCACCCGATCCCGGCGAGGACCATCAGCGCCGCCCCCACGGGATCGGCACCCGTCGCGCCCGCCGGGTTCAGCACCACGACCAGCCCGCCAAAGGCGATCACCGCGCCAAGAACCTGCCGCAGGCTTGGCCCCGCGCCACGCAGCGCGGAAACGACAAAGATGGTGATCTGAACCGCCCCGAAGAGGATCAGCGCCCCCAGCCCTGCGGGCAGCGTCAGGTATCCGAGCGAGAAGCCCCCCATGTAGAGCGCGAGCGAGACCGCCCCCACCGCGCGCGCCCGGCCCGTCCAGCGCAGCGGCCGCTGCTGGAGGCGGGCCAGCGCCACCAGCGTCAGCGCCCCCGCCAGCACCCGGATCACTGCAAAAGCACCCGGATCGACATGCCCCCCGTCCACCGCCATTCGGTTCAGCACCGAGTTGGCAGCAAAGAAGACCATCGTCAGGGCGATCAGGAAAGCAAAGCGCATGGCGATTCCTATAGGCTCACCGGGCGCTTACGGAAAGTCCCGCACATGTGGCGCACCTTCAGCCGAAGGCTTTGGGATAGATCAGGGTCGTCTCGGGCACACCCTCGCCCGCCCCCGCCAGCAGCGTGTGATCGACCGGATAGGGCGACGTCAGCTTGCGCGCCCGCTCCAGCGAGAACCCCGCCTTCTCGTAGAACCCGACCTGCCCCAGCACCACGACGGTGGTGCCGCTGATCCGCGCCCATTCGGTGATCATCCCGACCAGCCGCTTGCCGATCTTCCGCCCCTGCCAGTCCGGCGCGACGGCGACCGGCGCAAGGCAGAGCCAGTTGCCCGGCTGCACCATGCGCGACAGCCCGGCATAGGCGATGATCTCGTCACCCGCCGGGGTGATCATCTCGCCCACCATGTCGCCGCTCTCGCGCAGGGCCATCACCAGTTCGGCCTCGTCCGGCCCGCCAAAGGCGCTGCGCAGCAGGGCGTCCACCCCGGGCTCTTCCCCGTGCTTCATGTCACGACTGAGATCTGGAAAACCGAACACCGGGGTCTCTCCTCTTTTCCGCATCCTAACACGGCGCCGCGGTGGCGGCTGGAACAACGACGCAAGGGAATTCACGGCCTGCGCCCTCCCACCCTCTTGACCGGATTAACGGCGCGCGTAAATGGCGCTTGCGGGCATCTCGGCCCGTTCCTGTTCCTGAAATGCAATGATTCCCGTTTCCATGTCGTCCGGCGACCTGATCGCCGACCGCCGCGCCGATTACGCCGAGGCCATGCTCCCCCAAGACCCCGCCGCAGCCTCCGATCTCTACGCACAGGCGCTGGAGCTTGTCCCCGGCTGGGCCGCGGGCTGGTTCCGGCTGGGCGAAATCCGGGCCGAGGCCGGGTTGGACGGTGCCGAGCGCGCCTTCGAGGCGGCGATGGCCGCCGACCCCTCCGACCGGCTGGGCGCCAGCCTCCGCCTCGACCTGCTGCGCGATCGCTCTCTGGCCGACGTCATGCCCTCGGCCTTCGTCGAGCTGCTGTTCGATCAATACGCCGCCGAGTTCGACACCGCGCTGGTCGACCGGCTCGACTACCGCGCCCCGCAACTGCTGGCCGCAGCGCTCACCGGGCCGCAGGGCCGCGTGCTGGACCTCGGCTGCGGCACCGGCCTGATGGGGCAGGAGTTGCGCGCAGGATCCGACTGGCTGGAAGGCTGGGACATCTCCGCCGAGATGCTGCGCGAGGCCGAGGGCAAGGCGCTCTACGACCGGCTGGACAAGCGCGACCTCTCCGCCCTCGCCCCCGAAGACGCCGCATGGGACCTCGTGACCGCCGCCGACGTCTTTGCCTATCTCGGCTCGCTGGAACAGATCGTGGGCTGGGTCGCGATGGCCCTGCGTCCGGAGGGCCGCTTTGCCTTCACCGTCGAATCCCACGACGGCGACGAGGCCTATGTCCTGCGCGAAAGCCGCCGTTATGCCCATTCCGAACGGCACCTCGCGGCGCTGCTCGACCTCGCGGGGTTCGAGGCGCGCATCGGCCGCGCCGTGCTGCGGCAGGACCGTGGCGCCCCGATCTGGGGCCTCGTCGTCCACGCGGTCAAGCGCGGGCACGGCACCGGCAGCGCCCATGACGGCGCAAGGGCCGCGCCCGTTCCCGCCTGACCGGCTCCCGGCCCTATTCCTCCACCGGGGCCTCAGGCTCGGTGGCCGGCGTCTCTTCCACCACGGGCGCCGCCTCCGCCTCGACCGGCAACTCTGCCGCAGGTTCGGCCAGCGGCACCGCGACCTCGACGGTTTCCGCCTGAGCCGGGGGCGCCGACAGCAGCACCTGCCCGAGGTTGCGGTTCGGCCCCCAGTCGCGATAGCGCAGCTTGCCATCCGCGATGTAGAGCTTGCGCATCAGGAACAGCTTCTGCTCGCCCTTGACCTCAAGAGACAGGCTGTCGCCCTTGTCGGTCGAGACGATGGACATCGCCGGATCGACCGCCGCGATGGCCTCGAGAATGCGGCGCACCTCGTAGGGGTCCGTCACCTTGTCGACCCGGAAGTAGCAAATCCCCTCCACGGCGACACCTGCCGCTAGCGCCACCGCGCCCGCCGTCACCGCGGCCGGAGCCGCCGCCGCCGTCCCGGCCGAGCTCAGCGCCGCGTTCGCACTGGCCGTAGCGCTGCTGGCCGACACGCCCGCCGCGCTGGTCCCGAGCGCCACCAGCTCGGGAGAGTTATACATCAGGCTGTAGACCCCGAGCGCCGTGCGCCCGGCCTCCGCCGCCACCGTACCGGCCTTGCCGATCAGCACCGAGGGCTTGTAATCGCACAGGCCCGCATGTCCCGCCTGCCCGCTCAGGCACAGCAACAGGGCCGCGCCCGGCACTCGTATCCAGTTGTTTTGCATGTTCTGCCTCTGCTCCGAACATCCACGACACCCGTGCGCCCGGACATCCGGACGACACGGCTTACACGATGAAAGAAAGTCCCGACTCGCGGGAGGCAGCTACCCGTCGAATCTCCGGCCCCTTCTCGCAGAAGCCGCCGGAACGGAAAAGGGGCGCCCCGAAGGACGCCCCCGATACTGTCGCGTGAGCAACAGCGGCTGATTACATCATGCCGCCCATGCCGCCCATGCCGCCCATGTCGGGCATGCCGCCGCCAGCACCTTCCTTGGCCGGCTTGTCAGCGACCATGGCTTCGGTGGTGATCAGCAGACCGGCGATCGAAGCGGCGTCCTGCAGTGCGGTACGCACAACCTTGGCCGGGTCGATGACGCCGAACTTGAACATGTCGCCATATTCTTCGGTCTGAGCGTTGAAGCCGAACGACTTGTCGTCGCTTTCGCGGACCTTGCCGGCCACAACCGAACCGTCAACACCGGCGTTCTCTGCGATCTGGCGCAGCGGGGCTTCCAGAGCCTTGCGCACGATCGAGATACCGACGTTCTGGTCGTTGTTGGCACCGGACAGGCCGTCGAGCGATTTCGCTGCCTGAACCAGGGCGACGCCGCCGCCGACCACGATGCCTTCTTGAACGGCAGCGCGGGTTGCGTTCAGAGCGTCATCGACGCGGTCCTTGCGCTCTTTCACTTCGACTTCGGTCATGCCGCCGACGCGGATGACAGCAACACCGCCTGCCAGTTTGGCAACGCGCTCTTGCAGCTTCTCACGGTCGTAGTCCGAGGTGGTTTCTTCGATCTGGGTGCGGATCTGGGCAACACGTGCTTCGATCTCGGCCTTTTCGCCAGCGCCGTCGACGATGGTGGTCTCGTCCTTGGTGATGGAGACTTTCTTGGCCGAACCCAGCATGTCCACGGTGACGTTCTCGAGCTTCATGCCGAGGTCTTCCGAGATCACCTGGCCGCCGGTCAGGATCGCGATGTCCTGCAGCATGGCCTTGCGGCGGTCGCCGAAGCCCGGTGCCTTGACGGCTGCGATTTTCAGGCCGCCGCGCAGCTTGTTGACCACGAGGGTCGCCAGCGCTTCGCCTTCGACGTCTTCCGCGATGATCAGCAGCGGCTTCTGCGACTGGATGACCGACTCGAGCAGCGGAACCATCGGCTGGAGCGAGGAGAGCTTCTTCTCGTGCAGCAGGATCATGCAGTCTTCGAGGTCTGCGATCATCTTGTCGGCGTTGGTCACGAAGTAGGGCGACAGGTAGCCGCGGTCGAACTGCATGCCTTCGACGACATCGGTCTCGGTTTCCAGACCTTTGTTCTCTTCGACGGTGATCACGCCTTCGTTGCCGACTTTCTGCATCGCGTCAGCAATCTGCTGGCCGATTTCAGCTTCGCCGTTGGCCGAGATGGTGCCGACCTGAGCAACTTCCGAGCTGTCCGACACGTCACGTGCGGCAGCTTTGATCGCTTCAACGACCTTGGCGGTTGCCATGTCGATGCCGCGCTTCAGGTCCATCGGGTTCATGCCCGCTGCGACCGACTTCATGCCTTCCTTGACGATGGCTTGCGCCAGCACGGTTGCGGTGGTGGTACCGTCACCGGCTTCGTCGTTGGTGCGGGAAGCGACTTCCTTCACCATCTGCGCGCCCATGTTCTCGAACTTGTCTTCCAGTTCGATTTCCTTGGCGACCGAAACACCGTCCTTGGTGATGCGCGGTGCGCCGAAGGACTTGTCGAGGACCACGTTGCGGCCTTTCGGGCCCAGGGTCACTTTCACGGCGTCTGCGAGGATGTTGACACCCTTCAGCATACGGTTGCGGGCATCGGTGTTGAACTTGACGTCCTTAGCAGCCATTTCTCTCTCCTAAAATCTGATGTGCGATGTCTTGGGGATCAGGGGCGCGCTCAGGCTGCTTTCGCAGCGGCGTCGTCCGTGATGATGCCCAGAATATCGCTCTCTTTCATGATCAGCAGCTCTTCACCGGCAACGGTGACTTCGGTGCCCGACCACTTGCCGAACAGGATGCGGTCGCCAGCCTTGACGGCCATCGCGATCAGTTCGCCGTTGTCCTTGCGTGCACCTTCGCCGCAGGCAACAACTTCACCCTCGCTGGGCTTTTCCTTCGCGCTATCGGGGATGATCAGCCCGCCAGCGGTTTTCTCTTCGCTTTGCACGCGGCGAACCAGCACACGGTCATGAAGTGGTTTGAATGCCATCTTTGCAGCTCCTTGAGGCTCAAAGTTTGTTTCTCCCGGTCCCTCTCCTGAGGCAACCATTAGCACTCACCATGGTCGAGTGCTAACGGCGCATAGCTAGGGACAGCTCACGCGGCTGTCAACAGGAGGACGGGCAAAAAAACCTGGGGCGAATGCACCGCTTTCGACGCAATCCGCGCCCTGCCCCACGCCCCGTCCGGGCCGCGTCCCTCATGTCCGCCCGCAGCGCCCGTAAATCAAGGTCATAGGCGCCTCGTCGCCGGTCATGTCGTCGCGGATCAGCCGGTTTCCGCCATCGCTGACCCGCAGCCGCATGACCTTGCTCCAGCTCATGCCCTCGCCCGTAAAGGCGAAGGCGCCCTCGATCATGCTGTCCGAACGCAGCGCCGCCTCGCTCAGAACCGCCCGCGATTCGTAGAAGGTAAGGGCTTCCTCCCCCACTTCCATCAGGCCCTTGGCATCGGACCGGCCCGGCTCGCAATCGGCTTCGTTGATGCCCCAGCGGCCCTGCAGGGCCTCCGGAATCGACGGCTTGCCCGACAGCATCCCGCAGGAGGACACCGCCAGAAGGGTCAGGAACAAGATTGGGCCTCGCATCGTTTCCTCTTCATTAACCTATCAAATCCCGGCGGCCGCGCCGCCCAAGGACAGATAGGGCACGACCGCCGCCTTGTCTCGCACGGGCCGAAAATTCCCGGCCGAAAGGAGCCACCATGACCACGCAGGACGACATCTGGACCGCCGAAGAACAGCTCTGGACCGGCACCGCCGACATGATGAAGGATCGGATCGCCCCGACCTGCCTCATGGCCTTTCCCGGCGAAGGACTGCTGCAGAGCGCCGCCATCGCCGCCGCGATCGAGGACTCGGTGCGCTGGGAAAACGTGCTGATGAAGGGCCGCTTCAAGGCAGAGACCGACGGCACCATCGTGCTCGGCTATACCGCCACCGGCTATCGCGACGGCCGCCCGCCCTACCACGCGCTCTGCACCTCGACATGGCGGCAGACGGCGCACGGCTGGCAGATGATCCAGCACCAGCAGACCCCGATCTAGCCCTCGCTCGCCTCCGGCAGGGCATCCGCCCAGTCCGCCAGCCCCTTCTGGCCCTGCTCGGTCAGCCCGTAGATGCCGCGCTGAACCCTTTCGAACCAGCCGTAATGGTTGTCCGCCATGATCCGTGTGGCGGCCTTTACCCCGGTATCCCCCGCCACCGAGGCACCCCGGCTCGGCCCGTACTCTGCAAGGTAGGTCGCGCAGGCGATGGCGTCCTGCCGATACCCGGTGACGATCCCGTGCCGCGTCGCGCCCCCGTCGTTCGGATCCCCGCGCAGCCGATCAAAGGCGCGCAGCAGGCGCGCGCTCTTCACCTTGGACTTGCGCGGCAGATAGGGGCCCGGGTCGCAGATCACCTCGGCCAGCCCGTCCTCGCGCACGGTGATCAGCCCGAGGCCCAGGCGCCGGCACAGGGCAGTATTGTCCTTCATCGCCCGCCGCGCCGTCCGCCCGCCCGGGCGCGGCACCGCGATATAGACATGGTCGGTCACGCCCAGCCGCTCGACCGCCTGATGATAGAGGCTCAACGAGAACCCCAGCTTCAGCTCCACGATCACCGGCGCATCCTCGCCACGCCGCGCCATCACGTCGACCGCGCCAACCTCGCCCTTCACCGTGTACCCCTGCCGTTCAAGCAGGGCCTTGACCGGAGCGTAGAGCGAGGATTCCGAGAGTTTTGCCATGCCCTTCGCATATCAGCCGCCCCGCGCCGCTCCAAGCGGGGAACGATACCTGCCCTGCCCCCCGTCACGCCCACGACTTGAAATCGCCCCGTTTCGCTTTCAGTACTCGGGAGGAAACGGGAATGGGAGGCACGGGATGCTGCGCAAACTTCTGATGGTGGCCGTCACCGTCGCCTCTGTTCAGGCACCGGTCGCGGCGCAGGCAGACTGCGACGGAACCGACCTCCGCACCACCCTGACCCAAGCCGAACAGGCCCGGATCGACGAGAAACTGGCCGCCACCCCCTATGCCGAGGGCAACCACTGGGTCGCAACGCGTGGCAACCAGCGCATCGACCTGATCGGCACCTACCACTTCAACGCGCCCCAGTTCGAGGCCATCGCCGAGCGGCTGGAACCCGTGGTCGCCACGGCCGACGCGATCCTCTTCGAGGTCAACGCGCAGGATACGGCGGACTTCCAGAAATCGCTGGCAACCGACCTCTCCGCCGTCCTCATCGTCGAGGGCCCCACCCTCCCCGACCTGATGACCGAGGACGGCTGGGACCAGCTCAGCGCCCTCGGACGCGAGCGCGGCATTCCCGCCTTCGTCCTCGCCAAGTCGCGGCCCGTCATGCTGCTGGGCGCGCTGGCGCTGCCGGGCTGCTTCGAAAAGGGCCCCGACCTCGAAAAGGGTCTCGACAAGCGCCTGATGCAGATCGCCAGCCACCACAACGTGCCGCAGATCTCGCTGGAAACCGTCGCGGACTCCTTCGGCATCTTCGAACAGGATCCGCTGGAGGAGCAGGCCGCGCTGCTGGAAAAGATGCTGCCGCAGCTCAGCGATGCCGAGAACCAGTTCCATACCCTTCTCACCGGTTACCTCGACGAGGACGTGGCCCGCACCGTGCTGACGATAGAAGCCTCCACCCGGCGGAGCGCACCCGACACCGCCGAGCATGACGCGGTCTCCGCCAAGTTCAACAAGCGCGCCCTGTCCGACCGGAACCACAACTGGATGCCCGTCATCCTGCGCCAGCCCGGCGACCGCCTCGTCATCGCCGTGGGCGCCGCCCATCTCTCCGGCAAGGACGGCTTGCTCCACCTTCTCGAACAGCAGGGCTACACCCTCGAACGCGCCGCGTTCTGAACCCCGCCCTCCCGAGGGCCGGGCGCCTTGCCGCGCTGCGGCGCATGGCCTCGTGACATCTTCGCGCCGTCCCCCTATAAGGCGCGCGAAATCCAAATCCGAGCATCCGAGGACACTCTCCCCATGACCATCCAAGTCTTTGGCCACAAATCCCCCGACACCGACAGCACCGGCTCCCCGATCATCTGGGCCTGGTACCTGAACGAAGTGAAGGGCACCCCGGCCAAGCCCGTCCTGCTGGGCGAGCCCAACACCGAAGCCGCATTCATGCTGACCCGCTGGGGCCTCGACAAGCCGGAGATCATCACCTCGGTCGCCGCAGACGCGCCCGTCGTGATCGTCGACACCAACAACCCCGCCGAGCTGCCCGCCGACATCAACAGCGCCGACATCCTCGCCATCATCGACCACCACAAGCTGGTCGGCGGCCTGGAAACCAAGGGCCCGATCGACATCACCGTGCGCCCGCTGGCCTGCACCGCCACCATCATGCACGACCTGATCGGTGACGACCTCGCGAAGATGCCCGAGCAGGTGAAGGGCGCGATGCTGACCTGCATCCTCTCCGACACGCTGGAATTCCGCTCGCCCACCACCACCGACCACGACAAGGCCGTGGCCGAGAAGCTGGCCGCCGACCTCGGCATCACCATCTCCGACTTCGCCGCCGAGATGTTCGCCGCCAAGTCCGACGTCTCCGCCTTCTCCGAAGCCGAACTCCTCCGCATGGACTCCAAGGAATACGAAGTCGGCGGCAAGCAGTTCCGTGTCTCCGTGCTCGAAACCACCTCGCCCAAGATGGTGCTGGACCGCAAGGACGCCCTGATGGCCGCCATGCCCGGCGTCGCCGAGGAAGACGGCGCCGACCAGGTCCTGCTCTTCGTGGTCGACATCCTGAACGAGGAAGCCACCCTGCTGGTCCCGAACGAGCTGGTGAAATCCGTGGCCGAAAAGAGCTTCGACGCCAAGCCGACCGGCGACACCGTCGTCCTGCCGGGCATCATGAGCCGCAAGAAACAGATCATCCCGAACCTCAAGGTCTGAGACCGGGAACACCGCGACGAAAAGGGCGCCCCCCGGGGCGCCCTTTGCTTTTGGGCGTGCTGCCTGGCGCTCATGGCCTTGTGGGTATGCCGCCATGTCGAACGACAGCCGCCGAAGAGGTCTTCGGGTGTTGCCCGGATGGGCGAAAGTTAAGCGGACAGGGCTGTCTCTCGATGATACGCGATGACGCTCTGCTCTCTACCTATCTCCAAGGGATGAAAGGCATTTGTCCAGTACGCGGTTCAAATCAGACTGATCTAAATCGGACAGCCCTTCGACCAGTCGTTTCTGAACGACGACGTGATCCGTCACTGCGGCATCAATTTTCCTGATCCCGCTCTCTGTGAGTTGTACATGGACGCTGCGCTTGTCCTCAGGGTTCGGGATGCGCGCCACGAAACCTTCCTTTTCGAGCTGATCGATGCGGTTCGTCATGGTGCCTGACGTTACCATCATCGTCGTAAGCAGTTGGTTCGGCGATAGTGCATGAGGCGGCCCCGATCTCAAGAGCGTGGCCAACACATCGAAACTTGCCGCGCTCAGGCCATGCTCTGCAAAGGTCTTGCTCATCTCTTCGTTATATAGAGCTGACAATCTGACCACCCTGCCAATTATGCCCATTGGCCCGGTGTCAATGTCAGGCCGCTGTTTGGCCCACTGCGCTCTGATGTCTTCAATATCGAACATGCCCCAACACTGGGATCATTTTATCTTGACGTCAAGCTAAATGCATTTATCTCTACGTCAAGATAAGATGGAGAGCCCCATGTCCCGCCCCTCTGATTTCGCAATAACGGCGTTGGCCCCACTAGTGTGGGGTAGCAGCTACATCGTCACGACACAGTTCCTGCCAAACCTTGATCCGTTGACCATTTCTGTACTTCGCGCTCTGCCAGCTGGCCTGCTTCTGTTGTGTCTGGTTCGCCAAGTTCCTCATGGTCACTGGATCTGGAAAATGTTCGTTTTGGGCGCACTCAATTTCGCAATATTCTGGTCACTACTCTTCTTTTCCGCCTATCGCTTGCCAGGAGGCGTCGCAGCCGTGATGGGGGCATTGCAACCGTTCGTGGTCATCTTCGCATCGCGTTTCCTGCTTGGATCACCAATCAAAGTGCTGTCACTCCTTACAGTCGCGGCTGGCGTTCTTGGTGTAGCACTCCTCGTTCTAACGCCCGAAGCAAAGCTGGATATGTGGGGAGTTGCTGCTGGGATGGCCGGATCGGCGTCGATGGCCTTCGGCACTGTATTGAGCAGAAAATGGCAGCCGCCAGTCACCGCTCTTACTTTTACGAGCTGGCAACTGACAGCAGGTGGTTTGCTCTTGGCACCCTTTGTACATTTTGCACCTACCGATTGGTCAACCATCAATGCAACGAATGTTCTGGGTCTCGCATACCTGGGATTGATCGGTGCCGCATTGACCTACATTATCTGGCTGCGCGGCATCCAAATCATACAGCCAACTGCGGCTTCGGTTCTGGGCTTGCTAAGCCCTATGAGCGCGGCATTGCTCGGGTGGTTTTTCCTGAATGAAACATTGAGCACTACTCAATCTATAGGAATGATGATCGTGCTCCTTAGCGTACTCGTCGGTCAATACGCTCTAAGGTCAAATCGAGCATCCCCAGAGCCGGCATTGGCCACGTTGCAGAAATCATGAAATGACGGGCTCTTATCCAACACTGCACTTCGAACCCGCGTCGCTCTAATGAGCACCCCCCAAAACAAAGGGCGCCCCTAAGGGCGCCCTGTCTCGTTCATACCGTGTCTTGGGGCCTAGCTCTTGCCCATCGCGCGGATGTCTGCGGCGCTTGGCGTGCTGCCGCCAATGCCCCACTGACCGCTGCGCACTTCCTTGACGCGCACCCAGGTCACGCCGCGCATGGCCTCGCCTTCGACTTCGACCATTGCATTGGTGACCTTCTCGATCATCGCGGCCTTCTGGGCCTGATCAAAAACGCCTTCGATCACTTCGATATCCACCAGTGGCATGTTGCCTCTCCTCTCTCGTATGGAATGAGACCACATTGCCGCAGAGGCACGGCGGCGCTCCACTACGCAAACAGTAGGAAACCCGCTACAGTTTTTGTACTAGGTCTTTACCCGGCGTCATGAGACACTTTTCGCGGAGGTGCCCCATGACGCAAACGCCCTACCCACGTTTCTGCCCCGTCGCGATGGCCGCGGATCTTCTGGAACCCAGGTGGACGCTTCTCGTGCTCTGCGAGATGTGGACCGGCTCGACCCGCTTCAGCGAGATACAGCGCGGCGTGCCCGGCATGTCGCCCGGTCTGCTGTCGAAACGCCTCAAGGACATGGAGACCAAGGGCCTGATCGAACGGCGCGACGGCGGTGTCGGCGCACACCCCGAGTACCTGACGACCCCGCTGGCGGACGAACTGGAACCCATCGTGCGGCAACTGGGCGAATGGGCCCACCGCAACATCGACTCGCAGGTCTCGCTGCAATGCCTCGATGCGCGGATGCTGATGTGGAACATCCGCCGCAAGATCAACCGCTCGGCGCTCCCGATCGACAAGTGCGTCATCCAGTTCACCCTGAACGAACAGCCCCGCACCCAGTCCAACTACTGGCTGATCGTCAAACCCGGGATCGAGACCGACCTCTGCTATATCGACCCGGGCCACAACGTCGATCTCTTCGTGGTGAGCGAACTGCGCGCGCTCACATCCGCGTGGATGGGGCACACCAGCTTCGAATACGAGATCGGGGCAGACCGTATCGCGCTGATCGGACACTCGGGCATGGCGCGCGACCTCACCAAGTGGCTGATCAGAAGCAGTTTCGCCCAGCCGATGAGAAAGAGCGCCTGACAGCGGCCGGGGGTCGGTCGGCTCAGGCGGCCGAGGTGCCCGCCCAACGCCGCAGCACGTCAAGGTAGAGCCCGAAGGGACGGCTCAGCAGAACCATGAACACGATCGCTGACCCGACGGCGGCGGTGATCTCGGCCACCCCGGCCCCCGCCACGGCGAGGGTCGCGACGTAGACCGGCACCTGGAACGTCAGGAAGGCCCCGATATCGCAGGCCAGCGCGGCAAGCCATCCCCGCGGACGCAGGGCCGTGAACACCCAGTCGCGCCAGACCCCGTAGGGGCGGCCCGTCAGCATCATCACCGGGATCATGATCAGCCGCGCAATCAGCACCTGCCGTGGTTCCATGCCCGCGACGAACAACTCGCTCAGCGCCGCAACCGTGGTGAAGAACAGGATCGTTCCCACCGTGTCGACCAGATAGCGTTTCAATGCGGACAATCCTTCATGCAGCCGTGCTATCCGCTCCCGGCCCACCTGTCGAGATGTTGAACGGTTCTTGCCCCACCCCGCCGCCGAACCTGCCTCCAGTCCGGGCATCGGCGCCTCACGCCCGCCCGCCCCGCTGGCTGATGACCCTGCCCCGCCTTTCCGGTAGGATGCCGCCATAAAGGAGACCCCAATGATTTCACTCCGCCATCTGGCCGTTTTCGCCGCCCCCCTGCTCGCATCCCCGCTCCACGCCGACGAGGCGATACAGGCCCGGTTCCTCTGCAACGAGGGCGTCGAGGTCCATGTCGGCTTTCAGGATGGCGCGGCCCGTCTCGACTACGCCGGGCAGTCCGTCACCATGACCGGCCAGCCCGTCGGCTCGGGCTACGCCTATGCCGGCGAAGGCCACGCGCTGCGCGGCAAGGGACAGGAGATGACCTGGACCGACGCGGGCAAGACCGAATGGCAGTGCAAGGAGGCCAAGGCACCGCAGATGACCGCTCCCCAGTCCCCGCTCGCCGGGACCACCTGGCGCCTCGTGCAGTTCCAGTCCTCGGACGATGCCATCGGTACCGTCGTCCCGCCCCGGATCGAGAACTACGAACTGTCCTTCGAACCCGACGGCACCCTGCGGGCCAGGCTCGACTGCAACCGCCTGAACTCCCGGTGGGAAAGCGAGCCGACCGGGGACGAGAGCGGCAGCCTTGCCTTCACCCCCGGCGCCATGACCCGCGCCTTCTGCGGCGAAGGTGCGATGGATTCGAAGATCGCGCAGGATCTCGGCTTCATCCGCTCCTACATCCTCAAGGACGGCCAGCTGCACATGTCGCTGATGGCCGACGGCGGAATCTACTCGTGGGAGCCCGTCGCGAACTGAGCTCTCAGCGGTAGCGGCCCGCCGACTGGATCACCTCGATCTGGTAACCGTCCGGATCGGCGACGAAGAAGAAGGTGGCGAGCAGCGTCTCGCCATCCGGCCGGAAGGCCACGATGTCGCGCGGGGCGTGCCCCGCCGCCCTTGCCGCCGCGTGCACCGCCGCAAGATCGTCCACCGCGAAGGCAAGATGCCCATAACCGTCGCCAAGGTCATAGGGCGTATCCCGCCCCTTGTTGATCGTCAGCTCCAGCTCGAAGGAGCTCTCCGGCACGGCAAGGTAGACCAGCGTGAAGGTTTCAAAATCGAACCGGTCCTTCAGCTCCATGCCGAAGACCTCTTTGTAGAAGGCCCGCGAACGCGCTTCGTCGAGCACGCGGATCATCGAGTGGATCGGTTTGGCCATGGCGCCGGTAACTCCTGCATATGATTGCCCCGGGCACGGCGGCAAGGATGGCCAAGCCCGTCTCGCTCGGGCATAAGCGGCGGGAGCGCACACCTCAAGAGGCCCCTGACCATGACCCAGATCATCCCCTCGCTTGCCGAGATTTCAGACCGCTACGAGGCGCTCTTCGTCGACCTCTGGGGCTGCGTCCATGACGGGGTCAAGGCGCTGCCCGAGGCGGTCGCCGCCCTGCGCGCCTACCGCGAGAAAGGCGGCGCCGTGGTGCTGGTCACCAACTCGCCCCGCCCCCGCGCCAGCGTCGCGGCCCAGATCCGCGGCTTCGGCGTCACCGACGACGCATGGGACACCATCGCCACCTCGGGCGACAGCGCGCGCGTCGCCATGTTCCGCGGCGTGGTCGGCAGCAAGGTGTGGGTGATGGGCGAAACCGGACAGGAGGCTGAGTTCTTCGAGCCCCCGAAGGTACTGGACGACCCGATCGAGGTCCGTTCCGTGCCCCTCGACGAGGCCGAGGGCATCGTCTGCCTCGGTCCCTTCGATCCGATGGCCGATCCGGCCGAGAACCGTCCGCAGTTCCTCATGGCCAAGCAGAAGGGCCTCAAGCTGCTCTGCGCCAACCCCGACATCGTCGTCGACCGCGGCGGCGTGCGCGAGTGGTGTGCCGGGGCGCTGGCCCGCCTCTACACCGAGATGGGCGGCGAGAGCCTCTACTTCGGCAAACCCCACGCCCCGATCTACGACCTCGCCCGCCGCCGCCTTGCCGCACTTGGCCGCAACGTGTCCGAGGGCGGGATCCTCGCCATCGGCGACGGCATCCACACCGACATTGCCGGCGCCATCGGCGAGGACATCGATTCGCTCTTCATTTCCGGTGGCCTCGCCGCCGAGGAGACGCGCACGACGCACCAGCCCGACCCCGATGCCCTGAAGGCCTATCTCGACAAGGAACAATTCAGCCCGACCTATGCGATCGGACAGCTGCGCTGAACCTTTTAGGGCTTGATTTTCTGCGGCTGCGAAGTAATAAAGTTGCCCGACAAGAGGATGTCGCGGATATTTTGTTGCGACGCCGCCGATCAACGAGGATGCCATGTTGGACAACCAGCCCCGCGGGACGATCTGCATCGAAGACATCGAGATGGGCATGAGCCGGCATCTGCGCAAGCAGATCACCGACGAGGACATCGAGATGTTCGCCAAGGTCTCGACCGACCATAACCCGGTGCATCTCGACGACGCCTACGCGCAGGACACCATCTTCCACGGGCGCATCGCCCACGGGATGCTCACCGCCGGGCTGATCTCGGCAGTCATCGGCGAACAGCTCCCCGGCCACGGCACCGTCTACCTCGGCCAGACGCTCAAGTTCCTCGCCCCGGTCCGCCCCGGCGACACCGTGCTGGCCGAAGTCAAGGTGACCGGCATCGACCTCGCCAAGCGCCGCGTGCAGCTCGACTGCGTCTGCTCGGTGGACGGCAAGAAGGTCCTCGCGGGCGAAGCTAACGTCCTCGCCCCCTCGCGCAAGTTCGACTGAGAACGCGGCACCTGTCCGCGCGCGCCCCGGCAAAGCCCCCGCGCGCGCAAAGCAGGCTTGCGCGCCTTCGCCGGTAAGGCTAGGCAACGGCCATGCGGATCATCCGGGACTATCAGTTCGTTGCCCCTTCGGATCGCGGCGCCAGCGCCGCGATTGGCAATTTCGACGGGGTGCATATCGGCCATCGCTCGGTGATCGAGCTGGCGCGCAAGGCCGCGCCGGAGGCTCCGCTGGGCGTCCTGACCTTCGAACCGCACCCGCGCGAGTTCTTCGCGCCCGACGCACCGCCCTTCCGCCTCATGCGCAGCGAGACGCGCCGCCACCGGCTGGAAAAGCTCGGCGTCGACGTGCTTTACGAGCTGAACTTCAACGCCGCCCTCGCCGGGCTCGCGCCCGAGGAATTCGCCCGCAAGGTGCTCTGTGACGGCCTCGGGCTCTCGCATGTCATCGTCGGCGCCGACTTCTGCTTCGGTCGCAAGCGCAGCGGCAACGCCGCCGACCTCCAGCGCTTCGGTGCCGAGATGGGCTTTGGCGTGACCATCGCGCCGCTGCTCGAGAACGCCGATGCCACCGTCTCCTCCACCGCCATCCGCGAGGCGCTGAGCGACGGGCGTCCGCGCGACGCCGCCGCCATGCTGGGGCACTGGCACCGCATCGAGGGCACCGTGATCGGCGGCGCGCAGCGTGGCCGCGAACTGGGCTTCCCCACCGCCAACATGTCCATCGACGGCCTGCACCTGCCCGCCTTCGGGGTCTACGCGGTGCTGGTCGACGTGCTCGACGGCCCCAACGCAGGCAAGTACCACGGCGCCGCCAGCCTCGGCATCCGCCCGATGTTCGACGGCGAGGTGCCCAACCTCGAAACCTTCCTCTTCGACTTCTCCGGCGACCTCTACGGCGCGACCCTCTCGGTCGGCCTCGTCGAGTACCTGCGCCCCGAGATGAAGTTCGATGGCCTCGACGCGCTGATCGCCCAGATGGACGCCGACTGCGCCCGCGCCCGCACCCTCCTGGACGCCCTATGAAGGACCCGATCCCCCGCTCCGGCATCCGTCCCCGCTTCTGGGAAAAGGTCCAGATGAGCGAGATGACCGACCGCGAGTGGGAAGCGCTCTGCGACGGCTGTGGCAAGTGCTGCCTGAACAAGCTGGAAGACGAGGACACCGGCGAGATCGCCCTGACCTGCATCGCCTGCCGCCTGCTCGACGACGAGACCTGCCGCTGTGGCCAGTACGAGATACGGCACCAATTCGTGCCCGAGTGCATCGTGCTGAAGCCCGAGACGCTGGAAGAGCACATGCACTGGATCCCCCAGACCTGCGCCTACCGGCTGATCCACGAGGGGCGTCCGCTCTATGACTGGCACCCGCTGATTTCGGGCCGCGCCGAATCCGTGCACCACGCCGGTGTCTCGGTCCGTGGCCGCACCGTGCCCGAGTTCGAGATCCCCGAGGAAGACTGGGAAGATTACCTGATCGAGGAGCCCATCTGATGTACTTCGCCTCCGACAACTCCGGCCCCGTCCTCCCCGAGGTCATGGACGCCCTGGCAGCCGCCAATACCGGCTACGCCATGCCCTACGGCGCCGACCCGATCATGGAGGAGGTCCGGGGCAAGATACGCGCGCTCTTCGAGGCGCCCGAGGCGGCGGTCTATCTCGTAGCCACCGGCACGGCGGCCAATTCGCTCGCCCTCGGGACCATCACCCAGCCCTTCGACACCGTGTTCTGCAGCCCCGTCGCCCATATCGAGGAAGACGAGTGCAACGCGCCCGAGTTCTTCATGGGCGGCGCCAAGCTGACCCTCGTCGCGGGCGGCGACAAGATGACCCCCGAGGCGCTGACCAGGTCCATCGAGTCGCAGGGCAATCGCGGCGTGCACGGGCCCCAGCGCGGGCCGGTCTCGATCACCCAGGTGACCGAGCGCGGCTCGGTCTACACGCTCGACGAACTGCGCGCCCTCTGCGCCGTCGCGAAATCCTACAAGCTGCCGGTGCACCTCGACGGCGCCCGCTTCGCCAACGCGCTGGTCAAGCTGGGCTGCACGCCTGCCGAGATGACCTGGAAGGCCGGTGTCGACGTGGTGTCCTTCGGCGGCACCAAGAACGGCTGCATGGGGGTCGAGGCGGTGATCTTCTTCGATCCCGCCAAGGCATGGGAATTCGAGTTGCGCCGCAAGCGCGGCGCCCACCTGTTCTCCAAGCACCGCTACCTCTCGGCCCAGATGAACGCCTACCTGACCGACGGCCGCTGGCTTGACGCCGCAAGGCAGGCAAACGCCGCCTGCCTGCGCCTGACCAAGGGGCTGGAGGCCGCCGGAGCGGAGTTCCTGCACGCCCCCGAAGCCAACATCATCTTCGCCACCCTGCCCCGCGCCGCGCACCAGCGCCTGCACGAGGGCGGCGCGGCCTACTACCTGCTGGAGGGCACCCTCGACGGCGCCCCGGACGAGCACCTGCCCTGCCGGCTGGTCTGCGACTGGTCCGCGACCGACGAGAACATCGACCGCTTCGTCGCCCTCGCAAAAGGCTAAGGCGCAGATCGCAGGGACGCTGCAGCGCGATCCCGGGCGCCGCGCCAGCGGTCGTTTGTCGGGAGCGCAGAGGGTGACCGGTTGCGGTCTTTTGGGCGACGTTGGTGCAGGGCGTGGTGAAGGTCGGGTGTCTTGCCGATACTAGAGTCAGGACCCATTGGTTTTGGAGCGTGATTCACGGCTCGTAAAGCGAGCGGTGAACATGTCTGATTTATTCTGGCTGACGGATGCGCAGATGGCGCGTCTTGAGTCCTTCTTCCCGATGTCCCATGGTAAGCCACGCGTCGATGACAGGCGCGTTTTGTGCGGCATTATTTTTATTAATTACAATGGCTTGCGGTAGCGTTGCGCGCCCACCGCCTATGGCACGCACAAGACGCTATACAACCGGTAGAAGCGCTGGAGTGACAAGGGCATCTTCGCCCGGATCATGGCCGGTCTGGCTGCCGAACACCGCGAACAGAAGACCGTGAAATACGACAAGCGCCACTACAAACGCCACAACCGGATCGAGATCATGTTCGGCAGGCTCAAGGACTGGAGGCTTGTCGCAACCCGAGATGACAGGTGCCCAAAGGTCTTCCTCTCAGCCATCGCGCTGGCGGCTACCGTCATCATATTGGAAATGAGTCCTGAACCTAGCCTCGTGGAAAATCACAAAGGCCTTGAGATCGTCAAGAGTAGTCGGCCCCCGGTACCCTCCGCCAGCCCCAGGTAGATAACCGTTTTCAAACCAAAGAACTGGGTCGAACGGCTGTTCATCGACAAGTCCCATTTAATCAAGAAGGTTCGAGTTCCCAATAACGGTTCTATTGTCCAGGACATACGTCATGGACGTCATGCGGCGACATCACTTTCTTCGCATTTTTCTTGCTAACTTCAAAATCTGGTAAACAGTAAAGAGTACGAGCATAGAAAGGGTTACCCTGTCAAATGCGCCGGAGTAATATCCTAATGCTAGGCGGTGCAAGTGGAACGCACTAAAGAATATCGAAACTGATACTACGATAAAATCTGGTATATACTTCACCGGCATTGTTATCTCTTCCAAAGAAACGCTGGTCGCCATTCAGGCGGATCTTGCCCCCGCCAAAAACCTCTGGCGGATCACCTTCGCATCTGCAAACGGCGACACCACTTCGTTTACCACCACTTGTTCACCTGACCGCCACTCCTCGAGTTCGAGCATCCTCCCTCGGTCAAGCTTGGCCTAGACCTCACTCGAAACGGCCGCCCATGTGAGAAAGGCTACAGGCTTGTCATTCTGGGAATAGCGTTTGAATTGTCTAAGCGAATTTGGAGTTGAAACTGTTGCTTCGATGTCCATCGATCGGACGGCTAAGATAGGCTTTGCCCATTGTCATCAACCAAACGGCATGACCCATTGCCGCACCGAAAGTCTGCACATCAACGGAATAGTTTGCCCTGTCTGTCATTGCCCCCAAGCCCCAGTCAAATAGACATACTCTCGCAGCATCGTTGGCGTCTGCGACGATCCTTGATGTTTGCGTACAGGCATCGGGCGTTTGCGTTGACATCAAAACTGCTGCAATAGGAAGTTAGTGTCATGCTTTTCTTGCCCTTCCAGTCTCTACTGGAGCGCAGGCGAGCTGTCCGAAAGCGAAAGTTCACACCGCTAATCATGTTTTCGGCGAGATCGGCAGCACGTTCCTGTCATAGTACTTTTTTCGCGAAACTGATGATACGATCTTGGTGCATCAAATTAACTTTATCCACCAGTAGGGGGGGGCACCGGGTCGAATCGCTGGCTTGTCAGAAGCCGGATTGGAGTGCTTTTCTTATGGTGGCGACCCCAGACCAGAGAACTTCCAGGACCTTCCATTAAGAGTGATTGAATCATCCGTTCGAAATGCCGCTTCGTCCGCAGTGACGACCATGGATCGTTGGAAATGCTGCGCAGAGGCACGATCGGTCGCTTCGGGGAAGCCAGCCTCCAATACCAACTGGGGCGCGAAGGTCCGGCTTGGGCCGCTTCCTGACTCTCATTCACGACACAATAAATGTCGTCTTCCCGCCTATACTCCCAAAGGTCTTCGCTCTTCCGATCAAGCATGAACATACGGGACGAACGGCACGATACTCCGACCAATCAAGACGTATCACGAGGCCACCCCCGAAAACGTCTTCGTGCCCCGCCATTCAACACAACACAAACCCCCACGACTACCCCCCCTCAGGCGGGCGCCGTCTCGAACAGGGACTTCAGCTCCCGGGCGGTTTCGACGGGGTGGCTGACGGGCAGCATGTGCCCTGCCCCCTCGACCACCACGTTGCGCGCCTGTGGCAGACGGGCGGCGAGCCCGTCGTTGACGACGCCGATGATCTCCTCGGTGGTGCTGCCACGCATCAGCAGCACCGGCATCGTCACCCGCGCGAGGCTCTCGGGTTTCATCAGCCCGGGCCGGTCCTGCGTCACCACCGTGTTGCAGGCCGGTACGATCCGCACGCCGCGCGTCATCGCCTGCCGCGAATGCTCAGGCAGGTCGGTCCAGCGCGGCCCGTCCCCGTCGCCCCAGCCCCGGTTGAAGATGCGCGCCGCCGCCTCGTATTCGCCCGCGAGGATCGCCTCGTGGAACGGCCGGTTCTTCTCGGTCTGAAGGTCGACCAGTTCGGGCCGGTCGAGCACCGCGACGGAGAACAGCACCGGCTCGATCAGGGTCAGGCTGCGCACCTTGTCGGGATGCTCCACCGCCAGCCGCAGCGCCACGGTCGCGCCGAAGGAGTGGCCCACCACGTCCATGCGGTCCGTCAGGTGCCCGGCCACGGCCTCGGCCATGCGGTCGCTGAAATCGCCGCGCCCGTCCCAGTCCGGGCTGCGCCCGTGGCACAGCATGTCGGGGCAGTGGAAGGTCGCCTCCTGCTCCAGCTCCGACGCCACGCCGCGCCACGCGCCGGAATGGGCAATGGTGCAGTGGAAGGCGAGCACCTGCCGTGCGCCCTCGCCGAAGCTGCGGCTGAAGAGCGGCTGCGGCACCTTCATCTGGCAGTTCACCGGCCAGCCTCCTGCAGGTGGCTCTCGAGGTCGTCGATCCGGTCCTGCCCGAAGAAGCGCTGGTCGTCTCCGGTGATGTAGAAGGGCGCGCCGAACACGCCCCGCGCCACCGCTTCCTCGAGGTTCGCCGCGTAGGTCTCGGCCCCGACCAGCAGCCCGCTCTCGGTCAGCGCGGGGTCGAACCCGGCCTGTTCGAGGCAGGCCTTGACCACCGCATCGTCGGCGATGTCCTTCTCCTCGGCCCAGCAGGCGCGCATCAGGCTGTGCGTCAGCACGCCCACGTCGCCGCCCCCTGCCTTCTGTGCGGCGATGATCGCATAGGACGAGGGCGCCGGGTTGGTGGGCCAGTGCGCCGGTTTCAGGTTGAACGCCATCTTCAGCTTCTTCGCCTGCCGCACCAGTTCCTGTGCGCGGTAGTCGATCCGCGCCTGCGAGCGCTGCCCCAGCGGAGTGCCCCCGGTCCGGGCAAAGACTGCCCCCAGGTCGACCGGTTTGTAGGTGATCGTCGCGCCCTGGCGGGCCGCCACCTGCTCAAGCCGGGTTCCGGCGAGATAGGCGAACGGCGACAAGGTCGTGAAATAGTAGTCAATCTGCGCCACGGGTCTTTTCTCCCCCTCGATACCTTTGCGCGACCCTAGGCCCGTGCTAAGCGGTGTCAACATCACGAATCTGTCACACCCATCGCTGCCCGGGACGCTTATTCATGGCCCATATCACCGAACCCAAGCTTATCGCTGGGAACGCCAACCTGCCATTGGCCAACTCCATCGCCAAACGCATGACCATGCACAGGGGGATCCAGACCGATCTGGTCGATGCCCGGGTCGAGCGCTTCAACGACGGTGAGATCTTCGTCGAGGTCTTCGAGAACGTCCGTGGCGAGGACATGTTCATCATCCAGCCGACGTCGAACCCGGCGAACGACAACCTGATGGAACTGCTGATCATTGCCGACGCGCTGCGCCGGTCCTCGGCGGCGCGCATCACCGCGGTGATCCCCTACTTCGGCTATGCCCGGCAGGACCGCCGGACCAAGGCCCGCACGCCGATCTCGGCCAAGCTGGTCGCCAACATGCTGGTCGGCGCCGGGGTCGAGCGGATCCTGACGATGGACCTGCACGCCGCGCAGATCCAGGGCTTCTTCGACATCCCCGTCGACAACCTCTACGCCTCGCCGATCTTCGCGCTGGACGTACGCACCCACTTCAAGGGCAAGCTGGACCAGATCATGGTCGTCTCGCCCGACGTCGGCGGCGTGGCCCGTGCCCGCGAACTCGCCAAGCGCATCAACGCGCCCCTCTCGATCGTGGACAAGCGCCGCGAGAAGCCGGGTGAAGTGGCCGAGATGACCGTGATCGGCGACGTCACCGACAAGATCTGCCTGATCGTCGATGACATGGTCGACACCGCCGGCACCCTCTGCAAGGCGGCCGAAGTGCTGATGCAGAACGGCGCGCGGGAAGTGCACTCCTACATCTCGCACGGCGTGATGAGCGGCCCGGCGGTGGAACGGGTGACCAAGTCGGTGATGAAGTCGCTGGTCCTGACCGACACCATCGAGCCCAGCGAGGCCGTCAAGAAGGCCCCGAACATCCGCATCGTGCCGACCGCACCGGTGTTCGCGCAGGCGATCCTGAACATCTGGAACGGCACTTCGGTGTCCTCGCTGTTCGAGGATGCGACGCTGTCGCCGATCTACGAGTCGCTTTACACGATGGACTGAGGCCGCGCGGGCTCTCGCCTTGAGCCCCCCGCCAAGACCTTTTGAGACCGGCCGGCCTACGAGAGATCAAGGGCTTGGCCGGTTTTTGTTTCGCGCGCGAAACATTCCATTTTTCCGACGTTTTACAGAGTGTTAGCAGGGCGTCCGCCAAGTCGCGCATCCGCGCAACGGGGGCTCAGACGATCTCCCAGTCGTCCTCGTGCGGTAGCTCTCCGATCGCTGTCCAGCTGACCCGGACCCGCGCGAAGCGGCTGTCGAGCCAGGTGCGGAAGACGATCTCGAAGCCTTCCGGGCCGATCCTGTCCGCCACCACCTCGGCCCGCATCGCAGAGGCCGTATCGACGTCCCAGAGCGAGACCGAGACCTGCACAGCGGGCGCGTCGCGGAAGGCCTTCGAGAAGGTCACGGCCCGCCGCCGTTCGCGCGCCCCCTGCCCTGTCCACATCTCGCCGCCGTCCTCGAAGTCGGCGAACACGACCACGTCGCCCTGGTCGACCCCGATGAGGTGATTTCTGAACCGTTTCATGTAGATGCTTCGTCCTCGCTCGCCCGCGAGTTAAGCGGATAACCGCCCGTGGTGACAAGCAAAAGCGGCGGCGACAAGCCAAAACAAAACCGGCCCCGCGAGGGGGCCGGTTTCTATTCCTGACATCCTTGCCCGGTCAGAGCGCGATGTGATCGCCCAGGGCCACCATGTCGGCGAGCAGCTTGGCCGCGTCATCGACGGGGCCCGGCTCGTTCTTGAAGGTTTCCTTGGCCGACTCGTGCTTGGCGCGGGCATCCGCGATCAGCTCGTCCAGGTGGGCGCGCGTCATCTCGTTCAGCGGGATCGCCTTCTCGGCCAGGACCGACAGGCCCGTGGCGTTGATCTCGGCGAAGCCGCCCGAAACGACGTACTCCTTCGCCCCGTCAGGCCCTTCGGCCTTCAGGACGCCCGGGCGCAGCGTGGTGATCACGGGGGTATGGCCGGGCATTGCCGTCATATCCCCGTCCGCGCCGGGAATCTGGACCGCGTTCACCTGGAACGAAGCGAGGCTCCGTTCCGGGCTGACGAGGTCGAATTGCATCGTATCTGCCATGAGGCGCTCCTTTAGGCCGCGTCGGCAGCCATGCGTTCGGCTTTGGCCTTAACTTCGTCGATGCCGCCGACCATGAGGAAGGCCGCTTCGGGCAGGTGGTCGTATTCACCGGCCACAACCGCCTTGAAGGACGAGATGGTTTCTTCCAGCGGAACCTGGACGCCCGGCGAACCGGTGAAGACCTGGGCCACGTCGAAGGGCTGGCTGAGGAAACGCTCGATCTTACGGGCGCGGGCCACGGTCAGCTTGTCCTCTTCGCTCAGTTCGTCCATCCCGAGGATGGCGATGATGTCCTGCAGCGACTTGTAGCGCTGGAGGATCTGCTGAACGTCGGTTGCCACCTTGTAGTGCTCTTCGCCGACGATGGCCGGGTCAAGCAGACGCGAGGTCGAGTCGAGCGGGTCAACGGCCGGGTAGATACCCTTTTCCGAGATCGCGCGGTTGAGAACCGTGGTTGCGTCGAGGTGGGCGAACGAGGTTGCCGGCGCGGGGTCGGTAAGGTCGTCCGCAGGAACGTAGATGGCCTGCACCGAGGTGATCGAGCCAGCCTTGGTCGAGGTGATGCGCTCCTGCAGCTGGCCCATGTCGGTTGCCAGGGTCGGCTGGTAGCCCACGGCCGAAGGGATACGGCCGAGCAGAGCGGACACTTCCGAACCTGCCTGGGTGAAGCGGAAGATGTTGTCCACGAAGAACAGAACGTCGGTCCCGGACTGGTCGCGGAACTGCTCGGCCAGGGTCAGGCCGGTCAGAGCGACGCGGGCACGTGCCCCCGGAGGCTCGTTCATCTGACCGTAAACCAGGGCCACCTGCGATTCCGACAGGTTGTCCGGCTTGATCACGTTGGATTCGATCATCTCGTGGTAGAGGTCGTTGCCTTCACGGGTCCGTTCACCCACACCGGCGAACACGGAGAAGCCCGAGTGCACCTTTGCGATGTTGTTGATCAGTTCCATGATGAGAACGGTCTTGCCCACGCCGGCGCCGCCGAACAGGCCGATCTTGCCGCCCTTGGCGTAGGGTGCCAGCAGGTCGACGACCTTGATGCCGGTCACGAGGATTTCGGACTCGGTCGACTGCGCCGCGAAGTCCGGTGCCTCGGAGTGGATCGGGCGGGTCTCGTCAGCGACGATCGGGCCCTTTTCGTCGATCGGCTCGCCGACCACGTTCATGATCCGGCCCAGGGTGGCGTTGCCCACCGGAACCGAGATCGGTGCGCCGGTGTCGGTCACGACGGCGCCGCGGACGAGGCCCTCGGTCGCGTCCATGGCGATGGTACGCACGGTGTTCTCGCCGAGGTGCTGGGCAACTTCCAGAACCAGGCGCTTGCCGTTGTTTTCGGTTTCCAGGGCGTTCAGAATCTCGGGCAGCGCATCATCGAACTGCACGTCGACGACGGCGCCGATGATCTGCGTCACTTTGCCTTTTGCATTGGCCATGTGTTTCGTCTCCGGTTTGTCTCTTACAGCGCTTCCGCGCCGGAAATGATTTCGATCAGCTCGTTGGTGATGACGGCCTGACGCGAACGGTTGTACTGAATGGTGAGCTTGTCGATCATCTCACCGGCGTTCCGCGTGGCGTTGTCCATCGCGCTCATCCGGGCCCCCTGTTCAGAGGCGCCGTTCTCGAGCAGGGCGCTGAAGACCTGCGTCGCGACACCGCGCGGGAGCAGATCGGCGAGGATTTCCTCTTCGCCCGGTTCGTAGTCATAGAGCGTCGACGCACCGGCTTCTTCCCCATCCGCGGCTTCGAAAGCGGCCGGGATGACCTGCTGCGCGGTGGGAATCTGGGTCACGACGTTGACGAACTTCGAGTAGAAGATCGTCGCCACGTCGAATTCACCGGCATCGAACCGATCGAGGATCTTGCGGGCGATGCCCTGCGCGTCAGCATAGCCGAGGCGCTTGACTTCGCTGAGGTCCACATGACCGACGAACAGGCTGGCGTGGTCGCGTTTCAGCGCGTCACGGCCTTTCTTGCCGACGGTCAGGATCTTGACCGTCTTGCCCTTGGTCTTCAGCTCTTCGATCTTCTGGCGCGCAAGGCGGGCGATGTTCGAGTTGAACCCGCCACAGAGACCCCGCTCGGCGGTCATGACCACCAGCAGGTGCACATCGTCCTTGCCCGTCCCAGACAGAAGCTTCGGCGCGCTGTCGCTGCCGCCGACCGAAGCGGCCAGCCCCGCCATCACGGCATTGAACCGTTCGGCATAGGGGCGAGCCTCCTCGGCTGCTTCCTGGGCGCGGCGGAGTTTGGCCGCCGCGACCATCTGCATGGCCTTGGTGATCTTGCGGGTCGACTTGACCGACTCGATCCGGAGTTTGAGGTCCTTGAGACTTGGCATTGCCTTATCTCTCCTTAAGCGAAGTCAGCGGCGAATTCGTCAAGCGCTGCTTTGAGCTTGTCTTCGGCCTCACCCTTGATCTTCGGATCCTCGTTGGTCAGCCAGTCGAGCACGTCTTTCTTCTGACCGCGGAGGAAGGCCAGCAGGCCCTTCTCGAAGCGGCCGACATCGCTGACGGGCAGCTTGTCGAGGTAGCCGTGGGTACCGGCGTAGATGACGCAGACGATTTCGGCGTTGGTCATCGGCGAGTACTGGGGCTGCTTCATCAGCTCGGTCAGGCGCGCACCACGGTTCAGCAGGCGCTGGGTCGCGGCGTCGAGGTCCGAACCGAACTGGGCGAAGGCCGCCATCTCGCGGTACTGGGCGAGTTCGAGCTTAACCGGGCCGGCAACCGACTTCATCGCGTTGGTCTGGGCCGAGGAGCCCACACGCGAAACCGAGAGACCGGTGTTCACGGCGGGGCGGATGCCCTGGTAGAACAGTTCGGTTTCAAGGAAGATCTGGCCGTCGGTGATCGAGATCACGTTGGTCGGAATAAAGGCCGACACGTCGCCACCCTGGGTTTCGATGACCGGCAGAGCGGTCAGCGAGCCGGCACCGAAGTCTTCGTTCAGCTTGGCCGAACGCTCGAGCAGGCGGGAGTGGAGGTAGAAAACGTCGCCCGGGTAGGCTTCACGGCCGGGCGGGCGGCGGAGCAGCAGGGACATCTGGCGGTAGGCCACGGCCTGCTTGGAAAGGTCATCGTACACGATCAGCGCGTGACGGCCGTTGTCGCGGAAGTATTCCGCCATCGCGGTCGCGGCGTAGGGCGCCAGGAACTGCATCGGGGCCGGCTCGGAAGCGGTCGCGGCAACCACGATCGAATATTCGATCGCGCCGGACTCTTCGAGGCGCTTCACCAGCTGCGCAACGGTCGAGCGCTTCTGGCCGATGGCGACGTAGATGCAGTAGAGCTTCTTGCTCTCGTCTGCGCCAGCCGCGTCGTTGTAGGACTTCTGGTTCAGGATGGTGTCGAGCGCCACGGCGGTCTTGCCGGTCTGACGGTCGCCAATGATCAGTTCGCGCTGGCCGCGGCCGATCGGGATCATGGCGTCGACCGACTTGAGGCCGGTTGCCATCGGCTCGTGCACCGATTTACGCGGGATGATGCCCGGGGCCTTGACGTCTGCAACACCGGTCTTGGAGGTGTTGATCGGGCCCTTGCCGTCAACGGGGTTGCCGAGGCCGTCGACAACGCGACCCAGCAGCTCGTCACCGACCGGAACGCTCACGATCGAGTTGGTGCGCTTGACGGTGTCGCCTTCCTTGATGTCACGGTCAGAACCGAAGATCACGACACCGACGTTGTCGCTCTCGAGGTTCAGGGCCATGCCCATGATGCCGCCCGGGAACTCGACCATTTCGCCGGCCTGGACGTTGTCGAGGCCGTAAACACGAGCGATCCCGTCGCCGACGGAGAGCACACGGCCCACTTCCGCCACTTCGGCTTCCTGACCAAAATTCTTGATCTGGTCCTTTAGGATCGCAGAAATCTCTGCTGCTTGGATACCCATTTATCCGACCTCTTTCATTGCATTCTGGAGGGAGTTGAGCTTCGAGCGGATCGACGTGTCGATCATCTTCGAGCCCACTTTGACGATAAGACCGCCGATGAGGCTTTCATCCACGGTCGCATTGATTGTCACGGTCTTGCCGACGCTGGCAGCCAGCGTCTTGGAGAGTTTCTCGGACTGCTCCTTGGTCAGCGCCTTGGCGCTCACCACGTCAGCCGTCACCTCGTTGCGGTGCTCGGCCAGGCGCTCGCGCAGGGCGGCCAGAAGCTGCGGCAGGACGAACAGGCGACGCTTCTGCGCCATCAGGCCCAGCGTCTGCTGCAGGACCGGAGCGAGGTTCATCTTCTTGGCAACGGCGCCGATGGCGGCTTCCTGGTCTTCGCGCGAAATCAGCGGCGACTGGATCACGCTGCGCAGATCGGCACTGGCGTCCAGGGCGGCGCCCAGGTCTTTCACGCTGGCCTCGAGGCCATCGAGGTCTTTGTTCTCGTCTGCGATCTCAAAGACCGCTGTGGCATAGCGCGAGGCTATGCCGCCGGAAATCGAAGCTGGTTCGGACACGTCCACCCTTCCGATATTTGGCCCCGGTTAGCCGCATCCCTGACGGACCCCGGGGGCGTGACAAAGCCCCGCGTGTACGCGGAGCGTCGAAATCAGCGTGCATGTACCAGAGCCATCCCAAGCTCGCAATACAGTTCCGTGATCACGGACCGATACGAAAATCGCAGAAGATCAAACGGTTAACGGAGATGCGGCTATTTGCACCGGTCCCACTGTTACAAAACCGCGAAGTTTTTCAAGGTCTGGGGGGATTCTTGGTCGGAATTTCGCCGCCGAACCGCCCGAATCCGCTCTGGCCCGGGTCGCGGCCGGGCCCGCGAGAGGGGTTCAGACCGGGGAGGTCTCGGGCTTGGGTGCGAGGCCGGGGATCTGGCTGCGGATGGTCTCGCGTTCCTTGACGACGGTGCCGCTTGGCGGCTGCACCCGCTTGCTCGCCTCCACGAGGAAGACGCCGCCGGCCATCACGCCCGGCATCCGCTCCCCTACCCGTTCGAAAATGGTCGACGCCTTGCGCCAGAACCGCCGCGACGAGGGCATCTGGTAGAGCGCGGCGCGGTGCCGTTCGGGCAGGAAGTTGTGCTGCTTGAGCTGCGCGTCGAGCTGGCCCAGCGTATAGGGCCGCCCGTAGCCGAAAGGCGTCCGGTCCGACCGCGACCAGAGCCCGGCGCGGTTGGGCACGACGAAGACCGCCTTGCCGCCGGGGCCCAGCACGCGCCAGCATTCCTCCAGAAGGCGCGCGGGCCGCTCGGAGGCCTCCAGCCCGTGCATCACAACCAGCTTGTCGACCCGGCCCGTCTCGAGCGGCCAGAGCGTTTCCTCGGCCAGCACCGAGACGTTGGGCATGCCCGAAGGCCAGGGCATGACCCCCTGCGGCGCGGGCATCAGCGCTATGACGCGGCGAGCGTCGGACAGATAGGGGCGCAGCAGCGGAACCGCAAAACCGAAACCGGCGACGGTCTGGCCCTGCGCCTCGGGCCAGAGGTCGAGCAACCGCGACCGGATGGCCGACTGGGCGGCGCGCCCCAGTGTGCTCCGGTAGTAGAAGTTGCGAAGGTCCTGCACGTCGAGATGCATTGCGGGCGCCCGATTGATCGGCCAAGCTGACCGGGAATTTGCCGCACTTTAACAACGAAAGGCTGAAAGGCCATGCCTCTTGAAATCCTGACCGTCCCCTGCCGGACCGACAACTACGCCTTTATCGGGCACGACGCGGAGACCGGCGAGACCTTCCTGGTGGATATCCCCGAGGCCGGACCCATCCTGAGCGTGTTGAAGGACAGGGGCTGGACGCTCGATTACGTGCTGATCACCCACCATCACCCCGACCACGTCGAAGGGCTGCCGGGCATCCTCGCCGAGCACAAGCCGGTGGTGATCGGGGCCGCCGCCGATGCCTATCGCCTGCCGCCGCTGGACCGCGAGGTCCTCGAGGGGGACGTGATCGAGATCGCGGGCGAAGCGGCCCATGTGATCGACGTCTCGGGCCATACCGTCGGCCACGTCGCCTTTCACTTCCCCGCCAGCAAGGCCGTTTTCACGGCCGACAGCCTGATGGCGCTTGGCTGCGGACGGGTCTTCGAGGGGACCATGGAGCAGATGTGGGCCTCGCTCTCCAAGCTGGCCGCCCTGCCCCCGGAAACCACCGTTTACTCGGGCCACGAGTACACCATGGCGAACGCGCGGTTCGCCCTGACTATTGACCCGGAGAACTCTGATCTTATCTCTCGTGTAGAAGCCACCGAGCGCGCCCGCGCCTCAAACCGGCCGACCGTTCCCTCCGCGCTTTCGCTCGAACTCGCGACCAACCCGTTCCTTCGGGCCAGCGATCCGGACGTCCAGCGCAATCTGGGGATGCAAGGCGCCGAACCCTCTCAGGTTTTCGCTGAAATCCGGACCCGCAAGGACAGCTTCTGATGCCGAAAATGCGCGCGGCGCTGCAACGCTGAAAGTAAATGTGACAGGAAAGTGCAAGAAAACCCTTGAAGCAGCGGCGCGATCAACCAAACTCTAATACTATCAAGACATGGTTGGACCGGGGGAACCGGCGATCACGTTCCCGCCCCAGCCCAAATAAGAGGAGCACGCATCGTGCCTTCATTCTCGAGCACTCTTGAAAACGCGATTCATGCCGCCCTGGCGCTTGCCAACGAGCGCCGGCACGAGTTCGCGACGCTGGAACACTTGTTGCTCGCCCTCCTGGACGAGCCCGATGCGACCAAGGTCATGAAGGCCTGCAGCGTCGATATGGGCGAACTGCGCGGTACGCTGGTCGAGTTCATCGACGAGGACCTCTCCAACCTCGTGACGGACATCGACGGGTCCGAGGCGGTGCCGACCGCCGCCTTCCAGCGCGTGATCCAGCGCGCGGCCATCCACGTTCAGTCCTCCGGCCGCACCGAGGTGACCGGCGCCAACGTGCTGGTCGCGATCTTCGCCGAACGCGAAAGCAATGCCGCCTTCTTCCTGCAGGAGCAGGACATGACCCGCTACGACGCGGTGAACTTCATCGCTCACGGCGTGGCCAAGGATCCGGCCTATGGCGAAAGCCGCCCGGTCTCCGGCTCGACCGAGGCGCCGGACGACTCCGCGACCCAGGGCGTCACCGACGGCGACCAAAAGGAAAGCGCACTGGCGAAGTACTGCGTTGACCTGAACGCCAAGTCGCGCGATGGCGACATCGACCCGCTGATCGGCCGCGAGGCCGAGGTGGAGCGCTGCATCCAGGTTCTGTGCCGCCGCCGCAAGAACAACCCGCTGCTGGTGGGTGATCCGGGCGTGGGCAAGACCGCCATCGCCGAGGGCCTGGCCCGCAAGATCGTCGCCGGGGAAACCCCCGAGGTCCTGTCCAAGACCACCATCTACTCGCTCGACATGGGCGCGCTGCTGGCCGGTACCCGTTATCGCGGCGACTTCGAGGAGCGGCTGAAGGCCGTGGTGAACGAACTCGAACACCACCGCGACGCGATCCTGTTCATCGACGAGATCCACACCGTGATCGGTGCGGGCGCCACCTCGGGCGGTGCCATGGATGCTTCCAACCTGCTGAAACCTGCGCTGCAGGGCGGCAAGCTGCGCACCATGGGCTCCACCACCTACAAGGAGTTCCGCCAGCACTTTGAAAAGGACCGCGCGCTGAGCCGCCGGTTCCAGAAGATCGACGTGAACGAGCCCTCGGTCGAGGACGCGATCAAGATCCTGCGCGGTCTGAAGCCCTACTTCGAAGAGCACCACAGCGTGAAGTACACCGCCGACGCGGTGAAGACCGCAGTGGAACTGGCCTCGCGCTACATCAACGACCGCAAGCTGCCCGACAGCGCCATCGACGTGATCGACGAGGCCGGTGCAGCCCAGCGGCTGGTGGTGGAAAGCAAGCGCCGCAAGACCATCGGCACCAAGGAGATCGAGGCCGTGGTGGCCAAGATCGCCCGCATCCCGCCCAAGAACGTCTCGAAGGACGATGCAGAGGTGCTGAAGGATCTCGAAGCGTCGCTCAAACGTGTGGTCTTTGGTCAGGATGCCGCCATCGAGGCGCTGTCCTCGGCGATCAAGCTGGCCCGTGCCGGTCTGCGCGAACCCGAGAAGCCCATCGGCAACTACCTCTTCGCCGGTCCGACCGGTGTGGGTAAAACCGAGGTCGCCAAGCAGCTTGCCGATACCCTCGGCGTGGAACTGCTGCGCTTCGACATGTCCGAGTACATGGAGAAACACGCGGTCTCGCGCCTGATCGGTGCGCCTCCGGGCTATGTCGGCTTTGACCAGGGCGGCATGCTGACCGATGGCGTCGATCAGCACCCGCACTGCGTGCTCCTGCTCGACGAGATCGAGAAGGCGCACCCGGACGTGTTCAACATCCTCCTGCAGGTGATGGACCACGGCAAGCTGACCGACCACAACGGCCGCGCGGTCGACTTCCGCAACGTCGTCCTGATCATGACCTCGAACGCCGGTGCGGCGGAGCAGGCCAAGGCGGCCATCGGCTTTGGCCGTGACCGCCGCGAGGGCGAGGACACGGCAGCGATCGAGCGGACCTTCACGCCGGAGTTCCGCAACCGTCTGGACGCGGTGATTTCCTTCGGCCCGCTGCCCAAGGATGTCATTCTGCAGGTGGTCGAGAAGTTCGTGCTGCAGCTCGAGGCCCAGCTGATGGATCGCAACGTGACCATCGAGCTGACCCGTCCGGCCGCCGAGTGGCTGGCCGACAAGGGCTACGACGACAAGATGGGCGCGCGTCCGCTGGGCCGCGTGATCCAGGAAAACATCAAGAAGCCGCTGGCGGAGGAGCTGCTGTTCGGCAAGCTCACCAAGGGTGGCGTGGTCAAGGTGGGTGTGAAGGACGGCGAGATCGACCTTCGCATCGAGGGGCCGGACAAGCCGCGCCTCGCCTCGGGCAACAAGCCCCCGCTGCTGACCGCAGACTGATGCGCTGGACGGCGCCCGCCGTCCTCATCTCGCTCGCCGCGCCCGTCGCGGCGAGCGATTTCGTTCTGGGGCTGCCCATCGACTGCACCCTGGGCGAGACCTGCTACATCCAGCAGTACATGGACCGCGACCCGGGCCCGGACGCCCGCGACTACATCTGCGGCGGCCTCGTCTACGACGGCCACAAGGGCACCGACTTCGCCCTCCCCACCCACGAGGCGATGGAGGACGGGGTGAACGTGATCGCCTCGGCGCCCGGCACCGTCACCGGCCTGCGGGACGGCGTCACCGACCGGGTCTACTCCGAGGTCAACGCCAATGCCGTCGCGGGGCGCGAATGCGGCAACGGCGTCGTGCTGCGCCACGAAAACGGCTATGAAACCCAGTACTGCCACATGAAGTCCGGCAGCGTGACCGTCACGCAGGGCCAGGTTGTCGAGCGCGGACAGGTCCTGGGCCAGGTCGGGATGAGCGGCAAGGCCGAGTTTCCCCACGTTCATCTCTCGGTGCGGCGCAACAGCCGGGAGATCGACCCCTTCGACCCCGACATGACCGAAGCCTGCGGCAACGGCGGACGGACCCTGTGGCAGGCCCCCCCGCCCTATCAGGCGGGCGGGTTGATCTACATCGGCTTCGCCGCCGGGGTGCCGCCCTACGAGGCGGTGCAGCGTGGCAACGCGGCGCACGAGCGGATCGCGCCCAATGCGCGCGGGCTGGTGCTGTTCGGCTTTGCCTATGGCGGCGTGACTGGCGACGTGATGGAGCTGCGGATCACCGGGCCCGGCGGGGAGGTGATCGATCACCGCGAGACGCTGGATCGGGCGCAGGCCCAATTCTACCGCGCGGCGGGCAAGCGGCTGACGGCTGAGCGCTGGCCTGCGGGGGCGTATTCGGGCACCATCACGCTGATACGGCGGGGCAAGCAGGTCGACAGCCGCAGTATCGAGATGACGATTCCGAAATAGCCGCGCTCGGGGACTGGCCTATTTCTCGGTCAGCTTCAGTTCGATCCGGCGGTTCTGGGCGCGCGCCTCGGGCGTGTCGGCGGGGTTGATCGGCTGGAACTCTCCGAACCCGTTGGCCGAGAGCCGCTCTGGCGGGATGCCGAGCGCGTTGACCATGTAGCGCACCACCGAGAGCGCCCGCGCCTGGCTCAGTTCCCAGTTGTCGGCATAGCGCGCGCCACCGATCAGGGGCGTGTCGTCGGTGTGCCCGTCGACCCGGATGATCCAGTCGAGCTCGGGCGGGATGGTCTGCGACACCCGCTTGAGGATACTGGCCACCTTGGCGATCTCGCCCTGCCCGTCGAACGAGAGGTCGGCGGAGCCCGGCGGGAACAGCACCTCGGAAGAGAAGACGAAGCGGTCGCCCTCGATCCGGATCCCCGGCTGGTTGCCCAGCAGTTCGCGCAGGCGCCCGAAGAACTCGGAGCGGTAGAGTTCGAGGTCCTTCGCCTCGGACTTGAGCGTTTCGGCCTCCTGCGCCAGCTTCTCGCGCTCGATCTCCAGCCGCTTGCGCTCGGCCTCTTCCAGCATCCGCCGCTTGCGTTCCTCGGCGGCGGCGCGGGCCAGCGCGGCGTTCAGGTCCTGCCCCAGCGACTGGATGCGCACGTTCTGGGCGGCGTCCCGTTCCACGGAATCGTCCAGCAGCGCCTGCAGTTCGCCCAGCTGGCTGCGCAGGGCGCCGACCTGCTGGTTCAGCAGTGCCGCCTCTCTCTGGGCCTCGGCGGATTTCTCGGTCTCGTCGGCCAGTGTCTCGCGCGCCTTGGCCAACAACACGGCGCGCTGTTCGGCGAGGCTCAGCTGGTTCTCGGCCCGGCCCTCGGCGGCCTCCTGAGCGGCGAGCGCCGCCATCAGGCGCTTGCGCAACTCGTCCTTGTCAGTGGCTTCGGCCGAAGCCTCGTCCAGCCGCGACAGGGCCGCCTGCAGGCGCTCCTGCGTCTGGGCCTGGCTCTCGGCGTTCGCCTCGGCCTCGGCGCGGGCGGCCTCGAGGTCCTGCCTGGCGCTGTCGGCCTGCGACAGCGCCGCCAGAAGCTGGGCGTCGAGATCCTTCTTGGCCGATTGCGCGGCGGCCAGCAGGGTCAGCGTGTCTTCGGCCTCCTGCCGCTGCCTTTCCAGCGACATGGTCATCGCGGTCAGTTCGGCCTGCGAGTCTTCGAGCCGCTTGCGCAGGGCCTCGGCGGCGGCGGCCTCGGCAAGGCGCGCCTGTTCTTCCTCGCTCAGCTGCGCCTGCAGGTCCGAGACCTGACCGGTCAGCGACTGGGCCTCGGCTTCGGTCGCGGCCTTGTCCTTGCGCAGGTCCGCGACCAGCGCTTCGAGCGCCTCGCGCCGGGCGGCCGCGAGGCGGGCCGCCTCGGTCTGCGCGTCCATCTCGCTGCGGCTCTGGGCCAGCGCGGCGTTCAGCCGGTCCTGTTCGCTCAGCAGGTCGGTCCGCTCTCCCTCCAGACGCGCGACGTTGTCGAGCGCGTCCTTGCGAGATGCCAGCAACGTGGCGACCTGCGCCTCGAAATCGGTGATCTGGGTCCGGGCCTGCGACAGCGCCGCATCCTGACGGTCGCGTTCGGCGGTCAGCGAGGCGATCAGGCTGGTTTTCTGCTGCAGCTCGCTCTGTGCCGCCTCAAGGTCGTCGCGGGTCTGGCCCAGCGTGGCGTTCAACGCGCCCATGCGGGCCTCGAGCTGGCTCGACTTCTTCTCTTCCAGCCCCAGCGCCGAGGCCAGCGCCGCGATCTCGTCAGAGAGGTTGTGGAGTTCGGTCTCCTGCCCCGAGATGGTTTCGCGCAGCACGAACTGGACCACCATGAAGATGGTCAGCAGGAACATCATGACCAGCAGGAGCCCGGTCATCGCGTCCACGAACCCCGGCCAGATGTTCGCCTGAAACCTGTTCCCGGTGCGGCGCGACAGGGCCATGACTTACTCCTCGTTCGCCCGGCGGCGGATCGGCGCGCGCGCGGGGCCGAGCGCCTTGACCAGCATCTCGATATCCTTGCGCAGCTCAGTCATGCTCTCCTGCCGGCCTGCGGAGATCTCCTCGAGGATACGCAGCATCTGGACGTCGATGGAGCGCAGGCGCATCCGGCTCTCGGCGTCGATACCCTCGCCGCTGCCCTGCTCGCGCATGGCTTCGAGCATCCGCTCCTGCCCCAGCGCGACCCGTTCGAGCGCGGCGGTGATGCCCTCGTTCTGGTCCATGCGGTCGACCATCTGGCCGATCGCCTCGGCGAGGTCGCCCAGCTTGGCCTCGACCACCTGACGCCCGGCGTCGGAGGCCACGAACATTTCCTGCAGGGCGTCCATCTCCTCGGCCATGCTGTTGAGCATACCCGACATGATATCGGATTCCGAGGCGCCCTCCTCGCCCGAGGCAAAGCCGACGCGGGTGATGGTCGAGAGCCATTCCTCGAGTTCGCGGTAGAAGCGGTTCTGCCCGTGCCCGGCGAAGAGCTCGAGAAGGCCCACGAGGAGCGACCCGGCGAGACCGAGCAGCGAGGAGGAAAAGGCCACGCCCATGCCGCCGAGCTGGGCCTCGAGGCCCGACATCAGGCGGCTGAACACGGCAAGGCCGCTCTCGCCATCCTGCGGCGCGAGCGAGCGGATGGTGTCGACGACCGCCGGAACTGTGGTCGCGAGGCCGTAGAAGGTGCCGAGCAGGCCGAGGAAGATCAGCAGGCTGCCGACGTAACGGGTGATCTCGCGCGCCTCGTCGATCCGGGTCGCGACAGAGTCGAGGATCGACTGGGTCGAGGCGGACGAGAGCTGCATCCGCGCCCCGCGCGAGCGCAACAGCGCCGCCAGCGGCGCCAGCAGGCGCGGCGGGTGGTTCAAACTGTCGGATTCGCCCGCGGCGAAGCCCTCAATCCAGCGCACCGAGACCATCAGCTGGAACACCTGCCAGAAGCAGGAGAGCACGCCGATCAGGAAGACGATGCCGATGAAGCCGTTGAGGTAGAGGTTGGCAAGGAACACCGGCAGGACGCTGGGCAAGGCGATGAACGCCCCGAAGGAGGCAAGCGCAATCGCTACCACCATCGAGATGATCTGCTGAATGGGTTGCGAAAACTGCGGCCGTTGTTTGCCGTCCGGCTGCGCCATTAGCTCAGCTCCTGCCCAGGTGTCTGCTCAAGTCGTAGGTTAACGAGAGAACACTCATAACGCCAAGGGTTTATCCAAGAATGGCCCGAACGCGCGCCGCCAGCCAGTCAAGATCGCTGTCGGGCAGCCGGAGTTCCGCCAGATGGTCCGTGGTGTTGAAAAGATACTCGCTGTTGGGGCCGTTCTGGCCATGTGCCGCCGCGATGATCTGGGCCTGTTCCTCGAGTGCCATGCCACCGCAGTACTGCCGGTGCGACGGGTCGATCACGTAGGTTACCGCCTCGACCCGGCGGTCGTCGTCGAGGTGCAGGGCGACCTGCTTTTCGACGTAGGCAGAGGAGATCAGCTCGCGTTCGCGCAGGTAGGCCAGGGTGTCATCCTCTGCCCCGTCGGCCACGCGCAGGGCGACCCCGCGGCAGAGCGCGCCGGGCACCGCGTCGAGCGCCAGGACCAGCCCCGGGGCCTCTTCGGTGCCGCGATAGTGGATCGAGAGCATGCAGAAGGATCGCGCGTAGCCCTCGAGGCTCGCCAGCGCCCGTTCGGCCACCGGGAAGCCCGGGTTCCACAACAGCGACCCGTAGCCGAAGACCCACATCGTCATCGCCCTGCCTGCCCCTGTGCGCTCACGTCCGGCCCCATCGTTTCAGCGGCAGTAGGTGCTGCTGCGGTCCTGCGCCACGTCCAGATGGAAGTGGTCGCCGTGGTAGGGGTCCGATCCGGGCCCGAGAACCGTCTTGAAGATTCCGCAGGCCTTCTTGCGGCTGTCGGCCAGCGGGCCGCCCCCGGTCCAGTCGCTCAGGACGCTGACCACCTTCCCGCTCTGCAGGATGAAGGCGGAAATGTCGATAGCGTTGCCCCTGCCGTGCTCGGATATCCTGGCGCCGCTCTGGTTGTTGCGCGGGCGGCAGGTGTAATGGGCGGCGACCTGCAGCTTGACCACCGGGCCCTCGCTGGCGAAGGCGGGCTGGACGCCCTTGTCGACCCATTTCTTCAGCGCCTTGGCAGCGTTGCAGGACAGCAGGGCCGACTGGCTGAGCGAGACGCCCGAGACCGAGGTGATGCGCACCGCGTCCTTGATGCCGCAGCCACGGGTGCGGGACCGTACCCTGCCCTCGCGCTCGCCCTGGATCGAGATATCGCCGCAGACCGCGCCGTTGCGCCGCAGCTTGCGCTGCGCCATCGCCAGTTCGACCATGCTCTCGGGCCGGAGCCAGGGGCGCAGGGAGCTGTCCATACCCGCAAAGGCCGCGCCGCTGGGAAGTTCGCGGGCGATCAGGTCCTGTGGCGAGGGCGGACGGATCAGGGGTCGCAGCTGGGAGATGGCCGCGACGACCTGCTCCTGCACCGCGCCAGCGGGTTCCTGGACGGCGGAGACGGCACCGGAGCCGCGCGCGACGGGGCGTTTCGACTGCTCCGGCGCCCCGGCCATGCCCGGCATCGCAGCAAGTGCGAAGGCGGCAAGGGCGGAGAGGAGCAGCCGGGCCATCATGAACCGCTCTTGTGAGAGCGCCCGAAGTCCGGGGCGGCGGTGTCCTGCCCGGCCTCGATGATCCCGCGCCGGATGGCCCGGGTCCGGGTGAAATAGTCGAACAGCTGTTCGCCGTCGCCGGTGCGGATCGCCCGCTGGAGTGCGAAGAGTTCCTCGGTGAAGCGGCCGAGGATTTCGAGCGTCGCGTCCTTGTTGGTGAGGAACACGTCGCGCCACATGGTCGGATCGCTCGCGGCGATGCGGGTGAAGTCGCGGAAACCGGCAGCCGAGTACTTGATGACCTCGCTGTCGGTCACGCGGCGCAGGTCGTCGGCCACGCCGACCATCGTGTAGGCGATCAGGTGCGGCGTATGGCTGGTGACGGCCAGAACGAGGTCGTGGTGGTCGGCGTCCATCTCGTCGACGTTGGCGCCCAGCGCTTCCCAGAAGGCGCGCAGGTTGGTCACGGCGGCGGGGTCGGTGTTCTCGACCGGGACGATCAGGCACCAGCGGTTGTCGAAGAGCTCGGCAAAACCGCTCTCGGGGCCGGAATGCTCGGTCCCGGCCAGCGGGTGGGCGGGGATGAAGTGCACGCCCTCGGGCAGATACGGACCGACGGACTGGATCACGTCGCGCTTGACCGAGCCCACGTCGGACACGGTGCAGCCGGGCTTGAGGAAGGGCGCGATTTCGGCCGCCACCGACCCCATCGCGCCCACCGGCACGCAGAGCACCACGAGGTCGGCGCCTTCGACCGCCTCGGCGGCGCTGTCGCAGACCCGGTCGCACAGGCCGATGCGGCGCGCGGTGTCACGGGTGGCCTCGGACCGGGCATAGCCCGTCACCTCGCCCACGATGCCCGCGTTGCGCTTGATCGCCCAGAACATGGAAGAGGCGATGAGGCCCAGCCCGATCAGGGCGACGCGGTCGTAGATCCTCTCGCTCACGCGGCACCGCCTTTGAATGCCCGGACAGCCGCCACGAGGCGGCGGCAGGAAATCTCGTCGCCCACGGTGATGCGCAGGGCCTCGGGCAGGTTGTAGCCCGCCACGCGCCGCACGATCAGACCTTCGGACTGGAGATGGGCATCGCAGGCCTCGGCCTCGGCCTTGCTGGCAAAGCGGGCGAGGATGAAGTTCGCGCAGGAGGTATCGGAGGCCACGCCCAGTTCGGCCAGCGCCTCGGCCAGCCATGCGCGCAGGCGCGCGTTGTCGGCACGGCACTTCTCGACATAGGCGGTGTCGCGGATCGCCGCCTCGGCCGCGGCCAGCGCCACGGTCGAGAGGTTGAACGGACCCCGGATGCGGTTCAGCACGTCGATGATCTCGCGCGGGCCATAGCCCCAGCCGACGCGGATGCCGCCCAGCCCGTAGAGCTTGGAGAAGGTGCGGGTCATGAACACGTTCGAACGCGCATCGATCACCGCCTTGCCGGCATCAAAGCCTTCGACATACTCGGCATAGGCGCCATCGAGCACGAGGATCGCCTGCGGCGGGATGTTGTCCGCCAGCCGCGCCACCTCGGCCTCGCTGATCATGGTGCCGGTCGGGTTGTTCGGATTGGCGATGAAGACCAGCCTGGTGCGCTCGGTGCAGCCCGCCAGCAGGGCGTCCACATCGGTCACCCGCTCGCGTTCCTTCACCTCGACCGGGGTCGCCCCGGCGGCCATGGCGCTGATCTTGTACATGCTGAACCCGTGTTCGGTGTGCAGCACCTCGTCACCCGGACCGGCATAGGCCTGGCACAGGAAGTGGATGATCTCGTCACTGCCGACGCCGCAGATGATGCGGTCAGGATCCATGTCGTGCGCCTCGCCGATGGCGGCGCGCAGGCTGGCGTGGTCGGTGTTGGGGTAGCGGTGCATCTGGGCGGCCGCGTTGCGGACGGCCTCCACCGCCTTCGGGCTGGGCCCGTAGGGGTTCTCGTTCGAAGACAGCTTGATCACGTTGTCGACGCCCGGCACATGCGCGGCACCGCTCTGGTAGAGAGCGATGTTCATGATGCCAGGCTGCGGTTCGATCTTACCCATATCATCCCCCGATGTTCCGCGCGGTAATAGTTCTGCGGGAATGCCAAGGCCAGATCTATTTCATCGCCCTCCGGGAATAGCCGCCATGACCTGCGGAGCCTGTGCAACGGAATTCGGGAAGATGTCAGGACTATGCCATCTTCCTGCCCGAAAACCCTGCCACCCCAAGAGGCGCGGTCAGGGACCGCAGGGATCAACGGGGCGCGCCGGGACATGCAGGACATCCTGTCGACATTTCAGATGGCCATCGGTGGCACGGCAAGCCGGCTGTGGCCGCTCTATATCGTGACCATGTTGCTGATCGCCTTCGTGGTCTACCGCCACCAGAAGTCCGAAGGCGGCTTCTTGCGCTGGCTGTTCCCTGCCGAGATCTACCTGCACCGCTCGCACATGGTGGATATCCAGCTGTTCCTTGTTGGTCGGCTGCTGCGCATCTTCGGGATGTTTCAGGTCATCGGGGTCGGTGCCGTCATTTCCAGCACCATCGTCGATCACCTTGGCGGCCGGATCATCGACGGGAGCCTGTCTCCGGTCCTGATCGCCCTCATCATGCTGCTTGGCAGCGATTTCTCGGTCTACTGGGTGCATCGCCTGCACCACGAGTTCCCGACGCTCTGGCCGTTTCACGCGGTGCATCACAGCGCCGAGGTCATGACCCCCGTTACCGTCTACCGCAAGCATCCGATCTACGACGTGATCTCGTCGTTCGCCACAGGCTTGATCCTCGGCACGGTTCAGGGGCTGCTGCTGTCCTTTTTCACCGGCACGATCAGCGTGACCCAGCTGATGGGGATCAACGCCTTCTATTTCGCGTTCAACATGCTTGGCGCGAACCTGCGGCATACCCACGTCTGGCTGAGCTTCGGGCGGGTGCTGGAACATGTCTTCATCTCGCCCGCCCAGCACCAGGTGCACCATTCGGTCGAGCTGCGGCATTACAACAAGAATTATGGCGAGGTTCTTGCGATCTGGGACTGGATGTTCGGCACGCTCTACATCCCCGAGGGCCGCGAGACCCTGCGGTTCGGGCTGGGCGATGCCGAGGGTAACGAGATCGAACAATTGCACCCGACCCTTGCGGCCGCGCTGATGACGCCGATCCGGCAGTCGCTGGCCACGCTGCGCCGCCCCAAGCCCGCGCCCGGCGACCGGGTGACGCCGGCGGAATGACCCGGGGCTTTTCACTCTACCTCGACGCCCTGCGCTTTGGCGCGGCGCTGGTCGTGGTGCTGTCGCACCTTGGCTACGAACGCTTCACCGGTGGCCACCTCGGCTGGATCCGGGACCTGAACCTTGGCTCGGACGCGGTGGTGGTGTTCTTCGTGCTTTCCGGGCTGGTCATCGCCTTCTCGGCGGAACGGAAGGACCCGACCCTTGGCCGTTTCGCCTTCAACCGGCTGACGCGCGTGATGTCGGTGGCCCTGCCGACGCTGCTGGTCGGCTTTGTGCTGGACCGCGCCGGGGCGGCACTGGCGCCCGGGTTCTACTATGCCCCCTTCTACGCGCCGCTCCCCCTGCCCGAGATGCTGCTGCGCGGTCTGACCTTCAGCAACGAATGGGCGGGCCTCGATCGCCGTCTCGGCACCAACGGGCCCTACTGGTCGCTGAGCTACGAGGTGGCCTACTACGCGCTTTTCGCCATCGGATTCTACCTGCGAGGCACGCGGCGCGCGGTGCTGCTGGCGGCGGGCGCGCTGCTGGCGGGGGTGAACATCCTGCTGTTGATGCCCTCGTGGCTGCTGGGCGTCTGGGTCTGGCGCAGGCTGTCGGACGGGCGCCTGCCATCGCGCTCCGTCGCCCTGGGGCTGGCCGTCTCGGCACCGCTGGCCTATGCCGCCGCGCTCTGGTTCGGAGTGCCGGGCCTGCTGCGCGAGCTGACCGAGACGATCCTCTCGGTGCCGCCGGGCCGGGTGCTGCGCTTTTCGGACGAGTTCCTTTGGAACGGGCTGATCGGCATTGCCTTCGCGCTGCACCTGCTGGGCATGGCGCGGCTGCTGGGCCCGACAGAGCGGGACGGCAAGGCGATCCGCTGGCTCGCGGGTGGCAGCTTCTCGCTCTACCTGCTGCACTACCCGCTGTTGCAGTTCTTCGGGGGCACCCTGCCGAAAACGGGGGCTTTCCCTGTCGATGCGGCTCTCCTGCTCTGTGCGACACTGGCGGGGTGCTATGCCTTCGCTCAGGTGTTCGAGCGGACGCTTCCCGCACAGCGCCGGATGATCGCGCGGCTGCGGATGGATGGCGATGTGGAACAGGCGCGGCCGCGCCGCGCCTGAACCCCGCCTAAGGTCAGCTGGCCAGCACGTTGCGGAACTGCCAGGGGTCGCTCTCGTCGATATCCTCGGGGAACAACTCCCACCGGTCCTGCAGCGGTGTCCAGTCGGTGTAATGGGCCTCTACCGGGCCGAGGTAGGGCCGCTGCACTTCGAGACAACGGGCGTGGTCCATCTCGTCGGTTTCGACGATGCCTGCCTCGGGGTTTTCGAGTGCCCAGACCATGCCCGCAAGGACGGCCGAAGTGACCTGAAGGCCGGTCGCGTTCTGGTAGGGCGCCAGCTCGATCGCCTCGGCATTGGACAGGCGCGAGCCGTACCAGAGCGCGTTCTTTTCGTGCCCGAAGAGCAGCACGCCCAGTTCGTCGATGCCCTCGACGATCTCGTCGGGCGTCAGGATGTGGTGCTTGGTCTGCTGCTTGCCGGAGCCGAACATCTCGTGGAGGCTGAGCACAGCGTCGTCGGAGGGGTGGTAGGCATAGTGGCAGGTCGGGCGGAACTCCGGGCTGCCGGGGTCGCCGACGGTGTAGTAATCCGAGATCGACACCGCCTCGTTGTGGGTCACGAGAAAGCCGAACTGCGGCCCCGGTGTGGGGCACCAAGTGTGGACGCGGGTGATGGCGCCGGGGCGTTCGAGCCAGATGGCCGACTGGCAGCCGGTCTCGTAGCTGTGGCCGTTCTCGGGGAACCATGTCTCGTGGGTGCCCCAACCCAGTTCGGCGGGCTGGAAGCCTTCCGCGATGAAGCCCTCGACCGACCAGGTGTTGACGAAAACGCCGCGTGGGCGCGGGGTGCGGCGGGCCTGGGTGTCGCGCTCGGCGATATGCACGCCCTTGACGCCAAGCGACTGCATCAGAGCGGCCCAGCCGTCGCGGTCGGTCGGCGGCGTCGCGTCGCGGCCGGTGTCGCGGGCCAGCGTCAGCAGCGCCTCCTTGACGAACCAGCTCACCATACCCGGGTTGGCGCCGCAGCAGCTGACCGCCGTGGGTCCGCCGGGGTGCGCCGCCTTCTCGTCGCGCACCCTCTGGCGCAGCGCGTAATTGGTGCGGTCGGCGTTCTCGGTGGTCTCGAAGTAGAACCCCTCCCAGGGTTCGACCACCGTGTCGATGTAGAGCACGCCGAGTTCGCGGCAGAACCGCATGATGTCGAGCGAGGAGGTATCCACGCTGAGGTTGACGCAGAAGCCGCGGCCCTCGGCGAAGATCTCGCCCAGTATTTCGCGGTAGTTCGCCTTGGTGATGGCGGTCTGCAGGTGGCGGATCTTCCGCTGGTGCAGGAAGTTGTGCACGTCGTCGTTCGGTTCGATCACGACGAGCTTGTCCGCGTCGTAGTCGAAGTGCCGCTCGATCAGCGGGAGCGTGCCCCGACCGATGGAGCCGAAGCCGATGATGACGATGGGGCCCTCGATGCGGCCATAGACAGGATGGGTCACGTACACTCTCTCCCTGGGCTGACAGTACCGGTCAAGGTAGCGGCGGGTCTGATGTCGTCCATGCAGCGGCGCAGGGTACGACTCAAGTTGATTTAGCATGAAGACCGCGTGACGCTATGCGGGCGATCGTATATCCTCCACTTATCGAGCAAATGGAGCGCCGGTTCGGGCGCCGACAGACAAGACGACCCCGTCACCAGATGTTGCAACGGGGCCACGAGGCAGCGGGCGTCCCGCCCGGAACATGACCGAAATCAAACACCTCGCATGTCGCGGCATGCTATGGCGTAGCGAGTGGGTCAAAGGGAAGCGAATGGCAGACGTCCTGCGCCGACATATCTTGCAGACCGGGCTGATGGCCGCCGTGGCCTCTGGCGCGGCAGGTGCGCTGGTGGTCCGCAAGAACATGGGCACGCTGCAGGAATACGGCGAGTGGATGGCGTCGATCCGGCGTCTGCCCGACACCGCCACGGACCTGAGCCAGCTTGTCGCGCTCGCCACGCTGGCGCCGAACAGTCACAACACCCAGCCGTGGACCTTTCGCGCGGCGGCGGGCAACCGGCTGCTGCTGCAACCCGACCTGAACCGGCGGACCCCCGTGGTGGACCCCGACGACCACCACCTCTTCGTCAGCCTCGGCTGCGCCGCCGAGACGCTGGCGGTCGCCGCAATGGGGCTGGGCTGGTCCTGCGACATGGAGACAGACGCCAGCGGCGAGGTCACCGCATCGCTGGGGCCGGGCAAGGCACGGCCCGACGCGCTGTTCCCCGCCATCGTCGACCGGCAGTCGACCCGCAGCACCTATGACGCGCGCCCGGTGCCCATCGACGACATGATCGCCCTTGTCGATGCGGGCACCGCGCCCGGCATCAACCTCGCCCTGATGACGGAGCCGCGCGAGCGGAGCCAGATGCGCGACCTGATCGTCGCTGCCAATACGGCGCAGACCGCCGACCCCGAGTTCCGCGCCGAGCTGAAGTCGTGGATGCGCTACAACCCGACCTCGGCCATGAACAACGGCGACGGGCTGCTGACGGCGGCGACGGGGAACCCCTCGCTGCCCGACTGGATCGGGCCGCGCGCCTTCGACCTGTTCTATGACCCGGACGCGGAGACCGACAAGATCGCCCAGCAGGTCACCTCGTCCTCCGGGCTCGCGGTCTTCGTGGCCGAGGAGAGCGGGCCGCAGGCATGGGTGCAGGTGGGCCGCGTCGCCCAGCGCTTTCTGCTGACCGCGACCGCGCGGGGCATCAAGAGCGCCTTCGTCAACCAGCCGGTCGAGGTGGCATGGATGCGCCCGGCGCTGGCGGCGATGGTCGGGCTGCCGGGCCAGCGCCCGAACCTCGTGGTGCGCTTTGGCTACGGGCCCACCCTGCCCTATTCACCACGCCGCCCGGTCGAGACCGTGATGGCCTGAGGAGAGGCGCAGCGCTGCTGATGGCCTAGGGATGTCTGCAGACTGGGTCGGGCGGAAGAGCGGACGGAGCCGTCGCTGGGGATGGCCATCGGCCGCTTTTGTTAGCTTGCTTCCAAGAACGGTGGGTTCTGGAACGGCTATTGGTTTGCCCAATTGAGACAGGAGCGACAGAAATCCTCCCGGTTTCATGTTGAAAAGGCAAATACACTGTCTTGTGAATGGCAGATAAAGCAGTCTTCCTACCGAGCGGACCACAATAATTGGCGGTATGAGTTTCTTCATACGCGACTTTGTCAGACAGGATAGCATGTTAAAACCATTTGACTGGAGCGGCACCGCGACCCGCGCGAATTACTGGGTCCTGCTTGTCATTTTTGCTATTGCCATAAATTGCTTCTACGTCGTGCCATCTTACTCACCTATCTTTGATGTGGTCTTGCTGGCAGAAGCCGTTCTTCTGGTGCTAGTGGTCTCTGTTACCGTGCGCCGTCTTCATGACTTTGGCCGCAGCGGACTTTGGGTTCTCCTGACGCTGGTGCCCATAGTGGGATTGGCCGGAACCTTCTGGATTGGCTTGGCAAAGGGAAGACCTGACCAGGCCACTGCTTGGCCACCAGAGCGGCGCTACAGGGTCGGTCAAGGACTTACCGTTCTGTTTGGCGCACTCATCGTGTCCCGCATTTTCTGGGAACCGTACTGGATCCCATCAAACAGCATGAAACCGACTTTCCTCGTCGGGGATTATCTGGTGGCAAAACCAGTAGATGCTGCAGAACCACTCAAGAAAGGGAACCTATATGTATTCGGTCACCCAGGGACAGGCAGCATTCTAATAGCTCGCTTGATCGCGGTTGAAGGCGATCGTGTGCAGATCAAGGATGGGTCTATCACCTTGAACGGGCAGCTCGTCCAACGTGAGAAACGTGCAGATTTTGTTGAGTCTTATGAACCGCAAGGGGCAATGGGATACCTGCCGCGATGCGTCAATCGACCAAAGAATTTCGGCGAGCCTTGCATAAAACAGCAGTTCACCGAGACCCTTCCGACCGGGACCACCTACGACACACTCGGCATCATGCAGTCGGCGCTTGATAGTACCGGCGAATACACTGTGCCTGAGCGGCGATTGTTCTTCATGTGGGATGACCGCGACAACTCGAACGACAGCCGGACTGGCCTAGCGAAAGGTGGGATGGGCTTTGTACCTACCGATAGCCTTGTTGCGAAACCTGTCGTTGTTATCTTTTCGTCCGCAGGACGGTCTCTTGGAGCATTCTGGACATGGCGCGCAGATCGTTTCCTAAAGTGGCTGAACTAGGGCCGCATCATTCCGAAAGAGGATAATAAGAGAGATTTGGAAGGTGGCCTCCTTCCCGACCCTCACCACGCTTTGCCCAGACAGTCCGGCGCACAGGACAAGATAGACCAACACAACCTGCGGTGACCTCCAAGAAAAAAGGCCGCACCCGGGGGCGCGGCCTTTCTGTCTCGGCTTCGGCGCAGATCAGTTCTGCGCGTAGAATTCGATGACGAGGTGCGGTTCCATCATCACCGGGTACGGCACGTCGCCGAGGCCCGGGGTGCGCACGAAGGTGGCGACCATCTTGGAGTGGTCGACTTCGACGTAGTCGGGAACGTCACGCTCGGGCAGCTGGGTGGCCTCGAGCAGGACAGCCATCTGCTTGGACTTGTCGCGAACTTCGATAACGTCGCCTTCCTTCACGCGGTAGGAGGGGATGTTCACCGGCTTGCCGTTCACCAGAACGTGGCCGTGGTTCACGAACTGACGGGCCGCGAAGATGGTCGGCACGAACTTGGCGCGGTAGACGACGGCGTCCAGGCGGCGCTCCAGCAGGCCGATGAGGATTTCACCGGTGTCGCCCTTGCGGCGCTCTGCCTCGGCGTAGATGCGGCGGAATTGCTTCTCGGTCAGGTCGCCGTAGTAGCCCTTGAGCTTCTGCTTGGCGCGCAGCTGGGTGCCGAAGTCGGACAGTTTGCCCTTGCGGCGCTGGCCGTGCTGGCCCGGGCCGTACTCGCGGCGGTTGACCGGGGACTTCGGACGGCCCCAGATGTTTTCGCCCATGCGGCGGTCGATCTTGTACTTGGCAGACGTGCGTTTGGTCACGGCTGATCTCCTTCGTTGCGGACGCCGACAGGATTGTCGGCTATGAAGGGCGTTGTCCTCTGGCGTTCGGCCGATCCGGCCTCACCCCGACAGGCATCCCCTCGCGGGGGCCACCAACACCAATGAAGCCGCGCTTATATCGCGGGTTTCGGGGGAGTCAACAGGTCTTCGCCGGATTGGCGCTGCAGCCCTGCTTACGCTGCCTCGTGCGCGAGGATCGCCGCCTCGGAGCGCGTGAGGTTGCGGCGCGCGAAGGCGCCATAGAGGTAGGGATCGCGGTCGAGCCCCGGCTTCGTCTCGAGCAGGCGGCGGCGGTCGCCCTCCCCCAGTTCGTCGAGGTCCGCGTGGGCCGGGTGGAAGCTCTCGGTTTCGACCCCGTTGGCCCAGATGATCTGGTGGCTGGGCAGCAGCAGGTGGATGTAGGTCACCTCGCGCAGACGGGTGTCCACGCGGATGGTCCGGTCGTTCACCAGCGCGCTGGCCGAGACGAGGACCTCGTCGGTGTTGAACAGGGCGCGCGCCGCGCGGCCCTTCACCAGCATCCGGTGCTCGGGCGAGACCAGCAGCGCCGCGTCGGGGCGTTCGATCCCCAGCGCACCGGGGCCGAAGCGGATGGGCCGCAGCCAGGGCATCACGTGGAGGCGCGCGCCGCTGAGGCGGCGTTGGCCTGTCCAGCAGATTTCCTGCGGGCCGTTGTCCCGGGTCAGCACGAGGTCGCCCTCGCGCAGGTCATCGACGGGACGGGTGCCGCCCGGCACCGCGATCCGCGTTCCCGGGGTGAAGCAGATGACGCCGGGGGCGTCCGGGTCGCGCCGCTCGCTCACCGCGTCGAGCGTGTGGCGCACCACCCAGAGCTCGGCGTTACGGGGCGGCAGGCTGTCGAGGAACATCAGCAGCGGCACCCGGCCGGGCCCGGTTTCAATGAGGGTCACGGTAAAGCTCTGGGCCCCGTTGGTGACGACAAAGCTGCAATCGCGCAGCGGTGCATCGTCGTCGTCGGCATCGGTGGCGGGATCGTCGGACATGGCGGCACCGACCAGCCGCCGCACCTTGCGTGCCGCGTGCCTGCGGAGGTTTGCAACCTCCTCCGCGCCTTCCAGCCGCAGAACGTCGTTGGGGCCATCCACCTGCACGGCCTCGCCGCGCCAGGACCAGGCCGCCCCGACCTGCAGCGCATCGAGGGGCGCGGCCTCAAGCCCGTCTATGTCCGTCTGCGACCAGGAAATGACGAACGTGCCCCGAAAGCCCGTTTTCATCTGCCCGTATGCCTGCCGTTTTCCTTGTTATTGCCCCGGTCTTAACCCGGCAGGTGCCGCAGGGAAAGCCCTTCGTTTCCCGGGACTTGAAGCGTGTCCTTAAAACCGCAGCTTCAGCCGCAGCGAGCCGACCACCTGCCCCTCGCTCTGGGTCGAGAATTCCTCGGACATGTAGGTGACGCCGTAGAACACCGAGGAGGCATCGCCCTGCCAGTGCAGGCCCGCGCGGATGCGGTGGCGGTCGTGCAGCATCTCGTAGCCGCGGTCCTCGGGCAGGTAGACGCTCTCGGAGACATAGCCGATGTCGCCGCCGAGGATGAAGGTCAGGCCGGGATCGGCGTTGTAGATGGTGCGGTAGCGCTGGCCGGTGACCTTGTCGCGCACCAGCAGTTCGCCCTGCCCGATCCGCCCGATGCTCATGTCCGCGCCGACGCGCACGAGGGTTTCATCCCCGGCCCGTGCTTCGAGAAAGGGGCGCAGGAAGACCTTGTCGGAGAGTTCGAAGGTATGGCCGAATTCGGCCACGAGGGTCGGCCGGATGGTGTTGCCGATCTGGGTCGACGAGGCGGTGTCGGTATCGTGCGACCCGATCGTCGAGTGCAGATCCTCGTGAAAGTGGGAGAGCCCGTTCTGCGGCCCGATCACCACCAGGTCCGCGCCCACCGCGGTTTCGATACCCGCGAATTCCGCGTGGCTGTGCAGGCCGACGCTAAGGGCCGCCGCATAGGGCCGGTCGTTTGCCTTCGGATGTTCGAGGTTGGCAGGCGCCATGATCTCGCCGTGCAGCCGCAGTTCGAGCAGCTCGCCAAGCTGGCTGGGCAGCTGGCCCTGCCACGAATAGCCCCAGACCCGCGAGGAGCTGAACGAGCCGGTGTGCCAGCGGTCCTGCGTGTCGCCCCAGAGGTCGTTGTTCAGCAGCCGGCCATAGCCGATCCGGGTCCGGTGCATCGTGTCGGTGAGCGCCGGTTCGGGCGTGCTGACCTGCGCCGCCGCGCCATCGGCGAGGGGCAGAGCGAGGATGAACACGAGACAACGGGCAACCGCGAACGGCCTGAACAGGCAATGCAACATAGGGGGATCCAGAGGAGATGGTTCGTTCCTCGGGCAACCTAGGTCGCAGGCGCCGGGCTTGCCAGACGAGGAGGCAGAAATCCGACAGGTGTTGCCGAATTCCATACTTTGGCGCCGAATTGGTGCGCTCAGTCGCCGGGCGCGGGCCACCTGTCTTCGAACACGAGGTCCTCCAGTGCGCGGCGCCGGGCCCATCCCTTGGCCTGAAGTTCGGGCTCGTCGTAGAGCTCGGAGACCTTGCCGAGACAGAGATAGGCCACCGGGACCACGTGCTCTGGCAGGCCGAGGATCTGGCGCAGGTCGCTGTCACGGAAGATGCTGACCCAGCCGACCCCGATGCCCTCGGCCCGGGCGGCGAGCCAGAGGTTCTGGACCGCGCAGACGGTCGAGTAGAGGTCGGTGTCGCGGTTGTGGGTCCGGCCCAGAACGACCGGGCCACCCCGCGAGCGGTCGCAGGTAATGCAGAGGTTGATCGGAGCCTGTTCGATCCCCTGCAGCTTGAGCGAGGAATAGAGCGCGCGCCGCTCCTCGGGGAACATCGCCGCCGCCTCGTCGTTGGCGCGGGTGAAGGCGGCGCGCACCTCGGCCTTTACCGCCGCGTTGCGGATCAGGATGAAATTCCACGGCTGCATCAGCCCCACGGAGGGCGCGTGGTGTGCCGCCAGCAGCAGCCGGTCGAGCACGCCGGACTCGATCGGGTCCGGCAGGAACTGGCTGCGCACGTCGCGCCGGCTGTGGATGGCGCGGTAGACGGCCTCGCGCTCGGGTGTCGAGAAGGGCCCCGCGGGGGCGAGAACGGGTGACTGCGTCATGACATGATCCCCTGTCAGGCAGAAAACGGCGACCGTTCCGCCGTCCGCGCGGAAAGGTCCATCCTGCCTGGCCGGTCTTCTGACTTGGTTTCACTCGGGGCGGCGCCTTCCCGGCCCTGCGGCCAGTGGCATGTGCCGTCCCGTCCACCTTACAGCGTTGGGCACGTCGCGGATTTGCACCGCGTTCCCGATTCTCCACGCCCTCGCGGGTCGTGGCACCAGACAGGACAATGGCTAACGCGCGGGATCGTCCCGCGCAAGCGGATCAGGGGCTGACGAGGCCGAGGCTGGCGAGGGCAAAGCCCGCGATGGCCACCGAGAGGCCCATCGGAAGGTGGCCCCGGGCGCGGGATGCGGCCCAGCCGTTGTCGCTCGGCACCGGGCGCGGATGCAGAACGAGGGTGATCAGGCAACCGGCCACCAGTGCGATCGAGAAGCACTGGAGAAAGAACAGCAGGCTGGCGCTGGGGACGATCAGCATGATGGCGCTGAGGGTACGGACATCGCCACCGCCCATGACGCGGATCACCTGCAGGAAGAAGCAGAGGACGAAGACCGCCAGCGCCACCGCGATGCGCGCGACCGTCTCGTCCCAGCCGATCATCGGCGCGGTCAGGAGGAAGATCAGCGCCAGCACCACCGGCAGCCAGCCGGGGATGCGCATGAATCGCATGTCGTTGTAGGCCACGGCCACCAGCACCGGCAGGGCCAGCAGTGCGGGAAGGTAGTCGAGTTCCGCCATCATGCCCGCGCCCCCGCCCGACCGTCGAGGCGCGACAAGGTGCCGACCAGTTCGCGCAGGTCGCTGGTGCCGGTTTTGGCGTAGATATTGCGCAGGTGGGTGCGCAGCGTCGAGTCGCTGATCCCGAGGTCGGCCTGTACGCTCTTAACCGGGCGTCCGGTGCTGAGCAGCAGGCAGATGCGGTACTCGGCCCGGCTGAGCCCGGCGGGATTGTCCATGCCGAGGATCGGCACTTCGCGCGCGACTTCGGTCAGCGCCTCGTGCACTGAAAGACCGTCGAGGAAGCGATGCGCGGCATCCGGCGTCCAGCTGCGGGCGAGCGCCTGCGCCAGCAGCTTGAGCAGCGCCAGACGGTAGGGACGGACCGCGCTGCGGAACCCGATCTCCAGCGCGTCCTGTGCGCCCGGCGCGCTGTGCAGCGGGATCACCACCAGTTCGGCCAGGCCGCGCCGGTCGAGGAAGGACTGAAGCTGGGTGTCGCAGGGGCTGTCGACCGAAGACCGGACCCAGCTGACGCCCGGGCGGGCCTTGCCGAACCACGCGCCCATGACGCTGCGCGCCCCCGAGATCAGCGCCGCCGGGTCGCGTTCGACGTCATGCGCCCTGATCCGCGAGCCGCCGCCGGAGACCGGCGTCCGCGTCAGCGCGACGGTCTGCGCGTCGAGGCAGTCTGCCAGCGCGCGCAACGCGGCGTCCGGGTCCGAGAGTTTCGGGAGCGCGTCGCACCATGCGGCGATGGTGCCCAGCACGCCCGATTCCATGTCTGCCGTACGCCGCGTGGCGCGACCGTCTGCACTACCAAATAGACCCACGCGTCAAACCCCTTACCAAAACACTCGATACTGTGACCAAACACGTCACTGCCCAGATAATGCCACGTTTCGGTCAAAAGTAACGTGCCGAGGTCTCAGATCGCGTTAACCTTGCAAAAATCGCGATTTATCCACATGAAACCGGAAATATCCCTGCGATAATCGGCATTTCGTTTCCGATCAGGAAACGACGGCGACACCCCGAACCCCGAATCTACCCCCTTTGCGCGCCCCGGCGGCCGGGTCCGACCGGGCCCCGCCCCTGCCCTCGTGAGCCGCCTCCCGCGGGCCCGCGCGTTTTTCAGCGCGATGTCATAAAACCGATTCCTCCAGCCGTTACCCCTCCTGCAACGCTGTCAAAATATTGGGGTGAGAGATGCTCCACCGCACAATATTTATCTCCGATACCCATCTCGGCACCCCGGGATGCCAGGCGAAGATGCTGCTGGACTTCCTGTCCAGGAACCAGGCGGAGTCGATCTACCTGGTCGGCGACATCGTCGACGCCTGGCGCCTGCGACGCGGATGGTTCTGGCCGCAGCTGCACAACGACGTGGTGCAGGAACTGCTGGCCCGCGCCCATGACGGGGCCCGCATCTATTACATCCCCGGCAACCACGACGAGATGATGCGTACCTACCTCGGCACCCATTTCGGCGGGGTTGAGGTGATGCAGCGCGCCGAGCATGTCACCGCCGACGGGCGCCGCCTGCTGGTCACCCACGGCGACCAGTTCGACGCCATCGTGGTCAACGCCAAGTGGCTGGCACATGTGGGCGACCGCGCCTACGAGTTCGCGCTCTGGCTGAACACCTGGCTGAACCGGGCGCGCCGCCTTTGGGGCGGACAGTACTGGTCGCTGTCGAACTGGGCCAAGGGCCAGGTCAAGCAGGCGGTGAACTTCATCAGCGAGTACGAGAACGTGCTGGCCGAAGAGGCCCGGCGTGGCGGTTACGACGGGATCGTCTGTGGCCACATCCACAACGCCTCGATGCGCCGCATCGGCGACCTCGACTACATCAACACCGGCGACTGGGTCGAAAGCTGCACCGCCGTCGTCGAACGCATGGACGGCACGCTCGAACTGATCGACTGGGCCGCCGAAACCCGCAACCGCGAGCAGGAAGCGCGCGCGCGTCGCCGCCGCATGGCCCGCCGCCGCGCCGAGGCGGGCGAAACTCCCGCCGCCGCTCCAGAGAAAGAACAGGAAGCCGCCTGATGCCCCCCTCCCCGTCCGCCGCGACCGCCACCGCGCCCTCGGTCACCGCCCAGCTTGGCGCCGCGGTGCACCAGAACGGCGCGCAGACCACCACCGGCCTGCTCGAGCGACTGTTCTCCCAGCTGTTCCACGGCCTCGTCTACGCCCAGATCTGGGAGGACCCGGTGGTCGACATGACCGCGCTGGAACTTGCGCCCGGCGAGGATATCATCTGCATCGCCTCGGGCGGCTGCAACGCCATGTCCTACCTCACCGCGCGCCCCGGCTCGCTGACCGCGGTCGACCTCTCGCCCGCCCATGTCGCCCTGCTACGCCTCAAGCTGGCCGCCGCCCGGGTGCTGAGCCAGGAAGAGTTCGAGAGCTTCTTCGCCGGGGCCGACAGCGCCGCCAACCTCGCGCTCTACGACAGCTGCATCGCCCCCCTGCTCGACCGCACCAGCCGCCGCTACTGGGAGGGCCGCGCCGGCCTGCGCCGCCGCATCTCGATCTTCGCCCGGGGCGCCTACCGCTTCGGCCTGCTCGGGCGCTTCATCGGGGCCAGCCACCTTGTCGCCCGGCTGGGCGGTGTCGACTTCGCCCCGCTGCTCCGGGCCCGCACCCTCGGCGCCCAGCGCGACTACTTCGACCGCGAGCTTGCGCCGCTCTTCGAGAAGCCTGCGGTGCAGTGGCTGGCGCGCCGCCGCGCCGCGCTCTTCGGTCTCGGCATCCCGCCGGCACAGTATGACAAGCTGGCCCGCGACGGCGGCGGCGACGTGCTGCCGGTGCTGCGGGAACGGCTGCGCAAGCTGGTCTGCGATTTCCCCATCGACCAGAACTACTTTGCCTGGCAGGCCTTTGCCCGCCACTACAAGCAGGAGGGCCCGCGCGCCCTGCCGCCCTACCTCGACCCGGCGGCCTTTGCCACCGTCTCGCGGATGGCGACGCGTGTCGCCGCGCTCAACCGTTCGATGACCGATGTGCTCGCCGCCCGCGCCGCCGCCTCGCTCGACGCCTATGTCCTGCTCGACGCGCAGGACTGGATGACCGACGACCAGCTCGGCGCGCTCTGGCAGGAGATCACCCGCACCGCGCGTCCCGGCGCCCGGGTCATCTTCCGCACCGGCGGCGCCGACGACATCCTGCCGGGCCGCGTGGCGCCCGCCCTGCTCGACCGCTGGCGCTACGACGCTCCTGCCTCCCGCGCCGGGTTCGCCGCCGACCGCTCGGCCATCTACGGCGGCTTCCACCTCTACCGCTTCGAGGGCTGACCCGATGAGCCTCACCGCCTCTCCCGATGACGGGCTCGGCCACGCCGAGCTGATGGACCGCACCTACCGCTACCAGCGGCTGATCTACGACCTGACGCGCCGCTACTACCTGCTGGGGCGCGACCGCCTGATCCGCGACCTCTCACCCGGCCCGCGTGACCGGGTGCTGGAGGTCGCCTGCGGCACCGGGCGCAACCTCGCCCTTATCGGGCGCGCCTATCCGGGGCGCGAGCTCTTCGGCCTCGACATCTCGCGCGAGATGCTGCGCTCGGCCGAAGCGACGCTGGGCCGGTCCGCCTGCCTGGCCCAGGCCGATGCCTGCACCTTCGACGGCGAGAGCCTGTTCAACCGCAGGGGCTTCGACCGGATCGTGATCTCCTTCGGACTCTCGATGATCCCCGACTGGGAGGCCGCGGTGACCGCGTCGCTGGCCCAGCTGCGTCCCGGCGGCTCGCTCCACCTCGTAGACTTCGGCGATCAGGCCCGACTGCCCCGCCTGTTCCGGCGCCTGCTGCTGGCCTGGCTCGCCCGTTTCCACGTCACCCCGCGCGAAGACTTCGAGGCGCGCCTCGGCGCCATCGCCCGGGCGCAGGGCTGTCGCCTCGACTTCACCCCGCTCTACCGCGGCTATTCCCACTACGCGGTGCTGCACCGGGTCTGAGGCCTTGCCCGCCGGCATGGGGGCGGCTAGGACCGCCCCATGCTGGTTCTGGACAACATCATCAGCGACCGCGGCTCGAAATACGCGGTCTCCTCCGGCCCCTGCGCCTCCGAGGCGGAGGCCAGGGCCTTCCTGACCGAGCTGAAGCGCCGCAAGAAATTCGCCAAGGCCACGCACAACACATGGGCCCTGCTGACCGAGGCGGGCCCGCTCAAGAACGACGACGGAGAATCCGGCGCGGGCAACATCATCCTGCGCATGCTCGAACGCGAGCAGGTGATGAACCGGATCATCGTGGTCACCCGATGGTACGGCGGCAAGCACCTCGGCGGCGACCGCTTCCGCCACGTGCAGGAGGCCGTCCGCCTCTGTCTCGAGCAGCTGGACCGCTGACTTTCCCCCGCTTCTTTGGGTCCGAAATATCCCGGGGGTGAATTGGCCCCGAGGGGCCAAGAGGGGGCAGCGCCCCCGTCTTTCCGCCGCCACGGGCGCGCCGGTCCGGAACTTGACCCGCGCAAAGACTCGGCTTGTGATCGGCACGCGGATAAGCGTAATTGTCAGGCAGTCAATTCAGTGAAAGCGAGGAGCTTATCATGAAGCATCAGAAGATCTTTACCGGCGTCGCGCTTGCGCTTGGCCTGGCAGCTTCGGCCGCGGGCGCGCAGGACATGTCGTTCTTCCGCATCGGGACCGGCGGCACCGCCGGCACCTACTACCCGATCGGCGGGCTCCTGGCGAATGCGATCTCCAACCCGCCGGGCTCGCGCCCCTGTGACCAGGGCGGGTCCTGCGGCGTGCCCGGGCTGATCGCCTCGGCGCTCTCGGCCAACGGCTCGGTCGCCAACATCAACGCCATCGCCGGCGGCACCCTCGAATCGGGCTTCTCGCAGTCCGACGTCGCCACCTGGGCCTATACCGGCACCGGCATCTGGGAAGGCAAGCCCGCGGTCGAGAAGCTGCGCACCATTGCCAACCTCTACCCCGAGAGCATCCACCTGGTGGCCAGCGCCGAGTCCGGCATCACCAGCGTGGCCGACCTCAAGGGCAAGCGCGTCTCGATGGACGAGCCGGGCTCCGGCACCCTCGTCGACGCCAAGATCATCCTCGGCGGCTACGGCATCACCGAGGACGACATCCAGCCCGAGTACCTGAAGCCCGACCAGGCCGCCGACCGCATGCGTGACGGCGCGATGGACGCGTTCTTCTTCGTGGGCGGCTACCCGGCCGGCGCGATCTCGGAACTGGCCAGCCAGCACGAGGTCAAGCTGATCCCGATCAGCTGCGAGGAAGCTCCCGCGATCTGCGAAGAGTTCAAGTTCTTCTCGGCCGACACCGTTCCCGGCGGCACCTATGAAGGCAATGCCGACGACGTGCAGACCCTGTCGGTCGGCGCCCAGTGGCTGACCAGCGCGGATCAGCCCGAAGAGCTGATCTACGAGATCACCAAGGCGCTCTGGAACGACAACACCCGCAAGCAGCTCGATGCGGGCCACGCCAAGGGCAAGATGATCACCAAGGAGACCGCGCTGAACGGCGTCGGCGTCCCGCTGCACCCGGGCGCCGAGAAGTTCTACAAGGAAGCAGGTCTTCTCAAGTAAATCAGAGCGGCGCGGGACAGCCCCCGCGCCGCAAACCTTTCGGGGGGTTGCGAGGCATGTCGCGGCCCCCCTTTCCACAATCTGACAGGAGCGCAGCTGATGACCCGGGACCGCAGCGATGAGGGGGACGACGTCCGCCAGCTGTCCGCAGACGAACTGCAGGCAATCGAAGAGGAATTTGATCCGGAGCTGAGGTTCCGCGTGCTGGCGTGGCCGCTGGCCGTGGCCACGGCGATCATCCTGTTCCTGCTCTCGTGCTATCACTATTACACCGCCGGCTTCGGCATCCCGCAGGCGACCGTGCACCGCGGCCTGCACCTTGGCGTCACGCTGACGGTGGTCTTCCTCAGCTTCTCGGCCTTCGGCAAGAAGGAGATGGCCAGCAACTGGCGCGCGCCCTTCGGGCTGCCGCTGCTGGACTGGATCCTCGCCATCGCCGGGATCGTCAGCGCGCTCTACGTGCCCTGGATCTACAGCGAACTGGCCTTCCGCGTCGGGAACCCGCTGCCCATCGACATCGTCATGGGCACCATCCTGATCGTGGTGCTGCTGGAGGCGGTGCGCCGGTCGATGGGCTGGCCCCTGCCGGTCATCGCCATCCTGTTCATCGCCTACGCCTATTTCGGCAAGTCGATGCCCGGCATCTTCGTCCATCCGGGCGCCAGCTGGGCCAATATCGTCAACCACCTCTACCTGACGTCGCAGGGCATCTACGGCACCGCCCTCGGGGTGATCGCGACCTACGTATTCCATTTCGTGCTGTTCGGCGTGATGGCGACGCGCATCGGCCTCGGCCAACTGTTCATCGACATCGCCTCGGCGCTGGCCGGGCGCTATGCCGGAGGTCCCGCCAAGGTTTCGGTGCTGTCCTCCGCCCTGCTCGGCTCGATCTCGGGCTCGTCCATCGCCAACACCGTCACCACCGGCGCGCTGACCATCCCCGCGATGATCCGCATCGGCTATCCGCGCCACTTCGCGGCGGCGGTCGAGGCCGCGGCCTCCACCGGCGGGCAGATCACGCCGCCGGTCATGGGCGCCGTCGCCTTCCTGATGATCGAGTACCTCGGCGTGCCGCTGACCACCATCCTGACCGCGGCGCTGGTGCCGGCCTTCATGCACTTCTTCGGCGTCCTCGTGCAGGTTCACCTCGAAGCGCGTCGGCTGGGTCTGCGCGGGCTCTCCGCCTCGGAACTGCCGAATGCGTGGAAGGTGCTGAAGGCGGGCTGGCTTTCGGTCGTGCCGCTGGTGATCCTCGTGGCCGTCCTGCTCTCGGGCCGCACGCCCTTTGCCGCCGCCTTCTACTCGATCACCGCCTGTATCGCCGTTCTCGCGATCCAGCAGGTCAGTGGTTCGGGCCTCGTGCAGGGGATCAAGAACACCGCGCACGGCGTGTTCGAGGGGTTCATCCTGGGCGCCAAGCAATCGCTTTCGGTGACTGCCGCCGCCGCGCTGGTGGGTGTGGTGATCGGTGTCGTCACCCTGACCGGGGTCGGCTTCAAGATCGCCTACATGGTCACCGGGATCGCCCAGGGCTGGGCCACCTCGCTGCATGACCTGTTCTCGGTCCTCCCCTTCGAGCTGATGACGGTGCCCTCGCTGACGCTGTTGTTCACCCTGATCCTGACGGCGGTGGTCTGCATCCTCATGGGCTGCGGCATCCCGACCACGGCGAACTACATCATCATGGTTGCCGTTGCGGCCCCGATCCTCGGGATGCTGGGCGTGCAGCAGATGGTGGCGCATTACTTCGTGTTCTACTACGGGGTACTGGCCGACGTGACGCCACCGGTGGCGATGGCGGCCTATGCGGGGGCCGGGATCGCGAACGCGAACGCGTTCAAGGCGGGCAACACCGCCTTCCGGCTGAGCATGGGCAAGGCGCTGGTGCCCTTCGTCTTCGCCTTCCAGCCCGCCCTGCTGATCGTGACCGACGGCTTCACCTGGGAAGCCTTTGCGCTGGCCTTTACCGGCGCGGTGCTCGGCATCTGGATCCTTGCCTCTGCCGTCTCGAGCTGGCTCTTTGCCCCGCTCTACTGGTTCGAGCGCATCATCCTGGTGATTGCCGCGATCCTGCTGGTTGCGCCGAACCTGACGGCGACGGCCATCGGCCTGCTGATCGTCGCCCCGATCGCGCTGCGGCAACTGCTGCCCAAGTGGCGCGGTGGCGCGACCGCCTGACGGCGAAACCCTCTATGGCCGGGCGCTTCGGGCGCCCGGCCGCTGCAAATGTCGCATCAGGCCCGGCTTTTCACACGAGCGGGAAACCGCTAAGCCCGTGGCCATGATAGCGCACCTCCTCCGCTGCATCCTGCTGACCGGCGTCCTGATGGGCGTCACGCTGCCGAAGATGACGGCGGTGCTGGCAGGTGTCGGTCTGAGCGCCGGGAACACCGTGCTGATCTGTACCGGCGACGGGCTGGAGCAGATCACCCTCGATGCCGAGGGCAATCCGGTGGAGTCAAAGCCGGTCAGGGACGTTCCCTGTCTGCTCACCCATGCGCTCGATCATGCCTTTGCCGCCGAGGCCGCACCGCGCCCCGCCGGCTTTGCCACCATCGCGGTCTCGCTGGTGCGTCCGGCGCTTGCCGCACCGGACCGGTTTATCCACGACGCCCCCTCGCGCGCGCCGCCGCGCGCCTGATGTCCCCGCACCACACCTGACATCATGACCCGCCGGGCGCCGTTGCGACCCGGCCCGAGGGAGCAAACCAATGCCACTCATTCCCCTTCCGGCGCCCTGTCGCGCCGCCCCGCGCGCATGTGCGACCTTCACCCCGACGCGGGAGGTCCGGCCATGACCGAGGACACCCGCCGCGCCGCCCTCTACCGCTCGGTCTGGCGCTGGCATTTCTATGCCGGGCTCTACGTCATCCCGTTTTTCCTCGTCCTCGCGATGAGCGGCATGGCGATGCTCTGGATCGCCTTCCTCGACGGGCGCGACGGGGAACGCACCGCCGTTCTGCCACAGGCACAGGCGCTGCCGCTGTCGGAACAGGCCGCCGCCGCGGAGGCCGCTTGGCCGGGTGGCGAGCTGACGCAGTACATCGCCCCGCGTGATGCCGCGCTGGCCGCGATCTTTCGCGTGGATACCGCCGACGGCCCGATGATGGCCGTCGTCGACCCCTACACCGCCGAGGTGCTGGAGCAGTTCCCGCGCCGCAGCGGCTGGTATGACCTGATGGACAATGTCCACGGGTCGCTGCTGCTGGGCCTTACCGGCGACCGGATGATCGAGATCGCCGCCTCGCTGGGGATCGTGCTGCTGGTGACCGGGCTCTACCTGTGGTGGCCGCGCGACGGGCGCGGGCTGCGGGCCCTGCTCCCGGCGCTCGGGTCGCGCGGGCGCAGCCTGTGGAAGTCGCTGCACGGCACGGTCGGCATCTGGATCTCGGTCATCCTGCTGTTCTTCCTGATCTCGGGCCTTTCCTGGGCCGGTGTCTGGGGCGAGAAACTGGTGCAGGCGTGGTCGAGCTTTCCGGCGGGCAAGTACGGCGGTATCCCCGTGAGCGACGTCAGCCACGCCGAGGCGCTGAACGGCGGCACCAAGGAAGTGCCCTGGGTGCTGGAACAGACCCCGATTCCCGCCTCCGATCCGCACGCCCACCACCACGGCGCGGACGCGGCGGCGGCCCCTGCCGAGGGCATGGCCGGTGCCGGGGCGATGCCGGATCTCGACCGGGTGGATGCCTTTGCCCGCGAGATCGGCTTTGCCGGGCGGTATCAGCTGAACCTGCCCAAGGGCGACACCGGGGTCTGGACGCTGAGCCGGGATTCGATGAGCACCGACAGCGTGAACCCGACCAGCGACCGGATCGTCCATGTGGACCGTTACTCGGGCGCGGTGCTGGCCGATGTGGCCTATGCGGATTACGGCCTGATGGGCAAGTCCATGGCCGTGGGCATCGCGCTCCACATGGGGACGCTGGGCCTGTGGAGCGTGCTGGCCAACACGCTCGTCTGCCTCTCGGTGATCTTCCTTGCCGTCTCGGGCGTGGTGATGTGGTGGAAGCGCCGTCCCGCCGGGGCCACCGGGCTCTCCGCGCCGCCGATGCCGCGCGACATGCCGCACTGGCCTGCCGCGACCGCCATCGCGCTGGCGCTGGGGCTGGCCTTTCCGATGGCCGGGATCACGCTGGTGGTCGTTCTGGCCTTCGACGCGCTGGTCCGGCCGCTGCTGGCCCGGGGTTCGGGCCGCTTTGCCTGATCGGGGGCGGGCCGGACGGCAAGTCCGGCCCCTCCCCTTCGCTGCCGGGGTCAGACCCCGTGCAGCATCTTGATCTCGAGGAAATCCTCGAGCCCGGGCAGCCCGCCCTCGCGGCCGCTGCCCGACCGCTTGTAGCCGCCGAAGGGGCTGCCATAGGCCACGCCCGCGCCGTTCAGGTGGACATTGCCCGCCTTGAGCTGGCGCATCACCCGACGGGCGCGCGCCGCATCTCCGGTCTGGAGATAGGCGGCAAGGCCATAGTCGGTGTCATTGGCCAGGGCGATTGCCTCTTCCTCGGTGTCGAAGGGCATCATCGACAGGACGGGGCCGAAGATTTCCTCGCGCCAGACGCGCATGTCCACGGTGCAGTCGGCAAAGATCGTGGGGCGGGCCCAGTGGCCTGCATTCATGCCCTCGGGCTTGCCCGGCCCCCCGGCGACCACACGGGCGCCTTCGCGGACCCCGGCCTCGATCAGCGCCTGCACCCGGTCCCACTGCAGGCCGGAGACCAGCGGGCCGATGTGGCTGCCTTCCTGCGTCGGGTCGCCGACCTCGGTCGCCAGCGCGGTTTCCGCCGCGATCTCGACCGCGCGGTCATAGACCGGCCGTTCGACCAGCATCCGGGTCGGTGCGTCGCAGCTCTGGCCCGTGTTGTTCATGACCTCCAGAACGCTGCCCCGGACCCGCTCTTCCAGATCGCAGTCGGCAAAGACGATGTTGGGGCTCTTGCCGCCCAGTTCCAGCGTGACCCGCTTGACCGTGGGGGCCGCGTCGACGGTGACGGCGGTGCCGGCCCGGGTCGACCCGGTGAAGGACATCATGGCGATATCGGGGTGGCCGGACAGCGCCGCGCCGACCTCGGGGCCGGTGCCGTTCACGAGGTTGAAGACCCCCGGCGGAAAGCCTGCCTCGTGCATCATGTCGGCCCAGAGCAGCGCGTTCAGCGGAGTGACTTCCGAGGGTTTCAGCACGCAGGTACAGCCCGCCAGCACGGCGGGGATCACCTTGAGCGAGATCTGGTTCATCGGCCAGTTCCACGGCGTGATCAGCCCGACGACGCCGATGGGTTCGCGGGTCAGCGTGTCGCCATTGGTCAGCTTTTCCTCCCAGAAGACATCGTCCAGCGCTTCGAGGAAGCCGCGGGTGTGGCCCGATCCGGTATCGGCCTGCTGTTCGCGGCTCATGGTGATCGGCGCGCCGAGTTCGGAGGTGATGGTCTGGGCCATCTCCTCGAACCGCTTTTCGTAGATCGCGAGGAAGGCTTCGACCAGTGCGCGCCGTTCCGCCAGCGGAGTGGCGGACCATTTCGGAAAGGCGGCCACGGCCGCCGCGACGGCCTTGTCGACGTCCGCTGCGCTGCCAAGGCTGATGGTGGCGATTTCCTCGCCGGTGGCAGGGTTCTCGACCGGGGCTGTTTCCGGGACAACGGGCGGCACCCATGCGCCGTCGATGTAGAAATACGGGTGGTGGGACATCGGCTTTCCTTGCTCTGTGGGCGGGCGCGGAGCCCCCGCCGCGCCATAAGAGCGGAAGCGAGGCCCGCGCACAACGCAGAGCTTGGGAAAATCACGCTGGCAACCAGCCGGTCGCCCGCGCCCCGGGCAGTGCCCGGCGGCGCGTCACTCGGTCGGTTTCATGTCCTCGAGCGAGTCGGACAGCGGTTCGGCCACGACCTCTTCCTTCTCCAGCACCGCCCAGCAGGTGTCATCCCCGGTTTCGGGCAGGTCATAGTCCTCGCGGTGGCGATGGATATGCGCCTTGGCGATGAACAGCGCGGTGATGGGCGCGGTCAGGAACAGGAACAGGGTGATCATCAGCTCGTGCACCGAGAGGTAGCCCTCGATGGCGTAGGAGTGGAGCAGCGAGGTGATCAGCACGCCCCCGACCCCCAGCGTCGTCGCCTTGGTCGGCGCGTGGAGGCGCGACATGGAATCCCCGAGCTTGATCAGCCCGAAGGAGCCAACCACCCCGAAGAAGCCCCCGATGACGAGGAAGACGGCTGTCAGGTAATCCGCGATCTGTGCCATCACGCCCTCACTCGATGATGTTGCCGCGCAGCATGAAGCGCGCGTAGGCGACGGTGGAGACGAACCCCAGCATGGCGATGATCATGGTGGCCTCGAAGAAGATCTCGGTGCCTTCCGAAATTCCCATCAGCACGAGAATGGCGATGGAGTTGATCACCATCGTATCGAGCGCCAGAACGCGGTCGCCCACCCCCTCGGCGGTGATGATCTTCCACAGGTTCATGAGCATCGCGAGGCCGAAGCAGCCGAAGGCGAAGGTGAGCGCGGTCTCGATCATTCGAAAATCTCCATCAGGCGGCTTTCGTAGCGGTCGATGATGCCCTGCCGGACCTTCTCGGGCTCGGGCGCGTGCAGGCAGTGTACCAGAAGGTAATGGCCTCCGCTCGACAGGTCGCAGGACACGGTGCCGGGCGTCAGGGTGATGGTGCCCGCCAGCGTGGTGATCGCCTCGGGGGTGCGCAGGCGCAGCGGCACGCTGATCCACGCCTGTTTCATGTCGGCGTTCGACTTGAACAGGATCAGCCGCGCCACGGTGACGTTGGCGACCATGATGTCGTAGATCACCACGAGGATGTACTCGACGATCTTGATCGTGTGGCGCACCCGGCTCATGCCCGGCCAGTAGGGGCTGATCACGAAGGGGATCAGCACGCCGAGGAAGAAGCCGAAGATCACCGAGTTCCACGAGAAGCGGTTGACCAGCATCAGCCAGACCAGCGTGAGCAGCAGGGTCAGCAGCGGGTGGGGAAAGAGGCGGCGCAGGAGTTTCATGACCCGGTCCCCTTCAGAACGGTGTCGATATAGGTCTGCGGATTGTAGAGCTGTTCCGCGGTCTTGCCGGTGTAGGTCATCACCGGCCCGGCAAAGACGGTCAGCAGCACCAGCACCCCGAGCAGCGCGAAGGCCGGGACGAAGGGCAGCCGCGGCGGCGCGACCGGCAGCTTGACCGCGCGCGGATCGGGCGGCACCTCGGCGTCGGCGATCTCTTCGCTGTCGGGCTCGTTGTCGTCATGGGATTTCCAGAACACGAGGCTGCCCGCGCGGGCAAAGCCGAGGATGGCGCAGAAGGAGGTGATCAGGATCACGCTCCAGACCAGCACCGCCTGCGCGCTGTCGCGCGCGGCATCCAGCACCAGCAGTTTCCCGACGAAGCCCGAGAGCGGCGGCATGCCCGCAACCGCGATGGCGGCGGCGAAGAACAGCACCGAGATGGTGCCGCCGTGCGGCATCGGCTGGTAGGGCCGGATCGAGTCGCCCTGGCGTTCGACCACGAGGTCGGCCACGAGGAACATCAGCCCGGCGGCAAAGGTCGAGTGGATCATGTAGTAGATCGCCGCCGCTGCCGTATCCTGCGTAAAGAGCGACACCGCGACCATCAGGGTCCCGGTCGAGCCGATGGTGCCGAAGGCCGCCATCCGCATCATCCGCCGCGAGCCGAGAACGCCGATGGTGCCTGCTGCCACGGTCAGCAGCGCGGCGTAGATCAGCCAGTTGGAGGCGAGACCCTGCGTCGCCTCGACCTGCGGGCCGAAGACGAGCGTATACATGCGCAGCACCGAGTAGACCCCGACCTTGGTCATGATCGCGAAGAGCGCGGCCACCGGCCCCGGTGCGTTGCCGTAGGAGCCGGGCAGCCAGAAGTGCAGCGGCAGCACCGCGGCCTTGACCGAGAAGACCAGCAGCAGCAGCACGGCGGCCACCCGGATCAGCGCGGTATCCTCGGCGGGCATCTCGGCGACCTTGACCGCGAGGTCGGCCATGTTGAGCGTGCCGGTCACCGCGTAGATGGTGCCAAGCGCGAAGAGGAACAGGGTGGAGCCGATCAGGTTGTAGGCCACGTATTGCACGCCCGCGTGCAGGCGATGCGCCCCGCCGCTGTGGATCATCAACCCGTAGGAAGCGATCAGCAGCACTTCGAAGAAGACGAAGAGGTTGAAGGCGTCCCCGGTCAGGAAGGCCCCGAGCACCCCCATCAGCTGGAACTGGAACAGGGCGTGGAAATGGCGCCCCCGGTCGTCCCAGCCGGTCCAGATGGCGTAGAGCAGCACCGCCAGCGCCAGCACCGCGGTCAGGAAGACCATGAGCCCCGACAGCCGGTCCAGCACCAGCACGATGCCGAAGGGCGCGGGCCAGTCGCCCAGTTCGTAGACGGTGATGTCGCCCGTCGCGGCATGGGCCAGCAGGCCCGTCGCGATGCCCAGCAGCGCCACCGTGCCCGCCACCGAGAAGATGCGCTGCAGGTCGAGGTGATGCCGGATCACCATCAGGATGAACGGCGCCAGCAGGGCCGGCAGCACGATGGGAAGAATGATCCAGTGGCTCATGCGTCGTTGTCCTGCAGGTCCGACACGTCGTCCATGTCGATCCGGTCGTCATTGTCCGAGAGATAGGCCGAGAGCGCGATCATCACGATCAACGCCGTCATGCCGAAGGAGATCACGATGGCGGTAAGCGCCAGTGCCTGCGGCAGCGGGTCGGTATAGGCGACCGCCTCGTCCCGCAGGATCGGTGGCAGGCCGACCACCAGCCGGCCGGAGGCGAAGAGGAAGATGTTAACCGCGTAGGAGATCAGCGAGATGCCGAGGATCACGGGAAAGGTCCGCTGGCGCAGGATCAGGTAGATACCGGCGGAGGTCAGCAGGCCGACGGCGGTGGCGACGAGAATTTCCACGGCTCAGTCCTCCCTGCCGCCGCGCGGATCGTCCCGCGCCGGGTTGATGTCCATCGGGTATGGGCTGTCGGTGTTGGGCCGCCACGCGTAGCGCGACAGGCTTTCCAGCGCCAGCAGCACCGCCCCGACCACGGCGAGGAACACGCCCACGTCGAACAGGGCAGCGGTGGCCCATTCGAACTTCTCGAGACCCGGGATGTGGATGTAGCCGTAGTCGCTGGTCAGGAAGGGCTTGTCGTTCAGCCAGGCCCCCATGCCGGTGACGGCGGCGACAAGGACACCCGAGCCGATGATGCCGTGGTAGGGAAAGTGCTGGCGTGCCGCGGCCCAGCTGAAGCCCGAAGCCATGTACTGCATGACGATGGCGATGGCCGCGATCAGGCCGGCGATGAAGCCCCCGCCCGGTTCGTTGTGGCCGCGGAAGAAGATGTAGGCCGCGACCATCAGCGCCACCGGCATCATCAGGCGGGTCACCACCACCATCATCAGCGGGTGGGAATCCCCTGCCACCGGCCAGTCTGGCTTGCGGTTCAGCAGCTTGGCCCGGACGCTGGTGCGCAGGATGGCCTCGGTCAGGGCAAAGATCACCACCGCCGCGATGCCGAGCACGATGATCTCGCCGAAGGTATCAAAGCCACGGAAGTCCACGAGGATCACGTTCACCACGTTGTGGCCGCCACCGCCCTTGTAGGAGTTGGCGAGGTGGTACTCCGAGATCGACGGGAAGGCGAAGTCGCGCGTCAGGATCGCGTAGAGCAGGAGCCCTACCCCGACCCCGGCGCCGATCGACAGAACGGCGTCGCGCAGGCGGCGGCCCGGGCTGCTCTCGATCGGGGTCCGCTTGGGCATGAAGTTCAGTGCCAGCAGGAGCAGGATGATGGTGACCACCTCGACCGAGAGCTGGGTAAGCGCGAGGTCGGGGGCGGAGAAGTAGTTGAAGCCCAGGGTCACCACGAGGCCGATGATCGCCATGATCACCAGCGCGATGACCCGGTAGCGGTGGAAGGCCACCACGCAGGCGGTAGCGCCGATCAGGCAGAACCAGACGATCAGCGGCAGCACCTCGATGCGGTTCATCGGGCGCGTCGCCTCTCCGATCTCGCCGGTCGAGAAGGCGTAGACGCCGAGACCGACGGTGAACAGCGTGAAGATCGCGGCATAGCGGCTGAGCGCGCCGTCATGCAGCGTGTCGGTCACTGCCCGCGCCGCGCGGATCAGCGCGCCGATGCAGGCGTCGAAGATCACCTTGGCCTCGGGCCGGGGCGCGGCGAGCCATGCCACGTCGAGCGGGCGGTGCAACGCCAGCAGGATCAGGCCGCCGACCGTCGCGATGCCGGACATGATCAGCGCGGTGTTCACACCGTGCCAGATCTTCAGCTCGTGATAGTGCCCGTGCCCGCCGATCACCGCGTCGGTGACGGTGCGCACGATCTCTCCGGCCAGCGCCTCGGGGAACAGGCCGATGGCCACCACCAGCAGCACGAGGATCGCGGGCGACAGCCACATGCCGATGCCCGGGTCGTGCGGCTTGTGCGGGTAGTCGTCGCGCACCGGGCCGAGGAAGGTATGGACCACGTAGCGGAAGGAATAGGCCGCCGAGAACAGCGCGCCGACGGTGGCCAGCACCGGGAACAGCCACTCCGACCCGTTCCAGATGGTATGGGCCGCGGCGTCGAGCATCAGTTCCTTGGACAGGAAGCCGTTGAGCGGCGGGATACCGGCCATCGACAGCGAGGCGACGGTGGCGAGGACGAAGGTCACCGGCATCAGGACCCGGAGGCCGCCCAGCCGCTTGATGTCGCGGGTATGGGCCTCGTGGTCGACGATCCCGGCGGTCATGAAGAGGGCCGCCTTGAATGTGGCGTGGTTCATGATGTGGAACACGGCGGCCATCGCCGCTTCTTCGGTGCCAAGGCCCAGCAGCAGGGTGATGAGACCAAGGTGACTGACCGTGGAGAAAGCCAACAGCGCCTTGAGGTCGTCCTTGAACAGGGCGATCACGGCGCCGAGAACCATCGTGATCATGCCGATGCTGGCGACGATGTAGAACCAGATGTCGGTGCCCGAGAGCACCGGCCAGAGACGCGCCATCAGGAACAGCCCCGCCTTCACCATCGTGGCGGAGTGCAGGTAGGCGGAGACCGGCGTCGGGGCAGCCATCGCGTGGGGCAGCCAGAAGTGGAAGGGGAACTGCGCCGACTTGGTGAAACAGCCCAGCAGGATCAGGATCAGAGCGGGCACGTAGAGCGGCGAGGCCTGGATCTGATCCTTGCGCTCGAGGATGGTTGTCAGGTCGTAGCTGCCCGCGGCATGGCCTAGCAGCAGCATGCCCCCGATCAGGGCGAGGCCCCCGCCCCCGGTGACGGCCAGCGCCATGCGCGCGCCCTGCCGGCCCGCCGGCAGGTGCCGCCAGTAGCCGATCAGCAGGAAGGAGGAGAGCGAGGTCAGCTCCCAGAACACCACCAGCAGCAGAATGTTGTCCGAGAGCACGATGCCCACCATCGCGCCCTGAAACAGCAGCAAATAGGTGTAGAAATTGCCCATCGGGTCTTCGCGCGAGAGGTAGTGGCGCGCGTAGATGATGATCAGCAGGCCGATCCCGAGGATCATGGTGGCAAAGAAGAAGCCGAGCCCGTCCATGAAGAAGTTCGCGTTCATGCCCAGTTGCGGCAACCAGGGCGCGCGGGCGGTCACGGTCTCGCCGCGAAAGACTTCGGGGGCATGAAGGAGGACACCGACGAGAGCCAGCAGCGTCACCGCTCCTGCTGCCGAGGAACAGGCATTGCGTCCTGCGCGGATCAGAAGGGCGGGAAAGACCGCCCCAAGGAAAGGCAGGGCCGCAATCAGGAACAGGGACAACGCGAAGCTCCTTCGGTTCAATTTTCTCGTTCCCTTGTGCGTAAGGAAAATAATGGGTCTGTCAAACCCTTGAAGATCGGGAAAACCGTCCCTTGTGCCCATTTCACGCAGTCCCGGGGCCGGAAAATCGCCCCAGGGCCGTCTCTGACGGAAACTTGATTGCCCGTTAGCGGGGCGGCGGAGGGCACCCGCTTGTCCGGTGACACGCGGTCGCGCAGACTGGTCCCAGCCCTCATCCGTCACGAAGGTCGTCCATGCCGGAGACACCCGCCCCCAAGGTCCGCCTGCCCCGGTCCCGACGCCGCGCGATCCTTGTCGCGGTGATCGGGCTCGGGCTGCTGGGGCTCTACTGGGAGACAAGGCCGACCGCCTTCGACGGGCAGGCCCTGAGCGTAAGCGAGGCCCATGCGCAGGCGGCCGACGGGCGTGTCCTGCTGGTCGATATCCGGCGTCCCGACGAATGGGCGAGGACCGGCATCGGGGAAGACGCGACGCCGCTGGACATGCGGCGCGACGATTTCGAGGTGGCGCTGGCAGAGCTGACCGGCGGTGACCGGACAAGGCCCGTCGCGCTGATCTGCGCCGGGGGCGTGCGTTCGGCCCGGATGGCGCAGAGGCTGGCCGAGGCGGGTTACGAAAACGTGATCGACGTGCCCGAGGGCATGGAGGGGTCGGCCGCCGGACCCGGCTGGATCGACGCCGGGCTCCCCGTACGGACGCCCGGCGCGGCAGAGGGAGCGACCGAGTGACGCGGCTCGCTGTCCTGATCGCCGCACTGATGCTGGGCGGCCCGGCGCTGGCCGACTGCGGCCCCGCCCCGGACGCCTGCGAGATCGAGGGCGGCAGCTATCACATCGCCCTGCCGGCGCAGCCCGAGGGCGCGCCGGTCGTTGTCTTCCTGCATGGCGCGGGCGGGACCGGCGGGTATTCGATCAGCAACGCGGATGTCGTCGCGCCCATGCTGGCGCGCGGTTACGCGGTCCTCGCCCCCGATGGCAGCCGGTCCTTCGGCAATGGCGGGGGGCGCGTCTGGAACTTCCTGCCCGGGCGCGAGGGGCGCGACGAGGCGGACTTCCTGCAGGACGTGCTGCGCGACGCGGCCGGGCGGTTTGCGCTCGACACCGGCGCGCCCGTCCTCGCCGGGTTCTCGGCGGGGGGCTTCATGGTCAGCTACCTCGCCTGCGCGCGCCCCGGCGACTTTGCCGCCTACGCGCCGGTTTCGGGCGGGTTCTGGCGCCCGCAGCCCGAGCACTGTGCCGGCCCGGTGCGGCTGTTCCAGACCCACGGCTGGCGCGACACCACGGTTCCGCTGGAGGGGCGCGCCCTGCGCGGGGGCGCCTTCGTTCAGGGAGATATCTTTGCCGGGATGGCGCTGTGGCGGCAGGCCAACGCCTGCGCGGGGGACGATCCGAGCGGCTATTCGGAGACCGGGCCGTTCCAGCGGCGGCGCTGGGACTGTGTCCCGGGCAGCGCGCTGGAGTTCGCGCTCTTCCCCGGCGGTCATCAGGTGCCTGCGGGCTGGGCCGACATGATGCTGGACTGGTTCGAGGCGCTGCCCGGAGAATGAGCGGCGGATGGCAAAAGGGCAGGACGATGTCCTGCCCTTCCGTTCGGGGTTACTCGGCGGCGCGGGCCTGCGGCACGGCGCCATCGAGCATCGACTTCAGCTCGGCCCGGTAGTGGCGGGCGGCCTGCGTGATCGGCGGCGCGCGGAAATCCTCACGCGTCCCCATCCAGCGCCCGGCCTGCCAGAGGTGCATGCCGCTCAGCATCGAGAGCGGCACGGCCAGCACGAGGCTTACCGCGATCGGCAGCAGCCAGGGCGACACGACGCCGAAGAACATGCCGGTGACGAGGGCCGCGCCGCTGATGGTTTCCAGCAGGTGGCACTGCAGCACGGTGGTAAAGCCATAGGTCCCACCCGCGCGCGCCTGCGGCGACCAGCCCTTCTGCATCCCGAAGGCGGTGCGCAGCACGGCGATCATCTGCTGCACCATCAGGATCGGTGCGTAGAGGATCGACAGCAACACCTCGGAGAGGAAGGACAGCACAAAGCGCCCTGCCCCGCCAAACTCCGTAAAGCGGGCACCGGTCAGCGGCAGCGCCGCCACCCCGACCAGCTTGGGTGCGAGCAGCATGGCATACATCAGCACGATGATCAGGACGTGGCGCCCCTCGGTCATCTCGGGCCACATCGGCATGGTCGGGTTCGACTCGCTGAAATACTTCAGCACCGAGGCCTCCTCGCTGGGACCGATCAGGGCCCACATCACCAGAAGCGAGAACCAGATCGGCGACATCAGGTAGCCGATGGCCCCGTGGAACATGTGGAATCGCGAGATCGGCATGAAGCCCTTGGAGCGCAGCAGTCCGAGGTGCTGCAGGTTACCCTGGCACCAGCGGCGGTCGCGCTGGACGTGGTCGATCAGCGTCTGCGGGGTTTCCTCGTACGAGCCCTTGATGCGCGGCAGGAAGCGGACGGCCCAGCCAGCGCGGCGCAGCAGACCCGCCTCGACGAAGTCGTGGCTCATGATCAGCTTGTCGGAGCCGTTCATGCCGCGCAGGTGCGGCAGGCCGGCCGAGGCCGCGAAGGCGGCGGTGCGGATGATCGCGTTGTGGCCCCAGTAGTTGCCTTCCTGACCACACCAGCGCGCCATGCCCTCGGCGAAGGCGGCGCCGTAGACGCCGTTGGCGAACTGCTGCATCCGGGCAAAGACCGACTGCGCCCCGATCAGCTGCGGGAAGCTCTGGATCAGGCCGGCGGCCGGGTCGCGCGACAGCGCATCAGTCAGGCGCAGGATGGCGCGGCCGGTCATCAGGCTGTCGGCGTCCAGCACCAGCATCGCGTCATAGGCGCCGCCCCAGCGGCTGACCCATTCGGCGATGTTGCCCACCTTGCGGTCGGTGTTCTGCTCGCGACGACGGTAGTAGAGTTCGAGGCCGGGGCTCAGCTGGCTCTGCACCGCGCGCACGGCCGCCTGCTCCTGACGGGCGATTTCCTCGTCGCGGGTGTCGGAGAGGATGAACATCGCATAGCGGTGCGACCCGCCGCGCGCGCGCAGCTCTTCCAGCATGGAACGGGCGCTGCCGAGCACATACCACGGCACCTCGTTGTAGACCGGCATGCACAACGCCACCTTGAGCGGCCGTGCCGGGCCATGCGTCGGGCGGGGCGAATGGCGGGTCAGCGAAACCATCCCGAGGATCACGGTGGAGACCGTGAAGGTGATCCAGAAGAAGTTGAAGCAGATCAGGGTGATCAGCAGTGCTTCGAGCAGGCTGATCCCGTCCTTGCCGAACCAGCCGGTCATAGCCCAGAGCATGCCGAGCGTCGCAACCATGGCAGGGCTGAACGCCAGCACGCGCCACAGCGCCACGCCTTCCTCCTGGACGGACGCAGGTGCGTTGTCGTCCCGATACTCCGTCGAAAAATCCTGAACCGGCATTGTCCGGGGGCTCTCCGCCGGCATCGCCCGAAAATCGTTCATCACTTCGTCCATCTGTATAGCCAGACTTCGCTGGCGGGCGCGCCGTCCCGACGCAATTGTGCACGCAGTTCCACCAGCTCGTTGTCTCCGGGGTCGAAGGCAAAGGCGAGGCGGACCCCACCGGTATCCGGGTTGCGCTGGACCACACCTTCCGTGGTGACCGCAGAGGAGGAACTCACGCGGATCTCGATCTGTTCCAGCGGTCCTTCGAAAAGCGGGTGCTCTTCGAAGTCGATGGTGACAATCCGCCCATCCTTGTGCTCGGACCAGGCATGGCTGGCGCCCATCCGCGTATTGAGGACGCGGGCGAGCCCCGAGCGCACCGGCGCTTCGGCGCACCAGGTCAGGCGGTAGGAGAGATCCAGCCGTCCGCCTTCGGGCACCGGATCGCGCGGACGCCAGTAGGCGACGATGTTGTCGTAGATTTCCTTGTCCGACGGGATCTCGACCAGCGTCACCGCCCCCGGGCCCCAGTCGCCGCGCGGTTCAACCCAGACGCCCGGACGCTTGTGGTAGAGCGCCTCGAGGTCGGAGAAATCCGAGAAGCGGCGCGAGCGCTGCATCAGGCCGAAGCCCTTTGGCATCTGGTCGACGAAGGACGAAATCTGCAGCTTGGTCGGGTTCGACAGCGGCCGCCACAGGACCTCGCCCGCGCCGTTCCAGACCAGCAGGCCATCGCTGTCGTGCACCGCCGGGCGGAAGTCGTCGAAGCGCACCGAGTTGGTGGCATCGAACAGGAACATGCTGGTCAGCGGGCCGATGCCCACGTGGTCGAGCTCGGTCCGGGCGAAGAGCGCTGCCTGCACCTCCATGGTGCAGTCCGGGCCGGGCATGATGTCGAAGCGGAAGGCGCCGGTCACGCTGGGGCTGTCGAGCAGCGCGTGGACCACGATGTTCTTCTGGCCTTCCTTCGGACGCTCCAGCCAGAAGCGCACGAAATCGGGGAACTCCTCGCCCTCCGGGTCGCCGGTCTTGAGCGCGAGGCCGCGGGCCGACAGGCCATAGGTCATGCCGTAGCCAATGGCGCGGAAGTAGCTCGCGCCCTGAAACACGCAGAATTCGTTCTTCTTGCCCGCCTCGGTCAGTTCGGTGCGCAGGCGCAGGCCGGAGTAGCCGGTGCTCTCGTCCACGGGGAGGTCGGGCACCTTGTCGGTCTTGTCGAAGTGCGCCAGCTCGAAGGGCACGGGCATGTCGACGCCGTTCTCGACCGAATCGACGTGGATCGCCTGGCGGTAGTAGAGGCCGGGCGCGAAGAAATCGACTTCGTAGGGGCTGCCGGTACCGGACCACAGCGCCTCGGTCGGGCGGAACCAGAGGGATTTGTACTGTTCGTAGGAGAGGTTCAGCCATGCATCCGGAACGGTCGGCCGCGCCTCGTAATCCTGCCGCGCAAGGTCGCGGGCCATCTGCACCACGGTTTCACGGCTGAAGGGAGTGTCATCTGCCGATGCCCCGGTCGCGCGGAGGACCGCGAGTGCCGAGGTGGAGGCGAGAAAGGCACGTCTCGAGAAATTCATTGGCGTTTTGCTTTCCAGGGATTCGACTTGAACCAGGCGGCGGCGTAGGCGACCAGTGTGATCAGGAGGAAGCCGCACAGATTGATCACCATAAAAGTGAAGGCAGATCGACCGGTTAGGTCGAGAACGAACCCAAGTAGGCGGGCCGCCGCCATCGAGAAGACAAAGACGGCGAGGGATTGCTGACCCACCTTGGTGATGGCCGCGCTGACTGCCTGCCAAACAGGCCCTGCGACTCCGTCACGCAGCGCGACGAGGTGCCGTCCACTGTCACCCGCCGCCGCCCAGGCGAGGTAAGCCAGCGACAGGAAGTGCACGTAGCGCAGAATCGCGAAATCGGTCTTGTCACGCGGGTCGAAGCCGGTGTTGTTGCGCATCTGGTCGAGCCCTTCCCAGACGGCGTGCAGCTTCATCCCCAGTTGCGGGGCGATCGCGTCGATCCAGCTGACCACCTTCCACGAGGCGAAGGGCAGCGACAGGACGAGCACCGCGACGGCGATCCAGACCAGCGTCTTGGTCACCGGGGGCTTGGGGATCCATCCGCGCATCAAACCAAAGCCCGTGAAGAACAGCAGCTGCCACGCGAAGGGGTTGAAGAACCACTCCCGGTCTGAGAGCGGTTCGGCCGGAAGGTGCAGATTGCCGAAGCCGGCTGCGAGCCAGAGCGCGACGCTGAACGCGGCGGCGAGCCAGAAGTTCACCCGCACCAGCGCCATCATCACCGGCATCAGGGCGAGCACCACGAGGTACATCGGCAGGATGTCGAAGAAGTTCGGCACGTAGGTGAGCGTGAAGATCCCCACGATGTGCTGTTCGGTGTTCTCGAAGAAGGGCACGAGGTTCAGCTCGCCCACGTAGGAGCCCTCGTAGCTGCCGTAGAGGTCGAGCGCGGCCATCATCGCGGCGACGGTGAAGAACAGGGCGATGTGCGCCCAGTAGACCTGCCAGCAGCGAAAGATCACCCGCGCGGTGCCCATCAGCCAGCCGCGGCGCGCGAAGGTGCCGCCGAAGGCGATGGCCGAGGCCATGCCCGAGCAGAAGACGAAGATCTCGGTCGCGTCGGAAAACCCGAATCGCGCCGGGATCCAGTTGGCCCAGGCGTTGGTCGGGATATGCGCGACGAGGATGATGAACATCGCGATACCGCGATAGAAGTCGAGCCGCGGATCGCGCTGTCGCGCCGCGGTTGGGGTCGGGGCCGTTCTGAATGCCGCAAAGTCCATGGGGGGCGAAATGGTCGCCATATACCGTCCTGTTAACAAACCTCTGGTCACTGAGCGGAAACGCGGTTCGAGCAGTCAGGTTCCCGCGCAGCGCTAATAAGATTTCTGCGAGTCGCACAATAGGCATCTTCTCGCCCATCGCGTCGGATAAGGCGCTCTTTTAAAAGGAGTTCTGCCGCATCGACCCGTCCGGCCCTCAATCCGGCGTCGATGGTGATGCGTTCGAACACGTCGCGCTGTGCGTGGCTGCCGCCGGCATGCTGCATTTGCGGCATAACTCGACACAAAAGCACAAATGCGGCCTCGAAACGGCCCTCGGTGAAGGCCGCGAGCCCCTCGGCAGCATCGCACCCCGGCACCCCCATACGCACCCCTACCTCATCAGCGGAATTCCGCGCATCGTGATGAATTCGCCGGATCAAGCGGCGACTTTCAGCTTGGCGGTCGGTTCGGGCCAGCGCGAGGAGGTAGTGCAGGTCGGCGAAGATCAGGCAGCCGTCCTCGGTTCGGCGGGCGCTGAGTTCGGCCATTTCCTCCCAGCGGTCCCCCACGTCGACGCCCTCCAGCTCCAGCCGCATCAGCAGGGAGACCCCGTTCGAGATGTCGCGGTAGTCATCTGTCCGTTCGGCGCGGATCTCGCGGTCGTAGAGGTCCAGCACCTCGTCGATCTCGCCCTGGTCGAGGTGCATCAGCGCCTTGTGCCACCACACGTGGAAGCGGAAGTTGTTGCAGTGCGCCCAGGCCTCCTCGCGGCCCGTCAGCCATTGCAGCCCCTGCCGCGCCCGCCCGGTCATGTCGTGCACATGGGCCACCGCATGCAGGCCCCAGGCGTCATCGGGCGCGAGCCACAGGGCCTGTCGCCCGGCGATCTCGGCCTGTTCGTAAGCGCCGGTCTCTTCCAGCGCGAAGGCGTGGCAGCCGAGGAGGTAGCCGCGCGCGGGGTGATCGGGCTCGTAGGCCGGGAGCAGCCGCTCGGCCGAGGCGCGCATGCCGCCGGCGTCGCCAAGGACGAAGCGGATCGCCTGGCTGAGTTTCATGGCCAGCGGATCGGTGGGGTCGCTCTCAAGCACGCGCTCCATCCCGGCCACCGCGCGGGAGGGCGCCCCGGCGAGCCATGCCTCCAGCGCCGCGAGGTAGTGGCGTTCGCGCTCGGTCGCGCCGGAGCGAAGGGCGGCGGACTGCGCCGTCGCCAGCGCGGTTCGGGCCGGTTCAACCAGTTCGCGGCGGCCCAGCAGGAGGTAGAACAGCCCCTGCACCGCATGGGCGAGGGCAAAGTCCGGCTCGGCCTCGAGCACGCGCGCCAGATGCGTGGGGGTCGCCGCGCCATGCGCAAGGAACGCGCGCTGCGTGGCGCTCCAGTCCGCGACGGTTGCATCCCGGGTCAGGCTGACCGTCTGGCCGAATACGTCCTGTTTCATCAAGCTGTCGTCCCCTCTGGAAAATCCCTTGTCTCCAGAAGGTACAGAGCCGCACCGCGCGCGCGGGTTCACAGCTTGCGGCGCTCTCGATTTGGTGATGCCCCGTGTGGCGTTCCGTGTTCTTTGTGTCGAAAACCCGTGGCTTTGCGCGTCTCGCCGCGCAAACGGCGCGCCCCGGGCGTGGCTATGTTACGAAACCGGCGGGCTCAGATGCGCCCGTCATAGGCGGCGCGGTCGATCTCGGCGGCGATCACGGTGAATGTTTCAGCCGTCAGAGCCGCCTCGAGCGCGGCGCGCAGTTCGGCGCGGCTGCGCACGCTTACGCCTGCCCCGCCAAAGGCCCGCCCGATGGCTGCGAAGTCGTGCCGCTCAAAATCGACGCCCCGGTTCACCATCTGCCGCTCGCGCTGTTTCTTCTCGATCAGCGCGAGGCTGGCATCCACGAAGGTCAGAAAGATGACCGGCGTGCGCAGTTCCGCCGCGGTGGCGAGTTCGCCCGCCACCATGAGCATCCCGGCGTCGCCCGCAAAGCTGATCACCGGCCTCTCGGGCGCGGCCAGCTTCAGCCCGATGGCCAGCGGCAGGGCGCAGCCCATGGTGCAGAGCCCCGAGGACTGGACCAGCGCGCGGGGTTCGGAACAGGTCCACATCTGCGAGAGCAGGATGCGATGCGCGCCGCTGTCGGCAGTCGCCAGCGTTTCGGGCGGCATCACCGCCCGCGCCTCGGCGATCACCGCCGCCGGGCCCCAGTGCTCATCGGTCGGAAAGGCGGCGGCCAACGCGGCCTGCACCTCTTCGGGCCGACCGTCGGTCCAGGTCGCGCGGCCGCGGCCGCCCTCGGCCATCGCTTCGAGCGTCGCCGCCGGATCGGCGACGAAGGCGAGGCTCGACTGGTGCATGTAGTGATCGTTGGCGACCGGCGCGATGTCGATCACGCGCTGCGTCTCGGGGTCCCAGACCTCGCGCCAGCCCGGGCGCATCTCGATCGGGTCGTAGCCGATGCAGAGCACGAGGTCGGCTGACTTGACCAGCCCGCGCAGGGGCCCATCCGCCAGCGGCGAGAGCCCTGCCCCGCCGAGGCAGAGGGGATGATCCTCGGGCAGCACGCCCTTGGCCTTGTAGGTGGTGATGAAGGGGATCGAGAAGAGTTCGAGAAAGGCGCGCAGCACCGTTGCCGCCTCGCCGTCGAGCATGTCGAGCCCGACGATGGCGATGGGGCGCTCGGACTCCGACAGCCACGCCCGCGCCCATGCGAGGTCGGCCCCGGCGGGGGCCACCGGGCTGGCGGCGGCGCGGCGGCGCGGGGCGCGCGCGTGCGGAATGGCGTCGGCGACGCCGATGGGCACGTCGATATGCACGGGCCCCGGGCGCGGATCGGTGGCGGTGGTCACGGCGCGGTCGGCGATGATGTCGGCCGAGGCGGCGGTGAGGCGATAGCTGGCCTTGGTGATCGGTGCGAAGACCGCCTGATGGTCCATCACCTGATGGGTGTAGGTCTGCGCCTCGTCCGCATCGACGCAGCCGGTCAGCACGATCATCGGCACCCTGTCCTGCAGCGCGTTGGCAACCACGTTCACCCCGTTCATCGCCCCCGGCCCCAGCGTGGCGACGAGGATGGCCGGCGCGCCGTCGCGGTGATGCACCCCCTCGGCCATGAAGCCCGCCGCGTTCTCGTGCTTGGCGAGGATGAAGCGAATGCCGGCCCGTTCGAGCGCATCCACGAGGGTCAGGACCTCTCCCCCCGGCATGCCGAAGGCGAAACGGCAGCCAGCCTCGTAGAGGCGTCGAGCCAGAAGATCGGCGGCGCGCATCGGTTCCTGCATGGGAGGTGTCCTTCGTTCAGGTGCGAAAAAGCCAACTCCCTCGCGCCCTTCCGCGCAAGCCCGAACACGGGCTTGTGACCTTTCGGCTCCCGGCAGCCCGCGCGGGGCGAAGCCTTACTTCACCGCCTCGGAAGCGATGGTGGCAAAGGCGCTGTCGAGTTCGGCGGCGAGTTCCACCAGTTCGATCCCGCCTTCCTTGCGGTAGGGGAAGAACACGGTGGTGGGGGTCTTGTAGGCGAGCGTCGCGGAGCCATCGGTGTTCTCGGTCACGTAGAACCGGATCGGCGCCTCGATCATGGCGGCGGTGGACAGCTCGAGCATCTTCACCGCGTAGTCGTTGTTGAAGACGCCGACCACGCGGTTGCCCGGGATGGTGACGCCGCGCGCGGCGGCGGTTTCGGTCGGACCGGCCTCGGTCACCACGCCCATGCCGTTATCGGTCACGGCCTGCTTCAGGTCGGCGAGCAGCGTGTCATAGCTCTTGTCGGTCGGGAAAACCTCCCAGCCCTCGCGGGGTTTCAGGTCTTCGGCCTGCGCGAGGCCGACAAAAAAGGTCGATAGAACAAGGATGAAATAGAAAGGGGCACGTTTCATGGCGTTGCTCCGGTAGATGAAAAGTGTCCTGACTCAACCCTGTCACCCGCCCCCGGTTCCACTCACCTCTGCGTGAGCGGCCCCAGGTCGAGCCCCTTGACGATCCAGCCGCGCGTTTCTGCCGGGTCGATCACCGCGTCGATTTCCTGAAGGGCGGCGACGTTCAGCGCGCCGCCCTCCTCGTAGGACTGGGCGACGAGCCGGTCGAAGAGCTGCTTGCGCGACGCCTCGTCCGGGGCGGCGTCGAGTTCGCGCTTGAAGCCGAGAGTCACCGCGCCTTCGAGCCCCATCGGCCCGAACTCGCCCGTTGGCCATGAGACGTTGAAGTCGGGGGTGACAAAGCTCCCGCCCGCCATCGCCTGCGCCCCGATGCCATAGCCCTTGCGCAGGCAGAGGAAGAACAGCGGCGCGGTCATCTCTGCCCCGGCGGACAGGAAATCGGCCGCGGCTTGCACCCCGCCCTGCCGCTCGCTTTCGGGGCCGACCATGAAGCCGGGCGTGTCGCAGAGCGACAGCACCGGCAGGCGGAAGCGCGAGAACAGGCGCAGCATCCGCGCCGCCTTGGCCGAGGCAGGCGCGTCGAGCGCGCCGCCGAGGTGGTGCGGATTGTTGGCGATCAGCCCCATCGGGCGGCCCTCGATCCGGATCAGCCCGGCGACGAGCCCGGGCGCATGGGCGGCCCCGAGCTCGAGGAAGCTGCCGGTATCGACCAGCGCGGCGATCACCACGCGGATGTCATAGGCGCGCAGCCGGTTCTCCGGGATCACGTGACGCAGCAGGCGCGGATCCCCGGCCTGCCAGTCGGCAAGGTCGCCCTGGAAATAGCTCATCGCGCGCCGGGCGGCCTCGGCGGCCCCGGCTTCGTCATCGGCAAGGATGTCGACCAGCCCGATCTCTGCTTGCATCGGCGCCGGTCCGATCTCTCTCGGGTCGAAGCTGCCCAGTCCGCCCGCCTCGATCATCGCGGGCCCGCCTAGGCCGATCCACGAGGCCCGTGTGGCGATGCGGATATCCCCCGCCCCGAAGACCGCCGCGTTGCCGGCAAAGCAATAGCCTGAGTTCACCGTGATCTTGGGGCCGCGCCCGCGGTGCCGGGCGAAGACGTGAAAGGTGGTGACGTCAAGCGCCGAGCGCTTGATGTCGTTGAAGTCGACATCGCCCGGACGCCCCCCGCCGCCCTCGGTGAAGAAGATCATCGGCAGGGCATGACGCTCGGCTACCTCGAACAGGCGGTCCGTCTTGAGGTGGCCGAAATAGCCCTGCGTCCCGGCCATGACCGACCCATCGTAGGCGAGGATGGCGACCTGCGCCCTCTCCTTGGCCACGAGCCCAGCGTTGACCTCGCCGAAGCCGGTGATGATACCATCCGCCGGGGTGTCGCGCATCAGGTCCTCGCGCTCGCGCCGCCGCCGCTGGGCGGCGTAGACCAGTTGCCCGAATTCGTGGAAGGTGCCGCCCCGGGTCAGGTCCGCGACGTTTTCGCGCGCGGTGCGCTGGCCCCGTCCGCGCCGCCGTTCCACCGCCGCGGGCCGGTTCTCGTCCAGCGTCATCGCCAGCCGGTCCTGCAGGGCCTGCAGGTCGGGACGCACGTGATCGGGATCGGGCGCGGCCTCGACCGCCAGCAGGGCCTCGGCCGCGTCGGCCGGTCGGTAGGTGACCAGCGGCGCGCCCAGGTTGACCACCTCGCCGGGCGTGCAGAGCACCGAGACCACGGTGCCGGGCCCGGTTGCCGCCACCACGTGCTGCATCTTCATCGCCTCGAGCACGACGATCTCCTGCCCGGCGGCAAAGGCCTCGCCCGGGGCCAGCGTCACGCTGTGCACCAGCCCCTGCATCGGCGCGCGCAGTGCCTCGCCGTCCAGCGGGGTCGCGGCGGCCAGCATGGGCGCGGGCTCGGGCACCACCGCGGGACCTGTTAGCGGGGGTGGCGTGTCGTGGATCAGCTGGTCGACCAGCCCGCGATCGACCGCGCCCACGTCGATGTCCCAGTCGCGCAGTTCCCCCCGCGCCAGAAGGGCGCGCAGGAAGGGAATGTTGGTTCCGGCCCCGGTGACCTGAAACTCGGAGAGGGCGCGCCCGGCGCGGCCCAGCAGCCGGTCGAGCTCGCCCGAGGGTTCGTGGACCACGACCTTGGCCAGCAGGCTGTCGAAGTTGGGGTTGGTCTCGTACCCGGCATAGCCGTGGGTATCGACCCGCACTCCCGGCCCCAGCGGCGGCTGGAAGGTCTCGAGCCGCCCGCCCGCCGGAGTCACCATGCCATCGGGCCTGATCACCTCGGTATTGACGCGCGCCTGCATCGCGATGCCGACCGGCCAGCGCGGCCCGTCAGACAGCCCGAGGTCGGAAAGCCGTGCCCCGTCGGCCAGTTCGAGCTGGAGCGCGACGAGGTCGAGGCCGGTCACCTCTTCGGTCACCGTGTGCTCGACCTGAAGGCGCGGGTTGGCCTCGATGAAGTGGTACTCGCCCTCGCCGCCGGTCTCGACAAGGAACTCGACGGTGCCGAGGCCCCGGTAGTGGGCGGCCCGGCCCATCGCCACGGCCGCGTCCAACAGGGCCGCGCGCAGGTCATCGTCCAGCAGCGGCGCGGGGCTGATCTCGACGATCTTCTGGTGACGTCGCTGGAGGGTGCAGTCGCGTTCCCAGAGGTGGGTCACCTCGCGCCCGTCGCCGATGATCTGGACCTCGATATGCCGCACCGGGCGCAGGTAGCGTTCGGCGTAGAGGTCGCTGACGCCGAAGGCCGCGCCCGCCTCGGCAGCCGCCCGGGCGAACGCCGCCTCCACCTCCTCGGGCCGCTCGATCACGCGCATCCCGCGCCCGCCGCCGCCGCCCACCGCCTTCAGCAGGACCGGCGCACCGCCCTGCGCGGCAAGGAACGCGCGCGCCTCGGCGGCGGTGGCAAGGGGTCCGGACCCCGCCGCCACCGGCACACCCGCCCGCACGGCCAGCGCGCGGGCCGAGACCTTGTCGCCCAGCAGGGCCAGCGTCTCGGGGTCGGGCCCGACAAAGATCAGCCCGGCCTCGCGGCAGGCTTCGGCAAAGGCCGCGCTCTCGCTTAGAAAGCCGTAGCCGGGATGCACCGCATCGCAGCCCTCGTCGCGCGCCACCGCGATCAGCGCCTCGATGTCGAGATAGGCCGCCGCCCCCTGCCCCGGCAGCGCGATCGCCTGATCGGCGTGGCGCAGGTGGAGGGATCCGGCATCGTCCGCCGAGTGGACCGCGACCGTTCGGACACCCATCGCCGCTGCGGTTCGCGCGACCCGGATGGCAATTTCACCTCGGTTGGCGATCAGCAGTGTCGGAATCATGGTCGTCCCTTGAATTGCAGCCCCGGTATCCGCTCCGGGTTGGGGCCGAGTAAACAGCATGACCCGGCATCGGACCAAACTGTTTCTGTGCGGCGCGGAGTCCGGCGATATGCTTGAACCCCCGCGCATTTTACCCCAGCATCCGGCGGGCGGGGCGCGCGGGACGCCCGGCGTGACATCGACCTTCCGGAAAGCGCGCTCGGACATCATGAACGGCCCTGCCCTGCCCCTGACCGACGATGTCGTCCTGATCGGCGGCGGGCACAGCCACGCCCTGGTCCTGCGCATGTGGGGCATGCGGCCCTTGCCCGGTGCGAGGCTGACGCTGATCAACCCCGGCCCCTCGGCGGCTTACTCTGGAATGCTGCCGGGCCATGTCGCCGGGCACTACCCGCGCGAGGCGCTGGACATCGACCTCGTGCGTCTGGCTCGCTTTGCCGGAGCGCGGCTGATCCTTGGCGCGGCCGAGGGCATCGACCTTGCCGCGCGTGAGGTGCATGTCGCCGGGCGGCCTCCGGTCGGGTTCGACCTCTGCTCGGTGAACGTGGGCGTAACCTCGGAGATGCCGATGCTGCCCGGCTTTGCCGAGCATGGGGTGCCCGCCAAGCCGCTCGGCCCCTTTGCCGCGCGGTGGGAGCGTTTCCTTGCCGCCGGTGGACCGGCGCGCGTTGTGGTCATCGGCGCAGGGATCGCCGGTGTGGAACTGGCGCTGGCCATGGCCCATGCGCTGCGCGACCGCGATGGGGGTGTGACGCTGGTCGACAGCGCCCGCGCGCTCGCCGCGACGGCGCCGCGCGGGCGGCAGCGCCTGCTGGAGGAACTGGAGCGCGCGGGTGTCGACCTGATCGAACAAACCGATGTTGCCGAGGTGACGGCGAATGGGCTGCGGCTTGCCGATGGCGCAGTGCTGGGTGCCGATTTCGTCACCGGGGCCGCAGGCGCCCGGGCGCCCGCGTGGCTGAAGGGAACGGGGCTCACGACCGAGGCGGGCTACCTGACGGTCGACGCCGCGTTGCGCACCAGCGATCCCGCGATCTTCGCGGCCGGGGATTGCGCCAATTTCGCGCCCGACCCGCGCCCCAAGGCCGGGGTCTTTGCTGTGCGCGAGGCGCCGGTCCTGTTCCACAACCTCCGCGCCGCCCTCACCGGCGGGCGGGCCCGGCGCTACAAACCCCAGCAGGATTACCTCAAGCTGGTCTCGCTGGGGCGCAAATCCGCCCTTGCCGACCGATCCGGGCTGGCGCTGGCCGGACCCGCGATGTGGCGCTGGAAGGATCATATCGACCGTACCTTCATGCGCCGGTTTCAGGACCTCGCGCCGATGGCGCCGCCGCCGCTGCCACGGGACCACACGCTCGGCATGGCCGAAGCGCTGGGTGAGAAGCCGATGTGCGGGGGCTGCGGGGCCAAGGTGGGGCGCGAGACGCTGCGGGCCGCCCTCGGCGCCCCTGCGCTGCGCCGTGACGACATCACCCCGCTGCCGGGCGACGATGCCGCACTGATGACGACCGGCGGCGTGCAGCAGGTGATGACCTCGGACCACCTGCGCGCGCTGGTGGACGACCCGGTGACGATGACCCGCATCGCGGCGCATCACGCGCTGGGGGACATCTGGGCCATGGCCGCGCTGCCGCAGGCGGCCACCGCCACGCTGATCCTGCCCCGCCAGTCCGAGGCGTTGCAGGCGCGCCTGCTGCGCGAGATCATGACGACCGCCCGGCAGGTGATGGGCGAGGCCGGGGCCGAGATCGTTGGCGGGCATACTTCCATCGGCGACGAGCTGACCATCGGCTTCACGCTCACCGGGCTCTGCCCGCACCCGCCGGTGACGCTGGCCGGAGCGCGGCCCGGGGACGTTCTGGTGCTGACCAAGCCGGTCGGCAGCGGAACCGTGATGGCCGCCGAGATGCAGCTGAAGGCAAGGGGCGCGTGGGTCGCGGAGGCCCTGCGCCAGATGGATGTCTCGCAGAAGGCGGCCTCGGCCATCCTAGGCGGTGCGCGGGCGATGACAGATGTCACCGGCTTCGGGCTGGCGGGGCACCTGCTGAACATCTGCGAGATGTCGGGTTGCGGCGCGGCGCTGGACCTGTCGGCGGTGCCGCTGATGGAAGGCGCGCTCGCCCTCGCGGCGGAGGGGGTCAGATCGACGCTCTACCCGCAGAACCGCGCGCAGGCGCCCTACCTGCCGGGGCTGGCCGCCCCGGACGACGCCGCGCGGGTCGACCTGATGTTCGATCCTCAGACGGCTGGGGGCCTTCTGGCGGCGGTCGCCCCGGAGGACGCTGGGGCAGTGCTGGCCGCCCTGGTCGACGCGGGCTACCCCGCCGCGCGGATCGGCAGCCTCGTGGACGGACCGGTTGCGATCCGGCTGGCCTGAGCGGCGGCTACCCCGCCGCGCCCTGCATCCCCTCGCCCGGCAGTGCCGCGAACCGGCCCTCGAGCAGCGCCGCGACCTTTCCCGCCGCCGCGTCCAGTTGCGCGGGCATCAGGTCGGGCAGCACGATCCGCTCGGCCGGGTCCCCGCCATGCAGGCGGCGCGACTTGTCGTAGGAGGGGTCGTAATGCTGCTCCATCAGCGCCCGGGTCAGGCCGGGCTTGTCGCCCGCTGCGATCAGGGCGTTCCAGCCGTCGACCACCGCGTGCCCGCGATGGGCGCGCAGGAAGGACAGCTTGTGCTCCATCTGCGCCCCGTCTGACAGGATATCGTCGTAGGCCCGCACGAGGTAGGCCGTGCGCGCCGCGACCGGCGCCTCCACCGCGATGCGCGGCGCGGCCTTCAGCGCCTCCCACACGGCGGGGGGCAGGATGCGTTCGCCGATCTTGCTGCTCTCTGCCTCCACCAGCACCGGCCGGGACGGATCGAGCCCGCAGAGCACCCCGGCGACCCGGGATTCAAAGGCCTTCTGGCTGGGCTGCTGCTCTCCCATCGCGCCCAGCAGAGAGCCTCGGTGCTCGGCGCAGCCTTCGAGGTCGAGCACCTGGACACCGCGCGTTGCCGCCAGTTTGAGGATCTCGGTCTTGGCGGTGCCGGTGTAGCCGTCGAGCGCCACGAAGCGATGCGGCAGCGTCCCGTCGTAGAGCATCGCGTTCACCAGCCTGCGGTAAGTGCGATAGCCACCCTCGATGGCCTCCGAGCGCCAGCCGATCTGCCCCAGCATCCACGCGAAGGACCCGGACCGCTGGCCGCCGCGCCAGCAGTAGACCAGCGGGCGCCAGCCGCCTTCGTGGTGGCTGAGCGACTTTTCGACGTGGTTCGCGGCGTTGCGGAATACCAGCGCCGCACCCAGCTTGCGGGCGAGGAACGGGCTCTGCTGCTTGTAGATGGTACCGACCCGCGCGCGCTCTTCGTTGTCGAGCACGGGGAGGTTGATGGCGCCGGGAATGCGATCCTCGGCGAACTCGGCCGGGCTGCGGACGTCGATGACGGTATCGAAGCCGTGGTCGAGAAGTTGGGACAGGGAGGTGAAAGACAATGCCATACCCTTGTGTAGACGGGGACCGCGCCCGGGAAAAGCGGGTTTGGAGCCGGAGGGCCGCGCGCCGATATCATAAGCATACTTGTCAATTTCCAGCTGCTCGCTCAGGATAAGCGGCATGGAAATCTACACCATGCCCGGCCACCTGATCCGCCGGCTGAACCAGATCTCGACCGGCCTGTTCATGGAACGGATGGCCGACGCCGGGCTTGCCCTGACGCCGGTGCAATTCGCCGCGCTGAACGCGCTGGTGGAGCACAGCGAGATCGACCAGGCGACGCTGGCCGGGCTTGTCGCCTATGACCGCGCGACGCTGGGCAAGGTGGTGGACAAGCTCGAGGCCCGTGGACTGGTGCGCCGCGCCCCCGCGCCCAACGACCGCAGGGCCAAGCAGCTGACCCTGACCGAGGCCGGGCGCGCGCTGTTCGACACCGCCCTGCCCCACGTCCGCGCGATCCAGCCCGAGATGCTGGCGGGCCTCAGCGAGGCGGAGCGCAGGACCTTCCTCGACCTGCTGGACAAGGCGACCCTTGCCGCCAACGACCGCAGCCGCGCCCCGCTCAAGCCAAGAACGGGCTGAGCTATTCCATCTCTCCCAGCGCCTGCAGCAGTGCCGCCCCGGTGCGGATGCCGCCGTGGAAGCAGTCGAGCGTCATGTTCTCGTCCGGCGCGTGGTTCGCGGAATCCGCGTTGGCGTAGGGGGTGACGAAGTTCGGGATGCCGAGGACATCGGTAAAGACGTAACCGGGCAGCGAGCCGAAGCTGATGGGATAGAGCAGCGGCGCCTCGCCAAAACCCCTGGTCAGCGCCTCGCGGATCGGCGCGGCGAAGGGCGAACTCATCGGCGTCCGCGACGGCTTCATCCCCATCTTCTCGCCGACCAGCTCCACCTCGGGGGCGTGACGCGCGACATGGGCGGCGACCTTGGCCATCACGTCATCGGGCTCCTGCCCGGGCACGAGGCGGATGTCGCACTTGGCAAAGGCCTCGCAGGGCAGCACCGTCTTGCTGCCGGGGCCGCCATAGCCGCCGTGCAGCCCGTTGATCGTGAGGGTCGGGCGGAAGCTCAGGCGGTCGAAGAAGGGAATGTCCTGCGGCGCGTCGAGACGGGTCAGCCCGAGGTCGCGCATGTAGGCGTCACGGTCCAGCGGCAGCGCGGCGACCGCGGCCCGTTCTTCCGCAGTTGGCGGAACGATCCCGTCATGCAGCCCCTCGATGGTGATCTCGCCCGCGGCGTTCTTCATGGTGCCGAGCAGATGCACCAGCGTCCAGAGCGGGTTCGGCACCACCCCACCGTAGTTGCCCGAGTGCACGTCGCGCCGCGCATGGCGCACGCGCAGTTCGAACGAGACCACCCCGCGCGAGCCGAAGACCAGCGTCGGCTTGCCCGAGGGATGCAGCGGACCATCGGCGGTGACGGCAAGATCGGCCCGCAGGAGGTCGCGGTTCTCGGCCACGAAGCCTGCGAGGTTGGGGCTGCCGATCTCCTCCTCGCCCTCCAGCAGGAACACGAGGTTGCAGGGCAGTTCGCCGCGCACCTTTAGATGCGCCTCCACCGCGAGGATCTGGGCAATGTGCTGGCCCTTGTTGTCGGCGACGCCCCGCGCGTAGAGGCGCCCGTCGCGGACCTCCGGCGTGAAGGGAGGCGAGGTCCAGAGGTCGACCGGATCGGCGGGCTGGACGTCGTAATGCCCGTAGAGCAGCACCGTCGGCTTGCCCGGCGCGGCGTCGTGGCGGGCGACGATCATCGGATGCCCCGCGGTGGGGAGGACCGAGGTCTCGAGGCCCAGGTCCCGCAGCATGTCGGCCAGCAGCCCGGCCACCTCGGCGATCCCGACATTCTCGGCGCTGATGCTCGGATGGCTCAGGTAATCGGAGAGGCGGGCGACGTAATCGTCGCGCTGTGCGTCGATATGGGCGAGAACGGCGGAGAGATCGGAAGGCATGGGCAGGTGTCCGGGACAGCGGGGGGTTCGGCGCACCCTAACCTCTCGCGATCCGGGGGAAAACCGGCGATCGGTGGCGCGGTCAGGCCTCGAAGGGCTCGATCAGCTCCTCGCCCTCGGCCCGGTTGGAGTTGACCTTCGGATCGACGCGGTACCAGTCCAGCACCCCTTCGGCGCCGGGCTCCATCAGCCGCGCCGCGCCCTTGCCCTCCTCACCGAGCCAGAGCGCCCAGTCGTCGGGTTCGAGGATCAGCGGCATCCGGTGGTGGATAGCCGACATGGCCGTATTGGCCGCGGTGGTGACGATGGCGCAGGTTTCCTGCGGATCGTCCTTGCCCCAGCTCTGCCAGATACCGGCGAATGCGATGGGCGCGCTGTCCTCGCGAAAGATGTACCACGGCAGCCGGTTGCCCGCGGTGTCCTTGGTCCATTCGTAAAAGCCCGTCGCCGGGATCAGGCAGCGCCGTTCGCGGCAGGCCGCGCGAAAGGCGGGTTTCTCGGCCAGCGTCTCGGCGCGGGCATTGATCAGCAGCGGCCCCGAGGTCTCTTCCTTGTACCAATGCGGCAGGAACCCCCAGCGCATCGAGACGAGGTTGCGCCCGCTCTCGCCGCTCCGGATGACATGCACCTGCGTGGTCGGGCAGACGTTGAAGTTGGGAACCGCCGGCAGCGCGTTCGCGGGGCGCGCGGCAAAGAGCTGCGCCATCGCATCGGGTGGCAGGGTGATGGCATAGCGTCCGCACATGGCGGCGATGCTAGCGCAACGTCGCCGCGTTGCAAGCGCGCGTCAGATTGCCGGACGCACGGCCTCCTGCGCCACGAGGGCCGAGATGCTCGCCACCAGCTGCTCGCTGACGAAAGGCTTTGGCAGGCAGATGGTGCGCGAGGTGACGCCGAGGCCCGGCGCACGATTGAGATCGTCCGCCAGCACCACCGAGGGCACCCCGAAGCGGCAGAGCTCGCCCACCAGCGCGGTCACCAGCCCCTCCCCGAGATCGGGGTCGAGCACGGCAAGCGTGATCTGGGAGGGATCGAGGAACAGGCCCTCGGGCGCAATGCCCTCTTCATACACGCTTACGACGTATCCAAGCTCGCTCAGGGCCGCTTCCACGTCCAGAGCGACGACCGCATCACTGATCGCTGATATGGCCACCGGCGCACCGGTAGGTCTGTGTATCATCATGGTAATCTGCGATGTCCCTGAAACCGCCGAAGCCCTGGGAACGGCCGGCGGCCGTCGTGCTTCTGAACCGCTCAAGTATCATCAGGCTTCAACATCTTAGGCAAGCCGTAATCGTCGGGCCACCGCAAATAAGTCGTTGAAACGCCGAAATGTCGGGAATGCGGGCGGAGAACCGCCCGCATCCTGCCAAACGCACCGGAACCCGGTGAAATGGGGGCCTCACTTCTTGGTGATGCGCCCGTCGGTATAGGGTTTGTAGGGCGCGTTCGCGGCCAGGTACTCGGCGGTGACATCGGCGAGATCGGGCCCGAAATCATAGGCTTTCTCGGCGCCCGAGAACATCTTGTAGCCGTCGCCGCCGGTGCGGACGTAGTTGTTGGTGACCACGAGATAGGTCTTGGCCGGGTCGATCGGCACCCAGCTGTCGCCTTCCATCACCATCACGTCCGACACCCGCTTGCCGGGCTCGGCGGCGCCGTCGAAGGTGTACTTGAGGCCCGCGACCTGGGCAAAGCGCCCGGCGGTGTCCTCGAGCTGGCTCACTCCGTTTTCCAGCGCCTCGACGATGGTCGAGCCCGGGGTTTCGAAGGTCGAGAGCGTGTTCTGGAACGGCAGCACCGTCAGCACCTCGCCCATCGTCACCTCGCCCGCGTCGATCGAGGCGCGCAGCCCGCCGCCGTTGGCGATGGCGATGGTCACGCCCTGGTCCTTGACGCGGTCGAGCATGGCGTCGGCGACGAGGTTGCCCATGGCGCATTCGCCGGTCCGGCAGGCGTTCTTGTCGCCGTCGATGGCTTCGGCGGACTCGGCCACCACCTTGTTGCGGATTTCCTCCAGCGGCTTGGCCGCCTCGGCGATGCGCGCCTTGACCGCCTCGTCCTCGGACACCGCCGCATCCATGATGATCGGCTCGCCCTCGGCCTTGGTGACGTTGCCGTCATCGTCGAAGGTCACGTTCAGCTCGCCCAGGAACTTGCCGTAGGCATAGGCCGAGACGATGGCGGTGCTGCCCACCATGGTCGGATAGGGGCCTTCGGCCTTGTCCGAGGTGTTGGAGAGGAAGGTGTTGGTGTGCCCGCCCACGATCACGTCGACACCAGTGGTGTTCTCGGCGACGCGCTGGTCGACCTTGTAGCCCGAGTGGGACAGCACGATGATCTTGTTCACGCCCTCGGCGGTCAGCTTGTCGACCTCGCCCTGCACGGCATCCACCGGGTCGGTGAAGATGATGTTGGGCCCGGGGCTCGCCAGTTCGTCGGTGTCCTGCGGGGTCAGGCCGATCAGGCCGATCTTCTCGCCGTTCTTCTCGATCACGGTGGACTTCATCAGCGCGTCCGACAGCAGCTTCTCGCCGCTGACGTCGGCGTTCGACATCAGGACCGGGAAATCGACCGCATCCATGAAGCCGCGCAGAACCTCGGGGCCGTCGTCGAATTCGTGGTTGCCCACGGTCATCGCGTCGTAGCCCATCTTGTTCATCATCTCGGCGGCGAGCTTGCCCTTGTAGTAGGTGTAGAACAGCGTGCCCTGGAACTGGTCACCCCCGTCCACCAGCAGCGAATTCCCGGACCGCGCCCGCGCGTCCTCGATGGCGGTCATCAGGCGGGCGGAGCCGCCGAAACACTTGCCCTCGGCATTGTCCTCTGCCCCGCAGCCGCTGTCGTACTTGCTGATCGGCTCGAAGCGCGCGTGGAAGTCGTTGGTGTGCAGGATGGTCAGCGAGTAGTCGGCGGCGGCAGTCCCGGCGGTGAGGCCCAACGCGGCAACGGTGGACAGGAATCGGTAAATCATGGCAACTCTCCCGGTTGTGTTATCCGGCTCATGGGAGCCGTTTTTCCCTCACGAGTCAAAGCATACCGCGGGGAAGCGCCGGGCGCGCGCACCCTACCCGCTTCTTTGGGTTGCAAGTATCCCGGGGAGTGTGAGGGGCTGGCCGCTCACTCCGACTGTGCCGCCTCCAGCGCGGGCAGGATGGTCTCCCGCAGCACCCGCTCGGTGATCGGTCCGGCAAAGCGCAGCCGCACGGTGCCGTCGCCGTCGATCACGTAGGTCTCGGGCACGCCGTAGACCCCCCAGTCGAGCGCGGTGCGCCCGCTGCTGTCTGCGCCGAGCGCGGTGAAGGGGTCGCCCAGTTCCTCGAGGAACCCGAGCGCCTTCTCCGGATCGTCCTTGTAGTTGATCCCGTAGATCTTCACCCCGTCCTCCGACAGGGCCTCGAGGTTCGGATGCTCGGCCCGGCAGGGCGCGCACCAACTGGCCCAGTAGTTCACCAGCTTCACCTCGCCGTCGCGCAGGGTGCTGTCGTCGAAGGGTACCTTGCCTTGCATCTCGGTGATCTGCAGCGGCGGCGCCGTGCGCCCGACCAGCGTGGAGGGCAGCGCCTCGGGGTCGTCGCGGAACATGCCGACCGCCACCACCGCCACGAAGCCGAGGAAGATCAGCGGCGGCGCGATCATCAGGGGCGAAATCCTAGCCATTGCGCTGCATCCTTCGTTCGACCTGTTCCATCTCGGCCCGCACCCGGCGGCCGCGCCAGACGGTCAGGGCCACCAGCACCGCCAGCAGCCCCAGCGAGGCGCCGTAGGCCGAGATCACCGTGACCGCGTATTTCCCGAGATCGGGCATCATGCCCCTGCCCTTTCCCGCGCCATCAGCGCCCGGATCCGCCGCGACCGGATCTCGGTGCCGGTCCGGTACAGCACGAGGGCGATGAACAGCAGCACGAAGCCGACGATGCAGACCATCAGGGGCACGAAAAAGACGTTGCTGACCTTCTCCTCGGTATCGCTGCCCGTGATCGCGGCGGCGCGCATCACCGAGGCGCCCTGGTGCAGCCCCTGGTTCCAGAAGTTCACCGCGTAGCGCGACAGGATCGCGAAGACCGAGCCGACGAGGCAGAGGACAGACGTGAGGTCCGCCGCCGTGTCCGGGTTGTCGATGGCCTCCCACAGGGCCATATAGCCGAGGTAGAAGAGGAACAGGATGAGGAACGAGGTCAGCCGCGGATCCCAGGCCCACCAGGTGCCCCACATCGGCTGGCCCCAGATCGCGCCGGTGACAAGGGCGATCACCGTCATCGTCGCGCCCACCGGAGCGGCGGCCCGCGCGGCCAGCGCGCTTACGTGATGGCGCCGCACCACCCAGATCAGCGAGGCGACCAGCATCATCAGCCAGCCGTTGATCGCCATCAGCGCGGCGGGCACGTGCAGGTAGATGATCTTGACGGTCGAACCCTGCCGGTAGTCGTCCGGCGTAAAGAAGAATCCCCAGACCAGTCCGACCGCGATGCAGGCAAGGGATACCGCCCAGACATAGGGCAGCACCCGCTCTGACGTGGTCAGGAACTTCTTAGGATTGGCGTATTCCCACAGCGACATGACAGCTATCTATCCGCTCCACCCGGCCACGACAATTCACATCCCCTAGCGCAGATTGACGCGCAGGACGGCAGCGCTGGCAAAGGGCAGCAGCGCGGCGGTTCCAAGGGTGATCCCGGCCAGCATCAGCAGCGGCGTCGCCAGCTCCATCCCCGCCGCGCCCCGTCGCGCCACCTCGGCGCCGAAGATCAGGGTCGGCACGTAGAGCGGCAGAACCAGCAGCGACAGCAGCAGCCCGCCCCGCTTGAGCCCGACGGTCAGTGCGGCGCCGAAGGTCCCCACCACCGAGAGCGCGGGCGTGCCGAGCGCGAGGGACACCACCAGCCAGAGATAGCCCGGCCCCGGCAGGCTCAGCAGCACGCCCAGCACCGGCGCGGCCAGCACCAGAGGCAGGCCCGTGGTGAGCCAGTGGGCCAGCGCCTTGACGCTCACCGCCGCCTCCAGCGGCAGCGGCGCGGTGGCCAGCAGGTCGAGCGTGCCATCCTCCCAGTCGAGCGCCAGCAGGCGGTCGAGCGACAGGAGGCAGGCCAGCAGCGCCCCGAGCCACAGCACCCCCGGCGCGATGGTCGAGAGCAGGTCGGACTGCGGTCCGACGCTGAAGGGCACCAGGACGGTGACGATCAGGAAGAAGGCAAGGCCCAGCCCGAAGCCGCCCCCGGCGCGGAAGGCGAGCTTGAGGTCGCGGACCAGCAGCGCCCTCACGTGAAGGCCCCGTCGAAATCGTCGAGCGCCGGGAGGGTGGCGCGGAACGGGGCGAGGTCCAGCACTTCGGCGTCGAGCCCGAGGTCGATATGCGTCGCGATCAGCGCGCTGCCGCCGCGTTTCAGGTGATCGCGCACCGCCCCGGCGAACATGGCGACGGCGGACGTGTCGAGCGAGACGGTCGGCTCGTCGAGAATCCAGATCGGCCGCCCGGTCACCAGCAGCCGCGCCAGCCCGAGCCGACGCTTCTGACCGGCCGAGAGCGATCCGGCGGGCCGCTCTGCGAGGCCGTGGAGATCGTAGGCCTCCAGCGCCGCATCGATGGTCCCGGCGCCGAAGATGCGGGCCCAGAACTGCAGGTTCTCGGTGACCGTCAGCGTCGGTTTGAGCCCGTCGGAATGCGCCGCGTAGGCCACCCGCTCGTCCGCGCCTTCGATCAGCCCGTGCAGGGGCGGTTGCAGGCCCGCCAGCGTGCGCAGCAGGGTCGTCTTGCCGATCCCGTTCGGCCCCCGCAGGATCAGCGCCTGTCCCGGTTCCAGCGCAAAGGACAGGTTGTCCAGCACCGGAAGACCGCCGCGGGCAATGGCAAGATCCTGGACACGCAACATCATGTCTGCCGGATAACCGATTGGCCCCGGGTGAAAAAGAAAAAACGCGCGGGGGGGAGGCTCGGGGGCCTGTGCTGCGACGATATCGAACCGGAACAAACTGGCATACCCGACCTTGCCCCTCGTCGAGGCGCCTGATGTCGGTGATGGCGCCCCTAGGCGGAGCCTGTAAATCTTGATGAAGAATCGGCAGCAAGATGTTGGCGGAAAAGGGCGCTCAACGCCCGACGACATTGAGAATACCGCCTGAAAGTCGACTAACCGCCCAAGCTGCGTATTAGGCTCCCCCCGCCCTCAGACCGGCAGCAGGGCCAATGCCACGCGGCGTCCTTCGGACAGCAGAACGTTGTAGGTCCGGCAGGCGGCGGGGGAGGTCATGGCCTCGACGCCGACTCCGGCGTCCTCGACCGCCTGACGCAGGGGGGCGGGCACATGCGCCACCTCGGCCCCGGTGCCGACGAAGAGCACGTCGATCTGCCCCGCCAGAGCCACCAGCGAGGCCACGTCGTCGTAACCGGCCCAGGCGCGTGTGCCGGAGGGGCCGGAGATCACCGCGCCCTCGAACACGGCCCCGCCGATGCGGAAGAAGCCGGGGCCATAGCCCTCGACGGGCCGGGCATCGTTGAAGGTCACTTCGTTGAGGCGCATGGGGTCTCTCCCGGTGTCAGGATCTCAGTGCCAGACCGGCAGGCCCAGAATGGCAGAGGTGGCGATGATGCCGTAGGCGACGGCGCGGAACTGCCGCTCGGACCCGAGGCCGAAGAGTCGGCCGCCGAGCAGGTTCGCGACCATGTATGGCACGGAGAACACCAGACCCGCAACGACCGGACCCGTTTCCATCAGCCCGTAGGCGGCCAGCGTGGCGATCAGCAGCAGGTCGATGAAGGTCAGGAACAGCAGGAGGTTGGCGCGGATCGCCGCGATGGAGAGGCTGGAGGCCATGTAGAACATGATCACCGGCGGACCGGCGATGCCCACCGCCCCGCCCAGCACGCCCGAGAGGGCCCCTGCCCCGGCGACCAGCGGCGGCGTCAGCGTTCCGTGGTACCGCCAGCCCCGCATCAGCGCGGCCAGCACGCCGAGCACCACGAGCGAGACCAGCCAGTTGAAGAAGATCGGCGACATGTGCGAGAGCGCCAGCACCCCAAGCGGCATGGCGATGGCGGCACCAAGGCTCAGGCGCACGAGGTCGCCGCGGTTCGCGTTGTGGAGCGCGCCGGGGATGTTGGGCAGCGGCCCAAGCAGTTCGGCCATTGTGAGGAAGGTGAGTGCCCCGACCGGCCCGAGGACGGTTCCGGCGACCGGCATGATTATCATTGCCGCCCCGAAACCGGAAAAGCCGCGGACGATGCCCGCGACCACGACGGCCAGGAGGAGCCAGCCCAGGCCCTGAATTTCCAGGACCTGGGAAAGGATGTCAGGCATCAATGTTGGCGAACTGGTTGCCGGCGTTGTTGTCCGGCTTGCTCCAGTCGCGCTTGACCCCCAGGAACAGCAGCACCGGCGAGGCGATGAAGATCGAGGAGTAGGTCCCGACCACGATGCCCCAGATCATCGCGAAGACGAAGCCGCGGATCACGTCGCCGCCCAGCACGATCAGCGCGATCAGCGCCAGCAGCGTGGTGAGCGAGGTCATAGTGGTCCGGCTCAGCGTCTCGTTTATCGAGAGGTTCAGGACCTCTTTCAGCGGTGTCTTCTTGAACTTGCGCAGGTTCTCCCGCACGCGGTCGAACACCACCACGGTATCGTTCAGCGAGTAGCCCACGATGGTCAGCAGCGCCGCGATGATGGCGAGGTCGAACTTGATCTGCAGTTCGGAGAAGATGCCGATGGTTAGAACCACGTCGTGGATCAGCGCCACCACGGCGCCCACGGCGAACTGCCATTCAAAGCGCAGCCAGACGTAGATCAGCACCGCGCCGATGGCGAGGGCGACGGCCTGCACGGCGGTCCAGATCAGCTCGCCCGAGACCTTCGGGCCGACGGATTCGACCGACACGAACTTGATGTCGGGAGCGACCGTCTTGAGCGCCTCTTCCACCTGCTGGATCAGCTCGCTGGTGACCGCTTCCTCGTCGTCCTGCGCCTGGATGCGGATCATCGCGACGTGCTGGTCGGCGCGGAAGCTCGGGTCGAAGACCTCCGAGATCAGCACGTCCCCGAGGCCGAGGCCGGAGAGCGCGTCGCGGTAGGCGCCCACGTCCATCTCCTGCGTGCTCTCGGTGCGGATGGTGGTGCCGCCCCGGAAGTCGATGCCGTAGTTCAGGCCACGGACCCCGAAGGAGATGAAGCTGAGAACGATGAGGACCAGCGAGATCCCGAACCACAGCTTCCAGCGGCCGAAGAAATCGATCTTGGTATCGTCGGGTACAAGTCTCAGACGCATGTCAGACCTCGATTGTCTTGGGACGGCGGCGTTCGAACCAGATCACGATCATCAGCCGGGTCACGAAGATCGCGGTGAAGACCGAGGTCAGGATGCCGAGGCCGAGGGTGATGGCAAAGCCGCGCACCGGCCCGGACCCCATGACAAAGAGGATCACAGCGGTGATGAAGGTGGTGATGTTGGCGTCGATGATCGCCGACAGGGCGCGCTCGTAGCCGAGGGTGATGGCGCGGGCCGGGCCCTTGGCCGTCTTCAGTTCCTCGCGAATACGTTCGAAGATCAGCACGTTGGCGTCCACCGCCATACCCACGGTCAGCACGATCCCCGCGATACCGGGCAGAGTGAGCGTGGCCCCGAGGACCGACAGCGCCGCGAACATCAGCACGATGTTCAGGATCAGCGCGATGTTGGCGAAGAGACCGAACAGGCCGTAGCTGAGGAACATAAAGAGCAGCACGGCGGCAAAGGCCACGGCGGTTGCCACCTTGCCGGCCTCGATGCTGTCCTGCCCCAGTTCCGGCCCGATGGTCCGTTCCTCGAGGAAGTTCAGCTCGGCCGGAAGCGCACCGGCGCGCAGCAGCACGGCGAGGTTGGTGCTCTCCTCGACGGTGAAGTTGCCGGTGATGATGCCGGACCCGCCGGGGATATGGCTCTGGATCACCGGGGCCGAGATGACCTCGTTGTCGAGCACGATGGCGAAGGGCTGGCCGATGTTGTCGCGGGTGTAGTCGCCGAACTTGCGCGCGCCCGTGGTGTCGAACCGGAAGCTGACCGCCGGGCGGCCGTTCTGGTCGAAGGAGGGCTGCGCATCGACCAGCTCGTCGCCGCTGACGACCGGGCTGGTCTCGATGGTATAGTAGAGCCCCTGCTCGTCCATTGACGGGATGACGGCGTTGCCGACACCGGCGCGGGCGTCCGGATCGGAGCCGCGCGAAACCACGGGGTTGAACGTCAGCCGTGCGGTGGTGCCGATGATGCTCTTGAGTTCGGTGGCGCTGCCGACGCCCGGCACCTGGATCAGGATGCGGTTGTCGCCCTGGCGCTGGATCGTGGGCTCGCGCGTGCCGACCGCGTCGATCCGGCGGCGGATGATCTCCAGCGCCTGGCGCACGGTGCGGTCGTCGGAGGCCAGCTTCTCGGCCTCGGTCAGCCTGATCGAGATGACGTCGCCGTTGGCCGAGGCTTCGATGTCCTTGGCACCCGGGGTCGAAAGCGACTGGATCGGCTCGGCGAGGCCGCGCACGGTGGCGAGCGCCTGCTCGATGCCTTCGGGCTTGCCGATGCGAACCTGCAACTCGCCCTCGGGCGCGTTCACACGCTGGACGCCGCCGATCGTGTCACGGTCGCCCTTGAGCGCGTCGCGCACCACCGGCCAGAGCGCGTCCATGCGGGTCTGATAGACCTCCTGGACCTGCACTTCTGCCAGCAGATGCGCACCGCCGCGCAGGTCGAGACCCAGATTGACGAGATTGGAGGGCAGCCATTCGGGCCACTGCCCGGCCTTCTCGCGAAGATCCGGGGTTTCCCCCGTCTTCTCGATGGCAGCCAGGGCGTCGTTGTGTCCCTCGACCTTCGTGTAGAAGACGTTGGGCATGGCGAAGACCAGACCGGCAAGGCATACCAGCCAGATCAGCGCCCGCTTCCAAGTGTCGATATGCAGCATTGCCCTGCCTTCTCGTTCTGGGACAGGACAGGCTTACTTTGCCGGCTCGGTCTTGCTCATCACCGTGGCGATGGTGGACTTGACGACGCGGACCTTCACGCCCTCGGCGATCTCCAGTTCGACTTCGCCGTCTTCCTTGACCTTGGACACCTTGCCGATGATGCCACCCTGGGTCACCACCAGGTCGCCACGTCGCAGCGCTTCGACCATGGCCTGATGTTCCTTGACCTTTTTCTGCTGGGGACGGATCAGCAGGAAGTACATGATCGCGAAGATCAGGATGAGAGGGAGAAACTGGCCAAGAGCGCCAACATCCATGTGGTGTTCCTTTTCGTCGATTGTGCGCCCGTGCGGGCGTGGTCAGGGGGCTGGTTACCGAGGTCCGTCTGACAGGCCCCTCGAGATTTTGGCGGAACCTATGCTTTGAGGGGGGGCTTTGCAAGGCGGATAGGGGCAGAGTTCTTGCCCCGACCGGCCCCGGGCGCCCGGCCGCGCCGGGTGCGGGGATCAGGCCCCTACCACATCCGACCCACTTCGGGCATAAGGCGGCCCGAACGACTCGTGTAAACAAGGACCAACTCCAATGCATGACATCCGCGCCATCCGGGAAAACCCCGCCGCCTTCGACGCCGCACTTGCGCGCCGTGGGGACGCGCCGGTGTCGTCGGAGATCCTTGAGCTCGACAGCCAGCGCCGCGCGCGCATCCAGGCGTCTGAAGAGGCGCAGGCCGAGCAGAACCGCGCCTCCAAGGACGTCGGTGCCGCCAAGGCCAAGGGCGACGATGCCGAGTTCGAGCGCCTGCGCGCGCTCGTGGCCGAGAAGAAATCCGAAGTCGCGGCCATGCAGGCCGAGGCCAAGGAACTGGACGCCAAGCTGATCGACATGCTGGCCCGCATCGCCAACGCCCCCGCCGCCGACGTGCCGGACGGGGCCGACGAGAATGACAACGTCGAAGTGCGCAAGTGGGGCGAGCCGAAGAGCTTCGCCTTCGCGCCCAAGGAGCACTACGAGATCGCGGGTGTCGCCGCCTCGATGGATTTCGAGCTGGCCGCCAAGATCTCCGGCGCGCGCTTTGTCATGCTGAAGGGCGCGGTTGCCCGCATCCACCGGGCGCTGGCGCAGTTCATGATCGACACCCATGTCGACCAGAACGGCCTGACCGAGATGAACTCGCCCGTGCTGGTGCGCGACGAGGCGATGTACGGCACCGACAAGCTGCCGAAGTTCGGCGACGACAGCTACCAGACCACCAACGGCTGGTGGCTGGTGCCGACCTCCGAGGTGCCGCTGACCTACACGGTCGCCGACGAGATCCTCGAGGCTGCCGCCCTGCCGATCCGGATGACCGCGCACACCCTCTGCTTCCGCTCGGAAGCGGGCAGCGCGGGCAAGGACACGGCCGGCATGCTGCGCCAGCACCAGTTCGAGAAGGTCGAGATGGTCTCGGTCACCCATCCCGACGAGAGCGACGCCGAGCAGCAGCGGATGCTGAAATGCGCGGAAGGAATCCTCGAGGCGCTGGGGATTCCCTATCGCACCGTGATCCTCTGCACCGGCGACATGGGCTTTGGCGCGCGCCGCACCTTCGACATCGAGGCGTGGATCCCCGGCCAGAACACCTATCGCGAGATCTCCTCGGTCTCGACCACGGGCGATTTCCAGGCCCGCCGGATGAACGCGCGCTTCCGTCCCGAGGGCGGCGGCAAGCCGGAGTTCGTGCACACCCTCAATGGCTCGGGCCTCGCCGTGGGCCGCTGCCTGATCGCCGTGCTGGAGAATGGCCAGCGCGAGGATGGCTCGGTGGAACTGCCGGAGGCTCTGGGGCGTTACCTTGGCGGTAACACGATCCTGACCTCCGAAGGCAAACTCGAGTGACAGACGAAAGACGGCCATCCCTGATGGCAATTCTGGTCCTTCTGGCCGCGCTGGCTTTCGCCAGCGCGCCTTTTTTCGTGACCAGTTTTGCCGGTTTCCGCCCCGACCAGTTCCCGGTTCCGCAGATTGACCCGCCGGTACAGCCTGCGGGCTATGCCTTTGCCATCTGGGGCGTGATCTATCTCTGGCTGATCGTCAGCGCCGGTTTCGGCGTCTGGGCGCGCGGGTCGATGCCCGACTGGGAGCCGATGCGCCCTGCCCTAGCTCTGTCGGTTGGCGTCGGCGTCGCATGGCTGCCGGTCGCGGTGCTGAGCCCCATCGCGGCGACGGTGTTGATCTGGCTGATGCTGGTCACGGCGCTGCGCGCGCTCGAAAAGGCCCCGGCGCTGGATCACTGGCTGGCGCGCGCGCCGGTCGGGCTCTACGCCGGTTGGCTCACGGCCGCAGCCAGCGTGTCGGTCGGGTTGCTGCTGGCGGGCTATGGCATCACCGACGAGATCCCGGCTGCCGTCATCGGGCTGTTGCTGGCGCTGGTGATCGCGCTGCGCACGCTGCGCCGTGTGCCTGCCAGTGGCGTCTATGGGCTGGGAGTTACGTGGGCGCTGGTCGGTGTGGTCGTCGCGGACATCTCGGGCGCCTTCGGCATCGCCGTTCTGGCGGGCATCGCGGCGATCTTGACGCTGGTCATGTCGCTGCCGCGCCTGAAAGCGACGGGCCGGTAATCCCGGCCCGCCGGTTTAGGTAGAAAGACCTACTTCTTCTTTTTCTTGGCTTTTTTGGACTTGGCTGGGCTCTTGTCGGCCTTGGCCTTCTTGGTGTCCTTGTCGGCCTTCTTCTTGGATTTGCCCGACGTCTTTTCGGACTTGGACTTTTCCGCCTTCACCTTCTTCTTCGGGGCCTTCTCCGCCTTCTTCTTGGACGGTTTCGCCTTCTTCTTCACGGCAGGCGCCTCGACGGGCGCGGCCTCGGGTGCGGCGGCTTCGACGGGCTCAGTCAGGGCAACGGACGCGGCGGGCTTGGCCGCCTTCAGCGTCGGTTTCGGGCGCGGCGTGGCGGCAGGTTTGGCCGGGGTGGCGGGAGCGCTGCCAATCAGCGCCTTGGCTGCCTCGATCAGAACGGGTGCGCGCAGGAGCGCGATGCGTGGAACATTGGTTAATTCCCCCGGCGTGGTCGCGGCGACCGCCTCTGCCGAGCCGTAGCCGTGCTGTTGCAGAACTTCGGCCAGTGCCGGCCCGATTCCGGGGACTTTCGTGAGTGGTGTCATGCTCCATCCTTTGCGTTCGGATCGTCTCGTTGCACCTGGCGCCTGAAACGCCGGGCGGTGTTCGACGGAGCCTACATCACGGGAATACGGATTGTATATACATTTGTTATACTTTTGTGTTGCCGCCTGCCCCATTGCCAAAAGCAACAGCGCCCCCGGTGTCGGAGGCGCTGTCAAATGGGCAGGACGCGGCTGTGCTGACGCTTGAGGCGCCGCTCAGGCCTCGACCGGGACGCGGTTCTGCGACTTCGGGAAGGGCACCAGGCGGTTCTGGTCCTCGTCCCAGAGCTTCAGGTTCAGCGCGGCCACGGCCTCGGGAAACTTGATGCGGCGCGGGGCGACATCGTCGGGCAGCGCATAGTGGCAGCGGCGCAGGCGATAGCTCGGGATGCGGGCGTTGAAGTGGTGGATGTCATGCAGCGTGATGTTCGCCACCATGAAATCGAAGAACCACCCGAAATCGAGGCAGGACGAGCCCTGGATCGCCGCGATCTGCGGGTCGAGGTCGGGGCGGCGATCCCAGTAGGTGTCTTCGAAGTTGTGCTGCAGGTAGACGAGGAAGACGCCGATCATGCCGCCGAGGAAGCTTGCGCCCAGCCAGACCAGTACGCCGGTCCAGTCGAACAGCCAGTAGAGCAGCGCGAGGTAGGCCACGATGACGACGTTGTGCAGGATGACCTTGCCCGCGCCGAAGCGGACCGCGTTCTTGGGCCAGCGGTAGCGGATGAAATAGGTGAAGGCCGACCCGACGGGCACCAGCACGAAGGGATTGCGGTAGAGGCGATAGACCAGCCGGTCCCAGAACCCCGCCTCGTTCCATTCGCGCAGCGTCATGGTGTGGATTTCGCCGGTCTCGCGGTGTTCGAGATTGCCGATGTTGGCGTGATGCAGGTTGTGATTCTGCTTCATCACCTCGAAGGGCGCGAAAGTGAAGGGCGACAGCACATGGCCCGCGATCTCGTTCTGGCGGCGGGTCTCGAACAGCGAATGGTGCCCGGTGTCATGCTGGAGCACATAGAGCCGCACGGCCGAGAACGCGTGCACCAGCACCATCGGGGCCAGGATCCACCATGTGCCGACATAGGTGATCGCAAAGTAGAGCGACGTGAAATAGACCGCGAAAGTCCCGAAATAGCTGAGCGAGGCCAATGCGTTGTTCTTCTCGACGTATTGGCGCGTATGTTCCCGAAGATTCATTTTCGATCCCGATGGCCCTGAGTTTCGATCATCCCGATCTAGCGGCGGCTGGATAGTTCATATTTGTAATGTTTTTTTAATATCTTTCAATCGTGCGAACGATCTACGGCGGAGTGTTTCCCATTTCCAGCGCATTTTCCGCCTGCGGTAAAGCACACGCGCAACGCGAGAGCAGCCCGCACAAATCGCCGGTCAGGACAGCAAAACGGCGGGAGTGGAATTCTCCCGCCGTCTATCGTGCCAACCCTTCGGGCCGGAAGTATTCTAGCCCCGACGCCCCTCGGTGTGCTTGCGCAACCGGCTTGGCGTGCTTTTCTTCTTGGCCTTGTAGGGGTTCTTGTCGCTCTGGGACCGCATGTGCAGCCGGATCGGCGTGCCGGGCATGTCGAAATCCTCGCGCAGCCCGTTGACCAGGTACCGCGAATAGCTGTCGGGAACCTTGTCAGGGTGCGAGCACATCACCACGAACCCCGGCGGCCGGGTCTTGGCCTGGGTCATGTAGCGCAGCTTGATCCGCTTGCCCTGCGGCGCCGGGGGCGGGTGCTGTTCCAGCATGCCCGAGAGCCAGCGGTTCAGCTGGGCGGTGGTCACCCGGCGGTTCCATACCTCGTAGGCGCGCATGATCGCATCATGCAGCCGGTCGAGCCCCCTGCCCGTCCGGGCGGACACGGTGACCAGCGGCGCGCCGCGCAGCTGCGGCAGCAGCCGTTCGAAGGCTTCCTTGAGGTCGCGCAGTTTTTCCTGCTTTTCCTCTTCGAGGTCCCACTTGTTCACCGCGACCACCACGCAGCGGCCTTCGCGCTCGGCGAGGTCGGCGATGCGCAGGTCCTGCTGTTCAAAGGGAATCGCCGCGTCGAGCAGCACCACCACGACCTCGGCGAACTTCACTGCGCGCAGACCGTCGCTGACCGAGAGCTTTTCGAGCTTTTCCTGCACCTTGGCCTTGCGGCGCATACCGGCGGTGTCGAACAGGCGCATCGGCGTGCCGTCCCACTCGACCTGCAGCGAGATGGAATCACGGGTGATCCCTGCCTCGGGGCCGGTCAGCAGACGGTCGTCGCCGAGAATCTTGTTGATCAGCGTCGACTTGCCCGCGTTGGGGCGCCCGATAACCGCCACCTGCAGCGGCTTGGCCTTGGTCGGGACCGGCGCGCCCTCGGCGGCCTCGTCCTCGTCCACCTCGTCCGAGAGCTCCACGTCGATCTCGGGGGCGTCCTCTTCCGCCTTCTCCTCGAAGGCATCCGCGATCGGCATCAGTTGGGAGTAGAGTTCGTTCAGCCCCTCGCCGTGCTCGGCCGAGAGCCGGACCGGCTCGCCCAGACCAAGCGAATAGGCATCGAGCACACCGGCATCCGCCGCCCGGCCCTCTGCCTTGTTGGCGGCGAGAATCACGTGGGCCGAGCGTTTGCGCAGGATTTCGGCAAAGATTTGGTCGGTCGGGGTGATCCCGGTGCGAGCATCCACCATGAAGAGGCAGATGTCGGCCATGTCCACCGCGCGCTCTGTCAGGCGGCGCATACGTCCCTGCAGGCTGTCGTCGTTGGCATCCTCGAGGCCCGCGGTGTCAATCACCGTAAAGCGCAGGTCACCCAGCCGTGCCGCGCCTTCGCGCAGGTCACGGGTGACCCCGGGCTGGTCGTCGACCAGCGCCAGCCTCTTTCCGACGAGGCGGTTGAACAATGTGGATTTGCCCACGTTGGGGCGGCCCACGATGGCTAGGGTAAAGGACATGACCTTGACGCTTCCGCTAAACAGATGCGCCGTCTACCGCATTCGGCGCTCAACGGAAAGCGTACAAATCACCGGCCGTGCTGACAACGTAGAGCGTGCCATTCGCGACAACGGGGCCTGTCGTCGCTCCGTCGGGGATTTCGACGGAGGAGAGCAGCCGCCCGTCCTGCGGCGAGAAGAAGCGCAGGAAGCCGTCGTTCGAGGCCACGACAAGGCGTCCGCCAGCGAGGACAGGGCCGTAGTGGGCAAAGATCGCCGCCCGCTTGCGCGGCTTGGCCTTGACGAAGTCCGGCAGGTCATGCGCCCAGATGGTCTCACCCGTGCTGGCGCTGAGACGGAGAAGTTGGTTGTTGTCGGAGACGGCAAAGATGCTGTCCCCCGCGGGCCAGACCGGGCCCATCGTGCCCTGCCGCGCGCTCCAGATCATGGTGCCATCGCCGGCATCCAGCGCCGCGATGCGGCCCGAGTGGTTGCCCGCGTAGATGGTGTTGCCCACGACGACCGGGCTGCCGGTCACGTCGCTGATGCGGCTCGACACGCGGCCGGTGCGCTGACCGGCCACCATCGCCTGCCAGCGGACAAGGCCGCCCTGACGGAACACGCCGAGAATTTCGCCCGAGCCGAAGGCAAAGACCACGAACTTGTTGGCCAGCACCGGCGCGGGCGCGCCCAGCACGTTGGCGATGCTCGGGGCCACGTCGGCGCGCCATGCGATGGTGCCGTCCGAGGCCTTGATGGCCCAGCCGGTGTCATCGCCCGCCACGAGGTAGACGAAGCCGCCCGAGACCAGCGGCGTACCACTGCCCGTGGCGTCGAGTTTTTGGGTCCAGCGCACCTGCCCCGTCCGCGCGTCGATTGCGCTGAGGCGCCCGAAGCCGGTCGAGACGTAGAGCACGCCGTTGTCATAGGCCATGCCGCCGCCAGTGGCCTGATCCTTGGAATCGGTCGCCGGGGTCAGGTCGGTCTGCCAGGCCAGCTGACCCGCAGGGGTCACGGCCGAGACCTGGGCACTGCTGTCCAGTGTATAGATCAGCCCGCCTGCCACCACCGGATCGGCGGTGATGCGGCCGCGCCGGCCGTCACCGGCACCGATGTTCACTTTCCACAGGCGCTGCGTCGCAGCGCCGAGGCGCGCGTTGGCCACACGGTTCGCGGCGGTGCCGGGCGATTGCGCCCAGGTGGCGTTGCCGACCTGCGCGGGAAGCTGGATGGGCCGGCTCTGGTTGTTGTCCGCGTCGGGCGCACGTTCGAGCGGGGTGCCTGCCAGCGACGGGCGGATGTCCTCGCGCTGACCGATCAGGACGACTTCCTTCTCGGCACAGGCCGTCATCATCAGAAGAGCGCAGCCGCCCAGGGCGACCCCGAGGCGAGTGGAAAGAAACGATGCGATCATAACGTCTTGCCTGTCCTCAAACACCAATGGCTGGCTTCCGGCCGGGCCGCGCCTGCCCCTCGCGGGGCGGGTGGCGCTAGCCCTGCGATCCGGGCACAGCTTCCGGTTTGCCTCCAAGCGCAACAATTGCTTGCGTTGCGCGTTGTTTCAAGTCCGAGGTGGTCTCAGCGTCCTGCAGGATTTCCTGATACTTGGCGATTGCCGCCTCGGTGTCGTCCTGTTCCAGCGAGAGCAGCGCCAGCTGCTCCTCGGCCAGCATCCGCAGCGGGTTGCCCGGCTGAGCCAGCGCCTGCAGCCCGGTGCGACGCTCGTCGATGGTGCTCTCGTCGCCAGCCTGCAGGATCAGCGCCTTGAAGCTGGCGATCTGGCGGTAGATCTCGGGAATTTCGCCATTCACGGCGATGGCGTTCAGCGTGGCCACGGCAGAGCTGGTGTTCCCCGCCTCTGCCTGTGCGGCGGCCAGCGAGAACTCGACCACGGCGTTGCCGCCCGGGGACTCGGCGGTCACGGTCGAAAGCTCGGCGGCGCGGCCTGCTGCGTCGTTGGCCTGCAGCGCAGTGGTGATGCTGTCGCCCAGCGCCTCGGCGGCCTGGCGGTTCTGCGCGGCGCTGTATTCCTTGTAGGCGGCCCCGCCGACGATGGCGACAATCGCGACCGCGGCGATCCAGCCATAGCGCCGGAACATCGCGAACAGCCTGTCCCGGCGGACCTCCTCGGTCACCTCGTCGATGAAACTGTCACTATCGCTCATGATCCGCCCTTGACTGCAGCTCGAATTTTATTGGCGAAACCGCCGGTTACACCCGCGTCTGCAGGCATCTCCGCCCCCCAGTTCCGGGCAAAGCTGCCCCCTCTTAGCGCGCATGGCGGCGCAAGCCAAGTGGATGCGCAAATGCGACAGGCAGGATACTTGCGGCCCGGCGGGAAAGACCCTATTTTGAACCGAATAGTTTAGACGAATTCTCTGGCGGTTCCGTACTCCTTCACGTCAGTGCCCGCCGGAGGCCTTGACCAGCAAAGTCCAGAAAGGCCGCAAATGCGATTGATCCCGGTCCTCACCGCCCTGCTGGTGATGGTCGCGCTGTACCTCGGGGTGCTCAAGCGTGACGAACTCATGGCCATTGCCCACGCGGCCTCTCCAAGCGCTGCGGAGCCCGGAACCGAGGCTGCCGCACAGGACGGCGGAAACGAGGCGGACGCGGTGCGGGCCGTGGGTGTCGTCGCCGTGCACTCCGTCGCGCAATCCATTGATACTGCTGTGGTCTTGCGCGGTCAGACCCAGGCCGCGCGTCAGGTCGAAGTGCGCTCGGAGACCAGCGCCATCGTGATCTCAGAACCTCTGCGCAAGGGCACCTTCGTCAAGAAGGACGATGTGCTGTGCAAGCTTGATCCGGGCATCCGCGAGGCGACCCTGGGCGAGGCCCGCGCCGCGCTGGCCGAGGCCCGCAGCCAGGTGCCTGCCACCGCCGCCAAGGTGGAGGAAGCCAAGGCCATGCTGGAAGAGGCCGAGATCAACTACGTCGCCGCCGACAAGTTGAAAGCCTCGGGCTACTCCTCGGAAACCCAGCTGAAATCCGCCCGTGCGGCGGTGCGTTCGGCCGAGGCCGCGGTCGCCGCGGCCACCGCCGGGGGCGACGGCACGCAGGCCGCCATCGAATCCGCACTTGCCGCCGTCGCCGCCGCCGAGCGCGAGATCGCGCGCCTGACCATCACCTCGCCCTTCGACGGGCTGCTCGAATCCGACAGCGCCGAACTGGGCAGCCTGATGCAGGCCGGTTCGCTCTGCGCCACCGTGATTCAGCTCGATCCGATCAAGCTGGTCGGTTTCGTCCCCGAGACCGAGGTGGGCCGCGTCGAGGTTGGCACGCAGGCCGGGGCGCAACTGGTCAGCGGGCGCGAGGTCGCGGGGCTGGTAACCTTCCTGTCGCGATCCGCAGATACAACCACCCGGACCTTCCAGGTGGAGATTTCCGTGCCGAATCCCGACCTTTCGATCCGTGACGGCCAGACCGCCACCATCGCCATCTCGGCGGCGGGCGCCCTCGCCCACAAGCTGCCGCAGTCGGCGCTGACGCTCAACAACGACGGCCAGCTTGGCGTGCGCACGGTCGAGGACGGCAACGTTGTCGCCTTCATGCCCATCAAGCTGCTGCGCGACGAGGTCGGCGGCGTCTGGGTCGCGGGCCTGCCCGAGAAGACCGACGTCATCGTGGTCGGGCAGGAATACGTCACCGCCGGGGTCCGGGTGACCCCGACCTTCCGAGAGGCCGCGCAATGACCGGAGTCATCGACTGGGCTGCCGAACGGGCCCGGATGGTCCTGGCCTTCATCGCGCTGTCACTGCTGATCGGGGGCTTTGCCTACTGGAGCCTTCCCAAGGAGGGCGAGCCCGACATCGAAATCCCGATGCTGATCGTCACCGTGGAGTTCCCCGGGATCTCGGCCGCGGATTCGGAGAGCCTGCTGGTCAAGCCGATGGAGACCGAGCTGGCCGACCTCGACGGGCTCAAGAAGATGACCTCCACGGCGGCCGAGAATTACGCCAACGTCATCCTCGAGTTCGAATTCGGCTGGGACAAGACCGCGACCATGGCCGACGTGCGCGATGCCGTCAGCACGGCGCAGGCCAAGTTCCCCGACGGGGCCGAGCAGTACACGGTCCGCGAGCTCAACTTCTCGGAATTCCCGATCGTCATCGTCAACCTCACCGGGTCGGTGCCCGAACGGACAATGGCGCGCGTCGCCAAGGACTTGCAGGACGATCTTGAATCGCTCGACGCAGTGCTCGAGGCCGGTATCGCGGGCAACCGCGACGAGATGCTGGAGGTCGTGATCGACCCGCTGCGGCTGGAGGCCTACAACGTCACCGCCGCCGAACTGATCAACGTGGTCCAGAACAACAACCGCCTGATCGCCGCGGGCGAGGTCGAGACCGACCAGGGCACCTTCTCGGTCACCATCCCCTCCTCCTTCGACGAGCCGCGCGATGTCTATGATCTGCCGGTGAAAACCAACGGCGACCGGGTGGTGACCCTCGGCGACCTTGCCGAGATCAACTACACCTTCGAGGACCGGGCAGGCACCGCGCGCTTCAATGGCGTGAACACGGTCGCGCTGCAGGTGGTCAAGCGCAAGGGCTACAACCTGATCGACACCGTCGACCTGGTGAAACAGACGCTGGCCGAGTCTCAGGCCAAGTGGCCGCCCGAACTGCGGGCGGCACTGCAGGTCGGCACCTCCAACGACCAGAGCCGCGTGGTCGGCTCGATGGTGAGCCAGCTCGAAGGTTCGGTCCTGACCGCCGTCGCGCTGGTGATGATCGTGGTCCTCGCCTCGCTCGGCAGCCGCGCCGCCCTGCTGGTGGGTTTCGCGATTCCAACCTCGTTCCTGCTGTGTTTCGCCTTCCTCGCCCTGATGGGCGTGACAATTTCGAACATCGTGATGTTCGGCCTGATCCTCGCCGTGGGGATGCTGGTGGATGGCGCCATCGTGGTGGTGGAATACGCCGACAAACGCATCGCCGAGGGCGTCGGCCCGATGCACGCCTATGTCGAGGCCGCCCACCGGATGTTCTGGCCGGTGATCTCCTCGACCGCGACGACGCTCTGCGCCTTCCTGCCGATGCTGTTCTGGCCCGGGGTCGCGGGCGAGTTCATGGGCATGCTGCCCGTCACGCTGATCTTCGTGCTCTCGGCCTCGCTGGTCGTGGCGCTGATCTACCTGCCGGTGATGGGCGGTGTTTCGGGCCGGCTGTCGCGGATGTTCTCGCGGGTCTCGGACCTGCTGCGCGCCCGCCTGCCCTGGGTGGCGCGCGTCGCGCTGGTGCCGGTGGCCTGGTATCTCATGTTCATCGGCGCCATGCAGGTGCTCAACCCCTCCTACATCCTGCCTGCCGGAACCTCCCCCCTTGGCGGTTCGCTGATCGGCGCCGCGATCTTCCTCTTCGCCGCCTTCGCCGCCTCGGTCACGCTGGGCGCCTCGCGCCTCGAACGGCGCGCGCGCCCCGTGGTCGTCGGACACCGGCGCACCATGTTCGGTCGGGTCATCCACCTGATCGCCGGCAACCCGATCATGCCCGTGGTCGCCATCGCCGCGGTCTTCGCCGGGGTCTATTACGTCAGCTTCGTCCTGTTCCCCGAACGCGCCCTCGGGGTCGAGTTCTTCGTCGAATCCGAACCCGAGCAGGCCACCGTCTACGTCCGTGCACGCGGCAACCTCTCGCTGACGGAATCCGACGCCATGGTGCGCCAGGTCGAGGACGTGATCCGCGCCCACCCGGCAGTGATCAACGTCTTCTCCTTTGCGGGCGAAGGCGGCCTCTCCACCGGCGGTCCGGGTGGCGGCCAGCATCCGGCGGACACCGTCGGGCAGGTCCAGTTCGAGATCATCCCCTGGGAGGACCGCCCCAAGGTCAGCGAACCGATGTTCGGCGGCCACTTCGACAAGGAAGTCTCGGCGCCGGAATTCGACGGCGACCTGGTGATCGAGCAGCTGAACGCCAAGCTCGCGCAGATCCCCGGCTTCCAGGCCGAGATCCTGCCGCTGGAGGAAGGCCCGGGCTCGGGCAAGCCGGTGCACCTGCGCGTGCGCGGCGACGACTGGGCCGATCTTACCGCCGCTGCCGAGATGGCGCGTGCGCATTTCGAGGAGACCCCGGGGCTGGTCAAGATCGAGGACAGCCTGCCCCTGCCCGGCATCGACTGGCAGATCAACGTGGACGTCGAGAAGGCGGGCCGCTTCGGCGCCGACGTGGCAACCGTGGGCGCCATGGTGCAACTGGTCACCCGCGGCATCCTGCTGGGCACCATGCGCGTCGACAGTTCCGACGAGGAGATCGAGATCCGCGTGCGCCTGCCCGTGCAGGACCGGGTGCTGAGCACGCTCGACACGCTGAAGGTGCGCACCGCCGACGGGCTGGTCCCGCTGTCCAACTTCATCTCCCGCAAGCCGGTGAAGAAGCTCGCCAGCATCAGCCGGGTTGACCAGGAGCGCTATTTCGACATCAAGGCCGACATCGCCCCGAGGCTCAGCAAGGTCGTCTCCGCCACCGAGGACGGCGGCGAGTCCACCCTCGCGATCCTGCAGGCCCTCGACGAAGGCGCGGCTGCCGATGGCCCGGTGATCGAGCACGCCTCTGGCGCCCGCTTCACCATCGCCTCGCTGGGCACCGCGGGTAATGCCGACACCGTCCGGCAGGCCATCGCCGAGGGCGAGGCGCGCGCTGTCCCCATTAACGCCAACGAACGCATCGCCGCCCTGACGGAATGGCTGCAGACCGATCCCCTGCCCGGCGGCATCAACTGGGAATGGACCGGCGACCAGGAGGAACAGGCGGACAGCCAGGCCTTCCTGCAGAACGCCTTCCTAGGGGCGCTGGGGCTGATGTTCATCATCCTGCTGGCGCAGTTCAACAGCTTCTACAACTCGGTGCTGGTGCTGCTGGCCGTGGTTCTGTCGACCACCGGCGTGCTGATCGGGATGATGGTTATGAACCAGCCCTTCTCGATCATCATGACCGGCACCGGCATCGTGGCGCTGGCGGGGATCGTGGTGAACAACAACATCGTGCTGATCGACACCTACCAGGAATACGCCCGGTACATGCCCCGGATCGAGGCCATCGTGCGCACCGCCGAGGACCGCATCCGCCCGGTGCTGCTGACCACCATCACCACGATGGCGGGCCTTGCCCCCATGATGTTCGGCCTCAGCCTCGACTTCATCAACGGCGGCTACTCGATCAACAGCCCCACCTCGCTGTGGTGGAAGCAGCTGGCAACGGCGGTGGTCTTCGGCCTTGGCATCGCCACGGTGCTGACCCTGATCGTCACCCCCTCGTTCCTCGCCCTGCGCGTCTGGTTCTCGACCTACGCGCTCTGGGGCGGGCGCCTGCTGGCGCGGCTCGGCGCGGGCAGTTCCAGCCGCATCGCACAGGACATGCGCCTGACCCGCAACGCGCGCAGGCTGCCCACCAACGAGATCATCTGGGATGTCGAGGAAGCAGCCCCGCCGCAGGACGCCAAGGCGCCCGAGGCCGGCGAGGCCCCCCAAAAGCCAGTGCGGGCGGCGGAGTGATCGGAGGGGGCGCCTCCCCCTCTCGGCCTTCCGGCCAATTCACCCCCGGGATATTTCGAACCCAAAGAAGCGCGCGCCCGTCACTCCACCTTCTTTGGGTTGCAAATATCCCGGGGAGCGCGAGGGGCTGGCCCCTCGCTCCTGCCTTGCCGCTCAGGCGGCCTCTTCGGCCTGCTGGCGGTTCCAGAGCTGGGCGTAGCGGCCGCCGCGTGCCAGCAGCATTTCGTGCGAACCGGTCTCGACGATCTCGCCCTGTTCCAGCACCACGATCCGGTCGGCCTCGGCTATCGTCGACAGGCGGTGGGCGATGGTGATCACCGTGCGCCCCTCGCCCGCGCGTTCCAGCGCCGCCTTGATCTCCTGCTCGGTGTCGGTGTCGAGCGCGCTGGTGGCCTCGTCCAGCAGCAGGATCGGCGGGTTCTTGAGCAGGGTGCGCGCGATGCCGACGCGTTGCTTTTCGCCGCCCGAGAGCTTGAGGCCGCGTTCGCCGACCGGGGTGTCGTAGCCCTGGGGCAGCGAGACGATGAAGTCGTGGATCTGCGCGGCGCGGGCCGCGGTCTCGACCTCGTCCTGGGTGGCGCCGTCGCGGCCGTAGGCGATGTTATAGCGGATGGTGTCGTTGAACAGCACCGTGTCCTGCGGCACCACGCCGATGGCGCGGTGCAGGCTTTCCTGCGTCACCTCGCGGATGTCCTGCCCGTCGATCCGGAGCGCGCCGCCGGTCACGTCGTAGAAGCGGAACAGCAGGCGCCCGATGGTCGACTTGCCCGAGCCGGTGGCGCCGACGATGGCAACGCTCTGCCCCGCGCCCACCTCGATGCTGATGCCCTTCAGGATCTCGCGCTCGGGCTCATAGCCGAAGTGGACCTTGTCGAGGCTGATCGCCCCGCCCGTCACCTTCAGCTCCGGCGCCCCGGGCCGGTCGGCGATCTCGGCGGGCTGTTCCAGCAGGTCGAACATCTCGTCCATGTCGATCAGGGCCTGCCGGATCTCGCGGTAGACGGTGCCGAGGAAGTTCAGCGGCACGGTGATCTGGATCATGTAGGCGTTGACCATGACGAAGTCGCCGACGGTCAGCTGCCCCGACTGCACCCCGAGCGCGGCGAGGACCATGACCCCGACGAGGCCGATGGTGATCAGCACCGACTGGCCGAAGTTCAGGAAGGCGAGCGAATAGGCAGTGAGCTTGGCCGCCTTCTCGTAGCCCGCCATCGCGTGGTCGTAGCGCTGTTCCTCGCGCGCTTCGGCGCCGAAGTACTTCACCGTCTCGTAGTTCAGCAGGCTGTCGATGGCCTTCTGGTTGGCGTCGGTGTCCTGGTCGTTCATCACCCGGCGCAGCTTGACCCGCCATTCGGTCACCGCGAAGGTGAAGGCCACGTAGAGTCCGATGGTGACCGCCACGATGGCGAGGTAGCGGATGTCGAAGACCACCGCGAGGATCACGGCGACCAGCAGCAGTTCGAGGATCAGCGGTCCGATGCTGAGCAAGAGGAAGCGCAGCAGGAACTCGACGCCCTTCACCCCGCGCTCGATCACCCGCGACATGGCCCCGGTGCGCCGCGTGAGGTGATAGCGCAGCGACAGCTGGTGGATATGGCGGAAGGTGACCAGCGCGATGCGGCGCAGCGCCCGCTGGGCGACGGGCGCGAAGAAGACGTCGCGCAGCTGCTGCAGGCCCACGTTCATCGCCCGCGCCACGCCGTAGGCCACCGTCAGGCCCACCGCCCCGAGGGCCAGTTCGGGCACGCCCTCCTTGGCCAGCGCATCGACCGCGCCCTTGTAGAGGAACGGCGTGTAGACCGCGATCAGCTTGGAGACGAGCAGCATGACCAGCGCCAGCACGACCCGCAGGCGCAGGCCGCGATCATCCCTCGGCCAGAGGTAGGGGGCAACCCGGGCAATTGTCCGGCGGCCCGATTTCCGCGCCGCGCGGGCGTCGTCCGGGGTGGCTGGTGGCATCTGGCTTCCTCGACTGTCGGCCACTGATATGCGCATGGCACGGTAAAGATCCAGCCCCGACCCTGTGCGATGATGCAGGGCGCGCCGGGCCGCGACGCGCGCGGAGCCCTGTTGCGGTGCCCGCAGTATGTTCCGCCGGCGGTCTGCTCAAAGCGCCCGCACTCCCGCATCTTTTGCCGACCCGGCGGACGGTTTTCCGGGGCGCGGCCTTTACATGCCCCGGCGGCGGACGCATGCAGAAGGCGCCTCCACGCCCGCCAGGAAAGACCATGACCAACGCTCCCCAACCGGCCCAGGCCGCTCCCGCCTCCCGTGCACCGTCGCGCGCGCGCCTCTTCTTCTTCGCCTTCCTCGGCGTCTATCCCCTGGTGACCGTGCTGTTCTACCTGGTCGCCCCGCTCACGCTGGAATGGGCCATCTGGCAACGCAACCTGCTGCTGGTGCCCGTGGTGGTCGCCGCCATGGTCTGGGTCATAATCCCCCGCATTCACCGCCACCTCGGCCGCTGGCTCTGAGCGGCGTCGCCCCGCCCGTGCCGCGCCCTTGACCGAAAGGCCAAAGCGCGGCATCTGGTCCGCATGCTGATCTACAAGATTTTCCGTGCGCCCGAATGGGCCGAGTTGCAGGACCGGGGCGAGACGCTCGGCGCCCCCGTCGACCTTGCCGACGGATTCGTCCATTTCTCCACCGCCGAACAGGCCGCCGAGACGGCCGCCAAGCATTTCGCCGGGGTCGAGGGGCTGGTGCTGCTGGCGCTCGACGCCGACCGGATGGGCGAGGCGCTGCGCTGGGAACCCTCGCGCGGCGGTGCCCTCTTCCCCCACCTCTACCGCGCCCTGCGCCTCGAAGAGGTGCTCTGGGCGCGGCCCCTGCCGCTGGTGAACGGCGCCCATCGTTTCCCGGAGGACATGGCATGAGCGGATACATCGACCCTGACCGCGCACAGTTCGAGGCCTTCAAGGCGCTGGACCGCGACCGGCCCATCGAGATGCTGAACCTCGTGCAGTTCCGCGACAGGGCCAGCTACCCGGCGGATCACCCGCTCGCCGGTGCCGGGCTCTCGGGCGCCGAGGCCTATGCCAACTACGGGCGCGACAGCGGTCCGGTCTTTGCCCGCGTCGGCGGAGAGGTCATCTGGCGCGGCGGCTTCGAGGCCATGCTGATCGGCCCGGCCGACGAGCGCTGGGACGCGGCCTTCATCGCCCGCTATCCAACCGCGCACGCCTTTCTCGAGATGGTGACCGACCCGGTCTACCGGCAGGCCGTGGTGCACCGGCAGTCGGCGGTCGTGACCTCGCGGCTGATCCGCTGCGGCGCCGCCCCGGCGGGGGATGGCTTCGCATGAACCTGATCGAGCGCGCCAGCCTCTTCGCGCTGAACCGGATCGACCCGGAAACCGCACATGGACTGGCGTTGAAGGGCCTGTCGAGCGGCCTTGCGCCATTGCCCGGCCCGGTCACCTCGCCGCGCCTTGCCACCACGCTTGCGGGGATCGCCCTGCCCAACCCGGTCGGGCTTGCCGCCGGGTTCGACAAGAACGCCACCGCGCTGGACCCGCTCTCGCGCGCGGGTTTCGGTTTCATCGAGGTCGGGGCGGCCACCCCGCGCCCGCAGCCCGGCAACCCCAGGCCGCGCCTGTTCCGGCTGACCGAGGACCAGGCGGCGATCAACCGCTTCGGCTTCAACAACGAGGGGATGGAGGCGATTGCCGCCCGTCTCGCCCGCCGTCCGAAGGATGCGGTGATCGGGCTGAACCTTGGCGCCAACAAGGACAGCACCGACCGCGCCGGAGATTTCGCCCGGGTTCTGACCACCTGCGGCGCCCATCTCGATTTCGCCACCGTCAATGTCTCCTCCCCCAACACCGAGAAGCTGCGCGACCTTCAGGGCAAGGCCGCCCTCACCGCCCTGATGACCGGCGTGATCGAGGCGCGCGACGCGCTGAGCCGCCGGGTGCCGGTCTTCCTCAAGATCGCGCCGGACCTGAGCGAGGCGGAGCTTGCCGATATCGCCGCTGTGGCCCTCGAGACCGGGATCGACGCCATAATCGCCACCAACACCACCCTCTCGCGCGACGGGCTGAAGAGCGCCCACAGGGGCGAGACCGGCGGCCTCTCCGGCGCGCCGCTCTTTGACAAGTCCACGCGGGTGCTGGCGCGGCTCGGCAAGCTGACCGAGGGCGCCGTCCCGCTGGTCGGCGTCGGCGGCATTTCCAGCGCCGCCCACGCCTATACCAAGATCCTCGCCGGGGCTTCGGCGGTGCAGCTCTATACCGCGATGGTCTACAAGGGCCTGTCGCTGGGCGCCGAGATCGCGCGGGGGCTGGACGCGCTGCTGGCAAAGGACGGGTTCAGCAACGTGGCCGAGGCCGTCGGCACCGGTCGGGAGGACTGGCTGTGATCGAATACTGGCACAATCCGCGCTGTTCCAAGTCGCGCGAGGGGCTTGCGCTGCTGGAGAGCAAGGGCGCCGAGGTGACGGTACGGCGCTATCTCGAGGACGCGCCAACGCTGGCCGAACTGAAAGCCGCGTGGCAAGCGCTTGGCAAGCCGCCCGTGATCGAGATGATGCGCCCGAAGGAGGCCGCCTTCAGGGAGGCCGGACTGTCGAAGGACGTTTCCGACGCCACCCTGTTGCAGGCGATGGCCGACCACCCGGTCCTGATCGAGCGGCCCCTCGGCATCCGCGACGGCAGGGCCGTGATCGGCCGCCCGCCGGAACGGCTCGCCTCGCTGCTCTGACCCCTGCCCCGGCAGCGGCACAACACCGCCCGACTTTTCGCGCGCGCCCGTCTTGGAACGGGCGTGGACGCGGCCTATAAGCCCTCGAACTGCAAGGATATGGCCCGATGCGTACCGCCGAGATCACCCGCAAGACCGCCGAGACCGACATCACCGTCAAGGTGAACATCGACGGCACCGGCAGCTACGACAACCGGACCGGTGTGGGTTTCTTCGACCACATGCTGGACCAGCTGGCGCGCCACTCGCTCATCGACATGGAAATCCGCGCCACCGGCGACCTGCACATCGACGACCACCACACCGTCGAGGACACCGGCATCGCCCTCGGGCAGGCCCTGACCCGCGCGCTCGGCGACAAGCGGGGCATCCGCCGCTATGGCGAATGCCACCTGCCGATGGACGACGCCCAGGTGCGCTGCGCACTGGACCTCTCGGGCCGCCCCTTCCTGGTGTGGAACGTGACGTTGCCGACGCCCAAGATCGGCACTTTCGATACCGAGCTGGTGCGCGAGTTCTTCCAGGCCTTCGCCACCCACGGCGGCATCACCCTGCACGTCGACCAGCTGCACGGCTTCAACAGCCACCACATCGCCGAGGCCGCCTTCAAGGCCGTGGCCCGCGCGCTGCGGGACGCGGTGGAAACCGATCCGCGCAAGGCCGACGCCGTTCCCTCGACCAAGGGCACGCTCTGATCGCGCTGACGCGCGAGCCTCCGGCGGGGATATTTGGAAACCCAAAGAACGGGCGCGCGGCTTCTTTGGGTCAAAAGTATCCCAGGGGAGTCGCGCCCGGCGCGACGGGGGCAGCGCCCCCTTGGCAAGGCGGGCCCGCTCGCCTATCCCCTGAGCGCAGAACGACCCACAGGAGCCGCACATGCTGACCGCCATCATCGACTACGAAAGCGGCAACCTCCATTCCGCCGAGAAGTCCTTTCAGCGCATGGCGCGCGAGGGGGACGCGGGCGAGGTCGTGGTGACCGACAAGGCCGAGGTGGTGGCGCGCGCCGACCGCATCGTCCTGCCCGGCGACGGCGCCTTTCCGGCCTGCGCGGCGGCCCTGCGCGGCCAGTCGGGCCTGTTTGACGCGCTGGTCGAAGCCGTCGAGGTGAAGGGCCGCCCGTTCCTCGGCATCTGCGTCGGCATGCAACTGATGGCCGAGTGGGGCCGCGAGTACGAGGATACCGAGGGGCTTGGCTGGATCGGTGGCGAGGTGGTCCGGATCGATCCGGCCGACACTGCGCTGAAGGTGCCGCACATGGGCTGGAACGATCTGGTGATCGACACCCCCCACCCGGTGCTCGAGGGGATCGCCACCGGCGATCACGCCTATTTCGTGCACTCCTACCACATGCGGGTCAGCGACCCTGCCCAGCGGCTTGCCCATGTGGACTATGGCGGTGACGTCACCGCCATCGTCGGGCGCGACACCATGGTCGGCACCCAGTTCCACCCCGAGAAAAGCCAGGCCGCCGGGCTGCGGCTGATCGCCAACTTCCTCGCCTGGGCGCCCTGAGAGTTACTTGACGCGGGTCCAGGTCTGCCCCCGGCAGATCAGCCCGCCCGCGACACATCCCTTGACCTCGAGCGAGTCACCGGCCAGCGCCATCTTGGACTTGTAGGTCTTGTCGGTGTCCGGTGCCCAGATGGTGCCACCGCTGTAGCTGCCGCCGCCGTCTGCGCCCATGTCGCGGATGATCGGCTTGCCCAGGTGTTCGTAGTCCAGCTGCACCGTCCCGGAATCGTCGAAGGCCTGCTTGATGGTGCCGCAGAGATTGGCGCCGCAGGTCGACATGGCGACGTAGAGATAGCCGCCCGACTCGCCGGGTTCCGTCTTCCACATGCCCTCTGCCGGATCGGCCTGCGCCATGGTCGCGAAGGATGCCGCGGCGAGCGCGGCCATTGCCAGTTTCTTCATCTCGAAAACCTCCCGTTTCGCCGGAGCTTCGCCGAAAGCCCTCCCCGGGGCAAGCGCCCCGTCGGCCCGGTTCCGCGCCCTGCGTTGCCACCGACGCGCCCCTGTGCGATATCGCCCCGACCCCACGATCTACTGCGACAAGGTGACAGGCCCATGATCCTCTACCCCGCCATCGACCTCAAGGACGGCCAGGCCGTGCGCCTGCTGCGCGGCGAGATGGAAAAGGCCACCGTGTTCAACGACGACCCGGCCGCGCAGGCGCGGGCCTTTGTCGAGGCGGGTTGCGAATGGCTGCACCTCGTCGACCTGAACGGCGCCTTCGCGGGCGAGCCGGTGAATGCAGCGCCGGTCGAGGCGATTCTCGCCGCCTGCCCGGTCCCCGCGCAGCTTGGCGGCGGCATCCGCGACATGGCCACGATCGCGCGCTGGATCGACAAGGGCTTGGCCCGGGTGATCCTCGGCACCGTCGCGGTGGAGAACCCCGAGCTGGTGCGCGAGGCCGCGCGGGAGTTTCCCGGCAAGGTCGCGGTCGGCATCGATGCCCGCAACGGCATGGTCGCCACCAAGGGCTGGGCCGAGGAAACCAACGTGCAGGTGACCGACCTCGCGCGCTCCTTCGAGGACGCGGGCGTCGCCGCGATCATCTACACCGACATCAACCGCGATGGCGCGATGCAGGGCCCCAATGTCGAGGCCACGGCCGACCTGGCGCGCGCCGTCTCGATCCCGGTGATCGCCTCGGGCGGGGTCAGCTCGCTTGACGACCTGATCGCCCTGCGGGATTGCGGCGTTGCGCTGAACGGCGCCATCTCGGGCCGCGCGCTCTACGATGGCGCGCTCGATCTGGCCGAGGCTCTGGCCGCGCTCAGGGCCTAAGCCGCGAGGTCGGTCTCCGCGCCCTCGCCGTGTGAGACCGGTGCGAAGGTGATCCAGACCCGGTCCTCGTACTGCTCGACAGTGGCGCAGAGCGCGGGGACGAGAAGGAAATGGTCGCGGCGGCGGGCAAAGCCGCTCTCTGGCCGGGCGCGGAACACGAGGTGTTCGCGAACCGGCGGGAGGAAGGCGGCGGCGGCCGGCGCATCGGTGTAGCGCTTGACGACGCAGCCGCCCGCGCGCCGCACGGCCCGGTCCACGGCGTTGGCGGTGCCAACGACGCCAAGGTCCGAGGTCAGCACCTCCAGCTCACAGGCGGCAGGGTTGGCAAGAACCGCCGCGATGGCATCTTCAATGATGTCCTGCATGACTTTTCTCCTGCTTTCTTGTGGATAAAACCGCGATCCCTCGGTGCCGGTTCCGGCAAGGGGCGCTCATATCGGCGTGATTCCGCGACGCCGGGCCGCATCGCCAGCCGGGCGGAACCGCCGCATCCTGCGGGGCAGAGCACCCTTTCGGAGGTTTTCCATGCCCGCCGTCCGCCTCGCCCCCCTGCCCCCCGATGCCACCCTGCGCGCCCGCGTCGGGGCCCGCGACTTCCTCGATGGTTACGCGGTCGAGACCCCGCTCTCGGCGCGCGAGGGCGCCCGGCTCGCGCTTGGCATGCCCGGCTGGGCCCGGGCGCTGCTGCGCCTCCGGAATGCGCTCGTGCGCCCCTTCGGCCTGAGGACCGAGGCGCCTGCGGGGCAGGACGCCTGGGGGCTCTTCACCGTCGAGAAGGATAGCGCGGACGAGATGATCTTCGGATTCGACGACCGCCATCTCGATTTCCGCATCACCTTCGTCAAGCGCGGCGAGCGGCTGCACATGGGCACCTGGGTCCATCCGCACAACATCTTCGGCCGCCTCTACCTCGCCCTCGTGATGCCCTTCCACGTGCTGATCGTGCGCAACGGGATGGCCGGCATCGCGCGCGCGGCGCGCTGAGGCGCGCGCCCCCGCCGTTGCATCCGGGCGCGGCGCTGCGTAAGACGCTGCGTAAGACACCGGCGAGGCCCGCCGGGCGCCCAGCCAGGACTGCCGCCATGCTCAAGACCCGCATCATTCCCTGCCTCGACGTCGCCGACGGCCGCGTGGTCAAGGGCGTGAACTTCGTCGACCTGCGCGATGCCGGCGATCCGGTGGATGCCGCCCGCGCCTATGACGCCGCCGGGGCGGACGAGCTTTGCTTCCTCGACATCCACGCCACCCACGAGAACCGCGGCACCATGTTCGACGTGGTTACCCGCACCGCCGAACAGTGCTACATCCCGCTGACCGTGGGCGGCGGCGTGCGCACGAAGGACGACGTGCGCGACCTGCTGCTGGCCGGGGCCGACAAGGTCAGCTTCAACTCCGCCGCCGTCGCCAACCCCGACGTGGTCGCCGAGGCCGCCGACCACTTCGGCAGCCAGTGCATCGTGGTGGCCATCGACGCCAAGACCGTCGCGCCCGGCAAGTGGGAGATCTTCACCCACGGGGGCCGCAAGCCCACCGGGATCGACGCCGTGGAGTTCGCCCGCACCGTCACCGCCAAGGGCGCCGGGGAGATCCTGCTGACCTCGATGGACCGGGACGGCACCCGCGCCGGCTTCAACCTGCCGCTGACCCGCGCGATTTCGGACGCGGTCGAGGTGCCCGTGATCGCCTCGGGCGGTGTCGGCACCCTGCAGCACCTCGTCGAGGGCGTGACCGAGGGCGGCGCCTCTGCCGTGCTGGCCGCCTCGATCTTCCATTTCGGCGACTACACCATCCGCGAGGCCAAGGACTACATGGCCGCCGCCGGCATCCCCATGAGGCTGACATGAGCACGCTCGACGATCTCGCCGCCACCATCGCCGCCCGCAAGGGCGCCGACCCCGAGTCGAGCTGGACCGCCAAGCTCCTCGCCAAGGGGCCCGAGAAATGCGCCGAGAAGTTCGGCGAGGAGGCCATCGAGGCGATCATCGAGGCGGTGAAGGGCGACAAGGCACGCCTGACCTCCGAGGCCGCGGACGTGCTCTACCACCTGCTCGTCATGCTCACCGCCCGCGATGTCACGCTCGCTGAGGTCTGTGCCGAGCTGCAACGCCGCGAAGGCACCAGCGGCATCGCAGAAAAGGCCGCACGGAACAGCTGATCCCGGCTTCTTTGGGTCTGAAATATCCCGGGGGAGTCGCGCGACGCGCGACGGGGGCAGCGCCCCCCCTACAGCTTGGACGAGATCACGCCGGTCGCGAATCCGCCCATGCGCAATTCGCCGAACAGGCGCTGGTACTCGATCTTGGGACAGCGGTTCTGGATCACGTCGATCCCCTGCGCCTCGGCTCTGGCCGCCGCCTCCGCGTGCTCCACCCCGATTTGCATCCAGATGGTCCTGAGCGTCTCGGGAAAGGCCGACAGCGCCTCCTCCACGATCCCGGGCACGGCCTCGGACCGGCGGAAGATATCGACCATGTCGACCGGCGCGTCGATCTGCGAGAGCGATTCGACGACCTTCGTTCCCAGCAGCGGCTCGCCCGCGTAGGCGGGATTGACCGGGATCACCGTGAACCCCTTGAGCGAGAGGTAACGGGCCACGAAGTAGCTCGGACGGACCGGATTGGTCGAAACGCCGACCACCGCAACCACCTTGGTGCGGGAGAGGACCGATCGGAGGAAACTGTCGGAGTAGCTGGTCATGAGAGGCAGGTTAGCCCCCTTCCCCGAAAGAAAAAAGCGCCCAAAGCCGGGCTTTGGGCGCTAGGTGCGGAACGAGGGACAGTAAAATGACTCATGGGTGTTCCTACCCAGGGTCGAGTTACATTTAGGTAACGCTTGCGGATAAAAAAGTGCCGCTCGCGATTATGTGATGAGGAGGTCAGTCGTGCAGCGCCTTGGGCCAATGCGCGTTGGCCCGCGCCACGTAGGTCCCGATGTCCTGCCGCCAGCGGTCGCGAATCTCGGCGGTATGGACGAGGAACAGGCGACCTTCGTGGATCGACCACGCCGTCGGATCGCCCGAGACGGTGCGGCCAAGCGACATGCCATAGGCGCAGTAGCCGCCGTAGCGCGGCGCATAGGCGCGGGGATTCGCCTCGAAGGCCTCGCGGTTCTTCTGGGAGGCGAAGTACCAGGTCGCGCCGTGCCACATGACCTTGTGCTGGGGCAGACCCTTCTCGGCCTTGCCCTCGGTGAAGTAGGCCACCGCGTCGTAGCCTCCGATGGCCTGCCCGTTCACCGCGTAGATGACCGGCTGGTCCGGCCAGGCAGGCGCGGCCAGGGACAACAGGAGAAGACAGGCCACGATCAGGCGGCGGATCGGCATTGCTTTGGCTCCGGTGCGGGTCGGAGCAAGAATGGTGGCGGTCCCCGGGTCTGAGAAGCCCCTAAACGCGCTTGTGAAGCGCTGCGCTCTGCCATGTGATCATTGTTACACAGTTCCCGCCCATCCCTGCGGGCGCGCCTCGCCCGGCGGCTGTGCGGGACACCGGGCCGTGCAACCGCCGCGTCCCCCGGCATGCGGGGGCGCAGCGGCGAGTCGCGGTCAGCGACGGACGGCGTAGAGCGCCACGGCAGCCGCGTTCGACACGTTGAGCGAGCCGAAGCTGCCGGCGAAATCGATTCTCACCAGCCGGTCGACGGTTTCCTTGGTCTTCTCGCGCAGGCCCGGCCCCTCGGCGCCCAGCACCAGCGCGACGGGACGATCCCGCTGCCCGTCGACCGCGGCTTCGATGGTGCCCTCCGCCTCGCCGTCGAGCCCCAGCACGAGATAGCCCATGCCCTGCAGTTCCTCGATGGCCTCGGACAGGTTGCGCACGCGCAGGTAGGGCTGCCGTTCCAGCGCGCCACTGGCGGTCTTGGCCAGCGCCCCGGTCTCGGGTGCCGAATGGTGGCGGGTGCCGATCACGGCACTGGCCCCGAAGACCTCGGCCGAGCGCAGGATGGCGCCCACGTTGTGCGGGTCGGTGACCCGGTCGAGCAGGACCACGCGGGGCGTCTCCGCCCCGATGCAGACATCCGCCAGCGAGCCCCAGTTCAGCGGCTTGACCTCGAGTGCCGCGCCCTGGTGCACCGAGCCGGGATCGAGCGGCGCGCTGAATCGGCGCGGATCGGCTTCCTCAGGGGTCATGCCCGAGGTCGCGATGGCATCGGCCAGCTTGTCGGCGGCATTGCGGGTGACGATCAGGCGCAGCCGTTCGCGGCGGGGATTCATCAGCGCATCACGCACCGCATGCAGCCCGAAAAGCCACACGGTTTCCGCTGCAGCGGCCTTCTTGGCCAGCTCTTTCTCGACCACCCATCTGGGTTTCTTCATCGCCTTCGCCTCCTTGCGGACCACGCCGCAGAAAAGGGAGTCAAAACGCCGGATTTTCCTGTTGACGCCCCTTGGGAGCGCTTGTAATCACGCCCCCACGTCGGACGCAATGCGGTTCCGACAGTGGGCGACAGGCCGCAAGGTGTGGCAGGGGACTGTAACTCCCTCGCGGAGACGCACGCCTGGTTCGATTCCAGGGTCGCCCACCACTATCTTAAGAAACTCAATAAAATCAATGTACGAGTGTCCCGCAGGCATTTGACAACGACTCATTAAGAACAATGGGTTACATGGAAGGTGTCCCGCCGTTTCGGGCTGCCGCAAATCATTTCCTTCAAAGAAGGAGATTCTCCGAATCTGCCTAGAGGTTTGCAGCTGTTACCCCGCTTCAATGACTTGGGGCGGCTCTTGCGTTGGTTTGTTTTCAATCGGACGCAATCTCGCCCCCCTATCTGTGGCCCAAAATGCGCCCCTCGGTGCGCACAGTTGGCTTTCCCACTGAATCGCGAAGCGGAAGTCCAACTCCCGATGGTCAAGGTCGCCTCAAACCGCACACCTGTCGTCGTCGTCGTGCGACGCGGCGAGGCTCCGCATTTGGCCCGAAGCTGCGCCCGCATCGCTTCATGCGGCCGGCCCAGGGTCGGTTGAACAGGACGCATCTGCATCGAACCGCATGCTGAAGTTCGGTCCCGAAGAGCAGGACCGAACCGTATTGACGTCAGGCGGCTTCAGCTGACGCAACACCCTCGTCGCCCAGATGTCGCTGCAGGAACGGGATCATCTTCTCCAAAGCCAGACCGACCGGCTCATCCCGGTCGTAGATGTCGTAGTGCGACCAGTCTGACAGTTCGACAAGCTGGCGGTCCTTCGATGCCATTGCGCGACCGTAGATTTCCATGCCGTCCCGATAGGCGCCGAAGGCACCAACCTTCTGGCCGATGACCACCATCATCGGTTGGGTCATGAACGTCTCGGCAAAGGCGAAGGCGTCCCAGGACAGTGTCTTCTGGGCATGGCTGAAGACCATGCGGGTCGCGCCCCCGGGTTGCTGGCCACGAGGGGTCTTGTAGTAGTCCGTCGCCTCGAACACGTCTCGCTCTGTCAGCCCGTTCTCGCGTGCCACGTCGGGGCTGGCGGGCAACAGTTCGTTGACCTGCACCTCTTGCCCGCGTGCCTCGGCCGTGCGCTGTGCGGCCATTGCGGTCAGGGTTCCGACCGGGTCGAACCCGCTGAACCCTTCGCGGAAAAGGCGGCCGAGGTTCACCGGAGTGATCCCGACCACCGCCTTGATGCGTTTTTCGGTCAGGGCCGCGCTCAGGGCATAGCCGCCGCCACCGCAGACGCCAATAACCCCGATCCGGTCCGCATCGACGTACGGAAGTGTGACTGCATAGTCGATGACGTGGCTGACGTCCTCGACGCGCTGGCTTGGGCTCTCGATCCACCGGGGGCTGCCACCGGATGCGCCCTGATAGCTCGCGTCAAAGGCGATGACCACGTAACCCTGCGTGGCGAGCGCCTTGCCGTAGACGTTGCCTGAGGCCCGCTCCTTGCAGCTCCCGAAGGGATGAATGCTGACGATTGTTGGGTATTGCTTAGTGGCGTCGAACTCGGGCGGCAGGTGAATGTCCGCGGCGATGTGCCATGCCATGTCGGGGTTCTGAAATGTGACATTTTCCATGATGTGAACTCCTTGATTGCAAACTTGGGTGAGGGTGTCCCGCCCGCATTCCGGGCAGGACGATTGACGGCATCAGATCAGGCGCTGAGCTTGTCCTGGAAGAACGGCGCCAGCACGCTGACCGCCTCGTCGACGAACTTGGCGCCGTCATAGAGGTCCATGTGGTTCGCGCCCTCGACGACATGGAACTGTTTGTCGCCGCTGGCGGCCCGGTTGTAGAGGTCGTCGCTCATCCACTTGCTGCCCGCGGCGCTGCCCGCCACGATCTGCAGCGGCTGGGTCAGGAAGGCCTCGGCGAAGTTGTAGGCATCGTAGCTGATGAGCTGCGTCAGGCTGCGTGCGAGGCCATAGCCCGGGGCTGTCGCGCATTGCGCGCGCTGGGTGTGGTAGTATTCCCACGCCTGACGCAGCTCCTCGTTGGGGGCGTCTTCCTCTCTCAGCGGTGCCATCGGGATCTGCGCCAGATCGCCACCCGCAGCGAGCGCCTGCGCATCTGCCGTCCGTGCGGCAGAACCGGCCTCCAGGAAGGGCAGCGCATCGGCATCGGCCACGTCATTGTCCCAGCCATTGCGGAACATGGCGCCGATGTTCACCGCGCTGACCGTCCCAACAGCCTTGATCCGGTGATCGTTGATCGCCGCGTTGGCAGTGTAACCCGCACCCGCGCAGATCCCCATAGCTCCGATCCGGTCCGTGTCGACGTAACCCAGCGAGGTCAGGTGGTCGATCACCGCGCTGACATCCTCGGTGCGGATGTAGGGGTTTTCGAGCTGACGCAGGCTGCCGCCGGACTCACCCTGGTAAGAGGCGTCGTAGGCGATGGTCACAAACCCCTGCTTGGCCAATTCCGCGGCATAGGTGCCGGCAGTCTGTTCCTTCACGCCACCACCGGGGTGAGAGACGACGATGGCCGGATACTTGGCGCCTTCGTCGAAACCCTCGGGCAGGTTGAGGATGGCCGACATCTCCACGTTCGGATTGTTGGTATTGGCGAAGGTGATCTTGGTCATGGTCGTCTCCTTGGAGTTTGGGATCGAACCGATCCGTTGCTGTTGAAGCCAATATGACGCTTGAGCCGTTCAGTGATTAGTCGGTAAGTTCTTCATGAACCTATAAGTGAGGTGATAAATGCGGCGCGAGGATATCGCCGACCTGACGGCTTTCGTGACTGTCGCCGAAGAGGGAAGCTTCACCAGGGCTGCGATCCGGCTGGGCATTTCTCAGTCGGCTCTGAGCCAGATCGTGCGCCGGCTCGAGGATCGCCTCGGACTGCGTCTTCTGTCGCGGACCACGCGCAGCGTCGCCCCCACCCCCGCCGGGGAACGGCTGGTGAGACGCCTCGGCCCGTTGCTCCGCGAGATCGACAGCGATCTGGCCGAACTCAGCGAGTTTCGGGACACGCCGACAGGCAACATCCGGATCACCTCGGTCGAGCATGCGGCGAAGACTGTGCTCATGCCAGCCCTGGCAGACGTACTGCCCGGCTACCCGGACGTGAGTGTCGAGATCATCGTAGACTACGGGCTCGTCGATGTGGTGGCCGAGCGGTTCGATGCAGGGGTGAGGCTGGGCGAGCAGGTCGCGAAGGACATGATCTCGGTGCGTATCAGTCCCGAGATCCCGATGGCGATTGTCGCGGCTCCGTCCTATCTGGCTGAGCATGGTGTCCCGCTCACGCCGCAAGACCTTGTCGATCACCGGGCCATCAACCTGAGACTGCCCTCGTCGGAAACCATCAATGCCTGGAGACTGTCAAAGGGCGGGGACGTGAAACAGGTGCGGATCGAAGGCGCGCTCAGCTTCAACACCATCGACCTGATCCGGCAGAGCGCTCTTCTGCGGCAAGGGCTGGCATATCTTCCCCGCGACCAGGTCGAGGACGATATGGCAAGCGGTGCGCTCGCGCAGGTCCTTGCGGATTGGACGCCACCCTTGCCGGGATACCACCTCTACTATCCGAACCGACGGCACAGCTCACCGGCGTTCCGACTGGTCGTCGACGCTCTCAAGGCCCGGCTACGGCAGCTCGGCTGACGGTGTTGGGATGACGCGACGAACGGCCCGTGTGGCGAGGGAAGCAGCCTGTTCCGCCGACCTCACTCCCTCATGGCCCTACGTCGGGGACGGTGCCCGCAAGTCCCGAACGGCGCGGTAGAGCGGCACCCCGATCTGCGAGAACAGCGCGATGCCCCAGCCGAGGTTGCCGATAATCGCGGGCACATAGGCGTGGATGAAAAACATGAAGACCGCCATGGCGACCCCGAAGAGCCTCAACCCGCCGCTGTGGTAGCGCCGGGTTTCGTCCCTCCCCTCGACCAGCAGCTGCAGCACCCAGAGCGCTGCGAGGAACGCGGCGAGCCCGATGGTGCCGAGCGCCCCGTAACCCGGCGGGTAGGGCTCGAGGAAGCCGACGTAGACCTCGCCCGCCAGCGCCACGCCGATGGTCACGGCAGCCCAGAGAATGACGATATGGGCGAACCAGTAGCACAGCATCAGCGGCACCGCGCGCGTCTTCAATTTGGCCATGCCAGCACTATCAAAGTAGATCCATGCCAACGCGAAGAGTGACAGCCCACCCATGACGAGATTGAAGAAGGTTCCAGGATAGGCCTCGTCTATGCCCTTGTCGGCCAGCGTGACACAGAGCTTGAAGAACCCCTCACCGAGCAAGATCAGCATCAACAGTCCGAACCGCTCCGACAGGTGGCCCAGTCGCGGCAAGAAACGCTCAAAGCGCAGCGTACCGATGCCCGGCAGCAGGTACTGCAATTGAATCATTACGACCCCTGCACCGAAGACCCAGTAGGCAAGCGGTCGCGGCAGGAAGCCCGAGACGGCAAACACCGCGGCCAGGACAAAGAAGTTCCGTCCCATCTCGGACGCCAGAGAGGTCGTCTCGGCGCCGATGTGCCGCGCCCGCCAATAGAGCCATGCGGTCAGGGCCCGATTGAGGGCGTAGCCAAGCGCAAAGAAGGGCCACCCGCCCTGTGCGACCTCGGGGATCGCCGCGGCGATGAACATCATGGTGACGATCTGCACCGCCATCGCGACGCGGTGGGGAATGTCGGTCGAGATGTAAAGGGAGTTGTAGATCGAGTTGTCGGCCCAAGCGAAGAAGATCGCAATGAAGACGAAGGTGTAGGTCCAGAACCCGCTCCAGTCGAGGTGGTGGGACAGGTAGTTGCCGAGCAGGAAGATCGTAACCACGTGGACGAGGTCGTAGAAGAGCTCGACCCAATGCACGTGATTGCTTGCGCCCCCCTCGACATCCAGGTGGTGCCTGGGGCGGGTCCAGATCGGAAAGTCCTTGAGCGGCATGTCTTCTCCCTCGCGAGGCGATGTCACCCCTTTAGGGGTAGAGAAGGATCAGCAGGTCACAAAACTCTTTTTGGTTCGTGGAAGGTCCTGATCCTGAGCAATAGGACCGATCCGTTTGGCATCCGCGCATACGCGGATGGGTTATGGCGGCCTTGTCCGCTCTTTCGACCTTGGCGTGCCAGCACATGCCGCACGACGCCATCGGTGACCGGTTCAGGGAAGCTGCGCCGCGGCGAGACCGAGCCTGGCGATTGTCCGGAGAGGGCCGGAAGCCCCATGTGCGAGAACATTCGCTGGGTGTGAACAGGCGTGAAAAACAGACCCGTAGCGGGGTGATCGGCGTTGTGTTGATAACCAAGCTTCCTCAGGTACTGCAGATCATAATACATTTCGACAGCATGAAGGAAATTAGTAGATTTTCGTTTCCCAACGACAGCCCACCCTTCACTTAGCGAGGAACGCTAAACACGGCGGATTCGACATAAACAAAGTTACGCGCATGCATCGCTACGAGCTGATTCTTGAAGTGGCAATCATAGAATGCCTCAGTCATCTTAACAGAAAGCTTTTCCTTTGTTCCACCAGAATAGAGTTCCGGCTTCGTGCCATCCTCACCACTAAAAACCCCCTCTCTGGGAAATGGCCCATAGCCGACCAGCGTCTTGGTTTCTCCAGCCGGTATTTCGAACTGCCTTGCTCTTTCCATGGCGGGATCATCGCCTAAAAAGAATTCATATACCGTCACTGGCCACAAACGAGCATTATCCGAAACGCGATTCACCGACACCCTCCACTCAGGGTCAGTCGTGCTAGGTTCATCCACGCATACGGATGACGTTCCGCTGTTAGAGATTCTGTAATCAACTTTTATTAATTCACCGGATGGTCGCGCATCAATCACTGAAACCGAAACCTTCAATGCCTCCGAGAACGCAGTTGCTGAGACAGCGCCGTTGCATGACAATAGCGTGAGCAATGTCAACAGAGACACTCCAGCCTGAAGAACTGACTTCATTACTAACATCGTCCTGCTCCGCATACTGCTTAATCAACGATAGACAAAGTGCCCGGTACATAATCCGCCTGGGATGTGATCCCATCGATTCCTTCAGATTTGCAGCCATTTCTATCGCATTACTTCTGGGTAATGAATTTCTTATCAGGTGACGACCGGTTCAAGGAAGCCCCGCCGCGGCGAGACCGAGCCTGGCGATTGTCCGGATAGGGCCGGAAGCAATGCGGACCGAGAAGCACGAAGGCGGTCTTGGTTCGTGCCCCCTCCTCTTCTGCCCGCACATCAATGACCGGCGGAATACTCCGCTGTTGCGGAGGCGGAGGCCATCGCATGTCGCATGTATCGGCCCGGCGGCATGCCCACATGGCGGCTGAACGCGGTGCTGAAGGTGCTGGCTGAGCCATAGCCGACTCGCTGCGCCACCTCATCGAGAGGGACGGTGCCAGAGGAGAGAAGATCCTTGGCGACGGCCATCCGCCAAGTCTGGAGATACTCCATCGGTCGCAGTCCGACGATGCGCGCGAAGCGTTCGAAAAAGGTGGAGCGGGACATGCCCGCCGCCAAGGCGAGCCCCTCGACAGTCCAGGAACGTTCCGTGTCTCCATGCATATGCCGCAGCGCGACCGCAATCCGGGCATCGGCCAGTCCGCGCAGCAGCCCCGGTTGCGCGGAGTCTTTGGGCACGGAGCGCAGGGCTTCGATCAACAGGATTTCCACCAACCGGGCCAGGATGAGGCTCCGACCAGCTTTCTCCTGCGCCGCCTCCTCGCCGACCATGCGTACCAGCTCCGTGAGCCTCGGCACGCCGCGGATGTGGATCATGCGTGGGAGCAGCGACACGAGCAGCGCGGCATCGGGAGAGGCGAAAGCGAAGTAGCCGCCGAACTGACGGACATCGGCGGGACCCTCGCGACGACCATAGCGCAGTTCACCCTCCTGGCCCGCGGCTTGTTCGGAATCGATCAGAACCGGCGGTGCCGGTTCGAAACCGGACATGGTGAAGGCTGGGGTGGCCGGCAGCAGCACGAAGTCCCCGGCCTCCAACACCACTGGCGTCTCGCCTTCGACGGCGAGGCGACAGTTTCCCTCGGTTACTGCGCAAAACCCCGGCTGGCCGAAGGCGGTATAGCGCACCGCCCAACGCCCGGCGCCGCTGATGCTTTTCGAGAAGATGGCACGAGGGCGCAGAAGCGCGATCACCTGAGCAAGCGGATCGGCAGAGGCAGTGGACTTGGGGAGGCCCATTCGGACTATCTCAAACTAAACATGGATCATTGATCGGAGATAGTTCGATCTACGCTTGCTAATCCTCGGTCGTCAACAGATTTGGCAGGAGACCGACATGAAGACCATTCTCATCAGCGGCAGCTCGTCCGGTTACGGGCTTGAGACCGCGCGTCACTTCCACGACCGGGGCTGGAATGTGATCGCCACCATGCGCAACCCGCAGGCCAGCCCCTTGCCGGCGTCCGAGCGCATCCGGGTTTTGCAGCTCGACATCACCGATCCCGACAGCATCGCCAGCATCGTCGAGGCCGCCGGTCCGATCGACGTTCTGGTCAATAATGCAGGGATCGGCCTCGTGGGCGCCGTCGAGGCAACGCCGATGCCCCTGATCCGAAAGATTTTCGAGACCAACACCTTCGGCACGATTGCGATGACGCAGGCTGTGATCCCGCAGATGCGCGCGCGCCGCTCGGGGGTGATCGTCAATGTCACCTCGAGCGCTACGCTCGCATCGATGCCGCTCGCAGCGCTCTATACCGCGAGCAAACAGGCGATCCAGGGCTTCACCGGCTCACTGGCACTCGAACTCGGTCATTTCGGGGTGAAGGCGCGTCTGGTTGAGCCGGGCTATGGTCCAACCACGCGCTTCGCCGCGAACAGCCTGTTCCGCCTCGAAGATCTGATCCCGGAAAGTTATGCGGACTATGCCGGGCCGATTTTCGAAGCCTTCGCCGCGCCAGAGGTGGTGACGCGCGAAATCGATGTCGCCGAGGCGGTCTGGCGCGCTGCTACTGATCCCACCGGCGGGTTGCATTATCCTGCCGGCCCCGATGCCGTGGCCCTGGCAGAAGCGGGCTGACGGCAAGCGCGGGTCACGCTATCAACTGCGTGGCCCGCGCGCCTCGCCGACACGTCGACTACTGGCCGGCCGAGACAACAGACCCGGCGGCTCGCCGCCGTCCAAACACGCCGCAGCGGACGGCCGCTTTTGTCTGCGCTCTGCCGCCCTTCCTTCGGTCCGGAGCGAAGGTACGCTTCCAACCCAGATTGGCGGATGCAGTCAAAGGCGCAACTGTCCACCTTGGAACGAAACGCTCGAACGCATGGCAGCCTATTCAAGTTGCCTTCGGGCTGGAAGTGTCCCACGCTATCCAGATTTGAGTAAACGATGGGACACAAAGGCTTCCGTGTATGAAGAGAATGCTTGGTACTGGTTTGCTTCTGGTCATTTCCGCAACGATTTTGCTCTTCTCTTTATGGCCCGCCTCCAATGGCATCAGGCATTACACTGATGCCGAACTCGCGGGATTAACCTGTGCCGAGCTTTCTGAGAAGCACGAGGAGGTCATCACTGCCTATCATGACGCATCAATTGCGTACTTCCGCAGAACAGGCGCATTTGAGGATGGGCTCGGGCTGCCAGAAGAAGCAGATCTGCCGATGATCAAAGTGATGACGCGCATCATCCGCGAAAATGGTCTCGCAGGGGTGGATCTGACCAAACCATTTTTTCATTCGTCATCTGCGGCAGCATCAAAGCAGCTATCCGCAGTATTTTCCGAATTCTCAGCGCTTTGCGCATCATATCCTGATATGGATGCCGCTGCAGCAGGGTTACGGGCCGCCGAGACGCTAGGCTTGACGCAGCCGCTCGCTATACCAGACTGACCCACCTCTGCGTGCAACACCTGGTCTTGGCCGCGATTAGGGATTTGATTTCAAAACCTGCATCGGCACTGTGATTGCGTTTGGTGTGGAACCTGTTCATCAGCGTCGGGATATAGAACTGCATTTCAAAAGGGTTGTGCGATTGAGATACGATGTGAAGGGCAGCGTGTTGTGCATGATGGGCATACTGGCGACGGGAGCGGAGGCAGGTTGCCCGCAAGGACAGGAAACATTCACTTCCTGCCAGATTGCAGGCCATGACACCGAAGTCTTCGTGTGTTTCGATAACCAGACTGTCACCTACAGCTACGGCCCGATTGGCGGGCCAGCGGATCTCACCCTGTCTGAGCCCATTGAACGCGTGAATTTCGAGCCGTGGTCGGGGCTCGGCACGGCGATCAGCGAGTCAGTCACCTTCTTCAATCAGGATTACGGCTATAGTGTTGGGGGCGGTTTTGAACGTCCGTTCTCTGAGGAGGAGATGCAGCGCACGCAAACGCGCTTTGGGTGGGTTGAAGTGACCGAGAACGGCGAACGGGTCGCCAGCCTTGAATGCATCCCCGAAACCGTCACCTACGGCTTTGGCGGCGGGCTCCATGATGCCAAATTGGCAGCTGGCCAAACCTGGGATTGGGTTTCCAAGACATGGATATCGGATGCTGTTTCATCGGCCTCAATGCCGATCCTGGTAACAACACGTCAGTATGGCGTCGAATTTGATTGCCTTCCCACATCGGAGTTCAGCCTCAATGGTATAAGGATGAGCGCGTCGTTGGACGCACTCAGTACGCTCGGAACACCGATGGCCACCGACGAAACTTCGTTCAGTGATGAACCAATTGACAGGCTGGCACTTACTGGAGCGAGTATTGATTTTTCCCGAGGCGACCTTATCACGATGTCCGCCACCTCGCCGACCTGGCAGATGCCTTCGGGCCTCAGGGTCGGTCTGACCCGTGGGGAGGTGGTTCGCATTCTTGGACGCGTGCCCGCCGGATACACTGCCATATCGCAAGATTTCACCATACCGTCCTGCCCCGAAATGCCCGATGCCAACTCTGCGGATGGTTACGGGAAATGGTTTGCTCTGATCGAATTCGGACAAGACAAGCGTGTGAGCAAGATAGCCCTTGTGACTTCAGCGCAATAGGTGATTGCGCAGCGTCAGACACGGGCTATGCCGGGCAAAGGCAAACGAACCTGACTGCCCCGGATCGTGGCCCAACCTATCTGTTGAAGCTTGACCTGCCCCCCGCGAAATCCCTCATCGTAGTGTAGAGTCTGCGCCAACACTGAAGGAGCAGACGAATGCGAAAGAGCCGTTTCACCGAGGCGCAGATAATCGGGATGATTAAGGAGCAGGAGGCC
>NZ_QEHM01000012.1 GCF_003116585.1 Albibacillus kandeliae
CCCGCCGAGCGCTTGAGCAGCTTGAGGGCTCCGCGCCCGGCGAGCTTGCGCCAGATCGGGAACCAGAATACCCAAACCCAACCTGCAGACTCTCGTTATGAATGAGGGACCGGCAGGGGGCAGGTCAAGCTCAGCGTCAAAGCCATAACATGCGGCTAATCCAGCGATTGCTTGGCAGGCTTGGATTGGCAGGTGTCCCGCACTTGCGATTTGCGGGACACTTCTCCCATAAAAATATGGCCGAATAGCACAAACCGCACTTCAGGATCGCCCACCACTTCTCCTTCTGCAAGAGCGAATGACATCCCTCCGGTGCTTCCGGATTACGCGGTTTGCACCCCCGCCGCTACCGGGGCGCGAAGGCCATGACCTTGTTGCTGTAGGCCTTGTTTCCACTGACATCTTCGCCGAACCAGTCCGGCGCGACAAAGGCGTGGGCGGCGGCCTCGTCCTCGAACTCCACCTCGACCACGGTCAGCGGCGCATGCGGTGCCTCGAAGACATCGAGCTCGAACACGGTGCCATCGGCGAGGCGGCCGGTCCAGCGGGTCTTTTCGATGCGTCCGGTCGCGGCGGGCCAGAGCCGGTCGAAGGCTTCGCGCGGGACCTCGGTCTCGTATTCGCCGCGCACCATGCCCTCGCCGGTCTTGATGGTGACGAAGAAGGCCGCCCCCTTCTGCCGCAGACGGACCTCGATCGAATCTTCGGGGCGGGTCACGTAGCCCTGCCGAATCTCGGTGGCTTTGGCGTCGGTGAGGTCAGGCATCCGCGCGACCAGGAACTTGCGTTCGATTTCGGTGTTCTTGGCCATCAGATCCTCTTGATCACTTCGACCGCGAGCCGGTCATAGGCCCGGGCCGCGTCATGGGTTCCGGCGAAGACGCCGACCGGGGTGCGATGCACGCCCATCTTCTCGACATCGGTCGAGAACGGCACCACCACGTCGAGCATGCGCCGGGCATGGGTCTTGCGCATCCGCTTGATCGTCTCGCCGTGCAGCTTCTTGGTGGCCTGCGCCATCGAGAAGAACCCGAGGATCTTCTTTCGCGCCAGCCCGTGCTCCTTGAAGAACTCCCCGAGCTGTTCGAAGGTCCGCTCGGAGAGCGTTGTGGGGATCACCGGAACAACGACGGCGTCGGCCGACCGGAAGACGTTCTCGGACAGGGTCGAGATGTTGGGCGGGCAGTCCAGCACGATGTAGTCGTAATCGCCCTTCACGCTCTTCAGCGCCTTCTTGAGCCGTGACTGGCTGTTCTTCATGCGCGCGAGGAAGACGTCGAAGTCGCGGAAGGTCATGTTGGCCGGGAGGATGTCGAGATCGTCGAAATCGCTGCCCCGGATCGCATCGGTAAAGCGCGTGACGTCGGTGAAGAACCTGTCGCCCTTCAGCTTCTTCGAGGGTTTCACCCGGAAATAGAAACCCGATGCCCCCTGCGGGTCGAGATCGCAGAGCAGCACCCGGTGCCCCTGTTGCGCGAGGCAATAGGCGATGTTCACGGCGCTCGCGGTCTTTCCCACCCCGCCCTTGTTCGAATAGCTGGCGATGATCTTCATGCGTCGGGCTCCTCCGAGTGGAACAGCGCGCGGAAGCTCTCCCGGGTCTTCTCCGAGTCGAAACGGGCAAAGCTGGCCTCCACCCTTGCGCGTTCTTCCTGTTGTTTGCGGTCCAGCACGGTGACCAGCGCGCCGAGGCTCGTCGCGATCTCGAGCGCGTCGCGCGTGTTGGCCCTGAGCCCTGTCAGGAGGTCGCCCAGCGCCGCCTGCTGCACCGCGTAGTCGTTGAACTTGCCAAGGTTGTCCTGAAGCTTCTTCAGGCGCTTGATCAGGGCACCGACATCGGCCGCGTCGAAAAGCGGCGCGAAGAATTCCATCAGGTAGCGCAGCTTCTTGCACTGGATCCGCAGCGCGTGGACCTGCTCGTCGGGCGTTGTGCTGTCGATCCCGGCGGCGATCTTGCAGACCTTGCGGTACCGCTTCCAGATCACCCGGCGGGCATAGTCGAGCGCATGGCTTTCGGCGTCCGGGCCCTCGGCCAGTTGTCCCGGATCCTCGAAGAGCCGCAGCAGCGCCGCCATCTCCTGACGGTATCCGGGGCTCTGCAACCACGCTGCTAGGTCCCTGTGGGCGTCGCCCCTCTCGCGCGCCAGCCGGTCGAACAGCTTTTCCACGCCGCGCCGACGCGCGGGCGGCACCAGCGCCACGTAGTCCTCTCGCTCGATCAGGTAGACATCGAGATCGCGCAGCCTGCCGGTGGGTGACATGACCGCGTCGAACCGCTGTTTCAGCTCGTCGCTCTGCTCGGCCTCGAAAACGCCACGGAACAGCGAGATCACCGAACGGACACGGCGCAGGGCGACGCGGTACTCGTGCAGGAACTCGGAATCGAGATCGGCGAGAATGCCCGCCTCCTGCCGTACCGCGGCAGCGACCTGCGCCCGCACGAAGACGACCGTGGCCTCGAAGGCGGTTTCCTCGGCGGTCATCTCGATCTCGACCTTGCCGATGGTCCCGGGGTTCACGCCCCTGAGGTCCGCTCCGAGATCGAAGGCCGTCTCGCAGAGGCGCGCGCCGGTGGTGTCGATCTGATGCACGAGGCGCTGCAGGGCCTTGTCGTACCCCCGAAGCGGGTTCAGCCGCAGCACCGTGACCGGCGCCGCATTCCCCGACCTCAGCTGCCAGGACTCGCCGCGCACCTCGGTCTTGTCGAAGTCGTCGACCACCTTCCAGCGCTGGCGAACCAGTTCGCCCTTGGCCACGGGCATCAGCGTCCGCAGAGGCGAGACCACGCCGGCCAGCCAGTCGGTGACCCGCCCTTCCGGCATGTCCTGAACGAAGGCAGGCGCGCATCTGGACTGGTCGAGCACCTCCCCCTCCGACAGCAGGAACAGGCCCTCTTCCGTTTCCAGCAGAAGGCGGTCCTTGGCCGCGACCTGCCCGTCGAAGGTATCGACAAGGGCAAAGCTGCCGACGAAGCCGTCGCCGTCGCGGACCAACCGGCTCTTGCCGAGGTCCATTCCTCCGGCGCAGAGCTGTCCGCCCTCGCGGACAAAGATCATCTGGGCTTCAGGCCGGGTCATGGCCCGCTTTCGGAAAGGGTTGCAACCTGTGTCCTCTGTGTCCTTTTCCCGTGGCAAGCGTTCCACGGATGCGCGTCCACCGGAACCAGCCATTTGTCACAGGAACGCGACGTTCGACAAGATTTACGACGATTTCACGGGAAAGACATTGAGACAGGTCATGGTGTCCGTCCTCGCGGCACCATCCCGGCTCAGGCCCGGCGCGCCAGCCAGTCGACGATGTTGTCGCGGCTGCTGCCGTGGAACTCGGCGTGGTCCAGCATCTGCGAGCAGTCCTCGGCCTTTCGAATCATGCGCGGCCCCCGCTGGCCGGCCCGCCAGAGCCAGACCCATTCAATGCGCCCCGTTTCGTCGGTTTCCGCAACGAATACCTTCTTCACGTCTTACGTATCCCCATGGTCATCCCGAGTGATGTCACGACACAAAATCGACAACTCGCCGATTTGTCTAGCACGTCACCCATCATCCAGCCCGCCGTCATGGCGCCGGGTGCCCTACCCTGCCCCCTTGGCCGGATCAACAAGATGTCCAGGTTACGCCGGGTCGCTCAGTTTTGCGCGCGGCCGCCCCTGGCCTGGGCGCTGACCCAGGCGCGGATGTCGTCCTCGGCGGCGCCGTGGAACTGTGCGCGCGCCAGGTCGCTGGCCGAGATGCTGCGCGCGTCGGCCGGTCGCGCGGCCTTCCAGGCTGGCCGTTTGGCCCAGACCCAGGCCACCCGGCCCTGTGTATCCGTTTCCGCGATGAACGTGAGTTTTTGCATGTCAGACCCCCCGGTGCTGCAGGCAGAACCCTAGCAGACAACCCCGCCACGGGGAGAGCAGGTTTTGCACTTTCGCGCCCCGGAGCCGGGATCGCCGGGCAACTGCCCGAGTCCGAGGCATCGGGGCCGCCCCGGGCACCGGGCCTGCGGCACTGTCACACGGGCAAGCGGCTCGTCCCGGGTCGCCGGGAATGGTAACACCGGGGCCAAGGAAACCGGATTGCAGGCGGTGCGAGCCCCATGGATCAGGCCACAGACGCCCCGACGCGGCGGACAACCCACGCCACGCTGGCGCAGGCGCGGGTGATTGCCCCGGTCCGCCGGGAGCTGCGTCACGCCGGGGTGCTCTCCGTTCTCGCCGGGCTGCTCTGGCCGGTGCAGGCCGCCGCCATCGCCTGGTGCATCGCGGGCTGGGCCAATGGCGCCCCGGCGCTAGAGCGCGCCGCTGTGGCCGGGCTGGTCTTTGCCCTCTGCGCCGCTCTGCGGGCGCTGCTGGACCATCGGGCCGGTGCGCTGTTCTTCGCGGCAGCCGACCAAACCCTGTCACGCGAACGCGCGGCGCTGGTCCGGCGCGAGGCCCGCGCGCCCTCGGCCACCGGTTCTGCCGCCATCGCCGCGCTTGCAGTCCAGAAGCTGCCGCTGCTCCAGCCGTGGATCACCCGCTACCATGCGGCAATGATGCGGGTGGTGGTGCTGCCGCCCGTTCTGCTGATCCTCGCCTTTTCGCAGTCCTGGGTCGTGGGGCTGACCCTGCTTGTCGCCGGGCCACTGATCCCGGTGATGATGGCGCTGGTCGGGATGGCGGCGGAGGAGGCCTCGCGCCGCCAGATGGACGAAATCGGCGACATGAACCAGATGCTGATGGAGCGTCTCGCCGCCCTGCTCGACATCCGCCTGCTGGGCGCGGGCGAGGCATCGGCGGTGGCTTTCGGAGCAAGGGCCGAAGCGCTGCGCGAACGCAGCATGGCCGTGCTGCGCATCGCGTTCCTGTCGTCCACAGTGCTGGAGCTGTTCGCCGCGCTCGGTGTCGCCCTCGTGGCGGTCTTCGTCGGCTTCATGCTGCTGGGCGAGATCGGCTTTGGCACCTGGGGCACCCCGCTGACGCTGGGCCAGGGCGTGTTCCTGCTGCTGATCGCGCCCGAGTTCTTCCAGCCCCTGCGAGACCTTGCCGCCGCATGGCACGACCGCGCGGCGGGGTTCTCGGTGGTCGCAGAGCTTGACGAACTGGACCGGGCCGAGCGGGTCGAACCGCTGGGAACCGGCGCCGCCGCGGCCCCCCTGCCCGGGGCGCTGTCGGTGCAGGTACGGGGTGCGGAGGCCATGGTGCCGGGAGGCCGGGTGCCCCTTCCCGACGTCTCCCTCGCGGCCGGGGAAACGCTCGCCCTCACCGGGCCGAGCGGCTGCGGCAAGAGCACGATGCTGGCCGCGCTGGCCGGGCTGGCCCCTCTGGCCTCCGGGCGGATCGACGTCTGCGGCGAGCCGCTCGATGACCAAACGGCAGATGCATGGCGCGCGTGCATCGCGCTGGTGCCCCAGCGGCCGCACTTCGCCGACACCACGCTCGGCGACTGGCTCGACCCGAAGGGCGCCGGAACCGACCCCTGGCCCGCCTTGCACCTCGCCGATGCCGCGCGGGTGGTCGAAGGGCTGCCCGAGGGGCTTGCCACCCGCCTCGGCGCGACCGGGGGCGGGGTATCCGGCGGCGAGGCGCGGCGGCTGATGCTGGCCCGCGCGGTGCTGCAGCGAGGCGACCTCATTCTGGCGGACGAGCCGACCGCCGACCTAGACCCCGAAACGGCACAGCGGGTGATCGCCGCGCTGGAGCGGCTGCGCGCGAGCGGGCGGGCGGTGATCGTCGCCACCCACGACCCGGTGCTCGCCGCCGCCATGCAACGGCAGGTGGAGATCGGCGCATGAGGCCGGTCCTGCATATCCTGCGCCTGCTGCTGACCAGCGCCCCGGGTGCGATGGCGCGCGGCGCCGCGCTCTCGGTGCTCGTGCTGCTGATGGGGGCGGCTCTGCTCGGGCTCTCGGGCTGGTTCGTCACCGCGACCGGGCTTGCCGGGCTCGGCGGGATCGGCATCGCCTTCGACGTGTTCCGCCCCTCTGCGGGCGTCCGGTTCCTTGCGCTGGGGCGCACCGCCGCCCGCTATGGCGAGCGGCTGCTGACCCACGACGCCACACTGCGCGCCCTTGCCGCGCTGCGGGTCGATCTGCTGCGGCGGCTGGCGCGGCTCGACGGGCGGGCCCTGTCGCGGTTGCGGGGCGAGCAGGTGCTGACCCGCATCGTCGCCGACGTCGACGCGCTCGACGGGCTGGTGCTGCGGCTGCTGCTGCCGGGCACGGCGGCGCTCGCCGCGCACCTGCTGATCTTCGCCGCGCTGGCATGGCTGCTGGGCTGGCCGGTTGCACTCGCGATCCTCGCCGGAACCCTGCCCGCCGCCGCGCTGATCCTCTGGCGCCTTGCCCGGCGGGGGCTGCGGCCTTCGACCGATGCCGAGAACGAGGCCCAGGCCCTGCGGCGTGGGCTCATCGACACCATCCGCGACCGCGAGGCGGTGATCCTGTCGGGGCGGCTGTCAGAACAGGAGGAGCGTCTGCTGGCCCATGATGCCGCCGCGCGGGGGGCGATGGCCGCGCTCGACCGGGCCGAACGGGACGCCGGGCGCGCGCTCTCGCTCCTCGTGGCGCTGGTGGCGGCGGCCGCATTGGTGGCCGGGGGTTGGTTGCTGTCGCGCGGGGTGCTCGACCCGGCCAAGGCCGCCATCGGGTTCTTCGTGGCCGTCGCACTGGCCGAGGCGGTCTGGCCGCTCCGGCGCGGCGTTGCCGACCTCGGGCGCATGGTCGGGGCCGCCCGCCTCCTCGCTCCGGCCCCCGATGCTGCGCCCCGCCCTGCCCCGGTGGCATCCAATCCCGACGCCCCCTTGCTGCGGATTGCCGTTCCGGGGCTCGACCTGACGCTGGCCCCCGGCGAGGCCGTTGCGCTGACCGGACCCTCCGGCGCGGGCAAGACCGAGCTGCTGCTGCGGATCGCCGGGCTGGGGCCGGGTCAGGGGCTGGAACTCTACGGAAAACACCCCGACCGTTGGCAGGAGGACGCGCTGAGATCGGTCGTGTCCATGCTGCCGCAGCGCAGTGCCCTCGTCGCCGGAACGTTCCGCGACAACCTGTCGCTGAATGGCGAGGCGGACGAGGACACGCTCTGGGCCGCTCTGGAGGCCGTTGCCCTGGCCGATGTCGTCCGCGAGCGCGGCGGGCTGGAGGCGCGACTGGGCGAAGCCGGGGCCGGCCTCTCCGGCGGGCAGGCCCGGCGCCTTGCCCTTGCGCGCAACCTCCTGAAAAAGCCTGCGCTTCTGCTGCTGGACGAACCCACCGAGGGGCTGGATGCGGCAACCGCCGACAAGGTGCTGCGCGGCCTGCGCGCTTTCCTGCCCCGCGCGACGATCATTGCCGCCATGCATCGGGGCGCAACTCACGAAATCTTCAATCGAACCGCGACCTTAGGTGTCAGCCCTGCGGCGTTGTCACAGGGCGAGAGCAGTCTAGTATTGCGGTAGGGATAAGCCAGCCACGGGCGAGTCGCCCGCTGACGGTGCCTACAACCTGCAGGGGAACCGCGCATGGAACTCGATATCGTCGAGCTGTCACGTCTCCAGTTTGCCATGACAGCGCTTTACCACTTTCTCTTCGTGCCATTGACACTCGGCCTGTCGATCATCGTCGCGATCATGGAGACGGTCTACGTGATGACCGCCCGCCCGATCTGGCGGCAGATCACCAAGTTCTGGGCCACGCTCTTCGGCATCAACTTCGTTCTCGGCGTGGCGACGGGCATCACCATGGAATTCCAGTTCGGCATGAACTGGTCCTACTACTCGCACTACGTCGGCGATGTGTTCGGGGCGCCACTCGCCATCGAGGGGCTGATGGCCTTCTTCCTCGAAGCCACCTTTGTCGGGCTGTTCTTCTTCGGCTGGGAAAAACTCAGCCGGGTGCAGCACCTCGTGGTCGCCTGGCTGGTCGCCATCGGGTCGAACTTCTCGGCGCTCTGGATCCTCATCGCCAACGGCTGGATGCAGAACCCCGTGGGGGCCGAGTTCAACCCCGACACCATGCGGATGGAGATGACCTCGTTCTTCGAGGTGGTGTTCAACGGCGTGGCGCAGGCCAAGTTCGTGCATACGGTCTCGGCCGGTTATGTCACCGCCTCGGTCTTCGTTCTCGGCGTCTCCGCCTGGTACCTGCTCAAGGGGCGGCACATCGAACTGGCGCGGCGGTCGATCACCGTGGCGGCCTCCTTCGGGCTGGCCTCGGCGCTCTCGGTCGTGGTGTTGGGTGACGAGTCCGGCTACGAGACCTCGCACAACCAGAAAATGAAACTCGCCGCGATCGAGGGCATGTGGGAGACCGAACCCGCCCCCGCCTCCTTCACGCTGGTCGGCCTGCCGGACCAGGAGGCGCGCGAGACCCACTACGCGATCCGCATTCCCTGGGTGATGGGGCTGATCGGCACCCGGTCGCTGACCGAGGAGATCCCGGGCATCGACAAGCTGGTGGCCGAGGCCGAGACGCGGATCAAGAGCGGCATCATCGCCTATGACGCGCTGATGACCATCCGCGAACAGCGCGACGCGACCCCTGCAGAGGTACGCGCCACCTTCGAGAACCACGGCGGCGACCTCGGTTATGCCTTCCTGCTCAAGCGCTACGTCGACGATCCGCGCGACGCCGACGCGGAGCTGATCGCCTCGACCGCGTGGGACACCGTGCCAACCGTCTGGCCGCTGTTCTGGTCGTTCCGGATCATGGTCGGGCTGGGCTTCTCCTTCATCGCGCTGATGGCCTATTTCTTCTGGCGGTCGAGCTTCAAGGCACAGAGCTATCCGCGTTGGGCGCTGCGCCTTGCCGTGGTGATGATCCCTGCGCCGTGGATCGCGGCCGAACTGGGCTGGTTCGTCGCCGAGTTCGGGCGCCAGCCCTGGACGGTCGACGGCGTGCTGCCCACGGCCCTGTCGGTCAGCCACCTCAGCGTGCAGGACCTGCTGCTGACGCTGGCGGGCTTCGTCATCTTCTACACGGTCCTGTTCATCGTCGAGATCGGCCTGATGCTGAAGTACATCCGCAAGGGCCCGTTCCAGGATGTGGACCTCACCAATGACTGGGAGGCGCGCCACGAACGGCGGCTGCGCCGCCGCGAGGGCGAAAGCCCGTTTGCACCTGCGGAGTAAGCGACATGATCCTGTTCGAACTCTTCGACTACGGCCTGCTGCGGGTCATCTGGTGGCTGCTGCTGGGCGTCCTGCTGATTGCCTTCGCGATGACCGACGGCTTTGACATGGGCGTGGGTGCGCTGCTGCCCTTCGTCGGCAAGACCGACGTGGAGCGGCGGATCGCCATCAACACGGTCGGCCCGGTCTGGGAAGGTAACCAGGTGTGGTTCATCCTCGGGGGCGGCGCGATCTTCGCCGCATGGCCACCGCTCTACGCGGTGAGCTTCTCGGGTTTCTACCTTGCCATGTTCGTCATTCTTGCCGCGCTGATCCTGCGCCCCGTCGCGTTCAAGTACCGCTCCAAGCGCGACAGCGCGTCCTGGCGCAACGGCTGGGACTGGGCGCTGTTCGTAGGCGGCGCCGTGCCCGCGCTGATCTTTGGGGTGGCGGTCGGCAACGTGCTGCAGGGCGTGCCCTTCCGGCTCACGCCGGACCTGCTCTCGATCTACGAGGGCAGCTACTACGGCAAGTTCCTCGGCCTTCTGAACCCCTTTGCCCTGCTGACCGGTGTCGTCTCGCTGTCGATGCTGGTGACCCACGGCGCGGCGTGGCTGACGCTCAAGACCGAGGGGCCGGTGCAGCTGCGCGCGCGCAGCATCGGCTCGGTCACGGGGGCCATCGCCATCGTCGCCTATGCGCTGGCCGGTCTCTGGCTGGCCTTCGGGATCGACGGCTACGCCCTTGTTGCCGATCCGGTCAGGGATGGCCCGTCGAACCCGCTCTACTCCGAGGTCACCCGGGGCAGCAGCTGGCTGGCGGCCTATGGGCAGCGCCCGTGGATCGTCATCGCGCCGCTGATGGGATTTGCGGGGATGATCCTTGCCGTGCGCGGGCTGCGCGCGGGCCGCGAGGTCACGACCCTGCTGTGGTCGAAGCTCGGCATCCTCGGCACCATCTCGTCGGTCGGGCTGACGATGTTCCCCTTCATCCTGCCCTCCTCCATCGACCCAAACTCGTCGCTGACGGTCTGGGACAGCTCGTCCTCGCACCAGACGCTGTTCATCATGCTGGTGGCGACGATCATCTTCCTGCCGCTGATCCTTGCCTACACCGCCTGGGTCTACAAGGTGCTGTGGGGCAAGGTCACCGAGGACGGCGTCACCGGCCAGTCCGACACCGTGTATTGAGAAAGGAACAGGGACATGTGGTACTTTGCATGGCTGCTCGGACTTCCCCTCGCCGCGATCTTCGCCGTGGTCAACGCCATGTGGCTTGAACTGCAGCGCGACCGCAGGCTGGACGAAGAGGACGAGGCACTGGCGCGGGACGACCGGCAAGCGCGTTGACGCGGCACGGCCGGCAATGCATCTGTCGGCCGCGCACCCGTCGCACGACACTCAGGAGATTTCGCGGACGCATGGCGGTCGAGGAAGAAAGCTTTCGCACATCCATCCTGTACTGGGTGCGCGTGCTGGAGGAACGCAGCAACGTGGCCTTCGTGCAGGAAATGGGCGGCGGCAAGTCGCTGGTCGCGCGCTGGCGCACCCTGTCGATCCTGTCGGAACTGTCGGGTCTCTCGGTGAACCAGCTAACCGCCCATACACAGATCGAGCGGACGGCGCTCAGCCACCTGCTGACGCAGATGGAGCAGGAGGGACTGGTGCGGCGCGAGAGCTATCCCGGAGACCGCCGCACCATCGGGGTCTATCTGACCGACGCCGGCCGCGCGTTGTTCGAAGAGATGCTGCCGGTCCGCCGGCGCATCTTTCGCCAGGCCGCCGAGGGGCTGAGCGAGGCCGACCTGCAGGCGATGATGCGCATCACCCGGCACCTTGTCGACAACATCGGCGACCCCACGGAAGACGCGGGCAGCGGCTGAGGCGCGCGGTGGACCTGTCCGCCCTGCCCGCCCTTGCCGTCAGACCTTTTCGAGCGCCTTCTCGAAACTGAGGTCAGCATAGCCGCTGGCGGCGGCCGCCTCGCAATGCTCGCGGTACTTGTTGAAGCCGCCGACGAACATGGTCAGCCCCTCGGGCTTGCCCTTGACGTTCGACCCGACCCACCACGTCTTGGCCTTGCGCACCAGAGACCGTTCCGCAAGCGCGAGGACAAGGTTCATCCAGCGGTCCTCGGCCGCCTTGGTGACCTCTGCGCTGGCAAGGCCCTCGGCCTTCATGTGCTCGATCAGGTTGGCCACCCAGTCGACATCGTTCTCGGCGATGGTGATCAGGTTGGCAAGCGCGGCGGGCCCGTTGGGGCCGCTGGTGGCAAAGAGGTTCGGGAAACCTTCGACCATCATGCCAAGGAACGAGCGCGGACCGCTCGCCCACTTGTCGCGCAGCAGCCGCCCGTCGCGGCCCCGCAGGTCGATGGCCAGCAGCGCGCCGGTGAGCGCGTCGTAGCCCGTGGCGAGGATCAGCATGTCGAGTTCGGTCTCGCCCACCTCGGTGCGGATGCCGGTCTCGGTGATCTCGACGATCGGATCGGTCAGGCAGTCCATCAGGTGCACGTTGGGCAGGTTGTAGGTCTCGTAGTACTCGGTATCGAGGCAGGGACGGCGGGCGAAGATCGGGTAGCCGCGCGGCTTCAGCGCTTCCGCCGCCTTCGGATCCTCGACGATCTGCCCGATCTTGGCGCGCACGAAGTCGGCCACCTGGTCGTTGGCCTCCTGGTTCGAGAGCAGGTCCGAGAAACAGGCGAGGAAGGTATGACCGCCATCCTGCCACGCGTGTTCCATCACGTCCTGCCGCTGCGACGGCGGCAGCGAGAAGAAGGGCCGCGTCGAGACCGGCCGGGTGCCCCCGGTCGGGTTCATCCGCATCGCCTCGCGCATTGCCGGGTAGTGCTTCTTCATCTCGGCGATGTAATCGGGTTCGAGGTCGTGGTTGCGCATCGGCAGCGTCCAGCTGGGGGTGCGCTGGAACACGAAGAGCTCGCCCGCCTTGCGCCCGACCTCCTGCACGATCTGGATGCCGGTCGATCCGGTGCCGATGATGCCCACGCGCTTGCCCGCGAAGTCCACCGGCTCATGCGGCCATTTCTGGGCGCGCAGGAGTTGCCCCTTGAACCGGTCGAGCCCCGGGATGTCGGGATCCTTGGGGATCGACAGCGGGCCGGTCGACATCACGCAGAACGGCGCCTCGATTACCTCGCCCCGGTCGGTGGTGGCGCGCCAGAGCTTGCCTGCCTCGTCCCAGATCGCGCTGGTCACGCGGGTGTTGAAGCGGAAGCTTTTCCGCAGGTCCAGCCGGTCGGCCACGAAGTTGGCATAGGCCAGGATCTCGGGCTGTGCGGCGAACTGCTCGGACCAGCTCCATTCCTGCTGGATCTCGTCGGAGAAGCCATAGGAGTAGTCGACCGACATCAGGTCGCAGCGCGCGCCGGGGTAGCGGTTCCAGTACCACACGCCGCCGACGTCGCCGCCGGCCTCGATGCCCGTCACGTCATAGCCCATCTCGCGGAACTTGTAGACGGCGTACATGCCGCCAAAGCCCGCGCCGACGACGATCACGTCGAGCCGGGTCGGCTGGGAGGTAGTCTGCGGATTGCTCATATCAGGTCCTCACTGAAAGGTTGTTTCAAGCGGCGCGGTCTGCTCCGCGCCGGGCGCCTCATGGGCGGAAAGATCGAAGGCGTCGCCAGCGGCCCCAAAGGAGGTCCAGCCTCCATCGACGTAGAGAATGGCGCCGCTGACGTAGCTCGCCGCAGGGGAGGCGAGGTAATGGGCGGCCTGCGCGATGTCGTCCGGGCGACCCAGATCGCCCATCGGTATGCGGCGGCGGATCGCCACGGCATCGATCAGGCCCCGGGTTTCGAGGTCGGCGACGCCGGGGGTGCGGATGTAGCCCGGTGCCAGCGTCGCGGTACGAATGCCCTTGGGGCCAAGCTCGGCCGCCATGCAACGCGTCAGCATGTCGATGGCGGCCTTGGAGGCCCCGTAGGCATGGCGCGGGGCGAACGGCAGGAAGGTGTTGATCGAACCGAGGTTGATCACCACACCCTGCCCGTCGGCCATCAGCTTCAGTGCCTCGCGGGCACAGGAGAAGGCCCCGGCGAGGTTGACCGACAGCACGCGGTCCAAGTCGGCCGAGGTCTGCTCGGCCGCCGGTTTGAAGGTGTCGGAGATCGCCGCGTTGTTCACGAGGATGTCGAGATGCCCGAGATCGGCGGCGATCCGGGCAAAGCCCTCGGCCACCGAGGCATCGTCGGCCACGTCCATCGTCAGCGCGAGGTGATCCCCGCCCAGTTCGGCCGCTCGCGCGGCCAGCGAGTGCGAGTCGCGGTCGGCCAGCACGACCCGGTCGCCCCCGGCGGCAAAGCGGGCGGCGATGGCCGCGCCGATGCCGGTTCCGGCCCCGGTGACCAGCACGTTGCGGCGTCGCGCAGGCACCTCGGGGCGGGTCAGCTCATCGGCGGGCACGCCCGCGACGGGCGGATGCGCCTCGCCCGGTTGGTTGAAGGACATCCAGCCGCCATCGACCACCAGCACCGAGCCGGTGATGTAGCGCGCCTCGGGCGAGGCGAGGAACCCGATGGCCGAGGCGATTTCGTCCCCGCGGGCCAGACGCCCCATCGGGATGCGCTGCCGGACCCGGGCGAGGTCGACCTTGCCCGCCTCTTCGAGTCCCGCGACCATCGGCGTGCGCACATAGCCCGGCGCAACGGCGGTGACGCGGATGCCCCGCCCCGCCCACTCGCAGGCAAGCGACCGGGTCAGCGAGATCAACGCGGACTTGGAGGCGGCGTAGGCGTTGCGCGCCGGGTTCGAGATAATCCCGCCAAGGGACACGGTGTTGACGATGGCGCCCCCCGGTCCCATCCGCGCGGCGGCCTCGCGCGCCAGCGTGAAGGGCGCAAAGACGTTAGTGCGCAGGGCGGCGCGGATCTCGTCGGTCGGCGTCTCGGTGGTCGGGCGCATGGTCGGGCCGATGGCGGCGTTGTTGACCAGCACGTCCAGCCCCTGCCCCAGCCCGTCCACCTGCGCAAAGAGCGCCGCGATCTGGCCCTCGTCGGACAGGTCGCAGGGCAGCGCGAGGTGATCGCCGCCAAGCGCCGCCACCACCTCCTCCAGCCCGGTGCCCGGCAGGTCGACGGCCAGCACCCGGTCGCCCCGGCCCGCGAACTCGGCGACGAGGGCACGGCCGATCCCGCCGGCGGCGCCGGTGATCAGGGAGATACGTCTGCGGCTTTGGTCGGTCATCGTCTTACTCCGGGGCAATCCTGCGGAAGAATCCGTCGCGGTAGAGCAGCGCGTTGTCATCGCTGCTGGACAGGGCGACGACGCGGCCAAGGATGACCCGATGCGTGCCGCAGGGGATGTTGCTGGTCATCTCGCAGTCAAAGGCGCTGACGCAGTCGTTCAGCACCGGCGCGCCGGTCGCCAGCGTGGTCCAGGACCCAAGTTGGAGCCGGGTCTCGCCCGCCAGCCCCCGGGTCGAGAAGACGCGCGCCAGTTCGGACTGCTCGTCGCTGAGGAAGTTCACGGCAAAGCGCCCCGATTCCTCGATCAGCCGCAGCGCCCTCGCCTCGTTGTTGACGCAGACCAGCAGGGTCGGAGGCTCGGTGGTCGCCGAGCAGATCGCCGTGACCGTCAGGCCATTGCGTTCCGTGCCCGAGACCGAGGTGATCACTGCCACGGGCGAGATCACCCGGCGCATGGCCAGACGGTACTCGGCCTCCGAGACGCCGTCGGCGCCCGCCGGTGCGACCGCGCTGGCGGTCCGGCCCTGGTGTGGTGTTTCCCCCGTCATGCGGGCGGCCCGTCGGTGGAGTTGCCGATGCGATAGACCGGGTCATCGGGAAAGGCCCCGCCAATCGGCGTGCGCGGGCCGAAGCGTTCGGCCTCGCTGCCCTCCGGCACCTCCTGCGGATCGACCCAGTCGTAGGCGACGGTGCGGCTCGCCACGCGCCATTCGTCGCCGCGCTTTTCGAACAGGTCGCAGTAGCGCCCGGCCAGCATCACCTGCCGCTCCACCCCGTCCGGCCCCTTGCCGCGCTGCAACGCGAGGAAGTAGCTCTCGACCGCCGCACGGTCTGCGCCCCGGAACTCGATCAGGATATTGCTGACCGCGTGGACGTTGCGCGCCCCGCTGGCCCAGACCTTGCGGGCCATCTCGACAAAGCCCGAGACCGGACCGGCATAGGCACCGTGGTTGTCATAGGCGTCCGGCCAGTAGGACGAGACCAGCGCCGCCTCGTCGGCCCGGTCGATGCCCCGGCAATAGCGGTAGATGCAGTCGCGGATCGCCTCGCGGTCGAGCAGTTCCTGAAGCCTTGCGTCCACCATCACGCCTCCTCCTTCATCACCAGCAGCGCGTCGAGCGCCAGCACGCCCTCGCCCTCGGGCATCACCCGGACCGGGTTCAGGTCGATGCCCTCGATCCGGTCGGCATGGGCCGCCGCGAAACGCGAGAGGTCCGACAGGAGCTGCGCCAGCGCCTCGACGTCCGCGGGTTTCGCACCGCGAGCGCCTTCGAGCATGGCAAAGCCCCGGATCTCGCGGATCATGCGCCGCGCCTCGTCGACCCCGAAGGGCGCGGCGCGGAAGGTCACGTCCTTCAGCACCTCGACGAAGATTCCGCCGAGCCCGAACATCACCACGGGTCCGAAACTCGGGTCGTCGTGCACGCCGATGATGGTTTCGACCCCACCCGCGACCATCGGGGCGACGAGGACACCTTCGATCCGGGCGCCGGGCGCGGCGGCACGGACCTTCTCCAGCATCGCATCGGTCGCCTGCCGCGCCTCTTCGGGTGTGCGGATGTTCAGCGCCACGCCGCCGATCTCGGTCTTGTGCAGGATGTCGGGCGAACAGATCTTGAGGACGATGGGAAAGCCGATGCCCTCCGCTGCCGCAGCGGCCCCAGCGCCATCCGGGACACAGACCTCCCGGGGGAAGGGAACGCCCGCCCTGCCGAGGATCGCCTTGGCCGTGGCCTCGCTGACCGCGCCCTTGGGCAGGTCGACGGGTGTCATGGGCGCAGGCTGCGCCTCGGCCTGGTCGAACCCGTGGCGGATGCGGGCCAGCGCGCCAAAGGCATTGGCAAGCTGCGCACCGTCCTGAAACACCAGGAACCCCCGGCGTTCGTAGTCGCGGATCACGTCGGTCGGGGCCGACATGGTCAGGCCAAGCAGCCTGTCCTTCTGTCCGGCGAGCCCCGCATCGAGGGCTTCGAGCAGCGGTTCGGCAAAGCTGCGGCTGGCGGGTCCGGTGCCGAGGATGGCCGAGAACATGCCATAGCCGCCCTGCTCCATCATCGCCTTCACGTAGGCGGTGAGGATCGACATGTCGCTGACCGCCTGCGCCGTCGCATCGACCGGGTTCACCGGAGAGGCATAGGGCAGCAATGCCTTCAGCTCTGCCTGCGCGGCTTCCGGCATCGGCGCCACGTCGAGCCCCGCATCGGCACAGTCGTCCGCCAGCTGGATGCCGAACCCGCCGGACATGGTGAAGATGCCGATACGGTCGTTCTCGGGGTAAGTTCCGGAGGCTGCGGCATAGGCGACGTCAAGCTGTTCCGAGGTGGTGCGGGCCCGGTGCACGCCGTACTGGCGCAGCACCGCGTCGAACACGGCGTCGGAGCCGGCAAGAGAGGCGGTGTGCGAGGCCGCCGCCTGCGCGCCGATCTCGGTCCGGCCGGTCTTGATGAAGACCACGGCCTTGCCAAGCGTCCGCGCACGCTCCAGCGCCGCGCGGAACCGGTCGCCGTCGCCGACGCCCTCGGCATAGGCCATGACCACCCGGGTTTCCGGTTGCTCCACCACGTGGGCCAGCGCCTCGGCCAGCGAGATGTCCATCTCGTTCCCGGTGGTGATCCAGCGGCTGATGCCAAGGCCGCGCTCGCGCGCGAGGTGGGCGATATGCGACCCGTAGGCCCCGCTCTGCGAGACGATGCCGACCGGGCCCGGCGCGATCAGCGCGCCGTCGAGCACGACCGAGAAGGTGCCGTACCAGCCAAGGGCCGGGTTCATCACGCCAAGGCAGTTCGGCCCCAGCAGGCGCAGCCCGCCCTCGCGGGCGACGGCGGCGATCCGGGCCTGCATCGCCTGCCCCTCCGCCCCGGTCTCGGCGAAACCTGCCGAGAAGATCACCGCAGAGGGGATGCCCTTGGCCACGCAAGCCTCGACCGCAGCGAGGGTCGCGGCGGCAGGCACCGCGAGGATGGCGGTATCGGGAACCTCGGGCAGGCTGGCGAGGTCGGCATAGGCCTTGAGGCCCTGCACGGTGTCGCGCTTGGGATTGACCGGGTAGATCCGCCCCTTGAAGCCGCTTTCGCGCATGTAGCGCAGCGGCCGTCCGCCAATGCGGGTCACATCGTCCGAAGCGCCGACGATGGCGACGCTCGCGGGGGACAGCAGGGCCGAGAAGGCATCTGGCACAGGGGCGCGGTGGAGAGTGTCAGCCATAGAGCGGCTCCGGTATTCCTGTGACCCCGAGCCCTTCCAGCGCGAAGAGATACCCGCCGTAGGGATGGCGGGAGATCGCGCGGCCGGAGCCGGAATCCTTGATTGACGTCATGTAGAGGATCGACATGTCGGGCCCGCCGAAGGTGACGCAGCTGGGCATGTCGACAGGGGCCGAGATCACCCGGTCGAGCGAACCGTCGGGCGCAAAGCGTCCGATCTTGCCCGCCTGGACGAGGGACACCCAGATGAAACCCTCGGAATCCACGGTCGCCCCGTCCGGTCCCGAGTGATAGGGCCGCGTGTCCACGTGAATACGGGGTTCGGTCAGCGGTTCGGCATCGGCGGTGTAATGGTAGGCGCGGATCGCCCGGTCGAGGCTGTCGGCAAAGTAGAACGTGCCGCCATCCGGGCTGAAGCAGATAGAGTTGGAAATGCGGATACCCGTTGCGAGGCATTCGGCGCCGCCACCGGCGGACACCCGGACAAGTTGCCCCTCCGGCTCGGCAAAGACACCCATGGTGCCGCAGACGAAGCGGCCCTGCCGGTCCACCTTGCCATCGTTGAAGCGCACCCGCGCGTTCGCGGGTTCGGGAACGTAGACCGGGTCGAGCGCACCATCGGCGAGATTCACGAGGTAGATGCCATCCGCCAGACCCGCGATCAGCTGGCCGGAGTCGCGGCAGAGCGCGATCGAGCCGATCATCGAGGGCATTTCAAGCGACTGCACCTCGTCCTTGCCGTAGTCGAGAAAGCGGATCAGGCGCGAGAAGCTGTCGACCCAGTAGAGGCGACCCAGACGGTCGTCCCAGATCGGGCTCTCACCCAGCTTGTCGGGTGACGGCGAAATGCGCGTGGCGGTGATGGTAAGGGTCATGGCAGGCGATCCTGGCAGGCAGGGAAGATCGCGGCCCGGGGGATGAAGCCGGGCCGCGCAGTCACGGCGTCACTCGGTCAGCAGCGGACACTGGCTTTCCGAGGCGGGCCGCCACACATCCTCGGCCGGGAGTGTCCCGAGGATCTTGTAGTAATCCCAGTCGTACTGGCTTTCGCTCGGCGTCTTGACCTGCACCTGCAGCATGTCCCGCATCACCACACCGTCGGCGCGGATCTCGGCATCCTTGGTGAACAGGTCATTCACCGGCATGGAGCGCATGCTGGCCATCACGTCCGGCCCGGCGTCGGAACCTGCGGCCTCGATGGCCTTGAGGTAGTGGTTCACCGCCGAGTAGGTCACGGTCTGGGACTCGTTCGGGCGACGGTCGCTGCCCATTACCGCCTCGTAACGCTTGGTAAAGGCGCGGGTTTCGTCGTTCTCGTCCCAGTAGGCGGGCGCCGAGGCGATCAGCCCCTGCATCGCTTCGAGGCCGATGCCGTGAACGTTGTTCACCTGCATCCCCAGCGGCGCGAGCTTCTGCCCGGCCTCGGCGATCCCGAACTCGCGGGCCTGTTTGATGACGTTGGCGAGGTCAGACCCGGCGTTGGCGATACCGATCACCTTTGCCCCGCTGGCCTGTGCCTGCAGCAGCTGCGACGAGAAATCGTTGGCGCCCAGCGGGTGCAGGACCGAGCCCAGAACCTTGCCGCCGTTCTCCTCGATGAAGCGGGTGGCGTCCTCCTGCCACTGCTTGCCGAAGGTGTAGTCGACGGTGATGAAATACCAGGTGTCGAGCCCCTGGGCGAGCTGCGCCATCACCGAGCCCTTGGCGAGCGTATAGGTGTCGTAAGCCCAGTTGGTGCCCATCGGCGAGCACTTGGAGTTGGTGGTGTCCGAGGTCGCGGTGCCCGCGATCAGGTAGGGCTTTTCGTGCTCTTTCATCACGTCCTGCACGGCCAGCGCGATGGAGGAGGCGGAGCAGCCCACGATGGCATCGACGCCTTCGCTCTCGACCCATTTGAGGGCCTGGGCGACGCCGATGTCGGGCTTGTTCTGGTCGTCGGCGATGACGACCTCGACCGGCACCCCGTTGATCGAGCCGCCGTGGTCCTCGATGGCGAGCTTGACCGAGGTGACCGAGCCGGCGCCGCAGTTGTCGGCATAGGGACCGGACTGGTCGTTCATCACGCCGATCCGGATCACCCCGTCCGAGATGTCGGCATGGGCCTGGGGCGCGACGAGCGCGGTGGCGGCAAGCAGGCTGGCCAGGCAGCCGGACTTCCTGATGTAGTTCATGACTTCCTCCCTTGAATGGAGACGGCCTCCTCCGGCCGCCCCGTTATCCCCGCGTCACGAGAACGCGTAGGTGATGCCTCCGTCGACAAAGAGCATGTCGCCGGTGACGAATGACGCCTCGTCCGAGGCAAGGAACACGGCCGCGTTGGCCATGTCTTCGGGTTGGCCGAGACGGCGGATCGGCACGCGCTCGCGGCGCCGTTCCCAGCCGTCCTCGGTGACCACGCGCATGGCGCCGTCGGTCTGGGTCGGGCCCGGGGCAATGGCATTGACGCGGATGTTGTCGGGGCCGAACTCGGCTGCGCCCGAACGGGTCGCGGCGGCGACGGCGGCCTTGATGGCGCTGTACATGATGCCGTGTTTCATCGCGATCACGGCCGAGGGCGAGGCGATGTTGACGATGGCCCCCTCGCCTGCTTCGCGCATCTGCGGCAGCACCGCCTGGTAGCCCCAGATCACGCCCTTGAAGCCCACGTCGATCATCCGGCCGATGGCGGTCTCGTCCTGCTCTTCGAGCGGGCCGTAGCGGTTCCACATGGCGTTGTTGACCAGCAGGGTGACCGGGCCGAACGCCTCTTTCAGCGTCTCGGCGGCGGCAAAGACCTCGTCGCGGTTGGCAACGTTACCGGCAATGGCGATGGCCTTGCCGCCTGCAGCGCGGATCGCCTCGGCGGCGGGTTCAGCCACGTCGAGGCGCAGATCCAGCACGCCGATGGCCGCGCCTTCGCGGGCATAGGCCTCGCAGATTGCGCGACCGATGCCGCGCCCGCCGCCCGTGACCAATGCGACCTTACCTTGCAGACGTCCGCCCATGATTCCTCCCTTGCCGGCGCGTGCGGACACCTCCGCGCACAGCCGGTTTGTCTTCGACAGTCAGTGATCCGGTTATCCGGCGGGGTGTCCCGAATGGCGGGACGGCCCCTGTTCTCCTCCGGCCGCGACTCCCGTTCTCCTCTGAACGGATCCCCTCGCGGCGCTGTAGCCGGAGTGTGTCACGTCGCGCTGTGCAAACAAACTTTTTTCGGTATATGTAGGCAAGTTTCACATCTCTGAAAAAGCTTATGGAGGGAGGCCGATGAGCGACGACAAGGTGAAATCCGCGGCCAGGGCCTTTGAGATCCTTGAGTATTTCCGGCTCTCGCGCCAACCGCGCTCGATGTCCGAGATCGCCACGGCCCTCGGGTATCCCCTCTCCAGCTCCACCGTGCTGCTGAAGACGCTGGTGAAGCTCGGCTACCTCAACTACGAGCGGCGCGCGCGGGTGTACTTCCCGACCACCAAGGTCACCGGACTCGGGGAATGGATCCCGCGCACCCTGTTCGGCTCCGGGCAGGTGCTGGACGCGATGAAGGACGTCCATGCCGCCACCGGCGAGGGCGTGTTCCTCGGGGCCAAGAACGATGTCTACCTGCAGTACATCCAGACAATGCCCTCGATCCACGCGCTGCGGTTCCACATCGAGGAGAGCACCATCCGGCCGATCACCCAGTCCGTGGCCGGGTTGGTGCTGCTGGCGACGCTGCCTGCCGACAAGCTGGAGAACACCGTGCGCCGCGCCAATATCGCGACCTCGCGCACGGGCGACCGGGTCAAGCTGGCGGACGTCGTCGAGAAGGTCGAGGAAATCAGGCGGCAGGGCTACGGCTATGTCGAGAACATCCCCTTCGACGGCGGCGCGACCTTCGCCATGATGCTGCCGGTGCTGGTTCAGGGGCAGCCCATCGTGCTGGCCATCGGCGGGGTGGCCGACCGGTTCCGCAAGAACCACGACAGGTACCTTCAGGCCCTGCGCAAGGCGGTCCGCTCGGTGCGCACGGACCCCGATTTCGACCAGCCGGTCCAGATCGAGCTCTGAGCGCACCGCCGGCACCCGCCTAGTCTGCCTTGCGCTCGCGCAGGCGCCGGATCAGGGCGCCTGCCTCTCCCACCACGCCCCGGCGGAAGAAGAGGATCACGAGGATCAGGATGACGCCCTGCGCGATCAGGGCCCATTCGCCGAACTTGGCGAGTTCGTCGTTCATCGCGATGACGATGGCCGCGCCGACCATCGGCCCCGACAGGGTGCCGAGCCCGCCGAGCAGGGTCATCAGGATCACCTCGCCCGAAACGGTCCAGCTGACGTCGGTCAGGGTGGCGAACTGGAACACCGTCGCCTTCATCCCGCCCGCGAGACCGGCGACGAAGGCCGAGATGGTCATCGCCATGATCTTGAAGCGCTCGGGCCGGAAGCCGAGGGATTCCACGCGATCCTCCTTGTCGCGGATGGCGCGGAGGATCTCGCCGAAGGGCGAATGTATGACACGGTAGCAGAACAGGATCGCCAGCACCGTGATCGCGAGGATCACGTAGTAGAAGCTGAAGCTGTCCGACGCGTCGATCACCCCGAACAGCTTGGAGCGCGGAATGCCCTGCATCCCGTTCTCGCCGCCGGTGAACTCCGCGCGCAGCAGGGCAAAATAGACGAACTGCGCGAAGGCGAAGGTGATCATCGCGAACTGGATGCCCGACCGGCGCACCGCGACGAAGCCGACAAAGGCGCCCAGCACGGCCGAGACCAGCGCCCCGGCGAGAATGCCCAGTTCGAGCGAAACCCCGGTGGTCTTGAGCACGTAGCCGGTCACGTAGGCGGAGAGCCCGAGGAACATGGCCTGTCCGAAGCAGAGCAGGCCGACGTACCCCAGCAGCAGGTTGAACGACGTGGCGAAGACGACGAAGCAGAGGATCGACATCAACAGCACGGGATAGACGAAGAACGGCAGAGCCAGCGCGACGACGGCGGCGATCAGGATCAGGGCCCAGCGCATCAGGATTTCTCCGTTCCGGAAAACAGCCCGCTCGGGCGGAAGATCAGGGCCAGCAGCATTATGAAGAAGATCACAAGGTTGGCGGCCTCGGGGTAGAACACTTTGGTCAGCCCCTCGACGATGCCGAGGGTGTAGCCGGTCAGGATGGCACCCGCGATCGAGCCCATCCCGCCGATCACGACGACGGCAAAGATGGTGATCATCAGGCTCGACCCCATCGAGGGCGAGACCTGATAGATCGGCGCGGCCAGCACACCGGAGAGCCCGGCGAGACCGACCCCGAACCCGTAGGTCAGGGTCATCATGCGCGGCACGTTGATGCCAAAGCTCTCGACCACCTCGGGCGATTCATTGGCCGCGCGCAGGTAGGCGCCCAGCTTGGTATGCTCGATCAGCAGCCAGGTCGCGAGGCAGGTCACGACCGAGAACACGACGACCCAGAGCCGATACCACGGCATGAACATGAACCCGAGGTTCACGCCCCCCGGCAGCGGCGAGCTGTAGGGCAGCCCGGTGGAACCGTATTGCTGGCGGATCAGCCCCTCGATCACCAGCGTCGCGGCGTAGGTGACCAACAGCGAGTAGAGGTGATCGAGGTTGGCAATCGGTTTCAGGATCAATCGCTCCATCGCGATGCCGAAGATCGCCACCACCAACGGGGCGAGGATCAGGGCGCCCCAGTAGGGAACGCCGAAGGTGCTGAGCAGGAGCCAGGCCACGAAGGCGCCCAGCATGTACTGGGCCCCGTGCGCAAAGTTCACCACGTGCATGAGGCCGAAGATGATCGCCAGCCCCATGGCGAGCATGGCGTAGAACGAGCCGTTGATGACCCCGATCAGTAGCTGCCCGAACAGGAGCTGGGGCGTGATGCCGTCGAACATTGTCACACTCCCAGGTAGGTCTTGACGCGGTCCATGTCGGCCGCGAGGTCTTCGTTGCTGAGCTGGTCCACGACCGCCCCGTGCTCGATCACCACGTGCCGGTCGGCGACCGAACGGGCAAAGTTCAGGTTCTGCTCGACCAACAGGATGGTGTAGCCCTGCGCCTTGAGCCGGCGCAGTTGGGCCCCGATCTCCTTGACGATCACCGGGGCGAGGCCCTCGCTGGGTTCGTCGAGCAGGAGGAAGCGGCAGCCGTTGCGCAGGATGCGGGCGATGGCCAGCATCTGCTGCTCGCCGCCTGACAGGCTGGTGCCCCGCGACCCGGCCCGGGCGCGCAGGTTGGGAAAGGCCTTGAGCAGTTCCTCGTCGCTCATCCCGCCGGATTTCAGGTGGGGCGGCAGGGTCAGGTTCTCGCGCACCGAGAGGGACGAGAAGATGCCCCGCTCCTCCGGGCAATAGGCCAGCCCCAGCCGGGCGATCTGAAAGGTGCGGCGACCAATCAGCTCGTTCCCCTCGAAGCGGATCGAGCCCTTGCGGTTCTTGACGATGCCCATGATCGACCGCAGCGTCGTGGTCTTGCCCGCGCCGTTGCGCCCGATCAGGGTAACCAGTTCGCCGGGGCGGACGTCGAAGGTGACCCCCTGCAGCGCCTGGCTCTCGGCGTACCAAGCGCGCAGGTCCCTGACCTCCAGCAGTGGTGCCGTGGTATCGTCAAGCATCCTCTACCCCTCCCATGTAGGCGGCGATCACCCGTTCGTCGGACGAGACCTCGCCATAGGTGCCCTCCATCAGGACCTGCCCGCCCTGCAGCACCGTGATCCGGTCCGACAGGGTCGAGACGACCGAGAGGTTGTGCTCCACGATGACGATGGTCCGCCCGGCCGAGACCTTGCGGATCAGCTGCGTGATCGGTTCGATATCCTCGTGCCCCATGCCCGCCGTCGGTTCGTCCAGCAGCATGACCTTGGGATCCAGCGCCAGCGTGGTGGCGATCTCGAGCGCCCGCTTGCGCCCGTAGGACAGTTCGGCGGCCTTCAGGTGGGGCACGTCGGCGAGCCCCACGTCGGCCAGCAGCTCCATCGCCCGCGCGTCGAGGTTGTAGATCGACGAGATCGGGCTCCAGAAACGGTAGGCATGGCCGTGCTTGGATTGCAGCGCGACGCGCACGTTCTCCAGCACCGTCATGTCGGTGAAGGTGGCCGAGATCTGGAACGACCGCACCATCCCGCGCCGCGCCACCTCGCTGGTGCGCAGTGCCGAGATGTCCTCGCCGTTCAGCAGGATCTGCCCGGTGGAAGGTTGCAGCGTCTTGGTCAGCAGGTTGAAGCAGGTGGTCTTGCCTGCCCCGTTCGGCCCGATCAGCGCGTGGATCGACCCCTGCGGGATCTTCAGATCCACGTCCTTGACCGCCCAGAACGCTCCGAACTGCTTGCCGATCCCGCGCGCTTCGAGCGCGTAGTCCCTGTTTTCGGCCATGTCTCCTCCCCTCCCGGCTGCCCGTCTCAGGACGGCAGTCCCAGAACTCCCTTGGCCAGCACTCCGCGCTGGACTTCGTTGGACCCGCCAAAGATCGCGGGGGCCCGGCTGTCGAGGTAGAGGTTCATCGCGTCTACCTCGCCCTCCGCCGTCTGCAGGTCATCCCACAGCCGCGCTTCCTCGCCCGCCACCGTCAGCATTTCCTCGGTGATCCGCTGGTAGAGCTCGGAGCAGAAGATCTTCAGCACCGAGACGTCCGGCCCGAGATCGCCCCCGGCCCGCAGCACCCGCGCGAAACGTTCGAAGGCGGAGCCGAGGTCGTAGAGGTCGAGCCGCAGCCTGGCGTAACGCGCCACGAAACCCGGATCGTCAAAGGCGCCCCGGTCCTCGGCCAGCCGCTCCAGCCGCTTGATCGCGTATTCCGGGCGCGAGGGCGCGCCGAGGAAGATGCGTTCGTGCCCGAGCACCGCCTTGGCGAGCGCCCAGCCCTGGTCGACCTCGCCCACCACATTGGCGGCGGGCACGCGGACGTTGTCGAAGAAGACCTCGCAGAAGTCCGTCTCCTGCCGCAGGTTCGGGATCGGGCGCACGGTGACGCCCGGGTCGGTCATGTCGACCAGCAGCACGGTGATCCCGTTCTGCCGCTTCGGCCCGTCGTTGCTGGTGCGGGTCAGCAACAGAATCCAGTTGGCGCAATGGGCCAGCGTGGTCCAGATCTTCTGGCCGTTGACGATGAAGTCGTCGCCCTCCCGCACCGCCGAGGTCTTGAGGCTGGCAAGGTCCGAGCCCGCGTTCGGTTCGGAGTAGCCCTGGCACCAGACATGCTCGCCCGTCAGGATGCGCGGCAGGAAGAAGTCCTTCTGCGCTTGCGTTCCGTAGCGGATCAGCAGCGGCCCGGTCAGGCCGATGCCGTGATCGGGAATGCGCGGGCAGCCGAGCCGCGCCCATTCCTCGACGTAGACGATATGCTTGGCCGCATCGAGGCCCATGCCCCCGTATTCCTGCGGCCAGACCGGCGACAGCCAGCCCTTGTCGGCGAGGCGGTGATACCAGACCGCCACCTCGTCAAAGACCGGGCGCTGCTTGCGCATGAAGCGCAGGTCGGCCGGGCAGTTCTGCTCGACCCAGTCCCGAAAGATCGCCCGGAAGTCCTCGTCGGTGAGGGCATTCCAGTCCTGCTGCTCAGGCATCACACTTCATCCGAGAAAACGGCGGGACGCTTTTCGAGGAAGGCGGCCATCGCCTCCTTGCTGTCCGCGTGGTGGGTCATCTCGACGGTCAGGTTCTGCTCGAACCGGTAGCCGTCCTTCAGGCCCATGGTCTCGACCGTGTTCAGCGCGCGCTTGGCGAGCTTGATGGCGGTCGGCGACTTGGAGGCCATGTTGCGCGCCATCTCCATGGCGGTGTCCATCAGCTCCTCGGGCTCGACGCAGGCCTCGATCAGGCCGCGGCGGTAGAGTTCCTCGGCGGGGACGCGGTAGCCGGTCAGCACCATGCGGCGGGTCAGGCCGATGGGGAACACGCGCATGGTGTGGCGCACGCCGCCCATCAGGCCGATGTCGATCTCGGGCAGGCCGAAGACCGCCTTGGTCGAGGCCACGATGATGTCCGAACAGATCGCCAGCCCCATGCCCGCGCCCAGCGCCGGGCCGTTCACGGCGGCGATGACCGGAATGTTCATCTCCATGATGACGAAGCCCACCTCGCGCGCCCGGCGCAGGTGGCGGTTGATGTCGCCCGGCGCCCATTCGCTCTGCTTCGCGCGGCCTTTGATGTCGGCCCCGGCCGAGAAGCACTTGCCGTTGCCCGTCAGCACGACGCAGCGCACGCCCTTGGTGTGGTTCAGTTCGTCGAAGACCGCGATCAGCTCTTCCATGAACTCCTTGGACTGGGCGTTCACCGGCGGCGCGTCGAGCGTGACGACCGCGATGTGATTCTCGATCTTGGTCTTGACCAGGTTGTTTTCCATGGGGAGTCCTTTCAGGCTGCGGCGCGTTCGCGCGCCACGAATTGCAGGCGCAGCTCTTCGGGCTGGCCCAGGGTTGCGTTCAGTGCCACCGCGCGCTTCATGTAGAGGCCGATGTCGCAGTCGTCGGTGAAGCCCATGGCGCCATGCAGGTGGATGGCGCGGCGGGTGATGGTCACGGCGGCATCACCAGCCCGCGCCTTGGCGGCGAGAATGGCGAGGTCGCCCGCGCGACCGCCCTCTTCCGTGCAGGTCTCGACCGCGTTCACGACCGAGGCATTGGCGAACTCGGCGTCGGACCACATGTCGACCAGCCGGTGCTGCACCACCTGGAAGGCGGCGATGGCGCGGCCGAACTGCACCCGGTCGCGGGTATAGGCCACGGTCTGCTCGATGGCGCGGGTGGCGATACCCGCCATCTCGGCGGCGAGCGCGAGGCGCGTCACCGCAATCGCCTTTTCCAATGCCGCGCTGACCGCGTTGCCACCGGCAAGCACCTTGCCCGCCGCGACCGGCGTGGCGTCAAGCACCAGCGTCCCGAGTTGTGCGCCGTCCAACGTGGGATGAAGGCTGTGCGACAGACCGGCAGCGTCGGCAGGAACGCTCAGCAGCATGTCCTCCTGCCCGGCGCGCGCCAGCACCAGAAAGTCGGTGGCAGACCCGGCGGCAGGGACAAACTCCAGCGTGCCGCTCAGGACATAACCCTCGCCCTCCGCCCGCGCCTCGACCGGCGCCGCGGCACCGTTGCGGCCCTGCCATGCGGGCGCCACGATGGCGGCGGCGCTGACCAGCCCCTCGGCCAGCCGCGTGCGCTCGGCGCTTTCCGAGGCCTCGGTCAGCAGGGTTCCGGCAAAAACCGCCAGTTGCGCCACCGGCTCGGACACCAGCGCCCGGCCCAGCGCCTCGCTCAGCACCGCCTGTTCGGGCAGGCCAAGACCCAGCCCGCCAAGGTCCTCCGGCAGCAACAGCCCCAGCCAACCGGCCTCGGCCATCGCGGTCCAGGTTGCGCGGTCCATGTCCGCGCCGGACGACCGCCGGTTGCGAAAGGTGGAGGGGCCGTCATGGCGCGCCGCAAAGCTCGCCACGCTCTCGCGCAGCAGGGCAAGCCCGCCGTCTTCGTCGTCTAGTATCAGACCAGTCATCATGTCCTCCCCGGCGCGCGTCAGGCCGTTTCCGGCAGCACGTGATCGGCAAATTGTTTGCGAAGTTCGGTTTTCTGGATTTTTCCGGTAGCGGTATGCGGGATGGCCTCGACGAAGGCGATATCGTCGGGCAGCCACCAGCGCGCGACGTGACCGGCGAGAAACTCGCGCAGGTCCTTGGGATCGGGCCTGGCCCCGGGGCGCGGAACGACAACCAGCAAGGGGCGCTCCTGCCATTTCGGGTGGAACAGCCCGATCACCGCCGCTTCGGCCACGTCGGGATGTGCCATCGCCGCGTTTTCGAGGTCGATGGAGGAAATCCACTCGCCACCGGATTTGATCACGTCCTTGGCCCGGTCAGTGATCCGCACGTAGCCGTCGCCGTCGAGCGTCGCGATATCGCCGGTGTCGAACCATCCTTCGGCGTCGAGGCTGGATGTGCCGAGCCCGTAGTAACCCGAGGTGACCCAATGCCCCCTCACCTGCAGCTCGCCCGGCGTGGTACCGTCCTGCGGCACCACCTGTCCTTCGTCGCCGAGGTGGCGCAGTTCGACGCCAAACACGGGCCGTCCGCCGACGCATTGCATCTCGGCCCGCGCCTCCGCGTCCAGATCGGCGTGCTTCGGCAGCAGGTTGCCCACCGTCGCGACCGGGCTCGTTTCGCTCATGCCCCAGGCCTGGAACCCATATACGCCGATGGCCTCGAGGCGGCGCATCAGCGAGCGCGGAGCCGACGATCCGCCGACGACGACCCGCTTCAGGTTCAGCGCCTCGGGCCGGGCCTCGGGGGTCTGTTCGATATGGTCGAGGAAGCCGAACCACACCGTCGGCACACCCAGCGAGAAGGTGCACTGTTCGGACGCCGCGAGGTCATAGAGGCTCTTGCCGTCCAGATGCGGCCCCGGAAGAACCAGCTTGGCGCCGCACATGGCCGAGGCATAGGGAAGCCCCCAGCCGTTGACGTGGAACAGCGGGACGCAGAGCAGCGTGCTGTCGTGGCTCGACAGGGCCAGCCCGTCGACCTGGCACAGCATCATCGAGTGCAGCAGGGTCGAGCGGTGCGAATAGAGCACGCCCTTGGGGTTGCCCGTGGTGCCGGAGGTATAGCAGAGCGAGGAGGCCTCGCGCTCGTCGAACTCGGGCCAGGCGTATTGGCCCGTCTCGGCGGCGAGCAGGCTTTCGTAGCAGAGGCTGCCCTCGGGCATGGCGCCCATGTGCGCCGCGTCCGTCATCGCGATCAGGGTTTCCGCGCAGGTGAGTTCGGGGCGCAGCCGGGTAACGAGGTCGCCGAAGGTCAGGTCGAACATCAGAACCCGGGCCCCGGCATGATCGAGGATGTAAGCGATCTGTTCGGGGAAGAGCCGCGGGTTCACCGTGTGCAGGACGGCCCCGATGCCGGAGACGGCGAAGTAGAGTTCGAGGTGGCGGTGGGTGTTCCACGCCAGCGTCGCGACGCGGTCGCCCGGCTTGACGCCAAGGGCCAGCAGCGCCTGCGCGATCTTCTTGGACCGTTCGGAAATCTCTCGGTAGGTATGCCGCGTCACCGGACCTTCGCAGGTCTTCGAAACCACTTCGGCGTCAGGGTGATAGTGGCTCGCATGCTCGATCAAAGACGAAATGAGCAGCGGACGGTCCTGCATCAGACCACGCATAGAAATCTCCTCCCACGTCCGGCGGGCCTCCACTCCCTCCGGTATGGCGATTTCGCTGCGTCACCCCGTTTCTGTCAAAGAAAACCCAAATATGTATCCCACTTTCACATGTGTGAAGATGCGGCTTATGCCGGACGGCGGCGGAACACTGCCGGAAGGCAGCCCGCCGACGTGCGCGGGGACCGACGGTGCCGGGCTGGCACTGCCTTCCAGACTCAGGTGATTTTTCACCGGCAGCGCAGCGCCTTAGCGCCACGCCCGCCGGGTCCGGGCGCGCGGGCAGCGCCCGCCGCCCTGCTATTTGCGCTTGATCTTCATGCGGTCCATGTCGGGCGTGATCGGGATGAATTCCGCCTCGTCTCCCGGCGGCAGACGGAAGGGACCGCCCGCAAAGTCAGCAACCTTCCACGCCTCCTTGGCCGACTCGATGCGGTCGGGCGAGGAGGACACGAAATTCCACCAGACATAGCGCGGCCCGTTCAGCGTCTCGCCTCCGAGTGCCATCAGCCGCGCGCCCTCGGGGCCGGCGACCACCGTGATCCGGTCGCCCGGACGGAAGACCATCATGCGCCCGGCCTCGAACCGTTCCCCCGCGATCTCGACGGCACCCTGGGTCACGTAGAGGCCCCGATCCTCGTGATTGTCGGGCAAGGGAAACGGCGCGCCCGGCGCGAGGGTCACGTCGGCGTAGAAGATCTCGCTCTGCATGGTCACCGGAGAGGTCTCGCCCCATGCGTTGCCAAGGATCAAACGCGCCTCGGCGCCGTTGTCGCTGAGGAAGGGCAGCGCATTCCTGGAATGGTGCTCGAAGTCCGGCGCCATCTCCTCGCGGTCCTCGGGCAGTGCCACCCAGGTCTGGATCCCGAACAGCTTGCTGGAGTGCTTGCGGGTCTCGGCGCTGGTCCGTTCGGAATGGGTCACCCCCCTGCCCGCCAGCATCCAGTTCACCTCGCCCGGATAGATCATCTGGTGTGTGCCGATGCTGTCGCGATGCTCGAACTCGCCCTGGTAGAGGTAGGTGACCGTTCCCAGCCCGATGTGGGGGTGCGGACGCACGTCGATGCCACCCTCGGTGATGAACTCCGCCGGGCCCATCTGGTCGAAGAAGATGAAGGGTCCGACCATCTGGCGCGCGGAGGACGGCAGCGCCCGGCGGACTTCGAACCCGCCGAGATCGCGGGCGCGCGGGATGATCAGTGTCTCGATGCTGTCGAGGTTGCCCGCGTCGGGGCAATCGGGGTCGAATGTCGGGTTCCAGCTCATTCTCGGATCCTCCGTGGGTCAGCCTTGTCTGACGGGGTCATGTCACCACTGGATGACGTCGGCCCAGTCCTCACGATGCTTCTCGGCCTGCGCCCGCACATAGGGACACAGTGGCACGATCCGCTGGCCCGCGGCCCGCGCATCGGCGATCAGCCGGTCGACCAGCTGTCGCGCCACGCCCATGCCGCGCATACTATCGGGGGCGAGCGTGTGATCGGCAATGATCAGGGTGGGCGAGACCTTGGAAATCGTCAGTTCGCCTTCTTCGGCGATGCCCTCGACCCGGGCGGCATAGCGCGCCTTGGAGTCGGTGTCGGTGCGGGTGATGATGACCTCGGTCATGGCGACCTCCTGTTGAGCTATGGGGCTGGGTGGCGCGGGCCACGGGGGCCCGCTCCGGTCATCTCGCGCTCAGTTGACCCGGGCGCGGCGGCGGGTCGGCATGGTGAAGAGCAGCACCGACCCCTCGGTGTTCCAGTCGAGCCGGGTTTCCTCGCCCATGGCAAGTTGCAGCCCGTCCCCGGCGCTGACCCTTTCGCCCTCGGCATGGGCGAGGCCGTCGATGATCTGCGCAAAGACCTGCTCGCCCTCGCGGGCCACCAGTTCGGTCGTCTCGCCCTCGCCGACGCGCAGCAGGCGCAGGGTGGTGTCCGAGTGCAGCCGCACCAGCGCGCCCGAGCCCTCGGGCCCTGCCAGCAGGACATCGCCGCCCTCGGGCACCTCGGCCTGATCGTAGGAGGACGCGCCCCCGGTGGCATCGGGGATCAGCCAGATCTGGAGTACGTGAGCCGTTTCGCTGTCAGACGCGTTCCACTCGGAATGCTCCACGCCATCGCCCGCGTACATGTGCTGGATCTCGCCCGCGCCAATCTCGGCGCGGTTCCCGGCGCTGTCCTCGTGGCGGATGCGCCCGCCGAGCACGAGGGTCAGGATATCCATGTCCTCATGGCGGTGCATCGGAAAGCCCGAGTTCGGGATCAGGTGATCCTCGTTGATCACGCGCAGGTTGCCGAAGCCCATGCGCGCCGGGTCGCTGAAGCTGCCGAAGGAAAAGGTATGATGGCTGTCGAGCCAGCCGGTGCGGGTGTGGCCCCGCGTGGCCTTGTCGTGAATCAGGATCATGATCTTTCTCCTTTCCTAGGCGGTCAGCAGTCGTGCCAGCGCTCCGATCTCCGGTTCGCGCAGCTCGTGCCCGCCCTCGTGAATTTCGGTCGTTACCGAGGCGCCCTGCGCCCCGAACCAGTCGATCAGCCGCTGGCTCAGCGGCCAGGGACAGATCGGGTCGCGGCGCCCTGCGGTGATCAGGACCTCGCGATGGCCCAGCCCCTCGACCGGCTCCGGTTCCCAGGGGATCAGCGGATGCAGCAGGCCCACCCGGTCGAACAGGTCGGGGTACTGTATCACCACCGAGGCGAGGATGTTCGCCCCGTTGGAGTAGCCGAAGCCGTAGACCGGCGCGTCGGGATGGGCCGCCTTGTACGCGGCCACGAAGCCCGCCATCTTGTCGGTCGCGCGGGCGAGGTCGTTCATGTCGTAGACCCCCTCGCCCGTGCGCCGGAAGAACCGGGCCGCGCCCATTTCCGAGACATCGCCGCGCGGGCTGACCACACCGGCCTCCGGGGCCACCTGGCGGACGAAGCCGAAGAACTGGTGTTCGTCCCCGCCCGTGCCGTGAAAGGCAAAGATCAGCGGCGCGGTCGGGGCCGAGGGGGCCTGAACCTGTGCGGTATATGCGTTCAGCGACATCTCCGGTCTCCTTCTTCTTTCACCGCTCAGTTGCCGATTGCGGGCAGAAGCCCCTCGATCTGGTTGCGGTAGGGTTCGTAGCGGGTCGGCAGTTTCAGGGCCTGCCCGAGGTGGGCGGTGTCCTCGTCACGGTCGAAGCCCGGTTCGTTGGTGGCCACCTCGAAGAGGATGCCGCCGGGGGTGCGGAAGTAGATCGCCCAGAAGTAGTCGCGGTCGATCACCGGTGTCACCTGATACCCGGTATCCAGCAGGGCCTTGCGCACTTCGAGTTGCCGGGCACGATCCTCGACCGCAAAGGCGATGTGGTGCACGGACCCGGCACCCTGGGTAGCGGACTTGGCCGAGGGGATGGCCTCGATGTCGATGGTATCGGCGGCGTTCCCGCCCTCGATCACATAGCGCGTCAGATCGCCCGAGGTATCGGCCTTCTGGTAGCCCATGAAGTTCAGCAGCTCACCCGTGGCAGCGGCATCGTTCAGGCGGAACCGGGCGCCCCGGAACCCGAGGATACCGTATTCCTCCGGCACGTCGCCCCCGGTCCACGGCGTACGACCGCGCGCGTCGCTCTCGACCAGCGCAAAGCTGTCGCCGTCCGGGCCGTCAAAGCTCAGCCGCGCCTCGCCGAAGGCCTCGCTCTTTTCGAGGCCAGCCACACCGGCGGCGGTCAGGCGATCCTGCCAATAGGTCAATGCGCCCGTCGGGACCGCGAACTCGGTGATGCCGACTTCGCCGGTGCCACGACGCCCCGAGGGCATCTGGCCAAAGGGAAAGTATGTCATGACCGAACCGGGCGTTCCGATCTCGTCGCCGTAGTAGAGGTGATAGACCTCGGGCGCGTCGAAGTTCACGGTTTTCTTGACCCGGCGCAGGCCGAGCACGTTGGTGAAGAAGGCGTTGTTCTCGCTCGCATCCGCAGCCATCGAGGTGACGTGGTGCAGGCCCTTGATATCCTTGATCATGATGTTGGCCTTTCAGGTCGGTGTTTCGTTGACTGGAAGTTAGGCGCTCTTTGCCTCCCGCAGAATACACGCATTGCACCATTCACTATTGCGATCAGCGCAATAATAACCGCGAAATCCAGCTGACAACGTGGAAACGGGCGCCGATACTAGGCATATGGCGCGTCAGTGGGAACGCTCAAGGGCCGGTGTGAGGGGACAGAACAGATGGCAGGACAGATCGAGCGCATCCGGGTCTTCGTGCGCGTCGCGCGTGTCAGCAGCTTTGCCGAGGCCGCGCGCGAACTGAACGTGAGCCGCTCCATCGTCACCCGCTATGTTGGCGAACTGGAGGACGAACTGGGGGTACAACTGCTGGTGCGCACGACGCGGCAGGTTTCGCTGACGGCGGCGGGCCAGATCTACCTCGAGCGGATGGAACCGCTGCTGCAGGAGCTCGACCGCGCCAGCGACCTCGTCAAGCAGCAGCAGGGCACGCTGGCCGGAGACCTGCGGATCAGCGCACCGGTCTCGTTCGGGCAGCGCTTCCTGCCCGAGATCTTCACCGAGTTCTGCACGCTCTACCCGGGGATGCGGATCCGGGCCGAGATGTCGGACCGCTTTGTCGACATCATCGGCGAGGAATTCGACATGGCGCTTCGTATCTCCGGCCCGCCGTCCGACGTCTCGACCATCTGGCGCAAGATCGCCGAGGTGCCCCGCGCGCTGGTGGCCAGCCCCGCCTACCTCGACCAGCGCGGCGCGCCGCTGCGGCCCGAGGACCTGAGAGAGCATTCGGTGCTGGGCTACAGCCATTTCGCCGGGGGCGGACACTGGCAGATGACCCATGCCGATACCGGCGAACAGGTGTCCCTGAGCCTGAGCTACCCCTTCGAGACCAACAGTGGCGAGGTGATCGTGGATATGGCGCTGCGCGGAGGCGGGATGGCACTGCTGCCGAACTTCATGCTGTCCGAGCATCTGCGGTCGGGCGCGCTGGTCGCGCTGCTGACCGACTGGCATCTGCCCGAGATCTGGCTGACCGCCTACTACCCGCCCTACGATACGCTGCCAGCCAAGGTCTCGGCCTTTTCGGGCTTCGTGGAGGAATCGGTGCTGGGAGACCCGGACCTGTTGTGCTGACTAAACGGCCCGGCGTCTGAACGCCGGGCCTTGCCGTGATTGCTCGTTATCTGCGGAGTACCACGGGGCGCCAGACGGCGCCATGCAGCGGCAATGGCCTCAGGCCGCGTCCGAGAGCGCCTCGACCTCGGCCACGCGCTCCTCGAACCACGGGAAGGCGAGGTCCTCGGCAAGGTCGCCGCCCTGCGCGTCGTGGATCAGGCGCGGGCCGACCTGCTCGGCCTTGTGCTTGACCAGCATGTCCGCCAGTTGCTCGGAGCCGTGTCCGAAGGTTTCGTAATCGCTGTCCCCCAGTCCGAAGATCGCGAAACGCAGGCCGGAGAGATCCGTGTCGGAGGCCCCCAGCGCTTCGGCGAAGGGCTTGGCCGAGGCGGGAAGTTCGCCGTCGCCGTAGCTGGAGCAGAGGAAGACGTGGAACACGGTCAGGTCCAGGTCTTCAGGCGCGACGTCGGAAAGGTTCTTGACCTCGATCTCGTGGTCGCTGCCGAACTCGCTCTCGAGGTCCTCGCTGAGCATCTCGGTATTGCCGGTCTCGGTACCGTAGAGGATGGTGATCTTCATGAAGGGGTCTCCGTTTCGTTCAGGGCCAGGGCCAGCATGTCCCGGCGGCTGCGAAGTTTGCTGCGGACGCGACCCTCGCTGACGGTCGCGCGTTCGTGTTCGTCAATGCGTTGCCATGCGGCATAGTCGGTAAGCCGGTCAAAGCGGGCCTGCAGCGCCGCCCGGCCGGGTTTGTCGCTGGCGGCAAGGCTGGCGAGATCCTCGACGATGGCAGCGGCCACCGCCTGCGAGTCGGCGCGGTTCTCGGGAATGGTGCCGCGCGGTCCGCGGCGGAACCAGCCTGCCGCGTAGAGCCCGGGTGCCAGCCTGCCGCTGTCGATATCTGTGGCCCCGGCGACAAGGTCGGCCCGTCCAAGCCGGGCATCGTCGCAAAAGCCGATGGCAGTTATCACGGTGTCGCTCGGGAGGTCCAGAGCCTCGGATCCGTCGGCCCGGGTGAAATGCGCACTGGTGAGCTTGCCCCCTGCCCCGACAAGTCGCACGGGCGACCAGCCGAAGCGGAAGGACACCGTGCAGCGGGCGTCGTCCGGGGCGATCCCGGCCAGAGTCGCGAGGGCCTGCAGGCGGGTGTTGTCGGCCTCGGCCCCGGCGCTCAGTTGCAGGTCGGCGATCTCGAAACGCAGACGGGCACTCTTGCCGATCTCCTTGACCATGACGGGGTCGAACTTGGCCATATGCGCGGGCGAGCGGCCGATGACCTCGATCCGCTCGATACCCGCCGCCGCGATGCGCTCGGCGTGATGGGTGCCGAAGTCGGAGCCTTCGAACTCGCCTTCGCCCTTGGAGAGGATGCGCACGATGTCCATCGCGACATTGCCGTTGCCGATGACCGTCACCGTCTTGCCGGTCTTGGCGGGCGGCAGGTCGTGGCTGTCGGGGTGGTCGTTCCATGCGCGGGTCAGGGCGCCCGAGCCGATCACGCCCTCAAGCTCCTCGCCCTCGATCCCCAGCTTCTGGTCGGTGGGCAGGCCGGTCGCCAGCACCACCACGTCGTACAGCTCCCGCAGCTCCGCGAGGGTGATTTCGCCCCCATGATCGCCGGTGCACACATCGAGGTTGCCGATGAAGGTCACGCCCTGCCGCTCGAACAGGCGCGCGAACTGCCGCGCCACCCCCTTGGTGCCCTGATGATCGGGCGCGACGCCGTAGCGAACCAGCCCGTAAGGCACCGGCAGGCGGTCGATGATATCGACCTCCAGCGCGTCGTCGAGCTTGAGCAGCGACTGCGCGAGGTAGCAGCCGGACGGCCCGGCCCCGAGGATGGCGATCTTGTGCGGCATGCGGATCTCCCTCAGTTGAACACGAAGCCGTGGTCGACGGGCAGCGTCTGCCCGGTCAGCGTGATGGCCGCCTCGGTCAGCAGGTAGGCGGCGACGTCGGCGACCTCTTCTGTGCCCTGCGGACCGGGAACGGCGCGCTGCGTCTCGTAGAGCGTGTGGCGCGCCTCGGGCACGTACTCGGTGCTGGGCGTGGTCAGGATGCCCGGTGCGATGGCCGCGACGCCGACCCTGTCGGGCCCGAGCTCGCGGGCGAGGCCCCGGGTCATCGCCATGACGGCCCCCTTGGACGAGATGTAGCTCATCAGGTTCGGCGCGCCCCAGAGTGCGGTGTCGGAGGCGAGGTTGACGATGCGGCCAGAGCCCGAGGCCCGAAGCTGCGGTGCCAACGCGCGGATCAGCAGCCATGTGCCACGCACGTTGACCGTCATCACCTTGTCCCAGCTCTCGATCGGGATCTCCTCGAAGCCGATACCGCCGATGCCGGTGGCGATGGCGCCATTGTTGACGAGGCCGTGCAGCGGCCCCTCGATCGACTTGCCAAAGGCCGCGATGGACTCGGGGTCGCCAAGGTCCATCACCTTCGCTTCGACCTTGCCGCCGATGGCCTCAACGGCCTTCAGTGTCTCCTGCAGGCCCTCTTCCGCGATGTCCGAGATGATCAGCTCGGCCCCGGCCCTTGCACAGGTCAGCGCGATGTTCTTGCCCAGCCCGCCGCCACCGGCCCCGGTGACGACGACGCGGCGTCCTGCAAGCGTGCTCATGCCGGAACTCCTGCCCAGGGATGCGGCTGGCCGGTCAGGTCGCAATAGATGCCCTTCTGCCGCTGCCAGACCCGCAGCCCCTCGCGCCCCTTCTCGCGGCCCATGCCGGAGGCGCCGTCGCCGCCGAAGGGGGTCGAGATCGAGAACTGCTTGTAGGTGTTGATCCAGACGGTGCCCGCCTTGATCGCGCCCGCCACGCACCATGCGCGGGGGAAATCGCGGGTCCAGATACCGCAGGCAAGGCCGTAGTCGTTGTCGTTGCCCTGCGCGATCACGTCCGCCTCGTCGTCGAAGGGAAGGACGACCAGAACGGGGCCGAAGATCTCCTCGCGGCAGGTTTTGGCGGTGTTCGGCAGGCCCGCGATGATCGTCGGTTCAATGTAGGCGCCGTTGGCGTATTGATCGCCCTCGGGACGCTTGCCACCGCAGAGGATCTCGCCGCCCTCTTCGACCGCGCCCTTGATGTAGCCCTCGACCGCGTCGCGGTGCTCGGTATTGATCAGCGGCGCGACCTGGGTGCCCTTGGCAAAGGGATCGCCCACGCGCAGCTTCTTGGTGGCGGCGACAAGCTTCTCGACGAAGGCATCATAGATCGATCGCTGCACGAAGAGGCGCGAACCTGCGATGCAGCTCTGGCCCGAGGAGGAGAAGATCCCGAAGAGGATGCCCGCGACCGCGAGGTCCTGATCGGCATCTTCGAAAACGATGGTCGGAGACTTGCCGCCGAGTTCCAGCGAGATCGGCATCAGTTTGCGCCCTGCCTGTTCGCCCAGACGGCGGCCGGTGTCGGTACCGCCGGTAAAGGCGATGCGGCCGATGTCGGCGTGTTCCACGATCAGGTTGCCCACTTCGCGGCCCGATCCCGGCAGGACCGAGAGCAGACCCTTGGGCAGCCCGGCCTCCTCGCAGATGCGGGCGAGTTCGAGTGAGACCAGCGGCGACCAGCTGGAGGGCTTCAGCACCACGGCATTGCCCGCCGCCAGCGCCGGCGCCAGCTTTTGAGCGTCCGAGGCGATGGGCGAGTTCCAGGGCGTGATCGCCCCCACGACGCCGATGGGCTCGTGCACCGACGCGGTGAGCGAGGTGCCGCGGCGGCTGGTCAGCGTCTCGTCCGAGGTTTCCAGCACGGCGGCGAAATAGCGGAAGGTGCCGACGGCGGAAGCCGCCAGCGCGGCGGTCTCGGTCAGGGTCTTGCCGGTGTCGCGCGACTGGAGGCGCGAGATGCGGTCGATGTTGGCCTCGATCCCGTCGGCGATGCGGTGCAGCAGCTTGGCGCGTTCGTGCGGCAGCATGTTGCGCCACGCGGGATCGGCCTGCGCCGCCTTGGCGCGGGCGATGGCGCGCTCGCCGTCCTCGCGGGAGGCACCGTTGAAGGTGATGTTCGCGGACCCGTCATGGGAAAAGGTCGAGGTGATCGGGGCGCCCTGGCCGTGCTCCCATGTGCCGCCGACGAATATGCGGCCATCGGGAAAGTCGTGAGTGGTGTCTTTCATAGCGTCCTCAGATCGCGACCGGTCCGGCGGCGTTCAGGATATCCCGCGCCACCGAGTAGACGGTCGACAAAGAAGTCTTCGGGTTGTCCGGCGAGGGCTTGCCCTCGAGCCGGATGGTGAAATCGAGCGCGTTGGAGCGCACGGTGTACTCGTGGACGTTGCCCGGTGCCTCGGGGTCGGCGATCATCCGGACGCGCGTGTCCTCGAAACCGGCCCCCGCAAGCGCGATGGTCGCGGCAACGTTGGCGTTCTTGGGATAGTCCGTCGCCGCCTGGCGCGCGCTTCCCTCGTAGAACACCTCGGCCTTGTCGAGCGTGGCAAGGTCCAGCTTGGCCTCGGCCGGGGTGCCGGTCCAGGCAAGCGGGGGCTTGCGGGAGGTATAGGTGACCTCCAGCCCGCCCGAGAGCCGCGCGGCGGCCAGCATGTCGATGCCACCCACGGCGCCGGGGACGATGCGCAGCAGCGCCCCGCCCTCTTTCGCCGCGGCGGTCAGCGCCGCTTCGGTCGCGGCATCGGCGAGTGCCCCGACCGAGACCAGCACGCCGTCGATCCCTGCCCGCAGGCAGGGGATCAGGCTTTCCTTGACAGCCACGTGGGTCGCGACCTCGACGACGAGGTCGGGACCGGAGGCGATAAGCTCCTCGACCGATGCGTGCACGGCGAAGGTGTCGCTGATGGCCCGCCCCTCCGGGGCAAGCTTGTCATGGGCGCGCGCCTCGGCACCGGGGCGGGCGAGCACGTCGAGACGCTCCGCCTTGAACCCCTGTCCCGCGAGGACGCCCAGCAGCGATCCTGCGATGTTTCCGTATCCGATCAGTCCGAGTTTCATGCTTAGTCTGCCTTGCCTGCTGCCCCGGCCGGAGGACCTGCGAATGCCTGCGCGAAGGGGCCGATTTCGGTCATGTCGACTTCAACCATGATCGGTCCGTCACGTTCAATCGCCTTGTCGAGCGTCGCAGCAAACTCGGCCACGTCGGTCACCTTGACGTGCGGCATACCGACCGACTGGCAGAGCACCCCGAAGTCGGGCGTGTTCAGAGCCGAGTAGTGACGGCGACCGCCGTACTGCGCGTCCTGGATGTTCTGGATCACGCCGTAGGCCGCGTCGTTCATCATCACGTAGACCAGCGGGCAGTTCTCCTGCACGGCGGTGATCAGTTCCGCGATGCCAAGCTGTGCGCCACCGTCACCGACGAGGGTGATGGTCTTGCCCTTGGCCCCGGCGAGCGAGGCGCCGACACCCATGGCGATGCCCTGACCGATGCCGCCACCCAGCGCGTGCACGCCGAGGTTGGGCGCCGCGATCTGGACGTAGCGGTTGCCGAAGGTCGAGTTCGAGATGGTCACGTCGCGCACCCAGGGGTGCGCGCCCTTGAACACGCGGTCGAGCAGCACGTCGGCGACCACGTGGTAGGGCCCGAGCCGCTGGCGCAGCGCGCCCTCGGCCAATGCCCGTGCCGTCGAGATCTCGTGGGCCAGGTTCGGGTCGGTGTCGAGCTTGGCCGGCAGACGGTCCAGCAGCCGGCGCAGCGTGTCGGCGGCATCGCCGTGCACGAAAAGCTCCACCGGGTAGTTGCGTCCACCCTGGCTGGCCTCGGCGTCGATCTGGCAGAGCGGCGGCAGGGCCATGTTGTTGTCCTTGGTCTCGTTGCCGCGCAGGCGCGAGCCGACGACGACCATCAGGTCGCAGCTCTGGTACAGCTGCTCGGCCTGCGGGGTCATGTTGAAGGCCCCGAGCGTCGCCTTGTGATCCTCGGCCACCACGGCGCGGCCGTTGGTGGAGGTCACGGCGCCGAAGCCGCGCTCGACCAGTTCGGTCGCCTCGGTGCAGGCACCGCGGGCACCGCCGCCCAGCCAGATCAGCGGGCGCTTGGCCGCGAGCACACGCTCGGCCAGAGCGTCGATCGCTGCGTCCGAGGCGATGGGCCGGGTCAGTGCCGGGGCACCGATGGTCATGGTGCCCGAGATCGCGCTGCGCTGGATATCGACCGGAATCTCGAGGCTGACCGGACCGCTCGGCGCGGACTGCGCGGCCGAGACGGCGGCCTGCAGCACACCCATCGCGGCATGTGCGTCCCAGATGCGGAAGACCTGCTTGGACATGCCCTGCAGCATCTCGCGCTGTTTCGGCACGTCGTGGATCGGCGCGCGGTCGCGGTCGGCGAACTTGAGATCCACCTGGCTGGTGATGTGCAGCAGCGGGGTCCCCGCCGTCAGCGCCTCGACCTGCCCACCGGCAGCGTTGCCCGCCGCGGTGCCGGTCGAAGTCATCACCACGCCCAGTTCACCCGACACGCGGGCATAGGCGTCGGCCATGTTCATGGCCCCGGCCTCGCCCCGGGCCGGGACAAAGCGGATGCGGCCCTGCTCGGCGATGGCGTCGAGAATGGGCATGTTGTGGATCGAGATCACACCGAAGATGGTCTTCACCCCGAGATCGGCCAGAGCGCGGGCGATCTGGTCGCCGACGTATTCCGGACGGGGGGAATTCACCTCGGTGGGTTCAAATGAATCGGGATATGCCGCCAGAGATTTCAACTTGCGCTCCTGTGATGAAGGACGCGGCCGGCGAGGCCAGATACGCGAGCAGTCGCGCAGCCTCTTCCGGTTGACCCAGACGTCCCATTGGAATGTTCTTTGTTCTTGCGAGATTTGCGTACCAGTCGTCCCGCGACTGGCTCTTGTCTTCACGGGCCTCGAAGCGGCGCTGCCACTGGTTACTGTCGATCAGGCCGACGAGGATCGAGTTCACGCGGATGGCCGGCGCGAGTTCGCGGGCCAGCGATTTCAGAAGGTTCTGCACCCCGGCGCGGGCCGAGGAGGTGCAGACCATGTGCGGTTCGGGCTGCAGCGCCAACAGCGAGTTGGTGGCGACGATGGCCCCTTCCCCGCTGGCGGCCAGCATGTCCTGAAACGCGCGGATGGGGCGGATCTGGCTGAAGTACTTCAGCTCCAGTTCCTCGCGCCATGCGTCGTCCGTGGTCTCCGCGAAGGTAGAGACACGCCCCTGCCCCGCGTTGTTCACCAGCGCCACCGCGCCGCCGAACCGGTCCTTCACCGCTGCGGCAAAGGCGGTCATGTCGCCCTCGTCCAGCACGTTGACCGGTTGCGCCAGAACACGGTCGGCACCGAAGGTCGCGGCGAACTCCGCCGCCACCTTCTCCAGCCGCTCCGCACCGCGGGCGCAGATCGCCACCCGGGCGCCTTCCTCCAGCAGCAGCCGCGCCGTGGCGAGGCCGATGCCCGAGGAGCCGCCGGTGACGACCACCGGTTTATCTGTCAGTCCAAGGTCCATGGATCACTCGGCATTGGAGGGCGGGAAGCCCGGATCGGGACGTCCCATCATGACGGCGCGCTGTGCCGGGGTCGGCGGGCCTGCGGTCATCCACTGGTCCATCTTCTCGGGCACGTCGCGCGGCCAGACCTGCGCCTCGTGGGTCATCTCGTCGATCTGCTGCACCTCGGAGGTGAACTCGATGACGAAGCCCGAAGGCGACACGAAGTAGGCGAAGGGGTTGTCGCCGGGGCCGTGACGGCCCGGGCCCCAGGACGGTACCTGACCCTTCTGCTTCATCCGGCCGATGCCGCGCATGAAGTCGTTGAGCGAGGCCATCTCGAAGGCGATGTGGTTGACGCTGGCATAGGGCGCGCGGACCAGTGCGATGCAGTGGTGATCCACCGTCTCCATATCCTGTGCCGACCGCAGAAAGACCATCTGGTCCGCCGAGTAGTCGGACACGCGGAAGCCGAGGACGTCGCAGTACCAGGCTTCGGTCGCCTCCATGTCGGGGGTGTTCAGTACGCAGTGCGTGACCTTGCGGGGATAGGCGAACTTGGCTTCCGGCTCGCGCATCGCCAGATCGGTGGTGAACCGCAGGCGGCGGAAATCCGGGTCCAGCATCTCGAACCCGTAGCCGCCGATGGCATCCGCGAATTCGGCAGGCGCGCCCAGCACGGTCTGGCCCTTGGCCACCACCTGCGCATGCAACGCGTCGATCGAGGCGCGGTCGGGCATGCCGAGGTGAATGTACTCGATGCCGTAGCTCGCGCCATCCTTCAGGGCGTAGATGAACGGCTCCTTGCCGGTTCCGGCAAGGTAGACGACACCCTCTTCTTCCTTGGCGATCTCAAGGCCCCAGTCGTTGACGTAGAAGTTCTTGGTTGCCGTCATCCCCGGCGCGCGCATCACGATGCCGCGCAGATGACCTACCCGAACCATGTCGGTGCTCATGCTAGGGTCTCCTTCTTGTTGTGGGGGCGCGGAACCGCCGACGTGCCGTTCAGGCAGGCCAGCAGGGCCGCGGAAAACTCGGCCGGAGTCTCGACATGCAGGGCATGTCCGGTCTCCGGCACTTCGATGATGTCCAGTCCGCCGAGCGCCTCGGCGGCGCGTTCGCTCTGGGTGCGCGGGGTGACCACGTCGCCGGTGCCCCAGACGATGTGCACGGGGACCGTGACCGCGCGCAGGCTGTCGGCCAGCCGACCGGAGGCCAGCATCCGCACCGCCTGCCCGTAGCCGGGCATGGTGACGGCGGCCATCGCGTCGGTGACCCGCGCGAGCGCCTCGGGCCGGGCCTCGGGCTGCGCCACGAGGCGCGGCGCCCGCTTCTCGGCAAAGGCGCGGGCCCCGAGGGTGTCCAGTTCCGCCAGCCGGGCGGCGGTCGCCTCCGACAGGGGGCTACCCGGCGCAACGCCGTGGCCCGCCGCACAGGCGCCCAGCAGCACGGTGTCGACCCGGCCGGGATGATCGGCGGCAAAGCGCGCCGCCATCAGGGTGCCCAGCGAATGGCCCAGCAGCGTGACCCGCTCAAGGCCGAGGGCGTCAAGGAAACCCAGCAGCGCCGCCGCGTAGTCGGCCTCGACCGGCCAGTCCTTGGCCAGCGGCGCAGAGGCGCCGTATCCCGGTGCGTTCCATGCGATCACGTCCCAGTCCGCCGGCAGGTGGCCCAGCATCGGAAGGAAGCTCCCGGCATTGGACCCGATGCCATGCAGGCAGACCAGGCAGCGCCCGGAGCCTTCCCGACGCCAGTACGAGATACCGGCGGCGGTGGCGTGGGTGACGGAAGGAACGGAACCGGTCATGGCTCAGTGGTCCTGGCGTTCGAGGTAGTGCAGCACACGCTTCTCGACCGCCGCGACGGCGAAGTAGAGCGCGATGCCGATCACGGTCAGCAGGATGATGGCGTTGAACACCATCGCGGTGTTGGCCTGACCCTCGCCGTAGCTGATCAGGAAGCCGAGGCCGGTGTTGCCGCCCACCAGTTCACCCACGGTCACACCGATCACGGCGAGCGTGGCGCCGATGCGCAGACCGGCAAACAGGTTCGGCAGCGAGGACGGGACCTCGATCTTGCGGAAGATGGTCAGGCGGTTCATCGAGTAGACCCGCGCGAGGTTGATCAGGTCACGGTCCACCGTCTTCATCGACTGCAGCACGTTGACGAGGATCGGGAAGAAGACGACCAGCACGGTCACCAGCAGCTTCGGGATCGAGTTGTAGCCGAACCACATGATGAACAGCGGGGCAAAGGCCACCTTGGGCGCGATCTGAAGCGCAAGGATATAAGGCGACAGAACCCGTTCCCACAGGCGCGACAGGCCCAGCAGGTACCCCGATGCCGCGCCGAGCAGACCGCCGAGGCCGAACCCGACCAGCGCCGAGATCAGCGTGGACATGAAGTGCTTGAGAAGGGCCTCGCGCTGCAGCATGTTCCCGAATTCCTCGATGCAGTTGCTGAGGGTCGGGATGATGTAGCGCGGCACATCCAGCAGCGGCGGCAGGAACTCCCAGGCCGCCAGGAAGACGACACCGACACCTATCATGGCGGCCAGTTCGATACCGGAACCGGAAATGCCCTTGCGCGTCGGTTTGCTCATCTTTTTTGCCTTCGGGTGGGGGGCACCGGAGGAAACCTCCGGTGCGCCGTCGTTGAGGGATGCGGTGGTGTCAGCCATGTTCACTCCGTGGGTGCGGCGAACTGGTTGTCGAAGTAGTCCTCGACCGGCAGGGTCTCGGTGACGATTTCGTTCTTCTTGTAGAACTCTGCCACCGCGGCCATGCGCTCGGGATCGATCATGCCCAGTTTCGTCATGTCATCGGTCGCGTAGACCAGGTTGGTGTAGCGCTTCATGATGTCTTCCAGCATCGCGGCCTTGCCTTCGAACTGGGGGATGTTCTCGGCCAGCAGCTTGGACGATCCCGCCGGGTCCTCCATCACGTCGCGCATGCCCTTCAGGGTCGCCTGCACAAAGGCCTTCACGACCTCGGGACGTTCCGCGATCATCTTGTCGGAGGCGAGGATCGCCTGCGCCATCGCCGGGAACAGGTCGTTGATCGGAACGATGGTCAGCTCGATGCCTGCGCCCTCGATCGCGGCGGCCCAGTCCGGTGTGCCCGAGATCGCGTCCAGATCACCCGAGATCATCAGCTGGACCATACCGGCGGGGCCGACGGCCTGGATGTTGGCGTCGTTCTTGGTCATCCCCTGCGAGGCCAGCGCGGCGAGCAGGTTGTAATAGGTGGTGTCCTGGAAGGCCATCACGCCGATGTCCTTGCCCTTCAGCCCGGCCACGTCGGTCGCGCCGCTGTCCTTGCGGATGACCATCTGGGTCAGGGCCTTGCCGCCCAGAACCGCCACGGCTTTCACGTCCAGCCCGTTCGGGCGGATGATGATCGGGGTGTCGCCGATGCCGCCGCCGAGGTCCGAGTTGCCTGCCGCGACCTGCTTCGCCACGTCGGCGCCGCCCTTGCCGATGGCCCAGCTCACGTCGAGCCCGGCGTCTTCATAGTAGCCCTTCACGCGGGCCACCTGGAACGGGGTGAAAGCCGGCAGGAAGTCGGGCGCCGGGAACAGGTAGCTCACCTTTTCCTGGGCATGGGACACGGCCGGCAGGGTCGCCAGCGCCGTCGCGACAGCGAAAGTTGCCGCTTTCACAAAACCAAAACGCATTGTCTTCTCCTTGTTGGTCGGCTCTCAGGCCGCTTGGTTTTCTAGGTGCAGGGTGTCGAACAGACGCTTCACGTAGACCCCTGCCTGGGGCTCGAGCGAGCGCGCCAGCGGGTCCTGCCGATTGCCGAGTTCGATGGGGAACTCGTCGACGACGGTGCCGGGACGGCCCGACATCACGACGACGCGGTCAGCCATGATCACCGCCTCGTTGAGGTCGTGGGTGATCAGCACGCAGGTCACGCCGGACTCGGCGATGGTCCGGGCGAAATGGCGTTGCAGCACCAGCTTGGTCTGCGCGTCCAGCGCCGAGAAGGGTTCGTCCAGCAGGATGATGTCGGGCTGGATGACCAGCGTCCGGGCCAGGGCCGCGCGCTGGCGCATACCGCCGGAAAGCTGGTGCGGGTACTTGTCGGCGAACTCGGCCAGCTTCATGCGCGCCAGTTCCTCCATCGCGCGCTCGCGCCGCTCTGCCCGGGTCATCTTCTTCTCTTCGAGCCCGAACTCGACGTTCTTGACGATGGTGCGCCAGGGCAGCAGCAGGTCCTTCTGCAGCATGAAGCCCACTTCGGGGCGGGTGCCGGTGACCACTTCGCCGTCGATCAGGACCTCGCCGTGGGTCGCGCCGTAGAGGCCCGAAACCATGTTGAGGATCGTCGACTTGCCACAGCCGGAGGGGCCGACGACGGCCACCAGTTCGCCCGCCTTGACCGAGAAGCTCATGTTCTCGACCGCGGTGATCGCATGGCCCGAGTTCTGGTCGGGGAAGATCTTCGTGATGTTCCGGAGTTCCAGGCTGGAGGTCATGATCTTTTCCTGTCGTTTCAGCAGATTGGTGTCAGTTCCAGAGATAGCCGTAGAGACGGATCTGGGGCGTCAGCCGCGCCAGTGTCGTGGTGCCGGCGTCGTCGAACCTGACATGCCGGAGCCACGTGCGGCCGTGAATTTCCATGCCGGTCGCGGTCACCCGCGACTTGAAGCGCGCCCCGTCGGCCCAGAGGCCGCCCAGCGCGTCGGTCTGTTCGAGGCTGACCGGCCCGGCAAAGCGGGCGGCCGCGCAGGAGAGCGAGCCGAGCACCTGGAGGTTGTCCAGGAAGGCGGTGCCGTTGATCTCGGCGCGGTCCAGCACCAGCGCCCCCCAGAACTCGGACTTGGAGAGCGCGAGGTTCCCCGCGACCGACGATCCGTCGAGCCGCAGGTCGGTACCGAAGCGCGCGCCGATGGCCGAGACGCGCGACTGGAAGGTGCAGTTGCGGAACCAGCTGATGCCCTGCGTCACGCAGCCGTCCAGCAGCACCGGCCCTTCGAACAGCGTGCCCGACAGGTCGAAACCGCAGAGCTCCCGCTCGCGCAGGTCCAGCGCACCGGTCACCCGGCGCCCCCGGAGATCGACCGCGGCCTTCGCCTCGAACGGCCGGGACACGGCGTCGAGCACCGCCTCCGGAGCGATCGGGATGAGGGCCGCGTCCATCATCAGGCCGACTGCTTGCCCGCAGCATCCTGCGCGTCGAGAGCCTTGAAGTGCTCCTTGGCGCGGCGCACCAGCATCTGACGCAGGCGCGAAACGCCGATGTCGTGCTGGTAGAGCATCTCGCGGCGGCGCGCGTCGTCGGGGATCGACTCGAGCATGGTGCGGTCCTGCTCCAGCACGTGCCAGTGCCGGTCTTCGAGGAACGCGCGGTAGAGGAAGCGCCAGCTCTCGGCCGAGACCCCCTGCACATTGCGGCAGCGCCAGAAGAAGCTGTGGTGGGTGTGTTCGTCGATCGGCGTCGCGAAACCGACGATGCGGAAGGGGCCGCCGGGGCCCGCGCCGTCCGGGTAGGGAATGTCGAGGCGGAAGTACATCATGCCTTCCTCCATCACCACTTCGGTATAGTCGAAGTTGACGCCCTGCTGCGACACGCGCTCGATCTGGAAGCCGTGCTCGCGCTTCTCCAGCTTCATGGTGTCCTGCTTGGAGCCATAGGCCAGCGTGAAGCTGCTGGCATGCAGGTAGGAGGCGTGCATCGGGTCGGCCGCGTTGTCGAGGCTGAAGCGATAGCTGCAATCCCAGTTGGTCATGCAGGGGAAGACCTGCCATTCGTCCGAGGTCAACTCGACCGGCGGTACGAACGCGGGCGCTTCGGGACGATCGGCGGACGGCATGTAGAGGAACACCGCCCCACCCGCCTCGGCGCATTCGTAGGATGTCAGCGCCTTGCGGCCCTCCAGCGCGCAGTCGGGCATCGCGGGCACGCGGACAACGGTGCCGGTGCCGTCCACGGTCACACCGTGGTACCAGCAGGCGATATTGCCGTCCTGCACGTTGCCCAGCGACAGCTTGGCGCCGCGGTGCGGGCAGAAATCCTCGACGCAGCGGACCTTGCCGGCGCCATCTCGCCACATGACGAGGTTCTCGCCCATGATCTTGCGGGCCAGGGGCTTGCCGGTTTTCAGCTGGACCGAGGTTGCCACCGGGGTCCAGAAACCGCGCACGCCGCGGCTGATGTAATCGTCGACGCGGTCACGGACGTTTTCACTCGCTTGCATGTCAGGCTCCTTCGCTGATCAGGCCCCGATGCCGTGTTCGGCATGGGCTGCGTCGTGCGACGCGTTGATGGCTTTGAGTTCGGCTTCGAGCACGTCCAGCGACCAGGCGCCGCTCTCTCCCGAGGGACGGGGCGTGCCGCGCTCGTTCAGCTTGTCGGCAACCTTCGCAAAGTCGTGCTCGCCCGTCTCGTAGATGCGCTCCAGCGCGTTGGCGAAGGCCAGTTCGCCCTCCGTCAGCTCGCGCCCCCGGGACTGGTTCTTCAACGCTGGGTCTTGCATCCCTAGCACTCCCTTTCTTGCGATTTGTTCAAATGTGAACGTATAGTTCTTATTTGCAATCATGCCGATTCGCGGTACTCTGATCAAGACAAATCGATGACACGGCCTGAAAACGCCTGAAAAATAGGAGCCGAAATGAGCGAGACGGTGATGCTGACCGTGTTCCTGAAGCACGACCAGTCCAAGAATTTGGAACAGATTCAGGCTCATCTTGGCGAGCAGGAGTGGTGGAAGGGGTTTCCGCCCGAAGGTGCTGAAATTTTAAGCTGGAACGTGGTGATGGGCATCGGCCAGGTCGTCACCCTGCGCATGCCGCCCGAGATCCTGCCCAAGGTAAACGTGGAACTGGAGCGCCGCGCCTGGGGCGTTTTCTCGACCGAGTTCTTCCCGACCTACGACTTCGTTCCGGTCCGCGAACGGCTGGCGCGGGAATGGGAAGAAAAGAAGAAGGACAAGTCAGGTGAGTGAGCCCGTCGCGATAACTTCGGCAGAGGTTCCCGGCCCGGTGCCGGGCCTCTTCTCGAACGCGGTGGTCTGCGATGGCATCGTCTATGTCTCGGGCCAGCACGCCGGCGGCCCCGACGGACCGGCCAGCGACAGCATGTACGAGCAGGCGCGCGAAGCCCTGCGCCGCGTGGTCGCCCTGGTCGAGGCCGCGGGCGGCCGCAGGGACCGCATCGTCAAGATCACGGTCCTGGTCACCGACATGTCCCGCAAGGACGAGGTCGGCCGGGCACGCCGCGAGACATTTACAGGCACGGTTCCGGCCGCCACGATGATGGAGGTCTCTGCCTTCATCGATCCGAGGCTGCTGGTGGAAATCGAAGCGGTCGCGCACCTCTGACGCCGCCGACAGGACAGTTGAGCAAGAGAACCCGAATGGCCCGGATACAGACCGAGACACCCGAGATCGCCCCTCCCCCGGCACCCGAGACCGAGGAGAAGGCCACACCCTCCTACGACGTGCCCCCGGTCACGCGGGCCATCATGCTGCTGCGCTACATCGCGGCGGGCAACCGCTGCCGCAACATCGCCAAGGCCTCGCAGGACGTGGGCATCAACCGCACCACGCTGATCCGGCTCCTGCATACGCTGGAACGCGAAGAGATGATCGACAAGGCGCCCGAGGGCGAAGGCTATGTCTTGGGCTTCGGCGTTCTCGAACTGGCCTCGAGCCTGCTGGGCAGCAGCGACATCGCACGCGCCGCACGGCCGATCCTGCACCACCTCGCCTCCGAAACCGGCCTGTCCGCGCATCTCGGGGTGCTGGCCGGGACCGATGTCATCGTGCTGGTGCGCGAGACGCCCGAGGTGCAACTGGTCTCGAACATCCGTGTCGGCAGCCGCCTGCCCGCCTATGCCACGGTGATGGGGCGCATGATCCTGTCGCACATGCCCGGAGCACAGGTGACCGCCCTGCTTTCGGGCTACACCTTTGCCGCCATCACCGACCAGACCCCGACCACCATCGAGAGCCTGTCGGTGCAACTGAAGATCGACCGCGAAGCCGGAATCGCTTGGTCGGTCGCCTTCTACGAGGAAGGGATCGGGTCGTGCTCCTGCGTGGTGCTCGACCAGAACGATCACCCCGTTGGCGCCATCAGCCTCTCGGGGCCGCAGGCGAACTTCGAGGAAGGGTCGGAAAAGCGCCTGCAGATCGCGGCGGGCGTGCGCGACGGGGCCCGGCGCCTCTCGGCGCTGATGGGCCACCTCGGGTCGGCCTGATCAGGCCTGCGCGGCGGTCCCGTCATACCCCAGCATCCGGGAGATCCGCTGCGCCGTGGCCAGCAGGTCTTCCGAAATCGCGCCGGAGGTTCTCTGTTCGGGCCGGGGCGCCTGAGCCGAGGTGAGGTTGATCGCGGCGACGACCCTGCCCGTCAGATCGCGGATCGGCGCCGCGGCAGAGGCGACACCCGCTTCGAAATCCCCAAGATGCCAGACCACTTCGGCCTTCCGGTCGCCCTTGACCTGATCGAGGATGCCCGGAAGCGACGGCCCCTTGCCCTTGGCCGCGCCGGGGCGCTCGGAGCGAAAGCGCTCGATGATCTCCGCATCGGCCAGATCCGCCAGCAGAACCCGGCCCAGCGTGATACTCCGCGCCGGCAGGCGGCTGCCCACCTGGACGATCGAGGTCCCCGCATCGCGTGCGGGCGCACGCAGGACATACAGCACCGAGGTCCCCTCCAGCACGCCCATATGCGCCGACCAGCCGGTGCGGTCGCGCAGGCGCTCGAGTTCGGGTTGGGCGATCTCGACGATCTCGCGCGTGGCGACGTAACCGTAGGTGAGCCGCAGCACCCCCGGCCCCAGCGCGTAGGTCTGAAGCCGCTCGTCGTGCAGCAGGCACCCGGTCTCGACCAGCGTGTAGACGGTGCGGAACGCGGCCGAGCGGGTCACGCCCAGCGCGTCCGCGATATCGCGCAGGCTGAGGTTGGGCCGTTCGGGCGAGAACAGCTTCAACACGTTGAGGCCCCGCATCAACCCCGGCACAAGGTATCGGTCGGTGCCGTCCTGTTCGGCGATCTCCGGCGCGGCCTGCTTCATATATAAAACGCCTCGTATTCTGCAAAACGGTCTGGGCGTAACCTTTTCTCCAGAACAGCAACGAGAATCAAGCCTCGAAAGGAGACGCACATGACCGTTCAAGACTCCACCTTCGCAACGCTCGCCGACGAGCTGAAGGCCCACACCGGCCGCTTCACCGACAAGCAGTTCGACTGGAACGCCTTCCCCTCGAACGCGGGGTTCGACGAACTGGCCCGCGCCCAGATGCGCTATATCGGTGCCGGTGGTTCGCCCAAGGTCGGCGACACCTCGACCCTCAAGCCCGACAATTTCACCGTGTCGCTGATCTACAAGGAAACCGGCAAGTACGCCGCCTGCCACAGCCACGAGATCGAAGAGAGCTTCCTGATCATCAACGGCGCCCTGATCGTCGGCTGGGAACGCGACGGTGAAGTGGTCGAAGTGAACCTCGGCCCCAAGGACATGATCCTGAACGCCCGCGAAATCGGCCATGGGTTTCGCGTGGATGGCCCCGAGCCGGTTCTGATGTCGATCTCGGTCGACGTGGGCAAGCCGCTGCCGCCGGTCTACCACTACCACCCCAAGGAACACCCGACCGAGCTGGCCCGTACCTTTGGCGCCCAGCCCGGCAAGACCCTCAAGTTCGACCCCAAGGGCGAACATCACCTGCAGCAGCTGATGTCGAAGTACGTCGTGCGCCACTCCGAGCTGGAAACCCACTGGGAAGATGCCGGCTTTACCCGCAAGATCTATTGCGGCCCCGGCGGCGTCGAGACCGATACCTGCCGCAAGGAGATGCTCGGCATCCCGTCCCGCGTCGGCGTGAAAGCCTTCTCGCGTGATGTCGAGGACGCCTTCCTCGTGCTCGACGGCGCACTGACCGTCGGCTGGGAAGAGAACGGCGAGACCGTCGAGGTCGAACTGGGCCCGCGCGACCTGGTCAAGACCCCGGCAGGCCGCAAGCACTGGTTCAAGAACAACGGCGCCGAAGCCGCGACCGTCTGGTACATCGTCGGCTCCGCCGAGCCGGAATCGGTGACCTTCGAAGCCGCCTGAGCGACCCTCAGCCAATTGCGCCCGCCCCCAGCCGGGGCGGGCCGAGCCATTTTCGAACTCAGAAAGGGATGCCTATGTCTCGATTGAACATCGCCGTGTGCGGCGGTGGGATCGGCGGGCTTTGCGCCGCCATCGCCCTCGGCAAGATGGGCCACGACGTCGAGGTCTTCGAGAAGACCCGCAGCTTCAACCGGGTCGGGGCCGACATCAACCTGACGCCCAACGCCGTGTTCGCCCTCGACGGGCTGGGCGTGGGTGAAGTGTTACGCCGGACCGCCGCCCGCCCGACCTTCCGGATCAGCCGCGATGGCGTGACCGGCGAGGAAACCTCGCGCCTGCCGCTCTCCGATGCGGCCGAAGAGAAATACGGCGCGCCACAGCTGACCATCCACCGCGCGGACCTGCTGCAGGCCCTGCTCGACAAGATCCCGGCGGATAAGGTCCACTTCGCGATGCCCGCAGAACAGGTCGAGCTGATCGACAGCGGTGCACGCCTGACCTTCGCGGATGGCAGCAGCCGCGACTTCGACCTCGTGGTCGGCGCCGACGGCATCCATTCGGCGGTTCGCACCGCGCTCTGGGGCGAGGACGACCCCAAGTTCACTGGCCTCGTCTCCTACCGCTCGGTCTTTGCCCGCGACAAGGCGACCGATCTTGCCGACCTCGACGCCTTCACCAAGTGGTGGGGCCAGACCTCGCAGAAACAGATCGTCACCTTCCCGCTGACCCGTGGCGAAGAGATCTTCGTCTTCGCGACCACCCCGCAGGAGGGTTGGACCGAAGAGGGCTGGACCCTGCCAGGCGACCCCGACGACCTGCGCGCGCAATATGCCGACTTCCACCCCGATGCCCGGCGCCTGCTGTCCTATTGCGAGGACGTGACCCGTTCGGCCCTGCACGTCCGCGAGCCGATGGCGGCATGGTCGCGCGGCAACGCCACGATCCTTGGCGATGCGGCACACCCGATGGTGCCCTTCATGGCCCAGGGCGCCTGCATGGCGATCGAGGATGCCGTGGTACTGGCCCGCAGCCTCGACGGCGTGAGCAAGGAGGGCATTCCCTCCGCCCTCGCCGCCTACGAGACCCAGCGCAAGCCGCGCACGGCCAAGATCCAGGAGAACTCGCTGGCCAACGAGTTCATGAAGGGACCCGGCAACGCCGACTGGGTTTACGGCTACGACGCCTGGGCCGTCGAACTGGCCTGATCGGACAAGCGGCGCGGGGCTCTGCCTCCGCGCCGTTTTCCTTCGTGCGGCAGGTTCAGACCTCCAGCACCTCGCACCCGCCCTCCGTCACCGACTGCCGCAGGTCGTCCGGCAGGGTGCCACCGCAGACCACCCGCTCCAGCGCTTGGATGCGCGACCAGCGGTGCGGGGCGGGCCGCCCGATCTTGGCGTGATCGACCACCAGCGTTCTCTCGCGCGCTGCACCGGTGATCGCCTGCCGTGCCCTGATCTCGTCGAGATTGAAGTCCAGCAGGTCGCCCTCCTCCGACACGCCGCCGACCGAAAAGATCGCGTGGTCAAAGCGCAGCCCCTCAAAGAACTCGCAGGACTCCGCGCCGATGAAATCGAGATCGCGCAGACGCACCTTGCCCCCGGCCAGCAGCACGGTGACCCTTTCCGCCGCCCGCAGCGCGAGGACCACGTGGATGTTGTTGGTGGCGACGGTCAGCCCCTCGTGCCCGGTCAGCGCGCGCGCGACCGCCTCGACCGTCGTGCCGGTTCCCAGCGCGACCGTGGCGCCGTTCGGGATCAGCCGCGCCACCGCGGCGCCGATCCGGTTCTTTTCGTCCCGTGACACCGCCAGCCGCGGCTGGTAGCTGATGTTCTCGCCCGCCTCGGCAAGCGTGGCACCGCCATGACGGCGGCGCACGACGCGCGATTCGTCGAGGGCGCGCAAATCTGCCCGCAGGGTCTGCACCGAGACATCCAGCATCTCGGACAGGGCCGCCGCCGAGAGTTCGCCGTAGGTGGACAGAAGGTTGACGATCCGGTCGCGCCGACGCGCGGCTTCGCTGTTCTGCATTTTCGTTCGAAATCTTGCTTGCCTGCTGCAAAGGCTAGCGGCGGTTGCCGCCCCTGTCCATGCAGCACACCCATATTCCCTATTTATTATGTTTGTCACCAAAGTGTCACGGGACTCGGTTAGGGCAGGCGCAACGAGAGTCGCAACCTCCCGAAAGGCTTTCGTTCGAAAATGAAATCCAGATCGGAGTTCCTGATGTCCCGCACCCTTATCGCCGCCGCACTCGCTCTGGCGCTGCCGTCCGTGGCCGCGGCCGAGACCCTGACGCTCTACACCTCGCAGCCCAACGAGGATGCGCAGACCACGGTCGACGCCTTCATGGCCGCGAACCCCGACATCACCGTCGAGTGGGTCCGCGACGGAACCACCAAGCTGATGGCCCGCCTGCAGGCCGAGATCGAAGCCGGCCAGCCGCAGGCCGACGTTCTGCTGATCGCCGACACCGTGACGCTGGAAGGCATGGCGCAGGCGGGCCAACTGGCCGCCTACAAGTCGCCCGAGGCCGCCGCCTATGACGACGCGCTCTACAGCGCCGACGGTTACTATTACTCGACCAAGCTGATCACCACCGGCATCGTCTACAACACCGGCGCGGCCGAGGTCCCGACCTCCTGGGCCGACCTCGCCAAGCCCGAGATGAAGGGCCTCGTCGCGATGCCCTCCCCGCTCTACTCCGGCGCCGCGCTGATCCACATGGCAACGCTCACCGGCACCGATGGCCTGGGCTGGGACTACTACACCAAGCTGGCCGAGAACGAGACCCGTGCCGAAGGCGGCAACGGCGGCACCTTCAAGGCCGTGGCCGCAGGTGAAAAGCCCTACGGCGTTCTCGTCGACTTCATGGCGATCCGCGCCAAGGCCGACGGCTCTCCGGTCGAGTTCGTCTTCCCCGAGGAAGGCGTGTCCTACGTGACCGAACCGGCGGCGATCCTGTCCGGGTCCCAGCACATGGCGGCCGCCGAGAAGTTCATCGACTTCCTGCTGAGCGAAGAAGGCCAGAAGCTGGTCGTCGACATGGGCTACATCCCCGCCCGCGACGGCGTTGCCAGCCCCGAGGGCTTCCCCTCGCGCGATGACGTCAAGCTGATGAGCTTCGACCCGGCCAAGGCCCTTGCCGACACCGAGGCCAACAAGGCCCGTTTCGCCGAGATCTTCGGCGTACAATGAACGCAGGCCTGTCGAGCAGTGGTGGCAGCCGGTCTCTTGACCGGCTGTTGCCTCTTATCCTGATCCCCGTCGCCCTGATCGCGCTGGGGCCGGTCGTCCGCCTGCTGCTGGAAGGTATCGGTTTCGGCGACGGCTTCACCACCGATCACCTGAGTACGGTGCTGACGCGGGACACCACCCGCACGGCGCTGCTCCACTCGCTGGCAACCGCCGGGGGCGGCACGGTTCTGTCCATCCTGATCGGCGCCAGCTTTGCCTTTCTGGTCGCGCTGACCGATATCCGCGCCAAGGGCGCGCTGGTCTTCTGCCTGATGATCCCGATGATGATCCCGCCGCAGATCACCGCGCTGGCGTGGATGCAGGTCACCGGCCCCTCCTCGGTTCTGCTCAAGACCCTAGGGATGGCGCCGCCGCTGGGCAGCCCGCAGCCGCTGCATTCCCCGGGCGGGATCGTCCTGCTGCTGGGCATCCAGCACGCTTCCATCGTCTTTCTCACCCTGCGCGCCGGTCTCCGCATGATCCCCGCGGACCTTGTCGAGGCCGCCCGCATGTCGGGCGCCGGGGCGCTGCGGGTCTGGGCGCAGACCGTCCTGCCGCTGTCGATGCCCGCGCTGATCGCGGGCGGCGCGATGGCCTTCGTCACCGCGCTCGGCAACTTCGGCATTCCCGCGATGCTCGGCATCCCGGCCGGGTACTCCACCCTCCCGACGCTGATCTATCAGCGCCTCGTCGGCATGGGCCCGAGTGTCCTGCCCGAGGTTGCCGTGCTGGCATTGCTGATCGGGGCCGTCGCGATCACGGGTGTCCTGCTGGCCCGTTTCGTGCTGGCGCGCCAGCGCTTCGGGCTGGTCGGCCTCTCCGGCACGCCGCTCTCGCTCTCGCTGGGCAAGTCTCGCCTGCCCGTCGAAACCGGGCTCTGGGTCTTCATCTTCGCCATCCTCGCGCTGCCACTGCTTGCCATGCTCGCCACGTCGCTGATCCCCGCATACGGGGTGCCGCTCTCGGCGGAGACGGCAACGCTCAAGGCATGGAAAGAGGTGCTGCTGGTCCAGCCGGTCACCCGGCGCGCCTATGTCAACTCGCTGTTCCTTGCCGTGACGGCGGCGGTGGTGCTGATGGCGATCAGCATCCCGCTGGCCTGGCTGATGGAGCGCCGCGCGAGCCGGGTCACCCGGACGCTCGACGCCCTGATCGACCTGCCCTACGCCCTGCCCGGCGTGGTGCTGTCGATCGCCTGCATCCTCACCTTCATCAACCTGCCCTTCACCGACCTGACCCTCTACGGCACCATCTGGATCATCCTAATGGCCTATCTCGCCCGGTTCTTCGTGGTGATGCTGCGCCCGATCCAGGCCAGCATCTCGCAGCTTGACCCGGCGATGGAGGAGGCGGCGGCGAGCGTCGGCGCCCGTCTCGGGTACCGGCTGCGCACCATCGTCCTGCCGCTTGCCGCGCCCTCGGCGGCGGCGGGCACCATCCTCGTCTTCCTCACGGCGGTGAACGAACTCACGGTGTCGGCGCTGCTCTGGTCCTCCGGGACCGAGACGCTGGGCGTGGTGATCTACAACCTCGAAGACAGCGGCGAGACGGTCATGGCCTCGGCCCTGGCCATGTCCATCGTACTTCTCATCGTCCTGCTGATGGGCGCGGTTCAGGCCGGCGCCCGGCGTTTCCCGAATGGAGTGATCCCGTGGCAGAGCTGACCTTTTCCAACCTGACCAAGCGCTTTGACGGCGCGCCTGCCCTCGACGGGATCGACGCGCGCATCGAGGCCGGCGAATTCGTGGCGCTGCTGGGCCCCTCGGGCTGCGGCAAGACCACGCTGCTGCGGCTGGCCGCCGGGTTCGACCAGCCCACCGAGGGAGAGATCCGCGTTGGCGGCGATGTCGTCGCCAGGCCGGGCCGCTTCGTTCCGCCCGAGGACCGCAACATCGGGATCGTGTTCCAGTCCTACGCCCTCTGGCCCCACAAGACCGTCTACGGCAACGTCGCCTATCCGCTCGAAGTGCGCCGCCTGCCCAAGGGCGAACGCGACCGCCGGGTCGCCGAGGCGCTCGACCTCACCGGGCTGCGGGACTTCGCGGACCGGATGCCCGCGCAGCTGTCCGGCGGCCAGCGCCAGCGGGTCGCCCTTGCCCGCTGCCTCGTCTTCGAACCCCGCGCGGTGCTGCTGGACGAGCCGCTGGCGAACCTCGATCTCGCGCTCAGGGCGTCGATGCAGGACGTGTTCTCGATGTTCCATCGCCGGACCGGGGCAACCATGCTCTACGTGACCCACGATCAGGGCGAGGCGCTTGCCCTCGCCGACCGCGTCGCGGTGATGGAATCCGGGCGGATCCGCCAGTTCGCGGCGCCGGAGGTGCTCTATCGCGAACCTGCGGACTGTTTCGTCGCCGGTTTTGTCGGGGACGGCGCCGTGGTCTCGGCCCAGCTTGTCGCGCCGTCCGAGGGGCACGGGCCGCGCGTCCGGGTCCTTGGCCAGGACCTGACCGCGCGCGGGCGTCGCAACGACGTGAGCCATGTCAGCATCCGCCCCGAGAACATCACCCTCTCCGACGACGCCCCCCTGCGCGCGCGGGTGACCGGCTGCACCTACCTCGGCGGCCGGTTCCGGCTGGCGCTGGAGGCCGAGGGTGAGACCCTCGTGGCCTTCTCCGGACAGCGCGCCACTCCCGGCGAAACCCTCGGGGTAACGATCCGCGAGCCCTGGGCCTTTCGCGACCCCGAGGCCGAGGTGCTGATGGCCCGGACGATGAGCCATGCGTGAGCGCGGAATGAGCCGACCGCCCTCCTCCCTCCACCGGACCGACGTGCCCTGGGCCGAGGTGCTCTCGGGCCTTGGCGAAAAGGGTCCGGCCTGCATCCGCGTCTGGACCGGGCGCGAGCTCTGGATCCTCGATGTCGGCGTCGGCCCCGAGGCGACCTCGCCCTTCGACCCGACATGGCTCGACGGGGCCGACCGGGTGTTCATCAGTCACGACCACGTTGACCACATCGGCGGGGCGGCGCATGTCATCGCGGCAGGCCTGCCCGTGCACTGCACAGCGCAGACCGCGCGCGCCCTGCCGCCGGGGGCCCTGCTGCACCTGATGCCCGAGCAGGGTGAAACCGTCGTGGAGGGCGTCACCGTCACCACCGGGCGCAACGGCCATGCCCTTGGCGGGGTCTGGTTCCACCTCGCGCTTGGCGAGGGGCTGTTCTTCTCGGGCGACTGGTCCGAAGAAAGCCGCTGGTTCGCCTTCGACCCGCCCCCGCCCGCCGCGCTGGCCCTGATCGACGCCTCCTATCACCTCGACGATATCCGGCAGGCACGGCGCCGCGACGACCTCGACCTTGCGCTGGCGCAATGCGAGGGGCGGCAACTGCTGTTCCCGGTGCCGCCCTCGGGCCGCGCGGGCGAACTCGCCCTGCACCTGATGGGCTGGGGCGATGTCAGTCTCGACGAGACCTGCCGCTATGCCGTTGCCCACGCGCTCACCACCGGCAGCCTTGCCGGCGATGCCCGGCTGCTCGCGCCCCTGCTGGAACAGCCCTTCGATCCCGGCGCGCAGTTCCTTGTCTGCGATACCCCCAACGCCGATGCGGGCATGTCGTGGAAGCTGGTGCAGGACTGGCGCGACAACGGCAGGTTGGGCAAGGACGCGGTGGTCTTCTTCACCGGCCACATGACCGCCCATGCCCGCGTCATCGCTGAACAGGGCGGGCGCTTCCTGCGCTGGAACGTGCACCCGCCGCTTTCTGACCAGATCGGCATGGTGCGCCGCCTCGGCGCGCGCCGCTATGCGCCGCTGTTCTGCAGCCAGCCGGAAAGCTACCTGATCGAGCCCCGGTTCGGGGCGGAACTGGTCCTGCACGAGAGGTGCATCCTGTGATCCTGCCCTCCAGACCCTTCGTGCTGATCCGGCACGGGCAGACCGACGCCAACCTCGACGGGATCATCGCCGGACGAACCGAGGCGCAGCTGACCGAGGCGGGACGCGCAGCCGCCCGCGCCCTGGCGTCATGGGACTGGCCGGAGCCCATCGCCATCTTCTCCAGCCCCCAGCACCGCGCACGCGAAACCGCCGCGCTGGCCTTTCCCTCGCGCAGGGCAGCCCCGATCGAGGGGTTCCGCGAAAGGGACTGGGGCCGCTTCGAGGGCCAGCCTGTCGCCGTGGCCCCGCCCCGGCACCAGACGCCCGAGGGCGGCGAAGGCTGGTCCGACATGATCGCACGGGTCGAGCGCGCCCTCGCGAGAGCCATCGAGGACGCGGGCGCAGCCCTGCCCGTCATCGTTGCCCATTCCGGCGTGATCCGCGCGGCGCGGGTCGTGACCGGCGGGCGCGACGACGGCCCCTCACCGGCCAACACCACCCCCCTGCTCTTTGCGCCGACCGGCAGCGGCTGGCGCGAGAGCCAACTGGAAAAGGAGCAGCAATGGACTGCGTGATCTTCGACATCGACGGAACGCTGGCGGAATTCGACGCGCCGCGCCTCGGGCACCTCGTGCACGGCGAGACCAAGCACTGGGAGGCCTTCCACGTCGAGATGACCGAGGCTCCGGTCATCGAGCCGGTGGCCCGGCTGGCCGCGCGGCTGAAGGCGCAGGGCGAGGCCATCGTGCTCTGCTCGGGGCGTCCCGAGGGCTGGCGCGACCGCACCTCGGCCTGGCTGGAGGCTGCGGGCATCGACCATGACGCGCTCTATCTCAGGGCCACCGACGAAGACCTCGCCTCGGACCCGGACGTCAAGCGCGCGGCGCTGGAACGCATCCGCGCCGACGGTTTCCGGCCCTGGCTTGTCGTCGATGACCGCAGCTCGGTGGTGGCCTTCTGGCGCGAGGCCGGGCTGACCTGCCTGCAATGCGCCCCGGGTGATTTCTGAGCGTTTTCTGCCGAACGCGTGGGCGGGAGCACCGCCTGCCCACGCCAATTCCAAGGCAAGTGACCGGCATTACGAAACCGTCACAAAAGCGCAGCTTAACTGTCACACCGCGCGCGTAGCGGTCGCGCCGAAATGAACTCCTGAGAGGATGAGGGACATGTTCAAGACCGCGACGACGACCATCGCATTCGCGCTGACCGCGACCACCGCGCTGGCCACCGACATCACCTGGTGGCACGGCATGGGCGGCCGCAACGGCGAAGTCATCAACGAGATTTCGCAGCAGTTCAACGAAGCTCAGAGCGCCTGCAGCCTGACGCCGATCTCCAAGGGCACCTATGAGGAAGCCCTGTCCTCCGGCATCGCCGCCTTCCGCTCGGGCGAACAGCCGAACATCCTTCAGGTGTTCGATGCCGGCGCAGCCACCATCATCGCCGCCAAGGGCGCGACCATCCCCGCCGAAGACCTGATCACCGGCGCCGGTGAGGCCTTCAACCGCGACGATTTCATCGCCGGTGTGCGTAACTTCTACGCCGACAGCGACGGCAAGTTCATCGGCATGCCGTTCAACTCCTCGGCCCCGATCCTCTATTTCAACACCGAAGCCCTCGAAAAGGCCGGTGTCGAAGCGCCCAAGACCTGGGAGGACTTCGAAGCCATCGCGCCGAAGCTGAAGGAAGCCGGGTACATCCCGATGACAGCCTCGCAGCTGACCTGGATGATGGTCGAGAACTTCAAGTCGCGGAACAACCAGCAGTTCGCCACCAACAACAACGGCTACGACGCCGTTCAGGGCACCGAGCTCATCGTCAACGACGAGAACCAGGTGATGATGTTCGAGAAGCTGAAGGCATGGGCCGATGACGGCCTCTACGGCTTCTACGGCGCTGGCTGGGCCGACAACCTGAAACCCTTCGAAGAAGGCAAGGCCGCCATGTGGATCGGCTCCTCGGGTTCCTTCGGCGGCCTGCAGAAGTCGGCCGGTTTTGACTTCTCGGCAACCTACATGCCCTACTGGGGTTCGATCGAGGGCGCTGGCACCCAGAGCTTCATCGGCGGCGCCGCCCTGTTCGCGATGGCGGGCAAATCGGACGCCGAGAACGCCTGCACCGCGTCGTTCTTCACCTTCCTGACCTCGCCGGAAACGCAGGTCTACTACCACAAGAACACCGGTTACGTGCCGATCACCGAAGCCGCCTATGAACTGGCCAAGAGCCAGGGCTACTACGACGAGAAGCCGGTGGCCGAGGTTGGCATCCAGCAGCTGATGCTGGACGGCGGCGAGTGGTCCAAGGGCTACCGCATGGGCTTCTACCCGCAGATCCGCTCGGTCATGGAACGCGAGTTCAACCGCATCTTCTCGGGTGAGACCGACGTCCAGAAGGCGTTCGACACCATCCAGGAAGAAGGCAACGCGCTGCTGGCCCGTTTCGCCAAGACCGCGAGCTGATCGCTCGACAAGCCTCTGGCGGGGTTCCGGGTTCGCGCCCGGAACCCCGTCGCACTTGGCGGGACAGGCCCCACGCCTCCCGCGCCCCCTCTGCCACAGGACCAGACTGGTGACCGACACACCCCTCCGGATCATAGAAACCGAGCGCACCCTGCTCGCCCGTTTCCGCGAATGGTGGAGCGGTGAAACCGCCAACCCGGTCAAGCGGGTCCAGTTCGACCGGCCGCTGACGCCCTGGCTCTTCATCCTGCCGCAGATGGCGGTGGTGGTGATCTTCTTCTACTGGCCCTCGGTCCAGGCGGTGACCTCGTCCTTCTACATCGAGGACCCCTTCGGCTTCGGCTCGACCTTTGTAGGGCTGGAAAACTACCAGGACGCGCTGAACAGCTCGGAGTACATGAGCACAGCTGCCTTCACCGCCTTCTTCTGCATCACCGTGACGGCGCTGGCCCTCGGCCTCGGGCTGCTTCTGGCGGTCAAGGCCGACAAGGTGATCCGTGGCGCCGAGACCTACAAGACGCTGCTGATCTCGGTCTACGCCATCGCCCCGCCGGTCGCCGGGCTGATCGGCATGATGTTCTTCGATATGCACATGGGGCCCTTCACCCAGATCGCCGGTTGGTTCGGATACGAGCTGAAGGTCGGTATCAACTACTGGGATACCGCCATCGCGCTGATCACCATCTCGGTCTGGAAACAGATCCCCTACAACTTCATCTTCTTCCTGTCGGGCCTGCAATCGGTCCCCGTCTCGGTGCGCGAAGCCGCGCTGATCGACACGAAATCCGGCTGGCGGCGGTTCAAGGACGTGACCCTGCCCCTGCTGGCGCCGACCGCCTTTTTCCTGCTGATCATCAACATCACCTACACCATGTTCGACACCTTCCCGATCATCGACGTGATCGTGAAGGACAAGCCCGCGAACAACCCGATGACGCTGGTCTACAAGGTCTATCTCGACGGGTTCAAAGGCAATGATATCGGCGGATCGTCGGCCCAGTCCGTGATCCTGATGGTGGTGGTGGCGCTGCTGACGGTGCTGCAGTTCCGCTTCCTCGAACGCCGCGTGCATTACGGGTAGGACCATGCAAAAGATCAAACCCCTCGACCACCTGATCCTGATCCTCGGCGTGCTGTTCCTCTTCGTGCCGGTCCTGATGACGCTGATGTCCTCGACCCACGGCGCGGTCGAGATCCATTCGGGCGGGCTCTACATCACCCCCGGCTCGGACGGGGCGGCGACCTATGCCAAGGTGCTGACCCATCGCGGCGGCTTTACCGGCGACGTGACCGGGCTGCTGATGCTGACCAACTCGCTCATCATGGGCCTCGGGTTCGCCATCGGAAAGATCGCGCTGTCAATGATGGCGGCCTATGCGCTGGTCTACTTCCGCTTCCGCTTTGCCACGCTGCTGTTCTGGATGATCTTCGCCACGCTGCTGCTGCCGCTGGAAGTGCGGATCATGCCCTCCTATCAGGTCATGTCGACGCTGGGGCTGCTGAACACCTACACCGGCCTGATCGTGCCGCTGCTGGCCTCGGCCACCGGCACCTTCTTCTTCCGGCAGTTCTTCAAGTCGGTGCCGGACGAACTGCTCGAGGCCGCGCGGATCGATGGCGCCGGGCCGATCAAGTTCTTCATCGACGTGCTGGTGCCGCTCTCCAAGACCATGATGGCCGCGATCTTCATCATCATGTTCATCTACGGCTGGAACCAGTACCTCTGGCCGCTGCTGATGACGACGGACGAGTCCTTCTACACCCTGATGCGCGGGATCAAGTCGATCCTGCAGGTCTGGGTCGGCAGCCAGATCCCCGACTACAACGAAGCCTTTGCCCTCGCCGTGCTGGCCATGGTCCCCCCCGTTGCGGTGGTGGTGATCTTCCAGCGCATGTTCATCAAGGGCCTGACGGAAAGCGACAAGTAATGGCACATCTTTCTCTGAAGAACGTCGGCAAGACCTATGGCGGCAGCAACCAGGCCGCCGTCGCGGGCGTCGACATCGAGATCGCCGATGGCGAATTCATCGTGCTGGTCGGCCCCTCGGGCTGTGGCAAGTCCACCCTGCTGCGGATGGTGGCGGGGCTGGAGACGGTGACCGACGGCGAGATCAGGATCGGCGACCGGGTGGTGAACCAGCTGGACCCGGCCGAGCGCGACATCGCCATGGTGTTCCAGAACTACGCGCTCTACCCGCACATGAGCGTGCGCGACAACATGGCCTACGGGCTGAAGAACCGGAAGACGCCCAAGGCCGAGATCGAGGCCCGCGTGGCCGAGGCGGCGCGGATGCTCGAACTCGGGCCCTACCTCGACCGCAAGCCGCGCGCCCTTTCGGGTGGACAGCGGCAGCGGGTCGCGATGGGCCGCGCCATCGTGCGCCAGCCTGCGGCCTTCCTGTTCGACGAGCCGCTGTCGAACCTCGACGCCAAGCTGCGGGTGACGATGCGGATGGAGATCCGCAGGCTGCAGAAGCGGCTCGGCACCACCTCGCTCTATGTCACCCACGACCAGCTGGAGGCGATGACGCTCGCCGACCGGCTCGTGGTGCTGAACGGCGGCCGGGTCGAGCAGATCGGCGCGCCGCTGGAGGTCTACCGCAAGCCCGCCTCGACCTTCGTCGCCGCCTTCATCGGCTCGCCCGCGATGAGCCTGCTGGACGCCCGGTTCGAGAACGGACAGGTGATGGTGGACGGGCACGCGCTGGCCCCGGTCGGCAATGCGCCCGGCCCGGTGACGCTGGGCCTGCGGGCCGAGGATCTGCGCATCACCAGCACCGGCGTCCCTATGCGGGTGGACTATGTCGAGGAACTGGGCGCGCACCGCATCGTGCATGGCGCCATCGGCGACCAGCCCGTCGCCGTGGTGGACAATGGCGGTGCCGCGCTGGCCGAGACGGTGCATGTCCTTGTCGATCCGGCAAAGCTGCACCTGTTCGAAACCAGCACCGGCCGCCGCATGGATACCCGTATTCAGGCCGAAGCCGTCCCCGCGCAATGATCACCGAAACCGTTGGGGACCTCCCGGTCCCGACCGAAGCGGACCTCGCCCTGCACCACCTTCCGCGCGAGATCGCGGTGCACGACGCGCATATGGCGACGGTTCCCGGCATGAACCTGGTCGAGACCGGGGGCGCGGCGTGTCCAGCGCCGCTGCCCTTCCCGATCACGGTCGGGGCGTGGAACCTCGAACGCTGCCTGTTTCCCGAGGATTCGGCACAGAAGGTCGCGTATTGCGACGTGGTGCTGGTGTCCGAGATGGACAACGGCATGGCCCGCACCGCCCAGCGCAACACGACCCGCGACATGGCCGGGCATCTGGGCATGGGCTACGCCTATGCGGTCGAGTTCCTCGAACTGGGGCTCGGTTCGCCGATCGAGCATGAATTCTGCACCGCCGACTTCAACGCGCGCGGCTACCACGGCAACGGGTTGATGGCGCGGAGCGCGCTGATCGCCCCCTTCGCCCTCAGGCTCTGGGGCCAGCGGCAGTGGTTCTCGGACGCCGAACAGCCCCGGCTGGGCGAGCGGATCGCCGTCGGCGCACGGCTCGAGACCGTGGCGGGGCCGATGATCGCGGTCTCGACCCACCTTGAGAGCGCCTGCGGTCCGGAACACCGCGAACGGCAGGTGCGCGGCCTGATCGCAGAGCTGGATGCGGCCTTTCCCGGGATGCCCGTGCTGATCGGCGGCGACCTCAACACCGGCAACCACAACAACGGGGACTGGCGTGCCGAAGGGCTCTTCGACGCGGCCCGCGCGGCTGGCTACTCGATCCATGGCGGCCCCGATGACCAACAGACCACGCGGCCCAGCCTGATCACCCGCTGGCCGGAACGCGCGATGAAACTGGACTGGTTCCTCGCGCGTGGCCTCCGGATCGGGGAGACCGCGATACGCTCCTCACTGGACGGCAACGGTCGCCCCCTGTCCGACCACGACGCGGTGGTCACCCGGGTTCTGGGGCTCGCCTAGCGGCACCCGGCGACCCTGCGGTTGCCGGTGCATCCATGCACACCGACTGTGCAAACCAGCCCGCGACAGCCCGAATTTACATGCCGAGGTCATGTATTCCGGCCCCGAAAACCCCTCGGTTTCCCGAGGTTTTCGGCGCGCGACTCGGCCCACTCACGTTTTCGTGAGCCCCGGCGAGCGAGCCGTGAGCGCAGATCATAGCTGCCATGCCGGGTGGGCTGGCCCCGTTGCGCCCCTAGGTGACCCAGCGTAGGGCGACACTATGTCGCTCTCGTTTTGCGAGAGCCATTTGCTCCCACCCACACCGGCAGGACACCGAAAAATGACCGATCTTCCAGGCTATCCCAGCCGCCGGAGCTTTCTGAAAGCCTCCGCCGCTGGCGTCGCCCTCAGCGGGCTGGCCGCCTCCGCTTCCGCCGAGGAAAAGACGCCTCCCGTTCCGCTCGACCAGTACGAACGCCAGTACCTCAATGCCGAGGAATGGGCCTTCATCATGGCCGCCACCGCGCGGCTGATCCCCTCCGAGGGCGACGGCCCCGGCGCCATCGAGGCCCGCGTGCCCGTCTTCATCGACCTGCAGCTTGCAGGCGACTACGGCACGGCGGACGACTGGTACATGGAAGGCCCGCACGATCCCACGGCAGAGCCCGCACGCGGCTGGCAGACGCCCCTGAATCCCGCCGAGGTCTACCGTCAGGCCATCCCCACCTTCAACAGCTGGTGCGAAACGACCTATTCCAAGTCCTTCGCCGACCTCGACACCGCCCAGCAGGACGAGGCGCTGACCGCGCTTCAAAAGGGCCAGGCCGTGCTTGCCCCGGAACTGCGCGACTTCTTCACCATCCTGCTCGCCAACACCAAGGAAGGCTATTTCGCCGACCCGCAGTACGGCGGCAACCACGGCATGCAGTCCTGGGTCTACATCGGCTTCCCCGGCGCGCGCGCCGCGTTCCGCGAATGGCCGGAACGCCACAACATCAAGTATCCGCTCGGGCCCGTCTCGATCAGCGGTGAAAGGGCATAACCATGGCACGTCAGGACAAGAAACGCGACGTGGTCATCGTCGGCCTCGGCTGGACCGGTTCGATCGCAGGGATCGAGCTGGCGCAGGAGGGCCTCGACATCCTCGCGCTCGAACGCGGCCACGACCAGAACACCGTCCCGAACTTCGAGTATCCGCAGCAGATCGACGAACTGAAGTACGGCGTCCGTCTCAAGATGATGCAGAAGCCGTCGCACCAGACCGTCACGGTGCGCCGCTCGGGGGACGAGACCGCGCTGCCCTACCGCTCGCTCGGCTCCTTCCTGCCCGGCAACGGCGTCGGCGGTGCCGGGACCCACTGGAACGGCCTGAACTGGCGTCCGCAGCCCGAGGAACTGCGCCTGCGCTCGCACGTCCGCGAGAACTGGGGCGAGCAGATCATCCCCGAAGGCATGAACCTGCTCGACTATCCCGTCACCTATGACGAGATGGAGCCCTTCTACACCCGGTTCGAGAAGGTCGCAGGGATCTCCGGCAAGGCCGGTAACCTGAACGGCGTGATCCAGGAGGGCGGCAACCCCTTCGAAGGCTGGCGCTCGGAAGACTACCCGATGCCGCCGCTGCCCACGACATGGGACAGCACCAAGTTTCAGGAGGCCTGCACGGCGGCGGGCCTGCACCCGTTCCACGCCCCCGCCGGGATCGCCTCCACGGCCTATGTGAACCCCTACGGGATGCAGATGGGCCCCTGCAACTTCTGCGGCTTCTGCGAGCGCTTCGGCTGCTACCAGTACTCCAAGTCCTCGCCGCAGACCGCCATCCTCGATGCGCTCAAGCGGATGCCGAACTTCGAGTACCGCACCGAGTCCGAGGTGCTGCGTGTCGAGCTTGCCGCCGATGGCAAGACCGCGACGGGCGTCACCTACTGGGACGAGAAGGCCGGCGAGGAAGTCTTCCAGCCCGCCGACATAGTGATCCTGTCGTCCTACCAGCTGAACAACGTCCACCTGATGCTGCTCTCGGGCCTCGGCGAAGCCTACGACCCGCTGACGGGCGAAGGCACGCTGGGCAAGAACTACGCCTACCAGATGAACGGCGGCGTCACGCTGTTCTTCGAGGACGACAACTTCAACCCCTTCGTCGGCCACGGCGCCAACGGCGTCTGCATCGACGACTTCTCGGTAAACCAGAACGACTTCGGCGCCCTCGGCTTCATCGGCGGCTCCTACTGGCGTTCGGGCACCTTCAACGGCCAGCCGATCCGCAGCATGCCGCTGCCCAAGGGCACGCCGGGCTGGGGCGCCGGCTGGAAGGAAGGCATCGGCAAGTGGTACGGCCACGCCATGTCGATCGGCTCGCACGGGTCGCACATGTCCTACGCCAACAACCACCTCGACCTTGATCCGACCTACACCGACCGGCATGGCCGTCCGCTGATGCGGATGACGTTCAACTGGCAGGACAACGACCTGCGGATGAACCAGTACATGAAGTCGCAGATGGAACCGCTCGCGGCCTCCATGAACCCGACCTCGATGCAGTCGGGCTTCAAGGATGTCGGCGCGCAGTATGACGTGCGTCCCTATCAGACCACGCACAACACCGGCGGCCACATCATGTCGGAGACCCCGGCCGAGGGCGCGGTGAACAAGTTCAGCCAGACCTGGAAGGCGCACAACGTCTTTGCCATGGGCGCGGGGAACTTCGTGCAGAACACCCAGTACAACCCGACCGGCATGGTGGGCGGCCTCGCCTATCACACGGTCCACGCGATCCGGACCCAGTACCTGTCCAACCCGCGGCCGCTGGTCTGAGGAGATCGACGATGAAAACCTTTCTCAAAGTGATCGCCACCCTGGTGGTTCTGGGCGTCGTCGCCCTCCTCGCCTTCATCCTCGTCCCGGTGCAGCGCAGCGCACCGACCGAGCAGCTTGCCGCCGACTGGCAGCCGCAGCCGGGCCAGGGCGAATATGTCCTGAACGCCTCCGACTGCGTCGCCTGTCATACGGCGGATGGCGGCGCGCCGCTCGCGGGCGGGCGACCGATCGAAAGCCCGATGGGCACCATCTGGTCCACCAACATCACCCCCGACCCCGAGACCGGGATCGGCAACTGGTCCTATGACGACTTTCGCGCCGCGCTGGTCGACGGGCTCGCCCCCGGCGGTCGGCACCTCTACCCGGCCATGCCCTACGAGAACTACCGCCTGATGAAGGAAGAGGACATTCGCGCCCTCTACGACTACATGATGGCCGAGGTTCCGGCGGTGAAGAACGCCGTTCAGGAGACCAGCCTCGACTTCCCGTTCAACATGCGCTTCGGCATCCGCGCGTGGAACTGGCTCGCGCTGACCCACGCGCCCGGCTTCACCCCGGCGGACAGCTCCGAGATCTCGGATCGCGGGCAGTACCTGGTCGAAGGTCCCGGCCACTGCGCGGCCTGCCACAGCCCGCGCAGCCCCTTCATGGCGCAGGACGGTGTGACCGTGGCCGACGACCACTTCCTTGCAGGTGGCGTGGTTGGCGGCTGGAACGCCCCGGCGCTGCGCGGATCGGCTTCGGAGATCGGCAAATGGAGCACCGGTGATCTAGCGACCTACCTTGCCACCGGCCGCAACAGCCACTCGACCGCCAACGGCGAAATGGGCCTCGTGGTCGAACACTCGCTGCAACACCTGACCGACGCGGACAACATCGCCATCGCGGCCTTCCTCAAGGGCATCGACGGGGATGCGGGTGAGGTGCCACAGACGCTGGCGGCCGCAGGTCCGACGGCGCTGCCCCCAGCCGAGGCCGACGCGGCAGGTGCGGACACCACCGCGATGCTGACCGAGGCCAGCCCCGAGATGCCGCTCGGCGCGCGTCTCTACCTCGACAACTGCTCGGGCTGCCACTTCGTGACCGGCAAGGGCGCGCCAGAGATCTTCCCCGAACTCGCAGGCAACTCGCTGGTGACCGGCTCGGAAACCACGCCGCTGATCTCGGTGATCCTGAACGGCGCCGAGGTGCCCTCCTCCGCCAAGCGCCCGATGGTCCTGCGGATGCAGGGGTATGGCAAGCGGCTGTCGGACAGCGAGGTCGCGGAACTCGCCACCTTCGTGCGCACCGCCTGGGGCAATGACGCGGGCGCGGTCACTGCAGCCGACGTCGCCGCCGTCAGGAAGGCCTCCGCCACGCACTGAGGCGGGCAAGTCAAAGCACCAGTGGAAAGGGCCGGTTCGCCGGCCCTTTCTCGTTCATCCGCCCCGCCCGGAGCCCGCAACGCGGATGGCGACGGAAACTCCCTCCCCGCGCGTTACATCTGTTGAGCACCTCTGCGGCAACCGTCCTTCCACCGGGCGCGCCGCACGACACCAAGACCAGAACGACCGCAATTCAGGTTTCGACAGATGACCAAGACCTCGCCCTCCCGGCCGCGCAAGCGGTTCCGCTCCACGCTTGCCTGGGGGATCGTCCTGATCGCGCTCTGCGGATTGGGCGCGTGGTACTGGTTCAGCCCGACCGAAGCGGCGACCGCCCGCTACCTGACCACATCGGTCAGCCGCGGCGACGTGCAGACCACGGTTCTGGCCACCGGCACGCTCAAACCCAGCCGCTGGGTCGCGGTCGGCGCGCAGGTCTCGGGCCAGGTCGAGTCGCTCAAGGTCGCGCTCGGCGATCATGTCAGCGCGGGCGACGTCGTGGCCGAGATCGACTCGGTGACACAGGAAAACGATCTCAGAAGCGCCGAGGCCTCGCTGCAGGACATCCGCGCGCAACTGCAGGAAAAGCAGGCCAATCAGGTCTATTACCAGAAGGTCGTCGACCGGGCGCAGGGCCTGCGCGGTGCCGGCATATCCGAGGCCGACCTCGACGAGGCCGAGATGCAGCTGGCCACCACCACCGCCCAGATGGAGGCGCTCAAGGCGCAGATCACCCAGGCCGAGGTGACGGTCAGCACGGCGCAGGCCAACCTCGATTACACCCGTATCACCTCGCCCATCGACGGCACGATCATCTCGATCGTCACGCAGGAAGGGCAGACTGTGAACGCCAGCCAGTCCGCCCCGACCATCGTGATCGTCGCGCAGCTCGACACCATGACCGTTCGCGCCGATATCGCCGAAACCGACGTGGTCAGCGTCTACCCGGGCCAGGAGGCGTGGTTCACCATCCTCGGGGACCGCAAGACCCGCTACCGCGCGCAGGTCAAGGCCATCGAACCCGCCCCCGAGGACGTGACCAGCGACAGCAGCCTCGCCTCCTCCAGTTCCTCCAGCAGCAGTTCCAGCGACGAGGCGATCTACTATGTCGGCACCTTCGACGTGCCCAACCCCGATGGCCGCCTGCTGACCTACATGACCGCCGAGGTGCACATCGTCACGGGCGAATCCCGCGACGTGCTGACCGTGCCCTCCTCCGCCGTCTCGGGACAGGGCGAGCGCTCCAACGTCACGGTCCTGAACGCCCTCGGCCAGCCCGAGGTGCGCAAGGTCACCATCGGATTGGACAACGGCACCAACGCCGAGGTGACCGAGGGGCTCCAAGAGGGCGACACCGTCGTGCTCGGCCAGTCGGGCGAGGCCACAACCTCGGGCACGCCGCGCGGCATGGGCGGCTTCGGCGGCCCGCCGATGGGCCGGAGGTGAGCACATGAACGTCCGCGCGACACCGGCAAGGGATCTGCCGCTGGAGACGACCGGCGAGGCCGTGATCGAATTCTCCGGGCTGGGCAAGCTCTACCCCGCCGGAGAGGCCGAGAACTGGGTGCTGAACGATGTGGACCTGACCATTCGCGCGGGCGAAATGGTGGCCATCGTCGGCGCGTCCGGCTCGGGAAAATCGACGCTGATGAGCCTGATCGGCTGTCTCGACAGCCCGAGCGCGGGCACCTACCGCCTGTTCGGGCAGGACGTCTCTCAACTGGACGCGGACGAACTGGCGGCGGTGCGTCGCGACCACTTCGGTTTCATCTTCCAGCGCTATCACCTGCTCGACGAACTGAGCGCGCTCGGCAACGTCGAGGTTCCGGCGATCTACGCAGGCACCGATATCGACGACCGGCGCGCCCGCGCCAAGATGCTGCTCGACCGCCTCGGGATGAGCGAGCGGACCCACCACCGCCCCGGACAGCTTTCGGGCGGCCAGCAGCAGCGGGTTTCCATCGCGCGCGCGCTGATGAACGACGGCGACGTGATCCTCGCGGACGAGCCCACCGGCGCCCTCGACAGCCACAGCGGCGAGGAAGTGCTGCGCATCCTGCGCGAGTTGCACGGCGAAGGCCGGACCATCCTGATCGTCACCCACGACATGGACATCGCCCGGCAGGCCCAGCGGATCATCGAGATCAGCGATGGCCGCATTGTCAGCGACGGGCACAACCCCGAATTCCGCCCCCTCGGTCGGCCCGGGGATGTTTCGGCGGAACGGGAGCCCGAGACGGATGGCCCCGCGCGGCTCGGCGGGATCGGCGAACGCCTGCGCGAGGCGTTCCTCATGGCGCTGCGGGCCATGAACGCACACCGGCTTCGGACCCTGCTGACCATGCTGGGCATCATCATCGGCATCGCCTCGGTGGTCTGCGTCGTGGCGCTTGGCGCCGGGTCGCGGCAGATGGTGCTGGCCAATATCTCGAGCCTTGGGACCAACACGCTGGAGATCTTCGCGGGCAAGGGGTTCGGCGACACCCGCTCGTCCCGGATCACGACACTGACCGTCGGAGATTCCGATGCGCTCTCGGCCCTTCCCTACGTTGCCGCGGTGACCCCGACAGTATCGACCTCCGGCGTCGCGCGCTTTGCCAACAAGGAAGGCAACGCGCTGATCAACGGCGTCGGCGCGGGCTACTTCGACGTCAAGGGCACCAAGCTCAGCGCAGGGCAGTTCTTTGGCGAACGGGCGGTGCGCGACTACGCGCAGGAGGTGGTGATCGACGAGAACACCCGCGATGCGCTGTTCACCCCGCTCCACGTGGACCCGGTCGGCGAGGTCATCATCCTTGGCGACGTCGCGCTCAAGGTCGTCGGCGTGGCGCAGGCCCAGACCAGCGGCTTCGGCTCGTCCAGCAACCTGCAGCTCTACGTGCCCTATACTACCGTGCAGGCGCGCTTTACCGGCTCCAACTCGCTACGGTCGATCACGGTGAGGGTGGCCGACGACGTCGATACCGACGCCGCACAGGTGGCCGTCGAAAAGCTGCTGACCCGGCGCCACGGCACCGTCGACTTCCACATCATGAACACCGACGACATCCGCGAGACCATCACCAGCACCGCCGAGACCATGACCTTCCTGATCGCCGCCATCGCGGTGATCTCGCTGGTGGTCGGCGGCATCGGCGTGATGAACATCATGCTGGTCTCGGTCTCGGAACGCGTCGCCGAGATCGGCGTGCGCATGGCGGTTGGCGCGCGGCAGGCCGACATCCTCGTGCAGTTCCTGATCGAGGCGGTGCTGGTCTGCCTGCTGGGCGGAATGATCGGGGTGATGATCGCCATGGCCGCCGGCCCGGTGATCTCGCTGATCCAGCCGAGTTTCAGCTTCGTCTACTCCCCCGCGACGATCCTCGCCGCCTTTGCCAGTTCGAACGTCATCGGCATCGTCTTCGGCTACCTGCCCGCGCGCAATGCCTCGCGGCTCGACCCGGTGGTGGCCCTGTCGAAGTGACCGGGCCCCGCCGCTAGTTCTGCAGGCAGGCCCCCGCCGGACTGGGCAGGCCATAACCAAAGACCGGGTCCTTGCCCGAGGCCCCGAGGTCGCGGGCCGAGCGGGCCATGCGGCTGCGCAGGGTCTCGGCGCTGCCGCCGCTGCCGGTGCCCGCGATCATGGCGGTCACATAGGGCGCGGCGAGCGAGGTGCCCGACAGGTACTGCCCCTGCCCCTCGAGCGTCAGGAAGATGTCCACGCCGGGCGCGGCAAAGTCGATGTGGTTGCCTCTCGGCGCCTTGTCATAGGGCCGCATCGCCGCGTCGAGCGCGGTCACGGCGATGGTCTGCGGAAAGGCCGCCGGATAGCGCGGCGGCGCCTCGGCACCGGTGTTCCCGGCGGCGGCTACGATCGTCATGCCCTTACGGTCGGCCGCCTGGATCCCCCGGTCGAGGATCTTGTTGTAGGGCCCGGCAAGGCTCATGTTCACCAGCCGCACACCCGACTCCGACAACCAGTCCAGCGCCCGCAACAGGGTGTCGACGCCGGTTGCCTCGTCCCGGCTGCCCCGCTCCGAGATCACGGCGGCATTGTAGAGCCGCGCGCCCGTCAGGCGGCCGGGGCCCGCGAGGATCTCGGCCACCGCCGTGCCGTGCTGCATCGCCGTGGGCCTGCCGCCGGTGAAATCGGTCTGCGCGATCTGCGCGCCCTGCAACGAGGGCGCCTGCAGGTCCACCGCGCCGTCGATCATCCCGATGGGCATCCGCGACGGGCATCCCCCGGGCGCCCAGTGCAGCATCTCGCCCGCGTACCGGCGCCCCGTCGGCGCGGCCTGCAGCCGGTAGGCATGGTTCACCCCCGCCGTCGTCCCCGCCTCCAGCGCCTCCAGCTCGGCAATCGCGGCGGCGGGCGTGCGCCCCTGCGGCACCCGGAACACGACCTGCTGCAGGCCAAGCCCGCCAAGGCTGTGCTGCCGTTTCACCTGGTATCCCCGCGCCTGCGCGCCCCCGATCAGGCGCCCGGCGGCGGCGCTGTCGGGCGCCAGCGCCACGATCTCGGTCGCGTCCACCACGTCACCCGCATCCCGGGCAATCTGTTCGCGCGGCGGCAACTGCAGCTCGAAGGGGGCGCAGGCGGTGGTGACCACCGCAAGGCAGATCAGCGCGACGAGGGTGCGGGGTCGGAGAAGGGTCATCGGTCGTTCCTGTTGTTCCGGTCGTTTCATGCGGGGCTACCCGGATTGGTCGCGTGACCCTAGCCAAAGGTTCACCCGAAAAGCGACCCCGAAGATTTTCGGGACGCAAACTGAACCGGTCGGCGGTGTCGTGCGACTATACTTCCGGACACTGCGGCGCTAATCATCCGCCGCGTATGGCGCAGGGAATGGTACCATGACCGAACAACCCGACCGACCCGACGACAGCACGCTGATGGCTTACGTGCGCGGCGACCTGCCTCCCGACGCGGCGGCAGAGGTCGAGCGGGCAGCACGGGAACAGCCCGCCGTCGCCGGGGACATCGCGTTGATGCGCGGCCTCGTCCGGGCCCGCGCCGCCGCCCCCTCCACCGCACCGGGCGAACTCGGCTGGGCGCGCCTCTCGCGCGCCATCGACGCCGAGGCCGCGCCGGTCCGCCAGCCCCGGCGCAACTGGCGCCCCCTGATGCAGATCGCCGCGACGGCGGTGATCGCCGTGGGCGTCTGGCAACTGGCCGTGGTGCCGATGCTGCCGGGCGGCGGTGGCGATGTCTACGTGCCCGCGACCGGCACCACCGAGGGCGCCGTGATCGTCGCCTTTGCCCCGGATGCGACCGAGGCACAAATCCGCGACCTGCTGCAGGAGATCGGTGCAACCGTCACCGACGGGCCGAGCGCGCTGGGTCTCTGGACCCTCTCCTTCGCGGACGAGGGACGCCGCACCGAGGGTCTGACGCGGCTGCAAGCCGCGACCGGCATCGTCGAAAGCGTTCAGGCCGACTGATCAGCGATAGCGCATGAAGGCCGCGAGACAGCGCTTGAGCAGCTGCTTGGCGTTCAGGATGCGCGTCTTCACGGTCCCTGAGGGCACGCCCTCGATCTCGGCGATCTCGCGGTAGGGCAGGTCCTGGAAAAAGGCCAGTTCGATGGCCGAGCGATGGGCCTCGCTCAGCCCCTCCATACAATGACGGACCTTCTCGGCATCGCTTGCCGCCTCGGCCAGCGCCTCGGGGTCCGGCGAGTCATCGGCGATGGTGTCATCCGGTTCCGAGAGGATCTCGCGCCCGCTGCGGCGCAGCCGGTCGATGGTGCGGTTGCGCGCGATCCCGTAGATCCACGTCCGGGCGCTGGAGCGCCCCTCGAACCGCCCCGCCCCGCGCCAGACCTCGAGGAAGGTCTCCTGCATCAGGTCGGCCGCCTCGAACGGGTCGCGGATACGGGTCTGCAGGAAACGGTAGAGCGCATCCGAGAGCCGGTCATAGAGAAGCTTCATCGCCGCCTTGTCGCCAGACGCGATGCGGGCAATCAGGGCTTCGTCACTTTCCGAACCGGCCGTCGCCATCGGACAACTCTCCCTAGAACGTCGAAATCCAAACAGGCCCGGCCGACAAATTCACCCGCCACCCTTACGGACCGGCCGGTGCCGACGGGCTCGGGGCGTGACTTCACAGATTTGCGCAGGTCTGGCCAGAAATTTTTTCGCGGGGCTCCCGAGAAAGAATGAACCGACCCGCGATCTGCTCCGACCAACCACTATCGGCGCCACGGTGGCGCTGCATTGATTTGAGTATGGAGACGAGAAGATGGCCAAGAAATATGTTGCCGGTACGGACGAGGCAGATGTCCTGGCAGGAGGAGCTGCAAACGAATTCATCGAAGCGTTCGACGGCGATGACGTCGTGGTGGCCGGCGACGGCAACGACACGGTTTTTGGCGGCGCCGGAGACGACGTGCTGGCCGGGGAAGACGGCAATGACGTACTGGTGGGCGACACCGGCAACGACGTGATGCTGGGCGGCGACGGCAACGACCGGATGATCTGGAACAACGGCGACGGCTCGGACATCATGGAAGGCGGCAAGGGCTACGACACCGCCGAGGCCAACGGCTCCGACACCGCGGGCGACCACTTCGTGATCGAGACCGCCGGCGACCGCGTGAACTTCGAGCGGGTCAATTTCGGGCCCTTCTCGCTGAACATCGGCAGCACCGAGCGGATGGTGGTCAACGGGCTTGGCGGCGATGACATCGTGGATGCCAGCGGCCTCGAAGCCGGTTCGATCAAGCTCAAGGCCTATGGCGGCGACGGCAACGACACCCTGATCGGCGGCGCGGGCGACGACTACCTCGACGGTGGCGACGGCGACGACCACCTCGAAGGGGAAAAGGGCAACGACGTCATGAAGGGCGGCGCCGGCAACGACGTGATGGAATGGGACAACGGTGACGGGTCCGACATCATGGACGGCGGCGAAGGCTTCGACATCGTCGAAGTCGAGGGCGCCGAAGACGACGGCGATACTTTCGCGATCACCAACGACGGACAGGATGTCACCTTTGCCCGCACCAACCTCGGGCAGTTCACGCTCGACATCAGCAACTCCGAACGGCTGGACGTCGACGGGCTGGGCGGCAATGACCACATCGACGCCAGCGCGCTCGAAGCCGGGGTCCTGGAATTCGTGGCCCACGGCGGCGACGGCAACGACACCCTGATCGGCAGCCAGGGCGACGACTACCTCTACGGCGATTACGGCAACGACGTGCTGGTCGGCGGCAAGGGCAACGACGTCATGAAGGGCGGTGCCGGCAAGGACACTATGATCTGGAACAACGGCGACGGCTCGGACGTGATGAACGGCGGCAAGGGCTATGACACCGCAGTGGCCAACGGCTCCGACACCGGCGGCGACGAGTTCGTCATCACCGGCGGCGAGGGCCATGTCGATTTCCAGCGCGTCAACTTCGGCCCCTTTTCGCTCGACATCTCGAACACCGAGCGGATGGTCGTGAACGGCCTCGGCGGCGATGACATCGTCAATGCCAGCGAACTGGAGGCAGGCACAGTCAAACTCAAGGTCTACGGCGGCGAAGGCAACGACACCATCACCGGCAGCCAGGGCGACGACTTTCTGCACGGCGGGAACGGCAACGACCTCCTGATCGGCGGCCCGGGCGCGGACGTCATGAAGGGCGGCGCAGGCAAGGACACGATGGTCTGGAACAACGGTGACGGTTCGGACGTGATGGATGGCGGCACAGGCTATGACACCGCCGTGGCCAATGGCTCCGACACCGGCGGCGACGAGTTCGTCATCACCGGCGGCGACGGCCATGTCGACTTCCAGCGCGTCAACTTCGGCCCCTTCTCGCTCGACATCTCGAACACCGAGCGGATGGTCGTGAACGGTCAGGGCGGCGATGACATCGTCGATGCCAGCGGGCTCGAGGCCGGAACGGTCAAGCTCAAGGTCTATGGCGGCGAAGGCAACGACACCATCACCGGCAGCCAGGGCGACGACCTGATCGACGGCGGCGCGGGCAATGACGTGATGACCGGCGGCGACGGCGCGGACACCTTCGTCTTCGCCCTTGGCGAAGACCGGATCACCGACTTCGAAGACGGCTACGACGTGATCCGCATCGCGGTGGATGGCGGCTATGCCGGCTACGGCGACATCGAGGACCTCGCGTCGCAGCATGGCGACGACGTGGTCATCGACTTCGGCGGCGGCAACAGCCTGACGCTGGAAAACACCAGCCTGCACGACATCGACCAGAGCGACTTCGTCTTCTGATCGGTCCCGCAGCAGTCCGGCGCCCCCCTCCCCGCGCCGGACACCCGGCCGCCGTCCATGCGGGACGGCGGCCAACCTGCGTTCCGGGCGCACTCACTTGACCGTGGTGCGCACCACGGGGCCCAGCCGCTCGGTATCGGCGTCGCTCCAGTCGTCCTGCCCGACGACACTGGCCCAGGCCCGGGCGTAGTCGCGCAGGGCGTAGTTGTGCCCGTGACCGTCGGGCATCACGGCCCCGAACTGCATGTCGATGGCGACCTGGAACAGGCTGACCACCGGGCTCCACTGGAACAGGTCCGAGATATCGGGGCCGCGCGGGGGCCGGAACCAGTCCGGCTCGACCAGCCACATGGACTCGCGGAAGTACGAGATCGCGTCGGAGGGGTTCACCACGTAGACGATCCGCAGCGGCCCCCATGCCATGTCTTCGCCCGCCTCGTCCGAATAGGGCGTCAGCACCCGCACGAGCGAACTGTCCTCGAAGACCGGCGACCATGCCGGAGAGCCCTCCGCGCGGTTCGACGCCACATTGCGCCAGATCGGGTTGCGAAAGGTCGGCCCGGCCCAGACGGCGCCCTGCACCGGGTCGCCCATGATGGAGGAGAACGAGATGCTGTTCTCGGACGCCAGAGAGCCGAGACTGAGACCGAAGAGATAGAGCGCCGGGCGCGTCGCGGGATCGAGGGTCCGCCAATGGCCATGAACGACGTTGAACAGCGCGCGGGCCGAGGTCCCGGCGCGGTCGGGTTCGAGGATCAGCGACATCGGGCTCGGCAGGTAGGAGTACTGCACCCCCACGATGGCGGTGTCGCCGTCCAGCATGACCTCCAGCGGTGCCAGCCCGTCGTTCTCCAGCCAGCCCGTCCCGGTCGGCGACGCGATGACGAGCACCCGGCGTTCAAAGGCCCCGGCCCGGATCAGTTCGTCCAGCGCCAGCCGGGCGGCGGCCTCGGGTTCATCCGAGGTGCGCAGACCCACGTAGGCGCGGATCGGCTCCTTCGCGGGCCGCCCCGTGAAGGCCGCGATCTCGGCGCCGCGCGGCCCCTCGTAGACAAAGAGCTTGCCCGCGTACCCCAGCCCGTCCCATGCTACGAACGACCCCGGCCCGCCCGAGCGGGTGGTCTCGGACGGCGGCACCGCGCCCTCCGGGTCCTCGGTGTCGATCGCCGCCTGCACCTCGTCCAGCGCGCTGATCATGCGCGAGATCAGCCAGCCATCGACCGAGGCGACCAGAAGGGCGAGGAACCCCGCGACCAGCAGGACCGAGGCATAGCGCCGCCCGATGTAGCGGCGGGACAGGCCGAGGATGAGGCCGATGGCCCGCGCCAGCAGCCAGCCGAGCGCGAGCAGCACCGCGCAGCACGCCACCGCGACGACGAACAGCAACACGTAGCTGCTCTCCTCCAACGGTGGCAGCCCGACAAGCGCGCGGGACTCGTCCTGCCAGTCCGACGAGGACCAGAAGTAATACCCAAGCCGCCCGGCGGTAATCAGCGTCACCGGCCAGAAGATCAGGTGCCGCAGCCGCTGCCCCATCACCGGCAATTCGAGGTAACGCCAGAGCAGCAGCCCCAGCATCCCGAGCCCATAGCCCGCCGCCAGCGTGGTTCCCGCCAGCAAGGCCTGAAACAGCCAAGGGCGCGGGATCATCGAGGGCGTGAAGGTCAGCGCGCAGAGCAGCCCGCCGAGATAGATGCCCAGCAGCGAAACCCGGGGCGCCCGGTTTCGCGCGCTCATTCCCCGCCCGCCCTCGGGCGGCTCTCGACCCGTTCGGCCAGCAGCATCGCAAGGAAGCGCGTCTGCGGAAAGCTGGCCAGCACGATGGAGAGGATCGCGGTCAGCGGAATGGCGAGGATCGCACCCGGAATGCCCCAGAAGGCCGACCAGAGCGACAGCGAGATCAGCACCACCAGCGGGCTGAGGTTCAACTGCCGCCCGATCAGGCGCGGCTCGACCACGTTGCCCATGATGACCTGCGCCGTCACCAGCAGCGCCGCCAGCACGATCGACAGCGAGAGCGAGCCGAACTGCGCGACCGACAGCACCACCGGAAAGGCCACGCCGATGTAGCTGCCGATATAGGGAATGTAGTTCAGCAGCCCGATCATCACCGCCCAGAACAGCGCGAAATCCACCCCCAGCGCCCAGAGCACGACCCATGACAGCGCACCCAGCACGATGTTGATCACCGTCTTGACCGTCAGGTAGTCGCTGATCCGCCGGTTGATGTCCTCCAACATCTGGATGGTGCGCCGGGCCCGCTCGGGATCGTTCGAGATCGAGAGGATCTTGCGCTGCAGCGCGTGGCGCTCGGCCATGATGAAAGCCGCGTAAAGGACGACCACGAAGACGGTGGTGCCAACCTGCGTGAAACCGCCCAGCAGCGACAGGAAGATGCGGCTGATGTCGATCCGCTCGATCGTCATCGCCCGGATCTCGTTCCAGATCTCCTGCTTGTCGAGCGAGAATTGCTGCGCGATCCGCGCCAGCAGCTGGTCGAGGTTGGCCTCGTAGGTGGGCGAGACCGCCGCGATCTCGCGCACGGTCGCCCCGATCAGGAAGGACAGGAACACGAAGGCCAGCGAGAACCCGACAAGGACGAGAAAGCGCAGCACCGTCTCGGGCAGGAGCTTGAGCAGCGGCAGGCGGGCCAGCCCCTCGGTCGCCGCCAGCATCAGGTAGACGATCAGCGTCGCGGTCACGATGGGCAGCAGGATGGCGCGACCGACAACCAGCAACCAGCCGACCGCAATCGTCAGCAGAAGGGCCAACACGACGTTCTGGAACTGCAAGCTTTTCATCGCGGCGCGCATCACCCTTTCCGTTGGCCCAAGGCAAAGGTGTCGGGCCCGGCGTGTCAAGCCCGGCAACCTCGCAGGCGCGGGATCAGGAGCGCAATGCGGTGACGACGGGCTGGCGCAGCACGACGGCGGCAGGAAGCAGCGAAAGCAGCAGCGTGACCGAGACGAAACCGGCGAGGAACTGCACCTCGCTCCAGCCGAGCGGTGCGGAGACAAGGATATCGGTCCGCGCGGTCACCACCCGCGAGAGCACCTCGGCCGCACCGGCCCCCACAAGCACCCCGCCCGCGGCCCCGGCCAGCAGCAGCGTCGCACCAAAGGACCAAACCACGGCAAAGACGAACCGCGCGGGCGCGCCCAGCGCGCGGAGCAGCGCCAACTGCCGCTGGAACAGGCGCGACAGGATGAACAGGCCCAGCAGGACCGCCGCCGCGACGAGAACCTGCGTGACCAAGGCCATCAGCGACATGATCTGCCGGACGTCGCCCAGCACCCGGTAGAGCTGTGCCAGCACGGCCCCGGGAAAGAAGGCCATTGTCTCGCGGTCGCGCTGGAACTGCGAGCGCAGCGCATAGTTCGACCAGAGTTCGGAGGCGTGGACGACAATGGCAGGCGTCCCCGGAAAGTACGCCGCATCGAAGGGCGGCCCGATCTGCCCGGCCCGCTCCGGCGCGTGGCCGTCGGCCAGACCGTGAACCTCCCAGACGGCCTCGACCGGCACAAGGATCGCCCGGTCCCAGGGGGTGCCGGTCGGCGCGAGCCGTCCGACGACATCCAGATGCGCGGCGTCGTGGGCATCGTGGTCCGCCGCGTCCCCGTGACCGTGGGCAGGGCTGAACTCCCCCCCGATCTCCAGCGGGACCAGCGCGCCGACGATGGCCTCCTCCGTGGTCTCCCACATCCGCCCCTCGATCCGTCCATCGCCAAGGTAACGCGCGAACTCCGCCGTCGTCCCGATCACCGAGGCCGCGCCGAAGCTGTCGCCAAAGGCCAAGGGCGCGGCGATCTCCACGTCCGGATGACCGGCGATCTCGTCATAGGTTGCGCCGTCGAGCAGCGGCATGTCGGAGGGTTGCAGGAAGACCGCCGCCAGCATCACCGTCAACTCGCTGCCGGGGGCCGAGACGATGAGGTCGAACTTGTCCGCCGCCTGCGCCGTGCCGCGCCGCAACCCGCGCTCCTGCGCCAGGAGGCCAATGCCCATCCCGACTGAGATGGCAATCAGCAGCACGAAGAGCGCCGAGGCACCCCGAAACCGCCAGAGGATCGCCCTGACCAGCGGCCAGGGCGCGAAGCCGCGCAGGACGAAGCCCCCGACGACCAGTGCAGGCAACAGCAGGGCCACGGTCGTCAGGATGTCCTGCCACAGCACCGGCACCATGTCCCATGCCGCGCTCATGCCGTTGCCTCCCGGTCGCCGGTCACCGCGCCATCGGTGATGGTCAGCACCCGGTCCATCCGCGCGATCAGCCGCGCATCATGGCTCACCGCGATCAGAGTGGTGCCGGTCTCGCGCGCGAGTGCGACGAGGTCGTCGACCAGCCGGTCCGCCGCCGCGCGGTCAAGGCTGGCCGTGGGCTCGTCGGCAAGGAGAACCGGCGCCTCGGCGGCCATGGCGCGCGCGATGGCGACCCGCTGCCGCTCGCCACCCGAGAAGCTCGCCACCCGGCGCCCCGCCGTCCCGCCGAGCCCCAGCCGGTCCAGCCTGTCCCGGGCTCGCGCACGCACGCCAGCCCGTTCGCCCCGCCCCCGGAACAGGGCCGAGAGCGCAGCATTGTCCACCGCGCCGAGTTCCTCGAACAGCAGGTAGTCCTGAAAGATCATGCCGATGGAGTCGGCCCGGAACCGCGCCCGCCCCTCGGCGCGGAGACTGGCAAGGTCCACCTCGCCCCAGCGGATGCTGCCCGCGACGTCCAGCAACCCGGCCAGCGCATAGAGCAGGGTCGACTTGCCCGCGCCGGAGGGACCTTCGACCCCGACCAGCGCACCGGCAGGCAACGAGAGCTCCGGCACCGAGAGCAGAACCCGCCCGCGCCCGCCCGGGACAACCAGCCCCTCGATCTTCAGCGGCAGTCCCATCCGGTCACTCGTAGCTCGAATCCATCAGCCGCACGAGACTCAGGAACCCCGTCTCATCGTCGCGATGACTGCCAAGTTCGAGCACGCCCGAGGCTGTGATCTTGCGGTTGAACGGAACCACGTCCACCACCCGCCGGGTATAGACCGCGAGGATATCCTCCGGCCATTCCGCCTCGGTCTCGCAGAACGGGCAGACCGACATCGGGATCCGGGTCAGAACGAAGAACCTGCTTTCCGCCTTCAGCGGCGGCGCCATGTAGCCCTCGACCGAGATGCGCGTCCCCTCGCTGCTCTTGGCCAGCTCGGACATCGCGTGCCGGTCATAGAGTTCGCGCAGCTTGATCGGCCCCTCCGAGGCGCGCAGCGCGGGCGCGGCAAGGGGCGTCGCGAGCGAGGCTGCCAGAAATCGGCGCCGTGTCAGCATCGGGTCTTCTCCTTCGGTCGTCGTCTCCGCTCCGCCACGTGGCGGGCGGAAACGCTGCAAGGGGCCCAAGCCGGGCCCCTTGCGATCACCTTACCGCCGCGATCACTCGGCGTTGATGGCGTAGTTCATCACGTGGAAGATCACGTTCTGCTCGATGGTCCCGTCCACCAGATGCGCCCAGGGGCCTTTGGCGTAGACGGCCACGTCTTCGCCCGAGTGGCTCTCCGACGACATCGGGATCAGCGCCTGCTGGATGTAGTCGACGTCGCGCGCCTCCTCCTCGGTCACTTCGGGGCGCGACCCGGCGTAGTCGTTCTGGCCCTCGGCCTTCACCAGCACTGAACCCGGACCGTTGAGGTAGCCGATCACCGAGTAGGGCTTGCCGTCATCGCCCAGCAGCAGCTCGTCCGAGTGCTTGATACCGGTCTTGGCAACGTCGTAGCACAGCCCGTCGATCGGGGTGCCGCGACCGCAGTAACCGTTGAAGGCGATGGCATGCTCGTGGTCGGCGGTGACGATCAGCAGCGTGTCGGCATCGTCGGTCAGCTCGTCCGCCATCGCGATGGCCTCGGCAAAGGCGACGCCGTCACGCAGGGTGCGGCCCGCGTTGCCCGCGTGGTTGCCGTGATCGACGCGGCCCGCTTCGATCTCGAGGTAGTAACCGTTCTCGTTCTGGCTCAGGAACTCGATCGCCTTCTTGGTCATGTCAGCCAGCGACGGCTCGGTCTCGGGCCGGTCGGCCTCGTAGGAGGCATGGCTGTCGGTCCACATGCCGAGGATCGGCTTGGACAGGTCGAGTGCATCGAGCTCGGCCTTGTTCGAGGCGTACTGGATGCCCGCGTCCTTGGCCTGCGCCAGCAGGTCGGTGCCGTCGGGGCGATGGCCCTTGCCGCCGTTCGGGGTCTCGGTGCCCTTGGGCACGAAGTAGCGCGAGCCGCCGCCCAGCGCGATGTCGATCATGCCCGACTGCATCGCGTCGATCATCTGCGCGGCAATGTCCTTCTGGGCGGTGCAACCCTCCGGCAGTTCGTCTTCCCAGTCGCGGCTGGCGGTCTTGGCATAGACGGCGGCGGGGGTGGCGTGGGTCAGGCGCGCGGTCGAGATCACGCCGACCGACTTGTCCATGCCGGTGACGATCTCGGCAAAGGTGGTCAGCTCGTTCCCGGCGACGGTAGAACAATCGTCGTGCACGGCGCTCTCACCAAGGTTGATCAGGTTGAACCGCTGCTTGACGCCGGTGTTCATCGCGCCCGCGGTCGGGGCGGAGTCCGGGGTCTGGGCGTTGATGTTGTAGGTCTTGACCAGCGCCGAGTGGAACTCCGGCGTTTCCTGCGGCAGCACGTGCTCTTCCCCCATCTTGCCCTGAAGCTGACCGGCAAAGACGCGGGTGGCGTAGTTGGTGCCCACACCGTTGCCGTCCGCGATCATCAGGATCACGTTCTTGGCGCGCCCGGTGTTGTTCTGGCGGTCGAGAATGGCCTGGATGGTTTCCTGGCCCGCGATGAACCATTCGCTGTTGGCCTGCGGCAGGGTGCTGTCCTGCGCGGACGCGGCAGTCGCCGCGGCGAAGGCAAGGGCAGAGATGAGGGCACGTTTCATGTTCGGCAATCCTTTGTCTGTCTCAGCGGCAAGTGCGCCGGGCTCCTTCGCCTCCCCTAGCCCGGCCTCTGTAACGTGGTCATGTCAGCCACCCCCGAGAGTCACCGACCGCCCGCGCTGTCAGGTTTCGGGCAGGTAGGCCTGCACGTCCTTGAGGCAGCGCAGGACAAAGCTTGACCGGGTGTGCCGGATGCCCCGGACCTTGTAGAGCTTTTCGCGCAGGAAACTCTCGTACCCCTTGGTGCCCGCCACCGCGACCTTGAGAAGATAGTCGAACTCGCCGGTGGTCAGATGAACCTCCAGCACCTCTGGCATCGACTGCATGGTCTTGCCGAAATCCTCCACGACCTCGTCGTCGTGACGGTCGAGGATCACGTCGATCATCACGATCTCGGACGCGCCCAGCTGCTCTTGATCGAGAATGGCAGCATAGCCCCGGATGAAGCCCTGCTCTTGCAGGCGCCGCACCCGCTGCCAGCAGGGGCTGGGCGACAGCCCCACCTTCTGCGCGAGATCGGCGTTGGAGATCCGGCCATCCGTCGTCAGCTCGCGCAGAATCTTGCGGTCGATACGATCAAGCGCGTCATAGCTCATTTGAAGAATCCTGTGCTGTCCAGGGAAAATTTGACAAAAGATACGTCTGAACAACCTTCCCGCACAACCGCATTCAAAAGAACATTCTGCGGCCACGGCGGTAGGATCGCGCCACCGGTGATCGTGACGAGGGAGGACGACGACAAATGCGGCTGATATGCAGGGATCCCCTGAATGCCTCCTGCCGGGTGCTCGACATGGCGCGGCGACTTGACCTCGAGCTTTCCGAGTTCACCTTGACTCGTACGGGCGACGGGCTGGGCCTGCTGGTTCTCGAACTGCTCGACCCCGCCCCGGCCAAGGCACGGCTCTTTGCCGAGCGTCTCGGCACCCTGCTGCACCAGCTACCGGAGCACCAGAATGTATGAGGAAGTTCCCCCCCGCCTACACGTCCCCGCCCCGGCCATCCGCCCCGGCGACGACCCTGATTTCAGCCACGTCTCGATTCCGCGCGCCGGTGCGGTGGACCGGCCCGAGCCGGACACCAAGCCCGAGGACATGCGTGACCTCGCCTTCTCGATCATCCGGGTCCTGAACCGCAAGGGCGAGGCGGTAGGCCCCTGGGCCGGAACGCTCGACGAGGAAACCCTGCTGAAGGGCCTCCGCGATATGATGAAACTGCGCATCTACGACGCGCGGATGCTGACGGCCCAGCGGCAGGGCAAATGCTCGTTCTACATGCAGCACCTCGGCGAAGAGGCGATCAGCTGCGCCTTCCAGCGGGCGCTGCGCCCCGGCGACATGAATTTCCCGACCTACCGGCAAGCCGGCCTGCTGATCGCGGCGGGCTATCCGCTGGTCAAGATGATGAACCAGGTCTACTCGAACGACGGCGACCCGGTGCGGGGCCGCCAGCTGCCGGTCTTCTACAGCTCCAAGGAACATGGGTTCTTCTCGATCTCGGGCAACCTGGCCACGCAGTACGTGCAGGCCGTGGGCTGGGCGATGGCGGCGGCGATCAAGGGCGACAAGAAGCTGTCGGCGGCATGGATCGGTGACGGCTCGACCGCCGAGAGCGACTTCCACGGGGCGCTGGTCTTTGCCTCGACCTACAAGCCGCCGGTGATCCTCAACATCGTGAACAACCAGTGGGCCATCTCGACTTTTCAGGGCATTGCGCGCGGCGGCGCGGGTACATTTGCGGCACGGGCCCACGGCTTCGGTCTCCCTGCCCTGCGGGTCGATGGCAACGACTTCCTCGCCGTTCACGCCGCCTCGCGATGGGCGGTGGAACGGGCCCGGCGCGACCTCGGGCCGACGATGATCGAATTCGTGACCTACCGCGCCGGGGGCCATTCCACCTCGGACGACCCCTCCGCCTACCGCCCCAAGGAAGAAGGCTCGGCATGGCCGCTGGGCGACCCGATCCTGCGGCTCAAGGCGCACCTGATCCACCTCGGCATCTGGTCCGAGGAGCGGCACACCCAGGCCGAGGCCGAGATCCTCGCCGAGGTGATCGCGGCCCAGAAGGAGGCCGAGGCCATCGGCACCCTGCACTCCGGCCAGCGGCCCAGCCCGCGCGACATGTTTGAGGACGTGTTCGCCGAAATGCCGCCGCACCTGGTGCGGCAGCGTCACGAGGTGGGGTACTGATCATGGCACGCATGACGATGATCGAGGCCATCCGCGACGCCCACACCGTGGCGATGGAACGCGACGACGACGTGGTCGTCCTGGGTGAGGACGTGGGCTACTTCGGCGGGGTGTTCCGCTGCACCGCCGGGCTGCAGAAACGCTTCGGGGTAGAGCGATGCTTTGACACCCCGATCAGCGAGCTGGGGATCGTGGGCACCGCCATCGGCATGGCCGCCTACGGGCTGAAACCCGTCGCCGAGATCCAGTTCGCCGACTACATGTACCCGGGCTACGACCAGATCGTGTCCGAGGCCGCGCGGCTGCGGTACCGCTCGGCGGGCGAGTTCACCTGCCCGCTGGTGATCCGCATGCCCACGGGCGGCGGTATCTTCGGCGCCCAGACCCACAGCCAGAGCCCGGAGGCGCTGTTCACCCACGTTGCGGGGCTGAAAACGGTGGTGCCGTCGAACCCGAGGGACGCCAAGGGCCTGCTGCTGGCCGCCATCGCAGACCCGGACCCGGTGATCTTTCTCGAACCCAAACGCCTCTACAACGGCCCCTTCGACGGGCATTTCGACCGGCCCTCGGTGCCCTGGTCGAAACACCCGGCAGGCGAGGTCGAGACCGACTATTTCGAGGTGCCGCTGGGCAAGGCGGCCGTGGTGCGCGAGGGGTCGGCGGCGACGCTGATCACCTATGGCACGATGGTCCACGTGGCACTGGCCGCCGTCGAGGAGAGCGGCGAGGACATCGAGGTGATCGACCTGCGCACGTTGTTGCCGCTGGACCTCGACACCATCACCGCCTCGGTCGGCAAGACGGGCCGTTGCATCGTCCTGCACGAGGCGACCCTGACCTCGGGCTACGGCGCCGAGATCGTCGCGCTCGTGCAGCGCGACTGCTTCTACAGCCTCGAAGCGCCGGTGCTGCGGGTGGCGGGCTGGGACACGCCCTACCCGCACGCGCAGGAGTGGGATTACTTCCCCGGCCCCGACCGGGTGAAGCGGGCCATCGCCACCGTGCTGGAGGGCTGAGACATGGCGGAACATACCTTCAAGCTGCCCGACATCGGGGAAGGCATCGCCGAGGCGGAGCTGAGCGATTGGCTGGTCAAGGTCGGCGACGTGGTCCGCGAGGACGACGTGATCTGCGAGGTGACGACCGACAAGGCTACGGTGGAGATCCCGGCGGCGGTCAGCGGCAAGGTCACCTGGCTCGGCGGCAAGGCGGGCGAGGTCATGGCCATCGGCAGCGACCTGATCCGCATCGAGACGGACGAGACCGTTGAGATCGTGGCACAGCCGGAACCCGAGGTGGCGACAGCACCCGAACCGGAGGCAAAGGCCGAGGCGGCCCCTGCCCCGGTCGAGCCTGCCAAACCGGCGGCGCCACGGCGCCCTGCCCCGTCTCCCGCGATTCCGCTGGCGCGCAACGCGTCGGGCCGCCCGCTGGCAGCCCCCTCGGTGCGGGGCCGCGCGCGGGAACTGGGCATCGACCTGCGCCAGCTGCGCGGCACCGGCCCGGCGGGACGCATCCTGCACGAGGATCTCGACGATTTCCTTGCCCACGGTCCCGACACGCGCGGCGGCGGCGGGCTGGTCCGGCGCACCGGCACCGAGGAAAAACGCGTCACCGGTGTGCGCCGCAAGATCGCAGAGCGCATGGCGCTGGCCAAGCAGCGGATCCCGCATTTCTCGATCATCGAGGAAGTCGAGGTCGAAGCGCTGGAAGAACTCCGCGCCAAGCTGAACCAGCGCTTTGGCGCGGACCGGGGCAAGCTGACGATGCTGCCCTTCCTGCTGCGCGCGCTGAGCGAGGCGGTGGTGGATCACCCCGAGATCAACGCCCATTACGACGACGAGGCGGGGGTGATCACCCGCTTCGAGGCGCTGCACTGCGGGATCGCCACGCAGACCGACACCGGGCTGATGGTGCCGGTGCTGGCCCATACCGAGGCGCGGACGCTGTGGGACACGGCGCGCGAGATCAAGCGCCTGTCGGACGCGGCGCGTGAACGGCGGATCGGGCCCGAGAGCCTCTCGGGCTCCACCCTCACGGTCACGTCGCTGGGCCCGCTCGGCGCGCTGGCGACCACGCCGATCATCAACCACCCCGAGGTGGCGATTGTCGGCGTCAACAAGATGGTGGTGCGCCCGGTCTGGGACGGTCAGGCCTTCGTGCCGCGCCGGATGATGAACCTGTCCTGCAGCTTCGATCACCGGGTGGTCGACGGCTATGTCGCGGCAGAGTTCGTGGCCAAGGTGAAGTCGCTGCTCGAAACCCCCGCGATGCTGTTCATGGAGTGGCGCGATGAATGAACTCAGATGCTCCCTGCTGGTCATCGGCGGCGGCCCCGGCGGCTATGTCTGCGCCTCGCGCGCGGCGCGGCTGGGGGTGGACACCATCCTCGTCGAAGGCCAGCGCGTCGGCGGGACCTGCCTGAACATCGGCTGCATCCCCTCCAAGGCGCTGATCCACGCGGCCGAGCTCTACCACAACGCGGTTCAGCAGGCGGGCACGGGGATGCAGGGCATCACCGTCTCCGCGCCCAGGCTGGACTTCGGCCAGACGCAGGAGTGGAAGACCGGCGTGGTCGACAAACTCTGCAATGGCGTCGCCGGGCTGCTGGAGCGCAGCGGGGTCAAGACGCTGAAAGGCTGGGCGCGGTTCCGGGACGGCAAGACGGTCGAGGTCGAGAGCGAGACCGGGCCGGTGCTGGTGCGGGCCGACAACGTGGTGATCGCCACCGGCTCGGTTCCCGTGGAACTGCCGGGCCTGCCCTTCGGCGGGCGCATCCTCGACTCGACGGCGGCGCTGGCCCTGCCCCAGCCGCCCAGGCGGCTGGCCGTGATCGGCGCGGGCTACATCGGGCTGGAGCTGGGCACGGCACTCGCCAAGCTCGGCTCGGAGGTCACCATGATCGAGGCCGGGCCGAACATCCTGCCCCAGTACGACGACAAGCTGACCCGCCCCGCCAAGCGACGGCTGGAGGCGCTGGGGATCGCGCTGAGACTGAACACGAAATCGACCGGCTGGGACGACGCGACCGGGGTGCTCACCCTGCAGGGCGAGGACGGCGAGGAGAGGCTGGAGGCCGATGCCGTTCTGGTCACCGTGGGGCGGCGCCCCGCGACCGACGGGCTGGGGCTGGGCGAGCTGAACCTGCGCCTGAACGGGCCGTTCATCGAGGTAGACGACCGTTGCCATACCTCCATGCGCGGTGTCTTCGCCATCGGTGACGTCACCCCGGGGCCGATGCTGGCGCACCGCGCGATGGCACAGGGCGAGATCGTGGCGGACGTGGTCGCCGGACATGCGAACGCGTGGGACAAGGCCTGCGTCCCCGCCGTCTGCTTCACCGACCCCGAGATCGCGACGGTCGGGCTGCTCCCCTCCGAAGTGCCCGAGGGCGTGGCGACGAAGGTCAGCGAATTCTCCTTCCGGGCCAATGGGCGCGCCCTGACGCTCGACGCGGCCGAGGGCTTCGTCCGCATCGTGGCGCGCGAGAGCGATCACGTGATCCTTGGCATCCAGGCCACCGGCCCCGGCGTGTCCGAGCTGGTGTCGGGCTTTGCCCTCGCCATCGAGACCGGGCTGCGGGTCGAGGACGTCGCGGGCACCATCCACGCCCATCCGACGCTGGGCGAAGCCCTGCAGGAGGCCGCACTGGCGACCGCGAGCATGGCCAACCACGGCTGAGCGGCGCGCAGCCGTCGCGGCGGCCAGCCACTTGACGGAACCGGCCCCGGTTGTCACCCTGAGGCCGACGCGTTGCGCTATGTCTGGTCCGAGGATGGTCGAACACAAAGCCCGGTCTGTACCGTTGAAGCCCCGCCGCCGCCTGCTCTCTGCCCTGCTCTGCGGTCTTTCACTCCTGCCCGTCTCCGGCATGGCACAGTCCCCCGCCATCCCCTCGTGGCTGCAAAGGCATGTCGGAACCGGCGACGGCCAGATCGCGCCGGTCATCCTCCAACGGGCGCGGACGCTCTACCTTCAGAAGGTCGCGCAAGGCGCGGTCGCCAACCCCTGCTACATGGCGATGGACGCGACCCGTCCCAGCACCTCGGGCAACGGCGCGCCGGGCGATCGGTTCTATGTCATCTGCGAGGGCAAGAAATCCTTCCGCGCGGTGTCGTCCGGCTATGGCAACGGGCGCAAGCTGAAACGCGCGGATTTCTCGAACGACCGCCAGTGCGCGCAGAACTTCAGCAACGCCGAGGGCTCCAAGCTGACCGCCGGCGGCTCCTACGTGACAGCCGAGTCCCGGACCTCCTTCAAGGGCTATTACAGCCAGTCGGGCAAGCGCGAGCCCTTCCACCGCACCTTCCTGCTCTTTGACGGCGAGGGCGAGACCGACAACGCCCGCGAGCGGGCCATCGGCGGGCACCCCGCCGTCTTCCTCAAGTGGCAGTGCCGGTTCAAGAAACCTGATAGCCCCTATGCTGATGCGCAGGGCTACGTGCCCTACGGCACGCTGGTCAACTACACCGGGGGCCGCAGCAACGGCTGCACCACATGGTCGCCCGCGGCGGCGGCTCAGATCCTCTCGCTGGCAGAAGGCAATCCGACCACGCTCTACATCTACCCCGAGGCAGGTGACATCAATTCGGTCGCCCGCGCGGTGAAGAAGGGCACCAGCCTGTCGCGCGCCGGGCTCTACTGGAACGCCTCCTGCCTGAAACAGATCGGCGCACCGAAGTTCTGGCCGAGGCAGACGCTCCAGCCGATCATCGACCAGTGGCGGGACTCGCTGCCCGACCGTCCCCAGCAGGACCTGCCGATCTGCAAGTAGGCCCGCCCGGCGACCGCAGCCGGAGCCCGGCCCGTCCATCGGCGGCACCAGGCGAGCGCGAAAATGACCGTGTTTCGGGTCCGATCCACCTTTTGCCCGACGCCCGTGTCGGGTAACCCATCGCCAGAACGAACGCCCCGCCCCGCGCGGGCGTAGAGCGTTGGCAAGGAGATCACAATGCAAGTCGGAATTATCGGTGTCGGTCTGATGGGGCATGGCATTGCCCGCAACGTGCTGTCGCGCGGCGGGTTCGCCCTGAACTACCTCGACCACCCCGGCAACCAGCCGGTGGACGAGATCGTCGGCATGGGCGCCAAGGCCTATGCGACGCCCGCCGAGGTCGCGGCGGCCTCCGACGTGGTGATCCTCTGCGTCACCGGCTCGGCCCAGGTCGAAGCCATCGTGACCGGCGAGAACGGTCTGGTCTCGGCGCTGAAGCCCGGCACCGTGATCGTCGACTGCTCGACCGCCCTGCCCGACTCCACCCTGCGCATGGGCGACGCGGTGAAGGCCGCCGGGGGCGACTACATCGACGCCCCGATGACCCGCACCGCCAAGCACGCCCACGAGGGCAAGCTGAACCTGCTGGTCGGCGGCGACGCCGCGGTGCTGGACAAGGTGCGCCCGGTGCTGGCCTCCTTCACCGAGGCGGTGGACCATGTCGGCCCGCTGGGCCACGGCCACCGGCTCAAGCTGCTGCACAACTACGTCTCCATCGGCTTCATGACCCTGCTGGCCGAGGCGGCCGCGCAGGCCGCCGATGCCGGGGTGGACCCGAAGGTCTTCGTCGACGTCCTCGCCAATGGCGGCGGCGCGAGCGCGGCCCTGCAGCGCCTTGCCCCCTTCATCACCGAGGGTGACCGCGAGGGCCTGCCCTTCTTCGTCAGCAACGCCCAGAAGGACATCGACTACTACCGCGCGATGTCGCAGGACTCGGGCGCCCAGCAGACCATCGCCGACGGCGTGTCCGAGGCCATCGCCGCGGCAGTCGACGGCGGCCACGGACAGGCGTATGTCCCGGAACTGGTCAAGCTGTTCCGCAAGGCGTCCGACAGCTGACAGACACCACGTCGGGGCCCGGATGGTCCGGGCCCCGGGTCGGGCCGGTTGCGCTTGCTAGTCACTGTTAGCTTGTGTAGCAAGGCGCCGACGCTCAGAGGGAGGATATCTATGACGTTCGCATTCCGCGGCCTGGCTGCTGCCGGCGCCTTTATTGCACTTGGTTTTCCCGCCTACGCACAGACCGAGGTCAAGATCGGTTACGCTCTTGCCCCCGAAAGCCACTACGGCGTGGCCGCCAAGAAATTCGAAGAAGTCGTGCTCGCCGAAACCGGCGATCAGTTCAAGTTCACCCACTTCCCCTCGTCCGGCCTTGGCGGCGAGCGTGAAGTGATCGAGGGCCTGCAGCTCGGCACCATCGAGGCAACCATCGTGTCTTCCGGCACGCTGGCGAACTTCGTGCCCGAAACCGGCGTCTTCGACATTCCCTTCCTGTTCCGTGACCTCGACCACGCGCGTTCCGTGCTGGACGGCCCGATCGGCCAGGACATCCTCGCCAAGTTCGACGCCGTGGGCCTGCACGCCCTCGCGTGGGGCGAGCAGGGCTTCCGCCACATCACCAACAACCGCAACGCGATCCACACCCCCGCCGACGTGCAGGGCCTGAAGATCCGGACGATGGAAAACCCCGTGCACCTCGCCGCCTTCGAGGCGATGGGCGCAGCCCCGACCCCGATGGCATGGCCCGAGGTGATCTCGTCGCTGCAGCAGGGCGTGATCGACGGCCAGGAAAACCCGCTGTCGGTGATCGTTTCGGTCAAGCTGAACGAAGTGCAGAAGTACCTGACCCTCTCCGGCCACGTCTACTCGCCGGCGATGCTGCTGGTGTCCAAGCCGTTCTGGGAAGGTCTTGACGACGACCAGAAGGCCGCCTTCGAGAAAGCCGCAACCGAGGCCGTGACCGCAATGCGCGGGTTCGTCAGCAACGTCGAGACCACCGGTGTCGAAACGCTGAAAGAGCGCGGCATGGAAGTCAACGAACTCTCGCCCGAAGAAAAGGCAGAGTTCCAGGCGTCGATCAAGTCGGCCTACGAGGGCTACTACAAGACCTATGGCCAGGAGCTTGTCGACTCGATCGTCAACTTCCAGTAACTCACGACCGCCGGCGCCCCTGGGCGCCGGCTCTGACCCAGGGGGTCCCGGCTTGAAAAGGTTGGAAAACATCTTCGTTGCGTTGAACGGCTGGGCCCTGATCCTGATGCTGTCCGCAATGGCCCTCGTTGTCGGGGCGAACATCACCCTTCGCTATCTGACCGGGCATTCACTCAGCTGGGCCGACGAGGTCGCCCGCTACCTGATGATCTGGATGACCTTCGGCGGCGCGGGCCTCGTGCTGCGCGTCGGCGGGCACGTCGCCATCACCAACCTGCAGGATGCCCTTCCCGGGCTCGGGCAGAAGCTGCTGCGCGGCGCCATCGTACTGGGCCTGCTGATCTTCTTCGGCTTCATGGTCTACGTCGGCTGGCAATACGCCCAGCGGATGCAGTTCCAGGTCACCCCTGCCCTGCGCATTCCCTTCCTCTATGTCTATGCCGCCATGCCGATCGGTTTCGCGCTGCTGATCGTGCACCTGCTGCTGATCGCGCGTCCCTTCGTCACCGCGGGAGAATACAAGCGTACCGACGACGCCGAGACCATCGCCGCGTCGCTGCCCGGTGGTGCCAATGGCTGAGATCCTCTTTCCCGCGCTGTTCATCCTGCTGGCGCTCGGCATTCCCGTGGCCTTCGCCATGGCAATCTCGGTCTTCATCGCGCTGAGCCTCGGGTCGAGCTATCCGAACCTCGTCGTGGTGAAGGAGATGTTCGCCGGGCTCGACAGCTTCCCGCTGCTGGCGGTTCCCTTCTTCATCCTCGCCGCCGAGATCATGACCGGCGGAGCGGTAACCCAGGCGCTGCTGCGTCTGGCCCAGTCACTCGTCGGCCACCTCAAGGGCGGCCTCGGCCACGCCAACGTGGTGAGTTCGGCCATGTTCGCCGGCATCTCGGGCAGTGCCCTCGCCGATGCGGCGGGTCCCGGCACGATGATGATCCGGATGATGGAAAAGGGCGGCTACGACCGCGCCTATGCCGGTGCGCTGACCATCGCGAGTTCCGTCGTCGGGCCGATCATCCCGCCCTCGATCACCATGATCATCTACGCGATGCAGGACCAGCAGGTCTCGGTCGGCTCGCTGTTCATGGCGGGCGTCCTGCCGGGCATCCTGATCACCCTGCTGGTGCTGGTGGCCAACGCGAGGGTCAGCCACGTGCGCGGCTATGCCAGCGGCGACCCGATGCCCTCGGTGGGCGAGATCGCCCGCATCGCGCTCTACGCGGTGCCTGCGCTGTTCCTCATCCTGCTGATCGTGGGCGGTATCCGGTTCGGTATCTTCACCCCCACCGAAGCCTCCGTGATCGCGGTGTTCTACGCCCTCTTCGCGGGCATGTTCATCTATCGCTCGCTCAAGCTGCGGGACCTGCCCAACATCATCCTGCGCGCCGCGCTCACCTCGGGGGCGGTGCTGCTGATCCTCGGCGCGGCCCGGGCCTTTGCCTGGGTCCTGATCATCGAGGGGATCCCGCAATACCTCGCGCAGACCATCATCGCATGGGATCTCTCGCCCATCGTCTTCCTGCTGGCGGTCAACCTGCTGCTGCTGATCTTCGGCCTTTTCATGGACCCCCTGCCCGGTGTGATGATCCTCGTTCCGATCCTCGCTCCCATCAGCCTCGCGCTGGGGATCGATCCGAACCACTTTGCCATCATCGTGATCGTCAACCTGACGCTGGGTCTGACCACGCCGCCGGTCGGCAGCCTGATCTTCGTGGTGTCCTCGACCGTGCACCTCAAGCCCTCGACCCTGATCCGCGAGATGCCACCCTTCTTCATCGCCCTCGCGGCGGCGCTGCTGCTGATCACCTTCGTCCCCTTCCTGTCGACCTGGCTGCCGCACGTCAGCGGGTTCTGACCGGAACAGACCTGAACGGGGCCCGCCCGGGCCCCGGTTCTCCCTGCGTCGGCAAGGTTTGGCCGACCACCCCGACGAGCGATTTGACCCGTCCAGAGCGGCGTTTCAGCCACCTTGTGAGCTGACGCCAGCCACCCGGCCCACCCCCTCTCGGCAGCGATCCGCTGGACCTCGGCAGGCCTCGTTGTCTTCGGGGCCCGACACTCCACATAAACCACCGTGGCCGCCACAAACCCGCACGCGGGTCCGGCGTCATGACAAGAAGCGCGCCAGATCGGCCCAGAGGTCGGCACGGCAGCCCCGAAGCGAAATCGGGGTCCAGGCTGGAACGATGAAGGACAGAAAATCCGGAACCAACCGACCGATCAAGGCGTTACACTCCTGGAACAAAGTTGAAGGTAAAATCTATGCGTAAGTACCTGTTCGCACTCGTCGCCGTGCCCTTTGCAACGCCGGCCCTCGCTGGCAGCCTCGCCGAGCCGGTGCAAGAATACACCCCCGTTGTCGTCGCGCCCCAGGCTCCGGTCTATGACTGGACAGGCTTCTACGGCGGCCTCCAGCTCGGGACGTCGGTCGACGGTTCCCTCGAGTCCGGCGGCGCCTCCGTCGATGCCGACGCAGACCTCTACGGCGTGACCCTCGGCTACCGCAAGGACTTCGGCGGCTTCGTCCTGGGTGGTGGGATCGACTACATGATGGGCGACGGCTCCATCGACGTTCCGGGCGGCGGCACCAGCGACTTCGACGTCGATCACCTGGCCCGCATCGGCGTCAAGGGCGGCAAGAGCTTCGGCCGCACCCTCGTCTACGGGACCCTCGGCTATGCCGACACCAAGCTGACCGACAGCGCCAACAACTCGGTGTCCAGCGACGGTTACTACTATGGCGTCGGGATGGACTACATGGTGTCCGAGCACTTCACCATCGGTGGTGAAGTCCTCAAGCACAAGTTCGACAGCTTCGACGACAGCCTCGCCGACGCGAACCTCGACATGGTGACGGTCGGTCTGAACCTGGCCTACAAGTTCTGATCGGATAACGTCCGATTGACTGGAACGGGCGGGTGCATCACGCACCCGCCCGTTTTCGTTTCCGATACCTCTGGGCGGCAGGCGGTAAAGGCGCTCAGCACTCTGTCGCCGGCACCATCGTCACGCTGGAATAGCGCCCGTCCGAGGTGACGATCTTGGCGCAGGCGCCGGTCTCGCTGTTGGACCACCACGTCGTCAGCCCCTGCGTCTTGGCCGGGGCATAGCCCAGTTCGCGCAGCCCGCCCTCGGCCTGTCCGGCCTTGGCGCCCTGGAACGCCGTCACATCGCTTGAACTGCCGACCGTGGGCATCGCGCCCTCTCCGGCCGTGCTGGTCGCATCATCGCCGCAGCCCGACACCAACGCGAGGCACAGCAGCGCGAGTCCGAATTTCCCGCTCTTGATCATTTCGATTTTCCTTTTTGATATGAACAGATTGAAATGTGCCGCGCCCCGAAACCCGGGGCGCGGCCTTGGCTGAAAATCTTAATCCTCCTCCACCGGCGACCAGCGGTCGTCGGGCTCGTAGGAAGTGATGCCATAGGCAATGTCGAGCGTATCCTCGCCAAGGTCCGCCTCCTGCACCACGCCCGCCTCCGAGACGATGAAGCTGTGGATCCCCGAGACGCCGTACTCGGCAGGCACCGCCAGCAGGGCGTGCCCCGCCACCATGTGCCCGTTGATCACATAGTTCATCTCCCCGCCGGGCGCGGAAGGCCCCTGCGAGGTCAGGATGCGGAAGTAATAGCCCTGGAACGGCTCGGCCTCCTGCGTCTCGCCGTCCTGCGAATAGCCGTCGAGGCTGGCCTTGGCCGCCATGTCCCCGATCAGGCTGTCCTCGCGATCGGACCAGTAAAGCCCGTCGTGACTGCCCACCGACGAGATGATGCGCGCCGCGAACGCGGGCACGCCGTCGCCATCGGGGTCCAGCGCGCGATAGTGCGCCTGGATGTCCACGTAGCCATGCATGGCATCGATCACGTCCAGCTCGTTGCGCCCGATCTCGCGGTCGATCACCTCTTCCCGTCCGGCGTCGGTGTCGAACGACCAGCCGTTCGCGGCCCGCACCAGCGGCACCGGAAAGGGCCAGTCGTCGCGGCCGAGGTCGATGATCACCGTTCCGCCCTCTCCGGGCACGAAGCGGAAACCGTCCTGGTATAGCTCGAGGAACTGCGCAATCGCCTCCGACACGCGCTCCGGGTCGGCGGCATGGACAAGGTCACCGGCCTCAGGGTCCATCGCGGCCAGCGTCGCATCGACGTCGCCCGTGGCCATCGCCGCCATCAGCGCCTCCAGCGCGTCCTGCGGGGTGGCATAGACCGGCGGGGCCGACTGGGCAAAGGCGGCAGGCACCGTGGCGAAAAGGACGGCCGTGGCAATCACGCCGACAGAAGTAGCTAATCTCATGTCCCTATCTCCGTTTCTTGCCGCCACCGGGCTTGCCGGTGCGGGCCTTGTTGCCGCGCGAGGACGATGCCTTGGCCCGCGCGCCACTGGAGTTCTTGGCGATCTTCGGCTTGCCACCGCCGGGTTTCGCCTTCGGCTTCGCGCTCGGCTTGATCGAAGGCTTGGCCGCCACCTTGGGCTGGTGCACGGCCTTCCGGTCGCCACTGTGCTGCGCCAGCGACTTGGCCCCGGCCGAACGGTCGCCCCCGCCTGCGGGACGCGCGCGGTCCGGCACCTGCGGCAGGCGGCCCTGGTCACGGCCAATGTTCGGGTTGCGGTTGGCCAGTGCCCCCGCCCCCGCCGCCGCGCCCAGCCCGGCCGCTGCCGCGGCACCGTCGCCGCCAAAGCCCTGGCCGCCGGGTCCACGGCCATTGCCGATGCCCTCCTTGCTCAGCTTATTGCGCAACTCGTCCGAGCGCGATGCCGGGCGGTCGAGCTGCATCTTGGTGCTGCCATCGGGCTTGCGATGGTTGCTGATGCGGTCGCGCGCGGCATCGGACTTGTCCTTGCTCGGCTGCCAGCCGCCATCCGGACGCCGGTCCGGGTCGATCTTCATCTTGTCGCGGTCGATCTTGACCTTGTCCCGGTCGATGTCGAGCCGGTTGCCGATATTGACGTTGCCGTCCACGTCGATGTCGATGTCCGGGTTGCGGTGGATCGGCCCGCCACCCCAGCCACCGCAGTCGCGGCAGCCCCAGTAGCCGTGCCAGTCATCGTCATCGTCAAAGATGTTGTCGATCAGCGCCACGGTCCCGAAGAACATCAGCCCGCCCGCCAGCGCATCGTTCACGCCGTTCGAGGGCTGGCTGTAGACCACCTGCGGATCATACTGCGGGACATAGACCACCTCGGGATTGGCAGGCTGGATCACCACCACGTCGCTGTCCGCCTCGTTGGTGATGACCTGCTGCGGCGTATCCGTCAGCGCGCCCGAGGCGATGGCCTCGTTGCGCTTGACCTGCACCGCGTCCATCACGTCGTCGCTTTGGGCCAGCATCGCCGCGCCCACGGCCTCGGTCCAGTCGATGTGCACCGCCATCTGCTGCAGCACCGTGGGAAAGGCCATGGCCAGAACCTCGACGCTCTCGTCGTAGTTCTCGGCCTCGACAAGGGGGCCGAGTTCGGCCTGATCGGTGCCTTCGTTATCGGTCAGCAGCCGGTCTGCCTTGATCACGTCCAGCGGTGCCGCCGCCCCGATCAGCACCTGGATCAGCAGCGTGTCGGGATAGAGGGCAACCGGCGCGACGAGCGTCTGCAACTCCTCTGGTGTCAGCAGATTCGCGTCCTGCGGGGCCCCGGTGGCGGTGGTCGCATCTCCCGCCTGCTGCGCAGAGGCCGGGATGGCCAGCGCGAGACCCGAGACCACCGCAAACAGAATCGGTACAGTAATTCTCATGTCAAAATCCTCGAAAAATGATGCTCCGGGGCAGCTGCTGCCCCAGCGCGGCGCATACCCGGAGAGCATGAAACACACGGCGAATGCGCCGTGCTCCGGGTTGGTGGCCGGCCGCCGCATACCTGTCGCGGCGATGGCCCAAAGACATTTCCGATTTTCCTCACCATGCCGCTAGTTCAGCCGCAACACAACGAAAACCCGAATAAAAACAACCGCACACACGCAAAAGGAGCATGACAAACGAAGCATAAGCGTCCAAACTCCCAGTGACTTCCGGGACTTCGGGCTGGCGCCCCTGCCTTCCGAATGTCCCCGGACAAGCAACGGGGAGCCGAAGCCCGGCACGACTCGCCGGGTCTGAGCCAAAACAATTTTGAACAAAGACTATTTAACAGATCCCGTCGCTCCCCCCGCTCGCGGTCCTTCGTACCGACTGCCGGCTGCCGGAGCATTTGCCCGGATCCTCCTGCAACCGCTTTCGCTTCTCCTGATCCTACTGGCCGCGCCCGCCGTCGCGCAGGAGGTGCCCGCCTATGTCGGCTCGCAGGTCTGCGCCGACTGTCACCGCGACGAGGCCGAAGCCTGGGCGCACTCCGATCATGCCCTCGCCTGGACCCGACCCGGCCCCGACACGGTGGTCGCCGACTTCGACGGAACCTCCTTCCACGGCAGCGGCATGGACGTGCGCTTTCGCATCGACGGAGACACCTACCGTGCCTCGGTCACCGAGTCGGACGGCAGCACGCGCGACTACGAGGTGCATTCGGTCGTCGGCATCCGCCCGCTTCAGCAGTACCTTTTCGAGACCGAACCCGGGCGGCTCCAGAGCTTTGACGTAGTCTGGGACACCGAGAAGAAGTCTTGGTTCCACCTCTACCCCGAGCAGGACCTGCCGCCGTCGGACGGCCTGCACTGGAGCGGTCCCTACAAGAACTGGAACGCGCGCTGCGCCGAGTGCCATGCCACCGGCTACAGCAAGAACTTCGATCCGGTGGCCCATACCTACGCCTCGACCCAAGCCGAGATCGGCGTCGGCTGCGAGGCCTGCCACGGGCCGGGGCAGGCGCATATCGAGTGGACAACCGGCAAGGCGCCGCAACCGCCGCTCACGCCCCATGGCTTCACCATGGACTTCGGCAAGGGTGCCGAGGCCACCATCCAGCAATGCGCCGGATGCCATTCCCGGCGCGAGGCGCAGGGCGACGGCAACCCCCTGCCCGGCACCCCCTATCACGAAGCCTACACGCTCTCGCTGTTGCAACCGGGCATGTACCATGCCGACGGGCAGATCCTGGACGAGGTCTATGTCTACGGCTCGTTCCTGCAATCCAGGATGTACGCGCGCGGCGTCAGCTGCACCAACTGCCATGACGTGCACAGCAGCGAGTTGGTGGCCGAGGGCAACGCGGTCTGCGCGCAATGCCATTCCCCGGCGGGCAATCCCGATTTCCCCACGCTGACCCTCGCCGAGTACGACAGTCCCGCGCACCATTTCCACCAGCCCGACACGGCGGGCGCCCAGTGCAAGAACTGCCACATGGTCGAACAGACCTACATGGGCAACGACCGCCGCGCCGACCATTCCTTCCGCATCCCGCGGCCGGACCTTTCGCCCGAGACCGGCGCGCCAGATGCCTGCACCACCTGTCACACGGGCCAGACGGCGGAATGGGCCGCGCGCACCATCGAGGAATGGTATCCCGACAGCACCCATCGCGGCCCCCACTACGGGCAGGTGCTGGCCGCCGGGCGTGCCAATCCCGCCCTGGCGATGGGCGACCTGATCGGCCTGTCCGAGGACCGCGCACAGGCCGACCTCGTGCGCGCCACGGCGCTCTGGCTGGCGACCGCCGCGGCCGATCCTTCGGTCGCCGAGCGGGTCGCTCCGCTGATGCAGGACCCCTCCCCGCTGGTGCGCGCCGCCGCGGTCCGGCTGCAACGCGCCGCCCCGCCGACCGAGATGGTCTCGCGCATCGTCCCGCTGCTGGCGGACCCGATGCGCACGGTCCGGATCGAAACGGTCAAGCTCTTCGTCGGCGCGCCCATCGCGCGGCTGCCCAAGACGATCGAGGCCAGCTATCGCCGCGCGATGACCGACTGGCAGACGGCGATGGGCAACCGCATGGACTTCCCCGAAACCCACCTCGTTCTCGGTGGGATCGCCCTGACGACCCGCAACTTCCCGGCCGCCGAAAACGCCTTTCGCGAGGTCACCCGGCTGGACCCGCAGCGTTCGGACGCATGGCAGATGCGGGTCCGCATCGCCAGCGCCCTGCGGGGCCCCGAGGCCGCGCGCGAGGTGCTAAAGGAAGCGAGGTCAAATCTGCCAGAAGATGTTATGCTGCAAGAATTCGAGAAAGAACTTAATCAATAGGAATAGCCAGACCATGAAGAGGCGTTTCTCTCTCCTTTCCCTACCCTTCGCCGCCGGAACGGGCGGACTTCTCGGCCTTCTCCCCGCTGCGTCGCGGGCACAGGAGGCAGCGACGCCGGAAGCCAAGATAGACCAGCTGATCGGGCTGCTGAACGACCCCGAGGTGCAGGCAGTCCTCAAGTCCCACGCCGCCACCGTGCCCGAGGGCATCGCGGCCGAAGCGCATCCGATCACCGCGTGGCTCGAACTGACCCGCAGCCACCTGCACGATGTCGGCGCTGCCGTCCTCGACGCCCCCCAGACCATCTCGCAGCTGTTCTCCGAGCTGGCCCTGCGCCTCGGCGGTTGGAACCTGCCCATCGCCATCGTGTTCCTCGCCGTGCTGGTCTTCGCCGCCTTCGCCGCCGGCAATTTCGCCGAGCGCAAGCTGCGGGCGCTCGGACAGGGCGCCGGTGCGGCCCCGCAGTACGGTGACCGCCTCGTGCTCTGGATCCTTACCTCGCTGACCGCGATCTTCACCGCCATCATCGGCTACCTGATCCTGCCCTGGCCCGAGGGCGTGGACGACCTCGTGCGGCCCTGGCTGGTGGCGGGTGTCGCGATGTTCGTCGTCATCCGCCTGACCCGGTCGCTGGAGGCCGATACCCCGACCCCGCAGGCGGCCCAGGAGGCCGCGCACTGGTGCGGGTTCACCCGCAGGATCGCGGCGGTCTTCCTTGTCGGCTGGGCCGTGGCCCAGACCCTCGTGGTGCTCGGCTCGGGCCGCGACTTTGCCCTGCTGGTGGCCTATATCTTCGGCCTCGCCCTGATCGTGATGGGCTCGCGCGCCGTTTGGACGCGCCCGGTCTCGCCCACCGTCACCCCCAGCCGCCGCATGGCCATCAGCCTCGGCTTCACCCTCGCCTTCGTGGCGCTCGGCGCCCTCTGGGTCGCCGACATGGTCATCATCCTCTGGGTCTGCATCTACCTCGTCGGCCTGCCGGTCCTCCTGCCGCTGATCACCCGCCTCGTGCGGGGCAGTGCGCAGGTACTGATCCCCGGCGACGAGGAGGACACCGCCGAAGGGACGGAAGGAAGCGAAGGGGCCGAGGCCGCCGCGCCGGTCCACAGCGGCCCGAAGCTGGTTCCCCGCGTTCCCAGCATCCGCAGCGTCATCGTCGACCGGGGCGCGCGCCTCCTCGTGCTGGCGCTGGCGATGGGCTGGCTGATGTCGGTCCTCAACTCCCACGCCGAACGCTTCATGCAGACCGAGGTCGTGACCCGTCTCATCGGCGGGGTGTTCCAGGGGATCATCGTGCTGATCGTCGCCGACTTCCTGTGGCAGCTCGCCAAGGTCGCCATCCTCCAGCGCGAGGCCGAGGCGCTCCAGTTCACCACGGACCCCGAGCAGCGCGCGCGCAACAGTCGCCTGCGCACGCTCCTGCCGATCCTGCGCCACACCGTCGCCGTGCTGATCGCCATCGTGGCAGTCCTCACCGTGCTGGCCGGGCTGGGCGTCGCCATCGGGCCGCTGATCGCCGGGGCCGGAATCTTCGGCGTGGCCATCGGCTTCGGCTCGCAGACGCTGGTCAAGGATATCATCTCGGGCGTGTTCTACCTGCTCGACGATGCCTTCCGCGTCGGCGAATACATCCAGTCGGGCAGCTACAAGGGCGTGGTCGAGGGCTTCTCGCTGCGCTCCATCCGGCTGCGCCACCACCGTGGCCCCGTCTTCACCGTGCCCTTCGGATCGCTCGGCGCGGTGCAGAACATGAGCCGCGACTGGGGCAAGGACAAGATGCTGATCACCGTGCCCTTCGACACCGACCTCGAAAAGGTCCGCAAGATCGCCAAGAAGATCGGGCAGACCATCATGGAGGATCCGGAACTCGGGCCCGCGATCATCGAGCCGGTCAAGCTCAAGGGCGTGGAACAGGTCACCGAGAACGGCCTCGTCCTCGGCCTCGGCATGATGTTCAAGCCGACCGGCGAACAGACGATGATCCGGCGCCGGGCCTACGCGATGCTGCACAAGGCCTTTGCCGAGAACGACATCGAGTTCGCCAAGCCGGTGGTCCAGGTCTCCGGCGGCGAAGAGGATCAGGCGGCGGCGGCGCGTGCAGCCCGCATGGCGGCCGAACGCAAGGCAGCGGAGGCAGGGGGCTGACAACGACCGGGCCAACCGGCACCAGAACCAAGGGACAACAGAGCAGGCAACGGAACGCAGGCAAGGAAGTGATCTGAATCAACAGAGGTATCACGGCCATGACCACTACAGTGATTGCCAGACGCCGACGTTCGGCGGTGCGTACCGAGATCGCCTCGCGATTTCGTCGGTTTCGTCCCATCGGCCTTGTTGCGGCCCTCTGCCTGCCCGGCGGGGCATTCGCCCAGGAGAACGACGGGGGGTGGCACTACAGCTTCACCCCCTATCTCTGGGGCGCCGGGATAAACGGCAACGTCGCGACGGTGCCGGGCGTCCCCGAGACAAACTTCGACGCCTCCTTCAGCGATATCCTCGACAACCTCGACTTCGGGGCCATGACGGTGTTCCGCGCCCGCAAGGACAACTTCGGCCTGTTCGGCGACCTGCTCTACATCAAGATCAGCGCGGGACAGGGCACGGCGGGTTCCGAGTACGGCGAGGCCCAGGCGGATGTGCGCAACACCATCCTGACGCTGGGCGGCGACTACGTGATCAGCAGCAACTCCAAGACGGTGATCCGCCTTGCGGGGGGCCTGCGCTACTGGGACGTCAAGACCGACCTCGGCCTGACTGCGGGCACCTCGCCCGCCGTGTCCGGCTCGGGTTCGGACCAGTGGCTCGACGCCATCGTGGGCGTGACATGGCGCAGTGATCTCGGGCCCAAGACCTACCTGACCGGCTGGGCGATGGTCGGCGGGGGCGGCTCGGACCATACCGCCGACCTCTTCGCCGGTCTTGGTTACCGCTTCAACGACAGGACCTCGCTGGTCGGGGGCTACCGCTACATCGACGTCGACCGCCGCAGCGGCGATTTCGTCTACGACGTCGAACAACAGGGCGCCATGCTGGGCGTGGCCTTTGCCTTCTGAGGGCAGGATGCCGTCCCTGTTCCGGATATGCGCCGCGGCCCTCGTCGCGGCGATATCGGTCGGCAACGCATCGGCACAGTCGATCCCCGTTGCCGAACCGACCGGCCCCGTCGATATCGACTCGGTGGGCTCCTTCGGATTTTCCCACGGATCCTTCATCGTGGCGCCGATCCCGTTCCAGAACCCGACGCTCGACGCCGGGCTGGCGCTCGGCGGCGCCTACCTCTTCGACGCCGACCCCGGCTCGGACTCCTCCTCCATCGGCCTCGGGGGCTTCAAGACCAGCAACGACAGCCGCGGCTTCGGGCTGGGCGTCAACCTGAACCTCGGCGCAAACCGCTGGCAGACCTCCTTCGTCGCAGCCGATGCGGACCTGAACTACGACCTCTACATCGGCGAGGGAACCCTGCCGGTCCGCCAGTCGGTACGCGGCGGCCGCCTCAAGTTCGGCTATGGCGTCACCGGAGAACTGACCCTCGGCGTCGGCCTGTCCTACGCCGAGACATCGCTTGAGGTGGCGACCCGGCGCGTGCTGACCGACTACGAGCGGGACGCGCGCGTCAACCTCGTCAAGGGGCTGCTCTATGCCGAACTGGACCGGCGCGACGACGGCTTCTACCCCACCACGGGCCAACTACTCTCGGCCGAGCTCTCCTTCGGTCAGCTCACCAACCAGAGAGAGCGCAGCTATGCCAAGGGCCTGCTGTCCGCCGCCGCCTATGCGCCCGTGGGCTACGAGGGTGTGCTCGCCGGGCTGGTGACGCTCTGCGCCGTTCAGGACGACGCGCCCTTCTTCGACGCCTGCGCGCTCGGCCCCTCCGACGCCTTCCGGGGCTACGCCGGGACGCAGTTCATCGACAATGCGCTGCTCTCCGTCCAGTCCGAGTACCGGGGCCGCATCGTGGGTCGACTGGGCTATGTCCTGTTCGCCGGGGCTGGAGCCGTCGGCTCCGATCTCGCCAGCGCGCTGGATGGCCCCTACCACGCCGCAGCCGGCGCCGGCCTCCGCTATCGCCTGTCAAAGAGCTTTCCGGTCGATTACGCCGTCGATGTCTCCTTCAACGACGACGGCGAGGAACTCCTCTACATCTCGGTCGGCCAGCGCTTCTGATCCGCCCCTGCCCTACTTGGGATAGAGGAAGGTCAGGTTCACTCGCGCGGCAAGCCCGTCCGGGCCGTTGGTCGGCGAATCCGCCCAATAGCGCAGGCCACCGCCGATACTGACGAGGTTCGGCCCCAGTTTGGTCACCTTCGACACAGTAAAGTTGATCGGCAGCGAGGTTTCCTCGTTGATCCAGTCGTAGGTCGCCTCGGTGTTCAGCGCGAAGGTCCATGCGTTCGCCGTCCCATAGCTGACGAAGGGCTGTGCGAAGGTCGAGCTGATGTCGGTCGCATCGCCGCCGCCGCCCACGTCCCAGAGGTGATTGCCGAGGAAACCGAAGGTCCACGGCCCCGTCTGCTTGAGCGCGACCGCCGTCACGCCCATCGCGAACTGGTCGGCTCCGTACCCATCGGACCCGGTCGGCAGCAGAAAGACGGGCCCCGCCCCCCAGATGATCCCGCCGCGCGTGGGCTGCTTGGGCGAGAAGAAGAAGCTCTGGACGATGTCGCCGTACCCGGAGTCGTCGATATCGCCACTGAACCCGTCCTGGAATATGAACGGGACGATGGTCCGCGAGATCAGGTTCCAGTTCTCACCGATCGAGATCGGGATGACCGGCTGCACGTTGATGGTATAGCGCGACCCGTTGCCATCGGGGCCATAGCCCTCGTCGTAGTTGAACTGGAACGGCACGCTGATCAGCGATGCGACCGGGTTGGCCAGCTGTTTCGCCAGTTCGTTGGCGTCATTCGCCACGGCCGGAGAAGCCAGCGCCCCGACAAGGGACGCGCCGCAAAGCGTTTTGATACTGGATTGAAACGACATCAGAATATCCTTTGACGATCCGCCGGGCCGTTGCGGCGGTCTGCCCCCGCGCCGGGATATCGGGACGCAGAGCAGCACCGGGGTCCACGGGCCGGAACGGCCTAACCTTTGGTAGTAGAGCGGGCCAAAAACACAGCCCATGAGTGCAAACTATCCCCCGGCTGCGCAGCTGTCCAATCTTTCCCGGCTCCGTTCCGCACGCGCCCCCGCCTGCCCCGGAGGCCGGGCCGAACCGGCCCGCGTGCTGCCCAATCAGTAGACAGAACGCCATTTCTTGTCCAAGATCAGGGGCATAGTTACCGAAAGACATTCAAAGGCAGGTCATGGAAATCACGCAGATCGTCAGCGGCCCACAGGGGGAAAGCCATTTCGAAGACTACACGCTGACCCTGCGATACCCGGATCACGGCTTCGAAGGATTCCCCCGCATCTCGGCCCCGATGAAATGCACCCATTGCGTGGTGGTCGAGTACCCGGCGGGCTACGAGGGGCCGCAGGAGCGTTCGACGCATCGGCAACTCGCGTTCTGCCTCTCAGGCCTGCTGCGCCTCACCTCCAGCGACGGCGGCCAACGCGAGTTCGGACCCGGCGACATGATCGTGATGGACGACCTCGACGGCAAGGGTCACATGATCACCGTCCTCGGCAACGGCCCCGCGCGGGTCGCCTCGGTCCACATGAAGGCGGATCAACCCACCGCCTGACGTCAGACCCAACGCGCACCCTGCACGAATCAGGTATGCAGATCAGCGAGTTGCGCCTAACATTCAAGCTACGGCAACCCGGCCCGCATTTCGGGGCCTCTATCAAGAATAGACTATGGCTGTACGCAATTTTAGCACGGTCAAGGAGATCATCCGCTTCGAGGGTGCGAACCGACTGATCTATTGGCGTCGCTTCGCGATGCTTCTCGCCCTTTCCGTGATCATCGCAACGATGGGTCTGCTACGCAATTCCGGCGCGGTGATTATCGCCGCCATGCTGGTCGCTCCGCTGATGACCCCGATCCTCGGCATCGCAGCGGCCATCGTGACCGGCTGGATCGAACGCGCCCTGCGACTGATCCTGATCGTGTGGTCCGCTGCCTCGGTCAGTGTCGGCATCGCCTGGGTCATCGTCTGGTTCGCCGACTACCCAAAGGGCGTCCTCCTGCCGCAAGAGGTGCTGAGCCGCACCGACCCGGGGGCCGAGGATCTCGTCATCGCGCTCGCCGCGGGACTGGCGGGGGCCTACGTGCAAATCCAGAAATCCGAACTCAGTCTCTTGCCGGGCGCCGCCATCGGCGTCTCGCTGGTGCCGCCGCTCTCCTCGGTCGGCATCCTGCTCTATTTCCACGAGTTCGACCGCGCCTACGAGGCGATGTTGCTCTTTGCCACCAACTTCGGGGCGATCATCCTCTCGGCCTGCCTCGTCTACCTCGCCACCGGCGCGGGCAAGCTGCTGCTGACCTCGACCAAGCGCCGCCGCCGGTTCTCGGTCGGGCTGGCGATGGCGGTGATCTTCCTCCTCGCCATCTTCGCCCAACTCTCCTCGACCACCTACTACCGCTATGCCGAGACGCGCTCCGAAGCCGCGCTTGCGAACCGCATCCGCGAATGGGCCGAGGACGTGCCGGTCGAGATCATCCGCGTCGATGTCCGCGCACGAGAGAAACAGGCCGAGGTCTGGGCCATCGTCGACCTGCCGCTCGACGCCACCTACCGGGTCGCGTCGCCCTCCGAGCTGCTGCCGTCCCAGCTGCGCAACACGCCCTTCCGGTCCGTCGTCAAGGAAATCCTCGGGCCCGAGTATGACCTGACCGTGCGCTATCAGCTGCGCTATGCCTGGCAGGTCGATCTGGGCACGGATGACATCGGCCCCGCCCCCCTGACCAGTGGAGGCTCGGGCAACTGACACGCCCGGTCCCGGCTCCCGCCGGACAAGGGAAGGGCCGGTGCATCTCTGCAACCGGCCCGGCATCTTGGTTCAGTCAGGGGACGGGCCCTGCCCTGTCAGGAGCGCTGCTCCGCAAAGCACTTCTTGGCCGCTTCCAGCGCCTCGGCGCTGCCGGACATGCTGACGCTGAAGCTCAGTTGCTCGTCCGGGAAAACGATCACTTCGCGCGCCACTTCCGCCCGCTGGATCACATCCTCGGCAATGCCGAGGTCCTTGGTCTGGACGTAGGCCCCGTGATAATCGGCGTTTTCCGAGTTCCAGCCGCGCAGCTTGCCCTTGAACTGCATGTCGTCGATCATCAGGACGGTATCGCCCGAGGAATGACGTGCACGCACTTCCGGAGCGACCTTCCCGAACACGCCGAGATAGGCAAACTTGTCACTCTCCGAGAGCCCGATCTGAACGATCGCATCGGTCCCGTTCGATTTCTGCATGAGGCAGGAATTGCGGGTCTTGTCGATATAGATCGACCAGCCGGCGGCATCGCCCCATTTGGTAAAGACCTCGTCCTCGGAGGGAATGACCTCATCCGCAAAGGCGGCGGAGGAAGCCAGCGACAAACCAATCAAAACAATAGATGTACGTAGAATTTTCACGATGATTCTCCCTTGCTATTCAGCGGTTTCCCATCCCTTTCAGACGGTAGCATGTCACCCGCCGAACCCGTCCTTATTTATTTGCCCTGTCGGCAAAATTCCGCCGCATTTACAATACTGTCATTCTCGAAAACAAGATGATGAAATCCGACCTCAACTCCACCCAATATATTCCCGCCAGACCACCATATAGACGACAATTAACAATTACCTTATCCATGAATTGAAAACAGTTGCCCGCCTCAATCATACATATTAGCTACTCCTTCCGGAGTATTTCCTGCATTCAGAACAGCCACCGCACCCCATTTCGGCCCAACAGAACAAGGCCCAACCCCCGCGGGAACAGTTTCCGCTTCCTTCAGCCAGTGGCTGTCCGTCACGGCCACACGCGCAGGGGCCAATCCCCTCAGGCGGCGAACCGACAAGACACAATCCCTAGTTGCGACGGCCCTCATCAAACAGACCACGCAAGATGGGACGACCGGGCCAAACTCGACTAAGCTGCAGGCGAGTCCGAAGGGTGCCGGGCCTGCCGCCACGGACCCGCACGAAGTGACCAGAACAGGAGCGCTAGGAACATGAAACAGTCACACGGGATCACCCGCCTCAACCGCAGGGGCGTCTGCACCCTGTTCTCCGGCCTGGCCGCCGGGCTGCTCTGGCGCGGCACCGCGCAGGCGCAGACGGCCACCATCGACGTGACCGTGTTCTTCCGCGAACGCATCATGCTCCCCCCGAACGCCGAGGTCCTTGTCGAACTGCTCGACGTCTCCCGGGCGGACGCTCCCTCGATCACCCTCGCGTCAAAGCAGGAACCGATCAGCGGTGTCCCCTATTCGACCCAGCTCGCCTATGATCCCGCCGACATCGACCAGCGCTTTACCTACACCGTCGCCGCCCGCATCACCGCCGGCAACCGGGTGCTGTTCCGGACGACCACCGCCTATCCCGTCCTGACCCGGGGCGCGTCGGACAAGGTCGAGGTGATGCTGCAGATGGCGGCCGATCCCGCCACCACCGCGCCCGTCGAGGATGGCATGACCGGCACGGTCTGGGAGGCGTTCGAGATCGGCGGCCGGGCCCTGATCTCGGAAACCCCGCCGACCTTCGCAATCGACGAGGCAGGCGCGGTCAGCCTTTTCGCCGGCTGCAACATGTTCGCGGGTCAGGCCGACCTCGGCGAGGGCACGATCGCCTTCCCCCGCCCCTTTGCCGGCACCATGAAGGCCTGCCCCGAAACCCTCTCAAGGCTCGAGAGCGACGTCCTCGACGCGGTCTCGAAAACCGCACGCTATACCCTGAACGGCGACCTCCTCGTCCTGTCGAACGAGAACGACCTCGCGCTCGTCCGCTTCCGGCGTCAGGCCGAGTGAGCCGCACCGGGCCGCAAGATAAGGGGCATAGAAGCCTCACTTGCCGGGTATGTGCCCGAATTTCTTCGCAGATCACGCATTCTGCTGTAATCCTGAAGCCGGGCGGTCCGCCGTCCGGAATTTTCACGCTCTTCCGCGCCCGATATCGAGACGCGGTTCCGGCACACTGCTTTTGACCTAACGAAGTTCGACAATGAAGAAGATGCTGCTGTTTATCTGCCTCGCGCTTGTCATTGCCTATGTCGGCCTCAAGCTGCTCTTCCCGCTTCCTGACGAGAATTTCGCGTCACGAACCACCCATCAGGGCCCCGACTGGGAGGGCCCGCTGGGCCGTGCCGTCGCCCCGGCGCTCGCCCTCCACGACGGGCTGAACGGGTTCCGTCCGCTGGCGGACGGGCGGGCCGCCTTTGCCGCCCGCGCCATCCTCATACGCGAGGCCAACACCTCGATCGACGCCCAGTACTACATCTGGCAGGACGACACGACGGGGCTGATGCTGCTGGAAGAACTCCGCGCCGCCGCCGAACGCGGCGTCCGGGTGCGGCTGCTGCTTGATGACAACGGCATTCCCGGCCTCGACGGGCTGGTGGCCGAGTTGAACGCGCTGCCGACCGCGCAGGTCCGCATCTTCAACCCCTTCACCCTGCGCCGCCCCAAGCTGCTGTCCTATCTCTTCGATTTCCGCCGCCTGAACCGGCGGATGCACAACAAGTCGTTGACCGTGGACGGCATCGCAACCGTGGTCGGCGGGCGCAACATCGGCGACATCTACTTCGCCTACGGCGAGGGCACCCATTACTTCGACGTGGACACCATCGCCGTGGGGCCCATCGTCGAGGATGTCTCGGACGCCTTCGATGCCTACTGGAACAGCGGCTCGGCCTATGCCGCCGAGCGCGTGATCGGCGAGGATGTCCCCGACGACCCGCAGATCGCGTCGCTGGCCGCCACCGCGCGCGACTCCGAGACGGGCCGGGATTATCAGAAGGCCGTGCACGACACGGACCTCGCGCAACGGATCGCCGCCCGCGACCTGCCCTTCGAATGGGGCGCGGCGACCCTTTTCGTCGACGACCCGATCAAGGGGCTGGGCCTGGCCACCGACGAGCAGATCATCGTGGACAAGCTGATCGCGGCGGCGGAAGAGAGCGAACGGTCGCTCGACCTCGTCTCGGCCTACTTCATCCCCGGCGAGAACGGCACCGAGGTCCTGACCCGGCTGGCCATCTCCGGCGTCGCCGTCCGCGTCCTGACCAACGCGCTCGATGCGACCGACGTGCTGCCGGTGCATTCGGCCTATGCGCGCTACCGGGGCCGGCTGGTCGACGGTGGGGTCGATGTCTACGAACTGCGCGCCATGCGCGAGGACCGGCCCGAGCGCAGCCTGCCGGAGTACCTTGCCGGTTCGGCCTCGGGCCTGCACGCCAAGGTCTTTTCCTTCGACCGCAAGCGCATCTTCATCGGCTCCTACAACCTCGATCCCCGCTCGGCCCGGCTCAACACCGAGATGGGCCTGATGATCGATTGCCCCGGCATCGCCAATACCTTCTCCGACACGCTCGACAATTCCGGCTTTGCCTACCGCGTTGACCGGGACGACAACGGGCGGCTGGAGTGGATCGAGAGAAACGCCAACGGCGCGGTGGTCGCCCGCTATTCGAAGGACCCGCATGTGGGGATCGTCAAGCGGGCGCTGGTGATGATCATCGGCTGGCTGCCGATCGAGTGGATCCTCTGAGCCGCAGCGAAGGCCGGATCAGCCCTCGCCCTCGCGCAGCGATTTGAAGACATAGACCGGCAGCAGGAAGCTGGCGATCAGGCTGCCGATCCAGATCAGCAGGGTCGCCGCCAGCCAGTTGGCCAGCCCGCCGATCTCCATGTCGGTGACCAGCAGCGAAGTGATCCAGATCCCCAGAAAGATGGTGATGAGGCTGATACCGCCCATCAGCTGCGGCGCGTTCTTGGCAGAGACCTTCTTGAGCATCGGCTCCGCCACGGCCTGAACCGCGCAGAAGATCACCACCGCGACGATGAACGCCGCGAACCCCACCCGGAACCCGTCGAGCAGGATGATGGCAAGCAGCAGGCCAACCGCGTTGGCGACCAGATAGGCAAGAACTGAGACGAGAAAACGCATTCCTTCGGACCTTCTGTTGGACATTCCTTGCCCCGGGCCGATGGCACGGCCCCGGGCGTCTGCAGGGCGGGGCCCTGGACGGGCCGCGCCAGGTGGCAGTCAGCCGGTTACCGGCTCGGCACACCGCCCTCGACAATGCCCATCGGCGTCGGGCTGAGCCAGCGGTAGACGATACCGCCAACGGCGCCCCCGATCAGCGGCGCGAGCCAGAACAGCCAGAGCTGGCTGATCGCCCATGCCCCGGCAAAGAGCGCGGGCCCGGTGCTGCGGGCGGGGTTCACCGAGGTATTGGTGACCGGAATGCTGATCAGGTGGATCAGCGTCAGCCCAAGGCCGATGGCGAGCGGGGCAAAGCCCACGGGCGCCTGCCCGTGCGTCGTGCCCATGATGATGAACAGGAACATGCCAGTCATCACCACCTCGCAGAGAAAGGCGGAGGTCATCGAATAGCCCCCGGGGCTGTGCTCACCATAGCCGTTCGCCGCAAAGCCCGAGGCGGCGGCGTCGAATTCAGGCACCCCGCTGGCAATCGCGTAGAGCACCGCGGCCCCCACGATGGCCCCGGCAACCTGCGCGATGATGTAGGGCAGAACCTGCGACCCGGGGAACCGCCCGCCCGCCGCCAGACCCACCGTAACCGCCGGGTTCAGGTGGCAGCCCGAGACGTGGCCGATGGCATAGGCCATGGTCAGGACCGTCAACCCAAAGGCGAGCGAGACTCCGAGCAGACCGATTCCCACCTCGGGGAACCCGGCCGCCAGGACCGCGGCACCGCAACCGCCCAGCGTGAGCCAGAAGGTTCCGATAAATTCCGCCGCATATTTCTTGATATTCTCCATCTGAAACCTCTTCGGAGATAAATTAATTAGAATGCAAGCAAGGGGATAGTGACACCGAAGAGTTCAAGCTCAAAGCGAAATCGGCTAACCGCCCACCGGCCCGTCGCGGTCTCTATTCGGCAATCTCTTTTCCCGGAACCCGAGACAGTGAAACCGGGAACGCTCCAATACCCGGAACCCCGAGGCTTCGCCCCCACCCTGTTTCCTTTAGGCGTCTACCAATACGCCCCATCCCGAATTGCGCGCGCGGCGCTTTACCCGCACAGGGATAATTGCCACTCTCGTCGCAGGCCGGTCATTTCGCCGGGATTGCCACGAGGGTCGTTGATGCTGCATCTTTATTCCGTGATCTGGCGCTTTACCGGACGACGCCAGATCCTGCTGATCCTGTTGTCCTTCGCCATTGCGGCACTGGCGGCGGCCCCGCTCAAGTTCCAGCAGAAAATCATCAACATGCTGAGCGGCGGCAGCGGAGACCTCGGCCCCGTGCTGGTCCTCGGCGCGGGAATGTTCGGCGTGATCCTTCTGAGCCTCGCGCTGAAATGGGTGCTCGGCTACAGCTCGGGCCTGCTGGGCGAGGACGTGGTCCGCACCATCCGTCAGCGGCTGGTCGCATCGGCCCGCACCCGCGAAGACAGCAACCTGCCGATCTCGGCCGGAACGCTCTCGACCGCGATATCCGCCGAGGCGGAAGAGATCGGCGGTTTCGTCGGCTCGGCCTTCTCGGAACCGATCATGCAGATCGGCACCCTGATCAGCGTCATCGGCTTCGTGACGGCGACCCAGCCGAGGCTGGGCATCGTGGCACTGGCGATGATCATTCCCCAGATCATCATCGTCGTCGTCACCCAGCGACAGGTGAACCGGCTGGTGGGCGAGCGGGTCCGGCGCCTGCGGGCCGCGACCAACAAACTGACGGCGGAAGATCTGCACGCGGTCGAGCAGGAGATGCTGGCCGATTTCGACAGCATCTACGGAACCCGCAAGAGCATCTACAAATGGAAGCTCTCCACCAAGTTCCTGCTCAGCGCCATCGGCGGCGCGGGCACCGTCACGGTGCTGCTGCTGGGCGGCTGGCTGGTGCTGGAGGGCCGCAGCGACGTAGGCACGCTGGTGGCCGCCCTCACCGCCCTTGGGCGCCTGCAGGGGCCGACCAATGTGCTGATCGCCTTCTTCCGGATGCTCAGCGCCAACCGGGTCAAGTTCGACCTCCTGCAGACCCTGATGCGCCCGCAGTAGGGCAGCCCGAACCGGGCCGCCCCGCGTCCGATCCGCCCTAGGCGGCCGGAGTGGTGTCGATCACATAGAGCTTGCGGATGTGTTCAAGGATGACCCATTCGCCCGTCCACCCGCGCGGCAGGACCAGCAGATCGCCCGGGCCAACCTCGCGCGTGCCGCTGCCGTCCGCATTGCTGAGCGACGCCCTCCCCGAGATGATGTGGCAGTACTCGCCACCCGCCGACCGGTCGGCGGTGAACCGGCCCGGGGTGCATTCCCAGACGCCGATATGGGTATACCCATCCGCCGAGGTCCAGAGGTCGGCCGCGGCCTCTTTCTGCCCCTCGGTCAGCGAGGTCGGCTTGAGCGCAAATTCACCGACATCCACTCCGGCGAGGTTTTCAAAGGTCTTGAGGTCGATCATTCCGGGAACTTTCCAAGCTTGGTGTTGCCCGGCCTTTCTGCCCCGAAACCCCGCGCCCGCGCCACTCGCAAATGCGCTGCGCCCCCTCTCGCACTCGTTCCGGCACCGCCAAGGGATCACTTGACCATTTGGTCAGAAATTTGCTCAATAACAAGGCAGATGCCCCCTGTGGGGCAGGCGGCGAACCGGCGGCTGTCTTGACACGGGATGGCCCGCACGTGCTCTCCTTTCGCCAGGCCGATCTAAGGGCAACAACACCGCCCGGGGCTGTCCCGGGCACACAGGGACAAGGAAAAACCGGATGACTCGCATTCTCATCAACCGCCGCCGCCTGCTGGGCACCGGCGCCGCAATCGGCGCCTCCACGCTCTTCGCCCCGTCGATCCTGCGCGCGCAGGGTGGCCCGGTGAAGGTCGCCGGCATCCACGCCTCCCCGGTCGAAAACGCATGGAACTCGGTCCTGCACGCGGCAATGGTCGCCGCGAACGAGGAAGGCGTGATCGAATACACCTTCTCCGAAGGCGTTTCCGGCACCGACTACCCCCGCGCGATGCGCGAATATGCCGAGGCAGGCAACGTCCTGATCGTGGGCGAATCCTACGCGGTCGAGCGCGAGGCACGGCAGGTCGCGGGCGACTACCCCGACACCGCCTTCCTCATGGGCTCCTCCGGCGAGGAAGCGGGCGACAACTTCGGCGTCTTCGGCACCTGGAACTGGGAAGCGGCCTATCTCTGCGGGATGCTGGCCGGTGCCATGACCAAGACCGGCACCGTCGGCTCGGTCGGCGCGATCCCGATCCCCGAAGTCAACATGCTGATCAACGGCTTCGCCGACGGCGTTAAGGCGGTGAACCCGGACGTCAAGCACGTCGTTTCCTTCATCGGCACCTTCTTCGACCCGCCGAAGGCACGCGAGGCTGGTCTGGCCCAGATCGACAGCGGCGCCGACATCCTCTTCGGCGAACGCATCGGCACCGCCGACGCGGCGCAGGAGCGCGGCATCAAGGCGATCGGGTCGCTGATCGACTACACCCCGCGCTACCCCGACACGATCTTTGCCAACGCACTCTGGTCCTTCCGCCCGCTGCTGGACGCGGCGCTGGCCGATGCGACCGGCGGCAACCCGGTGGCCAAGAACTATACCCCGCTGAGCCTGATGAAGGATGGCGGCAACGACATCAACTATGTCGATGGCGTCGCCCCGGCCGAGGCCGTGGCCAAGATGGAAGAGGTCCGCGCCGCCATCAAGGCAGGCGAGTTCGAGGTGCCGCGCAACTTCGACGAACCGGCCTGAGGGCGAATGCCCGTAAGGTCCACGACAATGATCAGACCCCGCCCGGCATCCGGGCGGGGTCTTGACGCATGAGCGCCGCGATGGAGTTCACCGACGCCGTTGCCCTGTCCACGGCCATCGCCCGGGGAGAGCTGAGCGCGCAGGACGCCCTCGACGCCGCCCGCGCACGCGCCGCGGCAACGGAAGACCTCGGCGCGGTCTGCTGGCTGATGGACGAGGACCCGCCCGCCGCCACCGGTGGCGCTTTCGCGGGCGTGCCGCTGCTGATCAAGAACCTCGGCGGCCCCTTCGCGGGCATCCCGATGCGCGCAGGCTCGGCCGCACTGGCGCGGATGAAAGGCGCCTCCGACAGCGACCTCGCCGCCCGCTTCCGCGCGGCAGGCTTCCGCCCCTTCGGCGCGACCACGGTGCCCGAGTTCGGCCTCTCGCTATCAAGCGAGCCCGCCATCGGCCCCCTCTGCCGAAACCCCCTCGACACGAGCCTTAGCGCCGGAGGCTCCTCGGGCGGCAGCGCGGCAGCGGTGGCCGCCGGGATCGTGCCGCTGGCCCACGCCACCGACGCAGGCGGCTCGATCCGCGTGCCCGCCGCCTGCTGCGGCCTCGTCGGGCTGAAACCCTCGCGCGGGGCGATCCCCGGCGGCCCCGGCTTCGGCAACCACCTCGGCGGCATCGCCACCGAATTCGCGGTGACCCGCACGATCCGCGACGCTCAGGCACTCTGGCCCTGCCTCACCGGCGACGCGCGCGGCCCTGCCCCTGCCCCGCAGCACCTGCCGACCGAGGGGAGCTTCACCATCGGGCTGCTGACCGACACCCTCGGCATCGACCCGGCCCGCACCACGGCGCTGGCCGAGGCCGCAGCGTCTCTCGAGGCCGCCGGGCATAGGGTCATCGACATCGCCGCGACCGAGCTTACGCCGATCCGCCGCGCCTCGGCCCGCGCCTTCGAGCGGATCATCGCTGCCAACCTCGCAACGCTCGTCGCCTCCGGCCTCGATGCGTCCCTGACCGAGCCGCTGACCCAGGCCTTCATCGAACGCGGTCAGTCGATGTCCGCCAGCGAACTCTGGTCGGCGACCGAGGGCGCGGCGGGCGCCGCCTACAAGCTCTGGTCGCTGTTCGACCGGGTCGACGTGCTGCTGACCCCGATGCTCTCTGGACCGCCGCCGCCACTTGGGGCATTCCCGACCGACCACCGTGACACCGCCACTCAGATCGAACGCATGGATACCTTCGCCCCCTTCGCCGCGCTGGCCAATGTCACCGGCGCCCCGGCCCTGACCCTGCCCTTCGGCGCCGACGACACCGGACTGCCCCTGCCCGTCCAGCTGATCGCGCCCCCGGGCGGCGACCTGCGCCTGCTCGCCCTCGGTGCGATGCTCGAGGCCGAGGGCCGCTGGCACCACCCGATCCCGCTCTTCGGAGGCGCCGCATGACCCGCGTTCTGGAACTCTCCGGCATCACCAAGCGGTTCGGCCACGTCACCGCCAACGAGGATGTGTCGCTCCACCTCGACCGGGGCGAGATCGTCGCCCTGCTGGGCGAGAACGGCGCGGGCAAGACCACCCTGATGTCGATCCTCTTCGGCCACTACACCGCCGACGAGGGCCATGTACGTGTCGAAGGGCAGGACCTGCCGCCGGGCAAGTCGCGCGCCGCGATCCGGGCGGGGGTCGGCATGGTGCACCAGCATTTCGCGCTGGCCCCGAACCTGACCGTGCTCGACAACGTGATGACCGGAACCGAGCCGCTGTGGAAACTGCGCTCCAACCGCGCGGCGGGGCGGCGCAAGCTGGTCGAGCTCTCGCAGACATTCGGCCTCAAGGTCGACCCCGATGCCCGCGTCTCCGAACTCTCGGTGGGCGAATGCCAGCGGGTCGAGATCCTCAAGGCGCTCTACAACGATGCCCGCATCCTGATCCTCGACGAACCCACCGCCGTGCTGACCGCGCAGGAGGCCGAGAGCCTCTTCGCCACGCTCCGGCAGATGACCTCGAACGGGCTCTCGCTCATCTTCATCAGCCACAAGCTGCACGAGGTGATGTCGGCCTCCGACCGGGTCGTGGTGCTGCGTCATGGCCGCGTCGTCGCCGAACGGCGCACCGCCGAGACCAACAAGGAAGAGCTCGCCGAACTGATGGTGGGCCGCAAGGTCGAACGCCCGGCCCGTCCCCCCGCGACACCGGGCAAGGTCCTGCTGGAAGGCATCGACCTGAGCCTCTCCGGCAAGGGCGGCGCGTCCCTGCACGGGATCAGCTTTCGCCTGCGCGCGGGCGAGACCCTTGGCATCATCGGCGTCTCGGGGAATGGCCAGACCACGCTCGCCGGGCTGGTCTCGGGGCTCTACGCCCCCGACGGCGGGACGCTCCTGGTCGACGGTCAGCCGGTTCAGGTCCACGACGTCCCCCACGCCATCGCCGCCGGGATCGGACGCATTCCCGAGGATCGCAACGCCGAGGGGACCATCGGCGATATGGCCACATGGGAAAACACCGTGCTGGAACGCATCTGGTCGCCCGCCTTCTCGTCGCGCGGGGTGGTGCGGCGCGGCGCGGCACGCGCCGCGACCCAGGCCATCATCGACCGCTACGACGTGCGCGGGGCCAGCGTCGATGGCCGCATCCGGCTGCTCTCGGGGGGCAACATGCAGAAACTGATCCTTGGCCGCGTTCTCGAGGCCGGACCCGACATTCTCGTCGCGGCCCAGCCCAGCCGTGGCTTGGACGAGGGCGCCATCGCCGGGGTCCACGAACGCCTGCTCGAAGCGCGCGGGCGCGGCGCCGGGGTCCTTCTGATCTCCGAGGACCTCGACGAGGTCGTCGCCCTCTCCGACCGCATCTGCGCCATCGTCAACGGGCGGCTCTCGCCCGCGATCCCGCCCGAGCGTGCCAACGCACAGCTTCTGGGGTTGATGATGGCCGGGGACTGGACAGCCGCTGCGGCGATCGAGGCGGAGGCGTCCCATGCGGTTTGAACGACGCGACCATCCCTCGCGCCTTGTCACGGTGCTTGCCCCCATCGGCGCGATCCTGGCCGCGCTCGTGGTTGCCGGGGTGCTGATCGCCATTGCCGGGGCCAACCCCTTCCGCGCCTATGCCCTGATCCTCAAAGGCGCCTTCGGCTCGCGCCTCGGGTTCTCCGAAACGCTGACGCGCGCGACCCCGCTCATCCTCACCGGCCTTGCCGCCGCCGTCGCCTTCCGCGCCCGGCTCTGGAATATCGGGGGCGAGGGCCAGTTCTACCTCGGCGCGCTGGCCGTGCCCGCGCTGGGGATGATCCCCGCCTTTGCCGCCCTGCCGGGTCCGATGGTCATGGTCGCCTGCCTCGTCGTCGGCGCGGTGGCCGGGATGATCCTGCTGCTGATCCCGCTCGGCCTGCGCCTCAAGTTCGGTGTTGACGAGGTGGTCACCACCCTCCTGCTGAACTTCGTCGCCGTGCTCTTCGTCTCGCTGATGATCGAGGGCGTCCTGAAGGACCCGCTGGCCTTTGGCTGGCCCCAGTCCGTCCCGGTGCCCGACCACGCGGTCCTGCCCAAGCTGATGGACCGCTCGCGGCTTCACGCAGGGCTTCTGATCGCGGTCGGCATGGCGATCTTCGTCTGGTGGCTGCAATCACGGACCGTCTTCGGCATGCGCGCCCGCGCGGCGGGCCTGAGCCCCCGCGCCGCCGCCTTTGCCGGTGTACCCCTCGGCCGCACGCTGATCGCGGTCGCCTGCCTCTCCGGCGGGCTCGCGGGCCTTGCCGGCGCCATCGAGGTCATGGGGGTCAAGGGCTACGTGACCACCGACCTCTCGCCGAGCTACGGCTATTCCGGCATCGTCATCGCGATGCTGGCCAATCTCAACCCCATCGGGGTGATTGCCGCGGCGCTGTTCTCGGCGGTGATGTTCGTCGGGGCCGACAGCATGTCGCGCGCCCTGTCGATCCCATCCTACATCGCCGACGTCACCGTCGCCCTGTCGCTGCTGACCATGCTGGTGGCGATCTTCCTCGCGCAATACAGGGTCCGCAGATGAGCGTTCTGTTCGATATCCTCGGCTCGGTCGGCATGTGGGAGGCGGTGCTGCGCATCGCCACGCCGCTGATCCTCGGCACCCTCGGCGTGCTGCTCTGCGAACGGGTGGGCGTACTGAACCTCGGCATCGAGGGGATCATGACCTTCGGCGCGATGATCGGCTGGCTGACGGTCTACTCGGGGGGCGATCTCTGGACAGGGATGGTGGCCGCCGCCCTCGGCGGGGCCATGTTCGGCTTTCTGCACGCGCTGCTGACGGTGCCGCTGGGCCTCAGCCAGCATGTCACGGGCCTTGGCATCACGCTCTTCGCGTCGAGCTTCTCCTACTACGTCTTCCGCCTCGCGATCCCGACCTCCTCGTCCCCCCCGACGGTTGAACCCTTCCGCCCGCTCGAAGTGCCGGTCCTTTCAGACATTCCCTTCGTCGGCCCGGTTCTGTTCCACCAGACCGCTCCGACCTACCTCGCACTGGTGCTGGTCGCCCTGCTGGCCTGGGTGCTCTACCGGACGCCGCTGGGCCTCGCCATCCGCATGGCGGGCGAGAACCCCCACGCCGTCGACGCGCAGGGGATCGACCCGATCTGGCTGCGCATCGGCACCATCATGGCCGGGTCGGCGCTCATGGGAATGGGCGGCGCTTTCCTGACGCTGGCGGCCTTCAACTCGTTCTTCCCGACGATGATCCAGGGCCGTGGCTGGATCTGCGTGGCGCTGGTGGTCTTCGCCTCGTGGCGCCCGGGCCGAGCCCTGCTCGGCGCGCTGCTCTTCGCCTTCTTCGACGCCTTCCAGCTGCGGCTGCAAACCGTGGTCGAGGGCGTGCCCTACCAGCTTTTCCTGATGCTGCCCTACGTGCTGTCCATCGTCGCGCTGATCGTGATGGCGCGCCGGGCAAGCGTGCCGCAGGCGCTCATGCAGCCCTACCGGCGGGGCGAAAGATAAGGGCGGCGGAGCACGCTCCGCCGCCCATCCCGAGCAGAATACCCGTCTTGATCAGAAAGCCTGTCCGGGCAGCCAGAGCACCAACGCCGGGAAGGCGACCAGCAGTGCAAGGCGCACCACGTCGGCCAGGATGAAGGGAAAGATGCCCCGGATCACCGTGCCCTGCGACACGTCGTCGGTGGTGGCCTGAACCACGAAGAGGTTCATCCCGATCGGCGGCGTGATCAGCCCGATCTCGGCCACGGTGACGACGATGATGCCGAACCACACAAGGTTGAAGTCGAGCTCCTGCGCCACCGGCGCCAGCAGCGGCACCGTCAGCAGGATCATCGACATCGAGTCCATGAAGCAGCCAAGCACGATGTAGAACACGAGGATGAGCACCATGACCGACGTCGGCCCGAGGCCCGAGCTGTGGATCTGCTCGATCAGCAACTGCGGCAGACCGGTGTTCTCGAGGAAGAAGTTGAACAGCGAGGCACCGATCAGGATGAAGAAGATCATCCCCGTCAGCCCCGCCGTCTCGAACACCGACGCGCCAAGCGTCTTGCGGTTGAGCTCGCCCGAGAACAGCGCCAGCAGGAAAGCACCGACCGCCCCGACCGCAGCCGCCTCGGTGGGAGAGAACCAGCCGGCGTAGATCCCGCCGATCACCACGGCGAACAGCAGCACGACCTGCCAGACCTGCCCGAGGTAGCGGACCCGGTCCCCCCAGCTCGACCGCTCGGACCGCGGCGCCATCTCCGGCTTCAGCCGCACCTGAACCATGATCGCCCCGGCATAGAGCAACGCGCCGAGGATGCCCGGCACCAGCGCCCCGATGAACAGCTGGCCGATCGAGCTCTGTGTCAGCAGCCCGTAGATCACCAGCAGGACCGAGGGCGGGATCAGCACCCCAAGCGTGCCACCCGCCGCGACGGTCGCGGTCGAGAGCGACGGGTCGTAGCCGTGCCGCTTCATCTCGGGCAGGGCCACGCGCCCGATGGTGGCCACCGTCGCCAGCGACGAGCCGCAGATGGCCCCGAAAAAGGCGCTGGCCCCCACGGTGGTGATCGCGAGCCCGCCCTTGCGGTGTCCGATGAACGAGTTGATCACGTCGAAGAGCGACCGCGAGAGCCCCGCGTGCGAGGCGAAGACGCCCATCATCACGAACAGCGGAATGACCGAGAGAGTATAGGGAAAGATCGACTCGAAGGGGCTCGACCCCATGATGTAGGCAACGCCCATCCAGCCGTTCAGATACCAGTAGCCCAGCGCGCCGATCACGCCCATGGACACGGCGACGGGCAGACCGAGCGCGATCAGGCCCAGCGCCGCGACAAAGCCAAGAAGGCCGAGAACGGGATCACTCATGGCTCAACTCCGTCTTGAGGGAAGCGATCAGGCCCGCCACGATGGCGACCAGCGAGATCAGCAGGCCGATCAGCAGCGGATACCAGTACCACGCGATCGGAATGCCAAGCTGTTGCGACTTATCGCCGAACATCGTGCGGGTCTCGAAGGTCAGGTAGCCCTGCCACAACATGATCGCGACCAGTCCGAACGAAAGCGCGGCGGCGCAGATTTTCAACGGAACGGACAGGGCGGCGGGCATCAGGCCGATCAGGAAATCGACACCGACATGGGCCGCCGAGAGGAAGGCATAGGGCATCACCAGCCACGCACCGCCGACGACGAATAGCTGGACGAGGTCCACGACCCCCTCGATCGGGTAGCCAAGCCGCCGTCCGATGACGTCGACCACCGTCACCACCGCCGCGGCGCCATATGCGGCCACGCCGAGGGCGGCCAGCGCGTAGATCAGCCCGCGCGAGAGTCTTGCAATCTGTTTCAACGAGTCCCTCCCCGTTCATGAAAACTCCGGCCCGGGTCAGAACCCGGACCGGAGCGAAGTTCAAGAGCCTGCGTGGCTCATTCCTTGTGCGCTTCCTCGTAGGCCGCGATGCTGTCCTGCAGGGCCTTGTAGATCTCGTCGGCGTTGTCGACCCCGGCGTCCTTAACCTCTTGCAGGTAGTTCGCCATCATCGGCTCCAGCGCCTCTTTCCAGCGCGCGCGTTCCTCGTCCGACAGCTCGGTGATCTCGTGACCCGCGTCGACGGCTTCCTGCCGGCCCGGCGCATCCCATGCGTCCCACCAGTCGCCGAACTTGGCAACGAGGTCCGCCCCCGAGTACTGGTCGATGCAGGACTTGGCCTTGTCGCTCAGCTTGTCATAGGACCGCTGGTTCATGACAAAGAAGAACGACACGGTATAGGCGCCAAGGTCGAGGTGGTACTTCAGCACTTCGTTCAGGCCAAAGCTCTTGACCGGATCCCACGGGAACACGGTCCCGTCGATCACTCCGCGCTGAAGGCTTTCGTACACTTCGCCCGGCGGCAGGCCCTGAGGGTCGGCGCCAAGGTAGGAGAGCATTTCCGACACGGCCGGGCTGGGCGTACGGATACGCAGGCCCTTCATGTCCTCCATGGTCTCGACCTTCTTGGTGCTGGTGTGCAGCAGCCCGCCGTTATGGGCGTAGAGCGCGAGTACCTTGAGGCCCTTGTATTCCTCGGCAAGGTAATCCGGGTAGATTTCCCACAGGGCGTTGCTGGCCGCGCCGGCATCGTCCGTCAGGAAGGGCATGTCGATCAGCGAGGTCCGCGGGAAGCGGCCGCGCGGAATGCCGGTAAGGCCGTTGGCGATGTCCACGACACCCGCCATCACCTGTTCCTGCTGGCGCGCCACGTTGCCCAGCTGGGTGCCTGCGGGAGAGATCTCGAACTTGATCTCGCCATCGGTGCAGGCGGAAACCTCCTTGGACCACGGCTCGATGAAATCGGTATGGATGCCGTGCACGGCCGGCAAATAGTGGCTGATCTTCAGCGTGGTCTCGGCCTGCGCCGCAGTTGCCATCGTGGCGGCAACGGCCACACCGGCGGAGAGTTTTCTGGTAAGCGACATCAATCGGGTCCTCCCTGTTTGTCGAAGATTCAATGGCGGCGGTGGCTCAGAGCGACAGCTTGAGCCGCCCCCCGTTCCTGGCCCGCGAACAGCAGGTCATGACACGTTTGTTCTCGGCCCGCTCGGCGCGGGTCAGCACCATGTCGCGGTGGTCGATCTCGCCCTCGACGACGGCCACCTCGCACGAACCGCACAGCCCCTCGCGGCAGTCGCAGGCAACGTCGATCCCGGTGGCAAGGATGGCATCCAGCAGCGTGGTGTCCGCGCCGACCTGTACCACCATGCCCGAGTCGACCAGTTCCACCTCGAACGCCTGTTCCTTCTCGGGATCGAGGCCCGAGGCCCCGCCGCTGAAATGCTCGAAGTGGAAGGTGCCCTGCGGCAGATCCGTAGTCAGGTCTTCCAGCGCGGTCAGCAGGCCCTTGGGCCCGCAGGAATAGATCTGCGCCGCCTCGCCCAGCCCAGCGACCATCCCGGCAAGGTCCATGAACCTGCCTTCATCGTCGGCATAAAGCGTCAGCGCCGCCCCGTGATCGCGGGCAACCCGGTCGAGGAAGGCCATCGTGGCCTTCGACCGCCCGGCGTAGTGCAACTCATAGCTCTTGCCCTCCGCCTTCAGCCGGTCCGCCATGGCGAGGATCGGGGTGATCCCGATACCGCCCGCGACCAGCACGTAATGCGATGCGGCAGCGTCCAGCCGGAACAGGTTCGACGGACCACGCAGCCGGATCTCGGCCCCGGCCTTGAGCGTCTCGTGGATATGGCGCGACCCGCCCCGCCCCGCCTCTTCCCGCAGGATCGCGACCTGATAGGTCTCGGCCTCGGGATCGCCGCAGAGCGAGTACTTGCGGTCGAAGTCGCCGACGCAGAGCTCGATATGCGCCCCTGCGCTCCACTTGGGCAGCGGGCGCCCCTGCGCGTCCTCAAGCGTCAGACCAAGGATGCCTTCAGCCTCCCGGCGCACCTCCGCCACGCGCACGTTGCGCGCGATATCCCGGCGCGACGGCGCACCGACCTCGAAATGACGGCGCGATTTCAGCGTCGCCGGGTCGGACCGCTCTGGGTTCAGCTCCGGGTCCCACTCCACCCACAGGTGATCCGGCCCCCGGAACGAGGTGTTCGGCAGATAGGTGAACGCCTGCTCGGCCAGCCGCAGGTGCGGCAGGCGGCGCGTCATCTCTTCAAGGAAGATCCGCATCTCCATCCGGCCGATGTTCTTGCCCATGCACTGGTGAGCGCCATAGCCGAAGGTCAGGTGATCGACCGCGTTGTCGCGGTAGATGTCGAAGGTGTCGCCATCCTCGAAGTGCCGCTCGTCCTGGTTGCCCGAGGCCTGCACGATCAGCAGCTTGGCCCCCTCCGGCAGATCGACCCCGCCCACGTTGGCGGGCGCCGTCGCCTGCCGCCGCCAAGCGACGATCGACCCGGCGTACCGCAGGCATTCCTCGACCGCGTTGGGAATCAGCGCGGGGTTCGCACAGATGTCGTCCCATGCTTCGCGATGGGTCAGCAGCGTCTTGAACATGTTGGTCGAGGCCAGCGACGTGGTCTCGTGTGCCGCCACGATGATGGCCATCATCATCGAGTGGACATAGCTGTCGGTCACCACCTCGGGGATCTCGGCGTTCATCCGGATGGTGTGATGCATCCAGCCGGTCCCGTCGGGCTGGGCGCGCATCTTCTCGATGACCTCGCCCGCGTACTGCCAGAACCGGCCCACGTCATGCGCGACCTCGACCTGCTTCTCGTCCGAGGGCTTGCCCCATGTGTTGACCGAATGCGCAACGGAGAAGGTCTTGAGCGTGGCGATCTCGTCCTCGGGCACGCCAAGGAAATGCAGCGCCACCAGCAGCGGCACCTCATAAAGCATGGCCTCGACAAGGTCGACGCGGCCGCTGTCGATGAATTCGTCGATCTTCTCGCGCGTCAGGCGACGGACCATGTCCTGCTGCTTTTCGAGGTTCTCGGGCAGGAAGTGGTCCAGCAGCGCGCGGCGGCGCTCCATGTGGGCGGGCTCATCCTCGTTCACCATGGTACGGTTCATGGCGTAGTCGTAGCTCTTGAGAATCGCCATCGCCTCGTCCGTGGCGGGCGTGATCTTCTCCAGCACGTTCTTGGGCGAGAACAGGATGTTGTCGCGGAAGACCGCCTTGATGTCATCGTAACGGCTGACCACCCAGTACCCCAGCTTGGGCGAGTAGAAGACGGGCAGCTGGTCACGCGACCAGCGCAGCGCCTCGGCCGGGTCAAGCTGATAGGGTCCTTCGAAGGCGTCAAAGTCACGCGCCATCGCCTCCGGATCGGTGACAGGGCAGCGCTGTTCCGCGGTCTGGGCCCCTGCCCCGGTGAACGGGCAGGTTCCGGGGTTGGTCGTCGAAGACTGGGCAGTATCAGCCATCGCGTCGCCTCCTCTCGATCTCGATGAACGATTCCCCTTCTATGTCACGAATATCGGACAATCAATTGCTAATATAGTTACAAAATGTCCACATAGTGAGACAGACCGTTGAGTTTCGGCCCGGAATGTTGCTTATGGCGAGAGGGGAGCACGAGGGAGAACCGCCAGACGATGTCCAATGGCAAACTGCAGACGCTGGAGCGCGGCATCGAGGCCCTGCTCCTGATCGCCAAGACACCGGGCGGCCTCAAGGCGGCCGAACTCGCGGTGCGGCTCGACCTCCACCGCGCGGTCGCCTACCGGATCATCGCGACCCTGGCCGACCACGGCATGGTGCGCCGCCTCAGCGACGGTCGGATCGTGCTGGGCGCCGGGGCCTACCTGCTGGGCGCACGCACCGCCGACAGCGTCCGCGCGATGGCCCGTCCCGTGCTCGAAGAACTGGCGGAACGGACCCGCGCCACCGCCTTTCTCTCGATTGCCGAGGGCAACGAATGCGTCGTTGCCCTCACCGCCGAACCCCGCGAGGCGACGATCAACATCCATTACCGTGTCGGCACCCGGCACCCCATCGACCGGGGCGCCGCCGGCATCGCGATCCTTGCGACACGCCCGGCGCAGGAGTCGGATTCGGAGGATATCCGCTTTGCCCGCGAACACGGCTACAGCATCACCCGGGGCCAGTTGCACCGGGGCGCCATCGGGGTTTCCAGCGCCGTGCACCTGCCCGGCGACGGCTTCGCCGGGCTCGACTTCTCGATCGGGGTTGTCGCGCTGGAGGAACTCGACACCGATACGGCCGCCGAGGCTGTCCCGGCGGCCTCGCAGGCCTTGTCGCAAAGCTTTTCCTGAGCTCCGCGCAGCTGGCGCGGGTCCGGATGGGCCAGTGTCAGGAGGACACCCCGGAGGCCCGGGGTGCGCCGATCAGAAGCGGTAGACCGCCTTGAAGTAGATCGCGTTCACGTCGACATCACCGCCGCCGTCGCCGATCCCGTCGAACGAGTGATAGAGGTATTCCGCGCCGAGGGCCCAGTTGTCGTTCACCATCCAGCTGTAGCCCAGACCGAGGACATAGCTGTCGCTGCTACCGTCAAAGAAGGTGTCGACGCCATCGAAGCTGGCATAGGCATAGCCGACGCTGCCGTACATCAGTCCGCCGCTGGCCAGTTCGTAGCCGACGATCACTTTCAGGCGGGCGATCTCGTTGAAATCGGCAGAGTCACCGGTGTCCGGGTCGGTGACCGAAATGTCGGCCCAGTCGTACTGAAATTCGGGGCCGACATACCAGCTCGCCCCGAGATCCCAGAGATAACCGGCAGTGAAACCACCGATCACGCTGTCGCCGTCAAAGTCACTCACATTGAGGTCGAATTCGCTGTAGGCATAGCCGAGTTGGCCACCGATGTATCCGCCGGACCAATCCGCCTGTGCAGTCGTTGCCGCCGTGCCGAGTAGGAACGCAATTAGAGCCGTACCGCGCATTTCATTCTCCATTAACTAGTAATAATTGTGGTAATAAACCTGATCTTAGCACGTTTTGCGTGTTCCAGACAGAAGTGTGATCGCCCACCGCGTGCCAGTGGCGGTGTCCCGCCGGTCGCCCCTGTTTGACCGGGCGCCCGCGAATGCCGCCGAAAAGCCTCACCCTGCAACAGATGTCGGGATTACACCGGCCCATCCGGTCTTGAACATTGCGGGACGCCCGACGTGGTGCCAATATGACAGCTACCGACTTGCACAAGAAAGCGGGTGGCACCGAGTGTTTTATTCGAACAAATTCAAATTCTTGGCGGTATTGCTGCTGACCGGCGCCTGCACCGAGATGACCACGACCCAAGGCTCCGGCGAAGCGGGCTTCATCACCAACCTGCCGGAATCCGTGGTCGCGATGGCGGCGCCCAACCAGAATCTCCAGGCGGTCCGGATCATGCCGGAAGATGGATGTTACTGGTACAAGTACGTCGGGCCGGTCGAGACGACCTACCTGCCGCTGCGCACGACAGACGGGCGGCCGATCTGCACGCCCCGGACGTCCTAGAACGCCCCGGGGCCCTGTGCCCTAGCTGCTGGCCGAGACGTAGGTTTCGGGCCGATAGAGATAGGCCGTCGCTCCCGGCGAGACCTTGTCGTACAGCCCGATGATATGCGCCATCACCATGCGGACGCAGCCGGAGCTTGCCCGCCCGCCGATGGAGCTGGGATAGGGGCTGCCGTGGATCCGCAGGTGGGTGTCGCGCCCGCCCTCGTAGAGGTAGAACGCCCGCGACCCGAGAGGGTTCGACGGACCGCCCGGCATCCCGTCGGCATGTTGCGCATAGGTGCCCGGATCGCGCTGGATCATCTCCGGTGTCGGCGTCCAGCGCGGCCATTTCGCTTTGCGCCGGATCGCGTAGGTCCCGGGCTCGTAGAGGTTGCCCTTGGCAATCGCCACGCCATAGCGCAGCGCCGAGCCGTCGCCCTGCGTGTAATAGATATAACGCGCAACCGCATCGACATGCAGGTTGCCCGCCGGAAGGTTCCGGTTGGTTTCAACCACCTGCGGCAGGAACCTCGGGTGCAGGCCCCAGGGGTTCGACGTCGCGGGGTTGTAGTTCGCGGGCGTCACCTGGGCGTCCCACGCCGCCCAGCTTGAATTCGGAGAGGTCTGCGCCATCGCGCCGGTAATCGGCGTCGAGAAGAGCGCGGCAGTGGTCGAGATGAAATGACGTCGTGTCAGCATACCGGATACCCCAGTCGGCTTGATCGTTAAGAAATTGTTAGCACGGGGACCAGCAAGCCGGAAAGACTGCGGCGGTGCCATTCACAACTGCGTGATAGCGCGCGCCCTGCCCCTCCTGTCTCTCCGGTGCATCCCGAACAGACGGCAAAGGCTTGAAAAGACTTCGGGCGCTCGCGCGCCCGAAGTTGGTAACTTTACCCGCCGAAGTCGTCGAGCATGATGTCCTCTCGGTCCACGCCCAGATCCAGCAGCATGTTGATGACCGACTGGTTCATGATCGGGGGACCACACATGTAGAACTCGCAGTCTTCCGGGTTCGGGTGGTTCTTGAGGTATTCCTCGTACAGCACGTTGTGGATGAACCCGGTGTAGCCGGTCCAGTGATCGTCCGGCAGCGCATCGGACAGCGCCACGTGCCATTCGAAGTTGTCGAACTCCTTGGCCAGCTCGTCGAAATCCTCGACGAAGAACATCTCGCGCTTGGAGCGCGCGCCGTACCAGAAGGTGATCTTGCGGTCGCGGTTCTCCAGCCGCTTGAGCTGGTCGAAGATGTGCGAGCGCATCGGTGCCATCCCCGCGCCCCCGCCGATGAAGACCATTTCCTTCTTGGTGTCACGGGCGAAGAACTCGCCGAAGGGACCGGAAATGGTAACCTTGTCACCGGGCTTGAGGTTGAAGATGTAGGACGACATCTGGCCCGGCGGAATGCCGGTCGAGTTCGGCGGCGGCGAGGCGACGCGGACGTTGAGCATGATGATGCCCTTCTCGTCCGGGTAGTTCGCCATCGAGTAGGCGCGCTCGATGGGCTCTTCGACCACCGACTCGTATTGCCACAGGTTGAACTTGTCCCAGTCCTCCCGGTACTCCTGCTCGACGTCGAACTGCTTGTACGAGAGCTTGTGCGCGGGCGCTTCGATCTGGATGTAGCCACCGGCGCGGAAGTTCACGTCCTCGCCTTCGGGCAGTTCCAGAACAAGGGCCTTGATGAAGGTCGCAACGTTCTCGTTCGAACGGACGGTGCATTCCCACTTCTTGACCCCGAAGACCTCTTCGGGAACCTCGATCTCCATGTCCTGCTTGACGGCAACCTGACAGGACAGCCGGTCGCCACAGGCGGCCTCACGCTTGGTGATGTGGGTTTCCTCGGTGGGCAGGATCGACCCGCCGCCCGAGTGGATGCGGACACGGCACTGCGCGCAGGTGCCGCCGCCGCCACAGGCGGAGGGCACGAACATCTTCTGCGCCGCCAGCGTCTGCAGCAGCTTGCCGCCGGAGGGGACGGAGATGGTCTTTTCACCGTTGATGGTGATGTTGACGTTACCGCTGCTGACCAGCTTGGAGCGCGCCGCCAGGATCACCGTCACCAGGACGATGACGATCAGCGTGAACAGCAGGACGCCAAGTGCGAAAGTCGTCATTGTTGGCCTTTCCTTACAGTTTCACGCCGCTGAACGACATGAAGGCCATCGCCATCAGGCCAGCGGTGATGAAGGTGATGCCGAGACCCTGCAGCCCGTCCGGGATGTCGGAGTACTTCAGCTTCTCCCGGACCCCCGCCATCGCGGTGATCGCCAGCGCCCAGCCGAACCCGGAGGACACGCCGTAGGTCGCCGCCTCGGCAAAGTTGTAGCTGCGCTCCACCATGAACAGCGAACCGCCCAGAATGGCGCAGTTCACCGTGATCAGCGGCAGGTACACACCCAGCGCGTTGTAGAGCGGCGGGAAGTACTTATCGAGGATCATCTCGAGGATCTGAACCAGCGCGGCGATCACCCCGATGTACGAGATCAGGCCGAGGAAGGTCAGGTCGACGTCACCGAAACCCGCCCATGCCAGCGCACCGGGCGCCAGCAGGTAGTTCAGCAGCAGGTTATTGGCCGGCACGGTCAGCGCCTGCACGACCATCACCGAGATCCCGAGGCCCATGGCCGTCGAGATCTTCTTGGACACGGCAAGGAAGGTACACATGCCGAGGAAGAACGAGAGGGCAAGGTTCTCGATGAAGACAGCCTTGACCGCGAGGGAAACGAGACCTTCCATCAGTGTGCCTCCACCGTCTGGATCTTGTATTCACGCTCTTCGACCTGACCCGGTTTCCAGGTGCGGATGCCCCAGATGATCAGGCCGATCACGAAGAACGCAGAGGGCGGCAGCAGCAGCAGGCCGTTCGGAACGTACCAGCCGCCGTTGTTCACCGTCGGAAGAATGGTGATGCCGAACAGCGACCCCGAGCCGAAGAGCTCGCGGAACACCGAGACCACCATCAGCAGCAGGCCATAGCCCAGCCCGTTGCCGATGCCGTCGATGAAACTCGCGATCGGCGGGTTCTTCATGGCAAAGGCCTCGGCGCGGCCCATCACGATGCAGTTGGTGATGATCAGGCCCACGAAGACCGACAGCGTCTTGGAGATCTCGTAGGCATAGGCCTTGAGCAGCTGGTCCACGACGATCACCAGCGAGGCGATGATGACCATCTGCACGATGATCCGGATCGAACTCGGGATCTGGTTGCGCAGCATCGAGATGAACATCGACGAAAAGGCCGTCACCAGCGTCACCGCCAGCGCCATGACAAAGGCCACCTGCATCGAGGAGGTCACCGCCAGCGCCGAACAGATGCCAAGGACCTGCAGGGTGATCGGGTTGTTGTCGACCAGCGGGTCGATCAGTTGCGAACGATATGTCTGGGCCATCAGTCGACCTCTCCTGCCTTCAGCCGCTCAAGGAAGGTGCCGTAACCGGCCTCGCCCATCCAGAAACGCACCAGGTTGTCCACCCCGCGCGAGGTCAGCGTGGCCCCGGCGAGTGCATCCACGTAAAAGTCCGTCCCCTCCGGCGGGGGCGACTTCGCGACGGTGATCGCAAGCTTGCCATCCTCGGTAAAGAGCTTCTTGCCGTTCCACAGCGCTTTCCAGCGCGGGTTGTCGACCTCTGCCCCAAGACCCGGCGTTTCACCCTGCTGGTAGAACTGCAGGCCGAAGATGTCGTTGCCGTTCTCTTCCAGCGCGATGAACCCGTAAAGGGTGGACCACAGCCCGTAGCCCTCGATCGGCAGGATCACCTTGTCGATCCCGCCCTGATCGTCGCGCAGCAGGTAGACCATGCGATAGACCTGCATCGTGCCGCCAAGGCCAGCCGGGTCCTCGTCCAGCGCCCGCACGATGGCCGGGTCGCCGCTGGCCGCCAGCTGGTCGAAGGTTTCGATGTCGAACTGGTCGGTGAACTCACCGGTCGACAGGTCCAGCACGTGCGGTTCAAAGGCCGCAAAGGCCTCGTTCACCGGAACCGACGGGTCATAGACCCCGGCAACCTGCAGGATGTTCACCCGCTTGTCGCGCAGCTTGTTCTCTTCCTGCACGGGGCGCAGCGCCACAGCGGCGGCCGACACCACCATCGAGGCCACGAGACACAGCACGACGGCCACGATCACCGTCTTGGAAACGGAGTCCGCCGGCATTTCGAGGAAACGACGGATCAGGCCCTTTTGCTCGTTGGCTTCAGGCATTGCGTTTCGCCCTCCGTTTGATGTTGGCCTGAATGACGAAGTAGTCGATCAGCGGGGCAAATACGTTGCCGAAGAGGATGGCAAGCATCATGCCTTCCGGGAACGCCGGGTTGATCACCCGGATCATCACCACCATGAAGCCGATCAGCGCGCCGTAGATGTAGCGCCCGACGTTGGTGTGCGAGGCCGAGACGGGCTCGGTCACCATGAACACCAAGCCGAAGGCATAGCCGCCCAGCACCAGGTGCCAGTACCAGGGCATCGCGAACATCGGGTTGCTGTCGGAACCGATCCAGTTCAGCAGGCTCGAGAACGCGATCATCCCGGCAAGGCAGCCGACGATCAGCCGCCAGTTGGCGATCCGTGTCGCCAGCAGGAAGACCAGACCGATCAGGCAGGCGATGGTCGAGGTCTCGCCAAGGCAGCCCTGGATCGTGCCGATGAACGCATCCATCCACGTGATCCCGTGCGCGGGCAGCGCGGCATAGCCGTCCGAGGCGCCGACCGCGAGGGCGGTGGCCCCCGAGAACCCGTCGACCGGGGTCCAGACCGTGTCACCCGACATCTGCGCCGGATAGGCGAAGTACAGGAAGGCACGGCCCACCAGCGCCGGGTTCAGGAAGTTCTTGCCGGTACCGCCAAAGACTTCCTTGCCGATCACCACGCCAAAGATGATGCCCAGCGCCACCTGCCACAGCGGCGCGGTCGCCGGCATGATCAGGGTGTAGAGCATCGAGGTCACGAGAAAGCCCTCGTTCACCTCGTGCCGGCGCACCACGGCAAAGATCACTTCGAAAATGCCGCCCGCCACCAGCGTGACGATGTAGATAGGCAGGAAATACAGCAGCCCGTGCAGCATGTTGGCCAGCGGGTTGGCCGGGTTGAACCCGATCCCCAGCGCCTCGATGATCGCCGCACGCCAGCCCGAGGGCCCGAGTTCGGCAATCGCGAGGTTGGTCTGAAGCCCGGTGTTGTAGAGCCCGAAGAGGATACAGGGCACCGTGGCCAGCACCACGTAGGTCATGATCCGCTTCATGTCGATGTAGGAGCGGGCATGCGGGGCAACCGTGGTCACCGTCTTGGGCGTGTAGATGAAGCTTTCGACCATCTCGTAGAGCGGGAAATACTTCTCGTACTTGCCGCCCTTGGTGAACTGCGGCTCGAGTCTGTCGAAGAATGCGCGGAGACCCATCGGCCTTACCCCTCCTTCTCGATCTTGGTGAGGCTGTCGCGCAGGGCGATGCCATATTCATACTTGGCGGGGCAGGCAAAACCGCAGAGCGCGAGATCTTCCTCGTCCAGCTCCATCACGCCAAGCGCCTGGGCGGTGTCGGTATCCATCACCAGCAGCGAGCGCAGCAGCTGCGTCGGCAGGAAGTCCTGCGGCATCAGCGTCTCGAAGGTCCCGGTCGGCACCATCGCGCGACGGCCGCCGTTGAGGTTCGAGGTCAGCGCATAAAGCTTGTTGCTCAGCGCCGAACCCAGCACCGGCTGCACCGCGTACTTCGATGCCATCGGGCGGATCCAGCCCATCGGGATCTGCTCGCGGTCTTCCTTGATCAGCGTCACCTGCCGGGCATAGCGGCCCAGGTAGGCCGTCGCCCCCTGCCCCGCGCGGCCGCTCAGGATCGACCCCGAAATCACCCGCACCTGCTCCGAACCGGTCAGGTCGGCGGCGCAGAGCTCGGTCATCGAGGCTCCGGCAATGGTGCGGACAAGGCGCGGACGGCTGCACATCGGCCCGGTCAGGGCCACGATGCGGCGGCTGTCCAGCTTGCCGGTCAGCATCAGACGCCCGATGGCGATCACGTCGTGGTACCCGATGGTCCAGACGGTCTTGGACGCCGAGGGCGGTTCGAGGAAATGCATGTGCGTCCCCGCCAGCCCCGCCGGGTGCGGCCCGGAGAAGGCGACAGCGGTGATACCCGGCAGGTCGGCCCCAGGGATCGATGCGCCGGTCTCCTGGCAGAGATAGGTCTTGCCCTCGGTCAGCAGCGCGACCGCGGCAAGCCCGCGGGCAAAGGCCGCCGGATCGTCGTTGATGATCACCGCGGCATCCGCCGAGAGCGGCTCGCTGTCCATCGCGGTCACGTAGATCGCGGCGGGAGTCGCGTCCGCGGCAGGAACCTTCGAATAGGGCCGCGTCCGGAACGAGGTCCAGAGGCCCGAGGCGCAGAGGCGCTCGGCCACGCCCGCGGCGGTGCTGTCATCGCCCACCTGCGAAAAGTCCAGCGGCTCGGCGGCGGCGGGATCGACCTCGATCTCGACGCTGACGAGAACACGGCGCGCGCCACGGTTGATCGCCTTGATTCGCCCCGAAACCGGCGCGGTGACCTGAACCTCGGGCGTGTCCTTGTGCGCGAGAATCGGCGCACCGGCGGCGACGACATCTCCCTCCTGAACCGCGAGGCGGGGCTTCAAGCCTATGTAATCCTGCCCCAGAACGGCAACGGTATGGACTGCTTCCTGGTCTTCTATCCCGTCGCCGGGCGCCCCCAGCACCGGCACATCCAGACCTTTTCTCAACTTGTGTTGCTGCACGTCTTATGTCCTGTCGATTTTCCGGCTGTCTTATGCGACAGCGAGCCACGGTTTGGAAGGCGGTTGGGCGTACTTATTAAATCCGTGTTGATCCCAGTGCCGTTCTGCCTCAGAAGCAAGCTGAACGCACCTTAGTAAATTCGCAGCTTATCCGGAGTAGGCCCGTGTCTAACCCTCTTCTCCTTTCTCGCCGTAGCTTCATGGTCATGCCGCTTGCCCTGGCAGCCTGCAAGAAAGGATGGTCCGTCCTCGAACTGAGCGGACTGACGATGGGAACCAGCTACTCGATCACCGCCATCGACCACAGCAAGGAGGTCAAGCAGGCCGATCTGCAGGCAGCGGTCGACACCGCGCTTGCCCGGGTGAACACGCAGATGTCGAACTGGGACGCGACCTCGGAAATCTCGCGTTTCAATGCCGCCTCCGCAGGTGAAACGCTGTCCGTCTCGCCCGAACTTTTCCATGTGATGCAAGCAGCTTCCGACGTTCACGCCGCCAGCGGCGGCGGCTTCGACGTGACCGTGGGCGCGCTGATCGACCTCTGGGGCTTCGGCGCCGGGCACACCCGCACCGACATGCCCAGCGACAGCGACATCGCACAGGCGATGGCCTGCTGCGGCCAGTCGCAGTCGGTCGAACTGGGCAACGGCTCCTTCACCAAGCTCAAGTCCGAATCCGAGATTTACCTGTCCTCCATCGGCAAGGGCTTCGGCGTTGATCAGGTCGCGGCCGTGATGAAGGACTTCGGCATTACCGACTACATGGTCGAAATCGGCGGCGACCTCTACACCGCGGGCAAGAACCCCGATGGCCAGGCATGGCGAATCGGCATCGAGACCCCGCAGAGCTTCGATCGCGGCGTGATGAAGGTCGTCGGCGTCTCCGACATGGGCATGGCGACCTCGGGCGACTACCGCAACTTCTTCGACTACGACGGCAAGCGCTACTCGCACATCATCGACGCCACCACCGGCCGCCCGGTCACCCACGATACCGCATCGGTGACCGTGCTGACCGAGAACGCGATGCTGGCCGACGCATGGGCCACCGCCCTGCTCGTCCTCGGCCGCGAGCGCGGTCTCGAAATCGCAAATGAGCGTGAGATGGCGGTGCTGTTCATTGACCGCGACGCCGGAAACACCACATCCGGGTTCAAGACCATCGCCTCCGAGCGTTTCGCGGCCCTCACCGCCTGAACCGCTTTCCCCGGAACCGAACGCAGGGCTAACACATGTCGACCTTCCTTCTGGCTTTCGGACTGCTGATGATCGTCATGGCGGGCATGGCGATTGGCGTGATGTTCAGCGGGCGCACCATCAAGGGCAGCTGCGGCGGGCTGAACGCCGTCGCAGGCGCCGACAAGTGCCTTGTCTGCAAGAAGGACATCGACCCCGACAGCCCGCTGCGCGACCGGCTGGAATGCCCGCGCGCGCGCCAGATGCTGGAACGGGCCGAGGCCAGAACCAACTAGGCGCCCCGCGCTCTCCCTCAAATCACGACCTGCCCGGCGTCACCCCGTGGTGACGGGCAGGAACCCCAGCGTCAGCAGCGCGGCGGCGGCCACCAGACCGAACAGCCACAGCTTGCTGCGCGGCCCTTCGGCCTTCCACACCCGCCGATAGCTGTATCCCGCAAGGCAGGCGATCACGAACAGCACCGTGGCCATCGCCGGAGAAAGTGCGAACTCGCCCAAGTTGTGCTCCCTTGCCGGAAATCGTTTACCCGGCCGCGTTTTGCAATACGTTGTAGGGGGAGAACAAGGGAGAGACTGCCATGCCTGCTTCTTATACGCCAAAGACCCGCGACTCGGTCGAGCACGAAAAGACCAACAGCCAGTCGCTCGACACCAACCTGCCCGCCGCGCAGGTCACGGTGCGTCACGTTCTGGACAGCAAGGGGAGAGACCTGTTCTGGATCACCCCCGACACCACCGTGGGTAAGGCCGTCGAGGTTCTGCGCGACAAGCGCATCGGCGCGCTTCTGGTCCGGGACGAGGAAGGGATCCTTCTCGGCATCCTCTCGGAGCGCGACATCGTGCGCCGTCTGGCCGATACCCCGGGCCGCACCCTGCCCCAGACCGTGGCCGAACTGATGTCGAAAGAGGTGCAGACCACCAGCCCCGGCGAATCGCTCGTCCGCGTGCTGCGGCGCATGACCGATGGCAGGTTCCGCCACATGCCGGTGATGGAGGATGGCCTGCTGATCGGGATGATCTCGATCGGCGACGTGGTGAACTATCGCCTGACCGCGCTGGAATACGAGGCGCTCAAGCTCAAGCAGCTGATCGTCGGCTGACCCCGGCGCCAACGCTCACCGGCCGGCCTTCACCTCGATTCCGAGGGCCGGCCCTCTCTCCCGCGCCCTGCAAGGCGCCGCATGTGACCGCGCAGCCGGTCGCTCCATCCCTTGAACAGGCCACGCTTTCCCAGCGGCTCAAAGATCGCGTCCGGCTCCACCGGGTCCAGTATCTCGTTGTCCGCGATCACCGCCTCGATGGTGCTCAGTTCGGGCATCTCGAAGTCGATCAGCGTCCGCCCCCCTGACTGCGCGCGCAGCGCGTCGATGGCGGCGATCAGCGATCCGCGCCGCGCCAGCTCCTCCGCGACCGCCTCTGGCGTCGTGTCGAGGTGCTCGGCGATCAGGTCGTTGCGCCGCAGGGCAATGCGCTCGGCCACGTCCTCGCCCGAGGTCGCATCCTTGCTCAGCACCACGTCGCATTCGGTATCGAAGCGCAGCGAGCGGTTGTTGAAGTTGGAAGAGCCCACGCGGATATAGCTGTCGTCCACCACCATCACCTTGGCGTGGACATAGATCTCCTCCCCCTTCGCGGTCACCGGATGGTAAAGCCGCAGCCGGTCGTGCCGGTCGACCCGTTCCAGCGCCTCCATCAGCCGCGCCCGCGCACTGTCCATGGCGATGGGCTCCAGCCAGCCTTCCGCCGAAACCGGGTTGATGATGACGATCTCCGGCCCGTCCTCCTCGACCAGCCTGCAGGCGATGGCCTGCGCCACCCGGCGCGAGGCAAAGTACTGGCTCTCGGCATAGATGATGTTCTTGGCCGAGTTGATCAGGTCGATATACATGCTCTCGATCTCGTGGACCGGCTCGTGTTCCGCCGTCTCGGGCCAGGTCCGCGCGATGGCAATGCGGATGTCGTTCAGCTCCGGTTCCAGCCCATCGGGCCAGCACGACCCCGTCGCCTCGACCGGCGGCAGGGTCTCTCCCGTCGCCGCCGCCCAGCGCTCGCGCGCAAGGTCGCCCATCGCCCGCGCCGCCGGCCCGTCAAAGGCGCTGGTCGCATCGTGCCAGGGTTTCATGATCGTTCCGTTCGGCGCGGTCCGGATCGGGTCGTCGTCCTTGTGGGCCCGGCTGTCCAGCCGCCCGATGGTCATGTCGATGCCCCCGCAAAAGGCCATGCGGTCGTCGATCACCACGATCTTCTGATGGTGCGACCCCGCAAAAGGATGCGCGCTGTCCAGTTGCAGCGTGATCCGCTTGTGCCACTTCCACTGCAGGATCTTCACCAGCGTATTGCCCCGGAACACCGCCTTGAATGCCCCCGTGTCCCAGCGCAGCAACCGGATCTCCAGCGAAGGCGTCCGGTTCGCCAGCCACAGGATGAAATCGCCAAGCGTCTCCGGCCCTTCCGCCGTCTCGCTGCCAAGCTTGATGCGCGCATCGAAATCCCAGCCGATCAGGTAGATGCTGTGCTGCGCCCGGGTCATCGCCTCGCGCACGGCGACGAAGTAATCCGCACCGTCGACGATCATCGCGAACCGGCCGGCGTCCTCGACCCGCCAACAGTTCTTCCCCGGTTGAAACAAGGTATCGGACCCCGTCATTGCCAGCTCCTGCGCACCTGACCCGGGAGTTTAACGCCCCCGGCGCGGATTTGGTCCATGACATTTTCACAAATACGCGGCCCCACCGACGGGAGGCACCCGGTCGCGGGCGCGCGGACGCCAGCCCGCGCAACCGGCGCTCATTGGAGCAGGATATCATCACCCGCCCGTCACAACTCCCGGTTCTCCGGCAAACCGGTTGAAAAAAGTATCGTTTTCACGGCGGGCCGTTACAACTCACCGGAAAGAAGGTCATGAACAAGGAACCAGCCATGGAATTCATCGAAACTCTCGAGAGCCTGCGGGAGGTCTACGGCGCCGCCAGCGAGGGCGCGCTCAAGAAACAGATGGCAGTGCTGGATCCCCATGCCCGCGCCTTTCTCGCCCGCTCGCCCTTTGCGGCGATCGGCACCCAGACTCCCGGCGGCCTTGGTGACGTGTCGCCCCGTGGCGACGGTCCCGGCTTCGTCCGCGTCCTCGATGACCACACCATCGCGATCCCCGACCGGCCGGGCAACAGGCGGCTCGACACGATGGAGAACATCGTCCGCAACCCGGCGGTCAGCCTGCTGTTCATGATCCCCGGCATGAACGAAACCCTGCGGATCAACGGCAAGGGCCGGATCACGACCGACCCGGCGCTCTGCGAAACGCTCGGCATGAACGGCCGCCCGGCCCTCTCCGTGCTCGTGATCGAGGTGCAGGAGGTCTACATGCACTGCGCCAAAGCCTACATCCGCTCGGGCCTGTGGAAGCCCGAGACATGGCCGGACCGCAGCGAGATGCCGAGCCTCGGAGAAATCCTGCGCGACCAGACCGCCATCGCCGAGGAAGCCAGCAAGATCGACGAACGGCTGGAAGAGAATTACCGCACCCAGCTCTGGTAGGCCGGTGCCGACGGCGCCCCCCGGGCCGGGGGCGCCTCAGGCGGCGCCGCTTCCCGGCACCACCGCCAGCCGCACGGCTGCCCCATTGCGCGACGAGGTTTGGCGACCCTCCAGCAGGGCGCAGAGCGACAGGGCGGCATGCACCACCGCCCCTTCGATGCGACCAGCCGTGAGCAGCGCCAGCAGATGCCGCGCCTCCCGCGTTTCATCCGCCCGGATGTGGGCCAGAAGCGAAAGGATCATCCGCTCGTCGGTGGTCAGCGTTTCGCGCGCCTCGGAGCAAAAGGCGTCCCCGTGGGTCAACGCGCGGCCCCGGCTCTGCAGCAGCGCGCCGACAAAGGCCTGCGTGCGATGTGCAATGGCCAGCCCGCGCCCCTCGCCCCAGACCTCGGCGGCAAGATCATAGCCCTGCCGCCAATCGCGCCCCGCCGAAGCCTGCAGGGCCGAGAGAAAGCAGCGCAGCACCGGCAGCAGCCTGCGTTCGACCGGGTCCAGCGCCTCGACCATCGGTTCGCTCATCGCCTGTGTCATCCGCGCATCCCCAACAGCCCGCGACGGCGCCCGACCATATCGCGGCGCTCGGGCAGGATTTCCACGAGCTCCTCCATCGCCCCCAGCACCGGCGCGATATCGTTGCCTTCGCAGAGCAGCATGGTCTCCACATGGGCGCTCCCCGCATCCCCGCGCCCGACCGCGACAAGCGCCAGCATCAGCCGCCGCTCCTCGGACGTGACCGCGCGCGAACAGGACGGGCAGCGCGCCGGGTTGAACATGAAGGTCGACCGCCGCGCACCGCGCACGGCCTGCAACACGCCAAGGATACGATGGGCGATACCCGGCCCGGCCTCGGAACCAAAAAGCGCTTCGGTCTCGCTCAGCGCCTCCATCCAGGCCTGGCTCTCCGGCCGCGCAAAGCTATGGAAGAAGCAGCGCGCGACGCTCAACACCCCGCGTTCCGCACCCGTCAGGTTCAGGTCATCGACGCTCTCGCCCCGCGCCGGGGCGCGCCGTTCGCAACCGTGTCCGTTTGCCCCTGTCATTGCGCCCTCGCCCGACCGGTGGCGCGTGCCGTTGTCTTTCGCAATTCCGATGCTCCCAGCTGGCATCGCGGAATGCGATGCAACGTGATCCGACCGGGCGAACCGTCTCGCGGCGTGGCTGGGCGCGACTTACCTGACTATTTTAGTATGAATTGTCAACCGCGCATTTCGTCCCCGTCGGCGACGGCCGGGGAACACCCCGGCCGCCATCGCCCCGGCGCGCATGGCGACAGGGAAGCTCAGGCAAAATCCTTCGAACGGCAGTCGGCGAGCCTCTCGAACAGGCGGGCGACGGCCTCGGCCCCCGGATCGACCTGCCCCTTCAATTGCTCGGCGTTCAGATAGGAGGATCGCCCCGCATTGGCCGTGGTCATGTCCGCGGTCCGGTTCGCCCCCTCTCGGGCCGCCCGGGCGGCTTGGGTCAACCCCTCGGGCAGGTTGTCCAGCGCGGGCAACAGGGCGTCGATCATTGTCCGGTCCCCCTCCCGCGCGCCACCGATCTCCTGCATCCGGGCCAAGCCGACCTTCAGGGCCTCGCGCTGCGAATGCCCGCTCGACGCGGCATCCCCCGCCGCAGCAAAGAAGATCGCCAGCAGCACCCCGGAGGACCCGCCCATCGTCTCGCTCAATTCCAGACCGATCGCCCGGTAGAGCTGCGTGTGATCCGCCAGCGGAAGACGGTCCATCGCACTCAGCAAGGCCCGCGCGGCACCGGCAAGGGTCGAGCCGGTGTCACCATCCCCCGTCCGCGCATCAAGCAAGTTGAGATCCGCCTCGGCCTCGATGAACACCTCGCAACAGCGGGTCAGGAACGCCCTCGTCTGCGGATGATCCGATGGCACCGGGCGGATCGGGCGCAGCCCGTCCGGCAGGGCCACGACGCGCACCTCGCCCAGCGTGGACAGCCCCGGCCACGCCACCAGCGGAGTCGTAGCCGAAAGCGCCTCGATACCTTCGGCGTCCGGCGCATAGACAGACACCGAGAAACCGCGCATGTCGAGCGAGGTCATCATCGGCGATGGCCCGATCACATGCGTCAGCCGCTCCCCTATCGGCGACTTGGCAAGCTCGTAGGCCAGGATCTGCATCTCGAGGACAGAGGTCCCCCCGAGATTGTTCAGCAGCGCAACATAGGGCCTGCCGGGCTCCATCTGTTCGCTCAGCCGCTTCGACACCATCTGCATCGCCGTTTGGGCGTCGGAATAGCTGACCTGTTCAACCCCCGCCTCACCGTGGATGCCAAGGCCAAGCTCGGCCTTGCCGGGCAGGATACGCTGCTCCTTGGGCGTGCCCGGAACCGTGCAGGTGTCGAGCGACATCCCGATCGATCTGGTCCCCGCGATCACCCGCTCGGCCGCCGCCGTCACGGTCTCCAGATCCGCGCCGCTCTGCGCCAGCGCGCCCGCGATCTTGTGAACGAACAGGGTCCCCGCAACGCCCCGCGCCTGCGGCAGATCGGGGAGCGCGATGTCGTCGTCGACCACGACCATGCTGACCTTCAGGCCAAAGGCACGGGCGCGCTCGGCCGCAAGGCCAAAGTTGAGGCGGTCGCCGGTGTAGTTCTTGACGATCAGCAGGCAGCCCGCCGGGCCGGTCACCGCGAGGATACCGGCAAGCACCGCATCCACCGATGGCGAGGCGAAGACGTCACCGCAGACCGCCGCCGTCAGCATCCCCTCTCCCACGAAGCCCGCATGCGCCGGCTCGTGACCGGACCCGCCGCCCGACACCAGCGCGACGGCGGACTTGTCCCAGTCGCTGCGCAACACGACGCGGATGTGGGGATAACCGTCGAGCCGCGAAAGTGCCCCGCCAGACGCGCGGATCAGGCCGTCCACGGCCTCCGCGACAATGTCCTCTTTCTTGTTCACAAACTGTGTCACAGGGTCCTCCCTCAGTAAACGCGGGCGCCGGAGGCGTCGAAATAGAACGGGTCGACCGGCAAGATCCGAAGCGTATCGCCAGCGGACAGGGTCGTATGCGCATCGGTCACGGTGATCAGGTCGTGATTGCGAAAGCTCAGGTGCAGCCGGGTCTGGTCGCCCAGATGCTCGACACGTTTCACCGTGCTCTCATCCCCCTCCCCCTGCCGGATCTGCTCGGGGCGCAGGCCGATGCTCTTGGCCCGGGCCGGGGCCCCGGCGAACAGGGTCGCGGGCAGCACGTTGATGCGCGGCTGCCCAAGGCGGCTGGCGGCATAGATACTGACCGGATTCTCGTAGATCTCGCGCGGCGTTCCGAACTGCACGAGGCGCCCGTGATCCAGCACGCCCACGTGGGTCGCCATCGTCATGGCCTCGATCTGGTCATGCGTCACGTAGAGAAAGGTCGCGCCCGACTGCGACTGGATGTTCTTCAGTTCCACCCGCAGGTCTGCCCGCAGCTTGGCATCAAGCGAGCTCAGCGGCTCGTCCATCAGGTAGACCGACGGGTTGCGCACCAGCGCCCGCCCGATGGAAACGCGCTGCATCTCGCCCCCCGAGAGCGCCGTCGCCTTGTTGTCGAGCTTGTGCGAGATGCGCAGGGTCTCGGCCACCTCGGCGACCTTCCGGGCGATCTGTTCCGGCGGGGTCTTCAGCAGGGGCGATTTCAGCGGAAAGGCAAGGTTCTCGCGCACGGACATATGCGGGTAGAGCGAGTACTGCTGAAACACCATCGCCACGTTGCGCTGCGCCGGAGTCAGGTCGGTGACCGTTGTGCCCCCGATCTGCACGGTCCCGCTGTCGGGCTGTTCCAGCCCCGCCACGCTGCGCAGCACGGTGGTCTTGCCCGCGCCGGTGGGACCGAGCAAGACGACAAAGGCGCCATCCGGTATCGTCAGCGACACGTCGTCCAGCGCGAGGGTCTGCCCGAAACTCTTGGTGATGCGGTCCAGAACGACTTCAGCCATGACGCAACACCCCCTCGTTGGCGGCAGAGCGCAGCGCCTGACCGGTCTCGCGGTTGAAAAGCGTCACGGTCCGCTCGTTGAAGCTCAGCCCGGTGGTCTCGCCCTCGCGAACCCTCTGGCTGCTCGCAATGCGCGCCTTGATGTCTCCAAAGCGCGAGCTGAGCGTCACGATCTGCGTCGTCCCGAGGTATTCAACCGCGATCACGGTCCCACGATAGGCGGCGCGGTCGTCCAGCCGCACATGTTCGGGCCGGATTCCCAGCGCCAGACTGCCGCTGTGCCCCTCGCGCGCCTCGGGCACCGTGACCGGCGCATCGCCCAGCATGACGCCCATCGCGCCCGGCTGCACGGCCCCATCGAAGGCGAGAAAGTTCATCGGAGGCGAGCCGATGAACTCGGCCACGAACATGGTCGCGGGCCAGTCGTAAATCTCCTGCGGCTTGCCGAACTGCTCGACCACACCGTGGTTCATCACCACGATCTTGTCGCCCATCTGCATGGCCTCGAGCTGGTCGTGCGTCACGTAGACCGTCGTCGCCCCCATCCGGTCATGTAGCGCACGCAGTTCCTCGGCCATGTGCTCGCGGAACTCGGCATCCAGCGCGCCGAGCGGTTCGTCCATGAAAAAGGCCTTCGGATCCCGCACGATGGCGCGGCCCAGCGCGACGCGCTGACGGTCCCCGCCCGAAAGCCCGCCCACCGGGCGCGTCAGGATGTCCTCGATCCCGAGGATGCGGGCGACCTCGCCCACCCTCCGCTTGATCTCGGCCCGAGGCATCCCCTGGCTCTTGAGCGGATAGCTGATGTTTCCGCCCACCGTCATATGCGGGTAGAGCGCGAACATCTGGAACACGAAGGCGATATCGCGGTCCCGGGCCCGCTTGCGCCCCACCTCCTCGCCGTCGATGTAGATCTGCCCCGACGTCGGCAGTTCGAGCCCCGCCATCATCCGCAACGTCGTCGTCTTGCCGCAGCCCGAGGGGCCGAGCAGCATGAAGAATTCGCCGTCCTCGATGGTGAAGCTCGAGGATTTCACCGCCGTGAAACTGCCGAAATCCTTGCGGACGTTCTCGATCCTGATCTGGGCCATGTCCTACTCCGGGAAGTGGCTGACGATGATGAACATGACGGTGCCGAGCAGCGTCACCGAGAAGGACCAGCTGAAGGCCCAGAGAAAGAAGGGCTGCATCAGCATCACCACTCCGACGCCGATGAGGACGGAGGCCGCCATCTCCCACGGGCCACGCACGAAGATGCGGCGCCCCGCCCCTACGCCCCCGCCGGGGCCTCGCCGAGAGGAGGCGCCAGCGGTCGGGTTGGCTTCGGTATCCAATGGAGGCTGTGTCATTTCCGAACCGCTCCGAATGTGATCCCCCGCAGCAGGTGCTTGCGCAGAAGGATGGTGAAGACCATGACCGGCAACAGGAAGATCGTCGCCCCGGCGGCCACGGCGGGCCAGTCCTGGCCGCCGACGCCGATGATGGTCGGAATGAAGGGCGGCGCCGTCTGGGCCGTGCCCGATGTCAGCAGCACCGCGAAGGCGTATTCGTTCCACGCGAAGATCAGGCAGAAGATCGCGGTGGCCGCGATGCCAGTGGCCGCCTGCGGCAGCACCACCCGGTTGAAGGCCTGAAAACGGGTATAGCCATCGATCAGCGCCGCCTCCTCGTACTCCATCGGGATCTCGTCGATGAACCCCTTCAGCAGCCAGACCGCCAGCGACAGGTTGACCGCAGTATAAAGCAGGATCATCCCCGCATGGGTGTCACTCAGGCCGAGCGAGCGGAACATCAGGAAAATCGGGATCGCGACCGCAATCGGCGGCATCATCCGCGTCGAGAGGATGAAGAACAGCAGGTCGTCCTTGAGCGGCACCCGGAACCGCGAGAAGGCATAGGCGGCCAGCGTCCCGAGCACGATGGTCAGAAAGGTGGAGCCGAACCCGATGATCACCGAGTTCAGAAACCGCTCGCCAAAGCGCGAGGGTCCGGCAATGACGAGCCCGCGATCGTGGACGATCTTCTCGTACCATGTCTGCGGCGGATGCTGGGCCAAATACTCGGCCGTCTGCCGGGTCTGCGTGGTGAAGAGATTGACGTACCCCTCCAGCTGCGGCTCGAACAGGACCTTGGGCGGATAGGCGATGGAATCCGCCGAGGATTTGAACCCCGTGGCGATGATCCAGACCAGCGGCAGGATGGTGATGACTGCATAGAGCGCGACCAGCACACCCGCGATCCACTTCTGGCCCGGCGACGGCTCGGTTACCGAGAAATCACTCATCGCCCGCTCCTCCTCGCGAGGCCCCGGCCCAACTCCGCGGCGCGACCTACGCCTACGTCCCGGGCCCGCCCCGGGACCCCGAGACCACAAAGCACACCCCCCGCGCCCCCACGGCACAAGCCCAGAGCGCGGATCGACCCAACAAAGCGCATCGCCTGCATCATCGTTCCTTCACCTTGTTCAGGGCCTTCACGTAGATCGAGGCCAGCCCGAAGACCGTCACGAAAAGGATGATCGCGTAGGCCGAGGAATAGCCCGTGCGCCACTTCTCGAAGGCCTCGCGCTTGAGGTTGATCGAGGTCAGCTCGGTGGTGGACCCCGGCCCTCCGCCGGTCAGCTGCACCACGAGGTCGAACATCTTGAAGTTCTCGATGCCCCGGAACAGCACCGCCAGCATCAGGAAGGGCAGCGCCATGGGGAGGGTGATGGTCCAGAACTGCCGCCAGTTCGACGCCCGGTCGCATTCCGCCGCCTCGTAGATCGAATCCGGGATCGACCGCAGGCCCGCAAGACAGATCAGCATCACGAAGGGCGTCCACATCCACGTGTCGACGATCACGATGGCCCAGGGCGCCAGCGCCACGTCGCCGATCATGCTGAAGCTGGTGGGATCGGCGCCGGTGAAGAAGGCCACCGCGTAGTTGAACAGGCCGATCTGCGGTTGGTACAGGAAGGTCCAGAAGTTGCCGACCACGGCGGGCGACAGCATCATCGGCAGCACGATGATCGTGGTCCAGAGGTCGTTGCCCTTGAACTTTCGGTTGATCAGCCACGCCAGCGTGAAACCGATCAGCACCTGGAACACCAGCGTCCAGATCAGAAAATGCGCCGTCGCCTGCATCGTCGCCCAGATGTCGGGATCGGTCAGGATCCGCTGGTAGTTGCGCAGACCGACCCACTCCACCTCGGCATTGGGCCGGTTGGCGCGGAAGTTGGTAAAGCTCAGGCGGATGGTCCAGATCAGCGGAAAGATGTTCACCGCCAGCAGCAGGAAGATCGTCGGCGCCACGAAGATCCAGGCGATGGCGCGGTCCGAGAGCCCCCTGATCCGCCGTGCAACAGTGGGCGGCGTGGCCACGGCGGCCCGCTCGATCATCGAATTGGTCATCTGTGGTCCCTTGCGTGCCTTGGTCTTCATCTCGCGTCCCGTAGGGTGGCCGCGGGCTGACAGGCCCCGCACCGGACCGGCCGGTGCGGGGCAACGGGTCAGATCTTGCCGTCGTCCTCGAAGACCTCGGTCCAGTCCTTGACCAGCGCGTCGAGCGCCTCCTGCGCGGTGCCCTCACCTGCGACCACGTACTTGTGGACCCGGTCCTGCATCGAGAGCAGCAGCGAAGCGTAGGACGGTTCCGCCCAGAAGTCCTTCACGATGGCCATGCTGTCGAGGAAGGTCTGCGCAAACGGCTGGCTGGAGGCAAAGTCCGGGGCCTCCACCACCGCACGCATGGCCGAGGCGCCGCCCATGTCCCACCATTTCTGCTGGATCTCGGGCTGGGCGAACCACTTGATGTATTCCAGCGCCGCATCCTGGCTGTCGGAGTAGGACACCACCGAGATGCCCTGCCCGCCCAGCTGGGCAAAGTGGCCATCGGGCCCGGCGGGGTTCGCGAAGTAACCCGACTTGCCGCCGCCCACGTTCGGGTCGGCCTCGACCCCCGGCCAGATGAAGGCAAAGTTCATCTGCAGCGCGACCTGCCCCGACTTGTAGGCGTCGATATCCTCGGACATGTACCAGTCGGACGACCCCGGAGGGGTGCAGCAGTCGTAGAGCTCCTTGTAATACTCGAGCCCCTTCGCCGCTTCCGGCGAATTCACCACGCCCTCAAGCTTGTAGGGCTCCTCGGGGGTGCCGTAGCTGAAGCCGTAGTTGTAGAGCGCGTTGGTCACGCCCATGGTGATGCCTTCCGAGCCGCGCTCGGTATAGATCGCCGCGCCATAGACCGTCTTGCCGTCGATCTCGCGCTTCTGGAAGAACTTGGCGACCTCCATCAGCTCGTCCAGCGTCTTGGGCGCTTCAAGCGCGCGGCCGTACTTTTCCTTGAACTCGGCCTGAAGCTCGGGCTTGTCGAACCAGTCCTTGCGATAGGTCCAGCCCACGACGTCGGCATAGGCCGGCAGCGCCCAGTAGTTCGGCGTGCCCTTGGGCCATTCGGCATAGCCCGTCACCGTCGCGGGAAGGAAATCATCCATGCTGATCCCTTCGGCCTCGAAGAAATCGTTCAGCTTGATGTAATGCCCGGCCTCCGCGCCAAGGCCGATCCACTGGCTGTCCCCGATCATCAGGTCGCAAAGCTCACCGCCGGAGTTCAGTTCGTTGAGCATGCGGTCCGCGAAGTTCGGCCAGGGCACGAATTCAAAGGACATCTTGTGCCCGGTCAGGGCCTCGAAGTCCTTCGACAGTTCCACGAGTGCGTTGGCTGGGTCCCAGGCCGCCCAGCAAAGAGTGAGGTCGTCAGCCCTTGCAGCAGCGCTTCCCGCAACAATAGCGGCGGCCGCGACGGACATGGTCCGATTAAAATCCATTTGTTGTCCTCCCTGATCAGCTCGGGGACCTCCTCGCCCCACAAAGCTGAGCAATTATTACTTGAGGTACGTACATCAGAGCAAGTAAAATATGATGTACGCACCTCAAGCTCGTTGCGTTCGCCCCCGGATTGGGCGACAACGCTGACCCGTAAGTTGACGGAGACCGCCCCGATGCGCCCGACCACGAAAGACCTCGCCAAGGCCGCCGGCGTCAGCCTGGCGACCGTTGATCGCGTGCTGAACAAGCGGTCCGGCGTCCGCGAGGAAACCGTCAACGCCGTCAACGAAGCCATTCAGAAGATTGGATTTGTCCGGAACCAGAACGCCGCGAACCTGGCCCGCGGGCGCAACTACCGTTTCGAGTTCCTGCTGCCGGAAACCGGGGACGATTTCCTCGCCACCGTGATCGGCCGCATCAAGGAGGCCCGCACCGCCCTGCGCCTCGACGAGATCAACGTCTCCTATCGCTGCGCCCTGCCGAACAACCCGCACAGGGCGGCAGAGATTCTGGCCGGGGTCTCGCCCGAAGACTCGGACGGGGTGGCGATCATGGCCCCCGAGAGCCCGCAACTGCGCGACGCGACGACTCGACTTGTCGAGCGTGGCGTCCAGGTCGTCCACTTCATCTCCGGCCAGCCCGACCTGCGGCCGGTCGATTTCGTCGGGGTCGACAACAACGCGGCCGGGGCCACCGCCGGGCGGCTGCTGGGGCGGTTCCTCGCCCCCAGGACCGGCAAGATCGTCGTGGTCTCCGAAACCATGAACTCGCTCGACAGCGTCGAGCGCCGCCTTGGCTTCGACAAGGTGCTGAGCCGGGATTTCCCCAACCTGACTCCCCTTCCCTCGCTCGAAACCTTCGGAGACCCCGAGCGGACCAGCCGGGTGGTCCGGACCTCCTACGAGAACCACGCCGACATCGTCGGGGCCTATATCCTCGGCTCCGAGGCCCGGCTGGCGATCGAGGCGATCCGCAAAGCGACAGATCCGGCCCTGCAGGTGATCATCGCCCACGAGCGCACCCGCTACACCGAGACGATGCTGCGGGAACGCGTACTCGACGCCGTCATCGCGCAAAACCCCGGCCACCTCGTCCGAAGCGCGATCCGACTGCTCAAGGCCCGCTGCGATCAGCGTCAGCCGCTCGTCTCCCAGGAACAGATCCGCATCGAGATCTTGATCGAAGACAATCTGGATCTCCGTTGATCCTCAGGCACGGACCGTGGGGCCTGCTTCGGATGCCGCCGCATTGTCTGCGCGGCTGGTGTTCCCGGAACACGAGACCGGACCGGCCCTCAACGCAACAACCTCGCTCCCAATACCTGTCCGAACAAACGAACCCGGGCCGAGGATATATCCCCGGCCCGCGAGACTTGCGCTTTGATGCGGTTACAGGTCGCCGACTGGCGTCGCCTTGATCCCCGGCCACTTCGCATAGGCGCCGGCGATCACCGCCTCCTTGTCTTCGAGGTACTTGTCGAAGATCGCCTTGTTGACGAAGAGGTAGAGCTTGCCATCGACGATATCGGCGTAGCGCACGTCGCCGTCCAGCTTCTTGCCCACGAAGACCCCGAAGGCACAGAATCCGCCGAACTGCGGCAGCATCGCCGCCGGGTCCGCATCGAAGGCCGCCTTGGTCTCGGTGGTAGCGAAGTAATAGTCGACGCCCTCGTGCGCCGAGGTGAATTCCGCATCCCCAAGAATCGGCGCGTCGGCCTTGAACATCGAAACCGGATCGAAGCCATGCATCCCGAGGGGATGCCCGGACAGCGTCAGGCCGTTGGCCACATTGGTCTCGTCGGCGGCAAAGGCCGCAGGGGCAAGCGCGATGGCAAAGGCCGCTGCGGTGATCAGAATGGAAAATCGGGTCATTGTCGTTTGTCCTTGTTTCGGAAGGGTTTGGGTGAAGGAAGGGGTCAGACGCCACGCGTGATGCGCTCGACGGCGTCGTCGGTCCACCAGACGCCATTGGCGACCATGCGGAAGTTGATGATGGCGGCGAGATAGCCGTCGCCCTCCGGCACCTTGGCACCGGCAGTCGCGTCGCGAACCACAGCGACTTCGAAGCCAAGCTCCAGCAGCTCGTACAGGTGGGCCTGGGTGCAGAGGTTGGCCGACATCCCCGCAAGGATCACCTTGTCGATCCCGCGCTTGCGCAGCTGCAGGTTCAGGTCGTTCTGTGCCGGGCTGTAGACCTTGTGAGGCGAACAGATGACCGTCTCGCCGTCCTCGATGTAGGGCTTGTACTGCGGCATCCAGTCGGCCCCGGAACCCTGGAACCCGTCCAGCGACAAAGGACCGGGGCGGTCGAACATGCCGATGGCGTGCATCGTCTTTTCCAGCGTCCCCTCGAACGCCCACTTGTGGTCATGGGGATAGTAGTAATGGGGCGAGATGAACACGGGCATCCCGGCAGCCTTGGCCGCGACGAAGAGCCGTTCGATATTGTCGACGGTGCCCTGCTCCGTCACGCTTTCGCCGACGACACCCCAGGTCACCCCGTCCTCGGACAGAAAGTCGATCTGCGGGTCCGTGACCACCAGCGCGGTGCGGCCCGGGGTGATCTCCATGTCGACCTGGGGCAGCCCTGGCGTTTCGGGATCGGCATAAAGCTCCTTTGCTTCCGGTGTCGCAGCCTGCGCCGATGCGGCACCCAGGCTGACGGCACCGGCGGCGGCGCCTGCCAGCAACCGGCGGCGCGCCATGTCAACGCGCTCCGGCGTGACATCGCATCCACAACTGTCGTGATGTTCATGTTCCATAATGGTCTCCAGTCTTGAGGTTTCGAAGTCAGGTCTTGAGGTCCGGCGGCGCGATCTCCGCACCGACGGGGTCTTTGACCGGGCCATCGCCCGGCCGCCCCGCAGCCCCGCGCGGGCGCACGGCAAGCGGGAATTCTGTTTTCTGGAAAGGAGGTTGGGCGTCGTCGCGCCCCTGAGCGGTCCGCGCGATCAGCCCGCCCGCTGATCCTCCGCAAGGCTCACCAGCCGGCTACCCAGCGGCAAATGGCCGGGCAGGAGCAGGAACGAAACGGCCCCTGCAAGAACGGCTGCGGCAACCGCGGCGATCAAAGACGACGTCATGTCCTTCATGTCGATTTCTCCTGTCTCTCGTCGTCAGCAAGGTCGCGGCCTGGTGGTGCGCGGCGCTGCTTGACCTGATGACAACAGGTTAGGAAATCGCAGGGCGCCCGGTATCGGCCCGGCCTGCCAGCCTTTGGGCCGCACCTGCCAAGCGGGCGATCCCGGGCACATGGCCCTGCCCGGCGAGGGTCCGGCGGTACTGCGCGGGCGACACGCCGACCGACCGCTTGAAGGCACGGCCAAAGGTGCTCTGCTCGGAAAACCCGGTCATGAACGCGATCTCGGCAATCGAGCGGTCCCCCTCTTCCAGAAGTTCCCGCGCGAGCTGCATCTGCGCCTCGCCCAGAACATCGCGAAAGGTCGTCCCCTCCTCCGCAAGGCGGCGGAAAAAGGTTCTCTCGCTCATCCCCATGTCGCGCGCGATCGCCGCCGCCTGCGGAATGCCCGAGCTGAGCGTGGCGGCGATGCGGCGCATGAGCTGGTCGTGCAGCAATCCCCCCTCGCACGGCAGATCGAGCGCGTCTTCCAACTGCCCCGTCAGAAACCCGCAGAGCCCCTCGTCGCCCAGACGGCTCTCCAGCGCCAGCGTGGCGCTGGACATGACGATGCCGTCTTCCCGGGCCCCGAAGGTCACCGGGCAGCCGAAGAAGGCGGCATAGCGCCGGGGATCACCAGCGCAGGCATGCCGGAACGAGACTTCCTCGAAGGCGATGTCGAACCCCGCGATGCGGCGCAGCGACTTGACGACCCCGGCAAGCGCCCCTTCGTTGCGAAGAACCAGCGCCGGGTGACTGGCCGTCAGCGGCTTGAGCGAAAGCGTCGCCAGCTCACCGCTCTCTTTCAGCGAATACACCGCGGTATCCGTCAAAACCTGAAAGTAGCGCTCCAGCCGGACGAGGCTGTCGCGCAGGGTCGGCGCTGTCTTGAGCGCAAATCCAAGAACGCCCAGTTGATCCGGTTCGAGCGCGTCGGCATAGGCCGCCACGAGCGCAAGCCGGTCGGGCTGACGGGTCATGAGCCAGCCCAACATCTCGAAGTAGCTCTGATCCTCGACCTTCCCATCCGCCCTCAGGCGCAGCCGATAGACCGTGGCCTCATCGGACCGGACCCTTCCATCCGGCAGGAGGGTCAGACCGACGGCACGCGCAAGGGCGTGGGTAAAGGCGGATGTGACGCTGGCCATCGCGGTCTCCAGATATGACTTCGGGGAAAAATCATGGGAATGAAAATGAAGCACCGCCCCGGGCGACCGGGGCGGCGTGCGCGTCGTGTCAGGACCGGAGAGAGCGTGCCTCCAACTCGGCGATCCGTTCGTTCAGCCTCGCGATCTCGGCGCCATACTCCGCGTCGGTGCGCCTCTGGGGGATATGCTTGGGGCAGTTCCAATCGAAGGCCTCGACCCTGATGATGGCCGCCCGCTCCGCCGGCGGGCCATCCGGCCGGTTCAGCGCGGCCACCACGTCCGGCGCCTCGGTGAAACTGACGCGCCCCAGGAGTTTCAGGCGGCGCCGCTGCGCAAAGTCTACCGCGAGGATCGAGACCCTGTCGTTGCCCCTGAGGTTGCCAAGACTGACATACTGCTTGTTGCCGGTGTAATCCGCATAGCCAATCGTCCTCGGGTCGATCACGCGCAGAAATCCGGGCGCCCCGCCCCGAAACTGGACATAGGGCCAGCCGGTCTCGCTCACCGTGGCCTGAAACACACCGTCCCGCGCCTCGATAAACGCGGCCTCCCGCGCCGTGAGCTCCGTGCCCCCATCGACCTCGTCCGAGAGCAGCCGGTCATAGAACTCGTCCGATCCATGGCGCGCCTGCTCGCTGCGAACGCTCGGAGTGAACGCGAGTTTTGCATAGGCATAAGGCATGGCAATCCTCCTAGAGGCCAAGGTCGCCGAGGCCGGGATGATCCGCCGGGCGGACATCGCCCTCCCAGAACATCACCCGTTCCGCCACGCTGATCGGAAGGTCGTTGATCGATGCAATCCGGCGCTTCATCAGCCCGTCGCCGTCAAATTCCCAGTTCTCGTTGCCGTAGGCCCGGAACCACGATCCACTTTCATCACGGTACTCGTAGGCAAAGCGCACCGCGATCCGGTGACCATCATGCGCCCAGAGCTCCTTGATCAGGCGATACTCCTGCTCCCGCGCCCATTTGCGCGAGAGAAAGGCGACGATCTGGTCGCGCCCGCTGAACCGTTCCGCCCGATTCCGCCACTGGCTATCAGGCGTATAGGCCAGGGCGACCTTCTCGGGATCGCGGCCGTTCCAGGCATCTTCGGCAAGCCGCACCTTCTGCGTTGCGGTCTCCGTGGTGAAGGGAGGGATCGGGGGACGGGTCATCTTGGTGTCTCTCTCATGTGAGGGCCATGCGCCCTGCTGCATCTCCAATATAAACAGACAGGTCTGTCTATTTGTCAAACCATATGACGCTGATGTGATCGCGCCCCTCCTAACCGTTATCTCTGGAAACCGGGCAAGAACTGCTTAATATAAGACAGAACAGTCTGTTTATTCGGAGTAAATCTTTGGCCACCCGCCGCGATCACCTGATAGATACCGCCCTTCGGCTGTTCTACCAGCAGGGCTACCACGCCACCGGGATCGACAGGATCCTCGCCGAATCGGGAGTCGCAAAGATGACTCTCTACAAGCATTTCCGGTCCAAGGACGAGCTGATCCTCGCCGCGCTCCAACTGCGCGACGAACGCTTCCGCAACTGGCTCATGGCCGAGATGGAGGCCGCTTCGCCGGACCCGGTCGAGCGCCTGCTGGCGATGTTCGACGCCCTTGAGCAGTGGTTTCTTGGCCGCGCGTTCAAGGGCCTCGGCTTTTCCGGCTGCGCCTTCATCAACGCCGCAAGCGAGTTTGCCGACCAGTCTCACCCAGCCCACCGGCTCGCGGCCGAGCACAAGGTCCGGGTCGTCGAGTACCTCGAAAAGCTCTGCCGGGAGGCTGGCCTGACCGACCCAAGAACAACCGCCGAGCAACTCGCCCTGCTCAAGGAAGGCGCCATCGCCACCGCGCAGGTCAGAAACATGCCCGAGGCGGCGCAGTCAGCCAAACAAATGGCACGCGTGCTGCTCGCGGCAGCGGCCTGACGGAGCACCGGGCCCTATCGGCCCGCGAGCCAGGTCGCGACATCGAGATGGAACCGCATCGATGGCAGTGGCTGGCGGTGCTGGCAGACTAATGCGAACCAGTCTCCATATCGCAGGAGAGCGGTTTCGTTATTCGGTGCAGAGGCCGCGCCACTCGGCCAGAGCGGCGACGCGGTTCGACTTGAAGTGGGAACGACTGGAAACGCTGCGTTCCTGGTTGAAGTGATTGAAGACGGAGGCGTGCACGGCGACGAATTTCTTCAGACTTCGCATTTTCCGGAAACGGAGCATCGCCCGCTCACGTCGTCGGAACGGCAGGTGTGAATTCTCGGCCCTGTTGTTCGCCCGGCGACAAGTTTCGTGCCGCACGCCGGCGCCAATATCCCAGAGAGCGGCACCATAGGGCCCGAGGCGATCCGTCACGATTGCCTCCGGCCGGCAATGCTTGCGCATAGTTTTCATGAGGAATTTCAATGCGGCTTTCTTGTCGCGCGTCTTTATCACGAAACTTTCCAGCACCTCCCCCTCGTGATCAACGGCCCGCCAGAGGTAGTGCCGCTCACCATTGATTTTCACGAAGATCTCGTCCAGGTGCCACCGCTTTTGCGACCAGAAGCGCAAGCGCTCGGCACGTTTCTGCCGGATCTCGGACGCGAACATCGGGCCGAACCGGTGCCACCAAAACCGCACCGCCTCGCGGCTGACGTCGATGCCGCGCTCATGCAGAAGGTCTTCCACATTCCGCAGTGAGAGCGGGAACCGAACTGACCTGCCCCCTGCCGGTCCCTCATTCATAACGAGAGTCTGCAGGTTGGGTTTGGGTATTCTGGTTCCCGATCTGGCGCAAGCTCGCCGGGCGCGGAGCCCTCAAGCTGCTCAAGCGCTCGGCGGG
>NZ_QEHM01000013.1 GCF_003116585.1 Albibacillus kandeliae
GCACTTCGACGGCCAGAACGCTAGCCTGGAGAGCTCCCACCGCGAACCGACTGCTGGCGGCGGTGAGAGTGTTGGCGCGTTCCGATTGATTTCGTCTCATCACCTAGTTAGTAGGTGTTAGTCGGTATTTGGCATTGGAGAATTGTGTGCCCAATTTGAGGGAGCTTGATAGCTTTGGCGAAGTCGCAGCTGAAGACGACGACGTGTTGGATTATTTCCTGAAAACAGGCGCTGTCGACCAGGTGCTTAGCGGCAAAATATTACTGGTTCTCGGAAGAAAGGGAAGTGGCAAGACGGCACTGGTGCGACACTTTACTGAGGGCGACAATAAGGACCATGGAAAACCTCTAAGTCTCCGTAGCTACCCTTGGACTTCACATCAGCAACTCGTCGATCAAGGAGCGTCCCCCTCAGAGGCATATGTGGCCTCATGGCGGCTTTTGATTGCTATCAGGCTTGCAAGTATGGTTTGTCAGCTAGGAAGTAACACCTACTTGGATTCTTTAAAGGCTCTCCAAACCTTCCTGAAGAAGAATTTCAACAGTATAGACCCCGAGTCTCGAGCAATTCTTTCGAGAGGAAGGCTTGATGTTAATGGATTGACAGTTGCGCCGCAGGTGGCAGGATTTGCACTGGGGTCGATTATTTTCGGGGACGAAAGCCGTAAAAAGGTTCTAGGGCTCGAACTGGATTCACTAACCAACTCAATTCTGAATGATGTCACGACGGCAATAGCAGAGTTGGGAATAAGCCGTCTATACCTTCACTTTGACGAACTCGATCAGGGCTTGGATCAAGTTGATGAAACTAAGCAGAAAATGCTCGTTGGACTGATTTTGGCTGCGAGAGAGATCAGCCGTTCAAAGTCTCTACGGGCCAACATTTGCCCCATCGTATACTTGAGAACTGATATCTGGGAGCAAATTGAGTTCTCGGATAAGAACAAGATAACCCAGTCGGCTTCTGTAAACCTCCAATGGGATGAACAATCACTTCTTCAACTTGTTAATACTCGCTTGCAGGCGCGTCTTGGAGACGAGGCGTCTTGGAGTAATGTAGAGGACGGAAAAAAGATGCGAGGCTCTCAGTCCAAGTGGTCTCACATCACATCACGGACCCTTCTACGACCTAGAGACGTCATTCAATTTCTAAATGAGGCGCTCCAAGTGGCGAAGATACGGCCCGACCAGAATTTGTCTTTCTGCAATGACGACATCAATGAATCTCGTGAGGGCTATTCCACCTATCTGAAGCACGAACTGGACGATGAAATTGGGCCACACTGGAAGGAATGGACTGAGGCTCTCCAAGCTTGTTCTCGAACCGAGACAATCACCTTCCAGAAAGCCGACTTTATGAAAAACTATCGACGAACCAAAGGGCCGGACAATCCGGTGAACGCTGAGAAGGCTTTGGAGATGCTGTACCGATTTTCGGTGATCGGTTGCGAGCAGAGGTCTAGCAAAGGTGGATCCAAGTGGTCTTTCCGCTACAATGACCCGAATAGTGGCTGGGATGCATTTTCCCCAAGATACAAAGTCCACCAAGGGCTCAAAGAGTTTGCAAAGCTGAAAGAGGAAAGAGCGGCCGAAGCGAAGTAAAGCCTCCATTTGCGAACAAACCGAGCCTCCTCCTGCATCTAAATAAAGAAGCAAGCAGAGGAGCTTACCTCATGAAATACCTATCTGCCCTCGGCGTCCTCGCCGGGGGTTTTCTTTTGACTCCACCGCCCAAGGCCGTCCTGACGACAGTACTCTGGGTCGTCTCTCGCTCTCACCCTGCTGTCGCTGCCCTCGTGCTGCTGGCCGTGGTCGCAGCCTGGAGGAGCGACGATGACTGAGGACGATGTGAAGGAAGACGATATCGTCGTCATCCGGGCGTTCGATGAGTACCCCGAACACCTGTTCCGCGTCAGCGAGGTCTTTGAAGACTTGGTGACCGGCTACTCGATTACCGGACCTCTGAACGGGGTCTACGGTGAACCGGCCTTTGACCTGATCCTGAAGGTCTACCCGGTCTGATCCCCCACAATCCAACAACAAAGGAGGAGACGCTATGTCTGCTCAGATCAAGTATGCGTACCTGAAGGGTCACACGTGGCTCTATCGGCGTAACTACCCCAAGGACGTTGCTCTGGCGCTCGGTCAACAAGCGCTGAAGCAGTCCCTCAAGACCCGGGATGCCAGTACCGCCCGCGTCCGGGCAGCGGAGCTAAACGCCCGCTACGAGACGCTGGTCGTCCAGGTTAGAACTAGGGCCGAAGACGCTCTCTCTGGCCCAGAGAACAGCAAGCCGCTCCCTGGATGGGCCACCCAGCCGGAGACGCAACTGGAGCGCCTGCGGACCACTCTGGAGCACTCTGGTACCGTCCTGGAGCGGCCTGCCTTCAATCGCCTTACCTCCCCGGTCAAGGTGTTGGTCAGGGACGCCAGCAGGGTTTACACAAACAGGCGGAGTAACGAGCTTCGGCCCGGTGGGTTCAAGTCGGTGCGCTACTCGGTTGGCTTGTTCGCCAGCCGCTACGGTGACCGGTCTCTCTGCAGCCTGACCCGGACAGAGGGGCGAGAGTTCCTCGGGCTGCTGGCTCAACTGTCTCCCAACCTCGGCAAGTCAGAGCGGAACCGGGGGGCGACCCTCGACCAACTGGTGGCGCTGTCCAGCCGGGGCTCGGTCAAGATCACGGTGCGTACTCAGAAACGGACGTGGGCTCAGGTCAACCACTTCCTCGACTGGGCGGTCTACGAGGGGCATCTAGAGCAGAACCCGTTCCGGAACGTCCTGTTCGACCAGAAGGTGCGCCCTCAGCCCTATGCTGTGTTGACCGATGAAGAGGTAGTCAGGTTGCTTCGAGTCCAAGACGACTTGTTGCATTCGGTCACGGTCACCTGCCTACTAACAGGAATGCGGGCTGGGGAAGCTGCGGGGTTGCTCAGGGAGGACCTCGTATCCAAGGGCAACCTCGGGACCTTCATTCATGTTCGCCCCAATGAGCAGCGCCTGTTGAAGACAGACGCGGCGCAACGACTGGTTCCGGCGCATCCCTTGCTGGACGAAGTGTTCAGGACCTTGCCCGCGAGAGGGCCGCTGTTCCCGGACTTGACCGTGGACGCGATCACCAAGCAGTTCACCCGGCTCAGGGCACGACTGGGTCTCGATCGTCCAGGGCTGGTGTTCCACTCCACCCGCAAGTGGTTCATCACCCAATGCGAGAGAACCGGCGTTCCGGAGCACTTCACGGCGTCTCTGGTGGGCCATAAGTCGGCCAGATCGGAGAACGGTATAACCTACGGTATCTATTCCGCAGGCATCTCAGACGAGCAGAAGCGGTCCATCGTTGACCAGATAAGACTGCCGGTGCCGGGATGAACATTCCCGACATCGCTGACTTCGAGGAGAGGGCCGCTATCGCTGAATACGATGGTGGCCTTTCTCGTAAGGAGGCTGAAGACGTTGCGGCCCGGGCGCAGGGGTTCAAGAACTCCGACGCCTACTGGCGGTGGCTGGCAGACTACGTGGTCACCAGAAAGCTGCCCTAAACTGACCCTCGGCGCGCCTGTAGCGGGTGTGCCGGGGGTGTCGGGCTTTGTTTTTTTACGCAGCGCGACGAAATTCAGAAACTCTGTTTGGCCCACATTGGTGACCTAGGCGGAACTGTATTCCTAAAATGAACGATCTAGCATCGACTTTCTTATTAGGCAATGCAGAGCTTCCCGAACAAACTCAGGGCACTCATTAATATGGCATGCTGAGAGCGTACGCTTAGAACTACGAAGGTTTGGCTCAGCGACGACCGCAAGCGTACGAATCTTGAATACTTCCGCCGCCAAAATATCGTGGATCAGATTTTGACGCATCAGATAGGGCGTGCTCTAGCAACCTTGGGCGCTTCCGCTATTTCTTCTGTTTCAGCGGCATACTTTAATTCCACCGTTGTCGATATTTACGTGCAAGCGAGCCGTAATGCCTCTGAGATCAAAGGAATCCGCTGGCCTCAACTCCCAGTCCCCGCCAATGAGTGTGTCCACACCTTTCCATTTTCTCTCGAAGCCCGCCAATCCAATTCCCGGCGCGGCATTTGAGTTTCCGTCGCCTTTCTCAGACGCCAAGTCCTCATTCGCGTTTAGCTTGATCCGCCAAGTCATGAAGTGCAAGGTTTGCGTTCCGGGACTTTGCTTGAATACCAAGTCATATGTTGTCGTTTGCGTGCCATGGTGTGCCAGCGTATAACCTCTAGATTTTCCGGGGTCGACACCCAAATAATCAGAAATTGTAAGTTCTAAATAATCTGGTGTCCCCCCGTCAAGTACCCAAAACCACTCCTCGGGCCTCGTACCTTGCGCGCAGTCACTGCCATCCTTCGGAGTTCGATAAGAGTAACTTTCCGGTACAGTCGTATAAAGATGCACGTCTTGTTCAAAAAATAGATCGTTTATGTACTTCAGCGCGTAGTCAACTGGAGGAACAGGTTGAGGTTTGTCATCACTACCACAGGAGGCCAAGGCCACCACCATCGCCAAGCTCAGGGGCTTGAACAAATTTCGACATATTTCCATTACGAAATCCACCTGCGCCCTATTCCGGAAGTATTACTAAAGGCAAATTTGGAATTCCACCAGACTTTTCAATTGGAACAAGGTAAGCGTATTGAGAGGAGCTGGAAAAACATAGGATGGGGTAATCCACAGTTACCACGGAATTCCCTGTCCCCTCGAAGTTTATGTCTGTGGCTTTAACAATCGGCCTATCGTGACCAGAAAAAACAAACTTAACTGCATCAGCAGAAACCAGAGCGCTACCTGACATCTGTGAAGGTAGCTCCCCCTCGACGATCAGCTCGTTTCCTGCGACGCTGCCCGAAAAGGGTTCGGATTGTCCGGACCCACTACTCCAAGAAAAGTCTGCTCTAGCTGTACCCTTTTTAGACATGCCGAAGGTTGAGCCGCAATCGCTTACCGGACACTTCGAGCAACACTGAAACGGAAAGTTCTGTGTCAGCGCATGAAGTCCACTTGCTATCCAAAAGTCTGCGAAGCTTATTTTATACGACGCACCCGCAGAGTGGCTCAACACCATACGCCGAATTGCGGGAAGCACTTCAGATTGGTACATAACCACAGGAATCTTGGCGATATAGTTTGGCTCATTAAGATCGATTTTGCATCGATCCTCCTGAGCAACTCCCTGAGTGGCCCAGAAGGAGACCGCTGTTGCAAATACTTTAATCAAACATGTAAGTCGCATACCTGCGAATCCTCAACAGACAGCATCTAACATCCCAGTTTGATGCGCAATCATGAGTATGGCAAGAAAAATCCACTTTCCTAGCCTTTCGGCTTTCCGCTCGATGCCGTGCGGTGAGATGTGCCCATCGAAAATCGCGCGATTAATACCTTCGCGCTGGCCGATCGTCAGAGAATGGGCCGTATGGTTAAAGGCTCCATTTCTACATCACGATTATTGGTTAATTTTTGACTGTGCGCGACTTCAACTAAGCGCCACGATCCAGCCAATGATGCATGCAACACTTAGGCTCTGAGAGGTCCACTTTCAGATCACACCTTGGAGTTTTGTTTAGACCAAGGATTGCGCGCTCTTCTAAAGCACTTTCCATTAGGCTTGCTGAACGCACAATACTGCGGATAAAATTTCCGTCCGTGATATTAAAATCATCTTTTTCAGTTGCTTAGCATAACGCATCGCCTTGATGAGAGATACGTGTTTCGTTGCGATCGTGTACCTCGCTAAATGTTCTCCGAAGCGGCCGCCGTATCCTCGCCAGCCCCCTCCAGCGTGACTCAGCGGCGTTCCCCAAGACCCGTCCCCGGCTACCCCGTCCGCCCGGCCACCACCAACCCGTCCCTCTCGCCGCCGCCAGCAGTCGGTTCGCGGTGGGAGCTCTCCAGGCTAGCGTTCTGGCCGTCGAAGTGCTCCAGACTGCCCCAGCCTCACTAGCGTTTCGCCCCACTAACTGCCCCAGTTCTGCTGACCGATGGGAAAAGCCGATACCGTTCATCGGGCGGCAAGGCTTCCTACCACCCCAGCCAGTACTCCCTAGACCAGCGATGTGATGTTCCTGTGAACCTGACGGTTCGAACCGGCTCACTCCATACTCTCCCCCACCACTGACAGTTCCGGACGTTCTCACCGGCGGACCTTGCCCTTGGGTAACCGCTGAGGCGCCTCATACACATCGCCACGCGCCCCGGCGGAAAATTCTTTCAACACCGATACCTGACCGGTACAAACGGCCGATGAACGTTCCGTTTCTCCTGTCTGTTCTGTTCGGCGGCCTGCTGGCCGCGGCCCTGCTTGTGCCCGGCTGGTTCTGGCTGGTGCTGGTGGCCGGCCCCTGCCTGCTGGCAAGCCTCCTCCTGCTGCTCCTCACGCTCTGGAAGCCGACGAGACGCGGCAAGAGGCCGTACATCCTCGTTGACGGCTCCAATGTCATGCACTGGCGCGACGGCACGCCGCAGATCGCGACGGTGCGGGAGGCCGTGGAGCGGCTGATGGCCTACGGATACACGCCCGGCGTCGTCTTCGATGCCAACGCGGGTTACCTGCTCTCCGGGCGATACCTGCACAACGGGGCGCTGGCCAAGGCTCTGGGTCTCCCCCGGGATCAGGTGATGGTCGTTCCCAAGGGCACGCCCGCCGACCCGACGATCCTTGCCGCGGCCCGCAACTTCGGCGCGCGGGTCGTGACCAACGACCGCTTCCGCGACTGGGCCGCGCTGCACCCCGAGGTGGAAGAGCCCGGTTTCCTGATCCGTGGCGGCTATACGTCCGGCAAGCTCTGGTTCAATATCTCCGACCAGCCCGCCCGGACGTGACATCGCCCTGAACGCCCGCGCCTTTCGGGGAATGGACAGGATTCGGGCATCCCCTCTCCTTCGGTAAGATTGACGGTCCAATCCGCGCATCCGGCCTTCTCTCTGCCCAGCCGGGGTGGCATAGGCATGTCTGCGGGCGTCAGCCCGGCGAGATCGAAAGGAAGACGACATGTCCACAGTTCTGAGTTGGGATGAATGGTTCGCGCAGGACGGCCTCGGGCTGGCCGAACTGGTACGCAAATCCGAGGTGACGCCGGCAGAGCTGGCCCAACAGGCCGCCGCCGCGGTGGCCAAGGTCAACCCCGAGATCGACGGGGTCCTCGAGATCTTCGACGACGCCGTGGCCGATCCGCTGACCGGCGGCACCAATCCCGACGGGCTCTTCGCGGGTCTCCCCTTCCTCGTCAAGGACACCGGCTGCACCACCATGCAGGGCCGCCTGCAGGAAATGGGCTCCATGCTGCTGCAGGGCAACCGCGCTGCCGCCGACGGCTTCCTGACGACGCAATACCGCAAGGCCGGTCTCAACCTGATCGGGCGCACCACCGCACCCGAATTCGCGACCTGCAGCTCCTGCGAGAACCCGGCGCTGCACACCACGCGCAACCCGTGGAACACCGAGTTCACCAGCTGCGGCTCCTCCGCCGGGTCCGCGGTGATGGTCGGTGCCGGGGCGGTGCCAATGGCCAGCGGTTCTGACGGTGGCGGCTCGCTCCGCATCCCGGCCGGGGTGAACGGCGCGATCTCGATCAAGACCTCGCGCGGGGTGTTCTCGCAGGCGCCGATGCTGTCCGATTTCGCCTCCAACGTCTCGACCCAGGGCGCGATCACCCGCACCGTGCGCGACAGCGCGGCCTTCGTCGACCAGTGCCGTGGCGGCGCCCCGGGCGAGTACATGCCCTACTGGTTCCCCGAGGAACCCTACCTCGACCTGATCCAGCGCGACCCCAAACCGCTCAAGATCGCCGTCTCGCACGAATGGGGCCCGCACACCGCCGCGCCCGAGATCGTCGCGGAACTGGAGCGCGTCGCGGAACAACTCAAGGCGCTGGGTCACCAGGTCGAATGGGTGGTGCCGGATGTCGACTTCCAGCTGTCCTACGATGCGCAGACCTCGTGCTACATCACCAACTTCGCCCAGACGGTGAACAACCTGCTGCTGGCGCGCGGCATGGAGCGGCCGCCCGAGGGGCTGATCGAGCCCATCAACATCAAGATCTGGGAGGCCGGGATCGGCGGCAGCTACACCGACCGGGCCAATATGCAGCTCGCCTTCAACACGGTGTCGCGCCAGCTTGGCAACTTCTTCGAGTCCTGGGACCTGATCCTGACCCCGGTGATCGCCAAGCCGACCCCGCGCATGGATACGCAGGAGTACCTGACCTCCTCCGACAATCCCTCCGTGATGGACTGGTTCCGCAATCTCTGGGCCTTCTTCGCCTACACGCCGATCTGCAACCTCGCCGGCACGCCGGGCATCTCGCTCCCGCTCGGGCGTCTGCCGAACGGCCTGCCGCTGGGGATGCACCTCACGACGAAACAGGCCAACGACGGCCTGCTGCTGCAACTGGCGGCGCAGATCGAACGCTCAGTCAACGGCGACTGGTTCGGCGGCGCGCGGCCGCAGGTCCACATCACCAACTGAACCTGACCCGGCGGGGCGCTACGGGCGCCCTGTCACCTCGGTCCGCAGAAAGTTCGGAATGCAGGCCTCCAGCCCGGCGGGCAGCACCAGCCAGGCCCCGGCGGCATAGACGCGCGCGGGCAGATCGGGCGCATCGCTTTTCAACGTGACCGAAACATGCGAGGCGCCGGTCACCGACACATCCGGCAGCGCCGCGACCAGCCCCTCCGGCGGGAAGGGAACCAGCACCGCCGGGGCCTCGCCGCCAAGGCGCAGCACCAGCGCAAGGATCGCGATCCAGGCCACCAGCAGAACCGGCAGCGCCAGCAGCAACTGGCGGATCAGCGGTCGGCGGCGCATCGCAGTTCAGTAATCATGGATATGTTCCAGCCTCAGCCCCCGGTCCGAGAGGCTGCGCAGCCAGTCCGCCAGTTCGGTCACCGGCACAAGGAACAGGTGGCGCGTGTCGCCGTACCCCTGCCGCGGCAGGTCGGCAATCGCCCCCGCCTCCACCGGCCTGTCCGAGATCGCGGTGAACATGATCTGATCGTTGCCGGCGATGTCGACGAACTGCGCGCCCTCCCCGGCCCATTGTGCCAGCAGCGCGGTCAGCTTGCGATAGCGCGGCGTCTCCACCTCGATCCCGGCATCGGTCCGGCGCAGCACCCGCACCCCCTCGGAGGCTTCCAGCACGTCCTCGGGCAGAAAGGTCACGATCATCTGCAGCGTCAGGTCATCCGGCCCGGTGGCGGCCACCGCCTTGCCGATCACCCCCGCATAGGCCGCCTTGCCCCGGTACTCGACGCCCAGCGCAAAGCTGCGTTCGCGGTCCCGGAAGCTTCCCTCCGACGCGGCCCGCAGCGCCGCGAGATCACTGAGGAAGTCATAGCGATACCACGGCACCTGCTGAAGGAAGGTCGCATAGCTTGCCGCCTGCTCCGCCGAGACGGTGTCCAGCGCCGAATGCTCCGGCCCCCGGATCCATGTCGCGACGCGGCCCAGCGTTTCCTCGTAGGCGGCCTTGGCCAGCATCTCGACGGTGAAGGACACGCCGATCACATGAACCAGCTGACGGGTCGGCCCGTCGATCTCGCCCAGCGCCGCGCTCTGCTCGGTCAGGGTGCAGAGCGAGCCCCAGTAGCCCCCGATGGCCCGCAGGAACGAGAAGTCATGCGGATCGCCGGTGCGGATCACCTCGGCATAATCGTCGTAGGCATGGACGATATGCCATTCGGGATAGGTCAGCAGCGTGCGGATCTCCGGCCTCGTCTCTTCCGACAAGGGCACCGAGGGCGCGGGCGTCGCATCGCCCCGGCACATGGTCTCGACATAGACCACCGGGCTCGCCAGCCCCAGCACCACCACCAGCGCGACCAGCAGCAGACGCCGGACCTGTCGCCAGAGCCACCTCATCCGCGCCGGACCGAGAGGATCCCGGCACCAAGGGCGATCGCGCCCAGCCCGATATGCGGCAGGTTCGCGGCGATGCGGAAGGGCGACAGGGAAAAGCCCAGCGACTCGTTGGTGAAAATGCCGAAATCGAGGTAGCCCCAGCCGGTGAAGATCCCGAAGACCCCGTCGCCAAGGTAGGCCGCCCCGAACAGCAGCAGGAAGATCCGCGCGGACCGCCGCGAGATCAGCCCCGCCAGCAGCGCCCAGGTGGCCGAGGCCAGGTGCAGCGCGTCATCGAAGGGGTCGAGCGCGAAGATCCCGAAGGCCAGCCCGTCGGCGTCGGTCAGGCCGGGAATGTAGTTGATCGCCGCCGCACCCAGCAGGATGACGGCATAGACGAGACAGAGTTTCCGATCGAAGGTCACAGCGGCTCCAGGTAGCTATCCCAAAGGTTGTTGCGCAGGGTCAGCGCCGGGTCCAGCGCCCGCTTGGCCTCGGCAAAGGCCTGCGCGCGCGGATAGGCGCGGGTGAACTGGTCAGCCCGCGCATGGGGGCGGTACGGCAGGTAATAGCTCCCGCCCAGCGCAAGGATACGGTCGATCAGCGCCCGGGTCATGCGCGCGTGATCCGCCTCGGCCCGCGCCGTCATCTCCTGCGTAAAGGACATCACCGCCGCGATCCGGGGCGTCGGCGAATGGGCCAGCACGCTCTCCGCGTCGGCCTCGACATAGCGCAGGGTCACGTTCAGGAACTCGACGAAGGCATCGGGGATCACCTCGCGGCAGGCTTCGAGGAAACCGCCAAAGGCCTCCGGCGGTACGAAGTACTCGTGCAGGATATCCACCCGCCCCGGATCGCGGTCGTCCAGCGTGACCACCGGCTCGTTCATCAGCGAGTTGCGGGTGCTCTCGCCCGCGATGCGCGGCCCCAGCCCGCTCTCGACCCACCAGCGCCAGCGCTTGACCTGCTCGCGCCCGACCTGCCCCCGGTAGATGTAAGAGGCCAGGTGCGACACCAGCCCCGATCCGGCGGCCGGGGGGATGTCAGTCTGATCGGGCGTCGGGCTGTAGCTGACCAGCAGCGCTTCCTCGAACAGGGTGGCCCGCTCGACGTTGAGCCGCCCGTAGACCATCGGCTTGGCCGGATCGCGCACGGCGGCGAGGAAGGCGTCGGGAAAGGCCTCGGCGGGCATCAGCTCGAAGGCCGGGGCCAGCCGCTGGTTCGGCACCATCTCGACCTCAAGATCCACGATCAGGCCGATCAGCCCGTAGCCGCCCATCGCCATGCGGAACAACTCGGCGTTCTCGGTGCGCGACGCCGTGACCAGGTCGCCGTCGGGCAACACCATGCGCAGCGAACGTACGGTGGACCCCATCGGGCCGAACGGTACCGGCCAGCCATGCGCATTGACCGAAAAAGTCGCGGCGACGCCGAAATCGTGGTTCGACTGCATCACCGCCGGGCTGAACCCGATCGGGTCCAGCGCGGTGATCACGTCGGACCAGCGCGCGCCCCCGTTCACGCGGTAGGTGCCTGCCGCGGTGTCGGGCTCGATCCAGGCGTTGTCGACGGTGATCGCATGGCCCTCGCGCGGGATCGCCTGCCCGCCCATCGAGTGCCGCGCGGCCCCGATGTTCACGCACCGCCCCTCGCTGCGCGCGGCCTTCAGCTCGGCTCGCAGCGCCTCGACCAGCGCATCGCCCGAGGCCGCCACCCGCTGATGGGAATGGACCGGCGTGGCCGAAAGCAGGCTCGCATCGTTGAGAATGAGTGTCCCATCGGTCGCACCCGCCGCACTGCCGCCGACCGTGGCGACACCGCGCGCCCGCGATAGTTCGGGCGCCCAGCCACGGCCCAGGGCATAACCCCCGACGGCGCCCGCCCCGACAAGAAGCCCCCGCCTGGTGATGGTTCGGATCTGTCCCAAGCTCTCTCCCCTGCGTCGCGATACCCTGCGTCGGAGTGACCCTAGCGGCAGACGCGACCGGTCGAAAGGTCTGGTATTGCTTACCTTCTCGCGCCGGGACCAATGCGCGACAGGCAGGTGTCCGGCGCCCGCCCGCAGACGGGCGCCGGCTGTCCTCAGGCCGTCAGCAGGTCCTCGATCCGGATCGGGAACCGCCGGATGCGGTGGCCGGTGGCATGCCAGATCGCGTTGGCGATGGCGCCGACGCTGCCGACGATACCGATCTCGCCCACGCCCTTGATGCCCAGCGCGTTCACGTAGGGGTCATCCTCGTGCACGGTCAGCACCTCCAGCCCGGTCACATCGGCATTCACCGGCACGTGGTACCCGGCAAAGTCGGCGTTCACGATCCGGCCGGTACGCGGGTCGTGCTTGGCCTCTTCGTGGAGCGCAAAGGAGATGCCCCAGATCATCCCGCCCAGCAACTGGCTCTCGGCCAGCTTCGGATTGATGATCCGCCCCGCCGCAAAGGCCCCCACCATCCGCGTGACCCGCACCTGGCAGAGGTCCGGGTCCACCTTCACCTCGGCAAAGACCGCACCGTGCGAATGCATCGAGAACTTCTCGGCGTCCTCCGGCGCGCGCGAGGCGCTGCCGTTCCCGACCAGCTCGGCACTCCCCGCGCGGGCGAGGATATCGGCGAAGCTGTCGCTGCGGCTGTCGTCACCATCGACATAGAGCCGCCCGTCGCGCGCCGAGAAGGCGGCATTGCCCGCACCATGCAGCGGCGACTCGGGGTCCGCCGCCGCGATCTCGCCCAACTGGCGGATCACGTCACCGCCCGCCGCGTGCAGCGCACCGCCCGCAGTCGCGGTATGGCCCGAACCGCCCGCCACGCCGCCATCGGGCAGCGAAGAATGCCCGGCCCGGAACTCGACCATGTCGAGCGGCAGGCCAAGGCTGTCGGCGGCGATCTGCGCCAGAGCGGTCCACGCGCCCTGCCCCATGTCGATGGCCGAGGTCTCGACCAGCGCGGAGCCATCGGACCGCAAGGTGGCGCGGGCGTCGGCGGCGAACATCGGGCACGGGAACAGGGCTGTGCCCATGCCCCAGCCGGTCAGCAGGCCGTTCTCGTCCTTCATCTGCCGGGGCAGCAGCGGACGCCCCGACCAGCCGAAGCGCTCTGCGCCCTGCATGTAGCATTCGCGCAGCGCCTTCGAGGAATAGGGCTTGCCCGTTCCCGGCTCGGTCTCGGCATAGTTCCGCAGGCGGAACTCCAGCGGGTCGATCCCCGCCGCTTCGGCCATCTCGTCCATCGCGCATTCCAGCGCGGCAGAGCCCGAGGCCTCGCCCGGCGCCCGCATCGGTCCCGGCGTGCCGACGTCAAGCCGCACGGCCCGGTGCGCCGAGCGCAGCGCCCCCGCCGCGTAGAGCCCCTGCGAGGCATTCGCCGCCGGTTCGACGAAATCGTCGAAGCTGGAGGTCGCCGCGAGCCCTTCGTGGTCGATCACCGTCAGCGCCGCCCCGTCGTCGATGCCCAGCCGCAACCGCTGGCGGGTCGCGCCCCGGTGTCCGACCGGCCCGAACATCTGCTGACGCGTCAGCATCAGCTTGACCGGCCGCCCCGTCTCCTTCGCGGCAAGGATCGCCAGCACCTGCGGCCCCGTCGGGATCGCCTTGGAGCCGAACCCGCCACCGAGATAGGGCGCGCGGATGGTCACGTTCTCCGCCGGGATCCCGAAGAAATAGGCATAGCCCGCGCAGGACATCAGCAGCGCCTGGCTCGGCACGTCGAGCGAGAGCTTGTCGCCCTCCCACTGCGCGACGACCGCGTGGGTCTCCATCGCATTGTGGTACTGCGCCGAGGTCTCGTAGGTCACGTCGATCGCCTTGGTCGCCGCCGCGTGGCCCGCGGCCACGTCGCCGTGCTCGACCCCGGCGGGCCGTCCAAAGCCGCCCGGCTCCACCGGCGCGGCCTCGTCGTCGTCGATCCGCGTGCGCGCCGGTTCGGCGGCGTAGCGCGGGTTCAGCAGCCGCGCCCCCTCGGTCGCGGCCTCCAGCGTCTCGCCCAGAACAAGGGCGATGGGCTGCCCGGCATAGCGCACGCTGTCGTCCTGCAGCACCTCGATGCGGAAGGAGAACATGGTGGGCTTGGCCGAGGGATCGCCCTGCAGGGCGGGCCGGTTGCCGGGCGTCATCACCATCGTGACACCGGGATGCGCCTCGGCGGCGGCCACGTCCAGATGCGTGACCCGGCCCCGCGCGATGGTGGCGGGAACATAGACCGCGTGGAGCAGGTTCTCAGGGCTGTTGTCGGCGGTGAAGGTGGCCGTGCCGGTCACCTTGGCGATCCCGTCACGCCGGGTGACGGGTTGTCCGGCGTTGGAGCCGAACCGGACAGGATGGGCGAGCGTATCAGGCATGGATAAGATCTCCGGCTTGAGGGGCGAAGGGAGAGGCAGGCAGCGCGGGCATCCGCGCAGGTGTGCCTGCCGCAGCCATGGCAAGGGCACGGGCGGCGGTGCGGCGGGCAAGTTCGATCTTCCAGCCATTGCCGCCCACGGCGACCGCACCGGACAGCGCGACCTCGGCGGCCTCGGCGAACAGATCCGCGTCAATTGCACGCCCGGCCAGCAGCGCCTCGGCCTCGGCCACGCGCCACGGACGCGGCGCAACGGCGCCAAGGGCCAGCCGCGCCTCGGCGATCCGTCCGCCCTCGATCCGCAGCGAGGCCGCGGCCGAAGCGGTCGCAAAGGCAAAGGAGGTCCGGTCCCGCACCTTGAGATAGCGGGAATGGGCCGCAAACCCGGCCGCGGCGGCGGGCAGACGCAGGGCGAGGATCAGTTCACCGGGCCGCAGCGCAGTGCTGTTGCCGGGCGCATCCCCGGGCGGCAGATGCAGGTCGGCCAGCGCGATCTCGCGCGCGCCACCCGGCCCACGGACCTCCACCACCGCATCCAGCGCGACCAGCGGCACCGCGAAATCCGAGGGGTTCACGGCGGCGAAACGCCCGCCGGTGCCCAGCACCGCAAGGCTCGCGCCACCGCTCAGCGGATCCGATGGCGGATCGAGCTCGCGGTAGAAGGCATCGCGCGGCGACTGCATGATATTGCCCGCCACCGTGGCGACGTTGCGCAGCTGTCCCGACGCCCCCGAGAGCAGCGCCTCGGCCACCATCGGAAAGCTGCGGGCAAACCCCGGGTCGTCGGCAAGGTCCGCATTGCTCACCAGCGCCCCGATGCGGGTGGCCCCGTCCGCGCGCGTCTCGATCGTGTCGAGCCCCGGCAGGCGGGTAATGTCGATCAGCTTCGCGGGCTGAACCGCCCCGGTCTTCATCAGGTCGACAAGGTTGGTACCCCCGCCAAGCCAGGCCGCACCCGGTTCCCAGGCCGCCAGCGCTTCGTCGACGGTCCTCGGCTGGACGAAATCGAACGGCTTCATGCGGCGTCCCCCTTCTCGGCCTCGGCCATGCGGCGCGTGGCCTCCTGCACGGCAAGGGTGATCCCGTGATAGGCGGCGCAGCGGCAGATGTTGCCGCTCATCCCCTCGCGGATGCGCTCGGGGTCGTCCCCGGCCCGTCCCTCGGCGATCAGACCCACGGCGCTCATGATCTGGCCGGGCGTGCAGTAGCCGCACTGGAACCCGTCCTGTTCGATGAAGGCCTCCTGCACCGGATGCAGCCGGTCGCCGGTGGCGAGCCCTTCGATGGTGGTCACCTGCGCCCCGTCCAGCGTGGCCGCGAGGGTAAGGCAGGAATTGACCCGCTTGCCGTTCACGATGACGGTGCAGGCCCCGCACTGGCCGCGGTCGCAGCCCTTCTTGGTGCCGGGCAGCGCGAGTCGCTCGCGCAGCAGGTCGAGGAGCGTCACGCGCGCGTCTTCAAGCGCGATGTCGCGTGGTGCCCCGTTTATGGTCAGGCGAATGGAGAGTGACATGCGTCCCCCCTTCATATGGCTATGTGCTGAGTGTCGGGCTCTCGCGCCCGGGCGAATAAGTCCGTAAGGTTGGATCGGGGGTGCCCTCGGGCCGTCCCCTGTGATAGTTATACGGAGGTAGCCTCCGTTTTACAAGAGGAAGGATGCAGGACGGTGGAAAACCGCAAGCGCAAACCGCGTGCCGACGCCCTGAAGAACCGAGATCTGCTGATCGAGGCGGCCCGGGACGTGCTGGGACAGGGTGGCCCCCAGGCCAGCCTGGAAGCGGTCGCGCGCAAGGCAGGCGTGGGGATCGGTACGCTTTACCGGCATTTTCCAAGCCGCGAGGCACTGTTCCATGCCGTCTTCCACCACGACCTCGAACAGCTGGCCTGCCTTGCCGAGGGGCTCGAGGGCACCAACGATCCGGTAGCGGCCATACGCGGCTGGCTGCACGAGAATGTCGCCCTGATCGAGACCAAGCGCGGCATGCTCGGCGCTCTCTCCATCGTCATGTCGGAAGAATCGAAGCAGTCCTATGCAGACCTCTCGGTCCGCATCGCCGCCGCGCTGAACAGCCTTCTCACGCAATCCGCCGAGGCCGGGCAGATCCGAACCGGTGTCACCGCCGATGACCTGCTGCAGACGATGTACGCCCTCTGCTACGCGCGCCAGCCGGGCCCCGAGTGGCGCACCCAGGTGCTCCGGCTGCTCGACATCTTCGTCGACGGCCTCAGGGCCTGACGTTCACACCAGCGGAAGCTGGTTGCGCGTCGCACCCGCCTGCCGCACCGCCCGCACAAAGGCCTCCTTCAGCATCCTGAGCGGCGGCAGCGAGTCGTTCTCGGCGAGCGTCAGGAAGCTGGTCAGAACCGGCAACAGCCTCAACCGCGGCACGTTCACAGGCACCAGCAGGCCCGAACTGCCGAACCCGCGCAGGGCCATGCGCGGCACACAGGTCAGGACCTCGCCCCGCAGCGCCAGCGCCATCAGGGCATTCGGGTCCGCCGACATCTCGACCGTGGGCCTCGGCGGTGTCAGCCCGCAGTTGCGGAACCCCGCCTCCAGCGACATCCGGTTGTTGGTATCCGGCGCGGGCAGCACCCACGGCCAGTCGAGCAGATCCGCCGGGTCGATGGCCTCACGCCCGGCCAGCGGATGATCGGCGGAACAGGCCAGCGTCAGCTCGGTCTCGATCAGCGGCGTCGCGGTGATCAGCTCGGCCATGCTCTGGGGCAGATGGTCCCAGGTGGCGCGGCCCACATAGCAGTCGAACCGCCCGTCGAGCAGCCCGCGCATCATGTCGTCCACCATGCCCGCCACCACCGTGAACCGCAGGCCCGACTGCGCCAGCCCGAGCTCGCGCAGCGCCTCGGGCAGCAATTGATAGGTCACCGCCGGATTCGTGCCGATCCGGATCAGCGTTGGCGGCTCGGCCAACAGTTCGTCGGCGAGGTGATCGAAGGTGGCAAGCCCCGTGCGCGCCCGCTGCAAGGCATGGCGCCCCGCGTCGGTCAGCAGCGCACCCTTGACCGAACGATCGACCAGCGCGATTCCAAAAGCGAATTCAAGGTCCTTCACCATCTGCGACACGGCAGGCTGGGTCAGGTTCAGCGTCTCCGCCACCGCGCGCAGCGACTGGTGACGGTCGATGAGTTCCAGCAGCCGCAGGTGGCGCAGCCTGAGTCGATCGATGTGGATTTGCGATGCCAACATAAGCAATAGGTATCACATGCAAGAAAGTTTCGAATTTTTCTTTTAACTGGCCCGCGATAGGCCATGCAACAGGAGGGTGCCGCCTCGGAGCGGCACAAGGGAGGACATATGAGACAGGCCGACATCTGGTCCGGTGCCGGGCTCGCCCTGGTGGCGCTGCTGGTACTTTTCGTGGTGATACCGACGCAGATCGAGAGCGCGCCCGACGGCTACGTGTCGCCTAGGCTGGTGCCGCAGATGATGATGGTCCTCGTGGCCTGCCTCGGGGCACTGCAGGCGTACAACGCCTGGCGGCGGACACCGGACGGCGACGGCAGCCTGCCCGTAACCCGCGAGGAGCTGCTGGCGCTGGCCAAGATCTCGGGGGTCTTCGCCCTCGCGCTGGCCCTCTACCTCTGGCTCTCGCCGCTCGCCGCCGGCATCGCCCTGATCGCGGGCGCGCTGATCGTCCTCGGCGAACGCCGCATCTGGATGATCGTCGCCATGCCCGCCGGCCTGCTGCTGGCGGTCTGGTACCTCTTCTACCACGTGCTCGGCACGGCTCTGGTGTGAGGCGGACATGGAGTACCTGATTTCCGGCTTCGGCCACGTCCTCAACCCCGTCACCCTGTTCTGGATCGCCGTGGGGGTAACCCTCGGCTACGTGCTCGGCGCCCTGCCCGGCCTCGGCAAGGCCACCGGCGTCGCGGTCGCCATCCCGCTGACCTTCTACCTCGACCCGGTCTCGGCCATCGCCATGCTGATCGGCATCGCCAAGGGCAGCGCTGCGGGCAGCGCGGTCTCGGCCATCCTGCTGAACACCCCCGGCGAGCCATCCTCGGCGCCTACCGCCCTCGACGGCTACCCGCTGGCCCGGCAGGGCAAGGCGCAGAAGGCGCTCAAGATGGGCCTCTTCGCCTCGGTCATCGGCGATTTCGTCTCCACCCTCATCCTCATCGGCCTCGCGGCGCCGCTGGCCTCCTACGCCCTGCTGATCGGGCCGGTGGAACTCTGCGCCATCCTGCTCTTCTCGCTCACCTTCATCGGCGGCCTCTCCGGCAACTCGCTGACCAAGGGGCTGATCGCGGGCGCCTTCGGAGTTCTCTTCGCCACCGTCGGCATCGAGACCGAGACTTTCATCCCCCGCCTCACCTTTGGACTGCTGGAACTCGACGAGGGCATCTCCCTGGTGCCGATGGCGATCGGGATGCTGGCCGTCGCCGAGATGATCGTCCAGGCCGGGAACATGCGCGCGCTCGACCAACAATCGACCGAGATGCGCGACGGCAAGTCGCGCGAAGACAGGGTCGTGACCGGGGCCGAATGGCGCCGCTGCCTGCCGGTGATCGCGCGCGGGTCGCTGATCGGGTCGGCCGTGGGCATCCTGCCCGGCCTCGGCGCCAGCGTCGGCTCGTTCCTCAGCTACGGCGCGACCCAACGCGCCTCCAGAACGCCCGAGAAATACGGCACCGGCATGATCGAGGGCGTCGCCGCCGCCGAGAGCGCCGACAACGCGGTGGTTCCCGCCAGCCTGATCCCGCTCTTCGCCCTCGGCATCCCGGGCAGCGTCATCGCGGCGATCCTGATCTCCGCCCTGGTCCTCCACGGCCTCACCCCCGGCCCGCTGATGTTCCAGCAACAGCCGCAGAAGGTGGGCGATCTATACGCCGCCCTGCTCTGCGCCAGCGTCATCCTGCTGGCCATCGGCTACGCCGGTCAGCGCCTCTTCGCGCTGGTGATCCGGGTGCCCCTGCGCCTGATCATCCCCGGCGTGCTGTTCCTGTGCTGCATCGGCGCCTACATGGAAACCAGCTCGGTCTTCTCGATCTACCTGATGCTGGTCTTCACGCTGATCGGCTACTTCATGCGCAAGTTCGAGTATTCCTTCGTGACCTTCCTGATCGGCTTCGTCATCGGACCCAATCTCGAACTGACCTTCCGCCAGTCGATCCAGTTGCTCGACGGCAAGGCCGCGAACCTCGTCCACCACCCCATTTCCATCGTCTTCATCCTGCTGACCGTCGTCACCGTCGGCCTGATCGCCCGTGGCAACAGCCGCGCGACCCAGCGTGCCGAGGCGCGCGCAGGGATGGAAAAACCCAAGGAAGAACAACTTCATATCTGAGAAAGGGAGGATTTCCAGATGACTCTAGCCACCAGACGCGGCCTGATCGCCGCCGCCATGGCCCTCGCTCTTGGCGTCAGCGGGTTCGCCCCGCGCGCCGCCCACGCCGAGGACTACCCCGCCGGCCCCCTCACCATGTACGTCGGCTACAAGGCCGGCGGCCAGACCGACCTCGTGGGCCGCGCCGTGGCCAAGGTCCTGTCCGACCAGCTGGGCGTGCCGGTGAACGTCGTGAACAAGCCCGGCGGCGGCGGCGTGCTCGCCGCCCACGAACTGCAGAAGGCCGCGCCGGACGGCAACACCTTCCTGTTCCACGCCAACAGCGTGATCAACACCGAGCCCTTCATGATGAAGCGGATCGACTTCAAGCCCGACGATTTCGAATACGCGGGCATGATCACCGCCTACCAGACCTCGCTCGCCACTCAGAAGGACGCGCCTTACGACGACCTCGCGGGCTTTGTCGCATGGGCCAAGGAAAACCCGGGCTTCAGCTTCGGCTCGCTCAGCCCGACCAGCCGCATGTACATGGAGATCATCGCCGAGAAGGAAGGGCTCGACGTCAACATCGTGCCGCTCAAGGGCGGCGGCGACATGCTGAACGCCCTGCTCGGCAATCAGGTCGCGCTCGTGCTCTCCGGCGGCATCCACTACAAGTACCCGGACCAGCTCAAGACCATCTCGGCGCTGACCACCTTCCGCCAGCCCTCCGCCCCCGATGTGAAGACCATCGAGGAAGACGGCTATCCGCTCGGGATGGACTCTCGCACCACGCTGATCCTGCCCAAGGGAACGCCCCGCGAGGTGCTGGAGAAACTCAGCACCGCGCTCAAGGCCTGCGAAACCGACGCCGACTTCAAGACCATCGTCGATGCCGCCGATATCCCGATCTTCTACTTCGATCTGGATCAGGCCAAGGCCGAGATGGAAAAGAGCTACGCCAAGAACAAGGAGATCATCGAGGGCGCCGGTATCGAGCCCAAGTGATCCCGTCTCCGCGCGCCGTTCGGCGGCGCGCGGTCCCCCTTCCCCAATTCCATCCCTCGTGAGGCAGCCATGTTTCAACCGCTCAAGGGCGTGCGCGTCGTCGATCTCAGCCAGGTTCTGGCCGGTCCCTATGCCACCTATCAACTGGCCCTGATGGGGGCCGAGGTGATCAAGATCGAAAAGCCCGGCGAAGGCGACTGGACCCGCAAGGGCGGGCCGATTCCCGAACTGGCCGAACAGGGCCTCGCCCCGGCCTTCCTGACCCAGAACGCAGGCAAGAAATCGGTCGGGCTGAACCTCAAGACCGCCGAGGGGCTGGCGGTCGCCCGGGAACTGATCGCCGGGGCGGATGTCTTCGTCGAGAACTACAAACCCGGCGTGGCCGAACGCCTCGGCCTGGGCTTCGAAGCCCTTCGCGAGATCAACCCGCGCCTCGTCTACTGCTCGATCTCGGCCTATGGCCAGACCGGCCCGCTCAGCCCGCGCCCGGCCTACGACCACGTGATTCAGGGCATGTGCGGCATCATGCTGACCACGGGCAAGCCCGGCGACGGCGCCACCAAGGTCGGCGCCCCCTATGTCGACTATGCCACCGGCATGAACGCGGCCTTTGCCGTGCTGGCCGGTCTGCGCGAGGCCGAGCGTACGGGCACGGCCCAGCAGGTCGACGTGGCGATGCTCGACACCGCGCTCATGCTGATGGCCTCGCTGATGACCATGCACCTGACCGCCGGGTGGACCCCGGCGCAGAACGGCAACGAGGCGTGGAGCGCCAGCCCCTCCTCCGGGGCCTTCCAGACCTCCGACGGTATCCTGATGCTGGCCGCCAACCACATCGGCCAGTTCCGCAGCCTCTGTCAGGCCATCGACCGGGGCGACATCCTGCAAGACCCGCGCTGGCAGACCCCGGCGGACCTTGCTGCCAACGCGGCAGACCTGCGCGCCACGCTGGAGGAAACCTTCCTGACCCGCACCGCCGACGCGTGGGAGACCATCCTCGAAGCTGCGGCGGTGCCCGCTGCCCGTGTGCGCGGGCTCGACGAGGTCCTGAAAGAGGACCAGGTGCGCGCGCGCGGTATTCTCAGCGAGATGCGGGTCGAAGGCTTCGACCGCCCCGTCCACGTGCCGAACCTCAGCTTCCTTGCCAATGGCGCGCCCTGCGCACCGCTGTCGGCCCCGGTCGGGCTTGGCCATGACACCGAGGAAGTCCTGCGCGGGATCGGGATCGACGATGCGCGGCTGGCACGGCTTCAGGGGGCTGGTGCGATCTGAGAAGCTGACCGGCGCGACCCGGCGTGACCGCCGGGCCTGCCCCCGGAAGTAAAACTGGCGCCGGGTGGGGCCCCGGACGCCAGTACCACTCACGGAACAATGGGATGGACTTCAAATTGATTTCAGTTGCAAAATTTCAGTAGGCTTACCGGACTACCCGCAACCGAACCACAGAATGACCTCACTTTGATAGAAAGTTGCGCGGAGTTGAATGCGTGTGATTGCCTAGGCAATTTTGCCTATTCCCCGCGCCAAGGCAGGCGCATTATAAACATGTGATCCATCCGGCAGGGGGCTGCAGACGGATGGGGTTCAAGACCAGAAGGGGCTGCCATTCATGCCTTGCCCGCGCCACGCGATGAAATCGGCACTGTGAAGACCTCTCTTGGCACCATACTCGCGATCGGCCTCGCCGGCCTGCAGCTCGTCGCGGTGCTGCTCGTGGTGTTCACATCCTACGTCACCTCCGAACGCGCCCTGATCGGCCACGCCCGCGATCTGCTGAGCGACGTCGGCACCAATACCATCGAACACTCCAAGGGATTCCTGCAGCCGGCCCACGGTGCGGCGGAACTGGCGGCGAACCTCGCCCAGAACGACGTGGTGGCCAGCGACAACCCGCCCCTGCTGGAACAGCTCTTCTTCCAGCAGCTCCAGCTCTCTCCCCAGTTCTCCGGCATCTTCTACGGCGGGCGCGATGGTGAGTTCGTCTATGTCATGCGCAGCGAAGAGCCCGGGCCCTACCGGACCAAGTTCGTCGCGCCCGATGGCGACCCGCAGCCCACCCGGCTGATCTGGCGCGACGAGGGCTTCAGCGTGGTGGCGGAAAAGACCGACCCCGACGATCCCTTCGATCCCCGCACGCGCCCGTGGTACATGCGCGCCTCCGCCGAAAAGGGGACGATCTGGACCGATCCCTATATCTTCTACTCGTCCAAGCAGCCCGGCATCACCCTCGCCTCGCCCGTCTTCGGCTCTGACGGCGAAATCCAGGGCGTGATGGGCGTCGATATCGAGATCAGCGACATCTCGGAATTCCTCTCGCGCCTGCGCGTCGGCTCCACCGGCAAGGCGCTGATCATCCATCGCAACGGCGACGTGATCGCCCACCCAGACCAGCGTTTCATCCGCACGCCCGAGGCGGATGGCACCATGCGCTTTGCCAAGATCTGGGAACTGGACGACCCCATCGCGCGCACCGCCTTCAGCCCGCTCTACCGGCAGGGCGCCCTCGACACCCCGCGCGAGCTGTCGTCGCAGTTCACCTATGACGGGGGCACCTACGTCTCGGTCGTGAAACCGATCATCAGCGAGCAGCTGCCGTGGACAATCGCCGTCTACGCCCCCGAGGACGACTTCACCGCCGCGATCAAGAAGAACCGCTACAACAACATCTGGATCGCCATCACCGTGGCCGCGATCACCGGCGTGATCGGCCTGCTGATGGCGAACTACATCTACCGTCCGGTGCGCGCCTTCGCCGTGCGCTCCGCCCTGATCTCGCAGGGCGAACTCGACCCCTCCGAACCCGCGCCGAAGACCTTCAAGGAACTCGAACGCGCCAACGCCACGCTGATGCAGCAGATCGCGGCACGCAAGCAGACCGAATTCGAATACGGCCAGTCCTTCGACCGCGCCACACGGCCCATCGCCCACCTCGCCCCCGAAACCGGCGCCTTCCTGCGCGCCAACCCCAAGTTCTGCGACCTGACCGGCTACAGCGCCGAGGAGCTTTCGCAGATGCGGCTCGCCGACCTTACCGGCGACGGGGCTGCCGATCCCTTCGCCCATCTCGAAACCGGTTCGGACGAAGACTATGCGATCAGCCGCGAGGCGCGCTGGCGCCGCAAGGGCAGTCGCCGGATCTGGGTCAAGGTCAACGCCTTCATCGTGCGCGACGAGAGCGGACAGGCGCTCTATGTCGTGGCGATGGTGGATGACGTCACCGAGTCCATCGCCAAGGAACGCCAGATCCAGCAGCTGAGCCGCGACCTCTCGCACCTCGCGCGCGGGCACATGATGGGCCAGATGGCCTCGGGACTCGCGCACGAGCTGAACCAGCCGCTCGCCGCAATCGCCCAGAACGCCGATGCCGCGCGCCTCGCCGCCGACCGTGCAGGCGCCACCGACGAGGAGTTGCGCACCATCCTCTCCGAGATCGAGGAACAGTCGCTGCGCGCCGGCGACATCATCCGGGCGCTGCGCAGCTTCGTGAAGAAGGACACCGCCGAGCGCACCGTGATCAACCTCCCCGAACTGGTCGAACAGGCGCGGCGGCTGGTGCTGCCCGAGGCGACCGAGGCCGGGGTCGAGATTGTCATCGACGTGGCAGGCCAGACCGACGTCTGGGGCAACCGCACGCAGATCGCGCAGGTCATCGTCAACCTGCTGCGCAATGCGGTCGAGGCGCTGACCCAGTCCGGCGCGACGGACCGGCAGGTCGTCGTCGCCGTCGGCCGGGACGGTGACAGCGTCAAGGTCAGCGTCACCGACAACGGCCCCGGCATCACCCCCGGACTAACCCTCTTCTCCGAGTTCGAAACCACCAAGCCGGACGGCATGGGACTGGGCCTCTCGATCTGCCGCTCCATCGTCGAGGCGAACGGCGGGCGGCTCTGGTTCGACGAGACCCACCGCCCTGGCGCGCGGTTCTGCTTCAATCTCCCGGCCCGCGGCGCCGGTACCACCACGAAAGGCACCGAGGCGGCATGAGTGAAACAGAAACGGTGGTCTTCGTCGTTGACGATGACCAGGACATACGGGTTTCCCTCTCGCGCGCGCTGCGGATGCGCGGTTACACGGTCGAGGCCTACGACTCCGCGCAGGCCTTCCTCGAGGCCTACGACGAGAGCCGCATCGGCTGCCTCGTCCTCGACTATGGGCTGCCCGGCATGTCCGGACTGGAGCTTCAGGCCCACATCAACCGCGCGGGTTTCCCCCTGCCGATCATCTTCATCACCGGCCACGGCGGCGTCCCGGAATCGGTGCAGGCGATGAAGGGCGGCGCGGTCGACTTCCTCGAAAAACCCTTCCGCCAGTCGGTGCTGGCCGAACGGATCGAGACCGCCTGCCGCATGGCCGTGGAAATGACCGCCGCCGCGGGGCGCAGGCGCGACATCGACAGCCGCTTCGACCGCCTCACAGCGCGCGAGCGCGAAATCGTCGACTTCATGGTCGGTCACCCCGGCGAGGTGACCAGCAAGGAGATCGGCCGCACCCTCGACATCAGCCCGCGCACCGTCGACCATCACCGCGCCCGCATCCTCGAAAAGCTCGAACTGCGCTCCGTGGTCGAACTGATCGACCTCGCCAAGGGCCTGCCGCGCGGCGCCTGACCGGCCCCCGCCCTCCCGGTCCTTGAACCCCACCGGCAAATCTGAAAGCGTCGCGCACAGCAACGCAGGCCGACGTCAGGCCCAGGAACGAGATCGCAGAGAATGACCAAGGGGCCCCTCGCAAAGCTCTTCACCGATGCACGCAAGGCACAGGACGATTTCGGCCGCAACGCCGTCTTCGACGTCGGCGCCAACCGCGGCCAGTCCTACCTCCGCCTGCGCGCCCTGCTGGCCGAGGCGCCGATCCACTGCTTCGAACCCGCGCCCGAGACCTTCGCCAGGCTCACCCGGCAGATCGGGGACGACCCGCACGCCTTCCCCCGCCAGACCGCCCTCGCCTCGCGCAGCGGCCGCGCGCGCTTCACCTCAGGGCAGGACACCGGCAACCAGCGCATCGCCGAGGGGGCCGAGGGCGCCGCCAACGAAATCGAGGTCGATATCCTGACCGGCGACGACTATTGCCGCGCGCAGGGCGTCGAGAGGATCGACTTCCTCAAGATCGACGCCGAGGGCTACGACCTCGACGTGCTGCTCGGCTTCGCCGGAATGCTCCGCGAGGGGCGGATCGCCTACCTGCAGGTCGAATGCGCCACCAACCTCGACAACCGCTTCCACGTCCACCTCGAGCGCTTCATCCACTTCCTGCACCCCTTCAACTACCGGCTCTACGACCTCGTCGAACCGGTCCGCCGGGTGAACCGGACCAGGCAGGACCTGAAGGGCATCTGGTTCTGCAACGCCATCTTCGCCCGCGAGATCGACACCCCCACCCTGCGCCGCGACGGCATCAACTGACCCCCAAGACTCAAGCGGACCGCACCGGGGAGTCCGGTACGGTCCGAAGGTCTTGCCGGAGGGAGTGGGGGTCAGCCCCCCGCCCCGCCTGTCAGCCGCACTTGGAGTGGCCGCAACTCGCACACGTCATGCAGCCCTCGACCATCCGCATCTCGTATTGCCCGCACGAGGGGCAGGCCTTGCCGCGGCGGCCGTTCATGTTGACCACCTCGGCCTGCGGGTCCGATTTCAGCCCCATGCCCTCGCCCTCGAGGAAACCGATGGCGATCAGGTGCTTCTCGATCACCCCGCCGATGGCGGCAAGGATCGAGGGGATGTACTTGCCCTGCATCCATGCACCGCCGCGCGGGTCGAAGACGGCCTTGAGTTCTTCCACCACGAAGGACACGTCGCCGCCGCGCCGGAACACCGCGCTGATCATCCGGGTCAGCGCCACGGTCCAGGCGAAATGCTCCATGTTCTTGGAGTTGATGAAGATCTCGAAGGGACGGCGACGGCCATTGATGACGATATCGTTGATCGTCAGGTAGATGGCGTGTTCGCTGTCAGGCCACTTCAGCTTGTAGGTATTGCCTTCCAGCGCCTGCGGGCGGTCCAGCGGATCGGCCATGTAGATGACGTCGCCGTGGGGCATCTGCGGGTCTTCGCCGTTCAGCGCCACGACCTCGGGGGTCGCCGTCTTCTCCGGCTCCGACACGCTCAGGACCGAGCCGGTCACGTCGTTCGGGCGGTAGGTGGTGCAGCCCTTGCAGCCCGAATCCCAGGCCGCCATGTAGACGTCCTTGAAGTCCTCGAAGGAGATGTCCTCGGGGCAGTTGATGGTCTTCGAGATCGAGCTGTCGATCCACTTCTGCGCCGCCGCCTGCATCTTGACGTGCTCCAACGGGGCCAGCGTCTGCGCGTTCACGAAGTAGTCGGGCAACTCGGCCTCGCCGAACTTGTCGCGATACAGCTTGACCGCGTAGTCGACCACCTCTTCCTCGGTGCGCGAGCCGTCCTTCTGCAACACCTTGCGGGTATAGGCATAGGCGAACACCGGCTCGATCCCCGACGAGACGTTCCCGGCATAGAGCGAGATGGTCCCGGTCGGTGCGATCGAGGTCAGCAGCGCATTGCGGATGCCATGTTCGCGGATCGCGTCGCGCACGTCCTCGTCCATCGCCCGCATGGTGCCGGAGGCCAGGTAGCCCTCCACGTCGAACAGCGGAAAGGCGCCCTTCTCCTTGGCCAGCTCCACCGACGCGAGGTAGGACGCCCGCGCGATGGCGTGCAGCCAGTCCTCGGTCTGCGCCGCCGCCTCGTCCGAGCCATAGCGCAGGCCCAGCATCAGCAGCGCGTCGGCCAGACCGGTGACGCCCAGCCCGATGCGGCGCTTGGCCTGCGCCTCGGCCAGCTGCTGCGGCAGCGGGAATTTCGAGGCATCGACGACGTTGTCCATCATCCGCACGGCGGTCGCGACCAGCTTCGAAAGCTCCGCCTCGTCCAGCGCCGCCGCCTCGCCGAACGGATCGGTAACCAGACGGGCAAGGTTGATCGAGCCCAGCAGGCAGGCGCCATAGGGCGGCAGGGGTTGCTCGCCGCAGGGATTGGTCGCCGCGATGGTCTCGCAATAGCTCAGGTTGTTGGCCTGGTTGATGCGGTCGATGAAGATCACGCCCGGCTCGGCATAATCATAGGTCGAGCGCATGATCTTGTTCCAGAGGTCGCGCGCCTGAACGGTGTGATAGACCTTGCCGTCGAACTTCAGATCCCACGGACCGTCCGCCTTCACCGCCTCCATGAAGGCATCGGTCACCAGCACCGAGAGGTTGAACATGCGCAGCCGCGCCGCCTCGGACTTGGCGGTGATGAACTGCTCCACGTCCGGGTGGTCGCAGCGCATCGTCGCCATCATCGCGCCCCGGCGCGAGCCCGCGCTCATGATCGTGCGGCACATGGCGTCCCAGACGTCCATGAACGACAGCGGGCCCGAGGCATCCGCCGCCACGCCCGAGACCGAGGCCCCGCGCGGACGGATGGTCGAGAAATCGTAGCCGATCCCCCCGCCCTGCTGCATGGTCAGCGCGGCCTCTTTCAGCATGTCGAAGATACCGCCCATGCTGTCCGGGATGGTGCCCATCACAAAGCAGTTGAACAGCGTCACCTGCCGCGCGGTCCCGGCACCGGCGACGATCCGCCCGGCGGGCAGGTATTTGAAATCCGACAGCGCCTCGTAGAAGGTCTCTTCCCACTTCGCCGGCTCCGCCTCGACCTTGGCGAGATCACGCGCGATCCGGCGCCAGGTGTCTTCCACGCTCAGGTCGACCGGGGCACCATCCGCCTGCTTGAAGCGGTATTTCATATCCCAGATTTGCTCGGCGATCGGAGCGGCAAAGCGTGTCATGACGGACCTGTAAGGTTAATTCAGTGGGGAGGACCCACATTAGCCGAGAACCCAAACGCCGTCCACTACAGCTTGCAGACTGTAACAATTGGACTACCATATAGGCGGTAGCTGGGGACGACTCTGTGGATAAATTCGTGAACCTGATCAAGCTGTCGGTCGGCACCGACAGCGTCGACGATCTCGCCGCCTGGCAGGAGATGCGGCGGCGCACCGTCTACAAGGACGGGCTGAACCGCCACGTCACCCGGATGTGGCCCAAGCGCGAGGACGAAATCCTCGCGGGCGGCTCGATCTACTGGGTGATCAAGGGGCTGATCCAGTGCCGCCAGCGGATCGTCCGCTTCGACGAGATGACCGGCGAAGACGGCATCCGCCGCTGCGCCATCGTGATCGACCCCGAGATCCACCTGACCGCCACTGCCCAGAAGCGCCCCTTCCAGGGCTGGCGCTACCTCGCCCCCACGGACGCCCCGCCCGATCTGCCCAAGGGGCGCCGCAACGAGGACGCGCTGCCGCCGGAACTCAGCCAGGCCCTTGCCGACATCGGCGTGATCTAGGCGCCCAAGCGTTTTCGAAAACGCTTGGCAAAATTCTTGCAAGAATTTTGCTTCCCCCCAAACGAAAATGGCGGAGCCGTCGGCCCCGCCATCTGTCTTTTGCCTGACGCGAAGATCAGTCGATCATCGGCAGCAGCTTGTCCAGCGAGGCCTTGGCGTCGCCGTAGAACATCCGGGTGTTCTCCTTGAAGAACAGCGGGTTCTCGATGCCCGAGTAGCCGGTGCCCTGCCCCCGCTTCGAGACGAAGACCTGCTTGGCTTTCCAGACTTCCAGAACCGGCATCCCTGCGATGGGCGAGTTCGGATCGTCCTGCGCCGCCGGGTTCACGATGTCGTTCGAGCCGATCACGATCACCACGTCGGTGCTCGGGAAGTCGTCGTTGATCTCGTCCATCTCCAGCACGATGTCATAGGGCACCTTGGCCTCGGCCAGCAGCACGTTCATGTGGCCCGGCAGACGCCCGGCGACCGGGTGAATGGCGAACCGCACGTCCTTGCCCCGCGCGCGCAGCTTCTTGGTCAGTTCGCTGACCGCCTGCTGCGCCTGCGCCACGGCCATACCGTAGCCCGGAACGATGATGACGCTGTCGGCATCGTTCAGCGCACCCGCCACGCCGTCGGCCTCGATGGCGATCATCTCGCCCTCGATGTCCGCCGCAGGCCCGGTGGTGCCGCCAAAGCCGCCCAGGATCACGTTGATGAACTTGCGGTTCATCGCCTTGCACATGATGTAGGACAGGATCGCACCCGAAGAACCCACCAGCGCACCGGTCACGATCAGCAGGTCGTTGCCAAGGGTAAAGCCGATGGCCGCGGCCGCCCAGCCCGAGTAGCTGTTCAGCATCGACACCACCACCGGCATGTCGGCGCCGCCGATGCCCATGATCAGGTGCCAGCCGATGAAGCCGGCGATCAGCGTCACCAGAACCATGGTCCAGATGCCCGAGCCCGACATGTACATCAGGCCCAGCACGACACAGGCCGCCAGCGCCGCGGCGTTCAGGATATGCCCGCCCGGCAGCTGCTTGGGCTTGCCGTCGACCTTGCCCGCCAGCTTGCCAAAGGCAATGACGGAGCCGGTGAAGGTCACCGCACCGATGAAGATACCAAGGAACACCTCGACCTTCAGGATCGCGATTTCCACGGCATCCTTGTGCCACAGCTTCTCACCGAAGCCGGTGAGATGGGCCGCATGTTCCTCGACGCCCGAGGCTTTCATGTCCATCACGGTCGACAGCATCATGTCGGCGTTCAGGCCGATGAAGACCGCTGCCAGACCCACGAAGGAGTGCAGCGCTGCCACCAGCTGGGGCATTTCCGTCATCTGCACCTTGCCGGCGAGGTAGTAGCCCGCAAAGGCCCCCGCCGCCACGGCGATGAGGATCAGGAACACGTTGTAGACGCCCGGCCCGAAGACCGTCGCGATGACTGCAATCGCCATGCCGACGATGCCGTACCAGACAGCGCGCTTGGCGCTCTCCTGGTTCGACAGGCCGCCCAGCGACAGGATGAAGAGAACGGATGCGGCGATGTAGGCCGCGGAGGTCACTCCGATAGAGAACATCTGTTGGGCCCCCTCAGGATTTCTGGAACATGGCCAGCATCCGGCGCGTAACCAGGAAGCCGCCAACGATGTTGATGGATGCGATCAGGACCGAGATGAAGCTCAGGATGACAACCAGCCAGTTGCCCGACCCGACCTGCAGCAGCGCCCCGAGGATCACGATCCCCGAGATGGCGTTGGTCACCGCCATCAGCGGCGTATGCAGCGAGTGGCTGACGCTCCAGATCACCTGGAAGCCAACGAAGCAGGCAAGCGCGAAGACGATGAAGTGGCTCATGAAGCTGGCCGGGGCATAGATGCCGATCAGCAGCATGACGATGGTGCCGACCGCCAGCAGGGTCACCTGGCTCTTGGTCTGCGCCTTGAACGCCGCGATCTCTGCTGCCTTGCGCTCCTCGGGAGTCAGCTCCTTGGCCTTCTCCTTCGGTTTCTGCGCCGCGATGGCCTGAATCTTCGGCGGCGGCGGCGGGAAGGTCACGGCCTTCTCGTGCGTGATGGTCGCGCCGCGGATCACGTCATCTTCCATGTTGTGGTTGATGACGCCGTCTTTCTCGGGCGTAAGGTCCGTCATCATGTGACGGATGTTGGTGGCGTAGAGCGTCGAGCTCTGGGTCGCCATCCGCGACGGGAAATCGGTGTAACCGACGATGGTAACCCCATTGTCCGAAACGATTTTCTCGTCGGGCTTGGTCAGCTCGCAGTTGCCGCCACGCTCGGCGGCAAGGTCGATGATGACCGAACCGGGTTTCATCAGCTCGACCATGTCCTTGGTCCACAGCACCGGCGCGGGCCGGTTCGGGATCAGGGCGGTGGTGATGACGATGTCGATGTCCGGCGCCAGTTCGCGGAACTTCTTCAGCTGCGCTTCACGGAACTCGGGGCTCGAGGGGGCTGCATAGCCGCCCGTCGCCGCGCCGTCGGTCTGGGCTTCGGTGAAGTCCAGGTAGACGAACTCGGCGCCCATGGATTCGATCTGCTCGGCCACTTCGGGCCGCACGTCGAAGGCATAGGTGATCGCACCCAGCGAGGTCGAGGTCCCGATGGCGGCCAGACCGGCCACGCCGGCGCCGACGATCAGCACCTTGGCCGGGGGCACCTTGCCCGCTGCCGTCACCTGCCCGGTGAAGAAGCGGCCAAAGTTGTTGCCCGCCTCGATCACCGCGCGGTAACCGGCGATGTTGGCCATGGACGACAGCGCGTCCATTTTCTGCGCGCGCGAAATCCTCGGCACCATGTCCATCGCGATGACGGTGGCACCGGTATCTGCCGCTTTTTTCATCAGCTCTTCGTTCGAGCCGGGGTAGAAGAACGAGATCAACGTCTGGTCGGGGCGCAGCATGGCGACCTCGGCATCGCTCGGCGGACGCACCTTGGCGATGACGTCGGCAGCCGCGAACAGCGCCTTTGCATCGGCCACGACCTCGACCCCGGCAGCGGCATAGGCTTCGTCCAGGAAGCCTGCCCGCAGGCCGGCGCCTGCCTCGATAACGCATTCATGACCAAGTTTTTTCAACGCCGTGGCGCTGTCAGGCGTCATGGCCACACGGTTCTCACCGTCGAAAATTTCCTTGGGTGTTCCTATTTTCACAGAATTGATCCCCTCATGTCTTGACCCCACGGAACAGTTGGGCCGGCATTCGACAACTCAAGTACCGTGCAGGTGCGAAATCCGCAAGCGTGGCTTCGCAATGCGCGGGTAATTTTTGAAAACGTTTCAGAGCCAACGGCGCACTTTTCGTTCGTAGCGCGCAAAGTCGGCGCGGAAGGTCCGACGCAGCCGATCCTCCTCGGGCAGGATGAACCGGCGCTCGATCAGCCAGACGAAGACCGGGACCAGCGGCAGCGACAGCACCGCGTCCCAGGCCAGCACGAGACCGGTCAGGACCATCGCGTCGCCAAGGTAGATCGGGTTGCGCGACCGGCTGAAGATCCCCGACTGGATCAGCGCCACCGGCCTGCCGTGCGGGTGCACCGTGGTACGCCAGCGGCGGAACTCCGACAGGGCCAGCACCATCAGCAGCACCCCGCCCCCGACCAGCAGTCCGCCCACGAGGTCCGCCCAGCCCCCGCCAAAGGTCAGCCCGGCGGAGAGATAGCGCGACTGCAGCCACGCCAGCACCAGCGCCGCCGCCAGCCAGACCGGGGGAATGTCGATCCATCTCATCCAGACATCCAATGCACCGCTCTCCCAGCGAACGGCTCCGCGCAGTAGTTTACCAAGTCTGCAGCCAAAGACATTCGGCGTTTTGCCGATGAAACGCGGCACCCCGCCGCAGGGTCACTTTCGCGCCCGGTTGCGCCGCCAGCAAAAGCGGATAGCCTCCACGCGACACATCGAGGAGGAGCAGAAAATGCTGGACGGAAAACACGCCTTCATCACCGGCGGGGGCACCGGGATCGGCCTTGCCATCGCGCAGGCCTTTGCCGAGGCGGGCGCGCAGGTCACCATCACCGGGCGCCGGCAGGAGGTGCTGGACGAGGTCGCGGGGCCCGGCATGACCGGCATGGCGATGGACGTGCGCAACGAACAGGAGATCATCGACACCGTGGCCGCCGCCGTTGCCGCCCGAGGGCCGATCCAGATCTGCGTCGCCAACGCGGGCATCGCCGAGGGCAAGGCGGTGCACAAGACCTCGCTGGACTTCTGGCGCAACATGATGGCGACCAATCTCGACGGCGCCTTCCTGACGATCCGCGAATGCCTCCAGTCCATGCGCGGGACCGACTGGGGCCGCGTGATCACCATGTCGTCGATCGCAGGGGTCAAGGGCCTGCAGGGCGCGGCGGCCTACTCGGCCTCCAAGCACGGCCTGATCGGCCTGACCCGCTCCCTCGCCGAGGACTACCTCGGCAAGCCCATCACCTTCAACGCCATCTGCCCGGGCTACGTGGACACCCCGATCGTCACCCGCAACGTCGACAGCATCTCGCAACGCGCCGGGATCAGCGAGGCGGCGGCGATGGACGTCATGGTCAACGCCAACCGCCACAAGCGGCTGATCGAACCCTTCGAGATCGCCGCCGCCGCGATGTACCTCGTGGGTCCGGGATCGCAGAGCGTGAACGGCCAGACGCTGGAAGTGGCCGGCGGGCAGATGTGAGCGCAGACAAAGCTGGACAGGTCGCGGTTTAGCGGATAGCAGATGCTTTAAGTTTAAAGCATCTGCGAGGCCGCAATGACCGATTTCGCCGCGACCAAGGCCATGTTCCAACTGCCCGAGGGGGTGATCTACCTCGACGGCAACTCGCTGGGGCCGCTGCCCAAGGCGGCACCGGCACGCATCGCCCAGATGATGACCGCCGAATGGGGCGAGATGCTGATCACCGGCTGGAACAAGGCCGGATGGATGGCCCAGCCCATGCGCATCGGCGACCGCATCGCGCGGCTGATCGGGGCCGAGCCCGGCCATGTCGCCACCGGCGACACCCTGTCGATCAAGGTCTACCAGGCCCTCGCCTCGGCTCTCGCCATGAACCCGGAGCGCCGGGTGATCCTCTCGGACAACGGCAACTTCCCCTCCGACCTCTACATCGCACAGGGCCTCACCCAGATGCTGGGCCAGGGCTACGAGCTGCGCGTCGTCGCCCCCGAGGAGGTCGAGGCCAGCATCACCGAGGAGATCGCGGTGACCATGATCACCGAGGTCGATTACCGCACCGGTCGCAAGCACGACATGGCCGCCCTCACCGCCAAGGCCCATGCGGTCGGCGCCGTCACGGTCTGGGACCTTGCCCACTCCGCAGGCGCGGTCCCGGTGGACCTTGCCGGGGCCAAGGCCGATTTTGCCGTCGGCTGCACCTACAAGTACCTGAACGGCGGCCCCGGCGCCCCGGCCTTCATCTATGTTGCGCCGCGCCACGCGGGCCGCGCGCTCCCTGCCCTCTCGGGCTGGCTCGGCCATGCCGCGCCCTTCGACTTCGACCTCGACTACCGCGCCGGTGCCGGGGTCGAGCGGATGCGCGTGGGCACCCCGCCGGTCATCCAGATGACCTCGCTCGAATGCGCGCTCGACATCTGGGACATGGTCGACATGGCCGACGTGCGCGCCAAGGCCATCGCCCTGTCCGAGCAGTTCATCGCCGGGGTCGAAGCCGCCTGCCCGATGCTGGAGCTCGCCAGCCCGCGCGACGCCTCTGTCCGCGGCAGCCAGATTTCCTTCCGGTTCGAGCACGGCTACGCCGCCATGCAGGCGCTGATCGCGCGCGGTGTCGTCGGTGACTTCCGCGCGCCTGACATCATGCGCTTTGGCTTCACCCCGCTCTACATCGACGAGGCCGACGTGGACGCCGCCGTCGCGATCTATGCCGAGGTCATGAACGACCGGCTCTGGGACCGCGACGAATACAAGACCCGCAACGCGGTGACCTGACCGCTCCCGCCCAGCGAAAGACCAGAGATGACCGACCCCTACGACCCCTCCTCCGAAGGCGCCCAGATGTCGTTCGACGGGCGGATGTCCTACGGCGACTACCTGCAGCTGACCAAGATCCTCGACGCGCAAGCGCCGATCTCGCAGGCGCATGACGAACTGCTGTTCATCATCCAGCACCAGACCTCGGAACTGTGGATGCGCCTTGCCATCCACGAACTGAGCGCCGCGCGCGAGACGCTGCAAAGCGCGGACATGCGCCCGGCCTTCAAGATGCTGACCCGGGTGAGCCGGATCTTCGACCAGTTGAACGGGGCCTGGGACGTTCTGCGCACCATGACGCCGTCGGACTACACGACTTTCCGCGCGACGCTTGGCCAGAGCTCTGGGTTCCAGTCGCACCAATACCGGATGATCGAGTTCATCCTCGGCAACCGAAACCTCTCGATGCTCAAGCCGCACGAGCACCGGCCCGACCTGATGAAGCTGTTGCAGGCGGAACTCGAGCGGCCCTCGCTCTACGATGTCGCGCTGCGCGCCCTGCATGCCGAGATTCCCCTGCCCGACAGCGCCCTGCGCCGCGAGCCGGGACGCCCGCACGAGGAAAACGACGCGGTCGCAGAGGCGTGGATCGAAGTCTACCGCGCGCCGCAGAAGCACTGGGCGCTCTACGAACTGGCCGAGAAGCTGGTGGACCTCGAGGATTACTTCCGCCGCTGGCGCTTCAACCACGTGACCACGGTGGAACGCGTCATCGGGTTCAAGCGCGGCACCGGCGGGACCGGCGGGGTGACCTACCTCAAGCGGATGCTGGAGGTGGAACTGTTCCCCGAGCTCTGGCACCTCAGGACCAAGCTCTGAGCAAGGCGCCAAGACTTTCTGAAAAGTCTTGGCAAAATTCTGCGAAGAATTCTGCGATCCGCGGATCGGGCCCTTCGGCTTATCAAGGACTTGCCGGAATTTTGTTTCGCGCGCGAAACATTCAAGATTCGCGACGTTTTACAGAGTGTTAGCAGAGCGAACGCTCAGTAGTGCGGCGGCCGCTCGTCGCCGATGACCACGCCGCCGCTGCCCTCCGCCTCGCGTTCGGCCTCGCGCTGCCACAGCATCTCGACCCGGTGAGTCAGCCGGTCGATCTCCTTCTGCTGGCGCACCACGACCTCGTTCAGGTCATCGACCATGCGGGTCAGGTGGGCCAGCTGTTCTTCGAGCCGTTCCATGTCGGGCCTCCTTGCCAAGCTGGCCCCCACATAGCGCCGTGACGTCACCGCGCCAAGGCGCTTGCGCGCTGCGCGGCCCCGGCCCCAGTGTGAGGACGGGAGGAGACATCATGAGCATCATCATCGACCGCGACGGCCCCGTCGTCACAGTCGCCATCGACCGGCCCGGCGCGCGCAACGCCGTGAACCCCGAGACCGCGCGGGCGCTATACAAGGCCTTCCTCGCCTTCGAGGCGGACGAGAGCGCCTCGATCGCTGTCCTGACCGGGCGCGGCGGATATTTCTGCGCCGGGTTCGACCTTAAGGCCGCGGGCAGCGGCAGCGCGGATGCGTGGATTGCCGGGCTCGACATTCCCGAGGGCTGGAGCGACCCGATGGGTGACCCGCGCCCGGGGCCGATGGGCCCCTCGCGGCTGATGCTCTCCAAGCCGGTTATCGCCGCCATCGAGGGACCAGCGGTGGCGGGCGGCATGGAGCTGGCGGCCTGGTGCGACTTGCGGGTGATGGCCGACGGGGCGGTGACCGGCGTGTTCTGCCGCCGCTGGGGCGTGCCGCTGATCGACGGCGGCACCGTGCGCCTGCCCCGCCTGCTGGGGCAGGGGCGCGCCAACGACCTGATCCTGACCGGGCGCGCGGTCGGTGCGGCGGAGGCGCACACGCTCGGATTTGCCGACCGCACCTGCCCCGCGGGAGAGGCGCTGGCCACCGCGCAGGCGCTGGCGGCGGACCTCGCGCGGTTCCCGCAGGCCTGCATGCGGGCCGATCACCTCTCGGCCCGGATGGCACCGGCGGACCTCGCGGCGGCGCTGCGCCGGGAATGGCGCTCGGCCGGGACCTTTGCCGCCGAGGGGCGCGCGGGCGCGGCGCGCTTTGCCGGGGGCAAGGGCCGCGGCGGGGATTTTACCTCGATCTGAGCCCGCGCCCGTGGCAGAGGACGGGATTCGAGTATTTGGGAAGAGAAGATGCGGGATGCAGCCTGCCCTGCCCCCCGCTGCTTGCTTGCCCCCCGGCATGGGTTGGGCTAGGACCCGCCGCGTATGCACACTCCAGGGACATCCCATGGCCAAGGACAAGAAATCCCCCCGCCCCAAGGCAGAGACGCCCAAAGGGTTCCGCGACTATTTTGGCGCCGAGGTCACTCAGCGCGCCGAGATGCTGCGCCAGATTGCCGGGGTGTATCATCGTTACGGCTTTGACGCGCTGGAGAGTTCGGCGGTGGAGACGGTCGAGGCCCTGGGCAAGTTCCTGCCCGACGTGGACCGTCCGAACGAGGGCGTGTTCGCCTGGCAGGAAGCCGAAGACGACGGCAAGGGCGACTGGCTGGCGCTGCGCTATGACATGACGGCGCCGCTGGCGCGGGTCTATGCCCAGCACCGCAACGACCTGCCGAACCCCTACCGGCGTTACGCGATGGGCCCGGTCTGGCGCAACGAGAAGCCGGGACCGGGGCGGTTCCGCCAGTTCTACCAGTGCGACGCCGACACCGTGGGCACCGCCAGCATGGCGGCGGATGCAGAGATCTGCGCGATGCTGGCCGATACCTTCGAGGCGGTCGGGATCGAGCGCGGCGACTACCTGATCCGGGTGAACAACCGCAAGGTGCTGAACGGAATCCTTACCTCCGTTACGAGAGGAACTGAAAGATACGACATTGACGCGATGTCTTCGGACGATCTCCAAGAATACCGAAACCACGAACTGAAGGGTTTGATAGAACATCGTGAAGTAACCGATGCGATATTTCGCCAGCTCGATAAGTTCGACAAAGTTGGAGCCGAAGGCGTAATGCACTTGCTGACGGGTGGCCGGCACGATGCTTCTGGCGCCTTTATCGACGGTGTTAACCTTTCCGACTACATGGCCAAAGGCTTCGTCAACTTCCTGCAAGCTCGGGGTGAGAATAACAAAGAAACTCTCCTGCGTCTCCGCGACATTCTTGATATGTCAGCGGTCGGGCGAGAGGGTGTCGAAGAACTTGAACAAATCGTAGCGCTTCTTGAATCTCAGGGCTATGGCCCGGACCGGATCGTCATCGACCCCTCGGTGGTGCGGGGCCTTGGCTATTACACCGGGCCGGTCTTCGAGGCCGAGCTGACCTTCGAGATCCTCGACGAGAAGGGCCGCAAGCGGCAGTTCGGCTCGGTCGCGGGCGGCGGACGCTATGATGACCTGGTGAAGCGTTTCACCGGCCAGTCGGTCCCGGCGACGGGCATCTCGATCGGGGTGGACCGCCTGCTGGCGGCGCTGCGCGAGAAGGGGCGGATCACTGCCGTGGATCATGGCCCGGTCGTCGTGACCGTGATGGATCGCGACCGCATGGCCGATTACCAGGCGATGGTGGCAGAGCTGCGCAATGCGGGCATCCGGGCCGAGGTCTACCTTGGCAATCCGAAGAACTTTGGCAACCAGTTGAAGTATGCCGACAAGCGCAACAGCCCGATTGCCGTCATCGAGGGCGGCGAGGAGAAGGCGCGCGGCGTGGTGCAGATCAAGGACCTGATCCTCGGTGCCAAGATCGCCGAGAACGCGACGCTGGAAGAGTGGAAGGAACGCCCCTCGCAGTTCGAGGTGGCGCGGGACGAGCTGGTGGCGAAAGTGCACGAGATCCTTGCCACGCAGGCGGATCCGGACTGATGCCGACACGCGCAGACATCCTCGCGCGGGCGGCTGCCCTGCGCGACCGCTTCGAGCGGGCGGGCGCCGTGCCCGTCGAGACGCCGGTGCTGCAACCGGCCGAGACGCTGCTGGACCTCTACGGCGAGGACATCCGGGCGCGGGCCTACCTGACCTCGGACGCGCTGCGGGGCGAGCAGGTGCTGCGCCCCGACTTCACCGTGCCGGTGGTGCAGATGCACATGGCGCAGGGCGCGGAGCCCGCGCGCTATACCTACTCGGGCGAGGTGTTCCGGCGGCAGGAGCATGATCCGGACCGCGCCAACGAGTACATCCAGGTCGGTTACGAGGTCTTCGACCGCACCGATCCGGCGGGCGCCGATGCCGAGGTCTTTGCCCTTTTCGCCGAGGTGCTGGCGCCGCTCAACCTGCGCGCGGCCACCGGCGATATCGGCATCCTGATGGCCGCCGTGCGCGGCCTCTCGACCACCGAGGCACGGCGCGCGGCGCTGATGCGCCACATCTGGCGGCCGCGCCGGTTCCGTGCCCTGCTGGACCGCTTTTCGGGCAAGACCCCGCCGCCGCCCAGCCGCACGGCGCTGCTGGCCGCTGCCGAGCCCTTTGCCGGCACCTCCCCCGAGATCGGAATGCGCAGCCGCGACGAGGTCGAACAGCGCATCGCCGCCCTGCGCGCCGATGCCGAGGCCCCTGCCCTCGACGGCCAGGAACTCTCGGCCCTCGCGGCACTGCTGAAGGTGCGCGAGACCGCGCCCTATGCGCTGGAGCAGTTGCGCGACATCGCCGTCGATCTGCCCTCGATCACCCCGGCGCTGGACCGGCTGCAGGCGCGCATCGACGCCTTGGCCGCCCACGGCATCGACGTCGAGCAGCTGGACTTCGAGGCCAACTACGGGCGGACCTCGATGGAGTATTACGACGGCTTCGTCTTCGGCTTCTACGCCGAGCGGATGCCGAACCAGCCGCCGGTGGCCACCGGCGGGCGCTATGACGCCCTGACCCGGCACCTTGGCCGCAACGCCGAGATCCCGGCGGTGGGCGGCGTGCTGCGCCCCGGGCTGATGCTGGAACTGGAGGCGATGGCATGACGCTGAAACTCGGTGTCCCCTCCAAGGGCCGGCTGATGGAAAAGACCTTCTCGTGGTTCGAGAAGCGCGGCGTGACCCTTACGCGGACCGGGTCGGACCGCGAATACGCGGGCGCGGTCGACGGGGTGCAGGGCGTTGCCCTCGTGCTGCTCTCGGCGGGCGAGGTCCCGCGCGAGCTGGCGGCCGGGCGCATTCACCTCGGCGTCACCGGCACCGACCTCGTGCACGAGAAGCTGCCGCTGTGGAACAGCCAGGTGCAGGAAATCGCGCCGCTGGGCTTTGGCCATGCCGACCTGATCCTCGCGGTGCCCCAGTTCTGGGTGGACGTCGACACGCTCGACGATCTCGACGCCGCCGCCTCGGCCTTTCGCGCGCACCACGGGTTCCGCCTGCGCATCGCGACCAAATACCACCGACTGGTGCGCGAGTTCCTGCGCGAGGCCGGCGTTGCCGACTACGCGCTGGTCGACAGCCAGGGTGCGACCGAGGGCACGGTGAAGAACGAGACCGCCGAGATGATCGCCGATATCACCTCGACCGGCGAGACGCTGCGTGCCAACCATCTCAAGCTGCTGGCCGACGGGCTGATCCTGAAGAGCCAGGCGACGCTCTGGCGCAGCCGGGTCGCGCCCTACCCGGAAGAAGACCAGAAAGCGCTGTCGATCTTGCTGGAAAAAATCGGGGCTTCCTGAATAAATCTGACAAGCTGTTGAAAAAACTAGATTCTTTTTTCCGACTGTTTTCGACGGAATGCGGACGGAGCCTGCGTTTAAGTAGGTGAGGCAGGCAGCGAGCATGTCCCCCTTTCGGGGCTTCGGCCCCGTCCACTTGACGCTGTCGTCCGGGAATTTCACCGGCGCGCCTCGAAGGAAGTGTTGCCACTCACGAGGAATGCCGCGGCTCTGCCGCGGCATTCTTTCGTTCCGGCCCCCGGCACGGCGGCTGGCCATTTGCCGCGCCTTCCATTACCCCATCGGCAAAGGTTGCGGGCACGCTGCCCGCGGCAACAGCGAAACGGGGAGAACACCACCATGAAACTCGTGCGTTACGGCGACAGCGGCAGCGAAAAGCCGGGCCTGATCGATGCGCAGGGCCAACTGCGCGACCTGTCCGGCGAGGTCGCCGACATCTCGGGCGCGATGCTTTCGGACGAGAGCCTTGCCCGGCTCCGCGCCATCGACCCGGCCAGCCTGCCCGCGGTTGCCGGCGCGCCGCGCATGGGCCCCTGCGTCGGCGGCATCGGCAAGTTCATGTGCATCGGCCTGAACTACTCGGACCACGCGGCCGAGACCGGCATGGCCGAACCGGCGCATCCGATCCTCTTCATGAAGGCCAACTCGGCCATCGTCGGCCCCGACGACACCGTGGTGATGCCGCGCGGCTCGGAAACCACGGACTACGAGATTGAACTGGGCGTGGTGATCGGCAAGGCGGCCAAATACGTCTCGGAGGCAGAGGCGCTGGACCATGTCGCGGGCTATTGCGTGGTGAACGACGTCTCGGAGCGGCACTTCCAGAGCGGGCTGACCGGGCAGTGGACCAAGGGCAAGTCCTGCGACACCTTCGGACCCATCGGCCCCTGGCTGGTGACGCGCGACGAGGTTGCCGATCCGCAGGATCTTGAACTGACGCTGGACGTGAACGGCGCGCGCCGGCAGACCGGGCACACCGGCAAGATGATCTTTTCGGTGGCCGAAATCATCTCGCACCTGTCGCAGCTGTTCACCCTGCACCCGGGCGACGTGATCGCCACCGGCACGCCCCCGGGCGTGGCCATGGGCATGAAACCCACGCCGGTCTACCTCAAGGACGGCGACGTGATGACCCTGACCATCGTCGGGCTCGGCACCCAGACCCAGAAAGTGAAAGCGGATGACTGACGCGAAACCCGACCTCCTGCTCATCGGCTCGGCCACCCCCTACATGCGCGACCGCATGGCCGAGGACTTTACCGTCCACGGCCTGCCGTCCGAGGCGGAGCGCGAGAGCTTCTTCGCCGAGGTGGGGCCGAAGATCGTGGCGGTGACCGTCTACGGTGGCGCCGGTCTGCCGGGCGATGTTATGGACCGGCTGCCGAACCTCAGGGTGATCTCGAACTACGGGGTCGGCTACGACGCGGTGGATACGCCCCGCGCGGTGGCGCGCGGCATCCTGATCTCGCATACGCCGGACGTGCTGAACGACGAGGTGGCGAATACCGCGATCCTGCTGTGGCTCGCCACCTCGCGCAAGCTTGCCGCCTATGACGCCTACGTGCGCGCGGGCCGCTGGGCCAGCGAGGGCAACCCTGCCCTTACGCGCGGCACGCAGGGGCGCACGGTGGGCATCATCGGCATGGGCCGCATCGGTCAGGCGATCGCCGCGCGCCTGCCGGTCTTCGGCGCGCGCATCCTCTACCACGCGCGCAGCGCCCGCGACCTGCCCTACGAGTACTTTGCCGACCTGACCGAGATGGCCCGCGAGAGTGAGGTGCTGATCTGCATCACCCCCGGCGGCCCGGCAACGCGGCACCTCGTCAACGCCGAGGTGATCGAGGCGCTGGGGCCCGAGGGGATCCTCGTCAACGTCTCGCGCGGGACCGTGGTGGACGAGGAGGCACTGGTCGCTGCGCTGCAGGACGGCCGTCTGGGCGGCGCCGGTCTCGACGTTTTCGAGAACGAACCGCAGGTGCCCGAGGCGCTGTTCGCGATGGAGAACGTGACGCTGCAGCCCCATATCGGCAGCGCCTCGGAAGAGACGCGCCGCGCCATGGGCGACCTCGCCTGCGACAACCTCGTGCAGTTCCTCAAGGACGGCACCGTGCTGACGCCGGTTCCCGAATGCCGGGAGATGAACGCCAGGGCGGCGGGCTGAGCGCGGGCGGAACGCTCTGGATTTGAGTATTTGGAGAGAAAAGATGAGCGGCTGGTCCGCTCATCTTGTTTTCTGAGGTACGCACAAACCTGACGCGCGACCTAGAGTTCCTCGACCGTCATCACGCCGTCGAGGCTCTTGAGCGCGCCCTTTACCTCGGGGTTGATGGCGAAATCCTGACCGAGGTCGAGTTCGACCTCGCCCGGCAGGCCGGGGTCGAGCAGGCAGAGCTGCACCGGGCCACGGGCCGCGGCTCGCGCCGCCGACTTGGCCTCTTCCAGCACCGCCGCGACGGTGTCGACCGCCCCGGTTTCCTCGATGAAGATGCGCAGGCCCCGGCTGCCGGCGGCGGCGACCGCCATGTCGACCGGGCCGACGCCACGACCCAGCAGCTTGAGCTGGTCGCTTTCCATCGTGGCCTCGACCGTCACCACCACCTTGGCGCCGGTTTCAAGGAATTCGCGCGATTTCTCCAGCGTTTCCGAGAAGAGCGTGACCTCGTAGGCGCCGGTGGTGTCACTCATCTGGCAGAAGGCGAAGCGGTTGCCGCGCGCCGACTTGCGTTCCTGCCGCCCTGCAACGACACCGGCGAGCTTGGCGACCAGCGGCCCCTGCTGGGCCTTTTCGGTCAGTTCGTCCAGCGTCAGCACGCCCTTGCGCCGCAGCGCGGTCATGTAGTCGTCGAGCGGGTGGCCGGAGAGATAGAAGCCGATGGCCTTGAACTCTTCCGACAGCCGCTCGGCGGGCAGCCAGTCGGGCCCGGCGGCAAGGCGCGGTTCGGGCAGATCCTCGCCCGCCTCGCCGAAGAGCGAGACCTGGGCCGAGGCCTTTTGTTCGTGGATGGCGGCGGAATAGGCGACCAGTGCATCGAGACTGTCGAAGACCCGGCGGCGGTTGCCGTCCAGCGCGTCGAAGGCCCCGGCCCGGGCCAGCATCTCCATCGGGCGCTTGCCGACCTTCTTGAGGTCGGCGCGGCGGGCGAGGTCGAAGAGCGTGACGAAGGGTCGGTCCTGCCCTCCCTGGGTTTGCCCCGGTGTCTCGGTGGCGCGGGGTCCCGGCGCGTTGGCCGGGACGGAGGCTGACGTGTGGCTCTGGGGTCCCGGCGCGTTGGCCGGGGCGGAGGCTGAGGTCTGGGGCGTGATGCCCTTGCGGGCGTCGGTGATGATGCGCATGGCTTCGAGGCCGACGTTCTTGAGCGCGCCGAGGGCGTAGACCAGTTTGCCGTCCTGCACGTCGAAGGTCGCCTCGGAGCGGTTCACGCAGGGCGGCGTCCACGGCAGGTCGAGCCCCTTGCGGACCTCCTCGAAGTAGATCGCAAGCTTGTCGGTGAGATGGATATCGCAGTTCATCACCCCGGCCATGAACTCGACCGGGTGGTTCGCCTTGAGCCAGGCGGTCTGGTAACTGACCACCGCGTAGGCCGCGGCGTGGGATTTGTTGAAGCCGTAGTTGGCGAATTTCTCGAGCAGGTCAAAGACCTCGGAGGCCTTCTTCTTGTCGACACCGTTCTTGGCAGCGCCCTCCTCGAACTTGGGACGTTCGGCGTCCATCGCCTCCTTGATCTTTTTCCCCATCGCGCGACGCAGCAGGTCGGCGCCGCCCAAGCTGTAGCCCGCCATGACCTGCGCGATCTGCATCACCTGTTCCTGGTAGACGATGATGCCCTGCGTCTCGGCGAGGATATGGTCGATCGAGGGGTGGACCGATTCCAGTTCCTTCTGCCCGTTCTTCACCTCGCAGTAGGTCGGGATATTCTCCATCGGGCCGGGACGGTAGAGCGCCACGAGGGCCACGATGTCCTCGATGCAGGTGGGCTTCATGCGCTTGAGCGCATCCATCATGCCCGAGCTTTCCACCTGGAACACCGCCACCGTCTTGGCCGAGGCGTAGAGCTTGTAGGTGCGCTCGTCATCCAGCGGGATGAGGTTCATCTGGTTCTCGGCGCCGGGGGCTGGTTCGTAGAGTTCGGTCCCGTCGGCGGCGATATGAAGCTGGCGGCCCGACTTGAGGATCAGGTCGAGGGCGTTCTGAATGACGGTCAGGGTCTTGAGGCCGAGGAAGTCGAACTTGACCAGGCCCGCCTGTTCCACCCATTTCATGTTGAACTGGGTGGCGGGCATGTCGGAGCGCGGGTCCTGGTAGAGCGGCACCAGCGCGTCGAGCGGGCGGTCGCCGATCACCACGCCCGCGGCGTGGGTGGAGGCGTTCCGCAGCAGCCCCTCGACCTGCATACCGTAATCGAGAAGGCGCGCGACGACCTCCTCGTTGCGGGCCTCTTCCTTGAGGCGAGGTTCGTCCTTGAGCGCCTTTTCGATGGAGACGGGCTTGACCCCCTCGACCGGAATCATCTTGGACAGGCGGTCGACCTGGCCGTAGGGCATCTGCAGCACCCGGCCGATGTCGCGCACGGCGGCCTTTGAGAGCAGCGCACCGAAGGTGATGATCTGGCCCACCTTGTCGCGGCCGTACTTCTCCTGCACGTAGCGGATCGTTTCCTCGCGCCGGTCCATGCAGAAGTCGATGTCGAAGTCGGGCATCGAGACCCGTTCGGGGTTGAGGAAGCGTTCGAACAGCAGCGAGTAGCGCAGCGGGTCGAGGTCGGTGATGGTAAGCGCATAGGCCACCAGCGAGCCCGCGCCCGAGCCCCGGCCCGGGCCGACGGGGATGTTGTTGTCCTTGGACCACTGGATGAAGTCGGCCACGATCAGGAAGTAGCCGGGGAAGCCCATGCCCTCGATGATGCCGAGTTCGAAATCGAGACGTTCCTGGTACGCCTCGACCGAAACGGCATGGGGGATCACGGCAAGGCGGGCCTGCAGCCCCTCGTTGGCCATGCGGCGCAGTTCGGCGACCTCGTCGTCGGCGAACTTGGGCAGGATCGGCGCGCGCTTGTAGGCCATGAAGGCACAGCGTTTCGCGATCTCGATGGTGTTCTCCAGCGCCTCGGGCAGGTCGGCGAAGAGCACCGCCATTTCCTGTGGCGACTTGAAATAGTGCTGCGCGGTCAGGCGGCGGCGGGCGTCCTGCTGGTCGACATAGGCGCCCTCGGCGATGCAGATCAGCGCGTCGTGCGCCTCGTACATGTCGGACTTGGGGAAGTAGACATCGTTGGTCGCGACCAGCGGAATGTCCATCGCATAGGCCATTTCCACGTGGCCGCGCTCGGTCAGCCGCTCGGCCTCGGTCGGCGCGCCGTCTTCGCCGGGGTGGCGTTGCAGTTCGATGTAGAGGCGGTCGCCGAAGCAGGCGTGCAGGCGTTTCAGCAGTGCCTCGGCCTCGGCGCGGTGGCCGGTCTGCAGCAGCATCCCTACCGGGCCGAGGGGGCCGCCGGTCAGGCAGATCAGCCCCTCGCTGAGGGCCTCCAGCTCGTCCAGCGTGACCTGCGGCGCCTGCCCGCCCTTGTCGACGTAGAGGCAGCTGTTGAGCTTCATCAGGTTCTCGTAGCCGCGTTCGGACTGGGCCAGCAGCACGACGGGCGCCGGGTCGCGCGGGCGTTCGCCCGGCTGCGACTGGACGTAGGCCACGTCGATCTGACAGCCGAGGATCGGCTGGATGCCTGCCCCGCTCAGCGTCACCGACATCTCGAGCGCCGCGAACATGTTGTTGGTGTCGGTCACGGCGACCGCAGGCATGCCGGCGGCTTCGCAGAGTCCCGGCAGCTTCTTGAGGCGGACGGCGCCCTCCAGCAGCGAGTATTCGGTGTGGAGGCGGAGGTGAATGAATCGGGGGGAACTGCTCATGCGCCGAGGTTATCGGGCGGGGCGCGGGGCGGCAATTGGCGGCGCGCCGAGAGCGGGAGGATTTTGGGGTCTGCGCCCTGCACCCCGAGGCGCTGGCGCCGGTCGAGGATTGGATGACGCGCCAGTGACGCATCTGGGAGGCCAGGACAGACCGGCTCGCCGCGCTGGCCGAGCGGCTGTGATCCGGCGGGCGGGGCCTTGTCCCGTGTTTGTTACAGGCCGGCGACCTGCGCCCCCTGCCCCCGGCGCGTTGTAACATTCCGCACTGCGCTTTCCGCCCGCCGCCCCCGCGCGGCGGGCTTTCTGTAACAATTCGCGGGATCATGGGGAGAAACGGCCCGCTGCGCAGCGTTGCAGGGTCACGCCGACTGACGGCGGCGTGAGTCACGGGGTCGTGACGTTGACGGCAACGGGCGCTAGACTAGCATTGGGAACACCTACCCGAATGGAGGATCAGACACCCATGACGACCACCGCAAAGACCTTCGCCATCGCTGGCGCCGTGGCCGCCGCCCTTACCGCCACTGCCAATACGGCAGAGGCCCAATCCAAGGAAAAATGCTACGGTGTCGCACTGGCCGGTCAGAACGACTGTGCCGCCGGCCCCGGCACCACCTGCGCCGGCACCTCGAAAGTCGACTACCAGGGCAACTCCTGGAAGCTGGTCGACGTTGGCACCTGCGCCGAAATGAGCCTTCCCGCCAGCGCGGACGGCGGCGCCCGCAAGGGTTCGCTGACGCCGCTGGAACGCGACCTTCCGGCCTGACGGCCGGCGGGATCGGGCGGGCGTGAAGACGGCCCGCCCTACCTTGCCCCCGGACGTTGCGCGAGGACCTGCCATGCTCGACAAGACACCTCTCGGCAACCTGCCGCCCGCCCCGGGCGTCGGATACAAGCCGCAGCATTTCAGCGACGTGATGCAGGACCCGGCGCCGGTGCGCTGGCTCGAGATCCACGCCGAGAACTACATGGGTGACGGGGGCCGCCCGCTGGCGCAGCTGCGCGCGCTGAGCGAGCGCTTTCCGATTTCGGTGCATGGGGTCGGCCTCTCGATCGGCGGCGACGGGCCGCTCGACCAAGACCACCTCGCGCGGCTCGCGCACCTTGTCGACTGGCTGAACCCGGCGAGCTTTTCCGAGCACCTGGCGTGGTCGACGCATGACGGCGCCTTCCTGAACGACCTTCTGCCGCTGCCCTATACCGATGCAACGCTTGCCCGCGTCGCGGCCCATATCGACGAGGTGCAGGACAGGCTGGGGCGGCGGATGCTGCTGGAAAACCCGTCGAGCTACCTCGCCTTTGCCGAAAGCACATGGTCCGAGACGGAGTTCCTTGCCGAACTGGTGCGCCGCACCGGCTGCGGCCTGTTGCTGGATGTGAACAATGTCTTTGTCTCGGCCACCAACCTCGGCTTTGCGCCACGGGACTACGTGGATGCCTTTCCGCTGGACAGCGTGGGCGAGATCCACGTGGGCGGCCATGACGAGGATGCCGACGATCATGGCGCGCCGCTGCTGATCGACAGCCACGGGCGCGCGGTGGCAGATCCGGTCTGGACCCTGCTGGAGCACACGCTGGCGCGCAGCGGGCCTCGCCCGGTGCTGGTGGAATGGGACAACGACGTCCCCGCATGGCCTGTCCTGTGCGACGAGGCGCAGCGCGCCGCGCGGGCGCTGGCGGTTCTGCCCCGATGACGGCAGAGCAGGACCGGTTTGCAGCCGCGCTGCTGAACCCGGGCGCCGCCCGCCCCGAGGGGCTGGAGGACGGGGGGCACCGCGCGGCGGGCCGCCGGTTCGACGTCTACCGCAACAATGTCACCGTGTCGCTGATCGAGGCGCTGCAGTCGGGCTTTCCCGTGCTGACCCGCCTGCTGGGCGAGGCGAACATGGCCGAGCTGGCCCGGCTGTTCCTGCGCGCGCACCCGCCGAGTTCGCCCCGGCTGATGCTCTACGGTGAGGGTCTGCCGGAGTTCATCGCCCGGCAGGAGGCACTGGCCCACCTGCCCTACCTGCCCGATGTCGCGCGGCTGGAGCTGGCGATCCGGCAGTCCTACCACGCGGCGGATGCAGCCCCCATCGACCCCGGCCTGCTGGCCACGATCCCGCCCGAGGAGCTGCTGGCCGCCCGCCTGCGCCTTGCGCCCGCCCTGCGCCTGCTGCGGTCGGACCACCCGGTCTGCGCCATCTGGCGGTACAACATGGAAGACGGCGCGCCGCGCCCCGAGGCCGGGGCGCAGGACGTGCTGATCACGCGACCGGAGTTCGACCCGGTGCCGCTGCCGCTCCCTCCCGGCGGTGGTGACTGGATCGCCGCCCTGGCCGAGGGGATGACGATCGGCGAGGCGCTGGACGCCGTGGCCGACCAGCCGTTCGACCCCGGCCCCAGCCTGACCCTGCTGATCCAGGGCAACGCCATCACCGCTATCGAGAGGGAGCCCTGAGTCATGGTCGCGCTTGTCAATTTCTACCTCCGACTGGCCCATGCGGTCGAATACCGCCTCGGGCCCATCGTGATGCCGACGCTGGCGCGGCTGGTCTTTGCGGCGCTCTTTGCGCTCTATTTCTGGAACTCGGGGCTGACCAAGGTGGGCGAGGATTTCTCGGGCCTGTGGGAGCCCAGTTTCCGGACCTACGCGCAGATTTTCCCGAAGTCGGCCGAGGCCGGGGGATACGACATCGCCGCGGCGAGCCCCTTCGAGCGCGCCGCCCTGCTGGCGGGGACCTGGGCGGAAATGCTGTTGCCCGCGCTGATCGTGCTGGGGCTGTTCACCCGGATCGCGGCGCTGGGGATGGTGGTCTTCGTGATCGTCCAGACGCTGACCGACCTCTACGGCCACGGGCTGATTGCCGACGCGACCGCGCTTGGCGCGTGGTTCGACGGCGACCCGACCGCCCTGATCCTCGACCAGCGGGCGCTCTGGGTCATGTTGCTGCTGATCCCCGTGTTCCGGGGCGGCGGGCCGGTTTCGCTCGACGCGCTGATCAAGCGGCGGCTGAGGGTCTACTGACCCTCAGAAGTGCGCCTTTTCCTCGTCCGGCTTGCCGGCGGCCACGGCAAGGATGCCCCCGAGCATGGCGAAGCCGATGGGGAACATGGTGAAGACGGTGAAACCGAAGGCGTAGTAGAACCCAGCAGCCGAGAGCAGCATCAGCGCGCCGCCCCAGAGGGCCCGTGCCCGCGCCATCGCGCCGCCCGCGATGCAGAGCATGGGAGCAAAGAACGAGGCCGCGCGGATCAGCTCGACATTGTCGACCTGCCGTGCCCAGCCCTCGATTTCGCCCCACTGTTCGATTGCGACCGTGTAGCCGTATCCGAAGAAGCCGACGATCATGCCGAAAACCCCGGCGATCAGCCCCAGAACAAGTGCCGCGTTGCGCATTCGAACCCTCCTTTGCGTGACCTCCAGATAGGCGCGGGATCAGTCCGCGCCAAGGGCCTTGCGCACATCCGGCCCCCAGCCGAGGTACATGGTGTCACCCGACACGATCAGCGGGCGTTTCATCAGCGTGGGGTGATCGCGCAGTAGGTCGAGGGGCGCGCGAGATTGTTCGCTGGCGTCCAATCCACGCCAGGTTGTGGAGCGGGTATTCATCAATGCTGCCCCGAATTGCTCAAATGCTGTGCTGAGAATCAGGGGCGGTACGCCATCTGACCTCACGTCAACAAATTCGGCGTCCGGAAGGGATTTCAAGGCCTTGCGGCACGTATCGCAAGTCTTTAACCCGTAAAGTACCATTGCATCTTCGCTCCATTGATGTAAAAACCCTGACGGAAATGGGCTCTCACGCCCCTTTTTCTTGATTTTTGTTTCCGCCGTGCAATCTTGTCTGCGGTGCCTTCGGCAACCGCAAGGTTACCTGTGCGCCGACAGAAGCCCTGCACAATTGCGGTGCGGGGTGCAAGCAAAAGGGAGACACGGGACATGCCAACCGGCACCGTGAAGTGGTTCAATACGACCAAAGGCTATGGCTTCATCGCGCCCGACGAAGGCGGCAAGGATGTGTTCGTTCATATCTCGGCTGTCGAACGCTCGGGCCTGACGGGCCTCGCGGACAACCAGAAAGTGGAATACTCATTGCAGGACGGACGGGACGGCCGACAAATGGCCGGAGATTTGAAACTCAAGTGATTTCCCCCTCATAACCGCCACGCGCCCCGCCTCCGGGGCGCGGGCACGGGGCCCCGCCCCGCACGACGCCCCAAGGGGCGTACCGACAGGATTTTTCGGACAACGGGTTCGTGAACATGTTCACGATACAACCACGACCCCGACCCGATTACAATGCGCCAGCGCGCAGCGGCATGGGTTAGCGCCCTGCCCGAGCGTGATGCGTTTGCCTGAAGGGGCTTCCTCCATCCTGCGACATCCGGTCGGCAGGATGGGGTTTTCGCCCTTTGTGAACGTGTTGGCGGGGGGCTCCCGCCCCTATTCCAGCACGTTCTGGAACTCGCGCCATTCGCGCTTGCTCATGCCGCAGTTCTCTTCGGTGACCTCTTCGCCCGCGAGCATCCGCTTCACGCAGTCGACCATCTGGGCCGACATGGTGACCGCGCCGAGGCGGTAGTCTTCGAAGGCCTTGTAGGCGAAGGGCACCCAGTCCTTGACCATCTCGCAGATGGCGTCGGCATAGACGCGGATCTCGTATTGCGCATGGGCATCGGCGCGCAGGCGGAGGAAGTGGAACAGGTTGTGGAGGTCCACCTTCCAGTACCACTGGGTATAGATGTTGGCGGGCAGGTTCATCCGAGCCAGTTCGCGCGCGAGGCCGAGGCCGTGGGAGTCGATCATCTCTTCGTAATGATCGTAGGCGCGGGTCGAGTCTGCCTTGAGCAGTTCCAGCACGCGGGCCGCCGCCTCACCGTCCAGCACCTCGCCCCGGCCCTGGTTGTTCACCACGGACTGCGCGGCGACGTTCTCGGGCGCGGGAATGTAGAACTCGCGGTCGAGGATCGAGTAGCGCGCCGAGTATTCGTTCACGTTGGCGGTCCGGTGGCGGATCCACTGCCGCGCCACGAAGACCGGCAGCTTGACGTGCAGTTTGACCTCGCACATTTCGAAGGGGGTCGAGTGCCAGTGGCGCATCAGGTAGCGGATCAGCCCCTCGTCGTTCTGAACCGACTTGGTGCCCTTGCCGTAGGAGACCCGGGCCGCCTGGCAGATCGCGGCATCGTCGCCCATGTAGTCGACGACCCGGACAAAGCCGTGGTCCAGCACCGGACGGGCGGAATAGAGATGCGCTTCCATCCCCGGCGCAACGGTGCGCAGCGTGGCTTGCGGCGCGGCACGCAGGGCGTCAATGTCGGCCTGCTGTTCGGGGGTAAGCGACATGGGGCACATCCTTTCAACCGGAATCTCAACCAGAATACGACCATATATTGATGATCAGCTGGTGTGAACCCCCATATAAGGGTCACACTTTAGCCACTACACAGGATTTCGCATCCTAAGCTCGTTGACTTTCCTCACCTCCCGGATGACCTTTGCGAAAAAGATTTGAACCGAAGGTTGAGGCAGATGAAGCGGTTTAATCAATGTTTCGCGGCTTTGTCCGCGACGTTCTTCGTGCTTGCCGGATGCAGCGGCGGCAACCCCTTCGAAGAGACGACGGACCCCGACGAAGAGGCGGTGATCCCTGAGTCGATCTCGTTCGATCTGGACAGCGTCACCTACAACTCCAGCGCCGACACGCTGACCGTGCGCGGCATCGGGGTCGACAACACGCCCTACGAGGCGGTCTATACCCGGGCCGCGGACCTCGATCGCGGCGGCTACCAGGCCTATACATCGCAGTCGAGCCCGATCACCCGGCACAGCACCGCCTACTACAAGACCGAAGGCAGTACCCGCGCCTCGGTGGTGGTGACCGGCGGCCAGTTCGAGCACTACTTCGGCGGCGCAAGATACGCCCGCTCCGGCTCGTTCGACGCGCCGAACGTGAGCGATCAGAACCGGATCATCAGCTATGGCGGCAACTACGTCGGCCTGCTGAACGTCGGAGGCGACGGCGGCGACCTCAAGACGCCGGCGGCAGGGACCGATCCTTCGGTCCTGCCGGTTCAGGCCGCGGAGGTCACCGGCAAGGTGCTCGTCAACGCCGACTTTACCCAGAACATCGTCGAAGGCACGGTCTACAACCGCGAGATCACCGACATGCCGTCGGTCGAGATGCGCGACCTCGCCCTGGCGCCCGGTGCGCTGGACCCCGACAACGGGTTTTTCTCTGGCAATGTGACCATCGACACCCAGAACAAGGGCGAATACGGCGGCGTCTTTGGCGGGGTGAACTCCTCGTCGGTGGCCGGTGGCCTTCATGTCTCGGACCACATCGACGAGTTCGACGACGAGGAAGAGTTCGGGATCTTCGTTCTGCCCAAGTGCGGCACCGACGGCGACGATGCGGTCTGTGATCAGCCGGGGACGTAACCGGCTCCGATCAGCTGCGCTGGCTCTCGGGCTGGCGCTCGCCGCTCTTGGCGGTGCCTCTGCCCGGGGGGACGAGGTTTCCCTCTCCCTGCCCCAGGCGCGCGATCTTGCCGGGCTGGCGCTGGACAACAACGACCCGGGCCTTGCCCTCAAGGTTGCGCGGGAGCTGATCAAGGCGGACCCGACCGACGCCTTTGCCCACTATGTGATGGCGGTGGCCTATGCCCGCCTGAACCAGCCCCGGGACGGGCGCAAGGCGGCGGCGCGCGCCTATCGCTATTCGACCAGCGATGCCGACCGGATGCAGGTCTCGACCCTGGCTGCGCGCCTTGCCGTGGCCGAAGACCGGCCGACCATCGCCCAGCTCTGGCTGCGCCGGGCGTCGCTCTATACCCAGAGCGATGTCGAGGACGAGCGGCTGGCGCGGGACTATCGCATCCTGCGGCAACGCAACCCGTGGTCGTTTTCGATCCGTACCGAGGTGCGCCCTTCGGACAACGTGAACAACGGGCCCGACCGGCAGTACATGGAACTGAACGGCTCGCAGCTGCCGATCTCGGGCGCGACGCGGGCGCTCTCGGGTACGGTGGGAACGCTGGACACGTCGCTTGGCTATCGCCTCTCGGGCAGCGCGACCCACCAGACGACCCTCTCGGGGCGGCTTTACGTGCGGCGCGTGGCGCTGTCGGGCAGCGCCAAGGCGCAGGCCCCGATGGCCACCGGGTCGGATTATGGCGCAACCTATGGCGAGCTGTCGCTGCGCCATGCCTTCGTGGTCGGCCCCGAGGGCAAGGGCGATACCGCCGCCGTGTCGCTGGCGCTCGGCGACAGCTGGTACGGGGGCGATCACAGTTTCGGGCAGGCCCAGGTGACGTTCGAGCGCGAGTGGCAGTTGGGTGGCAACCGCAGCTTCGACATCACGCTGCTGGCCGCGCAGCGCTACGACGCGCCGAACCCGTCGAATGACGGGCGGACCCTTGGGTTCGGCACCAGCCTGAACCAGAAGCTCGGCAACGGCGACCGCCTGTCGCTCTCGCTCTACCTGCGTGACGTGGAGGCGGAGTTCGACAACGGGACCTACCAGTCGGCCCTCGTGCGCGCGAGCTACGGGTTTGCCCGCCAGCTTGGCCCCGCCAAGGTGACGGCGGGGCTGTCGATCGGACGGTCGGACTATCCGTTGCTCTACCTGAACAGCGGCATCTACGGCACCTACATCGGGCCGCGCGACGACCGGTCGATCTATGGCGACCTGACCTTCTTCTTCTCCGACTACGACTATGCGGGCTTTGCCCCCACCGTGCGTCTGCGCGCGGGGCACAGCGACTCGAACATCGATATCTACTCCTCGCGCGAGGTCTCGATCTCGCTCGGGCTGCAATCGAAATTCTGAACGCCCGCCCTGCCGCCGCCGTCAGCGCCCTTTTCTTCGGGGGGGAATGCGCTAGGGTCTCGGCAAATCAAAGGAGATGACCCATGCCCCTCAAGTATCTGCACACCATGGTCCGCGTGAAGGACCTCGAGAAATCCATGGCCTTCTACGAACTGCTCGGCCTGAAGGAAATCCGCCGGTATGACAGCGACGCCGGGCGCTTCTCGCTGGTGTTCATGGCGCCTCCGGGTCAGGAGGACTGCCCGGTCGAGCTGACCTACAACTGGGACGGGGACGAGGCGCTGCCGAGCGACAGCCGCCATTTCGGCCACCTCGCCTATGAGGTCGACAACATCTACGACACCTGCCAGTTCCTGATGGACAATGGCGTGACCATCAACCGCCCGCCGCGCGATGGCCGCATGGCCTTTGTCCGGTCGCCCGACAACGTCTCGGTCGAGCTGCTGCAGGCCGGCGAGTCGCTGCCCGCGGCCGAGCCGTGGTCCTCGATGGAAAACACCGGGCACTGGTAATGCGCGGGCTGGCCGGCGCAGCCCTTGTTCTCGCCTGTGCCGCCCCCGCCGCGGCGCAGGACTGCCGGCTGGCGCTTGCGCTGGCGATGGACGTGTCCTCTTCGGTCGATGCCGGGGAGGATACGCTGCAACGGCAGGGGCTGGCCGCCGCCCTGATCGCCCCCGATGTCCAGAGCGCCTTCTTCGCGGTGGATCTGCCGGTCGCCCTCGCCGTCTACGAATGGAGCGGGCGGTACAACCAGACGGTGCTGCAGGACTGGGTCCTGATCGCCAGCCCTGCCGACCTGACGCTGGTGGCCCAGCGCATTCACCTCTCCGAACGCAGCCACAACGAGTTCCCGACCGCGATGGGCCATGCCCTTGGCTATGGTGCGGGTTTGCTGGGGCGTGCGCCCGACTGCCTGTTCCGGACGCTCGATGTCGCCGGGGACGGCGAGAACAACGAGGGCTTCGGCCCGGAACAGGCCTATCGCGAGTTTCCCTTTGCCGACGTGGTGGTGAACGGGCTGGTGATCAACTCGGCCGATTTCGAGGGCGAGATCGAGCTGATCGAGTACTATCGCACCGAGGTCTTGCACGGGGCCGGCGCCTTTCTCGAGATCGCGCAGGGGTTCGAGGACTACGAACGCGCCATGCGCCGCAAGCTGGAGCGTGAGCTGAGGCCGCGCGCGGTGGGGGCGCTGCCGGTGGACGCGCCGGGGCCGGGATAGGTTGATGCGCCGACTGTTCTATGTCGCTGCGGCGCTGCTCGCGCTGATGGGTCCCGCCCATGCCGGATGCCGGCAGGCGCTGGCGCTCGGGCTGGATGTCTCGGGGTCGGTGGACGACCGGGAGTATGCGCTGCAACTGCAGGGGCTGGCGCGGGCGCTGACCGATCCCGACGTGGTCACCGCGCTGCTGTCCACGCCTGAGACGTCGGTCGAGATTGCCGTTTTCGAGTGGAGCGGCCCGGATTACCAGCGGCTGCTGGCCGACTGGCGCGCAATCGACAGCCGCGCAGCACTGGACGATCTGGCCAACCGTCTGGCCAGCGTGGCGCGGCGCCCTGCCCCGCCCGAAACGGCGATCGGCTCGGCCATGCTGCACGGGGCCGCCCTGCTGGATCAGCGCGCGCATTGCTGGAAGCGCACGCTGGACCTTTCGGGAGATGGCAAGAACAACTCCGGGCCGCGACCGAACGATGCCCGCGACGCGCTGGTCGGGGTCTCTCCTACCGTGAACGGGCTGGTGATCGGGTCGGAACCGCGCCATGCGGGCGACACCCGCGAGGAAGCGCTGGGAGAGCTCTCGGCCTATTTCCGGGCCTACGTGATCCGGGGGGACGACGCCTTTGTCGAAACCGCACTGGGGTTCGAGGATTACGAGGCGGCGATGGTCCGCAAGCTGAAGCGCGAACTGGAGGTCATGGCCGTCTCCTCCCTGCGCTGAAACGCTAGTAGATGTAGCGGATCTGGTCGGTCCAGTAGCGTTCGACCCGTTTCAGGGCGCTGGTGATATCCTCGATCCCCTCCGGGCCGATGACCCCACGGCTTTGCAGACCCTCGGCGTGGCGGATAAAGAGCGCGGAGACCACATCGCGGATCTCGCGCCCCTTCTGTGTCAGGCGCACCCGGACCGAGCGCCGGTCGATCTCGCAGCGCTGGTGGTGCATGTAGCCCATTTCGACCAGCTTCTTGAGATTGTAGCTGACGTTGCTGCCCTGGTAGTAGCCGCGGGTCTTGAGTTCGCCCGCCGTCACCTCGTTGTCGCCGATGTTGAACAGCAGGAGCGCCTGAACCGCGTTGATCTCCAGCGTGCCGACGCGCTCGAACTCGTCCTTGATCACGTCCAGCAACAGCCGGTGCAGACGTTCGACCAGCGCCAGCGCCTCGAGGTAGCCGGCCATGAAGCCCCTGTGCGCCGACGGGCGCAACTGCATTTCGATACTCATCCGTCTCTCCGACTCGAACTGCCCGGGCCGGAGAGTGACGCCAAAATCCGAATAATCGGTTAAGCGATTTTAGGCTTATTTCTGAAAGATTTGCGAGACGTCCCTGATCAGGGTCTCGTACTGGCCGGGCGGCGGAACCTGCCCGGTCACCCACTGGTAGAGATCCTGATCGTTCTCGTGCAGCATCGCGTCGTAGAGGTCCATCCGGGCCTCTTCCATGCCTTCGAGGTTGGCGTCGGCATAGGCGGTCAGGATCAGGTCCATCTCCTTGATGCCGCGCCGCATGGAGCGCATCTTCAGCCTCTTGATGCGGTGTTCGCGCAGTTCGGTCATACGGGTTCCTGTTCCTTCAGCGCACGGCGCATGCGTTTCTCCAGCCGCGCCGCCCGCTCCGCGTTGGCGCGCATCGCCTCGCGGATCTCGTGCAGCTCGGACAGGTAGGCCACCAGATCGGGGCGGACCTCTTCCTCGCCGTCCGGCGCTGTGGCCCCTTCACCCTCTCCCGTCAAGAGCCATGTGATCGAAACGTTCAGGACACCGGCCATCATCTGGAGCTTGTTGGCGCGCGGTTCGGAGATGTCGTCCTCCCAGCCGAGCAGCGTGGTCTTCTTGACGCCGAGCGCGCGGGCGAGTTGGGACTGGCTGAGTCCTGCGGCCTCCCGGGCGCCGGCCACGCGGTCGCCGAAGGTTGCCGTTTCGGGTCCATACCAGTCTGTCGTCTGATCGCTCATGCTCTCGCGCTCCTCGCCTCTGTTCATCCTTGATCACATATGGGGCACAACCTATGACAATCGAGCAAAACATTCAAACCGAGGCCCGAATGTCCTTCCTCTCCGACACCCTCTCCCGCGTGAAACCCTCGCCGACGATCGCCGTCACCACCATGGCGGCCGAGCTCAAGGCCGCTGGCCGTGACGTCATCGGCCTTGGCGCGGGCGAGCCCGATTTCGACACGCCCCAGAACATCAAGGACGCGGCCATTGCCGCGATCAACGCGGGCAAGACGAAGTACACCGCGCCGGACGGGATGCCCGAGCTGAAGCAGGCGATCTGTGCCAAGTTCAAGCGCGAGAACGGTCTGACCTACGAACCCAAGCAGGTGAGCGTGGGGACCGGCGGCAAGCAGATCCTCTACAACGCCCTGATGGCAACCATGAACCCCGGCGACGAGGTGATCATTCCGGCCCCCTACTGGGTGTCCTACCCGGACATGGTGCTGCTGGCTGGCGGCGAGCCGGTGACGATCGAGGCCTCGCTGGAGACCAGCTACAAGATCACCGCCGAGCAGCTGGAGGCGGCGATCACGCCCAAGACCAAGTGGTTCATCTTCAACTCGCCGTCGAACCCGACCGGCGCGGGCTATACCTGGGACGAGCTGAAGGCGCTGACCGACGTGCTGATGAAACACCCGCATGTCTGGGTCATGACCGACGACATGTACGAGCACCTCGCCTATGACGACTTCAAGTTCTGCACGCCCGTCGAGGTGGAGCCCGGCCTCTACGACCGCACGCTGACCTGCAACGGCGTGTCCAAGGCCTATGCGATGACCGGCTGGCGGATCGGCTATGCGGCCGGCCCCGTCGAGGTGATCAACGCGATGCGCAAGATCCAGTCGCAGTCGACCTCGAACCCCTGCTCGATCAGCCAGTGGGCCGCTGTCGAGGCGCTGAACGGGACGCAGGATTTCCTCGCCCCCAACAACGAGATCTTCGTGCGCCGCCGCGACCTCGTGGTGTCGATGCTGAACGAGATCGAGGGCATGACTTGCCCGGTGCCGGAAGGCGCGTTCTACGTCTACCCGTCGATTGCCGGGCTGATCGGCAAGACCACTCCGAAGGGCGTGAAGATCGAGGATGACGAAGCCTTTGCCAAGGCGCTGCTGGAAGACACCGGGGTTGCCGTGGTCTTTGGCGCGGCCTTTGGCCTCTCGCCGAACTTCCGGGTGAGCTATGCCACCTCGGACGAGAACCTCAAGGAAGCCTGCACGCGGATCCAGACGTTCTGCGCAAGCCTCGTCTGAAAAGACACAACCGGGCCGGCGGCATCACGCCCCGGCCCGGTTGCCGCGGCTCCCACTGGCGCCACCAATCGCGGCTTGGTATCACGCTTCAGGAAACCCTTGGGGCATGCAATGACCACGAACCTTCCCGACTATTACTTCCGCGTCCGTGAAAACGGCGCCTTCGTCTTCCGCGTCGACACCGAGAACCGGCAGCGCCGCATCGAGATGGACCAGATTGCCGTGGTCAACGTCCGCAACGGCGAGATCAAGCCCCACGGGACCCGCTCGCTCTCGGCGCAGGACATGGAAGAGATCGAGGCCTGGATGGCCGAGCGGACCGCCCTGCTGGCCCGCCGCGATCTGGACGACATTCACCGCACCATCGACCAGCTGAACCTCACCGCCCAGTGGGCGCAGGCCAAGGCCACCGACCGGCAGCTGGACGAGGTGACCGACGCGCTGCTGATGGCGATGCACGACCTGCGCACCGTTCTGGTGCGCAAGAAGGCAGAGCGGGTCTCCTCGGAGAGCTGACACACCCTGCGGGCGGTGCACCGGCCCCATCGACCGGTGCACCCCGTCCTACAGCAGCCGCACCGACATCCCACCGTCCACCAGCACCGGGCTGCCGGTCATGAACCCGGCGCGGTCCGAGAGCAGGAACAGCGCGGCCTGCGCGATCTCCTCGGGCTGCGCGAGGCGTTTCATCGGGTGCAGCGCGGCGATGCTGGCCTGCACGGCCGGATCGTCCCCGGCCAGCGCGGTCAGGGTGCCGCCCGGCATCAGGGAGTGCACCCGCACGCCCTGCGCGGCATGATCGGCCGCCAGCGACTGCACCAACCCGTTGATCCCCGCCTTGGACGCCGCATAGGCGCCCATGCCCGGCAGACCGGCGTTCGAGAACCCCACGAAGGACGAGGTGAAGACGATGGCGCCCCCGCCCCGCGCGGCGATGGCCGGGACCTGCGCCTGTGCCGCGAGGAAGGCCGCCGTGAGGTTGGTGGCGATCACCGCGTCCCATGTGGCGCGGTCCATGGTCGAGACCGGCCCCATCTCTCCGACCGTTCCGGCGTTGTTGAAGGCCCCGTCGAGCCCGCCGAAGCGGTCGCGGGCAAGGGCCACGAGCGAGGGGGCGAAACCGTCCTCGGTCACGTCGCCCGCAAGGGTCACGGCCTCGCCGCCCGCCTCGGCGATCTGCCGGGCCACGGCGCGCAACTCCGCCTCGCGGCGGGCGCCGAGCACGAGCCGGGCGCCCTCGCGGGCGAAGAGGCGGGCCGCGGCGGCGCCGATGCCGCTGCTGGCCCCGGTGATGATGAGTGTCTTGTCTTCGAGTTCCATGCTGATGTCTCCCGTCTGGATGAATGGAAGACAGATCGCCGCTCGGGCCGCAGGGCGCGACCCGGTTCCTGCGAAAGGGACCGTCAGCGCCGGGGAAAGCGCAGGAAACGGAGCGGGATCAGGCGGGCGCGCGCCCGACGGTGCGGATCGAGTGACGCCAGAAGCGCAGCATCAGGATGATCCCTGCCCCGGCGAGGCCGAAGACGAGACCGAACCAGAGGCCGACCGCGCCGAAGCCGAAGGTGAAGCCGAGGACATAGGCCGCCGGAAGCCCGACCGCCCAATAGGCGAAGATGGCGATGATCATGGGCACCGTGGTGTCCTGCACCCCGCGCAGCAGCCCCAGTGCGATCACCTGCGCCCCGTCGACCAGCTGGAACAGCGCCGCCACGGCCAGCAGCGTCACGCCGAGCGCGATCACCTCGGCACGGGCCGGGGCGTCGGCCTCGAGGAACAGGCCGACGATCGGCTCGGGGATGCCGAGGAAGGCCGCCACGGTGAGCGCCACCATGACCAGCGAGAGTGCGCAGACGGCGATGGCCCCGCGCCGCATGTGGGCACGGTCGCCCCGCCCGAAGGCATTGCCCGCACGGATGGTCGCCGCGTTGGACAGGCCAAGGTGCACCATGAAGGTCGCCCCGGAGACGGTGATGACGATGCCATGCGCGGCCAGCGGCACCGTTCCGATCCATCCCATCATGAAGGCGGTGGCGGCGAACAGGCTGACCTCGCTGACCGTGGTCAGGCCGATGGGCAGGCCGAGGCGGAACACGCTGCCCAGCACCTCCCAGTCGGGGCGCCAGATGCGGCGGAACAGGTCGTGATGCGGCAGAGCCCGCCGCGCATAGGCGATGATGGCCAGCAGCGAGATGAACTGGGTGGTGACCGAGGCGATGGCCGCCCCCTGAAGCCCGAGTTCGGGCGCGCCCCAGTTGCCGAAGATCAGTGCGTAGTTGACGATGCCGTTGGCCACCGCCGCCATTAGCGTGATCCAGAGCACGACCTGGGTCCGCTCGAGCGCGGCGAGGTAGGACTTGATCACCATGACCAGCAGCGCCGGCACGAGGCCCCAACCCGCGATCCGCAGGTATTGCGCCACGTCGGCGGCCAGCTCCGGCTCCTGCCCCAGCGCCGAGAGGATCGTCTGGGACCACCACATCACCGGCATGATCACGAGCGCGAAGGCAAGGCTGAGCCAGAGACCCATCCGGGTGCTGCGCCGGATGGCGACCTCGTCGCCCCGCGCGGAGGCGGCGGAGACCAGCGGCATCACGGCAAGGGCGAACCCGGAGCCGAGCATGAAGAAGACAAAGAAATAGCTGTGGCCCAGCGTCACCGCCGCCAGCGGCGCGACACCGTACCAGCCGAGCATCACCGTGTCGGTGATGCCGATCGCCATCTGCGCGACGTGCCCGCCGATCAGCGGCAGGCCAAGGGAAAGGATCGCGCGGACGTGGCCCGCGTAGCTCATCTCGTTGCTCATAATTTGTGCAGTATTGAGATTGCCTGACCGGCGCAAGGGATGTCGTGCACCTGTTCACGAAGTGGTGGGCGGCGTCCCGCGCGGCGCAACTGACGTGACGGAACAGCGCCCCGCGCCCGCCAGCCATCCGGGGCGGGCCTCAGCGGGCTTTCTCTTGCCCCGGGAGCGGCCTAACCTCGCCCGCGAACAGGGAGGACACCACATGCAAACAGAAACCGTCGAGCTGAACGGACACCCGTTCTACCTCCGCCGCTGGGGCGACCCCGAGCTGCCGCCGCTGCTGCTGCTGCACGGCTTTCCCGAGTACGGCGGCGCATGGTCCGACCTTGCCCCGCTGCTGGCCGACAGGTTTCACTGCATCGCCCCCGATCAGCGCGGCTATGGCCGCAGCTGGTCTCCCGAGGATGTCGCCAACTACTCGGGTCAGGCCCTGACCTCGGACATGGCGGCGCTGATCGACCACATTGGGCGTGGGCCGGTCACCGTCTTCGGGCACGACTGGGGCGCGGCCGTCGCCTATGGGCTGGCCATGTACCGCGGCGATCATGTCTCGCGGCTGATCATCGCCAACGGGGTGCACCCTGTGCCTTTCCAGACCGCGCTCGCCACCGGCGGCGCGCAGTGCGAGGCCTCGCAGTACATCACCTTCCTGCGACGCGGGGACAGCCACGACCTGCTGTCGGCGAACGACTTCGAGAAGATGTTGCAGCTGTTCTCGGCCAAGATGGACCTGTCTTGGATGACCCCGGAGCGGCTGGCCGAGTTCAAGGCCGAATGGGGCCGCGACGGTGGGCGGCTCAAGACCATGATCCACTGGTACCGCGCCTCTCCCCTGTTGGTCGGGCCGCCGGGACACGAGCAGCGCGGCCTGCCCGGATTCTCGGTGGAGCGGCTGATGGTGCGCTGCCCGCACCTGCTGATCTGGGGCGACAAGGACACCGCGTTGCTGCCCGAGGCCACCGAGGGGCTGGAGAGATTCGCGCCCGACCTGACCCGTGTCGACATCCCCGGTGCCGATCACTGGCTGATCCACACCCACGCGGAACAGGTGGCAAAGGCCGTCAGGGACTGGATTCCGGCACGTTAGAAGAGCAGAGAGCACGGCGCGACCACCATATCCTGTGGTTGCGCCCTCGCATCCTCTTTTCCCTTGGGCCCGGCTCTGCCATACTGCCCTCCAACCAACAAAATGAGCAGCGGTATGAACGATCTTCTGACCCCGGCAGCACCGGCCGAATACGACGCATCCTCGATCGAAGTGCTCGAAGGGCTGGAACCCGTCCGCAAGCGGCCCGGCATGTATATCGGGGGCACCGACGAACGGGCCCTGCATCACCTCGTGGCCGAGGTTCTCGACAACTCGATGGACGAGGCCGTCGCCGGCCATGCCAACCGGATCGAGGTCGAGCTGCACGAGGACTATTCGATCACCGTCCGCGACAACGGGCGCGGCATCCCGATCGACCCGCACCCCAAGTTCCCGGGCAAGTCGGCGCTGGAGGTCATCCTCTGCACCCTGCACGCGGGCGGCAAGTTCGGCGGCAAGGCTTACGAGACCTCGGGCGGTCTGCACGGCGTGGGCGCCTCGGTGGTGAACGCGCTCTCGGATTCGATGGTGGTGCAGGTCGCGCGCGACCGGCAGCTTTACGAGCAGCGCTTTTCGCGCGGCATCCCGCTTGGCCCGGTCGAGCAGATCGGCGCGGCCCCCAACCGGCGCGGGACGACGACGACCTTTCACGCCGACGAGCAGATCTTCGGCCATCACCGCTTCAAGCCCGCGCGGCTGTTCAAGTCGATCCGCTCCAAGGCCTACCTCTTCTCCGGGGTCGAGATCCGCTGGAAGTCGGCCATCGACGACGGCGAGACGCCGACCGAGGCGACCTTCCACTTTCCCGGCGGCCTTGCCGATTACCTGACCGAGACGCTGGGCGGCGCCTCGACCTATGCCGACCGTCCCTTCTCGGGCGTCGTGGACTTCAAGGAGAAGTTCAACACGCCGGGCAAGGTCGACTGGGCGATCAACTGGACCCCGTCGCGCGACGGCTTCATCCAGTCCTACTGTAACACCGTGCCGACGCCCGAGGGCGGCACCCACGTGGCCGGGTTCTGGAACGCGATCCTCAAGGGGATCAAGGCCTATGGCGAGCTGATCAGCAACCGCAAGGCGGCGCAGATCACCCGCGAAGACCTGATGGCGGGCGGCTGCGCGCTGGTATCCTGCTTTATCCGCGAGCCGGAATTCGTGGGCCAGACCAAGGACCGTCTGGCCACCACCGAGGCCCAGCGGCTGGTCGAGAACGCGGTGCGCGACCACTTCGACAACTGGCTGGCGGCGGATACCAAGTCTGCCGGGGCGATCCTCGACTTCCTCGTGCTGCGTGCCGAGGAGCGGATGCGCCGGCGGCAGGAGAAGGAGACACAGCGCAAGTCGGCGACCAAGAAGCTGCGTCTGCCGGGCAAGCTGGTCGACTGTTCGAACAGTTCGCGCGAAGGCACCGAGCTGTTCATCGTCGAAGGGGACTCGGCCGGTGGCTCGGCCAAGATGGCGCGCGACCGCAAGACCCAGGCGCTGCTGCCGCTGCGGGGCAAGATCCTGAACGTGCTGGGCGCGGCCTCGTCCAAGCTGGGCCAGAACACCGAGATCAACGACCTCGCACAGGCGCTTGGCGTGGGGCTGGGCACCAAGTTCAACATCGACGATCTGCGGTATGACAAGATCATCATCATGACCGACGCCGACGTCGACGGGGCGCATATCGCCTCGCTGCTGATGACCTTCTTCTTCACCCAGATGCGCCCGATGATCGACACCGGGCACCTCTACCTCGCCTGCCCGCCCCTGTTCCGCCTGACGCAGGGCGCCAAGCGGGTCTATTGCGTGGACGAGGCCGAGCGCGACAAGTGGCTGGCCAAGGGTCTTGGCGGCAAGGGCAAGATCGACGTCTCGCGCTTCAAGGGTCTGGGCGAGATGGACGCGAAGGACCTGAAAGAGACGACGATGGATCCGGCCTCGCGCAAGCTGATCCGGGTGACGATCGACGAGGACGAGCCCGGCGAGACCGGCGACCTGGTGGAACGGCTGATGGGCAAGAAGCCCGAACTGCGGTTCCAGTACATCCAGGAGAACGCCCGTTTCGTGGAGGAGCTGGATGTTTGAGGGGGGTCCCTAGCCCCCTCGGGCCCCCGCCCTGACAAACGTCTGAACAGCCAGATAAGCCCCCGCTCTGAAACCTGACGCGTTGCGGCCCTTGTGGCTTTGCAATCCCGTCAGCCTTTTGCGCGTTCCCTATGCTTTGGCCCGAGATCGTCCGGGCCCATTTCAACCCGCACAGCGAACATATGTTGTGAAAAACCTCGCTGCGTGCTCCTCTCGGCGCGCAATGCATAACGAGGTCAAACCATGTTTGCCGGAACTGATATCACACTGCGCATTTACGCCCCCACGCTCGACACCCAGATCACGCGGCCCGCTACGGCGACGGTCTCGGAGGTGGACTACGAGTTCTACGACGCCTCCTTCTACGACATCTCGGGCGACCCCTATAACGTCGTCGCCGCCGCCTTTGACGTGCATGGCAGCATCGTCACCTACCGGGTGCTGGAGTCCGGCCACTATTCCAACGTGGACGACGACACCGGGTTCAACGGCTACGAGATCACCTTTGACCTGCTGAAGACCGATCCGCATCTGTCGCTGATGAACGCGCGGATCATGGAGGATTACAACACGCTCGAACTGCCGGACGAGTTCGTCACCTTCACCGCCAACAAGCTGCGGGTGAATGTCGACAACTACTACTTCTCGACCAACGAGATGATCAGCGTCGTCCTGGACATCAAGTATGCCGGTGACAGCGGGCGTGACGTGTTCAGCAGTGGCGAGGGCAATGACCTGATCCTTGGCGGCGGTGGCGCCGACATCCTGTTTGGCGGTGCCGGCAATGACCGGATCAAGGGCGGCGCGGGCAACGACCTGATCGAAGGCGGCGCCGGGGCGGACAGGCTCTGGGGCAACAAGGGCAACGATACCTTCGTCCTCTCGCTGAATGGCCAGCGCGACAAGATCATGGACTACCGGGCTGGCGACAGCTTCCTGATCCAGACCACGGCGGACAGCTTCGACGATCTGCGCATCGTTCAGAAGGGCGACGACGTGTTGATCGCGAGCGACAGGGCAAGCTTCCTTGTGCTCGACACCGACCTGTCGGACATCACCGCGAACGACTTCATCTTCTGAGGAAGCCGGAAGCGCTTCGGCGCCCGGCCCCCAACGAAAAAGGTCGGGCACCCTGCCCGGCCTTTCTCATCTCTCCCCGAGGCTTACGCGCTCGGTTCGGGCTCCATGCCGCCCGAGGGGGGCTTGGGCTTGGTTTTCGGGATCGCGGTGACGCTCGGGGCGCTGCCGGTGTCGGACTTGTCGTCCTCGTCCTCGTCCGCATTGGGCGGCTCGCCCCGGATCACGCGGTGGATCTCTTCGCCGGTCAGGGTCTCGTACTCGAGCAGGCCCTGCGCAAGGCGTTCGAACTCTTCCTTGTGCTCTTCGATGATGCGGTAGGCGGTGGCATAGCCCTCGTCGATCAGGCGCTTCACCTCGGACTCGATCAGCTCCTTGGTGGCTGCCGACACCGAGAACCCGCCTGCCCCGCCGTTGGGCGTGTAGCCGGCCGCGGCTTCCTGGTAGTCGATGTTGCCGACCTTGTCGGACATGCCGTAGCGCATCACCATGGCGCGGGCCAGCTGGCTGGCCTGCATGATGTCACCCACCGGACCCGACGACACCTCATCGGCGCCGTACTTGAAGATCTCGGCTGCCTTGCCCGCCATGGTCATGGCGATGCGCTGCTCGGCCTCGTCCTTGAACAGCTGCAGCTTGTCCATCTCGGGCAGACTCATCACCATGCCAAGGGCGCCGCCGCGCGGGATGATCGTGGCCTTGTAGACCGGGTCGCACTTGGGCAGCTTGAGACCGACGATGGCGTGACCGGCCTCGTGGTAGGCGGTCTTTTCCTTCTGGTCCTGGGTCAGGACCATCGAGCGCCGTTCGGCCCCCATCATGATCTTGTCCTTCGCGAACTCGAAGTCGACCATCGAGACGAACCGGCGGCCCAGGCGCGCGGCGGTCAGCGCCGCCTCGTTCACGAGGTTGGCGAGGTCCGCACCGGAGAAGCCGGGGGTGCCGCGGGCGATCACGCGCAGGTCCACATCGGGGCCGAGCGGGGTCTTGCGGGCGTGCACGCCGAGGATCTTCTCGCGGCCCTTGATGTCGGGGTTGCCGACGGTCACCTGCCGGTCGAAACGGCCGGGGCGCAGCAGCGCCGGGTCCAGCACGTCCTTGCGGTTGGTGGCGGCGATGATGATCACGCCCTCGTTTGCCTCGAAACCGTCCATCTCGACCAGCAGCTGGTTGAGGGTCTGTTCGCGTTCGTCGTTACCGCCGCCATAACCGGCACCACGGTGGCGACCGACGGCGTCGATCTCGTCGATGAAGACGATGCAGGGCGCGTTTTTCTTGGCCTGTTCGAACATGTCACGGACACGGGAGGCACCGACACCCACGAACATCTCGACAAAGTCGGAGCCCGAGATGGTGAAGAAGGGCACGCCCGCCTCGCCCGCGATGGCACGGGCCAGCAGGGTCTTACCGGTGCCCGGAGGGCCCACCAGCAGCGCGCCTTTCGGGATCTTGCCACCGAGGCGGGAGAATTTCTGCGGGTTGCGCAGGAATTCCACGATCTCTTCCAGCTCTTCCTTGGCCTCGTCGATGCCTGCGACGTCGTCGAAGGTGACGCGCCCGTGCTTCTCGGTCAGCATCTTGGCCTTGGATTTGCCAAAGCCCATCGCCCCGCCTTTGCCGCCGCCCTGCATCCGGTTCATGAAGTAGACCCAGACGCCGATCAGCAGAAGGAACGGCAAGAGCGTGATCAGGAAGGACTGGAACACCGACTGCTGCTGCTTCTCGGCCCGGATCGGAACGTTGTTCTCGATCAGCAGGTTGGTGATCTGCGCATCCTCGGGTTTGATTGTGACGTAATCCTGGTTGTCCGCACCGCGGAACCGAACCTGTTCGCCATCGAGCGTCGCCTGGCTGACCTCGCCGGACCGCACGGCGGTCACGAAGTCGGAATAGCTAATCTCGCGGCTCTGCAGGGTGCTGCCCGATCCGTTGAACAGGTTGAACAGCGCAAGGATCAGCAGAAACAGGACGACCCAGAACGCGATGTTTCGAGCATTGCCCAAAGGAAATCTCCTCACTCCACGGCATTTGACCGATCAGATGCCGGCTTGCTCTCTAAGATAGAGATCGGACGGGCAGATTCAATGCGATAATAGTTCGCCGAACACGCCTTCTTGATCGCTTTCGCAGCGCGCCTGCCATCCCTCGCCGATCCCCGCGAGAGGGGCCGCGACCAGCCGGTCGCCCTGCCAGAGGGCGGGCGAGGCCAGCAGCGTGTCGCGGGGGCGGCCGGTGTCGCGCCAGCCGGAGCATTGGGCCAGTCCCTCGGGTCCGAGGGCGCGGATTTCTCCGCCTTCGACAGCGGGTCCCTCAAGGTGCCAGCGGCGGTCCCAGGGCTGGCCAGGGTCGCCGGTCAGCTCCTGCACGGCGGCAAATTCACGCATCAGGCGGCACTGCCCCTCGCCGGGGACCAGAACGCATCCGGCGAGCGTAGCCTTGCGCCCGTCCGACAGGGCGTCGAGCAGACCGGAAAGCTCGGCCCGGCGCGGCGGATAGTGGGCGCCTCCGATCCACATCAGCGCCGCGACCAGCAGGCGGCGGCGGGTCTCTCGCGGCAGGGCCAGCAGGCCCCCGGTGTCGAAGACAATGTCCCCGGCATCCACCTGCGCCAGATCGCGGGCGGCACGGTGGGTCGCCTCCACCAGCACCTCGCGGGCCTCGGCCATGTGGTCGGCGACGGCGTTGAGCGCGGAGGTCGTGATGCCGAGGTTCTCAAGCTCCGTCAGGGCCTTGCGAGCCCTAATTCGCGCATATCCCTCGTCCTCGTTGCTCGGGTCCTCGCTCCACGTCAGGCCGTTGCGGCGCAGGTAGGCGCGCAGGTCCTCGCGGGTCAGCGAGAGCATGGGGCGCAGGAAGCGGATGCCATCCACCCACCGTTCGCGGTGCATCGCCGCGAGGCCATCGACCCCGGCGGCGCGGCCAAGGCGCATCAGCACGGTCTCGGCCCGGTCGTCGGAGGTATGACCGAGCGCGACGGTCGGAATGCCCTGCCCGCGCGCCCAGTCCGAGAGCAGCGCGTAGCGCGCGCGGCGGGCCTGATCCTGCAGGTTTCCGGAGCCGTCCCAGCCCTGCCAGCGGAGTGTATCATGGGAAATGCCGAGGTCTGCCGCCTGCCCTGCGGCGGCCCGTGCCTCGGCGGCGGCCTCGGGTCTCAGGCCGTGATCGACGGTGGCTGCGTGGAGGGTGACGCCGGTCCCGGCAAAGCCCCGGGCGAGGGACAGCAGAAGGGCGGTGGAATCTCCACCGCCCGAAACCGCGATCCCGATGCGCCTTGGCGGGGTTTCGCCGAAGGCCGCGCGAACGGCCCGCGAAATCGCGAGGTCTTCGGGGTTCAAGAGCAGCCCAGCTTGGCCATTTCCTGTTGCGCCGAGGCGACCGAGGCATTGCCCGGGAACCGGACGCCCACCTCGTTCAGCGTGACACAGGCCTGATCGCGTTGGCCGAGCTTGCCGAGGGCCGTGCCGAGACGGGTCAGCGCATCGGGTGCGACCGGGCCGGTGGTGTCGGCGCTGAAGCTCGCCAGATAGGCGCGCGCGGCCTCGCGGGTATCGCCCACGTTGTCGAGCGCCTGACCGCGACCAAGGCTCGCCTGTGCGGCCAGCGGGCTGCCGGGGTACGCCTGGTTGAAGCCCGCGAAGAGGTTCGCCGCCGTCTGGTAGTCACCGCTCTCCAGCGCCTTGCTGGCGGCCTGGAAGTCGGACTGTTCGCCCACGGCGAGTTCCGGGCTGCCGCTGCCGGTCGAGGGCTGGGGCACGCCCGGGGTGATCATCGACGTGCCGGATTGCGCCGGCTGGCCGGAGCCCGTCGCCGGAAGCTCGGCGCTGGCCGTGCCACCGCCGAGGATCGTCTGGGTGCTGGCCTTGCCCGGATCGCAGTTGGTTTCCAGCTCGCACAGGCGGAAGGCCAGATCGTCGATCTGGTTCGAGCCGTCGGTGACGACACGGTTCACCCGGTTCTGCAGTTCTTCCGCCATGTTGGTGAGCCGCGTCAGCTCGGCCTCCATGGCGGTGACGCGATCCAGCACCGAGCTGCCGCCGAGGTTGGCCGACGGCGTTCCGGTGGTGGACAGCTCGCGGTTGAGCTTCTGCATCTCCACGTGCAGGACGGCCAGTTCCTGCTTGATATCGGCCAGGGTCTGCTGCCGGTCCTGCGCCACGGCCCCGAGGGGGGCCGTGAGCATCAGTGCCGAAACTGCGAGGGCTGCGAACCGCATCACGTCACCTATGTCTGGATCAGCTCGTCAGGCCAGCTGCCAGCACCGTCACCGCGCGGCGGTTCTTGGCGTAGCAGGCCTCGTTGCTACAAATCTCGATCGGGCGTTCCTTGCCGTAACTCACCGTCTTGAGGCGGTTCGGCGCGACGCCGCGCGAAATCAGGTACTCGCGTGCCGCGTTGGCCCGGCGGGCGCCGAGGGCGAGGTTGTACTCGCGGGTGCCCTGCTCGTCCGCGTGGCCTTCGATCACGGCCACGTAGTCGCCGTTGCGCGACAGCCAGTCAGCCTGGCCGTTCAGGATCTGCTGTGCCTCGGGGGTCAGCGACGACTGGTCGATCAGGAAGTGAACGCGGTCGCCGATGGTCTGGTTGAAATAAGCGGTGGAGGACGGATCGTTTGCCGAACCCGGCACGATGGCGCCGCTCGCGCCGGAACCGGAGCCATAGCCGTCGCCCTTGCCGAACCGGCCGGCGTTGGTACAGGCCGAGACGGCGATAAGGGCGCCGATCATCAGGAATTTCGTCAGGGTGCTCATGTTTTGCCTCAGTAGCATATGTTATTGCGTTGGTTCTATCACAGCGCCCACGTCATGTGAACGTGGGCGTTCTGTTGCCGAAATCAATTTTGCAGGGGTGACCAATCCGGATCCGATGCGCCATCGGGCGTCGGCACCGGCTTGAGGTTCCGACCGGTGATATCGACCGAGTAGAGCGAGGAGCGGCCCTGCGCGCCCTGCGTCTCGCGGGCGAACATGATGACCCGCCCGTTCGGCGCCCAGGTCGGGCCCTCGTCGAGGAAGGAGGCGGTCAGCAGGCGTTCCTCGCTGCCGTCCGTGCGCATCACGCCGATGTAGAAGCGGCCCTGGTTCTGCTTGGTGAAGGCGATCATGTCGCCGCGCGGGGACCAGACCGGCGTGCCGTAGCGGCCCTGGCCAAAGCTGATGCGCCGTGCCTCGCCACCACCGGCGGGCATGATGTAGATCTGCTGGCCGCCGGAGCGGTCGGATTCAAACACGATCTGGCTGCCGTCGGGCGAGAAGCTGGGCGCCGTCTCGATCGAGGGCGCATTGGTCAGCTGGCTGGTCTGGCCGCTGGCGATGTCCATCGCGTAGATGTCGGTATTGCCGCCCTTCTCGATCGAGAAGACCACCGTCTTGCCGTTGGGCGCGAACCGGGGCGCAAAGCTCATGGTGCCTTCCTGCTGCTGCAGGACACGGCGCTGCACCTGCCCGATGTCGAGGACATAGATGCGCGGACTGCCGGACTCGTAGCTGGTGTAGAGGACCCGGTCGCCCGAGGGCGAGAACCGCGGCGCCAGCACGATCGAGGCGCTGTCGGTCAGGTACTGCACGTTGGCGCCGTCGTAATCCATGATCGCAAGGCGCTTGAGGCGGTTGTCCTTGGGCCCGGACTCGGACACGAAGACCACGCGGCTGTCGAAGTAGCCGCCCTCGCCGGTGATGCGCGCATAGACCGCGTCGGCCACCTTGTGCGCCATGCGGCGCCAGCCCGAGGCACTGCCCGAGAACTGGAGGCCGTTGCCGAGTTCGGCATCGGAGAACACGTCGTAGACCCGGAACTGCACGGTCACCTGCCCGCCCGACACGCTGACCGAGCCGGTGATCAGCGCCTGCGCGTTGATCGCCTTCCAGTCGGCGTATTGCACCGGCGCGGCGAAATCGCGGACCTGGCTGATGTAGGCGCTGGAGGGCAGTTCGCGGAACAGCCCCGTCCCGGTCAGGTCCGAGGCGATGACGCGCGCGATATCGCGCCCGACCTGCGCCGCTTCGCCCGAAGCCGGAACGAAATCCGGCACCGCGAAGGGCAAGGGCTCGATCACGCCGTCGGTGATCTCGATCCTGAGAGGTCCGTTCTGTGCCGCCACCTGGCTGGAGACATTGGTGAAAAACAGGCTAGCCCCGATGAGAAGGCTCAGCATGTACCGCTTCATCTGATCCGCATCCTTTCCGGATTGAAGGTCATCTCGATCTCGCGCCATTGCGCGTACTTGTCTGCCGGCAGGTCGAACCCGGAGGCGCCGCAGCGGATGATCGCCCGCCTGGCGGCTTCGAACGCCTGTTGCGCCGACCCGCCGGTCCCACCGGAACTCGATACCATGCGAATGGTTCCCGTATCTGGCCGTCCGTCCTGCGACATCGTGACATTTACGACAACAGTCGTCTTCAAAGCCTCAGATGACAAGGACCCAACGTTCCAGCAGCGCTGAACCGCGATCCGGAGTGCATCTTTTTCGCCCGAAGTCAGCGGCGGGCCCGAGGGCGCCGGGCTTGCCGACTTCTCGCCGCCAAGCGCTTCGGCCAGTGCGTCGTTGACCGCGCTCGAGGTATCGACGGGCTTGGCCTCCGGTTTCGGTTCGGGCTTGGGCTCGGTCTTGGCCTCCTGCACCGGCTTCGGCTTTTCGGCCGGTTTCTCTACCGGTTTCTCCACCGGTTTCGGCTCGGGCGTCTCGCGGGCCTCAGGCGCGGCAGCGGTCTCGACCGGCGCGGGTCGTGTCGGGCGCACCGACGGGCGCACCGACTGCTGCGGTGCGAGGGCGAGGTTCGGCTTCTGCTCGGGCTCGATCCGGTCGGTTGCCTCCTTCGGCGCAGTCTCCTCCTTGGGCTCCTGCGGGGTGGCGGCGCCCTCGTCCGGCACCACTTCGGCCTGCTTCACCTCGTCCGGCTTGGCATCGGGCGGCGGGGTCTCGACGATTTCGGGCGCGATCCGCTCGGCCTTGGGCGCGGCGGTTTCCTCGGGCTGTTCGACCGGGGCCTCGACCACGTCGGGCTTGTCGGGCTGCGGGCGCACCTGCGGCTCCACCGGCGCCGGGGCGACCTCGGGGGCCGGGGTCGGCTCGGGTTCGGGCTCCGGCTCGGCCTCGGCGACCTCCGGTTCGGGTTCAGGCTCGGCAGGCGGTTCCTCGGGCGCAGCGGCAGGCTGTTCCGCCTCGGCGGGGGCCTCGGGCGTTTCCGAGACTTCGGGCTGCTTCTCGCCCGAGACAAGAGCGGCGTATTCCTCGGCCGACACCACGGTCGCCGAGGCCATCTCGAACGGAAGCGGGTCGGACTCGAAACTCCCCGCGAAGAGCACGACGAGGATCAGTCCGACGTGGACTGCACCAGAGATTTTTGCGCCGGTTTGCACCTTGCCGACCTCATCCGCCCGCCTGGTCGAGCGTGGGCCCGCCGGTATCGGTCACCAGACCGACGTTGGAGAAGCCGCCCGCGTTGAGCGCTCCCATGACCTGCATCACGTCCTGATAGGGGATCGCGCCATCCGCCCGCAGGAAGATGCGGTCGGACTTGCGCTCGGAGGCGATGGCACGCAGCTTGGGAACCAGCTGGTCGCGCGGCGTCTCGGTGGTCTGGATCTCGATGCGGCCTTCCTTGGTCAGAGTGACCGTCAGCGGTTCTTCCTCGTCCCCCGGCAGCGCGTTGGCCGCCGTCTTGGGCAGGTCGACCGGCACACCGACCGTCATCAGCGGGGCCGCCACCATGAAGATGATCAGCAGCACCAGCATCACGTCCACGAAGGGCGTGATGTTGATCTCGGACATGCGGTGGGTGCTGCGGCGGCCGCGACCGCGACGACGCCCTCCCCCCGACGATTGCTGAAGCGACGCCCCCATCGTTCAGGCGTCCAACTGGCGCGACAGGATGGTCGCGAATTCGTCGGCGAAGGATTCATAGCCCGCGATGATGCGGTCGCTGTCCGACGAGAGCTTGTTGTAGAAGATTACCGCCGGGATGGCGGCCAGCAGGCCGAGGCCGGTGGCCAGAAGCGCCTCGGCGATCCCCGGGGCCACGACTGCGAGGTTGGTGTTCTGCTCGGCCGCGATCTGGATGAAGGCATGCATGATGCCCCAGACGGTCCCGAAGAGACCGACGAAGGGGGCGGTCGACCCGATGGTGGCAAGGATCGGCAGACCGCGTTGCAGGTCCTCGGCCTCCTTGTTGATCGCCACGTCCATCGACCGGTCGATGCGGGCCTGCGCCCCGGCAATCAGGCGCCCGTCGTCGCGGTGCGAGCGGCGCCATTCGATCATGCCGGCGGCAAAGATCTTCTCCGAGTTCCCTGTCGGATCGGGGCCGATGTCCTCGAACAGCCCGTCGAGCGGCTCGCCCGACCAGAAGGAACGGTCGAAGACGCCGGCCTCGCGGCGCGCCCAGCGGTAGAGAATGTGTTTCTGGATGATGATTGCCCAGGACCAGAAGGAGGCCAGCAACAATAGCAGCATCACCAGCTTGACCGTGAAGGTCGCGCGCGCAAACAGCGCCCACATAGAGAAGTCCATCTCCTGTGCCAGCGCCAGGGTCTGTGTGTCCATTAGCCTGCTCTTTTCCCACGGGCCGTTGTTTCGCCCTTATTCATAGGGCTTTTACAGCAGTTCCCGGGGGATTGCCAATATGTCGGCGCTCACAAGCCCGTTTATTGCAACAATGCGCGAATCTCTGCCGGAAGCCTGACCGGGCGGCCCTTCGCATTCATGCAGACGGCGGTCACCGTGGCGGTGAACAGCACCTTGTCGCCGCGCCATACCTTCTGCGCCATGGTCAGGCGCACGCCCGAGATCTCGGTCATGTCGGTCTCGACGACCAGCTCGTCCTCGAATTTGGCGGTGGCTAGGTAGTCGGCCTCGATGCGTCGGACGACCCAGACGATGCCCTCGTCGCGCATGGCGTTCTGATCGTTGCCGAGCTTGCGCACCCAGTCGCTGCGGGCCCGCTCGATGTAGCGCAGGTAGTTGGCGTGGTAGACCACCCCGCCCATGTCGGTGTCTTCGTAATAGACGCGGACGTTGTAGGTATGGCTCATGACATGGTCTCCAGGCGGGCAAACAGGCGCAGGGCATGGGAGGCATCGCGCGCCACCGCTGGCAGGACCGGGTCGTAGGCGGCGCGGATCAGCCCGGCGATCTCGGGGCGCAGGATCAGCTGCCCTCCGGCCAGACCGAGAGGAGAGCGGTCGCGGAAGGCGGTGTCGGACCAGAGCAGCATGACCTGCACCACCTGCACCAGCGCCAACGCCTCGGCGCTCTCTTCCTGCATCCGCGCATCCATGCGGAGGAAGACGAAGGCGGCCATGATCGCCCCCTCCTCGTCGAAACGGAACATGCGGTACTGGTTGGCTTCCGCAGTCACCAGCCGCGCCACCAGCGCGGGCAGGTCCGGGATCAGGTGCCCGAGGTCGGGCACCGCCAGCAGCTCGTTCCAGTCGCGCAGGAAAAAGACCATGGCATTGGCGCCCAGTTCGGGGTCGGTTCCGGCCATCTTGTGACCGGCCAGGGCGACGACCGCCTCGAAGGCGCCCTTCACCACCGCCAGCGTCTCGTCCTCGACGCCAAAGACCACAGGGGCGATGGGACGGCCCCAGCGGGCAAAGGAAAAACGCCCGTCGGGGCGGGTGAACAGGGCTTCGATCTCTTCGGGTGCCACGCCGCGCGCCTCCGTCCGGTGCAATCCTACGCGGTCAGCCATAATCGCCACGCGAGGTGCCTTCAACCGCGGCCCTGCATCTCTTTTCCGCAAATACTCGAGATCCCGCCGATATCGCCCGCGGGCGCTCAGTCGAAGAGCGTTGCCTGCCCCGGTGCCTTCGGCGCGTCGAGACCGAGGTGCATCCATGCCTTCTGCGCCAGCATCCGGCCGCGGGGGGTGCGCTGGATCAGCCCCTGTTGCAGCAGGTAGGGCTCGATCACCTCTTCCAGCGCGTCCCGGCTCTCGGAGAGCGCCGCCGAGATGGTTTCGATCCCAACAGGACCGCCGCCGTAATTCTCGGCGATCAGCCGGAGGTAGCGCCGGTCGGCCCCATCCAGACCCATGTGATCGACGCCGAGCCGGGTGAGCGCATTGTCGGCCAGTTCGCGCGAGATGGTGCCGTCGCCCTCGACCACGGCGAAATCGACCACTCGGCGCAGCAGGCGGCCGGCGATGCGCGGTGTCCCGCGGGCGCGCCGCGCGATCTCGCGGGCACCAGCCTCGTCGGCGGGTGCGCCCAGCAGGCGCGCGTTGCGGGTGACGATCTCGTGCAACTCGTCCACCGTATAGAATTGCAGCCGCGTCGGGATGCCGAAGCGGTCGCGCAGGGGCGTGGTCAGAAGGCCCATGCGGGTGGTGGCCCCGACGAGGGTGAAGGGCTGCAGCTCGATCCGCACGGTACGCGCCGCCGGGCCTTCGCCGATCACGAGGTCCAGTTCGAAGTCTTCCAGTGCCGGATAGAGCACCTCTTCCACCACCGGGTTCAGGCGGTGGATCTCGTCGATGAAGAGAACGTCACGCGCCTCGAGGTTGGTCAGGATCGCGGCAAGGTCGCCCGCCTTGGCCAGCACCGGGCCCGAGGTCATGCGGAAGTTGACGCCCAGCTCGCGCGCCATGATCTGCGCCAGCGTGGTCTTGCCCAGCCCCGGCGGGCCGTGGAACAGCGTGTGATCCATCGCCTCGCCGCGCTGGCGGGCGGACTGGATGAAGATCTTGAGGTTCGCCCGCGCCTCGGCCTGACCGATGAAATCGTCAAGCACCTGCGGACGCAGGGCGCGGTCATTGTCCTCGGGCATGGGCTCGGCGCGCAGGGCCGGGTCGGCGTCGATCATCTGGCCGCTCCCCTGCTGATGGTGGGCGCCGCGCTCATGACTTCGGCGCCAGCAGTTTCAGCGCGGCGCGGATCAGCTCGGCCTCGCCCGCCTCGGGGTTCGCGCCCGCAGCCTCGGCCACCGCGCCCGCCGCCTCGCCCGGACCGTAGCCGAGATTGGCCAGCGCCGAGAGCGCATCGGCCTGCGCCGCCGCGTTGGTCTTTTTCGCCGGGGCCCGGGGCGCCCTTGCGGGCGCGGGCGCCTCGATGTCTTCCAGCACCTCGACGAGGTCATCGCCGCCGCGGGTGGTCGCGCCCATCGCCATGACGGTGGGGGCCTTGTCCTTCAGGTCCAAAACGATGCGCTGTGCGAGCTTGGGGCCGACGCCCTTGGCGGCCTTGACCGTGTTCCAGTCGCCGAGCGCGATGGCGCGGCTGACGCCATCGGGACCAAGCGCCGAGAGGATCGCGAGCGCGCCCTTGGCGCCGACCCCCTGCACCCCGGTCAGGAGGCGATACCATTCCTTCTCGACCAGCGAGGCGAAGCCGAAGAGCTGCATCAGGTCTTCGCGCACCAGCAGGTCGGTATAGAGCGACACCGCCTCTCCCGGACCCGGCAGCGCGGCCATGGTGCGTTCGGAACAGTGAACGATGTAGCCCACCCCGCCCACGTCGATCAGCACGTGATCGAGCGCCCGGTAGTCGAGCCTGCCCCGCAAACGTCCGATCATGTGCCGACCTCTCTCAGGCGGGTTTCTCCGCGTCCGCCGTAGTAGGCGTGGCAGATCGCGATGGCCAGAGCATCCGCCGCGTCGGGCCCGGCAAAGTTGCAGCCCGGCAATTGCAGTTTCACCATGTGCTGGATCTGGTTCTTGTCGGCATGGCCCACGCCGACCACCGTCTTCTTGACCCGGTTCGGCGCGTATTCCCCGACGCTCAGCCCCGCCTGCGCGGGCACCAGCATGGCGATGCCACGGGCCTGGCCCAGTTTCAGTGTACCGGCGCCGTCCTTGTTGACGAAGGTCTGTTCCACGGCGGCAGTGTCGGGGGCGTATTTCGCCACCACATCGCAGAGCTGACGGTAGAGCGCCAGCAGCCTCTGACCCAGATCGTCGTCGCCGCTGGAGGTGCAGAGACCGTTCGCGACATGGGTCAGACGCGACCCATGCGAGTCGATTACGCCCCATCCCGTGGTTCTCAACCCCGGATCGATGCCCAGAATACGCATATACCGCCCGGTCTCATGCCGTTTTGTTGCTTTTCTGACGCAGTAGCACGAAACGCGAACATAGGCCAAGCGTTTTGCGGCCAGAGCCAAAAACGACTCCTCGATGTCAGGACGCGACCCGCTGCAATGGATCGCCATGAGATTCGACAGAAAACGACCCGCAAAGTGTCGATTTTACGCATTTTTCTCAAACTGACCACACATCGCACAAGCCATGCGAGTTTTGCATGTTTCTTATGCGGTTTTTGTATCTTGCCGCAGTGCAGAAGCCCCCCTATCTGCCGCTCATCGAAACAACATCGTGCAACCCTACAAGAGGATAAGGATATGGCTGCATATTACATCAACCGCTCCCACGATGGCCTGCAGAGCTTTGCCGGCCGTATCGGCGCACGTCTCGCAAACGTCTATGCCGCGATCGTCGACTGGAATGACGCCCGCGTGACCCGGAACGCCCTGCTGAGCCTGACCGACCGTGAACTGGAAGACATCGGTCTCGTTCGTGGCGACATCGACCTCGTCGCAGAAAGCAAGCGTGTCTTCTGAAAGCCCGGCGATTAATTCGCCGGCTTTCAAAAAAAAGCGCCTCGTGAGCTGATCACGCGGCGCTTTTTCTTTTCTGGCTGTTGCTGTTCCCGGATCAGCGGCCGAACGGTCCGATCGCAGCTGAAACCATGCGCGACACCGGATCGGGGAACATTATGACGGCCCCTGCCTTCTCGGCGACATTACCGCCCCAGAGTTCATGAACCCTTGCATCGTAGGACGGCCCGCCAAGGCTGGCGATCAGGATTCCCTTAAACATCAGGAAGGCCATCAGGACCACGAGCAGCGACCGTCCGCGCACCGGCGACGGGGGGCGACAGGGCTCTGCGACGATCAGCCCGTCAGGACGAAGGCGCGCGGTATAACCGCGCGACATGGCGGTGTGTTTCGCCACAAGGCGCTTCATCCGGTTTTCAAAGTCCTCACGGCCCGACACGACGGCTTTCCCCAGGTTCCGGCCCCACCCGTGAGGCCCGTTTTCTAGGTCAAGAATGCGGCGAAACTCGGGCAGCGCAACCGGCACGCCGGATTCGGGCGGGTTTTCAGGCCGATTTCTTCATCGTCAGGGTCACCCAGTCGCCAATCTGCTCGCTGTGCTCGGGATTGATCCCGTTCCGGGAATAAACCTCGCGCACGGCCTCGGCCTGATCCGACAGGATCCCCGAGAGAATCGCGTAGCCGCCCGGCCGCAGGTGTTCTGCGACGTCGGGTGCGAGGGCGACCAGCGGACCCTTGAGGATGTTGGCGAAGATCAGATCGTAGGGCGCCGAGCCGCGCAGGGCGTCATGCGCAAAGCCCGCCGCCTGCAGGCAGGTGACCTGACCCGCCATGTCGTTTGCTTCGAGGTTCGCGCGGGCCACGTCCACCGCGACCTCGTCGATATCGCTCGCCAGCATGGTGCGGTCGGGCCAGAGACAGGCCGCCGCCATCGCAAGAACAGCGGTGCCGCAGCCGATATCGGCGACGCGCTCGGCTTCGAAGCCGCCCTCGGCCAGACGGTCGAGCGCGCGCAGGCACCCCAGCGTGGTGCCGTGGTGGCCGGTCCCGAAGGCCATCGCGGCCTCGATCAGCAGCGGCACGGAATCCGCCGGGACCTTGTCGGAGTCATGGCTGCCGTAGACGAAGAAACGCCCGGCCACGACCGGTGCCAGTTCGCGCCGCACATGGGCGACCCAATCGGTTTCCGGCAGTTCCGAGATCACGAAGGGCTTGGCCCCGAAGGCTGCCGCCAGCAGCGCCAGCGCCGCCTCGTCGGGGGCCTCGGTGAAATAGCCGCCGACCTCCCAGAGGCCGGAATCGTCTTCGATCTCGAAGATGCCGACCCCGGACGGCTCCGGTTCGAGACGTTCCATCGCCTCGCCCAGCGCCTGGGCCTGGGGTTTGCCGGTCAAGGTGGTAAGGGCGGTAAAAGTGGGCATCAGCGTCTCCGGAACCTGTCGGGGTTGGCATAGGGACGTGGCGGCGGGAGATCAAGCGGTGGAAGCTGCTTGCGATGCAGGCTCCGCACGAAATGCCAGCCCCACCACCCCGCCAGCGAGCCCACGACGAGGCTGGCGACCGCCTGGGCATAGATCACCCCCTGTGCGCCGAACCACGCGGCCAGCAGCAGTGCCAGCGGCAGGGTCACCACCCCGTCGCGCATCCAGTTGACGAAGGTCGACCGCAGCGCCCGGCCGAGCGCGTTGAAGGCGGCGTTGCTGACGAAGAGCGCGGCGCCGAATACGAATCCCCCTGCCCCGACATAGGCAAAGGCCTGCACCACCTCCGCCGCCTCGGGCGTCAGGCCGAACCCGCGGATCACCAGCGGGCTGGCAAGAATGATGATCAGCCATGCCACCAGCGTGTAGACGAAGCCGAAGAGGATGGCATCGCGGTAGGTGCTGGTCAGCCGGTCGAACCGCCGGGCCCCGTAGTTCTGGCCGAAGATGCCGCCGATCGCGCCCGAGAGCGACATGATCCCTCCGAAGGCCACCACCGTCAGCCGCCCCACCACGGCCCAGCCCGCCACTGCGTCGTCGCCGAACCCCGCCATGATGCGGGTCATCAGGTAGTTGCCCGCCGGGGTGGCCATTTGCGTCAGGATCGCCGGGCCCGCGATCAGTGCGAAGGGCCAGGCGATGCGCCTGAGATCGGCGATGGCGGGTCGCGCCAGCAGGTCATGGATACGGACGGCAAAGTAGAACCCCGCCGACATCATGAGGATGCGCGACAGCGCCACGCCGATGGCGGCCCCGTCGAGGCCCCAGCCCAGCCCGTAGATCATCACCGGGTCGACGATCATCGTCACCAGACCGGGGAAAAGCGTCACGAACATCGACTGGCGCGCCTCGCCATGCGCGCGCAGCGCACCGTTTGCCGCCATGCCGAGCGCCATGAAGACGATGGACGGCACCGAGATCGCGAGATAGCGCGAGGCCAGAGCCGCCGTTTCCCCCGTGGCGCCGGTCAGGGCGACCAGCTGATCGCGCAGGCAGAAGACCGCCAGGGCCACCAGCGCCTGCGCGCCCCCGGCCAGCAGCATCGAGGCCGTCGCATTGTGGCGCGCGGCCTCGTGCCCGCCCTCGCCCACCGCGCGCGAGATCAGCGCCACTGCGGCGATCATCAGGCCGATCCCGATGGAGACCGAGAAGAACTGGATGGCAAAGGCGAACCCCGCCGCAGCCACCAGCCGGGGGTCGCCCAGCTGCGAGATCCAGAAGAGGTTGGCCGCATCCACGACGAAGACGAAGGTGATGCCGGTGGCCCCGGCCATCGTCATGCGGACCACGTGGCTCATGGTGGAGCCGGTCAGGAACCGCCCGCGCAGCTCCGGGTGGGGCGTGTTCGCGCTCAACGGCGGTCTCCGGCAGGGATCGGTGCGGGGCTGGGGCGGGCGTGACGGGTCATGCCCCGCAGGCTAGCGGGGCGATGGTCGTCATGGCGAGCCGAAATCGCCCCGGACGGCCCCTTAGTTGGTCGCTTTCGGACCAAGCGGCGGCGGCGCGGCGCTCAGTAGAAGGTCTGCGGGTCGATATCGACGGCCAGCCGCAGCTCGCCCTTCAGCCGGACCGGCGCGATCCAGCGGGTCAGCGCGTCCTGCAGCGGCGCGCCCTTGGCCGCCTTGACCAGCAGCCGGACCCGGTGACGCCCCCGCACCCGGGCAATCGGCGCGGGCGCCGGCCCAAAGACCTGCGCCCCGATCCGGCGCAGGGCCGCATCGTTGCGGGCCAGCCAGTTGCCGAGGTCGAAGACCTGCGCCACGTCGGGACCGGAGAGGATGATGCCCGCCATGCGGCCGTAGGGCGGCACCCCGGCGGCCTCCCTCGCGCGGGCCTCGGCCCCCCAGAACCCGGCCTCGTCGCCCGAGAGGATGGCGTGAATCACCGGATGCTCGGGCTGATAGGTCTGCAGCAGCGCCTCGCCGCGCCGTTCCGAGCGCCCCGCCCGCCCCGCGACCTGCCGCATCAGCTGGAAGGTGCGCTCGGCGGCGCGCAGGTCCGAGCCCTGCAGCCCAAGGTCGGCGTCGATCACCCCAACCAGCGTCAGCAGCGGAAAGTTGTGCCCCTTGGCGACCAGCTGGGTGCCGAGGATGATGTCGGCCTCTCCGGTGGCAATCTTCTCGATCTCGGCCTTCAGCGCGCGCGCCGAGCCGAACATGTCCGAACTCAGCGCCGCGATCCGCGCCTCCGGGAACAGCGCCGCCGCCTCTTCGGCCAGTCGCTCGATGCCGGGGCCGACCGGGGCCAGCTTGCCCTCCACGCCGCAGGCGGGGCACTCGGTCGGGATCGGCTTGGTCTCGCCGCACTGGTGGCACATCAGCCTCTTGAGAAACCGGTGTTCTACCATGCGCGCGTCGCAGTGATCGCAGCCGATCTGCTGGCCGCAGGCGCGGCAGAGGGTGACCGGCGCATAGCCGCGCCGGTTGATGAACAGCAGCGACTGCTCGCCGCGCTCCAGCCGTTCGGCCATGCCCTTGCGCAGGGTCGGCGAGATCCAGTGGCCCGGCAGCAAGTCTTCGGCGCGCATGTCCACCGCGCGCATGTCGGGCAGCACCGCCGCGCCGAACCGCGCGGTCAGGTCGATGCGGGCATACTTGCCCGCCTCTGCATTGGCCCAGCTCTCGAGCGAGGGAGTGGCCGAGGCCAGCACCACCTGCGCGCCGAGGATCGAGGCCCGCAGAACTGCCATGTCCCGCGCATTGTAGAGAACCCCGTCCTCCTGCTTGTAGGAGGTGTCGTGCTCCTCGTCGACGATAATCAGCCCGAGGTCCCGGAACGGCAGGAACAGCGCCGAACGCGCCCCGACCACCAGCTGCGCGCCGCCCTCGCCGACCATCTTCCAGATGCGCCGCCGCTCGGTCATCGTCGCGCCGGAATGCCACTCGGCCGGGCGCGCGCCAAAGCGGGCCTCGACCCGGGTCAGGAATTCGGCGGTCAGCGCGATCTCGGGGAGCAGCACCAGCGCCTGCCGTCCCTGCTTCAGCGTCTCGGCGACCGCCTCGAGATAGACCTCGGTCTTGCCCGAACCGGTGACCCCCTTGAGCAGCGTGGTGCCGTAGCGCCCGGTGCGGATGGCCCCGCGCAGCTGCTCTGCCGCCGCCTCCTGGTCCCCGGTCAGCGCCTTGCCCGGAAGCGCCGGGTCGAGCACCGGGAACGGCAGGTCGCGCGGGCTGTCCTCTTCGCGGACCGCGCCCTGCTTGACCAGCCCCTTGACCACCGAGGTGGTGACCCCCGCCATCTCGGCCAGTTCGCCCAGCGTGAAGGACAGGCCGCCGTAGTCGCGCAGCACCTCCAGCACCCGGGTACGGGCATCGGTCATGCGGTCGGGCTCGGCGCTGCCAAGCCGGTAGACCTTGCGCATCGACGGCGGATCCCCGAGCCCCGGCGCACGTGTGGCGAGGCGCAGCATGGCCGGCATCGGCGTCAGCGTGTAATCGGCGGCGCGGCGAAGAAAGTCGCGCATCTCCTCGCGCATCGGCGGCGTATCGAGGACACGCGACACCGCGCGGATCTTCGACAGGTCGAAATCGCCCCGCCCCGGCCCCCAGACCACGCCCAGCACCCGGCGCGGGCCCAGCGGCACCTCGACGAAGGCCCCGGCGAAACAGCCCCCTTCCGGCGCGCGGTAATCCAGCGCCCGGTCCAGCGGCTGCGTGGTCAGGACCCCGACCAGCGCGCCCTCTTCGAAGAAGCCGGGCTCGCTCACGCCGGACCCCCGGAGGGAAGGAAGACGGGAAGCTGGATCATGCGACGGTCGAACCACGCTTTCGCGCCCATTGCAAGCGGCGCGCCGGAGCGCCGCGCCGTCCGGTTCCGCTTTCACCCGGGCGGGTCATGCGCTAACAGGGACGCGACCGCAAGCGCCACACCCGATAGGAGGCCCTGATGAAATTCTTCGTAGACACCGCCGACGTCGACGCCATTCGCGAGCTGCACGAGCTCGGCATGGTCGACGGCGTCACCACCAACCCCTCGCTGATCATGAAATCCGGTCGTGACATCAAGGAAGTGACCAAGGAAATCTGCGACATGGTCGACGGCCCGGTCTCGGCCGAGACCGTCGCGCTCGACGCCGAAGGCATGATCGCCGAGGGCCGCGAACTGGCCAAGATCGCCGACAACATCGCGATCAAGGTGCCGCTGACCTGGGCCGGGCTGAAGGCCTGCAAGACGCTCTCGGACGAGGGCCGCATGGTCAACGTGACCCTGTGCTTCTCCGCCAACCAGGCACTGCTGGCCGCCAAGGCCGGGGCGACCTTCATCTCTCCCTTCATCGGGCGTCTCGACGACATCAACCTCGACGGTCTGGAACTGATCGCGGACATCCGCCAGATCTACGACAACTACGGCTTCGAGACCAACATCCTCGCCGCCTCGATCCGCTCGGCCAACCACATGAGCGAATGCGCCAAGATCGGCGCCGACGTGGCCACCGCGCCGCCGAACGTGATCAAGGCGATGGTGAACCATGTCCTGACCGACAAGGGCCTCGACGCCTTCATGGCGGATTGGGCGAAGACCGGTCAGAAGATCCTCTGAGCGGCTGAAGGGGGCGCTGCCCCCGTCGCCTGACGGCGACTCCCCCGGGATACTTGGAACCCAAAGAAGCAGGGCGCGCGCCTGGGCTTCTTTGGGTTCTTAAATATCCGGACACAGGTTGCCGGGCCCGTACAGCGCCGGAGTTACTCGACCGGCGTGCCGCAGATCACGATGACGAGGCCGAAGAGGGCAAGCAGCGCAAAGCGGAGGGCGCGCCCCCGCTGGCCCGCACGATGCGCAGCGGAGGCCGCCACCCCGGACTGCAGGGCGTAGTAGAGCGCGAAGGCGCGCGAGGCGTAGCTAATGATCTCGAAGACATCGAGGGTCCAGGTCATCAGCAGTCCTGCAGCGACCAGCAGGCCGTAGGCGCGTGCCGGTTTCAGTTTCTGCGCTGTCAGTTCCGCGATCAGCCCGCCGGCCCCGCTGGTGTCCGCCACGGCGGCGCTGAACTGGGCCGCGAGGGCCGCAGCGACAAGAATGATGGGCAGGATGGGGGCGACCACGCGGGTCATCTCGATGATGCCGGCCTCGTCGACCTGGGTGCTCTGGTGGTCGAACACGTAGCTGATCAGGCCGATGTAGACCATGTAGATCGCGGCCGAGAGCATCTGGGCCCAGCGCATCGAGGTGATACGGGTGCGCGCGTCATAGTTGGCACCGAGGTAGCGCGAAGTCTCGAAGCCCTGGACCGTCACGATCAGGCCGAACCCCAGTGCGATGCCCTGCCAGAGGCCCACACCGACCGGGTTGATGACCAGCTCGTGGTTCGCGGCCTTGCCAGCAAAGAACCAGGCCAGCCCCACCAGCAGTCCCGCGATGATCGAGAGCTTGATGCCGACGGAGATCATTTCCATGCCCTCGAGCGCCGAGAAGCCCCGGGTCCAGCCGACGGAAAGGATCAGAACGAAGACCGCAGAGGTGACGAGCCGCGCATGGAAGGTGTCGTTCCAGGGTGTAAGATCGACCGCGAAGGCACCGAAAAGATTGAGATAGTAGGCGACCGCGATGGCATAGGCGAAGGCGAGCGCCCAGGAGGAGGCGCCGTCAAGGCGGACCTCGAGCGAGCCCTCGGGGCGATCGTCGGCCCGGTCGGCAATGTTGTAGCGTACGGCGGCTCCGAAGGCCCACGCGACGAGGCAGAGCAGGCCCATGATCAGCGGCGCCCAGGCGCCGTAGAGCGCGTTGAGCACCGGGCCGAGGATCAGGAAGCCGCTGCCGATAATCGAGGCAAGCGGCGTCATCATCGCACGCCATGAGGGAGATTGCGCCAGGCGGGGCATCATGAGCAGCCCGCCGGTGGCCATTACGGCAAGAAAGATTATCACGTTCAACACGCGCGCGACCCTAGTGGAAAAGTGGGGGGACGCCAGATGTAACCTGTCTCCCGCCGTTTCCGGGGGCATGCGCGGCGCCAATGTGTGACGGCAGGGCCATTCCCCGCCCACGGAGGCCCCCCGCGGCAGGTAGGCGTTGACCCGAAGGGGCCTTGCTGGGTACACCCTTCGCAACAAGGGGCCCGCAGAGGCCCTGCCCCGCAGACACCGTCTGAAGGAACGATACGAGGCCCATGAGCAGCAGCCCGGAACTGGAAGAGGCGATCCGCGACGCCATCCTGTCGAAGCCCGACGCGATCCTTGACGACAAGGACGTGATGCATGCGTTGATCGCAGCCAACGAGCGCTCGATGGGCGGCAATATCGTGGACCTGCGCGGCATCGCGATGGACCGGCTCGAATCGCGTCTCGACCGGTTGGAGGACACCCACCGCTCGGTCATCGCCGCCGCCTACGAGAACCTCGCTGGCACCAACCAGGTGCACCGGGCGATCCTGCGGATGCTGGACCCGGAGGAATTCGAGACCTTCCTGCGCGACCTTGGCGGCGAGGTTGCGGACATCCTGCAGGTCGACAAGATCGTTCTGGTGCTGGAATCGGCCGAGGACGAGGAAGACCCCGTGGTGCGGCGCCTGCACACGGTGCTGGCGGTTGCCGAGCCCGGGTTCATCGACGAATACCTGCTGAACGGGCGCATGGGGCTGCCGCGGCAGGTGACCCTGCGCCAGTTGCAGCAGGCGTCGAGCACGGTCTACGGGCCGGCGGCGGACTGGATCCGCTCAGAGGCCTGTCTCAAGCTCGACTTCGGCAAGGGCCGCCTGCCCGGCATGCTGGTGATGGGCTCGGAAGATCCGCATCACTTCGCGCCCAACCAGGGCACCGACCTCCTCTCGTTCTTTGCCGGCGTATTCGAACGCACGATGCGCCACTGGCTCTCGTGAGCCTGGTCTCGCCCGCCTGCCGCGACGCGCTGGCCCACTGGCTGGACACGCGACGCGCGCTGGAGGGCGCGGCCGAGAACACCATCACCGCCTATCGCGGTGACGTGACCGATTTCCTCGCCTTCATGACGCTGCACCAGGGATCTCCGCAGGGGCTGGGCGCGCTGGAACGGATCGGCGTCGCCGACATGCGGTCCTGGATGGCGCGGCTGCGCGGGGACGGGGTTGGCCCGCGTTCACTGGCGCGCAAGCTTTCGGCGGTGAAGAGCTTTTACCGCTGGCTGGCCGAGCGCGAGGGCTTCGAGCCGACCGCCGTGCTGTCGACCCGGGCCCCGAAGTTCCAGAAGAAGCTGCCCCGCCCGCTGGCCGAAGATGCCGCGAAGACGCTGCTTGAAACCGTCGAACTGCAGCACGAGACGCCCTGGGTGGCGGCGCGCGACGTGGCGGTAGTGACGGTTCTATATGGCTGTGGCCTGCGTATTTCGGAAGCGCTGGGGCTGACCGGGGCCGAAGCCCCCCTGCCCGCCACCCTGCGCATCACCGGCAAGGGCGGCAAGGAACGGGTGGTGCCGGTGATCCCGGCGGCGCGGGCGGCGGTGGAGCGCTACCGCGACCTCTGCCCCTATGACCTTGCCGCGGGGGAGCCGCTGTTTCGCGGCGTGCGCGGCGGCGCCCTGTCGCCGCGACTGATCCAGGGCGTCATGGCGAAGACGCGGATGCAGCTGGGCCTGCCCGCCACGGCGACGCCCCATGCGCTGCGTCATTCCTTTGCCACCCACCTGCTTGCGGCGGGCGGTGACCTGCGGGCGATCCAGGAATTGCTGGGGCATGCCTCGCTCTCGACCACGCAGGCCTATACCAGCGTCGACACCGCACGGCTGATGGAAGTCTACGACCGCGCCCACCCGCGCGCCTGACCGGGTTTTTCTTGATCTGAATCCCCGTTGGCCGCAGACTCGCGGCCATTGCGGCACCGCAGTATTTTTCGCGGTCGCGCCGATGCGTTTTAACGAGGACATTTCCGATGGCACAGACCAATGACCCGCTTGCCCCGATCACCGAGAAGCTCGAGCCGCTGCAGACGCGGCTGACCGATTACCTGAAGGTTCTGCTGAAGAAGCTGAATTCGCTGCTCGCGCCGCTGAAGACTGTCGTCAAGGAACTGGTCGGCGCGGCCAAGCAGATCGCCGTGACCGTAGGCAAGGCGGCGGTGGATGCGGTGATCCAGAGCGGCGAATACGTGGTGGAGGCGCTGGATTTCCTCAGGACGGACCTCAAGCAGGCGCTGAAGTTCCTGCGCAAGATGCTCGACATGATCCGCAAGGCCACCGATCCCAGCCGGATCGCGGGCGCGCTGAAATCGCTGATGCTCAAGTTCCTGAACCTGCTGCGCAAGATCTTCTCGACCATCGTCGCCTTCGTGGCGCACCTCGATGTGATCGGCAAGATGGTCGCGGTGTTCAACACCTTCAAGGCGGTGCTGCAGGTCGCCTTTCGCTGGATCGCCAAGCTGACCGGGATAAACGCGGTGGTGAAGAAGGTGCAGACGCTGCTGAAGAAGGTGGTCAAGGAGATGAAGAAGGACGTGAAGGAGGTCACGCGCATGGTCAAGGACGTGGCGAGGCTGAAGGCCGCATGATCCCGGCGCGGCGCGCCCTCCCGGCCGGTCGCGGCGCGGCCACGCTGCCCAGGCAATCCGGCGGCGCACCGGAAATCTCTTTGCATCGCGGGCGCTCTTCCGGCATGTCTGGCGCATGAGCCCACAGTTCAAAGCCATTTGCGTTCACCTGTTCACCGCCACCGGCGCCGTCTTTGCCATGCTGGCGATGCTCGCCGCCGCCGATGCCAAGTGGGATCTGATGTTCCTTTGGCTGGTGGTCGCCTTCTTCGTGGACGGGCTCGACGGCCCGCTGGCGCGGCACTACCACGTCAAGACCAATGCGCCGCAGTTCGACGGTGTGCTGCTCGACCTGATCATCGACTACCTGACCTACGTCTTCATTCCCGCCTTTGCCCTGTTCAAATCGGGGCTGATGGACGGATGGACCGGCTGGGTCGCGATCATCGTGATCACCTTTGCCAGCGCGGTCTACTTCTGCGACACGCGGATGAAGACGCTCGACAACTCGTTCTCGGGCTTTCCCGGCTGCTGGAACATGGTGGTGCTGGTCGTCTTCGCGCTGAAGCCGAACTTCTGGATCATCCTTGTGCTGGTCACCGTGCTGGCCGTGGCCATGTTCCTGCCGTGGAAGTTCATCCACCCGGTGCGGACCGAGCGCTGGCGCGTGGTGAGCCTGCCGATGGCGATTGCCTGGACCTTTTTCGCGGGCTGGGCGGCCTGGGTGGATTTCCACCCCGAGAGCTGGGCGCACTGGGGCCTCGTGGTCACCTCGATCTACCTGATCTTCGCCGGGATCGCGCAGATGCTGATCCCGATGCGGGACCCCGGCTGAGGCCCCCTCAGAACACCTCTTCGATGGTCAGGGCGCGGCCCGCGCGGTTGATCTTGTCGCCCTTCGCCAGCCCTTCGAGCGCGAGGTAGATCGGGCTCTGGGTCGAGATGCCCATGTACTCGGTCCCTTCGCAGGTAAAGCGCGTCGTCGGCACCGCGACGACGAAGTGACGGCCATCCAGAACAACCACCGCCCCGGGGCGCACGGTGTCGGCGGGCGAGAAATCGAGCCCCTCGATGGCGTCGACGCGGGCCTGATGGGTCTGGACCGGGCCGTCGAAGGCAGCGGCGAGATCGGCGTTCTCGCGCGATTCCGCGATGTCCGAATTGTCGTGCCCCTCGCGTCCGCCGAGCGCGGCATCATCGAGGAAGGCGCGGTAGTGTTCCTGCGCGGTGGCGAGTTCGGCCTCTTCGAGCGCGAGAAGGCTGGCCCGGATCGCCTGCTTGGTGGCGGCGCGGTCTTTGCTGTTGGACATGTCGCTGGTTCCTCCCTCTGACGTGGTATCGCTAGGCCCTCCCGCCCGGACACACCTTGATCTGTGTCATGCCCGGCGGGTCAGATCAGCAGGCCCGCCGCCCCTTCGTGCCGCAGCAGGGCGACCTTGGTTTCGACCCCGCCGCGCGCCGAGAAGCCGCCGAGCCCGGTGGCCGAAAGCACCCGATGGCAGGGGATGATCACCGGGATCGGGTTGCCGCCGCAGGCCTGCCCGACCGCCTGTGGCTGAGCGTCGAGGCGGGCGGCGATATCGCCATAGGTCAGCGTCTCGCCGAAGGGGATTGCCAGCATGGCGTCGCAGACCGCGCGCTGGAAGTCCGAGCCGCGCACGCGCAAGGACAGGTCGAAGCGCGTGAGATCCCCGGCGAAATAGGCCGCCAGCTGTTCCTCGGCCCGGCGCAGCAGCGGGGTGTCGTCCTGCGCCGTCACGTCGTCCCATGTCACGCGCACGATCGCGTCGTCCTCGGCGGTGAGGACGAGGGCGCCGACCGGCGTTTCGACTTTGCGTCTTGCCACGGCCATCGCGGGCTTCCGGGTTTGGGTCAGAATTATGAACAGAATGCAGCCTTGGGACGAAGAATGCCAGCAGTCCCGCGCGGCAGTTCAAGACAAAGTCCAGCGATACGCACAATTTTGCCCAGTTTGGCGCGCAATTTCAGGGTCGTGAACCGGTCCTCCTCTGCGCTGCCAACGCATCTCCGGTCACTGTCTGCGACTTCACTTGGGGGCCCACATGGTGGGGCCACGTATCAGGAGAACAACGAATGCTGAAGACACTCGCTGCGGCACTGGTCGTCACTGCCATGACTGCCGTTCCCGCCTCTGCCGACCTGTCCAAGAAATTCGGCCGCGCCAGTTCGGGCAAGCTGAAGATGGGCAGTTCCGACCTGTTGCCGCCGCCGGGCTACAAGGGCCAGTGGTGGACCGCGCCGAACCGCTGTGAATATTCCCGCGCCGGGCGTCCGGGCGAAACCGTCTGGTACCTGATCATCAACACCGCGCACCGCAAGTGCGACGCCTATCTCGTCGAGAAGGGCTTTTCGGACGCCTACTGAGGCCATCCTTTCGCACCGATCGACGCGCCCCGGACCCGGTCCGGGGCGTTCGCGTTCGAGCGGAGCGGTCAGGCGGTGATGGCGGGCGTCAGCCGGATGATCGTGGGCCGCCCCGCGGTCAGCGCCTCTGCCAGCACCGGTCCGATCTCGTCCAGCGAGGCGGGCTGCGCGTAACCCGCGCCATAGGCTTCGGCCAGCTTGGCGAAGTCGGGGTTCTTCTGGGTCACCGCGTTGGGCGCGATCTGGGCCCGCACCATGCTGTCCTCGATCTGCTTCAGCTTGTCGTTGTCCCAGAGGATGATCGGCAGGGTCAGCCCTAGCTCGACCGCGACCGCCAGTTCCTGAATGGTGTACTGGAAACCGTAGTCCCCGGCGATCACCACGGTCGGCTGACCGGGCCGCGCCACCGCGCCGCCGATCCCGGCAGGCAGGGCATAGCCGAGGGTGCCAAAGCCGTAGGGATGGTGCCAGTGGCCGGGGCGGTCCATGTCCCAGACCTCGGTTGCGGTATAGGCGATCTGGGTCATGTCGGAATAGACCATCGCACCCTCGGGCAGCGCGGCCTTCAGGGCCTCGCAGACCGGGACGATGCCCGGATACTCGGCGGACACCTCGCCCTTCCACGCCCGTCGCAGGTCGGCAACCTCGGCCCCTGTCCAGCTGGATGCGGTCGCGCCCTCCAGCCGGTCCGCCAGCGCCGCGAGGAAATCGCCCGCGTCCATGCGCAGCCGGGTGTCGCCGGTGCGGCCATCGGCCAGCACCTCCGGGTCGGTATTGACGATGATCGCGGGTGCGCCGTGCCCCGGATCGGTGCGCCAGAGGTCGACCTCGGCCAGGTCGGTGCCCACGAACAGCAGGCAGTCGGCCGAGGCGAAGACCTCGGCGCTGCCCGGGCGCGCGAGATAGGAGCCGAGGTAGAGCGGATCCTCCGGCGCGACGATGCCGCGCCCGGCATAGGTGGCGAAGGATGCCGCGCCGAGCGAGGCCAGCACCGCGCGGGCGGCCTCTGCCGCGTGGACCGCACCGCCGCCGAAAACCAACAGCGGGCGCTGCGCCTGCGACAGCTGCCGCGCGACCGCGTCGATGGCGGCAAGCCCGGCGGAGGGGGCCGCGCTGGTGGCGGGGACATCGCCCTGCCCCGGTGCAAATGCCTCTGCCTCGCCCTCCAGCGCCGAGATGGTCACCGAGAGATGCTTGGGCCGCCGCCGCTCGGTCGCGAACTCCACCAGCGCCCGGTCGATCATCCGGTAGGCGGCATCGGCGGTCCTGACCTCTTCGGACCAGTCGCAGACTGTCGCCCCGGCCAGCCGCTGATCGCGCATCTGGTGCAGCTGGCCGCGCCGGGCCGAAGTCTCGTCCAGACAGGAGGAGATCACCAGCAGCGGCACGGAATCGGAGTAGGCCTGCCCCATCGGGGTCATGATGTTGCAGAGCCCCGGGCCGGTGATCACGTAGGCCACGCCGGGCCGCCCGGTGGCACGCGCATAGCCGTCGGCCATGAAGCCCGCCCCCTGCTCGTGTCGCGCGAGGACATGGGTGATGCCGGCCTCTTCGATCCCGCGGTACATTTCCTGATTGTGCACGCCGGGAATGCCAAAGATCACGTCGACCCCACGGTCCTTGAGCATATGGGAAATCTGAACGCCCAAGGGGCGTTTCTGCTTGGTCGCCGGCATTGTCAGGCTCTCCAGAACGATAGTGTAAAGATGACGTAGACGGCCAGCACCTCCAGCCGTCCGACCAGCATCGCCGCCGACAGGATCCACTTGGCGCTGTCGTTCAGCGTGCTGAAGTTGCCCGCGGGCCCGATGATGTCGCCCAGGCCCGGGCCGATGTTGGCAATCGCCGTTGCCGCGCCCGAGACCGCGGTGGTCATGTCGAGCCCGGTCAGCGCCAGCGCCCATGAAAAGGCGCCGAGGCTGACGACGAAGAAGACGAAGAACGAGATCACCGAGCTCATGGTCTCGGCATCCACGGGGCGGCCGGCGTAGCGCGGTATGAACACGCCATGCGGGCGGCGGATGCGCTGCATCTGAACCTTGATGGAGGCGAAGAGCAGCTGGTAGCGGAAGATCTTGACCGAGCAGGCGGTGGAGCCTGCGCAGCCCCCGATCAGGCCGATGAAGAAGAACAGCGAGATCAGGAACGGGCCCCAGCCCATGTAGTCGACGCTGGCATAGCCGGTGCCCGAGATGATCGAAGTGATGTTGAACAGCGCCTCGCGCAGGGATTTTTCCCAGTGGTGGGGAAAGATGGTGGTCAGCACGGCCGTCATCACCGCCACCAGCACCGCGATGGTGATGAGAAAGCCGCGCACCTGCACGTCTTCCAGCAGGCTCTTGGGGCGTCCGTTGATCAGCTGCACGTAGCGCACGAAGGGCAGCGCGGCGAGGATCATGAAGACCGAGGCCACGTATTCCATCGGCCCCGAGAACATCGCGAAGGAGGAATCGTAATTGGCGAATCCGCCGGTCGAGACCGTGGTGAGCGCATGGACCGTGGCGTCGAAGATGTTCATGCCGAGTGCTGCGTAGATCAGCAGGCAGGTCATGGTGAGGGTCAGGTAGATGCCCGAGATCTGGCTGGCGATCGAGGCCGCGCGGGGCAGGATCTTTCCCATGGTATCAAAGGCTTCGCTGCGGAAGATCTGCATCCCCCCGACCCGGAGCTCGGGCAGGAAGACCATCGCGACCACGATGATGCCGATGCCGCCCAGCCATTGCAGGATACCGCGCCAGAGCAGGATGCCCTTGGGCAGGTAATCGAGCCCGGTGATCACGGTGGAGCCGGTGGTGGTCAGGCCCGACATCGCCTCGAAATAGGCGTCGGTGAAATCGAGCTGGGTCACCCCCAGCATGAGGGGCAGAGCGCCGAAAACCGGCAGCGCGGCCCAGACACCGGTGGTGAGAAGGAAGGTCTGCTGGATGGTCAGCCCGGACTGAACGCTGTTGGAACAGCTCACCGCCACCCCGCCGCCGATCAGGATCGTCAGCACTCCGCTGTGCAGGAACACCCGCCAGTGCCCATTGCCGTGAGCAATGTCGACCAGCATCGGCAGGAACATGGTCGCGCCGAGAATAGCGGCCAGCAGGCCGATGACATATCCGACAGGGCGCAGGTCCATCATGGGCAAGGCTTGGCGGGGCTCCGGCGTCCTGTCAAGCAGGAGAATGGCCTGCCGTGGCGCCGCCTAGCGCAGCTCGCGTTTCTCGATGAAGTGGCCGTAGAGCGTGGTCAGAACGGAGAGGCCGATCAACAGGTTGAAATAGCCGACGAGCACCTGCACGCTTGCCTTTGCCACCGGCGGCGCGACCAGTCCTTCTGCAACGAAACTGAGTACGAACTGCAGTACGAGGAACGGCACCAGCGCCAGCGTGCTGCCCCGCGTCCGAAGCCATGCATCGCGCAGGGTGAGCGGCTTGTTCATTGCGGCAGCCGGGAGGATGACTGCCACGCGGTAGAGCACGAAGCTCGCCGGGATGACGATGACGTACTGGTAGAGCGCCACTGACTGGGGCGTTCCCCCCGAAGAGGCGACGCCAGCGGCCAGCACCATGATCGGGAGAATGATCACGATCAGGCTCACCAGGATCAGCCGCAGCGCTGCCTTGACATAGAGCCAGACGAGGGCCCCGTCCCAGACTGGCAGAAGCGCGCCCGGGCGTTCGTTCAACAGGCCATAGCGATGCCAGGACACAGCGACCCAAGAGCCGACAAGAGTGGCGATGATGACGGCGAGGACCACGAACAGGATCACTGAACCGGCGCTTTCCCGGGCCATGGGATTGAGGAACAGGAGAAACCCCATCGCGGCGAGACACAACAGCAACAGCAGGTAGGGAATTATGGTGATGCGAATTGTGGTCCAGATATCGTGGAAAAGCATGGCAAACGCATGCCGAAGAATCTTAATTCCCAAGTCGAAATTCCCTTTGCTGCACAAAGCAACAAAACAGATCGAAAATAGGCACGCAACATGAATTCATTCGCGACCCTTGGGCCGCAAATGAAAGTTCCAATCTTAAGAGGTCAGTTACCCCGCGTGCACCAGCGTCGAGAACAGCCGCGGGTCGAGGCTGTTGGAGGCGAAGGTGTCGCCCTCGACCAGCACCGACACCGCGTCGTGGCTGTGCAGGCTTTCCTGGTGGCTGGCCACGATCCGGAAGTCTCCGATCCGCGCATCCGCCTGAAGTTGCTCGCAGAACAGACGCGCCGCATCCTCCACGAAGATCGGGTTGGCGGCGTTCAGCTCGGCAAAGGCCTGTTCGTCCTCGCGCTTGACCATGACCTGCGTCTCGGTCGGCACCGCGCGGCGGCAGAGTTCGATCAGATCCTCGAACCAGAGGCACTGCGCTTCGCAATCCACCTCGACCGAAATACGCGCGACCGAGCGTTGCGAATGCGGCGTGGCCAATTGGCCGCGATAGGCGCGCGCATGTTCCGACAATTCCAGCGAACAGGGACAGGTCGAGGAATAGACGTAATCCAGGTGCATGATCTTCTGACGCACACCGGCGGTTTCGGCCAATTCCAGCGTGATATCGTAATACTGGTATCCGGACAGGCCCGAGCGCAGGCTTTCCACCCGCATCGGGAAGGAAAACCGCATCTGGATGCGCGCGTCGAAGCTCTCGAGGTCGCTCTTGTAGTCCTCCAGCGCCGACTCGATCACCTCGAAGCTGAAGGTCCGGTCTGCATGCGCGTAGAAGCTGCGCATGATCCGGCTCATGTTGATGCCCTTCTTGTCCGCCTCAAGGCTGACCGTGCCGGTGACCGAGGTCTCGAGCGTCAGGTCACCGTCGTCGCGGGTGTGGAAGCGGATCGGCAGGCGGAAGTTCGAGATGCCCACGTGCTGGATCTGCTGCTTGGCGCCGCGGATCAGGCTCGACGGGCCGTTCTGCAGATCGGGCAGGCTCGCCTTGTAGGCGTCGTCCACCTTGAAATCCTCGGGATAGTCGCGCGACAGCGGCGGGTAGTTGCTCGGGCTCCGGCCCGGAAGCAGCCGCGCCAGTGCCGGGTCGAGCTGGTTCAGCTCGAGGTCGCTCGCCGTCGCCGCCCAGGCGCGCAGCACGCGCAGGGCCTCGGCCGCATCGTCGCGGTCCGGCTGTCCGTTCAAAGCGGGCGTATGAATGTTCATGGCATGTTCCTCGCGCGTCTCGGGCTTAATGTAGGGCCTGCGCCCCCGGTTTCCAATGACATTATCACTACGCGGAAAGGGCGGGACCGGATCACTCCGCCCGCCCTATCTTCTTTCGCCGAATACTCAATTCCGAATCCTGCCGCAGGTATGCCCCTGCGGCAGGGCGTGGCCATCAGAGCGCGGCCGCCGCGTCGAGCGCCTGACGCAGGTCCGCCAGCAGGTCGTCGGTGTCCTCGATGCCGATGGAAATCCGCACGAGGCCGGGGGTGATCCCCAGTGTCACCTTCTGCTCGGGCGACAGGCGCTGGTGCGTCGTCGTCGCCGGGTGAGTGGTGATCGACTTGGCATCGCCGAGGTTGTTCGAGATCAGCACAACGTCGAGCGCGTTCAGGAAGGCGAAGGCCGCCGCCTGCCCGCCCTTGATGTCGAGCGAGATCATGGTGCCGCCACGGCCCATCTGGCGCAGGCAGAGCGCCTTTTGCGGGTGGCTGTCCAGCGTCGGGTAGAGCACCTTGTTCAGCCCTGGGTGCCCTTCGAGCGCCTGAGAGATCAGTTCCGCCGAGTTGGTCTGGGCGTTGACCCGCAGGCTCAGCGTCTCGAGGCCCTTCAGCATCAGCCATGCGTTGAACGGGCTCATCGAGGCGCCGGTGTGCTTGAGGTAGGGCTCCAGCGTCTTGCGGATGAATTCGCGAGTGCCCAGCACCACGCCGCCCAGCGCCCGGCCCTGCCCGTCGATGTGCTTGGTGGCCGAGTAGACGACCACGTCGGCGCCCTGTTCGATGGCGTTGGAATAGACCGGGGTGGCAAAGACGTTGTCCACGATCACGGTGGCCCCGACCGCATGGGCCAAATCAGAGACGCCCGCGATGTCGACCACTTCCAGCGTCGGGTTCGAGACCGACTCGAAGAACACCGCCTTGGTGTCCGGGCGGATCGCCGCCTTCCACTGGTCGAGGTCGGTGCCGTCGACGAAGGTCACTTGGACCCCGAAGCGGCCGAGCACGTCCTCGAGGATGTAGAGGCAGGACCCGAACAGCGCGCGGGCCGAGACCACGTGATCGCCGGATTTCAGAAGCGAGGTCAGCGCGCCGTTGACGGCCGCCATGCCCGACGCGGTGGCAAAGGCGTCTTCCGCCCCTTCCAGCATCGCGATGCGCTCTTCGAACATGCGGACGGTCGGGTTGCCGTAGCGGGCATAGATGAATTCGTCGTCGCCCACCTGCTGAAAGCGCGCCTCGGCGGCTTCGGCGGTGTCGTAGACAAAGCCCTGCGTCATGAAGATCGCTTCGCTCATCTCGCCGTACTGGCTGCGGCGGGTCCCGCCGTGAACGGCCTTGGTGCGTTTTTTCCAGTTATCGCTCATGTCATTTCTCCTGGCCCGTGCCCCCGGGCGCGAACAAAAAAACCCCAGACGCGGTCAAGCGAAAGGGGCCTTTCATCCTGACCTTTTAGCGGAATGTTTTTCGTGGCCCGCAATCCGGTAACAAATCGCCCACGCTTGAGGCGTAAAACCTCAACTTTCAAACACTTAAGGCCGTAAAACCTTGTACGACTGGTTACTTTCACACTTCGGTTTGCCGTTATTTTCTTGCTTTCCCGATCTTTCGCCACCCATGTTATGCCCCGAAGGCATACCTTCATACTCGAGGCATACCAAAGATCATGGGACTGAATGGGCACTATCGCAGAACGCAAGCTCGCCAACGGCCGCACGGCCTATAAGGCCCAAATCATTATCAAACGCAAGGGCGAAGCTACCTACCGAGAATCACGGCAGTTCCCAAGGCGTTCCACCGCCAAGGCGTGGATGGACAGGAGGGAGAAGGAGCTACGCGCTCCCGGCGGCATCGAGGCGGCACGCGGAACTCGGAAGACGCTGGCCGATGCGATTGACCAATACATTGACGACCACAAGAAGGCCTATGGCCGCTCCAAGGCCCAAGTATTGCAGCGCCTTAAAGAAATGCCTATTGCCAGCATGCCCTGCGAAGAGATCACTAGTCAGCTCCTGGTCGAACTGGCGAAGGAGATTGGGGAAGAGCGCGCCGCATCGACGGTTGGCAACTATCTCTCACATCTCGCGCCAGTCTTTCGCATGGCGCGCCCAGCCTGGCAGATTGATCTGGACCCGGCCGCCATCAACGACGCTTTGATTGTCTGCAAACGCCTTGGGCTTATCTCAAAGTCGAATCGGCGCGACCGGCGGCCGACTATGGACGAACTCGACAAGCTCCTGACCCACTACCAAGACAGCGCCGCGCGTGGCCACATGCCCATGAACAAGATCATTCCGTTCGCGATATTCTCGACCAGGCGGCAAGACGAGATCGTGCGGATCCGCTGGCAGGACCTGGACACAGCCCACAGCCGCGTCTTGGTCAAGGATATGAAGAACCCGGGCGAGAAGATCGGCAATGACGTCTGGTGCGAGCTCCCCGCCGAGGCCCTGCAGATCATCGAAACCATGCCTAGGGCCGGAGATGAGCAACCCATCTTCCCTTACCGAGCCAACAACATTTCCGCCTCTTTCATACGCGCCTGCGCATTGCTCGGCATCGAGGATCTGCGCTTCCACGACCTGCGACATGAGGGAGTGAGTCGCCTATTCGAGATGGGCCGGACCATCCCCCAGGTCGCAAGCGTCTCGGGCCATCGAAGCTGGCAAAGCCTGCAACGCTATAGCCACATCCGCGCGACCGGTGATCGGTTTAAAGGGTGGAAGTGGCTTCAAGAGATCGCGGCCTGAAATGCTCGTTCTCTCTATCACCTGCTACTGCGGGCACACCGCCGAAGTCGAATGGTCTGACAACCGATCGACACTAAGGGACTACGTGCTGCCCCGCGCGAGGTGCGCGCGTTGCGGCAAGCTGGGCGCTGAAGACATGCGAGTGATCTGGATTGCCGCGCCATCCTTGAGGACCTCAAAGCGCTCGAAGCGGCCGGCGGCCGCAATGAGCTTGGCAGACCACTAATCGCAAGCAACGGAAATGGCTCTCGGAGAACTTGGCGCCGCCTCACCCGTCACTTACGACCTAGAGCCGACATTCGCATGGGAAACCGCTCATATCCGTTCTCGCTAAATTTCGCGCGTTCGGACCATCGCCTTGAAAACCTAGAATGGTGGATCGGCCATCAGCGCTAGGACATGCATTCTCTGAACTTCGAAAAACCTATGCAGCATAGCGTGAGAGGATTATGGGTATGGCCGACCAACTTATGACCGATAGAGATAGACCCTAATATCATTCGACCAATACGGCTTTCCTACCGACGAAATTATGTCGCGTTCATCCAACCACCTGACAAGTTCACTGTTTTCATCAGTCCTCTTGAGAGTGGGGCGTGCATGCCCCGTTTGGATTTTCGAGTATGGGTAGGGAAGCTGCCCCAAGACCTCACGAACTTCTTTTTTGTCTAGCCTTTTGTGAAGGAGATTGAGTAGCCGGACTTGCGTGCTCACAGGCTCTGCGCTCACGATGATCGCCTTGGCAATATCTGCCGTGAGTGAAGGTAACTCACCATTTGTCCGCAAGAGGATTGGACCAATAATGCCAGCGCGCTTAGGAAGACTGGGAAGAGCGCTCAAATCCATCAAAGCGATTAGAGCCCGCTTCTCGTCGTCCGAGATATCAGCGGCAAGCAACCTCTCACGGAAGTCATCGTCAATCGGATACGAACTGGGGTCGCGAAGATAGCAAGCGATGTTCTGAACAACGAACACCGTCTGAAGACCAATCTCGCCGTCAAGTGCGGCTAAATTCTCAACATTGAACGTAACGCGACCCTCCTCAATAATTATTCGACGCTTGCTGCCGCTAATAGCATCGGGGAACCTCTTAAATTCTTTTGGAAGTATCTGGACATATTCACGATAGACGGAGTCCGCTAGACCCTCCGCATCGATGAGGAACCTACGAAGAGGGAATGCTTCTTTAGCTTCTGGCACCGGAGCTTCCAGAAGAGTGTGACGGACTTTGTCATCGGCAAAGAAGGCGATCAGTGTGTCGCCCTCGAAGTTCTCAGATCGAATGAAGGCGAGACAGTTGGACCACGTAGGAGCAATCTGCTTCCCGCGGATCATCATAGCATGATAGCGAGTAGGCACTTCTTCCAGTGTCGGCAAAAGCTTGGTTTGTCGTAAAACGAACGTTTCGACATCGCTGGCTTCGAGTTCATCGTGAGACATTACTGCCAGTATCGCCTCGATATCCTCCTCATCGTCCTCAACCATTCCTAACAGAACATTCATGAAGTACGTTGAAAAATGACTTTCTACCCGGTCGACGAGAGGTTCGGCTCTGGAGCCGCGAACCCTCGAGTAGTGCCGCTTACGTAAGTTTGGGCCAGATTCTTCTCCAAGGATAGAACCAAAAATGTAGTCGAAATTTGCTTCGTTGAGGCGGTACTGGCCAAGTTCATACAGTTTTCGCGCAATGTGCGGATATCTGTCGATCGCAGCCAAGTCCTTTGTCTCAATCCGCAACTCTTCTAGTTTGACCGGATCCAGGCCCTCCAAGAGGTCGAGAATGTCCCGAAGATTGTCAGCCGCGAATGTCCCTAGTTTGGGGTGGTCCTGGCGCTCGCGAGCCAACATGGCCGGTGGAAGATTTTCGATCAGGCCGGCGATATGCATGGTAGCGGACGAGCTCTTAATGGCCGCCGGTACGAAACCACGCCACGCGCCGACGAGCTGCCTCATGAACTCACCAACGTGCGATCCCGTCGCGTAATACGATTCGAAAAACTCCTGCTGGTTCGGGAACTCGTTCGCAAGGTGCGCGTAGACCTTCCCGAGCCGTTCCTTATACTCCTCCTTCTCCAACAGCGTGTCGACGAGCCGGACGTTCAGTGCGTAATCGAGTCCGAAATCGTCCTCCCTCATTTCCGCAATCACTTCGCTTGGGTGGTCGATCGGGAAAAGAGGCTCAGGTGTTTGAAAAGCCCTGATCTGTATCAAGAACTTGTTATCATTTGGGGAAAGTCGGCCGGAGTGGAACAAGGAGGTGTACTGGTAGTAACTATCATCGAGATACCCTTCCAGAAGCAAGAAGCGGGCAAGCTGGCCGCCGTCGCCAAGATTCTCGAGGAGTCCGTCGACTTCTTGCTTACTGGACCGAAGCAAAACGTTGAATTTGCTAGTCCTGATTGCTTTGATCTCGCTTCTCAGTTCGGCGATTCTCCGATGCGATGCCTTCGTATGTGTGCCCGCGTTATACTCGACACTTCGCGCCCGTTCGGAATAACTTGCTCCATCTCCGATACTTTTTAGGAAGGCTGAATTATCGTGATTACGCCGACCTCCATTGAAAATTTGGCAAGAAAGGGTTGGGGCCATTAGGATCTGCTCGATATCTTCGCGCTCAGATAGTCTGTTGATCGAAATGTGCTCTTGTGCAGTTCTCCCCACTCCAGTAACATTTTGCGGCAGAGTCTCAAGAAGGGACATCGCGTACATTCTTCTGAGTTCGCGCAGATCTTTAGAAACCTCCCTTTCTGCCATTTCGATCTCCCTCTCAATCTCAGAGATCTCAGAACGACAGTTTCGTTCAAGCTCCGCAATAAGTTCATCTTTACGTCCCAGAACTTCGGCGAGACACCCTTCTCCGCGATGTAACCGCTCGAAATCCCTAGGATATACATTCTTATACATTAGAACGGCGAGAAGCTTCGTAGCATCAAGCATACTCTCACCTTCGGCTTCCAGATTGGCGACGTAAATCACGTACTCGTTGAAAATATTATGGATCAACCGGAGATCACTCAGGTAGCGGGACACTTCGCGCAAGAACTGCGGATCGAGCCTGCCGTCCAGATCCAGTCGCTTGCCCTGTGCAAGCACCATGTCAATAGAGTTCGAGCTGTTAATAATGGGAATGACAGGGATGATGAATTCAAAGAACTTGGTTCGATCGGTGTTACTGAACATGTCGTCGCGTAGCGCGTAGAGGAATCTGACGCGGCGTTTGACGCCAACATTGCCGTTCACGAGACTATTTATTTCACGAAGGGTGACGAAGATATCGGAATCCTCAAAGCGATCTAGATCCTCCACAATAACGAGGTCGTAGCGCGTCGATTGAAAGAAGTACACAATCTCGTCTAAGTGTCGATTAAGGATCGATTCCTGATCATCCGAAGACGGTCGTATCTCGATGTCCTTCAATGAAATGCTTTTGAGCGACACGCCGAAGCTGGCGACGTAGAAGTGATGAACCGCAGACCAGAGAAAGATCAGCGCGAACACAGCCACGGAAATACCTAGCGCGTTCGTGCCTTCAAGGGATTCAAAATATGATCCCTCAAATATCGCGGCGCGATTATGGAACACATGCCAAACAGCAAGCATCCCGATAAGTATGTAGAGCGATCGGAAGATCGACAAAAATCCAGGCGATTGAATACGCTTAAAACGCGAAAGCGGCAGCTTGTCTGCATCTGCACCATAAAGCAGTTGCTGAAGGATACTCCGCTCAATCTCCTGTTTTTTGACCTTGCGCTGGTCATTCCCTACTTGTTGGTCACCCCCGGCATCCGGTAGGAAGGCGGCGAGAGAGATGTTCAGGGCTGGGCGGGGATAGGACTTCAGGAACGAGCGAATGATACTGCTCTTGCCAGAGCCATAGGGTCCCGTAAGCGCGATATTGGTTACGTCCAAACTATCGGTTGCGAACTTCAATGCAGCTGAGTACACGCCTGCCTGATCAGCCTCATCGGTTGGAGCGAGATTGACGAACTTTTCAGGCCCAATGGGTGAATCGGATATTATGTTTAATGCTTTTGCTATTACCAAGAGCTTACCGAGTACGTAATGGCCGATTCTAGAAGGACTGGAATTCATAACGGACTGTCTACCATGACTCAATTTTCACCCCAATCGCGTGCGGTACCTGGGCGGCCACACGCGGTAAGGGTCGAATGTTCGCAGTGGTGCCGAATGCTTGATTTTCGCAGACGACGCTCTCTTGAACTTCGAAATAGCCGTTTGCCTCGACTGAAGCAAACGCCGAGTTTTGCTACCAGGGGTTCAGGAGGTTGTGCGAGCTCTGAGTCGTTTGCGACTATTGTCTACAGCGACGCTGGAAATAGTCCGTCCCACGCATACGTAATCGGCACATCGCGCAGGGGTCCAGGCGTTCCGCAGTCCCGCCTCGGGTGACACGTGCAAGCTGTTGCAGAACCCGTACCTGAAGCAAGCATGCTAAAGCGCATCTCGTCTATGCAACCATTAGACAAAGTCTTTGCCACTCGGTAAGCATGCGAAATCCCTACTGAAAGGAGATGGTCATGTTTGAAGAGCTGAGAGAAACCATCGCGCAGCGGATCGCTGAACTCGAAGCTGGATGTCTGTTCAATATTAGGGACTTGCTGGGCGACGAATGGCCAGATGGACAAGGCCCGGCCAGACAACTTGGTAAGGATTTCAGAGCGAACCTGCGCGCGTTTCCCGGCGTCATAGACGAAGGACGAGACGGCGAAAATCTACGTTGGTATCGAAAGGCCTGAGCATTTTCTGCGGGCGGCGCGCAGCAGACCTTTGCGTCTGGTGCAGCAGATGACTCGTGTCAGTCTATCACTCAAAGTCGACGTGCTCGCTAAACAGGTCCCGGCTTCGATCAAGGCTTCAGGTCGAAAGATGCACGACGGTCCCCGCCTGAGTGCCGAACATAGCTACCTGAAAAGATCTTGCGGATGCGCTACAGTTACTCAGAACCTGGCAGCTAGTAGTGGTATGTCCTCTTGCCTAAGGTGTTGCAACCTACTGTCGATGAGGCAATATTTCGGCAGAAGGCTAGCAAACGTGCTGCCTGCAAGCCCTCAATTTTCAGAAGATCTGAGAGCTTTTGTATTTTGTTAGTCGCCCGAAGAAGTACGTTCCTTTTGCTGAAACACTAGAACAGGAAACTACCCACCAATGCATCGCATCGTTCAGTCACATCTGAAGAATTTTAGTGAAAGCTTTGGGTGCGAGGCGATGACCCCCTCAGAACAGTTCGAACGATTCTGCACCTATAGCATCCTCTCTTCCCGATACTCAGCTGAGTTTGATCTTGATGACGTCTCCACCGGTGAAGACGATGACGGAATCGATGGGATTGCAATCACCATTGATGAAATTCCTTGCCTTTCCTTTGAAGACGCGAAGGCAATCTTTCAAGACGGAAGGCGAAATCGGGACGTCGATGCGGTTTTCATCCAAGCAAAAAGCGGCGAGCGCTTCGATCTGGGTGACTTTTTGAAGTTCAAAGAAGGTGTCTTGCGATTTATTTCGGGCGAAGATTATCGTGTCTCCGAGGAAACACTGGTTGAAGCAAAGGGAACTTTCGACGAGATCATCCTGAACGTGCCGAAGGTTAGAAATGGAAAACCGTCAATATACGCTTACTATATCACCACTGGCCTCTACCAAGCCCCACAAGAAATTGAGCAAGCCAGACTAGAGTTTGAACGCCAGCTTCTTCAGTCTGGATACTTTCACGATGTTACAGTAAGCATTCTTGGAAGAGATGAACTGACGAAGCTCTGGGTGGGAACCTATTCCGGAACACAAGCGAGTCTATCCGCATTTAGCAACGCAGCATTGCCTGCAATTTCTGGAATTGATGAGGCATACCTTGCAGTTGTTAAGGGAGTTGACTTGGTCGACAAGCTTCTAATTACTGAGGACGGAAACCTGCGCGGACAAGTCTTCGAGGAGAATGTGCGCGCTTATCTGGGCGACGAGAATCCCGTCAACAAATCGATATCCGAAACAATTCACTCATTGTCCTCGTCGCGCTTTCCCGTGTTGAACAATGGCGTAACGATTGTCAGCCCTGACGTACAACTTCAGGGAAACGTCTTTCACCTTCGAAATTTTCAAATCGTAAATGGATGTCAGACTTCCAACGTTCTATTTGAGAACCGCGCCGCTCTCGGTGATTTGATGGTAAACGTTAAGATTGTTGAGACGCAAGATGAGGATGTTTTTGCTGAGTTGGTTCGCGCGACAAACAGTCAATCCAAAGTCGACGACGCACAATTCCTTTCTTTAAAACCCGTAGTGCGAAGAGTTGAACAATACTTCGATTCCATCGATTCCACTGATATTGAGAAAAAGCTCTACCTCGAGCGACGTGACAGGCAGTACGTAGGTCAGGATATTCCGGCACTTCGAATTTACTCTCTCCACAACGCCGCAAAATGCGTAGCATCAATGTTTTGCATGCGACCCGAGTTAGCCTTCAGGTACCCCAAGCAAATGTATTCAGATTTAGGAGATATAATGTTTGCGGACGAAGTTAAGGAACAAGTGTATTACGCCGCCTGCCTAACGATGCACCGCTTTAATCTTCTTGCCTCAAACGGAGTTATTCCGCAGAACATGAAGCGGTTCAAATGGCACATTCTCGCGGTTGCGCGAGCAATAATTTGCGGACGAGACCTTTGCAAGCTCGGCTCAAGGGAAGCAATCAAGCAGTCCGATGCGATAGTCAGGAAAATGGACACACATGGCCCTGAAGCGACTAGAGTATTCGAAAAAGCTGCCGATATCTGCAAGGGCCTTGGGGAGGTAACAAACGACCGAATGAAGCGGCAAGCTATTTTGACAGATATGCTAGATGCCATTTAAACGCTTCCAGCATGGAAGCTTATCTTGCTTCAACGCCGCAAGTGTCTTGACGAATGTTGCTGACTGAAAGTGAACTCCATTCGCCTGCAAAACGGAAGACAGGGGGACTTCCCGTTAAGCGCTTTCAAGCCGCTCCGAGAGTAGCAAACGACAATCGGCTTCGCGCGTCTGACGCCCAATTGAATCCGCCCCTGCGCAGCGAACCTTGAAAATACAACCATTTCGGCTAACCAACTATCAGGGCACCAGATACTTCCAGTTCGGGCAGGCCAGCGCGAAAGCCGCGTAGCCTGCCTGAATTTCATCACGGGTCTGCTGCGTGTCCGACCGCGACCTGGTCGGCAGCGATTGACCCCACTGGCGGCAGAGCTCGGCTTCGGTTCTGGTTTCAGTCTCGGTAGCCTGCCCCGTCAAACTCGCGCAGGCGGTCAGGCAGCTCGCGCTCAACGCGATTACGAATTTGGTCGGCCCTGTCATCGTCGCGGTCCTCTGCCTGCTGGCGCTCCTGAGAACGCCCTTTCGCCCGCTGCCCGAGCGCATAGGCCACCAGACCGCCAAGAGCCGCGAGCGCCGCCATCAGCCAGGGGACAATGCGCCTGAGAAGCGCCGAGATCATGTTGCGCCGCCCTTGGCCTTCGCGATCCGTCCGCCGGCGAAGGTGGCGAGATAACCACCGAGACCGACAAGAACCGTCTCCAGATCCTTGAGGTGAAACGTCAGCGTTCCAGCCTCCGGATCGAAGACAGCGAGGCCCTGCCCCGCGATCATGGCGAAGACGAGATAAAGGACCATCCGAAGGGACAGCCCGCTAAAAAGCGAAGTCATGTTTTTCTCCTGATTGAAGTGGTTATGCAGCGGCGTGAAGGGTTTCGACTGCCCTGCCGCGCTTCCATGGCGTGTCCGGAATCGCGCGCCATTTCGCAAATGCCCGAGCGAGCCGGACATCATAGCCGTGTTTTGCGTAGGATGGCCCGTTGTAGACGCGCGCGAAGCCTGCCCAATCGTGGCGGCGGAGCTCGTCATCGAGACCGGCCGAGACGATGAAGCGCACCATGGCGGACAGTTGCGCAGCTTCGCTCTCCATCATGTCCTGCACCATTGTGCGCGCGGTCTCGTAGCCGCAAAGCCCGTGGTTGAAGCCCATGATCTGGCCGAGGCCCCAGCTCGCCGACCGGAGAGCCGCAGGCTCATCGATCCCGAGCGCAATCGACAAGCGAGGGTAACTGTCCTTTGGATAGCGACGCTCGCCCCAGCGCGGATAAGCCACGCCCTTGCGCGCCGCCTCGTCCCGCTTCGCACCGGCTCCGAGTTGGCGCCAGAAGATGTGCGGCTCGAAGAGCATCACCGGGCGGCCGAGCGGGTCAAAGCCCCGTCCCCGGCTCTCCACCTCAAGGATTGCGTGGATCTCGTCCTCGCCCACGCCGATCTCCGCCCCGATGCGCGGCAAGTCCACGTCTTCGAGGCGCGCTGCCTTGCCCGAGAAGTTCATGACGTCGCACCCTCCGCCCGCTTGCGGCGCAGCAGGTCGGTCACGTAGCAGGACCAGATCGCCCCATTGAGGGCAACGATCATGGGCAGCCAGGCTTGTGTGCGGGGCGGCCGGTAGTTGGTCAGGAGCTCGGCTTGACCAGCGGCGTGAACAATCAGACCACCCGCCAGAAACGCCAGCCAAACCCGCATGAGCCCGTGAATACCGATGCCGACCCGATGGCGCAGCACCAGCGCTGCGAGCATGAGAGCCGAGACCGGCTCGACCACCAGGAGCAAGACGCTGATAATCATCCTTTCCGCCCTCCGCTTGCGTTCATCCTGAGTACCTCCTTTGCCAGCTCCACCAGCCAGTCGGTGCTGCTGATCATCCGGGCCGTGAACTCCAGCACGAACCAGACCGAGAAGCCGGCGACGGCCGAGCGCGCCAGCGTGTGATCAAAGTCCTCTCCCGCGAGCCCGCCGAAGAACCAGATATCGTCAACCACGGGCGAGAAGATCGCGCCCATGACAATGCCGATCCAAAGACGATAAAAGGCGTTCTTGGTGCCAGCCGGGGCCACCATGATCATTGATGCGATGACGCCGAGCGCGGCACCGAGCGCGCGCGCAATCCAGCGCGCTTCATCGCCGAAGTATTCATTCATGCTGCTTTTCCTTGGATCAGGTCAGGCTGCAGCTTGCACCGCAAACGCCGCCTCGAAGGCCGCGACCACGTCGAAGCCGCTCAGATCGGATAGTGCTGCGACCTGGTCGCAGACCGCGCGCTCGGCATTGAAGCAGGCCTGCACGTGCCGGGCGACGGCCGCCGCGCAGGCCTCGACCTGCGCCTGCGCCAGGTCCTGCCAGCCATTGGCGAACTTCCAGGCGACCGGCGCGCTTACCATGCCGTCCTGCAGGCTGGTGACGGCCGCCGTGAGCTTGGCCACCGTGCGCTCGTCGGTCGGCAGCTCGGTGCCGTCGCCGAGGATGATCCCGCCGGTCTCGCGCGCCCAGCGGATCGCGGCGAGCTCGGCGAGGAGCGCCGCGCGGCCCGTCGCCGCCTTAGCCTCGGCCGTGATAACCTGCGTAAAGTCGATGTTGCTCATGCGTCAGACTCCGGCTCGGGGATGGTATTGCTATTGGGCGGCAGGGCCACCGGCCCGTCTTCGGTGACGATTAGCGGCGCGGGGAAGCGCGTCTCCTCCGGGGCGTCTGCCCCATGCGGCAGGATCAGCGAGAGGTGCAGCACGCCGGCGACGCGCTCGACGTCAGAGGCGAGCCAGGCGCAGGCCACGGCCGAGTTCGGCAGGGTCGCGCCTTCGGCCAGGCCGGAGAAGTCGAAGACCTCGCCGTTGATCGTGAGCGCATCGCCGGCGACGGAGAGAGCGAGCTCCGCATCGTGGCGCGTCGGGGTGAACGAGATGTGCATGGCAGATCCTCCTTAGAACCAGCGACCGATGGCCGTGAGATTCGCATCAACGGTCATGTCGATATTGCTTGCCGATGCCCGGAACGCCTGGACCGCCGTCACTGAGGTGGTGCCAGGAGCTCCGCAGCGCACGTAATTGGCGCGGCCGGTATGATCGGCAGAGTTGGTGGTCTCGGCGATGCCGCTGACCATCGGATTGGCAATGAAGACCGCCGGGAACGTCCAGCCGATTGGCGCGCTTCGATAGGGGTCGGCGAAGGTGCCGGCACCTGCCGACAGGATGGAGCCAAGATTCATCCGGTACCAGCAGAGCTGCGTTCCATCAGCAAAGCGGACGTAGTCGCCATTCGCATTGGTGCCGCGCTCGATGATCGCGCCCGCGCCCCCGTTGACCGCCGTTCCCGCCCAGGTCGAGGCCAGCACCGTGGTGAACTTCCCGGCCGCCGGCGTGGTGAGCCCGATGGTGGTGTCGTTCAGCGTCCCGCCGACCACCGTGCTGTTGGCTTCGAGGAAGGCGGCGAAGGCGAGGAACTCGTCGCGGTA
>NZ_QEHM01000014.1 GCF_003116585.1 Albibacillus kandeliae
CGTAGGCTTTGAAGTCACCAAAGTACTTGGTGATCGCTGCGGTCAGCGTCGTCTTGCCGTGGTCAACGTGACCGATCGTGCCGATGTTGACGTGCGGTTTCGTCCGTTCAAACTTTGCCTTTGCCATGTCTTTTAGGCGCCTTTTGATATCTGGGTCGCTGGGACCGTGGGTTTCGTCTCTGCGCGGGCGACATAGGGGGTTCAGGGGGGAAAATCAAGCAGATCTCGCCCCGCCCGCGCCTGCCGTGGTCGCTACTCGGAGACCGCCTGCATTTCGGGGTGGTCGACCACCGCCTCGGTGGCCGCACCCGCGCGCGGCTCGAACCATCCCTCGGCCTGCCGCTGCTCTGCCATCCAGGCCTCGATCTCGTGCACCGCGTTGCGCGCGAGGCCCTGCATCTGCTCTTCCCGCGTGCGTTCGCGGCCGGAGCCCAGGAAGAAGCTTTCCTGCGTCGTGGTCTCGTAGATGGTGAACTGTTTCGGCGACGGGTTCAGCTTTTGCTGGGCGGCGTCGTCGAACACCGTGACGTTGAGGATCAGCGCGGATTTCGGGTTGTAGAGCACCGGCACGCCCTTGGGCGCCAGCGCGTAGCCTTCGACGGAAATACCGAGGTGGTACAGCTGGTTGCCCTGGTACCGGCCAAAGCGTTTCGCCACCACCGGCTTCAGAACCGCGACCCATTCCTCTGGCGTCGCATCGCGCGAGACCGGGCCCTTCCGGGCCTTGTCTGCGAGCACCACGTTGTAGCCCAGCCGGAAGACTCCGAGGTCGGCCAGCGGTGCGTCCGGGTCGGGTGCGGCGGCACATCCGGCGAAAAGGACCAGCGCGGACAGCAGGGAAATCAGTCGGATCATGAGGCCTCTCAGCAGCGTCGTCTCAGATTTTCAGTCGGGATGGACATAGATCAGCCCGGCGCACCTGGCAAATCGCAAGGCGGCAACCTGCCGCCCCCGGAGCCCCGAAGGGCACCGGACGGCCCCCCTCAGGTAAAGCTGTTGTCACGCGGGAACCCTCGCGGTGCCATCCGGCCGGACCCGGCGCGCTTGCCGATCCATTCTTCCAGTTCCGTCTCGGTCCGGGTGCGACCCGCCGGGTCCTTCCAGCTCAGGCCCTCGGCCAGCACGAAGGTGGTGGCATCACTCAGCCCGCCATCCTTGTACTTCTGCAGCCGGACCCCCTTGCCGCGACCCATCTCGGGCAGCTCGTCCGCCATGAAGACCAGCACCTTGCGGTTCTGGCCGACCACCGCGACGGCATCGCCCCGCAGCGGTTTGCAGACTTTGGCGCGCACGTCGTCCTTCACGTTCAGGACCTGCTTGCCGCTGCGCGTCTGCGCGACGACCTCGGCCTCGGGCACGAGGAACCCGTCCCCGGCGGAGGAGGCGACCAGCAGCTTGCGGTCCGGCACGTGGATGAACATGTCGATGATCTCGGCCTCGTTCGGGAGGTCGACCATCAGGCGCAGCGGTTCGCCCATGCCGCGCCCGCCCGGCAGGTTGGCGGCGGAGAGCGTGTAGAAGCGGCCGTTCGAACCGAAGATCAGCAGCTTGTCCGTGGTCTCGGCATGGAAGATGAAGCGCGGCCCGTCCCCGTCCTTGAACTTCAGTTCGCGGTCGAGATCGATGTGGCCGGTCATCGCGCGGATCCAGCCCATCTGGGAGCAGACGACAGTGATCGGCTCGCGCTCGATCATGGCCTCGATCGGCACTTCCTCGGCCTCGCCCGCCTCTTCGATACGGGTCCGGCGGGCGCCGCCTTCGAAATCCTTGCCGAATTTCTGGCGGGTGGCGCGCAGCTGATCGGCGATGGTGGACCACTGACGGTCCTCGTTCTCCAGCAGGTCCTCGATCCCGGCGCGTTCTTCCATCAGCGCATCGCGCTCGCGCACCAGGGCTTCTTCCTCCAACCGGCGCAAGCTGCGCAGGCGCATGTTGAGGATGGCCTCGGCCTGAACGTCGGAGAGGCCGTTCTCGCGCCCCTCGTAGCTCTTGGGCGCGGTGTTCGGCGCGTCGTCCTCGAGGAAGCTCGGCGCCAGCGCGTCGAGATCCTGCACCAGCCTCAGCGCGGAGACATCGACGCCGATCAGCGGCGAGCGATAGTCGCTCTCGGAGGTGGCGCGCACGATGGTGGCCTGGTGCGGATGGCTCCAGTCCTCGTACATCAACGCCGCCTTGGGGTCGTCGTCGTAGCGGATGATGTCGATCACCCGGTCGAGGTTCAGGAAGGCGGTGATCAGGCCCGACAGCACCTCGAGCCGGTGGTCGATCTTGCCCATGCGGTGGCGTGACCGGCGCAGCAGCACTTCCTGCCGGAAATCGAGGAAGGCGCGCAGCACTTCCTTCATCGAGCAGACCTTGGGCGTCACGCCGTCGATCAGCACGTTCATGTTCAGCGAGAACCGCACCTCGAGATCCGAGTTGCGGAACAGCATGTTCATCAGGACTTCGGGGTCCACGTTCTTGGACCGGGGCTCCAGCACCATGCGCACGTCATCCGCGGATTCGTCGCGGACATCGGCCAGGATCGGCACCTTCTTGGTCTGGATCAGCTCGGCGATCTTCTCGACCAGCTTGGACTTCTGGACCTGATAGGGGATCTCGGTGACGACGATCTGCCACTGGCCGCGCCCAAGGTCCTCGACCTCCCAGACACAGCGCAGACGGAACGAGCCGCGCCCGGTGCGATAGGTCTGGGCAATGCTGGCAGGCGATTCAACGATCACGCCGCCGGTCGGAAAGTCTGGCGCCGGAACGTATTGCAGCAGCGTGTCGTCGCGCGCGTCCGGCGTCTTGATCAGGTGAAGGCAGGCGTTGCACAGCTCGGCGATGTTGTGCGGCGGAATGTTCGTCGCCATGCCGACCGCGATGCCTGCCGCGCCATTGGCCAGCAGGTTCGGGAACTCGGCCGGCAGTACCACCGGCTCCTGCAGGCGGCCATCGTAGTTGTCGCGGAAGTCGACGGCGTTCTCGTCGAGCCCCTCCAGCATCGCCTCGGCGACGAAGGTCATCCGCGCCTCTGTGTAACGGCTGGCGGCCGGGTTGTCGCCGTCGATGTTGCCGAAGTTGCCCTGCCCGTCGACCAGCGGGTAGCGGACGTTGAAGTCCTGCGCGAGGCGGGCCATCGCGTCATAGATCGCCGCGTCGCCATGCGGGTGGAAGTCCCCCATGGTGTCGCCCGAGATCTTCGCCGACTTCAGGAATCGCCCGTTCGATGCAAGCCTGAGGCGACTCATCGCGTAGAGGATTCGCCTGTGAACAGGCTTCAGACCGTCCCGCGCGTCCGGCAGAGCACGGTGCATGATGGTCGACAGCGCGTAGGTGAGATAGCGTTCGCCAATGGCGCGCCGCAGCGGTTCCGCTACTTCGCCGCCCTTGCCGGGCTCCTCCATGTTGGGGTCATCAACCAGATCACTCATAGATGCTGTGGTACAACGGGCACGAGCCGGGGTAAAGCAGCCTTAGAGGCTTATCCACATGCTTGGCGCGGATCGTGTCGTGCCGGTCAGCCCCTCGGGAAAATCCCCTCTGTCATGGAAAATCGACCGATTTTTCTGTAAGATATGGGAACCGAATGCTGCCAAGCGTTTTTCATTATCAGTGCTTTTGTCGGGGGAGCGTCATGCCACGCTATATTCTTGTTTCATTCATTTTCATGGGCTGGGCCTTTTACGAGTTGAGCGGAGGCGCGGATTTCATCGCCCCGACGCGGGAACCGGTGGTCGAGGTGGTTGCCGCCGCCGAAGCATCGCCCGCCCCTGCCCGTCCCGAACCCGCAGCCGCGCGTCCGGCACAGCCGGTGGAACAGCCGCAGGTCGCGGCACTCCAACCGGCCACGGAGCGGACCGCTTCCGCCCCCACCCGGACCGAGGCGGTGATCCTTCAGGCCAGTTCGCGCCCGCTGGAGGACAGCCAGATGAACGCGATCCCGCAGTCTGCCCTTGGCGCGCGGGTCAACATCCTCGACGGCCTGTCGCAATTCTCCAACCGCCCCTCGCTCCACATGGTGAACGGGGTGCAAGTGGCCTCGCTTGGCAATGACCGCCCCATCGGCCTGCCCGAAGAAGAACCGGCGCAGGTGGCCGAACCGGCACAGCCGCAGGCCGAGGCGGAGAACTATGCGGACTCACCGGCGGTCTCTGACATGCGCGAGGTGGTCGGCTCTCATGTCAACATGCGGACCGAGCCCACAACCCAGAGCGACATCATGGCCCGACTGGACCGCGGTCACCCGGTCGAGGTGCTGGGCGACAACAAGCGCGGCTGGCTGCGAATCCGCATCATGCCCGAGGACCGTGTCGGCTGGATCGCCGAGCGCTTGATCAGCCCCTCGGAAACCATCGCCTTCGACTGAGCATCTACCGGCAGGCGGGAATTGCATTTCCGCAGGGGACCGGCATAGCTGTGCGTGACCTAGACAAGCAGGACACGCCATGGCCAGAACGATCCTCATCACCGGCTGCTCCTCCGGCATCGGCTACGATGCGGCGCATGGCCTGCGCGCGCGGGGCTGGCGGGTGTTCGCCTCGTGCCGCGCGCATTCGGATTGCGACCGCCTGCGCAGCGAGGGGTTCGACGCCCCGAGGATCGACTACAACGACACAGCCAGCATCCAGTCCGGACTGGCCGAGGTTCTGGAGGCCACGGGCGGCACGCTCGATGCCCTGTTCAACAACGGCGCCCATTCCCTGAACGCTGCCATCGAGGACCTGCCCACCGATGGGCTGCGGGCGATCTTCGAGGCTAATTTCTTTGGCTGGCACGACCTGACGCGGCAGGTGATCCCGGTGATGCGGACGCAGGGCCACGGCCGGATCGTGCAGTGTTCCTCGGCACTCGGCTTCACCTACATGACCTGGCGCGGCGCCTATTCGGCCACCAAGCATGCCCTGGAAGGGTACACCGACGTGCTGCGGCTGGAGATGCGCGGCACAGGTATCCATGTCAGCCTGATCGAACCCGGCCCGATCACCACCGCCTTTCGGCGCAACGGGATCGCCCCGTTCGAGCGCTGGATCGACTGGCAGAACTCGCCCCGCCGCGCGGGGTACGAGAGCCAGATCATCCCCCGAATGTACCAGAGCGACGCGCCGGACCGGTTCGAACTGCCGCCCTCCGCCGTCACCGCCAAGCTGGTGCACGCCCTCGAGGCCGCGCGGCCCCGTCCCCGCTATCTCGTCACCGTACCCACCTACGTCTCGGCGTTGCTGGGCCGACTGCTGCCGACACGCCTGCAGGACTACCTGATCTCGCGCATCTGAGGGCGGGACAAATTGCCGTTCGCCTTTTGGGCCTCACCGCGCTAGATCCTGCGCTGACTCAACAGGAAGGACACCGATGTCCGGTCTCTACGCGCTGATCCTCGTGATGCTTGCCGCTGTCGTCATCGTTCTGGCGATCGGCATCGGCGGTTTTGCCAAGGGTGGCCAGTTCAACGCCAAATATGCCAACAAGATGATGCGCCTGCGGTTGCTGTTGCAGTTCCTCGCGGTGGTGCTGATCCTGCTCTTCGTCTTTCTGCGTGGCAAGTTCGGAGGGTCGTAAGTGGTTGTCCTCAACAAGATCTACACCCGGACCGGCGATACGGGCGAGACCGCGCTCGGCGACAATTCGCGGGTCGCCAAATACGCGCCCCGCGTTGCCGCCTATGGCACCGTGGACGAGTTGAACGCCCAGCTTGGCGTCGCGCGGCTGCATGCCAAGGACGAGACCGACGCGGCGCTGATGCGGATCCAGAACGACCTGTTCGATCTCGGGGCTGATCTCTGCCGCCCCAACATGGCCTCCGACGCCGAGGCCGAGTACCCGCCGCTGCGCATGATCCAGTCGCAGGTCGACAGGCTCGAAGCCGAGATCGACGCCATGAATGCCGATCTCTCGCCACTGCGCAGTTTTGTCCTGCCCGGCGGATCGCCGCTGGCCGCGCATTTCCACGTCTGCCGCACCGTGGCCCGCCGTGCCGAACGCCTGACCGTCGAACTGGCAAGCCGCCAGGATGTGAACCCGGCAGCGGTGAAGTACCTGAACCGACTGAGCGACTGGTTTTTCGTCGCTGCACGCACCGCCAACGATCAGGGCCGCGCAGATGTGCTCTGGGTGCCGGGCGCCAACCGCTGAGGATCGTAGCGATACGAACGGAAGAGTTTTCGCCAGCCCGTGTAACGGATAGCGCTATCAACGCCGGAGATCCGAAACCCACGCCCGCAAAACGCGACGTCTAACGTCGAAATGGTGACGATTTTACCCTGTTTCCGAGTGTTAACCCCCGCTATCAACTGCGGGAATGAATCAAGGATCGAGTCGGATTGCGGCTCATAAGACTGAGGAGAGAACCGCATATGAAGGTACTGGTACCTGTCAAGCGCGTGATCGACTATAACGTGAAGGTTCGCGTGAAAGCGGACGGAAGCGGTGTCGATCTGGCCAACGTGAAGATGTCGATGAACCCCTTTGACGAAATCGCCGTCGAAGAGGCGATCCGTCTGAAGGAGGCCGGCAAGGCCGAGGAAGTCGTCGCTGTCTCCATCGGGGTCAAGCAGGCGCAGGAAACCCTGCGGACCGCGCTGGCCATGGGCGCCGACCGTGCGATCCTCGTCGTCGCAGCCGACGACGTGCACACCGACATCGAGCCGCTGGCCGTTGCCAAGATCCTCGCCAAGATCGTCGAGGAAGAGCAGCCGGGCCTCGTGCTCGCCGGCAAGCAGGCGATCGACAACGACATGAACGCCACCGGCCAGATGCTGTCGGCGCTGCTGGGCTGGTCCCAGGGCACCTTCGCCTCTGAACTGGGTGTCGAGGGCGACCACGCCGTCGTGACCCGTGAAGTTGACGGCGGTCTGCAGACCATCAAGGTGAAGATGCCCGCCATCATCACCGTCGACCTGCGCCTGAACGAGCCGCGCTATGCGTCGCTGCCGAACATCATGAAGGCGAAGAAGAAGCCGCTGGACGAGAAAACCGCCGCCGACTACGGCGTCGACGTCACCCCGCGCCTTGCCATCGTCAAGACTGCCGAGCCCGAAGCCCGCGCTGCTGGCGAGATCGTTCCGGACGTCGATACGCTGGTCGCCAAACTCAAAGAAAAGGGAGTCGTGTAATGGCTGTTCTGCTTCTTGCCGAAGTGACCGACGGCGAACTGTCGCTGGACGCAACCGCCAAGGCCGTGACCGCTGCCAAGGCACTGGGCGACGTGACCGTGCTCTGCGCGGGTGGCTCTGCTGCCGCAGCCGGTGAAGCCGCCTCCAAGATCGACGGCGTTGCCAAGGTGCTGGTCGCCGAAGACCCGTCGCTGGGTCACCGCCTCGCCGAATCCACTGCCGCGCTGATCGTCAGCCTGGCAGGCGACTACGAGCACATCGTCGCTCCGGCCACCACCGACGCCAAGAACGTGATGCCGCGCGTTGCCGCGCTGCTCGACGTCATGGTGATCTCGGATGCGTCCGGCGTGGTCGACGGCTCGACCTTCGAGCGTCCGATCTACGCGGGCAACGCGATCCAGACCGTGAAGTCGTCGGATGCCAAGAAGGTCATCACCTTCCGCACCTCGACCTTCGACGCGGCCGGCACCGGCGGTTCGGCTTCAGTCGAAACCATTGGCGCAGCTGCGAACCCGGGCCTGTCCGAGTGGATCGAGGACAAGGTCGCGGCAAGCGATCGTCCCGAGCTGACCTCGGCTGGCATCGTCGTCTCCGGCGGCCGTGGCGTGGGTTCGGAAGAGAACTTCGAACTGATCGAGAAACTGGCCGACAAGCTCGGCGCTGCCGTCGGTGCATCCCGCGCCGCCGTCGACTCGGGCTTTGCTCCGAACGACTGGCAGGTGGGTCAGACCGGCAAGGTCGTCGCCCCCGAGCTTTATGTCGCTGTCGGCATCTCCGGCGCGATCCAGCACCTCGCCGGGATGAAGGACTCCAAGATCATCGTCGCGATTAACAAGGACGAAGAGGCACCGATCTTCCAGGTTGCCGACTACGGCCTGGTTGCCGACCTGTTCGAGGCTGTTCCGGCGCTGATCGAAAAGCTCTGAGGATACCCTCAGGCAAGTCATTCGACGGCCCGCCTGTTTCAGGCGGGCCGTTTCGATTCGGGCGCCTGCGGGAGCGCCGCCGCCAGCGCCTCGGCAATGGTGTAGTGGGCGCCCTGCCCGATCATCCGCGCTGCTGCGGCGGCTTGGGCCGGGGCATAGATCATCGCGTTCATCTCTCCCGCCACCGCCGCCGGTTCGGCCGGAACCTCGATCACCCGTGCCAGCGCGGGCGCCAGGGCAACGACCATCTCCTGCCCCACGAGGACCGGCTCCGGCCATGCACCGCCGCCGGGATCGTAACGCAGCCACAGCAGGACCGGCGGGCGCGGCAGGATTCCCAACAGGGCGCTCATTCGCTCCTGCCAGGTCTGGCGCAGTTCGGCCGCCACCGAGAGGTATCGCCGGTGCGACACCCCTGCGAGGACGGCGAGGAGGTGCCGGGTGAAGTGTATCTCGGTAAAATCGACCTCGGGGAAGAGCTGGCGCAGGGCCGGTTCCGGCGCCACGAAGCGGTCGTTCCGGCGCGGGTGAACGCGGTAGTATCGGTTCGTGAGGTTCTGCGCTCCCATCGCCTGAATCACCACCTGCGTCGCCCCGGCGGCAATCTCCAGCAGGGTGTCGTCTCCGAGGTAGGCGTCCACCCCCGCGTTGGTTGCGCCGAGATTGATGCAGACCTGCCCGATGTCACGTTCGAGCAAGGCGGCAAAGGGGCGTTTCACGTATTTCCCATAGGTCTCCGACTCGCCCAGAAAAGCGAAGTAGGGCGGCTCGGGGCGCCGTAACGGACCCCGGCATTGCAGTCTGGACCGGCCATAGCGGCACGGCGGCTCGTCAAGCGCGAATGCGCCGTGAATCTCGATGCTCATATGTCCCGCCACGCGTTTTCCCGGGCGGCACTGTCTCCCGAATCGCTTGCCAAAGACCTAACGCAGCCGATTTTCCTGCGCGCCGGAGCGGAACCGCACCCGGCGATGCAAATGCTGGTCCCGCCCCCCTTGTCCCTCCCCCGGAACCCCCGGTAATGTCGCCGCGTCACATAACGGGCTCACGGGGTTAAAGGCAGGACGCATGGCTATTGAAACAATCGGGGTGATCGGCGCAGGCCAGATGGGCAACGGCATCGCCCACGTGATGGCAGCCGCCGACTACAACGTGCTGATGACCGACATCAGCCAGGAAGCGCTCGACAAGGCGATGTCCACCATTCAGGGCAACCTGAGCCGCCAGGTCGCACGCGGGAAGATCTCCGAAGAGGCCATGCAGAACGCGCTGTCGCGCATCACCACCACGCTCAAGCTGTCAGATCTCGGCTCTGCCGACCTCGTGATCGAGGCCGCGACCGAGCGTGAGAGCGTGAAACAGGCGATCTTCGAAGATCTGCAGCCGCACCTCAAGCCCGAGACCATCCTGACCTCGAACACCTCTTCGATCTCGATCACCCGACTCGCGAGCCGCACCGACCGCCCCGAGAAATTCATGGGCTTCCACTTCATGAACCCGGTGCCGGTGATGCAGCTGGTCGAACTGATCCGGGGCATCGCCACCGACGAGGCCACCTACAAGGCCTGTCACGAGGTGGTCGCAAGGATCGGCAAGACCGCGTCCTCGGCCGAGGACTTCCCGGCCTTCATCGTGAACCGCATCCTGATGCCGATGATCAACGAGGCGGTCTATACGCTCTACGAGGGCGTCGGTAACGTGAAGAGCATCGACGAGGCGCTCAAGCTGGGCGCGAACCACCCGATGGGTCCGCTTGAGCTGGCCGACTTCATCGGGCTCGACACCTGCCTTGCCATCATGAACGTGCTGCACGACGGGCTGGCGGATACCAAGTACCGCCCCTGCCCGCTGCTGACCAAGTACGTCGAGGCCGGCTGGCTGGGCCGCAAGACCCAGCGTGGCTTCTACGACTACCGCGGCGAAACCCCGGTTCCGACCCGCTGAGAACGACGCCCGGCGCTCAAGCGCCGGGTTGTCCGTACCCGGCTCCGCCCGAACTTTCGATCACCAGCCGGTCGCCCCGGTCCAGCGTGATCGCCGAGCGTGCCGTCAGGTGCTCGACCTCTCCATTCGCCCTCAGAACCGTCGCCGCCGATCCGACCGGCGAGCCGCCGCCGTGGGCTCCCTTGGCGACCCGGGCAAAGCGTTCGCCCCGGATCGAGGCCGCGATCCCGTCGGTCAGCGCCTCGTAGACCCGGCGGATGCCGTCGCCACCCCGGAACTGCCCGGCTCCCCCAGACCCGCGCCTGCGCTCGGCCGAGAGCAGGCGCATCGGAACCAGCGTTTCCAGTGCCTCGGCGGAGATGTTCATCGCGTTGCCGACATCGGTCGAGATGCCCGAGGCCCCGTCCCTGTAAGGCCCGCCCCCGGCCCCGCCCGCGACGATCTCGGTCGAGAGGAACGGCTGTCCCTGCGGGTCGCGCCCCGAAAAGGCGATGACATAGGACATGCCGGAATTGGCGGCGGGCATGCGCGCGGCATCGGCTTCGGCCAGCGCCTGCAACACGGCGGAGGTGATGCAACGCACCATGTTCATCCGCGCGTTCACCGCCGCCGGTGGCGATGCGTTGACCACGCTGGCCTCTGGCAGGCGCAACGCGATGCGGCGAAGGATTCCGCCGTTTCGAAGTGCCTCGGGTCCGGCCAGCGTGAGCACTGCGTAGAGCACTGCCGAGAGGGGACCGGAGCGCACGCAGTTCACCGGCGCCTTGACCTGCGGAGAGGACCCCTCGAAGTCGGCCGTCAGGCGGCCCTCTGCAATGGTGACCGCCACCTTCGCCGCGCAGGGGCCGAGCGCCGGGACCGGGTCCAGTTCGTCGGCCCCGAGGAACGGCCCGGAAGGCAGGCGCGCGAGCGTGGCCTCGGTCTCGGCCTCCGCCCGGTCCAGCAGCGCGGCGACACTTGCCAGGAACTCCGCCGTGCCAAGGTCGGCAGCGATCCGAGCCACGCCCTCGGCCGCCCGGTGTCCGGCGGCGATCTGGGTTTCGAGATCGCCCATGACAACCTCCGGCGCGCGCGAGGCGGCACGGATCAGGCCCGCGAACTCGCGGCTGAAGGCCCCTTCGCTCCCTGCCTGCATCGGGGGGAGGCGCAGTCCCTCGTGGTAAATCTCGGTGGCGTCTGGCGGGACCGACCCGGCGCGGCTGCCACCCACGTCCTGATGATGAAGGAGGCTTGCCGTCAGGGCGACGAGCTGCTCCCCGGCAAAGACCGGCTGCACCAGCGCAATGTCGGGCAGGTGCGTTCCGCCCGAGAAGGGATCGTTGGTGACGAAGATATCGCCGGGCTTCATCCGGTCCGCCGGGTAGGCGTCGAGGATCGCGCCCACCGTGCCGGGCAAGGCGCCGAGCAGCAGCGGGATCGCTTCGGACAGCGCCAGCACCTCGCCATCGCGGGTGAACAGGGCGCAGGACGCGTCCGCCCCCTCGCGCACCACCGGCGAGACAGCGCAGCGCAGCAGGGTCTGTTGCATGACCTCGGCCAGACCGTCGAGGCGCAGTTGCAGGATGCGCGCGGGGTCACTCATGATGCGATCCTTTCCAACAGGGAATCGCCGTCGCCCGGAACGAGGCGCCAGCCCTCGGGCACCCAGACCACCCCTGCCGCGGTCGCCACCGCGCCCGGACCCGGCGATGTGGCGGAGGGGACGCCGGGAAAGAGCGCTCGCGGCGCATCGCGCCATGCGATCACGTGGAACAGGTGCCCGGGCCCGGGCGGCGCGATCCCGTAGGCGGCGGCATAGGCCTCAGCGAATGCCGTCAGGATCTCCTCGCCGGAGGCGGGCCGTTCGTGGAAACGCAGCGGAAAGGGATGCATGGGGCGTCGCGCCGCCAGCGCCAGCGACCAGACCGTCAGGCCCGGCGCATCGGCCAGCCTTGCGTCCAGATCCGTCAGCAGTTTCTCAAGCGTTGCCGGAGTCAGGTCTGCCAGCGGCGTATCGACAGCAACGCGGGCTTCGGCCCGGCGGGTCGACAGCGCCAGCCCCGTCGCGCCAGCGGCAGCGGGAGCGTCAGGCAGCGTTACCCGGTCGAGGCCCTTCGCCTGAGCCACACCGGCGGCAAGAAGTGCGCCGGTGCCGCCCATCACCACCAGTCGGGCGCGGGTCGGGTCGACGTTGCGGCGGGTGGCGAAGCGGGTCAGTTCGGCGGCCATCTCGGCCTCCGCCGAGGCCACGATGCGCTGCGCCGCCTCTTCCGGTGTCGTGCCGATGGAGGCGGCGATCGTGGCGAGGCGATCCGGCTGCCCCTCCTGCAACCGGCCCAACAGGCAGAGCGCATCGTCCAGCGTGGCCACGCCCTCCGCCCCATCGAACCGCAGTCGGCCGCCCTCGGCCCGCACCGCGCGGGACCCGCCGAGCGCGACACTTGCCATGTCCGCCGTCGTCATCCGCAGCGGCACCCCGGCGAGGCTGCCCTGCGGCTCGCTGATCACCTCTCCCCCGCGCGAGAGGGAGATATCCGCGCTCTGCGAGCCGATATCGACGGCAAGGGTTGCCTCGTCTGACAGGGCGGCCGCCGCGCGCGCCGCGGCCGCCGGGGCCCCCGCCAGCACCCTAGCGCGCTCAGCCTCTGCCGTTGCGGCGGGTACGAGCACCCCCTGCCCGTCGCCATAGAGCAGAGGACCGGAAAACCCGCGCGCCACGAGTTCGGTAGAAAGCGCCCGCATATCCGCCGCCGCCGTGGCCGAAAGCCAGGCATCCAGCAGGGTGGAAACCGTGCGTTCGTACTCGCGGGGGGCAGGATCGACCCGATGGGACAGCGAGACCGTGACGCCGGGCAGGCTCGCCGCCAGGGCTTGGGCGACCTCTTCCTCGTGGGTGGAATTGACATGGGCGAACAGCAGGCAGACCGCGATCGCCTCGGCCCCGGCGGCCCGGATCGCGGCGATGGCGGCGGCGAGGCCCTCCTGATCAAGCGGTTCGATCTCGGCCCCCTCGGCATCGAGACGACCGCTGACTTCGTGGATCGCCGTATCCTCGACAAGGAAGCGTGGTGCGGGTGATTGCGCGACAGGGTCATAGAGGGCGACGCGGTTCTGCCGCCCCAGTTGCAACGTGTCGGCAAACCCGCGCGTAGTGATCAGCGCCGTGCGGGCCGGTCGCCGGGCCAGAAGTGCATTCAGCGGGGCGGTGGTGACGATCCGCACGTCCTCCAACTCCGCCGCGTCGAGGGCGAGCTGCTCCAGCGCCTTGGCCAGCACCTCCGCCGGTTCGCCCGAGGGCAGTTTGACGATCCGTGCCCCGGTGTCGTCCCAGGCCAGCGCGTCGGTGAAGCGCGCGCCGAAGTCGATGGCCAGCCGTGTCATGCGGCGGGCCATGCGATATCGACCGGCGCGGCAAGATCGTGGAACTCGGTATCGCCGACCCCCTCGGCGCTTTTCCACATCAGCGAGGCAAAGCAGGCAGGCTGGTCCAGCGCGACAATCCCGTGATGCCAGAGCCCCGGCGCGTAGGTCACGACATCCTGTGGCCCGGCGACAAAGGCCAGCGGCGCGCCTTCCGGCCCATCGGGCCAGACCGCGACCAGCCAGCGCGCCACCCCCATCGGGCAGAACAGTTGCGCCGACCACGGATGCCGCTCGAGCCGCGACGCCCGCAGCGGCAGCGCATCGGGCGCGACCTCGTAGAAATCCAGTGCCGGTTCGGCGGCCTCCGGCAAGGTTCGGAACCGGGTCTCGGACTTGGACAGGCGCACCGCCCCGTCGCGGATGGTCTTGACCGCGCCAAGCCCCGGTCGGGCCACGTGACCGAAGGGTGCAAAGGTATCCGGCGTGAGAGGGCGGGTCTGGATCATGGGCGGCCCTTTCGAGTCGAGATGCTTTAGGCTTGAACCATGTGACTATCGCGCTGCCCGCCACGCGAGGCAACCTGTTGGTGCGGATCGCTTTTGCCTTTCTACCTTCGAAACCGTCGCCGCCCTACGATCAGGCCAGCACGTAGGCAAAGAACAGGACCCAGGCGGAGAGCAGCAGCAGCACGGCAGCGACGTAGCCCGCATTCCAGCGTACGCCGACATGGGCCGCGCTGACCCCGCCGAAAGACCCGATCAGTAGCGTGGTCGCCGTGAAAGGCGAGCTTGCACCGCTGATCGCCCAGCCCGAAACGATGGCGGTGACGATGGCGGCGGGCGGTACGCCCAGCGCGTCGGCGGTCGGGATGGAGGGCGCCAGCAGCGTGACCGCGAGGATCGGGTTCATGCCAAGCTGCCCCAGCAGCGGGATCAGCCAGACCAGCGCCACAAGGATCACCCCCGCGGGCAAGGCACCGAGGTCGAGACCCGCAGCCGCGATCACCGGGGCAAGCACGGGCGCGCCCACTGTCCCGATGAAGCCCGCCATCATCAGCAGCGTCAGCTCGCCCTTGTAGCCCGGCAGGTCATGGGTGAGGTAACGCCGGATGCGCGGTCCCGGTTCGGCCCCGGGCGCACCGCCGCGCCACTGGATCAGCGCCCAGATCGTCGAGATCAGCGGCACCTCAACCATCACGATGCCGACGATCCTGATGCCCGTCGCCTCGTGCAGGGTGAAGACAGTGATCCCCATCAGCGCCAGCAGGAACAAGAGCGGCAGCATCAGCGCCCAGCTTCCCTCCTGCGGTTTGCGAACGACCGGCGCGGACAGGCGGGGTTTGAATATGGTGTCGAGCGCCCAGCCCGTCGCCATCAGGATGACCGAGGCTCCAAGCCCGGGCAGGACCGCATCAGACCAGCGTGCGTCCGGGATCAGCGCAGTTGTGATCGCCATTGCAAAGGCCAGCGGCGACCAGGGGAGCGAGGCGACGAAACCGCGCTGGATCGCCAGCAGCATGCGCCGCGTCCGGTGCGAACGGATCACCGGGTCGGGTTCGGTCGCCGCACTGGTCGAGGCGAGGCTGCCCAGCAGCGAGATCGCCCCGTAGTTCAGCAGAAGCGCAAAGAGATGGCCCCCGGCGGTCAGCGCGGCATAGCGGCGGCCGGGCGGCTGCGCGGCAAGGAAGATGCCGCCCGCGCGGATCGCGGGCGAGGTCTCGGCCACGTTGCGCAGGGTCGAGAGCGCGGTGAAGAAAGCCGCGATGAAGGCCGAGGAACGCAGCGCGCGCACCGTGGTGTCCCACCACACGTCAGGATGGGTCAGTGCCAGCAGGAGCACCAGCGCCACCCCGACCCCGACGAAGACCCGACGTGCGTTGCGGACCCGGAAGAACAGGACGACGAGGACGAGCAATGTCAGCCCGGGGATCAGCGGATCGAACAGGTCGCTCCCCCATTCCGAGGTCGCCACCATGATCGTGAGCAGGATGAGCAGAAGGGCGGTGCAGCGATCCAGAAGCTGGGCGGATACCATCGAACGTGTCCCGAGTGGCGCGGATCCGGCCCGCGCGGTGCGGGCCTAGTCCAAACCGGGAAAGTGAACAAGGCAACCCCGCGTCCCGTTTTTTGCTTTGTGATCACAAGCTGTCCGGAGCGCCCGGTTTGCGTGCAGACTGCGATCTTGAGGGGACGCTCACGGCGCCTGTTCCGCGCGACCTCGCAAAGTGATAGAGATTTCCTATCAAATGAGCCAGGTGTGAGAGCCAATAATGATCAACAAGCTTGAAATGCTGATCGCCCTGTCCAAGGAACATCACTTCGGACGCGCGGCCGAAAGCCTTGGCATCACCCAGCCTACGCTCTCGACCGGCATTCGCCAGCTTGAAGACCATCTCGGGGTCAAACTGGTGCAGCGGGGCTCGCGCTTTGGCGGGTTCACCCCGGAGGGTCAGAGGGCGCTGGTCATGGCGCGGCGCATCGTCAGCGACGCCCGCCGCCTGCGCGACGAGATGCGCTTCTCGCACGAGGGACTTTCGGGGCAGATCCGGCTGGCGGTCATTCCCACGGCCCTGACCTGGGCCTCGCACCTGGCCAGCCGCTTCAACGCATTGCACCCCAACGTGGGCTTTTCGATCCTGTCGCGGAACTCGCAGGAAATCCTCTCGCGCATCGAAGATCTCGAGGCGGACGCGGGCATCACCTACCTCGACAACGAACCGCTCGGGCGCGTGGCCAGCACGCCGCTCTACCGGGAGACCTACACGCTGATCTGCAGCGAGACCCATCCGCTGGCCGCCCGAACCTCGATCTCGTGGAGCGAAATCGCCGGGCTCAAGCTGTGCCTGCTGACACCGGACATGCAGAACCGCAGGATCATCAACCGCAATTTCATGGAGGCCGGGCTGGCCCCGCCCTCCATGATCGAATCCAACTCGACCGTTGTGCTTGTTTCAAACGTGGTGAACGGCGACTGGGTCACCATCCTGCCCGATGACATCGCCGGGTTTCTGACGGCTGGCAAACCGGTGCGGGTGATCCCGCTGCGCGAGGGAGTCTCAGCGCGCATGGTCGGGCTGGTCGCCCAGTATCAGGAACCCCACACGCCGGTTCTGCAGGAGTTGTTCGACGTGGCGCATCAGATCGCTCGGACGGGCGAATGAGCCGGTATCTTTGATAGAGAACTTCAATCGTCTGACGGAATCGCAGTATTGAAACGCTATCACTCCGTCCGTTAGAAACAGCCAGTTCTATCGCCGGAGTCGCCAATGCCTCAGCCATCCGCCGTGCCGCTTCCCTTGCCCGATGCGCAAGAGATCCAGGCGCTGATCGACAGCCAGCTTCATCTCGAAGGCCCGTTGCTGCCCATCTTCCACGCGTTGCAGGCAGCCTTTGGCTACATCCCCGAGAGCGCGATCCCGATGATCGCGTCGGCGCTGAACATCACCGGTGCCGAGGTGCATGGCGTGATGAGTTTCTACCATGATTTCAGAACCGTGCCTGCCGGTCGCCGGGTGCTCAAGATCTGCCGGTCAGAGGCCTGTCAGGCGGTGGGAGGCGACGTGATGGCCGAGGCGGTGCTGAAGAAGCACAGGCTCGACTGGCACCAGACCACCCGTGACGGCGCGTTGACGGTCGAGCCGGTCTATTGCCTCGGGCTCTGCGCCTGTGGCCCCGCCGCGATGATGGACGGCAAGGTGATCGGGCGACTCGACGAGGCCGGAATGGACCGCATTCTGACGGAGGCCGGGGCATGAAGGTCTACGTCCCCCTCGACAGCGCCGCCAAGGCGCTGGGTGCAGATGCGGTCGCGGAGGCCATCCGCACCGAGGCCAGGTCGCGTGGCGTCGAGGTCGAGATCGTCCGCAACGGCTCGCGCGGGATGATCTGGCTGGAGCCATTGGTAGAGGTCGAACGTGACGGTGTGCGTCATGGCTACGGCCCCCTGCTGCCCAGCGAGGCGGCGGCTGTCTTCGACACCGACCACAAGAAGGCGCTCGGCCCGGTCGAGGACCTGGACTGGATGAAACGGCAGACGCGACTGACCTTTGCGCGCTGCGGCGTGGTCGACCCGCTGTCGCTGGACGATTACGAAGCGCACGGCGGGCTTGCCGGTCTGCGGCGTGCACTGGAGATGAGCGGCGAGACCATCGTGGACGAGGTCAAGGCCTCGGGACTGCGCGGGCGCGGCGGCGCGGGCTTCCCCACCGGGATCAAGTGGGACACCGTGCGGCTGGCCCATGCCGACCGCAAGTACATCGTATGCAACGCCGACGAGGGCGACAGCGGCACCTTTGCCGACCGGATGATCATGGAGGGCGACCCCTTTACCCTGATCGAGGGGATGGCCATCGCCGGGATCGCTGTCGGAGCAACCAAGGGCTATCTCTACACCCGCTCCGAATATCCCGACGCCATCGCCGTGATGGAGGCCGCGATCCGCGTGGCGCGCGCCCGTGGCGTTCTGGGTGTCGACGTGCTCGGCTCGGGCAAGGTGTTCGACATGGAAGTCCGCGTGGGCGCCGGGGCCTATGTCTGCGGCGAGGAAACCTCGCTGCTCAACTCGCTCGAGGGCAAGCGCGGCGTGGTGCGGGCCAAACCGCCGCTGCCCGCACTGGAAGGCGCCTTTGGCAAGCCGACGGTGGTGAACAACGTGATCTCGCTGGCGACGGTGCCGGTGATCTTCGAGAAGGGCGCGGCCCATTACGCGAGCTTCGGACTTGGCCGGTCCAAGGGCACCATGCCGATCCAGATCGCCGGGAACGTGGCGCGCGGCGGGCTGTTCGAAACCGCCTTCGGGATGCCGCTGGGCGACCTGGTCAACGAGATCGGCGGCGGCACCCGCTCGGGCCGCCCGGTCAAGGCCGTGCAGGTGGGCGGACCGCTGGGCGCCTACATGCCGGTCGAGAAGTTCGACACGCCTTTCGGCTACGAGGAGTTCGACGGCCAGGGCGGGCTGATCGGTCACGCGGGCGTCGTTGTCTTCGACGATACTGCGGACATGCTGAAGATGGCACGGTTTGCGATGGAGTTCTGCGCCATCGAGAGCTGCGGGAAGTGCACGCCCTGCCGGATCGGCGCGCGGCGCGGTGTCGAGACCATCGACCGCATCGCGCGGGGCGACGGCGCGGCGGTGGAACTGCTGACCGACCTCTGCGAGACCATGAAGGACGGCTCGCTTTGCGCGCTGGGGGGCTTTACGCCTTACCCGGTGATGTCGGCGCTGCAGGCTTTCCCCGAGGAATTCGGCGGCATGAAGGAGGCGGCGGAATGAGCGGGCCCCTGACCACGGGGGGCGCTGCCCCCCGCACCCCCCGGGATATTTGTGAACCCAAAGAAGCGAGGAGCGCGGCATGAAGGATTTCATCATTCCGTGGGACGACAAGGACATGGGCACCCCCGCCAAGGCGGGCAAGCCGGTGACGCTGACCATCGACGGGTTCGAGATCACGGTGCCCGAGGGCACCTCGGTCATGCGCGCGGCGGCCGAAGCCGGGATCGCGGTTCCCAAGCTCTGTGCCACCGACAGCCTGAACGCCTTCGGCTCGTGCCGCCTCTGCGTGGTCGAGATCGAGGGACGGCGGGGCACCCCCGCCTCCTGCACCACGCCGGTGCATCCCGGCATGGTGGTGCACACCCAATCCTCCAAGGTGAAGAAGATCCGCAAGGGTGTGATGGAGCTCTACATCTCCGATCACCCGCTGGACTGCCTGACCTGCGGCGCCAACGGCGACTGCGAGCTGCAGGACATGGCCGGGATGGTCGGTCTGCGTGACGTGCGCTACGAAGCGGGCGAGAACCACTATGCCAAGACCGCCGGAACGCTGGCGCAGGGCGACATGCGGGCCCGTGCTCCCGAGGGGGAGGCCAATCCGCTCTATATCCCCAAGGACGACAGCAACCCCTATTTCACCTACGACCCCTCCAAGTGCATCGTCTGCTCGCGCTGCGTGCGGGCCTGCGAGGAGGTGCAGGGCACCTTTGCCCTGACCATCGCGGGGCGCGGGTTCGACAGCCGGGTGTCGGCAGGCACGGCGGCGGACAATTTCCTGAGCTCGGACTGCGTGAGCTGCGGCGCCTGCGTGCAGGCCTGCCCCACCGCGACACTGCAGGAGAAGTCGGTGATCGAGATGGGCACACCGGAGCGCTCGGTCGTGACCACCTGCGCCTATTGCGGCGTCGGCTGCTCGTTCAAGGCCGAGCTGAACGGCGACCAGCTGGTGCGCATGGTGCCGTGGAAGCATGGCAAGGCGAACCGGGGCCATTCCTGCGTGAAGGGCCGCTTCGCCTATGGCTACGCCACCCACAAGGACCGCATCCTGAGCCCGATGATCCGGGACTCGATCGACGAGCCCTGGCAGGAGGTTTCGTGGGAGGAGGCGCTGAGCTTTGCCGCGCGCAAGATGCGGGGCCTGCAGGAGACCTATGGCCGCCGCTCGGTCGGGGTGATCACCTCCAGCCGCTGCACCAACGAGGAAACCTACCTGGTTCAGAAGCTGACGCGCGCGGTCTTCATGAACAACAATACGGACACCTGTGCACGGGTCTGCCACTCGCCGACCGGCTATGGCCTTGGCCAGACATTCGGCACCTCGGCGGGCACGCAGGACTTCGACTCGGTCGAACATACCGACGTGGTGATCGTGATCGGCGCCAATCCGACCGACGGGCATCCGGTCTTTGCCTCGCGGCTCAAGAAGCGGCTGCGGCAGGGCGCCAAGCTGATCGTGATCGACCCGCGGCGGATCGACCTCGTCAAATCGGCCCATGTCGAAGCCTCGCACCACCTTGCCCTGCGGCCCGGCACCAACGTGGCCGTGGTCACCGCGCTGGCGCATGTGATCGTCACCGAGGGGCTGATGGACGAGGGATACATCCGCGAGCGCTGCGACTGGGACGAGTTCCAGGAATACGCGGAGTTCGTGAGCGATCCGCGCCATAGCCCGGAAGCCACCGAGCTGCTGACCGGCGTGCCGGCGGCAGATCTGCGGGCGGCGGCGCGGCTGTTCGCAACTGGCGGCAACGGGGCCATCTACTACGGCCTCGGCGTGACCGAGCACAGCCAGGGCTCTACCACCGTGATCGGCATCGCCAACCTCGCCATGCTGACCGGCAACGTCGGGCGGCCCGGCGTGGGCGTGAACCCGCTGCGCGGGCAGAACAACGTGCAGGGCTCCTGCGACATGGGATCGTTCCCGCACGAGCTGCCAGGCTATCGACACGTCAAGCTGCCGGAGGTCCGCGCGATCTTCGAGGAGGCCTGGGGGGTCGAGATCGACCCGGAGCCGGGCCTGCGGATCCCGAACATGCTGGACGCGGCGGTCGATGGCACCTTCAAGGGGCTCTACTGCCAGGGCGAGGACATCCTGCAGTCCGACCCCGATACCAAGCACGTGGCGGCGGGCCTCGCGGCGATGGAATGCGTCATCGTGCATGACCTCTTCCTGAACGAGACCGCGAACTACGCGCATGTCTTCCTGCCGGGGTCGACCTTCCTCGAGAAGAACGGCACCTTCACCAATGCCGAACGCCGCATCAACATGGTGCGCCGGGTGATGGCGCCCCGGAACGGCTACGAGGACTGGGAAGTCACCCAGATGCTCGCGAACGCCATGGGCGCGGACTGGACCTATACGCACCCCTCGCAGATCATGGCCGAGATCGCAGCCACGACGCCCTCCTTCGCCGGGGTCACCTACGAGCGGCTCGAGGAGAAGGGTTCGCTGCAATGGCCGGTGAACGAGAAGACGCCCGATGGTACGCCGCTGATGCACGTCGACGGCTTCGTGCGCGGCAAGGGGCGGTTCATCGTCACCGAGTATGTCGCGACCGAGGAGCGCACCGGGCCCCGCTTCCCGCTGCTGCTGACCACAGGCCGCATCCTCAGCCAGTACAACGTGGGCGCCCAGACGCGGCGGACCGACAACGTCGTCTGGCACGGGCGGGACGAGCTGGAAATCCACCCGCATGATGCCGAGGTGCGCGGCGTGAACGAAGGCGACTGGGTACGGCTCGCCAGCCGCTCGGGCGAGACGACGCTGGTGGCCAAGCTGACCGACCGGGTCAGCCCCGGCGTGGTCTATACCACCTTCCACCATCCGGATACGCAGGCCAACGTGATCACCACCGACTACTCGGACTGGGCCACCAACTGCCCCGAGTACAAGGTCACCGCCGTTCAGGTCGCGCCCTCGAACGGGCCGACCGACTGGCAGGAGGACTATGCCGCGCAGGCCGAGCGCGCGCGGCGCATCCTCCCCGCGGCGGAGTAGCGCCATGGTCTTCCGGCCGGCCGTCAGCGTCCCGGGTCTGTCCGTCCAGCGTGACGGGCAGCGCGAGGTGGTGCGCACCCTGCCGGAAGAGGTGCCGGTGGCTCTGGTCTTCGGCGGCTCGACCTACGCCGTGATGATGGCGACGCCCTCGGACATCGAGGATTTCGCCATGGGCTTTGCGCTGACCGAGGGCGTGATCGACCGGCTCGACCAGATCGAAAGCTTCGAGATTGCCGAACATGAGGCGGGGATCGAAGCGCGGTTCTGGCTGGGCGGCGGGCGCGCCGAGGCACTTGACCGGCGGCGGCGGCACATGGCCGGGCCGGTCGGCTGCGGGCTCTGCGGCCTCGACAGCCTGGAGGAGGCAGTGCGCCCCCTGCCCCGGGTCTCGGGCACCGCTGTCCTCGCCCGGGCGGATGTGGCCCATGCCACCGACGCGCTACGCGATCACCAGCCCCTGCACGACCGGACCCACGCGGTGCATGCCGCCGGGTTCCTGCTGCCCGGGCGCGGCCTCGTCCTCGCCCGCGAGGACGTGGGACGGCACAATGCGCTCGACAAGCTGATCGGCGCCATGGCCCGCATCGGGACCGACGCCGGGGCCGGCGCCATCGTGCTCACCTCGCGCATCTCGGTCGAGATGGTGCAGAAGTGTGCCATGGCCGGCTGCCCGGTCCTCATTGCCGCCTCGGCCCCGACATCCCATGCCCTGCGCCTCGCCCAGGACGCGGGCCTCACCCTCGCCGCCTTTGCCCGTGGCGGCGGGTTCGACCTCTATTCCCATCCCGAACGCATCTCGACCGGAGCCTCCGATGTCGCCTGAGAAACTGGTCATGATGGCCAACCAGATCGCCACCTTCTTCGAGACCCAGCCCGGCGAGGGGCAGGCGGCCAAGGTTGCCGCCCATATCAACGACTTCTGGGAACCGCGCATGCGCCAGCAACTCGCCGCCCATGTCACCGCCGGCGGCGCGGGGCTGAAGCCACTGGTGATGGAGGCGTTCGCGCAGATCAGGGTGCCCGCGGACTGACCCACCGAGCCCGGCACACCGCTGCCGGGTTTGCGCGCGTTCGGGCAGTTTTCGACGCCCCGGGTCGCATTTGGAACGCCTCGGCGGTTCCCATGCGGGCGGACATGTCCTAACCTCGACGGGCAGCGCCATCCTGTCGCCGCTGCCGCCGATCAAGGATACGACCCGTCGCGATGCAGCTCCCTCTCCTCGTCTTCACCGATCTGGACGGCACGCTCCTCGGCCATCACAGCTATTCCCATGCCCCGGCCCGGCCCGCTCTGGACCGCCTCGCGCAGATCGGGGCCGGTGTGGTTCTGGCCAGCAGCAAGACCGCAGCCGAGATCGCGCCCCTGCGCACCGCCCTCGGGCTGGCGAACTGGCCCGCCATCGCCGAGAATGGCGCGGGCCTCGTCGCGCCGGGACAATCGGGCGAGGGGGATGACAGCGCCTACCGCGCTATCCGCGCGGCGCTTGCCAGCCTGCCCGACGCGCTGCGCCTGACCTTCCGCGGCTTCGGCGACATGGACGACGCGGGCGTGGCCGAGGTCACCGGGCTGCCCGTGGCACAGGCGCGGCTCGCCCGCCAGCGCCTTGCCTCAGAACCGGGGATCTGGTCGGGGAGCGACGACCGGCTCGCCGATTTCCTCGATGCACTGCAGAACAAGGGTATCGCGGCGCGACGCGGCGGCCGGTTCCTGACACTCTCGCACGGCAGCAGCAAGTCCGACCGCATGGCCGAGATCATCGCCGACTTGCGCCCCGGCGTCACCATCGCCCTCGGCGACGCCCCGAACGATGTCGAGATGCTGGAAGCCGCCGACCACGGGGTGATCATCGCCAACCCCGATGCCTCGCCGCTTCCCCCTCTTCAGGGCGAGGAAACAGGACGCATCCGGCGCACCCGGGAAAGCGGCCCGGCCGGTTGGAACCGTGCGATCCTCGATCTACTTTCCGAGTTGTCATTGTCACAGGAGCCCGCAGCGGATGGCTGACTTTCACCAGAACGGCAATATCGCCACGTTGCACAACCTGCGCACCCAATCCCTCGCCGAGATGACCTACGAGCTCGAGGTCTTTGCCCAGACCCGCAAGATCACCCTGATCCTGCCCTGCCTCTACTCCGAACTCGAGGGCCCGGCGATGCCCAACATCCTGGCCGAACTTGCAAAGGTGCCCTATCTGCACCGCATCATCATCGGGCTGGACCGCGCCGACGAAGCGCAGTTCAAGAAGGCCTGCGCGTTCTTCTCCGCCCTGCCGCAGAACCACGTGGTGATCTGGAACGACAGCCCCCGCAGCCTCGAGTTGATGCAGCGGCTGGAGGCCATGGGCCTCGCCCCGAACGAACCCGGCAAGGGCAAGAACGTCTGGACCTGCTTCGGCTACCTGATCGCCTGCGCCGACAGCGCGGTGATGGCGATCCACGACTGCGATATCGTGACCTACACCAACGAGATGCTGGCCCGCCTCGTCTACCCCGTCGCGAACCCGACCTTCCCCTACCAGGTGGCCAAGGGCTATTATCCGAGGATCGGGGACAACAAGCTGAACGGGCGCGTCACCCGCCTGCTGGTCAGCCCCTTGCTGATCGCGCTCAAGCGGGTGATCGGCGACCGCGACTACCTCGATTACCTGCGCGCCTTCCGCTACCCGCTCTCGGGCGAATTCGCCATGCGCACCGGCATCCTTCCCGACCTGCGCATTCCCTCCGACTGGGGGCTCGAGATCGGCATCCTCTCCGAAGCCTGGCGCAACCTCGCGCCCCATTCGGTCTGCCAGGTCGAAATTGCCGACGTTTACGACCACAAGCATCAGGACCTCTCGGCTGACGACGCCTCGACCGGCCTCGCCCGCATGTCCACCGACATCTGCAAGGCGATCTTCCGCAAGCTCGCGGCCGATGGAACCGTCTTCACCAGCCACACCTTTCGCACGCTCAAGGCGACCTACTACCGCTGCGCGCTCGACATGCTCGACGCCTACTACACCGACGCCAAGATGAACGGCCTCTCGATCGACCGCCACCGCGAGGAACTGTCGATCGAACTCTTCGCGGAATCCCTGATGAGGGCGGGCCAGGTGTTCCTCGAAAACCCGCAGGAGACGCCCTTCATCTCGACCTGGAACCGCGTCCATGCGGCGGACCCAGCCTTCCTTTCCAGCTTCAAGGCCGCGGTGTCCGCTGACCAGGACGAGTACTACCCCGCCCAGGGCTGACCTCCCTTCTTTGGGTTGCAAGTATCCCGGGGAGTGTGAGGGGCTGGCCCCTCACTCCCGACACCGCCACGACGCGCAGCCCAGCAGGCGGAGAATCCCGCTAACAAATTTGTATAGTCTGCCAAACCTGCCTGTGAGGCCGGGAACTCATATTCGATCCAGACATCGACAAACGGAGTTTCCCATGACCCAGTCCCCGACCAGACGCACCCGCGCCGCAGGCATCGCGCTCACCGCCCTGATGGCCTCGGCCAGCGTCATGACCCTGGCCGCCTCGCCGGCCCTCGCCGTTCCCGCGGGCGGCTATGGCGACCTCGTCGCCCAGGTCTCCCCCAGCGTCGTCTACATCGAGGTGACCGAGAAGGCCAAGGAGGTCGATATGACCCCCAACCTGCCGCAAGGCATGCCCGAGCAGATGCGCCGCCAGTTCGAACAGATGTTCCCCCGCGGCGGTGAAGTCCCCGAGCGGCAGGGCGTCGGTTCGGGGTTCATCATCTCCCGCGACGGCACCATCGTCACCAACAACCACGTGGTGGACGGTGCCGACAGCGTGGTGGTCAAGCTTCAGGATGGCCGCAGCTTCGACGCCAAGGTGATCGGCGCCGACCCGATGACCGATATCGCGGTGATCAAGGTCGACACCGGCGAGGACCTGCCCGCCGTCACCTTCGGCGACTCGGGCAAGATGCGCGCGGGGGACGAGGTGGTCGCGGTCGGCAACCCCTTCGGTCTGTCGAGCACCGTGACCTCCGGCATCATCTCGGCCACCTCGCGCGACATCCACTCCGGGCCCTATGACGATTTCATCCAGACCGACGCGGCCATCAACCGCGGCAACTCGGGCGGGCCGCTGTTCAACAACGCCGGTGAGGTCATCGGTGTGAACACGGCAATCTTCTCGCCCGACGGCGGCTCTGTCGGCATCGGCTTCGCCGTACCCTCGGATCTGGTCAAGACCGTGGTGGCCGACCTCGAGGACGATGGCACCATCACCCGCGGCTGGCTCGGTGTGCAGATCAAGCCGATGAGCCAGGAAATCGCCTCGGTGCTGGGCTACGACTCGCCCAAGGGCGCGGTGGTTTCGTCCGTGATGGATGACAGCCCGGCCAAGAAAGCGGGCCTGAAGGATGGCGACATCATCCTCAGCTTCGGCGGCAAGCAGATCAACGACCTGCGCGACCTGACGCGCGCCGTGGCCTCCACCGCACCGGACAAGCAGGCGGATGTTGTCCTGCTGCGCAAGGGCGAGAAGCTGACCGAAACCGTTACCGTTGGGACCATGGCCAAGTCCAAGGCCTGATCCCGCCCGACCCCCGGCGCCGGTCCCCCCGCGCCGGGGTCAATCCCGCACTCACGGGATGTCATGCCTCGGCGTCGGGGGAGTCGCCGGGGCATGATTAACGATCCCAATCTCCCCCTGCCGCGCGCTGCAGCCCCCTCATTCCGCAGCGCGCGGCATTTTTGCTGAAGGTGCGGTGTAACGAGTGGAGGGGGCGCCTTTTCCCTACCGTTTGAGCTCGCGCAGGATCACGTTGGTTTGGGCAGAACTGACCGCCGGAAGGCGGAACAGGACCTCTTCTAGAAAGGTGTTGTAGGCGGCGATATCGCGGCAGCGGACGCGGATGTGATAGTCGGCCTGCCCCGTGGTCGCGAAGCATTCCTGCACTTCCGGGCAGAGCACCACCGAGCGGTTGAAGTTGCGCACGCCCTCGGGGTCATGGCGCACCAGCTGGACATGGATCACGGCGTGGAACCCCTGCCCCATCTTCGCGTGGTTCAGCACGGCACCGTAGCGCTCTATGATCCCTTCCTCTTCGAAAGCCCGGATGCGGCGCCAGCAGGCCGAGGTCGACATGCCCACCTTCTCCGCCAGTTCCGCGTTGGTCTGGCGGGAGTCCTGCTCCAGCAGGGCAAGCAGTTTGAGATCCTTGTCATCGAGCTCCATGTGGTAGTTCATACCAAGATCAGTACCTCAAATGAACCAAAATTTCACAATTGACCGATCTCGAGCAAAAGCGGACACCGTTTTCCGGCGGCTCTGCGGTATCCTGACGGAAAGCCAGCAGTGAGTGAGCCATGTCCGAACCAAACCCGTCCTTCGCCGCCTACCAGCTTTCCGACCGTTACGACCTGACCAAGGGGCGCGTGTTCCTGACCGGGACGCAGGCGCTGGTGCGGATCATGCTGGATCAGGCACGACGGGACCGCGCGGCAGGGCTCAACAGCGCAGGTTTCGTGTCGGGCTACCGCGGCTCGCCGCTGGGCGGTCTCGACCTCGAGATGTGGCGCGAGAAAAAGCGGATCGCGGCCGAGGAGATCACCTTCATGCCTGCGGTGAACGAGGACCTTGGCGCCACTGCGGTTCTTGGCGCGCAACAGGCGGTTCTGTCGCCCGACTGCGAGGTCGAGGGCATCTTTTCCATGTGGTACGGCAAGGGCCCCGGCGTCGACCGTTCGGGCGACGCGCTGCGCCACGGCAATGCCTACGGCTCCTCGCCCAAGGGCGGCGTGCTGGTCGTCGCGGGCGACGATCACGGCTGTGTCTCCTCCTCGATGCCGCACCAGTCGGACGTGGCCTTCATGTCGTGGTTCATGCCGACGCTGAACCCGGCGAGCATCGACGAATACCTGAGCTTTGGCGAATACGGCATCGCCCTTTCGCGCTTCTCGGGCACTTGGGTCGGGTTCAAGGCGATCTCCGAAACGGTGGAATCGGGCCGCTCGGTTGAGCTGCCAGCCGACCGCACCTTTGCTCTTCCCGAATTCGCCACGCCTCCGGGCGGGCTGCACATCCGCGGATCGGACCTGCCCAGCGCCGAGATCGAGCTGCGGATCGGGCACAAGCTGCGTGCGGTGGAAGCCTTCGTCGAAGCCAACCCGATCGACCGCACCATCTACGACATTCCGGATGCCACCTATGGCTTCGTCACCACCGGCAAGGGGCACCTCGACCTGATGGAGGCGCTGCGCCTGCTGGGGCTGGACGAGGCGGAGTGCCGGCGCCTTGGCATCGACATCTACAAGGTCGGGATGGTCTGGCCGCTGGCCCGGCGCGACGCGCTGGAGTTCGTGAAGGAAAAGCGCGAGGTCCTCGTTGTCGAGGAGAAACGCGGGATCATCGAGAGCCAGTTCAAGGAGTATTTCTATGACTGGCCGGGCCACAAGCCCGAGAAGATGGTCGGCAAGCATGACGCCGCCGCGACCCGTGATCTGGTGCCGTGGGTGGGAGAACTGCACCCCCTGCAACTGGTCCCCATCGTGGCCGAGCGGCTGCACAGCTTCTTTCCGGACGAGAATTTCCCGGCCCGCGCCGCCGCGCTGACCGAAGTGAAACCGCCGGTGCTGAACGTGCCGGGCGCGACACGGACGCCCTATTTCTGCTCTGGCTGCCCGCACAACACCTCGACCCGCGTGCCCGAAGGCAGCACCGCCATGAGCGGGATCGGCTGCCACGTCATGGCAAGCTGGATGAACCGCTCGACCGGCGGGTTTGCCCAGATGGGCGGCGAAGGCGTGCCCACCGCCGTCGCGCAGATGTTCAACGGCGGCAAGCACGTGTTCCAGAACCTCGGCGAAGGCACGTGGTATCACTCCGGGTCGATGGCAATCCGGCAGGCCGTGGCGGTAAAGGCCAACATCACCTACAAGGTGCTCTACAACGACGCCGTGGCGATGACCGGCGGCCAGCCGGTGGACGGGCCCGTCTCGGTCCACGGCATCGCATGGAACGCGCGGGCCGAGGGTGTCGAGCGCATCGCGCTGGTCAGCGACAACATCGGCAAGTTCACCCAAGAGGATTTCCCGCCGGGAACCTCGTTCCACCCTCGCGAGGATCTCGACCCGGTGCAGCGCGAACTGCGCGAGGTGAAGGGCGTCTCGGTCCTGATCTACGAACAGACCTGCGCCACCGAGAAGCGCCGCCGCCGCAAGCGTGGCACGATGGAAGACCCGGACCGCTTTGCCGTGATCAACGAACTGGTCTGCGAGGGCTGCGGCGATTGTTCGGTCGCCTCCAACTGCCTGAGCGTGGAGCCGGTCGAAACCGAGTTCGGCCGCAAGCGTCGGATCAACCAGAACACCTGCAACAAGGATTTCTCCTGCGTGCAGGGCTTCTGCCCCAGTTTTGTCACCGTCTCCGGCGTGCAACGGCGCAAGAAGTCGGGCGCCGAGCTCGACCTCGCCGCGCTGACCGCCGGGCTGGCTGCGCCGGTCCTGCCGTCGCTCGACCGTCCCTTCGATCTGCTGGTAACCGGCGTGGGCGGCACCGGCGTGGTGACCGTCGGCGCGCTGATCACCATGGCGGCACACCTCGAAGGGCGCGGGGCCAGCGTTCTGGACTTCACCGGCTTCGCCCAGAAGTTCGGAACGGTGCTGAGCTACATCCGGCTGGGCGCCACACCCGACGCGATCCATCAGGTGCGCATCGAGGAAGGCGCTGCCGATGCGGTGATTGGCTGCGACGTGGTGGTGTCCTCGGCTCCCAAGGCCTCGGTCCATTACCGCCGTGGCAGCCGCATGGTGCTGAACACAGCCGCCATGCCCACTGGCGACCTGGTTCTGAACCGTGACGCCGACCTCAAGATCGGTCAGCGCGAAGAACTGATCGCCCGGACCGTGGGCGACGCGAACCTCTCTGCGCTCGACGCCAACAAGGCCGCCGAGCGGCTGATGGGCGACAGCGTCTTCGCCAACGTGATGATGCTGGGCTACGCTTGGCAGAAGGGCCTGGTGCCGGTCAGCGAGCTGGCGCTGAAGCAGGCGATCCTGCTGAACGGCGTGGCAGTCGAGAAGAACGCCCGCGCCTTCGACCTTGGCCGCGTCATGGCCGAGACCCCCGAGGCGCTGCCGATGGAGGAGAAGCCGAAGGCCGAAACGCTCGACGAAGCCGTCCAGCGGCGCGCGGCCTTCCTGACCGACTATCAGGACGCGGCCTATGCCGGGCGCTTTGTCGCACGTATCGAGAAGTTGCGCGGCGCCCTGCCCGGCGACCGGGAAGACCTCGTGCGTCAGGCGGCGGTCTCTCTGTTCCGCCTGATGGCCTACAAGGACGAGTACGAGGTGGCGCGCCTGATGACGCAGACCGGCTTCGAAGATCGGCTGAAGCAGGATTTCGAGGGGGACATGAAGGTCCATTATCACATGGCGCCGCCGTTCCTGCCGTCGAAGAAGGACGCGCGTGGACGCCCGGTGAAGAAGACCTTTGGCGGCTGGATGACCCCGGTTCTTGGCGCGATGACGCGGTTCAAGGGGTTGCGCGGCACGGCCTTCGACCCCTTCGGCTATACCGTCGACCGCAAGCTCGATCGTGATCTCATCGACTGGTACCTGCAGGCGCTGGATAAGCTGGAGGGTGGATACGAGGCCCTGTCAGACGAGCAACGGATGCTGCTGGCCACCGCCCCGCAGGAGATCCGCGGCTATGGCCCGGTGCGCGAAACGGCGGCCGAGGAGGTCCGCAAACGGGTGGCCACCATCGCCTGAGCTGAACCTTCCCGCGGGGGAAGCGGCTTGCGTCCCAGCCGCTTCCTACCCACATTGGCCGGGAAAGACGCGCAGGAGGAAGGCATGAATATCGGAGAAGTGGCCGACCGGTCGGGGCTGCCGGCGAAGACGATCCGCTATTACGAGGATATCGGTCTGATCAAGCCGCTGCGCGACGTGAACGGCTATCGCGCCTTCCGGCAGAGCGACCTGCACAAGCTGGCCTTCCTTGGCCGGGCGCGCAAGCTGGGCTTTTCCATCGAGGATTGCCGCAACCTGCTTCACCTTTACGAGGACGATACCCGCACTTCTGCCGAGGTGAAGGAAATCGCCAAGGGCCACCTTGCCGAGATCGAGGAGCGCATCTCGGACCTTGTCGAGATGCGCAACACCTTGTCGACGCTGGTGCGCTGCTGCGCCGGGGATGACCGGCCCGACTGCCCGATCCTCGAGTCGCTGGCGGAAACCCCGGAGAACTGAGGCCCCGGCCCGGATGTCCGGACCGGGACCACAATCAGTTCAACCTCATGCCTCCCAGGTGACCTCTCCGCCGCAGAGGGTCAGCGCGGCCCGGGCGGTGCCGAGATCCTGCGGGGCGAGCGACTCGATGTCGTGGCTCATGACCACGATGTCGGCCAGCAATCCGGGGGCAAGCCGACCAAGACGGTTCTCGTCGAAGCCGGTATAGGCCCCGCCGACCGTGTAGTAGGACAGCGCCTGCATCAGCGAGGAGGCGTGCGAGGGGTGACCCTCCTTCCACGGTTTGCGCATCACTGCCGCCATCACGCCGCGCATCGGGTCGATGTCGGCCACCGGCCAATCCGAGGCAAAGGTGATCGGAACGCCCTCGTCACGCAGGTACTGGACCGGGAAGGACCAGGGCCAGCGCGCTTCGCCCACCTTGGCGGTCCACGGCAGGAACGGGAAGTCGAGCGCCAGCGGTGGGTGCTGCGGCTGCATCGACGCCACCACGCCCAGTTCCTTGAACCGATGCAGGTCTTCGGGGTTCAGGACTTCGATGTGCTCGATCCGGTGACGCGAATCGCGCTTGCCGTTGGCCTTCTGCGCCGCCTCGTAGCCGTCGAGCACCCGGCGCACGGCAGCGTCGCCAATCGCGTGGACCGCGATCTGCAGGCCGTTCCGGTCAATCTCGATGGCCGCCGCGTTGAAACGTTCGGCGGTGTGCAGCGCCTCGCAGTTCTTGCCGTCGTCGGCATAGGGTTCGACCATGAAGGCGGTGCCGCTGTCGATCACGCCGTCCATGAACATCTTGACCCGGCCAGAGCGGAGCCGGTCCGACTTGTACTGACGGTTCATCTCGACCGCCTCTTCGATCATCGAGAGCGGCTTGGACGGGGTCAGGTGATAAGGAATCTCGGTCCGGCACAGCAGGTCGCCGCGATCTTCTAGGATCTTGAGCACTTCGAGCTGGTAGAAGTTGCCGTCCATGTTGTGGATCGAGGTGAATCCGTAGGACGCGCAGTATTTCAGACCGTCCAGCAGGATCTCGGCATCTGCCGCGCGGCTGGCGGCGGTGGCGCCTTTCGGTTCGATCCCGGTCATGCCGGCGTTGTCGCGGCCCCCGTCGCTGTCCAGCGCCATTACGTGCTTGTAGGCTTCGAACTCCCTTAGTTCGCCCGAGGCCTTGCCGTCCTCGCCCATCACCACCTCGTTGCCCACCGGCACGTCCATCCCGTTGATCAGGCCCGCTTTTTCAAGCGCGAAGGTGTTGGCCCAAGCCGTGTGGTGATCCGGCGCGATCAGCACCAGCGGGCGGTCCGACACTGCCTTGTCCAGTTCGTGGCGGGTGATATGCGTTCCCACGCCGAAGAGGTCGTAACCCGCCGATTTGCAGACCAGCAGCTCGGCATCCGGATTGGCGGCGGCATAGGCCTGCACCGCCTCGCAGAAGGCAGGAACGCCCCGGATCTTGTCGAGGTGGAGGAGCTTCAGGCCCAGCGAGCCGGGGAAGATATGCAGGTGCGATTCCACGAAGCCCGGGAGCACCGTCTTGCCCTGCGCGTCGAAGCGCCGGGTGTCGGGCCCGGCAAAGGCATCCATGTCCTCGCGGCTACCGACGCCCAGAATCATCGCCCCTCCGATGGCCACCGCCTCGGCGCGCGGACGGTCGGGATCCATCGTCAGAACGCGGGCGTTCTCGATGATCAGTGTCGCTTTTGACATGAGTAGCTTCCTTGTTTTCCTGTTGGGACCAGCGTTTCGACGCGGCCGTTATCGCCCCTATCGGGTCCCCCGAAGGCGGCCCAAATTTAGGACAGGTGAATTTTGTTCGCTCAAAACTTGATCAAATTTCTTGAAAAACGGAAGACCCGGCGTCTACCCTGAGTGAGAAAACGGAATCCGACGCACTTCATGCGCCGAGAAAAAAGCCGACGGGAGCCCCATGAACGCACTTCATTCCACCGCCGCCCCACCCTCGTCCGCAGCCGAACGCGAGACCGCGATCGAGGCGCGCGGGATCACCAAGATCTTCGGAGCCGCAAACGGGTTCATGGCCCTCGACAACGTTTCCGTCGCGATCCGGCGGAACGAGTTCTTCACCCTCCTTGGTCCCTCCGGCTGCGGCAAGACCACCCTGCTGCGGGTGATCGCAGGGTTCGAGCCGCCGACCATGGGGGTACTCTCGCTGAACGGGCGCGACATCTCTCAACTGCCGCCCAACAAGCGCCCGGTGAACACCGTGTTCCAGAACTACGCGCTGTTCCCGCACATGAGCGTCGCCAACAACATCGCCTTCGGTCTGGAGATGCTCGGCAAGTCAAAGTCCGAGATCAAGGACACGGTGACCGAGATGCTCAAGCTGGTGCAGATGGAGCATCTGCGCTCGCGCCGGACCTCGGAACTCTCCGGCGGCCAGCAACAGCGCGTCGCCCTTGCCCGGGCGCTGGCTCCCAAGCCCGAGGTTCTGCTTCTGGACGAGCCGCTCAGCGCGCTGGATCTCAAGCTGCGCAAGGAAATGCAGATCGAATTGAAGCGTCTGCAGCACGAAACCGGGATCACCTTCATCTTCGTCACCCATGACCAGGAAGAAGCGCTGACCATGTCGGATCGAATCGCGGTGATGAGCGCGGGCAAGATCCTGCAAGTCGGTTCGCCGCGCGAGATCTACGCCAAACCGGCGGAGCGTTTCGTCGCCAACTTCATCGGCGAGTCGAACTTCCTGAACGCGACGCTAGCGGGCGACAGCGTCACGCTGGACGCCGGCGGCCGCTTTACCGTGACCCCGCCCGAGGGCGTGGCGGACGGCGAGGTCAGCGTGCTGGTCCGCCCCGAACACGCCAGCGTCCGCGCGGGCGAGCCGGGTGCCGGTGAGCTGGCGGTCACGGTCGAAACCATCGTCTACTCGGGTGACGCAACCACGCTGCACCTCAAGCTGGCCACCGGCGAAACCTTCAAGGCCAAGCAGCCGAACGCTCCCGCCGAGGCAGGCGTCCTGCCCGCCGAGGGAGACTCCGCCGCTCTAACCATCGCGCCCGGCGCGGTCACCGTTCTGAAGGACTAGGACATGACCGACAGCGCACTCGCCTCCGAACCCGCCCCGGGCGCATTGGAAGCCCACGCCGCGCGGCAGGACTCCCGCAACCGCTGGCTGCTTTCACTTCCGGCACTTCTGATCATATTCCTGTTCGCCTCCGGCCCCCTGTTCGTGATGGTGATCTACTCGTTCCTGTCGCCGGGCGACTACGGCAACGTGAAGTGGGACTTTTCCACCGACGGCTGGGTAAACGTCCTGCTGCAACGCGACATCTTCGACGACACGCTGATGTGGGCGGATGCGCACCTGTCGATCTTCTGGCGCAGCCTGTCGCTCTCGCTGATCACCACGGTCCTGACGCTGATCTTCGGGGTGCCGACCGCGTGGTTCATCGCAACCCAGCGACCGGGCAAACGTGAATTCTGGCTTTTTCTCGTGACGGTTCCGTTCTGGACCAACCTGCTGGTGCGGACCATCGCCATTCAGGAACTGATCCGCGCCGAGGGGGTCATCAACAACGTCCTGCTGGCCCTGCACATCATCGACGAGCCGTTGCAGATGATGTTCACCGATTTCGCCATCGGCTTCGGTATGACCTACGTCTACCTCCCGCTGATGGTGCTGCCGGTCTACGCTGCGGTCGAGAAGCTGGACTTCCGCCTGGTCGAAGCCGCCTACGACCTCTACGCCTCGCGCTGGACGGCGTTCCGGCGGGTTATCCTGCCTTTGATCAAACCCGGGATCATTGCCGGTTCGATCCTCGTCTTCATTCCCTGCCTCGGCGCCTACGTCACCCCGCGCGTGCTGGGCGGCGGCAAGAACCTGATGTTCGGGAACCTGATCGAGCTCCAGTTCGGCGCTGGCCGTAACTGGCCCCTCGGGGCGGCGCTGTCGCTGACCCTGATGGCCATCGTGATGGTCGCGCTGATCTACTACGTGCGCATCACCTCGCGGGAGGAGAAGAAGGATGTCTGAGGCCAGCCTGACCACTGCCATCGTCGAAGAACGTGTGAAACCCGCCAAGCGCCGTCGCGCCTACAATGTGCGCCGCCTTCCCGGCTTTGCCCCGATTGCGTTGTTCACCTTCTTCGCGCTCTACGCGCCGCTCTCGATCCTCGTGTTCTATTCCTTCAACGCGGGCACCTCGCTCGCCATCTGGGAAGGGTTCTCGCTGCGCTGGTATCAGCAGGCGGCGAACAACGCGCAGGTGCTGGATGCGGCGGTGCGCTCGCTGCTGCTGGCTGCGGTTTCGGCCTCGGTTGCCAGTGTCGCCGCGACCATGGCGGCGCTCGCCACCACGCGGACCCGGCGGTTCAAGGGGCGCACGATGATCTACGCGCTGATCAACCAGCCGCTGATGGTGCCCGAGATCGTGACGGCGGTTGCCCTGCTGATCGTCTTTGCATGGATCAAGGTGGCGACCGGCTACACCGGGATGATCTACCTGATCGCGGCCCATACCGCCTTCTGCATTCCGTTCTGTTACCTGCCGATCCGTGCCCGGCTGGAGACCATGGACGACACGCTGGAAGTTGCCGCGCGCGATCTCTACGCGCCACCGCTGAAGGTGCTGACTCGGGTGACCCTGCCGCTGCTCTGGCCGGGGATCATCGCGGGATACATGCTCGCCTTCGTGATCTCGCTCGACGACGTGGTGATCACCGAATTCGTGAAATCCGCAGGCCAGGAAACTATCCCGACCTACATGCTGGGCCAGCTGCGCCGCGTGGTCACCCCCGAGGTCAACGCGATCTCGACCGTGATCCTCGTCGCCGGGGCCGTGCTGGTCACGCTGTTCTTCTGGATCAGCCGGGGACGCCGCTGATAGACTCTCGACACAACCGGTCACCAAGAAGCCGGACAACAAGACCAAGATCTCAACAAGGAGTGTAAACGACATGATGAAACTGTTCGCAGCCGCGTCTGCCCTGGCAATGGCCGCCTCCGGCGCCATGGCCCAGGAACTGAACATCTACAACTGGGGGAACTACACCAACCCGAAGCTGATCGAGAAATTCGAGGCTGAGACCGGGATCAAGGTGACCATCACCGACTACGACAGCAACGACACCGCGCTGGCCAAGGTCAAGGCTGGTGGCGCGGGCTTCGACATCGTCGTTCCCTCGGCCACCTACGTGCCGATCTGGATCAAGGAAGGCCTGCTGCTGGAGAGCCGCCCCGACCAGATGGAAAACTTCAAGAACATGGACCCCGCCTGGGTCGACGTGGACTGGGATCCGGGCCGCCACTATACGGTTCCCTGGCAGTGGGGCACCACCGGCGTCGTGGTCAACACCAAGTACTACAAGGGTGACATCGACACCTCGGCGATCTTCATGGACCCGCCCGAGGAGCTGAAAGGCAAGATCAACGTTGTTCCCGAGATGGGCGATGTGATGGGCCTCGCCATCATGTACTACGGCGGCGAACCCTGCACCAACGACAAGGAAGTGCTGAAGAAGGTCCGCGACGGCCTCGTCGAAGCCAAGAAGAGCTGGCTCGGCATGGACTATGGCAACATCGAGAAGTTCGCCAAGGAAGACCTCTGGGCCGGCGTGAACTGGAACGGTTCGACCTTCCGCATGCGCCTCGCCAACGCCGATATCCACTACGGCTATCCCAAGGAAGGCTACGTGATGTGGATGGACTCGGTCGCCGTGCTGGCCGACGCCAAGAACGTCGAGGAAGCCAAGACCTTCCAGAACTTCATCATGGAACCGGAAAACGCCGCGCTGATCTCGGACTTCGCCCGCTACGCCAACGGCATCAAGGGCTCGGAAGAGTTCATGCCCGAGGATATGAAGACCGCGCGCGAGATCATCATCCCGGACGAGCTGAAGGACAAGGGCGTCTTCCTGCCCACCTGCGATCCGGACACCCAGGCGCTCTACACGCGCATCTGGACCGACCTCCAGAAGTAAGCACTGCGAATGAACGACACGACAGGCGGCCCCCGGGCCGCCTGTCTTCCTTGACGCGCGGGAGGAGGCCCGATGTCCAGCAGTTACCGCAATTCCGATCCGCGTCCGCCGATCATGCAGGGCCACCCGGTACCGAAGGAGTGGCAACTCCCCGAATATGACTGGGACGGTCCGCCGTGGAACCGCTGGAGCTTTCACCACATCCGCGAACTGGTCACCACGGTGAACGTCCACCGCGGCCCGGACACTTGGGACCTGGCGGAAGACGTGCAGGATATCGACGGCCTCGCCTTCGACCTCGCCGACGGCACACCGACCACCTGGGCCGGGATGCTGGACCGGACCTACACCGATGCCACGCTGGTCTGGCTCGATGGACGGATCATCGCCGAGAGCTACTGGAACGGCATGGCACGGGCCACGCCGCATATCGCCTTCTCTGTTTCCAAGAGCATCACCTCGGCGGTGGCCGGGACGCTGGTCGCCGACGGGCTGCTCGACCCGGCCGCCCCGGTGACCGGCATCCTGCCCGAACTTGCGGCGACCGCCTGGAACGGCGCCACGGTGCAGCAGGTGCTGGACATGACCACCGGCGTCGCCTTCGACGAGACTTATGGCAACCCAGACTCCGAGGTCTTTCTCCTGGATGTCGCCGCGAACTGGAAGCCGCCCTACCCCTTCATGAATCCCGAGGAAACGCCCCGCACCACATGGGAGCTGATCCTGCAACTGGTGGACAAGGAGGCCGAGCATGGGTCCCGGTTCGAGTACCGCTCGATCGAGACCGACCTGCTGGGCCACCTGATGGAGCGCGTTTCGGGCACACGACTGGCCGACCTCGCCTCCGACCGGCTCTGGGCCCCGATGGGCGCCGAGCAGGACGGATACTTCACCGTCGACAAGGCCGGTTTCCCCCTGGCCGACGGCGGGTTCAACGCCTGCCTGCGCGATTTCGCCCGTTTCGGCCGGCTGATGCTGCAGGACGGGCGCCGCGATGGTCGGCAGGTGATCCCGAAGAGCTGGATCGACGATATCCGCGCCGGTGCCCACGGGCTGGCGAACGACGACCTCCGCGCCTTCCTGCCAAAGGGGTGCTATCGCAACCAGTTCTGGATCGAGGACGAAGACAGGCCCTCGCACCTCTGCCTCGGCATCTTCGGCCAGCACATCTACGTCGACGTCTCCCTCGGGCTCGTCGCGGTGAAACTGTCGAGCTGGCCCACCGCTCTCAGTGAAGAGGGTTACCTGATCGACTGGCTGAACGGCGTGAAGGCCGTGGCCCGGGCACATGGAGCAAACGCATGAGTGAAGACCTTCTCTACCTGACCGCAACCGAAGCGCTGGCCCGGTTCCACGACAAGACCCTCTCGCCAGTGGAACTGCTTGAGGCCCAGATCGCGCGGGCGGAGGCCACGGGGGAGAGCGTGAATGCCTTCACCTTCACCTACTTCGACGAAGCGATGGAGGCGGCCCGCGCCGCCGAGGCCCGCTACGCCAAAGGTGCGCCGGAGGGGCAGCTCGACGGGCTGGCGGTGGCGATCAAGGACGAGAGCTATGTCGCCGGCAGGCCCACCACCAACGGCTCCCTGCTGATGCAGGATTTCGTGGCGGATCATACCTCCCCGATCAACGAAAGGGTGCTGGGAGAAGGCGCCATCATGCACGCCCGCACGGCAACGCCGGAGTTTTCGTCGGCCGTGGTCTGCTGGTCCAAGGTCTGGGGCGTCACGCGCAACCCGTGGAACACCGACTTCACCCCCGGCGGCTCGTCGGGCGGCGCGGCTGCCTCTCTGGCGCTCGGGACCTCGGCGCTGGTCACCGGCTCCGACATCGGCGGTTCGATCCGCTGCCCGGCCTCCTGCTGCGGCGTCGTGGGGTACAAGCCCCCCTATGGCCGCAACCCGGAGGAACCGCCCTTCAACCTCGATTTCTACAACCACGGCGGCCCGCTCGCCCGCAGCGTCGACGACGTGATCCTGCTGCAGAACATCATGAGCGGCCCGCACCCGCTGGACCTCGCCTCGCTGCACCCCAAGCTGGTGCTGCCCACTGAGTACCCGGACCTCAAGGGCTGGAAGATCGCGCTGTCGATGGACCTCGGCTTCTTCTCGGTCTCCGAAGAGGTACGCCGCAACACGCTGGCCGCCGCCGACACCTTCCGCGCGCTTGGCGCGACGGTGGACGAGATCGACATCGGCTGGGGCTCGGAGATGCTGGAGAACGCCGTCGCCTACCTGACCCATATTTTCGGCGGCTCGATCGCCGGGGTCATGGCCGAACACGGCGACAAGATGACCTCCTACGCCCGCAAGATCGCCGAGGACTCGCTCAACTCCACCCCGGCCGATTTCGTACAGGCCCTGACGGTGGCCGGTGAGAGTTACAAGAAGCTCGGCCCGCTGCTGGAACGCTATGACCTGCTGATCTGCCCGACCACCGCGATCCCGGCGGTTCCCGCCGACTTCGACCCGGCGAACGACAAGGTCAGCATCGACGGCAAGGCGCCCCGCTCGGATCTCGGCTGGGTGATGACCACGCCCTTCAACATGATGAGCCGCTGCCCGGTGATCTCGGTCCCCTCGGGCTTCGGCGAAAACGGCGTTCCCACCGGCCTGCAACTCGTCGCCCCCACCTACCGCGACGCGGTCGCCTTTCAGGCGGCCAAGGCTTTCGAGGCGGCAGTCGGCGGCTGGTACCGGACACCCGGGGCGCAGCCCGTGCTCTGAGGCTGAGACGCGCGTCCCGGCGGCAACGAGAGGATCTGAGTATTTAGAGAGAAAAGATGGCCCGTATTTCTTTTCTCTTCAAATACTCATGCAGCGCCGACGCGCTCGCGCCCCCGAGAGGTCAGTCAGAACAGAGAGCCCTGATCCGGCGCGTCGCCCTTCGCGCCCTTGCGCGGTTTCGATCCGGCGGCGCCGACCGTGAGGCGGCCGTCGGCGAACTGGATTTCCAGCAGCGGATGTTTCGCCGCCTCCGCCTCGGTTGTAACGAGCACGCCCTCGGCGCGCACCACGGCATAGCCGCGCTCCAGCGTCGCCTCGTAGCCGAGGGTCGAGAGCATGCGGTCCGCCGTCGAAAGGCGGGCGGAGAGGGTTCGGACCTGCGCCTGCCCCGCGACCGAGAAGCGGCGCGAGAGGCGGTCGAGGTCCTGTTTTTGCCGGGCGATCTGGGCGCTCAGCTGTCCCGGGCGCAGACGGGCGGCTCGGGCGAGGTAGGCGTCACGCTGCTTGGCGAGGCCCCGGCTCAGGGCCGGGGCGAGGCGGGCGGACTGGCGCGCGAGGTCGCGGCTCTCGGCGGCGATGCGGCGGGTCAGCAGGCCGGGGCGCAGGCTGCCGCTGGTTTCCGAGAGATGCACGCGGTGACGCTGGACCCCGGCGATCAGTGCGCCGGGGAGTTGGTCGGAGGCACGGTCGAGCCGCTGGCGGGCGGTGGCGAGCAGGCTGTCGCCCCGCGGCAGGGCGCGCGAGAGGTCGGCGAGGCGCTGGCGGCGCTGGCGCAGGGCCGTCTGCGCCGCGCGGATCAGTCGGGCCCCCTGCGACTCGGTCCAGGCCAGCAGCTCCATCCGCACCGGCACGGCGAGTTCGGCAGCGGCGGTGGGAGTCGGCGCACGGCGGTCCGAGACGAAGTCGATCAGCGTGGTGTCGGTCTCGTGCCCCACGGCCGAGATCAGCGGGATCCGCGAGGCGGCGGCGGCGCGAGCCGCGATCTCCTCGTTAAAACCCCAGAGGTCCTCGACCGAGCCGCCGCCGCGGGCGACGATGATGAGATCGGGGCGTGGCAGGGCGCCGCCGGGGGTGAGCCGGTTGAAGCCCTCGATGGCGCGGGCGACCTCGGGGGCGCAATTCGCGCCCTGCACCGCCACCGGCCAGATCAGCACCTTGCGCGGGAAGCGGTCGCGCAGGCGATGCAGGATGTCGCGGATCACCGCCCCGGAGGGCGAGGTGACCACGCCGATGATGTTCGGCAGATAGGGCAGCGGTTTCTTGCGGGCTTCGTCGAATAGCCCCTCGGCGGCGAGCTGCTTCTTGCGTTTCTCCAGCAGCGCCATCAGTGCGCCCTGCCCCGCGACCTCCACCTCGTCCACGTTCATGTTGTACTTGGACTGCGCGCCAAAGGCGGTCAGGCGGCCGGTGACCACCACCTCCAGCCCCTCTTCCGGGACCACGGAGAGGCTGGCGATCTGCCCCTTCCACGTGGTGCAGGCGAGCACGCTGCGGTCGTCCTTGACGTCATAGTAGAGGTGACCCGAGCGCGCCTTGAACACGCGGCCGACCTCGCCGCGCACGCGGATGCGGCCGAATTCGCCCTCGAGCGTGCGCTTGATCGCCCCCGAGATCTCGGACACGCTGAATTCCGGGGTGTTGCCGCCCGCGCCGGGGGCCGGGGCCGGGTCCTCGAATAGGTCGCTCATGCGTCTGCCTTGCCTTGTCTCGCCTCGGCGCAGAGCTTAGAACGCGCGCACGGCAAGGCCAAGGGCAGGCGGAACGGAGACGCGCATGAACATCCTCATTCTGGGCAGCGGCGGGCGCGAACATGCGCTGGCCTGGGCGGTGATGCAGAACCCCAAGTGCGACAAGCTGATCGTCGCACCGGGCAACGCGGGCATCGCGGGGATCGCCACCTGCGCCGATCTCGACATCCTCGACGGGGCCGCTGTGGTGGAGTTCTGCGAGAACAATGTCATCGACTTCGTGATCGTGGGCCCCGAGGCGCCGCTGGCGGCGGGCGTGGCGGACCGGCTGCGCGACGGCGGGTTCCTCGTGTTCGGCCCCTCGGAGGGCGCGGCGCGGCTGGAGGCCTCCAAGGCCTTTACCAAGGAGATCTGCGATGCGGCCAACGCGCCGACCGCAGGCTATGCGCGCTTCACCGAGGCAGGCCCGGCCAAGGACTACATCCGCGCCGAGGGCGCGCCCATCGTGGTCAAGGCAGATGGCCTGGCCGCCGGCAAGGGCGTGATCGTCGCGATGACCGAGGAAGAAGCGGTGGAGGCCATCGACGACATGTTCGGCGGCGAGTTCGGCAGCGCGGGGGCCGAGGTGGTGATCGAGGAGTTCATGGAAGGCGAGGAAGCCTCGTTCTTCGTGCTCTGTGACGGCGAGACCGTGCTGCCTATCGGCACGGCGCAGGACCACAAGCGCGTGGGCGACGGCGACACCGGCCCGAACACCGGCGGCATGGGCGCCTACTCCCCGGCACCGGTGATGACCGACGCCGTGACGCAGAAGGCGCTGGACGAGATCGTCAAGCCGACGATGGCCGAGATGGCGAAGCGCGGCACCCCCTACCAGGGCGTTCTCTACGTCGGGTTGATGATCAAGGACGGTCAGCCGCGACTGGTGGAATACAACGTGCGCTTCGGCGACCCGGAATGCCAGGTGCTGATGATGCGGCTTGGCGCGCAGGCGATGGACCTGATGCATGCCGCCGCCGAGGGGCGGCTGGCGGAGACCAAGGTGAACTGGTCCGAGGATCACGCGCTGACCATCGTTCTGGCGGCCGAGGGCTATCCGGGCACCTACCGGAAGGGCACCGAGATCCGGGGGCTGGACACCCTGCCCGAGACCAGCCAGCAGATGTGTTTCCATGCCGGGACCGCGATGAAGGATGGCAAGCTGGTCTCCAACGGCGGACGGGTGCTGAACGTCACCGCGCGCGGTGCGACGCTGGCCGAGGCGGCCGAGCGCGCCTATGCCATGGCAGGGGCCATTGACTGGCCCGAGGGCTTCTTCCGCAGCGATATCGGCTGGCGCGCGCTCTCGCGGTAATGCGGTGGAGGGGGCGCTGCCGCCTCTTGGCCCTTTGGGCCAATTCACCCCCGGGATATTTGGAACCCAAAGAAGCGGCCTGCCCTATCTAGGGGCAGGCGAGCGCCTTTGCGATGTCGGCGGGCGCGCGATATGGGCCGAGGTCACGCGACGTGAGCGTGCCGGAGACAAGGCGCGTGGCGATGATGCGGGACCAGTCGGCGTTGACCGTGACGATCTCGGGCGGCTGGGCGCAATTGCGGATGCCGCCGGTGATCACCGTGTCGCCGATGCGGTGGTTGGTCAGTCCCGGCGCACTGGCGACTTCGGTCAGGCGGCCCTTGCGATAGCGCCAGACCCGCAGGGTCCTGGCGAGGTGGGGACGGTCGACATAGGCAATCTCCACCGCACCGTCGCCATCGAGATCCGCCGCGCCGAGCGGGGCGAGCCAGCGCCGGGACTGGCCGATGTAGGGGGTGGCGGCCAGCAGGCGGGCACGGCGGTCGTAGATGGCGAGCCGCGCGCCCTCGGACAGGCTGCTCTGGACCACGATCACCTCGGGCATGCCGTCGCCGTCGAGATCGGCGAGACGCGGGGCGAAATCCTCGAAGACCTCGCCCTCGGGCAGCAGGACCTCGGCGGGGCAACTGACCCGGCTGTCTCCCTCGCGCGAGATATGGATGGTGAGGCCCTTGGCGTCCTGCAGCGGACCCATGATGTTGTGACCGTATTCCGCGGTCTCGCTCGCGAGGGCGGCGGTCATGATCATGCGCGCCCCCGCGGGCGCCCAGTATTCATGGCGCCCACCGGCGCTGCGGTTCGGGAAAGTGATTTCAGTCGCGCGGCCAGGAAGGCCGCCGACGGGAAACTGCGGCGAGCAGGCGACAAGAGGCGCGCCCGCACCGGCCGTGGCAAGGAGACAGGCGAGCGAGAAGATCGCCCGCCGCACCATCAGATCTGCTTTTCGGGCATCTGCACGACGAGACCGTCGAGGGCGTCGGTCACGCGGAGCTGACAGGTCAGGCGCGAACGCGCCGGGTCGGGCTCGTAGGCAAAGTCGAGCATGTCCTCTTCCATGTCTTCCTTGGCCGGAAGCTTGTCGACCCAGGCCGGGTCCACGTAGACATGGCAGGTGGAGCAGGCACAGGCACCGCCGCAATCGGCCTCGATGCCGGGAATGTTGTTGTCGCGTGCGCCTTCCATGACGGTCAGGCCATTGGCGACGTCGACCACATGTTCGGTGCCGTTGTGCTCGATGTAGGTAATCTTTGCCATTCGGGCGTTTCCCTTTCGATCTTAAGCCATGCCTGTCTAGCCAACCGTCCTTGGGACTGCCAGCCCCTTTTGGCCCGGGTTCCGGGACAGGGGCCGGGGATATGCCCGAACGCCCTCAGACGGGCACGCCGACGCCGCCGCGACTGGGTGCTTGGCCCCCTCCCCCGGTTTGGTCTAATCTGCACCCCGAAACGCCCGACAGAGGCCACGAGCATGTTCTTCCCCCGACCGGTCATTGCCCTGCTGGCGCTGAGCCTGATGGCCCAGGCCGCCTGCATGGACGGTCTGCAGTCGGGAGCGGAGAACCCGGTGGCGGTGGACGGGCGGGTGAGCGCTCCGCCCGGCGCCCCGGAGGGCAGTTGCTGGGCGCGGCACGTGACCCCGGCGGTGATCGAGACCCGCATCCACCAAGCCGTGGCGCGCCCTGCGGAGTACGCCAGCGACGGCACACTGCTGCGCCCGCCGCTCTATCACAGCGAGACCCGGCAGGAGATCGTGACCCCACGGCGCGAGACCCTGTTCGAGACGGTCTGCCCCGAGCGGCTGACACCGGAGTTCATCACTTCGCTGCAGCGGGCGCTGGCGGTGCGGGGGCTGCTTGGCGGCCACATGAGCGGTGTGCTCGACGCACCGACCCGCCGCGCGATCCGCACCTATCAGGCCGGGGACGGGATCGCCTCGGACATCCTGTCGTTGCAGAGCGCCCGCCGCATCGGGCTGGTCGCCATTCCCCGGGCCGAGCAGGGCTGATCCCCGGATCGCCTTAAACGCCTTGAGATAAGGGAATTTCTTGCTAGTCTGGCGCCGCAATCGCAAGGCGAGCCCATGACCTCAGACAAACTTCCCAAAACCGGCTTCCTGTCCGAGGCCTCGGACGCGCTCATCGACATGCTGGAAGCGGTTTCAGTGGAAAGCAAACTCGCCTCCGGCGAGGTGCTGTTCGAGCAGGGCGACGAGGCGCGGGCGCTCTATGCGTTGATCGATGGCACGCTCGAAGTCTCGGTCCTGTCGATGGACGGGCGCAAGCTGGCACTGAACGTGATGCGGCCCGGTGCGCTGTTCGGCGAGATCGCCCTCTTCGACCCGGGCGAGCGCACGGCGACCATCAGCGCGCTGGAGCCCTGCATCCTGCGCCGGGTCCGTTATGACGACGTGCTGGCCAAGGTGCGCGAGGAACCGGACCTTGCCATCGACCTGATCCAGCTGGCCGGCCAGCGGATGCGCTGGATGGACCGGCAGCTGAACGAGCAGGTGTTCCTGCCCCTGCCGACCCGGCTCGCCCGCAAGATCCTCTACCTGACCGACCGTCCCGACGGGGATTCCAGCCGCCTGTCGCTGAGCCAGTCGGAGCTGGCGGAATTCGTGGGCGCGACGCGCGAGGCGGTGTCCAAGACGCTCTCGGTCTGGAAGAAGCTTGGCGTGGTCGGGTCCTCACGCGGGGCACTGTCGGTTCTCGACCGGCCCGCGCTGCAGGCCCTTGCCGACCCGGACCAGGTCTGATCCCGGACGAATCCCCGAACGGAATCGCTGAAACGGCCTGCCGGACCCCGGCAGGTTCTGCAGAGTGCATGCGCTCAATCTAAGCCCCCTCAATCTGCGGCTGTGCCGCCTGCGATTCAGAATCGGATGAGAAGGCAGATACGCCCGGAAATTCGCGTCCTGCGCGAACGAGAAACAAAGCCCACCATCGAGCCAAGATTATTTCGCCAAACCGGGTGTTTTTGCGGAATTTCGGGGCTGTGTGACGTCCTTCACATACGTAGCCCGAGTCATGCGCCATATTGGGCTCATGAGGTCGCCATCCCATCCCCATGAACCCGGCGGCCTCCGGAAAGGAGCCGGTCATGATCAACAAGTCCTCCCCAGACTGCCGCATGGTCCGCTCCGCCATGGTCCCTGTCCGGCGCGGCTTTACTGTCCCGTCCCGAACCTTCCGCGCCGGGCAGGACCAGAACACGGTACTACGTTTTGTTTTCCTTACGAGTTTGCCAGCCATTCTGCTGGTTTGGTCCCTGCTTATTCACACGCTACTGCAAAACTTCTGATTTCTAACGAGTCTCAGGTTCAAGAGTAAAAAGGCCATGTGCACGTAGCACATGGCCTTGCAGTTTCTGGAGGGAACGGGCCCGGAGGCCCTGCCCTTACTCGTCCAGCGTCAGCGCCACGAAGCGCGGCTCGCCAGCGCGGCGAACCAGCAGCAGCAGGGACTTGCGGCCGCCTTCCTTGGCTTCCTTGATGCGGTCGTCGAGATCGCTCAGCTCGGCCACTTTCTGCTGGCCTGCCTCGGTGATCACGTCACCCATGCGCAGACCCTTTTCAAAGGCTTCGCTGGCTTCGTCGACGTTCACGACGACAAGGCCCTCGGTCCCGTCGGGGATGTTCATCTCGCTGCGGATCTCCGGGGTCAGGACGCTCAGCGTCAGGCCCAGCACGTCCTTCTCCTGCTGATCCGGCTGTGTTGCGCCCGGTTCGGCAGCGGGGGTGTCACGCTCGGCATCCTCGCGGCGGCCCAGCGTCACAAGAACGGTCTTGGTGGCGCCTTCGCGGAACACGGTCACGCGCACGGCCTTGCCCACGGTGGTGTTGCCGACCTGACGCACCAGCGCACGGGTGTCCTTGACCTCTACCCCGTCAAAGCTCTGGATCACGTCGCCCGACAGCAGGCCTGCGTCCTTGGCGGGACCATCGGGAACGTCGGTGACCAGCGCGCCTTCGGCCTTGGCCAGACCCATGGCCTCGGCCACGTCGTCGGTCACGTCCTGAATGCGGACGCCCAGCCAGCCACGGCGTGTCTCGCCGAATTCCTTGAGCTGCGCCACCACCTTGCTGACGACGTTCGATGCCATGGAGAAGCCGATGCCGATCGAGCCACCGTTGGGCGACAGGATCGCGGTGTTCACGCCGATCACTTCGCCGTCCATGTTGAACAGCGGGCCGCCCGAGTTGCCCCGGTTGATGGCCGCGTCGGTCTGGATGTAGTCATCGTAGGTGCCCGAGAGGGCGCGGTTGCGGGCCGAGACGATACCGGAGGACACGGAGAAGCCCTGCCCCAGCGGGTTGCCCATGGCGATGACCCAGTCGCCCACGCGGGCCTGATCGCTGTCACCGAAGCTGACGAAGGGAAGCGGGTGATCCGCCTCGACCTTGAGCAGCGCGATATCCGTGTTCGGGTCGGTTCCGACGACCTTGGCCGGCAGTTCCTCGCCCGAGAAGAATTCGATGGTGATCTCGTCGGCGCCGTCGATCACGTGGTTGTTGGTGACAACGTAGCCATCCTCGGAAATCACGAAACCGGACCCTAGCGCCGAGGAGCGGCGGGGCTTGGGCGCGTCACCGTTGTTGTTGCGGTTCTGGAAGTCGCGGAAGAAGTCCTCGAAGGGCGAGCCCTCCGGCACGATGCCCTGCGGGCCGGTGCGCCCTTCGACAAGGGTCGAGGTGGTGATGTTCACCACCGAGGGGCTGATCTTTTCCGCCAGCGGCGCGAGGCTCTCCATCTTGGCCTGTGCCGACAGCGCCTGTACCGCCAGGAACAGAAGGCTGAGGACGCCGATCCAGAACATGCGTGCGCGCATCTCGGTCTGCGGGGACCGGGCGCGCGCCCTGGTGACTGCCTGTGATTGCAATGGTACTCTCCTCGTGGACTTTGTTACTTTGACCCGTGCCACGGGCCCGCCAAGGCGGCGGAAGAGCCGCCAGGCCGCACTCGCCGGACAATGTAGTCGCTTTGCGTCCGACCGCAAAGGGTGTTGCCGCCAATAGGGCGCCATTCAAGCCCCGATCAAGTCGATGTGAGCGCCCGGCGCGCGGGGTTTCGCCATGTCACGGGCCAAAGACCTGTGCGACCCACAGCAAAAAGGCCCCTGCCACCATGACAAGGGCCCCGATCTGGCGTCGCGCGGGCAAGGGAAGCTCGCGCAGGAACACCAGGAGTTGTTCGACCATGTTGGGTGCCACGGCCCAGACCAGCCCCTCGATCACGAGAACCAGTCCAAGGCCGAAGCAGAGGGCCGCGATCAATTCGACGCGGCCCCGGTGGTCGGTGCCGGTGCAGGAGCGGGTGTGCCCTCGGCAGACTTCAGGAACTTGAAGAACTCCGAGTCGGGCGACAGCACCATGCTGGAATTGCCGCCTTTCAGGGCACGCGCATAGGCCGTCAGCGAGCGATAGAACTCAAAGAAGTCCTCGTCACGACCGAAGGCCTCGGCAAAGATACTGTTCCGCTCGGCATCGGCCTCGCCTCGGGCGATCTCGGCCTCACGCTGTGCGTCCGACACCAGTTCGACCACGGTCCGGTCGGCCTGCGCGCGGATACGCTGCGCGGCTTCCTGACCGCGGGCGCGCTCGTCCGTCGCCTCGCGTTCCCGCTCGGCCCGCATCCGTTCGAAGGTTGCCGCGAGGTTCTGCTGCGGCAGGTCGGTGGATTGCAGGCGCACGTCGATGATGTCGACGCCCAGCGCGCGCGCCTCGGCGATGGCGCCGTTGCGGATGCGCAGCATCAGGGCCGCGCGGTCGGAACTCAGGATGTCGTTGGACGACACGGAACCCAGCACTTCCCGGGTCTGCGACCGCAGGATCGAGTCGAGACGGCTTTCGGCGATGGTGATGCCACCGGCACCGACGGCCTGACGGAACCGGGTGACGTCGGAGATCCGGTAGCGCGCGAAGGCATCCACCACGAGGCGGCGGTCATCGAGCGGCGTGACTTCCAGCGGCTCGACATCCCGGCTGAGGATACGGCTGTCATAGCGCACGACTTCCTGGATCAGCGGGATCTTGAACGCGAGGCCCGGATCTTCCTTGACCGCGACAACGCGACCGAACTGAAGCACCAGCGCCTTCTCACGCTCGTCCACGATGAAGATCGAGGACAGCAGGAGCACCAGCGCGATGACGACGACCGGCAGAGCAAAAGTCGATTTCCGCATCAGTTCGATCCTCCCGAGGTGGTGCTGTCGACGGTGGTCGCAGGCTTGGTGCGCGTCAGTTCGTTGAGCGGCAGGTAGGGCACGACACCGCTGCCGGAGGTCTTGTCGTCCACGACGATCTTGTCGAGACCGCCAAGAACCTCTTCCATCGTTTCGAGGTAGAGACGCTTGCGGGTCACTTCCGGCGCCTTCAGGTACTCTTCGAGCACCGCGCTGAAGCGGCTGGCTTCACCCATCGCCTCGTTGACGACGCGGGCGCGGTAACCTTCGGCCTCTTCGACGATCTGCGCGGCCTTACCGCGCGCCTCGGCGAGAACCCTGTTGGCATAGGCGTCAGCCACGTTGCGCGTACGGGTGCGTTCCTGCTCGGCCGCCTGAACGTCGCGGAAGGCGTCGATCACCGGCTGCGGCGGGTCGGCCCGGTCAAAGTTGACGCGGATGATGGTCACGCCGCTGTCGTAGGCGTCGAGCGTGCTCTGGATCAGGTCATGCAACTGGTCCGCGATCACGCCGCGGTCACGGTTGAGGATCGGGGCAAGCTGCGACTGCGCGATGATCTCGCGCATGGCCGATTCCGAAACCGCGCGGATCGTCGGCTTGGGGTCGCGCAGGTTGAACAGGTACTTGGCCGGATCGTTGATGTTCCAGACCACCTGAAAGTCGATGTCGACCACGTTCTCGTCGCCGGTCAGCATCAGACCCGCATCGGTGCCGCGCGTCCCGGTCCCGATGTCCTCGGTGTTTTCGCGGGTGACCGGGATGACCTCTGCCGTGACTATGGGCCAGGGCGCAAAGTTCAGGCCCGGCTCGCCGATGGCATAGAACTTGCCCAGCAGCAGCTCGACGGATTTCTCTTCCGGCTTAACCGTATAGAAGCTCGCCAGCGCCCAGAGCACCAGCGCCGCGACGATGCCGAGACCGATAGTTCCGCGGGTGAACATGGGGCCGCTGCGGCGCGGACCGCCGCCCTGCCCGCCCGAACCGCCACGGCCGCCCATCAGGACGCGCAGCTGTTCCTGACCACGTTTCACGAGATCGTCGATCTCGGGGATCTGCGATCCACCGCCTTCGGGACGACGACCGCCGCCCCCGTTGTTCCGGTCGCCGCCGTTGTTGCCCCGGTTGCCTCCGCCGCCTCCGGAAGAGCCTCCGCCCCCCCAAGGCCCGCCGCTGTTGCCTGCCATACAGTTTCCCCTCTGCGCCGCCAGATGCGGCAATCTCTTATAACGCGAATACGACCCGGCTCAAATCAAGCCGTTCGGGTCGGGTTTCGCATGGTGACGATTTCTTCCGACATGGTCGGGTGCACCGCCACGGTCCGGTCGAAATCTTCCTTGGTTGCCCCCATCTTGATGGCAATCCCTGCCATCTGGATCAACTCGCCTGCCTCGGGCGCGACGATATGGCACCCGAGTATCTTGCGCGTCTTCTGCGACACGATGAGCTTCATCATCACCCGGTCCGGTTGATCGGCGAACGAGACCTTCATCGGACGGAACGAGGTTGCGTAGACCTCGATGGGTTCCTGCGCCGCCGCGTCTTCCTCGCTGAGGCCGACGGTGCCAAGTTCCGGCTGGGTGAAGATCGCCGAGGGGATCAGGTCGTGATCCACCGGCGTCGGGTTGCCCTTGAACACCGTCTCGACGAAAGCCATGCCCTCGCGGATCGCGACAGGTGTCAGGTTCACCCGGTCGGTGACGTCGCCGATGGCATAGATCGAGGGCACGGCCGTCTGGCTGTACGCGTCGACCACGATTTCGCCCTTGCGGCCCAGTTCGACGCCCACGGCCTCCAGCCCCATCCCCGCCGTGTTCGGGCTGCGCCCGGTGGCGAAGAAGACGGTTTCGAAGCTGCGTTCGGCCCCGGTGGTCGACTTGACGCGGATACCGCCCTCGGCGTCGCGCGCCATCTCGGCGATGTCGGTGCCGGTCTGCAGATCGATGCCACGGCCTTTCATGGCATCGGCCACCAGCGCCCGCGCCTCGCCGTCAAAACCACGCAGGATCTGCTCGCCACGGTAGTATTGCGTCACCTCGACGCCAAGCCCGTGCAGGATGCAGGCGAACTCGCAGGCGATGTAGCCGCCGCCGATGATCAGGATCGACTTGGGCAGCGTCTCGAGGTTGAAGATGTCGTCGGACACGATCCCGAGATCGGCATTCGGGATGTCCGGGCGCACCGGGCGTCCGCCGGTGGCGACAAGGATGTGCTTGGCGGTGAAGCTGCGCCCGTCCGACAGTTCGACCGTATGGGCATCGGCGACACGCGCGCGCGCGTCGAAGGATTCGACGCCGGAATTCTTGAGCAGGTTGCGATAGATGCCTTCCAGCCGGTCGAGTTCGGCGTGCAGGCGCCCCTTGAAGGCCAACCAGTCGAAGGGGCCCAGCTGCATGTCCCATCCGTAGGCCCCGGCAGAGGCCGGCAGCTCGGAATAGGTCGAGGCAAAGACCATGAGCTTTTTCGGCACGCAGCCGCGGATCACGCAGGTGCCGCCGTAGCGATCTTCCTCAGCGAGAGCCACCTTGGCGCCAGCCTCGCCTGCCGCCACACGGGCCGCGCGCACACCTCCCGATCCGCCCCCGATGACGAACAGATCATAGTCAAAACTCATGTCGGATAGTCCTCAGTCAATGCGGCCGCCCGCGCGGCGGCCTTTCGGTTCATCGCCCGCGGGCGCGTTGCGGCCGGGGTCAGTCGCCCAGATCGGTGAACAGGTTGTCGGTTTCGACGAAATCCAGCCGGTCATGTTCGACGGTACCCTTGTTGATGTCGCGCAGTTCGACCCGGCCATCGCCGAACCCCACTATCACGATGTCACAGATATCAATGAAAAGTCCGTTTTCAACCACGCCCGGCATCTGGTTCAGCACCAAAGCAAGCTGGCGCGGGTTACCGATGCGTTTCAGGTGCAGATCCAGGATGTGATTGCCCTCGTCGGTCATGAAGGGGCGGTCATTGTTCATCCGCAGGGTCGAGCTCCGGCCCAGCACGTCCATCGAGATCAGCGTCTCTTCCACCAGCGCCTGCGTGGTCTGCCAGCCGAAGGGGATCACCTCGATCGGCAGGGGGAAGGCGCCAAGCGTCTCGACCTCCTTCCCGGCGTCCGCGATGACGATCATCTGGTCCGATGCGGTGGCGACGATCTTTTCCTGCAGCAGCGCGCCGCCGCCGCCCTTGATCAGGTTCAGGTCACCGTCGAATTCGTCGGCGCCGTCGATGGTCAGGTCCAGCCACTTGGCCTCGTCCAGCGAAATCACGTCGATGCCCACGTCCCGAGCCAGTTCGGCGGTGCGGGTCGAGGTCGGCACTCCCTTGATGCGCAACCCCTCCTCGCGCACCATCTCGCCGAGGCAGCGGACCAGCCACGCGGCGGTGCTGCCGGTGCCCAGCCCGACGCGCATGCCATCCTCGACGAAATCCGCCGCCCGTCGGGCAGCGACGAACTTGGCCTTGTCGATGGGCGACAGCTCTCCGGACATGGGCGGCTCCAAAATGGTTCCGGAGGTTTATAGGGGCAATGCAACCCGGGGGCGAGGGGGAATTGGGTTGGATTTGAACACGTTCGGGTCAGGCCGGGCAGCGGCCGACCGCGGGGGGACGCTGCAACAGTTTCAAGCCGGGCGCTTTATGGCGACGCCACATCGGACGAGTGAACGGGGCCCATTCGTTGACGTAGCGGCCGCCCGGGGGGCGGTCGGCCGCTGCCCGTCGGCGCGCTTCGCGCGCCTCTGTTCCGGGCAAGGGGATGACCTCACACAAGAAACCCCCGGCCTTTCGACCGGGGGTTCCCCATTTCCCAAAGTCAGGCTTTGCCTGATCAGGCCGCCTTCGCCTCGGGCGAGAAGCGCTCGTAGAAGGTCTCGCCCTTCTCGGCCATCTCGCGCAGCAGCGGTGGGCACTTGAAGCGTTCGCCATAGGCCGCCTCGAGCTGGTCGCAGCGCTCGGCGGCGTATTCGGCGCCGATGATGTCGAGCCAGCTGAACGGGCCGCCGGACCAGGGTGCAAAGCCCCAGGCCAGGATCGCGCCGACGTCGCCTTCGCGAATGTCCTCCAGCACGCCTTCCTCCAGCGCGCGGACCGCCTCCAGCACCTGGCTGAACATCAGGCGCTCCTGCACCTCGATCAGGTCGGGTTGTTGCTCGGCCAGCGGGAAGCGGTCGTGCAGACCGTGCCAGTAGCCGGTGCGCTTGCCCTTCTCGTCGTAGTCGAAGAAGCCCGCCTTGGACTTGCGGCCCAGACGCCCCTGCTCTTCCATGAAGAAGATCAGGTCATCGGACGGGCTCTCGGGATAGGCATTGCCCATCGCCGCCTTGGTCGCCCGCGCGATCTTGGCGCCAAGGTCGATCGAGGTCTCGTCGGTCAGCTGGATCGGCCCGACCGGGAAGCCCAGTTGCTCGGCCGCGTGGTCGATCAGCACCGGCTTCACGCCTTCGGTGATCATCCGTGCGCCCTCGTTGATGTAGGGGATGATGCAGCGGTTGCAGTAGAAGAACCGCGCGTCGTTCACCACGATCGGCGTCTTGCGGATCTGGCGCACGTAGTCGAGCGCCTTGGCCACGGCCACGTCACCGGTTTCCTTGCCCTTGATGATCTCGACCAGCAGCATCTTCTCGACCGGCGAGAAGAAGTGGATGCCGATGAAGTTGTCCGGCTTGTGGAACGCCTTGGCGAGGCCGGTGATCGGCAGGGTCGAGGTGTTGGAGGCAAAGATGCAGTCGGCGGGGATGATCTTTTCCACCTTCTGGGTGATCTCGGCCTTCACGCCCGGATCCTCGAATACCGCTTCGATGATCAGGTCACAGCCGGCCAGCTTGTCGAGGTCGGGGGTGGCGGTGATGAGGTTCAGCATCGCCTCCTTCTTCTCGGGCGTGACCTTCTTCCGCGCGATGCCCTTGTCGAGATAGGCCTCGGAATAGGCCTTGCCCTTGTCGGCAGCAGCCTGGTCACGGTCGATCAGCACGACCTCCATGCCCGCCTGCGCCGAGACCAGCGCGATGCCCGCGCCCATCATGCCCGCGCCGAGTACGCCGAGCTTCTTCACGCGCTGGTCCGGCACGTCCTTGGGCCGCACCGCGCCCTTTTCCAGCGCTTCCTTGTTCAGGAACAGCGAGCGGATCATCGCGCCCGAGGAGGGGTTCATCAGAACATGGGTGAACCAGCGCGCCTCGATCTTCAGCGCGGTGTCGAAGGGCACCAGCGCGCCTTCGTAAACCGCCGAGAGCAGCGCCTTGGGCGCCGGGTAGGCCCCCTTGGAGTTCGCGTTCACCATGGCGTTGGCGCCCACGAAGGTCATGAAGCCCGCCGGGTGGTAGGGCGCGCCGCCGGGCATCTTGTAGCCCTTGGCATCCCACGGCTTGACGATGTCGGCGTCGGTCGCACCCAACACCCACGCCTTGGCGGCGGCGAGCGGATCCTCGACCACCTCGTCGATCAGACCCGCGGCCTTGGCCTTCTTGGGCTCGACCATCTTGCCTTCCAGCAGGAAGGGCGAGGCGCCCATGGCGCCCAGCTTGCGCACCAGGCGGGTGGTGCCGCCCGCGCCCGGGAAGATGCCGACCATGATCTCCGGCAGGCCGATGCGGGCCTTGGGGTTGTCGGCGACAAAGATGCGATGGGTCGCCAGCGGCAGTTCCAGGCCGATGCCCGCGGCCGTGCCAGGCAGCGCGGCGGCAATCGGCTTGCCGCCCTTGTTGGTCTTGGCATCCATGCCCGCGCGCTCGATTTTGCGCAGCAGGCCGTGCATCTGCATCGTTCCCTCGAACAGGCCGCGGGCCGGGTCGTCGCCCGCCTGTTCCTTCATCACCGCCAGCAGGTTCAGGTCCATGCCGCCGGCAAAGGAGCCTTCCTTGCCCGAGGTGATGACGATGCCCTTCACGGCCTCGTCGGCGAGGGCGTCGGTGATGCAGGCATCAAGCTCCGAGAGTCCGTCGATGGACATCACGTTCATCGACTTGCCCGGGCAGTCCCAGGTGATGATGGCGACGCCGTCGGCGCCCTTTTCCATGGTGAAATCGGTCATTCAGTTCTCTCCCGTTTCGCTGGGGATGAAGTCGGTGCCGTCCGCGTTCAGGAAACGCGAGCGCCCGGCCTCCGATTCGACTTTGATGTTCATGTCGGGATAGGTCGCGACCTCGCTCGGGGCCCGCGAGCCCACGACGAGGAAGGAGGCGACGCTCTCCGTCCGGTTGATCAGGCAGTGTCCGTCGGCAACGCCCGCCGGAAAGGCGGCGCAGTCGCCGGGCAGCATCTCGGTCTCGCCGTCATCCATCACGAGGATCAGGGCACCCTGGGTGACCATCACGAACTCGTCCTCGTTCAGGTGCCAGTGCCGCATGGAGCTGTTGGCTCCCGGCTCCAGCGCCACGAGGTTGACGCCGAACTGGGTCAGCCCCCCCGCGTCGCCCAGCGGCAGCCAGGATCTCCCGGCCACCACCTGGTCGAGCGGAGGCGGATAGCTTGTCCCCGCCCGGCGCATCACACGGCTGAGATCGAGTTTGCCCATCACACCCGCTCGATGATCGTCGCGGCGCCCATGCCCGACGCGATGCAGAGCGTGGCGAGCCCGACTTCCTTGTCGGTGCGCTCCAGCTCGTCCAGCAGGGTGCCGATGATCATCGCGCCGGTGGCGCCCAGCGGGTGGCCCATGGCAATGGAGCCGCCGTTCACGTTGACCTTGGAGTGATCCACGTCAAAGGCCTGCATGAAGCGCAGCACCACCGAGGCAAAGGCCTCGTTGACCTCGAACAGGTCGATGTCGCCGATGCTCATGCCGTTGTCCTTGAGGATCTTCTCGGTCACCGGCACCGGGCCGGTCAGCATGATGGTCGGATCGGTGCCGATCTTGGCGGTCGCCCTGATGCGCGCGCGCGGCTTGATGCCGTATTTCTCGCCGAATTCCTTGTTGCCGATGAGCACGGCGGCGGCGCCGTCGACGATGCCCGAGGAGTTGCCAGCATGGTGGATGTGGTTGATCGCCTCGAGGTGCGGATACTTGAGCATCGCCACCTTGTCGAAGCCGGGCATCACCTCGCCCATGTCCTTGAAGGAGGCCTTGAGCGCGCCCAGCGTCTGCATGTCTGTCTCGGGGCGCATGTATTCGTCATGGCTCAGGATCTCGAGCCCGTTCTGGTCGCGCACGGTGATCACCGACTTGGCAAAGCGGTTGTCGTCCCAGGCGGCCTTGGCGCGCTTCTGGGATTCCACGGCAAAGGCATCGGCCTCGTCACGGGAAAACCCGTACTCGGTCGCGATGATATCGGCCGAGATGCCCTGCGGCACGAAATAGCGCTCCATCGCCAGCGTCGGATCTACGGCGATAGCCGCCCCGTCCGAGCCCATGGCCACGCGGCCCATCATCTCGACGCCGCCAGCGATGTAGGCCTCGCCGGCACCGCCCCTGACCTGGTTGGCGGCAAGGTTCACCGCCTCCATGCCCGAGGCGCAGAAACGGTTGATCGAAAGGCCGGGGATCGACTCGTCAAGATCGGAGGCCAGAACGGCGGAGCGGGCGAGGCAACCGCCCTGCTCCATCACCTGGGTGACATTGCCCCAGATCACGTCCTCGACCGCATGGCCGTCGAGGTTGTTGCGTTCCTTCATCGCGTTCAGGGTCAGGGCGGAGAGCCGCAGCGAGGTCACCTCGTGCAGCGCGCCATCCTTGCGGCCCTTGCCGCGCGGGGTGCGCAGGGCGTCGTAGATATAGGCTTCGGTCATCATGTCCTCCTTCAGGCCCGGTCCGCGGGGGAGCCGGGCATCAAGCCATAGGGGTGTTTCCAGCCCGGCTGCTCACTGAGGCGCGTCAGCCAGGCGTCGATGTTGGGCCAGTCCTTGCGGTCAAAGCCAAAGGGTTCCGGGTAGTAGAGATAGCCACAGCAGGAGAGGTCCGCATTGGTGACGTCGCGACCGACGATCCAGTCGCGCCCCTTCAGATGGGCGTCGAGCACCGCATAGGCGGCCTTGAGCCGCCCCTGGCTAAAGGCGATCACGTCCGGGTTGCGATGCTGTTCGGGAAGGAAGTTCATCAGGAAGCGGGTCATGCCCGCCATCGAAGAAAGCTTGTGGTTGTCCCAGAGCACCCAGCGCATCACGTCATAGGCCTCGGCCCGGTCGGCGCCGCCGAACTTACCGCTCTTGTCGGTGACATATTGCTGGATCACGCCGGACTGCGACAGCTTCACGTCACCATCCACCATGACCGGCGCTTCGCCCATCTCGTTGACGTCGGCACGGTATTCCGGCGTGCGGGTCGCGCCGTTGAAGAAGTCGACATAGACCGGCTCCCAGTCGAGACCGGAGAGCTGCAGCGCCAGCGCCGCCTTGTAGGAATTCCCGCTTTCGCCGAAGCAATGCAGTTTGATGGTCATCGGAAGGCCCCTCCCCGGGCGCATGTGGGTGATGTGGGATTTGAGTATTTAGAAAGAGAAGAAAAAACTATGAAGGTAACCCTGTCTTAACTTTGCTCGAGTTTTATCGATGTCGCGGTACAGGCTGGAGAGCCGATGACCGCAAGGGAAGAAGCCCCGCCCTCCGACCTGAGTGACGGAGCGTTGGATCGGCGCCGGAGGGCGGGGTATTTTCGAAAGCTGCATTTCTTCTCTTTCCAAATACTCAAAATCCGAACGTCGCCGCCCTCGCCGCGCCAGAGGTCAGAGCGACCGCGCGATCAGTTCCTTCATGATCTCGTTGGTGCCGCCGTAGATGCGCTGGACGCGAGCGTCCGCCCACATCTCGCCCACCGCGTATTCCATCATGAACCCGTAACCGCCGTGCAGTTGCAGGCATTCGTCCAGGACCTGGCCCTGGGCCTCGGTGGACCAGAGCTTGACCATTGCCGCCTTGTCGACCGTGAGGTCTCCGGTCAGGTGCTCGGCCATGCATTCGTCGAGGAAGGCGCGCGAGACCATGGTCCGGGTCTTGCACTCCGCCAGCTTGAACCGGGTGTTCTGGAACTGGGTCAGCGGGCCGTTGAAGGCCTGGCGTTCCTTGCAGTAGGCGATGGTGCGTTCCAGCGCGCCTTCCATGGCGCCTTGCGCGGTGCAGGCGATGGTCAGCCGTTCCTGGGGCAGCTGGTTCATCATCTGGTAGAAGCCCTGCCCCTCGGCGCCGCCGAGGATGTTCTCGGGCGGGATCTCGACATTGTCGAAGAAGAGCTCGGAGGTGTCGGCCGCGTGCATCCCGACCTTCTCGAGGTTGCGGCCGCGCTGGAAGCCTTCCGCCTTGTCGGTCTCGACCACCACCAGCGACACGCCTTTGGCACCCAGCGCCGGGTCGGTCTTGGCGGCGACCACGATCAGGTTGGCGTGCTGACCGTTGGAGATGAAGGTCTTCTGCCCAGAGAGGCGGTAGGAATTGCCCTCGCGCACCGCCTTGGTGCGGATAGCCTGAACGTCGGAGCCGGTGGCGGGCTCGGTCATCGCCAGCGCGCCGATCAGCTCGCCGCTGACCATCTTCGGCAGCCAGCGCTGTTTCTGCTCCTCGCTGCCGTAGGCGAGGATGTAGTGCGACACGATGGGCCCGTGGATCGCCGCGCCCCAGCTGGAGAGATTGGCGCGGGCGGCCTCGATCAGGATCACCGCCTCGTGGCCGAAGTCGCCCCCGGCGCCGCCGTAGGCCTCGGGGATCGAGGGGCAGAGCAGGCCGAGTTCGCCGGCCTGGGTCCAGGCCTCGCGGTCCATGATGCCGGCGTGGCGCCAGGCCGCGAACTTCGGCGCCCATTCCTTCTCGATGAACTGCGCGGTCATGTCGGCGAGCATCCGGTGCTCGTCGGTCATCCACCCGCTCTTGGCGGCACTAGCGTCTTTCATGTCATCCTCCCCAGGGTCGTGTCATCGCTTGCGGTCGTCCAGCTCGGCGTTGAACAGCCGCAGCCGGTGCGCGAGGTTGTCGTGGTCGACAACGCTCGTGAAATTCTCGAACAGGAAGGACAGCGCCTCGCCCTCGTCCAGCCCGGCCTCGGCGGCGAAGCTTTTGAGCCTGCGGTAGCCGTCCTCGGTCATGGCCGCCTGGAAGCGGCGCGTCAGCCGGAAGCGTTTCGGCATCTCTCTCCTCCTGTCGACGGCGCTCCGTCCGATGGCGCGGGGGCGGACAGGATGCCCGCCACCACATCGTTCCGGTGTCGGGTGGGCGCGGACGCCCACCCCGGGTCTCAGAAGTTCGCCGCGTCGAGCGCCATGACGGTGGCGCCGCCGCTCTGGATGCGGGCGAGGTGCATGCCCGTCGCCGGCAGCTGGCGTGCCATGTAGTAGCGCCCGGTGGCGAGCTTGGTCTCGTAGAACTCCGGGTCGGAGGTCCCGCCCGCAAGCGCTTCCATCGCGACCTTGCCCATGCGCGCCCACATCAGGCCGAGGCAGACATGGCCGAAGAGGTGCATGAAGTCGGTCGAGCCCGAGAGCGCGTTGTTGGGGTTCTTCATGCCCTCGGCCATGAAGTACATGCCTGCCGCCTGCAGGTCCTTCGACGCCTGCTTGAGCGGGTTCAGGAAGTCCTTCACGAAGGCCTCGTCAGCCTCGCCGTTCTCCTTGATGAAGGTCTTGACCAGATCGAAGAAGGCCATCACGTGCTTGCCGCCGTCGGCGGCCAGCTTGCGGCCCACGAGGTCCAGCGCCTGCACGCCGTTTGCGCCTTCGTAGATCATGGCGATGCGGGCGTCGCGGGTGAACTGGGACATGCCCTGTTCCTCGATGTAGCCGTGGCCGCCGTAGATCTGCTGGGCCTGGACGGTCATGTCGTAGCCCTTGTCGGTGAGGAAGCCCTTGATCACCGGAGTCATCAGCGAGACCAGCCCGTCAGCGTCCTTGTCGCCCATGCGGTGTGCACGGTCGATCAGCGAGGCGCCCCAGAGCATGAAGGCGCGACCGCCCTCGGCAAAGCTCTTCTGGTCCATCAGCGAACGGCGGATGTCCGGGTGGACGATCAGCGGATCGGCCGGGCCGTCGGGGTTCTTGACGCCGGTCACGTCACGGCCCTGGAGCCGGTCCTTGGCATAGGCCACAGCGTTCTGGTAGGCGACCTCCGCCTGGGCAAGGCCCTGCATGCCGACGCCGACCCGCGCTTCGTTCATCATGGTGAACATGGCGCGCATGCCCTTGTGCTCTTCGCCGAGCAGGTAGCCGGTGGCGCCGTCGTAGTTCATCACGCAGGTCGAGTTGCCGTGGATGCCCATCTTCTCCTCGATCTTGCCGCAGGCCAGAGCGTTGCGGTTGCCAAGGGAGCCGTCTTCCTTCACCATGAACTTGGGCACGATGAAGAGCGAGACGCCCTTGATCCCCTCGGGGCCGCCGACGATCTTCGCCAGCACGAGGTGGATGATGTTGTCGGCCATGTCGTGCTCACCGGCCGAGATGAAGATCTTCTGCCCGGTGATCTTGTAGGTGCCGTCGGCCTGCGGTTCGGCCTTGGTGCGCATCAGGCCCAGATCGGTGCCGCAGTGCGGTTCGGTCAGGTTCATGGTGCCCGTCCATTCGCAGGCGACCATGTTCGGCAGGTAGGTGTTCTTCTGCTCATCAGAGCCATGCGCGAGGATGGCCGAGGCGGCACCGTGGGTCAGGCCCTGGTACATCGTGAAGGCCTGGTTCGCCGAGGAGAACATCTCGCCCACGGCGGTGTTCAGCACGTAGGGCATGTTCTGGCCGCCGTATTCCTCGGGCATGTCGAGCCCGGGCCAGCCGCCGGCCTTGACCTGTTCGAAGGCCTCCTTGAAGCCGGTCGGCGTGCGCACCACGCCGTTCTCCAGCTTGCAGCCCTCGGTATCGCCCACCACGTTCAGCGGCGCCAGCACCTCGGAACTGATCTTGCCGGCCTCTTCGAGGATGGCCGCGGTGAAATCCGCTTCCAGCTCGCTGTATCCCGGAACATCGGCCTCGGCGATCTTCAGGACGTCGTGCAGGACGAACTGCAAATCCTTGGTCGGTGCGGTATAGGTGGGCATGTCGTGCGCTCCAATCGTTAGACGTTGTCCCGGCGGGCAGACCTCCGGGCGGCCGTGTTACTCGGCCGCCTTCTGCTCGCCCTGGCTGGCGGCGACCATCTTCTCGCCCCAGTTCAGTTGCTCCTTGAGCTCCTCGATCGCCGTCGTCAGCTCGTCGCGCTGGCGCTCCATGTCGGAGAGACGCTCGCGGGCGATCTCGACCGTCCGCTTCAGCTGCGTGTGCTGCTGATCGCCGACGTAGTACAGGTCGAGCAGCTGGCGAATCTCTTCCAGCGAGAACCCGAAGCGCTTGCCGCGCAGGATCAGCTTGAGCCGCGCGCGGTCACGCTTGGTGAACAGCCGCTTCTGCCCCTGCCGGATCGGCGCCAGCAGTTCCTTGGATTCGTAGAACCGCAGGGTGCGCGGAGTGACTTCGAAAGCCTCGCACATTTCGCGGATCGTCATGGTCGTTTCTGTCATCGTTCCATTTTCCACTTGCTTGAACGGCGACGAATTGAGGATCTCGCCCACCGTTTACAACAGCAGTTGACGTGCACGTAAGCTCGACGTCACGTCACAGCCAGATTGACGTAACAGTATGTCGTGAAGTCACGGTATCCCGAAATTTCGTATCGCGGCCTCGTGCTCGGGGTCCGACCGGCGTCGCAGCGCGTGACCGGCCGGGCGGGCCACCGGACTACTCCAGACCCCGGGCGAGTTCGTCCCGTTGCTGCTTGAGTTCGGACATCGCCTCTTCGATCTGGCGACGCTGCTCGGCGAGGTCCAGAAGCTGGCGGTCGGCCATCTCGATGAAGGTCTGCATCTGCGCCGCGTTCCCCTCCTCGTCGTAGAGAAGCAGCCACTGGCGAATCCCCTCGAGCTGGAATCCCCAGCGCCGGCCCCTCAGGATCAGCTTCATCCGCGCCACTTCGCGCGGACCATAGAAGCGCGAGCGCCCCTCCCGCTCGGGTTTGAGCAGCTCGATATACTCGTAATACCGCAGGGTGCGCGGGGTCACATCGAACTTGGCGCACATTTCCTTGAATGACAGACGGGTGTCAGACATAGGGCCCTCTTGTTTCTGACGTGACCCTACGGCGGGTCGCGACCAAGCGCAACCGGCGGGCTTGCCCTTTCGGCAACGTCCTGATCAAAAGGAACGGCAGACGACCGGAGCCGCAGATGGATCACAAGGAAAAGCTGGCGCAACAATTCATTACGGCCTTGCCGCACGCCCGCGAGCTGGGCCTGACGGTGACCCGGATCGGCGACGGACACGCCGAGATCGCCATGCCCTACGACCCGCGACTCGTCGGTGATCCAGCGACCGGCGTCATCCACGGCGGCGCCGTCTCGACGGTCATGGACACCTGCTGCGGCGCCGCGGTGATGAGCCACCCCAAGTCGACCGGCGTGACGGCCACCATCGACTTGCGCATCGAGTACATGCGCGCGGCCACGCCGGGCCAGACCATCGTGGCCCGCGCGACCTGCCACCACATCACCCGCTCAGTCGCCTTCGTGCGGGCCGAGGCGGTGGACGACGATACCGGCCGCCCCGTCGCGGTGGCCTCCGGCTCCTTCACTCAGGAGGGCCGGTGATGCCTCAGCCCGAACCGGTGCAGGTGGTCAAGCAACGCCGCGACGCCGCGCTCAAGGCGCTGGTCGCCGGGGTCCCCTACATCCGCTTTCTGGACATCACCTTCGACCGCCGCGGTGACGAACTGACAGGCGTGCTGCATTTCTCCGACCGCGTGATCGGGAACCCCACCCTTCCGGCGATCCACGGCGGGGTGACGGCGGCCTTCCTCGAGGTGACCTCGATCATCACCCTCAGCTGGGCCTACCTCTGGCCCGACATCGAGAGCGGCGAGATCGACCTGACCGATGTCACGCCCGAAACCATGCCGCGGTTGCCCAAGACCATCGACTTCACCGTCGACTACCTGCGCACCGGCCTGCCGCGTGACGCCTACGCCCGCGCCACGGTGAACCGTCAGGGTCGGCGCTATGCCTCGGTCCGCGCCGAGGCCTGGCAGGACAACAAGGACCGTCTCTTCGCCCAGGCGACCGGCCATTTCCTGATGCCGGGCAAACGCGGTGGCTGACGCGGCAAGGCCGATCACCCACGGCCGAGTCCTCAAGATCGCCCTGCCGATCGTGCTGGCCAACGTCACCGTCCCGATCCTCGGGGCGGTCGATACAGGCGTGGTGGGCCAACTCGGCCAGGCCGCACCGATCGGGGCCGTCGGCATCGGCTCGATCATCCTGACCTCGCTCTACTGGTTCTTCGGCTTCCTGCGCATGGGCACCACCGGGCTGACCAGCCAGGCCCACGGCGCCGGACGAACGGGCGAGGTGACCGCCCTGCTGGTGCGCGCCCTGATCGTCGGCGCCGCGGCGGGTGTGGCGCTGATCCTGCTGCAGTTCCCCCTGTTCTGGGGGGCCTTCCGCATCTCGCCCGCCTCGGAAGAGGTCGAGACGCTGGCGCGGCAGTACATGACCATCCGCATCTGGTCGGCCCCCGCCGCCATCTCGATCTTCGGCATCACCGGCTGGCTGATCGCACAGGAGCGCACCCGCGCCGTGCTGGGCCTGCAACTGTGGATGAACGGCATCAACATGGGGCTGGACCTGCTCTTCGTGCTCGGGCTTGGCTGGGGCGTGCGCGGCGTAGCCTTTGCCACCTTCCTCGCCGACTGGAGCGGCCTCGCGCTGGCGCTCTGGCTCTGCCGCGACGCCTTTGCCAGCCCGGCCTGGTGCGACTGGCCCCGCGTCTTCGACCCCGCGCGGCTGAAGCGGATGATCGCGGTGAATGCCGACATCATGATCCGCTCCATGCTGCTGGTCTCGATCTCGGTCTCCTTCCTGTTCCTCGGTTCCGATTTCGGCGACGTCACCCTCGCCGCCAACCAGATCCTGCTGCAGTTCATCGAGATCACCGCCTGCGCGCTTGACGGCTTCGCCTTCGCCGCCGAGGCCCTGGTGGGTCAGGCCGTGGGCGCCGCCAACATCCCGCGCCTGCGCCGCTCGATCCGCCTTGCCAGCCTATGGTCGCTCGGCGGCGTGCTGCTGCTGACTCTCGCTTTTACCCTCTGGGGCGGAAGCATCATCGACCTGATGACCACGTCGGTCCCGGTGCAGAGCGAGGCGCGGGTCTATCTGATCTACATGCTGTTCCTGCCGCTGATCGGGCTGCTGCCCTTCATGCTCGACGGCATCTTCATCGGCGCCACCCGCACCGCCGACATGCGCAACATGATGATCGTCTCGGCGCTGGTCTACGCCGTCGCGGTCATGATCCTGCTGCCCGCCTTCGGCAATCACGGCCTATGGCTCGCCTTCCTGATCTCCTTTGCCGCGCGCGGCGTGACCCTGGCCCTACGCTACCCCGCGCTGGAACGCGCGGCGGCAACGGGCGCGGCCTGAGACGCAGGCCCCCGTCCCCGGCGTTGCGCAAACGTCGGTTAGAATTTGAGTATTTCTGGAGAAAAGAAGTCAGGGGCGCGGCGCCAGTCCCATCTCTTTTCTTCAAATACTCACGGCCCGACGGCCCCGCCGGGATCGCCGCGAGGGTGGTCGCGCCCCCTTTTCAATCCCGGTTTTCCATCGCAGTATCCGCGCCATAGCAGGAGGGGAGGCTGATCATGGGCTGGATGAAGGACGAAACCGGGCTGGGCCGCAGCGCGGCCAATTACATGCCGCTGACGCCGCTCTCGGGCCTGCAGCGGGCGGCGCGGATCTATCGTGACGAGCTCGCGGTGGTCTATGGCGCGCACCGCAAGACCTATGGCGAGTATCATGACCGCGTGACCCGCCTTGCCTCTGCCCTCGCGGCGATCGGGGTGAAGCCCGGCGAGGTGGTGGCGACGCTGATCCCCAACCTGCCCGCGCAGGCCGAGGCGCATTTCGGCGTGCCCGCCTGCGGCGCGGTGCTGAACACCATCAACACCCGGCTCGACGTGGCCACGGTCGCCTATATCTTCGACCACGGCGAGGCGAAGGTGGTGCTGGCCGACAGCCAGTTCGTCCCCCTCGCCGAGGCGGCGATGGCGCAGATGAAGGGCGAGAAACCTGTCCTGATCGAGGTGCCGGATGCCGAGCACGGACACCCGGCCACCGGGCGCCACCCGCTCTACGAGGACATGCTGTCCAAGGCCGACCCCGCGTTTCAATGGGTCCTGCCCGAGGACGAGTGGGAGAGCATCGCGCTGAACTACACCTCCGGCACCACCGGACACCCCAAGGGCGTGGTCTATCACCATCGCGGCGCCTACCTGAACGCCATGGGGCAGGTGCTGAGTTGGCGCATGGTGCTGCGCCCGGTCTACCTGACCATCGTGCCGCTGTTTCACTGCAACGGCTGGTGCCACACCTGGATGATGCCGATGGTCGGCGGGCGGCTGGTCTGCTGCCGCGACATCACCGCGCCCGCGATATTCGACGCCATCGCCGACGAGGGCGTGACCCATTTCGGCGGCGCGCCCATCGTGTTGAACATGCTGGTGAACGCGCCCGCGTCCGAAAAACGCAGTTTCGACCATACCGTCGAGGTCTTTACCGCCGGCGCGCCCCCTGCACCGGCGACGCTGGCCAAGATCGAGCCGATGGGCTTCAACGTCACCCAGGTCTATGGCCTGACCGAGACCTACGGCCCGGCCACGGAATGCACCTGGGGCGAGCACTGGGATCACCTCGCGGGCGACGACCGCGCCGCGATCAAGGCGCGTCAGGGCGTGGCCATGCCGATCTTCGAGCATATCACGGTGCTCGACGACCAGATGCACCAGATCCACATGGATGGACACGAGCAGGGCGAGATCGTCATGCGCGGCAACGGCGTGATGAAGGGCTACTACAAGAACCCGGAAGCCACGGAAGAGGCCTTCAAGGGCGGTTATTTCCACTCGGGCGACATCGCCGTGCAGCACCCCGACGGCTATATCCAGATCACCGACCGCGCCAAGGACGTGATCATCTCGGGCGGCGAGAACATCTCCTCGGTCGAGGTCGAGGGCGTTCTGATGTCCCACCCCGACGTGAACCTCTGCGCCGTGGTGGCGAAGCCGGACGAGAAGTGGGGCGAGGTGCCCTGCGCCTTTGTCGAGCTGAAGCCGGGTGCGGCGGAGGACGACAAGGGGCTTATCGCCTTCTGCCGGCAGACGCTGGCGGGCTTCAAGACCCCCAAGACCGTCGTGTTCCAGGAACTGCCCAAGACCTCGACCGGCAAGATCCAGAAGTTCGAACTGCGCAAGATCGCCAAGGAGCTGTGATCGGCCGGGCCATGGCTTTGGCCTTGTCCCACGCATGGCAGGCCCGCATCCTGCGGGCCATGACAGGAGAGTTTTCATGACAACGAGCCCGGCGGACCTCGACGCGCTGATGTCCGCACGTTTTTCTTGCCGCGCCTTCCGGCCCGACCCGGTGCCGCGCGCGGTGATCGAGCGTATCGTGACCACGGCGCGGAAGGTGCCCTCGTGGTGCAATGCGCAGCCCTGGCAACTGATCATCACCAGCGGCGCCGAGACCGATGCCTTCCGCGAGGCGCTCAAAGCCGAGGTCGCGAGTGCCAGCTTCTCGGCTGACCTGCCCTTCCCCACGCGCTATACCGGCGTCTACCAAGACCGGCGGCGCACCTGCGGCTGGGCACTCTACGAGGCGGTGGGCGTGCAGAAGGGCGACCGCGAGGGCTCGGCCCGGCAGAACATGCGCAACTTCGACCTCTTCGATGCGCCGCATTGTGCAATCGTCTCCTCGCCCGCCGAGCTCGGCGGGTACGGCGCGATGGATACCGGCGGTTTCGTCACCGCCTTTACCCTTGCCGCGCAGGCAGAGGGGGTCGCGACCATCCCGCAGGCAGCGGTGGCAAGCTACTCGCCCTTCCTGCACCGCTACTTCGGGATCGGGGAAGACAGGCTGACGCTCTGCGCCATCTCCTTCGGCTATGCCGACATGGACGACCCGGTCAATGCCTTCCGCACCGAACGTGCCGGGCTGGACGAGATCGTGGAGTGGAGAGGCTGATGCGGGCGCTGGTCCAACGGGTAAGTTCGGCGAGCGTCAGCGTTGGCGGCGCCGTGATCGGCGAGGTCGGAGCGGGCGTCCTGATCCTGATCTGCGCCATGCAGGGCGATACCGAGGCGCAGGCCGACAAGCTGGCCGCGAAGATCGCCAAGATGCGCATCTTCAAGGACGAGGCGGACAAGATGAACCTGTCTCTCCTCGATACCGGGGGCGGCGCGCTGGTGGTGAGCCAGTTCACGCTCGCCGCCGATACCTCGCGCGGGAACCGGCCCGGTTTTTCGACCGCCGCACCGCCCGAGGAGGGCGAGCGGCTCTACGAGTACTTTGCGCGCGCCGTGACGGAACAGGGCATCCCTGTCGCCACCGGTCGGTTCGGCGCGGACATGGCGGTCAGCCTCGTCAACGACGGGCCCGTCACGATCTGGATGGACGTATGACCGGGCGCGACCGGGCCATCGTCCTCTGGCAGGCCGGGGTCGACGCGGTCGGCGGCTACGAGTCCGTCGCGCGGGCGCTGAAGGAGAACGGCGGAGATAGGCCCGATCGCATCCTCGCGGTCGGCAAGGCGGCGGGGTCCATGACCCGGGCCGCATTGGATCACTACGGCCATGTTCCGGCGCTGGTGGTGACCAAGGACGGACATGGCGAAGGATTGCCCGACGGGGTCGAACTGATCGAATCGAGCCACCCGGTGCCGGATGCGCGCAGCCTGAAGGGCGGGCGCGCGCTGGTCGAGGCGGTCGAGGCCATGACGACGGGCGCGCGCCTGCTGCTGCTGGTTTCGGGCGGGGCCTCTGCCCTCGCCGAGGATCTTGTCGAGGGCAAGACACTTGACGATCTGGCCGCGCTGAACCGGCGGCTGCTGGCCAGCGGCAAGGACATCGGCGCCATCAACGTGGAACGGCGGCGGATCAGCCGGGTCAAGGGCGGCGGGCTGCTGTCGCGGTTCGGGGGAGCCTCGGTCCGGGTGCTGGCCATCTCGGATGTGCCGGGGGATGATCTGATGGTCATCGGCTCCGGCATCGGCGCGCCACCGGAGACCCCCGCCTTCGAGGTCACGACCGAGATCGTTGCGTCCAATGCCATCGCGCGCGCCGCCGCCGTGGCGGCCGCTGAGACCGAAGGGCTCGCCGTACTCTGCGAGGAAGAGGCGCTGCACGACGATTACTTGGCTGTGGCGGCCTACTGGGGGCCGCGCATCCGCGACATGGCGCCCGGCGTCATCGTGCTGGGCGGAGAGCCCACCGTGGTTCTGCCCGACGAGCCCGGCGAAGGCGGGCGCAACCAGGCTTTGGCGCTTGCGCTGGCCCGGGAGATTGCCGGAAAAACAGGCATCACCATCGTCGTCGGCGGGACCGATGGCAGCGACGGGCCCACAAATGCGGCAGGCGGCGTCGTGGATGGCACCACCTGGGAGCCCCGCGCGGCGGAGTTTCTCACCCAATGTGACAGCGGGTCGTATCTAGCGGAAAAAGGGGCGCTTTTGACGACAGGTCCGACCGGCACAAATGTGATGGATCTGGTCATCGCCCTGAAACTTCCCTCTCAGGGTTGACATTTATACAGCGGTTTCAGAGACCTGCGCCCATGACTTCTGCATCAAACGCCCTGCGCGAGATCGAAGAGCTGCCCGACCTCGGGATTGTCCTTTCTGACGGATGCCGCCTTTCGGCACGGGTCTGGAGGCCGGTGGATGCCGGTGACGACCCGGTTCCTGTCATCCTTGAGTACCTCCCCTACCGCAAGCGCGACGGCACCACCGCCCGCGATGCCCTCACCCATCCGTGGTTCGCCAAGCGCGGCTATGCCTGCGTCCGCGTCGACATGCGCGGTAACGGCGATAGCGAAGGGCTGATGGAGGATGAGTACGCCCTGCAGGAACAGGATGACGCCATCGAGGTGATCGAGTGGCTCGCCGCCCAGCCCTGGACCAACGGCAACGTCGGCATGATGGGTATCAGTTGGGGCGGGTTCAACTCGCTGCAGGTCGCGGCGCGCGAACCCGAGGCGCTGAAAGCGATCATCACGCTCTGCTCCACGGTCGACCGGTTCGCCGATGACATCCATTACAAGGGCGGCTGCCTGCTGAACGAGAACATGGGATGGGGCGCGACCATGTGGTCCTTCTCCTCCCGCGCTCCGGATCCGGCCCTGCGCGACGACTGGCGCGAGATGTGGCTGGACCGGCTCGAGAACGAACCTTTCCTGCCCTCGCTCTGGCTGCGCCACCAGCGGCGTGATGAGTACTGGCGGCACGGGTCGGTCTGCGAGGATTATTCCAAGCTGAAAGCCAAGGTGCTGGCCGTCGGCGGCTGGGGCGACAGCTACAAGAACGCGGTTCCGCAGCTGGTCGAGAACGTCGAAGGCGCCAAGGGCATCATCGGCCCGTGGATCCACAAGTACCCGCATTTCGCCGTGCCCGAGCCGCGCATCGGCTTCCTGCAGGAAGCGCTGCGCTGGTGGGACCAGTGGCTCAAGGGCAAGGACACCGGCGTCGAGGATGACCCGGATTACCGCGTCTACCTGATGGACTCGGTGCGCCCCGCCACGTGGTACACTGAGCGCGCGGGCCGCTGGATCACCGAGGCCGAGGGGGCCACCGCGCACCTGCCGCTGCAGGACTGGTACCTGACCGATGCCGGCCTGGCGCAGTCCGCGGGCGACTGCAACCGCCTCGTCGCCTCCCCCGCCCATTGCGGCGCGGCGGCAGGCGAGTACTGCGCCATCTGGCTGGGGCCGGAGATGCCGGGCGACCAGCGCGGCGACGACGCCCTGTCGGTCTGCTTCGATTCCCAGCCACTGGCCGAGACAACCGACATCGTCGGGGCGGCGAAGATCACCTTCACGATCACGTCGGACAAACCGCAGGCCCAGATCGCGGTGCGCCTCTGCGACCTCGACGCTGACGGCGCCTCGACCCGGATCACCTATGGCGTGCTGAATCTCAGCCACCGCGATGGTCCGGCCGAGCCCAAGGCGCTGCAACCCTGCGTGCCGACCGAGATCACCATCAGCCTCGATCATATCGCCTATCGCCTGCCGCGCGGGCACCGGATGCGGCTGTCGGTCTCCAATGCCTACTGGCCCCTGCTCTGGCCCTCGCCCGAGGCTGGTCAACTGACCATCAGCGGCGGCCGGATGGCCCTCCCCGTCCGCGCCACGGCCAACGGGGACGAATGTGCCTTTCCGCCGCCCGATGCCGAGAAACCCTGGCAGATCGAGACCCTGCGCGAGGCCACCAGCACGCGCCGCACCGAGATCGATCAGGTCACCGGTGAGGTCCACCTGGTGATCGAGGATCAGATGGGCAAGGTCCGCGATCTCGAGCACGGGCTGATCAACGGCGAGATCGCGCGGGAGCGCTGGACCATCCACCCCGACGACCCGCTTTCGGCCAAGGGTTTCTGCCACTGGACCCAGGAGCAGGAGCGCGGCGACATCGTGCTGAGGACGGAAACCAGCTGCAGCATGTGGTCGGATGCCACCACCTTCTACCTCGAGGCCAAGCTCGAGGCGTACGAGAACGAAAAGCTGATCTATGAGCGCAGCGTGGAGGACCGCATCGCCCGCGATCACCTGTAACGCGCGTGTCACGATCCGAAACCATTAACACTTGCGAGGTGGGCGGAAATACGCGTACGTTGACTCACCAATCAACAAAAACTGCCTCAAAACGCAGATGACTTACCACGGGAGAACCTCATGAAAGACCAACTCGACTACCTTAAGTGGCGCGTGGGTGCAGGACGCCTGTCCCGCCGCGAATTTCTTGGCCGCGCCTCGGCGCTGGGCCTGTCCGCTTTCGCCGCCAACACCATGCTGGCCGACGCCGTCCGCGCCGCCGGAGCGCAGAAGGGCGGCACCATGATCGTCGGCCTTCAGGGCGGCAGCTCGTCCGACAGCCTCGACCCCGCCCTGGCCACCAACCAGGTCGCGCTCAGCGCCATCCGTCTCTGGGGCGAGTCCCTGGTCGAGCTGGCGCCCGACGGCAGCGTCGAAGGCAAGGTCGCCGAGAGCTTTGAATCCTCGCCCGACGCCAAGGTCTGGACCTTCAAGATCCGCTCCGGCATCCAGTTCTCGAACGGCAAGGACGTGACCGCCGAAGACGTGGTCGAAACCATGGACCGTCACTCGGGCGAAGACACCAAGTCGGGTGCGCTCGGCATCATGCGCGGCATTTCCAGCGTCAAGGCCGAGGGCGACACCGTCATCTTCGAACTCGAAACGCCGAACGCCGACCTTCCCTACCTGCTGGCCGATTACCACCTGATCATCCAGCCCGGCGGCGGCAAGGACGATCCGGCGGCAGCCATCGGCACCGGCCCCTACATCATCAAGAGCGCCGAGATGGGCGTTCGCATCGTTGCCGAGAAGAACCCGAACTACTGGGGTGATCTGGGCAACGCCGAAACCATCGAGATCGTGGTCATCAACGACAACACCGCCCGCGTCGCGGCGCTGCAGTCGGGCCAGGTCCACATGATCGACCGCGTGCCGCCGCGCACCGCCGGTCTCGTCGCTCGCGCACCGGGCGTCAACGTCTACTCGACCAAGGGCCCGGGCCACTACGTGTTCATCGCCCACTGCAACACCGCGCCGTTCGACAACAACGACGTGCGTCTTGCGCTGAAGTACGGCATCAACCGCCAGGAAATGGTCGACAAGATCCTGTTCGGCTATGGCTCGATCGGCAACGATACCCCGATCAACGCCTCCTACCCCTACTTCACCGAGATCGAGCAGCGCGAGTACGATCCGGACAAGGCCAAGTTCCACTTCGACAAGTCGGGCTACGACGGCTCGATCCTGCTGCGGACCTCGGACAACTCCTTCCCCGGTGCTCCGGATGCCGCCGCGCTCTACCAGCAGTCGCTGGCTGCCGCGGGCATCAACATGGAGATCAAGCGCGAACCGAACGACGGCTACTGGTCCGAAGTCTGGAACGTCCAGCCCTTCTGCACCAGCTACTGGGGCGGTCGCCCGACGCAGGACCAGATGTACACCACGGCGTACCTCTCGTCGGCGGACTGGAACGACACCAAGTTCAAGAACGAGCAGTTCGACCAGCTCCTGATCGCCGCGCGCGGCGAACTCGACGACGCCAAGCGCAAGCAGATGTATGCAGACATGGGCAACATCCTGCACAACGAGGGCGGTCTGATCTGCCCGATGTTCAACGACTTCATCGACGCAACCACCGACAAGATCGCGGGCTGGGAAGAGGGTGTCGCGGGCTATGCCCTGATGAACTCTTACGCCCCGCTGAAAATGTGGGTCGTCGCGTGATATGCCGACACTTGTAAAACTTCTGGCCCAGCGCATCGCGCTGGGCCTACTTCTGCTGTTCCTCGTTTCGATCCTGATCTTCGCAGGGACGAACATTCTTCCCGGGGACGTGGCCCAGTCGATCCTGGGGCAGTCCGCCACTCCCGAAGCGCTCGCCAATCTTCGCAAGGAGCTGGGTCTGAACGACCCCGTCGTCACGCGATACTTTTCGTGGCTTGGCGGCGCGCTGCATGGTGATCTCGGCACGGCGCTCACCTCGCGCCTCGACATCGCGACCGAGATAGGCCGACGCCTTGGAAACACGCTGTTCCTTGCCTTCTGGGCAGCCGTCATCGCGGTTCCGCTCGCGATCTTCCTTGGCCTGCTCGCGGTCCGTTACCGCGACCGCTGGCCCGACAAGGTCATCTCGGCCTTCACCCTCGCCTCGATCTCGGTGCCCGAGTTCCTGATCGGCTACCTCCTGATGTTCTTCATCGGGGTCAAGTTGCGCTGGTTCCCCTCGACGGCGATTTCCTACCGCCCCGACGCGGACCTGTTCACCCGGCTCGAATCCATCGCCCTGCCGGTGGCGGTGCTGACCTTCGTGGTTCTGGCGCACATGATGCGGATGACCCGGGCGGCGATCCTCAACGTGATGCAGTCGGCCTATATCGAGACCGCGGAACTCAAGGGGCTGAGGATGTTCACCATCATCTGGCGCCATGCCTTCCCGAACTCGATCGCACCGATCGTCAACGTGGTGATGCTGAACCTCGCCTACCTCGTCGTGGGTGTCGTGGTGATCGAAGTCGTCTTCGTCTACCCCGGGATGGGGCAATACCTGGTCGATCACGTGTCCAAGCGCGACGTACCGGTGGTGCAGGCCTGCGGCCTGATCTTCGCCGCCGTCTACATCGGCATGAACCTGATCGCGGACGTTGTCTCGATCCTCGCCAACCCGCGCCTGCGGCATCCGAAATAGGGAGGACGAGATGCGTATACCTCTTGCAGCCCTGATCGGCCTGATCCTGACGGCGATCTACTTCCTTGCCGCGATCTTTGCGCCGCTGATCGCCCCCTACGGCGTGGCCGAAGTCGTCGGGCAGGTCTGGGAACCGTCCTCGGCCGACTACCTGCTCGGCACCGACAACATCGGGCGCGACCTGCTGAGCCGGATGATCTATGGCGGGCGGACGACAATCTTCATCGCCACGGCGGCGACGATCCTCAGCTTCACCACCGGTGCGATCCTCGGCTTTCTCGCCACCGTCCTCGGCGGCTGGTGGGATCAGCTCATGTCGCGCTTCGTCGACCTGCTGATGTCGATCCCCACGCTGATCTTCGCGCTGGTCGTGCTCTCGGTCATGCCGGTGACAGTGCCGGTCCTGATCCTCGTGATGGGCTTCCTCGACTCCACCCGCGTCTATCGTCTGGCCCGCGCAGTCGCGGTGGACATCAACGTGATGGACTATGTCGAGGCGGCACGCCTTCGCGGTGAAGGCAATCGCTGGGTCATCTTCCGCGAGATCCTTCCCAACGCCCTGTCGCCGCTGGTGGCGGAGATGGGGATGCGGTTCATCTTCATGGTGCTCTTCGTCTCGACCCTGTCGTTCCTCGGCCTTGGCGTGCAACCGCCCGGCGCCGATTGGGGCGGCATCGTGAAGGAGAACGCGGACGGAATCGTCTATGGCATCGGCGCTGCGCTCTACCCGGCTGTGGCCATCGCCACACTGGCGATCAGCGTAAACCTCGTGGCCGACTGGGTCCTGAACCGCACCACCTCGCTGAAAGGAGGCCGCGGATGAGCGATCCTCTCGTCAAGGTCAAGAACCTAAAGATCGGGGCCACGGTCTACCCCCCGGGCGAAAAGCCCCACGACATCGAGATCGTCCACGGCGTCGATTTCGAACTGGAAAAGGGCAAGGTCCTCGGGCTGATCGGTGAATCCGGCGCAGGCAAGTCGACCATCGGCCTCTCGACCCTCGGTTACGGCCGGGGCGGCGTGGAGATCACCGGCGGCGAAGTCTGGATCAACGGGCGCGACATTCTCAAGGGCGGCCTCGGTGCCCTGCGCAAGCTGCGCGGCTCCGAGGTGACCTACGTGTCGCAATCGGCGGCGGCCTCGTTCAACCCGGCCAAGAAGATCATGGACCAGGTGACCGAGGCGGCGATCCGCCACGGCAAGTTCTCGAAGTCAGAGGCGGAGAAGCGTGCCGTCGACCTGTTCCGCCAGCTGAGCCTGCCGAACCCCGAGACCATCGGCAACCGCTACCCGCACCAGGTGTCGGGCGGCCAGCTTCAGCGCTGCATGACCGCGCTGGCGCTTTGTCCGCAGCCGGATCTGGTGGTCTTCGACGAGCCGACCACCGCGCTCGACGTGACCACGCAGATCGACGTGCTGGCGGCGATCAAGCAGGCCATCGCGGCAACCGGGGTGGCGGCGCTCTACATCACCCACGACCTCGCGGTGGTGGCCCAGGTGTCGGACCACATCATGGTGCTGCGCAACGGCGACATGGTGGAATACGGCGACACTGACCAGATCATCAACGCCCCGCGCGAGGAATACACCCAGGCCCTCGTCTCGGTGCGCTCGATCACCCACGAAGAGAAAAAACCGACGCCCGAGCCGGTGCTGACGGTCAAGGGCATCAACGCGCGCTACCGGGGCACCAACTTTGACGTGCTCAAGAACGTGAACGTCGAGGTGCACCCCGGCCAGACCCTCGCCGTGGTGGGCGAGTCGGGGTCCGGCAAGTCCACGCTCGCACGGGTGATCACGGGTCTGCTGCCACCGCGCGACGGCAAGATCGAGTTCGCCGGGCGCAACCTCTCGGCTGACCTCAAGGGCCGGACCCGCGAGGACCTGCGCGAGTTGCAGATGATCTACCAGATGGCGGACGTGGCGATGAACCCGCGTCAGACCGTCGGCACCATCATCGGGCGCCCGCTGGAGTTCTACTTCGGCATGAAGGGCAAAGCCAAACGCGAGCGCATCCAGGAGCTGCTGGACGAGATCGAACTGGGAACCGGCTTTATCGACCGCTACCCGGCCGAGCTCTCGGGCGGGCAGAAACAGCGGGTGTGCATTGCCCGCGCCCTCGCGGCCAAGCCCAAACTGATCATCTGCGACGAGGTAACCTCGGCGCTCGATCCGCTGGTGGCAGACGGCATCCTCAAGCTCCTGCTGAACCTGCAAAAGGTTGAGGACGTGGCCTACCTGTTCATCACCCATGACATTGCCACCGTGCGCGCCATCGCCGACAGCATCGCGGTCATGTACCAGGGCAAGGTGGTCCGCTACGGACCCAAGAGCCAGGTCCTGAGCCCGCCCTTCGACGACTACACCGACCTGCTGCTGTCCTCCGTCCCCGAGATGCGTCTCGGCTGGCTGGAAGAAGTCATCGAGCACCGCAGGATGGAAAGCGCCGGGAACTGACCCCGGAGCCAGCGCGCTGACAGACGGCCGGGGCCCATGGCTCCGGCCGTTCGCGTTTCCGCGTAGCCCATGGTCCCCTGCCTTCGGCCACCTTCCGCACATCGCGTCCGGAGCAGTGACGGAACTCCAGCGCTGGCGCGTTCAAGGGATCATGCGGCGCCACACTGGTCCCGCGCCCCGACAACATGCGTGGAAAGTCAGCCACATGACAAACGATTGCCCGAACGCTGTCCGCAAGATCATCCTCCACCCCGGTTTCCACAAGACGGGCACCACAAGCCTCCAGCACTTCCTGCGCGAGAACATCGAGGTGCTCTCGGACTACGCCGATTTCTACTTCGAGGACGACCTCGGCGACGTCTCGTGGGAGGCGCGGCACTATGGCAAGCGCCCCCTGTTCTGGCTGAAAGAGCGTTTCCGCGCGCATTTCCGCGCCTTCCTCGCCACCGTGCCCGAGCGCGAGACCATCGTGATCTCCTGCGAGGCGCTGTCCGGGGTCATGCCGGGCTACAACAACCTCTTCCATCGCCCGGTGATCTCCTACGAGCCGATCGCGCGCCCGCTGATCGAACTGATCACCGAGGAACTGCGGGCCCGGTTCGGAGACGCCCCGGCCCTGACCGTGGTCTTTACCACGCGCGAGTCCGACAGCTGGCTCAAGAGCGTCTTCGGGCACGTCTCCCGCACGCGCGGCACGATGGAGGGCTTTGCCACCTTCCGCAGCGCCTTTCCCCGCCGCTCGGACCTTGCCCGAGAGGCGCGCGCCATCACCAGCCATATCGACGGCATCGACGTCATGATGGCCCCGCTCGAGGTCTACACCCACGCGGAGTTCGGTCCGGCCACGGCGATTCTCGATCTTCTGGAGCTTCCCGAGGCCGCCCGGCGCAGGCTTGTCGCGCAAGAACGACAGAATGTCGGAACCTGCCCGCCAAGCCAGGAATCGTTTAGAAATCAGCGTGTCAGCGCATAGGCGGCGCCCTGCGGCCATGCTAGGTTCGGCGCAGATCGGACCATCTGGAAGCAGGACCAAGACGATGAACGGCAAGCTCCTCCTCATCATTCTCGACGGCGTACCCTGGCGCAACTGGCGCCGCCTGTTCGGCAACCTGGAAGGCTGGGTCGCGAGCGGCGAGGCGCGGGTCTGGAAACACCGCGCGGTGCTGCCCTCGATCTCGGCCTCCTGCTATGCGTCGATCCACACCGGGGTCAGCCCGCAGGTGCACGGCTGCACCGGCAACGGCAACGTATTCCGCCTGAAGGAACCCGACGTGTTCAGCCAGGTGCGCAAGGGCGGCGGCGTGACCGGCGCGGTGGCGCATTCCTTCTGGTCGTCCTTCTTCAACCGCCATCCCTTCGACGTGGTCCGTGACATCGAGTACGACGAGCCCGAGAGCGACACCATCAACCACGGCCGGTTCCACACGATGACGGGCTATGGGCTGATCAACCAGATGACACCCTCCGACGTGGACCTCTTCGGCACGCTGACCAATCTCTGCGGCCGGTTCGGGCTGAACTACGGGATGCTGCACACCTGCACCCTCGACAGCATGGGGCACCGCTTCTACCACGAGAGCCAGGAGATGGATCACGCCTGCGCGGTTATGGACGAGATGCTGGCCCCCTTCATCCCCCGCTGGCGGGCGATGGGGTACGAGATCATCGTGACCGCCGATCACGGGCAGGACGAGCGCGGCCATCACGGCGGGCGCAGCGCCCTGCAGCAGGAGGCGGCGCTCTACTACTTCGGCGATGCGGAAGGCCCCGGTGTGGATGACGTGATCGACCAGCTGCAACTGGCCCCGACCATCCTCAGCCGGCTTGGCGCCCCGATCCCCGAGACGATGAAGGCCAAGCCGTTCCTGCGCTGACGGGCTTGGCAACGCACAGCGAGATCCCCGTGGTCGGCTGCTTCAGCCGGCCATTCGCATTTCGCCGCGATTGGCCGCCTCTGTCGCCTCGTCGTCGACCGCGCTGGCCGGGAGGGAGACTGTAAAGGTCGTCCCCTTCCCCAGATTGCTGCGCACGGTCACGTCGCCGCCATGCGCCATCGCCAGCTTCCGGCAGATGGCAAGGCCAAGGCCGGTGCCCCCTTCCTTGCGGTTGTCCGCGGTTTCGACCTGCCGGAAAGCTTCGAAGATCTGGTCGAGGTATTCTTCGGAAATGCCGCAGCCGTTGTCCGTAACCTCGATCCTGAAGCCGTCGCTCTCCAGCGCCGCGCGCAGGTGGATGTCCGTGGCCTTGGAGAACTTGAGCGCGTTGCCCACGAGGTTGGTCAGAATCTGCAGGCACCGCCCCCGGTCGGCGAGGGCAATGATCACATCGCTCTCCAGATGCAGCATAGCCGACTTTTCACGGGCAGCGTCACCGAACTGATCCGCAACTTCGGACAGCAGTTCATCGACCGGGAAGGATATCCGGGCGAGGTTGGCATCGCCCAGTTCCATGCTGGTATAGTCGAGGATCTCGTTGATCAGGGTCAGCAGATGCGACGCCGCGCCCGAGATCTTCTGGCCATAGAGTTCGGCCTGATCCACCAGCGGGTTGGCTCCGGGCTCGACCACTGTGCCGTTGAACCGGGCACGCTGCGCCTGGGTTTCCTGCAGTTTGGAGAGCATTCCGGAATAGCCCAGCACGATGGTTAACGGCGTTCTGAGTTCATGGCTCAGCACGCTCAGGAACTCGGACTTGGCGCGGCTGGCGCTTTCGGCGGCGTTCCGTGCCGCGGTCAGCTCCGCGATGCTTTCCATCCGGGTCCGGTTCTCGATGGCATAGCAGAACAGGCCGCCCAGCACGATCAGGATGGCCGTTCCGCCGATGGCGACGGCCAGCACCTTGAGCGCCTCGGGGTTCACGTACTCGCCTGAGATATCCATCGGCGCCACGCGGAACGCCGCCATCCCGGTGAAATGCAGGCTGACGATGGCGACCGTCAGCAGCAGGGTCATCTGAACCTCTGACATCTTCCTGCCCTTGCTCCCGTAGTACAGGGCTATGGAGGAGAACAGCACCGCCAGCGCGATGGACACGACGAGGAACCCGAGCTGCCAGGACACGAGGCCCTGAACCCGATAGGCGATCATCCCCGCGTAGTGCATGCCCGAGATCGCGAGACCAAGGATCGCGCCTCCGATCAGCGGGGCATGGCGCATGTTGGACATGGCGGCAAACATGATGCCAAGACCGCTGCCCAAGATCGCGATCAGCAGCGAGGCGAAGGTCAGCACTAGTTCGAAGTTGACGGGAACCTCCGGCCGGAACCCGAGCATGGCGACGAAATGCGTACACCAGATCGAGATGCCCGCAGTCAGCGCCGACAGCAGATGCCACGAGATCGACTGGCGGTGCGAGCGATTCCGTGCGTACCGGTGCAGCCGCGAGGTGACCCAGCTTCCGAACAGGCAGATAACAGCCGCCAGAACGACGAGGCTGAAATCGTGCTGAACCGTGATGCACGAAAGGACGGTGAACATGGACTTGACCCTGAGGAGAGAGGTTCGAAGTGTCCAGTTGCCTTGGCAACCGTGGCAAAGCTGGGGCCAGAAAAAGATTTAAGCATGAAATACCTATTCAATTGCGGTGGCTAACGCCACGTCATGCACCTGACGTGCGCGGAAAGTGCGGCCATGGGCCCGGATCGTGACGCGCCCGGAAAAAACTTTGCGGCCCACAACGGCGGCAAAACCCTGAACTGGCAGGCGTTTACGGCGTTTCTGCAAATGCGTCGCAAGAACACATCACATTGATATCTTTACATCTTTTCGAACTCGCCCTAAGTGCCTGCGCATCGGGGAGTAGCAGCCGCTGAGCCAGCGGGAGCGCGTCAACATCCTCGCGGGGATATCCGCGTGGCGCGTTCAGCCTTCGGGCCTTGCAAGACCGTGACGGTGGTGTCCTTCGGGCTGGGGGGCCGTGAACCGTCCGGATCTGCCCGGGAGGATGACTCATGTCGCCCCTTGCCATTGGATTTCTGGCCATCGGCCTGTCCGTCGATGCTTTCATCGCCGCGATCGGAAACGGCGCCACGGAACGTCACCCGGGCTTTGCCCGCGCGTTGCGCACCGGCCTTGTCTTTGGTGCGGTCGAGGCTGTCACGCCCCTGCTGGGCTGGGGTGCCGGGATGCTGGCCAGCGGCTACGTCGAGGCCATCGACCACTGGATCGCCTTCACCCTGCTGTTGCTGGTGGGCGGTCGCATGGCGCTGCACGGCTGGCGCGACCGTGACCTTCCCGCGCCGGCGCGCGGAAGGCAGAGTCCGCTGGTGCTGCTGGCCACTGCGGTCGGCACCTCGGTCGATGCGGCGGCGGTGGGCATCTCGCTCGCATTCCTGCAGGTCAGCATCCTGACCGTCGCGCTGGTGATCGGTCTGGTCACAGCCGTGATGGCCACCGTGGGCGTCATGTTCGGACGCGTCATCGGCAGCCGCTTCGGACATATCGCCGAGATGGCCGGCGGCATCGTCCTGATGCTGCTCGGATCGGGGATCCTGCTGGAGCACCTGACCCACTGAGGGTCAGTCGTAGGGCCAGTAACCCTGCCCCAGCGCTTCCACCGCGACCTCGATCCGCTCGAAACTCTCGGCCGCCGCCTGTGACATGAACCGTCCCCGCAGGTAGCCGTGCACGAGGCCCGGTTCGCGGATCACCCGCACCGGCACATCCTCGGCCTCGAGCTTTGCCGCGTAGGCTGGGCCGTCGCTTTCCAGCGGGTCGCATTCGGCGGTGAAGATCACCGTGCGCGGCAGATCGGCGAAGTTCTTGTCCTGCAGGGGGGCGAAGGTGGCGTCATCCGTCGGCACACCGTCCTCGTCCGCCCGGACCTTGTTGTAGTACAGCACGTCGGCGGTGCTGAGCATCGGGGCGTTCGCGTGTTCGACGTAGGATCCCTTGGTGGTGTCTCCTCCAAGGCCCGGATAGATCAGCACCTGCCCGATGATCCCGCCTAGACGGCCGCGCGCGTGGTGCGCCACGGCGGCGGCGAGGTTGCCCCCCGCGCTGTCACCGACCAGCACGACGCGCTGATCGTAATGATCCACCGCCCACCGTGTTGCCTTCCAAGCATCGCGAAAGGCCGCCGGGTGCCTGTGCTCGGGTGCAAGCCGGTAGTCGACCGAGATCACCCGGTACCCCGTGCCCGCGCAGATCTCGGCGCAGACGTCGTCGTGGCTCTCAAGACCGCCCACGACGAAGCCTCCGCCGTGAAAGTACATCACCGTGCTGCCGGGCTCACCCGCCCAGTAGATGCGAACGGGCACCCCGTCCACGGTCCGGTCCTCGGTGCTGATGCCCGCAGGATGAGGACGGTGAAACGCCTTGCACATGGCATCGTAGACGCGGCGCTGTCCCTCGATGTCGAGGTCGACCGCGTCCTCCGGGTAGTATTCCGCCGTCTTGCGGATGAACTCCCAGGTGTCCGGCGCAATCAGCTTGTCGTAGTCCATTCGGTCCCGGGCTCCTCAGGCCGCCCATTCCCAGGGCCGGGTGAAGCTGCCAAGCACCTTCGCAACCTCCGCCTCGTCAGCGCCGCGACGGTCAAGCTGGGCCACCAGACCGCGCTTCTTGTCGTCGATCACCGAGACGACGCGCGCCTGCAACTGCGCCTCTTCCAGCGCAGCGTTGTAGACGCGGGTGATCGCCATCTTGCGCAGTTCGGGCTTGAACACCTTGCCGACCGCCGTCTTCGGCAGTTCGGGCAGGATGGTCAGGTGCTTGGGACGCGCCGCGCGCTCATGCACGTGGATGCTGCAGTGGTCCATCAACTCGCCCTCGGTCACCGTGGCACCGCCGACCAGTTCGACAAAGGCGCAGGGCAGTTCGCCCGCCTTGGCATCGGGCTGGCCCACCGCCCCGGCGAAGGCAACCGCGGGATGGCGCAGCAACGCCTCCTCGATCTCGGCGGGGTCGATGTTGTGACCGCCGCGAATGATCAGGTCCTTGGCACGGCCGGTAATCCAGAGATAGCCGTCCGCGTCCAGACGGCCGAGGTCTCCGGTCCGCAGGTAGATGTTGTGGTGATAGAGGTCCTTGTTCTTGGCCTCTTCGGTGTAGGTATGCCCGGCAAAGACACCCGGGTTCGAGATGCAGATCTCGCCCACTTCGTCGGTCGCGCACTGCACCGGCGCGCCATCCACCACCCGGTAGATCTTGACGTCGGTATAGGGGAACGGCACGCCCACACTGCCGATCTTCTTCTCGCCGTCGACCGGGTTGCAGGACACGAGGCAGGTCGCCTCGGTCAGGCCGTACCCTTCGACGATGTTCACGCCGGTCGCCTCGGTGAAGCGACGGAACAGTTCCAGTGGCATCGGCGCCGAGCCGGAGAAGGCGTTCTGCACGGTCGAGATATCGGCGTCGACCTTGTTCTGCATCAGCGCAGAAACGGCGGTGGGCACGGTGATCACGAAGGTGGTCTTCCAGCGCTCGCAGAGCTTCCAGAAGTTCTTGAACACCCCGTCGCCGCGATAGCCTGCAGGCGTCGGGAAGACGACATGCGCGCCCGATTTGACCACGGCCATCAGGATCACGTGGCAGGCAAAGACGTGGAACAGCGGCAGCGGGCACATCACGCTGTCGGTCTCGGAATAGAGCAGCTCGTGCCCGATCCAGCCCTGATAGACGATGCCCGAGTACTTGTGCTGGGCCACCTTCGGCATGCCCGTGGTCCCGCCGGTGTGGAAGTAGGCGGCGACGCGGTCCTTCTTGACGTCCTCGAAGCTCAGCGTCTTCGGCTGGGCGGCGACTTCCTTGTTGAAGCTCTTGATGTCGGCGTGATGCGAGCCGGTGATCTTGGGGCGGATCAGCGGCACGAGCCAACTCTTCGGCGGCGTCAGATAGCGATTGAGGTCAATTTCGAGGACCGTGTGCACGCCGGGCGCATGGCGCACGGCCTCATGGGCCTTCTGCGCGATATCGGTCTTCGGAAAGGGTTTGAGCGTGACCACGACGCTGGCCCCGGTTTCGCGCAGGATGGCTCCGATCTGTTCGGGCTCCAGCAGCGGGTTGATCGGGTTGACGATCCCGGCCACCGTCCCGGCCAGAGTGGCGATGACCGTCTCGGTGCAGTTCGGCAGGATCAGCGCGATCACGTCGTCGGGCCCGATCCGCAGCGAGCGGAACAGGTTGGCAGCCTGGGTCACCTTGTCCTTCAGCTGAGTCCACGTCAGCGTCTCGGCCTTGTCGGTCGGTCCGGACAGCAGCTGGAACGTCACAGCCGAGCGGTTCGGGAACTTGGCACTGGTGATCGACAGCATCTCGTAGACCGTCGTCGGCAGGTCGCGCGCCTCCCAGGGCATTTCGTTCTGAATACGTTGACTGTCCTGCAGCGACGCGAATGTCATGTGAATTCTCCCATCCGCCCCTCTTGGGGGGCCTCCTCTTGGCGCGCAGAATGTAAGGAAATCCAAGGCGGTGCAAGCGCGAGGCCCAAATGACGTCACGCAATGGGAGGGCCGGGCAAGGAGCCCCTGCCCGGCTGGTTGTCTACGTGCCGGGGCCGACCCTAGACGCGCGGCCCTGTGGCAGGCGCCAAGCGCCCGCCCTCAAACAAAACTATTCCGCCGCGATCCCGTCGGTGAACTGCAGCCGCGCGAGGCGCGCATAGAGCCCGCCCTCGGCCACCAGCGCGTCGTGGGTGCCGGAGGCGACGATCTCGCCGCCCTCCATCACGATGATCCGGTCCGCTTTCTTCACCGTGGCGAGGCGGTGCGCCACGATCAGCGTGGTACGATCCTTCGACAGCTCGTCGACCGCCTGCTGCACCGCGCGCTCGCTCTCGGCATCGAGCGCCGAGGTCGCCTCGTCCAGCAACAGCACGGGGGCATCCCGCAGGATCGCACGCGCGATGGCGATGCGCTGCTTCTGTCCGCCTGAGAGCATCACGCCGCGTTCACCCAGCGGGCTGTCATAGCCCTGGCTCAGCCCCATGATGAACTCATGCGCGGCTGCGGCCCGGGCCGCTTCCTCGACCTCGGCGTCGGTGGCGTCGGGCCGGCCAAACCGGATGTTGTCGCGCGCCGAGGTGGCAAAGATCACCGGGTCCTGCGGGACCAGCGCGACATGCTTGCGGAAGCTGTCGCGCGACAGGCTGTCCAGCGGGATGCCATCCAGCAGGATACGCCCGCTGTCCGGATCGTAAAAGCGCAGGATCATCTGGATGATCGTGGTCTTGCCCGCGCCGGAGGGACCGACGAAGGCGACCGTCTCGCCCGGGTTGATCTCGAAGGAGACCCCGTTCAGGGCCGGAACTTCGCGGCGCGAGGCATAGGCAAAGTTCACGTCCTCGAAGGCGATGGCACCGCGCACCGGCTCCGGGAGGGTGGCAGGCGCGGCGGGGTCGTTGACGGTATCGCGGCTGTCCAGCAGTTCCACCAGCCGTTCGGTCGCCCCGGCCGCACGCTGCAGTTCGCCCCAGATCTCCGAGAGCGCGGCAACCGCGCCCGCGACCATCACGGCGTAGATCACGAACTGGACCAGCGCCCCGTCCGACATGGTGCCCCCGCGCACGTCGTTGGCACCGATCCACAGGACACCGACGATGCCGCTGAACACGAGGAAGATGACGATCACCGTCATCAGCGCGCGCGTCCGGATGCGGCGCAGCGACACGGCATAGGAAACTTCGGTGACCTCGGCGAACTGCGAGCGGCTCAGAGTCTCGTGGGTGAAGGCCTGCACCGTCTGGACCGCCGAGAGCGACTCCGAGGCGCTGCCCGAGGAGGCGGCGATCCAGTCCTGGTTCTCGCGGCTGATCCGGCGCAGGCGGCGGCCCAGCGTCATGATCGGAACGATCACCAGCGGCACCAGCAACAGGACCAGACCCGTCAGCTTGGGAGAGGTGGCGAGCATCAGCACCATGCCACCAAGGAAGAGGAGGATGTTGCGCAGCGCGATGGAAGCGGAGGAGCCTACGACAGACTGGATCAGCGTGGTGTCGGTGGTGATCCGGCTCAGCACTTCGCCGGTCATGATCTTCTCGTAGAACGAGGGGCTCATCCCGATCACACGGTCGAACACCGCCTTGCGGATATCGGCCACCACCCTCTCGCCCAGCCGGGTCACCAGCGCATAGCGAAGGCCAGTCCCGACGGCGAGCAGCGCGGCGATGGCCAGCGCGGCGACGAAGTACTGGTTCAGCAGCGCGTCGTTGCCGCCCCGGAAGTTGTCGATCACCCGGCGCACCGCAAGCGGCAGGGTCAGCGAGACCCCGGCGGTGAGGATCAGCGCGAGACAGGCGGCGACCAGCAGACCGCGATAGGGCCGCAGGAAGGGCCAGAGCGCTTCGAGCCCGCGGATGTTGCGCGAGGGGGCACGGTCTTCGGTGGCGCCCGGCGCCTGTGTCTTGGGGGAACGGGCCATGTGCTTCCTGTAAGAGACCTGCGCGGCCCCTGCAATTGAACCGGGCCGCCCGATACTGGGCTGGTTGATGGCCCCAGTGGCCGTCAGGGTCAACCGCGAAAGCCTGCGACACTCTCGCGGGAACCGGTAATTTCCCCGCGCGGACGGGGTTGAAACAGGCGCGGAGTACACCGCTGCCGACCCGCCAGACCGAAGCGGGGACCACCTGCCCCACGAAAACGTGTTCCCAGGGGCCGCCGGTCTGCCTGAAACGAAAACACCCGGGCCGCCAGCCCGGGTGTCCTGTTCCTGTCTAGTCAGTCACCTCACTGCGGCGGCGGCGCCGCCTGCATGATCTGCTTGGACATGTCCTCCACCGATGTCGAGAAGCTGGCGATCCGCGGCGGGAACTGTTCGAACGAGGCGACGAACTGGTTCACCAGCGCCAGCGCCGGCCCGATCGCCCAGGACCGGTTCTCCTGCCATTCGTCAAAGCCACGCGCCTCGTGGAAACGCTCGAAGGGATCGAGGTCAAGCCGCGTGATCAGCGGCGAGGTCATCGCGTACTGCTCTCCGTTGAACCAGCGGTCCTGATGGGTGAACAGGAACTTCCACTCGCCAAAGCGCAGCCCATGAAAGGTCGTCTCGGTGAAGAAGAAGAACTCCTGGCGGTTCGAGGGGCCCGACTGCGTGAGGATGGGGGTCTGGTCGTACCCGTCGAGGTGCACCTTGTAGGATTTCCCTCCGATCTCCGCGCCTTCCAGCAACTGCTGCTTCAGCTCGGGCTCGCCAAGCTGGGACATGATCGTCGGGATCCAGTCCTCCATCGACATCAGTTCGCCGGTGGTCGATCCCGCAGCAATCAGCCCGGGCCACTTCGCCATCATCGGCACCTTGAAGCCACCCTCGTAGCCGCCAACGCCCTTCTCTCCCCGGAACGGCTGGTTGCCGCCATCCGGCCAGGAATTGGAGGCCGCGCCGTTGTCGGTCGAGAACATCACCATCGTGTTGTCCGCAACGCCCAGCGAGTCGAGCAGGTCGAGCAGTTCTCCGACGTCGTCGTCCATCTCCACCATGCCGTCTGCATAGATGCTGCCGGTTCCGGTGATGCCGTTGTAGTGATCGTCAAGGTTCGTGCGATAGTGCATCCGGGTCGTGTTGTGCCAGACGAAGAAGGGGTCGCCCGCCTCGACGGCTTCGGTGATAAAGCGCTTGCTCTGCTCCAGCACATCCTGGTCGAGGTGCTTCTGAACCTCCTGACCGAAGGGACCGAGACCCTCGATCTCCTGACCGCCGTCCGCAGTCGCAAAGCTGTGGATGATGCCACGCTGCGCGAGGCCCGCATCTTCGAAGGCCTGGGCGGGGTAGTCGGGCTGTTCGATGTATTCACCGGCGTTCAGGTGGTAGACGATCCCAAAGAACTCGTCGAAGCCGTGATTGGTCGGCAGATGCTCGTCCCGATCGCCGAGGTGGTTCTTGCCGAACTGCCCCGTGCGATAGCCCAGCGGCTTCAGCATCTCGGCAAGGGTCGGGTCCTCGGTGGAAAGCCCCTGCGGCGCACCGGGCAGGCCCACGGTCGAAAGCCCCACGCGCAGCGGATACTGGCCCGTGATGAAGGCCGCGCGCCCGGCGGTGCAGGAGGCCTGCGCGTAGTGATCCATGAACAGCATACCCTCGTCGGCGATCCTGTCGATGTTCGGCGTCTCGCAGCACATCATGCCACGGTGTTAGGCGGAAATGTTCCACATCCCGACGTCATCGCCCCAGATCACCAGGATGTTCGGACGTGCGGCATCTTGTGCGAGCAGCGGGGGTGCCAAACACGCGAGCGAGGCAATGGCCCCCAAGAAAAGGCTAGTCATTTGAGAATCCTCGAATAAAACAACCAAAAGTTTAGTAAGACCGTGCTCTCACACTTTTTTGACGTTTCAAGACAATCTTTTGACACAGAGGGGACTCTGTCCGGGTCTGGCCGCGACCCTCGTTCCCTATATCAGACGCAAAGCGCACCGGCCGGGGGCGTGGTGACGGGATCCCTGACCGTTGCCCCGACCAGCCAACCCGCAAAGCGAAAGCGCCCGCCGGATTCCCGGGGGCGCTTTGCGTGGTTCTGCGGCCCGTCGATCAAGGCCACCAGAGTGGGCTCTGCGATGACCGCAGAAACGTGGCCCCGCCTCAGTTCGACTTCATCGCCGCGTACATCGAATCCAGCAGCTCGTGGCCCATCTCGGGATCTCCCAGGAAGGGGCGGTCGCGCAACTCGGTCTTCTTCTCGCCCTCGGGCGCCTCGTAGACCACTTCGCCGTCCTTGATGGTGACCCTGATGCTCAGCTCGGCAAGTGTCTCCGGATCGACCGCTGTCGGATCGTCGGAGAGGATCACGAAATCGGCCAGTTTGCCCACTTCGATCGAGCCCTTCCGGTCCTCCTCGAAGTGCTGCCACGCGGGCCAGATGGTCAGGGCCTTGAGCCCATCCATGACGCTAACACGCTGAGCCGGGCCAAGGATATCGCCCGAGCGCGTGCGCCGGGTCACCGTGGCCGAGAGGATCCGCATGCTGTCCGGAAAGGCCACGGGCGCATCGTGATGCGAGCCGAACATCATTCCGCGCTGGCGGACCCAGCCGGTCGGCGAAATGTTCTCGGCGTTGACCGGACCCACCGTGTGATCGCGGTGCCAGTCGCCCCAGTAGTAGGTGTGCATCGGGAAGAGCGACGGGAAGACGCCCAGCGCCTTGATGCTGTCCACCTGATCCTCGCGCAGGAACTGGCCATGTATCAGCACCGGGCGGTTGGTGGGCTCCCCGTACTTCTCCTCCGCCGCCGTGATGGCGGCGATCAGCATGTCCGAGGCGCCTTCGCCGTTGGCATGGGTGAGAATCTGGAACCCGTGTTCAAAGCACCAGTCGACCGAGTCGTTGACCTGTTCTTCGGTAACGGCGGCATAGCCCTTGTAGCCCGGGGGATAGTCGCCGACCGGGTCGTAGTAGGGCCGGTCGCGTAGCGCGGTGAAGCCCTGCGGAGAGCCGTCGATGGTCAGCTTGCAGCCGCCCACGCGCACGCGCCCGTCATACTCCAGGCTGGTATTGGCCTCGATGAAGTCCTGCGCCTCCAGCACGTCGGGAAACGCCACCACGTCGATCGGCAGCTCGCCCTTGGCATCCACCGCCTTCAGCGCCGCGACGTTGCCAGCGCTCGAGCGCCCCTCCTGCGCGGTGGTGTAGCCGAAGCGCGCCCACATCTCGGCCCCAGCCTTGGCGAAGGTCTCGAACCCCTCCGGCCCGAGCTGGCTCAGCAGCGGCACCAGCGTGCCGAAGAAGGCGTATTCCTCCAGCACGCCATTGGGCGAGCCGTCATCGCCACGGCGGATGACCCCGCCCGGCGGGTTCTCGGAGGCGTCGGTGATCCCCGCGACCTCCAGCGCCTTGGAATTGGCGACACCCAGATGACCCGACTGGTGAATGATCATGATTGGAACATCCGCCGAGACCTCGTCGAGCTCGTCCCGCGTCGGGTGCCGCAGCTCGGCCAGCTGCGCGTTGTCGTACCCGAAGCCGATGACCAGGTTCACCGAGTCCACGATCTCCTTGTTCTCGGCAATCCAGTCGCGCAGCCCTTGCTGCAGGCTGGCGATGTCAGTGATTTCGCCATCGGGCGGCGCCAGCATGTTTGCCGAGAGCGCCTGAATCCCGCCCATCACGACGTGGCCGTGGCTGTCCACAAAGCCCGGCAGCATGGCGCGCCCGGCCAGTTCGAACATCTCGGTCGCATCGCCCTTAAGCGCCGAGATCTCGTCCATCGTTCCGACCGCGAGGATCTTGCCATCCTTCACCGCCACGGCCTCAGCCGTCGGCTGTGCATCATTGATGGTCAGGATCGGACCGCCGGAATAGATGGTGTCCGCTATGTCCTGAGCCATGGCGCCTGCAAAGGACACCACCGTCCCGAGCAAGAAGGCACTGCTGCCCGCCAGAACACGCATGAGAAATACCTCCAAGAATTAAGTCACGAAGTACATGCATAGCGCGAGTCAGTAACGACCCCGCTACTTCCACGAGATTAGGTTGGTCCAGACGATATGTCATTCTTTAAACGAGCGATCTCAACCTCCTGCCCTGCGTCTGTTTTTTGGGGGTTGGGCATGGCTCGACGACAGCTCCGGTCTCCCCGTCTCCTTCTAGCGCCGCCTCTCTCGGTTCAGAACAGGGCCCGGAACCGCACCCCTACCTGCGTGTAGTCATCAAAGCCCGGGGTACCCGGGTGGATCCGCATCGCGTTGACGCCAAGCCGCATGTGCTCGGTCAGTTCCGCCTCGTAGAAGGCCTCGACCGCCCACTCGTCCCGAAGCCCCGCACCGCCGCCGGCTTTTAATGCAGCGATCATGGCGTCCGACCAGTTGTACCGTGACCAGGCGATGCCCCAGCGGTCCGCGGCCCGCCCTTCGATCGGTGAACTGCCCGCAAGGCCGAGGATGAAGGCGTTGTCGAGCTGGTTGGGGTTGCCGTCGCCAAAGCTGATCTGACCGAAGACGCCCCAGCCTTCGTCGTTCCCCTTGTAGGAAAGGTACTGCTGGAACTTCAGAGCGGCGAAATTGATGCCCTTGGTGGTCCGGCCGAAGTCGTCGATGTCGGCCGAGGTCGCGAGAGAGGTGTAGTCGGTTCCCTCCGCCGTGCTGTGGATCAGGTTGATGCTGTAAAATCCGGGCAGTCCGGCAATGGAGGTCTTGTAGGTCGCAGTGCCATTGAAGACGACACCATCCTCGAACAGATCGCTCCAGAATCCGCTACCCTGCGCATTGTTCGGATCGTAGATCATCAGGGAGTAGTTCCAGTCCTCCGTGGTGACCGAAAGCGAGCCGCCAAAGACGTAGGGAGGGAAGACAAAGCTCGGCGGCGCCGCGATCCCGGTGTACTGGAATCCCCCCCTGCCCCTGCCGCCCGCCAGCGGCGTGCCAAGGGCCAGTTCGATCACGTTGAACTTGCCGACGGTGATCTTTGTGCTGGGCGAGATTTCCTGCGTCAGCGTGAAGGACAATGTCGCGTTGTTGTCACCTGTCGCACGGGGCACTGCCGCGAAGACGTTCGTGGGCCAGATCACGCCCGCAGCCCCAAGGCCGAGAAACTCGTCCCCATCGCCATACTCCAGCTGAAAGCTCAGCGTCGCGCCCTCCCAGAGCTCCCGCACCGTCAGGAAGGCATCGAGCCTTGCGCTGAAGCGGTCGTCCTGACCCCCTTGTGTCGGGAAGTCGCCAAAGGCGGTGAAGCGGAAGGCATGGTCAAACGTGACTTCGGCCAATCCCTCGTTCGCAATGGTACACGACAGGGATGCGGCCACGAGAATGGGAAGAAATCTGTTGGTCATTCAATGTTTCCCCGGATCGGAAGGCAATTTCTTTCGGTCGCTTGTTGGGTCGAAAATTGAGCCTCCGCGAGATGCGCGATGGCCATGAGAGGCGCGGCGTACCGCACATCTCGCATGAGTCCCCCCGCGCGCGTCATGGCCCCAAGGTACCACGAAACCCACCAGACAAGAACTCTTTGAGCGCGCACCGCGCCTGGCGACCTGGGGCTCTCTTAGTCGAGCGTGTTCTTGTAGACCTTCCCGTTCTTCATGATCAGGTCGAAGTTGCTGTCCACGTCCTTCAACAGGTCGATATCTTCCAGCGGGTTGCCATCGACGAGGATCAGGTCGGCATAAGCCCCGGGTTTGAGCACGCCGAGCGGGCCTTCCTGATAGGGATGACGGGGACCGGAGAGTTCCAGCAGCTTGGCGTTGTTAGACGTTACCAGCACCATGATCTCTGCCGGGGTGAACCATTCCTTCATCTTGGCGACGAAAGCGGCCTGCTTGCGCGACAGGACCGGGTCGAACAGCATGTCGGTCCCGAAGGCGATGTTTACCCCCATCTCCTTGGCCAACCGGATCGAGTTCACCGTGCCCTCGGTGACGGCCTCGAACTTCGCGGTGCTGATCGGGTCAGCGAACTGGATCGCGTCCTCGTCATTCAGGATCGGCTGCACCGACAGCCAGGCGTCCTTCTCCTTGATCATGCGGAGGGTTTCTTCGCTCAGCAGGTTGCCGTGCTCGATCGACTTCACACCGGCTTGCAGCGCGATCTGCGCGGCCTCGTCGGTGAAGATGTGGGCAAGGACGTAAGTGTTGTAGGTGTCCGCCACTTCCACGAAGGCTTCCAGCTCTGCCCTGGTGTATTGCCTGACATCGAGCGGGTCATAGAGCGACGACACGCCGCCCCCGGCCGAAATCTTGATCTGGGTCGCGCCCATGCGCATCACTTCGCGGGTGCGCAGGATCACCTCGGGAACGCCGTCGGCCTGCAGCATGACGGCATTCGCATACCAGTACCACAGCGCGTCGCCCGGGTTCGACGGGACCGACTGGTAGGGGCGATAATCGGTATGCCCTCCCGTCTGGGTGATCGGCGGGCCCGAGGGCAGGATGCGGGGGCCGACAAGGTCGCCCGCGTCGATCAGCTTCTTGATCGAAAAGACGTTGCCACCAGCGTCCCGCACGGTTGTGAAGCCGCGCATCAGGGTTTCCTCGGTCCCAAGAGCACCGCGGATCGCGAGTTCCGAAACGTCGCCGGTGATCACCGTGGTCTGCAGTGCACAGCAGTAGGTGGTATGCCAATGCACGTCGATCATTCCCGGGATCATGGTCCGGCCACCGCCGTCGATCACGGTGCCGCCCGCAACGGTAAGGGGCTCGGAGGAAATCTCGGAGATCAGATGGCCGGTGACGACAACGTTCGCGTTTTCGATCAACTGCTCGTTCACGCCGTCAAAGACGTTCACATTGGTGAAGAGGATAGGCGTCGAGGCCGCGTCCTGCCCCCGCGCCGCGCTGCAGGCGATCAGGCCCGCAACAGCAAGTCCCAGAAAATTAAGTGGTTTCATCACGCGCTCCTAAAATCGTCCGCAGCCCGGGACAGCATGCCCAAGCCCAAAGCGTTGTTTCAGAAATTCCGGGTCAGAGGTCTGACCCAAAATAATAAGTCGCGCGTTTCCGTCCCGGAGGTTAGCATCTGAAAGGGCTTTGCCTAGCCGGTTTCTATATGCAGAAATTTAAGTGCGACGAGCGATTGCCATGCCCGAAGGATTAATCGAGTTCGATCAACCACTGTTGGACCGCGACCGCGACAGGTCCCGTCAGCAGGTGGAAATCATTCAGCTGGAACAGGGCGCGACACGCGGGCGCTACATGGGGAAGCGGTCGGAGACCACCGCGCTCCAGATGGTGCATTTCCCCCATGAAGCCCTCATTCGGACACCCCTGCCGAAGCAGGCCGCCTGCTTCACGGTTCCGCTCGGCAACGAGCGTGAGTGGTTCGTGAATGGCGTTCAGGGCAGCGAAAGCTCCGTGTTCCTGAACATCGACCTCGACGAAACGCTGATCTACACGCCCGACCGCAACTCCCTGTCCGGGGGCGTGCCGCGAGACCTCTTTGTCGGATACTACTGCGCCCTGATCGGTAGGGACCCCGAGGATGCCGATATCGCGCCCGGAAACGTGCAGATTGATCCCGCAGCGAAAAGCGCCTTCATCCGGTCCCTGACTGAGATGCTAAGGGCACATCCCGAAACAGGGATGAGCGGTGGCGACGCCTCGGATGCCTTCGGGACACGACTGGCGCACCTGCTGGCATTCCATCTCGCCTCGGCCTCGCGCCATCATACGAGGGATGCCGGGGCCTGCCGCACGCCTTATGCCCTGGTTCGCCTTACCTGCGACTTTGTCGAGACGATCCCGAAGCGCCCCATCCTGCTTGCCGACCTCTGCGCGGCCGCGCGCGTCAGCGCACCCACACTAACCTGGGCCTTCCAGCGCGTGACGGGCACCTCGCCCGTTCGTTTCTTCCGACTGCAACGACTGGCAAAGGCCAGAGAACTCCTGCTCGCCAGCGATGGATCGACGGGCGCGGTCAAGGCTGCGGCAATGGCCAACGGCTTCACCGAACTGGGGCGGTTCAGCGGCCTCTACCGCAGCATCTACGGAGAACTGCCCAGCCAGACGCTTGGCGGATGATGGTCTGGCTGATCATGCCGAAGGCCAAAGTCTGCCTCGCTGTCGCTCAATGAACTTCGATCCTGCAAATATCTCAGTCGCCGGGAACTCAGCCAGTTCGGTTCAGGAAGGACGTGCGGAAGAGATTGGAGCGGGTAGACAGACACTTGGACAGGACTCTTAGCAAGTCTTTTCAGAAAATTGGTGTCCCACAAAAGAAGTTCTCAGGCGTTATACAAATCAATTGGTTACGAGATAGGTGTCCCACGACCCGTCACCTACATCTGGCAGTGTATTTATCGAAGAACGGTGACCCGCTTCAATCTGCTTGGCAACACGCTTCCAAGGTCCAACTAACTTGCTCGTTCTCTCGATCATATGCTTCTGGGGGCAAAGCGCCGCAGTCGAATGACCAGACAACCGATGGATACTAAGGCGGCACGTGCTGCCCCGCGCGTGGTAAGTGCGTTGATGGAGAGTAAAACACCCGGGCATTCAGCCCGGGTGCCGTGGTCCTGTCCAGCGATTCACCTCACTGCGGCGGCGGCGCCGCCTGCATGATCTGCTTGGACATGTCCTCCACCGATGCAGAGAAGCTGGCGATCCGCGGCGGGAACTGTTCGAACGAGGCGACGAACTGATTCACCAGCGCGAGCGCCGGCCCGATCGCCCAGGACCGGTTCTCCTGCCATTCGTCAAAGCCGCGCGCCTCGTGGAAACGCTCGAAGGGATCGAGGTCAAGCCGCGTGATCAGCGGCGAGGTCATCGCGTACTGCTCTCCGTTGAACCAGCGGTCCTGATGGGTGAACAGGAACTTCCATTCGCCAAAGCGCAGCCCATGAAAGGTCGTCTCGGTGAAGAAGAAGAACTCCTGGCGGTTCGAGGGGCCAGACTGCGTGAGGATCGGGGTCTGGTCGTACCCGTCGAGGTGCACCTTGTAGGATTTCCCTCCGATCTCCGCGCCTTCCAGCAACTGCTGCTTCAGCTCGGGCTCGCCAAGCTGGGACATGATCGTCGGGATCCAGTCCTCCATCGACATCAGTTCGCCGGTGGTCGATCCCGCAGCAATCAGCCCGGGCCACTTCGCCATCATCGGCACCTTGAAGCCACCCTCGTAGCCGCCAACGCCCTTCTCTCCCCGGAACGGCTGGTTGCCGCCATCCGGCCAGGAATTGGAGGCCGCGCCGTTGTCGGTCGAGAACATCACCATCGTGTTGTCCGCAACGCCCAGCGAGTCGAGCAGATCGAGCAGTTCTCCGACGTCGTCGTCCATCTCCACCATGCCGTCGGCATAGATGCTGCCGGTTCCGGTGATGCCGTTGTAGTGATCGTCAAGGTTCGTGCGATAGTGCATCCGGGTCGTGTTGTGCCAGACGAAGAAGGGTTCACCCGCCTCGACGGCGTCGGTGATAAAGCGCTTGCTCTGCTCCAGCACGTCCTGGTCGAGGTGCTTCTGAACCTCCTGACCGAAGGGACCGAGATCCTCGATCTCCTGCCCGCCGTCCGCAGTCGCAAAGCTGTGGATGATGCCACGCTGCGCGAGGCCCGCATCTTCGAAGGCCGGGGCGGGGTAGTCGGGCTGTTCGATGTATTCACCGGCGTTCAGGTGGTAGACGATCCCAAAGAACTCGTCGAAGCCGTGATTGGTCGGCAGATGCTCGTCCCGATCGCCGAGGTGGTTCTTGCCGAACTGCCCCGTGCGATAGCCCAGCGGTTTCAGCATCTCGGCAAGGGTCGGGTCCTCGGTGGAAAGCCCCTGCGGCGCACCGGGCAGGCCCACGGTCGAAAGCCCCACGCGCAGCGGATACTGGCCCGTGATGAAGGCCGCGCGACCGGCGGTGCAGGAGGCCTGCGCGTAGTGATCCATGAACAGCATGCCTTCGTCGGCGATCCTGTCGATGTTCGGCGTCTCGCAGCACATCATGCCACGGTGATAGGCGGAAATGTTCCACATCCCGACGTCGTCGCCCCAGATTACCAGGATGTTCGGACGTGCGGCATCTTGTGCGAGCAGCGGGGGTGCCAAACACGCGAGCGAGGCAATGGCCCCCAAGAAAAGCCTAGTCATTTGAGAATCCTCGAATAAAGCAACCGAAAGTTTAGTATGTTTATGCTCTCACACTTTCCTGACGTTTCAAGACAATCTTTTGAGACTGCGTGTACCCCGTCTGGGTCTGGCCGCGACTCTCGTTCCCTATGTCAGACGTAAAGCGCAGCGGCCGGGCACATCGTTACGGCATTGGCAAAAATGCCTGCGACGAGATAGCCAGTGCTATCAAATGACCGTATTGGTCTCCTACCGACCTCCGCTGCGCCTTGCCTGGGCGTCGGCATCGCGGACTTTCGTATGGGAAGACATGCCAGTCTCGGGTAATCTTGCGTTCTTGCGACCTCCGGTTCGGATTTGCATATGGCCACTTATGCAACTCCGATCATCCGGTTCGGCGTCAGTCATCGCCGAAGTATGACCAGAGGAGCACTATGTAGCCCCCGATTATCAGCGAAAGCCCAATGGGAAAAAGCAAGGTGTGGGGAGTTGTTGCACCGGCCAGATAATCGGTGCCGAAAGCGTAGCGCTCGAAAATTAGTAGTATGGTTCCAAGTGTGACGGCGCAGATGCCGATCCGGAACTTGACATTAGGGCTCCGCATATGGCGCCTCCAGTTTGGTCTCGTGTGGCGTGGAAGACTGCCGAGCCCTAGATGCCGTTCAACTGGGGCTCTCAGAAGGCATAAATCATCGTGTGCCGTAGCAACACGTACGCCAGGGCCAGACCTAGCCCCAGAAGCATGCAGATCAAGTATAGCCGCATAGCTGCCCCCCGTGATTATGGGCTCCCGTATTGTGCGCGCCTTTCCTCGCACGGCTACTACTTTCGATCAAGCTTGCCCGCCGGTGAGATCACGCCACCCACTTACGCGGCATCTCAGCACACAAGAGGTTGGCGACAGGATGGATGCGATCGGCCGGGTACCAGTTCACCCAGCCCTCCACTTCCACTTTGAAGATCACATCGTTGTTCCGGAACTTTGGGCCCGCGACGATCTTGCCAATCTCGGGCTGGCTCATCGGAAAGAGCCTACCCTGGACGCGAGTTCCGACCCCTAGATGACTGGGTGGCATCGCTGCCCCCTTCACAGCGCTCTATCTCAACTTCGTCATACACTCGATCTGCTTCGGAATTGCATCAACCGCGAGGAACCCCTAGTTTTCTAGATACCTGCCTTGTTCACCCTCTGCTGTATGATTTCGAAGTCACGGCGCATGGTTTCGACCCTCGCTCCAGTTACGAATGGTCGGTCGGTTTCACTACGTGGGCCAAAGGTACGCTCGGGGGCCGAAGAACGCGGCCCGCTTTTTGCGACAACCAGTCGTCGCCTCCAAGGCATCGGGCCTTCGCTCATTACGTCGCGCACCATGGAATGCCTCCTTGCTAAACTTCGGGGATTTGACGTCGTTCCACGTTGTCCCTTCGATCACTTCGACGGCAAATGTGGCAATGGTCACACACAAGACTTAGCGCATTGATGTAAAGGGGCCAATAGGATCATAGTTTCATTGCAAGAGAGAAACTGCCACCCGAACATGGTAAATACAGGGAACATGGTGTCCGGGAGGCAGCTCAGTGGGCTGCCCGCAATGGTTCCCACATGGACTGGCCCTCGCGGGAGGAGCCAGACACGAGCAGCCTATAACCCTTCAGACCTTGAACAAGAGTCACAGGAATGGAGTCTACAAAGCAGCGAACTTCTGCCGAGGAAGGCCTCTAGCTCCAAACCAAGTTAGCAGCTTGAGATACTTGTATCGTGCTTCAATCGAGGGAAAAAGCCGCCCGGTTCTCGTGCTTGCAGGGTTGATCGCCGGACGGCAGTTCCAGGGTCGATCGGATAGGGGACCCATTTGCCTGATCCTCGGGGGAGTCTCAGGCCTCTTGATCGTAGGCGGGTCATCGAGAACGAACAAGGAAAGTTCCGGCACCTCACGCGATGGAGCAACTTTCTGCCGCTATGGAAGCGCCCTGGAGGTAACGCTCTTACGGTTGGCCAGGCCAGCGCTGAACTGCGCGCTGGCTAAAAAGAGTCCGTAAGACCAGCAACTTTTAGCTCACGAAGCTGAACGTGTTTAGAGTTCTAGGAATCGAAATGGACAGGACCTAGCAAATTGGTATCTTTCAGGATCGCGAGAGGCGTTCCAGGTATGAAGTTCCACGTTGACTAAGGCGTGAACCGTTTTCCATTCACGCAGCTTTTCTAGAATAACTCCTTTCATATTCACATTTTCTGGAACTAACTGTCGCAAGGCCCCCGGATTGCCGTCATCCCAAAATGTGCTAGTCCGGGGGCCTTCTCTCCTGAAATGAACTAACTGCTACAGATACTCAAGTTTCACAGTCGACTTTTCAACTCCCGCGAACAGAACAACGAGTCGTTACATTCCAAGATGGCAAACCACAAGGCTTTTACGCATTCTTAACTTTTGAAGTTGCTGCGAAACTAAGAATCAAGGTTTCGTGGCGCAAGTTCTGTCTGATTGAGACGTTTGTTGTTCCAGACACCCGGCAGACCGATTTGATGCTTAACTATTGCGCAGGAACATATTTGCCGTGACCTGTTACTGATCAGATCGACGCCCGTCGCCTGAGCCGACAGGTGACGCACCAGTTCCGGCACGTTGCCGGCGCCTCGCCCTCAACCATGTCGATCCCAAGTCTAGAGGTTGGGGGCGGGTCACTGCCAACCTTACCAGCTGCCCCGGCCACCTGACCGGACTGTCGAGCACAACTGCGATCACGAGTGCCAGCACGAGCCAAGGCGGTGCCTCGTTGGTTACCACCCTCTCGATCCGCTCGGCCCGCACCTGCCGTGCTGCACTCTCCTGGCGCACGGGCCCGCTGACGCGGCTCGCGATCTGACGGCTGTCGCGGTGCACCCCTTGCACGTTCTCCGCCCCGGCCTGGACGTTGGCGGCCAGGTTAGGGCCCGCCCCGAGGCGGACCGGAAGTTTGCCGCACCCTGGGAGCGCCAGGAGCAACGCGACGGCGACAAGGCGCATCAACCTGGCAGCCCGGAGAGGCACAGGGCGCGTTCGCGTTCGCGGCGCAGGGTGAGGCCACGGACGGGCTGAAGGCTGCCCCCTGCCCCGACCCGCGCCTTGTTCCAGAGCCGCAAAGCGTCACAGGCACCGCGAAGATCTCCGACGGCGGCCCGGCGTGCCATACTGGAGCCGCAGAAGGCCCCGACGCCGATGTTGTAGCTTGCCGAGACGAACGCCGCCTGCATGGCCACGGGCAGCCGTTCGGGCAGACAGGTCGCGATCCCGGCTGCAAAGGCGCGCACGCGCGCCTCCAGCTTGCGATCACACTCGGCCGACGAAGCCACGTCGCCGGGGCCGACCTCGAGGGTCTCCCCGTCACAGATGGTCCAGACGCCGACGATGTCCTGGTAGGCCACGAGGCTGCGCCCCTCCGAGCGCTGGATCTCAGGCACCGCCAGGGCCAGCACCGCGACCAGTCCGGCCCCGGTGAGGCTTGCCACCGTGCGCCGGCTCACGGCGCCGCTCTCATCCTCGAGGAAGCTCTGCGCCCGGGCGAGCCCGCCCTGCACCACCAGCCGCGCTGGAATGGCGAGGAGATTGATGATCGCAGAGGCCGCGGCGAACCAGACCGGGTTCCAGCCGAGCTGCTCGGCCGAGACGAGGCCGAGGAAGGCCGCGAAGGCCGAGATCGCCGCCGCCAGCAGCATCAGGCGGACAGACCAGGCGCCGCCGAGGATGACTTTCCAGTTTGCAAGTAGGGTCATGTCAGGTCTCCAAACGAAGACGCCCCGCACAAGGCGGGGCGTTGGTTGCGGGGAATTGAGGATCAGCTCAGTCGAGGTCCGCCTCGAACCGGGCGCGATCAAGCGCCAGGCGGTCGCGGGCGATCCGCTGCATCGCACGCTTGTGCCACCAGCTGAGGATCAGACCGCCGATACTCACCACGATGCCGACGATCGCGACGGCACTCTGCGAGCCGAGCCAGGCGAGAAGCGAGACCGCCGAGCCGCCGTAGACGCCGGCGCTTGAGACCGCGCCGAGCGCCTTTGGGCCCACCGTCTGTTCCAGGTGCTCGAGGACCGCCATCAGGCACCCTCCTGCGCCGCAAACGCCGCCTCGAAGGCCGCGACCACGTCGAAGCCGCCGAGGTCCTCCATCGCCGCGACCTGGTTGCAGACCGCGCGCTCGGCATTGAAGCAGGCCTGCACGTGCCGGGCGACGGCCGCCGCGCAGGCCTCGACCTGCGCCTGCGCCAGGTCCTGCCAGCCATTGGCGAACTTCCAGGCGACCGGCGCGCTTACCATGCCGTCCTGCAGGCTGGTGACGGCCGCCGTGAGCTTGGCCACCGTGCGCTCGTCGGTCGGCAGCTCGGTGCCGTCGCCGAGGGTGATCCCGCCGGTCTCGCGCGCCCAGCGGATCGCGGCGAGCTCGGCGAGGAGCGCGGCGCGTCCCGTCGCCGCCTTGGCCTCGGCCGTGATCACCTGCGTAAAGTCGATGTTGCTCATGCGTCAGACTCCGGCTCCGGGCTGGGATTGCTGTGGGGCGGCAGGGCCACCGGCCCGTCTCCGGTGATCAAGAGCGGCGCCGGGAAGCGGGTTTCTTCCGGGGCTTCTGCCCCATGCGGCAGGATCAGCGTGAGGTGCAGCGCGCCGGCGATGCGCTCCACGTCCGAGGCGAGCCAGGCGCAGGCCACGGCCGAGTTCGGCAAGGTCGCGCCTTCGGCCAGGCCGGAGAAGTCGAAGACCTCGCCGTTGATCGTGAGCGCATCGCCGGCGACGGAGAGAGCAAGCTCCGCGTCGTGGCGCATCGGGGTGAACGAGATGTGCAAGGCAGATCCTCCTTAGAACCAGCGGCCGATGGCCGTTAGGTTCGCATCAATGGTCATATCGATATTGCTTGCCGAACCCCGGAACGCCTGGACCGCCGTCACGGAGGTGGTGCCAGGAGCTCCGCAGCGCACGTAGTTGGCGCGTCCGGTATGATCGGCGGAGTTGGTGGTCTCGGCGATGCCGCTGACCACCGGGTTGGCAATGAAGACCGCCGGGAACGTCCAGCCGATTGGCGCGCTTCGATAGGGGTCGGCGAAGGTGCCGGCACCTGCCGACAGGATGGAGCCCAGGTTCAGGCGCTGCCAGCAGAGCTGAGTTCCATCGGCAAAGCGGACGTAGTCGCCATTCGCATTGGTGCCGCGCTCGATGATCGCGCCCGCGCCCCCGTTGACCGCCGTTCCCGCCCAGGTCGAGGCCAGCACCGTGGTGAACTTCCCGGCCGCCGGCGTGGTGAGCCCGATGGTGGTGTCGTTCAGCGTCCCGCCGACCACCGTGCTGTTGGCTTCGAGGAAGGCGGCGAAGGCGAGGAACTCGTCGCGGTA
>NZ_QEHM01000015.1 GCF_003116585.1 Albibacillus kandeliae
TCAGGGCAGGTTCATCAACCGACAAAACCGCCATTGTCTTTTGCAATGACCCGGAACTTGTCTCGACGGACACCCCGCACGGACGCTTGGACTTTTTACAGATAATCGGCATCACCGCGAGTGAACTTGGCGATCTTCAAACGAAGAGTATTTCCCCCCAAGCCCTGATCGACAAGAAGGCAGTCAGTCATCCACTTCTGATCACGGCACTTGTTGAGAAGTAATACTTCCGTATTGCCAGTGATCACTAAAGCAGACGTTCATCTGTCAGCGGAGCCCGTCCGCTTCGTCCGCACTGCGGATTTCTGGCTCCTGGGCGACGCTGCGCGGTCCTGTAAAAGTCCGGTTTGGGGAAGCTGCCCTGCGGCGTTGGAGATCTAGGCGAACGGCAGGTCAGGGCCGGAAGCGTCATGTTGCTACGCCTGGGTGGTTCGGCGGTCCGCCGCAGCGCCGCATGACCGCTTGGAGCCCAAGGCGGTCATTACTATTTCTCGCTGCGTGCGCATGCAGCACTAAGATCGCCGCAAGTGCGTTCTCTTAGACGCTGCAAGGCGGTGGGAAACCCGGCCATTCAGACGGTTGACCAGGCGCGCGACCCTCAGGGCGAAAATGACAGCAGCGGTAGAAAAGCGGATCGATGATCTAAATGCCAAGCAGCGCCAAGAGCAGATACCCGTGATTTCTTGCGTTGAGCTGTGTTCGTGGGCTTTCTATGGATTAAGCTATGCAGTAGAGTTTGTTTGTAAGGTTTGATCAACCATATAGTCCAACTTGTATGCTATGAGGCGATGTTGAGCTCACAAACTAAAAAAGGGTGCGTTATTCTAGATGACAGATACTGATATTCACGAGGCTTTGGCCGAAGTTGGCGCTGATTTGTTTACACGTACCTCGTTGGGGGCTCGCCGTCCAAATAGGGATCGCTTGATTTTCATCGCCGTTGAGATGTTGAAATCTAAGATTTGCCCTTACAAGAAGGAAATTTTAGAGAAAGTGTCGTCGTCGGAAGCCAATGTGATTACTGCATTGGCAGAGATCTTTGTAGGCGTCTCACAAGTTCCAGGCTTATACGTTTGCCTCCAAGCAATCGCAAAAATTGGTGTTGAGCGCTTCTGCGAAGATCCCATGGATGCCATGGGGCTATGACGTTTTCTTCGGCATTTACTGGCGAAAGTTCTCGTTTTGTCAATTCGTTCGGGGCCCCATTCCCGATGCATCAAGATCCTTATTGCGCTCACGCTCAAAGAACTTTCCAACAGCAACTTTTGGGCCTTGAAGGACTTGTTAATCAGAATGGGAGGCAATTTTTAGCCTCATGTGAAGTTGTCGAGTCGTATGACTTCAACGCGTTCGCTACTGTTGATGAAGAACAGTTTTATATGGGCCACGATCTTGGGATGACAGCCCTGATCGCAGAAGTGTCCATATTTTGTGCGCTTATAATGAGAAATGGTGATGTCGCAGAAGATTTAGCACCGCACTTTCAGCTCATTTGCAATAATAAGTGGCATCTTCTGTCAGAAGGGAATCCGTACAACTTTAGTATTCTACAGAAAATATCAATGATTATTGACGAGCAGACAGATTTCTTTCCCGATGTTCTCTATATTTCGAACATTCTTCATGCATTTGTCCTAAATCACGAGCTGCACCACATCATATTTGGACATGTTGAGTTATTTTGTGATAATGGTCCGAGAGCCTATCTTGGAGAGAGGAAAAGTGAAATCTCGAGTTCCAACCGTCGCGAGCTGATCTTGTGTGCTGAAACCATAGCCGATTTTTCCTCACTATCCACACTGCTGCTTCATACGCAAAACGACGGTAATTATCTTGGGAACTCGTTTAAAAGTCAGTCAGCTTCATATGCGGCCATTCTTCTGGGTCTTCAGATGCTATTTGCCAGTTGGAATACATTTGAATTAAACGATTGTGGCGAGGATTACTACGCATCCGTGAGCAAAGGGGTCTTGCGGCTGCGTGAACATGGTGGACAGCACCATCTTCTCATGCCTGATCGTCTGTCTGTTTTGATGACGTCAATTGTTGATCAAAAGTTGAAGCCAAAATCCATGCAGACGGCAGAACTAACAGCAGGTCTTGTACTTGCAGGAAAACTGTGGCCGCGTGTGTGTTCTCTATCCACGGAATTTCGTGTAGTGCCAGATGTTCTTGCTGGGACTTTTTGGTCTTCAAGAGCTGATCAGCACTATCAGTTCTGGTCAGGTCGAGTTCTTCCAGAATTGTCTAGGCTTTGCGAACGTTATAGGTTCCGAGGAGAAAAGATCATCAGCTACATTGACTGAGTTAGGTGACTAAGTTCTCGTCAAACTTGGATTTTCGCCAGAAACAACCAGTGCGGATCTTCGAACCAAAGCCCACATTTTCGGTGCTTATCGAATTTTCTAAGCAGACCTCGCTGCACTATGTTTGAGAGGCAGCCAAGTCCCGCGTCTCGATGGCCAAACCAAGACGCAACGAAAGCACTGTTTCGATCCAAGCGAAATTGGCACCCACGAATGGCCGGTCTCGCGACATCCGCTGCGCCGCGTCGATTGGTGTGCCGCACGTGCAAGCAAATGCTGCGGCAGCGAAGACTGAAAATCCAAGGTCGGGTTTGTCCGCTCTGCTGACGTTGGGTTGTCAGTCCATGCTGCACGATGCCACCGATGTCCGGTATGGGGAGGCTGCGCCGCGGCGAGACCCAACCTGGCGAATGTCCGTTCAGGGCCGGTTGTGTCAGTCAGGCCGGGGGCCGACCTCCTGGTTGCTATGTCCGCTTCCTGCGCAAACGCGATACTCATGCGCGTGCAGCATTTCGGCATAGATCGAATAGAAGAACTGACAACAAACCTTCGCTGCCAAATCGACCAACAGCGGCTTCGGTCAATCCCGAGCAACCCGCCGGAGTTCAGGACAGACTAAGTTCGCGAGCTTTGAGCGCGGCTCCTACGCAGTTCCGCACCTGCAGCTTTTTGAGGATGTTCGTCGTGTAATTCTTGATCGTCTCCTCCTGTAGCTCAAGGGCACCGGCGATCTCCTTGTTGTTCCGGCCGAAGGCGAGGTGGCGCAAAATCTCGGCCTCGCGCACCAGCTTTCAACGCCGCGAGCAAATCGTCGTCCGCTTCGAAAACGGTCAGCATCATGATGGCCACGGCCGGAAAGGGCCGCGCGTGATCGATACCTCAAGCCGCGCGTTTGACAGAACTGCACCGACCGGTGCCGCAGGTTATGTGAAGATGAGCCACGTTGGGGCAGAGGTGCGCTCAGCGTATGGCGAAAGCGAAAACGAGCAGGCAGAGCAGGAATGCCACCACCCGGGTTGATATACTGAACCGTCGCCGGAAGCTCGTGGAGCGGAAGGGATCAGTCATAGGCGAAACGCTCCGATAGTATGCGGTTCGACGGGGTTCCTCGTTCGAGTAAGTGGTCCTCGACGAGCTCCATCATTGCGGTCGGGCCGCAGATGACAAAGAGCCAGTTCTCGAATTCCTCAGGCGAGAAGCAGCGGTCGAGCAGAGCCTCGTCGATGAAGCCGATCTCACCGGCCCAATCCTCGGGTGGTTCCGACAGGACATGGGTCACGTCCTCGGTTTCGAGTTCCTCGCGATAGGCGATCTGGTCCAGGGTGCGGTTCCCGTAGATCAGTCTGCGCGGCCTTAGGTCTTCCATGAGGCGCATCTGCCGCAGAATGCTGAGCAGAGGCGCAAGACCCACGCCGCCTGCGATCAGGGCGACACCCGGTTCGCTTCGATCTGTGATGGTCATGTTGCCAAAGGGGCCGTCGATGTGGGCCAGTGTTCCCGGCGCGATCTGCCCGATAGCGCGGGTGAAATCGCCCAGTTCCTTGATCATGAAGCTGACGTCCGGCCCGGATGCCGGGGCGGAGCAGATGGAAAAGGGATGTTCCTGCAGCGGGCGTATCTGGTGGCCGAGTTTCAGCCAAACGAACTGCCCGGCCTCGAAGTCGATACCCGTGTGGCCGTTCGGCGTCAGGGTGACCTGCCATTGCCGGGGTGTCAGTTGCGTGACCGAACGAACCCGCCATGGGCGGGCCCGGCCCAGGACCGAGCCGCGCAGGTACACGACCAGCAGCGACCCGATGGCGATGCCTGCCATTCCGATCCAGGTCCAGGTCAGCAGCGGCTGCGAGGCATAGCGCCCGGCATAGACCGCGTGGTGGAGGACCAGAAGAACGATGATCAGGGCGAACACCCCATGGGTCAGGCGCCAGGTCTCGTACCGGTAACCGAGCTGGACGCGGCCGATGGCCATAAGGAACAGGGCGGGCAGTAGGAGGAAGCCAAGGACACCTGTGGCGAGATAGGGGAGATCGGTCGTTATGGTCAGCTGCCGGGTCGGGTCCCAGGGGTGCGGGCCATCGGCTGGGGTGCCCTGATAGAGCAGGGGATGAAGGATCGCAAAGACCAGCGCCAGCCGGGCCATTACCTGATGGAACCGCATGGTCAGGTCCATGCCGATCCCGTTCGATACCCTCTTGAAGCGGCCGGAGAGCATGAATTCCACGAGGATCATTGCAAAGGCGACGATACCGAGGGCGGTGGCGAGCTCCTGGTGGAAGGTACGAGGCGGCCACCCGAGTTGCCAGGACAGGACCAGCGGGAGGGACACCACCAGAAGGTACGCCAGTATGAACGCAATGTGCCTCATGTCCGCTGCCTGTCTGTCCCGCCTGCTGGGCCGTTGCCGCCGCGCGCATTTCAGCGTTGCCCCGCGTTATGGGGTAGCGCGGGCGGTTAGAGTTCGAATGTCTGCCCCATGTTCGGTGTCCGGACCACTTGCCCGTCCAAGGACCGGGCAAAGCTGTCCATCGCCGTGTGCTCGCCGTGCACCAGGAACGTCTGCCGGGGGCCCCTGAGGCTCCTGTGCCATTCGAGTAGTCCGCCACGTCCCGCATGTGCGGAAAACCCGTTGACGGTGTGCAGGCTCGCCCGGACAGGGATCTCGTCGCCGAAGAGCTTTACTCTGCCGGCCCCGTCAATTAGCCGCCGCGCCAGAGTTCCCTCTGCGGCATAGCCGACGAAGATCACACTGCAGTCGGCATGGGACAGGTTGTGGCGCAGGTGATGGCGAATACGGCCGCCGGTGCACATACCTGAACCGGCCATGATGATCGCCCCGGACCGGACATGGTTCAGCGCCATGGAGTCCGAAGCGTCCCGGGTGAAATGGAGGCCGGGAATCCTGAAGGGGTCCTCGCCGTCGTGGATCATGCGAGCCAGTTCGGGGCGCATCGCCTCCGGATGGCGGGCAAAAATCCGGGTGGCCGAGACGGCCATCGGGGAATCCAGGTAGATGCTTTGTCCGCTCTCGATGACGCCACTCTCGATCCCGAGGCGCAGGTACCAGAGAAGTTCCTGCGCACGTTCAAGCGCGAAGGTCGGAATGATGACATTGCCACCGCGATCGGCCGCTTCGCTCAGCACATCGTGGAACTCGCCGATCGACGCTTCCAACGTGCGGTGGTCGCGGTCTCCATAGGTGGTCTCCATGACGACGGTGTCGAGGTCCTGCGGCGGGTCGGGATCGTTCAGAAGGGCGCGCCCGTAGGAGCCGATGTCGCCGGAGAACAGGACCCTGCGCTGCTGGTCTCCCTCGGTCAGCTCCAGGAGGATCGAGGCCGAACCGAGGATGTGACCGGCGTCGTGAAAGGTGGCGGCAACGCCGGGACACAGCTGGATGCGCTCGCGGTAGGTCGCCACCCGCCCGAACTGCCCCGCCGCGTCGAGCGCATCGACCGCATCATAGAGCGCCTCGTAGTGGCCGCCGCGCTTGCCGTGGCGATGCTGGTGCCGCGCTTCCTCTTCCTGGAGGTGTGCCGCGTCCAACATCACAAGCCGGGCAAGGTCACGGGTGGCCGAGGTCGAGATGATTTCTCCGGTGAAGCCGCGCTTGACCAGCAGCGGGATGCGGCCGCAGTGGTCGAGATGGGCATGGGTCAGCAGTAGCAGATCAATCTGCCGGGGGTCGAAGCCAAAGTCGCTGGCGTTGTCGTCATAGAGTTCATGGGACCCCTGGAACATGCCGCAGTCGATCAGGATTAGTTTGCCCGCGGCCTCGATGAGGTGACACGAGCCGGTCACCTGCCGGGCAGCACCGTGAAAGGTGAGCTTCATCTGGTCATTCCCTCCCATTTACCGGCCGTTCGAGTCCGGCGGACCGGCCTCCCGGTGCTGTTGTCGCCGACCTGGTCATTGCCCACCTTGATGGAAGTCAATGACAGTCGGAGATCGGGTGCGCGGCCTAAGTCGCGGCATCGCCCGAAGGGGCTTCCGGTCTGATCCTCAGGGCACGCAGCGCGTTCAGGATCACAGCCACGTCGATGGCCTCCTGCAGGACTGCGCCCTCGACGGGTGTCAGGTGACCGAGGGCGGCGACCACCATCCCAATCACCGAGAGGCCGATCCCGGCCACGACGCTCTGCAGGGCGATACGGCGCGCGGCCTGGGCGATCTCGATGCCGGGCAGCAGTCGGTCGACCCGGTCGACCAGCAGCACCACGTCCGCCGCTTCAGCCGAGGCGGCGGCCCCGCGGGCTCCCATGGCGACGCCGACATCGGCGGCGGCGAGTGCAGGGGCGTCGTTCACCCCGTCGCCCACCATCATGACTGGTCGGTTTTTGCGCTCGGTCAACACAAGAAGCACCTTCTGGTCGGGGGTCAGCCCGGCGCGGAGGCCGTCGAGTCCGAGCCCCTCGGTGACCCTGCGAGCCACCTCGACGCGGTCTCCGGTCGCCAGCAGGATGCGTTCGACGCCTTGGTTGCGCAAGCGTGCGAGCATCTGCTGCGAGCCCTCGCGCAGGGGGTCGGCCATCACCAAGTGGCCCGCGGTATGCCCGTCGACGGCTACCGCGACGATCACCGCGCCGACCTCCTGCGGAGGCTGGTCATCGCTTGTCCGACCGATCCGGCGCGCGACGAAGGTGTCGCCCCCGACCATCACGCGATGGCCGTCGATGCCTCCGACGACTCCCTCACCGGGGATCTCGGCGACCTCGGAGGGCAGGGACAGGACCAGGCCACGGGACTGGGCCGCGGTGACCATGGCCTGGGCCACCGGGTGTTTCGACGCCTGATCGAGCGAGGCCGCAAGGCGCAGGACTTCGTCGTCGCTGAACGCGCCGTGGGAGTGGATCGACACGATCTGCGGGCGACCGTCAGTCAGCGTGCCGGTCTTGTCGAGGATCAGGGTCTTAATGCGGGCCATGGTCTCGAGCGGCGCCGCACCCTTGATGAGCACGCCATACTGCGCAGCCCTCGACAGGCCGGCGACCAGCGCGACCGGAACCGCAAGGATCAGCGGGCAGGGCGTGGCGACCACCAGAACCGCGACGGCCCGGATCGGGTCGTCGGTCATCCACCAGGCGCCGAGGGCGATGAGCAGCGTGACTGCCAGGAACCCCAGCGACCAGCGGTCGGCGAGGCGAGACATGGGGGCCTTTGACCGCTGCGCGTCTTCGACGAGACGAATGATCCCCGCATAGGTGCTCTCGGAGGCGCGCCGCAGGGTCACGATCTCGAAGGCATCGCCGGCATTGGTGGAGCCGCTCATTACCTCGGTACCTTCGAGCGTGGACACCGGCATCGACTCGCCGGTCAGGGCCGAGGTGTCGATGAAGGCCTTTGCCGAGTTCACCGTACCATCGACCGGCACCACGTCGCCCTGGCGGATCAGCAGGAGATCTCCCGGTTCGACCTCGTCCAGCGGGATCTCTTCCAAGGTCCCGTCGCGCTTGCGCATCGCCGTGCGGGGGACTCTCGCCAACAGGGCGAGCATTTCGCGACGGGCGCGGCCCTCGGCAAAGCTCTCCAGGAATGTTCCGCCGGAATACATGACCGCGACCACGGCGGCAGCCAGCGTTTCTCCGAACGCGAGGGCGAAAGACATGGAGACCGCCGCGATGATGTCGAGCCCGACTTCCTCCCGGGCGATGGCGCGCAGGACCTCGACTACCAGCGACAGCAGCGCGGGAAGCACGCAGACAAACCATGTGATGTTGGCGAGGTCGTGCCGTCCTGTCAGCCAGAGGAGGCCGCCTGCGACGAGACCTCCCAAGGCAATGATCAGGACGATTGCCTTCATCCGGTCGGGGAAGGTGTTGTCCAACTTGCGGGCTCTCCGTTCGGATCGGGGCTGGCTATTACTTCGTTATCATCTTTTGCGTGCGCGCGGCGCATTTGCGAGGGCCACGCTTTGTCTATGCGGTGGCGGCTGACATGTCGGCACCGATGGGGATCAATAAGGGCCCCCCGGGACGCGGCCTAGTTGTCGGAAGTGCCGGGCCTTTCAGAGGAGCATCTATGAACTGCTCTCCCTCGAAAGTTACTTGTCGACGTGAAACAGCCCCTGCCTCTATGTCTTCGATTTTTCGCTAGCGCCGATTGATATGCTCATGACCAAGAAGGGAAGTAGCACGTCTTGTTTCTTGCTAACTCATTGGTGTTCAGAGGCCATGCTCCCCATCCGGCTTCCAAATCGCCGATCGGTCGTGACGAAGCCAAGAAGGACGACTTCGACTAAGTCAAACTCTTTTACAGATCGGAGCGCGTGCACACGAACAATGGCCTGATGTCGCCCCTTTCACCGGACTTGCTTCGCAAATCGCTTTCTGGGCAACGGTTGACTACGAGAGCAGACAGCAGACAGTGAACGAGGCAGTTTTCTACAGAACCGGGGGCGCTTTAGTTTTCAACCACTTCTACTCGGAGCGGAAGAACTACTCCCGAGCAAGTTTTCGGAATTTTCCCGCCCCAGCTCGCCGAGTGGCGCGGTCTTTGCACGGTATAAGGGGTATAGCGACTTCAGCTGCAAAGACCGGTTAAGAACCATCTCATAGGACCATCAAATGAATCCAGAGAACCGACTGAAAAAGGGCTACTGTTCGCGCGATATCTTCCCAGTTGGTACACGCCTCTTGAGCTCGAAATCTCCAGCAAGTTGAAGGCTCGGTGCCAACTACACTCTGTGTAGCCGTGTCAACGAAGGACATAATCGACTTGGGAGCCATCCTCTCCTTTCATGGCGACGTGCACCAGCCGGCCATCTGCGTCGTACCAGAGGTCTCGTTCAAGATCGCCTGACAGACGGTAGTGGGTTGCCGGTACCTGCTGACCTCCAGCGGTGATGGCTTCCGTGCCGACTTTCTTGACGGATACCTTCATCTTGCTGCCGTCGATCGTGTTCAGGAGGGTTCCGTTCTGTGCGACCTGTTCGTTCCAGAGGCTCGCGGGGACCAGTCCGTCGCCCTTGACGTTGATATCATGCGTCTTGCCATTGTCATCGGTGTGGGACGACAGCGTTGCAAGGTGCCCGCTGTTCCAATTCTCGACAGACTTCTGGTGAAACCCATAGGCCTCAATGCCGAGGACCTTGACCGACACATCCGTCACTAGAGTGACAGTCAGCGTGTCGCCGCTGGACTGGAAGTGAATGACCTGGTCGCCAATGTCCTTGCCCTTGCGGATAACGTCATAGGTTTGGCTTCCGCTGGCTGGCGCGGCCGAGGCGGGCAGTCCGACAGTAAGAGATAGTGCTGCGGCCAGCAGTCCTGCAAAGGTGGGGTTCTGCATCTTGCGTATCCTTCTGCGAGGCTCAGAGCGAGCCCATTCCAATGAAAAGTGTGCGCTCGACGTCCACGATGGCGCGGCGGCCGTGCATCACGCGGGTGTTGTCCAGGACTGCGATGTCGCCGTCCTGCCAATTGATTTCGTTGGTATGCTCCTCGGCTTGGCCGCGGAGGTCTTCGATCTCGTCAAGTGTCACCGGAGAACCGTCGGCCAACGTGTAACGCGGGGCTTCGTAGTTGTGCGAGGGGCCGAGCACGGCATTCGCGAATGCGAGATGCTCTCCGCCGAAGGCTGACCTCCGCACCGGCGCGACAGTCAGACGATAGGTGAGCGAACCGTCGTCGTGCAGGTCGAAGGTCTGGCCGGGCACGGCCTGCTGAAACTGCAGGATATGCTCCATCCGAACCTCCTCGGGGTTCGAAAGGGCAGGGTGCTCGTTTGCTAGGTATCGCTTCCAAAGTAGTTCCGGCAGGCGACGTTCAACGGTCATTGCCTGAGACCAGCGGGCTTTGTCCCGTTCCGACATCGCATCATACAGCGCTGCCCCGTCACAGATTGTTGTCTGAGAACCTTCGAAAGCTGCGCGCTCAGCGAAGAAGGAGACGATATCGGGGCATCGCGGTGTATTGCCATTCTCCACGTGCAAGCCGATGGGGCCAAGTCCAGCATCAACCATCTGGGTCTTCTCACTGGTATGGCTGCGTGCCGGATCGAAAGTGACCCGCTGGCACAAACGACCGACTAGGTCAGAAAAGGCGCGCATATCGGGAGCGAAGCCGCGCAGCAAGGTCCAGCCATCGCGGGCAAGATCTGCCCGGATGGCGGTCAAAAGGGCTTCGTTGGCGAGTCCGCCGTCAAACGCGGCGCGGCGCAGAACGTTGTAGGTCATGTTTTCACCTCTGGATCGGAGTCAATCCCGGCTTCCGGCGGCGCGTGCGACACGCGGATCGGCGGCCATTTTTGACAGGGCGTTATCGATTAGGCGGGGCCGCAGGCGTTGCAATGCAACGAACAGGCGTTCGCGGCTGGCCGGATACTGTGTGGACTTGCGACTTTCTATGGCGCGCCAGGCGTGGGCCGCCACGGCTTCCGGCGCGTCGAGGACCATGCCCATTGGTTCGACCAAGGCCGCGAAGTCGTCCGCGGCGGCGGTTCGCGTCGCGCGGGGTGCAAGGTAGGTCACGTCAACACCGTGCCGTTTGACTTCGCGCCGTAGTGCATCTGAAAACCCGCGGAGCGCGAACTTGCTTGCCGAATAAGCTGTGAAGTACGGGAAGGCGATATCGCCGAACATCGACCCCATGTTCACCACCTGACCCCGGCGCGCCACGAGCATCGGGAGCAACTCACGGCTGAGGGCAATGGGCGCGGCCACGTTGGTCATCAGCAGGCGTTCGATATCGTCGTCCCTGCTGCCTGCCAACGGTCCTGACAGGACCAGACCTGCGTTGTTAACAAGGACATCGAGACCCCCGATTTCCTTCACCGCGGCGACGGCAGCCAAGCGGCCTTCGGCTGTGATGATGTCGGCCGGAACCTTGACGACGTCCTGGCGCGTCAGCTGCGCAGCTGTCTCCTCCAGAGCGGCGGCCCGGCGGCCAACCAAAACGACGCGATGGTCACGTCTGTCTGCTTCCAGCGCGAGGGCACGACCGATGCCCGATCCAGCGCCAGTAATGAGGACAATACGTTCGTTCATGACTCGGCCCCTTGCATTTCATTGGTTGTTGCTTTTTGCCCGGCGGCGCGCGCCTCCGCGGTCTTCAGAATTGCTGCCACCGCCCGACGGTCGGTCAAGCCGGGACCCCGGACGAGGCCTGGGTGACTGGGGTCGAGGATTTCGATACAGGAGGGACGCGCATAAGTCGGCAGTGCGGCGAGCCGTGTCTGAAGCGCGTGGACATCGAAGGGAGCCACCGGAAACAGGGCGAGGACAAGGTCGTCGTTATCGGCAATCAGCGCGGCGGCGAGGATAGCAGGGTCGGCAAGTGCCTCTGCCTCCACCCATTCAGGCGCGATGTTGCGACCGTTTGAACAGACGATCATCGCGTCGCGCCGGCCTTCGATCCACAGCCGCCCGCGCTCGATCCGCCCGAGATCTCCGGTATGCCAGCGCCGTTCTACCGGATCGCGGCCAAGGTATCCGTCCATTACGGTTGGACCCGACACCACGATTTCGCCATTCACGATCTCAACATCGATGCCTTCGAGTACCTGCCCTGCGCTGCCGTCAACCGGGTCGCCCGGTCTGGAGAGAGCCACGACTGAGCAGGCCTCTGACAGGCCATATCCGGCGTGTGCCGGTATCCCGAGGGACCGGGCTTCGTGTAACAGTTCGGGCGCCGTTGGGGCGCCGCCGACGGCCACGTAGCGGAGCGTTTTCGGGGCTGGCGTGCCTGCATGGACCGCCGCGACCCAGAGTGCGAGCTGCCGAGGAGAAAGAACCGTTATCGTCGGAGCCGCCATCAGTGCGGTGCGAGCGAATGCGCTCGCATCACCGCCCCAGAGCAGTGACTGCCCCTCGGTGCAGATTATGGTCGTTGCTCCTGCCAGCACCGGCATGAAGATGCCGCAGATCTGTTCGAGTAGCTGTGCCTGTGGCAGCATCGAGAGGTACCGATCGTCCAGATCAGGCTTCAGCGCGGCGTTCAGAGCGAGGAGCGACGCCTCGACTTGCGCCGCACCAAGGACAACGCCCTTCGGCTGACCGGTCGTCCCGGAAGTGAAGATGATGCGGGTAGAGTTCTTCGACAGGTCCGGCATCGGGCCATCTGCCGCGGGCAGTTCGCTGACCAGCGAGGCATCAGACTGGCGCACAAGATGCGCAACCTGTTGATCCGAAAAAAAGCCCGGCACAGGCACGATGGTCCGTCCCGCAGCAGTGGCGGCCAGCTCTCCTATGACGGCGTTGATGCCCTCCAGCTTCAACGCAACACGATCTCCGCCATCGAGAAAACCGGCGGCGGCAATTGTGACGCGCTGCTCAAGCTCGGCCCAGGTCACACTCTCCCGGTTCGAGATGAAGGCAAGGGCATCCGGACGTTCACCTGCTTGGGTTTGAAGGGCACGTAAGACGGTCAGCATGGGCGATACTCTTTGAATCGGCGCTCTGCGCCCGCGGGAAGAAAATCTAGGGGGTGTTCGAGGTCCGGCATCGCGCAGACCCACGGATCTGTCGTGTAGTAGCTCCCCCAGCGCTCCGGATCGGGAACGCGATTGGCTAGTGCCGGCGCAATCCGAAAGAGGGGCGTGTGGGTGCGGGACAGGAGGCGCATCAGCGGTCTGGTCGCCGTGAAAACTCCGCAGCGGCAACCAAGTGTCCGGCCGATGGACGTGATGCCCTGGATCAGCGGGAGGGCCGCATAGGACGCGGAACACGCGAGCGAAACGACTTCGATGATGTCAGCGCGGTCTACCTGATGCCCGATGGCGGATGAGATCGCGTCCTCCACGGTGAGATCGAGGTAGGTCTCTGAGAAAAAGCCGTCTCCGGAGGTCCTGATCCCGGCCGCGCCGAGGATGGCACCACTGGTTCCCCGTGCAATGACCAGAGGGATGGGGGGGATGACTACCCGGGCCGAGAAGACACGCCGAAACTCGGAGGATATGTATTCGGCCCCGTCTGACCAGCCTACGTCCAGTGGAAAGACCTGCTCAAGCTGCATGATCAGCAACCTCCCGACCTCGAGAGGACTGCGCATGAATGAAACTGCTCATGTTCTTCTTACCAACTACTGCTCTCAGTCGTCTGATGCCGGAGCAGGCTTACGGTAAGCTTACGGGAGTGAGGATTTTCTAGGAGTGCTGCGTGGCGACATCACGATCTGAAGTGACCTGTCACGAAGTTCCATCCAACCGCGCCTGGAAGCTGATCGGTGTTCGCACCGATCGGCGCGGCGCGTCTATCGCGTGTCGCAATGCAGGATGCCGATGTTCCACTTATCTGTGACTCTCGTTAACGGTTCTGCTTCCTTTGTTTTCTAGCGTGGCTCGGCCTGCGCGACGATTGTCAACTGCATGCACTTAGCTGACAGCCAAGTACGTCGCGACGGACGATCGCCTCCTGCGCCTAGCGAACGACGTGAGCCGAAGCAACAACGGCAGTTAGATGGGTGTTGCCGCCTTGCGAGGGCGGGACAGCGAAGGTCGGGACACAGCGCATTGTTGGTACAAGCGGCTAGCGCCACGATGGGGGGTCACTCTCCTCAGATATGTCGATTGCTGGTCGCGGTCGCTTCGACCCGCACTTGTATTTGGCAAAAGCGCTGTAAGGTATTGATAAGTATGCTTGGAACTCGCGGCGGTTGGCAGTAATGCGGTTAGGAAACAATGTGTGACAACTGCCTCCAAAACCGTAGGTCGCGGGTTCGAACCCTGCTGCCCCTGCCATTTCCTTTCAGATACTTGCGATAGCTCCGATGCGATCCGCATTCCGGGGTTTCGTGTCCGCGCGGGGTTCTCCTGAGGGCGGGCGCGTATCCCGAGCGCTTTGGCCGTCCGATTCTGCGAGCAGCGAATCTTCGCCCCTCAGATACGCTTCCCGGACCGCCCGCCGTCTATCCAGCGGCACTTCGACGGTGGGCGCCAGGTGACATGCCGGTCCACCGCCGATAGCTTCGTCCGAATGCGGCGGCGTCGGAGAACCCGGTGCGCGAGGCGATCTCCTTGAACGGCAGATCGGTTCCCTGGACGAGTTTCGCGGCGGCCTCGGCGCGAAGGTCATCGCGCATCGCACGGAAGGAGGTTCCGGCCTCCGTCAGCAGACGTTGCAGGCTGCGCGTGCCAAGACCGATGGCCGCGGCGAGGTCGGCGAGCGTGTCGTCCCGAAACGACAGTCGTTGCCGCATCAGGTCCCGTATGATGGTCGGGAAGGTGTCGGTCTGCGGGGCGTCACTGATGCTGTAGCCGCTGGTATCTTCAGTCTCCCATTCGACGTGAAGCGGCAACCTGAGCCATGCGGGCGGAAAGCTGATCGACAGCGCGATGTCCTTGCTTCTCATGAGCACATGGGCGGGCAGGAAACCCTCGGGCAGGCCATCGAACGAATGTGCGACGACCAGCAGCTTCGAAGCGTCAAAGGCCGGTCCAAGGCAGGCTTCGATCATGGATGTGAAGAACACGACGCCTATCGCATCGGCCTGGATCGTCGGCCGTTCGACATGTCGTGTCCTGTGAACCTGGAACACGGCGAGCTCGGGCCCGATACGAAGGGAGTAGACGACGTTGTCGAACTGCAGATCGACGTCCAGCGTCGTAGCGATCAGGAAGTCTCCGAGTGTCCTTGCGCCCTTTATCGAGGACCGCACCGTTGGGCCGCCGCTGCGCGCCGAGGCTCGCGCAAGCCCGGCACCGAAACAGTTGTCATTCAGGAGGGCGGCCATGTCTTCGAGTGCGGCATAGAAGGCCGTCGCCTCGACCAGATGGTTCGGGTCCTGCATCGCCGCCTGCGGGATGCCATTCCTGGCCATCACGGCCTCGATATCACCGCCGCGCCCGACGAATTCCCGCGCCGCCTGCTGGAGCAGTACAGCCTTCGTGAACTTGGGGTTCGAGCTGGATCGCATCTGGCCCTCTTCGGAAATCGCTGTGCGCGACGCGCCAGGTTTTCCCAAGTTCTGGCACCTCGGGCACAATCCCGCAACTCAAAGTGATGTAGCATGTCGACCAATTTGGAAGCGTCTCGCCCGAGTCCGGGCCTTTTCGAGAATGGACATGATTATGAGCGATTCAACGATCACTCGCCGTGACTTCAACACCGGCGCCACTGCCGCCGCGGCTATCGTCGGAACCGCGGGCCGCGCCTTGGCCCAGTCTGCCGCACCGCTGGACCTCGCGATCCTGAACGGCAGGGTGATGGACCCGGAGACCGGATTTGACCAGGTCGCGAACGTGGGGGTGAAGGACGGTCGCATCGTGTCGATCACGACCGAGGAACTCTCCGGGGCGAGAACCATAGACGCGTCGGGCCATGTGGTCGCGCCCGGCTTCATCGACACGCATTTCCACTGGCCGCGCGCCATCGGTAACAAGATCGCGCTGCGCGATGGGCGCACTACGGTGATGGATCTCGAGATGGGAACGCTCGGCACCCTGGTCAACGACTGGTACGCCGCGCGGGAGGGCAGCAACCAGACCAACTACGGCTGCGCCACCTCGCATGAATTCGCGAGGGCCTTTGTCCTCGACGGGATCACTACCACCGATACGCCCGAGGCGCTGAACCACCGCGGGTCGGACAAGACTGGCTGGTCGTCCACGAGGCCAAGCCTCGAGCAGGGCAATGCGATCCTGAAGGTGATCGACGAAGGACTTGCCGCGGGCGCCATCGGGATGGGATCGACGCTTGGCTACATGCGCGACGGTGTATCCGCCCGCGAGGTGTTCGAGGTTCAGAGAACGGCGGGAAACTACGGGCGGCCGTCGGCGTTCCATTTCCGCTACACACCGGGCACGGACACGCAGGAATCGAACGGCATTCAGGAGATGCTGGCCAATGCCGCGGCGCTGGGTGCGCCCGCCATCGCCTGCCACTTCAACAACCCCGGTTACAACCTCGTCCACGAACTCCTCACCCGGATGCGCGAGCGCGGGATGAACGTGTGGGGAGAGCTTTATCCCTACGTCGCCGGCTCGACGGCGCTGAATGCCGTGTTCCTTGAGCCCGAGGTCTGGGTCCAGCAGCTTGGCTACAAGTACGAGGATACAATTCAGGATGCGCTGACCGGGGAATTCTACACGCAGGAAACCCGCGCCGAGATGATCAAGAAGGAACCGGCACGACTGGTTCAGGTCTACAAGATGCCCCCGGAGGCCGTCACCGACTGGCTCAAGATGCCGGGCGTGGCAATTGCGTCTGACACGATGCCGATCGCCGGTGATGGCTTCGCGTGGGACACGCCTTACGAGGACCTGCCGAACAGCCATCCGCGCGGAGCAGGCAGCTTTGCCAGAGCGCTGCGAATGGGCCGCGAGAACGGCATCCCGCTCATGCAGTCTCTCGCGCAGACCAGCTGGAACTCGGCCCGGCCTCTCAGCGAGTTGGGCCTGAAGTCGATGCAGGAACGCGGCCGGATGCAGGAGGGCATGGTGGCCGACATCACCATCTTCAACCCGGAGACGGTGAAGGACAACGCAACCTACGAGAAGGGCACTTTGCCGTCGGAAGGCATTCCCTACGTCATCGTGAACGGCACCGTGGTGGTGGACGACTCCGAGGTGCTGAAGGACGTCAATCCGGGGCAACCGATCCGGTTCGAGCCACAGGAAAGCCTGCTGCAACCGGTCGACGTCGCAGCCTGGACCCAGACATATTACGACGTCCCGCAAGACTTTGGCGGCGGTGTTCCCGGCAGCCAGCCGGTCTACGACAAGCGGGTTATCCGGTGCTGTGACTGAGGAAAGTCTTCCTCGCCGGTGCCCTCGGTCGGATGTCTGCTGAAAGGGTCGGCCGGTTCCTCGTCACGGGCCCTCGGCGCAACTAGCCCTGCGCGGCCCGCCCGATCTCTGCGGCAAGATCGTCGCAGAGGTCCCGCATCCGCGCGGTGTCAGTCTCGCGCTGCGCCTGTACCTTCAGACCGAAAATGTAGGTCTGGATGCGCCGCGCCAGCCTGTCGGTGTCCGTGTGCTCCGGCAACTCGCCCTCTGACTTTGCGGCCTCCAGCGCAGAGCCGATGACCTGTCCCACGCGGTCCAGATGGTCCGAGATGAAGGTACGCAGCTCACCGTCCTGCGGGGCCTCCAGCAGGGATTTCACCAGCATGCAGGCGGTGGACGGCCGGTCACACGGCGCGAGGTCTGCCAATCCCCGGAGGTGCCTTTGCAGCGCCGAAAGCGGAGACGCGCTGCGCGCGATGAGCGCTTCCATCTCGCCCGTCATGCGTTCGGCGTAGCGGTCGAGCGTGGCGCGGAACAGGGCTTCCTTGCTCTGAAAGGCGGCATAGATCGAGCCCGGTTTCATGTTCAGAACCACTTCGAGGTCCTTCAGCGACGTCGCATGAAAGCCCTTTGTCCAGAAAAGGGTCATCGCCGCCTCGAGGGCGGCATCGCGGTCATAGGAAGCCGTCCGTGCCATGAGCGTCATTTAGGACGCCCAAGGATCAGGACGCAATGGCATCACGAAAAGTTTTGAGTGATTGCTCAGGAATGAACTTGAGCAATCACTCAAGTATGCTCAGATTGGCGGCGTTGCGAAGCCCAGAGGAAAGGCAAGACCATGACCAAGTTCGAGAAGCTCGACGAAACCACCGCCGCACCGGCAGCCCTGCCGCTGATCGAGAAATCCAAGGCCGCCTTTGGCCGTCTTCCAGGCCTGCATGCCGTCATGGCGCGTTCGCCCGCGCTGCTGGAAGGCTATCAGGTGCTGCACCGCCTCTTCGCCGAGGAAACCTCCTTCGATGCCGAGGAGAAGACCGTCGTCTGGCAAACCATCAACGTGTACCACCAGTGCCACTACTGCGTGCCCGCCCACACCGGGATCGCGAAGGCGATGAAGGTGGATGACGCCATTTCCGATGCGCTGCGCGACGAAACCCCGCTGCCGACGCCCAAGCTCGAGGCCCTGCGCACGTTCACGTTGGCCATGACCGAGAGCCGTGGCAACCCGACCGATGCCGACCTCGAAGCGTTCTATGCGGCAGGGTATGGCGAACAGCAGGTGCTGGAGATCGTGCTCGGTCTCGCGCAGAAGGTGATGAGCAACTACACCAACCACCTGGCCCAGACCCCGGTGGACGCCCCCATGCAGAAGTTCGCCTGGACGCCCAAGGCAGATCGCTAAGGCAATGGTGGCGGGAGGGTACCTCCCGCCGCCGACCAAAGGGCGGGCGCGATCTTACTGACCGCGTCCGCAGGCGCTTAGGCGATGCTGGGCGAAAGCACTGACCGGCTGTTGCCTGGACCCAACTCGCCCCGGCGGCCAGTGAGCAGGCGCAACACGGAGCGCCCTCAGGACCTCACATGTAGGTCCGTTCTTCCAGCGGCACCGTTTCCAGCATGGACTCGATCATCGCGAGGAAGGCGGTCTCAGGGGGCGACAGGCTCCGGCGCGGGTTGGTGAGCAGGTAGATCTCGACCATCGGAAGCTGGGAGTAGGGCGGCAGTTGCCAGAGTTCGCCCAACCGCACGTCGCGGCGTGCAACATGGACCGGCAGGGCGCCGATGCCGATATTGGCGACGATCATGCGCCGGACCTCGGGCAGGCTGGAGGACACGCCGCGCAGGCCGGTGGCGAGCCCGGCGCGTTCCCTGAACTGGCTGACCGAAACCAGCGGACCGCCCTCGATCTCGGTCTGGAAGGCCACCGAAGGCTCGTCTTCCAGCTCGGACAGCGCGATGTTGCGCTGGCCGAAGAGGTGATGCTTCACGCCGCAGTACAACCCGAAGTATTCCCGAAAGAGCACCCGCGCCTCTAGGTTGGCGGGCGGCGCGGACAGCAGGCAAATGCCGAAGCTGGCCGCGTTCTGGCGAATTCTCACGGCGACCTCGGCACTTTCCTCGATCACGATCGAGAAGGTGACCTCCGGGTGCCGGCGGCCAAAGGTCGCGAGCACCTCGTCGAAATGGGGCGAGACCACGTGGCTGGCCACCACCATGCTGATATGGCCGGTCAGGGTCTCTTCGTCTGCGGCCATCAGCGCGGGCAGCTGTGACACCGCCCCGAAAATCGAGGCGCATTCGGAATAGAGCACCTTGCCCGCCTCGGTCACCTGGAACCGGTTGGGCTTGCGGTCGATCAGCTTCCGGCCGGTCGCCTCTTCCAGCCGCTTGAGGGCGCTGCTGATCGTCGGTTGCTTGAGCCCCAGAAAGTCCGCGGCCTTCGAGATCCCGCGCTGTTCCACCACCACCATGAAGGTACGCAGCAGGTTCCAGTCCAGGTTCCAGGGAAAGCGCTGTTCGTAGGTTCTAATCATAGATTTGGTCAATTATCGCAATTTAGAATATCTATTTGCATGATGAAATGCCCCCATGCAACCCTCTGCCGAAGCGGTGCGTCTCGCGTCGCAGCACGGGCAGAGGCCCGGCCAATCTGGAAAAACAGGGAGTATGACATGACGACGCGCAGGGCATTGATCAAATCCGCCATGCTGGCCGGAGTTGCCGCGATGGCCACTTTCGGCGCCGCAGGCTTTGCCGCGGCCGAGGACCTCGACACCATCAAGGAGAACGGCGTGATCCGCATCGCGATGAGCGGCGCCTATCCTCCGTTCAACTTCGTGAACGAAAAGAACGAGGTCGTGGGGTTCGATCCGGCCATCGGCACCGAGATCGCCAAGCGCATGGGCCTCAAGGTCGAGATCATCACCACCGCATGGGACGGGATCATCGGCGGGCTGCTGGCCAACAAGTACGACGCCATCGTCGGTTCGATGTCGATCACCGAGGAGCGTGACAAGGTGGTCGATTTTGTCGGTCCCTACTACACGACCAAGCGCGCGATCTTCACCAAGCCCGACAGCGGTATCACCAGCGTCGAGCAACTGAAGGACGTCAAGGTCGGCGTGACCCTCGGCGAAACGCACGAGGAATGGGCCCGCGACCAGGGCTACACCGTGCGCACCTACAAGGGCCTGCCCGAACTGCTGCTGGAGCTCGAGAACGGCCGCGTGGACGTGATTGTCAACGACTCCATCGCCGCGATCCTCGCGATGAAGGAAATCGGCTATGACTTCGTGGCGCTCGACGACCTCGAAACCGACGCGATCGGTGCCGGCATCGCGATCCGCGAGGGCAACCCCGAACTCGCCAAGCAGATGCAGGCGGCGCTGGATGCCATGATGGAAGACGGCACCTACCTCGAAATCGCAAACGAGTGGGTCGGCGGCGACATCCGCTGAGCCGACGCAATCGAATACGGTCCGCCGGGATACCGGCGGGCCTGACGTTTCGGGGACCAAGAATGACGACAGACTACGGCAAGCTGACCTGGGAAGACGTGCGCGACGCGGACAAGGACCGCGTGGTGATCCTGAACGTCTCGGCAACCGAGGACCACGGGCCGCACATGCCGCTCGACACCGACACCGTGCTGGGCATGGCGGTGGCCAACGGGGTGGCAAAGCTGGCGCCCGACGAGGTTTTCGTGATGCCCGCCGTGCCCTATGGCTTCAACGAGCATCACAAGGATTTTCCCGGCGTCATCTGGATCCAGCCCGAGACACTCATCGCCTTCGTCACCGACATCACCAAGTCGCTGGCCCATCACGGCTTCCGCCGTATCCTGCTGCTGAACTCGCACGGGTCCAACCACCCGGTGCTCGACCTCGCCGCGCGCAAAACGGTGATCGAGAACGAGATCATCTGTGTCTCGGCCTCCTACTGGAACCTCTGCGCCGACCGGGTGAACGAGGTCCGCAAGTCCGAGATCGGCGGCATCGCCCACGCGGGCGAGTTCGAGGCGGCGATGTACATGCACCTGCAGCCGGAACACGTGGACCTGTCGAAGGCCACCAACCAGAACCTGCACAACCCGAACAGCAAGTTCTTCAACCTCGACCTCGCCAAGGGCGGCGGCAAGGCCATGCTGATGCGCTGGTGGTCCGAGGTTTCGCCCGAGGGCACCATGGGCGACCCGACCGTGGCCGACCCCGAGACCGGGCGTAAGTTCCTTGAAGCGGCGATCGAGGAGACGACGGCGCTGGTGCGCGAGATCCGCGCGCTGCCGATCCTGTCGCGCAAAGACCACCACTGAGGAGAGAGCAGGCGGATGGATTTCGATCTGATCTACCAGGTCACGCCCTACTTCATTCAGGCGGCGTGGGTGACGATCCAGCTTTCGGTCCTGTCCTGCCTGCTGGGTCTTACCTGCGGAACGCTCGGCGCCTCGGCGCGCCTGTCGCGCCACGCGGTCGTCCGCTACCTCGGCGCGGCCTATGTCAGCGCCTTTCGCGGCACGCCCGCGCTGATCCAGCTCTTCATCCTCTACTTCGGCGGACCGCAGATCGGCATCCAGCTCGACGCCTTCGAGGCGGGGGTGATCGGGCTTGGCATCAACATCGGCGCCTACATGACCGAAACCATTCGGGGGGCCATCGTCGCCATCGACAAGGGCCAGCGCGAAGCCTCGCGCACGCTTGGGATGGGACGGTTCCAGACCATGCGCTACGTCATCCTTCCGCAGGCCGCGCGGCTGATGATCCGGCCGCTGGGCGTCAACATCAACGCGCTGATCAAGGGGACCGCGCTGGTCGCTGCGATCTCGGTGGTGGAGCTGACCTATACCGCGCAGCGCTTCATCGGATCGACCTACAAACCGTTCGAGATGTTCCTGATCGCGGGCATTCTCTACATGATCATCATCTACGTGACCGGGCGCGCGATTGCCTGGCTGGACCGCAAGGTCCGGATCGTCTGACCGGAAGGACGCCGACATGGGGCTCGATTTCTCGGTAATTCCCAAGTACCTCGACGTGATCCTGCTGGGCGCGCTGTGGACCATCGCGATCACCGTGGCGGCCGCGCTGCTCAGCTTTATCGGCGGCATTCTCTTCGCGGTCATCGCGCTCTACGCGCCACGGGCCATCCGCCTGCCGTTCCGCGCGTTCGAGTGGCTGTTCATGGGCACGCCCCTGCTGCTGCAGCTGTTCCTGATCTATTTCGGCCTCGTGCAGATCGGTATCGACCTGCCAGCCTTCGTTGCCGGGGTGATCGGGCTGGGGCTGCATTTCGCGGTCTACAATTCAGAACTGATCCAGACCGCCATCGTCGCCGTGGACCGAGGCCAGATGGAGGCGGCGCGGACCCTTGGCCTCAGCCGGGGCGAGGCGCTGCGCAAGGTCGTCGTACCGCAGGCGGTGCGGGACGTGATCCCGCCCATCGGCAACAACATGATCGCCCTGCTGAAGGATTCCGCGCTGGTCTCGGTGATCGGGGTGGGCGAACTGACGCTCTCGGCCCAGCTCGCCATCGGCCGCACCTACCGGCCATTCGAATTCTACGTCCTCGCGGCGGTCTTCTACTACGTCATCAATCTCGGGATGGAAGCGGTCCTGCGGCGCGTCGAGCGCCGGGTCCAGGCCTCCCGCTGAGCGCGAAGGAAACGACATGACAGACCAGAAACCCTTCGTCGACATCCGCCATGCCCAGAAGAGCTACGGCACGCTGGAGGTGCTCAAGGACATCTCGCTGCAGGTCCAGCGCGGCCAGATCGTCGCGATCATCGGGCCCTCGGGCTCGGGCAAGAGCACGCTGCTGCGCGCCATCAACGACCTCGATCCGCTGACCGGCGGAGAGGTCTGGCTGGAGGATACGCAGGTCAACAAGAAGCTGCCGCACCGCCAGTACGAGAAGCACATCAACCAGGTGCGGCAGGACATCGGCATGGTGTTCCAGCACTTCAACCTGTTCCCGCACCTCACAGTCCGCGACAACATCAAGCTGGCGCCGAAGCTGCTGAAGGGCCTCTCCGACGCCGAGGCCGACAAGCTGGCGGAGGAGCAGCTCGAGAAAGTCGGGATGCTGGAACGCATCGACTACTACCCCTCGCGGCTCTCCGGCGGGCAGAAGCAGCGTGTCGCCATCGCGCGGGCGCTGGCGATGAAACCCAAGGTGATGCTGTTCGACGAGGCGACCTCGGCGCTCGACCCGGAACTGGTCGAAGAGGTGAACCTCGTCATGAAGAAGCTCGCCGAGGAGCACATGACGATGATCATCGTGACCCACGAGATGGGCTTTGCTGAGAGTGTCTGCGACCGCGTCCTCTTCATGGATCAGGGGGTCGTGGTCGAAGAAGGCCCGCCCGAGGTGATCTTCCGCAACCCGTCGAACGAACGCACCCGCAACTTCCTCCGCAAGCATCTCGCCACCGCGAACAAGTGAGCCAGAGACATGTCGCATCTCTTCTACCAGACATCGGCCTACCGCCCCTTCCTCGACCGGGGAGAGGGCATCTACATGTACGGCCAGGACGGCCGCCGCTATCTCGACGGGTCCTCCGGCGCGATGGTGTCGAACATCGGCCATTCCAACCCGCGCGTGCTGGAAGCGATGCGGGCCCAGATGGAGAAATCGACCTTCGGCTACCGGCTGCACTTTCAGACCGAGGCGTCAGAGGCGCTGGCCGCCAAGACCGCCGCACTGTCGGCCCCGGGCATGGATCGGGTGTTCTTCGTCTCGGGCGGCTCCGAGGCGGTGGAAAGCACCATCAAGCTCGCCCGGCAGTACAAGCTGGCGATCGGGCAGGGCTCCCGCTTCAAGGTGATCTCGCGGATGCCGTCCTACCACGGCTCGACCTTCGGGGCGCTGGCAGTGACGGGCTACGACCCGCTGACCGCGCCCTTCGCACCGATGATGCGCGAGATGCCCAAGATCCCCGCCCCGCGCGCCTATCTCGACGGGCTGGACATGGACGACCCGGCGACCGGCCTGCACTATGCCGACATGCTCGAGGCCAAGATCCTCGAGGAAGGCCCCGAGAGCGTGCTGGCCTTCATCGTCGAGCCGGTCGGCGGTGCCTCGACCGGGGCGCTGGTGCCACCGGCGGGATACATGCAGCGCATCCGCGAAATCTGCACGGCCCATGACGTCCTGCTGATCCACGACGAGGTCATGTCGGGCGGCGGACGCACCGGCAAGTTCTGGGCCGCCGACCACTGGGGCACCACGCCCGACCTGATTTCGATCTCCAAGGGCTTCGGGGGCGGCTATGTCCCGCTCGGCGCGATGATCGCGCGGGGCGACATGGTGGACGCGGTGATCGGCTCGGGCGGGTTCCAGCATGGCCACACCTACGCCGGCAATCCGCTCGCCTGCGCCGCGGGCCTTGCCGTGATCGAGGAAATCGAGCGCAACGACCTGATCGGCAACGCCGCCCGCATGGGCGATCTGCTCAAGGCGCGGCTGACCGGTCTGATGAACCGCTATCCCTTCATCGGCGACGTGCGCGGCAAGGGATTGCTGCTGGCCTTCGAACTGGTCTCGGACCGGGGCACGATGGCGCCGCTGCCCAAGGGGCTGAACGCCTACCAGCGGCTGGTGGACATCGCCTATGACAACGGTTTGATCATCTATTCCCGCCGGACGCGTGGCGGGACCGAGGGCGATCACTTCCTCGTCTGCCCACCGATGATCATCGGCGAGGACGGTATCGAGGAGATCATGGACGGGCTAACCCGCTCGCTCGACCAGTTCGCCGCCGAGGCGGGTCTGGGCGTCGGAGAACCTGCATGAGGCCGCGCCCGGCCAGCCGGGGTGGTCCGCGATGAGGCTGCCCGACAAGACCACGACCATCGAGGCGGCCGTGGAGCGAATTGCGCCCGGCGCCACCATCATGCTCAGCGGCTTCGGCGTGCCGGGCACGCCGTTCCAGCTGATCCGCGAACTAGTGCGGCAGGGGCAGGGCGGGCTGACCCTGATCAAGAACGACGCGAACGAGACCGGGATGGGCGTGGATCACCTGCTGGCCAGCGGACAGGTCAGGCGCTTGATCACCACGCATATCGGGCTCAACGCCCGTGCGGTGGCGATGATGAATGCTGGCGAGCTGGAGGTCGAATTCTGCGCGCAGGGCATCCTTGCCGAGCGCATCCGTGCAGGCGGCGCGGGTCTGCCGGGCATCCTGACCGACATCGGGATGCAGACCGAACTCGCCGAGGGGAAGCCCCGGATCGAGATCGGCGGCGTCCCGGCTCTGGTCGAAACCGCGCTCCGCGTCGACGTGGCGCTGATCCACGCGGCACGGGCGGATGTCTTCGGCAATCTCGCCTATGCCGCCACCGCCCGCAACTTCGCGCCCCTGATGGCGATGGCCGCCGACGTCGTGATCGCCGAGGCCGAGACGGTCGTGCCGCTCGGCGGGCTGGAGGCCGAACAGGTGCACACCCCCGGGCCCTTCGTCGACCACGTCGTCGCGCTCGAGGCCCTGACCGAGGAGTACGGCATTGTCCGACGCTAGGAGCAGGATGATCGCGCGCGCCGCGCGCGAAATCGCGCCGGGCATGGTGGTGAACCTCGGGATCGGTCTGCCGACCAAGGTGCTCGACCATCTGGCTCCCGACTTCCCGGTCTGCCTGCACACCGAGAACGGCCTCACCGGGATCGGCCCGACGCTGCCCTACGACCGCGCCGACCGGAACCTGATCGATGCGGGCGGGGCCTATGTCTCGACCATTCCCGGCAGCGCCTTCTTCGACAGCGCGACCTCCTTCGCGCTGGTGCGCAGCGGCAGGCTCGACCTGACGATGCTCGGGGCCTTTGAGGTCGCGCAGAACGGTGACCTCGCCAACTGGAAGATCCCGGGCAAGTTCTCGCCCGGCGTGGGCGGTGGCCTCGAACTGGCGCAGAAGGCGCGCCGCGTCGTGGTGGTGACCACCCACACCGACCGCGCAGGCAACCCCAAGCTGCTGGCCGAATGTGCCCTCCCCTTGACCGCCGCGCGCTGCGTCAGCCGGATTTTCACCGAACTGGCCGTGGTCGACGTGACGCCGGACGGCTTTGCCTTGCGCGAGATCGCCGAGGGAACGAGCGTGGCCGAGGTCGCCGCCGCGACCGGCGCGCGGCTGCACCTGCCCGCGGACGAAATACCGACGTTCTGAGGAAGACCATGAACCAAGACCTGCAAACCCGCATCCTCTCTGCCGTCGATGCGCTCTTCGACGACCAGACCGCCTTTCTGTCGGAACTGACTGCCTTCCCCTCGACCCGGGGCAACGAACAGGCGGCGCAGGACTTCATGGCCGCCGAGATGGCCGCGCGCGGTTATGAAGTTGACCGCTGGGAGATCGACGTCGCCGATATCGCGCATATGCCGGGATTCTCCCCTGTGATCGGCGACTACGAGGAGGCGGTGAACGTGGTCGGCGCGCATCGCTGCACCAATCCGAAAGGGCGGTCGCTGATCCTCAACGGCCATATCGACGTGGTGCCCGAAGGGCCGCACGACATGTGGGACACGCCGCCCTACGCGCCCCGGATCGACGACGGCTGGCTCTACGGGCGCGGGGCAGGGGACATGAAGGCAGGTCTCGCCTCCAACCTCTTCGCGCTGGATGCGCTGCGCCATTGCGGGCTGGTCCCCGCCGCCGACGTCTTCCTGCAATCGGTGGTCGAGGAGGAGTGCACCGGCAATGGCGCGCTGGCCTGCCTGCAGCGGGGATACCGCGCCGAGGCCGCGCTGATCCCCGAGCCCTTCGGCGAGCAGCTGGTGACCGCGCAGGTCGGCGTTCTGTGGTTCCAGGTACACCTGAAGGGCATGCCGACCCACGTTGCCTATGCTGGGTCCGGTGCGAACGCCATCGAGGCCGCGATGCCGCTGATCGCCGCCCTGCACGAGATGGAAGCGCGCTGGAACGCGGATCAGGCCAAGCACCCGGAATACGCCCATGTCCACCACCCGCTGAACCTGAATGTCGGCCGGATCGAGGGCGGCGACTGGACCAGTTCGGTTCCGGCCTGGTGCGTCTTCGACGTCCGCATGGGGCTCTATCCCGGGCAGGACATGCAGGCCGCCAAGGCCGAAATCGAAGCGACCCTGAACGACGCCGCACGCCACAGCGCCTTCTTGCGCAACAACATGCCCGAGGTGATCTACAACGGCTTCGAGGCCGAGGGCTATGCGCTCGCCGAAGACGACAGCGCCGCCGCCGCGCAGGCCATCGCGGCGCTTGAAACCGCGCACCGCCGGGTGACCGGCGTCGAGCTTGGCAAGCTGCCGATCACCGCGACGACGGACGCCCGCTTTTTCGGGCTCTACGCCGATACCCCGGCACTGGTCTACGGGCCAAAGGCCGAGGCCATCCACGGCTTCAACGAACGCGTCGAACTGGAAAGCATGCGCCGCGTCACCCAGGCCACCGCGCTCTTCATCGCCAACTGGTGCGGGGTGCAGACGCTCTGAACGGGCTCCGGGGCGGAGGCGTGGAGGGGGCGCCGCCGCTCAGGCCGTTGCCGGGGCGATGCCGAAGGTCTGGCGATAGGCCGAGGGCGCCATACCGGTGAGTTTCTGAAAGCTCTTCCGGAAAGCCGCCACGTCGGAATACCCCACCTCCCATGCGATCCGGTCGATGGGCGTGTTGCCCTGCTCAAGCGCCTCGCGGGCCTTGGCGATGCGAACCTGCTGGAGATAGCTGTTGGGCCGATGGCCCGTCGCGGCGGTGAAGCGGCGCAGGAAGGTGCGCTCGGTCATGCCGGCGATCTCCTGCAGCTCGCTCAGATGAAGCGCCTCGCCCGCGTTGGCATGGACGTGGTGCTGCGCCCGCCGGATCGCATCGTCGCCATGATCGAAACGGGGGACGAAGGGGGCAAAGGGGCGCTGGCTGGACCGGGGCGGCTCGATCAGCAGGAAACGCGCGGTGGCGAGCATGGTCGACGCCCCCAGCAGCCGTTCGACCAGGGTCAGACCAAGGTCGGTCCAGGCGAGGATGCCGCCCGCCGTGACGATATCGCCGTCATCCAGCACCATGTGTTCTTCGGCCAGCTTGATGCGGGGATAGCGGCGCGCCAGCTGGTCCGCAAAGGCCCAGTGGGTCGTCGCCCGCCGCCCGTCCATCAGACCGGTTTCCGCAAGCACGAAGGCCCCGGCGCAGACCGAACAGAGTGTTGATCCTTCCGCATGGCGGTCGCGCAGCCAGTCCGCCGTGGCGGGGCTGGACTGCATCCGCTCGGGCATCACGAGGCTCGGCGGTGAAATGACATGCGAAAGCTGGTGCGCCTCGCCCGGGTCGCTGTCCCAAGTGCAGCGGATATCGTCGCCTTCGGCCTGCCAGTGCGAGACGCGGATTCGTCGGCCCGCCTCGCCGCTCCATTCGCCCGCGATGCGGAACAGGTCCGTCAGGCCGTAGATCGCCGAAAGCTGGCAGTCCGGATAGATCAGCAGGCCGATCTCGGCCACGGGCGCCGTCTTGGAGCGCATTGTCTGTTTTGCCTCGGTCATTGTCCGATCCGCCACCTCTCAGGGCTCTGCGCTTTCACTATCTCTGTTCATGTCGAAACCGAAAGGACACGCGATGCAACCCAACTTCACCCGGCGCGCAATGCTCACGACGACGGCCGCAGCGGCCGCGATGAGTGCCTTGCCCCGCCTGACCTTCGCCCAAGCAACAGGAGACTTTATCATGTCCACGATCAAGACCCAGGATGGCGTCAACATCTTCTACAAGGACTGGGGCCCCCGCGATGCCCAGCCCATCGTCTTTCACCACGGCTGGCCGCTCTCGGGCGACGACTGGGACAACCAGATGCTCTTCTTTCTCGCCGAGGGCTACCGCGTGATCGCCCATGACCGGCGCGGCCACGGCCGCTCGGACCAGGTGTCGGACGGACATGACATGGACCACTACGCCGCCGACGTGGCCGCGCTGGTCAAGGAACTCGACTTGCGCAACGCGATCCACATCGGTCACTCCACCGGCGGTGGCGAGGTCGCACACTATGTCGCCCGTGCCGAAGCCGGCCGGGTCGCCAAGGCGGCCCTGATCGGTGCGGTGCCGCCGGTCATGGTCCGGTCCGAGGCCAATCCCGACGGTGTTCCGCTGGAGGTCTTCGATGGCTTCCGTGCCGCACTGGCCCACAACCGCGCCCAGTTCTACCTCGACGTGGCATCGGGGCCCTTCTACGGCTTCAACCGTCCGGGCGGCGAGATCAGCCAGGGCCTCATCGACAACTGGTGGCGGCAGGGCATGGCAGGCGGTGCCAAGGCACACTACGACGGCATCGCCGCCTTCTCGGAGACGGATTTCACCGAGGATCTGAAGGCCATCGACGTTCCGGTCCTGCTGCTGCACGGCGAGGATGACCAGGTCGTGCCGATCGACAACTCGGCGCACAAGGGCATCAAGCTGCTGAAGAATGGCACGCTCAAGACCTACCCGGGCCTGTCGCACGGCCTCTTCGCCACCCACCCCGAGGTGGTGAACCCCGAACTTCTCGCCTTTGTAAAGGCCTGAGGCCCATTCGGAAGAAAGCAACGAGGGACAAGACCACGGCCCGCCCTTCCAATCGGAGGGCGGGCTTTCCCTTGACGTCGGGGCCCGGCGGTTCAATGCACCGTGACACCACCCAGCTTGTCGGGGTTGCGCGTGACGTAGAGCGCGGTGATCTGCCCCTCGGACACCTCCAGCGCGGTGGTCTGAATGTTTCCGTCGACCTTCCAGACGAACCCGGGCAGCCCGTCGATGACCGTCGCGCCCAGAAACTCCATCTGCCCGGTGAACTTGCGATGCAGCCCAAGCAACAGCCGGACAAGCTTGTCGGCCCCAGTAATGACGTTCGGGTAGGAACTCACCTTGCCGCCTCCGTCCGCATGGAACGTCGCATCGCGTGCCAGCATCTGGCCAAGGCGCGCGGCGTCGCCTGAACGGCAGGCATCGAAAAAGGCGTTGACCAGTTTCTCGCCCGCATCCCGCGAGATGTCGTAGCGCGGCCGGTCAAGGCGCACATGGGCGCGGGCGCGGCTTGCCAGCTGACGTGTCGCGGCGGCGCTTCGCCCGATGGTCAGGGCCACGTCCTCCAGCGGCTGGCCAAACACGTCGTGCAGCAAGAAGGCCGCCCGTTCCAGCGGCGACAGGCGCTCCAGCGCCAGCATGAGCGACAGGGTCAGGTTGTCGGGTCGCAGCGCGTCGTCCTCCGGCTCGATCAGCGGCTCAGGCAGCCAGGTTCCGGGATAGGTCTCGCGCCGGGCACGGGCCGACTTCATCTGGTCGAGGCACAGCCTTGAGACGATCCGGGTCAACCAGGCCGCCGGGTTGCGGATCTCGTCGTGCCGCTCGACGCCCCGGTGCCAGCGCAGATAGGCCTCCTGGACGATGTCCTCGGCCTCGGCCCACGACCCCAGCATGCGGTAGGCGATGCGCAGCAGCCGGGGCCGCTGCGCATCGAAGAGCGCGACCGGATCAGGCGGCATCGGCGCGCGCCGCCGGCAGCGTCGTCGCGTGGGCGGAGCGCATCCCGGCCTGAACCCGGTTCCAGAGGTTGATCGCGCCGATCGCGAGGGTCAGCCAGGCCCGCTCGTCCTCGTCGAACACGGCCTCGACCCCGGCCCAATCCGCATCGGGCGCGCCGGTCTCAGGCAGGTAAGTCAGCGCTTCGGTCCAGGCCAGCGCGGCCCGTTCGCGCGCGCTGTAGAGCCCACTCTCGCGCCAGGCAGTCAGCATGTGCAGGCGAAGCGGGGTCTCGCCATCCTTTAGCGCCTCGGCCACGTGCATCTGGATGCAGAAGGCACAGCCGTTGATCTGGCTGGCGCGCAGCTTGACGAGGTGAATGAGCAGCGGTTCGAGGGTGCTGCCCTTGATGGCGGCTTCCAGTGCGAACATCGGGCGGAACCCGGCCTCGGCGCGTTTCATGTGGTCGGTCATGCGGGGTTTCATCAGTATCTCCTTTGGGTCTGATACCCTCATGACGAGGCAGCCCCGGCCAATGTGACACGCCCCCGGAAAAAATGGAGGTGTCCGCATACCGTGTCGGTCAATCATGTCCTTTGGAGCGGACCCTTTGGGCATAGCGCGGCGAAGGTCGGCTTTGAGCCCAAATTGCCGGATGCTGCGGCTTGCACAAGGTTCTGCTTTAGGGCCATAAGCGTACTATTCAGATTGGAGCGCATATTGGAACTCGCAGGCAGATTGACGCTTATCAGTATCCAATTGGCGGGCTTGGTTATATCCGCTTTTCTTGTCGGTGTGACCTTTTCAAACCCTGATCAAGTCGAAGAGCGTCTTCGACAGTTCGCCATAGTTGAAGTCGAGCGCGCGGCAGAGGAGGTGTGGTCACAAAGAACAGTCGGACAAGGCGAAGGCAGTCGGTCCGAAAGGCTCATGGCGCTTTCCGACCGCTTCGGATTGGATGCAGAAGTTCTTGATGCCCAGCGTAAAGAAGTTGTTCCTGCAATACTCGCGTTGGCAAAGTCAGAAATCTGCCAAGAGAACTGTGAGTTCTGGGGCTTTGCCTCTCAGTTGACAAACGTTTCCATGATAGAGCGCGTTGCTCAAATTAGATTTGGACAAAGCACGTTAAGTGACTTTTTGGTCGAGCGCTACGAAACTTCGGTTAAGGGGCTGTTGAGCGATTTGCGCAGGTTTGGGCTCGTGAATGTTGTGGTTCTTTCTATGATGCTTGGGCTAATGGTGTTTCGCAACTACTTGGATTGGCGTTTCACAGCTTTCTCAGTCGCATTGACGAGTTACGCCGCTTGGGCAGCCTATGGGTATCTTTGCAATCAGAATTGGGCTCTTGCGATCCTTTTGCAGGATTGGGCATCGCCCGTATACCAAATCGCAATGATCTTCTTTGCCCTACTTTTCTTCGATTGGCTCTTCCTGCGCGGAAAAGTCACCCAAACAATCAGCTATCTGATCGCAGGTGCTTTACCGGGCTAGAGCCGCGCTGGCGAGATACACGCCGCTAGGAAGCTGAAAGCCACAAGGTGCCTTCGGACCGGTAGCGGACATTACCACATCGAAAGCGAAAGGCCACTTCGTCCGCTCTTCCGACCAACACAGTATCCGAACACCCCCAAAAAAATTAGAGGGTCGGTCGGCCGCGCAGCAGGCGTTCCACGCTCCAGCGGCTGACGGCCTGCACCATGTCGTCGCGCCCCGACAGGGGGCCGGGGCGGAACAGGACCGATCCCAGCGCCCGTTGCTGCCCTTCCAGCACCCCCACGTCCTCGCGGGCCACCTTTTCCCAGCGGTCCTCGTAGGCGCGGGCGCGGCTGACAAAGTCGGGCAGGGCGACGGTGCCCTCGGGAAAGCAGCCGCCGATGTGCAGCCGGGAACGGTCGGCGGCCACCGGGGTCACGTTCAGCCACCACATGCTGTCCTGCGCGATGGCGAACTGGCAGGTGGGATGGATGACGGTGAAGTAGGTCCCTCGGCGCGCATCCTCGTCGAGCCCCTCGATCATCGGGAAGGACGCGGCGCTCTTGTCCATTGTCGCGATGCTGCGGTCGCTCAGGACCTGCATGCACAGCCACTGGCCGCGCGTCGGGATCGGGCGCTGTGTCTGCGCGCCGACGGTGTCGCGGTGCACGATGCCGGTGTGATAGGTCTCCATCGCGTTTTCGAGCAGCAGCTTCCAGTTGCAGTCGACGTCAATCTCGAACTCCCAGGTGCAGCGCATGAGGTCGAGCCGGTGCGAGGCCATGCGCTCGGGCAGGTCCCCAAGGTGGTCCAGCAAGGGCATGGGCTTGCGGTCGAAGCAGGCAAAGACGAACCCGTTCCAGGTGTCGAGTGCGAGGGGGATCAGGCCGTTCTCGGTCCGGTCGAACCCCTCGGCGTCCTGCATGTCAGGGCATCCGTAGAGGCGCCCGTCCGAGAAGTAGCTCCAGGCGTGGTAGGGGCAGACGACGCGCCCGCCGGTGTTGCCGCTGCCCTCCAGCAGGATCGAGCCGCGATGGCGGCAGACGTTGGCAAAGCAGCGCAGCCGGTCATCCTGCCCCCGCAGCAGCAGGATGGGGCCGCCCGGCGTGTCGAAGCTGCGGTAGTCGCCCTTGTTGGCCAGTTGGTCCTCACGGCAGAGAAAGAACCAGTCCCGCAGGAAGATCGCCTCGCGCTCTGCGGCGAAGATCTCGGCCGAGGTGTAAATCTCGGGCGGCATGGACTTGGCGATCTTCAGTGGCGCGAGGGCTTCGGTCCAGTCGAGGTTCTGCAGTGTCATGAGAGGCTTGTCCGGTCGGCGGGCGTGGCTGTCGCCCACGATTTGAACCGGAGCCGCGAGACCCTGTCAAAGCAAATCCGGCGCGAGCGAGGGCCCTAAATCAGAATATCCCGATCCGGTGCGCCAGCCGTTTCCAGTCGCGCATCCGGCGGTCGAGGTTCATGCCCGGGGCGTTCGCGGTGGCATGGACCAGCAGGCTGCAGGCGGCGTTCAGGCCAAGGATCGACTCGAGGAACAGGCCGGTCTTGGACGGCGTGTTGATCACCGCATCGGTGACGTCATGCGCCCAGTGGCAGTACTCATCGGTAACCACGACGACCGAGCGCCCCTGTTCGCGCGCGAGCCGTGCCAGCGTCTCGCATTCAGCGGCATAGGGGATCACGTCGATGATCAGCAGACAGCTGCTGCCATCCCTCGGAGGGTCGAGCCATTCGGACAGCATACTGTCGTGTCCGGACAGGAACCGGACCCGAGGGCGGGCGAGGGCAAGGCGCCGCGCCGTATCCTCGGCAAGGCCGCGCACGGTCTGGAACCCGGTCACGTAGACATCGGTGGACTCCCGCAGGTAGCGTTCCGCCGCCTCGAAGGCGGGCGTGTTGAGCTTGGCGTAGACGGTGCGCACCGCCAGCAGTTCGGCGTTCAGCTGCTCCTGCCAGTCGGCGGGAAGTTCGGCGCTCTCGTCGGCGAGGCTCTCGCCGGTGACCGAGTAGCGGTGCCGCAGCATTCCCTTGAATTCCTTCATCCCGGCACAGCCGAACCGGCGCAGCATCCGACCGACGGTAATCTCGGCAACACCGGCCTTCTGGGCGATGGATTTCCCGGTCTCAAAGGAGATCGACGTGAGGTTCAGCAGGAAATACTGCGCAACTTTCGCCTCCTGTTTGGGCAGCGTTGGCAACCCGGCCTCCATCCTGCTCACAAATTCATCAAGAGGGGCCTCGGCGTAGGAGGCAAAGCCGTGGGACATGTCGGATCTCCTAATGACAGAAAACTAACATTTGACGAAAAAGACAGTATCGCATCATTTTCCCGACTCAAGAAAAATCCGCAAAGGCAACCTGACTGGGAGACAACCACGCCATGAAAATGACCCACCTTGCCGTGACCACGGCTCTGGTCCTTGCCCCGCTGGCGGCAGCGGCGCAGGAGCAGCTCTCGCTTTACAACTGGGGCGATTACATCAACCCCGAGGTGCTCGAGGCCTTCACCAAGGAGACCGGCATCGAGGTCACGCTCGACAGCTACGGCTCGAACGAGGAAATGCTGGCCAAGATCCAGGCCGGGGCGACGGGATATGACATCGTCTTCCCCTCGGTGCACATGCACGACATCATGTTCCAGCTCGGGCTGCTGGCCAAGACCGACATCGGCGCCTCGCCTGACTTCAAGAACATCGACCCGCAGTTCGTCCGCGCCAAGACCGACCCGAACGCCGAATACTGCCTGCCCTATGCCTGGGGCAACGTGGGCATCGTTTATAACAAGGCGCTGGCCGGTGACATCAAGAGCTGGAAGGACTTTTTCGCGCTCGGCGCCGAGGGCAAGAAGATCACCCTGCTGGACGACCTGCGCGAGACCATCGGCATCGGCCTGATCATGAACGGCAAGTCGGTCAACTCGACCGACCCGGATGAGGTGACCGCCGCCGCCGACTACATCGTCGAGCATCTCGACGGGGTGACCGCCTTTACCTACGACTCGGTGCCGCAGGTGATCTCGGGCGACGTGGCGGCGGCGCACTGGTACGTGGGCGCGAACCTCTTCGTGTCCGAGAACCCGGACACCATCGGCTACATCATCCCCGAGGAAGGCGCGACGATGTACCAAGAAGATATCTGCGTTCTCGAGTCCGCGCCGCACAAGGAGAACGCCAAGAAGTTCCTCGAGTTCTACCTCAAGCCCGAGATCGCGGCGCTGAACGTCAAGCAGCAGATGAACGGCACACCGAACGTCCCGGCGCAAAAGCTGATCCCGGAAGAGATCGCCTCCAACGGTACGATCTATCCGCCGCAGGACGTCATGGACAAGCTTCAGATCTTCGAGGACCTGGGCCGCGACCTGCAGCTCTACAACTCGGAATGGACGCGTATCAAGACCGCGCAGTAAACCCATCCGGCGGGGCCTCGGCCCCGCCGGGCCACAGGACCCGGAACATGCCCGCACCCCTTGAAATCATCAACGCCCGCAAGGTCTTTCGCACCCCGGAAGGCGGCAGCCTGACCGCGCTCGACGGTGTCTCGCTCAAACTCGCCACTGCCGAGTTCGTCACCCTTCTGGGGCCCTCGGGTTGCGGCAAGACCACCCTTCTGCGCACCATCAGCGGTTTCGAAACGCTGGATGCGGGTGACATCCTGATCGACGGCACGGCGGTAACGCAGCTTCCGGCGCACCGGCGTCCGGTGAACACCGTGTTCCAGCGCTACGCCCTGTTCAACCACATGAGCGTGGCGCGCAACGTCGGCTACGCGCTGGAAATCGCGGGCCGGGACAAGCGCGAGATCCGGACGCGGGTGGGCGAGATGCTGGAACTCGTCGGTCTGACCGGGCTCGAGAAACGCACCATCTCGCAGCTCTCGGGCGGCCAGCAGCAGCGCGTCGCTCTGGCGCGGGCGCTGGCGGGCAAACCCAAGCTGCTGCTGCTCGACGAACCGCTCTCGGCACTGGACAAGAACCTGCGCCAGAAGATGCAGCAGGAATTGAAGGCGCTGCAGCGCGAGCTTGGCATCGGTTTCGTCTTCGTGACCCACGATCAGGAAGAGGCGCTGACCATGTCCGACCGCATCGCGGTGCTGGCACATGGGCAGATCCAGCAGATCGGCGCGCCGTCCCAGCTCTACCAGAGCCCGGCCAACCTGTTCACCGCCGACTTCCTCGGCGAGAGCAACCTGCTGCCCGTAGCGCTCGATGGCCAGTCCGCGCGTATCGGCGACGGGCAGGGGTTCGCCGCCGCGCGACCCGCCGGTGCCGCCACCCTTCTCCTGCGCCCCGAGGCGCTGGGCCTCGCACGCCCGCAAGGTCCGGCGCTCAGCTTCACCGGCGTGATCCGCGAGACCTATTACACCGGCAAGGACCACCAGGTCGCGCTGGAGACCCCGGCCTTCGGCACCCTCCACGCGCTGCTGCGCTCGGGCAGCACGCCGCTGGATCTCGGCGCGGAACTTACCCTTCACGCGCCCGCCGACGATCTGCACCTGATCGACGAGGTGGCGCCATGACGCTGGCGCGGCGCAAGCTGCTGCAACTCGTCGGGCTGCTCGGGGCGCCGACCGTCTTCCTGCTGTTCTTCTTTCTCTGCCCACTGCTCATCATGCTGGTCTATAGCTTCCTGACGCCCGGCCTTTACGGCGGGGTCGAATGGCAGTTCTCACATCTGAACTACGGCCGCATCCTCGGCTGGGCCAATACGCGCTACGAAAAGTTCGACCCGGTCTTCCTCTCGATCTTCCTGCGCTCGCTCCGCCTTGCCGCGCTGACCGTCGTGACCAGCCTGCTGGTCAGCTACCCGGCGGCCTTTTGGATCAGCCGGATGAGCCCGGGGCGACGCGACTTTGCCATCTTCCTCGTGACGCTGCCCTTCTTCGTCAGCCTGATCGTGCGGCTCTTTGCGTGGGTCCTGATCCTGCGCCCCACCGGTGTCCTGAACCAGGGCCTGATGGGGATCGGCCTCACCTCCGAACCCATCGAGTTCCTCTATTCCGACTTCGCGGTCATCCTCGGCATGACCTATGTCTTCATCCCCTTCATGTTCCTGCCGCTCTATGCCTCCATCGAGAAACTGGACGTGGCCCAGTTGGAAGCATCTTCCGACCTTGGCGCCACGCGGTTCCAGACCTTCCGCAAGGTGGTGCTGCCCGCGACCATGCCGGGCATCATCGGGGGTGGGATCATCACCTTCATCCCGGCGCTCGGGAACTTCATCGTTCCCTCGGTCCTCGGCGGCGCCAAGGTGCTGATGATCGGCAACCTGATCGAGCAGCAGTTCCTCTCGGCCCGCAACTGGCCCTTCGGCTCGGCGCTGGCCATGCTGGTGATGACGGCGGTTCTGGTCCTGCTGGTGGTCCAGCTGCGGCTGGCCCGGCGCGAGGAGGCCTCCTGATGCTGCGCCGCCTTCTCAGCCTCTATGGCCTGCTGTTCTTCGTCTTCATCTATGCGCCCATCCTTCTGGTGGTGATCTACTCGTTCAACGCCAACACGCTGAACATGATGATCTGGGACGGTTTCACGCTGGACTGGTACCGCCAGATCTTCGGGATGGAGACCTCGATCACCCAGAGCGCGACCTACGTCGACAGCACCGACCAGCTCTATGCCGCGGTCCGCACCAGCCTTATCGTCGCCTTCTCGACCTCGGCCTTTTCGACCGTCTTCGGCACCGCGCTGGCACTGGCGGTGGCGCGCTACCGCTTCCGGCTGGCGGGGTTCTACCGGACCATGATGATGGTCCCGATGATCATGCCCGACATCGTGCTGGGCATCGCGCTGCTGATCTTCTTCATCACCATCGGGATGAACCTCTCGCTGCTGACCATCATCATCGGGCAGTCGACCTTCCTGATCTCCTATGTCTTCGTCACCGTCTCGGCCCGGCTGGCCGAATTCGACACCAGCGTCGAGGAGGCCTCGGCCGACCTTGGGGCCACCCCGGCGCAGACGTTCCGCAAGGTGACCCTGCCAGGCATCGCGCCCGGCATCCTCGGCGGCTGGCTGCTGTCGTTCATCATCTCGATGGACGACCTCGTCATCACCTATTTCATCGCCGGGACCGGCAACACCACGCTGCCCATCCACATCTGGGGGATGCTCCGCCGGGGCATCAAACCCGAGATCAACGCCATCGCGACCCTGATGCTGCTGTTCACCCTCGTGATCGCGGCCATCGGCCTCTACTTCAGATCGAGACGACAGAAATGACCCACAAGATCAAACCGCGCGCCCGCGAACTGGGTGTGCCGCTGCCCGGCACGCCCGGGGCGCTGAACGCCATCACCGACGTTCCGGGGGTCGAAGTTGGGGCCATGGAGCTGCTGTCCTCGCGCGATCCGGCACTGGCGACGCGCGGCATCCAGGTGCAGACGGGCGTCACCGCCATCCTGCCGCGCGGGCGCGACCCGGAGCCCAAACCGGTCTGGGCCGGGCAGTACAGCCTGAATGGCAACGGCGAGATGACCGGCAGCCACTGGGTGCGGGACGGCGGCTGGCTGGCCGGTCCGATCATGATCTCCAACTCCCATGCCATCGGGCCCTGTCATACGGCGGCGGTCCGCTGGATGGTCGAGACATATGGCGCGACATGGGAGGACAACCACCTCTGGGCGATGCCGGTGGTGGCCGAGACCTATGACGGTGTCCTGAACGATATCAACGGCCTGCATGTGACCGAGGCCCATGCGCGGGCGGCGCTGAACGACGCGCGGCCCGGCCCGGTGCGCGAGGGCAACGCGGGCGGCGGCGCTGGCATGATCTGCTACGAGTACAAGGGCGGCACCGGCACCTCTTCGCGCCAGCTCGAGATCGAAGGACAGTCCTTCACCCTCGGCGCGCTGGTGCAGGCGAACCACGGTCTGCGGCCCTGGCTCACCGTCGCGGGGCAGCGCGTGGGCGAGACGATGGCCGAGCATCGCATTCTCGACATGGTCACCGAGCGGGGCTCGATCATCGTGATCCTCGCCACCGATCTGCCGTTGCTGCCCGGTCAGCTCGAACGGCTGGCCCGCCGCGCGGCCATCGGCATCGGACGGGGCGGTACACCCGGCGGCAACAACTCGGGCGACATCTTCCTCGCCTTCTCGACCGCCAACGAGATGCCCCTGCCGCAGCTTTCGGGCGCGTGGCGCCAGATGACCTGCCTGAACGACGAACGGCTCGATCCGGTCTACATGGCCGCGGTCGAGGCGGTGGACGAAGCAGTGCTGAACGCGCTCTGCGCCGCCGAGGACGTGCCTCTGGCGCGGCCCGCCAAGGGCACCTGCCGCGCGATGGACACCAAGCGCCTGATGTCGCTGCTGGTGGCCTGAGCCACCGGCCACAGCTGCCGGACAGGGCGTCAGCCCTGTTCGCTCTCCAGCACCTTCTGAAGCTTCTCGATGGTCGAGAATAGCCCCTCCCGTTCCTCGCGGGAGAGGGCGCAGATGATCTCGGCCTGCCGCCTGCGGGCATAGACGATGGCCTCGTCGTAGATGGCCTGCCCGGCCGGCGCGATCGAGCAGGCGATGCGCTTCTTCGCGGTCTCGCTCTCGGGGCGGATCTCGATGAGGTTGCGTTCTTCCAGCTTGCGGATCGTCCGGCTGACCAGCGCCTTGTCCGAGGTCGACTGCACCACCAGATCGCCGAAGGGCAGGGTGCCCGCATGCGCAATCAGCGACAGCACGCGCCATTCCGCGATCGAAAGCCCGTAGTCGCTGGCATAGGGCATCGTCACCTGCCGCCGCAGGTTTGACATCAGCGCGCTCAGCCGCGTGGTGATGAAGTCGTGCACGTTCAGCCCGTCGCCACTCGAATCGAGCGTCGACCAGGGACAATGCGCTGCGGTTTCCGATGTGCTCATGGGCCGGTCGTCCTGTCTGCTTTTTCTGCCTGCACCTGATGCGCCTCGGCTGACTTGGCCGCAACCATAAGGTTTTCGCTGAGAAAATCCTAGATGTTGACGGATCAATAAATTTGTTGACGAGTCAATTTCGGCTGGAGTAGCCTTCCCTAAAGTTGATCAATCAACATCTTGACGCGACGCCTCCGCAACCCCTTGCGGACCGGGCATCGGACGGTCGAGCCAGGTGAGGGAGAAGAATGACCGTATCCGTTGTCGGGCAGCCGATGCCGCAGGTGTCGGCGCAGGAAAAGGTGCAGGGCCGGGCGGTCTATGCGGGCGATATCAAGATGGCCGGCATGCTCCACGCCAAGCTGTTGCGCAGCCCACATGCCCACGCGCGCATTCTCTCCATCGACACCTCCGCCGCCGAGGCGCTGCCGGGTGTCAAGGTCGTGGTCACCGGCGACGACGTGCCGCGCCGCCGCTGGGGCGTGCATCACAAGCAGCAGAATGTGCTGGCCTGCGGTCTTGTCCGTTTCGTGGGCGAAGAGGTGGCGGCGGTCGTCGCCACCACCGAGGCCGTTGCCCAGGACGCGCTCGAACTTATCCGGATCGAATACGAGGAACTGCCCGCGGTGCTCGACATCGACGCGGCGCTGTCCGAAGGCGCCGTTCCGGTGCACCCCGAGGGCAATGTCGTCGACGAGATCAACATCGCGCGCGGGGATGTCGAGGCAGGTTTTGCCGCGGCAGATATCGTGCACGAAGAGGTCTACACCACCCACTCGCAATATCCGGGCTACATGGAGCCGATGGCCACCGTGGCCGCCACCGATGGCAACGGCAGGCTCACGGTCTGGACCTCGACCCAGTCGGTCTTCCTTGCGCGGCAACGTCTGGCCGAGGCGCTGGACCGCCCGATTTCCTCCATCCGGGTGATCCAGGCGACGGTCGGCGGCGGCTTCGGCGCCAAGATCGTCGAGGAACGCTCCAGCGTGATCGCCGCCTTCCTTGCAACCAAGGTCGACCGGCCGGTCCGGCTGAACCTCAGCCGTCTCGACGACATCCAGTCAGGTTGCTTCAGCGTCCCGATGCGCATCCGGCTGAAGATGGGCATGACCCGCGACGGCACGATCACCGCAAAGGACGTGACCATCGAGGCGGAATGCGGCGCCTATGCCGGGCTCTCGCCCGAGGTGATGCTGGTTACGGCCATGCGCAGCGACAACATGCAGCGGCTCGAAAACGTACGCAGCCACGCCCGGATGATCCACACGCACACCATGCCGCGCGGCGCCTTCCGCGGGTTCGGCGGCACCCAGATGAGCTTTGCCCTGAACAGCCACATGTCGACGATGGCCGACATGCTGGGCATGGATCCGTTCGACCTGCACCGCAGGAACGCGATCCGCACCGGCGACCTCAGCGTGCACGGCTGGGAGATCGGCAGCTGCGGCTTGCCCGAATGCCTCGACCAGGTCAGCACCGCGCTGGACTGGACCGCCCGGCGCGCGCGCAACACGCGCTGTGGCGTGCTGCGGCGCGGGGTCGGCATGGCGGCGGTGATGCACGTCAGCGGCAACCGGACGATGGGCAACTGGGATGGCTCGACCGTCGTGCTCAAGGTCAACGAGGACGGACGCGTGGTGATCCTCACCGCTGAGTCCGACATGGGGCAGGGCGCCAACACCATGCTGACGCAGATCTGCGCGCAGGAGCTCGGCATCCCCGTCTCGCATGTGACCGTGCAGGCCCCCGACACTGACAACTCGCCCTATTGCCTCGGCTCCCTCGCCTCGCGCGTGACGATCAACGCGGGCAACGCGATGCTGGGCGCGGCGCGGCAGGCGCGCAGCCAGATCCTCGAGGCGGCGGCGCAGAAACTCGGCTGCGAGGCCGCCGACCTGACCATTGCCGATGGCGTGGTCCACTCCGGCAAGAACCCCAACCTCTTCGCACCGCTCCCCGAGATCTGCCGTTACCACATCTTCCGGCATGGCGGCGAAGGCATCCTCGTGCGGCACACCCACGATCCGAAGACCGTGATGATGAACAAGGAGCACTACGGCAACATCGCCCCGGCCTATTCCTTTGCCGCGCAGGCGCTGGAGGTCGAGGTCGACACGGAAACCGGGCAGGTGCGGGTGGTCGAGACCTATCTGTCGGACGACTGCGGCAAGGCCATCAACCCGCTCACGGTGCACGGGCAGTCTGCCGGTGCGGCGGTGCAGGCAGTCGGCTGGACGCTTTACGAAGAGCTTCAGATGGAAGGCGGGCGGGTAATGAACGGCAATCTCGCCGATTACACCATGCCCACGGCCGAAGCGGTCCCGACGATGCACAGCGATATCGTCGAAACCGACGAGCCGAACGGCCCGCTCGGCGCCAAGGGCGCCAGCGAGACGGCGATCCTGCCGGGGGCCCCGGCCATCGCCAACGCCGTTTACGACGCCATCGGGGTTCGCATCACCGATCTGCCGATCACGCCCGAGAAGATTCTCGCGGCTCTCGCCGCGAAGGAGCAGCCCCATGCATAGTTTCGAATTCATGGAGCCCACGACGCTGGCCGAGGCGCTCCGGCTGCTCGCCACGCACGAGGATGACGCCTGTGTCTTTGCCGGGGGAACCGCACTGCTGCTGGCCATGCGCCAGCGCATGATGGTGCCCGAGATCGTCGTCTCTCTGGGCCGTCTTCACGATCTGCGCACCATCGGCTGGACGCCGGCCGGCGGGCTGCGCATCGGCGCGCTCGCCCGTCACGGCGACGTCGCGCGCTCCGAGTTGGTGCAACAGCACTACCCCATGCTCGCCGGGGTAGCGGCAGGGCTGGCAAACCCGCAGGTCCGCAACCAGGCCACAATCGGCGGCAATCTCTGTTACGCGGACCCGGCCACCGATCCGCCATCCTGCCTGATCGCGATGGGGGCCGAGGTAACCATCGCGGGGCCGGACGGCGAACGTCGCATCCCCATGCGCACCTTCTCGGTCGACTTCTTCACCACGGCGCTGGAACCGGGTGAGATCCTCACCGGGATTTTGCTGCCGCCGCCGGACCCGCAGCGGCTGGGGCACTACCGGCGCCACCTGCGTACGGCGGCCGAACATCGCCCCGTCGCCAATGTGGCGCTGACCGCGCGGCGCGTCGGATCGGCGTGGGACGAGGTGCGCCTCGTGGTGGGTGCGGCGACACCTTCGCCCCAGAGCATGACGCGCGCCGAAGCCTACCTCGCGGGCCGGGCGATCACGCTGGACGTGGCGGCAGAGGCGGCAAGCCTCGTCGCCGAGGAACTGGCGCCCATCTCCGACGGCCGGGGCGATGCCGCCTTCCGCCGGCAGGTAGTGCGCGCGGCAACGCGCCGGATCGTGGCAGAGGCCGCAGGACTGGACTGGAAGGAAACGGCTGCATGAGCGGACACAAACTATCCCTTGTCGTGAACGGCGAACGCGTGGAGGCCGATGTGCCATCCAACCGCCTGCTCTCGGAGTTCCTGCGCGACGATCTCGCGCTCACCGGGACCAAGCGCGGCTGCGAAACCGGCGTCTGCGGTGCCTGCTCGGTGCTGGTGGACGGCGACGTGGTGAAATCCTGCCTGAGCCTCGCGGTTCAGATGAACGGGCGCGAGATCACCACCGTCGAGGGGCTGGGTCGGGTCGGCGCACTCCATCCGCTGCAACAGCAGTTCATGGAGAAGGGCGGCCTGCAGTGCGGCTATTGCACGCCGGGCTTCCTGATGGCGGCGGTCGACCTGCTGAAACGCAATCCGAACCCGGACGATGCCGAGATCCGCGAGGGCCTGTCGGGCAACCTCTGCCGCTGCACCGGCTACCAGGGGATCGTCGACGCGATCCGCAGCACTGCGGAGGCCGGTCATGGAGCTTGAACTCTCGCGCAGCTTCGACGCCACCGCCGACCAGCTCTGGTCAATCCTGCTGAACCCGGAACGGATGGCGCGCTGCGTCCCCGGCATGAAGTCGGTCGAAGTGCTGAGCGACACCGAGTACCGCGCGCGGATACAGGTCAAGATCGCCTTCATCAGCGCCAAGTTCGACGTGCGCACGGTCATCACCGAGATGACCGCGCCAAGCTACCTGCGCTGCGAGACCATGGGCGAAGACAATTCCGTTGGCAGCTCGGTCAAGAGCGTGAGCGAGATGTTCCTGACTCCGGCTGACGGCGGCGGAACCGAACTGCGGGTCACCGCCAAGGCAACGGTCCTCGGCCGTCTCGGCACCTTGGGGCTGAACCCGATGCGGACCAAGGCGGAACGCATGTGGGAGCAGTTCTGCGAGAGTCTTCAGACCGAGCTGGACGGAACCGGGGCGGCGGAACCCGAGCAGGCCGCACTGGCCATCGCAGCGACACCGAACGCTGCGCCAGTCGAAACCGCACCCCGGGCCGAACCGGCGGTGCCGACTGCACAAGAGATGCCGGATAGCGGCTTCTGGGCCGGGCTCTGCCGCCGTTTCAATGGCACCGACACCATCCGGGTCGAACTCGACCGCGACAATACGCGGGTTGTCCTGCACTGGCCGTCCAACCGCGCCGACCAGTGCCTCGCCTGGCTCGACAGGCAGCTGGACCGGGGCGGGCGCGCCTGACCCCGGACCGGAACAATCACCAAAAGCACCAAGCAACAGGGAACGAAAAAATGAAGTACCAACAGCTCAAGTCGATCCTCGCGGGCGCGGCCGTCGCCGCGGCCGCCATCCTGATCCAGGCCCAGGCGGGCATGGCCGGTGACGTCAAGATCGGTTTCATCACCCCGCTCTCGGGCCCCATCGCCTCGCAGGGGGTACCTTTCGCCAAGGGCATGGCCGCCGGTCACGCCTATGTCTCCGAAGTCAATGGCCACACCCTCGAATTCATCCAGCTCGATGACGCCTCCGACCCGTCGCAATCGGCCCGGAACGCGCGCAAGCTGATCGACGAGGACAAGGTCGACGTGCTGGTCGGCACCGGCGGCGTCCCGGGCGCGATGGCGCTGGCCTCGATCGCCAGCGAGGCGCAACTGCCGCTGGTCTCCTTCACCCCGCTGTTCCTGTCGGACGAAAAGGCCAACTGGTCGGTGACCACCGCCCAGCCCGCCTCGCTGATGCTGGACAAGATCGTCGAGGACATGTCGGCGGCAGGCGTCAAGACCGTGGGCTACATCGGCTTCTCCGACTCCTGGGGCGATCTCGCCTACAACACGCTCAAGGCCGCAGCCGACCGCGCCGGGATCGAAGTGGTGACGGACGAGCGCTATGCCCGCTCCGACACCTCGGTCACTGGCCAGGCGCTGAAGGTGATCGCGGCGCGTCCCGATGCCGTGGTGACCGGCACCGCCGGAACCCCGGGCGCGCTGCCCTACCTCGCGCTGTCCGAGCGCGGCTACCAGGGCGCGATCTACGGCACCCACGGGATCATCAACCCGGACTTCATCCGCGTCGCTGGCGCCAGCGCCGAGGGGCTGCTTGCGCCGACCGGCCCGGTCGTGGTGGCAGACCAGTTGCCCGATGATCACCCGAGCAAGAAGGCGGCGGAAGAATTCAGCGCGGCCTTTACCGCTGCCAACGGCGAAGCGCCGTCCGACGCCTTCTCGGCCTATGCTTTCGATGCATGGAAGGTCATCGCCAACGCGGTCTCGCGCGTCGATCCTTCGATCGAACCCGGCACGCCGGAATTCCGGATCGCCCTGCGCGATGCGATCTTCGCGACCAAGGACCTCCCGGTCACCCATGGCGTGCTCAGCTTCCACCTCGGCGATCCCTACGGGGCCGATGACCGCGCGGCGGTCATGGTGACGCTCGAAAACGGCAACTGGGTTCTGAAGAAGTGAATCGGACGGGCCCGGGCTTTGGTCCGGGCCCGATCCGGGCAGGGAGACGCTGCATTGACCTGGGATATAGCCCTCATTCTATCGGTGGACGGGGTCGCGGGGGCCGCGATCTACCTTCTCGCGGGGCTGGGCCTCGTCCTCGTGTTCTCGGTGACGCGGGTAATCTTCGTCCCCTTCGGCGACATCGCGGTGTTCAGCGCGCTGACGCTGGCCTACCTCGAGGCCGGGCGCTGGCCGCCGACGATCGCGCTGGTCGCCGTCCTTGCCGCGATCACCGCGGTCAAGGAGGTGGTCGCGCATCTGAGGCACGGCCGCGTCGCAAAGGTGCCCGCTGCGCTCGGCACATGGCTGGGGCTGCCGCTGCTGGCCTGCGTTCCCGCGCAACTGCTCGCCGGACAGGAATTGCCGCCACTGGTCGACATCGCACTGACTCTTGCCCTTGTGCTCCCCATCGTTCCGCTGATGGCGCGGCTGGTCTTCCACCCCATCGCCCATGCGTCGACGCTGGTTCTGCTGATCGCCTCGCTGGTGATGCACTTCCTGATGTCGGGCCTCGGCCTGCTGTTCTTCGGCCCCGAGGGCTTCCGCACCCAGCCGCTGATGCGCGGCGCGGTCGAGCTGGCGCCGGGGTTCCTCGTCAGTGCGCAGGTTCTGCTGATGGTCGGCGCGGCCGCCGTGCTGGCGGGCCTGTTCTTCCTCGCCTTCGAACGGACGCTGGTGGGCAAGGCCCTGCGGGCGACCGCGGTCAACCGGACCGGTGCGCAACTGGTCGGCATCCGCCCGGCCTCGACCGCGGCGCTCACCTACTGCGCGGTCTCGCTGCTGGCGGGCTTCGTGGGCATCCTGATCGCCCCGTCGACGACCATGTATTACGACTCCGGCCTGATCATCGGCCTCAAGGCCTTTGTCGCCGCCATCATCGGCGGGCTCAGCAGCTATCCCCTGACGGCGCTTGGTGCGCTCGCGGTGGGGATGCTCGAAAGTTTCGCCTCGTTCTGGGACGGCGCCCTGAAGGACGTGATCGTCTTCTCGCTGCTGATCCCCGCCCTGATGATCCGTTCGCATTTCTCGCATCATTCCGATGATGACGTCGAAGAAGAGGAAGTATGAGCATGACCTCGACCCTCAAGCGCCGGCTTGGCCTGCTGGTCGTCATGGCCGCGCTCGCCTCGGTACCGCTGCTGTTCGGCAGCTTCACGGTTTCCCTGTTCAACGACATCGGCATGGCGACCCTCGTGGTGCTTGGTCTGGTGCTGCTGTCGGGCGTGGCCGGGATCACCTCCTTCGGACACGCCGCCTTTGTCGGTATCGCCGCCTATGCGACCGCCTGGCTGAACACCCAGTTCGCGCTCTCGCCCTGGCTGGCGCTGCCCTGCGCGCTGGCGGTCACGGCGCTCTGCGCGGTGCTGATCGGGGCCCTTACCCTGCGACTGGGCGGGCACTACCTGCCGCTCAGCACCATCGCATGGGGGCTGTCGGTCCCGCTGCTCTTCGGCAACCTCACCATGCTGGGCCGTCACTCCGGCATCTCTGACATCGCGCCGCTCTCCGTCGCGGGCCGTGACCTGATGAGCGCCGAGGCCGCCTTTTACGTGGTCTGGATTATGGTGGGGCTCGTAGGGCTGTTCTGTCATCACCTGCTGAACTCGCGCATGGGCCGGGCGATCCGCGCGGTGCGCGGCGGCGATGTCCTGCTGTCGAGCGTCGGGGCCAACTCGTTCCACGTCCGGCTGATGCTCTTCGTCTTCTCGGCCGTGCTGGCCGCACTCTCGGGCTGGCTCTATGCCCATGTGAACCGCTTCGTCAGTCCCGCGCCTTTCTCGCTGCACGCGGGCATCGACTACATGTTCATGATGGTCGTTGGCGGCATGGGGCAGCTGGTGGGCGCGGTCGCCGGGGCGACCATCGTGCTGGCGCTCAAGAACGTGCTGCAGGACGTGCTGCCGCTGGTCTCGCAACATGCAGCACAGATCCAGGCGGTGGTCTTCGCCGCGCTCTTCATCCTGCTGCTCCAGAATGCGCGGGGCGGTGTTCTTTCGCTGGTCAGCCGCGTGCTGCCGCGCCGACCGGTCTCGCCGGCCGCCGCAAGCACCGAGCCGGCGTCGGAACCTCTGGAACGGCGCACCATGCCGACGAAGGGCGCCGCACTGCTGAGCGTCGATGCCGTGGTCAAGCGTTTCAAGGGGCTCGTCGCCGTCAACGAAGTCGGCTTCGAGGTCCGTGCGGGCGAGATGGTCGGGCTGATCGGTCCGAACGGCGCGGGCAAGTCGACCATGTTCAACCTGATCACCGGCACGCTCGGCCTCACCGCTGGCCGTGTGGAGTTCCTCGGCGAGGACATCACCCGCCGCTCCCAGCGCGAGATTGCGCTCATGGGCATGGGGCGCACCTTTCAGCACGTCAAGCTGCGGCCCAACATGAGCGTCCTCGACAACGTGGCGCTGGGGGCCCATGCCCGTGGCCGATGCGGGATGCTGCGCGGCGGGCTGGCGCTCGACCGCGAGGAGGAGCGCCGGATCTACGACGAGGCCCGCAGGCAGATCGCTCGGATCGGTCTCACCGGGCAGGAACTGGAAGCCGCGGGGAGCATGCCGCTCGGCACCCAGCGCCTGATCGAGATCGCGCGGGCGCTGGCCTCGGACCCGCTGCTGCTGATCCTCGACGAACCGGCAGCCGGTCTGCGCAAGCCGGAAAAGACAGCGCTGGCCGAGCTGCTGCGGCGGCTGCGCGAGGAAGGGGTGACCATCATGATCGTGGAACACGACATGGATTTCGTAATGAAGCTGGTCGACCGGCTGGTGGTGATGAACTTCGGCACCAAGCTGTTCGACGGAGCGCCGCAGGAGGCACGGGCCGACAAGGGCGTGCGCGCCGCCTACCTGGGAGACGCGGCATGACGGCCCTTCTTGCCATCGAGGACCTGCACGTCTGCTACGGCAAGGTCGAAGCGGTCCACGGCGTTTCGCTGCACCTTGATGCCGGGCAGATCGTCTCGGTCATCGGACCCAACGGCGCGGGCAAGAGCACGCTGCTGTCGGCGGCCATCGGTCTGCTGCCCTCGCAGGGGCGGATTCTGTTCGACGGGCAGGAGATCGGGCGGCTCGGTGTCGAGGACAGGGTGGAGCGCGGCCTCTGCCTCGTTCCCGAAACCCGCGAACTCTTCGGCGAGATGAGCGTGCTCGACAACCTCCAGCTGGGCGCATACGTCCGCCGCGAGTCAAAGGCCGACAGGCGTCGCCAGCTTGAACTGGTCTATGCCCGGTTCCCGAGGCTGGCCGAGCGGCGCACCCAGCGTGCCGAGACGCTTTCGGGGGGCGAGCGCCAGATGCTCGCGCTTGGGCGCGCACTGATGTCCCGGCCCCGGGTATTGATGCTGGACGAACCAAGCCTCGGCCTCGCGCCGCTGATCGTCGACGAGATCCTCGCCATCGTGCGGGGCCTGCGCGAGGACGGCGTGTCGATCCTGCTGGTCGAACAGAACGCTCTCGCGGCGCTGGAAAGCTCCGACTACGGCTATGTTCTGGAATCCGGCGAAGTCGCGGTGGAGGGGCGCTCCGATGTCCTGAAGTCCGACGAACGCGTCTTCGAGAGCTATCTTGGCGGCGTCTGAGACCGCGCCATGACCGCAGCGCGCCGGCCCTAGCGGGGTTCGGGGCGCTGCGACTCGGTGCAGATGCAGATTACCTCGGCATCCGTTTCGCCCACGTTCAGGTAGGCGTGGCCCATCGAACTGTCGAGGTAGACGCCTTCGCCCTTCGACAGGCGCACCGGGGCGTAGAACTCGGTATGCACCTCGACTGCCCCTTCCAGCACCATCAGGAACTCTTCGCCGCCGTGGCGTTCAAGCGGGCCGAACTTCTGCAGTGACCCGGTCTTGATCCTGGCGCGGATCGGGATCAGCCGCTTGTTCATGATATCCGAGCACAGGTAATTGTACTCGTAGTTCTCGGTGTCGATCTGGATGCCGTCCCCGGTGCCGACCTTCATGAACCGGCTGTTGGGCGGGCGGCTGTCGCTCTCTGTTTCCTCATCCCCGATCAGCTGCCCGATGGACAGCCCGAAGCCCTCGGCCAGCCGTGACACCTTGTCGAGCGTCGGCGACAGGGCCCCGTTCTCGATCTTGGAAATGGTGGACACCGCGACACCCGAGATCCGGGCGAGATCGTGTAGGGTCAGCTGGCGTGTCTTGCGCAACATGCGCACGCGCTGACCCAGCGCCTGAGAGGTGGTCATATGAGGGGCGGCTCCCGGAGAATTGGCTGCGTCGAGTTTACACACGCCTCGCGCAAATGAGAAGTAATTTTCGTATCCGATAAATTTTCGTTGCAATAAGAAAATTTCCTCTTAGCGTGAAAATCGTCGCCAGCCCGGTCCGGGCCGGAATCGCAGGTACAGTCACAAGGGGCGCGGGAAGCTTGGCAGAGATCATCAGTGCGGATGTCATCGTGATCGGGGCAGGGATGGCCGGGGCATCGGTCGCCGCCGAACTGGCAGGCGAGGCCCGTGTCGTCCTTGTCGAGATGGAGGCGCAGCCGGGGTATCACACCACCGGGCGCTCCGCCGCCGTCTTTGCCCCGAGCTATGGCCCCGCTCCGATCCGTGCCCTGACCCGCGCCTCCCGCGCCTTCTACGGCAGCCCGCCGGACGGCTTTGCACCTTCTCCCCTCCTGTCGCCGCGCCCGATCCTGATGATCGCCCGGCCCGACCAGAGCGACGCCCTCGACGCGCTGATCGACGCCGTGGCCCCCGAGGGAGAGATCGAGCGGCTGCCGGGCGCCGAACTGGGTGCCTGGCAACCCCTGCTGCGCGAGGGCTATGCCGATCAGGGCATGCTGGACCGCCAGGGGCAGGACATCGACGTCGCCGGGCTGCACCAGGGCTACCTGCGCCAGTTCCGGGTCCGGGGTGGCACCCTGCTCACGGGGGCCGAGGTCGAAAGCCTGCAGCGCGCGGGCGGCAACTGGATCGTCGAGACGCGCAAGGGCCGGGCCATAGCGCCCATCGTGATCAATGCGGCGGGCGCATGGGCCGATCGCGTCGGTCAGTTGGCAGGCGCCGAGACCATCGGCCTTAAACCGCTGCGCCGCACGGCAATGGTCGTGGCCGAGCCCGACGGCTTTGCCGCGCGCGAGGCGCCGATCACCATCGACATCGAGGAAAACTTCTACCTCAAGCCCGACGCGGGCCGCCTGCTGATCTCACCCGCCGACGAGACACCCTCCGAGCCCTGCGACGCGCAGCCCGACGAGCTGGACGTCGCGATCTGTGCCGACCGGATCATGACCGCCTTCGACCTCGACATCCGGCGGATCGAGAACAAGTGGGCCGGGCTGCGCAGTTTCGTCGCCGACAAGGCGCCGGTCATCGGGTACTCGCAGACCGCTCCGGGCTTCTTCTGGCTGGCGGGGCAGGGCGGTTACGGCATCCAGACCGCGCCCGCCGCGGCGCGTCTCGCCGCGGCCCTCGCCCTCGGGCGGGAGGTGCCGGAGGACATCGCGGCCGAGGGCCTGACGACCTTGGATGTCGCGCCACAGCGTTTCGGAGAAGCCGCATGATCTGGATCGTTCCCGCCATCGCCGGGGTTTTGCTCGCCGCCGGTCTCGCCCTCGCCTACGTGATCGGGGGCAGCACCGTCCTGGCATTTCTGGCCACCGACAACAGCCGCTACCTAGCCATCCTCCCGCAAAAGGTCTTTTCCCAGATCAGCGTGTTCTCGCTTCTGGCGATGCCGCTCTTCATCCTCGCGGGGGAACTGATGAACCGGGGCGGAGTGACCAAGGCGCTGATCGACCTCTCGATGGCGATGGTCGGTCGCTTGCGGGGCGGGCTCGGGCACGTGAACATCATGACCAGCGTGTTCTTCGCCGGTATCTCCGGCTCGGCCATCGCCGACGCCGCCGCGCTGTCGAACACCCTTGTCCCGGCCATGCGCGAGCGCGGTTACACCAACGAATACGCAGGCGCGGTCACCGCAGCCTCGTCGATCATCGGGCCGATCGTGCCGCCCTCTATCATCCTGATCTTCTACGGCGCGCTGATGCAGACCTCGGTCGCCGCGCTCTTCGTCGCAGGGATCCTGCCGGGGCTGGTGCTGGCCGCCGCCCTGTTCCTCGTCAACGGCTACTACGCCTGGCGCGAGGATCACCCCCGCGTCGAAAAGGGCGAGGCCCCGGCGCTGGTCCCGGCGGTTCTGGGCGCGCTGCCCGCGCTCTGCCTGCCGCTGATCATCGTGGGCGGCATCGTGCTGGGCTGGATGACCCCGACCGAAGCCGCCGCCGTTGCCGTCTTTGCGGCCGTCGTCGCGGCATGGTTCTACTCGCCCATCACGCTGGAAGACCTGCGCGAGAGCTTCAGCCGCACGGCGGTCCTGACCGGCTCGATCTTCATGATCCTTTGCGCGGTCTCGGCTCTCGGTCACCTTGCCGCGATCGAACGCATCCCGCAGGCGCTGGCCGAGCTCGTCGACCGGATGGGGCTGGGCCCGGCGGGTTACCTCGTGATGATGAACGTGCTCTTCATCATCGCGGGCATGGTGCTGGACGTCACCGTGGCCCTCGCCCTACTGGTGCCGCTTCTGGCGCCGGTGGCACTAGCTGGCGGGGCCGACCCGGTGCACCTCGGCATCGTCATCTGCTTCAACCTTAGCATCGGGCTCGTCTCGCCACCGCTGGGGGGATGCCTTCTGATCATCTCGACCGTGACGGGGGTCCGCTATTGGGCACTCGCCCGCGCGGTCATCCCCTTCGTGATCGCGGAAATCGTCGTGCTCGCGATCCTCGTCGCGCTGCCCGAGATCAGCCTCTGGCTGCCGCGCGTCATGGGGCTTTGGCACTAGAACAATCAACAGGAGAGGTAAGACAATGACATTCATGAAATTCTTCACCGCCACGGCAATCGCCGCCACGCTGGCGCTGCCGGTCTCGGCCGAGGTCAAGATCGCGCTCGACACGCCCGCCGACATGGAGCAATCGGGCACTTACGTCTGGGCGCATACCTTCGGCGAATACCTCAAGGCACATGGGATGGAGGCCGAGGAGTACGAGCGCAACGCGCTGGGCGAAGAGGCCGAACGCCTCGACCAGGTGAGCCAGGGGCTGCTCGAAATCTCCATGTCCGACGCCAAGTCGGCAGGCACGCTCGACGGCACCATCTTCGGCTCGATGATGCCCTACTTCTTCAAGGACTCCGATGAACTCGACCGCGCCCTTTCCGAAGGCGGGATGCTGGAGCGGATCAACGCGGGCACCACACCCAAGGGCGTGCGCGTGCTCGACCTCGTCTATCTCGGGTTGCCCTCGGGCATCTTCACCACGCAGAAGCCGGTGCGCACCTTCGACGACATGAAGAACGTGCGGATGCGCGCGCTGGACGAGCTCCAGATCCAGACCTTCGAGACATGGGGCTCAAAGGGGACCATCGTGTCGTGGTCCGAGGTACCGAACGCCCTGCAGACCGGCGTGGCGGATGGCTACATCAACCCGCCCTTCGTGCCGCTGATGTTCGGCCACACCGCCTTCATCAAGTACTTCACCAACGCCAAGATGTCGGCCTCGGTCCGCATCGCCATCGCCTCCGAGGACTGGTACCAGTCGCTCTCGGACGAGGAACGCGCAACGGTCGATGCAGGCGCCAAGGCCGCGCATGACGCCAACCGCGACTTCATCGCAAACCGCGCCAAGATCCTCGACGATCTGAAGGCGGCGGGCATCGAGGTCATCGAGCTCTCGGAAGAGGAACGCGCCAAGTTCCGCGAGGCGTCCCAGCCGCTCTACGAGGCAGTCGAGATGCCCGAGGGCGCACTCGATGCCTGGCGCGCGGCAGTGGGGCAATAAGACCATGCGGGCGACGGCCGTATTTCTGAACACCCTGTCGGACTGGCTGAACCGGTTCGCCCTGATCCTGGCCGTGCTTGCCGTCGCGGTCATGCTGGGCGCCGCGGGCTGGCAGGTCGTCGCCCGCTACGTCCTCGCCCAGCCTCCCGCATGGACCGAGGAACTGGCGCGCTTCTCGATGGTCTGGGGCGGGTTGCTGGGGGCCTCCTGCGCCTACCGATTCAAGACCGACCCGACCCTGTTCCCGGACGCGCTGGCGATCACCGGCACGCGCGGCATTCTCGTGGGGCTGCTGCGCACCTTCGGGGTCGCCTGCTTCGTGGTCCCGGTGCTGTGGTTCAGCATTTTCGGCCCCGGCGCCAACCCGGCGCGGGGCTACCTCGCCCGGCTGGCCGGTCGGCAGGCCGAGACGATGGACGTGCCGATGATGGTCTTCGGCATCGCCATCCCCCTGGCCTTTGCCCTGATCGTCATCCACGCGCTGGCCGATCTCGCCACGCTCTTCGCGCCGGACACCCGGCCCGCGCCCGTCAACAAGGAGACCGCGGCATGAAACTGTTCATGGCCTCGCTGGCCACCGAAACCAATTCCTTCTCGCCCATCCCCACCGGGTGGAGCGGGTTCAGGGAACACCTCCACACCAAGGAGGCTTCGCGTGGCGGGGCCGGGCTCTATGCCGCGGCCGTCACCGTCTGGCGCCAGCGCGCCGAGGCGCTGGGCTGGGAAGTGGTCGAGGGTCTCTCGACCTACGCTCAGCCTGCCGGACCGACTGTGCGCGAGGTCTACGAGACCATGCGCGACGACATCCTCGCGGATCTGACGGCTGCGATGCCGGTGGACGTGGTGTTGCTGTCGATGCACGGCGCGATGATCGCCGAGGGCTACGACGACTGCGAGGGCGACATGCTGACCCGCGTCCGGCAGATCGTGGGACCCGAGGCCAAGGTCGGGCTCGAGATCGACCCGCATTGCCACCTGACCGAGGCGATGCTGGGGTCGGCCACCGCGATCATCTGTTACAAGGAATATCCGCATATCGACGTCAGCGAACGGGCGGACGAACTGTTCACCCTCTGCGCCGATGCGGCTGCGGGGCGCACCAACCCGGTGATGCGCGACTACGACTGCCGCATGATGGCGATGTACCACACCCCGTTCGAGCCGATCCGGGGTTACGTCGACCGCATGTCGGCGATGGAGGGGCAGGGCGGCATCCTCTCGGTCTCGCTGGCGCATGGCTTTCCCTGGGGCGACAACCCGCGCGTGGGCACCCGGACGCTGGTGATCACCGATGGCGACGCGGACCTCGCCGCCGCCCGCGCCGAGGCGCTGGGGCAGGAGCTTTGGGAGATGCGGCACCAGTTGCGCAGCTTCCCCGACCTCGAAACCGGGCTGGACCGCGCCGTGGAGGCAAACGCCCAGCCGGTTGTCCTTGCCGACTTTGCCGACAACGCCGGGGGCGGCGCGCCCTCGGACAGCACTTTCGTCCTGCGCGCGGCGCTGGACCGGGGGCTGAAGGACATCGCCTTCGGTATCTTCTGGGATCCGGTCCTGACCGGCATGTGCATCGACGCGGGCCTCGGCGCGAAGATGGAGGTGCGTGTGGGCGGCAAGATCGGGCGCATGTCCGGCGATCCGGTGGACCTGACTGTCACCGTAAGGGGCATTTCCCACGACGCGATCCAGCATCTAGGCTCCGCCGAGATGAAACTGGGCGATGCGGTCTGGCTGGAGGCGGACGGCGTGCATATCGTGGTCAACACCCGCCGCACCCAGACCTTCCACCCGGAGGTGTTCGAGACCCTCGGGTTGGAACTGGCCAAGATGAAGATCGTCGTCGTGAAGTCTTCGCAGCATTTCTATGACGGCTTTGTCCCCATCGCCTCCGAGGTGATCCACCTCGCGACGCCGGGCGCCATCACCCCGGATTACACGATCATCCCCTACACCAAACGGGCCCCGACCTACTGGCCCAAGATCGAGAACCCCTTTTCAGAGGACGCCTGACATGGCCGAGACCTACGACATCATCATCCGCAACGGCCGTGTCATGGACCCCGAGACCGGCTTTGACGAGGTCTGCGATCTCGCGGTGTCGGGCGACACCATTGCGAAGATCGGCAAGGTCGAAGGCGCCGCGGCAAGGGAGATCGACGCGACCGGCCTGATCGTGGCGCCGGGCTTCATCGACCTGCACGCGCACGGCCAGTCCGTCGCAGCCGACCGGATGCAGGCCTTTGACGGCATCACCACCACCCTCGAACTCGAGGTCGGCGCCCTGCCAGTGGCAGGCTGGTACGACCGTCACGCCAAGCTGCCCCGCCCGCTGAACTACGGTACTGCGGTGGCCTGGATCTTTGCCCGCAAGGTGGCGCTGGGCGCGCTGGAACTGAACGCCGACATTCATCCCATCGACCAGATGGGCAGCGGTTCGGATGACATGAGCTGGTCGACCGAAGCGGCGACGCTGGAGCAGACCGAGGAGATTTGCGCGCTGGTGCGGCAGGGTCTGGACGAAGGCGCCATCGGCATCGGCATTCCCAACGGCTATGCGCCGGGCGCGGGCATGAAGGAAATGGTCGGCGTCTGCTCGCTGGCCTACGAGTACAACACCCCGACCTTCACCCATATCGCCTACATGTCCAACATCGACCCGCGCAGCTCGGTCGACAGCTATGTCCGGCTGATCGGTCTTGCCGGGGCGACCGGCGCGCATATGCACATCTGCCACCTGAACTCGACCTCGCTGATGGATATCGAGAACGTGGTGGGCCTGGTCGAGAAGGCGCAGGAACAGGGCCTGCCCGTCACCACAGAAGCCTATCCCTACGGCACAGGTGCCACCGTGGTCTCGGCGGGGTTCTTCATGGACCCGGACTTCAAGGCGCGCACCGGCAGCGACTATTCCAACATCGAGCTGGTCCACAACCACCAGCGCTTTGCGGACCGCGACGACATCGTCCGCGCCCGCGAGGAGAACCCGACCAATATCGTCATGTGGCACTACCTCGACGTCGAGGTGAACGAGGACCACCGCCGCCTGCTGGACATGTCCGTCACCTATCCCGGCGGCTCCATCGCCTCCGACGCGATGCCCTGGCTGGAGAGTGACGGGTCGATCTACGAGGGCATGGACTGGCCGCTGCCCGATCACCTCTCGGCGCACCCGCGCTCCTCGGGCACCTTCACCAAATTCCTGCGCGAGTACGTGCGTGAGCGCGAGATCGTGCCGCTGATGGAAGCCATCGCCAAGTGCACCATCCTGCCCGGCAAGGTGATCGAGAACTGCGCGACCCAGATCAAGCGCAAGGTGCGCCTGCAGGAGGGCTGTGACGCGGATATCGTGATCTTCGATTTCGACACAATCACTGACCGGGCCGAGTTCACCGCCATGAACCGTCCCTCCGAAGGCGTGCGGCACCTGCTGGTCAACGGCGTTCCCGTCATCTCCGACGGCGCGCTCGACCCCGACGCGGCACCGGGCCGGCCCATCCGCTGCACCCCGGCGTGAGCGTTCCGGTCCTCCTTGTCACCGGCTTCCTCGGGGCCGGCAAGACCACGCTGATCAACGGTATGCTGCAGGCCGGGCACGGCCTGCGCATCGCCGCCATCGTGAACGACTTCGGGTCGATCAACATCGACGCCGCATTGCTGGAGAGCGCGAGCGACTCAGTGATCGGGCTGAAGAACGGCTGCATCTGCTGCTCGTTGCAAGGCGACCTGCTCAGAACCCTGAAACAGGTGCTGGGCAGCGGCAGCGCGCCCGACCTCGTCGTGATCGAGGCCAGCGGCGTGGCGGACCCGGGCGGGATCATGCAGGCGCTGATGGACCCGATGATCTGGCAGCAGGCCAGTCTCGAAGCGGTGGTCTGCGTGGTCGATGCCCTCGACGCAAAGCTCCGCAAGGAGGATGCACTGTGGCGCGCTCAACTCAGCCAGTCCGACATTGTGGTCCTCGCCAAGGCCGAAGGGCTGGAGCCGGACGCTCGTACCGCGCTGACCGCTCAACTGGGCGCAATGGGCAAGCGGCACATCTACGACGCGAACGAACCGCTGCCGCTGCGGACCCTGCTGGCCCAGCCGCGCAACCAAAGGGCAGCGCCGACGGCGCCCATTCGCGACGACCGCTTCGTGCACCTCGAATGGGAGCTTGACGGGCCCGTTTCACTGCCAGCCTTTCAAGACACCATGACGGCACTGGCGCCGAGCCTGTTGCGCGCCAAGGGGTTCCTGCAACTCGCCGGGCGCGAGGGTGCTTTCACCTTCCAACTGGTCGGCCAGCGTGCGGCGATGGCCCCTCGACCGGGACAGGCCGGGTCGGGTTGCCAGCTCGTCCTGATCGGTGAGCGCGCGACCTTCGACCCGGAGGCGGCACGGGCCCGGCTGAACGCGATGGTGGAAACCGGCGGCGCGTAACGCGCGCATGACATTGGCCGCTGCACCGAAACAGAGCGACGGCAGGTTTCACATTACCATCATTAACAAGCTAAATTGCCGTTACCCCGTGCTCCTAGCGTCCGGTTACGCACTGTAACCAATGGACTTTTCCCATGACATTCAAAACCTTCGTTTCCGCCCTCGCGCTTGCCGTTTCGGCCGCCGCCGCCCATGCCGCGCCGCTTACCCTCGATGGAGGCTGGAGCAGCTTTTCGGCGAGCTATGGCAAGACCTCGTCCTGGAACACCTCCTTCGAGTTCACCCTGACCGAGTCCGCGCTGCTGCAGGTCACCGACACCGGCGACAACAACGACATGTATATGGTCACCGTTGCCAGCTCCGGCACCTCCACCGACTACGCGACTTCGACCCCGGTGGGCGGCTACGCCTTCTCGAACGATCCGGATTACACCTTCGGCTCCGATGCCTTCTCCTCGCTCGAGGTGCTGCTCGAAGCCGGGTCCTACGTTATCACCGGACGTCTGAACAACACGGCCTACAGCGCCGGCACCGGCTCGATCCAGATCGTGTCGCCGACCACCGTTCCGCTGCCCGCCAGCGGCCTGCTGCTGCTGGGTGCCTTTGGTGGCGTCGTGGCCCTGCGCCGCAAAACGCGCGCCTGATGCAGTTGCACGACAGGCTTCAGGATGCCGGCCCCTTGGGGTCGGCATTCGTCATTTCGGGGCACAGGGTCAGCCCTCGCCGCGCAGGGCCTGCACCTGATCGCTCAGCAACTCGCACAGCACGATCTTGGCGACCGATGGTCCCAGCTCACCGCGCTCGGGGAGAGGAGACAGCGGCGTGGCGATCAGCACCTTCTCGCAGAGCTTCGACAGGTCCGCGATGCGGCGGCCCGAGATGGCGACACGGTAGGCGCCCCGTTCTCCCGCCGCGGTCAGAAGCTGCCCGTTCTGCGCGGTGAGCCCGGTCTCCGAGATCGTCATGAAGACAGATCGGCGGTCGAGCGAGCCCATGACCTCCTCGGCGATGAAGGAGTCGCTGAAGCCCCGCGCGATCAGCCCGATGCGTGAGAAGCGGTAGGCGAACATCTGGGCGACGATGCCTGAAACGCCCGCACCGAACACATCGACATGGCGCGCTTCCACCATGCGCCTCGCAACTTCGGCAAGGTCGGTGGCAGCAGTGCCATCAACGGTCGCGCGGATCGCGTCGGCGATCCGTCCGGCAAGATCGGTGCCGCGCGGTTCGGCGCTGTGGCGATAGGCGATATCGGATGCAAGGGAGAGCTTGAACGACGAGTAGCCGTCGAACCCCAGCCGACGGCAGAACCGCACGATGCTCGCCTCGCCGCTGCCGGTCAGCTCGGCCAGTTCCGACATCGAGGCGCGCACCGCCACCTCCGGTTCGCTGAGGATGACGTCGGCGATCCGGGCGAGGGCGTCGGGCAGGTCGCCCCGGCTGGCCTCGATGCCGCGCAGGACATCCCGGGTCAGCGCTACGGTATCCGGCATGTGGTCTTCCTCTCTGCGGGGCGGCGGTCTGCCGGGGCGCATGGTGCGGGGCAGCATAGCATGGCCGGGCCAGTCCCGATCAAGCCGGGGCGGTCGATTGCGACAGGGCCGCGCGCAACAGCTCGAGCAGTTCAGGCGCCGAAGCAGCGATGTCCGAAGCCCCGGCGGCGCGCAGGCGCTCGGCATGGCCCGGTTGGATATGCCCGGCGGCGGTAAACCCGATGGCCCGGGCCCCGGCCGCGACGGCCCCGGTGATCCCTGTCACGCTGTCGTCGATCACGATCGCCTTGCCGATGTCGGCGCCGAGGGCGCGGGCGGCATGGAAGAACAGGTCAGGTGCGGGCTTGCCGTGGTCGACGTCCTCGGCACTGAAGACACGGGTATCGAAATGCCGCAGCAGCCCGGTCACGCCGAGCGAGAGCGCCACGCGGCGGTGCGAGCTGTTCGAGGTCACGCAGGTCGGGGCGTCGAGCGCCTCCAGCACCCCGGCGATGCCGTCGACCGGTTGCAACCGGTCCTGAAACCGGCGCAGCACAAGATCTTCGAAGTTCGACTGGTAGCTCGCGGGCAGGTTCACTCCATAGGTGTCGCGCACGGTCTGGTGAGCCGCCTCGGCGGTCTTGCCGGTGAACAGGGCGTTGGCCTCCTGCCAGCTCATGTTGATGCCCAGTTCGGACAGCAGGTCGGCCGCGGCCTGTGCGGCCAGCGGTTCGCTGTCCACGAGGACGCCGTCGCAGTCGAAACAGATGAGAGTGCTCATGGCCTTGGCCTTTCGTCTTGTTGCCCCGGTCGGGAGTGAGGGCACGCAACCGTGCCCCCGGTTGGTGTCAGCGGGCGAGGCCGAGGCTCTCGAGGTAAGCCGCCGAAGGACGGATGCCCGCCTTGTCGCGCAGTTCCATGATCAGCCGCGGCTGGCCGCCCAGCGGCGCGAGCGCGGCAAACACCGCGTGCCAGTTCACCGTGCCCTTGCCGATTGCCCAGTGCCGGTCGGCGTAGCCGTCCGCGTCCTGCAGGTGGATGTGGTGCAGCAGGTCGCCCGCGCGGTGGACGTAGTAGTCGACCGGCGGCGCCCCGGTGGAACCATGCGCGTAGTGCGCGTGGCCAGTGTCGATGGAGACCTTGACCGAGGGGCTGTCAAAGGTGCGGGCAAGCGCGCAGCGGGCGTCCGGATCCTTGTCCTGGATGTTTTCCAGCACCATCTGAACCCCGGCGCCTTCGGCCCGCGCGATCACCGGGTCCAGCGTGGCATGCACATTGTCCAGCAGCTTCTGGCGCGCGTTCGGCAGCATGTCGAGGTTGTTGTAATCCCAAGTGGTGTAGGGGCTGTGGATCACCATCTGGGTCGCGCCAAGCGCCTCGCAGACGGCAAGGCCCTGTTCCATGCGCTTGGTCACGATCGCGCGGATCTCGGGGTCGGGGTTGTCCAGCGTCAGGCCCCAGAACGGTCCGTGGATGCCTAGGCGGCCGGTGTAGCCGTCCAGCAGGGCGCGGGCCCGCGCGACCAGCGGCTGCCAGTCGCCGTTCAGCACCTCGGCGGTGATGAAATCCTGCAGTTCAAGGTCGCGCTGGTCGGCGATCAGCCAGTCGCGGTGGGTTTCGAGTGTATCGAGCGGCATCGCCGCGCCGAGTACGGGAAGAGACGTCATGGAAAGCTCCGTGGCATGGGGAATCGCCCTCTGCGAAGATGTGCCCGCAAGGGCCTCCGGTGCCGGGAAAAGCGGCACCGCCGGCGCCCGGGTTATGTCTCTCTTGTGACAGGATGATTACAAAACTCCACCTTTGTGTGGGTATGTGGAGTGAAACTCCAAATTTCGCCGAACGGTAATCAAAGCGTCGTCGAACTGTCATGAAACCCGGCTTCTTAGGGCCTCGTTGACGGTCGCGATGGGCGGCCTGACCCTCCAACCCAAAGAGCCCGGCGCGTTCACCCCCGCAAGAAACAGTGACCCGGGCCACGAGGAGACAGACATGATCCGACTTAATCGACGCCATGCGCTTGGCCTGATGGGCGCCACCGCCAGCAGCCTGATGCTGCCCGGCTACCTGCGCGCACAGGGCGCCCGCCCCTCGGTGGTGGTGGCCGTTCAGAAGATCACCAACAACAACACGCTCGACCCGTGGAACGAACAGTCCAACGTGGGTGAGCGCGTGCTCTACCCGAACCTGTGGGAAGGCCTGATCCTGCGTGACTGGATGGGCAACCAGGGCCCCGTTCCCGGTCTCGCAACCGACTGGCACCGCATCGACGACAAGACGCTGGAGCTGAAACTGCGCGAGGGCGTCAGGTTCCACAACGGCGACGAGATGACGGCCGAGGACGTGGCCTTCTCCTTCTCGCCCGAGCGCGTGTTCGGCGATACCGAACCGGCGGGTGGCAAGACCATCTTCGCCGAGGACTACAAGCCCGAAACCGCCAAGGACCTGCCCGCCAACGTGCCGGGAATCGGCCGCCGCAAGTGGCCCTCGCTGGCCGGGGTCGAGATCGTCGACAAGTACACCGTGCGCTTCCACAACGCGACGCCGGATGTGACACTGGAAGGCCGCCTCTACGCCGGTGGCAGCCAGATCCTGAACCGCCGCGCCTGGGACGAAGCGGCGACCTACGCCGATTGGGCGGCCAAGCCCGTCACCACCGGCCCCTACTACGTCGAGGAATATCGCCCCGACGTGTCGCTGACGCTGCGCGCCTTCGACGACTACTGGGGTGGCCGTCCGCCGCTGGAACGCATCACCTTCGTGGAAGTGCCCGAAGTGGCGAGCCGCGTGAACGGCCTGCTGTCGGGCGAGTATGACTTTGCCTGCGACCTGCCGCCGGACCAGATCAAGAATGTCTCGGGCGTCGACGGTTTCGAGGTGCAGAACTCGACCATCTGGAACCACCGCATCTCGGTCTTCAACACCCAGAACGAGATCCTGGCCGACCCGCTGGTCCGCCGCGCCATGACCCACGCCATCGACCGCGAGGCCATCGTGCAGGCGCTCTGGGGCGGGATGACCAACATCCCCGCCGGTCTGCAGTTCGAGAGCTTCCGCAGCTCGGACATGTTCATCGAGGGCTGGACCGTTCCCGAGTACAACCCCGAACTGGCCCGCGACCTGCTGAAACAGGCTGGCTACAAGGGCGATGCGATCCCCTATCGCCTGCTCAACAACTACTACACCAACCAGACTGCCAACGGGCAGATCATGGTCGAGATGTGGAAGCAGGTCGGCCTGAACGTCGAGATCGAGATGAAGGAGAACTGGGGCCAGATTCACGACCCCGCGGGCGTCAAGGGCGTGCGCGACTGGTCGGCCTCGAACACCATCAACGACCCGATCACCCCGATGGTGGTGCAGTTCGGCCCGAACGGCGAGATGCAGCAGAAGAAGGACTGGTCCAACGCCGAGTTGAACGACCTGTCGATCGTGATGGAAACCTCGACCGACCGCGCGCAGCGCAAGAAAGCCATCGCCCGGATGCTGGAAATCGCGGAGCGCGAGGACCCGGCCTATCAGGTGCTGCACCAGAACGCCGTCTTCACCGGTATGAAGTCGTCCCTCGGCTGGAAGGCCGCCCCGGCCTTCGCGATGGACTTCCGCGCCTCGAACTGGCCCAGCAACGGCTGAGCCATCCGAACCGAGTTCCCCCGGCGGGCCCTGTGCCCGCCGGGGATTTCCCGTTTCGGCCGGGCCCTCCGCCTGGCCGGTTAGATTGACGAGAAAGGAGGGATCATGGCCAACCTGGTCGAGATCCGCGACCTGCGGGTCGCCTTCGACGGGGTACCGGTGCTTCACGGCATCGACCTGGACGTGAGACCCGGCGAAGCGCTGGGCCTTGTCGGCGAGAGCGGCTGCGGCAAGTCGGTGACCTGGCTGGCGGCACTGGGGCTGCTGCCCTCCAAGGCAAAGGTCAGCGGAACGGTGACCCTTGGCGAGACCGACCTATCCGGCGCGCCGCAGGCCAAGCTGGAAAAGGTGCGGGGCGGGCGCATCGCGATGATCTTCCAGGATCCGTCCTCGGCCCTGAACCCGGTACTGAAGGTCGGCCGGCAGCTGTGCGAGGCGCTGCGGCTGCATCGCGGCCTCACGGGGAACGACGCCCGGCGCGAGGCGCTGCGGCTCATGGACATGGTCGGCATCCCCGACGCCCGGGGCCGTTTCTCCCTCTATCCCCACGAATTCTCGGGCGGCCAGTGTCAGCGGCTGATGATCGCGATGGCGCTGGCGGGCGAACCCGACCTGTTGATCGCCGATGAGCCGACAACGGCGCTCGACGCGACGATCCAGGCCCAGATCCTCGATCTCCTTGCCCGCCTCCGGGCCGAGATGAACATGGCCATCGTCTTCATCAGCCATGACCTCGGTGCCGTGGCGCAGGTCTGCGAACGGGTCTGCGTGATGTACGCGGGCCGTATCGTCGAGCAGGGCGCGGTCGGGCTGCTGTTCGAGCGCCCCCGCCATCCCTATACCCGTGGCCTGTTTGACGCGATCCCGCGTCTGCACGGGCCGCGCACGCCGCTGGTGCCGATCCCCGGCACCGTACCCGATCCGCGCAACCTGCCAAAGGGATGCGCCTTCCAACCAAGGTGCGCCCACGCCCGCGGCTTCTGCCAGAGCGAGCGCCCGGACCTGCTGGCGCAGAAGGACGGGCGCAAGCTCGCCTGCGCCTTTCCGCTGCCGGAAGGCAGCGAAGAGGTCGAGCGAGAGGTTCGGCGCGAAGGAATGCTGCAATGAGCCCGCTGCTTGAAGCCAACGACCTCGTCCGCGTCTACGCGGGCCGCAAGGGCCTCTTCGGCAAGGCCGTGCCGGTGCGCGCCGTCGATGGCGTCAGCCTGCGGGTGAACCGGGGCGAGACGCTTGGCATCGTCGGCGAGAGCGGGTCGGGCAAGTCCACCCTCGGGCGCCTGCTGCTGGGCGTCGATCCGGCGCAGGGCGGCACCGTGCAGTTCGACGGCCAGCAACTGCCCGAGGCCGGAACCCAGGCCTGGCGGGCGTTGCGGGCTCGAATGCAGATGGTCTACCAGGATCCGCTGGCCGCGCTGGACCGCCGCCTGACCATCGCCACCCAGATCCGCGAACCGCTCGATATCCACCGCGTCGGCACGCCAGAGCAACGCGAAGCGCGGGTGGCCGAACTGATGCGCGCGGTGGGGCTGCGCCCGGATCAGGCGGGCCGCTATCCGCACGAACTTTCGGGCGGGCAGCGGCAGCGCGTGGTGATCGCCCGGGCACTGGCGACCGATCCCGACCTGCTGGTCTGCGACGAGCCGGTCTCGGCGCTCGACGTGTCGATCCAGGCGCAGGTGGTGAACCTGCTGCGCGAGTTGCAGGGCGACGGCCGTCTCAGCATGGTCTTCATCAGTCACGACCTGAAGGTCGTCCGCAACCTCTGCGACCGGGTGGCGGTGATGTACCTCGGCCGCATCGTGGAGGAGGGGCCCTCGGAAGAGCTCTTCGCGAACCCGCAGCATCCCTACACACAGGCGCTGATCTCGTCGGTTCCGGAACCGGGGCGCGCCCTCGACTCCCGCGTGATCCTGCAGGGCGAGCCGCCGAACCCGGCCCGTCGCCCCAGCGGCTGTGCCTTTCACCCCCGTTGCGCCCGCGCGACCGATATCTGCCGCGGGCAAGTGCCCGACCTGATCCCGGTGGCGCCCGGCCAGACCGCCGCCTGCCACCACGTCACCGGCGCCCGCGCCACGCGTGCCGCCTGAGGAGCGACAGATGATCCGCTTTGTTTCCCTCCGCCTCCTGCGCGCCCTCGTCACCATACTGGCGGTGATGACCTTCGCCTTTGTCGTCCTGCGCATGTCGGGCGACCCGGCCGAGGTATTGTTGGGCCCCGACGTGCCGCAGAACGTGATCGACGCCTTCCGCAAGCAATGGGGCCTCGATGCGCCGCTCTGGCAGCAATACCTGTCCTACCTCGGCGCCATCTTCTCGGGCGACTTCGGCCTCTCCATGCGGGACCGCTCGCCCGCCATCGACCTCGTGATGGAGCGGATCCCTGCGACCCTGCAACTGACCATCCCGGCCCTGCTGCTCAAGCTGGGGATCGGCATCCCCGCCGGTATCTACGCCGCCCTGCACCGCGACAGCGCGTTGGATCGTGGGGTCATCTTCCTTGCCATCCTTGGCTTCACCATCCCCTCCTTCGTGATGGGGCTCGTCCTCGTGCTGATCTTCGCCGTCACCCTCGGGGTGCTCCCCTCCGGCGGGATAGGGACCTGGCAGCACGCCATCCTACCCGCCATCACCATTTCCATCGGCGGCATCGGCATCCTCGCGCGTTTCTCGCGCTCGGCGATGATCGAGGTGCTGGGCCAGCCCTACATCCGCACCGCTTCTGCCAAGGGAGTGAAATGGCGCGACGTGGTGCGCGGCCATGCACTCCCCAATGCCGCTGTGCCGATCGTCACCATCGTGGGCTTCATGGTCGGCTCGCTGATCGCGGGAGCCGTGGTGGTCGAGACTATCTTCAGCTGGCCCGGCATCGGGCGGCTGCTGATCGTCTCGGTCTCGAACCGCGACCTTGCCGTAGTGCAGTGCATCCTGTTGCTGATCGCGGCGGTCATGGTGGTGTCCAACCTCGTGGTCGACCTGCTCTATGGCTGGCTCGACCCGCGCCTGCGCGCGCAGCCCGCGCATTGAGAGGAGCGTCACGATGACCTTTGCCAACCCCTCCGAAACACCAACCCGCCGCCGGGGCGTCCTGCGCGCCGCTACCTCGGTCCCCCCCGCCGTTGGCTTCGGGATGCTCTGGCTCGCGCTCATGGTGCTCTGCGCCCTCTTCGCCAACTGGGTCCGGCCCTACGACATCACCCAGATGGACCTCTCCGCCCGGCTCTCGCCGCCGGGCACGCCGGGGCACTGGCTCGGCACCGACGAACTGGGCCGCGATGTGCTGTCGCGACTGATCCAGTCGGTGCGCGTCTCGCTGGTCATCGCCTTCGGCGCCACGATCATCTCGGCGGTCTTCGGCACCACGCTCGGCTTTCTCGCCGCGCAGTTCCGCGGGGTGGTCGAGCACTTCGTGGTGATGCTGGCCGACTTCCAGGCCGCGCTGCCCTTCCTGATCATGTCGCTTGCGGTGCTGGCCTTCTTCGGCTCGTCCATGTGGCTGCTGGTCTGCCTCATGGGCTTCTACGGATGGGAGCGCTACGCCCGCATCGCGCGGGGCCTTGCCATTTCGGCGGGCGCACAGGGCTATGCGGCGGCAGTGGTCCAGCTTGGCGCCACGCCACGCCGGGTCTACCTGCACCATATCCTGCCCAATGTCGCCTCGACCCTGATCGTGTCGATGACGCTGACCTTCCCCGAGATCATCTTGATGGAATCCGGCCTGTCGTTTCTCGGACTCGGGGTGCAGCCCCCGGAAACCAGCCTTGGCAACATGGTCGGCTTTGGCCGCGAGTATCTGACCACGGCCCCCTGGATCATGCTGGGGCCCGCCGTGGTGATCATGCTGACCACCCTTTCCATCTCGCTCGTCGGCGACTGGCTGCGCGACAAGCTCGACCCGACTATCCGCTGATCCCTTAAGGAGACTGACATGACTGCCATCACAGGCCACCGCGGGGCCCGCGACCTCTGGGCCGAGAATTCGCTGACCGGCTTCCGCGAGGCGGCGAGGCTCGGTTGTGACGCCATCGAGTTCGACGTCCACCTCACGGACGCGGGCGAACTGGTGGTGATCCACGACGCCACACTGGAACGCACCACCGAGGGCATGGGCGAGGTGCGCGCCCTGCTGCCGGAGGAACGGGCGGCGACACTGCTGAAGGACGCCGCCGAGGGGATCCCGACGCTGGACGAAGTGCTGACGGTACTGGCCCCTGCAAACGTGCAACTGCACGTCGAGATCAAGCTCGACGCGCAGGGCAGGGCCTATCCCGATATCGCGGGGCTGGTCGCGGACCGGCTCAGGGCGATGGGCGTTGCCGACCGGTCGCACCTGACCTCCTTCGACCTCGGTGTCCTCAGAGACTGCCGCGAACACAGCCCCGAGATCCCGCTTCTGGTCTCCGCCGACGCCAACTGGGTGGGCAAGTGCGGCGGGCTCGAAGCCTTCTTCGCCGAAGTGGCGGACCTTGCCGACATAGTGGCGCTGCGGCACGACTTCTTTGCCTCGGTCTATGACGACGTGCTGCGCCTCTGGCCCGTGGAGCGGCTCTGCGCGTGGACGATCAATGAGCCGGATGTCATGCGGGCATGGCTGGCGCGCGGTGTCGGTCACCTGACCTCCGACCGGCCGGACCTGGCCCTGAAACTCCGCCGCGAGATGTTGGCACCGGCCTGACTCACGCCGTCAGACACAACTGCCGGGGCAAGCGACTCGCAGGCCGACTCACCCCGGGCTGTGCGTGGAACGATTCGGTTGTGTCCGGTCGGCGAGGCGCTCCAGGCCGGCCCCCGATATGCCGCGAAGCTGGGCAATCGGGGTAGTCACATGCCTGTGATCTAGGCAGGTCGCCCCCTGATACGGGCCCCCGCGGTGCGATTCCCGCGGGAACCGACAAAAATCTTGCCCGGTTCCGGCGATCCCGGTAGCCACTAGTACGAACGGATGGATCAGGTCCATCCTCAGCCGCAACGGCGCGGCAATTTCCGTCAAGAGCCCTCGAACGGGCGCGCAGCAACGATGCTGCATCTTCGAACCGACACGCTCGGATCGTGGGTTTTGCAGCGCGTTCAACGCATTGCTTTCCCTGACAGAAATCGCCGCGGCCCCGGCTTTCCGGTTCCGCATTCGCACACCCGGAGAGCCCCTATGACCAAGCAGAAACTCGTCATCATCGGTAACGGCATGGCCCCCGGCCGCATGCTGGAGCACCTGTTCGACCTTGCTCCCGATGCCTTCGACGTCACCATCTTCAACGCAGAACCACGCGTGAACTACGACCGCATCATGCTGTCGCCGGTCCTGTCGGGCGAGAAGTCCTTCGACGATATCGTCATCCACGACGACGCCTGGTACGCGGCCCGCAACATCGCCCTGCACAAGGGTCACAAGGTGGTGGCGATCGACCGCGACGCCCGGACGGTGACCAGCGCGGGCGGCATCACCGCCGCCTATGACAAACTGGTGGTCGCCACCGGTTCCAATCCCTTCATCATCCCTGTGCCCGGACATACGCTGCCCGGCGTACTGGCCTATCGCGACCTCGACGACGTCGAGGGGATGACCCGTGCCGCCGCAGCCGGTGGGCGCGCCGTGGTGATCGGCGGCGGCCTCCTCGGTCTCGAAGCCGCCGCCGGACTCAAGGCGCAGGGCATGGACGTGACCGTCCTGCACCTGATGCCGACCCTGATGGAACGTCAGCTTGACCCCGCCGCCGGCTACCTGCTCCAGAAGGAGCTGGAATCCCGCGGTATCGAGGTGATCTGCGGCGCGAACACCAAGGCGATCCACGGACAGGAGAAGGTCGAGCAGGTCGAGCTGGAAGACGGCACCCTGATCGACGCCTCGCTGGTGGTGATGGCCGTCGGCATCCGCCCGAACACCCAGCTGGCCAGGGACGCGGGGCTTGAGGTTCAGCGTGGCATCGTGACCGACAGCGCGATGCGCACCTCCGATCCCGATATCTTCTCGGTCGGGGAATGCGTCGAGGTCGATTGCCGCGTGTATGGCCTCGTCGCGCCGCTCTACCAGATGGCCAAGGTCGCGGCCACGCACCTCGCGGGCGCCTCCGACGCCGCTTTTGCCCACGCCGAGACACCGACCAAGCTGAAGGTCACCGGCGTGAACCTCTACTCGGTCGGTGAATTCGGTGACGGCCCCGGCTTCGAAGACATCGTGCTGCGCGACGCCAACCGGGGCACCTACAAGCGCATCATTCTGAAGAACAACAAGGTGATCGGCACCGTCCTCTACGGCGACGTGGCCGACGGCACCTGGTACAACGAATTTCTGAAGTCAGGCGAGGACGTGTCCGCACTGCGCGATACGCTGATCTTCGGGCAGGCCCGTCAGGGCACCGGCGCGGCGGACCCCCTGGCCGCCATTGCCAATCTCTCCGACGATGCGGAGATCTGCGGGTGCAACGGCATCTGCAAGGGCACCATCGTCAACGCCATCAGGGACAAGGGCCTAAGCACCCTCGCAGAGGTGCGCGCCCATACCAAGGCCTCCGCTTCCTGCGGAACCTGCACCGGTCTGGTGGAGGGCGTCATGGCCCTGACCCTCGGCGACCAATTCGCCAAGAAGGCCGAGGGCATGTGCGGCTGCACCGATCTTGGCCACGGCGACGTGCGCCGCCTGATCGTGGCGAAGGGGCTCAAGAGCATCCCCGCCGTGATGCAGGAGCTGGAGTGGAAGACCTCCGGCGGCTGCGCCAAGTGCCGCCCGGCGCTCAACTACTACCTGCTGAGCGACTGGCCGGGCGAATACAGGGACGACCAGCAGAGCCGTTTCATCAACGAGCGCGTGCATGCTAACATCCAGAAGGACGGCACCTATTCTGTCGTGCCCCGGATGTGGGGCGGTATGACCTCGTCCGACGAACTCCGCGCCATCGCCAACGTGGTGGACAAGTTCAACATTCCCGACGTCAAGGTCACCGGCGGCCAGCGCATCGACCTGCTGGGCGTCCGCAAGGAAGACCTCCCGGCGGTCTGGGAGGACCTGAACAAGGCCGGGATGGTCTCGGGCCACGCCTATGCCAAGGGCCTGCGCACGGTAAAGACCTGCGTCGGCTCGACCTGGTGCCGCTTCGGCACGCAAGACTCCACCGGCCTCGGCATCAAGCTCGAAAAGTTCCTCTGGGGCTCATGGACCCCGGCCAAGGTCAAGCTTGCCGTGACCGGCTGCCCGAGAAACTGCGCCGAGGCGACCTGCAAGGACATCGGCGTGATCTGCGTCGATAGCGGCTACCAGATCGTCTACGGCGGCGCGGCTGGCCTCCACATCCAGGGCACCACCGAACTCGGCACCGTGAAGACCGAGGAGGAGGTGATCGAGATCGCGGGCGCCGTGACCCAGATGTACCGCGAGCAGGGCTTCTACCTAGAGCGCATCTACAAATGGGCCGAGCGGGTCGGCTACGACACCGTCAAGGCCGCGATCCTCGACGATCTCGACAGCCGCCGCGCCTATTACGAACGCTTCGTCCATTCGCAGAAATTCAGCCAGTCCGACCCCTGGTCCGAACGTGTCTCGGGCGTGGACAAGCACGAATTCAAGCCGCTCGCCGTCTTTGGCGATGCCCCCGCAACCGCAACCACCGTCACGGAGCCCGCAGAATGAACGCGATCAGCCGCGATACCGCGATCGACTGGCGCCATGTCGGCACCATCGACGACATCCCCGCGCAAGGCGCGCGTTGCGTCACGAACGGCGCGATGACCATCGCCGTCTTCCGCACCGCCGACGACCGCGTCTTCGCTCTTGAAGACAAGTGCCCGCACAGGAACGGGCCGCTCTCGCAGGGCATCGTGCATGACGGCTGCGTGACCTGCCCCCTGCACAACTGGGTGATCTCACTTGAAACCGGCGCCGCACAGGGCGCCGACGAGGGGCGGACCGCCTCCTTTCCCATCCGTCTCGACGGGCGGGACATCTACCTCAACCTTACGGCCTGACTGGCTGCAACCTACTGAAAGGACTTCGATATGTCATATATCCAGCCCAAGGAATTCGCGGCCAAGATGGTCGACGCCGGCGAATCCAAGATCTTCATGTCCACCAAGGACACCCTGATCCGCGCCTACATGGCGGGTGCCATCCTCGCGCTTGCGGCGGCCTTTGCCGTCACCATCGCGGTCAACACCGGCAACTTCCTCGTCGCCTCGCTGCTCTTCCCAGTCGGCTTCTGCACGCTCTACCTGCTGGGCTTCGACCTGCTGACCGGCGTGTTCACCCTCGCGCCGCTGGCGGTCATCGCCAAGCGTCCGGGCTGCACCTGGAGCGGTGTGCTGCGTAACTGGGGCCTCGTCTTCTGCGGCAACTTCGCGGGCGCGCTGACTGTCGCGCTGTTCATGGCGATCATCTTCACCATGGGCTTCACCACCGAACCGAACGAGGTCGGCCAGAAGATCGGCCAAATCGGCGAGGGCCGGACGCTGGGCTATGCCGCCGCCGGGTTCGGCGGGATGCTGACCCTCTTCGTGCGCGCCGTGATGTGCAACTGGATGGTCTCGACCGGCGTCGTCGCCGCGATGATGTCGAACTCGGTCTCGGGCAAGATCATGGCAATGTGGATGCCGATCCTCGTCTTCTTCTACCTCGGGTTCGAGCACTCCATCGTGAACATGTTCCTCTTCCCGAGCGGCATCATGCTGGGCGGCCAGTTCACCTGGATGGACTACTTCCTGTTCAACGAGATTCCGACCGTGATCGGCAACCTCGTCGGTGGTCTGACCTTCGTCGGCGGCATGATCTACGCCACCCACTTCAAGGAATCGCCCAAGCGGAATGCGGCGCTTGCCCGTAACGCCGACGCGGTCGGCATGCCCGCCGAGTAAGGGCCGATCCCCGGGGCCCGGCTGTCCACGGCCGGGCCCGTTCTCCCTCAGCTGAGGCAGCGATGGCCAAGGACATGACCCTTTCCCCCACCTTGACGGTCCGCATCGGCCAGTATTCCGATGCGGGCCGCAAGCCGCGGAACCAGGACTTCCACGGCGCGGTGGTGCCCGAGGGCGCTGCTCTCGGACTGAAGGGCATCACCCTAGCCATCGCCGACGGCATCTCGACCTCTGACACCAGTGCCGAGGCGGCCCAGATCGCGGTCGTCAGCCTGCTGAGCGATCATTACGCCACCTCCGACGCATGGACCGCGCGCACCTCGGTCAACCGCGTCGTGGCGGCGGCCAACGCATGGCTCCATTCCCGCAACCTGCAGGGCGGTCAGCCCGACGTCGACCGCTGGGGCCTCTGCACCCTGACGGCACTGGTGCTGAAGGGGCGGTGCGCCCACGTCTTCAATATCGGCGACAGCGCGGTCTGGCGGGTCTCGGGGCAGAGCCTCGAACCGCTCACGCAGGCGCATCGCATCTCCCGTCCCGGGGGCGGCGGCTGGCTCGCGCGGGCGATGGGCGCGGAGCCCCGCGTCGAGCCCGATTACCTGGCCAGCGACCTGTCGCTCGGTGACACCTTCCTGCTGACCACCGATGGCGTGCACGACCACTGGGAGGCGCGCACCGTCCTCGCAATCCTCCGCGACCAGCCCGACGCGGACGAGGCCGCCCGTGCCATCGCCCTGCATGCGATGGAGCGGGGGAGCGACGACAACCTCACCGTGCAGGTCGCCCGCATCGAGAGCCTGCCGGAGGTGGGCGCCGCCTCGGTTCTGGCCGGTGCCGGCCAGCTTCCGGTCCCACCCCTCCCACGAGCCGGCGACTGGATCGACGGCTACCGGATCCTGCGCGAGCTGCACGCGAGCGCGCGCAGCCACGTCTATCTCGCCGAGGTGGAGGAGGGCGGCAAGGTCGCCCTAAAGATCCCCTCCTCGGAAATGCGCGAGGATCCCGACTACCTCCGCCGCTTCATGCTGGAGGAATGGATCGCCCGCCGGATGATCAGCCCCCACGTCCTGCGGGCCCCCGCGCTCGGGACGCGCACGGCGCTCTACACCCTGGCCGAATACGTCGAGGGCCAGACGCTGCGCCAGTGGATGACGGACAACCCCAGACCGTCGCAGGAGGAGGTGCGCGACATCACCGACCAGATCGCGCGGGGGCTCCGGGTGTTTCACCGCAAGGAGATGATCCATCAGGATCTCCGGCCCGAGAACATTATGCTGGACCGCGACGGAACGGTGAAGATCATCGACCTCGGCTCGACCACCGTGGCGGGCGTGGAAGAGGCGGCGCCGGGCACGCTGGGAGAGATGCCGGGCACCTTTCAGTACACCGCGCCCGAGTACCTGTCAGGCGACATGGTCAGCTGGCGGTCAGACCAGTTCTCGCTGGGGGTCATCGCCTACGAAATGCTCACCGGCCGTCTGCCCTACGGGGCACAGGTGGCGCGGGTGCGGTCACTGGCCGACCAGCGGCGGCTGGGCTACGCCAGCGCGCGCGACGAACAGAGCGGCGTTCCCGGCTGGATGGATGCGGCGCTCCGGCGGGCCTGCCATCCCGATCCGGCGCGCCGCTACGACGCGCTCTCCGAATTCGTTGCCGACCTGCGCCGCCCCGGCGCGGGCTGGCGCGCAGACCGGCAGGTGCCGCTCGCCGAGCGCAACCCGGTTCGTTTCTGGCAGACCGTCTCGGCCATCCTTGCCGTGGTCTGCCTCATCCTTGCCGTCCACATGGGCGGCTGACCTCACCCTGACAGGAGGACCGAAGATGAAGGACCTGACCACCACCGAACTGCTCAGCCGCGAAGACGTGACCGCGCTGATCCTCGTGGGCAAGAAGCGCGCGGGCCTGACATGGGAAGGCGTCGCCGAGGCCATCGGCATGTCCCCGGTCTGGACCCATTCCGCCTGCATGGGCATGAACGCCATGCCCGAGGCCAAGGCGGTGGCGCTGGCCGACCTTCTCGACCTGCCCGAGGGCGCGGCAGAGCTCCTGCAGGAGAGCCCTACGAAGGTCTGGGAGCAGGCGGTTCCGACCGATCCCTGCATCTATCGCCTCTACGAGATCGTCGGCGTCTACGGCCCGACCATCAAGGCGCTGATCCACGAAAAGTTCGGCGACGGCATCATGAGCGCCATCGACTTCGACATGGAGGTGATCCGCGTGCCCCACGAAAAGGGCGACCGGGTCAAGATCGAGATGTCAGGAAAGTACCTGTCCTTCAACGCCTGGTAACCCCTCGCGCGCCAATCCGTAGGGATGCGCCAAAAAGAGCTGGCCCGGAGAAATGTCCTTGATTTCTCCGGCATTGGCCATTTGACTTACCTCAAGGAGAGGGGACGCCAAGTGCGTTTAGGTTAAGTCGAGCGGCGGTTTCTGCCGTCGCGCCGTAATATTGGTCGGATCATGCCCCTTGCCCAAGCCAGCCTCGGTCTCGTGTCTGCCGTGCGGGGGCCCGTCGTGGATGTGGTCTTTCCCGAAACGCTCCCGCCCATCGAAACCGTTCTCGAGGTGGAGTGGGACGGCGACCACCCCCTCACGCTCGAAGTGCACGGCCACCTGGACGAACGGACGGTGCGCGCCATCGCCTTTCAGTCGACCTCGGGTCTGGCGCGGGGTGTCCGCGTCAACGCAACCCTCGCCCCGCTGATGGTGCCGGTGGGCGAGGCAGTGCTCGGCCGCTTGCTGGACGTGACCGGAACGCCGCGGGATGGCGGCGAACCCTTTCCCGAGGACACCCAGCGCCACCCGATCCACGGGGCGCCGCCCGCCTTCGACCGGGCGGAAACCGGGGTCTCGGTCTTCGAGACGGGTATCAAGGTGATCGACCTGCTGCTGCCGCTGTCGCGCGGCGGCAAGGCCGCGATGTTCGGCGGGGCAGGGGTCGGCAAGACCGTCCTGGTGATGGAACTGATCCACGCCATGGTCGAGAAATATCAGGGCATCTCGATCTTCGCCGGGGTTGGCGAACGCTCGCGCGAGGGGCACGAGATGCTCTCGGACATGACCGCCTCGGGCGTGATCGCACGCACCGCGCTGATCTACGGGCAGATGAACGAACCGCCCGGCGCGCGCTGGCGGGTTCCGCTGACCGCACTCGCCATCGCCGAGGACTTCCGCGACCGCAGTCATCGCAACGTGCTGCTGATGATGGATAACGTCTTTCGCTTCGTGCAGGCGGGCGGCGAGGTTTCGGGCCTGCTGGGCCGGTTGCCCAGTCGCGTCGGTTACCAGCCCACGCTCGCCTCCGAGGTCGCCGCGCTCGAAGAGCGCATCGCCTCGGTGGCCGGGGCGGCGGTTACCGCGATTCAGGCCGTCTACGTTCCGGCAGACGATTTCACCGACCCGGCCGTCACCGCGCTCTCGGCCCATATGGACAGCTCCATCGTCCTCTCGCGGTCCCTCGCCGCCGAAGGATTCTACCCGGCGGTCGACCCTCTCGAATCCTCCTCGCTGCTGCTCGATCCCGATGTCGTCGGGACCGAGCATTACGAGATCGCGAACCAGGTTCGCGCCGTACTGGCCCGGTTCCGCGATCTTCAGGACATCATCTCGCTGCTCGGGACAGAGGAATTGAGCGCCGCGGACCGCAAGACGGTGGCCCGAGCGCGGCGGCTGAAACGCTTCCTGACCCAGCCTTTCGCGGTGACCGAGGGCTTTACCGGCACCCCGGGGCGCAGCGTTTCGCGCGAGGAGACGCTGGCGGGCTGCAAGGCGATCCTCGCCGGGGAAACCGACGACTGGGCGGAAAGCTCGCTCTACATGATCGGCACCCTCGAAGAGGCCCGCGACAAGGAGAAGGCGGCGGCATGAAGCTCTCGATCGTCACGCCCCTCGCGGTCGCCGTCGAGGCAGACGGGGTGACCTCCTTCACCGCCGAGGATGCCAGCGGCCGGTTCGGGGTTCTGCAGGGGCACGCCGATTTCCTGACCGTGCTCTCGATCTCGGTCGCCAGCTGGACCGGCGCGGACGGAAAACGCCATCACGCGGCGGTGCGGGGCGGGGTGCTGACGGTCACCGGCGGCAACGCCATCCACCTCAGCACCCGCGAAGCGGTGCCGGGGGACGACCTCGAAAAGCTCTCGGACGAAGTGCTCTCTCGCTTTCAGCAGGAGGAGGACGCGCATCGTACCGAACATGTGGACGCCACCCGCCTGCAACTTGCCGCCATCCGGCAGATCGTCGAGACCTTCGGCCGCGGTGCCCGGCGGGAGGGCTACTGATGGTCAAGGAAGAGCGTCTGGCCGAGGCCGCCCGCAAACGCGCCGAGCGCGAGCGCCGCTGGAAGGCGGAGGGCGAAGTCTCCTTTTCGCGCCGGCTGGGGCAGATCGGGGTTCTGGGCTGGCTGATCGTGCTGCCGACGCTGGGTGCGCTCTTCCTCGGCCGCTGGCTGGACCGGACCTTCGACACTGGCATATTCTTCAGCGCTCCGCTGCTCTTCGTTGGGCTCGGAATTGGCGCCTACGCCGCATGGAAATGGATCATGCGCACATGACCGGGAGCTACTGGCATATCCTCTGGGCGCTGCCGGCCGGCGTCCTGACCGGCTGGTTGCACTTCCGAATGCTGCGCATCGGCACCGAGGCGCTGATCCACGACACCGCGACCGGCCGTGCGCTCGGCCTGACTGCCCTGCGCTTTGCGCTGACCATCGCAGTACTGGTGCTCGCCGCGCTGGCCGGCGCGCCCGCGCTGATCGCAGCGGGCTGCGGCCTCGCCGTCGGGCGCGCCATCGCCATGCGCGCCGCGCGGAGGATGCAATGAAGTCGCCGCTCGAGAACACCATCCTCTTTCACATCGGCTCCGTTCCCATCGCCGAGACGGTGGTGACCACATGGGTCATCATGGCCGTTCTGGTCGCCGGGTCATGGCTGATCACCCGCCGCCTCAGGCGCGATCCTTCGACCGTGCAGTCTGTCGCCGAACTGCTCTGCGACCTTGTCGACAGCCAGATCCGCGAGACCATGCGCACCGAACCCGGACCCTACCGCGCCTTCATCGGGACGCTGTTCCTCTTCATCCTCGTGGCCAACTGGAGTTCGATGATCCCCGGGGTCGAACCGCCGACAGCACACCTCGAAACCGACGCGGGCCTCGCCATCCTCGTCTTCTTCGCGGTCATCTGGTACGGGTTGAAAGCCGGCGGCGCCCGAGGCTATCTCAAGAGCTTTGCCGCGCCCACGCCGCTGATGATCCCGCTGAATTTCATCGAGAGCATCACCCGCACCTTCTCCCTGCTGGTCCGCCTCTTCGGCAACGTGATGAGCGGCGTCTTCGTGATCGGCATCGTGCTGTCGCTGGCCGGGCTGCTGGTTCCGATCCCCTTCATGGCGCTCGACCTGCTGACCGGGCTGGTCCAGGCCTACATCTTCGCCGTGCTCGCAATGGTCTTCATCTCCTCGACGGTGGCCGAGGCTACCGAACATCCGGAAACAGAAAAGGACTGACCCAATGGACTGGATTGCAATCGTCAGCATCCTCGGCGCCGCCTTCTCGGTGGCCTTCGGCGCCTTGGGCCCGGCACTGGGCGAGGGGCGCGCCGTGGCTGCCGCGATGGACGCCATCGCCCGCCAGCCGGAGGCCGCGAACTCCATCTCGCGGACCCTCTTCGTCGGCCTTGCGATGATCGAAACCACGGCAATCTACTGCCTTGTGGTCGCGCTGCTCCTGCTCTTCGCCAATCCCTTCATCTCCTGATGTCCTTCGACTGGTCCACCCTGCTGCTGCAGACCGTCAACGCGGCGGTCCTGATCTGGCTGCTCTCGCGCGTGCTGTGGCGTCCGCTGGCGGACATGATCGCGGCGCGGCGGGCCGAAACCGAGAAAGTGATGGCCGAGGCCGAGGCCAGCCGCCAAGAGGCCCGCGCGGCTGAGGCCGAGCTGGAGCGCAGGCTGGCCGGGATCGAGGCCGACCGTGCCGCCGCACTGGCCGATGCCGCACGCCAGGGCGAGGCCGAAAAATCAAGGATCATCGCCGCCGCGCGGGAGGAGGCGGGCCGGATCGAGGAGGCCGCAAAAGACCGCATCGCCGCCGCCGGGGTGGCCGCCGAAGCCGCGCTCGGGGAACGGGCGGTCGACCTCGCGGTCGACATGGCCGCCCGGCTCGGGTGCGAGCTCGACGGTCCGGCGCTGCGCTCCGCCGCGCTCGACCGCATCCTCGATCAGGTCGGTGCCCTCTCCGAGGATGACCGCGCGACCCTCGCCGCCTCGGTGTCGCTCTGTTCCCCCGCCGCGCTCGACCCGGCGGAACAGCAGGGCCTCCGCGACCGGCTGTCGCACGCCTTCACCAGCCCCCTGAACCTGACCTTCCAAACCGATCCGGGCCTTGTCGCCGGCCTCGAACTGTCCGGGCCTCACCTCGTGGTCAGAAGCGACTGGCGCGACGGCCTCGCCCGCCTCAGACAGGAGATCCTGCGCAATGGTTGATGCAGACACCTGGCTCGCTCGCGCCCGCGACGCCGTTGCCCGAACCGAGGTCGGCGCGGCGGTGGAACGCTTTGGCGTGGTGGAGGAAGTCGCCGACGGCATCGCCTTCCTCTCGGGCCTACCCGACGCCCGACTGGACGAACTCTTGAGCTTCGAGGGCGGTCAGACCGGCTATGTACAAAGCCTCGACAGCGACCGGGTCGCCGCCGTGCTGCTCGATCACGCCGAGGCGGTGGCGGCAGGCGCCCGCGCCTCGGGCACCGGCGCCGTCGTCCGCGTGCCGGTAGGGCCGGGCCTTTTGGGCCGCGTCGTCGACCCGCTGGGGCGCCCGCTGGATGGCAAGGGGCCGGTCGAGGGTATCCGCCAGGACCCGATCGAACGACCGGCTCCGGGCATCATCGAACGTGCCGCCATCACTCAGCCGGTGCAGACCGGAACTCTCGTGGTCGACACGCTTTTCGCACTCGGGCGCGGCCAGCGCGAGCTGATCGTGGGCGACCGGGCGACCGGCAAGACCACCATCGCGCTCGACACCATCCTGAACCAGCAGGAGGGCGACATCGTCTCGGTCTATGTCGCCATCGGCCAGAAAACTTCGGCCGTGCAGCGTGTCGTGCAGACGCTCACCGCCACCGGCGCGCTGGCGCGTACCATCGTGGTGGTCGCCGGACCGGCAACGCCCGCCGGCCTGCAATGGATCGCGCCCTTCGCCGGGACCACGATGGCGGAATACTTCCGCGACACCGGTGGTCATGCGCTCGTCGTGCTCGACGACCTGACCAAGCACGCCGCCTGCCACCGCGAAATCGCGCTGCTGACGCGGCAATCGCCCGGGCGCGAGGCCTATCCCGGCGACGTCTTCTATGTCCACGCCCGGCTGCTGGAACGCGCTGCCAAGCTTGCGGAGGCCCGGGGCGGGGGCTCGCTCACCGCGCTGCCCGTGGCCGAGACCGACGCGGGCAACCTCTCCGCCTATATCCCGACCAACCTGATCTCGATCACCGACGGCCAGATCGTGCTCGACTCCAAGCTGTTCAACGAAGGCCAAAAACCGGCGGTGGACGTCGGCACCTCCGTCAGCCGCGTCGGCGGCAAGACCCAGGCGCGATCTCTGCGCGATGCGGCCGAAACCCTGCGTCTCGACTATGCCCAGTTCCTCGAACTCGAGATGTTCACGCGCTTCGGTGGCATGCCCGACACGCGGGTCAAGGCGCAACTGGCGCGTGGTGCGCGCATCCGCGAGACCCTGCGCCAACCCCAGCACCGCCCGATAGCCCTCTCCGAAGAGGTCTGCCTCGTCCTGGCACTACAAGCCGGAATACTGGACGTGCTGCCGCCAGACCGCGTAACGGCTTTCCGCACCGCCCTCGCCGACCACGTTTCCAGCATACCCGAGGCCAACAGTATCGGGTCCGCTCCGCTGGAGGAGGTGTTACGTCAGGCACTCGTTACCGCGCTGACCCGGCTCGCCGACGAGGTGAAGGGCGCATGAGCGACCGTCTGGCCGAGATATCGGGGCGCATCACCAGCGTCCGCAAGCTCGGCTCGGTCATGGGCGCGATGCGCGGCATGGCGGCGGCCCGCGTCCGGCAGGCCGAGGGAGAGGTCGCTGCCGTCGACAGCTATGCCCGGACCATTCAAAACGCACTCTCGCAGGTCCTTTCCTTCGGAGCAGGGACCCCCGGAGTGACCGGCCGGGAATCAGTCGATATCCTGGTCGTCTTCCTTGCCGAGCAGGGATTTGCCGGCGTCTTCAGTGAACATCTACTGGACCGCCTCGCCGACGATCCAGTAACGCAACCGGGAGGCGCCGATGCTCCACGCCTCTGTCTTGTCGGCGCACGCGGCGCGTCTATCGCGGCCGAGCGAGGAATGTCGCCGTGGGTGTTCCGCCCCATGCCTACCCACGGCGCCGCCGTTCCACGGTTCGCGGACGAGTTGACGCAGACAGTGCTCGCAGCCTGTCTCAATCCAGCAATAGGTGCGAAAGTGGGCGGCCTGGAGCCGGGGCCGAACTGGGCAACCTCCGCCCCCCGCATCGACGCGCTCTTTACCCGTCTCCAACCCGGAGGAGCCCCGACACCTGAGCGTGTGCAATTGTTTCCCGCCCTCCCAATGCCCGGTGCCGCCCCGCTGTCGCCGCCATTGCTGAACCTCTCGCGGGAAAACTTGCTGCAGGATTTGCTTGCCGAAGCGCTGCATGCCGGCCTTTGCCGCGCGGCCCTGCACGCGATTGCGGCCGAGAACAACGCCCGCATGCTCGCCATGGCTGCAGCGCAAAGCCAGACCGAGCGAACACTGGAAGGACTCGTCGCGCTGGAGCGGCGCGTACGCCAGGAGACGATAACCTCCGAGATTATCGAACTCGCAGCAGGCGAGACTGCCTTCCACAGCCACACGAAGCGCAAGCCCTCCGATGCCAATCCGTCTGTGGAGTAGCTCTCGGTGGTTTTCCCGAGATTGTTCCGGGCCGCGAGGTATGGCCGCTCGGGGTAGTCAACTAGATAGCTGAGAGGAACGGTTCGGGGAATCCTGAGCAGCTTTGGTCTTCTCAATAGCTTGAACAGGAACTCGCGGACTCTTGACCAAGGTGATTTTTCGCCGCCGAGTTGGAGCGTCGCGTAAGCGGTCCTCAACAACTCCTTGAATTCAGAGTCAGGTAGCCCAAAGAACGCATTGCATTGCAGGCACCTACCAGAGTCCATGGCGAGAAAGGTGTTGTATGGACGGTCGCAAACGTCGCGATGGCGTTGCGAGTGAGGATCACTAGCCGGCCCACATGGCTCAATTCGTCTGGTGGGAAGGTTTGCGCGCAAACTCGAACTCCTCGTCCTCTCGAAAACTCTGCAAATAGCCGCGAAGCCCCGGACTGGCCTCAAGACGCCGCGCAACCGCAAGCGATCTGGATGCCTCCTCCAGTCCGGTGACCAGAACCGGCAGCATGGACTGACGAAAAGCCTGGCTACGGAAGGTATCCGACAGCGTCTCCAGCAACATGGTCCGAAGCATATGCTGTTGCATCGAGAACGTCGCCGCAGCGCGACGTTCTCGCGCCTGCAAGATTGCGTGTCTGAGCGCCTCGGCCGTGATCGCGGATTTGCTCAGGTAGTCGTCACACCCCATTTTCAACGCATTGACCGCGACATTGAGACGGTCGTCATTCGAGACCATGATCTTGATCGAGTTCCGGTTCCGCTCGTCTTGCTTCAGAAGTTCAAGCGCAGCGAGCCCATCTCCCTCGCTCAGGTGGTAGTCAATCAGCATTACATCGTATGTCCCGCGCGAGAGGGAACTGCGCATGGCATCGAGCGTCGCAGCCTCATCAAAAGTTATCGGCAGTTGTAACGCGGCGCCCATCCGGCAAATCCGCCGACGATCAAAGGCGCTATCGTCGAGGACCAGAGCCGAGATCGGCGTAGCTGTCTTATCTGTTGATGAAGCGATCATAACCCTCGTAGTGCCTTCATATCTTCTAGACTCTGTGATTGGAGGCTTAGCGCGACCTCTCCAAAGATTGGGTTAACGCGAAGTGTCTTGAGGCAGTGCGCTTTTCCAAAGTTAGAATCAGTATCTAGATTCTTGGTCAAGAGTTGTCTGCGGTAATGAAGATGTTCAGCGCGACTATGCCTGACCTCTCGATTGGGGTGAAATCCAGTGCATTGATTGGAGTTTGAAGGCAGTTGTGGAGCGCTAGGTGGCAAAAATGAAGGGGCTGACGGCATGTTCTTAGGTGATTTGATCTAGTGAGACTTCGATATTTTCTCTTGAGATGCTTCGAAATTGGGTTGAGGTTGATTGTCTCTCAGGGGTGAAGTCATCCTTCGTGGGTGTGTTGAGTTGATTTAATTGACTGATGTTACTCGAATCTCACGTTAATTTACTATCTTTGGGTGAGGGAATCGCACAACCAAGTGGCAACCTCGACCGTAGGGCGATGGTAGCCATTCGCATTCACCTTGATAGAGCGTGACAATCTTGCGAACATTCGCGAGACCCATTCCACTGCCATCGATTTCGTCCCGAGGTCGAAGTGTGGTCATTACTTCAAATACCTTGTTGCGAAATCGTTCGGGGATTCCTGGTCCATCGTCGCAGATAGACAGAACGTGCCAATCTTTCTCATCTCGGCTCGCTATTCGGATCGTTCCCTCCGGTCGATCATGATGTTTGATGGCGTTCGATAGAAGTGATGACACTAGTGTCAATGCATCAGTCTCTCCAAGTCGATAACGTGATTCCTCAAGGTTGAGTTTCAGCTGAAAACCTGGCGGCAGGGGTGTTTCATCAAGAATGGTGTCGACAACATCTTCCCAACGGACCTCGCTAACGGTTTGCTTTCGGCCGATGCGAGAATAAACAAGAAGATCAATCAGCATCCGGTCTAACCGAGATGTGTGAATGTGCATCAAACGGATGTTTTCTGCCAAGGAACCAGAAATCTGGTGCCCGTCGATTTGCAGGTCCTCCTCGATCCATTGCGGAAGCTCCAGCAGGGCACGCACAGAGTTACGAATGTCATGGCTGACGAGGTAGATGAAAGGTGACCTGCCCCCTGCCGGTCCCTCATTCATAACGAGAGTCTGCAGGTTGGGTTTGGGTATTCTGGTTCCCGATCTGGCGCAAGCTCGCCGGGCGCGGAGCCCTCAAGCTGCTCAAGCGCTCGGCGGG
>NZ_QEHM01000016.1 GCF_003116585.1 Albibacillus kandeliae
CCGCCGAGCGCTTGAGCAGCTTGAGGGCTCCGCGCCCGGCGAGCTTGCGCCAGATCGGGAACCAGAATACCCAAACCCAACCTGCAGACTCTCGTTATGAATGAGGGACCGGCAGGGGGCAGGTCAATCAGCATTTCTCGCATCTCAACATACCGGTCGCCTACGACCTACCAGCAGGCCACACAGATCGACAGATGACCTTACCGATTGGAGGGCACTGTACATTTGATCTGAACCGAGACGGCCTAGACCTATCTTTCGATTCAGTCTGGGCTGACCGTACTGACCGCCACGCTGCCTGATCTCAACTTTCTGTAGAACACATCATCCTCGCGCCATACGAGCGCCTGAGGTACGGCAAACACTAGGTTCGTCGCCGAACCGCAACACCTTGAGAGTAATTCAGCGGCCAGTTCTGTATAAGTCGTTAGCCTCTACCGGAATCTCTGGCTGGGGCGACATACCTGTAGGTCCCCAAAACATGGGTTTTTCTACGTTATAACAGTGACGTAGTAAGAAAAACCTAGTCAAAGTGATAGTCGAGTAACTAAGTAATGATGGCTAAGACTGGTCGCGCAGAGCAACTTCTGCCGACAACTGCCCAATCGCCTATGGTTTTCTCTGGTCACGTCTCTGAGAATTCTCGAATCTCCGCTCTTGAATTCCTGTTGCTCCATTTCCGCGAAAGTTGCGCGTGTCTTTCGGCAGTCCTTCTCCGAGAAGCGAGTAAAAACACATTGGAACAGGTGGTTTGTAGTTTGCCAAATTGAAAGCGTAAACTCAAACGAGGGAAAAAAGATGTCTATTGCTCGCAATCCCATGCTCCTGCTGCTCGTTATTCTGTCTTGGATGGCAACGGCCTATGGTGTTTATCTTAAGACGGGTGGTCCGACCGACCCTACTCAAAACGGCTTTGTACTCGGCCTGCTCTTTGCTGGGCCTGGTCTGCTCTTTGCGGCTCTCGTGCAGGTTCTCGGTGTTAAGTGGTTGGACGTGTCGCTGCTGCCGCGCTCAGTCAATCCCCTGAAAACCGTGACGACGGCTCTCTTTTTGTTCACTTTCGCAATCAGCGTCACCTTTGGTCTCGCGTTTTACGGCAGCGTTTTTAACAGCTTTGGTAATGCGAATAGTGCGACGATCGACAGCGCGCGTGCAGCGGTGATCCAACCTATTGACGCAGCGATTGAAATCAATGACGAAATCCGCACGGCACTTACGCAGCTTTCCAGCGCGCTCCAGACCGAGATGGCCGAAGAGGGTAAGACTGGCAAGGGGCCCCGGTACCGCACTCTCGAGCGCGGCATGCACCAAGTTAACTTTGCTCTAAAGCGTTCTCAGTCTGTCGATCCGTCTTCGCTTGCTGAAGCAACCGAAAAGGCGAAAGACATTGCCGAGATTCGGACGATTGCTCTCCGTGTGTCCACCTTCGGTGCGCGCGATTATCGAGCGATCGAAGAAAACCTCATCGAGGCAGAGAAGGCGTTGAACTCTATCGCTGATAACGAGCGGCAGATGCATGCTGCACTGTCGGCCACGATCGAGGCCGTCCGTCGTGCGCTCGCCGGCGATGTTCCGCCTGCAGGGGAGATCAACGACACCTTCGTCTCGCCGGTCGAGTGGGCATTCGACGTGTGGGGCCGGCTCCTAGCTAATCCTGGTGATCTCAACCGGGAAGAACTTTTGGCCGTGATCCTTGCTATTGTTGTCGATCTCTTCATCGCCATGTTGGTAATCGTCGATAGCCGCCGTGGCTCGCCCATGGCCAACGACGTCAATGTCATCTCGACCGAGCTCTCCGAGGGAGCGACTCGTTTTGACCACATTGTCCGCAATGTTGGTCTTAAGGACGCAACTGAGGCTATCCACAAGATCGAACAGAGCGGCAACAGCGCAGACAAGTTGGGCTTTATTGGCGGACAGATCGTTTTCACTGAAGTGCCTGTAGCTCAAACGTCTTTCCACAACCTTATGCTTGCGCTCAAGGCCGTCGGCTACGCAACCGAACTTCCGTTCGCGCCGTTTCTGACCCGGCTCTTCAAGCGGGAGTGGATGGAGTTCGACGAAAGCGCCCGGCTCAAAGTGTTTTGGATCGGTCGCAGCCGGTGGCAACAGCTTCAGAGCTTCAAGCTCATCGCTCTCGCCGCGCAAGCGCTCGATGCCGACATGGTGTTTGGTGACTTCATCGAATGGCTGCGGACTGAGCCTCGCGCGCGCGAGCGTATGGGGCGCAATGTGGACACGATGGCTCGCGTCGTTTCGCGGCAGTTCCCTAATGCCATGGGTATGCGCCTCTCTGATCTCACCCCGGAAGTTCGTGACAAACTCATTGAGGACTTTCATGAAGAAAATGCGCGAGCACTTCGCGCCAGCACCCGCCGGACCTACATCGGTTACTTCCAGACTATCCTCGCCGCAGCAGGTGGGCAGGGAATGTTGCCAGATCGCAATGTTGAGCGCGGCGTGAAGCTTCGTGTTGCGTAAACAGATGGATGGTCATTGAACCAAAATAGAGCAGGCTGCTGCCCCATCGCAGTAGTCTGCTCGCTCATCCAAGCAAGGCCCTTTCAGCGTATCAGATTCTTAGGCTCCCATGGTCCAGACCGAGGGGTCACTCCATATCGGCGTCCAAGAATGACCCCCTTGGAGCGCACGGGTAGCTGGCCCGATGCGGTGTAGCCCCCATGCAGCGCAGCCGTATCGGGCCAGCGTGGGTGTCGGTCATTCTCGGGTCTTGAAGCGCCAGCTCTCGTTGCCGGTTTCTATGATCTCGTCTCCTGAGGCTGTCGTAGCGGGTGCAATCGGCAACCGGTTGGCAGCGTACGCGGCGATGATTGCGGAAACGGAAGAGCGTCCAGTTCGCGAATATCGCAAGGCTCCTCCAGAGCAAGTCGCTAATGCGAACGAGAAGTCCCGGTTGGGTATGCAGCAGTTTCGGGCGCGCCTGTCACCAGAGGAGCAGGCGGCTGTCCGTGAAAGGAACCGATTGCAGAAACGAAAAGCGCGGGTGATCGCCAAACAACGGAAGGGCGTCTTGGAAGATAGTGCAATGTCGGGGAACAGCACTTGAAAGGATAGGAATGTCGTCCACCTCTATCCGATGCACCTATCGGGCATCTCGGCTGCTGTGCTGCTTGGCGTCCCAGCCCCACAGGTCTTCCCGCTCAAGCGGGACGATCGCCCTTCGCGCTTTGCCGACGACTTGTCAAACTGGACGCTAATGGGGACTTGCCTCTCAACCGGGTCTATCGGATGGCGCGCAACTCCTCGGCAAGCGCGCGAGCTAAAAGCCGTATCTCCATTGAAGTGTCGTTCGACCGGTCCCCCAGTTTGCCTTCCGGAGCCCCTTCTCGACGCTGGTCAAGTCGAGCGGTGCGTCGCTTAGCAAGACGAGAGTTGGCGATCAGGTTCACGGTGATCATTCCGCCCCCCAGAAGGAGTATGATTCCTCCGCCGACCATCGCAGTCACGAGTTCACCAGCTGTCACAGATCAACCCTCCTTTGCGGGTAGACTTTAATGTAGCACGGATAAGAGTTCGGGCGAGTGCGATTTGAGGTCATACGGTCTGGGTTCTGGTCCATTGTTTGGGGTGACTATTGGTAATCGCTATGGGTCTATCTGGTCGCCCGGGTTCTCGATCATCCTCAGAAACTTCGTCAACTCAGTGCCTGATCTGGAGAAGTTACTTCGGGGCCATGTCGCTGAGGTCCTGAGGTTGGGAGTGAGCTCTTCTGCTGAACGTTCAGCAGTCGGTGTGTCATGGGGAGCGGGATGTATGAGTGGAGCAAACCTTGTGGAGATTGCTCGCTCGATCGTGTGCTCTGAGACATGCCCATATGTGCGCCCAACAGTGTCTGTGCTTGCATGACCCAGCTGACGGGCGACGATTACAAGAGAAGCGCCAGCTTCGACGAGTTGGCTCGCATAGGTATGCCTGAGGCCATGAAAGACGAAATCGGCAGGCAGACCGGCTCTGCGCACAGCATCTCTAAACAGATGCTTATGGTTCCCGCCGCTCCACGCTCGGCCTGATGACATTCGAAATACGAGCTCCTCGGCACCTTTGTCTCTGGCCATTGACCTGAAAAACTGAAGGCCTTCATCCGGCAAATGAACATATCGTCCCCTGCGGCTTTTCTGTGGAGAGACGTAGATACCCGCAAAACTTGGTTCGACATCTCTTACTGTTAGCGCAGCGAGTTCACCGACCCTGCAGCCCGTGTAGAGAGCCCCTAGGATTAGGTTCGCCAAGTCAGGACGACAGGATGACAGAAGCGCCCGACACCCCTTTCTGGACAGAAAAACCTGCCTCGGTACGTCGCTGCTCGGGACACGCCTGAGGCAGCGCCACGACCGATCATCTTCAATCTCACCGTTCTCCCAAGCCATTTGCAGGGCTAACCGTAGAATCCCAATCAAAGCATTGAGCGTTTTCTTGCGCTTCCGAAGCTGATCAGCAGGCACTTTATCCAGGTCACATTTGGCTCCAAGTGGCTGTTTGCCTCTCTTGGGTGGTGTCTCAAGGACATCCCGGCAAAACTCGGTGAAGAGCCGCCCAGTCAGATCTTTAGCCAGTACGTGCCCGAGGCGTGGAATAATGTGGTAGTTGATCAGTGACAGGTTGGTTTCAAAGTGCGTACGAGCTGCGCTGATGCGTTTCCATTCAACGTAGTCCGCTAGCGCATCTCCGATGGTGAATCCGGATATGATCTTGGAGTATCTCAGTTCGCGATTGACCCCTATCGGGTAGGGGGGCGATGCGACCTGCATGATTTCGGTTCTGGAGAACCAAGACTGTGCGGCGGAGTATGCGACCGGGAAACTCACGGACAAGCAATCTAGCTGACACCGCTTGTACTTGCCGCTCTTGGTGCGCACGCGAGCCATCCAGACGTGGGGTCTTCCTGGTCTCTTGCTGACGCCAATGTGCCGACAATACTCCAGAGTCATCCAGTAAGGTGCACCGCGTTCAGGGAGGTTCTTGACCACTTCCGGATTCATTAGCTCCAGCTTGTTCATCACTTCCTCTTAGCGACGGATCTTTGTGGAAGAGTTCGCGTGCCGCGGTGGTCAGCCCATACTTCGCGACATAGTCCAGCAGGACGGTTTCAAGGAGATGAAGGTACTCACGATCAGCGTTCAACAAGTGCATTTCCTTCCAGGATCGTGGAGCAGCCTCAAGTCGGTTGGTTAAGATTTGGTTAGCAGGCTGCTATCCCCGCAAGTGGACGCACAGTGTTGGGTCCGCGAGAAGAATACAGTCACTGCTCGGGAGCGCTTCTCGGAGTAAGAGTCGTCTCTAACAAGCAAGAGTGAGTGTTTTGGTGGTACAGTTCTGCTTGCCGTTGGGGGGAATGGCTGAACATCCTCAAGTCGGTACACGGGCACACGAAGTCCTAGGTTTTTCCGAGTTGCGCATGGGGATGCCTAGGGGCGCCACCAGTGTCCGGCGACAAATCTGCCCATCCTCGATCACGCCAAGTGAAGAGGTGCAACTCGATGCGGTGCAGCTAATCCATTGTTAGCCACACGTGGTTTAGGGCAGCAGGTCTAACCCTTAGTTTACAGCGCTGTTGGCGCGATTGAAGACGCCGAAGAAGCCGCCGACGATGTTGGAGATAGTCAGCACGTCATTGATCGGGGATTCGGTCGCCACGATCAGGTCCTGCGGCTGGATCGCGAACTTACGGGCAGAGAACAGCCCGTCGGCAGAGGTGAGATCCACGGTGAAGACCACCCGGGTCTGGCGCGGCCCGCGCACCCCGGCGCTGATCGCCGAGGCAGGGTATTCGCGCAGGATCAGCAGCCCCTTGGGGTCGGCCCGGCCCCCGGCGATGCCGCCCATGATCGAGACCGCGTCCATCGCCGAGACCTCGTCGCGCGGGAAGATGTGCTGCGCCTGCCGCCCGGTGGCGCCGAAGGAGAGGAAGTAGCGCCCATCCTCCTCGACGAAGACCCGGTCGCCGCCTGAGAGGCGAGTGTCGAGCGAGGGGTGCTCCAGCAGGGTCTCGACCGAGGTGCCGTAAAGCCGGCCGCTGCGCATCAGGCGGATCTGCGGGTTGTTCAGGCTCTCGCGCACGCCGCCGCCCGCCGCCAGCAGGCTCATCACCGTGTAGTTGCGGTCGGGCATCGGGTAGGTGCCGGGACTGGAGACCCCGCCGACCAGGTCGACCGAGTTGTACCGCCCCTCGGTCAGGCTGACGAGCACCTGGGCGGAGGGGATGATCTTCTCCAGCGCGGTCTGCATCTCCTCGCGGGCGAGGTCCTCGGTCTTGCCGGTGACGCTCAGGGTGCCGACGTAGGGCAGGTAGACGGTGCCGTTGGCGGCCACCTTCATGTTGTCCAGCGCGATGTTCTTCTGCTCGGGCGCGGTCAGCAGCGAGTTGTCGGAACTGTCCCAGATGCGGATGGTCAGGATGTCGCCGGGCTGGATCAGCTGCTGGCGCGGCCCCTCGCTGGAACGCAGCCAGGGCAGGTGCTGCTGCTCGCCGGTGGCGGGCCACTGGGTGATGGTGGGCAGCAAGGCGCGGGTGACCGGGTAGACCGCGAAATCGGCCGTCGACTCGCCCGCCCCATTGACCACGTCCCCTACCACCGGACCGGTGGACGGCAGGCGTCCGCAGCCGGCCAGCACCGCAAGACACAGGACTGGCCCCAACATCGAGATGAGGTGAAGAGGCTTGCGCATATGGTGGTCGTCCCCCGGAGCCCGGGGCGCGCGGTCGGTGTTCCGGCCTGCCCGAAAGGCGTTGCAATTTTCCCGCCGCAAGATACTGGCAGGCCGGAAGGGGTCAACAGGAAGAAGCGGGGCGATGTCAACACCGGCGACACTGGTTCTGGGCGCGACGGGGCGGATCGGCGCGATTCTGCGTGCCGCCTGGGCACCGGGCGACGCGCTGTGGCAGGCCCGCCCCGGGGCGGCCCCCCGAGGCGCCGCCGGCGCGGCAGACCCCTGGGTGATAGCCGATCCGCTGGCCGATGCGGGCGCGCTGGAGCGGGCCGGGCAGGGGATGGGCCGGGGGATAGACACGGTGCTCTGCCTTGCCGGGGTGACCAACGCGGCGGCCGCCGCGGGCGCCGACATCGCCGACAACATCCGCCTCGGCACGGCGGCGGTGCGGCTCGGCGCGGCGCTCGGCGCGCGTGTGCTGCTGGCCTCGTCGGCCGCGGTCTACGGCTCGGAACAGGGTCTGTTGCGGGAAGATCGGGCGCTGGCCCCGCTCTCGGACTATGGCCGCGCCAAGGCGGAGATGGAGGCCGAGGGCGCCCGGCTGGGGCAGGATCTCGGGGTGGAGGTCACCGCGCTCCGGATCGGCAACATCGCCGGGCTCGACGCGATTCTGGGCGACTGGCGTCCGGGCTTCGCGCTCGACCGCTTCGCCGACGGGCGCACGCCCCGGCGCAGCTACATCGGCGTCGCCACGCTGGCCCGGGTGCTGGAGCGGCTGGTGCGCACCCCCGGCCTGCCGCCGGTGCTGAATGTGGCCGCCCCCGGCATGGTCGGGATGGGCGCGCTACTCGACGCCGCCGGGCTGGCATGGACCCCGCGTCCGGCATCGGAGGAGGCGATCCCAGAGGTGGCGCTCGACGTCGCCCGGCTGGTGGCCTTCCACCCCTTCACGCCACAGGATAGTCTTCCCGCCGCAATGGTCGCCGAATGGCGCGCAACGGAGCAGGGCAGAGCATGAGAACCGACATCCGGAAGGGCTGGGCATGACCTGGCGCAAGCGCATCTTCGACCTGTTCTTCGCCACGCTCCTGGTGGTGATCCTCGCCCCGGTCTTCGGCGCCGTGGTGATCTGGTTGTTGCTCCAGCAAGGCCGCCCGTTGTTCTACGTGGCCGAGCGGATGAAGGGCGTGGACCGCCCCTTCGCCCTGTGGAAGTTCCGCACCATGACCGTGGTCGCGGCCGACGCCGGAGTGTCGGGCGGCGACAAGGCGGCGCGGATCACCCCGGCGGGCGCCTGGCTGCGCTCCAAGCGGCTCGACGAGCTGCCGCAGCTGTGGAACATCTTGAAGGGCGATCTCTCCTTCGTGGGTCCGCGTCCGCCCCTGCGCGAATACGTCGAACGCTTTCCCGGCCTCTACGGCGAGGTGCTGAAGAGTCGCCCCGGGGTCACCGGGCTCGCCTCGATCACCTATCACCGCCACGAGGCGGCGCTGCTGGAGCGCTGCGGCCGGGCCGAGGAGACCGACGCGGTCTATACCCGGATCTGCGTGCCGGCCAAGGCGCGGCTGGACCTGATCTACCAGCGCCACCAGAGCATGTGCTACGATTTCGACCTAGTGTTCCAGACCATCGGCAACCTGTTCCGCCGGTCCTGAGCGGGGGCGCCGGGCCCGCGGTGGAATCACCCCACGGGAATAGGCGCAATTCGCCGGGGCAGTGAAATGATTAATTCCGCGGAATCCGGGAATTAACCGGCGGGCAACTAATGATTCGTGTCGGAGTTTCATGGCTCGGCCGGAATTCGCCGGGATTTTCAACGCTTTTTCTCGCGCTGCAGCGAATATCTGCCAAAGCCTCCGGGACGGATCGGGAATTTGTTTGCCCCCCTCCGAAAATGGGGTAGGGATCGGTCTGTCGGGCAGATAATATTATGAAGGTTGCGATGCCGCGCCGGCGCTCTCCTCTGGCGGGCGGAACGGGGCAGCTCGCCTGAGCAGGTGGAGTTTTTGCAGTGAGCCCTGTCGAATTTCTGGGGGCGACGGCCTGAATGTTGAAACTTCTCGGTTTGTTGACGCGCAAACAGAAGGGGTACGTCTTTCTTGCCGTCGACCTGGCACTGATCCCCGCCGCGCTGCTGTTTGCCTTCACTGTCCAGTCCCTGCCGATCCCGCCCCTCGCGGCGCTCTGGCTCTCCCTGCCGATCCTGCCCTACCTGCTGGCCGCTGCCGCCGGGCTCTCGCTCTGGCTCGGGCTGCCCAGCATCCAGCTGAACAACTACGAACGCCACGCCGTCGGGCTCACCGCGATCTACGCGCTGGTGCTGACCGTGGTCTCGGCGGCGCTCTCGGTCTTCGTCCAGCTGGCGCTGCCGCTCGGCACCCACGTGATGTTCGGCATCTCCTACTTCCTCTTCGTGGTGGCCGCGCGGGCGGTGCTGTTCCAGGTGGTCACGGCGATCTACCGCCGCGCCTCGCCGCGCCGCCGGGTGCTGATCTACGGCGCCGGCGCCACCGGCACCCAGCTGGCCCAGGCGCTGAAGGCCCATGACGGGATCGACCCGGTCGCCTTCGTCGACGACAACGTCTCGCTGCAGGGGGTGACCATCCTCGGCCTGCCGGTCTTCCCGCCCGCCCGCATCGCCGAGCTGGTGCGCGAGCGCGACATCAACCGCGTGCTGCTGGCCATGCCCTCGCTCAGCCAGCCCAAGCAGGCGCAGATCGCCCGCCGCCTGCAGCGGATGCGGCTCGAGGTGCAGACGCTGCCCTCCTTCGCCCAGCTGATCGGCGAGGAAGCCCTGATCGACAAGCTGACCCCGGTGGCCCCGCAGACCTTCCTGGGGCGCAAGCACGCCGACACCAGCCTCGGCGAGGCGGTGAACAGCTACCAGGGCCGGGTGGTGCTGGTCTCCGGCGCCGGCGGCTCGATTGGCTCCGAGCTCTGCCGCCAGGTGCTGGCCTGCCGGCCCCGGACCATCGTGCTCTACGAACTCTCCGAACTGGCGCTCTACACCGTGCACCAGGAACTCGAGCAGCTGGTCGAGGGCACCCGCATCAGCATCGTGCCGGTGCTGGGCTCGGTCACCGACCCGCGCCAGGTGCGCAAGGTGCTCTGCGACCACCAGGTGCAGGTGGTGCTGCATGCCGCCGCCTACAAGCACGTGCCGCTGGTCGAGGCGAACCCGCTGCCGGGTCTCGCCAACAACGTCTTCGGCACCCAGACGCTGGCCCGCGAGGCCGCCGAGGTCGGGGTCGAGCGCTTCATCCTAGTCTCCTCCGACAAGGCGGTGCGCCCCACCAACGTGATGGGCGCTTCCAAGCGGCTGGCCGAGCTGGTGGTGCAGGATCTGGCCACCCGCTACGATTCGACGATCTTCACCATGGTCCGCTTCGGCAACGTGCTGGGCTCCTCGGGCTCGGTGGTGCCGCTGTTCCAGGACCAGATCAGCCGCGGCGGTCCGGTCACCGTGACCGACGTGCGCGTGCGCCGCTTCTTCATGACCATCCAGGAGGCGGTGCAACTGGTGCTCAAGGCCGGATCCGAGGCCCGCGGCGGCGAGGTCTTCGTGCTCGACATGGGCAAGCCGGTGCCGATCCTGCAGTTGGCGCGGCAGGTGATCGAGAGCGCCGGCTACACCGTGCGCGACGAGGATCATCCCGAGGGCGATATCGAGATCGCCCTCATCGGCCTGCGCCCGGGCGAGAAGATCGAGGAGGAGCTGACGCTCTCCGGCGACCTGATCGGCACCCGCTACCAGAAGATCTTCTGCGCTCGCGAGGACTACCTCTCGGAAATCGAGGTCGCCTCGGTGCTGCGCGGGCTGCGCCATGCGCTCGCCGCCAGCGACGAGGAGGCCGCGCGCCAGGTGGTGGCGCGCTGGGTCGAGGGCTTTGCCCAGGGCGAGGCGGGGCGCAAGACCTCCTGAGAGGGGCGGGGCCCGGCTTCTTCGGGATCGAAATATCCCGGGGGTGAATTGGCCGAAGGCCAAGAGGGGGCTGGCCCCCCGGGGCGCGGCGCGTATTGATCCCGTGCCCCGCTTCGTGGTCTAAGCGGGAAAACACCCGAAACCAAAACGGGCAGGCAGGACGGTACCCAAGGTGACAGAGCGAGACCCCGCGATCTCCGCCCGTACGGCGCTGGCGGCCCTCGGGCTTGCCCTTGCCCTGGCGCTGCCGCTGCCGCTGGCGGCCGAGGACATCCTGCTGTCGGCCCCGGGCAGCCAGGAGCCGAGCTTCGACCCGGCGCCCCCGCCCAGCCTGAACTTCTACGGCTCGCCCGGCCTCATCGACATGCCCTCGGCCGAGATGCTGCCCGACGCGCAGTTCACCACCGCCTTCTCCTCCTTCGGCGGGCAGGGCCGGCTGACCACCACCTTCCAGGCGCTGCCCTGGCTCTCGGCCAGCTTCCGCTACAACGGCATCCGCGACTGGAACTACGGCGGGTTCGACACCTATTACGACCGCGGTTTCGACGTCCGGGTGCGGCTGCTGAGCGAGGGGCGCTACCGCCCCGCGGTGGCGGTGGGCCTGCAGGATTTCGTCGGCACCGGCATCTACGCGGGCGAGTACATCGTCGCCACCAAGGGCTTCGACACCCCGGCGCTCTCGCCCGGGCGGCTGCCGGGGCGGCTGAAGCTGAGCGCCGGCGTCGGCTGGGGCCGGCTCGGCACCAACAACTCCTTCGGGGCGCCCTTCGGCAATGACCGTCCCGCCTACGATCCGGAGTCGACCGGCGGCAAGGTGGCCTACGACCAGTGGTTCCGCGGGCCCGCGGCCTTCTTCGGCGGGCTCGAGTGGCAGGCGGACGAGCGCTGGAGCGTGAAGGCGGAATATTCCTCCGACGCCTACAACTTCGAGACCGGGGTGACCTCGGTCTTCGAGCGCAAGTCGGACTTCAACTTCGGCGTCGAATGGCAGGCCAGCGAGAGCACCCGCCTCGGCGCCTACTACCTCTACGGCTCGCGCTTCGGCCTGGCCGCGAACATCCAGGTGAACCCCTCGCGCCCGCCCAACCGGATCGCCGCCCCGGCGCCGCAGCCGGTGGCGGTGCGGGTGCCGAAGGTCGACAACCCGCTGTCCTGGTCCGAGGACTGGGCGGGCCCCGCCGGGGCCGCGGCCGCAAGCCAGGCTGCGGGGCAGGGGGCAGGTCAGGCGGCCGCCAACCGGCAGCTGCTGCGCGACCTGCTGCAGACCCGCCTGTCTGAGCAGGGGCTGGAGCTTGAATCGATCTCGCTCTCGGCGGACCGGGCCGAGCTGCGCTATCGCAACACCCGCTACAGCTCGAACGCCATCGCGGTGGGCCGCGCGGCGCGGGTGCTGGCGGCGACGCTGCCGAACTCGGTCGAGACCTTCCGCCTGGTGCCGGTCCGCCGGGGCCTCGCGCTCTCGGCGGTGACCCTGCGCCGCAGCGACCTCGAGGCGCTGGAATTCGCCCCCGACGCCTCGCGCGCGCTCTATGCGGTGACCGCGATCGGCGAGGCCGCGCCGCTGCCGCCCGCCGGGGCGCTGGGGCCGGTGGGATCCTACCCCAGCTACCGCTGGTCGCTGGGGCCCTACTTCGACCCCTCCTACTTCGACCCGGACCGGCCGTTCCGCCTCGACTTCGGGCTCAGCCTGTCGATGACCTACGAGTTCGCCCCCGGCTGGCTGGTCTCGGGCAACATCCGCCAGCGCATCGCCGGCAACGTCAAGGACGGGCGGCCGTCGAACTCGGTGCTGCCGCATGTGCGTACCGACCAGACCGCCTATGCCCAGGAAGACACCGTGCTGAACCGGCTCTACATGGCGCGCCAGTGGCGTCCGGGCGGGGCCCTCTATGCCCGGGTCACCGGCGGTTACCTCGAGAAGATGTTCGGCGGGGTCTCGGCCGAGCTGCTGTGGAAGCCGGTGAACAGCCGGCTCGGGCTCGGGGTCGAGGCCAACTACGTGCGCCAGCGCGATTTTGACCAGCGCTTCGGCTTCCAGGACTACTCGGTGTTCACCGGCCATGCCTCGGCCTACCTCGAGCTCGGCAACGGCTACCTGGCCGAGATCGACGCGGGCCGCTACCTGGCCGGCGACGTCGGCGCCACCGTCAGCCTCGACCGCACCTTCTCCAACGGCTGGTCGGTGGGCGGCTGGTTCACCGTCACCGATGTCTCGGCCGAGGATTTCGGCGAGGGATCCTTCGACAAGGGCATCCGCTTCACCATCCCGGTCAACTGGTTCCTGGGCAAGCCGACGCAGCAGGCGATCAATTTCGGCATCCGCCCGACCCAGCGCGACGGCGGCCAGCGGCTGAACGTGCCGGGGCGGCTTTACGAACAGGTGCGGGATTCGCACGCCAAGGCGCTGAGCGATCAATGGCCGAGGATCTGGGAATGAACGGAAACCGGCTGATGACCCGGGCGGCGGGGGCCCTGGCCCTGCTGGCCCTGCTGGCGGGCTGCAACGGCGGCAGCGGCAGCGGCGTCAACGCCGCCCCGCCGCTCTATGCGCAGATCGCCCAGGCCACCCGCGCCTCGATCGCGAAGAACCGGATGCACCGGGCCGAGCGCCCGCCGCTGACCCGGAAGATGCTGGACGAGATCGAGGGATCCTACATCGAGGTGACCCTCGAGCGGCCCGACATCTTCGCCTATCTCTCGGCGGCGCTGGTGCGCCGCGACGGCACGCCGGGCGAGGTGGTGCAGTGGCGGACCGAGGACGAGGTGACGCTGACCATGCGCAACGGGATGCTGATCGCGACCCGGGGCCTCGGCGGCGATCTGGTCTCTGCCGATGTCGCGGTGGCCGAGGGCGTGACCGGACCGGCCAGCGGCGGCGAGAAGGTCATGTATGTCCGCACCGGCGACCTCGAGGAACGGCGGCTGGTGCTGAGCTGCGACCTTGCCGACCTGGGCCCGGCGCCGGTGGAGATCGTCGAGCTGACCCACCCCGCGCGGCACCTGCGCGAGAGCTGCACCGCCGAGGGCGCGGCCGGCGGGCGCGTGGTCAACGACTACTGGGTCGATTCCCGCAGCGGCATCGTCTGGCAGTCGCGGCAATGGGCCGGCCCGCACATCGGCTACATGCGGATCCGCCGCCTCACCACCGGCTGAGCCGCGGGCGTCTTCCCGCCTGCCGGCCCCGGCCGGACGGCGGAAAGCCTCCGCTCCCGCCGCCTTTTCAAGACCTCGCTTGTCCCCGGTGTCCGCCGGGCTAACGTCCTGTCACGGCTATAAGAATACGCGGAGAGAGGTCCTCTCCGCGGCCAGGAAAGGACAGACGAATGAAGACCACTATCGCCCTGCTCAGCGCGGCCCTGATCGCCAGCGGCGGCATGGCCTCGGCGCAATCCGCCAATGCCGCGCCCGTGGCCAAGACCAAGGGCGCCAATGCCCAGACCGCCGGTGCGACCGGTCAGGCGGTCTCGAACGCGGCCCTCGCGGGCACCGGGCTCGGCACCGGGACCGCCGCGGCGGTGCTGGCCGCGCTCGGGCTGGCGGTGGCCCTTGGCAACAACGGCGACAACAACACCGGCACCACCACCACGACCTCCGGCACCCGCTGAGGACAGCGACGAACCGGGCCGAACCGGGCCGCCGCAGCCGTCCCGCAGGCGAATCGGGACGGCTGCGGCGGCTTTCCGCTGTCCGGGCACGGCGCGTCGGCGGAAAATGTCTTGCCGCCGGGGCCGCGCATTTCTTTGCTTGCCCCGTGCAGGCCGCGCCCTACCGTTTTCTGACGATGGAAATTTCCGGAATTCCGGGCGGGCTCCGTCGCCGCCCATGCAAAAAGGATAAGTCGCGATGACCAAGACGATTGCCCTGGCCAGCTCCACCGCCCTGTGCCTCGCCCTGGCGGCCGGCTCCGCCATGGCCCAGACCACGGCGCAGACCCAGGGTGCCAACGTGCCGACGGCAGAGACCACGACGACCACCCTCGGCAACACCGGCCTGACCACCGGCGCCGCCGTGGCCATCGGTGTCGGCGTTCTCGCCCTCGCGCTGATCGCGGGCGATGACGACGACAGCACCACGACGAGCAGCACCAGCAGCTCGCGCTGACTGATCCAGGGAGCGGCGGCCGACGCTCCCCCGCACAGGGTCCGTTGCGGTGACGTCCGATTGGGCATCTCTGCAACGGCTTTGTGAAAAATGCCCGCAATCCTATGGATTTGCCTCGGGCCAGATTGAATCGTGTTTTTTCCTGCGCTAGAAGTTTGGACAACTTCGACGCGAAAAGGATTTCACGACATGAAGACCCTCGTTTCCGCTCTGGCCCTGGGCGCACTGACCCTGACCACCGCAACCGCTGCCGTGGCCCAGACCGCACCCACCGCAAACACCACGTCGACCTCGACCACCACCGGTGCTGGTGGCCTGGCCGGTACCGGCCTGAGCCTCGGCGCGGCCGCAGGCATCCTGGCTGGCGTGCTGGTTGTTGCCGCAATCGCCGGTGACGACGACGACACCACCACCAGCTCTACGACCACCAGCCGCTGAGCTTGGTCTGTCCCCTGGTCCCTTCCCGGACCAGGAGGAGAAGGTATCTGACGCAGGGCTGCATCGGCCCTGCGCTATTTTTTGTAGAACGCTTTACAGACCCCGTCCGCGGGGTCTTGATGTGTCCGGGGCCGGGCACCCGGTCATGTTCCACGACCAGGCAGATGTAGTCCTGTAATCAATGTTATGTTAAAGCACCTTGTAACTATCGGTCCAGCTCGTGCCTCCCAGCAAACTGCGCTCGAATATGTGGCAGAGTGTGGTTTTGTCTTGCAGACTTACTGTTGGAAGGCCGGCATTTCCTTTTCTCCGCCATACGTAATAATTGCGACTTTCGCCATGCAAGGCCAATGGCCTTGACTGCTGTTTCTGCCCGCCTGCGTGATCTAATAGCAGGCGAAGGGCTGCGCGCTCGGGCTCTGCGCGGAACCCTTGTCACTTTTCTTGGCTTCGGCTCGCAGCAATTTTTGCGGTTGGTATCTAACTTGGTATTAACCCGGCTGCTTTTTCCTGAGGCCTTCGGCCTCATGGCGCTGATAAACATCGTGTTGATAGGCGCGCAGATGCTCTCGGACATCGGGTTCAACACAGCCGTGGTCCAGAGTAAGCGTGGCGACGACCCGGCATTCTTGAACACCGCCTGGACTCTGCAACTGATGCGCGGAGCTTTTCTCGGGCTGATAGTCGCGGCTATCTCCTTGCCGGTCGCTCGCTTCTACGGCGAGCCCCAGCTTGCTCAGTTGCTACCGGTGGCAGGCCTCAACGCGATGATCCTTGGAACCTGCTCGGGCAAGATCTGGGCCGCTAACCGGCATATCGTTCTGGGGCGGATGACCGTGCAGGAACTGGGCAGCCAGACTTTCGGCATTGCGATGATGGTGGGTCTCGCTTGGCTCACCGGGTCGGTCTGGTCACTGCTGATCGGCATGCTCATGGCTTCGGCGATGAAGTCTCTGCTGTCGCACCTGCTGCTGCCTGGCCCCGCCAGCCGGCTTACCTGGGAACCTACAGCAGCGCGCGAGCTTTTCCATTTTGGCAAGTTCCTGTTCTTCAGCTCAATCGCGACTTTCCTTGTCAACAACGCAGACCGGGCGATCTTGGGTAAGTTCATCTCGATGGCCGGGCTGGGGATCTACAACATCGGATACTTCCCTGCCTCGATCCCGACCTTGCTGGCCGGTCAGTTCGGCTACCGTGTTCTTCTGCCACTCTATACCAAGACCCCGCCGAGCGAGAGCGCTGAGAACCGGGCCAAGATCCGTCGCGCCCGGGTGCTGCTGGCCGCCGGGCTGATCGGGATCGGCCTGTTCCTGGGCCTGATCGGCGAGCTCTTCGTCGAGGTCCTCTACGAGAACACCTATCATCTCGCCGGGCCGATCATGGTGCTGCTGAGTCTGGCCTTCTTGCCGGCCCCCGCACTCAACGGCTATGACATGCTGCTGCTGGCGCGGGGCAATTCGCGCGACTACGCGATCAAGCTGGTGCTGCTGGCCCTGTGCCAGACCGGCCTGCTGTTCTTCCTCGTGCGCGATTTCGGCCTGATCGGGGTGGTGGTGGCGCCGCCGGCGGCGCAGCTGCTGCTCTACCCGCTGACCGCCTTCTTCGCGCAGCGGGCGCGGGGCTGGGATCCGCTCGTGGACCTCGGCCTGCTGGCGGTGATCCTGCTTGGGGCGGCCGGGGTGCTCTGGGTCAACGAGGATGCGGTCCGGGCAGTGCTGCAGGCCGGCTGAGGCCGCTCACTTGTACTCGATCAGCCGCGCCCGCGCGCCCGAGAGGCGGCGCCAGCCGTAGGTCAGCGCGCCCTCGGCCTCGGCGAACTTGGCCAGCACCAAGAACAGGGCCTGCGCCGGGTCGCCCGAGCGGCGGGCGAGGCGGGCCACCTGGGCCGGGTAGAGCAGGACCGCCAGCAGCGCCCAGGGCGTGAGGAACAGCGCCGCCAGCAGGATCAGGAGCGGCAGCGCCAGCCCCCAGAGCAGCGTGCTCTGCAGCGCGCGCACCTTGTGGCGCTCGGGCGTGGCCCCGTACATCGCCGCGCCCTCGGCATAGGTGTAACCGGCGCGCTTCGCCCGCTGCCACCACTGCGGGAAGCGGGTCAGCGCCGCGTCGTGCTCAGTCATCTCGGCATCGAGCCGCCAGATGTCCCAGCCCTGCCCGCGCAGGCGCAGGCAGAGCTCGGGCTCCTCGCCCGCGATCAGCGCGGGGTCGAAGCCGCCGACCTGTTCCAGCGCCGCGCGCCGTCCCATGACGTCGCCGCCGGTGGCCCTGACCCGGCCCACCGGCGTGTCCCATTCGCGGTCGATCAGGCGGTTGTAGACCGAGGCGCCGGGGAAGCGTTCGCGCCGCCGCCCGCAGGCCATCGCCACCCTGGGGTTGTCGGCGAGAAAGGCCGTGGCGGTGGCGACCCAGCCCGGCTGTAGCGCGCAGTCGCCGTCGATGAACTGGACGAACTCGGGCGGCTCGGGCAGCGCCGAGAGCCGGTCGAGCCCGGCGTTCCTGGCCCGCGCGGCGGTGAAGGGCTGGCGCATGTCGAGGTTCACCACCTCGACCCCCGCCGCCGTCGCCGCCGCGAGGCTGCCGTCGGTCGAGCCGCTGTCGACGTAGACCACGTGGCAGAACTGCTCGCCGAGCGCCTCGAGACAGGCGAGGAAACGGGCACCCTCGTTGCGCCCGATGATCACCGCGCCCGGTTTCAGAGAGAAGGGTTTCATGTCGTCTTGCCCACCACCCGCGCCGGGATACCGGCGGCGGTGGCGCCCTCGGGCACGTCGCGGGTGACCACCGCATTGGCCCCGATCCGCGCGCCCGCGCCGATCTCGATGGCACCGACGATCACCGCCCCCGCGCCGATGTCGGCTCCCGCGCCGATGATCGGGCGCGACTGGTTCTCGCTGGTGCGGGCGATGCCGAGGGTGGTGTTCTGGCGCAGGATCACATCGTCGCCGATGGTATGGGCGACGAGGATCATGCCGCCGAAATGGTCGAGCCGCACCCGCCGCCCGACCCGCACGGTATAGGGCAGCATCATGCCCGCCACCCATTCGCACATCTTGAACATGATGCGGTAGATCAGGCTCAGCGGCGCGCGCAGCAGCTTGGGGCGCACCGACATGCGCCAGTTGCCGAAGCGGTGCCAGAACAGGGTCCAGAACCCCTGCGAGAGGAGGTCGCTGTCATTGGTGCGGAAATCCTCGGCGACCAGCGCCCAGAAGGAGATGCCCTCGGGGTTGCAGTTCCGGGTGCCCGGGTTCGGGGCGAAGCGGGCGGCGCGCTGTTCGGGGGTTTCGCTCATGCCAGCGGATCCCGGCCCTGCAGCAACGGCCGCGCGGCCACCTTCCAGAAATCGGGGATGAAGCGCCCCGGCAGGGCCGAGGGCTTGCCGCGCAGGCGCATCTGCGCCTGGTGCCCCGCCGCCGCGACGATCACCCCGAGCGCCAGCGCCGCCGCGCCCACCGGCCCCTTGGCGGCGCGGTAGTAATGGGCCCAGGACTGGTACCAGTAGGCCGGGCGCGGCGGGCGCGCGGCGTCATGGCTGCGCACGCCGGTGGCGGCGCCCTCGGCATGGATCACCCGCGCCTCGGGCAGGTACCAGATCTGCCAGCCGGCGGCGCTGGCCCGGCGCATCAGGTCAACCTCCTCGTAGTAGAGGAAATAGGCCGGGTCGAAGTAGTCGAGATCCCGCAGCATCGACAGGCGCGCCATCACCGCCGCGCCCGCGACCCAGCCCACGGGGCCGCGCGGATGGTTGGGCGGCAGCGCCACCCGGTGCCCCGCGAAGAGCCGCGACACCGGGCCGAAGCCGAGGGTATGCACCCATTCCGACACCAGCCCCGGAAAGCGGAAGGCGGCGGTGACCGGGCCGCTGTCGGGTTTCGAGATTCCGGCCCCGGCAAAGCCCGCTTCGGGGGTCGCGTCGAGGAAATCGGCGAGCAGCGCGATGGCCTCGTTCTCGAGCCGCGCGTCGGGGTTCAGCAGAAAGACGTAGTCGGGCGGGGTCGCGCGCGCGGCCAGCGCCCTGAAGACGAGGTTGTGGCCGCGCCCGAAGCCGTGGTTCTCGGTCTCGGGATAGAAGGTCACCCGTCCCTGCCATGCGGTGCTGGCGCATTTTTCGGCCAGCACCGCGCGGTCGTCGCCCGGCGAGGCGTTGTCGACGAGGTGGATGTCGACGCGCCGCCCGCCGTGGTCGCGCGCCAGCACGCTCTCGACCCCGGCGATGGCAAGCTCCGCGGTGCCGTAGTTCACCACCACGACGGAGATCTCCGCCCCCGGTGCCATGCCCGCCTCAGTCATCTGCCGTCTCCCTGTCGCGTTGGCGCCTGTGTTGCCGGCCCTGCCGGCTGTAGCGCGGGGTGCCCTCCCCGCTCCTGCCGCTGCCCGGGGGATCCCCCGGCTCCGGCCCCTCGTTTTCCCCGCCCTGCTCCACCGTTTTCACCCGCCGCCAGTCCGGGGCGGCGTCGCGCCCGGCGGCGGGGGGCGGGGTTGCCCGGCGATAGGCCGGCTCCCGGCGCCCGCTGCCCTCTCCGGCAGGCACGGCCCCGCGCTCCTCGATCCGGCCCAGTTCGACCCGGCCCCAGAGCGCCCCGGCGATCACCCAGGTCAGCGGGGTGAGGCTGGCGTTCGGGATCAGGTCGGTCAGGTTGGCCGCCAGCATCAGCGCGAGGAGCCCGCTCTCGAGCCCGATGCCCGAGCGCCGCGCCTGCACCAGCAGCAGGCCGATCGGCAGGCAGAGCAGGCTGAAGATGGAGAGGTAGCGCACCCAGCCCCCGGTGCCGAGCAAGATGATCCAGTAGCCGTCGGTGATGCTGGTGTCGCGCCCGGTTTCCGCGTCGTAGACCCTGTTTCGACCCCAGCCGCCCCAGCCGAAGGCCGCGCGCTCGTTGGCCCGCGCCAGCAGCACATCCTCGTTCCTGAGGCGGAAGGCAAAGGAACTGGCGCGGCTTTCGCTGATCCCGACGGCCAGATCCTCGACCCGGTCGACCGGCACCAGCCCCGCCGAGCGCACCATCGGGTAGACCATCACCATCCCGGCGATGACGGTGGCGACGATCAGCATCGGGCGCAGGCGCAGCAGCAGCGCCACCGGCAGCAGCACGAGGGCAATCAGCAGCGCGCCGAGCGACTTGCTGAGCACAAGGGTCATCAGCAGCCAGAGCGTGGCCCCGAGCCAGAGCGTGCGCCGGGCGCGGTCCAGCCGCGAGAGCCCGGCGGCGGCGAGGATGCCCAGCACCATCACCAGCGCCAGGATTAACCCGTGTTCGAGGAACACCAGCGGGCGGAACCCGCCGCCGCGGATGTGCTGGCTCCAGCTGTGGGGGAAGAAGCCGTAGAGTATGCGGTTCATCTGCGGCGACATGCGGATCTCGTAGAGCGCCAGCAGCGAGTAGCCCAGCATGGCGATGCAGATCACCTTGATCAGCAGCAGGTGATGCTCGGGCCGGGCCAGCAGGCGGCGCGCCAGCAGCATCGGCAGGATCAGGATCAGGACGCTCAGGATCTCGGAGAAGGCATCGTAGGTCTGGAGACTGCGCAGCACCCGGCCGCCACCGGGGAACAGCATGTCGCCATTGCCCGAGACGGTCATGAAGGCGCCGACCACCAGCACCAGCACGGCGATGCGGATCACCCAGTGGCGCGGGAACAGCGGCGGGTGGGGCCCCTCCCGGTCACCGGCGAGGAACAGGGGCAGGAACAGCAGCACCGCCAGCGCGGGGATCGAGTGCTTGGTCAGCGCCGGCAGCATCGGCAGGTCGACCGAGGTGTTCTCCGGCAGGAACAGGAAGCCCAGCAGGATGGCCAGGATAAAGGCCAGCGGACCGGCCAGGGCCCGGCCGAGGACGAGGACGACAACGGGCCAGGAGAACAGGGCGAGAAGTGGCGGCATCATCGATCTTGGTTCGCGTTCGTCCTTCGGGGCCCTGTTTCGAAATCCCCGGCGGGGGGCGGTGGTCCGGGTATCCGTAGATCGGTCAAATAGGGCGTTTTTGCGAGAAATGACATGGCATCATTATGGAATTCCCCGGCCGGGCGAAAGGGCCCGAGCAATCCATGCGCGCGGGATTGGTGAATCTGACATCACCAGCGGCGGTACCGAGACGGTCTATTTCAGGAATTCCAAATTCCTTCCTGATCAAGCGAGTGGCGGGCACCATGAGTATCATTGACCTTCTGGGCCGGGTGTTTATCTCTGACCACGACATTCTTCGTTTGGAGGCGGAGGGGAACTCGCTCCGATTCTCGGTCAACTGCACCGGGGTCTACGCCTGTACCGATATAGCCCTCGTTACCGGCCCACCGGAGCGTAGGTCTTCGCGTACCGATGCCTCCCTCCCCTGCCAGTTCGACAGCTTTATTTGCGGAGCCTTCTGATGCAACGACTGAAACTCCTGGGACTTGGCGCCGGCGATAGCTTCAGTCTCATCTCGACGCAGAACGGCCACGTGGCCGGGCCGATGCCAGCGGCAGACTGGCAAGGCGTGCTCGCTCCTGACGCGGCGCCGACCGGCGGCACCCTCACCATCGTGCCGGACCGTACCCTTCTTGCCTGCGCGCCCGATAGCGTGCGGTTCTGGGTCGACCTCTCCGGCACCGATTTCGATACTCCATCCCCCGCCCCCGGCGAGGCCTACGATGCGCGGCTGCACCGGCTGATCTTCCTATGGGACTTCGGCGACAGCAGCAGTTGGGACAAGCCCGAACGGCTGCTCGACGGCTGGCGCGATAGCGGCGTCGCTAAGGGGCCTTTCGTCAGTCATGTCTACAAGACTCCAGGCAGCTTCACCGTCTCGCTGCTTGTGCTCGAACCGGCCAGCGGCAAATGGGCCGAGGCCCACCTGGACTTAACAGTGGCCGATCCCGGCAACAGTTTCGCTGGGAGCAACACGATTTGCATCAACCCCACGGGCGATAGCGACTTCTCCGGGGCACCGGCCGGTGCACGCTTGGCCAATGCCGATTTGATCGATGAGGCGCTCATCAATGCCTACGCTCCCGCCGACAAGGCGGGTACCCCTACTCGCTATTTGTTCAAGCGCGGTGCGAGCTATACCAGCGACATCTTGCTGCGATCAAGTGCACCCTACATGATGTCGCTGGGCGCTTATGGCAGCGGCGACAGACCCCGAATGATGGCCCGGACGGATACAAACAAGGCCGCCAAGATCCGGGCGCGCGCAGTCTATGTCTTCGGAACCTTCGGCGGCCTGAACGGCACCTTCATCCCAGAGTTGCGTATCCATGGATTGAACTTCCTCGGAAATTTCGATCCCTCGACTACGGCTACGGCACCGCGAGGCTCGGCTGATCTCGACGGAATCTCGGTGAACGGGATACTTATACAGAAGTACATCGACATCCTGATCGACGATTGCGCTTTCTCCGGCTTTCAGCGCTCGACCATCGGCTTCAATGTAGGCGGGTTCGAAGGAAAGGTGCATTGTCACATCAACGACTGCGCCCTAACCGATTTCGGGGGCGAATACCCGATTATCGGGGGCTGTAGCGAACATCCGCGCAGCACCATCTGTGCCACTGGCAACAGCTTGGTGCAAAATACTGGAGCACCGACGACCTACGACGATCAGGGGGATTTCTCGGGCGGCAGTTCCAAGGCACCGATCCGCTTTGACCACGGTCAGAACATGTATGTCGCAGGGAACGATTTCTTCCATACCGACATGCGTCAGCCCTGCATCAAGGTACAGAACTCGCCCAAGGCCGAGGGGTCGATCGTGAACCTGCACTCCAACGTAATGGAGTTCGGCTATTACCTGATCGACATCGGGGGCAATTCGAGCAAAGCGATCGGCACCAGCACGCACAACATCATCGTCGACGGGGTGGTAGGGCTCGGCGGATACAGCACCCGCGGCATCGTCCTGTGCAACCTGACCGGCGCCACCGTGCGCAACGTCAGCGGCATCATCCCCGCGACCCCCTTCTACTTCACCGACACCTGGGCCTTCGTCGTCACCGAGAACAAGAAGACCCCCGGCGCCGCCGTGCTGGCGGCCCCGATCGAGGTCTACAACAATACCTTCTGCGTCCTGCGCTCGCAGGACCAGCAATATTCGGGCAGCCCCGACTCGGTGCCCTTCCACCGCGACCCGGGCGGCGATTTCACCGGCGTGGTGACGCAGAACAACGTGATCCACGAGCCCGCAATGGATGCGCCGGTGACCACCTACGCGCCGCTCTCGACCGAGCTGTTCTGGCCTCCGCGCAGCGGCGGCAAGCGCAGCCCGGTGGACTTCAGCCTCGACACCACCTACGCGCCGCCCTCCGACAGCTGGATGCGGCTGGTGCCGCTGCCCGGCTCGGCGGCGCTCGGCGCGGCGCTCTCCGGGCTCGCCGCCTACCAGGACCCGCTGTTGCAACCGCGCCCCGAACCACCCTCAGCCGGAGCCTGGGAGGCAGAATAGGGGTATTTCGGCTTTACCCGCCCAGCACGCTTGCCGATAACAACCGGGACCCATAGGATATTTTCCCACGATGCCGGTACCCATTTCTGTTTCATCCCACGTTTCCGATCCCTTGCCCCGCATCGCTTATGTCACAGCACTCTACCCAGCTGCCTCTCATACCTTCATCCTGCGCGAGGTAACCGCCCTGCGTGACCTTGGCTTCGAGGTGCTACCCTGCTCTGTCCGTCGCCCGGACGAATCTATGCTGATCGGCCCAGAGGAACGCGCCGCTGCAGCTGATACCTTCTTCATCGTACCGGCGGGCAAGTCGCCCGGTGCCGTGCTCGGTGCGCTCGGCGCCACGCTGGCCGCGCCGGGGCGGCTCGGCCGCACCCTGGCCCTGTCCTGGCGCACCGCCCAGCCGGGGCTGAAGGGGGGGCTGAAACAGCTGGCCTACCTGGCGGAGGCGATGCTGCTGGCGCGCCACCTGCGCCACCGCGGGGTGCAGCAGATCCACTGCCATTTCGTGACCGCCCCCGGCCATGTCACCCTGCTGGCCTCCGAGCTGTCGGGCATTCCCTTCAGCTTTACCATGCACGGGCCGAGCGAACTGTTCGAACCGGAGACATGGCAGCTGGCCGCAAAGACCGAGAAGGCGACCTTCGTGGCCTGCATCAGCCATTTCGCGCGGTCGCAGATGATGTATCTCTCCGGCCCGGCGCACTGGGCCAAGATGAAGATCGTCCATTGCGGGGTGATCCCCGAACGCTATGACGCCCCTGCCCCGGAGGCCCGGCAGGAGGGGGTGGCGTTCGTCTTCGTCGGGCGGCTGACCGCGATCAAGGGCGTCGGCGTGCTGCTCGAGGCCTTCCGCCGCGCGCTGGAGACCCGCCCGGACCTGCGCCTGACGCTGGTCGGCGACGGCGACGACCGGGCCCGGCTGGAACGGCTGGCGGCACCGCTGGGCGGCGCGGTGCGCTTTACCGGCTACCAGTCGCAGGCGGGCGTCGCCGAGAACCTGGCGCGGGCCGACGCGCTGGTGCTGCCCTCCTTCGCCGAGGGCCTGCCCGTGGTGCTGATGGAGGCGCTGGCCAGCGCCCGCCCGGTGATCGCCACCCGCGTCGCGGGGGTGAGCGAGCTGGTCGAGGATGGCGTCAACGGCCTCACCGTCCATGCCGGCGATGCCGAGGGGCTGGCCGAGGCCCTGCTGCGCCTTGCCGGCGACCCGGAGTTGCGGGCCCGCATGGGAGAGGCCGGCCGCCGCAAGGTGCGCGCCGAGTTCGACGTGCGCCGCGAGGCCGCCCGGCTCGCCACGCTCTTTGCCGGGCGGGGCGGCGACGCCCTGCGCCCGCTCCCCCTCTCCGACCCGAAGGAACACTGATCCATGTGCGGCATCACCGGCTTTCTCTGGCACCCCGGCCACGGCCCCGACGCGGAGGCTACCGTGCTGGGGATGATGCAGGCCATCGCCCACCGCGGGCCGGATTCCCGCGGCCACTGGATCGACCCGGAGGCCGGCGTCGCCCTCGGGCACCTGCGGCTGGCCATCGTCGATCTGAGCCCCGCCGGGCACCAGCCGATGTCGGCGGTCTCGGGGCGCTACGAGATGGTCTTCAACGGCGAGATCTACAACCACACGGTGCTGCGCGCACGGCTGGAGGCCGAGGGCCGCGCCCCGGCCTGGCGTGGCACCTCCGACACCGAGACGCTGCTGGCCGGAATCGACGCCTGGGGCCTCGACGAAGCACTGGCCGAGGCCCGCGGCATGTTCGCCATCGCCCTCTGGGACCGGGCCGCCCGCAGCCTGACGCTGGTGCGCGACCGGCTGGGGGAAAAGCCGCTCTACTACGGCTGGCAGGGCACCGGGCGCGACGCCGCCTTCCTCTTCGGCTCCGAGCTGAAGGCCCTGCGCGCGCATCCGGCCTTTGCCGCCGGGCTGGACCGGTCGAGCCTGCTCGGCTTCCTGCGCCACGGCAATGTCGGCGAGGACCGCACCATCTACGAGGGTCTGCACAAGGTCCGCCCGGGCGAGATCGTCACCCTGTCGCTGGAGCGGCCCGCGCCGATCATCCGCCGCTACTGGGACGGGGCCGCCATCGCCGCCGCCCCCCGCGCCGCCGCGCCGGATGCCGCCACCGCCATCGACCAGCTCGACGCGCTCCTGCGCGAGACCGTCGGCCAGCAGATGATGTCGGACGTGCCCCTCGGGGCCTTCCTGTCGGGCGGCATCGACAGCTCGACCATCGTGGGGGTGATGCAGCAGCTCTCGGAGCGGCCGGTGCATACCTTCTCGATCGGCTTCCACGAGGGGCGCTACAACGAGGCGGAATTCGCCAAGGCGGTGGCCGCCCACCTCGGCACCCACCACACCGAGCTCTACGTCAGCGACCAGGAGCTGCGCGACGTGATCCCGCGCCTGCCGCGCATGTATGACGAGCCCTTCGCCGACAGCTCGCAGATCCCCACCTTCCTGGTGTCCGAACTGGCCCGGCGCCATGTCACCGTGGCCCTGTCGGGCGATGGCGGCGACGAGCTCTTCTGCGGCTACGGCCGCTACCAGCACGCGGCCAAGCTGCGCGCCCGGCTCAAGGCGATGCCGGCGCCGCTGCGCCACCTGGGCGCCGGAGCGATCCGGGGCATCCCGGCGGCCTGGCTGACCCGGGCGCTCGGCCCGCTGGTGCCGACGCCGCAGGGCAAGGAACCGATCGGCCAGCGGCTGCACCGGCTGGCCAACTACGCCGCCAGCGACACGCTGGAGGATCTGCACCGCAAGATGGTCTCGGTCTGGCGCTTTCCCGACGCGGCGGTGCCCGGCGCCGCCGCCCCCGAGAGCCTGCTGGCCGAGCACCTGCCGCCGCGCGGCGATCTCGGCGTGGAAGAGCGGCTGATGCAGCTCGACATGCTGACCTACCTGCCCGACGACATCCTCGCCAAGGTGGACCGGGCGACCATGGCGGTGGCCCTAGAAAGCCGGGCGCCGCTGCTCGACCACCGTATCGCCGAATTTGCCTGGAGCCTGCCGGCCGACCTCAAGTTGCACGAGGGCAAGAGCAAGTGGATCCTGCGCCAGGTGCTCTACCGCTATGTACCGGCCGAGCTGATCGAACGGCCCAAGATGGGCTTCGAGGTGCCGATCGGCCTGTGGCTGCGGGGCGGTCTGAAGGACTGGGCCACCGCCCTGCTCGACCGCGACCGGCTGCGCCGCGAGGGGGTGCTGAACGCCGACCTGGTGGCGCGCCTCTGGCAGCAGCACCTCTCGGGCAGCTTCAACTGGGGTCCCCAGCTCTGGAACGTGCTGATGTACCAGGCCTGGGCCGAGGAGACCCTGGCCTGAGGGGCCTCAGGCGGCCCGTTCGGGCTGCCAGAGATGGGCGCGCTCGGCCTCGATCTCGGCCACCGCGCGGGCCTTGCCCACGCGCAGGGCGCGCAGTTGGTAGGCGCGGATGAAGCCGATCAGTTCCTTGTCGCCCTGGCGCTGCTCGCCGCGCCACCAGGCGCCGAAGTAACCCGGCACCATCGACAGCCCGCCGACCACGTAGGGCGGGATCTTCATCCGGTTCACCGCCGAGGCCAGCAGGAACAGCGGGTGGGTGCCCATGTAATACTGACCGAAGCCGTGGCGGCGGCGGCCGGTAAAGATGCTCTGCTGGCTCGATCCCATCGGGCGCAGGTGCTCGAAGCGCAGCTCGGGGTCGTCCCAGCTGACCGGGGTCCAGCCCAGCTGGCGCGCCTTGTGGCAGTCGATGCCGTCCCACATGACCTCGCGCACGAAGCCACCGATCTGGCGGAAGCAGGCGACCGAGTAGAACTTGGTCATGCCGAGCGACATCTCGTCGCCGATCTCCTCGCTGACCAGCGCGCCCGCGCCGTTGCGGAAATAGGCCTTGCCCGAGCAGGTGCCGATGCGCGGGTTGGCCTCCATCCGGTCCATCAGCCCGGCGAAGTAGCCCTGCGGCAGGTCGAGGTCGAGATCGAGCTTGCAGAGGTAGGCATAGGCGTCGAGGTCGACCGTATCGAGCCCGAAGTAGAAGGCCTCGATCACGCCGGGGCCCACCGCGCGGTGGCCGCGGTCGGGCTTCTGCACCACCCGGATCCAGTCGTGGCGGGCGGCGTATTCGGCCAGGATCGCCGGGGTCTCGTCGGTGGAGCCGTCGTCGATGATCACCCAGAGCGCCGGCACCTCGCTCTGCGCCACCATGCTGTCGAGCGTGCGGCGCATGTAATTCGCCTCGTTGCGGCAGGGCGAGATCACCACGTAGGAACGCGGATCGGGGAGGACGGGGGAACGGAACTCGGTCATGAAAACTCGGCAACTTGATCAGGGATGAAACCTCGCGCCCGTTCTGCCCGAGGTTGTCCCTGCGCCGCAAGCCTTGCCGCGCGCCCGGCGCCGCGGCGCGGGGCGCTCAGGACCCGGCCCCGCCACCCCGCGCCGCACCCGGTCCGGAGGCTATCCGCCCGGAAACGCGGGGGTTTTTGCCCTCTGCCGCGGGTCTGCCCCGGTGGAATCGCGCTGCCCGCCGCGCCTGCCACCCCGCCCGCAGGCGCAACGGGTGCGATCTGAAACAGCTCCGGACGCGCGGCCCGACTGTTTCTGCAGCGATCACAATAAAGTGGCCGCGGCCCTTCCTGTCGGCGTTTTCTGGCCAAGCCTGCCAGAATCTGCAAAACTGGCCCTGCTGTTTCTGGTGATCCACCACGCGTGAGTGATTGATGTCGATTTCGAGTACCGGCGCCTCCGAGCGCCCCGGGCTGTCCGCCTTTTTCCATATGGGTCTGTTCTGGTTCCTGGTCGCCACCCTCGGTGCGCTGATCTTCTTCCGTGCCGGGATCGAGGAACTGCTGATCGCCTGGCAGCTGCCCGAATACAGCCACGGTCCGCTGATCCCGGTGCTGTCGCTGCTGCTGTTCCTGCGCCAGCTGAAGGAGCACCCGGTCACCCCGGGGGTCAAGACCGACCGCTGGCCCGGCGTCGCCCTGGTGGTGGTCTCGCTGCTGCTCGGCACGCTCGGCACCTTCTCGCGGATCCACGACATCGTCGCCTACGCGCTGATCCTCTGGGTCGGGGGCATCCTGCTGATCAGCTTCGGCTGGCGCACGGGGCGGCATTTCTGGCCGCCGGTGCTGCACCTCGTCTACATGCTGCCGCTGCCGGGGACGATCTACTACAAGGTCTCGACCTCGCTGCAGTTCCTCTCCTCCGAGCTCGGCGTCTGGTTCCTGCAGCTGACCCATGTGCCGGTCTTCCTCGACGGCAACATCATCGACCTCGGGGTCCTCAAGATGCACGTGGCCGAAGCCTGCTCGGGCCTGCGCTACATGTTCCCGATCCTCAGCTTCTCCTACATCTTCGCAGTGCTCTACCGCGGCCCGACCTGGCACAAGGCGGTGCTGCTGGTCTCGGCGGTGCCGATCGCCATCTTCATGAACTCGGTGCGCATCGCCGTGGCCGGGATCATCGTCCAGTACTACGGCGTCGAATGGCTCGAGGGCTTCACCCATTTCTTCGAGGGCTGGGTGATCTTCCTCTGCTGCATCGTGATCCTCTTCGGCCTGGCCCGGCTGATGCTGTTCCTGCATCCCGACCGGCTCAGCCTCGCCACCGCGCTCGATCTCGACACCAGCGGCCTCGGCACCCAGGCGGCGCGCATCCAGCACGTGCAGCCCTCGGCGGCGCTGATGGTCACCGCCGTCCTGATGCTCGGCTCGGCCGCAGCGATCTCGTCGATACCCGAACCAGGCAGTCATGCACCTGGACGCGAAAGCTTCTTAACCTTCCCGCGCAAACTCGGCGACTGGCAGCAGGCCGGCCCGCGCGAGACCCTTGATGCACAGGTTGCGAAGGTTTTAGGCGCCGATGACTACCTGTCGATCCAACTGGTGAAGCCAGGCGCTGGCGATCCGGTAAACCTGTTCATGGCCTGGTACGACGACCAGAGCGACGGAGGCGTGCATTCGCCCGAGGTCTGCCTGCCCGGCGCCGGCTGGGAGATCGCCTGGCTGGAGCGCACCGACATCACCGCCGCTATGGGGGCCGACAAGCCCTTCGAGATCAACCGCGCGATCATCCAGAAGGGCGAGACCCGGATGATGGTCTACTACTGGTTCCAGCAGCGCGACCGGCGCCTCGCCTGGGACTTCGCGGCCAAGTTCTGGCTGATGGTGGACGGTCTCACCCAGGGCCGCACCGACGGCGCCATCGTGCGCCTGACCACCCCCATCGACCGGCAGGAAACCGACGACCATGCCGAGGCCCGGCTGAAGGACATGCTGCGCGTGCTGCAGGATCCGCTGCCGCGCTTCGTGCCGAACGAATAGGCGACGGAGGCTTCCTAGTCTTCCCCGGGCAGGGCGTAGATCTCGATCTGGCCCTGCTCGTCTATTTCGAGGATGTGGTTCACCATGATGTCGTCAGGATCGCCCCGGGCTTCGAGGTAGGCGATCACCTTGCGAATGAGGGCCTCGGACGTCTGCCGGCCCACACAGGGCAGCAGGATCATGCCCGGGTGAATGTCACTGCTTCCCGCCAGAGCCCGAAAGTCCCGGGCATTCTCGGTCACGAGGACAAGGTTCTCTGCCGTACATCGCGCCAGAACCCTGTGATCGGGCTCTCCGCGGCCGCCATCGTTGCGTGGGTGCACCACGACGTGCCGGCCGTCGGCATTCAGGTTGAGCGCGATTCCGGGCGAGAGGCATTCATCGAGAAACAGCCTCATGCGCGCCAGGGCTTACCCTTGACCGGTCGTCCGCGCGGCGGATGCGTGCGGGCATAGATGATGGCCGCCTCGAAAGCCTCGCGCGGAATATCGTCGTAGTCGTCGCAGAGATCCTCGAGGGTATCACCATCTTCGATCCGGCCCAGCACAGACCGGCAGGTGATGCGCGTTCCCTTGATGATCGGCTCGCCGCCAAGAATATCCGCGCGCGACTCCAGGTATGCGCCCTTCGCCGCGACATAGTTGCGTGCCCGCGCCCACTCTTCCGCGGCCAGGGTGTCGACAGACAGGCGCACCCCGGGCGTAGGTTCAAAAGCGCCAAGCTCGTCACCGAACTCCCTGATGCAGCGAAACAGGCGCTTCTTCGTGCTCAGGCTCATATGAAAGCCCTGCGTGTGCTTCAGAACCGAAGCATAGGCCACGACATGCATGGGCACATGCGCCGAAGGTATGGCCCTCAAGCTGCCCTGGATCACCTTCTTGGTGACCACGCCTTCCTCGGCCGCCTTCTCGATACTGCGCGCCGAAACGCCCGAGAGTTCGGCCGCTTCCCTCACAGTCAGCTCCATCGCACCCATAAATGTCTCCCTTCTCAGGGAAAGATTTAGTGGGGCGGCCGGAAAAGTCAATTCGCCAGCTCCACGGCGGGACACGGGATGCCAAGACAAAACGCCCCCGCAGGCTCTCCTGCGGGGGCGTTTGCGTTCGGGGGGGCGGATCCGGGGGATCCGCCGCCGTCATTTCCCGGGGGCGAAGGGATCGCGGTATCGGCCCAGCTTCTGCTTGAGAATGGCCCAGAGGAAGGGTGGCTCGTGGATCACGTAGCGGTGGAAGCGCGCGCGCGGTTCCTTGATCAGGCGGTAGAGCCATTCGAAGCCCGACTCGGTGATCCACGACGGCGGGCGGTCGAAGGTGCCGCTCTCGTAGTCGATGGTGCCGCCCAGCGGCAGCCACAGCTTCACCCCGGGCATCCGGTGGCGGTACTTCATGATGAACTTTTCCTGCCGCCCGCCGGCCAGGCCGACGAGGCAGACGGTGGCGCCGCTGGCGTTGATCGCGGCGATCATGCGCTCGATCTCTTCCGGGTCACGGTCGAAGTCGAAGGCGGGGCTGTCGGTGCCCACCACCATCTCGCGCCCGACCTTGGCGTTGATGTTCTGCGCCGCCAGGTCCGCCACCCCGGGCTTGCCGCCGCAGAGGAAGACCGTCATCGAGGGGTCATCGGCATAGCGGGTGTAGAACCGGGGGAAGTAGTCGCTGCCCGAGACCCGCTCGCGCACCGGGGTGCCGAGCCAGTGGGTCGAGAAGTACATGATCTGGCTGTCGCAGGTGACCACGTCGAACTGTTCCAGCAGGTCGTGGAACGCACGATCCTTCTGCAGCTTCATGATCATGTCCACGTGCAGGGTCAGCATCACGCCCTCGCGGAAGTTCTCCACCAGGTCGTCCATCGCCACGTCGTGCACGAAGGCGTTCAGCAGGGGGACACGTTTCATCGCCGCCCGGGGGCTGCCCGCCTCCTGCGGCGTCTCGTAGTAGTTGCTCGAAATCTCGTTCATGCGGCGCTCACCTGTTTGGGTCGTGCGACGTAGTTGAAGGCCATGAAGGGATAGGTGCGCATGGCCCCGAATTCCTCCAGCGAGATGGGCGCCTTGCCGTAGATGTCGCCGAACACCGGGCGGATCTCGTAGTCGAGCGGCCCGGTCAGGAGCGAGAACAGCCTGACGTATTCCTCGTTGTCGATATCGGCGTCGGTGGCCGCCCCCGCCTCGAACAGCATGACGGGCCGGTGGCGGCGCAGGATCTCCTGGGCCCCGCGCACCACGCTGTGCTCGAACCCTTCCACGTCGATCTTGATGAAATCGACCCGCGGCAGGTCCTTCAGCAGCAGGTCGAGGGTGGTGCAGCGCACGTCGATCTTCTGGACCCGGCCCCGGGTGTCCCGGGCCCGCAGCGAGCTGAAGCCGGACTGGTCGAGGTTCTCGAAGAAGCTGACGTCCCCCTCGCTGTCGGAGACCGCCACTTGGTGCACCTCGGCACCGGGAAAGGCCTGGCGGAGCCAGTCCGCCTTGGTCGGGCTGGCCTCGACGATCACCTGCCGGCCGCCGGGCGCGGCCCTGCGGAAGACATCGCTGATCGAGCCGATGTGGCCGCCGACGTCGACGCAGACCGAGTCCGGCGTGACACTGCGCTGGATCAGCGTGTGGATCATCGTCTCCTCCTCGCGCAGCAGCGCGAGCTCGGGATGACGCAGGTAGCGGAACCGGGACAGCCGGTGGCGCAGGTTCAGCAGCGGGACGCCCGCGGGCGAGGTCACCAGCCGGTGCTTGAGGTACAGCTTGTTCACGAACGCGGCCTCATGCACAGACTCCCATGTACTTGTCCACCAGCGCCTTGGTCGAATGGATGTTGCCCGCCGAAGAGGCGCCGAAGACGATCGATTCCACCCCCGGCAGCTCCGAGATCCAGTGGATCGCCTCGTCCGCCGGGATCGCGCCCGAGGCATAGACCGACATGGCCACCGCCCGCACCCGGCCCGACTTCAGCGCGTCGAGGTAGGCGTCGAAGCCCCCGGACATGCGGAAGCCCAGCTTGTTGATGTTCGAGCAGATGATCGGCCGCTCGATGCCTTCCTTCTCGAGCGCGTCGAGCAGCATCGGCATGTTCATGGTGATATAGGCGGGCTGGGCGCCGTATTTCTCGACCACGTGGTCGTGGAAGATGCGGAAGGCGCGGGTAAAGCCCATGCCCAGCAGCAGGTCGGCAAAGACGTTCTGCATGAAGACCACCGGCGCGCGGGCCCCGGCAAACATCTTCATCTCCATGTCGATCAGCACCTTGGCGATGCCGTCCACCTCGCGGGTGGCGAGCGCCTTGCCCCCCGCCAGCGCGGTGGCGAGGAAGCCGTCCTCGGGCATGAAGTTGCGCAGCGCCCCCACCATGCCGTGATCGGTCACCGCGTTGGCGTATTTGTGGGCGTAGGGCATGCAGGGATAGAAGGTGAAGTCGCCATAGCGCGCGGGATCCGCCTTTACCCGGGTCACGATCTCGGCAATGCGGTCGTGGGTGGTGCACATGAAGGTGCGGATGCCGGCATCGTAGGCGGTGTCGAGCACGTCCATGATGGCGTCGGTCTTCTGAAAGCGCATGGCCTGGGCCCGCGCCTTCTCCTCGGACATGTGGTTGATGCCGAAGAACTGGTTGTCGCCGAAAAGAAGCTTGTCCATGGTCCCGGCCCCTCTCAGCGTCCGAACCAGCGCTTGCGCGCGGTCTTTTCCGGTTTCGACATCACCGGCGGGGCGCCCACCGGCTGTCCGGTGCGGGCGTTCTCGATGATCATCGCCATGGTGCGGTCGGTCTCGGCCGCCGAGCCGAAGCCGTTCTCGCGCGAGGTGCGTTCGCCGGCGCGGACGGCGGCGATGAACTCGTCGAGCTGGGCGGAATATTCCTCGCCGCGCAGGTAGAACCAGCGGTCGTCGGTCAGCTCGGTGGTGTATTTCACCGTCCAGCCCGGCTCGTAGTCCTCCAGCCCCTCGACCGGGCTGCGCAGGTACAGCTGGCACTCCTGCCGGTCGGCGAAGAGCCGGCCGTTGGTGCCGATCAGGCTGATCTTGGTGGACATCTTGCGGTGGCTCTCGTCCGACCAGTTCACCGAGAGCTGGGCGGTCGGCCCGTCGTTCCAGCGCAGGGTCGAGAAGACCTCGTCGTCGATGCCCTCGGAAAAGACCGAGTCGAGCACCGAGCCGGTGACCTGGGCGGGGGCGCCGAAGAACCAGTTCAGCAGGTTCAGCGGGTGCGCGGCATAATCATAGAGACAGCCGCCGCCCTCGGATTTCTGGGTGCGCCAGGTTTGGCGCTTGGCGCGCAGCACCACCGGCCCGTAGGCCTCGGCCAGCACATGGGTGATGCGCCCGATGGCCCCGGCCTCGATCAGCCGCTTCATCTCGAGGAAGGCGCCGACATAGCGGTAGTGATAGCCCACCTGCGCTACCAGCCCCTTCTCGGCGGCGAGCGCCGTCAGCGCGTCGCTGTCCTGCCAGTCGAGGCAGAAGGGTTTCTCGCAGAACACGTGCGCCCCGGCCTCCAGCGCCCGGCGCACCATCGGCGCGTGCAGCCGCGAGGGCGTGGCGATGACCACCGCCTTCGGCGCCTCGCGGTCCATCATCTCATCGAAGTCGCGGTAGACCGGCGTGCCGACATTCTTGCTCAGCACATCGACCATGAAGCCCGATCCGTCACAGGCGACGGCCTGGACTTCGGGGTGCGCATTGACCATCGCGAAGTGTGACAGGCCCATCTTGCCCAGACCCACGACGGCCAGTTTCAATTTTTCTTGAGTCATGCCCCTCAAACTACCTGAACCGGCGGGCGCTCGACGGAGCCGCTTGCGCGCCCACAAAAACAAACTGCCCGACCTATCAATCATTCCACCCCGTCATGCAACAATAATAGGGCCATTTTGAGGCTCCCGCGCGGAAGGGACGGGGCATCTGCCGTGGAATCTACCGCGCACACCACACCTGTCAAATCCCTCCGCATCCAGCCCCCTCCGGGGCGCGCGCCGGGGCGAATCCCCCGCCCTGCGCGGCGACTCCCCGGCCGCCCCGGGCCGCCCGCCCGCGCGCGCGCCCCGCCCCGGTCGGCAGGATCGTGCTCCGAGGCTGCTCCGGCCCCCGGTCTGCCTGGGAAAAGCCACAATATCTGGCGGTTTTCCGCAGGCGACCCCCTACCTGTAGGCGGGTTTTCGCGGATTCCGGGGGGATTCCGGGACATCGGCTTTTCCCCGTTCTCCCTGCGGCCCACAGTCCGGATGGGGACATGACACCGGCGCCACTCACGCCAACGACGGGACGAACATGCAGACTTGGGGCAGTCTGGCAGTTTGCCTCCCGCACCCGCGGTTTCGCGGGCGCGGGAGGATTTGCTGCAATCGGACAGACACAGCGCATCTTTTCCACATTTTCACACCAGTTTGGCCGTTTTTGGCGGCGAGACTGCCCTTCGGTCGTCGCGACGTCCGTGGGGGTTTCCCACGGCATGACAGGACGCGGAAGCGACCGAATGGGATGCAGCAGGCACAGGCCCGCAGGGACACGGGCCAGGCCGGGCGGGAAACGAACGGGACATTGTATGCACGGTAACATCACCACCTTCCGGGATCGATTCGCCTCCCACCCAGATCGCCGACGCTCCGAAGAACTGATTGCCCTTTTTGCCGGCATCGCCGCCGCGGGAACCGCGGCCGCGGCCGTCGCGGCCACCCGCCCGCAGCGCGATGCCTCCTGGAACGGCGAAACCGCCCCCGAGGGCAAATCCTTTGCCGGAACCCCCGCCGTCGCTGCCGAAACCGCCCGTGCAGAGTCTGGCGCAGACTCTGCTACAGACTCGAATACAGAGTCTGCAGTGACAAATCAGCCCGTTTCAGACAGTGCGTCGGCCGAGGCAGGCACCGCCCCGCAGAGCGCCCTCGCCGCTTTCCTCGCCGGGGCCCCGGCTGCCGGCACCGGGGCCGGATCCCACGGCATCGCCGCCGCCGACATCATCGCGGATGCCGTCGCCGCGGTGGCGACCGGGGCCGAACCGGTCAGCCCGGGCACCTGGCGCAACCTGTTCCACGACACCGCTGGTGCGCTGCAGCACGCCGCTCTCCCCGCCCCCTCGGTCTCCTCCGGTGGCGGCGCGATGGCCTCGACCTCTTCGGTCTCGACGGGAACCACCTCTGGCGCTTCTTCGGGCACCACCGCACAGGCCGACAACATCTTCACCGACTCGGGCGTCAGCACGGCCGCCGCCCCAGAATCCGCCGCAGCCAGCCCGACGCTGGAAACCAGCGTCGAAACGGTTGTCGAAACCGGTGTCGACTCAGGTATCGCCATGGGCTCCGGCGCCTCCCTCTCCGGCGAGAGTGCGGAGAGCACCGAATCCGACGCGCTGGCCACGACCCCGCTGACCTTCGGCGAGTCCGTTTCGGTCTCCGGCGGCATGGTCACCACCCTCGAGATCGTGACCGACCGCAACATCGCCTCGATCAGCGCGCTGGGCGACCCGGAGGTGGGCAATGTCACCGTCAACCCCGACAACACGCTCGCCGTGGTCCTCTCGGGCAGCGACTACAGCGGCTCGCTCTCCTTCGACATCGAGGTCACCTACGGCAACGGGGCCATCAAGACCCAGACCGTGACCCTCGACGTGGCCGAACCCGAAGAGGCTGCCGGCTGGGGCTTCGGCGAGCACTACATGCTCGAGACCGACGACAACGGCGACCTGATCGTCGAGACCGGCGAGACCCACCGCAAGGTCTATGTCACCGCCAGCGAGGACGGGCTGACCGCCGCGGACATCGCCAGGATCGAGGGCATCGACGCCAGCGCCGTCACCGCCGAATGGCTGGCGGACCACCCCGAGTACGGCGCCACCGAGGACACCGCCCTCGCCGCCGACATCGGCCTGGAACTCTGGTACGGGATCACCCGCGAAGACGGCGAGAGCTCGCACTGGCTGCTGTTCGAGAAGGGCTATACCTACGATGACATCGGCGGCAGCGACAACTCGCGGCTGATCAGCCGCGGCATCTCGGGCGAGGATGCGCTGCACCCGATCTACATCTCGTCCTGGGGCGAGGGCGATCGGCCGGTCCTTGGCGAAAAAGTCTATATATTTCAGGAGGATAGCCAATACATCGTATTCGACGACGTCGCCTTCGCCGATGAAGTTATCTCCCTGAATGGTAACAACATTATCTTCAACGATATCTACAGCGAAGGGATGATGACCCTGAAGGACGGCTCGGGGCTCACCGTGCGGGATTCCGAGATCGCCAACGTGGTTCTCGAAACCCCTGAGGGCGACACTTGGACCGGCTTTACTCAAGGCCTCTATTCATCCGGAACCACCGGGCTACTGCTCGACGGCAACATCTTCTGGCACAACGGCTGGGAGGACGGCTACGATCCGAATGGGTCAACAGAATACGGCATGCCAGCCAGCGGACATAGTCATAACGTTTACATACAGTACAATACCACCGACGTCACATTCACGAACAACATATCGGCACAAGGCTCTTCCTTCGGAGTTCAACTTCGGGGTGGTGCCTATGTCGAAGGAAACCTTTTACTCGATAACAACATTGGTTTGGGGGTGTTTGGTGGCATCTATGGTGGCCTCGACCATGAAAACAATGGCCCCATCGGCAACTTCAGCTTCATTGCAGACAACGTGATTACCTCCGGTGCAGGCAAGGAGAACAACTACTATCTGGTAGGAGCATACACCGCAGGCGCTTGGGACAAGAGCTACGGGACGACCTATCTGGACAATCTCATCGCCCATCTCGCCGATCCGAACAACGCCGAGGAACAGGCCCAGAAGGACAAGCTGAACTACGCGCTCAACATCGAACAGGACACCACCTACAACGACACGGTGGTCTACAACTGGGGCAACGAGACCGATACCGCGGGCGTCGACTCCAGCTCGGCCGACCAGACCACGATCCAGCTCTATGCCGCCGCTCTGCTGGGCGACCCGGATGCCACCATCAGCGACCTGATGGCCTATCTCATCGCGCTGGCCGACACCGACCTCGACGACACCATCACCGCGGAAACCATCGTGGCCTGGTTCCAGGAAGGCTTCGGCATCGAGATCGACGGCGACGCGAGCGCCACCAGCCATACCTTCATCCCCAATGCGCTGGCCTCGGGCATGCGCTGGGGCAACAGCATCAACTGGGACAGCGAGACCGTGCCGGAGGACGGCGACAGCGTCGACCTGAACGGCAACTGGGTGCACTACGGCGCCACCACCACGCTGGCCAACCTCGACCTCGGCGACGGCGGCGAACTCTACGTGAACTACGGCCGCCTGACGGTGGACGACACGCTCTCGGTCGGCAGCGAGGGCGGGCTGATCCGCACCCTGAGCGCCGGCCAGTTCTGGATGGACGGCTACAGCGACCGCGACCAGCTGACCATCGAGGTCGAGGGCGGCCGGTTCGCCAACACCGGCGACGTCACCGGCTCCACCCTGCTGGTCGCCAGCGACGGGCAGACCATCCTGGCCACCGACGGCGGCAGCTACCACGTCACCGCGGGCAGCGAGCTGCGGGTCACCGGTTCCAGCGCCGTTATCGGCTTCGACGGCGACGACGACAACGGCCTCGCCTTCCTCAGCCTCGAGGACTCGAGCATCCTGAGCTTCATCGCCGATGCCGCCGGGGTCAGCACCATCGAGGAATTCCACAGCGGCAAGTGGGAGGACTCGGGCGTGAAATCGGGCGTCTCGCTGAACGGGACGCTCTCGATCGACCTCAGCGACTATACCGGCGGCGCGGGCGAGTTCACCCTGATCGAGGTGGACGAGCTGATCGGCCGGCTCGACGACTACGAGATCACCGGCCTCGGCGCCGCCTACGACGCCCGCCTTGTGGTCAACTACAACACCGACACGGTGACCCTCGCCATCACCGCCGGGCATGGCAGCACCAGCCTCGACACCCTGGGCAGCTCCTCGCTCTCGGCCGGGATCGTCAGCGAGGATGTCGCCTACGGCTCCAGCGACCTGCCCATCGGCTGAGCTCCCGCCGGGGGCTCGCGCCGCTCGGTCGACCCGGGCCCGGAAATGCGCTATGCAGCGGCGGCGCGGCAATGGCGAGATCCTGACCAGTACCATGATAAAGAATACTTTTTTCTCCCTGCGCGAGGGGATCGCCAGGCACCGGTTCTCTCGCGGCGTCCATACCGTCCTGGGCTCGGCCCTGGGCGGGGGCTTTCCGGCCCGGGCCCGGCTCCGGGTCCTCGTCTACTATCACGCGAACCCGATCGGCTGGTCGCAGGTCTACCCCTTCTTCCGCTTCGCCGGGGCCTTCGCGGCGCAGTTCGGCGCCCATGTCCGCGCTCTCCCGGTCGAGAACTTCCTCAAAGGGCAGACGGGGCCGGCGGCCGATGTCGTCCTGGTCCAGCCCTGGCTCTCCGCCACCGACGCGTACCTGGACACCGCCTTCGCCCGCTACCGGGAGCGCCACCCCGGCGCGCGGATGATCTTCCTCGACCCCTTCGCCCAGTGCGACCTGCGCTACGGCCGCGCCGTCGCCCCCCACGTGGACGTCTACCTGCGCAAGGCCCTGTTCCGTGATCGCGGCCAGTTCCTGCGCCCCATGCCCTCCGGGGACACCAATCTCTCCGAGTATTACGGCGCGCTCTACGGCATCGACCAGGAACCGACCGACTGGCAGGTGCCCCCCGAACTGCTGGACCGGCTGCGCCTGGTGCCGAACTTCCTGACCGCTGCTTATCTCAGCGACGGCTTCCTCGGGCCCGAGCCCTCGTTCTCCGACCGTCCCATCGATCTGCACTCCCGGCTCGCGGTCAAGGGCACCCCCTGGTACTCGGCGATGCGCGCCGAGGCCGACCGGGCCGCCAGGGCTCTCGACGGGGTCACCCTCACCCCGGACGGCCGGATCCCGCAGGCCGAGTTCCTAGACGAGATGCGCCGCGCCCGCCTGTGCTGGAGCCCCTTCGGCTATGGAGAGCTGTGCTGGCGCGACCTCGAGGCCTTCATGACCGGGGCCGTGCTGGTCAAGCCGGACATGGCCCATCTCGAGACCCTGCCGGATCTCTACCTGCCCGGCGAGACCTACCTGCCGGTGAAATGGGATTTCTCCGATCTCGAGGAGGTCACCCGCGGGATCCTGGCCGATCCGGGCGAACAGCGCCGCATCGCGCTGAACGCCTTCCGCGCCGCCCGCACCTACCTGGCCGAGAACCGCTTCGTGTCGGACACCGGGCGCGACCTCAGCCTGGATGCCTAGGTGCGCAGGCCCGAAAACAGGCTCTAATCGCGTAACAGTCCCGCCAGGTAGCTGCCGTAGGTGTTCTTGGCGAACATCTCGGCGCGCGCCTTCAGCTGGTCGGCGTCGATCCAGCCCCGGTTGAAGGCGATCTCCTCCGGGCAGCCCGCCTGCAGGCCCTGCCGTTCCTCCAGCGTGCGCACGAAGTTGCCCGCATCCAGCAGCGAGGCATGGGTCCCGGTGTCGAGCCAGGCATAGCCGCGCCCCATGGTCTCGACCTTCAGCAGCCCCTCGGAGAGGTACATGCCAAGAAGCGTGGTGATCTCCAGCTCGCCCCGCGCCGAGGGGGTCACCTGCCGCGCCCGCGCGGGGGCCGTGCCGTCGAGGAAGTAGAGCCCGGTCACCGCGTAGTTCGAGGGTGGCACGGCGGGCTTCTCGATGATTTCCTGCACCGCGCCCGCCTTGTCGAAGGCGACGACGCCATAGCGCTCCGGGTCGGCCACGTGATAGCCGAAGACGGTGCCGCCCTCCGGCTGTGTGTCGGCCCGCGCCATCAGCTCGGGCAGCCCGTGGCCGAAGAAGATGTTGTCGCCCAGCACCATCGCGCTCGGCGCACCGGCAAGGAACTCCTCGGCAAGGATATAGGCTTGCGCCAGCCCGTCGGGCGAGGGCTGCGCCACGTAGGTCAGCGACACGCCCCACTGGCTGCCGTCGCCCAGCGTGCGCCGGAACTGGTCCTGGTCCTGCGGCGTGGTGATCACGCAGATCTCGCGGATCCCCGCCAGCATCAGCGCGGTCAGCGGGTAGTAGATCATCGGCTTGTCATAGATCGGCAGCAGCTGCTTGCTGACGCCCATGGTGATCGGGTAGAGCCGCGTGCCCGAGCCCCCGGCGAGAATGATGCCCTTGCGTTCAACCATGTCGGACGGCTCCCAATTCCTTCAGAATATCGTCGAGCCCCGCCCGCCAGTCGGGCCGGGGCATGTCAAAAACAGTCTCAAACAAGGTACAATCGAGCCGCGAATTCTTCGGCCGCGCCGCCGGGGTGGGATAGTCCGAACTCGTGATCTCCTCGACCGCGCAGGCAATCCCGGCTTGGGCGAAGATCTCGCGGGCGAACCCCGCCCAGCTCACATCCGGCGCGCCGGCGAAGTGATAGGTGCCGCTCTTGCCGGGGTCGGCCAGCCCTTGGGCGGCGGCCAGGCAGGCCCGCGCCAGATCCGCCGCCGGTGTCGGCCCGCCGACCTGATCGGTCACCACGCGCAGGGCGTCCCGCTCGGCCCCCAGCCGCAGCATGGTCTTCACGAAGTTGCTCCCATGGGCCGAAACCACCCAGGAGGTGCGGATTATGGCATGGATGCCGCCCGCGTTGAGGGTCAGCGCCTCGCCCGCAAGCTTGCTTTGCCCGTAGACCCCCAGCGGTTCGGTCGGATCGCCGGGGCGCCAGGGGGCCTCGCCGGTTCCGTCAAAGACGTAGTCGGTGGAGATATGGACGAAGGGAATTCCCCGGGCCGCAGCGTGTTCGGCCATGGTGCCCACGGAAGCGCCGTTGATGGCGCTTGCGAGGCCAGGTTCGGTTTCGGCGCGGTCGACCGCCGTATAGGCCGCGGCATTGATGATGGCGTCCACATCGCGCGCGCGCAGGGCCTCCAGAACGGTGGTGGGACGGGCCAGGTCCGCGGCATCGCGCCCGATCATGTCGAGCGTGACACCGCCGGGCGCCTGCCGTTGCAATTCCGTCGCCACCTGCCCGGTCCTGCCGAAGACCGCGATCCTCACGCCTTCACTCCCAGCCGCTCGCCCACCCCGGCGCGGGATTGCAGCGCCCGCCACCAGGGTTCGTTGTCGAGGTACCACTGCACCGTCTTTTCCAGCCCCTGTTCCAGCGTGACCGAGGGCCGCCAGCCCAGTTCCTCGCGGATCCGCGTGGGATCGATGGCATAGCGCGCGTCGTGCCCCGGACGATCAGTGACAAAGGTGATCTGCCCGGCGTAAGGCGCGGCCCCCGGGCGCTTGGCATCGAGGATCGCGCAGATCATCCGCACAAGGTCGATGTTCCGCGCCTCGTTCTCGCCGCCGATGTTGTAGGAGCGGCCCACCGCTCCCTTCTCCACCACCAGCAGCAGCGCCTCGGCGTGATCTTCCACGTAGAGCCAGTCGCGCACGTTCTCGCCCGCGCCGTAGACCGGGATCGGCTTGCCGGCGAGCGCGTTCAGGATCACCACCGGGATCAGCTTTTCCGGGAAGTGGAAGGGGCCGTAGTTGTTGGAACAGTTGGTCAGCACCACCGGCAGCCCGTAGGTCTCGTGCCAGGCGCGCACCAGATGGTCCGAGGCGGCCTTGGAGGCCGAGTAGGGCGAGCGCGGGTCATAGGGCGTCTCCTCGGTGAACTGCCCCGTGACCCCGAGCGAGCCAAAGACCTCGTCGGTGGAAATATGGTGAAAGCGGAACTGCGCCGGACGGCGGCGGGCGACCCAATGGGCGCGCGCGGCCTCGAGCAGGGTGTAGGTGCCGGTGATATTGGTCTCGATGAAGGTGCCCGGCCCGTCGATCGAGCGGTCCACGTGGGACTCGGCGGCCAGGTGCATGATGGCATCCGGGTGATGCTCTGCCAGCAGCGTGTCCATCGCCCGGCGATCGCGGATATCAGCCTCGAGAAAGGTGTAATTGGGCGCCTTGGCCACCTCGGCCACGTTGTCGAGACAGGCGGCATAGGTCAGCGCATCGACGTTCACCACCTCGTGCCCGGCCCGCACCGCGCGGCGCACCACGGCGGATCCGATGAAACCCGCCCCCCCGGTGACGACAAGTTTCATTGCGCACCCTCCCAGACGAAGGGGCTGTCGAAGTCCTTCAGCAGCGGCGCCGCCGCGTCCTTGTCCGAGAGCACCGCCACGCCGGTCAGCCCCCAGTCGATGCCGATGCCCGGGTCGTCAAAGCGCACCGCCCCGTCACACTCGGGCTCGTAGTAGTCGGTGCACTTGTAGATCACCTCGGTCTCGGGCGTGCGGGTGGCAAAGCCATGCAGGAAGCCCGCGGGCACAAGCAGCTGGCGGCCGTTCTCGGCGCTCAGCTCCACCCCGACCCAGCGCCCGTAGGTGGGCGAGCCCCGGCGGATGTCGACCGCCACGTCGAACAGCGCTCCCCGCCCGCAGCGCACCAGCTTGTCCTGGGCATGGGGCGGCGCCTGGAAATGCAGGCCGCGCACAGTGTTCACCGCTGCCGAGAGCGAATGGTTGTCCTGCACGAAGTCGAACCCGATGCCGAGCCCCTCCAGCGTACGCCGGTTCCAGCTCTCGCTGAAGAAGCCGCGCGCGTCGCCAAACCGTTTCGGCGTCAGGATCTTCACGCCCGGCAGGGCAGTGTCTTCAATCTGCATGCTTACTCAATACCTCGTCACTCTGCGGCTTCCTTAGCAAGCACCCCGGGCCCTGTCATCCGTTGCAGCACTCCCAGCGGCGCAACCGGGACGGGTGAGGCCCGCGTGACAACAAAAGCATCTTCCAGCCCCGATTGTTCTGCCTTTGGAGGTTCTCCCTCAGTCCCTGCGCCCTAGGCGCGGCAGCCACCGCCAGGGTTTTGCCCCGCCAGGGGAGACCAGATAGCCGAGGCACTCCATCTCCGACCCCAAGGCCGCCTCGACCCGGGCGATGATCTCGGCGTAGGTCTCGCGGTGTTGCTTCCAGGCCCCGGATGTGCCCCGCGCCCGGCCGTCGTCCGAATATTGCGATACCTTTTCCTCGATCCCCTCCAGCCGGTTAGGGGCAGGCAGGCCGAGAGCCCCAGCAATCGCGGCGAAAACCTCCTCGGTCCGCACAAGAAGCTCCTCGTAGCGCACCAACAGAACCCGTCCCGCCGCGTGCTCCTGCTGCCATCTGGCCAGATGCAGCCGGTAGGCCTCCATGACGGTCAGCGGAGACTGGAGCGTCCGGCGCTCGCAGGTCCGGTCGATGGGCGCGGCCAGAAACCAGTCAAAATCGGTGCAGAACCGCGTCTGGTCAAGCTCCATCCCAAGACGGTGTCGGGAATATTCGTAGAAGGAGATCATCGCGTCCCGGGGGTCGCGCACGAGCCAGATCACCGGAACATGACCCTGCGGGGCGGCATCTCCTAGGCGCCGCGTCACCTCGTCGGCCAGGTACTCCGGGGTGGGCGCGTGGGATTTCAGATTGCCGCCCTCGACCTCGGCCGGGTTTGCCGCGTAGATGGAGCGGGCCGCCACCTGGCACGACTTGCTCAGGACATTCTGGAGAAAGTTGCTCCCCGACCTCGGAAAACTGACGAGAAACGAGGGTTTCACGGCCCCTCGGTCATGGTCCGCGTCCATGCTCAGCCCCCCGCCCGCTTCCTGACCCAGCCGAGGAAGGCGGCGTCGGGCTTTCTCAGGCGCTGGCCGCCGGTGCGGGCCCAGACGGCGCGCCACTCGGCCTCGAGGCCGTAGACATCGACCCCGGGCACCAGGTCACGGGCCTGCGCGCGGGCGCTGTCGCTGATCACCGGGGGCGGCATCTCGGTCACCGGGTGTTTCTGGGTAAAGCGGATGAGGTCGCCCGCCTCCTCGGCCATCGCGTAGTCGGGCAGGTGGCCCGACTTGATCATCTCGCGCAGCATGGCGCGGAACACCCGGCGCGGCGAGGCGGAGCCGGATTTCTTCAGCAGCGTGTCGACCGAGACGCGCCAGCTGTCCTGCCGACCGCAATGCTTGCGGGCCAGCTCGTAGATGCGCCGCTCCAGCGGCTTTCTCAGGCGGAAGTAGTCGCGGCTGAGGGTGAGCACCGATTTCGCCAGCACCGCGCGGTAGAGCCACTCCGAGAGGGTGACGGCCACGCTGACCATGCGCCCGCCGCGCGTCTTGCGCACGATCTCCCAGCTCTCGATCAGGCCGAAGCCGGTGGTGACCTCATGCGCGCCGGTGACGATATTGGTGGTGATGCGGGTGCCCGCCAGCCGCTCGAAGGCCTCGCGCAGGCGGCGGTAGGCATCGCCGGAGGTCTCACGGTTGGTGGCGACCAGCAGGTCGTGCGCCTTGAGCTGCAGCGTGCGGCTGACCTTTCTCCCCGCGTTGATCGCCCCCATCAGCTGGGAGATGCAGAAGATCAGGATGTCCTTGTCGTGGATCGTCGCCAGCCCCTTGACCGAGGGGATCACCTCGATCTGCGTGCCGTTGTGCTCGTAGGAGAGGATGCGCCGGTCGGGCCGCGTCGCCAGCGAGAAGATCGGGTGCTCCATGCTGGCGATGTCATCCTTGGGGATCGCATCGAAGATGTCGCAGAGGAAGAAATCCCCCTGGCGATGACGATCGGGCAAAAGCCCGTCGCCGCCTGCGGCTGCTGCTGTCACTGCCTGCTCCCACTGCCCGTTTTCACGGCCGGTTTCCCCGACTCGCGATCGTGGTTTCAATGACACCCAGCCTAGAGTTATCCACATGGCCGCACAACGGGGGTTCGGAGTCGGAGGATCGGGGGAACAGAGTCATTTTATCGGGGGTTCAGAGTCACCCCCTGCCCCGAAAGCCGCCGCCCTGCCCTTGTTTTCAAGGCTGGATGCGCGCGGCCGGATCTCCGTAACACTAAATAACAGGATTATAACTTGAGAAAAAAATCCGCACGCCCGCGAAAACCGGGGTAAACTGCCCCTGCGCACCGCTAATTTGCTGAGAAAAACCAGGGAAATCGGCAGGGCGTGCGCCTTTTTCTTCCATGTGCTGTCTTTTGTGGTAGTCTGACCAAAACACAGCACATCGAGCAGGATCATGGCCAAGGACACCGCTTTTCCGCAGAGCGCTCTGCCGCCCTATTTCAACATCGACCCCGACACCGCGCTGGCCGAGCTGGAGGCACCGACCTCCACCGGGGGCTTCGCCGAGATCGCCGCCGCCTGCGCCCGGGGCCGGGCCGACCTCGCCAGCCGGGGGCTCGACGCGGAGGGCCGCAAGAGCCTGCGCCTGTTCTCGACCTGGGAGATCACCCGCTACCTGATCCCCGTGGCCCAGGCCCATTTCCGCCGCGTGCTGAAACAGAACCCCGAGCTGCCCCAGGGCCTGTCGGAATCCGAGGGCGGCGCCAAGTGGTTCACCCTCGACGAGGTGCTGCGCCTGCGCAGCTTCTTCGGCGCGCAGGGGTCCAAGGCCAAGAACTACCTGCCCTACCGCCCCGAGGGGCTGCCCGCCAAGATGGTCGCCGTGGCCAACTTCAAGGGCGGCGTCGGCAAGACCTCGACCGCCGCGCATCTCGCCATGTCGGCCGCCCTCGACGGCTACAAGGTGCTGGTGATCGACCTCGACAGCCAGGGCTCCATGACCTCGATCTTCGGCGGCCGCGTCGAGGACGAATGGCAGACCGCCTTCCCTCTCCTCGCCCGCCACTACGGCGAGCACCTGCGCGCCGACAACCAGCGCCGGCTCGACCGGGGCGAGGCGCCCCAGCCGCTCGACGAGGCGCTGAGCGCGGCGCTGGACATGACCGCCAGGGACATCATCCAGCCCACCCACTGGCCCAACATCGACCTGATCGGCGCCCAGCTGAACCTCTACTGGGCCGAGTTCCAGATCCCGGTCTGGCGCATGCAGGCGCGCAGCTGGAAGCTCTGGGATGCCCTCACCGACCGGCTCGAGGCCGACGGGGTGCTCGACCAGTACGACGTGGTCTTCATCGACACCCCCCCGGCGCTTGGCTACCTGACCATCAACGGGCTTGCCGCCGCCGACATCCTGCTGGTGCCGCTCGGCGCCTCCTTCCTCGAGTTCGACTCCACGGGCCGCTTCTTCGACATGCTGCACTCGACCTTCAACAGCATCGAGGAGGGCGAGAACATCGCCGCCCGGGCGCTGGGGCGCGAGGGGCTGGCCTTTGAATGGGACGCGGTGCGCGCGGTCATCACCCGCTATGACGGGGCCCAGCAGGGCGAGCTCTCGGCGCTGATGCAGGCCTACCTCGGGCGCACGCTCAGCCCGCACAAGCAGGATTTCACCGCCCTCATCGGGCAGGCGGGCGAGCAGGTCTCGGGCATCTACGAGGCCGACTACCGCGACTTCAACCGCGAGACCTATGCCCGCGGCCGCGAGACATTCGACGAAACCTATGCCGCCTTCAAACGGTTGCTGCTGGGCATCTGGCGGCGCGACGAGAAGGATCGGGACGAGGAAAGCGGGCAGGCCGCAACCAGCGAACGCGCTGTTTAGAGCCTGTTCAGAAGACTCTGACAAAGGGCGGGAAGAGGAGATCACATGGCCAAACGCAAGAGACTGACCCCGGCGCAGGACGGCTTCCTCGCCGCCGCCCCGGCCCCTTCCGCCGGCAGCCGCCCGGCCCTCTCGCCCTCGATGGCGGGGATGGGCAGCGCCCCCATCGCCCAGGTGGCGGGCGAGGCGGCCACCCGTGCCGCGCTCGACGAACTCTCCGCCGCCCTCTCCAGCGCCCGCAGCGAGGGGCGCCTGATCGAGGCGCTGCCGCTCGGGGTGATCGACCAGGGCTACCTGATGCGCGACCGCCTGGTGCAGGACGAGGAGGAGATGGGCGCGCTCATCTCCTCCCTGCGGGCCCGCGGCCAGCAGACGCCGATCGAGGTCATCGCCTATTCCGGGCCCAAGGACGGCAAGACCCACGGCCTGATCTCGGGCTGGCGCCGCCTCACCGCCCTCACCCGGCTGCATCACGAGGCGCCGGAGGATCCGCGCTTTGCCACCGTGCGCGCCCGCATCGTCGCGCCCGACAACATGCAGGCGGCCTATGTGGCGATGGTCGAGGAAAACGAGATCCGCGCCAACCTCTCGCATTACGAGCGGGCACGCATCGCCCTGCGCGCCTATGGCGCGGGGCTCTACCCGACGCAGAAAGCGGCTCTGCAGGGGCTGTTTGACTCTGTCTCGCGCTCCAAGCGCTCCAAGATCAACAGCTTCATCCCGCTGGTCGAGGCGCTGGATTCCCTGCTGCAGTTCCCCACCAGCATCCCCGAGAAGCTGGGGCTGGAGCTGTCGCGGACCCTGTCGGAGGATCACCGCTTCAAGTCGCGCCTGGTCTCGGCGCTGATCGATCCCCCGGCGCGGAGCGCGCAAGACGAACTCGACCGCCTCTCCGCGGCGCTGGCGGGCCAGCGCGGGGCGGGCGATCCTTTCTCCGGCCTCGCCCCGGCCCCTGTCCCTGCCCCCGAGCGCAAGTCCGAGGCCGCCCCGCGCGGCCCCGCTCCCGCCCCCCGGGTCACCGGACTCGACGCCGAGGGCGTGGCCCATCGGCTGAAGGGCGCGGTGGAGGTGAGTTATGACCGGACGCAGGGCCGCATCCAGCTCAGCGGCGCCGGCGTCTCGCCCGAGCTCTTCTCGGCGCTGCAGGCCTGGCTGAAGGCGCGCTAATGCATTCCGATAATGGAATGTTTCGCGCGCGAAACAAATTTCCGCTAACCCATTGAAATCATTTAATATGACTTTCTGACTTTCCGCGCACCACGCCCCAGGCTTGCCCCGGGGCCTCGCAGGCAAATGACGCCGCTCGCCTCAAGAGGCTCTGAGGCAAGCCCCGGGCGCCGCCCCTCTCCCAAACACATCTCGAAAACCAAATGTTTCGCGCGCGAAACATTTTTCCCGTAAGTCATTGAAAAGACGTGTTCCGGATGATCCTCCCCACCGCCCCAGCCTCCCCACCGCCCCGGGCTTGATCCGGGGCCCCGACCCCAGGGCTTCCCTCAGCGGGACTCCGGATTAAGCCCGGGGTGTGACGCGGCTTCCAAGCCTACGTCACACCCCGTAATAGTCCCGGTACCAGTCGACGAAGCGCTGCACCCCTTCGCGCACCGGCACCTGCGCGCGGAACTCGGTCAGATCCTCGATCAGCCCGGTATCGGCCCAGGTGGCGGGCACGTCGCCCGGCTGCATCGGGTGCATCACCTTCTCGGCCTCCCGCCCGCAGGCGGCCTCGATGGCCTCGATGAACTCCATCAGCGGCGTCGGTGTCGAGGCCCCGATGTTCACCACCCGGAAGGGCGCCACGGGGCTCAGGGAATCCCGCTCCGAGACCGGCGCGTCGCCGGGCACCGCCGCGATCAGCGCGCAGATGCCATCGACCAGGTCGTCGATATAGGTGAAGTCCCGGCTCATTTTCCCGTGGTTGTAGACGTCGATCGGCTCGCCGTTCAGGATCGCCCGGGTGAACTTGAAATGCGCCATGTCGGGCCGGCCCCAGGGCCCGTAGACCGTGAAAAAGCGGAACATGGTGGTCGGCAGGCCATAGAGATGGGCATAGGAATGCGCCATGTTCTCGGTCGCCTTCTTGGTCGCGGCGTAGAAGGACATCTGGTGATCGGCCTTCTGGACCTCGCGATAGGGCATCTCGGTATTGGCGCCATAGGCCGAGGAGGTGGAGGCCAGCAGCATGTGCTCGGGCGGAAAGGCTCGCGCCGCCTCCAGCAGCTCGAAGGTGCCCACGAGGTTCGACTCCACGTAGGAGCGCGGGTTGTCGATCGAGTAGCGCACCCCGGCCTGCGCGGCGAGGTGGATCACCAGCTCGGGGCGGTAATCCTCGAACAGCGCTATCAGCCGCCCCGGCTCCTCCAGCCGCGCGCGCACCGGCGCGAACTGCCCGGACTGCGACAGCATCCCCTGGCGGCGTTCCTTCAGCCGGACGTCGTAGTAATCGGAAAAGGCATCGAGCCCCACGACACGCCATCCGAGCTCCATGAGCCGGGTCGAGAGGAAGTAGCCGATGAAGCCGGCCGAGCCGGTGACGAGAGCGGTTTTCATAAGGACTTGGTGCCCTGCCCCGCCGCCCCTGTCAAATCTCAACGCTCTGATCCGAGGGCGTTTTCGGGGGCGCTGCCCCCTCTTGGCCTGCGGCCAATTCACCCCCGGGATACTTGGACCCCAAAGAAGGGCGGGCGCGGGGCTGCTTCTTTGGGTCCCAAATATCCCGGGGGAGTCGCCGCCTGCGGCGACGGGGACAGCGCCCCCGCGTTGACTCGCAGGCCGATTTGTGAGTTTTGCCCCCGGCAGAGAAGAAGAGCAGGCAGGCATGGACAACGCGCAGACAGGACCGCAGCGCCTCGTGGCGGTGGTGGTGACCTACAACCGGCTGGAGAAGCTGCAGGCGACGCTGGCGCGGCTGCTGGAGGCCCCGGCGGAGGACCTGGCGGCGGTGGTGGTGGTCGACAATGCCTCGACCGACGGCACCGGGGACTGGCTGGCGACGCTGGACGACCCGCGGCTGGTGCTGCGGCCCAATGCCTCGAACCTGGGCGGGGCTGGCGGCTTCGAGGCGGGGATGCGCTTTGCCATGGCGGGGCTGGCCCCGGACTGGATCGTGGTGATGGACGACGACGCTCGCCCGCGCCCCGGGGCGCTGGCCGCCTTTCACCGGCTCGACAAGAGCGGTTGCGACGGAGTGGTGGCGGCGGTCTATTTCCCGGGCGGCGAGATCTGCGAGATGAACCGCCCCTCGCGCAACCCCTTCTGGCACGGGCGCGAGTTCCGCCGCACGCTGCTGGGCGGCGGGCGCGGCGGCTTTCACATCGAACCGGAGGATTATGCCGGGCCGGGGCGGGCGGTGGATGTCGCCTCCTTCGTGGGCCTGTTCCTGTCGCGTGCGGCGGTGGAGCGGGCGGGCTACCCGGACGGCAGCCTCTTCGTCTACGGCGAGGACGGCATCTACACGCTGGGGCTCAGCAAGGCGGGCGGACGGCTCTGGTTCGCGCCGGAGGTGTCCTTCGAGCATGACCTATCGACCTTCAACGGCCAGCGCGGGCGGTTCCTGCCGCTGTGGAAGGTCTATTACTACCACCGTAACCTACTGATCCTCTATCGCATGGCGGCGGGGCCGTTCTTCTGGCTGGCGCTGCTGGCGGTGCTGCCCAAGTGGCTGTCGAAGGTGCGCCACCATTCCGGCGAGCGCCGCGCCTTCCTGCGGCTGCTGGGGGCGGCGGTGCGGGACGGGCTGCTGCGGCGGACCGGGATCGATCACGCCCGGGTCCTGGAGATGGCCGAACGGCGCTGAACAGGCTCTGTTGCGGCGCGAAACGGGTCAGCTGTTGAGGATGTCGCGGTGGTAGCGGCCCAGCAGGATCAGCCCCATCGCCAGCAGCGCCAGCGACAGGCCGAGCACGTAGAGCGTGTTGACGTAGGCCGCCGCGTAGGTCGGGTAGAAGCCGGTGCGGATCAGCCCGATGACATGGATCAGCGGGTTGTACCACAGGATGTCCCGGGCCATCTGCGGCAGGTCCTCGTAGATGTAGAGCACGCCCGAGGCGAGGAACAGCGGGCGGGTGATGATCGACCATGCCACCTCCCAGACCGGCAGCAGCCCGATCAGGGCGCAGTTCACCGTGCCGACGCCGAGCCCGAGCAGCATGGTGAGCACGAAGCCCTCGATCACCGGGGGGGCGTCGAGGGCGGCGTGGGCGTCCTCGAGGATGAGGATGCTGCCGCAGAGCAGGGTGGCGATCACCACCGAGGTCAGCGTGTTGAGCAGGAAGCGGGCGAGCACCGCGTCGAGCCAGGTGACGGCAGGATACCGCAGCAGGGCCCGCGAGAAGTTAAGGGCGCGCGCGGTGGTGTTGGAGATGCTGTTGAACAGGGAGAAGGGCAGGTAGCCGGTGGCGTAGAACAGCAGGAAGCTGGTGCCGAGCGAAGGTGAACGCAGCACCAAGGAGAAGCCGACGCTGAGCACCAGGATCGCGCCGAGCGGCTCGAGGATGGCCCAGACATAGCCGCCGGGGGTATTGCCGTAGCGCGTCGACATCTCGCGCAGCATCAGCGCCAGCACCGTGCGCAGGGTGGCAAAGCGCCGCCTGCCGGCGTTGGCGGGCGGCAGGGCGGGGGGCGGAGAAGGGGAAAGCGGCGGCGGAAGAGCGGCCATGAAAGCGTGTCCCGGCTGGCGTTTACCCTGCCGCTTATGTAAGAAAAGGGGGCAGAATACAAACGGCTTCGCATTCCGACGGGGCCGGGACAGGCAGGAAAGCGACCGCATGAACCGCACCCCCAGGGCAGCCGGCCCGGCCGGCAAGGGAGTCCGCCGCGTCCGCCGGGCGAGGCTGCAGGAAGTCGTGGCCGACGAGGCGGTCGCGCCGGAGCAGGAGGCGGCGCCCGTGCCCGCCATGGACCCGGAGGCCCGGGCCGCGCGCAAGGCCAAGCGCAAGGCGGAGAAGAAGATGCGCAAGGCACTGGCCCGCGCCGAGGAGCAGGCCGCCTCGGTCATCGAGGTCCAGCCCATCGCCCGGCCGGCCCGGATGAGGAAGCGCCACTGGGGGCTGGTCGCCAGCTTCGTGGCACTGGTGCTGGCACCGCTGGCGGCGGTGATCCTCTACCTCTGGATCTATGCCACCGACCAGTATCTCTCGACCACCGGCTTTACCGTGCGCAGCCAGGAGAGCGGCGGTGCCACCGAGCTGCTGGGCGGGCTGGCGCAGTTCGCCGGGAGTTCGACCGTTTCGGACAGCGACATCCTCTACGAGTTCATCCAGAGCCAGGAGATGGTCGAGGCCGTCGACCGCGAGGTGGACCTGCGCGCCCATTACGCCGAGGTCTGGCCGCGGGACTGGGTGTTCGGCATCTGGCCCGAGGCCACCACCGAGGACCTGGTCTGGTACTGGAACCGCATCGTCGGGGTCGCCTATGACTCCAGCACCGGCCTGATCGAGGTCAGCGCGGTGGCCTTCGACCCCGACACCGCCCGGCGGATCACCCGGGAGGTGCTGAAACAGAGCCAGGAGCGGATCAACACGCTGAATACGCAGGCCCGCGAGGATGCCCTGCGCTATGCGCGGGAGGATCTGGAGGAATCGGTGTCGCGGCTGAAGGAGGCGCGGCAGGCGCTGACCAATTTCCGGACCCGGACCCGCATCGTCGACCCGGCAGCCGACATCCAGGGCCGCATGGGGGTGATGAACAGCCTGCAGCAGCAGCTGGCCGAGGCGCTGATCGAATACGACCTGCTGCGCACCACCACCGCCGACAGCGACCCGCGGGTGACCAAGGCGCAGCAGCGCATCGACGTGATCCGGGAACGCATCCAGAGCGAGCGGCAGACCTTCACCAGCGACAATACCGACACCGGCGCGGTGGGTGAGAACTACCCCGAGCTGATTGCCGAGTTCGAGAGCCTGACGGTGGACGCCAGCTATGCCGAGGAGACCTATCGCGCCGCGCTGACCGCGATGCAGGTGGCCCGCGACGACGCCAAGCGGCAGAGCCGCTACCTTGCCACCTACGTGGAGCCGACCCTGGCCCATACCTCGGAATATCCCCGCCGCCCGATCATCATCGCGCTGGCGGCCCTGTTCCTGGTGCTGGCCTGGTCGATCATGGCGCTGATCTACTACTCGATCCGCGACCGGAGCTGAGGGCATGGGGGGCGGCGTGGTTCCCGGAATGGAGGGCCGGCAGTGCCGACCCGCGGCGAGACCGGAGGTTTCGCCGTGATCCGTTTCGAAAACCTGACCAAGAGCTTCCGGGTGCGCGGCGAGAAGCGGGTGGTGATCGACAACCTCAGCCTGACGCTGCCCTCGGGCAAGTCGCTGGCGCTGATGGGGCGCAACGGGGCGGGCAAATCCACCTTGTTAGAGATGATTGCGGGCACCATCCGGCCCGACTCCGGGCGCATCGTCAGCGATGGCACCATCTCCTGGCCGGTGGGCTTCGGCGGTTCCTTCCACCGCGACCTCACCGGGGCGGAGAACGTGCGCTTCATCGCCCGGGTCTACGGGGTGGACACCGACGACCTGATCCATTTCGTCGAGGATTTCGCCGAGCTCGGCAAGTTCTTCCACATGCCGGTCCGGAGCTACTCCTCGGGCATGAAATCGCGCCTCGCCTTCGGCGCCTCCATGGGCATCCGCTTTGACACCTACCTGGTGGACGAGACCACGGCGGTGGGCGACGCGGTGTTCAAGCGCAAGAGCCGGGCGATCTTCGCCGACCGGATGAAGCAGTCGAGCGCCATCATGGTGAACCACTCGATGAACCAGATCCGCCAGTTCTGCAACGCCGGGGTGGTGCTGGAGCACGGCCGGCTGACCTATTTCGAGGACCTGGAGGAGGCCATCGCGGTGCACGAGGCCTCCATGCTCTAGAGGCCTCGCGGCGCCGGAGGGCTCAGGCCAGCTTGCGTTCCCAGTAGCCCGGCGTCGTCAGCTCGTCGTAGCCGCCGCGGTAGGTGTCCTTCAGGGCGTCGAACTCGCGGCGGAAGCGCAGGGTCATCTTCAGCATCTTCCAGCAGATCGAGAAGAAGCGCGCCTTGGACTGGGTGACGGTATAGGCCTTGTCGCGGGTGGCGTTCAGGTAGGTGATCTCGGCCGCGCCGAAGGCCGGGTAGACGATGCCGCGGTCGGCCATCGTCAGCATGATCCGGTCCCAGCGACGGCGCGAAAACGGCACAAGATGCCCGTTTAGAGTATAGATCCCGAGCCGCGTGCGGCGCGGGCGGGAGCGCTTGGTCAGGCGCTTCTTCTCGTGGATGGCGGCAGCGTCGACGGGGGCCCAGACCTCGGTCTGCATCATCGCCTTGATGTCGGCCCGGCGCTGCGACATGTCGATGTTGTCGTCGAAGAAACCGGGGCCGCGCATCACGTCCTCCCAGGCCAGCAGCTGGGCCTCGGCGCTCTCGTAGTGAAAGCGCAGCAGCGAGCGCATGATGAAGCGGATCGGCACCTTGGCGGTGCCGAGGGCGCTGCGCTGGAGCCCGGGGGTCACCAGGTGCTGGATGATGTGGTTGCGCAGGTCGAGGTAGAGGGTCTGGGCGCTTTCCTTCTCGGAGAAATCGTCCTGGAACGAGACCACGCCGTTCAGCGTGGTGATGTCGAAGTCGTTCATCAGCGAGAAGGAGATGTCGTCGCCGCGCACGAAGAAGGGGAAGGGGCGGTGCCGGACCTCGGCGATGGCGAAGGCGAAGAACCACCAGCCGCCGTAGAGGGTGGCCGGGCGGTTCTTCAGGGTCTCGTGCTCCATCTCGATCACCCGGGCCGGATTGCGCAGGTCGGTGCCGCAGTAGAGCGGGTGGCAGGAGCCGTCGAACCAGGCGCCGTTCTCCCACATGGCCCACTTGTGGGTGTTGTTGATCATGGCGCCCGAGACGGCGGTCCTGGGGTTTCTGGAGAAGGCCAGGAACATGTAGGTGCGGGCGATGCTCTCCATGTCGAAGGAGGCGTCGTCATCCATGAAGAGCACGTGGCTGAAGCCGGCCTTCTCGGCCTCCTGCAGGCCACGGGCAAAGCCGCCGGCGCCGCCGTAGTTGGGGTTGATGAAGGGCACCACCCTGTCGCTCGCGGCGATCCCGGCGCTGTCGCCATTGTCGACCACCTGCACGCGGATCCGGTCGGCATAGGGAAAACCGGCGAGGAAGTCTTCCAGCCGGGCCACCGTCTCGCGCACCTGTTCCTCGCGCTTGAAGGTGGTGATCGAGATGGCGAGGCTCGGCAGGATCCCCTCGGCGGAGCCGGGGGTGTCACGGGTAGCGAAGCGCCCGCCGGTGATCCGGACGCCCTTGGGGTCGAGGCAGCGGATCTCGACGAAGATCAGGCTCTGCGCCGGGCGGATGATGAGGTCGGTGAGGTCGACCACCTGCGGGCTGCCCGGCTCCAGCGTGATGATGTCGCAGAACAGCAGCTCCCACGAGCGTTCGGAGATCGCCTGCACGACGCGCAGCTCGATCCGGCCGCTGCCGGAGAGCTCGAACAGCAGGGTCTGCAGGTCGCAGGCCCGGATCCATTTCGACAGGCTGAACAGGTTGAAGTAGGTGTCCAGCGCCACCGTGCCGCCCTGTCCGAGCCAGATCGTGCCCTCGCTCTGGGAAAAGCCGGCCGGTCCGCTGGTGTGGAAATAGAGCGGATGCTCGGTGCAGATCGCCGGTTCGGGGAAGATGATGTTCTGGAGCGTGATCATGATCAGTCTCTAACAAGGGCAAAAGCCGGGGGTCCGGCTGCCCGTCCGGGGCACGGGATCAGGCGGCCTGTTCCCGTGCAAGGGTGCGGATGAAGCTGCGCAGGGTCTCGTTGGGCAGCGTGGAGAGCGGGAGCCTGGCCAGCAGGTCGGCGGTGGCCTCGGCCTCGGGGACCGGGAGGGTGCGGGTCATCTCGTCGAGATCGGGGAAGAACGGGCGGCCGATCTCGGCCGACAGCCAGTCGTGGATCGGCGCGAAACGCTCGGCAAGGTCGGCGCGGATCTCGGCGCCGAACATCTCGACATCGCGGTTGGGCACCGGGGTGACGTGCCTGTCGCAGGTCAGCAGGTACTGGCGCATCTCCTGCGCCTCGCGCGGGGGGAGGTCCTGGTTGGCGCGCCGGGCGATTTCCATCGCGGCGCGCGGCAGGCTCTCGTTGGCCCGGCCCGCGGGAATGGCGCCTGCGGGCATCTCGAGGCCGGTCTCGGCGAAGAAGTCCTCGACCGATCCGCCGCTCTTCAGCACGTCGGTGTAGTTGCGCAGGTGCAGGGTGGCGCCGGGGAAGCGGTCGCGCCAGGGCTCCACCACCTTGCGGTAGTCGAAATGGATGCCGCGGATGTAGGTCTGGAGTGCCCCGCCGTTCAGCGGCAGCAGCTTGTTGCCGAAGCGCAGCCGCTGGGCGTGCCAGGATACCAGGTACTCGTCGGGCCGCCGGAGCACGCAATAGAGACTGTATTCGGCCTCGGGGTAGATCTCGCGCACGCGGTCGATCAGCTCCGGGTGATCAGCGCCGAAGTTCGACATCACCTCGGAACAGAGCACCACCGTCGAGGGCCGCAGGAAGCGCTGCTGCATGCGCAGGGCGCGGATCATCTGGCCGGTGCCGGGCAGGAGGGGGTGCCAGTTCGGTGCCTTGCCCTTGTGGGTCTGCGCGATCATCTGGAAGGCCAGCGCGTTGTGCGGCTCGCGGGCGTTCATCGGGGTCGGCCCGGTCTGCGCCTCGAGCATCTCCGCCGCCTGATCGGCGGAGATATCCAGCTCGCCGAGCAGCCGCGCGAGGGTGAGGGACAGGCTCTCGAAATCGACCCCGGGATAGAGCAGCCCCTGGCGCATCAGCGCCACCTGGTTCTGGTAGAGAAAGCTCTGCAGCGCGGTGGAGCCGACCTTGTGATGGCCGAAGTAGAGGATGGCTTTCATGGGCGGGACCTGGTTCTGCGTGCCGATGGGAGGGGCGGGACGGTCAGGAGAGCTTGGCCTTCTTCACGTCCAGGACCCGCTTGTTGTGCAGGAACGAAGACCACTTCACCTTGGGCGCCTTGAGCATCTCGAAGATGAACTCGGAGAGGATGGTCAGGGAGCGGATCTCGGAGGCGGAGAGGTAATCCGCCGGATCGGTGGACTGGGCCTCGGCAGCGGCGCTCTCGACGGCCTGGTTCAGCTCGGTCTCGAGCAGGGGACGCCCGTCGAAGAACTCCCGGTCCATCGCCCGGGCATCCTCGAGGTAGGTCTCGCGGATGTCTTCGGCGAGGCTCCGGTGCAGGCGCAGCTTGGTCTTGGTCTCCGGCGGGGGCAGGGTGCCCAGGATGCGCGCGAATTCCCAGCCGACGGTGCGGCGCAGGTCCCGGTCGGCGCTCTGCTGGATGCGGGCCTGGAGCACCTTGAGGCGCATCAGGTCGACCATGTCGAGGGATTCATTGGCCTGGTTCGAGGCGGTGATGGAGAAGTCCTCGGTCGCGAAGGTGTGGCGGACGAAGTCGTCGACCACGGAGCCCCGGTAGAGTTCCGGGCGGATCATCGGGCGCAGCAGGAACCTGTCGCCGAAGGCCTCGCGCCAGGCACTGAAGCGGGGGAGGTAGAAGAATTCCCCGGCCTCGCGCGAGCGTTCGAAAAGACCCTGCAGGTCGCCCGAAACCACCCGGGGCGCCCCGGTCTTGGTGCGCTCGGTAAAGCTCGACAGCAGGCGGGCGGCGTGGGGGCGGACATAGGCGACCACGCGGATCTCGTCGGCGCTGTCGGAGAAGAACTCGCGGGTGACGTCCTTGAGCACCGCCGCGGGCACCCCTTCGAGGGATTCGGCGGAGATCAGGCAGAAGGGCGCGTCGCTGTTGGCGACCTGCCGGGCCTTCAGCCGGAAGGTCTCGATCGCCTCGGCCTTGGCCTTGGGCCGGTCGCCGGCATAGGCCTTGCAGTGCTGGGCGAGGAAGTTGTTGGAGATCTGGGCGGGGTAGGCCACCGGACCGTTCGCCAGCCGCACCTGGTTCTGTGCGAAGGCCAGCTGGATCGAGGTCGACCCGGTCTTGTGGTCGCCGATGTGGAAGATCAGGGTCTTCCGGCTCTGGCCGGCAGGGAAAGACATGTCGATCACGGTCCTTGGCTGTCGTGTTTTCGTCGGACACGTGCTTAGGCGCTGCGCCGGACGGGCGCAAGCACGGGGCACGTCTGCAGGAGGTTTTCGCCGACGGGTGCGGCGGCAGGGGGCCTCAGTGCCTTATCCGTGCCGCGCGCTGCTGCTGGATGGTGAGGAAGTCGTCGAGATACTGGTAGTTCGGCTGCGGCTGGCCGTCCGCTCCCGGCGGGACGGCGGCGGCGGCGAAGAGGAAGCCCATGTACCAGGGCGGCCGGTTCGGCTGCAGCTGCTGGCGGGTCGGGGTGCCCTGGACCAGGCCGAAGGTGGCGCCGCGCACGCCGTACTGGCGGAACAGGTCGTAGGCCTGCAGGATGAAGTGGTCGATGTACCAGTCCCGTGTGGCGAAGAAGTCGTCCCATTCCGCCTTGCTGACCCCCGCGTTGCGGCGGCAGCCCTTGGCGAGGGCGAAGACCTCGCAGGACATGTAGTCGTGGATGGTCTCGTTCGCGTCGCGGCTCCAGCGCTTGGCAAAATGCGGCCCCAGCCGGTCGCCTTCCTCGATGGCCTGCTTCATGCGCCAGACGAAGGTGAACTCGGTCACCACGATCGGCTTGGAGGTATGCTCGCGGGCGAAGGCCAGCGCCTTGCCGATCTGGTTGACGTTGACGACATGGGTATGCATGTCGACCCCGTCCACATAGGGCGCCGTCTCGGCGAAGTCGAGCAGCGCCAGAACCGCCGGCTGCCGCTGCATCTTCTCGGTGTGGAGCCGGGTGAATGCCCCCATGTAGAGACTGATTTGGTCGCGCAGCCCGCGGTCGACGAGATAGGCGTCCACGTGCTCGGTCAGGCGCTGGTAGAAGACCACGATGGGGATGCCGCCATAGGCCTCCTGCGGGTGCCAGTCTTCTTCCAGCGTGTTGACGAAGGGTTCGTTCCCGGTGGTCAGGATGTCGACGTGGGGCGCCAGCTTGTCGAGGATCTGGAGGTCGAGATAGGCGAAGAGGTCCTTTTCCTCCTGCGAGCCGGGCAGGGGGGGATGGCTGCCGCGGGCTTCGAAATCCCACATCAGGTTCAGGATCGCCCGGCGCTCCCCGGCATCGGCGGCGGCGGTATAGGTGTCCCAGTCGGCGAAATCCCAGCGCTCCAGCTTGGCCTGGTTCTGCACCTTGCCGTCGTGCTGGTCCTTGTAGGTCAGCACCTCGACGTTGGAGCGGATCCAGGTGGTGCCGGTGCGGGCCAGCAGGGCCGGGTCCAACTCGCCCGGCTTGCGGTTGGTGTTCACGCCCATGAACTCCTCGAGTTCGATGCAGTCGTGATAGCGGTAGGAGGCGTTGCCGCTCAGCCCGTCGGCCCCGCAGCTGCGCGGCTGGGCGAGGGCGGCGCATTCGGAGCCGAGGGGGACGCTGCGGGCGCTGTAGAAGACATGCTGCTGCCCCGCGCCCAGCGACAGGCCGTCGAGGCTGCACTGCCCGCCCTGCGCGGCGCTCGCGCCCGGCTGGAGGGCGATCAGGGCCGCGACCAGCACGGCAGGCAGAAGGGGGGTCGGTCGCATCGGGAAGACCCTTTCGGGGGAGGAGCGGAGTCCCGCGCATGATACACCGGAGCGGCCCCGCTCAAACAGGCGAGGATGCGGGCGGCGGAAATCCGCGGTGGCGCGCGGCGATCAGGGCCCGAGCAGGGCCCGATCAACCATTGAGCCTCGCGGCTGTTTTCTATTTAAGCGGTTCGTGAATTGAGGTCGCGGAAGGATGGGCATGTCCAGGGGCAAGTTCTTGATGGTGGGCGCGGGGCTTTCGGGCGCCGTGATCGGGCGGATGCTGGCAGAGCAGGGGCACGAGGTGACCGTGGTCGACAGCCGGTCGCACATCGGCGGCAACTGCCACACCGAGCGCGATGCCGAGACCGGGGTGATGGTGCATATCTACGGGCCGCACATCTTCCACACCGACGATGCCGAGGTCTGGGACTACGTGAACGGCTTCGAGCCCTTCCTGCCCTACAAGAACCGGGTCAAGACCACCTCGATGGGCGTCTCGGGCGACCGCGAGGTCTATTCGCTCCCCGTCAACCTGCACACCATCAACCAGTTCTTCCGCAGGACCATGCGCCCCGAGGAGGCCCATGCCTTCATCACCGGGGAGCAGGCCGATACCTCGATCGAGGATCCGCAGACCTTCGAGGAACAGGCGATGCGCTTCGTGGGCAAGGACCTCTACGAGGCCTTCTTCAAGGGCTACACCATGAAGCAGTGGGGCTGTCACCCCTCCGAACTGCCCGCCTCGATCCTGAAACGCCTGCCGGTGCGCTTCAACTACGACGACAACTACTTCTTTCACAAGTTCCAGGGCATGCCCGAGAACGGCTATACCGCGATGATCGGCAAGATCCTCGACCACGAGGGCATTACGGTCAAGTTAGAGACTGTTTTCGACCGCTCGCAGGCCGATGAGTACGACCACGTCTTCTACTCCGGGCCGCTGGATGGCTGGTTCGACTACGAGCTCGGCCGGCTTGGCTACCGCACGCTGGATTTTGAGCGCTTCACCCACGAGGGCGATTACCAGGGCTGCGCGGTGATGAATTACGGCGAGGTGGATGTTCCTTACACCCGCGTCACCGAGCACAAGCATTTCGCGCCGTGGGAGAGCCACGAGGGCTCGGTCTGCTACCGCGAGTTCAGCCGTGCGGCGGAACCGGGCGACATTCCCTACTACCCGGTGCGCCAGGTCGAGGAGAAGGCGCTGCTGGCCGACTACGTCAGGCTGGCGGAGGAGACCCCGGGCGTGACCTTCGTCGGCCGCCTCGGCACCTATCGCTACCTCGACATGGACGTGACCATCCGCGAGGCGCTGGACACGGGCCGGGCCTTCCTTGCCGACCTGGGCGAGGGGCGGGCGCCGAAAGCCTTTTACCAGGCGCCGCTCTGAGGCGGGCGACCCCCAAGATGTTGTGACGGGCGCAGGGCAATTCCCAAGTCTTGAAGCACATGGCGGTTTCTGGATAGTGTCCGGCGACACCTCCTGTCCGGGGCTTCGGCGCGTTGGCCCCGGTGCCTCCTCACCCACCGCCGCCATCGGCTGACGCAGCCGGGCAAGAGAGCAAGATGAGAAATTTTTTCTACAGGTTCGGGATTTTCCGCTTCATCTACCGCACCGTATTTGCCGTGCGCCAGCGGACCCGCAAGTCGCTGCTGCTGATCGAGGAACAGGGGCAGACCCTGGGCGGGCTGCGCGACGAGAGCCTGCGCCGCCAGGATGAGCTGGCCCATGCGGTCGGGGGGCTGCGCGAGGAGGTCCTGTACGCGCTGCGGGAGCTGCGCGACCGGGTGGAGCAGCTGGATCACGGCCAGAAGGAACGCGGCGATTTCCTGTTCCAGGCCCAGGAGGCGCTGCGTAGCGATCTGGGCAAGGCGCTGAAGACCCCGGGGGGCGAGGATATCGGCCGCCTGGTCGGGCGCGAGCTGAAGGCGCTGCGGGAGTCGCAGGTGAGCGCGGCGGCGCTGCAGGGTCTGCAGGACCAGCTGACGGCGCTGAAGACGCTGGAGGCGGAGCGCGGCGATTTCATGCACCAGCGCCACGAGGCCTTCGAACAGGACCTGCGGGCCCAGTTGCAGAAGGCCCGGCGCGAGACGCGGGAGATCCAGGAAGAGGGTCTGAAGCGCATCCGGCAGGAGGTGGCCACGGCCCGGGCCGGCGAGAAAGAGACCCTGAACAAGGCGATCGCGGAGCTGGGCAAGGGCACGGGGGCACCCGCGCAGGTGGCGGAGCGGGCGCGGCTCGAGGATTACGGCCGGCTGTTCGGCGGCAAGGCGGCCAAGCTGCGGCGGATCCCCAAGCTCAAGGACGCGCTGAACGACTACAACCTGCTGCTGGAGGAGGGCGAGCCCTTCCGGCTGTGGGGCTACGAGATCGGCTATCTCGACCGCAAATCGCTCTGGATCCAGCTCAACGAGCTGGTGTTCCGCGAGGAATACCATTTCTCGGAGGATTTCGACGCGCCGCACCGGATCATCGACGGCGGTTCGAACATCGGGCTGTCGCTGCTCTTCTTCAAGGCGGTCTACCCGAACGCGGAGATCATCGGGTTCGAGCCGAACGAGGAGTGCTACCGGGTCGCGATGGAGAACATCACCCGCAACAAGCTGACCGGCGTGACCCTGATCAAGGCCGCGCTCAGCACTGAGACGGGGCGGCAGACCCTGTTCCTCGATTCCCGGGACAGCATGGCCGCGTCGCTGGCGCCGCGGGAGATCACCGAGGACCTGAGGGACAGCGCCGTGGAGGTGGAGACCGTCGCGCTGGCGGACTGCCTCGACAAGCCCGTCGACTTCCTCAAGCTCGACATCGAGGGCAGCGAGGCCGAGGTGATGAAATCCGTGCGCGACAAGCTGGACGGGGTTGGCAGCATCTTCTGCGAGTACCATTTCGGCAAGGGCAACGGCGGTAACAGCCTCAGGGACATCATCGACGTGCTCGACGACGCCGGGTTCGACTACCAGGTGGCGAAGTCGGTCTGGTTCGGCGATCATTCCGAGTACCGCCCGCTGCAACACGTCGGAGAGAACTACAGTGGCGTCGTCTATGCCAGGAAACGCGGCGACTGACCTGCCAACCGAAGGGTGACCGTTATGCTGAAGAAGATGTTCCAAGGGACGCCCGCCCCGGTCGCGGACGCGGCCCCGCCGTCCCCCGAGGTGCCCGCTGACGTGCCGCCTGCCGCCTCGGCCGAGGCGCTCTTCGGCGGTCGCCTCGAGGCGCTGGAACGGCGGCTGGCCGGGATGGACGCGCTGGAGGACCGGCTGGCCCGGACCGAACAGACCCTGCAGAACCGGACCAACGAGCTGAACAGGCTCAAGTACAACGCCACCCTGGTGTCGCGGACCATGGAGAGCGTGTTCCGCGCCATGTTCGGCCGCAGCCTGCAGGATTTCGCCGGGATCCACGCCGGCGAGCGCTGCTTCGTGATCGGCAACGGGCCGTCGCTGAACAAGATCGACATGACCCGCCTCGCGCACGAGATCACCCTGGGCTCGAACCGGGCCTTCCTCGGCTTCGAGCAATGGGGCTTCGTCTACAATTACTGGATGCTGCAGGACCGTGTCCTGGCCGAGCAGAACGCCGCCGAGATCGCCGAGCGGATGCCGGCCGAGGTGGTCAAGTTCCTGCCCTACACGATCCTCAAGCACTTCGACGTCTCGAAGCTGGAGAACCTGGTGCCGGTGCACCTGGACTATACCCGGCAGTGTACCTTCTCGAACGATCCCTCGGCCCTGCACGAGGGCTTCACGGTGACCGTGGGCCTGTTGCAGATCGCCGCCATCATGGGCTGCCGGCAGATCATCCTGGTCGGGGCCGACCACAACTACCCGATCCCGGACGAGAACGTGAACGCCGACCGCAAGTGGTCGGGCAAGGGGCTCGAGACCCATTTCTCGGCCGCCTACACCAACCACGAGAACGGCCAGGTCTGGGAAATGCCCGACGTCGAGAAGATGAACCGGGCCTATGACGCCGCCGCCCGCTGGGCCGAGGAGAACGGCATCGAGATCCTGAACGCCACGCCGGGCAGCAAGCTGAATTCCTTCCCGAAGGTGGACTATGACAGTCTCTTCTGAGGCGGCGGCCCCGGGCGGGGCGGAACCGGCGCCGCTGATCTCGGTCGTGGTGCCGGTCTACGGCACCGAGGTCTACCTGCCGCAGTGCCTCGACTCGATCCTCGCCCAGACCCATGCCAACCTCGAGGTGCTCTGCGTCGACGACTGCTCGCCCGGCAACGCGGCGGAGATTATCAGGGACTACGCGGACCGGGATGCACGGGTGCGGCTGATCTCGCACGCCGAGAACCAGGGGCTGGGATCCGCCCGCAACACCGGGATCCGGGCCGCCCGGGGGGCGCTGATCGGCTTTGTCGACAGCGACGACTGGCTCGAGCCCGAGATGTACGCCCGGCTGCTGGAACTGATGGAGCGCGCGCAGGCCGACATCGTGCAATGCTCGGCGGCGCGGATGTCGGAGGGGCGCAACATCGGCTCCTACCCGGTCTCGGGCGGGACCCGGACCCGCTACACCATCCACAGCATGTTCGGCGAGGGGCCGACCTTTGTCGGCGCGGCCTGGAACAAGCTCTACAAGACCAGCCTGTTCCTCGACAACGACATCTTCTACCCGGACATCCTGTTCGAGGACGTGGCGACCACCCCGCGGCTGGTGCACTGCGCCAAGCGCATCGCCAGCCTGCCCGAAAGCTACCTGAACTACCGCTACCGCGACGATTCCATCGTCAACGACATCAGCATCGCCCGGGTCGAGAAGCGCATCGACGGGCTGTTCTCGGCGATGATCATCCTCGCCGGCTACTTCGCGGCCCGCAGGGCCTATTCGCTGGAATTCGTCCTGAACTTCCGCCGCTACCTGATGCCCCAGCTGGAGCGCAACATCCGCATCGCGCAGGAGGTGGAGGACCGGGGCGAGGCGCTGGAGCGCTGCCTCAGGGCCATCGAGGTGCACCTGATGGGGAGCGACCCGGGGGTGCGCTACTTCTTCCCCGACCAGGTGAAGGTGATGCAGGGCTTCCGCAACCGCACCCGGCCCGGCTGAGCCCGGCGGGGCAGGGGCCAGGTCAGGGGGTAGGTCCGGGTCAGGCCGCCTCACAGAGGTGGCGGTAGTAGAGCCTGCTCGCCAGCCAGGCGACGTCGCCGGCATGGCGGCGCGGGGCCTCGACCAGGTCGGCCAGGCGGGCAAGGTCGACATCGGAGAAGTCGTCGAGCCAGCTTTCCAGATCCAGGGCGTTGTCGGGCAGGCCCGGGTCGTCGAAGACGATGCCGTGGGCGCTGCGCAGGTAGTCGAGATCGGAATGGTCGGCGTGCCGGACGAAGCGGGCCGGATCCACCGCCCCGGTACCCGCATACAGGCTCTGCAAAGAGGAAATCAGCTGCCGCCGGGCCCGGACCAGGGACTTCTCGCCGTAGAAGCAGGGGTTGGTCCGGTTGAAGGTATAGAGGATCTTGAGCGCGGAGGCCGAGAGGCTCTCGTTGCGGCTGGTCTCGGTGACCCGGTCGGGATCCATCCCCGCCTGGGTGCAGAAATCGCGGACCACGCTGCCGCCCTCGAGGTGCCTGCGGTCGAAGACCCGGACCCGGACCCGGCCGGTTCCGAGCAGCTCGTCGTAGGTCTCGAGGCAGTTCCGGTAGCCGGGGCTGATCGAGGCCTGCACGTTCTTGATGCCGCTCTTGACCCGCTCCTGAAAGGCGGAGGCGGCGAAGGACACCGGCGCGCGCACGTAGCAGAGCACCTCGATCTCGCCGAGGTGGCGGCGGGCGAAGTCGATCAGCTCGGTCTTTCCGGCGGGGTCGATCCGGCTCATGCTCTCGCCCGAGACCACCAGCGCCGCGCGGTCTTCGCGCGCGAGGTCCTGCTCGAAGCGGTCGCGATAAGCCCGGCGCTTGTCCTGCACCTGCGCCCGGGTCAGCCCGTGCCGGCGCCAGATCGCGTAGGATTCGGGCGCCTCGGCAAAGGCGGTATACATCGCGTCGGAATGGTTCGGCATGTTGAAGCGGGCGTAGAACAGGGTGCCGTCGTCGTAGCCGTCGACCGAGGCCTGTATCGAGGAGGACCCGGTCTTGTGGGTGCCGATGTGGAGAAGGAGACGCTCAACCATTCGCGGTGTCTTTCGTTCTGGGGACCCGGCGGGGGGCGATCCGCCGGGCGAAGGGGATCAGGAAGGGGATCAGGACTGGGCGAGGGCGCCGGCGATGCGCTCCTCGACGCGCCGGGCCGCGCGGGTGATCTCCCCGGGGCGCACCGTCGTGCCGCTCGCCAGCGAGACGAAGCGGGCGGAGTTCTGCAGCGCCTCCTCGTGGAAGTCGAGCCCCTTGCGGACCAGGTCGCCGTGCTCGGGCAGCAGCCGCAGGACCGTCTCGGTCACCGGGTCGGCGAGGGCGGGGGCGATGCCGGGGGTGACCTCGAGATAGAGGCAGACCGCGGGCCAGAGCAGCGGGTTCAGATCCGGCAGGGCCGCGGCCACGAAGGCGCTGGCCTCTTCCGACCAGGCGTCTGCCACCGGGGCGCTCTCGGTGCCGTCGTCGCAGTACTCGGGCCCGAGCACCTGCTGGTACTTCTCGTTTTCCTCCATGATGCGCTCGTACAGAACCTGTTGTTCGCCCTCGGTGAAGACGAACTTGCGCCCCGGCAGGTCCCAGAGCGGGCGCGCGTCGTCGTAGAACCGGTGCGGGTTCGGCTTGCGGTCGGCCGAGATCGGCTGCACCCGGTTCACGAAGCCGATCAGCCGGGTGGCGCGGTCGCTCATGCTGTCGTTCTTGCGGAAGATCTCGAAGGCCTCCGGGTCGCCGAGGCCGAGGGTCTCGATGAAGAAGCCGACCGGCCCGAGCGGATGGCGCTTGGCGCGGGCGAAGGGGTAGGTCTCGAGATGGCCGAGCTCGGCCTTCAGCCGTTCGATGGCGTCGAACTTGCGCACCGGCTTGAGCATGAACTTGTGCCCGTGCTTGATGTTCTCCTGCATGCCGCTGGCGGCCATCTCGGAGGGGCTGCGGACAAAGCAGATCGGATCGAGCGCCACGCCGAGGTCGTCGAAGAAGCGCCGGACCTCCGCCAGTTCGGGGGCGGCGAGGAGTGAGATGCCCTCGCCCGACATCAGCACCCTGTCACCGCTCCGCACCGCCTCGGCCAGCCGCTCGCGGAACATCGGCCGCGCCCAGGATTCCTCGTAGCCGCGGGACAGCAGCTGCTGGCGCCCGCGATAGCTCTCGAGGAAGGCCGCGTAGAAGGGCATGGCGTGGTTCGGGAACTGCCGGTCGCGCTCGTTCAGGACGACCGGGTAGTTCCAGCCGTTCCGCGCGAGGAGATCCCGGTTCCGGGACAGGGTCTGCTGGATCGACGTGGTGGCGGTCTTGTGCAGGCCGACATGGAGTTTCAGGCGCACGGGGATCCTCTCTGGCTCGGCGGTCTGGTCGAGGTTCCGACTGTCCGGGTTTGGCGGCGGGAGCGCAAGGGGCCGGTCATGCCGTCACCCGGGGTTCGGGGAGGCCGCGCCCGGCTCCGGGGACCGCGAAGGTCTGTCCTGCCGTCGCCTGCCAGCCGGGGCGGTCCTCCGGCAGTTTCTGGGTGGCGGAGGTGACGAAGAGGGTGGCGAGCCCGGCGCCGCCGAAGGCGGGGCAGGAGGTATGGCCGGTGGGCAGGTCGATGGCCGAGAGGAAGGCGCCGTCGGGGCTGTAGCGGGCCACCCGGGCCGAGCCCCACTGCGCGCTCCAGAGGCAGCCCTCGGCGTCGATCACCGCGCCGTCGGGCTTGTGCTCGAGCGCCTCGGGGGTGGCGCCCAGGTCGAGGAAGACCGCCTTGCCGCCCTCGGGCCAGCCGGTTCCGGGGTCGAGCGGCTGGCGCCAGATCTGCCGGGTTTTCGTGTCTGTATAGTAGGCGCAGAGCCTGTCCCGGTCGAAGCAGATGGCGTTGGGCGTGGTCAGCCCGGTCTCCAGCACGCGCAGTTCGCCCCGGTACCAGCGGTAGAGCGTGCCGGCGCCGGCCTCGCCCGCCTTGCCCATGGTGCCGACCCAGAAGCCGCCCCAGGGGTCGGCGCGCCCGTCGTTGGAGCGGGTCTCGGGGCGGTCGGCCTCGATCGGGCAGAGCATCTCCTCGGCGCCGGTGGCGAGGTCGAGGCGGGTCAGCCCGGTCTCGCCCGCGATCAGCAGGGTGGCCTCGTCGATCCAGCCCGCCGCGCTGACGCAGCGGCCGAGGTCGCGTTCATGGGTCTCGTCGCCCCGGCGCGACAGCAGCCTGCCGTTCACGATGTCGAACCAGAACAGCTGCTCCAGCCGGGGATGCCAGAGCGGCCCCTCGCCGAGGGTGCAGGTCCGGGCGTCGAAGATGCGTACATCGCTCATCAGGGCTCTCCGCGCGGCGGGAACAGGCTGTCGAACCCGGCCCGTTCGAAGATGTCGAGGGCGCTCTGGCGCGAGGCGTTCAGCACCCGCACCCCGCGCGCGGCGCAGGCGTCGCGGGCGCGGGCGTAGGAGACCTCGAGCACCTCGAGGTTGGGCTGGTTCCACTTCTCGCCCATGGTCCGGTATTCCGGGTGGAAATGGTTCTGCTCGCCCTCGTGCAGGTAGTACTGATCGCGCCGGACGCTGGGCAGCTGGTAGCTGTGGTCCAGGCCGATCAGCACGATCTCGGTGCAGCCGAGGAAGAGGGCGATCTGGATCTGGCTGTAGACGATGGTGGATCCCCAGCAGAGCCCGACCTGGAGATCGTCGCTGAATCCCGGGAAATCAGGGTCTGACAAGGGATCATCGAAGGATTTCGGGCCGATGAAGGGGGCAAAGACCGTATCCGCCGAATGGTAGCCGAAGAGGCGCATGTTGTCGGGGAAGATCTTGATCGTGCCGGTCAGCGCGGCGATCCGCTCGCGGTTGTTCTGGATCACCAGGCTGTCCTCGACCGAGTAGTAGTCGGGCCGCCACGAGGTCTGCTCGAAGGCGAGGTAGATCTTGTTGGAGGCGAAGGTGACCGCGTCGCCGAGGCGTTCGAGGTCGGAGATCGCGAGGCTGGGGCCGTTGCCGACGATGACGGCGCGCTGCCCGGCGTGGCGGTTCTTCAGCAGGGCGAGGGCAAGCTGGCTGGCGCGGTCCTGGTCGGCATGGGTGCGGACCGGGTCGTCGAGCCGGTTGCGCTGCAGCAGGGCCCGCATCCGCACCTCCTGGTCGCGCAGGGCGAGGTGCATCTCGTCGCGCAGCCGCTCCAGCTTGAGATGGGCGGCGGCCAGCGCGCGGTCCTGTGCATCCGGGCCAGGCAGCGCGTCGGGAGCGAGGCGCCGGGCCCATGCGGAAATGGCGCTCTCGCGCTGTTCGGCCCCGGCTTCGGCGGCGGCTCGGGCGGGCAGGCGCCGGGGCAGCGCGGCGGCGGTGCGGGCCAGCGCCCGGACCAGTTCTTCCGGCGGGGCCTCGGGGGCGGGCACCGGCAGGGCCGGGCGCGCGGGGGTCGCCAGCAGGGCGGCCATGGCGGCCAGCAGGTCGCGGGCGGTGGCCGGATCGGCGTCGATGGCCCCGGTCACGGCCGCGCCGAAGTCTCGGGCGAGGGTCTCGGGATCTCCCAGCCGCCCGGCCCGGGCGAGGGCGCGCCAGCGCGCCTTGATCGCCGCGGCACCGCCGGGGCGGGGATCCGCCGGACGCGGCTGCCAGAGCGAGAGCGGGCAGGTGGTGACGATGCCGGCGGCGGCGAGGCGCAGGTCATGGGCCATGTCCTGCCCCGGCGCCGGGAGGCCGGCGGCGTGCAGGTCGCGCAGGGCGAGGGCGCTCCAGCCGGCCGGATCGGCCCGGTAATCGGGCTGGCGGGCCCCCGAGGCGGCGGAGGCGGCGGCAACCTGCGGGGCGTCGGCCGCGAGGGCGAGATGCGGATCCGCCGCCTCTGCCGGGGCGGCGAGACGATGGCCGAAGCGCAGCTGCCCCTCGGCGAGGGCGGGCGCGGCGATCCGGCGCCCGGGGTGGGCGAAGCGCAGGAAGGCGGCAAGGCGGGCGAGCCCCTCGGCATGGCCGCCGGCGGGCACCGGCCCGGCCGCGCCAAGGCAGACATGGGTGAAGTCCCGGGCCGCCAGCGCCCCGTAGGCCGCTTCGTAGAGCCGCCGCCCGGGGCTGGTGTCGCCGGTCAGGACCGGTATCCCGGCCCCTTCGGGCGCGGGGGGCGCGGCGAACAGCACCGGGTGCAACTCGTCCCCGCCGTTCGCGGGCGCCAGGGCCCCGAAGGCCTCGGCCAGAGCCTGGTTCTCCGCCGCGCTGCCGCTTTCCAGCAGCAGCCCCACCCGCAGGTGCGGGGTGCGCGCCGGATCGTCGGTGCCGAAGTAGAAATCGAAGGCGGTGCCCTCGGCGACGCGCTCGATCCGGGGCAGCAGCAGCCCGGCGAGGTCGGGCAGGTGCAGGGGCGGGCTGAAGGCCGTGCCGGGGCCGGTCTGGTCCAGCCGGGCGAGGGTTTCCTCGCTGCCGTCGGGGCGGAGATGGACCAGCGCGACGCAGAGGTCGCCCGCCGTCACCTCCAGCCCGGCGCCGAAGAAGCGCAGCGGGGTGGCCTCGCGCCAGGCGTCGAGATCGAAGGCGTTTGCCAGTTCCGGAGCCAGATCAGGCTCTGATCCGGTGACATATCCCTGCAGGCGGTGTCTCATCGCGCGCCCGGGTCAGCCGCCGAGATGGGCGAAGAGGTTGTCGAGGGTATTGACATGGACATGTTCGATCGCCTCGACGGTGCTGTTGGCATTGTGGCTCGAGAGCGCGACGTTCTCGAAGCCCATCAGCGGATGATCCTGCGGCAGCGGCTCGGTCTCGAAGACGTCGAGCGCGGCGGCGGCCACCTTGCCCGAGGCGAGCCCGGCCACCAGCGCGGTTTCGTCGATCAGCCCGCCGCGCGCCACGTTGCACAGGATCACCCCGTCGCGGGCGCGGCCCAGCGTGTCGGCGTTCAGCAGGTGGTAATTCTCGGGCGTCTGGTTGCAGCAGAGCGTGATCACGTCGGCGCGCTCCAGCAGCGCCTCGAAGCTGACCAGTTCGGTGCCGTCCGGCGCGCTCTGCATGTAGGGGTCGTGGGCGATCACCTCCATGCCGAGGCCGCGGGCGCGCTGGCCCACGCCCTGGCCGATGGCGCCGTAGCCGACGACGCCCATGGTGCGCCCGGCCATGCCCGGGAAGCGGCCCTTGGGCCAGCCGCCCTGGCGGATCATGCGGTCGGTGCGCGCCAGCCGCCGGGTGGCGGCCAGCAGCAGGCCGATGGCATATTCGCTGACCGCGTCGCGGAAGGCGCCGGGCGAGTTGCAGACCGGCACGCCGAGCGCCTTTGCGGCGGCGAGGTCGATGGAATCGATGCCCGTGCCCCATTTGGAGATCACCTTCAGGCGCGGCAGGAAGGCCCGGAGCACGGTTTCGGTGATCTTGTCGTCGCCGGCGAGCCAGCCGTCGACCTCGCCCGCGAAGGTCAGGCACTGGGCCTCGTCCATGAACTGGTTCACCTCGGGCCAGATCGGCGTCACGCCCTTTTCGCGCAGCAGCGCGTCGAAGCGGTCGCGCTCGTTGATCATCATGATGTTGGAGACGAGAACGGTGCTCATGGCGGGGCTCACTTGTTCAGGACCGAGAGCAGCGCCTCGGCGATGTCGAGATCCTGCTGGGTCTTGATCACGTGGCCCGAGATCGCGTTGACCGGGTAGAAGGCGATCTTGCCGTTGTAGGTGCCGATGCCGCCGGCCTCGACCGCCTCGACATAGGGTTTTGCGCGCCAGCCGGTGATCGACCAGGTGACCCGCTGCACCGGCTTCAGATCCTGCGAGTTGGTCTTCTCGGCGAAGGTGAAGTTGACCGGCTGGTCCTGGTAGGCGACCTCGATCTGGTCCTCGATGCAGGAGAGCATGACATCGGCGTCGGAGGCGATGAAGGCCTCGGAGAAGGTCTTGACCTCCTCGGCGCTCAGCAGCGGGGCGATGGAATGGACCTGCACCAGCAGGTCGCAGTCGACGTTCTTGAGGAAGTCGTAGACGAACTGCTCGGAGGTGGCGACGGAATTGCCCAGCTCCTCGGGGCGCTGGTAGAACTTCACCGTCTCGCCATCGGCGAACTGGCCGAACTCGGCGTTCTCCGAGTTGATGTAGATGGCGTCGAAACAGCCCGCGGCGCGGCACTTGTCGATGGCATGGGTGATCAGCGGCTGCCCGGCCAGCGGCGCGAGGTTCTTCTTCTTCAGGCGCTGGCTGCCCATGCGGGCGGGGATCATGGCGACGGTCTTCATGGGGTCGGTCCTTTCCGGGGGCCCAGCGAGAGGGCGAAATCCGAGACATGGGTATCGAAGAGATCGGCGGGGGCACAGAGGCTGTGCTGCTCGGCGCCGATCCCGGGGGAAATGCCCTGTTCAGAGCCTGCATAATGGCCGTATCTCAGCCCGGCCTCGCGGGCGATCAGGGCCCCGGCGAGGTCGTCCCAGCCGCGTGCCTCGCGGCTGGCGACGAGGCTGACATGGCCGGCGGCGGCATGGCAGAGGTGCAGCGCCTGGCTGCCGAGGTTGCGCAGCTTGAAGCTGCGCAGCAGGCGCGACAGGGTTTCGGGGCTGTGGGCGGCGAGATCGGCGAGCAGGCCGGAGCTCAGCACCGCCAGCCGGGCGCCGTGGCCGCGCCGCGCCATCGGGGCGCCGTCGCGGAAGGCGCCGCCCCCGGCGATGGCGGAATAGGTGGTGCCCTGCACGATGTCGCGCACCGCGGCGAGCACCGGGGCGCCGGAGACCACCAGCACCACGGCGATGGCAAAGGCGGGCAGCCCGGCGACGAAGTTCACCGTGCCGTCCAGCGGATCGACCAGCCAGACCGGCCGGTCGCTGGTGTCCATCCCGGCAAAGCCCTCCTCGCCCACCACCGCCGAGCCCGGCAGCAGCATGGCCAGCTCGGCCTCGAGCCGGGCCTGCACCGCGAGGTCGACGGAGGTGACGAAATCGAGCCCGCTGTCGCCCTTCTCGGCGACCTCGACCGGATCGGCGAAGATCTCGGCGGCGATGCGTTCCAGCAGGGCCGGGAGAGCCGCGTGCAGGGCCGCCGCGTCGATCGCCGCTCCGGGGGGCAAGCTCAGAACTTCCGTTCGCCGAGCAGCCCCTGGTCCATGTGGCTGAGGCGCAGGTACTGGGTGATGATGTGGATGAAGCTCATGTGGATGTCCTCGACCACGCCGTAGTTGTGGGCGTCGACATGGGCGTTCACGTCGGCCAGCGCGCGCGAGCGGCCGCCGTCGAAGCCGGTGAAGGAGACCGAGCGCATGCCCTTTTCGCGGGCCACTTCCAGCGCCCGCACCACGTTGGGCGAATTGCCCGAGGAGCTGACGGTCCAGACCAGGTCGCCGGGGCGGCCCATCGAGGCGAGCTGGTAGGCGAAGACCTCGTCGTAGGAGATGTCGTTGGCCAGCGCCGAGTTCATCTCGGTATGGGCGGCGAGCGACATCACCCGCGGCATCAGCGCGGTGTCGGTGCGCACGCACTTGAGGAAGTCGCAGAGCGAGTGGTTGGCGATGCCGGCCGAGCCGCCGTTGCCGCAGATGTAGATGAAGTTGTCGCTGGCGATGGTCTCGCGCACCATTTCGGCGATGCGGTCGAGCGCGCTGAGGTCGCAGGCCCTGGCCGCGGCCGCGAGCTGCTCGAAATAGGCCGCGGAAAAGCCCGCGCAGGTCTCGAAGGGGGTGACGGGAAAGAGAGATGCCATATTAGAGCCTGTATCGGGGTCTTGGTGTCAGGTTTTCAGGACGAAGCGCATCACGCCGGAGCGCAGGCTGCGCTGGAGCAGGATCTGCAGGTCGCGCAGCCGGTCCCTGTCGGCCTCGCGGAAGAATCCGGACCAGAAGGGCACCGCGGCGCTCTCGATCTCGGTGAAGTAGCGCTGCAGGATCACCGCGTCGAGCCGCCCGGGCGTCGAGATCTCGAGGCAGTCGTAGCCGAGGCCCCGGGCCAGCGCCTCGAAGCCCTTCACCGAGAAGACGTTGAGCCGGTCGAGGGGCACGAAGCTGGGGGAGTCGGCGCCGAGGATCTCGTATTCCAGCCCGTCGGCGCAGGAGGTGGCGACGAAGACCAGCGTGCCCTCGGGGGCATGGTCGCGGATCGTCTGCAGCAGCGCGCGCGGATCGGCGCTGCGGTCCAGCTCGGCGTTCAGCAACACCGCGTCGGGCGGGCTTTGCCGCAGGGTGCGGGCGAGGTCGGCCAGCGGCTCGGAGTCCGGGGCCAGCGGCAGGAACTGCCAGCCGCGGTTCTGCGCCAGCCGCGCCACTGCGCCGGGCCAGGCCGGGTTCTCCGAGCAGAAGCGGTAGTCGAGCACCTGCGCCAGCGGCCGCCCGGTGGCGGCGCGCGCCTCGGTCAGGCGGATCCAGTTCAGCACCGAGACGAACTCGAACTCCTGGCGCGAGCCGGCGTCGGCCTCTGCATGGGCCTCGGGGCGCTCGGCCTGCAGCCGCGCCCGCAGCGCGTCGAGCGGGGCCTGGGCGGGCACCTTGGCGGCATAGATGGTGTTGCAGTGGCTGCAGCGGTGGAAGGGGATCAGCGCCTGGCTGAAGTTGCCGCTCTGCGAGCGGTCCTGCCCGCAGCCCGGGCAGGCGCGGTCATGCCAGGGGGTGGTGCCGTCGAGCAGCAGCTCGGTCAGGCCGCGCGCCCGGGTCAGCCGGTAGAGCTCGGACTTGCGGCTGGAGACGGTCGAGGCGTCGGGTAGTTCGTCGATGAAAACGGGGGTATACATGGGCCGGCCTTTCCGTTTCAGACCGCCCGCGCGGCGTGGCCCGCCCGCTGCGAGGTCCAGTCGGTGTCGGCGGCATAGATCCGCTCCACCAGGGTCATCACGTCGAGCGCCTGCTGCGAGGTGCCGCAGAGGACCGGGGCACCGTGCACCACCGCGTCGTGGAACTCGGCGATCTCCTTGTCCCACGAGCGGTCCTCGGTAAAGCGGATCTCCTGGCTCTCGGGGTTGGGGATCGGGTTGCCGTCCTGGTCGAGCCGGTTCAGCGCCACGTTCAGCACCTCGGTGCCGTAGGTGCCCGAGGCCGAGAGGATCCCGTTGACCGAGATGAAGCCGCCGCGGGTATAGAGCTCGAGGATGAACTTGTGCTGCCACTGGGTCGCCGAGGAATGCAGCGAGGCGACCACGCCCTCGGGGCTCTTCATCAGGGCAAAGGCATTGTCCTCGACCGGCACGTCGGTCCAGAACTTGCGTTGCACGAAGGACTGCACCTCGGAGAAGCCCTCGGCGAACATCAGGAACAGGTCCAGCATGTGGATGCCCTGGTCGATCAGGATGCCGCCGCCGGACTGGTCCGGGTCGTTGCGCCAGTTCTGCGCGTAGTTCGCGCCGCCCGCCTTGCCGTAGACGCCGCGCATGAAATAGAGGTCGCCCATGGTGCCCCCGGCGATCAGCTGGCGGGCGTTCTCGATGGCGTCGTGGAAACGGTGGTTGAAGCCGAACTTCAGCACCAGCTCGGGGCGCGTCGCCTCGGCCGCACGCATCCGGCGCACATCGTCTGAATTGCGCCCCGGCGGCTTTTCCGAGAACACGTGCTTGCCGCGCTTCAGCGCCTCGCAGACCACGTCGGGGATCATCATGTTGGGCACGCAGCAGAAGATCACGTCGGGGTCGTAATCGTAGACCTGCATCGGGTCGGTCATCAGCGGGATGCCGGCGTCGAACCCGGTGTGGGTGTCGCAGGCGGCGACCACCTCGAACCCGCCGTGGCGCTCCATCGCGCGGTGGCGGATCTGCCCCATCTTGCCGTATCCGATGATCGCAGCGCGTAGGGTCATGTCGCCTCTTTCTTCCCGCGGGGTCGGAGCTGTCGTCCGCCTTGCCCGGATAGGTTCCTTCGCCGCGCCCCCGGCCGCTCCGGCAGGCTCCGTCCGATCCGGCACAACCCTCGTTAAATGCGAGAAAAACAACGCTCCACACGCAGCGCGGGCTGTCGTTTTCAAGCGCGGCGCAGCCGTTATACACGCAGGGCTTGGTGGCGCAAGGCAGTTGTGCCCGCCCCGGCGGGACCGCGCGTGAGGCGAGTCCGGGGCGGCGCCGGGAGGCCCGGACGGCGGGGCGCGCAGTTGCATTTCCCGGGCGTTTGCCCGAAGAGATCGGAGGCCCCCGCACGGGGCGCAAGGCCCTGGAGGGCCGACCGATTTTCCCGGACCCGGAGGACCGAGCAGATGACCAGCCACCTTGTCGACGAGAGATTTTCCACGCTGCTGGCGGCGCTCGGCCAGGGCCGCGCGGCGGGGGCCCCGTCGGCGCTGGATCCGGCCGGCCTGCCGGAGACGCTGGCCGAGGCCTACGGCATCGCCATGGCGCAGGCCCCCGAGGTCGCCGCCTGGAAGATCGGCGGCGCCAACCCCTGGTCGCAGAAGGTCTTCGGCAATGCCGAGGTGTTCTTCGGCCCGCTGGTCCCGGACGAGCTGCAGGTGTCGGAGGCAGAGGCGGGCGCGCTGCCCCTCGCCGGGCTCTGCGCGCCGCTGGCGGAACCCGAGATCATGCTCGAGATCGCCGATCCCGAGGCCGGGACCTTCGCGCGCATGGGGCTCGGCTTCGAGATCCCGGCCAGCGTGCTGCCCGAGGCGGCCAAGCCGCGCCTCGCCGGGCAGGTCTGCGACCGCGCCGGGGCGGGGGCGCTGTGGATCGGGGCGGTGCGCCCCTTTGACGGCGCCGCGCTGGAGGCGGCGTTCCCGGTGGGGTTCGACCACAACGGCGGCGCCCCGGTGGCGGGCGACAGCGGCAACGTCAAGGGCGGCCCGGTCGGCGCGGCGCGGGAGTTCCTCGGCCTCGCCGCGCGCTACGGGATCGCACCGGCGCCGGGCCAGTGGATCGCCACCGGCGGGCTCTGCCCCGCCGTCGCGGTGCGCCCCGGCGACCGGGTCGGGCTGGACGCCCTCGGCACCCGGGTCGAGCTGCGGTTTTCCTGAGCCGGCACGCGCAGGGCGGGTGACGGCGGCCCTGCGCTGCGCTAGCCTTCGGGCACGCCCGCCCGGCATCATTCAAAGGACAAGGCCATTTCCATGATCACTCCCATTCTTCTCTGCGGCGGCTCCGGCACCCGCCTCTGGCCGCTCTCGCGCAAGTCCTATCCCAAGCAGTTCGTCCCGCTGGTGGGCGAGACCACCCTGTTCCAGGCCTCGGCCGAGCGGCTCTCGGGCCCGGGTTTCGCCGCGCCGCTGGTGCTCACCAACTCCGATTTCCGCTTCATCGTGACCGAGCAGCTGGCCGGCGCGGGCATCGACCCGGGCGCCATCCTGATCGAGCCCGAGGGGCGCAACACCGCGCCCGCGGTGCTGGCCGCGGCGCTCTGGCTCGAGCAGCGCGACCCCGAGGGGCTGATGCTGGTGGCGCCCTCGGACCACGTGGTGCCTGACGCGCCCGCCTTCCGCGCCGCGGTCGAGGCCGGGGCCGCGGCCGCCGCGGCGGGGCGCCTCGTCACCTTCGGGATCAAGCCGACCCATGCCGAAACCGGCTATGGCTACCTCGAACTCGCCGAGGATCCGGGCGCCTTCGAGGCGAAACCGCTGACTCTGAAACGCTTCGTCGAGAAGCCCGACGCCGCCCGCGCCGAGGAGATGGTGGCCGCCGGCACCTACCTCTGGAACGCGGGCATCTTCCTGTTCTCGGTCAAGGCGATCCTCGCCGCCTTCCGCGCCCATGCGCCCGAGCTGATCTCCCCGGTGCAGGCGGCGGTGGCGCAGGGCAAGCCCGACCTCGGCTTCCTGCGGCTCGACCCGGAGGCCTGGAGCGGGGCGGCCGACATCTCGATCGACTACGCGGTGATGGAAAAGGCCGACAACCTCTCGGTGGTGCCCTTCGCCGCCGGCTGGTCGGACCTGGGCGGCTGGGACGCGGTCTGGCGCGAGGCGGGGCCGGACGAGAAGGGCGTCGCCACCTCGGGCGAGGCCACGGCGATCGACTGCACCAACACGCTGCTGCGCTCGGAGAGCGACCGGCTGGAAGTGGTGGGCATCGGGCTCGACAACGTGATCGCGGTGGCGATGAACGACGCGGTGCTGGTCGCCTCCAAGGACCGCGCGCAGGACGTGAAGAAGGCGGTCGACGCGCTGAAGGCCAAGGGCGCGGCGCAGGCCACCCATTTTCCCAAGGACCACCGCCCCTGGGGCTGGTTCGAGAGCCTGGTGATCGGCGGCCGCTTCCAGGTCAAGCGCATCATGGTCCACCCGGGCGCCGCCCTGTCGCTGCAGAGCCACCACCACCGCTCCGAGCACTGGATCGTGGTGCAGGGCACGGCCAAGGTCACGGTGGATGCAGAGGTGAAGCTGGTGACCGAGAACCAGTCGGTCTACATCCCGCTCGGCGCGGTGCACCGGATGGAGAACCCCGGCAAGGTGCCGATGGTGCTGATCGAGGTGCAGACCGGCGCCTATCTCGGTGAGGACGACATCACTCGCTACGAGGACGTCTACGCCAGAGACTGAGTACGCTATCTTCCGTTGTTATTTTGTCGGTTTGGTAAGCTGAACTTTACCATCAATCGGGCCGAACACCCCATCGTACTCGATGCCTGCAGCTTCGGACATTTCCGTTATGGCATGGAGCCAGCCGTCTCGATTTTCTCGGATGGGCGAGCGTAAGAAGGCTCCGTCTGGTGTGAGCGCCCAGCCTTCGGGAGAACTGGTCATCAAATAGAAGAAGAGGTTGTCTCGGTGCTCCACGTCAATGACCTGTGTGACAATGTGCTTTCCTGAGCGGACAGCCGCAGCCAAGTCCTTTTCTTTGATGCGAGATGGGAAGAGGCGATCCAGAAAACTCATGTCTAGTCCCCCCTTAAAGCGGGAAGTAGGAGTTTGAAGAGAGGTGAGGTTCGTATGAGCCAGAGTTGGTTAGGTGCATGGTCTTAGCTCCTCTGAGTCGCGGCCGTTTTATCAGATAGGGACTAGTGGTAGTTACCTGACCTAGTGGTTTCTTGCCAGCGATGGGTGAAGCGCTACTGGCTTACTCAGGCCTTTGCTTTCCAAGTGTGAGATGGATTCCATGCTGGACGACAGCATATCTTGCAACGAAGGTCTCGAAGCCACAGGCTGATCCCGCAAGGATTCCAAGGTTGCGCAGGTTTACGTTTCGCACTCGAAAGGTTGACAGAGGGAAACGTTCAGGGTTGCGCACGTAAACCTTTTGACCTGCCCCCCGCGAAATCCCTCATCGTAGTGTAGAGTCTGCGCCAACACTGAAGGAGCAGACGAATGCGAAAGAGCCGTTTCACCGAGGCGCAGATAATCGGGATGATTAAGGAGCAGGAGGC
>NZ_QEHM01000017.1 GCF_003116585.1 Albibacillus kandeliae
CGTAGGCTTTGAAGTCACCAAAGTACTTGGTGATCGCTGCGGTCAGCGTCGTCTTGCCGTGGTCAACGTGACCGATCGTGCCGATGTTGACGTGCGGTTTCGTCCGTTCAAACTTTGCCTTTGCCATAATGGCCTCCTTTGACTTTGGCGGTGCGTGAGAGCACGCACCCTACGGGGTGGTAGGGTGCGGGGCAGGCCCCGCACCGCTGCTTATGCGTATTTCGCCTGGATCTCGTCGCTGATGTTCTGCGGCACCGGATCGTAGTGATCGAACTGCATGGTGAACTGGGCGCGGCCCGAGCTCATCGAACGCAGGGTGTTGATGTAGCCGAACATGTTGGCGAGCGGGACCATGGCCGCGATGGCGATGGCGTTGCCGCGGGTGTCCTGCCCCTGAACCATCCCGCGACGGGAGGTCAGGTCACCAATGATGCCGCCGGTGTATTCTTCCGGGGTCACCACTTCGACCTTCATGATCGGTTCCAGCAGCTTGGCGCCGGCCTTCTTGAGACCTTCGCGCATGCACATGCGGGAGGCGATTTCGAAGGCGAGGACCGAGGAGTCGACGTCGTGGAACTTACCGTCCAGCAGCGCGACCTTGAAGTCGATCACCGGGAAGCCTGCCAGCGGACCGGAGTCCATGACCGACTTGATGCCCTTTTCGACACCGGGGATGTATTCCTTCGGAACGGCACCACCGACGATCTTGGACTCGAAGGAGTAACCTTCGCCCGCGACGGTCGGAGCGATCTCCAGTTTGACTTCTGCGAACTGACCCGAACCACCCGACTGTTTCTTGTGGGTGTACTGGTGCTCGATCTTGTGACCGATGGTCTCGCGGTAGGCCACCTGCGGCGCGCCGATGTTGGCCTCGACCTTGAATTCGCGCTTCAGACGGTCGACGAGGATGTCGAGGTGAAGTTCGCCCATGCCCTTCATGATGGTCTGACCGGACTCGAGGTCGGTTTCGACGCGGAAGGACGGGTCTTCGGCCGCCAGACGCTGCAGACCCTGAGACATCTTCTCCTGGTCGTTCTTGGTCTTCGGTTCGATGGCGATCTCGATCACCGGATCCGGGAAGGTCATCGTTTCGAGCACGACCGGCGAGTTCTGCGCGCAGAGGGTGTCACCGGTGGTGGTCTCTTTCAGACCGGCCAGCGCGATGATGTCGCCTGCGAAGGCTTCTTCGATCTCTTCACGGTTGTTGGAGTGCATCATCATCATACGACCGATGCGCTCTTTCTTGCCCTTGGTCGAGTTCAGGATCGAGTCGCCCTTCTTGATCGCACCGGAGTAGATGCGGGTGAAGGTGAGCGAGCCGACGAACGGGTCGTTCATGATCTTGAATGCGAGGGCCGAGAACGGCTGTGCGTCGTCTGCGGTACGCTCGATGTTCCGGGTTTCGGTCTCGTCGTCCGGCGAGAAGCCCATGTACGCGGGAACGTCCAGCGGGCTCGGCAGGAAGTCGATCACGGCGTTCAGCAGCGGCTGGACACCCTTGTTCTTGAACGCGGAGCCAGCGGACACCGGCACGAAGGACAGCGACAGGCAGCCCTTGCGGATCAGCTTGCGCAGGGTCGGTTCGTCCGGCTCTTCGCCTTCCAGGTAGGCTTCCATCGCGGCGTCGTCCATTTCGACGGCGTTCTCGATGAGGGTCGCGCGCCACTCGTCGGCGACGTCCTTCAGGTCGTCACGGATCGGCTGACGCACCCAGGAGGCGCCCAGGTCTTCACCCTTCCAGACCCACTCTTCCATCTTGATGAGGTCGATGATGCCTTCCAGCTTGTCCTCTGCGCCGATCGGCAGGGCGATCGGAACGGGGGTCGCACCGGTGCGGTCCTTGATCATCTGCACGCAGTTGAAGAAGTCGGCGCCGATCTTGTCCATCTTGTTGACGAACACGATACGCGGAACCTTGTAGCGGTCAGCCTGACGCCACACGGTTTCGGTCTGCGGTTCGACACCGGCGTTGCCGTCGAGCAGGCAGATCGCGCCGTCGAGAACGGCGAGCGAACGCTCGACCTCGATGGTGAAGTCCACGTGTCCGGGAGTGTCGATGATGTTGAAGCGGTACTTGGTGTCCGAGGTGCCTTCAGCGGTCGGGTCTTCCTGACGCTGCCAGAAGGTGGTCGTGGCCGCGGAAGTAATGGTGATACCCCGCTCCTGTTCCTGCTCCATCCAGTCCATGGTTGCGGCGCCGTCGTGGACTTCGCCGATTTTGTGGGACTTGCCGGTATAGTACAGGATGCGCTCGGTCGTGGTGGTCTTACCGGCGTCGATGTGCGCCATAATCCCGAAGTTGCGGTATCTCTGGAGGGGGTATTCGCGTGCCATGATAGCTTGCCTTCCTGGAATCGGTTACCAGCGGTAGTGGCTGAATGCCTTGTTGGCATCGGCCATCTTGTGGGTGTCTTCGCGCTTCTTCACGGCAGCGCCACGGGACTGGACGGCATCCAGCAGTTCACCTGCCAGGCGTTCTTCCATGGTGTTTTCGTTACGGGCGCGCGAGGCGTTGATCAGCCAGCGGATGGCCAGGGCCTGACGACGCTCGGGGCGCACTTCGACCGGAACCTGGTAGGTTGCACCACCGACGCGGCGCGAGCGGACTTCGACGGAAGGCTGGATGTTGTCCAGAGCTTCGTGGAACACTTCCACGGGGGCGCGCTTGATCTTGCTCTCGACCCGGTCGAGGGCGTTGTAGACGATCGTTTCGGCGACCGACTTCTTACCGTCAACCATCAGGTTGTTCATGAACTTGGTCAGCACGATATCGCCATACTTGGCGTCGGGCAGAACTTCGCGTTTTTCAGCAGCGTGACGACGAGACATCTGAGTATCCTCTTATTTCGGGCGCTTCGCGCCATATTTCGAACGGCGCTGCTTACGATCCTTGACGCCCTGGGTATCCAGCACACCGCGAAGAATGTGGTAACGCACACCCGGAAGGTCTTTCACCCGGCCGCCGCGGATGAGCACAACGGAGTGCTCTTGCAGGTTGTGGCTTTCACCCGGGATGTAGGAAATGACTTCGAAGCCATTGGTCAGACGGACCTTGGCCACTTTCCGCATAGCGGAGTTCGGTTTCTTCGGCGTCGTGGTGTACACGCGGGTGCAGACGCCGCGTTTCTGCGGGCACTGCTCCAGGTGCTGGGACTTCGAGCGTTTTACTTTGGGCTGCCGCGGCTTGCGGATCAGCTGTTGGATCGTTGGCATTCCGGTTATATCCCCGTTTCGCAACACATGTGTCAGTGCACGCATGTGCGTGCGGTTCAAATCTCAGCGACGCCCCGACCTGCGGGACGTCTCCTGCAGACAGACCGGTGCGACGCAAAACACCGCCTCCGTCCCTCGGGGACGACGCGGTGGCTATCCAGAGGATCGGGCCGCTAGGGACCGGATCGTGTCCACTTCAGTACTGAAATCGGCGCATGGGGCGACCCCCGATGCCGAGATAGCGGGCCGTATAGGGGGAGTCGCGAGCGCTGTCAACAGCACAAGGCAGCTTTACGCCAAGGTTCGCAGGCGCAGGTGCTTGCCATGCCGCCCGGCGCTTGTCACTGTGCCCCGGGGTGGTGTTCCGCCGGGGGCGTAAGACAACAGGATCGAATATGCAAGTGATCGGACTGTGCCGTTTTTCCTACCCGGGCGAGGGCGGTTTCCACAAGAGTCATGACTGCCTCAACGACCAGATCGCCTACCTCTACGCGCCCGAACGGCTGGAGGAGCGATTCCGGACCTTCGAGTGCTTCACCCTGCCCTCCCTGCGCGCGCAGACCGACCCGGAGTTCACCTTTCTGATCGTCATCGGCGAAAGCCTTCCGCGCGCGCACAGTGACCGGCTCGAGGCGCTGGTGGCCGACCTGCCGCAAGCCGTCATCCAGGCCCACGCCCCCGGCCCGCACCGCGACGTCATGCGCAAGGCGATCAACTCGGTCCGGCAGACCACCGGCACGCCGTCACTTCAGTTCCGGCTCGATGACGACGACGCCGTGGCGGTGACCTATGTCGAGAAGCTGCGGCACGCCGCCGCCCATGTGGCCGGGCTGTTGCAGGACCACCGCCATTTCGCCATCGACTTCACCCGTGGTCATGCCGCGCGGCCCGGGCCCAAGGGCCTCGCCACCGCGCCGATCGAAGACCCCTACTGGACCGCCGGGCTCGCCATGATGTTCCGCCCCGACGTTCCCCTCACGATCATGAACTTTCACCGCCGGCGGCTGCTGCACAAGATGCCCGCGCTGATCTTTCCCGAGGAGGAAATGATGTTGCGCGGGGTGAACGGGTTCAACGACTCGGACAATGCCGACGACGCGCCAAAGCTACGGCTGAAGAAGCTGGGCACGGGGGGCGAAGACAAGTTCCGCCGGCTCTACAATATCGACGCGGATCACGTCCGCCGGGTCTTCTCCGGCTGACCCGGCATCGGCTGGCCGCGCACCTTGGTGCGATAAAGCGCGAAGATCCCCGAGGCAACGACGATGGCCGCGCCGGTCAGGGTCACCGCGTCGGGCCACTCACCAAAGACCAGCCAGCCCAGCACCAGCGCCCAGAGCAGCCCAGTGTAGCGGAACGGCGCGCTGAACGAGACATCGCCCTGCCGCATCGCCAGAACGCTGAACAGGTAGCCCACGAAGATGAAGCTCGAGGCCAGCAGGATCTTGGCCATCAGCCCCGCGCTCACCGGCACCCACTCGGTGCCCACCGACCATGCCGCGCCCAGCATGCAGACCATGAGCGCCGAGACAAAGGCCACCAGCAGCGAGGGCACCCGGGGAGACATCTTGCGCGTCGTCAGCTCGCGCAGCGTGAGGCAGATGATGGCGCAGAGCGAATAGAGCGCATAGACAGAGAACCCGTCAGGCCCCGGCCGGACGATCAGCAGCATGCCGCAGAACCCGAGCGCGATCGCGGCCATCCGCTGCCACCCGATGGATTCGCCAAAGAACAGCCAGGCACCCAGCGTTACGGTCAGCGGCAGGACCTGCATGGCCGCCGTCACGTCCGCCAGCGGCAGATAGGCGAGCGCGGTCAGGAAGAAGTAGGTCGACGCCGCCTCGAAGCCCCCCCGAAGCAGCACCAGCGTCCAGTCCTCCCGCGTCAGCGAATTGCCCAGCTGCCGCAGGTGCCGCGCCAGCAGGAACAGCAGCACGCTGGTCACCACGCCGCGCATGACGACGATCTGGTAGAGCGGCGCCTGGTCCAACGTCAGTTTCACGACCGCATCGTTGGACGTGTAGGCGGCCATGGACGCCATCATCAGCAAAGCCGCGCGGGTATTCGGTGTCATGTGTCAGAGAGCCTTGAGGTCCGCGATATCCACGTCGAAGTGCCTGCGCAGCTCCTGCGCAATGGCCTTTGGCTCCATCTTGCGGGACAGGCCAAAAACGTGGGGGTCGGACTTGTTGTCGCCGTGGATCGTCCGGATGAACGCAGGCGAGGAGATATCGGAATAGGTATTGTAGTGCTGCGCGAACTTCCGGTGCACGAAGCGGTAGGGGTTTGTGCCATGATCCAGCGGCGCGACCAATGACACCCCGGTCGAGAGCGGCGCGCGCTCGACGGCGTCAAACACCTCGTTCTCCTGATCGGGGTCGCCCCAGCGGACATAGAACCCGCGATTGTAGGCAATGATCGTGGGCGGCGGGGCGGGCTCCATGTGGAACAGCCCGGCCGCGAGCCTCTTCGTGCGTTTCACGAAGTCCTTGTCGACCGCGTCGTCGTCATCGAGCCGGAACATGATCCGGTGGGTGGCGTCCTCGACCGGGACGGCCTCGTAGGCCTTGCGCAGCATCGGGTAATGGTTACCGGTGCCGACCGGCCAGAGCGTGATGTTCTCGTGCGGCTCCAGCAGCGCGACAAGGCGCGTCAGATGGTGCTCCGGCATCGACTCGGCCGTCATCACCAGCGCCTGAAAGCCCTGGTCGGTCTGACGGACCAGAGAGGGAAGGCAGAGCCGCTCGAACAGGCGGAACCGCAGGTCCATGCGCGCGTCCGAAAACAGGTGCGCGGCGGTCTCTTCGAGGGTCTTGAAGCGTTCGGAGTAATAGGTCGGGGTCAGGACCGAAAAGCGCAGCACCCCGATCATCTTGAATTTCGGCGTCATCGCCTTCTGGTCCCTCTCCCTGCGGCTCTTTCCTTTCGCATGAAAGGCGGCGCAGGTCACGAGGGCAAATGGCCGGGCCCGCCACAGGCGGCCCCGGCTTGTGGCAGACGGGGATCAGCCCAGCTGGTAGCCCGCAGTGGACTTGGAGATCGCCACCTCTTCCTCGTCCATGTCCGCCGCGATGGCCTCGAACAGGGGCGTCGACATGTAGCGCTCGCCGGTGTCGGGGATCATGGCGAGGATCACGCTGCCCGGCTCGGCCTTCTCGGCCACCTTCATCGCCACGGCCAGGGTCGACCCGCCCGAGACGCCGGTGAGGATGCCTTCCATGCGGGCCAGCTTGCGCGCCCAATCCATGCCCTCTGCCCCGGCCACCGGGATCAGTTCGTCATAGTTGCCGGCGTCCAGCGCCTCCTGCAGGACCGCGGGAATGAAGTCCGGGGTCCAGCCCTGGATCGGGTGGGGTTCGAAGGCCGGGTGCGTCTCGGCCGGGCTGCCATCGGCACCGCGCTTCTGCGGTGTGCCACTGCCGACCAGCTGGGCGTTCGCGGGCTCCGTCAACACGATGCGGGTCTCGGGCCGCTCGCGCCGCAGCACCCGCGCCACCCCGGTCACCGTCCCGCCGGTGCCATAGCCCGAGACGAAGTAGTCCAGCCGCTTGCCCGCGAAATCCGCCACGATCTCGGGACCTGTGGTGGCCTCGTGGATCGCCGCGTTCGCCGGCGTCTCGAACTGGTGGGCAAGGAACCAGCCGTTCTTCTCGGCCAGCTCCACCGCTTTGTTGTACATGCCGGTACCCTTCTGCTCCTTCGGCGTCAGGATCACCTTGGCCCCCATCATCCGCATCAGGCGGCGGCGTTCGACCGAGAAGCTCTCGGCCATCGTCACCACCAGCGGATAGCCCTTGGCCGCGCAGACCATGGCAAGCCCGATGCCGGTATTGCCCGAGGTCGCCTCGACCACTGTCTGGCCCGGCTTCAGGGTGCCGTTCTTCTCGGCGGTTTCGATGATGCTCATCGCCAGCCGGTCCTTGACCGAAGCTGCCGGGTTGAAGGACTCGAGCTTGACGTAGACCTCGACCCCCTCGGGCGCGAGCCTGTTGATCCGGACGACCGGGGTCCGCCCGACCGTATCCACGATGGAATCGTAAAGCTTACCGCCGGTCGCGGCGCTGGTGGTTTTCTGGTCCATGGGTGTCCTCCGTCGGAATTGGTTGCCGGGATGCTACCATGGCTCGGGAAAAACGTCCGCCTCATTTGCCGCGTCTGCCGAGTGCACCGTGCCAGCGCGAGGGCGGCAGAGAGAACTCCGTGGTGGTCCGGCGAGGACCAAGGCAACGGCGGTCGGGGCCAAAGACCGTGCAGGGAACTTCCGCTCCTGAGTAAGCCCCAAAGGAAAGCCCCCGCGCCTTTCGGTGCGGGGGCTTTCGATCTTGGTTCAGCAGTCAGCCGATCAATCGCGGCTTTCCGGCGTATCGACGAGGTTGTCGTAGTCGTCCGCCCCGATGATGTCGCCTTCCAGCGGTGCCGCCAGGGCAGCAGCCGCTTCGGCTTCCTCGCGGCGCGCCTCGATCACGACGTTGTCGCGCTCGGTCGCGATGCGACGCACCCGCTGGGTGGCCCCACCGGTACCGGCCGGGATCAGGCGACCCACGATGACGTTCTCCTTGAGGCCCACCAGCTTGTCTTTCTTGCCCTGCACCGAAGCCTCGGTGAGAACGCGGGTGGTCTCCTGGAAGGACGCCGCCGAGATGAACGAGCGGGTCTGCAGCGAGGCCTTGGTGATCCCGAGGAGGATCGGCTCGCCCTGCGCCGGGCGCTTGCCCCGTGCAATGGCCTTCTCGTTCGCCTGGTCGAACTCCTGCTTGTCGACGTGTTCGCCCTTGAGCAGCGTGGTGTCGCCAGAATCCTGGATCTCCCACTTCTGCAGCATCTGGCGCACGATGACTTCGATGTGCTTGTCGTTGATCTTCACGCCCTGAAGACGATAGACCTCCTGCACCTCGTTGATCATGTAGTCGGCCAGAGCCTCGACGCCCATGATGGCAAGGATGTCGTGCGGCGCCGGGTTACCGTCCATGATGTAGTCGCCCTTCTGGACGAAGTCACCTTCCTGAACCGGAATGTGCTTGCCCTTGGGCACCATGTACTCGACCGGCTCCATCGTCTCGTCGACGGGTTCGATGCTGATGCGGCGCTTGTTCTTGTAGTCGCGACCGTAGCGCACGTAACCGTCGATCTCGGCGATGATGGCGTGATCCTTGGGACGGCGTGCCTCGAAGAGTTCGGCCACACGCGGCAGACCACCGGTGATGTCCTTCGTCTTCGCGCCTTCACGCGGAATACGCGCAACCACGTCACCTGCGTTGATGTCCTGACCATCCTCGATCGAGAGGATCGCGTCCACGGACATCGGGTAGGTCACCGGATTGCCAGCCTCGTTGCGCACGGGCTCGCCGTCTTCACCCACGAGGATGATTTCCGGCTTCAGCTCGTTGCCCTTCGGAGCGGCACGCCAGTCGATCACGATCTTCTGGGTCATGCCGGTGGCTTCGTCGGTCTCGTCGCGCACGGCGATACCGCTGACCAGGTCCACGAACTTGGCGTTACCAGCCTTCTCGGCAAGGATCGGCAGGGTATAGGGGTCCCATTCGATCAGCTTGTCGCCGCGCTTGACGGTCTGCCCTTCCTTGACGAACAGCTTGGTGCCGTAGCCGATCTTGTGGCTGGCGCGGGCATCGCCCTGATCGTCTTCGATGATCAGCTTCATGTTCCGGCCGATGGCGAGGATCTCGCCGTTGGCGTTCTCGATCAGCTGCGCGTTCTCGAACACGACGGTACCGGGCTGGCTGGCCTCCAGGAACGACTGCTGGCCACCCTGGGCCACGCCGCCGATGTGGAAGGTCCGCATCGTCAGCTGGGTCCCGGGTTCACCGATCGACTGCGCGGCGATGATGCCGACAGCTTCGCCCTGGTTCACCATGGTACCGCGCGCAAGGTCACGGCCATAGCACATGGCGCAGACGCCCTCTTCGGCTTCGCAGGTCAGCGGCGACCGGATCCGGGCGGACTGGACGTTCGCATCCTCGATGGCATCGGCCATCCGTTCGTCGATCAGCTGGCCCTTGGTGGCGAGAACCTCCTCGGTGCCCGGCTTGAGGATATCGTCAGCCGCGACACGGCCGAGGATACGCTCGCCGAGCGTCGCCACGACTTCGCCGTCGTTGACGGCTGCGGTCGCAGTGATCGCGTTCTCGGTGCCGCAGTCCTTCTGACGAACGATGCAGTCCTGAGCCACGTCGACGAGGCGGCGGGTCAGGTAACCCGAGTTCGCCGTCTTCAGAGCGGTATCCGACAGACCCTTACGGGCGCCGTGGGTCGAGTTGAAGTACTCGAGAACGGTCAGACCTTCCTTGAAGTTCGAGATGATCGGCGTCTCGATGATGTCGCCGTTCGGCTTGGCCATCAGGCCGCGCATCCCGCCGAGCTGTTTCATCTGCGTCACCGAACCCCGGGCACCGGAGTGGGCCATCATGTAGACCGAGTTCGGCTCCTTCTCGGCGCCGTTCTCGTCATGCTGGTTGGCCGAGATCGCGTTCATCATGGCTTCGGTCACGCGGTCGTTACACTTCGACCAGGCGTCCACCACCTTGTTGTACTTCTCGCCCTGGGTGATCAGGCCGTCCATGTACTGCTGTTCGAAGTCCTTCACCTGCTCGCGGGTCTCTTCCACGATCGGCCACTTCGTGTCCGGGATCAGCATGTCGTCCTTGCCGAAGGAGATACCTGCGGCAAAGGCTTCCTTGAAGCCCATCGACATGATCTGGTCACAGAAGATGACCGACTCTTTCTGACCGCAGTAGCGGTAGACGGTGTCGATGACCTGCTGGACTTCCTTCTTCCGCAGAAGACGGTTGACCAGTTCGAACGGAGCCTTGGCGTTCAGCGGCAGCAGCGCACCGAGACGCACGCGGCCCGGAGTGGTTTCGAACCGGCGCTGAACCTCGTTGCCCTCGTCGTCGATCTGGGTGATCCGCGCGGTGATCTTGGAGTGCAGGTGCACGGCGCCGGAATCCAGCGCGTGCTGCACTTCTTCGATCGAGCCGAAGACCATGCCTTCGCCCTTCATGCCTTCGCGCTGCAGCGTGACATAGTAGAGGCCAAGGATCATGTCCTGCGACGGAACGATGATCGGCGCGCCGTTTGCGGGCGACAGAACGTTGTTCGTCGACATCATCAGGACGCGGGCTTCGAGCTGCGCTTCGAGCGACAGCGGCACGTGAACGGCCATCTGGTCACCGTCGAAGTCGGCGTTGAAGGCCGAGCAGACGAGCGGGTGCAGCTGGATCGCCTTGCCTTCGATCAGCGTGGGTTCGAACGCCTGGATGCCGAGACGGTGCAGCGTGGGCGCACGGTTCAGCATGACCGGGTGTTCGCGGATCACCTCGTCGAGGATGTCCCAAACCTCGGGGCGCTCTTTTTCCACCAGCTTCTTCGCCTGCTTCACGGTGGAGGACAGACCTTTGGCCTCCAGGCGCGAGTAGATGAAGGGCTTGAACAGTTCGAGCGCCATCTTCTTCGGCAGACCGCACTGGTGCAGCTTGAGTTCCGGACCGGTCACGATGACCGAACGGCCCGAGAAGTCGACGCGCTTACCCAGAAGGTTCTGACGGAAGCGGCCCTGCTTACCCTTGAGCATGTCCGACAGCGATTTCAGCGGACGCTTGTTGGCGCCGGTGATCACGCGGCCGCGACGGCCGTTGTCGAACAGGGCGTCGACCGACTCCTGCAGCATCCGCTTTTCGTTGCGGACGATGATGTCGGGCGCGCGCAGTTCGATCAGGCGCTTCAGACGGTTGTTCCGGTTGATCACGCGGCGGTACAGGTCGTTCAGGTCCGACGTCGCGAAGCGGCCGCCGTCCAGCGGAACCAGCGGACGCAGTTCCGGCGGGATGACCGGGATCACGGTCATGACCATCCACTCGGGGCGGTTGCCCGACTCGAGGAAGGATTCAACGACCTTCAGGCGCTTGATGATCTTCTTGGGCTTCAGTTCGCCGGTGGCTTCGGCGAGGTCCGCGCGCAGCTGTTCGGCCTCCGACTCGAGGTCGATGGCAGCCAGCATCTCGCGGATGGCCTCGGCGCCGATGTTCGCCGTGAAGGCGTCCATGCCGTAGGCGTCCTGCGCGTCCATGTACTCTTCTTCGGTGAGCATCTGGCCGTATTGCAGATCGGTCAGGCCCGGCTCGATCACGACGTAGTTCTCGAAGTAGAGAACCCGCTCGAGATCACGCAGGGTCATGTCCAGCATGAGGCCGATCCGGCTCGGCAGCGACTTCAGGAACCAGATGTGAGCAACGGGCGCGGCCAGCTCGATGTGGCCCATACGCTCGCGGCGCACCTTCTGGAGCGTCACTTCGACGCCGCACTTCTCGCAGACGACGCCGCGATACTTCATGCGCTTGTACTTGCCGCAGAGGCACTCGTAGTCCTTGATCGGCCCGAAGATACGGGCGCAGAACAGGCCGTCGCGCTCGGGCTTGAAGGTCCGGTAGTTGATGGTCTCGGGCTTCTTGATCTCACCGTAGGACCACGAAAGGATCCGTTCCGGCGAGGCCAGCGACACCTTGATCTCGTCGAAGACTTTCGGCGGGGTCAGCGGGTTGAACGGGTTATTTGTGATTTCCTGGTTCATTTTGCGTCCTTACAAATTGGGATGGGATGAGCTGGGGCGCGTACGCCCCTACTCTTCCTCCGCATCCAGGAGTTCCATGTTCAGGCCGAGGCCGCGGACTTCCTTCACGAGAACGTTGAAGCTCTCCGGCACACCTGCCTCGAAGTTGTCCTCGCCCTTGACGATCGACTCGTAGACCTTGGTCCGGCCCGCAACGTCGTCCGACTTCACCGTCAGCATCTCCTGCAGGGTGTAGGCGGCGCCGTAAGCTTCCAGAGCCCAGACCTCCATCTCCCCGAAACGCTGACCACCGAACTGCGCCTTACCACCAAGCGGCTGCTGGGTGACGAGCGAGTAGGGCCCTGTCGAACGCGCGTGGATCTTGTCGTCCACCAGGTGGTGCAGTTTCAGCAGGTACTTCATGCCCACGGTCACGGGGCGTGCGAACTGCTGACCGGTACGACCGTCGAAAAGGATCGACTGACCCGAGGTATCGAACCCGGCGCGCTTGAGCGCGTCGTTCACGTCCGCTTCCTTGGCACCGTCGAAGACCGGTGTCGCGATCGGAACACCACGGGTGACGTTCTCGGCCGCTTCCACGAAGCGCTCCTCGTCCATCTCCGCGAGACCCTCGTCGTAGACGTCCTCGCCATAGGCGAACTTCATGGCGTCACGCACCGGGGTCAGGTCGCCCGAACGACGGTACTCCTGCAGAGCCTCGTCGATCCGGATACCCAGGCCGCGCGATGCCCAGCCCATGTGGGTTTCGAGGATCTGACCGACGTTCATACGCGACGGCACGCCCAGCGGGTTGAGGCAGAAGTCGACCGGGGTACCGTCGGCGAGGAACGGCATGTCCTCCATCGGCACCACTTTCGAGATCACACCCTTGTTCCCGTGACGACCGGCCATCTTGTCGCCCGGCTGCAGCTTGCGCTTCACAGCCACGAAGACCTTGACCATCTTCATCACGCCCGGCGGCAGGTCGTCGCCACGACGGACCTTCTCGACCTTGTCCTCGAAACGGGCGTCGAGCGCGCGCTTCTGCGCCTCGTACTGCTCGTTCAGGGCCTCGACGATCTGAGCGTCATGCTCTTCGCCCAGGGCCAGCTGCCACCACTGGCCGCGGCTCAGGGTTTCCAGCAGTTCCTCGGTGATTTCCGAACCGGACTTGACGCCCTTCGGACCCTTCACCGCGGTCTTGCCGAGGATCAGCGACTTCAGACGCGCATAGATGTTGCGGTCGAGAATGGCGAGCTCGTCGTCCCGGTCACGGGCCAGACGTTCGACTTCCTCGCGCTCGATCTGCAGCGCACGTTCGTCCTTTTCCACACCGTGACGGTTGAACACGCGGACTTCCACGACGGTCCCGAAGTCGCCCGGCTTGACCCGCAGCGAGGTATCGCGAACGTCCGATGCCTTTTCACCGAAGATGGCGCGGAGCAGTTTCTCTTCCGGCGTCATCGGGCTTTCGCCCTTCGGAGTGATCTTGCCGACGAGAATGTCGCCCGGCTCCACATCGGCACCGATGTAGACGATGCCCGCTTCGTCGAGGTTGCGCAGGGCTTCCTCGCCGACGTTCGGGATATCGCGGGTGATTTCCTCGGGCCCGAGCTTGGTGTCACGGGCAGCGACTTCGAATTCCTCGATGTGGATCGAGGTAAAGACGTCGTCACGCGCGATGCGCTCGGAGATCAGGATGGAGTCTTCGTAGTTGTAGCCGTTCCACGGCATGAACGCGACGACCACGTTCTTGCCGAGAGCCAGTTCACCCAGGTCGGTCGAGGGACCGTCCGCGATCACTTCGCCCTTCTGCACCGTGTCGCCGACCTTGATCAGCGGACGCTGGTTGATACAGGTGTTCTGGTTCGAACGCTGGAACTTGCGCATCCGGTAGATGTCCACGCCGGCATCGCCCAGTTCCAGGTCCTCGGTGGCCCGGATCACGATACGCTGCGCATCGACCTGGTCGATGACACCTGCCCGCTTGGCCATGATAGCCGCGCCGGAGTCACGCGCAACGACTTCCTCGATCCCGGTGCCGACCAGCGGCGCCTCGGCCCGCAGAAGCGGAACCGCCTGACGCTGCATGTTCGAACCCATGAGAGCGCGGTTGGCGTCGTCGTTCTCGAGGAACGGGATCAGCGATGCAGCGACCGAGACCAGCTGCTTCGGCGAAACGTCGATCAGGTCAACGCTCTCGCGCGGGGCGAGGGTGTAGTCGCCCGACTGACGGGTCGAGACCAGCTCGTTCAGGAAGTTGCCTTCGCCATCCAGCGTCGCGTTGGCCTGCGCCACGGTGTGACGCATTTCCTCGGTCGCGGACATGTAGTGGACCTCATCGGTCACCTTCGCGTCCTTCACGACACGATAGGGGGTCTCGATGAAGCCGTACTTGTTCACGCGGGCAAAGGTGGCCAGCGAGTTGATCAGGCCGATGTTCGGACCTTCCGGCGTTTCGATCGGGCACATCCGGCCATAGTGGGTCGGGTGAACGTCGCGAACCTCGAAGCCTGCGCGCTCGCGGGTCAGACCGCCCGGCCCGAGGGCCGACAGGCGCCGCTTGTGCGTCACTTCGGACAGCGGGTTGGTCTGGTCCATGAACTGCGACAGCTGCGACGAACCGAAGAATTCGCGGACAGCGGCAGCGGCCGGTTTCGCGTTGATCAGGTCCTGCGGCATGACGGTGTCGATCTCGACCGACGACATGCGTTCCTTGATCGCGCGCTCCATGCGGAGCAGACCGACGCGGTACTGGTTTTCCATGAGTTCGCCGACCGAACGCACCCGGCGGTTGCCGAGGTGGTCGATGTCGTCGATCTCGCCCTTGCCATCACGCAGTTCGACCAGCGCCTTGATGCAGGCCACGATGTCTTCGCGGCGCAGGGTGCGCATGGTGTCCGGCGCGTCGAGTGCGAGGCGCATGTTCATCTTCACGCGGCCCACGGCCGAGAGATCGTAGCGCTCGCTGTCGAAGAACAGGGTGTCGAACAGGGACGAAGCGGCTTCGACGGTGGGCGGCTCGCCCGGGCGCATCACGCGGTAGATGTCCATGAGCGCGGTGTCGCGGTTCATGTTCTTGTCCTGCGCCATGGTGTTGCGCATGTACGGACCGACGTTGATGTTGTCGATGTCGAGCACCGGGATATCGGTGATGCCCGCGTCGATCAGCTCCTTCACGGTGCCGCCGATCAGGTCGCCGTCCTTGTCGTACTCGAGCGTCAGCTCGTCACCGGCTTCGACATAGATCGCGCCGGTGTCCTCGTTGATGATGTCCTGTGCGACGAACTTGCCAACGATGTGGTTGAACGGCAGCAGCAGGTCCTTGACCGAGCCTTCGTCGATCAGCTTCTTCACCGCGCGCGGGGTGATCTTCTTGCCCGCCTCTGCGATCATCTCGCCGGTGGCGGCGTCGATCAGGTCATAGGTCGGGCGGGTGCCGCGCACGCGCTCCGGGAAGAACGGGGCGACCCAGCCCTTGCCCTTCTGGTAGCTGAACGTGATGGTCTTGTAGTAGGCGTCCATGATCGCCTCCTGGTCCAGCCCGAGGGCATAGAGCAGGGTCGTCACCGGCAGTTTGCGGCGACGGTCGATACGGGCGAACACGATGTCCTTGGCGTCGAATTCAAAGTCGAGCCACGAGCCGCGGTAGGGAATGATGCGGCAGGCGAAGAGCAGTTTGCCCGAGGAATGGGTCTTGCCCTTGTCATGGTCGAAGAACACGCCGGGGCTGCGGTGCATCTGGGAAACGATGACGCGCTCGGTGCCGTTGACGATGAAAGTACCGTTCGGGGTCATCAGGGGCATGTCGCCCATGAAGACGTCCTGTTCCTTGATGTCCTTCACGGACTTCGCGCCGGTGTCTTCGTCGATATCGAACACGATCAGGCGCAGGGTGACCTTCAGCGGTGCGCTGTAGGTCATATCGCGCTGCTGACATTCCTCGACGTCGTACTTCGGCTTCTCGAGTTCGTACTTCACGAATTCGAGCACGCTGGTTTCGTTAAAGTCCTTAATCGGGAATACCGACTGGAAAACGCCCATGATGCCCTCGCCATCGGTGGGCTGGAGCTGGTCGCCGGAATTCAGGAAAAGATCGTAGGAAGATTTCTGAACCTCGATGAGGTTCGGCATTTCCAGCACTTCGCGGATTTTGCCGTAGTATTTACGAAGACGTTTCTGGCCAAGGTAGGATTGAGCCATGTCAGGTGTCACCTTTCGCGTTTCTCACCGGGCAAGGGCGCCGTCGGGCCCCGGCACCTTGCCCATACGAGACAGGGGGTTCGGATCAATTCATGGCCGCCGTCCCAATGGCAGCCTCCCGATCCTTCGAACCTCGCCTTAGAAAACGCCCCGAACCGGGGCCCTTGCTAAGACGTGATCGGCTGGACCCGGATTTTCCGGGCCCAGCCTCATTTTTTGCCCGACACGCCGGAGCGTGCCGCAGCCATTAGGCCAGCTCGACCTCGGCGCCAGCTGCTTCCAGCTTGGCTTTGATGTCTTCGGCTTCGGCTTTGTCGACGCCTTCTTTGATCTTGCCGCCGGCTTCGACCAGGTCCTTGGCTTCTTTCAGGCCCAGACCGGTGATGCCGCGAACTTCTTTGATCACGTTGATTTTCGAAGCGCCGGCGTTCTTCAGAACGACGTCGAATTCGGTTTTTTCTTCCTCGGCAGCAGCGCCAGCGCCGTCTGCGGGACCAGCCATCATGACAGCGCCGCCAGCAGCGGGCTCGATGCCGTATTCGTCCTTGAGGATGGTTTTCAGTTCTTGTGCTTCAAGCAGGGTCAGACCAACGATCTCTTCTGCCAGTTTCTTCAGATCAGCCATGTTTAGCTCTTTCCGTTAAGATATGTGTTCCAACGACGCGTGTTAACCACGGGTCGGGCTTACAGTGCTTAGGCCGCGGCCTTGTCCTCGATGGTGGACAGGATGGACGCGATGTTCGAAGCAGGGGCGCCAATGGCACCGGCGATGTTCGCAGCAGGCGCGCCGATGCAGCCGACGATGGAAGCGATGAGCTCCTCGCGCGACGGCATTTTCGACACGGCCGTGACACCGGCACGGTCCAGAGCGTTCTCACCCATTGCACCGCCGAGGATCTGGAACTTTTCGTTCCCCTTGGCGAAGTCCTCGGCAACCTTGGCCGCAGCCACAGGATCCTCGGAGTAGGTCAGGACGGTCATGCCCGTCAGAAGGTCGGCGATGCTTGCGCAGGGCTTTCCTTCAAGGGCGATCTTGGCGAGCCTGTTCTTGGCAACACGCACAGACCCACCCGCTTCGCGTGCTTTGGCGCGCAGGTCCTGCATCTCAGCAACTGTCAGACCGACGTAGTGGGCAACCACGACGACGCCAGAGCTTTCGAAGATCTGGCCGAGTTCCTCGACCACTTTCTCTTTCTGGGCTCTATCCACAGTTTCACTCCAGTAAGGGAGGGCAGACCCCTCCGGCTCAATTCTGCCGGGACGAAAGCCCCGACAATCGGGTCCTTACGGGTCCTGCGCATAGCCCCGAACACGCGATGGGCGGTCCGAAGAAACTTGTCATTTCCCGTCTCAGGCAGGAATTATGTCCGGCAACCACCGTACACCCGCCGTCTCGGACGAATCGCCACGCCGACCGAATCCTCGGGCGACCTGACGAGCGGTGTATCTAGGATGTTTGGACGCCGATGTGAAGAGCTAAAACGAGCGAAACCGCGCACCCGCGGAAACTGGCCGGTGGCCACGGGGACGTGCAGGCTCTGGGCAACCTTGCTATCATGAGCCATCACCTGCGCTCGTGGTTGCTGGACGCCAATCGACGCGTATTTATACCCCCAACCGCCGAACCACGCCAGATCGTTTTTGAGCCGGTCCGTTTTGAGACCGGCCGCGCATGTACCGGAGACCATGAACATGGGCCGCCAGAAAGACCGCCGCAGCCCCGCCGGGGCTGCCAAGGCACCGACCTACAAGGTTCTGAACGCCCTTCTCGCCCGCGCCAATGCGCGCGGGATGCCCGATGCGGTCGAGGGACGGGTCCGCACCGCCCTCGCCGCCCGCATCGCCGCGGCCGAAGCGTCGGGTCAGCCCAGCGCAGAGCTTTGCGACGACCTCGCCTCCGGCGCCGAGGCGCTGTCGCTGGCCGAGGCCACGCGGGAACAGATCGAACGCGAGGAGCCCGAACTCCTCGGCGCCCTCGCCTGCAGCTCCGGCTGCGCCTGGTGCTGCATCTTCCTCGAAGGCGATGGCGGGCTGATTTCCGAGGCCGAAGCCGTCGCCCTCCACACCGCCCTCTCTCCCTTCGCCGGCACCGCCGACGGACGGGACTGGCACCACGAAGCCTGCGCAGCGCTCGACCCCGCAACCCGGCTCTGCCGGGCCTATGACGCCCGCCCGATGATCTGCCGCACCTTCGTCTCGACCGACGCTGCAGCCTGCCGCGAAAACGCCGAGGGCGGCGACGCCGACGGGTCCGGCGCCATCGGCAGCCACGTCGATTACCTGACCGCCCTCGCCCTGTCGCGCGAGGCACTGAAGGGGCGCCGCAAGGTCAGCACCTACAACCTCCAGCGGCTGGCCATCGCCGCTGCCGAAGGCACGGCACTGGCCGAGTCCCTGACCGCCGCCCGCCACGGCAGCGCCGAACTGCCCCGCACCTGCGAGGATTTCGCGGACTCGATCTGACGGCCCCCCAGAAACGAAAAAGGGCGGCCCCGCAGGACCGCCCTTCAGATGCGTTACGCGTGCAGCAGATCAGTTGCCGGTTGCGCTGGTCACGTCGATGGAGACGCCCGGGCCCATGGTGGAGCTCAGCGAGACCTTCTTCATGTAGGTGCCCTTGGCGCCGGTCGGCTTGGCCTTGGCAACCGCGTCCACGAAGGCGCGGATGTTTTCGGCCAGCTTGTCCTCGGCAAAGGAGGCCTTGCCCACGCCTGCGTGAATCACACCGGCTTTTTCGACCTTGAACTGGACTTCACCGCCCTTGGCCGCGGCAACGGCTTCGGCGACGTCCATGGTCACGGTGCCGACCTTGGGGTTCGGCATCAGGTTGCGGGGGCCGAGCACTTTGCCCAGACGGCCGACGATCGGCATCATGTCCGGGGTTGCAATGCAGCGATCGAAGTCGATCTTGCCGCCCTGCACGGTTTCCATCAGGTCCTCTGCACCAACGATGTCGGCGCCGGCCTTCTTGGCTTCCTCTGCCTTGTCGCCACGGGCGAAGACGGCAACGCGCACGTCCTTGCCGGTGCCTGCGGGCAGCGAGACCTTGCCGCGAACCATCTGGTCTGCGTGACGCGGGTCAACACCCAGGTTCAGCGCGATCTCGACGGTTTCGTCGAACTTGGCGTTGGCATTGCCTTTCACCAGTGCGACGGCTTCCTCGACGGAGAGGTTCTCTTTACCGGCGAAGGCTTCGCGGGCGGCTTTGGTACGTTTTCCAAGCTTTGCCATCTTACTTCACCTCGATGCCCATGGAGCGGGCGGAGCCCAGGATGATCTGCATTGCGCCTTCGATGTCGTTGGCGTTCAGATCTTTCATCTTCGCTTCGGCGATCTCGCGCACTTGTGCAGCGGTCACGGTGCCGACGGTCTCACGCGAGGGAGCCTTGGCGCCGGATTTCACCTTGGCAGCCTTCTTCAGGAAGTAGGACGCCGGCGGCGTCTTGATGTCCATGGTGAAGGACTTGTCCTGGTAATAGGAGATCACGGTCGGGCACGGAGCGCCGGGCTCCATGTCTGCGGTCTTGGCGTTGAACGCCTTGCAGAATTCCATGATGTTGATGCCGCGCTGACCGAGAGCGGGGCCAACCGGCGGGGACGGGTTCGCCTGACCGGCTTTGACTTGCAGCTTGAGGCTGCCGATGAGTTTCTTGGCCATTGGCCTGTTCCTTTCTCAACCCCCGCAGGACGCGACCCGCAGGGTTTCGGTTGATGTGGTCCGGTCCGGACAGCGCGCCGCCCTCGCCTCCCACACGAAACGCACGGCGCAGAATCTGCACCGTCCGATAGAGCGTGGCGGGTACACCGGTTGGATCACGATTGCAACAGGGATTCGCCCGATCGCACCCGGCAATCCGCCCTCCCTACAAACAACAAGGGCGCGAAGGGCCATCGGCTCCTCGCGCCACTCGCGATCGTTCCAGTTGCCTGTCGGGCTCAGCCCTGTTTGGACACCTGGGTGAATTCGAGCTCGACCGGGGTCTCGCGGCCAAAGATCGAAACGGTGACCTTGAGGCGTTCGTTTTCCTCGTCGACCTCCTCGACCATGCCGTCGAAGTCTTCGAACGGACCGTCGTTGACCTTGACCTTCTCGCCCACCTCGAAGTGGATCAGCGTCCGCGGCGTCTCTTCGCCTTCCTGGACGCGGTTCAGGATCTGGTTCACCTCGGCGTCACGCATCGGCATCGGACGACCCTGCGGGCCGAGGAAACCGGTGACGCGGTTGATCGAGTTGATCAGGTGATAGCCGCGGTCGGACATTTCCATGTGGACCAGCACGTACCCCGGCATGAACCGGCGTTCGGTCGACACCTTCTTGCCGCGACGCACCTCGATCACTTCCTCGGTGGGAACCAGGACCTCGTCGATCTCACCTTCGAGTCCGTGCTCGGCAACCGACGTGCGGATCTGCTCTGCGATCTTCTTCTCGAAATTAGAAAGAACGCTGACCGAGTACCACCGTTTCGCCATAGCGCTTGCTGTCCTTGTCCTGCCGGGCCCCCGAACGGGCAGCCGCCTTCTGAAATCTGTCTGGGGACAGGAACCCGTCCCTCCCCGTAACACAAAGCGGCGCGCAGCGCGAATCGCCGCACGCCAGGGTCTTGGGTAGGCGCCCAACTACCCGCCCGCAACCGATTGATCAAGAGGGGGCCGGGCTTTTCGGCCCGGGTCGCTCCGCCGGAGGCGGCGCCGCGGGGCTTAACCGAAGAAGCCCAGAATGCCTTGCAGACCAAAGCGGATCGCCAGATCCACGAGGGCAAAGAAGACGGCGGTCAGCGAGGCCATGATGAAAACCATGACCGTCGTCAGAAACACTTCGCGCCGGGTCGGCCAGACGACCTTGGAGACCTCTGCGCGAACCTGGTTGACGAACTGGATCGGATTGGTGGCCATGTCTCGGGCTCTTTCCTGCTGCGGTATCGGGGCCACATAGCCGCCCTCGCCGGTGAATTCAAGGACGCAATGGCCCATCGGGCCTGCCGGGCGGGGGACGCAGCCTGTGCCCCCGCCCGAACCGGGTCAGGACCTGGCCGCCAGCGCCGCCGCGCGCATCTGGCTGAGGGTCTGCCGAGGCGTCAGCGCCTCGGGTGACACGTCGAGGTCCAGCACCGCACCGGTGCCCGACGCCAGAGCCCGCTCGAAAGCCGCCGGGAAATCCTCGGTCTTTTCCACCCGCTCGGCATGGAAGCCGTAGGCACGCGCCAGCGCGGCAAAGTCCGGGTTCACCATCGTGGTACCGGACACGCGCTCGGGATAGTGCCGCTCCTGGTGGGCGCGGATGGTGCCGTAGATGCCGTTGTTCACGATCAGGACGATGGGCTGGGCCCCGTGCTGCGCTGCCGTGGCGAGTTCCTGGCAGTTCATCTGGAAATCGCCGTCACCGGCGAAACAGACCACCACCCGCTCCGGCGCGGCCACCTTGGCCGCCACCGCCGCCGGCAGGCCGTAGCCCATTGCGCCCGACTGCGGCGCCAGCAGGCGTGCCTTGGGGCCGAACTTGTAGAACTTGTTCGGCCAGACGGTAAAGTTCCCCGCCCCGTTGGTCAGGATGGCGTCCTCGGGCAGCACGTCGCGCAGGTGTGCCGTGACCTTGACCATGTCCACCGGCGAAGGCTGCTCCGGCGCGTCGAACCCGGCCTCATAGGCCGCGCGGGCCTGTGCCCGCCAGTCGCCCCAGTCGCCCGACACCGGCGCGAGCGCCTCGGCAAAGGCATTGTGGCTGCCGTGCACGCCCAGCACCGGCTGGTAGACCTTGCCGATCTCGCCATCCGACAGGTGGACATGGATCAGCTTCTGCACCGGCTGCGGCACGTCGAGCAGGGTGTAGCCGTCGGTCGTCATCTCGCCGAAGCGGACGTTCAGGGCGAGGATCACGTCGGCGTCGAGCATCAGCTTGCGGACATGCGGCGGCATCCCCACACCGGCCTCGCCGACATAGACCGGCGAGAAATTGTCGAACTGGTCCTGGAACCGGAACGCCGCGGCGACCGGGATGTCCGAGGCTTCGGCGAAAGCCTGCAGCGCCGCTGCGCCCGTCTCGGTCCAGTTCGCGCCACCCAGCAGGATCAGCGGTCTCTGCGCCCCGGCCAACATGGCCTGCGCCTCGGCAACGGCACCGGCGTCGACACCTGGAGCGACCAGCCGGGCCGGGCCGGTCAGCGCGGGTGCCTCGCAGGGTGCCGAGAGCACGTCCTCGGGCAGCGCGATGACCACCGGGCCGGGCCGTCCGCTGACCGCGACCGACCACGCGCGCGCGACGATCTCGGGGATGCGCTCGGAGCGTTCGATCTCGACCGCCCATTTCGCCACTGTCCCGAACATGGCGCGATAATCGACCTCCTGGAAAGCCTCGCGCCCCTTCATGTCGGTACCCACCTGCCCCACGAACAGCAGCATCGGCACGCTGTCCTGCATCGCCGTATGCACCCCGATCGAGGCATTGGTGGCGCCGGGACCACGGGTCACGAAGCAGATGCCGGGCGTGCGCGTCAGCTTGCCCCAGGCGGCGGCCATGAAGGCCGCGCCACCCTCGTTCCGGCACAGCACGAAATCGAACTGACCGCCGGTGTCGTGCATCGCGTCGAGCGCCGCCAGATAGCTTTCTCCGGGCACCCCGAAGCTCTTTGTCGCGCCCAGCGCGACAAGGCTCTCGATCAGGACCTGGCCACCATGTTTCATCGTCTTCTTCCCTCGAATTGTTGTTCGGCCCCGCCCGGCGTAGGCGGCACTCGCCGCCCTGACCGCCTCTGCGCGATGGCCGCGTTCCGTCTTGATCAGCCGCGTTTCTTCAGCATGTGGGTAGAGAGGTAGGAGGCGACCTTGACCTCGTCCTGATTGTAGATGTCGTACTGCACGTCGACGAACCCCCGGTCGGGTTTGGAGCGGCTTTCCTTGGCGCCGACGACCTCGGCCTTCACCATCAGCGTGTCACCGGCATAGACCGGCTTGATCCAGCGCACGTTCTCCAGTCCCGGCGACCCCATCGAGCTCTCGGACCAGTCGCTCGCCGCCAGCGTCAGGTTGAAGGCGGTCAGGATGGTGTGAAAGCCGCTGGCGATCAGCCCCCCGTAGACCGACTGCTCGGCCGCGGCCCTGTCGATATGGAACGGCTGAGCATCCCACTCCTTGGCAAAGGTCACAATGGCCTCTTCGGTCAGGGTCTTGCTGCCTGTCTCGTAGGTCTTGCCGACGGGCATGTCGTCGAAGAACATGTCTTACTCCTCTGAACTCGCGGCGGACTATGACGTGCAACGCCGGGCAGTGCCAGCCCGCACGTGACGCCATGCGCGGCCATCCGTCCCGCGCTGTCTTGACGCTTGAGAATGACGGGGGGCGTTGGTAATCCATGTTGACCAATACCTCGGGGAGGAGCCGCGACGATGCCCGTCATCACCAATATCCTTGACCTCAAGCGTCTGCACGAGCGCCGCGTTCCGCGCATGTTCTACGACTACGCCGAAAGCGGCAGCTGGACGGAACAGACCTTCCGCGAGAACACCTCGGACTTCGCGCAGATCCGCCTGCGTCAGAAAGTGGCCGTCGACATGTCCGGCCGCTCGACCAAGGGCCAGATGATCGGTCAGGACGTGGCCATGCCGGTCGCGCTCGCCCCCGTCGGCCTGACGGGTATGCAGCACGCCGACGGCGAGATGAAGGCCGCCCGCGCGGCCGAGGACTTCGGCGTGCCCTTCACCCTCTCCACAATGTCGATCAACTCGATCGAGGACGTGGCCGAGGCGACGACCAAGCCCTTCTGGTTCCAGCTCTACACCATGACGGATGAGGATTACGTCCGCCGCCTGATCCAGCGCGCCAAGGATGCCAAGTGCTCGGCCCTCGTCATCACGCTGGACCTGCAGCTGCTCGGCCAGCGCCACAAGGACCTCAAGAACGGCCTTTCCGCCCCGCCGAAGCTGACGCCGAAGACCATTGCCAACCTCGCGACGAAATGGGCCTGGGGCATCGAGATGCTCGGCGCGCGCCGCCGCAACTTCGGCAACATCGTCGGCCACGTGCAGGGCATCTCCGACACCGCCGCGCTTGGCGCGTGGACGGCGGAACAGTTCGACCTGACGCTGGACTGGAACAAGATCGGCAAGCTGATGGAGCAATGGGGCGGCAAGGTGATCCTCAAGGGGATCCTAGACCCGGAAGACGCCAAGATGGCGGTCAAGCTCGGCGCCGATGCCATCGTCGTTTCGAACCACGGCGGCCGCCAACTCGACGGCGCGCTCAGCTCCATCCGGATGCTGCGCCCGATCCTCGACGCGGTGGGCGGCGAAACCGAGGTCTTCCTCGACAGCGGCATCCGCTCGGGCCAGGACGTGCTCAAGGCGCTTGCCATGGGCGCCAACGGCACCATGATCGGCCGCTCCTTCATCTATGGCCTCGGCGCCATGGGCCAGAAGGGGGTGACCACCGCACTGCAGATCATCCAGAAAGAGCTGGACATGACGATGGCGCTCTGCGGCGAAACCAACGTCAACAACCTCGGGCGGCACAACCTGCTGGTCCCCGAAGGTTTCGAGGGCACCTGGCAGCAGGACTAGGCTGTCGCCTGGACCCTGCGCACCAGCAGCGGAACAAGGATCGCCGGCACCACCATCAGGAGTGCCGCGATCACCAGAAAGGCAACGCGGAGCCCGAACACGTCGGAGGTCAGCCCGATGAGGCTCGGACCGACGAGAAAGGCGCCGTACCCGATGATCGAGGCGCGCCCGATGGCCGCCACCCGATGCGCGTGCGGCACCATGCGGCCCACGATCGCCATGGCCAGCGGCACGACGACCGAGACGCCAAGCCCCATCACCGCGAAACCGGCATAGGCGACCAGCAGGGTCGGGGCGAGCGCAGCGATCACCACGCCGACCGCCGCGACGACGCAGGCGAGGCTGATCATCACTGTATCTGCCACCCGCGCGGCGATGATCTGGCCGAACAGCCGCCCGAAACCCATCGTCAGCCCAAGGATCGCGGGGCCCAGCGCACCCTCGGCGGCACCACCGCCAAGCGTGCGTTCGAGATGCAGGGCTGACCAGCCGTCCCCCGCCTGCTCGGAGAGGAACCCGATCAGGAACACCAGCCCGGCCAGCCAGACCAGCAAGTGATCCGCCCGCTGCGGGATCACCGATTCCTCGCCCGCGACCGCTGCGGGCCGCGTCCGCATCAGCGGCGTCGCCAGCAGGATCAGCCCGAGGATCCCGGCAAACACCTGCACCGGCGCCAGCCCGGCCTCGCGCAGCCCGCCCGTCACCAGGGCCATTCCGGCGTAGACAAAGGAATAGGTGCCGTGGTTCAGGTTCATCAGGGGACGGCCACGCGCCTCCTCGGCCTCGGCCACCCTCGCGTTGATGACGATGTCGAGGATACCGCTCGACGCCGAGGCGAAGACCATGCCGAAGGTGAAGAACACGAGATTGGTCGCGACCGAGGGAATCAGGATGCTCGCCCCCACTGCGACCGACGCGACAGCGACGGAGAATCGGCCAAGCCGCCGGTCGACCGCCGGGGCCACCCACATGGCGGCCAGCGCCCCTAGGCTCGAAACCAGGAAACACATGCCGAACTGTGCGTCCGACGCACCGATCTGGGCCTTCAGCACCGGCACCTGCGCAGCAAATGCAGCCCATACGAGCCCCATTGCCGCAAACCCTAGTGCCGGGGCGCGGCTTGCTCTTATATCATTGACGAATCCCATGCTCTGGCCTTGGCACGCCATTCCGATCCTGGCAAGCGGGCTCGCTCCGAGGGGCCGGGAAAAGGCCTTTTCAAAGCGGGGAAAGCCGTCTATACGCGCGGCTTCACGCGGGACTACAGCCTTGGAGGAGTCCCGCCCCATTAGGAGAAATACACATGGCTGGAGAGATTCCTGATCTCGTAGTCCTGGAACGCACGGGGACAGGCAAGGGCGCCGCTCGTCAGGCGCGCCGCGCCGGTATGGTTCCGGGGATCGTTTTTGGTGGCGAGCACGACCCGCTTCCGATTCAAATCCCGTTCAACGCGCTGTTCAAAAAGCTGAAGGCCGGTCGCTTCAAGTCGACCCTTTTCAACCTCAAGGTTGAAGGCCACGAAGACGTCCGCGTGATCTGCCGCGACGTTCAGCGTGACGTGGTCAAGGACCTGCCGACCCACGTCGACTTCATGCGCCTGCGCCGTACCACCAAGATCAACCTCTTCATCGCGGTTGAAGTGATCGGCCAAGACAACTGCCCCGGCCTGCGCAAGGGCGGCGTCCTGACGCTGGTGCGCCCCGAAGTCGAACTGGTCGTGACCGCCGGCGAAATCCCGGATCACATCACCATCGACCTGACCGGCCACAACATCGGTGACACCATCACCATCTCGCAAGCTCAGCTGCCGGAAGGCGTGAAGCCGACGATCGACCGCGACTTCGTGATTGCGAACATCTCGGCCCCGTCGGGCCTGCGCTCCTCCGGCGACGCCGAGGAAGCAACCGAGGAGGATGGCGAAGAGGCCTGATCCTCTCGTCGGACACCATCGAATGCGGAACGGGGCCCCTGCGGCCCCGTTTCTGTTTCCGGGCGACGCTTCCGTCGCGGAGGGGCCTTGCATAGCAACTGGAATCTTTTCGAAATTCAGGGCATGAAAGACCAGTTTGACTGACCTATCGGAGTTTTTTCCATGAAACTGATTGTGGGCCTCGGAAATCCCGGCAGCAAATACGCCCGGAACCGTCACAACATCGGCTTCATGGCAGTGGACCGGATCGCCGGGGATCACGGCTTTGGTCCGTGGAAGGCGAAGTTCCAGGGGGAGATCGCCGAGGGGCGCCTCGGGGGCGACAAGGCGATCCTGCTCAAGCCCGCGACCTTCATGAACCTCTCGGGCCAGTCGGTCGGTGAAGCCATGCGCTTCTACAAGCTCGAACCAGCCGACGTGATCGTGTTCCACGACGAACTCGACCTCGCCCCGGCCAAGGTGCGGGTCAAGCAGGGCGGCGGCCATGCCGGCCACAACGGTCTGCGCTCGATCCACCAGCACATCGGCCCCGACTATGCCCGCGTCCGCCTCGGCGTTGGCCATCCGGGCCGCAAGGAGCTCGTGGCGGGCTACGTGCTGCACGACTTCGCCAAGGCCGACGAAGAGTGGCTCGACGACGTGCTGCGGGGCCTCTCCGATGGCGCCGATCACCTCGCCGCCGGAGACAGCGGCAAGTTCCAGAACGTGGTCGCCCTGCGCACCGCCCCGCCGCGCTCGTCCAAATCTCCCGCACCCGCGCCCGACAAGGCCCGGGCTCCGGCCAGCCCTGCCCCCGCCCCCAAACCGGCGGAAGAGGCGGAAGACAGCCGTTCGCCCATGCAGAAGCTGCTGGACCGCTTCAAATGAGGATGGCCGCCGCCATGCGCGCACAGGCCCGCGCCTGTGCCGGTCTCGGGTCGCCGTTCATGGCGCGCCTGCTGACCCTGCTGGCCGACAACTGGTCCTCCGACAGCGTACTGGGCCGCAGCTGCGACGACTGGGTGGGCGATCTCGGCCCCTCCGGCGCCTCTCTGCCGCTGCGCCTTGCCGGGGCCCTGCATGCCCTCGTCCTGACCGGGCGGGCGCCCGCACTCGCCGCTGTCTACCCTCCGAACGAGACTGCAGACGATGTTCTGATCCGCACCGTGCTTGCCGCGATCGACACACACCAGGCCTTCGTCCTCGACTGGATGAAATCGCCGCCCCAGACCAACGAGGTGCGCCGCTCCTCGGCGCTGATCCCGGCGGCCCACTGGATCGCGGCGCGCCACTCGCTGCCCTTCATGACCTCCGAACTCGGCGCCAGCGCCGGGCTCAACCTCATGTGGGATTCCTTTGCCCTCGATACCCCCGCCGGATCGCTGGGCCCCAGGGACCCCGCCCTTGTTCTGCAACCGGACTGGAGCGGCCCCTTCCCCGCCGACGCCGGTGTCCGGGTGAACGACCGCGCGGGCGTGGACCTGAAACCGCTCGACATGCGCGACCCGGAACAGGTGCTCCGCCTCTTCGCCTATCTCTGGCCCGACCAGCCGCACCGGGCCGAACTGACCCGCGCCGCCATCGCGGTCCAGACCGTCCGACCCGAGGCGGGCGACGCGATCAGCTGGCTGGAACGACGGCTCGCAACCCAGCCCGCAGGCACGCTGCACCTGATCTACCACACCATCGCCTGGCAATACTTCCCGGCCGAGCGTCAGCAGGTCGGCACCGCGCTGATCGAAGAGGCCGGGGCACGGGCCACGACCGACCGGCCCCTCGCCTGGCTCGGGATGGAAGCCGACGGCAATGGCGACGGCGCCGCGCTGACCCTGCGCCTCTGGCCGGACAACCTGACCGTCACGCTGGCCCGGGTCGATTTCCACGGCCGCTGGGTCAAATGGCTGGTCGACTGAACCACGGCTGACTTGCCCGCCGCCCTCGACACCTGCAATGGTGACACCGGCGAACAGTGGGAGGAGCCACCTGAATGTTCTGGCAATGGACCCGGCGCGTCATCCTAATGGCGGTGCTTGCAATTCTCGTGGTCGGGTTTCTGAACCGCGAGCAGCTCTTGCGCCTCTGGTCGGTCAATTCCCTGTTCTCCGAGGACCGGATCGTCGCGAACTTCTCGCACATGGACACCATGTTCCTGACCACCCCCCTGCCCCGCGGCGCCGGGCCCGTCAGCACGCTGCCCAAGGGCAAGGACATGACCCTGCCCGACGACGCCGAGAGCTGGATCCGCGACCGCGCCCTGACCTCGCTTCTGGTCATGAAGGACGGGCAAATCCGCTACGAGAACTACTTCCTCGATACCGGCCCGCAAGACCTGCGCATCTCCTGGTCCCTCGCCAAGAGCTACCTCTCCGCCCTCTTCGGCGTTCTGGTATCCGAGGGCGCCATCGCATCCCTTGACGACCCGGTCACCCGCTACGCGCCCTCGCTGACCGGCAGTGCCTATGACGGGGCCAGCATCCGCAATGTCCTGAACATGGCCAGCGGCGTGACCTTCGACGAGGACTACCTGGACTACAACTCCGACATCAACCGGATGGGCCGTGTCATCGCGCTCGGCGGCAGGCTCGACGATTTCGCCGCCAGCCTGCACGAGCGTTTCACCGAACCCGGGACGGAATGGCAATATGTCTCGATCGACACCCACGTCATCGGCATGGTGATCCGGGGCGCCACTGGCCGCCCGGTACCCGAACTGCTGGTCGAGAAGATCATTGCACCGCTCGGCATGGAGCAACCGGGCTACTACCTGACCGACGGCGCGGGCGTGGCCTTCGTGCTGGGCGGACTGAACCTGACAACCCGCGACTACGCCCGTTTCGGCCAGATGGTCGCGCAAAAGGGTGATTACGGCGGACAGCAGGTGGTGCCCGCCGACTGGCTGGCCGAATCCATCGCGCCATCTGCCCCGACCGAGCCGGGTCATATCGGCTATGGCTACCAGTGGTGGATTCCCGTCGGGGCCCACGAGGGCGAAGTTCTGGGGCGTGGCATTTACGGCCAATACATATACATTGACCAGAGCCGGGACGTGGTAATCGTGGTCACCGCCGCCGATCTCGGTTTTCGCGAACCCGGCGTGAACGACGCCAACATTGAGATGATGCGCAGGATCGCCGGACGCCTCTGACCGCCCCGGCCACTGCCGGACAAGGACAGGAAGGACGAGGGCCACAATGGAGCCGGACGAGAAGATCAACGTACTGGGCGAGGCCCTGACGCCCTGCTCATTCGACCCCGTCACCGGCTTCTTCCGGGACGGCCACTGCAACACCTGCACCGAGGATCAGGGCAGCCACACCGTCTGCGCGGTGATGACGGACGAATTCCTCGCCTATTCCAAGTATGTCGGCAACGACCTGTCGACCCCGCGCCCCGAGTTCCGGTTCAAGGGGCTCAGGGCGGGCGACCAGTGGTGCCTCTGCGCCGGCCGGTTCCTGCAGGCGGCAGACGAGGGCTGCGGCCCGCGCGTCAACCTCGCCGCCACGCACCGCCGCGCGCTCGAGATCGTGCCGCTCGAAGTGCTCGAAGCCCACGCGGTCGAGGCGGACTGATCTAGCGCGCAGGCATCTGCACGCAGTCAACCTGCGATGCGCGGTCAAAGGTCAGCCCGTCCAGCGCCGCGCGCGCCCCGCAGAGCGACGGCTTGCAGGACCAGTCGGCATCGGTCAGGCGCACGCCCTGCGTCGCGGTGATGAGGAACTCCAGCCGGCAGGGGCCGCCGTCCAGCGTCTCTTCATAGACCCAGCCCACCCCGGTCCAGCGCGCCTCGCCGCGCGCCATGCAGAAATGCCCGTTGCCCTGCACGCTCTCCACGTCGAACTGGGCACGCCCGTCCGCCGCGACGTCCAGTTGCAGGGTGTCTCCGCCCGTCATGTAGCAATAGCGCGCGGCCTCGCCGGGATAGGCCGCGCCCTGGCTTTCCTTCTCGGCGGACTGGGCGATCTCGGCCTCCAGCGCGGTCTTGGCCTTGCAGTCGATCTGCGAGACCCGGTAGCCAGGCCCGGTGATGTCGTCGATCTTCCAGTAGCCGTCCTCGGCGATGAAGTCATAGGTGACCCGGTAAAGCGCCCCGAAGTTTCGGAACGATGCGGTCACGCTGCGGGCCTGATTGTCGCCGGTCGAGGTCACGGTGAGGCTCTGGGCAATCTCGTTGGCGTTGAAATCATTGCCCGGCACGTCGAAGGCATAGTCGACGCAGGCCAGCATCTGGAACTCGGAATAGGTGTCGTTGGCGTCGTAGAAGGCGACCATCCGCTGCGACAGGTACTGCGACCGGTTCGCCGGGGCCGACAGGTAGGCAAGCCCCTTGGTCTCGGCCGGACCCAGCGCGGCCAGCGAGGTGTAGATCCAGCTGACGGTATCCTCGGGCCCCTCCGCCCGGACCGGACCGGCAAGAACCGCCGCGATGATGACCGACCAGATCGCCCAGAATGCCCTTGTCATATCCGTTCCTTCCTCCGGCCCCTGCGGGCGACTTTAAGCCCCGTGCAGCACGGATCAAGACGCCAATGCGGCCCCCCGCGCACGGCGTCGCATTGACCGTTCGCAGGCACGGGTGCTACGCCCGGTACCGAAGCCAGCGCCGACACCCCGTGCCGCAGCAGCCAGCCCGAACATCCAGCAAAGGAATGGCCATGAGCTATATCGCTATGAACCGCTTCAAGATTCTGCCCGGCAAGGAAGACCTGTTCGAATCCATCTGGAGATCGCGCGAGTCCCACCTCAAGGAAGTTCCGGGGTTTCAGGAATTCCGCCTTCTCAAGGGGCCCGAGGGCGAGGGGTATCGCCTCTACTCCAGCCACGTGATCTGGGAGAGCGCCGAGGCCTTCGAGAACTGGACCAAGTCCGAGCATTTCCGCGCCGCCCACAAGGACGCCGGCAACAGCGGCACCCGCGAGGCGCTCGCCGGGCCGCCGCAGTTCGAAGGCTTCGAGACCGTCATCCACGAGGCATGACCGGCGATCCCGCCCGGTCACGCGCGGCGGCGCATTGCGTCCGCCGCGCGCCTTGCTAGAGTTTCCCGACCGAGCCCGTGACCGAGAGACGCGAATGCCGAAGCCCCAGAAAAACGTACTCCTGATCAGCTTCGACGACGCCTTCTCGTTCTGGCACTACAAGACGATCTTCGGCGCGGAACTGCAGACCCCGAACCTCGACCGCATCTGCGCCGAATCCACCGCCTTTCACGCGGCCTACTGCCAATCCCCGCTCTGCGGCCCCTCGCGCGCCAGTTTCATGTCGGGGCGCACGCCGCATCAGACCCGCGTTTTCGACAACGACACCTCGGTTTTCGAAGCCGTCCCCCCGCGCGAGATGTGGCCCTACCGGCTCAAGTCCGCCGGTTACTTCTGTTCCTCCGGTGGCAAGGTCCACCACGGCTTCAAGCCGTTGCAGGAAGAGATCCACGAGGTGCTCTACTCCGATCACCGCAAGGGCTTTCGCATCGACACCAAGCTGCGGGAGGAATTCGAGCAGAGCCGCAGCGGCGGCAATGGCGGCGGTATATCCACCACCGACCCCAAGGACGACGGCTATTATCACGACGCCCAGTCGGCGGCCTCCTTCGTCGATTTCATCGGCTCCTACGACGGCAGCGCCCCCTTCTACCGCGAGGTCGGCTTCTACAGCCCGCACAGCCCCTTCATCACGCCTCACCGGTTCAAGGAAATGTACCCGGTCAGCGCCTTCCAGATGCCCGCGTCCTGGTCCGAGGGCTTCCAGAATTGCGCCTTCTCCGACGTCACCGTGCGCAAGAACTTCGGCCTCGACAACGCGCGCAAGTGGAAGAAGAGCGTGCGCAACTACTTCTCGGCGGTCAGCCACGGCGACCACCACCTCGGCACCGTCTGGGATGCGCTCAAGGCCTCGCCCTACGCCGACAACACGATGGTCGTGATCCTGACCGACCACGGCCACCACCTCGGAGAGCGCAGCCGCTTCGGCAAGTCGACCCTCTGGGAACAGTCCGCGCTTGTGCCCTTCATCATCCACGACCCCGAGCGCCCCACACCCAGAGTGGTCAACGACCCGGTCGCGCTGCTCGACGTCGGGCCCACCATCCTCGACACCCTCGGCCTCGGCGCGATGGAGCAGTGTGCAGGCGGCTCCCTGCGCCCGGTCGTCGAAGGCGGAGAGGCTGACCCCGAACGCGCCGTCCCCACCTTCAACCCCATCGGCTCCGCCATCCGGAAGGGACGCTACCGCTTCATCCGCTACCGCGACGGCAGTACCGAGCTCTACGATATCGAGGCGGACTGGTGGCAGCAAAAGCTGCTGGGCCCAGATCATCCGGCATACGCCGGGATGGCCGCCGCCCACCGCGCCTGCTGCGCCGACTACGGCGCGCCCGCCTACGCCTGAGGCCCGCGCAAGAAAAAAGGCGGGCCCGAGAGCCCGCCTTTCCGATAGCCGATCAGGGTGAACGCGCAGTTCAGGCCATGTCAAAGCCGAGGTGCTGCGCCACGGCGAAGATATCCTTGTCGCCCCGGCCGCACATGTTCATCACGATGATATGGTCCTTGGGCAGATCGGGCGCGATCTTCATGACATGGGCCAGCGCATGGCTGGGCTCCAGCGCCGGGATGATCCCTTCCAGCGCGCAGGACAGCTGGAACGCCCCCAGCGCCTCCTTGTCGGTGATCGAGACATACTCGGCGCGACCGATGTCGTGCAGCCATGCATGCTCCGGCCCGATGCCCGGATAGTCGAGGCCCGCCGAGATCGAGAACCCTTCGAGGATTTGCCCGTCGTCGTCCTGCAGCAGATAGGTGCGGTTCCCGTGCAGCACGCCCGGGCGCCCGCCGGTCAGCGAGGCGCAGTGCTCCATCTTCTCGTTCACGCCCTTGCCGCCAGCTTCGACGCCGATGATCTTGACCTCCGGATCGTCGAGGAAGGGGAAGAACAGGCCCATCGCGTTCGACCCGCCGCCGATGGCCGCGACCACGGTATCGGGCAGACGGCCCTCGCCTTCCTGCTCGGCCAGCTGCCAGCGCACTTCCTTGCCGATGATGGCCTGAAAATCGCGAACCATCGCCGGGTACGGGTGCGGCCCCGCCACGGTGCCGATGCAGTAGAAGGTGTCGCGCACGTTGGTCACCCAGTCGCGCAGCGCATCGTTCATCGCGTCCTTCAGCGTCCCACGGCCAGAGGTCACCGGGACCACCTCGGCACCCAGCAGGCGCATGCGGAACACGTTGGGCTTCTGCCGCTCCACGTCATGCGCGCCCATGTAGACGACGCACTTCAGCCCGAACTTGGCACAGACCGTCGCGGTCGCCACACCATGCTGGCCCGCGCCGGTCTCGGCGATGATCCGGGTCTTGCCCATGCGGCGGGCAAGGATGATCTGGCCCAGCACGTTGTTGATCTTGTGCGCGCCGGTGTGGTTCAGCTCGTCGCGCTTCATGTAAATCTTGGCACCGCCAAGGTGCTCGCTCAGACGCTCGGCGTGATACAGAGGCGACGGGCGGCCCACGTAATGGGTCCAGAGATCGTCCATCTCGTCCCAGAAGCTCTGGTCGGTCTTGGCCTTCTCGTATTCCGCTTCCAGCCGCAGGATCAGCGGCATCAGGGTTTCCGAGACGAACCGGCCACCGAAATCGCCGAACCGGCCATTTTCGTCCGGGCCGGTCTTGTAGGAATTGATCAGATCGTCAGGCATCTCTTCCTCCTTGGAACGGGTTAGCTTTACGCGCCCCGCCCGGGAAGATCCATGCCGTTTTCACCCTGCAGCCCGTGCTGCGCCGCGGACCAGCGCGCCCGCGCCTCCGCCGATTCCGGCATGACCTCCGCGGGAAAATGGTGGAACCGGAACACCTCCGCGATGACCGGGGCCCGCCGCTGCAGACGTCCGTGCGCGCCAGTCGTCGCGTAGCTCTTCATCGCCGCAGCCGAGTCCCAGAGCGTCAGCGAGAAGAAGCCCTCCGGACCGGGAAACACCTGCGCTCCAAGGCACCCTTGTGCGCGTCGGGCCTGCCTCAGCGCAAGAAAGGATCGGAACGCGAATTCCGGTGCGGCCCAGGCTGCACGAACCCTGAGACCGCCGATGACGGCAATCGGCATGATGGGAAATCCTCGTTGATGCTGGGGATACGCGCTGGCGTTCCCCGTGGATCAACGATGTCCCGGTTCAGGCGGCCGCAGCCCCAAAGGCCGCGATCAGCCCGGCATCCTTCACACCGCGCTCCCGCTCGATCCCGGTCGAGACATCGACCTGCCGCGCACCCGTCAGCCGGATGGCCTCTGCCACGTTGTCGGGGGTCAGCCCGCCCGCGAGCATCCAGGGCACCGGCCAGCGGCGTCCGGCGATCAGCCGCCAGTCAAACGCCAGCCCGTTCCCGCCCGGCAGTTCCGCGCCCTTCGGCGCCTTGGCATCAAGGAGGATCTGATCGGCAACCTTGAGATAGCGTTCGAGGGTCTCGAGGTCCGCCTCGTCGGCGACGCCCACCGCCTTCATCACCGGAAGGCCATAGCGCTCCTTCACTTCGCGGACGCGCTCGGGGCTTTCCTTGCCATGAAGCTGTAGCATGTCGAGCGCGACGCCATCGGTGATCCGGTCCAGCAGCGCGTTGTCCGCATCCACGGTCAGCGCGACCTTCGCGATCCCCTGCGGCACCAGCAGCGCCAGCGGTGCGGCAGCCTCGACCGTCAGGGCGCGGGGCGAGGGAGGAAAGAAGACAAACCCGACATAGGCCGCATTCGCCGCTGCGGCGGCTTCGATATCCTCGGGGCGGGTCAGCCCGCAATATTTGACGCGCGTCTGCATGACCCTTCCCTTACGCCCAAAGCGCATAAAGGAAAAGCGCCCGCCGTCAGTCCAGCAGCGCCAGGACCTCGTCCTTCTCTTCGCGCGATCCGCGCTTGAGATGCTTGACCTCGCGTTCGAGCTTGTCGAGCTCGCGGGTCTTGGTGCTCACCTCGCGGCGATGCTTGTGCTCGCGCAGCCATTCCCAGATGAACCCGACGATCAGGCCCAGCGCCACGCCGCCGAGAACGACGATGAACAGGGGCAGCGAAATGGCCCATGTCACCCCCAGCAGGCCCGCCAGGGCTTCCGGGACCAGCCGCAGGGTCACGACGTCACGGTTGGCCAGCGAGACCGAGATCAACACGATCGCGATCAGCGCCAGGATGGCATAGCGAATGTAACGCATCACAAGCTTACTTTCCGTTCAGGCGGTCCCGCAGCAGTTTGCCGGTCTTGAAGAAGGGAACATACTTCTCTTCCACATGAACGGTCTCGCCCGTGCGCGGGTTCCGACCCACGCGGGAATCCCGCTTCTTGACCGAAAACGCGCCGAAGCCGCGCAACTCAACGCGGTCTCCCCGCGCCATCGCGCCGGTGACCTCTTCAAAGACGGTATTCACGATCCGCTCGACATCTCGTTGGTAGAGATGCGGATTCTCATCAGCAATTTTCTGTATCAGTTCTGACCGGATCATGGTGTGCCCCTCCCAAGGCATCGTTGTTGTTCCGTCTGATCACTTAGCGAGTATAGTTACACTGTCAGGCCCCCAAAACCAGAACTATCGGATTATTCACGGAATTTTCCGCTGGTGGTGGCTGATAACCGCCGGAACTCTCCCCAGACCAGAGACATTGTCGCGCGCTTTGATGCTATTTCAGCCAACCTGTGGCACTTCCGGCCCGCGTGATTCGTGCCGCTGACTGGTCTTTAGAGCACGCTTCGACAGGCCATCGCATCCGGCAAACCGGCAAGGCTGCGCTTGATTCTCACGCGCCATCCGGGCCTCCAGTTCACCGCTTCATCGGCGGTTCTGCCAAAACGACGGGACGGCCCTCGGCTCGCGCTTTTGGTTCTGCAGAACAAGAAACCCCCACCCCCAAAAGAAAAGCCCCGCGGCCTTGCGACCGCGGGGCTTCCCTAATTCAGAAGGCTGTCAGCCTCAGTTGTCGCCCTTCAGGGCTGCACCGAGGATGTCGCCCAGCGACGCGCCGGAGTCGGAGGAACCGTACTGTTCGACGGCTTCCTTCTCTTCTGCGATCTCGCGTGCCTTGATCGACAGGCCCAGACGGCGGGTCTTGCTGTCGACGTTGGTGACGCGGACATCGACGTGGTCACCAACCGAGAAGCGCTCGGGGCGCTGTTCGGCACGGTCACGCGACAGGTCGGAGCGGCGGATGAAGGACTTCATGCCTTCGTATTCCACTTCGATGCCGCCGTCTTCGATCGCGGTCACGGTCACGGTGATCACCGAACCGCGCTTCACGCCGCCAACGGCTTCGGCGAACTTGTCACCGCCCAGCGCCTTGATGGAGAGCGAAATGCGCTCCTTCTCGACGTCCACTTCGGAAACCACAGCCTGGACGATGTCGCCCTTGCGGTAGTTCTGGATGGCATCCTCGCCACGCTCGTCCCAGGACAGGTCGGACAGGTGAACCATGCCGTCGATGTCGCCGTCGAGGCCGATGAACAGACCGAATTCGGTGATGTTCTTGACTTCGCCTTCGACCTCGGTGCCCTCGGGGTGAGTTTCCGAGAAGACTTCCCACGGGTTGCGCATGGTCTGCTTGAGGCCGAGCGAAACGCGACGCTTCGCGGGATCGATCTCGAGAACCATGACGTCGACTTCCTGCGAGGTCGACACGATCTTGCCCGGGTGGACGTTCTTCTTGGTCCAGGACATTTCCGACACGTGGACCAGACCTTCGACGCCCGGCTCCAGCTCGACGAATGCACCGTAGTCGGTGATGTTCGTCACGCGGCCAGCGTGGACGGAGCCCAGCGGGAACTTGGCGCCAACCAGATCCCACGGATCTTCCTGCAGCTGCTTCATGCCGAGGCTGATACGGTGGGTGTCCTTGTTGATCTTGATGACCTGGACCTTGACGGTCTCGCCGATCGACAGGATCTCGGACGGGTGGTTCACACGGCGCCATGCCATGTCGGTGACGTGCAGCAGGCCGTCCACACCGCCCAGGTCGACGAATGCGCCGTACTCGGTGATGTTCTTGACGACGCCGTCAACAGCCTGGCCTTCGGTCAGGTTGCCGATGACTTCAGCGCGTTGCTCGGCACGCGACTCTTCGAGGATCGCGCGGCGCGAGACAACGATGTTGCCACGGCGACGGTCCATCTTGAGGATCTGGAACGGCTGCTTCAGACCCATCAGCGGGCCGGCGTCGCGCACGGGGCGCACGTCAACCTGCGAACCGGGAAGGAAGGCAACTGCGCCGCCGAGGTCGACAGTGAAGCCGCCCTTGACGCGACCGAAGATGGCGCCTTCGACGCGCTCTTCGCTGGCGTATGCTTTTTCCAGACGATCCCATGCTTCTTCACGGCGTGCCATCTCGCGCGAGATGACGGCTTCGCCACGGGCGTTCTCGACCTGACGGAGGAAGACTTCGACCTCGTCACCGACCGAGATGTCGGGCTGTTCGCCGGGATTTGCGAATTCTTTGAGTTCGACGCGGCCTTCCATCTTGTAGCCTACGTCGATAATGGCCTGGCCCGCTTCGATCGCGATGACCTTGCCTTTGACGACACTGCCCTCTTCCGGGGTGTCGATTTCGAAGCTTTCGTTCAGGAGGGCTTCGAATTCCTCCATCGATGTGTTTTGAGCCATGTGCTCTATGAGTTCCTTTTCTTCGGTTTTTGCTGGCCGTGCGGTTGTCTCCGCCGGTCTTTAGGGGTTTCGTTGGTCAGCGGTACCGCAAAACAAAGAGGGCCGGAGCGTTCCGACCCTGCTCATCTCAATGCCCTGCGGTGTTTCCCACCTTGTCGACAGGGCGCCATATAGGCGATCGCGGCCAGCATAGCAAGGCTTTTGCGCCACCACCGGCCCCGGGCGCAGGCAGGGACGGAACCCGAACCGATCTGCCCCGTTTAGCTGAATGATCGTCGCGCTCGTCATAGCTGTCACCGCGGTCGCGCTGGTCTTCGGCGCGGTCTGGGGCGCATGTCTGAACCTGAACAAGAAGACCGAGGGCTTCATTGTAGCGCTGGCCGGCGGGGCGCTGATCGTCTCCATCATGGATGAACTCATCCGCCCTTCGGTCGGGCCGCTCCGTCTCGGGCTCGTCATCGTGATGGTTTTGCTGGGGGCCGGGCTCTTCGCCCTGCTCGACTACCAAGTCGAGCACCGGCTGCGCTCCAGCGGCGGCGCGGGCCTGATGCTGGCGGTAACGCTCGACGGCATTCCCGAGAACCTGGCTCTCGGCAGCGCGCTGATCGGTGCCGATGCGCTGGCGGTCGCCGCGCTGGCCGGGTCGATCTTCCTGTCCAACCTCCCCGAGGCGGCGGGCGGCGCCAAGCAGATGATCGACGATGGCAAGAGCCGAGCGGCGACCCTGGCCCTCTGGTCGGCCGTCGCCGTCCTGCTGGCGGCGGCGGCCCTTCTTGGCAATCTCGGCCTCAGCGACGCGCCGGAGCCGATCCTCGCCGCCATCAAGTGCGTGGCCGCCGGAGCGGTCCTTGCCTCGCTGGCGACCGAGGTCTTTCCCAAGGCCTACAGGATCGAGGCACAATGGAGCGGACTGGCCATCGCCATCGGCCTCTCTATTGCCCTCGTCCTGTCGGAACTGGGCAGCTAGGCTCAGTTGATCTCGGTCACGAAGCTGTCGAGCGGCTTGCGCACCTTCTTGAGGTTCACCAGCCAGTCGCCGGTCTCGTCCCGATAGCCGAGCGGCAGGATCACGACCGAGCGCAGGCCCTTTTCCTTCAGCCCGAGGATCTCGTCAAAGGCAGCGGCGTCGAAGCCTTCCATCGGGGTGCTGTCCACCTCGAGTTCGGCTGCGGCCGCGATGGCGAACCCGAAGGCAATATAGGCCTGACGCGCGGCGTGGTTGAAGTTCACCTCGGCCGGACGCGGCAGGTACATGCCCTTCAGCCGTGCATAGTAGCCTTCCAGCAGTTCCGAACGGCCACCGCGCTCGGCGGCGGAGAGGTCCACGATCTCCTCGATGCGGTCATCGGTGTAGTTGTCCCATGCCGCGAAAACCAGCAGGTGCGACCCTTCGGTAATCTGCGCCTGATCGTTGGCCGCCGCCTGCAGCTTGGCGCGCAGTTCCTTGTTGCGGATCACCAGCAGCTCGAACGGCTGCAGCCCGCTCGACGTGGGCGCGAGGCTGACGGCCTCGACGATCTTGGCGATCTTGTCCTCCGAAACCGTCTTGGACGGGTCCATTTTCTTGGTGGCGTAGCGCCAGTTCAGGTGGTCGAGCACGAATCTATCCTTCCAGTCACAGGAATGTTTGTGATGCGGAGCTATGGAACTGAACGGTTCGGTTCAAGTGCGCACGGCAAAAAAAACTCGAAGAGTTCACGAATGCCCATGTGTCATGAGCAAGCCTTGGGCAAAAGAGAGGGTTCGGATCATCCATGCACAGGCGAAGAGCCCCGCCCGCACAGGTGATGCAACGGGGGTCAGGCCAGATCGCGCCGGCGTTCCACTTCGGCCAGCGCGGCGTCCACGGCGTCCGCGATCTCCATCTCGCTGGTGTCTATCAGCACGGCATCTTCCGCCACCTTCATCGGCGCATCGGCACGGCCCGCATCGCGCGCGTCGCGGGCCAGCACGTCGGCCAGCACCTCGTCAAAGGTCGTCTCCGACCCCGACGCCTGCAGTTCCAGCAGCCGCCGCTGCGCCCGGACCTCCGGGGTCGCGGTCACGAAGAGCTTCACCTCGGCCTCGGGGCAGATCACCGTGCCGATGTCACGTCCGTCCAGCACCGCGCCGCCCGAACGGCGGGCAAAGCTCTGCTGAAACTCCACCAGCGCGCGCCGCACCTCGGGGATAGCCGCGACCTTGCTCGCCGCTTCGGCGACCTCGGCCGTCCGCAGGTTCCCGGCCTCGAGATCGGCAGGCATCAGCATCTCGGCGGCATCGACCGCGTTCGCGCCGCCCAGTACCTTGGCGCCGACCGCACGATACAGCAGGCCGGTGTCCAGATGGGCAAAGCCGAAATGCGCGGCGACCGCCTTTGAAATCGTTCCTTTCCCGGCGGCAGCGGGACCATCGATTGCAACGGTGAACTTCATGCTCTCTCTTTCCGGCGGGCAACAACCACAAGGACAAGGCACGATACAAGTACCGCAAACTTGGCCAAGGTGAACCAATAGGCAAGGCTCGGCGCGGTGTCCACCGGCAGCGCGGGCTGCCAGCCATCCGGCGCAAAGGGCTTGTCCGTCTGCGTCAGGATCAGCCGATTTTCGGACATGTCGATGGCTGCATAGAGCAGGCCCAGAATCACGCCGAGCCGCGGCCACACGCGCCACAGCATCAGCGCCGTGAACAGGGCAAAGGACAGGATGAACAGGCTGTCCATGAAAACGATGTTCGCGCGGTAGGTCGGGTAGAGCGCGTCCAGCCGCAGCGCCAGTTCCGACAGGCTGGCATCGGTATAGCCAAAGATGTTGGACTGCGGCAGCAGCCCTTCCCCCGACTCCGGAGCGATCTTGACCTGGTTCACCAGGATCATCGCCGCAAGGATCAGTGCCGCGGCCTGCCCGAAGAACCGCCGCAGCACCGGGAGCGTCATGCGTTGTCGCGCCGCAGGCTTGCCCCCAGCGACGCCATCAGCGGCTCGAACACCGGGAAGGAGGTCGCGATGGGCGAGCCGTCGTCCACCGAAACCGGCTTCTGGGCGGCCATGCCCATGACGAGGAAGGACATGGCGATACGGTGATCCAGATGGCTCGCGCAGGTCGCGCCACCGGCAACATTACCCGCGCCGACGCCCTCGACCGACCACCAGTCGTCGCCTTCGTCCACCTCGACCCCGCAGGCGCGCAGGCCGACCGCCATCGCGTCGATCCGGTCGCTTTCCTTGACCCGCAGTTCCTTGACCCCGGTCATCATTGTCGTGCCGGTGGCATTGGCCGCAACGACCGACAGGATCGGGTACTCGTCGATCATGCTCGCCGCGCGCTCGGGCGGCACCTCGATGCCCTTCATGTCGGGCGAATAGCGCGCCCGCAGGTCGGCGACCGGTTCGCCACCCTCTTCGCGCTCGTTCTCATAGGTCAGGTCGGCGCCCATCTCGCGCAGCGTGGTAAAAAGCCCAGAGCGCGTCGGGTTCAGCCCGATGCCCGGCACCAGCACGTCCGACCCCGGCACGATCAGCGCCGCGCAGACCGGGAAGGCCGCGCTCGACGGATCGCGCGGCACGGCGATGGTCTGGGGTTTAAGTTCGGGTCGGCCGGTCAGGGTGATGACCCGACCCTCCTCGGTCTCCTCGACCGTCAGCTCCGCCCCGAAGCCGCGCAGCATCCGCTCAGTATGGTCGCGCGTCGCTTCCTTCTCGATCACCACGGTCTTGCCCGGCGCGTTCAGCCCGGCAAGCAGCACCGCCGACTTCACCTGCGCCGAGGGCACCGGCACCACGTAGCGCACCGGCACCGGATCGGCCGCGCCCACGATGGTCATCGGTAGACGCCCGCCCGACCGGCCGACCGACCGGGTCCCGAACAGGGCCAGCGGATCGGTCACCCGCGCCATCGGCCGCTTGTTGAGGCTCGCATCCCCGGTAAAGGTCGCCGAGATCGGAGAGGTGGCCATCGCGCCCATGATCAACCGCACGCCCGTACCCGAGTTGCCGCAGTCGATCACCTGGTCCGGCTCGGCAAATCCGCCGACGCCGACACCGTACACACTCCACTCGCCGCCACCGTGGTCCGTGACCTCGGCACCAAAGGCGCGCATCGCCTTCGCGGTGTCGATCACATCCTCGCCTTCCAGCAGCCCGCTGATCCGGGTCTCGCCCACCGCCATGGCGCCGAGGATCAGCGACCGGTGCGAAATGGACTTGTCCCCCGGTACCTCGGCGCGGCCCGAAAGCGGCCCCGAAAGCGTGGAAGTCATGGGAATGGGTGTGCCGTGTCCGGACATGCAGAGCCCCCTTGGTGATGCCTCTCGATGACTTAGCCAAATGGCCCCGAAGGATCCAGCGCCGAAAGGCCGCGCCCCACCAGCGCGGTATGCGCTAGTGGCCCGGTTAGACGCGGGCCCGGGCATCCCCAGTGAGCCAGTGCCCTAGCACGCCCCGGAGCGGAAAGAATCGCTCAATCACAGGTTGTGTGATAGGATTATCCTCAATTGAATCAGCAAATTTTCACAAAATCGGACCTGGCACATGAACCAGATTGCATCTGCCCTTGCCTCGGGCACGACCACCTATTTTCAGCCCCCGGACCCGACCCCGGCCCTCGCCATCTCGAACGAGAAGAAGATACAGCGCCGCCTTGCCATCCTCGTCGGCTGCGTCGCCTTCGGACTGCCGATCGTCATGATGATCGGGACCTTCTACGGCAACACCTGCTTCCGCCAGAGCATCAGCCACTATTACTACGCCCAGTTCCTCGGAACGCTCTTCGTGGGCATGCTCGTCTTCATCGGCGGCTTCCTGATCGCCTACACGGGCGAACACTGGCTGGAGGATGTCGGCTCCCTCATCGCCGGGCTCGGCGCGATCTGCATCGCGATCTTCCCCACCACGGGCGTCGGTTGCGGCAACACCGCCGCCTTCCTCTCACGCGTCTTCGTCGAATACACGCCCGGCGATCCGGCCACCGTGGCCATGGTGAAGAACAGGGACTACTTCCAGCTGTTCGAGAAGGTGGAGCACTTCCATTCCTTCGCGGCCGGTGCGCTGTTCATCTACCTCGGGATCTACTGCCTCTTCGTGATGAAGCGCATCATCCCCGAGCGGCACATCCGCGACGGCCAACTGATCGACACCAAGCGGCGCCGGAACGTGGTCTACAGCATCTGCGGGATCGTGATCCTGTTTTGTGTCGCCGTGCTGGGATGGGTGGGGCTGGTGGCCTCGGACGAGGTCGTCGCGGCTTGGAACCGCAACCACATGACCTTCTACTTCGAGACGGCGGCGCTCTGGGCCTTTGGCCTAGCGTGGCTGATCAAGGGGCGCCTGATCCCATGGTTGAACGACACCACGCCGCAAGCGGCAATGGCGCCCTGATCAGAGCCGCCGGAAGGTCAGGTAATGCGGCACCCGGCCCTCGCGTAGGGCCTTCTGCTCGTACCGCGTCGACAGCCAGTCGTCCCAGGGCTCGCGCCAGTCGGCGGGCCGTTCGGCCAGCCATTCGAACCCCGCCTGCGGCACCTCTTCCAGCGTCTGGCGCACGTAGTCGGGAATGTCCGTCGCCACGCGGAAGATGGACCCGGGCTTAAGCACCCGCGCCAGCGGCTCGAGGTGTTCCTGCGTGACAAAGCGCCGACGGTGGTGCCGCGTCTTGGGCCATGGATCGGGATAGAGCAGGAAGGCGCGCGAGATGCTCTGCTCCGGCAGCACGTCGAACAGGTCGCGCACATCCCCGGGATGCACGGCGAGGTTCTCGACCCCCGCGCGCCGGATCTTGCCCAGCAGCATGGCGACGCCGTTGATGTAGGGCTCGGCCCCGATGATCCCGGTATCGCGGTTGTTCACGGCCTGATGGACAAGGTGCTCGCCACCGCCGAAACCGACCTCCAGCCAGACCGGCTTGCCCCCGAACAGCGCATCGAGATCCAGCGGCGTGCGCTCGGGGTTCACGTCCCATTCCACCGCGCCCGGAGAGAGCGCAGCGAGGTCTTCGTCGAGGTAGGCCTTCTGGCTCTGCTTCAGGGTCTTGCCCCTGATGCGGCCATAGAAGTTGCGGTGCGGGCGATCGGTCTCGGTCATGGCGGGACGCTCTAGCCGCCCTCTCAACACGACGCAAGCCGGGAGATCCCCCGCCGCCCGACCAAAACTCTTCGAAGAGTCTTGGGAAGAGTTCTCAAGAACTCTTCCCTTCAGCCCTTACCTGTCGAACACGATCACGTTGCGTTTGGCCGCGCCACCAAGGGTGTCGGCAATCGCCTCGTTGATCTGGTCCAGGCTCCAGCGGCCCGAGATCAGCTCGTCCAGCTTCAGCCGGCCCTGCTGGTAGAGGTCGATGATCCACGGGATGTCCCGCTTGATCACCACGTTGCCCATCTTGGACCCGACAAAGCCCTGACCAACGTCGGCCATGAACAGGGGCGAGAACTTGGACATCTGGTCGCCGTGCGGCATGCCCACCATCACCACGTTGCCGCTGTTGGCCAGGTAACGCGGGGCCTGATCATAGACCTGCGCGACCCCCACCGTCACCATGACCACGTCGGCGCCGCGGCCGAGAATCTTCTTCACCGCGCTCCACGGCTTCGGGTCCTTGGCCGAAACCACGTCGGTCGCGCCGAACTCTTTCGCGACCTCCAGCTTCTCGTCCATTAGGTCGACCGCAACGATCCGGCGCGCGCCCGCGACAAGCGCCCCCTGGATGGCGTTCAGCCCCACGCCGCCCGCACCGATCACCACCACGTCCTGTCCGACACGAATGTTCGAGGCGTTCACCGCCGCGCCAACGCCGGTGATCACGCCGCAGGAGATCAGCGAAGCGACGTCCTTGCCGATCTCGTGGGGGATCACCACGACCTGGCTCTGGTCGATCACCACCTTCTCGGCAAACGCCCCGCAGGCCATCGCCTGCAGGATCTTGCCCCCGTCCTTCGTCTTCAGCGCGAGGTCGGTGTCATCGTAATGCGTTTCGCAGGTGGTCAGGTGACCGGAGTAGCACGAGGTGCAGTGACCGCAGGCCCGCACCAGCGTGACGCAGACACTGTCGCCCACCTTGATCCCCTGCACGTTGTCTCCAACCGCAGTGACCCGCCCTGCCGCCTCGTGCCCGTAGACCGCCGGCAGATGGCCGCCGAACCCGCCCTGCGCAAAGGAAATGTCCGAGTGGCAGATCGCCACGGCATCAACCTCGACCTCGACCTGCCCGGTCGCGGGTGCGGCCAGCAGGACCTCTTCGATCACCAGCGGCTTGTTGAATTCGTGACAGACGGCTGCGCGGATGGTTTGCATGGGCGGAACTCCTCTCTCTATACGGCGGCACGTTAGCGGGATGCGGGGGCGACGCAAGCGTGAAACATCATTTCGCAGAGCGGATTCACACCTCTGAAACTTTGACCCTGACGAACAGCAGCAGAGCGGCTGCCAGCAGGATCGCGGCCAGCACGAAAGGGGCCGAGGGCAGGTAGACGGCCGTTCCCGGCGCGGTGAAGACCGCAAAGACCGAGGTCATCGCCAGCGGCGACAGGATGGTCGCCAGCGCATTGGCGCTCGACAGGACGCCCTGCAACTCGCCCTGGGCATCGTCGCCCACCCGCGCCGACATGATCCCCTGCAGCGCCGGGTGAACCAGCGCGCCCAGCGCGGCGACCGGGATCAGCGCCATCGCCAGCGCGCCCTGCGTGACAATAACCAGCAGCAGGCAGGCGAGAATGTCGAAGGCCAGCCCCCAGATCACCGTGCGCCGCTGTCCGAGGCGCCGCAGCATCACCCGGATCAGCACCACCTGCACCAGCGCCGAACTGAGCCCGTAGACCGCCAGCGAGATGCCGACCACCTGCGGCGACCAGCCAAACCGCGCCTGGGTGAAGTAGGCCCAGATCGCCGGGTAGACGTAGAGCCCGACCGAGTAGAAGAAATACACCAGCACCAGCGCCCGCACGCCCGGCAGGTGGCCCAGTTGGCGCACTGCCCCAAAGGGATTCGCGCGCCGCCACTCAAAGGCCCGGCGCGTCCGATCGGTCACCGTTTCGCGCAGCACGAAGGCCCCGAAGACCAGGTTCACCGCCGTCAGCCCCGCCGCCGCATAGAAGGGCGCGCGGGTGCCGTACTCGCCCAGCATCCCGCCGATCAGGGGCCCCAGCACGAACCCAACACCAAACCCCGCGCCGATCAAACCGAAGTTCGCCGCTTTCTCGCCGGGCCGCGAGATGTCGGCCATGTAGGCCCCCGCCGTCGCATGGGTGGCCGCCGTGATGCCACCGATGATCCGGCCCAGCAGCAACAGCCAGACGGTCCCGGCCACCGCCATCAGCAGGTAGTCCAGCACCATGAAGAAGAGCGAGGTCAGCAGCACGGGGCGGCGGCCATAGCGGTCCGACAGGCTGCCGATCAGCGGACTCATTGCGAACTGCATCACCGCAAAGGAACTGGCGAGGATGCCACCCCAGAAGGCCGCGTCCGACAGGGTTCCGCCGCGCACCTCGCGGATCAGGTCGGGCATGATCGGCATGATCAGCCCGATCCCCATCGCATCCAGCACGACCGTTACGACGATGAACAGGACTGGCAGGCGCACGCTTTGGCTCCGCTGGTGGGGCGCAGGTCAGCCCGGTGTTCTGGCGCGCGCCCGAACCGCCCGGGCAAAGGCCGCCGCTTCGGCCGGAGCCTGCCCCATCTGGCAGGAGGGGTCGAACAGTTTCGCTACGTCGAGGTCCGGGAAATCCCGTGCCGCGAGCGTGCGGAGTTCTGTCCCGCTCGACAGGGCCTCCTTGCACAGGGCCTTGACCGCCGCCTGGGCCTCGGGCCGCGACATCTGCTCGGCCAGCGCGAAACTCAGCGCCTCGGCGTGGATCATGCCCAGCCCGCTGCCCAGCGCCGCCGCCATCGCGGACGGCTGGGGCACGAGCCCCTCGACCAGCTTCGCCGCGGTCCGCACCGAGGCCGCAGCCCCGAGCACCACCTGCGGCAGGCTCAGCCACTCGGTGAACCACGCCGCGCCGTCGCGCTGGTACCGGGGCATGGCCGCCCCGTGCAGCGCGCTCAGCAGCGCCGCGCCCTGCCGGCCCAGTGCCACGAGGACCGAGGGGCCGACCGGGTTCTGTTTCTGCGGCATGGTCGAAGATCCGCCCGCGCCGCCCAGCGCCAGCTCGCCGATCCCGGTTTCCACCAGCTCGGTCGCATCCTCGCCCATCTTGCCCAGCGCGAGGCTGACCCGCACGCACCAGTCCGCCAGCCGCAGGACCGGCGCCCGGTCTGTGTGCCAGCTGCGGCCCGGGTCGCCGAGCCCCAGCGCCTTGGCCAGCGCCGCGCGCAAGGCGGCGGCCTCCGGTCCCAGCGCTTCGGCCGTGCCCGCAGCGCCCGAAAGCGAAACCAGCAGGCAGTCGTCGCGCAGACCCTCCAGTTCGCCCAGCAACCCCAGCAGCGGCGAGCCCCATGCGGCGACCACCGCGCCGAAACTGGTCGGCGTCGCGTGCTGCCCATAGGTCCGCGCCGCCATCGGCAGCGCGCCGTGTTGCTCGGCCAGTCCAGCAAGCCGGTCCAGCACGGCGACCAAGTCCGCCTCGATCAGCGCGAGCGCCTGCCGCAGGCGCAGCATCAGCGCGCTGTCGGCGACATCCTGGCTCGTCGCGCCCCAATGCACGAACTGCGCATGTTCCGGCGCCTGCATCAGCCCGCGAAACGCCGTCACCAGCGCGGGAACGCTTACACCGTTGCTGCCCGTCGCCTCGGCCAGACCACCGGGATCGACCTGCAATTCCATCGTCGCGCGGTGGATGGCCCGGGCGGAGAGTTCCGGGATGATCCCCATCTCGCCCTGCGCCTTGGCCAGCGCGCCCTCGACCAGCAGCATGGCCCGCACCTCGGCGCTGTCGGTGAACAGCCGACCGGCCTCGCCCGCGTTGAAGAGTTTGCCGTACAGGGCGCTGTCAAACAGGCTTGCCGCCATCAGAGTCTCCCCGCGATCTGGTCCAGCAGCGCGGCGAGCCCCTTGGGATCCGCGAAGAAGGGTGAATGCGACGTCGGCATTTCGAACACGTGATCCTCCGGCCAGTCCTTGACCATGACCGCCTGGTACTCCGGCGGAATGGTCTGGTCCGCGGTGCAGCGGATGTAGAATTTCTCGACCCGGTCGAAATGCGAACTCAGCTCCAGCGGAGTCGCCTGCGGCAGGATCGCCTGCGGCCCCAGCCTGGGCACGGCATAGGCCACCGCCTCCTCGGGGCAATCGTTGTAGAAGAGCCCCGGCGCCATCTCCGGGTCGATGCGATAGCTGACCCCGCTGGCATCGCGCCGGACCGCCTCGACGATCGGCTGGCGCGGCGCGCGCTTGCGCATGTCGACCATCGAGAGCCCGTTTCGCGGCACGTAGGCACAGAGGTAGACGAGGGCACGCATCCCGTCCGGGTCGACCTCCGCCGCCGCGCTGATCGGGTAGCCGCCCCACGAGTGGCCGACCACCACGGTCTTCTTGTCCGACGCCGCCCTGACGGCCGCGCCGCAGGCCAGCAGGCTCGCCTCGGCCAGTTCGGTCCCGTCGTGACCATTCCCCGGCAGGTCGATGGCGCGGACCTTGTGGCCCAGCGCCTTCAGTTCGGGGATCAGGTCACGCCAGCACCAGGACCCGTGGCAGGAGCCGTGCACCAGAAGGAACTTGGCCATTCACATATCCAGGAAGATGGTTTCGCCTTCGCCCTGAAGGCGGATGTCGAAACGGTAGGTGCCATCCCCGGTCTTCTTCGCCACCAGCGTCGGGATTCGGTTCTGATGCTCGAGCCGGGTCAGCAGCGGGTCGGACGACAGGTCGTCGCCCTCGAAGTACATCCGCGTCTGCAGGCCGATGTTGATGCCGCGTGCCACGATCCAAAGGGCGATATAGGGCGCATTCGGCCCGACCGCGCCGGGCTTGACCGTCTCCAGCACCCATTCCCCGGTTTCGAGGCTCGAAGGCATCCGGCAGAACCCCTGCGCACCGGGGCCGAACCTGCCGTCCGCGCCGGGCTGCCAGGTCTCGACCAGCACGTCCCGCAGCACCGTTCCGGTCCCGTCGATCACCGAACCGGTCACCGTGATCCGCTCGCCCGGGGCCTCCGCCGGGAAGGGCTTCAGCGCGAGGTCTTCGGCATAGATGCCATGAATGCCGACAAAGTTGGGAGTGCAGCCGATATGGACATAGGGTCCGGCGGTCTGCGACGGCGTCTCGGGCAGGTAATCCAGAGGCTGTACCATCTTACATCCCCTCCATCTGGTTCTCGAACATGGTCTGGCGCCGACCGCGCAGCACGATGTCGAACTTGTAGGCAAGGCAATCCATCGGCATCGCCCGGTTCATGTCCAGCGGCGCGACAAGACGCTCGATGGCCGACGGGTCCGCAATCGTCCGGATGATCGGGCAGCGCGGGATCAGCGGGTCACCCTCAAAGTACATCTGGGTGATCAGCCGCTGGCCAAAGCTCGGACCGAACAGCGAAAAGTGGATGTGCATCGGGCGCCAGTCGTTGGGACCGTTCGGCCAGGGATAGGCGCCGGGCCGCACCGTCAGGAACTCGTAGCTGCCGTCGTCCGCGGTGATGGTGCGTCCGCAGCCGCCAAAGTTCGGATCCAGCGGGGCAAGGTAGCCGTCCTTCTTGTGGCGATAGCGCCCGCCCGCGTTGGCCTGCCAGACCTCGACCAGCGCGCCCGGCACCGGGCGGCCCATCTCGTCCAGCACGCGGCCATGCACGATGATCCGCTCGCCGATGGCGGGTTGACCGGTGAAGTTCACCACGAGGTTGTTGTCGAGCTTGCCCAGCAGCTCGTGACCAAAGGTCGGGCCCGAGAGCTCGGTCGGGCTTGCCGGGCCCGAGATCAGCGCCCGCGACGGGCTGCGCGCCACGCTCGACTTGTATCCCGGGGTATGGGCCGGCGGATGACCGTCCCGCTTTCTTGGCAGCAGAGTCATGCGTCGCTCTCCATTTCCGCATAGGTTGCCTTGGCCAGCTTGATCGCGTGGTTGGCCTTGGGCACCCCGCAATAGATGGCTACGTGCTGGAAAACCTCCATCACGTCTTCCTTGGTTGCCCCCGTGCGCGCCGTGGCACGGATATGCATCGGAATTTCCTCGAAGTTGCCCATCGCCGCCAGCAGGGCGAGCGTCAGCATCGACCGTTCCCGGCGCGAGATCGCATCGCCGGCCCAGACGGTGCCCCATGCCCCCTCGGTGATCAGGTTCTGAAACGGCAGGTCGAAGGGCGTCTTGTTCGCCTCGGCCCGGTCGACATGCGCGTCGCCCAGCACCTCGCGGCGCACCTTCATGCCCCGGTCATGGGCCTCAGACATGGCCGATCTCCCGGAAGAACTTGCTCAGCACCTCGGCGTATTCCGCCGGTTTCTCGACGCAGGGCAGATGGCCCGCCCCGCGGATCAGGTGGAACTGCGACCCGGGGATCAGGTCGATGGTTTCCTTCACGAGGTCCGGCGGGGTCGAGCCGTCGCGGTCGCCCGCGATCCCCAGCGCCGGCAGGCGCAGGCCGCTGGTGGGCGTGAAGAAATCGGTGCCCGAAATGGCCGCGGAACAGCCCGCGTAGCCCTCGGCGGGCTGGCGCGCCAGCATGTTGCGCCACAGTTCCAGCTCCGGCGTGTGGCGGAACTCGGGGGCGAACCAGCGCTCCATGACACCATCCGCCATGCTCGGGATACCGTCGCGCAGCACCGCGTTCACGCGCTCCTGCCACATCTCCGGCGTGCCGATCTTGGCCGCGGTATTGGACAGCACCACCGCCCGCACGAGGTCCAGCCGCTTGACCGCAAGGCCCTGCGCGATCATCCCGCCGATCGACAGGCCGACGAAAACGCTGTCCTTAACCCCGAGGTGATCCATCAAAAGCTCGACGTCGCGCACCAGCGAGCCCATCGAATAGGGTGCCTTCGGCATCGACGACAGCCCGTGGCCGCGCTTGTCGTAGCGGATGAACTTCAGCCCCTTGGGCAGAAGCGGCAGAACCGGGTCCCACAGCCGCAGGTCGGTCCCGAGCGAGTTCGCGAACACCACCGGGGCGCCGTCCGGATCGCCGTCGATCCTGTAGTGAAGCCGAACCTCTCCCAAATCAGCGATCTGCATCGTCCCCTCCCGTTCTGGTACTGCCGTTTCTTCTAATCATTTGGCCGCCCCGAGGTAAAGCAACGGGTTGACCGCGCAACTCGCCGCCGCCTCGAAACCGGGCACCGGGCCCTCCGACGAGGAGATCCCGGTTCCCCCGCGTTGACAAGCCCACCCATGCTACATATCCGGAAGCGGCCGAAAAATGTAAGGCCGGTTGGTTATCCCGGCCCTTGCGACCGCAAGTATTAGTCTGACCCCAGAACCCACGGCACCTCACCCCATCGCGGGGCGACGGTGCCTGATTCGTCAGCCCGGCTCCCGCGCACACCGTCAGGAGCACACATGCAGAGCAAGAAACTCGTAATCCTCGCCCAGGTCTTCATCTCGGGCATGATGGCCTGTCTGATGACCGGCTTTTTCGCCCTTATCGAATTCGGACCCACCTGGCATTGGCTGCTGGAATGGGGCCATCGCTTCGTGATCGCATGGCCGGTGGCCTTTCTGTTCTCGCTGCTCGTCGGGCCTTTCGCCTTCCGCATCGCCAGCACCCTGCTGGGGGGACGCCGCGCACCGTGACCGGCACCAGCGCGGCGGCCCCCGCCGCGTCGGGTCAGACCGCGTAGGTTTCCAGCGCCTTGGCAAAGATCTCCGCGTCGACGTTCCCGCCCGAGGCGAGGGCGATCACCGTGTCGCCTTCGACCTCGTCGCCACGGAACAACGCGGCGGCAAGGGCCACGGCACCGCCCGGCTCCAGCACGATCTTCAGACGCATCCATGCCAGCACCATCGCGCGCAGCGCTTCTTCCTCGGTCACGGCAAGCCCCGGACCGCAGAGGCGCTGCATGATTGGAAAGGTGATGTCGCCGGGCTGCGGCGTGATGATCGCGTCGCACAGGCTGCCCGACAGCCTGTCATTGCGCTGGATCGCGCCCGACGACAGCGAGCGCTTCACGTCATCGAACCCTTCCGGCTCGACCGGACGGGCGCGGAGCCCCGGCGCATGTCCTTCCAACGCCAGCGCGACGCCCGAGGTCAGCCCGCCACCACCGCAGCAGACCAGCACATCGGCCTGCGTAATACCTTCCTCGGCGGCCTGTTCGGCAATCTCCAGCCCGGCAGTGCCCTGCCCCGCAATCACCTGCGGTTCATCGAAGGGCTTGATCAGCGTCAGCCCCCGCTCCTCGGACAGCTGCTTGCCGATTGCATCCCGATCGCCCGTCGCCCGATCGTACAGCACCACCTCGGCACCCAGGGCGCGGGTGTTGGCGATCTTCAGCTTCGGTGCGTCCTCCGGCATGATGATGACCGCTGCAACGCCATGACCCCGCGCCGCCGCCGCCACGCCCTGCGCATGGTTGCCGCTGGAAAAGGCGATCACGCCCCGCGCCCGCACCTCCGGCTCCAGCGCCGAGAGCGCCGACCAGCCACCGCGAAACTTGAAGCTGCCGGTGTGCTGGAGGCACTCCGGCTTGACGAAGACGCGGCGCCCCGCGATCTCGTCGAGAAACGGGGAAGACAGCAGCGGCGTGCGCCGGACATGGCCTTTGAGCCGCTCGGCGGCGGCCTCGATCATTTGAAGGTTGCTCATCAGGACTCCAGGACGGCGCGGATCACGGTCAGCGCTTCGGGTTCATCAAGGAAAGGGGCGTGCCCACGGTCGGGCACCACGCCCAGCACCAGACCTTCGCGCCGCCGCGCCATTTCCGCAAGTGTCTCGGCGGTCAGCACATCGGAATTTGCGCCCCGGACCACTCCCGTCGGAACATCCTTCAGCGCCTCGAACAACGGCCACAGATCGGGGATCGGTCCGGCCGCCGCCTGATCCAGCAGGGCCTGCCGCAGCGCAGGGTCATAGCGCAAGGCCAGCCCCCCGCCCGTTTCCTCATAGAAATTCCCGACCATCCGGCGCCAGCGCTCCAGCGTCACGCCGGGAAACTCCGCGCGCATCGAGGCCTCCAGCTGCACCGCCGCAGCGTCGAGATCGGGGGCCGCAGGCGGCTTGCCCACGTACTCCATGATCCGGGCGATCCCGCCCGGGTCCACCACCGGCCCCACGTCGTTCAGCACCACCCCGGCCAGACGGTGCGGAACCGTTGCGGCCAGCACCATCGCGATCAGCCCCCCGCGCGAGGTTCCGATGACGTGGCAACGCTCCACCCCGAGGTGGTCGAGCAGTTCGACGGCATCCAATGCCTCGCGCGGCACCGCGTAATTCGCATGGTTCGGGTCATGGTCGGACTGCCCCCGCCCGCGGTAGTCCATCGCGATCATCCGATACCCCGACAGGAAAGGCGCGAGGAAATCGAAGTCGCGCATGTTCCGCGTCAGTCCGGACAAGCAGAGCACGGGGGTTCCCGTCCCGGTGTCCTCGTAAGCCAGGCGCAGCCCGTCGCTGGTGGTGAAGTGGGGCATCAGAGCCCGGCCTGCGCAGGAATGCCCGTCAGGTCCGAGAGGATCGCCTGCGGAACCCACGGCAACCGGTCCACCGGTTCGCCCGCGCGGTTCACCCAGGCCGTCGCAAAGCCGTAGCCCGCCGCCGCCGCCGCATCCCAGCCGTTGGACGAGACGAACAGAACCTCGCGCGCGTCGCAGCCGAACCGCTGCCCCACGAGGTCATAGACCCGCTTGTCGGGCTTGAAGATCCCAACACTCTCCACCGACAGCACGTCATCCAGCACGTCGCCCAGCCCGGCGGACTTCACCGCGCCATCCAGCATGGCAGGCGAGCCGTTCGAGAGGATGGCGGTCTGCATCCCGCCCGCCTTGAGCGCCTTCAGCATCGCCGGCACCTCCGGGTAGGCCTGCAGTTCCCAGTAGAGGTCCAGCAGCCGCTGGCGCAGCGCTTCATCCCCCTGCAGTCCCGTCGCCTCCAGCGCCCAGTCGAGCCCGTTCTGGGTGACTTCCCAGAAATCCGTATGCGCGTGCGAAATCGCCCTCAGCCACGAATACTGCAACTGCTTGAGCCGCCAGTGCGAGGCCAGCTCGGCCCAACGTTCCCTGAGCGCCGGATTGTCCGATGCCTCTGCCGCCTGGCGCGCAGCTGCCGCCACGTCGAACAGCGTACCATAGGCATCGAAGACGCAGGTGGTGATCTTCATCGCGGTGTCCTCCCCGTTTTGCGCCACACTTGCACAGGCAAACCGCCGGAAAAAGGCCCGGCCACACGGTTTACATAGCTGTGAGAAGCTTTAGGCTTGGGGCCATCAGAGCACCCGCGAGAGCGACGCGGCCTTTGCAACTCACTCCGAACAGATTGGATCTCTCATGACGCAGGTGAAGAACGGCGACACCGTACATATTCATTATACCGGCACTTTGGACGACGGCACGACCTTCGACAGCTCCGAAGGACGCGAACCCCTGGCGTTCGAGGTCGGATCAGGCCAGATCATCGCCGGGCTCGACATCGCTATCCCCGGCATGGAAGTCGGCGACAAGAAGACCGTGAACGTCCCCTGTGACCAGGCGTATGGCCCGATCAACCCGGCGATGCGGCAGGCCGTCCCGCGCGAGGGCATCCCCGACAATATCCCGCTCGACCTCGGCACCCGCCTCCAGATGCAGACCCCCGAGGGGCAGGTCATGCCGGTGACGGTTGTCGATGTCAGCGAAACCGAGGTGACGCTGGACGCCAACCATCCGCTCGCCGGTCAGGACCTGACCTTCGCCATCGAGCTGGTCGCCATCGCTGAAGCGGCCTGAGGTCCTCGGGGCGTTGGCATAAACTTTTCCTGCCGCGCCCCTTGACCTTCCAGTTACTGGAAGACCTATCTGCACGGTGCAACCAGATTCAGGAGGCACCGATGCAGGGGCAACAACGGTTCAAACTCTCGGTCGAAGGCATGTCCTGCGCGTCCTGCGCCGGGCGTGTCGAGAAGGCGCTTGCCGGTGTCGAAGGCATCGAGGATGTCGCCGTCAACCTCGCCAGCGAAGAGGCCGGTTTCGAGATCGACAGCCCCGAGCGGCTCGCTGACGCGGCGCAGGCGCTTGATACCGCAGGCTATCCGGCGCGGCGCGCGAGTGTCCTGCTGAACGTGCAGTCCATGTCCTGCGCCTCCTGCGTCGGCCGCGTGGACAAGGCGCTTACGGCGGTGCCCGGCGTGCTGGACGTCAACGTCAACCTCGCCGCCGAAACCGCCAGTGTCACCTACCTGACCGGCGCCACCGATCCCGAGCGCATCGCCGCAGCCGCGACCGGGGCAGGCTACCCCGCCTCGATCGCCACCCGCACCGGCGACAGCGATCGTGTCGCGCGCAAGGAAGAAGAGGCCCTGCACCTGCGGCGCCAACTGATCGTCGCCGCCGCGCTCACTCTACCGGTGTTCCTGCTCGAAATGGGCGGTCACCTGATCCCCGCACTGCATCACCTGATCGGTAACACCATCGGTCACCAGGCCAGCTGGTACCTCCAGTTCGTCCTGACCACCCTTGTCCTCGTCGGACCGGGCCGGATGTTCTACGTGCGCGGCATACCCGCGCTGCTCAAGGGCGCGCCTGACATGAACAGCCTCGTGGCGGTCGGTACCGGCGCAGCCTATCTCTATTCCGTGGTCGCGACCTTCCTGCCCGCGCTCCTCCCCGATGCCGTGCGCGCCGTCTACTTCGAGGCCGCCGCCGTCATCGTCGTTCTCATCCTTGTCGGCCGTTTCCTCGAGGCCCGCGCCAAGGGGCGCACCGGCGCCGCGATTCAGAAACTGCTCAAGCTGCGCCCGCAGACGGCACAGGTCCGCCGCGGCGGCAGCTTTGTCGAACTCGGCCTCGAAGAGGTCGTGACCGGAGACATCCTGCTGGTCCGCCCCGGCGAACGCATCGCCGTGGATGGCACTGTCACCGAGGGCGAGAGCCACGTGGACGAGAGCATGATCACCGGCGAGCCGCTGCCCGTCACCAAGCAGGCCGGGGCCGAGGTCACCGGCGGCACCGTGAACGGATCGGGCAGCCTCCAGTTCCGCGCCACCCGCGTCGGGGCGGACACCGTGCTCGCCCAGATCATTCGCATGGTCGAAGACGCGCAGGGCGCCAAGCTGCCGGTTCAGGGGCTGGTGGATCGCATCACCCTTTACTTCGTCCCGGTCATCATGGCGGTTGCGCTGCTGACCGTCGTGGCCTGGCTGGTCTTCGCCCCTGCCCCGGCGCTGACGCTTGCCCTTGTCGCGGGCGTCTCGGTTCTGATCATCGCCTGCCCCTGCGCGATGGGCCTCGCGACGCCCACCTCCATCATGGTCGGCACCGGCCGCGCGGCCGAACTTGGTGTGCTCTTCCGCAAGGGTGACGCGCTGCAAAGCCTCGGCGACATCGGTGTCGTCGCCCTCGACAAGACCGGCACCGTGACCGAAGGCCGCCCCGAACTCACCGATCTTCTGCCCGCCGAGGGGCTGTCCCGCGCCGAGGTTCTGGGCGCCGTCGCCGCCGTCGAGGCACAGTCAGAGCATCCCATCGCTTCCGCCATTCTCCGCGCCGCGCGGATCGAGAACGTGCCCGTGCCAGAGGCCAAGGGCTTCACCTCGGCAACCGGTTACGGCGCCAGTGCCCAAGTCGGCGGCCGGACCGTTCTGGTCGGGGCCGGGCGTTACATGGAGCGCGAGGGCATCGCGCTCGGAGACTTCGCTGCGAAGGAAGCGGACCTCGCCTCGCAGGGACGCACCGCCCTCTTCGCCGCCATCGACGGGCAGATCGCCGCGCTCATCGGGGTCTCCGACCCGGTGAAACCAGCCAGCCGGGCCGCCATCGCCGCGTTGCATGCCCGGGGCCTCAAGGTCGCGATGATCACCGGTGACAAGAAGGAAACCGCCGAGGCCATCGCCCGCGAGACCGGGATCGACCACGTGGTCGCCGGTGTCCTGCCCGACGGCAAGGTCGCCGCGCTCGACAGCCTGCGCGCGGAGGGCCTCAAGGTCGCCTTCGTCGGGGACGGCATCAACGACGCCCCCGCGCTGGCCCATGCGGACGTGGGCATCGCCATCGGAACCGGCACCGACGTCGCCATCGACTCCGCCGACGTTGTGCTGATGTCCGGCGACCTGCGGGGCGTGGTCAACGCCTTCGAAGTGTCCCGCATGACCATGCGCAACATCCGGCAGAACCTGTTCTGGGCCTTCGGCTACAACGTCGCGCTGGTGCCCGTGGCCGCGGGTGTGCTCTACCCGGCCTTCGGCCTCCTGCTCTCCCCGGTGCTCGCTGCGGGTGCAATGGCGCTATCCTCGTTCTTCGTGCTCAGCAATGCGCTGCGCCTGCGCCGGATCGCCCCGGCGATGGAAGAACGTGCGCGCCCGGCCCCCGTGGCCAGCACGGCGATGCGCCCGGCCGAATGACCGTGCCTCAGCCTTCCCGCTGACCCTGGCGCAGGACCTCGAGCCATTCGGCCGAGGTCCCGCCCCCGGAGAGCGCAAGGATCGGACCAAGCTCGGCCAGCACCGCCTCGCTCTGGGTCGGCCGCAGAAAGGCAAAACCGTCGACCGGAGAGGCGGGCAATTCCGGACCCGACCAGACCTCCTGGTTCGAGGAATGACCGAAGGTCCGTGAATATGTATAGCCCTCGGGATAGACCGGCCTGCCCTTCCAGTATCCACCCCAGATCGCGATCTGCGCCCGGTGCGCCCGGCCAAGGTATTGCCGGAAGGCCCCCATCGCGGGCAGCGGATTGTGCGGCAGGTACTTCAGGATCGGCGTGGCGATGAAGGCAGCCGGTTGAAACGCCTCGCCCGCCCCGTCGAAATCGGTTGGCTTGACCAGCACCGAGCCGAGCGCAACCTCGTTCACCGGCCCCGTCGGCGCATAGCGCGAAAAGGTCATGCTGCCGCCGCTGTTCACGATGGCATCCGCCCGCAGCGCTTTCGCGAACTCTCCGACCCGTGCCAGCGCGCCATCGACCCGCGCAGACTCGCGCCGCCCCATGCCCCCCTTCAGCTTGGCAAGGTGCGGCTCGTACCCCATCACCCCCGCAAAGCGCAGCTCGGGCCGCGCCGCCAGCGCATCGCGAACGACGGACAGCTGGTCGATCCGCACACCGCCGCGATGCAGCCCCACGTCCACCTCCAGCGCGACCGAGAGCGTCACGCCCTGCGCCTGCGCCAGTTCGGCGTATTGCCCGATCCGCTCCACCGTATCAACCAGCCAGATCACGCGCTCCGCTGCAGCCGGACAGGTCTCCAGCACCCGCGCTGCGGTCTTCACCGGGAAGGGCTTTCCCAACAGGTGGTTGGCCTCGGGCCGCCGGGTCAGCAGCGTCATCAGCATGTCGTCCGAAAAGGTCATCAGCCGATCGGTCTCCAGCCCCTCCATCGCCATGTCGATCAGGGACAACGAGGGCAGGGACTTGGCGACAATACGCCGGGCCAACCCCGCGCCGATCCGGCCGCGCGCCACCTTTATGTTCGCGCGGTAGCGGTCGAGGTCCACGACGACGACCGGCTGACTCACGCCATGCGCGGTCAACTGGGCCGACAGCCCTTCGAAATACGCCGTCACGATCCGAATACCTCTCTCATGGCCGGGGACATAAAGCGCCCGCCGGGGTCAAGCCGCGCCCGCAGGGCATCGAAGGCGGGAAGGTCTGGATAGAGCGCCTCGAGGTCCGCCCGCTTCAGCGAATGCATCTTGCCCCAATGGGGGCGGCCGCCCACCGCCCGAAAGATCGCTTCGACATCGCGGAAATAGGCCTCGTAGGGTTCGCCCGCCGCGACATGCACCGCGACCGAGACGCGTCCACCGCCCTGGAACGGCGAAAGCCAGCCATCGTCCCCGGCCGTACGGCGTACCTCGATGGGAAAGTAAACCTCCGGATGCCGCCGCTCGGTCAGCGAAGCAACCTCGCGGATCACATCGGGCGCTGCGTCCGGCGGCAGATGATACTCCATCTCCACGAACTTCACGTCGCGCGGCTTGGACAGCACCCGCCAGCTCTCGCCCACGTAATCCTCGTTCCCCTGCAACGCCAGGATCAGGCTCATCAGCCAGCGCCTCAGACCGGGCGACAGCCGCCCGGCACTGCGCGCCACGCCGATCGCGCGGACACCGATATTGTCTAGGTCCATCGGCGGCTTGCCCCTCGGCTGGTCGGAAATGTCGTGGATCACCCGGATCGCCTTGCCGGAATAGGGCAGCCAGAAGAACTCGAAATGCCGGTGCGCCTGTGCAAGGGCCTCCATCTCCGTCAGGATCTCGTCCAGCGGCACCACCTTCACCTGCCGCCTGAGGTCATAGGCAGGAACCACCATCATCTCGATCTCGAGGAGGATGCCCAGCATCCCCAGCGAGACACGCGCCCCGGGTATGTCGTCGGGCGCAAGGTCCACGATATCTCCGGTTGCGGTCATCAGGCGCGCGCCCGTCATCTCGCCCGAGATGCAGGGTAGGTCCGCGCCGGTGCCATGCGTCGCCGTGCCCATCGCCCCCGCGAGGCTCTGCACGTTGATGTCACCGAGATTCCGGAATGCCTTGCCATGTTCGGCCAGAGCGAGGGACAGCGCGTTCAGCTTCTCCGTGGCCTTCACGCGCACCCGGTCGCCATCGACCGAGATCACCGCCGGTCCCTCGATCCCCGAGGGGTCGATCACCAGGTTTTCGCCGGCGACCACCGGGGTAAACGAATGGCCCGCGCCGGCGCATCGCACCGGTCCTGTCGCGTTGATAACGATCTGTCGCAGCTCTTCGACGGTCCTCGCGGCCATCACCTGCGGCGCGCTCTGGTTTCCGGCCCAATTCGTCCACATGCGCGTTCCTCCTCGCCTGTCGAGGGTGTCGCGCAACGTGCGTTAATACAAATGCGAATTACCCCGCTGCCGCGAGGTCACTTGCCGTATTGTTCTGTATTTGGGGGTGTTTTGATCGATATAGAGAGAAGGATGTTTACTAGGTCTGGCGATGCCCTACTCTCCCACGTCTTGAGACGCAGTACCATTGGCGCAAAGGCACTTAACTTCCGGGTTCGGAAAGGGACCGGGTGT
>NZ_QEHM01000018.1 GCF_003116585.1 Albibacillus kandeliae
AGCGTAGCCCAAAGACCATCCAGAAGAACTGGGGCACTTATTGGGGGCATTTCTCCGCCAACGGGTGTGACGGGTGCCTTACAACGTTGTTCTAGGGAGTACTGGCTGGGGTGGTAGGATTCGAACCTACGGTACACGGTACCAAAAACCGCTGCCTTACCGCTTGGCTACACCCCATCAGTGAGCGGCTAATTAAGCTGGTCGGCGGATGGGTGCAAGACCCGAATTGGCAAAAAATCGACTTCATTCGGATGGCGCGGATTTGTTGAGGAGATCCTGGTCCTCGCCGATCTGCCGCTCGGCTTCGGCGATGCGTTCCAGCGCGGCTTCGGGGCGGGCGGTCACGTCTGTGGCCTCGGCGTGGAGGTCCGGGGCGGCGGCGTGCGGGGCTGGGTGGGGCCTGTCGGCAGTGGCGGCCGGGGCCTGTGGCAAGGTTACGGGCGAGTCGGGCGGGGTGAGGCCGAGCAGGCGTAGGCCGGGTTCGGGCATGTCGATTCCCGCCTCGGTGAAGGCGGCGAGCAGCAGCCGGATGGCCTCGGACCGGGCGAGGACGAAACTGGTCTCGGCCTGGCTGATCCAGGCGGCGACGCGAATCGTGATGGTGCTGTCGCCGATGGTCTCGATCCAGGCCAGCGGCGCGGGTTCTTTCAGGACGAATGGCAGGGCGCTGACCACATCGAGCGCCAGTGCCTGCGCCGCCGCGAGATCGGCGTCGGGCGCGACGCCGAGGTCGACGAGGAATCGGCGTTCGTCGTTGCGGGTGAAGTTCACGATGCGCGCCTTGAACACGGTCGCGTTGGGAATGCGAATCTGGTTGCCGTCGTAGCTGAGCAGGATCGTCGCGCGCGAGGTCAGGCGGACCACCTTGCCCTGATCGCCCTCGATCTCGACGGTGTCGTTGGGGCGGAAGGGCTGGCGGATCGACAGCAGGATGGAGGCGATGAAGTTCTCGACGGTGTCGCGGACGGCGAAACCGATGGCGAGCCCGACGATCCCGGCGGCGCCGAGGATGGTCGAGAGCAGGGCGGTGGCCCCGAGGATATCCAGCGCCGCGACGACACCGCCCAGCACGAAGCCGATGCGCAGGACCTGCCGGTAGATCTCGGCAATGAAGGCGTTGGGCGCGATGCGTTCCCACGGGTTGCGCCAGCTCGCGATCCAGAAGCCGAGCGCGCAGATCAGCGCGAAGGCGGCGAGCGCGATGGAGAGCAGCGGCAGGAAGGCGACGAACTGAAGGACACGGCCGCGGAATCGCTGCAGCGCGGGGTTCAGGCGTTCGACCACGTCGGTCGTCTCGGCCAGTTCGTTGCGGATGGCGACCACGCCCTCGACCCGGCTGGCGATGTCGTTGAGCCGCGTGGCCGAGGCGCTGTCGAGCGTGGTGCCGCGCAGGGTGACGATGCCCGAGGCGACCGTCACGGTGACATGGTCGTAGCCTTCGAGCCCCGCGAGGATGGCGCGCAGACGCGTGGCGATGGCGGCGTCCTGGGCCGCGCTGTCCTCGACCGCGATGCTCCCGTCGGGCTGGGCGCCGGTCGTGGAGGGGGCCGGGGCGCTGGTGGTCTGTGCCACCGAGGCAAGGGGGAGGCAGAGGCAGGCGAGAAGGAACAGCAGGCGCATCGGGAAAGAGACGGTTTGGAAATGACTTGGCGCATGATGGGGCAGGGCCGCCAGCAGCACAAGCGCGGTGGGGATTCGCAATCCGTGGCAGCGCGCTAGTTTGTGCAGGACGACCTTATTTTGTCCGGACCCTTTGCGAGTGATGACATTCAAGTTTCCGATGGCGCCGCACCGCGTGCGCAAGACAGGCGATGACAGCGCGGCGGCGAGCCTCATGGGGTATGTCTGGCGCATGAGCGGATGGCACAACGTGTGGGTCTGCGTCTGCGCCGTGCTGATCGCCCTGGTGAACCTCGTGCCGCTGGAGCTGCAGCGGCGGATCGTCAACGAGGTGGTCGGCAGTGGGGAGATGCCCATGCTGCTGTGGTTCGGGGGCGCCTATGTCGCGGTGGTGGCCTTGCATCAGGGCGGCAAGCTGGCGCTGCGCCTCTACCAGGGCTGGCTGAGCGAGAGCGCCATCCTCTACACCCGCCGCCATCTCTTGCGGCTCTATGGCGAGAGCCTGACGCCGGAGGAGAACGGGCAGGGGCGGACGGTTTCGATCGTCGGGACCGAGGTCGAGATCCTTGGGGGATTTGTCGGGGAATCGATCTCGCAGGCCTTTGCCAACGTGGCGATGCTGCTGGGCATCACCGGTTACATGCTGATCGTCGAGCCGCGCATCGCGGTGTTCGCGCTGTTCTTTCTTTTGCCGCAGGTGCTGCTGACGCCGCTCTTGCAGCGGCGGCTGAACCGGCTGATCGAGAAGCGGGTCACGCTGGTGCGCGAACTGGGCGACGAGATCTCGCTGATGGGGAGCGAGGAGGCGGGCGAGGGGCCGGACGCGGCGCAGGAGTTGTTGCCGAAGATCTACCGCAACCGGATGCGCTACCTCCTGCTGAAGTACGGGCTGAAGGCGTTGCTGAACCTGCTCAGCGCCTCGGGCCCGGCCAGCGTGCTGCTGGTGGGCGGCTACCTCGTGATGCAGGGCGAAACGCAGGTCGGGGTGATCGTCGCCTTCATCTCGGGCTTCGAGCGCATGGCTGACCCGCTGCGCGAGCTGATCGGTTTCTACCGGCAGGCGGCGCAGGCCAGTGTCCAGCACCGGCTGATCGCGAGCTGGATGGCCGAGCGCTGACGACCTGTCAGCTGGTGGCCACGAGGATCGCACCGGCGCGGTTCCCGGCCTCGACCGCGCGGTGCGCGGCGGCGGTCTCGGAAAGGCCGTATACCTGTTCGATGGGGCAGGCGAGCGCGCTGTCTTCCAGCGCCCGGGTCAGGCGGGCCACGGTCGCGGCGCGCTGTGCGGGGGTCAGCAGGTAGATCAGGGCCAGCTCGAGCGTCACCGCCTTGAACATCAGGTGGTAGAACGGGAGGCTCGGGGTCATGTCCCGGGCCGAGCCATAGGCGCAGATGTGGCCGTTCTCGGCGATCACCGCGGTATCGGTCGCGGCATTGGCGCCGAACTCCACCTCGACGATGCGCTCGACCGGGCGGCCGTCATTGGCGGCAAGGATCTGCTCGGCGGCGTCGGCGGCGGTATAGTCCACCACGGCATCGGCCCCGGCGTTGAAGGCGCGGTCGAGACCGGCGCCCCGGGCGGTGGCGATCACCCTGGCGCCGCCCCACTTGGCCAGTTGCACGGCAAGGTAGCCCACCGTTCCGGCCCCGCCCTGCACCAGAACGGTCTTGCCCGCCACCTCGCCCGAGCTGAAGACGGTGAAGGCCGCGGTCAGGCCGGGAATGCCCAGCACCGCGCCGGTTTCGAAGTCGGTGGTGTCGGGCAGGCGCACCGCCTGTTCCGATGGCAGCGCGATCTGCGTGGCGGCGGTGCCGTAGGCGCGGCGCCACTGGCCGTTCCAGATCCAGACCCGCTGGCCCAGCCGCGCGGGGTCGACCCCTTCTCCCACTGCCGAGATCACGCCGGAGCCGTCGCTGTGCGGGATGATGACGGGGTAGGGCGGCTTGGTCACGCCGACGCGGGCCCCGGCACGGGCCTTTACGTCGGAGGGGTTCACGCCCGAGAATGCAAGGTCCACCAGCACTTCGCCGGGCGCGGGGCGCGGCGTTTCCAGCTGCTCGAGGGTCAGAACCTCGTCGGCAGCGCCGAAGCTGCGGTAGGTGATGGCTTGCATGTTGGCTGTCCCCTTTTGATCACTCAGTCGCGGCGGAGACTAGCCGCGGGAGGCCGGGAGAGACCAGAGGGGGCGCGGAGAAAGCTGCCCCAGCGCAGGTGGTGCGGTCTAAGACGCCGGGATCACTCGCGGATTTCGTCCTCGTCGACGCCCCAGAGGGCGCTTTTCTCGACCCAGCCCTTGTAGCCGCCGGCGCTGACCTTGCACCAGCTCAGCTCGCAGGTGCCGAGCCGGGCGATCACGCCGAGCTCGAACGCGGCGTTCACCGGGGCGTTCGAATCGGGGCGGGCGCGGATCGGTGTCATGTCTTCCTGCACCAGCACGGTGCGTACGCCGGAGAGCAGGGCATAGTGCACCCAGCCGCCCGCGCCGTCGCTGTCCTGCACGCGGCGCCAGTGGCCGTATTCGGCGGTGACTTCCAGCGGCATGTCGCGGCGCTTGAACACCCAGTCGATCTTTTGCGTGAGCGAGGGGCCGCGCCGCACGTTGCCCTCGTCGGTCTTGAGCGAGACGTAGCGGGGCAGCGGCAGGTTGGTGACCGGGCCGCGCCTGTGCCGGGCGTCGATCATCACGGGCTGGGGCGCTTCGCCCTCGGTGTCGATCTCGATATCGGATTCGGCCTCGATGTCCTCGGGGGGGACATCACCGGCGGCTGCCGTCCGCGCCAGCGGGAGGGAAACCAGCATCAGAGCCAGGAGGAACGCCGCAAATGGGCGCAGGAAACCTTGTGATTTCGTCACCGAATGCCTGCCTGTGCATCGTTACGCTCGACCGGACCGGCCGCGGAAATTCAACCTGGATTTTCCGTCCGGGGTTCTTGTGCCCCGCCTGATCCTAGGCTTTGATGCCACAAGGCGCAGGGACTTGAAAGTATGGGGAGAGCAGGCGTGCCAAGAGAGCGGTTGAGTGTTGTCGTTACGCGACGGTTGCCGGACCAGGTGGAAACCCGGTTGAGCGAGTTGTTCGACGTGCGGCTGCGCGAGGACGATACGCCGATGACGCGCGACGAACTGGTCGAGGCCATGCAGGGCGCCGACGTGCTGGTGCCCACCGTCGCCGACCGGATCGACAACCGGATGCTGGCGCAGGCGGGCGACCGGCTGAAGCTGATCGCCAACTACGGCGCCGGGTTCGATCATATCGACGTGGCCACGGCGCGGCAGCGGGGCATCCTCGTGTCGAACACGCCCGGCGTGCTGACCGACGATACGGCGGACATGGCCATTGCCCTGATCCTCGCGGTGGTGCGTCGCATCCCCGAGGGGCTGGCGGTGATGCAGCGCGGCGACTGGCAGGGCTGGTCGCCCAACGCCCTGCTGGGCGGGCGCATCGCGGGGCGCCGGCTGGGGATTCTCGGCATGGGCCGGATCGGCCAGGCCGTGGCGCTGCGGGCGCGGGCCTTTGGCATGCAGGTGCACTATCACAACCGCCGCAAGCTGCGCGGCGAGATCGAGGATGCGCTGGAGGCGACCTATTGGGAAAGCCTCGACCAAATGGTGGCGCGGATGGACATTATCTCGATCAACTGTCCTTCGACGCCCTCGACCTTTCACCTGTTGAACGCGCGGCGCCTGAAGCTGATGAAGCCGACCGGCGTGATCGTGAACACCTCGCGCGGGGAGGTCATCGACGAGAACGCGCTGACCCGGATGCTGCGTGCGGGCGAGATTGCGGGCGCCGGGCTCGACGTCTACGAGCATGGCACCCAGAACAACCCGCGCCTGCGCGAACTCGACAACGTGGTGATGCTGCCGCACATGGGCTCGGCCACGGTCGAGGGGCGCATCGAGATGGGCGAGAAGGTGATCATCAACATCAAGACCTTCGAGGACGGGCACCGGCCGCCGGATCAGGTGGTTCCGTCGATGCTGTGACGGCAAAGGTCTCGTCGAGACTTTTGGCAAGACGTTCCGGGAACGTGCTGGCGTGGTGCGGGAGGCTTCCATGCGCGCCTTTGTAGCGGTCGAGGTGACGGGCGAGGTCGCGGCGGCGCTGGCGCGCGTGCAGGCGCGCCTGCGGTCGGGACGGCCGGTCGCCGAGGAGAACCTGCACCTGACGCTCGCCTTTCTCGATGACCAGCCCGAGGAACGGCTGGAAGACCTGCACGGGCTGCTCGAACAGATCACGCGCCCTGCCTTTTCGGTCAATCTTAACGGTCTCGGTTGTTTTGGCGGCGATGCACCGCGCCTGCTCTATGCCGCCGCCGAGCCGAGTGCGCCGCTGCTTGATCTGCAGCGGGCGGTGAGCCGGGCGGCCCGGCGGTCGGGGATGGTGCTGCAGGGCGGAGAGTACCGGCCGCATGTCACGCTCGCGCGGTTTCGCGGCCCCGAGGGGCAGGGCGTGCTGCCCGATCTGCTGGAACAGGGGCTGGGCGCGGGACTGCCCGCTCTGGTGGTCCGGTCCTTTGCGCTGTTCCGCTCCGATCTGCATCCGGCGGGGGTTCGCTACGAGGTGCTGGCGCGCTACCCGCTGGATTGCCTCGGCGGCGGCTTGGGGTAGACTTGCCGCCGAAAGGGAGGCGCAAGATGAAGCATTTCTGGATCGGTTTGGCGCTGGGCGGGGCTCTGGCGGGCGCGGCGGTGGCGCAGCAGGCGGCGGACACGGTGCAGCCGGAAGGCGCGACCGCCACCACGGTCGCCCCCGCATCTCCCGAGATTGCCGCGGCGCTTGCGGCCAAGGACGAGGGGCGCCCGGTGGAGGCCGATCACTGGATGATCGCGGCGGCAAACCCGCTGGCGGTGGAGGCCGGTGCGAAGGTGCTGCGCGCGGGCGGCAGCGCGGCGGACGCGATGATCGCGGCGCAGCTGGTGCTGGGGCTGGTGGAGCCGCAGAGCTCGGGGCTGGGCGGCGGTGCCTTTCTGGTCTGGTACGACGCGGCCACGGGGCAGATGACGACGCTGGACGCGCGCGAGACCGCGCCGCTGGAGGCAACGCCGCAGCTGTTCCTTGATGCCGAGGGCCAGCCGCTCCAGTTCTTCGACGCGGTGGTCGGCGGGCGCTCGGTGGGCACGCCGGGCACGCCTGCGCTGCTGGGCGCGGCCCATGCGCGCTGGGGCAAGGCCGCGTGGGGTGATCTTTTCGCTCCCGCGATCACGCTGGCGGAGGAGGGCTTCGAGGTCTCGCCGCGACTGGCGGAATCCGTGGCGGGAGATGCCGAGCGGCTGGGCCGGTTCGAGACGACGGCCAGCTACTTCCTGCCGGGCGGCGCGCCCATCCAGGCCGGGCAGGTGCTGACCAACCGGCCCTATGCCGAAACGCTCAGGCTGCTGGCCGAGCAGGGGGCCGACGCGTTCTACGCGGGCGATGTCGCGCGCGATATCGTGCAGGCGGTACGCGGGGCGGAAGGTAATCCGGGCGTGCTGTCCGAGCTCGATTTCGCCACCTACGCCGTGAAGGAGCGCCCGCCGGTTTGCGCCGACTACCGCTCTTACGAGGTCTGCGGCATGGGGCCGCCGTCCTCCGGGGCGCTGACGCTGGGGCAAATCCTCGGGATGCTGGAGCATTCGGAGCTGAACGCGCTTGGGCCGAAGGAACCGGAGGCGTGGCGGCGGATCGGCGATGCCTCGCGGCTCGCCTTTGCGGACCGGGGCCGCTACATGGCCGACAGCGACTATGTCCCGATGCCGACCGAGGGGCTGATCGACCCTGCCTACCTGGCCGAGCGGGCCAAGCTGCTGGAGGGGGACGACGCGCTGCCCGAGGTGGCGCCGGGCACGCCCGAGTGGGACCACGCAGAGCTTTGGGGGGATGATCAGGCGATCGAGTTTCCTTCGACCTCGCACATCACCATCGTCGACGGTGAGGGCAACGTGCTGTCGATGACGACGACCATCGAGAACGCCTTCGGCTCCAGACTGATGGTGCGGGGGTTCCTGCTCAACAACGAACTGACGGACTTTTCCTTTGCTACCCATGACGAGGGCCTGCCCGTCGCCAACCGGGTCGAGCCGGGCAAACGCCCCCGGTCCTCGATGGCGCCGACCATCGTGATGCGGGACGAGCGCCCGGTGCTGGCCATCGGGTCGCCCGGGGGCAGCCGCATCATCGGCTATGTGGCGCAGGCGATCATCGCCTGGGCGGACTGGGGCATGAACGTGCAGCAGGCGGTGGCCATGGGTCACGCGGTGAACAGGTTCGGCACCTTCGACCTCGAGGCGGGCACGCCGCTGGAGGACATGCTGGAACCGCTGGAGGCAATGGGCTACCAAGCCAAGGTGCAGGAGTTGAACTCGGGCCTGCACGCGATTGAGATCGGCCAGGTCCTGAAGGGCGGGGCGGATCCGAGGCGCGAGGGAATAGCACTGGGCGAATGACGCCCGGAGAAGGAGGACGACATGGTTCAGGCTGTCGCGCTGCCGCGCAACGAGGCGGGAATCGCAAAGGCTTTGCAGGTGCTGAAGGCACGGTTCGGGAACCGTTTTCACACCAGCCCCTCGATGCTGGAGCAGCATGCCCACACCACCACCTGGATCGTGAACCAGCCGCCCGACGCGGTGGTTTTTGCCCATGACACCAACGAAGTCGCGGAAATCGTCAAGGTCTGCGCCGAATACGGCGTGCCGGTGATTCCCTTCGGGACCGGCACCTCGCTGGAGGGGCACATCAATGCGCCCGCCGGCGGTGTCTGCATCGACATGAGCGAGATGAACAAGGTGCTCGCCGTGCATGCGGGCGACCTCGACTGCGTGGTGCAGCCGGGGGTGACGCGCGAGCAGCTGAACACCTTCCTGCGGGACCAGGGCCTGTTCTTTCCGATTGATCCGGGCGCCAATGCCTCGATCGGCGGCATGACCGCGACGCGGGCCAGCGGCACCAACGCGGTGCGCTACGGCACCATGAAGGACAACGTGCTGGCGCTGGAGGCCGTGATGGCCGACGGCACCATCATCCGCACCGCGCAGCGCGCCAAGAAGTCCTCGGCCGGGTACGACCTGACCCGCCTGCTGGTGGGCTCGGAGGGCACGCTGGCGGTGATCACCGAGATCACCCTGCGACTGCAGGGCATTCCCGAGGCGATCAGTTCGGCCCGCTGTTCGTTCCCGAGCGTGGACGCCGCCTGCCAGGCGGTGATGACGACGATCCAGTACGGCGTGCCAGTGGCCCGGATCGAGCTGTTGGACGAACTCTCGGTCAAGGCCGCGAACGCCTATGCCAAGCTCGACCTGCCGGTGACACCGCTGCTGCTGCTGGAATTCCACGGCTCGGAGGCGGGCGTGGTCGAACAGGCGGAGACCTTTGGCGCCATCGCCGAGGATTTCGGCGGCAACGGGTTCGAGATGACCACCAGCACGGAAGAGCGCAACCGCCTGTGGAAGGCGCGGCACGAGATGTACTTTGCCACCCACCAGCTGCGTCCCGGCGCCATCGGCTTCTCGACCGACGTCTGCGTGCCGATCTCGCGGCTGGCGGAATGCGTCGTCGCGGCGCAGGCCAAGGCCGAGGAACTGGGGCTGCTCTCGCCCGTGGTCGGCCACGTGGGCGACGGCAACTTCCACACCCTGCCGCTGATCGACACGTCGAATCCGGACGAGGTGGCCCGCGCCGAGGAATACGTGAGCTGGTTGAACGACCTCGCCATCTCGATGGACGGGACCTGCACCGGCGAGCATGGCATCGGTCAGGGCAAGCGGCCCTACCTCGAGCGCGAGCTCGGGCCTGCCGTCAAGTACATGGCGGCGATCAAGGCGGCGCTCGATCCCGACAACATCATGAACCCGGGCAAGATCGTACCGGCCTGAGCCGGAAGGATGTTGCTCGCCCCCGGGGTTTCCTTGGGGGCATGTTGCGCAGTTGGTTCGGGGCCCCGGCGCGGGGGCCGGGGCGGGGTGATTTGGGCTCCGCCTGGGGCTTGCCGCGGGGCCTTGTTGCGCGTCTGGTGCGGGGCCCCGGCTCGGGGGCCGGGGCGGGGTGATTTGGGCTCCGCCTGGGGCTTGCCGCGGGGCCTTGTTGCGCGTCTGGTGCGGGGCCCCGGCTCGGGGGCCGGGGTGGGGTGATCTTGTTTACGCCCCGGGCTTGACCCGGGGCCGTGTTGTGCGTCTGGTGCGGGGCCCCGGCTCGGGGGCCGGGGCGGGGGGAACGGCTCGCGTTGCATTTCCTTCATCGAACCGGTTGACTCGGGCGCCGGCATGGGTAAAAGGCAACGCTCATGAGATTTCACGGGGGCGCCTGGCCTCCGGCGCAGGAGACCCACAATGGCCAAGCCGACCACCATCAAGATCCGCCTGAACTCGTCCGCGGGCACGGGCCACTTCTATGTCACCAAGAAGAACGCGCGTACCATGACCGAGAAAATGACGGTCCGTAAGTACGACCCGGTTGCCCGCAAGCACGTCGAGTACAAGGAAGGCAAGATCAAGTAAGCCGACCTTCGACGGGTTGAGACATTCGGGGCCACGCCATCGGCGTGGCCCCTTTCGTCGTTTGCACTGACGAAAGGCAGGGGCGATGGAGATCTCGGTTCGCCCGACCACACCAGCCGATCTCGCGGAGGTCGACGCGCTGCTGGCGCGGGCCTTTCCGCGGCTGCTGAAGGACGCCTATCCGCCCTCGGTGAGGGTGACCGCCCTGCCGCTGATCGCGCGCGCCCAGCCGGCTCTGCTGGCCTCGGGGCGCTATTTCGCGGCGGAGGGTGAAGGCCGCCTGTTGGGCGTCGGCGGCTGGAGCCCCGACCGGGGCCGCCCCGGGCTTGCCCACATCCGCGATGTTGCGACCGCGCCCGAGGTGGTGCGGCGGGGCGTGGGGCGCGCCCTGCTGGAGCGGATTCGCACCACTGCCGGGGCCGAGGGCATCCGCGCCTTCGAGTGCCTCGCGACGCGGAACGCCGTGCCCTTCTACGCCTCGGTCGGGTTCCGTGCGGAAGGAGAGGTCGAGATGGCGTTGCAGCCGGGCATCACCTTTCCGGCCGTCCTGATGCGGCTGGACTTGGCGGCGTGGCGGGGCCTGTCATAGGCTTTGTGCCTGACCGGGGGGCCTTTGGAGATACTGACGACATGATCAAGACAGCGATGGTCCTGGCCGCCCTGATGGCGCTCACGGCGTGCCAGCCCGAGGCGGGCGTGGGCTTTACCGGTATCGGGGGCAGCACCGTGACACGCGCGGCACTGGACGCCCTGCCGGGCATCGGGGCCGACTGATCCGGCCATTGAAGGCGCGCTGAGGGGCGGGGCGCCTAGCGCTGATCCGGCGGGACCGCGCAGAGCTTGGCGACGAGGGCGTTGCGCTCGGCCTCGCTCCACTTGCCGTGACGCCGCGTGGTTCCGGCCGGGTGGAACCCGAGCCCGGTGCCCGGGCGCCAGTCCTGCCGGGGCCGGATCGGGCGGGGAACGAGGTTGCCGCCGCAGTTCTGGCAGACCCCATGCAGCACCGACTCGGCGCAATCCGCACAATAGGTGCATTCGTAGGTGCAGATCCGCGCCTCGCCCGACTGGGGCGGCAGGTCGCGGTCGCAGATTTCGCAGTTGGGTCTGAGTTCGAGCATGGCGCCAGCCTGCCTTGGATGTGGCGAAATGGGAAGAGGATTTGGCGCGGGCTGGTGGCGTGGCTGCGAGGGGCCGGCCCCACGCGCTCCCCGGGATATTTGAAACCCAAAGAAGGCGGAGGCGGGGGCAAAGGAAAAAGGGGCGCCCCGAAGGGCGCCCCCGTAACCGGTGATCGGCAAAAGCCGGATCAGCAGCTGTAGTACATTCCGAATTCCACCGGGTGGGGGGTGGTTTCGTACTTCAGCACTTCTTCCATCTTCAGCTCGATGTAGCCTTCGATCTGGTCCTTGGTGAACACGTCACCGGCCAGCAGGAAGTCCATGTCGGCCTGCAGCTCTTCCAGCGCCTCGCGGAGCGAGCCGCAGACGGTCGGGATGCCGGCCAGCTCTTCGGCGGGCAGGTCGTACAGGTTCTTGTCCATGGCTTCGCCCGGATCGATCTTGTTCTTGATGCCGTCTAGGCCGGCCATCAGGAGTGCCGCGAACGCCAGGTAGGGGTTCGAGGACGGATCGGGGAAACGGGCTTCGACGCGCTTGGCCTTCGGCGACTCGGTCCACGGAATACGCACGCAGCCCGAGCGGTTGCGGGCGGAGTAGGCGCGCAGAACGGGGGCTTCGAAGCCGGGAACCAGGCGCTTGTAGCTGTTGGTGCCGGGGTTGGTGAAGGCGTTCAGGGCCTTGGCGTGCTTGAGGATGCCGCCGATGTAGTAGAGCGCTTCCTGGCTGAGGTCGGCGTATTTGTCGCCTGCGAAGAGCGGCTTGCCGTCCTTCCAGATCGACATGTTCACGTGCATGCCCGAGCCGTTGTCGCCGTAGATCGGCTTCGGCATGAAGGTGGCCGATTTGCCGTAGGCGTGCGCGACGTTGTGGATCACGTACTTGTACTTCTGAAGCTCGTCCGCCTGCTTGGTCAGCGTGTCGAAGATCAGGCCGAGTTCGTGCTGGCACGACGCCACTTCGTGGTGGTGCTTGTCGACCTTCATGCCGAGGCGCTTCATGGTCGAGAGCATTTCCGAGCGCAGGTCCTGGGCTTCGTCGGTCGGGTTGACCGGGAAGTAACCGCCCTTGAGGCCCGGGCGGTGGCCCATGTTGCCCATCTCGTAGTCGGTGTCGCTGTTCCAGGACGCGTCGGTCGCGTCAACTTCGTAGGACACCTTGTTGATGGTGTTCGAGAACTTGACGTTGTCGAAGAGGAAGAATTCCGCTTCCGGGCCCATGTAGGCCGCGTCGCCGATGCCCGAGGCCTTCAGGTAGGCTTCGGCCTTGGCGGCGGTGCCGCGCGGGTCGCGCTCGTAGGGTTCGCCGGTGTCGGGCTCGACGACGGAGCAGTGAATGCAGAGGGTCTTCTCGGCGTAGAAGGGATCGACGTAGATGCTCTCGGTGTCGGGCATCAGCTTCATGTCGGAAGCTTCGATCGACTTCCAGCCGGCGATGGACGAACCGTCGAACATGAAGCCTTCTTCGAGGAAGTCCTCATCGACCTGGTCCGCCAGCACGGTCACGTGCTGCAGCTTGCCGCGCGGGTCGGTAAAGCGGATGTCGACGTATTCGACTTCCTCATCCTTGATGGTCTTGAGAACTGCTTTGATGCTCATTCCCTTTGTTCCCCTTGTTTTTGGAAATTGGTCTTAAAGCGCGTCCGAGCCGGTCTCGCCGGTACGGATGCGGATGGTCTGTTCGACGGAGGTGACGAAGATCTTGCCGTCGCCGATCTTGTCGGTCTTGGCCGCCGCGATGATGGCCTCGATGGCGCCGTCGACCTGGTCGTCATCCAGCACGACCTCGATCTTCACCTTGGGCAGGAAATCCACCACGTACTCGGCGCCGCGATAGAGCTCGGTATGGCCCTTCTGGCGTCCGAAGCCCTTCACCTCGATCACGGAAAGCCCCTGGACGCCCACGTCCTGCAGCGCTTCCTTCACCTCGTCCAGCTTGAACGGCTTGATGATGGCTTCGATCTTTTTCATGGGGGCTCCTCGCAACCGTGTTTGGCTCGGGTCAGATCATTTCTGCTTGGCGGTCACAATCGGATAGGATTAACCCTGTGACAAGGTCCAGAAGGAATGTCTCGGAGCGATTATATTTTGTGCTCAGTGATTAACAAACATGCAGTTTTGAATCGGCGGAGGTGCGCCGGGTGGAGTTGCTGACGGCCGCGCAGATGCGGGCCATCGAACAGGCGGCCATCGAGGGCGGCGAGGTCACGGGGCTCGACCTGATGGAGCGCGCGGGGCGGGGTGTCGTCGAGGCGGTTTTCGAGGCATGGCCCGCTTTGGCGCAGGGCGCGTTCCGTGCGCTGGTTCTTTGCGGGCCGGGGAACAATGGCGGCGACGGATTCGTGGTGGCGCGGCTGCTGGCCGAGGAACATGGCTGGCTTGTCGATGTCTACCTCTACGGGGAGGCGGAGAAGCTGGCGCCGGACGCGCGAGCGAATTACGAGCGGTGGTGCGCGATCGGGGAGGTGGGTGATGCCCGGAGCCTGGAACGACTCCTTAAATTTCCAGGTTTCGACGCGGATCAGCCAGACCTCGACCTGTTTGTCGACGCCGCATTCGGGACTGGCTTGTCCCGGCCCCTGCCGGAAGAACTGGTCGCCATCGCGGCGGCCCTGAATGACCGGGAGGAGCCCGTGAAGGGCTGGATCGTCGCGGTCGATCTGCCGTCGGGGCTATGCTCGGACTCGGGCCGCGTCCTCGGCGCGGACCCGGACGCCGTGATACCCGCCGACCTCACGGTAACGTTTCATGCCGAGAAGCTGGGGCACCGGTTGGCTGATGGTCCCGAATGGTGCCGCAGGGTGGCGGTGAAGGACATCGGCCTTGAATGTCCAGAGCCGGGTGTGGTGCAAATGGTAGATGCCCGGACACTTGGGCGGCTCGGTAAGATCGCCGGCGGACACAAGTACTCCGAGGGCCACGCCCTCATCCTGACCGGTGGTTCCGGCAAGACCGGTGCTGCCCGACTCGCCGCGCGGGGGGCGTTGCGGATCGGGGCGGGGTTGGTCACGCTCGGGGTTCCGGGCAGTGCGCAGATGGAGGTGGCGGCGCAGATCAGCGCGCTGATGCTGCGGCGGATCGATGGTGCCGAGGCGCTGGCAGGGGCGTTGCAGGACGCGCGCCTGAACGCTCTGTGCCTTGGGCCGGGGCTTGGTGTCGACCGGGCGGGGGAGCTGGTGGAGACGGCCCTGTCGGCCGCGCACAGGCCCGCCGTGGTGCTGGATGCGGATGCGCTGACCGCCTTTGCCGAGGCCCCCGAGGTTCTCTTTGACCTGCTGCATGACAAATGCGTGCTGACACCTCACGGCGGCGAATTCGCGCGGCTGTTTCCCGAAATTGCGGCCCGGTTGGCCGAGACACCGACCCGCGGCCCGGCCTATTCCAAGGACGACGCCACGCGCGCGGCGGCGGAGCGGGCCGGGTGCGTCGTGCTCTACAAGGGCGCGGATACGGTGATTGCATCGCCGCTCGGCGCCTGTGTGGTGAATTCCGCCCACTACGACCGCGCCGCGCCCTGGCTCGCCACGGCGGGCTCGGGCGACGTGCTGGCCGGGTTCATCACCGGCCTGCTGGCGCGCGGGCTGTCGCCGATGGATGCGGCACAGACGGGGGCCTGGCTGCACGTGGAATGCGCGCTGACGTTCGGCCCCGGGCTGATCGCCGAGGACCTGCCCGAGCAGCTGCCGGCCGTCTTCCGCGCGCTCGGGATCTGAGGCGCGACGCCGCCACGTCCCGCGCGGGGGCGCCGTTTTCCGCTCGCATCCGAAATTAACCTTTGCTATGAGGCTCCGGCGCGCAGGCCCCGGCCGGCGGGCTCGTGCGGGTGTGGCGGAATTGGTAGACGCACCAGATTTAGGTTCTGGCGCCGCAAGGCTTGGGGGTTCAAGTCCCTTCACCCGCACCATACTGATTTTTCAAAAGAAATTGCTGAAACTGTGGCTGGTTTTCTAGCGGAGCATTCTGAAGTTTTACAGTTCGTTTTACACTCGATTTGATGTTCTCATTCTGTTTTTGTTCTGTTCCGTCTCTGTTGAGCGGACTTAGATAGTTCACGTTGCCTCGCCTGCTGTCGGTACTTCTTAACCATATCAAGAGACTTGTGACCGGTTACTGCCTGGATCTCTGAGTCGCTGCACCCGGCTTCGGCAAGCTCTTTCGCAGCGGTATAGCGCCAGCCGTGGATAACGAAGTCATCTGCTTTGATGTGCTTGCGGACGTTGGCCACGAGCGCTTGGGCTCTACGCTTACTGATGTGTTGGGTGAGGTTCTTTGCGAGAATGTGCTTCCCCGATTTGGGGAGCGTCGCGAGATACTGAAGTAGCCTGTCGGGGCAATACACGGACAAGCGTGCTCCAGTCTTCTCCTGTACCACTTCCATATAGCCGCTTTTGAACTGTGCCCACTCCATCGAGACGACGTCCCCGATCCGCTGGCCTGTGCCTATGCATAGTTCGTAGATGGTTCGCTCGAACCTTAGACCGTATTCCAGGCAGTGCTGCTCGTAAGCGGCCAGTTTGGACTGCGGCCAGGCTTCATAGCTGCCCCCCTTTAGTTTCTCGACTCCTTGCGCGGGGTTAGTCGCTATCCATTCCAAGTCGATCGCATGGCGTGCGAGGATTGAAAGTTGTTCGACCATTGCGTTGGCTTTGCGCCACTGATGAGCATAGCTGTCTCGCGCGGCGATGACATCCTTACGGCGGAGCTTTGTAAAATCTCTGCTGCCATTTTTCTCGCGAATGAGTTCGATCGTGCGGCGGTACTCTGCGCGTGTAGTAGCCTTCAGGCCTTGAAATCGTGGTGACTGATAGAAGCTGACAATTAGGGCGTCAAATGAGGTTCGGCAGGGCGTGCTTTTCTGGCCTGAGCGAATCTCCCAGTATGCTCGGTCAAACTCCGCGCTATCCGGATCGTCTGGCAATCGGATGCGAGTATTACCTTTTCGAAAATACCAATAGTCTTTGCCGTTTCGGTGTATACGAACGAGATAGGGTTTTGTGCTCTTAGTTACCATTCAAACTTGTCATCCAGGATTGTGCCGGTACTGATCGCTTTCAGATGTTCAACTGACCAGCGATCATGCCTGCCTCCGATCCGAAGGGGTTTGGGGAGGCAGCCGGATGCAACGAGTTCTCGAAAATCATTGACTGTCATGTCTAACATCTTAGCCGCTGTCGCTTCTCTGGCCAGCAGCTGATTGTTTGCAATCATCCCTTGACCTCCCTTCGTGCTTCGCGCCTTGCGAGGGTCATGAGGCGCCCGGTTATGGAGTCGGGCTTTCGGCCGAGCGCGCGTGCTATGGCGGAGACGGTTTCGCCGTCGAGCTCCATCGCCAGCAGGCGACGGTCTTCGTCCTCGGTGAAGCGGCGGACCTGGTGGTTGCCGCGGGAGACAACCCTTGGTCCCGGCGCGTGCTCCCGGCTTCGCTGCGCGCGGGGGCTGTCGGCACCGAGCCGCAGGCAATGCCAGTAGACGGCCCCGTAGGAGATCCCGAGGCGGTGCGAGATGGCCGTGTAGGAATGGCCCTCATCCCGCATGGCGGCGGCGCGATCGAGCAGGGTATCGGAATACTTGCGTGCTGGCATGGGTCCTGATGCTTCCGTGGTGCGTTGTGTGGGTGGGCGAGGGGCTCAGCCCATCCCGAGGGCGGTCATGTAGAGCTCGAGGACGGCCTCGTGCTCTGCGAGCGTGTCGGGGTCCTGCTTTCGACGCTTGACGAGGGCGCGGAGGGCCGGGGCATTGAAGCCTTCGGCCTTGAGCTCGGCGTAGACCTCCTTGATCTGCCCGGCGATCTCCGCCTTCTCCTGCTCGATACGCTCGACGAAGGACCGGAGCCGGTCGGCCGTGGCCTGCTCGACCTTGTCGCGGACGGCGCGGTCGGCCTCGGTCTCCTTCATGCGGGGGGCGGTATCATCGAACATGGGATGTCTCCGGGATAGCCTGCAGGGCCGCAGGGCGGGTCAGTCACTCTTGGGGCGCGGCGAACATCGTGAGTGGCAGCCAGCGCCGCGCCCCGGGCGGAAAGGGGATCAGGTCAGCAGCAGCGCGAGCAGCAGCACGACCCAGAAGATGATGGTGGCGATGCCGGCCCAGACGAAGGGACGCAGCGCCGCGATGGCGTCGAGGTGCGCGAGCTCCTCGGAGAGCGCCATGTGCATGTCGTCGGGCAGGGGCGCAGGGTGATCCGGCACGCCCTTGTCCTCCCAGTCGGTGGCGCCAGTCTCGCGATCGGCCGGGAAGTCATGCAGGGCCTTTGTCATGGGAACGCCTCCGGGAGTTGAAGCGCGGGCAGGGCTTCGGGGGAGGATTGGCCTGCCCGCGCGGGGTCCGCGCCAATTGCAAGACGGGGCGCGGACCCGTCCCAAGGAAGACACCGGCCATCCTCGTGCCGGTATCTCCCGTTCGATCATCGGGGTGGGGCAGGCGCGGGCGGACCGCGCGGACAAACATACCGAGTGCCAAGATCACCACGCATTCCCTCAGGCGGCATCGTCACGCCGGACCGCGTAGCCCCGGGCCTCGATCACGGCGCGGATCTTGTGACCCGTCCGCTCGAGGGTCTGCTCGGTGGGCTCCGGTGCGGGTCCGGGCGGGACGATGATGTGCATGGGCCGCAGCCGGGCCGGGTCGAAGCCCTGTCCGCGCCCGGCCTTCATGGCGGCCCAGGCGGCCACGAACTGGGCCGGGTCATCGAGGTAGTCCTCGGGCGTGAGCGCCACGTGACGCGCATCGCTCAGCACCGCTTTCCTGTCGTCTTGCATTCAATCCTCCATCAGGTTGATGGAAGATTACATTATAGTTCAAAATATCTATGTCAACGAAAAAGTAGATATTTACATCGATTTGAAGTAAGCCGCGCGTAGAGGCTGAATCGAACTTTAGACCTCGCTCTTGGCGTTGAAAGGTTTACTGAGGTGTTGGGCGCCCCAGTCTTTGGCCCGGTTGCTTGCGCTCTTCCGTCGCGTCGAACTTTTACGTGGATGAAGGGGATTTTTCTTTTGCATTGACGCTGGGAAAATGCCTGATTGGTGGCCCCCCGTTCGGATGGGTGTTGGGAGGAGGGTCGCCAATGTCAGATCGCGAGATCGTTAACTTTTTCCGTCGTCTTCTGGCTGATCGTGATCAGACGCAGCAACAAGACCTCGCCCATACCCCAGAAGCTGCTGGCGCAGGTGCTCGGGTAGCTGACCTAATAGACGGACGATTTCTTTCTCGTCTTCGGTCTGGGCGTTACTCATGAACTCTTCCAGCGTCGTCCCCAGGGCGGCGCAGATCTTGCGCATTGTCGCGACCCTCGGGCTGGTGTTGCGGCTGAACATCAGGCGAATGGCGCTGTTCCCCAGGCCGGCTTTGACCGCGAGGTTCGAGACGTTGAGGTTCGGGTCGGCCTCGATGGCGGCCCGGAGCCTTAGCAGGAATGGTTCAGTGATTTCGTTGTCACTCATGACCTAATCCTGCACCGATAGATGTATCTACTGTATCGATATATTTATCTTGACCTGAGTAGAACAACGTATCTATCAAGTGCTCATGGAGCAGTTCATGGCAGAAGTCCGCGCTTACGCGGCAGGGGTGGGGGTGAAGCCCTCGACGATCGTTCAGAAGGCGGGCGCCGGGGGCGGCCTGACCTGGGCGCGCTGGGAGCGCGATGAGAGCAGCCCGACGCAACGGACGCTCGACAAGATCCGGACCTACATGGCGAAGAACCCGCCGCCCGAGGCTGGGCGCGGAGAGACGACGGAGGCTGCGGCATGATGCGGCCTCGACTGACGCTGATCGTGAACAATGCGGTTCCATGCGGGGAGGCTGCGCAGGGCGGGTCGCAAAGGTCTTGCTCTAACCGGTTTGAGCCCTACGGGCTGAAGGTGCAGGCGGCTGAACTCTGGTCGGCCTACTTCCATGCGCGCTTTGCGAGCCCGCGGGAGGTGGCGCTGTTCTGTGACGTGAGCTTCCAGACCGCGCTGAACTGGTGGGGCGCGGTGACCGCGCCCGCGAGCCATATCGCGCTGCTGGTCCTGCTGACCGACCCGGAGGCCCCGGCCTTCTTCGCCGATGCCGTGCAGAGGGCCGCGTGATGGTACCGGGGCAGGGCGCGCGTCCCGCAATCGTCTTAGAATACCTGTTCCGCACCGGGAGCCCCGTTTATGGCCGATGAGATCGACCTGCTGGGGCGCCCGCCGCTGAGGAAGCCGCTCTGCCAGGCGCCGGGGACCGCGGTGATCGCCAAGTCCTCGCTCGGGCGGGCGCAGTTCCCGCGCGTGGCGGGTGCACAGCCGGGCCGGGTCTCGGTGCGGGTTCCGACGGCGATCAGCCACTCGAGCCTGGTAGCCTCGAGCGAATGGGTGACGCTGCCGGCGATGCCCTGGGACGAGGCGGGGGCCGGGAGCGCTGAAGGATGATTGCCTATGCCGTGCAGCCGAACCTCGTGGGCGCGATCCTCGCGGGCGAGATCACCGCGGTGGTCTGGCCCAACAGCCCGTTCCCCCATGCGCGGGTCGGAGATGACATTCGCCTCTGCCTCGGCCTGCGCGCCGCGGAGACCATCACCCTGCTGATCGCCCCGTGTACGGGTTCGGAAGAGATCAGGCGGGTTAGGGCTGAAGCTTTACTTGCGCCAGCGCCTTTGACACTGGGAGCCCTGGCCGATCGACCGAGTGCTATCCCTGCCGACCCCGGCCCGGCTGACGGTGGCCTCCGGGCGTGGATGGCTGAACGCCAATTTGCCAGCGATGCGAAGGCTACACTTCGCGGCGCCCACGGCTTCACCCGCATCAGCTGGGACTTCGCGCGCGCGAGTCATATCGCCAGCGCGGTGGCCTTCGAGGGGGTCGATGACCTGGTGCTGAGCCGGGGTCTCCAGTGATGGCCGGGTCGACGGAGAGCCCCGAGCGCGCAGGCCCGGCCCAGAACGAGGCGCCGAAGGCCACGCTGCGCGCGGTCGATATCGGCACGATCCCGGATTACCCGATCGAGCCCGGCGAGCGGCTCGAGAGCCACTACTTCGTCGAGTTCCACCACAACCGCTGGCTCACCAGCAGCTTCCGCCTGCTGGCGGACCCGGAGGTGCGCGCCTACGGCTTCGACCTCTTCATGGTGGCCCAGAACGAGGCGCCGGTCGGGACCCTGCCGACCGATGACCGTCTGCTGTCGCGGCTGCTGGGGCTGGACCTGGCGCATTGGCAGAGCCTGCTGAAGCGCGAGATCACGCCGCTGCACAAGTGGGAGCTCTGCAACTGCGCCGGCGAGATCCGTTGGGCACACCCGGTGGTGCAGGAGATGTCGGTGAAGGCGCTCGGGCGGCGGCAGCGCTACATCGAGGCCACCGAGATGGCGCGCGAGCGCAAGCGCTACGAGCGGCTGAAGCTGCAGATCCTGAA
>NZ_QEHM01000019.1 GCF_003116585.1 Albibacillus kandeliae
ACGAAATGACAAGGAAAAGGACAGGACCCCGTCCGGGGGCGGAACCGCCCCGGACGCTGGGGATAAGTCCGACCGGAGGGCAGGGATGAGGCAGGGGAACCAACAGGCTGAGAAAGGGAGACAGGTGTTGAGACCAGTACCCGGGATGGAAAGGACAGCGCCGACGGAGAGCGGGGCAGGGATGAACGCCAGCCCCTATGGCGGTGAGCGACCCGAGAGCAAGCGGGGACGGGTGCGCCGCTTGCTGGTGACCCCGCTGCAGGAGGCGGGGTTCCGGCGGGCGCGCGGGGTGACGGTGGAGAAGCAGGAGGCGGAGCTCGCGAGCCTCTGCGATCACCTCGCCTATCTCTCCGATGACGGGCTGCGCGCGCTCCGGGACCTGTTGCTGCCGAAGGGGCAGGGCAAGGACCACGACATCTGGCCGAGCAAGGCGATGGTGATCGGGCACGCGGAGGCGATCGAGCCGCGCCCGATCGAGGAGCTCGAGGGGCTGCTGCGCTGGTTCCGCTCGCGGGCCGGGCCGCAGGCGCGGGCGGAGGGCACGCTGGTGGAGAGCTACCGCTACTTCCAGCGCTACAAGGTGCCGCCCTCGCGGGTGGGGCTGATGATCCGGCGGGAGGCGGAGGCCAACCGGGACAAGCTGCGCCTAGTCGAGGACCGCATGGCTCGGGAGGTGGCCTCCCCCTCCGAGCTCGGCTGGCGGCGGGTCTACCTCGCCGAGCGTGACCGGGTCTCCCGGCTGGTGGACGAGGGCGAGGCGGCACGGGCTGCGAGTGAGCAGGACGAGACAGAACAGGCGACAGCAGAACAGAAGGAGAGCGAGGCATGAGCTACCACGACCCCAAGGGGTTCCGGGAGGCCCGGGAGCGGGCGCGGGCGCAGGCGGCGGCGGAGGCGGCGCGGATCGGGGCGGTGAAGGCCCGCGGTGCGGTGCCCGACGACTGTGGCCCGGAGATCCCCGAGGCGCCGGCGCGGGGCGCCTACCAGGTGGTGCGCCCGCAGAAGCTCTACCCCGACGGCCGGGACGGCTACGTGGCCAAGGACGCAGGCTACCTCGGGCGAGCGGCGCTGCGCCATGCCGATGCCTTCGATGTCATGCGGGTGGCGGCGGCCAAGCGGAAGAAGCCCGCGCCCTTCACCGAGACACAGGTGGCCATGGGGCGACACTACCGCGACCTCGTGGAGCGCCACGCCTCCGCCGGTATCCGTGGCTCCTCCTTCACCCGCACGCGCACGGGCGGCACCGGGCAGAGCGGGGCCTTCATCGATGCGCTCATGCAGGACCGGCAGGAGATCGATCGCCTGCTGAAGAAGATCGGACCCGGCATCGCGCTGGAGGTCCGTCGCGTCCGGCCCTCGGACCGGGGCACCCGCTCGGCCATCCCCGACCGCGCCCTCGTCGACATGGTCTGCATCGGGGACAAGACCATCAGCGATGTCCTGCGCGCCCACGGCTGGTCGGTGAATGGCCGGACCGTTGGGGCCGCCTCCACCGCCCTCGGCCATGCCCTCGATCGCATGGTCGGACCCACGCATAAGCCAAAGACAGCGGCGGTGCATTACGGGGACACGCCTGTCGGCTGGCAGGCGGAAGAGTAGGGCAGGCGGAATGCCGGGAGGACGGGAGCCCCGCTCTCATTCCGTCCCGGCGCCCTCAAAGGGGAGGGGGAGGGTCGCCAGTTTTTTGCCTTTTGGTGGAAACCGGAGGGGGACCCTTTTTCTGCGCAAAGTCGGAATTGGATAGAAAAAGCCACAAGGGTCAGCGGAAACAAGCTGCATCGGATTGGGAATTAGCAATCCAGTTGCGTGAGGACTGCGTATGAGTCATGGAGCGGAATTGCATTACCGAATGGGGCTTCCGTTCCCCGAAACACCACTCGCACCAAAGGCCAATACTGATGACCCCAGCAGACCTGGAAAAGATGACGAAGGACGAGCTCGAAGCGCTGATCAAGGATGCGCAGAAGGCCCTGAAGACCGTGGATGCGCGCCAGCGCAAGGCCGCCCTGGATGCGGCCAGGGCCGCCGCCGCGGAGCACGGCTTCGATCTCGGCGACCTCACCGAGGGAAAGCTTCCCAAGACGAAATCTCCCGTGAAGTTCCGCGACCCCGACAATGCAGCGAACGAATGGTCTGGCCTGGGGCGTCGGCCGCAATGGTACAAGGACAAGATTGACGCGGGCGTTGCGCCGGAAGATCTGGCGGTCTGAGAAAGATTAGCGCCGCCGATTTGTAATCTGGAGCCTCGCGCCTCAATGTGCGCGAGGCTCCAGACGTAAACTCCATTCTTTGAGAGCTGTTCCGCATTCAGGTCTTATAGCCGGAATGTTTCAATGATCCTGAACTGCGCCCCTTGGAGTCCGCGTCTGATAGTTCGAATGTCTCGGCTTCACATCAAACACTGTGAGATGGCCGTTCAATCCGCAGGTGACACGACCCGGTAAAAGGGCGCGGACACAGCTTCTGCGGAATGTTCAGGACCAAATCGTGGAGCTTCCACGGGTTCCATCGACATCAGGAAGGTAACCAGCGCGTCAACATCCACGTCTGTCAGCTGGCTATATGCAGGCCACGGCATCACTGGTGCGAGGATACGTCCATCTGGGCGCTCACCATAGCGAATTGCTTGCACAATATCGTCCTTGCTCCAGTCACCAAGTCCGGTCGCGTCGGGGGTAAGGTTAGGAGCCCAGAACACCCCGAGCCCCGGGAGCTCAAATCCGATGGTCCCACCTGAAAGGCCGGCTTCGAAGATGGGTGCGCCGTCCCTGTCGCGCGGCATATGGCAACCAGCGCAATCCATGATGACCGAAAGGTAGGCGCCTCGCTCGAGTTGCGCAGTGTCAGCAGCGGAACTGAGCGGGGTGGAAAGTGAATAGATGGCCGCGAGTACGGCCGGATGGATCAGTTTCATTTCATGACTCCTATGGAAGGGGCCCCGGCTTAGGCGCCAGGGTGATTTTCTTACGCAGCCGAGAGGTCACGCGTGGGCAGAGTGGGCGAAAACAGCCCCGAGGGATCGTGTCGCGCGGTCAACTGCGCTAGACGAGCCAACGCGTCAGGTGAGAGCCTCGGAAGGCTCTGGCCGGGACGATCAAGATCGCTTTCTCCAACGTATGTGCCAGTAGCAAATGGCTGGCATCTGTCGATCGATAGCCGCAGCCACTCGAGGTTCGCGTCATCTTGGGCTTCGTCCTCCCAGATGCCATAGATCGTTGAGAAGACTCGGCCTTCGCGCGAGAAAGCGGCGGTGTCGGGAGATGGACGAGCGTTGGACCGCAATGCGCAGAGCGCAAAGCTGTTAGGAGATGGAGCCAGTTCCACCGCACGTAGCATCATGGCTAGCGACTCCGCAAAGCCAACATTGGACCAGACGCAATCGACACCATATCGGCTCCCTCTGGGGGCGGAGGGGCCGGTCATCCCGTAAAGCGAGGAGATTGGTGTCTGCATCGGGCCGACGACTTCGAGCGCTCCGTCGGGAGCGTCTCGCCAGAGGTCTGCTCCGAGTGCCGCGGCTTGACGTGCGTCCGACACGAATACGTTCGCGATGGCTGCCATCACGGGTCCAATGGGAGAAGCGCCAATCTTGACCGTGAACTCAACCGATTCCGGTGCGCGCGCAATGGCACTTTCGGCCCACTCGCTGACCTTTGCCATCGATTGAGCGCCATAGACCCGGACCAGCGAAGTCGCAGCTTTTGGTGCGTCGTAAAGACGGATCTGGTAGGAAACGACGATCCCGAAGAATTCAGGGCCGGCCCCTCGGGCTGCCCAAAAGATATCGGGATGATCATTCTCCGTAGCGGTCACAAGCTGACCGTCGGCGAGGACCACGTCGACAGAGACGACCGAGAAGCAAGCAACTCCCCAGGCATTGGAGTTCCAGCCAATGCCGCCACCAAGCAGGTAGCCGCTGACCGTTACATCACCGCAATGACCGACTGGAAAACCAAGCCCTTTCCGCTCAAGGGCTGTTGCTAGACGGACATTGGTGACCGCGGGTTCAAGGATTGCTGTGCGCGAGCTTGCGTCGATGCGCATCCGGTCAAGGGCGGCGAGGTCGATCACCATGTCAGCCCGGGCGGCGATACCCGAAAACTGGTGTCCGCCGCCGCGCGCTGAGACGTTTAGCCCATACTCGGCCGCGAAGCGGACCGCTTCTTGAACGTCTCGGGCATCCTGTGCACGCACAATTATGCAGACAGAAGAGATGGGTTTACGGCCATTCCAGGTTAGCGCGTCCCGGGAGGTCGCGTAGTCCGGATCGAATTGAGTGATGACGCTCCCGCGAACGCGAGATTTGAGGGTATCGTAAGTCATTTAATCACTTCTCGGTAAAGCAGGGGTAGGGGCGGACATGATCCGGACCGCGCCGGTCCAATTGTGTTCGGGGAGGGAGGCCATTCTCGATAGAGCAACGAGAGCCTTTGCGTCGGCGGCGGCGGTCACTCCTTTTGCGGACACCAAAGAGCATTCCGAGCGCGCCGGGAAGCAGGATGAAACCAGCTGGGAGAGGCACGGTCGACGGCTGTTCGAGAGCCTCGGGGTCCGAATGCCAGGCGTTGGAGATCGCTGACATCTCAAACACAAGTTCCGCGCGTTCACCGGGGTTAAGCCCGGCTACAAAGCTGAAGCCATTGGCGCCACCACCTGTTCCAGACTTACTACCGGTCTCGCCAAAGCCGAGTTCCAATGAACTATTGTAATAGGTGGTCATCGACTCGGAGCCGTCGACATGGAAGATCGTGGCGTAGATGTTGAGCGCGGAAACAGCCGATGCCAGTTCCCCGAACAAGCCATTCGGCGCCAGCTCGCCATCGTTGTTGCCCAAGATAGAAACCGTCAGGTGCGGAAGGACATGGCCGCCGAAGTTTGCCATGTACGTACCTGTATTGGTGATGCTCAGCCGATCCCGGCTGATGATCTGGCCGGAGCCGTGATCCATCTCCAACATACTCCGACCGGAAGTCGCCGCATTGGCCGAAACTGCCTTTGGCATTGCGTCGGTGCTGGCACTCCCTGTGCCCACCTCGGTGCGCGTTTCGAAGGGGTCCGGAACCAACCAAGAGTCGGATGCCCAGGGAGAGGTGGAGAAACTTAGCAGCTGGTATGAAGCCGTGCTGGATACCGTTGCTGCTTTCGCCAGCGTTCCGGTTTGAGCGAGGACTGCGGCGACAATTATTGCAGTCAATTTCATAGGTAGTGTTTCCTTTGTTTGAAATGGTTCTGAAGGCAGGCCTCTGGCGTGCCAGGTTGTCGTCCAGTCCTGTGGAGACTGGAATGGTATGGGATGCAGGTAGCCAGCCCACGCGAGTGGGAGGCGATGAACGCGTGCCGTCGGGCTAAAATCAGAACGTGTGATCTACCTTCAGGGCGCTGAATCAGGCCGTCGAAGGGTATGTTTTTCCGCCGCTGCGGGGCATCGCTGCAGGCGGCGGACGGAGACTGATGAACAACAGTGTAACTTGCATCTACTTGCTAACCCTGAACCTGGAGCGTCCGGACAAGACAAACTGCCGATGTCCGCCCACGGTTGGCATGTAGCACTGCGATTAGTATCTGGATATGGCCCGGATGGGCCATTGGTGCCGGCCACTATTTATGGCTCGTTTGGCGCTCAAGCCGTACCTGCTTCTACTCCGATATGCTCGTGATACCAGGCCGCCGCCTGACCGCGCGACGAAACGCCTAACTTCTCAAGGATGTTTGCCACGTGCCTCTTGACCGTGTGAGGAGAAAGATCGAAAGCCCGCGCGATAACCTTGTTGCTATCTCCAGCGGCAATCCGGGAAAGGACCTCGATTTCACGCGGGCTAAGGTCATCCCGAAGTGGGCGCAGCTGCGGTCTCAGGCTGGAGAGGTCTACAAGTTGATCTATGAGTGCCCGTAGGACTGCCACAAGTTTCTCGTCGGCACCGGCAACCTCGATCAGCATGCCGAGCATGTCAGGGCCGAGCATCATGAGGTGCATCATCTCGCCCGTTTCTTGGCATTCGGCGACGAGCCCTGACAACAGGCTAACCGCGCGGTCCATCTCCGCTTGCCGTGCCAATGCGATTGACAGCATCGCGCGACATCCAGGCTCAAGCCCAAGCACGTCGCCTGCGACGGGAAGGTCTCCCAGTAGCGCTAGCTGGCCCGCATTAGGTCCTGAGTATTGTGATCGCAGTGAGAGCCCAGCTGAGAGGTAAGCCTCGGCCATTACAATAATCCGGGCGGGCATAAGGCGTATCGACGTCGAAAGTTGCTGGGCGATCTTCTGAACTTCGTCATAGCGCCCCAATGCGAGTAGTAGCTTCCCTCGGAGGGCTAGGGCGAGGCTGCGCCAGTAGACCCACGAGGGACCCTCACGATGCTCGAATTCTGCGAGATGAAGATCGTTGTAGCGGCAGACACCATCGGCGTCGCCTTGGAGACTTGCTAGAATTGTCTGGAATAGCAAGACTGTAGTACGGACGGGAAAGGGCTTCTCGCCCCAGAAGTGATCATTCTCCATATCCCTGACGAGTGTCATCGCATTATCGACATCGCCGGAAAGCAAGAAATACCAGGTGCGCATGCAAAATGCACTGTCGCGCAATGCAACATGCTGCTCGCGCGCTATGCCGAGTGCGGCGGAAGCGAATTTCTCGCAGCGAGCGCCCATGCCGACGCGCCCGGCGAGATGTAGATGCAGAGCACATTGATTCCAGAGGTCAGGATCATCAGAGGTGAAGAGAACACGCAGTAGCGCGTCAAAGCCAGCTAGCTCCTGATCCTTGGAGCCAGTCATCTTTGCCAGCCAGAAAGTGGCGACGGCGGAGAGCGCCTCAGCCACAGCGTCGCCCTTGGCGTTCTGCTCTAATTCCTGTGTGACCCGCGCTGCCTCGTCCGCCAGCCCCATCCCAATGCTTGCAATGGCAACGTGGGCAAGGGCGCGGTACGCTGCGGCCATTTCGCCTCGGCCGGCAAAGCTCGCGGCAGCGGACTGCATGTACCTACGAGAGTCTTGCCATCCCGAGTGCGAAGAGGCGCAGAGGCCCAGAATGTACAAGATACCCCCGGAGCCCTCCCGGAAGGACTGCGGGAACGCCTCAGTCAATGCCACGACCTGGTCCCGCAGTCCCTGTAGGATCAGCTCTGTAGCGGCCTCAGTCAGCACCTGTTCAGCTTCCTCCAGCGCACCTGCGCGAAGCAATAGGTCAATCCGTCTACCTATATCTATTTCGCAACGAGCTGCTCGACGAAGCAGACCTGGGATTTCTTCAGGCAGCTCCTCACGAAGCCGGTCCTGAAGTGTCTCGCGCAAGAGATCATGGAGGCGAAGTGTGCGAGGGGATTCCGCTACATGCATGACGAACAGTTCGCGCCGCTCGATCTCTGAGAGCCACTTTTCCGAAGCCGGATCACCAGTAACAGAGGAACAGGTCGGTCCAGTCAGTTCGGAGAGGACCGAACTTCGCATCAGAAAAAGCCTGAAATCATCAGGTAGCTGGTTCAGGATTTCGCTACTCAGGAACTCGAAGGCTGAGCGTATCATCGGGGCTGAAATTGGACGTTCGTCCTGAGCCCGAATGGCTAGGCTACAACCGGTCGCCCATCCGTTTGTTCCCTCGCGGATTTGCCGGACTTGTTCGGGATCAGGACTGTCATTTTTCGAAACTCTGATGAGCTGGGCAATCTCCCCTTCGGAAAAGGCGAGATCTACGCTTCGAAATTCTGCTAGTTGACCTTGGGCCCTGAGCCTTGACTGGCCGATCGGTGGATCAATCCGGCTGCTGAGCAAGAGCGTCCAGTCGGATGGTAGGTGCTCGATTAGCCGTTCGAGCCACCGAAAGATCGCCTGGTCTCGAATGCGATGGAGATCGTCGAAGACGATTGCTGCATTTCCTATATCGGCATCGTAAAGGGCTTGGAGCATAGCATCCGCGACGCGCAGCGGACCGTGATTGCTATCTTCCGCCAACTCAGCGATCGCGGTTGTCGAGAGCCGCCAGGGAAGGTCAACCGGTTCGAGTGCTGCCATCAGTGCAAGCGACAAACGTTGGAGTGTATCGGCCTCATCTGCCGACACCCAGAAGACCTGAAGGTCGGGATTTAAGCGAAGTGACTGTGCCATGAGCGTGGTCTTACCTGACCCTGCCGGTGCAGAGATTGTGATTACCCGCGCTTTTGTAATTCGGTCATGTAGCTGCGCTACGAGGTGGGGCCGTTCTATTGTTCCGTCGGTAACGAGCGGCATTCGATACTTTGAGCTTGGGAAGAAAGTCAGGGGGTCGATGGCTTCCATGAGATGGCTATCACAAATGAGTTTCTGGTGTGTGTAATGTGTGTGGTGCGATTTGGGCTGAAACGCGGGATTCTTACAATACGATACCGAGGTTGACTGTTCGAGATGAGCTGCCCTAAGACCCGTTTTCTCTTTCGGTTTGGGGTAGAGGCCGCGGAACGTTTTGTGACGATCCATTGCTGTCGCTGTTAGCTAGCGCAACGGTCGACTGGTCTCAGGCCTTGCCAAGACATTCGTGTCGAGCGCAGCATTCGACCGGGAGCCGAGATCAAGGGGAGCAGGTCAGCCTAGCCGAAGTGCCGGTCAGTTATCTCTTACTGAAGCCCCCGAAACGGTCTGACCGTCACCGGGGCACGGGTGGCGCGGCCGCTCTCGGGATGTCGTGGAAACGACACGACATGCCGCACCGGTTTGCATCCATTGCAACTTTGACGTTACCTTCAGGGGTGGAGGACGCCCTCTGGAGACGCCAGCAGGGCCCCCGATAACTGAATAACGCGCGAGCGTTAGCCAGACGAGCCGGTCCAACGGCTCCCGAGCACTCGTGCGGGAGAGGAGGGACGAACATGTTTAATCGGATTATGACACCAGTCGATCTGGCGCACAGGCCCAAGATGGAGCGCGGGCTGAAATGCAGCGCCGATCTGGCCCGGACCTACGGTATCCCCGTGGTCTACGTCGGGGTCACCGCGTCGACCCCGGGTGCGCTTGGACACACTCCGGAGGAATACCGAGAGAAACTAGAGGAATTCGCCAGGGAGGAGGCGAGTGCCGAGGGGATCCAGACATCGGCGCACATGGTCGTTTCGCATGATCCAACCACCGATCTTGATGACGTTCTGCTCAAGGCACTGGATCAGGTCGGCGCCGATCTCGTCGTGATGTCCAGCCACGTGCCTGGGCTGACCGATTACATCTGGCCCTCCAACGGCGGCAAGATTGCGGCGCATGCGTCGGCCTCGGTGATGCTTGTGCGCGGCTGACGCGCAAATTCGACGCAATCACAGTTTTCCCGCCACCCAGGGGCGTACAACACATTCAAGGAGGCCGCGAATGGCCGAAGTTTCAAGCGATCAGGGCATACCGGAACCGGAAGGTGCGGTTGAGCTGATCGACACGGATTACACCATAGGACAGGACAACATAGACGGGCAGGTGGGACCCTTCGGGTTCGACATCCACAACCCCGTCTTCCTCGTCTCGGGCCTCGCGATCGTGGCCTTCGTCTTTTACACGCTGGCGCTGCCGGAGCAGGCGGGCGCCGTGTTTTCCTGGCTGTTCTCGACCGTCACCAAGGGGTTCGACTGGTTCTTCCTCGGCTCGGCGAACATCTTCGTCATCTTCTGCCTTCTGCTGATCGTGACCCCGGTCGGCTCGGTACGCCTTGGCGGGGCCGAGGCGACGCCGGATTACGGCTACGTGGGCTGGTTCGCGATGCTCTTTGCCGCCGGCATGGGGATCGGGCTGATGTTCTTCGGCGTGCTCGAGCCGGTCTATCACATGGCGGTGTCCGAACCGCTGGGCGTGCCGTCTCCCTTTGACGCCGAAGGCAACCTGATCCCCGAGAATGTCGAGGCCGCCAAGACCATGGGCCTTGCCGCCACGATCTTTCACTGGGGGCTGCACCCCTGGGCGATCTACGCGGTGGTGGCGCTGGCGCTGGCGCTGTTCTCCTTCAACAAGGGGCTGCCGCTGACGATCCGCTCGGCCTTTTACCCGATCCTCGGTGACCGGGTCTGGGGCTGGTGGGGACATATCATCGACATCCTTGCCGTCTTTGCCACGCTCTTCGGCCTTGCGACTTCGCTCGGCTTTGGCGCGCAGCAGGCGAACGCGGGTCTGAACCACGTCTTTGGCGTGCCGGTCGGGCCGAGCACGCAGGTGATCCTGATCACCGGAATCACCGCGATTGCACTGATCTCGGTGCTGCGCGGCCTCGACGGCGGTGTGAAGGTGCTCTCGGAAATCAACATGGCGATCGCGGCGCTGCTGCTGTTCTTCGTGCTGCTGGCCGGGCCGACGATGCTGATCCTGACCGATTTCGGCGAGGGGCTGCTGGCCTACCTCAAGGAGATCGTGCCGCTGTCGAACCCGGTCGGACGCGAGGACACCGGCTTTGTGCAGGGCTGGACCTCGTTCTACTGGGCGTGGTGGATCAGCTGGTCGCCCTTTGTCGGCATGTTCATCGCCCGCGTGAGCCGCGGCCGCACGGTGCGCGAGTTCGTGATCTGCGTGCTGATCATCCCCTCGCTGGTCTGCGTGCTGTGGATGGCCGTCTTTGGCGGCGTGGCCATCGATCAGGTGCTGAGCGATCCGGCCACCAGCGCGGTGAAGGCCAACGTGATCGACAGCTACAACCCGCCGCTGTCGCTCTTTGCGATGCTGGAGGGGCTGCCGCTGGCCGGGATCACCTCGGTGATCGGGATCGTTCTTGTGATCGTGTTCTTCGTCACCTCGTCGGATTCCGGGTCGCTGGTAATCGACACGATCACGGCGGGTGGCAAGGTCGACGCGCCGGTGCCGCAGCGGGTGTTCTGGTGCGTGTTCGAGGGGGCGGTGGCCATCGTGCTGCTGCTCTCGGCCGGGGGGCTGCAGTCGCTGCAGTCGATGGTGATCTCGACCGGGCTGCCGTTTACGGTGGTGCTGCTGCTGATGTGCTGGGCGATCTGGAAGGGTCTGCGCGCAGAACCGCGCTGAGGCAAGACAGGCAGGCGGCGCGGTCCCGCGCCCCTGCGCCTGCCGTGCTGGCCGGTTACCCCGGACAGCCGATCCAGTCGCCGGGCGACCCGGCAAACACGTTGATGTCGACCTCGCCCTTCACGTCGGCACCACGCCGGTGCCGGTATACTGCCAGAAGGTCCAGTGGCTGCCCGGGTAACCTGTCGGCACGGCACTATGCCGCCCGGCTCGTTCACGAAGAGGTGGTGGTTGCCCAGGACTTCAGGAAAGATCGGATGATGCTGCTTTTGCCTGAGCCATAAGGTCGGGTGAACGCGATGTTAGACACGTCCGAACTGTTGGTCGCGAACTTCAATGCCGCAGAATACACCCCTCCTTGGTCAGCCTCATCGGTTGGGGCTAGATCGACGAAGTTCGCTGGCCCCACGGTCGAAGCGGTTCGTAGGCGCAGCGCTTCCGCCATCTTGATGAGCTTACCAGATATCCAACGACCGATCTTAGTAAGGCCAGTAATCAAAAAAAGCTGACCACCATGTTCGAAATCTTATCCCAACCGCATGTATAATTTAGTCTACCAGGGCCGTTAAGGACGAAAGGTCCACTGGGGCGTTGAATAGTTGCCTAGGTTTCGCTTCGACGCGCGCGAACGATTGCTATCTTAGATCGCTGTGGATGTTGTGCTGCACTGCCGCATGTCCGCTCTCCGCCCTTGGTGTCAGCACCTGGTCGTATGCTGCGCCTTGCACCAATGTCGTGGAAGGGCGGATAGCCGACCTTCGCTGCGGCGGCAATCCAATCGCCCAACAAAGGTGGAAGCCGACACTCGGAGCCGAGCAAGGTCGAGGTGTGCTCTAAGCCACCGCTAGGCCCCTCCGAGCCCAGAGCGGCCATCGCATGCAGGATCAGGCCTTGGGCTTGGCACCGTAGTAACGAAGAAAGACGGCAACACCAGTCGCCACCTGAGCATCCACCTGTTTGACAGTCAGCGGCGGGCGGATGCCAAGTTTTACCTCTAGATTGGAGAAGCCTAGCCACAGACCCGTTAGTTGGTCAGCAGCTCTAGTGGTCGAGTCGGTATGGATAAGCCCGTCAACGATGGCTTTATCCAGCAGTCTTTCCAAGAAACGCTGCCCACGGCCTGGACCAAGATCGAAGAACTTCCCGGGTAATTCGGGTCCTTCGCAATCGAGCGAAGCTATGACACGGTCCCAGCCGATGAGGTCGTGGGAGTTGATGAAACCCACATACCTTCGCCCAAACTCCACCAGTGTATCGGCAGTCACTTCAGTCTGAAGGAGAGCGTCGAATTCGCCTTGAGTGATGGTCCGGTCAGCTTCGCGACGGATAACCGCCTCCACTAGATCATCTTTCCCCTGGAAGTTTGCGTAGATTGTGCTCTTGGAGACGCCCGCGACCGACGCAATCTCATCGACGCTAACCTCCGGGCCCTTCGAAAGAAGAAGTCGCCTTGCCGCATCAAGGAGCGCAGCCTGCTTCGAGATGTCCTTTGGGCGCCCTCGTGGGCGCTTGAGGTTCGGTGTCGTCAAATGGATCGCCTTCAATAGAGCATCGAGATCGCGACAGCGATCATCAGTCCACCAACCATGGCGACATGCTCGAGCGCAATCTGGAATTCATGCATCCCCTTCTCGCCTTCGTACTTCCAGAATGGATGACCGATCGGGATGCAGAGGAGGGTGAACACAGCAAGCGCGCCGGCTCCGAGCCAAGCAAGGTCTTGGAAGTCGGTGATCAGCAGAAGTGCTCCACCGAGTTGGCATAGAATTGTCGCCGACGCGAAGAAGGCCGGCTGGGGAAGCTTGGCGTCGATCATTTCCTGCTTGATGACCCCGAAGTTGAAGACGCCGAACAGCCCGGCAAGCCAGAAGAACGACGTGAGGACGACCTTCATGAATATGATCGCGTGGGGGTGGGTAACGAGGGGGAGAAGTATCTGGTCCATGTCATTCTCAGCTATTATTGCACTCTTCAGTTTGTTAAATATTTATCAGACTGTCGAGTGTGGTAATGTCGCAGCTCACGCGCATCTTCTGTGCGACAATGCTCCGTTATCCTCGCCATCAGGGCATGGTTCGGCTCCTGTTAGGGTCCGGCTTCGCTTGCTTATGGGTTGATGCAGCTTAGCGGTGATCGCTGTCAGGATGCTCAGTCGCTGGGCTTTCCCGTCGCGCCCGCGAAACGTCATTTGATCCTGGCTCAAACGGCAGCTTCGTCCGGACACCCGACCGTCACCCCTCGAAGATGCTGCACGGTGCATAAATGACCGGCTTCGCGAAAACGCAGCGCGGCGTCTCGAAGCCTTATGAGTGACCGGTATGGGCCGTTTGCGTCATGTTGCTACTCTTGGGTGGTCCCGCAGGCCCCCGCAGCGCCACATGACCGCTTGGAGCCCGAAGCGGACGGTCAGTTGGATCGCTGAACGTCCGCGACCAGAAGCACAGCCCTTGCGAGGCTGCCCTTGATTGTGGTCGATAGCGTGAAAAGCGCGGGTCCGCTAAGAACCTGGTTCATCGCCTCAATGCAGGTTGTACCGCCGTCGCTCGTCAGGCGCTCGGCTTCCAAATCCAAATTTTGTAGTTGCGATAGAATCTTATTTACATCTTCGCTTTCAATCTGCCCGGTGAATTTGATGAGGAATGACGCAATATGAATAGGGGAAAAGTCGAACGCATCTACGCCGCAGCAAGCCGCCTCACAAAGCGTCTCGCAGTGATTGATCAGCCCAAGCAAGGGGTAGTCCAAGGCAGTTTGATGATCTTCCATATCGCATTACTACGCTCGGGATGACCGGCAGGAAAGTCCGCTCTGCTGGAGTTGGGCTGTCAGTCCATGCTGCACGATGCCACCGATGTCCGGTATGGGGAGGCTGCGCCGCGGCGAGACCCAACCTGGCGAATGTCCGGAATGGGCCGATCGCGCTCTCGACAGGCTATCTCTTTTCAGCGGTTAAACTCTTCGGAAGGCCCTCACTCCATTTCCGCAACTCATCCAGAAAACCCAGGGCTGTGCGCCCGAAATCAGTGATTTCGTAAACCACGGTTATCGGGGCGGTGTCACAGACTTCACGCCTGACCAGCCCCTGTTCTTCGAGTTGCCGCAAGCGTTCCGTGATCATCTTCTTCGATGCTCCGCCGATCATCCGGGCGAGGTCGTTGAAGCGCACCGGCCCATCCTTGACGTGCCAGAGGATGGAACCGGTCCATTTCCCTCCGATGATCCGCATCCCGCGCTCGATGGCGCAGGGCTCGGTGCAGGCATTGGCCGCGCTCCGTCGGCCGGCACCGTCTACTTCGATCTTTGCATCCATCGTTTTGCGCTCCGCTGGTCCGCTTCGTATTAGGTTACAAAAAGTATACTGGTTGTTTTTGTTTCCCACCACGGTCATCTCATCCCGGACCCCGCCGAAGTCAAGCGGGCGCAGCAACGGAAGAGACGATATGAGCAAGATCCACATCCTGAACGGCGCGCAGCCTTATGAATTTGCCCCCGGCAAACTCAACAAAACGCTCGCGGAACGCGCCAAGGCTACATTTGAGGCACAGGGGCACGAGGTCCGCCTGACGACGGTGGCTGCCGGTTACGACGTGCAGGCCGAGGTGGACAGCCACCTTTGGGCGGACGTGGTCCTCCTGCAGTTCCCGGTGAACTGGATGGGCGTGCCGTGGTCGTTCAAGAAATACATGGATGAGGTCTACACGGTCGGCATGGGCGGTCAGCTCAGCAATGGCGACGGCCGAAGCGCCGCTGCACCGAAAGCGAATTACGGTATGGGCGGTAAGCTGGCAGGCACGCGTTACATGATCTCGGCCACGCTTAACGCCCCGGCTGAGGCCTTCGACGACCCGGCAGAGCCGTTCTTCCAGGGCATGTCTCTGGATGACCTCCTGCGTCCGGTCCATCTGAACGCCAGGTTCTTCGGCATGACGCCGCTGCCGACCTTCGGGGCCTTCGACGTGATGAAGAACCCCGACGTGGCCTCCGACCTGGCCCGGTTCGACGCCCATCTTGCCACGATCTTCGGGGAGCTCACCGATGATGCGGCCTGATATCGTTCTCTATACCGCCAACACCATGAACGGGTGGAAACCACTGATTTTCCTGCACGAAGCGCAGATCGACTACGAACTGGTGCCGATCGACTTCGGGAAGAAGGAGCAGAAGGCGCCCGATTACCTGCGTCTGAATCCGAACGGGCGCATTCCGACCATCGTGGATCGCAGCGCTGATGACTTCGCAGTCTTCGAGAGCGGTGCCATCCTGTGGTATCTCGCCGAGAAATACGACCGGTTCCTCAGCCACGACCCCAAGCAGCGCTCGGAAACGCTTCAATGGCTCATGTTCCAGATGGGCGGGATCGGCCCGATGATGGGCCAGGCGATGTTCTTCCAACGGATCGCCAAGCCGAATGGCGACGAGGTGCCCTATGCCATCGACCGCTACGTGACCGAGAGCCGCCGCCTGCTGGAAGTGCTGGATACGCGGCTTGCCGGGCGCGACTGGCTGGTGGGTGATGCAATGTCCATCGCGGATATCGCGACCTATCCCTGGGCGCGCAGCTACTTCTGGGCCACGGTAAGCGTCGACGGATTGCCGAACCTGCAAGCATGGTTCGACCGCATTGACGCCATGCCACGGGTCCAAGAGGCGCTGCAACTGCCGGAGCCGCGACCGTCTGCTTTCGGTCAGGGCGACACGGATGCCGCGGCTGCAGAGAACGCAGCCAGGTTCCGCTGAACACCTGACGCGCTGTTGCTGGGGGTGGTCCGGACAGCGCGTCACTTTTCCGGGAAACTTTAGGCACGGGGCAATGTCCGCTTGTAGGTGCTGCGATGCGACAGCCGGACTGTGTTTGAAGGTCCGGAAAGGGCCGGAAGCCCCATGTGCGTATGCATAAGGAGGGATGTTCGCTTCCGGCCCTTTATTGCTCTCACCGAGCACATAGCATGTGCGAGAACATTCGCTGGGTGTGAACAGGCGTGAAAAACAGACCCGTAGCGGGGTGATCGGCGTTGTGTTGATAACCAAGTTTCCTCAGGCACTGCAGATCATAATACATTTCGACAGCACGAAGGAAATTAGTAGATTTTCGTTTCCCAACGACAGCCCACCCTTCACTTAGCGAGGAACGCTAAACGCGGCGGATTCGACATAAACATAGTTACGCGCCCGCAATGCCGTGATTTCATTTTTGAAGTGGCAATCGTAGAATGTCTCTGTAATCTTAACAGAAAGCTTCTCTTTCGTTCCACCAGAATAGAGTTCCGGCTTCGTGCCATCCTCACCCCTAAAAACCCCCTCTCTGGGAAATGGCCCATAGCCGACCAGCGTCTTGGTTTCTCCAGCCGGTATTTCGAACTGCCTTTTTCTTTCCATGGCGGGATCATCACCAAAAAAAAATTCTTCTACTATCACAGGCCACAAACGAGCATTATCCGAAACGCGATTCACCGACACCCTCCAGGCAGGGCCAGTCGGGTTAGGTTCATCCACGCATACGGATGACGTTCCGCCGTTAGAGATTCTGTAATCAACTTTTATTAATTCACCGGATGGTCGCGCATCAATCACTGAAACCGAAACCTTCAATGCCTCCGAGAACGCAGTTGCTGAGATAGCGCCGCTGCATGACAATAGCGTGAGCAATGCCAACAGAGACACCCCAGCCTGAAGTACTGACCTAACTAGTAACATCATCCTGCTCCACATACTACTTGATCAACGATAGACACAGTACCCGGCGCATAACCCGCCTGAAATCTGATCTCATCGATTTCCTCAGATTCGTAGCCATCTACATCGTATCACTTCTGGGTAATGAATTTCTTATCAGGTGACGTATCAGCCGGAACCGTATCCGGCATTTTTGCCGCTGGAGATGCCACCTCATCAGTCAAAGCGTAACCTTGAGTTGCATCCGAATAGCGGTCATCGCTTATGTGCTCGAAGAAAAAGTAGATTGTGTGGCGAGTAAGCCACCATGGATAGTTAAGGCCGGATGTTCAACTTCTGCATTGCATTGCGCGCGATCCAACTGGCCTTTCATGTTGGCGGGCATTGTTGGACGTCGGTTGCCTCGCGACGCGGTCAATTTTGCATGCCAGTTCACACAAAAGCCTAGGTCTGCTTCGTCCGTCTTCAGACCTTGGCGTGCCAGCACATGCTGCACGACGCTATGGACTACCGGTTCCGGGAAGCTGCGCCGCGGCGAGACCGAGCCTGGTGAAGGGCGGGATAGGGCCGTCATGGGACCTTACAGGATGCCGACTTGCATGAGAACCGCTGGGCTTCCAATCTGGCTACAGGCAAGCAAGAGGACCAAATATGAGCGCTCGCTTATCGACCGCTATTCGAATCGGCGATGCCGCAAGGGCGATTTTGCGGAAGACGAGGAGCTTCCCAGACCAACAGTTTGAGGAGATTGAAGGTTGGGCCGACCAAGAACATGTCGGCGTTGAGCCAATGCTGCTGGCTCTTTCAATGGAATTGGCGCTTAAGGCATGGTTCGTTTTCGATCATGACAATTCAAACGTACTTAAGTCTCACGACTTGACAAAGCTGTTCGATGCCTTGTTGCCCGAAAGTCAGCGGAGGCTTGACCTGGAGTTCAAGCGATCAGTGATCCCGCATCACCCCAGCCTCTTTTTCGTCGACTACGGTATTCGTGACATTCTCACGCAAAACAAGAATGCATTTATTGATTGGCGGTACCTTCACGAAGCTAGAAGGTCGATGATGTTTGACCAGAGAACTTTTGAGGCGACGCTCGAAATGGTGCTTCGCGAGTTCAGGAAGAGATATCGTAATGAACAGGTGACGCCAGTCTTCGGCGATCCCAACTAATGGCCGCTTCGATGAAGCTACGATGCGGATCGGGCGGTGGCCTCGGATGGCCGCTGAGGGCCGGGAGCGACGGCGCACTTGGGGGCACGTGTGCTACCCCCGCTGCGTCGCCGTATGACTGGTTTGAGCCCTTGTTGACCGGCTGCCGAACTACTGTAAAGGTCAGCTTTCATCGGGGTGTGAGGCTGAGCCGTGAACTCTGAAACTTATAAGAAGCGATATGCGCGGGACTCATCGCCAGGCTGGGATGCA
>NZ_QEHM01000002.1 GCF_003116585.1 Albibacillus kandeliae
ACTGGCGCCCGGGATCCTGCACCGCTCCTCCATCTTCGTGGAGTATCCGCCCCAGACCCGGATCGAGGGCGAGATCCAGCAACTGCCCGAAGACCACCCGGTCACCGAACTCTGGCAGGTGATGACCGGCAAGGCGCAAGGGCGGCGCTCGGCCGACCAGATCACGCTGTTCGACAGCGTGGGCTTTGCCATCGAGGACTTCAGCGCCCTGCGCTACGTGCGCGACCGTCTTCCGGGGACGCCGTTCTACCACGACCTCGACCTGCTCGCCGACCCGGACGACCCGCGCGACCTCTTCGGGATGTTGCAACGCTCGGCGCACTAGCAGCGCAGGGCTTTCCAGTCCTCCAGCGCCGCGTTGCCTTCCGGCTCCAGCGCGGCGAGCGCCAACGTGGCATCGCGCCCGGCGCTCGCCGTTCCGGGTGTCGTCGCGCGCAACGCCCCGAGCCCGGCGATCGCCTCGGCCACCTGCGGCGCGCGGGAAACCGTCGCCGCGATCTCGCGCTGGAAGCTCTGCGCCTTCAGCTGGTGACGCGCCCCGAAGTAGAAGGACACTACCACCCCCAGCAGCCACCACAGCGGCTCGGGGACAAGCGCCAACCCCTGCATCCGCGCGGCGAACCACAGCGGATCGACCATCGCCGCAACGAACAGCGCGAGCGTGCCAAGCGCCAGCGCAGGCCGGGGAAGCCGGTTGACCGCATCCATGATCCGGTCGAACAGCCCGACCCGCGGCGCGGCGAACTCGGCGGCGAACTGGGTCATCGCGCCCAGCCTCAGGTCGGCAGCGCGCACGGCGCCCGCCTCGGCATTCTCGCGAAAGACCTCGGCCGTCTCGGCAAGGATGTTCCGGCGGCCCCCAAAGACCAGATCCAGCAGGTTCCCCATCAGGCCCATCGCGCTGTCCTTTCCCGAAACTCCGCGTCGCTCAGGTGATAGCGCGGCGACAGAAAGGCCTCCGCCCGGATGATCCACCCGCCCTTGCCCCCCGACCGGCTGCGCGCGTACTTGCGGCTGGCCGGGCGCGCATCGGCAAGGCGGAAGTAATAATTGCGCCGCGCCACGCCATAGGCATCGGCAAGCGCCAGCGGATCGGGGTCGGCCGCATTGCGCGCGGCAGCGGCGCTCTGTGGCCCGATCACCCCATCCACCGTCACCCGGAACCCCATCTCGCCCAGCAGGCGCTGCATGATCCGCACGGCATTGGCCCCGGCGTTCACGTACATGTCGAAGAGGCTCGGCTGCAGCGCCGCGGGTAACTCCGCGATGCGCGGGCGCTCGTAGTAGTCACGGATGAAGATGCCCACCGCCTGATCGCGGCGCAGCACGCGGACGTCGGCGGAGTCGACCACCCCATCACCGGTCAGGTCCAGCCCGAGGCGGCGCAGGGTGTGAATGGTAACACCGTGGTTGGTGGCGCCCCCGGGATCGTCCGGGTCGTTCACATAGCCGCCCTCGCGGGCGACGATCTCTTCGGCAATCTCTCTGACAGAGGGCATGGGCGGCCTCCAGGCTCGGGATGCCTGAATACCCCCGGTCCGGTTAACCGCGCGCAACCGGTGCGCGCGCCGCTCAGCTGCCTTTGCCCTTGGGGTCCTTGTAGACGCCCTGTTCCTTCAGCGCGTCGGCGACTTCCTTGGGCATGTAGGTCTCGTCGTGCTTGGCAAGGATCTCGGTCGCCTCGAAAACCCCGTTCACGTAGCGCCCGGTCCCGATCATGCCCTGGTTCTCGTCGAAGAGGTCCGGCAGAACCCCGTCAAAGACCACCGGCACCGAGGCGCCGCCGTCGGTGACGGAAAAGCGGATCTGCTGCCCCTGACCGCGCTGCAGGCTGCCCTCCTCGACCAGTCCGCCAAGGCGGAAGACCTCGGTGGGCGACGGCGGTTCCGCCATCACCTGGCTTGGCGCGCGAAAGTAATTGATGCCGCCCCGCATGGCATACCCGATGAGAGCGGTGCTGATCACCAGCGCCACCGCCGCGAGGGCGATGACCTGGATACGCCGCTGTTTCTTCAGGTTCCGCATGGGTGCCTCGGGCGATGAGCCTCAGGGAAAGAGCGGCGCCATCATCAGGCCCGCCGTTTCATCCTCACCTAACATCAGGTTGGCGTTTTGCAATGCCTGCCCGCTGCTACCTTTTGTCAGGTTATCGAGGGTGCAGATCACGATCGCACGCCCCTCGATCCGGTCGCCGGTCACCCCGATATGCACAAAGTTCGACCCGCGCACATCATGGCTGCTCGGGGCGGTGCCAAAGGGCAGCACCTCGACAAAGGGCTCGTCGGCATAGGCCTTGGACAGCGCCTCGTAGATCGCCTGTGCCTCGCCCTTGACGTATACGGTGGCAAGGATACCCCGGTTGGCGGGCATCAGGTGCGGCGTGAACTGCACCTTGACCGGCTTGCCCGCCAGCAGCGAGAACTCCTGGTCGAACTCGCCCAGGTGCCGGTGCGTGCCACCAATGGAATAGGCGTTGTAGCCCTCCGACAGCTCGGCGTGCAGCAGGTTTTCCTTGAGCGAGCGACCGGCGCCCGAAACGGCGCATTTCATGTCGAGGATGATGTCCTCGAGGTCGATCACCCCGGCAGTGATCAGCGGCCGCAGGGCAAACTGCCCCGTCGCCGCGTTACAACCGGTGCCGGCCACCAGCCGCGCGCCCTTGATCTCGTCCCGGTAGAACTCGGTCAGGCCGTAAACAGCCTCGTCCTGCTGCTCCAGCGCGGCGTGGTCGTTGCCGTACCACTTCTTGTAGGCCGCCGGATCGCGCAGCCGGAAGTCGGCCGACAGGTCGACGATCTTCAGCGTCTTCGGCAGCGCGCGGATGACCTCCTGGCTGGTCTTGTGCGGCAGTGCGCAAAAGCACAGATCGACGCCGGAAAAATCGATGTCCTCGATCTTGCACAGCGTGGGCAGGTCCATGTGGCGCAGGTGCGGGAACACTTCGGCCATGCTCATGCCGGCCTTGCGCTCGCCCGAGAGGGCCACGATGTCCATGTTCGGGTGGCCCGCGATCAGCCGGACCAGTTCGGCGCCGGTGTAACCGGAGGCGCCAAGAATTGCGATCTTGTGGGTCATGGTAAGACCTCTGCAGTAAGAATGGGATCAGGATAGACCGGCCCGTGGGCCGGGGAAAGGCGCGCTTACGCCGCGGCGAACTGGAGTCGTCGTCGGAGGAACTGGGTCGCGCGATCGGTCACCTTGGCCGGGTTGCCTGTCGTCAGGTAGCCCGCGGTCCCCTGCCCGTACATGTCGGGATGGCGCTTGAGGTAGTCGGCAAGGCTCTCGGCCACGAGGTTGGCCTGGCTGTAGACCTTCACATGCTCGCCGAGCGCGGCCTGAAAGACCTCCTGCAGCAGCGGGTAGTGGGTACAGCCGAGGATCGCGGCCTCGGGGTTCGGCATCTTGCGCTTCAGCGCGTCGACGTGGCTGCGCACCAGCGCCTCGGCCAGGATCATGTCGCCATCCTCGATGGCGTCGACCACGCCGCCACAGGCCTGCGCCTCGACGTCCACTCCGATGGCGCGGAACGCCAGTTCGCGCTGAAAGGCCCGGCTGGCGACGGTCGCGGGCGTCGCGAACAGCGCCACATGCTTGACCTCGACCTCGCGCGGGGGCGAGTTGTCGCCCCACTGCCGTTCGGTCAGGGCCTCGATCAGCGGAACGAAGACACCCAGCACGCGCTTGCCCTTGGGCAGACCGCCCTCCTGCATCCGCCGCAGCGCCGCCGCCGAAGCGGTATTGCACGCGAGGATCACAAGGTCACAGCCCGCATCCCACAGCTTTTCGACCGAGGCCACGGTCAGCTGGTAGATGTCATCGGCATTGCGCACCCCATAGGGCGCGTGCGCGCTGTCCGCGAAATACACGAACTCGAGATCGGGCAGACGCTTCTGCACCGCATCGAGGACGGTCAGACCGCCCAGTCCGGAATCGAAAATGCCAATGGCCATGTGTTACGCGCGGGCTTTGTACTTTTCTTCGAACTCAAAGCCGATCTCGTCGGATCTGAGCGGTGTCGGAGACAGCTCATACGTCGCTTTGCGCAGGAAATCCATCATCGCTTTGGTATCTTTTGCGAGAGGGTCCAGTTTGTCACGCCCGATGGGTGCGCCGATCACCACGTCGACGGGCGTATCGACGCGCTTGCGGAATTCCTTCAGCAAAAGCCCCATGCGCAGCGTCACGTGCAGATGGCTCGCGATCTGGAACAGGCGCGAGGTATGGCCGTCGAAAAACACCGGTACCACGGTGGCGTTCGACTTGGCGATCATCCGCGCAGTAAATCCCCTCCAGCCCGGGTCCATCGGTTTCGAGAAAATCTTGGCCCCGGTCGACACCGTACCGCCCGGAAAGATGCCGATGGCGCCACCCTGCCCCAGATAATCCAGCGCGTCCTTGCGGGTCTGGATGTTCTGCGAGACCGATTCCCGTGTCTCGTCAAAGGAGATCGGCAGGATCACGCGGTTCAGGTCCTCGGCCTTGCGAAACACCTGATGCGCAAGGATCCGGAAATCGCCCCGCACGTGCTGCAGGATATGCCCCATCATCAGCCCGTCGAGGATGCCGTAAGGGTGGTTGGCGATCAGCACCAGCGGCCCTTCGCGCGGGATGTTCTCCAGCGATCCGCCCGTCACGTTCAACGTCAGGCCGTAGCGCTCGACCATGACCGACCAGAAGTCCCGGCCATTGGCGATCTCGGTCTCGTAGCCGTCGGCCCGCTTGATCAGGCGAATCCGTCCCGTCGTATTCTCCATGAGCCGGATCATGGCGCGACCGCTCTTGGTCTCGGCGGAGTGGGAATAGCTGATATCGCGGGCGATATGCCGACGTGAGGGCATTTGCAGGGTGCTCCGAAGGACTGCCCCTATATGGGGCAGCCCGAAGATTCTGCATAGAGATGGTGACAGTTTGGTGAAGGTTTTATTCCGCCGCCTTCGCCATCCCCGCGCCGCCCTGCCGGATCGCCGCCAGCAGCTCCTCGCGCCGCTTGGCCGCCTTGGCCTCGTTGGCCTGCTTGACCGGCCCGAACCCCCGGATCTCCAACGGCAGCGCCGCCAGCGCGACAACCGCGTCGCGGGTCTCGGGCTTAAGCGCGGGCAGAACCTGCTTCATGTCCGCCTCGTACTGCCGGATCAGCGCGCGCTCCATCTTGCGCTCGCCGCTGTAGCCGAAGGGATCAAACGGCGTCCCGCGCAGGAAGCTGAAATGCGACAGCAACTTGAGCGGCCCCAGCATCCACGCGCCAAAGGTGCGCTTCTTGGGCCGGCCGGTGGAATCCGTCCCGCCCAGCACCGGCGGCGCCAAGTGGAACGTCATCTTGAAATCGCCGTCGAACTCGGCCCGGGCCTTGGCCTCGGTGTCGCGCAGCAGACGAGCGACCTCGTATTCGTCCTTGTAGGTCAAGAGTTTGTGATAGCCCTTGGCCACCGCTTCCCGAACCTTGGGGTCCGCGACCTCGGACACCAGCTTGCTGTAACGCTTGGCGAGCCGTTTGCCCTGGTAGGCGGTCAGGTGATCCACCCGGAAGGCGATCTTTTCATCCAGCGAACGCGGCTTCTCCACCACGTTCGGCGTGATGTGCCGCGCGGCCTCTTCCGGGAACAGCGTCGCCCAGCGTCCGATCTCGAAGGCACGCAGGTTGCGTTCCACCGCAGCGCCGTTCAGCTCGATGGCCTGAACCATCGCCTCGTGGGTGATCGGCAGCAGGCCCTGCTGCCACGCGGCACCAAAGATCATCATGTTCGAGAAGATCGAGTCGCCCAGCGTCACCCGCGCCAGTTCGGAGGCATCGAACAGCGTCAGCCGCTCCTTGATCCGTGCCTGCAGCGCCAGCGAGAGCCGGTCGGAGGGCAGAGCGAACTCGGTGTTCCGGGTGAAGTCGCCGGTGATGATCTCGTGGCTGTTCACCACCGCCCCGGTCTGGCCGGTCTTGGTCAGGCCAAGCGTCTTGGCCCCGGCGCTGACCACGAGGTCACCGCCGATCAGCGCATGCGCCTCGCCGGTAGCCACGCGGATGGCGCTGATGTCCTCGGGCTTCTCGGCCAGGCGGACGTGGATATGCACCGCGCCGCCCTTCTGGGCGAGGCCCGCCATCTCCATCATGCCCGCACCCTTGCCGTCGATCTGCGCCGCCTGCGCCAGCACCGCGCCAATGGTCACGACACCGGTCCCGCCGACACCGGTGATCACCACGTTATGGGTCCCGTCGATGCGCGGCAGCAGCGGCTGCGGCAGGTCGGGCAGCGTCAGTTCAAGGGTCGCTTCCTTCTTCACCTTGGCGCCTTCCAGCGTCACGAAGGACGGGCAGAAACCCTTGAGGCAGGAGAAATCCTTGTTGCACGAGGACTGATCGATGGCGCGCTTGCGCCCCAGCTCGGTTTCCTTGGGCACGATCGAGACGCAGTTCGACTGCACCCCGCAGTCGCCGCAGCCTTCGCAGACGTCCGAGTTGATGAACACCCGCTTGTCGGGATCCGGGAACTGCCCCCGCTTGCGCCGACGGCGCTTCTCGGCGGCGCAGGTCTGGATGTAGATGATCGCGGAAACCCCCGGAATTTCACGGAATTTCCGCTGAACCGCATCCAGCTCAGCGCGTTCGTGCCACTCCAGGTCCTTCGGGAAGGGATCGCGCTCAGGCTCTTCCTTCTCGTCATAAACAATCGCAACACGTTTGACGCCCATCGCTTTGATTTCTCTCGCGATTCTCGGCGCGTCCAGATCACCCTCGTTGTGCTGCCCGCCGGTCATGGCAACCGCGTCATTGTAGAGGATCTTGTAGGTGATGTTCGTCCCCGCCGCGAGCGCGGCACGGATCGCCTGCACCCCGGAGTGGTTGTAGGTGCCGTCGCCCAAGTTCTGGAAGATATGGCCGGTCTTCGAGAACGGCGCCTCGCCGATCCAGTTGGCCCCTTCGCCGCCCATATGGGTAAAGCCCAGCGTATCGCGGTCCATCCACTGCGCCATGTAGTGACAGCCGATCCCCGCGTAGGCACGGCTCCCCTCCGGCACCTTGGTCGAGGTGTTGTGCGGGCAGCCAGAACAGAAGTACGGCAGGCGCGCGGCAATATCCTCGGCGTTGTCGTTCCGGCGCGCATCCGACAGCGCTTCCATCCCGGCCCGGATACCGTCCGTATCGCGCCCCTCCTCGATCAGGATGCCGCCCAGCTTCTCGGCGATCATGATCGGGTCCAGCGCACCGCGCGTCGGGAACAGCTCGTCGCGGTGCATCCCGCCCGCACCGCCCTTGTACCAACCATAGACACGGCGGCCCTGGCGGTCGTCAAAGATCGCTTCCTTGATCTGGATCTCGATCAGCTTGCGCTTTTCCTCAACCACCACGATCAGGTCCAGCCCCTCGGCCCAGTCATGGAACGAGGTCATGTCCAGCGGGAAGGTCTGGCCGATCTTGTAGGTCGTGATCCCCAGCCGCTCGGCCTCGGCCTCGTCGATGTTCAGCAGCGACATCGCGTGCATCAGGTCCAGCCAGTTCTTGCCGGCGGCGACGAAGCCGATCTTGGCCCCCTGCTTGCCCCACATGCGCCGGTCGATCCGGTTGGCCCGGCTGAATGCCTCGGCGGCAAAGCGCTTGTAGTCGATCACCCGCGCCTCCTGCAGGTGCGGCGTGTCGACCAACCGGATGTTCAGCCCGCCCTCGGGCATGGCGAAATCAGGGGTGACAAGCTGCATCCGCTGCGGATCGCCATCGACGACCGAGGTCGCCTCGACCGTGTCCTTCATGGTCTTGAGCCCGACCCAGAGCCCGCAGAACCGCGACAGTGCGAACCCGTAAATGCCGTAGTCGAGGATCTCCTGCACGCCCGCCGGAGAGACGATGGGCATATAGGCATCCATCAGCGCCCATTCGGACTGGTGCAGAACGGTCGAGGATTCACCGGTATGGTCGTCCCCCATCGCCATCAGCACGCCACCAAGCGCGCTGGTCCCCGCCATGTTGGCATGGCGCACCACGTCGCCGGAGCGGTCCACGCCCGGACCCTTGCCGTACCAGAGCCCGAAAACCCCGTCGAACTTGCCCTCTCCGCGCAGTTCCGCCTGCTGGGCACCCCAGATCGCGGTCGCCGCGAGGTCTTCGTTCAGACCGAACTGGAAGGTGATGTCGTTCTGCGCAAGCGGCTTGGCCGCCCGCGTCATCTGCATGTCCACCGCCCCGAGCGGCGACCCGCGATACCCGGTCACCAGCCCGGCGGTGTTGAACCCGGCGGCACGATCCCGCTCCTTCTGCATCAACATCAGTCGGACCAGCGCCTGCGTGCCGTTCAGCAGCACGGGGGACTTGGTCAGGTCGAAACGGTCATTCAGCGAGATCTTCTGTGTGCTCATGGGGCGCCTCCCAACGCGGATCAAGTGCACATGTATCAGGCAACAATAGGTCATACATTTTGACCTGTATAGTGAGATTCTGCCCTTTCACTTGCATAACAAGATCACGTGCATCTTCTGCTCACCTTACGTATATAGGCCAGAAACCGAAGCAGAACACTCCTCCAAGCAGGATTGGGTAGAATAACGATGGATTGGGACAAGCTCAGAATTTTTCATGCGGTGGCCGATGCCGGCAGCCTTACCCACGCCGGGGACAGGCTGAACCTGTCGCAATCCGCCGTCAGCCGACAGATTCGGGCGCTTGAGGAATCCCTCAACACCACCCTCTTCCACCGCCATGCGCGCGGGCTGATCCTGACCGAACAGGGCGAGCTTCTGTTCGACGCGACACGCTCAATGTCCAAGCGGCTCGACGCCGCCGCCGCCCGCATCCGCGACAGCGAGGACGAGGCCTTTGGCGAGTTGAAGGTGACCACCACCTTCGGCTTCGGCACCCTCTGGCTGGTGCCGCGCCTGACCAAGCTCTACGAGCGCTACCCGGGCCTCAAGATCGACCTGATGCTCGAAGAACGCGTGCTCGACCTGCCCATGCGCGAGGCCGACGTCGCCATCCGCATGAAAGAGCCGAGCCAGGCCGACCTGATCCGCAAGCGCCTGATGAGCGTCCGGATGCAGCTTTACGCATCGCGCCCCTACGTCGATCAGCACGGCATGCCGGAGTCGGTCGAGGACATGTCCGCGCATCGCCTGATCTGCCAGCACCACAACTCCGCACAGGTCGCTGCGGGCGCCCAGCTGGTCCAGCACCTGCTGGCCTACAACCCGGGCTCCCTGCTGACCGTGAACAACTACTTCGGCGTCCTTCAGGGCGTGCTGAACAACCTCGGGATCGGTGTCCTGCCGGACTACCTGACCGAGGATTTCCCCGACCTCGTGCGCATCCTGCCAAGCATAGAGTCGGCGGATGTGCCTGTTTTCCTTGCCTACCCCGAAGAACTGCGCCAGTCGCAGCGGATCTCGGTGTTCCGCGATTTCGTGCAGGAAGAGATTATTGCACATCGCAAGCAGTTGAAGCGCATGGGGAAAATATAGGCATGCAAGCTGCGCATAGCAGCAATACTGCAACCGCGGCATTTTGCGGCTTGATCAGACAAACTGTGATGCCTAAATGCACACATGAAAGCGGCGGCGCCTAGTTGCGCGGCACTTTCATACCTCCCTGTTGGACTTCGGCCGAGCTTAGTGCTCGGCCTTTTTTTTGGCGAAACGGCAATTGCGGTCCGTTTCCGTTCCTCAGGTCGAGATAACCTCGACATCCCAGGTCGAGACCAGAGCGGCACTCAACCGACCGGTGGCATAGGCGCCGGTATCAATCCCGATCCGGCCATCGCGATGCGCAATCCGCTCGACCACCGTGTGCCCGTGGATCACCCACAACCCGTCCTGCCGCGCGGTCCGCGAGAACTCCGGATGCCCCCACAACAGGCTCCGCCGGCTCTGATCCGAAAGCCGCACCGCCGGGTCCGCCCCCGCGTGGACCACGGCAATGTTTCCGCTGCGCCAGAACAGCGGTAACCGCCGCAGCCAGGCTTCCAGATCCTCTCCCATCGCCAGCCGCAGCGCATTTCGATGCGCCCGCCAAGCCTCCTCCGGCGCCGTCTCCGCGATCGGGCCCAGCCCGAAACTCGCCAACGTCTGCAAACCGCCGTAGCGCAGCCACCGGGGCCCCGCCCGTTCGGGCCGGTCGAGGAAGTCGATCAGCATGTCCTCGTGATTGCCAAGAAGACAGGTCACCCCGGCCTCATGCGTCAGCCGGTGCAGCCGCCGCAGCACCGCCGCACTCTCATCCCCCCGGTCGATATAATCTCCGACACAGACCACATGCTGTGGCGGCAATTCGAGCCGTTCCAGCCGCGAGATCAATTCGGAAAGCAGCCGGTCACAGCCATGAATATCACCGATCACGGCAAAGGGTATTTCCGGGGCAAGAGGCGCCCGAAAAGCAGGCCGACCAAATACAGGGAGATGCCTAAATAATCTCATTTTGCACAAATATTCGCTACTTGTCGGATGGGAATACGAAGAATTTGGCGTTTCTGTCGCAACAAAGCCGCACCTCACCGGGAGTCGTTGCTTTTGGTATTATGAAGTCGTGCAATTGAAACAATTGTCTGGGACCAAATACACAAAGAAAGTTCGAAAAACGACGAAATAATGAGCAGATTTTCGGGGGCAGTGATTACGGAATGCATGTCATCCCGGCCGGTTCGGCTGGTGTGCTGCATCGCGATCACCGGATTGATTGGCAGCGGGGGCGCAGCCCAGGATCAGCAGCAGGCGCGGTTCACCATTCTGGATCGCCCGACGCTGACGTTCATGGGCGATGTCGGCCTCATCGACATGCCAAGCGCGGATTCGATGGCCGATGCGGATGTCACCGCAACCGCCATGTACGCAAACAATATCCTGCGCACCGTGATCCAGTTTCAGGTGACCCCGCGCATCTCGGGGATCTTTCGCTATGCGGTGCTGAACGATTTCCTGCCTGGCAGCGGAACTCTTTACGACCGCAGTTTCGACATTCGCTATCGCTTTCTGGACGAGACACGCCATCGCCCGGCCTTTGCCATCGGCCTGCGCGACTTCGGCGGCACCGGCGTCTACGGCAGCGAATACATCGTTGCGACCAAGGGCGTCGGCGACCGCCTGCGCGTATCCGCCGGTATCGGCTGGGGCCGCCTTGGCAGCTATGGCGGCTTCAGCAACCCGCTCGGAATACTGGCCGACGGGTTCAAGACCCGTGCCACCAGCGGCAACAATGCGGGCGAGCTCGATTTCGGGGAATGGTTCCGGGGCGACGCGGCCTTCTTCGGGGGCGTCGAATGGCGCGCGACCGACCGCTTCACGTTCAAGTTCGAATACTCGTCGGATGCCTACGATCGCGAAGCCGACCCGATGGGCTTCACCCACAAGTCCCCATTCAACGCCGCCGTCAGCTATCGCTTCGACAACGGCATCGACCTCAGCGCGGCCTATCTCTACGGGTCCGAGATCGGGGTGATGCTGAACTACACGTTCAACCCCAAGACCCCGAGAATTCCCGACGGCATCGACGACGGCGGGCCGAGCGTGGTGCCGCGCGACGTGGCCGCCGCCCGCTCCTGGGGGCTCGATCTCTCGGACGACGGCGCCAGCCCGGCATCGCGCGCCTCGATGCAGGCGCGGCTGGCCCAGCAGCTGGAAGCGGAGGGCGTCATCCTCAAGTCCTTCCGCATCGAGGGCAGCCGGGTGATCGTGCATATTCGGAACGACCGCTACGACGCCCCAACACAGGCCATCGGGCGCACCGCGCGGGCCCTGACCTCGGTCCTGCCGCCACAGGTCGAGACTTTCGTGATCGTTCCGATCGTCGCCAGCATGCCCGTCTCGGCCATCACCATCCAGCGCAGCGACCTCGAGGAACTGGCGTTGGACCTCGACGGCTCGTGGAAATCCTACGCCCGCGCCGACATCGCCGAGGGCAGCCCCTACCGCCTGCGCCGCGAAGACTACGTGCCGGGTGCCTACCCCGATATGCGCGCAAGGTTCGGCGGTTACCTCGTGCCCTCGTTCTTCGACCCCGACAGCCCGATCCGGATCGAGGTGGGCGCCGAACTGGCCGCCGCCTATACCCCGCGCCCCGGCATCGTCTTCTCCGGCGCCATGCGCCAGCCCATCGCCGGCAACCTCGACGATGCAACACGCACGTCGAACTCGGTGCTGCCGCACGTGCGCACCGATATCGTCGAGTACGAGAAGGAATCCGAACTCGAGGTCAGCTACCTGACAGGCGAGTACTTCTTCCGCCCGGGCGACAATCTATATGGCCGCGTCTCTGTCGGGATGCTCGAGCGCATGTACGGCGGCATTTCGGCCGAGGTGCTGTGGAAGCCCGTCGAGGGGCCATTGGCGCTGGGGGGCGAGTTCAACTACGTCCGCCAGCGGGACTACGACGTGTTGTTCGACTTCCGGGACTATGAGGTCGCCACCGGGCACCTCTCGGCCTACTACGATTTCAGCAATGGCTTCCTCGGCCAGGTCGACGCCGGGCGTTACCTCGCAGGCGACTGGGGCGCGACCTTCTCGCTCGACCGGGAGTTCGCCAACGGCGTCAAGATCGGCGGCTTCTTCACCCTGACCGATGTTTCCTTCGACGATTTCGGCGAAGGCTCCTTCGACAAGGGCTTCCGCTTCATCGTCCCGCTCTCCTGGCTCACCGGCGAGCCGTCGCAGCGCGGTTTCGGCCAGACCATCCGGCCCGTCCTGCGGGACGGCGGCGCGCGGCTGAGCGTGCGCAACCGCCTCTACGAGATCACCCGCCGGCTCCACGACCCCGAGCTCAAGGAACGCTGGGGGAGGTTCTGGCGATGAGCCGCCGTCGCATCTCTCCGGGGCTCGCCGTCCTCGCGACGCTCGCCCTCGCGGGCTGTGCCCCGGCCCCCGGCAAGGGGCTGTTCAAACGCCAGCCCGACCCCACCGCCGGTATCCCCGAGCCGACCTCCGGGCGCTACCTCGCGCTGCAACAGGTACAGGCGCCCGCGCTGCAGGTGGTGGTCGAGGACCGCAGTCAACGGGACCTCATGCTGTTCAGCCACCGGCTGGACGGCGTCGAACTCTGGTACGGGCGCGACGGCGTGCAGGTCGGCCTGCGCGACGGCATGCTGGCCTACACACGGGGCATCGGGGGCGACCTGATGGCCGCCGACACACGACAGAGCCACGCCCTTCTGGCCTCAGGCCAGAGCGGCACGGCCAAGCGCTTTCATTCCTACCTGAACGGAAACGACCAGATCGAGACCGACAGCTACATCTGCGATATCCGCCGCGTTCAGGACTTCACCCTTGCCATCGGCGAGGCCCGCGTCCCGACCTGGTACATGGTCGAGACCTGCCACGGGCCAGACCTGATCTTCGAAAACTACTACTGGGTCGACCGCCGTTCCGGTGTGATCCAGCAATCGCGACAGCTTGCCAACCCGTTCAGCGGACGGGTGGCGTTCCAGCGGGTGCTCTCATGAGCGGGGCCGCGCGGAACGCCGGAGCGGCAGGCTATTCCATCAGAGGTAACGGGGGTTTCCCATGCGTTTCATGACCGTATTGTTGATGTCCACGGCACTCTCCGCCGGGTTGCCCGGGTGTGGCGCCATCTATCACAGTCCGAGCGTGGAAACCGTCGCCAGTGACGGGTCCAAGGTGCGCATCCTGCCGGTCACCGCCGAGAACGTGATGCTCGCCAACCGTTCGGCATATCACCCCAAAACCCTACCCGCGATCTTCTCGCAGGGCGCCGGTGCGGGCTCTGGCCTGCGCGGCACCGGCCCCACGCCCGACCCAGCGCTGACGGCGCGGGTCCGCCCCTCCGAGCTGGAGGTCCGCATCCCCCCCGCAGCCAACCCCGGGCCCTACCGGATCGGCGTGGGCGACGTGGTGCTGCTGGCGACCCCCCGCGCGGGCTCGACGGTGGAGGAGCTCTCGGGCCTCCTTGCCGCCCAGAACAGCCGCCAGGGCTATACCGTGCAGGACGACGGCAAGATCGCCATCCCCGACGTGGGCCGCGTGCAGATTGCCGGGATGACGCTGGAGGAGGCCGAGGACGAGCTCTTTCAGCAACTCGTCGCGGCCCAGATCGAGCCGACCTTCAGCCTCGAAATCGCCGAGTTCAACTCCCGCCGCGTGTCGGTCGGCGGAGCCGTGGCCTCGCCCACGGTCGAACCCATCACCCTGACGCCGCTCTACCTCGACGAAGCGCTGACCGCCGCTGGCGGCGTCACCGTGGCAGACCAGGATTACACCTCGGTGCGGCTCTACCGCGACGGGACGATCTACCAGATCCCGCTGACCCAGATCTACGCCCGCAACGGTTTGCGCCGGATCCAGCTTGTCGACGGCGACAGCGTCTTTGTCGATACCGAGTACGAGCTGACCCTCGCGCAGGCCTATTTCGCCGAGCAGATCCAGCTTGCCCAGCTCAACCAGTCCGCGCGCTCCGCCGCGCTGAGCGAGCTCAGCACCGAGGTCACGCTGCGCCGTGACGCGCTGGACGAGGCGCGCGACAACTACCTCGCCAAGGTCGACCTCGACGCCGTCGAGCGCGACTACGTCTACCTCGCCGGCGAAGTCGGCAAGCAGAGCCGCTTCACCCTGCCCTATGGCCGGACCGCCACGCTGGCCGATGCGCTCTACAGCAGCGCCAACGGCGTGCCCACCGCAACTGCGGACGTCCGCGAGATCTACGTCCTGCGCGGGTCTTCCGATCCGCGCGAGTTTGCCGCCGTCACGGCCTGGCACCTTGATGCGAGAAATGCCGCCAACCTTATGCTGGCAACCCGCTTCGAACTGCGTCCCGATGATGTGATCTTTATCGCCGAGCAGCCGGTGACCCGCTGGAACCGAGTGATTCAGCAGATCACCCCGTCGCTGATTACTTCGGTAACGGCCGCCGCCTACTGATCCGGTCCCGGGATCGGTCCTGAACCGCTCCCGGGCCAAACCTCAGTTGGTGTAATACTTGCGCCCGTAGGCCGAATAGGCGCCGTACTTGCCGCCGTAACCATAGCGCTTCATCCCCCGCTCGCTGATCTGGTTCAGCACCAGCCCGCCAACGCGCTGGTTGACACTCGCGAAGAGGTGCAGCGCCTCCTCGACCTGCGGCTTCGACGTGCTGTCCCAGCGGACCACGAAGAGCAGCGTATCCGCCTCCTGCGCGATGATGCGGGCATCGGGCACCACCAGCACCGGCGGCGTGTCGATGATGACGATGTCATAGGTCTTCTTGGCTTCGTCCAACAGCCGGTGAAAGCTCTCGGACGAGAAGATGTCGGCAGCGTTCACCGCGCTCTTCTCGCCAATCAGGATATCCGCGCCCACCTGCTCGTCGTGAACCACCAGTTCCTCCAGCGTATGGGTGCCCGAGAGAACCGAGAGCAGACCCTCGGGCCGCTTGCTGTTGAGGTACTGCGAGATCACCCTGCGCCGGATGTCGCCCTCGATCAGCAGCACTTTCTTGCCCATGGTCGCAAAGTTCTGGGTCAGCGCCAGCGACATCACCGTCTTGCCTTCGCCGGGAATGGCCGAGGTCGTGACGATCACGCGCGGGGGGCGGTCGATGTTCGACAGCAGCACCGAGGTTCTGAGGTTCCGGATCGCCTCGGCGGCCGCAGAAGTCGGCTTGCTGACCAGATAGGCAATCGCGTCGCGCCGCTTGCGGGCGGGCAGCATCGGCACCTGTCCCATCACGGTGCACCCGGTCGACTGTTCAAGGTCGCGCGCCGTGCGGAAGGTGTTGTTCCGGGCCTCGCGCAGCAGGACAAGGCCAACCCCGACCATCAGGCCCAGCATTCCGGACATCGCCAGGATCAGGGACTTGCGGGGCTCCGACGGCAGCGACGGTATGACCGCCTGCGACAGCACCCGGCTGTCGGCCTGTTGGATACCCTCCTGCGCCGCCGTTTCCTTGAGCCGCGACAGGAAGTGTTCATAAAGCAACCGGCTCGCTTCGGCCTCGCGGGTGAGCTGCTGAAGCCGGATCAGATCCTGCCCCTGCCGCTCGATCTGGCTGTCGAGTTCGACCTGCGACTTGCTCAGCGCAACGATCTGGCTCCGCGCCCGGCTGGCTTCCATCTCCGCCCGCTCGACGATCTGCTGATAGCGCAGGTCAAACGCCGGCATCCGGACTGGGTTCTCGGTGCCTTCCTGCAGCCGTCGCAGCAACAGCGGATCGTTCCCCGCAGCCGCCAGCTTGTCCTCCGGGCGCTGCGCCGCCTGCAGTGCCGCCAGGCGCTGCTCCGAGGCCGCTGCGGTGAGGGTGATCGACTGAATGCGGTCCCGGATATCCTTGAGCTGCCGCTCCAGCCCGGTCAGGCTCTCGGGGCTCACAAGGTCGGTGTTGGCGGTAAAGTCCTTCACCCGCGCCTCTGCCTCCTCCAGTTCGACCTGCAGCTGTGTCACCCGCTCGGACAGCCAGCCCGTCGCCTGCTCGGTGGCGTCGAACTTCACCTCGATCTGGTTCAGCACGTAGAGTTCGGCGATGGTATCGGCGATCAGAGCCGACTTCTCGGGATGCTGCGTGTTGACGGTGATCTGAAAGACAAGGCTCTGGGGCACGTTCCGCACAGCAACAGTGCCAAGCAGTGAACTGACAACGCTTTCAAGTTCCCGGTCGGCGTTCGGTGTCTCCATCGCCGGGGGCGCCGCGAACATCGGGAAGACCTTCTCGTTCACAAAACTCCGGACACGCGACTTCACGACGGCGGTCCACTCCGGCTCCCTGAGCTTGCCGTTGAACTCCGGATCGCTCTCGAGATCGAGCTTATGCACCACCTTCTTCATCAGGCTGCGGCTGCGCAGAACCTCCGCCTCGGAGTTGATCGTGGAGGAGTCTCCCGAAAGACCGCCGATCACGCTCTCAAGATCCGTCACCCGCTCTTCGCGGGTGTTCAGCATCACAACAGCCGTGGCGCTGTAGTACCGCGTCGCGGCGACATAGGCGTAATAGCCTCCACACAAGACCGCGATTGCCGTCAGCGCGGCAATGAGCCACTTGCCCCTCCAGATGACCGAGAGCAGCGCGCCAAGGTCAATGGTGTCATCCATTTCGGGCGCATGGCCCATCGCGACCTGCTGCTGCGCCGTCAGCTTGGGAAATGATTGTGTCATCCGAGACCTGGCTCCCTGATACGGAAAGGCATGGCGTTGGCTCTGCCTCCGGGTGCTATCGTGAACATTGCAACATGCTCATTCGTCCGGCCGCTCAGCGGCACGAACGATGCGGTAGGCCGTGGAGCGACCGATGCCCAGACGCGTCGCCGCCTGTGTCGGGGAGAGCCCCCCGCGCACCAGTCCAAGCAGCGCCTCGGCGGTTTCGTCCGGGACCGGCGGCCGCCCGGGCCGGGCCGCGCGATCATGTCCCGCCCCGTTGCCATGCGGCGCCCCGGCAAGGCGCTGCGCCTCGAACTCCGATATCCGGGCGAACAGGTCGAAGACCACGTTGCCCCCTTCCACCGAGGTATCGATGCGTTCCTCGAGACAGACCAGGTGCATCCCGCGCCGCTTCAGCTCGGCCACGATGGCCAGCAGGTCGGAGATCGAGCGGGCAAGCCGGTTCAGACGTGTCACGCAAAGCCGGTCGCCGGGACGGGCATAATCGAACAGCGCCGCCAGTCCGGGCCGGTCCCCCCGCCCGCCAGCCGGATCGTCGAATATCCTTCCGGCACCGCCGTCCTTGAGCCTTTCGTATTGCTCCGCCCTGTCGGCCTGTCCCGGAACCAGTTGGGCATAGCCGAGCACCTGCGCGATGCTCTTGTCTATTCCCCTGAATTCCGAATCCTCGCTGACATCGTAGTTCCCCGATATCCCGCCAGACGCGAATTGGCGCCGGTAGTCGGCAAAATCGTTCCCAGGACTATTAGCCGTCGTCCCTTTATTCATGCGAAAATATTGCGACCCGCTTATTGCAGGTTCTGCCCCCTGAAATTGTCCCTATATATGTCCCGCATTAGCCTCCGAGACATTTTCTTGATTTTCCGAATACAGCATGGTCCCGCCGGATCGCCGAGCAAGATCTTTCTCAGACACAATCTCCCGATCAAGAAACGCGAGAAGATGCCGAATAATTGTGCATCGCCTTCCGGAAGTGGCCAGTTTGACACAACAGCGTTATGAATCCGGGAGATTTAACTGGCAATTCCGCACTGCCGCCCTGTCGGCATTAGCCGGGATGTGCTAGGAGAGATGCAGTTAAATGTGTCCTTATACAGGAACCCATCAAATGACATATCGCAGCTTGTTTTCCAGCGCGCTGACGGCCGGATTGATCGGCATTGCCGCTGCAGCCAGTGCGCAGCAGACGATCGTTGACACGAATGCATCGGCAGAGTCCGGCGACAGCCTCTTCGGCGTCACCGCCAGCGGCGATTTCGGCCTGAGCGGCTCCTCGCTGGTCAGCGGCGGATCCGGCGTGATGACGGCCATGTCGAGCGATGCCGCAACCAGCACCACCGGGACCACCGGAACCACGAGCACCACCAACAACTGAAACAGCCTGCCCGCTGCGGGTCAGCAGCGGGCTATGCCCATGTCGATCAGGTCGGCACCGCTCAGCGTCTCGTAGCCCGTCAGCCGATAGCGCGCGGTCGACATGAACCAGTCGCGCAGCGGTTCGGGGTAATACCCCGCCATAAGATGCGACCAGCGCTCGAAATCCCTTGTTTTCAAAGGACGTCCATAAAGCGATGGGCCGTGAAACCCGAACTTGGTCTGCGGGCTGACACAGGCGCCCGGCAGGCCGAGGTAGAGGGTACAGGCTGACAAGCAGAACCGCCCTCTCAGCTCGACGGTCTGTCCCTGGCTGCGCAGGCTGGCGATCTTTGCGACCCGCGCCTGCACCACGCCGCCGGCATCGTCCCGCACGACAAGAGCACGTCCGGACGTGGCGGCGCGCTGCGCGGCCTCCACCGGCGCGCCCAGCCCAAGACCCAGAACCAGCAGGGCAAGACCGATGGCCTGCCGCCCGGCGCGGGATCGCGATAAGGTTCCTGCCATGTGCCCGGTATCCTGCCTGTTGACCGTCCAGCGCGCCACACGGGCGCGTCCGATCAAGGGCTAGGGGCGAAATGCGGCGGGAATGCAGGAGAGACTTGGGCGTTTCTGCGACAATGAATTCAAACAGATTCGCAAACGTCATTAACGGGATTTAAAGCGTTACATAATGGGAATTAGAGATTACCACACCTCAATCAATCGACCACTCCCAATCAATTCCCCGCCCATTTTTTATTCTCATTCCGTCGGAGGCTACATTTTCTAGGCAGATCGCCACGACGCGCCCTCCCCGATCCGCTGCCGCCTCTCCAGACAGGGCGACGATCCTCTAGGCTGGCCCGGTGCGGCTGCTGTGCGCCCGGCCTCTCTCCGGTCAGGCCCGCAGCACCCGGCACACCATTGTTTTGTTAAGGCTTTACGGGGGTTGGGCCATGCGAAACCAGTCTGGCCAGGTCGCCCCACGGGTGGCCCGATGGCGGAACCGGAGCGCAGAAACCGGGCCCGGCCATCGAGGGAAGGCAATCGTTGCATGACTGAACTGATCCACCCGCTGCTGCTGTGTGGCGGGTCCGGCACGCGGCTCTGGCCGCTTTCGCGCAAGAGCTATCCCAAGCAGTTCACCAAGCTGACCGGAGAGGAGAGCCTGTTTCAGGCCTCCGCCCGGCGCTTGTCCGGTCCGGGATTTGCCGCGCCGCTCATCATCACCGGCGCCGATTTCCGTTTCGTCGTGACCGAACAACTCGCCGCCGTCGAAACCCTTGCGCAGGCCACCTTGATCGAGCCAGAGGGTCGCAACACCGCCCCCGCCATCCTCGCCGGGGCCCTAGTCCTCGCCGCCCGCTCACCCGACGCCCTGATGCTGGTAGCCCCGTCCGATCACGTGATCCCCGATGCCTCCCGCTTTCGCGAGGCCGTGCTGGCCGCCGCCCCGGCGGCGCGCGCGGGCCAGCTTGTCACCTTCGGCATCCGCCCCGACCGCGCCGAAACCGGCTATGGCTGGCTGGCCCTGTCCGAACAGCCCTGCGACGCCTTCGCCCCGGTGCCCCAGCCCCTGATGGGGTTTGTCGAGAAACCCGACGAGGCGATGGCGGCCGCCCTGCTGGCCAGCGGCACCCACCTGTGGAACGCAGGGATCTTCCTGTTTTCCACCACGGCCCTGATCGCGGCCTTCGAAGCCTTGCAGCCCGCGATGCTCGCGGCCGTCCGCGCGGCGGTGGACGCCGCCGAGGACGATCTGACCTTCACCCGGCTCGCCCCGGCCCCCTGGTCCACGCTTGAGGATATCTCCATCGACTACGCGGTGATGGAAAAGGCCCCAAACCTCTCGGTGGTGCCCTATGGCGGCACCTGGTCGGATCTGGGCGGCTGGGACGCGGTCTGGCGCGAGAGCGGCCCGGATGCGCTTGGCGTCGTCGCCAGTGGCCCCTCCACGGCGCTCGACTGTTCAAACACCCTGCTGCGTGCCGAGAACCCCCAGCAACCGCTCGTCGGGATCGGCCTGACCGACGTGATCGCCGTCGCGATGCCCGACGCCGTGCTGGTGGCGCACAAGGACCGGGCGCAGGACGTCAAGCTGGCGGTCGCCGCGCTCAAATCCAAGGGCATCCCGCAGGCCGAGACCCTGCCCCGCGATTTCCGGCCCTGGGGCTGGTACGAGAGCCTCGTGGTCGGCGGCCGGTTTCAGGTCAAACGCATCCACGTGCATCCCGGCGCCGCCCTGTCGCTCCAGTCCCACCACCACCGCTCGGAACACTGGATCGTCGTCGAGGGCACCGCGAAGGTCACCGTCGATGACGAGGTGAAACTGGTGACCGAGAACCAGTCCGTCTACATTCCCCTCGGGGCCGTCCACCGGATGGAGAACCCCGGCAAGGTGCCGATGGTGCTGATCGAGGTCCAGACCGGTGCCTATCTCGGCGAAGACGACATCATCCGCTACGAGGACATCTACTCCCGTGGCCAGGGCGCCAGGGGATAAGAAAGGAACCGACGATGAGCTATGATCTGACCGGCAAACGCATCTGGGTCGCGGGGCATCGCGGCATGGTGGGCAGCGCCGTGGTCCGCCGCCTCGCCGAGGAACCCTGCGAGGTCCTGACTGCCGGGCGCGATACCTTGGACCTGACCGATCAGGCGGCGGTGCGGGACTGGATGCAGAAGATCCGGCCCGACGCCATCGTGATGGCCGCGGCCCGCGTGGGCGGGATCAAGGCCAACAACGATTTCCCGGTCGACTTCCTCCTCCAGAACCTCCTGATCGAGACCAACATCGCCCAGGCCGCGCACGAGGCGGACGTGAACCGCTTCCTGTTCCTCGGCTCGTCCTGCATCTACCCCAAGATGGCGCCCCAGCCGATCCCGGAATCCAGCCTGCTGACCGGCCCGCTGGAGCCGACGAACGAATGGTACGCCATCGCCAAGATCGCGGGCATCAAGCTGTGTCAGGCCTATCGCAAGCAATACGGGCGCGACTGGATCTCGGCGATGCCGACCAACCTCTATGGCCCCGGCGACAACTACGACCTCGAATCCAGCCACGTGCTGCCCGCCCTTCTGCGCAAGGTCCACGAGGCCAAGGTCGCAGGCGCCCCCAGTGTGGAACTTTGGGGAACAGGCACCCCGCTGCGCGAATTCCTGCATTGCGACGACCTCGCAGACGCGCTGGTCTTCCTGCTCAAGGAATACTCCGGCTACGATCACGTGAATGTCGGCTCAGGCTCCGAGGTGACGATCCGAGAACTGGCCGAGGTCATCGCGCGCGTGGTCGGCTACGACGCGTCCCTGACGTTCGACACCACCAAGCCGGACGGCACCCCGCGCAAGCTGATGGACAGCAGCCGCCTCCACGCCCTCGGCTGGAACCGGGCCCGCCCGCTCGTGGACGGCATCGCCCACGCCTATGCGCACTGGCTGGAACACGGCGGTCGCGAGACCGGACCGATGCGGGCAGCACGCTGAGGCACCCGTCGCAGAGCGGCGGATGGGCGACATGGATTGGCTCCGAAGCAATCCCCCGGGTCATCGTCGGACGGAACCGCCTGCGCGCAGGATCACAGTATCAGGGACGTCCCATATTACCCAAACCGTCCCCAATTAATGAATTACACAATTGGACCTCGGCAATTTGAATTAATCCCCACGAATCAATTAATGCGAGACATAATTAAACCAACTCTCCCTTAGGTAGACCGCAGATTCTCCACACGGAGCACCAATTACTCCCCCTCTCATCATCCAAACTTCCTTCTGAATAGTCTGGTCCCCGGCCATTATGCCTCACAGGCTATCGGAACAGACCCTACTCAAACCCTCACACCTTGCCCCGCCCTCACTGATCGACAGCCAAGACGCGCCGCTCTGTGCCAATCAAAACGACCGCCGGTTGCCACTGCGACCTCTCCAGTCCTGCAAAAGGCTCAAGGCCGCAGCGCGGTACATGTTCCCGCCGGATAGCCAAGTTTCCCCCGTGCAGTCGCGACATATCCCCTCCCTAACACCACCTCTCCGAACGTCGTCCTGACGATGTTGCCCGAGCACATGCCACCCGCCTATCGCACTGAACAGAATAATCCTTTCCCAGAACCATCAGCCGAAACCGAATTCAATCCAAACCGACCCAAACCCCCTCCGCGCCACCTACCCAGACTGACCGACGAGCTTAGACCGTCCCGTCACACCCGACCGCATCCATCGACTCCCGAACCCCTCCCACCCGAAGCGCAACCCCCCAATCTCGCGAGGGATGGAGCCATCCGACCACTCTCGCCCGACCAACCGAGCTCAATTGATTCGGACTTCGGACCAGCATTCCGAGCATCTCCGCAATTAAAGAAAATGGGATTTCCATAAAGAGACTTAGGGACATCACAGGTCAATCTTTCACTCACAATATTTCAACTTCCAACCCGAAATTTCGCATTAAATTTAATCACGGAAATAATACTCACCCCGAAATCGGCAATTGCAATGGGTGAGACCGCTCCTTTCCAGCAGTATCAATCAAGATTTAACGAGGGCGTCCCGCACAGCTGCTTCTACGGGTCCGCCCCATTTTTTAGAGTACCAGTCCCGCAGGGTAAGCGGATTGTTTCATTGTAGGCTTTTCGGGGGTTGAGCCATGAAATATTCCGGCGAGTCGACGCTTGTCGACAACGCGCTGTCACGGAACTTTGTAACACCGTCCGGCTCGACGCATTCCGATCGGTTCTATGCCCAGTTTCTCAAGCGTCCCGTCGATCTTGTCGTCGCGGTCCTGGCGCTGCCCATCGTGGCACCGGTCATCCTCGTGCTCTGGCTGCTGGCCCGGCGCGATGGCGGGCCCGGCTTCTTTCGGCAGGAGCGCGTGGGCCGCAACGGCCGCACCTTTGCCTGCTGGAAGATGCGCACGATGGTCGTGGATGCCGAGCGTGTGCTCAAGGAGCTCTGCGAGCGCGACCCGGCCTGCGCCGAGGAATGGAACCGCAACCAGAAGCTCGGACGCGACCCGCGCATCACCCGTATCGGCGCACTCATGCGGGCGACCAGCCTCGATGAACTGCCCCAGATCTGGAACGTGCTGCGCGGCGACATGAGCCTCGTCGGGCCCCGGCCCTTCATGGTGTCCCAGGACGCGCTCTACCGCGCGGGCGGCGGCGACGCCTACTACCGGATGCGGCCGGGCATTACCGGCCCCTGGCAGATTTCAGGACGCGGCGGCACGACCTTCGTCGAGCGCGTCCAATTCGACAGTGACTATTGGAAGAGCATGTCGCTTGGCGGCGACCTGGCCCTGATGTTTCGCACCGTAACAGTCGTATTTCGCGGCACCGGAACGTGAGGGAACCGACGTGAAACTACTCGTACTCGGAATCAACTATGCACCAGAGATGATCGGCACCGCCGTCTACACGACCGGCATGGCCGAGGCGATGGCCGAGCAAGGCCACGACGTCTCCGTCGTCACCGCGGTCCCCTCCTATCCCGGCTGGAAGATTTTTGACGGCTGGCCCCGGTTCGGCTATCGGTCGGTCCGGACCGATGGCGGCCCCCGCGTTATCTATTGCCCCCTGTACGTTCCCGCGCGCCCGACCGGGGTCAAGCGCATCCTCCATTACATCAGCTTCGCCGCAACCGCCGCGCCCTGCATGCTGTGGTACGGCATCCGCTACAGCCCCGACACCGTCTTCGTCGCCGCCCCCTCGATGCTCTCGGCCCCGATCGGCTGGCTCGTGGCGCGACTGACCGGGGCCAAGTGCTGGCTCCACATTCAGGATTTCGAGGTCGAGGCCGCTTTCGCCACCGGTCTCCTGAAGAAGAAGAGCCTGATCGGCCGCGCCGCCGAGAAGTTCGAGCGCTGGATCCTGCGCCGCTTCGACCGGGTCAGCGCGATCTCGGCCCCCATGCTGCGCAAGCTGCGAGAAAAGGGCGTGCCCGAGGACCGGGCCTACGAACTGCGCAACTGGGCCGATCTGAACCGCATCACCCCCATGCCCAAAGACTCCGGCATGCGCGAGGAACTGGGGATCACGACGCCGCTCATGGCGCTCTATTCCGGCAACCTCGCGCACAAGCAGGGCCTCGAGATCCTGCCCAAAGTCGCCCGCAATCTCGCCCACCGGCCAGACCTCACCATCGCCATCTGCGGCGACGGCCCCCTCGCCCAGCCGCTCCGCGAAATGTCGGCGGACCTGCCGAACATCCGCTTCTTCCCGCTGCAACCGGTCGAAAAACTCTCGGCCCTGCTCGGGGCCGCCGACGTACACCTCCTGCCCCAGATCGCCGGGGCCGCCGATCTCGTGCTGCCCTCCAAGCTGACCAACATGCTGGCCTCGGGCCGCCCGGTGATCGCCACTGCCGAAAGCGGCACCGCCCTCGCCGACGAGGTCAGGGGCTGCGGCCGGGTGGTTGCGCCCGGCGACACCAAGGCGCTGGCCACGGCTATCGAAGCTCTGGTCGATGATCCGGACCTGCGCACGGACCTTGGCCGCGAGGCGCGCGTGCGCGCCTTCGAACGCTGGGACGGAGACCGCATTCTCAGCCGCTTCGCCTCGGAAATGAACCGGATGACGGGCGACGCCGTGCTGCCGGCCTGGCGCATGGGAACCATGAACAAGGAAGTGAGTGAGTAGGATGAAAAAGGCACTGATCACCGGTATCACCGGACAGGACGGCTCCTACCTGGCGGAATTCCTGCTGGAGAAGGGCTACGAGGTTCACGGCATCAAGCGGCGCGCCTCCTCCTTCAACACCCAGCGGATCGATCACATCTACGAGGATCCGCATTCCAACCATGCCCAGCTCAAGCTGCACTACGGCGACCTGTCGGACAGTTCGAACCTGACCCGCATCATTCAGGAAGTGCAGCCCGACGAGATCTACAACCTCGGCGCCCAGTCCCACGTGGCGGTCTCCTTCGAGGCGCCGGAGTACACGGCGGACGTCGACGCGATGGGCGCGCTGCGCCTGCTCGAAGCGGTCCGCTTCCTCGGCATGGAGAAGAAGACCCGCTTCTACCAGGCCTCGACCTCGGAACTCTACGGCCTCGTGCAGGAAACCCCGCAGACCGAGACGACCCCGTTCCACCCGCGCTCGCCCTATGCCGTGGCCAAGATGTACGCCTACTGGATCACGGTAAACTACCGCGAGGCCTACGGCATGTACGCCTGCAACGGCATCCTCTTCAACCACGAGAGCCCGCGCCGGGGCGAAACCTTCGTGACCCGCAAGATCACCCGGGGCCTCGCCAACATCGCCCAGGGGCTCGAACCCTGCCTCTTCATGGGCAACATCGACTCCCTGCGCGACTGGGGCCACGCCAAGGACTATGTCCGCATGCAGTGGATGATGCTCCAGCAGGACCATGCCGAGGATTTCGTCATCGCCACTGGCGTCCAGTACTCCGTGCGCGAGTTCATCACCTGGACCGCCAAGGAACTGGGGATCGCCATCGAGTTCTCCGGCGAAGGCATCGACGAGATCGCGACCGTCGCGTCGGTCTGGGGCGACAAGGCCCCGGAGCTCAAGCGCGGCGATGTCATCATGCGCATCGACCCCCGCTACTTCCGCCCCGCCGAGGTCGAAACGCTGCTGGGCAACCCGGCCAAGGCCAAGGCACGGCTCGGATGGACCCCGGAAATCACCGCTCAGGAGATGTGCGCCGAAATGGTCGCCGAAGACCTCCGGGTGGCAAAGCGATACGCCCTGCTCAAGGAACACGGGCTGGATCTGCCCGTCGCGCTCGAAGGGTAGAGACGCAAAGACGAGAGCGCGCGCCCCTCGCGCGGTCTCCGTCGCCAAGACACGACAAGGCCACCACTCATGGCGTCCCCAAGGGCTTGCGCGACCCGGAACAACGGGCCGCGCAACGCCCCTTCGGCTGGCCGGACACACGCGCCGCCCGGCGGGACCGCCACGGGCGTTCAACCGCCCCTCCCCCTTGACTTCCCCTGCCCTTGCCCTTCCGATCGCCCCGGCGAGACTCGGGGGCCACTGCACCGTCCCGGTCCGTGTGGCCGAATGGGCCAGGGAGGAGACCTACGGTGACCAGCACGACAGACAGCACCCCGGCCAACACGCCGACCCTGCGCGCGGCGCTCTGGATGATCGGGGCGGTCGTGTCCTTCTCCTCCATGGCCGTTGCGGGGCGCGAGGCCGCAGGCACGCTCGACACCTTCGAGATCATGACCTACCGCAGCCTGATCGGCTGCGTCATCGTCTGCGCGGTCCTGACCGCGACCCGCAAGTGGAGCGTGGTGCGGCTGACCCACCTGCGCACCCATATCTTCCGCAACGCCGCGCATTTCGCCGGTCAGAACCTCTGGCTCTACGCCGTGGCGGTGGCGCCGCTGGCTCAGGTCTTTGCGCTCGAATTCACCTCGCCCCTCTGGGTGCTGGTGCTCTCGCCCCTGATCCTCGGCGAGCGGCTGACCCGGGTGCGGGGCCTCTGCGCCCTCCTCGGCTTCATCGGCATCCTCATCGTGGCACGGCCCAGCCCCGACACCATCGGCCCGGGCGTGATCACCGCCGCGACCGCCGCGATCTGCTTTGCCTTCACCATGATGCTGACCAAGAAGCTCACCCGCACCGAGACCATCGGCGGCATCATGTTCTGGCTGACGCTGCTGCAACTGATCATGGGCGCGGTCATCGCGGGTTATGACGGCGATTTCGCCCTGCCCGGCCCGATGCTGCCCCATGTCATCGTCATCGCCATCGGCGGCCTGCTGGCGCACTTCTGCATCACCAATGCGCTCTCCCTCGCTCCGGCCTCGGTCGTCATGCCCTTCGACTTTGCGCGCCTGCCCACCATCGCCATAGTCGGGATGCTGCTCTACTCCGAGCCGCTCGACATCTGGGTCCTTGTCGGCGCGGCGATCATCTTTGGCGCCAACTACGCCAACATCCTGAACGAAACCCGCAGGAACCGGGTCGCCTGACGGGGCGGCCGGCGGCTAGGGAAAAGCATGAGCACCCAAAAATCCCTCTCCCGCCGCGCCTGGGCCGAACTGATGCTACTGGCCGGCATCTGGGGCGGTTCCTTCCTCAGCACCAAACTGGCCCTCGTCGAGGTCCCAGTCGTCACCGTGGTTCTGCACCGCTGCGGCTGGGCCGCGCTGGTCCTCTGGGCGGTGGTCCTGCTGCGCCGCCTGCCGCTGCCGCGCGACCCGGGGACATGGGCCGCCTTCCTTGTCATGGGGGTGCTGAACAACGTCGCGCCCTTCTTCCTGCTCACATGGGGCCAGCTGCACATCGAATCCGGCCTCGCCTCGATCCTCAATGCTACGACGGCGGTCTTCGGGGTCATCGTCGCCTCGATGGTCTTCGCCGACGAGCGCCTGACCGCACGCAAGCTCACCGGGGTCGCCATTGGGTTCCTCGGGGTCACCGTCGCGCTGGGGCTCGACGCCTTCCGCCAGTTCGATCCCCGCTCCACCGGACAGCTCGCCGTGCTCGGTGCCACGCTCTGCTATGCCCTCGCCGGAAGCTGGGCCCGCGCCCGCCTGAGCCACCTCCGCCCCGAGGTCGCGGCGGCCGGCATGCTCGGCGCGGCCACGCTGGTCCTGATCCCGCTGACCCTTGGCCTCGACGGCGTGCCGAGCCTCGATCTGAGCCCGACCACATGGGCCGCCATCGCCTACTACTCGGTCTTCGGCACGGCCGCCGCCTTCCTGCTCTACTACCGGGTCCTCTCGATGGCGGGCAGCGGCAACCTGATGCTGGTGACCCTGCTCGTGCCGCCCGTCGCCATCGTGCTCGGCGCCGTGGTTCTGGGCGAGGCCCTGCCGCTGCGCGCCTTTGCCGGATTTGCCCTGCTGGCAGTCGGCCTGCTGATCCTGAACGGAACCCTGCGCCTGCCGCGCAAGCGCGTGATTGACCCCGCCTCCGCCGCCGATTAGCAAGGCGCCAAACAGACAGGGCGGACTATGCTGTACTCATCGGCCGAAGACTGGCGCGCGGCGCCTCGCAAACGGGTTTTGTTCTTTGGCATGTCGGGCCTGGGCAAGACCTACGTGTCGAACATGCTCCGCGAGGAAGGCAGCTGGTTCCACTACTCGATCGACTACCGCATCGGCACCCGCTACATGGGCGAATACATCGCCGACAACGCCAAGGCCGAGGCGATGAAGGTGCCCTTCCTGCGTGACCTGCTGCTGACGGATTCGATCTACATCGGCTCCAACCTCACCTTCGAGAACCTGACCCCCGTCTCCGCCTACCTCGGCAAGCCCGGCGACCCGGCCAAGGGCGGCCTCGCGATGCACGAATACCGCCGCCGGCAGGACCAGTTCCGGCAGGCCGAGATCTACGCCCTGCTCGACACCCACTACTTCATCGACCGGGCCGAGCGGCTCTATGGCTATCCGCACTTCATCTGCGACACCGGCGGCTCGATCTGCGAATGGGTCGACCCCGAGGATCCCAAGGACCCGGTGATGAGCGAGTTGGACAAGCACACGCTGATGGTCTGGATCAAGGGCGACGACGCCCATACCCAGGAACTGATCCGCCGCTTCGACAAGGCGCCCAAGCCGATGGCCTACCAGCCCGAGTTCCTGACCTGGGCCTGGGAGGCCTACCTCGCCGAGACCGGCAAGACCGAGACCCAGGTGGATCCCGATACCTTCATTCGCTGGACCTATGCCAAGGCGCTGGCCCACCGCCAGCCCCGCTACGAGGCGATGGCGAACTGGGGCATCACGGTCACCGCCGACGCGGTCGCCGCCGTCCGCGACGAGGCCGGGTTCATCGACCTGATTGCGGACGCCATCGAGGCGCACCGGGCCTGAGGCTCAGAAACAGGCGTAGACGGTATTGGTGATGGCCCCGTACGCGCCCGACAGGGGCAGTTGCATCAGCAGCGCGCGGTCCGGCCCGAGGATCGTCAGCACCCGCCCCTGCATCAGCGTATCGAGGAACGGCGCGCGCGGCGGGATCTGCAGCGTCAGCTCGCCCCGGCTGCGGTCGAACCCCAGCTGGTACTCCAGCCCATCCACCTGAAAGGCATAGCCGCCCGCCGCCGTCCCGGTGCCGAAGATGGCAAGATAGCTCTGCCCCTGCGGCGTGCACATGTAGTAGAAACCCCGCCCGCTCCCGTCCGCCGCCTGCAGCCCCGCGTAGCGGCTGAAGCCATCGGTCGCGATCCCGGCACCCCACTGGCCCGGCGGCGCCGGCTGCTGCTGCGACTGCTGTCCGGTGGTCTCCTCGATCCCCGAGCACCACTGCTCGACACACTGGTGATAGCGCGGATCGCTGGCCCCGGAGGAATCCGCGAGGCAGCGCCAGATACAGCGCTGCATGGCCATCGGGTCGTCGTCCTGCGCCAGCGCAGGTGTGGCGATCAGCAGGAACAGAAGGGTCAGGAAAGGTTTCATGATGCTTTGGTCATTCGGAAAATTCGACAAAGTATCAGGTGGCCCGTCCCGAAATGCCAGCGCTTTCGGCTGGCGCAAGCCGGCATTGTCTTGGCATTGTGACCCGGCGGGTCTATCTACCGCACTCACCGAATTGGAATGCGACCATGCCCATCAAGATCCCTGCCGACCTTCCCGCCTACGACGTACTGACCCGCGAGGGCGTCATGGTGATGTCGGACGACATGGCCGCACGTCAGGACATCCGCCCGCTGAGGATCGGATTGCTCAACCTGATGCCCAAGAAGATCCAGACCGAGAACCAGTTCGCCCGGCTGATCGGCGCCACGCCGCTGCAGATCGAGCTGAGCCTCATCCGGATGAGCGAGCATCAGACCAAGAACACCGCCGCCGAGCACATGGAGGCCTTCTATCGCCCCTTCAGCGAGGTCGATGCCACGGGCGAGAAGTTCGACGGCCTGATCATCACCGGCGCCCCCATCGAGCACCTCGCGTTCGAGGACGTGACCTATTGGGAAGAGCTCTGCCGCGTCATGGACTGGACCCAGACCAACGTGCACTCCACCTTCGGCGTCTGCTGGGGCGGCATGGCGATGGCCTGGTATCTGAACGGCGTGCCCAAGCACATGCTGGACGAAAAGGCCTTCGGCTGCTTCCGCCAGAGAAACCTTGCGCCCGCCTCGCCCTACCTGCGCGGGTTCTCCGACGACCCGATGATGCCGGTCAGCCGCTGGACCGAGCTGCGCCAGGACGACATCGAGAAAGCCGGGCTGCAAACCCTGCTGATCTCGGATGAGACCGGGCCCTGCCTGATCGACGATCCGGCGCACCGCGCGCTCTACATCGTCAACCACCTCGAATACGACTCCACCACGCTCAAGGAGGAGTATGACCGCGATGTGGCCAACGGTGCCCCCATCGAGGTTCCGGCGAACTACTACCCCGAGAACGATCCCAAGCGGCAGCCGCTGAACCGGTGGCGCAGCCATGCCCACCTGCTCTATGGCAACTGGATCAACCAGATCTACCAGACCACGCCCTTTGACATGGACGCGATCGGGCGCTGAAACAGGGTGCGCGGCAGGCGGAATTATCCCCCTGCCGCACGCGCCGCGTTTGCGTTAAGCCTGTTAACATCCCATATTGTCCGGCACGACACAGATGAGGGACTCGGCCATGGACCTGCCTTTCGACGGTGCGATCACGCGGTTCTTTGAAAAGGAAGCGCCCGACGAGATCCGTCGCGCGATCCAGCGGGCGGACAAGGATGACATCCTCAGTCCTTCCTATCCCCATTCCGAGGAAATGAAGACCAAGTCCTACGACAAGGACCTGAATTCACTCCAGATCGAACTGGCCAAGATGCAGAACGCCATCGGCGAGACCGGCGAGCGCATCCTGATCATCTTCGAGGGCCGCGACGCCGCCGGCAAAGGCGGCACCATCAAGCGCTTCCGCGAGAACCTGAACCCTCGCGGCGCGCGGGTCGTTGCCCTGTCCAAGCCTTCGGACGCCGAGCAGACGCAGTGGTACTTCCAGCGCTACATCGCACACCTGCCCTCCGCCGGTCACATCGTCTTCTTCGATCGCAGCTGGTACAACCGCGGCGTGGTCGAAAAGGTCTTCGGCTTCTGCACCGACGAAGAGCGCGAGCGCTTCTTCCGGCAGGTCCTGCCGCTCGAACGGGCGCTGGTCGATGACGGGATCAAGCTGTTCAAGTTCTGGCTGAACGTGGGCCGCGCCGAACAGCTCCGCCGGTTCATGGACCGCGAGAAGGATCCGCTGAAACAGTGGAAGCTCAGCCAGATCGACATCGACGGGCTCAAGCGGTGGGACGACTACAGCGAGACCATCCAGGAGACGCTCTCCCGGACCCACAGCGATGTCTCGCCCTGGACCATCCTCAAATCGGACGACAAGAAGCGCGCGCGCCTGAACGCCATCCGCACCGTGCTCCACGGCATCGACTACAAGGGCAAGGACAAGCGCGCGATCGGCAAGATCGACGAGGAGATCTGCGGCGGCCCCGATCTCTGGGACGCCTGACCGACGTATGGGCAAACGCGGATATCATCACGGCAACCTGCGCCAGGCGCTGGTCGACGCTGCCCTCGAACTGATCGAGGACAAGGGCCCTACCGGCTTTACGCTGTCCGAGGCGGCCAAGCTGGCGGGCGTGACCCCCGCAGCCGTCTACCGCCATTTCGAGGGCCGCGAGGACCTGATCGCCGAAGCCGCGCGGCAAGGCTACGAGATCTTCGCCGACCTGATGCAATACGCCTATGACAAGGAACAGCCCTCGGCGCTGGCGGCTTTCGAGGCCACCGGCCGCGCCTATCTCGCCTTTGCCCGCAAGTACCCCGGCCACTACATCGCCATGTTCGAGAGCGGCATCTCGGTCAACCACAGCCCCGAACTCGCGGCTGTACGCCAGCGGGCGTGGAACGCGCTGGAGCGCGCCGCAAGTGATCTCGGCAAGCACATCCCGCCCGAGAAACGGCCGCCCGCGTCGATGTTCACCGCCCACGTCTGGGCCATGAGCCACGGGGTCGTCGAGCTGTTCCTGCGCAATTCTCCAGGCACACAAAGCCCGTTCCCGGCCGACGAACTGCTCGAGAGCGGGATCGGCGTCTACCTTCGCGGGCTGGGCCTCATCGCGCCAGACAAATAGGCTCCGCGCTCATCTTTCAGATGAAGTTCGCAATCTAAACTGCCGATCCAACGCAGATTTCCAGATAAATCAAAACCGGGAAGGCCGCGGCACACCCGCGCCCGCAGGTGTCAGCTTCGACCCGACATTGATCAGGTTCATCTGCCCGAGGCCCTTGATGTCATGCGGCCCGAGATCGGCGATCTGGAACTCGTCGATCAGGTCGAACTTCATCTCCTCCGGCGCCACGATCTTCATCGGGTTCGCAAACACCTGCAGCCGCGAGGCCATGTTCACCGCCGGGCCGAAGACATCGTAGACATACTTCTGGATCCCCACGACCGACCCCACCGCCGCCCCCGTCCCCAGACCGATCCGCGCCTGCCACTTGTGCTGGTGGCTCTGGTTGCGGCGCTCGAGGTAGCGCAGGAAGCGGATGGCGCAATGGGCCACCGCCGTCGCATGATCCGGCGCCGGTTCGGGCATACCGCAGACCGCGAGGTAGGCGTCACCGATGGTCTTGATGCGCTCGCAGCCATATTGCTCGGTGATCCGGTCAAAGGCGGTAAAGATGTCGTTCAGCTCGCCGAGCGTCACGGTCGGGTCGGTGCGTGTCGCGAAACTGGTGAAGTCCACGAAATCCAGCATCAGGACCGAGACACTTGGGTACAGCTGCGGCGTCACCACGCCAAAGGTCTTGAACTCCTCGTAGACCGAGCGCGGCATGAGGTTCAGAAGCAGCCGTTCGACCCGCTCCTTCTCGCGCTCCAGCTCCCGCGTATTGCGCTCCACCATCGAGGAATAGCTGTCGATCATCCCCTCCAGCTCGCGGATGCGGGTGATGTTCTGGCACTCGACGACCAGCAGATCCTCGCTCCCGCCGCTCGCCACCGACAGCGTGACCGCGATGACCAGCGTCCGGCGCTTGGGCTTGACCTTCACCTCGCGGTGGCAACGTCCGCCCTGCACAGCCTCGGCAATGTCCTCGGCGCTCAGGTCCGGGATCAGGTCCGTCAGCCTCGCCTCCGGCCCCGGCTCGGCGAACCACTCCGCAAAGGCCGGGTTGCGATAGGAAACCGTCAGGTCCGAAACCCGCGCAAGCGCCACACCCACCCCGATGGAGCGGAGCAGCTGCTCGTTTATGGCGGCGATGCTCATGCGGCCCTGCGCGCGACGATTAGGCTGCGCTTGGTCTCGATGACCGCGCCGATCACCCTGATATCCTCGGCGCTGACGCCGTGTTCCTCCAGCGCCTCAGCCAACAGCGCCTCGACCTCGTCGAAATCTCCGTCGTCGATTCCGAGGTGGCGGTGCACCTGCTCCAGCCGTTCATCGCTGAACGAGGCCGGGCCGCCCATGAGCGACGCGATGAACTTGGTCTGATGGTCGATCAGCCGCGCCATGTCGACATTTTCGAAATGATCGCCGATGCGCTCGGAGTCGAGCACCATCTCGTAGAAAGTCAGAACAATGCGACTGATGGACTTGAAGCCACCGTACTTCTCGAACAGCGTCCTACTCACGGCCCCCTCCAATCTGACCCCGGGGTCCTCCCGCCTTTACGCTACGATACCTTTGCTCACGAAATCAACGCATTCCGTGCCGGGCCCCGCTTCAAGGGGCGCCACGCCTTGCCCCTGCAAAAACAGCGGGCTAACGTCTAAGGTGAACAAGATCAAAAGACTTCTCGGTTAAAGGGCAGGACGTCAGATGGACAGGCACTTGCTGATCGCCGGACAGGGGCGCTCGGGCAGCACGCTGTTTTACAACATGCTGCGCCACACCCTGATGGATTTCCAGCTCTTCGATCTCGAGGTTCCGGCCGCAAAAGTCATCCACCTTGACGGCAACACCTGCACCAAGCGGCCCTACGACATCTTCAATGTTCCCGCGATCCTGAAGGCCGCGCAGGGCCGCAAGACCGTCGACCTGATCGTGACCCTGCGCGATCCCCGCGACATCCTGACCAGCCGTCACCGCCGCGTTCCCGACGACTACTTCTATGCCGCCGATCACGCCTATTTCCTGCCCACCAACGGCGCCCCGACCTTTACCGCGCCGGGATTCCTGCAGGTCCAGAAGGCGATCATGGAGATCGCGCGCTCCGGGCTGTTCCCGCAGGGCGTTTTCTATCTCAAGTACGAAGACCTCGTGCAGGACCCTGCCGGGGTTCAGGCGATGCTGGGCAAGCAGCTCGGCCTGACCTACGCGGGCCGCTTCGAGGATTTCCACCAGCAGGACATTTCGGCCTCCTTCGCCCACGCCCTGAACGGGGTGCGGACACTGGACAAGGGCCGTCAGCGCAAGTGGGCCGACCCCGAGCATCGCGCCCGGATCATCGACCAGTTCACCCGCTTTCCGGTGCTGCACGATATCGTCCAGGGCCTGGGGTATGAACCTGACCGCACCTGGTACGACGCGCTGACCGCCGAAACCGCCAGCTAGGGGCGCTTACTCCGCCGCCGCCGCCATCACGCTCGGCGCCACCGGGAAAATCACCCAGAAGGTCGATCCGCGCTCAAGCTCGGACTCGAAACCGATCTCGCCGCCCATCTGTTCCGTCAGCTGCTTGCTGATCGCCAGCCCCAGTCCGGTGCCGCCCGCCCGCCGCGTCGCCGAGGAATCGACCTGCGTAAAGCGTTGAAAGATGCGGTCGTGGTGCTCGCGCGCGATCCCGATGCCCCGGTCGGCCACGCTGATGCGGATCCGGCCTTCGAAACACTCGGCGCCCACCCAAACCTCCGAACCGGCCTCCGAGAACTTCAGCGCGTTGGAGAGCAGGTTGCCGATCACCTGCAACAGCCGCGCGCGGTCCACGCGAATGCAGTCGTAGACCGTTTCCTGCAGCACCGACAGGATCACGCCACGCCCCTCTGCCTCGGTCGCGTTGTCCTGCACCGCGCGCGAGACCAGCTCATGCACTTCGTAGGACTGCAGATCGAACTGGGCCTTTCCGGATGACGTCTGCTCGAAATCCAGCAGGTCGTTGATCAGCACCGTCAGGCGGTTGCAGTTGCGCATGGCGATCTCGGCAGACTTCTGCGCCACCGGGCTCAGCGGCCCCAGCTTGCCGCTCTGGATCAGGGCCAGAGGCCCCGCGATCGAGGTCAGCGGCGTGCGCAGCTCGTGATTCACGGCGGCAATGAACTCGGACTTCAGCCGCTCGACCCGCTTGCGCTCGGTGATGTCGCGCACCACGCCCACAAAGATCTTGCGGCCCTGATAGCTCGCCTCGGTCAGCCCGACCTCGATCGGAAAGATCTCGCCCGACTTGCGCTTGCCCTCCACCTCGGGTCGCGTCCCGATCAGCTTGGCCTTGCCGCTGCTGGCATAGTTGGCGAGATAGCTGTCATGGTGCCGCGCGTGCGACATCGGCATCAGCATGTTGATCTTCTGCCCCACCACCTCGTCGGCGTCATAGCCAAAGATTGCCTCGGCAGCCTTGTTGAAGGTGGTAATGACCCCCGTGGCATCAATGCAGACGATGCCGTCCGCAACGGTGTCCAGGATCGCGCTCTGGTACCCCAGAATTTCTTCGACGGATTCGCTGTTACTCGACATGGTCTTTGATACGGTCCCGTGTCGTCACGGTGCCTTATTCGGCAGTCGTGAGGGGGCCCCAATCCGGGGAACCCGCTCCTGCGGGGCGCAGGGCGCGCGAGGGACATTGCCTTTCTTCTGCTCTCCCACCGTTGTCCGGTGGGGTATCGTTGCCTCAAGTAAACCGGTCGACGTTGGCCGCGATCCGGGTGCCACCCAGCCGAAATAGGTCAGCATGAATGACACGTTGATTAACCATGAGTTGACAAATCAAGTAAATAATCCGCGCCGTACAGCAATGACCTTACGTCACATTCGGATTGCGCCCCATCTTGCGCCCTTCTGGCAACAAGGCATTGACCCAAAACAAAAAAACAGCCCCGGCGGCACCGGGGCTGTTTCTGTCCACAACGGGGCCAGGGGCCACCGTCGGAAGGCGATTAACGCTTGGAGAACTGGAAGCTCTTACGCGCTTTGGCCTTGCCGTACTTCTTACGCTCGACGACGCGGCTGTCGCGGGTCAGGAAGCCGGCAGCTTTCAGGGCCGACCGCAGCGACGGATCGTACAGCTGCAGCGCCTTGGAGATGCCGTGCTTGACCGCACCGGCCTGGCCGGAGAGACCGCCGCCCTTGACGGTGGCGTTCACGTCGAACTGATCTTCGACGCCGGCAACCGTGAACGGCTGGCGCAGGATCATCTGCAGCACCGGACGGGCAAAGTACTCGTTGATCGGCTTGCCGTTGACGACAACCTTGCCCGAGCCCGGCTTGATCCAGACGCGGGCAACCGCGTCCTTCCGCTTGCCGGTGGCATAGGAACGGCCGAGGTCGTCACGAACGGGTTCGCGCGGGCCGAGGTCGATCTCGGTTGCGGAGCCGCTGTCTGCAACGACGTCCTTGAGATCTTCGAGGGAATTGATCTGGTCAGCCATTCATTCAGCTCCGGGTGTTTTTCTTGTTCATGGACTTCACGTCCAGAACTTCGGGGCTCTGGGCCTCGTGGGGGTGCTCCGCACCTGCGTAGATGCGCAGGTTGGTCATCTGCTGGCGCGACAGGCGGTTGCCGGGCAGCATGCGCTTGACGGCCTGCATCACGACGCGCTCGGGGTGTGCACCCTCGAGGATCTGCTGCTTGGTGCGCGACTTGATCCCGCCCGGGTGGCCGGTGTGCCAGTAGAAGTGCTCTTCGCGCTTCTTGCCGGTCATCTGCACCTTGTCGGCGTTGATGACGATGACATTGTCACCCATGTCCATGTGCGGGGTGAAGGTTGCCTTGTGCTTGCCACGCAGGCGCATGGCGATGATCGAGGCGAGACGGCCCAGAACGACGCCCTCGGCGTCGATCAGGATCCATTTCTTGTCGATCTCTGCAGGAGTTGCAGAAAAGGTTTTCATGACGGATCTTCCCGTTTGACGTGAATGGCGCGCAACGGATCACGCGCCGAAATTCGATGGACGGTGTCTAAACGCGGTCGCAGGACGCGTCAAGCGGGACATATCCTAATAAATCACGCAAAAACAATGCTTTGCAAAATAGGTATTATTTTACCCCACACTCAGACGCTGATCTGCTCGGGCGGATTGTTCAGCAGGGCCTGCAACCGCAACATGGCGCTCTCGAAAGAGGCCTTGGACACCTGGCAGTTGACCGCGATGCGCACCGCATGGGGCGCGCGGCCGTCCCGCAGGGCGAATTCGTCGGCCGAGCGGATCTGGACCCCCTGCCGTTCCGCCGTGCGGCAGAAGGCGGCGGCACGCCAGCCCGCGGGCAAGCGCAGCCACAGGAACGGAACCTCCGGGTCCCACGACAGGTCGAACATTCCCAGCGCATTGACCGCAAGGCGCACATAGTCGCCCGTCACCTCGCGCACGCGGTCACACAGAACGCGGGTCGAGGGATCGGACAGCAGGATCCGCGTCACCTCGGCAATCGGCTGCGACAGGCCGAAGAACCCGTATTCCGCCGATCGCCGCAGGTCGGCACTCCGCTCGCGCGGGGCAAGCACGAAGCCGACGCGCAGCGCCGGGGTCAGCACCTTGGACAGGGTCGAAACGTGCCAGCCGCGTTCGGGGGCAAGCGCGCGATAGCTCGGGGCACGGTTGGTCCCGACCCGGTAGCAGTCGTCCTCGAGGATCTGCATGTCGTGCCGCCGCGCCACCTCGATCAGTTCGCGCCGCCGCTCCAGCGGGGTGAACCCTCCCGTGGGGTTCTGGACCTCGGGCGTGGTGCAGAACACCTGCGCCCCGGTCCGCCGCGCCGCCTCGTCCAGCGCCTCGGGCAGCACCCCGTGCTCGTCCATCGCCACCCCGACAGCTTCGGCCCGCAGCAGGTCACAGGCGCGGCGAAACCCGGCATAGGACAGGTCCTCGACCAGAACCACCGGCTTGGGCCCCCGCAGGATGGTTTCCATCGCCGTGCAGATGCCGTTCTGCCCGCCGTTGGTCAGCACCACCTCGTCCTCGTCGATCTGCCCCAGCGGAATGTCCTTGAGCCAGTTCACCACCGCCTCGCGCACCGGGCGATAGCTGTCGCGGGTCGGGTAGTTCAGCAACATGAAAGGATCGCTCTCGGCCACCCGCTGCAACGCAGCCCGGATCGCGGCCACCTGCCCCACGTCCGGTGTCCGCGGACTGAACAGGTTCACGCCGTCCGCATCCTGCGGCTCGATCGAGCGCGACCAGACGTCATCGCCCAGCACCGTCTTTGACTCGGAAGGCAGGCGGACAGGCGCGACGAATGTACCACGCCCGACCTCGCCCCTCAGTACACCATCGTCGGTCAGGATGGTGTAGGCCCGCGCCACGGTGCCCGGAGTAATCGAGAGTTGATAGGCAAGATCCCGTACAGGCGGCAGTTTTTCCCCTGTCTTCAGCTTGCCATCGCCAATGGCGGCACGGATTGCATCGGCGAGCGCCCGGTATTTGGGGCCCTGCTGCGGCAGCGACTCCGGCCAAATTGTACTCAACACAATTCTCCCTTGGACTTTACGTCACTTTTAATTGTACCGATCAACTACCAGAACATTTCCAAATGTGTCAATACAATGTGAAAGGATCCCAACATGACACGTTCCCTGACCACGCAGAGCCTGTTGATGATGAGCGCAAGCCCCCGCCTGCCGCTGCTCGCCGCAGTAGCCGTGCGCGTGGCCGGGAAGCTGACCGAATGGGATCAACGCAGCCGAACCCGACGCCAGCTGAAAGACCTTGACCCATACCTGCTCAAGGACATCGGCCTGACGCACGCGGAGGCGCGCAAAGAGGTTAAGAAGTACTTCTTCCAAGGGTAGTTATCCCTGTCTGGCAACAGACGACCTGGCCGGGGCATCGCTCCGGCCCTTTTTTGTCGTGTGCCCTAGGGGGCGAGCCGCCACTGCTGGCCGCCATCCAGCCCGCCAAATGCAGAACGGGGCAAGGTTTCCCCTGCCCCGTTCCGAATGCTCTGGTTCCAGCCCTTACGCCGGCATCAGGATCTCGCCGAACTCCTCGCGCAGCTTGCGCTTCAGCACCTTGCCGGTCGCGTTCAGCGGCAGCGCCTCGACAAAGACCACCTTGTCCGGAACCTGCCACTTGGCGATCTTGCCGTCGAAGAAGGCCAGCAGCTCCTCCTCGCTCGGCTCCGCACCCTCGGCCTTGACGGCCACCAGCAGCGGGCGTTCGTCCCACTTGGGGTGCGCCACGCCGATCACCGCCGCGTTGGCGAGTTTCGGGTGGGCCACGGCGATGTTCTCCAGTTCCACCGAGGAAATCCACTCGCCGCCAGACTTGATGATGTCCTTGGAGCGGTCCTTGATGGTCAGGTAGCCATTCGGATCCAGCGTGCCGACGTCGCCGGTATCGAACCAGCCGTCGTGCAGCACGCCCTCGTCTTCCATGCGGAAGTAGCTGTCGAGCACCCAGTGCCCCTGCACCAGCAGGTCGCCCTGCGCGGTGCCGTCCATCGGCAGCTCGTTGCCCTCGTCATCTACGATCTTGAGGTCCACACCGAACGGCGGACGGCCCTGGTTCTCGCGCAGCTTGTGCTGCTGCTCGACCGGCAGGGACCCATGCTTGGCCAGCGGACGGTTGGACGAGCCGAGCGGGCTCATCTCGGTCATGCCCCATGCGTGGATGGTCTCGACCCCGAACTCCTCGCGGAAGGTGTCGATCATCGAGGGCGGACAGGCCGCGCCACCAATCACGGTCCGGTTCAGCGAGGCGAGCTTGGAGCCCGACTTCTTGGCATAGCCCAGCAGGCCCAGCCAGATGGTCGGCACGCCCATCGCCAGCGTCACGCCGCACTTGTCGATCAGCTTCACCAGGCTCTCGCCGTCCAGCCCCGGCCCGGGCAGCGCAAGGCGCGCACCGGACATGGCGCAGCCATAGGGCGAGCCCCAGGCGTTGACGTGGAACATCGGCACCACCGGCATCACCACGTCCGCGGCGGCATAGCCCACGCAGTCGAGCGTGTTGGAGGCAAAGGCGTGCAGCACGGTCGAGCGGTGGGAATAAAGCACGCCCTTCGGGTGCCCCGTGGTGCCCGAGGTATAGCAGAGGCTCGAGGCCGAATTCTCGTCAAAGGTCGGCCATTCGTAATCGGCATCGCCGGTCTCGATGAACTCGTCGTAGAACAGAACGCCCGGCAGCTGCGCGGCAACGTCCTCGTCACGCGGCCCCATGTAGATCAGGTGCTGCATCCCTTCGGCCTGCGCCATCACCAGCTTGGCCAGCGGCACAAAGGTCTTGTCGAAGAACAGGACGCGGTCCTCGGCGTGGTTGGCGATATAGACCAGCTGTTCCGGGAACAGGCGCGGGTTAATGGTGTGGCAGACGAACCCGGCGCCCGAGACGCCGTAATAGATCTCGAGGTGACGGCGGTTGTTCCACGCCAGCGTGCCGCAGCGGGCAAAGTTGCCGAGACCCAGCTTGCTCAGCGCCGAGGCGAGCTTGCGCGAATTCACGGCCACCTGGCCCCAATTGGTTTCTTCCAGCCCTCCGGTGGTCTCCACCGAGTAGATCGTCGTATCTCCGTGATAGCGTTCCGCGTGGTCGATCAGCGAAGAGATCAACAAAGGCTTGTGCATCATCTGCCCCAGCATGGCAGGCTCCTTGTAGAGTTCGGGCGGGAGTGTCCCGCCGTCAGAGTATGAATCGCTGAAACTGGTGGCCTCCCGTCCTTTCCGGACACCGAGGCCCCGGCTCCTTCCCGCCTCTGAATCTGCATGTCGGAACGGTGTTTTGCAAGAATGCCGTTGCGGCGTTTTCCCGCCTAAACTAGCAATCTGGCATGGAAATCCGATATCACACCCCGCTGACGCCCGAAGAGCAGATCGCCCACGGCCTGTCGGACCCGCAGCCGCTCGCCCTTGCCGACAAGGTGCGCTTCGCCGAACTCGACCTGCAGAACCACGTCAACAACAAGGCTTACATGACATGGTTCGAGTCCGCGCGTGTCGGCTACTCCGACCGGTTCATGCTGCCGACCCTCGGCCAGCGCCCGCGCTTCATGGTGCACAGCCTCTCGCTGCGCTTCATCCGAGAGATGCTGATGGGCGAGGATTACATCGTCACCTGCCGCGTCTCGGCCTTCCGCAACAGCTCCTATACCCTCGACCAGCAGCTCTGGTCCGGCGACATGCGCGCGCGGATGAGCGTGGTGATGGTCATGGCAACGCGGGACGGCAGCGCGCGGATGGAAATCCCCGACGAGCTGCGCAAGGTTTTCGTGGAACGCGATGGCGCGGTCGACGAACGCTAGGCCTCAGCCCAGCGTCGCCAGCGCGGGGAAGTGTTCGAGCAGCCAGTAGGAGAAGCTGGAGAAGCCACCGGTCAGCATCAGCAGGCCGATGGTCCAGAGCAGCAGGCCCATGACCCGCTCGATCTGCTCCATGTGCCGCTTCATCCACGTCATCAACCCGCCAAGCTTGGGCAGAAAGGCCGCGACCAGCAGGAACGGTATGCCAAGCCCGGCGGCATAGACCGCCAGCAGCCACGTCCCCCGCGCCACCGAGGCCTCGGAGGCGGCCAGCGACAGGATCGCGCCCAGCTGCGGGCCGATGCAGGGCGTCCAGCCAAAGGCAAACGCCAGCCCGAGCACATAGGCCCCAAAGGCCGAGCCGCCCCGGTCGCCCGCATCGAGCCGCGCCTCGCGGTCAAGAAACCCGATCCGGTAGACCCCGACGAAATGGGCTCCGAAGATCATCACCACGATCCCGGCAATGGTGTTGAACCAGTCCTGGTACTGAAGAAAGGCCGCCCCGATGGCCGAGGCCGCGAAGCCCATCAGCAGAAAGACGGTCGACAGCCCCATGACGAAGAACAGCGCGGGCACGACGGCGCGCATGGCCGACTGACGCCCGGTGCCAAGGTCCTGAACCGAAACGCCGCTCATGTAGGCAAGATACGGCGGCACGATGGGCAGCACACAGGGCGACAGGAAACTGATGACCCCGGCCGCCAGCGCCACGATCATCCCGGGCAGCAGCCCCGCGTCGATAAGATCAATCCCGAACATGTTACGCTCTTAGGCGATCGCGCGGGGCCCGTCACCTCCACGCGCGACGACGAATGGTCACATCCGCGTGGACGGTTTGAAACAAGCCGATGTGGTCAAAGGGTTTCTCGGGCCTAGGGCGCTTCAGGGCGCGGTGGCCTCGAACAGGTTGATCCGGGCCGGTATCCGCAGCTCGCCGTCCACCTCAAAGGCCTTCAGCCGTTTCCCGAGCGAGGCAAAGATCGCCTCCCGGTCCTCCTCGGTGCCGCCCCGCGCCTTCAGCAGACGCGCCACCGGGCCCACATGACGGGCCAGCGCCGCCCCGGCCTCCGCACCGCCGGGCATCGGCAGCTCGATATCGGTCGCACGGGACGCAATGCGCCGGAACCCGGCGTTTTCGAGGATATCCTCGACCCGCCCCCGGTCGCGGAAGGCCAGCGGCCCGGGCGCGTTCGGATCCACCGGCGGCGCAGGCCCAAGGCGCGCCACGGCAGCCTCCATCGGCAGGCGGAACCACGGGTTGTGCTCCAGCCCCGCCCAGCTGACGAAGGACAGGCGCCCGCCGGGCCGCAGCAGGTTCCGGATGCTGGTAAAGGCGCGGACGGGATCGTCAAAGAACATCACCCCAAAGCGCGAAATGGCGATGTCGAACCGCAGGTGGTCAGGCACCGTCAGCCCCTGCACATCGGCCAGTTCCACGATCATGTTGTCAAGCTCGGCCTCTGCCGCCCGCTGCCGGGCCCGCTTCACCAACGGCTCGGAGATGTCGTAGCCGTAGGCCACCCCGCCCGGTATGACGGCAGTGGCCGCGGCAAGGGTGGTCGCCCCGCCACCGCAGCCGATGTCCACGACCCGCTGCCCCGGCAGAAGACCTGCCGAGCTGAACAGCACCCGGGCCGCAGGCATGTTCATGCTGTCGAGCAAGACCTCCTGCTCGACCCAGCTGCGTCCGGCCGATGAATTCCAGAAGTCGCGCCCGATCGCGTTCGTCTCGGTCATAGACTCCCCCCCAATGAAACGAAATTGTGACGCGATCGGCGGATTTTCGCAAGCACGGACAGTGACCAGCCGGAAACGGAAAAGGCCGGCCCCTCTCGGGACCGGCCTTGTTCAATCTGATGCGTCGGATGGTATCCGGGTTCAGGACCCGAGCGACCACCAGCCGCGCCGCTTGGGCTTGGACGGCTCATCCGCCGGTTCGGACGCCCCGTTGGCCGGCTCCATTTCCGGCTCGGGGGTCGCCACGGCAACCGGGGTTTCCTCGGTCTCGGCAGCCGGTTCCTCGGCCACAACCTCTTCGGCTGCGGCTTCGGCCACGGGCTCTTCCACCACGGCAACCTCTTCGGTCACGGTCTCCTCGACGACTGCCGCTTCCGGGGCCGGAGCCTCCTCTGCGACCGGCGCCTCGGCGACGGCTTCCACTGCCTCGGGCTGGGCCTCGACCGCGTCTGCCGGTGCCTCCTCGGCGGCGGCGGCCTTCTTCCGGCTACGCGACGCGCGGCTGCGCACGCTCTTCGGCTTCTCGGCGACCTCTTCCTTGGGCGCGTCTACCGCCTCGGCCGGAGCCGCATCTTCGGCAACCGCGTCGTCAGCAGCCTCTTCGGCAGGGGCTCCCTCGGCCGCATCGGACTTCTTCGAACGCGAACGGCTGCGCGAGCGACCGGACTTCGACCGGCTCTTGGTAGGCTTCTCTTCCGCCGCGGCCTCTTCCGAAGCTGCGTCGGCTTCCGCCACAGGCGCCTCTTCGGCGACCTCTGCCGCTGCCTCTGCGTCCTCGCCGTCTACGTCGTCACCGGCATCCTCGGCCGAGACCGCATCGGCCTCGTTGCCATTCCCGGCCTCACCGCCCTCGGCGGACGACCGCGAGGACCGGCGCCGACGCCGACGGCGCTTGCGCTTGGGCTTGGAGTCGCCGTCGTTGCTGGCCGCGACCTCCTCGCTGGTGCCCTCGTCCTCGTCGGCCTCGATCTCCAGATCGGCTTCCTCGACCTCGTCCATCAGGGTCGTGTCGACAGACACCACCGGCGCGGCCACGGCCACGATCGACCGGGTCGCGGTCTTGAACTTCTCGAGGCTGAAATCCGGGCTCACCAGGTGCGGGTCGCCTTCGATCCGGACCGACAGGCCATAGCGGCCTTCGATCTGGGCGATGTGCTCGCGCTTCTGGTTCATCAGGAAGTTGGCGATCCCGACGGGGCACTTCACCAGCACCTCGCGCGACCGGCGGCGCACGCCTTCCTCTTCGATCTGGCGCAGGATGGTCAGCGCCATGTTGTCGTCCGAACGGATCAGGCCGGTGCCGTGGCAGGCCTGGCACGGCTGCGTCGTGGCCTCGATCATGCCGGGGCGCAGGCGCTGGCGCGACATCTCCAGCAGGCCGAAGCCCGAGATGCGGCCAACCTGGATGCGCGCGCGGTCGGTCTTCAGCTTGTCCTTCAGCTTCTTCTCGACGGCGGCGTTGTTCTTGCGCTCGTCCATGTCGATGAAGTCGATGACGATCAGACCGGCAAGGTCGCGCAGACGCAGCTGGCGGGCGACCTCCTCGGCCGCCTCCAGGTTGGTCTTGAGCGCGGTTTCCTCGATCGAGCCTTCCTTGGTGGCCCGGCCCGAGTTCACGTCGATGGCGACCAGCGCCTCGGTGACGCCGATCACGATGTAACCACCGGATTTCAGCTGCACGGTCGGGTTGAACATGCCGCCGAGATAGCTTTCGACCTGGTAGCGCGCGAACAGCGGCATCGGCTCGTTGTAGAGCTTCACGTTCTTCGCGTGGGACGGCATGATCATCTTCATGAAGTCCTTGGCGATGCGGTAGCCGCGCTCGCCCTCAACAAAGACCTCGTCGATGTCCCGGTTGTAGAGGTCACGGATCGACCGCTTGATCAGGTCGCCTTCCTCGTAGATCTTGGCCGGCGCGATCGACTTCAGCGTCAGCTCGCGGATCTGCTCCCACAGGCGTTGCAGGTATTCGTAGTCGCGCTTGATCTCGGCCTTGGTCCGCTTGGCACCGGCGGTGCGCACGATCAGGCCCGCGCCGTTCGGCACGTCGATCTCGGAGGCGATTTCCTTCAGCTTCTTGCGGTCGGTCGCGTTGGTGATCTTGCGCGAGATGCCACCGCCACGGGCAGTGTTCGGCATCAGCACGCAGTAGCGGCCGGCCAGCGACAGGTAGGTGGTCAGCGCCGCGCCCTTGTTGCCGCGCTCTTCCTTGACAACCTGCACCAGCAGGACCTGACGGACTTTGATGACTTCCTGGATCTTGTAGCGACGGGGGCGCGGTTTGCGCGGCGGACGGATGTCCTCGTGGTCGTCCTCTTCGGCGACCGACTCGATGCTGTCGTCCTTGTCGCTGGCGTCGGCGCCAGTGTCCTCGTCGTCATGATCGTGATCGTGGTGGTGATCGTGATCATGATCGTGGTCATGATCCTCTTCGCCGGGCTCTTCGACCGGGGTCTCGGCCACGGTTTCCATCGGCGAGGTGCCCTCGGGCACATCCAGGTCGCCGTTGTCGTCCTCGTTGAAATCGATGGTCTCCATCCCGCCGATCTCGTCCGAGACCTCGCGGGTTTCGACCGGGTCATCGCTCTTGGCAGCGGCGCTGCGCGACTTGCGCGACCGGCGCGATTTCGAGCCTTCGTCTTCTTCCTTCGCGCGCATCGCCTCGGCATAGGCGCGCTCTTCCTCCATCAGGGCCTGACGGTCGGCGATCGGAATCTGGTAGTAATCGGGGTGGATTTCCGAGAATGCCAGAAATCCGTGACGGTTTCCGCCGTAGTCGACAAAGGCCGCCTGAAGCGACGGTTCGACCCGTGTTACCTTGGCAAGGTAGATGTTGCCGGCAAGCTGCCGTTTGTTTTCGGACTCAAAATCGAATTCCTCGACCTTGTTTCCGTCCACCACCACGACGCGGGTCTCTTCCGCGTGGGTGGCATCGATAAGCATTTTCTTGGCCATGTGTCCTTGATGCACACGCGCTGCCTCGCCGGCCCTGGCGGGCCCGCACGAACAGTGATGTGTCTGATGAGGGCGATATCCAACGCGGCGCGGCAGGGTGTGCCCCTCGGGGCCCCTGCCTGGCTGTTCAGCGCTCGCGCACGCGTCATCGCGGTTCTTCTCCGACAGCGCCGGAAACCCGGCCTGCCCATTCTTTCCTCTGCCCGCAAGAGCGAGAGAGGTACTCCACTGACCCCTCTGGAGGTCAAATCATCCTGCCCGGAGAGTGCCGGTTGGTCCTACACCTTGTCCGGAGCAGCGAAACTCATGCGGCCGGTGCGGTTGCCGCACACGAGGCCGTCTCACTACATAAGGCCATGCCTGCTCCAAATACAATGGGCAAGTTTATAGGAGGTTTCCATTTCAGGAAAATTGTCCACACAACCCTAAGATGAAGGGCCCGCCCCGATTGGCAGGCCCCGAACCCGGATCCGCGGATTTCCAGCGCTTTCCGTCGCTTTTCAAAGCCCGTAGATGGCCCCGAACTTGGCGTCGAGATAGTCCAGCAGCGGTGCCTCGGAAACAGGCGCTCCGCAGGCGCGCTCGATCACCTCGCGCGGCAGGTAAAGCCCGCCGTGGCGCTGCAGATTCTCGCGCAGCCAGCCGGTCGCCCCAAGCGTGTCGCCCGCGGCCAGCTGGTCGTCGAGCCCCGGCACCGCCTTGCGCAGCGCCTTGTTCAGGCACCCGGCATAGACGTTGCCAAGGCTGTAGGTCGGGAAGTAGCCGAACAGCCCGACCGACCAGTGCACGTCCTGAAGGCACCCGTGCGACGGCTTGTCGACCGCATAGCCGAAGTCCGCCTTGAACCGGTCGTTCCACGCCGCTTCCAGCTCGGACACCTGCAGATCGCCCGACATCAGCGCGCGCTCCAGATCGAACCGCAGCATGATGTGCAGGTTGTACTGCACCTCGTCCGCCTCGGTGCGGATATAGCCGTTGTGAACGCGGTTCACCGCCGCGTAGAAGGCATCCGCCGTCTCGATGCCAAAGCTGCCAAAGACCTCGGTCATCTCGCCGAACAGCCAGCCGGTAAAGGCGCGCGAGCGGCCCAGCTGGTTCTCGTAGATCCGGCTCTGGCTCTCGTGCACGCCCATCGAAACGCCCTGCCCCAGCGGCGTCATGGCATAGACCGGGTCGATGCCCTGCTCATAGCAGGCATGGCCGGTCTCGTGGATGGTCGAGTAGATGCAGTTGAAGGGATCGGTCGGATTGGTCCGCGTGGTGATCCGCACGTCCGAGCCCGAGCCCGAGCTGAACGGGTGCACCGCCTTGTCGACGCGACCCCGGTTCATGTCATAGCCAAAGGTCCGCGCCAGCTTGCGGGTCAGGCGCATCTGAACCTTCTCGTCAAAGCTCCCGACCACCCCGGTCGGCGCGGGCTTGGCCAGCACGGCGGCACGCAGGTCCACCAGCCGCGGACGCATCGCGTCGAACAGCGCGGCGATCTCGGCGCCGGTCATACCGGGCTCGTAGTCATCCAGCATCGCGTCATAGAGCGTGCCGCCATTGGCCAGCGCCGCGCCCTCCTCGCGCTTGAGCGCGACGACCTCTTCCAGCACCGGCAGGAACGCGGCCACGTCCTCGTCGGCCCGGGCCGCAGCCCACTTGCCCTGCGCCTCGGAAGTCACCTGTGCGATCTTCTTGGCCAGGGCCGCCGGCACCTTGTTGGCACGGTCATAGGCCCGACGGATCTCGCGCAGCTGCGCCGCGCCCGCCGCATCCGGCGCCTCGGCCTGCTCCAGCCATTCGCCGATCCGCGCCGACGACCGGCGCTCGTGCAGAACCGACTCGATGGCCGCCATCTCGGCCCCGCGCTGCGCGGCAGCCCCGCGCGGCATCACCGTCTCCTGGTCCCAGCCCAGCCGCCCCGCGATCTGGCCCAGGGCAGTGGTTTCGCCGACATAGGCCATCAGGTCTTCAAAGGCGCTCATTTACTTGGTTCCTCGAATGGTTGCGACCACCGGATAGGCAGAGAGATAGCGGGCACGCAGGATCAGGGTAAACACCGCGACGGCCACCAGCTGGTGCACGATGGCGATATGCAGCGGCGCCGCGTAGATCACGGTCATGATGCCCAGCACCACCTGCAGGCAGAGCGCGGCAAAGGCCATGTTGAAGGCGAACCGCGTCGCCGGATGAGCGCTCTGACGGCCCCGCAGCCAGACCACGACCCCGAAGATCAGGACAAGGTAGCCAAAGCAGCGGTGCACGAACTGCACCAGCGCCGGGTTCTCGAAAAAGTTGCGCCACGCGGGCTCGACCATCCACGGGTTGGGCGGCAGCCACTGCCCGCCCATCAGCGGCCAGTCGGTATAGCTGCGCCCCGCGTCGATCCCGGCAACCAGCGCACCGATCAGGATCTGCAGGAACACCATGTGCAACAGCCCGGTCGACAGGCCGTATTGCCTGGCCTCCTTTGACCGGCGCGCCTGCATCAGGTCACGCTCGGTCCGCCCCAGCAGAAAGACATACCACGCGATGAAGCCAAGGATCAGGAAGGCCAGCCCGAGGTGGGTGGCAAGGCGATAGCTGGCGACCGAGGTCATCCCCTCACCCTCGGTCACGCCCGAGGCGACCATCCACCAGCCGATCGCGCCCTGCAGGCCACCCAGCGCCCCGATCAACAGCAGCCGGCCGGTCCACCCCGTCGGCACCTTGCGTGCCACCAGAAAGCCGAGGAACCCGACCGCCCAGACCAGCCCGATCAGCCGCCCGATCTGGCGATGGGACCATTCCCACCAGTAGATCTGCTTGAAGTCCTCAAGGTCCATCCACTTGTTCAGCAACTGGAACTGGTCGATCTGCTGGTACTTGGCAAACTCGGACTGCCACTCCGCCTCGCTCATCGGCGGCAGCGCCCCGGTGACGGGCCGCCACTCGGTGATCGAGAGCCCGCTGTCGGTCAGCCGCGTCAGCCCGCCCACGGCGATCATCGCCACCACCATCAGAAACAGGATGGAGAGCCAGATGCGGATGCCCCGCCGGGCGCCGCCCCGTCCCTTGTCGATCATGCCGGTCTGGGCCGCTGGCCGGGTCTTGCCCGCCTCGCCCACCTCCTCAAAGATGCTGCGCTTGCCGCTCATGCGATCCTCACGTTGCCTTTGGCCCGGACCCTAGGCGCGACGCGCCCGGGCGTCCAGCCGCCTTACTCGCCGCGTTCCTTCCAGCGGACCATCTGCCGCATGATCCCGTGCAGCATCCGCACATCCACCTGTGTCAGCGGCATCCGCGACCACAGATTGCGCAGGTTCATCTTCATCGACTCGGCCTTGTGCTCGGGAAAGAAGAACCCGGCCTCCTCCAGCCGCTCCTCGAAGTGATCCCCCAGCGCGTCGATCTCAAGGCCCGTGGCCCAGTCCGTCTTGCCCAGCGGCGTGACGTCATGGGTGACCTCGCCCACCTGACGCATCCACTCGTAGGCCACCAGCAAAACGCACTGGCCAAGGTTCAGCGAGGCAAAGTCGGGGTTCACCGGCACCGAAATGATGGCATTGGCGCGGGCGATCTCGTCGTTTTCCAGACCGGCCCGCTCGGGCCCGAACAGCACGGCGACCTTCTCGCCCGCCGCGATCTTCTCGGCGGCGACCTGCATCGCCCGCTCCGGGCTCAGTACCGGCTTGGTCAGCCCGCGCGGCCGCGCCGTGGTCGCCAGAACATAGGTGCAGTCCTGCAGCGCCTCGGGCACCGTGCCGTAAATCTGCGCCTCGTCCAGCAGCCGCCCCGCGCCCGAGGCCATCACCACGGCCTTCTCGTTGGGCCAGCCATCGCGCGGCGCCACGATGCGCATCCGGTCGAGGGTGAAGTTCCACATCGCCCGCGCCGCCGCGCCGATGTTCTCGCCCATCTGCGGGCGCACCAGCACGAAGGCGGGTTGCGGTTGGTCTGTCGGCATCGGGGTCTCCGGGTCTGGGCGCCACTCCTCTAGAGCGCCCCGCCCCGGGGGGCAAGCATTGCAATCCGGTTTGCAAGCCACGCGGAATTCGCTAGATGGGGCGAAATCCGAGACCGAGGACCCGGCCATGACCACCCCCGAGCAGCCGCAGATCTACCTGATCACCCCGCCCGCCTTTCAACTCTACGACTATTCCGAAGCGCTGGCACGGGTGCTCGACGGCGCCGAGATCGCCTGCCTGCGCCTGGCGATGGCGACCCGCGACGAGGACGACATCTCGCGCGCGGCGGACACCCTGCGCGAAGTGGCCCACCAGCGCGACGTGGCCATCGTGATCTCCGACCACGTGATGATGGCGCAGCGCCTCGGGCTCGACGGCGTGCATCTGCGCGACGCCGCCCGCACGGTGCGCCATGCCCGCAAGGAGCTCGGCCCCGACGCCATCGTCGGCAGCTTCTGCGGCACCTCGCGCCACGACGGCATGTCCGCCGGCGAGGCAGGCGCGGATTACGTCAGCTTCGGCCCGATCGGCGCCAGCGGCCTCGGCGACGGCAGCCATGCCGACGACGACCTGTTCCAGTGGTGGTCCGAGATGATCGAGATCCCGGTGGTGGCCGAGGGCGGGCTGGATGTCGAGGGCATCCGCCGCCTCGCCCCCATGACCGACTTCTTCGGCATCGGCGACGAGATCTGGACGGCCGAGGACCCACTCGCCGCCCTCCAGACCCTCGTCGCGGCGATGACCCAGGGCTAAGCGCCCCCACCAACGACAAGGGGCGGCGACCACCGGCCACCGCCCCCCAACGGGCGGGCGAAACGCCCGCCGCCCTTGCCGTTGTTACCTCGGCTCTGCGCGCAGACCCTTCCAGATCGCCCAGCACATCAGCAGCAGCACCACTGTAAACGGCAGCCCGGTCGAGATCACCATCGACTGAAGCGACTGCAGCCCCCCGGCCGAGAGCAGCAGCACGATGGCCACCGCCCCCTCGAACACGCACCAGAACACCCGCTGCGGCACCGGCGCGTCGACCTTGCCGCCCGCCGTGATCGTGTCGATCACCAGCGACCCGGAATCCGACGAGGTGACGAAGAACACGATCACCAGAACGATCCCGATCACCGAGGTGATCCCGGCCAGCGGCAGCCCCTCCAGCATCGCAAAGAGCGACAGCGGCGGGTTGTAGCTGTCGATCACGTTGGCCTTCACCGCGCTGGTGGCCGGATCGCTCAGCACCTGATCGATGGCCACGCCGCCAAAGACGGCCATCCACAGCACGCAGACCAGCGACGGGATGATCAGCACGCAGATCACGAACTCGCGCACCGTGCGGCCCCGGCTCACGCGGGCGATGAACATGCCGACAAAGGGCGACCAGCTGATCCACCACGCCCAGTAGAACGAGGTCCAGCCCTGGACAAAGCCGGTATCCTCGCGTCCAACCGGGTTCGACAGCGGCACGATCTCCTTGAGGTAGGCCAGCAGCCCCTCGCCGAAATCGGTCAGGATCAGCATCGTCGGCCCGGCCAGCAGCACGAAGAACAGCAGCAGCGCCGCAATCGCCATGTTGATCTCCGAGAGCACCTTCACACCGCCGTCGAGGCCGCGCAGCACCGAGATCAGTGCAATCGCGGTGATTCCGGTGATCAGGATCACCTGCGTGCTCGGCCCGACCGGCACGCCAAAGACGTGGTTCAGACCCGCGTTCGCCTGCTGCGCGCCAAAGCCGAGCGAAGTCGCAAGGCCGAAGAGCGTGGCAAAGACGGCAAGGATGTCGATGATATGTCCCCACCAGCCCCAGACCCGGTCACCGAGGATCGGGTAAAAGGCCGAGCGGATCGTCAGCGGCAGCCCCTTGTTGAAGGAGAACAGCGCCAGCGCCAGCGCCACCACCGCGTAGATCGCCCAGGGGTGCAGCCCCCAGTGAAAGATCGTGGCGGCAAGACCCATGGTCTTGGCGGCCTCCACATTCTCGGGGATCAGGTTGCCATCGGCATCAAAGGGAGACGGCACGCCCAGCGGCTCGGACACCGCCATGTGATAGACCGGCTCGAGCACGCCGAAAAACATCAGCCCGATCCCCATGCCGGCGGCAAAGAGCATCGCGAACCAGCCCACGTAGCCGTAATCCGGCGTCGCCTCGGCCCCGCCGAGGCGCACCGAGCCGACCGGGGTCACGATCAGCAGAAGGCAGAAGATGACGAAGATGTTCGCCGAGCCGAGGAAGAACCAGTCGAACCCCTTGGTGACGGTCGAGAACAGCCAGGAAAACGCGGCGCCCGCCTGCTCCGGCAGCGCCAGCGTGTAAAAGACGAAGGCCACGATCGCGAGGCCCGAGACGAGGAAGACGGGGTTGTGGATGTCGAACCCGAAGGGTCCCACCTGCCCGTCTATGTTGTCCTGTCCTATGGTGTAATCCGTGTCGATCAGCTCCACAGCGCCCTCTGGCTGCGGAATGCCCTGATCGTTCGATACATCGGCCATTTTGGCTCCTTTTTCGTTTGCGTACCTACAAGATCTGTTCGTGGGCGAAGGACATAGGACGCACTCGGCAAAAGTCACCCGTCACGCCGGGAATTCACTCCCGCCGGGCACAAAAAACAGCTGATAAACGTCTTCTTCCTCCAAATCCACACCGGGTTCGGCGCCCTTTCCGGCCCATCCGGTGCGGCACGGAACAGACCCGTCCCGTTGCCGGGCGGAACGGCGTCGAAACCTGCCGCATCGCCCATGACCCAAGGTAACCCAAGCACCGATCAGGGGCGGAACAGGCGCGGCATATCGCATCGCGTTCGCGACACCTTGTCGCAAATCGATGCCGTATCAGATCAGAACGTCTCGGGCATCAGGAACAGGTCGCTGACCGGCGCCTCGGCCCCGGCGGCGGTCAGCATGGCGTGGATCTGCCCGCGGTGATGGGTCTGGTGATTGAAGAAATGGGTCACCACCACGCCCATCGGCTTGGTGACCTCGCGCCCGGCGGCCCCGGAGTACCACGTCAGTGTCCCCGCCAGTTCCACGTTGTGCACCTTCTCGGCCCAGAGCCGGATCCGGCCATCCAGCCGGAACCGCTCTGCGCTCCATGTCGCCAGCGTCGGAAACAGCTCGACCGATCCCTTGATGCCGCCCTCGGGTGCCGGGCCGCCATCGAAGCGGCCCATCCACATCTGGTCACCCCAGCAGAGGTGATTGATGGTCTTGAAGATCGAGCCGAAGAAGGCGCCGCGCTCCTTCATCAGCTCGTCCTTGTCCAGATTCTGAAGAACACGCTCCAACTGCATGTTTTGCCAGCGATTATACTTCGCCATCAGGATGCAGTAGTCGCGTGAGATCATGCCCCGGCGCCCTTCCAATCGATCGGGCAGACCTCGGCCGACTTGCCGCCGAAATCCCAGACGCGCCCATAGTCGCGCACCCTGGACTTCAGGCCCTTGGCCGCGATGATGTCCGGACCCATCCAGTACTTCGAATTCGAGATCATCACCGGATGATCCTTGTCGCGCCCCTCGATCATCTCGATCTCGCCCTGGATCTGGCGCCCGATGGTGATCCGCCGCTTGCGCCCGTCGCGTTCGATCATCACCGGCGCCTTCTCGGCCCCGATGATCTCGCTCACCAGCATGGTGAACAGCCCGGTGGTGCCGCCCGCCTGCCCGCTGAAGATCTGGAGAATGCCATGGTAGGCCTTGCCGCTGGCACGCTCGTCCACGTAGGCGGCGACCTTCCAGTTGCCCTCGCCCATGCGGCCCGGAATATCGACCAGCAGGCCGATGTTCAGCCCCGACAGGTCCTCACCCTCGTAGTGCCCCTCGTCGATGATGATCGCCATCCACGCGTGGCAGTGCCCCTCGGTCGGCGGATGCGCCCCGAGCGAGACCACGCAGGGACAGAAGACCTCGCAGGAGCAGTTCAGGAACAGCTCGCCCTTGATCGCCCAGTTCGTCGGGCTTGCCACCCGCCGCTTGGGGTTCGGCATCCGGCTGTCGATCCTTTGCGACACCGGCAACCGGTCCGCGTCCGCCCTTCTGTTCAATGCCATCCGCTCTATCCTCCCGTGACGACAGGCACCGCGACCACGGCCACTCCGGCCAGTATCAGCGCGAAACCCATTGGTTTTACGACATGATGTCCGATCTGGGGCAGCTTTTCCAGCACCATGAACAGCGTGGCGAGCCCCATCCACAACAGGCTCATCACCCCGCCGACGAACCCCAGCGCCATGAATCCCCAGCAACACCCGACGCAATAGGCCCCAAGCCCAAGGCCCATGCGCAGCCCGCCGGCAAAACCCGTCCGCCAGTGCCCGAGGAAATAGCCCACGGGGCTGTGGCAGACACCGTGGCACACCGCCTTGGCCCGGGTGAACTGAAACACCCCCACGACCACCAGCAGCCCCGCCGACAGCCAGCGCGAGGTGGCGATGCCCAGCATGTCCACGATCCCGCCGAACAGCAGGGCCAGCTGCACCCCGGCGATCACCGCCGCGAAAGCCACCCAGACCAGCCCGTAGCCGCCCAGCACGCCAAGCCACCCGGCGCGGCTGCCATTGGCCGAGGTCATCAGGTCCTCGTAGGCCGAGAGCGTCGGGACCATCGTCGGCAGCATCATCGCGGCCATCATGACCGCCCACATGGCGAACAGCGGCCAGAACCGCGCCATCGGCATGTCCATGTCCATGCGCGGATCCATCCACCGCATCGCCTCGGCCATCCCGCCCGGGCGCCCGATCAGGTCCAGCCCCATGCCCGCGCTCATGTCGTAGAGCCACCACCACGCCACGAGGATTGCGGCGAAAAACCCCAGCCACAGCACGTTTCGCATCAAGGCCCCGCGCGGCATGTCCCCTCCCCGGTCGCTCTCCCTAAGACAATGAATGTCAGAGACAAATCGCGATGAAAAGCAGCTTTCCCGCCCGCGCCCCCACTTTGGCCTCTTGCCGGTTTGCGCGGGCAAGGTATCTTCGTCGCATGATCGAGACCTTCAATGTCATCGCCGCCGTGCTGACCATCGGAATCGGCCTCTTCGGGCTGATCTCGCCCAATTACATCGCGTCGGTCCTCGATCTCGCGCCCACCTCCAGCACCATGGGCTATTCCGAGCTGCGCGCCTCCACCGGCGGGCTCTACGTGCTGACCGGCGCCGCCGCGCTCTGGTACGAGGAGCCTCTGGCCTTTGCCATGCTCGGCTTCGTCTATGCCGGGGCCGCGATGGGGCGCTTCATCTCCCTCGCCTTCGACAATCCGCCGCTCAGAAAGGTCCTCGCCTTCGGCGGCATCGAGACCGTCCTCGCGCTCTGGTTCCTCTGTGCGAACCTGCCCTACATCTGAGTGTTTTCGCTGCCCTGCGGCGCGGGTCACGGATTGCAAACCCGCCGTCCCCGCCCTATATCACTCCTGTCCTTCGGGACTATGGACATAAACGCGCTCGTAATAAGCGGATCGGACCCGGGGGCGGTACCCGGCGGCTCCACCAAACATCCTTCATTTGGGGATCATGGGGCCGAAACAGGATCGACGAACGTCTAAAGGGGTTTGCTTTGTCTCGGCGGTCTGCCACCGTTACCGGCGAAAACAGTACAATTGCAAATGACAATCGTGCTCCGGTTGCCGTTGCTGCGTAAGCAGTAACAAGACCGAAACTTAAGCCCTTGCGATTAGCGTCGTAAGGCGGGGTTCGCAGGCACCTGGCAACAGAAGCCTGCACTTCCCTCCCATGCTCCGAACCAACCTGCGCTGCCTCAAAAAGGCCGCTTTGCGCTTTGCAAGCTCCGCTGTAGCGTCAGCGCATTCACGTTCACCCCGCGTCTCGCGGGCAATTCATTTACGGAGGACCAGATGGCCGAGGACATCAAGAAAATTGCAAAATCCGTTTCCGACATGGAAAAGCGGCTCAAGTTCGTCGAGGACCGCGGCAAGATCCTGGCGGACAGCATCACCAGTTCCAAGGACATCGAGAAGCTGCTGGACCTCCAGTACAAGAAGATGTCCAACGACCCGGAATTCAGCAACAAGGCCGTCCAGCGAGAACTGGAGCTCAAGGACAAGCTCCAGGATGCCCAGTTCAAGGAGCAGGACAAGGAGGCCCAGAAGATCCAGAAGCAGGTCGAGAAGATGAACAAGGACCTCGTCTCGGAGGCCAAGTTCCAGATGCTCGAAGCCCGGGTCAAGGTGCTGGAGGCCCTCGTCGCCTCGATCCCGCGGCGCTGATCCCCCTCACACGGGCAGCCGATCCGGCGCCCTGCGCCATGCCTACCGGCTCATCGGCCGACACTGCCGCGCGCCCTAGGGTCAGGGCCACAAGCGTCCTGATCCCCTTCGGCGCCGATGCCCGCACCTGACAACCCTGCCCACATAGAGGTCGCCGCGGCGTCACTCGCCGCATGGGCGAATTTCTGCGCCGGGCGGTCTTTCGTTTCTCTCCGAATCCCTTATGCTGACATCACTTTGTTCGGGGACACGACATGTCGCGCGACATCGACTATGGAAATCTGATGCACACGGCAATGCGCGGTCTGATCAAGACCGTGTTGCAGGGCGTGGCCGATACCGGCCTGCCGGGCCGCCATCATTTTTTCATCACCTTCGACACCTCGCACCCCGATGCCGAGCTCGCCGATTGGCTGGCAGACCGCTACCCGGGCGAGATGACCGTGGTGCTGCAGCACTGGTTCGACAACCTCGACGTGACCGACGAGGGCTTTGCGGTAACGCTGAATTTCGGCGACCAGCCCGAGCCGCTCTACATCCCCTACGACGCGATCAAGACCTTCGTCGATCCCTCGGTGGAGTTCGGTCTGCGCTTCGAGACCCCGGATGACGAGGACGACGATCTGCCGCCCGAGCCCAACGATCGTGGCGAGCAGGACGACGACTCCGATGCGCCCCACGACGCCGAAGTCGTATCGCTGGACAGCTTCCGCAAGTAACCCGCAGCCCGGGCCTTACGTCTTCTGTGGGCCTTCACTTCTTCTGCAGGAACGTATCCACGCCTTTCAGCGGCACCCCGTCGCGCAGGCGGCTGAAGGTCAGCGACAGCCCGTCATCCGCAAGCGTCCGGTCGAACTGCTGGATCTCGTAGCCGCCGTCATCGTCGATGAAGAGCGAGAACACCGTCAGCGTATCGCCCGCGATGCGCGCCCAGACAAAGGGCTCGCCCGCCATCGGGTTAAGCTGGACCGCATGGCCGAAGACGTTGCGCGTCATCGCCGCCGAGAACACGCCCTCGCGCTCGGTCGGGACAAAGCCGATCTCGTAGCTCTTGGTCTTGCCCTTGCCGTCCCGGTAGGTGGTCGAGGTCCAGGCCACCGCGAACTTGCCGCCCTTGTCCGCCTTGATCGACACGCTCATGTCACGCGGATGGATCTGCCCGTCATAGGTTTCGACGTCGGCACTCCCGGAGTACTCCCCCACGAAACGATCTATCAGCCCCTCGGCCAGTGCCATCTGGCCCCAGAGGCAGAGAAGTGCAACGGCGGCAGCAACGGTACGAAGCGGGTGCACAGGGCCAATCCTTTCCTGAATCGTGTCGGAGGTCATCTCAACCATAATCCGACTTTGCTGCGCGACAATGCGCAATAATCCAATCGCTTCTGCGGCAATGTCTGCAACCGCGTCACCTGCGGCCCCCGGTACAGTCTTGCCGCGCCCCCGCAAACTGGCCAATTGCACGCCGCGCCCCATGGGGGTATTCGGCTTGCAGCCTTTGACAAGACGGAGACAGAGATGTCCGACACCCGCACCGAGACCGACAGCTTCGGCCCGCTGGAAGTTCCCGCCGACAAGTACTGGGGCGCGCAGACGCAGCGCTCGATCATGAACTTCCCCATCGGCTGGGAGAAGCAGCCGGTTCCGATCATCCGTGCGCTCGGCACCATCAAGAAGGCCGCGGCGATCGTGAACGCCGCGCAGGGTGATCTTGACGCCGAGCTTTCCAAGGCCATCCAGGCCGCCGCGCAGGAAGTCATCGACGGCAAGTTCGACGACAACTTCCCGCTGGTCGTCTGGCAGACTGGCTCGGGCACCCAGTCGAACATGAACGCCAACGAGGTGATCTCGAACCGCGCCATCGAGATGCTGGGCGGCGAACTGGCCTCCAAGAAGCCGGTGCACCCGAACGACCACGTGAACATGGGCCAGTCGTCCAACGACACCTTCCCGACCGCGATGCACGTCGCTATCGGCACCCACACCCGCGACGTGCTGCTGCCGGGCCTCGAAAAGCTGTCCAAGGCGCTCTGGGACAAGGTCGAAGAGTTCAAGGACATCATCAAGATCGGCCGGACCCACACCCAGGACGCCACCCCGCTGACGCTGGGCCAGGAATTCTCGGGCTACGCCACCCAGGTCGACCGCGGCATCGAGCGCGTCAAGCTGGCGCTGCCCCACATCTACGAACTGGCACAGGGCGGCACCGCCGTCGGCACCGGCCTGAACACCCGCAAGGGCTATGACGCCGCCGTCGCCGCCGAGATCGCCAAGATCACCGGCCTGCCCTTCGTCACCGCCCCGAACAAGTTCGAAGCCCTGGCCGCCCACGACGCCATGGTATTCTTCTCGGGCGCCCTCAAGACCGTCGCCGGCTCGCTCTTCAAGATCGCCAACGACATGCGCCTGCTGGGCTCCGGCCCGCGCTCGGGCCTGGGCGAACTGATCCTGCCGGAAAACGAACCCGGCTCCTCGATCATGCCGGGTAAGGTGAATCCGACGCAGGCCGAAGCGCTGACCATGGTCTGCGCCCACGTCATGGGCAACGACGCCGCCATCGGCTTTGCCGGGTCGCAGGGCCACTTCGAGCTCAACGTCTACAACCCGATGATGTCCTACAACGTGCTGCAGTCGATCCAGCTGCTGGGCGACTCCGCCTCTGCCTTCACCGACAACATGGTCGTCGGCACCAAGGCCAACGTGGCGCGCATCGACAAGCTGATGAAGGAATCGCTGATGCTGGTCACCGCGCTGGCACCGACCATCGGCTACGACAACGCCACCAAGGTCGCCAAGACCGCGCACAAGAACGGCACCACGCTGAAGGAAGAAGCCATCGCCCTCGGGCTGGTGGACGCCGAAACCTTCGACCGCGTCGTGCGCCCGGAGGACATGATCGGCCCCAAGGACTGATCCTTCCGAGATCGTATGAGAGGCCCCCGGAGCGATCCGGGGGCCTTTTTCGTTTGCCTGCTCCGTCACCCGCAGAAACGTGATGGCCCCGGCATTGCCGCAGCAGGGCCCGCGCCCCATCATCGCCCCATGCTTCACCGCCGCACTCTTCTCGTCACCTCCCTCGCCCTGCCCTTCATCCGCCCGGCCGCCGCCGCAGCCGCGCGGGAGTTCGAGGGGCTTGGTGACCGCTACGACCAGTTGCACAGCCTGCAGGTTCTCAAGGGCGGGGACCTCGTAGTCGCCGAGGTCTACCGCGGCCCCGGGCTGGACCGTCCCGCCAACATCAAGTCCTGCTCCAAGAGCATCGTCGCCCTCTTGCTCGGCATCGCCATCGAACGCGGCGAGGTTCCCGGCCTCGATGCCACGCTGGGCGAGGTCGCCCCCGCGCTGATCCCGGATGCGGCGGACCCGGCGGTTCAGGACATCACGCTCGGCGATCTAGCCAGCCTGCGCGCCGGGCTCGAACGGACCTCCGGCCCGAATTACGGCGCCTGGGTCAGTTCCTCCAACTGGGTCCGCGATGCGCTCTCCCGCCCGATGGTCGCCCGCCCCGGCGGCCAGATGCTCTACTCCACCGGTTCGACCCACGTTCTCGGCGCCGCCCTCACCGTCGCCACCGGCCAGAGCCTGCTGTCGCAGGCCCGCGCGCGCATCGGCCAGCCCCTCGGGATCGAGATCCCCGCCTGGACCCGCGATCCGCAAGGCTACTATATGGGCGGCAACGAGATGGCGCTGACCCCGCGCGCCATGCTGCGCCTTGGCCAGGTGCTGCGCGACGGCGGTCGCCTCGATGGGGCGCAGGTCATTCCCGCCGGTTGGCTCCGGACCTCCACCCGCCCGCTGACCCGCTCGCCCTACTCCGGCCTCTCCTATGGCTACGGCTGGTTCCTCAGCCGCAGCGGCTACGCCCTTGCACGCGGCTACGGCGGACAGGTCATCGCCTTTCACCCCGAGCGCGACCTCGCGGTCGCCATTACCTCCGACCCAAACCGCCCGGCCCGCTCGGAGGGCTACTTCGGCGCGCTGATGGACCTCCTCGACGGGCCGGTTCTCTCGCTCTGATCCTTGCCCGCATCCCCGCCGGATGGCAGGATGGCGCCAGAGCCGAGGGAACCTCCCATGTCCAATGTCACCAACCTGAACCAGTTCCGAAAGCAGAAGGCCCGCGACGCAAAGCGCAGCCAGGCCGAGGCCAACACCGCCAAGTTCGGCCGCACCAAGGCCGAAAAGACCCGGGACAAGGCAGAGGCGGACAAGGCCGAGCGCGATCTCGACGGCCACAAGCGCGACGAATGAGCCGCCCGGTCAAACGCTCGCTCACCCTGCGCGGCCATCGCACCAGCGTCTCGCTGGAAGACCCGTTCTGGGCCGCCTTCCGCGAAATCGCCGAGATCGAGAACAAGGCGATCAACGCCCTCGCCGCCGAAATCGACGAAAGCCGCGATGTCGATACCGGCCTCGCCTCCGCGATCCGGCTCTACGTGCTGAAGCACTATCGCGGTTAGGGCGGTGTTAACCCTGGGCTGGTACGCGCGTTACCATGTCCATGCCGACCCAACTCAGCCCCGAAGCCTGGATGCGCCACCTGTTCAGCTCGCAGGCCGCCCGTGACGGTGCCGTCATTCGCAGAAAGGTGCGGGATATCGAGCGCTATGTCGGTCGCTCCGCCTTTGAAGCGGAGCTGCGGCGCCGGGGCTATCATGCGGTGGAAAACTCCGGCCAGTTGATCATCTTCTGCAATCAGGACCCGATCCGCGTAATCCTGTAAACCATGACCGCATAACCGCGTTTTCTTTAAAGAAAACGTCCGCGGAATTTACGAAAATTCCGCCTCTCTCACCCCCGCCGCGTCACCTCCAGCCAGATCCCCTCGCGCGAGCGCACCGTCAGATGCGCCACCGGCACCGGCTCCCGCCCCTCGACGGCTGCAAAGCAGAACGCGCGCACCAGCATCGACAGGATCAGCGGCCCCTCGACCATGGCAAACCCCGCCCCGGGGCAGACGCGCGCGCCAGCGGAAAACGGCAGAAAGGCCTCGCGCTGGCAGGTCCTGCCGTTCTCCGTCCCCCACCGCGCGGGGTCGAATCCGTCCGGGTCCTCCCAGAGACGGGCATGGCGGTGCAGATGCCAGGGGCTCAGCACCAGTTGCGCCCCCGTCGGCACATCCCGGTCGCGGAAGCGTTCGGGGCAAGAGGCCGTGCGCACCATCATCGGCACCGGCGGGTAGAGCCGCAACGCCTCGCGGAACACATCGCGGCTGATCCTGAGGCGCGAGATGGCCGAGAACTCGGGCGCCATCTCCGCCGCCTCGCCCGCCACGCGGTCCTGCCACTCGGGATGCGTTGCCAGCAGGTACATCGCCCAGCCAAGCGCCGAGGCACTGGTCTCGTGCCCGGCGAGAAAGAAGATCGCCACCTGATCGACCATCTCCGCGCCGGAGAAACATTCGCCCGTGACCGGGTCCCGCGTCGTCATGATCTTGGTCGCAAGGTCATCGGGCGCGGTGCCCGCCGCAATCTCGGCCTGTCGCTGCTCCACCAGCCTGCCGATCAGCGCCCGGATGTCCCGCGCCGCATCGCGGGTCGCGCGCCGGTGAAACCGCGGCATCCAGCGCGGCAGCGGAATGAAGGCTGCGAGGTTCAGGATCGGCTGGCTGCGCTGGTAGTCGCGAAACCGGGTAAAGACCTGCGCCGCGATCTCGTGGTCGATGGGGATCGAGAACAGGGTGCGAAAGATCACGTCGGCCGCCACATGGCTGGTCAGCGCCTCGATCTCGACCTTACCCTCCTGCAGCCGCGCCACCGCCGCCTCGGCCGCCGCCCACATGGCGGGAAAGGTATCGCGCAGCCGCCCGCCCTCGAAGGCCGGGTCGATGATCCGGCGCTGCCGCTTCCACGTCTCGCCATTGGTCAGGAAGACCGAGTTGCCCAGCAGCGGCCGCAGCCCCTCGCCGATCCGGTCGGACTTGGGGAAATCATCGGGCCGCACCTTCAGGATCTCGGCCACGAGGTCCGGCTGGTTCACCAGGAACGACCGGAAGAACGGCGTTCGGAACTCCGCCATCCAGGCCCGGTACAACCGTTCGGGCTGGGCCGAGAGGATATCCCTGCGAAACAGCCGCGCATAGGTCCAGAGCGAGACCTTGTCGGGCCGGGAGGCAGGTTTCGGCGGCGTCATGCGACGGTGACCGAGGTGTATTTCGACGCCCGAACGTCGATGCGTGACTTCGACGGCAGGCGTCCCTCGAACCGCGCGGCCAGCGTCTGCGGGCCTGCCGTGATCCGGAAGTAGTCGTAATCGCCCGGTTGGTCGAAGGCGCAGAGATACTGGAAATGCAGCCGGAAGAAGCGCCAGCGCAGGGTCTGCCAGCGCGCCGGGCTCAGGGTCTGGGTAAAGGCGGCGGAAATCACCAGCGGCCAGCGCTTGCCCTCCGGGGCCACGCCACTCACCGCCACGGGGTCGCAGAGCGCAAAGGAACAGCCATCGCCCGGCGCGGTGACATCGACCCATGTCAGCTCCGTCCGGGCGGCGAGGTATTGCAGATCCCCCCGCAACCGACGCGCCTCGGGCAGGAAGGAAACCATGGGCACCACCTGCCCCAGAGAAAGGAACCCTAGAGCGGGACCATCCTTCGGCAAACGACCGGCCCGCAGCAGGTCGGCCAGCACCGAAACCGCCAGATGCGCGCCCGAGGAATGTCCGACGACCAGCACCTCGTCGACGGGCTCGTGCAGGGCCGTCGCGATCAACTCGGCAAACACCGCCATGCGCTGCTCCAGCTCGGGCGGGATGGCCCCCTTGGACTGCGCCGAATAGGCGTAGTCATGCATCAGGTAATAGGCAAAGAACCGGCCGTCCTTCGACTTGAACCAGCGCAGCACCGCGACCGCCACCGCCGCCCAGACACCCCAGAAGACCAGCCAGCCCAGCACCGCGCCACCGGCCTCCCACAGGAACGACAGCAGCCAGTCCGCCAGCCGTCCCAGCCATGTGCCCGCCAGCGCCCCCAGCCCGAGGGCCAGCAGGGCCTGAACGATCAGCATCCCCACCGGGTAGAGCGCGGCGATCACCGGCCCCTTGCGCAGCATCATCAGCCGCCGCAGGGTCCCGGTCGAAATATAGGTCCACGCGGTCCGCAGCAGTTGCAGGTAGGTCGCCGGGATCGTTCCCGACATGCTGTCGCGCACGATGTCCGACCAGACCAGCACCTCGACATCGGTCTCGACCTCGCTGTCCTCGATCCGCGCCGCAACATGCCAGCCGTAGGGCCCCTTCGAGGTCTTGGCGGTCAGCCCGATCTCGTAACCCGAGACCTCCGCCTGCGCGGCGCTCTCGGTCCGGTAGAGTTCGCGGTATCGGCGGGGATGGATCGGATCGTAGCCGGGAATGTAGAACACCCGGCGGCGACGCACCTGCGCCGCCTGCCCGCCCGTTTGCTGCCCTGTCCCCTGCTGCCCGGTCATTCGACCCTCATCGTTTGGGTCGAAAGACTAGCGGGCTTTTCCGGCAAGAGTAAGACTTTGATGTGAAAGCGCGGAACGTCCTAGCCGCGGTTGGCGAGGATGAAGGCAACCAGCGCGGCGGTCGATCCGTCCTTGCCCTCGGCGCTCTCCACACCGTCGACGATGGGCCCGAGCGAGGTCGCCAGTTCCTTGCCCAGTTCCACCCCCCACTGGTCATAGGAATTGATGCCAAGGATCACGCCCTCGACAAAGACCCGGTGCTCGTAAAGCGCGATGATCTGGCCCAGCACAAAGGGCGTCAGCATCGGATAGGCCAGCGTCACCGAGGGGCGATTGCCCGGGAACACCCGGTGTCGCGCCTGCCGCTCCAGTTCCGCCCCCTCGAACTTGTCGGCAACCTTGGCCCGCGCCTCGTCCAGCGACCGCCCGCGCATCAGCGCCTCTGACTGGGCAAGGCAGTTCGCCACCAGCAGGCGGTGATGATGCGCCAGCTCCGGCTCGTGGCCTTCGGCGGCCACCATGAACTCGCAGGGAATGACCGAGGTGCCCTGATGGATCAGCTGGTAAAAGGCATGCTGACCGTTGGTGCCGGGCTCGCCCCAGACCACCGGGCCACTGGGATAGCCGAGCGAGGTGCCATCCATCGCCACCGACTTGCCGTTGCTCTCCATCTCGAGCTGCTGGAAATAGGCGGGCAGCCGCGACAGCCGCTGATCGTAGGGCAGCACGGCGCGGGTCGGGTAGCCGCAGACCTGGTTGTGCCAGATGCCGGTCAGGGCCAGCATCACCGGCATGTTCGCCTCCCAGGGCGCGGTGCGGAAATGCGTGTCCATCGCCTGACCGCCCGCCAGGAACTGGTCGAAATTCTCCGCCCCGACAGCGATCATCAGCGAGAGCCCGATGGGCCCCCACATGGAATAGCGCCCGCCGACCCAGTCCTCGAAGCCAAAGACGTGCTCGGGGTCGATCCCGAAGGCCGCGGTCTTGTCGCCCGCCGTCGAGAGCGCCGCGAACTGCAGCGCCGCATCGCCGCCGCCGCTCACCAGCCAGTCCTTGGCGGTCTCGGCGTTCGTCATGGTCTCGATGGTGGTAAAGGTCTTGGAGGCGACGATGATCAGCGTCGTGGTCGGGTCCAGCCCCGCCAGCGTGTCGGCGATATGCGCGCCGTCGACGTTCGAGACGAAATGGCAGCGCGGGCCGTCATGGTACGGCGCCAGTGCCAGCACGCCCATCGCGGGCCCCAGATCCGAGCCGCCGATGCCGATGTTCACGACATCGGTAAAGACACCGCCCGCCCCGCGCTTGCCGCCGCCTCGCACCAGTTCGGCAAAGGTGCGCATCCGCGCCAGCGTCGCCAGAACGCCGGGCATCACGTCCTCGCCGTCCACCATGACCGCGCCGCCGTGCAGGTTGCGCAGCGCGGTGTGCAGCACCGCCCGCCCCTCGGTCTCGTTGATCTTCGCGCCAGCGAACATCGCGTCGCGTTTCGCCGCCACCCCGGCCCCGTCGCACAGCGCCGTGAGCGCCGGTCGGATATCGCCATCGATCTGGGTCTTGGAATAGTCCAGCCGCATCCCGTCCGTCTCGACGCAGAAGCTCGCGGCGCGGCTGGCATCGGCGGCAAAGAGATCCATCAGGTGCCGATCAGAAATGGCGGCGCGCAGCGCGTTCAGCCGGCTGAAATCAGGCATCAACTTTCCTTCCCAAATCACTGTAACGTCAGGTCTGGCATCACGAATGGCACGAAATTGCGAAACGCACAGCCACCATCGTTGCCGTGTCGCGTCATTCCGCCCAGTGCACCGTGATGTCGCCCAGAACCGCCTGCACCGGCGCCTCTTCGGGCGGCAGCCGCATCGCGCGTTCCAGCGCCTCGCGCTTGGCCGCCCCGGTGATTACCAGATGCTTAGACATCGCCCCCTCCAGCGCCCGCGCCGTCAGGCTGATCCGCGGCTCCGGCTGGGTCTCGGGCCGCAGCACCGCCACCGCAGGTGCATCCCCCGCCAGCGCCTCCAGCAGCCCCGGCGCCCCCGGAAACAGCGAGGCGGTATGCATGTCGCCCCCCATGCCCAGCAGCAGCACCGAGATCGGCAACTCCGCCTCCAGCTCCTCGGCAATCACCAGCGCCGCCATCTCCGGCGTCACCCCCTCTCGGTAGAGCGAGATGAACCGCGCCCCTGCCGCCCGGTCCGTCAGCAGGCGCGAGCGGATCAGCCGCGCGTTGGACCGGTCGTGATCCTCGGGCACCCAGCGCTCGTCGGTGGGCAGCACATGGACCCGGCTCCAGTCGAGGTTGACGCCGCTCATGGCATCGAACACCGGCCCCGGCGTGGTGCCGCCCGGCACCGCGAAAGAGGCACGCTCGTTGTTGAACAGGGTGTTTTCCAGCTGACCAACCAGCACGTTGGCCAGCCCGATGGCCAGCATGTCCTCGTCGGAATACTCGATCAGGTTCATGGGGTGATCCCCCTCCAGCTCCGCTTATCCCGCTCGATCAGCAGGTCGGCGTCGCGCGGTCCCACGCTGCCGCTCTCATAGGGCTTGGGCACGTCGTTGCGCGCCTCCCAGCCCGCGATGATCGGATCGGTCCAGGCCCAGGCGGCCTCGACCTCGTCACCGCGCATGAACAGCGTCTGGTTGCCCCGGATCACGTCCATGATCAGTCGCTCGTAGGCATCCGGGAAATCGGCATCCTCCGGCCCCAGCGCCTCGGAAAAGGTCATGTCCAGCGGCACGTCGATCAGGCGCATCCCCCCCGGCCCCGGTTCCTTGATCGTCACCTGCAGGGTGATCCCCTCGTTCGGCTGCAGCCGGATCGACAGCACGTTGGCGTGCTGCCCCGCGTCCTCACCAAAGATCGAGTGCGGCGTGTTCTTGAACATCACGTTGATCACGCTCGACCGCGCCTTCAGCCGCTTGCCGGTGCGCAGGTAGAACGGGGTGCCCGCCCACCGCCAGTTGCTGATATGGGTCTTCAGCGCCACATAGCTCTCGGTGCGCGAACGCGGGTTGTCCACCGCCTCGCGATAGCTCGGATGCCCGTCATCGCCCGGCACCGCATCATACTGTCCCCGCACGATGTGATGGGGCTGGACCGCATCGAGCGCCCGGATCACCTTGAGCTTCTCGTCGCGCACCGCATCGGGCTCGAACTGCGCCGGCGGTTCCATCGCGATCAGGCAGAGCAGCTGCATCAGGTGGTTCTGCATCATGTCCCGCATGGCGCCGGACTTGTCGTAATACTCGCCCCGGCCACCGACCCCGACGGTCTCGGCCACGGTGATCTGGATGTGATCCACGTACTGGGCATTCCAAAGCGGCTCGAACAGCATGTTGCCAAAGCGGACCGCCATCAGGTTCTGCACCGTTTCCTTCCCGAGGTAATGGTCGATCCGGTAGACCTGACTTTCCGGGAAGTGCGCCGCCAGCGTGGCGTTCAGCGCCTGCGCCGTGGTCAGGTCATGCCCAAAGGGCTTCTCGACCACGATGCGCGTCTCCTTGCTCGCCATGCCATAGGCGTGGATGCGTTCGGCCAGTTCCCCGAACAGGCCCGGCCCCACCGAGAAGTAGAACGCCCGCACCCGCGCCTCGGTCAGCTTCCCGGCCAGTTCCTCCCAGCCGAGGTCGCCCATGGCGTCGATCGTGACGTAGTCGAGTCGCGACAGGAACTCGCTCAACGCATCGGCCGAATAGGTCCCGACCGCGAATTCCCGGATCGCATCCGAGGCAAAGGCCCGGTACTCCTCCGCATCGTGCTCCGAGCGCGCGGCCCCGATGATCCGCGCCTCGAAGGGCATCTGCCCCGCACAATAGCGCCGGAACAGCGCGGGGAGGATCTTGCGCCGGGCAAGATCCCCGGTGCCCCCGAAAATGATCAGGTCGAATGGATCTACCGGTATGACGCGCGATACCATCGGAGTGTCCCTGTGCTGTCCCGTCCGTTGCCGGCCTTCTAACCCATGTTAGCGCAAACAGTCCACGCCTCTCATGCGGTTTCACAACTCTGTAAGCGACGAACGGTCGTCTTTTACTTTTTCAAAGGCATAGGATACATCGTGGTTCGGCGCTACCGTCAGGACTGCGAAATGAAAGATCTCGGCGAGAATTCAGGCAATTCGGGCAAGTTCCAGGACCCGCTGGTGACCGCGGACGGGGCACCCCGTGCCTCCGTTGCCCTGTCGCACGCGGAAACCCTCTGGTTCAACACCGGCACGCTCTGCAACATCACCTGCGCCAACTGCTACATCGACAGCAGCCCGACCAATGACTCGCTGGTCTACCTCTCCGCCGACGAGGTCTCGGACTACCTCGACCAGATCGAGGCGCGCGACTGGCCGATCCGCGAGATCGGGTTCACCGGGGGCGAGCCCTTCATGAACCCTGCGATGATCGAGATGGCCCGCCGCAGCCTCAAGCGCGGCTACGAGGTGCTGATCCTGACCAACGCGATGCAGCCGATGATGCGCCCGCGCGTGCGCGCCGGGCTCGCCGACCTGCAGAAGGATTTCGGCAACCGCCTCACCCTGCGGGTTTCGCTCGACCACTTCGAACGCGCCCACCACGACGAGGAACGCGGCGCAGGAAGCTACGACAAGACGCTCGAGGGCATGATGTGGCTGCGCGATGCCGGCATCCGCATGGCAGTGGCCGGGCGCACGCTCTGGAGCGACGACGAGGCGCAGACCCGCCGCGGCTTTGCCGAGCTCTTTGTACGCCACAGCCTCGACATCGACCCCGAGAACCCGGCCGAGACGGTCCTGTTCCCCGAGATGGACGAGGCCGTGCCGGTCCCCGAGATCACCACCGCCTGCTGGGGCATCCTCAAGAAATCCCCCGACAGCGTGATGTGCGCCTCCTCCCGCATGGTGGTCAAGCGCCGGGGCGCCGCGCGGCCCGCCGTGCTGGCCTGCACCCTGCTGCCCTACGACGCGCAGTTCGAACTGGGCACGACCCTCGCCGAGGCCGAGCGCGACGTCTACCTGAACCACCCCCACTGCGCCAAGTTCTGCGTGCTCGGCGGAGCCAGCTGCTCGGGCTGAGCCCTGAGCGGTCAAGTCGGGGCAATGATCCCGGTCGCCTGCGAAACACCGCGCCAAACGAGAACGGCCCGCCCTTCAGGATAGGCGGGCCGCATGGTTCAGAGGGGCGTTCTGACGACGATCAGTAGTCCCAGAAGCCGGTCAGGAAGTTGTCCTCGGTCAGCGAAACCGATCCGCCAAAGCTCGCCATCACGTTGTCCCCGTAATAGAGCTCGCCCGCGTCGTTATCCATGAAGAGCACCTTCTCGCCCAGGTCGAGCGCGTCCTGCCAGACATCGACGTCGAAGGTCACGTCGGTCAGGCGCGGCAAGGTGGCGGTGTTCTCGGCCTTGTCGAAGACGATCACGTCGTCGGCCACCGAGAAGTCGAGGATTTCGGCCACCTTGGAGTAACCGTCGAGTTCGAGGAACACCCGGTCCGAGCCGCCGCCCGTCCGGATCACGTCCGCCGCGTTCTGGAAGCTGCCGGTCAGCACGTAGATGTCGTCATTCCCGCCGCCCGCAAAGACCTGCTCGGAATGCATCCCTTCCAGCACGATGGTGTCGTTGCCCTGCCCGGTCCGCACGATGGCGTCCAGCCCGTCGGGATAGGACACGGACGAGCCCTGGATGATCACCGTATCCTTGCCCTTGCCGCCGTCGATCTCGATCGAGACGGAGACGTCCCAGTCCGCCGCAAAGGTGAACTTGTCGTTGCCGCCGCCCAGCGAGATCGACACCTTGGGGGCGTCTTCCCTGGCAAAGAAGGAAACGATATCGCGCTGACCGCCGGTGCGGATATCGACGCTGTCGACCTCGCCCGCAGTCGACAGGTTGACCCGGTCCTTGCCCGCCCCGGTCAGGATCTCGACGCTGGCCAGATCGATCAGGGAATCGTAGTTGACCTTGTCGTTCCCGCCCTTGGTATCGACCAGCAGGTTCAGCGCACCGGTGCTCTCTTCGATGAGGCTGTCGTCGATGCGCAGCGTCTCGGCGGTGTCGCCGCCCTCGATGGTAAAGTTCTTCAGCAGACGGTTCAGGTTGAGATAGACGTCATAATCCCAGTGCTCGATCGAGATCGCGCTGGTCTTGATCTCCGTCAGGTCCAGCGTCTCTGCCGAGGTGTTCTCGAAGCCGATGGTGACGAGGATGACCGAGGAAATCGTATCGTAGCCATTACCGGCGTCGAAACTCAGCGCGGCATAGTCGGCCAGGTCCGTTTCATCCCCGGTGAACTCCATGTAGAGCGAGCCCAGCCAGTCGTCGCCGTTGCCGCCAAAGAAGCGGTCCGACAGGTCCGCCTTGGGGCCGTGGGTAAACAGATCCTCCTCCCCGACATGGTGGTAGAGGGTAAACTTGTCGTCCCCGCCTCTGCCGTAGAAGCTCTCGCGGACTTCGTCAGCGGCCTCGAAAATGTCGTCGGCCAGGGTTCCGTAATAGGTTGTGCGCATGCCTCACCTGCTCGAATAGAATGCAACATCCGGGCGCGTTGTCCGGGACTGCCTCCCGCACGCCATCTATTCGTCAAAGGCTAGGCTGCGTCGCGGCCCTCAGCAACCGCAAGCAGAGCGGGCGCGGTGCGTTCGCCGCGCGCTGTTGCCTTTCCGCCGGTCGCACGTCCTAGTGCAGCGTGAACTCTCCGACCACGTTCTGCCATTCGCCCGGGCCGATCAGCTTGCGGTGCGTGAAGCGCACCGAATGCAGCGGCCCGTCGATCTCGCGCTGCCAGAACTCGACGAAGCCGAACAGCTTTGGATGGTCCGGCGCGATGTCGTAGTCCTGCCAGACGAAGCTGTTCAGAACGCTCTGGTAGTCGGGCATCCGGTAGAAGAATTCCGCCGTTGTCAGCCCGTACCCGCGCAGCATCAACTCGGTTTCACTCATATCCATTTGTAACCCCTTCATTGTGCCTGTATGAAACCATTGTGAAATCGAATCCCCATAAATCAACAAAAACAGTGTGTTAGCACTTAACCTCGGTGGCTGCCAAAGTGTTGGCCCGGCAGGCATTGCACCTCATATGCGGTGTCTGCTAAAGTCCCCCCACAATATGTAGCTACGCACAAAGAACGGGCAGCCGACGTGAGCGACACGCCAGAACCCCCTGAAAACGATGATGAAATCCCGGTGACACGTTCGACCTACGATGGGCCGACGGTGTCCATCGAGTCCGAGATGCGCACGTCCTACCTGGACTACGCCATGTCGGTCATCGTCAGCCGAGCGATTCCGGATCTTCGGGACGGCCTGAAACCTGTGCACCGGCGCATCCTCTACGCGATGCACGAGACCGGAAACACGCACGACAAGCCCTACCGCAAGTCCGCGCGCCCGGTCGGCGACGTCATGGGGAAATACCACCCGCACGGCGATTCGGCGATTTACGACGCCCTCGTGCGGATGGCGCAGGACTTTTCCATGTCCCTGCCCCTGCTCGACGGTCAGGGCAACTTCGGCTCGATGGACGGCGACAGCGCCGCGGCCATGCGATACACCGAGGTCCGCATGGACAAGCCGGCGGCCTACATGCTCGCCGACATTGACAAGGAAACGGTCGATTTCCAGGACAACTACGACGGCAAGGACCGGGAACCCACCGTTCTTCCGGCGCGCTTCCCCAACATGCTGGTCAACGGCGCGGGCGGCATCGCCGTCGGCATGGCCACCAACATCCCGCCCCATAACCTGGGCGAAGTGGTGGATGCCTGCCTCGCGCTGATCGAAGACCCGGACCTCACCTCCGAGCAGCTGATCGAATACGTGCCCGGCCCGGACTTTCCGACCGGCGGCATCATGCTGGGCCGCTCCGGCGCCCGCAAAGCCTACCTCGAAGGCCGCGGCAGCGTGATCATCCGCTCCAAGACCCGCACCGAGGAACTGCGCAAGGACCGCTGGGCCATCGTCGTGGACGAGATCCCCTATCAGGTGAACAAGGCCTCGATGATCGAGAAGATCGCCGAGGCCGTGCGCGAGAAGCGGATCGAGGGCGTCGCCCACGTGCAGGACGAATCCGACCGCAACGGCGTGCGCGTGGTGGTCGAGCTCAAGCGTGACGCCACCGCCGAGGTGGTGCTGAACCAGCTGTTCCGCTTCACCCCGATGCAGACCTCCTTCGGCTGCAACATGCTGGCGCTGAACGGCGGCCGTCCCGAGACGCTGACGCTGCGCCGCTTCCTGACCTGCTTCATCGACTTCCGCGAGGAAGTGGTGGCACGCCGCACCGCCTACCTGCTGCGCAAGGCGCGTGAACGGGCGCATATCCTCTGCGGCCTCGCCGTCGCGGTCTCGAACGTGGACGAGGTGGTCGCCACCATCCGTGCCTCCGCCGACGCCGCCGAAGCGCGTGAAAAGCTGATGGAACGCCGCTGGCCCGCCTCGGACATCGCGCCCTACATCCAGCTGATCGACGATCCGACCCACACCATGAACGACGACGGCACCTACAACCTCTCCGAGGTGCAGGTGCGCGCGATCCTCGAACTCCGCCTCCAGCGCCTGACCCAGCTCGGCGTCAAGGAAGTGACGGACGAGCTCGAGGAACTGGCCGGCAAGATCAAGGAATACCTCGAGATCCTCGGCTCGCGCGAACGCATCATGGGCATCATCGCCGACGAGCTGCGCGAAGTGCGCGAGCTCTTCGCCGTGCCGCGCCGGACCGAGATCGTCGACTGGGCCGGCGACATGGACGACGAGGACCTGATCGAGCGCGAGGACATGGTGGTGACTGTCACCCAATCCGGCTGGATCAAGCGGACCCCGCTGGCCGACTTCCGCGCCCAGAAGCGCGGCGGCAAGGGTCTCTCGGGGATGCAGACCAAGGACGACGACGTGGTCACCACGCTCTTCGTCGCCAATACCCATACCCAACTGCTGTTCTTCACCACCGACGGCATGGTCTACAAGCTCAAGACCTGGCGCCTGCCGCAGGGTGGCCGGACCGCCAAGGGCAAGGCCGTGATCAACATCCTGCCGATCCCCTCGGGTGTCTCGATCGCCGCCATCATGCCGGTGGACCGCGACGAGGAACACTGGGACGACCTGCAGATCTTCTTCGCCACCTCCGGCGGCGACGTCCGCCGCAACGCGCTCTCCGACTTCACCAACGTCAAGCGCAACGGCAAGATCGCGATGAAGCTGCCCGAGGGCGTGGAACTGGTCAACGCGCGCATCTGCTCCGAAGAGGACGACGTGATGCTGATCACCGACTCCGGCCGGGCGATCCGCTTCCCGACCACCGAGGTCCGCGTGTTCAAGGGCCGCGACTCGACCGGTGTGCGCGGTATCCGCCTGAGCAACGGCGACAAGGTCGTATCGATGTCGGTGATCCGCCACTTCGACGCCACCTCGGACGAGCGCGCCAGCTACCTCAAGATGCGCCGCCTGATGGCCGGCGTCACCGAGGAAGGCGAAACGGACGAGGAAGAAGGCAATGCCGACAGCCTGCTGCCCCCCGAGCGCTATGCCGAGATGTCGGCGGCAGAGAACCTGATCCTGACCATCACGGCCAACGGATCGGGCAAGCTCAGCTCCAGCCACGACTACCCGGTACGCGGGCGCGGTGGCATGGGCGTGGCCGCGATGGACAAGGCGATGCGCGGCGGCGCTCTGGTGGCCTCCTTCCCGGTCGAGATGGACGACCAGATCATGCTGGCCACCTCCAACGGCCAGTCGATCCGGGTCCCGGTCGATGGCATCTCCTTCCGCTCGCGCAGCGCGGGCGGGGTCCGGGTGTTCAACACCGCCAAGGGCGAGGAAGTCGTCTCGGTGGCCTGGATCGCCGAGAACGACGAGGACGAGGCGGCAGAGGAGTAATCCTCCCCTCCGACATCAAGTTCAAAGGCCCCGGGAAGAACCCCCGGGGCCTTTCTCGTTAACCAGAAGGTAATGTCCCTGCCCCATGCTCCCGCCTACCGAGGAGGAGCGCGGGACATGAACCTCTACTGTTGCCAGATCACCCTGCGCGACGACGCCAAGGCGCTGGCCTTTGCCAAGGCCGTCGACGACTGGATGGGTTTTCTCAAGGCACGCGGCGTGATCGCGTCATGGCGCCTGCTCCGGCGCAAGCTCAACCTCGCCTCGGACAGTTTTCGCGACTTCCTGCTCGAGATCGAGGTGGAGGACCTCGCACAGCTCGACCGCGCCTTCCGGCTGGCCGGCACCCATGATGAAGAGGTAGAGACCCTGCACAACGCGGTGCACGGCCTCGTGGCCGAGGCCGCCTTCGCCCTCTACCGCCCCTTCCCCGACCCAGAGCGCGCCGAACGCATGGCGCTGGTGTGAGGGTGCTGCCGCCTTGTCAGCGGGTCACGTCGTGGCCGTAGATCCAGTCGAAATCCGGCGCGAACCGTCCGCCCAACCGCAGTGCAATCTGCGCCACCTCCCGGATCGGCGACCGCAGGTGAAACTTCCAAGCGTTCCCCGCCGCCGCCGCAACCACCCGTTCGGCACGCGGGCGGCGCAGGGCCTCGTAGCGCGCGAAATCCCCAGTCTGCTCCAGGCTCTCGGCCAGAACCCATGCGTCCTCGATGGCCAGGCACGCGCCCTGCGCCATGAAGGGCAGCGTCGGGTGCGCCGCATCCCCCAGCAGGGCAACCGGCCCCCGGTGCCAGCGCGGTGCCACCGGGTGCAGGTGCAGCGCCCAGAGATGCGCCTCGCGCACCTCCGACAGCACCCGCCCGGTCGCACCACCGAAGCCGCCAAACCGCCGCCGCAGCTCGGCGGGGTCGCCCGACTGGCGCCAGCTCTCCCCGGTCCAGTCGCGCCGCTCCTCGACCGCGACGAGGTTGGTCACCGTTCCGCCGCGCAGCGGGTAGGTCACCACATGCCGCCCCGGTCCCATGCTCACCACCGCCGGCCCGCCCTCCGGCGCCGCGACCGGCACCACCGCCCGCCAGGCGACCTGCCCGGTAAACCGCGCCGGGCCGGGGTCGGCCACCACCGCCCGCGCCACGCCACGCACCCCGTCCGCCGCGATCAGGCAACCGGTCTCGACACGGCTGCCATCGGCCAGGCGCAGCCGCGCTACGTCGCCCGTAATCTCCAGCCCCTCGGCCCGTTGTCCCAGCGACAGCACCACCCCGGCGTCCCGCGCCGCGCGCTCCAGCGCCGCCAGCAGGTCGGCCCGATGAAAGAACCACGTCGGCCCGGCGCGCGGCGGCGCGATGCGCAGAACCGGCCGGTCGCTGCGCCAGTCGCGCAGTTCCACCCCGCCCGAGCGCACCGCGGGCACCTCCGAACCGAAGACCTCCAGCGCGCGCAGCACCGTCATGCCGTTCTGGCTGATCTGAATGCCCGCACCGACCTCGGTCAGCGCCGGGGCCTGCTCCAGTACCTGCACGCGCGCGCCGCGCCGCACCAGCGCCAGCGCCGCACACAGCCCGCCGATCCCCGCCCCGAGAACCGCGATCTCGCGCCCGTTCAAAGCCATTGCCCCTCCGCGAAAAACAAAACGCCGGAGCGGCCGGCCCCGGCGTTACAAAGTCCTGAACCGACTGTTCCGGTCGGCGGTCGCGATCACTCGTCGCGATGAACCTTTTCGCGGCGCTCGTGGCGCTCCTGCGCTTCCAGGCTCATGGTCGCGATCGGGCGGGCATCGAGGCGCTTGAGCGAGATGGGCTCGCCGGTGACCTGGCAGTAGCCGTATTCGCCCTCTTCGATGCGGCGCAGCGCGGCGTCGATCTTGGAGACCAGCTTGCGCTGGCGATCGCGGGTCCGCAGCTCCAGCGCGCGGTCGGTCTCTTCAGAGGCGCGGTCGGCAACGTCGGGGATGTTTCGGGTTCCGTCCTGCAGGCCTTCGATGGTATCGCGGCTTCCCGCGAGCAGTTCCTGCTTCCAGTTCAGCAATTTGCGGCGGAAGTATTCCACCTGCTTGTCATTCATAAAGGGTTCATCTTCGGCCGGCCGATAATCTTCCGGCAAGAAAACGTCCTGCTTCATTGTCGCTCCCTCAGACTCGCCAAGAAGGTCGCTCATTAAACTACTCTGGACTTCTGGCACACCATGCCGCAGCGTTTAGCCGAGCGGCCCGGGATTGTCACTACACAATCACGATGCGTCCGGGTTAAAAGGCCCGGGCAACAAAGGTTAACAGCGTCGCAGGCGACAAAGGACAGAATTCGCATGAGATTTCAGGGCACCGAAGAATACGTAGCCACCGAGGACCTGACGGTCGCCGTGAACGCCGCCGTGACGCTGCAGCGACCGCTGCTGGTCAAGGGCGAGCCGGGCACCGGCAAGACCGAGCTGGCGCGCCAGGTGGCAACGGCCCTCGGCCTGCGGATGATCGAGTGGAACATCAAGTCCACGACCCGTGCCCAGCAGGGTCTCTACGAATACGATGCCGTCAGCCGCCTGCGCGACAGCCAGCTTGGCGACGACCGGGTGCACGACGTCGCCAACTACATCAAGAAGGGCAAGCTCTGGCAGGCCTTCGAGGCCGACGAGCGCGTGGTGCTGCTGATCGACGAGATCGACAAGGCCGATATCGAGTTCCCGAACGACCTGCTCCAAGAACTTGATAAGATGGAGTTTTACGTCTACGAGACCGGCGAGACGATCAAGGCTAAACAGCGCCCCATCGTCATCATCACCTCCAACAACGAGAAAGAACTGCCCGACGCCTTCCTGCGCCGCTGCTTCTTCCACTACATCCGTTTCCCCGACGAAAAGACCATGCGCAAGATCGTCGAAGTGCACCATCCCGGCATCAAGGAGGCTCTTCTCACCACCGCGCTGACCCAGTTCTACGAACTGCGCGAGACCTCGGGACTGAAGAAGAAACCCTCCACCTCCGAGGTGCTCGACTGGCTGAAACTGCTGCTGGCTGAGGACCTGACCGCCGAGGATCTCAAGCGTGACGGCGCCAACGCGCTGCCCAAGCTGCATGGCGCGCTGCTGAAGAATGAACAGGACGTTCACCTCTTCGAGCGCCTGGCCTTCATGGCCCGCGGTCAAAATCGTTAATCTGAAATAGACGATATAGATTAAATTCTAAGCAGCAGGGCATTGCGTTTCCGATCCGTCGCCAGTTTTGCCCTGCTTCTCCATTTGTTGATCTCGGCTTTTGCCGCGCATCACCCCGTTCCTGTGCCTCGCGGAATACGACAAATCGCTTGAGCCGATCCCCCGGCTCTGCCAATTTCCGCGCATGACCCAGACTGCGCCCCTCACGCTCCGCCCCCTTCGCGCCGAAGATCGCCCGCAATGGGCCGAGCTCTGGACCGGCTATCTGACCTTCTACGAGTCGAGCGTCGCCCCCGAGGTCTACGACAGCACCTTCGCGCGCCTTCTCGGCGACGACCCGCGCGACTTCAACTGCATCGTGGCCGAGCAGGACGGCAAGCTGCTCGGCATCGTCCACTACCTGTTCCACCGCCACGCCTGGAAGATCGAGGACGTCTGCTACCTGCAGGACCTCTTCGCCGTGCCCGAGGCGCGCGGCACCGGTGTCGGGCGCAAGCTGATCGAGGCGGTCTACGCCGCCGCCGACGCAAAGGGCGCCCCCGACGTCTACTGGATGACGCAGGAGTTCAACGCGACCGCCCGCCAGCTCTACGACCGGATCGGGGTCCTGACCCCCTTCATCGAGTACAACCGTTCATGATCGCGCGCGCGGCCCTCCTCGCGCTCCTGCTGCTCGGGGCCTGCACGACGGACTACGAAGAAGACGTGCCGACACGGGCGCGGATCGCCGACAGCACCCTGCCCCCGATGAAGAGCTTCGGCGCCACCGTGGGGCGCGCCCCGGTGGCCTCGAACGCCAACATCGCCGCCGACTTCATCTCGCTGCATTTCGAACTGGAGAGCGGGCGCGCCCTGCCCGTCCTCACCCGCTTCGAAGGCCCCATCACGCTCCGGATCGAGGGCGCCGCCCCACCGAGCCTGCGCCCCGACCTCGCCGCGCTGCTCGAACGCATCCGGCGCGAGGCCGGTATCCCGATCACCCAGGTCTCCCAGGGCGAGGCCAGCATCACGATCCAGGCCGTCAGCCGCGAGGAGATCCGCTCCGCCCTGCCCGACGCGGCCTGCTTCGTCGTCCCGAATGTCTCCAGCCTCGACGAATTCAAGCGCAACAAGCGCCGCGCGCTGACCAACTGGTCGCTCCTGCGCGAAAGGCACCGGCTGGGCATCTTCCTGCCCTACGACGCCCCGCCGCAGGAGATCCGCGACTGCCTGCACGAGGAACTGGCACAGGCGCTCGGGCCGCTGAACGACCTCTACCGCCTGCAGGACTCGGTGTTCAACGACGACAACATGCACACGGTGCTCACCGGCTTCGACATGCTGATCCTCAAGGCGACCTACCAGCCCGAGCTTTACAGCGGGATGAGCAAGGACGAGGTCGCCGCCCGCCTGCCCGCCATCCTCAGCCGCCTGAACCCGCGCGGCGACAGCGAGCCCTCGCATGCCATTTCGCCCACGCCGCGCAAGTGGATCGAGGACATCCAGACCGCCCTCGGCCCCGGCGCCAAGCCGGCCGCGCGGCGCATCGCCGCTGCCGACGCCGCCCGCATCGCCCAGAACCTCGGCTGGCAGGACCACCGGCGCGCCTTTACCCATTACATCCTTGGACGGATGATCCAGGAAGAAGACCCGCTGCTGGCGCAGCAACACTTCAACAGCGCGCTCTACTACCTCCAGAACGAGCCCGGCACCGACCTGCATCGCGCCTTCATCGCCACCCAGACCGCCGCCTTTTCGCTCTCGCGCGGCAACGGGGAAGAGGCGCTGGCGCGGATCGAACCCCACCTTCGCGTGGCCTCCGACGCGCAGAACGCGGCGCTGCTGTCCACGCTGATGATGCTCAAGGCCGAGGCGCTCGACCTCGAAGGACGCCACGGCGAGGCCGAGGCCGTCAGGCTGGACAGTCTGGGCTGGGCAAGATACGGCTTCGGCTCGGATTACGCGGTCCGCGCCCGGATGCGCGACATCGCGGCACTGTCGCCGCGCGCCCGGAACGGATAGGTCCCATCGGGACCCGGACCGCACGAGGAGGAACCATGCTGGTAATCGGAGGCGCCCTGATCGGCGCCATGCTCGGCGCCCTCTCCGCACGGCGGCAGGGCGGCAAGGCGGCGGACATCGCCCAATACGCGGCGGGCTACGCCATTGCCTTGGCGCTGCTGGGGATGATAGCTACCATCGTGATAGAACGCTCGCTGATCTGAGGTCCCATGTTCCTGCCCTTCTTCGAAAACCTCAGAAAATCCGGCGTGCCGGTCTCGCTGCGCGAGTTCCTGAGCTTCCTCGAAGGCATGAAGGCGGGGATCGCGATCTACGACGTCGAGGCCTTCTACTACCTCGCCCGCACCGCGATGGTGAAGGACGAGCGCAACATCGACAAGTTCGACCGCGCCTTCGCCGCCTCCTTCAAGGGGCTTGAGGAGATCGGCTTCGAGCAGGTGCTCGAAGCGGTGGACATCCCCGCCGACTGGCTGGCCAAGATGGCCGAAAAGCACCTGACCCCCGAGGAAAAGGCCGAGATCGAGGCGCTCGGCGGCTTCGAGAAGCTGATGGAGACGCTGCGCGAGCGGCTGAAGGAACAGGAAGGCCGCCACCAGGGCGGCAACAAGTGGATCGGCACCGCCGGCACCTCGCCCTTCGGCGCCTATGGCTACAATCCCGAGGGCGTGCGTATCGGCCAGAAGGAAAGCCGCCACCAGCGCGCCGTGAAGGTCTGGGACAAGCGCGAGTTCAAGAACCTTGACGACACCGTCGAACTCGGCACCCGCAACATCAAGGTGGCGCTCAAGCGCCTGCGCCGCTGGGCCCGCGAGGGCGCGGCGGAGGAGCTGGATCTCGACAACACGATCCGCTCGACCGCCGAACACGGCTACCTCGACGTCAAGACCCGCCCCGAGCGGCGCAATGCCGTGAAGGTGCTGCTGTTCCTCGACGTCGGCGGCTCGATGGACCCGCACATCAAGGTGGTGGAAGAGCTGTTCTCGGCCGCGCGGGCCGAGTTCAAGCATCTCGAGTACTTCTACTTCCACAACTGCCTCTACGAGGGCGTCTGGCGCGACAACCGCCGCCGCTGGGACCAGCAGACCCCGACCCACGAGGTGCTGCGCACCTACGGGCCCGACTACAAGTGCATCTTCGTCGGCGATGCCTCGATGAGCCCCTACGAGATCGCCTACCCGGGCGGCGCCAACGAGCACTGGAACCCCGAAGCGGGCCAGGTCTGGCTGCAGCGCACGCGGGAGCAGTGGAAGTCGAACCTCTGGATCAACCCGGTGCCCGAGAAGTACTGGAGCTACACCCACTCGATCCAGATGATCCAGGAGATCTTCGGGGGCAACATGGTGCCCATGACCCTCTCGGGGCTCGAGAAGGGCATGAAAGACCTTACCCGCTAGTCTTGCGCGGTCGGAAAGCGCCGGGGCGCTGCCCCGGACCCCGGGATATTTAGCAACCCAAAGAAGCCCTGCGCGGTCAGTCGTCGAGGGTTTCGAGATTGGTCAGGAAGAGCGAGAGCGCCTTGGTGAAGGTCGCGACCTCCCCGGCCGAGAGCCCCGCAAGCAGCCGCTTCTGACGATCGAGCGCCAGCGCGAGGATCTCGGCATGCAGGCGGCGCCCCGGATCGGTCAGCGACCACTCGGTGGGCCGGTCGGGCGCGGGGGCGGCCAGCCCCTTCTCTTCCAGCCGGCGCAGGCTGCGGCTCACTGCGGCCTTGTCGATGCCGATGGTACGGGCCGAGTGGCTGACCGTGCTGCCGGGCTCTCGCGTCAGCATCACCAGCATGCGCCAGTCCATCGCGCCGATGCCGAAGCGGTCCTGGAACAGGCGCGCGGATTGCCGGGTGAAACGGTTGGCGGCAAAGGTCAGCAGCACCGTGGGTGCCCGGCGGAAGCTGAGTGTGCGCGCCTCGGACTGGGGCACGTCGACGAGGAACAGCTCGTCGGGAAGGTCGTCGTCGGTCATCTGTCGGGGTCTGCCTCTGCCGTGGTTCAGGCACTACATCAGAAATGCGTTGACATGACAACGATTGAGGCGTTGACATGACAACGGTCAAGCCTGGGAGGAGCTGAACCGCCATGTCCGATGCACCGGAATTCCACATCGATCTCGCCGCCTTCGCCGCCGATCCCTACCCGGCGCTGGCCCGGATGCGGGCGGAGGCGCCCATCGCCTACGTGCCGGAACTGGGTGCCACGCTGATCACCCGGCGCGACGACGTCCATGCCCAGGAAAAACGCATCGCGACCTTCTCCTCGCTCCAGCCCGAGGGGCTGATGACGCGGCTGATGGGCGAGAACATGATGCGAAAGGACGGCGCCCCGCACATGGAGGAACGCCGCATCCTGTTTCCGGCGCTGAGCCCGCGCACGGTCCAGTCGCACTGGAAGGCGATTTTTGCCGCCCGCGCCGAGGCCATCCTTGCCGAGCTGAAACCGCGCGGAGCCTGCGACCTCGTCACCGATTTCGCCATGCCGGTCTCGGCCGAGGCGCTGAAGGCCATCACCGGGCTGACCGGCATGGCGGCGGCCCACATGGACCACGTCAGCCAGGCGATGATCGACGGCTGTGCCAACTATGCGGGCGACGCGCAGATCGAGGCGCGCTGCGACGCCGCCACGGCCTCGATCGACGCCCATATTACCGAGATGTGGGAGCAGCCGCCGGAGCGCTCGGCCCTTGCGGTGATGATCGCGGGCGGGATGAGCGCCTACAGCACCCGCGCCAATATCAAGCTGATCATCTCGGGCGGCCAGAACGAGCCGCGCGACGCCATCGCCGGCACCGCCTGGGCCCTGCTCACCCATCCGGAGCAGCATGCGCTGATCCGCGAGGGGCGTCACAGCTACCAGGAGGCCTTTGCCGAATACGCCCGCTGGATCTCGCCCATCGGCATGTCGCCGCGCCGCGTGGCACAGACCGACCGCGTGCGGGAGGTCACCTTCGACCCCGAGGACCGAGTGTTCCTGATGTTCTCCTCGGCCTGCCGGGACGAGGCGCATTTCGATGCCCCCGAGCGGTTCGACCTGACCCGCGACACCCAGGCCGCGATCAGTTTCGGCGCCGGGCCGCATTTCTGCGCCGGTGCCGCCGCCTCGCGCTGCCTGATCGCCGAGGTCGCCCTGCCGCTGCTGTTCAGCCACCTGCCGAACCTGCGCCTGACAGGCGAGGTGCCCTTCCGCGGCTGGGCCTTCCGCGGGCCCGTTCACATGCCCGTCGCCTGGGATATCTGAGCTTGCCCGCCCGCGCGCATCACCCCATATCTGGGTCATGTTGCGTCTGACCCCGATCCTGCTTGCCATCGCCTATGCGATCATCGCCTACCGCTTCTCGGCCTGGCGGACCCACCGCGAACTCGACGCCCGCTCGACCGAGCTGGCGGACCCCGAGCTGAAGCGGCTGACCGACCGCCTTGCCGCCAGCCTCGAAGTGGCGCGCGTGCCGGTCTTTGTCTACGAGATCGACCCGGTGAACGGGCTCGCCGCGCCCGACGGGCGAATCTTCATCACCCGCGGCTTCTATCGCAAGTACCGCAGCGGCGAGGTCAGCGGCGAGGAGCTGGCCTCGGTCATCGCCCATGAGCTTGGCCACGTGGCCCTTGGCCACTCGCGCCGCCGGATGATCGACTTTTCCGGCCAGAACGCCATCCGCACCGTGCTGATGATGGTGCTGGGCCGCTTTGTCCCGGTGATCGGCCCCTGGCTCGCCGGGATGGTGACCTCGCTGCTGGCGGCGCGCCTGTCGCGTCAGGACGAGTACGAGGCCGACGCCTATGCCGCCGCGCTGCTCTGCAAGGCGGGGATCGGCATCGGGCCGCAGAAGTCCCTGTTCCGCAAGCTCGACGCGCTGACACAAAAGCGGGCGGGCGCGATTCCGGCCTGGCTGGTCAGCCACCCGAAGACCGAGGAACGCATCGCCGCGCTGGAACGGCTCGAGGCGCGCTGGGAGGCCTGAGCCCGCCCCGGGGCTTGCATGTGGCCCGGTTTCGGCATTCTCTGCGGGCAGTTGGCAAGACCCGCGCAGAAAGGACCGTTCCATGACCCTGCCCCCGGATGACTTCAACCCGCACGTCGGCAAGGCCATCGACCTCTCTCCCGGCGTCCGCCGCATCGTCGCGCCCAATCCCTCGCCGATGACCTATCGGGGCACCAACACCTACCTCGTGGGCACCGGCGACATCGCGGTGATCGACCCGGGCCCGGAGAGCGAGGCCCACCTCGAGGCGATCCTCGCCGCGCTGGCGCCGGGGCAGCGCATCAGCCACATCGTGGTGACCCACAGCCACCTCGACCATTCGCCGCTGGCCGCGCCGCTCAAGGCGCGCACCGGCGCGCCCGTGCTGGCCTTTGGCGGGCCCGAGGCCGGCCGGAGCCCGGTGATGCAGGATCTGGCCGCCGCGGGCCTTGCCGGCGGCGGAGAGGGCATCGACCATGCCTTTGCGCCCGACCGGACGCTCTCCGATGGCGAGACGATCGAGGGCGACGGCTGGGCGCTGGAGGTCATCCACACGCCCGGGCACCTTGGCAACCACATCGCGCTGGGGATGGGCGACGCCTGCTTCACCGCCGATCACGTGATGGGCTGGGCGACCTCGCTGGTGTCTCCCCCCGATGGCGACCTCACCGACTTCATGGCCTCCTGCCGCCGCCTGCGCGCGCGCGACTGGTCGGTCTTCCACCCCGGCCACGGCGCGCCGGTCGACACCCCCGCCGCGCGGCTCGACTGGCTGATCGCACACCGCCTCTCGCGCGAGGACTCGATTCTGGCCACCCTGGCCGACGGCCCGGCCACCGCACGCACCCTGGCCGAGCGGATCTACACCGAAACACCCCCTGCCCTGATCCCTGCCGCCGAGCGGAATGTCTTTGCTCATCTCGTTGATCTTATGGGAAAATCACTGGTTTCCCCGCAAGACAGACTGGCCGCCACGGCGGTTTTCGAGCGGATCGCGTAAGAAGATCGGAAAAAATTCGGAAACCGGGCAAAACGTGCTTGCCCCCCCAAAACACCGTTGCTATATCGCCCGCACCGTTCCGGCGTAGCTCAGCGGTAGAGCAGTTGACTGTTAATCAATTGGTCGTAGGTTCGATCCCTACCGCCGGAGCCATAAAAAGCCCTTAAGTCTTAATGACTTGAGGGTTTTTTTGTAGATTAGACACCCCAATAGATTCCTACCTTGTCACCGGATTTGTAATCATATCTTCTACCCAAGATGTGCCGACGAAACGTTTGTGTGGTCATACCCCTCAACCGAGCAAGCAGTAGATCGCCAAGAACGTGCTTCTAGGGCGATGAAGAATTTTTATGGCAATGAAATTAGAGCCCGCCAGACGTAAAGTTCTCCAAGTTTGTTACGTCTCATGGCCAGACACTGCCGCTCTATGGGAATGCGAACTCAGGCCTCCCAGCAGGTAGGGGTATGTCTTGTGCCCCTTCGCGCGCTTGCTCGTGTTCAACTTCTGATAGATCGGCATCAAGCGCATGAGCCGCATCAGCGTCCGGATGCGTTTCTGGTTCACGGAATGCCCCTCGATCTGCAGGTGCCAGATCCTCTGCCGTCTCACTTGGAGGGCCAGGGCTTGAGCTTTCGCGAAAAAACGTTGGCGACGGCTAGTTCTCCGATCTTGGCGTGCAGCGACCGCACCGTCTCCTCATCGATCTCGGCCTTCTTCTTCCCGCCGCGTTCGAAGATGTCCGGCGCGCCCTCCAGCAACGCCTTCTTCCAGTGATGGATCATCGTCGGATGCACACCGTATTCCGCGGCCAGCTCCGACACGGCGCGCTTGCCCTTCAAGGCTTCCAGCACCACGCGAGCCTTGAAGCCCGCTTCGTGGTTTCAGCGTTTCAACATGTTCTGATCTCCTCGTTTCTGGAGACCAGCAGACGTCAGATCATAGCTTCCGTCACTGTCCAGTTTTCGGTGAGGGGCTCAGACATCCATGCCCGGGAGCAAAGCGCCCTGAACTCCCTCGATGAAATCCGGGGAAACCGGTAGCAAGTGTCAGAATCGGAACACTAGGGTTCGGGGCAAGCGCAGCGCGTCGCCAAAGTCCACATCCTCGCGATACAATCCTCGGCACTTGATTTGGCGAAGGCACCACTTTAGCTTATGCGTATTCTCTTTGTACACTGCAATCGGATACCGCCCTCCCAATGAATCTTAAAAAGTTACCAGTAGCGCATTAATCAATGACGAAAAATTCTCATACAGCGTCCGATGCGAAGGGAACTAGAATCCTTGTTGTCATCGGACCACTCAGCGGTCGGGGTGGAATTGAAACTTGTCTGCGTAGCATCGCGGATGAGGCCGAGCGGTTCGGCGATAGTGTTCATATCCTCGCACTCTCGCCAAGCTGGGTAGATGGGAGCTGGCACCGGGAGCTGAGTTATCGCGAGGTGACGAATGGCAGCAATAGCCTCAAAATCCAAGTTTTTAGTGGAATTCTCCCCATCCTACGTGAGATTCGCAGGGTCGAGCCGGATGTTATCGTCACAATTTATAGTTCTTTGATACCTACTAGTCGCTTGGCTAGTGCATTGTCTGGCCGGCACCTGCCGATCGTGAGCTGGCTGCATTTCTCTATGGCAATTTCTCAGAGAACAAGCCTTCTGCGCTATGCTCAAGGTCACATCTGCATTAGCTCAGAAATCACAGAAAGTGTTCGAGGGTTGTCAGGGATTGACAACGATAAGGTGTTTCAAGTGTTCAACGGCGTTGACGTTTCGTCCGCTGAAGTGGTCCCTCGAAGCGAGGAAGGTCCACTTCGTCTGGTCTACGTTGGTCGCCTCATGATTGGTAAACAAAAGCGGACAGATCTTCTTCTGAAGTTGCTCTCACAGGTGAATGGGAGTTGGCACCTTGACGTAATTGGGAGTGGTGATGATGAACCACTTCTAAAATCTCTGGCCATAGAGTTGGGAATACTAGAAAGGATCACTTGGCACGGATGGCAGGCTGATCCTTGGTCTGCATTGCATTCCGCAGATGTCCTGCTCTTGACCTCGGCGTTCGAAGGTTTCCCTATGGTTTTGTTGGAGGCTACTGCCAGAGGCATTCCTTGCATTAGCGTCGACTGCCGCTCCGGTCCTTCCGACATTATTGATGAAGGAAAGAACGGCTGGCTCGTGCCAATGAATGCTGAAGAAATATTTACCTCAAGGGTGCAGGAGATTGTCAACGAAAGAGAGCGCCTTCCGTCGATTGAAATGGTTTGCAGCACCGCTGAACGTTTCTCAATCACTGAATCATATAAGGGCTTCAAGCGGGCGGTTTCGCAGACAATTTTTGGTTTGCCACGTGCCTAGTGTTCCCCGCCTGACTTAGTATTCCCATTCTGGATCCGGCGTGCCACTTTCGGTACATGAGACGCGATGACATTTGCCTGTATCTGAACCCAGACGACCGTACCGAATTCCTGGCTCTGTCCGGTGACCGCAACCTGAAACTCTGAGTGTTAGGGCTTTTATGATTGTATCGCGCGCACTCGGCTTTGTCTTAACGCACAATCCCAAGGTGGCAGGAACATCTGTTCGAGATTCTCTTGAACCCCTACACGATACGCCTTTCGACTTTTCCAACAGTTACCCCGATCCGCTGACCGGAGAGCGCACCATTGATTGCAGCCATGTCGGCACTCATGAATTCCCACATTTTTACCCAGACATCTTGCAGACGACCCTTCCGATGCCATTTTTTGCTCTGTACGGCGATACCAAGAGCCGTTTTCTGGCGGCGGTCAATCAATACTCCAAAATGTACAGCGAGGTGGACATACGCTTCGCGGACACCACGCGCGAAAATCTGCAACCTGAGGTACGTCATAGCCTCAACGACCCCGACCTTGAGCCGTTTGACAGTTTTATTGCACGGCTTAATGCGAAAAACTTCAATCACTTCCGCGCCCTCGGGACACTTTTCGACCGTGTTCATGAAACTATTACGGCCTGACAGAATGACTAATGACCAAGGGGTAACCCTTCCTGCCGATCGAGCTTATTTTTCCTTCAAACACAAATTTCTTCGTGCGATTTGGTCCATGACCTGGCTGATTTTTGCAAGTTGGACCCCTAAGAAGTTAGCTCCATGGAGGTGCTTTCTGTTGCGTTTGTTTGGTGCAACAATTGAAAGGAATTCGGATGTCCGAGGCTCGGCGCGCGTTTGGTACCCTCCGAACCTACATATGGCCTCTCACTGCATCCTCGCTGACGGGGTGCAATGCTACAACATGGCTCCTATCCGGCTCCATCTGAGCACGATCGTTTCGCAACGCGCGTTCCTCTGCGGCGGCACGCATGATTACACGAAAGGGGATCATCCCTTGGTCACAGGCGCGATTGAAATCGGTCCTCATGCCTGGATCGCGGCTGAAGCCTTTGTCGGGCCGGGAACCATCGTCTCCGAGGGCTGTGTCATTGGCGCGCGTGCGGTCGTGAACGGGCGTCTTGAGCCTTGGAGTGTGTATGCAGGCAATCCGGCCAAGCGGATCAAGGAGCGCTTGATCGAATGGAAAGAGCCTTCTTGATGAGAATACTTCATGTAACACCAACATATTACCCGAATGTTGGAGGGATCGAATCGGTCATCCGCAACATGTGCCGCGAATTGAAGGAACGCGGACACGACGTCGCCGTCGCGCATCTTGAAACCGGCCTGACGCAAGGCCAGGACCACGATGAAGAATGTGACATCCCTATCTACCAGATACCGCTCCTTGGGCACCGTCTGCTCGGATTGGCGCCAGGTCTTCGCAAGATTGCAAAGAATTATGAGATTTTACATGTTCACGATCCGCAACTCATGGCGATTACGGGTTCAGTCCTAATCTATGCTCTCAACTTGCCCCGCGTCTTAAGCTCCCACGGCTTTTTCGGGCATACGAAAAGTCTTGCGCAGTTCAAGGCGGTGCACCAGAAACTGGCGTTCCCGCGTCTTTTAGAGTCTTACCATTCGGTGCTTGCGTCCAGTAAAAGCGATTTTGCTCACGCATCCGCCTACGCAGATAACATTGAACTGTTCGAGAATGGCATCAATGTCGCAGCCTTTGCGCCTCAAGAGCCGCTGACTTGCAAGGACATGCATCGTTGGATTTATTGGGGCCGCATTTCCCGGAACAAACGTCCCGACTTGCTTGTGGATTTAGTCAAGGCCTGTGCGGATCGGGGCCACAACATCCATCTGACGATTACTGGCCGTCCGTTCGACGACATGCAAAGCGTCTTGGAGACACGTCTGGCAGACCTCGACATGCCAGATCACTTCGACCTGCGTCCCCCCATGGATGATGCCGCGCTCAAAGCCGCCATGGCGCCGGCGGGCCTCTTCGCTTCCGCCTCAGAATATGAAGGCTTCGGCCTCACGTTTGTCGAGGCAATGGCCGCAGGTCTCGGCATCATTTGCCGAGATGTTGAGCCCATGTCGGAATTCGCCAACAGCTCTGGCGCCGGGATCGCCGTTGATTTCAAGAATATGGGTCAGGCCGCGGCACAGATCTGCGACTTCCTAGATCAAAACGCCAACACCATAAGCGCGTCAGCGCACTCATTCGCGGCCAAATACAATTGGTCCGACAAAATGCGCGATTTGGAACGCTTCTACGAGAACGCGATTTCGGCTCACAACACGCCCTCTTCCGCCAAAAGAGCATAGGGCGTTATCCCCCGATCTGCGGCGCGTTTTTCCAATTCGAACAGCTTCGCTTCGACGAGGGTCCGATACCAGTAGGCCTGAAGGAAATGAAAGAAAAACCCCTCTTTCCCGTCCAGGAAACCGCGCCCGAAAATATAGCGATAGACAAAGTACAGACTCGCCCGAAGCGTTGAGGGAATGCGGGTGTAAACCTTTTCCTTGAGCCAGCGTTTGCGCGCGGCCTGACCGGAGAGTTTTGCCTCCGATTTCCGCTTGCCCTCCTCGGCTTCGATCCGAGATATCGCCTCAAGCGCGGCATATCCGTTATGTTTCTCCACCCACCAACTCAAAGAGTTGAGGTTTTCATCGACAAGATCGCCACCTTCAAGCACCTCGGTATGCGGGTCCTTGAGGACAACATGCTCATCCATGCGCCTCTGCTCCATGCGCGCCTGACCGGTCCGCCACAGGCGCAGGATTTTCAGAGGGTAGAAAAAACCATGCGTAATCGGCCGCCCCAGAAAGACAATCTTGCGACGCAGGTAATAGCCGTTGAAGGCTTCATCCGCCCAATCACCTAGCAGACGCGCCCGCAATCCCTGATCCAAATACTCGTCCGCGTCAATCCTCAGCGTCCAGTCTGACGTGACACCGATCGTGTCGAGCCCCCACTGGAACTGTGCGGCATGACCGGGCCAAGAGTTCTGAAACACCTCGGCCCCAAGGCTTTCGGCAACCTCCACGGTACGATCCGTCGAGAAGCTGTCGATCACACAAATGCGCTCCACAACACCGTCCAGAGACCGGATACAGCGTTCTACATGTTGCTCTTCGTTGTAAGTGAGGATGATGGCGGTGATGGTATGTGTCATTCAAACACACAGCCAGAAGGAAGCTTTGCCGGTTGCCCTGGAGGATCGGATCGAAACTTTTTTGCCATCGCAAAGCCCATGAGAAGCCCGGACCAGCCGCCCAGGAGCATTCCAGGAAGCACTGTTGGACGTTTGGCCAGACTATGTGCTATGAAATAGAGCCCTGGACAATAGCGTTTCCCAACAACGATCATGAAAATGATATAACGCAGCTTTAGTCTCCACGAAGAGTGAGCCATGAGAAGTGCCGTATTGTTGAATGCATCTTGCTGACAGCGGCGTCTACTCCAAATGTTTCGATCGATATCAGAGCGCGATGCTGGGAAGTGATCAATGATCGCGTTAGGGTCTAAGATGAGTTTCCACCCCGCATTGCGCAGCATCAAACAAAACCAAGCTTCATTGCCAACCTGTGCACCCACCCCCTTCAATCTTGGATCGAGGCGCAAAGAATGAATTGCAACCCTGCGCAATGACCAATCACAACCCTTAAGAACATCAACCGCACGCGCCTCACCTTCGACGAGATGATGGTTACCAATAATATTTCCCCAGTAGTCGCGAACACCGGCAATTGTAACATCGGATGCTTGCATGATCCCCTGGTCGCCATGCACAACATCGCGACCACCAACACCCGCTACACAGGGGTCTTCGTAATGGCTAAGGACACGTTCTAGCCAATCCGTCCTTGGGAGCGCATCGTCGTCGAAAATCGCAATAATATCTCCTTTAGCGATCTCGATAGCTGTATTCAACGCTTCTATGACACCAGGTTTTTCAAGCGACGTAAGGATCCATTTAGGGTGCGCATCTACTGCATCATTCAACCAAGCAGCCGTTTCAGGATCAGGTTCCGGACGAAATGTTATGATGATCTCCAGAACTGGGGAGGACATATCCTCAACAGCTTCTAAACATTTCTTCAAGATATCAAGTCGCTTATAGGTGGGGATAACCACTGAAACAGACAGAGCAGATGGCTCAAAAACATCATCCATTTGGCATTCATCTCAATCTTGCATGGGAAAAATCGACCAAGGCAGCAACTGACAGAGCCAGAGGAAAACCTGCTTGAAGCAACATTGCGCCGCTCAATTGTGACAAATCGATCCAAAATGGAGCGACGGCGCACCAAATGAGACCCAATGGTATTTGTAACCAGCTAAACCGAACCCAGCCTTTATTCGCGACCAGGCTCCAGAGCGTACTCGATGCTCTGGTGAAAGTGACCAGCAAAGCCATCATCGCGATTTCTTTCGTCAGATGAGCGTAATTGTCACCCACCAGCCATAACAAGGCTTCTGGAAGCACGAGCGACATAACGAAAAGGCCCAAGCCGGGGAGGCTGATCAAAGCCACCATAAGCAGCAAAATACGGCCAAGCCGCTCATTTGCGCGTGCAAAGACAGGCACAAAAAAAGCAAAGGTAAAGGATTCGAGCGGCGACAAAAACTGTGCGATCCGGCTGAGCGCCCCATAGCTTGCGACTTCATTCACCGATGCAAATGTCGAAATCACGAAAAGGACGATCTGCGCCTGAAATACGTAATATATTTCAACTGGAAACTGGCGGTAGACTGAGGTGCGTATCTCCAAGGCGTCAACGTCTTTTATGGTTGCGCTGCGATAACTTACGAGTTTTCGAACCCAGTTCAGTATCGGCCTGATACGAAGGAAAGATACGAGTACCGCGATGGCAATCGCTGCTTCAACGGACAAAATGTCCCCCAAGTACAGCAAGACAATGACCCCCAGTCTGAATGCAGATAAGGCCGTATCAAGAAGTTGAACACGCGATGTCTGATGCGCGAAAAAAAGGATCTGATCGACGAGGCGCGTCTGCATTTCTGCCCACCAGAGCAAGACCAAAAGCGCACATAATACGATGATAGTACTCCCGCCCGCCCCGTTTTCGCGCAGCAACCATGCTGTGCCAAGGACGATCGGGGGTAAGACCAAGGCTGATATGATCAAACGCGCGCGCAAAACCGCTTTGATCGCCTCGGCCGCTCGGATTTTATCCGGCCACACACGACCCAGGATGGCTGTATAGCCCAGATGCGCGCCCCCTTTCGTGAGCACGTTCATCGCCCCGATCAAGGTCAGCATGACAGTGTAGAGGGCATAGTCCGGTACGGAAAGCCAACGCGCCAGCAGCAATCCTGAGATTGCCGCGACCAGATTCGACAAAGTGCTGCCTGTCAGAAAGACAAATGCCCGAGAACCATGCCTGCGAAATGCTGTCGAAATCGATGTCACGAGAGCCTCTGGGCAAGGGTGGTTTTATAGACATTAAACATTTTATTGCCGTAATCTTCCCAGCCCCCAAGCGTCTGGACGGTGTTTAAAGCTTCTTGAGACATTGTTTCCCGCAAAGCAGGGTCCTGCGCTAGAAGCTGTAGTTTTTCAGAAATCAAATCGGGACGACGGATTGGGACAACATATCCATTTTGCCCATCGCAAATTATGTCGGCTGCTCCGGCATTCTCAGACACGATGGCAGGGCATCCACAAGCCATCGCTTCGGGCACAACCATGCCAAACCCATCTTCGATGCTTGGCAAGACAAGGACGTGGCTTTCGCTCATGACCCTCTTAAGCTTCCAGTGGTCCACATGTCCGACCAACTCAATATCGGGCTGGTTTAGCTTCTCGCCCAGAAGGAGTTTGGCCTCCTCCGTCACACTCCCCACAATCCGAAGCCGTTTTCCTGCGACAGGCATGGCACGAAAGCCGTCGAGCAAATCCTGGGCACCTTTACGTATGGACAATCCTCCAACAAACAACACATCAAAACCCGACGCATCGGGTTGGCCTTCCGGACGGAACTTGTCCAAATTCACGCCGTAAGGCACGACGACAAGCTTTTGCTCCTCGACCCCCTCCTCCAGAAAAGATCTTTTGGCAATCTGAGAGGGCAAGACGATAAAATCGGCTTCGGCATATTCTGCAATCTCTCTCTCATATGTCTTCGGGCGTTTTTGCGCAGGAAGACCAAATCGTGCGCGCTCCTCGTTGATTGTCCGTTCTCGCCATGCCATATGAGTACATCCCCGGTCACAGATATAGACCATGCCTCGATTCTGCGCGGCAGCACCGGATATGAGACCAACCGCTTCGTGTCCAACATAGATGTCAGCTTCAGGTAATGTTAACGCAACATAGCGATCTAATGTCAGGACCGAGACTAAATGAAGCCAGTCCACAACTGATGACGGCAACGGAAACGGCAAGTGGCGCGCGCCCATTAAGAGAGGGCGCACCCAGGGAAATGTTCGCACCTTTTCACGCGAAACACCCTCTCGGGAAAGATGACGCCAGGGAAAACCGCTGTAGACGCGCTCCAGAACACCTTGTTTCTCCAGCTCGCTAGCAAGCGGAAAGATGTGAAATCGCCCGACCGTTGACAGGATGACTTTCATGCGCACTAACTCTCATTAATCTCGAGACGAGCGTCCGGTTTCGTCATCGCCAACAACAATCCCACAGCTAACCAACACAGTCCAAGCATGGAATTTTGCATCGTGATCTGTGCAGTTGCCAGCATGGGGCCGACGCACCCCCATAAGATTACAGCAGATCCATCTCCATATCGCTTGTTAAAATTGATAGCACGGTACAACAACCAAAGGACTAGCCAACTACGCAGCGCCAAAAGGGGGAATCCAAAAATCGGCCCAAATTCATTAATAATTCGCTCCCACTCATACTCGCCCATTGCAAAACTTTCATTCGATCCTGTTAGACCACGTGTGGCATTTATGCCCGCACCTACACCATATCCGAAAAGTGGCGCTGTTTCAGCGGCTTCAAAACCCGCAGTTAACATTCTGAATGCGCGCCTTGCTGTTGAGCCTTCAATCTGTGTAGCCGTTTCTTGCCTGTAGCTCATGCTTTCATAGGCCTTCGGGAAAATAACAACAAAAGTCACGAGAAAACACACAGTGAAAATCACAACACGCATTAAACGTTTTGCGCCCAAATCAAGGCGACCGGAGGTGAAACCTGCAAGAATGTAAGCACAGAGCGCGAGAAACAAATAGGCAAAAAAGGTTCGCCCACCACTGAGAGCACCCATGGTCAGTACAGAAATGCCGCTTATTACCATCGTGATCGCCCCGAATTTGAAACGATTACGTTGATCGAACGCGATTAGCCAAATTGCGATCATCATTCCAGCAAAAGCATTCTGCCCAAGAACAAAAGTGAAAGGACCATAAGGGCGAATAACATCTTTCGCCACCGTAAAACGTCCCACAACGTCATCTGAAATACCCTTGTTGATGGGGCTAGCAACAGGCGAAGAGAACTGAAAGAATACAAGAATCGCGACGGGCGCCGAAATCCAAAGTAAAAATACAACAACGCGGCGCAATTGATCTCTATTCAACACATCCCACATGATGAATGCCAGCGGGACATACAGGCAAAAAAATCGAAATCCCATTAAAGGAACCAGGACTGGATATTGCAGGAAGATATTCTGAGCAAAAGATAAAACCGCGACAGCATAACAGTACAGTAAATATGTGTCAAACCAAAGACGGTTAACCCGAAAGTACCTCAAGTAGCACCAATAGATTAAAAACAAAAAAGGCTCACGGATGAAGAACAATGGCTTCTGAATTGGCGTTAAAATCCATTTCCGAAGAACCCCCTCCATCAGAAGTGAAGCGACAAACAAAATAACGAGAGTTCCGATCGTTCGATATCGCCTCGGGGATCTCTTACCAGAATTACGAATTACGCTACCAGAAGCAATCACAGTATTCATTTTAAAGTTTTCACTTCTGATGTCGCGACAGCTTCACGCAGTATATCTGTCAAATCTTGTGACGCTGCAGAAATTGTAAAATGACGATCATAACACGGACGTGCTTCCTGTCGCATTTGGTCTTGTTCTTCTTTTCCCAGCGCCTTCCAGCGAACCAAAAGCCGAGTAATACCTTCTAGAGTATCTGGTTCTGCCAGACCGGCTCCTGCATTTACAATTTCACGCCAAATATTCACTTTATCTGTTGTTAACACAGGTACATTACAAGCAAGCGCCTCCGCCACGACCTGTCCAAAGTTTTCTTGATGCGAAGGCAAAATAAATACCTCAGAGGCTCGAAAGGCCCCAAATTTAGCTTTTCCGCTTATCATTCCCGGCCAATGGATGCGATCAGCGACACCTAAACTTTCGGCCTTCTTAGATAACTTGGGCTTCATATCCAAAGCGTCCGGTCCGGCAATTACCAAATCAGGAAAATCGCTCGGCGTTTCCATGCCTTTGATAATTGACCCGTATGCCTCGATCAACAAATCGACGCCCTTCTTGGGATGTATCCTACTCAGGAATAGTATGTATGATCTATCCCCAATACCGGGGTAGACATCCTGAAACGCGGCACGATTAGCCTCCTTCACGGAAGGCGGGTTGCTGACACCATAGGCAACAACACGGCTGTCATATTTAAATCCCCAGAACACACGTCGTGAGAGCTTTTCTTCTTCAGCGCTCGTAAAAAGTACTGAATGGGCGTCACGTAGAGCACGCCCCTGAACAGCCCACGCCATCTGTTTTAGGATATGCTTAACCGGATACTTCTTACGAAACCAAGGATCAAGCATACCATGAGTATAAACAACATAGGGAAGTTTCGCTTCGCGCAAACCCTGCCATCCTCTAATGGAAGCATGATTCCAGAGGCCGTGAAGCACAGCCGCATCGTAAAACTTACCGTTTTCTGCAATCCATGATGAAAGCTTCGTATGTCGACCATATTTCTTATGAATTGGCCCTAGAGCATGGACCTTGAAAGGAAAATCACTTAACCACGGCGAATCTGGGAGGTCGTGACACACGATTTCTGTCGTGTGGCCTCCGACCTCCTTCATTTCATGTGCTGTGTTTAGGATACCAGCGATGGGCCCACCGTCTTGAGGGTTTACAGAGGGAATAATTCGCAGAATTTTCATTCTCTTACTCCCTTCAAAAGTAAGGCAACGTTTTGGTTTAACACGTCAGTTGAAAATCGTTCGAGGATTTTTTGCCCTCCAGCTTTGGCAAACTTCGCTGCAAGCTCTGGCTCTTGCAGTAAAAGAACAATTTTGCTGGCCAATTGTTCGGTTTCAGATGGATCAACCGCGAACCCATCGATGCCGTCGCTAACAACCTCGGAGGAAGCTCCATGAATCGAGCAAATAACAGGAAGACGGTGACTCCAAGCCTCCAAATATACAATCCCGAAACCCTCTTTAGATGAAGGAAGCGCGAATAAAGTAGCCGTCTCATAAAGTTCAATTAACCTTTCTTGGTCCACGCTGCCAGTAAACTCCACACGATCAGAAAGCCCTACCTCTCTAACCAGTTCTTCCAATTCAGAACGTAGAATGCCATCTCCGACAATAACCAGTCGCGCAGATGAAGATGATGAAGGTAGCTTTGCCATTGCGCGTATTAGTTGATCGATATGTTTAGCTCTGTCATGAACGTCCATACGGCTCACGGCGAGAACAAAGGGCGGGTCAGCCGGATAATGATCAGCATCAATTCTTGGGTCGACCGTATTTGGAAAAATCATAAAAATGTTTTCCGGTAAACCATACTCACGCTGCATTATATTTGCCGTATAGGAACTAACCGCTGCGATACAATCTAACTTCTTCATAAAGTATGGCTCGTAGAAACGTGCTTTACGGAAACCGGGGTCGTTCCAAACTTCAACCCCATGAGCCATCATAATGACCCGGAGTTTTGGGTGAAAAACCTTGGCGATCATCCCAAGCCACAACAGGTTTACATGCCCAATAATCAATATGTTAGACGAAAATGCCTTTCTAAGCGACTTATAAATGTAAGCCGCCTTTCTCTGCTCGAAAACCGACACCACTCCAGACAAATCAGACGGAATATCCTTAGGTTCGTCCTGAGTGAAATGTGCGACCAAATTGTCCGATCCAACAATTTTAAAAAGAGCCCGCACTAAACGCTGGTTAAAACGTTGTATCCCTCCAATACGTCCATAGGTTTGAAGTCCGAGAAAAACGATTCTCGTATTCACGCGTGAGTTCGTCATGTTCTTTCCTTCGGCAGCCTCACTCCCGTCCCACTGAAATATCTTGCCGCAAAGGTGCATATTGAAAAGACATTGAACGAAGTACTCCAGAAGATTTTTCGAGCTGCGGCAAGAAAGGGAGTCCCTATAAATCCCAAATGCTTTTTGAACAGTACACGGGCAATCAAGTCATTTTAATGAGGCTCGGGCGTAGTGTTCACGCGGCTGTTGTCAGTTTGATCGCAGGTGTTATCCTGCCGATAGACATGTTGGGCCGGTCGTTGTTGTAAGTCCAGAGCCATTTCGTGGCACAATGCTGCGCGACGGATAGATGAAGCCCACATAGAGCAGAATGGCTAATATTTAGCCCACTAGTACATCTACGTGAGCTTTAGGGATGCCACTGTCAAAACGGAGCTCGTGAAGACTGTGCTGATCGCACGGTATGTTCTGGCCTCGCCCCACTGAAGTGTTCCCCCCTTTGTGGTAGTTTATCCCGTATCACGGAGGCCTACGCCGATGGCAGGTAAACGAGAGAAGCCCGAAGACATCATAACGAAGCTGCGGCAGGTCGAAGCGCTGCAGAGCCAAGGTGCGAACATCGCGGACGCAGTTCAGCAGATCGGGGTTACGCAGCAGACCTAATACCGCTGGCAGCGTGAATATGGCGGGACAAGCCGCGATCAACTGAAGCGGTTTAAGGAGCTTGAGCAGGAGAATGCCTGGCTCCGGCGTGCCGTCTCGGTTCTGATACTGGACAAGTTCTTCCTCTCCGAGGAAGCACGGGGATACTACTGAGCCCGTCGCGTCACCGCGACTGTATCGACCACGTCCGCCAGGAACTCGGCGTTTGCGAGCGCCGAGCCTGCCGGGCGCTAGGTCAGTATCGATCTACGCAGCGCAAGGTTCCTGCGAACGGTCACGATGAAGAGCGCCTGACGGCGGATATCATCGAACTGGCATGTCTCTACGGCTACCGGCAGGTCACCGCCAGCATCTCGTCGAGCATGTCTTTCTAGAACCCGATCTTCGGCAACGGCTGAATGGTTCGCTCATAGGTGAGCTCCGTCGCACCGGACCGGATCACCTTGCGCACCGTGTTCCGCCATATCCGCAGCTCCCGGCAGATCTGCTTGATCGACTTCCTGTCCTGAAAATGCCCCCGCCGGATCTTCGCTATCGTCTCCACGACTAACATCCCACACTGTGCTCCCCGATGACCTCGGGAGCATAATGACCATCAGTGTAAGGGGGTCATTTTTGGGTGCCGATTACACCGCTACGGGGTCAATTTTGCATGCCGTTTCACAGCCTCCCCCCCGAGTGCCCTGCGAACAACAACTCCAATTCCATCCTCAACGGGCTGGGCTTACCATACAAGAGGCTACCACGCGGTGCGAATTACCCCCATGCGTTGCTCCTTCAGGAAGGACCCTGGCGGCAGTGAGTGGTCGCGAAAGTATCGGCCCTAGCTAAAGCTGGTCTCGAAACCTGGCTCTCGGCTGGCGGTCTAGCTGGCGAGGTTGGCCCCACTAGCCTCGCCCAAAAAAGAAGAGCCAGGCGCTAGCCTGGCTCTTGCAGCAATCAGTGAGGGGCTGCGTTTGAGTTCTCATGCGGCTTGTTAAAGTCGCTCAAGCTGGGTCAGTACAGCCGTACGATGCCGCTCGGCGTGGTGCAGAGCGGTTGGCGCAGGATGCCGCAATGGCAAGGTAGACAACGCACCCGAGAGATAAGCCAAGATCTCGCCTGCCTCCAGAAGACAGCGGCGCACTCCCTCAACCTCTTGAGGTGACCATTTCCGTTTTTTCCCGGCCGGTCGATGTCGCGGATGAACAGTCGGGACATCGATATCAAGGCCCTCTAAGAGCGCGGCCGGTCCTGGATAGTACAGGTCCTCTCCGGGTCCGAATTCGCACCGCTCCGCCTGATACAGGTTGTCGATCTCGCTTTGCACATGCATTAGCGCGTCCGAGTATGCGCACATCCTTTTTGTGATCGCAGATTTTATTGGGTACGCAGCATTTGTGGCGACCACCAATTTCACGCTCTTGCGCCGGGTACGTACAATTCGCGGTGCCAGTGCCGCGTGTTTGAGATTCAGCATTTATAGTCTCCAAAACAATGCCCGCCGGTGTCCCGCATTTTGGTAAACAACCGGGCAAGGCGGTTACAGTTTTCAGTTGAGAAATGGCCAAGCACTCATTGCTCAGGCCATCGATTTGGTTTGCGGGGCTGTATCCAGCTCCCACTAGACTTGGCCTACCGGCATTTCGAGGAGCAGCTTTACCATCGGGTGTTCAGTGAGAGGTCCATCACCCCTGACTGTCCCGACCATGCGTCAACTTCACGCCAGTTCCGCCAATGATGTTTTTCAGGGGTTTGAATGTCCTCACATGTTCGTTTCGATGAGACCTTTGTCCCCCAACGACGCAGGATCACTCTATCCTTGTGATCCAAATATCGGCGTCGAACGTCGGCCCATCGGGCTAAACAATCACTCGTTGTCGCTGAAGCCCTAAACCCGGCCTATGCCCTTTTTAGACGCGTCACATCTTGGAGAGTTTGAGAGGGGTGAAAATATCTGTGAGCGCGCTCCAGTAGCGCGCTCACACCAGCGCTTTCAGCTAAAACAAGCGCGATACGCCAGGAACTCGGCATACGATCGCGACAAGCCACCATCAAACTCCATGATCGCAGCTCGCTCTTCAAAACTGTCGTCTCGGAAAGAAGGTCGCCTTTTGGTACACCTTCCTACTTGCGACATCTGCGACTTTTGCGACAAGGCCGAGCGAACAGCACTCTTTGGAGGCGACTCTTGTGATCTTGGATCATCCGCCGCAAAAATCTCAATCGCATTGTCGAAGCAGGCGCGAACGGGATCGAAAGATCGTTCCATCAGCGGCCACTGCCTTCTCGTTCAATGCGCCAGAACGTCTTACTATTGGCGCCATCGATACGTGCCTGCCCAACTCCACGGATCAACCACCCGTGGGCTTCGAGCACCTGAATGCAGCGCGTAAGAGTGTTGCCATCACGTAGGTGCCCGGGCCCTTTGCGCATCATTGCACGCTTATCAATATGATCCTCGGCCCACGTGTCCCGAAGCCAAATGCGGATAGCTTCAGCATCACAAAGGCTCTGATCCGGACGGCCGGTCTCACTGATCCGCACCATCTCACGAAGGTACCACTCCATGATAGCGATCCCATTCGCCATTACTGGACCTGTAACTTCCGGAGCATTCGTGTCGGAAAAAAGTGATAGGATGCCAGCGAGCCTCGCGGCCATCTCCGGTGCTTTTGCGGCAAAGCCAGTGACATACTCAAACGCACCGCTCTTTCCAGACGCCAGCTCAACCCGATTGTAAAAGGCCTCGAGCTTTGCACGCGCATCTTCAGCCAGCGGCAAAACTCGCGGTGCAAGTTCAGCTCGGGTGCCATCAAAGAGTGGGAGCTCCACTCGCAACAGCTCAGCAACGCGATCATGGAACTTCTGAAGGCAGACTTGGGCAAGCTCCTTCATGGCCAGATATGCGGGGTCCTTCTTGATGACCCTAGTTCCAATCTTGCTGCTGGGCCACGCCACCAAGACCCGCGAGAGCAAGCCTTGGTCCTTCAATGTAGGATCGCCGATAACTTGCTGAGCAACGCCCGGTTGGATCATCAAGTGCAATGAAACGCGCTTTCCGCTTAGCCAGACCGGCTCTGCGGATGCCCGAGTCCGGCTCAAAGGAGCGCCATCCCAGAGCTTAGAGAAGCCGGCCGCTGTCTTGAGCGCATTTTCCCGCTTCATGCTGTGGCCACCGAAAAATTGCCCCCCTTCATCTGTCATAACAGCGACTGAAGGTCGTCCACTTTCGAGCTGACGAAACAAGCCTTCCAGAGTTGGATCGCTGATACGGATCGCAGGAAACAGGGGGGCTTCAGGCGGTTGATCCCCAAACTCGTCCCCAAAATCATCATCGATGACTTCAAAGTCGCCTGAACTCGCCCGACGGCGCCTTTTCTGGTGGTCGAGCCTGGCAACCTCGTACTCGCGCTTTTGACGAAGATAGTGGCGGACCTTCTCCTGATCATACTTGTCGATCATGGCCGTGGCGAGTGAATCGCATGCCGACTTTCTCTCACCGGACTGTGCGACAGTCAGGAAAAAGCCGCTCAATGGTACATAGCCTTGTAGCGTCTCGACATTGGCGTGGGCTTGAGTTGCAACGCTCGCGACTGTCAGCGCGCTTTGCATGGCGATCTCAGAGGGAGCCCCTGTCAGGATTGCGATCCCTTGGACACCATTTGCCAATGGCCCAAGCGCATCAAGCGGGATCGGTTCTGGGTCTTTCAACGCCCCAAATAGCGGTGTCGGTTCTGGAGGAGATGCATGGGCATGCCCCTCCCATTTGCTAGACTTAGAAGTCAGCATTACTTTACTCCAAATTTTGTTATTTCGAGCCTCAGTTGGCTCCAGAGATGAGCGGCGTCACCAAGCCTCGAGCACTCGTCCCGGCCAGCGCTATCGCGCCGTTGATGTCATGCTGAACCGGAAACGGGGCCAATCCGGCGACTTGCCCAACCGCTAGCTACCTATGTGCGCGTGGTTGGATTTGCTCTTGGGCCAACAGCCAGGCTTCAATCGCAGCTGGCCGGTAATAAACCTTGCGCCCCACCTTGATGAATGGCGGGCCTGCCCTCACTGCCCGTTCACGTTGAACGGACCTGAGAGATAGCCCGCGCTGCTCCGCATAGTCTGCTTCAGTGATAAGATCTTGAAAGGTCATAAGTGTCCTCATCTGACGGTTTCGATGAGAGCTTTGTCCTCTATGACCTTTGGATCACTCTATGCCGATGATCCAACTTTCGTCTTCGGGTTTTCTAAATTTCGCTTCACCGTTATCGGCTTTACACCAAACTCATCAGCAATTTTACTCACAATATAGGTCCACGTACGTGTCGGCCGTTCGGCATGTAGTTGATTAGCTTTCAACTGAGCAGCCTCGCCATGCTTAACAGCAAAACTCTTTTTGGTATTCATCTTGCGGCCCTCTGCACCCTGAAAAGACCGTTGTTGTCCAGACAGCGCGAGCTTTTCCCAACGTTTGCCAGTCTTTGGGTCTCGCCGATTCAGTGCTTCGAAACGCCCTTCAAGTCGTCCAAGTGAAACCGCGCAAACCGCGAATTCCTGCATCGAAAGCCGAGCGCCACTTTCTTTCACTTGCTCTCCAAAAATCTTAACTCGGCGAAATTCGAACAACCAACTTGCCAAGAAGAAGGCAAGCGAATCCTCCCCATCAGCCGCATAGAGATCAAGGCGGAGGTAGTGATCCGCGGGGTCTGGAAAACCCTGGGCCAAGAGCCACTCGCGCGCATCTCGGGCGAACTTCTCCCAAACCTCGATTTGCGGTTTGAACTGCATGAAAGCGTCCTGGGACAGACCGATGTCTTCTTCAGGTCCCGTGTCAGTCAGATCGAAAACCTTTCTCAATCGAGCAGATGTCCCCTGCCCGATCTCGATTGTCTTAGGCATGCTGATTGCCCTCCCTCAGTTGAATAATGTTGTTGTCGCGTTGCGCCGGCGGACGATCCCAAACCGTATCGAGCAGCCGTGCTTCCCAGCGTGTCAGCGCCTCTGCACATTCCTCCTCGAAGGCATATTGGTCGTAGACGGCCACGATACCCGTCTTCACATGACCGATGGCCAGTTCTGCGATATCGGGCCGAACCTTGCAGGCTGACAACCCTGTCCGCATCGTGCGGCGCAGATCGTGTGGCGTCCAACGCCCCCACGGCGCGACATGTTTCGTGGCAAAATCTGTGTGGTGCCGCGAGACCGCACGACAGAGTCCTGCGGTGGTGACCGGCGCCCCTGGACTTGCTTCAAAATAGTATCCGTCCCAGGAGCGCTTACGACGCTTCTGAAGACGCGACAGCTCCTCTTTCGCCGCATCGAGAATTTCGCACGCGGTGTCCGTCAAATAAACTCTATGGTCTGACTGGGTCTTTCCTCGCCGCACTTGAGGAATGGTCCAGGTCCGCCCTGAAATCTCCTCGCTCGCAAGGCCCGCCACCTCTCCCGGCCTCTGCCCTGTTACGAGGACGAACTTCAACGCCAGGGCCGTCAACCGGTGCAGACCGCAGGACTCCGCATTGAGCCAGAACCCGCGGATTTCATCCCCATCCAGAATACGTGCCCGCGCCACGGATTTCAGTGGATCACGCTTCCCCCTCACCTTGATAGACGAAGGCTTCAAGCCCGCGAGAGGATTGGCCGGAATGTAGTCGCGGTCCGTGGCATAGTCGAACAACCGGCGCGCATAGATGAGAATCTGGGCGGCCGAGCGTGGCGCCGTCACCGCTTTACGCTCGACCAGCTCAATCACGTCCCGCCGTCGCACGTCACTGACTTTCAGGCGGCCGATCGCCGGTATGATGTCATTATGAACAAAGCCGCGGATCGCCTTCTCACTTTTGAGACCAGAGGCGTGCATTTCGAGCCAGTCTTTCGCGATCCCCTCGACCAATGGCTCCTCCCGGCGTTTGCGGTCCGCCTCGAGAGGATCATCTCCAGCTACGATCTTGAGCATCAGCTCTCGCGCCTCCTGGCGCGCGGCCTCCAAGGTCCAGGTAGGCCAATCGCCAATCGTCTTGCGACGGCGGCGTCCATTCATGCTGTAAGTCAACACGAAAGCCTTGCCACCTGCCGCGGTCAACCGCAGGCCGAACCCACGCGGTGCATCGCGATGCTCATCGAAGACAAACCGCTGTCCTGACGCAGGCGGTTGAGCCTTCGCAATTGTTCCGCTGCGCCCATCTGTGAGCGTTGCCATCCGTGCAATCCTCCTCGTCTCCCGTAGGGCATAGCCTCTCCATTGGCTGATGCTTGAAGCATCACACCTACCGAGGAATCCTCGTCGAGATTGGTTATGTTGCGAATGGCCCGAGCGCCGGATTTGTCACCGGATTTGTCACCACTTGTAACAGACGCTCGTGACGGCCAATGTCCATGAATGACTTTATAATCGCACCACATGTCACTGTAAACACTTTATTTTTTTCACATTTTAATGTGACGATTAATATGATCAAACACTTACAAAATGGCCAATTTTGAGCCTGTTAATCAATTGGTCGTAGGTTCGATCCCTACCGCCGGAGCCAAATCCTCCCAGAGAGCACTTGGCACACCCGTTCCACCCGCGATGACGCGGGGGGGGCCGTGGGGCGGGTTGGTGCCATAATTCCCCGGCTCGGGCCAGTATTCTCCCTTTCACCCCGCACGCGCTTGGCCTACAAGCGGCGCGACATGTTTACCCGGGGAAATAGACGCAGATGCAGGACCCAGCCATCACGCCCGATCTGATCGCCGCGCATGGGCTCAAGCCGGACGAGTATGACCGTATCCTTGAGATCATCGGCCGCGAGCCGACCTTTACCGAACTGGGCATCTTCTCGGCCATGTGGAACGAGCACTGTTCCTACAAGTCGTCGAAGAAGTGGCTGCGTACGCTGCCGACCGAGGGGCCGCAGGTGATCTGCGGGCCGGGCGAGAACGCGGGCGTGGTGGACATCGGCGACGGCCAGGCCGTGGTCTTCAAGATGGAGAGCCACAACCACCCCTCCTACATCGAGCCCTACCAGGGGGCGGCGACCGGCGTGGGCGGCATCCTGCGCGATGTCTTCACCATGGGCGCGCGGCCCATCGCCTCGATGAACTCGCTGTCCTTCGGCGAGCCCTCGCACCCCAAGACCCGCCAGCTGGTCAGCGGCGTGGTCGCCGGTGTCGGCGGCTACGGCAACTGCTTCGGCGTGCCGTGTGCAGGCGGCGAGGTGCGGTTCCACCGCGCCTACAACGGCAACTGCCTGGTCAACGCCTTTGCCGCCGGCCTCGCCGATGCGGACAAGATCTTCTACTCCGCCGCCTCGGGCGTCGGCATGCCGGTGGTCTACCTCGGCGCCAAGACGGGCCGTGACGGCGTCGGCGGCGCGACCATGGCCTCGGCCGAATTCGACGACACCATCGAAGAGAAGCGCCCCACCGTACAGGTTGGCGACCCCTTCACCGAGAAGCGCCTGATGGAGGCCTGCCTCGAGCTGATGAAGACCGGCGCGGTGATCTCGATCCAGGACATGGGTGCGGCGGGGCTGACCTGCTCGGCCGTGGAGATGGGCGACAAGGGTGGCCTTGGCGTACGGCTGGACCTCGAGAAGGTGCCGGTGCGCGAAGAAAACATGACCGCCTACGAGATGATGCTGTCGGAGAGCCAGGAGCGGATGCTCATGGTGCTGTTCCCCGAGAAGGAAGCCGAGGCCAAGGCGGTCTTCGACAAGTGGGACCTCGACTTTGCCATCGTCGGCGAGACCATCGCCGAGGACCGGTTCCTGATCATGCTGGATGGCGAGGTCAAGGCCGACCTGCCGCTGTCCAAGCTGTCCTCCGAAGCGCCCGAGTACGACCGGCCGTGGGTTCCGACCCCGGAGGCCGCGCCGCTGGGCGACGTGCCGCAGGTCGATCCCATCGACGCACTGAAGATGCTGCTGGGGTCGCCGAACTACGCGGCCAAGCAGTGGGTCTATGAACAGTACGACACGATGGTGATGGGTGACAGCGCCCGCACCCCGGGTCTGGGTGCCGGGATCATCCGCGTGCACGGCACCGGCAAGGCGCTGGCCTTCACCTCGGACGTGACCCCGCGCTACGTCAAGGCGAACCCGGAAGTGGGCGGCAAGCAGGCGGTGGCCGAAGCCTACCGCAACCTGACCGCCGTGGGGGCCAAGCCGCTGGCGACGACCGACAACATGAACTTCGGCAACCCGGAAAAACCCGAGATCATGGGCCAGTTCGTGGGCGCGATCAAAGGGATCGGCGCGGCCTGTCTGGCGCTCGACATGCCGATCGTCTCGGGCAACGTCTCGCTCTACAACGAGACCGACGGCGCGGCGATCCTGCCGACCCCGACCATCGGTGCCGTCGGGCTGATTGCCTCGCCCGACGAGATCATCGGCTGCGACGTGCGCGAAGGCCATCAGCTGCTGCTGGTGGGTGACACCCGGGGTCACCTGGGCCAGTCCGCCCTGCTGGCCGAGGTTTTCGGCCGCGAGGAAGGCGACGCGCCCGAGGTCGACCTCGATGCCGAGAAGCGCAACGGCGAGTTCATCCGCGCCAATCGCGAGCTGATCACCGCCTGTACCGATGTCGCGGATGGGGGCATTGCCCTTGCCGCCTTTGAACTGGCGGAGAAGACCGGCGTGGGTGTCCACCTCGACAGCGACGCGACCCCGCTGCTCTTCGGCGAGGACCAGGCGCGCTATCTCGTCGCCTGCAACTTCGACAAGGCAGAGGCGCTGATGACCGCCGCGGCACAGGCCGGCGTGACGCTGACCTCGCTGGGCAAGTTCACCGGCGACAGCGTGAAGTTCGGCGGCAGCGAGGCCGCGCTGGGGGATCTCGCCGAGATCTACCGCGGTGGCTTTGCGGCTGCGGTCGCCTAAGACAACGGTGGGACGGGTCCGCCCGTCCCCCAGCATTTCCGCCGGATCGGCCCAACCTGCCAACGCGGGATCAAGGGGTTAGCGGGAATTTGTTTCGCGCGCGAAACATTCCATTTTTCCGACGTTTTACAGATGGTTAGCAGGGCGTTCTCACCCTGCCCCAGAGTTAACGCAAAGCAAAAGCGCCGCCCGGTGGGGCGGCGCTCTTCGTTTCAGGACAGGCGGGTTCAGAGGTAATCGGCCCGCTGCAGACCGTACTTGGCCATCTTCTCGTTCAGGGTCCGGCGCGGCAGGCACAACTCGTCCATGACGGAGGCGATGGAGCCCTTGTGACGGCGCATGGTGTTGTCGATCAGCATCCGCTCGAACGCCTCGACGTACTCCTTGAGCGGCTTGCCCTCGGTCGTCATCACCGGCTGCATCTCTTCGTGGTCGCTCATCAGCAGCGAGGCGATGGTGCCGGAGCCGCGACGCGACTGGAGCACCGCGCGCTCGGCGATGTTGATCAGCTGGCGCACGTTGCCCGGCCAAGGCGCCTGCAGCAGCTGTGCGGCCTCCTGCGCCGACACCTTGGGGGCCTCGCAGCCGTATTCCTCGGCGAACTGCTCGGACAGGCGGGTGAAGAGCGTCAGGATATCCTCGCCGCGCATCCGCAGCGGCGGCACGGTGATGCGCAGGGCGGCAAGGCGATAGAACAGGTCGGGGCGCAGTACGTCCTCGCTGGTCCGGCCCGCTTCCTGCAGGTTCGAGATCGCGACGATGCGCGTCTCGGCCGGGGTGCCCTGCTCGTTGATCACGCTCAGCAGTCGCGCCTGCATGGTGTCAGACAGCGCCTCGATGTCCTCCAGCACGAGGGTGCCGCCACGGGCCTCCTCGACCGCGGGCAACTGGGCGTCTTCGGGCAGCATGGGGCCGAAGAGCCGCTTGGAGAGTGCATCCTCTTCCAGAGCGGCACAGCTGACGAGGACAAAGCGCTTGCCCGCGCGGCTGCCAACGGCGTGCAGCGCGTGGGCCACAAGGGTCTTGCCGGTGCCGGTCTCGCCGTCGATCAGGACGTGGCCGTCGGCCTGGCCCAGGTCGAGAATGTCTTCCTTGAGACGTTCCATCACCGGGCTGGCGCCGATCAGCTTCTTCATGATCTGGGTGCCGTCCGACAGCTCGCGGCGCAGGGCGCGGTTGTCCATCGTCAGGCGGCGAGCGCCGGTGGCGCGCTTGGCCAGTTCGCTCATGCGGTCGGGGTTGAAGGGCTTTTCGAGGAAGTCGAAGGCACCGACGCGCATCGCCTCTACCGCCATCGGCACATCGCCGTGGCCGGTGATCATGATCACGGGCAGCGCGCTGTCATTGCCCATCAGCTTTTTCAGGAACTGCATCCCGTCCATGCCCGGCATCTTGATGTCGGAAATGACGATGCCCGGATAGTCGGCGCCCAGCACCTTGAGCGCGTCTTCGGCGCTGGCAAAGGTCTCGGTGTCATATCCGGACAGCGCCAGCCACTGGCTGATCGACTGACGCATGTCCTGCTCATCATCCACAATCGCAATTTTCATGGCCTGGGCCATTCGCGTTACCTCTCATTCGGCGGCTTCTACGCCGTCTCCGTCATTCTTATCATCTTCCAGGATCGGAAGCTGCATTTCGAAAACTGCGCCACCCTTCCTTCCGTTCCGTGCCGTCAGACGACCGCCGAGGTCGTTTACGATACCCGACGAAATGGCAAGGCCCAAGCCGACGCCGTCTCCGGGCTGCTTGGTGGTGTAGAAAGGCTCGAACAGAGAGTCCAAATCCTCGATCCCTTCGCCATTGTCGCGCACGGTCAGCGTGGCGGTTTCGCCGGCGGCAAGGATCACCTCGACCTCCGGGTTGTTCACCGATTTGGTGGCGTCGAGGGCGTTACGCAAGAGGTTGATCATCACCTGTTCGATGCGCACCCGGTCGCCCATGACCCGGACCGGGCGATCGGGCAGGATGCGGGTGATCTGGACCTGCCGGTGGCGCAGCTGCGGTTCCATCATCGACAGGGCCGAAGCCAGCGCATCGCCCATGTTTACTTCGGAAAACTGCTCTCCGCCCTTGCGTGCATAGGACTTGAGCTGGCGCGTGATCGCGCCCATGCGTTCGATCAGGTCGTCGATGCGTCCGAAGGACGAAAGCGCCTCTTCGGGGCGGTTCCGGCCCAGCAGAAGGCGTGCCCCGGCAAGGTAGGTCTTCATGGCGGCGAGGGGCTGGTTCAGCTCGTGGCTGACGGCTGCCGACATCTCGCCGAGCGCGGCCAGCTTGGAGCTTTGCGCAAGGGTCTGTTCGGCCACGGCAAGGTTTTCCTGCACCCTTTCGCGTTCGGCGATTTCCCGCTGCAATCTGGCGTTCAGTGCGCGAAGCTCCGCCGACTCGCGCTGGAACAATGCCATGCGCAGCGCCGTCTTCCGGCTGAGCGCATAGAAGGCCAGCGCCAGAAGGATGGCGAATCCCATGATTTCGAGCGCCAGCACGCCGTTCACCCGCTCCCGGATCGAGGCGTAGGTGGTGAAGGAGGTCATGCGCCATCCCCGGAAGGGAATGCGCGCCTCGGTGCGCATCACGGCTTCGCCCTGGATGTAGGCGTCGGGCGGCAGCGCGCTCCAGTCGGCGGTGGCGCGAATGGCGCGTTCGATGGCGTTCTGCGGGGTCTGACGCTGCAGCGCCTCGGCTTCGGTCAGGCCACGCCAGCGCGACTCCGTGGCCAGCACGATGCGCCCGGTGCTGTCGACCACGAGGACGGCATCGGAGATGCCCGCCCAGGCGCGTTCGAACTTTTGCAGGTCAACCTCGACCACGATGACGCCGAGCACCTTCTGCCCGGACTCGACGCGGCGCGAGTAGGTGAAGCGGTAGCCGCCGACCTCGCGCGGGATCACCGAGAAGACGGTCGCGTTGGAGCGCACCGCATCGACGAAGTAGGGCTCGCCCCGGTGGCCGGAGCCGAGGCGGTTGCGGTCTGTCGCGGCCACGGTCCGCCCGTCGCTGTCGAGCAGCATCAGGGAGGCCGCGCCGATCTCTTCCACGAAGGAGATCAGCCGCTGGGTGGACTGGCTGAAGTCGTTGGAGTTCAGCGCCCCGATCAGCGTCGGGTCACGCGCCAGCAGCTGCGGCACGATGGCGTTGCGGCGCAGTTCGGAGAGCAGGTTGCCGCTGTAGAGCGCGAGGCGCAGCTCGGCGCGGTTGCGGGTGCTCTGGGTAAAGCGGTCGGTCAGCAGGCCATTGGTGGTCCAGACCGTCGCGATGGCGACGACCAGCAGGACAAGGAGGGCCAGCCGGACACGCCAGCTGATCGTGTCCGTTCGCGGCCAGATCAGGTTGCCCGGCAGGCTGTTACGCGGTGTTGCCATTCCGCGAGATTACGTGCTCGTCGCGCGGCGCTCAAGTCACGCCGGAGTCAGCGCACCGGTCAATGCGCGGAACAGCGCCACCCCGTCGGTGCCACCGTGCCCCGCATCGGCGGCGCGTTCCGGGTGGGGCATCATGCCCAACACGCGGCGGTTCTCGGAGAGGATCCCGGCGATGTCGCCACGCGAGCCGTTCGGGTTGTCGGTGTAGGTGAAGGCCACCCGGTCTTCGCCCTGCAGGCGCGCGATGGTCTCGTCGTCGGCATAGTAGTTGCCGTCGTGGTGCGCGATCGGAATGCCGATGACGTCGCCCGCGTTGTAGCCCTCGGTGAAGGCGCTGTTCGAGGTCTGGACCTTTAGGCCGACCGTCTTGCAGATGTACTTGAGCCCCGCGTTGCGCAGGAGCGCGCCCGGCAGCAGGCCGGTCTCGGTCAGGACCTGGAAGCCGTTGCAGACACCCAGCACGTAGCCACCGCGCGATGCATGGGCGGCGACCGCCTGGCAGACCGGGGATTTCGCGGCAATGGCGCCGCAGCGCAGGTAATCGCCGTAGGAGAAGCCGCCCGGCACGCCGACGATGTCGACGCCCTCGGGCAGCGTGCTGTCCTTGTGCCAGACCATGGTGACGTCGGCGCCGGCCTGTTCGAAGGCGACCGCGAGGTCCCGGTCACAGTTGGACCCCGGAAATACGATGACTGCAGCTTTCATGCCTGTTCCTTCCGAATGATCAGGTGCCCGGATATCGGCGACGTGACGGCCCGGCGCCGCCGGATGACAGGAGCGCGGCCTGCCCCGCTCAAACCACAGCCCGCGTCACCTGTCCAGCTTGGGGTGCGCGGCCCGCGCCCTTGCGGCGCGGATGCTGTGCAACCGGGCAGGTCATGCCCGGTTTCAGGTCAGGCGATCTCGATCGCGTAGCTCTCGATGACGGTATTGGCGAGGAGCTTCTCGCACATGTCCTTGACCTCGGCCTCGGTGGCGCCGTCTGCGAGGTCCAGCTCGATGATCTTGCCCTGGCGCACACCGTTCACGCCGTCGAAGCCCATCGCGCCGAGTGCGTGGCGCACGGCCTCGCCCTGGGGGTCCAGAACCCCGTTCTTCAGCATCACCCTGACCGTCGCCTTCATGCCTTCGTCCCCTGGTCTTGTCCTGTGAAACCGATCCCGGTTTCTCTACTTTGCAAATACGCGAATCCGGTCACCGCAACGGGCGCCGGGCTCAGTTGATCAGTTTCGGCTTCACCATGTGCGAGGCGTTCTTGGGCATCACGCCCAGACGCCGCGCCACCTCGGAATAGGCATCCGTCAGGTGCCCCGGTCCGCCGTGGCTCTCGCGGTCCAGCTTGCGGCCGGTCTCGATGTCCCACAGCCGGCAGCTGTCAGGCGAGATCTCGTCCGCCACCACGAGGCGCTGGTAGTCGCCCTCGTAGATGCGGCCGACCTCGATCTTGAAGTCGACGAGGCGGATGCCGACGCCCAGCATCAGGCCGGACATGAAATCGTTGACCCGGAGCGCGAGGCTGAGGATGTCGTCCATGTCCTGCTGGCTGGCCCAGCCGAAGGCGGCGATATGCTCTTCGGTGACCATCGGGTTGTTCAGCCGTTCGTCCTTGAAGCAGTACTCGACGATCGGGCGCGGCAGCTGCGTGCCCTCCTCGATCCCCAGCCGCTCGGACATGGCGCCCGCGGCAAAGTTCCGGACGATCACTTCCAGCGGGATGATCTCACAGGTCCGCACCAGCTGCTCGCGCATGTTCAGGCGGCGGATGAAGTGGGTCGGCACGCCGATCTGGTTCAGTCCGGACATGAAGAATTCGGACAGGCGGTTATTCAGCACGCCCTTGCCCTCGACCACGTCCTGGCCCTGGCTGTGGAAGGGCGCGGCGTCGTCCTTGAAATACTGTACGATGGTACCGGGCTCGGGACCCTCGTAGAGGATCTTGCCCTTGCCTTCGTAGATTTTCTTCCGTCGCGCCATGCAGTCCCTTTCGGGGAAAGCCGGACGGGATCGACTCCCGTGCTTTCCTAGCGCCGCTATAGTGCAAGGCCCGCACTCTCGCAAGCAGGCTGCATCGCAGCGTCGCACCCGCGGGGGGCAGCGGGGTCTGCCTCTTGCACGCGCGCGCCTCACGCGGCATATCAAGGGTAACGCAGTTTCAGGCAAAAGGGCTGACCGCCATGACCACATTCGACGATCGCGAGAACGCATTCGAGAACAAGTTCGCCCATGACGAGGAAGTCCAGTTCAAGGCCGTTGCACGCCGCAACAAGCTGCTGGGTCTCTGGGCGGCAGAGCTGATGGGCAAATCGGGCGAGGAAGCCGCCGAATACGCCAAGTCCGTGGTTCTGGCCGACTTCGAGGAAGCCGGTCACGAGGACGTGGTGCGCAAGGTGGCGGCCGACCTCGATGGCAAGGCCGACGCCGACGTGATCCGCGTCAAGATGGACGAGCTGATGGTCACGGCCAAGGCCCAGATCATGACCGAGCTCGACTGATTTCGAGTTTATTGAGGGCTGCCGGGGCTTTCCCGGCAGCCCTCCCCCTCTCGATCCCCCTAAATTTGGCAGGTTAACCCCGGTGTAATCCCGCGTGGTGCAGGCTGTTTCGGCCACGCCCGAGGATTGCCATGCCAGCCCTTCCCCTCCGACGACAGACCTCTCGGCTGCTGGCCGCGCTCAGGCTGGTCCGCGCGCTCGTGCCGCTGGCCATTGCGGCGGCCTGCCTGTGGTTGCTGGCCGCGCGGATGGAGGAGCTGAGCCTTGCCACGCTCGCCGCCGATGCGGCGGACATTCCCTTGCTGCACTGGGTCGGTGCCGCGCTGGCGACGGGGGTCGGCCTCTGGGCCGTCGGGCGATACGACCTTGTCGCGCAACGCCACCTTGGCACCGGGGTCGCCCCGCGGCGGGCGCTGCGCGCGGGGGTGACGTCCATCGCGCTGGCCCAGTTCCTTGGCTTCGGTCTGCTGACGGGCGCCTTTGTGCGCTGGCGTCTGCTGGGCGAGATCCCGGCGCGGAGGGCGGCGCAACTGACCGGGTTTGTCGCCCTCAGCTTCATGATCGCGCTTGGCCTGCTCTTGGCGTTATGCGCTCTGCTGGCCCCGCCCGTTCCCGGGGCGCGTGCGCTTGCCGCGCTTGCGCTGGCGGGAACGCTGACGCTGGTGGCGCTGGCGTTCTGCCATCCCCGCTCCCTACCCGGGCGCCTGTTGCCCACCCTGCCGGCGATGGCGGCGATCCTGTTATGGACGCTGGTCGACGTGCTTGCCGCCGCGCTGGCGCTGTGGCTGCTGCTGCCGCCTGACACCGAGCTTTCCCTCTCCCTGTTCCTGCCCGCCTTCCTCGCCGCGCTGGCGCTGGGGCTGGCCACCGGGGCGCCCGGGGGTGTCGGGCTCTTCGAGCTTACGCTGCTGGCCCTGCTGCCCGAGACCCCGGCGGCGACGCTGGTGACGGGGATCATGGGCTATCGGCTGGTCTACTTCGCGCTGCCCGCCATGGCCGCCGTCGCGGTGCTGTTGATGGCGCCGCAGCGGCGCCATGCGCCCGCGCGCCGCACCGGGGGCCCGAGGGTGCGGCAGCGGCCCCTGCCCCGTGACCGCCCGCGCGCAGAGGCGGCGGTGATCGCGCAATCGGGCGGTGGCCTGCTGCGCGCGCGGCGGGAGGCGCTGGCGGTGCTGGACCTGCCCCAGGTCACTGTGGGGTTGTTCGATCCCCTCACCGGGAGCCCGGGCGCCGCGCTGACCCTGCTGAGGGCGCGGGCGGAGGCGGAGAACCGTATCGCCGCGCTCTACAAGTGTTCGGCGCGGAGTGCCGCCGCTGCGCGCCGAACCGGCTGGCGGCTGCGGCGTATCGCGGTGGAGGCGGTGATCGACACGCGAACGTTCGATATCTCGGGGCGCGAACACCGCCAACTGCGGCGGAAGCTGCGCCATGCCGAGCAGGCCGAGGTCACGGTGATGCCCTGTGGAGACATCCTGCCGCTGACCGCGCTGGCGCAGGTCGAGGCGGCCTGGCAGGCCGATCACGGGCCAGCGGCGGGCACCACGCTTGGCCGGTTCGAACCCGGCTACCTGGCCCATCAGGCCGTCTATACCGCCTGGTGCCGGCCTCGTGTGGTGGCCTTTGCCAGCTTTCACCGGGCCGAGCGGGAATGGTGCCTCGACCTGATGCGCAGCTGCCCCGACATGCCGGACGGCACCATGCACAGCCTGATCCACGCGGCGCTGACCGATGCGAGGGCCCTTGGCGTGGCGCGCCTGTCGCTGGCGGCGGTGCCCGATCTGCCGTTGCTGCGCGGGCGCGCGGCAGGGCTGCGCCAGTTCAAGGAGAGCTTTGCCCCGCGCTGGGAACCCCGCTACCTCGTCGCGCCCTCCTGGCCCTCGCTGGCGCTTGCCGCCGCCGACATCGCGCGCGCGGTGCACTGGCCCGACCCCGTGGTTCCGGTGACCCCGCCGGCGCCGCCACGTGAAGAAGTTGCGGAGACAGGATTTACACTGCCCCGCGCCTCGTGACAGATGATGGTCCAGTGCCGGACCCGCCCCGGCCCAACGCTTTTGGGGAATGCAGACCATGACCGATGCCTTGACACAGATGATGGAGAGCCACGACGTCCTGCTGGCCGATGGAGCCACGGGCACCAACCTGTTCAACATGGGCCTTCAGTCGGGCGACGCGCCGGAGCTGTGGAACACCGACCAGCCCGAGAAGATCAAGACGCTCTACAAGTACGCGGTGGATGCAGGCAGCGACCTGTTCCTGACCAATACCTTTGGCGGCACCGCCGCGCGGCTCAAGCTGCACGACGCGCAGGGCCGTGTGCGCGAGCTGAACCGCGTGGGCGCCGAGCTGGGCCGCGATGTGGCCGACAAGGCCGGACGCAAGGTGCTGGTCGCGGGCTCGGTCGGACCGACGGGCGAGATCATGGAGCCGGTCGGGTCGCTGAGCCATGCGCTGGCGGTGGAGATGTTCCACGAGCAGGCGGACGGCCTCAAGGAAGGCGGCGCCGACGTGCTGTGGCTCGAAACCATCTCGGCGCCCGAGGAATACCGCGCCGCGGCCGAGGCCTTTGCCCTCGTCGGCCTGCCCTGGTGCGGCACCATGAGTTTCGACACCGCCGGGCGCACCATGATGGGCGTCACCTCGGCCGCGATGGTCGAGATGGTCGAGAGCCTCGCCCCGAACCGGCCGCTGGCCTATGGCGCGAACTGCGGCACCGGCGCCTCCGACCTGCTGCGCACGGTGCTGGGCTTCGCCGCGCAGGACAGCGCGGTGCCAATCATCGCCAAGGGCAATGCCGGGATCCCGAAGTACGTCGACGGGCACATCCACTACAACGGCACGCCCGAGCTCATGGGCGAATACGCGGTGATGGCGCGTGACTGCGGCGCCAAGATCATCGGCGGCTGCTGTGGCACCATGCCCGAACACCTCGGCGCGATGCGCGAGGCGCTGGACACCCGTCCGCGTGGCTCTGCCGCGCCGACGCTGGAAGAGATCGTCGCCAAACTGGGCGATTTCTCCTCGGCGAGCGACGGCACCGAGGAAGGCGCAGGCGGCGAGCGCCGCTCGCGCGGGGGACGCCGCCGCCGGACCTGAGCACGCCTCGGATCTCGGACAGAGGAACCATGAGCGCGCGGCCCTTGGCCGCGCGTTCGCGTTTTCACATTCGATGAGTGGGCTGGTGCTTCCTAGGACGAAGGTTCGTTCGAAAAGTGAGAACACGATCCCAAATCACCGGAACAATTCAATTATTTCCGGAGAAATGGATCACACATTTCACCGAACGCACAACCCCGACCACCACCAACAGCAGCGTCATCAGAACAGCGACAGCTGGTCCCCGGCCCGCCCGGGCACGCAGAACAGGTCCGTCCTCAGCGGCGGTTGCGGCCGGTCGAGCCCCAGCCGGCGGGTGGCAACGGCAAAGCGGTGTGCGATCATCTGGGCATAGGGCCCCTCGCCGCGCATCCGGTGGCCCCAGCGCGCATCGTAGTCCTTGCCGCCGTGCATCTCGCGCAGCCGAGCCATGATGCGCCCGGCGCGCCCCGGGTAATGCTCGGTCAGCCATTCCTGCCAGAGCGGCGAAACCTCCATCGGCAGGCGCAGCATGATCCAGCTGGCCGAGGTGGCCCCGGCCTCCTTCCCCGCCTCCAGCAGCGCCTCGAGCTCGTGATCGGTCAGCCCGGGCACCACGGGCGAGGTCATGATCCGCACCGGGATGCCCGCCGCGCTCAGCCGACGGATCGCCGCCAGCCGCCGCGCGGGGCCGGGCGCGCGCGGCTCCATCAGCCGCGACAGCCGGGCATCGAGCGTGGTGACCGAGAGGCCGACCCGCAGCAGCCCCTGCTCTGCCAAGGGCGCCAGCAGGTCGATGTCGCGCTCGATCAGCGCGCCCTTGGTGACGATGGCGACCGGGTGGCGGAACTCGGCCAGAACCGCGAGACAGGCGCGCATGATGCCGTGGTCGCGCTCGATCGGCTGGTAGGGATCGGTATTGGTGCCGATCGCCAGCGTCGCCACCCGGTAGCGGCGCGAGGAGAGTTCGCGGCGCAGCACCTCGGGCCCCTCCGGCCGCGCCACCAGGCGGGTTTCGAAGTCGAGCCCCGGCGACAGGCCGAGGTAGGCGTGGGTGGGCCGCGCGAAACAGTAGATGCAGCCATGCTCGCAGCCGCGATAGGGGTTGATCGAGCGGTCGAACGGCAGGTCGGGTGACCGGTTGTAGGTGAGGAACGAGCGTGGTTTTTCCTCCCGCACCTCGGTGCGAAAGCCGCGCCGCTCCTCGGGAATGTCCCAGCCGTCGCCCTCCTCCACCCGCCCGAGGTCGTAGCGGCTGGCCGCGTTCGACACCGCGCCGCGCGCCCGCCGCCGGGCGCTGTCTATGGGGAGAGACGAGGACATGGCGGAAACCTAGAACATAACATGAACAAAGACAAGCTGCGGCGATGCGGGCACCCCCGGAGCCGCCGCCATTCGGCACCGAGCGCGCCGAATGGTCGGAACAGCAACCGGCAATGTCGCAATTGACACTGTGCGGTGGGGCCGGTTGGGCGTAAACGACTGGAAAACAGGCCCCAACAGAGCCCTGACAGCAAAGGTACCGCCCATGTCGGAAGAAGACGACATCATCCTCTCCGAGCTCGACGACGAAGAGCTGGTCCAGCAGATGTTCGACGACCTTTACGACGGTCTCAAGGAAGAGATCGAGGAAGGGGTCAACATCCTGATCGAACGCGGCTGGGAGCCCTACCGCGTCCTGACCGAAGCGCTGGTCGGTGGCATGACCATCGTCGGCGCCGACTTCCGCGACGGTATCCTCTTCGTTCCGGAGGTGCTGCTGGCGGCCAACGCGATGAAGGGCGGCATGGCCATCCTCAAGCCCCTGCTGGCCGAAACCGGCGCGCCGCGCGTCGGCAAGATGGTCATCGGCACCGTCAAGGGCGACATCCACGACATCGGCAAGAACCTCGTTTCGATGATGATGGAAGGCGCCGGTTTCGAAGTGGTCGACCTCGGCATCAACAACCCGGTCGAGAACTACCTCGAGGCGCTGGAAAAGGAAGAGCCGGATATTCTGGGCATGTCCGCCCTGCTGACCACCACCATGCCCTACATGAAGGTGGTGATCGACACCCTGATCGAACAGGGCAAGCGCGACGACTACATCGTGCTGGTCGGCGGCGCGCCCCTGAACGAGGAATTCGGCAAGGCCATCGGCGCCGACGCCTACTGCCGCGATGCGGCCGTGGCGGTGGAAACCGCCAAGACCTGGGTGAGCCGCAAGCACAACCGCATGAGCGCCTGAACCGCGCATCGCCCGGCCGGGTTTCGGCCGGGCGCTTTCCTCATCGGATGCGCTGCATCGTCGCCACCATGACGATGCCGTAGATGACGTGGCCCACCAGGGCGACCCAGGTGATCCCGGTGAAATTCAGGAACAGCGGCAGGCCGGCCACGGCGGTGATGCCGCCAATGGCAAAGACCCAGAGACCAAAGCCGTAGACGGCCGAGGGCAGCAGCCATCCGCCTCCCCCGATCACCCTCCGCCAGAGCGGGCGAAAGACATAGAGCCAGCCCAGCGGATAACCGATCAGGCCGACAAGGTAGAAGTGCACGAAATAGCCCGCGAACTCGCCGTTGGGCAGGCCAAGGCGGCCCAGCAGGCTGCGGGCAAGCCCGTGGGGCGAGAGGCTGGCGAACCCCAGCGCGGGGCTGATCAGCTGGCCCCAGAGGTCGAAGGCGATGGTGGCGACGACGCCCGAGATGAACATCAGCCCCAGCGTGCGGGCATTTGGTGGCGGCAGGGCGGCGGATGACGACGGCATGGGAAATCTCCTTGTTGCAGGCAGGGGCCGAAATCGCTGACTGTCACCTAGGAGCGCGCGGTACGGCGCGGCAAGCTTTGTGGCAGGATCACACGGAAAGGTCAGATTCATGTCAAACCCGGCCAGCCCCCTTCCCGGCGCCCGCGAGCTCACCGAGGAAGGCTTCGCCCCCTCCGGACGCGGACGCATCCTGCTGATCGCCTGCGGCGCGCTGGCGCGCGAGATCGTGGCGATCCGGGCCCGGGGCGGCTGGGACCAGATGGACCTCACCTGCCTCCCGGCAATCCTGCACAATCACCCCGAGCGCATCACCCCCGCCATCCGCGATCTCGTCGCACGTCACCGGGAGGCCTACGAGCGCATCTTCGTCGCCTATGCCGACTGCGGCACCGGCGGGCTGCTGCAGGCGGCCTGCGCCGAGCTGGGCGTCGAGATGATCGAGGGACCGCATTGCTACGCCTTCTTCGAGGGCAACGCCGCCTTCGCCGCCCATGCCGACGAAATCGACGCCTTCTACCTGACCGACTTCCTCGCCCGCCAGTTCGACGCCTTCGTGTGGAAACCGCTGGGTCTCGACCGCCATCCCGAGCTGATCGAGATGTACTTCGGCCACTACCGCACGCTGGTCTACCAGGCGCAGACCGACGATCCAGAGCTGACCGAGCGCGCGCGGCTCTGCGCCGAGCGGCTGGGCCTCGTCTTCGAACGCCGCTTCACCGGCTACGGCGAGCTTGCCACCACGCTGGAGCACTGGGCCCGCGCCTGAGTTTCTTTGGGTCGGAAATATCCCGGGGGTCCGGGGGCAGCGCCCCCGCCCCGCCTTGCCGTCATGCGTTGGCGGCGGCGACCTCGCGAATCCGCTTGATCATGGCCCTCAGGCCGTTCGAGCGCTGCGACGAGAGGTTGTCCTGCAGGCTGAGACGCGCCAGCTCGCCGCCGGCGTCCACGCCGACGACATCGGCCACCGGCAGACCGTTGTAGAGTGCGCGCAGCACGGCGATCAGCCCGCGCACGATCATCGCGTCGCTTTCGCCGTCGAAGCGGAAGATGCCGTCCTCGATCACCGGGTGCAGCCAGACCTGGCTGGCGCAGCCGTCGACCTTGGTGGCGGGCACCTTCAGGGCGTCGGGCAGCGGGTCCATCGCCTTGCCCTGCTCGATGACATAGCGATAGCGGTCCTCCCAGTCCTCGAGAAACTCGAAATCCTCCACGATCTCTTCAAAGGCGGGGCTTGCCATGCGGTCTTCCATCTTTCGTTCCTGCGTATGGCCCTCAGGTAAGCCGCCCCCCGGGCCCTGTCCAGTGCCGCCTTTGGTCCGCCTTGGCGCTTTTCAAGTGCGCCGCGATGCGCTAGGCCAAGGAAAAGGATTGAGGATCGGCAGTACCATGCAAAAACCGTTGATGGCCCTGATGATCGCCGGGCTCGCCCTGTCCGGCTGCGGATGGTTCGGCGGAAGCCGCCGGGGTGACCCGGCCACCACCGACGCATCGGTCAACCCGCTGATCCCCGAGGAACGCCAGGGCGCCTTCCAGCGCCCCGATGCGGCCGACACCAGCGTGCCGATCACCTCGGTCACCGCGCTGCGGATCGACCGCACCAATACCGGCGCCATCGTGCTGGCCACGGGCGTGGCCAATCGCCAGGGCGCCTACGAGGCGCGTCTGGTGCCCGAGAACGAAAAGGCCGAGCCGGTCGACGGGGTTCTGACCTTCACCTTCACCGTGCTCTACCCCAGCCGCGCCACCCCGGCGGGCAGCGAATTCAGCCGCACCATCAACGAGGGCTACACGCTGTCGAGGAAGCAGCTGGAGAGCGTGCGGGTCGTCCGCGTGATCGCCGCGAACAACACGCTGGAAGCCCGCCGCTAGGCGCGCTTCCTTCCGCGTTCAGATCGGCGCGGTCAGAGTTCCACGGTCCTGACTGTCTGACCCTTGGCCGCGAGGGCGATCTTGCCTTCGCAAAGCCGCAGCGCGTCGGCGCCGAAGACCTCGTGGCGCCAGCCCGAGAGCGCCGGCACGTTGCGTTCGCCCGCCGCGATGGCGTCGAGGTCGGCGCTGGAGGCGATCAGCTTGGCGGCGACCCCCTCGGCCTCGGTCTTGGATTTCAGCAGCACCCGCAGCAGGTCGGCCAGCGCGGGGTTCACCTGCAGCTTCTCGCGGCTCTTGTCGAGCTTGGGCAGCTTGTCCTGCGGGCAGGCCTGTCCGCGCGCCACCGCCTCGACGATGCCGTCGGCGATGGGCCCCCGGCGCGCTTCGCGCAGCAACAGGCGCAGGCCGCCGAGATCGGCGAGGTTGGCGGGCTTGGCCGAGGCCAGTTCCATCAGCGCATCGTCCTTGTAGACGCGGTTGCGCGGCACGTTGTTGGTCTGGGCGTAGCTTTCGCGGAAGGCCGCCAGTTCGCGCACGATGGCAAGGAAGCGCGGCGAGTTGGTCCGCGTCTTGAGCCGCAGCCAGGCGTCGTCGGGCGAGATGTCGTAGGTCGCCGGGTTGGTCAGCGTTTCCAGCTCCTCCTCGACCCAGCGGGTACGGTTGCTGCGCTTCAGCTCGGCGGCGAGGAATTCGTAGACCTTGCGCAGGTGGGTCACGTCGGCCAGCGCGTAGACCTTTTGCGCGTCGCTCAGCGGGCGGCGCGACCAGTCGGTGAAGCGCGAGCTCTTGTCGACCGAGGCGCGGGCGATCTTGCGCACCAGCGTCTCGTAGCCGACCTGCTCGCCGAAGCCGCAGACCATGGCCGCAACCTGGGTGTCGAACAGCGGTTCGGGAAAGACCTTGGCGTCGACCCAGAAGATCTCGAGATCCTGCCGCGCCGCGTGGAATACCTTGACCACGCTGGTGTCGCGGAACAGCTCGTAGAGCGGCTCGAGCGAGAGCCCCTCGGCCAGCGGATCGACCAGCACGGCGTTCTCGTCGCCCTCGCCCGGATAGGCAAGCTGGACGAGGCAGAGCTTGGAATAGTAGGTCCGCTCCCTCAGGAACTCGGTATCGACGGTGACGTAGTCCTGCTGGGCGGCCGCCTTGCAGAAGGCGGCCAGGTCCTCGGTGGTCGTGATGGTTTTCATCTGCGTCCGTATATCGGGATTATCTTCTTGGCGCTTGCGCATGAGGTGCAGTCATAGGCCAATCGCCGCCGCTTGAAAAGCGACGACGTTCCTTGGGCGTCAAGCTGATGTTTTCTGGTCTCGCCCCGGGCCGCTCAGCCGAGCAGCACCGGGCTGCGGTCGCCGGCGGCAAAGCGGCGCAGGACGGCCGGGTAGAGGCGGTGTTCCTGCTCCAGCACGCGCGCGGCGAGGGTGTCGGGCGTGTCGCCGGGCAGGACCGGCACCCGCGCCTGCCCGAGGATCGGGCCGTCATCGAGCCGCGCGGTCACCTCGTGGACGGTGCAGCCGTGTTCGGCATCCCCGGCTTCCAGCGCGCGGGCATGGGTGTGCAGCCCCTTGTAGAGCGGCAGCAGCGAGGGGTGGATGTTGAGCATCCGGCCGGTAAAGCGCGACACGAAACCGTCGGTCAGAACCCGCATGAACCCGGCGAGGCAGACGATATCGGCCCCGGCGTCGAGGATCGGCTTGACCAGTTCCTCTTCGAAGGCCGCGCGGTCGCCCTTGAAGGGGCGGTGATCGACGACGGCGGTGGCGATGCCGCGCTCGGCGGCCCGCTGGAGGCCGCCGGCGGTGGCGTCGTTCGACAGGACGAGACAGGGCCGTGCCGGGTGGTCCCCGGTCATGCTGTCGACCAGCGCGACCATGTTCGAGCCGCCGCCGGAGATCAGGATCGCGACCTTCTTGTGGCTCACAGGAGGGTCCCGGTGTAGCGCACGCCCTCTCCCGCGCCGACGGTGCCGATGCGCGCGACGGTCTCGCCCGCCTCGGTCAGCAGTGCCGACAGCGCGTCGGCCTGATCGGCGGCGCAGACCACGATCATGCCGATGCCGCAGTTGAAGGTCTTGAGCATCTCGGACTGCTCCATGCCGCCGACCTGGGCAAGCCACTGGAACACGCCGGGCAGTTCCCATGCGTCGAGGTCGATGGTCGCACCCATGCCCTCGGGCAGGACGCGCGGCAGGTTCTCGGTGAGACCGCCGCCGGTGATATGGGCCAGGGCGTGCACGCCCCCTGCCCGCACCGCCTGCAGCACGGGCTGGACGTAGAGCCGCGTCGGGGTCAGCAGGGCGGCGCCGAGCGCACGGCTGCTGAAGGGCGCCTTGTCTTCCCAGCCGAGGCCGGACATCTCGACGATGCGGCGCACCAGCGAGTAGCCGTTGGAATGCACGCCGTCGCTGGCGAGGCCCAGCAGCACGTCGCCCTCGGCGACGCCTGAAGGAAGATCACTGCCGCGTTCCATCGCGCCGACGGCAAAGCCCGCGAGGTCGAAGTCACCCGCCGGGTACATGCCGGGCATTTCCGCCGTTTCGCCGCCGATCAGGGCGCAGCCGGATTGTTCGCAGCCGCTGGCGATGCCCTCGATGATCCGCACGGCGGTATCGGTCTCGAGCTTGCCGGTGGCGAAGTAGTCGAGGAAGAACAGCGGTTCCGCGCCCTGGCAGACCAGATCGTTGACGCACATGGCGACAAGGTCGATGCCCACGCCCTCGACAACGCCGGTGTCGATGGCGATGCGCAGCTTGGTGCCCACCCCATCGGTTGCCGCCACGAGGATCGGGTCGTTGTAGCCAGCGCCCTTCAGGTCGAACAGCGCGCCGAAGCCGCCGAGGCCGCTCATCACGCCCGGGCGGCTGGTCCGCTTGGCCGCAGGCTTGATCCGCTCCACCAGCGCATTGCCAGCGTCGATGTCCACCCCTGCGTCCGCATAGGTGATTCCGTTCTTAGAACCGCTCATTTCGCCCTCCGGTCCGGTCGTTGCCACCCGATAGCCCGGAGTTTGCGCAGAGTCCACGCCTCTGCGCCCCTGTTCGGCCTTCAGCGGTCCCGGATCATGCGATAGCCCTGCCCTGCGCGCTCGAGAAAGGCAAATCCGGGAAAATTCACGTGCTGCCCCGCGATGCGGATGCGATCGGTCGCCACGCGATCGAAGACGGCCTTGCGGGTTGCCCGCGCCTGTTCGATGTCCACGTCGAACATCACGCCCCAGTCGGGCTCGGCCAGCTGGAAGGTCTCGCAGTGGATGGTGTCGCCCCAGATCAGCAGCTGCTCGCCCGCGTCCTCGATCATCAGGCCGGAATGGCCCGGGGTATGGCCCGGCAGCGGGATCATGGTGAGGCCGGGCAGGATCGCCGCCTCTCCGGTCACCTCGCGGCGGCCCTCGGCGTAGGGCGCGACGCTTTGCCGGGTGACCATGATGGAGCCCTGCCCGCGCTCGTTGGCGCGCGCGAAGACCTCGTCGGAGTGGAAGTGCACCCAGTCGGGCGCGGCGCAGATCAGTTCGGCATTGGCAAAGCGCGCCTTGCCCTCGCTGTCGATCAGCCCGCCCACGTGGTCGATATGCAGGTGGGTCAGCGCGATATGGGTGATCTCGTCGGCGCCGATGCCTGCCTGTTCGAAGGCGCGGGCGAAATGGCCCGAAGTCTCGGACCGTGCCGGGGGATTGCCGGAATCGACCAGCACCACGCTGGCGCCCGCGCGGATCACGAAGGCGCTGACCGGGATGGTCACGGATTCACCGTCGTAGGGGATGCCGGCCTGCGCGGCGGCGGCCACCGCCTTGTCCGCCTCGTGATCGGGGAACAGCGCGTTCGGCGCCTGATTGTACCCGTCGTTCAGCGCGATCACCTCGATCCCGCCCACCTTGAAACTGCTGACATCCGACATGGCCGACTCCTACTTGCCCTGCGGGGGAAAAGAGTACTCCCCGCGCATGATTGCAAGCGCCGCTTGACCGTCCCTGTCCGCTTGCGTAGTCAGTTTCGCAGGCGGGCCTGTAGCTCAATTGGTTAGAGCAGAGCGCTCATAACGCTTTGGTTGCGGGTTCAAGTCCTGCCGGGCCTACCATTTCCGCCGAAAAATCAAACAAAATCAAAGCGGTACTGTCACTCGCCGAGCCGAACTCTACGCATTGATTTTCAATGACTTACACACAAAGTGTCACACGCATCCATGCGCCCTGCACTTCCCCCGGGAAACTAGATCGTTCGAAGCTGGGTTGCCGACTAAGCTCTCCTTGCTGGGACGGACGGCGTAACCATGTAAGCGGAGCAATATGACGCTCCCGGCCCTCTCCGGACTTTCGGTGTCCACATTTTTGTTGCAGTGCAGCGTCGTCGAACCGGTCATTGCGGAGCAGGAGACGTCCAGGGCATTTCACATGTAGAGTTAGAATTTACTCTGTTCACTTCCAGCCAAGAAACCGGAAAGGCAGGCTGCTTGATCTATTCCCACAGCTACAAGTTACATGGCACAACATGATATCTGTTCGACCACATTTTGAAAGTGCAGCGTATGGCAAGTTCTTCATTTGATTTTCTGGCGGCTCAGAAAGTAATGCAGGCCGGCAGTCAAAACGGCGTGATTAGATTTGCGAAACAGCTCGTTGGCTTTGATCGAGGTGTCGCAGCACAGGCCATTGGCGGTCTCATGCTCTGTCCAGCCATGCAGGCTTCCACCTATAGATTAGAAATGCTGGCCCATGCCGTGGTGTCGACTTGCGCTGGGGACAAGCCACCTCGTCAACGTGATTTGTCGAAGTGGCTTGCGGCTGCGGGGAAGGTAGTCGGCCACCATGAAGATCCTGCCGAGGATGTCTTCTTGGGACGTGTCACTTACGACGGTGGAAACTACCGTGTTTTGGAAGGACTGAGTGAGGGCGGATGCTTCCACCTCCAAGTCTTAATGAAAATTGTCGAAAACATGCCAGAAACATTCCGTGAACTAAAGGATGCGTGTCAGGCATGCCTCATTCTTTCGGATGCAATGTGCGAACGTGCTGGACTTGTCGCCTTCGAGGTTGGGGCCGAAAACCCTATACGGAAGCGCGTCCCGCCGACCGACCTCCCTCCGGTTCGGACGCTATCGAGTTGGGTCAGATTCTCGGAAGCGGAACTTAGTGCATTGGACATTACAATGGCGGCCTTGGGCGGCTTTGTCCTGGCCCCTGAGCATTCCAATGTGTTGGGGACGTACGCGGGAGATAGCGCGCTTTTCCGCAAACCGCTTTTTTACCACGATGAAAATATTGTTGTGGCGCTTCCGACTGCGATTGGGCCGGCCATCCGCAGCCTTGTGATAGATTTTTGTCGGTCACTTGGGCCTGCTGGAGAGCAGCTCTTTCGGATGCAGCACCTCTCGATAATCGCAAATCAAATGCTTGAAACGCCCATGATCGATAGTATCGGGATGAGGCCATCACCCTTGACACTTGATCCAGTTGTCCCGAGACCGCCCGTCGAAATTGATCCGGGATATTGGGTGCAAGTCGTTATCGTCGCTGACGATCTCTCAGGTTTTGAACAGGATGGCCTGATGGGGACTTCGCAGAATGGCGCGAAAGCACAGATTAAGCTGGCGGAGGCGATCCGGTCTGCACGAGAGCGATGCGAAGGGTCCGCGAATTTCAAGGCAGGCCTCACCTTTGTGATCTTCTGTGGCTTTGGTCGCGGTCAAATGGTTGAGTTGCCTGATCGCAGTGACCATTGGTTTGTAGAGGCTGCAAGCGCATACGACGCTGAAGTGCTTGGTTGGCGCACAGACTTCTCCATGTTCGATCTGTTGCGCCTTTCAATGACCGAGCTTGATCTCAACTCCAAAGGGTTTGAAATGCCCCACATTAATGGCCTTCTCGCGCAGGTCGGGGATTCTATTAGGAATGGTGGCCACCTAATACCGCACAACGACCTGCCTGACGGGATGTCCGGTGGATTAATCGTGGGCCGGACGAACGGGCAGCTGCAGCTAAGAGTGGAGCATCATCAACGCCATGATCGGCGCATCGTGCTCACGCCTGACGGCAAATTCGCCGCAGTACGAAAAGCAGGCAGTGGAGCACGTTCTCCAGGGGGCGTTTGCCACCTCTACAGATCAATGGAGGACGCACGAAATAGACGATTCCGCGCGGTCTGGATTAAACGTGAGAGAACTTGGTGGGTTGAGACCCGTCCGCGATCGAAAAATAATCTTTCGCCCTGCTACAGAAGCTTCGAAGCACTTCGAACATGGATTCAGAGAATAGCCCCCGTGCTTGATGAGGCCATTCCTGAACTGCCAGATCTCCTTTTGTGGGACCTTAAGATCGACCCCCAGCCGCCGACTCCTTCTGCCGACCTTGTCCCAGCGGGCTCGGACGACATTAGGGCATCAATCCACCTGCAGTGCGCCCCACAGGGGGTAATCACAACAACTGTCGCACCTGAGTTTTGGCTGGGCTTGTCCAATGATAGCAATGTCGCAGAAGCTACTCTCGTCGAGGCTTTCGTGCTCGGCGCTCTGCGCCTTACCGGTAGGGAAGAGAGTGAGTTGCCGACGATCACGGGTAGGATCGTGTCATCGCCTGATGCTCGACAACTGCATGCATTCGCTCCACAAGACTTCCGCGATCACATGCGAGATACATTCGATCGGCGCGTCATAGAAATCAGTTCCATGCAAGATGCTGCAATACGGATCGGGCTCGGTTGGAGCGGTGTCGAGCGCCCCGGGGGCCGAGTCTATGGCGTAGAGGCCTGTACGGATGCTCTGAACAAAATCACGGCCGCCGCGGAGGACGATCTTTGTGAAGACCTGTCGTCTTTTAGCCGGCAAGGATTGATTGAAGCAGCAGTCCGAAACCATGAGGCAGCGGCAATCGATGCTCGGCGATGGAAGAAGACCTCCGGTGCAATCATTGCTTTGTCTGACAACGAGGCCGCAGTGCGGTCTGAAATCGCGGAGACCCTGTTTGGCTTGAACGGGGTGTCGTTGGCTTGCCGCCTGCTCATTGAGATCGGTCTTCACCATTGCCCCGAAAAAGGTGGATTGGAGGTGGGCGATATCGACCTTTCTCGGCTCATGGCGAGGGTGATGATGATCGTACATCTTGGCGGATATTCGGACGCCATCCAGTATGGGGCGATGAAGCCAGAGTTACGTATCTCGCCTGCGGGAGAGGTTCAGATCGACGTCACCTTCTTTGATGGGATTATGGAGCCGGTCGGCAGAGCTTTCACCGATCGGCAGGTTGATCGAGAGCGAATGTCCTATAGCATTTCACTTCGAGAACCCGAATTGGCCGATGAGAGTCAAAACGGGAAGATAGACAACGATTTCGAGATAGCTTGGGCAGAAGAGTTCGGCGCAAGTTTCTGGGCGTACCGATCAACTATGGATGAGCTTGAGAATCTTTGTGCGCAGCAAGAGCAATCGTGGATTATCCTTCCTAGACCCAAATTGATTGCTCTTCTTGAGACGGAGGGCGCTCCCAAGGTATTAGAAATGCTCGAGAGCGTGCCGAGAGAGCATTGGAAATCGGTGCCGCAAGGCTACGATGATGCAGATCGGCAGCCATGGCGTTTCAAGCGTCGTCTTTCTATCGCGAGGCGACCTATTGTGAGGCTCGGACTGGGCGCTGATGCAAACGTGCTCGTGGCACCAGGGATGATCAGAGAAAGCCTGTCGGCAACGGTCCACAATATGTATGAAGGTTACTATGAGCCGTCTCGGCTGGCCTCCCGCAAGATGCGCCGTTGGGCCGACAAAGTTTCAAACGCGAACGGTACAGAATTTGAGGAGGAGGTTGCATCAAAGCTCACGGACTTCGGTTGGTCCGTCAGAAGAGGCATCAAGTTCGGCGAAATTCTTGGGCGCCACCCAGACGAAGATCCCGGAGACATCGATGTGCTTGCATGGAATGAGGCAGGGTGCGTTATGCTTCTGGAATGCAAGCACCTCCAGTTCGCCAAAACGGCAAGCGAGATTGCAAAGCAACTCTCCAAGTTCAGAGGTGAGGTTGATGACAAAGGAAGGCCTGATCGCCTCGCAAAACACTTGAGACGTTGGGCGTTAGCTCGGCAAAACATTGACGCGTTTTCGAACTTCACTCGCCTTAAGGATCCGGAAATCGGAGCTGGCCTAGTATTTTCTAACACCGTGCCGATGCAATTCGCGGTTGATCGTATGCGCGAACAGCTATGGACGGGAACGATCGAGCAAATTGGTGCGCTTTCGGATCGATTGGGTTAGTAGCGCGTTGCAAATTGGCTAATCCGGAGAGGCTCCTGCGTATGGGCGTCCGGCGCAAGATGCGATTGACTACTTTGCATCCGCAGATTAGCCCGCGTTCGGCCAGTAACTGTTTAGTGTCGATCGACTCCGTTATTTTGTTGAATGTCAGCTTCCGTAGTGGGGCTGGCGTGCGTTCGGACCTGCGGCGGAATTCCGGAAACCGCCCTTCGTGTCGTAGGTTGGTGGGGCATGAATGTCGTGGAAGGGCTGTCTCTACCATTTCAGGCGCAGTATGCAGATAGCAGACCTTTCGCTTCATCTGAGGGAAGCTACCGCCGCTCGGCGCTTGCGTTCCATCTCTTCGACGGCAGCTTGGACCTCCGGCGATATCGGATTCTCTGGTCCCGGCAGCGGGAGGTCGGCCAGGAACCGCCAGCGGCGATCGAGTGCAGCAAGTGAGACCTCATCGGTATGTCCGCGCCGTGTTTGCCAAAAGAATAGGCTTTTCAGCTCGTCCGACACGGGCTTACCCTCGCGCATCCTCTTCGCGGTCCAGAGCGTGACATCGACAAGCTCGAGCCCAGCACTTTCATCGCCAGGTTTGTATTCAGGTGGAATCTCCGGGAGCGTCGAGTAATCGAAGTCGGGCATGCCAGGGCCGAGGCTGGACTTATGGCCGCGCAGCTTCTGGTAAATTTCTGCCAACTCCGCTTGCGCTTTATTAAACTCAGTCTGACGGTCGACAGTAATCTTATGCACTTTCTGCCGCATGGCCGTTGACTCCCTGCCGATTCCGTAAAGGACCGATTGGAAGCCGACCAAATTGGGGGAGATCTGTAACGAGGTATCATAGTTGCCCACGCCGTAACTGATCTCGTCGGGATTTGCATCTGCCCAGCGGATGGCACCGTCTATGAGTTCCCGCGAGCGGGCATCAGGCAGCATTTTGATGTTGGCGAGTAGCCGTCTGTGGACATCCTGAAGCATCTTGGCACAGCGTGCAGTGTTTTTCTCCAGTCTCGCCTTCCACGCAGCTTTGGCGATGTCCTCATCGAACAGGTGCGCAACTTTGAAGAGCAAGGGGTAACGCAACGGAGTCCAATAATGATTCCACGCGACTGCATCATTCAAGCCTGCATCGAAGACTTGGTCGAAATAGCTAATGATTGCATGATCTTTCTTGTCGACCGTGAAGATCGAAAACCGAAGATCGTTCTTCTTGCTAAATTTCTCAAGTCGTTCAGCAATTGTCGTCAGCTTTGCGACGCCAAGCTCATTGGCGTGAATTCGCTTCACTCCAAGCTCTTTTCTAAGCGTCCGTAACAGCGGGGCGGAAATCACATCCAGATTGGCGCGGGCCCCGAGAACCCCATAATAGAGCAGTGGCTGGGCAGGGTCGAATAGATGTAACCCTGTATTTCCGCTTTCATCGACATAATAATACATGATTTTTCCCGGCGAATTGAGCATACTATGTGCCACCGTATATCTCGCGGTCAATGCCCCGACAGCCAAGTCCGCTTTCCGACCTCTGTGTAGATCACCTACGGCTCAGCGGGATGATCCTGGCGGAATGTCCGCTTCGGCGTTGAGGCAAGGGTGCTTTCGCGCGTGCAGCGAACTGCAGCTTCCCGCCCTTCCACGACATTGGTGCAAGGCGCAGCATTCGACCGAGCGTGGTCACTAAGGGCGGGTTCCGGCCGTTCGCTGCAGACATGCTCGACGACTGCAATGCGCACTTTCTGCCGTTCGCCGCGCTACAGCGAACGGCCCGAATTGAGTTCTTCGCGCGTTACTGCACCTCAATGACCACGCTCTCGATGCCGCCGGTGAATTCGAACGGCGGCTCGTAGGCCGAGGTGACCGGCTGGCCGCTGTCCTCGCCGATGCCAAAGGTGTCGATGCCGAAGCGGCCCGCGACGGTCGACTCCATCGACCCTGTCGCAACCTCGGTGCCATTGACCGACAGGGTGATCTCGGCCCCTTTGCCGGCCTCACCCTCGGCGCCCTGGTAAGCGAAATCGAGGGTGATCTCGGCCTCGCCCTCGGGCAGCGGCTCGCTGCCCTTCACCTCGGTGTGCTTCTCGAAGAGGTTGTAGTCGAAGATCGGCACCCCGCCGTCGACGTAGAGCACCATGCCCGCGGCGACGCCGCCGAAGCCCATGATCACGCCCTCGGTTGCCGCGCCCTCGGTCTCGACCTTGGCGGTCAGCGTCCACGAGCGGTTCTTCATCGGCGGCGCGGCGGGCTCGGCGATGCGGATCGCGCCCTCGTAGTAGGTGAAGGTCTTGTTGCCCTCGACCGCGCCCGGCACCGGCGGCTTGGCGATGGCAAGCCGGGCCGAGCCGCGATCATCGAGCGGCAGCACGCCATATTTCTCGAAGGCCTCGTCGAGCATCGCCTTGAGCTCCTCCAGCTTCTCTGGGTTCTCGGCGGCAAGGTCGTTGGCCTCGGAGAAATCCTCGTCGAGGTTGTAGAGCTCCCACTTGTCCTGGTCCCAGTTGCCCGGCGCGTAATCCTGCCGCCAGGGGAAGGTATGCTGGGCGTTGGCCTTCCAGCCGTCGGCGTACATCGAGCGGTTCGAGAAGACCTCGAAATACTGCTGGGTGCGGCCCTTGAACTCGGGGTCGGTGAAGCTGGCGAGGAAGCTCTCGCCCTCGAGCGGTTTCTGGTCGATGCCGTTGACGCTGTCGGGCATGGGGATATGCGCCGCCTCGAGGATGGTCGGCACCACGTCGACAAGGTGCAGGAAGGCGGTGCGCGGCGCGTCGTCATGCTGAATTTTCGCGGGCCAGCTGATCACCATCGGGTTGCGCGTGCCGCCGAGGTGCGAGGCCACCTGCTTGACCCACTGGAAGGGCGTGTTGCCCGCCCAGGCCCAGCCGACCGGGTAATGCGGCTCGGACTCCGGCCCACCGAGCTTGTCGATGTTGGCCTTGATGTCCTCGAGGTCCGAGGGGATGCCGTTGAGGTTCATGATCTCGTTGAGCGTGCCATCCGGCCCGCCCTCGGACGAGGCGCCGTTGTCGCCGACGATGTAGACCACCATGGTGTTCTCGGCGTCGGGCAGTTCCTTCACCGCGTCGAGCAGCCGCCCGACCTCGTGGTCGGTGAAGGCGAAGTAGCCGGCGAAATTCTCCATGAGGTCGTCATAGACCTCCTTCTGCACGTCGCTGAGCGTGTCCCAGGCGGGCACCCACTCGGGGCGCGGGGTCAGCTCGGTGCCCTCGGGGAGAAGCCCCATCTCCTGCTGCTTGGCGAAGACCTGGTTGCGGTACTCCTCCCAGCCCATGTCGAAGGCGCCGTCGAACTGCTGGCGCCACTCGGCGGTGACATGGTGCGGCGCGTGCATGGCGCCGGGGGCGAAATACATGAAGAAGGGCTTGCCCGGCGCGACCGACTTGGCGAACTTCATCCGCGCGATGGCGCGGTCGGTCATGTCGGTCATCAGGTGATAGCCCTCTTCGGGCGTTTTGTCGGGCTCGACCGGGACGGTGTTCTCGAAGAGCACCGGGTAGTACTGGTGCGTCTCGCCCGAGTTGAAGCCGTAGAAGTAGTCAAAGCCCATGCCGGTTGGCCAGCGGTCGAACGGGCCGGTGACGGTCTGCTCCCAGTCGGGGGTGTTGTGGTTCTTGCCGAACCACCAGGTGGCATAGCCGTTGTCCTTGAGGATCTCGGCGATGGTCGCGGTCTCCTTCGGCAGCATGGTCGAGTAGCTGGGGAAGCCGGTGGCCCATTCCATCAGGAAGCCGTTGCCGGTGCTGTGGTGGTTGCGCCCCGTAAGCAGCGCGGCGCGCGAGGGGCCGCAGATGGCGGTGGTGTGAAAGCGGGTGTAGCGCAGCCCCTCGGCCGCCAGCTGGTCGAGCGCCGGGGTGGGGATCAGCCCGCCGAAGGTCGAGGTCTGGCCGAACCCCACATCGTCGAGCAGGATGACGATGACGTTGGGCGCGCCCTCGGGGGCGGCGACGGGTTCCTGCCAATCTGCCTCCGAGTCCTCGTAGGTCTCGCCGATGGTGCCCTCGAAGGGTGCCAGCGGAACCGGCAGCTTGCTGCGGTCGGGCCAGTCCTGGGCGTGGGCCTGGCTCGCCAGCGCCACCACGGCAACCGCAATGAAAAATCTATTCATATCAGCACCTTTGACTTCAACGTCTGCGATTGACGTTGGTTTCTTGAAAAGAAGATCGATCAAAATTGAAGCGCGCTAGGCACCACGTCGCGCAATTGATTACCACAGTGACCGCTGCTAACTTGCTCAATACTGTGCATCATGTTGGGATTTTTCATGTCGAGAGGCGAGCCGGGGGCGATTTTCCACCGACGCGGCTGGCTGGCGGCGCAGCCTGAGCCGTTCCGCAATGCCTGGATGGAAATCTCTGAGTTGCGTTCCGTCTCGCGTGGCGACCGGCTCTACTCGCTGGGTGATCCGCCCGGAGGGGTTTACGGCATCGCCGAGGGGTTCGCCGACGTCATGACCGCCTCGGGATACGAGCCGCCGGTCCTCGCCCATATCGCGCGTCCCGGCTGGTGGGTCGGAGAGGCCGCCGCGGTTACCGGCTCTCCCCGTCGCGTCGAAATCCGGGCCCGGACAGACCTACGGGTCTGCTATGTCTCGCTGCGGCGCCTGGAGGAGCTTGAAGAGGTCTTCCCGATCATTTGGCGACTGCTCGCCCAAATGACCGTGCTCCATCTCGACAACGCGCTCATGTACGCCGCCTCGCTGCTCAAGGGCGATGCCCGAACCAAGCTTGTCAGCACGCTCGTGCGGCTCGCTGGGCCGGAGATGCTCTATGAGGCCGACATCTCGATCCCCTGTTCGCAACAGGACCTTGGCGAGATGTCGGGCCTATCGCGAAACAGCATCGGACCGGCGTTTCGCGCTCTCGAGGGCGACGGGTTGATCAGGCGCGGGGCCTATGGCTCGATCACTTACAACCCGATCCAGCTGTCGAGAATGATGGAGGCTGGTCTGAGCCGCGGCTCAAGATGATCCACCGAGCGTTCATTATGGAATCGAGGCCGCCGCGCTTCTGCGCTCTATTTCGCTTTGCTTGAATGTCGCAATTGGGCCCGAAGCCGACTTTCGCTGCGCCTTGCGCGAAGGGCCGGCTTGGGCCGGTTGCGTCAGTCAGACCGGGCGCCGACCTCCCGGTTGCCATGTCCGCTACCTGCGCTTTCCGGTCATCCATGCGAAGCGCAGCATGACAACAGTCAAGGTCAACAAGGGTGAAGGTCGGCCAATCGTTGAGTGAAGATTAATGCCGGGTTGCGCGAATGCGCTGGCTCGGGAAGCGCGGAGGGATATTCCCGCACCGCCTACCTCTCTGATGCAGGGATTGGCGCGACACCGGCAAAGCCCAATTATCTTGACAAGGTAGACTCGTTTGGGCGCTCATTACATCTATGCCCAAACGCCGCGACGCAAGCATCCTTCGACGCCTCCAATACTTCGAGGCAACAGCTAGGCTTAACTCGATTTCGGCTGCTGCGAAGGAGTTGGGGGTGTCACCGAGTGCGGTGAGCCACCAGCTTTCCGATCTGAAGAGGACGCTGGGTGAGGACCTGTTTGCAAAGTCAGGCAGGACCCTTAAATTGACAAACGCTGGTCAGATGCTTGCTCAAAGGCTGTCGACTGCATTCAACCTGCTCGATACCTCGATCGCAAAGGTCACAGGTGAAGACAGGCCAGTCGTAAGGATTGCGGCCTGTTCGGCTTTCGGGCCATTCTGGCTGGCCCCGCAGTTGGGCGTATTCCGCGATCTTCATCCTGAAATTGACGTGGAACTTCGCCTCTACGGTCAGGACCCGGAACTCACGAACGCTTCTGCAGATTGTATCGTCACCGCGCAAAAGGTTACCCCGGGTTACGCATCGATCGATCTGTTCCATGAAAGGGCGATCATGGTGGCTTCTCCGCTCGTAGCCGCTAATGAACAATTGGCCAACCTGCCGCTGATAACCACGAACACGGATGACGATGATCTCGGAGCGGATTGGCATGAGTTCGTCGGTCAGACTGGCGCCTTCGCCCAGGTTCCAAACACGTCCGGCTGGCTGCGCTGTTCACACTACATTCTGGCTCTGGAAACAGCCAAGGCGGGCCTCGGCGTCGCCCTGATCCCAGATTTTGTGGCCGCCGCCGCGATTGAGGATGGTCATCTCATTCGCATCGGTGAGGCCAGCTTCAACAATGAGGGCAGAGTCTATCGCCTGTGCTTCAAGGATGCGCGCAAGAACGACCGCGAGATTCAGGCGGTAGTGGGATGGTTGCGCCGGGCCGTGCGCCACGACCAGCCCAATGGAGCACCGAAGGGACGCTGCGGCCTTGACCGCAAGCCAGAGCTTGGTTCGGCGGGTGACAACTGAGATTATCTCAACTCTTCTTCGAAAGTCTCACTTGTCTGCCGTTTTGCGCTGCTCCAACATCGTACCGCGGGCGCTTTCGCGTTACGAGTTTTCGCCACCTTGTTAGCTAGTTGCGTTGAAGTAGAGGTGCCCGCAAGCAACTGATTGTTAGTGTAATTTCTTTTGCTTTCGGCATTGACCGATGAACGTCGGGTCATTGTCATTGCCCAGAAATATCCGTGGAGTGCCGATGTTTTGTCTCGTGAATGACTGCACAATCTTCCGCGGTACACTAGGGTCACTGCAGCGCCGCGTTCAATTACCGGAACGCGCGCCATGAGAATTTTGAGCAAGTATCTTTCGGGTGGACAGTCCTCGCTTCCGGGACAGACCAGGCCCTCGTCAACAGATAGACCGACTACCCTGCTCCGATCAGGAGCTCATCCGAAGAGAACTCAAATTGGTCGACTGTCGTCTCCAGCGTGGTCGACGAGTTCCAAGGTCTACTTCACTGCGCCGTGCCGACCTGGGCTTGTTGAACTTGGCAGGCTTACGCGAGCGAGCAGCAAGAGGATCAGAGCATTGCGCCAGGACACTTCCGAACCAGAACTCACAAAAGCCCACAGACGATCCCCGTTGGCTTGCCGTCATAAATTGGCGGTCCACAGGGTGCATTGAAAATTACAGGAGGACCACAATGACAAAGACAATCTCATGGCGTGCTTTCATCTTTGGATTACCAGCCGTATTCGCGATCGCCGGGTGCGAAACAACTGGAGGAACCGCCTCCAGCGGCACGCCGTCCCTGGCAGAACAGGGATGCCTCCGCGGCGTAACCCAAACGACCAACAATCCGGACGTCGTGCTCCTATCGTCTGAATACTCCGAGGCCGGCACTAAAGTAATCGTAGGCGTTGGAGAAAACCGTGCTCAGTGGAGCTGCATCGGGTATTCTGACGGCTCCACCGCTGACATCACTTCCTTGACGAACGAGGGCACTCTCTAGCGCACCTCGATCTGCATTCCCTTCGGCATCATTTCTTATCACCGGAGTGGCCAATCGAAAGACCGCAATTCCAAGTGGTCGAGCATTGAATGCCACTTCTACGTTATGTGCTGTCCGCAAGCTATCAACCATGACCGCATTTCTAGTAAGGAATCGAGACTGTTATGAAACACCTCGCCTTGATGCTAGCGGCCGCTGGCGCGTTCGCTGGCGCTCTTGGAAGCGTCACAGCCGCGCAATCTCCAAACTACATGACAGAATACTGCATGTCGGCATCGCAAGGCTTCTATCAGGAAGGCAATGCGCGATCCGAAACCAAGTACGAAGGCCAGCGCACCGATGGCACCCACGCGGTCAACGGCACGATCTACCTGGAAAACCAATCGAAGGATTTCCAATGCTCGTTCAATGCGTCTGGCGACACCATGGTCGATTTCTACGCTGACGGGAAATCCTGGCCGGCCTTTGCCCGGAACGGGGATACGCCACACGCCGGAAACGGCGGCGCCACGGCGGGTGCCGGTCCATCGACTTCGACCGAGAAGGTCCGCTTCCCGGCGGGGTCGAGTTCCTTCCAGTTCCCGGCCCAACTTCCGCCGAACAGCACGGTGCGCTACGTGCTTGGGGCCAATAAGGACCAGTTCCTGACAACCAGAGTCTCCCCGCAAGGCCGATCCCTTGAGTACAGAATTCTCAATCCCGACGGCAGCGCCCTACTCGATGCGATCTCGACCAACCAGGAGTATCGTGGCCAGCTTTGGCAATCCGGCGAACATATAGTCGAGGTCATCAACCGGAGTGATCAAACCGTGCCCTTCGAGATCTTCTTTCAGATCGAATGACTATCACCCGTGAAGCGGTGCGGGTCGGCACCGCGCACGACCAAGCCCGCCTTTGCCGCTCGGTACTCGCCGATGCAGATTTCAGGGGCAGAACACAAGGAAATTGCAGCAATGACCTATCAGAAACTTGCCGCAGCCGCCTTTTTCGTTTCCGGCCTTGCCGCCTGCGAAACGACCACGACCACCACCATCGCGGGCACGCCCTCTGTCGGAAGCAGCTCGGACCTTACCGCCTTTCAGGGCGCCAAGGGAGGACAGGCCGAAATGGGCATCCAAGCGCTCGGCTTCCAACCGGCAAGGACACGGGGGCTGACCACATGGTGGTACAATCCATCCACCGGGGCCTGCGCCGAGATCGTCACGTCGGACGGCAGGTATTCCTCGGTGACCATGCTGCCCTCGAGTGCCTGCTGATCCGATGAAGCTCTGCCGCATCGTCCTCTGGGTTCTGATCATCGCTTACGTGCTCGCTCTCGGGCTGTTCGTAATCGGCACATTGGGATTGTTCGGCAGTCCCTCGGGCCCACTGGCCGGTGTCTACCTCGTCCCGCTGGGGGTTCCCTGGGTTCTTCTGGCCGACGAGGTGCCCGACCGGACTGGCCCTTGGCTCGCGGTGGCTGCGCCACTGCTCAACATATTGATTGTCTGGGTGATCTGCCGAGCGGTCGGATCTCGCACAGCGTGAACCAAGGGGGAGCATACATGCTCAAACTCATCATTGGATTACTCATAGGCCTGATCATCGGCGGCGTTGGTGGCGTGACACTGGCTGGCGGCGGCATGATGGGCGCAGGGGTGGCGACTGGATTGGCCACCGGCATATGCGCCACGGTACAAGCCGCACAGAAGGAAGGGATCATGACGCCCGAGCAGGTGGATCAGGTCCTGTCACGCGCAGCCGCAGATCTGGGCGCCCAAATGGACGAGTTGTCCGAAGCGGACACAGCTGGAAGTGCCGACCAGTGCGCGGCATTTATGTCAAAGCTAGGCCAAGGAGCCTGATGGATGCCATTAGACGGTATGCAGTCAACGACATTCATACCCTCGCAGTGGGCCGGTCCCCACCGGTGCAATCATCCGAAACGAATAGGTCGCGTTTGTTTCATCCGCCGAGAAGCGTTGCCACGTCGCGATTTCATGCTGATTGAGATTACCCATCTCGAAATTGGAGGTTCCCCTAAATGAAACTCATTCTCGCTTTCGGGCTCGCTCTTTCTGTGCTTGTCCATCCCGCCCAGGCACAAGAGGTCTCCGAAGTTCATTTCGCCCCGGGAACGAGCGGCGCCACCTTGAACGGCGCAGTTCGCGGCGACGACTATTTTGACTATCACCTCGGGGCTCGGGCCGGTCAGCTGCTGATCGCGTCGCTAGAGGTCACAGACAGCAACGGCGACGGAACGGCCTACTTTAATATTCTTCCTCCTGGCAGCAGTGGCGAAGCAATTTGGATCGGCAATATGGAAGCGGAGCAGACGGCAGAGGTTCAGCTGCCGTCCGATGGGACTTATACACTGCGGGTTTACCTCATGGGAAACGACAAGGATTCCGAGAAAACCGTCGGATACGCTCTGCACGTCAATATCCAGTAAAGTACTCAGGCACGACCGTTTCACTTACTCGGGACGAGCTCGCGAAACACGGCCCCTGCGGAAGGCTTCCCAAGCTGCGCATTGCCTGATTGTCTCGAGCAAGTGATCCCCACTCTGCACAAAGTGCGCGATATGCCCTCTCGAAAAGATGCGCGACAGTAGTGCTCCCGCGGTCGTGGCCAATTTCAACTTTCAAATGGTCGACCCGCACCTTCGTTGCACAGGAGATTGCAAGTCCGCGTTAGGCGGCTTTGGGCCAAACGCGGCGGGTGACGCGGCGCTTGATCTTCTAAGAACCATGTCCGTTTCCTTCGCTTAGCTGACATTCCGATGCGACTTGGCCGACGACCGTTTTTTTTGCGTCTGAGTGCTGTCAAGTCACATCGCAAAAAGGGGATCGCTTTCCGCCCCACGTCGCATTGGTATGCCGCAGCAAATGTCTACTCCGTACGCCTTCAGGCACCATGTTCTGGAGCATTCTAGACTCGTCACTTGAACAAGGAGCCGTTTGGTTCCAGGCGTAGCGTCAGACCATAAGTCCAGAAATCAATCTCCCCCCCCCTTGACCTTCCATCGACTGGAAGCCCCATATACATGGCCTATCCTTCGCCCCCAAAGGAGCAAGCGAGCCATGGCAAACTCGGACACACCTTCCCAAGAACATTCACGCAGGCAGGGCCTACGCGATCCGGTCTGCGGGATGACCGTTGACCCCGCGCTCGGAAAGCCGACCGCCGAGCATGACGGTCACATCTACCATTTCTGCTCTGAAGGATGCCGAACCAAATTTCTCTCTCACCCAGATGACTATCTCATTGCGAAGGACCCCGTGTGCGGCATGTCGGTTGCACGGGCCAACGCCGAACACATGACCAAGCATACTGGGCAGCGGTTCTATTTCTGCTCCGAGCGGTGCCAGTCAAAATTCGAAGCGGGGCCGGAGTCGTATCTTGACGACATACCAGTTTCCGAACCCATGCCAGAAGGCACCAAGTATACCTGTCCGATGCACCCCGAGATCATCCAAGATCACCCAGGGGACTGCCCGAAGTGTGGAATGGCTCTTGAGCCAATGACACCTTCGGCCGACAGCGGACCGAACCCGGAGTTCGTCGATTTCAAACAACGGCTTTGGATCACAGCACCTCTCGCGCTCGCGATCTTCATTCTCGAAATGGGTGCCCACATTGGTATCCCTATCGCAAACTGGATCGGCCATGGGATCTTCGGCTGGGTTCAATTCGCGCTGGCGACGCCCGTGGTCTGGGTCTGTAGGCCGTTCTTCAAGCGGGGTTGGGCCTCGATCGTGAACCGTTCGCCGAACATGTGGACCCTGATCGCGCTCGGGACTGGTGCGGCCTACGTGTTTTCCATCGTCTCGCTCCTCGCGCCCGGGCTGCTGCCCGACCAGATGGCGGATGGCATGGGAATGACGCCGGTCTATTTCGAGGCAACGGCGGTGATCCTCGTGCTGGTGCTGATTGGGCAAGTCATGGAGCTGGCAGCGCGGGAGCGCACGGGTGATGCCATCCGGGCCCTGCTCGACCTTGCGCCCAAGACGGCGCGCCGCGTGACCGGCGACACGGAAGAAGACGTTGAACTGGACCAATTGCGCTCCGGTGACATCTTGCGCGTCCGCCCTGGTGAGAGTGTGCCAGTGGATGGGACCGTTACGGAAGGACGCTCGTCGGTCGACGAAAGCATGATCACGGGCGAGCCAGTGCCGGTCGAGAAGGTTGCGGGCGACGAAGTGACCGGCGGCACCCTGAATAAATCCGGCAGCTTCTTGATGGAGGCACAGAATGTCGGCGACGATATGATGCTGAGCCGGATCGTGAGGATGGTCGCCTCCGCCCAGCGGTCACGCGCTCCGATCCAGGCCATGGCGGACCACGTCGCCGGATACTTCGTGCCTGCGGTGGTCATTTGCGCACTGCTGGCCTTTGCAACCTGGTGGATCTTCGGCCCGTCACCGGCGCTCAGCTATGCTTTCGTTGCGGCGGTTTCGGTCCTGATCATTGCCTGCCCCTGCGCCCTCGGGCTCGCCACGCCCATGTCGATCATGGTCGCGACCGGACGTGGCGCGAACGCAGGTGTGTTGATCCGTGACGCCGAGGCCTTGGAACGGTTCTCCAAGGTAGACGCGCTCATCGTCGACAAGACGGGCACCCTGACAGAGGGGAAGCCGACGCTGACCGATGCTGAACCCGCCGACGGGTTCGACGAGGCGGCCTTGTTGTCCCTGGCCGCCGCGCTGGAACGCGGGTCTGAGCATCCCCTCGCCGAGGCGATCGTCGCAGGTGCCGAGGCGCGGAAGGCGCCGAGGAAAGTGTCTACGGATTTTGAGGCAATCACAGGAAAGGGCGTGACCGGCAGTGTAGATGGACGCAAGGTCGCTCTCGGGAATCTCGCGCTGATGGAAGATCTCGGCGTCGATAGTGGCGCGATGGCGGAACGGGCCGAGGCGCTCCAGGCCGAGGGGAAGACGGCGATGTTCTTGGCCGTGGACGGTGCACCCGCAGGTCTGGTGGCGGTTGCGGACCGGGTCAAGGAAACGACGCCCGATGCGATCCGCGCCCTGCATGAACTGGGCTTGCGGATCATCATGGCGACTGGCGATGCCACGGCGACAGCGCAGGCGGTGGCGAAGGAACTGGGTATCGACGAGGTTCACGCGCAGGTCAGCCCGGAGGACAAGAACGCGCTGGTGCGCCGGCTGAAGGGCGAGGGCCTTTCGGTAGCCATGGCCGGTGACGGGGTGAACGACGCTCCGGCGCTGGCCGAGGCAGACGTGGGTATCGCAATGGGCACCGGGGCCGATGTTGCCGTGGAAAGTGCAGGCATCACGCTGGTGAAGGGTGACCTCGGCGGCATCGTCCGAGCGCGGCGGTTGGCGGAAGCGACCATGCGCAATATCCGCCAGAACCTGTTCTTTGCCTTCGTCTACAACACGGCGGGTGTGCCACTTGCGGCCGGTATCCTATACCCGTTCCTTGGCGTCTTGCTGTCGCCCATCGTGGCGGCCGCCGCGATGAGCCTCTCCTCCGTGTCGGTCATCGGCAACGCCCTGAGGCTGCGGGCGCAGAAGTTGTAACCGGCGGTAAGGCGGAATGAGGGAGACGAACCTCAGTCCGCCTCCCTCGCCTCGAGGTCTGCGATCAGCGCCTTCATCTCTGCGATCTCCTTGACCTGGGCCTGGATGATGCCGTCAGCCAATTCCCGCACGCGCGGGTCGCTGATATGGGCACGGCGCGAGGTCATGATGGCAATCGAATGGTGCGGGATCATGGCGCGCATGTAGCTGACATCATCGACTGTCTCCTGCGACCGCACGAGAAAGAGCGAGGCGGCGAAGACGAGGATGGCTCCGGCGAAGATGGCGATATTCGCCGTGGGGTTCCTATACATAGAAAGCATGAAGGCGAGCATGATCACGGCCATCACAGCCCCCATCAGGAGCGCCATGTAGGCCCGTGTTTCGGAGAAGAAGATGTGATTGAGGGCGTATGTGTTGAGGTACATGAGGCCGAACATGATGACCGTTGATGTAGCGATCATTGCGGCGAAGCGTCCGTATGACATTGGCTTGGGTCCTTCCTGTTGCAGGGACTCAACCGAGGTTCCTCACGAAAGTTTCACGGCACCTTGAACGCTTCGGCCAACGTCGCACCGTTCGAGTTCGCCAAGGCGCCCGCACACGCATTGACCCGCGCAGTGATGCAACGGCATAGTTGCAGGCATAAACGGAGGAATCGTGCAGCGGATTCTCGTGATATTGATGCTGGTCCTGACGGCTTGGGCAGTGATGCCCGGGGCGGCAAAGGCGCATGTTTCGCACCACGAGACATCAATATCGCAAGCCTGCCCTCAGTGCCCTGAGCTCGGCATCCCTGCTTTGGACCAGCAGGGATCGATGCATGATTGCCAACATGGCACCGGCTGCATTGGCACCTTCCTTCCGGTCGCGGAAACAGTCCTGCAACCCGCCAAACTGGTGGCGACCGTCGTTCATCAGGGCGAGCCACAGCTTCCCGCCTCGATTTCTGTCGGCTTGGACATCCCGCCGCCGCGCGCCTGAGGTCAGCTTTGATTTCGCCGAGGGGCAACCTTCGAAGATGAACGGCACGACCTGATCGTCGTGCGACAGGACAGACCCATGAACAAGTTGATCCCGGCTGCTGTTGCAGCCCTCGCCCTTGCTGGCGGCGCCTATTATCTTAGCCGAGCCCCTGAGGGCACTTCCAACCCGACAGCCGCCAAAGAACCCGCAGAGGGAGACCCCATCGTCTCGATCTCGATTCCTGGGTCTCTGAGCGACCAGGCCAAGATCGGCCAGCATGCGTTTGACGCCAAATGCGCGGCCTGCCACGGAGAGAATGCGACCGGAAAGATGGGGTTTGGCCCGCCGCTGGTGCACAAGATTTACGAGCCGTCTCACCATGCCGACATGGCCTTCATGATAGCCGTCCAGAACGGTGTTCGATCACATCATTGGAACTTTGGCGACATGCCGCCCCAGACAGGGCTGACCAAAGCAGATGTCGGCAATATCGCAGCCTATGTGCGCGAGCTTCAACGCGCAAATGGGATCGAGTGAGATGGCAGGAGAAATGACCCGCCGAGCATTCTGCGCTGGCACAGTCGGAACCGCAGGGCTGGCGGCACTCCCCTTGAGCGCCCAAGAGGCGGCTACGCTGACCGCTCGGGTTTCGACTGCTCAGCTTGCGCCCGTCTCCTATCCCGCCACCGCGGTCTGGGCCTACGATGGCCAATTGCCCGGCCCGGTTCTGCGCGTGCCACAGGGTGGGCGCGTGACCCGACAATTGGTGAACGCGCTGCCGGTGCCGACCTCGATCCATTGGCACGGCATCCGCATTGACAACGCAATGGACGGCGTGGCGGGCCTGACGCAGGACCCGGTGCCGCCCGGGGAGACCTTCGACTATGACTTCGCGGTGCCGGACGCCGGAACCTACTGGTATCACGCCCACACTAACTCGATGGAGCAGGTGGCCCGTGGGTTGGCAGGGGCGTTGATTGTCGAGGAAGCGGAGCCTCCCGAGGTAGATCGGGACGAGGTGATACTGTTCGACGACTGGCTGCTCAACCCCGAGGATGCGCAGTTCATGGAGCCATTCAATCACCCTATGAGCCTGAGCCACGCGGGGCGAATGGGTAATCTGCTTGGTGCGAACGGGACCTATGACCCAGTTGTGGCAACGCGCCCAAAAGAGCGGCTGCGCCTGCGCCTGATCAATGGGGCAAACGCGCGGGTCTTCATCTTGCGCTTGCATGAACTGACGGGCTGGACTGTTGCGCTGGATGGGATGCCACTCCCCGCGCCGGAAGCCGTCGAGGGTGAGCTGACCCTTGCCCCAGCGCAACGCGTGGACCTGATAGTCGATGTGGTCGCTGAGGCCGGCGCGGAAGCCGGGCTGCTGCACCTTGGCGACGATGACAGCTGGCAGGTGCTGGTGCGGATGCCCGTCGAAAGCGGTGCCGCCTCCGTGGTGCGCGGGGTTCCCGTTCCCCTACCGCCCAACCCGCGCGTGGAACTGCCGTCACTTGAAACAGCACGTCGGCTTGAAATGGTGATGGAGGGCGGCGCGATGGCAGGCATGGCATCGGCCCGGTTCGAGGGCAAGGACATGGGATTTCGGGAGCTTGCCGGGCGCGGCCAGTTCTGGGCTCTCTCCGGTCAGAGCGGGATGAGCGACACGCCCTTCGCCCGTCTTGAGCGCGGCGAGTCCGTGCGGCTCAAACTGACCAACGCCACCGTCTTCCCGCACGCCATGCATCTTCATGGGATGCACTTTCGCGAGGTGCACCCGGACGGCAGCTTTGGCCCGATGCGCGACACGATCCTCAGTTTGCCCGACGAGCCGCTCGAGATTGCCTTTGTCGCCGACAATCCCGGCAAGTGGCTGCTCCACTGCCACATGCTCGCCCATGCCGCCGCGGGCATGATTTCTTGGATCGAAGTCGCGTGATGCGCCCTGAACCATCTATCTCCACAGGAAGGAAACCGAGAATGAAGAAATACATTGCCCTTGGGCTGATCCTCGCCGGAACCGCAGCCTTTGCGCACGGAGGAGTGAAAGACCCGGACGTGATGAACCGTATGATGGGCATGTCGGCGCTGGCCAAGCACATGAAACTAATTGGCGGTATGGCCAAGGGAGAAACCACCTTCGATGCCGCGGCGGTCAACACAACTCTCGGGAAGATGTCGGAGGAGGCCTCCTACATCCCGTCGCTGTTCGAGACGGAAGCGGATGACCCCAAATCTGAGGCGCTGCCGGTAATCTGGGAGAAGTTTGACACCTTCACCGACCACGCCGCGACGCTGGAAACACTTACAAGTGGTCTCGCTGGAACAGTCGAAACGGAAGCGGACTTGCGGTCGGTGGTGCAACAGGTTGGCAAAGCATGTGGTGCATGTCATTCGACCTTCCGCGAATGAGGCTCGCGCTGGCCTTCTCGCTCTGCGCCGCTACGGCGGCGCAGGCGGACCACAGGTTCGAGGGGCGTGAACTCGCTGCCGGGGCCAAGCTCTACGCCGAATATTGCGCGAACTGCCACGGTACCGTCCTCGAAGGGCAGCCGGACTGGCGATCGCCCGGACCGGACGGAACCTATCCGGCGCCTCCGCATGACGAGAGCGGGCATACCTGGCACCATGCCACAGGGGTGCTGCTGGACTACACCCTGAAGGGCGGACAGGCGGCACTGGCCACGCGAGGCGTCACCGGGTTCAGGAGCGGGATGCCCGCCTTCGGAGAGGTTCTGAGCGAGGCCGATGCGCTCGACATTCTGGCCTTCATCCGGTCGAGTTGGCCCGAGCGTGCGAAGACCGCCCAGCGGCTGCAATCACATCCCGAGGGCTGACGCAGGTTCCGCGATAATCCCACTCTCAGGAGGTCAGCAACTTTTTTCGGGCTGCATAATCCTCGGCTTCGATCTCGCCCCGGGCAAAGCGCATATCCAGCTCGGCAAGTGCGCTGCGATCGTTTGATGGTTGCGGGGAGAGCTGCGCATCCATGCGGCGGACCAGCCAGATGACACCGGCAACGATCAGCCCGAGTACGATCAACCAGAGAACCGGGCCAAACATCATGCCGAGCCCATTGCCATAGCCCCAACCCATCATGTGATCGTAGCCACCGTAGCCCTCGCTGTCGGCAAGGGCCGGACTGGCGAGGACAGCGAGCAGAAGTGCAAGACGTTTCACAGTGTGCTTCCTTTTTGAGACACGCACGGAGAGCCTGCGCATCTCGACAAGGAAGGCATTGATCTGTCTCAACTACACCAAACCGTGAATGGCCGAATACCAGGTAGGCGGCACTCGGCCATCCAAGTCTTAAGCCTTACTCGGGCGCGATCTCTGTTACGGTGAGTTTGCCCTTTACCCGATCCGCTGTGAACGCGATCTCCTGACCTTCACTCAGTCCCTCCATCATGGAGGGATCAGCGACCTCGAAGACCATCTTCATGGCGCCCATGTCGAGGTTTTCGAGCGGGCCGTGGTCGATAGTGAGGCGGTTCCACTTGCTGTCGATCTTGGTAATGATGCCATGCACCATCGGCATATCGCCCTGATCGTGGGTCATCTGGGCCATGGCGGCGGTAGAGGTGGCAAGGGCCACTGCGATTGCGAGAAGTGTTTTCATACCGATTGTCCTTTCAAGACATGAGGATTCTCCCGGCGCGGAGGGCGCCGGGGAGGGATCATCCGCGCGATAGGTGCGAACGCGGGGTTAGAATGGTTTCGGGGCTGTCGTTGCGGGCTTCTTCGGGGAGCTCGCCTGTCCATTCCCAGGCTTGGGTACCCGGCGGATTTTCATACCAACCGGGGTCGGAGTAGTCGTCGGCGGCGATGCCTTCGCGCACCTTCACCACGCTGAACATGCCGCCCATTTCAAGCGGGCCATATGGACCCCAGCCGGTCATCATCGGGACGGTATTGTCAGGCAGTTCCATCGACATCTCGCCCATGTCCGCCATGCCTGCCGTGCCCATGGGCATATAGCCCGGCGTCTGGCGGCGGATCATCTCGGTCAGCTTGCGCTTGTCGGTGCCAATGAATGTGGGCAGGTCGTGGCCCATGGCGTTCATCGTGTGATGCGACTTGTGGCAATGGATCGCCCAGTCGCCAAGGTGATCGGCGGTGAACTCGTAAGCGCGCATGGCGCCCACGGGGATGTCGATGCTGACCTCCGGCCAGCGCGCGCCTTCCGGCACCCATCCGCCATCGGTGCAGGTGACCTCGAAGTCATAGCCGTGCATGTGGATCGGGTGGTTTGTCATGGTGAGGTTGCCGCAGCGCACGCGGACCCGGTCACCCCGATTGATGACCAGTGGATCGATGTCGGGGAAGATGCGACTGTTCCAAGTCCACATGTTGAAGTCAGTCATCTCGGCCACGCGTGGCACGTAGGTGCCCGGGTCGATGTCGTAGGCCGCGAGGAGGAAGGCGAAGTCCCTATCCACCGGCATGAAGGCGGGGTCGCGCGGATGCACGATGAAGAGACCCATCATGCCCATGGCCATTTGTACCATCTCGTCCGCATGCGGGTGGTACATGAATGTGCCGGACTTGATCAGGTCAAACTCGTAGACGTAGGTTTTGCCGGGCGGGATCGCCGGGTGGCTGAGGCCGCCGACGCCATCCATGCCAGATGGCAGAATAAGACCGTGCCAGTGCACCGACGTGTGCTCTGGAAGGCGGTTGGTGACATAGATGCGCACCCGCTCGCCCTCCACGGCCTCGATGGTCGGACCTGTCGACTGGCCGTTGTAGCCCCAGAGGCGGGCGATCATCCCGGTTGCCATGACGCGCTCAACCGGCTCTGCGACGAGGTGAAATTCCTTCACGTTGCCATTCATGCGCCAGGGCAGCGACCAGCCATTGAGCGTGACCACCGGATTGTAATCCGGTCCCGATCCTGGGCGCAGCGGCACCTGTGTATCGGGACTGTCGTAGCTCGCGGCTTCGGGCAGATCGCGGAACCGGGTCTGGGCCTGCGCGGCCCCAGCCAGAACGGCGCCGGCTCCTGCAGTAAGGAGTTGTCTGCGGTTCATTCCTCGGTCCCTCCGGTAGAGCCGCCCCAGATCACGGCGGTCATGTCGGCCTCGGCACGCCAGTAGTCGGCCTTGGCTCGAGCGGTTGAAAGCTGGGCCTCCAACCCGTCACGGGCATCGGAGATCAGCTCGAAGGTGGAGGTGAGCATCCCGTTGTAGGACCGCAGCGCCTCCTCGTCGATCACACGACGCAGAGGCAGGACCTGGTCCCGCCAGTGCACCGCGATATTGTACTTGCCGGTGACTGCCGCATGAGCCGAGCGTGCCAAAGACCGTGCGTCGATGGCATCCTGTGCCAACGTCTGCGCGGCCTGCATGTAGGCGAGTTGGCCACGACGGTTGACCAGTTTGCCGGTGTCATAAATCGGGATCTCGAAGCTTACTTCGAGGCCGCGAGAGGTCTCGGTTGCACGTCCGGAAGCTGTTTCCATCCGATCCGCTTCAACGCCTGCCGCGACAGAAATGTCGGACAGCATCCGCGTCTGCCCCTCTAGCCGATATTCTCTTGCCACGGCTTCGAGTTCCAGCCGAGCGATCGCAAGGTCTGTCCGGTGCATCAGTGCGAGCCGTTCAACATCAGCTTGGCCTGGACGGCGCCCGGGAAGAGGCGGGAGCTGATCGGGAATATAGAAACTCACACTCGACCCCCAGAGTCCCATGAGCCGCGTCAGCCGTTCCTTGGCGAGTTGGGCCTCAAGGCGGGCATCCGCACGTTCTGCCGCAAGTTCCGCGCTGAACACATGCTCTCGCGCCTGGTCCCCACGATTCATCGCTCCGGTACGCCCCAGTTCAGCCGCCAGCTCAGAGGCCGCATCGGCAGATTCCTGTGTCTGCCCGATAAGACCGGCGGCTTCGAAAGCGGCAACGGCATCAATCCACGCCTGCCGGGTTTCGTTGGCCAATGCAATTGTTTCGCCGAGCGCCGACAGTTCTGCCTGGCGGAAACGGGTCTCCGCGATAGCCTTGCGCGGCTTCAGGGTTGCCGCCTCGAGGATCGTCCCGGTAATCGTCGCCTCGATCGAACTCGCGATGCCGACTTCGCCGATGCCGGAGATGGTGACCCCAAACGATGGGATCGGACCAAGCGCGGTTTCCCACAGGTCGGCGGCAGACAGGCCGAGATCAGCATATACCGCCTGAAGCCGACGGTTGTTCATCAGCGCAACCTGGACCGCCGTGTCAGGCCCGATGGTCTTGCCCTTTATCATGGCACCGACCCGCTGTTCATTCGCCGTGACCTCGGCTGCGGACAGCGCCCAGACGCTTGAAGCGCCCGTGGCCTGCCGTGTCCGCTCGGAGACCAGCGAGAAGCCGGGGCGCGTGGAAGATGCTTCGCGCACGAGGCCGGCGTCTGCGCAAGCGGCGAGAACCGAGGGAAGCACAAGAATGGATAGTTTTGCCAAGTGCTTCATGACGATCCACCCGGTGCCTGGGCGTCATTCAACTGGCGCCAGTCCTCTGGTTCGACGATTGGGTGCGACGTGTGGACAACGGACGGTCCGGGTGTCGCCGACATGGCAAGGTTCGGGTCTGCCGCGCGGATCAACGGCGTGGCGACAGGCGGCTCGAAGGGCTGAGTGCAGCCCCAGAGCGCAAGCGGCAAAGAAGCCGCAAAGAGAATTTTCATGATTTGCTCCGAAAGACGATCGACATAGCTGGCGCCATGGGCGCCACGCGACGAATTGATCAGGCTTTCGGTGGTCTCTTAAGGCCGCCCAATTGGGTCAAGTCAACGAGGTCAGAGGAGGACCATGCTAAGATTGCTCTACTTGATAGTATGACCGACCTGGAAAAAAGCGGGACCGCAGACACATCATACAGGCACGCATGATAACAACACGCGGGTGCCTTCTGGTCATCACTCGGATTTTCGTCGGCAGCCACAAGGTGAGAAGAGTGTTCCTTGTGATCCCGGGCAGCATGGACATGGCTCACTGCTGCGTCCCCCGGTATGCCGCACAGCTTCGCAATAGACATGGCTGAAGCTGCGACAGGCGAGGCCGCAACCAACAGACCGGTCAAGATCACGAGCATGGCCAGAAGAGAACGCACTACCATACCCGCATCATTGCTCCGAATCCAGAAGGTAGGCAACTCACGAATTATTCAGCTCGGCCGGTGAACTGGAGCTCTCGACCAACTCTGGTTTCGGCGAAAGCATCTCATGTCCACGATCTATTTGGCTTTGGAGCCAGAAGACTCTCCAAGTGGCAGAATGCAACGTGGCTCCAAGCCATGGCGCTGTATCAAGCCGACGCCTAGATGTGGCTTTTTCTATCCAATTACGACTTTGCGCAGAGAAAGGGTCCCCCTCCGGTTTCCAGCAAAAGGTAAAAAGCTGGAGACCCTCCCCCTCCCCTTTGAGGGCGCCGGTAAGGAATGGAGATCGCTCTCCCTTCCTCCCGGCATTCCGCCTGCCCTACTCTTCCGCCTGCCGGCCGACCGGCGTATCCCCGTAATGGACCGCTGCGGCTCTGGGCTTGTGCCTGGGTCCGACCATGCGATCGAGGGCGTGGCCGAGGGCGGTGGAGGCGGCCCCGACGGTCCGGCCGTTCACCGACCAGCCGTGGGCGCGCAGCACATCGCTGATGGTCTTGTCCCCGATGCAGACCATGTCGACGAGGGCGCGATCGGGGATGGCTGAGCGGGTGCCCCGGTCCGAGGGCCGGACCCGGCGGACTTCGAGGGCGATGCCGGAGCCGATCTTTCGGTGCAGGCGATCGATCTCCTGCCGGTCCTGCATGAGCGCATCGATGAAGGCCCCGCTCTGCCCGGTGCCGCCCGTGCGCGTGCGGGTGAAGGAGGAGCCGCGGATACCGGCGGAGGCGTGACGCTCCACCAGGTCGCGGTAGTGCCGCCCCATGGCCACCTGTGTCTCGGTGAAGGGCGCGGGCTTCTTCCGCTTGGCCGCCGCCACCCGCATGACATCGAAGGCATCGGCATGGCGCAGCGCCGCCCGCCCGAGGTAGCCCGCGTCCTTGGCCACGTAGCCGTCCCGGCCATCGGGGTAGAGCTTCTGCGGGCGCACCACCTGGTAGGCGCCCCGCGCCGGCGCCGCGGGGATCTCCGGGCCACAGTCCTCCGGCACCGCGCCCCGGGCCTTCACCGCCCCGATCCGCGCCGCCTCCGCCGCCGCCTGCGCCCGGGCCCGCTCCCGGGCCTCCCGGAACCCCTTGGGGTCGTGGTAGCTCATGCCTCGCTCTCCTTCTGTTCTGCTGTCGCCTGTTCTGTCTCGTCCTGCTCAGTCGCAGCCCGTGCCGCCTCGCCCTCGTCCACCAGCCGGGAGACCCGGTCCCGCTCGGCGAGGTAGACCCGCCGCCAGCCGAGCTCCGAGGGAGAGGCCACCTCCCGCGCCATGCGGTCCTCGACCAGGCGCAGCTTGTCCCGGTTGGCCTCCGCCTCCCGCCGGATCATCAGCCCCACCCGGGAGGGCGGGACCTTGTAGCGCTGGAAGTAGCGGTAGCTCTCCACCAGCGTGCCCTCCGCCCGCGCCTGCGGCCCGGCCCGCGAGCGGAACCAGCGCAGCAGCCCCTCGAGCTCCTCGATCGGGCGCGGCTCGATCGCCTCCGCGTGCCCGATCACCATCGCCTTGCTCGGCCAGATGTCGTGGTCCTTCCCCTGCCCCTTCGGCAGCAGCAGGTCCCGGAGCGCGCGCAGCCCGTCATCGGAGAGATAGGCGAGGTGGTCGCAGAGGCTCGCGAGCTCCGCCTCCTGCTTCTCCACCGTCACCCCGCGGGCCCGCCGGAACCCCGCCTCCTGCAGCGGTGTCACCAGCAACCGGCGCACCCTGCCCCGCTTGCTCTCGGGTCTGGCATTCAGTCCTGCCCCGCTCTCCACGGGGGCTGTCCTCTCCATCCCGGGTACTGGTCTCATCACCTGTCTCCCTTTCTCAGCCTGTTGGTTCCCCTGCCTCATCCCTGCCCTCCGGTCGGACTTATCCCCAGCGTCCGGGGCGGTTCCGCCCCCGGACGGGGTCCTGTCCTTTTCCTTGTCATTTCGT
>NZ_QEHM01000020.1 GCF_003116585.1 Albibacillus kandeliae
GCGGGGCCGGGCGGAACGATGATGTGCATGGGGCGCAGCCGGGCCGGGTCGAAGCCCTGTCCGCGCCCGGCCTTCATGGCGGCCCAGGCGGCCACGAACTGGGCCGGGTCATCGAGGTAGTCCTCGGGCGTGAGCGCCACGTGACGCGCACCGCTCAGCACCGCTTTCCTGTCGTCTTGCATTCAATCCTCCATCAGGTTGATGGGGGTTGAGGATATCGACAAAAAGTACTATGTCAATATCATAATAGTAGAAAACTACTACGAGCAAGCGTTCGTCTAGACGTGAGGTGCTTGAGAACTGTCAGTGGAGTCTTTTGGGTTGTTGGTTTTCTTCAAGCCCGGCCCGCTTTGGGGAGATGATCGCGGTGCGATTGATCGTGCTTGAGTTGGTGCCTTAAGGCGCACGGGGATCCGGCCTTGCACTGAATCGCCCCGCTTCGGTCATGTTTAAGGGCGGGCGGTTGGGTCGTTGTGCAATCGGGTGGGAGAATAGGAACTACACATGACGGATCGCGAGATCATTCTTTTTCTTCAGGCTCTTGCGGTTGAGTCTGACCGGCCGCAGCGGCTAGTCCTCGACCGTAGCCAAGAAGTTCGCGAAGTAGGGGGGCGGGTAGTTGGAGCGCTAGGCGAACTATCTCTTTTTCTTCTGGGGTTCGGGCCTCACTCATGAATTCCTCGAGCGTCGTCCCCAGGGCGGCGCATACTTTGCGAGCGGACTCGATCGTCGGGCTCTTGCTGTCTCCGTTTAGCCAGTGCCGTATCGCGGCATTGCTCAGCCCGGCCTTCACCGAAAGCGAAGCCGCCGTTAAGTTTGGGTCGGAGTCTATCCGCTCTTTGAGGCGGATGAGGAATGGCTCGATTATTCGCTGCTCGTTCATGGTCTTAGAATACTACTGAGCAGTGGTTCGCGCTTTGGTAATATTTGTTGACGATGGTAGACAAAAACTACTATCAAACATCTATGGAGCAGTTCATGGCAGAAGTCCGCGCTTACGCGGCAGGGGTGGGGGTGAAGCCCTCGACGATCGTTCAGAAGGCGGGCGCCGGGGGCGGCCTGACCTGGGCGCGCTGGGAGCGCGATGAGAGCAGCCCGACGCAACGGACGCTCGACAAGATCCGGACCTACATGGCGAAGAACCCGCCGCCGGCGGGAGAGCGCGGAAGCGAGACGGAGGCGGCGGCATGATGCGGCCTCGTCTGACGCTGATCGTGAACAATGGGGTTCCATGCGGGGAGGCTGCGCAGGGCGGGTCGCAAAGGTCTTGCTCTAACCGGTTTGAGCCATACGGGCTGAAGGTGCATGCGGCGGAGCTCTGGTCGGCCTACTTCCATGCGCGCTTTGCCAGCCCGCGGGAGGTGGCGCTGTTCTGCGACGTGAGCTTCCAGACGGCGCTGAACTGGTGGGGCGCGGTCACTGCGCCCGCGAGCCATATCGCGCTGCTCGTCCTGCTGACCGACCCCGAGGCCCCGGCCTTCTTCGCGGATGCCGTGCAGAGGGCCGCGTGATGGAACCGGGGCAGGGCGCGCGTCCCGCAACCGTCTTAGAATGCCTATTGTGCAACCGGAGCGCCGTTCATGGCCGATGAAATCGACCTGCTGGGGCGCCCGCCGCTGAGGAAGCCGCTCTGCCAGGCACCGGGGACGGCGGTGATCGCCAAGTCCTCCCTCGGGCGGGCGCAGTTCCCGCGCGTGGCGGGTGCGCGGCCGGGCCGGGTCTCGGTGCGGGTTCCGACGGCGATCAGCCATTCGAGCCTGGTGGCCTCGAGCGAATGGGTGACGCTGCCGGCGATGCCCTGGGACGAGCCGGGGGTCGGGGGCGCGCAGGGATGATCGCCTATGCCGTGCAGCCGAACCTCGTGGGCGCGATCCTCGCGGGCGAGATTACCGCGGTGGTCTGGCCCAATGGTCCGTTCCCCCATGCGCGGGTCGGAGATGACATTCGCCTCTGCCTCGGCTTGCGGGGACCAGAGACCATCACCCTGCTGATCGCGCCGTGTACCGCGTCCGAAGAGATCGCGCGCACTGACGCTGTCCGATCGCGCCTAGTCGGAGCAGGGGCCGCGCTCGTGCCAGCAGCTGACCGGGCCGCTGCACCCAACGTGGACATCGGCCCAGCGGATGGCGGCCTCCGGGCGTGGTGGGCGGCTCGGCAGACGGGCGGGCTTCCCCATCGCGCTGATCATCCTCATCGCGGCTTCACCCGCATCAGCTGGGACTTCGCGCGCGCGCGTCATGTCGCCAGCGCGGTGGCCTTCGAGGGGGTCGATGAGACAACCCTCTCAAGAGGACTGCAATGATGGCCGGGTCTCCCGAGAGCACCGAGCGCGCGAACCGCACCCAGAACGAGGCGCCGAAGGCCACGCTGCGCGCGGTCGATATCGGCACGATCCCGGACTACCCGATCGAGCCCGGAGAGAGGCTCGAGAGCCACTACTTCGTTGAGTTCCACCACAACCGCTGGCTCACCAGCAGCTTCCGCCTGCTGGCGGACCCGGAGGTGCGCGCCTACGGCTTCGACCTCTTCATGGTGGCCCAGAACGAGGCGCCGGTCGGGACCCTGCCGACCGATGACCGGCTGCTGTCGCGCCTGCTGGGGCTGGACCTGGCGCATTGGCAGAGCCTGCTGAAGCGAGAGATCACGCCGCTGCACAAGTGGGAGCTCTGCAACTGCGCCGGCGAGATCCGCTGGGCGCACCCGGTGGTGCAGGAGATGTCGGTGAAGGCGCTCGGTCGGCGGCAGCGCTACATCGAGGCCACCGAGATGGCGCGCGAGCGCAAGCGCTACGAGCGGCTGAAGCTGCAGATCCTGAAGGTTGGCGGCACCTCCCGCATGGCCGCCGACGAGAGCCTGATCGCCCGGCTCGATCGCTGGTTCCTGACGAACCACAGCGGGCGCAACCGCACCGAAGCCCTCGTGCGCGAGGCGCTGGAGCGCATGAGCACCGGCTTCTGAGACCCACCCAAGTCTGTCCCATTCTGTCACAAGGACAGAAAAAGACAGTCCCGGACAGTCCTGTTCTGTCCGCGCTGACAGGAAAGGAAACGAAATGACAAGGAAAAGGACAGGACCCCGTCCGGGGGCGGAACCGCCCCGGACGCTGGGGATAAGTCCGACCGGAGGGCAGGGATGAGGCAGGGGAACCAACAGGCTGAGAAAGGGAGACAGGTGATGAGACCAGTGCCCGGGATGGAGAGGACAGCCCCCGTGGAGAGCGGGGCAGGAGTGAAGACCTGCTCCAGGGGAAGCCCCAAGCCCGAGAGCAAGCGGGGCAGGGTGCGCCGGTTGCTGGTGACCCCGCTGCAGGAGGCGGGGTTCCGGCGGGCACGCGGGGTGACGGTGGAGAAGCAGGAGGCGGAGCTCGCGAGCCTCTGCGACCACCTCGCCTATCTCTCCGACGACGGGCTGCGGGCCTTGAGGGACCTGCTGCTGCCGAAGGGGCGGGGCAAGGACCACGACATCTGGCCGAGCAAGGCCATGGTGATCGGGCATGCGGAGGCGATCGAGCCGCGCCCGATCGAGGAGCTCGAGGGGCTGCTGCGCTGGTTCCGCTCGCGGGCCGGGCCGCAGGCGCGGGCGGAGGGCACGCTGGTTGAGAGCTACCGCTACTTCCAGCGTTACAAGGTGCCGCCCTCGCGGGTGGGGCTGATGATCCGGCGGGAGGCGGAGGCCAACCGGGACAAGCTGCGCCTGGTCGAGGACCGCATGGCGCGGGAGGTGGCCTCACCCTCGGAGCTCGGCTGGCGGCGGGTCTACCTCGCCGAGCGCGACCGGGTCTCCCGGCTGGTGGACGAGGGCGAGGCGGCACGGGCTGCCAGGGCGCAGGACGAGACAGAACAGGCGACAGCAGAACAGAAGGAGAGCGAGACATGAGCTACCACGATCCAAAGGGGTTCCGGGAGGCCCGGGAACGAGCGCGGGCGCAGGCGGCGGCGGAGGCGGCGCGGATCGGGGCGGTAAAGGCCCGGGGCGTGGTGCCGGACGACTGTGGGCCGGAGATCCCCGAGGCGCCGGCGCGGGGCGCCTACCAGGTGGTGCGCCCGCAGAAGCTCTACCCCGATGGCCGGGACGGCTACGTGGCCAAGGACGCGGGCTACCTCGGTCGGGCGGCGCTGCGCCATGCCGATGCCTTCGATGTCATGCGGGTGGCGGCGGCCAAGCGGAAGAAGCCCGCGCCCTTCACCGAGACACAGGTGGCCATGGGGCGGCACTACCGCGACCTGGTGGAGCGGCACGCCTCGGCCGGTATCCGAGGCTCCTCCTTCACCCGCACGCGCACGGGCGGGACCGGGCAGAGCGGGGCCTTCATCGATGCGCTCATGCAGGACCGGCAGGAGATCGATCGCCTGCACCGAAAGATCGGCCCGGGCATCGCGCTGGAGGTCCGTCGCGTCCAGCCCTCGGACCGGGGCACCCGCTCGGCCATCCCGGACCGCGCTCTCGTCGACATGGTCTGCATCGGGGACAAGACCATCAGCGATGTGCTGCGCGCCCACGGCTGGTCGGTGAACGGCCGGACCGTCGGGGCCGCCTCCACCGCCCTCGGCCAGGCCCTCGATCGCATGGTCGGGCCCACGCAGCAGCCAAAGGCAGCCGCGGTCCATTACGGGGATACGCCTGTCGGCTGGCAGGCGGGAGCATAGGGCAGGCGGAATGCCGGGAGGACGGGAGCCCCTCCGCGACAACAAGGTTCGGCTGCAACTTCACGCACGGGCCTACAATCAGGCCGCCTTCCTACGGTGCATCGAACTGCCCGAGGCGATGGTCGACTGGTCGCTGACCAGCCTGCAGCTGAAACTGATCAAGATGGGCGCCCGCGTCGTGCGCGACGCCCGCGCCGTCACCTTCCAACTGGCCGAAGTCGCGGTCACTGGCCCGATGGTGCGCGTCGTCCTTGCCGCCATCCGCCGACTTCGAGCGCCACCGGCATGCATGTGACAGTGGTCCGCATCCAAACTCAACGAAAGCGGCGGGAGAAGTCCGTCCGCCGCACCGAAAGACATGGCTGCCGCGCCAGCATGGCGATGACTCGCGGCTCGATCCGACTGATCCGTGGTGTTTCCGCAACCGCAGACACCGGTCGAGGTGGAAAACGCTTGCTCCGCAGCCATCGTCACGCGATCTTCGCGTCAGAAAACAAGTTACTTGGGGAATATCGGATACTGGAAGTCACATGCGAGCAGGTCCGGGACGTCAAATGCAGAAGAAAGACATTAGAATGTTGAGGGATGCAGCCCTGCTGCTGGAAAAAGAAGACCCTCAGATTGCCGAAGGCCTCATGGAAATGGCCCAGCGTGAACGCCCGGACGCTCCGTTCATCAAGAGAAAGATGAACGAGTACAAGCAGCGCCGCGACCGTGATCAGATGAAGCTCTTGGATCTCATTCAAACCGGCGAACTGGCAATCATTTCTGCGGGCTTCCGCTGCCACACGAAAATCCAACTGTCCGAAATGCTCGGCATCAAACAGCCCAGCCTCCCCTTTGACAGCGGTTTCTTCCCGCCTCAATCCATTGCGAACCTGCTGCGCAACAGGGAGGTCAACCTGCAATTCGCCTCGGCAGGTCTTCCGACCCACCATGTCTGCACAAAGCACACGGGCGTGACGCGTGGCGACAAGAAGGGCATCGACTTCCGCACCTCATCCTATGACCACATAAATCAGGCAATTCATGCCGCCGATCAGGATGACCTCAACACCTATCTGGACGCAACCAAGGGCTACTACACTTTGGACACGGTAAACCGGTTCGTGTTGGCCCACTACAACTGGCATGACTTCGCCAGCGAAAGCCTCAGCAAGGGCATAACACGTCCGGAAGAAAACATTCCAAAGATCAACACCACTCTCAATCCACGCATTACACGCATGTTCGATATGTGTGCGCGCGCGAAAAACATCTTGTTTGTTCTCGGCGAATTCCAGAACTTGAACTTTATGTCGATCGACGACGAGGTCCATGACCTGACGGATATGGAGCCGATCAAGTCGGCCGCCGAAGACACCTTCGGCGACAAGGCAAAGGTCGTCCGGTTCCAGGACATCGACCACCCGTCCAAGCTCTTGAAACATATCGCACGGTGACCTGTCCGGCAAAGCCGTCCGACACGCCCGCAGCCATTCAGGCGGCTACCTCATGACGCGAAGCATAGCTAAAACATCAGTTCGCTGCAGGACAAGCTTCAGGGCTTATGAACGCCACTGAAGCAGGCGGGGCGCATCTCAACTCAAAGGGGAGGGGGAGGGTCTCCAGCTTTTTACCTTTTGGTGGAAACCGGAGGGGGACCCTTTTTCTGCGCAAAGTCGGAATTGGATAGAAAAAGCCACAGGGGTCAGCAGAAACAGGCTGCATCGGATTGGGAACTAGCAATCCAGTTGTGCGAGAGCTGCCGGGCGAAGGAGCGATTGCTGCCTGGCGGATGAAAGCGGCCGTCGTTTGCGAGGAGCCTTGTCGAATGTTAAACGGACATAACGGACCTTGACGCTGGGACCGCCTGCGCGGCTGCATCCGGTACCTTAGACCCAATGCTTTCGTCTTCCATACGTGATCACGAGATCATGACATCCGTGGCACGATCTTGTTACAGGCGTTCGGCATATGGCTACATTCGTCATGTGGAATGTTTCGCACATTTCATCAAACACGATACTTTGCCATCTTCAACTTCTCACCTTGGCCTCGCTGGGTTGCCTTCGCAGCAACCCCGAGGCCAAGGAGTCGTTCTCAGGTATGCTTCGGCCCATCATCGCGGCCGCGACCCTTGCCACCTTTCCGACCGCCCTTGTCGTCACCCTTGGCTTTTCCCGGCGTGTCATCGGCTCCGCGCCCTTTGCCGCCGCGCTGACCACCCTTGTCGTCGCCGACGTCGTGATCGGCACCATCATCGGCTCCGCGTCCTTTGCCGCCGCGCTGACCGCCCTTGTCGTCACCCACGTCATGATCAGCACCATCATCTGAGCCGCGGTCCGCGCGAACTCTTAGAATTTGCGCGTCCACGTCCGAAAACGCTACGAAACCGTACATCGGCATTAGCGGGGAGGCCTGCGCGACGAGGGGGGTGAACGACAGCGCGAATGTGGTCAGGATGGCGGCTGTCATGCCGCTGGTCTGCTTCTTTCTCATAGGTTGTTCCTCCATCTGCCGAGGCGCTGTGCCTGGGCTGATATCATTTCGCACCGTACCCCGGCACATGGCCACGGCATCCCGACCCCTGCCATGGATCATCAGACCTGCGACGTGGACATCTTCGGACTTCTCGCCGCTTCGCGGTTGGACCTTGGTCCGAAGAGACTTGATTTAAGACCGTAGCGGTCGCCTCATGCATGACGTGCGAATGGAGTGACGGACGTGACGACTACGAGCCAGCAGATAAGCCACGGGCACATGACCTGGCCCACCACGACATTGTTCGCGTGGCTTGCTCGTTGCCCTTTGCACCATCGGTTTGCCTTCGCCGGCAGCATCGTCACCCTGCTCGGCATGGCAGTGATCGGGAGTCTGGTCAGCGCTAGCATCAAGACTGGCGTAGTTCGCAATTCCGCTATTTCCAGCGCCATCTACATGGAGAGCTTCATCGCGCCTCTTTCGCAAGAGTTGGCGAGCGCCGAGCGCCTGTCACCGGGCACCATTTCGCGGATCGATGCGCTTCTGAAACGGCCTCCGCTGTCAGACCGCGTGATCTCGGTCAAGATCTGGCGGCCAGGCGGGGTGCTGGCTTTCAGCAGCGAACACGACCTTATAGGTCGAGTTTTCCCGCCCAGCGATGACTTGATGCAGGCCTGGCAAGGTGAGCTCAATGCTTCCTTTGACGAGCTCGAAGATGATGAGAGTCAGCGCGAACGCCAGACCGGAGTTCCTCTGCTGGAGGTCTATAACCCGATCCATTCCATTATCACCGGCGAGGTCATCGCAGTGGCGGAGTTCTATCTTGATGCGACAGAACTCGAAGCGGACTTGCGCGCGGCTCACTTGCGCGCCTGGGCCACCGTCGGGGGGGTTACTATGATGACCTTCCTAGCGTTGTTCGGAATCGTGCGCGCCGGCAGCCGCACAATTGAGGATCAAACCCGACGACTGACGCTACAACTTCAGGAGCTCGCACGCATTTCCGCTCAGAATGAGGCCCTGCGGGCGCGCGTTCAGGGTGCCTCTCAACGGGTTAGTGAGACGAACGAGCGCTACATGCGTCGGGTCAGCGCCGAATTGCACGATGGACCGGCCCAAGCACTCGCCCTAGCGTCGCTTCGGCTGGCTTCCCTGATGCAGCGCGCTGGGGTACCTCCCGGGGATCAGGAAGCGCGTATGCTGCGCGATTGCCTTGACGAGGCATTGTGCGACGTGCGGGATCTCTGTAGCGGCCTGACCCTGCCAGAACTTGACGGGCGCAACGTGGCCGAAACACTCGACATCGCAATCCGCGCGCACGAGCGGCGTACTGGTGTCACGGTCGAGAGGCTCTTCCGCCATGACCCAGGTCTTTCGCAGCCAGTTGCGCATTCTTACGTGATTTGCATCTATCGTTTCGTGCAGGAGGGGCTAATGAATGCCTTCCGACATGCACACGGGGCGCCCGTCCGGATCGATGCACGGGTGAATGCGGGACGTATCTCAATTTTCGTAGTGGATGAAGGTCCCGGCTTTGATCCCAACACGCGAACGGCTACCGGGCTTGGACTGCCTGGCCTTCGGGAACGAATTGAGAGCATCGGCGGGGTTTTCGACTTCGAAAGCTGCCCGCGCGGCGGCACGCGTCTCACCATGACGCTGCACCAGGAGGATGAAAGATGACATCGCAAGTGCATATCGTCGTGGCAGACGATCATCCCCTATTCCGGGGCGGCGTCGTGCTGACCCTGAAAGAGCACGGCGGGTTCACAGTTGTGGCTCAGGCCGGAAGCGCCAATGAGGCGATTGCCGCGGTCGAAGCGCATATGCCAGACGTGGCGCTTCTCGACATCTCCATGCCGGGTTCGGGCCTGTCAGCAGCCGCCGAGATCGCGCGGCGCTTCCCGGCCGTGGCCATCGTGATGCTGACTGCTTCGGAAGCTGATGACGACCTGCTCGCGGCTTTGAAAGCTGGTGCTCGTGGTTACGCCCTCAAGGGCGTCTCCGCTGAGGAGTTGACCGAGATTGTGCAAGGTGTTGCGGGAGGATCCTCCTACGTGCCCCCTGCGCTCGCCGGGCGCGTTCTGGCGGCGCTACAGGACCGGGGCCGCGCTTCCGTACTGCCGGAGGTCGAAGACTTGACCGAGCGCGAGGCCGAGATTCTGCGCCATCTGGCCTTTGGCCGGAGCAACAAGGAGATCGCTCGCGCTCTCGAGTTACAGGAGAAGACGATCAAGCACTACATGACGAACATCCTCAAGAAGCTGCAGGTTCGGAACCGTGTGGAAGCCGCGCTCAAAGCTCGCGACCTGAAGTTGTCCTGAACTCCTGCAGAAGTCTTGGGACCGACCTAAGCTGTTGTCGGTCGATTTTGTAGCAAAGGTTCGATGTAAGCCCATCACAGTCATTCGTGTCCTTCTCAGCGAAGACCTGCAAGCATCCCTTACCTGACGTTCGAGTAAGGCCGAGCGAATAACTCCAGCTAGCCTTTAGGCGACGTCGGTGCAAAGCGCAGCATGCAGCCTGGCCTAGACACTAAGGGCGGAAAGCCGACTTTCGCTGCGCGGCAATGCAGTCGCAGCGCGACCACGAAAGCAGTCATTCGCCTGTCACGATTTCGCAAGCAAGTGTACGCTCAGGACCGAAGTTTTCCTAACCTAGGCGGGATTCCCTGCTAGTTGAGCCCCTCTCAAGATGAGCAGAAAAGGTCTCCTGGTCCAGTCGGCCTTCCGACTTGTTGTCGGTGGCCACCATACGTCACTGGGCGTGCTACATTACCTCAAAGGCTAATTTCTCCACTTTCAGGTTCTTGCTGTCTCTGCGGTAGCCGAAAATCTTACCATCCTGCGATATCTTGAGACCCAACCCCAACAAAGCAAGCTGCTTGGCTGCAGCAGTTCGGCCGCCGCTGGTGCTTCCACCTTTCATCTTCAGGATTGCCCCAACGGCGACAACGTTGCCCTCGTGATCGATCACTGTTGCCCCATCAATTGCCACCAGTTCTTGGCGAAGCGTTCGATCAAGCTCGTGAAACTTCCTCCCGTTGACAATGCGAGCGATTGTTTTCGCCTTGTCGGTACAGCCCGTGGACAACCAATCTGTCTTCGCAATCGTGTCTTCAGCCAGCTTTATTCTACCTGCGGCGATAACTCCAATGCAGGCGCCCGAGCGCGCAAAAGACGCATCCAGTGCAGTTTCGTAAACCGCCTTTCGGATGTCCTCGTTTTTTGGAACGCCCATCTGGCGAATGATCGGCCCATGGGTCAGAAAGTGCCAGTTGCCGCTCCTTCTGGCGAACAAAAGCTGGGCATCCCGAAAGATAAGGATCTCTCCAAGCCGATTTAGAACAATTGCGACCCTCCCCGTTTCACGGGCGGTCCAAGCAGCGATAGCTGAATGCCGCCAAGGACAATATCCTTTTGTCGAAATCGTTGCATCAAGGACCACATGCCCCGTGAAATTAAGGTATCTTGAAAGCGTGAGCATCGTATCGAAGCCATTTGACAGAACCGCGAAGAAGTCCTCCTTCGCAACATTCGCGAGCGGCAAAGATTTGGCTCCGCGAACGGCTGGATCAATCCCGATCGCACTCGCGATGGGGGCTCCTTCGTATAGGCGCGTGGCCCAATGGGCCAGTTGATCAATTACAGTCAACAGCTTCGCGCCCTCGCCCGGCTCTGCCGTTGCCTCTGCGACCACGCGACGCTGGAAGGTCGAAAGAAGATCGTCTTTAAGTGGACCTTTCAGCTCGTCGGACATTCGTTCGAGAACGTCGACGAAAGCTTCGACAACACGCTTCTCTCGCGCCGGGTCGGAATCAGCTGCGAAAGGCTGGTCGCGACGGACCACAAGGCGGTATCGATCTGACCGATTCACCTTGAACGCGATCGTCTGCGTTGTCTTAGTCGCCACTCGAGCCTCAGACACAGAGGATTTCAGCGCCGTAGTTTCAATTGAAGCTCCGGAAAAGAAAGGCAGCAAGTATGCTTCCGAGATTTCGCGGAGCAGGGCTTCCTCCATTTGCTTGCGGAGCGAGGGGCTAGGCTTGACCGTCAAATTGCTTCTCCCCGTTCATCAGGCACCGGCAGGACAGAGTTTCGGACGTCCGCTGCCCTGCGACCGTCCAGCTCCTGCGTGCTACTTTGCATGTCTTCATAACCCTCGCAGCATGCTCGCGGTAGAGTCCGTACCTATGTTGCGCTGTATTATCGGTTGCAAACATCGTGGCGACCGCCGAACCGGTGCTTGTGCGTGACGTCCAAAGCTCGGACGGCAAGCGGCCCGAGGCTGCACAGCATGGCACCGTCGACAGCTCCGAAAGAGGTCACTCGTACATCAAGCTGCAGAAGGGTGATGTCTAGTATCGCGGAACAGGCTGGAACGAGCGCCTTCGCTTGAATGGTATATGTCACGCCGCTAGCGTCAGTCCGGCATATAAGGACAAAAGTATGGCCAATGAGTTCCGAATCCTTAGCCTAGACGGGGGGGGAGCAAAAGGCTTCTACACGCTCGGTGTTCTCCGAGAGGTCGAAGCTATGCTCGGTGGCGCTCCGCTGTGCGAACGCTTTGACCTGATCTATGGTACGAGTACCGGGTCCATCATTGCGGCGCTCCTCGCACTAGGGCAGCCTGTAACCGAGATCATCGGTCTCTACGACAAGCATGTGGTCAACGTCGTCGGACGGTTCCGGCCTGCCAGTAAGTCTGCTGCCCTCGCTGAATTGGCGCGAGAGGTTTTCAAAGATCAGAGGTTCGACGCCTTCAAGACCGAAGTTGGGATAGTCGCCACCCGGTGGATGGAAGAACGACCGATGATCTTCAAGACTTCGAAGAGCCAGGCGCATGGCAGTAAATCATCATTCGCGCCCGGCTTTGGCTGTACCATCGCCGAAGCCGTCCAAGCCTCGTGCTCGGCTTACCCATTCTTCAAGAAAAAGACGGTAACCACGAGTAAGGGCGAAAGGGTGCAGTTGATCGACGGTGGTTTCTGCGCAAACAACCCGTCACTCTATGCGATTGCTGACGCAACCAACGCGCTTGGAAAGCCCTTGGTTCAACTGCGGGTGCTGAGCGTTGGTGTTGGAGAATACCCTCCAATTAGAAAAGTATGGAACCCCTTATGGTGGTATGGGAGAGTGCCCCCGATACCGCTGATACAAAAGACGCTTGAGATAAACACCCAGTCGATGGAGCAATTGCGCTCCATCTTGTTCCGAGGCGTTCGCACAGTTCGGATTAACGATCACTTCACTGAACCTGAAATGGCGACAGACTTATTCGAATGCGACAAAGAAAAGCTAAATAGAATAATGCAGAGGGGGACACAGTCGTTCGCCAAGTATGAGGCTGATCTGGCTGCACTGCTCACATAGAGGCAATAGATGACAATTCCAGAAACGCAACTTGAGAAATGGTCCCAGCAAGGGGCCAAAGTTACTTCTGCAGCGACATATGAAGCCATTTCAAAAGTACTTAATGATCCTGCGTCGCCGTACTATGCCAAGAGCTTTCGCACCTCACTTCAGGGTTCTTATGGCAACGATACCAACATATTCAAGGACAGCGACGTAGATGTAACGATGTGTTTAACATCAACGTTCTACACTGACACCGACTCACTGAATGCCGATGATAAAGCTATGTACGATGCAAACCGGAGCCCCGGCACCTATAGTTTTAAAGAGTTCAAGGAAGAGGTATTGTCTTGGCTGATTAAAAATTTTGGAGCCGGTGTGAAATCTGGCAAGAAAGCCATCTTCGTACCCGGCAGCGGGAGTCGGAGAGACGCAGACGTTTTGGTCTGTGTCGAACATAGAAAGTACTGGTCATACGAAGTGCCGAATAGCACCCACTTCTCCGAAGGCATCTGCTTCTGGACCACAGACAACATAAAAATCGTCAATTATCCGAAGCAACACATGGCCAACTGCACGACGAAACATCAAGGTACGAGCAGCCGCTTCAAGTACAACATTCGAGCACTTAAGAACATGCGCAACGCCATGATTGAGCGCAAATTGTTGGAAGAGGGAGTGGCTCCTTCATATTTCCTTGAGGGGATGCTTTGGAATGTTCCCAATGAGAACTATGTGAACACATATCGCCAAACGTTCCTTAACTACATAAAATGGCTAGACAACTGCGACACATCTAAGCTGCTGTGCGCGAATGAGAGACACTGGCTTCTTCGGGACAACAGTCAGGTCTGCTGGAACCTCGCCAACTTCAAGACATTCCGAAACGCTGCGGTAGGTTTCTGGAACTCCTACGAAAACCTGAGCTGACCCCGCGCCAGACCTCTATGCAAATTGCTTTCAACTTTTCTTTTGTCTAAAGTTTGATCCAATTCAGTCGAAGTCCCATCCCGCGCAATTTGTGACCGCACTCCGAGTTGCGCATGGGTACAGTGATGTCCTCGTGTTTTTTTGCCGCTCTCTTGTGCCCACGCGTTGCGGAATGCGGGAACGGCATGAAAGATCGCATCGCATGCATACCAGTGAAGTTCTCGCTGCGGCTCCATTGAGCGGCAGCTTTAGGAACCGCCGCTGCGCAGCATGCCTTGGGGCCGAGAGGCAGCTAAGGGCCGGAAGCGCCATGTTGCGACGCCTGGGTGGTTCCGCGGTCCGCCGCAGCGCCGCATGACCGCTTGGAGCCCTTGTTGACCGGCTGCCGAACTACTGTAAAGGTCAGCTTTCATCGGGGTGTGAGGCTGAGCCGTGAACTCTGAAACTTATAAGAAGCGATATGCGCGGGACTCATCGCCAGGCT
>NZ_QEHM01000021.1:2500-5852 GCF_003116585.1 Albibacillus kandeliae
CTGATCTCAGTTTGGTTCCACGGCCCGCAAGGGACGCTGGAAGGCATGTAGACGAGTGCTTCCTCGCTTATCTATGTGTATCCCTGCTGAAACGAACAGAGTTGTCCAAGTCAAGTACACTAACCCGTGTGATTAACCATCACACAAGTCCACGCGATCGCGTGGGCGGGAAAGTATGCTTTTGATCCAGGAGAATGGGACGGTTTGTTACCAGCTTCCGTCCCGCGCAGTCTTCGCTCCTTCGGGAGCGTGAAGAAGTCTTGCTTTTTCTGGATCAAATCAAGCGCGAGAAGGGCGTTTGGTGGATGCCTTGGCAGTAAGAGGCGATGAAGGACGTGATACTCTGCGATAAGTCCTGGGGAGCTGAGAATAAGCTTTGATCCAGGAATTTCCGAATGGGGCAACCCACCTGAATGTTCTCTATTGTTACCCTCGGGTATCAATAGGGTGCATAAACAGGTACTTAAGACCTGAATACATAGGGTTTTAAGAGCGAACCCGGGGAACTGAAACATCTAAGTACCCGGAGGAAAGGACATCAATAGAGACTCCCCTAGTAGCGGCGAGCGAACGGGGACCAGCCGAGCCTTGAGAGTGACCAGAACTGTTTGGAAAGACAGGCCATAGTGGGTGACAGCCCCGTATGGGTAGCTCGATGGGACGTATTAAGTAGGGCGGGACACGTGAAATCCTGTCTGAAGATCGGAGGACCACCTCCGAAGGCTAAGTACTCCTTACTGACCGATAGCGAACCAGTACCGTGAGGGAAAGGTGAAAAGCACCCCGACGAGGGGAGTGAAACAGTACCTGAAACCGAACGCCTACAATCAGTCGGAGCCTCCTTGCGAGGTGACGGCGTACCTTTTGTATAATGGGTCATCGACTTGGTCTATCTAGCAAGCTTAAGCCGGTAGGTGTAGGCGCAGCGAAAGCGAGTCTTAATAGGGCGTCGAGTTAGATGGATCAGACCCGAAACCGAGTGATCTAGGCATGACCAGGATGAAGGTAAGGTAACACTTACTGGAGGTCCGAACCCACACCTGTTGAAAAAGGTCGGGATGAGTTGTGCCTAGGGGTGAAAGGCCAATCAAACTCGGAGATAGCTGGTTCTCTGCGAAATCTATTTAGGTAGAGCGTCATCCGAATACCCCGGGGGGTAGAGCACTGGATGGGTAATGGGGCCCCACAGGCTTACTGATCCTAACCAAACTCCGAATACCCGGGAGTACTAGATGGCAGACACACTGCGGATGCTAACGTCCGTAGTGGAGAGGGAAACAACCCTGACCTACAGCTAAGGCCCCCAATTCATGGCTAAGTGGGAAAGCAGGTGGGACGTCCAAAACAACCAGGAGGTTGGCTTAGAAGCAGCCATCCTTTAAAGATAGCGTAACAGCTCACTGGTCTAATTAAGATATCCTGCGGCGAAGATGTAACGGGGCTCAAGCCATGAGCCGAAGCTTAGGATGCCGTAAGGCATGGTAGCAGAGCGTAGTGTGACATAGTTCCATGCGTCCTTAGCCTTGTTCGCAAGGTGTTGGACGCAAGGAGCTTTCTGTGAAGCCCGGGCGTGAGCCATCGGGTGGAGAGATCACTAGCGAGAATGATGACATGAGTAGCGACAAAGAGTGTGAGAGACACTCTCGCCGAAAGTCCAAGGGTTCCTGCTTAAAGCTAATCTGAGCAGGGTAAGCCGACCCCTAAGGCGAGGCCGAAAGGCGTAGTCGATGGGAACCAGGTTAATATTCCTGGGCCAGGAGGATGTGACGGATCACGACTGTTGTTCACCCTTATCGGATTGGGTGGGCCGCTGAGTGGTTCCTGGAAATAGCCCTCCATGAGATCGTACCCTAAACCGACACAGGTGGACTGGTAGAGAATACCAAGGCGCTTGAGAGAACGATGTTGAAGGAACTCGGCAAAATACCTCCGTAAGTTCGCGAGAAGGAGGCCCGGTTCCTAGGCAACTAGGGGCTGGGGGCACAAACCAGGGGGTGGCGACTGTTTACTAAAAACACAGGGCTCTGCGAAGTCTAAAGACGACGTATAGGGTCTGACGCCTGCCCGGTGCCTGAAGGTTAAAAGGAGGGGTGCAAGCTCTGAATTGAAGCCCAGGTAAACGGCGGCCGTAACTATAACGGTCCTAAGGTAGCGAAATTCCTTGTCGGGTAAGTTCCGACCTGCACGAATGGCGTAACGACTTCCCCGCTGTCTCCAACATCGACTCAGCGAAATTGAATTGCCTGTCAAGATGCAGGCTTCCCGCGGTTAGACGGAAAGACCCCGTGCACCTTTACTACAGCTTCGCACTGGCATCAGGCACAACATGTGCAGGATAGGTGGTAGGCTTCGAAGCAGGGACGCCAGTTCCTGTGGAGCCATCCTTGAGATACCACCCTTGTTCTGCTTGATGTCTAACCGCGGTCCGTTATCCGGATCCGGGACCCTGCGTGGCGGGTAGTTTGACTGGGGCGGTCGCCTCCTAAAGCGTAACGGAGGCGCGCGAAGGTTGGCTCAGAGCGGTCGGAAATCGCTCGTTGAGTGCAATGGCAGAAGCCAGCCTGACTGCAAGACTGACAAGTCGAGCAGAGTCGAAAGACGGCCATAGTGATCCGGTGGTCCCAAGTGGGAGGGCCATCGCTCAACGGATAAAAGGTACGCCGGGGATAACAGGCTGATACTGCCCAAGAGTCCATATCGACGGCAGTGTTTGGCACCTCGATGTCGGCTCATCTCATCCTGGGGCTGGAGCAGGTCCCAAGGGTACGGCTGTTCGCCGTTTAAAGAGGTACGTGAGCTGGGTTTAGAACGTCGTGAGACAGTTCGGTCCCTATCTGCCGTGGGTGTAGGATACTTGAGAGGAGTTGCCCCTAGTACGAGAGGACCGGGGTGAACGATCCACTGGTGGACCTGTTGTCGTGCCAACGGCAGTGCAGGGTAGCTATGATCGGACAGGATAACCGCTGAAGGCATCTAAGCGGGAAGCCCCCCTCAAAACAAGGTATCCCCGAGGGCCGTGGTAGACCACCACGTCGATAGGCTGGAGATGTAAGCGCAGCAATGCGTTCAGTTGACCAGTACTAATTGCCCGATAGGCTTGATTTGATCCAGTAATAGCCAGACACAAACAACGGCTGCTACCAAATCAAAAGCATACACACAAAACGTGTACTGACTTGGAATTAAAGGATGTTTACTCGGTCTGGTGATCATAGCGAGAGCAAAACACCCGGTCCCTTTCCGAACCCGGAAGTTAAGTGCCTTTGCGCCAATGGTACTGCGTCTCAAGACGTGGGAGAGTAGGGCATCGCCAGACCTAGTAAACATCCTTCTCTCTATATCGATCAAAACA
>NZ_QEHM01000022.1 GCF_003116585.1 Albibacillus kandeliae
GCGACAAGGTCGAGCAGGCCACGGCCGACCGGCTCCGGTCCTTCGTCGAGCGCATCGAGCGCCTGGAGCAGGAGAAGGCGGAGATCGCTGGCCAGATCAAGGAGGTCTACGCCGAGCTCAAGGCCGAGGGCTTCAATGCCCCGGCCCTCCGCGCCCTCGTCAAGCGCCGCAAGCAGGACCCCGACACGCTCGCAGAGCACGAGGCCGTCCTCGAACTCTACATGGCCGCCCTCGGGATGGGCTGAGCCCCTCGCCTCACACAACGCACCACGGAAGCACCAGGACCCATGCCAACACGCAAGTACTCCGACAGCCTGCTCGATCGCGCCGCAGCCATGCGGGACGAGGGCCATTCCTACACGGCGATCTCGCAACGCCTCGGGATCTCCTACGGGGCCGTCTACTGGCATTGCCTGCGGCTGGGTGCCGACAGCCCCCGCGCGCAGCGAAGCCGGGAGCACGCGCCAGGACCAAGGGTGGTCTCCCGCGGCAACCACCAGGTCCGTCGCTTCACCGAGGACGAAGACCGTCGCCTGCTCGCGATGGAGCTCGACGGCGAAACCGTCTCCGCGATCGCACGCGCGCTCGGCCGCAAACCCAACTCCATAACCGGGCGCCTCATGACCCTCGCAAGGCGCGAAGCACGAAGGGAGCTGAAGGGATGAGCCGTATCGAGCCACAATCGAAAATTGCCACCGACTCACAGTCCCCACGACCCGCTTCTCGACAAGCAACTAGAAGTACAAAGCAACTACGAAAAGTGGCGTTCACCGAAGCTCAGGTGAAACGCTTCATCAAGGCAGCTCGGGCGGTCGATCCAAAGGCGGTCATCGAGATCGTCACTGAGGCCGGTACGATTAGGATAAGCGCCGAGCCGGCACCTCACAGTGAAAACCCGTTTGATACATGGAAAGCCAATAGAAATGCGCGTGAGACTTAAGGGGTTAAACCGAGTTACCAAGCGTCTAGCGAGTGGCGAGCAAGTGACCTACTACTACGCATGGAAAGGAGGACCGCGCCTTCCTGGCAAACCAGGTGATCCAGTTTTTCAAGCAGCCTATTATGAAGCCGTACAGGCAAAGATTGAGCAGCCTGCCGGAAGCATCCAATCGATCTTGAACTTCTATCAAGACTCGCCCCGTTTCACTGACTTGGCGGCGAGAACACGAAAAGATTATGTGAAACACATACGCCTAATCGAGACAGAGTTTGGCGACTTCCCGCTCGATGCCCTGCGTGATCGTAGAACAAGGGCAGAATTTCTCGCTTGGCGTGATCGGATGGCACAAAAATCGCGCCGGCAAGCAGACTACGTTTTTGCGACCTTTGCATCGATACTGGCGTGGGCCTTTGACAGAGGCATGATTGTCGCAAACCCATGTGAGCGCCCCGGCAAGCTCTATCGCTCTTCCCGCTCCGACGCGATCTGGACAAGTGAAGATGAAGATGCGTTCCTTAGAGTTGCTGCCCCACGATTTCGCCTTGCATACCTATTGGCCGTTTGGACCGGGCAACGGCAGGGAGACCTGATCGCTCTTCCCTGGAAGGGCTATGACGGGCATCATATCCGCCTGAAACAAAGCAAGACTGGCCGCAGGGTGGTAATACCTGTCGGCGCTCCCCTCAAGTCTGAGCTAGACGCTACTCCACGCCACGGAGACACCATCCTTACAACGCTTTCCGGTGCTCCTTGGACGAGTCACGGGTTCAGCGCTTCGTGGAGAAAACTGGTGGCCAAAGCCCAAGTGACCGGCCTGACTTTTCATGACCTGCGCGGCACCGCCGTTACCAGACTCGCGATTGCGGGCTGCTCGGAAGCCGAGATCGCCACGATAACTGGACACAGCCTAAAGGACGTCGGCGCTATCCTTGATGCGCACTACCTGAGCAGAGATTCGCGGCTCGCAGAATCTGCAATCCGGAAGCTCGAAACTCATTCTTCTTCGCAGAAAAATCCCAACTAAGCTCCCAACCAAGCCACGCAAGTCAGGCAACATTTGCCGTAAGTATCTGAAAGGAAATGGCAGGGGCAGCAGGGTTCGAACCCGCGACCTACGGTTTTGGAGACCGTCGCTCTACCGACTGAGCTATACCCCTAAGGCCGCGCTTGATCTATGACAGCGCGCGGCGGGGGGCAAGAGGAAATGCGCCTGCCCTCTTGCCTGTGACCGGAATTCGCGTTGTAACCGCACCAGCCGCCAGCAAAGGTCCGACCACGCGTGAGCCTGAGAAAGAAATTCGCCGACAGCCCCCGAGTGCAGCATGGCATCGCCTCGCTGTTCGCGGGCTTCACGCGGTTCGCCCATGCAACGTCTCGCTGGGAGGTGCGCGGATTCGAGGCGATGGAGGAAGAACTGGCGCGCGGCGAGCCGGTGATCTTCACCGTCTGGCACCAGCGCCTGATGATGGCGCCCTACATGTTCAACCAGGACCTCGGCAAGTTCTGCTCGCTCACCAGCGCCGCCCGCGCCGGGCGCATGGTCGGGCGCACGCTGGGCCTCTTCGGGTTCGACACCATCCCCATGTCCAGCCACCAGCGCCATGTCGCCCTCTCACGCGAGGTGCTGCGCCGCATGGCCGACGGCTACACCATCGGCATCGCCGTCGACGGCCCGCGCGGACCCGCGCGCATTGCATCCACCGTTCCGCTGGTCTGGGCGCGATCGACCGGCAAGAAGGTCTTCGTCCTCGCCTGGGCCTCGCGCCGCTGCGTGATCTTTCCCTCGTGGGACCGCTTCATGATGCCCCTGCCCTTCACCCGCGGCGTGCTGCTGTGCCGGGAGTGGACCCAAGAGGTGCCGCGCAAGATGGACGAGCAAACGACAGAGGCGCTGCGGCAGAAACTCGAAGCGGCGCTGGACGAGATCACAGACGAGGCCGATATCGCCGCCGGGCGCCAGCCCGATCCGGGCAAAGGCCTCGTCTGAGGGTCAAGCGAACCGGGTCCGGCCCTACTTGACGAGCAGGTAGCGGGCGCGAAGGAGCACAGCCGTCGCATAGGCGCCCCGCCCCACCAGCGCCGCGTTGAACTCATCCAGCTTGGTCAGCGACAGCCCCCGTTCCACCGCCTGCCCGAACTGTTGCACCGCCATGCCAAAGCGATCTTCCTGCGCCATCACCATCGCGTCGTAGTAGAGGCCCCACTTGTCCTCTGGCCGCAGCGCAAGGGCCGCGTCGATCGACTCGCGCGCGAGCGGGATGTCCTTCAGCTCAAGGCCGATGCGGGCGCGCAGGAGGTGGTCGTGAAAATCGGCCTCGGATTCGGCCATGGTCCGGTCGATCTGTTCAAGGGCCTCGCTCGACCGCCCTTCGTCCAGCAGGAGCGAGGCACGCCAGTAGACGAGAAAGCTTGAGTAACCGACCCGCGCCTCGGCTTCTTTCAGGACTTCGAAGCCCTTGACGCGGCGACCGAGCGACGAGAGCGCGCGCGCCTTTCGCACGTAGCCATCGGCCCGGTCAGGGGCGAGCGCGATGACCTTCTCGGCGTCGCGCAGCGCCTCCTTGTTGCGGTCGAGGTAGAAGAGGATCAGCGACCGCCGCGAGAGAGCGCTCACGTAGTCCGGGTCTTCCTCCAGTGCCCGGTCCACGAAGCTCAGGGCGGTTGTCCAGTTGTCGCGCTCGCTCTCCACGAAGGCCATGCCATAGAGGGCGGATTCGTTGTCCGGTTCGCGCTTGATGACAAAGCGGAAGGCGGCGGCCGCCTCGTCCAGGCGGTCGAGATCGGTCAGGACCCATCCCTTGCGGACCATGGCCCAGAGGTAGTTCGGATCAATGGCCAGCGCCGCCTCGAGCCCGTGCAAGGCGTCGCGCGAACCGATGTCGTTGCCCCAGTACCGGCTCATGGCGAGCCCGGCCTGCACCTCGGCGTTGGGCGACCGGTTCATGGCGCGCTCGAAGTAGTCCCGCGCCACCCCGTAGTCCTGAGATTCGATGGCGAGCCAGCCAAGCCCGCTCAACCCGTCTTCGGAGTCCGGGTCGATGGCGAGTATCTCGACGAAGAGGCTGCGCGCCCGCGCCTCGTCGTCGAGGTGGTAGTGCGCCCAGGCCAGCGTCTCCATGACGTCGAGCCGCTGGCGGAGCGACGCATCGGGCTGGTCGAGCGCGCGTTCGCAGATGGAGACCATGCGGTCCGCGGGCTCCTCGTCGGCAAGGCAGGCGGTGACATAGGTATGCTGTGCGCCGATCTGCGCCTCGCGCGCCGAGACTGTCCCCGACATCAGGGCCGACATGACCAGAGCTGTCACCGCTTGGCGCCGCATCGGCTCCCCCCAACTGGACCGGAGGCCAGCCTAGGGCGATGCAGGCGCGCAAGGCAACACTGAAGGCGCCGCATGCGTTAGATCGGTCGCGTGGCTTGATCGAACGCCGGGCGGTCGCGCGAGCGCCCTACAACGGATCGGAGAAGGTATTGTGCCCAAACCAAAAGGGCCGCCCGATGGGGCGGCCCTTCCGGTCAGAATGATCCGTGGATCACTCGACGATTTTCGACACCACGCCGGCGCCCACGGTGCGGCCGCCTTCGCGGATTGCGAAGCGGAGGCCGTTTTCCATGGCGATCGGTGCGATCAGTTCGACGCCGAAGGAGACGTTGTCGCCCGGCATCACCATCTCGGTGCCTTCGGCCAGCGTCACGGTCCCGGTCACGTCGGTGGTCCGGAAGTAGAACTGCGGACGGTAGTTCGCGAAGAACGGGGTGTGGCGGCCGCCTTCTTCCTTGGTCAGGATGTAGGCTTCGGCTTCGAACTTGGTGTGCGGAGTCACCGAGCCCGGCTTGCAGAGAACCTGGCCACGCTCGACGCCTTCACGGTCAACGCCGCGCAGCAGCG
>NZ_QEHM01000023.1 GCF_003116585.1 Albibacillus kandeliae
GCTCCGGCGCGGGGCCGGGCGGAACGATGATGTGCATGGGGCGCAGCCGGGCCGGGTCGAAGCCCTGTCCGCGCCCGGCCTTCATGGCGGCCCAGGCGGCCACGAACTGGGCCGGGTCATCGAGGTAATCCTCGGGCGTGAGCGCCACGTGACGCGCATCGCTCAGCACCGCTTTCCTGTCGTCTTGCATTCAATCCTCCATCAGGTTGATGGGGATCACATAACTAGTCTAAAAAGACTATGTCAATACTGATGTAGTCCGAAAAGACCATATCACCCGCGAGGTCTGATTCAGGCTAAGCCTTCAACGATGGTTTCCGAACCTTTGAAGGCGAATGCATGTCGGCGTGAAAAGTCTAGGATTTTGGGTTTGGATCGTAGCTTGCCCAAGCGGGACACAGTGTCGCCCCTTCAGTCGCGCGTACGTCGAAGAAACAGACCCTCGGCCGTAGAACTTACTTCCCGGAGGCCAACTAGGTCTCCCAGCTACAGACCCGACTGTGAGCGTAAACGTAAATAGTTGGTAGCTGTTTAGGTGCTTTTCTAGAAGAGCCGGATTTGCGGGGTCCGTTCTTTTCGGATGACCTCGGCAGGACAAAAAAGATTGAAACAGAAACCGTCTGGCGTAGCCGTTCCCGCAATGCCTGGATAGCACTCAATATTTTGACAAGTTATTGACAGCATTTGGGTTTTCTTCCTGCGGCGGGGTGGGGCAGGAAGGACTACCAATGACAGATCGCGAAATTATTCTTTGTCTACGTCGGATTCTGGCTGAGCCTGATCCCAAGACGCAGCAAGACCTCGTCCATAGCCTAGAAGCTGTTGGCGCAGGTGCTCGGGCAGCCGGGCTACTAAGCGAACAATTTCCTTCTCTTCTTCTGTCTGAGCATTGCTCATAAACTCTTCAAGCGTCGTCCCGAGGGCGGCGCAGATTTTCCTCGCCGTATCGACACGCGGGTTCTGCGTATTTCCGGCTAGGATTTTTCGAACTACACTGTTGCTCAACCCAGCCTTCACAGCCAGGCCAGCTTCAGTCAGCTTCGGATCTGCATCTATGGCCGCACGCAAGCGTTCGGCGAATGTTCGGTCTGCCATGCTAGTATTTTCTTACTAATAGCTCGATGACGCTATGGGATAAAAAGACGTTGACTGATGTAGTCCGAAAAGACTAACCGTCGGTCATGGAGCAGTTCATGGCAGAAGTCCGCGCTTACGCGGCAGGGGTGGGGGTGAAGCCCTCGACGATCGTTCAGAAGGCGGGCGCCGGGGGCGGCCTGACCTGGGCGCGCTGGGAGCGCGATGAGAGCAGCCCGACGCAACGGACGCTCGACAAGATCCGGACCTACATGGCGAAGAACCCGCCGCCGGCGGGAGAGCGCGGAAGCGAGACGGAGGCGGCGGCATGATGCGGCCTCGTCTGACGCTGATCGTGAACAATGGGGTTCCATGCGGGGAGGCTGCGCAGGGCGGGTCGCAAAGGTCTTGCTCTAACCGGTTTGAGCCATACGGGCTGAAGGTGCATGCTGCCGAACTCTGGTCGGCCTACTTCCATGCGCGCTTTGCCAGCCCGCGGGAGGTGGCGCTGTTCTGCGACGTGAGCTTCCAGACGGCGCTGAACTGGTGGGGCGCGGTGACGGCGCCTGCGAGCCATATCGCGCTGCTCGTCCTGCTGACCGACCCTGAGGCCCCGGCCTTCTTCGCCGATGCCGTCCAGAGGGCCGCGTGATGGAACCGGGGCAGGGCGCGCGTCCCGCAATCGTCTTAGAATACCAGTCGAGCAACAGGAGCCCCGTTCATGGCCGATGAGATCGACCTGCTGGGGCGCCCGCCGCTGAGGAAGCCGCTCTGCCAGGCACCGGGGACGGCGGTGATCGCCAAGTCCTCCCTCGGGCGGGCGCAGTTCCCGCGCGTGGCGGGTGCGCGGCCGGGCCGGGTCTCGGTGCGGGTTCCGACGGCAATCAGCCATTCGAGCCTGGTAGCCTCGAGCGAATGGGTAACGCTGCCGGCGATGCCCTGGGACGAACCGGAGGCCGGAGGCGCTGAGGGATGATTGCCTATGACGTGCAGCCGAACCTCGTGGGCGCGATCCTCGCGGGCGAGATCACCGCGGTGGTCTGGCCCAACAGCCCGATGCCCCATGCGCGGGTCGGTGATGACATTCGCCTCTGCCTCGGCCTGCGGGGACCAGAGACCATCACCCTGCTGATCGCCCCGTGTACGGGTTCGGAAGAGATCAGGCGCACTGATGCTGTCCGATCTTCCCTCATGTCCGCCCCATCCCGAAGGACATCTTCTGTCGACCGGACAGCCATGCTCCCAGCCGACCCCGGCCGCGCCGACGGTGGCCTCCGGGCGTGGCGGGCCGCACGCCAAGTCGGTGGCGATCCACACCATACATCTAACGCCGCCCACGGCTTCACCCGCATCAGCTGGGACTTCGCCCGCGCGAGTCATGTTGCCAGCGCAGCGGCCTTCGACGGGGTCGATGAGGCCACCCTTTCGAGAGGACTGCAATGATGGCCGGGTCCCCCGAGAGCCCCGAGCGCGCAGGCCGCGCCCAGAACGAGGCGCCGAAGGCCACGCTGCGCGCGGTCGATATCGGCGCGATCCCGGATTACCCGATCGAGCCCGGCGAGCGGCTCGAGAGCCACTACTTCGTCGAGTTCCACCACAACCGCTGGCTCACCAGCAGCTTCCGCCTGCTGGCAGACCCGGAGGTGCGCGCCTACGGCTTCGACCTCTTCATGGTGGCCCAGAACGAGGCGCCGGTCGGGACCCTGCCGACCGATGACCGGCTGCTGTCGCGGCTGCTGGGGCTGGACCTGGCGCATTGGCAGAGCCTGCTGAAGCGCGAGATCACGCCGCTGCACAAGTGGGAGCTCTGCAACTGCGCCGGCGAGATCCGCTGGGCGCACCCGGTGGTGCAGGAGATGTCGGTGAAGGCGCTCGGGCGGCGGCAGCGCTACATCGAGGCCACCGAGATGGCGCGCGAGCGCAAGCGCTACGAGCGGCTGAAGCTGCAGATCCTGAA
>NZ_QEHM01000024.1 GCF_003116585.1 Albibacillus kandeliae
GGAAGCTGGTGCAGCAGGCCGAGGCAGGGATTGAGACCACGCTGGACTTCATCATCCGGCGTGATGACCTGACGGCGGCCGACAGGTGGCTTGCGACCACGGCCCTCTCCGAGCACGTGACCGCGCTCGACTTCGTGCTGCGCAACGATCTCGACCGGCAGACGCGCAAGCTGGTGCTGGAGACCTCGGGAGACCTGCGGCGCAACCTGACGCTGGAGCTCGGCCGGGACCTCGACGGGGAGACCCGGACGCTGGTTCTGACCCGCTCCGCCACGCTCTCGCGGCGCGTGAACCTGGCGCTGACCAACACCGGGCGGAACACCCTCGAGGCGCTCTCCAGGCTGCAGAGCCTCGTCGGCACCACGGGCAACGGCAAGATCACCTTCGACGGGGGGCTGAGCTTTACCCCCGATGCCGCCTTCGAGACGCTCTTCGGCGATCTCTCGGACAGCACGACCCGGCTGGAGCAGCCGCTTTCCCGGCTTCACGACATGCTGGGGCAGCTCCGGGACGCGGTGAACGCGGATCGGGAGGCGCGGGCGACCGAGACCCGGATCGCGGCGCTGCAGGTCAAGGGAGAGACCCTCGTCGGCAAGAACGCCACCGCCGCCGGCGCGGAGACGCTCGAGCGCTTCAACGCCCTGCGCGCGGCCTACGGCGTCGCGCTGACCGGGCAGGACGGGTCGGTCAGTCTCGACGCGGCCGGGCTGATCTCGCCCTCCTTCGATTACTACAGCGGCACCGCGCAGGGCATCACGGCCTTCAAGGCGGCGCTCAAGGAAGAGTTCGGGACCGAGACGGCCGCCGCGATCTTCGAGGCGGCCAACAGCAAGGTGAGCAACGCGGCGGCGCGCATCGAGTCCCTGCGCGCGCAGATCCGCAACCTCGGCGGTATCCCTGCCTTCGCCTCGGGCGGGGTGCATACGGGCGGCTGGCGCCTGGTCGGTGAGCGCGGCTGGGAGCTGGAGAACACCGGACCCTCGCGGGTGGTGAGCCATTCCGACTCCGTCGCCATGCTCGACAACCGGCCGGTGGTGCGAGCGCTCGACCAGGTGAACGCGCGGCTGGAGACACTGACCCGCCAGCAGGCGGTGCTCGCTCAGCGCCAGGAGCTCCACGTGAAGAAGACGGCCCAGCTGCTCGAAGCCTGGGACGAGGACGGCCAGCCGGAGGTGCGCGCCTGATGGACTTCAACATTCTCTCGCCGATGGCGGTCACCGATGCCGAGCTCATGGCCTCGAACATTCCGGAGGACGATTATCCCAGCTGGAGCGCGGGGGAGACCTATGCGCAGGGCGCGCTGGTGATCTCGACCGCGACCCACAAGATCTACGAGAGCATGCAGGCGGGCAACATCGGCAACGACCCGACCAGCGATGATGCGACCTGGTGGCTCGAGCTGCGCGCCACGAACCGCTGGCGCGCCTTCGACAACGGGCGCGAGAGCAAGGCCACACGGGCGGATCAGATCACCTACACCATCGTGCCGACGCAGGATTGCGACGCGATCTCCTTCTTCGGCCTGACCGCCGGCGCGGTACGGATCGAGGTGCTCGACGGCACGACGGTGATCTACGACGAGACCTTTCCCATGTCCGACACGAGCAACGTGGTCAGCATGTATACCTGGTTCTTTGGCGGCGTGACCTACGCGCGCCAGAAGGTGCTGAACGGCTTTCCGGGCTACACCGGGCACGAGGTCAACATCACGATCTCCGCGCCCGGGGCGACGGCCGAGGTCGGTCATATCGTGCTCGGCCGCAACTACCTGCTCGGCACGGTCATGGACGGGGTCGAGATCCAGCACGTCAGCCACAGCCGCAAGGAATACGACGACTTCGGCGACGAGATCCTCGTCAAGCGTGGCTCGACCCGCAAGCTGACCATCCCGATCCGGGTGCCCACGGTGCAGGGCCCGCGCGTCATGGACCTGGTCGCCGAGGTCGATGGGCTGGTGACGGCCTTCTACGGGACCTCCCTCGGCGAGAGCAACTTCGGGGTCGAGGGCCTCGGCTTTGTCGATGATCACACCCAGCCGCTCGATGCGGCCGGGGACTCCGTCTTCACCCTCGTCATGAAAACCATCAAGTAGGATCGATCGCGCATGCCCCTTCCAACCTTCTCCGAGTGGCCGGATATCCCGTCGCGCAGCGCGCCGGAGGCTGACTTCGACGCCAAGATGTATGCCGTGTTCCAGTTCATGGCCGGCACGTACCGCGACGAGTTCCTCGCCTTCGCCGCCTTCCTCGAAGCCAACAGCACGGTGGTCGGCGGGACGCTGAACGACACCACCATCGGGCTCACCACGCCGGCGGCCGGGAAGTTCACCACGGTGCTGGCCTCGACCTGGGCGGGAACGGCGGTCAACGGGGGCGCGGGCGCGATCATCGAGCGCGGCACCAATGCGAATGGCGACTACGTCCGCTTTGCTGATGGAACGCAGCTCTGCTGGTACCGGATGAATCTTGGCTCCATCCTGTCGGCAGGTGCCGGCACCTTCGCCGACCCCTATCGAAGCGCGCCAATCGGCTGGACGTTCCCGGCGGTCTTCATTGCCAA
>NZ_QEHM01000025.1 GCF_003116585.1 Albibacillus kandeliae
GAGATAGTTGTTCGAGACCTCTACCTCGCTGCCGATGACCCGGAGCGCTGCTAGCTTCATCGCACGCTTGAGCAGGATCGCCTTCGAATACCCGATGATGAAGCTATCGTGGATGCAAAGAACCGGGATGCCTCTACGAGTGAAGGAACGAAGGACCAACGCGGCTATCCGGCTATCGGTGTTCATGAGGTGAATCCCTTGATCTGAACACAGACCATCTCGAAGGAAGGGATGTCGTTCCACCACCGCATAAAGGACACGCCCCAACTCGGCATTGGTCATCGACTTTTCACGTGAGCCAGTGGGGGCTTGATCCCGGAACGCACTGCAAGCTGCCTTCCTGGAAGGGGCATTGAGCGCGACTAGGGTAAGCAGCTTCACCAACCTGCGCTGCTCATCGGCTTCCAGACCTTCAACCACTCCCGCTTCCAGTTCGTAGGGATCTCCTTCCAGCTTGATGCCCTGCTTGGCGGCCAGAATAGCTACGTGCAACGCTCGATAGTCGACCTCCACCGTCGGCTCGTCGTTGATATGAATGCGCTTCCGGTACTCCGATCCGCAGTTCTGCCACCAACCACCATAGAACCGTCCCCCACAGCGCCAGTCCTCGCGGTTGAAGACCCTGTGAACGAAGTTATCCATCCCGCAGACTGACTGCCTCGTCACCTCGCCTCGCTTGGCACCGGACTTGATTGGCCTCTCGATGAAGGGCAGTTCTTGGTCCGGCACGTCGATGAAGGTCCTCTGAAGCAGTTGGTTATAGGCCGTGAGGTCTTCTCGCATCCTACGGGCCTCGGAGGTGTCCTCGTATTCCAGGTTCCTTTCCGACCTCTCCGACCCGCGCATGATGATGCACTCCTTGCCCGGATGGGTGAGCAAGTGCTGAGGGCCGAACTTGACCTCCCGAAACAACGCACGAAGCCGCTCGGCAGCGCGGATGCGGGTGATACGATTTGTTGCTGCTCCAGGCCCTGCATAACTCCCCGGAGAAAGATCAATGTACCCATTCTCTTGGAGGCAGCGGATAATCGTTGGCGTCTGCCGGGATAGACCAATCTTGTTGTATCTGGAGCCGGTATCCCACGCCGCATTGTTCATCGCGACGCCGAGGGAGAGCTCTGGGTCAGTTGACCAAGCCGCATAGAGGTCAGTGATAGTCGTGCCAAGCTGGGTAAGGCTGCTGGCCTTCGGCTTGACCCCACCTTTGCGCGTATTGGCTTCCGAGGGTGCACCAAAGCAGTCCTCCCAGATAGACCTGATGAGTTTTCTTGCCTCGGGGTGCTCGCAGTAACGATGCACATCGAGAGGCTTGGAATAGCGAGGATTTGTGATCTGCGATTGCTCGAGGATCGTGCCAGCGTCCGTTCTTACCATGAGCCATGTGGTCCTTTCCTTCAAACCTATTGGCTTCCAGCCCACGGAATGCGCGGGCGGAATGAATGGCCCAAGTGCTTCGCGAACAGCAGACAACGCTGACGGCGAGATACACTTCGACCGGTGGTTTTGTTTTGATTGGAAAAAAGTTGAGGCTCTTGCGGAACCTCATAGCGGACCAACCCGCTATAGCGCCTCTAGACGCTGATCATGGTGCCCACGTGTGCGGGCGGCTTCGGACTGCTGCACTTAGGGATGCTACGGTGCATCGTCAAGGGAACTTCGCGTCGAAAGAAGAAGTTTTTCTCTGGGAGGCTTGGCACGCCTGGGACTTTAGCGTCGGCTCTACGCGTAAAGCGAGGGCCTCGGCCTGCGAAAACAGGGCCATTTCCAGTTGGAAAAGGCTAGGCACGGCTGAGCTCTGAGCTCGGCACCGGCAAAGAAGGTCAGTGTAAACATGATAGGCGCGAGGGCGTTCTACTCGTTGCCATCCCCTGACTTGGACGAGCGTTCCCACGGAGTACCTTGGACACATGGCGAAACCACGTTTCTTTCGCTGGTTGCCCGTGATGTTGTTCCGGCCAGCAATGTAGGGGAAAGCCAATCCGTCACTCGTCCCTGCAAGAACCTGGATAGCGTTAAGCGCGACGACTACCCGGGCATCCAGGATGGCATAGCGCTCGGGATCAACCAAGGACAGGATCTTCGAATAGCTGGAGACCCCGGCGAATGGAGCACTGTGATCGGCTCCTTCCGCACGTTCACGGTGCCTCTTCAGGGTAGCCTCCCTGTTTCCCCGAACACCTCCCCAGTCTGCAACGATAAATTCTGTGATCTTCTCTCTTTGGTTGGGATCGCTCAGCCAAAGCGCCCAGAGTTTGCGTTTCAGGTCTAGGGTACGAGCGAATAAGGAGCCACCTTCAAGAGGGCCAACCAAGGCTTCTGCACTCTGGGGGATGGACCATTTATAGGTCTTCTCAACGGCATTGGTGCCCAGATCAGCAAACCGATCTTCTCCCGATGCAAACGAGCAAACTGCCTGTATCACTTCCTGAGGAATCATCATGGTTAGACCGTATCAGACATTTGCTATCTGACCCTCCCCAGCAGAACGAAGAAGGCGATGAAGCTAGCAGCGCTCCGGGTCATCGGCAGCGAGGTAGAGGTCTCGAACAACTATCTC
>NZ_QEHM01000026.1 GCF_003116585.1 Albibacillus kandeliae
GCGCTCAACGGGGAAATGGCGATCTTCCACACGGATGCCGCGCCGAGCTCGGGGCAGGCGGCGATCGAGGCGGCGAACAAGTATTACGAGCTGGCGAAGGCGGCGCGCGAGGCGGCGGCGGCGGAGCTCGCGCACCTGACGGCCGAGAACGCCCGTTACCAGTCGATGATCCGGAACGGGAACCTGCGGGAGCTCTCGGACAAGGAAAAGGCCATCGCCTCGGAGCGGCTGAGCGCGGGACAGCGGGCGCTGATCCAGGCGGAGGCGGCGCTGGCCGAGGCCGACCGGCGGCGCAACCAGACGGCCAAGGAAGTCATGGCGACGCTCGGCAAGGCGGCGAAGGCCGAGGACAAGCTCAACGACAGCGTGGATGTCTCGATCGAGGCGACGGGGTCGCTCGGCAAAGCCATGGCCGGGGCCAAGGATGAGGCGCTCGGCCTGGCCGATGCCATGGACACCACGGTGACCTCGGCCGTTGACGGGGTGGCGCGCTCCTTCGGGGATTGGGTGGCCGGGGGATTCCGCCAGTTCGAGAACCTCTGGGACGGCCTGAAGAGCACGGCACGGCAGGGGCTCGCCGATCTTGCCGCGACCTTCGCACGCAACAAGCTGCAGCTGGTCCTCGGGATCTCGGCCACGGGATTAGGAACGGCGGCAAGCGCGGCCGGGACGGCGGTCGGCAGCAGCGGGGGCGGACTGCTGGGCGGTGTCCTCGGCAACGCGGCGGGCGGCGTGGTGAGCGGTGGCGGCTTGCTCTCGGGCATCGGGTCCGGCGTCGGCGGCATTCTCTCGGGCGGTGGCCTCGGGGCCAGCTTCGCCAATCTCGGCGGACTGCTCAGCGGCTCGGTCGGGGGTCTCGGGGCCATCGGGGCGGCGCTCCCGGCGCTGGGGCTGGTACTTGGCGGCGTGGCGCTGCTCTCGAAGGCCTTTTCCCGGAAGTATGCCGGCTCTGGTATCTCCGGCTCGCTCGGCTCTGATGGCTTCTCGGGCGCGCAGTTCGACTTCTACAAGGGTGGCTGGTTCCGGTCGGACAAGACCAATTACAAGCCCCTCGACGCGGATCTGCAACTCCTGCTCGATGACAGCATGTCGGGCGTGACCTCGGACCTGGTCGAGATGGCAGGCGCGCTCGGCCTGAGTGCGGAGGCGATCGAGGGCTTCACCGGGGCGCAGTTCAAGATCTGGACCAATGGCAAGACGGCAGAGCAGATCCAGGAGGCGCTGCAGAAGCAGATCACCAGGTCGGCCGAGGGCATGGCCGAGCTGATCCTGACAACGGACAAGTGGTCCGAGACCAGCGAGACGGCGCTCGAGACCATGACGCGGCTGTCCTCGGGCCTGCTCGCGGTCAACGACGCGATGGACCTGCTGGGCGATGAGCTCTTTAAGGTCTCGCTCCGGAGCGCGGATGCGGCCGCCGACCTGGTGGCGCAGTTCGGTGATGCCGAGACCATGGCGTCGGCGGTCAATACCTACTTCACCGGCTTCTACTCCGAGGCCGAGCAGGTCGAGACGCTGACCCGCCGGCTCGGGGACCAGTTCGCCGATCTCGGTCTCAAGATGCCGCAGAGCCGGGATGGGTTCCGCGACCTGGTCGAGGGGATCGATCTGACCACCGAGGCGGGGCGCGCTCTCTATGCGGGGGTGCTGCAGCTCTCGGGGGCCATGAATGAGCTCTTGCCCACGGTCGCGAGCTACACGGCGGCGATGAGCGGGTTGCTGGGCGAGATCGGCGGCGAGATCGGCGACCAGGTCGAGACGGCGCGGACCCTCGCGGCGGATGCACGCGAGGCGGCCAGCCTCTGGTACCGGACCGCGACCACGCTCCGGGGCTTCATGGGCGACCTCCTGAACTCCGACCTGACCGGGGCCAGCCGGGCGCAGACCACGGCGGCGCAGGAGGCGCGCCTGCAGCAGGCGGTCGAGGCGGCGCGCGGCGGTGACGTCGAGGCGGCGCAGAGCATTCCCGAGCTGGCGCGCGCCTATCTCAGGAGCGCGCAGCAGACGGCCACCTCGGCGCAGGAGTATCGCCGGATCGCGGCCGCGGTGCAGGGGCAGGTCGCCTTTGCCGCCGGTATCGCGGATCTCGAAGGCGCGAACAGCGACGTGCTGGCGGGGCTCTACGAGCGCCAGATCGAGGTGCTGACCAGCCTCGGCAACTTCCTGCAACTCGAAGGGCTGACCCGCGAGGAGGTCAGCGCGCTCGGCGAGAGCATCGAGGCCATGGCCTCGGACTGGGACGGAACAGTGAGCGCCTTCGAGTCCGCGCTCGGCGCGCTGGAGGCGGCGATCTCCGAGGCGGAGGCGTTCAGCTACGATGACCTGGTGGGCCGTCTCGACGTGGCCGTGGCGCTCTCGGACACGGCCCCGGCTTGGCTCCGGAAGCTGGTGCAGCAGGCCGAGGCAGGGATTGAGACCACGCTGGACTTCATCATCCGGCGTGATGACCTGACGGCGGCCGACAGGTGGCTTGCGACCACGGCCCTCTCCGAGCACGTGACCGCGCT
>NZ_QEHM01000027.1 GCF_003116585.1 Albibacillus kandeliae
CGGCTCTCTCTCACAATCTTGAAAGGATGAAGGAATGGCAGACAAGGTCATTGCCGGCGATCTCTGCACCATCAACTGGTCGGACGACGGCGCAACCTGGGCCGAGATCCCGGGCTGCAAGACGGTCGGGATCCCGGAAGAAACCCAAGAATACCGCGATCGCACGTCGCTCGACAGCCCGGGGCGGAGCAAGGAATACGGCGTCGGCCTCACCGATATCAGCGAGCTGACGCTCAGCTGCTTCTACTCGGCGGCGCTCTACGAGCAGGCGCTGGCGTTCAAGGAGTCGCAGGTTCCGGTCTACTTCCAGGTGGTGCTGCCGGCGGTGCCGGGCGACCAGCTGACCGGCGACACCTTCGAATACCGGGCCTTCGTCAATCCCTCGATCCCGTCGCTGGACGTGGACGGCGACCTGATGACCGACCTCAAACTCCGCCCGACCGGCCAGGTCTCGTGGACCAAGGGTGATCCGGTCGTATGATCAGCACCGTTTCCGTGAAGGTGGGCAAGAAGACCCACAAGCTGAAGGTCTCGACGCGCGCGCAGGTGCGCCTCGAGGAAGAGCAGGGCAAGCCGATCGGGGAGATCCTCGACCAGCTGATCTCGGGCGCCGGTGGCGTGAAGCTGGTCAGCGCCGCCTGGGCGGCCTGTCTCAACGATGGGGCAGGCGTCGAGGTGGAGGAGGCGATGGACGTCCTCGACCAGCTCGGCGGTGCCAACGCGGCGGCGATCTACCTCGCCGATGCCATGCGCAAGGCCTTCCCGGTGCTCGATGCGGCGGCCGGGGCGGCGGAGACCGAGGGCGATACTCCCAAGGACCCGGTGGGAAACGTCGAGAGCCCGGCCGGGTAGACTGGGAGCGGCTGCTCTCTGGGTGGTGCGAGCTCGGCTTGCACCACCTCGAGTTCTGGGCAGTCAGCTTGCGGGAATACGACCTGATCACCCGGGCACGGATCAAGGCCAAGGATACGGAGGTCGAGGCGCGCCGGGTGTTGAACCAGGAGCTGGGCGTGCTGACGCAGTTCGCGTTCCACGATCCGAAGAAAATGCCGGACTTCACCAAGGCTGTGAAGTCGAAGGCAAACGAGGCCCCACGGAACAAGACGCACGAGCTGGAGCAGCTGCGCGCGGTGTTCATGGGGATGCACTTCCAGGGCAAGAAAAAGGGGCGGTAAATGTCCGCGATCATCGGCGCTCTCCGGGGCGTTCTCTCGCTTGATTCAGCGGCCTTCGAGAGCGGCGCGAAGCGCTCGAAGGCGAGCATGGGCGACCTGGAGCGCCGAATGGTGCGCCTTGGCAAGAGCATGGAAACGGCCGGGCGGCGCATGTCGCTCGGCCTGACCCTACCCATGGTCGGGGCGGCCACCATCGCCGTGAAGTCGAGCCTCAAGGTGATCGATGCGCAGGCCAAAATGGCGCAGTCGCTCGGGACCACGGTCCGCTCGATGCAGGTGCTGGAGCGTGCGGCCGACCTCTCGGGCGTCTCGATGGGCGAGGTGCAGCAGGCCACCATCCAGATGACCAAGCGGCTCAGCCAGGCGGCGGGCGGCACGGGGGCGGCGGCCAAGGCGCTGACGCGGCTGCACCTCAGTGCCTCGGCGCTGCAGGCCTTGCCGCTCGATGAGCGCCTCGCGGCCGTGCAGGGGGCGCTCGCGCAATACGTGCCGGAGGCGGAGCGGGCGGCGGTGGCCTCCGATCTCTTCGGCAGCCGCGCGGGGCTGATCTTCACCCGGATCGACAGCGCCACGCTCAAGACCGCGAGCGAGGACGTGCGCCGCTTCGGGGTTGCGGTCTCGGAGGTGGACGCGGACCAGATCGAGATTACCAATGACGCGATCTCGCGGCTGGGGCTGGTGAGCCGGGGGCTTGCCAACCAGGTGACCGTCGCGCTGGCGCCGCTCTTGGAGGATCTCGCCGACAAGGGCGCGGCCATCGCGGAATGGTTCGCCGCGCTCGATGAGGGCGCGAAGCGTTGGGCGGCGGGGCTCGCCACGGCGGCGGCGGCCATCGGGCCGGTGACCCTCGGTCTCGGTCTCGTCCTCAAGCTCTCGGCCCCGGTGGTGCAGGGGCTCGTCGGCATCGCGGTGGCGGCGCGGGCGGTCGGGGTCGCCATGTGGGCCGCGACCGGGCCCTGGGGCGTTCTGGCGGGGCTGGCGGCGGCGGCGGGGACGTACCTGCTGGTCTTCGGGGAGAAGAGCAAGACGGCCGAGGCGCGCGCGAAGGAGGCGGCCGAGGCGCTGGCGGCGCTCAACGGGGAAATGGCGATCTTCCACACGGATGCCGCGCCGAGCTCGGGGCAGGCGGCGATCGAGGCGGCGAACAAGTATTACGAGCTGGCGAAGGCGGCGCGCGAGGCGGCGGC
>NZ_QEHM01000028.1 GCF_003116585.1 Albibacillus kandeliae
TGACCTGCCCCCCGCGAAATCCCTCATCGTAGTGTAGAGTCTGCGCCAACACTGAAGGAGCAGACGAATGCGAAAGAGCCGTTTCACCGAGGCGCAGATAATCGGGATGATTAAGGAGCAGGAGGCCGGGATGCCGACTGCGGAGGTGTGTCGCAGGCACGGCCTCAGCACGGCGACTTTTTACAAGTTGAAGTCCAAGTATGGGGGCATGGAGGTGTCGGAGGCCGCGAGGCTGAAGGCGCTGGAAGACGAGAACGCCAAACTCAAGCGTTTGCTGGCCGACACCATGCTGGACAACGTCGTGCTGAAGGACCTGCTGGGAAAGAGCTGACGACACTGATGAAGCGGCGAGACGCGGCGCTCCGGGTGATGCGGGATCATGACATCTCGCAGCGCCGGGCCTGCAGGCTTGTCGGTGTCGATCCCAAGACGGTCCGGCGTGAACGCCCGCCGGACTGCGCCGAGATCCGCAAGGAGATGCAGGAGATCGCTGGAACGCGGCGTCGTTTCGGGTATCGCCGGATCGGTGTCCTGCTGGAGCGCAAGGGCATGAGCATGAACCACAAGAAGCTCTATCGCATCTACCGCGAGGAAGGGCTGTCAGTGAAGCGACGGCGAGGCCGGAAACGGGCGCGTGGCACCAGGACACCGATGCCGGTCGCCACCTGTCCCAACGCGCGCTGGTCGTTGGACTTCGTGTCCGACAGCTTCGGCTCGTCGAGAAAGTTCCGGATCCTCGCCGTGATCGACGACTGCACGCGGGAGTCCCTGTGTCTTGTCGCAGACACCAGTCTATCCGGCGCACGGGTTGCCCGAGAGCTGAGCGCCCTGATCCGGGTCTACGGCAAGCCAGGTTGTATTGTCAGCGATAACGGGACTGAGTTGACCAGTCGGGCGATCCTGAAATGGGCCGACGAGAACGAGGTGCCATGGCACTACATCGATCCGGGCAAGCCCCAACAGAACGCGTTCATCGAATCGTTCAATGGCAGTCTCAGGGATGAGCTTCTCAATGAGGAGATCTTTGACAGCCTGGACGATGCGCGCCGCAAGCTGGCGCTGTGGCGCTACGATTACAACACGGTCAGGCCGCACTCATCACTTGGCAATCAAACACCGCTGCACGCCCGCCGAGCGCTTGAGCAGCTTGAGGGCTCCGCGCCCGGCGAGCTTGCGCCAGATCGGGAACCAGAATACCCAAACCCAACCTGCAGACTCTCGTTATGAATGAGGGACCGGCAGGGGGCAGGTCA
>NZ_QEHM01000029.1 GCF_003116585.1 Albibacillus kandeliae
ACTCGACGATTTTCGACACCACGCCGGCGCCCACGGTGCGGCCGCCTTCGCGGATTGCGAAGCGGAGGCCGTTTTCCATGGCGATCGGTGCGATCAGCTCGACGCCGAAGGAGACGTTGTCGCCCGGCATCACCATTTCGGTGCCTTCGGCCAGCGTCACGGTCCCGGTCACGTCGGTGGTCCGGAAGTAGAACTGCGGACGGTAGTTCGCGAAGAACGGGGTGTGACGGCCGCCTTCTTCCTTGGTCAGGATGTAGGCTTCGGCTTCGAACTTGGTGTGCGGAGTCACCGAGCCCGGCTTGCAGAGAACCTGGCCACGCTCGACGCCTTCACGGTCAACGCCGCGCAGCAGCGCGCCGATGTTGTCGCCGGCTTCCCCACGGTCCAGCAGCTTGCGGAACATTTCCACGCCGGTGCAGGTGGTTTTCTTGGTGTCCTTGATGCCGACGATCTCGATTTCGTCGCCGACGTTGATCACGCCACGCTCGATACGGCCGGTCACAACGGTGCCGCGGCCCGAGATCGAGAACACGTCTTCGATCGGCATCAGGAACGGCTGGTCGACAGCGCGCTCGGGGGTCGGGATGTACTCGTCGACAGCGGCCAGCAGGGCGCGGATCGACTTCTCGCCGATTTCCTCGTCACGGCCTTCCAGAGCGGCCAGGGCCGAACCCGGAACCACCGGAATGTCGTCGCCCGGGTACTCGTAGGAGGACAGCAGTTCGCGGATTTCCATTTCCACGAGCTCCAGCAGCTCCTCGTCGTCCACCTGGTCGACCTTGTTCATGTAGACGACCATCGCCGGAATGCCGACCTGGCGGCCCAGCAGGATGTGCTCGCGGGTCTGCGGCATCGGGCCGTCAGCTGCGTTCACAACCAGGATCGCGCCGTCCATCTGCGCCGCGCCGGTGATCATGTTCTTCACGTAGTCGGCGTGGCCGGGGCAGTCGACGTGCGCGTAGTGGCGCGCTTCGGTCTCGTACTCGACGTGGGCGGTCGAGATGGTGATGCCGCGGGCTTTCTCTTCCGGCGCGCCGTCGATCTGGTCGTAGGCTTTGAAGTCACCAAAGTACTTGGTGATCGCTGCGGTCAGCGTCGTCTTGCCGTGGTCAACGTGACCGATCGTGCCGATGTTGACGTGCGGTTTCGTCCGTTCAAACTTTGCCTTTGCCAT
>NZ_QEHM01000003.1 GCF_003116585.1 Albibacillus kandeliae
CTCTTCAGTTTGTCATCAATGTCAAAGAGCGTAGAGACAAAACTCACGAGATGCGCCCTAACTTCTCGGCGCGCCCCGCCTGCATTACCTCAGATTTTCTTCCTTGCGTCTCGTAACGATCCGTCCGTTCCCGTCCGTACCGCCCGTCTGGCGCCCCGTCCCGCGCCTCAGCGCCGCCGGTGAAGGGCTATTTACGGTTCACACCCAGCACCCGCAAGAGGCTTTTTGCAGAAAGCATCACATTTTCTTCGCAAACCCCGCAACGCACTGATTTTGCTATATGTTATTCGGCGGATTTTTCACCATGCCAGCGATGCGCCTGATTTGGCCCCAAGAGCCGCGTGAGCTTTTCGGGACACCGGACACCACATTTTGGGCTATCCACAGGGTTACCCCCAAAAGCATCCAGAGTGATACGTGACTCGCGGCGACTCGCCGGGTGAACCGCCCCCGACTGGCCCCCTGAATCGGGCGAGTCACCGGAGAGCGACTCGCGTCTCAGGGACAAATCCGGTCATCCGCCGGAATCAGGCGCTTTTACGCGGCCCCCCCCTTCCCCGCCGGGTCAGGCTTGCTGCGCCCGCCGCCCTGCCCCCTTGCGGGCGCGGGGGATCAGACGGAGGCCGAGCAGCACCGCGATGATCGCGAGGTACACCAGCGGTTCGATCTGGAAGCCCTTGCGCAGCAGGATGAAGTGAATCGCCCCGAGGATGGCCGCCGGGTAGACCAGCTTGTGCAACTGACGCCATGCCGGCCCGAGCCTGCGCACGGAGAGATTGTTGGAGGTCACCGCCAGCGGGATCATCAGTACGAAGGCGACCATGCCGATGGTGATGTAGGGACGCTTTATGATGTCGGCCCAGATCTGGCTGAGGATCTGGACGTCCAGAACCAGCCAGACCAGCAGGTGACAGACGACGAGATAGAAGGTGACCAGACCGATCGAGCGGCGGAACTTCATCAGGTTCACCCCGGCGAAGCGGCGGAGCGGCGTCACCGCCAGCCCGACGATCACCAGCTTCAGCGCCAGCTCCCCCAACTCGTGCTCCATCGACTTGACCGGATCGACCCCGAGGCCCCCGGTCAGCCCAAGGTAGAGGTACCAGAAGGGCGGCAGTGCCCCGACCAGGTAGACGGCCCAGACCGGGACACGGCGCAGCGCGGCGTTCAGGCGATCGACGAGCATCAATAGAACTTCGACAGGTCCATGCCGGCATAGAGGCCCGCGACCTCGTCATAGCCGTTGAACATCAGGGTGTCCTGGCGCTTGGCGAAGAGCCCGCCACCGATGGCCCGCTCGGAGGCCTGGCTCCAGCGCGGATGGTCCACCTTGGGGTTCACGTTACTATAGAAGCCATACTCGCGCCCGTTCGCCTTGTTCCAGCTGGTGGGCGGCTGCTTGGAGGTCAGGCTGATCCGCACGATCGACTTGATCGACTTGAACCCGTACTTCCACGGCACCACGAGGCGCAGGGGCGCGCCGTTCTGGTTGGGCAGCGGCTTGCCGTAGAGGCCCGTCGCCATGATGGTCAGCGGGTGCATCGCCTCGTCGAGCCGCAGGCCCTCGACATAGGGCCAGTCCAGCACCGGATAGCGCAGGCCCGGCATCTCTTCGGGACGGTAGAGGGTCTCGAAGGCGACATACTTGGCGCCGGACTGCACGCCGGCCATCTTCAGCAGGTCGGCCAGTTCGAACCCGTTCCACGGGATCACCATCGACCACGCCTCGACACAGCGGAAACGATAGATGCGCTTCTCCACCGTCATCGCCTGCATGATCTGATCAAAGCTGTAGTCGCCGGGCTTGTCGACCATGCCGTCGATCTTCACCGTCCAGGGCTTGGTGGTCAGGCTCCCGGCGTTGCGCGCCGGATCTTCCTTGCCGGTGCCGAATTCGTAGTAGTTGTTGTAGCTGGTGATCTCTTCCCAGCTGTTCGGGCTAAGGCCCGCCGCCCGCACCGGCGCGGCCATCGAGGCGAGCCCCAGCCCGGCGACCCCCGCCATGACCTCGCGCCGGCTCAGGTAGGCGCCCATCGGGGTCACATCGGCATCGGTCAGATCGTTCTTCCAGCGGTGGGCCATGATCTCTCCTCTCACGCACTCCCTGCAATTACGTACCCACGCGCCCCGCCAGATCAAAACCAATTCGACTCACGATTCGGCGACGGCATTGAAACGTTTGCCCTTCAGACAGGCTTGGGCCTCCGGAGGACAGGGCAGAGCCGCCGCGCTGTCTCAGTCATCGCTCTTGTCGGCAGCCTCCAGTGCTGGCGCCTCTGGCGCGGCCAACGCCTGCAGACCGTCGAGCACTGCGACGGCGTGCGCGGCATAAGGCCCGATCCAACGCTTCTGGACGTCGTGGATGGGGAGCGCGTCGAGATGGTTCCACCGTTCCCGGCCGCGCCGCTCTGCCACCACCAGTCCGGCGCTCTCCAATACCGAGAGGTGCTGCATCACCGTGCAGCGGTCGAGATCCGGCAGCGCATCGCAAAGGGAACCCGTGGTCTTCGGGCCGTCCTTGATCAGGTCGAGAATCTGCCTGCGCGCCCGATGCCCGAGCGCCTTGAACAGGGCATCAAATTTGTCTTCGATTGACATGTTATAATTTTATAACATGATTGACGGAATGCAAGGAGGATTCGGACCATGGAACTGAAGTTCACTGTCGCCGGGCGCATTGCCAAACCTGTCGAGGAGATCTTCGAGGCGGTTGTCGCCCCTGACCGCCTGTCCAAGTTCTTTACCACGGGCGGGGCACGGGGCCGGCTGGAACCCGGGGCCGAGGTGACCTGGGACTTTCATGACTTTCCCGGCGCCTTCCCCGTTCTCGTGCAGGAGGTCGTGCCCAACCGAAAGATCGTGCTGCAATGGGAGGCACACGCGAAGACCGCCACCTGGACGACTGTCACTATGGAGTTCAGCCCTCTGGACGATGGGCGGACCCTCGTGCGGATCAGTGAATTCGGCTGGCCGGAGACAGAGGCCGGCCTGACCTCATGCCTCGGCAACTGCGAGGGTTGGACGGGGATGCTCTGCGCCATGAAGGTCTGGCTGGAGCATGGGATCAACCTGCGGGACGGGCTCTACAAGTAGCCCGGGGGTTGCAGTATTGGAGTGACAAGACATGGAAGCCGGAAAGAACATCGCCATCAAGGTGCCTTCGCACCGCTGGGACGACACCGTGGCCTTCTATCGTGAAAAGGTGGGGTTGCCGGTCGCCCGGGAATTGAAAGACAGCACCGGGTTCGAGTTCGGCAGCCTGACCCTCTGGATCGACCGCGTCCCGCATCAGAGCCAGGTGGATGTGTGGATCGAGTTGTTCGACGACGACCCTGCCGCCGCCCTGTCGCATCTCGGCAGCCCGAACCGTGACGGGTTGGAGCCGCTGACCGACGTGGTCGGGCACTGGACGTCGGACCCTGCCGGAACGGTCATCCTGCTGCGCAAGGAGCAGATGGCGTGAGACCTTAACTCAGGTGGCGCCATCTTCGGCAAAGGGCCCGCCAATTGGCGGGCCCTTCCTTTGTCGTCAAAAGAGATCAGTGAACGACGGCATCGTCCGGACGCGGCCGGTTCGAGGCAGAGATGCGGTCCCCGATGATGAGACCGTCCGGCCCCGCGCTCACAGGCACCACCGCGCCGTCCAGCACATCCCCGGCCAGCAGCATCTCGGCCAGAGGGTTCTGCAGCGCATTCTGGATTACCCGCTTCAGCGGGCGCGCCCCGAACACCGGATCGTAGCCCTCGTCGGCGAGCCAGGTCTTGGCGGCCTCGTCCAGCTCCAGCGTGATCTTGCGACCCGCAAGGCGCTTGGCCAGGCGGCGCAGCTGGATGTCGACGATGGCGTCCATGTCCTTGCGCTGGAGACGGTCAAAGATGATCGTCTCGTCGAGCCGGTTCAGGAACTCGGGGCGGAAGTGCGCCCGCACCGCGTCCATCACGTCACGCTTGGCCGCGCTGGCATCGGCACCTTCCGGCAGCTGGCTCAGCGCCTGCGCCCCGAGGTTCGAGGTCAGCACAATGAGCGTCTGCTTGAAGTCGACGTGGTGACCCTGACCATCGGTCAGCATCCCGTCGTCGAGCACCTGCAGCAGCACGTTGAACACGTCCGGGTGCGCCTTCTCGACCTCGTCGAACAGCACGACCTGGTAGGGCCGGCGCCGCACCGCCTCGGTCAGCACGCCGCCCTCGTCGTAACCGACGTAGCCCGGAGGCGCGCCGATCAGTCGGGCGACGGAGTGCTTTTCCATGAACTCGCTCATGTCGATCCGCACCATCGCGGTGTCGTCATCGAACAGGAACTCGGCCACGGCCTTGGTCAGTTCGGTCTTGCCCACGCCGGTCGGCCCGAGGAAGAGGAACGAGCCCAGCGGCCGGTTCTCGTCGTTCAGGCCCGCCCGGGCGCGGCGCACCGCGTTGGCCACGGCACGGACGGCGGTATCCTGACCCACCACGCGGCGGTGCAGGTCGTCTTCCATGCGCAGCAGCTTCTCGCGCTCGCCTTCCAGCATTTTGGACATCGGGATACCGGTCCAGCGCTCGACCACGGCAGCGATCTGCTCGGGGCGCACCGCCTCTTCGACCATGACCCCGTCTTCCTCGGCCTTCTCGGCCTCGGCCAGCTGTTTCTCCAGCTGCGGGATCACGCCGTAGGACAGCTCGCCCGCCTTGGCGAGATTGCCCTCGCGCTTGGCGATCTCGAGATCGGCACGCGCCTTGTCGAGCTGCTCCTTCAGATCGCGGGCATCGGCGAGCTTGTCACGCTCGGCCTGCCATTTCGCTGTCATCTCGGCACTCTTCTCCTGCAGCTCGGCCAGGTCCTTCTCCAGCTTGGCGAGCCGGTCTTTCGACGCGGCATCGTCTTCCAGCTTCAGGGCCTCTTCCTCGATCTGGAGTTGCAGGATCTGCCGGTCGAGCTGGTCCAGCTCCTCGGGCTTCGAATCCACCTCCATCCGCAGACGGCTGGCCGCCTCGTCGACAAGGTCGATCGCCTTGTCCGGCAGGAACCGGTCAGTGATATAGCGGTTCGACATGGTCGCCGCGGCCACCAGGGCGCTGTCCGAGATCCGCACGCCGTGGTGCAGCTCGTACTTCTCCTTGATACCCCGCAGGATCGAGATGGTGTCCTCGACCGTCGGCTCGCTGACCATCACCGGCTGGAACCGGCGGGCAAGCGCCGCGTCCTTCTCTACGTACTTGCGGTACTCGTCGAGCGTGGTCGCACCGATGCAGTGCAGCTCACCCCGCGCCAGCGCAGGCTTGATCAGGTTGGCAGCGTCCATCGCGCCGTCCGACTTGCCCGCGCCCACCAGCGTATGCATCTCGTCGATGAACAGGACGATCTGCCCGGCAGCCTCGGTCACCTCGGTCAGCACGGCCTTCAGCCGCTCCTCGAACTCACCGCGATACTTCGCCCCGGCGATCAGCGATCCCATGTCGAGCGCCAGCAGCTTCTTGTTGCGCAGGGATTCCGGCACGTCGCCGTTGATGATGCGCAGCGCAAGACCCTCGGCAATCGCGGTCTTACCCACGCCGGGTTCCCCGATCAGCACCGGGTTGTTCTTGGTCCGGCGCGACAGCACCTGCATCGCGCGGCGGATTTCCTCGTCGCGGCCGATGATCGGGTCGATCTTGCCCTGCTCGGCGGCCTCGGTCAGGTCGCGCGCATATTTCTTGAGGGCGTCATAGCCCTCCTCGGCGGTGGCCGAGTCGGCCGTGCGGCCCTTGCGAATGTCGTTGATCGCCTCGTTCAGGCTCTGAGCACTGACCTTGCCAGCGTCGAGCGCATCCTTGGCCTTGGATTTGACCATGCACAGCGCCATCAGCACCCGCTCAACGGGGACAAAACTGTCGCCCGCCTTCTTGGCCAGCTTCTCGGCCTCGTCCAGTACGCGGCCGGTTGTGGAATCCAGGAACACCTGCCCCGAGCCGCCGCTGACCTTGGGCAGCTTCGCCATCGAGGCGTCCAGCACCTCGACCACGCGCTTGGGCTGACCGCCCGCACGGCTGATCAGGTTGCTCGCAAGCCCCTGCTCGTCATCCATCAGTGCCTTGAGAAGATGCTCGGGCACCAGACCCTGGTGACCTTCGCGCATCGCGATCGTCTGAGCGGCCTGCACGAAACCCCGTGCCCGCTCGGTGAACTTGTTCAAGTCCATACTACTCTCCTTTGTAAGCGCCCCTTTTCCCGGCGCCCGCATTCGCAGCACGTCCGGCTCTCGGGCCTCGTCTTCAAAATGGGTAATCCGTCCCGCGCTTCAAGACCTTGATCGGGATCAATCAGGACCCGAGCTTACGTCCCCCTGCCCCACCGGCAATCCGCAAAGGCACTGGAAAAACCCGCCCATCTTGAGTATGCGCGACGCAATACCCCCAGACACCCCCGGAGACACGCCATGACCGACGCCCAGACTCTGTCCGACGACCGCCTGATCGTGGCGCTCGATGTCCCCAACGCGATCCAGGGCCTGTCGCTTGTCGAACAGCTTGGCGACTCGGTCAGCTTCTACAAGATCGGCCTCGGGATGCTGACCACCGGCGGTCTCGCGCTCGCCAACGAACTGATCCAGGAACACGGCAAGCGCATCTTCCTCGACATGAAGCTCTTCGATATCTCGGCGACCATCGAGAACGCGGTGCGCGGGCTGGCCCAGTTCGACCTCGACTTCCTGACCGTCCACGGCGACCCCCACGTGATCCGGGCAGCCAAGGAAGGGGCCGCAGGCAGCAACCTCAAGATCCTCGGCGTCACCATCCTCACGTCGCTCGACCGCGCCGATCTCGACGCCGGTCTGATGAAGGACGGCACGGTGCCCGAGCTGGTGGTCGAACGCGCCGCCCTCGCCTTCGAAGCCGGGGCCGACGGTATCATTGCCTCCCCGCAAGAGGCCGCCTCCATCCGCGCGCTGCCGGAATCGGCGGGCCGCCTGATCGTGACCCCGGGCGTCCGCCCCGCCGGTGCCGCACTCGGCGACCAGAAGCGCGTCGCAACGCCCGGCAGCGCCATCGCGGCAGGGGCCGACCACATCGTCGTGGGCCGCCCGGTCTGGAAAGCGCCCGCCCCGCGCGCCGCCGTCCGCGCCATTCTCGATGAACTTCCGCGCTGATGCCCTAAATTCGGGCACCGGCCCCGTTTAAGACAGCAAATCAGCAGCTTGCGTCAGGCAGATCGGACTGCGCCCGTCGACAGCGAAATCGCGGGCGCACCCAATATCCCCGTGTCTGTGCCACGAAAGGCACAACATCGGCGCAGGTTTGCCCCTAGGTAAAGTCCACGCTTTGCGTTTCGCCCGTATTAGGCGAGTATAGATCTCGAGACACTCCCCCAACGAACCTTTCTTCCTGTGGTTCGTTACCTCCCCCCGCCCAGCAGCGGGGGGCCTTTCGGTTAAGGGGGGCCGTTTTTCTCAACGTCCCGCCCCGAACCGCCTCCGGACCAGCACGCTCTCGCGTTCGTCAGAACCCGCCTTCAGACTGGTACTGGCGCAGCTGCTCGACGAAATGGGCGATGGCGAGCGGATGATCGCAGTAGTCTTCGGGCGACATCAGCGCCCAGCCCTGCCCTTCGTCCCCCAACCGCACGCGGGCTTCGGAACCGCCCGGCAGATGCGCGGCAAAGAACCACGACACGCCCTGTTCGCGCACGTGCCGGTTCGACCAGACCAGGTCCGATACAGCCAGCACCAGCCCGACCTCCTCCGCCGTCTCCCTCAGGGCGCAGGCCTCCGGGCTCTCGCCGCCCTCGCGCCCGCCGCCCGGGAAATCCCAGTGCCCGGGAAAGGGAATATCCGGCCGGTCGTCCCGCAGAATGGTCAGCAGGTCCGCGCCGATGAACAGCGCCAGCTTGGCCCCGATAAAACTCATTTGCCTCTGTTCCCGCCTCTTGTCCGTCACCCACGGTATGGCGGGCGCGCCTGAGCTGACGTATACAGTCGTACCGCCCGCGCCAAAAGCTTCCTTCGAAAGCTCTCGTCATGCCCGCCCTCTGCCGCGACTGCCTGGCCCGCACCGAAGACACGCGCCGCTGTCCTTCCTGCGGCAGCCGCAGGCTGGTGACCCACCCCGAACTCTTCGAGCTCTCGATCGCCCATATGGACTGCGACGCCTTCTATGCCAGCGTCGAGAAACGCGACAATCCCGAGCTCGCCGACAAGCCGGTGATCATCGGCGGCGGGCGCCGCGGCGTCGTATCGACCGCCTGCTACGTCGCCCGCATCCGCGGCGTGCGTTCGGCCATGCCGATGTTTCAGGCCCTGAAACTCTGCCCCGACGCGGTGGTGCTGAAACCCCGGATGTCGGTCTATGCCGAGGCCTCGCGCCAGATCCGCGCCATGATGGACGAGCTCACCCCGGCGATCCAGCCGCTCTCGCTCGACGAGGCCTTCCTCGACCTCTCCGGCACCGAGCGCCTGCACGGCGCGCCGCCCGCAGTAATGCTCGCCCGGCTGACCCGCCGTATGAAGAGCGAACTGGGCCTGACCGGCTCCATCGGGCTCAGCCACAACAAGTTCCTCGCCAAGGTGGCCTCCGACCTCGACAAGCCGCGCGGCTTCTCAGTGATCGGTCGCGCCGATACCGCCGCCTTCCTCAACGACAAGCCCGTGCGCCTGATCTGGGGCATCGGCCCCTCGGCGCAGGAATCGCTCGACCGCGCCGGCATCCGCACCTTCGCGGACCTGCTGCGCTGGGACAAGGCCGCGCTGACCCAGCGCTTCGGCAGCATGGGCGACCGCCTCTGGCATCTCGCGCGCGGCGAGGATCACCGCCGGGTCTCGGCCCACGAGCCGGTCAAGTCGATCTCGAACGAGACCACCTTCAACGAGGACACCTCCAGTACCGACATCCTCGACGGCCATATCTGGCGCATGGCGGTCAAGGTCGCCGACCGCGCAAAGGCGCGCGACCTCGCGGGCCGGGTGGTGGTGCTCAAGGCCAAGCGCGCCAACCACGCCATCGTCACCCGCCGCCTGTCGCTGCGCGAGCCCACCCAGATGGCCGACACCATCTACCGCACCGCGCGCAACCTCTTCGACCAGGTTGCCGACCAGGGTCCGTTCCGCCTGATCGGCTGCGGCATCAGCGATCTCTGCCCCGCCAGCGATGCAGACAAATCCGGCGACCTGCTCGACCCCGGCGCGACCCGCCGCAGCGAGGCCGAGCGCGCCACCGACCGCATCCGCGAACGGTTCGGCAGCGACGCGATCATGAAGGGGCGCGCCCTGCGCTGAGCCCTCTCCCCGGCCCGCCCTGGGATTTGCGCTGGAACTCGCGGCCTTTCCCCGGGATAAGGGCAACGATGTCCACGAGGAGCCCGAGCCCTTGAGCGAGACCCGCCTCTACGCCAGTCACGGCAGCCGCCGCGCCCGCGCGCACGGGTCGCGCCTGCTCGGCCTGCTGGCCTGGGCCGTGGCCTGCGCCTGCCTGCTGCCGATGGTCGCCGTCGCCCTCGCCGCCGTCACCGGCGGCACCGATACCGTCTCCCACCTGATCGAGACCGTGCTGGGCCGCTACGCCCTGACCACCCTCGCCCTGATCGCCATGGTCGCCACCGGCACCTTCGTCGTCGGCACCGGCTCGGCCTGGCTGGTCAGCATGACCCGCTTCCCCGGCGTGCGCCTGCTCGAGATCGCGCTGGTCCTGCCGCTGGCGATGCCAGCCTACGTGCTGGCCTACGCCTACACCTACCTGCTGGACCACCCCGGCATCGTCCAGAGCACCCTGCGCGACATGACCGGCTGGGGCCCGCGCGACTACTGGTTCCCCGAGATCCGCTCGCTCGGCGGCGCCGCCGCCATGCTGATCCTCGTCCTCTACCCCTATGTCTACCTACTGGCCCGCGCCGCCTTCCTGCAGCAGAGCTCCGCCGCCTTCCTCGCCGCGCGCACCCTTGGCCAGTCCGGCTGGTCTGCCTTCTGGCGGGTGAGCCTGCCGATGGCCCGCCCGGCCATCGCAGGCGGCGTGCTGCTGACCGTGATGGAGACCATCGCCGACTACGGCACCGTCGCCTATTTCAGCGTCCAGACCTTCGCCACCGGCATCTATACAAGCTGGTTCTCCCTCGGCGACCGTGCCGGGGCGGCGCAGCTCGCGCTCTGCCTCCTGCTCTTCGCGCTGGTCCTCGCGGTCACCGAACGGCTGCAGCGCGGCAAGGCGCGCTACCATCACGCGGGCCGCGCCCATATCTCGATGCCGCCCGAACCGCTCCACGGCTGGCGCGCTTGGCTGGCCCTCACCGCCTGCGCCCTGCCCGTGCTCTTCGGCTTCCTCGTGCCCGCCATCGCCCTGCTGACGATGGGCTTCGGGTCCGAGCAGAACCTGCTCTCGACCCGCTACCTGCGCTTCCTCGGCAACTCGCTGACCCTGGCCAGCACGGCCGCCGCCGTCACCGTAGCCGCCGCCGTCGCCGTCGGCTTCTTCCAGCGCCTGCGCCCGGGCCGCGGCTCGGCGGCGGCAGGCTACCTCGCCCGCCTCGGCTACGCAGTGCCCGGCGGGGTCATCGCCGTGGGCCTGATGGTCCCCTTCGCGGCCTTCGACAATGCGCTCGACGCCTGGATGCAGGCCACCTTCGGCATCCGCACCGGCCTGCTGATCACCGGCTCTATCTGGCTGCTCGTCGCCGCCTACATGGTCCGCTTCCTTGCCGCCGCCCTCGGTGCCTACGAGGGCGGGCAGAGCACCATCCACGCCAACATGGACGCGGCGGCCCGCTCGCTCGGCCAGTCGCCGATCGGCACGCTGCGCCGGATCCACCTGCCGATCCTCACGCCAAGCCTGCTGACCGCCCTGCTGATCGTCTTCGTCGACGTGATGAAGGAGCTCCCTGCCACCCTGATCATGCGGCCCTTCAACTACGACACCCTCGCCGTGCAGGCCTATCGCCTCGCCTCCGACGAGAGGCTCGAGGGCGCCGCGGTGCCCTCGCTGGTCATCGCCGCCGTGGGCCTGCTGCCCGTCATATTGATCTGCCGCCAGGTGGGCCGCCGGCGCTGAGCCGCCGCGCTTCTTTGGGTCGGAAATATCCCGGGGGAGTCGCCGGGAGGCGACGGGGGCAGCGCCCCCGCGGCGGTGTTCAGCCGCCGTCCTCGTCCAGCGAAACCGCGATCACGCTCAGCTCCTGCGTCTCGAACCGCACCGCGCTGGTCTCGTCGCGCGACGAGTTCGGCCCGAGGTAGATGGTGCCGGTGCCGTTCAGCATGGTGGCCCGCCGGTGCACCGAAAGCTCGCTGCCGTCCGACAGCCGCAGGATGCTCCCGGCGGAACTGTGGTCGGTGTACTCCAATTGCCACTGATGGATCGCCAGCTCGCCGTGGCGGCGCGAGACCCAGGCGTGATCCAGCACGATATCGCAGTCCCGCGCGCGCCCGATGGTCAGGGTCTCGCCTTCGCTGATGCGCCATGTCTGGCCGTTGCACACCAGCTCGACCCCTTCGATCCGGCTGGCCCGTTCCGCCTGCCGCCGCGCAAAGACCACGGTCGTCGCCGCCATGCCGGACATCGACCCGGCATAGACCCGCGTCGGGCCTTCCTTGCCCTTGAGGTGCAGCTCGCCGATCAGGATCAGCCGCTCCTTGTTCTCTTCCGATAGCGTGTCGTAGCAGTTCGCCCCTACCAGCACCTCGCGGGGCTTGGCCAGCGAGGCCAGCCGCGCGGCGGTGTTCACGGCGCTGCCGTAAAGCCCCGCTTCCTGCTGCAGCACCTCGCCAAAATAGATCCCGGCGTGGACCGACATGCCAAGGTGCCAGTCCTCGCAGATCATGGTCCAGGCCGCTTCGAAGGCGCTATCCGGAGTGGGAAAGAAGGAGATGGTGTCGTCGCCCTTCGACTTCACGCAGATCCCGCCGGCCTCGGCGATGATCTCGCGCATCCGTTCCAGCACGGGCGCGATGTATTCCAGCGCCTTCTCGTTGCTTTCCCGCTCGTAGATCTGCGTGGATCCGGTGATGTCCGAGATCAAGACGCAGGCGAGAGGCATCGTTTCAGGTCTTTCTGACTTCGTCCGGGTTGCGGTTTCAGTGTCGCGTACGACTGTGGCGAAAAGGGGCCAGGAACATCCGGCAATAATCCGGGATGGCGCATTCTAGCCGGAAATACCTTTTGGGGTAAAAGAAATTCGATGCCGGGCGGGGGCAGGTATTCCCTACCCTGCCCGCCCGGCGAGCGCTTTCGGCCCGGTTTCCCGGGCCGTGCGAGCCCCTGCGGGCTTAGCGCCAGCCCACCTCGTCAAAGATCTTCTGCGCGGCGGGGATGTTCTCGGCCACGACCGAGAGGTTCACCGAATCGGGACGGAAGAACCCGAGCTCGGCGACCGAGGGCGACAGGCCCACACCGGGCACGGCGGGGTATTCGTCGTTGCCGGACGAGAAGTATTTCTGCGCCGAGTCGCTCGTCAGGTACTCGAGGAACTTGATGGCGTTCTCGCGGTTCGGCGCATGGGCCGCCACGCCGCCGCCCGACAGGTTCATGTGGGCGCCGTAGGTGTCCTGGTCGGGAAAGATCCAGCCGATCTTGTCGCGCGACTCGCTGATGCCTTCCACCTCGGTCCGGATCGAACGGGCGAAGTAGTAGGTGTTCGAGACCGCGATATCGCACTCGCCCGACACCAGACCGCGCAGCTGGTCGGTGTCACCGCCCTGCGGATCACGCGCCATGTTGGCCACGATACCCTTGGCCCAGTCGCGCGCGGCATCCTCGCCATCATGCGTGATGATCGCCGCCAGCAGGGTCTGGTTGTAGGTGTTGTTCGACGAGCGGATGCAGATCATCCCCTTGTACTTCGGATCGGCCAGAGCCTCGTAGGACTTCGGCGGCTCGGCGATGGCTTCCTTGTTGTAGAAGATGATCCGCGAGCGCTGCGAAAAGCCGAACCAGGTGTTGTCGGCATCCTGCAGGTAAGAGGGCACGCGATGCTCCAGGACCGCGCTGTCGACCGGCTGCAGCACACCGGCCTGCTTGGCCCGGTACAGCCGCGAGGTATCGACGGTGATCAGCACGTCAGCCGGGGAATTCGCCCCTTCGGCCTGCATGCGCGCGATCAGTTCGTCGGCGTTGCCCTCGATCCGGTTGACGGTGATTCCCGTCTGCTCCTCGAAGTCCGAGTAGAGCCGGTCGTCGGTATCGTAGTGGCGCGAGGAGTAGATGTTCACGTCCTGCGCCATGACGGCACTGGCGGCGACCGAGACAAGGGCGGCAGCAACAATTGCGCTGGTGCGGTGCAACATGTTCGAGCTGGTCCTTTTGATGATTTCTAATTTCCGAGTATTTTGATCGGTAAACTCTCGGAACCGGCTGTCCAAATAAAATCTAGGTTATGAGACTGACACATTGTCGCCCCGGCCCGGGTCCGCGCCAGATGGCGAATCACAAAACAAAAAGACCGCCCCGAGGGGCGGCCTTTCCAGAACCAGTGTTCTGCGCCTCAGCCCTGACGGGCTTTGTAGCGGCGCTGCGTCTTGTTGATCACGTAGACGCGGCCTTTGCGACGCACAACCCGGCAGTCACGGTGCCGGTTCTTGAGCGAGCGGAGCGAATTTTTGACCTTCATGGCCTCTCTCCTGTTCTGCGGCGCGGGCCAGCGCCTTGTTACGACGGGTGCCGGAAACCGAGGTGACCGACAGTGAATTCATGGTGGGCGATACAAGGTTCGAACTTGTGACCCCTTCGATGTCAACGAAGTGCTCTACCACTGAGCTAATCGCCCATGAATACCGACTGGCACTTCGCCCCATGAACAAATGGGGCGCGGAAGTCCCGCGCCGGTAAGCGGGGTCTATAAAAGGAGTCGTCGGGGTGATCAAGGGCTTTTGGGCAACCTATTTTCCGGTCTATGCTGTTTTCTGCAAGGAGACGGAATGGACCAGCCCGCTTTTCATTTGTTCGAGCCGCGCCAAAGGACCTCAGGCGTCGTTTTTTCGTCCCCACATTCCTGCCGGGCCTACCCGCAAGAGTTCCTCGCCGCCACCCAACTCGACGGTCGGGCGATTCGCTCCTCCGAAGACGCCTACGTCGACATGATCTTCGGCGCCGCGCCCGAACTCGGTGCGCCGCTGCTGCTGGCAGGGGTTCCGCGCGCCTACCTGGACCTAAACCGCAACGTGGATGAGCTTGATCCGGCCCTGATCGAAGGCGCCCGGCGTCATGGCCACAACCCGCGCGTGGCCAGCGGTCTTGGCGTGATTCCCCGCGTGGTGGCCAACGGGCGCGCGATCTACAGCGGCAAGCTCCCGATGGCCGAGGCGCAGCGCCGGATCCAGCACTACTGGCACCCCTACCACCAGACGCTGCAATCGCTGCTCGACACCTCGCTGGCCCAGTTCGGCGAAGCCATCCTGATCGACTGCCACTCGATGCCGCACGAAGCGATGGACGGCGTGTCGCGCGGCCTGCGCAAGGCACCCGAAATCGTGCTCGGCGACCGCTTCGGCGCTGCCGCCGGGGCCGCCGTCGTTGACCGGATCGAAGCCGCCTTTGCTGCCGCCGACCTGACCGTGACCCGCAACGCCCCCTTTGCCGGGGCCTACGTGACTCAGGCCTACGGGCGCCCCTCGCGCAATCAGCACGCCATCCAGATCGAGATCGACCGCTCGCTCTATCTCGACGAGAAGAAGGTGGAGCCCAACGCGCGATTCGACGAGTTCTGCCAGCAGATGCGCCAGGTCATCGCCGAGATCGTCGCCATCGGTCAGATCGAGCAGCCCCTCGCCGCCGAATAGGCCCCGCCCCTAGCGCGGGCCGCCGCCATTCGTCGCCACGTAGAGCCGGACCCAGCGAAAGATCAGCATCGCCGCGACCATGCAGACGACAAGGCCGATCAGGTCGCCGATCGCATAGGTGACCAGCACCGCCAGCAGGTGATCGGGCAGGATCAGCCCGGAAAACACAAGCGACTGCCCCACCGAGTTGATCACCGAGGCGATGGCGCCCACCACGATCAGCCATTTCCAGTTGATCCGCTGATCCGCGTTCACCCCACCCCGGCGAAACAGGTCGATCAGCAGAAAGGCCAGCCACGCCGAGACCGCGCCCACCGCGATGGACAGCAAGATTACGGGCTGCATCACCTCGCGCAGATCGGCCGAGGTAAACGCCAGTTCCGAGATCATGGCCCCGGCGGCCAGCGGAAACAGCGCCCGCCACCCGACCAGCCATGTCGACAGCACCCGAACCCCGTGCGGCAGGTAGACAAGGCTCGCAAAGGCGGTGACTTCCGACAGGAACATCTGCTGCACCGGTGTCACCAGCAACGCGGTCACCCCGTGGCACAGGACATAGACGAAGAAGATGATGAAAAAGCTCTGAAGCTCCGAAAGAAGGGTCCGGACAGAATTCATTCGTGACGGGCATCCCCGCCCGGCGAAGGAAAGGCGTTCGGCCTGGGAGAGGGAATGATCTTGTCCCCCGCCATGATCAGCGCCCGATTCGGTCGCTGCGCACCACGTAGAGCTTTGTCCGCGCACCGCCCGCCCGCTCCAGCAACCCGAGCGCCAGAAGGCTGCGCAGGGCGCGGTGATAACTGGCCTGCGCAATCGAACAGACCAGGTCATGCCTGCGAATCTGGTCGGACTGCACGATGTCGCCGGGGCGTTCTGTCAGCCGATGCGCGGCAAGAAATACGTCGCGCTCCGCTTGGGTCAGGTTATCGAGACCGACGTCGCGCTCCATCTGGCGCAACATTTCCGTCAGCTCGACGATCGATTTCAGTTTGTCCATCCGGTCCTTCCAGCTGGCTCATGTACCCGAGGACGGCGACGGAGATCAGAATGGTGAAAATTGTCTTTCTGACAAATTCCTAGACATCATCTGACTCCGTGCTATCCTGCGAACCCGGGCGACGCTGTAAAAATTCGTGAGTGGCAGCCCAGCCCTTTATTTCAGATATATTTCGCCCCGGTACAAGTCAGGTGCCGGGGCTTATTCGTTTCATATATCTGTCATCTAGGTTATTTTCACGTTAATCAAGGCTGCCGACCCGCAGAGAGGCCGATTTTCGCTGCGTCACCTGCCCGGCGGCCAACCTCTACTCGTAGCTGCGCTGATCCTCGATCACCAGGCCGTCCCGCGGCAGGCTGCCCGGGGCCATGATCTCGATCTTGCCCTTCAGCTTCAGGATATCCGCGATGGTCCGGGCATACTCGGGCCGCTCCCCGCCCGAGGTTTCAAGCTGGACGGTCATGGTATCCATCTCGCCCTCGCGCCGCGCCACCACGCGCGCCTTGAGGATCTCCTCGTGCTTGCTGACCAGCGCGGCCACCTGTTCGGGGCGGATGAACATGCCCTTGATTTTGGTGGTCTGGTCCGCCCGCCCCATCCAGCCGCGGATCCGCATGTTGGTCCGTCCGCAGGGGCTCTTGCCATCCATCACCGCGCTCAGGTCGCCGGTGGCAAAGCGGATCAGCGGGTAGTCCGGGTTCAGGGTCGTCACCACCACTTCGCCCACCTCGCCGGGCGCGACCGGATCGCCGGTGCCCGGGGTCACGATCTCGACGATCACATGCTCGTCGGCGATCATCCCCTCCAGCGCGTCGGTCTCGTAGGCAATGTTCCCGATATCCGCCGTGGCATAGGACTGCAGGCAGAAGATACCGCGATCCGCGTACTCCGCCCGCAGGCTCGGGAACAGCGCGCCACCCCCGACCGTGGCCTTGGTGATCCCCAGTGTCACGCCCATGGTATCGGCCTTGTCGAGGATGACCTTCAGGTAATCCGGGGTCCCCGCATAGGCGGTCGTGCCCACGTCGCGCGCCGCCGTCACCTGCAACTCGGTCTGGCCCGTTCCCGCCGGAAGCACGGCCGCCCCCACCGCGCGGGCGCCATTCTCGAACAGCATCCCCGCCGGGGTCAGGTGATAGCCAAAGCAGTTCTGGACGATATCGCCCTTGCCGATGCCCGCCGCGTGCAGCACCCGCCCGAACCGCCACCAGTCGCGGTCGATGCCACCCGGCTCGTAGATCGGGCCCGGCGACTGGAAGATATGCGCGAACCCCGAGGCCGGCCGCACCGTGAAGCCGCCAAACGGCGGGTTGGCCGCCTGCGCCTTGCCCAGTTCCGACTTGCGCAGCACCGGCAGCGCAGCGAGATCCGCAACCGAAGTGATCTTGGCCGGGTCGACGTCGGCAAGCGACTTGGCATAGCCCGGCAGGGCCTTGGCACGGGCAATCTGCTCCGGCAGCAACCGCGCGATATCGGCGGCGCGCTCGTCGTCGGAGCGGGTTTCGAGGTCATCGTAAAAGCGGGTCATGGCCAAATTCCTTGAGGTCATCCTTCCGTCGTCAGCGCACGCGCGTCAGCTGAGCCAGCGCTTGCGGCGGCGGTAGGAACGCACATCCCGAAAGGACTTGCGGCCTTCGTCGGACATGCCGAGGTAAAATTCCTTAACGTCGGGGTTCTCGCGCAGGTCCTGTGCCGGTCCATCCATGACCACGCGCCCCGATTCCAGAATGTATCCGTAATGGGCGAAACGCAGTGCCACGTTGGTGTTCTGCTCGGCCAGCAGGAAGCTAACGCCTTCCTGCTCGTTCAGGTCCTTCACGATCCCGAAAATCTCTTCCACCAGCTGCGGCGCCAGCCCCATGCTCGGCTCGTCCAGCAGGATGGTCTCGGGCTTGGCCATCATCGCGCGCCCGATGGCGCACATCTGTTGCTCGCCACCCGAGGTATAGCCCGCCTGGCTCTTCCGGCGCTCCTTGAGGCGCGGAAAGTAGGCGTAAACCTTCTCCAGCATCTCGGCCATCTCGGCCTTGCCGGTGGTCCGGGTGTAATACCCCGTCAGCAGGTTTTCCTCGACCGTCAGGTGCTCGAAGCAGTGGCGGCCCTCCATCACCTGGATCACGCCCTTGCGCACGATCTGCGCCGGGTCTTCGTGCTGGACGGAATCGCCGCGATAGCGGATCGACCCCTTGGTGACTTCGCCCCGCTCCGAGGCCAGCAGCCCCGAGATCGCCTTCAGCGTCGTCGTCTTGCCCGCGCCGTTGCCGCCCAGCAGGGCGATGATCCCACCCTTGGGCACCTTCAGGCTGACACCCTTCAGCACGAGGATCACGTGGTTGTAGATCACCTCGATGTTGTTGACCTCCAGCAGTGTCTCCTGCGTGGCGTCGACCGTATTGGCAGCGTCCAGCATCGCGAACCTTCCTCACACCTGCCCCGGCTTCCGGGGCCTTGCCTGTTCGGCGCGGCGGCTGTCCCGCCGCGCCGGTTGTCATGTTACCGGGATCAGTTGCAGCCCGGGGTGATGTTGTTCTCCTTGGCGTAGGCCTCGGAGTCCTCGGCGATCAGCGGCTGCAGCACGTCCTCGTCGGGCGAGATGTAGTCCGTGATCATGTTCCACTGCTTGGCTTTCGCATCCCACTGGACGATGGCACCCAGGCCGTCGCCGCCGTGGTTCTCGCAGCTCACCTTGAACTCGGGGCCGAAGTTCGGCAGCCCCAGTTCGGCCATCTTGGCCTCGGTGATTTCCAGCGCTTCCATCCCGTCGCGCATCTGCGCCGGCGTGATGTCCTTGGTGCCGCTCAGCTCCTGCGCGGTCTTCGCCGCCTCGGCTGCCAGCATCGCCGCGTAGAGACCGCGGTTGTAGAGCGCGGTGCCGACCTGATCGCCCGCACCAGCCGCCTTGCCGGCGTCAAGCACGTAGGTCTTCAGGTCGCCGAACAGGGGATAGTCGCTGCCGACGTTGTGGAAGGTCAGCGCCTTGTAGCCGTCTGCGCCTTCGCCTGCCGGGATCACGTCATTCTCGGAACCCGACCACCAGATGCCGATGAAGTGGTCCATCGGGAAACGGATGTTCACGGCTTCCTGGATCGCGACCGAGTTCATCACGCCCCAGCCCCACATGATCACGTAGTCCGGGCGGTCACGGCGCACCTGAAGCCACTGCGACTTCTGCTCCTGGCCCGGATGGTCAACCGGCAGCAGGATCAGTTCGTAGCCGTGCTTCTTCGCCAGTTCCTCCAGCGTGCGGATCGGCTCCTTGCCGTAGGCCGAGTTGTGGTAGACCAGCGCGATCTTCTTGCCTTCGAGGCTGTCGCCATTCTCGCTCAGCAGGTACTTGATCGCGACCGAGGCGCCGTCCCAGTAGTTGGCCGGGTAGTTGAAGATGTAGTTGAAGACCGAGCCGTTCTTGGCCGAGGTCCGGCCGTAGCCCATCGAGTGCATCGGGATGCCGTCAGCGGTGACCTTGGGGATCAGCTGATAGGTGATGCCGGTCGACAGCGGCTGGTACAGCAGCGAGCCTTCGCCCTTGGTCGACTCGTAGCACTCGACGCCCTTCTCGGTGTTGTAGCCGGTCTCGCATTCGATGACCTTTGCCTTGACCCCGCCGATACCGCCGTCCCGCTCGTTCAGCAGGGTGAAGTAGTCGGCATAGCCGTCCGCGAAGGGGATACCGTTCGCGGCATAGGGGCCGGTGCGGTAGCTCAGCGAGGGGAACACGAGGTCCGCCATCGCCGGCCCTGCGGCCATCAGGGCGCCCAGCGCCAGTGTCGTCAGTTTCAGTTTCATCGGGTGTTTTCCTCCCTAGATATCGGTCCGATGGTGAAACGGGGTTTCACCCCCGGTTGTCGTTGAGCCGCCCCGCTAGGGGCCGCCAGCTCCGGGGCCCTCCCGCCCCGGGCCCGCCCCGCGTCAGTGCGGGAAGGGCCAAAGTCTCAGTTTTTCCTTGGCGACGCGCCACAGCTGCGCCAGCCCGTGCGGTTCCAGCACGAGGAACAGCACGATCATCGCGCCGACGATGATCAGCTGGAAATGCGCGACGATATCGGTGGGCCAGCCCAGCATGTCGGCCCCCACCACCTTCAGCAGCACCGGCAGCAGCACCAGAAAGGCCGCCCCGGCGAACGAGCCGAAGATCGAACCCAGCCCGCCAATGATCACCATGAAGAGGATCAGGAACGATTTCTGGATGCCGAAGGCCTCGCCCACCTCGACCGCGCCGAGGTAGACCGCGAAGAACAGTGCGCCCGAAACCCCGACGAAGAAGGACGAGATGCCAAAGGCGGTCAGCTTGGCGCGCAGCGGGTTCACCCCGATGATCTCGGCCGCGATGTCCATGTCGCGGATCGCCATCCATGTCCGGCCCAGCGTGCCCCGGGTCAGGTTGCGCGCGATCAGCGCGCTCGCGACCAGGAAGATCAGGCAGAACAGGTAGGTCGCCCAGCTCTCGGTATTGGGGCCGGTCACGGCAATCCCGAACACGGTGCGCTCGGGCGCGCTGATCTGGCCCGAGGCCGAGTAGTTGTAGAACCACGGCACCCGGTTGAAGAGCCACACGAGGAAGAACTGCGCCGCCAGCGTCGCCACCGCAAGGTAGAACCCCTTGATCCGGAGAGAGGGCAGGCCGAACAGCATCCCCACCCCGGCCGTGATACCCCCGGCGAGGATCACGTGGATGAACATGCTGACCTCGGGAAAGGCCGTCATCAGCTTGTAGCAGGCATAGGCCCCCACCGCCATGAAACCCCCGGTACCAAGGCTCACCTGCCCGCAATAGCCGGTCAGGATGTTCAGCCCGATGGCCGCGATCGAATAGATCAGGAACGGCAGCAGGAGGGCGTTGGCCCAGTAGTCGTTGATGAAGAACGGGATCACCACGAAGGCAATCGCCAGCACCGCGTAATAGCGGTAGCGGTCGAACCGGATCGGGAAGGTCTGGTTGTCTTCCCTGTAGGAGGTATGGAAATCCCCCGCCTCGCGATAGATCATCCTCTCACTCTCCCCTTGCCTTGACGCGCACCAGTTCCATCCGGCCCGCATTGGGGGCCGCGGCCCCGCCGTTCTCCGCCTCCCGGCGCACCAGCCATAGCCAGGCCGCCATCCCGGCGGCCCCGCCGATGGCGGCAAGCATCGCCGCCAGTGCCGTGTTGCCCTGCGTGTCCGTCAGGGCGAGGTAGCCGAAGCACCAGAACCAGGCCCATGCGATGACATTCAGCGTCGCGATCGTCTTGCCCATGCCTCAGACCCTCTCGATGATCTTCTCGCCGAACAGGCCCTGCGGCCGGAACACGAGGAACAACAGCGCCAGCACGTAGGCGAACCAGTTCTCGGTCGCCCCGCCCAGCGCCGGGCCCAGCAGGAATTCGAACAGCTTCTCGCCCACCCCGATGATCAGACCGCCGACGATGGCGCCGGGGATCGAGGTGAAGCCGCCCAGCATCAGCACCGGCAGCGCCTTGAGCGCGATCAGCGAGAGCGAGAACTGAACGCCCGACTTGGCGCCCCACATGATCCCCGCGACCAGCGCGACGAACCCGGCCAGCGACCAGACCAGCACCCAGATGAAGTTGAGCGAAATGCCGACCGACAGCGCCGCCTGGTGGTCGTCGGCCACCGCGCGCAGCGCGCGGCCCTGCTTGGTGTACTGGCTGAACAGCATCAGCGCGACGACCAGCAGACCGGCAATCACCGTCGCCACGATGTCGAGGTTGTCGATGAAGAACCCGTAGCCGAAGGCGTCGTAGGTGATCTGGTCGATGGTCTCGTTCAGGCCCTGCGGCAGACCCACGTTCAGGGTCTTAATCTCCGACCCCCACATCAGGTCGCTGACGCCTTCGAGGAAATAGGCCAGCCCGATGGTCGCCATGAACAGGATGATCGGCTCCTGGTTCACCAGGTGCTGCATCACCAGCTTCTGCACCAGCCATGCCAGCAGGACCATGACAAGCACGGTCAGCACGATCGCCGCCAGCGCCGGTACGTGCCAACCGAAGTGGGTGACCTCGCCGCCGAAAATGGCGTTGATCAGGTGCGAGAACGGCACCTGCCCTTCCATGATCCCCACGAGAGTCGCCGCCGCGAACAGCGCCATGACGCCCTGGGCATAGTTGAAGATGCCGCTCGCCTTGAAGATCAGCACGAAGCCCAGCGCCACCAGCGCATAGAGCACCCCGGCCATGAGGCCGTTCAGCGTGACCTCCATCGCAAACAAAAGCTGGTCAGGCATCGGCCCTCTCCCCCGCAAATTTCTTCGAAGAAATTTTCCAAGAGTTTTCGAAAACTCTTGCTACCGCGCCCCGCTCAGTCATGCGCCACCCCCAGGTAGGCATCGATGACCTCCTTGTTGTTGCGCACCTCGTCGGGCGAGCCGTCTCCGATCTTCTTGCCGTAATCCATCACGACCACCCGGTCCGAGAGGTCCATCACAACGCCCATGTCGTGTTCGATCAGCGCGATGGTGGTGCCGAACTCGTCGTTCACGTCGAGGATAAAGCGGCACATGTCCTCTTTCTCCTCCACGTTCATCCCCGCCATCGGCTCGTCAAGCAGCAGGATCGTCGGCTCCGCCGCCAGTGCGCGGGCCAGCTCGACCCGCTTCTTCAGGCCGTAAGGCAGCCGCCCCACCGGGGTCTTGCGGATGTGCTGGATCTCGAGAAAGTCGATGACCTTCTCCGCGACTTCGCGGTTGGCAACCTCCTCGGCCTCTGCCCGCCCCTTCCACAGGGCCTGCGAAAAGATCGACGACTTCATCTGCGTCAGCCGCCCGGTCATCACGTTGTCGAGCACGCTCATGCCCTCGAACAGGGCGATGTTCTGGAAGGTCCGCGCGATCCCCTGCTGCGCGACCTGATAGGGTCGCATCGGCGGGCGCTTCTCGCCCTTGTACCAGACCTCGCCCTCGGACGGCACGTAAAAGCCCGAGATCACGTTCAGCATCGACGATTTCCCGGCTCCGTTCGGCCCGATGATCGCCCGGATCTCACCCTCGCGGATATCGAAGGAGATATCCTGGATCGCCACCACGCCGCCGAACCGCAGGGTGATGTTCTTCATCTCCATGACCACGCCGCCGATCTTGCGGCCGTCCTCGGTGACATAGCCTTCGCTCATGTCCTTCATGCCACCCGGTCCCCCTGCTTTCTGGAAATACTCGCGACGCCCATCATTCCGCCGCCATCGCGTGCTGCACCGGCATCACCTTGGCATCGCGGATCTCCAGCGTCGCCCGGATGGAGCCCTTGCGGCCGTCCTCGTAGGTCACCTCGGTCACCGTCGAGACCTCCTTGGACCCGTCGTAAAGCGCCGTGATGATGTCGTGGTACTTCTCCTCGACGATACGGCGGCGCACCTTGCGGGTGCGGGTCATCTCGCCATCGTCGGCGTCCAGTTCCTTGTGCAGCACGACAAAGCGGTGCACCTGGCAACCGGCCAGCATCGGATCCTCGGCGACCGAGCGGTTCACCTCCTCCACATGGCCCTGGATCATTTCCATCACCTTCGGATGGCGCGCCAGTTCCTGGTAGGAGGCATAACCGATGTTGTTGCGCTCGGCCCAGTTGCCCACCGCCGACAGGTCGATGTTGATGAAGGCGGTGCACTCGTCGCGCCCGTTGCCGAAGACCACGGCCTCGAGGATGTTGGGATAGAACTTCAGCTTGTTCTCGACGTACTTCGGCGCGAACAGGCTGCCGTCGGCCATCTTGCCCACGTCCTTGGCACGGTCGATGATCCGCAGGTGGCCGGTGTCCTCCTCGATGAAGCCCGCGTCGCCGGTCGCGACCCAGCCCTCGGCATCCTTGGTCGAAGCCGTGCTCTCGGGGTTCTTGTAGTACTCCACGAAAACGCCGGGCGAGCGGTAGAAGACCTCGCCGTTTTCGCCGATCTTCAACTCGACGCCGGGGCTCGGCACGCCAACGGTGTCGGCGCGCACTTCGCCGTCCGGATGGGCGGTGATGAACACAGTCGCCTCAGTCTGGCCGTAGAGCTGTTTCAGGTTGATGCCCAGCGAACGGTAGAACTCGAAGATCTCCGGCCCGATGGCCTCGCCCGCGGTGTAGCCCACGCGCACCCGGCTGAAGCCCATGGTGTTCTTGAGCGGTCCATACACCAGCAGGTTGCCGATCCAGTATTGCAGGCGGTCGCCAAAGCCGACCGGCTTGCCGTCGAGGATCTTCGGACCCACCCGGCGCGCCACCGCCATGTAGCGGTCGAACATGCGTTTCTTGAGCGACCCGGCGTCCTCCATGCGGATCATCACCGTGGTCAGCAGGTTCTCGAACACACGCGGCGGCGCGAAGAAATAGGTCGGCCCGATCTCGCGCAGATCCTGCATCATGGTCTCGGCGTTCTCGGGGCAGTTCACGCAGAACCCGGTCCAGAAGCTCTGGCCGATCGAGAAGATGAAATCGCCCACCCAGGCCATCGGCAGATAGGCCAGCACGTCCTCGCCCCGGCCCAGCTTGTCGAAGGCGCTGGAATAGCGCGCGCTCTCGATCACGTTGCGGTTCGACAGCACCACGCCCTTGGGCTTGCCGGTGGTGCCCGAGGTGTAGAGCATCACGCAGCGGCTGTCGAAGTTCAGCTTGGCCTCGCGGGCCCGCAGCTCCGGCGTCAGCTCGTCGCGGGCGGCATGGCCCTGCTCCTGAATATGGCTGTAGCGGTGCAGGTGGGTGTGGTCGTATTTGCGCAGGCCGCGCGGGTCGAGGTAGATCAGGTGCTCGAACTCGGTCAGCTGGTCCTTGACCTCGATCACCTTGTCGACCTGCTCCTGGTCGCCCACGATCGCAACGCGCGCGCCGCAGTGGCCCAGCACATAGGCCATCTCCTCGGCCACCGCGTCCTGATACAGCGGGACCGGCACCGCGCCGACCATCTGCGCCGCCACCATCGACCAGTACAGATGCGGCCGGTTGCGCCCGATAATCGCGATGAAGTCGCCTTCGTTGACCCCGAGGTTCAGAAGCCCGAGCGCAAGCGACTCGATCTCTCGCTCGGCCTCAGCCCAGTTCCAGCATTGCCAGATTCCGAATTCCTTTTCGCGATAGGCCGGAGCCCCGCCGAATTCCTTGGCGTTGCGATGCAGCAACGCCGGCACGGACACCAGTCCGCCGGTGCCGTCTTGCGACTGAGACACGTTGTAGTCCTCCCTTGCCGGCTGGAAACGGCGCCGGCATCCGCCAATTCTCGAATCTGTCCTCCTCAGAACCGGGGTTGACGGTGAAGACCAAGTCTTTCTCTAGAATTTCGGAAACCTTACGAATTCTAACGCGAAAGATACGTCATGAAAATCTTTCAATTTCAGACAGATAGGCCAGAGCAAGCCAGAGCAGAAACTTCGCCCCCACACTGACTGTTACGGCAGATCAGGCGTTCCGGGCCGGATCGAACTGGTAGAGGCGCACTTTCTGCCCGCCGTGATCCACCGTTCCGCCGATATCGCTCCAGGCAAGGCCGGTCGCCTTTGCCAACCCGCCGTCGGTGGTGATCATCCCGACCCGCCAGCCCCGGAACGCGGTCTTCATCCGCTCGCCAAAGGCAGCGTAAAGTCCGAACAGCAGCTTGCGGTTGCCGATCCTGCCGCCATAGGGCGGGTTTACGATGACGATGCCCGGCTCACCGTCCGGCGCCGCGGCCTCGCCGATGGGCGCCAGCGCGAACCGTGTCATCGCCGCGACGCCCGCACGCTCGGCGTTCGCCTCGCTCATGCGCACCGCACCGGCATCGCGGTCGGACCCGAAGAAGCGCGGCTCTCCCGACAGAGCCGCCGGCGCCGCGTCGCGCATCGCCTGCCAGCGCTCGGCATCGAACGAGGCCAGCTGCTCGAAGGCAAAACTGCGCGCCCGCCCCGGCAGCAGCCCGGCGGCGATCTCGGCCGCCTCGATCACGAAAGTGCCAGAGCCGCACATGGGGTCATAGACCCGCTGGCTCCCGTCATAGCCGCAGGCGCGCAGGAACAGCGCCGCCAGCGTCTCGCGCATCGGCGCCTTGTTGACCTGCTGCTTGAGGCCGCGCTTGTGCAGGCTCTCTCCCGAGGTATCGAGGCTCACGGTGCAGAGATCGTCCTCGATCCGCACCTTGATCACCATCGCCGCCTCGTGATGCACCGTCATCCCGGCGGCCACCAGCGCGTTGTCGACCCGCTGGATCGCCGCGCCGTCATGGTAGATCCGCGACTTGCGACAGGTCGCCTCGACCCGCACCGGCACATCCGGGCGCAGCCATTCGGCCCAGGGCAGGCGCGAGGCCCGCTTGTCGAGCTGCGCAAGGTGCATGGCCCGGAAGGACGCCAGCCGGACCAGAACGCGGGTCGCGCCGCGCAGCGTCAGGTTGGCGCGCCACACCTCATCCCATCCGCCGCGCAGGGTCACGCCGCTGCGGTCCACCTTGGTCACGACAAAACCCGCCTCGCGCGCTTCGGCGGCCAGGAACTGCTCCAGCCCGGGCACCACGATCAGGAAGATCTCGAAATCGGTTTCGTTGTCGGACATGACCACAGCCTGTCGGAAGGGGAGATAAAAAGAAACCGCCCCCGGCAGAACCGGAGGCGGCTTGAACTCGAATCCGGGCGCGTCTTAGCGGCGCAGGCCCAGGCGGCCGATCAGGTCCTGATAGCGCGATTCGTCCTTGGCTTTGACGTAGTCCAGCAGCTTGCGGCGCTGAGCGACGAGCTTCAGCAGGCCACGGCGGCCGTGGTTGTCCTTCTTGTGCACTTTGAAGTGCTCGGTCAGGGTGGCGATCCGCGAGGACAGGATTGCAACCTGGACTTCCGGCGAACCGGTGTCGCCGTCCTTGGTCGCGTATTCCTTCATCAGGCGGTTCTTTTCTTCAGCCGTAATCGACATCGGGGTCTCCTTTACAGGTTAGAGTGGATGGCGCAGGCCGGGATGTCGTCCAGCACAGGCCCGTGGAGAATGTCCGGACGGAATGATTCCCGCGCGGATCGGGGGCGTATAGGCGGAAAGAACGTGAAACGCAAAGGGATTCGCGCGCGGCTAGGCCCAGGGCTCCGGCTGGTGCCGGTAGGCGATGTAGAGCGGGTGGCGCGGATGCCCCTCCTTCGATAGCCCGAGGTGAAACAGCGGCACGCCCGCGCCCCGCAGCATGTCGGCCACCGCCGGCCCACGGCCCATGTGCGCCCCGTGAGTGCCCCAGCCCGCGACCACCCGGTCGGCCCAGGCCGCCCCCTCCAGCAGAAAGGCGTCGTTCTCGCCGCCGATGGGCTCCGCCGCGCGCCGCATGGTCATCGGGTCGGTTTCGCGCCAGGCAAAGATATTGGTGACCCGGAACGCGCCAAAACCCAGCGCCCGCGCCCGCCGCTCGCACCGCTCGACGGTGGGGTCGTTCTGAACCTCGGTCGCCTTCGACGGGTTCAGCATCACGAACATCACCCTCTGTCCCTCCGGGTCCCAGGTGCGCGTCAGGCTGTAGCGATAGCACTCGCAGTCCGAGTAGACGGCCACCGAGGGCGCATCGCCCTTGATATGCGAGCGCGTGATCACGTTTTCAGAGGTTGAACACCCGGCTGGGATGCAATTCGCCCGCCTTGAAGATACCCACGGCGACCGCGCGGCCCTCGTAAGAGGCCCAGCATTCCTCGCCGTATTCAACGTCGTGCGCGATCACCATGCCCGGGTTGCCGTTGCGCAGGCGCGCCGCGCCCTCGGGGGTGCATTTCACCTCCGGCAGGTCGGCAAGGCCCAGCTCCAGCGGCAGCAGGTGCTCGTCCAGCTCGGGGCTGTGCGCCATCTGCTCCACCTGCTCCATCGTCAGGCCGTTCTCGGCCTCGAACGGCCCGGACCAGATCCGGCGCAGCCGGACGACATGCGCGTGGCAGCCCAGCGCCGCGCCGAGGTCGCGGGCGATCGAACGGACATACCCGCCCTTGCCGCAGGTCATCTCCAGCGTCACATGGTCGGCGTCGGGGCGGTCGGTCAGCAGCAGCTCCTCGACCCAGAGCGGGCGGGCCGCGAGCTCCATCTCCTCGCCATCACGGGCGCGCTTGTAGGCACGTTCGCCGTCGATCTTGACCGCCGAGAACTGCGGCGGAACCTGCATGATGTCGCCGATGAACTGGCCGAGCGCGGCCTTGATCTCGTCATCCGAGGGGCGCAGGTCGCTCTCGGCGATCACCTCGCCCTCGGCGTCGTCGGTATTGGTCGCCTGCCCCAGACGCACGGTAAAGGCATAGGCCTTCAGCGCGTCGGTCACATAAGGCACCGTCTTGGTCGCCTCGCCCAGCGCGACGGCCAGAACGCCCGTCGCCTCGGGGTCGAGCGTACCCGCATGGCCCGCCTTCTTCGCGCCAAGCGCCCAGCGGACCTTGTTCACCACCGCGGTAGAGGTCGGCCCGGCCGGTTTGTCGATCACCAGCCACCCGGAAATGTTGCGCCCTTTGCGTGCCATGTCGCCCTTATACCACCGTCTGTTCTGCAGGTGGCGCGTTATACGGCCCGGCGCGGCTGGGTCAACCGGGGGCGAGCAGCTCTCTCGCGACCGGCGCTTTTGCGACGACGCGACGGTAATAGCCCGCATTCACCAGCGGAGCAGCAGGCACCGGTGCGCGCCCCATGATCGCGCGCACCGAATCCAGCGCCTCCGCGGTCAGCCCCGACATCGCCACCTGCCCCGGCCAGAACGTCTCGCACGGCAGCATCTCGGCCAGGATCACCGTGTGGCGCGCCGTCACGAGGTGAACGTAGTCGACATGGCCCAACCCCTCGACCACCGCGACCCCCGCAAGGTCAAGCAGGGCGTGGGCCGGAACCAGCACCCCCGCCAGCGGCAGATAGATCCGGTGCTGCCGCGACACGGTCAGGTCGCGCGCCGGCCGCCCCTCGCCCAGCGCACCCGCCGAAATCCGCACCGGCGCGAGGCCCGGCCGGTCGGTCGGCGTCACCCGGCTGGCGATCACCAGCCCCACCGCCGCCACCCCGCCCAGCGCCTGCACCAGACTGTCCCCGGGCCGCAGCCGCGCGGCCTCCACCTCGCCCCTGTCGGTCAGGATCCGCGTGCGCGCCTCGAAACAGGCCGGGGTCGAGGTGGCATAGGCATTCACCCCTTGCCCGTAGTCGTAGGCGGCCACCACCGTCAGCGGCTCATTCCACGGCGGCATCGCCCCCTGCACCACGAACCCATAGGCGGTAAAGGCATCCTCGTTCAGCGTCACGACCTGCAGCGTGTAGGAGTTGCCCAGCGAATCCTCCACCAGCAGGTGGTATTCGGATTCGATGATGGTTCCGGTGGGAAAGAACCCGCCCCCGATGGTGTAATCGCCCGCCAGCGTCTGCCCGGTCGAGGCATCATCATCAAAGCTGCTGTCAGCTGTATCCAGCACCGAAACCGCCTGCGAGGTCGCGTCGGGCGCGATGGTCACCGTGTCGACGCCCAGGGCGAAATGGTAGCCGCCATTGTCGTCGAACCCGGTGGCCGAGGTCGAGATATGGTCGAGGTCAAAGACGTTCAGGCTGTAGACGGGCAAGGCCAGCTCTCCTGCGGACGGGCCGCAGAGTGGCGCAAAGCCGTTGAGATAGGGTTACCGGCCGATTTCGGCCCTCACCTACCTGGGGGTGACAATCCCCACCACGGGCCCCAGCGCGAAACCCCCGTCGCTCCGCCCCAGCTCCGGCGCATAAAGGCGCGAGATGTTGCCGTCGAAATAGAGCGCACTGTCGATGCCCAGCCCGTCGCGGAACAGCCGACCGAACTCGTGAAAGGTCACCGCGTTGCGCGAAATGGCAAAGACCACCCGCTTGCCCTCCGGCCCGGTCCCGACGCCGTTGCGCACGTAGCGCGAGGTACTGTCAGGCAGGAACCGGGGGTGCAGTTCGCCCTTGATCACCAGCATCGGCCCCGATTGCGTCGCGAACCGGCAGGCAGGCTTCTGCGCGAGGTACGTAAGCGTCTCGAACACGTCGGCGCGCCCCTCGCGGATGCAGAAGACCCCGTTGGGCACCATCCCGAAGTTCCCGGGCCCCGGGTCCGCCACCGCCCCCTTCAGCTCCACCCCGTTCTCGACGTAAAGCCCCACGGGCGACCGGTCCGAATGGTACATCCCCGCGTTCATCGCAAAGATCAGCTGCTCGCCGTTCTCGCCCAGAACCCCGTCGATCGCGCCGAACTGGCCAAGGACGTTGTTCTGCGGGCCATAGAGGAACAGGCGCAGGTCTTCCGAACCCGCGTCGGCCTCGCAGACCGTGTAGCGGTTCTGTTCAAAGGCGATGTTCTTGCAATCCACCGCCTGCGCCTGCGAAGCCGCGCCCAGCAGGGCGCATGCAACCGCCAGAGCGCGGATCACTGGTCCAGGTCCCGGCGGACCGCCTCCTGATCGAACAGGCGGCGCGTGTCGTCCATCCTGTCGAAGGTCTCGTCCAGCTGGAACCGCAGCTCCGGCGCGAACTTCAGCTGCAACTTCTTGCCGACGACTCGGCGCAGCTCGCTCCGGTTGCGTTTCAGCAGGTCCAGCACCTCGTCCTGCCCGCGCCCGCCCAGCGGCAGCACGTAGACCATCGCGACCTTGAGGTCGGGCGAGGTCCGCACTTCGCCGACGGTGATCGACAGGCGGTTCAGTTCGGGGTCGTGAATATCTCCGCGCGCCAGCACCTCCGAGAGGGTGCGGCGGATCAGTTCGCCGACGCGAAGCTGGCGCTGGGACGGTCCGGGACCGTCATGAAATCGGTTCTTTGCCATGTCCCGGATCTAAGCCCTCAGCGAGGCTTTGCCAAGCGGGGCCGGAACGGGTATCTGGCGGCAAGCAGGAAAAGGAAGACCGACAATGACCAACCTTCCCGGAATCGTCGTCACCGGCGGCTCGGGCCGCATGGGCCAGATGCTGATCCGCACCATCACCGAAAGCGACCGCGCCAAGCTGGTCGGCGTGGTGGAGCGCAAGGGACACGGTTGGGTCGGCAAGGACATCGGCACCATGATGGGCGGGGCGGAACTGGGCGTTCTGGTCACCGACGACCCGCTCGAGGCCTTTGCCCGCGCGCAGGCCGTCATCGACTTCACCGCGCCCGAGGCGACGCTGGAATTCGCCGCGCTCGCCGCGCAGGCCCGGGCCGTACACGTCATCGGCACCACCGGCATGACCGAAGAGCAGATCGCCAAGCTGGAACCCGCCTCGCGCCACGCGGTGATCATCCGAGCGGGCAACATGAGCCTCGGGGTGAACCTGCTGACGCAGCTGACCAGAAAGGTCGCCGCGGCGCTGGACGAGGATTTCGACATCGAGGTGATCGAGTCCCACCACCATCACAAGGTCGATGCCCCCTCGGGCACCGCGCTGATGCTGGGCGAGGCCGCCGCCGAGGGCCGCGGCGTGTCGCTCAAGGACATGTCGGACCGCGGCCGCGACGGTATTACCGGCGCGCGCAGCAGGGGTCACATCGGTTTCTCGGCAATCCGCGGCGGCGACGTGGTGGGCGAACACGACGTGATGTTCCTCGGCGCAGGAGAGCGGATCATCCTGCGCCACGTGGCAACCGACCGGGGCATCTTCGCCCGCGGCGCGCTCAAGGCCGCCCTCTGGGGCCAGGGCAAGGCGCCGGGTCAGTACGACATGGCAGACGTCCTGGGCTTCTGAGACCCCGCCGCGCTCCCGCGCAGCACATCTCCCCACGTCCCGGCCGAAGAGCCGGGACCTCGAGCCAAACTCAACCCCCTCAGCATCTACCCCCGGGGCCCCGGCGCAGGGGCCGGGGCGGAACATATCTCCCCATCGGCCCGGGCGCGGGGCCCACGGCGGAACACGTTTCCCACCGCCCCGGCCTCGCGCCGGGGCCCCGATCCAAACTCGCAACACCCCCTCACAACACCCCAAAACCCCCGCACGAGACCAAACCGGAGCATGGCGCCGTCTCCCGACGCCCTCACCGCCTCACAACGGCTTGTTCTGAATGATCTGCGCCACCATCGCGCCGATCTTGGCGCTGGCCTTCATCGAGGGGTGAACCATGTCGAGCGCATGGTAGGAATGGTCGCCATAGGGCACCAGCTTGGCCAGCGACACGAAGGTCACGCCCTCGTCCCTGCGCGCCATCGCCGTCAGGCGGCGGTCGAGTTCGTCCCCCTCGTCGCGGCAATGTTCGATTGGAGAGCCCATGCCGGGGCTGCGCAGGTACCCGAGGTATACGACCCGCGCGCCCGTCGCGCGGACCTTGCGCACCAGCGCCGGGATCTCGCCCGAGGCCCCGTCCTTGGAAATCATCTTGTCCATCTTGTGATCGCAGCGGCTGCAGTTGCAGCCCAGCCAGAGATCGTTGCCGCCGCCGTTCACGATGACCCAGTCCCATGCGCCGGGCTTGTACTGCTTCGAGATGTTCATCCCCATCGCGCCCGACACCGGGAGTTCGTAGATCATCCGCGCGCCCACCACCGAGCGGTCGACCACCGGCTCGCCCAGGTCGCGCTCGATTTCGTCCGAGATCGAGCGGTTGCTGGAGGAATGCCAGGCCAGCATCGAATCCCCCATCGCGAGGATCCGCGCGTCACCGCCGCCCGAGCTGATGGTTTCGCCGCATCCGGCCAATGCGAACAACGCCGCGAAAAGACAAAGAAAGACCCGTGTCACCTGGTGCCCCGTCCCTGAAAATCAGTTGAACCTGTCAAGCGGCACCCCCTGTGCCGCGCCACAGTCTGACCCCGCGAAGACGGCATCAATATGTTCCGCGCGTGGAAAAACCGGACCTCCCGGGGCTCCTCCCCTCTGCGCGCCAAGCTGCCGAGATTTGAAAATCCGAGAACACGTGTTTCCAAAATGGCCAAATACGTGTATGGGCGCAGAATCTGAAACGTGGCACGCAGACCCCCGCGCCGTGAAGTGAATGATGAATGGGGTCGGCGGCAATGGGGCCGCCATGCAAACGGGCACTCGGAACGCCGAGCCAGGCCCACATATGGATACGATGATGTTCAACGTAACGAAGAAGAGCATGCAATGGGGCGAGGAAACCCTCACCCTGGAGACGGGCAAGGTTGCCCGTCAGGCAGACGGCACCGTGATCGCTACCCTGGGTGAGACCAGCGTGATGGCGAACGTGACCTTCGCCAAGGAACCGAAACCCGGCCAGGATTTCTTTCCCCTGACCGTTCATTATCAAGAGAAATATTACGCGGCCGGTAAAATCCCGGGTGGCTTCTTCAAGCGCGAAGCACGCCCCACCGAGAAAGAAACCCTGACCGCGCGTCTGATTGACCGTCCGATCCGCCCGCTGTTCGTCCCCGGCTTCAAGCATGAAGTTCTGGTGATGTGCACCGTGCTGAGCCACGACCTCGTCAACGATCCCGACGTCGTCGCGATGATCGCGGCCTCGGCCGCCCTGACCATCTCCGGCGTGCCCTTCCGCGGCCCGATCGCCGGCTGCCGCGTCGGCTTCGAGGATGGCGAGTACATCCTGAACCCGACCGTCGACGACATGCAGGACCTCCGCCTGAACCCGGAGCAGCGTCTCGACCTCGTCGTCGCCGGCACCAAGGACGCCGTGATGATGGTGGAATCGGAAGCCTACGAGCTGACCGAAGCCGAGATGCTGGGCGCCGTGACCTTCGCGCACGAGCAGATCCAGCCGGTGATCGACCTGATCATCGACCTGGCCGAAGACGCCGCCAAGGAGCCCTTCGACTTCCACGCGCCGGACTACTCCGCGCTCTACGACGTCGTTAAGGCCGCTGGCGAAGACAAGATGCGCGCCGCCTACGCGATCACCGACAAGCAGGAGCGCGTTGCCGCTGTTGCCGCCGTCAAGGAAGAGATCAAGTCGGGCCTGACCGAAGAGCAACTGGAAGACGCGAACCTCGGTTCCGCGCTCAAGAAGCTGGAATCGGTCGTCCTGCGCGGCTCGGTCGTCAAGGAAGGCAAGCGGATCGACGGTCGTGCCCTCGACCAGATCCGTCCGATCGTCGCGGAAACCGGCCTGCTGCCGCGGACCCACGGCTCGGCGCTGTTCACCCGTGGCGAAACCCAGGGTCTGGTTGTCACCACCCTCGGCACCGGCGACGACGAGCAGTTCATCGACGCCCTGCACGGCAACTTCAAATCGAACTTCCTGCTGCACTACAACTTCCCGCCGTACTCGGTCGGTGAAGTTGGCCGCGTGGGCTCGCCCGGCCGCCGTGAAATCGGCCACGGCAAGCTCGCATGGCGCGCCCTGCAGGCCGTTCTGCCCGCGCCGACCGACTTCCCCTACACCATTCGCGTGGTGTCGGAGATCACCGAGTCGAACGGCTCCTCCTCGATGGCCTCCGTCTGCGGCGGCTCGCTCTCGATGATGGACGCAGGCGTTCCGCTGAAAGCACCGGTTGCCGGTGTGGCAATGGGCCTCGTGCTGGAAGACGACGGTTCCTACGCGGTCCTGTCGGACATCCTGGGTGACGAAGACCACCTCGGCGACATGGACTTCAAGGTCGCTGGCACCGAGAACGGCATCACCTCGCTGCAGATGGACATCAAGGTCGCGGGCATCACCCCCGAGATCATGGAAAAGGCACTGGCTCAGGCCAAGGCCGGCCGCCTGCACATCCTGGGCGAGATGAACAAGGCGCTGTCCGGCGTCGGCGAATTCTCGATCCACGCACCGCGCATCGAAACGATGACCGTTCCCACCGACAAGATCCGCGAAGTGATCGGCTCGGGCGGCAAGGTCATCCGCGAGATCGTGGAAGTGTCGGGCGCCAAGGTCGACATCAACGACGACGGCGTGATCAAGATCGCCTCGCCGAACGCCGAAGCCATCCAGAAGGCCCACGACATGATCTACGCGATCGTGGCCGAGCCGGAAGAAGGCGGGGTCTACAAGGGCAAGGTCGTGAAGATCGTCGACTTCGGCGCCTTCGTGAACTTCTTCGGCAAGCGTGACGGCCTCGTGCACGTCAGCCAGATCGAGAACCGCCGCCTGAACCATCCGTCGGATGTGCTCAAGGAAGGCCAGGAAGTCTGGGTCAAGCTGCTCGGCTTCGACGATCGCGGCAAGGTGCGCCTGTCGATGAAAGTCGTCGACCAGGAGACCGGCGAAGAAGCCCAGAAAGAAGACGCAGCCGAGTAATCTCGGCGCCAGCGGCCCGCACCACGGTGCGGGCCGTTTCCTTTTCGGCGGAACCAGCAAACAAGCGGCACGCGAGTGTCGGGAACTCCATGCGCATCGTCCTGATCAACATGGCCGACCAGACCCGCCGCCTGGCCTTTCAGCAGCGCCAGCTCGGGCATCTCCGACTGAGCTTCGAGCGCTTCGAGGCCATCACCCCCGAAACCCTGCCCCCCTATTATCAGGCCATCGACCGCACCCGCTGGGAACGCACGGTCACCCTCGCGGAAATGGCCTGCCTCGCCAGCCACCGGACCGTCTGGTCCACCGTGGCCGAGGGCACCGATCCTGTCCTTGTCCTCGAAGACGATATCGTGCTGGCGGGCGCGCTGCCCGACGTCCTGTCGGACCTCGAACAGCGGACGGACATCGAACACCTCACCTTCGAGGTGCGACGCCGCAAGAAGCTCATCGCGGCCGAGCCCGCCTTTACCAGCGGCGGCATCGCCATGCACCGGCTCTGGCTCGACCGTTCAGGCGCGGCCGGCTACGTGCTCTGGCCCGCCGGGGCCCGCCGCCTGCTCGCCCACAGCGAGGGCCGCCCCCATCTCGCCGATGGCGTGATCTGTTCCTGCCCCGATCTGCTGAGCTATCAGGCCGTGCCCGCCCTCGCGTTGCAGGCCGACCGCTGCGCCGTCTACGGCATTCCCGCCCCGATCGACACCAGTTCCAGCCTCGTGCGTCCGCGCGGCAGGAAGGCCCGCAAGACCGGCGGCCAGCTCATGCGCCGAGTCGCCGCTCAGGCGCGGTCCGGCGCGCGGTTCGGCAAGATGCTGGGCGGAGCCCAGCGCCTTCACGTGCCGGTCGACCGGGCCATGTTCATCTGAAAGCGCCTACCACCACGCGGTGCGCCCGCGGTGATGCAACCGGCGCATCCGCGCAAACGCGGTATCCTCGTCCTGCAGCCGCAAGAACACGTGCTGCACGATCCGCCCCAGCGCGCTGTCCTTCGCCTGACGGTCGATCCGCCAGCGCAGGTTGCGCAGCGTATCGTCCGTGCCCACCGTCAGCATCGAAAGCCCGCTGAAGATCGGCACAAGATACTCCTGCAGGTGGGCAACCTTCTCCTCATTCACCGGCGGCGCGCTGACATCGGTGATGTAGCGCTCGGACTCGTAGGTCTTCATGGTGTTGACCATCATCGAGACGGACAGCGCCATCGCCCGGTTGGCCCGGTCCGGGTCATGGTCGGCAAAGCTGTCGGTCGCGGCCACGACCCAGCGCAGGTTCAGATGCTCCAGCAGGAACTCCGCCTCGGCCTCCCACATCCGGCGGAACGCGGCAAAGGCCTCGTCGGCCTTGAAATCCCGCCGCATCAGCACGATCAGCTTCGCATGTTCGAACACCAGTTCGGGCTGCCCCGAAAACTCGCTTCGCAGCGCGTCGAGATGGCTCTGCAGGTCATCGCTCGACCCGCGAGTCTGGCGCGCCTCACCCGCCTCGATCAGCGTGGATTTCAGCGCCTCGTACTGCCCGTCGATCTCGGGCAGCGCAGCCCCCGCCCGGCGGCGGTGCCGTTTCAGGGAAAAGAACTTCTCCCAGCGCGCCTTGTCGCGTTTCACCATGGTCCCGACCTCTCTGGCTGTCCGGTCACGAACCGGCTTTCGCGCGCCGCGTCAAGGCGACGATGGGGGCAGGCAACCGCCCGCCCCCGCGGCCCTCAGGCCGGGTCCTTGGCAAAGCGCAGGTAGGGCAGCGCCTTGTTCAGCGTGCCGTACTTCGCCTCGGCCGCCGCATCGTCCAGCGACAGCGCGACGATCACGTCCTGCCCCGCGGTCCAGTTCGCCGGGGTGGCCAGCGGCACGCCATAGGTCTTCTGCAGCCCGTCCAGCGCGCGCAGCACCTCGGCAAAGTTGCGCCCGACCGACATTGGGTAGGTCATGGTCAGCTGCAGCTTCTTCTCGGGCGAGATGATGAACACCGACCGCACCGTCGCGGTATCGGCAGGGGTCCGCCCGTCGGGCAGGTAGGCCTCGGCCGGGAGCATGTCGAAAGCCTTGGACACCGCAAGGTCACTGTCGGCGATGATCGGGAACGAAGGCGTCGCGCCCCCGGCAGTCTCGATATCCGACTTCCAGCGCTTGTGTTCCTCGACGCCGTCGACCGATACGCCGATCACCTTGGTTTTGCGCTTGGCCCACTCGTCGGCCAGCTGCGCAACGGCGCCGAACTCGGTCGTGCAGACCGGGGTAAAGTCCTTCGGATGAGAGAACAGGATCGCCCAGCTGTCGCCGATCCAGTCGTGGAAGCTGATGCTGCCCTGATCGGTCTCCGCCGTGAAATCCGGTACGGTATCGTTGATGCGCAGGCCCATGTGGTCTCCCCCTCTTGCTGCGTGTGCGACTCGGTCCCCGGAAACCTAGTCGCTTCCCCCGCACGTTTCATCCCCCCGCGCCGCGCCATTCTTGCGCAGGCTCCCTTGCCCCGGCCCTGACCCGGTGACACAGTGACGCCGAATCCCCTGACCGCCCGGTCGGGAATCGAGATGATGGGAGAGACAAAATGATCGAGAAGCGCCAATTCTACATCAACGGCGAGTGGGTCGACCCGGCCGTTCCGAATGACTTCGAGGTGATTGATCCCTCGACCGAGGAAGCCTGCGCGATCATCTCGCTCGGCTCCAAGGCCGACACCGACGCCGCCGTCGCGGCCGCCAAGGACGCGCTGCCGGGCTGGATGTACCTGCCTGCCGAAGAGCGGATCGCCTACGTCGAGAAGCTGCTCGCGATCTACGACACCCGCGGCGAGGAACTGGCGCAGGCGATGAGCGCCGAGATGGGCGCCCCGATCGACATGTCGCGCACCCAGCAGGTCGGCTCCGGCTCCTACCACCTCAAGAACTTCATCCGCGCGGCCAAGGAAGTGCCGTTCGACAAGCCGCTCAGCGACCGGTTCCAGAACGACCGGATCATCATGGAAGCGGTCGGCGTCGCGGCCCTGATCACCCCGTGGAACTGGCCGATGAACCAGGTGACGCTCAAGGTCGGCGCCGCCGCCATCGCGGGCTGCACCATGGTCCTCAAGCCCTCCGAGCAGAGCCCGCTGAACGCGATGGTCTTTGCCCAGCTGATGCACGAGGCCGGCTTCCCCAAGGGCGTCTTCAACCTCGTCAACGGCGACGGACCGGGCGTGGGCACCCAGCTCTCCGGCCACCCGGACGTCGACATGGTGTCCTTCACCGGCTCGACCCGCGCAGGCATCGCGATCTCGCAGAACGCGGCCAACACGCTGAAGAAGGTTCACCTTGAACTCGGTGGCAAGGGTGCCAACGTGATCTTCGCCGACGCCGACGAAAAGGCGGTGAAGCGCGGCGTGCTGCACATGATGAACAACACCGGCCAGTCCTGCAACGCGCCCTCGCGCATGCTGGTCCAGCGCCCGATCTACGACCAGGCGGTCGAGACCGCGGCAGAGGTGGCCAACAGCATCACCGTGGGCAACGCCCATGACGAGGGCCGCCACATCGGCCCCGTGGTGAACGAGGTGCAGTTCAACAAGATCCAGGACCTGATCCAGAAGGGCATCGACGAAGGCGCCCGCCTGATCGCCGGTGGCACCGGTCGCCCCGACGGCATGAACCGCGGCTTCTACGTCAAGCCGACGGTCTTTGCCGACGTGAACAACGAGATGACCATCGCCCGCGAGGAAATCTTTGGCCCCGTTCTGACCATGATCCCCTTCGACACCGAAGAGGAAGCGGTCGAGATTGCCAACGACACGCCCTACGGCCTGACCAACTACGTCCAGACCCAGGACGGCGAGCGCGCCAACCGCATGGCACGCAAGCTGCGCTCGGGCATGGTCGAGATGAACGGCCAGTCCCGCAGCCCGGGCGCGCCCTTCGGCGGCATGAAGCAGTCCGGCAAGGGCCGCGAAGGCGGCGTCTGGGGCATCGAGGACTTCCTCGAGGTCAAGGCCGTCGGTGGCTGGGCCGCCGAGTAACCTCCGGCCCTCATCGCAACGGACCGGCTTCGCCAATCTGCGACGCTGACGATCAAATCAAACCCTGCCGCATCTTTTGCGGCAGGGTTTTTCTTTCAGCATTAACGACCAATTTAGAAAACCATCGCAATTTAAGAAGAACCACCTGAATACCCGTGAATTTCCCCAAACGTTTCGAAGCCTCGGGCCTGTCGCGAGCCTCATGGCTTCTGGAGTGACCCAGAACATAGAATTGTCTTTTCATTTCACCGGCTGAAGATGAGGGAAAATGGCTAAGCACAGGCCTTTTGACATCTTCCCAGGCCCGATGCCCGACGAAGACATATACCGGACTCTAGGAATTGAGCTTGAACCCGGTGAGGTCAAGTTCTCGGCGGCGGCCCAGAAGCATGCATTTAAGCGTCACCCCAATGATGTACCGCGCATCGTTCCACACTTGTCTCAGATCATCTCATGCCCCACCTACCTCGGCGATGACCACAGAAATGCAGAAAAAATCGAAATCGTTGGCCGAATTCCGGGTGTTGGCGGTGCAGCCTTGATCGCGCTCACCATTCAGAAGAATGAGGCGGATGGCTTCTATCATGTCTGCTCTAGTTACTTCATCACTCAGTCAGAACTCGACAAGAAGCGGCACAAGGGAATTCTGAAGATAGTCAAACCAAGGCCCAAGCCTTGACACACCAAGGGGCGGCTACTATCTCCATTCGCAAGTTCTTGAAAGTGTAAGGTGAGAACACCCGCCTCACACACCGTCGCAAGACGGTAAAGTAGGTCCAAGGACCGAAGAGATACCGGATTTGATGGCATTGCTGTCAAATGAAAACTGGGACCCGGTTGCACTTTCGACATAGCCCCGCCTCTGGCGGGGTTTTTCTTTTCCTGCCCGGTGCAGCGAGACGCGTCGAGAAGAGGGTGGATTCTTCTCGCAATCGCTTACACTTGCCTTTGGGGATTCGGTGCGGGAGGAGGGCCGGATTGGCCACCCTTGCGCGCCCGGACAGGGAAGGGTCATGGCGCGGCTACTGGACATATTGCTGTCGACCGGCATGTCGCTCGACGACCTCGGCAGCCTGCACATCCGCCGGGGCGAGACTCTGATCACCCAGGGCGCGGAGTCGCACGCCGTCTACTTCGTGCTGGCTGGACGGTTCCGGGTCGAGCGCAATGGCGAGACCGTCGGCCACATCGAGGCGGGCAGCGTGGTGGGCGAGATCGGCTTTTTCACCGGGGCCACCCGCACCGCCAGCGTGATCGCCTACCGGGATTCCCTCGCCCTGCGGCTGACGCGGGAGGCCTACGAGAGCCACTGCGCCCGCCTGCCCGACCTGCGCGAGGCGATCATCGCCGAACTCGCCTCCCGCCTTGCCGACCGCTACCGGGGCGCCGACACGCGCACCGCCAGCAACACCCGGCCGCGAACGCTCTGCCTGATGGCGGCGGGCGGCGCACCGGTTCCCGAGCGCTTCACCGACATGCTGATGACCGCCCTCGCACCGCTGGCCGACGCGCGGCTGATCACGCTCGACATCTTCCGCTCTTCCTCGGGCAACCTGCCCCCCGACAGCGCCGCCGCGACCGACTGGTTCAGTCGGACCGAGCGCCGCGCCGGGCTGACCCTCTACCTCGCCGAGGGCGGCGACGACTGGCAGCAGGCCTGCGTGCGCCAGTCCGATCAGGTCCTGCTGGTCGCCCCGCCCGGCGCGCCCCTGCCGCTCTCTCCCGGCGAGCGTTTCGCGCTGACCCAGACCTCGCCCGACCAGCGGCGGCTGGTGCTCCTGCATCGCCGCCGCCGCCCGCTGGTCGCCGGAACCCGCGACTGGCTGCGATCGCGCCCCGCCTCGATGCACCACCACGTAACGCTGCGCGACACCGCCGACGTGGCCCGGCTCGCGCGTTTCCTCGCCGGCAGCGCCGTCGGGCTGGTCCTGTCGGGGGGCGGGGCCTATGGCATGGCCCATGTCGGTGTCCATACCGGGCTCTACCGCGCCGGGCTGCGCTTTGACGTCTACGGCGGCACCAGCGTCGGCGCCGCAATGGCGGCGGCCTTTGCCCTCGGGCTCGCCCCGCATGACGTGACCCGGCGCACCGGCGACATCTTCCTGCGCAGCGGCTCTCTGCGCCGCGTGACCCTGCCCCGCTACGCCCTGCTCGACCATCGCCGCTTCGACGCCAAGCTGGCCGAGCACTTCGGCAGCACCGACATCGCGGACATGTGGCTGCCCTTCTACGCGGTGACCACCGACCTCACCACCAACCGCAGCCGCACCCTGCGCACCGGCCCCCTGTGGGAGGCGATCCGCGCCTCCAGCGCGCTGCCCGGCATCCTGCCGCCCTTCATCCGGGGCGATGGCGACCTGATGGTCGACGGCGGCCTGCTCGACAACCTGCCCTACCGCGCCATGCGGACGATCAAGGCCGGGCCCAATGTGCTGGTCTCGCTCGAACGCGCGCGCGCGCCCGAGGCCCACTACAACTACGCCCGCATCCCGGGCCGAGCAGGCGTGCTGCTGGGGCTGCTGCGCCCCGGCCTCTGGCGCGAACCGCCCGCCCCCGGCATCGCCGACACCATCATGCGCAGCATGCTGGCGGGCCGCACGGACCACGCCCGCGACCTCTGGCCACAGGACTGGCTGCTGACCCCGCCGCTGCCCGACGAGATGAGCTTCATGAACTGGAAAGCCGCCTTCGGCCTGACCGGCCCGGCGGAGGACTACGCCCGGATGATGCTGCGCGACCTCACCGCCCACCGGCCGGACCTGCTGGAGGCCCTCCGCCTCGGGGCGGAGAGCCCGTCGCCGCCCTGACCCGGGCGGCGGCCGTTCCTACAGCGCCACATGCTCCACCACGATCTGCGGCTCGCCGTTCGACGTGCGGTAGAGCGATTGCCCCCGGTCGTCGATCACACCGCTGACCCGGCTGCGGAAGGCCGAAAAGCTGTCAAAGGTCACCACGTCCACGGGCTCGTCGAACTGCAGCGTGATCCGCGAGTAGGGCGACTGCTCGGCATGGGTCATGCCATAGACGTAGCCGGTGAACGGCTGGCCCAGGTAGCGCCCCGTCACCCGGTCGCCCACGGCAAGCGGACGGCGGTTGTGGGTGCGCGTCACCGCCTGCGCCCGCAACGTGTTCCAGTCGCGCGCGCCATGCTGGCGGGCGATACGCTCCAGCGCGTCGGAGTGGCTGATCTTGGTTCCGGCCTCGGCCAGGGTGGCGCGCAGACGCCGCGCCTCGGCTTTCAGCTCTTCGATACGGTCATTGGTATCGGTCTTGGTCATCGTCGTGCCTCGCAATACGGGCATGCATCGATTTGGCGGGTGCTCGCGTTACCGACCTGAACACATGCCATCGAAAGGGCGTCAGATGTGCCGTGCGGGTTTCACCATGGCGTGCGCCAGCGAGCGGCAGGGGACCCGAACCTGAGCCCGCAGATAGGAGCTTGGGACTGGTCCGTCAAGATCCGCGCGCTGTGGCCTCAGAAATCCGGCTGCGCGCGGAACTTAAGCGGCGCTCCGCCTTCGGGGTGCCGGATGCGCAGCTCTTCCGAGTGCAGCATCATCCGGGGATACTCCAGCGCGGTCTCCGCCGCGTAGAGCGGATCGCCAAGGATCGGATGCCCGAGCGACAGCATGTGAACCCGCAGCTGGTGGCTGCGCCCGGTCTTCGGAAACAGCCGCACCCGCGTGGTTTCGTCGTCATAGCGCATCACGTGCCAGTCGGTCACCGCCGCGCGCCCGTTCTCGTGGTCGACCATCTGGCGCGGCCGGTTCTCCCAGTCGACGATAAGCGGCAGATCCACGGTGCCCGACCGCGGGCTCAGCCGCCCGGCCAGACGCGCGACATAGGTCTTCTTCGACTGCCGCTTCTCGAACTGCAGCCCGAGGTGGCGCTGCGCATGGGCGGTCCGCGCAAAGACCATCACGCCCGAGGTATCGCGGTCCAGCCGGTGCACCAGCAGCGTATCGGCATAAAGCGCCAGCAGCCGGGCGATCAGGCAATCTGCCAGGTGCTCGCCCTTGCCCGGCACCGAGAGCAGGCCCGCCGGCTTGTTCACCACGAGGATGTCGGCATCCACATGCAGGATGTCGAGGTCTCCCGTGGGCGGGTCATATTCGGTGCGGACGGCCATCGCGGCTGATTAAGCCAGCCGCGCGGCGCCGACAAGGGCGGTGCCACCCGCCGCAACGTCGCGCTTGCCCGGCCGGGGGCGAGTCGCGACAGTCGCGCCATCTGAGAGAGGAGAGACCAGATGCACCCCACGATCGAACGGATGATGGATATCGTCGCCAGCGGCGAGGACGAGAAGATCGCGACCATCCTCGCGGAACAGGTCAAATTCATGCCGCCCACCTACTGGGCTACCTGGACCGGGCGTGCGCCCGTCGCCGCTGTGCTCGGCCACGTGGGGCAGGTGTTTTCCGACTTCCGCTATCGCCGCGTGATGGGCGACGGCAAGGACTGGGCGCTGGAATTCCAGTGCAGGATCGGGGAGTTCGACGCCGTCGGCGTCGACCTGATCACGCTGGACGACGAGGGCATGATCGAAACCTTCGAAGTGGTGATGCGCCCGCACAAATCCGTCGGCGCGCTGCGCGACGCGATGAATGCCCGGGTCGCGACCGACGCGCGCTTCCTCGAGTTCCGCAAGGCCCTCGCCTGAGGCCACGGTAACATTTTATGTCACCAAGGTCAGCTTTATTGACATATTCTTGCGGATGAGGTCTTGCAGACGGGCTGAACCGAAAAGGAGTCGAAAGCCATGCAATGGGATCAGGTCTTTGCCAGCCGTGCCGAACGGATGAAGGCGTCGGAGATCCGTGAACTGCTCAAGCTCCTGGATCAGCCCGACATCATTTCCTTCGCCGGCGGCATTCCCGACCCGGCGATGTTCCCCACCGACGAGTTCGAGGCCGCCTTCGCCGGCATCTTCCGTGACGGCACCGCCAACGCCGCCCTGCAATACTCGGTCAGCGAGGGCTACCGCCCGCTGCGCGACTGGATCGCCGCCGAGATGGGCAAGCTCGGCGTGCCCTGCGACGCCGACAACATCCTGATCACCTCCGGCTCGCAGCAGGCGCTCGACTACCTCGGCAAGCTGCTGCTCTCGCCGAACGACACTGCGCTGGTCGGCTGGCCCACCTACATGGGCGCGCTCGGGGCCTTCAACGCCTACGAACCCGCCTACGACCGCCTCCCGTCCGAAACCAACCGCACCGCCGCGCAATATACCGAGGCCGCCGCCGAGGCCGGGGGCCGGGTCAAGTTCGCCTACATGTCGGTCGATTTCGCCAACCCCACCGGCCGCACCCTGACCCGCGCCGAGCGCGAGCGCATGCTCGACCTCGCCGAAGATCTCGACATCGCCATCATCGAGGACGCGGCCTACCAGATGCTCCGCTTCGACGGCGAGGCCATCCCGCCGGTGCTCGCCCTCGACATCGCCCGCAAGGGCAGCATCGAGAACACCCGCACCATCTACTGCGGCAGCTTCTCCAAGACGCTGGCGCCCGGCCTGCGCGTCGGCTGGGTCTGCGCCGCGAAACCGGTGATCCGCCAGCTGGTGCTGATGAAGCAGGCCGCCGACCTGCACTCGGCCAGCCTGAACCAGATCGTGATCCACGAGGTCGCCACCCGCATCTTCGACACCCATGTGACCAGGCTGCGCAAGGCCTACAGCGGCCGCCGCGACGCCATGCTGCGCGCCCTTTCCGCCCATATGCCCGAGGGCGTCTCCTGGACCGAACCCGAGGGCGGCATGTTCATCTGGGTGACGGTGCCCGAACAGATCGACGCGGCAGACCTGCTGGCCCAGGCCCTGCGGACGCAGAAGGTCGCCTTCGTTCCGGGCCGCGCCTTCTATGCCGACGGCTCGGCCGGCAACAACCTCCGGCTCAGCTTCTCGCTCTGCGACGAGGCGACGATCGAGGAAGGCATCCGCCGGCTCGGTCTCGCCATCGCCGACGCCGTCGCGCCGCTCGCCGCCGCCTGACATCGGCCCGGCCTTCTTTGGGTTGAGAATATCCCGGGGAGCGCGAGGGGCAGAGCCCCTCGCTCCTGCCGTCTCCGCTCGCGCCTCGGTTCAGCCGTCCCGCTGTGGCAGCCCGTCGGCGATCTCGTAATAATCGCCCTTGTCCGCCACGAAGATATGCTTGCCGAGGCTCAGCCCCGTCGGCATCTCGAGCGATCCCATGGCGATGGAGATCTCGGGCTCCTCCAGGTGCTTCCAGAACAGGAAGGCCCCGCAGACCGAGCAGAAGCCGCGCTTCGCGACCTCGCTGGAGGCATACCATGTCAGGGTCGCGTTCGTCTCGAAGCTCACCGCCTCCTCCGCCGTGCGGGTCGAGGCCCAGGCGTGTCCCGACTGCCTGCGGCACTGGCCGCAGTGGCAAAGCGACGGCGGCGGCAGATCCCCCGCGACCGTGAACGTGACGCCGCCGCAGTTGCAGCTTCCCTTGCGCATGATCAGCCCCTCAGCTGTGGTGTCGAGGATGTCCCCAGAAGCACACCGTAGAGGATGAAACAGGCCGAGGTAAACCGCCGGAACCATGTGTTGAACACGGCTCCCAGCGCCGCCTTGCCCAGTCCCGCGCCCAGCGCGGTGTAGGTGGTGTAGCTCAGCGTGGTCAGCACCAGCGCGGTGGGCATGATCACCACCATCTGCTCCATGATTGGCCGGTCCGGCTGCACGAACTGCGAAAAGGCGGCAAGGTAACCGGCGACGCTCTTGGGGTTGATCGTCGCCACCGCCAGCGCGTGCAGGTAGACATGCCGGGCCGGGCGCAGGTCGGCGGTCACCGGCTTCCTCGCGTTGATCCAGCCGCGCACCCCCTGAAAGATCAGGAACCCCGCACCCGCCAGCTTTGCCACGAAGAACCCGGTGGGCGAGGCCGCGATCAGCGCGGTCACCCCGACGGCCGACAGCAGCAGGAAGGCCGTCGCCTGCGTCAGGATCGCCAGCACCCCGACCATCGCCCGGGGAAAGCCCAGCGTCATGCCGTTGGCGATGCAGTTCACCGCGTTCGGCCCCGGCGTCGTCACGAAGACCACCCAGAACAAGGCGAACACGGTCCAGGCGTGGAAACTCATCTCGGGCCTCTCAGGTTGTCCGGCCCCGCGGATCGAGGCGCCGGACCGCCGCTAACACCCGCGCAAAGGCACATGCAAGCGACCTTGCCGCCCTGTGCCGGGAAAGCCACCCGAGCAGGGCCGGGAGCCCCCGCGAAGGTACAAATCGACTCGATTTCGCTCAATTACCAGGCGAACACCGCGAGAACGCCCGCAAACCGGGCGACGGCCTCTCGCCGCCGACCGAAATGCTGCGTCGCAGCAAAAGTGAACAATCACCGGTCCCGCCCGGGTCTATCCTCGTCGCACACACCCTCGCTGGAGGACGGCGGTGTCACCTGAAACGAGAAAAGGTAGCAACCCACATGTGTCTGTCCGCCGAAATGCTGGCCCTGTTCCTCAACCTTTTGAACCCGGACATCATCCAGACCGAGAGCGGTCGCATCACCGTTCACGCAACCGTCCGCGACGCGGTCTGGGAAGAGCGTGGCGACCGCTGGTGCACCTCCGCACCCAGGATCGACCGCACCGCGATGTTCGCCCAGCCGAACTGAGACCGCGCGTCAGATCCGGGCAAAGACCGCATCGAGCAGGCCACCCAGCCGCGCGGCATCGCTCTCGGTAAAGGCATCAGGCTGATCGCTGTCGATATCGAAGACCGCGATCAGCCGCCCGTCCCCGTCACAGACCGGCAGGACGATCTCCGAGCGGGTCGAGCTGGCACAGGCGATATGGCCCGGAAAGGCATCGACGTCGGGAACCAGCTGGATCTCGCCCGTGCGCGCCGCCGCTCCGCAGACCCCGCGCGAAAACGGGATCTGAAGGCAGCCGTGCCCGCCCTGGTAGGGCCCGATCTTCAGCAGCCCCGGTTCGGTCACCCGATAGAAACCGGTCCAGTCGAACCGGCTGTCGGCATGGTGCACCTCGCAGACCACCGTCGCCATCAGCGCGACGGCATCCGTTTCGCCCTCGGTCAGGGCCGCGATGGTCTTGTCCAGTGCGTCGTAGTCTACCTGCATTCTCGATCCTTTCGGGGCCGTGGCCTCCAGTGTTGGCGGGCTTTTGTCCCGATCTGTGCCCCGGGGCAAGATCCCTCTCACCCCTTCAGGACACCTCGCAGCCACGTCACCGCCCGCTCGACCGCCTCGGTGCCCTGCGGCAGGATCCGGGTCAGGTTCAGGAACCCGTGCACCTGCCCCGGATAGGCCGCCATCTCGACCGGGACTCCGGCCGCCTGCAACGCGCCCGCATAGGCATGACCGTCGTCCCAAAGCGGGTCATGTCCCGCCGCGAGCACGAAGGCGGGGGGCTGCCCGGCCAGCCGTGACGAGTAGAGCGGCGAAAAGCGCGGCGCGGTCATGTCCTGCCCCTCGGGCAGATAGAGATCGAGATACCAGTCGATCCGGTCCCGCGGCAGCAGCGGGCTGTCCGCCAGCGCCGCCATCGACTGCGAACTCAGCGTGCCGTCGACCGCCGGATAGATCAGCATCTGCCCCGCGGGCAGGGGATGGCCGCCCTCGGCAAGATCGTGCATCAGCGCGGCGGTCAGGTTGCCGCCCGCACTGTCTCCGCCGACGACCAGCTTGCCCGGGTCCGCCTTCACCTTTCCGGCGCCCCCGATGAGCCCCAGGTAGGCGGCAAGGATGTCGTCCGAGGCCGAGGGGTACTTGTGCTCGGGCGCGAGGCGGTAATCGTAGGAGATCACCCGCACGTCCGCGCCCGCCGCCAGCTTGGCGCAAAGCGCGTCATGGCTGTCGATGCTTCCCTGGATCCAGCCGCCGCCGTGCAGGTAAAGCAGCGTGCCCGCCTTGCCCCCCGACTCGGGCTGGTAGAGCCGCGCCGCGCGGGGACCCTCGGCCCCGGGCAGCTTGATGTCGGTCCGCCGCACGTCCGGCCCCGGCAGATCGAATCGCGCGACGAACCCGGCCAGCTGCTTGCGGCTCTGCTCGACCGTCATCTGCACCGCCGGGTCGCGCACCAGCGCCACCAGATCGCTCAGCGCCTGCGCCTTGGGGTCGATCGCACGCCCGTCGACCTCGGCCAGCCGCCCCCGGTAGATCGCGCTGACCAGCGGCTCGGGCAGACCGATCTTCACCAGCCCCCACATGATACGAAACAGCTTCATCCCGCCTCCCAAATCCGACTAAGCCTGCATACCGAATGGTAAGCTTTCCAGTCTAGCCTTGCGATCCTCTGCCACTTGCAAGGATTTGGCCATGTGCCTCAGCAGCCGGATCGAGGACGAGGTGATGATCGTCACCGTGACCGCCGACAGGATCGACGCCGCGGTCGCGATCCAGTTCAAGGAAGACATGCGCAACGCCACCGCCGGGGGCCCGCCCCGGGTGGTGCTCGACCTTGCCGCGGTGCAGTTCATCGATTCCAGCGGGCTCGGCGCCATCGTCGCCTCGATGAAACAGCTCAGTGCCCTGCGCCGTCTCGATCTCGCGGGGCTGACGCCCGCCGTGGACAAAGTCTTCCGGCTGACCCGGATGGATACGGTGTTCCGGCTCTTCCCCTCGCTCTCCGCTGCGCTGGCCCCCGAACAGGGCTAGGGGCGTGCACCCGCCCGCCCGGGAATACGCATGACGCCGCGCGGCCTCCACCGTTTCGCGGCCAGCACCGAAGCCGCCCGCGACGGGATCGAGCAAGTGGTGAACGCCCTGCGGCAGCACGGGCTGGGCGGAACGCCCCTCGCCGACGTTGAACTCGTCCTCGCCGAAGTCGTTAACAACATCGTCGAACACGCCTATCGCGGCCGGGAACCCGGACTCGTCAGCGTCGCCTACGTGTTCGGCGCCTCGGGTCTGATCCTGACGGTGCGCGACAGGGGCGCACCCTTCACGGCAAACAGCCTGCCTGCGGGCCACGCGGTGGACCTTGCCCTGCCCCGCCACCAGCTGCCAGAGGGCGGTTTCGGATGGCTCCTGATCCGCCGGCTGACCAGCGACCTGTCCTACGTCCGCCGCAATGGATTCAACCGCCTGCGCCTGCGTTTCGACGTTTCCTGAACCTTTGAACCATTCGCACAGAAACAGTGCCACCAAACCGAACGGATCGATTCCTGAAGCACCTACAATTTTCGCTGCCGCAAAAGCGCCTTAATCCCATCAAACTGATGCCTGAAACAACTCCCATACAGAACCTGTAGCTGCATATGGCTTCCCTCGGTGCCGCGTTTCATTAGCCCCCACCCAGTACGCGGCACCGAGGACTTTCTTTCCCCACATCGCGACCGAACGCCCTGAACAAGGGTCCGAAATTCGGTTTTCCTTTCCCGGATTGCGCTCTAGGCTCGCCGCAATTCAGGAGACCCCAAATGCGCGACTTTCACTATCCCGGCCGTTCCCCCGTCCTCTCGTCAGAAGGCATGTGCGCCACGTCACACCCTCTGGCCGCACAGGCCGCCCTCGACATTCTCAAACGGGGCGGCAACGCGATGGATGCCGCCATTGCCGGGGCCGTGCTGCTCGGGATCTGCGAACCCCAGATGACCGGCATCGGCGGTGACTGCTTCGTGCTGTGGTCCGAACCCGGCAAGGACATCCGCGCCCTGAACGGGTCGGGCCGCGCGCCCGCCGCCGCCAACGCCGCAGACCTGCGCGCCAAGGGCGAAACCGCGGTGCCGCTTCACAGCCCCTACGCGGTGACTGTGCCCGGCGCCATCGACGCCTTTTGCCATCTCGCCGGAACCGTGGGCAAGATCGGCCTCGACGCCGTCCTCGCCCCCGCGATCCACTACGCCGAAACCGGTGTGCCGGTCGCCCCGCGCGTCGCCTTCGACTGGGCAGACGACGCCGCCGTCCTGCAGGGCAAGGCGCGCGAGGCATTCCTGCTGAACGGCAAGGCCCCGACCGTGGGCCAGACCTTCAGCGCCCCCGGACAGGCCGAGGTGCTGCGCCGCATCGCCAAGAACGGGCGCGACGCCTTCTACACCGGCGAAATCGCCGAGGACATGGTCGCCTCGCTGCGGGCTCTCGGCGGTGTCCACACGCTTGACGACTTCGCCGCGACCGAATGCGAGGAAACCGCGCCGGTCAGCGGCTCCTACGCCGACGTCGACCTGGTGGAGCATCCGCCCAACGGCCAGGGCGCCACGGCGATCCTGCTGCTGAACATCCTCAAGCACTTCGACATCGCCGCGATGGAGCCCTTCGGCGCCCTGCGCGCGCATATCGAGGCCGAGGCCGCCAAGCTGGCCTATGACGCGCGCAACCGTTTCATCGCGGACGCGCACCATACGTCGAAGCTCGAATACATGCTGGCCCCCGAAACAGCAGCCCGCCTCGCCGCGCTGATTGACCCAAAGAAGGCAATGGCCGCCGCCGCGCCGCTGACCGAGGCGATCCACCGCGACACCATCTACATCACCGTGGTCGACCGCGACCGCATGGCCGTGTCGCTGATCTACTCGATCTTCCACGGCTTCGGCTCGGGCATCGCCTCGGACAAGTTCGGCATCCTGTTCCAGAACCGCGGCGCCGGCTTCACGCTGGCCGAAGGCCATCCGAACGAGATGAAGGGCGGCAAGCGGCCGATGCACACGATCATCCCGGGCATGCTGCGCGAGAACGGCCGTGTGACAACGCCATTCGGCGTCATGGGCGGCGCCTACCAGCCGAACGGCCACGCGCGCTTTGTCACCAACCTGACCGACTTCGGCATGGACATGCAGTCGGCGATGGACGCGCCGCGCAGCTTCTCCGACAACGGCACCATGAACGTCGAAAAGGGCTACTCCGACGCCGTGCGGCAGGAACTGGCCGACATGGGCCACAAGGTCGCCGTGCCAAGCGATCCGCTCGGCGGGTCCCAGGCCATCCGGATTCGCGAGGATGGCGTGCTGGAAGGCGCCAGCGATCCCCGCAAGGACGGCTGCGCCATCGGCTACTGAGCGATAAGGCGCTGGCCGCTTCTGCGGCCACCGCCAGCCCGCTGCGTCAGTTCAGGTGAACGTGCAGCGGGTAAGACCCGTCCTGGAACGGTCCGAACATCTCGGGGATATCGGGGTGATCCACCGGCTCGCCGGAATAATCTGCCACCAGGTTCTGCTCCGAGACATAGGCCACGTAGTAGCTCTGATCGTTCTCGGCGAGCAGGTGATAGAATGGCTGTGCCTTGGCCGGACGGCTTTCCTCGGGGATCGCCTCGTACCATTCCTCGGTGTTGGCGAACTCCGGATCGACGTCGAAAACCACCCCCCGGAAGGGATGCTTCCGGTGGCGCACGACCTGGCCCAGGTTATATTTGGCACGTTTCGTCAACATATCTTCAGCCCCTGGCATCAACCAATACCCTTTTCCACCCCAAAATGTCCAATCCCGGGACCGGGATTTCGCAGAAACAGTCTGTGCCACCCAGTTTTACAGTGACTTAGCCCGAATTCGCCCGCGTTCTGACGGTTTCGTCAACGGAAACCGATTTGCAGCGAGCGCCTCTTGCTGTAAAATCCCGTCAAAAAAGGCAAGAGGCAATGAGCAGATCCCTTTGCGTGATGATCCTCACGCTGATGCTGGCGTCGTGCGGTGGCGGATTCTCTTCGCCTCCCAGCAACCTGGACAACGCCTGCGCCATCGTGCGGGAAAAACCCAAGTACGTTCGTGCCTTCAAGGCATCCGAACGCCGCTGGGGCGTGCCCGTCGCGGTGCAGATGGCGACCGTCTATCAGGAAAGCCGCTTTCGCAGCGATGCGCGCACCCCGTTCCGCTATACCCTTGGCGTGATCCCGATGGGGCGCCAGTCCAGCGCTTACGGCTATTCCCAGGCGCTCGACTCGACCTGGGACGACTACCGCAAGTCGACCGGCCGACGCGGCGCCAAGCGCGACAACATCCGGGACTCGGCCGACTTCATCGGCTGGTACATGAGCCGCAGCCACTACAAGGTCGGGATCGAACTGACCGACGCGCGCAACCAGTACCTCGCCTACCACGAGGGTCATTCCGGTTTCGCGCGTGGCAGTCACAACAGCAAGAGCTGGCTGCTGCGGGTCGCGGGCGACGTCGAGGCGCGCGCCGTGCTGTACCAGTCGCAGCTGGCAAGCTGCGGCCGCTACTGATCAGCGGTTGTTCGCGCGCCGCGTGATGTCGGGATAGAACAGCGAATCCTGGATCGTCATCCCGGTCTCGAGCCCGTCAAGGACCACCGCCGTCCGGCTGCCCTGTTCGTTGGTGATGGTCCACTGGCGCAGGGCCACCGGCGCATCGCTGAACTTCAGGTCGATGAACCCGTACTCGGGATGCTCGGGATCCTGGGCGCGGACAACCGTGTAGGTGCCGTCGAAATCATGCCCGACGACCATGTTCGCGCGCCCAAGATCAACCTTCTTCTCAAGGATGATCGAAAGCGGAGTCCGCTTCAGCGGGTAGGTTTCCGGCGGCACGTTCGATTTCGAATCCCGCACCATCACGGACCCGGCGCTGGCAATCACGTAGCCCTTGTTGGGCGGATTGTACTCGAACCGCATCTTGCCCGGCCGCTTCACATACAGCGTACCGGTCGATTTCGACCCATCCTCGTTGTACTGGACAAAGTCGCTCTCGGCGGTGCTGAAGCCGTTCAGGTAGTCCGAGATGGCGGACAGCGAAAGCTCCTCCGCGGCGAGCGCGTTGGAAGCCAGGGCGCCCGTCAGGAGGGCGGCAAGGGTCAGAGACTTGATCATGACGCCTAGATAAACCCCGCCGCGCGGAAATCCAGCATCCCTCGCGCGGCAGTGATCATCCTGCGGCAGAGCGCCGCCCATCCCGAACCCGGCCGAACACCTCAGAAACCCGCGTAGCTGGTCAGGTGATACTCCATCGACCAGGCCGACATGTCGCGGAACAGCATGCTGTAGGCGTCGTCGCCAAGGTCGATCTTCAGCACCAGATCGGCACCGTCGTTGATCTCGCGCAGCTTCACGTCCTCCATCGTCAGGGTCAGGCGACCGAAGTCGAGCGAATCCGAGTAGATGTTGAAGTCCTGCACGATATCGCGCGCGCCGTCCTGCTTCGGATTGAAGACGAAGACATCGCGCCCCCCTCCCCCGTTCAGCCGGTCGAGTCCCTTGCCCCCGACGATCCGGTCGTCGCCGTATCCGCCCGAGATCACGTCGTCCCCATCGCCCCCGATCAGGTCATCCGCGCCGCCGTCCCCGAACAGGCGGTCGTTGCCCTTGCCGCCGACCAGCCGGTTGCTGTCGGCCGTGTAATAGACATCTCCCGCGAAGCTCGCGTAGATCTTGTCGTTGCCGCCGCCCCCCAGCAGCACGTCGGAGCCGTTCTTTCCCACGATCACGTCGCGCCCTGCCCCGCCGATAATGCGGTCGTCTGCACCGCCCCCGATCAGCCGGTCATTGCCGCCGCCGCCCTTCAGCAGGTTCTCGGACCCGACGCCGATCACCCGGTCATCCTCGGCCCCTGCCACGACGCGGAACACGCCGTCGTCGCGGAACCCGTAGGACCAGTCGTCCGCCGCGCCGCTTTCGCCGTAGATGTGGCGCAGCGCCTGCTCATCCAGCACGCCCAGCTCTCCCACCGGATAGTTCGTGTAGTTGTAGGACATCAGCGTGTAGCGGTGGCTGTCGAAGACCGAGCTCAGCGTCAGCCCGCCCTCGTGGGTATGCGACAGGCCGACCGCGTGGCCGAGCTCGTGCAGGATCACTTCGGCCGAATAGCCCGAAGACAGGTCCAGCGAGGACACGTCGAGGACGAAGGACCCGGTCGAAACCGCGCCGTTGTTCACCCAAGGGTAATTGGCCCAGCCGCCCCAGTCCGAGCCGGTCACCCCGTGCAGGTTGATCATCGCCTCGCCGTCGGCCTTCTCGACAAAGGTGATCCCCGTCACCGCCTCGATGGCGTCCATGGCCGCACGAACGGCGTCCTCGACCGCCGGATTCAGGACGGTGACCGTATCGACCGCATAGGCGACTTCCCACGCAGAGGGGAGCTCGTCCGGAGTCATGAAATGATAGCTGACGAAAACCGGGGAGCCGAGCGACTCACCCGCGTTCCAGCGCTGAGCCGCGTAATCGAGATAGGCGAGAATCGCCGTGTAATCGGAAACAACTGTCATGAAACAACTTTCCTGGAAAACGCACCACACCGAACCATGGTGACCAAACAAACATGCCGGGCAAGGGGCCCGGCATGGTTTTACGCTTCAATGTGGCACCAGTTGGGCGCCTACTGCTGTTCGGGGACGAGGATCTCGCGTTTGCCCACGTGGTTGGCAGCCGAGACGACGCCTTCTTCCTCCATCTGCTCGACCAGGCGCGCGGCCTTGTTGTAGCCGATGGCCAGCTTGCGCTGGATGTAAGAGGTCGAACACTTGCGGTCCTTGATCACGATCTGCACCGCGGTGTCGTAGAGCGCATCCTCGCTGTCCGTGTTGCCACCGAGGCCAAGTACCATGTCGATGTCGTTCGACTTGTCCTCGTCCGGGCCTTCCAGAACGGTGTTGACGTAGGACGGCGGGCCGAACTGCTTGAGGTGGTTGACCACCTCCTCGACTTCCTCGTCCGAGACGAACGGGCCGTGGCAGCGGGTGATCTTGGCGCCGCCGGCCATGTAGAGCATGTCGCCCATGCCCAGCAGCTGCTCGGCGCCCATTTCACCAAGGATGGTGCGGCTGTCGATCTTGGACGTCACCTGGAACGAGATCCGGGTGGGGAAGTTCGCCTTGACCGTACCGGTGATCACGTCGACCGAGGGACGCTGCGTGGCCATGATGATGTGGATGCCCGAGGCACGCGCCATCTGCGCAAGGCGTTGGATGCAGGCCTCGATCTCCTTGCCCGCGACCATCATGAGGTCGGCCATCTCGTCGACGATCACGACGATGTAGGGCATTTTCTCGGGCGCGAATTCCTCGGTCTCGAACACCGGTTCGCCGGTCTCGTCGTCAAAGCCCGTCTGCACGGTGCGCGAGAACATCTCGCCCTTGGCCAGCGCATCCTTGACCCGGCCGTTGTAGCCGTCGATGTTGCGCACGCCCATCTTGGACATCTTGCGATAGCGGTCCTCCATCTCGCCCACCACCCACTTGAGCGCGACCACGGCCTTCTTGGGGTCGGTCACAACAGGGGAGAGGAGGTGCGGGATGCCGTCATAGACGGAGAGTTCCAGCATCTTGGGGTCGATCATGATCAGGCGGCACTCGTCCGGGGTCAGACGATAGAGCAGCGACAGGATCATGGTGTTGATCGCGACCGACTTACCGGAACCCGTGGTCCCGGCGATCAGCAGGTGAGGCATCTTGGCGAGGTTGGCGACGATCGGGTCGCCCCCGATGTCCTTGCCCAGCGCCAGCGGCAGCGCCTGGTTGCCATCGCCAAAGTCGCGGCTGGCGAGGATCTCGCGCAGGACCACCTTTTCGCGGTTGTCGTTCGGCAGTTCGATCCCGATCACCGAGCGGCCCGGCACGGTCGAAACGCGGGCCGACAGCGCCATCATCGAACGCGCGATATCGTCGGCAAGGCCGATCACGCGGCTGGCCTTGAGGCCCGGGGCCGGTTCCAGTTCGTACATGGTAACCACGGGGCCCGGACGGACGCTGACGATCTCGCCCTTGACGCCATAGTCGTCCAGAACGTTCTCGAGCATCCGCGCATTCTCTTCCAGCGCCTCGTCCGAGAGGTGGTGCCGCTGGATCGCCTTGGGATCGGACAGCAGGCTGAGGGGCGGCAGTTCGAAGTCGCTGTTCTCGTCCTCCAGCGCGAGGCGCGGCTGCGCCTCGGCCTGTGCGCGGCGGGACTGGACCGGCGCCTTGCGGGCCGGGTTCTCGACCACCTTGCGCGGCTCGGGAACCGGAACCTTGCGCGCGACGGCCGGCTGGCTCACCGGCATCGGCTCGGACTCCATCATCTCCGGCTCGGCCTCGTAGTAGGGCTCGTCGTCGAACATATTGTCGTCGTAGCGGTCATCATAACGGTCGTCGTACTCGTCCTCGACAAAACGCTCTGCCACCGGCGCCGGACGGGCGGCGGCCTGCGCGCTGGTCAGCGGCGGCTCGGCCCTCAGGCCCGTCGAGGGCCGCGGCGCGACCAGCAGCGGTTCGGGCCGGCGGCCACGTCCCTTGGTCAGCGGTTTGGTCGGGTCGTCCTCGGGCTCGACCGGCAGCCCGGCCTGACGGCGGGCACGCACGATGTCGGCAATCTTCGAGCGGATGCGCTCGCCACCCGTGGCGTCTTCATCCCGGTAAAGCTGGGCTTCGTCCAGTTCGGGTTCCGGTTCCGGCTCGGGGCGCCGGATCAGGCTCGGCATACGCGACAGGAAACCGCCGCGCGGTTCGGCCGGCTCCGGGCGCGACACGATCTCGATGGGCTCGAACTCGTAATCGTCCTCTTCCCAATCGTCACGCTGCGCCGCCCGTTCCGCGCGCGCGATACGGAATTCCTGATGCCGCTCCGCCACGCGGACGCCCTGCTGACGTACCATCTTGGCGGTACCGGCTGCACTGCGCCCAAGCAGGGTCAGCAGCGCGCTGTAGGCCATGATCAAGCCGATCAGAACGAACCGGGTGCCCCGGCTCGCCTCGTATTTCGTGACACCCAGCACGTAACCGCCAAGCGCCAGCATCGCCGCCGCCATCACCAGCGAGGTGAGCTTGATCATCAGGTGCGACCCGAAGGGCAGCGCCGTCAGCAGCGCACCGGTCACCGTATCGCCGAACATCCCACCAAGGCCGAAGCTGTGCGTCGCCTTCCATGCCGCATCGGGCACCAGCGTCGAGGCATAGACCGAGCCCAGCGCGATGGCGATCGGCGCGAAGACCACGCGCGAAACGGCGCGCTCCTCTCCGCGGTGGAACGCGAACCGCGCGCCCCAGACCATCAGGCAGAGCGCGATACCCCAGCTGCCCCAGCCGATGATCATGAACAGCGGTGCGGCGATGGAGGCGCCAAGCGACCCCATCCAGTTCTGCACCGGTGCATCGGTCGAGACCAGCCAGTTCGGGTCCTCGGGCGTATAGGATCCGATCATCGCCGCAGCCGCACAGCCGAGACAGAACAGGAAAATCCCGATCAGTTCCTTGCCGCGTTTCTCGATCGCCGCCTGCATGTTGCTGTCGAGCAGCGGATCGCGGTTGCGAATATGATAGGATGCCATACCTGCCTCGATTTACTTATCCGTACAAACAATCGCGCAACATCGTCAGCGCGCGCCGCGTCTCGTCCTGGGGCGCCACCAGGGCGACGCGAATGAATCCCTCGCCGGGGTTCTGCCCCGACTTGCCCTGCGCCAGATAGGCGCCCGGCAACACCCGCACCCCGGTCTCCTGCCAGAGTTTCAGGGCCGCCGCCTCGCCGTCATCCACCGGAAGCCACAAGAAGAACCCGGCCTCGGGGGGCTGATAGCCCTGCACACCGGCAAAGACCTCGTCGGCGATAGCGTATTTTTCCTGATAAAGACGGCGATTTTCTGTCACGTGCGCCTCGTCCGCCCAGACGGCTGCGGCAGCCGCCTGCAGCGGCCCCGGCAGCGGCGCCCCGGAATAGGCCCGCAACTGCTTCATCGCGGCGATGGACTTGGGCCCGCCCGCAACAAACCCCGAGCGCAGACCCGGCAGGTTCGACCGCTTGGACAGCGAATGGAACACGGTCACCCGCTCGGGGTCCGCCCCCATCTCGCGCGCAACTTGCATGGCGCCCGGAGGCGGCGTGTCGCGGTAGATCTCGCAGTAGCATTCGTCGGCGAAGATGCGGAAATCGTATTCCTCGGCCAGCGTGATCAGGTCAGCCCAATAATCGCGCGACGCCACCGCGCCCTGCGGGTTGGCAGGCGAACAGATATAGGCAATCGCCGTGCGGTTCAGGATCTCGGGCGCAAGCCCGCGATAGTCCGGCAGGTGGCCGGTCGCCGCCGTCGCGGGCACGAACAAGGGCTCCGCCCCGACCGAAATCGCCGCGATCATGTAGACCTGGTAGAAGGGGTTCGGCGTCAGAACGATGGGCGTCGAGCGGTTCTTGAGCTCGGGACACAGCGCCATTGCAGCGTTGTAGAGCCCTTCGCGGGTGCCGTTCAGCGCAAGGATTTGGCTGGCCGGATCAAGCGCGACGCCATAGCGGCGCTGGAACCAGTCGGCGATCGAGCCGCGCAGTTCGTCGGTACCCTCGTTCTGGGGATAGCTGTTGAACAGGGCAGCGTTGTCCGTGATCACGTCCTTGACCCAGGCCGGAAACGCATGCTTCGGCTCGCCAATGGTCATGTGAACCACGTCGCCGCCCGGCGCGTGAGAATCCAAAAGCGCCCGCAGGCGCGGGAACGCATAGGCCGGAAGGTTCGAAAACCGTTCGGGAAAGTCCATCGATACTGCCTCAGTCGGGATCATTTACGCCCCGTTTGTCAGCAAGTTACCGGCGTGCCCCCTTCGCGTCCAGCCAAACCCGGTGCTTGACAGGGAATTTGTGTCTTTCAGGCCAACACCGCTTCGGCGGCTGCTCCGAGTCGCAGCATGGCTTCCTCGGTGTCGGGCGCACACATCATCATCAGGCCGCAGCTTGGCGTGCCCGTGGGCAGGGTCAGGCCGCAGGTTCCCATCAGGTTGCCGATCCGCGTGTTGCGCAGCGCAAAGAGGTTAACCCATACGTAGTAGTCGTGGTCGGTCTCCAGCCGGTGCAGGTTGGCAGGCAGGATCGGCGAACTGGGCAACAGCACCGCGTCATAGCCCGCCGTCAGCGCGAAATAGGCTTTGCGGATGTCCTGCAGCCGTTCCCACGCCGCCGCGAACTGCGCCGCGGTAAAGGTTTTACCCAGCTCGAACCGCTGGCGGATCTCGTGGAACATCAGCTCGGGGTTGGCCTCGATGACAGCGCCCCACTGGCCGTAGGCCTCGCCGCTGTAGAGCACCGCGCTCACGTCCATCGCGTCGCGGATGGCGGCGAACTCGATCTCTTCGATGACGGCGCCCGCGTCCCGCAGCTTGCGCACGGCGCCCTCGAAGGCCGCACCGGGCGCCTCGGTCACATCTTCCATCGCGACGGTCTTGAGGATCGCGAACCGGCGGCCTGCCAGCGAAGCGCCCCGCAGGTCCGCCGCCCTCCCCTGCTCCATCGCGGCAAGCAGCAGCGCCGCGTCCTCCACGCTGCGGGTCAGCGGGCCGACGGTGTCGAAGCTCTTGATCAGCGGCACCACGCCGTCGAGGCTCAGTCGCCCCGAGGTGGTCTTGAGCCCCACGAGGTCGTTCCAGGCCGAGGGCACCCGCACCGAACCGCCCGTGTCCGATCCGATCCCAGCCGCAGCGAGGCCGAAGGCCACCGAGGCGGCGGCGCCGGAGGACGACCCGCCCGACACGGCCTCGTAATCGTTCACGCAGGGCGAGGTCGCGGTCACCGGGTTGTAGCCGAGACCCGAGAAGGCCAGTTCGCTCATATGCGTCTTGCCGAGACAGACCAGCCCGGCCCGCGTCGCGTTGACCAGCACCGGCGCATCATGCTCTGGCACCCGGTCCTTCAGCAGGGCCGAACCCGCCTCGGTCGCCACGTCCGCCGTATCGAACAGGTCCTTCCACGAGATCGGCACGCCGTCCAGCGGCGACAGCCGGCGGCCCGCCTTGGCACGGTCATGGGCGGCTCCCGCCTCGCTCAGCGCGCGGTCGCGGGTCAGGCGGGCATAGATGCGGTCACGGAACTGGTGCGCCTCGATGGCGTCGAAATGCGCTTCGGCAAGGGCCACCGGGTCGATCTTGCCCGCTCCGATCCCGCGACCCAGATCAGCCGCGGTCATTTTCAGCCAGTCCTGCATTCCGCCATCCTTTCCCAGTGGTTGGGCGGACGGTAGCGACAGCAATCCGCATGGACAATCCCGGATCGGCGCACATATTGAGCGGCATGAACCGAAGCACTGACATTCTCGTCGTCGGCGGCGGGCTGAACGGCCCCGCGCTGGCGCTCGCCCTGGCCCAGGCCGGGTTCCCCGTGACGGTGATCGACGCCCTGGCGGAGGATACCCGCAAGGACGCCGGGTTTGACGGGCGCGCCTATGCGCTGGCTCTCGCCTCACAGCGGCTGCTGTCGGCCATCGGGGTCTGGGAGGCCGTGGCTGACGAGGCCCAGCCGATGCTGGAGATCAAGGTCAGCGACGGGCGCGCGGGCGAAGGCCCCTCGCCCTTCTTCCTGCATTTCGATCACGGCGAGATCGAGGAAGGCCCGATGGGCTACATGGTCGAAGACCGCCACCTGCGCCGCGCCTTTCTTGACGCGATGGACGCCAGCCCGCTGATCACGCAGGTGAACGGCAGCCGCGTGGTCGGGCAGCACGGCACCCCCGGCGGCGTTTCGGTCGACCTCGACAACGGCGACCGTCTCGATGGCGCGCTGCTGGTCGGCTGCGACGGACGGTTGAGCGGCACCGCGTCGCGCGCCGGGATCCGGCGCACCGGCTGGGACTACGGCCAGACCGCGCTGGTCTGCGCCATCTCGCACGAGATGCCGCACGAGGGGATCGCCCACCAGTTCTTCATGCCCCCGGGGCCGCTCGCGATCCTGCCGCTGACCGGCAACCGCAGCTCGATCGTCTGGAGCGAGCGCACCGCCGAGGCGCTGCGGATCAACGCATTGGACGATGCGGGATACCTCGAGATGCTGCGGCCCCGCTTCGGCGATTTCCTTGGCGAGATCGGCCTTGCCGGGGCGCGCTTTACCTACCCGCTTGGCCTCTCGCTCGCCAACAGCTTCATCGGCGAGCGGCTGGCACTGGTCGGCGACGCCGCGCATGGCGTCCACCCCATCGCGGGGCAGGGTCTGAATGCCGGGCTGCGGGACGTGGCGGCGCTGGCCGAGGTGCTGGCGGACGCCTCACGCCGCGGAGAGGACATGGGCGGGCGGCAGGTGCTGGAGCGTTACCAGCAGTGGCGGCGCTTTGACACTGCGACGCTGGCGTTGGCGACGGATGCGTTCAACCGCCTGTTCTCGAATGACAACCCGCTGCTGCGCCTTGGCCGTGACATCGGCATGGGGCTGGTCAATGCCGCCCCTGCCCTGCGCCGGACCTTCATCCGCGAGGCCGCCGGGCTGACCGGGGACCTGCCCCGGCTGATGCAGGGCAAGCGGGTCTAGACCGCTGTCGCGTTAAGGTTTTGTTTGCCGTTTCGCGCGCGAAACATTTTTCGCGCAACCGCCTGATTTCCTTGGCCGGTTAACCACCTGTCAACCAAGCGTAGGTGCCTCAGTCGAGGCGCCGCGCCTCGTCCACCAGCATGATCGGGATGCCGTTGCGGATCGGAAAGGCTAGCCCGGCGGGCTTCGAGATCAGCTCCTGCGCCTCGGCGTCGTATTCCAGGTTGGCATGGGTCTGGGGGCAGACCAGCGCCTCCAGCATCCGCCGGTCGAACGCCGGCTGGGTATCGCTCATTGCCATGTCTCGTCTCCATTCCCGCCCCTCAGGGCGAATTCGATCAGGGTGACCAGCGTCTCGCGCCGGGTGCTCAGCGAGGGGGCCTCCAGAAGGGCCTGCTTGTCCTCGGGGGCAAAGTCCAGAAGCATCGACAGCGAGTTGATCAGCAGCTCGTCCTCGGCCCGCTTCAGCGTTTTCCAGTCGGTCGCCATGTGGCGCCGGTCGAACAGCCGTTGCAGCAGTTCGAGAAAGGCCGTGCGGTCGAAGTCGGGATCGCTCTCGCTGCGGGCGAGGTCTCTCTCGAACCCAGTCCACGACACCTCGCAGCGCCGGTAGGGGGTGAACCCCGACACCTCCTGCGAGATGCGGAAGCGCGATATCCCGGCAAGGGTGATCATGTAGCGCCCGTCCTCGGTTTCCGAGAACTGCGTGACCCGCCCGGCGCAGCCGATGCTGTGAAGCCCGTCGCTGCCGCCCGGGCGCGGGTTGGGCTGGACCATGCCGATCAGCCGGTGCGGTGTCTTGAGCGTGTCTTCCAGCATCTGGAGGTAACGCGGCTCGAAGATGTTCAGCGGCAATCTGGACCGGGGCAACAACAGTGCCCCGGGCAAGGGAAACACCGGAATAAGATCCGGCAGATCGGCAGCTTTGATCATGCTAAGGAAGCTAGTCCTCGCCGCGCCTCAGGCAAATATCATCGACGACAATTTTCGCCGCCCGTTCAGCACAACCGGATCATTGGGCTTGAGCGCGTCGAAAATGGTAAAGAGCTGGGTCTTGGCCGCGCCCTCGTTCCACTCCCGGTCACGCCGGAACAGATCCAGCAGCTGATCGACCGCCTCGGCGGACTTGCCCGTGGCATAGAGCGCCTGAGCGAGGTCGAAGCGGGCCTGCAGGTTCGACGGATCGGCCTCGACCGCTGCCTGAAGCTCGGCCACCGGGCCGGCATCGGCGGCCTGCCGCGCCAGCTCGATCTGGGCGTGGGCCGCTTCCAGTTCGGCGGAGGACGAAATCTCGGCCGGGGCGCCGTTCAGGATCGCTTCGGCCTGTTCGAGGTCCCCCATCGCGATGTGCGCGCGGATCAGCCCGCCATAGGCCGCTGCGTTCTTCGGATCTTCGCCAAGGATCGCGGCAAAGGTCTGGGCGGCGTCGGTGGCCGCGCCCTCGGCCAGCATCTCTTCGGCGGCGGCAATCGCCTCGGCCAACTGGTCGCCCGGGGCTTCGCCCCCGGCCATGGTCACCACGCGGTCGATGAACTTCTTGATCTCCGAGCCGGGCAGCGCGCCCTGAAACCCGTCGACCGGCTGCCCCTTGTAGAAGGCATAGACCGTCGGGATCGACTGGATCTGAAGCTGGCCCGCCAGCATCTGCGCCTCGTCGACGTTGACCTTGACCATCTTCACCGCACCCTTGGCAGCCTTCACGGCCTCTTCCAGTTGCGGCCCGAGGGTCTTGCAGGGGCCGCACCACGGCGCCCAGAAGTCGACGATGATCGGCAGGTCCTGACTGGCCTGGACCACGTCCTGCATGAAGGTGGCCTCGGACGAGTCCTTGATCAGGTCCGCGCCCGGCGCGGCGGAGGTGAAGTCGAGTTCCATTCTGAACTCCCGTTTTGAATGACAAGTGTTGCCTCTCATATGTGAGGCCACTTGCCTGTTGTCAAAGCCTTATAGATCGAAGGTCGCGAAGACGGGGGCGTGGTCCGAAGGCTGCTGCCATCCGCGCGCGTCGCGCAGCACCCGGCTGGAATGCGCGGCGTTCGAGATGTCGGGCGTGGCCCAGACGTGGTCGAGCCTGCGGCCCTTGTCGGCGCCCGACCAGTCCTTGGCCCGGTAGGACCACCACGAGTAGAGCAGGCCCGAGGGAATGTCCTGCCGGGTGACGTCGACCCACTTGCCCGCGTCCTGCGCGGCGCCGAGGTGTTCGACCTCGATGGGCGTGTGGCTGACAATCTTCAGCAGCTTCTTGTGATCCCAGACATCGTCTTCACGCGGGGCGATGTTGAGGTCGCCGACGAGGATGGACTTCTGCGGGTTGTCCGCATGGAAGGCGTCGCGCATCTCGGTCAGGTAGTCGAGTTTCTGACCGAACTTCTCGTTCTTCTCGCGGTCGGGCTCGTCCCCTCCTGCGGGAACGTAGAAATTGTGGATCGTCACCCCGTTTTCCAGTCGCCCGGCGATGTGGCGGGCATGGCCGAGGCTTGCGTAGTCGACCGAGCCGACCTCCTCGATGGGCAGCTTGGACAGGATGGCGACGCCATTGTAACCCTTCTGCCCGCGCCCGATCATGTGGGTGTAGCCGAGGGCACGGAACCCTTCGAGCGGGATCTTCTCGACCGGGGACTTGCACTCCTGGAGGCAGAGAACGTCGGGCATCTCCTCCTGCATCAGCTTCAGGACGATGGGTTCGCGCAGGCGGACCGAGTTGATGTTCCAGGTGGCAAGGGTGAAGGGCATGTGCAGGTCTCCGAGTCAGCCTGCGCGATCCTAGGGATGTGGCGCGCGGGGTAAACCCCGGAACCTGCTCAAAGCACGAGGAGCAGGATGACCCCCACGACCGACAGGCCGATCCCGGCGAGGCCGAGGGGCGACACGCTGCGCTGGCGCAGCACGATCCGGTTCATCGCGTAGGTTATCAGCGGATAGGTCGCGACGAGCGGCGCCACCGAGGTCACCGGGCCAAGGTTCAGCGCGGCGTAGAGCGTCAGCAGCGCCATGCCGTTCGCCAACCCGATGCCGATGAACCAGAGCAGCCCCGCGCGCGGGATGGCATAGCGGCGGGGCCCCACCGAAAGGCGGACGGTCCAGATCGTCGAGGCCGAGACGAGATAGGCGATGGTGGCGGCGGCAAAGGCGTCGGGCCAGCCCGCCAGCCCGGTCTTGACCAGCGGCTGCGCCGCGCCCCTCAGCGCCGCGCCTGCCACCGGGATCAGCAGCAGCCAGAGACCGGCGCGGGAATGCGAGCGCACCCGCGCCAGCGTGATCAGCCCGAGCCCGGCAAAGAGGACGGCGATGCCGGCGACCTGCCCGAGGTGGGGCACCTCGCCGAGGAACATCACCGCCAGACCGATGGCGAAGAGCGGCGTCAGGTTGCCGAGCGCGGCGGTCAGGTCCCCGCCCAGCCGCTTGTTGGCGGCAAAGTTCAGCAGCGTGACCGCGGCAGGATAGACAAGGCCCGAGACCGCGAAGATCGCCGCGCTGCTCGGGTTCCAGTCGCTCCAGCCAACGGTGGCGGGCGCGAGCAGCAGGAAGAAGACCGCGCTGGTCGGCACGCTGATCGAGGCTCCGACGAGGCCCGGCAGGTGGCGCAGCCCGAACTGGGTCGCGACGATGCCCGCCGCGAAGAACAGCGCCGACAGGAACGAGATCAGGAAAAGTCCGAAGTCCAACGATCAGGTCCGTTCCGGCGATCCGTTGGCGGGGCGGGGAAAGTGCATGAGGTCAGACAAGGCCCTGCCTGCGCCAGTTGCCCGGTGACATGCCATAGACCTCGCGGAAGCTGCGGCCGAAATGCGAGGCATCGCGGAAGCCGGCCATGTAGCCCACCGACGCGACAGGCAGGTGGGCGTGCCTCTGCTCGCCCAGCAGGCGCGCGGCAAGGGCGAGGCGTTCGGCGCGGAGCATGTCACCGAAGGCTTCGCCGTTCCGGGTACAGAGGTTGCGGATGTAGCCGGGCGAGAGCCCGGCCTCGGCGGCGAGATCGCCGATGGTGAAATCGGGATCGGCGCAACGCCGGGCAAGGATCCCGCGCAGCCGCAGCACATGCGCGACCGGCCGGTCGGCCCCCAGCCCTGTGGGTTGGCGATCGCCCGCAGCGAGCGCGGCAAGCGACAGGATGACGGTGTAAAGTCGGTCGAAGTCGTCCCCGCTGTTTCGCGCCGCGCGCCGCGCGAGGGTTCGGGCGGTTTCGGCCAGCAGGCGGCCATAATCCCCGCCCTGGCAGAACTTGAGGGGGGCGCCCTGCGGCAGGCCATCCCGCCCGGCCTGCTTTGGCAGCATCAGGGAGGCGACCGAGAAATCCCGGCAGGCGGAGTGATCGATATCGAAGGCTTGGCTGCCGTCGAACAGGCCGATCTCCCCCGTCTTCAGCACGATGGACTCGCCACCCTGCGAGATGCGGCATTCGCCGCTCAGTTGCAGGTTGAGATAGTAGCAGTCCTGCGGGGTAGCGGCGATCTCGGCCCGGCCGCGATGCACCTCGTGACTCTTGGAGGCGACGAGATTCAGAACCCCCTCCCCTACCGGCAAGGACATCAGCCTTGCGTGGAAACTGGTCCGGCGGGCCCTGTCGACCTCGGGCCGCAGCGGCATGAAGGCGGCGCAGATACCTTCGCGGTAGTATTGAAATGCATCGGTGTCGGCCACGTCGGCCGTGTCCCAGACCCGGGCGTCCGGGCGGATGTGAGGCCCGGAACAGGATTGGTGAAGCCCGTTCATTCCCTGACATCCCCCTCCACGACATAGTCTCCCCCGCCAAACCTAAGAGAGGGAGTATTCGCATGTCTACCTATGTTCTGGTTCACGGCGCCTGGCACACCGGAGAACTGTTCGAGGATGTCGCCCGCCCGATCCGGGAGGCCGGGCACGAGGTTCACTGTCCGACCATCGCGGGCAACGCGCCCGGCGATCCGCGCACGACGGGGCTCGACGCGGCCATCGCCTCCATCGTCTCCTACCTCGAGGACAACGACCTCGACGACGTGATCCTGCTGGGGCACAGCTATGGCGGCATGGTCATCACCGGCACCGCCGACCGCTGCCCCGAGCGCATCCGGCGGCTGATCTACTGGAATGCCTTCGTGCCGAACGATGGCGAGGCGCTGAACGATATGGTGCCGCCCCACTACGTTGCTCTGTTCGACGGGGTCAGCGCCGCAAGCCCGGACAACAGCGTGATGCTGCCCTACCCGATCTGGCGCGAGGCCTTCATCAACGACGCCCCGGGCGAGCTGGCACAGGCGGCGTTCGACAAGCTGAACGCGCATCCCTACGCCACCTTCACCGAAGCGATCAGATTGAGTCGCAACCCGGCGGAAATGGACCTGCCCAAATCCTTCATCAATTGCACCGAGGACACCGCCCTGCCCCAGAGCCTTGGCTGGCACCCGCGCCTGTCCGAAAAGCTGGGCCTGTTCCGGCTGGTGCAGATTCCCGGCAGTCATGAACTGTGCTTTTCCGACCCTGCGGCGCTGGCGCAGGCCATCCTCGCCGCGGGCCGGGACTGAGGGGCGCAGACTGTCGTGAAGACAAAAAAAGACCGGGCACAATGGCCCGGTCAGTCCAACAGGGAGGTGCACATCATAACCCGGACGTGCGCGGGATGGGGTCAATCTAGCAGGTATTATAACCCGCTTTCTGTGAAATGGGTCACATTGATTGCAATTTCAAGTAGATGAAATCAGGCGACAAGCCGATATCCGCCGGATTCCGTAACCAGCAACCGCGCATTCGACGGATCGGGTTCGATCTTTTGCCGAAGACGGTAAATATGGGTCTCGAGCGTGTGCGTCGTGACGCCCGCATTGTAGCCCCAGACCTCGTGCAGAAGCACATCGCGCGCCACCACGCCCTCGGTCGAGCGATAGAGGAACTTGAGGATATTGGTTTCCTTCTCGGTGAGGCGAATCTTCTTGTCGTCCTCGGTCACCAGCATCTTCATCGCCGGGCGGAAGGTATACGGCCCGAGCTGGAACACCGCGTCTTCCGACTGTTCGTGCTGGCGCAGCTGAGCCCGGATGCGGGCCAGCAGAACCGGGAACTTGAACGGCTTGGTCACGTAGTCATTGGCGCCCGCGTCCAACCCGAGAATGGTATCGGCGTCGCTGTCGTGGCCGGTCAGCATGATGATCGGCGACTTCACACCCTGCTTGCGCATCAGCTTGCACAGCTCGCGACCGTCGGTGTCGGGAAGGCCGACATCGAGAATGATCAGGTCATAGAGCGCTTCCTTCACGCGCTCCATCGCGCCGGCCCCGTCACCGGCCTCGAAAACGTCGAAGTCCTCGGTGATGACCAGCTGTTCGCTGAGCGCCTCACGCAGGTCCTCGTCATCGTCCACGAGCAGAAGTTTCTTGAGTTGCGACATTTTGGGGCCTCCTGACTTGCTGCACCAGATGTGGCGGTAACGCTTCCGCGACAAGATATGCTGCAGGAATTCACGCTGTCGTGTCCGAATTCGGCGAAATGTTTCACATTCCCTCAAAGAGCGCATAGATAAATGCGCGAATTGATCAGGACGCCCTCCCATGAGCTTCATGCCGGATATCACCGAATTGCTGGCACGCGCCCGTGCCGACCTGCGCATGGGCCTTCCCGTGGTCCTGCAGGGCGAGTCGCATTCGGTGCTGGCGGCCTCGGCCGAGACGCTCTCGGCCGAGCGGTTGGCGGACATGCGGGCGCTTGGCGGAACGCCGGTCGTGGCGATCACCGCGCGCCGGGCCGAAACGCTCAAGGCGCGTGCCTATGACGGCGACCTCGCCCGCGTGCTGCTGCCCTCGGACGCGGACCTCGGCTGGATCGCCTCCATCGCTGACCCGGCCGACGACCTGATCTCGCCGATGAAGGGGCCGCTGATCTCGGAGCGGGCCGGGCCCGCCGACCTGCACCGCCTTGCCATCATCATCGCCAAGTCGGCGCGGCTGCTGCCCGCCGCGGTGATCCTGCCGCTGGAAGATGCCGCCGCCTTTGCCGCGCGGAACGACCTTACCCGCATCCTCGCGGCCAGCGCCGGGCCGCACCTTGTCGAGCGCAGCCCCCTGCATGCAGTGGTCAGTGCGAGCTTGCCGATGGAGGTCTCGGAGACCGGGCGACTGCACGTCTTCCGCCCGCAGGACGGCGGCGAGGAGCACTACGCCATCGAGATCGGGCGGCCGGACCGGTCCAAGCCGGTGCTGGCCCGGCTCCACTCGGCCTGTTTCACCGGCGATCTGATGGGCAGCCTCAAATGCGATTGCGGCCCGCAGCTGCGCGCTGCGCTGTCCCAGATGGGGACGGAGGGCGCCGGGGTGCTGCTCTACCTCAACCAGGAAGGGCGCGGTATTGGCCTTGCCAACAAGATGCGCGCCTATTCCCTGCAGGATCAGGGCTTTGATACGGTCGAGGCCAACCACCGGCTGGGGTTCGAGGATGACGAGCGCGACTTCCGGCTGGGATCCGACCTGCTGAAGGAGCTCGGGTTTGCTTCGGTGCGGCTGCTCACCAACAACCCCAACAAGATCGCGATGATGGAGAAGACCGGCATCGCGGTGACCGAGCGGGTGCCGTTGAAGGTGGGCGAGAACCGGTTCAACCGGAACTACCTCGCGACCAAGGCCGCGAAATCGGGGCACCTGTTGTGACCCCTTCCGATCTGGTCCTTACCCGTCAGGGAGTGCGGTTCCTTGGCCGCCGGTTTCCCTGCTCCATCGGGCGGGGCGGCATCAGCGCGGCCAAGCGTGAGGGCGACGGGGCGACCCCTGCCGGGGTGCACAGGATCGTGGGGGTGCTCTACCGGCCCGACCGGATGACATGCCCCGTGCCCTGGGCGGTGCCCATCGGCCCCGGGGACCTGTGGTCGGACGATGTGCGCGATGCGGAGTACAACCACATGGTGCGCGCGCCCTACGCGCCCAGCCACGAGAGGCTGCGGCGGGCCGATCCGCTTTACGATCTGGTGCTGGTGACGGACTGGAACTGGCCGGATGCCGAACCGGGCTGCGGCTCGGCGATCTTTGTTCACCAGTGGCGGCGACCGGGATACCCGACCGAGGGCTGCGTGGCCTTCCGGCGCGATCACCTGCGCTGGATCGCGGCGCGCCTGACGCTGGAAAGCCGGTTGATCGTTCCTCAGCCGTAGTCGCGTTCGCCGAAGATGGCGGAGCCGACCCGAACGTGGGTCGCGCCGAGGGCGATGGCGGATTCGAAATCGCTGCTCATCCCCATCGACAGGCCCGCGAGGCCATTGCGCGCGGCGATCTTGCCCAGCAGCGCAAAGTGGAGCGACGGTTCCTCGTCGACGGGCGGGATGCACATGAGGCCCTTTACAGGCAGGTCGAGACCGCGGCATTCGGCGACGAAGGCATCGGCATCGGCGGGCAGGATCCCCGCCTTCTGTTCCTCCTCGCCGGTGTTCACCTGCACGAAGAGATCGGGACAGGAACCGATCTCCTGCGCGATCCGGGCAATGGTGCTGGCCAGCTTGGGCCGGTCGAGCGAATGGATCGCCTGAGCCAGTTCCATCGCCTGACGCGCCTTGTTGGTCTGCAGGGGGCCGATCAGGTGCAGCTCGATCCCGTCGAACTCCTCACGGAAGGCGGGCCATTTGCCGGCCGCTTCCTGCACCTTGTTCTCGCCGAAGATCCGGTGCCCCTCTTCAAGGACGGCGCGAACCCTTTCGTTCGGCTGGACCTTCGAGACGGCGATGAGCTTGGTCGCGCCTGCTGCGCGGCCTGCCTTTTCCTCGGCGGCGGCGATACGGCTGCGGATTTCTTCAAGTGACATGGCGCGCCTCCTGCATTGGTCTGGTCCGAGACAAACACCAGCGCGGCGCAAAAGAAAAGGGCGGGTCCGAAGACCCGCCCAAATTCAGACCAGTGGTCCGTTCAACTTATCAGAAGTTGAAGCGAACACCGAGGTCGGCGATCGTCTGACCGCTACCCAGCGAGGCGAAACCGCCCTGCAGCGAGGTGCCGCCGCCCAGGTCGTAGTTTGCACCCAGACCGTAGGAGGTGTCGTCCAGGGTGTCGCCGTCAGCAACGTATGCTTCGATGCTGGTTGCTGCGCCAACGTCGATCAGACCTGCCAGGACGTAGTAGTCGCCATTGTCGCCGTTGTCGGCGTAGGCCAGGGTCAGAGCGACCGGGCCCAGCGAACCACCAACGGTTGCAGTCCACTCGGTGTCGGTTGCGTTGTCGGAGTCTTGAGCTGCGACAGCAACGGTCCAGTCACCGAAGGTGTAGGCAACGGCCAGAGCGGTACGGCTGCCGTCAGCACCAGCAACAGCGCCGTCGAAGTCGAATTCGTCGTACGATGCGTGGATGTTCAGGCCACCGACGGTGTAGATTGCTTCAACACCGTTGAAGCCAGCGGAACCGCCTTCGTCGGAGTCGTAAGCTGCGCCACCGAACTGGTATGCAGTGTACTCATAGCCCAGACCGGTCAGACCGAGGTCGATCGGGTACTGGCCAGCCATCCATTCCAGGGCGCCGTAGATGTTGCCAACGCCGACTTCCAGGCCGCCAGCTTTCACGAAGAAGCGAACGCCGTTCATGCCGGTGCCGACGCGGTCGGAGCGGAAGTTGCCGCTCGGTGCGCTGGACTGCGCACCCACATCATTGATGTCGATGCCGTCGTCGTTGTCTTGCTGCATACGAACGCGGGCACCGAAGACGACGCCGCCATCGGACTCAGCGGTTGCGTCGATTTGCAGACGGAAACGGCTGGTGATGGTGGTTTCGTTCACAGCATCTTCGTTGTACTGCAGACCGAAGCGGCCGTAACCGCTCAGTTTCACATCAGCAGACGCTGCGCCGGCGGTGGCTACCAGGGCAGTCGTTGCGAAGAGAATCTTTTTCATTTGGTATCCCTCGGTTTCAGTCATAAAGCCCAAGCCAGAGAATCCGGCGTGGGTATGGACAGTGGTTTCGCTCCTAACCCGCCGTTTTGGCAAGTCTCGCCCTATTCCAATGTGGCAAAGTCGTGGCGGATGGTGCACCTTTGCCACAGTTCCGTCGTAGGCCTTAAACCGCTGCCGCATCAGCAGGGCCCGGGGCCCGCCAGGCTGGCGCGGGCGCGGTTCCGCCCCTTCCGGGCAGGGCGCTTGCACCCCCGTCCCAAAACCGATTCTGTAGGAAACGGCCTTGTTCTGATCCCCCGGCTTGCTCTATAGCGAAATCAAACGTGCAGAAGGTGTAGTATGACGCGATCGCGCTGGTGTCTCGCCCCGCTTACGGCGGCAATCGTTCTTGGCCTGGCCTCCTGCGGGGCCATCAGCGTGGGTGGTGGCGCCGAAACGACCCAGACTGCGGCCAAGACGAACTCGCCGGAACTGATCAACGATGCCGACGGCGCAACCATCTGGGATGTCTTCGGCTCGAGCACCACGGAAAAGACGGTCAACGTGAACCGTTACATCTGGTCGGCCTCGCTGGATGTTCTGAATTTCCTTCCCGTTCAGTCGGTTGACCCTTTCACCGGCGTCATCGTCACCGGGTATGGCACGCCGCCGGGCGGCGGCCGCTCCTACCGGGCGACGGTCCACGTCAACGACCCCGCACTTGACGCGCGCTCGCTGAACCTCTCGCTGCAGACGTCGAGCGGCCCGGTCAGCGCCGCCACCACCCGTGCGGTGGAAGACGCCATTCTGACCCGCGCCCGCGAACTGCGGATCCGCGACCGCAAGTACTGATCCGCGCCAGAGGGGCCGAGAACGGCATCAAGGCTGGCAACCTGAACGGATAAACACTATCACATCGCCGGGCCCTGGCCCGGCGTTTTCACTTGAGGGACTACACCGCATGTCGCGTTACTCCGCCGCGGAAATCGAAGAAAAGTGGCAGAAGGCCTGGAACGACTCCGGCATATTCAAGGCCGAACGCGATGAGAGCCGGCCGAAGTACTACGTGCTGGAGATGTTCCCCTACCCGTCCGGGCGCATCCACATGGGCCACGTGCGGAACTACACGATGGGCGACGTGATCGCGCGCTACAAGTCCTCCACCGGGCACAACGTCCTGCACCCGATGGGCTGGGACGCCTTCGGGATGCCTGCCGAGAACGCCGCGATGGCGACGGGCGGCCACCCCAAGGACTGGACCTACGCCAACATCGCCGAGATGCGCGGCCAGATGAAGCCGCTGGGCTTGTCGATCGACTGGTCCCGCGAATTCGCCACCTGCGATCCGGAGTACTACGGCCAGCAGCAAGCGCTGTTCCTCGACATGCTCGAGGCGGGCCTCGTGGACCGCAAGAACGCCGTGGTGAACTGGGACCCGGTCGACATGACCGTGCTGGCCAACGAGCAGGTGATCGACGGCAAGGGCTGGCGCTCGGGCGCCGAGGTGGAGCGGCGCGAGCTGACCCAGTGGTTCTTCAAGATTTCCTCGATGGCCGGCGAACTGCTCGACGCGCTCGACGGGCTCGACAACTGGCCCGCCAAGGTGCGGCTGATGCAGGAGAACTGGATTGGCCGGTCGCGCGGGCTTCAGATGGCCTTTGACCTGACCGAAGCCCAGGACGGCTTTGACAAGATCGAAGTCTACACCACGCGCCCCGACACGCTGATGGGCGCGAGCTTTGTCGGCATCTCGCCGAACCACCCGCTGGCCAAGGCTCTGGAAGCGCACGACCCGAAGGTCGCGGCCTTCAACGCCGAGGCCCGGCGCGGTGGTACCACCGAAGAGGCGGTCGAGACCGGCGAGAAGCTGGGTTACGACACCGGCCTGACGGTCGACCATCCGCTGGATCCGAACTGGAAGCTGCCGGTCTGGATCGCGAACTTCATCCTGATGGATTATGGCACCGGCGCGATTTTCGGCTGCCCGGCACATGACCAGCGCGACCTCGATTTCTGCCGCAAGTACGGCCTGCCGGTGGTCGACACCTTCCTGTCGCTGAAGGATCCGAAGCCGGTCGAGAACGAGGCTTTCGTGCCTGCCAAGGACGAAAAGGTGAAGTGGGTCAACCACTTCGCCGGGCTCGACGAGGCCACCGGGCAGGAAGCCATCGACGTCACCATCGACAAGGCCGAGGCCGAGGGATGGGGCGAGGGCGTGACCAAGTTCCGCCTGCGCGACTGGGGCCTGTCCCGTCAGCGCTACTGGGGCTGCCCGATCCCGGTGGTGCATTGCGCCGACTGCGGCGTGGTGCCCGAGAAGAAGGAAAACCTGCCCGTCCAGCTTCCCTATGACGAGGGCGACGGCAAGCCGATCGACTTCTCGATCCCCGGCAACCCGCTGGACCGTCACCCGACCTGGCGCGACTGTGCCTGCCCCGCCTGCGGCAAGCCCGCCAAGCGCGAGACGGACACGATGGACACCTTCGTCGATTCGTCGTGGTACTTTGCCCGCTTCACCGCGCCGCGCGCGACGACGCCGACCGTGGCGGAGGATGCCGATTACTGGATGAACGTCGACCAGTACATCGGCGGCATCGAGCACGCGATCCTGCACCTGCTCTACTCGCGCTTCTTTGCCCGCGCGATGAACGTGACCGGCCACCTGCCGACGAAGAGCCGCGAGCCGTTCGACGCGCTGTTCACGCAGGGCATGGTGACGCACGAGATCTACCAGACCCGCGACGAGAAGGGTCGACCCGTCTACCACCTGCCGGAGGACGTGACCGACGGCAAGCTGGCGGACGGCACGACGGTCGAGATCATCCCCTCGGCAAAGATGTCGAAGTCGAAGAAGAACGTTGTCGACCCGGTCAACATCATCAGCCAGTTCGGCGCCGACACCGCGCGCTGGTTCGTGCTGTCCGACAGCCCGCCGGAGCGCGACGTGGAGTGGACCGCGGCGGGTGCCGAGGCGGCGCACAAGTTCCTGTCGCGCGTGTGGCGCATGGCCCGCGACCTCGCGGATCAGCGTGACGCGGGCGTGGGCGAGATCGACAAGTCGCTGCAGGATCTGATGGACGAGCTTCAGCTGGGCCAGAACCCGCTGGATGACGAGCTGCTGCGCACCACCCACAAGGCCATCGACGAGGTGACCAAGGGTGTCGAGAGCTTTGGCTTCAACGCGGCCATCGCGCGCATCTACACCTTCGTGAACGCGATCCAGAAGAGCCAGGCCTCGGCCAAGACCAAGTGGGGCGCGATGCGCACGCTGGCACAGCTGATGTCGCCGATGACCCCGCACCTTGCCGAGGAAATCTGGACGATCCTCGGCGGCGAGGGGCTGGTCGCACGGGCACCCTGGCCGACGCCGGATTCGGCGATGATCCAGGACAATACCGTGACGCTGCCGATCCAGATCAACGGCAAGCGCCGCGCGGAGATCAGCGTGCCGGTCGAAATGCCGAAAGCCGAGGTTGAAAAAGCCGCGCTCGAGGTCGAAGCTGTGATCAAGGCGCTGGACGGGGCGGCGCCCAAGAAGGTCATCGTCGTCCCCGGCCGGATCGTGAATGTCGTCATCTAAGCGCCGTTTCCTCCTTGCCCTTCCGCTGGCCGTGCTTGTCGCGGCCTGCGGGTTCGAGCCGGTCTATGCGCCCGGCGGGACCGGTGCCGCGCTACGCGGACAGGTCGAGTTCGATATCCCGGACACGCGGGACGGCTACCTGCTGACCCGCAACCTCGAGGAACGTCTCGGCCGGACGCAGGTGGGCAGCTATCACCTCTCGGTCAAGCCCAGCGTCACCAGCGAGGGGCAGGCCGTGACCAAGAGCGGCGACATCACCCGGTTCAGCCTCGTGGGACGCGCCAGCTACGTGCTGCGCAGGGTCAGTGACGAGAGCATCGTCGCCTCGGGCACGGTCGAGAATTTCACCGGCTATTCCGCCACCGGCACCACGGTCGAGACTCTCGCCTCGCAAGATGACGCCCGCGACCGGCTCATGGTGATCCTCGCCGACCAGATCACCGCACGGATCTATTCCACGGCGGACCTTTCCGGATGAAGCTTTCGGCGCGGGAGGCGAATGGCTATTTCGCGCGGCCCGACGCCGACAAGACGGGCCTGCTGATCTATGGCGCGGATGCCATGCGCGTGGCGCTGAAACGCCAGCAGACGCTGAAATCGCTCCTTGGCGACAATGCCGAGGAAGAGATGCGTCTGACCCGCATGGCGGCAGGCGACCTGCGCAAGGACCCCGCGATGCTGCTGGATGCGGTAAAGGCGGTCGGGTTCTTCCCCGGGCCGCGCGCCGTGTTCGTGGAAGAGGCCAACGACACCGTCGGGCTGGCCATCGAGGCGGCGTTGCAAGACTGGGCCACGGGCGATGCGCAAATCATCGTGACGGCGGGCCAGCTCAAGGCCACGTCGAAGCTGCGCAAGACCTTCGAGAACCACCGCAACGCCTATGCGGTCGGCCTGTACGACGATCCGCCGGGGCGGGCCGAGATCGAGCAGATGCTCAAGGATGCGGGTGTTCAGAACATTTCCGGCGAGAGCATGACCGCGCTCGCCGACCTCGGTCGCGAGCTGGGGCCCGGGGATTTTGCCCAGACGCTGGAGAAGCTGGCGCTCTACAAGCGCGGCGACGACTCGCCCGTCTCGCACGAGGATATCGAGGCCGTGGCGCCCCGCTCGACCGAGGCCGCGCTGGACGACCTGCTGAACGTCGTCGCCGAGGCGCGCAGCACCGAGCTGGGTCCGCTGATGCGCCGCCTGGAGGCGCAGGGCACCAACGCGGTGTCGCTGGTGATCGGGGCGACCCGGCATTTCCGCACGCTCTACGCCGCCGCCGCCCACCCGGGCGGGGCCGCCGAGGGCATCGCGCGGCTGCGGCCCCCGGTCTTTGGCCCGCGCCGCGACCGGATGCTGCGGCAGGCCCAGAACTGGGGTGCGCCCAAGCTTGAAACGGCGCTGACCGTGCTGACTGACACCGACCTTCAACTGCGCTCGGCCGGACAGACCGCGCCGGGCATGGCCGTGGCCGAGCGGGCCTTGATCCGCCTTGCCATGCTTGCCGGAACACGCTGAAACCTCAGGGGAAATCAATGTATACACTGATTGGCAAACTTGCGAGCCGCGCCTTCCGCGTGGGCTGGATGCTGGAAGAACTCGGCGTCGAGTGGGAACAGGTGCCCGCCTCGCAGCACACCGACGAGGTCTATCGCCTGAACCCCGCGGGCAAGATCCCGGCGCTGGTGGTCGACGGTGACGCGGTGCTGGTCGATTCCACCGCCATCATGACCTACCTCGCCGACAAGCACGGCAAGCTGACCTTTGCCGCCGGTACGCTGGAGCGGGCGCGGCAGGACGGCTTTACCCAGACCATCATCGACGAGTTCGACCAGGTTCTCTACACCTCGGCCCGCACCGGCGCCCTGATCCCGGAAGAGCTGCGCTCGCCGCAGGTGAAGGACGGGCTGCACTGGGAATACCGGCGCAACCTCGCGCGGTTCGCCGAGACCTTCGACGGCCCGTTCCTGATGGGCGAGCAGATGACGCTGGCCGACATCCTGTTGACGCACTGCCTGCAGTGGGGCGCCATCGCCAAGTTCCCCTTCGAGAGCGACAAGATGCGCGCCTACGTCAAGGACATGACCAGCCGCGACGCCTATCGCAGCGCCCACGCGAAGATGAGCTGATGACCAGGGCGCTGATCCCGGACTCGCTGGCGGCGGTCGAGGCGGACTGGCGGTTCTCGCCCGGTCTGATCTCGGGCGGGCATGTCTTTCTGACCGGGATCACCGGGCAAAAGATCACCGGCGAGATCCCGGACAGCCCCGAGGAACAGTACGAGACCGCGTTCGACAATATCGCGCTGATCCTTGCCGAGGGCGGCATGACGCTGGCCGACATGGTTGACGTCACGACCTACCACATGGACCTGCAGAAACATCTGCCTGCATTCCGCAAGGTCTGGAATGCGCGCGTTTCACGCCCATATCCGGCATGGACCGCCGTGGGGGTGACCGAGTTCATCATCCCCGGCAACTATATCGAAGTGAAGGTGGTGGCGCGTCTGCCAAAGGTGTAGAACGCCTCCGACCCACGCAAGGAGACCAAGATGCTCAAAGGACTAGGTGGCCTCGGCGACATGGCCAAGATGATGAAGGCCGCGCAGGAGATGCAGACCAAGATGGCGCAGCTCCACGAGGAGATGCACAACCTGACCGTGACCGGCGAGTCCGGTGCCGGACTGGTCAAGGCCGTCTGCACCTGCAAGGGCGAACTGAAGTCGCTGGACATCGACCCGTCGATCTTCAACTCGGACGACAAGGAAGTCGTCGAGGATCTGATCCTCGCCGCGATCAAGGACGCGCAGGGCAAGGCCTCGGAACGCGCCAAGGAAGAAATGGGCAAGATCACCGAGAGCATGGGCCTGCCCAAGGACATGGACCTGCCCTTCTGAGGCGAAAGCGACCCCATTGAGCAGTACGCGCGAGATCGACAACCTGATCGACCTGATGGCCAAGCTGCCGGGCCTCGGCCCGCGCTCGGCCCGTCGTGCAGTGCTGCACCTCATCCGCAAGCGGGCGCTCTTGCTGACCCCGCTCGCGGATACCATGCAGACCGTTGCCGCCACGGCGCGCGAGTGCCTGAACTGCGGCAACGTCGGCACCGCTGACATCTGCGATATCTGCGAGTCCGAGAAGCGCGCGACCGGCGAACTCTGCGTCGTCGAGGACGTGGCGGACCTCTGGGCGATGGAGCGCTCGGGCGTGTTCAAGGGCCGCTACCACGTGCTGGGCGGCACCCTGTCGGCGCTGGACGCGGTGGGCCCGGAAGAGCTGCGCATCCCGCGCCTGATGGACCGGATCGAGGCCGAGGGCATCAGCGAGGTCATCCTCGCGCTGAACGCCACGGTCGACGGGCTGACGACGGCGCATTACATCGCCGATCAACTGGGCCACCGGGTCCGCATCACCTCGCTGGCACAGGGCGTGCCCATTGGCGGCGAGCTGGATTACCTCGACGACGGCACCATCACGGCCGCAATGCGCGCGCGCAAGGAATTGTGATCGCCTGTCCTGGCTCCCTGCGGGGCAGCGGCGGGATTGCCTGATTTCAACTGAAAACATGGTACTTTGGCGCGGAACCGGGCGGCCCTGACCGGCGTCCGGCGCTGCATTGCTTGCCGTTGTGATGAAGGGATTCAAGAAAACACTTGAACCTATAGCGACTAGAGAAATTAGCGTGGCCTCGAATCGAACAGGAGAAGACCCATGGCCCGCACTTCGGACCAGACACTCGAATATCGCATCGGCGGGATGGACTGCGCCAGCTGCGCCGCGACGATCCGCACCGCACTGGAGCGGATGCCCGGCGTCTCGGACCTGAACATATCGGTCCAGAGCGAGCGGCTGAGCCTTCGGCTCGCCCCGGAGGGGGCTTCGCGCGAACGGGTGGAAGGCGCGATCGCCAGTCTCGGTTATTCGGCCAGCGCGTTGTCTGAACCCGCCGAGCACGACCACGATCATGACCACGAGGGCCATGATCACGGTACGGAGTCAGAGCTCGACGAGGATGGGCGTACGGTCATGAGCGTGGGCGGGATGGATTGCGCAAGCTGCGCGGTGTCGATCCGCAGCGCGCTGGAGACCATGCCGGGGGTATCGGACGTGCGCGTCTCGGTCCCGCGTGAACGGGTCAGCCTTGCGTTGGCCCCCGGAAGCAGCACGACCGAGGAGGAGATCCGCGCGACGATCACCCGGCTGGGCTATACGCCCGGCGCCCCCGGCGCGGCGAAGGACGACAAGACGGCGGCGGCATGGTGGCAACAGCCCAAGCTGCGGCAATTGCTGGTGTCGGCGCTGATCGTCGCGCTGGCCTACGCGGTGTCTCTCGCCGTGCCCACGCTGCACCACTGGGCCTTCGGGCTTGCCACGCTGCTGGCGGTCTGGCCGATCGCACGGCGCGCGGTGGCGGCGGCCCGGCTGGGCGCGCCCTTCACCATCCAGATGCTGATGACGCTGGCCGCCGTGGGCGCTGTGATCATCGGCGAATACGAGGAGGCGGCCGTTGTCGTGCTGCTGTTCCTGCTGGGCGAAGTGCTGGAGGGCGTCGCCGCCGACCGCGCCCGCTCTGGCATCCGTGCCCTGGGCGAGCTGCTGCCGCGCGAGGCACGGGTCGAGGATGCCGATGGCACGCTGCACACGGTCGCGGCGGATACGCTGAGGATCGGGCAAATCGTCCTTGCCCGCCCCGGTGACCGCATCGCCGCGGATGGCGAGGTGATCTCCGGCACCTCCTCGGTGGACGAATCCGCGGTGACCGGCGAGAGCCTGCCCGTGACCCGCGCCCCGGGCGACGCGGTGCGCGCAGGCACCGTGAACCACGAGGCGACCTTGAGGATCCGGGTGGCCCGCTCGCCCGAGGACAACACCATCGCGCGGATCATCGCGCTGGTCGAAGAGGCGCAGGAGTCAAAGGCTCCCACCGAGCGTTTCATCGACCGCTTCTCGCGCTACTACATGCCGGCCATCGTGGCGCTGGCGGCGCTGGTGGCCATCCTGCCGCCGCTTGCCGGTTTTGGCCTGTGGGAGACATGGATCTACCGGGGCCTTGCCCTGCTGCTGATCGGCTGCCCCTGTGCGCTGGTGATCTCGGTGCCGGCCGCCGTGGCCTCCGGGCTCTCGGCCGGGGCGCGCGCGGGCATCCTGATCAAGGGCGGCGCGGTGCTCGAGTCGCTGGCCGACAGCACGCGCGTGGTGTTCGACAAGACCGGCACGCTGACCCGTGGCACCCCGGAAGTGACCGACGTCATCGCGCTGGATGGCGACGAGGCGGAGCTGCTGGCCCGGACGGCGGCGGTGGAGGCGCAGAGCTCGCACCCGCTGGCCGCCGCGATCCTTGCCCATGCCAAGGCGCGTGGCGAGAGCCTGCCTGTCGCCACCGAGGTGCGCGCCATTCCGGGCAAGGGGATGGAGGGTGTAGTCGACGGCCAGAACCTGTTCGTCGGGGCCCCGCGCCACGCGGACCAGCGCGCGCCGCTGCCCGAGGCGGCCAGACTACGGATCGAGACGCTGGAGCAGGACGGCAAGACCGTCACCGTCGTGGTCTCGGGAGACCGCACCGTCGGCCTCGTGGCGCTGCGCGACACCCCGAGGGACGATGCCGAAGGGGCGCTGCAGGGCCTGCGCGAGCGCGGCATCGCTGCCGTCATGATGACGGGCGACAACGCGCGGACGGGTGCCGCCATCGGGCGTCAGCTGGGGATCGAGGTCGAGGCCGAGATGCTGCCCGAGGACAAGGCCCGGCGGGTCGCGCAGATCGCCGCGAAGGAGACGGTGGTGATGGTCGGCGACGGGGTGAACGACGCCCCTGCCCTTGCCGCGGCGCATGTCGGCGTGGCGGTCGGCTCTGGCACCGATGTGGCGATGGAGGCCGCCGACGCCGCGCTGATGCGCAACCGGGTGGACGATGTGCCGAGGATGATCGACCTGTCGCGGGCGACCATGCGCAACATCCGCCAGAACGTGACGATCGCGCTGGGGCTGAAGGCGGTGTTTCTGGTCACCACACTGACGGGGCTCTCGGGCCTGTGGCTTGCCATCATGGCCGATACCGGCGCGACGGTGCTGGTCACGGCGAATGCAATGCGTCTGCTGGGGTTCTTCCGGGGCCGCTAACTGCGGGTCCGGAAGGGGAAACTGAATCGGCGCTGCACAGCGCCGGTTCAGAAAGCTCAGGCTGTGGATCAGCCGCCCTTGGCGACTGAGCCGTTGGTAATCATGGCGAAGATCATCAGACCCACGCCCAGAACGAAAATCGTTCTGATGCCCCAGCGAATACGGGCGCGGCGCCGAATTTGCCGGGTGCTTTCCTTGGTATTTACGTCAAAATCTATCATGCCCGCCGTATTCCATCACACTATGGCAGCGCAAAGGCACGGGCGAGGAAAGATTGGCTCAACTGTTAACGATGCCGGCGTTCTGTGTTGCCGTATCGAGGATCAGATGAAGTCCGGCTGAGGCATTCCCAGAACGTGATAGCCACCGTCCACGCGGATGATCTCGCCGGTGGTGTACTTGCCCGCTTCGGAGGCCAGGTAGACGGCCGTTCCGCCGACCGCTTCCAGCGTCGCATTGCTGCGCAGGGGCGCGTTCTGATCGGTGAACTTGTAGGTCTTGCGCGCCCCGCCGATGGCAGCCCCCGCCAGCGTCTTCATCGGGCCGGGGCTGATCGCGTTCACGCGGATGCCGTCGGGGCCGAGATCGTTGGCGAGGTAGCGCGTGGCCGCCTCGAGCGCCGCCTTGGCGACACCCATCACGTTGTAGTTCGGAACCACCCGCTGCGAGCCCTGATAGGTCAGGGTCAGCAGGGTGCCGCCGTTCTCCTTCATCATCGGGTAGGCCCGGCGGGCCACGTCGATGAAGGAGTAGGCGCTGATGTCCATCGAGTGCTTGAAGTTGGCGCGGCTGGTGTTGAGGAACCGGCCGGTCAGTTCGGACTTGTCGGAGAAGGCGATGGCGTGGACGACGAAGTCGATGGTCGGCCATTTCTGCGCGAGCTGTTCGAACCCGGCTTCGAGCGAGGCGTCGTCGGTCACGTCCATGTCGACCATGAAGTCCGAGCCGATGCTCTGCGCCAGCGGCTCAAGCCGCTTTCCGAAGGCTTCGCCCTGGTAGGAGAACGCGAGTTCTGCACCCGCTTCGTGCATGGCCTTGGCGATTCCCCAAGCGATCGAACGATCGTTGGCGACCCCCATGATCAGGCCCCGCATTCCCTTCATTTGATCCGACATGACTAAGACTTACCCGCGATATTTGGAAAGGATCATGGACCCGTTGGTGCCCCCGAACCCGAAGGAGTTCGTCATGACGCTGTCGAGACCCGCGTTCTCGACTAGAGCGGTGGCGATCTCTTCCGGCTTGAGCGCCGGGTCGAGCGTCTCGACGTTGATGGAGCGCGTGATGAAATCGTTCTCGAGCATAAGGAGAGAGAAGATCGCTTCGAGCGCACCGGCCGCGCCCTGGGCGTGGCCCGTCATCGACTTGGTGGAGCTGATCGGCGGCGTGCTGCCTTCGCCGAACACGCGGCGCACGGCCTGAACCTCGCCGATGTCGCCGACCGGGGTCGAGGTGCCGTGGGCGTTGATGTAGCCGACCTTGCGGCCTTCGGGCAGCGTCGCGAGCGCGAGGCGCATGGCGCGCTCGCCGCCTTCACCGGAGGGGGCGACCATGTCGTGCCCGTCGCTGGTGGCGGCGTAACCGGTGACCTCGGCGTAGATTTTGGCGCCGCGCGCGAGGGCGTGTTCGAGTTCTTCCAGAACCACGATGCCGCCGCCGCCGGTGATGACAAAGCCGTCACGGTTGGCGTCGAAGGCGCGCGAGGCCTTCTCGGGGGTGTCGTTGTACTTGGACGACATTGCGCCCATCGCGTCGAAGAGGCAGGACAGCGTCCAGTCGAGTTCTTCCGCGCCGCCCGCGAACATCACGTCCTGCTTGCCCAGCATGATCTGCTCGGCCGCGTTGCCGATGCAATGCAGCGAGGTGGAGCAGGCCGAAGTGATGGAATAGTTGATGCCCTTGATCTTGTAGGCGGTCGAGAGGTTCGCCGAGATCGTGGAGGACATGCACTTGGGCACCGCGAAGGGCCCGATGCGCTTGGTCGCGCCGGTGCTGAGCACGGTCTGGTGCGCCGCCAGCATCGAAGAGGTGCTGGGCCCGCCCGAGCCCGCGACCAGACCGGTGCGCGGGTTCACGATGTCGGATTCCTCGAGGCCCGAGTCGGCAATGGCCTCCTGCATGGCGATATAGGCATAGGCAGCGCCCGGCCCCATGAAACGCAGGGTGCGCTTGTCGACATGCTCGGCCACGTCGAGCTTGAGCGTGCCCGCAACCTGGCTCCGGAAGCCATGCTCGGCCATCTCGGGGCTGGCGACAATTCCGCTGGTCCCTGCCTTGAGCGACTGCAGGACCTCTGCGGCGTTGTTGCCGATCGACGAGACTACACCCAGACCTGTGACGACGACGCGACGCATCCGTCTTCTCCTAGTTTGCCGGCGCCCGCGCGGGGCAATCAGGTCGTGGCCGCAGCCAGACCCACCTTCATGTCTTTCACCGAATAAATCTCTTCGCCATCGGCGACAACCCGTCCGTCGGCCACGCCGATCTTGAGCTTGCGGTCGATGACGCGGGTCAGGTCGACGTAGTAGGTCAGCATCTTGCGGTCAGGCTTGACCATGCCCGTGAGCTTGACCTCGCCGACGCCCAGCGCCATGCCCTGGCCCAGCATGCCGCGCCAGCCGAGGTTGAAGCCGGTCAGCTGCCAGAGCCCGTCCAGCCCGAGGCAACCCGGCATGATCGGGTTCCCGGGGAAGTGGCAGTCGAAGAACCACAGGTCGGGGGTGATGTCGAATTCGGCAATCACGTGACCCTTGCCGTGGCTGCCGCCATCCGCGCTGATCTCGGTGATGCGATCCATCATCAGCATCGGCGGCAAGGGCAACTGCGCATTGCCGGGTCCGAACAACTCGCCCCGGGCACATTTCAGCAAGCCCTCTTTGTCAAAGCTGGTGGGATAATTCGCCATACGCCGGCCTCTCCTGCTCCTTGATCCTGCCCCCTCTAGCACCCGGCCGCCGGGTCCCGCAAGGCGGGCCGTGGCGTCCCGATGCCCGTTACAGAGCCCGGTTGAGAATGATTTTCATTTGAAATTCCTTCCCTGTACACCTTATATTGCCTGATATCCGGAGAAATGAGAGCGGAAATGACGCTGAAGCCGACAGAAATCGCGACCAATTGGCTCGACAAGGCGGGCCTGCGCCCGACGCGGCAGCGTGTCGCGCTGGCCGAGCTTCTGGTGGGCGATGGTCAGCACCGGCACGTCACGGCGGAAAGCCTGTTCGACGCGGCCAAATCCAACGGCGACTCCGTTTCGCTCGCGACGGTCTACAACACGCTGCGTGCGTTCTGCGATGCCGGCCTGTTGCAGGAAGTCACGGTGGATGGCTCGAAGAGCTACTTCGACACCAACACCCACGATCACCCGCATTTCTACTGGGAAGACGATTCCCGGCTGAGCGACGCACCCTCGGAGCAGCTTGTCATCACGCGCCTGCCTGAAGCCCCGGAAGGGGCCGAGATCGCCTCGGTCGAAGTTGTCATCCGCCTGCGCCGCAAGTCCTGAGGCGCGCCCGCGCGCCTGTTAAAGCCCTGCTGTCAAAGCCCTACGATTCCAAGAGAACGACATGGTTCACCCGCTGATTTCCGAGCAGGATGTCGAAACCTACCAGCGGGACGGCGTCGTCATCGTGCGCGGTCTTTTCGCCGATCAGGTGGACGTGCTGCGCGAGGGCATTGCCCGCAACATGGACGCCCCCGGCCCCTATGCCTCCGAGAACAAGCGCGACGGCGAGAGCGGGCGGTTCTTCGACGACTACTGCAACTGGACCCGGATTCGCGAGTTCGAGACCGCCATCGGCGAGGCCCCCGTGGCTGCGGTGGCCGCGGACCTGATGCAGTCGGACACGGTGCAGATGTTCCACGATCACGTGCTGGTCAAGGAACCCGGTACCTCGATGGCGACGCCGTGGCATCAGGACAGCCCCTATTACTTCGTCGCAGGCCGCCAGACCGTCAGCTTCTGGGTGCCGCTGGACCCGGTGCGCGAGGCCGCGCTGCGCTGTGTCGCGGGATCGCACCGCTGGGAGAAGGAAGTGCTGCCGACCCGCTGGGCGGCGCAGCAGCCGTTCTTTCCGGGCATCGAGGATTACATGCCGGTGCCGGACCCCGAGGCGGAAGGCATGCGCATCGTCGAGTTCGAGATGGAGCCGGGCGATGCCGTCGCCTTTGATTTCCGCACCCTGCACGGCGCGCGCGGCAACAGCTCGGGGCAGCGCCGGCGCGCTTTCTCCCTGCGGCTGGTCGGGGATGACGCCTATTACGTCGACAGGCCGGGCCCCTGCTCTCCCCCGTTCCCGGGGCATGACATGATCCAGGGACAGCGCCTGCGCGAGGATTGGTTCCCGGTCATCTGGCGCCGCTGATCCGGCGGCGGGAACCCCCGCGCCCCCGGCTTCGTTTTCTCCGTCAAGACAGGAGAAACGGAGGCTCTCATGACCACCAAGCTCACTCTGCAGGACATTCGTCCCGTCACCCATGACGTGAATCACCTGATCTTTGACCGGCCGGAGGGGATCGACTTCATGCCCGGTCAGGCGGTCGATCTCGCGCTGGATCGTGACGGATGGCGCGACGAGAAGCGCCCCTTTACCTTCACCTCCCTGCCGGACGAGGCGGCGATTGAGTTCGTCATCAAGTCCTACCCGGACCATGACGGCGTCACCAAGCGCATCGCGCGGATGAAGCCGGGCGACACCGTCCTGATCGAAGAGCCCTGGGGCGCCATCAAGGACGAGGGCGACGGCACCTTCATCGCGGGCGGGGCCGGGGTTACCCCCTTCATCGCCATCCTGCGGGCCAAGCTGCAGGCGTCCGGCACCCTCGACGGCAACACGCTGGTCTTCTCGAACAAGACCGAGGACGACATCATCCTGCGGACATGGTTCGACAAGATGCCGGGCCTCAAGACGCGCTATGTCGTGACCGATCAGCCTGAGAGCCCGTTCTCCGGCGACAAGATCGGCGCCGGGCTGCTGAAGCAGGTCGTTAGCGTGGGGTCGGATACCTGCTATGTCTGCGGGCCCGACGCGATGCTGGACGACATCGCCGAGGCGCTGAAGGAGATCGGCGTTGCCGAGAACCGGATCGTCACCGAGGATTTCGACTGAGGCCGGTCGGACCCCCGGTCAGAACCACTGGCCGGGTTCCATCAACCCCAGATCCATGAGCTGTCGCGACGTCCAGTCGAAGGGCGTGGAATTGTGCCAGCGGAAGGTGTCGATGTCGAAGGTCGAGCCGGGGTTGCGTTTCAGCGCCTTGGCCGTGCGAAAGGAACAGACCGCCGCCGTCAGGTTGTGATGCCACGGGCAGGCGTAGGTGTTGTATTCCTGATCGCTGAAGGTGTGATCGGGCAACAGGCGCAGGCCGGGGGCCGCGCGGAACAGCGAGATCCGGTCGATCCTGCGGCTGGCCTTGGGAATGTGTTCCTCGTACCGCCAACGGAGCCCCCCGAAGAAATCGAGCTGACGGTCGCGCGGCTGCCCGGTCGCCGGGTCGGTGCGCGAGAGGGCGTAGTATCCCGACTTGTCGAGGCAGGCGTGATCCAGCGAGACCGCGCCGGGAAACGCCTCGAGATCGCCGGCGTAGAGATCGACGACGTAGGTCAGCATCGCGTCGCGGCGCTCTTCGCCGTGAAAGGCCAGCATCTCGCCGATCGTCCGGCTCTCGCAGAAGGGATAGAACAGGTATTCGGCATTGTAGCAGTAGTAGAACCACGTGCCGGGGGCGGCGGCGATAAGCCGGTTCATCGCCCCCACGCAGGCGCCCGATGCCGTCGGGTCGAAATCGACCCGCACCACCCGCCGCTCCAGTTCGGCTGGCAGCGCGAAACCGGCAGGCATGAGGGCAAGGACGGTGGCGAAGCCGCGGGCGAGATTGTGTTCAAGTGTAGAGGCGACCTCGACCTCGTCTTCCACGAAGACGACGGCGACGGGCCCGCGCGAGAGCAGAGCGGTGTGCTGGCGCAGGACATCGTCCAGCGAGGCATGGGATGGGCCTGCCATCGGGGTCACGTCGGGTCTGGTCCTGCTGCTGGCATTTTTGCCCAAACTCCGTTAAGTCCGCCTGCATTGCAAGACTTCGCCTAAGCCGCTAAGGCAGGCGGCTGATCGAATTTCCCGCCCGAGACCCGAAGGTTGACCCGATGACCGCGCCGAAAAAGCTCTACGTCAAAACCTATGGCTGTCAGATGAACGTCTACGACAGCGAACGCATGGCCGAGGCGCTGGGTGGTCAGGGATATGTCGAGACGGACCGCCCCGATGACGCGGACATGATCCTGCTGAACACCTGCCACATCCGCGAGAAGGCGGCGGAAAAGGTCTATTCCGAACTGGGCCGTTTTCGCGAATTCAAGGAGGCCAAGCCCGACCTGAAGATCGGCGTGGCGGGCTGTGTCGCGCAGGCGGAGGGCGAGGAGATCATGCGCCGCCAGCCGCTGGTCGACCTCGTGGTCGGCCCGCAGAGCTATCACCGCCTGCCCGAGATGGAGGCGAAGACCCGGCTTGGGGAAAAGGCGCTCGACACCGATTTTCCCGAGGAAGACAAGTTCGAGAAGCTGAAGAGCCGCCCCAAGGCGCAGCGCGGGCCGACGGCCTTTCTGACCGTGCAGGAAGGCTGCGACAAGTTCTGCGCCTTTTGCGTGGTGCCCTATACCCGTGGGGCCGAGGTGAGCCGGCCGGCCGACCGCATCCTGACCGAGGCGCGCGATCTGGTCGAGCGCGGGGTGCGCGAGATCACCCTGCTGGGCCAGAACGTCAACGCCTACCACGGCGCGGGCGAGGGCGGCGACTGGTCGCTGGCGCGGCTGATCTGGGCGCTGAACGACATCGACGGGCTGGAGCGCATCCGCTTTACCACCTCGCACCCGAACGACATGAGCGACGACCTGATCGAGGCGCATGGCGAGTGCAGGAAACTGATGCCCTACCTGCACCTGCCGGTGCAGTCGGGGTCCGACAAGATCCTCAAGCGGATGAACCGCAGCCATACGGTCGAGAGCTATCTCAAGCTGATCGAGCGTATCCGCGCGGCGCGGCCCGACATCCTGATGTCGAGCGACTTCATCGTCGGTTTCCCGGAAGAGACCGAGGAGGATTTCCAGGCGACGCTCGACCTCGTGGAGGAAGTGAACTTCGGCTATTCCTTCACCTTCAAGTACTCGACCCGCCCAGGCACCCCGGCAGCGGAACGGGCGCAGGTGGAAGAGGCGGTGAAGGATGATCGCCTGCATCGCCTGCAGGCCCTGATCACCCGACAGCAGCGCGCGGCGCAGGACGGGATGGTTGGCCGGACGGTCGGCGTTCTGTTCGAAAAGCCGGGTCGGTTCGAGGGGCAGATGGTCGGCAAGTCCGACTACCTCCACGCGGTTCACGTTCAGGACCCGAGCCTGCAGGTCGGCCAGTTGGCACAGGTGAAGATCGTCGACAGCGGACCCAATTCGCTGCGTGGCGAGCGCGTGGCCTGATCACCGGGATCGGCGCGCCCCGGACGCTGCCCCGCGAAAAACCGATTCGCATCAATGACATGGCCGAAGGCGCCGGATCGCCGCCCGAATGGGCAACAATACGCCAGGATTCACCTTTAATGTTGCCTTAACCGGCCTGAATCTGGCCGTGCCGTCACAATTTCGCCCAGATTTCGCCACGAGTTGGTATAGATCCCTCGAAGAGCGCAGCCCCTGCCACTGGGGAGTCCGGGGATGGACCTGCGCGAACATGGCGAGGAATGTGCCAGGATGTTGGCCTTGAGTAAGAGTGCGTGCGCCGCAGTGGCGGCGATGGTCCTGAGTGTTGCAACCATCCTGGTTCCCGGTGCCTCCGCCGCGCAGGAGACGATCAAGGGCGAGCGTTATGTCCCCTCGATCTGGGTCGATCCCGACGGCTGCGAGCACTGGGTGCTCGACGATGGCGCCGAGGGCTACATGAGCCCCCACCTGACCCGCGACGGGCGTCCGGTCTGCCGCCGTGGCAAGGTCTGCGGCATCATGCCGACCGACCAGTACTTCGCCACCAACCAGTCCGCCATCAGCGCCGAGGGCCAGCGCCGCCTGATCGACTTCTTCCAGCGCGCCAAGGCGCCGTCGGGCTTCATCATCACCGGTCACACCGACAGCCGCGCCTCCGACGAGTACAACATGGCCCTGAGCCAGCGCCGCGCCAACGCCGTCGCCGTGGTGGCCAAGCGGGCCGGTGTCCGGCTGCAGGACGTGCGCGGCTATGGCGAGCGTCAGCCGCGCGCCAGCAACGATACCGCTGCGGGCATGGCACAGAACCGCCGTGTCGAAATCATCTGCCTGCAGTGAGGACCCTGCCATGATCATCATCAAACGTCTCGCCGTTCTCGCCGCCCTCGCCCCACTTGCCGCCTGCGGCGCCAACATGGGCGACATGACCGCCGACCGCGGCATCGACTCGAAGGGCCTCGGGATTCTCGAAGCCGGCATCTGGGTCGACCCCAACGGCTGCGATCACTGGATCATCGACGACGGTCTCGAGGGCTACATGGACGCACGGCTCGATTCCTATGGCCGCCCGGTCTGCTCCGGCATCGCGCCGCCGAACACCGCCGTCGGCCCGTTCAAGGATGGCTCGACCGTTCCCGATACCATCTGACCGGCGAAACTCTGCCGACGTCCAGAGGGACCAAGTGGCCGCCTTTTCGACAGGCGGCCGCTTTTTTGTTTCAATTTCCTGAAATCGGGACGGAGCGGCTTGCGCCATCGGGACGACCTTGGCAATCTGAAACCAGATCGAGAATACAGGAGAGCGGATTGGCCATTGGCGCCCTGACCCCACCGCAAACACCGACTGCACTCGGCGAAGTGCTGATCGAATTCCCTGACAATCGCCTGCTCATCGACCTCTGCGGTGAATACGATCGGAACCTGACGGAAATCGAACAGAAGCTCAGCGTCCAGATCCTGCGGCGCGGCAACCTGCTGGCGATTCACGGCGAGCCCGACACGGCCAAACGCGCGGAACAGGTCCTGAAGGCACTCTACGCGCGCCTCGAGGCCGGCAAGGCCGTCGAAGCCGGAGACATCGACCGCGAGTTCCGCATGGGCGGAGATGAGGCACCGGATGCGGGCGATCAGCTCGAGATGTTCCGGGGCGGCAAGTTCGAGATCAAGACACGCAAGAAGCCGGTCGAACCGCGCACCGAGGCCCAGAAGGCCTATGTCCAGTCGCTGTTCGAACACGAGCTGTGCTTTGGCATCGGCCCGGCGGGTACCGGCAAGACCTACCTCGCCGTCGCGGTCGGGGTCACCATGTTCATCCAGGGCCACGTCGACCGGATCATCCTGTCGCGTCCGGCGGTGGAGGCGGGCGAAAAGCTCGGCTATCTGCCCGGCGACATGAAGGACAAGGTCGATCCCTACATGCAGCCGCTCTACGACGCGCTGAACGACTTCATGCCGGGCAAGCAGTTGCAGAAGATGTTCGAGGAAAAGCGGGTCGAGATCGCGCCACTGGCCTTCATGCGCGGGCGCACCCTGTCCAACGCCTTCGTGCTGCTGGACGAGGCGCAGAACGCGACCACCATGCAGATGAAGATGTTCCTGACCCGTCTTGGCGAGGGATCGCGCATGGTGATCACCGGGGACCGCAGCCAGGTCGACCTGCCACGCGGCGTGACCTCCGGCCTTGCCGACGCCGAGCGCCTGCTCAAGCCCATCACGAAGATCGGCTTCAACTACTTCACCAGCAAGGATGTGGTACGCCACCCGCTTGTGGCCGCGATCATCGAGGCTTATGAGGCCGATGCCGGACCAGCCTGATCCCCGGCGCACGCCGGGACGGCCATGAGCATCGACATCACCATCGAAGACGACCGCTGGGAGGCCCTTGGCCTCTCGGCGCTGTGCGACAGGGCCTGCGCCGCCGCGCTCGACCACCTCGGGCTGGACCTTGACGAGTGCGAGATCAGCCTGCTGGCCTGCGATGACGACCGCATCGCCGTGCTGAACGCCGACTTCCGCGCCAAGCCCGTGCCCACCAACGTGCTGAGCTGGCCCGAGGCCGACCTTGCTGCCGAGATCGCCGGGGAGACGCCGGGCGCGCCCGAGCCCGACATCATGGGCGAAATTACGCTGGGTGACATCGCGATTGCATGGGAAACCTGCGAACGCGAGGCCGCCGAACAGGGCAAACGCATGGAGGATCACGTTACCCACCTGATCGTTCATGGTCTGTTACATCTGTTGGGCTATGATCACGTGCGTGACGCCGATGCCACGTTGATGGAAGGGCTAGAGACAACTATACTTGGCGAATTGGGGCTCGATGACCCATATAAGGATTTGGACGGGCCCTGAGGGCTCTTTTTGGAAAAGGACAGATGGGCGACACAGACGGCAGTTCTAGCGCAGCGCAGAGCGCGCTTTCGCAGAACGGTGCCACCGATCAGGTGGACGACACGCCAGAGGAGAGGCCGGGTTTCTTCGGTCGTATCCTCGAAGCATTCTCTACCACCGAAGACGATGAAGTCGACGAGGCCAACGGGCTGGGGCACGTGGCCGCCCAGCCGCGCGGCCTGATGAACCTTCATCGCATGCGCGTGGAAGACGTGGCGATACCAACCGCCGAGATCGTAGCGGTTCCCAACACCATCTCGAAGGCCGATCTGGTCAAGGTCTTCCGCGACAGCGGCATGACCCGGATCCCGGTTTACGAGGGTACGCTGGACACCCCCATCGGGTTCGTCCACCTCAAGGACTTTGCGCTGATCCACGGGTTCAACGGCGGCACCACCGAGTTCGACCTGTCGAAGATGCTGCGGCCGCTGCTGTTCGTGCCGCCCTCCATGCCCATCGGCGTGCTGCTGACCAAGATGCAGACCGAACGCCGCCACATGGCGCTGGTGATCGACGAGTACGGCGGGGTCGACGGGCTGCTGACCATCGAGGACCTGATCGAACAGGTGGTGGGCGAGATCGAGGACGAGCACGACACCGACGAGGACCAGACCTGGGTCAAGGAAAAGCCGGGCCAGTACATCGCGCTGGCCAAGACCCCGCTGGAGGAATTCGAGGCCGAGATCGGGCAATCGCTGACCGATCACGACGAGGTGGACGAGGAAGAGATCGACACGCTGGGCGGGCTGGTCTTCATGCTCTCCGGCCGGGTGCCCGCGCGCGGCGAAGTCGTCGCGCATCCTGACGGTCCCGAGTTCGAAGTGGTCGATGCCGATCCTCGCCGGATCAAGCGGTTGCGGGTGCGCCTGCCGGCCAAGGCGGAATGATCCGACTGACACCGCGACGGCGCCTTGCGCTGGCCCTGCTGCTTGGCGTGGTCGCGGCCCTCGGGCTGGCTCCTTTCGAGGTCTGGCCCGCCACGGTGCTGGGGCTTGCCGGGTTCGGCTGGCTGGTGACCGGCATCGAACGTGCGCGAGCCGGATTCTGGACCGGCTGGGCCTTTGGCTTTGGTTATTTCGCCTTCGGTCTGATCTGGCTGGTCGAACCCTTCATGGTCGACCCGGCGCGGGATGGGTGGCTGGCGCCCTTCGCGATCTTCTTCATGGATGGCGGGCTCGCCCTGTTCTGGGGGGCGGCTACCCTCGCCGCCTGCTGGCTGACACGGGGCCCTGCCACGCGCGTCACCGCGCTGGCGGTGACATGGACGCTGGCCGAACTGGGGCGGGGCTACCTCTTCACCGGCTTTCCCTGGGCCGCACCCGGGCAGGTCTGGATCGACACGCCGGTCGCACAGCTGCTCTACTGGGTCGGCCCCGCCGGTCTCAACCTCGCGACCTTTGCCGCCACCCTGCCCCTTGCGCTGCTGGTGGTGGCGCGCCGGAGGCGACTGCTGGCGCTGTTGCCCGCCGTGGCCGTCGCGGTTGCCACCGTGCTGGCCGCGCCGAGACCGATGACCGCGCCGGACACACCGGCCAAGACGGTCCGCGTGGTCCAGCCCAATGCCGAGCAGAGGCTCAAGTGGGATCCGGCCTATGTGCCGATCTTTTTCCAGCGGCAGCTCGACTACACCGCCGCCGAACCCCGCCCCGACCTGGTGGTCTGGCCCGAGGTCGCGGCGCCGAACTACATCGAGGGCGTCGATGACCCGCTGGGCGAGATCGTCGCCGCCGCGCAGGGAACGCCGGTGGCCCTTGGCGTACTGCGCCCGGACGAGGCCGGCTACTACAACAGCCTTGCCGTGATCGACCCGGAAGGGCGCGTTTCGGACCTCTACGACAAGCACCACCTCGTGCCCTTCGGCGAGTACCTGCCCTACAGCGCGCTGCTGTCCCGTCTCGGGCTTGGCGCGCTGGCGAGCGTCGTGCCGGGCGACATGGCCAGCGGGCCGGGGCCACGGCTGGTCGATCTGCCGGGCATCGGGCGCGCCCTGCCGCTGATCTGCTACGAGGCCGTGTTCCCGCAGGACGTGAACAATGCGCCGTCGCGCCCCAACCTGCTGCTGCAGATCACCAACGATGCGTGGTTCGGCACCTTCTCGGGCCCCTATCAGCACCTTGCGCAGGCGCGGATGCGGGCGATTGAGCAGGGCCTTCCGATGGTGCGGGCCGCCAATACCGGGATCTCCGGCGTCATCGACCCCTTCGGCCGCGTCGTCGACAGCCTGCCGCTTGGTCAGCCGGGCTATCTGGACGTGACACTGCCCCTGCCCCGTGCCCCGGGTCTCTATGCGCGCACCGGGGACTGGCCGGCCTTCCTTCTGAGCCTTGTGTTGCTCGCGGGGCTGGTATTCCACAAATTAAACAGCCGCCGGACAAAGAACGATTGACCCGGCACCGCCCCCCCTTTAACCCGGTCTGGTCCCATCACAACGGCTTCCTGGCGTGATGGTAGAAACACCAATGGAGCGATTTCATGGCCCGCGATAACTACATCTTCACTTCGGAGTCCGTCTCCGAGGGTCACCCGGATAAGGTTTGCGACCGCATTTCCGACGCCGTTCTCGACGCCCTGCTGACCGAGGAAGCGGAGGCGCGTGTCGCCTGCGAGACCTTTGCCACCACCAACCGCGTGGTCATCGGCGGCGAGATCGGGCTTTCCGACCAGAACAAGCTGCACGACTACATGGCGCGTATCGACGATATCGCGCGGGCCTGCATCAAGGACATCGGCTACGAGCAGGACAAGTTCCACCACGAGACCGTGGAGGTGACCAACCTGCTGCACGAGCAGTCCGCGCACATCGCGCAGGGCGTGAACGCGGCCGAGAACAAGGACGAGGGTGCCGGCGATCAGGGCATCATGTTCGGCTTTGCGACCAACGAGACCGAAGCGCTGATGCCCGCGCCGATCCAGTTCAGCCACGCGATCCTGCGCCGCCTTGCCGAAGTGCGCAAGGACGGCACCGAGCCCGCGCTGGGGCCCGACGCCAAGAGCCAGCTGTCGGTGATCTACCGCGGCGGCAAGCCCGTCGGCGTGCACTCGCTGGTGCTCTCGACCCAGCACCTCGACCCGGACCTGACCTCGGACGACATCCGCGCGATCGTGGCGCCCTACATCGAGGAAGTGCTGCCCGAGGGTTGGCTGACCAAGGACACCATCTGGCACGTGAACCCGACCGGCAAGTTCGTGATCGGCGGCCCCGACGGTGACGCCGGCCTGACCGGCCGCAAGATCATCGTGGACACCTACGGCGGCGCGGCCCCGCATGGCGGCGGCGCCTTCTCGGGCAAGGATCCGACCAAGGTGGACCGCTCGGCCGCCTATGCCGCGCGCTACCTCGCCAAGAACGTGGTCGCCGCCGGGATGGCCGACAAGTGCACCATCCAGCTGAGCTATGCCATCGGCGTCTCGCAGCCGCTGTCGATCTATGCCGAGACCCACGGCACCGGCGAAGTGACCGCCGAGCAGATCGAGAAGGCCGTGGGCAAGGTCATGGACCTGTCGCCGCGCGGCATTCGTCAGCACCTGAAGCTGAACAAGCCGATCTACCAGCGCACTGCGGCCTACGGCCACTTCGGGCGCGAACCCGATGCCGACGGCGGCTTCAGCTGGGAAAAGACCGATCTGGTCGACGCCCTGAAGGCGGCGGTCTGAGACCATGACACGACGGCCGGGGCCAATGGCCCCGGTCGGAAGATCAGGGAGGCCGGGGTGATGGGACTGCGCGCGACATTTCCGGTTCTTGCCGTGCTGACGGCCCTCGTCACCAGCCCCGCCTTGGCCGATTCCGGCACGGCCAAGTTCGCCGTCGATGGCGACACACTGACCTACGACTCGGAAACGCCCGGCCCCGGGGAAACCTCGGGCATCGCGCTGGAAGACGTCGCGATCATGCTGGATCTGCTGCGCGGCAACGAGGCGATCACCCGGCTTCAGCTCAATTCATCTGGCGGTGAACTCTACGCCGCCTCGCAGATGAGCGACATCGTGCTCGACTTCGGGCTCGACACCCATATCCACGGCGACTGCGACAGTTCCTGCGTGCTGGTCTTTCTCGCGGGGGCGCACCGGACCATGTCGCGCGGATCGCGGATCGGGTTTCATCAGGTGTACTGGCCTGCCGAGAACATCGCGGGCTACTACGAGAAGGAACGCGAGTCGCGCGGCTGGCAGTCGCCCTTCGACTTTGCCTCGTGGATGTACCGGGACACGCAGGACGAGGTCTATGCGCACCTGAAGTACCTGACCTCGCGCGGGGTCGATCCTATGTTCGCGATCGAGAGCATCCGGAACCCGCAATCCGAGATGTGGCGGCCGCATCGCTCGGAGCTGCAGGCGGCCGGGGTCCTGACGGAATAAGCTGACTTGTCACCCTGCGACACCCGATGTCGCAGGGCGCGGTTGCAGCCGGGGCGCCGATATGCCCAACTCGCGCCTGACAGCAGAGGAAAGGCGCGCATGAAACTCCAGGACCTCGATATCATCGTCACCGCGCCGCCGGCCCCGGGCTGGGGCGGGCGCTACTGGATCCTCGTCAAGGTCACGACCGACACCGGCATCACCGGCTGGGGCGAATGCTATGCCAGCAGTGTCGGACCGGATGCCATGTCGGCCGTGCTGCGCGACGTGTTCGAACGCCACATGCTGGGCCAGAACCCCGAGAACATCGAGTGGATGTTCCGGCGGGTCTATTCCTCGGGCTTCACCCAGCGCCCCGATCTGACGGTGATGGGCGCCTTCTCGGGGCTGGAAATCGCCTGCTGGGACATCCTAGGCAAGGATCGCGGCCGACCCGTCTATGCCCTGCTGGGCGGGATGATGAATCACGCGATCCGCACCTACACCTACCTCTATCCCCTGCCCCATCACGAGATCGGTGCCTTCTGGACCTCGCCCGAGATGGCGGCGGAAACGGCAGTGGAGATGGTCCGGCAGGGCTATACCGCGCTCAAGTTCGATCCAGCCGGGCCCTACACCATGCGCGGCGGCCACATGCCCGCGATGACGGACATCACCCTCTCGGTCGCCTTCTGCAAGGCGGTGCGCGAGGCGGTCGGCGACAAGGCGGACCTGCTGTTCGGCACCCACGGGCAGTTCACTACCGCCGGGGCGATCCGCATGGGCCGTGCGCTGGAGCCCTATCAGCCGCTTTGGTTCGAAGAGCCGGTGCCGCCCGACAACTACGCGGCGATGGCACAGGTCGCCAACAGTGTCGGCATCCCCGTAGCAACCGGCGAGCGGCTGACCACCAAGGCCGAGTTCGCCGAGGTTCTGCGGCAGGGCGCGGCCAGCATCCTGCAGCCCGCCCTTGGCCGGGCCGGCGGTATCTGGGAGATGAAGAAGGTTGCTGCGCTGGCCGAGACCTACAACGCCCAGATGGCGCCGCACCTCTACGCCGGTCCGTTGGAATGGGCAGCCAACCTGCACCTTGCCGCGTCGATCCCCAACCTGCTGATCGCGGAAACCATCGAGACACCGTTCCACGACCGGCTGATCCGGGGCTCGATCCGGGTGGAGGAGGGCTTTGTCCGGCTTTCCGACGCGCCGGGTCTTGGTATCGACGTGGACGAGGCGTTTGCCCGTGCGCATCCCTATTCCGGCGATCACCTGCACCTGCAGATGCAGGACGATCCCTGCGATTATGCGCATGGGAACGCCTTTCAGGGAGGTGCGCCGGTCACAGAGGGGTGACAGGGCCGGACCGCTTCGTCATGATGCGCGGATAAGAATACCGAGGCGCCGATAACGTGACGATTGAGACTGTAAAGATACTCCCCCCGGAAAGCCCAGTTGACATGCAAGCCAGCGCCGCCGAGGCGGCGACATGGCTCAAGACACTTGCGCACGAGGGTCGGCTGATGATCCTGTGCCATCTCTGCCAGGGCGAGAAATCGGTCAGCGCCCTGGAGGAACTGCTGGACATGCGACAGGCCGCCGTGAGCCAGATGCTGGCCCGGCTGCGCGACGAGGGGCTGGTTGCCACCCGCCGCGAGGGCAAGACGGTGTTCTATTCTCTCGCCGATGATCGCGCCGAGCAAATGATCGGTCTTCTCTACAAGTTTTTCTGCGGAGCCAAGTAATGCGCCCTGATACCACCTTTAGCGGGCCAGAGCTCTGTGCCCGCCCTGCCCGCGAGATCGTCGCCGACCTGAGGAAGGGCGCACTCGACCCGGCCGACCTGGTCGAGGCCTCGGCCACGCGGATTTCGCAGGTCGAAGACGATGTGAACGCGATGGTCACCGTCTGCGCGGACCGCGCCCGGGCCCAGATCGCCGACCTGCCGGACCATGCCGCCGCCAACGCGCTGCTGGCAGGCTGGCTCGCCGGGCTGCCGATCGGGATCAAGGACCTGAACAACGTCGCCGGCGTGCGCACCACCTTCGGCAACCTCGCGATGAAGGATTTCATCGCGCCGGAGAGCGAGCCGATGGTCGAGCGGCTGGAGTCGCGTGGCGGGCTGGTGATGGGCAAGACCAACACGCCCGAGTTTGGTGCCGGTGGCAACTCGAAGAACGCTGTGGCGGGCGCGACGCGCAACCCGTGGGACACCCGGATGAACGCGGGCGGCTCGTCGGGCGGGGCGGCGGTTTCGCTGGCCACGGGTGAGGTCTGGCTGAGCCAGGGCTCGGACCTGATGGGTTCGCTGCGCACGCCCGCGGCGCATTGCGGCGTGCTGGGGCTGCGCCCCTCGCCCGGCCGATGCGGCGGCGGCCCCGCCGCAGCCAAGTTCCTGCCCGAGGCGACCTCGGGCCCGATGGCCCGCGACGTGCGCGACATCGCCCTGTTCCTCGACGCGATGACCGGCTGGGATCCGCGGATGCCGCTCTCGCTCGACGCGCCGGCCGAGTCGTTCCAGGAGGCGGTTGCACGGGCCCCGCGCGCGCCGCGCATTGCCTTCTCTGAGGATCAGAACGGCTTTGCCGCGGTCGAGACCGAGATCCGCGCCAAGCTGCGGGGCGCGATGGAAACCGTCGCCGCCGCCGGGGCCACGGTGGAAGAGACCTGCCCGGACCTGCCCTACCTGAACGAGACCTACCTCGCCCTGCGCGGCCTGCACTATGGCGCCGTGGTCGGCAGCCTGCCGCAGGCGGTGAAGGAAACCTTTGGCGAGCGGCTGCGGGCCAACGTGGATTACGGCATGGGCCTGACGCTGGACGATATCTACGCCGCCATGACCCGCCGGTCGCAGATCTACGACATCATGCGCACCTTCCTCGAGGGTTACGACGTGCTGGCGATCCCGGTGGTCGGCATCGCACCCGCGCCGGTGGAGGAGGACTTCCCCCGGTTCGTCAACGGCAAGGAGATCGGCACCTACGAGAACTGGCTGCGGTTCTCCTTCCTCTCGGTCGCCTCGCTGCTGCCCTCGCTGGCCATGCCTGCGGGCTTTACCGACGCCGGGTTGCCGGTGAGCGTTCAGCTGATCGGCCCCCCGCGCGGCGAAGCGGTGCTGTTGCAGGCGGCCCTCTTCATCGAAGAGGCCCTGGCCCTGCCGTCAGCGCCGATTGATCCGATCCGGCGGCACTGAGCCTCAGTTCGAGACGTAGCCCGCGACCACCTGCAACAGCTTGAAGGCGGTCGCGGCGTCATTCTCGACCACGGCAAGGAACTCCTTGGCGCCAATGCGCAGGCATTTGAGATCGGTCTCGGCCACCATCGACAGCGCGCGCGGTTCGTTGCGGATCAGCCCGAGTTCACCCACCAGCGTCCCCGACTTCGAGACCACGATCAGCTGGTCGGGGCCATCCTCGCGCGGGAGGTACATGCCCGCTTCGCCCTCGAGGATCAGGTAGGCCCCGTCGGTCGGCTGGTCGTTCTTGAGGAAGACCGTCTCGCCCTGCTTGGCCTCGAACCACTTGGCACCGAAGGCCAGCAGGCGAAGCTGCTTGCGGCTGAGGGTCGAGAACAGGCTGGTCTGCTCCAGCGCGCGGACCTTGCGCCCCAGATCGGCGCTCGCGGCGCTGTCGTCCTCGCTTATCCCGCCCTTGCCCTCGGTCACCAGACGCCCCTGTTGCAGTTCCAGGTAGAGATCGAAGACACCCTCGTCCTCGAACTTGTCATCCAAGTATATCATGGTTGTCTCCGGAAGCTGACGCCGAAGGTTGCGGTGCACGGCGATGCGGGTCTCCATGCTGTAGCTGGCCAGGGTCTGGTCCATGATCAGCACGTCCGGACGCCGGATCGTGGCGCGCGAAAGCGCAAGCGGCTCGGCGTACATGGCCGAGAGGTTCGAGCCCGAGAGCGAGATCGGCAGGTCGTAGATCAGCTGGACCACGCCCTCCTGCGCGCCGAATTCGATCAGCACTGCGGCGACCATCTTGCGAAGGTCGTCCGCCCGGCTGCCGATGTCCTGCGACACCTTTCCGAACAGGGCATTCTCCAGCACCGTAAGGCCCGGGGCGAACTCCGTCGGATCCAGCGGCGCGAAGAGATCGCCGAGCTGGGCCAGCATGGTTTCGGAGTGGCTGTGCCGCAGTTCGAGGATGCGCGCCTGCATGTCTTCGGAGAAGGCCGGGCCGATCTTTTCCGCCGAGAGCCGGAAGGGAATGGTCAGAAGGCGGCCAAGCTCTTCGGTGCTGAGCGAGGCGGCGCCGGAGGCGCGGGTGCGCTCGACCAGTGTCAGCGCGCTTTCGTAGATCTCCGGGTCGAGGCCGAGGTCGCGGAACAGCGGATGATCGGTGCCGTCAAAGCCGAAAATCTGACGCAGCATGTCGATCACGTCGAGCGTGAGAGCCACCAATGGCTTGTCGAGGCCCAGTTCGCGCAGCTGGTTCAGGAACCCGCTCTGGCTGGCCAGCAGCTCGGGCGTGATCGGGCGGCGCGGCACGGCGAACAGCAGGTTCTCGGCCACCGGCAGGGCCGGGTTGTAGCGGTCGCGGTCGAACACGTGGACAAAGCGCGCGAGGCCGGCCTCGCTGGCGGCAAAGCGGAGGCGATCGCGCAGCACAACGATCCGGGCGGCGAGTTCGGGATGGCGCTCGGGGTCAAAGCTCTGATCCAGCCCGCGCCGGAACAGGGCGTTGCCCGGGCCCATGCCCTCGATCAGGTGCAGCCACCAGTCGTAGAGTTCCTGCACCGTGTCGAAACCGGCGGCGCCCGGATCCTGCCAGTCGGCATCGAGCGGATCGCTGCTGTTGCCCGCGCGCATTGCCTCGGCGTGGGCCTCGGCGTCTTCCGGTTCGGTCAGCGGGCGGCGGCGGATCGGCATCATCACGTTGTCGCCGAAGGTGCCCTGGAACAGCAGCGGACGGGCGTCCGCATGCCCCACCCGCGCCGCGATTACACCGTGGTGCAGGCCCTTGAGGTCGAGCCCTTCGATGCGGACGGTGCCGCTGGCCGGAAGCACTTCGCGGGTCAGCAGTTCTGCCAGCGCCTTGCGGTCCTCCGAGCTGGAGGCGGAAATGGCGATCACCCGGCCCCCGGGCAGGACGGTGTTGAGGTCCTCCAGCACCGCGTTGCCATCGGCGTCGCGGACGGTGACGTGATCGAGCTGGATGTCGCCGTTCAGGCGCGGGATCTCGTCGGGCTGGCCGATGAACAGGCTCTCGTCCATCATGCCTGCCGGAGCGAAGCGCTCGGTGATCACTTCCCAGCGGACCGACATGTCCTGCGTCTGGTTGTAGTAGTCGAGCAGTTCCTTCCACGGCGAGGACAGGTCCTTGTAGGCCGCCAGCGCCGCGACCAGCGCCCCGAGCGAGACCGCGCCCTGCAGCACGAGGTAGCCGCCAATCGAGAAGAAGAAGAAGGGGGTCAGCTGGCCAATGAAGTTGTTGATGAACTTCATGAAGAACTTCTTCTGGTAGATCTCGAAGCGGATCTCGAACAGGCGTCCGAGCTGCGACGTGATCTTGGCCATGCGATAGCGCCAGCCGCCGTGAGCCCGGATGGCGGCGACCCCTGCCGCGCTTTCGCCGATGTCGGCCGCGAGGATGCGCACCTCCTGGATCCGGATCTTGTTCAGCCGGTTGATCTGCCGCTGCATGCGGGGAATGATCCACGCCTGCAGCGGGATCAGTGCGCAGGCCGCCACACCGAACCAGAAGCTCTGGACGAAGAGGAAGCCGAGGATCGTCACCATCTGCCCGGCCTGCAACACCGGCTGGCTGATCGCGTCGCCCATCAGGCCGCCCATCGGCTCGCTCTCCGCAGTGACCATCGACACCAGTTCGCCCTGGCTGACCCGCTCGAAATAGGGTTGCGGGAAGAGCAGCACGCGGCCGATCAGCTGGTAGCGAAAGCGGCGCAGCATCCGTTCCGAGAGGATGCCCTTCATGGTGTTGATGCGCATCTTCACCAGCCCGTGCAGCAGCACCGAGAACAGGAAGGCGGCGCAGAGGATGGCGAGGAACGTGACCTGCGAGAACTGGAACCCGTAGTACTGGATCACCGAGGTCTGCGAACCGATGGCGTCGTTGATGATCCGCTTGGGAAGTTCCAGCGTCAGGTAGAGGAGCGGAAACAGCGTTGCCGTCACCAGCAGAAGGATAAGCTGGTCTCGCTTGGAATATTTCCAGATGAACTTGAAAAGGCTGGATTCTATGACCGTGTCCCCGTCTTGTCAGCCGAGTGTATGCCCGGTCTTTCGGCTCAGACTACTGTTTCGCAACATTGTATCAAGAGGTCTGCGCCCCAATGCGGTCCGGGGTGGTGCGGAAAGATTGCGTGGGGGGAACGAACTGCCTAAGCTGATCTCGTAAAGCCATGCCGGAGACGTTGTTTGACCGCCACCGTGAGCTCGGTTCTGATCCTGATCTGCCTCTTGCAGATCAAGCACATGTTTGCGGACTACTTCCTGCAGACCCCCCGGATGCTCTCGGGTCGCGGCGAGTACTGGCACCTTGGGCGCGCGCAGCACGCGGGCGTGCATGCCATCGGCTCGGCGATTGTCCTGATGATCGTCGGCACCCCGATCTGGCTGATCCTCGTGCTGGTGGTCGCCGAATGGGTCGTGCACTTCAACATCGACTGGGGCAAGGCGCGTTATTCCGAGACCAAGGGCTATGGCCCGACGCAGGCCGGGTACTGGCGCGCGAACGGCTTTGACCAGGCGCTGCATCACCTGACCTACGTTCTGATGGCGTGGGTATGGGCGGAATGGGCCGCCTAGGCCCATTCGCTGTTTCGTTGGCTCAGTTCAGATCGAACTTGCGGGCGATGTTCAGGTAGACTTCCTGTGAATCCGCCTTGCCGACGTTGTCTTCATCCCGCGACCGTAGGCTGATGCCCGAGTTCAGCGACCAGTCCTGCGTCAGCTCGTACTGGTAGCCGAGGCGCAGGTTGGTCTGTTCGACCCCGTTCTCCAGCGAGGTCTCGTCCAGCTGGTAGTAGGACAGGCTGGCGACGAAGCTGGAATAGGCGGTCAGGTCCTGACTGTACTGCGCCGAGAACAGCGTGGTGAACCGGCTCTCGTCGTTGGAGTCGGAGGTGACCGTCCGGTCCAGTCGGACCGAGTAGCCGCCCGTGCGGGTGCTGCCGTTGTAGCCGAGGCCGCCGACCAGTTCCGGCGACGCGCCATATAGGCTGGTTGCGCCGAGCCGGACGTCGACCCGGCCGAGCGGAAGCTCCAGCCGACGGCTGAGCATCACGTTGTCGATCTCGCCGTCGCTGTCGCGGGTGCGCCCGTAGGTGGCCCCCAGCGAACCGTTCAGCAGGGGCTGGCTGTAGCCGAGCCGCCCGGTCACACCGTCGGCCTCGCTGCCGAGCAAGAGGTCGCCCTGGTCGGTCTGGGTATAGCCGATGCGGGCCGATAGGGTACCGCCGCTGGCGAGGTCGCGGTCGAAGCCGACCTCGGCGGTCTTGGTCTCGCGGTCCGGATCGCCGGAATCGTTGCTGTAGTGCGAATAGCGCAGGTCGAGCACGGCGGAGGTGATTTCGTTGAACCGGAAGTAGGTGCTGCCGGTCACGGTATAGCGGTCGTAGGGGGTGAGGCTGGTCGAGGTCGCATCCTCGTAGTCCGCCCCTTCCGCCCGGAGCCCGAGGCGGAACCCGATCGGCGAGTCGATCCCGGTTTCAAGCTCGGTCCGCACCGCGTAGCCCTGCCGCGTGCCGGTCCCGGTCAGCTGACCGAGGTCCGCGGGCGGCGCGATAAGGCCGTCCTCGTCGGAGAACTCCCACAGGGGCGCGGCCTGCGAGATCGAAGTCTCGGAGAGACGCGCATCGAAGGTGAAACGCGACGCGGCCCCCTCACGCTTGTAGTAAAGCGAGACGAAGGGATCGACGAAGCCCGTGCTCTGGGTGCTGCCCTCGGGCAGGTGACCATAGCGCAGCGACCCACCCGTCTGCAGGCGGAACTCCTGCGTCCGGGTGATGCTTTCGAGCTGAAGCGCGAAGGAGGAGGTCGACAGCGCGCTGCTGCCTTCCTCGGGATTAGTTACGCTGCCCGGAACGCCGAGCGCGAGGTTGTCGCCATAGCCGAAACCCTGCTGCACCCCTAGCTGAATGCGAAGACCGCCCTGATCGTCCTGTGCGAACGTCGGAGCGGTCACGATGGCTAGAATGGCTGCTATTGCAGTTCCGGACTTGAGCCCCCTGATTATCAACTGCTCTGCCTCAATTTGTTTATTTTATTCGAACAGCTTCCGTGCCGGTACGACGATCACGTCCCCTTTTGCGAGTTGTGTCGCTCCGATACTCGTCTTGCCTGCGAGTACGTCGTCGTAGTTGAACAGGTAGACCGACTGCTTGCCCGAAGTGTCGGTGCGGCGAAGCTGGACCCGCTTGGTGGCCGCGAAGCGCGAGAACCCACCGGCCTGTGCGAGGGCCTGCAGCAACGTGGTGCCGCGGCGGACTTCGACCATGCCGGGCGTGTTGACCTCACCGAGGAAGAAGACCTCGAGAGTGCTGTAGCCGCTGCCGGACACGGGCGCAGGCTGGCCGAGCTGCGCCAGCGAAACGGTAACGGTCGGCGGGCTGGCAAAGTTCGGTGCCAGGCGGCTGGTCACATCGGACCGGACCTGGTCGACGCTGAGGCCGCTTACCTTGACGGTGCCTGCCATCGGCACGGTCACGCGGCCATCGGGCAGGACCAGGGCGTCGCGGTTCAGCGAGGAATCCTCGAGCACCTCGAAGCGGAGCACATCGCCCGGCTTGATCGTGTAGCTGTCCTGCGCCGAGGCGGCGACAGCCAGAAACTGTGCAAATACAACTGCACTCAATACCTTTATCATACGCATCATGTCGATTTCTCTGTCTACGCTGCGGAACACGTCGCAGACGCTAATCCAAATCGCCGCTAACCCAAAGGAAGAACTGGCAAAGACCGGTTTTCTCCCGTTTTCGAAGCGCCCCCGTGCCACCAACGCAACACAATCTCGTGCTCGCCCCCGCAATAACTTAATTCGTGGAAACAGTTAACCCTTTTGTCGGGGGCCCGACTCCCCGATGCCCGGATTTTGATCCCTGGCCCCGGATGTCGAGAGACAAATCCGTGAAAACGCATGGAAACGACCGCCTGCCCCGGCCTGATCCCGGAATCGCCACACTCTTGCCCAGATCTGCAGGGAGCGTGACCTCAAGCACCTGAAACCCAACGGGGAATGAGTGACGTGTTACTTGGTCTGATCCTGATCGGCATGATTGCCGGAACCACCACAGCCGCAACCACCCTGTTCATGGGCATGGGCTTTCTCTTTGCCCTGATGAGCTACGCCGCCGCAGGCAGCGCCGCGATGCTGATGCTGGCCATGGCGCATCAGGTCCGTGCCCTTGCCCGCACCGAGGCCGCCCCGGCCCGCCGCACGGCAAACGCCTGATCCCGGGCTTTCCGGACGTCTGCTGATTCCCCCGATGGGCCCGTTCGGGCCCTCGCATCCCACTTGCCCGGAGCCTGATCCGCCGGGCCGGCCTGCGCGGTGACCGCGCCTTTTTCATGTAAATGCGTGAACTTTCAACATCCGGTCATCTGGTTGTTACGATGCCTCGCTAGGCATTGACCGCGAAGGAACGGCCCGTGCATGCTTTGCACGGGGTGTTTCCTTACGCCTTGACGCCCTGAAAATATCGCAGGATCCAAGGAGCATTCCTGACATGTCGTACCTGTCCCTTTCCGCAGCGCGTGTAGCCGCATCCCTCGCCATGGGTGCGCTGCTCGGTGCCGCGCCCGCGCTGGCCGAGACCAGCATCATCATCGGCCTCCAGCAGGAACCGACCTCGCTCGACCCGACCGCCGACGCAACCGCCTCCATCGACGGGATGCTCGAGACCAACGTCTACGAGTCGCTGACCACGGTCGACGAGAGCGGCGAGGTCCTCCCCGCACTGGCGAAAAGCTGGGAGATCTCCGAGGACGGGCTGACCTATACCTTCAAGCTCGAAGAAGGCGTGACCTATCACGACGGCACCACCTTCGACTCCGCCGACGTTGTCTATGCCTTTACCCGCGCCATGGCCGAGGGCAGCACCAACCCGTCCAAGGGCATCTTCAAGCCCATCGCGTCGGTCACCGCAGTCGATCCCTCCACCGTCGAGATCAAGCTGACCGAGAAGGACGCCTTCTTCCTGTTCAACCTCGCGCAGGGCGATGCGGCCATCGTCGCCGAGGAATCGGCGGACGCCAACAACACCACGCCCATCGGCACCGGCCCCTTCAAGTTCGACAGCTGGACCCGTGGCGACAAGCTGGTGCTGGTCAAGAACCCCGACTGGCGCGACGCGGCCGACGTGTCGCTCGACAAGGTGACCTTCCGCTTCATCGCCGATGCGGCTGCCGCCAGCGCCGCGATGATGGCCGAGGAAGTCGACGCATTCCCGGGCTTCCCCGCCCCGGAACTGATGCCGCAGTTCGAGGCCGACCCGCGCTTCAAGACCGAGATCGGCAGCACCGAGGGTGAGGTGATCCTTGCCATGAACAACTCGAAGCCGCCGTTCAACGACCTCAAGGTCCGTCAGGCGGTGAGCTATGCGATCAACCGCGACGAGATCATCGACGGCGCGATGTATGGGATGGCTGTTCCGATCGGCAGCTTCTACCCGCCGCATGGCCCGGCCTACGAAGACCTGACCGGGACCTATCCGCATGACACCGCGAAGGCCAAGGAACTGTTCACCGAAGCGGGGGTCGAAGGCACCACGATGACCCTGCGCGTGCCGCCGTTCCCCTATGCCATGCGCTCGGCCGAGATCATCCAGGCCGAACTGTCGGCCGCGGGCATCGACGCCAAGGTGGAGAACGTCGAGTGGGGCTTCTGGCTGGAAGAGGTCTACAAGAAGAAGAACTACGACATGACCATCATCGCGCATACCAGCCCGAACGACATGGGCAACTTTGCCAAGGGTCCGGACTACTTCTACGGCTACGACAACCCCGAGTTCACCGCGCTCTGGGACAGCATCCGCACCGAGAGCGATCCGGAGAAGCGCAACGCGCTGCTGAAACAGGGGCAGGAGGAACTGGCCCAGCAGGCGGTTCACGGGTTCCTGTTCCAGCTGCCGCGCCTGAGCGTGATCAAGGCCAACATCGACGGCTTCTGGACCTCGTCGCCGGTGCTGTACCAGCCGCTGGCCGGCGTGACCGTCAACTGACCGACATGACGGAGGGCGGTATTCCCGCCCTCCGTCCCCGGCTCCGCGCCGGACCGAAGGCACCGAGAAGACTCTCCTGACATGGGCTATTTCCTGTTCCGCCGCACGCTCGGCTTCGTCCTGACGCTGTTCGCGGTTTCCGTCGTCGTTTTCGCGGTGATGAACGTCCTGCCGGGCGACCCGGCCCTGACCATCCTCGGGCTGGATGCGACCGAGGACGCGCTTGCCGCCCTGCGCGAGCAGCTGGGCCTCAACGACCCGCTGCTGACCCGTTACGTTCACTGGGTCTGGAACGCGCTGCACGGCGATTTCGGCATCAGCCATTCCTTTGGCATTCCGGTCGCCGGGCTGATCGGCGAGCGCCTTCCGATGACCATCTCGCTCGCCGTGTCCGGCATGATCTTCACCGTCATCCTCGCCCTTGTCATGGGCATCGGCGCAGCCGCCAACCACCGCAAGCCCGGCGACTGGGGGATGATGTTCATCAGCCAGCTTGGCATCGCCATTCCCGCCTTCTGGCTTTCGATGCTGCTGGTGCTGCTCTTCGCCGTGAAGCTGCGCTGGCTGCCGCCCGGCGGGTTCGCGGGCTGGGACGACCCGGTGGCGGCGATGCGCAGCCTGATCCTGCCCACCGTCGCGCTGGCGCTGGTGCAATCCTCGGTGCTGGCCCGCGTCACGCGGTCCTCGGCGCTGGAGGTCATGCGGCAGGATTTCGTGCGTACCGCCCGCGCCACCGGTTTCTCGCGCCGCCGCATCCTGTGGCGCCATGTGCTGCCGAATGCGCTGGTGCCCATCGTGACCATCGTGGGAATGCAGTTCGCCGCGCTGGTGACCGGCACCATCGTGATCGAGAACGTGTTCTACCTGCCCGGCCTCGGGCGGCTGATCTTCCAGTCGATCTCGAACCGTGACCTGCCGACGGTGCAGGCGCTGGTGATGCTCTTTGCGGCCATCGTGGTGACTGCGAACTTCATCGTCGACCTGCTCTATGTCGTGATCGACCCCAGACTGAAGGCCCGCGCATGAAGACCCGGCTGCCCGTCAACTTCCTGATCGGCGCCGTGCTGGTCGCGCTCGTGTTGGGCGCCGCCGCGCTGTCGCTGGTCTGGACCCCGCATGACTTTGCCCAGATGAACATCAAGGCCAAGTTCGGCCCAGCGTCATCGACCTACTGGCTGGGCACCGACCAGCTGGGCCGCGACGTGGTCTCGCAACTGATGGCCGCCGCGCGCAACTCGATGACCGTGGCGCTGGCCGCCGTGCTGATCGGCGGTTCCATCGGCACCGCGCTGGGGCTGCTGGCCTCGGCCATCGGCGGCTGGGTCGAGGATCTGGTGATGCGCATCGCCGACATCGGCTTTGCCTTTCCCGCCCTGCTGTTCGCGATCATGCTGGCCGCCGTCTTCGGGCCGTCGCTGACCAACGCGGTGCTGGCGATCTCGTTCATCAATATCCCCGTCTTCGCCCGCGTGGCCCGCGCCTCGGCCAATCAGGTCTGGACGCGCGAGTACGTCGCGGCGGCGCAGGCGGCCGGGCTGAACCGCGCGGTGATCTCGTGGGATCACATCCTGCCCAACATCGGCGCGGCGATCATCGTGCAGGCCACCATCGAGTTCGCTGTGGCGATCCTTGCCGAGGCGGCGTTGTCCTACCTCGGGCTCGGCGCCCAGCCGCCCGCACCCAGCTGGGGGCGGATGCTGTCTGAGGCGCAGACACTGATGTACCTCGCGCCGCAACTCGCGATCTACCCGGGGCTCTGCATCGTTGCCGCGGTTCTGGGCTTCGGCCTGCTGGGCGACGGGCTGCGCGACATCACCGACCCGCGCCTGTCGAGGGAGCGCTGAGATGATCGAACTTCAGGACTTCTCGGTCTCGTTCAAGAGCGGAACCGCGCTGCGGCAGGCCAGTCTTGCCATCCGCCCCGGCGACCGCACCGGCATCGTCGGCGAAAGCGGCAGCGGCAAGACCATGCTGGCGATGAGCCTGATGGGCATGGCGCCCGCTGCGGCGGACCTGTCGGGCAAGCTCGTGCTGGACGGTCGCGACATGACCGGCGCCGACGACCGGGGCTGGGAAGCGCTGCGCGCGCGCAAGGTGGCGATGATCTTTCAGGAGCCTATGACGGCGCTGAACCCCCTGCGCCGGGTGGGCGATACTGTGATGGATCCGCTGCGCCTGCACCTTGGCCTGAGCAAAGCCGAGGCGCGCGCGCGCGCGCTGGCGCTGTTCGAGGAGGTCGGCATCCCCTCGCCCGTTGAACGGCTGCGGCAGTTTCCGCACGAGCTCTCGGGCGGGCAGCGGCAGCGGGTGGTGATCGCGCTGGCGCTGGCCTGCGACCCCGAACTGCTGATCGCGGACGAACCGACCACGGCGCTGGATGCCAATGTCGCGCTCAGGATCATCGACCTGCTGGTGCGGCTCGCCGAAGAGAGGCAGATGGCGCTGCTGTTCATCAGCCACGACCTTGCCGCCGTGGCGCGCGCGACCCGTGACATCGTGGTGATGTACGGCGGCGACATCGTCGAGCGCGGGCCGACGGCCGAGGTGCTGACGACGCCCCGCCATCCCTATACCCAGGGCCTGCTTGGCGCGCGTCCCAATCCCGTGGCCGAGCCGCGCGGCGCAGACGGCAAGCGGCCGCGCCTGCCGACGATTCCCGGCAGCGTGCCGACCCTGCAGGATCTTCCCTCCGGCTGCCGGTTTTCCGGCCGCTGCCCGGTGGAACTGCCCGTCTGCGCCGGGACCCGCCCCGGCAGCACGCTGATCAGCGCGACCCGGCTCGCCAACTGCCATGCGCTGAAACAGGAGGTGTCGGCATGAGCGCCCCGCTGCTGGAGGCGCGTGCGGTCACGCGGCGCTATCGGATGCCGCGCGAGTCGCTGTTCCGGGCGCCGCCGGTGCTGACGGCGGTCGACTCGGCGAGCTTTATCCTCGAACGGGGCGAGACGCTGGGCATCGTCGGCGAATCCGGATCCGGGAAATCGACCCTCGCCCGCATGGTGATGGCCTTCGAGACGCCCGACGCGGGCCAGATCCTGTTTGACGGTCAGGACCTTGGCCAGCTTTCCGCCGGTGACCTGCGGCGGCAACGCCAGAGATTCCAGATGGTGTTTCAGGATCCCTTCGGCTCGCTCGACCCGCGCCGCAGCGTGGGCTGGTCCATCGCCGAACCGCTGCGCGCCATCGGGGCCGAGAACCGCGCGCATCGCGTGGCGGAGGCGCTGGAGCAGGTGAATCTGCACGCCGCAGATGCCGAGAAGTACCCGCACGAATTCTCCGGCGGGCAGCGCCAGCGCATCGCCATTGCCCGCGCCATCGTCACCCGGCCCGAGCTGATCGTGGCGGACGAGGCGGTTTCCGCGCTCGACGTCTCGGTGCAGGCGCAGATCCTCAACCTGCTGATGGACCTGCAGGACGAGCTGGGTCTTGCCATGCTGTTCATCAGCCACGACCTTGCCGTCGTCGCCTCGATCTGTGACCAGATCCTCGTGATGCAGCACGGCAAATCCATCGAACAGGGGCGCGCCACCGAAGTGCTGAACGCCCCGACGCAAGACTATACCAAATCCCTTCTGATCGCCGCCGGAGCCTGAGATGACCCGTTTCCTTCACCTTACCGACCTGCACGTGTCGCACCCCGACATGAACGACGCGAACCTGCATTCGGACACCGCCGGCACCCTGAAGCGGATGGTCGAGATCATCGCCCGGATGGACCCGCTGCCCGATTTCGTGGTGGCGAGCGGCGACCTGACCAACCACGGCGACGAGGCCAGCTATGAGCTGGTCAAGGACACGATCGCCGACCTCCCGGTGCCGATCGTGCTGGCGCTTGGCAACCACGACAAGCGCGAAGGGTTCAACAAGGTCTTTCTGGGCGAGGAGTCGGACACGCCCTACGACCACGACACGGTGCAGGGCGGGCTGCATGTCATCACGCTGGACACTGCGCTGCCGGGCAAGGTGGCCGGTGCGTTGGACGGCGAGCAGTTCGCCTATCTGCAGGTCGCGCTGGACCGCCACTCCGACCTGCCCAAGCTGCTGGTGCTGCATCACCCGCCGCGCGTCGACCCCGAGGGGCTGCCGTGGGGCAGCCTCGACACCGCCAGCACCGAGCGGCTGGCGGCGATGGTCAAGGGTTACGACGTGGCGGGCATCCTCTCGGGCCATATCCACATCAACCGGGTGAGCCACTGGTATGGCATCCCGGTGATCATCGGGAACGGGCAGCATTCGACGGTGGACATGCTGGAGAGGAAAGACCTCAAGATCATCGAGGGCACCGGCTTTGCCTATTGCGAGTACCGCCCCTCGGGGCTCTCGGTCTCCTTCGCGCCGCTGACGCCCGACCGCAGGGTGATCACCGTGATCGACCAGGAACGCCTGCGCGCCCTCAGCCTGCTCTGACCGTCGCGCAGCCCCTCAGGTTTCGACCGTGAGGGTTGCCGCGACGGCCTGCTTCCAGGTGGCGTATTTCGTAGCGCGGGTGGTTTCGTCCATCCCGGGCCCGAAGGTGCGGTCCAGCGCCCAGTCGCGCGCAAAGGTGTCCATGTCGGGGTAGACACCCGCGCGCTGCCCGGCCAGCCATGCGGCGCCCAGCGCCGTGGTTTCCAGAACCCTCGGCCGGTCAACCGGGGCGCCGAGGATGTCGGCGAGGAACTGCATGGTCCAGTCCGAGGCGGTCATGCCGCCATCCACCCGCAGCGTCGGGCGCGCGCCCTCGCCCTGCCAGTCGGCCTGCATTGCCTCCAGCAGGTCGCGGGTCTGGAAGCCCACGCTTTCCAGCGCGGCACGGGCGAACTCCTCCGGCCCGGAGTTGCGGGTCAGGCCGAAGATGGCGCCACGGCAGTCCGAGTTCCAGTAAGGTGCGCCGAGGCCGGTGAAGGCGGGCACCAGAACCACGTTTTGCCCCGCGTCAGCGCGTTCGGCCAGCCCCTGCGTCTCGCCCGCGTCGCGGATCAGGCGCAGGCCGTCGCGCAGCCATTGCACCACTGCGCCGGCGATGAAGATCGACCCTTCCAGCGCGTAGGTCGGTTTGCCCTCGAACTGGTAGGCGATGGTGGTGAGCAGCCGGTTCTGCGAGGTCACCGCCGTATCGCCGGTGTTCAGAAGGGCGAAGCAGCCGGTGCCATAGGTCGATTTCATCATGCCGGGCTGGAAACAGGCCTGCCCCACCGTCGCGGCCTGCTGATCGCCCGCGATGCCGAGGATCGGGATCTCGCGACCGAACAGATCCGGCCGCGTGGTTCCGAAGTCCGACGCGCAGTCGCGGACCTCGGGCAGCAGCGACATGGGAATGTCGAGCATTTCGCACAGCGTCCGGCTCCAGCGTCCTTTGCGGATGTCGTAGAGCATGGTCCGCGCCGCGTTGGTCGCGTCGGTGACATGCGCCCTGCCGCCGGTCAGGTTCCAGACCAGCCAGCTGTCGACCGTGCCAAAGGCCAGTTCGCCCGCCTCGGCCCGCGCCCGCGCGCCGTCGACGTTGTCGAGCAGCCAGCGCACCTTGGTCGCGCTGAAGTAGGGGTCGAGCAGCAGGCCGGTCCGGTCGGTCACCGTGGCCTCGTGCCCTTCCTCCCGCAGCCTGCGGCACAGGTCCGAGGTTCGCCGGTCCTGCCAGACGATGGCCTTGTGGATCGGCTTGCCGGTCTTGCGGTCCCAGATCAGCGTGGTTTCGCGCTGGTTGGTGATGCCGATGGCCGCGATCTCGGTCGCGGCGATACCGGCCTTCTCGATCACGCCCCGGCAGGTCGCCGCCGTGCTGGTCCAGAGGTCGCCCGCGTCATGTTCGACCCAGCCCGAGCGCGGGAAATGCTGGTCGAATTCCTCCTGCGAGACCGCGACCACGCGCAGTGCCGCGTCGAAGATCATCGCCCGGGTCGAGGTCGTCCCCTGGTCGATGGCGAGAACGTAGGTCATGGTTCCTCCCCTCCGGTCCTTTGCCCGCACCCTGACCGATCGGCGGCAAAGGGTCGAGCCCCGGCGCGCTCAGCCCTGCCCGGTGACGACGGGGCCATGCCTGCGCATCCAGTCGGCCAGCGCCGCCGCCCCGCCAGCGTCGATGCGCAGTCCCAGCTTGCTGCGGCGCCAGAGGATGTCCTCGGCCGCGCGCGCAAACTCCTGTGTCATCAGCCAGCGCACCTCGGCCTCGGTCAGGGTGGCACCGAAGTCGACGCCGAGGTCTTCGGCCCTGTCAGCGGTGCCCAGCACGCTCCATGCGTCGGTCCCGTAGGCGCGGATCAGGCGGGTCGACCAGAAATCGGAGAGGAAGGGATAGTCCACCCGCAGCTTCTGCAGCAGGTCCGGCACCCCGGCCACGGTGAAATCTCCGCCGGGAAGCGCGACCCCGGCGGTCCACGGGCCCGGCAGGTCCGGCAGGTGGTGACCGACCTTTTCCAGCGCACTCTCGGCAAGGCGGCGGTAGGTGGTGATCTTGCCGCCGAACACGTTCAGCACGGGCGCGCCGCCCGTTGCGTCCACGCGCAGGGTGTAGTCCCGCGTCGCCGCCGTGGCAGAGCGCGCGCCATCGTCATAAAGCGGGCGCACCCCCGAATAGGTCCAGACGATATCGTCCCGCGTCAGTTGCCGCTTGAAGTACTGGTTGGCGAAATCGAGCAGGTAGGTCTGCTCGGCCTCGGTACAGACCGGTTTCCGCTCGGGGTCGTCGTGGTCCGCGTCGGTGGTGCCGATCAGGGTGAAATCCTGCTCGTAGGGAATGGCAAAGATGATCCGCCCGTCGGTGCCCTGGAAGAAATAGCACTTGTCGTGATCGTAGAGGCGGCGGGTGACGATGTGGCTGCCCCGGACCAGCCGGACGCCCTCCTTGGTCTCCACGTGGATGCGGTCGTGAATGATCTGCCCCACCCAGGGTCCACCTGCATTCACCAGCATCCGCGCCCGGTGCGTGCGGCTGGCGCCGCTGGCGGTGTCGCGGGTCTCGATCTCCCAGAGGTCGTCCACCCGGTGCGCGGCGATCACCTCGGTCTGCACCATGACATCGGCGCCTCGCGCGACGGCGTCACGGGCATTGAGCGCGACCAGCCGGGCGTCGTCGACCCAGCAGTCGGAGTATTCGTAGGCCGTCTGGAACCGATCCTGAAGTGGCTGCCCCTCGGGCGATCCGGTCAGGTCCAATGTCTGCGTGCCCGGCAGGATCTTCCGCCCGCCGAGGTTGTCGTAGAGGAACAGGCCCATGCGGATGAGCCACGCCGGGCGCCGCCCTTTCATCCATGGCATCAGGCCGCCGAGCAGGCGGGAGACCGGCGTCTCGCTCTCGAAACGCATGTCGCGGTGATAGGGCAGGACAAAGCGCATCGGCCAGCTGATATGCGGCATCGCGCGGAGCAGCGTCTCGCGCTCGATCAGGGCCTCGCGGACCAGCCGCACCTCGAAGTATTCGAGGTAGCGCAGCCCGCCGTGAAACAGCTTGGTCGAAGCCGAGGAGGTCGCCGAGGCGAGGTCACCCTTCTCGGCCAGCCTGACCGACAGCCCGCGCCCTGCGGCGTCGCGGGCGATGCCGCAGCCGTTGATGCCGCCGCCGATGATGAAGAGGTCGCAGATGTCCTCGTTGCCGGCCGACTGGGTCACGTCACGCTCCTGTTTTGCGCCATACCGCAGATATGCCCCAATGCGATCAAAATGGAATAGGAAAATATTCGTTTTCTTTCGTTATTCCGGCATATTGCCGATCCCTATGCAATCTGGCGGTATTCCGGGGGCAGACCCCAGCCGAAGATCCGCAAAACCGCCCCTCTGCGGCGGTTTCGCTATGGTCTGAAACGGAAAGCATTCGCGCACGGGCGAAACGTCTTGTTCAGCGTATCCTCAGCGGCTAGGCAGGAGAAGCCGCCAGAGAACCACCATGGTCCAGTCCTTTCGCCAGCCAGAAATCATCGAGATCGCCCGCCGCGAGGGCAAGGTCACGGTCGAGCGCCTGTCCGAGCACTTTGGCGTCACCCTGCAGACCATCCGCCGCGACCTGAGCGAACTGGCCGACAGCGGCAAGCTCGAACGCGTACACGGCGGGGCGATCCTGCCCTCGGGCACCGCCAATATCGGTTACGAAGAACGGCGCGGGCTGAACCAGGCGGCCAAGGTCGACATCGCGCGCGCCTGCGCGGCGGAACTGCCCGAGAACTGTTCGATCTTCCTCAACATCGGAACCACGACCGAAGCGGTCGCCGCCGAACTGCTGGGGCATCGCAACATCCTTGTGGTCACCAACAACATGAACGTGGCCAACATCCTCGCCGGCAATCCCCATTGCCAGGTGATCGTCACCGGCGGCGCGCTGCGGCGCTCGGACGGCGGGCTGACCGGCGACCTGACGGTCGAGACCATCCGCCGGTTCAAGTTCGATCACGCGGTGATCGGCTGTTCGGCGCTGGATCAGGAGGGCGACATTCTCGACTTCGACATTCAGGAAGTCGGGGTCAGCCGCACCATCATCCGCCAGTCGCGGCAGGTGTTCCTTGTCGCCGACCACGCCAAGTTCCAGCGTAACGCCCCGGCGCGCATCGGCTCGCTGTCGGAAGTCGACGTGTTCTTTACCGACCGGCCCGTGCCGCCCGCCCTGCAGGACGCCTGCGAGGGCTGGGAAACCCGAGTGCGGGTCTGCGGCGGCTAGGCGACCTTCGCCCGCTCGTACTGGCGCCGGTCGCGCCAGCGGTACCAGGCCACGGCCGCCGGCAGGAACCACGGTTTGCCGGTATAGAGCGGACGGGTCGGGAACGGGAGGCCGTCGAAACCCGTCGCGCCGTCGGCCAGCCCGAGAACCTGCTGGCCCAGCCGCATCCCGAGATAGCTCGACAGCGAAACGCCGGAGCCGCAGTAGCCCATCGCGTAGTAGATGCCCTCGTGCACACCGACGTGGGGCAGTTCGTCGAAGGTATAGGCGACGGTGCCCATCCACGAATGCGAGATGCGATAGCCGCGCAGTTCCGGGAAGATCCGGCACATGTCCTCGTAGAGGCGCGGGCCGCTGACGGTGGGGGCGACCTCGCCAGCCGAGACGCGGCCGCCAAAGAGGATGCGGGTCCGGTCCGGCGAGGGCCGGTAGTAGTAGACCACCTTGCGGGTGTCCGAAATCACGCGGTTGGTGGGGCAGAGCCGGTCCATCAGCTCCTTCGGGAGCGGTTCGGTCGCGATGATGTAGCTGCCGATGGGGATGACGCGGCGCTGCATCCACGGGGTCAGCCCGGTGGTATAGCCGTTCGTCGCCACGATGACCTTGTCCGCGATGATGCTGCCGCGCTCGGAGGACACCACGAAGCTGTCGCCGTCACGGGCGATCGACGTCACCTTGCACTGCCCGTGCACCTGGACCTTTGCCTCGATGGCCCGGCGCAGCAGGCCGCGGTGATAGCGGCCGGGGTCGAGCGAGGCGTGGTCGGGGAACACCAGCCCGCCGTGGTACATGTCGGTGCCGAGTTCATCGTGCTGCTCGGCGCGGGTAACGGGATGCGCGGTGATCCCTTCGCGCTTCAGCGTCTCGACCTCGGTCAGCTGTTCGCGGAACTTCTCTGGCGAATGGGCCGCGTGGAACCGGCCCACGAGAGAAAAGGCGCAGTCGATCTTCTCGTCGGCGATGCGTTCGCCGATCCAGCGCAGCGCGGTCTTGCCCTCGTCGCGGATCGCCTTCGCGCGCTCAGCCCCGTGCTTGGCCGCAAGGGCCGCGAGCGAGGGCTTGATGCTGGTGCTGATCTGGCCGCCGTTCCGCGTGCTGCACCCGAAGCCGGGGGTGCCAGCCTCCAGCACAACGGTCTCGCGCCCGCCGCGCGCGCATTCCAGTGCCGCGTTCAGCCCGGTATAGCCCGAGCCGACGATGACGACATCGGCCCGCGACGGCAGGGGCTTCACCTCTGCGACCGGGGCGGACACCCCGTCCAGCCAGTAGGGACGGTCTGTCCAGTCCGGCATCCAGATATCCGCGCGCTCCGTCATCGGCACTTCCCCTTGCTGCGGCGCCCGGACAATCGGAGCGCCCCGCGCCGGACGTTAACCGAAACCCGCAGTTGGGCAAGAGCGCGTGCAGCGCCTCCGCGAAAGGGAGGTGCGAGAGGAGCGCCTATGCCTGTTCCGTCGCCAACGCCAGTCCGTCGACCACTGCCGTGAAGGCCTCGGAATAGCGCTGCTCGGCACCGGGGCAGAGCGCGCGCATGCCATCCGACACCATGTTCATCAGGCTGGAGCCACCGACGAGGATGACAGTGCCCACCTGCGCGGGGCTGATCCCGGCGGCCTGCAGGGTCTCGGCCGCGGCCTCGGACAGGGGCGCGCGGTAGGTTTCGAGCGCCGCATCGAGCGAGTCGCCGTCGATGGGTGCCGAGAGGCGCGGCGCGATCTGGGCCATGCCGATGCGGGCCCCGGCCCGGTTGGCATTGGCTGCGATCTTGCCCTCCTCGACCGAGAAGGCGAGGTCGTGGCCAAGTTCGTCGCCCAGCACCTTTTCAAGCCGCCGCATCGCCGGCGCGTCGACCGCCAGCCGCACCATGTCGGCCACCGCAGACAGGGTCTCACGCGTGTAGAGGAAGGGGATCTTGGCCCAGGTCGAGAGGTCCATGTAGATCGCGCGCGGCACCGGCAGAAGGCCCTCTCCGAAATCGCGGCGCAGCTCTCCGCCCAGACCCAGCAGCGGCATCGCGTGGCTCATGGACACTGCGTGGTCGAAATCCGTACCGCCCAGCCGGATGCCGTGGCTGGCGAGGATCCGCGGGCGACCGTTCTCGGTGCGGAACACCGAGAAGTCCGAGGTTCCGCCGCCGATGTCGACGATCAGGCCGATGTCGCCCGCTGTGCCAAGGCCGTGACTGGCCAGCGCGGCGGCCTCGGGTTCGAACAGGAACTCGACGCTCTCGAACCCGGCGGCGTGGTAGCAGGCCCGCAGGTCGGCCTCGGCCCGCGCGTCGCGTTCCGGGTCGGCGGTGTGGAAGTGGACCGGCCGCCCCGACAGGACCCGCGAAAAGCGCTCGCCCGTTTCGGCCTCGGCACGGGACTTGAGCGCGACGAGAAAGGCGGTGACGGTATCGGCGAGGGTGCGGCGCTTGCCCTCGATGCGGCGCGTCTCGTGGAAAAGCGAGGTGCCGAGCACCGATTTCAGCGCCCGCATGTAGCGCCCTTCCTCTCCCGCGATCAGTGCGTCCGATGCCGCGGCGCCGATGCGCATGACCCCGGCGTCGGCGGGAAAGAACACCGCCGTGGGCAGGGTTTCCGAGCCTTCCTCGATGGCGATGCGGCAGGGGCGGCCATCCTGCAGAACAGCGGCGGCGGTGTTCGAGGTGCCGAAATCGACGGCAAGCGTGGGGGCAGTCATGGCGGGCCTCCTCGGTGCGGGAAAGCCTGCGCTGCTAGCCGGTTCCCGGAGGGCGTGCAAGCCCAATGACCAGCCCCGTCGTGGTCCGGATGATAGACGGCCCGTTCCTATCGGCGACTTTGGTGCCATCCCGCGTCATCCGGTGACGCAAAACAGCCAGAGAATGCCGGAACGCGCCTTGCCGGGCGAGGCGATCGCGGAAAGTATCCGGCCAAACCGAGACAGAGTCCGCATCCCGGTCCCGAAACGCATCGTCCGGCCGGAAACCGACCGGACCAACAGCAAGAAGAACCCGATCTCCATGACAAAATACGCCCTGACCGTAAAATGCCCCTCCCGCCGTGGGATCGTCGCCGCCATCTCGACCTTCCTCGCCGAGAAGGGCTGCAACATCACCGACAGCTCTCAGTTCGATGACCCGGGTACCGGCAACTTCTTCATGCGCACCAGTTTCGTGAGCGAGACGGGCACGACGATGGCCGAACTGCAGGAGGCTCTCACTCCTGTCGCCGAGACGTTCGAGATGGACTATGCCTTCCATGACGAGGCCGCCAAGATGAAGGTGGTGATCATGGTCTCGCGCTTCGGGCACTGCCTGAACGACCTGCTCTACCGGACCCGCATCGGTGCCCTGCCGATCGAGATCGTCGCCGTGATCTCGAACCACATGGACTACCAGAAGGTCGTGGTGAACCAGGACATCCCGTTCCACTGCATCAAGGTGACGCCCGCCAACAAGCCCGAGGCCGAGGCCGCCATCATGCGGGTTGTCGAGGAGGCCGGGGCCGAACTGATCGTGCTGGCGCGCTACATGCAGATCCTGAGCGACGAGATGTGCCAGAAGATGTCGGGGCGGATCATCAACATCCACCACTCGTTCCTGCCCTCGTTCAAGGGTGCGAACCCCTACAAGCAGGCCTTCGAGAAGGGCGTGAAGCTGATCGGCGCCACCTCGCACTACGTGACCGCCGACCTCGACGAGGGCCCGATCATCGAACAGGACGTGGTGCGCATCACCCACGCCCAGAGCGCCAACGACTACGTGAGCCTTGGCCGCGACGTGGAATCCTCGGTGCTGTCGCGCGCGATCCACGCGCACATCCACCACCGCGTGTTCCTGAACGGCAACAAGACCGTCGTGTTCCCGGCCTCGCCCGGCTCCTACGCCTCCGAGCGCATGGGCTGAGGCCGCCCCGAAGGGCAGAACAGGAAGGGCGGCACCGCAACGTGCCGCCCTTTTCCTTTGCCCGTCAGGCGGGCCAGGTCGCGTGAGTTTTTGCCTTCCCCTGTGGCGCGATATTGCCTAGGACTCGGCCAAACGGCAGCCCGGCACGGCAATGGCCCAGCAACCGAGACATGCAACGGATTGCCGAGGAACCGCCATGACCATCCATTCCGCCTCTGCCCGGCTCGACGGCGCAGATCCCGCCGACATCATCGCGCGGGTCGGCGCGGGCCTCGACCAGATGGATCAGCCCTATCGGGCCGACCCCGCGCAATGGCTCGACTACGACACCGGGATTGGCCTGATCCGGCTGCGGTCGAGCGATGGCGGGCTTGCCATCGACCTCGAAGCCGACAGCGCTGGCAACCTGCACATGCTGCGCGAGGGGATCACCTGGCAGCTCGACCAGCTGGGTCTGCCCGAGCAGGCCGCGCTCGACTGGGCTGACGCGCCCGACGCCGAACGGCATCCGCCGAACTTCCGCGTGGCGACCGTGCTGGCCAAGTCGCGCATCGGCGCCAGCTTCATCCGTCTGCGCCTCGCCGCGCCGGACCTTGAGGACTTCGCCCGCTCCGGCCTGCATTACCGCCTGCTGCTGCCGCCCGCCCGCCGCGACCCGAAATGGCCGGTGATCGGTGCCAACGGGCGGACCCTCTGGCCCGAGGGCGAGGATGCGCTGCACACCCCGGCCTATACGATCCGGGCCATCGACGCCGAGCGTGGCCACTTCGACACAGATATCCTGATCCACGGGCGCGGCCCGACCTGCGCCTGGGCCGAAACGGTCGAGGAAGGCGCCATCGTCGGACTCAGCGGGCCCGGCGGCGGCTGGCTTCCGGAGGGGCGCAAGCTGACCCTGCTGGGAGACGAAACCGCCCTGCCCGCCATCGCCCGCATCCTCGAAAGCTGTGCGCCCGACACCGTCGGAGAGGCGCTGATCCAGGTAGATGGAGAAGGGGATATCCAGCCGCTGGCGGCGCCCGAGGGTATCACGGTGACATGGCTGCTGCGCGGGCGCGATCCGGAACTCTCCGACGCGCTGGAGGCGCTGACGCTGCCCGAGGGCGAGGGCCGGTTCGCGTGGTTCGCTGCCGAGAAATCGCAGGCCGACCGCGCCCGCAAGTACCTGCGCGGCAAGGCCGGGTTCGACCGCAAGGAGGTCTACATCGCAGCCTATTGGGTCAACACCGACGGCGCGGACGACCTCAGCGGCGATAGATAAAGCAGCGCCCCTCGACAGCCCCCGACGGCAGCGGCAGTTCGACAAGGCTGTCGAAGTACATCCGGTCGCTCGACACCATCAGCCCGCCCGGCGCCAGCAGCGGTTCGACCAGCGGCGAGATGAGGCGGGCGAAATCGTCGTTCTTGGCCCGGTTGTGCCCGCCGAGGTCCGCGTGGACGAGGCTCGCCACCGGGCCGAAGCGGCGCAGCGCGGCGGGCAGTGTCTCGGTCACGTCGCCGAGGATCTGCATTGGCTCGGGCGGCGTGGAATCCGGGTGCGAGGCAATCGCACGCTCGAAGACGTAGATATCACGCCCCCGGATGCGTTCGAGCATGTGGTGATAGGTGCGGCCATTGCCGAGGCCCAGTTCGAACACCGGCCCCTCCATCGCGGCGGTCGCCTCGATCGAGGCATCGAGGCAGGCACGTTGAGAGACCATCCGGTCGATGAAAAGATCAAGACGGCTCATGTGCGGCTCCCTTGCTGTACCCGGCCACGCCGGCGCGACGCCCCCACTCATGCCAAAACCGCTGCAAAAAGTGTAGTGCGGCTGTTGCCGCGCCGTAACGTTCTTATGCAATTGGGATTTGACGAAACGCGGACTGGGCGTGAAGGTGACAAAAAGACATAATGATAAAAACGGATCGTGCCGCGACGTGCATGACCGAAGGGAGTGAAGACCGGCCTATGGCCCCGTTGTTGACAGTGGAGGATCTGAGCATTGCTTTCGGCAATCTCGATCCGGTCGTGCGAGATGTGAGCTTTTCCGTCGCGCCGGGTGAGACCCTCGCGCTGGTCGGGGAGTCCGGGTCCGGCAAGACGGTAACCTGCCGTGCGATCCTGCGTATCCTGCCCCGGGTGGCCCGCATCCGGTCGGGAACGATCATCCTGAACAGCCGCAAGGGCCCCATCGAGCTGACCAAGCTGAGCGAGCGCAAGATGCGCAAGGTTCGCGGCAGCCTCGTGTCCATGGTCTTTCAGGAGCCGATGCGGTCGCTCTCCCCCCTGCACCGGATCGGCAGCCAGGTGAGCGAAGTGCTCTGCCTGCACAAGGGGTGCAGCGAAAACGCGGCGCGTAAGCAGGTGCTCGAGACCTTCGAGCGCGTCGGCTTTCCCGATGTCGAGCGGGCCTACCGGGCCTATCCCTTCGAACTCTCGGGCGGGATGCGCCAACGCGCGATGATCGCGATGGCGATGGTGTCGAAACCGGAACTGCTGATCGCCGACGAACCCACGACCGCGCTGGACGTCACCACACAGGCGCAGGTGCTGGGCCTGATGAAGGAGCTTCAGGCCGAGACCGGGATGGCGATGATCCTTGTCACCCACGACCTCGGCGTGGTCGCGAACATGGCCGAGCAGGTGGTGGTGATGCACAAGGGCAGGATGATGGAGTCGGGCCCGGCCAAGCTGGTGATCCAGTCTCCCGCGCATCCCTACACCCAGCAGCTGTTCAACGCCGCGCCCTCGATCCCCGAGGATGTGGACCACAGCGCCGACGAGGAACCCACCGACCTGATCCTCGAACTCAGGTCGGTCTCGAAGACCTACCAGGTCCGCAGCAAGTCGATGATGAAGCCGCCGGTCACCATCGAGGCCTGCCGGGGCATCGACCTCGCCCTCGCGCGCGGTACCACGCTGGCCATCGTCGGCGAAAGCGGCTCGGGCAAGACCACCGCCGCACGCATCGCCCTTGGCGCCGAACTGCCCGATCCGGGTGGCGAGGTGCTGTTTCGCGAGGCGCGCGGGGCAAAGCCCCTGCCCGTCCACGACATGACCCGCGCCGAGCGCATCGCCTTCCAGAAGAAGGCGCAAATGGTGTTCCAGGATCCCTATTCCTCGCTGAGCCCCCGGATGCGCGTTGCCGATGCGCTGTCCGAACCGCTCGACATTCACGGGATCGGATCGAGGAGCGAGCGGCGCGACCGTGCTGCCGCCATGCTGGAGCAGGTCGGACTCGGCAAGGACATGATGCAGCGCTATCCCCACGCCTTTTCCGGCGGGCAGCGCCAGCGCCTGTCCATCGCCCGTGCCCTGATGCTCGACCCGGCGCTGCTGGTCTGCGACGAACCGACCTCGGCGCTCGATGTCTCGGTGCAGGACCAGATCCTGACGCTGCTGGAAGATATCCGCGACCGGTTGCACCTGAGCTACCTGTTCATCAGCCACGACCTTGCCGTGGTTGCCCGCATCGCCGACGAAGTCGCGGTCATGCGTCAGGGGCTGGTGGTCGAACAGGCCCCGCCGGACGTGCTGTTCAACAACCCTCGTCATCCCTACACCAAGGCCCTGATCGCCGCACAGCCGACGCCCGACATTTCACGCCCGATCAACCTGAAACTGGTTGCCCAGGGCGCCGGGTCTCCCGACAGCTGGCCCGAAGCCTTCCGTTTCACCGGCTCCGTGATACCGTCGCTTACGTCGTACGAACCTGGTCACAAGGTACGCTGCCATGTCTAGAATGATCCGATCCATCACCGCGCTTGCCCTCGCCGCGACCTTCGCCCTGCCCTTCCGCGCCGCCGCGGACCCGACCCTGGACGAAAGCGACTTTACCAAGGTGCAGGTCGCCAGCGGCGCCCTGCCGCCGGTGAGCGAGCGCGCCCCGGCCCATCCGCTTTTCGTCGATCTCGAGGCGAAGGGGCGGCAGTTCGGTGTGCCCGGCGGAACCCTCTCGACCCTCGTCGCACGTGACCGCGATATCCGGATGATGGTGGTCTACGGCTACGCCCGGCTTGTCGGGTACAACGAGAAATACGAGCTGGTGCCCGACATTCTTGAAAGCGTGGACAACGAGGACAACAAGGTCTTTACGCTCCACCTGCGGCCCGGGCACCGCTGGTCGGACGGCGCGCCCTTCACCTCCGAGGACTTCCGCTATTGGTGGGAGGACGTGGCCAACAACGACAAGCTGAGCCCCTCCGGCGCCCCCGACTTCCTGCGCTCCGGCGACGAATGGCCCACCGTCACCTTCCCGGACGAGACCACCGTGATTTATGCGTGGAACCGGCCCAACCCGAACTTTCTGCAGAGCCTTGCACAGGCGCGGCCGCCGTTCATCTACCGCCCCGCCCACTACATGAAGCAGTTCCACGCCAAGTACGTCGCGCCCGAGCAGCTCGAGGCCGAGGTCAAGGATGCACGCGTGAACAGCTGGGCCGCGCTGCACAACAAGCTCGACAACATGTACAACTTCGACAACCCGGACCTGCCGACGCTGCAGCCCTGGGTGAACGTGAGCGACGGCAAGAAGATCCGCCACGAGTTCGTGCGCAACCCCTATTTCCACCGCTTCGACAGCCACGGGATGCAGCTGCCCTATATCGACCGGGTCGAGATGGAGGTGGTGAGCGGCGGGCTGGTCGCGGCCAAGAGCAACGCGGGCGAGACCGACCTGCAGGCGCGCGGGCTCGACTTCCGCGATATCCCCATCCTGAAGAAGGGCGAGGAAGGCGGGCACTACCACACCCTGCTCTGGCCCAACGGGACAGCGAGCCAGATCGCGATCTACCCGAACCTCAACTATTCCGACCCGGTGTGGCGCGCCGTGCTGCGCGACGTGAACGTGCGCCGCGCGCTGTCGCTGGGCATCGACCGCGACACCATCAACCGCGCGCTCTATTTCCAGCTGGGCAAGCCCGGCGCCATGACCGTGCTACCGCAGAGCCCCTTCTTTGACGTCGCCAACCGCGAAGCCTGGGCCGCCTACGATCCGGCGCAGGCCAACCAGCTGCTGGACGCCGCCGGGCTCGACAAGCGCGACGCCAACGGCATCCGCCTGCTGTCGGACGGCCGCCCGATGGAACTGGTGGTCGAGACGGCTGGCGAGCGGCAGGAGGTGGAGAACGCCCTGCAGATCATCACCGACACGTGGAAGGATATCGGCGTCAAGCTGGTGATGCGCCCGCTGGATCGCGACATCCTGCGCAACCGGATCTACGCCGGCACCACCATGGCCGGCGTCTGGTACGGCTGGGACAACGGCATTCCGCAGGCCTATACCTCGCCCGACTACCTCGCGCCGCGCTATCAGGACTTCTTTGCCTGGCCGATGTGGGGGCAGTTCTACCAGACTGGCGGCGAGGTGGGTGAAGCGCCCGACATGGAGCCCGCCATCCGACTGATGGACCTCTCGCACGAGTGGGAGGTCGCGACCACCGACGAAGAGCGCAGCAAGGTCTGGCGCGAGATGCTGAAGATCCACGCCGACAACGTCTTCGGCATCGGAATTCTCGCCGAGGCGCCGCAGCCGGTGGTGGTTTCGGACCGGCTGATGAACGTGCCGACGCAGGCGACCTGGGCCTGGGACCCAGGCGCCCATTTCGGCATCCAGCGGCCCGACGAGTTCTTCTTCAAAGACGGCGGCGGCGGCTGATGGCCATTCTCCGCTATGCGCTCTACCGGTTCGCGACCATGCTGCTTACCCTCGTGGTCGTGTCGGCGCTGATCTTCCTGATCATCAATCTGCCGCCCGGGGACTACCTCTCGAACCAGATCGCCGAGTTGCGCTCGACCGGCCAGACCGCCGGTGTCGCCAAGGCCGAGTTCCTGCGGACCGAGTACGCGCTCGACCGGCCGCTCTGGGAGCAATACCTGATCTGGGTCGGCTTTGCCCCGGGGCCGCAGGGATTCTCCGGCCTGATCCAGGGCAACTTCGGCTGGTCCTTCGAATTCGACCGCCCCGTGAGCGAGATCGTGGGCGACAGCCTGTGGCTGACCGTGCTGGTGAACCTCGCCGCCGTGCTGTTCGTCTACCTCGTCGCACTGCCGCTCGGGGTATTGGCCGCAGCGCGGTCGCGCACCTGGGTCGACTACACCTCGGCCTTCGTCGGCTACCTCGGCCTCGCCACGCCCAACTTCCTCCTGGCGCTGATCCTGTTCTATTATGGTCACCGCTGGTTCAACCTGCCGATCGGCGGCCTGATGGACCCGGCATTCGAGGGTCAGCCGATGAGCTGGGACAAGGTCCAGTCGATCCTGCTGCACCTGATCGTGCCGACCTTTGTCATCGGCACCTCGGGCGCGGCGGCGATGATGCAGCGGCTGCGGGCCAACCTGCTGGATGAGCTTGGCAAGCCCTACGTCGAAACCGCCATCGCCAAGGGCATGAGCCCGCCGCGGATGCTGGTGAAATACCCGCTGCGGATGGCGTTCAACCCCTTCGTCGCCGATATCGGCAACCTGCTGCCCGCGATGGTGTCCGGCTCGGTGCTGGTTTCGGTCGTCCTCGGCCTGCAGACCATCGGGCCGACCCTGCTGACCGCGCTGAAGACACAGGACCAGTTCCTCGCCGGGTTCGTCCTGATGTTCGTGGCGCTGCTGACACTTGTCGGAACCATGATCTCGGATGTGCTTCTGATGCTGCTCGACCCGAGGATCCGCTACGAGGGACGCAAGGCATGACCCAGCTTCCCGACGGGCGGTTCGTCGATGACGCGCCGTATGATCCGCAACAGTCGATCCGCCAGATCGAGCGCGCCGACCTCGACGCCCCGAACTGGCTGCTGGTGTGGCGCCGGTTCCGGCAGCACAAGCTGGGCCTGATCTCGGGCGTCTTCCTGCTGCTCTGCTACCTGATGCTGCCCATCGCGGGCTTCATCTCGCCCTACACCCCGAACGAACGGCACTCCGATCACCTCTACGCTCCGCCGCAGGGCATTCACCTGTGGCACGAGGGCAGGTTCATCGGACCTCATGTTTACCCGATGACCTCGAAGGCCAACCTCGAGACCTTCAAGTGGGAGTTCGTGCCAGACACCGAGAACCCGGCAAGGCTGCGGTTCTTCTGCGAGGGATCGACCTACAAGCTTGCCGGGCTGATCCCGAGCGATACTCACCTGTTCTGCGCGCCGGAGGGCTCGACCGTCTTTGTCTGGGGCTCGGACCGGCTGGGACGCGACGTGTTCAGCCGCATCCTCTACGGCGCGCAGCTGTCGCTGACCGTCGGCCTGATCGGCATCACCGTCTCCTTCGTGCTCGGCATCTTCTTTGGATCCATCGCCGGGTACTTCGGCGGCGGCATCGACTGGGTGATCAACCGCGCCATCGAGATCCTGCGTTCGCTGCCCGAGCTGCCGCTCTGGCTGGCACTCTCGGCGGCGGTGCCGTCGAACTGGGGGCCGGTCTCGGTCTTCTTCATCATCTCGGTGATCCTCGGCATCCTTGACTGGCCCGGCCTCGCGCGCTCGGTCCGCGCCAAGTTCCTTGCCCTGCGAGAGGAGGAGTACGTGCGCGCAGCCGAGATGATGGGCGCCAGTTCCGGACGGGTGATCCGGCGCCACCTGATCCCCAACTTCACGTCGCACCTGATCGCCTCGGCGACGCTGTCGATCCCGGCCATGATCCTTGGTGAGACCGCGCTGTCCTACCTCGGGCTGGGCCTGCGTGCCCCGGCGGTCAGCTGGGGCGTCATGCTGAACGACGCGCAGAACCTCGTGAACGTCGAACTCTACTGGTGGACGGCGATCCCGATGCTGCCGATCATCATCGTGGTGCTGGCGTTCAACTTCCTCGGGGACGGTCTGCGCGACTCGCTGGACCCCTATCACAGCTGATCCAATGCGGCGGGCCCCGGCGGCCCGCCATCATTGCGCCACAGCTGTTACCGTCCCAAATTATCGCACAATTTTCCTAAATTTAGAGAAATTGGGAATTTTCCCAGTCCAATCCGGGCCTTTTCCCGCCCCGGGTTTTGGGGATTTGCCGCGCGGTCCTCATACTGCCGGATAGGCTTTGTGTCCGGGTTCACAGACAGGGTCACAGTTCCGGCCCAGAATGACCCCACCCCGGATGCAGAGGAACCAAAGTTACCGAGTACCGTTGTGAAAGCGAGAAAGTTATGAGGTCCGACATGAAAGACTACGCCTTCGATCTTGCCGATTTCCCGGCCAACCAGCCGATGCCGACGGTCTGGAGCGACCGCGTGCGGGGCACGATGGAAACCGCGCTGGACAGCGAATCCGCCATTTCCCTCGCCTGCCATGTCAGCTCGGCCTTCACCAATGCGACCGACTGGGACGGTCTGATCGCGGCACTGGACGAGCGCGGGTTTCACCTGCGCTTTGACGAGGACCGGCTGGTGCTGGTCAACGAACTGACCGGCGTTTCCCTCTGCACCTGCGCCTCGCTCGGCCATTCGCGCGCCGTTCTGACCGAACGCCTTGGCAAGCCCACTGTGCAGGCCGAGACCGGGCGTCTCGTCTCCCGTCGTCAGCCCGAGTGATCCGACACGACCCTAGCGTTCGTCGCCCGACATCGCGTCGTCGATCATATCCTCGTCCATCGCCGCCTGCACCGCACCGGTCACCGCCTTGCGCTCTGCATCGCTCAGGTGCGCAACCTCGCCATCGGCCAGCCTGACCGTCACCTCGCGGTGGGCGAAGCGGATGCCCTTCTCGGCAAAGAGTTCGCGGATGCGCTCGTAAACCTTCTTGCGCACCACCCATTGATCGCCCGGCTTGGTCATGAACTTGACCCGGATGATCATCGCGCTGTCCTGCATCTCGATCACGCCCTGAGACTTGAGCGGCTGGAGGAAGGTCGGCCCGATCTCGGGATCGTCGAGCAGTTCCTGCCCCAGTTTCTTGATCAGCTTGCGCACGGTCTCGACATCGGTGTCGTAGGTCACCCGCAGCGGCAGCTTCATCATCACCCAGTCCCGCGAGTAGTTGGTCAGCACCTTGATCTCGCCGAAGGGAATGGTGTGCAGCGCGCCGAGGTGATGGCGCAGCTGGAACGAGCGGACCGAGATCTTTTCGACCGTGCCTTTCACGCTCTCGATGTCGATGTACTCGCCCTTGCGGAAGGCGTCGTCGATCAGGAAGAACGCGCCCGAGAAGATGTCGCGCACCAGCGTCTGCGCGCCGAAGCCGACCGCGAGGCCGACCACCCCGGCGCCCGCGAACAACGGGCTGACGTTGACGCCAAGCTCCATCAGGGCGATCAGACCGATGGACACGACGACCACGGCGAGAATGGCGCCCCGGAACAGCGGCAGCAGCGTCGCGAGGCGGCTGGCTCCTCCGGCGCCGCCTTCGTCGCCCAGTTCCGCCACACCTGCATCCACCGACTCCTCGGCGATCTTGGTGTCGATCCAGATGCGGAAGAAGTGATAGATCACGTAGCCGATGAACAGGATCGCGATGACGTCCAGCAGGTTCTCGATGATATTCTCGTTCAGCACCGAGTTCTTCGGGTCCCAAATCCGCAGCAGCGCATAGGCCCCCGCCACGAAGGCGAGGATGCCGGCGACACGGCGGGCAAGGTCCTCGTAGGTGTTGAGGTCGGGCCGCCAGCGCGGGTGCGGCCCCTCCATGTCCTCGGCGGCCTCGGCCTCGGCCAGTTGGGCATTGACCCGCTCGCGCTGCATCCGGCGGTCGAAGTAGCGCTCGATCAGATAGTTGATCACCCCGTAGACGACGATGCCCGAGAGGAAGACGCCATAGGCCCCCGCCACCATCGGCAGGGACTCGGGCAGTTCCAGCACCAGCTTGTAGGCAAGGTCGAGCCAGCCGACGACCATGTAGAAGATCAGCACCGGCGCCCAGGCATGGGACACGGTGCGCGTGACCCATGTCAGGTCTTCCACCGGCTTGCCGCCGCGCAGTGCATTGGTGATCGCGCGGGCGTTGAACAGGATCATCAGGATATGCAGCAGCGCCCCGACAAGAGACAGCAGCCCGTAGAGGATCGCGTAGACGTTGTAGTTGAGCCCGAAGTCGTGGATCCAGGTGCTGAACAGCACCGTGATCGCGGCATAGCCCGCAAGGATCGCGGCCCAGTAGTAGAGCTTCTTGGCGTCCGCGTCCGAGAAGACCGGGATGCGGTACTGGGTCAGGAAGGGCGAGAGGATCATCCGCCAGACGTCAGACACCATCCGGGCCAGGAACCAGACGAGGAAGATCGAGGCCACGGTGAACTGAATCGACAGGTCGTCGGTGGTTCCGAAGAAGATCGTCAGCAGGATGTAGGCGACCAGCATCCCGAACAGCGTGCCGCCGATCCCCATGAAGAAGCGGAACACGAGGAAGGGCATCTTTTCGAGGTAGCCCTGCGGGTTCTCCTGCACCCGTCCGACGACGAACCGCCGCACCAGCCGCTTGCCGTAGATCTCGACAGCGGCGAAGCGGCCGATCACGAGGAACAAGGCGCACCACAGGAACACCCGGACGTAAGTGGTGATCTCGCCGGTCGGACTGGTGGCGCGCAGGATGTAGCGGACCTCGTTCAGCGAGTTCGGCAGGGCATCGACCCGATCGCGAAGGGTCTGGCGGAACTGCGACATCCCGGCCTGCGCCTTCATCAGGGCCGAGGCCCCCTTCATGCTGCTGCTCGGGTCCGCGGCGGGCGCGGTGCCCGGTGCGGACCCCGCTGCATCGGCTCCGTCAGCCGTGGTTCCCGCCGGCGCGGCGGTCGAGACGAGGTTGCCGTCGCGGTCGATGATCACCACGCTGACGCCGCTCCGCGCCGCCTCGCGGATCGCATCGGCCAGCGCGTTGTCGGAACCTTCCCCGGCCTGCGCCCCCTCGGCGTCCGCCGTTTCCGCCGTATCGGACCCCCGCGATGTGAGTTGGGAAATCTGGGCCGAGGCCAGGACCGGCAGGAGCTGGAAAAGGCAGAGGAATGCCAGGATACGCCCGGTGAATTTAAACATCTTTTCCTCATCTTTTCGACTGCCGGATACAGGCTACAGAAGCCTTCGGTTTCGCGCAATTGGCCTCCACGCAACAGTTCTTTACGATCAGGGGTTGCACAGACGGGATCGGGCAGGGTTACATGTTTTCAAACCACCCGGTTTTGGCTAGGAGGGGGCCAAAGCCCGATCCGTCACCGGAGCCGGGACCGAACGAGTGGCGCCAACCGTTGGTCCTGTGGACCGGCAAAACGCAGTACCGACCGGGGCGAGGGACAGATGATGGCCACGCGTTGTCGAAAGTTCGAAAGAACGGTCGCGGCCCTGTCATTGCCAGGGTCGGCACCTGAACCCCAGTTACGGATTGCGGAGTGACGATGACCCTCGTTTCCCAACGGCGCACGGCCCGTCCGCCCCGCATCATGCTCTACAGCCACGACACCTTCGGGTTGGGGCACCTGCGCCGCTCGCGCGCATTGGCGCAGGCGATCACGCAGGCGGACCCCGCGGCCTCGGCCCTGATCCTGACCGGCTCGCCGGTGGCCGGACGGTTCGACTTTCCGCGCCGGGTCGACCACGTGCGCCTGCCCGGTGTCACCAAGCGCCGGGACGGCTCCTATGTCAGTCAGACCATGGGCATGGACATCGACGAGACGACCGAGCTGCGCTCGGCCCTGATCCGCTCGACCGCCGAGCAGTACGACCCCGACGTGCTGATCGTCGACAAGGAGCCCACCGGATTTCGCGGCGAGCTGATACCGACGCTGGACATGCTGCACGCCGAGGGGCGGACGATGCTGGTGCTGGGCCTGCGCGATGTCCTCGACGAACCCGAGGTGCTGGCGGCCGAGTGGGAGCGCAAGCACGCCGTCGAAGCGACCGAGCGGTTCTATGACGAGATCTGGGTCTATGGCCCGCGCTCGATCTACGACCCGACCGCCGGTCTGCCGCTGAGCCCGGCCGTGCGCGCCCGGATGCACTGGACCGGCTACCTGCGGCGCGAGTTGCCCTGCCCGGTCGAACCGCCGGAACAGCCCTATATCCTGATCACGCCCGGCGGCGGCGGTGACGGGCAGGCGATGGTCGACCTCGTCCTCTCCGCCTACGAGACCGACCCCGAGCTTGGGCCCCGTGCCATGCTGGTCTACGGCCCCTTCCTTTCCGGCGAGGTCCGCGCGGAGTTCGAGGTCCGTGTCGCTGCGCTTGGCGGGCGGGTGAGTGCCGTCGGCTTCGAATCGCGGATCGAGAACCTGTTCGCGGGCGCGCAGGGCGTCGTCTGCATGGGCGGCTACAACACCTTCTGCGAGGTGCTGTCCTTCGACAAGCGCGCGGTGATCGTGCCCCGGACCGTACCGCGGCTGGAACAGTGGCTGCGGGCGAGCCAGGCCGAGGACATTGGCCTGATCCGGATGCTGGACGAAACGCGCGACGGCATGACCGTGGCCTCGATGATCGCGGCCATCCGCAACCTGCCACACCAGCCGCTGCCCTCCGAGGCCCATTCGGACGAGTTGCTGGGCGGGCTGGACTACGTGACCGATCGGATCAGGGTGCTGCTCTCGGGACAGGCGGAGCGGGCCGCCGGATGATTCAGGACCGAGCGCCGCTCGCGGTCGTGCTGAAGGGCTGGCCGCGCCTGTCGGAAACCTTCATCGCGCAGGAACTGGTGGCGCTGGAGGAGGCCGGGCACCGGTTCGAGCTGTGGTCGCTGCGACACCCGACCGACCGCAAGACCCACCCGCTGCACGACCGGCTGCACGCGCCGGTGAACTACCTTCCCGAGTATCTCCACGAAGAACCCGAACGGGTCTGGCGCGCACGGGCCGTGGCCCAGCAGCTGCCCGGCTATGCGCAGGCGCTGGCGCTCTGGCGCGCCGACCTGCGACGTGACACCAGCACCAACCGGGTGCGTCGCTTTGGCCAGGCCTGTGTCCTGGCTGCCGAACTGCCGCCGGAGGTGCGGGGTATCTACGCCCATTTCCTGCACACGCCCGCCTCGGTCGCGCGCTATGCGGCGGTGATGCGCGGCCTGCCCTGGGCCTTCTCCGCCCATGCCAAGGACATCTGGACCTCGCCCGACTGGGAGCTGCGGGAAAAGCTGACAACCGATGCGGGCGGCGCGCGGTTCGGCGCGACCTGCACGGCGCTGAACGCCGAGCACCTGCGCGACCTGTCACAGGCGCCCGACCGGATCGACCTTGTCTATCACGGGCTGGACCTGTCGCGCTTTCCCCCGGCCCCGGACCGCCCCCCGCGCCGTGCCGGTGACCGGATGAACATGCTCTCGGTGGGCCGGCTGGTCGAAAAGAAGGGGTTCGATCGTCTGATCGAGGCGCTGGCCCTGCTGCCCGCCGGGCTCGACTGGCGCTGGGTGCATATCGGCGGCGGCACGCTGGCCGGCGAGATGGCGGAGCTTGCGCAGGCACGTGGTGTCGCCGACCGGATCGACTGGCGCGGGGCCTGTGACCAGCCGGACGTGATCGAGGCCATGCGCGACGCCGACCTCTTTGTTCTGCCGAGCCGCGTGGCGCGCGATGGCGACCGGGACGGGCTGCCCAACGTGCTGATGGAAGCGGCCTCGCAGAAGCTGCCGATCCTGTCGACGCCGGTTTCGGCGATCCCCGAGTTCATCGAGAGTGGCGCGCAGGGCCTGCTGGTCTCTGACACGCCCGCCGACCTTGCCGATGCGATCCTCCGCGTGGCCGATCACCCGGACGAGGCGCGCCGCATGGCCGAGGCCGCGCACCGTCGCCTGTACGAGAGTTTCACCATGCAGCCCGGGATCGCACTGTTGGGCGCGCGGCTGAATGCGCTGATCGGCTGCGGAGCCGAGGCATGAAGCTGGCCTTTTACGCCCCGATGAAGCCCCCAGGCCATCCGACGCCCTCGGGCGACCGGGCGATGGCGCGCAACCTGATGCTGGCGCTCGGAGAGCGCGAGACCGTGTCCGACCTGCGTCTCTACGATCCTGCGGGCGATGCCGGGGCGCAGGACCGCCTGTTCGAGGCCGCCCGGGACGAGGCCGCTCGGCTGGTCGATGCCCTGACCGGCGCGCCGCCGCAGGCCTGGGTGACCTATCACAACTACTACAAGGCGCCCGACCTCGTCGGGCCCGCCGTCTGCAAGGCGCTGAACCTGCCATACGTGCTGATCGAGGCAACGCGGGCGAAGAGCCGCCTGACCGGCCCATGGGCGCGCTTTGCCTCAGCCGCCGAGGCCGCCAGCGATGCCGCCGACCTGATCTTCTATCTGACCGAGCAGGACCGGGCCACGTTGGAGCGCGACCGTCCCGCCGGGCAGGACCTGCGCCACCTCCACCCCTTCCTGCCGCTGGAGTCGCTGCCCTCGCCTGCCGCCGACGCGGGCAGCCAAGCCACCCTGCTGGCCGTGGGCATGATGCGGCAGGGCGACAAGCTCGCCTCCTACCGCGTCATCGCCGAGGTACTGGGCCTGATCAGCCACCCCGACTGGCGGCTGGAGATCGTCGGCGATGGCGATGCCCGAGACGAAATCGCCGCGCTGATGGCGCCATACGGTGACCGTGTGCGCCAGCTGGGCCGGCTCGACGGCCCGGATCTGGCCGCCGCCTATGCCCGCGCCGCCGCCTTTGTCTGGCCCGGCGTGAACGAAGCCTATGGCATGGTGTATCTCGAAGCGCAGGCTGCCGGATTGCCCGTGGTGGCGCAGGACCGCCCCGGGGTGCGCGACGTGCTCGCCACTCCCGGTACTCCGCTGGAGGACGGTGCCCCCGCGGTCGCCCGGCGGATCGACGCGCTGCTGGCGGACCGCACGGCGCGACAGGCTGAAGGCGAACGCGCCCGCGCCCATGTGGCCGCGCACCACCTGCTGCCCGCCGCGCGCGAGACCCTGCTGCCCGCGATCCGGGCCCTCGCGGGGGCGACCGCATGATCCGGCTTGCCCTGTTGCGCCACGGTGTGACCCCGTGGAACCGCGCCCACCGGATCCAGGGCCGCAGCGACATCCCGCTGGATGCCGAGGGCGCCGAGGCCCTCGCCGGGCTTCGCCTGCCCGAGCCGTGGAACCGCGCCGAGCTGTGGTCGAGCCCTCTGCTGCGGGCCTGCCAGAGCGCCGAACTGCTGACCGGGCAGACGCCGCGTACCGACGAGGCGCTGATCGAGATGAACTGGGGCGCATGGGAGGGGCTGCACGGCGCCGACCTCTTGGCCGACCCGGAGAGCGGGTTCCGCGATATCGAGAACTGGGGCTGGGATTATCGCCCGCCCGGAGGCGAGTCCCCGCGCGACCTGTGGATCCGGCTCGAACCCTGGCTTGTGGGGCTGACCGGCGACGCGGTGGCCGTCTGCCACATCGGCGTCATGCGCATCCTGCTGGCGCGCGCACATGACTGGGAGTTCGACGGCCCCGCCCCCTTCCGCGTCAAGCGCAACCGCCTATTCGTGCTGACGTTCGACGGCAACCGGTTGCGTCCGGAGGGCGACCCCGTGCGGCTGGTCACGAGGGAGGACGCCGGGTGAAGGTCCTGATCGTCGTCACCCACCTCCTCGGGACGGGGCACCTGTCGCGGGCCCTGACCCTTGCGCGCGCTTTCGTGGCAGCGGGGCACCGGGCTCGCGTCGTCTCGGGCGGGATGCCTGCGCCGCAGCTCGTCTCGGACGGCATCGAACTGGAGCAGCTCCCCCCGCTGCGCTCGGACGGGACCGACTTCAGCCGCCTGCTTGACGCCGAGAGCGCCGTCGCCGGCCCCGACCTGCTGACCGCCCGCCGCGATGCCCTCGCGGTGACGGTGCTGGCGTTTCAGCCCGACATCCTGATCACCGAGCTCTTCCCCTTTGGCCGCCGCATCCTGACCGACGAGTTCCTCGCCCTGCTGGAGAGCGCCGCAGCGCTGACCAAGCCGCCGCTGGTGCTGTCCTCGGTCCGTGACATCCTTGCCCCGCCGTCCAAGCCCGCGCGCGCCGAACGCGCCGCCGAGATCCTCGCCAACCTGTACGACGGCGTCCTGGTGCACTCCGACGCCGCGACCATGCCGCTAGAGGCAAGCTGGCCGGTGAGCGAGACTGTCCGGCCTCTGCTGCGCTACACCGGCTATGTCGCCCCGGCCCCGGCCAAGCCTCACCCCGAGGGGACGGGCACGGGCGAGATCGTGGTCAGCGCGGGCGGCGGTGCCGTTGGAGAGACCCTGTTCCGCGCCGCCGCGCGGGCCGCCGTAGAGCAGCCCGACCAAACGTGGCGCATCCTCGTGGGCGGTGCCGATCACGGCGCGCTGGTGGTCGAATTGCGCGCCCTCGTCGAAGGAACGGCGAGCATCGTCGAACCTGCGCGCAGCGACTTCCGGCAGCTGCTGCCGCGCGCCGCGGCCTCGGTCAGCATGTGCGGCTACAACACCGCGATCGACCTGCTGATGGCGGGCACCCCGGCGGTACTGGTGCCCTTCGACGCGGGGAACGAGGTGGAACAGGGGCTGAGGGCGCACTCTCTCGCCCGCCTCCCGGGGTTCAGCGTGCTCGCCTCGGCAGACCTGAGCCCCGATACGCTGCTGCGCGCAGTGGAGCTGGTGCGGCAGGCACCGCGCCGCCCGGTCGACCTCGGCCAGTTTGACGGCGCGGCGCGATCCGTGGCAATCGCGGTGGACATGGCGGAAGGACGGCAATGACCCTCGACTGGCAGGCGCTGGACACCGAACTCGCCCTCTGGCGCGACGCGGGGCTCACGTTGCCGCTGTGGTGGCGCGACGACGACGCGGTGCAAGACACGGCGGCGCTCGACCGGCTTGGTTCCCTGTCGATCCGGCACGGCCTGCCGGTGCACCTCGCCATCATCCCGGCGGGCGCGCAACCGGGCCTCGCCGCCCCGCTCCGCGCCCACCGGATGATCCCCCTCGTGCACGGCTGGGCCCATGCCAACCACGCCCCGGCCGGGGAAAAGAAATCCGAGTTCCGCCCGCACCGCCCGCTGCCCGAACGCCTTGCCGAGGCGCGCCGGGGCATGGCGCGGCTGACCGAGGTGCTGGGCATGGCCCCGGCACCGCTCTTCGTGCCGCCTTGGAACCGCATCGGAGCCGACATGGCCGCCGCGCTGCCCGAGGCGGGCTATGCCGCGCTCTCGACCTTCGGCCCGCGCAGCACGCCCGAGGTGGCGCCCGGGGTGCTGGCGGTCAACACCCATCTTGATCCCATCGACTGGCACGGCACCCGCTCGCTGCGACCGGCCGCAGACCTCCTCGCTCAGCTCGTCGCCGACCTCTGCGCGCGGCGCGCGGGGCGCCACGACAATGGCGAACCCTACGGTCTGCTGACTCACCACCTCGTCCACGACGAGGCGATCTGGGGGTTTGTCGACGCCCTGCTGACACGCCTGATGGACGGCCCCGTCACGCCTTGGTCGGCCCTGACACTGGAGGACACCCCGCGATGAGCCGACTGGACAGCGTTCTGCGCCGCCTGACCGCACAGCGCGACGGCCTGAACTGGGTCGCCGGACAACTCGGCGACCTCCCCGGCGACATCGGCGAGTACGGCCTCGGCAACGGGCGCACCTACGACCACATCCGCGAGCTGATGCCCGACCGCACCATCTGGGTCTTCGACCGCGAGCAGAACTGCCACCCCTCCTGCATTCCGCCCGAAGAGAACTTCCTGCGGGGTGAGGCCGACGCGATGATGGAAATCCTGATCGCGAAGGGGGTGAAATTCGCCCTCGCCCACTACGACTTCGGCCACGGGGTAAACGCCGTCGACTGGGCCGAATCCGCGCGCCTCTCGCCGCTGATCGCGAAACTCATGGTGCCGGGCGGCCTGCTGGTCTCGGGCCAGCCGCTGGTCGGCTTCACCGAGATCGTCGGCCCGCCCGGCATCCCCTCGCAACGCTACATGTTCTACCGCGCCTGAGGGGGCGCGAATTTGAGGTTCCCATGACCCCGACACGCTACGCCATCTACTACGTCCCCGACGAGGGCGCGGACTGGGCGCGCTTCTGCACCTCCTGGCTCGGCTGGGACATGATAGCCGCCGCCCCCGCGCCGCATCCGGAGCTGTCCGGCCTGCCGCTGCCGGTCGAGGAGATCACCAAGACCCCGCGCAAGTACGGGCTGCACGCAACGCTGAAACCGCCGTTCCGGCTGGCCGAAGGGCAGGACGCGGCGGCCTTGGAGACGGCCTGCGCCACGATGGCGGCGGGTCTCTCGCCCTTCGACCTCGACGGCCTGTCGCTTCAGCGCCTCGGCAGCTTTCTCGCGCTGCAGATCGAGGGGGACGCGGCCCCGATGAACGCGCTGGCGGCGACCTGCGTCGAGGCGCTCGACGCCTTCCGCGCCCCGGCCCCGCCGGAGGAGCTGGAACGCCGCCGCGCCGCGGGGCTCTCGGCGGCGCAGGAAGACAACCTCGCGCGCTGGGGCTATCCCTATGTCATGGAGAGCTTCCGCTTCCACGTCACCCTCTCGGGCCGCCTCGGCAAGGGCGATCTCGCCGCCGTGCAGGCAGCACTGGACCACGCCCTCTCGCCGATGCTGCCCGCCCCGTTCCCCATCCACGACATCGCCCTCGCCGGCGAGGCGCCGGACGGGCGCTTTCACCTGATCCGCCGCTTCCCGCTAGGCGGCTGACCCCACCTGATCGAAAGGACCACCCAATGACCCTCTCGGAAAAGACCGTCATCATCACCGGCGCCAGCCGCGGGATCGGCGCCGCCACGGCGCGCCACTTCGCCGAGGCCGGGGCCCGCGTGGTCCTCGCGGCCCGCGGTGCAACCGCGATCGAAGCCATCGCCGACGAGATCAACGCGGCCGGCGGCCGGGCCCTTGCCGTGCCTTGCGACGTGGCCGACTGGGCCTCGGTCTCGGCCCTTGTCGCGCGCACGCGCGAGGCCTTTGCCACGGTGGATGTCCTGATCAACAACGCCGGGGTGATCGAACCCATTGCTCGCCTCGACGAGAGCGATCCGGCCGAATGGGGCAAGGTCGTCGACATCAACCTCAAGGGCGTCTACCACGGCATTCGCGCCGCACTGCCGGTGATGCTGGGTCAGGGCGGCGGCACCATCATCAACATCAGCTCCGGCGCCGCCACCGGCGCGCTGGAGGGCTGGAGCCACTACTGCGCCACCAAGGCCGCCGTGCTCTCGCTGACCAGATGCACCGACACCGAGTACCGCGATCACGGCATCCGCGTCATGGGCCTCAGCCCGGGCACCGTTGCCACCGAGATGCAGGTTCAGATCAAGGCCTCCGGCGTGAACCCGGTCAGCCAGCTCGACTTCTCGGTCCACATCCCGCCCGAATACGTGGCCAAGGGCCTCGCCTTCCTCTGCACGCCGGGCGGCGATGCCTTCCTCGGCACCGATTTCTCGCTGAAGACCGAGGAAGGGCGCCGGTTGGCGGGGCTGCCGTCTGCCTGAGGCCGCGCGCGCCGAGAGGTTCGGGTTCGAGTATTTGAAGAGAAAAGATGAACGGAGCAGCCCATCTTTTCTCTGAAAATACTCAATGCGCGCCATGCGCCACCCGTACGACGCGGGGTTCGCTGAACTGCCTCTGGGCAAGGGGCGCCCCGATGCGTATATGCAGCGCTGACCCGAGCCAGAGAGGTGCCGCCATGTCCTTCGACCGCAAGATCAAGATCGCCCCGTCCATCCTCGCCGCCGATTTCGCCAACTTCGGCGCGGAATGCGAGGCCATCGAGGCGCAGGGCGCCGACTGGGTGCATGTCGACGTGATGGACGGGCATTTCGTGCCGAACATCACCTTCGGCCCGGCCATGTGCGCGGCGATCCGGCCGCATATCAAGGGCGTGATGGACGTCCACCTGATGATCGCGCCGGTCGATCCCTACATCGACGCCTTCGCGCAGGCGGGCGCCGACGTGATCTCCGCCCACGTCGAGGCAGGGCCGCACATCCACCGCACGCTTCAGGCGATCCGCGCGGCGGGCGCCAAGGCGGGCGTGGCGCTGAACCCGGGCACCCCGGCCTCGGCGGTCGAGCACCTGCTGGACCTGACCGACCTGATCTGCGTGATGACGGTGAACCCCGGCTTCGGCGGGCAGAAGTTCATCGACATGTCGTCCAAGATCAGGGAACTGCGGGCGATGATCGGCGATCGTCCGGTGCATATCGAGATCGATGGCGGCGTCGATCCCAAGACCGCGCCGCTGGTGGCGCAGGCCGGGGCCGATGTGCTGGTGGCCGGTTCCGCCGTGTTCAAGGGCGGATCGGTGAAGGACCCCGCGCCCTATGGCGAGAACATCCGCGCCATCCGCGCGGCGGCCGAGGGCGTCTACGCCTGAAGCCCCGCCGCGCCCGGCGGCGCGGTCAGAGCTGGTCCCTGAAGGCCTCCAGCAGGCGATGCTTGAGGATCTTCCCCGTCGGGGCGGCGGGCAGGTCCGTCGCCACGATGATCCTCGACGGGCGCTTGTAGCCCGCCAGCCGCTCGGCCGCGAAGGCGCGCAGGTCCGCGACCTCCGGCAGATCTCCGGGCGCGGCCTGGACGAAGGCCAGCACTTCCTCGTCCCCGTCGACCCGCCGCCCGATCACCGCGCATTGGATCACCTGCGGGTGGTCGTTCAGCGCAGCCTCGACTTCGGGCGGGTAGACGTTGAAACCGCCGTGGATGATCAGCTCCTTCGACCGGCCCACGATGTGCAGGCGGCCCTCGGCGTCGATCTTGCCGAGGTCACCGGTGCGCAGCCAGCCCTCGGCGTCCAGCACGGCGGCGGTCGCTTCGGGGTTGCGATAGTAGCCCTTCATGATGTTGGGGCCCCAGGCCAGCACCTCGCCGACACCGTCGCCCCCGCCCGGCACCGTCTCGTCGATGCGCAGGCCGGTGCCCGGCAGCGCCGGACCGCAGGACACGTCGGGGTCGCCCAGCGTGCTGTGGGTCAGGGTCGCGCCCGCCGTGGTCTCGGTCATGCCATAACCGTTCTGCAGTGCGACGCCGTAGAAGGCCTCTGCCCTGCGCTTCCATGCCGGGTCCAGCGGCGCGGCGCCGGAGGAGACATAGCGCAGCCGGTTCTCCGGCAGGCGGTCGTGCCCCTGCTCCTTGGCATACTGCATCAACAGCGCATGCATCTGGGGCACGCCCGAGAACAGCGTGACCCCGGAGATCAGCGCCTCGTAAAGGCGGGCGGCGGAGAAGCGCGCCTCGAAATGGATCGGGGCACCGGCCACGGTGGCGGCGGTGGTGATCGAGGTCAGGCCGAAGACATGGGTGATCGGCAGCACGCCGTAGATCAGGTCTTCGGCAACCATGTTGCGCTGTGCCGCCGAGCTCTGCCCGCCGAAGCGCAGGTTGCCGTGGGTCAGCATCACGCCCTTGGGATCGCCCGTCGTGCCTGTGGTGTAGAGCAGCACGGCCACGTCCGGCAGGTCGTCCGGGTTGCTGTCGAAGGGCGTCACCAGATGCATCTCGCCGAAGGCACCGCTGATCGGCTGGCCACCCAGACGCTCGGCATGGGTCAGGGCGTCACGCGAGGCGCCGGTGGTGAACAGGATCGCCGCGGGGCGGGCATGGGCGATGATGCGGTCGATCTCGGAGGGCGACTGCCGCGCGTTGGCGGGCGAGACGATGGCGCCCATCCGCGAGCAGGCGAAGAGCGCCGCCATGGCGGCGGCGCAGTTCTCGGAGAGCAGGAGCACCCGGTCGCCCGCGCGGACACCCGCCTCCTCCAGCCGGGCGCGCACTGCCTCGCAGGCGGCGTCGAGCGCGCTGTAGGTCCAGCGGACGCCGGTCGAGTCCGAAACCGCCGGGGCGTCGCCCCGGTCGGCGACGCGGGCGTCGAGGAAAGCGTGCCAGCGGCCCGTGTCCACCGCGCCGCTCACTTGGTGAAGTCCGGTTTCCGTTTCTCGAGGAAGGCGGCGATGCCTTCCGCCGCCTCCGCCCCGCCCTGCGCCGCGGCCATGGCGTCGCGCTCGCGGTCGAGCTGGGCGGCCTCGGTCGCCTCGTAGGCCCCGGCCACCATCTGACGGGTGACGCCGAGCGCCTCGCGCGGGCCCTTTGCCAGCGCGTCGGCCAGCGCCATCGCCTCGGCATCGGCGGTGCCTGCGGGAACCGCCGCGGTGATGGCGCCCAGGGCGGCCATCCGGGCCGCACTGACCGGGCGGGCCAGCAGGCACATTTCCATCGCCAGCGCACGCGGCAGCAGGCGCGAGAGGGCCGAGGTCAGCCCGCCATCGGGCACCAGACCCGCCTTTACGTAGGAGGCGGTGAAGTTTGCGCCCTCGTCGGCAACGATGAAGTCACAGGCCAGCGCCAGCGAGGCCCCGGCCCCGGCGGCACCGCCTTCGACGGCGGCGATCACCGGTACCTTGCAGCCCCGGATCGCGCGGATCATGTCATGCAGCATGTCGACCTTCTCGCGCCGCTCCATCTCGGGCAGGTCCCGCCGCGAGATCAGCACGTTCAGATCGCCCCCGGCGCAGAAGAAGCCGCCCTCGGCGGTGATGATCACCGCGCGGATACGGGGCTCGGCGGCCTGCGCCATCGCCGCCATGACGGTTTCGTAGAATTCCGGCGTCAGCGCGCCCCGGCGGGACGCGTTCATGTTCACCACGACAAGGCGGTCGCCCTTGTCCTCCACCCGGGCCAATGCCATGCGCCCCTCCTCCTTCAGCCTTTCTGAGGCACCGGCCGGTAGACCCCGGTGCTGGTCGCGACGAGATCGCCCTCGCCGTCGTAGAGCTCGCCCTCGATGAAGAGCGTGCGTCGGCCGCCGCCCGTCACCCGCCCGATCGCCATCACCCGGCCGGGCTTGGCCGAGGCGAGGAACTGGGTGGTGAAGGAAAGCGACATCATCTGCGGCATCGTCTCGCGGTCCATGTGGAGCGCGCCGGTGTAGCCGCAGGCACTGTCGAGCATCATCGCCTGGATCCCGCCGTGCAGGACGCCGTGGCGGTTGGAATGCTGCGGTCCCACGTCGAGGCTGAGCCGCGCCCGCCCGTCCGGCTGGCCCACGTCCGTGGTCCAGCCGATCAGGCGTTGGGCGCCGGTCTCGCCGTGGATGAGACCGGCCTCGTCGATCTCAGGCCGCGCTGAGCTCAATGAACCGCTCCAGGTGATAGTCGGTATCGCCAAAGCGGTGATCCGTCATCACGATGCGCTTGGCGATATGGGCGAGTTCATACTCCTTGGTCATGGCGATCCCGCCATGCATCTGGATCGACTCCTCGGCCACCAGCCGGCCGACGCGGCCGATCAGGTTGCGGGTCGAGGCGATCTGGCGGTCACGTTCGGCTGCGTCCACCTCGAGATGGCCCGCTGCGTTGATGACGGCGGAGGTCGCCTGTTCCATCTCGATCAGCAGGTCGGAGTAACGGTGCGCCAGCGCCTGGAAGGTACCGATGGGGCGGCCGAACTGCTTGCGGGTCGTCAGGTACTCGCGGGTCAGCTCGACGGCGGAGTGCATCGCGCCCAGCGCCTCGGCGGCCAGAGCCACGTTGGCCTTTGCGATCACGTCCATCAGCGGGGCAAAGCCCTTGCCTGCCTCACCCAGACGGGCAGAGGCCGGAACCTTGACGCCATCCAGCGTGACTTCGGCCGCGCGGCCACCGGCCAGCATCGGGTAGCCACGCATGGTCAACCCGGCCGCGTCCTTCTCGACGAGGAACAGCGAGATGCCATCCTTGTCTGCCGCCGATCCGCTCTCTCGGGCCGAGACGATCAGGTGATCTGCCGCTTCGGCATTCACCACCACGGCCTTGCGGCCGTTCAGGACGATATCGCCGCCATCGGCCTTGGCCGTGGTCTCGACACGGCTGAGGTCAAAGCGCGAGGCCGGTTCGCCATGCGCCAGCGCAAGGTGCAGACCGCCGCCGATGACCTCTTCCACCAGCGCCTTCTGGTCGTCCGAGCCGATCGCGGCCAGCAGGCCGCCGCCGAGAATGGCGGTATCCAGGAACGGTTCGACCACGCCCGCGCGGCCCAGTTCCTCGAACACGGTCGAGATGTCGAAGCCCTTGCCGCCGAAGCCGCCGTCTTCCTCGGTGAACAGCGCGCCGATCACGCCCAGCTCGGCCAGTTGGGCCCAGACCTCGGCGCTCATGCCTGCGTCGCTGTCGATGATCTTGTTGCGCGACGCGGTGTCGTACTTGTCGGACAGGTAGCGCCGCAGGGTGTCCTGCAGCATCTGCCGTTCTTCAGTCAGGTCGAAGTTCACGCCTCAGCCTCCCATCTTTACCTTGGCGATGATCCCACGCTGGATCTCGTTGGAGCCGCCGAAGATCGACAGTTTCCGGTTGTTGAAATAGGCCGCCGAAACCGGCGCCGCGTAGTCGGGCCCGATCGGGTCGTTGTCGCCTTCGACAGATTCCGACGGGAACGGCATCGCGTAGGGGCCGACCGCGCGACGGGCGAGGTCGTTCAGTTCCTGCCGGATGATGGTGCCCTTGACCTTGAGCATCGAGCTCTCGACGCCCGGCGCCTGACCGGCGGCGGCCTTGGAGATGATGCGCATGTTCGAGGTCGCCATCGCCATCAGGTCGATTTCCACCTGCGCAAGGCGCGCGGCGAAATAGGGGTTCTCGATCAGCGGCTTGCCGTTGGCGCTCTCGGCGCGGGCGATCCGCTTGACCGACTCGAGCCCCGCCTGGCTGTAACCGACGCCCGCGATGTTGGTGCGCTCGTGGGTCAGCAGGTACTTGGCATAGGTCCAGCCCTTGTTCTCCTCGCCGACGAGGTTCTCGACCGGAACCTTGACGTTGTCGAAGAACACCTCGTTCACCTCGTGCACGCCATCCAGAAGGATGATCGGACGCACTTCGATGCCGGGGGTGTTCATGTCGATCAAGAGGAACGAGATGCCTTCCTGCTGCTTGACCTCGGTATCGGTCCGCACCAGGCAGAAGATCATGTTCGCGTACTGGCCCAGCGTGGTCCAGGTCTTCTGCCCGTTGACGATATAGTGGTCGCCCTCGCGCACGGCGCGGGTTTTCAGCGAGGCGAGGTCAGACCCGGCGCCCGGCTCGGAGTAGCCCTGGCACCACCAGTCGTCGCCGTTTAGGATGCGCGGCAGGTAGTAGTCCTGCTGCTCCTTCGATCCGAACTTCTGCAGCACGGGCGCCAGCATCGACAGGCCGAACGGCACGATGCGCGGCGAACCGGCGCGAGCCGTCTCTTCCTCGAAGATATGCTTTTGCACGGCGTTCCACTCGGCGCCGCCGAATTCCTTCGGCCAGTTGGGCGCAAGCCATCCCTTCTCGTTCAGGATGGCGTGCCAGCGCTCCATGTCGTCCTTGCTCAGGTGCTTGCGCGCCTTGACCTTGGCGGACAGCTCCTTGGGCAGCTTCTCCTTCAGGAACTCCCGCACTTCCTCGCGGAAGGCGACTTCCTCGGCGGTGTAGTTCAGATCCATCAGCTCACTCCGGTAATGGTTCTCATGGCGGTGGCCCTCCTCAGCCGGCCGCCTGGTTCAGATCGTCGAAGGTCTTGCCTTCGGCCACGAGGTCTTCCAGCAGCTTCGCGGGCTGCCAGAAGAAATCATCCTCCTTGGCATAGGTCTTGATGTCTTCCAGCAGGCCCGGCAGGCCCTGCAGGTCGGCCCACTTCATCGGGCCGCCGTAGTAGCGCGGGAAGCCGTAGCCGAAGAGGAAGACCATATCGATGTCGAGCGGACGCCGCGCGATGCCCTCTTCCAGCACCTTGGCGCCCTCGTTCACCATCGCTGCCATGTAGCGGCGCACGATTTCCTCGTCCGAGAACGCGCGCGGGGTGATCCCCTTCTCGGCCCGCTCCGCCTCAATCAGTTCCATGACCTCGGGGTTCGGCACGCCGGCGCGCTTGCCGGCCTCGTAGATGTAGTAGCCCTTGCCGGTCTTCTGACCGAAGTTGCCGGCCTCGCACATCTTGTCCGGGTAGATCGAGATCCGCTCGCGCGGGTCACGGCTGCCTGCCAGCCGCTTGCGCGTGGCCCAGCCGATGTCGAGCCCGGCGAGGTCGCCCACGGCATAGGGGCCCATGGCGAAACCGAAATCGGTCAGCGCCTTGTCGATCTGATAGGGGCTCGCCCCGTCCAGCACCATGTGGTCGGCGGCGGTGCGGTAGGTCTTGAGGATGCGGTTGCCGATGAAGCCGTCGCAGACCCCGGCACGGACCGAGATCTTGCCCAGCTTCTTGCCCAGCGCAAACCCGGTCGCCACCACGTCGATGGCGGTCTTGTCGGCCACCACGACCTCGAGCAGCTTCATCACATGCGCGGGCGAGAAGAAGTGCAGCCCGATCACGTCCTCGGGGCGCGAGGTGGATGCAGCGATCTCGTCCACGTCCAGGTAGGAGGTGTTCGACGCCAGGATCGCGCCCTTCTTGCAGACCTCATCCAGCTTGCCGAAGACGGTCTTCTTGACGCCCATCTCCTCGAAAACAGCCTCGACCACGAGGTCGACGTCCGACAGCGCGGCATAGTCGGTCGACACCGTCAGTGCCTTCTGGGTCATGTCCTCGAACTTGGCCTGGCTGATCTTGCCCCGCTTCAGCGCACCCGAGAGGTTGCCCTCGATCCGGCCCTGCGCGGCGGCCGCGGCTTCCGGCGTCATCTCCAGCAACACCACCGGCAGACCGGCCAGCAGTGCCGAGGTCGCGATGCCCGCACCCATGGTGCCGCCCCCGATCACGCCGATGGAGTTCAGCGGACGCGGCTCGACACCCTTCAGCTCGGGCAGCTTGCTGACCTGCCGCTCGGAGAAGAAGGCATGGATCAGACCCTGGCGCTGGTCGGTGCCCATCAGTTCCATGAACAGCTCGCGCTCGTACTTCAGGCCCTCGGCAAAGGGCTTCTCGACCGAGCCCTGCACCGCGCGCACGGCGGTCGCCGGGGAGATCTGACCGCGGCCCCGCTTCAGTACGGACTCGTAGACCGCGTCGAAGTCGATCGGCGCCGGAGCCGGCAGCTCGCTGACCACGCGGCGCGGCGCGCCGCTGTCGAGCAGTTCCTGCACGTAGGCCAGACCGATCTCGCGCGGCTCGCCCTCTTCCAGCTTGTCGATGACCCCGAGGTCCAGCGCCTCCTTCGCCTTCACGTGGCGGCCGGTGGTGATGATGTCCAGCGCGGCATCCAACCCGGTCAGGCGCGGCAGACGCTGGGTGCCCCCGGCGCCGGGCAGCACGCCCAGCAGCACCTCGGGCAGGCCCACCTTGGCCGACGGCACGGCGATCCGGTAATGGGTCGACATCGCGACCTCGAGCCCGCCACCAAGCGCAGTGCCGTGGATCGACGAGACCACCAGCAGCGGAGACGACTCGATGCGATTGCAGACCTCGGTCAGGTGCGGCTGGCGCGGCGGCTTGCCGAATTCGCGGATATCCGCCCCGGCGAAGTAGGTGCTGCCGTCGCCGTAGATCAGCACGGCGCGCACGCCCTCGTCCTTCTCGGCCCGCTCGATGCCCTCGACCAGCCCGACCCGAACGTCATAGCCAAGCGCGTTCACCGGCGGGTTCTGCGCCTTGAGAACGGCGATATCGCCAACGCGTTCGTAAGAAATGGCCTCTGGCATCGGTCTCTCCTCTCCAGTCGGCGCGCGCGGGCCGACCGGCCGCAGCGACACCACATAAGCCCGTCGCGCGACGGGCGATTCCTTGTCCGGCCCCGGCGGTAACCTCCGCGACACCGGCGCGCCAGACCCTAACGCCGCGCGCCGGGTTTGCAAGAACCCAACCGCACCCTCCATTCCGACGTGCGAAACTCTATTCCACAAATCTCGGAGGGCGACAACAGGACAATCCTGCTACCTCGCGTCGCGGGCAGCCGGCGCGTTATGGAACGGGAAGGGGAAGGAGTGAGAGGTCAGCCCGGACGGCCCGGCGGCACGATCCCCGCGGCGACCCAGCCATCGAAGACCTCCAGCACCTTCTCGCTGAAGGCCGGGTCGTTGATATGCGCCGCCAGCCGGTGCAGGTCCACGTTGTCCGGGCACCCCTCCCCGATCTCGGCGCAGAAGGCCGCGAGCCCCTCGGCATCGTGCAGGTCCGCGCCCGGCCGGTCCCACTCGTTGCAGCCTCCCTCGGGCAGCACCAGCGCCGCCGGGGCGGTGGCAAGGGCCAGCTTGCCACAGATCGCGCGGGCGACCTCGCGGCGCTCTTCCGCCTCCAGCACAGCCGAGGTCAGGAGCCGGTTGTGGGCATGGGTGGGCCGCTCGGCCAGCCGCGCGGGCGCCGGTTTCCAGCCGATGAAGTCGACGAGGTCGTAACACCCCGGTGCCACGATCTGCGGGGTTCCAGAGCGGCCCGCGTTGGTCATCCGGTCCGCCCCGGCCGAGAGCCCGTCGAACAGATGGTTGGTGACCTCTTGCGGCGCGAAATCCATCACCGCGGCAAAGGCCCCCTCGGCGGCGAGCGACTCGAAGGCGCGCCCGCCCATGCCGGTGGCATGGAACACCGCGACCTCGTAACCGCGCGCCTCCAGCGCCGGTTTCAGGCTTACCATGTAGCGCAGCACGGTCTTGCCGAAGGAGGTCATGCCGATCAGCGGACGGTCGCGCTTCGGTGGCTCCACCGCCTTGGCCGCGCCCAGCACCGCGCCCGCCGCCTGGCTGAGCGAGGCCTTGCAGACCGAGTTGAGCCCGTAGAGCCCGCCGGCCCAGAGGATCATCTGGATATCCGCCGCCAGCCGTTCCGGCGGCAGCAGCGGCGAAAAGGCGACCGTCGAGACCACGTATTTCGGCACCCCCACCGGCAGCGCCGCGCAGAGGTCGAGCGCCAGGTCGGTGCCCATGGTGCCGCCCAGCACGATGACGCCGTCGATCCGCCCCGCGCGGTAAAGCTCCAGCGCCTTGGCCGCCGCCCCCGCCGCCATGATCTGCATGGCGTGATTCTCGTCGCCCGAGTCGATGGCCGCCCGGATCGAGCTGCCCCCGGCTTCGGCCACCTCGTGCTTGCTCACGTCGGTCGGCTGCGAAGGGTCGCCCAGCACGCTCACGTCCATCGACAGCACGCCGCCGCCCTGCGCCCGGATCACCCCGGCGAGATAGCCCAGTTCGTCGTCCTTGGTGTCATAGGTTCCGGCAACCAGGATCGTCTTCATGCATCACTCCCCGTGGCGGCGCGCCGCCCTGCATCTTTTCTTCTCAAATACTCCCGCCGGAGGCGGCCCGACCTCAAAGCTGGATCCACGCCGTCTTGAGGTCGACGTATTTCTCCAGCGCGTGCAGCGACTTGTCATGCCCGTTGCCGGACTGCCCGACACCGCCCAGCGGCACGGTGTTGTCGGCCCCGCCGTAGGTGTTCACGTGCACCAATCCGGCCCGGATGCCCGCCACCATGCGGTGCGCACGCGAGAGGTTGGAGGTCCAGACCGCCGAGGCGAGACCGAAGTCGGTGGCATTGGCCAGCGCCAGCGCCTCGGCCTCGGTGTCGAAGGGGGTCACCGCCAGCACCGGGCCGAAGACTTCCTCGCGGAACAGCGCCGCCTCGGGGCGGACACCGGTGACAAGGGTCGGCGCCATGTAGGTGCCGCCGGTGTGTTCGAGGATGCGCCCGCCGCCGGTGACGATCTCGCCGCCCTCCGCCTCGGCGCCTGCCATGAAGGAGAGGTTACGCGCCATCTGCGCCTCGGAGTTCACCGCCCCGATCTGGGTGCCGGCAGCGAGCGGATCGCCGACCCGCAGCGCCTCGGCCTCGCGCTGCAGCAGCGCGACGAATTCGTCGTGGATCGACCTCTCGACCAGCAGGCGCGAACCCGCGACGCAGACCTGACCGGAGTTGCGGAAGATGCCCATGGCCGAGACCTTGGCCGCATGGGCGAGGTCTGGCGCGTCGGCGAAGACGATGTTGGGCGATTTGCCCCCGAGTTCGAGATAGACCCGCTTGAGATTCGACCGCGCCGAGGCCTCCAGCAGGCGCCGCCCCGTCGGCCCCGAGCCGGTGAAGGCCAGCACGTCCACGTCCATCGAATGCGCCAGCGCGTTGCCGGTCTCGGCGCCCGAGCCGGTGACCACGTTCAGCACCCCGTCGGGCAAACCGCATTCGGCGCAGATCTGGGCGAGCCGCAGCAGCGACAGCGAGGCGGTCTCGGCGGGCTTAAGCACCACGGAATTGCCCATCGCCAGCGCGGGCGCCAGCTTCCACGCACCGATCATCAGCGGGAAGTTCCACGGCACGATGGCCCCGACTACGCCCACCGGCATCCGGTGAACGAGGCCCAGCACATCGGGCGCGGTCGGCGCGATCTCTCCCGCCACCTTGTCGAGCGCTTCGGCGTAGTAGCGGAAGGTGCCCGCCGCCGAACCCGGCTCGGCCTTCAGCGCCATGGCGAGTTCGGTGCCGTTGTCGCGCACGCCGAGCACCGCCAGTTCCAGCGCCTCGGCCTCGATCCGGTCGGCGATGGCGTGCAGCACCTTCTTACGCTGCGCCGGGGCAGCCCGCGACCAGCGCCCGTCGTCGAAGGCCCGCCGCGCCGCCGCGACCGCGCGGGCGACGTCCGCTTCGGACGCGCCCTGCAGTGTTGTCAGTTCTGATCCGTCGATTGGCGATGTGACAGCGAGTGGCGTCCCCGAACCGTCTTGCCACGCGCCTTCAACAAAGAGTTTTTGCGGCGGGACAGCAATCCGCCGAAGCGTGTCGATCTGGTCTTGGTCTGCCATTCGGCCTCCTTCAGCTCGCGCCGGTCCAGCCAGATACGGCGGACGTGGCTCACGAGCACGATGATGATGACGATGAAAAGGATGAAGGCGATGGGCCGGTCGATGAAATCCCACGGCGTCTTGACCCGAGCCATGCCCGCGCGCAGCTTCACCTCCATGATGTTGCCCAGCACCATGCCAAGGATGATCGGCACCACCGGCGCGTCCAGCCGTTTGAGGATGTAACCCAGCACCCCGAACCCGGCCGCGATCATGCAGTCCGATGCCGAGTTGCGCAGCGAGTAGACGCCCACGAAGCTGAGCGTGAGGACGCAGACGCCCAGGAACCGGTTGGGGATCTTCACCACCTGGATCAGCGGGCGCGTGGCGAACAGCAGGAAGACGAGCACCAGCACGTTCAGCACCAGCAGCGCGATGTAGAGCGCGACGACGAAGTCCATCTGGTTCTGGAACAGCCCCGGCCCCGGCACCACGTTGTGCACGTAGAAGACCGACAGCATCATCGCGGTCAGCGCCTCGCCCGGAATCCCGAGGGCGAGCAGCGGCACCATGGCGGCAGCAGGCACGGCGTTATTCGAGGTTTCCGCCGCGATCAGCCCCTCGGAGGAGCCGTGGCCGAAATCCTCGGGCCGTTTCGAGGTGCGCTGCGCATAGGTGTAGGACATGAACTGCGCGGTGAACTCGCCGACCCCGGGGATCATCCCCATCAGCACGCCGAAGCTGGCCGAGACCGTGGCGACGCGCGGATGGCGCCCCAGTTCGCGCAGGCCCTGGAACAACCCGCCGCGCAGCTTGGTTGTGCGGATCTTCTCGTCCTCGCTGGTCAGCAGGACAAAGGCCTGCGACAGCGCGAAGAGCCCGAGGACCACCACGATCAGGTTCACCCCGCTCTGCAGGAACGGCTGGTCGTAGGTGTAGCGCTGGGTGTACTTCACCGGTTCCATGCCGATGGTCTGGATGAAGATGCCCAGCGCGGCGAGCGCCCCGGCGATCAGGCTCTGCCCCTTGTGCGCGACGATCACGAGGATGATGCCGAGGAGCGCGGCGAGAAAGATCTCGCGGCTGCCGAACATCGGCGCGACCTTGGCCAGCACCGGGGCAAAGAGGATCAGGCAGAGCACCGAGAAGATGCCGCCGAAGAAGCTCGACGAATAGGCGAGGCTCAGCGCGCGCCTCGGCTCGCCCCGCGCAGTCATGGGATAGCCGTCGTAGGTCGTCAGCGCGTTGACCGCGGTGCCCGGGGTGTTGATCAGGATGGCGGGGATCGCGCCGCCGTACATCGAACTGCCATAGATCCCGAGCAGGACGGTGAGGCCGACGATGGGGTCCATCGAGAAGGTGGCGGGCAGCAGGATGGCGATGGCCACCGCCGGGCCGACCCCGGGGATCGCGCCGATCAGGACGCCGCCGACCGAGCCGGCGAGAAGCGCAAAGACCACGTCCCAGCGCATGAGGATGTGGAGGGAGGAGAGAAGGAGATCCATCAGAGATACAGGATGAAGAAGCCGCGCAGACCGCCGGGCAGGTATTCATAGATCATGCCGCCGGGGATCTTGACCGAGAGGAAGGTCTTGAAGACCACGACGACGACGAGGGCAAAGGCGATGCTGAGCCAGAACATGCGGGGGCCGCGATAGCCCATGCGGCGGGTCAGCAGGGGCACGAAGATCAGCGTGGCCGGCAGGTAGCCCAGCACGGGGACAAGCAGCACGTAGGCCATGAACCAGCCCGCGAACTCGATCACGCGGGCCCATTTCATCAGTTCGTCGCGGTCCTGCGCGGTGAACCGGCGCCAGGGCATCTTTCGCAGGTGAAGCGCCCCCAGCAGCACCATGCCGCCCAGCCCGATGGCCGGCCAGAACCGGGGCTGCGCGAAGAAGGCGGTCTTGTCGACCCAGGTCGTCTGGCCGGTGATCTGCGACAGCAGCAGCGCCGAGACGGCGAGGAAGCCGAGCGCAAAGATCAGCTGTCCCCGTCGGGGGCCGACGAACCGGCGTTCTCGTTCAGTTGTCATGATGAGAGGATCCGCTGGATGCGAAACGGGCCGCCCGGCAGGGCGGCCCGCGATCTGATCATTTCAGCAATTCGCCGATGCGCGCGACGGTCTCGATATCGGTCTCGATCCGCTTGGCGCTCTCGTCCGCGTCCTGCCAGTAGACCAGCGCGCCGGTTTCGGCGGCAACCTTCTGGGCCCGCTCGCCCAGCGCGGTTTCCTTGGCGACGGCGATGATCTTGTCGCGCACGTCCTGCGGGGTGTCCTTGGTCACGAAGAGCCCGTTCCACAGCGCAATGTTCAGCGAGGGGTCCAGTTCGCCGATGGTCGGCGTGTCGGGGATGATCGGGATCCGCTGGTCGGTGATCGAGACCAGAACCTTCACGTCGTTCAGGCAGGGCAGGATCAGTTGCAGCGTGGTGTTGATCACGTCGGCATCGCCCGAGGCGAGCGTGTTGCAATCCAGCGCGTCGAAGGCCGCGTCGGAGGCATAGGAGAACCCGGCGTTCACGGCGAAGGCCTTGGTCACCTGTGTCGGCGTCAGGACGTCGCCGAAGTGGCCCAGCGCCACGTCGTGCTCCTTGGCGTAGGCGGCCAGTTCCTCCATCGAGGAATAGGGCGCGTCCTTGCTGGTCGCGATCACAAAGGGATAGGTCAGGAAGATGCCCAGCGGGTCGAACTTGGCAGGCGTCAGCGGCGCGATGTCGATCTGGTGCCCGATCACCGGAACGCCGATCACGAAGGAGCCGATGGTGTATCCGTCGGCCGGGGCATTCGCCACCTCGATGGCCCCCGGGAAGGGACCGCCACCGCCGCCCGGCTTGTTCACAACTGCCGCCGCGATCCCGTACTTCTCCTGAAAGTCCTCGGCGATCATCCGGGTCAGCACGTCCTCGAGATCACCCGGCGGCCAGGGCACGATGAAGTTCACGGGCTTTTCCGGGTACTCGGCCAGGGCCGCCCCCGCGCTTGCGGCGATCATGGCCGAGGCCAGAACACCCTTGAGGATTGTCGATTTGGTCATGGTGGCTCCCCTGTTGAAGGCAGTTGTGTCGGTTCATTATTTGAACCATTGGTTTGAAATAGATTGACACCCCCCTGTTCCGTCTGTCAACAATTTTGCATCCGCACCCCGCGAGAAACCCCGCCGCCCCGGCGGGAGAGACCCCGAAAGGAGCACCTGCAGCCTCATGGGCACCGTCAGCAAAGCCTTGTCCCTGCTGGGACTTTTCACGCAGCTGAAGCCGGTCATCGGGCTGAGCGAGCTGACGCGGATGTCGGGCCTGAACAAGGCCACGACCTATCGGCTGCTGAGCGAACTGCAGGAGCAGGGATTCGTTGAACAGGTCGGCACCGAGCGGGCCTATCGCCTTGGCCCCGAGGTTCTGCGCCTGGCCGCGCTGCGCGAGGCGACGGTGCCGATCCTCTCGGTATCGCGCGGGATTCTCGACCGGCTGGCGGATGCGACGGGCGAAACCGCGCACATGTCGCTGGTGCGCGGCGACAACCTGAACGCCCTGAGCCACACCTACAGCCCGCGCCACGCCACCCGCGTGATGATGGAGGACGCCGAGGTGCTGTCGTTCCATGCCACCGGCTCGGGCCTTGCCATCCTCGCCTTCTCCGACGACGCCTTCGTCGACCGGATCCTGTCGCAACCGCTGCGCCGCTTCACCCCCGAGACCGAGATCGACCCGGACGAGATCCGCGCCGCGCTGCCCGCGATCCGTGAAATCGGCTGGGCCGAATCCGTCGGCGGGTTCGAAGCCGACGTGCATTCGCACGCCGCCCCCGTCTTCGGCCCGGAAGGCCTCCCCATCGGCGCCCTCGCCGTCGCCGCCCCGGTCGCACGGGTCACCGAGGAGCAGAAGCAGGTGATCCGCACCGAACTGGCGGCCTGCGCCCGCGCCATGACCGAAGCCATCGGCGGGTTGCTCCCGCCCACCTTTCCCGCCGCCTGCGCGGCCTGACCGAATGGAGCCTGCCATGAAGGACTCGAACTACCTCAAGGAAATGAACGCCCGCTCGCTCTGGCACCCGATGGCGCACCCGGCCGACAGCCTCGCCAATCCGCCGACCATCGTCACCGGCGCCAAGGGCGTGCGGATCACCGACGTGGACGGTCACGAGGTGGTCGACGGAGTCGGCGGCCTCTGGAACGTGAACCTCGGGTTCTCCTGCCAGCCGATCAAGGACGCCATCGCGGCCCAGCTCGACCGGCTGCCCTACTACTCGATCTTCCGCGGCACCACGAACGACGCGGTGATCCAGCTGGCCGAGGAGCTGCGCGACTTCTTCGAGCCTGACGGGCTGACCCGGGCCTTCTACACCTCGGGCGGGTCGGACTCGGTCGAGACCGCGCTGCGCCTTGCCCGTCAGTATCACAAGGTCCGGGGCGAGGCCGCGCGGACCAAGTTCCTGAGCCTCAAGAAAGGCTACCACGGCACCCATTTCGGCGGCGCCAGCGTCAACGGCAACGCCAACTTCCGCACTCAGTACGAACCGCTGCTGGCGGGCTGCCACCACATCCCGGCCCCCTACACCTATCGCAACCCCTTCGACGAGACGGACCCGGCGAAGCTCGCCCAGAAATGCCTCTCGGCACTCGAGGACGAGATCGCCTTCCAGGGCGCGGGCACCATTGCCGCCTTCATCATGGAGCCGACCCTTGGCGCCGGCGGGGTCATCCCCCCGCACGAGAGCTTCATGCCGGGCGTGCGCGAGATCTGCTCCAAGCATGGCATCCTGCTGATCGCCGACGAGGTGATCACCGCCTTCGGGCGCACCGGCAGCTGGACCGGATCGCGGCACTGGGGCGTCCAGCCCGACCTGATGTGCACCGCCAAGGCGATCACCAACGGCTACTTCCCCTTCGGCGCGGTGATGATCGCCGAGCACGTCGCGGAGGTGTTCGAGAGTGACGAGAGCGGCCGCGCGGCCATCGGCCACGGCTATACCTACTCCGGCCACCCGGTCGGTGCGGCGGCGGCGCTAGCCTGCCTGACCGAGACACTCAAGCTGAACGTGCCCCAGAACGCTGCCGCCCGTGGCAAGCAGTTGCACCAGGGCCTGCTGAAGCTTCAGGACAAGTACGAGGTGATTGGCGACGTGCGTGGCGGGCACGGCCTGATGCTGGCGCTGGAGTTGGTCAGCGACCGGGCCACCAAGGCCGCCATCGACAAGAAGACCATCAACACCGTGCAGGAGGTCGCCTACCGGTCCGGCGCAATGGTGCGGGTCTCGGGTCCCAACATCATCCTCTCGCCGCCGCTGGTCCTGACCGAGGCGGACGCCCAGGTGATCCTCGATGCGCTCGACGCGGGGCTGGCCGCCGCCACCGCCTGACGTACCCGCGCCCTCGCGCTTCTTTGGGTTGAAAATATCTCGGGGAGCGCGAGGGGCAGCGCCCCTCGCCCGCCTTCAGACGAAGTAGACGTAGAAGTCCCGCATCGCGTCCCCTTCCAGGTCGCGCGTCTTCTTCACTTCCTTCTGCTTCATGTAGACGTGGTTGGCGACCAGTCCCGCCCCCACCGCCTCACTCAGCGCCACGTCCTTCTCGAGATCCGCGACCGCGCCCCTGAGGTTCGTCGCCGTCCCCTCCCTGGCATCGGTCCGGTCGAAGCCGTCGCCGGTCTCGATCGGCGGCAGCTGCAGGTTGCCCTCGACCCCCAGCCGCGCCGCCTGCAGCACGGCGGCCACGGCGGTGTAGGGGTTGGCCGAGGCATCCGCCATCCGGTGCTCCAGCCGCGCCTTGGCCCCGCCCTCGCCGCTGACCCGGGTGGTCACGTTGCGGTGGTCGCCGCCCCAGTTCTGCCAGTAGCCCGAGAGCGAGCCCGGCTGCAGCCGCATGTAGCTGTTGGCGGTCGGCGCGATCAGCCCGGCAAGTCCCTTGTGGTGATGCACCAGCCCGGCGAGGCAGCCGCGCGCGAGGTCGTTCAGATGATCCGGCCCGCCCTTAGGCCCCGACGACAGCGCGTTGCCGCCCGACTGGTCGAGGAAGGAAAAGTTGATGTGCATGCCCGACCCGCCAGCCTCGGCCACCGGTTTCGGCATGAAGGTCAGGACGATCCCGTATTCCAGCGCGATTTCGCGCGCCATCAGGCGGAACAGCACGATGTCATCCACCGCCTTCACCGCGTTGTCGAAGGTCAGCGTGTATTCGAACTGCGGCGTGTCGAACTCGGCCGTGATCATGTCGAGCGAGAACCCGAGGTCGTCCGCCATCTCCCAGATCCGGTCGTTGAACCGCAACGGGTCGGCAAAGGGGCCAGTGCCATAGACCACACCGCCCGGCGCGTCGTAGGGGCGCAGCCGCCCCTGTTCGTCCGCCTGCAGGGCAAAGGCTTCCAGCTCGATCCCGACCTTGGGCGTCAGCCCCAGCTTCTGCCAGTCGGCCACGGCGCGTTTCAGCGCCCCTCGCGGGCAGAGCGCCAGCGGCTTCCCCTCCTCGTCCAGCAGGTCGCCCAGCACCACCTTGGTATCGCGCTCCCAGCCATCGCGGATGTCGTCGTGACGCCAGACCAACTCCATGTCCGGCAGGCCCTGCTTTACCTTGGAACCCGGCGCATCCAGCAGGTCGCGGTCGTAGTGGGTCCCGAAGACGGACATGCAGAACCGGGTATTGCCGTCGCCGATCTTGGAATGCGGCAGGTACTTGCCCCGCATGATCGAGAGGTGATCGCAGAACAGGGCACGCAGGCGGGTCTTCATGTCGGCTCCTTCAGGCGCGGGTGACAGTGACGGGAAGCTCCTTGATCCCGCCGACGAAGTTGGACCGCAGGAATTTGTGATCGCCCGCAGGTTCGATGGATTTCAGTCGCTTGGCAAGTTCCTGGAACAGGACGCGCACCTCGAGCCGGGCCAGCCACATGCCAAGGCAGACATGCGGCCCGCCCTGGCCAAAGGCCATGTGCTTGTTCGGGGTGCGGAAGAGGTTCACGCGCAACGGATCGCCAAAGTAGGTTTCGTCCCGGTTGGCCGAGATCCACCACAGCAGCACCTTGTCGCCCGCGCGGATGGTCTTGCCGTGCAGGTCGTAGTCCTCGGTGGCCGTGCGCCGGAAATAGAGCGCGGGCGAGGCCCAGCGCACGATCTCGTCCGGCGCGGTCTCCCAGATGTCACCGCCCGCCTGCATCTGCGCCAGCAATTCCGGCTGGTGCAGCATCGCCTGTATCCCGGCGGCGATGGAATAGCGGGTGGTGTCGTTGCCCGCCGCCACCACGAGGCAGAAGAAGTTGCGGAACTCGGTCTCGGAGATCACCGAACCGTCCTTCGACGGTTGCAGGATCAGGTTCAGCACGCCCGAGGTGTCATTCGCCGCGGCCTTCTTGTCCATCAACTCCTTGGCGTACTGGTAAAGCTCTGCCCCGGCGGGCGAGTTGAAGGGCATCATGCGGAATTCGTCCGTCGTCATCTTGTCGAGGACGTGGGTGGTGAAATCCGGATCGGTGTTGGCGATCAGTGCGTCGCCCTTTTCGACCAGCCAGGGCAGGTCTTCGTCCGGGGTGCCGATGATCCGCCCCAGCATCCGCATCGGCAATTGCCGCGCGATCTCCTTGGTCGCGTCGAAGGTGCCCTTGTCGAGAGTTTCGTCGAGGATATCGACACAGAGCTCGCGGATGGTGTCCTCGTATTGCTCCATCGTGGTGCGCGAGAAGGCCTTGAACAGCTTCATCCGCGACTGCGAGTGCTCCGGCGGGTCGGTCTCCTGAAAGGTCCGCCGCGCGAGGTATTCCTCGTAGCTCTGATCCTCCATGCGAATGCCCCGCGCCGAAGAGAAGATATTCGGCTGCTTGTTCATCTCGGCGATGTCCGCGTAGCGGGTGACCGACCAGAAATCCTGCCCGTCGGCGTACTCGGTCCAGTGCAGCGGATCCTCGTCGCGCAGCCGCTTGAAGGTGTTCAGCGGCGCACCGGCCATGAAGGTGTCATGGCTCGTCAGATCGGCATGGCCGTCATCGGTCGGGGTCCAGATCGTCATGTTACCTCACCTGCGTCAGACGCATGTCGGCCCGTTTTCGGGCTCGTTGATTTGTATATTAATGGCATCTATAAATATGTATATAAAAATCTCACCGAGACGGCGGAAAACCTCATGCACCTTGCGATCCTTATGACGAACACGGACGAAAGCGCCTTTGCCGACGCCCATCCGCGCGACGGGGCCAAGTTCACGGACATGATCCGCTCGGTGCGCCCGGACTGGACGACCGAGGTCTTCGCGGTCAAGGACGGCATCTTTCCCGGCGATCTGGCGCGCTTCGACGGCGTGATGATCACCGGCAGCCCGGCCTCGGTGAACGATGGCGACGCCTGGACCGCGCGGTTGCTCGACTTGATCCGCGCGATGGTCGCAGAGGGCGTGCCGATCTTCGGTGCCTGCTATGGCCACCAGGCGGTCGCCAAGGCCCTTGGTGGCAGCGTCGGGGCGAACGCCGGCGGCTTCGTGCACGGGCTGGACCGCAACGACGTCATCAACCGCATGCCGTGGATGGATGGCTTGCCCGACAATCTGCATCTCTACGCCAGCCACAAGGAACAGGTGACGGTTCCGCCCGCCGAGGCGCGCATTCTCACCCGGTCGGAGGCGGCCCCGGTCACCGGCATGGCCATCGGGACCAAAGTCTACACCACCCAGCACCACCCCGAGATGTCACGCGACTTCATCGCCGCCCTGACCGGCGAAATGGTGGACACGCTGGGGCCCGAGGCAACCGACGCCGCGCTTCGGTCGCTGGACAGCCCGGCAGACGGACAGCCCTTTGCCGAAAGCGTCGCGCGCTTCTTCGAGCAGGCCGCAAGCTGACCGCTACTCGGGGATCCCGAGTTCCCGCATCTGCCCCAGCATCTTTTCGAGGGTGTCCGGCGAGAACACCATCGCCCTGCGGAACAAGGTGATGCTGGCGTTGGGATAGGCCTTCATCAGCATGTCGCGCGACGCCTTCGCCTCCTCCAGCCGCCCGCAGGCGAGGAGCGAGACGCAGAGGTGGCGATGGATCCAATAGGCGCTTGGCCGTTCCTCCAGCGCGCGCTGCATCTTGCGCACGGCCAGTTCGTAATCGCCCGCGATCTGGTGCGCGTGGGCGATGCCAACCATGTTGCTGAAGTTCAGCGGGTCCAGCGGACTTAGCCGGATGGCGTGCTCGAAGTACTCGAAGGCGACTTCGGGGCGATCCGTGTAGACCTCCAGCCACCCGAGCCGGCTCAGCGCCCAGGCGGCATTGGGATCCAGCATGATTGCCCGCTCCAGCAGCACCCGCGCGGTTCCGTAGTTCCGGGCAAAAGTATGCACGGCGCCGAGAACCGCGAGGATCAGCGGATCGTCCGAGGAGAGGGCCGCCGCCCGTTCCGCCATCTTCAGTGCGGTGCCTTGCGCACCTTCGAAATCCTCGGTCCAGTTGTAGACGGACCTCTGCGCCCAGCACCACGCCGCCAAAGCCAGCGCCAGCGGATAGTCCGGGTCCGCCGCCAGCGCCACGTCGAGAATCTCTAGCGCCCGCGTGGCCTCGTCCTTTTCCAGCATCCAGACATGGCGCATAGCCTGCATCGCGTGGTCATAGGCACCCATATCCTGCGGCGGCTTGCGACCGGTGCGCTCGATCTCGGCCCATTGGATGGAGGGTTGCAGCGCCCCGGCCACCTTCTCGGTGATCCGGTCTTGCAGCTCGAACAGATCCTCGTCGGTGCCGTCGTAGCGGTCGGCCCAGATATGCGCGCCGCCCGCAGTCTCGATCAGCTGCACGGTGATCCGGATGCGCCCGCCCGCGCGCTGCACCGAGCCTTCGACCACGTAGGCCACGCCCAGCTCGCGGCCGATCTCGACCACGTTCATGTGGCGGCCCTTGTAGGCAAAGGCCGAGTTGCGGGCGATCACGAAGAAGGATCTGATCCGCGACAGCGCGGCGGTCATGGATTCCACCACGCCGTCGGCAAAATACTCCTGCGCCGGATCGCCGGACATGTTGTCGAAGGGCAGGATGGCCACCGAGGGCTTATCCGGCAGACTGAGCGCGGGTTTGTCCGCCTGCGTCTCGCCATCGGGCCAACGGAACACCCGCACCTTGCGGGCGATGTTCTTCAGCTCCCGCTCTCCCGCATCCTGAAAGCATTCATCGAGCCGCCCCGACACGTGCTCGTGTGCCGAGCCGCTGATAGCCAGCGCGCCGGGGGTGCAGATCGACTGAAGCCGGGCCGCCACGTTGACGCCGTCACCGAAGATGTCCTTTCCCTCGGGAATGACGTCACCGAGGTTGATGCCGATCCGGAGCATCAGCGCCGAATCCGGCGCAAGGTTCTCGTTGAAGGCGGGCCCGCGCTTCTGGATCGCGATTCCCGCCGAGACCGCGTCCACTACGCTCTTGAACTCCACGATTGCCCCGTCGCCCAGCAGCTTGACGACCCGCCCGCGATGCGCGGCCAGTTCGGGCGATACGACCTGCCGGAACAGCCTGTTCAGATTGGTGAGCGTACCTTCCTCGTCGGCGCCCATCAGGCGCGAATACCCCACCACGTCGATCGACATGATCGCGGCGAGGCGCCTTTGGGGTCGCGACAGGGTCATTGAAAGAACTTGCTCTGAAAAGGCCGGATTTCACGGATTCCACGCCAAGAGGGCAAGCATTGCAAGATTCGCGTTTCAGGACATGGTTTTGGGACGCGCCTGATCGGGACCGCGTGCCGCTCTCAGCCAAGCGCCGACAGCAAATCCATCACCTCGGAACGGTCAAACCCCATGTGGCGCTCCATCAATGCCTCGGCCGCGTCCCGCTGGTGCCCGGTGATCAGCGTTGCGATCTCGCGGTGTTCGGCGGCCGATTTCGCGATGGCGCCGGGATAGCGATAGGCGACACGGTAATAGGCCATCAGCTTGCGCGCGTTGGTCTTGATCATGTCGAGCAGGAAGGGGTTTCCGGCCCCGAGCCCCACCGCCTCGTGGAAACGCAGGTTCAACTGGTAATAGCCGTCAGGGTCGCTGTCGCCATGTTTGGCCGCATGGGCCTCGCAGGCGAGGACGGCGGCCTCCATCCGGCGCGCGCCTTCGGGCGACAGCCGCCGCGACGCCAGCCCGGCGGCCTGCCCTTCCAGCCTGCAATGCACTTCGAGAATGCCGAGGAATTCCTCAAGCGTCGGCTTGAACAGCACCGCCCCCTTGCGCGGCAGGCGACGGATGAGCCCGGCGGCCTCGAGCTGGATCAGGCACTCCCGGACCGGGGTGCGCGAAACCGCGTGGGCCTCCATCAGCGCCCCCTCCTCGATCACGTCGCCGGGGTTCAGGACACCCCGGTCGATCGCATCGAGCACCGCCGCCACTACCGTTTCCGTCTGTCCGCCCATCGCCTCTCCCCGGTCTTGTTGCCCCACCCTAGGGCGCGCCGCCGCCCGGCGCAATTGCACGAAAAACAGGCGCTGGAGCGTTGCGAATGCTGCAGTGCGGCTATTCCCATGCGTCTCTGGTCTTCGCACCTGCAGCATCCTAGGTATGTCAGCAAGACGGAACAACCGACCCCATACGGATAGATGAAAATGGCTTACACGACTTCGCATCACACCGCCGCCGCTCCCGCAGCAGGCTCGATCTCCCGCACCTTCGACCGCGTTCTGACCTGGTTGGCAAACATCTCGGAAAACAACCCGAAACTGCGCCAGGTGCGCGCTCTCCAGGCGCTCTCCGACGAACAGCTGGCCGCCCGTGGCCTGAAGCGCGACGAGATCGTGCACCACGTTTTCGCGGACCAGATGCACCTGTGATCCGGTTTGGTGCGACGCTCGGATGACCCGGGCCGCCGCGCCTGACCTGCACGGATCGCAAGGCCGATATGCGTCTTCGCATCTGGATCATGCTGCACCTGCAGCATAGATTCGGAACAAGACAGCATCACGACGACCGAGGATGGATGACATGGCATTTACACTGACCGAACCGCATACCGAAAGCTTCCTCGAAGGCGCCTTCGCCTCCCTGCGCGACTTCTTCACCACCGACTCCAAGCTGAGCCAGCTTGACGCCCTGATGTCGCTGAGCGACGCCGAGCTCGACAAGCGCGGTCTCAAGCGCAAGGATCTCGGCCAGCTGGTCTTCGGCACCGGCACCTGGAGCTGAGATCGCCGCAGGCGGACAGCTTATCCAGCAGAATTCAGGACGGTCCCTCGGGCCGTCCTTTTCTTTTGTGCGCAGGGGCTTGGCCCATTCCGGCGGTGGCCATCGCGCCAGGAGCAGGCTTCTCTCACAACTAAAGAGTTGACACGTCAACTCATTTCCGCCAGATTTGCGGCGCCCCGGCGGAGTCGCCCGGCGGCATTCGAGTGGGAGGACGACATGCGAACTCAGGTTGCCATCATCGGCGGGGGCCCCTCCGGCCTGCTGCTGGGCCAGTTGCTGCACCGCAAGGGCATCGACGCGGTGATCCTCGAACGCCAGACCAAGGCGCATGTGCTGTCCCGGATCCGCGCCGGCGTGCTGGAACAGGGCCTCGTCGACCTGATGCGCGAGGCGGGCGTCTCCGCGCGCCTCGAGCGCGAGGCACTGCTGCATGACGGTACGATCCTGTCCTACGACAACGACCAGGTTCACATCGACTTCCGCAAGCACGCGGGCAGCGCGGTCACCGTCTACGGCCAGACCGAGGTGACCCGCGACCTCTACGAGGCCCGCGAAGCCGCCGGTGCCCAGACCATCTTCCAGGTCGAAGGGGTCGAAATTCACGGCGCCGACAGCGATGCGCCCTATGTCACCTACGTCAAGGACGGCAGCGAGCAGCGCCTCGACTGCGATTTCGTCGCCGGTTGCGACGGGTTCCACGGGGTCAGCCGTAAGACCATCCCCGAGTCCGTCCGGACCGAGTACGAAAAGGTCTATCCCTTCGGCTGGCTCGGCATCCTGTCCGAAACGCCGCCGGTGAACCACGAGCTGATCTACGCGAGTTCGTCCCGCGGCTTCGCGCTGTGTTCGATGCGCAACCCACATCTCAGCCGCTACTACCTCCAGTGCAGCCTGAGCGACAAGGTTGAGTCCTGGTCCGACGAGGCCTTCTGGGACGAACTGCGCCGCCGCATCCCGCAGGAAGCCGCCGAGGCGCTGGTCACCGGCCCCTCGATCGAGAAATCCATCGCCCCGCTGCGCTCCTTCGTGACCGAGCCGATGCGCTGGGGCCGCCTGTTCCTCTGCGGTGACGCGGCCCATATCGTGCCGCCGACCGGCGCCAAGGGTCTGAACTCGGCCGCCTCGGACGTGCACTACCTCTACCACGGCCTGCTCTCGCACTACCAAGACAAGGACGACGAGGGGATCGAGCGCTATTCCGAGAAGGCGCTGGCCCGGGTCTGGAAGGTCGAACGCTTCAGCTGGTGGATGACCTCGCTGCTGCACCGCTTCCCCGAACAGACCGAGTTCGACCTCAAGATGCAGCAGGCCGAGATCGCGTACCTGAGCGAAAGCGACGTGGCGCAGGCGGCGCTGGCCCGCAACTACGTCGGCCTGCCCTACTAGGGCTGGCGCAGCCTTGCACCAGTCCCCGACAGGATCGGTGCGAGGGGGTTTTCAATCTGCCCGCTCTCGGCGTATTTTCCCCTGGCCCGCAATTATCGGGCGGCCCGGCGCATACTTGCACGGGTCAAGGCAGGATTATTCGACCGACCCGACCCAGATTGAACCGAGATGAACCAGCGCATGCCCCATCCCTCCGGCGCAGGCCCGGCCCGGCGCCACTCCGAACCCGTCCAGAAGAACCCTGACGGACGCACCGTGATCGACATCCGGGGCTACGCGCCCTACTACTTCGCCTCGGTGAACAGCGCCCTGTCCCGCGGCGCCTCGGCCCAGTACCTCAACGAGTTCGGCATCGGGGTCACCGAGTGGCGCGTCCTGTCATGGATCGCGACCGAACCAGGCGTCCCGGCCTCGCGCATCTGCGAGATCATCGCGCTCGACAAGGGCGCGGTCAGCCGGGCGATCAACAAGCTCGACCAGCTTGACCTGCTCATCGCCACCCCCTCGCCCAGCGACCCGCGACGCAAGTCGCTGGAACTGAACGAAGCCGGATGGGCCCTCCACGACAAGCTGCTGGACGTCGCGCTCGAACGTGAATCCCGGCTGGTCGAAGGGGTCGCCCCGCAGGACCTCGAGGTGTTCCTCAAGGTGATGCGGACCATGCGCGCCAACGTCGACGGCATGTGACGAAGGCGGGTTCCGCCCCCCTGCAAGAGCGATCCAGGTCACAGACACGCCCGATTTCGTGTGTTTTGTTTCGCATGTGGCTTGGCTAGAATGGACCAAGAAAATTCAGGCGTTTGCAATCAGGATACCAACATGGGTACGGCGGTAAGACTCATCGCCCTTCTGGCATTCTGCGTCGTTTCCGGCGCGGCCTCGGCGGCCTCCGACCGGGTCGCGCTGGTGTTGGGCCAAGGCGCCTACCAGACCATCGAACCGCTCGAGAACACGCGCCATGATGCCGCCGCCATGGCCGATACCCTGTCAAGCATCGGCTTCGACGTCACCCTCTCGCTCGACGCCACCTCCGAGCAGATGCACCAGCTGCTCGACGACTTCGCCTTCCGCTCGGAAACCGCCGATCTCGCGCTGATCTACTTCGCCGGTCACGGGGTCGAGGTGCAGGGCGAGAACTTCCTGATCCCGGTCGACGCCAAGGTCTCGTCCAACCAGGACGTCCAGCGCCAGTCGATCTCGCTCAAGCAGCTGCTCACCGCCGTCGAACACGCCCGCAAGATGCGCATCGTGATCCTCGACAGCTGCCGTGACAACCCGCTGGGCGACCTGATCCAGCTCGACCAGTCCGGCAACATCGCCCGCAACACCGAGGGCGCAGGCGGCCTGGCCGCCGCCGACCCCGACCGCGGCACGCTGGTGGCCTTTGCCGCCAAGGACGGGCAGGTCGCGCTCGACGGCACCGGCCAGAACAGCCCCTTCGCCACCGCCCTGATGGAAACCATGGTGCAACCGGGGCTCGAGATCTCGCTGATGTTCCGCCAGGTCCGGGACCGCGTGCTCAAGATGACCAACAACCTGCAGGAGCCGCACACCTACGGCTCGCTGACCGGCGTGCCCTTCTACCTCGCCGGCCCGGCCGAGGGGCAGGACAGCGTCACCGGCAAGGACGCCCCGGACGCCTGGGCGGCGATCAAGCCCGACCAGGAGGAACAGCTCCTCGCCCTCGCCGACCTCGGCGACACCCGCTCGATGCTGGGTCTCGCCTACATGCGCCTCAACCCCAACGAGGGCCGGTTCGACCCGCAGGAGGCGGTGAAGTTCCTCCAGCGCGCCTCGGATGCCGGCTCGCCCGAGGCCCAGTTCGAACTGGCCAAGCTCTACGAGCGCGGCACCGGCGTCCCTCGAGACGAACCCCGCGCGCTCGCCCTCTACCGGGCCGCGGCCACCCAGGACTTCGCCGACGCGATCAACGACCTCGGCTTCCTGCACTACCAGGGCGGCCTCGGCCTCCCCGCCGATCCCAAGGTCGCGCTGGAGTTCTTCGAGCGCGCCGCCGACCTGCGCCATCCCCAAGCCCAGTTCAACTTCGCCGCCCTGATCGACGATGGGCTGGTGCCCTCCAAGGGCCCGCAGGACGCCGCGCGCTACCTCTACGAGGCTCTGCGCTCGGGCAGTTCCGACGTGCTGAACCTGCTCAGCGACCGGCCCAACATGTTCACCGCAGAGACCCGCAAGGCGCTGCAGGAACAGCTCAAGACCCACGAGCTCTACGCCGGCGCCATCGACGGTGATTTCGGCCCCGGCACCAAGAAGAGCATCCGCCTCGCCTACGGCCTGACCGAATAGACAACCGCCGTCCTTCTTTGGGTCCGAAATATCCCGGGGGTGAATTGGCCCACAGGGCCAAGAGGGGGCAGCGCCCCCTGCAAGCCCCGTATTCGTGCCAAGGCCAGACTGCCACCTAGTGCCGAGCGCCACTGCCTGCGCTCCGGGCAGGAGGCGCTGTTAATCTCGGTTGAACTACACCCACTCGCCGCCGCTCAGAGCAGGCCGGCGGCCAGCCATTCGTCCAACTGGCGGCGGCTGATCTCGAAATGCATGCTGTCCTCGCGCCGGAACCCCGCGCCCCAGACCCAGCCCTCGGCGTGGAAGAAGTCGGCGAGGATGGTCAGGCCCAGCTGCGTCTTGCCATCGGTGAAGTTGTCGAGCTGCCCGTCGATGTTGAGATCCACCGCCAGCCCGTAGCTGTGGGTCGAGAGCCGGTCCACCGTACCCCGGATGCGGCGGACGCAGAGCGAGCCGGAGGTGTTGATGCGGGCGTAGAGGTCGGGGTCGGCGCGCTCGACATTGGCAAAGACTCGGCGCAGCGACTCGACCGCCGGTTCCAGCATGTTCACCATGATCGGGCCGACCTGGGTCAGCACCAGCTTGGATTTCAGCGCCTCGTTGGTCATCGGCTCGCAGGTATCGGTCAGCACCTCGCGGGGGCGCCCCAGCTTCGCTTCGAGGTAGTCGGGGCCGGCCACCTCCAGCCCGCGGTTCACCTCGGTCCGCCCGGCGATCAGCACGACCTGCGCATAGGCATTCAGGATGCTGTTCGGGCCGCTGTTCAGCACCGCGTCCTCGTCGTTGGGGTCTACCTGAAACCCGCCGCCCGCACCGCCCGAAGGCAGGCGGGCGACCTCTGTCTCCAGCGATGACAGGCGTTCCTGCAGGTCCTCGACCTGCTGGCGCAGAACCTCGATCTCGATACGGGCCCCAGAATCGACTGCCGACCCCTGAAAGTCCTCTTCTGCCAGGAAATAGCTGAGCAGCACCCAGATCACGGGTGCCAGAACCAGCGCGACGGCGATGATGATGGCCGGTACAAATCGCATTCTCTGCCCTTTCTCTCCCCCAGCCCCCGGATTGTTTCGCGTTCCGGTCGCCCCGGACCCCGGTGAGTGGCCCAAACGGCTCAGCTCGAAATTTTGGGGTTTGTGACGCAGTTCACTGAATCAAATTCCGTTGTGACGTATACACTGAGGGTATAGACTTGATACGTAACCCAAATGGATAAAAGGGGAAAGCGAACCATGGTCCGTTTTACCAGGCTCATCGCCAATTCTCTGACCGTCGCTCTTGTGGTTGCCCTGCCCGCCGGTGCAATGTCCCAGACTGCCGATCAGATGACCGCCGAACAGATTACCGAGGCGTTCAAGAAGCAGAAGACCCGCGGGCTGGTCATCGTTCCGTCGTCGCAGCAGGCCAGTTCCGACACAGCCGCCGCGACCACCGTGGCACCGACCACCCCGGCCGCTTACAACGCCGTCGACCAGGCCGACCAAGTCAACGTGCAGATCAAATTCGATTTCGACAGCGCCACGCTGCGCGACGACCAGAAGGAAAAGCTGGCGACGCTCTGCCAGGTGATGCAGGACGTCGACGTCTCGGTGTTCCAGATCATCGGCCACACCGACAGCTCGGGCAGCGCCGAGTACAACCAGCGCCTGTCGCTGCTGCGCGCCGAAGAGGTCAAGCGTCACATGGTCAGCGACTGCGGCATCGATGCCAACCGGCTGGAAGCCGTCGGCCTTGGTGAATCCGCGCCCTTCGACGCAACCGACCCGCGGGCAGATGTGAACCGCCGCGTCGAATTCCAGGCCCTGGGCTAAGCTCCGGGCCTGCCCGGGATGAAACGACCGCTGGAGCATCCGCATGATTGAATCGCGCCCCGGCGACGCCTTTCAGCCCGGTGAGCTGTTGAACAATACTTACCGGATCGAGGCCTTGCTGGGCCGCGGCGGCACCTCGGACGTCTACAAGGCCCGGAGCGAGATCTCCGGGCGCCTGATGGCTCTGAAGGTGCTGAAGTCCGAGTTCACCGGCAACGACGACTACCTTGTCCTCCTGACCCGCGAAGAGGAAATCCGCGACATCCGCCACGAGGCGGTGGTGCGCTATTCCGAGTGCAGCCGCACGCCCACCGGGCAGGTCTATTTGATGATGGACTATGTCGAGGGTCCGGGGCTGGACCAGCGGCTGAAGGAAGGGCCGATGTCGGCCGATGACCTGATGACCGTCTGCCGTCGCGTGGCGGGCGGGTTGCAGGCGGCGCACAAGCGCAACATCGTCCACCGCGACCTCTCTCCCGACAACATCATCCTGCGCAATGGCGACCCGGCGCAGGCGGTGATCATCGACTTCGGCATCGCCAAGGATACCAACCCCGGGGCCGAGACGATCGTCGGCAACGAGTTCGCGGGCAAATACGCCTATGCCGCGCCCGAGCAGCTGAACGGCCAGACCGACGCGCGCTCGGACATCTACGCGCTGGGGGCGCTGCTGCTGGCCAACTTCCGGGGCGCGCCGCCCAACATCGGCAAGAACCCGATGGAAGTGGTCCAGCGCAAGAGCCTGCCGTTGGACACCGAGGGCGTGCCGGAGCCGCTGAAGACGCTGATCGACCGCATGACCGAGCCGAACCCGGACAACCGGCTGGCCAGCGCGGCCGATGTTCTGGCCTTTCTCGACAATCCCCGGGCCGCCGGGGCGGACGACGACTTCGACGATGACCGTACCGTCATCTCGCTGGCCCCGCGCAAACCCGAGACCGAGGTGCCTGCACCCCAGTCCTCGGTACCGCCCAAGCCCCAACCGCAGCCTGCGGCGGCGCCGGTGGCGCAGGAGCCCCAGCGCAAGTCGCGGACGCCGCTGCTTGCCGGGGTCGCGGTGGTGCTGCTGGCGGCAGCCGGTGCCGGCGGCTACTTCTCCGGCGCATTCGACACGGTGCTGGGTCCGGCCCTGCCGGTCGCCGAGCCCTATACCCTGCTGATCGCCAAGCCCGAGGGCGGCGCGCCGAGCGCGCTCGGCAACGTGCCGAGCGAAGCGATGCAGAAGCAGTTGGGCGACCTGATCACTGGCCAGTCCGGCGAGGCCGACCTGACGCTCGCCTCGGGCGAGATCGCCGACAGCTGGGCCGATGACGTCATGCAGACGGTGGACCAGATCGACGAACTGCCGGAATGGCGCCTCTCGATCCGGGGCAACCGCGCGCAGGTCACCGGCTCGACCCCGGATGAGGACCAGCAGAAGCGGATCATGGCCGCCATCGGGTCCGACCTGCCCGGCGCGCTGGAAGGCGGCGCCAAGATCGACTTTGTCCCGGTGTTCCTTGCCGCCGCGCAGGTGGACCGGACGCTGAGCGAATTCGCCGACTGCGGCCCGCTGGCCCAGCCCAAGGCCCCGGCCACCGGTTACGGCCCCGGCGTCCCGGTGACCATCACCGGCAAGGTCGCCGAGACCGCAACCCGCGTGCGCCTGTTCGATGCCCTGCGCGCCCAGGCCGGGGACCGCGACGTGGTGATCGACGTCGACGTCCTGAACCCCACGCTCTGCCTGATCGAGAGCCACCTGCCCAACGCCCCGGCGAGCGATATCGACATTTCCTTCATCGTGGGCGACCGCAACGAAGCGAACCCCTCGGGTCGCTTCTTCGTGGGTGAGAACCCGGTGATCGACGTGGACCTGCCCGCGGATGTCACCGACGGGTTCCTCTCGGTCTCGATCCTCGACGTGTCGGGCAACGTCTTTCACCTGCTGCCCAACCTGAACCGGCAGGACAACGCGGTGGCCGACCTGCGCGATGGCCGCACAGGGCCGGTAAAGGTCCGCGTCGCCTTTGACCTGAAGGAATCCGCACAGAACGGCGGTCTGGCCTTCCGCGTGGACGACTCCACGCTGGGCAAGAGCAAGGTGATCGTGCTGCACTCGTCAAAGCCGCTGTTCGACGGGATGCGCCCGACGTCGGAGTCCGCCTCGGGCTACGCCGAGGCGCTGCAGAAGTTTGCCCAGAGCAACGATGCGAGTATCCTGTCGCTGGACAGCAAGATACTGGTCACCGCGAAACCCTGATCCGGCGCGGTGATCCGCGACCGGAAGGGGTGACATGACAGATATCGGCACGGTTGGTCTGATCGGCGGCTCGGGAATGCTCGGCCGCGCCATCGCACAGGGCTTGCTCGACTCCGGCGCCCTTGTTGCCAGCGATCTCTGGATTTCCAACCGAAGCGGTCAGGCCCCCGAGATCGGGAACCACGCGGGGTTCACCGTGACCCGCTACAACGACACGCTGGTCGAGGCCTGCGACACCATCCTCCTCAGTGTACCGCCAGCCCAGGTTCCATCGCTGGGCATTGCCCGCTCGGACAAGCTCTTCGTCTCCGTGATGGCCGGCGTTCCGTTGGCGACCCTGCATGACATCACCGGCTCGCCCCGCGTCGTCCGTGCGATGAGCAGCCCGGCTGCGGCCCGGCGCCTTGCCTATTCGCCGTGGATCGCCGCCGACGCGGTCACGGCGGCAGACCGCGAGAGGGTGTCCGCCGTCCTCGGCGCCATCGGGCTGGAGGACGAGATCGGGAACGAGGACCACATCGCCCACTTCACGGCGATCACCGGGCCGGTTCCGGGCTTCGTCGCCTACTTTGCCCGTTGCGTCACCGACTATGCCGTCGCCAGCGGGATCGAACCCACCATCGCCGACCGCGCGGTGCGGCAGCTGTTTCTGTCGGGGGGCGTCATGCTTGCAGACGAGGCCGAGACACCGGCAGAGCAGGTCACGGCGATGATCGACTATGCCGGCACCACCGCAGCGGGTCTGCTGGCGATGGAGGATTCGCCCCTGTCGGACAACATTGCCCGGGGACTTGAGGCAGCGGTCGAGAAGACCCGCCGCATGACCGGCGGCTAGAGCACGTCGACCACGATCACCGAGATGTTGTCGCCCCCGCCCCCGGTCAGGGCGATATGGATCAACTCGTCCGACACGGTCTCGATCGGGAACTTCAACAGCGCGGACTTGAGGATGTTGAACGTCGCGTATTTGGTCAGGCCGTCCGAGCAGATCAGGTAGCGATCGCCCGAGCGCGTCTCGCCCCGCACCTTGTCGAGTTCCAGCTCGTCCCCGACGCCGACCGCGCGGGTGATCGCGTTCGACTGCGGGTGCTGTTCGGCCTCGTCCCAGGACATCTGGCCCGCCATCACCAGCGCCGCGACCGCCGAATGGTCGGTCGTCAGCATCTCGATCTCGCCGTCGCGCAGCCGATAGATGCGGCTGTCACCGGCCCAGAGCGCCACGAAGTGACCGTTCGCTATCATCAGGGCGGCCACCGTCGCGCCGATGACGCCGCGCCCGCGATCCTCGGATTCCTGAAGGATAATGCGGTGCGCCTGCTGGATTGCCTGCCGCAGGGCGTGCATCCGGTCGGTCGGACCCAGATCCGCCGGGATCATCGCCACCGAGTCCGCGACGAGGCGGCTGGCATAATCGCCCGCGGCGTGCCCTCCCATCCCGTCCGAGACCATCCAGATATCGTGCTGCGGCAGGGCGAGGATCGAGTCCTCGTTGACCTTGCGCTTGAGACCCACGTGGGTCTTCGCGTTGTAGCGGTAGGAGTTGAGCTCATTCATACCGGACGTGCCTCGCTCCAGATCGGGGCATTGAGCTGAAAGAGGCCTTGCGCCTCCGGTCCCTCGGGTAAGCCATCGCAAATCATCAACCTCGGTACATCGTTAACTACCGCGCTCCAGATACTAGGCGCGGACTGCGTGCCTGCAAGCAGGCCTGACGCCAGCTCAGGCAGGAACCCGCCCGGGGCGGCCTGCGTCAGAACCAGCGTATTCCCCGCCCGGCGCACGGGCGCCGCTGCGCGGAATTCGGGGGATGGAATACCGGCAAGACGTTCCTCGATCGCGTCACGGGTCATGCCGTCTTCGAGAGCGTCAAGCGCGAGGTCTTCGAGGCGGTGAAACAGCTCCGCCTCGTTGAAGTGGTCAAGCTGCGCGGGCCCCGGAGTGGTGACCGCGGTAGCGAGTGTCAGCGGGAACCGGCGCCCGACGCGATCGACCGAGGGCATGAGAACGCCCAGCATCTTCTGCTGTCCGCAGAGCCCGGCCGCGAGGCTGAACCGCCAGATTGGCGCGGTCATGTAGTGCTGGTCCCAATCGGGGCCAAGCACGCCCTGCACCTGCAGCATCGCGCCCTGGATCCACGTGTCCCACGCGGTGACGAAGGCCGCCGGAAGGTTGATCCGGAAGAAGTCTCCCACCGACGGCATCTTGCCGAATGCGCCGAACCCGCCTGTCATCACATCGACTTCGGACAGGCGAAGTTGGCAAGCGCGGGCAGCGCGAAGGGGTTCAGGACCGATCCCGACTGCATCTGGAAGATCGCGATGCGCCCGCCCACGTTGAAGATCACCCGCTTGCGGTCGGAGACGTTGGTGCGGCGCACCTCGGCTGCGTCCAGCAGGCGGAACCAGGCCCAGGGCCCGTCGCGCCGCAGCGTGCTTTCGGTGTTCTTCTTGTCCGGCTCGAACTGGATCTGGGCAAAGCCCACGCCGCCCGGCCAGTTGACCGCGACCGGCACCGGCTGGCCGCCGCGATGGGCAAAGTCCACCGACTGGCCGTCGATCTGGAGCGAGACCGACTTGGCCTTGGGATCCAGCGCCTCTGGGGTCATCTGGAACTGGACCAGCGGCGTCGGGTTGCCGCCAAAGAAGGCATCCCGGATCTCGGCCGCGTTCTGCATCTGCTCCAGCACCTGCTGGCTGATGCCTAGGTCGACGTTGTTCACCGTCTTCCACGTCCACGGGCGGGTCCGCGTATCGACATGCTTCAACAGGCTCTCGTTGAAAAAGTTGTCGATCAGCCCGGCCGGACCGAAGAGCTTGGCAAAGTCGGCCATCGCCACGTCAGCCCCGGCCCGCTTGTTGAACGGATAGCGGTTCTCCAGCGCCTGCTCGCAGAAGGGCAGGACGTTGGCCTGCCAGCGGGCGTTGATCGAGGCGCGGGTGCTGTCCGAGGTGATCCCGGACGAGCCCGTGGTGATCTGCTTGGCCCAGCGTTCCAGCGGCCCGTCGACACGCGCGGCGGCCTGCTGGAACTGCAACAGCGCCTGGCCGCTCTCACCTCCCGAGGACACGCCGCTGAAGCTCATCTTGTTGAGCTCCTGATAGACCTCGGTCAGCAGGCCCATCAGCCCGTCAAGCTGCGAGGGCTGCCCCTCGGGCCGCAGGACCAGCTGGTGCAGCCAGTCGAAACGGTCTTCGACGTAGGCCCCCGGCGGCTTCGGTTGCTCGCCGCTCGACGAGGTGACGGTGCTGGTGAGCGCCTCCAGCAGGATCTGGCCCTGGATCGACAGGTTAGAGCGCGACTCGATGCCCGCGATCGCCTGCCCCGCCTTGCCCAGCTCGCCGGTGTTGACCAGCCCGCGTTCCTCGGTCAGCCGCGTTTCCTTCTCGATCTCGGTCAGCAGGTTGACGATGGGCGAGGTCGGACCGGACAGCACGTTGGTCACCTCAACCGCGTGGCTGAGGCTCTCCATCGGGATGATGTCGATATCGGCCAGCAGGCCGTCATAGCGCCCGATGAAATCGTTGTAGTAGAGGTCCAGCACGTCGCGGCTCAACGCCAGCAGCGCGCCCTCGGTCTGGATGTCCTCACCGCGTTCGCCCAGCACCCATGCCTCGCTGCGGACCCGCTCGGCGACACCCAGTGCCTCGGGCAGGAACACGTCGTTGAAGCCATCGTAGGTGTAGATGCCCTCGATCCCGTCGTTCAGCTGCTTGCCGGAGTTGCGGACCAGCACCCGGGTGACAGCAGGGCCGCCCTTTTCGGTGATCCGCCATTTCGGCAGGGCCGTGGCTGCACTGGAATTGATGATGCCGTTGTAGACCCGCTGGGCCAGCGGCAGTTCCGTCAGGATGCCCTGCACCCGCTCGACCAGCGGACCGTTGAGCGCGACCTCCTCCATCGGCTGGGCCAGCAGCGCGTCGAGATGGTCGGCGAGGTCGTCGCGCAGTTCCTGCCGGACCACGCCGGGATAGGAGATTTCCCAGTCGATCTGCATCCATTCCTTGACGAGGTCGGGGTTCATCGGCCCCTGCAGACCCAGCATCAGGTAGATCTTGAGCGCTTCGTACAGCAGCTCAGGGTTCTGCATGTTGGCGGTCATCTGCTCTTCCAGCCGCAAGAGCAGCCGGGGCAGGAACCGCTGGTTCAGCGCCGCGCGGTAGGTCTGCGCCGCCTGCGTGCCGATGACCTCGCCCTGGTAGAGACCATAGCGCACCCGCAGTTCCGGGTCCGGATCGTTCAGCACCGGGTTGGTCGGCATGTCGCGCAACTCGTTCAGCGCGGCGACCACGGGCGGCAGATCGGTATCGCCGACCGGGCTGGGCGGCAGGGTCGTCGCCGCCTGCTGGTAGGCGCCCACGCGCTGTTCGGCCTCGCTGATCAGGTCGGAGTTGCCAAGGTAGCTGCGCACCCAGAGCGCGCCCATCGCCACGGCGATCAGCACGGTCGCCGCAACGGCGACCCGCTGGGTCCAGCGATACCGGCGTTCGACCTTGTCGTCGGCCGAGACCAGCCCCGCCTCGTTGAAGATCACGGTTTCGAACAGGCGGGTCAGGAAGTACGAGCGCCCGCTGCCGTGGCCCGACCCGATGGCCTGACGGCCGATGCCGAAGGTCTGCGCCATGTTCAGCATCAGGCGGTCGATCGGCGTGCCTTCCTGCGTCCCGGAGGTGAAGTAGACGCCGCGCAGCATGTGGCGGCTTTCATACCGGTTGTCCTGGAACACCTCGTTCAGGAAATCCCGCGCCACGCCGCGCACCGAGGCCACCTGCGATGGGAAACCCGCCACCAGCGCCCGGCGCTGCTGGTCGGTCTCGCGCTGGAGCTTTTCCAGCGACTGCGCGTTGAGCTGCCCCAGCAGCTTGGCGAATTCCTCGTCAAAGGCCGAAACCGGCGGCTGTTCGGACTTGGCCTTTTCCAGCGGCAGGGTAAAGCCCCAGACCTGTTCACGGTCTTCCTTGCCGAGATCGTCGAAGAACTCGGTAAAGCCTGCGATCAGGTCGGCCTTGGTGAACAGCACGTAGACCGGAAAACGGACGCCCAGCTTCTCGCGCAGCTCGTTCAGGCGGCGGCGCACGGCCTGGGCATGGGCCTTCTGCGTCATCTCGTCCTGCAGGGACAGGTCCGAGAGAGAGATGGCGATCATGGCGCCGTTGATCGGCTGGCGCTTGCGGTACTTCTTCAGCAGCCCGAGAAAGCCGATCCACGCCGCATTGTCCGCCTCGGCGTCGCTTTCCTGCGTGGTATAGCGCCCGGCGGTGTCGATCAGGACCGCCTCGTTGGTGAACCACCAGTCGCAGTTGCGTGTCCCGCCCACGCCGCCGATCGCGGCCTTGCCGAGCTTGTCGGCCAGCGGGAACTGGAGGCCCGAGTTCACGATGGCCGTGGTCTTGCCCGCACCCGGCGGCCCGATCATCACGTACCACGGTAGTTCGTTCAGGCTCTTCTTGCCGTTCTTCGACTTGCGCAGCTCGGCAATGGCCGTCTTGAACTTGCCGCGCAGCTCGCCGATTTCCTCCGAGACCATGTCGTCCTCGACGGTCTCGGTCGCCTCGGCGATCTCTTCGGTCATCTTCTTGGCCTTGCGGCGGCGCAGGAAGAAGATCAGCCCCATGATGAACAGGAACAGCACCGCGATGATCGCCATCGTCACGATGCGCGAGGTGATGCTGCCAAAGGGGCGCCATTCGTCGCTGCCGATGAACGGCGCAAAGAACCAGGTCGCGACGCAGAGCACCGCCCCGACGAAGAACAGGGCGAAATAGATCGACCGGAACCAACGAAGAACCATCCGGATCATTGATCACTCTCCCGCACCAGCACTACCTCGATCCGCCGGTTCTTGGCCCGGCCTTCCTTTGTCGCGTTGTCCGCGATGGGTTCCTTGTCGGCCCGTCCCTCGGCCGAGAGGCGCGACGGATCGTCAAAGGCCTTGGCGATGCCCGCCATCACCGACTTGGCGCGGGCCAGCGACAGGGCCATGTTCGACGGGAACCGCGCCGAGCGGATCGGCACGTTGTCGGAATGCCCGACGATGATCACCGGTCCCGGTTCGTCGTTCAGCGCCTCGGCGACCCGGCGCACCGGGTTCTCGAATGCGGCCTGCAGGTCATCCGAACCCGACCCGAACATGTTGGAGCCGGTCAGCCGGATGATCAGCGTGTTCCCCTTGCCAAAGACCTCGACGATGCCGTCGTCGATCTCGGGCTGAAGGAACCCCTCGACCTTTCTCAGCTGATCCTGCGCCGTGGGCGCGGGCGGCGGCGGTGGCGGCGGCGGAGCCCGGCGCAGCAGTTGCGCCACCGGGCCGGTGTCGATGACCGAGAGCTGCCCCACAAGGCGCTCGGTCTGCTTGGAGAGCGCATAGGACAGCCCGAGGAATTCGAGCGTGAGCAGCGTCGCCGTCACGCCGAGCGCGATCCAGACGAGCCGCCAGGCCGAAAGCGCCTTGAACGGTTTCTTGAGGCCTTCCCAGTTGGGCGAGAGATCGTGTTCCAGCGGGCCGCGCTGGTTGCGGATGATCCGGGCCAGCGCGCCGCGGATCTGCAGGTGCTTTTCCGGTCCGCCCTGTTCGACGCGCAGACGGCCCTCGAACCCCAGCGACATGCACATATAGAGGAATTCAAGCATGTCGATGTTGTTGCCCGGCTCCTTCTCGAGCCGTGCCAGCAGGTCGTAGAAGCGGTCGCCGCCCACCGTCTCGCGGTGGAAGGTGCCGACCATGGATTGCAGGCCCCAGGACGATTGCCCGCCCCACGGCGTGTTCAGCACGACATCGTCCAGCGTGGCGCAGAGCGCGTAGCGCGCGACCTTGACGGTCTGCGCCGGAATCCCGGCCTGCAGCGCGCGGTTCTCGAACTCGCGCACCTCGCTCACCACCGACTGGCGCAGCTTGTCGGGGTCCATGTGCTGGGCCCGGTTGCGGATGCGCGAAATCAGCGAGAACAGCGGCGCCGCGCAGGCGGTCAGCTGGTTCATCCCGGTCATCGCCATCTGGGCCTGCGGCGCACCGCGCGACGCGGCCGGGCGCGGTGCGTTCGATTGCGGGACGCCATAGGCCGAGACCGATGGCTCGGGCGGATCAAGCGGATCGGCAGGGGCCTGTGCCACGGCCTGGCTCGGCGCGGACATGGCGCCGCCGCCCCCGCGGCGTCCGCCGGGATTGGGCCGGATCACCGTCTTGTCGGTGTCATCTGGTTCCGCGAACGGGTCGTTGTCAGACATGGCTTCTTCCCATCCTTAGCTGTTGCGGATCGCCCACAGCTCCATCTTGAGCCCCGGGTACTGACCCGAGACGTGCACGGCGATCCCGCCCGAGGTGGTCATCTTGCTCCAGTAGGGGCTGGCCGCGTCGAGTTCGAAATAGACCACACCCGAATGATAGGGGATCTGCCGCGGCGCCACCGGCAGCGGGCGCAGCGTGATCCCAGGGAGGGCCGAGTTGACCAGCTGGCGGATCTCCTCGACCGGCCCGATCTTGCACTGGCCGGAAAAGTGGCGGCGGACGTCCTCGCTCGGGATATCGGCGTTCACCGCCAGCACAAAGCCCGCGTTGCCCAGCAGCTTGCGGTCGGCGATGATGCCGACGCTGATGCCGTACTTGCGCTCTTCCAGCTTGATCGGGATCGCGGTCTGTTCCAGCACCGAGCTGAGGTACTGGCGCAGCACCCGGATCACCGGGGCAAAGCAGATGCTGAGGTTGTCATGCTCGTAGGGCGGAAAGACCGGCGCCTCCTTGTCCTGCGACATGAACACCGAAAGCTCGCCCGCCAGCCCGACGCAGGTGCGGAAGAATTCCTCGGGGTGCAGGTTCTCGATCTGGGTCAGGTGCCGCACCACCGGCAGCATCCGGTTGACCACGGCCAGCAGCATGAAATCCTGCACCTCGGCGGCGCCGCGGGCACTGCCGCTCTCGGCCAGACGGCCAGACAGCGCGGTCATGCGGTGCTGGAGCAGCCCTTCGAGTTCGCGCAGGAACCCTTCCAGCGGGCGCGCAGCGCGGACGTCGAGGCACGAGGGCACAAAGGAGCTGTCGAGGATGATCTCCTTGTCCGAGCGCACCTCGATGATCCGGGCCACCGGGATCGCCAGCTTGTCGGCAAGGTCATCGACCTCAAGCGCGAACTGCAGGCGCATCTTGCCGACGCCCAGCACCACGGGCTTTTTCTGCTGGCCCATGGTGTCGGTCACTTCGATCTCGGTCGGACGCAGGCGGCTTGCCGACATCTCGGCGCCTGACATGTCGACCTCGGTCGCACCCTGCCGCCGCTGAGGCACGGTCAGGTAGACGATGCAGTCCTTGATCGTCGTCGGCACCTCCAGCGCGGGCGGGTGATCATCCGTCATCGGCACGCGGAAGACCGTGCCGTCATGGGTCAGGCCCGAGACGGATTTGAGTGCGAACTGGCCCACCTTGAGGACCTCGTCGTCGATCTCCATGGCGGTGACACCCCAGCCATAGGGCCGGATGCGGCGGGCAAGCCCGGCCACCAGCGCCTCGGTGTACCGATCCGCCTGCTGGAAATGGTGGGGCTGCAGAAACAACCCCTCGGTCCAAAGCACCTTGCTGTCCCAGGACACGTAGTTCTCCTTCCAATGGGGCCTAGCGTTTCAGCTTGTCGAGCTGCTCCTTGTAGGCCCTCGCAAATTCGCGGCTGAACAGGTCCTGAAAATCGTTCTCGGCCTGGTCGGAAATTTCCGCATAAATCTTCTCGTAGACTTCCCAATAGCGGGCCTTTTTGCCCTTAAGAAGGCTGCCGAACGCCCCGCTGACCTCAATCTTGCCTTCAAGTTCCTTGGGGTCGAGTTTTCGCAACACCCCCTTCAGGGCCGCCTCCATTCCCGTCACCATGGCGATCTCGTGCGCCTTGATGTCCTGCAACGCCTGTTCGGCGGCGGTTTCGGGGCTGAGGTAACCCTTGGTGGCAGGCTTGATCATCGCCTCGACCGCCTGTTCCGGGCTGATCGAGAACTTGAGCGGGTTGTTCCCGCCCGCGCTGATCATCGTCTGCTCGATGCGGAACTCGCTCTTGATCGAGGTGCGCGTCATCAGGATCTCGCGCAGGCCGGTGACCAGCGTCTTCATCACCCGGCCCATGCGCGCCATGGTGTTGGTCAGCTCGGCATCGTCGAATTTCAGGTCCTCCGCACCGGCACCATCGAGGAAGGCGCGGGCGAGGTCGGCCTGTGCCGGCGACACCGTCTGGGGCACGGCCGGCGCAGGCTGGCTCGCCGGGGGCGTGCTCGCGGCAGCAGGCGGTGGGGTCTCGGGCGCCGGTTGCGGGGCGGGCTCCTCGGCCGGAGCGGCAAGGAAATCGTCTTCCGGCGGGATCGACGGCGGTTCACGGCGCACCGGCTCGGCCGCGGGCGGCGGCGGGGCAGCCTTGGGCGGCTGCTGCGTCTCGCCGATCCCGTCCAGCAGGTCGTCCCAGTCGTCCGGGATCAGGTTCTGACCGCCGCCCGAGCTTTGCGGGCGGAATGCGTCATGCGCCGAGGGGTTGTGCGACGGCAGGCTGGCGCCCTCACCCTCGCGCCCGTCACTCGGCTTCTGGAAGAACGGGTCCTCGTCCTCGCCCAGCGGTGGCAGCAGGTCGTCGATCGGGTCGCTTGCCTTGAACTGCGAGGGGCCGACCGGCTTCTCGGGGCCCAGCAGGTTGTCGAGGAAATCGCCCTCGGGCCCGGCATCGTCCAGCAGGGCCAGCGGATCGGGCGCGCGGCTCGCGTCCCCGTGCGAGGCGGAGCCCATCGGCGCGGGGGCCAGCAGGTCGTCCATGTCGGGCACGGTGTTGCTGATCTCGACCACCAGCTCGTAAGAGCCCAGCGCCAGAACGTCGCCGTTGTTCAGCGGCGTCGGCGTCTTGCCCAGCGGGATCTTGGAATAGTTCAGGAAGGTGCCGTTGGTCGACAGGTCGACGATCACCACGTTGCCGTTGTGATCCTCGATGACGAAGTGGTTCTTGCTCAGCAGGCGGTCGGGGTCGGGCAGCACGAGGTCATTCGCCGGACCGCGTCCTACGGTCAGGCTGCCGCCCTGCATGCTTACGGGGCGGCCATTTCCGGGAACGGTCCCGGACGACTGAAACTTCAAAGTTACGGGCATTGCGTGCGCGTCATCCTCCCGTCAGCACGGTGAATTCACCCAGTACGACCATGCCCCCACAGGCCGCGTTGTCCATGATCCGCGCCGCTGGCAAGGACGAGATCATGACGGTCATGGAGCCCTTGACGATGGGGTGCGGACCGGTGCCGCTGACGTGCTGGTCGGTCACCCGGGCCGCGGGCTTCTTGCCCACGAGAACGGTTGGCGCCCCCACCATGGCAATCGGCAGCGGCGCGCCCGGAGGCGGCACCGGCGGGGCCGGCGGCGGTGCTGGCACACAGCAGCCGCACATGTCGCCCAAGCGTGCTTGCGGCATTCCCATCAGACTTCTCCCTCGAGCTCTTTGGCGGGCTTCACATGGCCATTGCCGCCCCGGGCGATATCCACCGCCCGGTCGATCATAAGTTGTATCTGCGCATCAAACTTATCAGAGAGCATGTTGAGCGCCACCATATTCATAGCGTAGGCATGGAGTTCCGCGGCCCCGGCCGGAGCCGGATACTGGGCCAGGTCACCGGGCCCCAATGTGCCATCGGAATAGACCACCGCATTCGCACAATTGGTCGTATCATCATCGACATAGGCGTTGTCGAGGCTGTGCCGCGCCACGTCGCGGTTCTCGTCGGTCGGCTTGAACACCCAGGCCTCGGACGCGGTCAGCGGCTGGGGGTCTGCGGGCGACTTGGGACCGATGTAATCGCGCGCGGCAAGGCAGGCCCACCACACCCGCTCGCGCGGGGGTAGCAGCACGGCCATCACCAGCAGCAGGTCGAACCAGGCCTTCTTGGACTCCAGTTCGGTCAGCACCTGTTCGGGCGCCGCGCTGGCGGGGGCCAGCAACGGGGTCTTGATCAGGATGTTCGCCTGCGACAGCAGCTTGGCTGCCGGCTCCTTGGGCAGCTTGACAAGACCTTTGAAACGTTCGCTCATCGTCCCTTCCCCCCTTCTAGTTAATCATGGTGATGCCGCCCTTCAGGGTCAGCATCCCGTCGCCCTTGACCGTGGTCATGGGCGATTTCACTTCTGCCATGGCCGTGCCCTGAACCTTGATCATCGTTCCTTTGACGGTCACGCCGGTCTGGTCGATCTTGATCGAGTTCGCCCCGACCTTCAGCTCGATCGACTGCATGGCCTCCATCGTGATCTTGCCCATCGAGACATCGACCGTCAGGTTGCCCATCGACACCGTGGTCTCGTGGTTGCCCTGGCTCACCTCGTTGGTGAAATTGCCCATGCTCACCTCGGTCGTATGGTCGCCCTGGGCAATCGTGGTCGAGTAGTTCTGCTGGATCGTCTGGGTCTTGTCGGTCTCAATCTCGATGGTCTGGCTGCCGGTCTCGATCTTGAATTCCTCGTCGCCCTGCTGGATCGTCAGGTAGTGGCTGCCTTCCTGGATCGTGCGGGTCACGTGGTTGCGGATCACCTCGCTCAGGCTTCCGTCCTCGTCATGAGCTCCGGCATCCACCTCGTCCAGCCCGATGGTCAGCACCGACTTGTTCTTGATCAGGAACTGATGGTCCTTCTGCGCCTGAACGCGCATCTTCTCCTCGCCCATCTTATCATCGAACATCAGTTCGTTGTATTCCTGGTCGGCGTTGCCGCCCTTGGACGAATTGGTCCGGATCCCGAGTTCGGTGGCGTTGTCGGGATACTTGAAGGCCGGCTTGGTGTCTTCGTTCCACAGCATCCCGGTACAGATCGGCCGGTCCGGATTGCCTTCCTCGAACTGGATCACGACCTCCTGCCCGATCCGCGGGATCGCGACCATGCCCCAGCCCTTGCCGGACCACGGCGTCGCCACACGGACCCAGCAGGAGGAGTTTTCGTCGTTGCTGCCTTCCCTGTCCCAATGGAACTGGACCTTGATGCGACCGTGTTCGTCCGTGTAGATCTCCTCGCCCGACGGGCCGACCACGATGGCCGTGTGCAGACCCGCGATTTCGGGCCAAGTCGTCTCGAGAGGGGCGCGGTACTGGATCGCCTCGGGAATGCATCCGAAGTAACAGCAGTAGTCCATCTTATCCATTTCTTCGGGATAAGTCAGGTCTTCGCGGTCACGGTCCTGCCGACCGGGGTCGATCCGCTGGGACGACGACGGGCGGAAATAGTGCACCGCCTCGGTGATCAGGTACTTGCCGTTGTCGCCCTCGGGGGCTTCCGCCAGAGTGAACTTGAACCCGTTCGCCACCTCGCGGGCGGTGGTCACCCCGCGCTTGACCTGAAACGCGATCTCCTCGGCCTCCATCCGGACCTTCGACAGACGCTGCCCGCGTCCGGTGTCCTTCCGGTAGTGACCGGGGTAGTGATAGAGCTCGTAGCTCTTGTGGGAGTGCGAGCTGCTGGTCCCGGTCTGCTTGACCACCTTGAGATCGGCCTTGGGCGTCAGCATGTCGAAATCGTTGAGCGTGACCTTCCCCGAGATCACCGCCTCGGCGCTGGCCCAGTCGGTCAGCGTGTTCTCGACCTGGAACGATCGGCCACCGGTGCCGGTGTACTTCAGATTGGCAAGCCCCGGAATGTCGCTGTGCGATCCGCTGGCATCGTCGGCGAGGATCATCTTGTTCTTGGTGCCGGAGTTCGCGGAATTGTCGAAGTAATAGTAGATCCCCTCCTCTTCCATCAGGCGGCTGATGAAATCGAAGTCCGTCTCGCGGTACTGAACGCAGTAAACCCGGGTCTCGTAGGACGCGCTGAGTTTCTTGGTGTAATCGACAAAGCCGTGATCCGCGAAGATCTGCTCGATGATCTGTACCGCCGTCATTTCCTGGAAAATCCGGTTGTCCGAGGTTCGGGTCAGCATCCAGAGCCAGTGGCGGACCTTGGCGACGTAATGGAAATGAACGCCGGTCTCGGTCTTCTTCTGGCCGATGCATTCCACCGAGATGCAGATACCGTTGAAATACCGGTCGCCCGCTTCCTTGGTGATCAGCTTGACCGACATCTCCTGCCCGACCAGGTCCTTCAGCTTGATCGGGCCCTTGGTAACGAACTCGACGGTCATATCGGTCAACCGGCTGAAATGTTCCCGGATGGTGGCACCGATCAGCCAGCGTTCTTCATCGCCCTTCAGCGCTTCAATCTTGCCTTTCAACTCAATCTGCACATTGGCCATGGGCTGTCCTTTCAAATACGGGCTCAGGAGACACCTGCGGGGCAATCACTTCAATGAACTGCTTCACAGATCCTCCAGAAGGGCCGCCAGTTCGGCATCAATATCGCCATCGTCCCCTGCGGGCTCGGCGCTGTCGTCAAACCCGGCAAGCAGGGCGTCGAGATCGTCCTCGAGGTCAGTGTCGTCCTCCGCCGTTTCAGGTGCGGCGGTTTCGGCTGGTCGGGCCACCGGGGCCGGTTTCGGTGGCGAGGGCGGCGGCGGCGTTTCCCCGGTCCACGGGCCGAGGATCTCTCCCCCTCCGACCGACTGGAACGAGGCCAGCCGGATCTCGTCGCGGCCCTTTACCGAGACCACCGGCATGAAGCCCCGCGCCATCACCTTCTCGACCTTCGACTGGGTCAGGTTGCGCTCGGTACAGGGCAGCTGGACCTGATCGCCATAACGGTCATCGACAAAGTGGTAGGGCACCTCGCCAAGGCTCATCACCGAGCCGAGGTTCATATGCGCGCCGTTCTTCTTGAACGACTTGGCCAGCAGGATCGCCACCAGAACCACGGGATTCGCCCAGAGCAGGCCCGCGAGGCCCGACTTCATCGTGAACTCCTCGAACTCGAACTCGTAGATCGGTTCTGTCTTGGCGCCGTAGGGCCGCCGCAGCATGAAGCGCGGCGTAACCAGTCCAAGATGCCGCGCCTCTGACATGCCCCTGAGCGTATCCCACGCGTTCGCCACCAGCGGGTGACGGTCCCCCTTCTCGACTTCCATGAAGCCGGGCGTCATGGCGGCAAAGAAGGGCGCGTCCACATGCGCGGCCACCCGTGCGATCCGGCCCAGAAGTTCGGCGTGGGGCGGTGTCTCCTCGAAGCTGTAGAGCCCCAGCAGCGCGGAGTAACCACCGCGCCCGTTCTCCTCGTCCAGCGGCGCTTCGGTCAGCAGGCGCACCAGCCCCGATTGCGACAGGTCGTCCGCCGAGGCGAGATCCGCCGCGATCTCCTCGGCGGAGACATCGTAAAGCATGACGTCGAGCGTATCGTCGGTCTCGATGCTGCGCGCGATCAGGTCGATCGACCGCCACTGCGCCTCGAGCGACTGGAACTCGGGGTGATGCAGCACCAGCCGCATCGCCGCCGAGAGCGACTCGTCCACCGCCGTCTGCATCGCCTTGGCATCGGCACCGGGCACCGCGCGGATATGCGGGCCGACCACGCGCGCCAGCAGGTCCTCGACCGGCGAGACCTGCGTCAGCGCGCCGCCGGTATCGCCGATCAGCTTCTGGAAATCACTCAGCCGCCGGTCCGCAGGCACCGCGTTCCCGCCCGAGCGCAGCTTGGCCGGGGCCGCGTAGGTCCCGTGCTTCTCGCTCCACTCCCTGAGCCGCTTCATCGCGTTCTCGGCGGTCGAGCCCATGCCGAGCTGACCGCGCAGCCCCACCAGCTCCGAGAAAAGTTCGACGTTTTCGTAAAGCTCGTCGGGATGCAGATCGTCCAACCCCTTGAGCTTGACCTCGACCCCGGCGCCGTCCTTCCCGATGGGCAGGACCAGAGTGGTCGCGAAGCTCTCGATCACCTCTTCGGCGGTGTCCGGGTCCAGCAGGATGGCCTTGCGCGCCGCCAGCGCCTCCCCGGTTTCCACCAGCCCGCGCGCCGCACGCCCCGAGAAATCGCCGAAGATGGCGATCCGGAACCGCTTGCGCCGCAGCCGCGCGGCATCGGGCCGTTCAGATGTCATCAGCCCGAAGGCGAACTCCGCGTCCCTCGTCATAGTCGCCTCCCCTTCCCCGGCCTCCCCCGGGGCTGTCGCCGTCTCATCGCCCGCCAGATCGCCCAGCAGGTCGTCAAGACCGTCCCCGGCCTCCGGCGCGTCGCTCGTCAAATCCCCCAGCAGATCCGCAAGCGGATCGTCCTCGGCCGTGTCCGCCGTGTCCCCCAACAAGTCATCGAGCCCATCGTCCGCATCCGGCGTGTCACTGGTCAGGTCGCCCAGCAGATCTGCCAACGGGTCGTCTTCGCCCGCCGAGGCCTCGGGCTCCGCCGTGTCTCCCAGCAGGTCGCCGAGCACATCGTCCGCGTCCGCCGCATCACTGGTCAGATCGCCCAGCAGGTCGGCCAAGGGGTCCTCTTCACCCGCCGGGGCTTCGGGCTCGTCGTCAGAGGAGCCGGCGAGAATGTCATCGAGCCCTGCGAAGTCGTCCTCCAGCGCGTCGGCCGCCGCCTCAGCATCATCGGCCAGAAGGTCCGAGAGCGGGTCGTCGAGCCCCGCAAAATCGTCCTCTACCGCATCCCCCGCCTCAGCATCATCGGCCAACAACTCCGCAAGCGGGTCGGCCTCGGACTCTGCATCACTGCCCAGCAGGCCCGCCAGCGCATCGTCGTCATCAGCGACCGTTGCCTCCGGCGCATCACCCGGAAGATCGGCGAAGAGGTCATCCAGGCCATCGAGATCGGTCGCGCCGGCCTCCGGATCGGCTTCGAGCTCCTCGCCCATCAGGTCCGAGAGCAGATCCGGGTCCGGCTCGGCGTCATCGCCTAGCAGATCGGCCAGAGGGTCCTCGGCCCCCGCCGAGTCCGCCGCGACCTCGGATTCCTCTCCCAAAAGGTCCGCAAGCGGGTCGGCCTCAGGCTCAGAGTCATGTCCCAGCAGATCGGCCAGCGCATCGTCGTCACCAGCGCCCGTTGCCTCTGGCGCATCACCCGGCAGATCAGCGAAGAGGTCATCCAAACCATCGAGATCGGTCGCGCCGGTCTCTGGCTCTGCTTCGAGTTCGTCGACCATGAGATCGGCGAGCGGATCCGCTTCAAGCTCGGCGTCATCGCCCAGCAGATCGGCCAAGGGGTCCTCGGCCCCCGCCAAGATCTCCGGCACGTCGTCAGGCGGCCCGCCGAGCAGGTCATCGAGTCCAGCGAAGTCGTCCTCTACCGCATCCGCCGCGACCTCAGCATCATCCGCCAACAATGCCGCAGGTGGGTCGGCCTCGGACTCTGCGTTTTCACCCATCAGATCGGCCAGCGCATCGTCGTCACCAGCGCCCGTTGCCTCTGGCGCATCACCCGGCAGATCAGCGAAGAGGTCATCCAACCCGGCGAGGTCGGCCGCGTCAGTCTCAGGCTCGGCTTCGGCGCCCTGTCCCATGAGATCCGCGAGCGGAGCCGCGTCAGGTTCCGCGTCATCGCCCAGCAGATCGGCGAGTGGATCGGCGTCCTCAGTCAGCTCCGCGAGGATCGCATCCGCGCCACTGTCCGGCTCAGGCTCAGGTTCGACCCCGGACAGGCCGGCGAGAACGTCCTCCACCGGGTCCGCCTCAGGCTCTACGGCCACCATCTCCCCGAGCGTCGCAAGGACGTCGTCCGATGTGTCTTCCGCAGCAGGCTCGGGCTCGACAGCACTCAACCCGGCGAGGATATCGCCAGTCGTATCGGTCTCCGACAAGTCTTCTGATGTCGTCGCCCGCAGCGCATCCAGCGCCGCAGACCCATCCTCCGCCTCGACCTCCTCCGGCGCAGCAGCACTCAGACCGGCCAACACATCGCCGGTCGTATCAACCTCGACCACGTCCTCAGGCGCCGATGCCCGCAGCGCATCCAGCGCAGCGGACCCATCATCCGCCTCGACTTCCTCCGGCGCAGCGGCGCTCAAACCAGCCAACACATCGCCAGTCGTATCGACCTCGGCCACGTCCCCAGGCGCCGATGCCCGCAGCGCATTGAGCGCAGCCGACCCATCGTCCACTTCAACCTCTTCCGGAGCCGACGCACTCAAACCGGCCAACACATCCCCGGTCGTATCGACCTCGACCACATCCTCAGGCACCGAAGCCCGTAGCGCGTCCAGCGCAGCGGACCCGTCGTCTGCCTCAACCTCTTCTGGCGCAGCCGCACTCAAACCGGCAAGCACGTCGCCAGTCGTATCAGCCTCGACCACATCCTCAGGCGCCGATGCCCGCAGCGCGTCCAGCGCCGCAGACCCATCGTCCTCTTGGACCTCATCCGGCGCAGCGGCACTCAGACCGGCCAGCACATCGCCGGTCGTATCAACCTCAGACACCTCTTCAGGCGCCGAAGCCCGTAGCGCATCCAATGCGGCAGACCCATCATCCGCCTCAACCTCTTCCGGCGCAGCCGCGCTCAGTCCGGCCAGAACGTCGCCAGTCGTATCAACCTCAGCGACCTCCTCAGGCGCCGAAGCCCGCAGCGCATCGAGCGCAGCCGACCCATCGTCCGCCTCGACCTCTTCCGGCGCCGCGGCACTCAGACCAGCCAGCACATCGCCAGTCGTATCAACCTCAGCCACGTCCTTGGGAGCCGATGCCCGCAGCGCATTGAGCGCAGCCGACCCATCGTCCACTTCAACCTCTTCCGGAGCCGACGCACTCAAACCGGCCAACACATCCCCGGTCGTATCAACCTCGGCCACATCCTCGGGTGCCGAAGCCCGCAGTGCCTCGAGCGCCGCAGACCCATCGTCCTCCTCGACCTCTTTTGGCGCAGCCGCACTCAGACCGGCCAGCACATCCCCGGTCGTATCAACCTCGGCCACCTCCTCGGGGGCCGATGCCCGCAGAGCATCCAGCGCCGCAGACCCATCGTCCGCCTCGACCTCATCTGGCGCAGCTGCGCTCAGCGCCGCCAGCACCTCCCCGGTCGTATCAACCTCTACCACGTCCTCCGGCGCCACGGCCCGCAGCGCATCGAGCGCGGCGTCCTGTTCGGAGGCGGCCCCCTGCGGGAGCGTGGAGACGGCAGAGAGCAGCGCGGAATCGTTCAGGATGCGCTCGATCAGCGCCTCGGCGCCGGACTTGCCGTCCATGTAGGCCATCAGGTTCGACAGCTGCGTCCGCGCCTCGAGCAGCGCGCGCAGGGGTTCGATCTTGGCCGCGATCGCGCCCGGTTCGAAGTCGGACATCTTCTCGAAGGTCAGATCGACCGAGAGATTGCCCTCGCCAGTCAGCGTGTTGGGCACCGAGAAGGCGGCGCGGGGCGCCATCGCCCGCATCCGGTCGTCGAAGTTGTCGACGTCGATCTCCAGGAACTTGCGGTCCGCCACGGCCGGTTGCGGCACTTTGGATTTGCCAGCGAGATCGCTCATCACGCCCATCACGAAGGGCAGCTGCACCTTCTTCTCGGCCCCGTAGACTTCGACATCGTACTCGATCTGAACCCTCGGGGCGCGGTTGCGCGCGATGAACTTCTGCGAGCTATCTGCCATCGCGTGCGCCCCGCTCTGCCGCCAGTTCCGCCCGCAGCGCCTTGATCTCCTCGTGCAGCGCCTTGACCTGATCGCCGACGAGGTCCGTCTCGCTGCGCACGAGGTCGCGCAGCTGCTCGAACTCGGCCTCGGTGTCCTCTTCCACGGCGGACTGCATGGTGTTGACCAGCAGACCGATGAACAGGTTGAGGACCGAGAAGGAGGTGATCACGATGAAGGGCACGAAGAACACCCAGGCGGTCGGGAACTCCTGCATCACCGGCCGCACGATGCCCATCGACCAGCTTTCCAGCGTCATGATCTGGAACAGCGAGTAGAGCGAGCGCCCGAGGGTGCCGAACCATTGCTCGAAGGCATCGCCGTACATCAGCGTCGCCATGACGGCGAAGACGTAATAGACGATCGAGAGCATGATGATCACCGCGCCCATGCCGGGCAGCGCGTCCAGAAGGGCCTGCACCACCGCCCGCATCTGCGGCACCACCGAGAGCAGCCGCAGCGTCCGGATGACGCGCAGCCCCCGCAGCGCGGAGAGCCCGCCGCCGGACGGCATCAGGCCGATTGTCACGACGCAGAGATCGAAGATGTTCCACGCGTTGTTGAAGAACTTCAGGCGGTAGGCGTAGAACTTGAGCAGGAGCTCGATCACGAAGATCGTCAGCGCGATGCGGTCGATCACGTTCAGCACCGGCCCGATCATCGACATGATGGAGTGCGAGGTCGACATCCCGAGCGTGACGGCGTTCAGGATGATCACCGTCATGATCGCGTTCTTGAACTTGTCCTTTTCGACAAGCTCACGCACCGCCTCCCGGCTACCGCTAATTGCCAACTCAGCCATTTCCGCCCTACCGACCTTTTTGCCTGAGAATGCCCTGCCATCCCCGGCAGCAGCATCCGATCATCAGTTCATGTTTCAATCCGCCCGTACCGGCGGCATGGGCGTGCGGCATCTCACCGCGCGCCCGTCTGTTGTCAAACTTCTTCCGCCAGCACGTTGTCGATCTCGACTCCGACGCTGTCGATCAGCACCAGGATCTGGTCCAGCTTGCTGAAATCCGTGAAGCCGGCGCCCAGCGCCAGATCCCCGAGGGTGATCAGCTTTTCAAGCTTGCTGGCCCAGTCCGGCTTCTTCCCGTTCAGCGCCGCGATGCTCTTCTTGTAATCGGTTTCGCGCTTGCGGGCGTCGGCGACCTTGCCGATGGCCTCGCTGACCTCGGCGACCTTCTTGGCCGTCGCGGTGTGCATCTTGGCGATCTTGGTGTTGAGCGTGGGCAGGCGCTTGGAGGTGTAATCCCGGTTATCCAGCTCCTTCTTGACCTTCCGGTCGATGTCCCTCTGCAGCACTTCCTGCGCGTCGATCAGATCGTTCAGCTTGGTCGCCATCTCGCTCAGCTTCTTCTCGATCCGGTCGAGCTTGCCCTTGAAACTGTCAAAGGCGGTGTTCATCCCGTTGATCGACTTCACCTCCTTGGGCGAGAGCTGGTTCAGGAACTCGACCACGAACTCCCGGCCCACGGTCTTGGCCTTGCCCTTGGTCTTGTAGGTCTTGAGCAGCGAGTCGATGTAGCCCTTGAGGTCCGCTTCGGCCTGGTCGATGTCCTTGCGCAGCCGGTTGATCTCCTTGCCGAGCGAGAGGACCGCCTTGTAGAGGCCGTAGATCGCCGCGATCCCACCGGCCCCGCCGCCCGCACCGAAGGCCACGACCGTCCCGAGCGTTGCCGTCGCCACGCCCAGTGACCCAACGGTGACCTTGAACACGCATTTGATGACGTACTTGTTGGCGTCGCCCTGAACCTTCTGCCACTGCTTCAGGTGGGCCTGCGCCTTGGCCTGAAGAATAGGCTCGAACTTGTCGAGGATTTCCGGCGCGCTCTTCTGCCATTCCTGCGCGACCCAGGCCTTGCTCATGCCCTTCTTGAAGAAATCCCTCTCGATCCGCTCCGCCTCTTTGGCGAGGTGGGACACGGCAATCTTGTAGAGCTTGCTGACGTCGGCGAAGATCTTGTCGGCGATATAGCTGTCGTTCTTGATCTTCTCGTAGAGCGCATCGTCGACCTGAAGGGCGACGTCGAACTTCATGTCTTTCGGCGGCAGCACGATCTGCAGTTTTGCCGTGCCGCGGATCGCGGAGGCCAGATCGTTGTTCAAGAGGGGAATGGTCTTCATCTGTTCGTCCTGCTTTCGTCAACGGAAGGCCCTGTCACGCAGGGCCCTCCCTTTCGATTGCCCCATTCAATCGAAGCTGTAAGTGAACTCGTTATCACTCACATCGAGTGCGACCTTGGAAATTTCCTTTCCTTCCATCATCCTGCGCAAAAATTCGGCAGAAATTTCAGGAAGCATGGTGTTGGTCACGATGGCGTCGATCATCCGGCCGCCGCTCTCCAGTTCCTGGCAACGTTCGACGATCGTATCGACCACCGCGTCGGTGTATTCGAACGGCACGCCATGCGCTTCCTGTACCCGCTTCTTGATGCGGTTCAGTTGCAGCTTGGTGATCTCGGCGATCATCGTCGGGCTGAGCGGGTAGTAGGGGATCGTCACCAGTCGGCCCAGCAGCGCGGCGGGGAAGATCTTGAGCAGCGGGTCGCGCAGCGCCTTGGCGATGCCCTCGGGCTCCGGCATCAGGTCCGGGTCCGAGCACATGTCCATGATCATGTCCGAGCCTGCATTCGAGGTCAGCAGGATCAGCGTGTTCTTGAAGTCGATCACGCGGCCCTCGCCATCCTCCATCACGCCCTTGTCGAACACCTGGAAGAAGATTTCGTGCACATCCGGGTGCGCCTTCTCCACCTCGTCGAGCAGGACGACCGAGTAGGGCTTGCGCCGCACCGCCTCGGTCAGCACCCCGCCCTCGCCATAGCCGACATAGCCCGGAGGCGCGCCCTTGAGCGAGGACACCGTGTGGGCCTCCTGGTACTCGGACATGTTGATGGTGATGACGTTCTGCTCGCCGCCATAGAGGATCTCGGCCAGCGCCAGCGCAGTCTCGGTCTTGCCGACGCCCGAGGTCCCGGCCAGCAGGAACACCCCGATGGGCTTGGAGGGATTGTCGAGCCCGGCGCGCGAGGTCTGCACGCGCTTGGCGATCATCTTCATCGCGTGGTCCTGACCGATGACGCGCTGCGCCAGCCGTTTCTCCAGCTCGAGGATGGTTTCGATCTCGTCCTTGACCATGCGGCCCACCGGGATGCCGGTCCAGTCGCCGACGACCGAGGCCACGGCCTGATGGTCGACGATGGGCAGGATCAGCGGGCTGTCACCCTGCAGCTCCTCCAGCTCCTTGTTCTTGGCCTTGAGCTGCGCCAGCAGGTCGGCCCGGGCCTCCTCGCTCAGCGGGCTCTCGCCCGCCTGTTCCTCGGCGGCTTCGTCCACGGCCGCCTTGTCGGCGGGCTGGGCGCCCTCGCGCAGCTTGGCGCGCAGGTCGAGGATCTGCTCGACCACGGCCTTCTCACCGTCCCAGCGGGCTTCCAGTTCCTTCAGCCGCGCTTCCTCGGTCTCCTTCGCGGCTCCCACGGCCTCGCGGCGGTCGGCCACGTCGTAACCGGCGGTCTCGTCCCGGTCGATGATCTCCATCTCGGTCGCCAGCGCCTCCAGACGGCGGCGGCTGTCATCCACCTCTGCCGGCACCGCGTGCTGCGACACGGCCACGCGGGCGCAGGCGGTGTCGAGCAGGCTCACCGACTTGTCGGGCAGCTGCCGCGCCGGGATGTAGCGGGCCGAGAGCGTCACCGCCGCCTCGATCCCTTCGTCCAGCACCTGCACGCGGTGGTGCTTCTCCAGCATCGAGGCGATGCCGCGCATCATCAGGATGGCCTTCGGGATGCCCGGCTCGTCCACCTGCACGACCTGGAAACGGCGGGTCAGCGCCGGGTCCTTCTCGATGTACTTCTTGTACTCGGCCCAGGTGGTTGCACCGATGGTGCGCAGGGTACCGCGCGCAAGTGCCGGTTTCAGCAGGTTGGCCGCGTCGCCCGTGCCCGCCGCACCACCCGCGCCGACCAGCGTGTGGGTCTCGTCCACGAACATGACAATCGGGATCGGGCTGGCCTGCACCTCGTCGATGACGCTGCGCAGACGTTCCTCGAACTCGCCCTTCATGCTGGCGCCGGCCTGCAGCAGGCCCACGTCCAGCACCAGCAGGCGCACGTCCTTCAGCGCCGGGGGCACGTCGCCGCGCGCGATCCGCAGGGCAAAGCCCTCGACCACCGCCGTCTTGCCCACGCCGGCCTCGCCGGTCAGGATCGGGTTGTTCTGGCGACGGCGCATCAGCACGTCGATGACCTGCCGGATCTCCTCGTCACGGCCGACGATAGGGTCGATGTCGCCGTTGCGCGCCTGTTCGGTCAGGTCGGTACAGAACTGGTCCAGCGCCTCGGTGCTGCCAAGCTGCGCCTTGCGCGCGCCGCTGGCTTCGCCGGGCTCGGCCCCGCCGCCGGTCGAGGAGCCATCCTGCGGACGCAGGCTTTCCTCGGGCGAGCCATCGGTGATCTTGCGGAAGTTGTCGGCAAGGTCGTCGGGCCCGATCCGCGCCAGCTCGGGCGAGATGTTGGTCAGGATGTTGCGCAGCGCCGGGGTCTTGAGCATCCCCAGCAGCAGGTGGCCGGTGCGCACCTGGCTCGAGGAATAGAGCAGCGAGCCCCAGACCCAGCCGCGTTCCATCGCGTCGAGCAGGTGTTCGGACAGGTCCGAGATCGAGGTCGCCCCGCGCGGCAGCTGGTCCAGCGCCCGGGTCATCTCGGTCGCGATCTTGCCGGTGTCCAGCTTGTAGTGATCGACGATGCGGTGAATGTCGCTGTCCTGACCGTTCAGGATCTGGTGCAGCCAGTGGACGACCTCCACGTAGGGATTGCCGCGCATCTTGCAAAAGACGGTCGCGCTCTCCACGGCCTGATAGCCCAGCTTGTTCAGCTTCCCGAAAAGGGACACTCGGCTGATTTCGGTCATCCTATTACCTTCCCAAAGTAATCGCGCCCGCGACGGGCGTCACATGTTCTGTAATTGCGCCGGGATGCAGAAACAGGTCGCCTGCATCCGGCCTCTCCTCATCCGCGTCCCGGCGCGACGCGGTCCAACTGGTATGCCCAAGCCGCGTTGTCCCGCCCAATCCGGCGCGCGGCACCTCGTCTCCCGCGAGGATCAGGTTGACGTCCCAATCCAGCGCGTCCCCGACGTAATTGCGCACGGCCGCGCGCAGCCGGTCAAGCGCCTCGCCGCCGGGCAGAAGCCTTTCGTAATCGGCCAGCGACAGGGGCCCGATCCGGATGCGGAACTTGTCGGCGCGGGTCCAGACCCGGCTGCCGATGCTGGTGCCCAGCCCCAGCCCGACCCGTGCGCCAAGCTGCCACTGGTCGTCCGGCTCGAGCTCCAGCCACGAGCCGATGAACTCCTCCAGCTCCACCGGCGCCTCGAAGAAGGCCGACAGGATCGAGACCAGCCCCTCGGGGTTGCGCGCGCTCTGGGCGTAGTGGCCGACGTAGTGCAGCCGGGCGAGATCAGGCAGCGCATCGCGGTCGCGCAGATAGTCGCCGTGGAACCCGCCCAGCGCCGCCACCTTGCGCGCCATTGGGTCGTCGCCCCGGTCGAAGCTCGGCGCCGGCTGGCCCGAGGTCCATGCCCGGTAGAGCAGCCCCATCATCCGGTGGATCAGCATGTCCACGAAGGCGACGATGGTCCGGTCGCGGTGGTTGCGGTAGCGGTCCCGCACGTATTCGGTCATCTGCAGCGGCAGCGGGCCCTGCGGACCGAACAGGCCGAAGAAACGGTTGATCAGCCGCGCGGGCTTCTTCCCCTCCGGCGGCGTGAAACTTGCGATGGTCGACGGAGGAAAGGCAAGCTCGGCCTCCTGGCCAAGGCGCACCTTGTCCTCGCGGGGTCGACGGCTCTCGCCCAGCCTCGGGTTGTCCGGATAAGCCGCCTCGATAATCCGAAGCGCCTGAAAGACATGATGTCTTTCAGGTTCGCGTGCCAGCCTTCCCAGGTGGCTCAGATCATCCGGCCCAGGCCTCTTTCCGGTCGCCATCTGGCAATTTCCCCGCGTTTCTGCGTTTTCAGGACGGTTTCAGTAAAGCTGTTGATCGTGGCATATCTGCGAAGGAACCGCTCCAGCACGGCCCCAAGGACAAAGACGCTGGTGCCCTCGAAGAAGCTCTCGTCGAACTCGATGGTGATCTCGAGCCCGCGCACGGCGGTCGACAGCACCTCGTCGCTCATCCGCCGCACGATGGGCCGCGACGCGACCCCGACAATGCCCTCGAGCTGCTTCTCGGTGACCCGGTCGCCCAGCGGCGCATAGAGCCCGATCAGCTCGCGCAGCGCCTCCGGCGCGCTGCCCCTGCCGGTCTCGACAATCGAGAGGTAGTTCAGGCTCAGGTGGCTGATCAGCCGCCACGCGGTATCGCCCTGCGCCAGCGTCGGGTGCGGCCGGGTCGGCGACACCGGCAGCCGGATCGACTTGACCGGGCCGCCCTCGGGCAGCTGGAACACGTCCTTGTCGCCGGTCGACAGCAGCATGGGCAGGTCGCGGTTGGAACAGAGCGCCCGCACCGCCAACTGGTCGAGCCCGGCGGCATAGGGCGCCTGGTTGCGGTCCACCAGCGTGAGGTAGACCTCGGACCCGAGGTAGGAGGTCCGCACACCGCGCAGCCGCTCCTTCTCGGACCGCTGACGCATCCTGCGGCGGATCGAGTAATAGGCCGGGTGCATCTCGCCCGCGGCAGTGAAATCGGTCGAGGAATAGAACGGGCGGAACACCACGTCCTCCTCGCCCTCGCCGCTGATCCCCACCACCTGATCGAGGCTGTAGATCTCGAAATCGAGGCCAGCCGTACGGCTGGGCACGATGTGCTGTTCGGTCTCGGTCGAGCGGACGTGGATACGGTCGCAACGCTTGGGGAACAGGTTGATCGCGGGCACCGCGTGCAGGGTAAAGGCCTCGGGCGTCACCATCGGCCCGATCTCGCGCCGCGTCTCTCCCAGCAGGATGTAGATATCCACGTCCGATCCCTCGGCGCGTTCGAGGGCCGGTTGCAGCCCCTTCAGCTCGACGAAGAGATACCGCTCGGGCATCGCGAAGTATTCCTGCAGCAGCCGGTAGCCGTCGAACGACCGGCGCGGTGTCGGCAGCAGCGCTTCGCTCTGTTCGAACCCGCGCGGCCGGACCCGGCCAGCCGCCAGCGGCTGCGCCCAGTCGGCCCGCCGGTCGGTGGAGCGTCCGCAGAGGCCCAGGGTCTGGGTGCAGAGCAGTTCCAGCAGCGCCCAGCCGTTGCCGCCCCCGCCGCCGAGGTAGACGGCAAGGTCATCCATCGGCAGCTTGGCGATCTTGTCCCCGTCCTTGCGGCGCAGGCGCAGGCGCACCGCAGCGCGTGCATCGGTATGCCCGGCAACACCGGCCGCGACCAGTTCGCCCCGTCCGTCGATATACTCGGCCTCGGCGATCTCGATCGGCCAGAGCGCGAGGTCGGCCGAAGTGCGGAATTCGCAGGGCGTCTGCTCGCCCTCGGCAAGGCGCGAGCGCAGCACCGTGTGGCGCGGCAGGACGTAACCGCTCTTGACCGCCGAGTTGCCGATATCGGGCTCGAAGGCCGCGATCATCATCGAGGGCGTCGGCGCAAGGTAGTGCGGATAGACGATCTCGAGCAGGTTGCTGGTGAAGGCCGGGAACTGAAGCTCAAGCTCGAGCTGGACCCGGGCCGAGAGAAAGGCGACGCCCTCCAGCAGCCGCTCGACATAGGGGTCCAGCACCTCGACCCCTTCCATCCCGAGCCGCGAGGCGATCTTGGGATAGGCCTCGGCGAACTCTGCGCCCATGTCGCGCAGGAACAGCAGTTCGCTCTCGTAGTGCTTCATCAACCGCGTATCCATGTTACGCGCTCCGTTCCACGAGGACTTCGCCGGTGGTCACATCGACCTTGCTGCGCAGGTACAGCTCCATCGGCAGGGGTTGGGCCCACATGTCGGCCCGGATGTTCAGGGCGATGGTCATCTCGCCCTCGTCGTCTTCCGGGCTCAGGGCCACGTCGACCGACCCCCGGATGATGCGGGGTTCGTGGATCTCGATGGCCTTTTCGATCGACCGCCGGATCAGTTCCGCCCGCTCCGCGGTCGAGAACTCGCCCGAAACCTCGCGCAGCCCGTAGTTCAGCACCGACCGCGTGACGTTCGGATAGATCTCGGGGTCGAGACTGCTCTCGATGTTGTTGGTGTTCAGCAGCCACGACAGATCGCGCTGGATGATCTCGCGCAGGCGCGACAGGTCGATCACGCGGAAATCGCGTGTTTCCTTGAGCTGGCCGGGCTCCTTGTCCGTCAGCCGGTCGAGCAGCGACGGTTGCAGTCTTTCGGAAATGGTCTTGTCAGCCATCCAATGCCGTTTCCCCGGTTTCGCCCCCTGCATCCACCGCAAACGCTTCCGGATCGAACGCGTCCATGCGGAGCAGGCGCAGATCCATCAGCGAAATATCTCCCTCGTCGGTGGCCAGCAGCCGCTGGCCAAGGCCCACGAAAGTCTCGCCTCCCGCGTCCTCCCAACTCGTCGCGCGCGCCAGCTTGGCCGCCGCGTCGCCGCGCTCGGTCGTGCCGGCGTAGCGGGTCGGGATCAGCGCGGGAACGTTGCCGCCGTTCATCAGTGTCAGGCTTGCCGCGGTCCAGACCGCGTCGCGCAAATCGCTCGGCGGTTCGATCGCAAGGCTGCCGATGGCGCTGAACGGCAGCCAGAAGTACCGCCCGTTGACGATCACTTCCAGAACCGGCCCGATCCGCATGTCGGCATCGGCGATCCATTCGAATTTCTGTCCGTCGGCCTGCCCGCCTGCCGCCGGTGCCGCGTCGAAGGCCCGCGCGCGCAGGTCGGCGGCCTCGGTCATCTTGCCCATGCCCGTCAGCTTCTGCGCCTCGATCAGCAGGGCCAGCCATTCCTGCGGCTCGCCGAAGATCAGCGGCTCCTTCTCGCCCGCGAAGACCTTCTCGCGGTAGACTTCGCAGATGATCGCCTCGCGGTAGGTCCGCGCCATCATGGTCGCCGCCTCGTCCATCTCGGCGGAGAGCTTCAGCTGGGTGATCGCGCGTTTCCAGTCGCCTAGGACACAGAGCAGCTGGAACAGGAAGATGCGCAGTTTCGGATTGGCAGGATCCTTGCGGACCTTGTCTTGCAAGGTCGCGAGCGTCGCATCTAGATCGCCCGCCTTCAAATGCTCTTCTGGTGTCATCCGTCCCTGCTCCCGTTTTTGTAGTTCCCACCCCGGCCGGCGCCGCCAGTTGGCGCCGGCCGGGGGTCTTCAGCCCATTTCGCCGTCGGTGACGCTCCAGTCGAAGGTTCCGCCCGTCTTCAGCCCCCCGGTCTTCGGATCGGCGGTCTTGTACTCCACACCGATGCGACGATAGGCGAGATCCCAGTTCTCTTCCGGGACCTGCTCTTCACCGCCCGAAACCTCGTACTTGTCGATGACGACGTCGTAGAGGGTCCAGATCAGGTAGGGTTCCATGGCTTTGGCCCCACTGATGCCGGACCGGCACATCTCGATCCTGATTTCCTTGCGCACGGTGCCATCCGCGACCGAGAGGATCAGCCTCGGAGAGGCGATGCTCAGCTCGGTGGTGATGCTGACCTTGCCGAAACTCGAGTTGGCAAAGCCGCGCTGCGCGGTGCCCATGTCACCCACGTCGATGGTGCGCGACAGTTCCCACGACAGGGACTTGGCCGGAATCCAGTCGACATGGTTGCGCTCAAGGCTTTCGCCCTGGATGTCATTAATCTTTACAAAGGTATTTTCCATTCACACGCCATCCAGACAGAAATCGAAACAGATCCGGGCCCAGAAAGGGCCCGGACAGGTCATTTCAGGCTGGGCCTCAGCCCATTTCGCCAGCCATGAGATCCCAGCTGAAGTTGCCGCCGGTCGACAGGGCGCCGGTTTTCGGATCGGCTTTCTTGTACTCGATCTCGATGCGGCGGTAGGCCAGGTCCCAGTTCTCTTCCGGCACCTGCTCTTCGCCGCCGGAGACTTCGTACTTGTCGATCACGACGTCGTAGAGCTTCCAGATCAGGTAGGGCTCCATGCCGTGGCCCGAGCTGTCGCCCGACCGGCACATCTCGATCTTGATCTCCTTGCGCACGGTGCCGTCGGCGACCGAGAGCATGAGTTTCGGAGACGCGACGCTCAGTTCGGTGCTGACGCTGACCTTGCCGAAGCTCGAGTTGGCGTAGCCACGCTGGGTGGTGCCGAGGTCATCCATGTCCAGGGTCCGGGTGACTTCCCAGGACAGGGTCTTGGCCGGGATCCATTCCTTGTGGTTGCGTTCCAGGCTCTCGCCCTTGATGTCGTCGATGTAGATAAAGGTATTTTCCATGTTCTATCCTTTCAGGGGGTCGGCGATCTGCGCCATTTATTGGGGGGGCAAGCCTTCCAGATGCCTCAATTACGCACCTTTCTCGGAAGGCAGTTTCGAAACCAGCCGCAGGGACACTGACAACCCTTCGAGCTGATAGTGAGGACGGAGGTAGAACTTCGACGAGTAATAGCCGGGGTTACCCTCCACTTCCTCTACGACGACTTCGGCAGCGGCGAGTGGTTTCCGTGCCTTTTCACGTTCGGACGAGACGTCCGCGTTGAAGTCGACGTATTGATTGATCCAGTTCTGCAGCCAGTTTTCCATGTCGTTGCGGCTTTTGAACGAACCAACTTTGTCGCGCACCATGCACTTGAGGTAATGTGCAAAGCGGCAGGTCGCGAACAGGTATGGCAGACGGGCCGCCAGGTTTGCGTTCGCGGTCGCATCCGGATCATCGTATTCCGCAGGCTTGTGCAGCGACTGCGCGCCGATGAAGGCGGCGATGTCCGAATTCTTGCGGTGGATCAGAGGCATCATGCCGTTCTTGGCAAGCTCGGCCTCGCGCCGGTCCGAGATCGCGATCTCGGTCGGGCACTTCTGGTCCACGCCACCGTCATCGGTGGGGAAGGTGTGAGAGGGCAGGTTGGCAACGGCACCGCCGCTTTCCACGCCGCGGATCCGCGAGCACCAGCCGTATTCCTTGAACGAGCGGTTGATGTTCACCGCCATGCCGTAGGCAGCGTTCACCCAGCCGTACTTCGAGCTGTCGGCACCGTCGGTGTCCTCTTCGAAGGCGAATTCCTCGACCGGCTCGGTCTTGGCGCCGTAGGGCAGACGGCCCAGGAAGCGCGGCATCGCGAGGCCGACGTACTTGGAGTCTTCGCTTTCCCGCAGCGACCGCCACGAGGCGTATTCCGGCGTCTGGAAGATCTTGGTCAGATCGCGCGGGTTGGCCAGTTCCGACCAGCTGTCCATCTGGAACAGCGTCGGCTTGGCGCCGGTGATCAGCGGTGCGTGTGCCGCGGCCGCGATCTTGGACATCTCACCCAGCAGCTCCACGTCCTGCGGGCTGTGGTCGAAGTGGTAGTCCGCCACCAGCGTGCCGTAGGGCTCGCCACCGAACTGGCCGAATTCCTCTTCGTAGACCTTCTTGAAGATCGGCGACTGGTCCCAGGCGGTGCCTTTGAACTTGCGCAGGGTCTTGTGCATGTCCTTCTTCGAGATGTTCATCACTCGGATCTTGAGCATCTCGTCGGTTTCGGTGTTGTTCACCAGGTAGTGCAGACCCCGCCACGCGCTTTCCATCTGCTGGAAGTCTTCGTGGTGCAGGATGAGGTTGACCTGCTCGGTCAGCTTCTTGTCGATCTCGGCCACGATGCTCTCGATCGAGCGCAGCGCGTCGTCGGAGATCAGCGCGGTATTGGCCAGCGCCTGCTGGGCCAGGGTCTTGACCGCGTTCTCGACCGCCGTCTTGGCCTGGTCGGATTTCGGCCGGAATTCCTTCTGCAGGAGGCTCTCGAATTCAGAGGACCCGAATGCGGTTGCTGCGCCTGCGCTTTCGACCTGGGCTTGTTCTTCTGCCATTGTCCCGTCCTTTCCCCTTACTCTTCGCCGTCAGCCTTGGGCGCCGGCTGGGCCGCCAGCGTCTTCAGCAGGCTGGGGTCCTGGATGATCTTGGTGATCAACTGCTCGGCCCCGGTTTTGCCGTCCATGTAGGTCATCAGGTTCGACAGCTGGGTACGCGCTTCCAGAAGCTCGCGCAGCGGTTCGACCTTGGCGGCGATCGCGGCGGGCGAGAAGTCGTCCATGCTCTCGAAGGTGATGTCCACGGCGAGGTTGCCTTCGCCGGTGAGCGTGTTCGGGACGGTGAAGGCGGCACGCGGTGCCATCGACTTCATCCGGCTGTCGAAGTTGTCGACATCGATCTCGAGAAACTTGCGGTCAGCAACCGGGGGTTGTTCCACCTCGGACTTGCCGGCCAGGTCGCTCATGACCCCCATCACGAAGGGCAGTTGGACCTTTTTCTCGGCACCGTACAGTTCGACATCATATTCGATCTGCACCCGGGGCGCTCGGTTGCGCGCAATGAATTTTTGTGAACTTCCAGCCATGTATAGCTCCCTTGATGTCCCTAATATGTACCCACTTTGCGTGTCTTTCTGTGAACCATATCACAGGCGTGGCATTTTTTTGGCGCGCCTGCGCTTTTTATTCGTCGTCAATGCCACCGACGAGATTCACGTTATCAATCCCGTTAGGGGCGATATCGCGAATGATCGTCAGGAAATCCGCATTTACCAGTCGCTTGGCCCGACGCAGCAGGATCGGCAGCGGGCTCGAAGGTTCGTAGCGCTGGTAATACTCGATGATGCGGTCAAGGGCGTTGGCCACATCGTTGGGGGATCGAATGGCGCCCACGGCGCCGCCTCCGGCACGCGCGGGCGCGTCACCGGCCATGGCCATCGGTGCGCCGTCGTCCGACTCCGCACCGTCCTCTTCCGGCTCGACCGCGTCGCCACCGGCGTACTTGCCGAGCGCCTTGGCGATCTGCCCCATCAGCTTGATCACCGGATCAAGCTCGGGGCCCTGACCGGGCGTGTTCTCGTCGAACACCTTGGAAATTGCCTTGAGATCGTCGAGCGCGGTCTGCGCGGCCTTGAGACGGCCCTGCACGACCTCTTCATCGCTGTCCTGGAACGCGGCCGAGATGCTCGCTGAATCGGGAATGCGGTCCATGCCCTCGGGCGCCTGCGAAAGGCCCTCGGCAATCTCGATGTCGCGCATGGTGAAACGGCCGAAACCGCGGCTTTCGCTCAGCGGCGTGCTGCGCAGCGAACGATAGACCGGCGACGGGCCGCTCTGCCCGCCCGGATTGCCGCAAAGGCCCTGGATCGCGTTGACCCGCATCGTCGGGTCGTCGTCGTCATCCTCGTCGAGCTCCGGGTGACAGGTCGCCCAGTGCTGTTCGAGACAGCCGCGTATATAAGTCGTCACCTTGGAGAAACCGATCAGACCCTCGGTATGGAGGATCGCGTCGGCAAGGTAGACCGCGGCGCGGAGGTCGTGGCTGCGTTGCAGCACTTCCTGCGCCTTTTCGATCACTTCCTTGTAGTCGGGATCTTCCGCCGCGGTGATGGTGTCGCCGATCTGGGTTTCCTCGCCGGGCTGTGCCGCGAGTTCCATTTCAACGAAGACCGGATCGTATTCGAGATTTTCGCCGCTGGGAGCGTCATCGCTCCGCGCTTCGAGTAGGGCTACCGGGTCCATGTTTGTCTTCCTCCGAGACCGTCAAGCTGTGAGCAATCGCCACCTTCGAGCCCACCCCGGCAATCTGTACAGTAAACGACTTCACACAGTACAAAAAAACAATAGCTTGACGCTTAGACAGCCTTATCGTTTCCTCAAAGTCAATTGCATTTCGAACCGTTGTCGGGAGTTTGGTCATGGGTGACGTAAATCTCAAAGGCCCCGAGCTTAAGAAGCTTGTTAAGCTGACGAAGAAGAAACCACTGGCCTTCGCCTATTCCCCCGGAAAGAAACCGGAAGAGAGCGTTTTCGCCATCGACAAGCGCAAGACGCCCGGGATGCTTGGCAAGCTGGCCAAGAAGGAAAGCACCGGCATGAAGGTCGCCTACGGGATGTGTTCCGTAGAGAAGAAGCTGATGACGCTGACCTGCGAGTCCGTCGTACCGACGATGGCCAAGTCGCTGAAGAAGCTCCTGAAAAAGGACAAGGTCAACCTCAACATCGTGATTATAGGGCCTGACGGGAAGGAACTTGAGAGCGATATCGAGGACCTGCCCGACGATCCGGAATTCGACGATGATACCATCGGTTTCGACGAGGACGATGCCGAGGACGCGCAGGACGATGCGCAAGAGGGTGAGACCGGCGAGAGCGAGGAAGACGAGGACGGCAAGGAAGATCTCGTCGCGCTCCAGAAGGCCCTGGCCACTCGCCTGAAAGCTGTGCAACCGACCATCTTCGCCACACAGGGAACCATCGGCGAGAAGCTCCGGGCGCTGCTCGCAGCCGCTGTCGGACAGCTCAAGTCCGGTGACCTGCAAGCCGCCGAAAAGTCGGTCGCGACGCTCGAAGCCGCCGTTGCCAAGCTGGGGAATGTTGCCAAGGAGGCGCCCGAGGCGCCGCAGGCCCCGACCCAGGAAACCAGCAGCAACGACGAGGCCAAGGACAAGCCGGCGCCGGGCAACCAGCAGGACGCGCGCGCCCTCGCCGCCCGTGCCGCCAGCGTCAAGCAGGCCATCGACGGCCTTCAGGACCCGATCAAGAGCAAGCTGCTGGCCGCGCTCGGACAGGCCGCCAAGATGATCAAGGAAGGCCAGCTCGAAACCGCCGCGATCGCGCTCGACCGCATCGAGGACGCGACGCAGAAGGCGATGTCCCAGACCGGCGATCAGACCGCCACCTCGCCGGAACAGAAGAAATGGGAGGCCGCTGAGTCCAAGCTGCAACCGCTGGTGGACAAGGCGATGGCCGACAAGCGCGGCGACCTCGACGCGATCAACCGTGCCTTCAACTACGCCAAGGAACTGGCCGCCGACGGTGCCTATGACCGGGCTCTCGCCGCTGCGGGCAAGGTCGCCGAACTGCTCAAGGCCGCCGCGACCATGACCGGCACCGCCGCCGCGCAGGAGGCCGATGCCTCGATCCCGGCGAACCTCGTGCCCTACGTCCAGTCCCGCCTCGCCTGGATCAAGACCCGCGCCGCGCTGCGCTCCGAACTGGCAGGCCTGAAGTCCGCCATCGACTCGATGACCGCCGACGTCGAAGGGCTTGAGGACGTCTCGTCCAAGACCTCGTCGCTGTTCAACTACCTCAACGACATCGACAGCAACCTCGAGGACACGCTCGAACAGCTGGTCGAGGCGCCCGAGGGTGACGCGCGCGACAAGCTCAAGGCCAAGGCGCGCCAGATCGTCGACAGCTACCGCGGTGTGCTCGACGGCGAGTTCTTCAAGGACGTCGACAACAACGGCTTCGTGCAGACCAACATCCGCGGCGCCGCGCTGGCGTCGCTGGGCGAGGTGAGCGACGCGCTCGCCGCGTGACACCGAACGAGGCCACCGCAACCCGGAGGAGACGATGGCGGTTCTGAAAACCCTGGTCGGCGGCCTGGCCGCTGCCCTTGTCGCGGCCCTGCCCGTGACCGCGCAAGAGACCACCGCCAAGGGCGGTCTCGGCGTGGAACTGAACAAGTTCGAGGAAATCGAGGGCGGCGGCTGCCGCGCCTACTTCCTGTTCCGCAACGATACCGACAACAGCTTCGAGGGCTTCGAGATGAGCCTCGCGATCCTCGATGCGGAGGGGGTGATCGACCGGCTCCTCTCGATCGACGCGGCGCCGCTGCCGGTCGCGCGCACCACGCTCAAGCTCTTCGAGATCCCGGGCCTCGCCTGTTCCGACATCTCGGAAATCCTGCTGCACGACCTCACCTCCTGCAAACCGCAGAACGGGGAAGAGATGGACTGCTTCCCCATCCTGTCGCTGACCAGCAAGACCAGCGCCCAGCTGGTCAAGTAGGTCATGGGCATGTCCTTGGAGACCCTTGGCAGCGGCGGCCCCATCATCCTTGTCCTCGCGGTGCTGTCGCTTCTCTCGCTCGCCCTGATCGTGGTCAAGATCCTCCAGCTCTGGCCGGTGCGCTCCGGCTCCGCGCTGCGGGCGCGCGCCTTTGAACAGTGGAAATCCGGCGACAAACATGGCGCGCGGCAGACCGTCGAAGGCGGCAAGTCACCCGCCGACCGGGTCACCGCCTACGCCATGAAGGCGCTGGCTGCCGGCTTCAGGGGCCCGGCGCTGGAGGCTGAACTGACCCGGCGCGGCAACGAGGAAGTCGCCGAGATGGGCTCGCTCATCCGCCTGCTGGAGCTGATCGCCATGGTCTCGCCCCTGCTGGGCCTGCTCGGTACCGTGCTCGGCATGATCCAGTCCTTCCAGCAGCTCGAGATGGCCGAGGGCGCCGCCAATGCCTCGGTCCTCGCAGGTGGCATCTGGCAGGCCTTGCTCACCACGGCGGCGGGCCTGCTGGTCGCCATCCCGGCTGCGGTCGCCGCCGGGCTGCTCTCGGCCCGGATCGACCGCGCCGCCCAAGGAATCGAAAGCGCGGTCGGCGAGCTGATGCTGACCGACCAGAACCCGAACCTCTGACCGGAGGCAGGCCGATGGCCAGCAAGGTCACGCTGAAACGTCGCTCCCGCAACGGCCCGCTGATCTCGCTGGTGCCGATGATCGACGTGATGCTGATCCTTCTGGTCTTCTTCATGGTCACCTCGACCTACCTGAACCTCGACATGATCCCGGCGGTCCGACAACAGGACCAGCCCGCCGCAACCGCGACCACCCCCGGCCGGACGGGGACCGCGATGATCCGCCTCGGTGCCGACGGCGTGCCGGTGCTGCGCGGCCAGCCGCTCGACGCGGCGGGTCTCGACCGGGCCCTGCGCGACCTGCTCGCCGGGGAACCGCTGGCACAGGTGCTGATCCTGCCCTCGGGCGGCGCCACCACGCAGGCCCTGATCACGGTGATGGACGTGGCCACCCGCGCCGGCGTCCAGCGCTTGCGCGTCATCCGGCTGGAGGCGCGGCCATGAAGCTGCGCCGCCCCGCGCCCGCCCAGCACTCCGAGACCATCATCGCCCTGATCGACGTGGTGCTCTTCCTGCTGATCTTCTTCATGCTGATCGGCAGGATGGACGCGACAGCGCCCTTCGAGGTCTCTCCGCCGCTGGCCACCACCGGGTCGGACATGCCCGCGGGCGGGGCGACACTCGCCATCGCCGCTGATGGCGCGCTGGCCCTCGACGGCCAGGCGCTGGACCGCACCACGCTCGACAGCCGCCTCGCCGCCCTGCTTGCCGAGGATCCCGACCTGCGCCTGCGCGTGAATGCCCACAAGGCGGCCGAACTGCGCCACGTGCTGCCGCTGGTCGGCGCGGCCGAGGCGATGGGCTTTCGCGACGTGGTGCTGGTCGTGACCCCGGCGGACCAGCCATGAGCGCGCGCGCCCTGCTCTGGGCCGCGGGCCTTGGCGGGTCGGTCGCCGCCCATGCCGCCGTCGCCGGTCTCCTGCTGGTCGCGCTCCGGCCCGACCCGGTGACCGAACAGCCGACACCGCAGTCAAGGCTCGACGTCGAGGCCTACGATCTCGAACGCACCGCCGCAAAGGAGGCGCCGCCTCCGAGCGAAGCCGCCAGCGAGGCCAGCACCGAGGGCGCGAGCCTCGACCCCGGCGCCATCCCGCAGTCGCGCGCCGAACAGCTGACCGCCACCGCCCAGCCCCTCGCGCCGCGCCCCGCCTCTGGCCCGGTGGTCACCCCCGCCGCCGCTCCAACGCAGGCCCTGACGGCAGGCACGGCCCCGGCAACGGCCGCCGCCGCCGTCATTCCCGCCGCGCTCCCGCTGGCCTCCAGCCCAGAGCCCGCCGCAACCGCCCTGCCCGCCGCCCTGCCCGACAGCGTCGCCGCCGACCCACTGCCGCCACCGACAGCGCCCGCCGCGCTCGCCGTGCCGGAAAGCCAGCCGCTCGACCTTGCCCGCTTGGACACCCAGGCAGCCCCCGAGGCCGCGCCGCAGGCCGCCAGCGTCAAGGCCACGCTCGCCTTCCCCGGTGGCGACGGCACGGTCGACCCGGCCTCCCTCGCCGCCTTCCAGAGCTTCATGCAACCGGGAGACCTCAAGGCCGGGGAGGATCCGCTGCGAGATGGCGTCTCGGCCCTGCTGGCGCAGGTGCCCTGCTCCCGCCTGCAGGTCTCCTTCGACCCGGAAACCACCACCCTGCAGGTCAACGGCCATATCCCCGAGGGCGACCTGCGCGCCCCGGTGCTCGCCGCGCTGCAGGCGCAGATGGGCGCGGACATCGGCGTGTCGGACAACATCCTGATCCTGCCCCGCCCCCAGTGCGGCGCGCTCGCGGGCATCGGCGAGGTGGGCCTGCCGCAATCCACCGACCAGATCACCAACCCGCTGCTGATCGGCGAGGACACGCAGGCGCGCGTGCTGGGCTTCGTGAAGGACCAGCGCCTGTTCTTCGACATCACCGCGCCGGACTACCCGGCCTATGTCTACGTCGATTACTTCGATGCGGACGGCAACGTGCTGCACCTCGCACCGAACGAGCAGGTGCCGCTGGCCCGTGCCGAGCCCGAAAGCGCGATCCGCATCGGCGCGGAAAAGGCAGGCGATCCCGGCCTGCAGATGCTGGTCGGTCCGCCCTACGGGCAGGAGATCGCGGTGGCCTTCGCCGCCTCCTCCCCGCTCTACGACGGGCTGCGCCCCCTGCTCGAACCTGCCGCGCCCTACCTCGCCGAGCTGAAGGACCGTGTGGCACAGGCCCGAGCGGCCGATCCTGGCTTCAAGGGTGAATGGGTCTATTTCTTCGTCACCACCGCCGAACGGTGACCGCGAAGCGCACGGCCCCACTTCTTTGGGTTCTCAAGTATCCCGGGGGTGAATTGGCCCGCCGGGCCAAGAGGGGGCAGCGCCCCCTCCTGCGCCGCCAGCCGTCAGTTCAGAACGGTGAACTCGATCCGCCGGTTGCGCGCCTTGTTCTCGGCGCTGTCGTTCGCACGCACCGGGCGGCTCTCGCCGTAACCGACGACCTTCATCCGGGCCGAGGCGATGCCCTTGCTGCCAAGGTAGGCCGCGACCGCACCGGCGCGGCGCTCGCTCAGCGCTTGGTTGGTGGCGTCGCTGCCGTCCGAGTCGGTGTGCCCCCCGACCTCGATCACCAGGTCCGGGCAGCGGTTCACGATGTCATAGAGGTTGTCGAGCAGCGGGTAGCTTTCCGGGCTGAGCCGCGCGCTGGCCGGGTTGAAATAGATGTTCCCGGTGCGCGAGAGGATATCGAAGCGCCCGACACAGGCCTCGCGGTCCATGTTGCCCTTGGTCTCCAGCGCCGCGGCGCCCGGTGTGGCGACGGTCGCCAACTGCTCCATGCTCGGCGGGGTGCCGGGGCTCGACCGGTCGAAGACGAAGTCGAAGCTGACCACGCCCAGCGGCACGATATCCACGTTCGCCGCCTCCTGAAGCTTCTCGCGACCGCCCTCGAGATTGAAGTCGGAGAGCTTCACCGCGATCGGCGTGGTCGAGGAAACGTTCACCCGGTCGTTGCTGATCAGGGTAACGGCGACGTCGGCCTCCTTCTCCAGCGTGACGCCGTGCAGGGTCAGCGTATAGGGCAGCGTCACGAACTTGCGGCGGGTGGAATGCAGGTCGCGCAGAACGTCCGGCGACAGCTCCACCGAGATCACCGCCTCGGGGAACTTGAAGGTTTCGAAGAACAGGAAGCGCATCCGCACGTTCCTCAGGTCGATGCTGGTATCGACCGAGTCCATCAGCACCTTCACCTGCGCCTTGCCGTCCGGGGTGATCAGCCCCGAGAGATTCACGAAATGGCTGGTCTCGGCCAGGTCACCCTTCTTCACCGAGAGAAAGCGCAGGTCGGATGACTCGGCATCGAGGATCCAGCCATTCTCGAAGGGATCGGCGGATTGCGCGGCCACCGGTTCGACCACGGCAATCGCGAGAAGCAATGCCAGTATCCGGGGCAACAGGGTTCGGCGGCTGAAGAAACGGGTCATCGGACTCCCTCGGTCAATTAAGCGACGCGAATTGCGGTACCTCAAATGCGCTTTATGGTACATTATCAATGAACCGCCTGCTAAGAACAGGAAAAGCGAAGTCAGGCCGGCATAATGTCAAAGAAATGCCGAACTGTCCGGCTAGGGCCGGTCGGAATTGGCGTGGTGCCGAACCCCGGCCGGATCCCTGCGCAAGGGACATGAGGCTGACCGAGCAGGACGAAACGACAGGAACGACCCGTGCGCGCACTGACAAGACTCTTCGTGCTTCTGCTGGCCTTTGCGGCCGCCCCGCTTCAGGCCGAGGAGCGGCTGGCGCTGGTCGTCGGCAACTCGGCCTATGGCCGGGTGACGCCGCTCGACAACCCCTCCCATGACGCCGAGCTGATCGGCAAGACGCTGGAGGGCCTCGGCTTCAAGGTCACGCTGCTGGTCGATTCCACCCAGATCGAGATGAAGCGCGGCATCGCGCAGTTCGGCCGCGCCCTGCGCGACGCCGGCACCGAGGCGACCGGCCTGTTCTATTATGCCGGCCACGGGGTCCAGTCCTTCGGCTCGAACTACCTGCTGCCCGTCGATGCCGAGGTTTCCGACGCCGCCGATCTCGACCTCGTCGCCATCGAGGCGCAGTCGGTGCTGCGCCAGATGTATTCGGCCCGCAACAAGACCAACATCGTCATCCTCGACGCCTGCCGCAACAACCCGTTCAGCGACATCCCCGCCTTCAACGACAACGGCCTCGCCGAGATGCAGGCGCCGACCGGCACTTTCCTTGCCTATGCGACCGCGCCCGGCGCCGTGGCGCTTGACGGGCTCGAGGGGAACAGCCCCTTCACCGAGGCCGTCGTGCGGCTGATGTCCACGCCGGGCCTGCCGATCGAGCAGATGTTCAAGCAGGTGCGCGTCGACGTGATCGAGAAGACCAAGGGCCAGCAGACCCCGTGGGACGCTTCCTCGCTCACCAATGACTTCAGCTTTGCCAAGGCCGAGGAGCGCACGGCCTCGGACATCGAGGCCCAGCAGTTCTGGAAATCGGTTCAGTCCAGCCGCGACCCTGTGCAGATCATGCTGTTCCTGCGCGGTTACGGCGACAGCGCCTATGCCGCGGACGCCAAGACGCTGCTGGCCGAGGTGATGGAAAAGGAGCTGGCCAAGGAACAGACCCAGACCGCCAGCGCCTCCTCCGGGCCGACCCCGGCCGAGCAGAAGCTCTTCGAAGCGGCACAGGCCAACCCGAGCCGCGGCGCGTGGGAAGCCTATCTGCAGATCTATCCCAACGGCGTCTTCACCGAGTTCGCGCGCCAGGAACTGAACGCGCTGCGCGCCCAGAACGGAGAGGACCCGGTCGGCCCCGGCCAGCACGCGGGCCCCAAGGCGGGCACCGCCGACGCCTCGATCCCCCCGGGCATCATCACCTTCGAGTCGCCGCTCGATTCCGAGGTCGAGTCGGTGAACGGCAAGTCCATCGCCGAGCTGATCGGCACCACCCCGCTGTTCCCGCCGGTCGAGGGGCTGCCCGACGAATACTGGAAGAACCAGCACTGCTCGAACTGCCACGAGTGGACCCGCGAGCGCATCTGCACACAGGCCAATACCTACCTGAGCCTGAACATGCAGCGCTCGCTCGACAAGGCGCATCCCTTCGGCGGCGTGCTGAAGCGCAGCCTCAAGGCCTGGGCCGCAGGCGGCTGCCAGTAGCCTCTCTCTCACCCTGCCTGAGGGCTGGGGATTGGAGTGCTTCCGGATAGAACAGTCTCAGGGCTTGGGATGATCGTCCCAGTCGTCGTTCAGGATGCGACGGCTGTCGCCCTCCGGGTCGTCGTACTGGTTCGACCTGACCGTGTAGAGAAAGGCGACGAGGCCGATGCCCCCGAGGATCAGAGAGACGGGTATGAGAAAGCCGAGAACGGTCATTTGCGGCCTGCCAGCCTGAGGGCGTTGAGCGATACGGTCATCGAGGAGGTCGACATCGCCAGCGCCGCCACCAGTGGCGTCGCCAGCCCGGCGATGGCCAGCGGCACGGCGACCACGTTGTAGAGCGTGGCGATGCGGAAGTTCTCGCGGATGCGCCGGGTGGCGCGGCGCGCGATCTCGCAGGCCTCGGCCACCGGGGACAGATCGGTACCGAGCAGCACGATATCGGAGGCCACCCGCGCGGCGTCGAGCGCGGAGGCGGGCGAGATCGAGACATGGGCCGCCGCGAGGGCGGCGGTGTCGTTCAGCCCGTCCCCCACCATCAAAACGTGGCGCCCCTCGTTGCGCAGCGCCTCGACCCGCGCCGCCTTGTCCTCGGGGCGGGCGTTGGCGATGCGGGTCTCGATGCCGAGCCGGTCGGCGAGGTCGTCCACCGCCTGCCGGGTATCCCCCGAGATCAGCAGAACCTGCATCCCTGCCTGCCTGAGCGCGGCAACGGCCTCGGCGGCACCGGGGCGCAGGGCATCGGTAAAGCGAAAGGCGCGCGGCGCACCCTGCCCGGTGGAGAGCCAGGCGGCCGTGCCGCCGCATTCCTCCGCGCCGACCCATGCGGCACGCCCCAGCCGGACCAGCTGTCCGCCAAGCCGCCCCTCGGTGCCGAACCCCGGCACCTCGGCAATGTCGTCGACTGGCGCGGCCACGATCCCGCGCGCCGCGATTGCGGTGGCAAGCGCCCGCGACAGCGGATGGGCCGAGGCGGAGGCCAGCGCGAGCGCGATCGCGAGGTCGTCCTTGCCGTTCTCGTCAATGTTCGTCGCCTCCGGCGTGCCCGCCGTCAGCGTCCCGGTCTTGTCGAAGACCACGGTGTCGACCTGTGCCAGCCGTTCGAGTGCGGTCGCGTCCTTGATCAGCAGCCCCTTGCGGAACAGCCGCCCCGAGGCCGCCGTGGTCACGGCGGGCACTGCGAGTCCGAGGGCGCAGGGGCAGGTGATGATCAGCACCGCCGCCGCGATGTTCAGCGCGACCCGCATGTCACCGGTCGCCAGCAGCCAGCCCAGCCAGCTGAGCCCGGCAAGGATATGGACCCCCGGCGCGTAGAGCTTGGCGGCGCGGTCGGCCAGCGAGGTGTAGTTCGCCCGCCCGGACTCGGCCACCGCCACCAGCTCGGCCATGCGCCGCAGCGAAGTCTCCGCCCCGACCGCCGTGGCGCGTACCGTCAGCGGGCCGGTCAGGTTGACCTCGCCCGCGCTGACCGCCTGCCCCGGCGCGGCAAAGACCGGCAGGGTCTCGCCCGTCAGCAGCGAGCGGTCGAGTTCGGACCGGCCCTCGACGATCTCGCCGTCAACCGGCATCCGGGCGCCCGGGCGCACCAGCACGAGGTCACCGATCGCCAGCTCGGCCAGCGCGACCTCCTGCGGGCCCCCGGCCCCGAGACGCAGCGCGCGCGGCACTTCGAGCGCAGTCAGCTCCTCGGCAGCGGAGCGCGCCATCGCCCGCGTGCGATGATCGAGATAACGGCCCGCCAGCAGGAAGAAGGTCAGCGTCAGCGCAGCGTCAAAGTAGGCATGAGCGCCCGAAAGCGCGGTTTCCCAGAGCGAGGTGATCACCGCCAGCACGATGGCCAGCATGATCGGCACATCCATGTTCAACCGCCCGGCCGAGAGCGCCGACCAGGCGTTCCTAGCAAAGGGCTGCGCCGCATAGGCCAGCGCCGGCAGGGTGATCGCCGCCGAGATCCAGTGGAACATGTCGCGCGTCGCGTCCGAGGCCCCGGACCAGACCGAGACCGACAGCAGCATGACGTTCATCGCGGCAAAGCCCGACACGGCAAGGCGCAGCAGCAGGGCCCGCCCGGCGCTGTCGGTGCTGGTCACGCCCAGCGCGGTCTGATCCAGCTCGTGCGCCTCGTACCCGAGACCGCGCACGACCTCGGCCAGGTCCTCGGCACGGATCTCCGGATCGGCCTCGATCATCGCGCGCTTGAGCGTGAGGTTGACCCGCGCGGAATGGACGCCGGGTTGCGCGGCAAGCCCGCGCTCGACCTTCGAGATGCAGGCCTGGCAGTGGATCGTCGGCAGAGACAACGCGATCCGGGCATCCACAAGGGGCGCGCCGACCGGCTCCGCCGGAACGGCGAGGCAGCCGGGGCAGGCAGCGGCGGGTGCAGGATGCAATGTGGCGGTCATGACCTTGTTCATTTCTTCACGTGCAGCGAAACCTTCTGGACGAACTCGGTGCCATCCTCAGCGGTTGCGTTGATGCGCACCTTCCAGCGGCCCCCGCCCAGCTCCAGCGGAGCCTCGTAGACCTCTCCGGTGAACACCAGATCGGGCTCCACATCCTCGCTGATCTCGGTCGCGCGGCCCACCACGGCGTGCAGCGTCTTCGGCTGCACCGGGACCCCGTCGCGCCCGGTAAAGGCAAGGGTGATGCGCCCGTCTGCCTCGCGGGCCTCCACCGTCCAGCCCAGCGCCTCCTGCGCCGCGCGGCGCTCGTTGAACTCCTGGCTCGCGACATAGGAGTTGGCCACCTCGAGCCCCGGGAAGGTGCGCACCGCGCTGACCGCCAGCGCCACGTTCACCGCGATGATCACGGCAAAGGCTCCGACAAAGACTGCGGCGGCGTGGCGCCCGGTGAATTCGCGTTCGGCCATTTCAGTCTCCTCGCCCGTTGAATGTGGTATCGCGGTTGGCGCGCTCGCCGTTGGTCAGATCCTCGACCCAGAACCGCAACGGCGTCGCCTCGGCCCGGGCGGGCGCCGCGTCTTTCGGCGTCACAAGGTAGACGCGCTGCAGCATGGCGGTATCGGCGGGCACTTCGACGGTGGCATAGGGCGTGCCCTCCAGCTGGATCCGCAGGGCCGGATCGCCCTTGACCGAGAGCTTGAACGGACGCGCCTCGCCGTTCTTGTTGCGGATGCGCACGTCGTAGGTGTTGCGGATGGAGCCGTCGGACAGGGTGACGAAGGTGGGGTTGCGGATCGGCGCCACCGTCATCTCGATATCGGGACGGATGAACAGGGCAAAGATCAGGCCCAGCCCCACCAGTGACCACATCGCGGTGTAGAGGATGGTGCGCGGGCGCAGGATATGGCGCCAGATGTTGCGCGGCGGCTCGCCCGCGCGCTCGCGAGTCTCGTCCGAGAGCGCCATGTAGTCGATCAGGCCGCGCGGCTTGCCGATCTTGGCCATCACGTCGTCGCAGGCGTCGATGCAGAGCGCGCAGGTGATGCATTCCAGCTGCTGGCCGTTGCGGATGTCGATGCCCATCGGGCAGACGTTCACGCAAGCCATGCAGTCGATGCAGTCGCCGGGCCCGGCATGGTCCGCCTCGGAAGACGCGGGTTTCAGCGCGGGCGGATAGGCCTTGTCGGCGATCACCCCACCGGCCTGCGAGGCGGCTTCCGCCTCGGCCGCCTGCTGGGCGGTACGGCGGCGGACGTTGCCCTTGCCGCGCGGCTCGCCCCGCCATTCGCGATAGCCGACGACCAGCGTGTCCTCGTCCATCATCGCCGCCTGGATACGCGGCCAGGGGCAGGCGTAGATGCAGATCTGTTCGCGGGCAAACCCGCCAAAGAAGAAGGTGGTCAGCGTCAGCACACCCATCGTCGTATAGGCGACTGCGTTCGCCTGCCCGGTGATCAGCTGCATGAACAGCGTGGGCGCATCGGCGAAGTAGAAGACCCAGGCACCGCCGGTGGCGAGGCCGATCAACAGCCAGATCACCCACTTGGTCAGCCGCAGCCGGGCTTTGCGAAAGTCGAGCTTCTGTTGCCGGTGCAGGCGCAGGCGCGCGTTGCGGTCCCCCTCGACCCAGCGCTCGACGAGGATGAACAGGTCGGTCCAGACCGTCTGCGGGCAGGCATAGCCGCACCAGACCCGGCCCAGTGCCGAGGTGAACAGGAACAGCCCGAGGCCCGCCATGATCAGCAGGCCCGCGACAAAGTAGAATTCGTGGGGCCAGATCTCGATCCAGAAGAAATAGAAACGACGGTTGGCGAGGTCCAGCAGCACGGCCTGGTCCGGCAGGCTCGGCCCGCGATCCCAGCGCAGCCAGGGGGTGATGTAGTAGATGCCCAGCGTGACCGCGAGGATCACCCATTTGAAATTGCGAAAACGGCCAGAGACCCGGCGCGGAAAGATCGGTTCTCGGGCGGCATAGAGGCTGGGGGCTGGGTTGGCGTCGCTCACGGTATCCACTCATGAATCACTTGGCTGTCTTCGCCCTTCTCACAGAAGAGGGTCGCACGAACTTTGACATGGGTCAAAAAGCACATCTGACAGGCAGCTTTGTCGCAGGCAGACGGGGCGATCTCGCGGAAATGCGAGCGATTGCCCGCGTTTGAGATGATTTCCCCTCCGGAATGTCACATTCTCGAACGGCTTGTCGCCACATTTTCGACCGAAGAGGCGAACCAGGACTTTTTCTCAAGGTGGTTTCAGCGATGCCAAGGCCCGATCTCATCTCTTCCACCGCGGCCGAGGCTCCCCTCTTCGGAGAGGCGTTCGCAGACCATGCCGCCAGCCCGGTGACCGAGGTCAAGGACGCCGCCGCCAGCACCGCGACCGCCTATTCCATCGCACCGGGGCAGGCATTTTCGGGCGAGATCGGCAGCAGCGGAGACGAGGACTGGGTCGCGGTCACCCTGACGGCGGGCCAGACCTACGAGATCGCGGTCCAGGGCGCCTACAGCAACGAAGGCACGCTCTACGACAGCTACCTCGAGATTCGGAACGCCAGCGGCATCCTGCTCGCTAGCGACGACGATGGCGGCGAGGGCGCGGAATCGCTGCTGAGCTTCACCGCCATGTCGAGCGGCACCTACTACCTTGGCGTCAGCGCCTATTCGACCGGCACCGGGTCCTACCTGCTGAGCGTCAGCGGCGGCGGACAGACCGGCGTGGGCGACAGCGGCCCGGAGGCTCCGGAGGCAACCGACCTGTCGGTGATCGAGGACATGGCGGACTACCTGACCCGGGGCTACTGGGGCACCAGCCGCGCCACCGCGAACCACGGCAACACCATCACGGTGAACATCGAGGCGCTGAATGCCACCGGCCAGCAGCTTGCCCGCTGGGCGATGGACGCCTGGGAGTCCGTCGCCGACATCACCTTTGTCGAGACCGGCGGATCGGCCGACATCACCTTCGACGACAGCGACAGCGGCGCCTATGCCTACGAGGATTTCGTGAATGTCTCGGCCGGGTGGATCACCGGGTCCGACCGCGCGCTCACCTCCTACGGGCTGCAGACCTACATCCACGAACTCGGCCACGCCCTCGGGCTCGGGCACCAGGGCGACTACAACGGCAACGCCACCTACGACCGCGACGCGCTGTTCGAACTCGACAGCTGGCAGCTGTCGATCATGTCCTATTTCAGCCAGCCCGAGAACTCGGCCATCGACGCCAGCTATGCCTATGCCGTGACCCCGATGGCGGTGGACATCGTCGCGATCCAGAACCTCTACGGCGCCGCCGACGGCAGCTCGCTCACCGCGGGCGACACGGTGTTCGGCAAGGGCAACACGCTTGGCAACAGCTGGCTGGGCCGGCTCTGGGATGCGGTGGCCAGCGATACGGTCACCGCGACCGTCTACAACGGCGACAGCTTTGCGGTCACGATCCACGACGTCTCCGGCTACGACGTGCTGGACCTGTCGTTCGACCGACTAGACCAGACCATCAGCCTCGCCGAGCGGACCGCCTCGGATTTCATGGGGCTGACCGGCAACCTCTATATCGCCGACGGCACCGTGATCGAGGAGTACCGTGCGGGGCGCGGCGACGACACGGTGATCGGCAACAGTGCGGCGAACGTGCTCTCGGGCAATCGCGGCGCCGATGTGCTGAGCGGCCTCGGCGGGCGCGACACGCTCAACGGCGGCAGCGGTGGCGACGATCTGTACGGCGGGGCCGGCAACGACCGCCTGCGCGGTGGCAGCGGGGCGGACCAGCTTGTCGGCAACGGCGGCAACGATACCCTCGCAGGCGGCGCCGGGGCAGATCAGCTATTCGGCGGGGCCGGACAGGATCGCCTGCAGGGCGGCGCCGGGAGCGACCTGATGGATGGCGGCGCGGGGCGCGATACGGCACTCTACGGCGACGCGGACTCGGGCATCCTGCTGGATCTACGCAACCCGGACCGCAACGGCGGCTGGGCCGAGGGCGATATCCTGACCAGCATCGAGGCTGTCGAGGCGACCACCTACCGCGACCGGATCTATGGCGACTCCGCCGACAACCTCCTGATCGGCCAGCAGGGGAACGACATCCTCGACGGGCGCGTAGGGGACGACCGGCTGATAGGCTCGCTCGGGCGCGACCGGCTCTCGGGTGGCGCGGGCGACGATGACCTCAGCGGCGGGGCCGGGCGCGATATCTTCATCTTCGACGGCGGCAACGACCGCATCCGCGACTTCGACGGCGACATCCTGCGGCTGGACCAAGACCTCTGGGGCGGCGCCGCGCTGGATCTGTCCGACGTCATGGAAATGGCCAGTCGTGTCGGCAAGGGCACCGTCATGGACTTTGGCGACGGCAACGTCCTCACCCTGAACGGCGTCACCGATCTGGACGCGCTGGCCGACGCGATCCGCATCTTCTAGGCCGCGCTACATCTGCCGCGCGGCCCGCCGCAGCCACGAGACGAAATCGCGGGCCGAGGCGCGCAGCACGCCGGGCCGCGTCACGATGTGATAGCCCTCGCCCTCGCGCGGTTCCTCGAACAGGATCACCAGCCGCCCGGCGGCCACGTCGGCCTCGATGAAGGTCTTGGCCGTCACCGCCAGTCCCTGCCCCGCCCGCGCGCCATCGAGCACGAGGTTGCCGGGGATTTGCACCCGCTTGGTCGCCAGCCCCTCGGGCACCCCACGGTCGCGCAGCCAGTTGTTGGCCTCCGATGTGCCCAGCTCTTCCAGCCAGGGCAGTTCGGCCAGGTCGCGGGGATCCGTGATCTCGCGCCCCTCCAGCAGCGAGGGCGCGGCCGAGACAACGATATGCGTGGACAACAGTAACTGGGCATCAACCCCGGGCCAGCGCCCGGACCCGTAACGGATGGCAACGTCGATCCCGCCCGGGCGCAGTTCGGAAAGCACCGGGCTCGGGTCGATCATCAGGTTGATATCGGGATGCGACAGGCGAAAGTCCGACAGGCGCGGCATCAGCCAACTGGCAGCGAAGGAGGGCGTGGTCGAGATGTGCAGCGGCCGCGCGGCGTCGCGCCCGGTCAGTTCCTGCACCACGTTCAGGATGGTGCCGAAGCCCGCCGTGAGAACCTGCGCAAGCTGCTGCCCCTCGGCGGTCAGCTCAAGACTGCGCCCCGAGCGGAACACCAGCGCAACGCCAAGATGGGTCTCGAGCGCTCGGATATGCTGGCTGATGGCCGCATGGGTCACGTTGAGCGCATCGCCCGCCTGTTCCAGCGTCCCGCTCTCGGCAAAGGCCGCAAAGGCGCGCAGGGCTGCGAGCGGAGGCATGTCTCGCCAGTTCATATGTAATCCCAGCTTACAGATTGCATTTCTGATTGAGTCGCATTCCACGCGCTTTGGGTCAAGTATGAGCATCAGAACCCGCCACACGAGGAGATCGCCATGCTTATCGGAATACTCGCTAAATCTTTCATGACAGCCAGCCGGACCGACACGGCACGCCCGGACCGCACCCGGCGGCGGAAGCCCACCCACTGGTACTGGTGGAGGACCTGACCGATGCGTATCCCCGGAAAAAGCCTCTTCGTCATCGACTTCCCTGCTGGTCTGAGGGCCGGGGGCACCTGCGTCCCCGCCCGGCCGGTGCCACCCTCCCGGCCACGCCGCAAGCGCTGGCTGACGGCCGGTCACTGGTGGCTCCAGTCGCCCGGCTGCATCGACCCCTTCCGCTTGTAACGACAAGGGCCGCACCCTTTTCAGGATGCGGCCCAGTCCGATGCCGGTGCCTCAGGAAACGCGCGAACAGATCGAGGCATCGTCACCGAAACGCCCGGACCCGCCAAGGCCGGGCGTTTCCCTTGCTCAGCTCACTCGCCGCCGCCGAGCTGGTGGACGTAGGTGGCAACCGCGCGGATTTCGGCCTCGGTCAGCTTGTCGGCCCAGCTGGGCATCACCCCGAACCGTGCGTTGGTGACGGTCTGGACCAGCGTGTCGTAGTCGCCGCCGTAGAGCCAGATCGCGTCGGAAAGGTCCGGCGCGCCAAGGTCGCGATCGCCGACCCCGCCCTCCATATGGCACGAGACGCAGTTGTCTTCGAAGACGACCTGCCCCTCGGCCACGAGGCTGGCATCGTTCGGCGTCCCCGAGAGCGACTGCACATAGTTCACGACCTGCGCGATCTGGGTGCGGTCGAGGATGCCGTCGCGGCCAAAAGCCGGCATCTCGGAATAGTGCGCGTCGGGGTCGGTCTCGTTGCGGATACCGTGGCTGATCGTGGTATGGATCGCCTCGATATCGCCCCCCCACAGCCAGTCGTCGTCCAGCAGGTTGGGATAACCTTTGGCCCCTGCGGCACCGGCGCCGTGGCACTGGGCGCACCATGTGCGGAACACGGCCCCGCCCGCCGAGACAGCATAGCCGTCCAGCTCGGGATCACCTGCGATCGCGGTCAGCTCGACCGAGGCCAGCTTGTCGTTGATCGCCGCGTTCGCGGCCTCGGCGGCGGCAATCTCCTCCGCCACCTGCGCCCGGGTCGAGAACCCGAGCAGACCCGAGGTCGCGCCGTTGATCAGCGGCCAGGCCGGGAAGGCGATGGTATAGCCGATGCCCCAGATGATGGTCAGGTAGAAGGTATAGAGCCACCAGCGCGGCAGGGGATTGTTGAATTCCTCGATCCCGTCCCACTCGTGGCCCGTGGTTTCCGGATCGCCGGGCCTCTTGTCTGTCGTGTGCTGGCTCATTTTCCCGTCTCCTCGGCTTGCGCGGGCTTGTCGGCGTTGCGGAACGGAATGTCGGCCGTGTCCGCGTAGGTCTTGCTGCTGCCCGGGCGGAACACCCAGAGGACTATCCCCACGAAGAAGAGGAACAGGAACAGCAGCATCCAGCTGTCGGCGAAGTGTCTCAGTAGTGTGTAGAGTTCCATCGTGTCACCTCAGCGGCTTGCATCGGGCGTGAAGGTCGAGAAATCGACCAGCGTGCCCAGCATCTGGAGGTAGGCGATCAGCGCATCGGCCTCGGAGATCCCGGGCAGACCGTCGAAGTTGCGCACCTGGACCTTGTCGCCGTAGCGCTCGAGCAGACCGTCGTAGTCGCTGTCCGGGTCGGCCTGCGCCGAGAAGTCCGCGACCGCGTTCTCGATCATCTCGTCGCTGTAGGGCACCCCAACGATGCGGTGGGTCTCCAGCAGGTCGCGGATGTAATCGCCCTCGATCAGCTTGTTCTCGAGAAAGCCGTACTTCGGCATCACCGACTCGGGCACCACCGACTGCGGGTCGCGCAGGTGGTCGCGGTGCCATTCGTCCGAGTAGCGGCCGCCGACGCGGGCCAGGTCGGGCCCGGTCCGCTTGGAGCCCCATTGGAACGGGTGGTCGTACATCGACTCCGCCGCAAGACTGTAGTGGCCATAGCGCTCGTCCTCGTCGCGCATCGGGCGGATCATCTGGCTGTGGCAGACGTAGCAGCCCTCGCGGATGTAGATCTCGCGGCCCGTGAGTTCGAGCGGGGTGTAGGGGCGCATCCCCTCCACCTTTTCGATGGTGTTTTCCAGGTAGAACAGCGGGACGATCTGGACGAGGCCCCCGATGGTCACCACGAGGAAGCTGAAGATCAGCAGCAGCGTGGCGTTCTTCTCGAGGATCTTGTGCCGGTCGAGGATCGACTTTTTCCGCGGAGCGTTGGTTTCGGTCGTAGCCATTCTGACGACCCTCCTTATTCAGCGGGGACGGCGACAGCGAGGCTCTGCTCTTTGGCAGGCGCGGCGCGGACCGTCATCCAGAGGTTGTAGACCATGATCAGGGCACCAGAGAGGTACATCAGACCACCTAGGGCACGGACCACGTACATCGGGAACTTGGCGGCTACGGTGTCGGCAAAGCTGTTCACGAGGAACCCGTTCGCATCGACCTCGCGCCACATCAGGCCCTCGAGGATCCCGGTCACCCACATCGACGCGGCGTAGAGCACGATGCCGATGGTGGCGAGCCAGAAGTGCCAGTTGACCATGGAGAGCGAATAGAGCCGCTCACGTTTCCACAGCACCGGCGTCAGGAAGTAGAGCGCGCCGAAGGTGATCATGCCGTTCCAGCCAAGCGCGCCGGAGTGGACGTGACCGATGGTCCAGTCGGTGTAGTGGCTCAGCGAGTTGACCGCGCGGATCGACATCATCGGGCCTTCGAAGGTCGACATGCCGTAGAAGCCGATCGAGATCACCATCATCCGGATCACCGGATCGGTGCGCAGCTTGTCCCATGCGCCCGACAGCGTCATCAGGCCGTTGATCATGCCACCCCAGGACGGCATCCAGAGGATGATCGAGAACACCATGCCCAGCGTCGAGGCCCAGTCGGGCAGCGCAGTGTAGTGCAGGTGGTGCGGGCCGGCCCAGATGTAGAGGAAGATCAGCGCCCAGAAGTGGATGATCGACAGCTTGTAGGAGTAGACCGGGCGCTCTGCCTGTTTCGGCACGAAGTAGTACATCATCCCCAGAAAGCCCGCGGTCAGGAAGAAGCCCACGGCGTTGTGGCCATACCACCATTGGGTCATCGCGTCCTGCACACCCGAGAACAGCTGAACCGAACGGGACCCCCAGAAGGACACCGGGACCGACAGGTTGTTGATCACGTGCAGCATGGCCACGGTGACGATGAAGGACAGGTAGAACCAGTTCGCCACGTAGATATGCGGCTCTTTCCGCTTGATCAGCGTGCCGAGGAAGACGGCGAGGTAGACCACCCAGACGACGGTCAGCCACAGGTCGACGTACCATTCCGGCTCGGCGTATTCCTTGGACTGGGTCGCGCCCAGCAGGTAGCCGGTTGCCGCCAGCACGATGAACAGCTGGTAGCCCCAGAATACGAACCAGCCGGCGTTACCGCCCCAGAGCCGCGTCGCGCAGGTCCGCTGCACCACGTAGAACGAGGTCGCGATCAGCGCGTTGCCCCCGAAGGCGAAGATCACCGCCGAGGTGTGCAGCGGCCGCAGCCGGCCGAAGTTGCCAAAACCCTGCAGCACTTCGAAGTTGAGCTGCGGGAAGGCCAGCTGGAGGGCGATCACGACGCCGACGAGGAACCCGACAACGCCCCAGAAGGCGGTGGCGATCACCCCGGCGCGGATAACCGAGTCGAAGTAGTTCCCGGTGTCCGGCAAAACGATCGGTTCTTCCATGTTGCGCAGGATGTGGAGGAAGAGCCCCCCCGCCACCAGCGCGATGATCATGGCGTGCACCATGTAGGCTAGGTCGCGCGCATAATTGATTCCCATCAACGCGATCAGCGTGACGAGACCAAGCGCGATTAGCTTGATGTAATTAGACATATTTCTGTCCCTTTGCCGTTGCCCGATTGCGGCGCGGGCGCCGTCCGGACGAATTGGTTCTGTGGTCTAAATGGATAAAGTCTACTTCGAGTACCTTGATCTGCATCAAGATCGCCTTTTCCGTTCCGTGAGATAGATTACCATAGACAAGGCCGGTTACGCTGGCCTGTGCTCCGAAAATTTAACCACGGGGACCAAAATGGCCTACAAATCGCTCCTGTCCGTGCTGACCTCGGTGAACCTCTCCGATACGGCGCTGGACCACCTCGTCGCGCTGGCGGATCATTTCTCCGCCCATGCCGAAGCGCTCTGCCTCGGCGTGGACCGGACCCAGACCAGCTATTACTACGCGGGCGCGAGTGCCGTCGTGCTGCAGGAAACCCTGGATCGCGCCAATGCCGAGGCGGCCGAGGTTCTCGCCCATGCCAATGACAAGCTCTCCAAATGCGGCGTGCGCTGGTCCAGCGAGAGCGGTGTCGCCCAGATCGCCGACCTGAGCCGCCATGTCGCCCACCGCGCGCGGTTCTCCGACCTCGTCGTGCTGCCCAAACCCTATGGCGAGGGCCGGGGCCCCGAGGTCGAAGGCGTGGTGGAAGCCGCCCTGTTCGAGGGCCGCGCTCCCGTTCTGGTCGTGCCCCAGGGCAGTGCCCCGGTGACCGCACCCAAGACGGTGCTGGTGGCCTGGAACGAAAGCATCGAGGGGCTGGCCGCCGCGCGCAAGGCTCTGCCCTTCCTCGTCGGCGCCGAAACCGTGCGCATCGTGGTCATCGACCCGCCGCAGCACGGACCGGAACGGTCCGATCCGGGCGGCATGCTCAGCCAGATGCTCTCGCGCCACGGGGCACGCTGCGAGATCGACGTGCTCTCGCGTACCATGCCCAAGATTTCGGACATCCTGAACCGTCACGCCACCGATACCGGCGCGGACATGGTGGTGATGGGCGCCTACGGCCATTCCCGCTTCCGCGAGGCGATCCTCGGAGGCGCCACCCGCTACATGCTGGAACAAGCCACGATCCCGGTTCTGATGGCGCACTGACGCCGCGCCGACCGCCAGACACGACGCGACCCGGGCACCGAAATGCCCGGGTCGTTTTCGTTTCAGCCAAAGCGGTCCGGAAGGCGCCGGTCAGGCGGCCTTGCGACGGCGCAGGAAGGCGAAGGCGCCGAGGCCACCCAGCAGCAGCGGCAGGCCGGCCGGCAGCGGAACCGGCGAGGTCAGCGAGTCGACGACTTCGCGGGTCAGCAGCGAGTAGTTGGTGAACAGACCGTCCATGCCAGCCGCGATCCAGTAGCTCTGGGTGTCGAAGGCCGAGTCATAGTCGGACTGGTTGAAGGTCCAGCCGTGCACGGCGAGGCCAAGCTCGTGGGCCGCCGCGATGAACTCCGGGCTCAGGTCATAGCCGAGGTAGACGCCGACGCCGTCCGCGAAGAGCGCGAGGTCGCTCAGCAGGTTGATGGTGCCCGTGGGGTAGTCGTAGACGCCGAAACCGTCGTCGGTCAGCATGACGTAGCCCAGAACGGCGATCTGGTTGTCCATGTCCAGTTCGTCCTGGATGTCGGCCAGTTCCTTGGCACCCACGGCGCTGAAGGTCTGAACGAAGGAGTTGTCCGAGGCCTCGGTAAAGCCGTTGGCCTTCATCTCGGTCAGGATCTGGCGGTTCATGGTTTCCGCGCTGGGAACCTTGGCCTCCGGGTAGATGCCGATGACATCACCGGTGGAGCTGTTGTGCGCGTTCACCAGGTCCATGACTTCCTGAAACGTCGGAACCTTGAACGGGTCGCTCATCGACGGGGTATAGCCGGGGTACTCGGTCGACGCGGTGCTGCTCGCGGGCTCGACCGTCAGGGACTTGATCTCTTCCAGCGTGAAGTCGCTGACGAGGTAACCGCCGTTGCGGGGCTCGAACAGGTCTTCGACGTTGGTGGTGCGGGTCAGCGTGCTGTCGTGCATGGCGACGAGAACGCCATCCGCGGTGGTTTGCAGGTCGGGCTCGACGATGTCGGCGCCCATCTGGATCGCCAGTTCATAGGCGGCCAGCGTGTGCTCGGGGAGGTAGCCGCTGGCGCCGCGGTGGGCGATGATCAGCGGGGCTTCGCCCGACAGGGTGTTGTAGGTGGCGGCAAAAGTGGGGGAGGCCAGCGTCACGGCAAGCGCCGCGCCGGTCACGAGGGAGCGAAACATGGGAGGTCCTGTTCAAACTGTGGCAATTTCTGGGCGCCAATGCGCCAACACTGCGGCAATAGCCCGAAAGTACGACAGTTTTTCTAGGTTATTGTCACAAACAGGAAACAAGTTAACGACAACGTAGCCCCACACCCCGCCTGCTCATACCAGTTGACGCAACGACGGCGCCGCGCTATGCGGCCTGCCATGTACGCCCTGATCGTGACCAAGAAGACCACCACCAAGACCACCGCTCCGGCGGGGGTCGCGTTGGTGTGCGCAGGGTAACGACAAGAGCCTGACACCAACCAGCCCCGCCGGAGACGGACGGGGCAGATGCATCAGGCACCCCGTCCCTCTCGGCCCAGACCGGAAAAGAGAGAGACCATGAACGACCAACCCCGCGAGATTTCCCCCGCCGCTATCCCCGCTGACGGCTCGGCCCCCGTCGTCGCAATCGTCGGCGCCACCGGCGCCGTCGGCGTCGAACTGATGCAGTGCCTCGAGAGCCGCAACTTCCCACTCTCGCGCCTGCGCCTGCTGGCCTCTGCCCGCTCGGCCGGCCAGCGCCTGCCGTTCCGTGGCGAGGACCTCGTCGTCGAGGAACTGACCGAGGACAGCTTCGAGGGCGTGGACATCGCCCTGTTCTCGGCGGGCGCCACCATCTCGCGCAAGTTCGCCCCCATCGCAGTCGCCGCCGGTGCCCGCGTGATCGACAACTCCTCGGCCTTCCGCATGGACGCGGACGTGCCGCTCGTCGTCCCCGAGGTGAACCCCGCCGCGATGAGCGCCCAGGACGGCATCATCGCCAACCCCAACTGCGTCGCCGCGATCATGACCGTCGCGCTGGCCCCGCTGCACCGTGCCCACCCGGTCCGCCGCCTGCAGGTGGCGACCTATCAGGCCGCGTCGGGCGCCGGGGCCGCCGCGATGCAGGAACTGCGCGACGCCACCGCCGCCGCGCTGGCGGGCGAGGCCTTTACCCCGACCGTCCTGCCGCACCCCTATGCCTTCAACCTGTTCAGCCACAATGCCGAGGTCGATCCCGAAAGCGGTTACAACGGCGAGGAACTGAAGGTCATCGCCGAGACCCGCCGCATCCTGGACCTGCCCGAGCTGCCGGTCGGCATCACCTGCATCCGCGTCCCCGTCCTGCGCGCCCACGCAATGGCCGTCACCGTGGAATTCGACGAACCCGTCGCCCCGGAAGAGGCCCGCGCCCTGATCGAGGCGGGGGCCGGTCTGCGCCTTGTCGACGATGTCGCCGCCAACCACTTCCCCATGCCCTGCGAAGTCACCGGGCGCGAGGAAGTGCTGGTCGGCCGTATCCGCCGCGACCTTGGCGACCCCTCGGGCCGCAGCCTGTCGCTGTTCATCGTCGGTGACCAGCTTCTGAAGGGCGCAGCGCTGAACGCGGTCCAAATCGCCGAGACCGTTCTGGCCGGTTGATCGGCACAAACGAAACCGGGGCCGCCGCGACATGCGGACGGCCCCGGCTGATTCCGAAGGAAACTCTCAGATCAGGTGACCGCCGTCGCTGTCGTCACCGGCTTCTTCCAGCAGGCGGTCCATGTCCGGCACAACCACGTGGCGCTTGCCTTCCAGCACGATGACCCCGTCGCGCTTCAGCGCCGAGACCTGCCGGCTCACCGTCTCCAGCGTCAGGCCAAGGTAGTCCGCCATCGCCTCGCGGGTCAGCGGCAGGTCGAAGGCAACCGCCTTCGACGCGGGCTGGGCCACTTGCGCCGGATCCCGGCGTGCGATGATGCTCAGCAGGCTGGCGATCTTCTCGCGCGCGGTCTTGCGCCCCAGCACCAGCATCCATTCCCGCGCCGCATCCAGTTCGTCCAGCGTCATTTCCAGCAGGCGATGCGAAATGTGCGGCGTCTCGCGCATCATCTTTTCGAACGGCTTCTTGCGAAAGCAGCACATCACCACGTCCGTGGTCGCGGTCACGTCATAGGCCGAGCCCTCGCGCCCCGGACGGCCGACGAAATCGGAAGGCAGCAGCAAACCGACCATCTGCGTGCGCCCGTCCTCCATCGCCTGGGTCAGCGAGGCGACCCCTGAGACGACGGAGCCGACGAAGTCCATCTTGTCGTTCGACCAGATGATCGTCTGACCCGCTTCGAAGCTGCGGTAGTACTTGATCTCCTCCAGCCGCTCGAGTTCCTCGCCCTCGCACCGCGCACAGACGGCGCGGTGGCGGATCGGACAGTCGCTGCAATTGGGGGCAATCGATTTGCTGGGCGCGTTCATAATGGAAGCCGGTTGATCTGCATCAATGCGATGCGCTGAGGGTACATTTAATTCTCCCAACATGATAACCAATTCTCAACTTGCGCGCTTGGGACTTTTTGACACTCGCGTGCCACGCTACACCAGCTACCCGACGGCGCCGCATTTCGCAGCGGATTTCGGGGCGGACATGTTCCGCGACTGGCTCGGCGCGATCCGCCCGGGCAGCAGCGTGTCACTCTACGTCCACGTCCCGTTCTGCCGCCGGCTCTGCTGGTTCTGCGCCTGCCGGACCCAGGGGACCCAGTCTGCCGCGCCCGTCGCGGCCTATCTCGAAACCCTCAAGGCCGAGCTCGCGCTGGTCGCGCACCACCTGCCCGAGGGCGTGCGCTTGTCCCGCCTCCACTGGGGCGGCGGCACACCGACCCTGCTGGCCCCCGACATGATCCGCGAACTGGCCGAGGCCATCGCCCGTGTCGCCCCCTTCGCACCGGGGGCCGAGTTCTCGGTCGAGATCGACCCGAACGAGATCGACTCCGAACGCCTCGACGCACTGGCCGGGGCGGGCATGAACCGGGCCTCGATCGGCGTTCAGGACTTCAACCCCGACATCCAGAAGGTCATCGGCCGCGAACAGGGCTTCGACGTGACCCGCCGGGCCATCGACATGATTCGAGAGCGGGGAATCCAGAGCCTCAACGCCGACATCCTGTTCGGTCTGCCCGACCAGTCCCGCGCCCGGATGTCCGAGAGCGTGCAGAAGCTGCTGTCGCTCTCGCCCGACCGGGTCGCGCTCTACGGCTATGCCCATGTGCCCTGGATGGCGCGCCGCCAGTCGATGATCCCCTCCGACGCGCTGCCGACCCCGCAGGAGCGGCTGGAGCTCTTCGAGACCGCACGCCGCATGTTCGTCTGGGACGGTTACGAGGAGATCGGGATCGACCACTTTGCCGTGCCCGCCGACGGGCTCGCCCGGGCCCAGAAGGCCGGAACGCTGCGGCGCAACTTTCAGGGTTATACCGACGACACCTCCGAGGTGCTGATCGGCATCGGCGCCTCGTCCATCTCCCGGTTTCCGCAGGGCTATGCCCAGAACGCTCCGGCGACCTCCGCCTATACCGGCCGCATCCGCGAGGGGCAGTTCGCCACCGCCAAGGGCCACCTTTACGGCGGCGAGGACCAGATGCGCGCGCGGATGATCGAGGCGCTGATGTGCGACTTCCGCATCGACGCGGCCGAGATCCGGTCTCGTTTCGGCATCCCGGCCCAGCAGCTGAGCGAGATGTTCCGCGACGCCGACCGGGCCTTCGAGGGTATGCTGCATGTGTCCGAGCAGGGCCTCTCCATCCCGCCCGCGGTCCGTCCGCTGACCCGGCTGATCGCGCGCCAGTTCGATGCCTACGACATGAGCCAGCAGCGCCACAGCTCGGCTATTTAGCGGCAACCCTCAGCCGGGGGCGGTCGTGGCTGCGGCTGCGCGCCACCTGCTTCCTGAGATCCCGCACCAGATCGTCGGCACAGCAGGGCGTCAGGCCACCGGCCAGCACCACAGGGGCGGCCAGCCCCTTCAGCCGCACCTCGACCACGTAGCTGCGCGGGGCCTGCCGCAGCTTGGCCTCGCGTCCCAGCAGTTTGGACGCCGCAACGCCGCGCGATCCATCAATCGCGGGCTCGGGCATGATCGCCAGCCCCTGGTACCCGATGTCGAACCCGTCGACGGCGCCAAGCGGGGCACGCAGGCGGGCGGTCTTCAGGGCGCCATCCACGATGTCGATCCGCGCGGGCCTGCGATGGCGCGCACCGGGCAGCAGGAAGAACCCCGACATCGCCACGCCAATCGCAAGCACGACAAAGCCCAGCCCCGTATCGGTCGCCGGATTGACGTAGAACGGCATCGCCGCCACCGCCCCCATCAACAGAGGGATCAGCGGCGCGAGGCGCGAGTTGCGGGCCGGTAGGACATGGTAGGTCGTCGCCCCGGTCTGGGGATCAACCTCGCGCCGATAGGCCGCCACCGTTGGCAGGTGCAGGGTGCGCACCACGTTCAGGCCCCCGAAGAACAGGAAGAGCCACAGCGGCACGCCCAACAGCGCGCCCCACTGCCCAAGCCGCAGCGCAAAGGCCCGGAGCAGGATCTCGGGCTCCAGCCCGGCGGCACCCAGCCGGGCGGACACCATCGCGCAAGCCAGCACCGGAACAGCCGCAACCGCAGCCCACCGCAGGCCATCGGCCAGCGGGGACGTAACGGAAAGCTCAATGGCTGCAGGCTCAGTACCTGGCATACGTTCAAACCTTGGAGTAGTAAGGAAATGCAGAGCAGTCTTGCTGGTCGAGCGGGTCCCTCAGGCCGTGGCCTCCACACCGCTCGAATCACAGGGGCGCCTGATAGAAGCATCTCTTTTCTGACGCAAGTGGTCGTTTTAGTTGACCGATCCACCGTGCTCCGCCCGCATGGGTGGTGCAATCTGCCGCACCTTGCCTGCAACCGTCAGGCGAGCGGCAGGTCTTCGATCCCGGACAAGAGCCTCAACCCCATTCCCGCATAGGGCGATCTCAAGTCCATGCCGCTCGCGCGACCAATAAGAAACCCGCCGCGCAGTCTCCTGTGCGGCGGGTCATGGGAAACAGTGTCGGTCGCGACCGTGGCAAGATAGCGCGGCGCCTGTCGGCGCCGGTGCCCTGCGGTGCCCGCGTCAGCTGGGCCCGATCATGAAGCAGGAGACGTTACGCGCCTGCAGGCGGCGGCAGGCCAGGTCGGCACTCTCGCGCGTCATCCCGAGGAAGTTCGCGTCGAACCCGCGCGACCCCTGCACCACCTTGCGCAGCGAGCCATCGAGCGTCGCCATCTCGGTCAAAGCCGTGCGCAGCAACACTTTTTCCGCCGCATAGCGGCTCGGGTAACGGCCCACGTTGATCCCCCAGAGCCGCCCGCCAGAAGTAGAAACGCGGGTCACCAGCTCCTGCCCGGCGCCGTCGTCGGCGGTGGTAGAGGCCAGGATCAGGTCATCGGGGCGCGCCGCGGGACGCGGCACTTCGGTCGGGGCGTCCTCGGTGGCGGTGACGGTCTTGGCGACGGTGGCATCGGCCACCACGGCGACAACCTCTTCCGGCAGCGGCTCGACCTCGGCCACGGCGACCACTTCGGGGGCCGGCGGCACCTTCACCCCCGCCACGGCGGCGTCGATTCCGGCCTGGATCGCCTCGCTCGCCTCGCGCGCGGATTCGACCACGGCGTCGGCCACGAGAACGGTTTCACCCGCCCGCGCAACCGGCCGCAGGCTGGTCGTCACCGCGCCGACAAGGCGGATGGTCTTGCCCGCAGCGACATCCGGGGTTGTCGTGGCTGCATAGAGCGGACGGTCGGGTTTGCGCAGCGGCGCGCGCGCCGGTGCCTTGCGGAAGCCGACGTCCAGCAGCTCGGCCACCTTGGCGTCGCGCCAGCTGGAGGTCTTGCCGCCAAAGACGGTCGCGATCACCCGCTCGTCGCCACGCTCGGCCGAGGCGACGAGGTTGAAGCCCGCGGCATTGGTATAGCCCGTCTTGATCCCGTCGGCGCCCTTGTAGCTGTTCAGCAGACGGTTGTGCGAGGTCACCGTGCGCACGCCCGCGTTCGCCGAATGACGCGAGAACAGGTTGTAGTACTGCGGGTAGTCGTAGATCAGGTGGCGCCCGAGGATCGTCATGTCGTGCGCGGTCGAAAGATGGCCGGACTCGGTCAGGCCGTGGGCGTTCTTGAAGGTGGTCCGCGTCATGCCCATCGCCTGGGCCGTGCGGGTCATCCGGCGGGCAAAGGCCGCCTCGCTGCCCTCGATCGCCTCGCCGATGGCGGTGGCCGCGTCGTTGGCCGACTTGATCGCGGCGGCGCGGATCAGATAGCGCAGCGCGATCTTCTGGCCCGACTTCAGCCCCAGCTTGGACGGCGGCTCGGAGGCCGCGTGGCTGGTGATGGTCACCGGCGTGTCGAGGGTGATCTCGCCGTTCTGCACCGCCTGGAAGGCAATGTAGAGCGTCATCATCTTGGTCAGGGAGGCGGGATGCAGCGGCGTGTCGGCATTGGTCGAATGCAATACCTCACCGGTGCGCGCATCCATCACGTAGTCCGCATAGGGTGCCGCGAAGGCACTCAGCGGAAGTACGATGAGAAACCAGATTGCCGTTATTACATACACGCCCAGACGGGCCGGGCTGATACGCCGTACCTGCACGATTTTCTGCCTCGTTCTGCCTCATGCCGCCGGTTTTCCGGCTGACCTTTTTCTGCGACAAAGCTACCACAGCGAACACATGAAATAAACCCGCCCCTTGCCGGTTCCCGCCGAAAATACGAACAGGGTCGATCACATATCTTGGGGCGCCGCCGATTTGAGCGGCAATACCTTGAATTGTGGCGAAACCAAGGCAGAAACCACCCCCGAACGCGCCCTGCTGGGCGAAGCACCCGGCAAGCTTCAGCCGATCTCTTCGACCAGCGCCGCCAGCTGCTCCAGCGAGGGGATGGTCCGGAACCGGCCATGTGCTTCCGGCGGCTCGGCATGTTCGAGATCCCAGAGCAGATCGTGTGGCACGTGAACGCCCCATGCCCCGACCTCGATGGCGGGCAGCACGTCGGATTTCATCGAGTTGCCGACCATCATCGCCCGCTCCGGCCCGTCCCCCAGCCGCGCGAAGATCTCGCCATATCGCGCCGGCGTCTTGTCCGAAACGATCTCGACCCCATCGAACAACTCGCCCAGCCCGGATTGCGCCAGCTTGCGCTCCTGGTCCAGAAGGTCGCCCTTGGTGATCAGCACCACCCGGTGCGTCCCGGCGATCCGTTCCACCGCGTCCCGCGCATGGGGCAGCAGGTCGATCGGATGCGCCAGCATCTCGCGCCCGGCGGCCAGCAGCGCGGCAATGACCTCGCCCGGCACCTTGCCTCCGGTCACCTCGACCGCGGTCTCGATCATCGACAGGGTGAATCCCTTGATCCCAAAACCGTAGAGAGACAGGTTGCGCCGTTCCGCGGCCAGCAGGCGCTCGTCCAGCCGGTCCGGCGCGCAGTGATCGGACAGCAGTTCGGTAAAGCGGTCCTGCGTCAGCCGGAAGAAGCGTTCGTTGTGCCAGAGCGTGTCATCCGCGTCAAAACCGACCGTTGTGAGCGCTTTCATGTCATCAACTCTGTTTACATCGTCTTTCCGAATCCTGCATTAACACTATATACAAGCAAACGCCCAATGATGTGCCGGAACCAGGTTCCTTCCTGCGATGACTCCCATGCAAATCCAGATGTCGAAAAAGTCGGATGATGACAGCGACAGCTCTGTCCTTCTCGAGACGCGGCCAAAGACCAAGCGGCCGCCGCTCTACAAGGTGCTGCTGCTGAACGACGACTACACGCCGATGGAGTTCGTCGTGCACGTGCTCGAGCGGTTCTTCGGCCTGAATCACGCACAGGCCTTCGAGATCATGCTGACCGTGCACAAGAAGGGCGTCGCCGTCGTGGGCGTGTTCAGCCACGAGATTGCCGAAACCAAGGTCGGGCAGGTCATGGACTTTGCCCGCCGCCATCAGCACCCCCTGCAGTGCACGATGGAAAAGGAAGACTGACCTCTTGTCCCAGCGCCTGAGCCTCGCTCTCGAAGAGGGCGGCCTCGTGCTGCCCGCCGAGGGCCGCATCGCCGTCCTGCACCCGCGCGCCGGAACGGACCTCTCCGCCCTGCCCCGCGACCGCGTCACCGTGGTTCAGCCCTTCTACCCCGACCACGCGGCCTTTGCCGCCGAGGGCTACCAGACCGTCGTCGCGCTCGATCAGCTGACGGATCCGCTGGCCGCCGTCCTCGTGGTCCTGCCGCGCGCCAAGGCACAGGCCCGCGCGCTGCTGGCCGCCGCGATGGGCGCGACCTCCGGCCCGGTGATCGTCGACGGGGCCAAGACCGACGGCGTCGACAGCGTCCTCAAGGACATGCGCAAGCGCACCGCGGTCTCCGCCCCGATCTCCAAGGCCCACGGCAAGCTCTTCTGGTGCGAGGCCGACGCCGCCGCCTTCGCCGACTGGCGCGCCCCTGCCGAGCAATGGGTCGAGGGCTACCGGACCGCGCCCGGCGTCTTCTCTGCCGATGGCATCGACCCGGCCTCGCAGCTCCTGGCCTCCGCCCTGCCCGCCAAGCTCGGCCGCCATGTCGCCGACCTCGGCGCAGGCTGGGGCTACCTCGCCCATGCGGTGCTGGCCGACGCCGGGGTCGAAAGCCTCGATCTCGTCGAGGCGGACTACGGCGCGCTCGACTGCGCGCGTATCAACGTGACCGACCCGCGCGTCCGCTTCCACTGGGCCGACGCGACCACCTGGCAGGCGCCGGGCCGGATCGACACCGTGGTGATGAACCCGCCCTTCCATTCCGGGCGCGATACCGATCCCGACCTCGGCCGCGCCTTCATCCGGGCCGCGGCCCGCCTGCTCGCCCCCTCCGGCCAGCTGGTCATGGTGGCCAACCGCCACCTGCCCTACGAACCCACCCTCCGGGAGGCCTTCCGCCAGATCGACGAGATCGGCGGCGACAACCGCTTCAAGCTGTTGCTTGCGCAACACCCCTCTCGCGCGAAGCGCTGAACCGGGCTAGTCTCGCCCCCGGACCATCCCCCTCAGGAGTCGCCCATGTCCTTTTCCATTGCCGGCAAGACCGCGATCATCACCGGGGCTGCCAATGGCATCGGCCTCGCCATTGCCCGCAAGTTCGCCGAGAAGGGCGCCAACGTGATGGCGGTCGACATGGATGAAAAGGCCCTGCAGGCCGAACTCGGCGACCGGCCCGACAGCAGCATCCGCGTCTTCGCCGGCGACCTGCGCGAAAAGCTGACGCTCGCCAACCTGCTCTCGGCCACCATCGACAACTTCGACCAGGTCGACATCCTGGTGAACGCCGCCCGCCAGGTCGAATTCAGCGACCCGCTCGACACCAATGTCGAACTGGCCGAGGCGATGCTGCAGAACAACGTTCTCTCCACCCTGCGCCTGAGCCAGATGGTCGCCAAGCGGATGATCAAGCAGTCCGAGGGCAGCGACGAGGGCTTCGCCGGGTCCATCGTCAACATCACCTCGATCTCGGCCCGCCGCGCCCACCCCGAGCTGATGGCCTATTCGATCAGCGCCGCCGCGCTCGACCAGATGACGCGATCGCTGGCGGTAACGCTGGCCCCCCACCGCATCCGGGTCAATGCCGTCGCCATCGGCTCGGTGATGAGCGCCTCGCTCAAATCGCTGCTGAAGGACCACCGCGAGTACCGGCAGGAGATCGAGAAGCACACGCCGCTCGGACGCATCGCCGCACCGGGCGAGGTCGCCGAAGCGGTCCAGTTCCTCTGTTCCGAGGCCGCCTCCTTCGTCACCGGCCAGGTCGTCACCGTCGACGGCGGCCGCACCCTGCTTGACGCCGTCCCGGCAGCGGCGCACTAAGCGCCCATGACCGCCACATTCCAGACCGAAAAGACCGCTGCGGCGCAGTGGTTCCGGCAACTCCGCGACGAGATCGTCACCGCCTTCGAGGCGCTTGAGGATAGCCACGACACCGGCCCGCTCGCCGATGCTGCCCCCGGCCGCTTCGAGGTGACCGAGACCCGCCGCGCCTCTGCCGACGGCTCCGACGCGGGCGGCGGGCTGATGAGCGTCATGCGCGGCGGCCGCGTCTTCGAAAAGGTCGGCGTCAACGTCTCGACCGTCTACGGCACCCTCGGCGAACGGGCACAGGCCGCGATGGCGGCGCGCAAGGGCATCCCCGGCATGGCGGACGATCCGCGATTCTGGGCCTCCGGCATCTCGCTCGTCGCCCACATGCAGAACCCCCACGTCCCGGCGGTCCACATGAACACCCGCATGTTCTGGACCCCGCACGCCTGGTGGTTCGGCGGCGGCTCCGACCTCAACCCCTGCATCGAGTACGACGAGGACACCGCGCATTTCCACGCGGTGCAGAAGGCCCACCTCGACCCGCACGGACCGGCGCATTACCCGCGCCTCAAGGCCTGGGCCGACGAGTACTTCTACATCCCCCACCGCAAGCGTGCGCGTGGCGTCGGCGGCATCTTCATGGACGACCATTGCAGTGGCGACTGGCAGGCCGACTTCGCCCTGACCCGCGACATCGGCCGCGCCTTCCTGCCCGCCTTCCTGCCGCTGGTGGAAAAGCGCCGCGTGCAGGACTGGTCCGAGGCCGACAAGGACGCGCAGCTCACGCACCGTGGCCTCTATGCCGAATACAACCTCGTCTACGACCGCGGCACCAAGTTCGGCCTCGAAACCGGCCACGACGCCAACGCCGTGCTGATGAGTCTCCCGCCGATGGCCAAGTGGCACTGAACCCGGCTTCTTTGGGTTCCAAGTATCCCGGGGGGAGGCCGCAGGCCGGGGGGCAGCGCCCCCCTCACGCCGCCCGGGTCGCCCGCGCCGCCGCCATCGACTTCGGATAGCGCACGAACAGGATCGCGGGGCTCGCCAGCCCCTCCCGCTCGATGCACTCCGCCATGGTCGCCAGCGTGGCCGAGGCATGGCGCTGTCGGGCGGTCTCGGCCGAGGCGACGATCTCCACCGGGCATTCCGCCGGGGCGCCCGCCGAAAGCAGGTCCGCCTGCAATTCGGCGGCTTTTTCCACCGCCATGTAGAAGGCCATCGAGGTCCCCGGCCGCGCCATCAGCTGCCGGTCAGGTGAGGCGTCGCCCGGTTTGCACATGCCGGTCGAGATGACAAAGGTATCGGTCTCGCCCCGCTCGGTCAGCGGGCGCCCGATGGCGGCAGCGGCGGCAGAGGCGGCGGTGATGCCCGGCACGATCTCCACCTCGATCCCTGCGGCGCGGGCCGCCTCCAGCTCCTCGGTCGCCCGGCCAAAGACCGAGGGATCGCCCGATTTCAGCCGCACCACCCGGCGCCCCTGCGCCGCCTCCGCCACGATCAGCCGGTCGATCCGGTCCTGAGGCCAGGCGTGGGCGCCCACCTCCTTGCCCACGTAGACCCGGTCGGCATCGCGCCGCGCCAGTTCCAGCACCTCGTGGTCCACCAGCCGGTCGTAAAAGATCACGTCGGCTTCCTGCAGGCGACGCACCGCGCGCAGCGTCAGCAGGTCGCGCGCCCCCGGTCCAGCGCCGACCAGCGCGATATGCCCCGTGGCTTCCGGTGCCGCACCCCCGGCAATCGCCTCCTTCAGCATCTCCGCCGCCGCCCGTTCGCGCCCCGCCAGATGCGCGCGGAACGGATCGCCGTTGAAGGCCCGGTCCCAGAAGGCGCGGCGCGCCCGGGGCGCGATGGCCTCGGCGACTGCGCCCCGCAGTCTCCCCGCCAGCGCCACGAATGAGCCGAGCCGCGGGGCCAGCATGGTCTCGATCTCGGTCTTGATCGCACGGCCCAGCACCGGGGCCGCCCCCTCGGTCCCGATGGCCACCACCACCGGATCGCGGTCCACGATCGAGGGCGTGAAGGCGTCGCAAAGCTCGGGCCGGTCCACCACGTTCACCACCGCGCCCGCCGCCCGCGCCATTCCCCGCAGGCGCGCATCCTCCGCCGCGTCGCCGGTCGCAATAAAGCACAGCGCCGCGCCGTCGAAGGTCGCGGCCTCGGCCTCGTCCACCCCGCGCGCCCGGCCCGAGGCCACCAGCCCTGCCAGTTCCGGGTCGAGATCCCGCCCGACGACCACGATCTCGGCCTCCGTCTTCAGGATCAGCCGCGCTTTGCGCGCCGCCTCCTCGCCACTGCCGCAGATCACCACGCGCCGACCGTCCATACGCAGGAACATCGGGAAATTCTTCATGAGGGATACCTCCAAAACCAAAAAAGCCGCCGACCGTCGCAGTGCCTGCGAAGGATCGAGCAGCTTTGCCCAGTGGAACCCGGCTTCGGGAAGAATCGGCGGCGCCATTGCCGCGACACGTGAACAGGAAGCGCAGAGAGCGCCGCGGCGGCAACGTTTTTCTCGTCAGCCCGCGCCGGAGGCCGCGCGTTTCAGGCGCATTTGCCCCTGATTGAACGGTTTTTGAGCGCCCCTGCCCGGTTCTGCGCCGTTGCGATCAGCCCCGCAGGCGCCATCCGGATTGCGGCGGAAGAAACACCTCGACCGCCGCCGAGGCGATGACGATGGCCGACTGTCCATCCTCGGAGGCCACATCCAGCCCACCGCGAACCGCCCTGACGGTGACCGTCCCGTGCGGCAGTTTCTGGGCAAGGGCGTCGGTATCCACCGCCCCGGGGTCCTGCACACCGACGGTGACCTGCACCCGCATCCCGGCGGCCGGAACCTCCAGCCCCCGGATCAGCGGCAGCGACGAATGGCGGATGGCATCCTCGATCGCCCGCGCCGCAGCCTTGGTATAGTCGCGACCGTACTGGTCGTTGCCCATGCCCATCTCGATGATCACGCGCTGGTCAGTCATCGGCCCGCTCCATGTCGAAGCTCACCGAGAGCGCCGCGTTGGCGATCACCGTGGCATGGCCCTCTCCATCCGGGCGCGGCACGTCGAGCCCGCCCTCGACGACGATCACCTCGGGCTGGCCATAGGGAAACACCTCGAGCAGGGCGGCGGTGTCCACCCGATCCGGCTGCTGCACGCCTATCTCGACCTTGATCCGCATCGCAGATTTGTCGAAGCCGAACAACTCGGCCATGTTGATCGAGTTGTGCCACAGCGCATCGGCAATCGCCCGCCGCGCGGCCTCGGTATAGTCTCCACGGCGCAGGGAGGTCCCCATGCCGAATTCGGTCAGCACCCGCATGTGCCAGCTCCCCGTCAGATGTCACGCGGAACATGGCGCATTCGGGGGCCGGGCGCGAGCGGAAACGCCGCGCCCGGCCCCTCGCGTGGCCTCTCTGCGTCAGGCGTCCACGTCGGCCCGTTCGGCCAGCGCGCGGTCGACCTTGAAGTGCTGATCCAGCCACTCGTTCGTACGCGGATAGGCGTGCTGGTAGAAGGAATGCGCCGGATGCACCCGCAGGGCGAACAGGCGGTCATTCTCCCCGTGGAACGGCCGCAGGTGCTCCAACAGCTGTTTCGGGCTCTCGGTGCGGACGTGGACCAGGAACGCGTGGTTCATGACCCGGTGCCCCCGCATCTTCTTCAGTTCTTCGAACAGGGCAGTGTAGTGCGCCTCGCCGTCTTCATGGTTCAAATCGGCAGACAGGAAGAAAATAGGCATAATGGCCCCCCTTACTTAAATTGAAAACGCAATGGGGCAGCCTAGGGACGAATCGCGTCACCGGGCAAGTTTTTCCCGCCCGGGGTCAGCAGAATACAGCCGGAACGCGAAACCGCTCTGCCAGTCACGCCCGCCAGTCGAAGAAACCCGGCCCGGCGCGCTCCAGCAGCTTGACCGCCATCTCGCGGCCCAACTCCCGGCCATCCGGGATCGGGGCCGTGGCATCGTCGGTAATCGACTCCGACCCGTCCGGGCGCAGCACCTCGCCCCGCAGGCGCAGGGTGCCGCCATCGAGCTCGGCCAGCCCGGCAATCGGCGTTTCGCAGGATCCGTCCAGCGTGGCGAGGAACGAGCGCTCGGCCGCGAGCCGCTGCCCGGTCTGCACGTCGTGCACCGCCTCCAGCATCCGGGCCACCCGGCGGTCGTCCAGCCGCCGCTCGATCCCGATGGCGCCCTGCGCGATGGCGGGCAGCATGTCCTCGGGTGCAATGGCTTGCGCCGGAACGCCCTCCATCGCCAGCCGGTTCAGCCCGGCCATGGCAAGAAAGGTGCACTCGGCCACGCCCTCGGCCAGCTTGCGCAGCCGGGTCTGAACGTTGCCGCGAAACTCCACCACTTGCAGGTCGGGCCGACGGTTCAGCAGCTGTGCTCGGCGGCGCAGGCTCGACGTGCCGACCACCGCCCCCGCGGCCAGCGCCGCAATCCCGTCATGGTCCGGCGAGATGAAGGCGTCGCGCACGTCCTCGCGCGGCAGGTAGGTGTCCAGAACCAGCCCCTCGGGCTGCAACACCGGCATGTCCTTCATCGAGTGCACCGCGATGTCGATGCCGCCGCTCAGCAGCGCCTGCTCGATCTCACGGGTGAACAGTCCCTTGCCGCCCAGCGTCTTCAGCGGCTGGTCCGCCGCGATCAGCGCCCGGTCGTCGCCGGTGGTATGGATCACCACCACCTCGAAGGCTTCCATCGGCAGGTCAAAGGCAGCGGCCAGCCGGTCGCGGGTTTCATGGGCCTGCGCCAGCGCCAGCGGCGAGCCGCGCGTGCCGATCTTCAGAGGAGCGACGGGGGAGGGAAGTGCATCGGTCATGCCCTGTCTCTACTCGCGTCATAGTGCCCTGACAACACGGCTTCGCCTTGCGCTGGCGGGCATTCGCCCCTACCCATCCCCGGAACGGAAAGCGAGAGAACGATGAGCCAGAAAAAGCTGCTGCGCGCCCTGGCGGGCGAGACCCTCGATACCCCTCCGATCTGGATGATGCGGCAGGCCGGGCGCTACCTGCCCGAGTACCGCGCCACCCGCGAAAAGGCCGGCGACTTCCTGTCGCTGTGCTACAACAGCGACCTCGCCGCCGAGGTGACGCTGCAGCCGATCCGCCGCTACGGGTTCGACGCCGCCATCCTCTTCGCCGACATCCTGCTGGTGCCCCAGGCGCTCGGGGCCGACCTGTGGTTCGTGACCGGCGAGGGCCCCCGCCTGTCCACCGTGACCGCCCAGTCCGACTTCGACGCGCTGAAGCCCGCCGCCGACATCCACGAGACCCTGAACCCGATCTACGAGACGGTGCGCATCCTCTCGCGCGAACTGCCGTCCGAAACCGCGCTGATCGGCTTTGCCGGCGCGCCTTGGACCGTCGCCACCTACATGATCGCCGGGCGCGGCACCCCCGACCAGGCCCCGGCCCATGCCCTGATGGCACAGAACCGGACGCTGTTCGAAGCCCTCCTCGAACGCATCACCGAGGCAACGATCGAATACCTCTCGGCTCAGGTCGACGCAGGTGCGGAATGCGTCAAGCTGTTCGACAGCTGGGCCGGATCGCTCGGCGGCGACGACTTCGACCGCTACGCCACCGCCCCCGCCGCCCGCATCATCGCCGAACTGAAACGGCGTCACCCGGGCCTGCCCGTCATCGCCTTCCCGCGCGAGGCGGGCGACAAGTACATCGGATTCGCCAAGGCGACCGGCGCCGACTGCGTGGCCCTCGACAACTCCGTCAGCCCCGAATGGGCCGCCGCCAACGTCCAGTGCGACGGCTGCGTGCAGGGCAACCTCTCGCCGACACACATGGTGACCGGCGGACAAGCCCTGATCGACGAAACCCGCCATATCGTAGAGGCGTTTTCCAAGGGTCCGCACATCTTCAACCTCGGCCACGGGATCACCCCGGACGCCGACCCGGAGAACGTGCAGCTAATGATCGACACCGTCCGGAGCAAATAGGCAAATTTCGCTCTTGACGCCCCGCCGGTCCTGCCTTAGGTCCGGCGTCGCTCGTGGCGGAGTAGCTCAGTTGGTTAGAGCAGCGGAATCATAATCCGCGTGTCGGGGGTTCAAGTCCCTCCTCCGCTACCAGAATCCCCAGACAGTCAGATCAGGCGCCGCATCCGGCGCTCAGGCGTGCGCGGCGGCGTCCGTCGCGAACAGGTCTCCGGCGTGGTCGAGCAGGTGCGCCGTGGCCTCGCTGAAATGGCGTTCCAGCAGGTCGAGCGCCTCGGGCGAGCGGTCGAGCGCCTGCTCCATGATCGCCCGATGCCCGGTCTCCGCCGGTTGCCAGCCGGGGCGCAGGTCAGAAGCCAGCCGGCGATACCTGTAGGCCCGCAGGAACAGCGTCTCGCGCATTTCCAGCAGCGTCGGCGAGGCGCAGGCGCTGACCAGCGCGAGGTGGAACTTGCCGTGCAGCGCCGCCCATTCGGCATCGGTCTCGCAGCCCGCGCCCAGCCGGGACTGCAGCCGGTCCATGCGGTGAAAGCTCGCGAGGATCCCGGCCTCCCAAGAATCGTCGCCCCGCTCCATCGACCGCCGGAGCCCCTCGCGTTCGACCAGCACACGCGATGCGGTCAGGTCCTCCAGTTCGGCCACCGAGAGCGGCGCGACGAGGAACCCGCGCTGCCCCTCGGACAGCACCAGCCGTTCGGCCGAGAGGCGCGCCAGCGCCTCGCGCAGGGTCGAGAAGCTGACGCCGTAGCGCTCGCGGAGCAGCTCGAACCGCAGTTTCAGCCCGGGCTGAAGCTGACAGTTCAGGATATCGTCCCGCATCCGCTGCAGGACATCGCTGGCGCGGGTTTCACCCTTGCCGCTCATGCCCGCTCTCCGGCGGTGCGTCGGCCATGAGCCTCCGTTACGGCATCAGAATTTCGCAAATCCGTCTCCTTGTCGGAATCGGATTCTTTCTAGGACAGGTGGCCGCACAGATCACGCGCGATCTGCACGGGCCGACCCTCTGCCTGGCGTCTCAGGCCGACTGCCGCTGGCTGTCGAGCCATGCGCGCCAGCCGCCGAAGGCGGTGATATCCGTCGCGCCCTCAAGCCCCGCCGACTCGCAGAGGAACCCCTTCACCATCTCGCCTTCCGCCGTGCGCAGCGTCCCGATGGACAGCGGCGCGGGGATCCCGGCAAGGAAACCGCCGACCGAGGCCAGGGGCAGCGCCCAGATCTCGATGTCAATGGCCGCCCCGCCCCGGCGCCGCACCAGCCCCGGCCGCATGGGGGGACCGCCCGCAAGGGCGTGCAGCGCGTACTCCGGCGCGGTCTTGCAGGCCTTCAGGAACCGCCCGCCGCGCGACGTCAGCTCGTGGTTCAGCGGCAGCCCCGACATATGTGCCCCGCAGACGGCCAGCGCGACCTCGCCCTGCGCGGCGAGGCCGGTGGTCTTGTGGCGGGCCGGTCGCGCCCAGCCGGTCGCCCCCATCGGCCCCCGCTCCAGCTCGGTGCCGAGCGCTGCCAGCGCCCCATCCTCGCCACTGCGCCCGATCAGCGTCACGCTCCCAGGCCGCCCGTCTCCGCGCGCGCCGGTCGGCACGGCCAGCGCCGAGAGGTCCAGCAGGTTCACGAAGTTGGTATAGGTCCCGAGCAATGCATTCGGCCCGATCGGGTCCGCCGCGATCTCGGCCCGCGACACGAACCGGGGGATCGTCGGCACGCAGAGCATATCGGCCCCCTCCCAGATACCATCGCAGCGGCGGCGCAGCTCGGCCAGCCGGTACTGTCCGCGAAAGGCATCGACGGCAGAGAGCGCGACGCCGGTCTCGACAATGGCGCGCGTCGTCGGGTGCAGGGTCTCGGGCGCATGGGCGAGACGGTCGCCGACCGCCGCCGTCCGCTCCGCCACCCAGGCCCCTTCGTAGAGCATCCGCGCGGTGTCGTAGAACGGGGTGAAGTCGACCTCGGTCACCTCGGCGCCCAGCGCGCGGAGGCGGGCAACGGCCTGCGCAAAGGATGCCTCCTGCACCGCGTCCCCGTCGGTGATCAGCGTCGCCGGATCGGGGATCGCGACCCTCAGCCCCGGTGGAACTGCGCCGAGCCGGGGCGCCGGGAACCGCCGCGCATAGGCATCGGCGGGGTCATAGGCCGCAGCGGCGGCGTAGACCTCCCAGGCGTCCTCCACCGTCATGGCAAAGACCGAGATGGTGTCGAGTGTGCGGCAGGCCGGGACCATGCCGCTGGCCGAGAGCGCCCCAAGGCTGGGCTTCAGCCCCACGATGCCGTTCAGCGCCGCGGGCACCCGGCCCGACCCGGCGGTATCGGTGCCGAGGCCGAAGCTCGCCAGCCCCAGCGCCACGGACACCGCCGAGCCGGACGAGGAGCCGCCCGGCACGATCTCGGGGTCCAGCGCGTTGCGGGGCACCGGGTAGGGCGTACGCACCCCGACGAGACCGGTGGCGAACTGGTCGAGGTTGGTCTTGCCGAGGCAGATCGCCCCCGCCGCCCTCAGCCGGGCGACGACAAAGGCATCCTCCTCGGCGAGATACTCGAAATCCGGACAGGCCGCCGTGGTCGGCATCCCGGCCACGTCGATGTTGTCCTTCACCACGAAGGGAATGCCCCAGAGCGCCCGCCCGTCGCGCGGCCCGAGGTTGCGCGCGGCCGCCAGCGCCGCGTCGCGCGCCTCGTGGATGAAGATCCCCGGGTCCTGCGCCGCGTCGAGGCGCCGGAACGCCTCGGCGATCACCGCTTCGGGCGCGGTGCCGGTGTCATAGGCCAGGCGCAATGCGGCCAGCGTGAAGGGGAGGTCTGTCAGCATGGGGAGTCTTCCTTGGCAGGGTCAGGCGGCAGGCGCCTGCGGTGCGGCTGCAAGCAGCGCGCGGGTATAGGGATGCGATGGCGCATCCATGACATCCTCGGCCGGTCCGGCCTCGATGATCTCGCCGGATTTCATGACGATGACGTGGTCGCACAACAGGCGCACGACGTTCAGGTCGTGGCTCACGAACAGGTAGCTCATGCCGAGCGTCGCGCGCAGATCGGCCAGCAGGTTCAGGACGACGGCCTGGATTGACACGTCGAGCGCGGCGGTCGGCTCGTCGAGGATCAGAAAGTCTGGGTCCGGCGCGATGGCCCGCGCGATCCCGACCCGCGCCTTCTGGCCGCCAGAGAGCTGGTGCGGGAACCGGTCGAGCAGATGGGCCGGCAGGCCAGTCAGCCGTGCCAGTTCCTCGACCCGCGCTGCCAGCAGCGCGCCGCGCAGCGGGGTCATCCGCAGCAGCGGTTCGGCAATCGACTGGCGCGCGCTGTGGCGCGGGTTCAGGCTGTCGGTGGCGTCCTGAAACACCATCTGGATCTTCGGGCGCAGCGGGTGGCGGGCAAAGCCGTCCGAGGGGATCGTGGCAAGGTCGGTCCCGCGATAGAGGATCTGCCCCGAGGACGGGTCCAGCAGCCGCACCAGCATGGACGAGGTGGTGGACTTGCCGCAGCCCGACTCGCCGACCAGCCCGACGCTCTGGCCCTCGTGGATGGTGAACGAGACACCCTTGACCGCGTGCACCGGCCCGGACTTGCCCTGGTAGGTCTTGACCAGATCCTTCACCTCGAGGATCGGCGTGTCCTTCACCGCGTGGGGCAATTCGGGCCGACGTTCCTCCGCAGGCAACAGCGCCCGGATCGTGGCGCCCCGGCGCGGCGTCGCATCGACCAGCTTGCGCGTGTAGGGATGCTGCGGGCGGGTGAACAGCGCCTTCGGATCGCCCTGTTCGACGATCTGCCCGTCCTTCATCACCACGATGCGGTCGCAGTATTCCGAGGCGAGCCCGAGGTCGTGCGTGATCAGGATCGACGACATGCCCCGCGCCTTCACCAGGTCGTCCACGAGGTCCATCACCGCCTTCTGCGTGGTGATGTCGAGCCCGGTGGTCGGCTCGTCCATGATCAACAGTTTGGGGTCGCAGGCCAAAGCAATGGCGCAGACCACCCGCTGGCACATGCCGCCCGACAACTCGAACGGATAGGCTTCGTAGCGCGCGGCGGCATCGTTGATCCGCACCGCCTCCAATGCCGCGATGGCCTTGTCCCGGGCATCCTGTCGGCTGGCGCGGGCATGGCGGCGCAGCACGTCCTCGATCTGGTGACCCACCTTGCGGATCGGGTTCAGCGCGGCGCGCGGGTTCTGGAAAATCATCGAGATCTCGCGGCCGCGCAGGTCCTTCATCGCGCTTTCCGAGGCGTTGCGCAGGTCGATCCCGGAATAGACCGCATCCCCCGCCTTGATCCGCCCGCCCGCGTCGAGAATGCGCATCAGCGCGTAGGAGGTCACCGACTTGCCCGAACCGCTTTCGCCGACGATGCCCAGCCGTTCCCCGCGCGCCAGCTCGAACGAGACACCGCGCACCGCGTTCACCTCACCCTTGCGGGTCTTGAAGGCGACCTGGAGATCCTTGATCGACAACATGGCTCAGGTCCTCTGTCTCGGGTCGACAATGTCGCGCAGACCGTCGCCCATTAGGTTGAAGGTGAACACGGCAAGCATCAGCCAGAGGCCGGGGAACAGGGCCAGCCACCACTCGCCCGAAACGATGTAGTTGGCGCCCTCGGCCACCATGATCCCCCATTCCGGGGTTGGCGGGCGCACGCCCAGTCCGATGAACGACAGGCCGGCGGCGTTCAGGATCGCCCAGCCGAGGTTCAGCGAGACCTGCACCATCATCGGCGGCAGCGCGTTCGGGAAGATGTGAAAGGCCAGCACGCGGGCGTCGGAGTTGCCCGCCAGCTTGGCCGCGAGGGTAAAGCCCGCGTCGCGACGGATGTTCACCTCGGCCCGGACCAGTCTCGCGTAGAAGGGGATGTTGATGATCGCCGTGGCGTAGATGATGTTCGCCACCGTATTACCAAGCGCCGCGACGATCCCCATCGCCAGCACGAAGAGCGGAAAGGCCATGATGGTGTCGAGCACGCGGGAGGTCGCCACGTCGATCAGCCCGCCGCGATAGCCCGCGACGGCACCAAGGACCGAGCCGATCACGAAGGACATCGCCACCGCCGCCACCGAGATCATCAGGTCGAGCCGCGTCGCCACGATCACCCGGCTGAACACGTCGCGCCCGAGGTTGTCGGTCCCGAACCAGTGCTGCGCCGACGGCGGCTGCAGCGTCGCCGTCGCATCGGTGGCCAGCGGATCATAGGGCACCAGCCACACCCCGAAGAGCGCGGAGCCGACGAAGAAGGCGAACATGGCAAAGGCCAGACCCGTCACAGGGTTCTCGCGCAGCACGTAGAGGACATGCCCCAGCATCGCCGCGCGCGGCTTGGCGGCGGCCCGCACCGGAGCCTCTTCTGCCGGGGCGGCCATGACGAGGGCGTCGGGGGTCAGCGATGTCTCGGTCATTTCGCAGCAGTCCCAAATCGCGGATCGATCACCGAGTAGGCAAGGTCGATCACAAGGTTGAGGAGGACGAAGAGCAGGGCCATCGACAGGACGAACCCCTGCACGGCGGCATAGTCCGAGGCCACCAGCGCCTCGACCGCGTAGGACCCGATACCGGGCCAGGCAAAGACCTTTTCCACCAGCACATTGGCCCCCAGCACGAAGGAAAAGACCATGCCGAGCGTGGTCACCACCGGCAGCAGCGCATTGCGAAAGGCATAGCCGTACAGAATCTTGCCCCGCGTCAGCCCGGCAGCCCGCGCCGTCCGGATGTAGTCGGCGGACAGGGCCGAGAGCATGGCGGCCCGGGTCATCCGCGCGATCGGGGCGAGGGTGAACAGAGCCAGCGTGCAGGCGGGCAGGATCAGCTGGCGCAGCGCCGCGAACCATGTCTCGCCATCCCCGGCCAGCGCCGAGTCGATCAGGAAGAAGCCGGTGACGCGCGGCGGGTCGAGATAGACGAAATCAAGCCGCCCCAGCGGCGAGGGCGCAATGCCCAGCAGGTAGTAGAAGATGTAGATCAGCACCACGCCGGTAAAGAAGGTCGGCAATGACACACCTGCCGTCACCAGCAGGCGGCAGAGCTGGTCCACCCAGCTGCCCGGTCGGGTCGCGGCCAGCACGCCCAGCGGCACCGATACGAGGCAGGACAGCAACAGCGCGACCAGCGTCAGCTCCAGCGAGGCGGGCAGCCGCGACGCGAGGTCGGTCAGCACCGGCCGCCCGGTCGACAGCGACTGGCCCAGGTCCCCCTGCGCAAGCTGCGACAGGTAGAGAACGAACTGCTGCGGCAGCGGCTTGTCCAGTCCCAGCGTCTCGCGCACCTGCTGAATGCTCTCATCGGTGGCCATTGCCCCCGCGAACTGCACCGCCGGATCGCCCGGCAGCGCGCGGGTCAGGATAAAGCTGATCACGATGACACCGAAGATCACGGGTATCGCCTGCAGCACCCGGACCAGCGTCGCCCTCCCCCGCGCGCCCATGGCTCAGGCGCCCGCCGGGGCCAGCGAACGGATGTCGAGCTGGCGGTGGAACCAGAATTCGTAGCCCGAGGCACCGTTCACCGCGACGTTCAGCGCCGGCTGCCACAGCGGCACGCGCGGCAGATCCTCGAAGACGATCTCGAACATCCGCTGGATCTTGGGTGCGTAGGCCGGATCGTCCACCGCCATGTGCAGAGTCTCGTCGGTCAGGGCCTCGACCTCCTCGTTAAAGTAGTTCGACGAGTTGAACAGGTGGTCCTTCTGGTAGGCCCAGAAGAAGTAGTAGTCGGGTGTGTTCAGCCAGCCGCCGAAGTTCTCGAGGTGGAACGGCAGGCGCTTCTCGACCAGCGAGGCGGTCCGCCAATTGGCGCCGGGGATCTTCTCGATCGTCACCTTGATCCCGATCTTGCCCACGGCCTCCTGCACCAGCAGGGCGGTGGGCTCCATCCACGAGGCAAGGTCCGTCGAGATCGACAGCGTGGTCTCGAACCCGTCCGCGTAGCCCGACTTGGCCATATGCGCCTTGGCCTTCTCGAGATCGGTGTCGTAGGGCGACTTGCGCGGCCATGCCGTGTCGGTGATCTCGGCGGAACCGCCCCAGGTCGGCGCGCCCCGGCCATAGGCAGCCGCCTGAAAGATCGCCTCGTAGGGCACCGCGTAGGCCACGGCCTTGCGCACGTCCGGATCGGTGAAGGGCGCAAAGTTGGTGTTCATGCAAAGGCAGTGGATGCAGTTCTCGATCGGCGTCGAATAGACGGTCATCTTGTCCGCCAGTTCGGCGGCATCCTTGTCGGGGATGTCAAAGGCCACCTGCACGTCGCCGCGCTCGATCAGCGCCCGCTGGGTCGCGGCCGACGGCACCTCGCGCATGATCACCCGCTTGATCGCGGGCAGCGGCCCGCCGACCCAGTCGTCGTAGCGCTCGTAGACGATCTGCTGGCCCGAATCCCAGCGGATCACCTTGAACGCGCCCGACCCTATGGTGTTCTTGTGCAGGTACTCCGTTGCCCAGGGATCGGCCTCGGTCGCGTTCGCCTTGGCCAGCGTCGCGTTGATGATGAAGGGCACCGGCACCGCAAGATCGGGCAGCGACAGCTTGGACGGCCGGTCGAGCCTGACCACGAAGGTCTTGGCATCCACCGCCTCGAACTGCTCGGGGCGCACCAGCCCCCCGGCCTTCATCTGGACGGTGGGAAAGCCCCCGACGGTGACGGCACGGTCGAACGACCACTTCACGTCCTCGGCGGTCACGGGCGAACCGTCCTGAAACAGCGCATCCTTCAGCTTGAAGGTGATCGTCAGCCCATCCTTCGAGATCTGCCAGCTTTCGGCCAACTCGGGCTCGATGGTCGAATAGTCATAGCTCAACCCGCCGCCCGGCACCTGCTTGGTGCCAAAGGTCACCAGCCGGTCGTAGCAGTTCACCGCCACCGCGTAAGAGGCCCGGTTGGTGCCGCTGCGATGCAGGTCCAGCGAGTTGATGGTCTGTGCCGAGACCGCGACAAGGGTGTCCCCGGTGGCAGCGCCCGCCGGGAGCGCGCGGGCGAACGGCAGGATGCCGGCAGCGGTAAGTGCTGCGCCGGTCTTCAGAAATTGTCTACGCGAGGTGGGCATGGGCGAACCCTTTGCTGGAAGAGGAACGATCTGCCCGAACCGTCCCACCTTTCATCGTTCGCTCAAAATGCTATAAATTCACATATGCGGTGCAAAAAATGCAACGCCCTTGGGGAAGTTGTTGAAATGAGGCACTTGTATACCTTCTCGCTGATCGAGGCGGTGGCCCGCTCCGGCTCCATGCGGAAGGCGGCGGAGGATATGAACCTGACCGCCTCGGCGCTGAACCGGCGCATCCGCAGATTCGAGGAGGAGTTCGGCACCGAACTCTTCGAGAGGCTCCCGGGCGGCGTGCGGCTGAACCCCGCCGGAGAGCTCCTGCTCCAGCACTACCGCCTCACCCAGTCCGACCTCGCCAAGGTCCAGGGCCAGGTCGCCGACCTGACCGGAGAACGCCGGGGCCACGTCCGCATCGCCTGCAGCCAGGCGCTGCTGCCCTACTTCCTGCCGCAGCAGATCGCGCGCTACCGGGCCGAGCACCCGGGGGTGACCTTTACCGTGAACGTGCGCGACCGCACCCAGGCCGAGGAAGAGCTCGCCACCTACGCCTCCGACCTCGCGCTGGTGTTCGAGCCGGTCTACCTCGTGGACTTCGAGGTGATCCAGCATGTGCCCCAGCGGGTCCATGTCCTGATGGCTGCCGATCACCCGCTTGCCCACAAGCCCGAGCTGCGCCTGCGCGACTGCCTCGACCGTCCCCACGTCGCGCCGAACGCGCGCTACGGCGTCCGGCACCTGCTCGACTTCGCCGCCCGGCGGGTCGGACGCCAGCTGAACCCGGTGGTCGAGACCGAAAGCTTCGAGCTGATCCGGCACTACGTCCTGCACGAGCACGCGCTCGGCTTCCAGATCCCGATCGGGCTCGACGCCTCGGCCGACAGCAGGCTGGTTCACCGTCCGCTCGCCATCCGCGACCTCCAGCCCGGCAGCCTGATCCTCGGCCAGATGCGCGGGCGCACCCTCCCCGTGGCCTCGGCCAAGTTCGCCCTGCAGGTCTCGGCCGCGCTGTCCACCGCCGAAGCCTGAGAGCCCCCTAGGCTCTCTCGTCCTTGGGCGAGTCGAGGACCACGTAGGTCGTGATCGCGTTCACGTGCGGAACCGTGCCCAGCACCTCGGTGTGAAAGGTCTTGTAGTCCTTCAGGCTTGCGCATTCGATGCGCAGCAGGAACTCGATGGTCCCGGTGATATTGTGGCACTCCACCACCTCCGGTGCCCGCGCCACGGCCCGCTCGAACCCTTCCTGCGAGGCCTTGGTGTGTTCGCCCAGCCCGACCCCGATATAGGCGATGAAACCGACCCCCCGCGCCTCCGGGCTCAGCACCGCGCGATAGCCGCTGATGACCCCGCTCCGCTCCAGCTCCTGCACCCGCCGCAGGCAGGCCGAGGGCGACAGCCCGACCCGCTCGGCCAGCTCGAGGTTGCTGATCCGCCCATCACGCCGCAACTCGCGCAATATCTTTTCGTTTATGTGATCCAGCTTCGCCATATATTGCGAAAACTCGGCCAAGACGCTTGAAAACGCAATTACATTCGCCGGATTCCAAGCGATTTTGCCGCGATGACACCCGATCTCCTCTCCGGCCTCGTGCTCTTTGCCTTCGTCTCGTCGATCACGCCGGGGCCTAACAACCTGATGCTGATGGCCTCCGGGGCAAACTTCGGCTTCCGCCGGACCGTGCCGCACATGCTGGGCGTCGCCATCGGCTTCACCGTGATGGTGACGGTGATGGGCGCCGGGCTGGCCGGCCTGTTCGAGTTCTACCCGGTCAGCTACACGGTTCTGAAGGTCGTCTCGGTGGTCTACATGCTGTGGCTGGCCTGGAAGATCGCCAAGGCCGCGCCGCCCGACGGCAGCCGCCGCAGCACCGCGCCCATGACCTTCCTGCAGGCCGCGGCCTTCCAGTGGGTGAACCCCAAGGCCTGGGCCATGGCCCTGACCGCGATCAGCGCCTATTCGCCCGGCCATACCCTCGGCGCCATCGCCCTCGTCGCCCTCGTCTTCGGCGCCGTGAACCTCCCCTCCGTCGGGTCGTGGACGGTCATCGGCCAGCAGATGGCGCGCCTGCTCACCAACCCGCGCCGACTGGCCCTGTTCAACTGGACCATGGCGCTCCTGCTGGTCGCCTCGCTCTACCCCGTCCTCGCCGGACACTGAGCAAGGCTAGACCGGCACCACCGGCTGGCGCAGGATCGTGCGCAGCTTGTCCGCAGCCACCCGCCGGGGGTCGGAGAGATAGATTTCGTGGTGCGGCAGCCCGAAGGTCATCCCGGCGCCGGGCATTACCCGGTCGTGCAGCTCGGCCAGCACCGGCCCCTCCTCTGAATAAGGTCCGAGGTGCAGGGTCTGGAAACAATCGCCCTCCGCGAACTCGACCAGCGCCACCTCCTGCCCCTTGGCCGCGCAGGCCGCCGCAACCATCTCCTCCGTGACAAAATCCGGCATCCGGATCATCGCCCGCCACCGCCATTCCTCCCGCCGCCCGGCAACGAAGGCATCCCGCCGCTCCGACCACCACTGCGCCGAGAGCGGCGGCACGACAAAATCTAGCCCCGCGCCCTTGCAGGCGAACTTGACCCCGTAGGCCACCGGGTAGAGCGCCGCCAACGCCGCGGCGTATGCGGGGGCCTCCGGCGCGCCCGCCCCCTCGCGGGCGAGATAGCGGGCCGGCGGGATGGTGACACGCGTCCAAACCCCGGCGCGGCCGCCGTAGAAGGACGCATCCCGCTTGAGGTCGATCTTGCTCCCGGTCATTTCAGCGGCAGGTAGATGTCGGTGACAAGGTCCTCCGGCGCCACCTCCGCCGGGGTGTTGAGATAGACCTCGAAACAGGGCGATTCCGCCGGGTCGCGCCCGCTCTGCCCCAGCCAGTCGCCAAGGAAGTAGTCATAGGCCGACTGCAACCCGGTATAGGGCCCCCTGTAGCGCAGCACCGCGTAATCGCCTGCGGGCAGGCCGATCTCCTCCAGCGGCGCGGCGATCTCGAAGGTCTCCGCCACCACGGCCCCCGCATGGGCCCTCAGGGCCTCCACCGGCACATTGCGGGCATCGTCATAGAACACCCCCACCATCTCGCGCATCTCGCCCCAGGCGCCGCGCGCCCCGAGCGTGGTGCCCAGGGCCTCGAAGGCGCGCGAAATCTCCTGGTAGCTGCCCCGGTGCGGCACCCCCGCCACCCGGCGCGCCGCCTCGCAGCACTGTCTCACGTCATGTCGCACGTCGCTCTCCTCTCTCTCGATCCACAAGGGCGGGATCGCCCGGCCCCGCGCGCGGAAGGCCCCCGGGGTCTGCCCCGTCCGCTCGCGAAAGGCACGGGTAAAGCTCGCCTGGTCAGGATAGCCGCAGGTCTCGGCGATCCGCGCCAGCGGCGCATCCTCGAAGACCAGCATGACCGAGGCCCGGTGCAGTCGGATCCGCCGCACCGTCTGGGCCAGGGTCTCGCCGGTCATCGCGGTCCAGATCCGGTGCCAGTGGAACCGGCTCATCGCCGCGACCTCGGCCAGCGTATCCAGCGAAAGATCGCCGTCGAGATTGTCGTGGATGTGATCCACCACCCTCAGCAACCTCTCCTCGTAGGGACCGCGCCCGACCATGCCCTGCCTTTCGTCTTTCGCATCCTCACCCTGCCACGGGATGCATTTGCAAATCTTGCCGAGTTGCAATCCGGGTCAACAGGGACATATACGGGGCGAGCAACAGCAACGGGACCCCGGATGACCCAGTACCTGGACTTCGAGAAACCCCTGGCCGAGATCGAAGGCAAGGCGGAAGAACTCCGCGCCCTCGCCCGCGCCAACGAGGAGATGGACGTCGCCGACGAGGCGGCCGCGCTCGACGCCAAGGCGGCGACACTGCTGGCCGACCTCTACAAGGACCTCTCGCCCTGGCGGAAATGCCAGGTCGCGCGCCACCCCGAACGGCCCCACTGCCGCGACTACATCAACGCGCTGTTCACCGAGTATACGCCGCTGGCCGGCGACCGGAACTTCGCCGACGACCTCGCGGTGATGGGCGGCCTCGCCCGGTTCAACGACACGCCCGTCATGGTCATCGGCCACGAAAAGGGCTCGGACACCAAGTCGCGCATTGACCACAACTTCGGCATGGCGCGCCCCGAGGGCTACCGCAAGGCCGTGCGCCTGATGCAGATGGCCGGCCGCTTCGGCCTGCCGGTGATCACGCTGGTCGACACCGCCGGCGCCTATCCCGGCAAGGGCGCCGAGGAGCGCGGCCAGTCCGAGGCCATCGCCCGCTCGACCGAAACCTGCCTGCAGATCCCCGTCCCGCTGATCTCGGTGATCATCGGCGAAGGCGGCTCCGGCGGCGCCGTGGCCTTCGCCACCGCCGACCGCGTGGCGATGCTCGAACACTCGATCTACTCGGTGATCAGCCCCGAGGGCTGCGCCTCGATCCTCTGGAAGGACGCCGAGAAGATGCGCGAGGCCGCCGAGGCCCTGCGCCTCACCGCCAAGGACCTCAAGACCCTCGGCATCTGCGACCGCATCATCGACGAACCGAAGGGCGGCGCCCACCGCGACAAGACGGCGGCCATGGCCTCGGTCAGCAAGGCCATCGCCGAGATGCTGAAGGACCTCGAGAAGAAGAAGGGCGACGTCCTGGTCAAGGAACGCCGCCAGAAGTACCTCAAGCTCGGCTCCAAGGGACTCGCCGCCTGATCCCTGCTAGTCAGGGTCGCGCCCCTCCGGCGTCCACGCCTACGACACCTATCCATCGGGGGGCGCTGCCCCCCGCACCCCCCGGGATACTTGAAACCCAAAGAAGGACAGCGGCTCCCGCTTCTTTGGGTTGGAAATATCCCGGGGGTGAATTGGCCGCAGGCCAAGAGGGGGCTGGCCCCCTCCCGCCTCAGCCGCGCCAGCGCAGCAGGCGTTTCTCGGCCAGCCCGATCAGCCAGCTGACCAGAACCCCGATCACCGACAGGATCACCACGCCCGCGAACAGGCGCTCGAGATCGTAGAGCGCGCCCGCCTGCAGCACATAGGCGCCGATGCCGTATTCGGCGCCGAGCATCTCGGCGGCGACCAGCAGGATGATCCCGATGGCGAGCGAGACGCGCAGGCCCGAGAGAATGCCGGGCAGCGCGCCGGGCAGCACGATCTTCGAGACGATGCTCCACCATGACAGGCCAAAGCTCTGCCCCATGCGGATCAGCGTGCGGTCCACGTTGTCGACCGCGCCATAGGTCGAGGTCACCGTGGGCGTGAAGGTGCCCAGCGCGATCAGGGCGTATTTGCTGGGCTCGTCGATGCCGAACCAGATCACGAAGAGCGGCAGCAGCGCGATCTTGGGAATCGGGAAGATCGCCGCGACCAGGGGCACCAGCCCGGCGCGGGCGTAGGAGAACAGCCCGATGGCGACCCCGACGGCGATGCCGGTGGTCACCCCCAGCAGACTGCCCACCGCGAGGCGCGAGAGCGAGGGCCCGAGGTGTTCCCAGAGCCGCCCCGAGGCGGCCAGATCCCATAGGGTCGCGCCCACGTCGGAAGGGCGTGGCAGGGTCAGGTTGCCGATCCACCCTGCCCGGGTGCCCCATTCGATGACCAGCAGCAGCACCACGAAGACCATGAGCCCGACGCCGCGCTTGGCCTCGGGGCGAAAGCCGCCGCCGCGGAAGGGCACCGGGCGGGCGGCGGTGGCGCGGGGCTCTCCCGGCAGCGTCGCGTCAGACATCGAGAAGCTCCTGGTCGGCCGCCATGGCCTCGTCGCGCATGAGGCCCCAGAGATGCGCCTGCACCTCGTCGAGCCGGGCCAGACCGGCGTGCCTCTCGGCCAGCGGGATGTCGATCTCCACCACCTCGCGCACCCGGCCGGGACGGCGCGAGAGCACGGCGATGCGGTGGCCGAGGCGCACCGCCTCGTTCAGGTTGTGGGTCACGTAGACAGCGGTAAAGGGCGCCCGGGTCCAGAGCGCCAGCAGGTCGTCCATCAGCAGTTCGCGGGTCTGCGCGTCGAGCGCCGAGAGCGGTTCGTCCAGCAGCATCACCGCCGGGTTCACCGCCAGCGCGCGGGCGATCGCCACCCGCTGCTTCATCCCGCCCGAGAGCTGCCGGGGCAGCGCCTTGCGGAAATCCGAGAGCTTGGTGCGCGCCAGCACGTCGTCGATGATGGCATCTGCCGCGCGCCCCTTGATGCCGTGGTCTTCCAGCACCAGCGAGATGTTCCCGCCGACCGTGCGCCACGGCAGCAGCGCGAAGTCCTGGAACACGTAGGTCAGCGGGTTGAGGCAGCCTTCCGGCGGGGTGCCAAGCTGCAGCACCTGCCCCTCGTCTGGCTTTTCCAGCCCGCCGATCAGACGCAGCAGGGTGGACTTGCCACAGCCCGAGGGGCCAACGATGCAGAGGATCTCGCCCGCCGGGATCTCCAGCGATATCTCCTGCAGCACCGGCATCCCGCTGTAGCGGTGGGTGATCTGGTCGAGGGTCAGGTTCATGGGCAGAGAGCGGAGGGGCCGCAGGCGGTGCCGGCGGCCCGTCGTCCTAGGGTATCAGGTCAGCTCGACATAGGAGGTATCGACAAGGGTGTCGACCGTAATCGAATCCTTGATCAGACCCTCGGACTTGAACCAGTCGACCTGGTCGTTCACCGACCCCATGTTCAGCGCGCCGTCCTTGTTGATCCGCATCGCGCCATTGATGATCGAGGTCGAGGCCTTCTCGAAGGGCTGGTCCTCGTAGACGTACTTGTGGATCAGCTTGACCATCTCCTCCTGCTGCGCCGCATCGACCGTCTTGTCGACCAGCGCCGCGTTGAAGTCGTCGGCCCCGCGCGAGAAGGCGCGCAGGAAGGCCTCGGTCTTGGCCCGGTCTTCCGAGGCGTTCTTGGCCGAGGTGAAGACCGTGGTGACCTGGTAGCCCGGCAGGTAGTCGGCGACCATGCCGATCTGCTTGACCGCGCCGCCGCCGGTCAGGGCCTTGCCGATGTGGGGCACGATGGTCCAGGCGTCGACCTGTCCCGACTTCATCGCGCCGATGATCGCCCCGACCTTCTGCAGCGGCTTGTAGGAGAGGCTGACGCCTTCCGCCTCGGCGATCTTGGCGCCCATGTAGTGAAAGGACGATCCGGGCTGCGTGACCGCAAAGCTCTTGCCGTCCAGCGCCGCCGGGGCGGTCAGACCGGCATCGTAGGCCGCGTTCGAGGCTAGGATCATCTGGCCGTCGATGCCCTTTTCCTCGCTCAGCGCACCGGCGATGACCTTGGCCGCGCCCTTCTCGGCAAGGCTGATCAGGCCGCCGGTGATCGAGGTCACCCCGAAATCGGCATCCTGCGAGGCGATCGCCACCGCCATCGGCTGCGCCGCCTCGAAGAACTTGAACTCCACGTCCAGCCCCTCGTCGGTGAAGTAGCCGCGCTCGTAGGCGACGAAGCTCGCCGCGTGGCTGGTGAAGCGCAGGGCGCCGACGGTGAGCTTGGTGTTGGCCAGGGCCGGGCTGCCGAGCAGCGGCAGCACTGCCGCGCCACCGGCCATGCCCAGCGCGGCGCGCCGAGTGAAATTGGTCATGATGTTCCTCCCAAAGTGCAGTCAACGCCCCGTCGGGGCGGTCTTCGGGCAGAGTTTAAGGCGCATCGGCAAAAAGGTGCAATCCGCAAAGGCCGCCTGTATGCCCGCCCGGCGCCGGGTTCTCCCGCCATTCGCCGTGCAGTGATACCCACATTGCGGCCCCAGCTCCGCCCGTCATGCCTTGGGTTGCGGGCGGCTTTCCCTGACGAGGAGTGTCAGCGCCGCCGCGAGCGCAAGCGCCAGCGGCAGAAGCGCCAGCGCGAGAGCGAAGCTGCCCAGCCGGTCGACCAGCGCGCCGACCAGCGGCTGAAACACCAGCGCCGCGCCGATGCCGACCATGTTGACGAAGGCAATCGCCGTCCCGGCCGAGCGCGCATCCTGCCCGTCGCGCGCCATGGCAAAGGTCAGCATCTGCGCCCCGCCGAACAGCCCGGCGAGGAACAGCAGCACCGCCAGCAGGCACAGCGACCCGGTGCCGGAGAACAGCACCCCCGACCAGATCACCGCCGCCGCGACACCGCCGCCGAAGACGATCCACTTGCGATGTCCCAGCCGGTCCGAGAGCGCCCCTGCGCCGATGCTGCCTGCGGCCATGCCCCAGAACAGCAGGCTCACCGCCGTCTCCGCGGCAATCGGGGACAGCCCGTGGTCCTGCGCCAGCTCGGAGTTGCCCCAGAGCCCGCCGTAGACATTGATTGGCAGGTAGAGCAACGCACCGATCACCGCGATCAGCCAGACCTGTGAATCCCGCAGGATGTCGTAGAGCGGCCCCAGCGGCGAGTCATGAACCTCGACATCCTCCTGCTGCGCCGGGGCGTCGCGGAACAGCAGGACCGCCAGCGCGAATATCAGCAGCCCGAAGGCCCCGGTCGCCAGGAAGGTCGGGCGCCAGCCGATGGAGCCGACCACGCCGGTCAGCACCACCGCACCCACGGCGGTGCCCAGCATTCCCACCGCGTTCACCACCCCCGAAAGCACCGCGAACCGCTCGGACGGGAACCAGTGGTTCACCACGTAGAGCGCGCCGACAAAGGCGAAGGAGGCCCCGAACCCCGTGGCCAGCCTGCCCACCCCCGCCAGCACAGGCGACGAAACCAGCCCGACCGTGGCGACCCCCAGCGCGCAGACGAGGATCGCGGGCAACACGAGGCGGCGAGCTCCGAAGCGGTCCAACAGCAGGCCCACGACGATCTGCATCGGGGCGTAGACCCAGAAGAACAGGCTCGACAGCACGCCGAACCCGGCGCGCGACAGGCCGAAGTCGGCAGCCATCTCGCTCGTGGCGAGGCTCGGTTCGATCCGGGCGACAAACTCGAAGAGAAAGAACAGCGCGGCGACGACGAAAGCCGCCCAGGCGATGATCGGTTTGTGCCGGCTGTCGAACTCCATGCCGCCGCTCCGCTCAGGAGGTCAGAAGACGCAGACCCTGGGTCACGTCCGACCGCACCGCCAGCCGCAGCCCCGGCTCGTCCCCAGCCTTGAGTGCGGCGATGATCAGCTTGTGATAATGCGGCGGATCGGTCCGCCGGAGCCGCCCGTAGAGCGCCCGCATCGTCGGACCGAGCTGCAGCCAGACCGTCTCGGCCATGGCCAGCATCGCGGGCGCCTGCGCCCGCAGGTAGAGCGTGCGGTGAAACTCGAGGTTGCTGCGGATGTAGCCCACGGCATCGCGGTTCACGATCACTTCGCCGATGGTATTGTTGATTGCGGTCAGCCGGTCGATCAGCGCCATGTGCGCGCGCGGCAGGGCCCGGCTGGCCAGCTCCACCTCGATCAGCGCCCGGAGCGCCGCCAGTTCCTCGATCCGCTCGTTGCTGAGCTCCGGGGTCGACACCCGCCCCGAGGACGAGAGGAACAGCGCCCCTTCCGCCACCAGGCGCCGCACCGCCTCGCGCGCGGGGGTCATCGACACATCGAACTCCTTGCCGATGCCCCGCAGGGTCAGCGCCGCACCCGGCGCGATCTCGCCGTGCATGATGCGCGTTCTCAGGGTCCGGTAGACCCGGTCATGGGCGGCAGGAACGGCTTCGGAGGCGCGGGGTGTCATCATGCCGACACTTGTGATCACAAAGCGCGAACCCGTCAAGAGCCCGCCCCGCCGGGGTTCAGAACCGGTAGAGATGGAGCGCGTTGCCTTGCCCGCGCAGCCAGCCGCGCGCCTCGGCGTAAGGACCGTAGAGGCGCTCGACTACCGCCCAGAAGGCCGGCGAATGGTTCATCTCGGCCAGGTGCGCGACCTCGTGCGCCGCGACGTAGCGCAGCACCTCGGGCGGCGCCATCACCAGCCGCCAAGAGTACATCAGCGCCCCGTCGGATGTGCAGGATCCCCAGCGCGACCGGGTATCGCGCAGGGTGATCTTGCTGAACGTCACCCCCAGTGCGGCGGCATAATGTTCCGAGGCCGTGGCGAGCCGGTCGCGCGCGAGGGTCTTGAGATAGCCCTGCAACCGGGGCCCCACCGGCCCGCGCGGAACCGCGATCTCGGCCGCGCCAAGCGTCACCCGGCGCCCTCCGGCCTCGACGATTCGCAGGATCCGCCCCTCGACCGGCACCTCGCCCCCCAGATCGATGGCCTGCTCCACCGGCCGACCCGCAAGGTGACGGCGAATCCAGTCCTCGCGGCTGCGGGCAAAGTCCATCGCCTCGCGTTCCGGCACGCCTCGAGGCATGGTCAGCGTAACCCGCCCGTCCAATTGGGAAATTCTGAGCGTCATCCGCCGCGCGCGGGTCGATTTGCGCAGGATCAGAGGCACCGGCGGCACACCGGGCAGGTGATGGTCGGCCATGCGTACGCCCCCATTGCCAAAGGCTTTGACAGTCCCCACCTCATATGGCAAGCGACCTGAATCGTCGATATGACCATCACAATTTCAAGGGGACGCCAATGCCCAAGGAAGAATGGGGCACGAAACGCGTTTGCCCGACTACGGGTAAACGGTTCTATGACCTGAACCAGGATCCGATCATCAGCCCCTACACGGGCGAAGTTGTCGAGATCGATACCAGCAAGGCCCGCATGATCGCGGCCGATGCCGAGGACGCCGCGACGCTGAAAGCCAAGAAGTCCATGGCCAGCGACGACGATGACGTGATTCTCGATGACGACGACGTCGATGTGGATCTGGACGACGATCTGCTGGAAGACGACGAAGACGAGGATGACGTCTCGCTCGACGATATCGCGGATGTTTCCGGCGAAGACGACGACTGAAAAAACTCTCGCGCCGGGCGGAATTTTTCGCTTGAACCCGCCCGGCGAAGCGCCTATTCAGCGGCGCACTACGGGGCCTTAGCTCAGCTGGGAGAGCGCTTGCATGGCATGCAAGAGGTCAGGGGTTCGATCCCCCTAGGCTCCACCAAACTTCCCATCACCCATCTCAGACTGTCCGTTCTCCCCCTCGGGGAGTTCGCCTCTCCTGTCTCTTAGACAAGCCCCGCGCAGCTCTCGCTGCCTCCTTGCCCACGCTCCCCTTGCCCCGTCACGGCCGACCTTGCGGCGCCGCCCTATCGCTGCGACGGTGCAGCCGACGGGAGGGGAGGAGACCGCCAACGTGACGCAACCCGACGATCTGGCAGACTGGTCGCTGCACTGCTTCTGCCTTGGCGCCCGAAAGACCCCGCACGCCCTTGTCCGGAGCGGCGGGAACGGTCGGCTCCTGTTCGAGGCCGCGGACTGGTGCAGCCTCGCCGACCTCGCCCGCGTCGGGATCAGCGTGTCCGAGGACGCCCTGACGGACCTCTCCGCCTTCAACGTGCTGGAACGGCGGGATGGAAAGGTGCGCTCCCGAATCCCGAGATTCGGGCCCGATACGATCCGCCCCCTGCGGGACCGAATGAACACGGCGGCCGGGGCGTTTCTGGACGACGCACAGGATCTGCTCGCGGAACTGGCACAGGAACTCGCCGCCAAGGGCCTGCCGCACGCCTTCTACGCCGTCTTCTTCGGAACGGTCATGGACGGGTTCCTGTGGCGACATCTCCGCAACCGCATCGACCTTCCCGATACCCGCCTGACCGCAGATCACCCCTACTGGCGCGGTGTGTTCTGGGCCGTCTATCCCCCGGTCGAGAATGCGATCGGCACCAACGAAATCACCCTCGGAGCCGCAACCCTCACGATGGTCTGGTCGGAGAAGACCGCCGCCATGCTGAACGACCTGCGGCAGCAGGACTGGCCAGCAGTGTTTCTGCGCTTCCTTCTCGGAGAGTCCGCCGAGCCACCGCCGCAGGCCGCATCCGCGGGCCTTGTCGACAGCGACTCGAACCCCACGGTGCCCGTCTTCGGAAGCTCCGGCTTCGCAGAGCTGTCGCAGCTGGCCGACCACCTTGCCGACCGCGCCGCCGCCCATCTCAGCGACACGCTCGGCAAGCTGTCCTTCGCCAACGACCTGAGCGGGCCCGCGCGCAATGTCATCCTCGCCCACGAATACATCTGGGCCATGCAGACGGTATTCGGGAGGGAGAGCTCCGCGACCATCGGTCAAATCGCCAATACCCGGCCACCCGTGGATGTCAGGGGATCGGTCGTCGTACACATCGATCCGCCCCGGCCCCCGGACCCAGTCGGACATTGAGCCAAACGCCCCGGCGGCCTACAACATCCGGGCAGCCTCCTGAACAGCAGGTCAACCGGGAAGAGACGCCAAGCATGATCGCCTATGTCACGGTCGGTACGGATGACATCGCACGCGCAAAGCGGTTCTATTCGGCCATCCTCCCCGCCCTCGGCTACACTCTGGAGGAAGGTCCCGAGGGCCTGAGCTTTACCCTGCCCCCGCAACCGGGCCAGTCCCCCACCCTGCCGGACTTCTACGTCAAGCCCACCTTCGACGGGCGCCCGGCCTCGGCGGGCAACGGGGCCATGGTGGCCTTCCAGCTGCGCAACCAGCAACAGGTACGCGATCTGCACGCTGCCGCGCTGGCCGCGGGGGGCTCGGACGAGGGGCAGCCGGGATTCCGTGCCGCCTACGGCCCGCGTTTCTACGTCGGTTACCTGCGCGACCCGCAGGGCAACAAGATAGCCCTCTTCTCCAGCAACCCCGACGAACCGGGGCGGGACGACTAGCACCTCCTCCACCCCCGAATCTCACGGATGCGATCCTCGCCCCCGGCGTGCTGGTCGCCGCCGCCCTGTTCCACTGAAACCCGAGGAGTTCTCATGAGTGACCGTTTCCACGTCGTGACCGGCGGCCCCGGTGCGGGCAAGACCAGCCTGATCGCCGAACTCGCCCGCAGGGGCGTCCACACCGTGCCCGAATCCGGCCGCACAATCATCCGGGAACAGACTCGGCTGGGCGGCAGCGCCCTCCCCTGGGCCGACCGTGCGGCCTATGCCCTGCTGATGCTGGAACGCGATATCGCGGCCTGGCACACCGCCGAGGCGCTCACCGGGCCGGTGATCTTCGACCGGGGCATTCCCGACGTGCTGGGCTATTGCCGGCTCTGCGGCCTGACCGTCCCCCGGGCGCTCGACCGCGCGGCAGGCGCGTTGCGCTATCACCGGCGGGTGATGCTTGCCCCGTTCTGGCCGGAGATCTTCACCGGCGATGCCGAGCGCAAGCAGACGCCCGCCGAGGCCGAGGCGACCAGCAGGGCGATGGCCGAGGCCTATGGCGGCCTCGGCTACCAGATCGTGGACCTGCCCCGCCTCGATGTCGGCGCACGGGCCGACATCGTGATGGCACAGCTGTCTGGCGGCTAGGCCGCGCCCTTGACCCGGTCGCGCAACACGCGGCGCAGGATCTTGCCGGAGGCCGATTTCGGAATCTCGTCCACCACTTCGAGGATGCGCACCTGCTTGTAGTGCGCCAGCCGGTCCTCGAGATAGCTCTGCACGTCGCCAAGGCTCGGCGCGGCCTGCCCCGCAGCCGCCACGATAAAGGCCATCGGCAGTTCGCCCGCCTCGTCATCCGGCTTGCCGATTACGGCGGCGTCGGCGATGGCCGGGTGAGTGACCAGTTCCGCCTCCAACTCGGCAGGCGCCACCTGGAAGCCCTTGTACTTCACCAGCTCCTTCAGGCGGTCGGTGATGAACAGGAAGCCCTCGTCGTCGAAATGCCCGATGTCACCGGTACGCAGCCAACCGCCCTCGACGATGGTATCCGCCGTGGCCTTGGGGTTGTTGATATAGCCCTTCATCACCTGCGGCCCGCGGACCCACAGCTCTCCGTCCTCGCCCGGCGCGGCATCTTCCAGCGTGTCGACCTTCATGATCCGGCACTCGGTATTCGACACCGTCACGCCTGAGGCGCCGGTCTTGCCCTTACCGAAGGCCGAGACATGGCTGACCGGCGACAACTCGGTCATGCCGTAGCCCTGCACCGCCGAGGCACCGAGGCGGCGACCCATCGCATCCGCGACGTCCCCGCCCAGCGGCGCGGCGCCCGAGTTGGCCTGGGTCACGCAGCTCAGGTCGAACTGGTCCACCAGCGGATGCTTGGCCAGCGCCAGCGCCACCGGTGGCACGATCCACAGCCGCGGCGTCTGGTACTCGACGATCAGCTTCAGGAACATCTCGAGGTCGAAGCGCGGCATGGTCACCAGCCCGCCGCCTGCGGCGAGATAGATGTTCTGCAGCACCTCCAGCCCGTAGATGTGAAAGAAGGGCAGAAAGGCGATGGTCATCTCGCCCCGCGTCACGTCGGCGGGCACAAGGCACTGGTCGATGTTCACCACGAGGTTGCGATGGGTCAGCATCACGCCCTTGGGCAGGCCGGTCGTCCCCGAGGAATAGGGCAGCGCCACCACGTGTTCGGCCACGTCCACCGGCACCTGCTCGGCCAGCGGCGTGCCCATCAGATCGGTCAGCGGGATCATGCCCTCGGGCGCCTCGCCGATGACGACGATCTGTTCCACCTTGGTGCCCTTGATTGCCTCGCGCGCAGTGTCGGCGAACATCGCGATGGTCACCAGCACATCGGCCCCGGCATCCTTCAGCTGATGGTTCACCTCGTGCGCCGTGTAGGTCGGGTTGATCGTGGTCACCGTGCCGCCAGCCCAGGCAGAGGCGTGAAAGGTGACGCAATACTCCGGCAGGTTCGGCGCCATCAGCGCAACCACCTTGCCCGCGCCCCAGCCCCGCGCGGTCAGCCCGCCGGCCAGCGATTTCACCGCCCCGATGAACTGCGCCCCGGTCAGCTTGCGCCCGGTCGGCCCGTCGATCAGGATCGTCGCCTCCGGGTCGATCCCCTCGAAGACGCGCTGCGTGATGGTCTTGTCGGTCAGCGCGACGTCAGGAAACGTGCTCTTGTAGATGTTCATGTGTTTCTCCTCCCGAGCGAAGCCTACACCGCCAAATCCCGCGCCCAAAAGAACTTTGTAAGCGTCGATTCAGCGCGGCATTTCCGGAGGATCGCCAAAATCCGGGGAACCGGCGCCCCTTTGCCCGTCGGCACCGTCCGGGCACCGCCCCAGACGCACCGGACCCCGCCGACAGGCGAGTCGGCGGGGTCCGTGCTTTCCCTCTGGATCGGGGCTTGATGTGGCCCGTCGGGCTAAGGTCAGCCCTTGCCCTTCCACGGTACCAGCACGCGCTCGGCCCAGCGCATCAGCATGTCGATGCCGAAGCCGATGATGCCGATCAGGATGATACCCATGATCACGATGTCGGTGTTCTGGAACTTCGACGCGACCATGATCATCATGCCCGCCCCCTTCTCGGCGGCGACCAGTTCGGCGGCGACCACGGTGCCCCAGCAGACCCCCATCGCCACCCGCGCGCCGGTGAAGATATCGGGCAGTGAGTTCGGGATGATCACGTAGCGCATGATCTGCGCCTTGCTCGCCCCCAGCGAATAGGCGGCGTGCACCTTGGATATCTTGACCCCCGACACCCCAGAACGCGCGGCGATGGCCATGATCCAAAGCGCCGCAAGGAACAGCAGGATGATCTTGCCCGCCTCGCCGATGCCCGCCCAGATGATCACCAGCGGGATCAGGGCCAGCGGCGGAACCGGGCGCATGAATTCCACGATCGGGTCGAACCACCCCCGGAACCAGTCCGACAGCCCCATTGCATAGCCCAGCGGAATGCCCACCAGCGCGCCAAAGAAGAAGCCCGCGATCACCCGGAACAGCGACCAGCCGAGGTGCTGCCACAGGGTCGAGCCGCGAAAGCCCTCCTGCGCGATGTCGATCAGGCGCGCCATCACCGCCTCAGGCGCGGGCAGCCAGATCGGCTCCATCTGCCAGCCCTTCTTGGGCTCGAAGTTGAGCGTACCCTTCTGGCTCATGCCGACGCGGCCAAAGTCGGTGATCACCTCTCCGCCCGGCACGATCGGCTGACCGTTGACCGCGACGACCTTGGCGCCGTCCGCCTTGGTCACCTCGTCATTGCGGTCGACCTGGATCAGGCCCGACCGCCACATGCCCACGGTGGCGCTGTCGTTCTTGGCCCAGCCGTCGCCCGCCTCGACCTCCGGCGCCTTGGCCTCCTGCTCGATCGGATGCACCAGCACCGTGACCGTCGCCGTGGCGGGCTCCCGCCCCGGCGCCTCGGCGGTATAGTCGAACCGCGCCAGACCCTCGAAGGGGCCGGGCGCATGCAGGAACTTCGGCAACAGCGCCGAGCCGGTGAACATGCCCCACAGCAGGAACAGGGTCAGGATCGAAATGACCGAGGCGGTTCGGTTCGAACGCACCGCGCTCTCGTCGCCGAAGGTCACGGTCTTGAGCGAGGTGAAATCCTTGCGCGCGCCGGGCTTGATCAGCTTCATCACCACGAAGAAAGAGACGACGAAGACGGCGACATAGATCAGCAGGACAATCATGCGCCTGCCTCCTGACGGCCCATGATCTCTTCCTCCATGTCCCAGATCATCCCGAGGATCTCCTCGCGCGTCCGTGCGAACTCGGGGTGCTTCTTAACCTCGCGCAGGTCCTCGCCCACGCCCATCTCGGCAAAGGGCAGGCGGTATTCCTTGTGGATGCGGCCCGGTCGCGGCGCCATCACCAGCAGCCTCTCGCCCAGCAACAACGCCTCCTCGACCGAGTGGGTGATCAGGATGATGGTCTTGCCCGTCTCCTTCCACAGCTTCAGCACGAGGCTCTGCATCTTCTCGCGGGTCAGCGCGTCCAGCGCACCCAGCGGCTCGTCCATCAGGATCACGTCGGGTTCGTTGGCAAGGCAGCGCGCCAGCGCGACCCGCTGCTGCATCCCGCCGGACAGCTCGTAAACCGCCTTTTCCTTGAAGTCGCGCAAGCCCACCACGTCGAGCAGGTGGTTCACGATCTTGTCCTTGTCGGCCTTCGCCATGCCCTTCATCCGGGGGCCGAAACCGACGTTGTCACGCACGCTCATCCACTCGAACAGGGCGCCCTGCTGGAACACCATGCCGCGCTCGGCGTCGGGGCCGCGCACCTCGTGCCCGTTGAGCACGATGCGCCCCTCGGTCGGAGCAAGGAACCCCGCGACAATGTTCAGCAAGGTGGTCTTGCCGCACCCCGACGGCCCCAGCACGCTCAGCAACTGACCGGCCTTGAGGTTCAGCGACACGTTCTTGAGCGCCTGCACCGACGTGCCGTTCGGCAGGTCGAAGCGCATGGAAATATTCTCGATCTCGAGTCCGGACATGGATCTCGCCCTCGCAGTCAGAAATGAATAGGCCGACGCAAGACTTCGCCGGAAGTCTTGCCAAAAGTTTTCAGAAACTTTTGCGCGATCGACGGGTCGGACGGCACGCCGTCCGACCCTTGGGGTTTACATCTCGGAAGCGGCCTTGAGCGGGCCGGTGTTGACCGCGTTGTCATAGGAGTCCTTGGCGGCGCTGATGCTGCCCGCCTCGACGAAGACATCCGCCACGCCCTTCATGAACTCCTGCGCCCCGCCGCCAAGCCACTTGGCGCTCAGCTGGTCCTCGACGGTCGGGAAGACGAAGGTCGAGATGGTTTCCATCGTCGCCTGCTCGTCCATGCCCGCGTCCTTGGCGATGACCGGCAGCATTTCGGCATGGTTGGCCTCGTCCGCCCACATGGCGTTGGCGTCGGCGGTCACCTTCAGGAACTTGGCCACGGTGTCGCCATTCTCTGCGGCCCAGCCTGCCGGGGCCGAGGTGACGTCGAAGACGAGAATGCCCAGTTCTTCCTTCTCGGCGCCAGTCAGCAGCACGTTGCCGTGCTCCTTCATGCGGCGCAGCGCGCCGCCCCAGCCGCAGGCCATGTCGACCGCACCCTGCGCGATGGCTGCCGCGCCGTCGGGCGGAGCCATGTCGACGATTTCGAGGCTGTCGAGCGCGACGCCGAAATGCGCCATCTGCTTGAGGAAGCCGTAGTGCGCGGCGGTGCCCAGCGGAACGGCGACCTTCTTGCCCGCCAGTTCAGAGGCCGAGTCCTTGTCGATCTCGAGCCCGCTTGCCACCACGCAGTTGTCGTTGTCGGAATAGCTCACCGCCACGTCGAGGATCTGGAGATCCTGCCCGGCGCTCGCCGCGACCACGAAGGGCGGAACGCCCTGGCTGACGCTGATCTGCACGTCGCCCGAGGCCATTGCCGCGCTCATCGCGGTGCCGGTGTCGAAACTGACCCAGTTCACCGTCTCGCCCAGCGCCTCGTCGTAGAGGCCCTTCACCTTGGCGTACTCGAAGGGCATCGGCCATTCGAGGAAGTAACCGACCGTAATGTCGGCCAGCGCCGGACCGGCGCCCAGGGCCAAGGCGGCCGCCGTGCTCATCAGTTTCAATGTCTTTTTCATCTCTGTCTCCCTGGTATGCCGCGTCAAAGCGGCCCTCTTGAAGTGTCGCGAGCGGTGTTCCGCTTCTTGGCGTCAGACGGCAAAGGCAGAGCGCCCTCCGCCGTTCGTACGCTCATGATCCGAGCCGAATTCCCCTGACCGATCAATGTTTTTTCTGGCATCATGCCCACGAAACCGGGTCTCTTCCCCCGGCAAAGGCCCCCTTCGGCGGCGCTCTTTCCGTTTCTTTTCATGGCGCTACCCCATTCGGAGAGGGTCGGAATCTCGCCCCTGAGCGCATTTTGGATATAGTAGCGGCAACAAACTGGCCCTATAAAGCGCCATGTTTTCGCGCTGATGTCCTGAACAGCAAGGACGCCTGCAGCGAAAGCTCTGCGTCCCCTCCTCGCGTTTCACCGGAACTAGAAAGGACCTGTCATGGAAGGCAAGTTCATTGAAAACGATATCTCCCACGTCGTCGCGGCCGACAAGGCCCACGTGTGGCACCACCTGACCCAGCACAAGCCGTTCGAAACCGGCGAGCCCCGAATCATCGTCGAGGGCAAGAACATGACCGTCTGGGATCAGAACGGTAAGGAATTCCTCGATGCCGTCTCGGGCGGCGTCTGGACGGTGAACGTCGGCTACGGCCGCGAGAGCATCGCCAACGCGGTGCGCGACCAGCTCATCAAGATCAACTACTTCGCCGGTTCCGGCGGCTCGATCCCGGGCGCCCTGTTCTCGGAAAAGCTGATCGAGAAGATGCCGGGCATGAGCCGGGTCTACTACACGAACTCCGGCTCGGAAGCGAACGAGAAGGCGTTCAAGATGATCCGCCAGATCGCGCACAAGAAGTACGGCGGCAAGAAGCACAAGATCCTCTACCGGGACCGTGACTACCACGGCACCACCATCGGCGCCCTGTCCGCCGGCGGCCAGGACGAGCGCAACGCTCTCTACGGTCCTTTCGCTCCGGGCTTCGTCAAGGTTCCGCACTGCCTCGAGTACCGTGCCTTCGAACAGGAAGGTGCGCCGCTCGAAAACTACGGCGAGTGGGCGGCCGAGCAGATCGAGAAGGTGATCCTCGCCGAGGGTCCGGACACCGTGGGCGGCCTCTGCCTCGAGCCGGTGACGGCTGGCGGCGGCGTCATCACCCCGCCGGAAGGCTACTGGCAGAAGGTCCAGGAGATCTGCCGCAAGTACGACATCCTGCTGCACATCGACGAGGTCGTCTGCGGCGTGGGCCGGACCGGCACCTGGTTCGGCTACCAGCACTACGGCATCGAGCCCGACTTCGTGACCATGGCCAAGGGCGTCGCCTCGGGCTACGCGGCGATCGCCTGCTGCGTCACCACCGAGCGCGTGTTCGACATGTTCAAATCGAACGCCGACGATCCGATGGACTACTTCCGCGACATCTCGACCTTTGGCGGCTGCACCGCCGGCCCCGCTGCGGCGCTGGAAAACATGCGCATCATCGAGGACGAGGGTCTGCTCGAGAACACCGTGAAGATGGGCGACTACATGCTCGACCAGCTGCACGGCCTCGCCGACAAGCACAAGGTCATCGGCCAGGTGCGCGGCAAGGGCCTGTTCCTCGGCGCCGAACTGGTTTCGGACCGCGACAGCCGCACCCCGGTGGACGAGAAGCTGGCCCAGAAGGTGGTCGCCGACTGCGGCGCACAGGGTGTCATCATCGGCGTCACCAACCGCTCGGTGCCGGGTTACAACAACACGCTGTGCTACTCGCCCGCGCTGATCGCCACCAAGGACGACATCGACCGGATCATCACCGCGACCGACAACGCGCTGACCAAAGTCTTCGGATAAGACTGCCTCTCACGGCAATCAAAAGGGGCCCCGGCATCATGCCGGGGCCTTTTTCATCGGCACCGCATCCAGCGCACGGTCTCCTGCGCGGGCCCTCTGTCACCTAGGACAGCCGCGCCCAGAAACCCCTCAGCGCCGTTGCGACCGGCCCGGGCGTTTCTTCCGGCCACCAGTGCCCCACGCCCTCCAGGTGCGACATCTGCGCGCCCGACCTCTGCGCGCCCCATTCGTGTTGCTCCACAGTCCCGCTAGCGCGTCCGAAATCGTCGACAGCAATCAGCGCAAGGCCCGGACGGTCCGCAGCCCAGGACAGGGCCTTGCCCAGGTCCGACATCACCGGCTGTCGTGCCGCCCGTAACAGCTTCAGCACGGTTTGCCCCATCTCGTCATCGAGGCCCGCCGCCACCCGTTCTGCCATCCGGCCGGTAATGCCAAGCGCCGACATGACAGCCGCGCGTTGCTCCCTGTCGCCGCCGTAGATCTCCCGTACCGAGGCTTCCCCGTCGCCGTCCTGCTGCCATCTCTGCGCCCGCGCATGCCATTCGTAGTCCGGCGCGAAGACGCCGAGCGCATCCGACGCCCAGCTGCGCACAAGGTCAGGACGGCTCGACGCCACCAGCGCCACGTGGATCCCGCCCCAGTCGTGCCCCACCAGATCGACGGGCTGGCCGAACAGTTCAAGCTGGGATGACAACCAGTCACGATAGGCTGACGGCGACGGAGCGAAATCGCGCGGCGCAGGAACGCCAAAGCCCGGCGGAGACAGGGCGATCGCATCGGGGCGGCCAAGCTCTCCGATGAGCGGCCCCCAGATGATGGAGGATTCTGGATTACCGTGGACGAGGACAAGGGGAGTGCGCGACATGACGCTGCCTTTCATAAACTTGCTTGTTAGCACACAAGTAACATAAGTCGGCGGATTCACAAGCGCCAACCCACCCCCATCGCGACCGTTTGCGCGCGCGGCCCTATCTGCTACTGACGGATCCTGCGGGCGCCGCCGCCTGCACGTCCTTGACCCGAAACCCGAATTGCACTGATGCCCGATCAGCCTTCCGCCCGCCGCACGCAGCAAGAGCGCCGCGAGCAGACCGAACGCAAGGTCGTCGCCGCCGCGACGGCCCTGATTGCCGAACGCGGATCGCGGGGGTTGACCCTGGCCAAGGTCGGCGAGGCCGCCGGCTACAGCCGGGGCATCGTCACCCACCACTTCGGCAACCGAGAGAACCTCCTGCGCGCGGTGATGCGCGAGGCGCAGACCTTCGATGTCCCGGGGCCGCGCGAGAACGCGGGCGCCTGGCTGACAGACACGGTGCGGGCCTATCTTCAGAACATCACGGCGCGGCGTCCGGCGGCACGGGCCTTCCTGCAGATGTGGGGCGAGGCGATTTCCGCCGATCCCGTCCTGATGCCGCTCTATGCCAAGCAGGACGCGCGCTTCCGGCTCCTGCTTGCCGACAAGATCCGGGAGGGGATGTCCGACGGTTCCGTGCGCGCGGACGCAGACCCCGAGGCTATGGCCGTGTTCCTCGTCGGCCTCCTGCGCGGTATCGCGCTGCAGCTGATCGCGGCACCCCAGTTGGAACAGGTCAGCGCGATCATCGAAGAGGCCACACAGGCCACCCGCCACGCATTGAAACCCTGACCCGGCCAGCCCGCCCCGGCCCCGCGCCGGGGCCTCCCGCGGCTATGGAAGCCCTCAGACCAACGCCTGGAACACCACCCCCGCCAGCACCGCGCCCGTCAGCCCCAAAGCGAGATAGAGCGTGAAGACCCGCGGCTTGACCAGCGACCAGACCGCCGCCATCGCGGGCACCGAACTGACCGCCCCGGCGATCATGAAGGCCATGGCCGCGCCCGAACTCATCCCCTGCTCCATCAGCCCCGACAGCAGCGGCGGCGCGACATAGGAGTTCAGGTAGGCGGGCATGCCGACCAGCGCCGAGACCACGATGGCGCCCAGCCCCTCGCCACCGACGACCGCCGCGATGGCCTCGGCGGGCACGTAAGCCACCAGCACCGCCTCCAGCACGTAGGCCAGCGCCAGCCACTTCAGCAGGAACACCCCGTTCCCGACCGCCTCTTCGCGGAACACGGCGCGGCGGGCGGGATCGGTCCAGAACCGCCAGACCGGCGTGTCACCGGCCTTTGGTCCCGCCCCGCAGCAGCCCTTGCGCTGGTAGACGCGCAGCGGTTCCGACAGGCCGCCCCCGACCATGAGCGCCTTGACCACCACGCCGCCGAAGAGGCCGAGGCCCACCGCCGCCACCGCCTTGGCGATGGCAAAGGGCCAGCCCAGCGCCCCGGCGGTGATCAGCAGCGTCGGCGGGTCGATCAGCGGCGAGGACAGCCAGAAGGCCATGACCGCCGAAAGCGGTGCGCCCAGCGCCAGCAGCCCGGCGATGAAGGGGATAACCTCGCAGGAACAGAAGGGCGCCAGCCCGCCGAAAAGCGCGGCAAGCACGATCATCCGCCACTCCCGCCCCTGAAAGGCGCGGGTCACCAGCACGTCGGCGCCGGTGGCCTTGAGCCCGGCCAGCAGCAGCACCGCGAAAAGGATGTAGACCGAAGTGTGCAGCAGGGCCGCCCCGGCGAAGCGCACCGTCGCGACAAGGTTGCCCGGGTCGAACACCGCCACCAGTGCGAGAACCGCTACAACGACGGTCCACGGCGATTTGAGCCGGTGCAGCGGCAGGCCGGGTTTGCGGGACTGGGACACATCAGCCATTGTTGGCGGCCTTTCTCTGGCTGTCGGCGCAGCACTGGTCGAGGATGAACCCCGCAAGCTGCCGCAGATGCTGGTAGTCCGCCCGGTTCACCACCGTGCGCCCGATCTTCTCCTGCCGGATCAGCCCGCCCGCGGCGAGGAACCTCAGGTGGTGCGCCAAAGTCGAGGGCGCGATGCCGGTCCGCTCCTGTATCTCGCCAACCGAGAGCCCTTCGTCACCGGCGCGCACGAGGATGCGAAGCACCTGCAACCGCGCCTCGGACCCCATCGCCGCAAACCCCTGAGCCGCCTCTTCCCACATGCCGACCTCCATATAACTACATTTCTAGTTATATGGATTCGTGGGCGCGGTCAACGTCCTCCCGCGAGCAGGGAAGATGCTGACGGTGGCGACCCGCACTCTCCCCTCCCCAATCGGCGCACCTTTGGCCCCGGGCGCCCCAAAAACACCACCCTGCCCGTTTTCCGGCGACGATTGGTCACTGGACTCTTGCGCGCCGGACCCGTCAGGTTTGCATGGGATTGAGGACAGTTGGAACGCACGGCACGAACCGGATGACACCAGACTTTCGACATAGGGCGCAAGCCGCTGGCCGACACCCGATCCTGACCCGCAGCCGCAGCGTCGGGCCCAGCGCATGCTGATCCGCGTTGGTGAGGAACGCACGGCCCGTGTCGACCTGCGCCTCGCCGGGATGCTCTCGTCGGTCGCCGGGGCGCTGAACGCCGTCGGGTTCCTGATCGCCGGGTCCTTCACCGCGAACATGACGGGAAACGTGTCGATGTTCGCCGACCTTCTGGTCAGCGGCGACGTTCTGGCGGCCCTAACCTTCGCGGGGCTGGTCGTGACCTTCATCTTGGGGGCCACCTGCGCCGCCCTCGTCGTCCAGATCGGTCAGGCCCGCAAGGTGCGCTCGATCTATGCCGCGGTGATCGTGGCCGAGGGCCTGGCGCTGCTCGCGCTCGGCCTGTTCTTCCATCCCCCGACAGACGGTTCGCGCGGCCTGTTCCTGCTGGTCGTGCTGAGCGGCATCATGGGCGTGCAGAACGCGGTCACCACGATGATCTCGGGGGCGAAGGTCAGAACCACCCATGTCTCGGGGATGGCAACGGACATCGGTATAGAGCTTGCCGCGACCGCGGGGGATGCCTCCACGAAGCGTGACGCGCTGCCAAAGCTGAAGCTGCACAGCCTGACCCTTGCCTGTTTCGTGCTCGGCGGCCTGACCGGAACGCTGCTCTACTGGCGCATCGGCGGATGGCTGTTCATCGTCGCGGGCACCATCCTTCTGGCGATGGCCCTCCCCGACGCCGTGCGCAGCCGCCGGATGCAGCCGCCGCTCTGATCCTTAGCAGGGTTCAGGCGTTGCTTTAACGCACCCTCCGAATCGAATGTTGCCCCGCAAGGCGTCGAACCTGCCGCCCCATCCAGTGACATCGTACCCGATACCCGCGCCGCAAGTGTCTGGCTTAACGCCCTTTCTCCATCCCCCGACGTCCCGCCCGAACTTGCGGTACCCCCTGCCTCCCTGCTCGGACTACAGTGGTCATCACCGGCATTTTTGAACCAGGGATTTTTTCGATGGATAGCGTAACCCGTACATTTCTGCGCGCCGCCATGCGGCTGGACGAGTCGGCAGAGACATTCGACAGGGCACTCGAAGGGGTGCAGGCCACCCAGACCAAGCATGACGCCGCCCTCAAAAAACTGCTCGACCTCGTGAAAACGCACGAGACCAAGTGGGATCCGAAGGACCGCGCCGCGATGAACTCGCTCGGCGCCCGGCTGTCGGTGCACCGCCGCGCGCTCGACAAGCAACTCGCTCAACTGGGGCAGGAGCGCAAAGGCTATGCCCGCGAAAAGGCGGTCTTTGCCGAGATTTCGGACCTCTATGCCAGCCGCCTTGCCGCGCAAAGCACCACCGACGACATCCGGCAGACGCGCGAGGCCGGGCTGTGCCGGGTGGTCAACCGGCTGATCTATGACGGCTGGCCGATGCGGGCGAGCGGCGCGGTGCCGGACGTCGGGTTCGAAACGCCCAAGGGGAGCCACGGCTACATCACGCTGGATCTGCCGCGGTTCCTGAATTTCATGGTCGAACTGGACCGCCTGCTGGCCGCCGATCCGGACTTCGACGTGCCGGACGAGCGCTACAGACCCGTCCGGTACCTCGAGATCGGAAGCGGCCCGGGGCGCAACCTGATCATCGCCCGCGAGTCCCGCATCGTGAATTTCGAGTCGGTCTCGGGTTTTGACATAAACCCCGACCTCATCGAGCGCGGGCATCGGCTGGGACTCGAGACCGAGCTTTTCGTGGGCGACGCGCTGGAACAGGACTACGGCGGCTACGACGTGGTCTATTCCTTCCGCCCCTTCTCGGACATGGAACTGCAGGAACGGCTGGAGGCCCGCATGGTCGAGACGATGGACCAGGGGGCCTACATCATCGCGCCGTTGCCCTATGACCTCGACCTCTATCCCCAGACCCGCAGGGTGTCGGATACCGCCGAGATCTGGAAGAAGGTCGCCTGACCGGGGCGACCCGGCGTGGTTAATAACTGGCTAACAGGGATTATAATTCAATAAGTTAGCCCGAAAATGTTTCGCGCGCGAAACGGCTAACAGAAGGTTAACCCGTCAGTGAGGAGCGCCCGGCCCGCCCTCAGAAATCGATGGCCAGGCCCTTCTTCTCCCAGTCGCCGTAGCGCACCGGTTCGGGCCCGTCGCGGCCGCCGAGTTCCTTCGGCAGGGGCTCGGCTTTCGCCGCTGCCTTGCGGCGTTCCTCGGCCTCGGCCAGCGCGCGGATCGCGGCGGGGGGCAGGTCTTTACGCTCGGACTCGCTCATCATCGGCTTCCTTTGGCTGATCCCCCCTGATATACGCCCCTGTCCGCAGGGTACAAGCCGCGAGGGATCAAAGGTGAGCGACACCACAACAGACGCGAGACGCAGCGCGATTTACCTTCTCGACCAGGTGCTGGGCGAGCAGCGTCTCCTGTCCGAGTGCCTCGCCGCCGGTGCACTGGAACGGCTCGCGCCGCAGGACCGCGCCCGCGCGCAGCGCCTTGCCACCGAGACCCTGCGCGGCCTCGAACGGGCCGACCGCCTGTTGCAGCGCCACCTGCGCAAGGCCCCGCCGCTGACCGTGCGCAACGCCTTGCGTCTGGGCACGGTCGAACTGTGCCACGGCGAGGCCGCGCATGGCGTGGTCAACGCGATGGTCGAAATCGTCGGCAGCAACCGGCGCCACGGGGCGCTGAAGGGGCTGGTCAACGCCGTCCTGCGCAAGGTCGCCTCACAGGGGCCGGAGGCATGGCAAGCCCTGCGCATCCCGCGCCTGCCCAAGTGGCTGCGCAGCCCGCTGGTCGAAGCCTGGGGCGCAGGTCCCGTCACCGAGATGGAAAAGGCCCACTTCGCAGGCGCCCCGCTCGACATCACGCTCAAGCCCGGCATCGAGCCGGAGCTTCCGGGCGCCGAGTTGCTGCCGACCGGATCGCTGCGCATCGCCGGATCGGCGCAGGTCTCGGCGCTGCCGGGATTCGATGCAGGGGACTGGTGGGTGCAGGACGCCGCCGCTGCCCTGCCCGCCCGCATCCTCGCGCCCCGTCCGGGCGAGACCATCCTTGACCTCTGCGCGGCACCGGGCGGCAAGACGCTGCAACTGGCGGTCGCCGGGGCCGAGGTCACTGCGCTCGACATTTCCGAGGGGCGCATGGCACGGGTCAGGGAGAACCTCGCCCGCACCGCCCTCTCCGCCACCACAGTCGTCGGGGACGCGCTCGAACAGCAGGGGCTCTACGATGCCATCCTTCTCGACGCGCCCTGTTCGGCGACCGGCACGATCCGGCGTCACCCGGACCTGCCGCACGCCAAGGACGGCGCCGAGTTCGGCAGCCTGATCGAACTGCAGGCGCAGATGCTGGCCCACGCCTGGACCCTGCTGAAACCCGGCGGGCGACTGGTCTATTGCACCTGCTCGCTGCTGCCTGACGAGGGCGAGGTGCAGGTCGAGGAAGCGCTGGAGATGCACCCCGACATGCGCGCCGACCGCGCCGCACTGGGTCTGCCCGGGGTACACCCCTCATGGCTGACCGAGGAAGGCGGGTTGCGGCTGCGCCCCGACTACTGGCCCGAACGCGGTGGCATGGACGGCTTCTACATCGCCTGCCTGCGCAAGGACGGCTGACCCCTCAGATCAGCGGGCGGGTCATCGGGGTGCGGTCCGACCCGACCTCGGCCACCTCGCAGAGTTTCTCGTAGTCGAGCACCTTCAGCACGCCCTTCTTCCACTCGATGACGCCCTGCCCGCGCAGCGCCTTCAGCGTCTTGTTGGTATGCACCAGCGACAGACCTAGCGCATCCGCGAGGTCCTGCTGCTTGTAGGGCAGCGGCATCTCGCGGCCCTTGGTCATCTTCATCGCCCGCGCGCGGTCGTAGAGCCGCAGCAGCGCGCGCGCCACCCGCTCGATGCCGCCCATCTGCCCGAGGATGGCAAGGTTCTCGCCCAGCAGGTGCTCTTCGACCGCCGCCACCCATGTCAGATCATAAGCGCGCGCGGGGTGATCGCGGAACAGCGACCAGACCGCCTGACGGTTGAAGACGCAGAGGCGCATGGCCGTCGTGGCCTCCACCGAATGCTGCATCTCGCTCATCACGCCAGCCTGCAGTCCGATGAAATCGCCGGGCATGACAAAGTTGATCACCTGCCGCTCGCCACCCTCCAAGGTCTTGTAACGCAAGCCCATGCCTTCGAGCGGGGTGAACAGTTGGGGCGAGTTCGAGCCCTCCATCATCAGGAGCGTACCGGGCTGCACTTCCAGCTCTCCGGTCTTGAATTCCTGCATGTACTCGATTTCGCTCTCGGTCATCGGTTCAAAGATCGCATGGTCCCGAAGCGGGCAGTTTCTGCAGCTGATCGCCATCGCAATTAATCCCTCAAACATGTCACAGTTTAATGCGGCCGGGCGGTTTTCGTTCCACACAGGATGCAAATTCGAGTGATGTCATGCCAAGCCGTACAGACAATCATGGCTCGACGGCGCAAGCCGTCGCGCCGGTCTTTCTCGTGCTGGAACGGGATATGCTGATCGCCGAGGATATCGTCGACTCTCTCAGGTCCGATGGGCCGTGCAGAACGATCCACGTGAGCGACGCCGCCGATATCGCGATCAGCCTCGAACAGGAACCGTCGATCACCGCGGCCTTCCTGCAGATGCGGTACGGCCAGGTCCTTGCGACCGGGCTGCACGAACTTCTGTCGCTCAGGGGCGCGCTGATCATCCTGACCGTGGGCGAGGACGACGAGACGGCAGCCCGCGACCGGGGTTGGGGGATGCTGATCCGCCCCTTCACCGACCTGATGATCCGGGGGGCCCTGCCCCGGCGCGGCTAAGGCTGCCACAGCGTGAGGCGAACAGGGCGCCAATCCCTTCAGAACAGGCTAAACATCGGTGACTTGCGCGCCGCCCCTATGTATGCTGCCGCCAAAACGCCGGCAGAGCGTAAGGGGCAGCGGAGCGACGGCATGCGGAAATCGGGCGGTAAGGGAGGCGGCAGGACCATGTCGGCCAAGTGGACCCGGTTCCTGAACCGGCTCTATGCCCGCCTGTCACGCCGCCAGCGCGCCGCCGTCGGTTTCGTCTCGCAGCCCGAACCCCGCACCATCGGCAGCTTTGCCCGTGGTCGCCAGTTGGTTGCCGGAAACATCCTCTTCGCGGGCTACCTCGTCGAAAGCCCGACCACCGGCCTCTGGGAGGTCGACGCCCCCTCCGCCGCCTTCGAGAACGACCGTCAGGGCTTTGCCTGGCTCGACGATCTGGCCGCCGTCGGCGATCAGGCCGCGCGCGAGAAGGCGCAGCAATGGGTCTGGGGCTGGATCGAGGCGCATGGCAACGGAACCGGCCCCGGCTGGACACCGGACCTGACCGGGCGTCGGGTGATCCGCTGGATCAACCACGCGATCTTCCTGCTGCGCGGACAGGACAAGGCCGCATCGGATGCCTTCTACCGCTCGCTCGCCCGCCAGACGTGGTTCCTGTCAAAGCGCTGGCACGCCACCGCGCCGGGCGTCGCGCGGTTCGAGGCGCTCTGCGGGCTGATCTATGCCGGGCTCTCGCTCGAGGGGAAGGAAGAGCTGGCCGATCCGGCGGTCCGCGCGCTGTCGCAGGATTGCCGCAACCACATCGACGACCAAGGCGGCCTGCCCACGCGCAACCCAGAGGAGCTGCTCGACGTCTTCACCCTGCTGACCTGGACCATCGCCGCGCTGCACGAGGCCGGGCGCGGCGCGCCACAGGCGCAGACCGCCGCGGTCGAACGCATCGCGCCGACCCTGCGCGCGCTGCGCCATGCCGATGGCGGGCTTGCCCGGTTCCATGGCGGCGGACGGGGGCTCGAAGGGCGACTGGATCACGCGCTGGCGGCGAGCCACGTTAAGCCGCACCCCACCGCCGGGCTCTCGATGGGCTATGCCCGGCTCGCGGCGCGGCGCACCAGCATGGTGATCGACGCCAGCCCGCCCCCGCAGGGCCGTGCCTCGTGGAACGCCCATGCCTCCACCCTGGCCTTCGAGCTGACCTCGGGGCGGCGCCCGCTGATCGTGAACTGCGGCTCGGGCGTGTCCTTCGGCCGGGAATGGCGACGGGCCGGGCGCGCGACACCCTCGCACTCCACGCTCTGCATCGAGGGGTTCTCCAGCGGTCGGCTGATGCCGGTGGCCGAGGGCGAGGCCCCCGAGGCCCTGACCGAGACCCCGACCGACGTTCCGGTCGAGATCGTCGAGATCTCGGACGGCATGCGGTTCCAGGGCGGGCACGACGGTTACCGCCGCCACTTCGGGCTGACCCATGCCCGCACGCTGGAGCTCTCCTTCGACGGGCGCGGGCTCGCGGGAGAGGACATGCTGCTGGCGATGGAGTCGGGGGACAAGCGCAAGTTCGACAAGGCGCTGGACGCGACCAAGCTGCGTGGCATCGGCTTTGACATCCGCCTGCACCTGCACCCCGAGGTCGACGCCACTCTGGACCTGAGCGGCGCGGCCATCTCGATGGCGCTGAAGAGCGGCGAGATCTGGGTGTTCCGGCACGACGGCACCTGCACCCTCTCGCTGGAGCCGAGCGTCTACCTCGAGAACGGCCGCCTCAAGCCGAGGGCCAGCCGCCAGATCGTGCTGTCGGGCCTCGCCACCGATTACGCGACGCGGGTCAGGTGGTCGCTGGCCAAGGCGCACGAAACCGCCGTGGCCGTCCGCGATGTCCGCATGGACGAGGTGGACTACGGCGGCTGAGCTCAACGCGCCTCAGCGCCACTGCACGTCCCCGAGAAAGATGTAGCCCGCCCCGTAGATCGTCTTGATCAGGCGCGGGTTCTTCGGGTCCTCGCGCAGCTTGGTGCGCAGGCGCGAAATGCGCACGTCCATCGCCCGGTCGAAACTCTCGCCCGCCGCGCCGCCCAACGTCTCCTGCATCTGGGCCCGGCTGATCAGCCGCTTGGGGCTCTCGAGGAACAGCCGGAGCACCTCGCCCTCGGCATGGGAGAACGGCGTCTCGGCGCCCTTGTCGTCCTCGAGCGCGTAGCGGTCGAAATGGGCGATCCAGCCGTTGAACCGCGCGGTGTTGCCCGACCGCGCCGCCGGGCGGGCCGAGCGGATGCGCGCGCGGATGCGGGCGACGACCTCGGCCGGGTCGAAGGGCTTGGTGATGTAGTCGTCGGCCCCCAGTTCCAGACCGGTGATCCGGTCCTGCACCTGCGCGCGCCCCGAGATGATGATGACCGCCGCGCCCCGCTCCAGCGCCAGACGGTGCACCAGCGCCAGCCCGTCGGTATCGGGCAGCGACAGATCCACGAGGCAGACATCGGGCGTGACGTGCTTGAGCGCGGCCTCGAACTCGCGGGCGCGGGCAAAGCACTGGGTGCGAAAGCCCGCCTCCTCCAGAACCTCGGTCAGCATGTTTCGGATCTCGGCCTCGTCGTCGAGGATGGTCACGAGGGGCAGTGTCATTCAGCGGCTTTCATGCGCAGCAGGGCGCCAAGCTGGGCGGCGCCGAACGGCTTCTTCAGGACGGGAACGCGCGCGAGGGCGGCGCGGTGCAGCGGGTTGGTTTCCGGCAGCGAGGTCATCAGGATACAGGGCAGGCGCGAGCCGCTCAACCGGTCGAGCAGGTCGAGTCCGGTCGCCCCGCCCTGCAACTGGATGTCCGAGAGCATCAGCGCGATCTCGGGCAACGCGGCGGCGAGGGCCGCCGCCTCGTCGGCCGAGGTCGCCTCGATCACCGAGTAGCCGAACCCGATCAGCATGTCGCGGAACAGAGGCCGCAGCGACTCGCTGTCCTCGACCAGCAGGGCCATGCCACCCCCGGCACGCGGCGCGACCCGGTAGGGCAGCCGCAGCGTGACGCGGGCGCCCGACCGGGTGTTGTCGAGCCGCAGGTCGCCCCCGGCCAGCTTGACCGTGTCGTAGACCATCGAGAGCCCCAGCCCCGACCCTTCCCCGCCCTTGGTGGAGAAGAACGGCTCGACCGCCTTGTCCAGCGCCTCGGGGCTGAAGCCCGGCCCGGTATCCGTCACCTCGATGTCGATCCACGTCTTGCCGACCACATGGGCGTTGACGGTGATCTGGCCCGAGGTGCCGCAGGCGTCGCGGGCGTTCAGGATCAGGTTCAGCAGCGCGTCCTGCAACAGACCGGGGTCGAGCATGATGGGCGCGTCGGACAGGTTGTCGAGGATCGAGAGCCCCATCGCCTGCGGCAGGCTCGGCTCGGCCAGCACCCGGAGTTCGCGCAACAGCCCGTGCATGTCGGTCGCCTGTGGCCGGAGCGAGCGCTTACCGGTCATGTCCGCGATCCGGTTCAGCAGCCGACCGCCCCTGCGCGCGGCCGTGCGGGTGGCCTCGACCAGTTCGGCGGCCTCGTCCGGCAGCCCCATGCGCGCCAGCTTGCCCTGCATCCCGAGGATGATGGTCAGCAGGTTCGAGAAGTCATGCGCCAGCCCGCTGGTCAACTGGGCCGCCATCGCCCGCCGCCGCGACTGCTGCAGTGCGACTCGGGCCTGGGTCTCTTCGGTCACGTCCATCGACAGGATGTAGACGCCGCCGGAGCCATCTGGGGTCAGCGCCGCACGGATGCGACGGGAATCGTGGGTCTCGGTGAATTCGAAGGTCGAGTTCTCGCCCTCGTAGGCTGCGGCGAGGTAGGGCGCGATGCGGCTGTAGTTCACCGGCCCCAGAACCTCGGAAATCGGGCGCCCCATGATGTCGGAGGGCAGGCCCGGCATCACCGAGTTCAGGCGGCGGTTGGAGTAGATGTAGACTCCGTTGCAGTCGAGGTGAGCGATGTGCGCCGGCATCATCTCGGTCGTCATCCGGGTGCGGGCCTCGATCTCGGTCAGCTGGCGCTTGGTCTCTTCCAGCGCCGTGTTGGCCGCCGCCAGTTCGCGGTTGGCGGCCGAGAGCTCCTCGGCATGGGCGATCAGCTGGTCCGAGAGTTCAGCCGAGCGGCTGCGCAACAGTTCCTCGCTGCGCTTGGTGACGGAGATATCGGTATAGACGGTCACCCAGCCGCCTTCGGGCAGGGGCGACCCCTCGACCGAGATGGTATGGCCGTTCGACCGCGTCCGCTCCATGTAGTGCGGCTGGAAGGCACGGGCCTGTTCGACCCGGTCGCGCACGAAGGCCTCGACATCGTCGACCATCCCGTACTCGCCCGTGCGGGCAAGGTGCCGGATGGTCTCTTCGAAACTGGCGCCGGGCCGGGTCAGGTGCGCCGGCAGGTTGAACATCTTCTGGAACGGCAGGTTGCAGAGCCTGAGCCGCAGGTCCCCGTCATAGATCGACAGCGCCTGGGCGATCAGGTTGAGCCCGGCGGTCATCAGCGCCTTGTTCTGTTGTTCGGATGACGCCACCCGCTGCCTCCCCCTTCGGTCGGTCAATTCTTTTGCCGAGGGCCGGAAAATGTCCAGCCGACATCGCCCCGGACGATCCCGATTGCCCTGCCACGGGGCAAGCTGTAAGTCCAGATTGCCCCGACATTAAGTCCAGCATACGGTCGCACCATGTCAATCTCGGTCGAAACCTTCTTCCTGGCGCCTGACGGTCAGGGCACGCTGCAGGCGCAGATCCAGCAGATGGTGGCCCAGGGTATCCTGACCGGCCGGTTTCACCGGGGCGAAAAGCTGCCCTCGTCGCGGCGGCTGGCACAGCACCTCGGGGTCAGCCGCATTACTGTGACGCTCGCCTATACCGAGCTGCTGGCCAACGACTACCTCACCTCGCGCGGGCGATCGGGCTATTACGTGTCCGAGAACGCGCCGGTGCCCCCGGTCTACGACCCGACGCCCCAGAGCGAGGACAACGTCGACTGGTCCCGCGCCATCACCCGAACCTTTACCGGGGGCGATACCCCCAAGAAGCCGCTGGACTGGAACCGCTACCGCTATCCCTTCATCTACGGGCAGGTCGATCCGACGCTGTTCGACCACGCCAATTGGCGGCTCTGCGCGATGCAGGCGCTGGGGGCCAAGAACTTCTCGTCGCTGACCTCGGACCTCTACGATCAGGACGATCCGCTGTTGCTGGAGTTCATCGCCCGCCACACGCTGCCCCGGCGCGGCATAACCGCCCGGCCCTCCGAGATCCTGATCACCATGGGGGCGCAGAACGCGCTGTGGATCACCGCGCGGCTGCTGTTGAACCGGCGCCGCAGCGCGGCTTTCGAGGACCCCTGCTATCATTCGCAGCGCGACCTGCTGACCCATATGCGGTGCGCCATGACACCGATCCGGGTGGATGGCGACGGCCTCCCGCCCGAGGCGATTCCGGCCGGGACCGACGTGGTCTTCTGCACCCCGAGCCACCAGTCGCCAACGACGGCGACCATGCCGATGCAGCGGCGGCGGGCGCTGCTGGACCGCGCGCGGGCCCTGAACGCGCTGATCGTCGAGGACGACTACGAGTTCGAGATGGCCTTCCTCGGCGCGCCCTATCCGGCGCTGAAGTCGATGGACCGGGACGGGCGGGTGATCTACGTCGGCTCCTTCTCCAAGTCGCTCTTCCCCGGTCTCCGGCTGGGCTATCTGGTCGGGTCCGAGCCCTTCATCCGCGAGGCGCGCGCGCTGCGGGCGTCGATGCTGCGCCACCCGCCGGGGCATATCCAGCGGACGGCAGCCTATTTCCTGTCGCTTGGGCACTATGACGCCCAGATCCGGCGGATGTCGGATGCGCTCCATGTCCGCCGCAAGGCGCTGGAGGCCGCGGTCGCCCGGCATGGCCTGAGCATCGCGGGGCGCGGGGTCTATGGCGGCTCCTCGCTCTGGATGCGCGCGCCCGAGCAGGTGGATACCGACCAGCTGGCCGAACAGCTCAAGGCCGTGGGCGTGCTGATCGAACCGGGGGCTGCCTTTTTCGCGGGCGACGCGCGGCCGAAGAATTTCTACCGGCTGGGCTACTCCTCGATCCCGGAAAGCCGCATCGACGGGGGGATTGCGCGCATTGCCGAGACCATCAGGACGCACTGGACTTAATCCAGCCGTCCGTCTGGCCCTATCGGCTGCGCCGCTCCCCGCCGTATTCAGTGGGCAACATGGCCAGAGCCCGGACCCCGGGCCGGCCGCCTCATGCCCCTGGGAGACATTCCGATGAAAATGACCACCGAAGAAGCCTTTGTGAAAACGCTGCAAAGGCACGGAATCGAACATGCCTTCGGCATCATCGGTTCCGCCTTCATGCCCATCTCGGACCTGTTCCCCAAGGCCGGGATCACCTTCTGGGACTGTGCCCACGAAGGCTCGGGCGGGATGATGGCCGACGGCTACACCCGCGCGTCCGGCAAGATGAGCATGATGATCGCGCAGAACGGCCCGGGCATCACCAACTTCGTGACCGCGGTCAAGACCGCCTACTGGAACCACACCCCGCTGCTGCTGGTCACCCCGCAGGCGGCGAACAAGACCATGGGCCAGGGCGGCTTCCAGGAGGTCGAGCAGATGAAGCTGTTCGAGGACATGGTCGCCTATCAGGAAGAAGTGCGCGACCCCTCGCGCGTGGCGGAAGTGCTGAACCGGGTGATCCTGCAGGCCAAGCGCGCCTCGGCCCCGGCCCAGATCAACATGCCGCGTGATTACTGGACGCAGGTGATCGACATCGAGATCCCCGAGGTCGTCGAGTTCGAGCGCCCCTCGGGCGGTGAGACCGCCCTCGACAAGGCCGCCGCGCTGCTGAGCGAGGCGAAACACCCGGTGATCCTGAACGGCGCGGGCGTGGTGCTGGCCGGGGCGATCCCGGCGACGATGGAACTGGCCGAGCGGCTGACCGCGCCGGTCTGCGTGGGCTACCAGCACAACGACGCCTTCCCCGGCTCGCACCCGCTGTTCGCCGGGCCGCTGGGCTACAACGGGTCCAAGGCCGGGATGGAGCTGATCAAGGAGGCCGACGTGGTGCTGTGCCTCGGCACCCGCCTGAACCCCTTCTCGACCCTGCCGGGCTACGGGATGGAATACTGGCCCGCGAACGCCAAGATCATCCAGGTCGACATCAACCCCGACCGCATCGGCCTGACCAAGAAGGTCACCGTCGGCATCGTGGGCGACGCCAAGAAAGTGGCCGAGGGCATCCTTGCCCGTCTGGCCGAGGGCGCGGGTGACACGGGCCGCGACGCGCGCAAGGCGAAGATCGCGCAGACCAAGTCGGCCTGGGCGCAGCAGCTTTCGAGCATGGACCACGAGGACGACGATCCGGGCACCAACTGGAACGACCGCGCCCGCAAGGCCAAGCCGGAGTGGATGAGCCCCCGCATGGCATGGCGCGCGATCCAGTCGGCGCTGCCGAAGGAAGCGATCATCTCTTCCGACATCGGCAACAACTGCGCCATCGGCAACGCCTACCCCTCGTTCGAGGAAGGCCGGAAGTACCTGGCCCCCGGCCTGTTCGGCCCCTGCGGCTATGGCCTGCCCGCGATCATCGGCGCCAAGATCGGCTGCCCGGACGTGCCGGTCGTCGGCTTCTCGGGCGACGGGGCCTTTGGCATCGCCGTGACCGAGCTGACCGCCATCGCCCGCAGCGAGTGGCCGCCGATCACCATGGTCGTCTTCCGCAACTACCAGTGGGGCGCGGAGAAGCGGAACTCGACGCTGTGGTACGACGACAACTTCGTCGGCACCGAGCTGTCGGACGACGTGACCTATGCCGGGATCGCCCGGGCCTGCGGCCTGCAGGGCGTGCAGGCGCAGACCATGGAGCAGCTGACCGAGGCGCTGAACAAGGCGATCACCGACCAGATGGAGAACGGCAAGACCACGCTGATCGAGGCGCTGATCAACCAGGAACTGGGCGAGCCCTTCCGCCGCGACGCGATGAAGAAGCCCGTTGCGGTGGCAGGCATCGACCCGGCGGACATGCGCAAGCAGGTGGTCTGAGGTTCGGCGAGGCCCCGGCTCGAGGCCGGGGCGTGGCGCCTGACGAGCGCTCCGGCTCAGGACCGGGGCGTGGTGCCTGACGAGGCCCCGGCTCGGGGCCGGGGCGTGAAACATCATAAACGCCCCGGCCTCGAGCCGGGGCCCCGTGCCAAAACCAGAACCATTTCCCCTTATCTGTACCCACCCAAAGAAAACATTTTACATATTTACGATTACCGAGAACACTGGACCGGAACCGCCACGAGGCACCATGCCACCGAAGCAACCGCAGCTCGACACGTCACCCAGGGTCTCGGACGAGATCCGCAGAACGACCTGTTACATGTGCGCCTGCCGGTGCGGGATCAACGTTCACCTCAAGAGCGGCAAGGTCGCCTATATCGAGGGCAACCGTGACCACCCGGTGAACAAGGGCGTGCTCTGCGCCAAGGGCAGTGCCGGGATCATGCAGGTCAACGCCCCCTCGCGCCTGCGCGCGCCGCTGAAGCGGGTCGGGCCGCGCGGCTCGGGCGCCTTCGAGGAGATCAGCTGGGACGAGGCGCTGGAGATCGCCACCGGCTGGCTGAAACCGCTGCGCGAGAGCGCGCCGGAGAAGCTGGCCTTTTTCACCGGGCGCGACCAGTCGCAGAGCTTTACCAGTTTCTGGGCGCAGGAGTTCGGCACCCCGAACTATGCCGCGCACGGCGGGTTCTGCTCGGTCAACATGGCGACGGCAGGCATCTACACCATGGGCGGCGCCTTCTGGGAGTTCGGGCAGCCCGACTGGGATCACACCAAGCTGTTCCTGCTGTTCGGTGTCGCCGAGGACCATGACAGCAACCCGATCAAGATGGGCATCGGCAAGATCAAGGCGCGCGGGGCGCGGGTGATCGGGGTGAACCCGGTCCGCACCGGCTACAACGCGGTGGCGGACGAATGGGTCGGGATCACGCCTGGAACCGACGGGCTGTTCATCCTGTCGCTGATCCACGTGCTGATGAAGGCCGGCAAGATCGACCTCGACTACCTTGCCCGCTACACCAACGCCCCGGTGCTGCTGAACTCCGACCGCGCCTCGCCCGACTACGGGCTGTTCCTGCGCGACGAGGCCGGCAAGCCGCTGGTCATCGACCGGGTGACCGGCCAGCCGACCGCCTTTGACACGCCGGGCGTCCGCCCCTCGCTCTCGGCGACATGGGAGAGGTATGGGATCGCCCATCGCCCCGTGTTCCACGCGATGGCCGAGCGCTATCTCGCGCCGGAGTACGCCCCCGAGGCCGTGGCCGAGCGCTGCGGGATCCCTGCGGGCCGGATCCGCGCCATCGCCGCCGAAATCGCGCGCGTCGCCTTTGACGAGGCCATCGAGCTTGACCGACCCTGGACCGATTTCCGGGGCGAACGGCACGACAAGATGGTCGGCCGCCCGGTAAGCTTTCACGCCATGCGGGGAATCTCGGCCCATTCCAACGGGTTCCAGACCTGCCGCGCCCTGCATGTGCTGCAGATCCTGCTGGGGGCGGTGGAAACGCCCGGCGGCTTCCGCTTCAAGCCACCCTACCCCAAGCCCGCGCACGCCCATCCCAAGCCCCATTGCGGCACCCAGCCGGGCCACCCGCTGAACGGCCCGCACCTCGGCTTCGTGCAGGGGCCCGAAGATCTCGCGCTGAAGGATGACGGCAGCCCGGCACGGATCGACAAGGCCTTTACCTGGGAAAACCCGATGTCGGCCCACGGGCTGATGCACATGGTGATCTCGAATGCCCACGCGGGCGATCCCTACCGGATCGACTCGCTGTTCCTCTATATGGCGAACATGTCGTGGAACTCGTCCATGAACACCTCGGGCACCATGAAGATGCTGACCGACACGGACGAGAACGGCGATTACGTGATCCCCCGGATCATCTATTCCGACGCCTATGCCTCAGAGATGGTCGCCTATGCCGACCTCGTGCTGCCCGATACCACCTACCTCGAACGGCATGACTGCATCTCGCTGCTCGACCGCCCGATCTGCGAGGCCGACGCGGCGGCGGACGCGATCCGCTGGCCGGTGATCGAACCCGACCGGGATGTGCGCGGGTTTCAGTCGGTGCTGTGCGACCTCGGCGCGCGGCTGGGGCTGAAAGGCTTCACCAAGGAAGACGGCAGCGCCAAGTTCGCCGATTACGCCGACTACATCGTGCATCACCAGCGCCGCCCCGGGATCGGGCCGCTCGCCGGATGGCGCAGCACCGGCACCGGTCGCGGCGATGCGCCCGAGGACCAGATCCAGCGCTATATCGACAACGGCGGGTTCTGGCTGCGCCACGTTCCCGAGGAGGCCGCCTATTTCAAGCCGTGGAACGCCGGGTACCAGGACTGGGCGGTCGAAACCGGGTTCTACGACGCGCCGCAGCCTTACCTGTTCCAGCTCTACGTCGAACCGCTGCGCCGGTTTCAGCGCGCCGCCGAGGGGCACGGAGAGCGCCAGCCGCCCGACCATCTGCGTGCGCAGATCCGGGAGAAGCTGGACCCCCTGCCGCTTTGGTACGAGGACGGGACCGCGAGCGACGCCTATCCGGTGCGCGCCCTCACCCAGCGCCCGATGGCGATGTACCACAGCTGGGGCAGCCAGAACGCCTGGCTGCGGCAACTGCACGGGCGCAACCCGCTTTACGTGCCGACCCGGCTGATGCGCGAGCACGCTCTGGCCGACGGCGACTGGGTCCGCGTCAGCTCGGCCCACGGCGAAATCACCGTGCCAGTGATGGAGATGGCGGCGCTGAACCCGAACACCGTCTGGACCTGGAACGCCATCGGCAAGCGCAAGGGCGCCTGGGCCCTGGACGAGGGCGCGCCGGAGGCCACCGAAGGTTTCCTGCTGAACCACCTGATCCACGAACTGCTGCCCGAGAAGGGCGACGGACAGCGCTGGTCGAACTCGGACCCGGTGACCGGACAGGCCGCATGGTTCGACCTCCGGGTCAGGCTGGAGAAGGTGGCGGCGCCGGTCGAGAGCCAGCCGGCCCATCCGCCGATCACCTCGCCCGTCGGCAAGGGGCCGCGAACGCTGGCATGGAAGGTGGGCAAATGAACGATACGCGTACGCAAGAGTTTCCGGGAAACTCTCGACCCGGCCAAAGGCGGCAACCCAGGAACGGGGCCCTGTCGTGACCGAACTGCCCAAATCCACCGACCGCAAGCTGGGCCTCGTGATCGACCTCGACACCTGCGTCGGCTGCCATGCCTGCGTGATCTCCTGCAAGGGCTGGAACACCGAGAACTACGGCGCGCCGCTGTCCGACCAGGAGCCCTATGGCGCCGATCCCTCCGGCACCTTCCTGAACCGGGTCCATTCCTACGAGGTGCAGCCCGAGAGCGGCGCGGCCCAGCTGATCCACTTTCCCAAGTCCTGCCTGCATTGCGAGGACGCGCCCTGTGTCACCGTCTGCCCGACCGGCGCCAGCTACAAGCGGGTCGAGGATGGCATCGTTCTGGTGAACGAGAGCGACTGCATCGGCTGCGGCCTCTGCGCCTGGGCCTGCCCCTACGGCGCGCGCGAGATGGATCAGGCGGCGAAGGTGATGAAGAAATGCACCCTTTGCGTCGACCGCATCTATAACGAGAACCTGCCCGAGGAAGACCGGGTGCCCGCCTGCGTGCGCACCTGCCCCGCGGGCGCGCGCCACTTTGGCGATTTCGCCGACCCGGAGAGCAATGTCTCGCGCCTGAGTGCAGAGCGGGGCGGCATGGCGCTGATGCCGGAACAGGGCACCCTGCCCGTCAACCGCTACCTGCCGCCGCGCCCCAAGGACCGGATCGGCGAGGAGATCGACGTGCTGGCGCCTCTGCTGGCCCCGGTGGCCGAGGAACCGACCGGGTTCCTCGCCTGGCTCGACCGGACGCTGGAGAAGCTCTGAAATGCATCCGGCCCCTTCCGTCATCGCCTTTACCACGCTCTCGAGCCTTGGCTTCGGCCTGCTGTTCTGGCTCGGCCTCGGCTTTCCCCCGGTCACGGGCTGGGTCGCCTTCACCTTCTTCGTGCTGGCCTACCTGCTGGCGGTGGGCGGGCTGCTGGCCTCGACCTTCCACCTCGGTCATCCGGAACGCGCGCTCAAGGCCTTTATCCAATGGCGGAGCAGCTGGCTCAGCCGCGAGGCCTGGACCTCGCTCGCCGCGCTGCTGGTCATGGCCGCCTTCGGCGCCGGGCTGGTATTCGCCGCGACCGCGCTGGTGCCGCTCGGCTGGCTCGGGGCGGTGCTGAGCATCGGCACCGTTCTCACCACGTCGATGATCTACACCCAGTTGCGGACCGTGCCGCGCTGGCACCAGTTGCTGACGCCGGTGCTGTTCCTCAGCTTTGCCCTTGCCGGGGGCAGCCTGCTGGCGGGGATGGTCCACCTCGCGCCATGGCTGCTGGCGGCGGCCGGGATCGTGCAACTGGCCCACTGGTACCTGGGCGACAGCGCGCTGGCGCGCTCCGGCACCGATCTGGCCACTGCCACCGGCCTTGGCGCGCCGGGGCGTATCCGCGCCTTCGAACCGCCCCACACCGGGCCGAACTACCTCACGCGCGAACTGGTCTTCGTGATCGGCCGCAAACATGCGCGCAAGCTGCGCGTGATCGCACTGGTGCTGCTCTCGGTTCTGCCGATCCTCCTGCTCCTTTTGCCGTTCCACCATGTCCTCGCGGCCCTCGCCGTGCTGAGCCACCTCGCCGGAGCCGCCTGCTCGCGCTGGCTCTTCTTCGCCGAGGCCGAGCATGTGGTCGGCCTCTATTACGGCAAACGCTAGGCGCGGGGCGCCACGCGGCCCGGAAAACGCCGCCCCGCTCGCGGCATCGCTTGCAGCGCTTCGGCCAACCGGCTAACGCTTCGTCAATGACCGAGATTTTCCTGCGGACACTGCCCTTTTTCGCGATCATCGCGCTCGGCTTCTGGGCCGGCTATGTCCGTTTCTTCACCGAACAGGCCACCGCCTACCTCACCAAGTTCGTCTTCTTCTTCGCGCTCTCGGCGATGCTGTTCCGCTTTGCCGCGAACCTGAACTTCGCCGAGGTCTTTGATGCGCGGCTGATCGGCGGCTACCTCTTCGGCTGCGCCATCGTCTATTGCATCGCCACTGTCGTTGCCTTCCTGCGCAAGCTCGACATGCAGACCGCCGCGGTCGAGGCGCAATGCGCGGTGATCGGCAACACTGGCTTCCTTGGCCTGCCGATGTTCGTGATGCTCTTCGGCGAGGCCTCGATCGGGCCGATGATGATGGTGCTGGCCACCGACCTCATCGTGTTCTCCAGCCTGATCGTGATCCTCGTGCACGCCGGGCGCGACCGCCGGATGAGCCCGGCGGTGTTCCGCACCATCGGCCTCGGGCTGCTGAAGAACCCGATGATCGTCGCCATCTCGGCGGGGCTGCTCTGGTCGGCCTTCAAGGTGCCGATCCCGACGCCGATGAACGACTTTCTCAGCATCCTCGGCGGCGCCTCCACCCCCGGCGCGCTGTTCGCCATCGGGGCCTCGCTGGCGGGCAAGTCGGCCGAGCGGGTGCAGGTCGCGGGCTGGCTGACCTTCTGCAAGCTGGTGCTGCACCCCGCCTTCGTCGCCATCGGCGTGCTGCTGGTCTTCCCGCTCGATCCCTATACCGCGACCGTGGTGGTCGCCGGCGCGGCGCTGCCGGTCGCGGGCAATGTCTACATGCTGGCCCAGCACTACGGCATCGCACCGCACCGGGTCTCGGCGGCGATCCTGTTTTCCACCGCGCTCAGCATCCTGACCGTGCCGCTGGTCATCGCCTGGGTCGGCGGCTGATCCATCTCTTATCTGCAAATACTCCCGCCGGAGGCTCCCGCCCTTTACGCCCGAGCCTGGGCCGGTTAGCCAAGTGCCAAAGCCCACGCTTCGCCCACCCAAGGAGATCCCGTGATGAAAACCCTTTCCGAGAACACCTGTTTCGGTGGCGTACAGGGGGTCTATTCCCATGCCTCCGACGCCTGCAGCTGCGACATGACCTTCGGACTGTTCCTGCCCGAAGAGGCCCGCGACGGCCCGGTGCCGCTGCTCTGGTACCTCTCCGGCCTGACCTGCACCCACGAGAATGCCATGACCAAGGCCGGTGCCCAGATGTGGGCCGCCGAGCAGGGCATCGGGCTCGTCTTCCCGGATACCTCGCCGCGCGGCGAGGACGTGGCCGACGACGAGGCCTATGACCTCGGCAAGGGCGCCGGTTTCTACGTGAACGCGACCGAGACCCCCTGGGCACCGCATTTCCGCATGTGGGACTACGTGGCCGAGGAACTGCCCGCGCTGCTGGCCGAGCACTTCGCCATCGACCCCGAGCGCCAGTCGATCACCGGGCACTCGATGGGCGGACACGGCGCGCTGACGCTGGCGATGAACCTGCCGGGCCGCTACCGCTCGGTCTCGGCCTTCGCGCCGATCTCGAACCCGACCGGGTCGGACTGGGGCCGCAAGCAGCTGACCGCCTACCTCGGCAGCGATGAAAGCACCTGGGCACGGCATGACGCCTCGCTGGTGATGAAAGACAAGGGCTTTGACGGGCCCGTACTGGTCGACACCGGCACCAAGGACCAGTTCATCGACCTGCTGAAGCCCGAAGCGCTGGCCGCCGCCGTGGCAGAACGCCGCCAGCAGGCGACCCTGCGCCTGCAGCCGGGCTATGACCACAGCTACTTCTTCGTCTCGACCTTCATGGAAGATCACGTGACCTTCCACGCCAACGCGCTCTGGGCCTGAGGGCGGTGACCGCGCTCTACATCGATGCCGACGCCTGTCCGGTCAAGGCCGAGGCCGAGCGCGTGGCCACGCGCCACCGGCTGAAGATGTTCGTTGTCTCGAACGGCGGCATCCGGCCCTCGGCCAACCCGCTGGTCGAGACGGTGATCGTCGCCAGCGGTGCGGACGAGGCCGACAAGTGGATCGCCGAGCGCTGCGGGCCGGGCGATGTGGTGGTGACCGGTGACATCCCGCTGGCCGCCAAATGCGTCGAGGCCGGGGCCCGCGTGCTGCGCCACAACGGCGAGGCGTTTACCGCGAAGAACATCGGCCAGCAGCTTGCCATGCGCGATCTGATGGCAGACATGCGCGCCGCCAATCCGCTTAACCAGGGCGGCGGTGGCAGGGCCTTTACAAAGGCCGATCGCTCCCGTTTCTTGGATGCGCTCGAGCGCGAGATAAGGGCGGCGGGACGGCAGTAACACATGGGGCGGACGCCAGGTCTTTTCGAAGGGATCTGACGGAATTCTTTCAGGAATTTTGACCCCGAGAGCAGGATAGGACAGGCATGAGACCAGAGGCAGTGATCTTCGACATCGGCAACGTGCTGATCGAATGGCAGCCCGAACGCTTCTACGACGCGCAGATCGGCGAGGCGCGGCGGCGCGCCATGTTCTCCTCGGTCGATCTGCACGGCATGAACGACAAGGTGGACCTCGGTCACAACTTCACCGAGACGATCTATGGCACAGCCGAGGAGTACCCGGAGTTCCGCGAGGAGATCCGGATGTGGCACGACCGCTGGATCGAACTGGCCACCCCGGTCATCGACCGGTCGCTGCGGCTGATGAAGGCTCTGAAATCCAATGGCGTGCCGGTCTTTTCGCTGACCAACTTCGGGATCCAGAGCTTCGACTACGCCGCGACGCACTACCCCTTCCTGCTGGAATTCGACCGGCCCTACATCTCGGGGCACATGAAGGTGATCAAGCCGAACCCGGTGATCTACCAGATGGTCGAGGAGGACTGCGGGATCGCGCCGGGCGCGCTGCTGTTCACCGACGACCGCGCCGACAACATTGCCGCCGCTGCCGCGCGCGGCTGGCAGACCCACCATTTTCAGGGCCCCGAGGGACTGGCCGCACGCCTTGTTTCCGAAGGACTTCTGACCGAAGAGGAAGCCGCATGACCGTTCCCGTCATCCCGTTCGCCGAAGCCGAGGCGCTGCTTGACTGGATCGCCTTCACCGAGGCGCTGGCCGCCGGGCACAAGCTGCCCAAGGCCGAGATTGACGATACCTTCCTCTATCGCGGCAAGGACACGCTGCTGTCGCGCGCGGCCTGGATCGACGGCATGGGGCTGGCGGTGAAATCGGCCACCGTGTTCCCCGGCAACCCGGACAAGGGCAAGCCGATGGTCAACGGCGGCGTCTGCCTCTACTCCGACAGTGACGGGATGCTGGAGGCGATCGTCGACTTCCACCTCGTGACCAAGTGGAAGACGGCGGGCGACAGCCTGCTGGGCGCCCTGCGACTGGCCCGCCCCGAGAGCGAGAAGGTTCTGATCGTGGGCGCGGGAACGGTCGGCAAGTCGCTGTGCCAGGCCTTTGGCGCGGGCTTTCCCAACGCCACGCAGTCGATCTGGAACCGCACCATCTCGAAGGCGCATGACCTTGCCAACGAGATGGGCAACGTCTCGGTCGCCGAGGATCTGGAAGCGGCGGTACGGGAGGCCGACATCATCGTGTCGGCGACCATGTCCTCCGAGCCGGTGATCAAGGGCGACTGGCTGCGCCCCGGCCAGCACCTGAACCTGATCGGCGCCTATCGTCCCGACATGCGCGAGACCGACGACACCGCACTGCAACGGTCGAAAGTCTATGTCGACAGCTTCGACACCACGCTGGACCACATCGGCGAGCTCAAGATCCCGCTGGCCGAGGGCGTCATCGAGCGCGGGCACGTCCTGGCCGATTTCTACGGGATCGACGGGTTCGAGACCGGCGGCGCCGAGGACATCACGCTGTTCAAGAACGGCGGCGGTGCGCACCTCGACTTGATGACGGGCCGCTACATCCTCGACTGCTGGCAGGCCGCGCGCCAGAGCTGGAACGACACCAACCTCGACGGCTAGCGCCGCTCAGGCGGCCAGCGGTGCGGGGGTGTTCGGCTTCTCCCGCACCGGCAGGTGCACGATGGCGCTGAAGGCGCCGACGCCCACGCCGATCCACCAGACCAGGGTGTAGTCGCCGTAGATGTCGTACATCCGGCCACCCAGCCAGACCCCGATGAAGCTGCCGATCTGGTGGCTGAGGAAGACGAAGCCGTAGAGCGTGCCCATGTAGCGCAGGCCGTAGAGGTGCGCGACGAGACCCGAGGTCAGCGGCACGGTGGCGAGCCAGAGCGAGCCCATGACGGCCGAGAAGATCAGCACGCTGCCCGGGGTGATCGGCATCAGGATGAACACCGCCGCGGCAATGGTGCGCCCGGTGTAGATGGCCGCCAGCAGGTACTTCTTGGAATAACGCTTGCCCAGCCAACCGGCGAGCAGGGTTCCCCCGATGTTGGCCACGCCGATCATCGAGAGCGAGACCGCACCCAGTGCCGAGGTCGAGGTGATGCCTATGCTGTGGAGGATGCCACCGGGCAGCAGCGGGCCACACATCTCGGCGACCATGGCCGGGAAGTGGGCGGTCACGAAGGCCAACTGGTAGCCACAAGAGAAGAAGCCCATGAAGATCATCGCGTAGGACGGATCGCGGAAGGCGCGCATCACGACGGTGCCCATGCTCTCTTCCAGCTCGGCCTTGGAGGCTGCCTCGGGGGCGCGCATGAAGGGCAGCAGCAGAATCGAGCACAGGATGACGACGGCGAAGACCATGAAAGTCTGCTGCCATGTCATGAAGCCCAGCATCCATTCGGCCACCGGGGCGCCGAAGACCTGACCGCCGCTGCCTGCGGCAGAGACGATGGCGAGCGACATCGAGCGGTTCTCGTCCGAGGCGGCACGACCCACCACCGCGAGGATCACGCCGAACCCGGTGCCGGCGACGCCGAAGCCCACCAGCCAGGCGTAGAGCTGGTGTTCGAGCGGGGTCGTGGACCAGGCCGAGAGGACAAGCCCGGCGGCATAGAGCAGCGCGCCCATGACGATGGCGCGGCGGTCGCCGATCTTCTCCGCGATGGCGCCGAAGAGGGGCTGACCGATACCCCAAGCGAGGTTCTGGATGGCGATGGCCAGCGAGAACTCGGACCTGAGCCAGTGGAACTCTTCGGCGATCGGGATCTGGAACACGCCGAACGAGGAGCGCACCGCGAAGCTCAGCAGGATGATGAGGCTGCCGGTGATCAGCACCGGCGTGAAGAGCGAGGCGGAACGGGTCATGATGGCTGTCCTAATGGGGTTCGCGCATAATCCCGGATTTTGCAACGCGACGTCAATTCACCTGTTGTGAAGTTAATGATCATGATTGGTGATGAATTCCTGGGCAGATCGCAAAAGCCAAGCAGCCGCGCTGCCTTGGCTCCATTCGCCATTCATCCCGCCCCATCGTCATGTTAACGAGGCGCTGCGAAAAACCGAGATCAGATGACCACGATTACCGAGATATACGACCGCAAGGCCGCCGAAGGCAGCCTCACCCGGGATTCGGCGCAGGAGGCCGTGCTGGGCGAATTCGAACGAATTCGCTCGGAACTGGCCAAGCCCGTCAAGCGCGGATTGTTCCGCAAGGCGCCCGAGCCGCCCAAGGGCCTGTACCTCTGGGGTGGCGTCGGGCGCGGCAAGTCGATGCTGATGGACCTCTTTGTCGAGAGCCTTGGCGACATTCCGGCCCGGCGGGTGCACTTCCACGCCTTCATGCAGGAAATCCACGCCGGGATGCACAAGGCGCGCCAGCAGGGCGTGACCGATGCGCTGAAGCCCGTGGTGGCGGACGTGATCGCATCGGTCCGGGTGCTGGCCTTTGACGAGATGCAGATCACCGACATCACCGACGCGATGATCGTCGGCCGGCTGTTCGAGGCCCTCTTCGCCGCCGGGGTGGTCGTGGTCACCACCTCGAACCGCGTGCCGGGCGACCTTTACAAGAACGGGCTGAACCGACAGCTGTTCCTGCCCTTCATCGCCCTCATCGAGGAGAAGATGGTGGTGCGCGAGCTGGCCAGCCCGCGCGATTACCGGCAGGATCGGCTGGAGGGCGCGCAGGTCTACTTCTCGCCGGTGAACCCCGAGACCCGCGCCGAGGTCGAGGCGATCTGGCAGGACCTCACGCAGGGCGTGGCCGAGCCGCTGGTGCTGGTGGTGCAGAAGCGCGAGGTCGAACTGCCAGCGTTTCGCAACGGCGTGGCACGGGCCCGGTTCTACGATCTCTGCGGCAAGCCGCTGGGCCCGGCGGACTACCTCGCCATCGCCGACGCGGTGCGCGTCCTGATCCTCGAGGACATCCCGCGGCTGTCGCGGTCCAACTTCAACGAGGCCAAGCGTTTCGTCACGCTGATCGACGCGCTCTACGAGGCGAAGGTCCGCCTGATCGCATCGGCAGCGGCGGAACCGGACTACCTCTACGTTGAAGGTGAAGGCACGTTCGAATTCGAGCGGACGGCCTCACGCCTGCGCGAGATGCAGGACAAGGACTGGGGCAGATAGGCCGAGAGCCATGCGACCAGCGCAATCGGGGTTTGCCTTGTCCGGGACGCCGGACGAGCGGATTTTCGCATGACGTGCGCGTAAACGCGCCAGAATTCGCCATAATAATAAACGCTTCGGCGAAATCATGCTCACAACAAAAGCATGATGTGAACATGTAAATTGCAAGCCTACCTAACTCTGTTTTGACGTCAGCAGGGTTGAATCCGCCGATCCGAGAGCCGAAGTGAGCCGAACCAGTCATTGGATGACCGGTCAAAACTACTGAAAAGGATAAACCCATGCGTCTCTCCCAGATGCTTCCTTACGGAGCGCTTGCGGGTGTCCTGTCTGCTCCCCTCCTGGCCACCCCGGTCATGGCGCAGCAGGCTGCAAAGGTCACCTTCTACGGACAGCTTACCCCGACCTATCAATATGTTGACGATGGGGAGGACTCGAACTCCAACCTCGCCGACAACGGCAACTCGCCCTCCCGCATCGGGATGAAGGTCGTCACCAACCTCGGCCCCGGCGAACTGACCTTCACGCTGGAAAGCGCCCTCGGACTGGTGCAGACCGGCAGCTACAGCCAGACCAACGACCCGGACAAGCTGGACTGGACCCTGACCAGCCTGCGGAAACTGGACTTCGCCTACACCGGCAACTTCGGTACCATCTCGATCGGTCAAGGCAGCACCGCGTCTGACGGCACCGGCGAAGCCGACCTGTCGGGCACCGGCCTTGCCAGCTACTCGGGCGTTGCTGACAGCGCCGGCGGCTTCGAGTTCCGCACCGCCGCAGGCGCCCTCTCGGGCATCTCGCTGGGCGATGTCTCGTCCAACATGGACGGCTCCCGCCGCGCCCGCGTGCGCTATGACACCCCGTCGTTCAACGGCTTCGTGTTCAGCGCGTCCTACGGCCAGGAAGTCCTCGCCGAAGGCAACGACAACGACTACTACGATCTGGCCGTCCGCTACACCAAGGACGTGGGTGACTTCACCGTTCAGGCGGCGACCTCCTACCAGTGGGTCGACATTGCTGATGGCGACACCACCGAGCGCTACGTGATCTCGGCAGCGGCCCTGCACGAGCCGACCGGCCTGAACGCAGCCGTGTCCTACGGTGCGCAGACCGAGGGCGGCGACGCCGACTACGCCTACGTGAAACTGGGCTACAAAGCGCGCTTCCTCAACGTGGGCGGCACCAACTTCTCGATCGACTACTACCAGGGCAACGACTTCCTGACCGCAGGCGACGAAAGCGGCTCGACCGCCTTCACCGTGCTGCAGGAATTCGACAACCAGGACCTCGAAGTCTTCGCGTCGCTGCGTCGCAGCTCCTACGAAGACACCTCGGCTGTCTCCTACCAGGACGTCGACTCGATCCTGATCGGTGGTCGTCTGAAGTTCTAAGACAGGTTCAGGAGCCGTTCTCGCGGAGGACGGCTCCGGCCAGATACAGAGAGCCGCAGATCAGCACACGCGACTGCGGCTCTTTTTGTGCGATCCGGGCAAGCGCCTCGGCCACCGAGGTCGCGGTGGACGCAGCGATACCGGCATCGGCGGCCGCAGCAGCGGTCACCTCGGCCGGAAGCGTGTTGGCCTCCCCGGGGATCGACACCGCCGTCAGGCTCTCGGCGTGGCCCGCCAGCGGGCGCATGTAGCCGCCCACATCCTTCGTGTTCAGCATCCCGCAGATCAGGTGCGTCGACCGCTTCGGCAGATCGTCGAGCACCCGGGCCAGCGCCTCGCCCGCGGCGGGGTTGTGGCCGCCATCGAGCCAGAGTTCGACGCCGGGCGCGGACTCGGCCAGCGGCCCGCTGGTCAGGCGCTGCATCCGGGCGGGCCAGTGGGCCCTGGTCACGGCGGCCTCGTAGGCATCGTCCCCGAGCCCGAGGTGGCGCAGGGCGGCCAGTGCGGCGCCCGCGTTCTCGATTTGGTGTGCCCCCAGGAGGTTCGGGCGCGGCAGGTCGCGCAGGCCGGTTTCGTCGGAATAGATCAGGCGACCGTGTTCCTCGTGCGCGTGCCAGTGCTGGCCGTGCACCAGCAGCGGCGCGCCGACGCGGGCGGCCTGCCTCTCGATGACCTCCAGCGCCTCGTCCTTCTGGGGGCCGACGACGCAGGTCACGCCACGCTTGAGGATACCGGCCTTCTCGAAGGCGATTTCGCCCAGCGTGTTGCCGAGGAACTGCTGATGGTCGATCGAGACCGGGGTAATCACCGTCAGCGCGGGGGCCGCCGGCACGTTGGTCGCGTCGAGACGCCCGCCAAGGCCGACTTCGAGAAGCGTATAGTCCGCACGGGTCCGCGCGAAGGCAAGGATCGCCGCGCAGGTCGTGATCTCGAAGTAGGTGATCGGCTGGCCGCTGTTGGCGTCGTAGCACTCGTCCAGCACCGCCGAGAGCGCCGGTTCCGAGATCAGCTCACCCGCGACGCGGATGCGCTCATGGAACCGCGCGAGGTGGGGCGAGGTATAGGCATGGGCCGTCAGGCCCGCCCCCTCGATCCCCGCCCGGATCATCGCCAGCGTCGAGCCCTTGCCGTTGGTCCCGGCGATGTGGATCACTGGCGGCAGGTCGTTCTGGGGGTTGCCCAGCGCGTCGAGCAGGCGCCACACCCGGTCGAGCGTCAGGTCGATGATCTTGGGGTGGAGCGCCATCATCCTCTCGAGGATGATGTCCGAGGCGGGCGCCGTCATTTCGCGGGCTTGGCCTCCGCTGCGGGCTTGTCGGCCGGTGCCGGTGCAGGCGTTTCGGGCGCGGCGGCGGTGGGGGCCGGAAGATCGCCGCGCACGGCGGGCGGCAGGCCCATGAGCATCCGCACGATGGTGATCAGCTCCTCGCGCATCTCGGTGCGCGGGGTCACCCGGTCGAGCATCCCGTGATCCAGCAGGTACTCGGCGCGCTGAAACCCTTCGGGCAGCTTCTCGCGGATGGTCTGCTCGATCACGCGCGGACCGGCAAAGCAAATCAGGGCGTTGGGCTCGGCAATATGGACGTCGCCCAGCATGGCATAGGAGGCCGTCACCCCGCCGGTGGTCGGGTGGGTCAGGACGACGATATAGGGCAGGCCCGCTTCCTTGAGCATCTGCACGGCAACCGTGGTGCGCGGCATCTGCATCAGCGACAGGATGCCTTCCTGCATCCGCGCGCCGCCTGCGGCCGAGAACAGCACCATCGGGCGCTTCAGCTTCACTGCCTCTTCGGCGGCGGCAATGATGGCATTGCCCACGTACATGCCCATGGACCCGCCCATGAACGAGAAGTCCTGCGCGGCGGCGACGATGGGCGTGCGCCCGATCTCGCCGGTGGCGACGAGCATCGCCTCCTTCTCGCCCGTGGTCTTCTGGGCGGCCTTCATCCGGTCGGGATAGCGCTTCTGATCACGGAAATGCAGGGGGTCGGCGATCGGTTCGGGAACCTTGACCTCGCCGAAGATACCGCCGTCGAACAGCGCCTTGAAACGCTCGCGCGGGGTGATCGCCATGTGATGCCCGCAGTTGGTGCAGACATTCAGGTTGTCGGACAGCTCGCGGTGGAACAGCATGGTGCCGCATTCGTCGCACTTCTGCCAAAGGTTCTCGGGTGTTTCACGGCGCGAGAAGATCGAGTTGATCCGGGGCCGGACGTAGTTCGTGATCCAGTTCATATGCGTGCCTTTTTCTGGCCGGGTCTGGTTCCGGGGCGCAACCGTGCTGGACGGAAACCCGTTTGCGGCCCCAGATAAGCCCCGGGACCGGGAAATGCAATCAGCGGCGCAGTGCGAGGCGCGCGCCGAGCCAGCTTACCAGCATCGTGGCGAAATCCACCAGCATCCAGCCGCGCATCGCCTCGGTGTCCGAAAGCGAGAAGGGCGTGGTCATCAGGGCAAGCCCGCTGAGCGAATCCGGGGTGGCGACGATCAGCAGGGCCGACATGTTGTTGACCATATGCATGGCGATGGAAGGCCCCAGCGTGCCCGACCGCGCGGTGAGGTCGGCGCTGAATATGCCGAAGACCACAACCCAGAGCACCACGAAGGGCGCGTTGTCCCCGGCCTCGCCCGGCATGTAGTGACCAAGGCCGAACAGAAGCGCGGGCAGCACCATCCAGACCACCGGGCTGCGGAAGCGGGCGGCGAGGGTCTGTTGCAGGTAGCCGCGGAACATCAGCTCTTCGCTGCCGGTCTGCACGAGGATTGCCGCCAGCGAGGCGGGGAGCAGGATCAGCCAGCGCGAGAGGTCCAGGTTGTCCACGAGGCCCTCGCCCATGTCGTAGGGCGGCAGCAACAGCAGGCCCACGCCGATCAGGACCAGCATCCGGAACACGCGCCAGAACTGGCTCAGCGCCAGCGGCAGCGGGCCGATCACGCTGGCAAGGCTACGGTCGTGGAGCAGCCGCACGGCCAGCCCCACCGCGATGATCAGCGCAACGAAGCCGAACAGCAGGAACAGCAGCGATCCCGGCGTGTTGCCCTCCAGCGCCTCGGGCGTCAGCAGCGCGGGAAAGAAGGGCCGGGCCAGCGCATGCACAATCAGGTTCAGCACGATCACCAGAACCACGATGGTCGCGCAGCCGGCGATCAGCCGCCAGATCTCGCAGCGGTCCCGCGCAGGGCCGACAAGGCGCTCGTGCGCGGCATAGGCGCTCTCAGTCATCTTCACCCGCGTTGATCGTGTCTATCGGATAGCGTGGCTCTCCGTTCACCTGCGCCGTGGTCCGCAGGTGATGGATGTGCTGCGCGGCACTGTTGAGGTTACTGCCCACCGCCGCAAGAAGTTCCACCGCGAGGTGGGCGTCGTTCTCGATCACCGCGCGGAATTCCTCGGCCCCGATGCGCAGGAACTTGCTCGGCGCGGTGGCGACGAGGTCCATCGTCCGCTCGGCGCGAGTGATGATCGACAGGTCCCCGATCAGGCGGCCCGGCCCGATCACCGTGACCGGCGGATCCTCCGGCCCGCTGTCGGGCCAGCGCAGTTCGGCCTCGCCCGAGAGACACAGATAGGTGGCGTCGGCGCGCTGGCCGTGGGCAAAGATCACATGCCCCGGCGCCGCATCGTACCATTGCGCCGAGAAGGCCAGCAGGCGCTGGTTCTTGGCGTTCATCGCCGAGAAGAGTTCGGTCGATGCCAGGATCTCGATCTTGTGCTGCAGGTCCGCCGCACCGGGTCCGGTCAGCGCGGCCTTTTTCGGGCGCTCCACGTCGTCGATGCGGCCATCGCGGATCTCGACGAACATGTCGTATTCGCCCGGGTTGTTGAACTGATCCTCCATGAAGATCATCGTGCACTTGGGCAGCAGCTCGCGCAGCTTCTGCCGGGTCCGGGCACGGCTCTTGGAGTCGTGGCTGGCAAGGGCGTTCTCGATGATCAGGATATCCGGGCGCTTGATACTGGCGCGGCTGAAGGCGGCGCGCTCCTGCAACACCGTCGGCAGGTTGGCCCCGCCAAGGCCGGTCTGCATGTCATAGGTCGTCGCCGCGAGCCGCTGGCGCAGCCCGTGCTCGTTCATCACGTCGGACACGAGGTTCTCGATCGCCTCGGCCTTGGCCCCGGCCATCATCGAAACGCGCCCGAAGATGGCGTTCTCGGTGACGGTCAGCCGCTGGATGTAGGTCTCGGGCGTGATCGGCGTGAACTTCTCCCCGGCGATCTGGCGCAGCTTCTCGGACTGGGTCCTGCGGATATCGAGGATCTCGTCCTTGTAGCGCTCGGGAAAGCTCGGGCCGATCTGTTCGGCCGTCAGCAGGAAGGGCACGCCCAGCATCAGGCCCTGCTCTTCCGGGGTCAGGCCATCGTCGCCCAGCCGCGCGCGCTTGGCCGCGATGTCGACCAGCCGCAGATAGGTCTCGTCCTCGATGCCCAGCCTGCGGAACAGCGGGTGATCGGTGCCGTCGCGCCCGAAGGTGTGGCGCAGCGTATCGACCACCGCCTGTGCGATCTCGAGCCCGCCCGGGGTCAGCCCGATCTCGTCCAGCATCCGGATCATGCGCATATCGGTCGCCAGCGACTGCGGCGTGATCTCGCGCGAGGGGGTGGCATAGAACAGGTTCCCGCCCAGCGGCACCGCCGGATTGAAGCGCTCGGGGTCGAAATGGTGGACCGCGCCGTCGAGCCCGGCCTCCTTGAGGCGCCGCAGCACCTCGGGCCGCAGGGCCACGATGTCCTTGGCCAGCCCCTTGTGCACGTCGGCATTGATGCGCGAACGCAGGGTGCGGCGGATCATCTCCTCGTCGATCCCCATCGCCTCGACCAGCTTGAACCACCAGTCGCGGATATCGGCGATCCGCGACAGCCCGGCGAGCCCGGGGTCCACCCAGCGGACGTTCTGGGCATCGGGACTGTTGCCCGAGCGCAGCGCCTCGGCGTGCTGGCGGTCACGGTAGTCCGGATCCCACAGCACCTCCTGCGGCTTGATCATCAGCGGCATCAGGAGGTTGTCGCCCATCGTTCCCTCGAAGAGATAGGGGCGCGAGTTGGCATAGCCGATCCGGGTGGCGATGGTGACCTGGTGCAGCGTTTCCAGCGGCTTGCCCGACACGATGATCTGCCCGCGCGAGGGCAGGAGTTCCCGGGTCAGAAGCTGCGCAAAGGCGGTACGCTCGGACGGGCGGGCGGACTTGATCGCCACCCGGGTGCCGGGCGGGATGGTCAGCGAGATGTCCTCGAGGACCGGGTTGCCCTCGTTGTCGCGCACGGTCACGTTGCGGAATTCGATCTCGCCGTCGAGGCGCGGAATCGACGTGGGCTCACCGTCGAACAGGCGTTCGTCGATCATGCCTTGCGGGGCAAAGCGCTCGGTCACGACCTGCCAGCGCAGCGACATGTCCTGCACCGAGTTGTAGAAGGTCAGAAGTTCGCTCCAGGGCGAGCTGAGGTCCTTGTAGGCGGCCAGTGCGGCGACCAGCGCGCCGACGGTGATCTCGCCCTGGATCGCGAGGTAGCCGCCGACCGAGTAGAAGAAGAACGGTGTGAGGTGCCCGATCATGTTGTTCAGGAACTTCATGAAGAACTTCTTCTGGTAGATCTGGAACCTGATGTCGAACAGCACGCCCAGCCGGCTGGTGAACTGCGCCAGCCGATAGCGCCAGCCGCCGTTGATCCGCAGGTCAGAAACCCCCGCCGCGCTCTCGCCGATCTCGGCCGACAGATGGCGGATTTCCTGGATCCGCGCCTTGTTCAGCAGGTTGATCTGACGCTGCAGCATCGGGATCAGCCACGCCTGCAGGGGGATCAGCGCCACAGAGGCCAGCCCGAACCAGAAGCTCTGGGCAAAGAGGAAGAACAGGATCGTCATCATCTGGCCGAACTGGAAGGCGGGCTGGGCGACGGCATCGCCCATCAGCCCGCCCATCGGTTCGGCCTCGGATGTGATCATCGAGACCATCTCGCCCTGGCTGGTGGTCTGGAAGTAGGGCGCCGGGAACCGCAGCATGCGCGAGATCATCTGGTAGCGGAACCGGCGCAGCATGCGTTCCGACAGCACACCTTTCATGGTGTTGATGCGCATCTTCATCATGCCGCCGATCAGCACCGTCGCGAGGAAGGCGAAACAGAGGATCAGCAGGTACTGGACCTGGGTCAGCGTGACGCCCAGCTTGACGATGGTCTCGGAGGGCGAGCCGATGGCGTCGTTGATGATCTGCTTGGGCAGTTCCAGCGAGGCGTAGAGGAACGGGAAGCTGAGCAGGGTGAAAGCAAACAGGGCAATCTGCTGCTTCTTGGAGTATTTCCAGATGAAAGAAAAAAGAGTCGGTTCCATACCGGCGGAGTCCGTATCGAAGTCAGATGCCCGCCGGTGGTCTCGGCTGCCGGGCAAAACAATCACCAGAGGCTAATCATTGCTGTCTTCAATACAAGGTGCGCGGACGCACAGTCCACTTGCACCGCGTATTGACGGCCCTTGTGCCGCCGCCTGCGCCCGGTTATGGGCAGGCAGGCCAGACAGACGGGAGTGCAACCATGCTGCGCCGCCCGCGTCACCTATCCGATATGCCCGGCCGCCGCCAGCCCGAACCCGGCGCAACCCCGTTGCGCGCGCCCCGGCCCGGCACCGCGTCCGACCGCGATGAAACCATCCGGCCCCCGCATGTGTTTTCCTGTGGAATCCCACATGCCGGAGCGGCCAGCACACCCATCCCCCGCCCCGGCGGAAGAACGGAGCACCATGTCTAGCTGGATCATCAGATCCCTTGCCGCGATCGGCGCGGCGCTGACCCTTACCGGTTGCGAAGAAGCAACGGGCTTTCCCTTTGCCGAGATGGGCGATCTCGGAACCGAATCCGAACATGCCCGCACGCTGAAGATCGCGATGGGCAACGGTGACATCGTGCTGAGCGCGCCCGACGGCTATTGCATCGATCGCCGGTCGGTCCGGCGGGTCGGAGACAAGGGGTTCGCGATGATCGCGCGCTGCGACACGGTTGGCGTCCGCGGCTACTACGAGGGCTATGACCTTGCCGTGATGACGGTGACCACGGCACGGCAGGCGCCGGGCAGCCCGGCACCCACGCTGAAGGACATGTCCAGCATCGCGCAAGGCGCCCGCGTTCTCGACAAGGCCAGCCGCGACGGTGTCGTCCTTGTCCGGCTCGGCACCGGTTCGGCCGCACTCGACGGCGTGAGCCCGGTGCACTGGCGCGGCGCGTTCCAGCTGAACGACAACCTCGTCGGGGTCAGCGTCTACGGCCCCGAGGGCAGCGGCGCGGTCGGGCGCAACGGCGCGGCGCTGATCAGCGACCTCGCCCAACGGACCCGCACCGCCAGCAAGCGCGAGAGCCTTCCCAAAACGGCGGAAAGCGGCAAGGCGGACTGACCTGCAGGCAGCCGGCGGCGTGCCCTATTCTCCGATAGGGCTCAGAAAAACCGTCCTTTCCTCAATTCCCGGTTTATCTGGCGGCAACGGTTTCGTTACATAGTCGCAAGGCAAACAGACAGGCATCGCGGCCAAACCGTGGTGGTTCCGGCATGGGCAGTATTCTCAATCGGCTGATCCACGCCCGCGCCCTCCGGCGCTGGCGGCGCGCGGCGCACTCCGCCGCCGAAGTTGCTTTGCCCGTATTGCGGCAGGACCGGAGCGAGGCGCGGGAACTGCGCGCCCAGCTCGACCGGCTGATCCACGTGGCCGATGGCCGCCTCGCCCTGCCCAAGATCGGCACGTCCTATTTCCCCAAGCCGCATGGCACCGACTGGTCGTGGCGCCCGGCGCTCTGGCGTGGCCCGTTGCCCCGCCCGGGGATCAGCTCAGTCCAGCCCAAGACCCGGATCGGGACCGAGATATCGGTGTTCCACGACTGCGGCACCGCCGAGATCACGCTGCGCCAGATCCGTAACACGCGCGAATCCGACCTTGCCGCCTTCGGCCTGCGGATGGACGTTTTCAACTTCGACGGCACCTTCCTGTCGCTGGTGATCGACCTGCCGCCCGAAGCCGTGCGCGGGATGACCCGCGACCAGCTGCTGCGGCTGAGCTGCATCATCGAGGCCGAGCGCCCGCTGGAGATCTTTGCCCGGCTCAACATCAAGCACGGGCCGAACACCGAGCAGCTGGTGCGCGAGATGCCGATGGAGCAAAGCGAGGCCATGGTCGAATTCGACCTGGCCTATACCAAGCTGAACGAGAAGCGGATCGAGAGCGCCTGGCTCGACCTGATCTTCGAAGCGCCCGAGATGAACCAGGTGACCCTGCGCGACCTGACCCTGGCGCGTCACCCGCGCGCCGCACTCTAGGAGACCCGGATGGACGATCTGAAACTGACCAAGATCCGCCTGGCCAACGGGTTCTGGGAGGGCAACATCGAGGGACAGGCCGGTGCCCGGCCCGAGGTGGAGGTGCTCTACCGCGACAAGGCGGTCGACGGGGTCGAACTGCACCTCGCGTCGGACCGCAAGTCGTGGAACATCCGCATTCCCCTGCCCAGAAACGCGCTGGCCGACGGGGTCCAGACCTTCGTGATCCGCGACCGGGTGGGCGACCGCAAGCTGGGCGATTTCACCCTGATCGCGGGCGAGGCCGCCGCTGACGACCTGCGGGCCGAGGTCGACCTGCTGCGGGCGGAACTCGACATGCTGAAGCGCGCCTTTCGCCGTCACTGCGTCGAGACGAGCGCCGCAGGCTAGGCAGGACCGGGCCGCGCACCAGTTTGCACTGGCCTCCGGCGCCGGTTTGTTGCATCAGGCAGCAGGGGCTCCGGCTTTCCCGGCGCCGCCCCGTCTCATTAGCAGATGAAGGCCCCGATGACCGATCTGACCCGCATCCTCGCCCACGCCCGCATCCCCGAACTGCCGAACCCCTATTACGGCAAGGTGCGCGATTGCTACGACCTGCCGGACGACAGCCGCATCCTGATCTCCTCGGACCGGATCTCGGCCTTTGACCGCATCCTCGCCTGCATCCCGTTCAAGGGGCAGGTGCTGACCCAGATCGCGCGCTACTGGTTCGACCGCACCGGCGATATCTGCCCGAACCACGTTCTGGCCTATCCCGACCCCAACGTGGTGGTGGGCAAGCGGTTGACCATCCTGCCGGTCGAGATCGTGGTGCGCGGCTACCTTGCCGGGACCACCGGAACCTCGATCCTGACGCGCTACAAGAAGGGCGAGCGGACCATGTACGGGCACGACTTCCCCGATGGTCTGAAGGACAACCAGGCGCTGCCCGCGCCGATCATCACCCCGACCTCCAAGGCCTTCGACGGCGGCCATGACGAACCGCTGACCCCCGCCGAGATCATCGAGCAGGGCCTCCTGACCACCGCGCAATGGGAGCGGGTGTCGGAGATCGCCCTCGCGCTCTTTGCCCGGGGACAGCAGGTGGCGGCCGAGCGTGGCCTGATCCTCGTCGATACCAAGTACGAATTCGGCACCGATGCCGAGGGCAACATCCTGATCGCCGACGAGATCCACACGCCCGACAGCTCGCGCTACTGGCTGGCGGACCAGTACCCGGAGGCCTTCGAGACCGGCGCGCGCCCGCCCTCCTTCGACAAGGACATCATCCGGTCGTGGGTCGATGCGCGCTGCGACCCCTACAAGGACCCGATCCCGGATATCCCGGACGAGATCATCCAGACCACCTCGCAGGTCTATATCGACGCCTACGAGAAGATCACCGGCGCGCCCTTCGTGCCCGACACCTCGGGCGCGACGCCGCTGGACCGCGTGCGCGCGAACCTGGCGCCCTACTTCACCAAGTAAACCCGGCCGCGCGGCAGCCGGGGCCGTGGGAGCGAGGGGCCAGCCCCTCGCTCCCACGGGATATTTGCGACCCAAAGAAGGGGCGGGCCTCGGCGCCAAGTGCCAGTGGAGCAAAGAAAAACGGGCGGCAGGGCCGCCCGTTGGTGTTTCCGGTTGCCGGATGGATCAGTCGCGCGGGGCGATGGCCGAGAGGCCCTTGAGGATATCGACCGCATAGGCGAGCTGGTAATCCTCGTCGCGCAGCTGCGCGGCGGCTTCCGCCTTGGCGCGTTCTTCCTCGATCTGGCGCACCTCGTCCTCGCTCAGGCTGTCGTTGCTGAGGCTGCCGCGCAGGTCGGCTTCGGAGCGCAGGCGCGGAACGGCGCTCTTGGGCTCTTCATCCTCGTTCGCGGCGACCTTGCGCGGCTGCTCGACGACGATGTCGGGCGACACGCCGAGGTTCTGGATCGAGCGACCCGAGGGGGTGTAGTAGCGCGCGGTGGTCAGGCGCATGGCACCGTCGCCCCGCAGCGGCATCACGGTCTGGACCGACCCCTTGCCGAAGCTCTTGGTGCCCACCACGATGGCGCGGCGGTGATCCTTGAGTGCGCCGGCGACGATCTCGGAGGCCGAGGCCGACCCACCGTTGATCAGAACCACCATCGGCTTGCCGTTGATCATGTCGCCCGGGGTGGCGTTGAAGCGTTCGCCATCTTCCGGGTTGCGGCCACGGGTCGAGACGATCTCGCCCGACTCGAGGAACTCGTCCGCCACCTTGATCGCCTGGGTCAGCAACCCGCCCGGGTTGTTGCGCAGGTCGAGGACGACGCCGTCGACGTTGTCGATGCCGCCGGCCTTCTCGATCTCTTCCTTCAGGCCCGCTTCGAGGTTCGGGGTGGTCTGGTCGTTGAAGGTGGTGATCCGCAGGACCACGGTGTGCCCCTCGGTCCGGGCGCGCACGGCGGTCAGCTTGATGGTGTCACGGATGATCGAGACGTCGAAGGGCTCGTCCTCGCCCTTGCGGACCACGGTGATCACGATCTCGGACCCGACCGGGCCGCGCATCAGGTCGACCGCCTTGTCGAGCGTCAGACCGAGCACCGACTCGCCGTTGACGTGGGTGATGAAGTCACCGGCCTCGATCCCGGCTTCTTCCGCCGGGGTCCCGTCGATCGGGGAGACAACCTTGACGAAGCCCTCCTCCTGCGTGACCTCGATGCCTAGTCCGCCGAACTCGCCACGGGTCTGCACCCGCATTGCGGCGGCGTCCTGCGGGTTCATGTAGCTCGAATGCGGATCGAGCGAGGTGAGCATCCCGTTGATGGCCGCCTCGATCAGCTTGGACTCGTCGACCTGTTCCACGTACTGGGCGCGGATGCGTTCGAAGATGTCGCCAAAGAGATCGAGCTGCTCGTAGACATTCGAAGAGCGGGCGTTTTCCTGAGCCACGAGGGGCCCGGCGATCTGCGTGGTCGCGATCACGCCTGCCACGGTACCGCCCAGGGCGGCCATAACGAATTTCTTCATCTGTCTGTTATCCATCCTTATCGCTTCGGAACCACGTTTCCGGGTTCACCGGCCTGCCGCCCTGTCTGACTTCTATATAGAGCGTTTCTGAGCGGTCAGTTCCAGTACCATCACCGCTTGTTGAAAGAATTGCCCCTGTTTCTGGCATGGCACCGCCCATAAGTCCAACCGGCGTGCCTGCCGGAACGACCTGTCCGATCTCGCCGTAGACGGTCTCGAGCCCGGACAGCACGAAGAGCAGGTCCGCCTGTGGTTCGAGTATGACCACGTTGCCGAGGTCGAGAAGCGGGCCGCGATAGCGAATCGTCGCCGCGCTCGGCGAGGTCACCAGCGCGCGCGGGCGCGTCGCCATCAGCAGCCCGTCACGCCGGATGCCGGCGGCGTCCGATTCCCCGGCGCGGTGCAGCACGGTGCCCTGCACCGGCAGCGGCAGGGTGCCCTTCAGCGCGCTGATGTCGTCTTCGGTATCGTCGATCTCTTCGGTGCCGATCAGCGAGAGGCCACTGGCGAAACCCGCCAGCGTCTCGGTCGAGTCGAGCAGGATGGCGGTGCGCACCGGGTCCTCGACAAAGCGCTGCGGCAGGTCGGTACGGTCGGCGATCGCCTGGCTGAGGTCGGCGCGCGCCTGCTGGACGCCGGCCAGACCATCCTCCAGCCGCTTGGCCGCCTCCTCCTGCAGGGTCCGCAGGGTGCGCACCTCCTCGAGGTCGCGGCGCAACTCCTGCGCCCGGGCGTTCAGCCCCGGCGTCACGTCGGCAAGGATCATGCCGGAGCGTGCGCTGCCCAGCGGACCGGCGGGATGCAGCATCAGCACGGGCGGCGGCGCGGTCTCGATGGTCAGCATCACGCCAAGCAGCCGCGCGACCTCGCTCTCGCGGGCCTCCAGCCGGTGCCGCAGCTGGGTCTCGCGGGTGGAGGCCCGGCGCAGACCATCGCGCATCGCCGCCAGCCCGGCCTCGTAGGCCCGCACCGTGTCGGTCAGCGCCCGTACCCGATCGTGGGCCTTCTCGGCCTGCTGCAGCGCGGTCTCGGCGGTCTCGAGCTGATGCGCGGCGGCGCGGGCCGCATCCGCCGGAGAATCCCCGGCGCTCAGCGGTCCCGCCGGGGCCCCGGCAGCACCAAGCGCCAGGGCGCAGAGCCATGCGGCAGCCCGTTTCATGCGATCAGGCTTTCCCCCGTCATCTCGTCGGGAACGGGCAGGTCCATGAGCGACAGCAGCGTCGGCGCGAGGTCGGCAAGGCGGCCGTTGCGCAGGCTCGCGCCCGCCGGTCCGCCGACCAGCGCCACCGGCACCGGATTGGTGGTGTGCGCGGTATGCGGCCCCCCGGTTTCAGGGTCCACCATCACCTCGCAGTTGCCGTGATCGGCAGTGACGATCATCGCGCCGCCCGCCTTCTCCAGCGCGGCGACGACCCGGGCGAGCCCCTTGTCCACCGCCTCGCAGGCCGCGATGGCCGCCTGTAGGTCGCCGGTGTGGCCCACCATGTCCGGGTTGGCGTAGTTGGTGACGATCAGGTCGTAGCCCTTCTCGATGGCCTCGACGAACTTGTCGGTCACCTCGCCTGCCGACATCTCGGGCTGCAGGTCATAGGTCGCCACCTTGGGCGACTTCGGCATGAAGCGGTCCTCGCCGTCCCAGGGCGCTTCCTTGCCGCCGTTCAGGAAGAAGGTGACATGGGGGTATTTCTCGGTCTCGGCGAGGTGGAACTGGGTCCTGCCCTGCTTCGCCACCCATTCGCCCAGCGTGTTCACGATCTCCGCCTTGGGATAGGCGACACTCATGTAGGTGTTGTGGTCGTCAGAGTACTCGACCATTCCCAGCAGGGCCGACAGTGCGCGCCGCTTGCCCGTCTCGAACCCGTCGAAGCCGGGCTTGCCGATGGCGGCGAGGATCTCTCGCGCCCGGTCGGCGCGGAAGTTCAGGCAGAACAGCCCGTCGCCGTCCTGCACGCCGCTGTAATCGCCGACGACGGTCGGCAGAATGAACTCGTCCGTCACGTTCTGCGCGTAGGAGGCCCCGATGGCGCCGAGCGCGGTCCCGGCCTTTTCGCCCTCGCCCAGGATCATCGCGGCATAGGCCTTTTCGACCCGCTCCCAGCGGTTGTCGCGGTCCATCGCATAGTAGCGCCCGTCGACGGTGGCGACGAAGGCCCCCTCGGGCAGCTGCTCCAGCAGCGCCTTCATGTAGACATCGGCCGATTTCGGCGCCACGTCGCGGCCATCGGTGATGGCATGGATCGCCACCGGCACGCCCGCTTCGCAGATCGCCCGGGTTGCGGCCAGCATATGGGTCAGGTGCCCGTGCACGCCCCCGTCCGAGACCACGCCCATCAGGTGCGCGGTGCCGCCCGCCGCCTTCACCGTTGCGATGAAGTCCAGCAGCGCCGCGTTCTCGAAGAAGGAGCCGTCCTCGATCGCGAGGTCGATCTGGCCCAGGTCCATCGCCACCACCCGGCCCGCACCGATGTTGGTGTGGCCGACCTCGGAATTGCCCATCTGCCCGGTCGGCAGCCCCACATCGGGTCCGTGGGTGATCAGCTGCGCATGGGGCCCCTGCATGATCGCGTCGAAGGTCGGGGTCTCCGCAAGATAAGGTGCGTTCGCCTCGGTCCGCTCGGAGATGCCCCAGCCATCCAGAATGCACAATACAACGGGTTTCGGGGCACTCATGTCCAGCTCTCCGGCCTGCTCTGATCCCCGCCTTCTAGCGTCTCGGCCGCGCAGGGTGAACCGCTTTTCAGCGCGCCCGATCCATCTTTTCTCTGAAAATACTCAAATTGTCGGCACCATGTCGCCAGCGGGGCGCCGGGATCATTACGGTGGCTATTCCCCGGCCCGGGTGAGCGGCACCATGTCCGGAGCGCTCTCGGGCGCCAGTTCCTCGAAATCGAAGTTGTCGAGCTTGGTGGCCCGCTTGCCCGCGCGTTCGGCGGCCACGGTGATGTCCTCGATATCCTTGCGGGCCTGGCCGAAGTGGGTGTTCAGCTTGCCGACGCGCTCGACCACCAGTTCCACGTCACGGTGCAGCTGTTTCAGCGTGGTGCGGATCGCGCCGGCCTGTTCGCGCATCCGGGCGTCCTTGAGGATGGCCCGCATGGTGTTGAGCGTGGCCATGCAGGTGGTCGGCGACACGATCCAGACCCGCGCGTTGAAGCCCTCGCGGACCACTTCGGGGAAATTGGCGTGCAGCTCGGCATAGACCGCCTCGGAGGGCAGGAACATCAGGGCGCCGTCCGCCGTCTCGCCTTCGATCAGGTAGCGTTCCGAGATCGCCTTGATGTGTGCCTTGACCGAGGCGCGGAAGGCCTGCGGCGCGCCTGCCTCTCCGGCGCGGAGTTTCTCGTAGGCTTCCAGCGGGAACTTGGCGTCGATCACGATGGGGCCCGGCGGGTTCGGGAGATGGATCAGGCAGTCCGCCCGCTTGCCGTTGGAAAGCGTCGCCTGCAGCGTGTAGCTGTCAGAGGGCAGCGCCTTGGACACGATGTCGTTTAACTGGATCTCGCCAAAGGCGCCGCGCGTCTGCTTGTTCGACAGGATGTCCTGCAGGCTCAGCACATCGCCCGAGAGGCGCGTGATGTTCTCTTGCGCCCGGTCGATGACCTTGAGCCGCTCCTGCAGTTCGGTCAGCGACTTGGTGGTCTTCTCCGAGCCGCCGTGCAGGGTTTCCTTCATCCGCTCCTGCATCTCGGCCAGCGCGCGGGCCGATTTCATCGCGTTCTCGGCCAGACGGTCGTTCATCTGCTGCTGGACCGAGGCGAGGCGGCGCTCGACCGTCTGGATCACTTGTGTCTGGGCGTTGGCCTGCGTGTCCGACACGGTCTGCAACCCGCCGCGCAGCTGCTCCTGCCCGAGGCCGAGCTGCTGGACGTGGCCGCCCAGCACCTGCATCTGCCGGGCCAGCGGTTCGGCCATGCGGGCCGAGCGGCCCGCCGCGCGCACGGCGGCGATCAGCAGGATCAGCATCAGCAGCACCACGGCGGCGCCGCCGAGCGCAGCCAGCACGAGGGGATCGGAGAGGTCGAAGGTGTATCCGTTCAGTTCGATCATGTGCGCCCGAAGAGCCTTTCGATATCGGAGAGTTTCAGCTCCACGTAGGTGGGGCGCCCGTGGTTGCACTGGCCGGAATGAGGCGTCGCCTCCATCTCGCGCAGCAGGGCGTTCATCTCCTCGGCGCGCATCCGGCGGCCCGAGCGGACCGAGCCGTGGCAGGCAACGCGCGACAGGATCGCCTCGATCCGGGCCTGCACCAGTTGCGAGGAGCCCATGTCGTCGAGCTCGTCGAGGATGTCCTTCAGCATCGCGGCCGCGTTGACCTCGCCCAGGATTGCCGGGGTTTCGCGCACGGCGACGGCAGAGCCGCCGAAAGGTTCGATGGTCAGGCCCATCCTGGTCAGCTCGTCGGCCACCTCAAGCAGGCGGGCGCAATCGCCTTCCGACAGGTCCACGATCTCGGGGATCAGCAGGGCCTGCGCGGCGACGCCGTTCTCGGCCATCTGGCGTTTCAGTTTCTCATAGACCAGCCGTTCGTGCGCAGCGTGCTGGTCGACGATGACCATGCCGGTCTCGGTCTGGGCAATGATGTAGTTCTCGTGCACCTGCCCGCGCGCGGCACCCAGAGGGCGCGCCTCGGCGGGTATTTCGGCGGGCTCCACCGCGACCGGCTCGACATCGTCGGCTTCCACCACACGGGCAGAATAGCTCTCGCCAAGGTCGGCAAAGCCCTGGAACGGGGTCGGTGCGGGCGCCTGGGCGGCATAGGAGGAGATGCGGGCCCCAAGCGACGGGCGGTCCATCTGGTAGACGCGGGCCTCGGTCCGGACAGGTTCGGGCCGCATGGCGCCGAGGGTCGCGCCCGCGACGGTGGTCGAGGCACGGTGACCGGCCCCTGCCAGTGCTTGCCGCAGGGCCGAGACGATCAGCCCGCGCGCGAGACCGGGATCGCGGAACCGCACCTCGGACTTGGCCGGGTGCACGTTCACGTCGACCAGTACCGGTTCGCAGTCGATGAAGAGCGCCGCCGCCGGGTGACGGTCGCGGCTGAGAAAGTCGAAGTAGGCCGCGCGCAGGGCGCCGTGCAGCATCTTGTCCCGGACCGGGCGGCCGTTGACAAAGAGGTACTGGGTAACCGCCGCGCCGCGCGAGTAGGTCGGCAAGGCGGCATAGCCGAACAGGCGCAGCCCGTCGCGGGTGGCGTCGATGCGCAGCGCATTCTCGGCAAAGTCGCGGCCGATCACACCCGCGAGACGCCCATAGAGCGCATCGAAGAGGTCGCCGCTCTCGGCGTCCGCACGGAACAGGCTGCGGCCCTCGCCTCCGCCGGAGACGTCGCGCAGCAGGAAGGAAACAGAGGGTTCCGCCATGGCGAGCCGCTTGACCACGTCGACGATGGCCTGCGCCTCGGACCGGTCGGAGCGCATGAACTTGAGCCGCGCCGGGGTGGCGAAGAAGAGATCGCGCAGTTCGACCACGGTGCCGGCACGCAGCGCAGCCGGCTTCACCGGCTCCCTATGCCCGCCCGAGACGCGGATCGAATGGGCCTCGCCTCCGGGCACGCGGCTGGTGATGGTCAGGCGCCCCACGGCGCCGAGCGAGGGCAGCGCCTCGCCCCGGAAGCCGAAGGTGTGAATATTGAGCAGGTCGGAGCCGTCGATCTTGGACGTCGCATGGCGCGAGAGCGCGAGCGGAAGGTCGTCGGGGCCCATGCCGCAGCCGTCGTCGGTGACCCGGATCAGGGTCTTGCCGCCGTCGGCGATCTCCACGGTAACGCGGCTTGCCCCTGCATCCACCGCGTTCTCGACCAGTTCCTTGACCGCAGAGGCCGGGCGTTCGACCACCTCGCCCGCCGCGATGCGGTTGATCGCAGAGTCGTCGAGTTGCCGGATAACCGGGCGGTTTTCGCTGATATTGGGGTTGGGGTGCGCCATGCCACCAGACCTAGCATGGATGGCTCCGATTCTGCCACCCGGATGTTGCGGGATCGGCCAGCCCCCGCAGGGCCTCGATCTGCACCGGCGCGCCAAAACCGGGCGTTTTCCCAGCGTTTGCCGCATCTCGGTAAGCGCCGCGCGTTTCCCGCTTGGCAACGCCCTCCTGCAGGTCGATCACTGGTCCGGACTTCGCAACGCGCGGTGACAGCAGATGACAGAGACACCTGAGAGCGCGGAACTGGGCGCGCTGCGCCTTGCACTGGCCGCGCGTCTTGCCGAACCGCGCCTGCCCGACCCCGTGCGGAGCATTGGCGCGATCCTGTCAGGGCAGTCATGGCGCCTGCCTGCCCAGGCGCAGGTGACCGCGCCGGTCTGCACCTGCTTTCCACGTATCCGTGCCCTCAGCGAAACGATGGACAGCGGATCGCTGGCGGGCCACCTCGCCCCCCTGCTCGACAGGCTGCGCTGGGTCGCCGATTACCCTGACCGCACCGCGCTGGCAGAGACCTTCGGACATGCGGTGCTGCACGCGGGCGACGGGCTGGTGACCGGCTGCAACCTGCTCGCCGCCGAGACGGCCTACCCCGCCCACGCCCACCGCGCCGACGAGCTTTACCTGCCGCTCACCGACGGAATGCCCGCGCTCTGGCGGCAGGGCGACGGCGTTGATCGCGAGAAGCGTGCCGGCACACTGGTGATCCACGGCCCCGAGGAACCGCACGCGCTGACCACGCGGGCGGACCCGATCCTCAACATCTGGATCCAGTTCGGAGAGGCGCCCGGCGGACCGGCGTGGTTCGTCTGATCAGCGCGTCAGCAGGGGCGCGAACTCTTCCAGCACGCGGGCATAGACCTCGCGCTTGAACGGCACGATCTTCTCCACCAGCTCGCCCGTCGGCTGCCAGCGCCACTGCGAGAATTCCGGGTGTTCGGTCTCGATCTGAACCTGATCGTCGCTCCCGAGAAAGCGCATCAGGTACCACTTCTGCTCCTGCCCGCGATAACGCCCCTTCCAGATGTTCGGAACAAGGTCATGCGGCAGGTCGTAGGGCAGCCAGCCCGCGGTCTCGCCGACGATCTCGACGAGGTCGGCGGTCACCCCGGTCTCTTCCCAGAGCTCGCGCAGGGCCGCGTCGCGCGGGTCTTCACCCTTGTCGACCCCACCCTGCGGCATCTGCCAGGCTTCGGTGTAGCGGTCGTTGCGCTGGCCGACAAAGACATCGCCCGCAGCGTTCATCAGCATGACACCCACACAGGGGCGATAGGGCAGCTTGGCGATCTCTTCGGGGGTCATGGGCAAGGCTCCTCTCGGGTTGGCCCAGAGGTGCCGGAAGCCGGGGACCGATGCAAGCCTACTTGAGCTGGCTGTCCTTGGAGCCGCGCCGGTTGATACCACCTTTGGCGACGAACCGCGAGTCGCGCTCCTGCTGGCAGTCGATGCACAGCTTGACGCCCGGGATGGCGACGCGGCGGGGTTCGGGGATCGGTTCCTCGCACTCGGCGCAATGGGTCAGGCTCGCGCCCTGCAGCGCCTTGCGGGACTTCATCCGCTGAAGCTCGTCGGAAATCGAGGCTTCGATCTGTTCGCTCACCGCGCCGTCGCGCGCCCATCCACCGGCCATTGGCGTCACTCCTTTCGAGTGAATGTAATCCCGTCGCCTGCGGGAAACAAATGTCGCGTGCCCCATTACGCCGCGTTTCGGGTGACAACGCACGGGCTTGCGGCAATTCTCGCGCCCGGGACATGCAGAAAGGGGAGCACGCAATGGCCACCTATCCACATCTTCTGGCGCCGCTGGATCTGGGGTTCACCACCCTGAAGAACCGCGTGCTGATGGGATCGATGCACACGGGGCTGGAAGAGACCCGCGACTGGAACCGCGTTGCCGAGTTCTATGCCGAACGGGCGCGCGGCGGCGTCGCGCTGATGGTGACCGGCGGCATCGGACCGAACCCGGAAGGGTCGGTCGCGCCGGGCGCGGCCATGATGGTCAGCGACGAGGATATCGCCAGCCACTCCATTGTGACCCAGCGGGTGCACGAGGCAGGCGGCAAGATCGCCATGCAGATCCTTCACGCCGGGCGCTATGCCTTCGGACCGAAATGCGTGGCGCCGAGCCCGGTGAAATCCCCGATCTCGCCCTTCCCGCCCAACGAGTTGGACGAGGACGGCATCGAGAAACAGATCTCCGACATCGTCGAGGCCGCGCGCAAGGCCAAGCTGGCGGGCTATGACGGGGTCGAGATCATGGGGTCGGAAGGCTACTTCCTGAACCAGTTCATCGTGACCCACACCAACAAGCGGACCGACCGCTGGGGTGGATCCTACGAGAACCGCATCCGCCTGCCGATCGAGGTGGTGCGGCGCACCCGCGAGGCGACGGGGACCGATTTCATCATCATCTACCGCCTGTCGATGATCGATCTCGTGCCCAACGGTTCGACCTTTGACGAGGTCGTGCAACTGGCGCAGGAGATCGAGAAGGCGGGCGCGACCATCATCAACACCGGCATCGGCTGGCACGAGGCACGGATCCCGACCATCGCGACCTCGGTGCCGCGCGCGGCCTTTGCCTGGGTGACGAAGAAGCTGATGGGCAAGGTGTCGATCCCCGTCATCACCTCGAACCGGATCAATACGCCCGAGGTGGCCGAGGAGGTGCTGTCGACCGGCTGCGCCGACATGGTGTCGCTGGCCCGCCCGATGCTGGCCGACGCCTACTTTGTGGCCAAGGCCGAGGCGGGCACGGCGGACCAGATCGCGCCCTGCATCGCCTGCAACCAGGCCTGCCTGGATCACACCTTCGGCGGCAAGCTGACCTCCTGCCTCGTCAATCCGCGCGCCTGCCACGAGACGGAACTGCCGATCGTCGCAGCCGGGACCGCCAAGAAGGTGGCAGTCGTCGGCGCCGGGCCTGCCGGGCTCTCGACCGCGATCACGGCGGCCCAGCGCGGCCATGCGGTGACGATCTTCGACAAGGCCGAGGAAGTTGGCGGACAGCTGAACATGGCCAAGCAGATCCCCGGCAAGGAGGAGTTCTGGGGGCTGGTCGACTGGTATCGCACCATGCTCGACGTCGCCGGGGTGACGGTGAAGCTTGGCACCGAGGCGACCGCCGAGATGCTGGAAGGCTTTGACGAGGTGATCATCGCGACCGGCGTCCTGCCCCGCGACCCCGGAATCCCCGGAGAGGACGGGCCGAACGTGGTGAGCTACGTCGACGTGCTGCGCGGCAAGGCCGACGTGGGCAAGCGCGTGGCGGTGATCGGCGCGGGCGGTATCGGCTTCGACGTGTCCGAGTACCTGGCGCACGAGGGCACCAGCCCGACCGAAGACCTGCCGCTCTGGATGAAGGAGTGGGGCGTCGCAGACCCTTCGGAGGTGCGCGGCGGACTGGCCCCCGAGGGCCCGCAGCCCGAGCCTTCGGCACGGGAGATCACCCTGCTTCAGCGCAAGAAGACCAAGCACGGCAAGGGACTCGGCAAGACAACCGGCTGGATCCACCGCGCGGCGCTGAACATGAAGGACGTGAACTTCGTCGGCGGCGTGAACTACGAGCGGATCGACGGCGAGGGGCTGCACGTGAGCTTTGGCGAGGCGCGGGAAAACCCCACGCTGATCGCGGCCGATACCGTGGTGCTCTGTGCCGGTCAGGTCTCGGAGCGGAGCCTTGCGGACGCGCTCGAGGCCAAGGGCGTGACCGTCCACGTGATCGGCGGCGCCGACGTGGCCGCGGAACTGGACGCCAAGCGCGCGATTGATCAGGGCACGCGGCTGGCGGCAGGGTTGTAGGGGGGCGGAATTGCGCCTCGCGCCGGTTGGGAGAATTGTCTATCCGACCGGCGCGGTCCTGCTCAGGGCCGCCGAATGGCATGGGTTCTCGCGCGGTGCGGGAAATTTCACACGCGCTCCGCACGCCTGAATTGAAGTCCTTCCAACACGCTTGTCCGAACGGCTGAACCGCCGCTAGAAGACCCGTATGCATCCTATTCAAGCATGCGGTTTTGTTTAATTTTTGAAAGACACCATAATGACCAAGTCAGTCATCAAGTACCTGCAACCCGAACCCCTCTACTACGCCGACGTCTTTTCTTTCGCGACCCTGGGCTATTACAGCTTCGACAGCGAGGACTGGGCCGATGCCCTCCCCGGCCGCAAGGCGGCAAAGTCGATCACCGTCACCACGGACTTCAGCTATCAGATCCACAACCAGCCGGACTACGAAGCCGAAGTCGGCTACAAGTTCATCGGAGACTTCTCCAAGTCCGGCGGCGTCTGGAGCGGCACCATCGACCGCGTGCAGTTCCTGAGCGATGGCGACGTTGTCGGGACGGTCGTGCTCAACTCCGGTGTCGATATCTCGCGCGTGGCGAACGTCGCAGGCTCGGGCCTGATCTGGAACGAGCTGACGGCAACGGGGCTGCGCGGCAGTTTCACCAGCACCACCGATTACTTCAATGGCTCGGTCGGCGATGACATCCTCAACCTCGGTGGCGGCAACGATCAGGTCAATGCCTCTCGCGGCAACGACGTCGTGCGCGGCGGCGGCGGTCATGACATGATTGATGGCTACGACGGCGACGACCGCCTCTTCGGTGGCGGCGGCAATGACCATCTGTATGGCAAGGGTGGGAATGACCGGCTGTTCGGACAGGCAGGCAAGGACACCTTCTATTCCGACGGTCAGGGCACCAATGTCTGGACCGGGGGCAAGGGCGCGGACATGTTCCAGGTCTCCAGCCTCAACTGGGACAAGACCAGCCCGACCACGGTGACCGACTTCAATGCGCGGCAGGGCGACAAGCTCGACCTCACGGAGTTCACGCCACTGCTCTACAACGAGGTCGACGAGATCCGCTTCATCGGAAAGCGCGCCTTTTCCGCGACCGAAGGGGTGCTCGAGGTCCGGATGGAAGACGGTCTCGTCTCGATCGACAGCACCGGTGACGGCATTGCCGACTGGGGTCTGGACCTTGAGGGCCTCACGAGCTTCAAGGCGACCAAGACGAACTGGATCGAGCTGCCGGACTGGTGGGACTTCAGTTGACCAATTGGGACGAGGGCCGGAACGTCAGCCCCCTGCCGATACGAAAAAGGCCCGGGCGAAACCCGGGCCTTTCCTATTTAGCCGTTCGACCGCCTCAGGCGACGTCGAATTCTAGCGGTTTGACCTGCCGGAACATGCCGGTGTCTTCCAGCGCCTTCAGCACCGGGGTCGAGAGGCTGGCATCGACGTAGAGCAGCGCGATGGCTTCGCCGCCGGGTGCAGCGCGGCCGAGGGTGAAGTTCGCGATGTTCACACCGGCCTCGCCCAGGGTGCGGCCCAGCGTGCCGATCACGCCCGGCACGTCCTGGTTGGTGGTGTAGAGCATGTGGCTGCCCACCTCGGCGTCGATGTTGATGCCCTTGATCTGGATGAAGCGCGGCTTGCCGTCGCTGAACACGGTGCCCGCGATGGAGCGCTCACGCTTCTCGGTGACCACGGTGACCTTGATGTAGCCGTCGAAGGCGCCCGACTTGTCCTGGTTGGTGGTCGAGATCTTGATCCCGCGCTCCTTGGCGACGACCGGGGCCGAGACCATGTTCACGTCGGGGTTGGCCTTCTTCATGATGCCCGCGACCACGCCACAGTTCAGCGCGGCAAGGTTCATCGCGGCGACCGAACCGTCGTAGAGGATGTTGATCGCCTTGATCGGCTCGTCGGTCATCTGCCCGATGAAGTTGCCGAGGTGACCCGAGAGGGTAACCCACGGGCCCATCACCTTGGCTTCCTCGGCGGTCATCGAGGGCATGTTCAGCGCGTTCTCGACGGCGCCATCCAGCAGGTAGTTCGACATCTGCTCGGCCACCTGCAGGGCGACGTTTTCCTGCGCCTCGGTGGTTGCCGCGCCGAGGTGCGGGGTGCAGACGACGTTCGGCAGGCCGAACAGCGGGTTTTCCTTGGCGGGCTCTTCCGAGAACACGTCAAAGGCGGCGCCTGCCACGTGGCCCGACTTGATCAGCTCAGCCAGGGCCGCTTCGTCGACGAGACCACCGCGGGCGCAGTTGATGATCCGCACGCCCTTCTTGGTCTTGGCGAGGTTCTCGGCCGAGAGGATGTTGCGGGTGGTGTCGGTCAGCGGCACGTGCAGGGTGATGAAGTCGGCGCGCTTGAGCAGGTCGTCCAGATCCTCGATCTTTTCGACGCCCATCTTGTCGGCCTTCTCCTGGCTCAGGAACGGGTCGTAGGCGATGACTTTCATCTTGAGACCACGGGCACGGTCGCAGACGATGCCGCCGATGTTGCCCGCGCCGATGACGCCCAGCGTCTTGCCGGTGAGTTCGACGCCCATGAACTTGGACTTTTCCCACTTGCCGGCATGGGTCGAGGCGCTGGCCTCGGGGATCTGGCGGGCCACGGCGAACATCATCGCGATGGCGTGCTCGGCGGTGGTGATCATGTTGCCGAAGGGCGTGTTCATGACGATCACGCCTTTCTTGGAGGCGGCTTCGCGGTCGACGTTGTCGACACCGATACCGGCGCGGCCGATCACCTTGAGGTTGGTGGCGGCCTCGAGAATGGTCGGGGTCACCTTGGTGGCCGAACGGATGGCGAGGCCGTCATACTGACCGATCACCTCGGCCAGCTTGTCCTTGTCCTTGCCAAGCGTGGGCTGGAAGTCGACTTCGATGCCGCGATCCTTGAAGATCTGGACGGCTGCGTCGGAAAGTTCGTCGGAAATGAGTACGCGGGGGGCCATTGGATTGGTCCTTTGTCTGATGGGAAACACGCCCCGGGCTCAACCCGGGGCCTCGTGGTTCTGCATGGGATGCCCCGGGCTGGCCGGGACCTTGTGTGGTTGAGGAACACGCCCCGGACCTGCTCCGGGGCCGCATCGTTCAGCTGGTGGCGCGAGGTCCCGGATCAGGTCCGGGACGGATCGGCGCAGGGTGGGCGCGCTGCGCCCACCACCGGATCACGCCGCTTCGGACTGCTCTTCGAGGCAGGCCTCGAAGGCCCACTTGATCCAGAGCGTCAGCTTCTCGATATCCGCCGACTCGATGGTCGCACCGCACCAGACGCGCAGCCCGGCCGGAGCATCGCGATAGGCGCCGATGTCGTAGGCCGCGTTGTAGGTCTCGAGCTTCTTGGCCACGGCCTTGGCAAATGCCGCCGGGTCCTTGATGCGGTCGTCGGTGAACTTGAGGCAGACGCTGGTGTTCGAGCGCGTTGCCGGGTCCTCGGCGAGGTTGGCGAGCCAGTCGTTGCGGTCGCAGAAGTCCCACAGGACCTTGGCGTTGGTGTCCGCACGCTTCATCAGCTCGGGCAGGCCGCCGATCTTCTTGGCCCATGCCAGCGCGACGAGGTAATCCTCGACCGCCAGCATCGACGGGGTGTTGATCGTCTCGCCCTTGAAGATGCCTTCGTTCAGCTTGCCGCCCTTGGTCATGCGGAAGATCTTGGGCATCGGCCAGGCCGGGGTGTAGCTTTCCAGCCGCTCGACGGCGCGGGGGCTGAGGATCAGCATGCCGTGCGCCGCTTCGCCACCCATCACCTTCTGCCAGGAGAAGGTGACGACATCCAGCTTGTCCCAGGGCAGGTCCTGAGCGAAGGCGGCCGAGGTCGCGTCGCAGATGGTCAGGCCGGCGCGGTCCGCTGGGATCGCGTCACCGTTCGGGACGCGGACGCCCGAGGTAGTGCCGTTCCAGGTAAAGACGACGTCGGTGTCGAAATCGACGGTCGCGAAATCTACGATCTCGCCGTAACCGGCTTCTTTCACTTCGGCGTCGATCTTGAGCTGCTTCACCACGTCGGTGACCCAGCCGGAGCCAAAGCTCTCCCAGGCCAGCATGGTGGCCTTGCGGGCGCCGAGCATGGACCACATGGCCATCTCGACCGCGCCGGTGTCGGATGCGGGTACGATGCCGATGCGGTAGTCCGCCGGAACGCCGAGGATCTCGCGCGTCTCTTCGATCGCGGCCTTCAGCTTGTCCTTGCCGACAGCAGCACGGTGCGAACGGCCCAGCGGCGCGTCGGCAAGCATGTTCAGTTCGAAATGGGGGATCTTGGCACAGGGGCCAGAGGAGAAACGCGGATTGGCCGGCCGCGTTGCCGGGTGTTTGTCAGCCATGTGACTTAACCTTCCAGATAAGCGCCCCTCGTTGGGGAGGGGTGTCCCGCCGCCGCGTATAAGTGCGATTCGGGAGTCACGCAACGGGAGAAATGTCGCTTTCCGATCACGAAGCGTCGCACGGCCCGCCAAAACCCGTCCGGCTGTCTCCTATCGGAAATCTCGGTGGTGGCGCGGCCAGATCTCGCGGAGATCTCTGGCCAAGCATCTGCCGAAGTGGTTTATGCGCGGGCGACCCTGCCTGACCGAGGACCGCCATGTACGTCGCCACCCTGCTCACCTCTCCCGCCCAGCCTTCACTCGACTCCGCGCTGGTGCGCTCGCTGCGCAATGCGTGGGGCGGCGGCGAGGCCACCTGGCTCGCGGCGGAGGAGGCGGCGGAATTCACCCTGCCCGCGATGCCGGACAACCTCTGGGACGTCTGGGCGGAGATGCAGAAGCAGGGGGTCGACCTTGCGGTGCAGGCGGTCGAGGGCCGCAGAAAGAAGATGCTGCTGGCCGACATGGACAGCACCATGATCCAGCAGGAATGCATCGACGAACTGGCCGACGAGGCCGGTGTCGGCGAGCGGGTCAAGGAGATCACCGCGCGCGCCATGAACGGCGAACTGGATTTCGAGGGCGCGCTGACCGAGCGCGTCGGCCTGCTCAGGGGCCTGCCCGAGAGCGTGATCACCGACGTGCTGACCAACCGGATCACCTTCATGCCCGGCGGGCGCGAACTGGTGGCTACGATGAAGGCCAATGGCGGCTATGCCGCGCTGGTCTCGGGCGGGTTCACCGCCTTCACCGGCAAGGTCGCGGCGCACCTCGGCTTTGACGAGAACCGCGCCAACACGCTGCTGGCCGAGAACGGCGCCCTGACCGGCGACGTCGGTCGCCCGATCCTTGGCAAGCAGGCCAAGGTTGACGCGCTGGAGCAGATCACCGCGCGGCTGGGCATCGCCGAGGCGGACGTGATCGCCGTGGGCGACGGGGCCAACGACCTCGGGATGCTGCACCGGGCCGGCACCGGCGTTGCGCTGCACGCCAAGCCCGTCGTGGCCGCCGAATGCGATATCCGCGTCAATCATGGCGACCTGACCGCGCTGCTCTACCTTCAGGGATACGCCCGCTCCGACTTTGCCTGAGTCCGGCGGGCCACGCCCTGCAGCCTTCATGAAAAATTAGCACTGCGGGGTTTTGCCTTTCGCCAATGCTGCCTCTAGGGTGCCGGTGACTCGACCGGGCCCGGAGGCTGCCCGGATGCGGTGGGAGCCAGTGGGAGACCAGCATGAGATTCACCCCCCTCGTCGGATCGATCGTCCTGACCGTCCTTTGCCTGAGCTATGCCTATTGGGAGCCGTGGCTGCTGTTGCCCGCCCTGCTGTTCGGATGGCTCGGGGGAGTCGGCGTCTATGACATGCTGCAGTCGCGCCATTCGATCCTGCGCAACTATCCGATCCTCGGCCACATGCGGTTCATCTTCGAGGGCATCCGCCCGGAGATCCGCCAGTACCTGATCGAGAGCGATCAGGACGAGGAACCCTTTTCGCGAGACAAGCGCTCGCTGATCTACCAGCGCGCCAAGGGCGTGGAAGACAAGCGCCCCTTCGGCACCCGGCAGCGGGTCTACGACTCGGGCTACGAGTGGATCACCCATTCGGTCGTGCCAAAGCACCTCGAGGACCACGATTTCCGCATCCAGATCGGCGGGCCGGACTGCAAGGTGCCCTACGACGCCTCGATCTACAACATCTCGGCGATGAGCTTCGGCGCCCTGTCGGCGAACGCCATCCTTGCCCTGAACAAGGGCGCGGCCAAGGGCGGCTTTGCCCATGACACCGGCGAGGGCGGCATCAGCCGCTATCACCGGGAAGGCGGCGGCGACCTGATCTACGAGGTCGGCTCGGGCTACTTCGGCTGCCGCACCCCCGAGGGGCGCTTCGACGTCGAGAAGTTCGCCGAGCAGGCCGCGAACCCGCAGGTCAAAATGATCGAACTGAAGCTGAGCCAGGGTGCCAAGCCCGGTCATGGCGGTGTACTGCCCGCCTCGAAGATCAGCCACGAGATCGCCGAGGCGCGCCATATCCCGATGGGGCAGGACTGTGTGTCGCCCGCGTCGCACCCCGAGTTCTCGACACCCATCGAGATGATGCAGTTCATCCAGAAGATGCGCGACAACGCCAGCGGCAAGCCCGTCGGGTTCAAGCTCTGCGTCGGCCACCGGCGCGAGTTCATGTGCATCGTCAAGGCGATGCTGGAGACCGACATCGTTCCCGATTTCATCGTGGTCGACGGCAAGGAAGGCGGCACCGGCGCGGCGCCGCTGGAGTTTGCCAACCACATGGGGATGCCGCTGGTCGAGGGTCTGACCTTCGTGCACAACACGCTGCGCGGCGCGGGTATCCGCGACCGGCTCAAGATCGGCGCCTCGGGCAAGCTGGTCAGCGCCTTCGACATCGCCAAGGCACTGGCCCTCGGCGCGGACTGGGCCAACTCGGCCCGTGGTTTCATGTTCTCGGTCGGCTGCATCCAGGCACAGGCCTGCCACACCAACCACTGCCCCGTCGGCGTGGCGACCCAGGACCCGATCCGTCAGCGGGCGCTGAACGTGACCGACAAGTCCGAACGGGTCTACCGCTTTCACAAGAACACCATGAAGGCGCTGGCCGAGATGACCGGGGCCGCCGGGCTCGACCATCCGGGCGACTTCCGCCCCTATCACCTGCTGATGCGCGAGAAGGATCACGAGATGGCCACGGGCGAGGAGGTCTACCCCTACCTGCCCGAGGGCTTCCTGCTGCGCGGAGAGGATCGCGGGTTCGGCTACCTGATGCGCTGGGTCCGGGCCGACGCCAGCACCTTCACCCGGCTCGACCTGCCCGACGACTCGACGGCGATCCCGATCGCCTGAACGCAGAGGCCGGGGGCATTGTCCCTCGGCCCCGCGCCGCCGCGGTCAGTCCTGCAGCGGGATGTGGAGCTCGCCGCGATCCCGCGCCAGCCTGATCTGGCGCTGGCGCTCGCGAAAGCGCTCCTTGTCCTCGTCCGAGGTCTCGTCGATGCAGTGATGGCAGGATACCCCCTGTTCGTATTCGGGGCGCTGCATGTCTTCCGGCAGGATGGGGCGGCGGCACCCGTGGCACAGCAGGTGCGGGCCTTCCGTCAGGCCGTGGCCGACGCTGACCCGGTTGTCGAAGACAAAGCATTCACCCTGCCAGGTGCTGTCTTCGGCCGGAACCTCCTCGAGGTACTTCAGGATGCCGCCCTTGAGGTGGAAAACCTCGGGCACGCCCTGCCCCAGCAGGTAGTTGGTGGATTTCTCGCAGCGGATGCCGCCAGTGCAGAACATGGCGATCCGCTTGTTGTGAAAGCGCTCCTTGTTCGCCTCCCACCAGGCCGGGAACTCGCCGAAACTCCGGGTTTCGGGGTCGACCGCACCCTCGAAGGTGCCGATGGCGACCTCGTAGTCGTTGCGTGTGTCGATCACCGCGACGTCGGGCTGGCGGATCAGGTCGTTCCAGTCCTGCGCCTCGACGTAGTGCCCGACGCGCGCCAGCGGATCCACGTCCGGCTGGCCCATCGTCACGATCTCTTTCTTCAGCCGCACCTTGAGCTTGGCAAAGGGCGCCGAGGAGGCGGTGCTCTCCTTCCACTCGAGGTCCGCACAGCCCGGCAGCGACCGCAGGTAGGCCAGCGCCGCGTCGATCCCCGCACGGGGGCCCGCGATGGTGCCGTTGATGCCCTCGCGCGCCAGCAGCAGCGTACCGCGCACGTCGCCCGCCTCGCAGACGGCGCGAATGCCCGGGCGCAGGGCGTCCGGATCCTCGAAACGGGTGAAGTGATAGAGGGCAGCTACGGTAAACATGGGCGCGAAATACCGCCGTGGCGGGGGAATGGGCAAGGGGCATTTCGGCGCACGCGAGCTGCGCAACCGCCCCACTAGGCAATGATGCCCATGCGCAAAATGGTTGATTTTGCAGTCAGCCTTTCCACCATGGGCGTAACACGGAGGACTCAGCAGCACGCTCCCGGGCGCCGGACGGCCCGAGGACGGCATTTCCAGAACACCTGTCCGGGAGACAGAAATGCAATTCTTGGACCCGTTATTCAACCTGATCAACGATTTGACCTGGGGCTGGGCGCTTGTTCCCTTCCTCGTGGTCCTGGGTGTCTTCTTCACGATCTCCAGCGGTTTCGTTCAGTTCCGCTTTTTCGGCCGGATGTTCTCGGTCCTGACCGGAGGCGAGGAAACCGCCGATCCGACGAAAATCTCGGCGCGCGAGGCCCTGCTGGTCTCGGTCGGCGGCCGGGTCGGCGGCGGTAACATCGCGGGCGTCGCGGTGGCCATCACGCTCGGCGGCCCCGGCGCGGTGTTCTGGATGTGGGCCATCGCCCTCGTCGGCATGTGCTCGGCCCTTGTCGAGGCCACGCTGGCGCAGCTCTACAAGCGGACCGCCGCGGACGGCACCTACCGGGGCGGACCCGCGCGGGCGATCATCCACGGGCTGGGCGAACACTACCGCTGGCTGGCCATCGTCTACGCGGTCTGTCTGATCGCCTCCTTCTCCATCGGCTTCAACGCCTTCCAGGGCAACACGGTGGCCGGTGCCGCGCTCGACAGCCTGTCGATCCCGCGCTACGCAACCGGCATCTTCCTGGCCGTGGTCACCGGGTTCATCATCTATGGCGGTATCCACCGCATCGCCAAGGTGGCCGACGTGATCATCCCGATCATGGCGCTCGGCTATATCGCCATGGCCCTGATCGTCATCGTCATGAACCTGACCAGCCTGCCCGGCGTGATCTGGGACATCGTCGCCAACGCCCTCGGCTTCCGCGAGGCGGTGGCAGGCGGCATGGGCGCGGCCATCGCGCAGGGCCTCCGGCGCGGGTTGTTCTCGAACGAGGCTGGTCTGGGCTCGGCCCCGAACGTCGCCGCGACCGCCTACGTCAAGCACCCGGTGAGCCAGGGCATCACCCAGAGCTTCTCGGTCTTCATCGACACCATCCTGATCTGCTCGTGCACCGCCTTCATCATCCTGCTGGGCGATGTCTACCAGCCGGGTGCCGAGGGCGTGGACGGTGTCGCACTGACCCAGCAAAGCCTTGTCAGCCACGTGGGGGCATGGTCGCAGTACTTCCTGACCGGCGCGATCTTCCTCTTCGCCTTCAGCTCGATCATGTACAACTACTTCCTGGGCGAGAACGCACTGACCTTCATGACCGAGAGCCCGACGGCGCTGCACGTGCTGCGGATCGCGATCATCGGCATCGTCCTGCTGGGCGCGGTGGCGCCGGGGGCGACGGCGGTCTTCTCCTTCTCCGATCCGCTGATGGGCATCCTCGCGGTGGTGAACCTGCTGGCGCTCGCCATGCTGTTCCCCGTCGCGGTGCGGCTGATCAACGACTACCGGGGACAGCTGGCCGCGGGGGTACAGAAGCCGGTGTTCGATCCGAAGAAGTTCCCGGACCTCGACACCGACCCCACCGCCTGGCCCGACGCCAAGTGACGGGAACGGCGCGGCCCCACGCGGGCCGCGCCATTGACGACCCGGCATCGCTCTGACAACTCTTGCAAAACCATGCAGGAGAGACCGATGGCCAATGCCCTCGTCGTGATCGACGTCCAGAACGACTTTTGCCCCGGCGGGGCGCTGGCCGTGGCCGGAGGCGACGAGATCGTCCAGCCGATCAACGCGATGATGGACGGTTTCGACGCGGTGATCCTGACGCAGGACTGGCACCCGGCGGGGCATTCCTCCTTTGCCAGCTCGCACCCGGGCAAGGGCCCCTACGAGATGATCGAGATGCCCTACGGCCCGCAGGTGCTGTGGCCCGATCACTGTATTCAAGGCACCGGTGGCGCCGCGTTTCACGCCGGTCTGCGGGTCGACGCGGACCTGATCATCCGCAAGGGCTTCAACTCCGCGATCGACAGCTACTCGGCCTTCTTCGAGAACGACCACACCACGCCGACCGGGCTTGAGGGCTACCTGCGCACCCGGGGGATCGACACGCTCACTCTGGTCGGCCTCGCCACCGATTTCTGCGTGAACTTCTCTGCCGTCGACGCCGCGCGGCTCGGCTTCAAGGTCACCGTCGACCTTGCCGCCTGCCGCGGGATCGACCTCGACGGCTCGATGGCCGCCGCACTTGACGGCATGAAGGCCGCCGGTGTGACATTGACGGGCGGCTGAGTCCCGCCGCCCCGAGAGAACCCTTTTTGCTTGGCCCGGCCCGCCGATGTAACGTAACAGGCGGTGACCCTACGAAACCGAGGCTTGCCCGTTGGATATCGCAACCCGCGTCTACAATCACAAATGGAAGATCGATCCGATCGTGCGGTCGCTGATCGACACCGATTTCTACAAGCTGCTGATGTGCCAGTCGGTGTTCCGCAACAAGCCGGACACCCAGGTCACCTTCTCGCTGATCAACCGGTCCAAGGACGTGCCGCTGGCCAAGCTGATCGACGAGGGCGAACTGCGCGAACAGCTGGATCATATCCGGTCGCTGTCGCTGAGCCGGGGCGAGAGCACATGGCTGCGCGGGAACACCTTCTATGGCAAGCGGCAGATGTTCCGCCCCGACTTCATGGAGTGGTTCGAAGGGCTGCGCCTGCCTCCCTACTTCCTCGAACGCAAGGGCGACCAGTACGAGCTGACCTTCGAGGGCAAGTGGCACGAGGTCATGATGTGGGAAATTCCCGCGCTGGCCGTGCTGATGGAACTGCGGTCGCGCGCGGTGCTGAACGACATGGGCCGCTTCGAACTCAAGGTGCTCTATGCCCGGGCGATGACGCGGCTCTGGGAAAAGATCGAGCGGCTGCGCAAGCTGGAGGGGCTCGGCATCTCCGATTTCGGGACCCGGCGGCGGCATTCCTATCTCTGGCAGGACTGGTGCGTGCAGGCGATGATCGAGGGGCTGGGGTCCAAGTTCAACGGCACCTCCAACTGCCTGATCGCGATGAAGCGCGACCTCGAGGCGATCGGAACCAACGCGCACGAGCTGCCGATGGTCTATTCCGCCCTCGCCGACAGCGACGAGGAGCTGGCCCGCGCGCCCTACGAGGTGCTTTCGGACTGGCACGAGGAGCATGACGGCAACCTGCGGATCATCCTGCCCGACACCTACGGCACCAAGGGCTTCCTCGATCGTGCGCCCGACTGGCTGGCGGGCTGGACCGGGATCCGCATCGACAGCGGCGATCCGGCCAAGGGCGCCGAGACCGCGATCGAGTGGTGGAAGTCGCGCGGCGAGGACCCGAGGGAAAAGCGGATCATCTTCTCCGACGGGCTGGACGTCGACAAGATCATCGAACTGCACAACCAGTTCCAGGGCCGGGTCAAGGCCTCCTTCGGCTGGGGTACGCTGCTGACCAACGACTTCCGCGGGCTGGTCGAGGGTGACCGGCTGGCGCCCTTCTCGCTGGTCTGCAAGGCGGTTTCGGCCAACGGGCGCCCGACGGTCAAGCTCTCGGACAACCCCGAAAAGGCGATGGGACCGGCCGAGGAGATCGAACGCTACAAGCGCGTCTTTGGCGTCGGCGAACAGAAGCGCATCGCGGTCGTCGTCTAACCCCTCCCGCCGCTGGGCATGGTGAAGGAGAACACCGCGCCATGCGGCGCGGCGGCCCTGAGCGATATCTCCGTCCCCCAGCCGGTCACGATGCGCCGCACGAGGGCGAGGCCGACGCCCGACACCTCCTGCGCCGCGCCGGACGCCTTGAGCGACCAGAACATGTCGAACACGCGCGCGGCATGTTCCGGGGCGATGCCCGGCCCGTCGTCCTCGACCTCGAAGCGGTGATTTCGCCCCTCCATCCAGTGCCGCAGGATGATCCTCGGGCTGTGGTCCGGGTGATGCTTGACCGCGTTCGAGATCAGGTTGCGCAGGATGATCTCCAGCTCGACCCGCTGGGCGCGGACGGTGGGAAAGGCCCCTTCGAGGCAGAGTTCGCCATGCGGCAGGTGCAGGTCGCCGAGTTCCTCTGCCAGCGCGCGCAGGTCGACCTCGGTCACTTCCTGCGCCGCGCCATCGACCTGCAGGTAGCGGAACACCGCCTTGATCAGCTCTTCCAGTCGGACCGCGCGTTCCGAGATGGTCGCCAGATGGATGCCGATCAGCCCCTCCGCCTCTGGTTCGCCGGTTTCCAGTTCCTCGGCGGCGAACTCGGCCAGCGCGCGGATCTGGCGCAGAGGCGCGCGAAGGTCGTGCGCGGCGATCTGGGTGAACTTTTCGATTTCGTCGATCCGCGCGGCGCCGTGCTCCAGCCGCAGCCGCGCGCGCTGGCGCACCAGCAGCAGCAGGCAGCACAGCAGGATAACCAGCAGCATCGAGGGGATCAGGAGCGCGATGTTGCGCCGGTCGGTCAGGGCCGCCTGCTGCTCTCTCATCCGAGCCACCATGCGATCACGGACCACCGACAGCTCGCCCAGCGCCTCCGAGTCGCTGACCCGCACTGCATCGTCGATCTCCCGGCTGCGGGCGCCCGCGGCGTGCATCGCGTTCACCGTGGCGATGTTGGTCTTGTAGCTTCCGATCGCCGCCCGCTGCGCCGCCAGCGGCAGGCTGTCGCCGTCCTGAACCAGCATTGCCTCCAGCCGGTCGAGCAGCGCCAGCGCGCGGTCCGCCGCGTCGAGGGCCTCGTCGCGATAACGGGTCTCGCCGGGGCGCAGCACCCAGTTCTTGAAATGGTGCACCATGCCGCCGTAGCCGATGGCCCCCTGCAGATCGAGCAGCACGGTATGGCGCGCCAGCTGATCCTCGGCCAGGCGCAGCTGGTCACGCCGCGCGAAGAGGAAGATCGCCGAGAATATCGCCGCGGACAGCAGGAAAATCACCCCGATGGTCCACGAGATGGTGCGCAGGTTTCGTTTCAGTTGCCGTTCTGGGGTCATTCGCCGGGGCCTCGGTTGCGACTCGGGTTCTGACACCAGCCCTAGCGGCAAGCGGTTAACTATTGGCAACCGCCGAAGGTCAGGGAGCGACCCGCGCCTTCATCCGGCGTTCGCGCCAGACCACCAGAAGACCGCCCAGCGCAATCAGCAGCGCACCGGGGAACAGCGCATCCCACGGCGCCTCTTCGAAGAACAGCCAGCCGAAGAAGAAGGCCGTCGGAATCCCGAAGTACGAAAACGGGGCAAGGTTGCTCTGCTCGGTCATCCGGTAGGAGACCACCATGCAGAGCACCGCCATGCCGCCGAACGCGCCCATCCCGGCAATGTAGAGCAGGTCGATGGGCGCCTTGATCGGAGAGAACCCGCCCAGCAGCAGCACCAGCAGGACCGAGCCCACCACGGCGACGCCCGCCGAATAGAGGTTGAGCAGGGGGCTGGGCACCTCGTCGTCCATCATCCGCGCGGTGATGCCGTTCAGGGCATAGAGCAGCGCGGCCCCCAGCGGGGTAAGGGCGGCCCAGCCAAAGTCGATGCTGGCCGGCCCGACGATCAGCACGACGCCGAAGAAGCCGAGCAGCACCGCCGACCAGCGCACCCAGCCGACCTTTTCCCCCAGCAGGGGCACGGCGAGCGCTGTCATGAAAATGGCGTTAGAGTAGGAAATCGTGGTGGCGGTGGCAAAGGCCAGCGCGCCCAGCGAAAAGTAGTAGAGCAGTTGGGCCAGCGTCACCATCAGGCCCCGCACGATCGCCAGCCGCCACTGCCGGATATACATCTTGCGCCCGGTCGCGTGCCACGCGCGCGAGAACAGCAGGAAGAGCGTCGAGGGGATCAGCCCGAACAGGTTGCGGTAGGCCGAGAGTTCGGCCGCCGCGTACCTGTCGGACAGCTCCTTGATGAGCAGCCCCATGAAATCGAACAGCACCAGCGAAACGAGAAAGATCGTGATCGCCAGCGCCGCGCGATCCCCGGGGCGACTGCTCATTGTCGGTCAGCCATGAAAGGCGGCGACCGTCTTGAGCTGGGAGAACCCGTAGAGGGCCTCGAACCCCTTCTCGCGGCCATGCCCGGACTTGCCGACACCGCCGAACGGCAGCTCGGCGCCACCGGCGGCCCCGTAGTTGTTCAGGAATACCTGGCCCGCGTGCAGCTTCTTGGCCAGACGCATCTGGCGCGCGCCGTCGCGGCTCCAGACACTGGCGACAAGGCCGAACTCGGTGCCGTTGGCGATGGCCAGCGCTTCTGCCTCGGTGTCGAAGGGAATGATCACCTGCACCGGGCCGAAGATCTCCTTCTGCGCCAGTTCGTGATCCGCCGGCACGTCGGCGAAGAGGGTCGGCTTGACATAGGCGCCGGTCGTGGGCGTGCCGTCGACGATGACACCCTCGGCCGCCAGCGTCAGGTCGCTGCCCTTCTCGATAAAGCCCGAGACGAGCTCTTTCTGGCGGGCCGAAATCAGCGGCCCGAGGCGCAGGTCCTCGGCGGCGGGGCCGACCGTCAGCTTGGAATAGGCCTCGGCCATCCGCTTGACGACCTCGTCATAGACGCCACGCTGAACCAGAATGCGCGAGGAGGCCGAGCAGGTCTGGCCCGCGTTCTGCACGCCCGCGTTCACAAGGAACGGCAGGGCCGCGTCGAGGTCGGCATCGTCGAACACCAACTGGGGCGACTTGCCGCCCAGTTCCAGCGTCACCGGAATCACGTTCTTGGCCGCAGCGCCCTGGATCAGGGCGCCAGTGGCAACCGAGCCGGTAAAGCTGATGTGGTGGATACCCGGGTGCGAGGACAGTGCCGCACCTGCCTCGGCCCCAAGGCCCGGAACCACGTTCAGCGCACCTGCGGGCAGACCGGCTTCCAGCGCGATATGGGCAAAGGCCAGCGCAGTGAGGCAGGCCTCTTCCGCCGGTTTCAGCACACAGGCGTTGCCCATGGTCAGCGCGGCGCCGACCGAACGACCGATGATCTGCATCGGGTAGTTCCACGGCACGATGTGGCCGGTCACCCCGTGCGGCTCGCGCAGGGTGTAGACGGTGTAGCCATCCATGAACGGAATGGTCTCGCCGTGGATCTTGTCGGCGGCACCGCTGTAGAATTCGCAGTAGCGGGCCAGCGCGATCACGTCCGCACGGGCCTGGGTCAGCGGCTTGCCGACGTCCATCGCTTCCAGCGCGGCCAGTTCCTCGGTCTTCTCGAGGACCTTCTGGCCGATCTTGGAGAGGATACGGCCCCGTTCCAGCGCGGTCATCGCGCCCCATTCGCCCTCGCGGGCGGCCTGGGCGGCCTTGACGGCGGCGTCGATGTCCTCGGCTCCTCCGCGGGCGATCTGGCAGATCACCGATCCGTCGGAGGGGTTCACGAGGTCGAGGGTGGCACCGGAGGCCGGAGCCGTCCATTCGCCGCCGATCAGGCAGGTGGCGGGATCGAACCAGAGCGGGTTGCGCAGGGTGTCAGGCATCGGTGAGGCTCCTCTTCAACTCATCCAGATCGGGCAGCTGCGGAGCCGCCGCAATGAGCGTCTGGGTATAGGGATGTTGCGGGTTGGAAAAGACCTGTTCGGTCTCGCCCTGCTCGACGATCTCGCCGGATTTCATCACGAGTACGCGATCCGTGACCGTCCGGACGACCGAGAGGTCGTGCGAGATGAACAGGTAGGTCAGGTTGTAGGCGCGGCAGAGCTCGGCCAGCAGGTCGAGGATCTGTGCGCGCACCGAGACGTCCAGCGCGCTGACCGCCTCGTCGAACAGGATCAGTTCGGGCCGGATGATCAGGGCGCGGGCGATGGCGATGCGCTGGCGCTGGCCGCCCGAGAATTCGTGGATGTACTTCTTGGCATCCGACGGCTTCAGGCCGACAGCGGTCAGCGCCTCGCCGATGGCCTTCTCGCGCTCCGCGCCGGTGGGCGGATTGTCGAGCAGGTGGAAGGGTTCGGTGATCAGCCGGTCGACCCGGTGACGCGGGTTGAAGCTGCCGAAAGGATCCTGGAACACCACCTGCATCTTGCGGCGCACCGCGAGGTTGGGCTTGCCCTCGGACAGCACCGGCTGCCCGTCGAGCAGGATCTCCCCGCCCTGGATCGGCTCGAGGCCCAGCAGGGCGCGCGTCAGGGTCGACTTGCCACAACCGGATTCGCCGACAAGCCCGAGCCGCTCGCCCCGGTTCAGGGTAAAGCTGACGCCCTTCACCGCGCGGAAGTGGCCCGGCGGCGCGAAAAGCTTGGTCCGGGGCAGCCGGTAGTCCCGCACCACGTCGCGCACTTCCAGCAGCGGCTTGGGCGCAGGCGCAGGCGGCAGGTCCACCAGGTGACCCGAGGCTTCGAACAGCGCGCGGGTATAGGGATGCTGCATGTTGGCCAGCAGCTGACGCGTCGGCCCCGTCTCCACCACTTCGCCATAGCGCATGACGGTGATGCGGTCGGCCATGTCGGCCACGACGGCGAGGTCGTGGGTGATCATCAGCAGGCCCATGCCGAACTCGGCCACCAGTTCCTTGAGCAGGTCGAGGATCTGGGCCTGCGTGGTCACGTCGAGCGCGGTGGTCGGCTCGTCCGCGATCAGCAGCTTGGGGCGCAGGGCGATGGCCATCGCGATCACGACCCGCTGGCGCTGGCCGCCCGACAGCTCGTGCGGGAAGCGCGTCAGCGGAAAGCGTTCGGCGGGCAGGCCAACCCGGTCGAGCACCTCTCGGGCGCGGGCATAGGCCTTGTCCTTGGGCATCGCGTCGTGGATCAGGATGGTCTCGGCCACCTGGTCGCCGATGGTCTTGACCGGGTTCAGCGCCGTCATCGGCTCCTGGAACACCATGCCGACGGACTGGCCGCGGACCCGGCACATCTCGGACTCGGACAGCTTCAGCAGGTCGGTCCCGTCCAGCACGACCGAGCCGCGCGTCTGCGCCAGTTCGGGCAGCAGTTGCATCACGGTCATCGCGGTCATCGACTTGCCCGAGCCGCTTTCGCCGGTCACCGCGACGATCTCGCCGGATTCGACGGTCAGCGACACGTCCTTCAGGATCTCGGTCTTGTGGATGGAGAGCGAGAGGTTCTGGATGCTCAGAAGGGTCATGTGCGCGCCACCCTCAGCCTTGGGTCGAGATGATCGCGCAGCCCGTCGCCCATGAGGTTCAGCCCAAGGACGGTCAGCACGATGGCGATGCCGGGCACCAGCGCCAGATGCGGCGCGAGCGAGACCATTGTCTGCGCATCGGCCAGCATGCGGCCCCAGCTGGGTGTAGGCGGTTGCGCCCCGAGTCCGATGTAGGACAGCCCGGCCTCGGCAAGGATGCCCAGCGAGAACTGGATGGTGCCCTGCACGATCAGCAGGTTCATCACGTTGGGCAGGATGTGCTCGAACGAGATGCGCGAGGCGGACTTGCCCGCCACACGTGCGGCCATGATGAACTCGCGTTCCCACAGGCTCAGCGCCCCGCCCCGGGTGATCCGGGCGAACACGGGGATGTTGAAGATGCCGATGGCGATAATCGCATTCACCGCACCCGCGCCGAAGACGGCGGTGATCAGGATCGCGATGACCAGCGAGGGGAAGGCGAAGACGAGGTCGTTGCCCCGCATGATCACCTCGTCGACCCAGCTGCCCTTGCGGGCGGCGGCGGCAAGGCCCAGCGGGATACCCAGCGCCATGCCGATGCCGACGGCGACCAGCGCGACCGCAATCGAGGTGCGCGCGCCGACCATGATCATCGAGAAGATGTCGCGGCCGAAGTGGTCGGTCCCGAACCAGTGCACCGCGTTGGGGCTCTGCAGCTTGTCGGGGATGTTCATCGCCGTGTAGTCGAACGGGGTCCAGACGAAGGACACCAGCGCCGCCAGCACGACGATGGAGGACAGGACGGCGCCAATGAGCAGGTTGCGGTTCATGTGCGTGACCTCAGGCGCGGGTCGACCGCCGCATAGGCGAGATCGACAAGGAAGTTCACCAGGATCACGGCGAAGACCAGCAGCATGACCACCGATTCCACCACGATCAGGTCGCGCGAGCTGATCGCCTGGAACACCATGCGGCCAAGCCCCGGCAGGTAGAACACGTTCTCGATGATGATCGCGCCCGCCATGAGGAAGGCGAACTGCAGGCCGATGATCGTCAGCACCGGGATCATCGCGTTGCGCAACCCGTGCCGCCACAGCGCCTGTCGCCGGGTCAGGCCCTTGGCGCGCGCGGTCCGCATGAAATCCTCGCCGAGGATGTCGAGCAGGGCCGAGCGCATCACCCGTGCGAGGATCGCCGCCTGCGGCAGGCCGAGCGAGATCGCGGGCAGCGTCAGCGACTTCATCGCCGCGAAGAACCCCTTGTCCCAGCCCGCGAAGCCCCCGGCGCTGAACCAGCGCAGGTTGATGGCGAAGATCAGCACCATGACCATCGCGAACCAGAAGTTCGGGATGGCAACGCCCAGCTGGGTGGCGCCCATGACCGCCATGTCGCCCGCCTTGCCCCGGCGCGCCGCGGCGTAGATGCCAGCGGGAAAGGCGATGAGCGTGGAGAAGGCCAGAGCGTAGAGCGCCAGCGGAAGCGAGACCCACAGACGGTCCGCGATCATCCCCGAGACCGGAGTATGATAGGTGTAGGAGGTGCCGAAGTCGCCCTGAAGCATGCCGCCCACCCAGTGCAGGTAACGCAGCCATTTCGGCACATCGAGACCGAGTTCGGCGCGCAGCGCCGCCACGGTATCGGGCTGGGCGTTGATGCCCAGCATGAACGAGGCCGGGTCTCCCGGCGCAACCTCGATGACGCAAAAGATGACGACGCTGGCGATGGCCAGGCTGAGGATCAGCGACAGGAGGCGTTTGAGTGAATATCGTACCATTTCGGGATGGTTTATGCCCGCTTGCGCCCACCGTCCATAGGGTCCGGACAGCTTCCATGATTTTGGATGGATAATTGTTCGTGAGCGAATGATTTCCCGCTCGCGGATTGAGCGCCCTTCCCCGCCGCCGGATCGCTGAGAGCCGATGACATCTTGCCGGGCGCCCGTCGCGCCCCACCTAGGAGAGGACAGATCGGAACCGTGACCCAATGACATTGAAACAAGCCATCGCCTCCCTCAGCCACCGGGTCGAAGCCGTCACCCTGGTGATCATCCTTGCCATCGCCGGGGCGCTCTGGGCCTTTGTCGGGCTGGCGGCGGAGATGCTGGAAGGGGACCTGCACGAGTTCGACGAGCGGATCCTGCTGTCCCTCCGGACTGCAGGGGACCTGTCAAACCCGATCGGCGGGCCACAGGTGGAGGTGGCCATGCGCGACCTCACGGCACTTGGCGGGATCACGGTGCTGACCCTGCTGACCCTCGCCGTGCTCGCCTTCCTTATCCTTCGGGGACAACGCGCCTCGGCCCTGTTCCTCGCCATCGCCATCGTCGGCGGCCAGGTGCTCTCGCACCTGATGAAGTTCAGCTTTGCCCGGCCCCGCCCCGAACTGGTGCCGCATATCGTCGAGGTATCCTCGGCCTCCTTCCCCTCGGGGCATTCGATGATGTCGGCGGTCACCTACCTGACACTGGCCGTGATGCTGGCGCGGACGGAACGGCGCATCCGCATCCGCGTCTTCTACATCGTGGTGGCGGCGATCCTGACCATGCTGGTCGGGCTGAGCCGGGTCTACCTCGGCGTGCACTGGCCCTCGGACGTGCTGGGCGGCTGGTCGCTGGGCGCGGCCTGGGCGCTCGGGGTCTGGCTGCTGGCCCGGCGCATGGGCGAACACGGCCAGATCGAGCCCGAGAAGTCGGTCGACTCCTGACCGGCCGTCAGTCCGCGAAAAGGCCCGGCGTCGCGGCAATGCCCCGCGCGGCGTCGACGGAGAGACCGAGGAAGGCCGCGATTCTCTGCGCGTTGTCCTCGGGGTGGTCCGTTTCGCGGATGCGGGCATAGTTGGCGAACCCCGCGTCGCGCAGGCGGTCGGCCTCGTAGGCGAGGTCGTTGCGGATGGTCGGCAGCAGTCGGTCGAGCGCGGCGGCGCCGGTCTGTTCCCCCGCCAGCCCGATCCGCCGGGCATGGCCAACGAGATAGTCGTCGGAAAAGTTGCACTCGATATCCAGGATACGGGTCAGCGCCCGGTCCGAACAGAAGTCCTGCAACAGGTCGATGTTGGAGGGGTCGAGACAGACGATCAGGCGGTCGCTGTCGTGGTATTCGAACAGCATCCGCATCAGCGACCGGCGATGCCGCGTGCGTTTCTCCAGCGTCGCCTGGATGCCGCCGAGGTCGGGCAACGGGGTGTGCTCCTCGTTGAAGAGGTATTCGATGGCGGGCACGTTCACCACCTGCTTCAGAAGGCCCAGCAGCCGCTTGGCCACGTGCCACTTCTTGCAGACGACGATCATCAACTCGCGCTCGTGGCCCAGCGAGCTCTCGGCCTCCCAGAAGCGGACGCCAAACCTCCGCCCGATCCGGCCCTGCCCGGTGAGAAAGCGGAACAGGTTGCGCCCCTCGTTCGAGATCTGGAAGGCGATGCCGGTCGCGGCGTAGAGCTGTCCCAGCCGGGTCTTCAGTTCGGTCGCCTCGGGGCTGATCTTGCGGGCGAACAGGAAGTCCTGCGCCAGTAGAAGGTCGTAGTGATCGTTGTAGAAGGTGATCGGCATCCCGTAGTCCGAAAACATCAGGAAGGTCAGCGTCCGGTTCTCGATCTCCGCCTCCGGCACGAGGTGACGCACGAGGGTCTGAAAGAAGGTCTCGTCCGGGATCCATGTGGTGCGGAAGAACCGCACGATATCGCGCCGCCTGCGCAGCAAGTCGAGGATCCATTCCACCGTGCGTCGGCGCAGGCACCACCACTGGCTGCCGATCTGCACCTGGAGATCCGCCGGGATCGCCCGGGTCAGGCCCAGCCTGCGCTGCACCTCGTGGGTCGCATAGAACAGCCGCTTGTGCTTTCGCTCGTTGAAGTAGTGGCGATAGATCAGCCGGTCTTCCTTCATCCCGGTCTTGATCCAGTCGCTCTCGAAGAAGTCGTGGCTTTCGATGAAATCGGCATCCCGCGCGTCGAGGAAGGCATGGGCATACTCGGCGGTCTTGATCGCCATGCAATCGCCCGACAGCATGTAGAAGTGGGTCGCGCCCGGAAAGGCTTCGATCGCCGCTTCCAGCGCGTAGAGCGTGGCCTGAACCAGTGACCATTCCCCCCAGCCGCAGCGGATGCGGCGGCGCGCGAAGGTGACGTCGGGATTGCCTGCCAGTTCATCGCGGATCCGGCGGTAGGCCTCCGCCGGCGCCCGCGCGTCGAAATGAATGGCCATGCAGTCCCCTGCCGCCGTCAGGCGGCGCGCCTGCTGGACAATGGCCTCGGGGTCCTTGTGGCACAGCAGGATATACGCGATTTTCGCCATGAGCCGGGGGACAGCGCCTGTTGATGGTCGGGTCAGCCTCCTTGATACTGGTGAAGCCGGATTGAAGAAACTGTATTTGTTCGGTTTTTGCCGGGAGCGGGAGCAGCGCCCGCAAGGCCGCGTAACCGGACGGAGGGAGTCGCATGGATATCGAACAGCTGTTTGCCCGCATGGACCCGCCGCCGGTGGCCGAACTTCTGGGCTGGGAGTTCGCGGGTTGGGACCCGGAGCGGCAGGAGATCTCTGTGCGCTTTGACGGCAAACCGATGTTCTGCAACCCCGGCGGCGTGATCCAGGGCGGCATTCTCACCGCGATGGTCGACGACACCATGGGTCCGGCGGTGTTGGCGGCCTCCGGCGGCACCCGGATGTGCCAGAGCATCGACATCCACAGCCACTTCCTGCACCCCGTCCTGCCCGGCCCGGTGCTGGTGCGGGCGCGCGTCATCCGGCTGGGCCAGCGCATCGGCTTCATCGAGGCCGAACTGTTCGACGCCGGGGACCGGCTCTGCCTCAAGGCCAGCTCCAGCGCCAACCTTGCCGCACTCTGATGCGGGCTTTGGGAGGAAAGGCAATGTCCCTGAACTGAATTGGTCGATGGCGCCCTGTACGCCGGACCGTTTGGCCAGAGCGCGGCGAAGGTCGGGTGGGTGTCCTTACTCGAAAATCATGTAACAGGCTAAAACAACCATGCCTTGGACAAATGCCGAGCAGCCCAAGCGGGTCTCATTCATCTACAGAACTTTCGGCTCGCCGCAGTCGTCACTGGAAATGGTGGTTCGTGCGTTGCCGCCTCGCGCTCATGATTCATTTCGCGTGAGGGTTTCACACGTGCCGGTTAATCCATCCGATCTGATCCCGATCACGGGAGCCTATGCACACCGGATATCGCTGCCGGGCGTAGCGGGTTACGAAGGCGTCGGGCAGGTGATCGAAGCTCCGGACGGCCTATCTCACATGGTCGGTCGTCGCGTGCTGCCCCTGCGTGGCGAAGGCACCTGGCAGACCCATGTCGATTGCCCCGTCCATCATGCCGTGGAGGTGCCAGACTCGGTTCCCGACCTTGTGGCGGCTCGGGCATACATCAATCCTCTGGCCGCGGCCACGATGCTTCAGCTCTGGCCCGTCCGTGACAAGGTGGTGCTACTCAGCGGAGCGGGATCGAGCTGTGCCGAACACTTGGGACGCTGGGCGATCCGCCAAGGAGCCAAGCGCGTGCTGGGAATCTATCGCTCGGCGTGTCGAAAAGACCGGTTGCACCAGATGGGTATCGAGCCAATCTCGACATACGATCTTAGTGCTGTTTCGAATGCCTCCGCCTTGGCCGACATTGTCTTTGACGCCCTCGGCGGCGACGTCGCGAGAAGTGTTCTGGAACTGATGCGAGGGGAGACCGATTTTGTTGCCTACGGCCTTCTGACGGGCAAACCAGTGATGATCGGAGCCGGGATCAGGGCGAGATACCACCGGTTTCACATGCGTGATCATTTCTCGGTCTTGGCTGGCAAGGGCATGCAAACCGCATTCTCCCATATTTGGCCGCTGCTCGCAGAGACCCCGCCTTCGACTCCCAGGGTCTTCCCGGCCCAGGAGTGGCGGCAGGCCCTCGCGGGGATCGAGAAACCTGGTGGTCAGAAACCCATACTCGATCTGTCTAGTCTCAGCTGAGCAACGACAGCTCCCGCCCTCCCCACCAACACCGCTTGCAGACACCCCCCAAGGGAAAAGGTCACAATTGAGCCGCCAAAACTCCGTTTGTTTGGCGAATCCCGCGTTGATATAACGCGGCAACGAGAACAGAACCGAAGGCAGAGCGGATGGGTTTCCCCGGGACTTGGATGACCGAGAGCGAGAGCGTGGTCTACCGCGTCGTGCCGAAATGCGCCTGCTCGACCATCGGTCAGATCATGTACTACTCGGACCACGCGCGGTTCTTCGACGGTGACATCCACGATTCAACTGCCGGCCTGCACAAGTGGTCGCAGGACGAGAGCCAGCCGCTGATCGAGGCCAACGTCTCGGGCCACAAGAGCTATGCCTTCACCTGCGTGCGCAATCCCTACACCCGCATCCTGTCATCCTTCTTCGACAAGATCTGCGGCATCCAGCGCAACGGCAAACGCTATCGCGGCAACCTCGTCCCGACGCTGGTCTACAACTATGGCGTCGAGGTCGGCGGCGATGACGGCAAGGGCGAGTTCGACCAGATCGCCAGCTTCCGCCGCTTCCTGCTCTTCGCGCGCGACACCATCCGCTGGCGCCGCCCGATGGACCCCGACATTCACTGGTCGGCGATGTCGGGCCATGTCTCGACCTTCATCGCCAATGGCGGGCGCTACGACCGGATCATCTGGACCGAGGATTTCAACGCCGGGATGCAGCAGGTGCTGGACGCGATCGAAACGCCCGTGCCGGTCGACCTTGCCGCCATTCCCCGGTTCAACGAGAGCGAGGGCCACGGCCCCAAGCGCGCGCACCCGGTCGAGGACTACTTCGACGACCTGTCGATGCACCTCGTCTACGAGATCTACAAGCGCGACTTCGACCTCTTCCGCTACGACTTCGAGAATCCCGCCAACAAGATGCCGGTGGGCGAGATCGACCTCGACGAAGTGCACGCCAAGCTCGGGAAATAGACCCTAGCGGGGCCGCACGATCTCCATCAGCGCCTCCAGCGCGCGGGTGCGGTGCCGGTCGGGGTGGGTCAGCACCGCGAAGGGCCGCAGCGGGCGCTGCGCCCATGTCACCCGGCGGATCGCCAGCCCCTGCGCCCGCGCGGCGCCCAGCGCCCGGCGCGAGAGCATGGCCGCGCACTGCCCGGTCTGCAGCCCCGCGATGATCGCCTCGTTCGAGGGAAACTCCAGCACCACGTTCAGGTCGTCCGGGGTCAGGCCCATGTCGGACAGGTGCGCCTCCGATACCGTTCGCGTGCCGGACCCCGGCTCGCGCATCAGCCAGTTCAGCGCGCGATAGTCCCCGGCGGTGTACTGCGGCTTGCGCGCCATCGGATGATCGCGGGCCATGACCAGCACCAGCTCATCCTGCGCCACCACCAGCCGCCTGAGGTCCGATGGCGGCAGGTCGCCCTCGACGAAGCCGATGTCGGCAGACCCCTCGCCCACGGCCTGCGCCGCCCCCGAGGTGTTGCCGATGGTCAGCGAGATCCGCACGCGGGGAAAATCGCGGTTCAGGGTCATCAGGCGCGAGGGCAGCCAGTAGGCGGCGACCGTCTGGCTCGCGAAGATGCGCAGATGGCCCTGTGGCGTTCCGGCGAGGTCCTCCAGCACCAGCCGCGCGGTGTCGGCCTGCGCCATGAGCGCCCGCGCCGTGTCGAGAAACCCCGCGCCCTCGTCGGTCAGGACGATCCCGCGCCCGACCCGATCGAAGAGCCTCACATCGTGCTGCCGCTCCAGCGCGGCGATGGCGGCCGAGACCGCCGACTGCGTGAGGTTCAGCTCGCGCGCCGCATGGGTGACGTGGCTGTGCTCTGCCACGCAGAGGAAAATACGGATCTGATCGAGCGTCATTCCGGAATGATCGACTGAATCGAACATTCAAACAAGAACATTCGTTTGGATTGATGAAAGGCGACGGCGTATCTCCAAGCTAACTCGTTAAGGACCACCCCGATGACCGACCACGCTGACCGCTCTCTCGCGCCCTCCGCCCCTCACCCGCTGCTCCAGCCGCTTCCCGGCCTCGTCCTCGCGGCGGGCCTCGCGCTGGTCGGCTTCCTCGTCGCGGGGCTGGTCGGGTCGGTCCTGCTGAGCCCGATGGTCGTGGCGCTGGTCATCGGCATCACCGCGCGCAACTCGGTTGAGGTGCCCGCGATGTTCCAGCCGGGTCTCGCGCTGGCGCTGCGCCCCGTGCTGCGGACCGGTATCGTGCTGCTGGGCTTTCGTGTCACCTTTGACCAGCTGGCCGAGGTCGGGCTGACCGGCCTTGCCGTGGTGGCGGCGGGCCTGCTGGCGACCTTCCTCTTCACCAAGGCGGCGGGTCGCCTGCTGGGCGTGGACCGGAGCCTTGCCGAGCTGATCGCGGCAGGCACGTCGGTCTGCGGGGCCTCGGCCGTTCTGGCGACAAACACCGTCACGCGCGGATCGGACGAGGACGTGGCCTATTCCATCGCCTGCGTGACCATATTCGGCTCCATCGCCATGATCTCCTACCCCTTCCTCGCCTCGGCGCTCGGCTTCGATGCCCAGACCTATGGCCTCTGGGCCGGGGCCAGCATCCACGAGGTTGCGCAGGCGGTCGGCGCCGGGTTCGCCAACGGCGATGTCTCGGGCGAGGCCGCGACGGTCGCCAAGCTGAGCCGCGTCGCCATGCTCGCCCCGCTGATCCTTGGCCTCGGCCTGCTGTCGCGGCGGGGCAACGGCGGTGAAACCACCGCCAAGGCGCCGGTGCCCTGGTTCGTGCTGGGCTTTGTCGCGGCGGTCGCGGTGAACTCGGTCGTGCCCCTGCCCGACGCGCTGGTCTCCGGGTTCCAACTGGCCTCGGCCTTCATGCTTACGATGGCGCTTGGCGCGATGGGGCTGGAAACCCACGTCCGGCGCCTGCGCCTCAAGGGGGGGCGTCCCCTGCTCCTCGGCGCGCTGGCGGCGGTCTTCATGTCCACGATCACTGCCTTGATGATCTCCGCGCTCTGAGCGGCGGCTGGTGCCGGGCCCCGGATCGGGCTATCCATCAGACAGCCCGATCCGGCAACAGCAGGCCCCATGACCCGACCCGCGGACCCGATGCGACCCAATCCCGGCGCGCGCGATGCATGACATCGACGCGCTGGTCGCGCATTACGGCCTCTTCGCCCTCTTCGCCGGCTGCTTTCTCGAAGGCGAAACGCTTGCCGTCACCGGGGGCGTCCTTGCCCACCGACACCTGCTGATCCTCTGGCAGGTGATCGCGGTCGTGGCCGCCGGGGCCTTCTGCTCGGACATGTTCTACTTCCTGCTCGGACGGCGCATGCGCGAGAACGCTCTGGTCCGCAAACTGCGCGAACACCGCCGGATGGGCCGCCTGCTGGGTCTGGTCGACCGCGCGCCACGGCGGATCGCCGCAATCACCCGTTTCGTGCCCGGCCTGCGTATCGCCGGGCCCCTGACACTTGCGCAGACGCGCATCGGGACCGGTGAGTATGCGCTGATCGCGGCGGGTGCCGCGCTCTGCTGGTCGGTGGTGTTCACCTCGGTCGGGCATGTCGTGGGCCAGGCGCTGGTCTGGTTGTTTGGCGGTGCACACCGGACCGAGCATATCGTCTTCATCGGCATCGGCCTGACGCTGTTCCTGTGCGCCTACGTCGTCTGGCGCAACTTCCGCTGGCGTCTGCGCAACGACTGAACGGGCCGCGCGGCGGTCCCCATTCCCCAAGATGCAATACCGTTTCATGACCCTCGGAGGGGCACGGGCATGGCAAAGTTGACAAGGCAACTCGTTGCGCTTATCTATTTGCAGTGCACTGTACCGTATTACGGTTCACCCTGTTTCACCCGCCCCGGCAGCCTCCCCCGCGCCGGCGGTCACTCTCATTGCAAGTCCCCCGGAGCATTTCATGCGCCACTCCACTCCCAACACGCGCGGGCTGGGCACGCCCGCGATCTTCGTGCTCGCCCTGCTCTCTGCTGTCGCGCCCCTCGCGACGGATATGTACCTCCCCGGCTTTCCGCTGATGGCGGGCGATCTCGCCACCTCGGCCTCGGCCATCCAGCTGACCCTGACCAGCTTCCTGATCGGCCTCGCCCTCGGCCAGTTGCTGATCGGTCCCCTCTCCGACCGTTTCGGCCGCCGCCGCCCGCTCCTGCTCGGCACCGGGCTCGCCATCGTCTCGGGCTATCTCTGCGCCGTGGCGCCGGGCGTCGACTCGCTGATCGCCCTGCGGTTCCTGCAGGGCCTCGGCGGGGGCGCCGGGGTGGTGCTCGCCCGCGCGATCATCTCTGACCGCACGTCGGACGCCACCGCCTCGGCCCGGCTGTTCCAGGTGATGATGCTGATCGGCGGGCTGGCCCCGGTGCTGGCTCCGATCATCGGCACCGGCATCGTGTCGCTGGCCGGGTGGCGCGCCGTCTTCGTTGTGGTCGCCAGCCTCTCCGTCCTCGCCTTTCTCGGCACCCTGCGCCAGCTGGACGAATCCCTCCCGCCCGAAAACCGCAGCGAAGGCGGGATGGCAGGGCTGCGGCAGGGGATGAAGACAGTCTGCGGCAATCGGCTCTATCTGGGCTACACGCTGACCGTCGGCTTCGCCTTCATGGTGATGTTTGCCTATATCTCGGCCTCGCCCTTCGTGATGCAGACCGTTCTGGGCCTGTCACCGCTGGCCTACTCGCTGGCCTTCGGCCTGAACGCCATTGGGATCGTCCTTGCCAGCGCGGTGTCGGCCAAGCTGGTCAGCCGCGTCAGCCCGGCGCGGCTGACGTCCATCGGGATCGTGGCGAACACCATCGGGGCGCTCTGCACACTGCTCTGCGTGCTCGCCGGGGCCGGAGCCGTGCTCACCCTGCCCGCGCTCTTCGTCACGGTCGCCTCGCTCGGCCTGATCCTCGGCAACGCCAGCGCGCTGGCGATCTCGCAGGTGCCGCGCAGCGCCGGGACCGCCTCGGCGGTGCTGGGCGCGCTGCAGTTCTGCCTTGGCGCCATCGCCTCGCCCCTCGTGGGTCTGGCGGGCAAGGACAGCGCCCTGCCGATGGCGCTGGTCATGGTCGTCGCCGCCCTGCTGGCCGTCGCCGCCCTGCTCACCACGCGCAGCTCGCGGTCACTCGCCGCCGAAGCCGCCTGAACCCTGCGGGGCGGCGCCAGTTTCCGCCGCCCCCCATCGCAAAGATGACTTTCATTCTATCCATTTGCCTCAACCGCCGTAGAATTCGGGCCGAATCGTAACCCGTTCCCGTTCAGACCCGTTTCAGACCTTCGTTTTTCCAGATCGCCCCCAGCGGTTCCCACCATGCATTCCTCGCCCCTCGTCCACATCCTAGACGACGACGATTCCATGCGCCTCGCCCTGTCGAGCCTGCTGCGCTCGGTCGGGCTGTCGACCAGCCTGCACGACTCCGTCGCCACCTTCCTCGCGGCCGAGCGGCCGGATGTCGAAGGCTGCCTGCTTCTGGACATCCGTCTGCCCGGCGTCAGTGGGCTCGACCTGCAGGGGCAGCTGGAGGAGCGCGGGATTCACCTGCCCGTGGTGCTGATGACCGGGCATGGCGATATCCCGATGACGGTACGCGGCATGAAGGCGGGCGCCGTCGACTTTCTCACCAAGCCGTTCCGCGATCAGGACATGCTGGACGCGGTCGCCGCCGCGCTCGAGAGGGACCGGGCCCGTCGCGCGCGGGAAGAAGAGGTCTCGGGCATCGGCACCCGCTTTGAAACCCTTTCCCCGCGTGAGCGCGAGGTGATGGCGCTGGTCACCCGTGGTCTGCTGAACAAGCAGGTGGCGGGCGAACTGGGCCTGAGCGAGGTGACCGTCAAGATCCACCGGGGCGCGGCGATGAAGAAGATGGGCGCGCGCACCCTGCCCGAGCTGGTGAGAATGGCCGACGCCCTCGGGCTGGGAGCGGAGGCGTCCCGATAACACCAGTGTATGATTACCCCGCGGGCCGTGTTGTGGCATTCGTCTTGGAAGGAACACAGCCAATTGTACGCTTTCAGAAGGTCCCGGGGTGCTCGCACAGTCTCAATTCGCCATCGTCGACGACGACAGCTCATTCCGGGTCGCCCTGCTGAGCCTTGTCCGGTCTCTGGGCCACGCCGCCACCGGGTTCGACTCGGCCGAGGCGTTCCTGGCCTCCGGTCTCGCGGACAGGGTCGACTGCATCATCTCAGACATCCAGATGCCGGGCATCACCGGCATCGAGCTCAAGCGCCAGCTGGTGGCGTCGGGCATCACCACGCCCGTGGTGCTGATCACCGGACGGACCGAGGACCGCTTCCGCCCGGAGGCCGAGGCCATCGGGGCGGCATGCTTCATGCGCAAGCCTTTCGACTCGCAGGAACTGATCGACTGTGTCGGCCGGGTCCTCGGGGAGTGAGCTGTTGACCCCCCGCGCGTCAACCGCGCTGGGGAGTCTCTTCGACCTTGTCCCCGAGTGCCTCGTCCTGCGCGGCCGCGACGGGCGCATCCTGACCTGGAACGCCGCGGCGGAACGGCTCTACGGCCGCCCCCGCGCCGAAGTCGCTGGCCTTGCGGGCCACGAGGTCTTTGCCGGGGATCCCGCGTGGGACCCGGCGCTGCTCGACCCTACCGGAGAATGGCGGGGCGAGGTGACCCGGACCGCCGCCGACGGATCGCCCCGCACCATCCGGCTGCACTGGCAGCTGGTCGATGGCGGGCTGGAGATCCTCGAAATCGGGCATGACATCACCCTCGCCCGCGCCGCCGAAGAGGCCCTGCGCAAGAGCGAGCACCGCTATCGCAACCTGTTCCAGGCGATGGCCGCCTCGTTCTGGGAACTGGACTTCTACCCGGTGGGCGAAATGCTCTACCGGCTCCGGAAAACCGGCGCGATCACCGACTGGCCGGCCCATTTCGCGGCCCATCCCGAGTTCGTGCGCGAGATGATGCGCGCGACCCGCGTCATCGACGTGAACGACCAGACCGTCGCGCTGTTCGGGCGCGGCGACAAGCAGGCGCTGCTGACCAGCGTCGAGCCGTTCTGGCCCGAGGCCAGCTCGCCTGTCTTTGCCGCCTCCGTGGTGGCCGCGGTCACCGGGGCGCAGAACTACGCGACCGAAACCCGGCTGCGCACCATTGACGGCGTCGAGTTTCCGGCGCTCTTCACCGCCTGCTTTCCGCCGGACACGATGAACAAAGGCACCCTGCTGATCGGCGTCATCGACCTGACCGAGCGCGTTGCCGCGCAGGAGGCGCTGGCGCGGATGCAGACCGAGATGGCCCATGCCTCGCGGGTGGCGCTGCTGGGCGAACTTTCGGCCTCGATCGCGCACGAGGTGAACCAGCCGCTCGGCGCCATCGCGGCCAACGGCGCAGCGGGCATGCGCTGGCTCTCGCGCGAGGAACCCGACCTTGGCGAGGTGCGGGCGCTGACCGAGCGGATCATCTCGGACGCGCAGCGCGCCGCCGAGATCGTCAAGCGGGTGCGCACGCTGGCTTCCGGCGTCCCGCCCGAACGGCTCCCCGTCTCGCTGAACGCCATAATCCGCGATGCGGCCACCTTCCTGCAGCACGAGATCAGGGACGCGGGTGTGAGCTTTGCGACGCGGCTGTCGCCCGACTCTCCCGTCGTGCAGGCGGACCGGGTCCAGCTTCAGCAGGTGGTCGTCATCCTCGCCCTCAACGCGCTGCAGGCGATGAGCGGCGCAGGCAGCGCCAGACCGGCCCTGACCATTCGCACCGCGACCGAGGGCGACGAGGCACGGCTCGAGGTCGAGGACAACGGCCCCGGCATTCCCGAGGAGGCGCGGGCGCGGATCTTCGACAGCTTCTTCACCACCAAGCCGGGCGGCATGGGGCTGGGTCTGGCCATCGCACAGAGCATCCTGCGCGACTGCGGCGGCAGCATCGGGGTCGAGACCGCCCAAGGTGCCGGCGCGCGCTTCGTGGTCCGGCTGCCGCTCTGTGAAAACGGCTCGCCCACTCATACCAAGGTGTGAGTGCGGAACCCCTCCGTACAATGGATCGAAACCTGACCCTGGGTCACCCTCTTCCCAAGACGCTGAAACGCGCAGGAAGAGGGAGACGATCCGATGACCCAGGACAGCCCGACCTACCACGCCGCAGACACCGCGCTGGTGTTTCTCGATCCCTACAATGATTTCCTGTCCGAGGGCGGCAAGCTCTGGCCGCAACTGCAGGCGGTCGCCACCGATGTCTCGCTTCATGCCAATCTGGTGACGATCCTCGCCGCCGTGCGCCGCGCCCGGATCCCGGTGGTCATCGCTCCGCATCACCGCCACCGCGAGGGCGACTTCAGCGGTTGGGACCACCCGACGCCCTACCAGCTTGGCGCGGCGCGGATCCGGCTCTTCGAGGTCGGCACGACGGGTGGCGAATGGCACCCCGACTACGCCCCGCACCCGGGCGACGTGGTGGCGCAGGAGCACTGGACCGCGAGCGGCTTTGCCAACACCGACCTCGATTACCGGCTCAAGCAGCTGGGCGCGCATCGCCTGATCTTCGTCGGCCTCATCGCCAATACCTGCGTCGAGGGCACCGCCCGCGCCGCCGTCGACCTCGGCTACCACGTCACCCTCGTGCGGGACGCCACCGCCGCCTTCTCGGCCGAGGCCATGCACGCCGCCCACGAGATCAACGCCCCGAGCTATGCCCACGCGGTGCTGACCACCGCCGACCTCCTCCCCCTCGTTCCCAGACCCTGACCCCCGAAAAGGAGACCCCAATGGACCAGATCGTCACACACTTTACCGCTACGGACGTACCCACCAGGTTCGTCGAGAGCCGTGGCCGCACCCTTGCCTACCGGCAGATCGGCACCGGCCCCCACCTCGTCCTCGCCCTGCGCTTTCGCGGCGTGATGGACAGCTGGGACCCGGCCTTCCTCGACGGGCTGGCGCAGGCGTTCACCGTCACCACCTTCGACTATTCCGGCCTCGGACAGTCGACCGGCACGCCCTCCTACATCCGGCAGGACATGGCGCAGGACATCCTCGACCTTGCCGATGCACTCGGTCTCGACACCTTCGCCCTTGGCGGCTGGTCGCTGGGCGGGTTCGGCGTTCAGGTCTTTGCCGCCGAACATTGTGACCGGCTCAGCCACCTGATCCTCATCGGCACCGCCCCTCCGGGCCCGCAGCCGCACGGGATCCAGCCGGTCTTCTACGAACACGCGCTCAAGCCGGTGAACGACCTCGAGGACGAGACCGTCCTGTTCTTCGAACCGGCCTCGGCCGCCAGCCGCGCCGCCGCCCGCGCCTCTCATGCCCGGATCGCCTCGCGCAGTGCCGACCGCAGCCCGCCGATCCCGCCCGAGACCTTCATGTCGATCCTGCAGGCTTCAAGCACCCCGGACGCCGCTTTTTCCGATCCAGAGGGTCGCTACGCCGCCTTCTTCCGCCAGACCGACCTGCCCGTTCTCGTCATCTCGGGCGACCACGAGATCGTCTTTCCGGTGGAGAACTGGCACGCCCTGAACCGTGACTGGCCGACCCTCCACATCTTCACCATCCCCGAGGCCGGCCACGGCCCGCAGCACCAACACCCGGAGATGATCTCCGGGCTGATCGCGGGCTTTACCCGCGCCACGCCGATCTGACCAAGCAACCCAACAGGAGTGAGACCAATGCCCCTTATCACCACCAAGGACGGCACCCAGATCTTCTACAAGGACTGGGGCTCCGGCCAGCCTGTCCTCTTCTCCCACGGCTGGCCGCTGTCGGCCGATGCCTGGGACGCGCAGATGGTATTCCTCGGCCGCGAGGGATACCGCGTCATCGCCCATGACCGCCGCAGCCACGGCCGGTCGACCCAGACATGGGAGGGCAACCACATGGATCAGTACGCCGACGACCTCGCCGAGCTGATCGAGGCGCTGGACCTGCGCGACCTGATCCTCGTCGGGCATTCGACCGGCGGTGGCGAGATCACGCACTACATGGGCCGCCACGGCACCGACCGCGTCGCCAAGGCCGTCCTGCTGGGCGCGGTGCCGCCCCTGATGGTCAAAACCGAAGGCAACCCAGGCGGTCTGCCCCTCGAGGTCTTCGACGGCATCCGCAAGGGCACTTACGACGACCGGTCGCAGTTCTACATGGACCTCACCCTGCCCTTCTACGGCTACAACCGCCCGGCGGGCGTGATCTCGGAAGGCGTTCGGATGGGCTTCTGGCAGCAGGGCATGATGGGCGGCCTCAAGGGCCAGCTCGACTGCATCCGCGAGTTCAGCGAGGTGGACTACACCGCCGACCTCGAAAAGATCGAGATCCCCGTTCTCGTGGCCCACGGCGACGACGACCAGATCGTTCCCATCGGGGCCTCGGCGCTGAAATCGGCGGAGATCCTGAAGAATGCCACGCTCAAGATCTATCCCGGGGGTGATCACGGGTTCGCCCAGACCCATCAGGACGCGTTCAACGCCGACCTGCTGGCCTTCATCCGGGAAGACTCGGTGAAGGCGGCGGCAGCCGCCTGACCACGGGGGCGGCCGGTCCCGTCCCAGCCTGCCGGCCGCCCGCCCGGGGCGGCGCGTTCCTCCCCCGCGCCGCCCTGTTTCACCCTCCAGCCAGTGAGAGCTCCGATGACACATCACCTTGCCCACACCTACCTCGAAGAACGTCTGCCCCAGCCCGGCCATCTGCGCATCTTCGTGCGGTCGTGGCGGCCGACGGCCACGCCCCGCGCCATCGTGGTGATCTGCCACGGGGTGAACTCGCACGGGGGCCAGTACATCGCCACCGCCGAGAAGCTGGTCGATGCCGGTCTCGCGGTCTACACGCTCGACCTGCGCGGTCGGGGCCGCTCCGACGGGCCCCGGTTCTACGTCGAGGACATTGCCGACTACGTGGCCGACGTCGATGCCACCATCCGGCTCGCCAAGTCGCGCGACCGTGGACTTCCCCTGTTCCTGCTGGGCCACAGCGCCGGCGGCGTGGTTTCGACCACCTACGCCCTCGACCACCCGGCGGAACTGGCGGGGCTGATCTGCGAGAGCTTCGCCTATCGCGTCCCCGCGCCCAAACTCGTGCTGAACCTCGTCAAGGCGATCAGCCGTGTCGCGCCCCGCCTGCCGGTGCTGAAGCTGAAGAACCGCGACTTCACCCGCGACCCAGAGGCGCTCGCCGCACTGGAGGCCGACCCCATGATCCTGAACGAGGCGCAGCCCGCCGCGACGGTGGCGGCCCTGACCCGCGCCAACGAACGGCTGGAGCGGAGCTTTGGCCAGATCACCCTGCCCGTATTGATCCTGCATGGCACGGCAGACCGCGCGACACTGCCGGCAGGCAGCGAGCAATTCGTCCGTGACGCGGGATCGAAGGACAAGACGCTGCGCCTCTACGACGGCCATGTGCACGACCTGCTGGCCGACCTCGGCCGGGAGATCGTCCTGACGGACATCCTCAACTGGATCAACGCACGCATCGCGACCTGACGCGAACCGCAGGCCCGAGGTGCCAGAGGCTCAGCGGATTTCTAGGCTGGTCTTTCACGATGTCGGCGCGGCGGGGTAGCTGAACGAGTTTATCGACCTGTTCAACCACCGCTTCGCGAGGTCCGAGCAGGTTGCAAAGAGCGAGGGGCTGCCGATCCTCCAGATCCGCAGCAACCTGACCACCCTGTTCCGGACCGGCTTCGTCAAGACCCACACTGTCCGCAATGCCTCTGCCGCCTTCGTGCTGCAGGATCTCGTGGAGAGTTACCTCTACTCCTCGACCTTCGCCTACTCGGGGATCCACGGGGGCACCACATGGGACTCGGCGACCGCCGACCCGATCCTGCTTCCCGCCCTGTCGACACGGGATTTCGCGCTGATCTCGTCCAACAGCGCCATGTCCCGCCTCGACAAGACTCTCGCCTACATGGCAACGCCGATCCATCTGGAGCATCTGGACATCTGCACCGAGTCCGACCCCGGCGCGTTCCAGAACTGCGGGCGGTGCGGCAAGTGCGGCCGCTTCCTCCTGATCGCCGAGGCCGAAGGCACCATCGGGACCTATGCCGAGATCTTCGACATCGCGCGTTTCCGCGCCTCGCGCTGGAAGAACGTCCGTCAGCTGACCAAGCTGGTGCATCACCGCAAGTACAATCCCAACGACCGGGATCACCTAGTCTACCTGCGTGACAAGGGCGCCGACCTGCCGCTCTCCGCACGCGCCGCCGGGCGCCTCTCGGCAGCATGGTCGCGTCTGCGCTAGGGGTTTCGCCGCCCCGGCGCCCACGGCCAATCGCGGTTCATGAACCTTCGACATCAGGGCAATACCCCGGCGCGGCCTAATCCTCGCGGGCGGCACGGGCTATCTCCGCCGGGCAATCGAAGGAGTAGCGCGATGAAGATCCTCAGGAATGCAGATCAACCCTCCGGCCTCGGCCCGGCGACGACCTTCACCGGTCCGGTCCGGATCGACCAGTACTTCGAGGTCGAGGCACCGGGCGGACCGGCTCGGCGATCGTGACCTTTTCCCCGGGCGCCCGCACCGCGTGGCACAGCCATCCGGCAGGCCAGCTTCTCTATATCCTGACGGGCCTCGGCTGGGTGCAGAAGGAGGGAGAGCCCAAGCAGCAGGTGCAGGCCGGCGATACCGTCTGGTTTGCCCCGGGCGAGCGGCACTGGCATGGCGCCAGCGACACCAAGGCGATGAGCCACGTGGCCATTGCCGAGCGCGTCGATGGCCGGTCGACTGACTGGTTCGAGCATGTCCCGGACGCGGACTACCTCGGCTAACCGCCCTTCGGCCTAGCTGAAAACCTGTGCGGCTCGCCTGTCGGCCTTGTGATCGGCGATCCGCACCCGCCCCGTTGCAGCTGCCTTGACCCGACCTCGGATCGGTCAGACTATTCTGGCAGGAAGATGCAAACGGGACGGTTTCATGCCGCTGAATCATCAATGAAGCGCGAGGAACTGGGCGACCTCATGGCGTTTCTCGTGGTCTGCGAGGAGCGCAGCTTTACCCGTGCGGCGGCGCGGCTCGGCACCTCGCAGAGCTCGGTCAGCCACACGGTCAAGAGGCTGGAAGAGCGGCTGGACCTGCGCCTGCTCACGCGCACCACGCGGAACGTGTCGCCGACCCTCGCGGGCGAACAACTGGCGGCCACCCTGCGCCCCGCCTTCGACGGCATCGAGGCGCGCCTGTCCAGCCTGAACGACATGCGCTCCAAGCCTGCGGGCCACGTCCGCATCACCAGCTCTCGCCACGCCGCCATCGAGATTCTCTGGCCTCGCCTCTCGCCGGTGTTGGCCGAGCACCCGGACGTGCAGCTCGAGATCTCGGTCGATCAGAAGATGACCGACATCGTGGAAGAACGCTTCGACGCGGGCGTGCGGCTTGGCGAGAGCGTCGAGAAGGACATGATCGCCCTGCGCATCGGCCCGGATCTGCGGATGCTGACGGTCGGCGCGCCCGACTACTTTGCGCGGCACGGGCGCCCGCAGACGCCCCACGACCTGACCGATCACAACTGCATCAACCTGCGGCTGCCGACGCTCGGGGGCCTGTATCCCTGGGAATACGAACAGGACGGAAAACCGCTGAACGTGCGGGTCGAGGGCCAGCTGACGACGAACGATGTAGACGTGATCATTCAGGCCGCCATCGACGGGCGCGGGCTGTGCTGCCTGCCCGACTACCACCTGCAGCGGCATATCGAGGAAAAGCGGCTGGAACCGGTGCTGGAGCAATGGTCGCCGCCCTTTCCCGGCTACCACCTCTACTACCCGTCGCGCCGGCAAGCCTCCCCGGCCTTTGCCCTGATCCTGGAAGCGCTCAGGTATCGCGGCTAGGACCGGCGCTCAGGCAATCGTGTAGAGCGTGCGCGGCTGCCCGAGGTCGCGCAGCTTGTGCTGCCCGAGGTCGCGCAGGCCAAGCGGCCCCACCTGCGAGGCAAAGGCGTCGGACAGCAGCACCGGCACGTCGAGCGTCTTGGACCTTTCGACAAGGCGGCTGGCGCGGTTGACGGTCGGGCCGATCACCGTGAAATCCAGCCGATTGGGCGAACCCACGTTGCCATAGGCGATCTCGCCGGCGTCCACCCCGATCCCGAACTGGAAGTGCCCGTCGCCCAGCGCGCCGCGTTCGAGATTGGCGATGGTGACCGAATGCACGGCGGCCCGGGCCGCCGAAACGCTGGCCGCGAGCGCGTCGTCCACGCGCCCCTCCGTCACCGGGAAGACGGCCAGCAAGCCGTCGCCGGTGAACTTGAGCACCTCGCCCTCCGCCCCCGTGATCGCCGACACCATGAGGCCGAACCATTCGTTCAGGTCGCGCAGCACCACGCTCAGCGGATGGGTGTCCGCATAGCGCGTATAGCCTCGCAGGTCGGCCATCATGATCACCGCCTTCATGAACTCGGCCTGACCGCGCTCGACCTTGCCTTCGTAGATGCGCCGCCCTGTGCTTGGCCCCACGTAGGTTCCCAGCAGATCGAGGGCCGCGCTTCTGAGGTTGTCGCGCTCGACCCAGGGGCTGAAGGCCCGGATCGCGTCCTCCAGCTGTCCGATCGCATCGTCGGAAAACCCTCCCCCCGCCTGCGTCGTGAACGAGACAAAGGCGGTGCGGTTCTGGTCGAGGAAGGGCAGCGGAAAGATCACGTAGTCTGTCCCGCCCGCAAGGCGCAGGGTCTCGAGGATACCGTAGTCGGCCTGCGGCCCGTCGAGCCTGCGCCGAAACGAGTGCCCCGTCTCGTCGACAAGTCGCACGGGGCTGGTGTCGTAGTCGTTCTCGGACCGGATCCCGCGCTGCGCCGTCTGCACCCGGACGCCCTCGGCACTCCAGATCATCTGCCGCCCGGTCACCAGCGGGTGCAAGATCTCCAGCCCCATCGAGGCGCGTGACAGCGGGAGCCCCTGCTCCACCAGCCACGCGCAGAAGCCACGGAACAGGTCGCAGGCGCGTTCGGTCCGGGGCCCGGTGTCGACCAGCCATCGCCCGAGCGCCCCGAGAAAATCATTGCGTTCCCCTGACATCCGTCCCGATCCTTCTGCCACCGCGGGGTGCACCAATATGGCGTTGCTCCCCTCGTTCGACAACGGCAGTCTTCCCCGTCGCGGTCAAGGCGCGCGGTGCGATTGATGAATTCCCAGCATAATCGCAATCATCAATCATCGCCTAATCCGTCAGAGTGCACTCCGGTATGACACCGCGCGAACCCGGCGGGACTCGGAGATGCCAGCGCCGGGCTTGTTCCTGCCCGCCTTGTCGGGCCATCCATCCAGGAGACAGTCATGCGAGCCACCATGCTCTACGGCAAGGGCGACGTCCGTTTCGAAGACGTCGCCGAGCCGACCATCCAGAAACCCACCGACGCCGTCATCCGCCTTGCCGCATCCTGCGTCTGCGGGTCCGACCTCTGGCCCTATCGCGGCCTGCAACCGGTCGATCAGCCGCAGGCGATGGGCCACGAGTACTGCGGTGTCGTCGAGGCGGTCGGCGACGACGTGACCTCGGTCAAGCCCGGTGACTTCGTCGTCGGCAGCTTCGTCCTGTCCGACAACACCTGCCCCCACTGCAACCACGGCTTCCAGTCGTCCTGCCAGCAGCGCGAGTTCATGACCGGCGCGCAGGCCCCCATCGCGCGGGTTCCGCTGGCCGACGGCACCCTCGTCGCCCTGCCTGCACAACCCGACGAGGACCTGATCCCCTCGCTCCTCGCGGTGTCCGATGTCTACGGGACAGGCTACTTCGCCGCCGATGCCGCCGGTGTGAAACCTGGCATGACCGTCGCGGTCGTGGGCGACGGCGCCGTCGGCCTGATGGCCGTGCTCTCCGCGAAGCAGATGGGGGCCGACCGCATCATCGCCATGTCGCGCCACAAGTCGCGGCAAGACCTCGCGCTCGAATTCGGCGCGACCGACATCGTGACCGAGCGCGGCGAGGAAGGGATCGCCAAGATCCTTGAGCTGACGGATGGTGTCGGGGCCGATGCGGTGATGGAATGCGTGGGCACCGAAACCTCGATGAAGCAGGCCATGTACGGCGCCCGCCCGGGCGGCTCCATCGGTTTCGTCGGCGTCCCCCACGGCGTCACCTTCGACGGGCAGGAGCTGTTCTTTGCCCAGCGCAAGCTGCTCGGCGGCCCCGCCCCGGTCCGTCGCTTTCTGCCCGATCTGATCGACCAGGTGCTGCGGCGCGAGATCAACCCCGGCAAGGTGTTCGACCTTCACATTCCGCTGGAGGACGTGGCCGAGGGCTATCGGGCCATGGACGAACGCCGGGCCATCAAGACGCTGCTGCGGGTCTGATCTCTGCTGGACGCAAATGCGAAAACGGTCAGGCCCGAACGGGCCTGACCGGCAGGGAGATGGCAAGGTCCACGCCCCGACAGACGGGGCCGGCGGCTGGTCGTGCAGCTACCCCGTGGACCCCGACGCCATTTCCCTTTTCAAGACATCTCCGCGCTCGGCAGGTTCGGTCGACAGAGCCTCCCCGTCCTCCCGGCACCCGTTGAACACTGCGGGGAAGGTCGGAAATCCGAACGAGCCCCGGTCATCCGTCCATCTGGCCACGGCCCCGCGCGCAGCGAGGTGCGGATCTTCCAGCGCCTCCGAACCCTGCCAAACCGGCACCACAGGCGCCCGGCCAGAGGCGAACACCAAGATCCAGTCTTCCCGGTCGCGCGTCGCGAACAGCTCGGCCAGCAGCCGCGCCAGTTCCGGCTTGTCCGCATCCCGGCCCCGCCGGGTTGCATAGGTCTCAGCGCGCAGCGGATGGTCTTCGCCCGTCGCCAGCGAGACGAATTCCGCCCAGAGATGATCCTCCAAGGTCGCAATGGCCACGAACCTTCCGTCCCGGCACGAGTAGAGGGCGCTATCCGCCATCACCTGCGGCTGGCTCGCCGGGGTCGTGTCAGGCTGCCGTTTGGAGAGCGACATCGTCAGGCTGGCGGCGGCGGTGGCATCGAAGATCGAGGTATCCACGATCTGCCCTTCGCCGGTGCGGTCCGCCTCGACAATCGCGGCCAGCGCCGCAAGGCTGGCCGCGTTCACGGTCAGCGCATCGGCAAGACGTATGTTCGGACGGACCACCTGCGGTTCCAGTTGCGAGGGAAGGCCGAAGTATCCCCCGAGCCCCAGCACCGTCAGGTCATGCGCCGGATGATGGCTGTAGGGGCCGGTGGCCCCGTACCCGCTGATCGAGACGATGACGAGGCTTGGCCGGATCGCATGGAGCCAGTCCGCGCCGATCCCCAGCCGCGCCAGAACACCGGGCCGGAAGCTCTCGACCAGCACGTCCGCTCCGGCGACCATTTCCGCCAGCGCGTCCCTGCCCTCCTCGGACTTGAGATCCAGCCGCAGGATCGACTTGCCGCGATTGAGGCTGCGGTACGTATCCGGGAAAAGCCGCTCGGTCGGGTCCCCGGCCGGCGGCTCGATCTTCGTCACCTCTGCCCCGAAGGTGCGCAGCGTGGCGGCAGTTGCCGGGCCGGGGTAGAGAAGCGAGAGGTCGATCACCCGCTTCCCTGCAAGTGGCTTGGGAAAACCAGGCATCAGCCAGCCCGATCCAGCAGCGCCTTGGCGATGGTGTTCTTCTGGATCTCCGAGGTGCCGGTCACGATCCGGAAGGTGCGCAGGTTGCGGAAGATGAACTCGATCGGGCCGCCCTTGAGCAGACCGACACCGCCGTGCACCTGCATTGCGCGGTCGGCGATGCGGAACCCGTTCTCGGCGCAGAACAGCTTGCACATGGAGGCCTCGGCCCGGATATCGTGCCCCGCATCCAGCCGCCGCGCCGCGTCGAACATCATCGCGCGCCCGGCATAGAGGTCGGTCGCCATGTCGGCCAGCATATGCTGGATCGCCTGGAACGTCCCGATCGGGCGGCCGAACTGCTGGCGCGCTCCGGCACGCTCCACCGACAGCGTCAGGGCGAGCCGGGCAAAACCCATCATGGTCGAACAATGCAGCAGCCGGTTGACCGAGATCCGCGCCATGCCAAGGCGAAAGCCGGTGCCCTCCCTGCCGATCAGGTTCTCGGCCGGGACGTGGACGTTTTCAAAGACGAGGTCGGCATGGGCGCCCTTGCCCGACAGCACTTCGTAATCCTTCCGCTTGGAGGCACCCGGCGCGTGCAGGTCAACGAAGAAGGCCGAAATGCCACCCGCTCCCGCCTCGGGATCGGTCACCGCGAGCACGATGGCGATATCGGCAAAGGAGCCGCCGGAGATGAAGCGCTTGACCCCGTTCAATACGTAGCCGTCCGCCGTCTTGTCGGCCCGGGTCTGGATCGCGGCGGCGTCGGAGCCTGCCCCGGCCTCGGTCAGCGCAAAGCAAACGGCAAGGTCGGCGGTCTGGATGGGTTGCAGGAAGGTTTCGACCTGATGCGGGCTGGCCTGCTTGAACAGGTGACCCACGCGCGGCGGCCCCGAGAGATCGCCAAGGACATGCGCCGCGAGAACTGATCCGGTCATCAGCGCGGCCTCGCGGACGGCGCAGATATCGGCCACGGAGAGGCCCTGCCCCCCGAGTTCCGTCGGCAGGAGGTAGGAATAGAAGCCGCGCGCCGCGGACATCTTCCAGACCTCGCGCAGCGTGTCATGCGCGACCGGCGAATCCCAGTCGATCCCGTTCTCCGCCTCGAACGCGGCGATTTCCCCGGTCAGGAAATCGATCAGCGGCTCTGCGGCAGCGCGGGCGGCCTCGCCACCGAGGAAGTCGGACATGGCACGTTCGCGGGCCCGTTGCGGGGAGTTGTCCAGCATCACACTTTCCTCTCTGCGTCGGCCCAGTACGCGTCGCGCACCTTGCGCCGGACGATCTTGCCGTTGGGGTTTCTCGGCAGCTCGCCGGTGAAATCGAAACTGCGGGGGCGTTTGAAGCCGGGCAGGTTCTCCTTGCAGAAGATGTCGAGGATATCCGGCGAGACCTCCGCGCCCTTCCGCGTCACCACAACCGCCTTGACCGCCTCGCCCCATTCGCGGTCGGGCACCCCGACCACGGCAACCTCGAAAACGTCGGGATGGCTGTAGAGCACCTTCTCGACCTCGGACGGGTAGACGTTGAACCCGCCCGAGATGATCATGTCCTTCTTGCGGTCCACGATGAACATGTAGTCCTCGTCGTCGCGCGTCGCGACGTCTCCGGTATGGTAGGCGCCGTCCTTGACGACCTCGGCCGTCAGCTCGGGGGCGTTCCAATAGCCCATCATGACGTCGGGCCCGCGCACGACGATCTCGCCCGCTTCGCCAAGGTCGCATTCGCTGCCGTCCTCGCGCAGGATTCGCACGTCATTGTCGAAATAGCTCCGCCCGCAGCTGGCCAGTCGCGCGCGGTCCCCGGCCAGCGCGTCCACGTGGTCCTGCGCGGTGAGGACGGTGATCGTCGATGTCGTCTCGCCCGCCCCATAGCCTTGGGACAGGATGGGCCCGAAGGCGTCCATCGCCTCTTCCACCACCGAGGGCGCCATCGGGGCGGCCCCGTAGATCACCGAGCTCAGGCTCGACAGGTCGTGCTTTTCGATCAGCCCCGACGCGAGGATGCGCGACACCATGGTCGGAACCATGAAGATCCGGTTGATCCGCTCGCGCTCGATGGTCGTCAGGAATTCCTCGATATCGAAGCGGTCGAAGAGGACGTTGCAGCCCCCCATGTAGAGCGTCGGCAGGATCGACATGCCCGAGGCATGGGTGATCGGGCCGACATGGCCCATGGTCATGCCAAGGCCACCCTCGGGGCCCGGGCGCACCAGTTGCTTGCGCAGCAGGGCGCGGCGGTTGCCATAGCTCTGCATCGCCGCCTTGAGCACGCCGGAGGAACCGGAGGTGTAATGCAGCACCGCAAGGTCGGAGTCGCGGGTTTCGAGGCTGTCGAACCCTGTTCTGCCCAGGTCCAGCAGCTCGGAATAGGTCATGTCCCCGGCATCGCCCGAAATGGCGATGATCTTCTTCAGGCGGGGCATCTGGTCGCGACGTTCGGCAAGGTCGGCCGCGTGCTTCGGGCCCGCGATGATGATCTCCGCCTGGCTGTCGTTCATGACATGCACGCTTTCCTCGGCAGAGATGCGCGCATTGACGGGGACCTTGACCATCGCGCCCTTGTAGCAGGCGATCTCGGTCGCGAGGATCTCGATGCAGTTGGCGGCCTGCATCGCGACATGCGTGCCCGGGGGAAAACCGGCCGCGACAAGGCCGGTCGCAAGGCGATCGGTCTCTGCGTTCAGCCCCTCGTGGGTCAGGCGTCGCCGCTTGTCGACCGCAGCCAGGCCATGCGGCCAGTAGCGCGCAGATCTCTGCACGACACGTCCAAGGTTCATCTGTCTCCTCCCGAGTATTTGCCCGCGAAAGCTAGATCCGGCGCTGGCTATTCTCGAAAAACAGTTTGTGTCTGGCCTCCATACGGTTTTGATATCGCAAGGGGAGGAGGCGCCATGAACTCGCGGCAGCTTCAATATTTCGATGCGGTCCTTCGGGAGGGCGGCTTCTCGGCGGCGTCGCGAAAGCTGAACGTCGCCCAACCGGCGCTGTCCGGCCATATCGCGGCGCTCGAGGCGGAACTGGGCGTGAAGCTCTTCGAGCGGACCAACAAGGGCGTGACACCGACCTCGGCGGGAATCCGGCTCGGCCGCCACGCCGAGGCGATCCTGCGCCAGCTCGAGTCCGCGAGGGCGGACATCAGCGGCGGTGACGACTCGCCAAGCGGCGAAGTCATGGTGGCTCTGCCCCTCACCGCGGCCTACCTGCTGGCCGCGCCGCTCTACGCCCGGGTGACGCGCGAACTGCCGCGCGTCACCCTGCGCATCGTCGAGGGGCTGAGCTTTGAGAGCGGCGACATCATGTCGTCCGGACGCGGCGACCTCGGGCTCGTCCCCAATGCCGCGGACATCCCGAACCTCGAGGCGGTGTCCCTCTTCCACGAGAACCTCTACCTCGTGGGCAAGTGGGATGGCACGTCACCCCGGATCGGCGAGGTGCCCCTGAAACAGCTGCCCGACTACCCGCTGATCCAGACCCACAAGCGGGTCGTGCTGCGCCGCGCGATCGAGGAACTCGCGGCGGCCGAGGGCGTGCGGCTGACCACCAGCCACGAGATCACCGGGCTGCATGTCATGTACTCGATGCTCGAGGCCGGCCTGGGCTATGCCATCATGAACTGGGCCCTGCTGGGGAGCCGATGGAACATGAATGTCCTCGCCGCGTGGAAGATCATCGAACCCGAGGCCCGGCGAACCATCTCGCTGACATGGCCCAAGGATCGTCCGATGACCGATGCCGTGCGCGCGGTGCGGCAGATCCTCGTCGAAGTGCTGCGCGAAGTGGTCCGCGACGGGCGCTGGCCCGCCAGCGAAATCGCGCTCTGGGACAACGATTGGCTATAGCAAACCGGTATGGCCGACATTTCGAACCTGTATTTTGGTATTGTCGACTGCGGGTCCTACGCTTGCCGTCACTTGCAAGGAGGAGGCAAGACATGATCCAAACGAATTTCGCGGGTGCAGTGCGCCGTGTCGCAACCGCGCTGACCCTTGGCCTGCTGGCCACACCTGCATTCGCCGAGTTTCCCGACAAGCCCATCACGGTCCTCGTCGGCTTCGGCGCGGGCGGCGGCACCGACACGCTGGCCCGCCTGATCGCAAAGGAAGCCGAGGCGACCCTCGGGCAACCCATCGTCATCGAGAACATACCCGGCGGCGGCGGTGTCGTCGCCGCGACCAAGCTGATGAGCGCCAAGCCTGACGGCTACACCATCGGCATGGCCGTGACCTCGACCTTCTCCTACGCGCCGCTCGCGTCGGCCACGGTCAAGTACGACGCCGATACCTTCGACTACCTGACCTCCGCCGCCGCGCTTCAGAACGCCGTGGTGGTCGGCAAGGACTCGCCCTTCAACTCCTGGTCCGACGTGGCTGCGGCGGGCAAGGCAGGCGAGAAACTGTCCTTTGGCTCGTCCTCCCCGGCGGTGAACCTCGTCATGACCTACGTGTCCGCGCAGGACGGCTACGACATGAAGATCGTGCCGACCAAAGGCGGCGCCGAGATCATGAAGGACGTCATGGGCGGACACATGGACATGGGCTGGAGCGCGGGTGTCCACCAGCGGTTCGGCGAGGACGTGAAGGTGCTTGTCGCCGCAGGCAAGGACCGGCTGGAAGCCTCGCCCGACGTTCCGACGTTCCACGAACTCGGCTATGACGTCGGCGACGAGACCTACTTCCTGTTCTTCGTTCCGAAGGGCATTCCCGACGACATCTTCCAGGCGCTCTACGACGCCTTCTCGCAAGGTGCGAAGAACGCCGAAGTGGTCACGATGGTCGAAGGGACGATGGGCTTTCCGTCCAGGGTGCTGACCCCGGACGAGTTGAAGCAGAACGTGGCTGAATCGACCGCGATCTACGAGCGCCTGATCGCCGCAGCCGCGGCCAACTGAGCGCTCCGATGACCCTGCGCATCTTCGAAGCACTCGTGGGGGCCGGCCTCAGCCTGCTGGCCCTCGCGATCTGGCTCTGGGGTATCCCGGCCTGGGTAGAACCGAACGACTTTGTCACCGTCGCACCCGACCTGATGCCCCGCGTGGCCGTCGGCGCCATCGGGGTGCTGGGCGCGCTGATGTGCCTGCACCGCCTGTTCCTCGAACCGGACCGGACCACCCCCGCCCCGATCGAACCCGCCACGATCGGGCTGGCCCTGATCGTCCTCGCCCTGTTCGCGGTGTCCGTCACGTTGATGCTGACAGTCGGCTTTCTGGTCGGCGGCGTCTTCATCACCGGCGCCCTGACCGTCTTCATGGGGCAGAGAACGTGGTGGGCGATCCTGCTGACCGCCGTTTGTCCGCCGCTCCTGCTCTGGGGGTTCTTCGAAGTCCTGCTGGGCATTCCGCTGCCCTGATCGGTCCCGCCATGCTTGATACCGTCATCACCGCATTCTCCGACGCACTGACCGTCCAGACGCTTGTCCTGATCGTCGCCGGCGTCTTCATCGGCCAATTCTTCGGCGCGATCCCCGGCCTGTCGGCCCTGACCGCCATCGCGATTGCCGTTCCCCTCACCTACTACTTCACCCCGGTCGGCGCGCTCGCCTTCCTCGTCTCGATCAACAAGGGCGGCACCGTGGGGGGATCGGTCTCGGCCATCCTGATGAACACGCCAGGCACCCCCGAGGCCGCCGCAACCGCCTTTGACGGGCATCCCCTCGCGAAACAGGGCAAGGGACTGAAGGCGCTGAAGATGGCGCTGTTCTCCTCGGTCACCGGCGATACCCTGTCGGACTTCGTGCTCTTCGCGGTCTCGGCACCGCTCGCCCTGATCGCCATCCGGATGGGCCCGACCGAGATGCTGGCCGTCATCGTATTCGCCCTCACCATCATCGCCAGCCTCGTCGGCAAGTCGATGTTCAAGGGCCTGATCGCCGCCTTCCTCGGTCTGCTCCTCGCGACCGTCGGCCTCGACCCCGAGGGCGGCACCAGCCGGTTCATCTTCGGCATGCCCGACCTGATGGACGGCCTTCCCATTTCGGCCGTCGGGATCGGGGTCCTCGCGATGGCAGAGGTCCTGCGACAGCTCATCGTCCTGCGCGGCGCCGCCGGGGACAGCCACCTGCCGCTCAGTTCGGAACGGCCCGAGGACAAGCGGCTCAGCTGGGCCGAGTACCGGGCCTGCCTGCGCACCATCCTGCGCTCGGCCGCCATCGGCACCGGGATCGGCGCGCTGCCCGGCATCGGCTCCAGCGCCGCCGCCTTCATCGGCTACAACGCGGCCATCCGCGCCTCGAAACACCCGGAGACCTTCGGCAAGGGCAACATCGAGGGCGTGGCCGCGACCGAGAGCGCCAACAGCTCGGTGGTCGGTGCCAACTTCATCCCGCTGCTGTCGCTCGGAATCCCCGGCAACGTGGCCGCCGCCCTGATCCTCGGCGCCTTCATCGTCCACGGGATCCAGCCCGGACCGCACCTGATGCAGGAACAGGGCCGGCTGGTCTACGCCATGTTCGCCGCGATGGTGATCGCCAATGGGACCAACCTGCTGCTCGGGTACTTCGGACTGAGGATCTTCGCCCTGGCCGCGCGCGCACCCGCCCTCGTGGTATTTCCGACGATCGGTCTCGTCTGTCTCACCGGCGCCTTCCTGACCTCTGGCACCTTCGGCCTGCCGCTGGTCGTCGGCTTTGCCGTCATCGGCTACCTGATGCGGGCACTCGGGTTTTCCTTCGTGACCTTCATCATCGGCTTCGTCCTCGGCCCGAGCTTCGAGCTCTCCTTCCGCCAGACCGTCATCCTCGCCGACGGCGACCTCGGCTACCTCGTGGACCGGCCGATCGCGATGGTGATCTTCGCCCTCTCCGCCTTCGCGCTCTCCCGCACGATCTGGCGACACGTCTCGACATCCGGCAAACCCGTAACGCCCTGACGCGCCCCGCCAGGGCGACGTGGCGGGCCATGGGGCCCGCCAACCTCTTTCGAGATCACGGCGCCCCGCGGCCGCCCTCTGCGGCCCGGGCAGGGATTGAGAGTCGGGGCGTGGAGGTCATCGGAATCACCGAGTCGGCCCGACAGGCAAGACAGGTCAGCGCGCACCGACCACAGAACATCAGCGCGTTCCGCAATACGGGGTAAGACGCGTTTCCCATGCCCATCGGCTGGTCAAGGCAAGCCCGGAGCCAGCATGCGGCAGCTATCTTTCGGAAAGAGTGGTGAGCCGTGCAGGATTCGAACCTGCGACCCACTGATTAAAAGTCAGTTGCTCTACCAACTGAGCTAACGGCCCACTCTCTGGTCGGATCGGCTTGGCCGGTCCGCGTGCCGCTCTCTAAGCCAATTGGTCCACCGGGATCAACCACTTAAATTGCGGTCAGAAGATGCGTTCGGGGAATCCCCGTCGGCGCTTCCGGCGGCCTACGTAGAAGGGAGCGCAACAAGGGTCAAGCCCCAAAAACCGCTTTTCTTCACATGGACTGGATTCACCGCCCCGGCACGGCTATATGCCCGAGTCATGACGCAGCACCCAGACTCCGGTTTGCCCTTTATGAAGATGCATGGGCTAGGCAACGACTTTGTCGTCGTCGACGCACGTCTGCATGACCGGGCGCCCGGGGCCGAGCTGGTGACGCGAATCGCCGACCGGCACTTCGGCGTCGGTTTCGACCAGCTGGCGGTGATCACGCAGGGCGCGGGCGACGCGCACCTGACCTTCTACAATTCCGACGGTTCGACCTCGGCGGCCTGCGGCAATGCCACCCGCTGCATCGCGCGCTTCCTGATGGACGAGTCGGGCAAGGACGCGCTGGTGCTGACCACCGACCGGGGCGAACTGGCCGCGCGCGATGCGGGCAACGGGCTGACCTCGGTGAACATGGGCCAGCCCCAGCTCACCTGGGACGAGATCCCGCTCTCCGAGGAGATGGACACGCTGGAGCTGCCGATCGAGGGCGCGCCCACGGCAACCGGCATGGGCAACCCGCACTGCACCTTCTTCGTCGCCGATGCCGAGGCGGTGCCGCTCGACACCTTCGGGCCGCGCTACGAACACCATCCGCTCTACCCGCAGCGCACCAACGTACAGGTGGCGCAGGTCGTGGCCCCCGATACCATCCGCATGCGCGTGTGGGAGCGCGGAGCGGGCGTGACATGGGCCTCCGGCTCGTCCTCCTGCGCAGTGGCGGTCGCCGCCGCCAGGCGCGGCCTGACGGGCCGCAAGGTCGAGATCATCGCCGATGGCGGCACCCTGCAGGTCGAGTGGCGCGACGATGGCGTCTGGATGACCGGCCCCACCGCGCATGTCTTCTCGGGGACGCTCACGGCGGATTTCCTCGGATCGCCGCGATGACCCCACCCAAGTTCGCCACGCTGGGCTGCCGTCTCAACGCCTACGAGACGGAGGCCATGAAGGAACTCGCCGCTCAGGCGGGGCTCGACAACGCCGTGGTGGTGAACACCTGCGCCGTGACCTCCGAGGCGGTGCGCAAGGCGCGGCAGGAGATTCGCCGCCTGCGCCGCGAGAACCCCGACGCCCGGCTGATCGTCACCGGCTGCGCCGCCCAGACCGAGCCCGAGACCTTTGCCGCCATGTCCGAGGTGGACGTGGTGCTGGGCAACTCGGAAAAGATGCAGCCCGACAGCTGGCGCAAGATGGTGCCCGACCTGATCGGCGAGACCGAGCGCGTGCAGGTCGACGACATCATGTCGGTGACCGAAACCGCCGGGCACCTGATCGACGGCTTCGGCACTCGCTCGCGCGCCTACGTGCAGGTCCAGAACGGCTGCGATCACCGCTGCACCTTCTGCATCATCCCCTACGGCCGGGGCAATTCGCGGAGCGTGCCCGCCGGCGTGGTGGTGGACCAGATCAAGCGGCTGGTCGACAAGGGCTACAACGAGGTGGTGCTGACCGGGGTCGACCTGACCTCTTGGGGTGCCGACCTGCCGGGCGAGCCGAAGCTCGGCGATCTCGTCATGCGCATTCTGCGTCTGGTGCCCGATCTGCCGCGCCTGCGGATCTCCTCGATCGATTCGATCGAGGTGGACGAGAACCTGATGCGGGCCATCGCGACCGAGCCGCGCCTGATGCCGCACCTGCACCTCAGCCTGCAGCACGGCGACGACATGATTCTCAAGCGGATGAAGCGGCGCCACCTGCGAGACGACGCCATCCGCTTTGCCGACGAGGCGCGCCGCCTGCGCCCCGACATGACCTTCGGGGCCGATATCATTGCGGGCTTCCCGACCGAGACCGAGGCGATGTTCGAGAACTCGCTGCGGCTGGTCGAGGAGTGTCACCTGACCTGGCTGCACGTCTTCCCCTACTCGCCCCGCCCGGGCACGCCCGCCGCGCGGATGCCGCAGGTGAATGGCGTGGCCATCAAGGACCGCGCCGCACGGCTGCGGGCAGCTGGTGACATGCGCGTGCAACGCCACCTCGACGAGCAGGTCGGACGCAGGCACCGGGTGCTGATGGAGAACCCGCACATGGGGCGGACCGAGCAGTTTACCGAGGTCAGTTTTGCCACAGCGCAGACCGAGGGAAGTGTCGTGATTTCCGAAACAATCGGTCACGATAAGCACCAATTGATCGCGATTCCTGCATCATAACTCAATTTCTGGAAGTTTTCCGACTTCCGATTGGAAACTGAGAGGCGACTAATCTAGATTGCCCGTTAGCACTTTTGACAAGGCAGAATCCCTGATGTTCGGGGACACCTAGGCGCAAGTAGTGGGGTAACCATGGCAACTCTGAGTATCGAAGGCGATTTCAACGAATCTCTCGAGACTTACGTCTCGAAATTCCTGACCGGCGAGATCAACATCAACGATAGCAAGACCCGAATCATCGGGAGCGACGGAACGAAATTTTCCTCCGAGTTGCTCGGCACCGGCTTTCAGCATCCGACAGACACGTCGAGCCCTGACTTTGTCGAGGGGACTGTCACAAGCCTTCAGCTCAGAGACTTTAACGCCTCGACGCTCAGTTCGACCTTCCCCTTCATCATTGGAGGGATCACCTGGGATGCGAGCGACCTGTTCACGCTGACCTCGCGGAGCGGGAGCAATGTCGAGGGCGAGTTCGACGTCTCGGCCTTCTCGGCCCTGCTGAACGGCGAGACCTACACGGTCACCGGCTCTGACGAGGACGATTCCATCGCCCCCGGCACCTATCTCTCGTTCTCGGGCAACGACAGCTTCGATATGGACGCGGGCGACGACACCGTGGATGCGGGCGACGGTGACGACACCATCCTCGGCGGCGCGGGCAATGACACCCTCGAAGGCGGCAACGGCGACGACACCATCGAAGGTGGCGACGACGATGACATCCTGCGCGGCGGGGCGGGCAACGACATTCTCCGCGGCGATGCCGGGAACGATACCCTGCAGGGCAACAACGGCAACGACACGCTCGAGGGTGGCGACGGTAACGACACGCTGTCCGGCGGCGGTGGCAACGACACGCTCGACGGCGGCAACGGCACTGACGTGCTCAATGGCAACGCGGGCAACGACACCCTGCGCGGCGGGGCCGGCAATGACGAGCTGTACGGCGATGCGGGCGACGACACCCTCGTGGGCCAGGACGGTGACGACACGCTCTATGGCGGCGACGGCAACGACACGATGTCGGGCGGTGCGGGCAACGACACCCTTGTTGGTGGCGCCGATGACGACATCCTCAAGGGCAACGGCGGCAACGACACCCTGAACGGCGGCACCGGCAACGACGAGCTGTCAGGCGATGCGGGTGACGACATCCTCAATGGCGACGACGGCGACGACACGCTCTATGGCGGCATCGGCCTCGACAGCCTCTTTGGCGGCGCGGGCAACGATACGCTGGACGGGGGCGACGACAACGACACGCTCGAAGGCGGTGACGGCGACGATACCCTCCACGGCGGCGACGGCAACGACGAGCTGTCGGGCGACGCGGGCAGCGATACGCTGTTCGGCGACGCAGGCGACGACACGCTCTCCGGCGGCGCCGGGAACGATACGCTCGACGGCGGCGCAGGCGCGGACACCCTCTATGGCAACTCGGGCAATGACACCCTGAGCGGCGGCGGCGGAAACGACCGGCTGGAAGGCGGCGTCGGCGAAGACATCCTCAACGGCGACGACGGCAACGATGCGCTGTTCGGCGGTTCCGACAACGATACCCTGCGCGGCGGCGCGGGCAATGACCGCCTCATTGGCGGCACCGGCGCCGATCTCCTGCAGGGCGGCGCTGGCGCCGATATCCTGAAAGGCAACGGCGGCAACGACCGGCTGGTCGGCGGGGCCGACGCCGACAGCCTCTACGGCGGTGGCGGCAAGGATACCCTGCTCGGCGGCGCGGGCGAGGACAAGCTCTACGGCAACGCCGGAGACGACGTGCTGAACGGTGGCGCCCGCAACGACCTCCTTGTCGGGGGCACCGGCAACGACGAGTTGATCGGCGGGGGCGGCGCAGACGAGCTGCGCGGCGACGCGGGCAACGACGCGCTGAACGGCGGCAACGGCAACGACACCCTCTACGGTGGCGCCGACGACGACACGCTGGTCGGCGGCCGCGGGGCCGACCACCTCTATGGCCAGGCCGGCAACGACACCCTGAACGGCAACGGTGGGTTCAACACCCTGAACGGTGGCGGTGGCAACGATACCTTCATCTTTGGCGGCGGCGGACGCACCGTCATCGAGGATTTCACCGACAACGAGGACACCATCCGCCTGAACGACAAGCTCTGGACCGGCAACCTCTCGGTGGAGGAGGTGATCGACACCTACGCCACCCTCACCAATGCCGGGGCGGTGTTCCAGTTCGACGACGGCAGTGTGCTGAAGCTGCTGGATGTCACCGATCTCTCGGTTCTGGTCAACGACATCGAGATCTTCTGATCAGACGGGCCGCCACTCGCGCGGCCCTCCGACACCAACGAAAAACCCCCGCAGCCGGGCTGCGGGGGTTTCCTGTTTCAGGGTCCGGCGATGCGGGCTCAGCTGTGCGCCTTGCCCTTGTGCGGCGCCCAGATGCGCTTGTTGGTCAGGTACAGCAGAACCGACAAGACCACGAGGAACAGCACGCCGACAAAACCGACCTGCTTGCGGGCCATCATCTTGGGCTCGGCGGTCCACATCAGGAAGGCCGCAACGTCCTCGGCCTCGTGGTGCAGCTCGTTCGAGTGGCCATCGTCAAACTCGACGTCCTCACCCGACAGCGGCGGGGCCATCTTGATCCAACCGCTCGGGAAGGCGGTGTTCTCGTAGAAGATCGAGCCCGCTTCTTCCTTCTGCTTGCCGGTGTAGCCGGTCAGGATGGAGTAGATGTACTCCGGCCCGCCGATCCCGTTGACGAACTGGCTGATCCCGGTCCCGTAGGGCCCGTGGAACCCGGCGCGGGCCTTGGCCATCAGGCTGAGGTCGGGCGCGCCGACGCCGTTGTTCGCGGGGAACTTGTCCGGCGGGGTCGCCGGGCGGGTGTCGTCCAGTTCGGCGTCGAAGACTTCGAAGTTGGCCGCATAGGCACGGACCTGATCCTCGGGCAGGTGCGGACCGCCCGCGTCGCCCAGGGTCCGGAACGGCACGAACTTGAGCCCGTGGCAGGCCGCGCAGACCTCGGTATAGACCTTCAGGCCGCGCTGCAGCTGGTTCTGGTCATAGGTGCCGAAGGGACCCTCGAAGGAAAAGGCGACATCCTCGATGTGGCCGCTGGAGTGGGAGGCGTTGGCATGTTCGCCTTCGCCACCTTCCGCTTCCTCGGCGGCAAAGGCCGCCACCGGGCCAAGGGCCAGGGCAAGGATGCTGCTGAGTGCAAGTGTCTTGAACATCTGTTGCTGTCCCTTCTTCATTCCGCCGGCGTCGCGTCGGATTTGCCGTAGTGCGCCTCGAAGTCTTCCTCGATGGTCGCCGGCGGCGTGTCGGGCTTCTCGATCACGCCCAGCAGCGGCAGGATCACCAGGAAGTAGGCGAACCAGTAGGCCGAGGCGATCAGCGAGTAGCTGGCATAGGGTTCTTCGGCAGGCATCGCGCCCAGCCACATCAGGACCATGAAGTCGACGACCAGCAGGGCGAACCACCACTTGAACATCGGCCGGTAGCGGCCCGAGCGGACGCTGGAGGTATCGAGCCACGGCACCAGCGCCATGACCGCGATCGCCCCGAACATCGCCAGCACGCCGAAGAACTTGGCGTCGATGATGCCGCCGGTCAGGAAGGATGCGATCTGCACCACCCAGACTTCGGACGTGAAGGCACGCAGGATCGCGTAGAACGGCAGGAAGTACCATTCCGGCACGATGTGCGCGGGTGTCGCAAGCGGGTTGGCTTCGATGTAGTTGTCGGGGTGGCCCAGGTAGTTCGGCATGAAGCCGACGATGGCCCAGAACACCACCATCACCACGGCCAGCGCGAACAGGTCCTTGATCACGAAGTAGGGCCAGAACGGCAGCGTGTCCTTCTCGGCCTCGGCCTTGGAGGTCCGGCGCACTTCAACACCCGTGGGGTTGTTGTTGCCGGTGGTGTGGAAGGCCCAGATGTGCACGATGACCAGCCCGGCGATGACGAAGGGCAGGAGGTAGTGCAGCGAGAAGAAGCGGTTCAGCGTGTAGTTGTCCACGGCGGGCCCGCCCAGCAGCCAGGTCTGGATCGACTCGCCGATGAAGGGGATCGCGCCGAACAGGCCGGTGATAACGGTGGCGCCCCAGAACGACATCTGGCCCCAGGGCAGAACGTAGCCCATGAAACCCGTGCCCATCATCAGGACGAAGATCAGGATGCCTATGATCCAGGTGATCTCGCGCGGTTCCTTGTAGGATCCGTAGTAGAGACCCCGGAAGATGTGCGCATAGACCGCCACGAAGAACAGCGAAGCGCCGTTGGCGTGCAGGTAACGCAGCATGAAGCCGCCGTTCACGTCGCGCATGATGTGCTCGACCGAGGCGAAGGCCAGGTCGGCGTGGGGCGTGTAGTGCATCACCAGCACGATGCCGGTAACGATCTGCAGCGCCAGACAGAAGGTGAGGACGATGCCCCAGATCCACATCCAGTTCAGGTTCTTGGGCGTGGGGATCATGATGGTGTCATACAGCAACCCGACCACCGGCAGGCGGTTGTTCACCCACTTTTCGATGCCAGTCTTGGGTTCGTAATGATCGTGCGGAATGCCGGCCATTCGTACCTTCCTCCCTTAGCCCAGTTTGATCGTCGTATCGTCGACGAACTCGACGACCGGAATCGGCAGATTGCGCGGAGCGGGCCCTTTGCGGATGCGGCCTGCGGTGTCGTAGTGCGACCCGTGGCAGGGGCAGAACCAGCCGTCGAAGTCTCCGGCGCCATCGCCGAGCGGCACACAGCCGAGGTGGGTGCAGACGCCCATCATCACCAGCCACTCGCCAGCCTCGTCCAGCGTCCGGTTCTCGTCGGTCGCGGGGGCATTGGCGGGCAGGTTGCTGTTCTCGGCATTCTGGTCGACGAGGTCACTGAGTTCGACCGCGCGGCCTTCCTCGATTTCCTGTTCGGTCCGGCGGCGGATGAACACCGGCTTGCCGAGGAACTTAACCGTGATTTGCGTTCCGGTTTCGACACCGCTTACATCGACGCGGATCGACGAAAGCGCCTGAACGTCGGCCGACGGGTTCATCTGGTTCACAAGCGGCCAGATGGCAGCCCCGGCGGTCACGGCTCCGGCGCCAGCAGTGGCGAAGTAGAGGAAGTCTCTCCGGGTGCCTTCGTGGTCTTCTGCGTGGGACACGAGGTTTACTCCAATTCCTGCGCCCGTCCTCGGGCTAACGTCGAAAAAGCCATAAAAATACAGCCTCCCCATCACGGTATCTACCTGCGCACGGTTCACACGTCTAGCTGTCAAAGGTGTGCATGAGGTCGCAGGGTATTGTCATCGTGACGCAGGCTGCACATATCCGAAAGAGGATCCGCCGCGCCTGCGTTCTGCATCAGCCCTCGCGCGGGGCGGTCTCGGCAAGGCTCGGACGCGATTCGAAGCTTTCCAGCCACCGCGCCAGCGCATCGTTGCCCTTGCGCCAGCCCCGGGCATCGTGCCGGAAATCCACGTAGCCGAGCGCACAGGCAACCGCGATCTGACCCGCGTCCAGCGGCCCCGCAAGGTGGCTCATCCAGCGCGATTCAAGCGCGGCGCAGGCGCTACTGACCTTGGCCCACTGCGCCTCGGCCCAGTCGTCCCAGCGCGCGCCCTCGGGGCGCAGGCGCCCTTCGTAGGTCAGCAGCAAGGCGGCATCGAGAATCCCGTCGCCCAGCGCCTCCAGCGTGCGGATGTCCCAGTGGCGCGAGCCGGTGCCATAGAGCGACGCCCCGGCCCTCTCGTTCAGGTAGGCGCAGATCACCCGGCTGTCGAACAGGGTCGGCCCGTCGGGCCGTTCCAGCGCGGGCACCTTCAGCAGCGGGTTCTTTCCCGACAGCACGGCCGCGGGCGCGACCGGCGAGGTGACGGCGGTCACCAGTTCGACATCGTCGATCTGCCCGGTCTCGTGCAGCACCACCATGACCTTGCGCACATATGGCGATGTCGGACTGTAATAGAGTCTCATCAATGCCCCTCCCTAGGGTCTCCCGCGCGACACCCTAGGAGGCACGGCCGCGCGTGTCTACGCGCCGCGCATCAGCGCGGCGAGCTGTCTCACTTCTGCACCGAAACCGTGCTCGGCCATCGCCTCGGCGGCGCCCAGACGGGCGGACTCCACCTTGTTCTGAGTCAGCTTCCACGTCCCGTCGATGCTCTCGATCCGCATCCGGCAGGGCACGATCATGCGCAGCAGCTTGGCCAGCGCTTCCTCGTTCACCTTGTCGATCAACCACGGCGTCTTGGGCAGCAAGCGCCCTTCGTAGACAGCGGACTGCCGCACCAGAAGGTCCCGCATCTCCTCGGCCGGGCGCAACTCCAGCTCGCCCCGCAGGTGGACGGCGACGTAGTTCCACGTCGGCACCTGGTCATCCAGCCCGTACCAGTCGGGCGACACGTAGCTGTCTGCCCCGGTGACGGCGAGAATGGCGCGCTGGGGCGCGCCCAGCGCCCGCGCGATCGGGTTGGAACGCACGAGGTGCATTTCGGCCCATGCGCCATCTTCCGACAGGATGAAGGGCACGTGGCTGACCAGCGGCCCCTCCGGACCGTTCACGCTGAGCACGCCAAAAGCGCGGTCGCGCGCGAAGGCAAGGTTCTGGCTGTCGTCGGCGGTATGGTAAACCGGGTTCGGGTGCATCCTGCGTTCTCCTTCATCTCCTCTCTTGCCCTTGCCCGCGCGACTTGGCAATCTCCGCCCGTTCTCAGGGCGGGGTGAAATTCCCCACCGGCGGTATGTGGGGCGCACCCCGCGAGCCCGCGAGCGCCCCGGCCCGTGCCGGGGGTCAGCAGATCCGGTGAGAGGCCGGAGCCGACGGTTACAGTCCGGATGAAAGAGGACGAGCATGTGTTGCCGCGCCAGCGGTGCGCCTGCCCGTGATCGCCTTGGGTGACGTGTCGAACCTGAAGGAGATCAAGATGACACACACCCGTTTCGCATTCGTAAAGGCCAACTGGCACTCCGATATCGTCGACCGCGCGCTCGACGGTTTTCTCGAACTGATCCCGGCCGCGCAGGTCGATGTCTATGACGTCCCCGGCGCCTTCGAGCTGCCGTTGCTGGCCAAGGACCTCGCCGGAACCGGCCGTTACGCCGCCGTCGCCTGCGCCGCCTTCGTCGTCGACGGCGGCATCTACCGGCACGATTTCGTCGCGCAGGCCGTGGTCGATGGCCTCATGCGCGCCGGCCTCGACACCGGTGTTCCGGTTCTCTCGGTCTCGCTGACGCCGCACCATTATCAGGAAACCGACCACCACAACGCGATCTACCGCGCGCATTTCGTCGAAAAGGGCCGCGAGGCCGCCCGCGCCGCGCTGGCCGTCTGCCGGACCCGCGCGGCGGTGGCCGCCTGACCTCAGCCGAGGTAATCGCGCAGGGCGGCGGGGGGATTGTCGAGCAGTTCCCCCGTCGGCTCGGGCGGATGCGCCCGCCCCTCCGCCACCAGGATCACCTCGTCCGCGATGCGCCGCGCGTCGTCCGGGTCGTGGCTGACCATCAGCAGGGTTGCGCCCGTCTCGTCCGTGAGCGCCCGCACCAGTTCCAGCATCTCGCGCTTCAGCGCCGGGCCCAGCGCGGCAAAGGGCTCGTCCAGCAACAGCAACGGACGGTTCTGCACCAGCACGCGGGCCAGCGCCGCCCGGCTCTGCTGCCCGCCCGAGAGCGCGGCAGGCTTGCGGTTGCCCATGCCCTCCAGCCCCACGCGGGACAGGGCCTCCTCCACCCGCGCCCGCTGCCCCGCGTCCAGCCGCAGGTTCGGGTCGACCCCAAGGCCGACATTCTGCGCGACGCTCAGGTGCGGGAACAGGTTGCCGTCCTGAAACAGCATGGCCACCGGCCGCTTGCCCGGCGCCATCGCCCCAATGTCGCGCCCCTGCCATTTGATCCGCCCGGCGGTCACCGAGTAGAAGCCCGCAATCGCCCCGATCAGGGTCGACTTGCCCGCCCCCGACGGACCGATCACCGCGACGCGCGCCCCGGACTCGACGGCAAGGTCCGCCAGCACTTCGAACCCGCCATTGTCGATGCGCACCGCGTCAAGCTTCAGCATGCCAGCGTCCTCCACGGTCAAGACTCCAGAACAGGGCCACCGACAGGATCAGCAGCAACAGCGCCGCGCCCGCCGCCGCCTCCATCTGGTAGGCCCCCATAAGCCGGTAAATCTGCAGCGGCAGGGTCGCCCGGTTCGGGTCGGCGAACAGCGCGATCACACCGAGATCCCCCATCGACAGGGCCGCCGCAAGCCCGGCGGCAAAGCCGATCTGCGGGCGCAGGCGGGGCAGCAGCACCCGGCGCACGAATGGCCAACCCCGCATGTCGAGGCTCAGCGCCAGCCGCCCCTGCACCACGACGATCTCGCGCGCGGCGGGCACGAGGATGCGCAGCGCGAAAGGGAGCGCCATCGCGGCATTCACCAGCGCGGTCACCGGCAGGGCAAGCGCGAAGGGGTCGGCGACGGGATTCACGATCAGGAACAGCCCGGTCCCGATGACCAGCGGCGACACCGCGAGCCCCAGCAGACCGGCCAGCTCCACCGGCCCTGCCCGGCCCGTGGCGATAGAGGCCGCCATCGGAACCGCGAGGGCAAGCAGAACGCAGGTGCTGCCCAGCGCGACAAGGATCGAATAGCCCGCCGCGCGAAACACGCTCCACGGCAGCACCGAGAGGCCCGGCACCCCGTCCAGCACGATCGCCAGCAGCGGCAGCAACAGGAACAGCGCCGCGAGGACGATTAGCGCGCCATCCTGCACCCGCAGCAGGGTCGAGGACGCATCCCACCGCTGCACCGGCCGGTCGAGCCCTGCCCCGAAGCCCTCGGCCCCCGAGGTCTTCAGCGCCAGAAGGGCGGCGGCGAAAGTCAGGACCAGCTGCGCCAGCGACAGCAGCGCCGCCCGCCCGAGATCAAAGTCGAACCGGAACGCCTGATAGATGGCGAGCTCGATGGTCGTTGCCTTCGGCCCGCCGCCAAGGGTCAGCGCCACGGCAAAACTCGTCAGGCAGACGGCAAAGATCACGGCCAGCGCCCCCGGCGCCACCCGTCGCAGCATCGGCAGCTCCAGCAGCCGCCAGATCGCCCCGGAACCCGCGCCAAGCTGCGCGGCAAGGCGAAAGCGCTCGGCCGGGATTTCCTGCCATCCCTGCAGGATCAGCCGCGTCGCCAGCGGCAGGTTGAAGAACACATGGGCCAGCACGACTCCGTGCAGCCCGTAGATCGGGACCGGGCCGAAACCCGCCCAGCCCAGCGCGGCGCTGATCCAGCCACCCCGCCCGAACACCGCAAGCAGGCCCAGAACCGCGACGATGACCGGCAGGATAAAGGGCGCGCCCAGCAGGGTGATCAGCAAAGACCGCCCCGCAAAGCGCCGCCGCGCAAGGGCGCGGGCCACGGGAATCGCGATGGCCACGCTGATGGCGGCCGAAAGCGCGGCCTGACTCACCGTGAAGCGGATCGCGGACCAGTCCGCCCGGCCCAGCCCGCGCCCGGTTTCGGCATTCAGCGCAACGGCCAGCAGCGCGCCGCAGATCAGCACGGCCATGAAACAGGCCGCGCCGACCCCCGGCCACGCCGAGACCGGAGCCGCTCTTACTGGCTCAGCGCGTCGAGCCATTCACTCAGTGCGGCATCCCGCAGGGCGGGCACCTCTGCAGAGGGGACCAGCAGGGACTTGTGGGGCTCGATCAGGTCCTCGAACCCGGCAGGCAGCCCCTCGGCCGGGGTCACCGCCGGATACATCCAGTTGGTGGTGGGAATGACCGACTGGAAGGCATCGGAGACCATGAACTGCAGGAACTTGTCCGCCAGCTCGGGCTGATCGCTGCCAGCCAGCTTGGCGGCGACTTCCACCTGCATGTAATGCCCCTCGTCAAAGGCCGCGGCCTCCTTGGACCGGTCGTCCTCGGCGATGATGTGGTAGGCGGGCGAGGTCGTGTAGCTCAGCACCATGTCCGCCTCGCCGTCGAGGAACAGGCCATAGGCCTCGGACCAGCCCTTGGTCACGGTCACGATGTTGTCGGCAAGGTCGGTCCAGATCTGCTTGGCGTCGTCGCCGTAGGCATCCTTGACCCAGAGCAGCAGGCCGAGGCCCGGGGTGGACGACCGCGGATCCTGGATGACGATCTTCAGATCGCTGCGCGCGAGTTCGAGGAAGTCCTGCGGCACATCCTGCAGCTTGGTGTCGTAGACAAAGGCGAAGTAACCCCAGTCGTAGGGCACGAAGGTATCGTCGTCCCAGGCCACCGGGAGGCTGTACTCGGTATCGACCCCGCTCGGCGCGAAGAGGCCGGTCTCGCGGGCCGCCTCGGTCAGGTTGGTGTCGAGGCCCAGCACCACGTCCGCATCGGTGCGCTGGCCTTCCAGCTTGAGCCGCGCCAGCAGCGCCGCCCCGTCGCCCGCACCCACGAAGACAAGGTCGCATCCGCATTCGGCTTCAAAGGCCTTTTCGATGGCCGGGCCGGGGCCCCATTCGGAAATGAAACTGTCGTAGGTATAGACCGTGAGTGTCGGCGTCTCGGCCATCGCGGCCGAAGCGCAGAGCAGTCCCGCGGCAAAAGTCAGATACTTCATGGCATCCTCCGATTTGCGGCGACAAGGCAAGGTGGAGTGATGTCCATAACCTTCCCTCCGCCAGTGCTAACTGGTTCAGGTTCGACGGGTCTGCACAAACATGCATCTCAGCCCTAGGGCACCCCGAGGTAGAGGCGACCCTATGCGCAGCCCCGCACCGCCGCAAGGCGAAACCGCTTGAGGCAGGTGCCCCGCGCCGCTAAGCAGCGCAGGTAAAGGAGCCTGCCCCATGTCGACCAACAGTTTCGGCCACCTGTTCCGCGTCACCACCTGGGGCGAAAGCCACGGCCCGGCGCTTGGCGCCACGGTGGACGGCTGCCCACCGGGCGTGGCCATCGACGAGGCGATGATCCAGCACTGGCTGGACCGGCGCAAGCCGGGGCAGTCCAAGTACACCACCCAGCGGCGCGAGGCCGACGAGGTCCGCATCCTCTCGGGCGTGTTCGAGGGCCAGACCACCGGAACGCCGGTGCAGCTGATGATCGAGAACACCGACCAGCGGTCCAAGGACTACTCCGAGATCATGGACAAGTTCCGCCCCGGGCATGCGGACATCACCTATTGGCAAAAGTACGGCATCCGAGACTATCGCGGTGGCGGGCGTTCCTCGGCACGCGAGACTGCCGCGCGGGTGGCCGCGGGCGGGCTGGCGCGCGAGGCGATCAAGCTGCTGGCGCCGGGCGTGAAGATCACCGGCTACATGACACAGATCGGCGCGCATCGCATCGACCGCGACCGCTTTGACTGGGCCGAGATCGAGAACAACCCGTTCTGGGCGCCCGACGCACAGGCTGCCGCCGACTGGGCCGAGTACCTCGACGGTCTGCGCAAGTCCGGCAACTCGGTCGGCGCCGTGGTCGAGGTCGTCGCCTCGGGCGTGCCCGCGGGCCTCGGCGCGCCGGTCTATGCCAAGCTCGACACCGACCTCGCCGCGGCGATGATGTCGATCAACGCGGTAAAGGGCGTCGAGATCGGCGAGGGCATGGCCGCCGCCGAGCTGACGGGCGAAGAGAACGCCGACGAAATCTTCCTCGGCAACGACGGCAAGCCGGTTTACTCCTCGAACCACGCGGGCGGCATCCTCGGCGGCATCTCGACCGGGCAGGACATCGTCGTGCGCTTCGCGGTCAAGCCCACCTCGTCGATCCTCAAGCCGCGCCAGACCATCACCAAGACGGGTCAGGCGGCCGAGATCATCACCAAGGGCCGCCACGACCCCTGCGTCGGGATCCGCGCGGTGCCGGTGGGCGAGGCGATGATGGCCTGCGTGATCCTCGACCACCTGATGCTGCATCGCGGGCAAGTCGGCGAGAACCGGGGCAAGATCGGATAATCCCTTGCTGTCGATAATCGGTATCGTCTTTCCCCTCTTCGCGGTCATCGCGGTGGGCTACGCGTCGGTGAGGGCTGGCTGGTTCAAACCCTCCGAAATGCCGATCCTCGGACGCTTCGTGATGCAGCTCGCCCTGCCCGCGCTGCTGTTTCACGCCGTCGCCTCCCGCGATCTGCACGAGGTGCTCGACCCCGGTTACATCGCCATCATCGTCTGCGGCGGCCTACTGACCATCGCCGTCGCCTTTGCGTGGTTCACCCTGACCGCGCCCGACAAGCGGCGGCGCGCGATGGCGGTGATGGGCACGGTCTGCCCGAACTCCAGTTTCGTGGGTTACCCGCTGATCGTGACGATCTACCCCGACCTCGCCGGTGTGATCCTTGCCCAGAACGTGCTGATCGAGAACATCCTGCTGATCCCGCTGACCCTGATCATCGTCGATCTGTCCGAGAACCGCTCGGGCGTGTCCCCGCTCCGGCTGCTGGGCAAGGTCCTCTACGATTTCGCGCGGCGCCCGATGATCATCGCCCTCGTGGCGGGGCTGATCTTCTCGGTCAGCGGCCTGCACCTGCCCAGCCCCGGCGACCGCTTCCTGACGCTGCTCTCCGGCGCGGCCTCGGCGATGGCGCTGGTGGTGATCGGCGGCTCGCTGGTCGGGCTGCCGCTGACCGGCAACCGCGCGATGGCCATGCAGATCGCGGTCTCCAAGCTGCTAGTACACCCGCTGATCGTCTTCGCCACGGCGAGCGTCCTTGTGGGTGCGGGGGTGATCACGATCTCGCACGAGATGCAGGTCGGCGCCATCCTGTCGACCGCGATGCCGATGTTCGCGCTCTACACCGTCTTCGCGCAGGAGCGCGGTCTGGGCGGCGCCGCCTCGCTCGCCCTCCTCGCGGCGACCAGTTGTTCCTTCTTTACCCTGAGCTTCTTTCTCTGGTGGCTCACCTGACCGCGCCGGGGCTGATGCACCGGCGCGCTGCCCACCAGGCAACCCGTTGATCTTTGCGCTCTGACAGAGCAGGTTCCGCCAATGCCCGCGCCTCTCGCCTTCCACAGCCCCCTCCTTGCCATCTCGCTGAAACTGGGCGCGATTTTCGTCCTCTCCGTGATGGCCGCGCTGATCAAGCAGGCGTCGGAAGAGGTGCCCGCGGGCGAGGCGGTGTTCTTCCGCTCGCTGCTTGCCATCCCCGTGATCCTCGTCTGGCTCTACGCCCGGGGCGAACTGTCCCACGGCCTGCGTACGAAGAACCCCAAGGGGCATTTCTATCGCGGCATCCTCGGCACCATCGCGCAGGGGCTCAACTTTGCCGGGCTCGCGCTGTTGCCGCTGCCCGAAGTCACCGCCATCGGTTACGCCGCGCCGATCTTCACCGTGATCCTCGCCGCCATCATGCTGGGCGAGCGCATCCGCATGATCCGCATCGCCGCGGTCGCCATCGGCCTTGTCGGCGTCACCATCATGATCTGGCCGCGCCTCGGCTCCGGCAACTGGGAGGACGGCGCCACCCTGGGGGCGCTGTTCATCCTCGGGTCCACCTGCACCCGCTCGGTGGTGCAAATCCACATCCGCCAGCTTGCGCAGGTCGAACACACCGCCGCCATCGTCTTCTACTTCTCCGCCACCGCGACCCTGCTGTCGCTGCTGACCATTCCCTTCGGCTGGGTCGTCCCCTCGCCCACCACGCTGATGCTGCTGGTGCTGGCCGGGCTGCTGGGCGGGGTCGGGCAGATCCTCCTGACCTCGGCCTATCGCTTCGGCGCGGCCTCGATGCTCGCCCCCTACGAATACAGCTCGATGATCTTCGCCATCATCATCGGCTATGTCTGGTTCTCGGACCTGCCCACCGTGGTCATGCTCTGCGGCGCCGCGCTGGTCATGGCGGGCAACGGCATTGTCATCTGGCGCGAGCGCCAGCTCGGGCTGCAACGCACCAAGGCGCGGGCCGCCACCGACCCCAAGGTCTGACCTTTACCTCGGCGGCGCTGCGCGCGATGGTGCCCCCGATCAAAGGGAGTGCACGAGATGAGCGACGCCGACGACCACAAGCAGAAGATGCAGGAGGTGCAGGCGAAGCAGCGCGCCAAGGTGGCCGAACTGCAGGATCCGGGCCGCGGCCTCGTCCTCGTCCACACCGGCAAGGGCAAGGGCAAGTCCTCCTCGGCCTTCGGCGTGCTCATCCGGGCACTCGGCTGGAAACAGACCTGCGGCGTGGTGCAGTTCATCAAGGGCAAGTGGATCACCGGCGAGCGGCGCTACTTCGAAGAGACCGGCGGCGTGACCTGGTTCTCGATGGGCGAGGGTTTCACCTGGGACACGCAGGACCGCGACCGTGATATCGCCGCCGCGACCGCCGCCTTCGCCAAGGCGCGCGAGATGATGGAAAGCGGCGACTATGACCTGATCGTGCTGGACGAGATCAACATCGCGCTGCGCTACGAATACCTGACCGTCGATGCGGTTCTGGAGGGTCTGAAGGCGCGGTCCGACCGGACCAGTGTGGTTCTCACGGGGCGCGACGCCAAGCCCGAGATCTGCGAGTATGCCGACCTCGTCACCGAGATGACCGAGGTCAAACACCCCTTCAAGGCCGGGATCAAGGCCCAGCGCGGGGTGGACTTCTAGGCGCTTTACCGGTGGGGAGACGCTCGCTAGGCTCTCCCCATGCAGCCCCACACCCCTCCGATCACCGACACCGGCGTTGCCGCGGCCTTTGCCGCGTTTCCCGAACCGGTCCGCGCCGCGCTGCTGCGTCTGCGCCCCCTGATCTTCGACACCGCCGCGGCCTCGCCCGGTGTCGGCAGGGTCACGGAAACGCTGAAATGGGGCCAGCCCGCCTACCTGACCGCCGAGACCAAATCCGGAACCACCATCCGGCTTGGCCAGCCCAAGGCCGGGGGCTACGCGGTCTTCACCCACTGTCAGACACGGGTGATGCCGGAATTCGCGGCGCTGTTCCCCGGGGACTTCACCTTTGACGGCACCCGCGCGGTGCTCTTTCCCGACGACGTGGCCTTCGACGAGGACAAGCTCCGCCTGCTCATCCGCAGCGCGCTGACCTATCACCTGCCGCCCCCGAAATGACCAAGAGCCCCGGCCTGTACCGGGGCTCCTACTCGTTACCTATCGCTTGGGGGCGATATCAGATGGCCATGCCGGCCGGGTCGAGCACGATCGACCACAGTTCGGTATTGCCGCGGTCCATCAGGCGGACCTTCATCTGCTGGGTGGCGCCGTCGATGTCGACAAGGCCGAAGAACTGGAGACCGGCGCTCGGCGGCAGGTTCACCTGGCCCTCGGCGGGCGCTTTGACAAAGCGTTCCTCGGGGCCAAAGGTCGCGTCCAGCTTGTTCGGGCCGAAGGTCCCCGCGTGCAGCGGGCCCGACACGAACTCCCAGAAGGGCTCGAAGTTCTGGAACACGGCCTTGTTCGGGTCGTAGTAATGCGCGGCGGTGTAGTGCACGTCGGCGGTGAACCACACGGTGTTCTTGATCTGCGCTTCCTTGATGAACTGCAGTAGGTTCGCGATTTCGAGCTCACGGCCAAGCGGCGCGCCGCCGTCCCCCTGTGCGATGGCCTCGATCTTCTCGCCATCCGGCACGACGAGGCCGATCGGCATGTCGGCGGCGATCACTTTCCAGGTGGCCTTGGAGTTCGCCAGCTCGCGCTTGAGCCATGCAATCTGCTCCTGGCCCAGGAACTTGCTCTGCTCGTTGATCTCGGTCTCCTTGTCCTCGCCGTTCGGCCCGCGGTACGAGCGCATGTCGAGGAAGAAGATGTCGAGCATCGGACCGTAGGCGATCTTGCGATAGACGCGGCCGGGCTCGGCCGGGGTGTAGGAGATCGGGGTCATCTCGTGGAAGGCCTGCGCGGCGCGCGAGGCGAGGGTCCAGATCGACTTTTCGGTGTAGCGATCGTCGGCGGTCAGGTCCTTGGAGGCCGACCAGTTGTTGACCACCTCGTGGTCATCCCACTGGTAGAAGGTCGGCACCTGCGCCGACAGCGCGCGGACGTGCTCGTCCATCATGTTGTACTTCCACTGGCCGCGGTACTCGTCGAGGGTCTCGGCCACCTTGAGCTTCTCGTCGATCAGGACGGTGTTCTTCCACATCGTCCCGTCCTTGAGGTCCACCTCTTCCTGCATCGGGCCATCGGCATAGATGGTGTCGCCGGAATGCAGGAAGAAATCGGGCTCGTGCTGGTTGATCGTCGCGTAGGTGCGCATGCCCTGCTCGTCGATGCCCCAGCCCTGACCGGCGGTGTCGCCCGACCAGGCAAACCGGACCGAGCGGCGCGAGGCCGGAGCGGTGCGGAAGTGGCCGCTGATCGGCTCCGAGACACCGTTGACGTCGGCGAGGTCGACCGCGGTGAAGCGATAGAACACCTCCTGATCCGCCGGCAGGTCCTCGACCATGCGCTTGACGGCATAGTCATGGCTGGGCATCGCGGTGAGCGGAGCCAGCTGGCGCGCGTTCTGGAAGCTCTCGGTGGTCGAAACCTCCATCAGCACCTTCGCGGGGCGGTCGGTGCGGGTCCAGATCATGCCCGACGACGTGGTGACGTCACCCGACTGCACCCCGTGGGTGAAGATCGGACGCGACGAGGCGCGGCTGATGGCAGGCATGGCAAGGCTGGCAGCGAAGGCGGTGCCACCGGCGAGGACGGCGCGGCGCGACGGACGGAGGAGTTTCGGCATAGGTCATATCCCTGGCTGGCCCGCAAGCGGGGCAAATTCACAGGGAGCTTGAACTACGGAGTTGTAAAATCTGGCCTGCGGAACGGTTAAGGTTTCATAACGGGTTTATGAAAATGCGCCGCAGCGGTCAGACCAGCGCCGCGATCCTGTCGCGCAGGGCCCTCACCTCGTTCCTGAGGCGGCCCAGCTCGTCAAGCGAGAGGCCGGAAGCCTCGAACACGCAGGCGGTGACCTTCTCGGCCTCCGAGCGCAGGGCACTGCCCTTCTCGGTGAGCGACACCTGCACAACCCGTTCGTCCTCGCTGCTGCGCGCGCGGGTGATCAGGCCAGACTCTTCCATCCGCTTCAGCAGCGGGGTCAGGGTGTTTGACTCGAGCGCCAGCTCCTCGCCCAGTTCCCGGACGCTCCGCCCATCCTGCGCCCAGAGCGAGACCAGCACGAGATACTGGGGATAGGTCAGCCCCAGCGGCGCGAGCAGCGGCCGGTAGAGCCGTGTCATCGCGTGGCTCGCCGAGTAGAGGGCAAAGCAGAGCATATCGCCGGTATCGGGGGTTCGGGTGGTCATGTCGGAAATATAAATCGCGCACGATCAAATCGCAAGGGATTGAAATGAATCGCCGACTCGCTTAATTGAATCGTACACGATCAAATCGCACACGATTTCACAAGAGACCAACCATGTCCGTGACCCCCGTCTACACCGCCCACGCAACCGCAACCGGAGGCCGCGACGGCTCGGCCCGGGTGGCTGATGGCTCTTTCGAGGTGAAACTGGCCGTCCCGACCGAAATGGGCGGCGACGGAAAGGGCAACAACCCCGAACAACTCTTCGCTGCCGGGTATGCCGCCTGCTACATCGGCGCCATGAAGTTCGTGACGACGCAGGACAAGACCCTTGCCAAGGTGCCCGCGGATACCACGGTCGACGCGGCTGTCGGGATCGGCGCACGCGATGAGGGCGGCTTTGGGCTGAAGGTCACGCTGACCGTCACCATGCCCGGGCTCGACAAGGCAGAAGCGCAGCGCATCGCCGATGCCGGCCACAAGATCTGCCCCTACTCGAACGCGGTACGGGGCAACGTCGAAGTCAGCACCGAAGTGGCTTGACGCCGGTTGAGAACGAGAGGCCCCGGGTCAAGCCCGGGGCGGGGGTAGCTTGCGCCCCGGGTTTCACCCGGCGAGGGAAGTCCCCACTCCACGCCCCGGACTTGACCCGGGGCCAAAGCTTCCCACTCCACGCCCCGGACTTGATCCGGGGCCAAAGCTCCCCACCCAACGCCCCGGGGCCTCGCCTAGAATCTCCCGAACCCTCTACCCGATAACCCGCGCAACCTCGGCCGCCGCATCGGTCAGGCCCCAGGGCGGGTTGATCACCACCATGCCGCTGCCGATCATCCCGTGACCGGGCCGCGCGGGCGGAAAGCGCACCTGGTGGTGCAGCGCCTTGTCGCCCATGCTCTCGAGGTCGGCCAGCGCCCGCACCAGCGGATCATGCGCGCCCGAGGCCAGAACCGGATACCACAGGATCAGCACCCCCACCGGCCACTTGCGATGCAGCTGCATCAGCAGCTTGGGCATCCGCACGAATTCGTCCTTCAGCTCATAGCTCGGGTCGATCATCAGCAGCCCCCTGCGCGGCTCGGGCGGGGTGATAGAGATCGCCAGCTGCTCGCCATCGATTTCGCGGACGTCGGCCCGCGTGACCGACCGGCGCAGCACCTGCACCTCGCCCGGGTGCATCTCGGCCAGCGTGATCCGGTCCTCGGGCCGCAGCAGCGCCTCGGCGATCAGCGGCGAGCCGGGATAGGCCGTCGCGCCGCCGGTCGCGCGCACATGGGCCAGCGCCCGCAGGTAAGGGTGATCCGGGGCGAAACGTCCCGCGACCTTGCCGATGCCCGCCGCCGCCTCTCCGGTCTTCAGCGCCTCGGTCCCACCAAGGTCATAAAGACCCCGGCCCGAGTGCGTCTCGATGTAGGACAGCGGCTTGGGCTTCTGCACCATGTAGTCGAGCGCCGAGGCCAGCAGCGCGTGCTTGTGCACGTCGGCCATGTTCCCGGCATGATAGGCGTGCTGGTACGAAAGCATCCCGGCCGACCCTCCCGGCGTCAGAGAACGTAGCGGCTCACGTCGGTAGACCGGGCCAGTTCGCCCAGGTTCTGATCGACGAAGGCGGCGTCCACCGTAATGCTCTCGCCGGAGCGGTCGGGTGCGGTAAAGGACAGCTCCTCGAAGACCCGTTCCATCACGGTGTAGAGCCGCCGCGCCCCGATGTTCTCGACCGACTGGTTCACCTCGGCGGCGATCTTGGCCAGCGCCGCGATGCCGTCGTCGGTAAAGCTCACGCCCACCTGTTCGGTCCCCATCAGGGCCGTGTACTGGCGCGTCAGTGCATTGTCGGTCTCGGTCAGGATGCGCACGAAGTCGCCTTCGGTCAGCGCCCGCAATTCAACCCGGATCGGCAGGCGGCCCTGAAGTTCGGGCAGCAGGTCCGAGGGCTTGGCGATGTGGAAGGCGCCGGAGGCGATGAACAGGATGTGGTCGGTCTTCACCGGGCCGTACTTGGTCGAGACCGTGGTGCCCTCGATCAGCGGCAGCAGGTCACGCTGCACACCCTCGCGGCTGACGTCGCCGCCGCGCGCCTCCTGCCGGGCACAGACCTTGTCGATCTCGTCGAGGAAGACAATGCCGTTCTGCTCGACCGCTTCCAGCGCGGCCTTGTTGACGGTCTCGTCGTCCAGCAGCTTGTCGGCCTCTTCCCCGATCAGGATCTCGTAGCTCTCGGCCACGGTCATCTTGCGCCGAGTGGTGCGCCCGCCAAAGGCCTTACCGAACATGTCGCCAAGGTTCATCATGCCCATGTTGGCGCCCGGCTGACCTGGGATCTCGAACATCGACATGGGGTTCGAATGATCGGCAAGCTCCAGCTCGATAACGGTGTCGTCCAACTCGCCCGCCTTCAGCTTGCCCCGAAACATCTCGAGCGTCGCCTCGCGCGCATCCTTGCCCGCGATGGCCTGCAACACCCGTTCCTCGGCGGCCTTGTGCGCGTTCGCCTTGACGTCCTCGCGCATGTGCTCGCGCGTCATGGCAATGGCGCTGTCCACGAGGTCGCGGATGATCTGTTCCACGTCCCGGCCCACGTAGCCGACCTCGGTGAACTTGGTCGCCTCGACCTTGATGAAGGGCGCGCGGGCCAGCTTGGCCAGACGGCGGCTGATCTCGGTCTTGCCGACGCCGGTGGGACCGATCATCAGGATGTTCTTGGGATAGACCTCGTCGCGCAGGTCGTCCGAGAGCTGCTTGCGGCGCCAGCGGTTGCGCAGCGCCACGGCGACGGCGCGCTTGGCGTCCTTCTGGCCGATGATGTATCGGTCCAGCTCGGACACGATTTCGCGGGGGGTGAGATCGGTCATGTTCAGTCCTTCGATCGGGTGGGGCCGCGCAGGACCTTCGCGGAAGGGCCTGCCAAGAATTTCAGGGAAATTCTTACTTGCGGATCGTCTCCACCGTCAGGTTTCCGTTGGTATAGACGCAGATGTCGGCGGCAATCGCCATGGCGGCGCGCGCGACCTCTTCGGCCGACTTGTCGGTGTCCATCATCGCCCGCGCGGCGGCGAGCGCGTAGTTCCCGCCCGAGCCGATCGCGGTCACGTCATGTTCGGGCTCCAGCACGTCGCCCGCGCCGGTGATCACGAAGATGTCCGCTCCGTCCGAGACGATCAGCATCGCCTCCAGCTTTTGCAGGTACTTGTCGGTCCGCCAGTCCTTGGCCAGTTCGACCGAGGCGCGGGCCAGCTGGCCGGGCGTCGCCTCGAGCTTGGCCTCCAGCCGCTCGAGCAGGGTGAAGGCATCGGCGGTCGAACCCGCGAACCCCGCCACCACGTCGTAGCCGCCGGGGCTGAGACGGCGCACCTTGCGCGCGGTGCCCTTGATCACGGTCTGACCGAGCGAAACCTGCCCGTCCCCCGCAATCACCACTTCGCCGCCCTTCTTGACGCCGATGATCGTCGTGCCGTGCCAGCCGGGAAATTCGTCTTTGCTCATAAGGCCTCCTGATCGCTTGGCAGGCTATATGGAACCTGTAGCGCCGGGGCACAAGGGCAGCGCCTGCGGGCAAGGCAGGCGGAGGCCCACCGCTCCACCTTGTCCCCCGGCAAGACGCCGCCTAACGTCCCCCCATGCCCGAGGACCGCATCCTGCACTTCCATCTCCAGTCGCGCGAGCTTCGGCACGCCCGGGCGGGCCGACACAAATTGATCAACCAGATCAGCGAGGTGGTGCGCGAGTCGGGCTTCGAGATCGCCTTCTGCCGCGACAGCGATGTCGAGTACCTGAGGGCGTCGGAGCGGCCGGGCTACAGCATGTTCCAAATGAACGAACCCGCCAACGAAAGGTCGCTGACCTTCCGTCGCGTCTACGAAAACCCCTTCTGGGCCATCGAGCGCAGCAGCCGGCGGTGGGAGTGGCCGGTGGCGCAGCTCTCCTTCCCCACAGATGCGGTCCCCCGCCGCAGGGCCGACAGTTTCTACCGCTACTGGCGCAACCGGCTGTTCGGCGCCGCCGTCGAACGCCCCACGCGCGAAGGCATCTGCTATGTCCCGCTGCAGGGCCGCCTGCTGGCCCATCGCTCCTTCCAGTCCTGTTCGCCGCTGGAGATGGTCGAGGCCGTGCTGGAACACGACCGCACCCGGCAGATCGTCGCCACGCTGCACCCGAACGAGCGCTATACCGAGGCCGAACAGGAGGCGCTCGCGGCGCTCGCCCGGGCCCACCCCCGGCTGACGGTCGCCACCGGCGGCATGGCCGACCTGCTGGCGCGCTGCGACTACGTGGTGACGCAGAACTCCTCGGTCGCCTTCCTCGGCTATTTCTTCGCGAAACCGGCGGTGCTCTTCGGGCAGATCGACTTCCACCACATCGCGGCGAAGGTGCATGATCTCGGCGTGGCAGAAGCACTGCGGCAGGGCCCCGCGCTGACCCCGGACTATGCCGGGTACCTGCATTGGTTCTGGTTCGAGAACGCCATCAACGCCGGACGCGAGGAAGCCCCCGCGCGCATCCGGGCCCGATTGCAGGCGGCGGGCTGGCCGGTGTGACGCGGCACGGGGAGTAGTCCGGAAAGAAGGGAGGTGTCCGCAAACCGTGTTGGTCGATCATGTCCTTTGGAGCGGACCCACTGGGCAAAGCGCGACGAAGGTCGAGTTTGAACCCACAACGGCCATTGACCAAACACTAGTCGCAAGTCAGGTTGCCCCGGCGGGGGTGCCGATGGCAATATCTCACTTTTCATACCCGGACCAGGACGAAGTGCCATATCTGGAATGGTTCGGTCCGCACTTCCCTTCCGTGTTCGTCGCTCTGAACCCCTTCATCCGAATTCATGACGGTGAGCCCTTTCAAAATGGGAATTGGACGCCACCCGAGGTCATAAGGCGGGCCAAGCGGTGCGGGCAGGCATGCTCTGTGACATGGGCAGAGGTCGCTTCACTATGTGGCTTTACGACCGTTGCCGAAGTCAATCAGTCGCTCCGGCTCACCGGCTCAAAACGCTTGATTCCCGAATTTGCCTCACCAAAGAACACAGCAACTTTGCTCAAACGATGCCGCGAAAATAGTCTCTATCCGCCGGATGAAGGGCTAGCATCGCCACCTTTCGAGTGGTCTTTCGCGTCCTTCGCCCGGGCTTCAGGTCAAGATAGCCTCCTTGCCGCGGACGGTTTCAGCTCGAAAGCCGAACAACTGAAGGTATCGCAGCTTGCTGACCCGGAAGAGCTCAACGAGTTTGCAGAGTTTGCCGCACCGGACGATTCCTTCTACGCGACGATCTACACGGACTATCATTATTGGCTCATCTGCCAAACGTCAGAGTCGCTGTCCAAGGCGCGACCGGAGAAGTTCTTTGAAGGTTTCTATGCCGGTATCGGTACGAATGACTTGTGGGGCCTTGTGCAAACCGATCCCGAGGGAAAGCCGGCTTCGTCCTCATAGCCGACCAACAAAGTATGCGGACACCCTCAAACGAAAAGGCGCCCCTGAAGGAGCGCCTTGTCTGAAACCGGTTTGAACGCCGATCAGATCGAGGAGTCGATCCAGCTTTGCAGCGCGGCCTTCGGTGCGGCGCCGGCGCGGTTCGAAACCACCTGGCCGTCCTTGAAGATGAACAGCGCCGGGATACCGCGCACGCCCATGGCGGCGGCGGAGTTCGGGTTGCTGTCGACATCGACCTTGGCGACCTTGATGCGGCCGCCGTATTCTGCGGCGAGCTCTTCCAGAGCGGGGCCGATCTGCTTGCACGGACCACACCACTCGGCCCAGAAATCGACCACTACGGGAATGTCGGAGTTCTTGACTTCTTCGTCGAAGGTATCGTCGGTCACGGCAACGGTGGACATGATCTGTCTCCTGCAGGAATGCGTTGGGTCAGGAAGTTAAGAACCGATCCCGGTCAGGTCAAGATGTGGTGTTTGTGCAAGGGCGCACCTCACCAGTTCGTGTGGCAACGGCATGAGATCGCCCGTGCGCGTCCACAGGATCGCCGTCTCGATCGCCCGACCGGGATAAATCTGTTCCAGCGCAAGAGCATAGGCGCCCATCTGCCGCAACAGCCCGTCCGGGCAGGTTTCCGGGTCGGCGGGAACCGTGGCGTTGGACTTGAAGTCGACCGCCAGGATTCGGGTATCGGTTATGATCAGGCGGTCTATCACGCCGTGGATCCGGCGGTTGCCCAGAGTCGCGGTCACCGGAACCTCGGCCAGAACCTCGGGCGCAAAGATCGCGGCATGCTCCGCCCGGTCGAGCACCCCGGCGGCCTCGGCGAGGGCCGAGGCGAGATCCTCCTCCCCGACCTCGCCCAGCAGGTTGCGCGCGGCGGCGGGCCGGTCCGCAGGCGGCAGTCCAGGCAGATGTTCCAGCAGCAGGTGAATGCGGGTGCCGCGCGCCTTGGCCGCCTCCTCCTCGTCGCCCAGTGCGCCGGGCAGCGCCTTGGCCCCTCCGAGGTCCGAGGGACTAAGGGTTTCGGGCAGGACGACGGGCGGCGCGGCCGGGCGACGGAAGACCTCGGGCAGCGCAACCGTCTCGCGGGGGGTGACCGCCTCGTGCCGGAAGGGCAGCGCATTCCAGTTCTCGTCCTCGATGGAGAGCCCGAATTCACCGGCGAACTCCCGCGCGGTGCCGCCTGCCTCCTCCAGCCCGGCCTCGACGATCTGGTACCAGCTGTCACCCTCCTTATCCAACTCGCCCGCCGCCGCCACGATCAGCCATTTCTCGGCCCGGGTCAGCGCCACGTAGAGCAGCCGCTGGCGTTCGTTCTCCTCTCGCGCGCGCGCGTCCTGCTGCGGTTCGGACAGCACCTCGGGCATCTCGGCCGAGCGCGGGCGCCAGACCGGCGTTCCCCCGGCCAGCATCACCTCGCCCCGGCTGGCCACGCGCCGCTTGCCGGTGTCCGGCAGGATCACGATGGGCGACTCGAGCCCCTTTGAGCCGTGGACCGTCATCACCCGGATCATGTCGCCCGCGCTGCCCATCTGGCGCTTGATTTCCAGATCGTCGGTTTCCATCCAGCCAAGAAAGCCGGTCAGGCTCGGCACCTCCGAACGCTCGTAGGACAGCGCCTGCGACAGCAGCGCATTGATCCCGTCCTCTGCCTCGGCCCCAAGCCGCCCCAGCAAATGGCGGCGGCCGCGGTGACGCGTCAGGATGCGCTCGATCAGGTCGAAGGGGCGCAGGAAATCGGCCTGCCCCATCAGATCCTGCAGGATCGCCAGCGTGGGGCCGAAATCCGCCGCGCGGCGGCGCAGGGCCATCCACAGGAACTCGCGGGGGCCGCGCCGGTGGGCAAGGTCGAAGAGCGCCTGCTCGGTCCAGCCGAACAGCGGCGACTTGAGCGCGGTGGCCAGCGACAGGTCGTCCTCGGGCGTGGCAAGGAAACGCAGCAGCGCGGCAAGGTCCTTGACCGCCAGCTCGGCCCCGACCTTCAGCCGGTCGGCCCCGGCGATTGGCAGGCCCGCCGCCTTGCAGGCGCGGATGATCTCGGCAAAGAGCTCGGACCGGCGCTGCACGAGGATCAGGAAGTCACCCGCGCGGACCGGACGGCGGAACATGCCCTCGCGCCCCTCGTCGGGGATGGTTGCCCCCTCCCGGATCAGCGTCCCGATTTCCTCCGCGATGCGCTCGGCAAGGATCACCGTGTGGTGGTGCGGGCTGGGCCGGTCCACCGGCGTATCCCAGGGCGGGTCCTCGGGGTCCTCGACCTTGGGCACCGCGGGCCAGAGATCGATCCGCCCCGGCAGGTCGTTCTTGAAGGCGCGGTGGCGCGATCCGGCAAACCCGGCAGCATCGCGTCCCTCGAACACGATGTCGACCAGCCGCAGGATCGACTCGGCCGAGCGGAAGGAGAATTCCAGCGAGAGATCCTGCAGGTCACGGCCCGTTGCCCGCAGCCGCTGTGCAAAGTCCGCCTGCATCCGGTCAAAGGCGCCGGGATCGGCCCCCTGGAAGGAATAGATCGACTGCTTCTTGTCCCCCACGACAAAGATGGTCCGCTCCACGTCGGGGCGCGCGCCCTCACCGCTGGTGAATTCCTGCGCCAGCTTGTCGATCACGTCCCACTGCTCGGGGCTGGTGTCCTGCGCCTCGTCGACGAGGATATGGTCGATCCCGCCATCCAGACGATACAGCACCCAGGCCGCGACCCCGGGATCGCCCAGCAGGTGCCGCGCCTTGAGGATCAGGTCGTCGAAGTCGAGCCAGCCGCGGATCTGCTTGCGGCGTTCGTACTCCGGCAGGAACGCCGCGGCAAAGGCGTGGAGCGCGTGCGACTTGCGCGCCGCCGCCAGACCCAGCCGCGCCGCGCGCGCCGCCTCGACCCGCAGCATCAGCGGCTCCACCCGGTCCATCAGCTCGCCATGCGACTCGCGCACGGCCTTGGTCGGAAAGGCCCCGACCTTGGCGGTGAAGGGCTCCTTGGCGCTGGCCCCGGTCAGGAACACGCCTTCGAGCACCGGCAGCGCGGCCAGCGTCATCTCGCCAAGGGTCGCCAGCTTGTCGGCGGCCTTCTGGTCGTTGGACCCGCCGCTGCGCAGGGCCGTGATCAGCCGATCCAGCACCTCGCGCTCGCCACCCAGAAAGACCTGCGCGGCCATCGCCCTCTCGTCGAACCCCGCCGGCAGATCGAAGAGCGCCAGCAGATCTGCCATGTCCCGCGCCTGCGCAAAATCGGCGCGTTTGGACAGGATCGTCGCGGTGAGAGAGGCGAAATCGTTGTCGCTGACATACTGCGCGACGGCCTCGACCAGCCCGGCCTGCGGACCCTGCGCGATGTCCTCGACGATCTCCGCCTGCAGGATGTGCGCCGCCCGGTCCTCCACCTCGGAGAACTGCGGGCTGACCCCGGCTTCGAGCGGGAAGCGGCGCAGCAAAGCCGCGCAGAAGGAGTGGATGGTCTGGATCTTCAGCCCGCCCGGCGTCTCGATGGCACGGGCGAAGAGCGTGCGCGCCTGCCGCATCCGCTCGGCCGTGATCGCGCCACCGACTCCCAGCTGATCCAGCGCCGCCGCGAGCTCGGCGTCGCCCAGCATCGCCCATTCGCCCAGACGGCGGAACAGACGGTTCTGCATCTCGCTCGCCGCGGCCTTGGTGTAGGTCAGGCAGAGGATGTTCTGCGGCTCGACCCCGTCCAGCAACAGCCGCGCCACGCGGTCGGTCAGCACGCGGGTCTTGCCCGACCCGGCGTTGGCCGCGAGCCATGTGGAGGCATCGGGCCGCGCTGCCTGAACCTGGCGTTCGGTGGCTTCGTTGCGTGCGATCATTCAAGGTCCTCCGGCTGCGCCTCGGCGCTGCGGTCCCATTCTCCGAACCGCGCCAGATGATCGTAATCGCCGGTATCGGTGTCCTTGTAGACGGTCCGGCGCGAGGTATAGCCCTGCGACCGCTCCATATAGGCCCCGATCAGCTTGCGCAGCTCCTCCAGCACCTTCGCAGGCGGCTCGGTATCGAGCGGCGCCGCCACCTCGCCGAACCCGGCGCCGAAGCTGATGAACAGGGCCTCGGCCACCTCGCCCGGATCGAGCCCTTCAAAGGCGCCCTCCTCGGCCATCGCGGCCTCGATCAGCAGCTGCTTGTCGAAACTGGCCTGCTGTTTGCGCGTCGGCGCACTGCCGGTCTTGTAGTCGTAGAGCAGCAGCCGCCCGTCCTCGCGCCGGTCGATCCGGTCGGCGGTGCCGGTCAGGGTAAAGTCGAGCGGATCCAGCTTCATCCGGGCGCGAACCTCAAAGCCGACAGGGGCGGCCTGCGCCTGCCGCGCAGCCTCGGTCGTGACGAAATCCTCGGCCACCCGGCGCATCCGGGCCAGCCAGAGATGCCGGGCCACGGGCCAGGGCACCTCGGAGTCGAGCAGCGCGCGGCTCTGCGACAGAAACTCGGCGGTCGAGAGCCGGTCGGGCGCCTCCAGCGTCGCCTGCACGAAGCCTTCCAGCACCTCGTGCAGCACGGTGCCGCGCAACAGCGCGTCGGGTTCCTGCGCCAGCGGGTCCAGCGGGCGCAGCCTAAGCACATGCTTGGCGTAGATCGCATAAGGGTCCCGGATCAGCCGCTTGATCTCGGTCACCGAGAGGCGCGCGGGCCGGGCCGCGACGGGCGGACGCGGCGAGGGCCGCAGCGCGGGTTCGATGAAGGGCGCTTTTTCCATCTCGCGCGCCCAGTCGGTCCAGAGCCGCCCGCGCTCCTGCATCGCCTCCAGCGCCGGGCGCCCCTCCTCGAGACCCGACAGGAGGTTCATCAACCGGTTCAGCCATCGTGACGGCACCGTCTCGGCATCTTCCGAGCGCACGGCGCGGGTCAGCCAGACCTCGCGCGCCGCCGCCGCCTGCTGGAAATCGTGCGCCGACAGCCCGACGCCGCGCTCGGGCAGCAACAGTCCGGCCTGCTGGCGCAGCTTGCGGTTCAGCCAGGGGTCGGGCTGCACTGCCTCGGGCCAGCTGCCCTCGTTCAGACCGCCAAGGATCAGCAGGTCGGCCCCCTGCACCCGCGCCTCCAGCGTGCCCCAGATCAGGATTGTCGGGTGCGGTGCATCCCGGTCGCGCACCTCTTCCCCGGCCAGCAACGCGCCCAGCAGGTCGGCGAAGTCCTGCGCCGACATCTCGCCGCCTGCACCGGCCTCGCGCTCCAGCGCCTCGATGACGCCCAGCGCCTTCTGGCCCGCGTTCTTCTCCCACAGCTCGCCACTGCCCTCGGCCTCGCCCCCTCCCGCAATCGCCTCGGCAAGGTTCCGCAGCCGCGCCACCCAGGCCGCCAGCGCCTGTGCGCCCGCGATCTCCTGCCCGCAGAAATGGGCCGAGAGCCACGCGATCCACGCTTCCGAAGGCCCCTCCTCGCCCTTGTCGAGACGCCCGCTCCGGTAATCGGCAAGGCTCTCGGCATCGGGGAACGGCGGGCCATTGCGACGCAGATGCAGTTCGAGGTCGCGGGTGTTCAGCAGGTGCGCGCCCCGCCCCGGCCCGCTGTGGCAGAGCGGATGCTTGAGCAGCACCATCAGCCGCTCGGCCGTCAGCGTCTGGCTGAACAGCTGCGCCACGTGCCGCAGGAACCGCCCCGGAGGCGAAAGCTGAAGCGGCAGGCCCGCGCTATCATCGGGGAGGATGCCCCACTGGTCCAGCGCGGCGGTCACCCGACGGCTCAGCATCCGGTCAGGCGTGATCAGCGCAGCGTTCTGGCCGGTTTCGGCGGCATGCCGCAGGCGCAGCGCGATGGCCAGCGCTTCGTCGCGCGGCCCCTCGGCCTCGACCAACGTCAGGTCGCGCGTGGCATCGGCGATCCCTTCCAGCGCCGGGCCCTCGGCCAGCCACGCATGGGTAAAAGGCGCGGGCCGCAGCGCGAGCGAGATCAGGCGATTGCGCTCCGGCGAGGGCGGCACGGCATCGGTCCAGGGCCGGATATCGCCGGGCTCCAGCCCCAGCTGTTCCATGATCCGTGAAAAGCGGAACTGCGGGTGATCCTCGGACACCAGCGCATCCGACATGTCGGCCCAGACCGACTCCGGCTGGTCAAAGTCGTAGCCCGGCAGGATCACCGCGCCCTGCGGTAGCCGCGCCACCGCCTCGATCAGCATCAGCGTGGTCCCGCGTGACCCGGTGGAGCCCGCCAGCAGAACCGGATGCTGCGGCGGCGCCTCTTTCCAGCGCTCGGCCAGCGCCGTGATCACCGCGCGCTGACGCGCCTGCGGGTCAAGCCGCGACCCGTCGCCGAGGTAATCGTCCACGATCCCGATAAAGCTCTGCGCCCGTGCCCAGTGGCCCGACATATCGGTGACATCGAGGCCCCGGATGGTTTCGGTCGAGACCCCCTCGCCCTGCATCTCGTCCATCAGTCCCGCAAGACTGTCCGCCAGATCGTAGAGCGAAGCCCGCGCCGCAAGGTCCGGCTGGGCATCGAGCAGTCCGGCAATCAGCTGCGACAGTTCAAGGCGGCGGCGCAGCGCGGGCGTGGCCGGGGGCAACCCGCCCGCGATCCCGACCTCGCCGAAATCGGTGATCAGCGACAGGCGCGGCAACAACCGCGCCGGTCCCGCGTCGAACAGCGCGCGGATGCGCCGGTCCATCCGCCGGGTGTTGACGATCAGCTGGGTCCGCGCCAGCGCCTCGGGCGGCTGGCCTGCCAGCCGCGCCTCCATCCCCCGCAGCAGTTCGGCGGGGAAATCCACGCCGGACGGCAGGGCAAAGACGCGGGGGCGGTCGCCGGGCTCAAACATCGGTCTCTTGCAACAGGCTCTCCGCCATTCCGATTCCCTCCGGGTGCCCGACATCGCACCAGCGTCCGGGATAGACGGCGCCAAAGAGACGGCCGTTCCCGGCCAGAATGTCCCAGATCGCGTTCAGTGAAAACACCTTGTCGGGATAGCGCGCCACCTCGGCGGTCTTGATGATCTGCACCCCGCCATAGACGAAATCGCCACCGCGCCGGATGCGGCCCTCCGCGTCCAGCGCGAAATCCCCGCCGCCCTTGCGCCCCACGGTCCCGGCCAGCGGAACGCAGATCAGCAGCGCATCCATCCGCTCCGGATCCCACGCCTCGGCCAACAGGCCCAGCGGATTGGGGCCGGACCAGATCGCGTCGGTGTTCATGGTAAAGACCGGCCCCTCCCCCAGCAGCGGCAGCGCGGCCTTGAGGCCGCCGCCGGTGTCGAGGATATCCGGCGCCTCGCGCGACAGCGCGACACCCTTGGGCGCGAGGTGTTCCGCCAGCGGCTCGGGCAGGTAGTGCAGGTTGGCCACCTTGCGCAAAGGCCTCGACGCATCGACAAGGTCGAGCGCATGGTCGATCAGCGGCCGCCCCGCCACCTCGATCAGCGGCTTCGGCCGGGTCTGGGTCAGCGCCCCCATCCGGGTGCCGAACCCGGCAGCGAACAGCATGATGGCCTCGGGCGCTCCGGTCATGCGCGCTTGAGCCCGGCAAGGATCTCGGCGGTCGGCGCGGGAAGGCTCTCGCGCAGCAGGCCCGCCACCGGGGCCAGCGCCGGATGGTCGAGATCGCGCTGGATGATGGCCCAGACCTTGGGGATCATGTCGACGTAATGCGGCTTTCCATAGTCGTGACCCAACCGCCCGAAAGCCCCGAGGATGCGCAGGTTGCGCTGCGCCCCGAGCACTGCATAGGCCCTGCGAAAGGCGGCATCGTCCCAGCCGGTCGCCGCGATGTAATGCGCGATCATCGCCGCCTCCACCTCGGGCGAGACATCGCGCCGGATGTCCTGCAGCAGCGAGACGAGGTCGTAGGCCGGGTGCCCAGCCATCGCATCCTGAAAGTCGAGCAGACCCACGCGCCGCGCGCCCTCGCGCCCGGGCAGCCAAAGCAGGTTGTCGGCGTGATAATCCCGCTGGATCAGCACCGTCTCGCCCGAAGTCGCCTCGCGGAGGATCGGCTCGAACAGCGCGGCAAACCGTGCTGCCGCCTCGGTCGCGGGGGTGCCGGTCACGTAATCGGCGTACTTGGTATAGGCCAGACCGGCCAGTTCGGTCATCAGCGGCGCATCGTAGGGCTTGAGCTCCGGCATCGGCGCCCTGTGCAGCGTGACCAGCACATCCGTCGCCGCCTCGTAGAGCAAGTGTTCCAGCGACGGGTCATTGCGCAGCACGCGGGAGTAAAGATCGTCGCCCAGATCCTCGATCACCAGAAACCCGTTCTCCTCGTCCGCCGCGAAGATCTCGGGCGCGCTCAGGCCCGCGCCGGTCAGGTGCCGCGCGATCCGCACGAAGGGGCGCACGTCCTCGCCCTTTTCGGGCGGCGCGTCCATCAGGACGGCGGTGGTGCCCCGCGCCGCGTCGTGCAGCCGGTCGTACCGCCGGTTCGAGGCATCCCCCGCCAGCATTCGTCGTTCGGCCGCAGCCCAGGGAGTCCGCGCCAGAAAGGCGGCGGCCAGGTCGTTTCGGTCGGTCATGAGGTCAGTCGGTCCAGCTTCTCCGCCCATTTCGGGTCGGTCCATGCAAGGGTGATCCGGCGCAGGTCCTCGGCGTCGGGATCGGGGTGCAGCGTGACGTGCAGCGCGTTCGCGGGCGCATCCGGACCCAGCCGGTCGGGCCATTCGACAAGGCACACCGCCGTCTCGAAGGCTTCGGCCAGCCCCAGTTCCACAATCTCGCCCGGCCCGCTCAGCCGGTAGAGGTCGGCGTGCCAGATCTCGCCGATCCCGGCCTCGTAGGTCTGCACCAGCGTAAAGGTGGGCGACGGAACGTCTTCGGGTTCATCCAGAAGCGACTGGATCAGGCTGCGGCAGAAATGCGTCTTGCCCGCCCCGATGGGCCCCTCCAGCAACAGCGTATCGCCCGGTCGCAGGCGGGCGCCCAGCCGGGCGGCGAGGTCGGCGGTGGCCTCGGGCGAGGACAGGGTCAGGGAAATCGGCGCGGTCGTCATGCGGGCACAATGGCGTCGCCGCCCGGCACTCGCAAGCCGGTTCGGACGCCGTCAGCCCTCGGCGAAGAGCCTGCCGTTGCGTTCGCCCCGAACCGGCGGCTCCAGCGCCACGTGGGCCGCGGTCCGGCGCGAGAAGACTACCATGGTGACCGCGTTCTGCAGCGGCCGGATCCGGCAGTCGAGCCGCTCGCCGGTGGTCAGGCAGACCTCGGCCCACCAGTCCGCACGATTCTCGCGCGAGGCGACGAAATCGCGGATCTCGCCCCAGAGAGGCGTGGCGAGGCAACGGTCCTGCCAGACCCGCGTGGCGTCAATCACCGTCGGTTCGGCAAATCCCATCTCCGGGTCCACGGACCACAGCTCGCGATAGGCGCGGTTGGTCAGCGTCAGGCCACCATCGGCCGAGAACACCGCCACCGCCTCGTCCATCTCGTCCAGCACCGACTGGCTCAGTTCAAGGTCCGCCCGGAAACGCCGGGTCAGCGTGATCTCGGCGGTGATGTCCTCGATCAGAAAGGCGATGGCCCCGTCCGGGTGCGGCCGCCCGATGACCGAGTAGACCGCGCCGGACGGCAGGGTCCATGTCTCCTGATAGTTGCCGTCCGAGGCGGCGGCGACGAGGTCGGCCATCTGGTGCCGCCAGCTGCCGTAGTTCTTGGGCTCCGGCATCATGCTCCGGTCGCGGAGCCGGTCGAAAAAGGTCAGAAGGTTGGGCCGCCCGCTGAGAAAATCGACCGAGAGTTCGGTCAGGTCGATCAGCGCCGGGTTGAACAGCGCCAACTGCCGGTTCCGGTCAAAGATCGCCAGCCCGATGGAGAGTTGCGCAAAGGTCTTGGCGAGGGTCTGCACGAACTTGCGCTGCGCATTCTCGGCCTCGACCACCGCGCTCACCTCGGCGGCATAACACAGTGCGCCGCCCTCCTGCGGCACCACCGTCACGTCGAACCACTGCGGCGCGCCGACCCCGTCGCTGGCAAGCGGCAGCCGACGGCTGCGCCCCTCGGCAAGGTCCTGCGGCAACAGCGGAAACGGCCCCAGCTCGCCGCCCTCGCCCTTGTGGAGCGCGCGCAGCGCCGCGTTGGACCAAGCCAGCCCGCCCGCGGGCGACAGGCGCCAGATCGGAAAGGGCGCGCGGCTGACCGCAAGCCGCAGCGTGTCCAGCTCGGCCCGCACCGGGCCGTGAAGCGCATCCTCGCGGTGGGCCCGCGGGGTCTGCATCAGGCAGACACGCAACAACCCCTCGACCGACTCGAAGCTCAGATGCGCCTGTTCGCCACCGCGCGTCGCCGTCCTGACAAAGGGCCCCGGGCCATGCAGGAAATCGGGCGATGCCGGCAGATCCTCGAACCGCTGGGACAGCAGGACCATCAGGCGCGACCAGACGAACCCGTCGATCTCTTCGTCCACGTAGCGGCGCGCGGTGGCACAGGCATCGGCAAGTCTTTCGCCGTCGAACAGCCAGACCGCCTCGATCACATCATCGCCGCGCTGGCGCCGGGCCGAACGCGGGGTCAGCAGCCGCACAGCGAGAATTGCCATCCCAAAGGCAATCCCCGCCACCACGCTCCATTCACCTATATTCAGTTCCTGCATCAAGAAGGTCCGGTCCCCGTTTTTCCGGACAGTCTTGTAAGAATAGGTTAATGACGTGTTAATCCACGCGCCGCGCGTCCCGCGTCAAAGCTCGATGGGCCTGTTCCGGCCCAGCGGAACCGGCGTTTCCCCATGCTGCGCATCGATCTTGCGGCGCGCCCAGCGCACCTCGACAATCGCGCCCTTCCGCTCGGTCACGGTGGGGGCCGGATCGGCCCGGTCGTGACCGTTGGCAAAGCGCAGCTCCGCCCCCGACCGCTCCAGCAGCGTCTTGGCGATGAACAGGCCCAGACCCATCCCCTCGTACTCGGGGCGGATCCGGCGCTCGCTCTCGCCCCGGCGGAAACGGACAAAGGGGTCGCCGATGCGGCCGATCATGTGCGGCGGATAGCCCCGCCCGTCGTCCATGATCCGGATCGAGATCTCATCGTCGCTCCACCGGTTCTCGATCCAGACATTGGCCCGGGCAAAATCCACCGCGTTCTGGATCAGGTTGCGCAGGCCGTGGATGACCTCCGGCTTGCGCAGGATCACCGGCTGATGCGTGTCGGCCCCCGGCAGCGGCCCTTCCTCGATATGGATCGTCTTGCCACGGCCCGTATGCGGTTCCGCCGCCTCCTCGATCACCGTGCGCAGCGGCGCCTGGTGCATCTGCAGGTCGTCGTTCCCGGCACGGCCCATGTTGCGCAGGATGTCGCGGCAGCGGTCCGCCTGATCACGGATCAGCGCCGCGTCCTCGCGCAGGTCGGGCCGGTCGTCCAGTTCCTCGATCAGCTCGGCACTGGTGAGCTTGATCGTCGCCAGCGGCGTGCCCAGCTCATGCGCCGCCGCCGCGACCACGCCGCCAAGGTCGGTCAGCTTCTGCTCGCGCGCAAGGGCCATCTGGGTCGCCGTCAGCGCATCCGACATCGCGTGCATCTCGACACTGACCCGGCGCGCGTAGCCGCCCATGAACAGCGTGGCGATGGTGATCGCGACCCAGTTGCCAAAGACGAAGTCCGCCGGAATGCTGAGGATCACCCCGTCCTGCGTGCGCAGCGGCATGTGGAAATTCGCGAGCAAGGTCACCAGCATGATCGCGGTACCCCCGATCAGCAGCGTCGAGCGCAGGCTCAGCACCCCGGCCGAGATGGTCACCGGTGCCAGCACGAAGACGGCAAAGGGATTGTGCAGCCCGCCCGTCAGGTACAGCAGAAACGACAGCTGCATCAGGTCGAACAGCACCATCAGGAAATTCTCTGTCTCCGTCAGGCGCTTGTTCTCGGGAAAGACGAAGATCGCGATCAGGTTGCCGATCACCGAGACGCCGATGGCCATGTAGCACAGCCCGATCTCCAGCTGCAGGTGGTACATCCACTGCGCCACGGTGATCGCCGCAAGCTGGCCGACGATGGCCACCCAGCGCAGCAGGATCAGCGTGCGCAGCCGGATCCAGTTGCTGCGTTCCTGACCGTGGATGAGGGCGCTGTTGGAATCGGGCATGTGCGACCATAGGTGCGTTGCGAACAGATGAATTGTTGATAGGTCTGCGGGACCAGACGTTCAACCGCGGCCGAGGGCCGGCGACGGAAAAGGAGAAACGGGACATGCTGCGACTCTATGCGATCATGGCGGCAGGAGTCCTCGTGGCCGCTGTCGGCGGCATCTGGCTCTCCACCCTCTTTCTCAAGCCGGACGAGCCCTATGCCGAATGCGGCGTGGCGCGCGTGGCGGGCGGCGCATCCCAGATCGGCGGCCCCTTCGAGCTGATCAATTCCAAGGGCGAGACGGTCACTGACAAGGATGTGATCACGGAGCCCGCGCTGATCTACTTCGGCTACACCTTCTGCCCCGATGTCTGCCCCTTCGACGCCTCGCGCAACGCCGATGCCGTCGACCTGCTGGCAGACCGTGGCTACAGCGTGACGCCGGTCTTCATCTCCATCGACCCCGAGCGCGACACGCCCGAGGTGGTCGGCGATTTCGCCGAGAACATGCACGAGAAGATGATCGGCCTGACCGGCTCGGACGAGCAGGTCAAAGCGGCGAGCCAAGCCTACCGGACCTACTTCAAGGCGCACAAGGATCAGGGCGAGTTCTATCTCGTGGACCACTCGACCTACACCTACCTCGTGCTGCCGGGTCAGGGGTTCGTCCAGTTCTTCAGCCACGACACCACGGCCGAGGACATGGCGGAACAGACCGCCTGCGTCCTCGACCGCAGCTAACAGCCTTGTGTGTTTGACGTTTTGCGCCGCCCTGTACATATTCAGAAAACGATGAATAACCGGAGGAACCGGAATGCCTGAGGTAACGCCGGATGATATCGGACCGGACAAGTCGCTGTTGCTGGTCGACGACGACGAACCGTTCCTGCGCCGACTGGCCAAGGCCATGGAAAAGCGCGGCTTCGAGGTCGAAATGGCCGAATCCGTCGCTGGGGGGCGCGCCATCGCCACCGCCCGTCCGCCCGCCTATGCCGTGGTCGACCTGCGACTCGAGGATGGCAACGGGCTCGACGTGGTCGAGGTCCTGCGGGAAAAACGCCCGGACAGCCGGATCGTCGTGCTGACCGGCTATGGCGCCATCGCCACCGCCGTTGCCGCGGTCAAGATCGGGGCCACCGACTACCTGTCCAAGCCTGCGGACGCCACCGACATCACCAACGCGCTGCTGGCCCGCAACGAGGGACTGCCGCCCCCGCCCGAGAACCCGATGAGCGCCGACCGCGTCCGCTGGGAACACATCCAGCGGGTCTATGAACTCTGCGACCGCAACGTGAGCGAGACGGCGCGGCGCCTGAACATGCACCGCCGCACGCTGCAGCGGATCCTCGCCAAGCGCAGCCCCCGCTAGGGGGCGCGCCAGCGCCCTCCGATCCAGGGCCGCGGGTCAGGTCACCAGAACCCTGTCGCCGATCCGCCCCGCGCATCAGACCTGCGGGGCGCCCAGCGCCTCCTTCAGCCAGTCGAGGAAGATCCGCACCGGCTCTCTCACCGGCTCCTTGGGTGTGATCACGTTGTAGACCGACGGCTCGGGATGGTGCAGGTCCAGCTCGACCAGCGCCCCATCGGCCAGCGCCTGCCGCACGACCACCTCGGTCGCGAGGATCGCGCCGACCCCGCGCTTGGCGGCCTCGACCTCGAAGATCTCGCCCCCGATGTTGCGCAGCTCGATCCGGCTCACGTCGACACCGGCCTCGGCCAGGAATCTGAGGTCATGCGGCCCCTCGCTCAGGATCCAGGGCAGATCCTGCGGCGCGGCCGACGCGGCGAGTTCCGGCGCGGCGACAAAGACCTTGCGGCAGCTGATCAGCGGATCGCAGTTGAAGTCGGGCCAGTCCGCAGGCTTGCCGACCCGGATCCCGAAGTCGAACCCGTCGAAGTCCACCGGCACGAGGCAGGGGCCCGGGACAAAGGCGATCTGAATATCGGGATGGGCGCGCCAGAAGTCCGAGAGCTTGGGCAGGATCACCGCATCCACGATGAAGGTGGTGGTCGTCGCCCGGATGCCCCGGCTGACCTGGGCGCGGCGCAAGTCGCCGACACCACTCGCCAGCAGGGCAAAGGCCTCGCGCACCGGGGCGGACAACTGGCGCCCCGCCTCGGTCAGAACAATCCCGCGCCCCTCGCGCCGCACCAGCTTGGCGCCCACCAGATCCTCCAGCGCGCGCACCTGCTGCGCCACCGCCGCAGGCGTCACGTTCAGGGACCGCGCCGCCGCGCTGTATCCTTCCAGCCGCGCCGCCGCCTCGAAGGACCGAAGGGACGACAGCGACGGCAACTCGCTCCAGTCGATATCCGACATATGATAGCTCAGCTAAAAGATCGGCAAAAATTGCTGCCTCGGTGTTTTCGATCATATCCATTATTTTCATGAGCGAAACAGAAAACCCCCACGGGAGTCGCATCATGATCAGGCTACCAGATGAAATGCTGCACGCACACCGGCCGGACAGGCCGCGCCACCGGCTGCCCCGGCCCGCTCCGCGCTTCTCGCTGCGGCGGTTGCTCCGCGCACTGTCACCATCACTTTACCGCGCGGACAGCGCGCGGGACTCGCATTTCCCCCCCGCAATCCCCACCTGTTCAGTACAGGTAAATCAATAGCCGGGCGGAGCACCGCCCAAGCGTGATCCCTCCGGCGGAAAGGAGAGATCATGTTCAAACGTCTATTCACGGCCTGCCTGATCTTCGGAACCGCAGCGCTCGCGCCTCCGGTTCAGGCCCAGCCCATCACGAACTGCGCACCGCGCACCCTGCTGGTCGAACGCCTGTCCGACGCCTTCGGCGAAAACCAGATCGCGCTCGGCCTGCAGTCTCCCACCGTCATGGTGGAGCTCTGGGGGTCCGAACAGTCGGGGACCTTCACCATCCTGCTGACGCGGCCCGATTCGATATCCTGCGTGGTATCCTCGGGCAGCGGGCTGGTGGTGCTCCCCCGTCAGGTGCCGCACATCGAGAGCCGGTTCTGAACCGGGTCAGAGATCGAAGCGCTTGAGCACCTTGTCGACGACAGTGCCATCGGCGAGGCGGCGGCCCTCGATCCTGCCGTAGTCCTCGAAACCCCGGCTCTGGTAATAGATCAGGCCGCCCGCGTTGTCGGCGCGGATCTCGGCGTTGATCCATGTGTAACCCGCCGCGCGGGCGGCGTTCCTGGTCGCCTCGAACAGGGCGGACCCGATGCCCAGCCCGGTCTTGCCGACCCGCGCAAAGGTGGCGATCTGGGCGCAGTCCGCGCCCTTCTCGGCGTGCGGATCGACCCACTGGAACCCCAGCAACTCGCCCTCTTCCGTCTCGGCGACATGCCAGATGGACCGGGGGTCGGCGCGCATCCAGCCAAGGATCGCCTCGCGGTCGACCGGTTCGGTCATGGCGGTGGTGCCGCCCTGCGCGATCACCTCGTTCAGCAGATCCGCGATGGCCCGCGCATCCATATCGGCGGCGGGGCGAACGATCGGGCGGGTCATGGGCACTGCCTCAGCAACTCGGCGTGTCGCGCCGTGAAATCGCGGCGCACCTCGACCGGCGGGCGCAGCTGGATGTCGAGCCCCGCTATCAGCTCCGGATCGGGACGGCCGAAGAAGCGAGTCGATTCCGCCTCCGAGAATCCGGCGATCTGAACCGCCTCCATCCACGCGCTGACCTTGTCGGCCTTCTTGATCCGTTTCTTCAGCGTCGGCGTCGTGTTCGCGGGCAGGCCAAAGCGGATGTGGACTGCCGCGGCAAGCCGCTTGTCCAGCTCACCATAGCTCGGCCCCACTGCCGCCTTCACCGGCGAGATCATGTCGCCGATCACGTATTCCGGGGCGTCGTGCAGCAGCGCGGTCAGCCGGTCGGCAGGCGAGGATCCGGGGTGCATCCGGGTAAAGATCGCCTCGACCAGCAGCGAGTGTTCGGCGACCGAATAGGGGTAATCCCCCTTGGTCTGACCGTTCCAGCGCGCCACGAAGGCAAGCCCGTGGGCAATGTCCTCGATCTCGATATCCACGGGGGTCGGGTCCAGCAGGTCGAGCCTGCGTCCCGACAGCATCCGCTGCCACGCCCTGGGTTGTCTGGTGCCACCGCTCTTCGCCATGCCTTCGCTGTTAACGAATGGCACGCGCCCCGCCAAGCCGGGATTTCCGCGCCCAGCGATTTGCCCGAAGACCCGCCAATCGGACAGGAGCAACACCCCCGTTACCCAATCCGCCCCGGTTGCGTGGACAGTCCACGGCCCGGATGGTACAGCCCTCTCAACGTATTTCCGATATGGGATAGAAGACATGACGCAAGACTATGTCATCAAGGACATCGCACTGGCCGACTACGGCCGCAAGGAACTGGATATTGCCGAGACCGAAATGCCGGGCCTGATGGCGCTGCGCGAAGAGTACGGCAAGTCCAAGCCGCTCAAGGGCGCACGGATCGCAGGCTCGCTGCACATGACGATCCAGACCGCCTGCCTGATCGAGACGCTGGTCGCACTTGGCGCCGACGTCCGCTGGGCCTCTTGCAACATCTTCTCGACCCAGGACCACGCCGCCGCCGCCATCGCGGCCTCCGGCACCCCGGTCTTCGCCATCAAGGGCGAAACGCTGGAAGACTACTGGGCCTACACCGACAAGATCTTCCAGTTCGAGGAAGGCACCTGCAACATGATCCTCGATGATGGCGGCGACGCGACGCTCTACATCCTCATGGGTGCGCGGGTCGAAGAAGGCGAGACCGACCTGATCGCGGTTCCGACCTCCGAGGAAGAGGTTGCCCTCTTCGCCCAGATCAAGAAGCGGATGGCCGAGACCCCGGGCTGGTTCGTGAAACAGCGCCACGCCATCCAGGGCGTGTCCGAGGAAACCACCACCGGCGTTCACCGCCTCTACAAGATGATGGAGAAAGGCCACCTGCCCTTCCCCGCCATCAACGTGAACGACTCGGTCACCAAGTCCAAGTTCGACAACAAGTACGGCTGCAAGGAATCGCTGGTCGACGGCATCCGCCGCGCAACCGACGTGATGATGGCCGGCAAGGTCGCCGTGGTCTGCGGTTACGGTGACGTGGGCAAGGGCTCGGCCGCTTCGCTGGCCGGTGCCGGCGCGCGCGTGAAGGTGACCGAGATCGACCCGATCTGCGCCCTTCAGGCCGCAATGGACGGCTTCGAGGTGGTCCGGCTGGAAGACGTCGTCGACAGCGCCGACATCTTCATCACCACCACCGGCAACAAGGACGTGATCCGCATCGAGCACATGCGCGAGATGAAGAACATGGCCATCGTCGGCAACATCGGCCACTTCGACAACGAGATTCAGGTCGCCGCGCTGAAGAACCACAAGTGGACCAACGTCAAGGAACAGGTCGACATGATCGAGATGCCCTCGGGCAACAAGATCATCCTGCTGTCCGAAGGCCGCCTGCTGAACCTCGGCAACGCCACCGGTCACCCCTCCTTCGTGATGTCGGCCTCCTTCACCAACCAGGTGCTGGCGCAGATCGAGCTGTTCACCAAGGGCGACCAGTACAAGAACGAGGTCTACATCCTGCCCAAGCATCTCGACGAGAAGGTCGCGCGCCTGCACCTCGACCGCATCGGCGTGAAGCTGTCCGAACTCAACTCGGAGCAGGCCGCCTACATCGGCGTCAAGCCCGAGGGCCCGTTCAAGCCGGAACACTACCGCTACTGATCCCGCACCATCGCGTGACGAGATCGCGAGGCCCGGCCGATATGGCCGGGCCTCTTTCGTTTCCGGGAGGCCGAGCGGCAGTCTGCTCAGCCGGAAATTCGACCTTCGTGATTCAGGACCCGGCCACTAGGCTCCCGGCGGGAGAGGCGCTTTCCCGGCAGATTGAACGCAACACATTTGGGTGGGAGTATCATGGGCAAGAGAGATGACCTGATCGCCAAGTACGCCGAAGATCTTGAGAAGAAATGCGGCGTTAAGCCGGACATGGACCTGCTGACCAAGGTCACCATCGGCTGCGGGCCGTCAATCTACGACGCCGACGCGGAAACCGTCGCCGCCAGCCAGCCGGGCGAGCTGGAGACGGTGAAGAACAACTTCCTGATCAAGAAGCTCGGCCTCGCCAACGGCCCCGAGCTGGACGCGGGCATCGCCAGGGCGATCCAGACCTACGGCCAGTCCGAGCGCAACAAGTACCGCCCGGTGATCTACTATCTGCTGACCCGGCATTTCGGCAAGGAAGCCGTCTACGGCTGATCCGCCGGGAACGCCCCCACGAGCGTTTCGCATTCTCGTCAAATGCGGCGGGCAATTCTTTTGCCCCCGCACCGCCTGCGCGCTATGCATCGGGCGACGGCCAGAAGGGCCGGGGCCAATTCAGTTTCGCGTGTGGTGTCTTGGGAGCACGTGGGTGAGCGAGGGTTCCGGCCGTGGGCCGGGCCCTCCGTTCAAAACAGACCCAGAACAAGCCCGATGGCGCCGCAGCCGAGGATGGCATAGCCGCCGTCGATCACCGCGAGCATCGCCCTACGCTGCGCATAGGCGTAGTTCATCGCGGTCCAGGGCGCGATCATGAAGGCGCCGATCCCCAGCCCCGCGACAAGGCCGGTGCCCGCCCCGCTGAGCCCCGACATGGCAAAGATGTGCCGCATCATCCCCGCCACCAGCAACATGCAGAGGCCCGAGACGACGAAGGGCATCGCGCTTCCCGGCGAGACGGGCTTTCCCTCGTCGTTCAGCGGCAAGCCGGTGGCCCGCAGCCAGGGGCCCGACAGGCTCATGTACCAGACCGCCCCCACGGCGAACCCCGCCAGCGCAGCCAGAATGACAGCCAGAAATCCCATAGCGGCCTCCCATCTTCCCTGCGCAAAGCTTGTGCCACGGCCAGTCGTTTGCCCAGAGGATTCTTCTCGGACCGCCCCGGGGGCGTTTACGGGTCGGTCTTGCCCAATGCGCAGACCGCCTTCCACTCCGCCTCGGTCACCGGCTGCACCGACAGCCGCGAGTTCTTGACCAGCACCATCTCAGAGAGCTCCTCCGCTCCCTTGATCTGGTCCAGCGTCACCGGTTGAACGAAGGGGCGCACCGCCTTGATGTCCACGCAGTCCCAGCGTTCGTCATCGGTTTTGCTGTCCTGATGCGCCTCGGCGCAGACCTCGACGATACCGACCACCGCCTTCTCGGTCTGCGAGTGGTAGAAGAACCCCCGGTCGCCGATCTTCATCTCGCGCATGAAGTTCCGCGCCTGGTAGTTGCGCACCCCGTCCCATTCCTCGCCGGCCGCGCCCTTGGCCACCTGGTCGTCCCAGCTCCACGTGGAGGGTTCGGATTTGAAAAGCCAGTACGCCATCTGCGTCTCCTTCGCGAATTTGCGCCAGTCTGCCATGCCCACGGACGCTGGCAAGGGGCAAGGTCACTCCGGCTTGAGCGAGCGGGCCAGCAGGCGCGACATGACTTCCGCGATGGTATGCTCGCCGCTGACCAACGCCTCGACGGCAAAGGTGATCGGCATGTCGATCCCCATGCCGCGCGACTTCGCCGCGACGGCCCGCGCGGTGGCCGCGCCCTCGACGGTGACGGTCGGGTCAAAGGCCTCACCGCGCCCGATCGACAGGCCCAGCCGGTAGTTGCGCGACTGCTCGGAGGTGCAGGTCAGCGCAAGGTCGCCAAAGCCCGAGAGCCCCGCCAATGTCTCGGCCCGCGCACCCAGCGCCACGCCCAGCCGCACCATCTCGGCATAGCCCCGCGTCATCAGCGCGGCGCGGGCACTCTCACCCAGCCCCGCCCCCATGACCGCACCACAGGCAATCGCCATCACGTTCTTCAGCGCCCCGCCGAGTTCCGCGCCGACGGTGTCGGTGGTCCGGTAGACCCGCAGCATCTCGGTCGACAGCGCGCCCTGCAACGCGGCGCCCGTCGCCTCGTCGGCACAGGCCAGCGTCAGCGCCGTGGGCAGGCCGCGAGCGATATCGGCGGCAAAACTCGGGCCGGTCAGCAGTGCCGGGCGCGCCCCGGGCAGGCACTCGGCAATCACCGAGACGGGGCCTTCGCCCGTGTCCAGCTCGATCCCCTTGCAGCAGGCCACCAACGTCCGCCCTTCCAGACTGGCGGCCTCCTGTTGCAGCAACCCGCGCAGCTTCTGCATCGGAACCGCCAGCAGCAGGGCCTCGCACCCCGCCAGATCGGCCAGATCGCCGGTCACGGAAAGCGCGTCGGGCAGCGTCACGCCGGGCAGGCGCGCGGCGTTGCTGCGCTGCTCCGCCATCTCGCGCAGCTGCTCGGCCGAGCGGGTCCAGAGCGTCACCCGCCCCTTGCCCGCCAGCGCAACGGCAAGCGCGGTCCCGAAGGCACCGGACCCGACAACGCCGATGGTCATGCCTTGGCCCCCTTCTTGCCGCTCCCCAGCATTGCGGGGCCAGACCGGTCCAGCGGCCAGCGCGGCCGCGCGGCCAGTGTCATGTCGTCCCGCTGACCGCCCTCGAACAGCTCGATCCCGGCATAGGCGATCATCGCCGCATTGTCGGTGCAGAACCGCAGCGGCGGCGCGACAAAGGCGGCACCGGCCTCGGCCGCGACCTGTTCCAGCGCGGCACGGATCGCGCCATTCGCCGCAACCCCGCCCGCAACGGCGACCGTGGGCACATCCGGCCGTTCTTCGAGGTAGATCGACAAGGCCCGGCGCAGCTTGGCCGCCAGCACCTCGACCACGGCCTCCTGGAACCCGGCACAGAGGTCGGCCCGGTCGGCCCGCGTCAGCCCGCCCTTTTCCGCGATCACACCGTCGCGCGCGCGCAGCAGCGCGGTTTTCAGACCCGAGAACGACAGGTTGCAGTCGTCGCGGTCCAGCAGCGGGCGCGGCATCCGGAACCGCGTGGCATTGCCCTTGGCCGCCTCGGCCTCGACCGAGGGGCCGCCCGGCTGCGGCAGACCCAGCAGCCGCGCGACCTTGTCGAACGCTTCGCCCGGAGCGTCGTCGATGGTGCCGCCAAGGCGCGAGAAATCGTCCGGTCCGCGCACCACGAGAAACTGGCAGTGCCCGCCCGAGACCAGCAGCATCAGGTAGGGAAAGGCGATGTCGTCGGTCATGCGCGGGGTCAGGGCGTGCCCGGCAAGGTGGTTCACCCCGACCAGCGGCAGCCCGGTCGCCGCGCAGATCCCCTTGGCGCACATCACCCCGGCAAGGACGCCGCCGATCAGCCCCGGCCCCGCCGTCACCGCGACGGCATCGAGATCGGCGAGTGTGACGCCCGCCGCCTCCAGCGCCTGTTGCACCGAGGTGTCCAGCTTTTCGGTATGCGCGCGGGCCGCGATCTCGGGCACCACGCCGCCAAAGGCGCTGTGCAGCTCGGCCTGTCCGAACACCACCGAGGCCAGAACCTCTGTCCCCGCATCCGTCCGGCGCACCACGGCGGCCGCGGTATCATCGCAGCTGCTTTCCAGTCCGAGAAGGGTCAGGGCCTTGGTCATCCGGCACTCTTCGTTGCATGATGGGTGCGGCGGAGGTATCACCCAAACGCCCTGCTCACAATCCCGAGGCGATGGATGGACACGCCGCGACCCGTCTTGCTGATGACCCGTCCGCGCGCCGCGTCCGAGCGTTTCGTGTCCGCGCTGCCCGTGGAGGTGGCCGACAGGGTCGAGGTCTGCATCGCCCCCCTGATGGAAATCGCCCTGTCGGACGCGCCGATCACGGCGGCTGACGCGCAGGGCGTGATCTTCTCCTCCGCCAACGGGGTACAGGCCGCGCGCGCCGCGGGGCTGGAGCCCCGCCTGCCCGCCTTTTGCATCGGCCGGGCCACCACCGCCGCCGCCACCGGGGCAGGCTGGAACGCACGCTTCGCCGGAGAGGACGCCGACGCGCTGGTCGCCACCCTCGCACGGACCCGTCCCGCCACGCCCCTGCTGCATCTCCACGGGGCCCACACCCGCGGCGACATCGCCGGTCGCCTGACCGCCGCGGGGCTGCCGACACTCGGCCTGCCGGTCTATGACCAGCGGCTGCTGCCGCTGTCGCCCGCGGCCAAACGCCATCTCGCCGGGCAAACCCCCGTGATCGCGCCGCTATTTTCACCCCGCACCGCGCGACAATTCGCCGAGGAGATCGCTGCGCCAGACCGGGTTCATGCCATCGCGCTCAGCCCTGCGGTCGCCGAAGTCCTTGCCGGTAAGAGTTTCGCGTCCCTCGTAACCGTCGACCGCCCCGAGGCGGATCTCATGATCGGGGCCATCGCAGGGAACCTCGCCCGGCTTTGTCGGGTTGAGGGCAGGGGCGAGCCACAGTAGTCTTTTTCCCAGTCCTGAGTACTGGTTAGATTCGAAAGGGTGGGGAACGTTGGCCGATCAGAAGAAACCGGATCACGACGAAACGCCCGAGAGCGCGCAGACGCCCGGAGCCGCTGTCGATCCCGACAAGGAGACCCCGCCGGCCAAGACGGACGCGTCCGAGGCCGACACGCCCGCCGTTCTCGGAGAGCCCGACGAGAGCCCCGAAGCGGATCAGCCCGTGGCCGAAGGCGCCGCCGGTGACGACGAGAGCCTCCTGCCCGAAGCCGACGAGACCGACGTGGAACGGGACATGCCCGTCCTGCCCCCGCTCGACACCCCCGAACGCCCCGAGGTCGCCATGAGCGAACCGGCCGAGGCCGCCACGACGCCTTCGTCCGAGCCGATGGTGGTCGAACGGCGCGGCGGGTTCGGCGCCGCACTGCTGGGCGGGGCCATTGCCGCCGTCCTCGGATTCGTGGCGGGCCGCACCGAGATTCTCGACCCGCTGCTGCCCCCCTCGTGGCAGAGCGAAAACGCCAGCGAGGCCATCGCCGGACTGGAACAGAAGCTGGCCGCACAGAGCGACGACCTCTCGGCCCTGCGATCCGAACTCGCCGCCATCCCGCGCCCCGACACCGCCGACCTCGGCAACCGGCTCCAGCAGATCGCCGACTCGGTCGAACCGCTGAGCGGCCAGGTCGGCGCCTTCGACGAGCGCATCGCCACGCTCGAGACTCGGCTGAGCGAGCTTGAGAAACGTCCGCTGGGCGAGAACGTCGCGCAAAGCGCTATCGACGCTTACGAACAGGAACTGGACAAGCTGCGCGACGCCGTGGCGACCCAGCGCAGCGAGGTCGAGGCGCTGATCGCCGAGGCCCGCCAGCACGACGAGACCGCCGCCGAGGCCGCCCGCGTCGCCTCGGCGCAGGCCACGCTCGCCCGGTTGCAGACCGCGCTAGACCAGGGCGCGCCCTTCGAGGATCTCGGCACCGAACTGGCCGGGCTCGGCGTGACCCTGACACCCCCGCTGCAGGAGGTCGCGGGCTCCGGGGTCCCGACCCTCGCCGCGCTTCAGGCCGCCTTCCCGCCCGCCGCCCGTGACGCACTCGCCGCCGCGCGCGCCCGGTCCGCCGGGGGCAGCGACAGCTTTGCCGCCTTCTTCCAGCGCCAGTTGGGCGCCCGCTCGGTCGAACCGCGCGCGGGCGACGACCCCGACGCGATCCTGTCCCGCGCCGAGGCCGCGCTGACCGGCGGCGATCTCGACACAGCCATCAGCGAAGTCGCGGCCCTGACCGGCCCGGCCGCCGACGCGATGCAGGACTGGACGACGGAGGCCCGCAAACGGCAGGCCGCCCTCGATGCCGCCGCCGCGCTGGCACAAAGCGTCACCCCCAGGTGAAGGACCCAACATGCTCTGGTCACTGATCAAGATTCTGGTTTTCGTCGTCATCGTCGCGGCGCTCGCCCTGGGCGCGCAGGCGCTGATGGAAACATCCGGGGGCATCCAGATCACCGTTGCCGGCACCGAGTACACGCTCGGCCCGCTTCAGTCGGTCATTGCCGGGCTGCTGCTGATCGTGGCCGTCTGGATTCTGCTCAAGCTGCTCTCGCTCCTCGTCGCCTTCATCCGCTTCCTGAACGGCGACGAGACCGCGATCTCGCGCTATTTCGACCGGGGCCGCGAACGCAAGGGCTACCAGGCGCTGGCCGACGGGCTGATGGCGCTGGCCTCGGGCGAGGGCAAGGTCGCCATGTCCAAGGCCGCCAAGGCCGAACGCTACCTGCAAAAGCCCGAGCTGACCAACCTGCTGACCGCGCAGGCCGCCGAGATGGCGGGCGATACGCGCAAGGCGACCGAGACCTACAAGAAGCTGATCACCCACGATGCCACCCGTTTCGTCGGCGTTCGCGGGATCATGAAGCAGAAGCTGGCCGAGGGCGACACCGACACCGCGCGCAAGCTGGCCGAGAAGGCCTTTGCCCTCAAGCCCAAGCACGAGGAAACGCAGGACGTCCTGCTCAAGCTGCAGGCCGAGGCGGGCGACTGGGCCGGCGCGCGCAGCACCCTCACCGCCAAGCTGAAATCCGGCGCCCTGCCCCGCGACGTCTATACCCGGCGCGAAGCCGTGCTGGCGCTGTCCGAGGCCAAGCTGCTGCTGGACGAGACCGCCAGCGTCGAGTCGCAGGAACGCGCCATCGAGGCCAACCGCCTCTCCCCCGACCTCGTCCCCGCCGCGGCGCTGGCCGCCCGCTCCTACGTGGCCAAGGGCAAGCCCAAGAACGCCGTGCGCCTGCTCAAGAAGGCATGGGAAGCGCAGCCCCATCCCGACCTCGCCGCCGCCTTTGCCGCCATCGCCCCGGACGAGACCCCGACCGAGCGGGTCAAGCGCTTTGCCCAGCTCACGCGCATCCATCCCGACCACATGGAAACCCGCCTGCTGCTGGCCGAGCTGAACATCGTGGCCGAGGACTTCCCCGAAGCCCGCCGCGCCCTCGGTGAACTTGCCGCCTCCGACCGGGCCGACGCCCGCGCCCTGACCCTGATGGCCGCCATCGAACGCGGCGAGGGATCGCCCGACAGCGTGGTCCACGGCTGGCTCGCACGCGCCCTCGCAGCGCCGCGCGGCCCGCAGTGGGTCTGCGACAACTGCCAGCACGTCCAGTCCGAATGGGTGCCGGTCTGCCCCAGCTGCAAGGGCCTCGACACCCTCAGCTGGCGCACCCCGCCGCGCGGCGAGATCGTCTCGGCCACCGGCGTCCATATGCTCCCCCTGATCGTGGGCACGCCCCCCGCGCCCGCAGCGGAGACGCTCGCGGAAACCGTGGAGGAACCGGTGAGCGCACCCGAGGTGACGGACCCCGCCGAGCCGGCGGCCCCGGAACCCCGCACCACCCCCGCCCCGGTCGACTATGTCGAGGCGGAAGCAGAGCGGACCGAACCGCGCCCGCCGTCAAATTAGCCCTTTCCCGCGGCGCGCAGCGATGCTAAGAGCGCGCCGCACCAGGGCCGCTGTAGCTCAGCTGGTAGAGCACGTCATTCGTAATTAGCGGGTCCCCGCTCGAATGACTTGCAAAACCAAAGAGTTCGAGGCACAGGAGAAGAACTAGTAGGGCCATAGTAGGGTCCAGGAAGCCGCTGTAGCTCAGCTGGTAGAGCACGTCATTCGTAATGATGGGGTCGGGGGTTCGAGTCCCTTCAGCGGCACCACTTCTCTTTAAAAGTCAGACACTTACAGAAGCGATTGAGAATGGTGCCTAGCGCCTAAGCACCTGCAGCAATGATGCTTTCGACATTCAAAAAAATTGGAGCAAAGCTCGCAAAATGTTCTGCTTCAACATGTGGCACGATGTTGTTTGCAAAGTGCACCTTGTCACCGATGAACCGGGTAAAACGCTCGGGGCGCGACTGGTCGACTGCGAAGTGTGCCTCCAACCCAGGGACGCCGTGCAAAAGGAGCTCGATGGTTAGCAGAGATCGGTTCCCGTAGTTGCCACCTGTTTCTGCATTCAGAACTTGTTTTCGGATGTGGGGGTTCGGCGGAACTGGAAGCAACAGGGCATAGCCTTCTCGACCATTGAGCTTCTTTCCCAAGCAATTATGTGGGTCAGTCTCGAAGTCTGCACCGAGCTGCGCCCAGTCGTTATACGCCTCATCAAAATCAAACAAGCCAATGAACTTTCGGCCCGGATTAGATGCAAACAGGGATTCGTCCTTTAACAAATTGCGTAGGAAACCACAGCTGAACGCGTTCTGAATATCGAACGGGCGATGAGCATCACCACGCAGCTTTCGCCAAGCGGTCTCTAGTATGAGTTCGTCCGTAATACCTTCTGTGAATAGAACAGGACCAGTTGTGTTCTTCAGCGTGAACGCGATGTTTAACCTAGCTTCAGTTTCGGAGAAGGTGATCAGACCAGCCGAGAGCGACCGGATTATCGAAGCTTTGTTTGCGCTATGGACGGAAACACGGTCGCCGTCGAACTCAAACATGCGAATTTCTTCTTCCCGTGATCTGGCCACGGTCGACGCGCTGTGACTGCTTAGCAGAACATGGTTGCTCTGGGATGCAACTTCGGTGATCTCAATCACCTGCTTCAAGAAGTCGAACTGCCATTCAGGGTGAAGAAATGAGTCCGGTTCGTCGAGCAAGCTGATGCAATTCCTGTCTTTGAACAGTTCTGAAATCGAGTAGATATAGATCGACTGAAATTGGCCGTCGCTGAAATGCCCCGTGGTTGCCTCGGTCCCGCCCTCCAGCGTAATCGGGACAGAAATTTCTTTGATCATCTCAAGCGTACGGAGGTTGTCAAAACTGCGGAACAACTCTGAGGGCTCGACGTCTTGAAAGGCAGTTCGGAACAAGTCCAGATTGATCGGAATGGAAAACTGGTCCGCTTCGCGATCATATAGGGAGCCAGGAGTGTAGTCGCCCCTGATGCAGGCCAAAAGTTTATCAAGGAACTCGCGGACTATTCCGTCTATGCCCCACAGAAACGTGCTGTCGTCGAAGGGATCAACCTCAATACCTTCGGCAAAACGAGGACGTGATAGAACAAGATTGGCCTCCGTACCCAGCTGCTCAATCTTCAGCTTCTCTTGAATGAACCCTCGTGCGCGACAATCAACCGGTTGCATCAAGAGGATAGACAGCAGGAGTTGTTTGTACCCTGGGCCAATGCCGATGAACTTCCGGCTTTCACCAACTTCAGCGCCTCTGACGCGCCTGCGGAAGGCAGTTTCGTAACGCTCTATGAGCTTGGAGATGGTGTCGTTGTGTCCGGAGTAATAGATGAGAACATTGTCTGGGACTGGCGTCCGGCCAACCGTACGGCGCTCACGGCCATCGATCTTGAAAACCCCGTCTCGTAAGGAAATCGTGGTGTCCTCACCCCCGATTTCGTACGTGACCTCATAGTCAAATCCTATGTCGTCGAGCTCGGTCCGACTATCAAAGATGTGGCGAAATATCTCTATCAGCGCCTCGAAGAAGTTGGACTTCCCCGTGCCGTTCTTGCCGACGAAGATGTCGAGGAAACTGTCGCCGTCGAAGGTGAGCGTGAAGTCGCGAAGGTTCTTATATTTGCTGATCCAGACAGATTTTAGGCGCATAGACTTCCCTTATGTCTTCACGAAAGCCAGTTGGGCGTCGAGGATGAAATAGGCGAGGATCGCGGCTTGGGCTTCCAGCGGTTGGTCGCGGATCATTTGCAGAACCGGATCGCGAGGCCTTCGTTTCTTCTTCAAGAACTCAACCGTCTTTTTAAGCAGTTGCCGGTTCTCTTTCGCACTTCGCGCGCGCTGCCCAACAGTCGAAAGCCAGCTATCAAAGCTCTGAAACTTTCGTTCAAATTGATGCGGTTCTTTGGAGTAGACGTAACCGAAACCATCGTTCGGTTTAAAACTGACGTGATGATCCTTGGTGTCGTCTGGCAAAATAATCTCATTGGGCGCGAACATGGCCGAGGCCTGCGACACAACCGTTCCGGCGCTATAGGCGTCTGAGAATTCCTTGGGTGTGTGAATCTGGCTGGTCACGTAGAAGACGGCGTTACCGAGCGCTTCGAGCCCCTGCAGCGCCTTGTGTTGGCGGTACTTGCCATTCTTGTGCAGGTTCATGCGATAGACCTTCGGATCCGCGTAGAGGCCGTCCTGTATCTCGCGTGCGCTGTTGCGCACCAGAACGTAGGAGCGCTTCAGCTGGATAAAAACAGGCGTTGATCCATCGAGGGTGACCTCGACATCATAGCCTTTCGTAGCCTCGGCACCTTGGCTGATGAAATCGGAGGCTTTTGGAAACTTGCCACCAAGCACGTAGTTTTGTTCCAATTCGCGCAGGAAAGCGAAACCAAAGGTGAGCTCGGTAAAATCAGGCCAGGGCATGGACAACCCTCTCGCAATGCAGAGAGGTTGAGGTAACTTGGCTAAAGCTTTTGTGCTCGTTGCACCGGACAGATTCTAATCGCATGTTTTCTCAATTAATTTTGGAGGTAAGGGTGTCAGCCAAGGTAAAGTTTATAGTGTTGCTGTCATCGACCCGCTGGGCAAGACGGTCGCAAATTTCAAATAGGTCATCAAGTTTGTCTACGATCCTTTCTTGCTCTTCCCTCGGCGGGATCGGGAACTGCAGCGACGCCAATTCCGTTGAATTAACGTTCTTCAATCCGACACCATGCCGGATTGGCCCTTCGATTTGATCCCTTATGAACCGCGATCTGCTGACATACCAAATGTAGCGAGGATCAACGAAGGCGGGATCAATTCTGACGCGAACCAAATACCCAGCGAAAGCAAAATCGCCCTCAAGCTCTGGAACGACAGCAAAGCTCCCAACGATGTCTAGGCTACCGTTTGAGCGAATGATGAGCAGGTCATTGGAGCGAAGCCTCAGGTCTTCAACTTCCTTTGGATCCAATGGACCAAACTTCATGTCATCTAGGTCAACTCGTCCGCCGGAGACATTTGGAATTCTAAGCACAGGTACCAATTTATCGTCGCGGTCACATTTCTTGGATGTGCCATAGCGAAGGTCTGAAGAAAGAAGACCCAGGTTCGACCAAGCCCAGCTTTCGGGCAGATCAAACGGCGGTTCAGCCTTCTTAGTTTTAGAAACGATGGTTCGGTGCCGCGAACTCGCCGACTTCTTGTTCTTATCGTATAGTTTTCTGAGCAAATCAGACGCCGGTGTTTCGCCGCTTATCTGTTCTGTCAGGAGCCCGCGAAGCGCCAAGTCAAGCACCGCACGGCGCAACGCCTCAACACTCTCCTCAGTCGTGAAGAGCGTGTCGAATTGGGCTTCGATGCGGGTCCAGTTATGGGTGAGGGCTTCGGGGGTTTGGCTGTTGGTGAGGGTGGCGAGGCAGGTTTCAACGAGGGTCTGGTGCGCCTTGAGGCTGTCCTCGGCCTGCCCCTCCAACGCATCACACAGCGCCATCAGCTCATCCGCCTTGGCGACGATGCGGTGTTGTTCGGCGAGCGGTGGTAGAGGGAATGACAAGCCCGCGACGATCTTTCCAGAGACTTCCTTAAAGGTGGTACCTGGTGCAGCAGCATCAATCTCTGGAGCGAAACAACGTAAGACCAGAGCGATATACTTGGACATCTCAACGTGAAAAGGAACCACAGACTTAAAGCCTTGGTTTGTCGCTATAGGGCCGGCAGAAATGGCAACATATCCAATGGGTGCACGGCTGGTAAAAAGAACGGTGTTCGCGGGCATCCGCGTTGCTGAAGACTTGGCAAGACCGCTTTCACTGAGGTCTCGACTGCCTCTTTCAACGTAGAGCTCAGTGTTCCCGCTCAAATCGGCAGGTGTCAGCCAGGGAAATCCGTCGCCAGGCTCCTTGAAGCTTTTGGGGTCACTCGCTTTTGGCGTACCCCCGCCCACTACGGCCCCCACTTGGTCTATATGCACCCACAGCCAGCCACTTGGCACCGGGTGGCGCTTCGGGGTTTTCCTATGTTCGATCTGGCGCGGCGTCTTGATTTCGCCCTTTGCAGCCAATTCAGCCTTGCCTCGACCCAATTCTTTAAGGAGCTTTTCGGCCGTTCCCTCTTCTTCATCCTGCGGGACCAACTTCCCCCGCACCGCCAGTTCCAAGATCAATTCGCGCAACTTCTTGATGCCATACAGACTGAACGCGCCGCCGTTCCCACGCCCGGCACTGGACTTCTTTTCGATCGCTGATGTCCAGATATCCAGATGCTCGGTGATCAGTTGGTTAACGTCCGTCACAAGCGCCCCCTTTTAGGGCATCCGCCAAGATCGATTTCAGTTGGTCGCGCAGCTTCTGAATGTCGTCCTGCGCTGCTCGATACTCTTTCAACAGCTTGTCGGGATTATGGTCCGTCTTGGCCGCTTCAAAGGGGTTCTTGTCGTCGAAATTAAAGCCGCGCTGTTCCAAGTATTCAACGCTGCGCTTCCAAGCTTGATTGATTTCCTTGCGCGCCTTGAACCCATCGGCCTCATCCCCCCACCAGTCGATCTCGGGCTGGAACTCCGAAAACTGCATGGGCTTGGATTTGTTGTAGTTCTTCACGCCCTCTGGATAGGGGTGCTCGTAGAACCATACATCCTTGGTAGGCGTGCCTTTGGTAAAGAACAGGATGTTGGTTTTGATTCCCGTGTAAGGGTTGAAGACGCCGTTGGGCAAGCGGACGATTGTGTGAAGATTGGCTTCTTCCAACAAGGCCTGCTTTAGCCGCGATTTCATCCCTTCGCCGAACAAGAACCCGTCCGGCAAGACAACTGCAGCACGTCCATTGGTCTTTAAAAGCCGCAGGATCAGCGCCATGAACAGATCGGCAGTTTCGCGTGTGCGATAGTGCGATGGGAAGTTGTTCTCGATCCCGTCTTCTTCCATCCCACCAAATGGCGGGTTGGTCACGATGACGTTTACACGGTCCTTTTCGCTGTAGTCCTTGTAAGGACGCCCAAGAGTATTGCCATGTACAATTGCCGACGGCGTGTCGATCCCGTGCAAGATCATGTTAGTCACGCAGAGCATGTGCGGTAGTGCCTTCTTCTCGACACCCCTGACTGACCCCTGAAGGACTTCTTCGTCCGCACCTGACTTGACGTACTTCCCCCGTTTGTGGTCGACCACACAGGCCAAAAAGCCACCCGTTCCACATGCCGGGTCCAGGACAGTCTCATCTAACTTTGGGTCAACACGGTTCACGATGAACTGCGTTACGGCGCGCGGGGTATAGAACTCGCCTGCGTTTCCCGCACTCTGCAGATCTTTCAGGATTTGCTCATATATATCACCGAACGTGTGCCGGTCGGCAGTGTTGTTGAAGTTGATTTCGCAGATCTTATTGACGATCTGACGCATCAACGTGCCTGACTTTATGAAGTTATTGGCGTCCTCGAACACACTGCGGATCACCTGAGCGCGGGCCGCCTGTGGTCCATGTGTCGGGAGTTTTTGTTTAAGAGTTGGGAAAAGTTGGAGGTTTACGAAGTCCAACATTGCGTCGCCGGTGATACCTTCCGGGTCCTTCGCCCATGACCGCCAACGGATATGCTCTGGAAGGGGCGACGTGTAGTCATCCTCCAAGAGTTCCATCTCGGCTTCACGGTCGTCGAAAATCTTCAGGAAGAACATCCAGACCATCTGCCCAATGCGCTGAGCGTCACCGTCGAGGCCGACATCCTTTCGCATGATGTCTTGGATAGATTTGATGATCGCGGAAACGTCGCTCATATTACGTCTGCCTGTTTGTATATTTGTTGTTCAAGCTCTCGTAGGGCTTGCTCATATCCGTCTTTTCCACCGAACACATCATTGATGATCTCCATCGGTGTGCCGATCGTGTCGAACGGCTGCAGCTTTAGAACCTTCGCGCTTTCAATGGTGGTGATGCCTTCGTCTGCATATTTGTCCAGAAGCGCCGATAGGACTGCCCGAGCCTGGTCGCCGTACTTCGTAAAGTAATTGCGTTTCTTAACTTTGTCGGCGCGCTCTTTCCGCGTCAGAGGTGGTTGCTCGTAGGCGATGTGACACAGCAAATCGAAGTCGCCGAAGTCTTTGCCAACCTCAGCTGCAAGGTTTTCCAAAAGTACGCCGTATTCTTCGAGCTCTTCGATGATGGCCTGCTTTTTTTCGGCATCGTTCCAAGTGCGGATAAACTCATCCAGTGAAGCGTACTCCGACAAAACCTGCTTCTTGGCGAAGTCCTTATAGGATTCTGTAATTAGGTTCCCGTCTGGGCCAAGGTACTCGATCCGCTCTGCAACGATGTTTGCATCGACTCCGCTCACCCTAATCTTCTTTGAGCCTGTAGGATCATCGTCATCAGGGCCGTCGTCATCGTCGTCGGGATCATCAGGGGGGTCAGGGGGAACCGGGTCGTCATCGTCTCCAGGCGTGTAGATAACGACGGGGTTTCCGTCAAAATCTGGATCCCTGAAAAGGTCGGTCGCGCCTTTGAAATCCATGATCGTGAAGAAATATTTATTGTGCTCCTCATCGATGCGCGTGCCCCGACCAATGATCTGCTTGAACGTCGTCATGGAGGAGATTGTCTTGTCCAGGACGATGACCTTGCAGGTCTTGGCATCCACGCCGGTCGTCAAGAGCTCCGAAGTCGTTGCGATGACCGGGAACTTACTCTCCGGATCAATGAAGTTATCGAGCTCCGCCTTCCCTTCAACGCTGTCACCGGTAATCCGCATCACATACTTCGGATTTTCGAGGGCAAGCGGGCCGGCGGCGTTGACGATAGCTTTGCGCATGCGCTCTGCGTGGTCGATATCTTCACAGAAGATAATCGTTTTCGAAAATGGATCGGTGGCTTTCAAGAGTTGCATGACGCGATCTGCAACCAGTTTAGTCCGCTGGTTCAGGACAAGAATTCTGTCCATGTCCTGGCGATTGTATTCGCGTGCATCGATTTCTGCGCCAAGATCATCGGTCATGCCGGGTGGTGGCGTCCACCCTTCCACGTCCCGGTCGATGTCGATCTTGACAACCTTGTAGGGCGCCAGAAAGCCGTCATCGATGCCTTGCTTCAGGCTGTACGTAAAAACCGGTTCCCCGAAATACGCGGTACTTGAAACGTATTTGGTCTCCTTGGGCGTTGCGGTCAGACCGATCTGGATGGCGGCGGAGAAGTACTCAAGGATTTCTCTCCAAGCTGCATCGGCCGCTGCGCTGCCCCTGTGGCACTCATCGATCACGATAAGATCGAAGAAATCAGGCGAGACCGATTTGAAGATCTTGTCACTCTCGTCCGGACCCGTCAGCGCTTGGTACAGCCCCAGGTGAATCTCATAGGATGGGTCAATCTTGCGATTGCGAACCTTGGTCATCACACTTCCAAACGGCTTGAAGTCGTTCACGAGCGTCTGATCAACCAGAACGTTTCGGTCGGCCAAGAATAGAATGCGCTTCGCTTCTCCTGCCTTCCACAGTCGCCAGATTATCTGAAAAGTTGTGTAGGTCTTGCCGGTACCAGTGGCCATGACGAGGAGTACGCGCCTCTGATCGTTGGCAATTGCCTCGATGGTCCGGTTGATGGCCTCGACCTGATAATATCGCGGCTCCTTTCCTGAAGCTTCTTCATGATAGGGCTGAAGAACAAGCGCCTCATCCTCGTCCTTAATTCCACGGAAATTCTTGTAGCGTTCCCAAAGTACCTGAGGCGCCGGAAAATCAGTCAGAGGAAAATCGGTCTCGATATCTTCTCCTGGTTCAGGAACCTTGTTGTGCCCAGCGAAAGCATCTCCGTTCGAACTGAAGGCGCTGGGAATCTCCAGAATATCCGCATAGCTGAGCGCCTGCTGCAGGCCATGACTAACCCCCACAGTATTATCTTTCGCTTCTACAACGGCGACAGGAACAGACGGCTCCCAAGACAAGACATAGTCCGCAAACTTCTTCTTCTTTTTGTTTCGCGACGACATATTTCCACGGACGACTACGGGTCCTGGTGTAAGTGTCACCTCACGCCGAATTTGCTTCATTGGATCCCAGCCCGCATCCCGAATTGCGGGCGAAATAAATAGATCGCAAATATCGCTTTCGCTCAGCTTTTTCTTCTCGCTCGGATCCATCATGAGCAATCAATATCTCTGCTTTCTGGCGGGGTTGCTCCCATAAGGTACTGGATGAGGCGAAATCCGCTAGTCCAAACTTGGGCTTAGCGCCTGCAACGTGGCAAGCTAGGCTGCTGACATGACCTACGTCTTCTACGAAACCGAAACCACCGGTACAGACACCACGTTCGACCAGATTCTGCAGTTCGCTGCGATCCGGACGGATGACGACCTGAACGAGATCGACCGCTTCGAAATCCGTTGCCGCCTGCTGCCGCACGTGTTCCCGGCACCTGGCGCCCTGCTTGCCACAAGGGTGACCCCAGCGATGCTGATAGACCCCGGCCTGCCGACACACTACGAGGCTATGCAGACCATCGCACAGAAGCTGCGTGAATGGTCGCCGGCGATCTTCACCGGGTACAACACCCTCGCCTTCGATGAGCCCCTGCTGCGGCAAGCATTCTATCAGACCCTGCAGCCGATCTACCTGACCAATACGAACGGTAATCAGCGGGCCGACGTGCTGCGCCTGGCGCGAGCGACGGCATCGTTAGCACCCAACGCCATTGCAGTACCGATCAACCACAACGAACGCCCCACGCTGAAACTCGACATGTTGGCCCCCGCCAACGGGTTTGCCCATGAGAACGCCTACGACGCGCTGGCGGATGTTGAGGCAACCATCTACATGGTCCGCCTGATCCGCGACCGCGCGCCAGCTGTGTGGGCTTCCCTGATGCCCCTGGTCGACAAGTCGGAGCTGCAGGCACGGGTACTCTCGGGTCAGCCTATATGTCTCGTCCAGTACCACATGGGCCGCCCGACCGTGCTTCCGGTGGTGGGCTGCGGCCAGAGCCCCGACAATCCGACCATGCTCGGGGTCTTCGATCTGACCAAGGACCCCGAACCGATTCTGCAACTGGATGTCGACGGGTTGGTGAAGGCGATGCAAGGGCCCGATAGGGCCATAAGGATCGTCACGTCGAACAAGATGCCAGCGCTGGTGGATATGTCGCTCGGGCCTGACTTTGGCATTGCCGCGTCGGAGGTCGTCCGTAGGGCCTCGGAGATCGCCCAGGACGGCCCTTTTGCCGCGCGGCTGGGGCAAGCCATAAACCAGCGCTACCCGCCCTGGCCGGCCGCTGAGGTGGTCGAGGCGCGGATGTATGAAGGGGTCCCCAGCCGGGCAGATGAGGGCGCATGCAGGCTTTTCGCGCGGCGACCTGGCCGGAGCTCGCAGGATGATGTCCCAGCTGATGGTGTAGCTGGCGGCGGGCCTCGCGCTCTGATGCGGGCCGAGCTGGTCAGTCACGCTGCGCAGCAGGCAGGCTGACCATGACATCATCGCAGACCGGCGCGAGCGTTTCCAGTGTCAGATAGCGGCCTCGCTGGACCGTCCATTCCTCGGTCTGCTCCATCAGGATGGCGCCGACCAATCTCCGGATCGAGGCCTCGTTGGGAAAAATCCCGACGACGTCCGTGCGTCGCTTGATCTCTCCGTTCAGACGCTCGATCGGATTCGTGCTGTGCAACTTCGCGCGGTGCTGGGCGGGGAAGGTCATGTAGGCCAGCACGTCCTCCTCGGCCGTGTCCATGAGCGTGGCCAATTTCGGTAGCTTGGGACGCATCTGATCAGCTACCAACCGCCACTGGGTCTTGGCCGTGGCGTGGTCGGGCTGCGCAAAGGCCGTGGCGATAAAGGCCGAGACCACCCTGCGGCTGTTCTTACCGGCATGGGCCAAGGCATTGCGCTGGAAATGCACTCGGCAGCGCTGCCAGGTGGTCGACAGCACCCGGGCCGTGGCCGCCTTGATGCCCTCATGCGCATCGCTGATCACCAGCTTCACACCCGAGAGGCCGCGGCGCACAAGATCGCGCAGAAACTCGGTCCAGAACGGCTCTGCCTCGGAAGCACCGATCGCCATGCCCAGCACTTCGCGGCGGCCATCAGCGTTCACCCCCACCGCGATCGTCACGGCGACGGAGACGATCCGTCCCCCCTGACGCACCTTGAGATAGGTCGCGTCGATCCAGAGGTAGGGCCATTCTCCTTCTATCGGTCGGGTGAGAAAGGCATCGACCCGCTCGTCGATTTCCTCGCAGAGCCGGCTGACCTGGCTCTTGGAGATGCCGGTTCCGCCCATGGCTTGCACGAGGTCATCCATCGACCGCGTCGACACGCCATGGACATAGGCTTCCTGGATGACGGCTGTCAGCGCCTTCTCCACCGAGCGCCGCGGCTCGAGAAAGGACGGGAAGTAGGAACCGGTGCGCAGGCGCGGGATGCGCAACTCGACACTGCCGGCCCGCGTCTGCCAGTCGCGATCGCGATAGCCATTACGCTGTGCCAGCCGCTCAGGGGTCTTCTCGCCGTAGTCGGCGCCCGTCTTGGCACCGACCTCCAGCTCCATCAGACGTTCGGCGGCAAAGCCGATCATCTCACGCAGCAGATCGGCATCTCCGCTCTTCTCCACCAGCGCGCGGAGGTCCATCATAGGTTTGGTCATCGGGTCTATCCCTCGGTTCAGGTTGGTGTCAGCAACCCGACCCTACCGAGAAACCCGATGGCCACCGACACCTACACCATCAAACGGGACGTCACCGCTCGCAGAACAGGTTGAAACTCTCGAAGACGACCGCCTGCGTGAACTCGGGCGGCGCATCGTGTTCTTCGAGTCCCCTGAGGCGTTGCACCTTGAACGTCGGCAGATGCTCGAGGTGTGGCTACAGAACCGCCGCCAAGGGAGACCGGGTGTCGAGGCCGGCCGCACAATCGCGGACGCCATGGAGGAACTCGACGGACCTACAACTGACGAGCAGCTGGCGATTCGGCGCTGGTTGGAAGGGATCGGTACATGCTAGATAGCCGACCCAGTCGAATCTCACTGGCACTCAAGATCGACTCCAGGCCGAGCCCGTAGCTGGTCCTGGTGGGCGGTTTGCCGTGCTTGGGGGCGGGTAGTGTACTGCGGGCGCTGTAGCCGTCCCTTAGCGGGCATCCGGCGCGCGCGTTGGGTGTTGTGCCGCCTACCGTAACAGTGCCCACTAGCGCAGGCGCTGGCGGCGCCCAGGGACGGGTGGTGATGGCCGCATTGCGTCTGAGCTGATCGCATCATCGACATCAGGAGAAGGAGAGAGCCGGACTCTGTATGTATTAGGTGTATTAGGTGTATAGGCAATAAAAGCAATTGAGAGTTAAACAAATAGCAGGGCGGTATAAGTACCACCCCGCTACCCTGTACAACCCATATCAAAAGGGCGTTTCTTCGTCGCCCGTCTTCTTCACGTCAGAATAGTCGTGGGTTGGGTCGACGTCGCCCAGCCAATCGGAAAGTTCATTCGACCAGGGCACCTCCTGTCCGATGTAAACCTCGAAAGCACAGCGACACTCGCGAAGCGGCGGAAAGTGGTAACGCGTCGACCGCTCGGTGACCGGCTGCCCCAATGGGTCACGGCCGACGATCACGCGCCCACTCCCCACCTTCCGCAGACCCGTGAACACCTTTCCAATAGTTCTGCCGAACAACGTCTCGTGGACGTATTGGGCGCTCGGCTGCGTCCGCTTTAGGTCCGCGTACATGGCCGCGATGGTCGTGATCCCCGGACCATTCCCGGGGGCGTCAGGCTGCGGCAGGTAGCCGGCGTCCAGCACCTGGTAAAAGTAGCGCTCGATCGGTCCCTGGGCCTGGATAATTTGATCGAACAGTTCCGGCGTCCGGATTGTGATATGTGGATCCGGTCCTAGGGAGACATCTCGTCGAAGCAAATCGAACAGCATCGCTTCGTAGCCGCCTGCCTCCATCTGAGCTGCAATGGCGCCGAAGTAGGCCCGGTCCTCGCGGTGCACAACCCCTACCTCGAGGACCTGCCAGCGCCGGTCGCCGATGTCAGCTGGCACCACAGACCGCTCGTTCGAAGTGACCATAAAGATCATGTGATTGTCGAGCCAGATAGGGTCGACTCCCTTCGCCTCGATCATGATCCGGGGCTCAGTCAGCATGGTCTTGATCACGCCGGCGTTGCGGCGGTCGCCGCCGAACATGGCCTCGTCCACATATACAAACCGACGCCCTAGAAGATGCTGATTGAACCTTCCGCTTACGTGATCGTCCTTGGTGATCGAGACGTAGTGCGGACCCCAGAGGCGGCCGTAGGCGTTGGCAAGAATACCTTTGCCTGTGCCGGGCAGACCGCGGAGCACCGGTGCCGTACCTATTACCGCGTCGGGCCGCTGCACGCCGAGCGCCATCCAGTTCAACATCCATTCGGCGCGCTCGACATTGCCGCCGCAGATATTGGCAAGGATGTGGTCCTTTAGGAGGCCCCACTTACCCTGCTTCGGCTCGACGGCGAAGCCCTGCCACATGTTCCAACTGTGCCCGTTGTGGCCAGGAGTCTTGCCGGGATCGAAGGTCACCTTATGGTAGTGCACCGCGAGGTGGTGATCGAGCCAGTAGGGCGCCTTGTACCGCCATTTGACATCGCCGGTCTCGTCCGTTTGCGGGAACTTCTCTGGCTTCAGTCTATCCAGGAAGGCTTGCTTCCCGAGCCAGGTCAGCACCTCTCCGTCCGACGGATTCTTGACAATGATGCGGGTGCTAGAACCATGGGTCAGGATGCCGAAGCGAGCGTTCATCTCGCGCACGACGGCATTCTTCGGCCCCTCCCACCCGCATTGCTGTGCCATATGAAAAACGGTTCCAATGGACAGCGTGCCATCCGGATTTAAGCTGTCCCACACTTCGCGGCATGCGGCGCTGTCCTCATACTTGGCAGACTTGCTCGACCAATCATCCCAGATCTCGAATGCGTCTTCGCCAAGACTGTGTTTCAAGGCCAGACCGAACTTGACCCACGTTTCGTAGTCATCCGCCTTCACGACCTTCAGCGCGGCTTTTACCTCTTCCTCGTCGCCAGGCAGGGCATCCTTACCGAAGCCCGAACCCGCGCTCGTCTGACGGGGCATCGTCCTTGCTGGTCTCTGGGGCGGTGGACCTGTGAATACCTCCGAAACGTTAGGAGACAGCAGCTCTTCCAGTGCGGGCGGTTCAAATTCCAACCAACTAAGAGGTTTAAGGTCATCGCCGAGAGGAACAGATGACCGGCTATAGGGAAGAGCTACTGCGTTGCCGTAACTGCCCTCCTTCACGCGATCATTCTTCGGAAAGACTTCGATCTCCTTCTTCTGGACGCCGCCGGTGCCATGCTTGAAGCCCTGAGTCTCCAGAAGATGGCGCAGGAATTGCTTGACCAGCTTGGCTGACTGAGGAGCATCCCAGAGAATCCAAATATGCAGCCCTGCTCCGCCGCCCGAGCGACAACACAGCGGCTTAAAACCAAGGCGCCGTAGCTCATCGAGAATTGGCTGGGCGGCAGACACCAAGACATCCCAACTAAGCGTCTTGTCGTGATCATCGAAGTCAAGAACGGCTGTGTGCGTCTGATCGTCGAAGACCGCATAACAGGCGATCGGTTGGGCACCGGTGAGGTGCCCAAGGACGATTTCTGGTGTTACCGGTTCATCGACACGGCGATACTTCTGCTGGCCCGTCTTCTGGTACGCGGCATACGCATCTTGCCGGACTTTCGAAGCGATACCAGCGACAAGGTCGAACCGGCGCTGTTTCAGATGCTCTTTGTCAGCCATTTTCGCCTCCAAGAATGAAGGCGTCGAGATCAGACTGGCGATATCGGATGGCTTTGCTGCCGACCCGCAGGCAATCCGGTCCAATACCTTTGGACCTCCATTTCTCTAATGTGTAGTGGCTGAGGCCAAGGTATCTTGCTGCTTCTTTTGTGTTCAGTAGTCCGTCGTGTTGAGAACGCATACGACGCTCCTCGTGATGCTTAAGCAAGCACGGGTGAGCCACCACCCGTGAACATATGCTCGAGTTTCATGGGGGGCCAAAGGGCAGTCGGCGGTCGGTATGCGTTACTAGACGGGTTAGCCGGGGGTTTCACCCGATGCTGCGGCACCTCTACAAGGTGTACCCCGCACGCCACGTCCCGGGATGTCCCGGGCGCAGGCCTGTCAGCTCCTGCAACTTTTCAAATATATCATGGCAAAGCGGCAATCAAGCTATCTAGCCGTCCAATTTACTTGGACGGTCTTGGATTAAGCCGCAACACTAGCCAGCTCTGCACTCTGCATGTTCCTCTGCTCCAACGACACTCTTCAGTATCTTGGCCGCCACCAGCGACACAGGTCCGCGCAAGCGTTCAATATCACTGACAATGTAGCCGGCGGTCACGTCACCCGAAAGCCGGTGGTTCAGAAGTCGCTTCAGTGCATAGTGCGGAATGTCCAGACTTTCCGCGATCGTAATAAAAGTCCGGCGCAGGTCATGCAGCGTGAAGCTAACACCGCTCCTTTCTGTCACCCGCGCGGTGAACTTCTTCGTTTCCACGATGTGGCCCTTCTTGCTTGAACTGGGAAACACCCAGGGCGTCTGACAAGCATGGTCTTTTCGTTGGCGAAGCAAGCTCACCAAGTACTCGGACAACGGCAGGTCGAGCGGATCCCCATTCTTAGTTTTTGGGATGTGTAGCGCCCGTTCCTCAAGGTTGATGTGCTCCCAGCGCAACGAGGCAATTTCATTCCGCCGCATACCGGTGAACAATGCGATGACTAAGAAGTCTCTAGCGTGGTCGGGCTCTTCCATCACAGCCGCCCACCAAGCTGGGAGGTCTAGTGCCGAGACAGCCCCACGGCGGCGGCGCTCCGGATACCAAGCGCGCGCCTGCGTAAGGATGTTAACCGGGTTAGGTGGAAACTCATCGTATGAGGAAGCGGTCACGTTATATACTGACCGAAAATGCCGCATGACGTTGTTGGCGGTAACTTCACCGCGATCCTTGGCGATGCGCTGATGACGCTTCAGCACCATCTGGCGGGTGATGCCTGTGATTGGGGACCGCTTCCAGTCCTTCAGGTATAGGTCTGCAGTGCGTTGGTAGCTTTCACGGGTGCTGTCCGCGAGACTACTGCGAGTTTCAAAAAACCGATCAAAGGCTTGGCCAAGGGTCAGGCTCTCCTGAGCGACACGTCGTTTTTCCGCATTTGGGTCCACCCCGGTGGCCATGTCGCTCAAGATACCCAGCGCACGTTTGCGCGCCTCGTCTACCGGGATGGCATCGGCACGGCCAATGGTCACACGACGTGTACGCCCGGACACCTGGCCTTCTACATAATATACCTTTGATTGAGCACCCACCCGAACTCCGAGCCCGCGAAGCAACTCGTCACGGTAGAGAACCTGGCCCATTTTTGGGTGGGGTAGCGCCTCGACGGTGCGCTTGGTGAAGCGAAGTATGGGCATTGAGACCTCCTTTGGCCTCAACTCACCTTACTTCAACAAGCTCGAAATTACAATCAAAATCATATGCTTATGGTTCGTTCGCATGTGGTCCAACGTAGTCAGGTGTGTTCAGGCGTGCGCGTGCGAGGCGGCAGCAACAAGATCTCCGGGTAAACACTTCTGTAGGGAACCATCGGGTGAGGTAAGGGCGCGCTCCCGCGAACCTGCCCTACGACTTTCGCGTCATGAGGCACAGCAGGTTGTCGGTTGACCGCCCAGGGTTGTCACCTGCATCATTTGTTCATTCGACAAGGAGCAATTGAGTGGCCAGCACCGATCAAGACACCCTTCTGCATCGCGTTGGGCAGACCACGTCGTACGAGAAACTCCGAAATCTCGAAACAAACATTGTCAACAACGAGGCAATGACGCCGGTCGTCCAGGCAGCGGTTCGAGCACAGTACGGGGCTCTGTCGCGCCAGGTAGTTGCCGACAGGACGGGCATCGACCTAAGCAACTTGTCGGCGGCTGAAGAGAAAATCGTTCTGGCGGTCACCGAGTATGTCGGCCTAATGAAGCGAGACCACAAGACCGCGTCTCGAACCTTTATGCAGCTGAAAAATCGCGGGCTTATTGGCGCGGCCGAGGCAGCTGTGTCACGGGCCAAACCCACCCAAGGGTTCACAGTGCTGCAGGATGCCGATCGTTCTGACCTATCCTACGAGCAAATCATCGTAGACCATCCGGGCGAGTTTTCTGAACGTGCCCTGTGGTACGCCCGGCGCGCGCTCGGACTGACCAACGCAACGGCAAAACCGCCTTCAAATGAGGACGCCTCCACCCAAGTCCGAACCGAGCTGCTCTTGGGTTGGCTCAAGTCACGACGAGCTTCCCACCCAGGTCAAATACCAGCATACACGAATGCTGAGGCTGCCGTTGCGATGGGCATTGCGGACATGGCCAAGTTTGGACGCGCACACGGCAACATTCAATCTCGTGTCGACTATGCTTGTTACAAATTGGGTCTGCCCCCAATTGGAATGACCGCGGAGAATTGGTTCCCGATGGCGTGGACGTGGCCCGGACCGTCATGGAGCTATCCAACCAAGGACATGCAAAGGGCGGCTCAGACGCGAGCCTGGTCAGATGACGACTTCGACCGTGTATTGCGGGAGACGCGGACGTTGCCTGGTGGAGCCCCAAAGCTTTGGAAAGACGAGGTTGCACAGCACTCAGAGCGAATCAAATCTTGGGCGACCAGCCTTGCGTCTCAGGAGGACGAGGCATTCTGGGTGTTTGTTTGTAATCCGCAAAAATGGGCGATCGACGAGTTCCTGGCGCGTGGCATTGAAGTGGACTCCTGGGGCGTACGCCCCTCAGATCGGGACAAGTTCAAGCCAGGCCAGCTGGCCATTATCCGCGTGGGTCAGGACCGGAGGAGCAAAGCGGATCGGAATGGCCGGCCACAACTAGAACCCGGAATCTACGCCATATGCCAAGTTCTGAGCGAATCATATGAAGCTGCAGGCGCGAGCGACGAATTTTGGTCCGCGGGTAATCAACGGGAGGCCGGTTGGCCAACGGTGGCCATCCGGTATCTGAGAACTTTCTTGGATAGCCACCTGCCGATCTCTACCGTGCGCGAAGAGGTCCCATCGGCGTCGCCCTTGCTGCTTGAGGGGTTTCAGAGTTCCTCGTTTCCGATATCCGGTGACGACTTCAGGGCCGTGACGGCGCTTCTTGGAGTTGCAGAAACCGATCTTCCACGGGCGGCTAACCAAGCCAACCTTGCAGAAGCACTTCAGAGCCTCGAGGACAAGTACAAGGATGCTGCCCCCGAAGTAAGGGAACGGCAAAGCCGATATATTGAACGCGGGCCAGTAGGATCTAAAGTCAAAAAGGTTAACGGTTTCAAATGCCAAATATGCGACCAGCTCGGTAGGAGCCCCTTCGCGTTTAATAAACCGAACGGCGAACCTTATGTTGAGGCTCATCACGTGATGCCTGTGTCCAAACTAGAGAGAGGTTCGCTGCATGCGGCGAATATCATGACCGTTTGCGCGAACCATCATCGGCAACTTCACTTCGGCGGGGTCGATGTACTCATCGCCGATAAGCACTTCGAATTGGAAATCGATGGCCAATCCATCCGCGTCGTCCGGCCCGCGGTATGATCGCATGTGATTGAGCCCCCCCTTGCTCTCAAACCGGGTCCGGTGGAGTGGGCGGGCCAGGGCCGTCGATGGGAAGCCCGTCGATGGGGTGGGGTTGGCGACGAGGAGGTTGGCATGGCGCTTTCAGACATCGATCGGGCGGTGGTTCTCACCGCCATCGAGGAGTTTGACCGGCTCGGCCGGGATGGGTTCTTGCAGCGGTATGGGTTTGGCCGATCGCGGGCGTATTTTCTTCGGCATGGCGGCAAGCTCTACGACTCGAAAGCGATCATCGGGGTCGCGCATGGGTATTTGGGGGAGAATTGGGGGCGGCTTTCGGCAACGCAGTTCAGTGGCGGCGAGGCAACCGTCGCGCAGACGCTACGCGGCCTCGGCTTCGAAGTTCAGGTGTCTGCAGTCCCGCCCGGTGCTTCCAGGGCCGACAACCTTTCACCCGAGGGGTTCGCCTATTGGTGGGTCAACAACAAGCAAACCTACAGCCACGAGATTAGCGGCGGCTATCTGTGGTCGCCGACGGAACGAAGAGATGGGGGGCGCAATGAATTCTATGAGAATATGAAGCGCGTGCGCCCCGGAGACGTCGTGTTCGCTTTCGCCGGAGGAGAAATCAAGGCGGTTGGCATCTGCTCGGCTCCAGCGATCCTCGCGCTTAAGCCCGGAGAATTTGGAGCGGCCGGTGATGCCTGGGGTAACGAAGGATGGAGGCTTCCGGTGGAATTCACCCGTCTGAGCACGCCGCTGCGGCCGAAGGACCACATGGATGTCCTCGCGCCCACCCTGCCAGAAAAATACTCTCCCATTCAGTCTAATGGAAACGGCAACCAGGGCGCGTATTTAGCTGCCGTGCCGGTCGCGATGGCCCAAGCGGTGATCGACCTTCTGGGTTCATATTGGGCCGAAGTCGACCGAGGCGCCACAATCGAGCCCGCTCACCAGATTGAGGCAATCGAGGCGTCCGAGGAGGAAGTCGAGCAAGAACTTCGTAACCGCACTGATCTTAATGAGACTGAGAAGCTGCAACTCGTCAAATCGCGCCGCGGGCAGGGTATCTATCGGCAGAACCTGGAGCGCTTCGAGAAGGCTTGCAGGATTACGCGCGCGGCGAACCGACGCCACCTTCGCGCAAGCCACATCAAACCCTGGCGCGCGGCAACGACCTTCGAGAAACTAGACGGCAACAATGGACTGCTGCTGAGCCCGCACGTCGACCATCTTTTTGATCAGGGTTTCATCAGTTTTGCCGATGACGGAGCGCTACTGGTATCGCAACAGGCTGATGTAGAAACGCTGTTCCTTTGGGGGATCGACCTTGAAGGCAACTATGGGCCCTTCAGGTCCGAACAGCTGCCATATCTGGCGTTCCATCGAGATTTCGTTTTCAAGTGGTGAGAGCGATGGTTAGCTACACAATAGCTCGTGAGAGAGGGTGGTCTGGGAGCGCCATACGCTGCACATGCGTATGGCCCGTGCCTGGCCTGGCGTACGCCGTATTTGCAGGGTTTGGTTGGGCCACCCACCGCGTGCGATAGTTCTTAACATTAGGGCGCTTACGCGCAGTGCAGCATCGCGGTCAAAATCGATGTCCCAACCTCATTTAGCGAGCTCAAATCAACACGAGGTAAGATATGGGATTTAGTCGGGATAGCGCTGATGCTAGGGGTCCTCTAGGGCACCTGATTCAGAGCCTCCAAGATATTTCCCGCAACGGAGATGCTGTTGACCAAGGTTGCAAATAAGATGAGGAAGACACCGCTTGCGTCGAGATTCATAAAGCAAATCAATCGCGTGAACGACCAGATTTGCTTTTCGGCACTTCAGCAGTGGGATTCAAAAATTCGGCTTGATGCGATTGCGAAGGACCATGCTGATGCATTTTCAACCGAAGTCTTCAAGAACAATCCCTATGCAAAACGGATCCATCGCCGTGTCACAGAATTACCAGAGCTATCGCATGACGCTCAAGCGGTTGCTCTTCAGACCGGTGTCGTGGCTTCTGTGGAGCACGTACTTGCCTATATGCAGGAAGTGCAGGATTTCCGCGAGGGCCTGGTCGCCGAAACTGGTGCGCCTATCCGTGAGGATGCTGAAGAGGAGCAACTGCGTCGAAAAATTGAGCTGTGGCGAGGAGCGCCGCCTGCCAGTAGCTACTTCCGGACACTGGGTTGCTTTCGGCATTTGCGAAACCACTACGCGCATGTGAACGAGAAGCCAACTCAGGCATTCCTGAGCTATATCAAATCGTATGGCGCTCCGCTGAACACCTTTTGGGGCAAACGTGTGATCGACATTCACGGAGTGGACTTCAAGTCCCTACCAACGACAGCTCTCACTCCGGAGCTTGCGTTCGGGATGATGAACCTTCTGCGTGTCTGCCTGAGTGAAGTGGACCAAATGATCGCTGATTCCCTCCCCCACGCCGATAAGGTGAGATGGATTGTCATGGAGATTCGACTGAAACCAGGCAACCGCGACCTGGAGCGTGCACGCCTGGTTCGTAAGGTTACAACCCGCCTGAAGATAGACTGGGGCCAGGAGGTGGATGAGAGCCAGGTTGAACGAGCTATCGAGGGCATTCACATCGCTCCAAAAGCTTAGGCCTCTTTTTAGTCTTGGGTCGTTCAGCCAGCTTCCGCGCTCTACCTCTTGGTAGGTGCCTGCCAACTCCAGTTTCCACCGCCCGAAATTCAAACGGCTGATGGCCCCGGCAAAATGTGCCGCAACGCTCTAGACCGCTACTCTCGGCGCGGCAGAGCCGGTCGCGACATCTGATTGAACGTTTCTATTGATACACTTAATTAAATAAAAAAGCTGTATTCTTTCAGGTACTTAGCTATAATAGGGGAGCGAGCCTGCGATTTGGAAAATGGAGCCGTCTCCACGCTACACTACAGCCCCCGCTCTTTCAAATACTGGCCAGTACCATTGATGATGCCCTCAATCAGGGTAACGCAATGGGCGCAGAATGCCGGCGTCATGTAGAACAGCCACGGCTTGCCGGAGCGATGCGCTAACTCGAACCAGGTCTCTGGCCAGTTAGACCTTTCTTCATCGAAGTTAGCGATGGTTGCTTCAGGCCACTCAAATCCGTTGTGGAACATGTTGTTCCGATACTTGTTCAATGCCGAAAGCGATTTGCTCAGCTCATGAGGTAAGAACGGGAGCAAGTCGATTGCCTCAGATAACTGCACAGCGCCCATAGCGAAGCCTCGCATTTCTTTTCCATACTCCGCATAGAACTGTGGCTTCCAACGTTTGTTCGACTTTAAGGCAATCCGCGGGTGGTCAGATTTGATTTCTGTTCGAGTCTTCAACCCCTCGAATAGCTCGACAAACAGCGACTCGATAAAGGGAGCGAGCATGCCGACTGCGGCCATGCTGTGTGCCGAGGCTTGGAAGGTCATCCGCCAGAAACGTTCGTCTCGGAGGCTATCAAGCCCTCCGTCATGATCGCCGCCCCAGCTTGGATCGGTGTCGAGCACATCCAATCGGTATGCCTCAGCTTCACGTGCTTCCTCATGGTTGCGCAGGGTCCGTTTGATGGCGTCGAGTTGCTGATCGAGCAAAGTGTGGAGGAGTAGATTCATTGCATGGTCGCGTGGCGATAAGCTGTCGCGCAGGCGGCGTGCCATCTCGGCGGGATCAACATCAAAGCCGGAAAAGAAACCCTTTTTCGTCAAACCGCATTCTCTCCTTTCCTTAATTTTCGTATCCGAAACGAATGTCGCGACTGTAGGATAGGTCAGCGGCCCGGCAGAGCGCCTCAAGGGCTCTAACCAAGTCTTTTTGGCCTATATTCTCACTCACATACCATCCGGATGACGTCTTCTTCGTAGGCAGGTCAGTCCGCCCAGCATGAACGGCAGCAGGTGTTCTAGCCACATATGCCCGCGTTCGCGCCCGCATTTGTGCCAAGTTCGCAACTGCCTCAGGAGCAACATCGTGGATAGTATCGATCACTTCTGCAAAGAAGGATGCCAGTGTGTCGGAGGCAATCTCTCTGCCGAGTACCTCGCCTGTGTAGATTCCAGTCTTCATAGACAGTGTTGTTTGGGGCGTATGAGCATGTGCAGCTTTTGGGGTAGCCGTTATTCGCCTGTTGCTTTCGCTGCCGCACGTGATGCGCCGCCGGATGACCTGGTCGACTGTTTCCGCATCATGAAGCCGTTGCGACATCAGTAGCGCCACCGTGGAATGCGACAACTCCACCAGAAAATTCTCACCGATGTTCATTTGGTTTCCCTCCCTCTTCTTAGGGTACGTCTTTGATCAGACTCTTTTGAGCGGTACGCGGTGATCAAGGTCTCACCCTCGACGACAAGCTTGATCCCGCGCAGCCTCTCAAGCTGTTGAATTTCTTGCTTTCGGCGAAGGATCTCCCTGTCCACATCACTATTCGTGAGGAGATACGCATCCGGCGAAACCTGGGTCGCAGAGTTGAGGAGCAAGTCCACATCGCGCGGCCGGATCCCCCGCTGGTTCAGTCGCCTTTCGGCGTGACGCGTTCTGCAGACATCAAGCATTTTTGCCTCCGCCAGAGGGAAGTCTGAGATCAGGTGCCTGGCTGAAGAGCTCAGCCATCTGTTGTTCTCTCTCTCGCCGAAGTCCTGCGGGGTATTTCGACTCTAACCAGGCCGCTCGTTCGTTCAGCTGCTCAGGCGCGCTGAGATCTTTTGGGATGTCACGGATGCGAGCGTAGCCGTGCTGAAGAGCAAGGCGAGCCCACTCGTTGTCTCCGCAGATTTCCTGGACTTCCTCGTGCAAGACACAAGCCGCTTCGGGCAGGCCGTCTTCAAGTATGCGGGGCACATCATCCAAGCTGTCTTTGATGTTCAAATCGAGTGATTTTGCCATCGACCAGAGAAAGTCTACGAACGGGTTTCCCTCGTCTGGATCGAACGGCCAGACAGCATAGCCGTGTTTCTCCGCTGATCTTTGGATTATTTGGCCAAAGAGGTCTCGCGCCGCGATAGATTCCTTCTCGTCGTAGTACGCATTGTCGAAATCGCTGCGCGCTACCTCCCCATGCTGCAAGTGTGATGGAAGACTGGCTGAGTATTCCTCAAATGCGTTCGACAGTTCTTCGAGCTTCTGACCCCGTTCACGCAAGCTCATCTCAGCAAGAAGAGCCGCAAACAGGGGCGCCATGTCGAGCTGCCTCTTGGCCGAAATTCCATATTTCTGCTCGACTAGCGCAAGTGAAAGTGCAGTGTCGCCGTGCAGAAATGTGTTGATTTTTCTGTATCCCCAGCTGCGCAGAAGCGCTTCGTTTACGCTTTCTTCGCCTGGGTCGGCCGCCAGTTTTTCCGCCGTAGTCCCGAGTGCCTTGGCCAGGCGCTCCACAGTTACCAGCCGGATTTTCTCGGGATCGGCTTCCCCGTTCTCAATCCGGCTAATGGTCTTGCGGGACACACCTGCCTTTTCCGCAAGGGCCTCTTGGGACAGATCGCCACGCAGCTTCTTGAGTGTCTCAGGTTTGATGGGCATTTTGTTCCCCAAAACTTCTGATCTCAAATATATGGCTCACAATTCATGAGTAATATAGAAACTTCAGTGTAATTTACTCAGAACGACTGCGTCTTTTTGAGGAATGAAGTCCTGGAATGTCCCAAAAGGTGGCACTTCGGCATGTGCTAGGCTCCTTCTTAAGGTCGCTCCATGGCGGCCTTTCCCAACATGAGACTTTTGGTGACACCGCAGCGCCAGGCGGTTCAAAGTGGACGGCCAAAGCCCCGTGAGCGCGGTTAGTAGGGGATTAGTAGGGAATGTACGTCAAACGTTCTCTATCTTGGTCCGGCGCTGTCCAAGAGCGACTATAGAAATAGTGATTTAATCGTAATGAGTTATGCGACTTCAGACAGCTTCGTCCGGTTATGTCCAACATATGGACGGCAAAATTCGTAATGATGGGGTCGGGGGTTCGAGTCCCTTCAGCGGCACCACTTCTCCGGCCCGGATGGCCGTTTCTTCCTTCAAGATCAGTGGAATGCCGCCGCCGGGAGGGCATTGCCCCTAGCGTCAGACGCTGATGGCTCCGGTGGCCACCGAGCTGCGGCTGCGGCGCACCCAGAGGTGGGTCAGCGCGACCAGGACCAGCCAGCCGACCAGGATCATCGGTTGCCCCACGAAGGCCAGCGGCGCGATCAGCGCGCCGAAGGCGACCGAGACCATGCCGGTGCTGCTCCAGCCCGAGGCCAGAAGGTCCGGCACCTGCCCGGCGAGGCTGCCGAACAGGCCTGCGATGAAGGCCGCGAAGAGCCCCCCGAGCGCCGCGAGGATCCAGCCGAGGATGCCCCTGCGCCCGAACAGGCCAGTGGTGAGAAAGCCCGCGAGCGCCCCGCCGATGGCCATGGCGACCACGTAGCGGAACACCAGCGGCCAGGGCTGGTTCGACCAGCTCAACGCCTCGGACCCGAGGACATCTTCCATGAAGAACGCGATGAACAGCAGACAGCCGATCAGGGCCATCATGCCGATGACGATTCCCCGCGCCGCACTGGCCGGGTGTCCGGATCGACTGGCTTCCATGCGGCCTTGCACCTCCCGCCGTGCGTTGCGCTGTCCGGGCAGCCTAGCACAGAGGGACCGGTCGCGCTACTTCCGGGCGAGTCCGCGCCCGTGTGGCGCAGGCGGGGCGGGAGCGCCGCCCCGCCCCCGATCAGCCCGCGTTGACACCGTCCAGCCAGCGGCACATGTCGCGCAGCCGGGTCTCGGACTCGGGGCAATACTCCATCGCCCGCAGGTAGCCGTGGATCAGCCCCGCGCCGCCCTCGACGGTCAGTGGCACCCCGGCGGCGCGCAGCGCCTCGGCATAGGCCATCCCGCTGTCGCGCAGCGGGTCGTACTGGGCCACCCCGACATAGGTCGGAGGCAGGCCCGCATGGCTGGCCGCAGCCAGCGGGGCGATGCGCGGGTCGCTGTTCAGCTGCTCCACGTCCGGGCAGTAGAGTGCGTTGGTCGCCGCCATGCCCGCCACCTTCAGCAACGGTCCTTCCGCGTTCTCGGCATAGGACGGGCGGCTGCGGTCGAAATCGCAGGCGGGGTAGATCAGCAGCTGGGCCGAGAGCGGCACGCCCTCATCCCGGCAGGTCAGGCCGACCGCGGCGGCGAGGTTCCCGCCGGCGCTGTCACCGCCAATGGCGATGCGGGCCGGGTCGATGCCCAGCGTTCCGGCCTGGTCATGGGCCCATTTCATCACCGCGAGGACCTGGAGATAGGCCGCCGGAAACGGCTCTTCGGGCGCCAGCGCGTAGTCGACCGAGATCACCGTCTGGCGGTTCCACGCGGCGATGCGCGCGGTGATGTCCCAGTGCGTTTCGGGGCTGCCCTGCATCCAGCCGCCGCCGTGCATGTAGACCAGCGCGGGCTGGCTGCCGCCCGAGGCGTGGCGGAAGATGCGGACCCGGACCGGACCGCCGTCGCTGTCGATCCAGTGCTCCTCGTCGGTTTCCACCTCCGGCGGAGTCGGCAGGCGCATGTCGCGCGCAATGCCCTCGAAGTGGATCCGCCTGTCGGCGGGCGTGGCGTCTGGCCCCAGCGTGGACCACTTCTCGTCCCACACCTCGAGGAACCGGAAGATATCCGGGTTGATCATGCGTGCCTCCTCCTTTGATCTTGGCAGTTCGCTTTCGGCGGACAGCCCCGGCTTCATCACGAGGCCGAGGATCATGTCGCCGACATGGCGGCGCAGCATCTGCTGGCCGCGTTCGGAGAAGAGCTCTCCCCCGAAGATCTTGGAAAAGGTGGCACGGTTCGAGACATTGAAGACCGACACCGCCGAGATGTGCCAGTGCAGCTCCAGCGCCGTCAGACCCCGGCGGAACAGCCCCGCCTCGACGCCCCGGCGATAGATGTCCTCAAGCAGGCGGATGACCGACGAGTTCTGCCCGGCGATCGCATCCGACTGCGACATGTGCGAGCCTTCGTGCACGTTCTCGATCATCACCAGCCGCACGAAGTCGGTATTGTGGCGATGGTGGTCAAAGGTGAACTCGGCCAGCTGGCGCAGCGCGGCAACCGGGTTCAGCGCGCCAAGGTCCAGCGCGTCCTCGCCCTGCCGCATCCGGCCATAGGCATCTTCCAGCACCGCCTGGTACAGCGATTGCTTGTCCCCGAAGTAGTAGTAGATCATCCGCTTGGACGTGCGGGTGCGCGCCGCGATCTCCTCGATCCGCGCTCCCGACAGCCCCTGCGACGCAAAGACCTCGCGGGCGACCTGCAGGATATTGGCGCGCACCGCGTCCGGATCCTGCTTCCACCCGCGCCTCTGGGCGTCGCCGCCGCTCCCCGAAACCGCCTCTCCCATTCCGTCCTCCCTCTGCCTTGGTCCGGGTGCGCTCCTGTTAGCGCATTTCGGGCCGAGGCGGAATTGCTCGCTCGGGCTGGCCATGGGCCATTTTGAACCGTTGCGAACATTTGGTTGACACAATTAACCGTATAGAACATTGTGCCGTCAAGAGGGCCCTGCCGAGGAGGCGGGCCAAGGGGAGGATTGACGACCGTGCCGCAGCTCGCGACTTCGCAAGCCATGAACGACAGCGACGCGCCCGTGCGCATCGGCCTGCTGGGCCGGGGAATTGCCGCCTCGCGGACCCCCCGCATGCACATGGCCGCCGCGGCGGAACTCGGCCTGCCCTACGACTACCAGCTCGTCGATTCGCTGGTGCGCGACCTGCCGGAGGACGCCGGGGCGATTCTCGACCTGCTCGAAGGCGAGGGCTTTCACGGCCTCAACGTCACCTACCCGTTCAAACGCGCGATGATCCCGGCGATGGACGAGCTCTCGGACGCCGCCCGCAAGGTCGGCGCCGTCAACACCGTGGTATTCCGCGACGGCAAGCGGTTCGGCCACAACACCGATCACTGGGGCTTCGGCCAGAGCCTGCGTGACGGCCTGCCCGACGCGGCGCGGGACCGGGTGCTGATGATCGGCGCCGGCGGGGCCGGCGGCGCGGTCGCCCACGCCCTGCTCGACGCCGGAACCGGCACCCTGCTGGTCGCCGACCTCTCGCCCGAGATGGCCGAGGGGCTGGTCGCCACTCTGACCGAACATTACGGCGAGGGCCGCGCCAGCGCGGTTGCGGACCTGTCGGCGGCAGCGGCATCGGCGCAGGGCCTCGTCAACTGCACCCCGGTCGGCATGGAGAAATACCCGGGCATGCCGGTGGCCGCGTCCGACCTGCGGCCCGATCTCTGGGTCGCCGATATTGTCTATTTCCCGCTCGAGACCGAGCTGCTGCGGACCGCGCGGGCCATCGGCTGCCGGGTTCTGCCCGGCTCGGGCATGGCGCTGCATCAGGCGGCGCGGGCCTTCAAGCTATTCACCGGACGAGAGCCCGACAGCGCACGGATGTGGGAGGCATTCCGTTCGTTCGACACCCAGTCGGGCTGACACATGGCATTCATGAAAGGGAGGACATCATGAAATACCAAGACTTCACCGCCGCCTGCTGTGGCGCGGTGCTGGCCCTGGCGATCGGCGCCGGGTCGGTCGCGGCACAGGAAAAGGTCGAACTGATCTATTCCGACACGGTGCAGGAAAGCGACCGCCGTTCGACCATCCTGCGCGACGCCTTCGCCGGTTGCCTCGGCGACGGGTTCGAATTCAAGCCCTACTTCGGCGCGACCCTGTTCAAGCAGGGCACCGAGCTGACCGCGATGCAGCGCGGCAACCTCGACATGGCGAACCTCGCCATCTTCGATTTCTACAACCAGCTGCCCGAGACCTCGATCCTCGGCACCGCCTACCTGTGGCGGGACTACGATCACATGCGCGCGACCTTCGACAGCGACGTGATGGACGACCTGATCGCCAAGATCGAAGGCGAGACCCAGATCAAGGTGCTGGCATGGCCCTACATCGGAACCCGCCACGTCAACATCCGGGGTGACAAGGAGATCATGACTCCGGCGGACCTCGCCGGGATCAAGCTGCGGATGCCGGGCGGCGAAGGCTGGCAGTTCGTGGGCGAGGCGCTTGGCGCCAACCCGACACCGCTCGCCTTCACCGAAGTCTACACAGCGCTGCAGACCGGCGCGGTGGACGGGCAGGACAACCCCCTGCCCGCCGACAAGCAGATGAAGTTCTACGAGGTGACCAACCAGATCATCCTGACCGGCCACCTGATCGCCAACAACGTCTTCTCGATCTCCCGCCAGAAATGGGAGAGCCTGAACGGCGACCAGCAGGCCAAAGTCTCGGAGTGCGCGCGCACCTTCCAGGACGCGATGGACAAGAACACTCTCGAGCAGGAAGCCGAACTCGTCTCGTTCTTCGAGGGCGAAGGGCTGAAGGTCTACGAACCCAACAAGGAAGCATTCCGCGAGCATGTGCTCGAGGTCTACAAGGCGTCCAAGTTCTCCAAGGACTGGCCGGACGGGCTTCTGGAAAAGATCAACGGGCTCTGAGACCTCGCGCGGCCCCCGATATGGGGCGGGGGCCGCGCTCAATGCATTGGGGAGGAAACCATGACATTTGACCATTTCATCAAGCGCAGCCTTGGCGCGGCCCTGCTGGGCGCCGCCGTCGCAGGCAGCGTTCTGGCCGGGGACGCGCCCGCGCTGATCTATTCCGATACCGTGGCCGCCGCCGACCCGCGCAGCGCGGTGCTCGACGAGGGCTTTGCCGCCTGCCTCGGCGCGGCGTTCGACTTCACGCCCTACCACGGCGCGACGTTGGTCAAGCAGGGCACCGAGCTGACCGCGATGCAGCGCGGTAACCTCGACATGGCGAACCTCGCCATCTTCGACTTCTACAACCAGGTGCCCGAGGCCTCGATCCTCGGCACCGCCTACCTGTTCCGCGACGTCGACCACATGCGCCGGGTCTACGACAGTGACGTGCTGGACGGCCTCGTCGCGACGATGGAGGAAAAGACCAAGATCAAGATCCTGGCCTGGCCCTATATCGGAACCCGCCACGTGAACATCCGGGGCGAAAAGGAAATCCGCACGCCGGCGGACCTCGCCGGGATCAAGCTGCGGATGCCCGGCGGCGAAGGCTGGCAGTTCCTCGGCGAGGCGCTGGGAGCCAACCCCACACCGCTCGCCTTTACCGAGGTCTACACCGCCCTCCAGACCGGCGCGATCGACGGACAGGACAACCCGCTGCCGACCGACAAGTCGATGAAGTTCTACGAGGTGACCGACCAGATCGTCCTGACCGGGCACCGCATGTCGAACAACGTCTTCGCCGTGTCGATGTCCAAGTGGGACAGCCTCACGCCCGAGCAGCAGGACAAGCTGCAAGCCTGCTCGGACCAGTTCGAGAACGACATGGCTGACTTCGTGCTGACCCAGGAAACCGAACTGGTCTCCTTCTTCGAGAACGAGGGGCTGAAGGTCTACGAGCCCGACAAGGCGGCCTTCCGCGAACACGTGCTCGATGTCTACAAGGCCTCGAAATTCTCCGAAGACTGGCCCGACGGCCTGCTCGACCGGATCAACGCCCTCTGACCAACGCCGGCACCCGCCCCGGGGCGGGTGCCGCTACGAAGAAACGGGAAAATCATGGATCGCCTGAAATACATGTTCGAATGGACCGGCCGCCGCGCCGAGACCGTTCTGGCGCTGATCCTCGGGGCGCTGTTCCTCAGCTTCCTGATCCAGATCGTGTTCCGCTACCTGCTCAACCTGCCGCTGGGCTGGACCGTCGAGTTCGTGTCCATCGCATGGCTCTGGGGCATCCTCTTCGGCTACGCCTTCGTGGTCCGCGAGGCCGATGTGATCCGGCTCGACATCATCTACGCGGCGCTGCCGCGCGGCGCGCGCCGGGCGCTCGACGTCATCACCGGCACCATCTGCGCGGGCATCTTCATCTGGTCGATCCCGGCAGTCTGGGGCTACGTCCAGTTCATGGCGATCGAAAAGACCGCCTACATGAAGATCCCCTTCGACTGGGTCTTCGCCATCTACATGCCCTTCATGATCTCGGTGATCATCCGCTGCGCCATCAGCATCTGGCGCGGCATCACCGGCACCGGCCCGGCTTTCGACACGCCCCAATCGGCGGGAACCCACGACTATGATTGATCCGTTTACCGTAGCGATCCTGCTGATCGCGTTCCTCGCCTTCGGCGGGCTCTCGATGGGCCTCGCCATGATCTGCGGGTCCACCGTCTATCTCGCCATGCGCGGGTTCGACCCCTCCATCGCGGCCGAAACCCTGCTGCAGGGCCTGTTCAACAGCTACACGCTGCTGGCGATCCCGCTCTTCATCCTCGCCGCCGACATCATGAACATCGGCTCGCTCGCCGACCGCCTGCTGCGCTTCAGCCAGGCGCTGGTGGGCCGCTTCAAGGGCGGGCTCGGGCACGTCAACGTCGTGTCCTCGCTGATCTTCTCCGGCATGTCCGGCTCGGCCGTGGCCGACGCCGTGGGCATGGGCAAGATCATCATCAACATGATGACCAAGGACGGGAAATACACCGCCTCCTACGCCGCCGCGATCACCGCCGCCTCGGCCACCATCGGGCCGATCATCCCGCCCTCCATCCCTATGGTGCTCTACGCGCTCGTCTCGGACCAGTCGGTCGGCTACCTCTTCGCCGCCGGCATGGCACCGGGCCTGCTGATGGGCCTGGTCCTGATGATCATGAACCTGATCATCGCGCACCGCCGCAACTTCGATGTGGACGAGGCGATCCCCCTGCGAGACATGCCCAGGGTCACCTTCCGCGCCATCCCTGCCCTGCTGCTGCCGGTCATCCTGCTCGGCGGTATCTACGGCGGCGTGATGACCCCGACCGAAGCCGCCGCCGTGGCCGCCTTCTACGCGCTGGCCATCTCGGTGATCTTCTACCGCTCGGTCTCGATCAAGCAGTTCTACGACACGCTGCTGTCCTCGGCCCGGTCCACCGCAACGGTCGGTATCCTGATCGCGGGCGCCCTCACCTTCCAGTACGTCGTCACGCGCGAGAACGTGCCCGACGCGCTGGCCGCCTTCCTTGGCCAGTACGACCTGTCGCCGGTCGGCTTCCTGATCGCGATCAACCTGCTGTTCCTGGTGCTCGGCTGCATCCTCGAATCCGGGGCGATCCTGCTGATCATCGTGCCGATCTTCATCCCCACGGCGCAATCGCTGGGCATCGACCTCGTGCACTTCGGGGTGGTCTGCGTGGTGAACGCGATGCTGGGGCTGATCACGCCGCCCTACGGGCTTCTGCTGTTCATCGTGTCCTCGATCACCAAGGAACCACTGGGCAAGATCGTGAAGGACCTGCTGCCCTTCCTGCTGGCCCTCTTCGTGGCCCTCGCGATCATCACCTTCGTGCCGGACTTCGTGCTCTGGCTGCCGCGCCTGCTGGGCTACAAGGGGTAAGCGCATGAAAACCTCCATCGCCACCGTCTGCATCGCCGGCGATCTGCGTGAAAAGCTGGCGGCCATCGCGGCCGCCGGTTTCGACGGGATCGAGATCTTCGAGCAGGATTTCATCACCTTCGACGCCTCCCCGCGCGAGGTAGGAGCGATGGTGCGCGACCACGGGCTCGAGATCTCGCTGTTCCAGCCGTTCCGCGATTTCGAGGGCCTGCCCGAGCCGGAACGGGCGCGCGCCTTCGACCGGATGGAGCGCAAGTTCGACCTGATGCAGGAACTCGGCACCGACCTCGTGCTGGTCTGTTCCTCGGTGCACCCCAAGGCGCTGGGTGGCATCGACCGGATGGCGGGCGACTTCCGCGCCCTTGGCGAACGGGCCGCCAAACGGGGCCTGCGTGTCGGCTACGAGGCGCTGGCCTGGGGCAAGCATGTCTGGGATCACCGCGACGCATGGGAGGTGGTGCGCCGCGCCGATCACCCGAACATCGGGCTCATCGTCGACAGCTTCCACACCCTCGGACGCAAGATCGACCCGGACTCGATCCGTTCGATCCCCGGCGACAAGATCTTCTTCGTCCAGCTCGCCGATGCCCCGATGATCGAGATGGACCTGCTCTACTGGTCTCGCCACTTCCGCAACATGCCGGGCGAAGGCGACCTCGACGTGACCGCCTTTACCCGCGCGGTGGCGGCCACCGGCTACAACGGGCATTTCAGCCTCGAAGTCTTCAACGACCAGTTCCGCGGCGGCTCGCCCCGCGCCATTGCGCTGGATGGGCACCGCTCGCTCGTCTACCTGCTGGATCAGGTCAAGCGGGCCGAGCCGGACATCGCCGTCGAGGTCCCCGAGATCCCGCCGCGCATCCGGGCCGAGGGCTTTGCCTTCGTCGAATTCGCCGCCAGCGAGGAAGAGGCGCAGGGCCTGCGCACCCTGCTCACCTCGCTCGGGTTCCACCTCGCGGGCAAGCATATCGCCAAGCAGGTCGAGGTCTGGCAGCAGGGCGAGATCCGGATCGTGGTGAACACCGACCCCGAGGGGTTCGCCTATACCGCGCACATCGCGCACGGCCTCAACATCTGCGACGTGGGCCTGACCGTCGAAAGCGCACAGGCCACCGTCGAACGCGCCGAGGCCCTCGGCGCGACGCCCTTCCGCCAGCCGGTCGGCCCGGGCGAGCTGGAAATCCCCGCGATCCGCGGGGTGGGCAGCGGCCTGCTGCATTTCATCGACCGTACCAGCAACCTTGCCGACGTCTGGGAGATCGAGTTCGAGCCGGTCGCGGGCAATGACGACACCGGCGCCGGGCTGACCCGGATCGACCACATCGCCCAGACCATGAACTACGAAGAGATGCTGACGTGGTCGCTCTTCTACATCTCGCTCTTCGAGACGCAGAAGATGGCCACCGTCGACGTGGTGGACCCCGGCGGGCTGGTCCGCAGCCAGGCGATCGAGAGCCCGGACGGCGCCATCCGCGTGACCCTCAACGGCGCCGAAACGCACCGGACCTTTGCCGGACGCTTCATCGCCGACAGCTTCGGCTCCTCGGTGCAGCACGTGGCCTTTGCCACGGACGATATCTTCGCTACCGCCGATGCCCTGCAGGCAAACGGCTTCGCCATGCTCCCGGTGCCCGAGAACTACTATGACGACCTCGCCGCGCGTCTTGGGCTGGAGCCCGACGTCGTGGCCCGGCTGCGCGCGGCCAACATCCTCTACGACGAGGATGCGCAGGGCGCCTACTACCAGATCTACTCGCGAGCCTTCGGCGACGGCATCTTCTTCGAGATCGTCCAGCGTGCGGCGCGTTATGGCGGCTACGGGGCGCCCAACGCCCCCTTCCGCATCGCCGCCCAGCGCCGTCTGATGCCCGCGACCGGAATTCCCCGCAGATGAGTACCACGATGACGTCCCCCCGGATCGAATGCGTGCACCAGGCCGGTGCGCAACTTGGCGAAACCCCCGTCTGGGACAGCCGGCTCGGCGTGCTTTGGTGGATCGACATCGAACGCCCGACGCTCTGGCAGCTTGATCCCGCGACCGGCAGGACACGCGGGCTGGCGCAGCCCGGGACCTACCTCGGCAGCCTTGCCCTCACCCGCTCGCGCCGGCACCTCGTCGCGCGCGACCTCGACCTGCTGTTCCTCGACCCCGAGACAGGAGAGGCCGAGCTCTTTGCCACCACCCCGGACGAGACCATGCCCGACACCCGCCTGAACGACGGGCGCGTCGATGCGCAGGGCAAGCTGTGGATCGGGACGATGGACAACGGCCTGAGCGAGGGCAAGGGCGGCCTCTACCGCGTCGATCCCGATGGCCGCATGACCCGGATGTTCGGCGACGTCATCGTCTCGAACGGCATCGCCTTCGACCCGGGCGGGCGGCACATGTATTTCACCGACACCCGCCGCTACATCACCTACCGCCTGACGCTGGACGCCTCGGGCGAGGTGGTGACCGACCGTGAGGTCTTCGCCGATTACAGCGCGACCGGCACCCGCCCCGATGGCGCCTGCATCGACGCCGACGGCTGCCTCTGGCAGGCCTTCTTCGGTGGCGGCAAGGTGGTGCGCTATGCACCCGACGGGCGCATCGACCGCGAGATCGCGCTGCCGGTCACCAACCCCACCTGCCTCTGCTTTGGCGGCAGCGACCTGCGGACGCTCTACGTGACCTCCGCGAACAAGTTTCTTTCCCCCGATCAGCTGGCCGCCGAGCCGCTGGCCGGGGCGGTCCTGGCCATCGACGGCGTCGGCCAGGGTGTTCCCGAACAGCTTTTTGACGCCTGACAGGATCATGGGAGGTCCCTGATGAACTTTGCCTACATTCGAACCGCCGCGCTCTCCGCCGCCACCGTCCTCGGACTGGCCGCGGGCGCCGTGGCGCAGGACAAGATCGAACTGATCTTCTCCGACGTGAACCCCGCCGACGTGCCGCGCTCCAAGGCGATGACCGACATCTTCGCCAAGGAGATCGGCGACGATTTCGACTTCAAACCCTACTTCGGCGCCACCCTGATGAAGCAGGGCACCGAACTGGTCGGCCTGCAGCGCGGCAACATCCAGATGGCCGGCCTGCCGCCCTCGGACCTCGCCCAGCAGGCCCCCGAGTTCGACATCCTCGGCGCCGCCTACGTGGTGCGTGACCAGAAGCACCTCAAGGCGATCTTCGCCAGCGGGGTCGGCGAGCAGCTGAAGCAGATCGCCCGCGACAAGCTGAAGGTCGAGATCCTCGGCACCTTCTACTACGGCACCCGGCAGGTGAACCTGCGCGGCGACAAGGAGATCAAGACCCCCGAGGACATGAGCGGCGTCAAGCTGCGGATGCCGGGCGGCGAGAGCTGGCAGTTCCTCGGCAAGTCGCTGGGCGCCAACCCCGTGCCGATCCCCTACACCGAGCTCTACACCGCGCTGCAATCGGGCGTCGTCGACGGTCAGGACAACCCGCTGCCGAACGACAAGGCGATGAAGTTCTACGAGGTGACCGACCAGATCGTCATGACCAGCCACAACGTGGGCTTCGGCATGCTGCTGATCTCCTCGATGGCCTGGAACGAGCTGTCGCCCGAGCAGCAGGCCAAGCTGCAGGCCGCCGCCGACAAGGCAACCGAGTGGTCCGACCAGCAGTACCTCGATCAGGAAGCCGAGCTGATCACCTTCTTCGAGGGCGAGGGGCTCAAGGTCTACACCCCGGACGTCAAGGCGTTCCAGGAGCACGCCCAGAAGCTCTACCTCGAGTCCTCTCTCTCTGAATCCTGGCCCGAGGGGATGCTGGACGCGATCAACAAGCTCTGATCCCTATCGCATCAGATCAGTCAAAGGCGGCCGGCTCCAGCGAGCCGGCCGCAGTCGTTTGCGGCCTTCAGCCCGGGAGCGCCGACACCGCGCTCCCGCGGACCGAGACGGCCCCCTGCAGGGATTCCGCCAGCTGGCGCAGCTTGTCGCCCAGCGGGCTCGACTGCCGCCAGACCATGCCGATGCGCCGCTTGGGGCGCGGTTCGGGAAGGCGCGCCACCGATACCTCGGCAGAGCCCGACTCGATCGGCACCGCCATTTCGGGGATCAGCGTGACCCCGATCCCCGCCCCCACCATCTGAACCAGCGTCGACAGCGAACTGCCCTCCATCAGGTTCTTGGGCGGTGCCGGGGACAGGTTGCAGAACGAGATCGCCTGATCGCGGAAACAGTGCCCTTCCTCCAGCAACAGCAGCCGCATCTCGCGCAGCGCCTCGGGTCGGGGCACCGGCTTGGCCGCATCGGCGAGCGGACGCACCAGCACGAACTCCTCGTCGAACAGCGGCACCTCCACCAGCGACGGCTCTGACATCGGCAGGGCAACCACCGCCACGTCCAGCCGCCCGTCGATCAGGTCGCGGATCAGCGTCTGTGTCACCGTCTCGCGCGGGCGAATGTCGAGGTCCGGGTAGCTCTGCGCCATCAGCTTGATCAATTCCGGCAGCAGGTAGGGCGCGACGGTCGGGATGATCCCCAGCCGCAGCGGCCCCGCCAGCGGGCCCTTGGCGCTGCGCGTCAGGTCCTCGAGTTCATCCACCGCCCGCAGAATGTCGCGGGCCCGCCGCACCAGCTCCTCGCCCAATCCGCTAAGCCTGACCTCGCGCGCCCCGCGCTCGATCAGCGGCGCCCCGAACATCGCTTCCAGCTCCTTCATCTGGACCGAAAGCGCCGGCTGCGAGATCGCGCAGGCCTCGGCTGCCCGTCCGAAATGTCGATGCCGCGCAAGCGCCTCGAAGTAGCGAAGCTGTTTCATGGTGATGTTTATCATAATCTGAAGTTATCACGAGTATTACAAAATGCAAATTACAATAATTCCAAACGAATGTTAGAAATGGCGCATAATCTGGGTGGAGATTCGTAGGGCGCGTCCGCGGGGAGGCATGACACGCGCGGCCCGCTCCCGGGTTCGAAGAACATCCCATTTTCGCATTCCAGGCAAAGGAGAAGACCCATGGATGGAAACGATATCGCAAAAGGCGGGAAATGCCCGGTGATGCACGGCGGGAACACCGCGATGGGCTCCACCGTGACCGGCTGGTGGCCCAACGCGCTGAACTTCGACATCCTGCACCAGCATGACGTCAAGTCGAACCCGCTCGGCACCGGCTTCAGCTACCGCGAAGAGCTGAAGAAACTCGATGTCGAGGCGCTCAAGGACGACCTGCGCAAGCTGATGACCGAAAGCCAGGACTGGTGGCCGGCCGACTGGGGCTCCTACGTGGGCATGTTCGCCCGCGTCGCATGGCACGCCGCCGGCTCCTATCGCCTGGCCGACGGCCGTGGCGGTGCCGGGACCGGCAACCAGCGCTTTGCCCCGCTGAACTCCTGGCCGGACAACGTGAACACCGACAAGGGCCGCCGCCTCCTGTGGCCGATCAAGAAGAAGTACGGCAACAAGATCTCCTGGGCCGACCTGATGATCCTGTCGGGCACCATCGCCTACGAAGTTGCCGGCCTGAAGACCTTCGGCTTTGCCTTCGGCCGCGAAGACATCTGGCACCCCGAGAAAGACACCTACTGGGGTGACGAAAAGGAATGGCTGGCGCCGTCCGACAGCCGCTACGACGACCTCACCCGCCCGGACACCATGCACAACCCGCTGTCCGCCGTGCAGATGGGCCTGATCTACGTGAACCCCGAGGGCGTCAACGGCCAGCCGGACCCGATGAAGACCGCCGCGCAGGTGCGCGAGACCTTCAAGCGGATGGCGATGAACGACGAGGAAACCGCGGCGCTGACCGCCGGGGGCCACACCATCGGCAAATCGCACGGCAACGGCTCGGCCGCCAACCTCTCGCCCGATCCGGAAGAGGCCGACGTCGAATTCCAGGGCATCGGCTGGATGAACACCAAGGGCCGCGGCATCGGCCGTGACACCGTGGTGTCCGGCATCGAAGGCGCCTGGACCACCAACCCCACCAAGTGGGACATGGGCTGGTTCGACATGCTCTTCGGCCACGAGTGGGAACTGACCAAGTCCCCCGCCGGTGCGAACCAGTGGAAGCCGGTGAACATCAAGGAAGAGGACATGTCGCCGGACGTCGAGGATCCCTCGATCAAGACCATGCCGATGATGACCGACGCCGACATGGCGATGAAGGTGGACCCGATCTACAACGCCATCTGCCAGAAGTTCATGGCCGATCCCGAGTACTTCTCGGAAACCTTCGCCCGTGCATGGTTCAAGCTGACCCACCGCGACATGGGCCCCCGGGCCTGCTACCTCGGGCCCGACGTCCCGGCCGAGGACCTGATCTGGCAGGACCCGATCCCCGCCGGCCCGGTGAACTACGACATCGGCCACCTCAAGGCCAGGATCGCGGCCTCCGGCCTCGGCCTCGCCGACATGGTCTCGACCGCATGGGACAGCGCCCGCACCTTCCGCGGGTCGGACAAGCGCGGCGGCGCCAACGGTGCCCGTATCCGCCTTGCCCCGCAGAAGGACTGGGCCGGGAACGAACCCGATCGTCTGGCCAAGGTGCTCGCCGTGCTCGAGCCGCTGGCCAAGGAAGCCGGTGCCTCCCTCGCGGACACCATCGTCCTTGCCGGTAACGTGGGTATCGAAAAGGCCGCCAAGGCCGCGGGCCATGACATCTCGGTGCCCTTCGCACCGGGCCGGGGCGACGCCACCGACGAGATGACCGACGCGGAATCCTTCGCGCCGCTCGAACCGCTCGCCGACGGCTTCCGCAACTGGGAAAAGGCCGACTACGTGGTCTCCCCCGAGGAGATGCTGCTCGACCGCGCCCAGCTGATGGGCCTGACCGCCCACGAAGCCACCTGCCTGATCGGCGGCATGCGCGTCATGGGCACCAACCACGGCGGCACCAGCCACGGCGTCTTCACCGACAAGGTCGGCGCGCTGACGCAGGACTTCTTCGTCAACCTGACCGACATGGCCAACAGCTGGGTCCCGCTGGAAGACAAGAAGACCTACGAGATCCGCGACCGCGTCTCCGGTGCCGTCAAGTGGACCGCCAGCCGCGTCGACCTCGTCTTCGGCTCCAACTCGATCCTGCGCGCCTATGCCGAGGTCTATGCTCAGGACGACAACGCCGAGAAGTTCGTCAAGGACTTCGTGGCGGCCTGGACCAAGGTCATGAACGCAGACCGCTACGACCTGGCCTGATCGCCAGCTCCGCCTCCCCGCGCCAGCCGCGCGGGGAGGTTCCCCGCGTCAACGCACCCCCGTCCCCGTTCCGCGCTGCCTGCGCGCCACCGGCACGGCCTCTCCCCTAGAAACTCGATTGATCTGCGCCCCGGGCGGGTGGCCATACGCTCCACGGGGCGAATGGTGTAGCTGCACTTTCGCAGTCGGCAACTGACGAAGAAACGGCACCCGACAGCGCCCCCTAGGCGCTCCGAGAACGGCGATTTCCACGCAATGACCGGAAAACGAAAAAGGCGCCCAAGGGCGCCTTTGTTCATTGGTCGGAGTGAGAGGATTCGAACCTCCGGCCCCTGCCTCCCGAAGACAGTGCTCTACCAGGCTGAGCTACACTCCGACCGTGACGGGCGCAGTACATGGAACCGCGACCTTTGGCAAGGGCCTCCGATCAATCATCTCGCCATTCTCAGGAATCTCTGCGCCGTCCCCACGCGGGGCCCGCCGGAGCCGCCTGCCCGGGTCTTGGTGCGCAGCACCGGCTGGTTCTCCGATGCACCCCCACGCGCTTCGCGGAAGACGATGTAGACCCCCGAGGCGATGATCAGGCCGACACCCAGAAAGGTCGCGAGATCAGGCAGTTCGTCGAACAGGAGCCAGCCGTAGAAGATGGCCCAGATCATCTGCGAATACTGCATCGGCGCCACCAGCGCCGCCTCGGCGCGCTTGTAGGCCTCGATCATCATCAGCAGCGCCGCAAAGGCGAGAACCGCGAGCCCCGCGTTCATGGCAAGGTGCACGCCCTCCATCGGGCGGTAGGACCACGGCAGCGTCAGCCCCATGATCGTGAAGGTCGCGATCCACGGATAGAGCAGCATGACCACCGAGCGCTCCTCGCGCCCGATCTTGCGCACGATGGTCGCCACCAGCGCGGCGCAGACCGACGACAGCAGCGCCGCGGCATGGCCCAGCGTCAGGTCGGCGTTGCCCGGTTGCAGCACGATGACCACGCCGATCAGGCCCACCACGATGGCGATTCCGCGCCGCAGCCGCACCTTCTCGCCCAGCACCGGAATCGCGAAGAGGGTGATCAGGATCGGGGTCGCAAAGAGGATGGCGTAGGTATCCGCCAGCGGCAGGACCGAGAAGGCGTAGAAGCAGGTCGCGGTGGCGATCACCACGCCCACGGTGCGCACCGCCATCCACCAGGGGTGGACCGGTTTCAGCGTCCCGGGCTTGGGGTCGCGCATCATCATCAGCGTGCTCAGCGGGAACGAGAAGAGCGCGGTGAAGAACACCACCTGGAACGGCGAGTAGCCCCCGCCCAGCAGTTTCACCACGGTATCGTGGCCGGCGTAGACCGCAAAGGCGAGCAGCGCGAAGAGGATACCGCTGGTCTGGCTTTTCATGACTGAGTCCATTGGTTTTTCGTCGTGATCCGGCGAGATCGCCCCTGCCATTCAACCCGCGCCCGGGAATGCTGCAAGCGTAACCTGCGCCACGACCCCACTTAACTGGCCCAAATCCGCCCGGTTTCCAGAATTCCCGCGCCGCTGCCCGGTTAGGCCCACGCGCCGAAATCCGCGGATCGGGGCCAAAGGGCGCGTTGCGGCCGGGCGCACAGCACCTATATCCAAGTCAGCCGCCCCTGCTGGCGGCACACCGGAGACAGGCTGATGGGATATTTCAAGACGGCCCTGCTGATGGCGGCGATGACCGCCCTGTTCATGGGTATCGGTTACCTGCTGGGCGGGACCGGAGGGATGCTGCTCGCGCTGATCGTGGCGGGCGGCATGAACGCCTACACCTGGTGGAACTCCGACCGCATGGTGCTGAGAATGCACAACGCGCGGTTCGTCGGGCCGCGCGACGAGCTTGGGCTGAACGAACTCGTCGGCGGCCTCGCCCGGAACGCCGGATTGCCCGAGCCCAAGGTCTACCTGATCGACACGCCCCAGCCGAACGCCTTTGCCACCGGACGCAACCCGCAGAATGCCGCCGTCGCGGTGACCACCGGGCTGTTGCAGCGCCTCTCGCGCGAAGAGCTGGCGGGCGTGATCGCGCACGAACTGGCGCACATCCGCAACCACGACACGGCGATCATGACCGTTACCGCCACCTTCGCCGGTGCCATCTCGATGCTGGCGAACTTTGCCCTCTTCTTCGGCGGCAGCCGCGAGCGGATGGGCATGCTCGGCACGCTGGCGATGATGTTCCTCGCCCCGATGGCGGCCGCGCTGGTGCAGATGGCGATCAGCCGGACCCGCGAGTATGCCGCCGACAAGGCGGGGGCCGAGATCTGCGGACAGCCCCTCTGGCTGGCCTCGGCGCTGGAGCGCATCCAGAGCGCCGCCTCGCGCATCGACAACGACGCGGCCGAGGCCCACCCGGCCACCGCGCATATGTTCATCATCAACCCGCTGCACGCCCACAAGCGCGACAACCTCTTCGCGACCCACCCCGCGACCGAGAACCGGGTCGCCGCGCTGCGGGCCATGGCGGGCGAGATGGGGGCCTCGGCGCGCCCTGCCCCCTCGCCGCGCCCTGCGCCCGCCCAGAACGCCCCGCGCGACTGGCAGGGCGGGCCGGAGGCCGGCAGCAGCTCGATCCCCCGCGTATCGCGCGGCAAGGGTCGCTCCGGGTCCAAGGGGCCATGGCGCTGAGCCGTCACGGGGCGCTGGCCGGATGGCCGGGGCCCCAGACTGCCAGAGCATCCCGCGACAGCCGCCGCGCCTGCACCCGGTCCAGCGAGAGCCGCGCGCGCTGAACATCCCCGCCGGTTTCGGCCAGCACCCGCCGCCAGACCCTAAGCGCCGACTGGGCCGACCACGGCAGCGCGGCCTCCCGCAGCCAGCCCCTCAACTCAGCGGGCAGGCGGTCGAACCCCTCCATCGGATCGCCAGGGCGGCGCCTGCGGCGCAGGCTGCTGTTGCCGCCATTGCGCCTCATGCCGCCTCCGCATCGCGCCAGACCGGGAAGGGATCGGGCAGCCCAGCCCAGTCCTCCGGTGCAAACACGTCTCCCCCCTCGACGAGACAGCCCTCCAGCGCCGCGATCAGCCCCTCGCGGTCCATGCCCGCCCCGATAAAGACCAGCTCCTGCCGGCGGTCTCCGAAGGGCTCCTGCCAGTGCTGGCGCAGGTAGGCCACCGCCTGCGGATGGTCGGGCCAGCGCTCCTGCGGCACCGTCGCCCACCAGCGCCCCATCGGGCGGACGCTGCTCAGCGCACCGGCCAGCGAGAACTCGGCCAGCCAATCCGGCCGGGTCGCGATCCAGAAGTGCCCCTTGGCCCGGATCACCCCCGGCAGGTCTCCGGTCAGCAGGGCGTGGATCTTCTCCGGCTGGAACGGGCGCCGCGCCCGGTAGACAAAGGACGAGACACCGTATTCCTCGGTCTCCGGCACATGGTCGGCAAAACCGTACAACTCCTTGGCCCAGAGCGGGTGCTCATGCGCTGTCTCGAAATCGAAGAGTCCGGTATCGAAGATGTCGTCGGGAGCGATCCTGCCAAAGTCGGTCTCGACGATACGCGCATCCGGGTTCAGCGCCGTGACGATCTTGCGCGCCGCGTCCACCCGCTCGGGGCCCGCCGCGCCGACCTTGTTCAGCACCACCACGTCCGAGAACTCGATCTGGTCCACCAGCAGGTCCACGAGGGTGCGCGCGTCCTGCTCGCCAAGGCTCTCGCCGCGATCGGCCAGAAAGTCGTGGCTCGAGTAGTCGGCGAGCAGGTTCACGGCGTCGACCACCGTGACCATCGTGTCCAGCCTCGCCACGTCCGACAAGCTCTGCCCCGACTCGTCGCGAAACTCGAATGTCGCCGCCACCGGCAAGGGTTCCGAGATCCCGGTGGATTCGATCAGCAGGTAGTCGAACCGCCCTTCCCCTGCGAGGCGGCGAACCTCGGTCAGCAGGTCATCGCGCAGGGTGCAACAGATGCACCCGTTGGTCATCTCGACCAGCTTTTCCTCGGTATGGCTCAGGTCCGCGCCGCCGTCCCGGACAAGGTCGGCATCGATGTTCACCTCGGACATGTCATTGACGATCACCGCCACCCGGCGGCCCTCGCGGTTATTCAGCACGGCGTTGAGCAGCGTGGTCTTACCGGCCCCGAGAAAGCCGGACAGGACGGTGACGGGCAGGCGGGAATCGGACATTGGGCATCTCTCGCATCAGTTATGTTATAACATAACAATCATACGAGACGGCATGACGCAAGGGCCCGGCGCCCGGGAACGCCCATCAAAACGAAAAACGGCGGAGGCTTGGCCCCCGCCGTTCGGAAATCAGCGATCGGAAGCGATCAGAGCGTCGCGTCCAGCGCCGCGACAATCGCGTCGCCCATTTCGCTGGTCGACACCGGGCTCACGCCCTCGGCGCCCAGCAGGTCGGCCGTGCGCAGACCGTCGGCCAGCACCTTCTCGACGGCCTTCTCGAGGCGGTCCGCCTCGTCGCCCTTGTCGAAGCTGTAACGCAGCGCCATCGCGAAGGAGAGGATGCAGGCAATCGGGTTCGCCTTGCCCTGACCCGCGATATCCGGAGCCGAACCGTGCACCGGCTCGTAGAGCGCCTTGGGACGACCGTTTTCCATCGGCGCACCCAGCGAGGCAGAGGGCAGCATCCCCAGCGAGCCAGTCAGCATCGCGGCGAGGTCCGACAGCAGGTCGCCGAACAGGTTGTCGGTGACGATCACGTCGAACTGCTTGGGCCAGCGGGTCAACTGCATCGCACCGGCGTCGGCGTACATGTGGCTCAGCTCGACATCGCTGTACTCGGCCTGGTGCACTTCGGTCACCACGTCGCGCCACAGGATGCCCGATTCCATCACGTTGGCCTTCTCCATCGAGCAGACCTTGTTGTTGCGCTTGCGGGCCAGTTCAAAGGCCGAGCGCGCCACGCGGGCGATCTCGCTCTCGGTGTAGCGCTGGGTGTTGATGCCCACGCGCTCGTTGCCTTCCTTGATGATCCCACGGGGCTCGCCAAAGTACACGCCCGAGGTCAGCTCGCGCACGATCATGATGTCCAGACCGGCCACCACGTCCTTCTTCAGCGAAGAGAAGTCCGACAGCGCGTCAAAGCACTGGGCCGGGCGCAGGTTGGCGTAGAGGTCCATTTCCTTGCGCAGGCGCAGCAGGCCACGCTCGGGCTTCACGCTGAAATCGAGGTTGTCGTACTTGGGGCCGCCCACGGCGCCCAGCAGGACGGCGTCGACTTCCTGAGCCTTGGCCATCGTGTCGTCGTGCAGCGGCGTGCCGTGCTTGTCGTAGGCGCAGCCGCCGACGAGGTCTTCGCTCACGTCGAAGACCAGCCCGCGCTTGTCACCGTACCAGCCGATGATCTTGCGGACCTCGGCCATGACCTCGGGGCCGATACCGTCGCCGGGAAGGATCAGAAGGGAAGGGTTGGACATGATGCAAGCGCTCCTCGAATGTTCCGCGCTGGCCTAGCGCGGAGTGGACGGAGGGTCAATGTGGATCGGCCAATCGCGCTGGGTACAAGGCCCGCAAGCCGCTGATCCGGCGCCCTTAACGGCCTCTCAGGCGGCCATGTCACGCCTGCGACGCCTTCAGCCCCGCCGCCAGAAGGTCCCACACCCGGCGCACCCTCGGGGTGGACCGCATTGCCTCGTGCGCGGCCAGCCAGACTTCCAGCCCCGGAATGGTGATCCCGAGGTCCAGCTCCTCCACCGTCGGATCGGCCCGGCCGACACTCGCCTGCCCGAACCCGATCCCGCAGCCCGCCCGCAGCAGCTCCCAGCAGGCCGCGTGGTTGTCGCAGCGCACGGCAAAGGCATCGTGCGCCACGGTCCAGCCCAGCGCCCGCATGGTCCGCACGATCAGGTCGCTGGTCTCGAAGCCGATCAGGTCATGCTTGAACAGGTCCTCGGGACTCGTCGGGCGCCCGGCCCTGTCGAGATAGCTCTTGGCGGCAAAGGTGCCCATCCCCACGTCCGTCACGTGCCGCGCGACGATGTCCAGCTGTTCAGGCCGGTACATCCGCACCGCAATGTCCGCCTCCCGGAACAGCAGGTTCTCGGCCCGGTCCGTCGGGATCAGCACCAGGTCGATCCCCGGTTCGGCGGCCCGGATCCCGGCAAGGATCGGCGGCAGCACGTAATGCGAGATGAACACGCTCGCGGTGATCCGGACCGTGCCGCCTGGCGCCTGCGAGCGCCCGGCGGCGGCAAGGTTCAGCCGCTGCATCGCGTCCCGCATCTCCTGCGCCATCGGCAACAGGTCCGCCCCCGCCTCAGACAGGGAAAGCCCCCGCGCGTGCCGGTCGAACAGGGCCGTCCCGAGGCTTTCCTCCAGCGTCCGGATCTGGCGGCCAAGGGTCGGCTGGCTCTGTCCCAGCAGCCGCGCCGCAGCAGAGAGCGAGCCGGTGTCGGCCACGGCCAGAAAGGCCTGAATCAGGGACCAGTCGGTTGAAGGGAGCGCGGCATCCATTCACGAATGAATACCACACCTCCGATTTCATGCAATTCTCTCGTTCGCCGTGAATGGATAGGTTCAGGTCATCCCAAGCAACCCAATGGAGGGCCAAGATGACCAGGACCGTTCTCATTCTCGGCGCGCGCGGCCGCTTTGGCCGCAATGCCTCTGACGCCTTTGCCGAGGCCGGCTGGACCGTGCGCCATTTCGACCGCAACTCCGGCGACCTCGCCCGCGCCGCCTGGGGCGCGGACGTCATCGTCAACGCGTGGAACCCCGCCTATACCGACTGGGCGCAGGACGTCCCCGAACTGACCCGCAAGGTGATCGAGGTCGCGGGCAAGACCGGCGCCACGGTCATCATCCCCGGCAACGTCTATGTCTTTGGCGCCGCCACGCCCGAACCCTGGAGCGAACGCTCGCGCCACGCCGCGGGGAACCTGCTGGGCCGGATCAGGGTCGAGATGGAAGCCGCCTATCGCGCCGCAGGGATCCGCACCATCGTCCTGCGCGCGGGCGATTTCATCGACACCCGGCCCTCGGGCAACTGGTTCGACATGATCATGACCAAGCCGCTTGCCAAGGGCCGGTTTACCTACCCCGGCAATCCCGACATCGCCCACGCCTGGGCCTACCTGCCCGACATGGCCCGCGCCACGGTCGCCCTGGCCGAAAAGCGCGAGGAACTCCCGGCCTTCGCCGACATCCCCTTCCCCGGCTACACGCTGACCGGCAATGATCTTGTCCGCACGCTGACCCGCATCACAGGGCGCGACATCCGGCTGCAACCCTTCCCCTACTGGCAGCTTCAGTTGGCCCGCCCGTTCTGGCGCATGGCGCCCCGGCTGCTCGAAATGCGCTACCTCTGGGAAACCCCGCACCGGCTGGACGGCACCCTGTTCCGCAAGCTCCTGCCCGAGTTCCGCGACACACCGCTGGAGGTCGCGCTGGCCTCGGGCATCGCCCACATCCCGGGCGCGTCAATCGGCGGCGACATCGACCCACACAAGGCGGTGGCGGCTCGCCACTAGGGCCGCCGCATGGCCCGCCTCGTCCGGGGCGGGCCAGACCACGCCCGCGCCCGCCACGCGCAATCCGGCAGAGGGCAGGACATAATCCACCCGCCTTGCCCCCACACCCTCCCAGACCACGGTATCCACACCCGCCAGCGGATCCTGTACCCTCTCGTCCGCCAGCAGCGCGCGGATCGCCTCGCGCCGGCCCTCCCCTCGGTCGGGGTCGAGGTTCGCATCACCCGCCAGCACGAAGGGCACCGAGACCGGGCCTCACAGCGTGCCGTTGAGGTAGCGGCCCCACAGCGCGATCTCGTCCGCATTGCGCAACCCGTTGCGGTCCTCCGGCCCGTCAAAGACCGGCGGAGCCGCATGAAAGGTCAGCACATCAAGGCGGGATCCATCCGGCAGCATCACCGGCACCACCCAATGCGCCGTGGACGACAAGCGCTGAACCTCCTGCGCCTCGGCCGAGGGGAATGGCATGCCATCCGCGTGCACCGGCAACCGCGCCCCCGGCTGCTCCGCCCAGAGTAGGGCGCTGAAATCGCGCACCTCCCCGATTGGCAACCGCGAGAGCACGGCGAGCCCGCCCTGCCCCGTGAACGCACCATAGCCCTGCGAATCCCCCGGCCCGCCCAGCCGCCCGTCGCCGTCGAGGTCCAGCCCGCTCGCCAGCCCCGCGTTGGGCTGCGCGGCGAACCTGTGCGGCAGCACCAGACCCCTCTCCGCAACAGCCTCCGCCAGCGCCGACAAGGCGACACCGTCAAGATCCCAGTCGATCCCCTGCAAGGCGATGACGTCGGGCCGGGCCAGCGCGATCACCTCGGCCACGGCAGCCGTCTGTGCGTCCCCCGCCCGGATGTCGCGCAGCATCAGCCCCGGCCCCTCGCGGCTCAGTTCGGCGTTGAATGTGGCAATGCGGACGGTCTGCGCCCCAAGGGGCGTGGATACGGTGACAAAGCTCAGAAGGGCGACGGCGGCGCGCCCGAACCTCATGCGGTCTGCGCCGCCTCTGCGTTGGCATAGACCCGGCGGCGCTTTTCCTCGATCAGCTCCGCGATGCGCGCCATCGCGACGCCCCGCATCACCATGCTGGCTGGCAGGAATGCCCAGGCGCTGATCGCCCAGATCAGGGTCTGCGGATCGTCGAGCTTGATCGGATTCACGTAATCCGCCGCCAGCTTGACCACCGCTGGCACGATAAAGGGCAGCAGGAAGCCCACGATGATGTTCACCTTGCCATCCCGCTGCATCCGCACCACCACGTCGCCGCCCGTGGTCGGGTCGAACAGCGGCAGGTTCACCCAGACGTTGAACGGCCCACGGTGGGTCGGCCAGCCCATGACCTTGAGCGAGAACAGGAAGGCGAGGATCGCCAGAAGCGCGATCACGTAGCTCACGCCCGCCGCGATACGCACGTTGTCGACCAGCTGGACCGAGGCATCCTCGGGCAGCATAAGAATCACCAGATGCACCGGGGAATAGGGGAAATCGGTGTAATAGCCGATCATCCCGCCCAGACCGGCGGCCAGCGTCGTCAGCGCCGAGGGCTCGTAACGGTGCAGCGCGATCAGCGACAGCACGAGAAACATCGAGAACAGCGCGACAAAGCGCAGGCGATTCAGCGGCGGCGCGTCGCGGAACTCGATGAAGCTCGGAAAGGCGGTGTTGTATTCGGCAAAGGTCAGGACAGCGGCGAGGATCGCCAGCAACGCAATCATTTCCGGGGACTCGGACGTATAGCTCGGCAGCAGCAACGAAGGCGTTGCCACCATCAGTGCCACCAAGATGCCGCGCATTGCTGCGCCCGTTACGCGTGCGAACACTGTCCGATCCCTTCAAACTGGACAGGCACGATGCTTTGCCGAAACCTTGTCCACTTTGAGTCCCACCTCTATTCGGGCGGCTTGCCTCATTTTGGCCTTATTTGTGCCGCAATTCAGCCAACCGCTCAAGCCGTCACCATTCGGGAAAATAGAATTGAGGCAACAACGTGGAAAAACTGGTGCGTCTTTGCATCAATATATTTTCAACCTAGAGGCGTTTGAAATTGGGGACAGCACAATTTATAGAAAAACATCGTTCCGCAATTAGAAACAATTCGCAGAGTATCGCGATCCCCCCGGACCAACGAAAAAGGCCCAGCGTTTCCGCCGGGCCCTTGTAGGCTTGGCTGACGGCCCACCCCGGGGCCGCCGCACTCAAACCCAGGGACGCGCCTGGCTGGCCTGCGCCTCGAAGGTGTCGATGGCCCCGGCCTTGGCCATGGTCAGGCCGATGTCGTCCAGACCTTCCATCAGGCAGTGCTTCTTGAAGGAATCGACCTCGAAGCTGAACACCTCGCCATCCGACGTGGTCACCGTCTGCGACTCGAGATCGACGGTCATGCGCGCGTTCGAGCCCCTCTCGGCGTCCTTCATCAGGACATCGACGGCCTCTTGCGGCAGCGCGATCGGCAGAATGCCGTTCTTGAAGCAGTTGTTGTAGAAGATGTCGGCGAACGACGGTGCGATCACGCAGCGGATGCCGAAATCCTTGATCGCCCACGGCGCGTGCTCACGCGACGAACCGCAGCCAAAGTTGTCGCCCGCGACGAGGATCTCGGTCTCGCGGTACTGCGGCTTGTTCAGCACGAAATCCGCGTTCTCGTTGCCCTCGCGGTCATAGCGCATCTCGTCGAAGAGGTTCACGCCAAGGCCCGAGCGTTTGATCGTCTTCAGGAACTGCTTGGGGATGATCATGTCGGTGTCGATGTTCACCAGCGGCATCGGCGCCGCGATCCCGGTCAGCTTGTCGAATTTGTCCATGTTAGGTCTCCTGTCGCCGGATCGGGCCGCCTGCCCGCCTCCGGCGCTTGAATGCCTGGGCCGCACCTTGGCGCGACCCCGTTAATCTCAGATCTTGCGAGCGAAGTAGCCCAGCGCGATCAGGCCCACGCCTTCCGCCAGCAACTGGATCCCCAGCAGCACCCCCAGAAGGGTCGTCGCCGCCGAGGCGAAGTCGGAAAACACGAAGGCGCCGATCAGCACCGAGGCAACGCCGGAAAGAAGAAGCAGCCAGAACAGCGGCGAACCGCGCAGCTGGAAGGCCAGCATGATCCGGACCAGGCCCATCACGAAGAACAGGGCCCCGACGATGATCGTCAGCGACACCATGCCCTTCAGCGGGTTGGCCAGAAGCCAGACGCCCGCGATGATGGTCAGCAGCGCCACAACGCCATTCCACATGCGATGTTGCGCTGTCTTGTCCTGGAACAGGGCCCAGGCCTGGATGATGCCCGCCACGAGGAAGAAGGCCCCGACCAGCGTTGTTACCGTGATCGACGCGGCGAAGGGATTCGCCAGCGCCAGGATGCCGCCCAGCAACAGCAGGGCGCCCATGACGATCATGAGGGTCGAGGCTTTCATCTACGTGTCTCCTTGCCGACTTTGCGCCAGCTTACATCAGCTCCCGCACGTCTGTCAGGTGCCCAGTGATCGCCGCTGCTGCCGCCATTGCGGGCGACATCAGGTGCGTCCGGCCCTTGTAGCCCTGACGACCCTCGAAGTTGCGGTTCGAGGTCGAGGCGCAGCGCTCGCCCGGGGCCAGCTGGTCCGGGTTCATCGCAAGGCACATCGAGCAACCGGCAAGACGCCATTCAAACCCGGCATCCTGGAAGATCTGGGCAAGCCCTTCCTCTTCCGCCTGGGCACGCACGAGGCCCGAGCCCGGCACCACCATGGCACGCAGACCGTCCTTGATCTTCTTGCCCTTCACCACGGCTGCGGCGGCGCGAAGGTCCTCGATCCGGCCATTGGTGCAGGACCCGATGAAGACGGTGTCGATCTTGATGTCCGACAGCTTCTGCCCGGCTTCCAGACCCATGTACTCGATCGAGCGCTTGGCCGCGTCGACCTTGCCGCCCTTGAAGTCGGTCGGGTTCGGCACCGTCGCGGTGATCGGCAGCACGTCCTCGGGGCTGGTGCCCCAGGTCACCACCGGCGCGATGTCTTCGCCCTTGATGGTGATCACCTTGTCCCAATGCGCGTCCTCGTCCGAGAACAGGGTCTTCCACCAGTCCATGGCGGCTTCCCACTGGGCGCCCTTCGGCGCGTGCGGGCGGCCCTTGCAGTACTCAAAGGTCTTCTCGTCCGGCGCGATCAGGCCGGCGCGCGCGCCACCTTCGATCGCCATGTTGCAGACGGTCATGCGGCCTTCCATCGAGAGGTCGCGGATCGCTTCGCCGCAATACTCGATGACATAGCCGGTGCCGCCGGCGGTACCGGTCACGCCGATGACGGAAAGCGTGATGTCCTTGGCGGTCACGCCCGGACGCAGCTTGCCGGTGATCTCCACCTTCATGTTCTTCGATTTCTTCTGGATCAGCGTCTGGGTGGCCAGCACGTGCTCGACCTCCGAGGTGCCGATGCCATGCGCCAGCGCGCCAAAGGCGCCGTGGGTCGCGGTGTGGCTGTCACCGCAGACCACGGTCATGCCCGGCAGGGTCCAGCCCTGTTCGGGACCGACGATGTGCACGATGCCCTGACGGATGTCGGACACCGGGTAGTAGTTCACGCCGAATTCCTTCGCATTCGCGTCCAGCGCCGCGACCTGGATACGGCTGTCCTCGGTCATGGTCGCCGCGTCGTCGCGGTCCAGCGTGGTCGGCACGTTGTGGTCCGGCACGGCGATGGTCTTCTCCGGCGCACGCACCTTGCGGCCGGACATGCGCAGACCTTCAAAGGCCTGCGGGCTGGTCACTTCGTGAACGAGGTGACGGTCGATATAAAGAAGGCAGGTGCCGTCTTCGTCTTGCTGGACGACATGCGCGTCCCAGATCTTGTCATAGAGCGTTTTGGGGGACATCGGTCCTCTCCCGTGATGATTAGCTACTGCGAATGGAAAGCGGGCGCACGTGGCTTATAGGCACGCAAGGACGGTCAGGGTCGCCCCGAAAAAGCGCCACGGCAGCCGTGCGCGATCATCCATGTCGAAAACGCGTGTCATAGGCGGGAGATACTACTTACCCATGAGTCCCGCAAGAGGCGGCGACCTTGGGTGCCTGGGGCACAGCGCCCGCCCCGCAGGGCGCCCGAGGTGATACGCAGCAGGACATACCGGGACTCATCCCCCCGCCCCCCGGTTGCCAGCCCCGGTGCCTTTCGGGCATCCTTGCTCGGGAAGGGAGCCCCATGAACGAGACCGAAGCGCTCACCACCCTCGCCGAGGCGGGCCAGTCGATCTGGGCCGACGTCCTGCGGTATCTCCACCTGGTGACCATTCCCGGGTGGCGGCAGTACCAGATCTTCATCATCCTCGGGCTGATCCCCCTCGCTTACCTCCTCCAGTTCATGCTGGCCTCGCGGCTCGACGCATGGGCACGGCGGCGCGAGGGCTGGCCCAAGTGGCGTCTGCGGCTGCTGATCCACGTCCGCAACCGTCTGGCCCTGTTCCTCTACGTCGCGATGATCTGGGCCGTGTACCTGCTGTTGCAACAGGTCACATGGCCCTCGCGCAGCCAGATGATCGGCGTGGTGGCGACGATGGTCAGCGTCTGGGCAGTGGTGGGGCTGCTGGCGCGGCTGATCTACAACCGCCTGCTGCGGCGCATCATCTCCTGGGCGCTCTGGATCTCGGGCACGCTCTACGCGCTGAACCTAGATGACGCCGCGAAAAAGATCCTCGCTGACATCTCGTTCAGCTTCGGCACCATGTCCTTCACCCTGCTGACACTGCTGCAGGCCGTGATCCTGATCGCACTGATGCTGGCCGTCGCGCGAATCGTGACACGGCGCGCGGGCCTGGGGCTGCAGCACAACGAGGACCTCTCCCCCTCCATGCGGGTGCTGGCCGCCAAGGGGGTGCAGCTCGTCGTCTATGGCATCGTCCTTATGGTGGGGATCCGCGCCCTCGGATTCGACCTCACCGGCCTCGCCGTGCTCTCGGGCGCCATCGGCATCGGCATCGGGTTCGGCCTGCAGAAGGTGGTCTCGAACCTGATCTCGGGCATCATCATCCTGCTCGACAAGTCGATCAAGCCGGGCGACGTGATCTCCATCGCCGACACCTTCGGCTGGATCGACAGCCTTGGCGCCCGCTATGTCTCGGTCGTCACCCGCGACGGCAAGGAATACCTCATCCCGAACGAGGACCTGATCACCAGCCAGGTGGTCAACTGGTCCCACACGAACAAGTTCGTCCGTCTCGACATCTTCTTCGGCACCTCCTACGGCGACGACCCGCACAAGGTGCGCAAGGTCGCGGTCGAAGCCTGCGAGGCGCTCGACCGGGTGCTGGTCACGCCCAACCGCCCCGTCTGCCATGTCACCGGCTTCGGCGACAGCAGCGTCGACTACATCCTGCGGTTCTGGATCAGCGACCCCTCGGGCGGGCTGACCAACATCAAGGGGCAGGTCTACCTGGCGCTCTGGGACGCCTTCAAGGAGAACGACATTTCCTTCCCCTTCCCCCAGCGCGAGATCAAACTGCTGGACGGCTCGGTGCTGGAAACGCGGCGCGGGCAATCGGAGAGTGGGGACGAAATGCCGTTGCCACCGGGCGTTTCGCTCGACCGGAGCGATCCCACCACCTGATCGCCGACCGCCCTCGCCGGGGCCAAGGCCCCCGCCCGCGCAAGTCGGCTTTGCCGACTCGTCACGCGGATGGTGCTTGCATCCGCCGCCGGATGTTGTCACAGGGCCCCCGAAGCGGCGATACGGCAGGCAGAACGTGGCGGCAAAGCACCGCCTGCGGTGCGCAGAACCGCGCGGTTCATTGAAATGTCACGCCCCGGTTGCTACATTTATACCATCCCCGGCGCCGGGGGCTTGCGGCGCGCCATCAGGAGGACGTACCTCTGACAACCCTCGCAGAAGCGGCAATGCCCGCTGATGACCCGGCCGGTTTCATACACGGCCACCCCCAGCCCACCAGCGAAGAGCTGCTGGAGCGCATCCTTTCCTCACTCGATGACGACAAGGCCGAAGACGTCGTGCAGATCGACCTGCGCGGCAAAACGGCCATCGGTGACTACATGGTCATCGCTTCGGGTCGGTCCACGCGTCAGGTCTCGGCAATGGCCGAGAAACTGGTCGACCGCCTCAAGCAGGACTATGGCCGGATCGCCCGCGTCGAGGGCAAGGAGACCGGAGACTGGGTCCTGATCGACACCGGCGACGTCGTCGTGCACATCTTCCGTCCGGAAGTCCGCGAGTTCTACCAACTCGAGAAGATGTGGATGCCCGGCAGCGCCGCAAACTGATCTGACCGGCCCGTCACGGACCTGAAGCCGGGGCCGCCCTGCGGCCCGCGACACCGGAATTCCGCATGCGCGTATCCATCTGCGCGGTTGGCCGTCTGCGCGCCGGCCCCGAACAGACTCTGATAGACGACTACCTCACCCGCTTCGACCGCACCGGCCGACCGCTTGCGCTCGGCCCGGCGCAGGTCAGCGAGGTAGAGGACAAGAAGGGCGGTGGCATGAGCGCCGAAGCCGACCTGCTGCGCCGCGCGATCCCCAAGGGCGCCCTGATCTGCACGCTCGACGAGCGGGGCAAGCTGCTTTCCTCTCCCGATTTTGCCGAACTGCTGTCCAAATGGCGCGACGAGGGGCGGCAGGACCTCGCCTTCGTCATCGGCGGCGCCGACGGCATCGACCCCACCCTCCGGGCCGAGGCGGATTACGCGATTTCACTGGGCAAGATGGTCTGGCCGCACATGCTGGTCCGGGTCATGCTCGCCGAACAGCTCTACCGCGCCTCCAACATCCTCGCCGGCGGCCCGTACCACCGCGCCTAGACCTGCCCCGCCGACACCATCGGCATCCAGTCTAGGCTCTGTTCCGTCCGTTTCGTCGTCGGATTGTACTCGGCACTGATCCAGCCGTCATAGCCGCTGTCTCGGATGGCCGCGAACAGCGCCGCGAAGTCGACCGTGCCTCGGCCCGGCTCGGTCCGGCCCGGCGCGTCGCCCAACTGGACATGCGTCACCAGCGGCCGGTGCTTCTCCCACACCGCCAGCGCATCGCCGTGGATCACCTCCGCATGATAGCTGTCGTACTGCAGCCCGAGGTTCGGCCGGTCGACCCGCGCGATGATCTCCGCTGCGAGATCGAAGTCCGACAACGCATAGCCCGGCTGGTCGCCCTGGTTCAGCGGCTCGATGGTGAACCGCTGATCCGGAAAGGCATCCGCCGCCCAGCGCAGGTTCGCGACAAAGGTGTCGGCGGCCTCCGGCGCGTCGGTATAGCCCGCCATGACGTGGATCTGCCCCGGCCTCAGCGCCTCGGCATAGCGCATGACGCGCCCGATATCGGTACGGAACCGCTCCTCGCCACCCGGCACGGCACCATAGCCCGGCACGCCCCCGGTGTAATTCGGCGGCGGCGCGTTCATCAGCACCAGCTCCTGACCGTTCGCGACCATCGCCCGCCACGTCTCCTTGGCCGGCAGGTCGTAGGGAAACAGGATCTCCACCGCGTCGAACCCGGCCTCCCGCGCCGCGGCGAACCTGTCGAGATAGGGCAGCTCGCGAAAGAGCAGCGAGATATTGGCGGCCAGTTTCAAGGGTCTCTCCGGTCCTGTGTCGGCACGACCCTAGGCCGGGGGCAAAGCAGCGGGCAACCTCAACCTTGCCCCGGAGCGCGGGCGTGTGCCCGATGAACCCACTCCTGCCGCCTCCCGCGGCGCGGTCCGGTTGCGCGGGACGGCGCACGCGCGGCGTGCTACAGCCGGTGGGGAATCACAGCACGCCCAGAGGCACTCCCTTGACCAAGCAATACCTTCTCCTGTTCGCCGCCATCGTTGCCGAGGTCATTGCCACGACATCACTGGCGCGCTCGGAGAGCCTCAGCCGGTTCTGGCCCACGGTCATCACCGTGGTGGGCTATGCCCTCGCCTTCTGGTTCCTGTCCTACCCGATCCGGGTAATGCCCACCGGAGTCGTCTATGCCATCTGGTCCGGCATGGGCATCGTGCTGATCAGTTCGGTGGCATGGCTCTGGTACGGGCAGACGCTCGACCTGCCCGCCCTGCTGGGCCTCGCCCTGATCCTCCTGGGCGTGATCATCGTGAATGTCTTTTCCAAGACCGTCGGGCACTAACCCCGCAGCTTGCTCGCCTCGCGCGCCAGCGTCTCGATCCGCGCCCAGTCGCCCGCCTCGGCGGCGTCCATCGGCGCCACCCAGCTGCCCCCGGCGCAGACCACGTTGGGCAGCGACAGGTAGTCCATCGCGTTCTTCATCGACACGCCCCCGGTCGGGCAGAAGCTGATCTGCGGCAGCGGCGCACCAATGGCCTTGAGCGCAGGCGCACCGCCCGAGGCTTCTGCGGGGAAGAACTTCATCATGTCATAGCCCCGCGCCAGCAGGCGCATCGCCTCGGTCGCGGTGGCCGCACCCGGCAGCAGCGGCAGGTCTTCCGCCTCACAGGCCGCCAGCAGCTCGTCCGTCGCCCCCGGCGAAACGCCAAAGGTCGCACCCGCCGCCTTGGCCGCCTTCACGTCCTCGGGCGTGACCAGCGTCCCCGCCCCGACGATGCCGCCCGGCACCTCGGCCATAGCCCGGATCACGTCGAGCGCGACCGGGGTCCGCAGGGTCACTTCCAGCGCGGGCAGACCGCCCGCGACAAGCGCCTCGGCCAGCGGCCGGGCATGGGCCACGTCCTTGATCACCAGCACCGGCACGATGGGCGCCGCCTCGCAAATTTCCCGTGTCAGGCGGCTCGCATCCTTGCCGTTCAGCATCCTCTATCCTCCGAAAACGGTCGCGCCGGTATCGGCGGACCCCACGTTGCGCCGGAACATCGCGAAAAGCTCGCGGCCCACCCCGGCCTCGTTCCCCGACAGGTCCGCCTTGGCCAGCGGCCGCTCCAGCACCCCCTCGGTGAGAATCTCGAGCGTTCCCGCCTCGGCATCCACGCGGACCATATCGCCGTCCTGCAGACGTGCAATCGGCCCGCCGTCCAGCGCCTCCGGGCAGACATGGATCGCCGCCGGAACCTTGCCCGAGGCACCCGACATCCGCCCGTCGGTCACCAGCGCCACCTTCTGCCCGCGTCCCTGCAGGACCGCCAGCGTCGGGGTCAGGCTGTGCAGCTCGGGCATCCCGTTCGCCTTCGGCCCCTGGAACCGCACCACCACCACCACGTCGCCGGTCAGCTCCCCGGCCTTGAACGCGGCCTTCACATCGTCCTGGTCGTGGAACACCCGCACCGGGGCCTCGACCACCCGGTGCTCCGGTGCCACGGCCGAGATCTTCATGACCGCCGTCCCCAGCGAACCCTTCAGCCGCTTGAGCCCGCCGGTCGGCTGGAACGGATCCGATGCCGGGCGCAGGATCTTGTCGTTCAGGCTCTCGCCCGCGCCCTTCTGCCATTCCAGGTGGCCGTCGATCAGCTTGGGTTCGGTGGTGTAATGCGCCAGCCCCTCGCCCGCGACGGTCTTGGTGTCGGGATGCAGCAGGCCCGCCTTCAGCAGCTCGCCGATCATGTAGCCAAGCCCCCCGGCGGCATGGAAATGGTTCACGTCCGCCAGCCCGTTCGGATAGACCCGCGCCATCAGCGGCGTGACGTCGGACAGCTCGGAAAAATCGTGCCAGTCTAGGACGATACCACCCGCCCGCGCCATCGCGACAAGGTGGATCAGCAGGTTCGTCGACCCGCCCGTCGCGTTCAGCCCGACGATCCCGTTCACAAAGGCCTTCTCGTCGAGGATATCGCAGGTCGGGGTATAGTCATTGCCCAGCGCCGAGAGCGACAGCGCCCGCCGCGCGCCCTCCTCGGTCAGCGCATCGCGCAGCGGCGTGTTCGGGTTCACGAAGGACGATCCCGGCAGGTGCAGCCCCATGAACTCCATCAACATCTGGTTGGTGTTCGCCGTCCCGTAGAAGGTGCAGGTGCCGGGGCCGTGATAGGCCGCCATCTCCGCCGCCATCAGCTCGTCGCGCCCGACCTCGCCAGCCGCGAACTTCTGGCGCACCTTGGCCTTCTCGTCGTTCGAGATCCCGCTGGTCATCGGACCGGCAGGCAGAAAGACGATGGGCAGGTGGCCAAAGGACTGCGCCGCGATGACCAGCCCCGGCACGATCTTGTCGCAGACCCCGAGGAAGACGGCGGCGTCGAAGGTGTTGTGCGACATGGCGATGCCCGCCGCCATCGCGATGGCATCGCGCGAGAACAGGCTCAGCTCCATCCCCGCCTCGCCCTGGGTAACGCCGTCGCACATGGCGGGCACCCCGCCCGCAACCTGCGCCGTGCCGCCCGCCCGCCGGGCCGCCGCGCGGATCAGTTCGGGATAGCGCTCGAACGGCTGATGCGCCGAGAGCATGTCGTTGTAGGCGGTGACGATCCCGAGGTTCCCCGCGCTCCCGCCGGCCAGCGCCTGCTGGTCCGGCCCGGCGGCGGCAAAGGCGTGGGCCTGCCCGGAACAGGAAAGGTGGGCGCGGGCCGGTCCCTTCGAGGCGGCCTCGCGCATACGGTCCAGATAGGGTTTGCGGGTCGCTTCGCTGCGTTCGATGATCCGATCCGTAACCCGGGCAATCGTGGCGTTCAGTGTCATGTCTCGGCTCCCTCTTCGGGTGGCGTGAATAGGTCTACAGGCATTCTCCCGCGAGTGCGTGCAGTGTGACAGGGCCGGGAAAAGTTAGCGCTAACATACAGCAAAACGCGCAGCATTCAACCGGGCTGCCACACAATGTCGCGGAGCTTGCCCCCTATCCCGCCGGCAGCTCGTCCGAGGGGATCACCGGGAAGAACGCACCCGAGGACCAAAGCCCGAACCAGCCCTCGTGATGGCTGCCGATATCCACCAGCCGGTAAAAGCTCTTGCGGTCGATCAGCGCTTCCAGTTCCGCCCGGACCAGCACGTAGGGCGAGGGCTCTCCGGTCTCCGGATCGCGCTCTACGCGGATCGGATGCTCGGGCCCGGCCACCGCCGAATCCCCGACATTGGTGGTAAAGGTCAGCACCTGCGATTCGCCCGTGCCCTCGACTTCGAAGTCCACGGCGACGAAAGGCGCGTCATCGACGGTGATCCCGACCTTTTCAACCGGGGTCACAAGGAAGTACTTGCCGTCTTCCTTCTTGAGAATGGTCGAGAAAAGCCGCACCAGCCCGGGCCGGCCGATGGGCGTGCCCAGATAGAACCACGTCCCGTCCCGCGCGATCCGCATGTCCAGATCGCCGCAGAACTCGGGATTCCACAGGTGGACCGGCGGCAAACCGCGCGTCTTGGCGGCGCGGATAGAGGCGGCGATGCCTTCGGCCGACGGGGTAACGGCATTTTGTCTGTTCATAGCTTTTGCCATTTCCTTTGGGCGCGATACACTCGCCTCAAAGCATATATGCCCGCCGAAAGGAAAGTCATGTCCGATATCGAGTCGCTGGTTCCCGAAATCGAGGCGCTGGAGGCCAAACTGGCCGAGGCAAAGGCCTCCATCACCCGCCGTTTCATCGGGCAGGAACGGGTTGTCGAACTGACCCTCACGGCCCTGCTGTGCGGTGGTCACGGGCTTCTGATCGGCCTTCCGGGCCTTGGCAAGACGCGGCTGGTCGAGACGCTGTCGACCGTCATGGGCCTGCACGGCAACCGTATCCAGTTCACCCCCGACCTGATGCCCGCCGACATCCTCGGCTCCGAGGTGCTCGACACCGCCGGCGACGGCTCGCGGCACTTCCGGTTCGTCCCCGGTCCGATCTTCTGCGAGCTGCTGATGGCCGACGAGATCAACCGCGCCTCGCCCCGGACCCAGTCCGCCCTGCTGCAAGCCATGCAGGAAAAGGTGGTGACCGTCGCGGGGGAAAACCGTTCGCTGGGCCAGCCCTTCCACGTCCTCGCCACCCAGAACCCGATCGAGCAGGAGGGCACCTATCCGCTGCCCGAAGCGCAACTCGACCGTTTCCTCGTGCAGATCGACGTCGCCTACCCCGACCGCGAGACCGAGCGTGACATCCTGCTGGCGACCACCGGCGCCGAAGAGGCGGAGGCCACCCAGGTCTTCACCAAGGAGGAACTGCTCAAGGCCCAGATCCTGCTGCGCCGGATGCCGGTCGGCGACTCTGTGGTCGAGATGATCCTCGACCTCGTGCGCGCCTTCCGTCCCGACGAGGACGGCGTGTCCGACCGGGTTCGCGACACCGTTGCATGGGGCCCCGGCCCCCGCGCTGCACAGGCCCTGATGATGACCGTGCGCGCCCGCGCCCTGCTGCAGGGCCGTCTCGCGCCCAGCGCCGAAGACGTCATCGACATGGCCCGCCCGGTGCTGAGCCACCGCATGGCGCTGAACTTCGCCGCCCGCGCGCGCGGCGACAGCCTTGCCGACCTGATCGATTCCACCGCTGCCGGGCTCTCGCGCCGCGAGGCGGCGGCGTGAACCCAGCCACCAGCCTCCGCGCAAGGTCCGAGGTCGAGGCAGGCCGCCTGCCTCCGCTCCTTGCCCGGGCAGACCAGCTGGCCGGAACGCTGCTGCTGGGGGACCACGGCCGCCGTCGCGCGGGCGTGGGCGATGACTTCTGGCAGTACCGCCCGGCCCAGCCCGGCGACAGCCGCCGCATGATCGACCACCGCCGCTCGGCCCGGGGCGACCAGCAGTTCGTGCGCGAGCGCGAATGGCAGATCGCGCAGTCCGTGATGCTCTGGGTCGACCAGGGCGCCTCGATGCGCTTCGCCTCCAACGACCGGCTGGAACCCAAGATCGACCGCGCGCGCCTGCTTGCGCTGGCCACCGCCGTTCTGCTGGTACGCGGGGGCGAGAGGGTCGGCCTGACCGGCACCGCCCTGCCGCCCCGCCGGGGCCGCCAGCAGGTGCTGCGCCTTGCCGAGAGTTTCGTGAAGAACGCCGACGACGACTACCAGCCGCCGGAACACCGCGCGATGATCCCCCGTGCCCGCGCGGTTTTCATCTCTGACTTCCTCGGCCACATGGACGAGGTGCGCCTCGCCCTGACCAAGGCCGCCGACCGGGGCGTGCGCGGCGTGCTGCTCCAGATCCTCGACCCCAGCGAAGAAGAATTTCCCTTCCGCGGCCGCACCATCTTCGAGTCGGTGGGCGGAACCCTCCGGCACGAGACGCTCAAGGCCAACGACCTGCGCGACCGCTACCTCGACCGGCTGGCCGGACGGAAACAGGAACTTCAGGAACTCTGCCACCTCACCGGCTGGCAGCTTGGCCTGCATCACACCGGCGACAGCGCGCAATCGGCGCTGCTCTGGCTGTGGCGCGCGCTGGACGGAGGCACCAGATGACGGTTCTCGCCGGAATCGGCTTCGCCTCGCCCTGGCTCCTGCTCGGCCTGCTGGCCCTGCCGGTGCTCTGGCTGATCCTGCGCGCGGTGCCCCCGGCGCCGATCCGCCGGATGTTTCCCGGCGTGGCGCTGCTGCTGGGCCTCAAGGACGATGAGAGCGTCACCGACCGCACGCCGTGGTGGCTGCTTCTGCTCCGCCTGCTGGCGGTGGCCGCGATCATCATCGGCCTCGCCGGTCCGGTGCTGAACCCGCAGCGCGCGCAGGACGGCTCCGGCCCGCTGCTGATCGTGCTCGACGCCACATGGGCCGGTGCGACCGGCTGGCGCGACCGGATCGACCTTGTCGATGCGCAGCTGACCGAGGCAGGCCGCTCCGGTCGCCCCGTCGCCATCCTCCGCCTCAGCGCACCCGAAGAGCCGGTGTTCCAGTCCGCCGAGACCTGGCGCAACCGGCTGGCCGGGCTGCTGCCGCAGCCCTGGACCCCGACCGAGGCGCAGGTCTCCCAGTCGCTCGCCTACATCGGCGCGCTGGAGGACCGCTTCGACACCCACTGGTTCTCGGACCAGCTCGACTACCCGGGCCGCAGCGACCTGACCGAGGCGATGCAGGCGCGCGGCGCGCTCAGCGTCTACCAGACCGGCCTGCCGGTGATCGGTCTTGCCCCGGCCCGGTTCGAGGACGGCGCCATCCAGTTGACCGCCCGGCGCTCCGCCGGGGGCGCGGCCCGCGACGTGACCATCCTCGCCGAAGGCCGCGACCCCGCCGGCGCGGCGCGGACCCTCGCCAGCGTCCCCGCCACCTTCGCCGCCGGTGAAACCACCGCGACCGCGGCCCTCACCCTGCCCTCCGAACTGCGCGCGCGCATCACCCGTTTCGACATTCAGGGCCAGCGCTCTGCCGGGGCGCTGACCCTCACCGACGACGGGCTGCGCCGCCGCGAGGTCGCGCTGATCGCGGGCCGCGACGACCGCGAGGGGCTGGAGCTGCTGTCGCCGCTCCACTTCCTGCGCCAGGCCCTGCTGCCCACCGCCGACCTGCTCGAAGGCGGGCTGATGGACATGCTCCCCGCCAACCCCGACGTGATCGTGCTGGCCGATGTCGCCACCCTCTCGGCGGCCGAGGAAACGGCGCTGACCGAATGGATCGAGGCGGGCGGCCTGCTGCTGCGCTTTGCCGGTCCGCGCCTCGCCGCCAGCAACGTCAGCCGCGACGACGAAGACCCGCTGATGCCCGTGCGCCTGCGCGCGGGCGGGCGCAGCGTCGGCGGCGCGATGAGCTGGGGCGAACCCAAGTCCCTCGCGCCCTTCCCCGAGGAGTCGCCCTTTCACGGCCTCCGCATCCCGCCCGACGTAAGCGTCAATTCTCAGGTCATGGCCCAGCCCGATCCGACGCTGGCCGACCGTGTGATCGCCTCGCTCAGCGATGGCACCCCGCTGGTGACCCGCAAGGAGCTGGGACAGGGGCAGGTCGTGCTGTTCCACGTCTCTGCCAACGCCGAGTGGTCCTCGCTGCCGCTCTCGGGCCTCTTCGTCGAGATGCTGGAACGGCTCGCCGTCTCGACCTCGGCGCACGCCCCCGACGCCGCCGACCTCGAAGGCACCACTTGGACCCCGGTTCAGGTGATGGACGGCTTCGGCATCCTCTCGGACGCCAGCACCCTCCCCGGCGTCGACGGGCCCGCCCTGGCCGAGGCGCAGGTCGGTCCCGACCTGCGTCCGGGCCTCTACCGCAGCGGCGACCGCCGTCTTGCCCGCAACGTGCTAACCTCCGAGACCGAGCTGCTGACCGCGCAATGGCCCGCCGACGTGCCGGTGCAGGGCCTCGCCGTGCAAGAGGAGCGCCCGCTCGGCGGGCTCCTCCTCAGCCTCTCGGTCCTGCTGCTGGCGCTCGATGTCATCGCCTCGCTCGCGCTCTCGGGCCGCCTTGGCGGCGGTGGCAGCCGCCGCGCCACGGCGGCTCTGCTGACCGGGCTGGCGCTGCTGCTGGTGCCCCAGCCGGGGCAGGCGCAGGACGACTCCGAGGCCTTCGCCATACAGGCGACCTCGGAACTTGCTCTCGCCCACGTCATCACCGGCAACACCCAGATCGACGACATCGCCCACGCGGGTCTGCGCGGCCTGTCCGACACCCTGTTCTTCCGCACCTCGGTCGAACCTGCCGAACCGATGGCGGTGAACCTCGAAACCGACGAGCTGGCCTTCTTTCCGCTCCTCTACTGGCCGGTCACGCCCGACCAGCCGACCCCCTCGTCCGAAGCCTATGCCAAGCTCAACGAGTACCTCCGCTCCGGCGGCATGATCGTCTTCGACACCCGCGATGCCGACGTCGCCCGCTTTGGCAATTCCAGCCCGAACGGGCGCAAGCTGCAGCAACTGGCGGCACCCCTCGACATACCGCCGCTGGAACCGCTGCCCGCCGACCACGTGCTGACCCGCACCTTCTACCTGCTGCAGGACTTCCCCGGCCGCTACAACAGCCGCGATGTCTGGGTCGAGGCCGCACCGCCCGGCGCCGAACAGATCGAGGGGATGCCCTTCCGCAACCTCAATGACGGGGTGACCCCGGTGGTAATCGGCGGCAACGACTGGGCCGCCGCCTGGGCCGTCGACGGACAGGGCCGCGAACTGCTGCCGATCGGCCGGGGCTTCTCGGGCGAACGCCAGCGCGAACTGGCGCTGCGGTTCGGCGTGAACCTCGTGATGCACGTGCTGACCGGCAACTACAAATCCGACCAGGTCCATGTACCTGCCCTACTCGACAGGCTTGGCCAATGACCGGTTCCCTGATCTTCGACCCCCTCGTGCCCTGGCCGATGGTCTGGGGCGTTGCAGCGCTCGGCCTTGCGGCCAGCCTGCTCGCCCTCTGGCGCGGGCTCTCGGGCTGGGCGCTGCGCGGCCTCGCCGCGCTGGTCGTGGTGGCCGCCCTCGCCGGGCCGGTCTACCAGGAGGAGGACCGCTCGCCCCTGTCCGACATCGTCCTGCTGCTCGACGACGAGAGCGCCAGCCAGCAGCTGTCGGACCGGCCCGACCAGACCGCCGACGCGGTCGAGGCCCTCGCTGCCCAGCTGGCCCAGCGCGACAATACCGAAGTGCGGCGCATCACCGTCCCGGACGGCGAAGGCGATGCCGGCACCGAGCTGATGACCACCCTAACCGAGGCGCTGGCCGAGGAACCGAACGCCCGCGTCGCCGGGATCATCGCGGTCACCGACGGGCGGGCCCATGACCTCGACCGCACGCCCAGGCTGCCTGCCCCGCTGCACGTCCTGCTGACCGGGCACGAGACCGACTGGGACCGCCGCCTGATCGTCGCCAACGCCCCGGCCTTCGCCATCATCGGGGAACCGGTGACCCTGACCCTGCGCATCGAAGACAGCGGCGACGCCCCCGGAGGCAGCCCCACCGCGCCCCTGCGCATCGCCATCGACGGCGGCGAGGCCCAGACCTACGACGTGCCCATCGGGCAGGACATCGACCTGCCGGTGACCCTGCCCCACGGCGGGCGCAACGTGCTGCAGTTCACCGTGCCCACCGCCGAGGGCGAGCTGACCGACCGCAACAACACCGCGCTGATCCAGATGAACGGCGTGCGTGACCGCCTGCGCGTGCTGCTGGTCTCGGGCGAACCCCACGCCGGCGGGCGCACATGGCGCAACCTGCTGAAATCCGACAGCTCGGTCGACCTTGTGCACTTCACCATCCTGCGCCCGCCCGAGAAGCAGGACGGCGTGCCGGTGGGCGAGCTCTCTCTGATCGCCTTTCCCACCCGCGAACTGTTCCTCGAAAAGATCGACGATTTCGACCTGATCATCTTCGACCGCTACAAGCGGCGCGGCATCCTGCCCGCCATCTACCTCGACAACGTGGCCAACTACGTCGAGAAGGGCGGCGCGGTGCTGGTCGCGGCGGGCCCAGATTTCGCCAGCGCCGACAGCATCTTCCGCTCGCCGCTGGGCCGCGTCCTGCCGGGCGTGCCCACCGCACGGGTGATCGAAGAGCGCTATCGCCCCACCGTCACCGACCTCGGTCACCGTCACCCCGTGACCAGCGATTTCCAGGGCCAGGACACCTGGGGCTCATGGCTGCGGCAGGTCGAGGTGGAGCCGCGCAGCGGCGACGTGGTCATGTCCGGGGTGGAGGACAAGCCGCTGCTGATCCTCGACCGCGTCGGCGAGGGGCGCGTGGCGCTGCTGGCCTCCGACCACGCCTGGCTGTGGAACCGCGGCTACGAGGGCGGCGGCCCACAGCTGGAACTGCTGCGCCGTCTCGCGCACTGGATGATGAAGGAACCCGAGCTGGAGGAAGAGGCGCTCTGGGCCGAGGAAGTCTCGGGCCAGACCATGCGGATCATCCGCCGCTCGCTGAACGAGGAGATCGGCCCGGTCACCGTGATCGGCCCCGACGGCAAGGAAGTGCAGCTTGACCTGCGCGAGGTCAGCCCGGGGCGCTTCGAGACCCTGTTCGAGGGCGACCAGATCGGGCTCTACCGGCTGAGCGAAGGCGACCAGAAGGCGGTGATCGGCCTTGGCCCCGCCGCCCCCCGCGAGTTCGAGCAGACCATCGCCACCGACAGCCTTCTGGCCCCGGCGGTCGAGAGCACGCGCGGCGGCATCTTCAGCGTGGATGACAGGATCCCGAGCATTCGCGACGTCCGCGAGGGCCGCCCCGCCGCCGGACGCGGCTGGATCGGCCTGACCCCGCGCGAGGCCTACGAAACCCGCGACGTCACCCAGATGGCGCTGCTGCCACCCTGGCTGGTGCTGCTGGTCGCGGCGCTGATGATCGTCGGCGGCTGGCTGCGGGAAGGCCGCCGCTGATCCCGGCCCGGGGTTGTCGGCAGACGGTATTCTGCAATGATGGACCTGCACGCGAACGACGGGAGATGTGAACCATGCGAGTGACCTGGATGATCGCGGGGCTGGCGCTGGCCTCGACACTGGCGGCCTGCGGCGACGCCCCGAGCCGGACCGAGCGCAGCTCTCCGGCGATGTCGACCGCCGACGGCAACGAGGCCTGCCTGAACAGCGCCCAGAAGGGACTCGTCGGCAAGCCCTTCGACCAGTCGCGCCCGCTGCTGCCCGCCGACGTGCGGGTGATCCCCGCCGACTCGGTCTACACGCAGGACTTCCGGCCGAGCCGGGTGAACGTCAACGTGAACAACGCCTATACCATCACCCGGGTCTGGTGCGGCTGATCCCACAGGAGACGTGAGGGGGGCCAGCCCCCCTCTTGGCCTCGCGGCCAATTCACCCCCCGGGATACTTGCAGACCCAAAGAAGGCTCAGCGCGGCAGGTGGGCGATCCCGGCGGTGACGAAATCGGCGGCAAGCGCGGCGTAGTCCTCGCGGCTCAAACCCTTGCCGGGGCGATGCCACATGTAGAACCAGTTGAGGATGCCGAAGACCGACATGGTCAGCGCCCGCAGGTGATCTGCCGGCAGGTCTGGCCGCTCGGTTCGGATCGCCTCGGACATGGCCGCCACCAGCCGCCGTTGCGCGGCGATCAGCGGTGCCTGCCGCTCGGGCGGCAGGGTATGCAGCGCGTCGATCTGCAGCTTGTGCTCGGCATCGGCATCGGCATAGGCATCGAGGATGGCGCGGATCAGGCCCGGGATCCCGTCGGCCCGCACCGCATCGACGGCCTCGACGAGGTCCTCGAAATGCGCCTCGAGGATATCGTAGAAGAGATCCTCCTTGCTGCCGTAGTAGTGATAGATCAGCGCCTTGGAGACGCCGCACTCGCGCGCCGCCCCCGTCATCGAGGCGCGGTCGTAGCCGTGGCGCGCGAAATAGGCGGCCGCCCCCTTGCGCAGGGCGGTCCGCTTCTCGTCGTGATCCCTGGCGACTCCGCGCGGCATCAGCTCTTGGTGCGGTTGTCGATGATGCGCACGGCCTTGCCCTGGCTGCGCTCCACCGCGCCCGGGTCGGCGACCGTGACCTTGATCGAGATGCCGACCGAAGCCTTGACCTTGTGCGAGAGATCGGCGGCGGCGGCCTTGCGGGCCTCTTCCGCCGTATGGCTCTGCGCCGCCTCGCACATCACCGTCAGCACGTCCATGCGGCCCGGCGTCGACAGCTCGATCTGGAAATGCGGGGCGAGACCCGCGACCGTCATCAGCTGTTCCTCGATCTGGGTCGGGAAGACGTTGACGCCACGCAGGATGATCATGTCGTCGCTGCGGCCCGTGATCTTCTCCATCCGCCGCATCGAGCGCGCGGTGCCCGGCAGCAGCCGGGTGAGGTCGCGGGTGCGGTAGCGGATGATCGGGAAGGCTTCCTTGGTGAGCGAGGTGAAGACCAATTCGCCCTGCTCGCCGTCCGGCAGCACCTCGCCCGTCACGGGGTCGATGATCTCGGGGTAGAAGTGGTCTTCCCAGATGTGCAGCCCGTCCTTGGTCTCGACGCACTCGTTGGCGACGCCCGGCCCCATCACCTCGGACAGGCCGTAGATGTCGACCGCGTGCATGTCGAAGGCCTGCTCGATCTCGAGCCGCATGGCGTTGGTCCAGGGCTCGGCCCCGAAGATGCCGACCTCGAGCGAGCTCTCGCGCGGGTCGATGCCGCGCGCCGCGTATTCGTCGAGGATCGAGAGCGCGTAGGAGGGGGTCACGGTGATCCCCTTGGGTTTGAAATCCTCGATCAGCCGCACCTGGCGCTGGGTCATGCCGCCCGAGACCGGCACCGTCGTCAGGCCCAGCGCATCGGCGCCGAGGTGGATGCCGAGACCGCCGGTGAACAGCCCGTAGCCATAGGCGTTGTGCAGGATGTCGCCCGGGCGCAGGCCAGAGGCCCGCAGGGAGCGCGCGACCACCTCGCCCCAGACGTCGAGGTCATTGGCGGTATAGCCCACCACGGTCGGCTGGCCGGTGGTGCCCGAGGAGGCGTGGATCCGTTTCACCTGCTCGCGCGGGACCGCGAACATGCCGAACGGGTAATTGGCGCGCAGGTCCTGCTTCACGGTGAAGGGAAACTTCGACAGGTCCGCGAGGCTCTTGAGGTCGTCGGGATGCACCCCGGCCTCGTCGAAGGCCTTGCGGTAGTGCGGGACGTTCTCGTAGGCGTGGCTCAGCGACCATTTCATCCGGATCAGTTGAAGGTCCTGGATCTCGTCGCGGCTGGCGATCTCGATCGGGTTCAGATCTTCCTTGCGGGGGGTCAGGTCTTTCATGGTCTCCTCACCTGCCGGACATGGGCCCGGCCCTGGCTAAATGTTCCCCGGGACAAAGTCCCTCCCTGGACGGACCCCGCGCTGGGATCCGCCCCGTGTCTTGCAGTCTTGTCCGGGCCGGGGCCCGGAGATGTCTCAGACTTTTTCGAGCAGGACCGCGATGCCCTGGCCGACGCCGATGCACATGGTGCAGACGGCACGGTCGAGGCCGTTGTTGACCATTTCCTGCGAGGCGGTCAGCGCCAGGCGGGTGCCCGACATGCCAAGCGGGTGGCCAAGCGCGATGGCGCCGCCGTTCGGGTTCACGAAGTCCGCGTCATCGGCCACGCCGAGCTGACGCAGCACCGCGAGACCCTGCGAGGCAAAGGCCTCGTTCAGCTCGATCAGGTCGATATCGGTGATCGACAGGCCCTGCTGGACCAGCAGCTTCTGGGTGGCGGGTGCCGGGCCCATGCCCATGATCCGCGGCGGCACGCCTGCGGTGGCCATGCCCGAGACCTTGACGCGCGGGGTCAGGCCGTACTTCTCGACCGCGGCCTCAGAGGCGATGATCACCGCCGCGGCACCGTCGTTCACGCCGCTGGCGTTGCCCGCGGTGACCGAACCGTTCTCGCGGAAGGGCGCGGGCAGCTTGGCCAGCTGCTCGATGGTGGTCGCGCGCGGATGCTCGTCGGTGTCCACGATGATCGGGTCACCCTTGCGCTGGCGGATCGACACCGGAGTGATCTCCTGCGCCAGCCGGCCCGAGGCGATGGCCCTTGCGGCCTTCTCCTGCGAGCGCAGGGCAAAGGCGTCCTGGTCATCGCGGCTGATCTGGTAGTCGGAAGCCACGTTCTCGGCGGTCTCCGGCATCGAGTCGGTGCCGAAATGCTTGTGCATTTCCTTGTTCACAAACCGCCAGCCGATGGTGGTGTCGTAGATCTCGGCCTTGCGCGAGAAGGCGCTGTCGGCCTTCGGCATCACCAGCGGCGCACGGCTCATGCTCTCGACGCCGCAGGCGATGACCACCTCGGCCTCGCCGGTGCGCACGGCACGCGCGGCAGAGCCGACGGCATCGAGGCCCGACCCGCAGAGACGGTTGATGGTGGCGCCCGGAACGGTGTCGGGCAGGCCCGCCAGCAGCGCGGCCATGCGGGCCACGTTGCGGTTGTCTTCACCGGCCTGGTTGGCGCAGCCGGCCAGAACCTCGTCGATCTCGAGCCCGGGATACTTCGCGACCAGGTCACGGATCACCTGGGCCAGCATGTCGTCCGGCCGTACCGAGGACAGGGCCCCGCCGTAACGGCCGATGGGGGTGCGCAGCCCGTCGCAGATGTAAGCAATAGTCATGTTGTCTCCTCGAAAATCTGGCCCTTGATGGTCCGTGACAGGCCCCGGAACAGCGCCACGTTGCGCCCGTCCCCGCCGGTCACGACTACGTCATAGACTCCCGACCGCCCATTGCGAGCGGATTCGACCGCCCGGGCCGTCAACCGCTCGCCCGGCTGGCCCGAATTCACATATGTGATGGAGTTCTGCTGGGCGACGGTGACCTGATTGTAGCTGTTGCAGGCGAAGGCAAAGGCGCTGTCGGCGAGCGTGAAGATGTAGCCGCCGTGACAGATGCGATGCCCGTTCAGGTGATGCTCCTCCACCGTGAACGACATGGTGGCGGTGCCGGGCCCCACGGCCTCCAGCGTCATGCCGAGCCACTTCGACGCGTTGTCGGTGCTCCACATCGCCTCGGCGCTGCGCTCGGCCCTTTCCTGCGGTGTCATTCCCGGCGGTCTCCCCTCGCTCCTCGGGCCGCACCCTGCACAAAACCGACCATGCGGTCAATAGTGTTGATTTCCGACGCGCCCCGCGTCATGGTGCGGCCAAATCAGGAGGAGCCCAGATCATGCTACGACCCGCAAGCTACGCCGCGGCGCAATGGATCGCCCCCGGCGACCACGCCCGCGCCATCAACGGCCCCGTCACCGGCAAGGTGATCGCCGAGGCCGGTGGCGCCCCGCTCGACATCCAGGCCATGCTCGACTGGGCCCGCCTGACCGGCGGTCCCGCCCTGCGCGCCATGACGTTCCACGAGCGCGCCCGGATGATCAAGGCGGTGGGCCAGTACATCGCCGCGCGCAAGGAAGAGCTCTATGCCCTCAACCCGCTGACCGGCGCGACCCGCCGCGACGGCGCGGTCGACATCGAGGGCGGCATCGGCACCATGATGGTGATCTCGGGCAAGGGCCGTCGCGAGATGCCCGACGGCTACGTCTACGTCGACGGCGCCCCCGAGGGCCTGTCGAAGGACGGCTCGTTCCTCGGCCAGCACATCTGCGTGCCGCTGCAGGGCGTTGCGGTCCACATCAACGCCTTCAACTTTCCGGTCTGGGGAATGCTGGAAAAGCTCGCCCCCACCCTGCTGGCGGGGATGCCCGCCATCGTGAAACCGGCGACCCAGACCTGCTACCTGACCGAGGCCTGCTTCCGCATGATCATCGAATCGGGGCTGGTCCCCGAGGGCGCGGTGCAGCTTGTGGTGGGCGGCGTCGGCGACATGCTCGACCGGCTGACCGCGCAGGACGTGGTGAGCTTCACCGGTTCCGCCGACACCGCGCTCAAGCTGCGCGCGACCCCGGCGCTGATGCGCAACTCGGTGCGCTTCCACTCGGAACAGGACAGCCTGAACGCCACCATCCTCGGCCCTGACGCCGTGGCCGGAACACCCGAGTTCGACGCCTTCATCAAGGAGGCGGCCAACGAGATGACCACAAAGGCGGGCCAGAAGTGCACCGCCATCCGCCGCATCATCGTGCCCGAAGCGACCATGAAGGACGTGAGCGAGGCGCTGATGGCGCGGCTGGCCAAGACCACCATCGGCGACCCGGCGGACGAGTCGGTGCGCATGGGCGCGCTGGCCTCCGCCAGCCAGAAGGCCGACGTGCTGGGCAAGCTGCGCGCGCTGGCGGGCGAGACCGTGCGCCTGACCGGCGACCCCGAAGTTCTGGACCTCGTCGGCGCGGGACCGGAGGGCGCGTTCCTTGCCCCGACCCTGCTGCAATGCGACGATCCGGACGCGGCCAGCGCGGTGCACGAGCTGGAGGCCTTTGGCCCCGTTTCGACCCTCATGCCCTACCGTGACCTCGCCCATGCCTCGGCGCTCGCCAATCGCGGCGGCGGCTCGCTGGTGGCCTCGCTGGTGACGGCAGACCCGGAGATCGCGCGGCAGGTGGTGCTCGACAGCGCTGCCTGGCACGGGCGGCTCTACATCACCGGGCGCAACTCGGCGAAGGCGGCGACCGGGCACGGGGCGCCGATGCCCCACATGGTCCACGGCGGCCCCGGCCGCGCTGGCGGCGGCGAGGAACTGGGCGGTGTGCGCGGCGTGATGCACTACATGCAGCGCACCGCGATCCAGGGCGGCCCCGACGTGATCGCGGCGATCACCGGCCAGTGGCTCCCCGGCGCGCCGGAGATCGAGGGGCCCGACCATCCGTTCCAGCGCACCTTCAACGAGATCGCCATCGGCGAGACGCTGCACAGCAAGGCCCGCGAGGTGACCCTCGACGACATCGAGCATTTCGCCCATTTCACCGGCGACACCTTCTACGCCCACATGGACGAGGAAGCCGCCAAGGCGAACCCCTTCTTCCCGGGCCGCGTGGCGCATGGCTACCTGCTGCTTTCCTTCGCCGCCGGGCTCTTCGTCCAGCCCGACCCGGGCCCGGTGCTGGCCAACACCGGCCTGAACGGCCTGTCGTTCCAGAAACCGGTGAGCCCCGGCGACAGCATCAAGGTCCGCCTCACCTGCAAGCGCAAGACGCGCCGCACCGACACCTATGGCGAGGTGGCCTGGAACGCGACGCTGACCAACCAGAACGGCGAACAGGTGGCGGAATACGAGCTGCTGACGATGGTAAGCTACGACCGCTGACGGCGCGCGCGGGGATGCGGCGGGAGTTGAGTATTTGAAGAGAAAAGATGAAGGGCGGGCCGCTCGATCATCTTTTCTCCGGAAGTACTCATGTCCTGCGGCCCTGGCTTGCGCGTGTGCGAGATGCTTTGACCGCCCGCTCCGCAGGCGCTAAACCCGGCTGCCATGAGCGATCCGATTGCGCCTTTGATCAATGCCTTGCACGCACAGGGGCGGTTGCGCGTCTGGTCGCTGGTCATCACTGTCTTTGGCGACCTCGTGCAGGATCGCGGCGGCGAGGTATCGACGGCGCGGCTGGGGCAGTTGCTGGGCCGTGTCGGCGTCGAGCAGGGGACCCTGCGCACCGCGCTGTCCCGGCTGGGGCGCGATGGCTGGGTGACCAGCACGCGGTCGGGGCGCACCAGCCTCTATCGCCTGAGCCCGGAGGGGCTGGCGCGGTTTGCTCCGGCCACCACCCGCATCTATGCCGCGCCCGCCGAGGGGCCGGTGGACAGCTGGACCATCCGGGTGGAGCTGGACGCTGCCGGGAACGAGGTACTGCACCTCACGCCGGAGGGCGAGGACCGGGACCGGAGCGGCGATCTGCGCCTGACCGGGCGCATCGAGGAACTCTCCGACGCCTTTCGCGCCAAGCTGCTGACCTCGTCGCACCGGCATGCCCTGGCCGGGCTTGCGCTGGACCTCGACGCGCTGGACCGGGTCGATCTTGCCGATCCGCTGGATGCGGCGGCGGCGCGGATGCTGCTGATCCATCGCTGGCGGCGCATCGTGCTGCGCTATGACGACCTGCGCCCGGACCTGATGCCGGGGGACGCGCCGCTGGCCGACCCCCGCCGGGCCGTCGCGCGCGCCTATCGCCGCCTGTTCCCGGCGGCCGAGGCCTGGCTCGACAGCGCATCGGGCGACATGGCCGCGATGCCCCCGGCAGAGCCCCGCCTTGCGCGCCGCTTCGGACAGAGCGATCGGGCTTGATTTGCGGCGCGATTGGCGCAAGTCTCGGTTTCATGACAATCCTTACGCCTTCCCCGTTTCCCGGGGTTCCGTCCCAGGTCGCATTCGACCGGCGTGAATTGCAAACGATCCTGTCGCTGTACGGGCGGATGGTCGCGGCAGGCGAATGGCGCGACTACGGCATTTCGAACCTGCGCGACCGCGCGGTGTTCTCCGTGTTCCGCCGCACCGCCGAGAACCCGCTCTACCGGATCGAGAAGGACCCGAAGCTGAGGCACCGGCAGGGCATGTACTCGGTGCACGGCATGGACGGGCAGATCCTCAAGCGCGGGGCCGATCTGAAGGCGGTGCTGCGGGTGCTGGAGCGCAAGCTGATCCGCTCGGTCGAGTGATCCGAAGCAGGATCCTTACCCTTTGTTAACTCATTGGAAAATTGGAATGTTTCGCGCGCGAAACGTTTTCGGCGCAAGCCATTGATTCCGTGATTGCGTACGCAGGATTTACGGAATCTCAAGCAGGTCTCAGGTGCGCCGTGACCGGCCCGTCGCCCTGCCCCTCGATCCGCGCAAGCGCCTCGGCGAGGGGTTCATAGGCCACCGCCATTGCCCAGGCGTTGGCATGCAACAGGGTCTCGGGATCGGCGACAAAGGCCACGTGGCCCTTCCAGAACAGGAGGTCGCCCCTCTGGGGCGGGGTGCCTGCGGGCAGTGCGGGGCCAAGCCGCGTCTGTTGCTGGTCGCTGTCGCCCGGGCATTCGAGACCGCAGGCGTGCAGGGCCGCCTGAACGAGGCCGGAACAGTCGATGCCGAAGCCCGAATTGCCGCCCCAGAGATAGGGTGTGCCCAGAAAACGGGCAGCGACCTCGATCGGGTCGCTCTCGACAGAGGCGACCGGGGCGAGATGGCGCGACGGCAGGTAGAGCGGGGCGCGGCCCGGCAGCGCCACCTCGGACCAGCTGCCGACCTCTCCGGTGACGCGCAGCAGGCTGCCGAAGGACAGGTCGGTTACCGGTTCGTAGGCCTTGAGGCTGGCGATCGGCTTGGCGTAGCTGCGCGGTGCGGCGACGCGGTGGGTGATCCGGTCGGGCCCCTCCCGCAGGTCCGACGCGGCCACGTAGCCGACGTAGCCGTCGCGCAGGGCGCAGCCGAAGACGTGGCCCTCGGCCTCTTCCAGCGCGAGGAAGCCCTGCCCGAGCAGCAGCTCGCGTTCGCGCTTGCCGCCCGGCTGGTCGAGCAGCGGCGTGCGCACCGCCGCGACCTCGGCCCGGACACCGGGAACGAAGCGGTCGGCCTCGACCTGACCGCGCAGGCCCTCGTAGGCGACGCGGCCGTTCGACAGGAGGCTGCGGCGGTCGCTCACAGGTCGAGCATCTCGGGCAGCGCTTCGAACAGGGCGCGGATGCCCTGGCCGACGCCGCCCTTGGGGCGGCCCGGGGCCGATGCGGGCATCCAGGCGTAGATGTCGAAATGCATGTAGCGCGCCTCGCCCGCGAAATGGCGCAGGAACATGGCCGCGGTGGTCGCGCCGGCAAAGCCGCCGGAGGGGGCGTTGTCGAGGTCGGCGATGCCCGGGTCGATCTTGGATTCGTAGGGTTCGTGGAAGGGCAGGCGCCAAACCGGATCGTCGACGCGCTTCGCCGCTGCCGAAAGGGTGGCGGCATCGGCGTCGTGATCGGTGAAGAAGGGGGCGAGGTCGGGGCCGACCGCGACGCGGGCCGCGCCAGTCAGGGTGGCCATCGAGATCAGCAGGTCGGGTTTGTCTTCCTCGGCCAGTGCCAGCGCGTCGGCCAGCACCAGCCGGCCCTCGGCGTCGGTGTTGTTGATCTCGACCGTCAGGCCCTTGCGCGAGGTCAGAATGTCGCTGGGGCGGAAGGCGTTGCCCGCGACCGAGTTCTCGACCGCCGGGATCAGCACGCGGAGCTGCACCGGCAACTCCATCGCCATGATCATGTGCGCGAGGCCCAGCACGTTGGCCGAGCCGCCCATGTCCTTCTTCATCAGCAGCATCGACGCGGCCGGTTTCAGGTCCAGCCCGCCGGTGTCGAAACAGACGCCCTTGCCCACGAGGGTGAGCTTGGGCCCTTCGGTGCCCCAGGCCAGTTCGATCAGCCGGGGCGGCGTGGCGGAGGCGCGGCCGACCGCGTGGATCATGGGGAAGTTCTGTTCGAGCAGGTCGTCGCCCACGATGGCGTTGAAGCGCGCCCCGTGCTTCTTTGCCAGCGCCTCGGCGGCCTCGGCCAGCTTGTCGGGGCCCATGTCGGAGGTGGGCGTGTTGATCAGGTCGCGGGCCAGCACCTCGGCGGCGGCGATGGCCTCGACACGGGGGACGTCGATGCCGACGGGCGCAACCAGCAGGGCCCCGGCGGCGGATTTCTTGCGGTAGCGGTCGAAGACGTAGCCGGTCAGCAGCCAGCCGAGGCATTCGGTTTCGAGCAGTTCGGTCGGCAGGCCGGTGGCGATGTCATAGGTGGCCGCGGGCAGCTTCGTGGCGGCTGCGGCCAGCGCATAGCGGGTGCGGGCGCGATCCTTTGCGGTGCCGAACCCGGCGAGCGCGAGGGTGGCGCCGCCCTCGGTCGGGACCAGCAGGGTCTGCCCGATCTTGCCGGTGAAACCGTTCAGACGGACCCAGGCGGTCTCGGCCTCGCTGCGGTCCAGCAGCCAGTTCTCCAGGCCGCCGGGCTCGACGATGTGCAGCGGAATGGACTCCGGGGTCGGGGCGGCAAAGGTCAGGGGCATGGGGCACTCGTCTGGCAAGGGATGTGATGGCGAGCCTAGTGCCCCATGCGGGCACCGCAAGCCCCGAGCGCCTTATCAGACTGACAAATCGCGCAGATCCCATACGGCGGTCAGCGACCGCTCGCCGATTCGGACGAGGCGGGCAAGGGTCGCGCCCACGGCGGCAAGGTCGCGCCGCGCGGTGGCGCCGGTCACGTCACCGGCCACCCGCGCCAGCGTCGTCAGGCCGATCTGTTCCGAGATGGCGATGATCGAGCGCGCGCATTTCTGCAGGTCCGGCCAGCTCTCGGCATGCCAGTGGTCCTCGCAGAGGCTGAGACGCACGGCGAGTTCCTCCAGCGCGCGGGAGAGCATGGCCTCGGCGCTGCGCTCTCCCAACTGGCGGAAAAGGCGGTGCAGCCGGTCCGGATCGAACCGGACCGGCTCTGCGGAAATGTGTTGCAGCAGCTCGACGACCGGGCGCACCCTGTTCCTCCATGACCCCACGCCGACAGGAGAGTGGCAGAGCCCGGTGTTCAAAAGGTTGAACCACCGCGCTTTAGCCCCTTAAAATCTCTTAAATTTCGCGCTATCTGAGCGGAACCACACGCGAACCACAGATGGAACCCCAGCCTTGCAATTCGCCAAGCCCCTCCCCGCCTATCTCGTTCAACGCTATCATGGCTGGAAAGCCACGACCTATTCCGAGAACAAGAGCTGGTACAAGCGACTGGCAACGGAAGGGCAGCGCCCCCGCGCGATGGTGATTTCCTGCTGCGACTCGCGCGTGCACGTGACCTCGATCTTCGGGGCCGACCAGGGCGAGTTCTTCATCCACCGCAACATCGCCAACCTGGTGCCGCCCTTCGAGACCGACGGGCTGCGCCACGGTACGTCGGCCGCGGTGGAATACGCCGTGACCGTGCTGAAGGTCGCGCATCTGATCGTGCTTGGCCATTCGCAGTGCGGTGGCGTGCAGGGTTGCCACGACATGTGCAGCGGCCATGCGCCCCAGCTGGAAAGCAAGGAAAGCTTTGTCGGCCGCTGGATGGACCTGCTGCGCCCCAAGTACGACCTCGTCTCGGACATCGCGGACCCCGACGAGCGGATTCGCTCGCTGGAGAAGCACGCGGTGATCACCTCGCTCGAGAACCTGATGACCTTCCCCTTCGTGGAGTCGGCGGTCAAGGACGGGTCGCTGTCGCTGCACGGCCTCTGGACCGACATCGGCGAGGGCGGGCTCGAAGGGTTCGACCCCGCCACCGGCCGGTTCATGAAGGTCTGAGCGTCAGCGTATGAGCTCCATCCCCTCGGGCCAGGACATCGTCTGCTCGAGGGTGATCGTCTTGGTGTCGCCCGGCGCCATGTCGATGGTCCATGCCACCACGCCCTTCATGTCGTCGACATCGGTTTCGTCGGCGGCGGGGGTGACCCGCGCATTGACCTGAAGAGCCTCCTGCTCGGACACCCAGGTGTTGCCGAGGACACGAACGCTCCAGGTCTCGTCCGTCAGGTTGCGCACCTCGTAGCGGATCTCTTCGGACCGTTCGTTGGAGCGGGTTATGATGCCGCGCCCGGCCTCGTTCCGGTTGAGGACGGTTGCCTCGAGGCGAATTCCCTTGATCGGGCCGAAGGGCAGTTCGCCTTCGTCTCCCTGCACGATCCCGGCGAACTTGTTCCACACCCCGAGGAACGTTCCGTCCACGTGAATCGCGACAGTTGCGGACGGCAGGAGCGCTTCGCCCGAGTCGTTCGTGAGCTTTGCCACGAGGTACGCAGTTTCGTCCCTGCGCGGAAACGCCCGCGCCTCGAGCTCGGTTTCGAAGGACTTGGAGTCGAGTTCGAGGCGCAGTTCATCCGCGTCGCTCGCCAGTGTGATCGGGGCCGGGTAGTGGTAGGTGACAGCGTAGCCTGCCTGCATCGCCGTCATCATGAGAGAGTCTTCCACGACGACCGGCGCTTCCATGACCGGTTCGCCATGGACTTCCGAGGGTTCGAGAGGCTTGGGCGTATAGACGCGCCGGACGTTGGACCAGACCTTGCTGTTCATGAGCTTTTCATCGGGATCGACGGTCGAGAGCGTCAGGTCGATATCCGTCCATGCCTCGCCCGTCTCCTGCGAGACCAGCGCACCGCGATCCAGCCGCAGCGACGGAGCCTCGCCACGGGTCAGGTAGGCTTCGTAGGCGGGTTCCCAGTAGGCAGCGTCCGAAAAGCTCGTGACGGTCAGCGTCCCTGTCGCGGCCTGCCCTGCGGTGACCGACACAGTCAGCTGCGGTGAGTCGCTGCTGCGGGGTTTCAGGGCGTCGCGCGCCTGTTTCGCGTTGGCCAGCTCTCTTTCGAGGTCCGGCAGGGCCCTTTCGATCTGGCGCGCCTCGGCCTCGGCGGTCACTCCGGCGGCATAGACGGCCTGCACCTCTTCGCCGATCATCTGCGACAGCGCGCGCAGGTGGTCGAGATCGGCGGTGCCGATGGTGTCGGACTGGCCGATATTGCCAAGGAAGCGCGCGCGCACGTTCGCCGTGGTCGAGGGCAGCCGCGCCTCGGCCGCGCGGTCCCTGACCCGGGCAATCTCCTCCTCGACCTGTTCGATCCGCTCTTCGGCGGCCTGAACATCCGGGGCGAGGCCGACCCCCGAAGGCGGCACCGACTCCGTGCGCAACAGGACCGCGTCCTTGCGCACGCCGGTCACATCGACACGGATGTATTCGAGCCGGGCGCCCTCCGACATGTCGAGCAGCACCAGCTGATGCTGACCCGCTGGAACCTCGAAGGGGACCTCACGCACGATCATGGCGCCGTAGGGGTAGATCGTGACCTTTGACACCGGGCTTCTGAGCGGAAAGGTGTCCGCCTGGGCGATCGTCGGAAACAGAAGCAGGCTGGCTGCAAGAAGACGCATTCGAAATTCCTCCGGGTAATATGGCCGAAGGTTCCGACAAACGCGGTTGGTTCACAAGTTCAGGTGCGCGGAGGGGGGCAGCTTGCGTTCCGGCGTGCCGGAAAGGTCACTTTGCCCGGGCGCCCTTGCCCTGCTGGCCCTGCCGGATCGCCCAGGCGTCGAATCCGGTGATCGACTTCAGATCGAACTCGAACCCCGCGTCGGTGCGCGAGATCTCGGACATCATGAAATCCCGCAGCACCGCGCCCGGGGTTTCCCGACGCTCGGCGCAGAGCAGCCAGAAGCGCTGCGCCAGGTAGGCGGGGCAGTTGAAGTGCAGTTCTTCCATGCAGGCTCCCTCGCGCGATGCCGGTCGACTCGCGCAAGGGGTATGGCCTGACAGGGGTTAAGGGCGGCCTAACGGCTCAGCCCTTTTTCAACACCCGCTGGCCAAGAGTCTCGGCGATCTGCACGGCGTTCAGCGCCGCGCCCTTGCGCAGGTTGTCGGAGACGCACCAGAGGTTCAGACCGTTGTCGATGGTCGAATCCTGACGGATGCGGCTGATGAAGGTGGCGAAATCGCCGACGCATTCAACCGGCGTGACGTAGCCGCCGTCCTCGCGCTTGTCGATCACCATGATGCCGGGCGCCTCGCGCAGGATGTCGCGGGCCTCGTCCTCGTCGAGATGATCCTCGAACTCGATGTTGATCGCCTCGGAGTGGCCGACGAAGACCGGAACGCGTACGCAGGTCGCGGTGACCTTGATCGAGGGGTCGATGATTTTCTTGGTCTCGGCGACCATCTTCCACTCTTCCTTGGTCGAGCCGTCTTCCATGAAGACGTCGATGTGCGGAATGACGTTGAAGGCGATCTGCTTGGTGAACTTCTTGGCCGGCTTGTCGTCGACCGGGTTGTAGATCGACTTGGTCTGATCCCAGAGCTCGTCGATCCCCGCCTTGCCGGCGCCGGAAACGGACTGGTAGGTCGAGACCACCACGCGCTTGATCCGGGCGCGGTCGTGCAGCGGCTTGAGCGCCACCACCATCTGCGCGGTCGAGCAGTTGGGGTTGGCGATGATGTTCTTCTTGGAATAGCCCATGATCGCGTCGGCGTTCACTTCGGGAACGATCAGCGGCACGTCCGGGTCGTAGCGGTAGAGCGAGCTGTTGTCGATCACGACGCAGCCAGCCTTGGCCGCCTTGGGCGCGTAGATCTTGGTGGCTTCGGAGCCGACGGCGAAGAGCGCGATATCCCAGCCGGTGAAATCGAAGGTGTCGAGATCCTTGGTGGTCAGGGTCTTTTCGCCAAAGCTGACCTCGCTGCCCAGCGACTTGCGGCTTGCCAGCGCGGCGATCTCGTCCACCGGGAAGTGGCGCTCGGCCAGAATGTTCAGCATTTCGCGGCCCACGTTGCCCGTGGCGCCTGCGACTACGACGCGATAACCCATGTTTTCCTCTCTCGATCTGCCGGTACGGAAACCGGCAGCGGTGTCTTATAGTGTCTGTGGGGCAGCGTAAAGCGCGGTACGCGGCTCAGTCCATGCTGTCCCGGCTGAACAGGTAGATGGCCGTCCCGACGAGAAGGACAACCCCGTAGAGCCCGAAAATGGCCGCGTAGGGGGCGGAAACCGGGCCTCCGGAGGTCGAAACCGCCTCGTGCAGGCGGCCCGAGGCGAACTGCATCACGCCGATTCCGCCGATGCCGAAGAGGTTCAGCAGCGTGACACCGCGCCCGGCAAGGTGGGCGGGGATGAAGGCGCGGCCGTGGGCAATGATCACCGCGTAGGTGCCACCGAGGAATCCGGCGGCGGCGCAGAGCGCGATGGCCAGCACCGGGCCGCCATCGACGAAGAAGGCGAGGAGCAGCATGGAGGCCATCGTACCGAAGTTACCGGCGAAGATCACCCATTTGCGGGTGCCGAACACCCTGTCGAGCGGACCGAAGGCAAAGGTCCCGAGGATCATCGCCGCGCCCATGATCAGCGTGGCGGCCCCGATCTGCGAGGTGCCGAGGCCGTAGACGTCGGAGAGGTAGGGCCCGATCCAGAGCCCGCGCACCGCGCCCGAAGGGGCATACATGGCGAACATGATCGGCAGGATGGTCCACATCACCGGCATCCTGAGGATGTCGAGCACACTGCCCCTGGTCTCTCCCTCGCTCGGGGCCGGGTCCCGCACCGTGAGCAGGATACCGAGCGCCACCAAGGCCGAAGCGGCGGCGAGCCCCCAGAGGCTGGCCCGCCAGCCGATCGTTTCGGTGGCCAGCGCCAGCGGGTAGGAGGCGACGAGGTTGCCGACCGAACCGATGCCCAGCATCAGCGCGCCGAGCGTGGCAAAGCGGGCGGGCGGGTATTCGCGGGCGAAGATGTAGTAGGAGGCCATCAGGCAGGGCGAACAGCCGATGCCGATGAGGAACATGGCGATGGAGAGGTGCGCCGGCGTGGTGGCGAGGGCGAAGAGCGCGGCGCCCCCTGCCCCGCCGACCAGCAACAGGGCCGAGGCTGTGCGACGCGGGCCGGTGCGGTCGAGCAGCCAGCCGAGCGGAAGCTGCATCAGGGCGAAGGACACGAACCACATGCCGGAGGCAAAGGACAGCTCTTCCGGCCCCGCGCCGATATCCTGTTCCAGCACCTTGGCGAGCACGGCCAGGAAGGCCCGGAAGAACTGGCTCAGCACATAGGCGAGGCACAGCAGGATCAAACCCGTTTGCATGTTCACTTTCCTCCCGCGGCATGGGTCGCACGGGGCCGGAAGGCGCGCAAGCGTTTCGAGCAGCGAGCGCGCGGGGTGCGGCTCTCGGGCGCGGGCGGGCCTGACGGGGATGTGTTCTCAAAGCCGCGGGGCCGGTGATAGGATGCGACATGGACAGTCTGGTGACCGCGACCGATTTCTACGATGCCCTGCCCCGTCTCGCGACCTTTGGCACGCTGGCGGACCCCGGCAGCTATACGCCGCTGCCCGATGACTGGGTGATTGGCTGCGCCGATATCGTGGGCTCGACCCGGGCCATCGCCGAGGGGCAGTACAAGAAGGTCAACATGGCCGGGGCGGCGGTGATCTCGGCCCAGATCAACCTGATGGGCGGGCGTGACTTTCCCTTCATCTTCGGCGGCGACGGCGCTGCCTTTGCCGTGGGGCCGGACGATGCCGCCCGCTCGGCCGAGGCGCTGGCCGCCGTGCAGGCCTGGACGCGCGCCGAATGCGGGCTGGAGCTGCGCGTCGCGCAGGTGCCGGTTTCGACCATCCGCGCGGCGGGACGCGACGTGCTGGTCGCGCGTTATTCGGCCTCGGCGGACGTCGATTATGCCATGTTCGCCGGCGGCGGCCTGTCCTGGGCCGAGGCACGGATGAAGGCGGGCGACTTTGCCGTCCCTGCCGCCCCGCCGGGCCAGCTGCCCGACCTGAGCGGCCTCAGCTGCCGCTGGGCGCAGATACGGGCGCGCAACGGGGTGATCCTCTCTGCGGTGATCCGGCCCGCCCCCGGCGCGGGCAGCACCGCCTTCGCCCGCGTCACCGAGAAGGTACTGGCCATCGCCCACCGCATCGACCGCGACGGGCACCCCCTTCCCGCAGCCGGGGCCGAGGTCGGCTGGCCGCCCTCGGGGCTGGGGCTTGAGGTGCTGGCCTCTCGCGGATCGGTTCCGGCGTGGAAGCGCCGCCTTCAGTTGCTTGCCGAGACCCTGGTTGCCTGGTTCTTTTTGCGCACCGGCCTGCCGGTCGGCGGCTTTGACCCTGCCGAGTACCGGCGCGCGGTGGCCCGCAACGCCGATTTCCGCAAGTTCGACGATGGCCTGAAGATGACGCTCGACGTGGACCCGGCCACGGTGGAGGACCTGCGGGGCGTCCTTGAACAGGCGCAGGCGGACGGCATCGTCGAGTTCGGCCTGTTCCAGCAGGAAGAGGCCATGATGACCTGCATCGTGCCCTCGCCGCGACAGGGCAACCACGTCCACTTCATCGACGGAGCCTCGGGCGGGTACACGCAGGCGGCCGCGCAGATCAAGCGCGCGGCCACCGCCTGAGCAGACCCTAGCCCTTCCAGCGGGCCGCCAGCTGCCGCGCCGCGGTGGAGAGCAGGACCACGTCCGCCCCGACGGCCACGAAGCGCGCGCCGCTGTCGATGTGCCGCTGGATCGGCGCCTCTGCCATCGCGAGGATGCCCGGGGCCTTGCCTGCCGCCGCGATGCGGGTGATCGCACCGTGGATCGCCGCCTTGACCTCGGCGGCCTCGGAGTTGCCCGCGTGGCCCATGTCGGTCGCGAGGTCCGCCGGGCCGATGAACACACCGTCGACCCCTTCGACCGCGAGGATCTCGTCGAGATGCTCCAGCCCGTTTCGGCTCTCCACCTGCACCAGCAGGCAGATCTGCGCGTTGGCGGTGGCCACGTAGTCCTTGACCGAGTTGAACATGGTCGCCCGCCCGAGGGCCGAGCCGACGCCCCGGACGCCCTCTGGCGGATAGCGGCAGTCGCGGACCAGCTGGCGCGCCTGTTCCGCGGTCTCGACCATCGGCACCAGCACGGTGCGCGCACCCACGTCGAGGACCTGCTTGATCATCCATGTCTCGCCCAGCGGCACCCGCACCACCGGCTCGGACCCGCTCGCCGCCAATGCCGTCAGCTGCGCCCGGATCGAACGCAGGTCGTTCGGGCTGTGCTCGCCGTCGATCACCAGCCAGTCGAACCCGGCCGTTCCCATAATCTCGGCAACGTAATCCTCGCCGGTCGCGAGCCAGCAGCCGATCAGGGTTTCGCCCGCCAGCAGGCGCTGTTTGAAGGTATTGATAGGAGCGGCCATTTCAGTCCTCAGTCGAAAGTGATGCCGACCGAGCCGAAGGGCCCGAAATCGGCGTGGATCGCCGCGCCGGAGGGCGCTTCGATGGGGCGGATGAACGACCCCGAGAGCACGATATCACCCGCTTCGATCCGCTGACCATACTGCGCCATCCGCCGCGCGAGCCAGAGGACCGAGGTCGCCGGGTCGTTCAGCACCCCGGCGCCCAGCCCGGTCTCCTCGACCACTCCGTTGCGGGTCACGATGGCCCCGGCCCAGCGCAGGTCGAAGGCGTCCGGCGCGTGGCGCTCGGCGCCCAGCACCACGCCCGCGTTGGCGGCATTGTCCGAGATCGTGTCGGTGATGATCCGCGCCTTGCCCGTCTCCGGGTCGGCCCGCAGGATCCGGGTGTCGAGGATTTCGAGCGAGGGCGCCACGTGGTCGGTCACCGCGAGGATGTCGTCGCGGGTTTCGGCCCCGGAGAGCGGCGCCTTCATCACGAAGGCGATCTCGGCCTCGACCCGGGGCTGGATGAAGCGCCCCTTGGGGATCCGCCCGCCGCTGGCAAAGGCCATGTCGTCGAGCAGCACGCCGCTGTCCGGGGTGTCGATGCCCAGCGCGTCCTGCATGGCCCGGCTGGTCAGGCCGATCTTCCAGCCGATCCGCCTGCGGCCCTGCGCCAGCTTCCGCGCGACGAAGGCCGCCTGCACGGCATAGGCGTCGTCCATCGTCATGCCGGGATAGCGCAGCGAGAGCAGCCCGGTCTGCCGGTTCAGATGTTCGGCGGCGTAGAGTGCCTCGGCCGCTTCGGCGACCTCCTCGGGGGTCATCCCTCGTCCTCCACGGTGTTCGTCAGGGTGCCGATCCCCTCGGCCTCGACCTCGATGACATCGCCGGGCACAAGGAAGCGCGGCGGGTCGAAACGGGCGCCCGCGCCGGTCGGGGTGCCGGTGACGATGATGTCACCGGGCTTCAGCGTGGTGAAGGTCGAGATGTATTCGATCTGGCGCCGGATCGGGAACAGCATCCGGCTGGTCCGGTCGTCCTGGCGCAGCTCGCCGTTGACCTTGGTGGTCAGCCGCACGTCATCCAACTGCGCCGCGGCGGTGAAGGGAACCAGCCAGGGGCCCATCGCCCCCGAGCTGTCCCAGTTCTTGCCCTGGGTCACGTTGAACTTGGCATGGCGCACCCAGTCGCGCAGCGTGCCCTCGTTGCAGAGCGTGAGTGCGGCGATGTGGTCATAGGCATCGGCCTGCGCGATCCGCCGGCCGCCCTTGCCGATCACCACGGCGATCTCGCCCTCGTAGTCCAGCTGCGGCGTCTCCGGCGGACGGATCAGCGGCTGGCCCTCGCCGGTGAAGCTGCCGGGAAAGCGGATGAAGAGCGACATGTTGGGCGGCGCCTCCTGCCCGTCCTTGTACTCGGCGTTGCGGTCGGGAAAGTTCACGCCCACGCAGATGATCTTCTCGGGCGAGGGCACCGGGATGCGGTAGGTGAAATCGCCGTGGGGATGGGTCGCCGCGCGCCCCTGCGCGGCCCTGGCCAGCGCGTGCAGACCATCGGCCGCGATCACCTCGCGCAGCGTCGGCCACTCCGGGAACTCGGGCGACAGGGCGACGAAGCCCGCATCGGTGACGGCGCCGTAGAGGGTCTCGGCCCCGGCGGTGACTGTGGCGAAACGGCTCATGTCAGGCTCCTCGCGATTTCGGTGATCACCTCGTGGGCCATCATCACATCCTCTTCGGTGGTGTCGAACTGCCCGGCCTGGAACCGGATCACCAGCGCCCCGTCCACCCGGGTCTGGGTCAGGTAGATGCGCCCGTCGTCGTTGATCGCGTTGACCAGCGCGAGGTTCAGCGCGTCCGGGTCCGCCGCGCCCCCGGGCGCATAACGGAAGGTGAAGAGCGACCACATCGGCGCGGTCACGATCTCGAAATCAGGCTCTGCGCGAAGCTTTTCGTGCAGTTTTCCGGCCCAGTCGATGTGGTTCCGCAACCGCTGCCGCAGCCCCTCCATCCCGTAGGCGCGCAGCACGAACCAGATCTTGAGCGCGCGGAAGCGGCGGCCCAGCGGCACCGACCATTCCGAGTAGTTGATGATCCCGTCGGCGCCGTGGGTCTTGAGGTACTCCGGCTGGATCGCCAGCGTCTTCACCAGGTCGTCCGGATCCTTCAGGAAATGAGCCGAGCAGTCGAACTGCACCCCCAGCCACTTGTGCGGGTTGAAGACGATGCTGTCGGCGTCCTCCACCCCCTCCCAGTAGTGCCGGTATTCGGGGCAGATCATCGCCGAGCCGGACCAGGCCGCGTCGACATGGCTGTAGAGCCCGTACTTGCGCGCCACCGCGAGGCAGGCTGCGACCGGGTCCGTCGCCCCTGTGCCGGTGGCCCCGACGCAGAGGATGACGCCCGCGGGCACCAGCCCGGCGGCAAGGTCGGCCTCGATCGCCGCTTCCAGCGCCACCGGGTCCATGCCGCGCCAGTCGCCGGTGATCGGCACCCGCACGAGGTTGTCCGACCCGATGCCCGAGACCCAGATCGCCCGGTCGATCGAGGTATGCACCTCGGAGGAGGAATAGACCCTGAGCCGAGGATTCTGCGCCAGGCCGTGCGTGTTGCCCTGCCAGTTCAGAGCCTTCTCCCGCATGGTCAGTACGGCGGCCAGGGTGGCCGAGGAGGCGCTGTCCTGGATCACCCCCCGGAATTCCTCCGGCAGGCCGATGGCCTGGCGCAGCCAGCCCATCATCCGGGTCTCCATCTCGGTCGCGGCCGGCGAGGTCTGCCAGAGCATGCACTGCGGCGCGAGGGCGGAGGCCAGGAACTCGGCCAGCACCGAGGCGGGCGCGGCGTTGGAGGCGAAATAGGCAAAGAAGCGCGGATGCTGCCAATGGGTGATGCCGGGCATGACGATGGTCTCGAAATCCTCGAACACCCGTTCCAGCGCCTCGGGCCCCTCCGGGGGCGCCACCGGCAGCGCCTCCAGCACCTCGCCCGGACGGGTCCGCGCGCGCACCGGGCGCTCGCCCACGGTGCGGTGATACTCCTCGGCCCAGCCCGCGACCCGCGCGCCCCAGTCCCCGAATTCAGACCACTTCATCTCTACCTCGTGCGGGGGCCGCGGCCCCTCCTTCTTTGGGTTCTCAAGTATCCCGGGGGTGAATTGGCCCCGGCGGGGCCAAGAGGGGGCAGCGCCCCCTTCCCGCTCAGGGGGCGATGATCGGCTGGGCCTTCATCAGCGAGGGCTTCGGTTCTGCCCCCTCGAACAGGCTGCCCTCCTCGAACCACGACCGCGGTGCCGGGGCGCCCCAGAGGGTCTGGCGCTGCGGGTCCTTCAGGTCCCACCGGATCGGCTCCAGATCCGGATCGACGGTCTGGTAGTCCGAGCAGTAGATCTCGATCCGGTGCCCGTCGGGGTCGCGCACGTAGAGGAAGAAGGCGTTCGAGATGCCGTGCCGCCCGGGGCCGCGCTCGATGTTGGCGACCCAACCGGTCGTCGCCATCAGGTCGAGCAGGTCGATGATGTTGAGCGGCGTCGGCACCCAGAAGGCGGTGTGGTGCAGGCGCGGGCCGAAACCGTTGGTGAAGGCCATGTCGTGCACGCCGCCCTTGCGGTGGGTCCATGCGGCCCAGAGGTGGCCGGTTTCCTCGTCCTCGGTGTACTCGGTGACCCGGAAGCCCAGTTCGTTGTAGAAGGCGACGCTCTCGTCCACGTTGGGCGAAAAGCAGTTGAAGTGGTCGATGCGGAGCGGCTTGACGCCCTTGTAGAGACTGTATTTCTGGTGGATCGGCGGCAGGCGGTCCATGCGGACGTAGAACTCCAGCGGCACGCCGTGGGGGTCGCGGGTGCGGAAGGTGCGCGACTGGTAGGGGCGTTCGACCCAGTCCACCGGCAGGCCCTTGCCGCGGAAGAAGTGCTCGGCCTTGTCGAGGCTGTCCTCGTCGAAGAGCTTGAAGCCGAGGTCGCGGGCGCAGGGGGTGTCGCCCTTGCGCAGCACGATGCAGTGATGCCCGCGCTCTTCCATCGCGCGGAGGTATATCGCCTCGCTGTCCTCGTCGGTGACCTGCAGGCCGAGCGTGTCGACGTAGAAGGCGCGCGATTTCGCGAGGTCGGTCACGACCAGTTCCACGTGCGAGAGGCGGACGATGTTGAAGGGCGGGTAGAGGTTCGGTGCGGGTACGGGCATGTGTCTGCTCCTCTCAGGACGCTGCGCGTTGTGCGGGCGGGGCGCCGCGGGGGGCCAGCCCCCCGGACCCCCCGGGATATTTGGACCCCAAAGAAGGGTCAGGCGCCGAGGCGCGGGATCGGGTGTTGCCCGGTGGCAAAGCCGATGTGTTTGGTTTCCATGTAGAATTCGAAGGACCAGTCGCCGCCGTCTCGCCCGATGCCAGAGGCCTTGACCCCGCCGAAGGGGGTCGGCAGGTGGCGGACGTTTTCGGAGTTCACCCAGATCATCCCCGCCTCGAGCGCGTTGGTGAAGCGCAGGGCGCGGGTCAGGTCGCTGGTCCAGACATAGCCGGTGAGCCCGTAGGGGATGTCGTTGGCGATGGCGAGCGCCTGTTCCTCGGTGTCGAAGGTGATGGCGGTGAGGACCGGGCCGAAGATTTCCTCCTGCGCGATGGTCATGTCGTTGCTGGCGCCGGTGAACAGGGTCGGTGCAACGAACCAGCCGGTGTCACCGATCCGGGCGCCGCCCGCGGCGATGGTCGCCCCGTTCTCGCGCGCGGTGTCGAAGTAGCTGCAGACCTTGTCGAAGTGGGTCTTGTGGATCAGCGGCCCGACCTCGGTTTTCGGGTCGAGCGGGTGGCCGACCCGGATGCTGTTGACCCGGGCGGTGAGCTTCTCGAGGAATTGGTCCGCCACGGTCGACTGCACCAGCAGGCGCGAGGACGAGGTGCAGCGCTCGCCGTTCAGCGAGTAGATCATGAAGATCGCCGCATCGAGGGCGCGGTCGAGGTCGGCGTCGTCGAAGACCACGACGGGGTTCTTGCCGCCGAGTTCGAAGTGGACCCGTTTCAGGGTGTCCGCCCCCTGTTTCATGATCATCGAGCCGGTGCGGGATTCGCCGACGAATGCGATGGCCTTGATGTCGGGGTGTTCGGTCAGCGCACGCCCGGCGTCTTCGCCAAAGCCGTTCACGAGGTTCCAGACCCCCTTGGGCAGGCCCGCCTCTTCGGCGATTTCGACCAGCAGGCGGGCGGTGAGCGGGGAGAATTCCGCCGGTTTGTGGACCACCGTGCAGCCCGCCGCCAGCGCCGGGGCGATCTTCCAGGTGGAGAGCATGAAGGGCGTGTTCCAGGGGGTGATCACCCCGACCGGGCCGATCGGCACGCGGGTGGTGACGTTCATCAGCGTGGGCGAGGGCAGCATCTGGCCGTCGCGCGCGGCCGGGGCGCGGTCGGCAAAGAAGCGGAAGTTCTCGGCCCCGCGCAGCGCGGCCTTGGACATGAAGCGCAGCGCCTGCCCGGTGTCCCAGCATTCGCAGAGGGCGATTTCCTCGGCGCGTTCGACGATCAGGTCAGCGACCCGGTGCAGGATCTTCTTGCGCTCCTTGCCGTCCATCGCGGCCCATGCCGGGAAAGCCTGTTTCGCGGCGCGGGCGGCGGCGTCGATATCGGCCGCATCGCTGCGCGCCACCTTGCAGATGTGGCTTTCGTCCACCGGGGTGGCGTTGTCGAAGGTGGCGCCGGAGAGCGCCGGGCGGGCCTCGCCGGCGATGTGGTTCAGCACGCCGTCACGGCGGAACCGTTCGAGGTAGCCGGACAGTTTGTCGAGGTTGGACTGGAGGTCGCTCATTCGGGTCGGCCTTTCAGATGGTCGCGGATGGTGCCTGTCTTGGGCGAGAGGTCGGGGTCGATGTCGCGCATCTCGAAGGAGAGGGCGATGGAGTGGCGGGCCATGGCCGGGGCGAGGAAGGCCTCGGCGGCGGCGAAGACATGGGCCGTCGCGGCCTTGCGGGTGGCAAGTTCGCGGCCGCCGCGCAGGCGCAGCGAGATGTCGATGTAGCCGTGGGCCGGGTCGCCGTCGGCGATGGAGACGTGATCGGCCCGGAACGCCCGCACCCGGACCCCTGCCAGCGGCAGCACTCCGGTCTCGATGGCGGCCCGGCGCAGCACGTCGCAGAAGGCGGCCATGTCCACGCGATCCTCCATGTTTGCCGAGTAGTCCACGACAATGTGTGGCACGGCGAATCCCCTCTTTCCAAAACTACTTAACGTGTTTACTAGTGGTACTTATGCACTGTCAACAGATCCGCTATGCAAAAAGATTGCACAAAACCCTGACTTCGGCAAAAACTGATCCATGACCAAGCGATCCACATCCACAGCCAGGTCCCTTCCCATCGCTCTGCTGAGGGCGCGGGAGAAGGTCATGTCGCCCATTCGGGGCATGCTGGCCGACGTCGGGCTCACCGAACAGCAATGGCGCGTGTTGCGCGTTCTCGAGGAGGAGGGGCCGATGGAGCCCACCCGGATCTCGGATCTCGCCTGCCTGCTGCTGCCGAGCCTGACCCGGATCCTGCAGCGGCTGGAAGAGAAGAAACTGATTCAGCGCAAGCCCGACAAGGCGGACCGGCGGCGGCAGATCGTCAAGATCACGCCGATCGGCGTGCAGATGATCGACGCCAACCTCGAGGCCAACCTGCAGGCGCTGGAAGGGGTTCGCACCCGCATGGGGCGCGACCGTTACGACCTGCTGCTGGACCTGCTGAACGAACTCGACGAACAGGGCTGACCCGCCGCCTCCGGCGGGCTGCTGCCGGCGGCGCGCAGAGAGTGCGGCGGGCGTTGTCCCTGCCTGCGGTTGCGCTAGAGTTGTGCCAAAGAAACCGGGCAAGGCAGCAGGGACAGGCATCATGGGCATTTCACGCAGGACGATTCTCCTTGGGCTGGCGGGAACCGCGCTGGCCTCGTGCGGGGGCGGCGTATCGGCGCCCGCTCCCGGCGCGAGCTATCGGGTCGTGCGCAACGCGGGTTACGACGACTGGGTGCGTGGGTTCCGGTCGCGGGCGGCGTCCGGCGGGATCTCTGCCAGCACCCTCGACCGCGCGTTCCAGGGCGCGGGCTACATGCCCGAGGTGGTCGAGAAGGACCGCAACCAGACCGAATTCAGCCGCACGCTGGAGGACTACCTGGCCATCGCCGCCTCGGACGAGCGGGTCAGCAAGGGCCGCGCGGCGCTGGCGCGGCATCGCTCGACCCTGAGCGCCATCGAGTCGCGCTACGGGGTGCCCGCGAATGTCGTCACCGCGGTCTGGGGCCTTGAGAGCTATTACGGCGAGCGGCGCGGCGACGTGCCGGTGATCTCGGCCACCTCGACGCTGGCCTATGACGGGCGGCGGGGAGCGTTCTTCGAGAAGCAGCTGATGGCCGCGCTGAAGATCCTTCAGAACGGCGATGTGAGCGCGGGCAACATGACCGGCAGCTGGGCGGGTGCCATGGGGCACACCCAGTTCATCCCGACGACCTACCTGGCCTACGCAGTGGATTTCACCGGCGATGGGCGGCGCGACATCTGGTCGGAGGATCCGACTGACTCGCTGGCGTCGACGGCGGCCTACCTCAGCGCCTCGGGCTGGGCGCGGGGGCAGACATGGGGCGGCGAGGTCGGGTCGGCCGCCGCGTCTTCGGGGACGCCGGAGGCGGTGATCCAGCCGCAGGTGCCGGGGCCGAGGTTCGCCGTGTTCCGGAACTTCCGGGTGATCAAGCGCTACAACAACTCCGACAGCTATGCGCTGGGGGTCGGGCATCTGGCCGACCGGATCGCCGGGGGCGGGCCGCTGAAGACCGGCTTTGGACCGGACGCCAACGGCATGACCATCGACGACCGCAAGGAGCTGCAGAAACGGCTGACGGCGCGCGGCTTCGACACCGAGGGATCGGACGGGGTAATCGGGCCGAAGTCGAAGTCGGCCATCGCCGCCTACCAGCGGAGCATCGGGCTGACGGCGACCGGCGAGCCCTCGGTGGACCTTCTGCGGCGTCTGGGCGGCTGAGCTTTCTTCGTTTCGTCTGAATGGCTTGCGGGCCTTCTGGCCCGGGGTTCTGCTCGCCCGTTATTTAACATTTACGTTAAATAACGAATCAGCTAAGTTGATCGTATGATCAAGCTGACGAAAACCTTTGCCGCCCTTGCCGACCCGACCCGCCTCAGGATGGTGGAGCGGCTGATGGGAGAGGGTGAACTGCCTGCCGGTGACCTCGTGTCCGATTTCGAGATGTCTGGCCCTGCGATCTCGCGCCACCTGAAGGTGCTGCGCGAGGCCGGGCTGGTCTCGCAGCGGGCGGTGGGCACGCACCGGTACTACGCCGTCCGCCCTGAGGCGATGCGGGCGATATCGAACTGGACCATGGATCACCGCGCGTTCTGGGCCGAGAGCCTCGACCGGCTGGACAGCCTGCTTGCGCTGGATCCCGAGGAGGACTGAACGATGAAAGACACCCATGACGCCGATTTCATTCGCGACTACCCGGTGACGGTCGACCGACTGTGGAAGGCCGTGACCGACCCTGCCGAACTGGTCAGGTGGTTTGGCCCCGAAGGGGTCTACCTGCGCCATTGCGACATGGATTTCACCCGGGAAGGGCCCTGGGTGGTCGAGATGATCGGACGCGAGAGCGGGAACCTGTTCAAGAACTCGGGGCAGGTGACCCACGTCCGTCCGCCGCACGACGGGCAAGGCTCGGTCGGGTTCACCTGGGCCTGGCACGACGACCGCGATGTGCGGGGCGTCGAGAGCCACGTGACCTTTACCGTCGAGAAGACGATGACCGGTGCGCGGCTCACGCTGAGCCACCGGCAGTTGCCGAGCGTCGAAGCGGTGCAGAGCCACACCAAGGGCTGGCTGTCGACCCTGCGCCAGCTGGATCGCTACATCGAGAGCGCGGCGAAAGCCGCCTGAGCGGAATTGGCGCATGGGGGCGCATGTCGCGCCGCACGCCGACCAAGGAGGAACAGATGTCCCAGTTTCTATTCGTCTACCATATCACGCGACAACCCGACCCCGAGCACATGGAAGAGGGCCTTGCCGCCTGGCGGAAGTGGATGAGCGACCACAGCGCCGCCCTTGTCGACCCCGGCCATCCCGTGGGCAAGTCGACGACGGTCACACCGGAGGGCATCGTCGACAACGGCGGATCGAACCCGACGGCGGGCTATTCCATCGTCGAGGCCAAGGACCTCGCCGCGGCCTGCGAGATCGCCAAGCAAAACCCGATGGTCACCGGCGGTGGCGGCACCATCGAGATTGCCGGTATCGTGCAGATGTAGGCGCGGCCTCAGATCGGACGGCGCAATTCCTGGACGGCGCGGATCGACCCGGTGTCGATGCCGCGCCGGTTCAGTTGGGGCACATCCAGATAGGCCCGGGCCGCCGGATGGGCCGGGTCGAGCACGCCCATCGCCACCAGCAGCGCGGTGATGGCGCACTCGCTGGCGCGGGTGGCGCCATCGACGATCTTCAGGGCAACGCCCAGCTTGCGCTCGGGCAGGATGGCGATGAACACCGCTTCGGCGCCGGTCTTGACCGCCGCCTTGCCGCCCATCGCCCGCATCAACGCGGTACAGGACCGCCCCTCGCCCGCGACCAGTTCAGGATGCTGCATCATCGCCTCGACCAGACGCGCCGCGCCCTGGCTTTGCAGGTCCCCCCGGTCGCCCGCCGAGGCGAACCACGCCATCGACCGCGCCATGCCGTGAACCGTGGTGGCGAAGTTGGGCGCCGAGCAGCCGTCGATGCCGTAGGTCGGGCTGTCTTCGCCGGTGGTTTCCTCGAAGGCGGCAAGGCAGGCCTGCTGCACCGGGTGGTCGATTTCGACGTATTCAGGGCCTGCGCCCATGTACTGCGAGAGGGTCAGGAAGCCCGAGTGCTTGCCCGAGCAGTTGTTGTGCATCTGGCAGGGCTTGGTGTCGGAGCACAGCAGTTCGCGCATTGCTGGTTCGTCGCCCGGCACCTGCGGACCGCAGCGGAAATCGTCATCGGTCAGGCCAAGCTGGCTCAGCCACGCCTGCACCCGGTCGGTATGGATCTTTGCCCCGTTGTGCGAGGCACAGGACAGGGCGAGCTGTTCGCTGGTCAGGCCGTAGCGGTCGGCCGCGCCGGAACTCAGCAGCGGCAGCGCCTGAATCATCTTGGCGGAGGAACGCGGGTAGATCACCGCCTGCGGGTCGCCCCACGACGCCACGATCTGGCCGGAGGCATCGCAGACCACCGCATGTCCGAGATGAAAGCTCTCCAGCAGCGTGCCGCGCCAGACTTCGACCATGGGAACCGCACCGGTCATATCTTACCTCACTTCTTGGCGAATTCCTGCCAATCGCCCTTTCGCCCGTGGCGCAAATTACGTTAGTGTGTCTATGTCGGCAAGCGATAGGCGCGCCTGGAAAACAGCTTGGCAAAAGCGTTGGCGCCCGATGGTATTGAGGTGAAGGACAGTCTGGAGGCTGGACGAATGGGATCGAAACTCGCCCGCGCAACTGCGGGCCTGTGTCTGGCCATGATGGCCGCAACAACGGTAAACGCACAATCCGCGAGTACGAACAGGGTCGCCGCCAAGACCGACTGGAGCGTGTTCGTGGAGGCGGATCCGACCGAATGCTGGAGCGTTTCGGCTCCGAAGGAAACCGTCAACACCCGTGACGGGCGCGTTGTTGCCGTTCAGCGCGGCGATATCCTGCTGATGGTCTTCTATCGCCCGAATGCGGGCGTGAACGGTCAGGTGACCTTCACCGGCGGTTATCCCTTTGCGGACGGGTCCACCGTGACCCTGACCGTGGGCGATACCGAGTACGAGCTGTTCACCGAGAACCAGCGCGACGCCAAGTCCGGCGAGATGGTTGGCTGGGCATGGCCGGCGACCCCGGCGGACGATGCCAAGATCATCACCGCGATGAAACGTGGCACCGATGCGGTGCTGGCCGCCCGGTCGAGCCGTGGCACCCAGACCAAGGACACCTTCTCGCTGCTGGGCTTTACCGCCGCGGTCGAGGATGCCGAGAAGCGCTGTTCCAGCTAGGGAACGGCGCCGGCAGGCCTGCGGATAGGGCTGCGACAAAGTCGACCGGGAAAGGTTTCTTTTGAAACACGGGCCGAATCCTATATAGGAGCGGTCTGTTACCCATTTTTCGGAACCCGTACGCCATGTCTGTCAAGGCACCGATCACTCAGGACGTTGTCACGATCCCCCGGAAACTGCCGGAGGGGCTGGTGAATCTCGTCGGCCTGACCCGGCCCGCCATGCGCGAGGCCCTGCTGGCAATCGGCACCCCCGAGAAGCAGGCCAAGATGCGGGTCGGCCAGATCTGGCAGTGGATCTACCAGTGGGGCGTTCGCGACTTCGACGCGATGACGAACCTTGCCAAGGACTATCGCGCCAAGCTGGCCGAGCATTTCGTGATCGAGATCCCCGAGGTGGTGTCCAGGCAGGTCAGCAATGACGGCACCCGCAAGTACCTTGTCCGCATCGCGGGCGGGCACGAGGTCGAGGTGGTCTATATCCCCGAGGAAGATCGCGGCACGCTCTGCGTCTCCTCGCAGGTGGGGTGCACCCTGACCTGTTCGTTCTGCCACACCGGCACGCAGAAGCTGGTGCGCAACCTGACCGCGGGCGAGATCGTCGGGCAGGTGATGATGGCGCGCGACGACCTTGGCGAATGGCCCGAGCGCGGCGCGCCCAAGGACGAGACGCGGCTGCTGTCGAACATCGTGCTGATGGGCATGGGCGAGCCGCTCTACAACTTCGAGAACGTGCGCGACGCGATGAAGATCGCGATGGACGCCGAGGGCATCCAGCTTTCGCGGCGTCGCATCACGCTGTCGACTTCGGGCGTGGTGCCCGAGATTGCCCGCACCGCCGAGGAAATCGGCTGCCAACTGGCGATCTCGTTCCACGCCACCACGGACGAGACCCGCGACATCCTCGTGCCGATCAACAAGCGCTGGAACATCGAAGAGCTGCTGCAGGCGCTCAAGACCTATCCGAAGGTGTCGAACTCGGAGCGGATCACGTTTGAGTACGTGATGCTGAAGGGTGTGAACGATACGGACGAGGACGCGCACCGGCTAATCAAGCTGATCAAGGACAATGGCATCCCGGCCAAGATCAACCTGATCCCCTTTAACGAATGGCCCGGCGCGCCCTATCAGCGGTCGTCCAACAACCGCATCCGCGCCTTTGCCGACATCATCTACAAGGCCGGCTATGCCTCGCCCATCCGCACACCGCGCGGCGAGGACATCATGGCGGCCTGTGGTCAGCTGAAGTCGGCGACCGAGCGCGCCCGCAAGTCCCGCCGTCAGATCGAGGCCGAAGCGGGGCTCTGATCCGGTGCGGCGGCGCGACCTCCTGATCGCCGCGCTGGCGGTCAGTGCGGCAGCCGCCTTTCCCCGCGTCGCGCGCCTGTTCGGCGCGCGGTGGGAGTTCGAACCCATCGCCAACCTTCCCCGGTTTCGCGCCGTGCGGCAGGATGCGCGGGCCTCGGGCAATGTTGCCCTGATCGGGCTGGAGCGCGCGGACCCGCGCGAGATGGCCCTGCGGGCCTCGGTGGTGGAAGCGCCCTGCCCCGCGCTCTTCGCGCCCGCTGCCGGGGATGGCGCCATTCCCGTCGCCGCCTTTACCGATTATTACTGCGCCTTCTGCCCACAGGTCAGCGACCGGCTGATCGGTCTGCGCGACGAGGGGGCGCCCATCCGCATCCGCTGGCATGAATGGCCGATCCTCGGGCCGCGATCCGTCGTTGCCTCCCGCGCCGCGCTCGCGGCGGCGGAGCAGACGGGGCACGAGGCGCTGCATCGTTACCTGATGCGCACGCACCTGCCACCGGGCCCCGCCGCCCTGCGCCGCCTTGCCGAGCGGTTCGACCTCGACGAGGAGCGGTTCCTGAGCGACATGGAGAGCGAGGCGGTGACCGGCCAGCTGGACCGGTCGGCGGCCATCGCCGCGGTCTTCGGCTTCATCGGCACCCCCTCCCTCGTCATCGGGCGCACCGCGATCATGGGGGACGTGTCGAAACAATCGCTGCTGGATTTGATCGGGATCGAGCAGGAAATGGCGAATTCGGACCCGATCTGCTGAGATTGGCGGGATGGAACCGGCGATGACCCCCCATGTCGTGTCCATTTGGGCAACAATGCCATATTTCCGCGTCTGCTGCCGCGAAAAGACCCCGTGGCCGCACGAATTCAGCCCGCAACCGGGGAAATTATCAGTCTGACCATTATAGCGACAAAGGAATTGACTGATGGCACACGCAATGATCCATACCGGCGCACTTGATCTCGCCGTTCTCGAAGTTCTGACCGCCGAGCGCAAGAAAGCCCTCTCGGCCCGCGAGTGGAAGTTCCGCATTGCCGGTTTCGGCTACGGCATCAAGGAAGAGGGCGAGCAGCGCATCGTGACCCAGCTGCGCAACGGGAGCGAACTGGGCGTTCTGCCCGCCGGCATCTGCTGAGCGCGACCGGGATCGAAACGGATCAGGACGCGCCTGCGGCGCGCCCCGGAATTTCCGACCGTTTCTGACCCTTGTGTTCCCACTGGTCCATCTGCTCGATCGCCTCTTCGGCGGTCTCGACAAAGCGGAACAGGTCCAGATCCTCGTGGGCAATTGTGCCCGCGTCGGCCAGCGCGTCCCAGTTGATGATGCGCGTCCAGAAGTCCTTGCCGAACAGCAGGTAGGGAATGCGTTCCATGCGTCCGGTCTGGATCAGGGTGAGGCTCTCGAACATTTCGTCGAGGGTCCCGAACCCGCCCGGGAACACGCAGATCGCCTTGGCCCGCATCAGGAAGTGCATCTTGCGGATGGCGAAGTAGTGAAAGTTGAAGCACAGGTCGGGCGTCACGTATTCATTCGGCGCCTGCTCGTGCGGCAGAACGATGTTCAGCCCGATGGACCGGCCCCCGACCTCGGCCGCGCCGCGGTTGCCTGCCTCCATCACCCCCGGGCCGCCGCCCGTCATCACGACGTATTGCCGCCCGCCCGTGGCGAGTGACTTCTCGGTGACCAACCGGGCGAACTTCTGCGCCTCGGCGTAGTATTTCGACAGGTCCGCCAGCGTCTTGGTCCGCGCGCTCTCGCGGCGGGCGGGTTCGGGAATCCGGGCCCCGCCGAACAGTACGACGGTGCTTTCGATATGGTGTTCATCCAGCATCAGCTGGGGCTTCAGCAGTTCGAGCTGAAGGCGCACGGGGCGCAGCTCGTCCCGGCAGAGAAAGTCGTCGTCCGCGAAGGCCAGACGGTAGGACGGGTTCTGGGTCTGCTCGGTCAGGGGCACGTGACGGGCAGAGCGCCTGTCGATCTGGGCGTCGCGAAAGGGCGTGCGGTGGTCTTCGGTCATGCCAGTCTGTTCCCCGGTTGCGTGTGCCCATCAGACCTATAGGGTTCGCGCGATGAACACCAGTAACAGGAACGGGGGGCGGCACCGCCATGACGGATTGGACGACTGAGATCGAGGCCGCCGCAGCGCGCATCGAGGGTCACGTGGTGCGGACCCCGGTGGCCCGGGTCGAGGCGTTCGGGCTGGGCTATCCGGTGGAGCTGAAGCTGGAGCAGATGCAGCACACCGGCACCTTCAAGGCGCGCGGTGCGTTCAACACGTTGCTGGCAGGCGATGTGCCCGCCGCCGGTGTCGTCGCGGCGAGCGGCGGCAACCACGGCGCGGCGGCGGCCTATGCCGCGCGGCAGCTGGGCTACCCGGCGCATATCTTCGTACCCGAGATGGCGGGCCCGTCGAAGATCGCGCTGATCCGGGCCACCGGGGCCGACCTGAGCGTGGTGCCGGGCGAATACGCCAACGCGCTGGAGAAGGCGCAGGCCCATGAGGCGCAGACCGGGGCGATGCAGATCCACGCCTATGACGCGCCGATGACCGTGGCCGGGCAAGGCACGCTGATGCGCGAGTGGGAGGCGCAGGGGCTGGAGGCCGATACCGTGCTGATCGCCGTGGGCGGCGGTGGCCTGATTGCGGGCGCGATGGCCTGGCTGCAGGGACGGCGCAAGGTGGTGGCAGTCGAGCCACAAACCTCGCGCGCGCTGAATGCCGCGCTGGAGGCCGGTGCACCTGTCGACGTCGAGGTATCGGGCGTGGCCGCTAACGCGCTTGGCGCGCGGCGGATCGGGTCGATCTGCTTTGACCTTGCGCGCCAGACCGGGGTCCACTCGGTTCTGGTCACCGACGAGGCCATCATCGCCGCGCAGAAGGCGTTGTGGCAGGAGTGCCGCCAGCTGGTCGAACCGGCGGGCGCCACCGCGCTCTCGGCGCTGATGAGCGGGGCCTATGTGCCGGAACCGGACGAGACAGTCGCCGTGCTGGTCTGCGGCGCCAATATCGCGCCCGATCCCTTCGCCGGGTAGGGCGCGCGCCTTCTTCGCATTGTCTGGCGGAGGCCAGACCGCTATAGGGCGGAGAACCATGAAAACGGGAGCCTGAACATGTCCAACGCCCAGCTTGAAGCTGCCATCGAAGCCGCGTGGGAAACCCGCGACCAGATCACGCCGTCGATCACCGGTGAAACCCGCGATGCTATCGAGGATACGCTGAACGCCCTCGACTCCGGCACGCTGCGCGTGGCCGAGAAACAGGCGGACGGTTCGTGGCACGTGAACCAGTGGGCCAAGAAGGCGGTTCTGCTGGGCTTCCGCATCAAGGACATGGAAATCCAGAAGGGCGGCCCGCAGGACGGCACCTGGTGGGACAAGGTCGACAGCAAGTTCGCAGGCTGGGGCGACAACCAGTTCAAGGCCGCAGGCTTCCGCGCCGTGCCGAACTGCATCGTGCGCAAGTCGGCCTATATCGCACCCGGCGTGGTGCTGATGCCCTCCTTCGTGAACCTCGGCGCCTATGTGGACTCCGGCACCATGGTTGATACCTGGGCCACCGTCGGCTCCTGCGCGCAGATCGGCAAGGGCGTGCACCTGTCGGGCGGCGTCGGAATCGGCGGCGTGCTGGAACCGATGCAGGCGGGCCCGACCATCATCGAGGACAACTGTTTCATCGGCGCCCGCTCCGAGGTGGTCGAGGGCGTGATCGTCCGCGAGGGTTCGGTTCTGGGCATGGGCGTGTTCATCGGCCAGTCGACCAAGATCGTCGACCGGGAGACCGGCGAAGTGATGTACGGCGAAGTGCCGCCCTACTCGGTGGTCGTCGCGGGCACCATGCCTTCGAAGAACAACGTCAACCTCTACTGCGCGGTGATCGTGAAGCGGGTGGACGAGAAGACCCGGTCGAAGACCGGCATCAACGAACTGCTGCGCGACTGATCTCGCGCCGGACGCGTGCCGCGGTCATCCGTGGCGCGCGTTTTTTGCCCCCTCCGGCAGCCGATTTCGGAACCCTATAGCCGGAATCGTCGTTCTGACTGTATTGTGGTCTGACAAACGGGGGTATTCTCATGGGACTTGGCATTATCGCATCCATCATCGTCGGCGGTCTGGCCGGCTGGATCGCAAGCAGCATCATGAAGGCCGACACCGGCATTCTGATGAACGTCATTCTCGGCATTGTCGGCGCGGTGGTTCTGAACCTCGTGCTGAGCCTCGTCGGGATTTACGCGGCGAACACGTGGGTTCCGCAGTTGATCGTCGGGATCATCGGTGCTGTCGCCCTGATCTGGATCGTGCGCAAGGTTCGCGCCTGATCCGCTGATCAAAGGCCGACCACGTTCCGGGTGAAGCGGCAACGCTGGCCCGTTATGAGATTGGGCTGCCGCGCGCGGCCGGGAGAGGTTTTGCGGGGCGGCCGGGTGGCCGCCCCTTTTTCTTGGTCTGGCAGGATCAGCCGCCGAGAAGCGCCCGGCTCTCGTAGCTTTTCAGCGAGATGCGTGCGGCGGGGCCATAGACCGGCGCGCCGCCCTCGGCTTCGGGCAGCAGCCGCAGGATCTCGTCCCGGGTGCCGGCATCGAAGCTGTCGAGGGTCTGGTCGCCCGGATGATAGCTCTCGCTGTCGAGCCCGTTGCCGGTGATGATCTGGTGACGGTCGAACAGCAGGTGGACGTAGGTCACCGGGGCGCCGTCGCTGCGCAGGCGGATGCTGGCGTCGTTCAGCAGGTCCTTTGCCTTGACCAGCAGTTCGTTCTGCCCGAACAGCAGCTCGGCCCTGGAAGAGGTCACCAGAACGCGGTGGTTCTGCGACATCTCGACGGTCTCGTGCGTGCCGAAGGCGCCCGCTGCAAAGACCACGGGGGCGTCGCGCCCCTCGGCCCGGCGCGTGGCGCGCCCGGCCCAGCGGACCGGCTGGGCCCCGTCGTCGCGGGTGATCACGAGATCGCCCGGGCGCAGGTCTTCGACCGGGACCTTGCCGTTGGGGGTATCGACGAGCGTTCCGGCCACGAGACAGGGTGCGGTCGTCATCTCGACGAAGGCGACGTCGGTGTTGCCCTCGCCGTCCGTCACCTCGTAGCTGAACGAGTTGGTTTCGTGGTCGCCGTCACCGAGGACCGTGATGGTGCCGTCGGCATTCAGGGTGATCTTTTCGCCGCTGGCGAGCGTGATCGTGTCGCCGGCCGACACCGGCTGGTTGTTGATCTTGGTGATCGTCAGCGTGGTGCCGGTGCTGGAACTGTCGTTCGCCAGCAGGTCGTAGGTGCCCTGGTCGTGATAGACGGAGATGACATCGTCGCCCGCGACGAGCGCGGTCTGGATCGAGTTCCCGGCGATCAGGAGGTTACTGTCGTACTGCTTGTCACCGGCATCCGCGATGCCGATCTTGATGGTGTTCACCTCGCCCGGATTGACCGTCGCCTTCAACGTGAGCGTGACGGTGAAGCCGTCCATCTCGGTGTTGTAGGTGTCATCGTTGGCCGAGTTGTCGACGTAGAGGTTCGAGTTGCTCTCGTCGTTGATGTTGTCGATCGTGATGTCGCCGGTGCCGACCGTCAGCTCGGCCTTGACCCCGTTCACCCAGACGCCGACGGCATCGTTGTAGCCCGAGTTCACGTATTCGAGGTATTCCTCGGACGAGAACACGATCTGCATGGTGAGCGTCGAGCCTTCGGGGATGAAGGTCGCCTCGAACACGGCTGCGTCGTAGGTCTGCATCCCGGCGACGTCGCTGAGATCGCTGTCGCCTGCGGTGCCGTGCTGCGTGGTGGTGCCTGCCGAGGTGTTCACGTCGCCGGAGTCATGGGTGACGTCCGTCGCCTTGCCGGTCGACAGGATCACGCCGGTGTCGGAGGGCGTGAGGTCGGGGGCGGATTCGTCACCGCCGGAATAGATGCCCGAGGCGCTGGAGGCACCGGTATAGGACGCGCCGACGATAGTGATGCCCGAGCCGAACATCGCCTCGGCCATTTCCATGGCGCTGGCGGAGGTATCTACCTCGAGGCCGTTGTGTTCCTCTTGGCTGTCGGTCGACGTGGAACCGCCGGAAGAGCCGCCAGAGGACGGAGAACCGCCGCCGCCAGATGGTTTTCCCATAGCCTTTACCCTCGTTCAGAACCGGTTGGCGCCTGTCGCCTCCCTCGGGCGACGAGATCTGGCGGGGTAATCTGGCGGAAATAGGCAATTTGAATGGTATTTTTGGTTAATTGTGTCCAAATCGGGACCAACGACGGACTCCGTTGACGGCAACGCCGTGCCGGGAGTAGAGGAGCGGCCATGACACCCCGGAACAAACCCTCCCGCCAGCAGGTCTTTACCCTCCTCGTCCAGATCGGGCGCAAGGCGGGCGACGGGCTGCCCGAAGGCGCCACCGGCGCTGCCCTGATGTGCTATGCCAGCGGCATCGACGAGGCGGAGGCCGTGCGCGAAACGGTTGCGATCCTCAAGCAGGCGGATACCGCGCCGCTGGACGTGACCGGCTATGGCACGCTGGAGGAGCGCGAGGCCGAGGGGCACGAGATCGACGAGGAAGAGCGCGCGCTGATGCAGCGGGCGCTGGACGAGAACGCGGTGATCGTTGCGCAAATGACCCCTTTCTTTGGCGACGAAGTCGAGGAAGACTGAGAAGGCCGGGAACCGCGGATATCGAATAGCCGTTCTGTTCCAGAGCATTATCGGAACGAAGGGGTATCTCATGGCTGGAATGGGTTGGATCGCCGCGATCATCGTCGGCGCCTTGGCGGGGTGGATCGCCTCGATCATCATGAAGGCAAGCAGCGGTCTGCTGCTGAACATCGTCCTCGGGATCGTCGGCGCGCTGTTGCTGAACTTCCTGCTGGTCACGCTGCTGGGCGCGACGCTGGGCGGCTGGGTCGGGCAGCTGATCGTCGGTGTCATCGGAGCCTGCCTGCTGATCGCCGGAGCAAGGTTCCTGCGCCGGGCCTGACACGTCCTTGAGCGGCCTGATCATGGACCGCGGGCCGGGAAATCGGTGCGCGGGCCCTTGGATTCCGCGCCGTTTCGGCCCACACCTTGGCGCGAGAGAGCCAAGGAGATGCCCATGCCCACCGACGCCGCCCGCCTGACCGCCGACCTGATCCGCTGTCCTTCGGTCACGCCCGAGGAAGGCGGGGCGCTGGTCCTGCTGGAAGAGCTGCTGCGTGGGGCCGGGTTCGACTGCACCCGCGTCGACCGGGGTGGCGTGAGCAACCTGTTCGCGCGCTGGGGCGACAAGGGGCACGGGCGCACCTTCGGGTTCAACGGCCATACCGATGTGGTCCCCGTGGGCGATGCTGCCGCCTGGACCCACGCGCCCTTTGGCGCCGAGGTGATCGACGGCGTTCTGTACGGGCGGGGCGCGACCGACATGAAATCGGGCGTGGCCGCCTTTGCCGCCGCTGCCGTGGACTTCGTGACCGAGACGCCGCCCGACGGCGCCGTGATCATCGCCATCACCGGCGACGAGGAAGGCGATGCAGTCGACGGGACGACGGCGCTGCTGGACTACATGACGGAAACGGGCGAGGCGATGTCCGCCTGCCTCGTCGGCGAACCCACCTGCCCCGATGTCATGGGCGACATGATGAAGATCGGGCGGCGCGGTTCGATGTCGGCGTGGTTCACGGTGAAGGGCAAGCAGGGGCACTCGGCCTATCCCCATCGCGCGAAGAACCCGCTGCCCGCCATCGCGCGGCTGATGGACCGGCTGGCCAGCCACGAGCTTGACCGTGGCACCGACCATTTCGACGCCTCGACCCTCGCGGTCGTGACCATCGACACCGGCAACCCGGCAACCAACGTGATCCCGGCGGAGTGCCGGGGGACGGTGAACATCCGGTTCAACGACATCCACACCGGCGCCAGCCTCACCGAGTGGCTGCAGGCCGAGGCCGACGCGGTGGCCGCCGATTTCGGCGTGAGCATCGAGATGAAGGTGAAGGTCTCGGGCGAGGCCTTTCTGACCCCGCCGGGCGCGCTTTCGGCTCTCGTCTCGAAGGCCGTCGAGGCCGAGACGGGCGTGACCCCCGAAATGTCGACGACCGGCGGCACCTCGGACGCGCGGTTCATCAAGAGCCACTGCCCGGTGGTGGAGTTCGGTCTGGTCGGCAAGACCATGCACCAGGTGGACGAGTGCGTGCCGGTGGAACAGATCCACCAGCTGAAGCGCATCTATGGCCGCATCCTTACGGATTACTTTGCCTGAGCGCCCTACCCTTGTCGTGATGGTGAAGGCGCCCGTCGCCGGGCGGGTCAAGACACGGCTGGGCCGGGAGATTGGCATGGTGTCCGCCGCGTGGTGGTTCCGGCACCAGGTGGCGCGGCTGCTGCGACGGATCAGGGATCCGCGCTGGCGCATCGTTCTGGCGGTGTCGCCCGACCTCCACGCCCATCACACCCGGCTCTGGCCCGCCGACCTTGCGCGCGTGCCGCAGGGGCCCGGTGACCTTGGCCGCCGCATGGCGCGGGCGATGTCGGGCGTGCCCACGGCCCCGGTCTGCGTGATCGGTGCCGACATTCCCGGGATCACGCGCGCCCGCGTTGCGCGGGCCTTTGCCGCGCTCGGGGGGCATGACGCGGTGTTCGGGCCTGCCGAGGACGGCGGTTACTGGCTGGTGGGGCTGCGCCGGGGCGCGCTGGCCCATCCCGACATGTTCGCGGGCGTGCGCTGGTCCGGCGAACACGCGCTTGCAGACAGCCTGCGGTGCCTGAGCGGGCGGCGCGTGGCGCTGGTGGACCGGTTGCGCGATGTGGATACGCTCGACGACCTGCGCGCCACCAAGCGCTGACCGGGCAAGCCATGCTTTTCAGCATGACGACGATCATGCGGCATGGTAGGGCAGAACCATGAGCCATATCCCCACCAAGGCCGAGATCCTCGAGTGGATCGCGAGCCACCCGAACCTGAATTCCAAGCGCGATATCGCCAAGGCCTTTGGGATCAAGGGCGCGGCCCGGATCGACCTGAAGCGCATGCTGAAGGAGCTGGAAGCCGAGGGTCACCTTGAGAAGCGCAAGCGCGCCTACGGTGACCCGGACCGGCTGCCCCCCGTCACCGTGCTGCAGGTGAAAGCCCCGGACGAGAACGGCGACCTGTTTGCCCGCGCGCTGGAATGGCACGGCGAGGGGGTGGAGCCCATCGTTCTGGTGATCCCGCGCGCGTCGGATCCGGCTTTGGGGGAAGGGGACCGCATCCTTGCCAAGCTGGCCGTGGTGCACGAGGCCGATCACAACTACGAGGCGCGGCTGATCCGCCGTATCGGGACCAACCCGAAGAAGGTGCTGGGCATCTTCCGCAAGACCGCCGAGGGCGGGCGGATCGTGCCCATCGACAAGTCCGGCAGCACCGAATGGCAGGTGCCCGAGGAGTCGCGCCACGGCGCGAAGGACGGCGAACTGGTCGAGGCCGAGCAATCGGGGCCCAAGGGCCGCATGGGCCTGCCCCGCGCCCGCGTCACCGACCGGCTGGGCGACCCGGCTGCGCCCAAGGCGGTGTCGCTGATCGCCATTCACCAGCACGGCATCCCCGACCAGTTTCCCGACGCGGTGATCGAGGAGGCTGACAAGGCCAGACCTGCCGGTCTGAAGGGCCGGGACGACCTCCGCGAGCTGCCGCTGCTGACCATCGACCCCTCGGACGCGCGCGACCACGACGACGCCTGCTTTGCCGAGGCGGACGAGGACCCGAACAACCCCGAGGGGCATGTCATCTGGGTCGCCATCGCCGACGTGGCCCATTACGTGACTCCGGGCTCGGCGCTTGACCGCGAGGCGCGCAAGCGGGGCAACTCCAGCTATTTCCCCGACCGCGTGGTGCCGATGCTGCCGGACCGGCTGTCGGGCGACCTCTGCTCGCTGCACGAGGGCGTGCCGCGCGCGGTGCTTGCCCTGCGCATCCAGATCGACAAGGACGGCCAGAAGATCGGGCACCGGTTCTGCCGGGGCCTCATGCGCTCGGCCGCCTCGCTGAACTACCAGGAGGTTCAGGCCGCCTTTGACGGGCAGCCGAACGACAAGACGGAACCGCTGATGGAGCCGGTGATCAAACCGCTCTACGCCGCCTACGCGGCGCTGGTCCGCGCCCGCGAGAAACGTCAGCCGCTCGACCTCGACCTGCCGGAACGCAAGATCGTGCTGTCGGACGAGGGCAAGGTCCTGTCGGTCAACTTCCGCGAGCGGCTTGATGCGCACCGGCTGATCGAGGAGTTCATGGTGCTGGCCAACGTCTGCGCCGCCGAAACCCTGATTGCCAAGAAATCGCCGCTGCTGTTCCGGGTGCACGAGGAGCCCTCGCCCGAGAAGCTCGACAGCCTGCGCCAGACCGCGCAGGAGGCCGGGTACAGCCTCGCCAAGGGGCAGGTGCTGCAGACCCGCCACCTTAACCAGCTGCTGAGCCAGGCGGCGGGCAGTGACGATGCCGAGCTGATCAACCTTTCGACCCTGCGGTCGATGACGCAGGCCTATTACAGCCCCGAGAACTTCGGTCACTTCGGGCTGGCGCTGCGCCACTACGCGCACTTCACCTCGCCGATCCGGCGCTATGCCGACCTGATCGTCCACCGCGCGCTGATCAAGGCGCATGGCTGGGGCAAGGACGGCCTAAGCCCCGACGAGATCGAGGGGCTCGACAAGACCGCGACCCATATCTCGGACACCGAGCGCCGCTCGATGATGGCCGAACGCGACACCACCGACCGTTACCTTGCCGCCTATCTGAGCGAGCGGGTGGGCAACGAGTTCAGCGGGCGGATCAGCGGTATCGCCCGTTTCGGGGCCTTTGTGAAGCTGGACGAGACCGGTGCGGACGGGCTGATTCCCATCCGGTCGCTGGGGCGCGAGTATTTCCATTTCGACCGCGAGGCCGGGACTCTGATGGGCTCGGACACCGGGCTGCTGATCGGCATCGGCCAGCGGGTCACGGTGCGGCTGACCGAGGCAACGCCGGTGACGGGCGGGCTGGAGCTGGAATTGCTCTCGCTGGAGGACAAGGAACTGCCGCGCGCGCCCTCGCCCGCCGGCCGCAGCCCGCGCCGCAAGGTCTCTTCGCACAAGCGCAAGACCGACAAGGTCAAGCGCAAGGTCGCCCGCCGACGCCGCTAGGGCGCCGCTGGGGCGTCGCCGCCACGGCCCCGGCGAGAGCCCGCGCCTGCGCGCTGACGCGCTTTGCGGCGTGCCACTTTCGGGTTAGACTGATGTCCGAGCAGATAAGCAGGACATAACAATGCGCATGATCATAAGTGCGGGGTTCCTTGCCACGATTCAGGCCAGCGCGGCGGTCGCAGAACCGCCCATGACCTCCATCAGACCGATGCCGCGGCCCGCCGTGAGCATGGGCGCAGTCTATCTGGCTGCGAACGACGTGGTGGAAAGCCTGCGGCCCGAACCCCGGCCGAAAGCCACCACGACGCTGGCGGCCAAGACCATCCCCGCGAGGGCAACGACGGAGCTGGATTTGACAGCGGATGCAGCGGGATTCCCCGGCTGGGTGAGCGCGTTCCGGCAGCGGGCGCTGGCGCAGGGCATTCGCGCCGACGTGCTGGACCGGTCGTTCCGGGACGTGACCTTTGACGAGAGCGTGATCCGGCTAGACCGCAACCAATCGGAGTTCGTGAAACCGATCTGGGAGTATCTCGACAGCGCCGTGTCGGAGAGCCGGATTACCAACGGCAAGGCCCAGTTGGCCAAGTATGGCCCCGTGCTGGACCGGATCGAACGCCAGTACGGTGTCGACAAGCAGGCCGTGCTGGCGATCTGGGGCATGGAGACGAATTACGGGACGTTCCGCGGCTCCAGCAACACCATCCGCAGTCTCGCGACGCTGGCCTACGAGGGCCGCCGCGCAGATTTCTTCGAGGCCGAACTGATCCAGGCGCTTAAGATCATCCAGGGGGGGCACGTCACCCCCGAGCAGATGAAGGGCAGCTGGGCCGGTGCCATGGGGCACACCCAGTTCATGCCCTCCTCGTTCTGGGCGCATGCGGTCGATTTCACCGGCGACGGCAAGCGCGACCTGTGGTCCGACGACCCGTCGGACGCGCTGGCCTCGACGGCCTCGTACCTCAAGCACTTCGGCTGGACCAAGGGCCAGCCCTGGGGCGTCGAGGTACAGCTGCCGCCCGGGTTCGACTTTACCCTCGCCAACCGGTCGATCATGAAGTCGCCCGGCGAATGGTCGGCCATGGGCGTGCGCGACATGGACGGTCGCGCGGTCCGCGACTACGGCGAGGCGTCGATCCTGCTGCCTGCGGGCGGACGCGGTGCGGCCTTCATGATCTTCGGGAACTTCCGGGTGATCGAGCGCTACAACCCGGCGGATGCCTACGTGATCGGTGTCGGCCATCTGGGCGACCGGATCATGGGCGGCCCGCCGATCCGGGGGGCCTGGCCGCGCGGAGACCGGGGTTTGACCCTGGCCGAGCGGAAAGAGTTGCAGCAGCGGCTGACCGCGCGCGGTTTCGATACCGAGATGATCGACGGGCGCATCGGCCCCCGCACCATCAGCGCCCTGCGCTCCTACCAGATCGCCGAGGGGATCATGCCGGATGGGTACCCCTCGCTGCGGCTGCTGGAGCGGATGCGGTGAGGCCTCGGCGGATTTGAGAGAGAGAGCGCCCTACGGGGCGCTCTTTTCGTTAGTCCCAACGCTCCCCGGCTCAGCCGGGGCTCATGCCCCGCAGGCGTTCGGAGCGGCGGCGCAGCATTTCGACGACGGTCAGCAGGCCGATGGAGATCACCACAAGGATGGTCGCGACCGCGAGGATGGTCGGGCTGATCTGTTCCCGCAGACCGATGAACATCTGCCAAGGCAGTGTCTTTTGCCCCGCCGAGCCGACGAAGAGCACCACCACCACCTCGTCGAAGGAGGTGATGAAGGCGAAGAGGGCGCCCGAGATCACGCCGGGCAGGATCAGCGGCATCTGCACGCGGAAGAAGGTCGTGACCGGGTCGGCCCCCATGTTGGCCGCGGCGCGGGTCAGCGAGTTGTCGAAGCCGACCAGCGTCGCCGTCACGGTGATGATCACGAAGGGAATGCCCAGCGCGGCATGGGCGAGCACGACGCCGATGTAGGTGCCCTGCAGCCCGATCCGGGAGTAGAAGAAATACATGCCCGCCGCCGAGATGATCAGCGGCACGATCATCGGCGAGATCAGGATAGCCATGATCGCGCGGCGGAAGGGCACATGCGGCTGGCTGAGACCGATTGCCGCCAGCGTGCCGAAGCCGACCGAGAGCAGCGTCGCCACCGGCGCGATCAGGACCGAGTTCTTCAGCGCCTGCTGCCAGTCGGAGTTGGTGAAGAAGTCGCGGTAGTGCTTGAGCGAGTAGCCTGCCGGATCGAACCGGAGCATCTCGGGCGTGAAGGTGAAGAAGTCCTGCGCGTTGAAGCTGAGGGGCATCACCACGAGGATCGGCGTGATCAGGAAGACGAAGATCGCACCGCAGATCACCCGAAAGGCGTAGTACCACAGAACCTGGCCGCTGGTCAGGTAGGGCACCAGCTTGGCCCGGTAGCGGTTGAAGCCGATCCAGTAGATGAACCAGCCGAAGAACCAGCCGAACAGCAGGCCCATCACCAGCCCGGGGAGGCCGCCGAAGAGGAAGCCGCCCAGCGCGAACAGGGCGAGGATGCCCCAGCGGACCGCCTTTTCGGCGGAGCGCCCCAGCACCTCGATCGCGAGGAACGACAGCGCGCCCAGCAGCAGCGCGCCCACCACGATGCCGAGCAGGGAAGAACCCTGCGCGGCGCCGACGAAGATGCCGGCGAAGGCGCCTGCCGCAGCGGCGACGGCGACGTGAAAGCCGAGGGGTTTCTTGAAGGTATCGGTCAGGACGATGTCGCTCATGTCGCTTACCCCAGTTTCACGTTGTCGATGCCGACGATGCGGTCATAGGCCCAGTAGAGCAGCAGCACGACGCCCAGCAGGATCGTCCCCAGCGCGGCGGCGAGGCCCCAGTTGAGCGAGGACGAGATGTGATAGGCGATCCGGTTCGAGATGAACGTGCCGGTGGTGCCGCCCACGATCTCGGGCGTGATGTAGTAGCCGATCGACAGGATGAAGACGAGGATGGAGCCGGCGCCGATCCCGGGCACGGTCTGCGGGAAGTAGACCCGCCAGAAGGCCGTCCAATTGGTTGCCCCAAGCGATTTGGCCGCGCGCAGGTAGGTGGGCGGGATCGTCTGCATCACCGAGTACATCGGCAGGATCATGAAGGGCAGCAGGATGTGGGTCATCGCCACGATGGTGCCGAACTGGTTGTTGATCATCACCAGACGGTTGCCATCTGCCACCAGCCCCAGCCAGACCAGCGTGTCGTTGATGACGCCCTGTTGCTGGAGCATGATCTTCCAGGCCGAGGTCCGCACCAGCAGCGAGGTCCAGAACGGCAGCAGCACGAGGATCATCAGCAGGTTCGCCTTGCGCGCGGGCAGGTTCGCGAGGATCCAGGCGACCGGATAGCCGAGCAGGATGCAGGAGCCGGTGATCACGAGGCTCATGAACAGAGTGCGCTTGAACAGCTTGAGATAGATGCGCTGGTTCTCGGGGCGCGCATCGATGCCCTCGGGCGTCTTCATCAGGTCGACGGAATTGAGGAAGTAGCCCGAGGTGTACTTGGGAGAGTAGATCTTGATGGTCTGCCAGTTCTCGATCTTGCCCCAGTCCTTGTCGATGTCGAGGAAGGTGGTCTTGAAATCGGGCGCGGGGAGATCGGCGAGGTTTTCGGTGACAGCCAGCAGTTCGGCCTGACCCGGTCCGCTATAGGACTGGATCTTTTCGACCGTACCGGGGGCGTTCAGATCCTGCGCGAAGGCGGCATAGACGGCCTCCCACGGATCCTCCTCGGCAACCACGTCGCCATCGGCCAGCACGGTGAAGACCGCGAAGTCGGAATAGGCGGCGACGGTTGCGGGCAGCATTTGGGCTGCTTCGGCTGAGGGTGTGAAGTTCAGGTCGATATCTTCAAGGGCGGTCGGGCACGCTTTATAGAAAATACCGCGAATGACGCACCAGAACCGGGAAATGATCGATCTTGGCGATTGTCCTATGAGCTGCATGTACTGCAGGCGATGGCTTTCGAGAACCTCTTCCCCGCCTTCGCCGCTCATCAGCGCGTACCAGAAGGCACCGTCGTCCCACGACTTGTCGATCTTCTTGAGGGTCTTCTGATAGTCCTTGCCGAGGTCATCGAGGTTCCGGCCCGTCGAACGGAACAGCGAGGAGATGCCGGTCTGTTCATAGTTCAGGCGGGTGCCAAGCTTGGTGTGCTCCTTGGCCTCGGCGGCGATGAACAGGTCGAAGTAGAGCGCCTGGTAGACCGCTTCGGAGGGGGTCTCGCCGCTGGCGCCATCCCAGCTGGCCAGTTCCTCGACCGTGTCGGGCAGCGTGTTGGCGACGATGTCGTTCTCGACCGAACGGAACAGCATGTCTGCGATCGGCGCGATGAAGGTCACCAGCACGAAGAGCAGGAGCGGTGCGATCAGCAGCAGCGCGCGTATCTTCTGCATCCGCAGGGCGCGGGCGAGGCTGCGTTTCAGCGGCGTGCCGTCCGCCGCGAGCATCGGGCCGGGTTTGCCCCTGGCCGTGGTATCGTGTGTCGCGTCGGTCATGGTTGCCCCTCGATGATCACGATGTCGCTGTCGGAATGCGCCATCCGGATTTTGGCGGCCGCCTGGTAGGCCTCGGAATGATAGCAGGCCCGGGCGGTTGCGAAGTCGGGGAACTCGATGATGACGTGGCGGTCCTTCTGCGGAGTCTCGGGCGTCTCGGTCTGCCCGCCGCGCACAAGGAACCTCCCGCCGAAACTTTCGACGACCGGAGTATCGAGGCGGACGTATTCCGCGTACTCCTCCGGATTTTTGACCGTCACATGTACGATCCAGTAGCCTTTTGGCATTTGTTCTTGTCCCCGTTGGCGGCGGGGCCCGCTATCTCCGGGCCCCGCGCAGTCGTGTCAGGCGGCCTTACTTGGCGAGCCAGGCCTGGAACTTGGCGTCGATGTCGTCACGGTAGTCGGACCAGAAGGCGTACTGGGTGACGAAGACGTTCTTGGCGTTGGCCGGATCGGTCGGCATGTGCTCGGCCATCTCGATGCCCAGTTCGGCATGCTTGCCGACCAGCGGAGCGGAGGACGCACGGGCCGGGCCGTAGGAGATGTAGGCAGCCTGATCGGCCAGACGCTGGGTGTCGGTGGCGAAGAACAGGAAGTCCATCACGCGGGCCAGACGGTCTTCGGGCAGACCATCGGGAATGACCCAGCCGTCAAAGTCCAGCATCTCGGCGTCCCAGAGCATGCCGATCGGCTGGTTCTGCTCGGCGATGGCCGAGAACAGGCGGCCATTGTAGGTGGAGCCCATGAAGATTTCGCCATCGGCCAGCAGCTGCGGCGTGTCGGCACCGGCGGTCCACCAGATCACCTGATCCTTGATGGTGCCGAGCTTGGCGAGCGCGCGTTCCTGGCCTTCTTCGGTGGCCAGCACGTCATAGATTTCTTCCTTCGGCACGCCGTCGCACAGCAGGGCCCATTCGACGTTTGCCAGCGGACGCTTGTTCAGCGCGCGCTTGCCCGGGTACTTGTCGAGGTCGAAAAGCGCGCAGATGTCGCTCGGGGGCTCGGTGCCATCGGGAACCATGTCGGTGCGGTAGCCGACGGTGGTCGAGAACACGATCTGCGGGATGAAGCAGTCGGAAACGATGGAGTCACCGAAGTCGTCGGAGGCCGAGGTGCCATCGGGCGCGGCCGCGAGGGACTCGTCGAAGTCGACTTCCATCGCCAGACCTTCGTCGCAGAGGCGGATCGAGTCGGCGGCTTCGACATCGACCAGGTCCCAGGTGATGTTGCCGGCTTCGTTCATCGCGCGCAGCTTGGCCACGGCTTCGGCCGAGCTCTCGTCCCAGACGACGGTGACTTCGGGGTGCTCTGCCAGGTAGGGCTCCACGTAGGCCTTGAGCTGGGACTTCTGGTAGGCCCCGCCCCAGGACACGATGGTCATCTCGTTGGCCATGTCGGCGAGCGCCGGGCCGGACAAGATGGCCAGTGCCGACGTCACCATCAGTGATTTGGTGAATCTCATAGTTAACTCCCGTTGTGTCCGTACTGTTGTGCAGACCGCCTTTACGGACGGATAGGCGCGGTCCACTGAAGCATCCGGCCAATTGGCGGCCGGGTGCATGACCCTAGTTCGCGTCGAGGGCGCGGCAATCCTCGGGCAGCCAGCCGATCTCGATCTGCTGGCCCGGTTTCAGGCGCTCCACGTCGGGCGCATTCCGCGTCTTGATGATGAATTCGTCGTTTCCGGCGACCCGCAGACGGGTGCGGAAGATGTCGCCCATGTAAATGAATTCAAGCACTTCGGCCTTGAGGGTATGGGCGCCCTCCTGAAGCCGGTTCTTGTTGTATTCCACCCGCTCCGGACGGATCGAGACGCGCGTCCGCTCGCCCGGCTGGGTCACGTTGACCGGCTTGGCGTCGATCACCTCGCCACCGTCGAGCTGCACGATGCAGGTGCCGCCCTTGATCTCCTTCACCACGCCCTCGAGCGTGTTGTTCTCGCCGATGAACTGGGCGACGAAGCTGTTTTGCGGCGCCTCGTAGAGTTCGTCCGGCGGGGCGAGCTGCTGGATCCGGCCATCGTTGAACACGGCGACCCGGTCGGACATCGTCAGCGCCTCGGTCTGGTCGTGGGTCACGTAGACCACGGTGATCCCGAGGTTGTCGGCGATGCGCTTGATCTCGAACTGCATGTGTTCGCGCAGCTGCTTGTCCAGCGCGCCGAGCGGTTCGTCCATCAGCACCAGTTCGGCCTCGAACACGAGGGCGCGGGCCAGGGCGATCCGCTGTTGCTGACCACCCGAAAGCTGGGAGGGGCGGCGGCCACCGAAGGCGCCCATCTGCACCATGTCGAGGGCGCGTTGCACCTTCTGCTCGCGCTCTGCCTTGCCCATCTTGCGCACTTCCAGCGGGAACGAGAGGTTCTCGGCCACCGTCATGTGCGGGAACAGGGCGTAGTTCTGGAACACCATGCCGATGCCCCGCTTGTGCGGCGGGATGTTGTTGATGCTGACGCCGTCGAGCCGGATATCCCCGTGGGTCGCGGTCTCGAAGCCTGCCAGCATCATCAGGCAGGTTGTCTTGCCCGACCCGGAGGGCCCGAGCATTGTCAGGAACTCGCCCTTGGGCAGCGAGAGGTTCAGATCCTTAACGACGAGTGTCTCGCCATCATAGCTCTTCTGGACGCGTTCGAACTCAACGAACGCGCCGGATGTCAGCGTATCGGCCAAAACGGCTCCCCTTGGACTTTCGCAGTTATTGGGTCTGCGATTTGTATTTTTGAACGTCGGTCAAAGCGTCTGTTCATGTCCGAATGTAATCACAGTCGCCAAGGGGATTGCAACCAACTCGAAGAAAATCGCCGGAACGGCGCCTATCTCAGACTGTTTCTTGAACTTTTGCGCGGGGAATGCTGCGGTCCGGGGAATGATTCACGGGTTCTGGATGCGCGCGATCCGCGTATTGTCACCTTAACGATTGTCTGAACCGAGGAGGTCTTCATGCCAGCGACGGATTTGCCGTTTTCACCCGAGGAGTATCAGAGCCGACTGGCACGCACCCGCGAGGTGATGGCAAGCAACGGTCTTGACGCGCTCTATCTCAGCGATCCTTCCAACATGGCGTGGCTCACCGGCTATGACGGTTGGTCGTTCTACGTGCACCAGGGTGTCATCGTGCTGCCGGATGGCGATCCGGTCTGGTGGGGGCGCGGAATCGACCGGAACGGCGCGCTGCGGACCGTCTGGATGGGTGAGGACCGGGTCTTTGGCTATGGCGACGACTACGTGCAGTCGACCACCTCGCACCCGATGCAGGATCTTGCCATGACCTTCTCCAAGCTGGGGATCGGGTCGGGCCGGATCGGGGTGGAACTCGACAACTACTACTTCTCGGCCCGCGCCATGCACACGCTGAACGCGTCGCTGCCCAAGGCGAGTTGGACCGATGCGACCGGAACCGTGAACCGCCTGCGGACGGTGAAGTCGGAGGCGGAGATCGGGTTCATGCGCAAGGCGGCGGCGATCTCGGAGAAGATCGTCGACGGTTTGCTGGAGCGGATCGAGCCGGGCGTTGCCAAGAACGAGGTGGTGGCGGAGCTTTACCGTGACGCAATCAGCGGGGTCGAGGGCGCGTGGGGGGACTACCCCGCCATCGTGCCGATGTTGCCCTCGGGCGCGGATGCCAGCGCGCCGCACCTGACGTGGGACGGCAAACCCTTTGCCAGCGGGGAGGCGACCTTCTTCGAGATCTCGGGCTGCTACCGCCGCTATCACGCACCCTTCTGCCGGACGCTGTTTCTTGGCACGCCGCCGGATGACATGCTGCGCGCCGAAGAGGCCGTGGTGGCCGGGCTGGAGGCCGGGCTGGACGCTGCCCGCGCCGGGAACCGTGCCTGCGACGTGGCGAATGCGCTTTACGGAGCGCTGGAGAAGGCCGGGATCACCAAGGACGGGCGCTGCGGCTACCCCATCGGTCTGAGCTATCCGCCCGACTGGGGCGAGCGCACCATTTCCTTGCGGCCCACTGACGAAACGGTGCTGGAGCCGGGCATGACCTTTCACTTCATGCCGGGTCTCTGGATGGAGAACTGGGGCCTCGAGATCACCGAGAGCATCCTGATCACGCCGGACGGCCCCGCCGAGACCTTCTGCAACCGGCCGCGAAAGCTGTTCGTGAAATCCTGATGGCAGATCGCCTTGAAGACACGCTGGACCTGCTCCAGCGGCTGGTGGCCTATCCGACCGTCTCGGCGGACAGCAACCTTGAAATGATCGCCGACCTCGCCACCCGTCTGGGCGAGGTCGGTGCCCGTGTCGAACTGTTCCGCGACGAGAGCGGGCACAAGGCCAACCTCTTTGCCACGCTGGGCCCCGAGGGCGACGGCGGGCTGATCCTGTCCGGGCATACCGACGTGGTCCCGGCGGAGGAGGAATACTGGTCGTCCGATCCCTTTGCCCTGCACGAGCGCGATGGCCGGGTCTATGGGCGCGGCACCTGCGACATGAAGGGGTTCATCGCCGCCGCCACGGTGATGGCGCGGGAGTATGCGGAGCTGCCGCTGAAGCGGCCCCTGCACTTTGCCTTTACCTACGACGAGGAGGTCGGATGCCTCGGCGCCCGGGCGCTGGTGCCGGAGCTGCAGAAGCGCGGCCTGAAACCCGCGATGGCGATCATCGGCGAACCGACGATGATGCGGGTGATCGAGGGGCACAAGGGGTGCTGCGAGTACACCGTCCGCTTTGCCGGGCTTGCCGGGCACGGCTCGGCCCCCGAGCGTGGGGTCAACGCGGCCGAGTATGCCGTGCGCTATGTCAGCCACCTGATGGGGCTGCGCGGTGACCTGATGATGCGCGCGCCCAAGAACAGTCGGTTCGACCCGCCTTGGACCACCATCAACATCGGCGGGCTGAACGCAGGTGTCGCGCATAACGTCATCGCGGGCTGGGCCGAGGTCGCCTGGGAGATGCGGCCGGTGCAGAAGGCCGACCAGGATTTCGTGAAGAAGGCCATCGAGACCTATGTCGAACGCGACCTGCTGCCGGCCATGCGCTCAATCCACCCGGCCTCGGCCATCGAGACCGAGGTGATCGGCGAAGTCTCGGGCATGGAGATCATGGACGAGAACGAAGCGCGCGACCTGGTGACTGGCCTCGTGGGAGCCAATGGGGCCGACGTGGTGCCCTTTGGCACCGAGGCCGGGCTGTTCCAGGAAATGGGCATGTCGGTTGCGGTCTGCGGGCCCGGGTCGATCGACCAGGCGCACAAGCCCGACGAGTACCTGAGCCTCGATCAGCTGTCGGGCTGTCTGACCATGCTCGAAGGGCTGGGGCGGAAACTCACGGCGTGAGGGCCGGATAGAAAAACGGCCCGGCGGGAGTTACCTGCCGGGCCGTCGTGAGTGGCAGCTTAAGCTGCGGCCTGCATCAGGCCCTTGGCCATGACGGCCTCGTAGGTTTCGTCGAGCGACTTGCGGGCGCGCTCGATCAGGATGTCGACCTCGGCCGGGGTGATGACCAGCGGCGGCGAGATGATCATCCGGTCGCCCACGTGGCGCATGACCAGAGCGTTGGCAAAGCAGCGCTCGCGGCACATGTAGCCCACGGTGCCCGCCTCGGACGCGAAGGCCGCGCGGGTGGCCTTGTTCGGGGTCAGGGCGATGGAGCCCATCATGCCCACGATCCGGGCCTCGCCCACCAGCGGGTGGTCGGTCAGCGCTTCCCATTTCTCCTTGAGGTAGGGCGCCACCACGTCACGGACGTGACCGATGATGTTCTCTTCCTCGATGATGCGCAGGTTCTCCAGCGCCACGGCGGCGGCCACCGGGTGACCGGAGTAGGTGTAGCCGTGGTTGAACTCGCAGGCGTTGATCACCTTGGCGACCTCGTCGCTCACGATCGAACCGCCGATCGGGATGTAGCCCGAGGACAGGCCCTTGGCGACGGTCATGATATCGGGACGGATGTCCATGGTCTGCGACCCGAACCAGTTGCCGGTCCGGCCAAAACCGCAGATCACCTCGTCGGCGATCAGCAGGACGCCGTACTTGTCGCAGATGCGCTGGATCTCGGGCCAGTAGGTCGCGGGCGGAACGATCACGCCACCGGCGCCCTGCACCGGCTCGGCGATGAAGGCCGCGACACGGTCTTCGCCGAGTTCTAGGATCGCCTTTTCCAGCTCCTGCGCTCGGGCGAGGCCGAAGTCCTCGGGCGACATGTCGCCGCCCTCGGCCCACCAGTGCGGCTGGGGAATGTGGTGGATGTTCGGAATCGGCAGACCGCCCTGCGAGTGGATGCCGACCATGCCGCCGAGCGAGCCGCTGCCCATCGACGAGCCGTGGTAGCCGTTCCAGCGCGCGATCACGACGTTCTTGTCCGGCTTGCCCTTCTGCGCCCAGTAGGTGCGCACCATCCGCAGGTTGGTGTCGTTCGCTTCGCTGCCCGACCCTGCGTAGAAGATGTGGTTCAGATCGCCCGGCGCCAGCTCGGCCAGCTTCTGCGAGAGCGCGATGACCGGAACGTGGGTCGTCTGGAAGAAGGTGTTGTAATACGGCAGTTCTTTCATCTGCCGCGCGGCGACATCGGCCAGTTCGTCACGGCCATAGCCGATGTTGACGCACCAGAGACCGGCCATCGCGTCGAGGATCTCGATGCCCTCGCTGTCGGTCAGGTAGACGCCCTTGGCACGGGTGATGACGCGTGCGCCCTTGGCCGACAGTTCGTCGCCCGTGGTGAACGGGTGCATGTGGTGAGCCGCATCGATCCTTTGCAGTTCTTCCGTCGGCATGTGGTTGGTGATCGCGGGCATGGCAAAGAGTCCCCTGGTTCAAAATCCGCCCCAGAATATGATCAAATTCGGGAGTGTCAATCGAATCACGTATCGAGGTCGAGTGCAGCGGCGATCTGCTCCATGCCCTGATCAATGTCCTGCCCCATCGCCCGGGCCGCGGCCGCCTCGTCCTGCCGTTCGAGCGCGTCGAGGATATCCTTGTGACGGTCGGGCAGGTTCTGGGTGCCGAAACGTCCGCAGACCACCCGCAGCGGCGGCCCGGAACGGAGCCAGAGCCTGTCGGCCTGCTCGGCCATGATGGGCGCCTTGGCGTGTTCGTAGATGCGGGTGTGGAAGCGGTAGTTCAGCGCCAGGTAGCCGACCACGTTGCCCTTGGCGATGGCGCCGTCGAGCTCGGTGTCGATCTGGTTCAGCTCGGCGAGCACCTCGGGCGTGATGCGCCGCGTGGCCCGGCGCGTCAGTTCGGTTTCAATTGTTTTCCTGATGAAAACGAGCTGCTCCAGATCGTCCATCGTGAGCGTCGGAACGATCACCCTGCGGTTGCCGAGAAACACCAGCGCACCGTCGGATGTCAGCCGGCGGATCGCCTCGCGGACCGGGGTCATCCCGACCCCCAGTGCCTCGACCAGCCCCTGGATGGTGACCGGCTGACCGGGGGCGAGTTCGCCGAACAGGATCCGGCCGCGCAGCTCCTGGTAGACCTGTTCGTGAATCGGCGATGCCGGTCGCGTCTCGCCGTCCGTATCTGCCGCTTTTTTCACCACGCCCATTCCTCGCCCTCCGTCAAGCCCGCCGCGCCCGACCGTCGATACTTGCGTCGGTCCCGGACCCGTGGAAACATAAAGACTATTGCCGCGAAAGGCAAAACTTGATCAAATAAAAACACAACCGGAAAAAACCCGGAACTCCAAGGGAGACACTCATGAAAGCCCAAACTCTGGCATTTGCCTCTGCGCTGGCCCTTTCTGCTGCCGCCGCTCAGGCAGAAGAAGTCCGCGTCTACAACTGGTCCGACTACATCGATGAATCGTTGCTGACCAAGTTCGAAGAAGAAACCGGAATTGACCTGATCTACGACGTCTTCGACAGCAACGAAGTCCTTGAAACCAAGATGCTGGCCGGCGGATCGGGCTATGACGTCGTGGTTCCCTCGGGCACGTTCCTGCAGCGCCAGATTCAGGCCGGTGCCTTCCAGAAGCTCGACAAGTCCAAGCTGCCGAACATCGGCAACATGTGGGACGTGATCATGGACCGCACGGCCCAGTACGACCCCGGCAACGAATACGCCATCAACTACATGTGGGGCACCACCGGGCTTGGCGTGAACCTGACCAAGGTCAAGGAAGTGCTGGGCGAGGACGCCCCGATCGACTCGCTGGCGCTGATCTTCGATCCGGCGAACATGGAAAAGCTGCAGAGCTGCGGCGTTCACCTGCTTGACGCGCCGACCGAGATGATCCCGGCCGCGCTGAAGTATATCGGTGAAGACCCCGACAGCCAGGATCCGGACGTCATCGCCAAGACCGAAGCGGTCTTTGAAGCGATCCGCCCCTACGTGCTGAAGTTCCACAACTCGGAATACATCAACGCGCTGGCCAACGGCGACATCTGCGTGGCCTTCGGCTGGTCGGGTGACGTCCTGCAGGCCCGTGACCGCGCCGCCGAGGCCGACAACGGCGTCGAGATCGCCTACAACGCGCCCAAGGAAGGCGCGCTGATGTGGTTCGACGAGATGGCGATCCCGGTCGATGCACCGAACCCGGACGGCGCCCACAAGTTCCTGAACTTCATCATGGATGCCCAGAACATGGCCGCGGCGTCGAACTACGTCTACTACGCCAACGGCAACAAGGCCTCGCAGGAGTTTCTCGAAGAGGACGTGATCGGTGATCCGGCCATCTACCCGACCGAGGAAACCGTTGCGAACCTCTACACCACCACGCCCTATGACGCCAAAGTGCAGCGTGTCGTCACGCGCCTCTGGACCAAGGTGAAATCGGGCACCTGAGCCCGAAACTGAGAGGCGGGCCCATCGCGGCCCGCCTTTTCATGTCGTGACTGCAAGAGGGCCTGCCTTGAATTCCACCGTATTCGCTCCGTGGGAAGATCCCGAGAAGAAACCCCTGATCCGTTTCCAGAACGTCACCAAGAAATTCGGGACGTTTACCGCGATCGACAACCTGTCGCTGGATATCTACGAACGGGAATTCTTCGCGCTCCTCGGCCCGTCGGGCTGTGGCAAGACCACGATGATGCGGATGCTGGCGGGTTTCGAGACCCCGACGTCCGGCCGGATCGAACTGGCTGGCAAGAACATCATCCCGGTGCCGCCGAACAAGCGTGCCACCAACATGATGTTCCAGTCCTACGCCCTGTTCCCGCACCTCACCGTCTGGGACAACATCGCCTTTGGCCTGCGCCGCGAGGGGATGGAGAAGGACAAGATGAACGCGCGCGTCGAGGAGATGCTGCGCCTGACCCGGCTCGAACGCTTTGCCAAGCGCAAGCCGCACCAGATTTCCGGGGGCCAGCGCCAGCGCGTCGCCCTCGCCCGCTCGCTGGCCAAGGCCCCTACCCTGCTCCTGCTGGACGAACCGCTGGGCGCGCTTGACGCCAAGCTGCGCCAGGACACGCAGTTCGAGCTGATGGATATCCAGGAAAAGACCGGCACCACCTTCGTGATCGTGACCCACGACCAGGAAGAGGCGATGACCGTCGCGAGCCGCATCGCCGTGATGGACGAGGGCCAGCTGATCCAGGTCGCGACGCCCGACCGGATCTATGAAACGCCCGTCTCGGTCTACGTGGCCGACTTCATCGGCGACGTGAACATCATCGAAGGCAAGACCACCCTGATCGAGGACGGCCAGTACCAGATCGACTGGGCCGAGGGGCAAATGCCCCTGCACGCCGCCTCGTCGCAGCCCTTTGACAAGGGCCAGACCTGCTTTGTCGCCATCCGGCCCGAGAAGGTCGCGATTTCGGCGGAGAAGCCGCAGGCGGCGGACAACATCGTTCAGGGCAAGGTGCTGGACATCGCCTATCTCGGCAACCTGTCCACCTACCACGTCGAGCTGGCGGACGGGACGATCATCAAGTCGCAGACGGCCAACACGCGGCGGATCGCGCGGCGGTCCTTTACCTGGGGCGATACGGTGTGGCTGTCATGGACCGCCACCGCCGGGGTGATGCTGGCCCGATGACGGTGCGGCGTAGCAATCCGACCCGCCGGGGAGGCCGCCATGCGTAAGTTCTTCCTGATCGCGGTGCCCTATGCCTGGCTGCTGGCGCTGTTCCTGATCCCCTTCTTCATCGTCCTCAAGATTTCCTTGTCGGACGTGGCCCTCGCGCGGCCGCCCTATGTTCCGCAGTTCTCGTGGGACGACGGGATCATGGCCTTTCTCAGGGACCTGGATTTCGAGAACTTCGTCTTCCTGACCGAGGATTCCCTCTACTGGAAAGCCTACCTCTCCAGCGTTTCCATCGCCGGTCTCTCGACCATCCTGACGCTGACGATCGGCTATCCGCTGGCCTACGGCATGGCCCGCGCGCCGGAAGAATGGCGCGCCACGCTGATGATGCTGATCATCCTGCCGTTCTGGACCTCGTTCCTGATCCGCGTCTACGCCTGGATGGGCATCCTCAGCCAGGAAGGTCTGCTGAACCAGTTCCTGATGTGGACGGGGCTGATCAGCGAACCGCTGATGATCCTGAACACCCCCACGGCGGTCTATATCGGGATCGTCTACACCTACCTGCCCTTCATGGTCCTGCCGATCTACTCGGCGCTCGACCGGATGGACGGCTCGCTGATCGAAGCGGCCGAGGATCTTGGCTGTTCGCGCCTCTCGGCGTTCTGGCTGGTGACCGTTCCGCTGTCGCGCAACGGGATCATCGCGGGCTGTTTCCTTGTCTTCATCCCGGCGCTCGGTGAGTTCGTCATCCCGTCGCTGCTGGGCGGGTCCGGCACGCTGATGATCGGCAAGGTACTCTGGGAAGAGTTCTTCTCGAACCGCGACTGGCCCGTGGCCTCGGCCGTGGCCGTGATCCTGCTGCTGATCCTCGTGATCCCGATCGTGCTGTTTCAGCGCAACCAGCAGGACGCAGAGGAGGCCGCCAAATGAATCGCTTCAGCTGGTTCAACGCGGTGTCGCTGACCTTTGGCTTCGCCTTCCTCTACATCCCGATGATCATCCTCGTCACCTACAGCTTCAACGAGAGCAAGCTGGTGACGGTCTGGGCGGGCTTCTCGACCAAGTGGTACGGCGAATTGTTCCGTGACCAGGCCTTCCTCGATGCGGCATGGGTCACGCTGCGCGTCGCCGTGTTCTCGTCGACGCTTGCCACCATCCTTGGCACCATGGCGGCCTACGTGCTGATCCGGGCCGGGCGGTTCACCGGGCGCACGCTGTTCTCGGGCATGATCTATGCGCCGCTGGTGATGCCCGACGTGATCACCGGCCTCGCGTTGCTGCTGCTCTTCATCGGTGTCGGGCTTGACCGCGGCGTGCTGACCGTGGTGCTGGCGCATACCACCTTTGCCATGTGCTACGTCTCGGTCGTAGTCTCGTCGCGGCTCGCCACCTTTGACCAGTCGCTGGAAGAGGCCGCCCTCGATCTTGGCTGTTCGCCGGCACAGGCCTTTCGCCTGGTCACCCTGCCAATCATCGCCCCGGCGGTGATCTCGGGCTGGCTGCTGGCCTTCACCCTCTCTCTCGATGACCTCGTCATCGCCTCTTTCACCACCGGACCTTCGGCGACCACCCTGCCGATCAAGATCTTCTCGGCCGTCCGGCTGGGGGTCAGCCCGGAAATCAATGCCCTGTCGACCATCATGATCGGGATCGTGACCGCGGGTGTGATCACCGCGTCGGTGATCTCCAAGCGCAACATGGTCCGCCAACGCAGGGAAGAACAGGCAGCGGCGCGCGCGCAATGAAGCATATCTTTTCCGAATACGCCTACGGCCCCGGGCCGCGCGATGGCTGCTGGTGGGACGAAACCATCGCGGCCCCCGAATGGCCGCGCCTGCAGGGCAACCTCGAGGCCGATGTCGCCATCATCGGCGGCGGCTTCACCGGTGTCTCTGCCGCGCTGCACTTGGCCGAGGCCGGGGTGTCCGTTGCACTGCTCGAGGCCAAGTTCCCGGGTTTTGGCGCCTCCGGCCGAAACGGCGGGTTCTGCTGCCTCGGCGGGGCGATGATCAAGGAGCCGGGCCTGACCCGACGGGTCGGCGCCGAGGCTGCCGCCGAGTACTGGCAGGCCGAGGAAGACGCGGTGAACTTTGCCGCCTCGGTGATCGAGCGACTGGGGCTGGACGTGGATCGCCATTCGCGCGGGGAAACCCAGCTGGCCCATCGTCCCAAGGACATGGAAAAGCTGCGCCGCAAGGCCGAGGCCGCCGCCAAATCGGGTACCGAGGTCGAACTGATCGAGGCGGGCGACCTCGCGGCCAAGGGCCTTGGCGGGCCGTTTCACGGCGCGCTGACCTTCCCGGTCGGCTTTGGCCTCAACCCGCGCAAGTATCTCTTTGGCATGGCCACCGCGGCAGATCAGGCCGGTGCGCGCCTCTACCGCGAGAGCCCGGTCACGGCGCTGAAGCGCGGCGCCCGGGGCTGGGAGCTGACCACGCCGCACGGTACCGTCACCGCCGAAACGGTTATCGTGGGCACCAACGGCTACTCGAGCGAGGACCTGCCCAAGTGGCTGGGCGCCCGCTATATCCCGGCGCAGTCCAACGTGCTGGTCACCCGGCCTCTGACCGATGCCGAACTGGATGCGCAGGGCTGGACCAGCGATCAGGCGAGCTATGACACGCGCAACCTGCTGCACTATTTCCGCCTGATGCCGGACCGGCGTTTTCTCTTCGGGATGCGGGGCGGACTCATGTCCTCGCCCGCGGCCGAGGCGAAGGCCCGCCAGCGCAATCGCGCCGACTTCGAAGCAATGTTCCCGGCGTGGAAACAAGTGGAAGCCACCCACGCCTGGTCGGGAATGGTCTGCCTCGCGCGTTTGCGCACCCCCTTCGTCGGCTCGGTGCCGGGCCAGCCCGGCCTGTTCGCGGGGATGGCCTACCACGGCAACGGCGTCGCCATGGGCAGCTATTCCGGCATGATGCTTGCGGAACTGGCGCAGGGACGCTCGCGCGTGCCCCGCGTGATGCAGACGCCCCTGGCCCGTTTCCCGCTCGGCCCGTTCCGGCGCATATTGCTTCCGCCTTTTTACCTGGCGCGCGCTCTCGCCGACCTCTGATCCGGCCTGTCCGGTTGACATGAGGCCGCCGGTCGCCCAAGGCTGAACAAAAGTTATTCAGGGCGATGGTCATGAAGATTGCGATGATTGGAACGGGCTATGTCGGCCTCGTCTCCGGGGTTTGTTTTTCCGATTTTGGGCACGACGTGATCTGCGTCGACAAGAACCCGGACAAGATCGAGATGCTGCGCGCGGGCAAGGTGCCGATCTACGAACCCGGTCTCGACATGCTGATGATCAAGAACGTCGAGGCGGGGCGCCTGTCGTTCACCGAGGATCTCAAGGCCGCCGTCGATGGCGCCGACGCCGTGTTTATCGCCGTTGGCACGCCCACCCGGCGCGGCGATGGCCATGCCGACCTGACCTACGTGATGGCCGCCGCCGAAGAGATCGCCCATGCGCTGACCGGCTATGCGGTCGTGGTGACGAAATCGACCGTCCCTGTCGGCACCAACCGGCAGGTCAAGGAAGCCATCGCCCGCGCCAACCCCGCGGCCGATTTCGATGTGGCCTCGAACCCCGAGTTCCTGCGCGAGGGCGCGGCCATCGACGACTTCATGCGCCCGGACCGGATCGTCGTGGGTGTGCAGAACGAACGCGCCGCCGAGGTGATGTCGGAGATTTACCGCCCGCTCTACCTGCGCGACTTCCCGATCCTGACGACCGATCTGGAAAGCGCGGAGATGATCAAATACGCCGCGAATGCCTTTCTCGCGACCAAGATCACCTTCATCAACGAGATCGCCGCACTCTGCGAGCGCACCGGCGCAGACGTGAAACTGGTCAGCCAGGGCATGGGCCTCGACGGGCGCATCGGCAACAAGTTCCTGCATGCGGGCCCCGGCTATGGCGGATCCTGCTTCCCCAAGGACACCAGGGCGCTGGCGCGGATCGGTCAGGACTACGGCCTGCCGATGCAGATCACCGAGACCGTCATCAAGGTCAACGAAGAGACCCGGCGGCGGATGGTCGACAAGGTCGTCGACATGCTGGATGGCCGCATCGCGGGCAAGACCATCGCGGTGCTGGGCGTGACCTTCAAGCCGAACACAGACGACATGCGCGAGGCCCCCTCGCTGACCGTGATCCCGGCGCTGATCGGAGCCGGCGCCAAGGTCCGCGCCGTCGACCCGCAGGGCCATCGCGAGGCCGCCGAGCTGTTGCCCGGGGTCCAGTGGCACGATGATGCCTACAAGGCGGCGCAGAAGGCCGACGCCGTCGTCATCCTGACCGAATGGAACGAGTTCCGCGCGCTGGACCTCAAGCGGCTGGCACGCCGCATGAACTTTCCCGCACTCGCCGACCTCCGCAACATCTACTCTGCCAGGGACGCCCGCCGCGCAGGCTTCCAGCGCTACGTCTCGGTCGGTCGCAGCGACGTCATCGACGACAGCAACGCAGATGTGGACGCCGCCGAGTAACGTCATGGGGCACGCAGCGCGCTGACGGCGCTGGCCGGAACGGTGCTACCGCTGTCGAGCAGCAGGACGATCTCGTCCTCGCCCGCCTGAGCCTCGACGACGCGGGAGTAGACCTCGGCCGCGTTGGTCAGGATCACCTCGCCCTCGCGGAGGCTTTCGACTTCGAAGCTGTAGAGCCCGAGCGGCAGGCTTTCGCCTGAAGGGCCGGTGCCATCCCATTCCAGCCGCTCGGTCCCCAACGGGACCGACTGCCGCTGGACCTCCGTGCCCGCACTGTCCCGGACAACCAGGGCAACCTCATCCGCGGTCGAAGCTGGCGCGAGAGCCAGGGTAACCGCCTGCCCCGAGAACAACGCGGGTGCGTTGGCCCGGGCCTCCATCCCGATCCAGGTCGAGAGCGCCGCGGCGTTTTGCACCGCGAGCGCCCCTAGCACCGAATCCAGCACCTCGTTGGTCTTGACCTGCTGCTCGACCATCGAGAACTGCGCCAACTGGGACGCGAACTCGGTCGAGTCGATCGGTTCGAGCGGATCCTGGTAACGCGCCTGGGCGGTTAACATCTTGAGGAAGGTTTCGAAATCCGAGGTCAGCACCGACCCGTCCGAAACAGTAGTCGCACTGGCCGTGGCGGACGCTCCGGCCGAACTTGTCGAGTTCGAGGCATCTGTCACGGTAACCATCGTCAGAGCCTCAGGTCCAGTCCGGCGGAACCTGCCCCGCTCGGCCGTGTTGCAGCCCGCGGCACAACGATCTCCGGCACCTCGCTGGTCGCTATGGCGTCATCCAGCAGACCGTTCACATGATCGCTCGCACGTTCCGACCGCCCCTCCGAACCGCTCTGCCCGAACTCGAAACCGATATCCTGATACCCCATGCGCCGAAACTCCTGTCCCAGCTGGTCTATGTGGCGACGCATCAAGTCCAACGTATCCGCCCGATCTGCGTTGACCACTAGGACAAGACCCGTGTCGCGGGTCGATAGAGTCATGTGCACTCGGCCCAGTTCTTCGGGACTGAGAGAGATTTCGACCGCTCGCCTCGGCACTCGCGCCAGCTCTTCGGCAAGGGTGGCAGTCGGCATTCGGCTGAGATCGGCGCGGATTGTCACTGCGGTTGGTGACAATCCCGGTCCTAAAGCCGCCTGTAACTGCCACTCGCCACGCACAGCGCCGCGAGTCGTTGAATCGACATCGCCTCGCACTTCACCTGTTACGCTATCGCTCCCCGACCAAACCCGACTCCCGTCCGGCAATGCAGAGCCAGTGCCCGAGCTCCCGGTTCGCACCCGAATGCCATAGTCGTGAAGCCGCACATCCGTCCCAGCTCGTTCGAGAGCCGTGACAACAGTGGTTTGATAAGCTTCCACACCCCGAGAGCTTGTTTCAGCAGGGAATGACTCCGGGCTCGCGTTTGAACGTGCACCCTCCACGACAAGTCGTAAGGCTGACATCGTAGCATTGACGGAACTCGGACTCGCCGCCTCAAGCGAGGTCGCATCGCTTAGATCGCCGCTCGTTCCACTGGAGGCGGCTTGCGCGGACCTCACGTCCTGCAAGGAGTACTGCACTCTCTCCGCGGGCCTCGTTCCGCGTGACATATTTGCTGTCGGCTGCGTTGCCTGCGGAATTCGGCCTGGCCCGTTCTCCAAGCGGGCACCTACGGTCTCAGAGTCCAATTCCGGGACGACTCCGGGCGCCGGATGCTCCGAGCCCGACGTAGAGGACAGCGCAGATGGCATAATCTGATGCGCAGATCGACCGCGATATATCGAAGCTTCGGAACCGCTTTCGACAGCCTGCTTCGAAGAGGAAAGCGCAGCATCCCGCAAAGGAGGAAGGCTCTGCTGCATCTTATTATCCGGTAACAAAGCCTCCGCCAGAAGCCTGGTTTCAGGCTTTGATTCGTCCCCCTGAGAGCGATCAACGGGCGCACGCCTGACCTCACTCGCAGGTAGAATTACCCCTGCATCGCCAGATGTAACCTCATTCGAGTAACCTATCGCGTCGCCGCTATCCCCCTCCAAATTATCGGATTCGCCTTGGTGCCGCGCGGCCGGAGATCTCATTGAGCCAGTCGAAATCTGGGGCGCTTCGGCTCCGGGAGTTAGGGGGGTATCTGCTGCCTTCAGCTCCTGACTGGTTCCTAGTTCCTCTTGATCAAACGCATGGCTTTCTTGTGCAGTTTCTTTCGCTTCCGGTTGCGCAACAACAACCTCTCAGTTCCTGTTCGCCTCTGACGTCACAGTTTCCGACCTTTGCCCGTGAGTTCGACACATATGTGCCGCGAAGATCGATGTCGCCGGATCTCTGGTCGAGTGCCGCGGCGGCGGTTGGTAGGTCTCCGGACCTGACGTAGTGACGGGAATGATCTGCATGGTGTTCCGATAACTCTCTCGTGCCACCACAGAATGACCTATCCGGGTTACCGATATTTTAACCGGTCGCAGGTCATCTTCTCAAAATCAGATCAATTCGAGCGACCATATGATTCCCGACACATTCACATCTCAATCTCCGGCGCTGCCTCAAACCAAGGATTCGTTGCGCAACGCGGCGGTGGAACTCGAAGCGAATTTTCTGGCTGAGATGCTGAGAGCCGCTGGCTTATCAAGAACCTCCGGCTCCTCCGCCGGAGGTGTCGGGGAAGACCAGTTCAGCTCATTTCTGGTGATTGAGCAGGCGCGCCTGATGGCGCAGGCCGGGGGAATTGGGCTGGCCGAAGTCCTATTCGATGCACTTGTGGAGAGAGCCCATGACAAATGAGCCTGCACGCACATTGGTCGACGAACTTGAAGATGTACTGGAACGTGAGCGGGAGGCCCTGTTGACAGGCCAAATGGAAGCATTGGCGCGCCTGGCACCGCTAAAGGAACGGTTGCTCGTCCGCATGGACCTGTTGAAGCGCGCAGATCGCGTCTCGCTCGGTCGGTTGCAAAAGAAAATTGTGAGAAATCAGGTTCTTGTTCTGGGAACACTCGAAGGACTCCGGTCGGTTTCTGAGCGAATGAAGGCTTTGAACCGAGTGCGCAGCGGGCTGGCGATCTATGATAACGCCGGGCACCGGAGAAGTTTCGTGAATACCAGCGCAGCAAGTGTGGAGCGGCGCGTGTGACCTAGAATTTAGGTAAATTCACCAGATGGAAGTCGACCGGATTAGGACTCCTTTAGCACTTTGCAACGATCCTGACGCCGCACCTGAAAGTCAGGTGGCGCGATACCGATCAACAGGAAGATCGCACAGGTCAGAACGCCGCTTGCACCGCCGTTGGGCGGTAATCAACCGGGCGTAAAAGCGCCCCTGTGATCAAAGGAAAATTCTATGTCGAGTATTCTGACGAACAACAGCGCGATGATCGCGCTTCAGACGCTCAAGTCCATCAACATCAGCCTGGAGAAGACTCAGAACGAGATCTCGACAGGCAAGGATATCGCCAGCGCGAGCGATAACTCCGCGATCTGGGCCATCTCCAAGGTGATGGAATCGGACGTGGCCGGCTTTCAGGCGGTCTCCGACTCTCTGTCGCTTGGTGAATCCACGGTTGCCGTGGCACTCGCCGGGGCAGAGCAAATCACCAACCTGCTGAACGAGATCAAGGAGAAGGTCGTCGCGGCAACCGGTGAGAACGTCGACTACACCAAGCTGGCGGCCGACGTGACCGAACTTACGAGCCAGGTCACCTCGATCATCAGCGCATCGCAGTTCAACGGGATGAACCTGCTGAACGATGATGGTGTCGATCTTACCGTCCTGTCGTCTATCGATCGCGACAGTGGTGGTACCGTGACGGCCGCGAATATCACGGTCTCTGCGGTGGACTTCACATCCAACCTCGACCTGTCGGACATCGATGTCAGCGACGCTACCAACGCCGAAGCGTCCATTACCGCCATCGAGGCCCATATCCAGACCGCGGTGGACGGGGCGGCATCGCTCGGCGCCTCGGCCAAGCGTATCGCTGACCAGTCGGAGTTCGTGTCCAAGGTCATGGATGCGATGAAGTCGGGGATTGGCGCTCTTGTCGATGCGGATATGGAAGAAGCCTCGGCACGTCTTCAGGCCCTGCAAACCCAGCAGCAGCTGGGGGTCCAGGCTCTGTCGATTGCGAACCAGGCGCCGCAAACGATCCTGTCGCTGTTCCGCTAAACGAAGGGCCGGGGCGACTTTCGCCCCGGCCAACCGAAGCCAGCCGGACGCGAGCGCCCGAGCCAACCAAGTGAGGATCAGTCGTGAACGCTTTGTCAAAGGCCCGGCGTGCCTATTCGTCGGTTTCGACCCCGACCCGTACCGCCCGCAACTCGGAGTACGAGGCGGTGGCAAGAATAACGCAGAAGCTGCAGGCCGCCGCCGACCGTGGCCCGGCTGGGTTCACCGCTCTGGTCCAGGCGCTGCACGAAAACAAGAAACTCTGGAACATTTTCGCCATCGAAGTCGCAGATGACCGCAACACCCTGCCAAAAGAGCTGCGCGCGCGCATTTTCTATCTGGCCGAGTTCACGCATCACCATACCGGCAGAATTCTCGCCCGCCAGGCAACTGTCGAGGCGCTTCTCGAGGTCAATAAGTCCGTCCTGCGCGGCCTGCGTGGCGAGGCGGCCTGAGATGACTGGGCTGGTGCTTAAACTCGCGCCCAAGGAAAGACTTCTGATCAATGGGGCGGTGATCGAGAATGGAGAGCGTCGAAGCCGGCTGGCCATCGTTACACCGCACGCCAACATCCTGAGACTTAAGGATGCCATCCATCCTGCCGAAGCAACGACTCCTGTCAGGCGGGTCTGCTACGCGGCGCAGTTGGTCTTGACCGGCGACAGCAATCCCGAGGATGCACAGCTGTCGCTATTGCGCAGTATCGAGGAACTGAGCCAGGTCTTTACCGATCCCGACAGCCGCCGCACCCTGACCGAGGCGACGCGTGCCCTGATCGACCGGCAATACTATCGATGCCTCAAGGCCCTGCGCAGCCTGATGCCCCGTGAAGATCGCCTGCTTGCGGCCCGGCCATCATGAGCTACCAACCCGTCGTCGCCGGAACTGGTCTGGTTGCATGGCGTTTTCTGCAACGCACCTACAATCTGCAGTTCGAGAACTTCCAGCAATCGGCCCAACTGCAACGCCATACCGATTACTTCCTCGAGAACATTAGCAAGGTGAAGACCGCGGAAGACCTTGTGAGCGACCGGCAATTGCTGAGCGTTGCGCTTGGCGCGTTCGGGCTGCAGGACGACCTCGACAACAAGTACTTTCTCAAGCGCGTGTTGGGTGATGGCACCTCCGATCCGGATGCATTGGCAAACCGTCTGGCGGACGACCGTTATCGCAAACTGAGCGAGGCTTTCCGCCTTGGTCCGGGAGAAACGCCTACGACCGGCGATACCGCTCGCATGAGGCAGATCCTGGCCGATAGCGTCGCGAACAAATTCGAGGTCGCGGTCGGCGATGCAGACAATGCCATGCGTGTTGCTCTCTATGCCCAACATGCACTCCCCGATCTAGCCGCGGATGATGCCAGCGAAGCGACGCTCTGGTACAGGATTCTCGGCTCTACGCCATTGCGCGAATTCTTCCAGACCGCTCTGGGCCTGCCAGATGGAATGGCGCAAATGGACCTGGAGAAACAGGTCGAAATCCTGCAGCAACGTACGCCGGGCCTGACTGGAGCGGACAGCGTGGCGCAGTTCAGTGAACCCGAGGCCCTGGAAAAACTCACCAACCTCTACCTGGTCCGATCGCAGCTGGAAGCATTCCAACAGTCGAATTCCCCGCTATCCATAGCGCTTCAACTCTTGCAGACGGGATAACCTTAGTCTCCCTGCGTGGAGCCCTTGCGCTTTTCGGGTCCGAGAGCGCGTCGCAGGATCAGGTCGAGCCGGTCGAAACTGTCGCGGATCTGGCCAGGTTCAGATCGCGCGAAGAACGCGTCGAGTTCGGGCCAGAGCCGGACAGCACTGTCCAGTCGTGGGTCGGCGCCCTCGGAGTAGAGACCGGCACGGATCATGACCTCCGATTGTTCGTAAACTCCCAGCATGCGGCGCGCCTCGGACAGCAAGGTGTTCTCCGCGGCGGTCGCCGCGTCCGGCAGGCTGCGCGAGACCGAACGCCCGACATCGATTGCGGGAAAACGGCCGCGCTCTGCGATGTCCCGGCTCAGCACCACGTGACCGTCCAGCACCCCGCGCAGGATATCGGCGACGGGCTCTTCCATGTCGGACCCCGCAACCAGCACCGAGAAGACTGCCGTGATATGGCCCTGCCCCGCCGCACCCGGTCCGGCACGTTCGCACAATGCAGTGATCAGCGGCGCGATCGAGGGGGGATAGCCGCGCAGGGCCGGTGCCTCCCCCGCGGCGACCGCGATTTCACGATGCGCCTCGGCAAAGCGGGTCACGGAATCCGCCAGCAGGAGGACGTTGCGCCCGGTGTCGCGAAAGTGTTCCGCCACCGACATGGCCGCCCAGGCACAGCGGCGCCGGGTGAGCGCGGACTGGTCCGAGGTCGCCGCGACGACCACCGCGCGACGCATGCCTTCGCCCCCGAGAACCCGGGTCACGAACTCGTTCACCTCGCGGCCGCGCTCTCCGATGAGGGCCACGACGACCACATCAGCCTCCATGTTGCGGGCCAGCTGAGCAAGAAGCCGGGATTTGCCCACGCCAGACCCCGCGAACAGGCCGAGGCGTTGGCCCGCGACGATCGGCAGGAGGGTGTTGAGCACGGCATAGCCGGTGTTGATTCTGTCGCCCAGCGGCCGGCGGGTCGCGGCCGGGGGCGGGGCACACATGAGATCCGCACCGCGCGCGCCGGGCAGCAGGGGCTCACCGTCGAGCGGCTGGCCGAACGGGTCCACCAATCGGCCAATCCAATGGTCCGCGGGCGCGAAGGGCCGCCGTGGTTGCAGCAGAACGGCGTCGCCGCGCGCCACACCGTCAGGCGTGGTGTCCGGCAGGACGCCCACGAGGTCGCCTTCGATCTGCAGGATTTCTCCTGCAAGCGGCGCAAGCCGGCCGCGGCGGAGTTCCACCCGGTCGCCGATCCGGGCCAGCGTGGCGAGTCCCGAGACCTGCGCGACCCCGCCTGAAATTTCCCTCACTCTGCCGACTGGGCGGGAAAGCGACGCATCTTCAATGGCTTGCTTCAGCGCATCCATGTCCGTTTCGGCCATGATCGACTCCCCTTCAAGTGCTGAGAACGGTTTCTAAAGGAATCGGAGTTAAGCCTTGATTGAAACGGATCGAGGGAGAAACCCCGGTGTTCAGTGACCTGAGTGTCTTTCGCCTGGCCGGCGCGATGGCCACACATGCGGGCCAGCGGCAGGCCGTGATCGCGCGTAACATGGCGAATGCCGATACCCCGGGCTACCGCGCCCGCGATGTCACGCGCTTCGCCGATCTCATTGGGCCCGAAGGGACCAACCAGATGCGGACAACGCGGGCCGGGCACGTTGGAGTGCTGTCGGATGGATCCGCGCCCCCGCGCGAGGAGGAAATCAGGTCCGAGAGGGATCCGAACGGCAATTCGGTGACGCTCGAAACCGAGATGATGAAGGCCGCCGATGTCTCGCGTCAGCATGACCGTGCCCTCGCCATCTACCGCTCGGGGATGAACGTCCTGCGTGCCAGCCTGCGGCAGAACTGAGGAGCGGTTAGATGAGCGATTTCTCGGGTTCCATCGCTGCCTCCGCCGCCGGAATGGTGGCCCAGGCCGCCCGGCTGCGACATGTTTCGGAGAATATCTCGAACGCCGATACCCCCGGATACCGGCGCAAGACCGTGCCCTTCGAGACCGGGGGCGGAGAAGCCGGGCTGGTGCAGGTTGGACGCGTCAAGCTCGACCAGAGCGAGCTCGAGACCATTCATGACCCCGCCCATCCGCTGGCAGATGCGAGCGGCAATTACCGGGGGTCGAACGTGCAGCTGATGATCGAGATCGCCGACGCGCGGGAAGCCCAGCGCAGTTACGAGGCCAACCTCAAGATGTTCGACCAGACGCGGCAGATGTCCTCTGCCCTGCTCGACCTGCTACGCAACTAACGGAGCCCCAGATGGATATCAGAAGCCTCTCCGCCAGCCAGAATTATGCTCGTGCGAAGGATGCCGCCGGCGCCCTTGCCGGCGCGGGTCTCGCAGCCGCAGTCTCTGACACCGCCCGCGATTTCGCCGCTACCCTGCGCGCCGGGGAGGAGGCCGCGATCGCCGCGATGACGGGCGACGCGGATCCCCACGCGCTGGTCCAGGCCCTGACCCAGACCGAGTTGGCCGTCGAAACCGCGGTCACGGTGCGCAACAAGGTGGTCGAGGCCTACCAGGAAATCCTGCGGATGCCGGTCTGACCCATGCTGAACGACGGGCTCTTCTTTGACACCCTGCGGCAGGGCCTCTGGTCTGCGGTCCTGATCTCGCTGCCGATCCTCACCGTGGCGCTGGCCACCGGGCTGTCGATCGGGCTGATTCAGGCCCTCACCTCGATCCAGGAAATGACTCTGACCTTCGTGCCGAAACTGGCAGCCATCGTCCTTGTCTTCTGGGTCTCGATGTCTTTCATGACCGAAACCCTGGTCGCCTTTTTCGATGGCAACATCCTGCCCCTGATCGAAGGGCTTCCGAGATGAGTAGCACCGGCTACGTCACCCTGTCCCGCCAGGGCGGCCTGATGAACGAGATGCGGATCGTGGCCAACAACATCGCCAACGCCGCCACCACTGGTTTCCGCCAGGAGGGCTTGGTGTTCTCGGAGTACATCCGCACCGCGCCTGATCAGCCCTCGCTGTCGATGAGCCGCGCGCAGGTGCGCAATACCTCGATGGAACAGGGCGCCCTGACGCAAACCGGCGGCCGCTTGGATCTCGCCATCGAGGGCGAGGGGTTCTTCCTGATCCAGACCCCGGCGGGCCAGCGCCTGACCCGTGCCGGCAGCTTTGCCACCAGCGCCAACGGCGATCTTGTCACGCCGGAGGGCCATCCTGTCCTCGATGCCGGCGGCGCGCCTGTCTTCGTGCCCGCCGGAGCGGATGTCGCCATCGCCGATGACGGGACCATCAGCGCCGATGGTCAGCCGCTGGGCCAGGTTGGGCTCTACCTGCCGGCCGATCCGCTGCAGCTGAAACGCGAGGACGGCGTCAGGTTCGACTCCCCCGCCGGGGTCCTTCCCGCCGAGGATGCGCGGCTGATTCAGGGCTTTCTCGAAGGGTCAAACGTGAATCCGGTGCTTCAGATCGCCCGGATGATCGAGGTCCAGCGCGCCTACGAGATGGGGCAGAGTTTTCTGGAAACCGAGGATCAGCGCATCCGCAACGCGGTAAAAACACTGATCCGCAGCTAGAGGAGAGGGGCCATGCGGGCTCTCAGGATTGCCGCCACCGGGATGGCCGCCCAGCAGATGCGGGTCGAGACCATTTCGAACAACTTGGCGAACATGAACACCACCGGCTACAACGCCCGCCGGGCCGAGTTTGCCGACCTGCACTACCAGCAGGTCGCGCGCGCGGGGACGATCAACGCCACCGACGGCACGGTGCTGCCCACGGGGGTCCAACTGGGGCTCGGCGTCCGGCCCGCCTCGATCACGGTGCACCTCGAACAGGGCGCACTCGAGGCGACGGGCGCGGATCTGGACCTTGCTATCGAGGGCAATGGTTACCTCGAGGTGACTCTGCCATCGGGTGAATCGGCCTATACCCGCGACGGCAGCCTCAAGCGGTCGCCTGATGGCGTGATCGTGACCTCCGACGGCTACCCGGTCGCGCCCGAGATCGTGATCCCGGCAGATGCGCGCAGCATCTCGATCAACGCCGCGGGCGAGGTCTATGCCTATTTTGCCGACAATGCCGTCGGTCAGCTGATCGGCCAGTTCAGCCTCGCCGGGTTTACCAATTCCAAGGGGCTGGAGGCCCTAGGCAGCAACCTCTTCGCCGAGACGGAGGCCTCGGGTCCGCCCAACGTCTCCACGCCCGGCGAGGACGGGCTCGGGACTCTGCGCCAGGGCTACCTGGAGGAGAGTTCAGTCGATGCGGTGCGCGAGGTGACCGAGCTGATCGAGGCCCAGCGCGGGTACGAGATGAATGCCAAGGTCATTTCGGCGGCCGACCAGATGCTCGCCGCGACCACGCAGGTGCGATGATGCGGGCGCTTGTCCTGGCCTGCGGGCTCTCCGCGCAGACGGCGGCTGCCGATGTCCTTGTCCCGCTGCGCACGATCCGCGCGCGTGAGGTGATTGCGCCCGGCGACATCACGGTCAAGCTGGCCGACGTCCCCGGCACGCTGACCCACCCGGATCAGGCGGTGGGACAGGAGGCGCGCGTGGCACTCTACCCGGGGCGCCCGCTCCGGTCGGGCGACATCGGCCCGCCCGCCCTCATCGACAGGAACCAGATCGTCTCGCTGATCTTCGCGCAGGGCGGCCTGCGGATCACCACGGAAGGCCGGTCACTCGACCGCGCCTCGGCGGGCGAAACGATCCGCGTCATGAACCTTTCCTCGCGCAGCACCGTCACCGGCTTCGTGCGCGCGGATGGAATCATAGAGGTCCGCTGATGTATTGGTATTGCCGCCTCTCCCTCTGCCTGCTGCTGACTGCCGGGTGCAGTCGCGTCGATCACCTTGGCAAACCGCCATCCTTCACGCCCAACACCGAAACGCCCGAGCAGGTGGCCATGCTGTGGCCCGGCCTGCCGTTGACCGCCTCGGTCCAGCGCACGGTCGATGGTGCTTCGCTGTGGAGTCGCGAGCGGCAGAGCCTGCTGGGCGACCGCCGCGCCGTCGCCAAGGGCGACATCCTGACCGTGGTGATCGAAATCGACGAGAGCGCCGAGATATCGAACGGCACCTCGCGGTCGCGCAATGCCTCGGAATCGCTGGGGATGCCGCAACTTCTGGGCCTGCCCCAGCGGCTGGACCGGAGGTTGCCCGAAGGCGCGTCCTCCGCCGATGCGGTCGAACTCAGCTCGGGCGCACAGAGCAGCGGTCAGGGGTCGGTGTCGCGCAACGAGAAGCTCACCCTGCGCGTCGCCGCGACCATCACCGATGTGCTGCCCAACGGCGTCCTGAAGATCGCCGGGTCGCAGGAACTGCGTGTCAATTTCGAGATCCGGGAACTGCTGGTGTCTGGCTATGTCCGCCCCGAGGACATTACCCGCCAGAACGTGGTCACATACGACAAGATCGCGTCGGCGCGGGTTTCCTACGGCGGACGCGGCCAGATCACCGACGTGCAGCAGCCCCGGTACGGCCAGCAGATCCTCGATGCCATCCTCCCGTTCTGAGACCTCGACATGCTGAAGAAACTCCTGCCTCTCGTTCTGCTCCTGATTGGAACCGGGGCCGGCATCGGGGTCGCCCTGGTTCTTGCCCCGCCCAAAGCAGACGATCACGCGCCGGAAGAGAACGCAGATCATGCGCCGACCAGCGGCGGAGGGGACTCGCATGTTGAACCCCCGGATGAGACGCATTCCTCCTCCCAGATACCGGTCAGCGCGCCGGACTCGGAGTTCTTCAAGATGACCGGCCAGTTCGTCGTGCCCCTCGTCAAGGATGACAGGGTCACCTCGATGATCGTCCTCTCGCTCAGCCTCGAGACCGGGCCGAACCTGAAGGAGAGGATGCACGCGCGCGAACCGAAGCTGCGCGATCTCTTCCTTCGGGTGCTCTTCGATCATGCCAGCATGGGCGGATTTCGCGGAAGCTTTACCCAGGCCGACCGCCTCGACCTGTTGCGCGGCGCCCTGCGCGAGGTTGCCCGGAAGGAGATGGGCAACGACATCCGGGACGTGTTGATCACAGACATCGGCCGACAGGACAGCTGACCTCGCAAATTCGGTTAACTGCGAAACGCGATCAGGTCCTGTTCAAACCTGCGGGCCGCCATCCGCCTGCGCCCATCCGCCTCACTGACGATCAGCCGGTCGAGGGCGACCCGGCGGCCAAAACTGCGCCGAAGGCCCGCCATCGCGGGCTCCTTGCTGGCCATCACCTTCGCAAGCTGGAGGTTGAGATCGCGGCGCGTGCGCCCCACCCAGACCTGCCACAGCACATCCCCACCGATGCTTTGTGCACCGACTGTATCCGCCAAAGTCGTATGAGCGGTCCTGACCTGACGATCAAGTTGAGCCAGGGCCCGGCGCAACCGCACCTCCTCGGCCAGAAGAGCCGCGATGACGCGGTATTCCTGCAGGTACTTCGCCGCCGCGATCTCGCGCAGTACTTCCAACCGTGACCTCTCCATCAACGACCCTCCCGCACCCGGCGCCGCATGTCCTCGGCAAAGCGGATGGAAGCGGCCACCGGCGCATAGAGTTCGGTCCCGATCTCCTGCCCGAGCGGAACAGTCGCGTGGATCGCCCGGGCCGTTGTCGGATCGTGCTGAACCGGCACGCCCGCAGCCTCTGCCGCGCGCCGAATCGCCATGGCCATTTCATCCACGCCCTTGGCGACACAGACCGGCGCGGACCCGGGCGCGCGGCTCCAGCGCAGGGCCACGGCGTAGTGGGTCGGGTTGACGATGACCACCTCCGACTTGGCGACCTCGGCGATCATCTGCGAGGTTGCAATCGTCTGGGCCCGGAACCGGCGTTGCTGCTTCATCTGCGGATCCCCTTCCGCCTCGCGTGCCTCGTCGGTCAGCTCTTTCCGGGTCATCCGATTTCGGCGTCGAAGATCAAAGAACTGCCAAACCGCGTCGACTCCCCCCAGACAGATCGCGACCGCCAGGGCAAGCGTCAGGAACCGGGTAGAAAGGTCTGCCATGACCACCGACGCGGCGCGGGGATCGGCCCCCGCCGTGCCGAAGATCAGGGGCAGGCGTTGGCGCAGGAAGAAACTGAGGCAGACGGAATAGAGCACAAGTTTGACGAGGCTCTTGGCGAACTCGAACAGGCCCGAGCGACCGAACTTGTTCCGCGCATTTGCGACCGGAGATATACGGGATAGTTTCGGGACCAGCTTGGACGGCGCAAAAACAAGAGCCCGCTGCGCCAGAAGGGCCGCAAGCACGAGGGCGGCGGGCCCGGCAAACAGTGGCGCAATGGCTGTGGCGATGCTGGTCAGCAGCCCCCCAACCGGTCGGAAGGCAGGGCCCTGCAACACCTGCGCCGAGAGGCTCTCGCTTCGGTCCAGCATCGCTGCAAGGATCGATCCCACGTCACCTGCCATGCCCGGCCCGAGCGCGATGATCGTCAACAAAAGCCCGGCATAGGAGGCCGCGACCAGCAGGTCGGTCGAGCGTGCCACATCCCCTTTTTCTCGGGCTTTCAACAACTTCTGTTGCGTCGGCTCGTGGGTCTTGTCGGCAGCGGACTCGGTCATCGCGGCATGGCCGCGGGATTGGCGAGGAATGTCATGAGAGCCTCGCGCCAGGCCAGCAGGATCATCGGGGCGCAGAGCATCAGCGTGACCAGCGCCCCGCATGTGATCACCGGAGCGCCGACTAAGGCCACCATCAGCTGCGGCATAGCCCGATTGATGACGCCGAGGGTCAGGTTGTAGAGCAGCGAGGCGATCACGAATGGCGCGGCGAGGGACAAGGCGAGTCCGAAGCAGCCGGCTACCTGCGCAAGACCGCCTTCCGAGACCAAAGCCACCGAGGGGAAACGGCCCACAGGCACGAGATCGTAGGACGCAAGCAGGAATCGTGCCACGTCAACGTGCAGGCCGGCCATCACCGCAAGAGCAAGACCTCCGACAACCAAGACGTAGCCGACGGCCGGCAAGGGCTCTGCCGCCGCGCCACCCAGCACCTGCGCGAGCGATGTCGATTGCGCCGCCATCGACCCGGCCGTCTGCAGCACGAGGACGAAGAGCCGGAGGGTCAGACCGAGAAAAAGGCCCGTAACAGCCTCGGCACACGCGAAGTAGAGGAAGAACGGAATTGACACTTCTATCAAGGATTTAAGAGGGGCATCGGGTGCGCCCGGCGCGACCACAGCGGTCAGCGCCATTGTGAGGCCGAGCTTGACGCGCATCGGAACGCTTCGCTCCCCAAAGGCCGGCATGAGCGCCACTACCGCACCACAGCGCAGGAACACCGCCAGTGCCTGCCAGACCCAGACATCCACCTGACCAATCAGGTCCAACGCGTTCCCCGTCACGCCGGGACCACGCCGACAAGGGCCGGGCGCGCCTCCAACCCGATCTCGTCGAAGGATAGGACGGGGTTCGTCAGGCCACGCGCGCGCATGATGGTGCGCAGGAACCTTCGTCGTCGGCTGGACGTGACCAGCGCTGGAAACACCCCCTGTTCGGCGCTGTCGGACAGGCGCACCGCGACGCCCTCGGCCAGTCGGTTGAACAGGTCTGGGGGCAGCGCGATGTCATATGCCCCCACCTTGGTTTCCACCTGGTAGGTCGAAAACGTCTCCTCCCACTCGGGCGCGAGTTGAACCAGCGGAATGCTTCCGTCGGCGCGCCGCATTTCCGCGACGAGCTGGAAGCCGAGACGCTGGCGCACGATCTCGCAGAGCAGCTCGGGCTGAACCGTCTGCAAACGCGCCTCGGCGATGCATTCGAGGATCAGGGGTAGGTTCCGGATCGACACCCGTTCCTCCAACAACAGGCGCAGGACGGCGTGCAACGTGTCAATTGGCACCTTGTCGGGGATCAACTCATCCAGCAGCCTTCGATTGGCCTCGGACCGGTCGGGGTCGGAAAGGCGGGTCATCTCTGCCAGCAACCGTCGCAGCGACTTGAGCGTGAGGAGCCGTGCGAAATTGAGCTTGATGACCTCAAGGAGATGAGTCGCCAAGATCTCGGGCGGCGTCACTATCGTGGCCCCGCTCACGGCGGCGGATTCCTGGTGACGGGGCGAGATCCAGCGCGCCGGCGCGCCGTAGACGGGCTCTGACACATCGGTGCCTGAGGGAAGATCGTCCTGCGCGCCTGGCATCAGGGCCAGCACGAGATCGGGGTGGAGCGTGCCGCGAACCTGTTCGACGCCCTGAACCCGGATCAGATATTCGCCGATCTGCAGCTCGGGTTGGTCAGTCAGGCGAATGTCGGGAAGGATCAGGCCATATGTCATCGCGACATGGGTGCGCATGTTAGCGATCCGCGCGTCCAGCCCGGTGCCGGGATCAAGGACCATGCCGACGAGGTCAGGCGCAAACTCGACGTGGACATCGTCGAGGTCGAGCACATCTCCCAGCGCCTTTGGCGCGGGCATGGCGGCTTCGGTGGCGCGCGAATCCTCGGCGGCGGCGAGACCGTGGGCGCGGCGGCGCAACGACCAGGCGGCGAGCGCCAGGATCAACGCGCCGAGGATGAACGGCAGAAACGGCAAGCCCGGGACGAGTGCAAACAGGACCATCAGCAGCGCCACCGTCGCAAGCGCCGCAGGGTGACGGCCGAGCTGGGCCAACAGGGCGAGGTCTGTCGCCCCAAGCGTGCCGCCGCGGGCCAGCAAAAGGGCGGACGCGATGGAGATGATCACAGCCGGGATCTGGGTGACGAGGCCATCGCCGACCGTCAGGATGGCGTAGGTCTCGAACGCCGCGCCAATCGGCATGCCATGCACGACAATGCCCATGATCAGGCCCATCACCAGGTTCAGCAGGGTGATCAGGAGGCCCGCGACCGCGTCGCCCTTGACGAATTTCGAGGCGCCATCGAGCGACCCGAAGAAGGTCGTCTCCTGCTGTTCGAGCTCACGCCGCGCCTTGGCCTGGCGATGATCGATGGCCCCTGCGGACATGTCGGCGTCAATCGCGAGTTGCTTGCCCGGCATGCCATCGAGCGCAAACCGCGCTCCAACCTCCGCCATACGGGCCGCACCCTTGGTGATGACCATGAAGTTGACGATCAGCAGCACACCGAAGACGACAAGACCAAGGAAAACGCTGCCGCCCATGATGAAATTGGCAAACCCCTCGATCACGTCCCCCGCGGCACCGGGGCCGGTATGCCCCTGGCCGATGATCAGCTTGGTCGAGGAAACATTGAGCGATAGCCGCAGCATGAGTGAGGCGAGCAGGACCGTAGGAAAGGCCGAGAAATCCAGTGGTCTTTCTATGAAGAGCGTCACGGTGAAGATCAGGATCGCGAGGGAGAACGATCCCGCAAGGCCAACGTCCAGCACCCAGGCCGGCATCGGCAGGATCATCATCACAATGACCGCCATCAGGGCCAGCGCGAGGAGCACCGTGGGGCTGAAAAGGTCCTGTGCTGCGATTCTTGGCAACATGGTCCCCTAATCCAGCGCGATGAAGGCCCGCACCGAATTGCCGAGCGGCGCCAGGGAACCCATCACCCCTGACGGTCTGACATTCGTTTGCGGCGTTCGGCCGTTGCCCGTGTCAAAGAGAACGGGTACGAGCCGCCGGTCGAGATTCAGTGCTTGCGGAGGTCCGAACTCAGCTTCGCTGCGGAGCTCTCGGGTCGTCGCCATGGCGGACAGGTGGCCAAGGATGCGATCGAAACGATCCTCGTAGCGCTTGGCGTATTGGCGCGTGCGTGAATGATAAGCCCCTGCCGCACGCGTCCAGTCGCCAAACTCCTCGTGAAGCTCGGACAGAAAGCGCGCCGCATAGTCCGCATTGCGCTGTGGGTCAAACATCTCCTCGAAGTTTCGAAAGGCTGCACCGTGCCACTTGTGATTGATCTGGAAGCAACCCACGTCAAAGCTTCGGGCCCCGCGTGAGAACTGTTGTTCGACATAGCGTCTGGCCTTGATTTCGTCGTCAAACCAATGACCTGCGCCCTCCATATTGACCGTCCAAGGCCAGGGCTGCAGCACTCCTTTTGCTGGCCGCCCGGTTTCCGTACGCGTGATGGCGCGCAGAACGTCAAGCGGCACCCCCGAACGCCGTGAGGCTTTCTGCGCTGCGATATCGCACAGGTCGGCGTCACTGCGGGCATGTCCGGAGGAACTGCGCGCATCCGTCGCCGCGTAGAAGAGGCAGAGCACCGATATGATGAGAGTCATGGCTCGCGCCCAACCAAGCCATCGAACGGTTTCTGAGGCGTGGCAAAGCGCGTCAGGCGCAAGCGCGCTTGAGTACCGATCCAGCATTTTGCCAATCTCCGCATTTCGAGTCTTCTCGATTCTGGGGCAAAATCATTTAGATTCGGTTATTTACCCTCGAAAGGCCTAGCCGTCCGGCCCTGCTCCCGGGATTTCAATTGCCTCGAGCAACCGCGCGATATCCGTTCGCGTCGAACCGCTGTCGCTCAGAAGCGCACGCGCGCGCGCCAGCGGCGGCAGCAGCGAGACCTCCGCACTGCGCTCGGTTCTGCCGATCGCCCGGGGCACTAGTTTGGTGATGTCGGGGCCGGCCAGCCCGGGCACCGATTGCCATTCTTCCGCAGCCCAAGCCGTTGCCGCTTGATCAGGAATCGTCGCGGGGAGCAGGGCGCCACCGCTCCAGACATCGCGCAGCTGGCGCATCGCCTCGGCTTTCAGCTGCACCCCCCGATCACTCTCGATCCCGAGCAATGCGATCAGCGCCTCGTGCGGCAGTTGCTCGGCCAGCGCGGCTTCAGCCCTCAGGAGCCGACGTGTTTCCGACGCAGGATCCGAACGTGAACCGGTAACAAGCCGAAGGGCTGGACGGGGAAAGCCGAGATCAAGCAGCCGCCGCGCCATCCTGTCGCCGAGATCGTCTGGAAGGTCTTCCCTTTCGCTCAGCGCCAATCCGTATCGCATGAAGGAGACATCATCGCCCCGCTCGGTCAGGAGATCGAGCACGGCGTTCCTCGCCGAGTCCTGCGCAGCGCGATCATCCATTTCTGAGAGGGCCGCCACCTGCTCGGCAGCCTCGGCAAAGTCTCCGGTCAGTGCCAGTGCCAGAATGTTCGCCTGTCTGAGGTCCGGACCCATCGCGCTGTTGCGAAGCTCGGTTAGATAGGCCGAAACAAGCCCGGCGGTTTCTGGCTTGAGCGTTGCGTGCGACCTGTACCGGCTGCGAACCAGTGCGACAAGCGCCTCGGGCGACAGTTCCGAAGCCGTCTCGATTACCTGTCCCAGGTGACGATCGGACGCTTTGGTATCGCCCTCGACGCGTGCCACCGACGCTGCGGCCATCGTCATCGCGGGCGTCGGTTCATCGTTGATCCGATCGACCGCCCGCAGGATCGCCTCTGCCATATCGCGCCGCCGCGCTTGCACGTAGCGGCGGGCCAGATCGGGCGCCAGCAGCTCCCGGATATGGGAGGGCAGTCGGTTGATGGCTCGCAGGACAGCCGCGTCGTTCACCGGCTCTCGCGGATCGGGCTCTGACAACAGCGCCCAGAGGGCGGCATCGGTATCGCAACCCGCCATGCCGGCAAAGGCATTCGGGAGAGCGACCGCACCACCGTCGAGGAGTTGCGCCATCGTGCGCAGGACGGCCGTATCGGGTGAATCGGTGCCGATCATCTCGAGGGTCTGCATCGCCTCCGCGCCGAAGCCGAAGGCGATGTAGTTGCGGGCGAGGCCGAGCACCGCAGCGGTATCGGCCATGTCAAACTCGCCGATCAACGCTGAACGACGCCCGGCAATCTGTTCGGCAAAGGGCGCGTCGGAGGCCCAAAGGTGAAGCGCGAGTGACTCGTCCGGCAGACAGCGATCCGCGGGCAAACCGGCACCGAGCATATCTGCCACTTGGGCCAGGTCACGGTCTATGGCGGTCTCGACAACAAGGTTTTCGTCCCCGGCCGGTGCTGGGTAGGTCTTGACCTCTGACGCATCTGGGGGCGGTTCGGCCTCTTCCTCCCCGCTCGCAACCGATTGCGTCAGATCGGGCAACAGCGGACCCGGCTGGGGCAAAAGCAGGCCCTGACCCGAGGCGCGCCGGATCTGTTGGAGCAAGCGAGCTTCCATTTCGCCAATCGCGGCGAGCCGGCCGGGTGGCGGCAAAGGTTCTTCGTCTGGGCCTCCCGCCACCCGGGAAGAGAGAACCTGTGGAGGCAGCGGCTTCTGGCTGCCGGATGCGGTTTCGGTTGGACGGGGCGACGCCACCTCGGGGAGGGAGTCGACTTCCCCCATACCAACCTGCAGACCGTCCGAAATGGGCTCGATACGGAAGCGGTAGGGCGTCGCGCCAAAGCTGGCGGCCAATGAAGGAACGCCCGTTTGCTTCTTCGGACGGCTCCCCGGGCGACCTTTGAAATCCAGTACAAGGAGTCGCCCGGAGGTCATGAAAGTCTCGACCTGGCAGTCGCAACCGAGCAGGAATTCGAGCCGTCCGCCGCCGGGAGGCTGCACGACATCGCGCACACGGGTGCGGGGGATTCGGGAAAAGGTCGAACTGATGTTGGCACGAAACCCCGGCCGATCAAGGACCAGGGTAACTTGGCCGGGCCCCTGCTCCAAGGCCCAGTTCGCCCCAGACGGAAGGTTCAGGGTAAACCGCGTGAAGCCCTCATGTTCGCCCGCACGCAACCGGATGGACTGGGCAGAGAGCGGACCGGCGGACAGTATGATCCACAGCAACGCCGCGGCCGAACCAAGCGACCAGACACGCGGTTGCGCACCCCTCTGGCCGGTTGCGTTCATGCCGCGTCCTGCTTGGCTGCCTTGAGCGCCTCTTCGAGATCGGAGTAGCCCGGCCGGATGTGGGAGGGCGTGTTCTGGCGTCCGACCTCGATGCAGATCGCGGCCACGTGGTTGTGCAGGTTCGCGACCAGCACCTCGCGAATGAGTTGGTAAAAGTGCGCGTCCTCCTCGATCACCGCCTTCACCTTGGTGGCGAAGGGCGCGACCATTCCATAGGCGAGGAATACGCCCAGGAAGGTGCCGACCAGCGCCCCACCGATCAGCTTGCCGAGCACCTCCGGCGGCTGGTCGATGGACCCCATCGTCTTGATGACCCCGAGCACGGCAGCCACGATCCCGAGCGCGGGCAGACCGTCGGCGATCGACTGCAATGCGTGGCTGGAATGAAGGGCGTGATGCAGGTTGGCCTCGATCCGCTTTTCCAGCACCTCCTCGACCTGGTGGGGATCGTCGTAATTCATCGAGGCGGAGCGGATGGTATCGCAGATCAGGTCGATCGCTTCGCGGTCCTTGAGAATCCGGGGGTACTTGGAGAAGATCGAGGAGGCATCAGGCTCTTCGATGTGCTGTTCGATGGCTACCGGGTTCTGCCGCGCCATGCGAATCAAGGCAAAGAGCAGGCATAGCAGATCGCGGTAATCGTCAGGCTTCCACTTGGGGCCCTTGAACACCTTGCCGATGTCTTTGAGCGTATGCTTGACCGCCGCCCCGTCATTGCTGAGCAGGAAGGCACCGACAGCGGCGCCGCCGATCATCATGAGTTCGAACGGCAGCGACTTGATGATGATCGCCATCTTGCCTCCAGCCAGCAGGTAGCCGCCGAAGACCATCACGAAGATCACCACGATTCCGATAATACCGATCATCCAGAGTCTCCGCCCGAACCTGCCTTGTCGCAGTCTCGCCGTTTCGCATTAACAAAGCCTGAGGATGACACTCCTCGCGCGCTATTCCTTCGGGACCGAGGCGTTCCGACCCGCCAATATGATACTGATGGTGTAGGCCGCATCCGGACTGAGGCTGGTCATGATTCCGGCTGCCGTATCCGGCCTCATCCGCGCCAGGAACCCGGCGGCAAAGGCCGGGTCCATGGTTTCGAACAGGGCCGCGGAGTCCTTGGGTTTCATCTTTTCATAGACCGAGGTGAGGCGGGCGAGATCGGCCTCGCTGGCGCCATCGGCAAGGGCGAGCGTTTCGCGAAGCGCGCTTTCCATTTCGGTCAGTGCGGTCATCTTTTCGCTGATCTTCTGGTCAGCGATACGCAGCGCCTTCAACCGCTCCTCGATCTGTTTTTCCCGCGCCTCGACCCGTGTTTCGCGCGCTTTCATAGCCTGCATCAACTGGTCGAGTTCCGCGTCACTGCCCGAACCCTGCTCTGCATGATGAGCGGCGGGTGCGTCGCCTTGATCGGGCTGCATCGCCTCACGCGCAATTGCCGGCGCGGTCTCGAGTCCGAGGCGCAGCAGGGCAGAGCCGAGAAACATGAACGCGACCCAGAACAGGGCGCCGAACCGCGTTCGGCGGATTCGGGCGCGCTGCCCTCGCCCGCTCATCGTCGTGCCGCCCCGCCACGGGCGCGTCGCGTGAACACGAGACCCGACTCGACACTCTCGGTCGCCGGGAGCGGCGGCTTTGGCGCAGTTTCGGTGGCGACGGTCGGGCGACTGGGTATCGCGACCCCCGGCGCATCACGGGCTTCGGGCATGTCGTGCATCGCGGCCATAAGCAGTTCGAGCCGCGCGGCGACGGTCTCTCCCCGCGTGGTGAGGTCGGTCAGCACAGAATGCGACCCCTCTGCCGCCGATTGGGCGGCGACCAGTGTCTTGCTCAGGTCGTCGACCTGTGCCGAGAGCACCGCGACGGCCCCGCCGACCCCCTTTTCGAGGTCGTTGAACCGGTTCAGACGCCGCGCCAGAACGAAGCAGTAGAGCGCCGCGCCGAGCGCCCCCGCGACCAGCAGTATGTCTGCCATCAATTCCATCTTCGTCTCCTAGTTCAGGACGAAATCCATGATCAGAAGGTCGCGCACCCGGTCCTTTCCCACCACGATCTGGACCCGCCTCAGCATCTGGGCACGCAGCCGCGCCAGGGCCATGGGATCGCGCAGGTCGCTGAACTCGAGCGCCCGCAGGTAGTCGTTCAGCACGTCGATCACGCGCGGCAGAATCAGTTCGACCTCCTGCCGGCGGGCGGCCTCCACCTCGAGCTGGGCGCGGAACTGCAGATGCTGGAGCTGACCGCCCTGCGCGAGCGACACCACGATGGGGTCGAGCGGAACGAATGCGATGCGGGAGAGGTCCTCACCCGTGCCGTGATCTCCGTCTTTGGACTCCCCGGCGGCGCCGTGGCTGTCGCCCGCTTGCCCCTCCGCGGCGTCATGCGATGCACCGCCCAGTGGCAGCATTCCGGACGACACGGCGAAGAAGCCCGCGCCCGCCCCGACAAGCGCAAGCACCAGCCCCAGAATCAGGGGCAGCTTTCCGGACTTGGCCGGCACCTCCTCCGGCGGATCTGCAGCGGCGTCGGTCATGGCCTCTCCTTCTGACTCGCATGTCCTTCATAACCCTGCAGGAACTAACCGATTGTTAAGGCCAATCGGCCAGACTGGGCCAACGTCGAACAGAAGGTCGGCGAACCGGAGGCTGACGTGCAGAAGATCTTCGATGTCTGGAACGGGCTGGACATGCGCCGGCGTGTCATCATCGTTCTGGCCGGTGTGGCGCTCGCAGTCACCCTGATGACCATGTCGCGGCTGGCCACCGCGCCGAACATGACGCTGCTCTATGCCGGGCTGGAGGCCGGCGCGGCGGGTGACGTGGTGCGCGCGCTTGAACAGCGGGCGACTCCGTTCGAGATTCGCGGCGGTTCGATCTACGTCCCCGCCGCGGAACGGGATGAACTGCGCCTTGTCCTGGCCAGCGAGGGGCTGCCGATGACGGGTGGCCGGGGGTACGAACTGCTCGATCAGCTGAACGGGTTCGGCACCACCTCGCAGATGTTCGATGCCGCCTACTGGCGCGCCAAGGAGGGGGAGCTGGCACGCACCATCGTCGCCAGCCCCTTCGTCTCGCAGGCGCGGGTCCATATCGCCAACAACGGATCCAACCCGTTCCAGCGCGCTGTGACGCCGACCGCCTCGGTCTCGGTGGTGCCTGCGGGGGTGCCGATCACGCAGGCGCAGGCCAACGCGTTGCGCTACCTCGTCGCCTCGGCGGTCAGCGGGCTGACGGTCGACAAGGTCGCGATCATCGACGCCAACGGGTCGCTGCTCGGGCCCGCCGACAGTGCCGAAGGGCCCGCCAGCGGGGACGATCGCGCGCAACTGCTGCGCGATCGGGTGCAGCGGCTGGTCGAGGCCCGCGTCGGCGCGGGCAACGCGGTGGTGGAGGTCAGCGTCGACACCGTGACCGAGACCGAATCGATCCGCGAACGCCGTTTCGACCCGGAGGGCCGCGTCGCAATCAGCACCGACACCGAGGAAAAGTCGGATTCGGCGAAGAACGACGGTGCGGGCGACGTGACCGTGGCCTCGAATCTGCCCGACGGCCAGGGCGCGGGCAACCAGGGATCCAGCAGCCAGGCTAGCGAAACGCGCGAGCGGGTGAATTACGAGGTCTCGGAGACCGAACACGAGATCCTGCGCGCCCCGGGTGCCGTCAAACGCCTGACCGTGGCCGTGCTGGTCAACGGGCTGACGACCACCGACGCGAGCGGTGCCACTGTCTTTGCAGAACGCCCGGCGGAAGAGCTGGACGCCATGCGCGACCTCGTCGCTTCGGCAGTCGGGTTCCAGGAGGAACGCGGGGACCGCATTACCATCCGTTCGATGGATCTGCCGGCTGCCGAACCGCTGGGGACAGCGGCGGGCCAATCGCTGCTCCAGCAGGTGAACCTCGACCTCATGTCCCTGATCCAGATGGGACTCCTCGCCTTGGTCGCGGCGATCCTCGGGCTCTTCGTTCTCCGCCCCATCCTGACGCGCGCGCCCGTGGCGCTCCCGGGGACCGGCGGCTTTCCCGCCCTGCCCGGCGCCGAGACGGAAGCGGCGGGTCCGGCCCTGACCGGCGAGATCGACGATGGCGATTTCGACAGCCTGCCGTCCTTTGGCATGGCCAACGGAGGCGGGGCCGATGGCGGCGGGATGCCCGGCTTTGCCATGGCGGGCGAGGACCCGGTTCAGCGGCTGCGCAACATGATCGGCGAGCGACAGGAAGAAACGGTCGAGATCCTGCGGAGCTGGCTTGAAGACAGCGGAGAGAAGACCTGATGCCGATCTCTCATCTGCTGGAGGATTTCGGCGCGCTCCGTGCGCCACAGGGGGCCGGTCGCACGCTGGACGAGGAAGAGCTGGAGGATTTCCGCCTCGCGGCCTTCGAGCAGGGCTATTCCGCCGGCTGGGAGGACGCGGTGAAGGCACAGACGGAGGACCAGAACCGCGTGTCGGCCGAACTGGCGCGCAACCTCGAGGATCTGTCCTTTACCTATCACGAGGCGGTCAACCAGCTGATGCTGAGCACCGAGCCGGTGTTCCGCGCGCTGGTCGAGAGGGTGCTGCCGCAGACCCTCGCGCAGCAGTTCGGCGGGCACATCCTTGAGCGCATTCGCGCCGTCACCGAGGAGGAAGTGGCGCAGCCGGTCACCCTCGCCGTCGCGCCGGGCGAAGGGGCGGCGGTGCGCGCGCTGCTGCGCGACCAGCTGGCCATGCCGGTCAAGGTGCGCGAGGACCCGGCGCTCGAAGCCGGACAGGCCGATCTGCGCATCGGCGAGAGCGAATCCCGGCTGGACACGGCTCGGTTGACCGAAGCCTTCGAGGTGGCGGTCGATGCCTTCTTCCATCAGACCAGAAAGGAGTCAGGCCATGGATGACCAGGCCGAACCCGGCGTTGTACGAGGCAATCCGTTCACCTCGGTGCCGATTGAGATCATCGTGTCCGTCGGCAAGGCGCGACCCTTGATCCGCGACCTCGTGAGCATGGGCGAGAACGCGGTGCTGACGCTGGACAAACGGGTCGACGACCCGGTCGACCTCTACATTGGCGACCGGCTGATCGCGCGCGGCCAGCTGGAGGAGATGGACGGGGAGAACGCCGGGCAGTTGGCGGTGCGCCTGACCGAGATCGCCGACATGCAGTCCGAACTGTGAGACTGCCCCGGCTGCCCTGGATCGTTGCGCTGATGCTGCTGGCCTGGCCCGCGGCCGCGGCGGCGCAGGAAGTGACGCTGTCGCTGGGCGACGGAGGCTCGCTGACGGCCCGGTCGATCCAGTTGATCCTGCTGATCACCGTGCTGAGCCTGGCCCCCGGGCTGCTGATGATGGTGACCTGTTTTCCCTTTCTGGTCACGGTCTTCGCGATCCTGCGACAGGCCATCGGGCTGCAACAGTCTCCGCCCAACATGCTGATCGTCAGCCTCGCGCTGTTTCTGACCTATTTCGTGATGGAGCCGGTGTTTCAGCAGGCCTGGACCGATGGAATTGAACCGGTGCTGCAGGAGGAGATCGAGATCGAGGTCGCGCTGCCGCGCATGATCGCGCCATTCCGAGCCTTCATGGCCTCGCGGGTCGATCCGGACACCTTTCACGAGGTCGCCTCGATGCGGCCGGGGGTGAACATGGTCGAGCCGGGGCCGGAGGCGGCCCTGTCCGTGCTGGTGCCGAGCTTTCTGCTGTCGGAGATCGCCCGCGCCTTTCAGGTGGGATTCCTCGTGTTCCTCCCCTTCCTGATCATCGACCTCGTGGTCGCGGCGGTGCTGATGTCGATGGGCATGATGATGGTGCCGCCCGCGATTGTCTCGCTGCCGTTCAAACTCGCGTTTTTCGTCATCGCCGACGGCTGGTCGCTGGTCGCAGGGGCGATGGTGCGCGGCTATGCCAATTAGCGCAGCCCGTCCCTGCCCTCGGCCTCTTCGGCGGTCAGACCGCCGACGCGGGGCAGCGGGCGCCCGCTGTCCGTCACGGCGATGGCCACGAGGATCTCGTTGGCGCGGGGAGCATCGGGAATGCGGATCTCGATGCCATCGAAGTGCGAGCGCACATAGGCTGCGTCCTTGTGGCCCAGCGGAATGTCCAGATCCTGGCCCATGCCGCCGCGCTTCTTGGAGGAGGGCACGAGCGCGGCCCCCTTCTCGACCGCCGCGCGCAGCGGTGCGCCCATCTTGGGGTGCAGCAGGGCAGCCGCGTGTTCGAGCTCGCCGTTCACCCCGACCAGGGCCGCCTTGCCATAGCTCTCGGCCTGGTCCGGGCGGATGCCGAGCGCGGCGACACAACGACGGCCCAGCAAGTCGCCCAGTTCGGCACCAATCTCGACGAGGTCAGAGAGATCTTGGGCGTAGACCCCGGCAAAAGGATTCTGGATCACCGCCGCGGCCACCGCCTTGCGGGTGGGTGGCGCGATCTCGCGACCGCCCTCGCGATGGGTTTCCTCGACCCAGACCACCAGCTTGCGGATCGCGGCCTTCATCGCAGACCGTCTTCGCCGGTGATCTGGTCCGCCTCCAACCCGCCCGCGCGCGAATGGATGCGCGGACCGGTGGTCATCACCAGCGCGACCAGCATTTCGTTGGCGCGCGGCGCGTCGTTCAGCCCGATCTCCATCGAGTCGAAGTGGCTGCGCACGTAGCTGGCGTTGACGTGGGTCACCGGGACGTCGATGCGCACACCCGGACCGCCGACCTTCTTGGCCGAGGGCACGATGGCCTTGGCCCCGCCCAGCACCTCGCGCATGGCGTAACCGCCCGGCGCATGCCAGAGCGCGCCGTGTTCCAGCTCGCCCCCCTCGCCCACGACCGAGGCCTTGCCGTAACCCTCGATCCGGTCAGGACCGCCCAGCGCGGCGGCCAGACGCTCGGCCAGTTGCAGCCCGAGGGGGCGCAGATCGTCCATGAAGCCCTGGATCTCCGGCTCGTACCGCCCGGCAAAGGGGTTGGCGATCACCGCGAAGCAGGCGCCGCGCAGCAGCGGCACCTCGGCGACCGGGCCGCCCTCGTGAAAAATCTCCTCGACCACCAGAACCGTCTTGCGAATTTCAACCGCTGGCATCTTGCGTCAGAACCTCCCTTGTCGCTGCTGTCATCTGTCCGCCGACAACGACCTGTTCTCCCTGAAGGAAAAGGGCCGCACCGGCAATACGCCCCGCGGCCAGCCAGTCCTGCGCCCGGGCGGAACCCGCCTGCAACGCGATCCGGCGTTCCTCGGCCGAGAGGCGCGGAACGGCGGTGACCACGAGGCGCGGACCGAGGTCGCTGTCGGGGTGCAGCTGGTCGGCGGGGCGGCGTTCGATCCCTGGGTGCGCGGGCAGATCGACGGCATTCGCGATCATCGTGGCGGCCACGTCCGCACCGGCGGCGGTGCGGGCGAGCACGGTCACGCTGTCCGCGATTCCGAACGACAGGCTGCGACCGCCAGACCCGCTGGTGGCGATGCCGCCGATCCCGTCGGAGGCAGCAATGGTGACGCGGCCGAGGTCGGCCCCCGTTACGCCTGCCATCGCGGCGCGGCAGGTTTCGCCCGGCGCGAGGTGAAGCGCGATGTCGCCGCCGTTGTTCACGAAGGCACGCCGCAGGGGTGCGGCGGCGAGCATCGCCGCGAGGATCTCGTCCGCCACGGCCCCGGCGACGGCGGCCATGCGCGTTACGAAAAGCCCTGTATAGGGTCTGGTTGCGCGGTGCATCCGGAGCGCGACGGCGCCCTGCGGCGGTGGCGTTTCTGCGGTCATGGGCGTGCGCAACGCGGGCAGTTCCGCCACGAGTTCTTCCAGCACCGAGGCGAAGCGGTCGCGGGCGACATGAAAGGCGCGGGCGCGCGCATCGGGGTCGGTATCGGCGGTGATCAGCAGGTCGATGGGACCGTGCTGCAGATGCAGCCGCGCCCCCCCGTCCAGCAATGCCGCCACCGGACCCTGCATGGCTCAGCCCTTGCCTCCCCAGCGATAGTTGTGCGGCGCCATCGGATCCTCGTCGCGGTCGATCCGGCTGACGCGGCGCACCTCGTCGGTGATCGCCTCCGAAACCGGGCGCACGTGGCTCGCGTGACCGCCCAGCGCGATGTAGTCGGAGAGGCGCATGGTGAATTCGATGGGGGCGACCAGCGCCGGGGTCGGCACGTAACCGAAGGCGTTCGACGGCATCTCCATCACGTCGGCCATCACCGTGATGCCGCCGCCGGGCCAGACATAGGCACTGGCCCCGCCGCAGGTGACATGGGTCAGCGAGTCCTTGACCGAGCGGGTCAGCAGCACGGGGTTCTCGGTGACCCCGGCCCGGAGCGAGCCGCCTGCCCCGCCCATGAAAAGCACCGAGCAGATCGAGGGTTCGCAGTTCTCGGCGACCCGTTCGACGGATTTGCGCAGCACCTCCGGCATGGGCTTCGCCACCGGCTGCAGGGCCTCGTCCAGTTCGAAATAGGCCGAGTGTTCGCCCGTCGTCGAGACCATCAGCAGGCGCAGGCCCGGCCAGGCGATCTTGCCATCGGCGGGCTTGAGGATGGAGAGCGGATCGTCGATGTCGGTTCCGCCCCAGCCGGTGCCCGGGTTCGCCACCTGAAAGTAGCGGCCTGGGGTGGACCGGCGGCCGCTGATCTTGATACCTGTCGGCGGCACGTCGAGCATCTTGCCCGCCTGATGCTCCGACAGGACGCCGGTGATATGGTCATCGACCACGATCACCTCGTCGGTGTGCGGCGCCCATTGCGAGGCGAACATGCCGATAGCGGCGGACCCGCAGCCGACGCGCATCAGGTGTTCTTCAACCCCGTTGACGATGGGTGCCTTGCCCGCCTGCACCACCACGGTCGCCCCGTCGTCGATGGAGACCTCCACCGCTTCGCGGTTGCAGAGCTTGAGGAGCGTGTCGCAGGTGACGCGGCCTTCCTTTTTGGAGCCGCCGGTCAGGTGTTCGACCCCGCCCAGGGTCAGCATCCGCGAGCCGTACTCGCTGGTCATCACGTGGCCCACCGGCTCGCCCTCCACCCTGACCACGGCGCGTTCGTGGCCGATGAAGCGGTCGGTATCGATCTTCACCTTCACCCCGCAGTAGGAGAAGATCCCCTCGGTGACCACGGTCACCATGTCGGCGTCGTCCACCGTCTGGCTGACGATGAAGGGGGCGGGCTTGTAGTCGGGATAGGTCGTCCCGGCGCCGACCGCCGTCACGAAGGGGCGCTGCGGCTGGACGATGGTACCGTCCCAGTCGTTGCCCTCGGTTCCGGCGAGGAAGGGAACGGCCTGCACCCCCTTGTCGATGGCACTCTCGATGATGGTCAGCGGATCGAGCCGGACTAGCCTGCCGCCCTCGTTGCCGTAGCGGTCGCAGGCACCCGAACGGCCCTCGGCGATGTAGCAGAGCACCGGGCAGGCGTCGCAGCGGATCTTCTCGGGCATCTGTCGGGCGGCTTCACTCATCGGTGTCTCCCCTCAGCGCGGCGCTCAGTCTGGACGGCGTCACCGGGACGCGGGTGATACGGGTGCCGGTGGCGTGGGCGATGGCATTCAGCAGGGCCGGAGCCGTCGGGATCAGGGCATGTTCGCCAAGCCCCTTGGCGCCATAGGGCCCGTGCGCATCCGGTACCTCGACGATGACCGACTCGATCGGGGGAATGTCTCCGATGGTCGGGATCAGGTAGTCGTGCAGGTTCTCGGTGCGCCCGGGGATGAACTCTTCCATCAACGCCATCCCGAGGCCCTGCGCGATACCGCCGTGGATCTGCCCCTCGACCAGCATCGGGTTGATTGCCCGGCCCACGTCATGGGCGGCGACAAAGCGGAGCGGGCGGATGGTGCCCAATGCGGTGTCCACCTCGATCACGGCGAGATGCGCGGCATAGCCGAACTGGGCATAGGGTTCGCCCTGACCGTTCGCGTCGAGCGGCTTGGTGGGCGGGTCATAGCTCTCCACGGCTTCGAAAACATAGCCGAGGTCGCCCTGTTGCAGGTCACCCAGCGCGATCTCGTGGACTTCGCCGGTCCCGGCGACATGGATCTGGCCCCCGCCAAAGTTCAGCGCGGCCTCGTCCCCCGCGTTGACGGACCGCAGGATAGCAGAGCGCAGCGCCGTCCCGCAGAGCCGCGCGGCGTTGCCCGACACGAAGGTCTGCCGGGACGCGGATGTCTTGCCAGCATCGGGCGTGATGTCGGTATCCGGGCCGACGATCCGGATCGTCTCGACAGACACACCCAGCGCCGTCGCGAAAATCTGGGCGATGACGGTATTGGCCCCCTGTCCGATGTCCATCGCGCCCTGGTGCAGCACTACGGTGCCATCCGGCAGTACCCCGGCCCGGATGGTCGAGGGGTTGGGCAGAGAGGTGTTGCCGCAACCGTACCAGCCCGAAGCGATCCCGACACCGCGCCGCAGCGGCCCGGTCTGCGCCGCGTTGAAGGCCTCGGCAGCCGCGCGTTCGGTTCGCCATGCCGGTTGCAAGGCTTCGAGACACTGGCGGATGCCGACGCCCTGCTGGAAGACCTGCCCGCAGACCGTCGGCTGGCCGTCTTCGAGAACGTTCAGGAGGCGGAAGTCGAGCGGATCCATCTCGAGCCGTCCGGCCAGTTCGTCGAACAGGGATTCCTGCGCGATGGCGGATTGCGGAACGCCAAAGCCCCGGAACGCACCGGAGGGCGGGCAATGGGTGTGGATGCCCTTGGCCTCGGCCCGGTAATCGGCGATCCGGTAGGGCCCCGAGGCATGGACCGGCACCCGGTTCGCCACGGTCGGGCCCCAGGAGGCATAGGCCCCGGTGTTGAATTCGCCGTAGAAGGAAAAGCCGCTCAACTTGCCGTCGCGGGTCGCACCGATCCTGAGGTGGATATCCGAGGGGTGCCGCTTGGTCGTCGATTGCATCGACTCGACCCGGCTGTAGGCCAGACGGACCGGCCGGCCCGTCTTCAGCGCCCCGAGCGCGAGGTAAGGTTGCACCGAAATGTCCAGTTTAGAGCCGAAACCGCCCCCGACTGCAGTCGGGACAATGCGAATTTGGCCCCGTTCCATGCCGAGGATATCCTCCATCGACTCGAGGTCCATCACCGGCGCCTGCGTGCAGGCGTGGATTTCCAGCCTGCCGTCCACAACCTGCGCAAAACCGGCCTCGGGCTCGATATAGGCATGTTCCACGAAACCGCTTTGGAAGTGCCCCTCGACCACGATATCCGCCGCGGCAAGGCCCGCATCGGCGTCACCGTGGGCAACAAAGCCGCCACACATCACGTTGCCTGCGCGGTCCTCGTGCAGCAGAGCCGCGCCATCGGCCTGTGCAGAGACGATATCGAGCGTTGCCGGACGCTCGGTCCATGTCACCGGGAAGGCGTCGAGGTCGAGGGCCCGGATCGCCTCCGGCGTGCCGACCACGGCCGCGACGGCCTCGCCGCGAAAGCGAGTAACCCCCTCGGCAAAGACCGGCTGGTCGACGAAGGCGGGGATCACGCCGAAGCGGTTGCGCCCCGGCACATCCGCCGCGGTCAGAACCGCCTCTATCCCGCGCTGCGTTGCCTGCCATCCTTCGAGATCGCCAAGCGTGAAGGCGGCATGGGGATAGGGGGAACGGATGAGCCGAACCTCCAGCGTTCCGGCCGGGGCCACGTCGTCACCAAAAGCCTCCTGCCCCGTCACCTTGGGCAGACCGTCGAGCCGACGAATGGAGCCGCCGATGCCGCCCTGCCCGTCGAGCCGCGACGGCACGGCGGCAACGGCGTCGATGATCTTGCGGTATCCGGTGCAGCGACACAGCACTCCGCCGAGGGCATCCTGGATCTGGGTCTCGGTCGGCTCCGGTGTCTCGCGCAGCAGGGCCACGGCAGAGACCATCATCCCCGGCGTGCAGATCCCGCATTGCGCGGCGCCGTGATCCTGAAAACTCTCGGCCAGACGGCTCGCTACAGAGTCTGTTTCGGCAAGTCCGGCGAGTGTTTCGACGCTGCAGCCCTCGACCTGCTGTGTCGCGACGAGGCAGGCGCAGACCGGCGCCCCGTCGAGCAGGACGGTACAGGCGCCGCAGTCGCCCGCGTCGCAACCGACCTTGACGTCGCGCGCCCCGAGCCTTTCGCGCAGGCTCTGTGACAGGCGTTCCCCGGTGGCTGGGGTGACCTGAACTGCCTCGCCGTTCAGGTCGAACCGGGTCAGAACCTCTTGCATCGGCTTATTCATCGGTGGTCCCTCCGGTCATCGCGGCGATGACGGTACGGCGGCAGAGATCGGCGACGGCCCGCATCCGGTAGGCGGCCGAGCCGCGCACATCCGCGATGGGCGCCAGCGGGGCAAGGTGGGTCTCCGGCACGACTGGCAGGGCCGCGACCTCGGCAGCGGTCAGCCCGACGAGCGCCGCCTCGAGCCCTGGCAACCGTTGCGCCACCGGCGAACAGGCTCCCACCGCGACGCGCGCCGTGGCGATGCGCGGCCCGTCCAGTTCGAGGACCGCCGCGGTCATGGCGATGGAAATGACGAGGTATCGGCGGCTTCCGAGCTTCAGGAAGTGGCTGACCGCATCGTCCGGGAGCGACGGGACATGCACCGCGAGCACCAGTTCACCGGGCGACAGAGCCACGCGCCGCACCCCGGTCACGAAGTCCGAGAGCGCCACGCGCCGGGTTGCCCCGGGCGATCCGATCTCGACCTCGGCGTTGAGCGCCAGCAGGGGCGGCACCCCGTCGGCGGCAGGAGAGGCGTTGCAGAGATTCCCGGCGATGGTGCCCCGGTTCTGGATCTGGACCGAGCCGACCTCGCGCGCCGCGCGTTTCAGCGCATCGAACGCCGGGGGCAGGTCGGCGCGCTGAATCTGGCTCCACGTGGTCATCGCCCCGATGCGCCAGCCCCTAGCGGTCTTTTCGATGCCGCGCAGGGAGTCGATCTGCCCGAGGTCGAGAATGCTGCGCGTCTGCGGGCGGGTGCCGCGAGAGGGAAAGAAATCGGTGCCGCCGGCCAGCACGTCCGCACCGGCCTGGCCCAGCAGGGCGAGCGCCTCTTCGGTGGACTTCGGCGTGAGGTATGACACGATCTGCCTCCCTTGCCTCGCTTTCGTTAGTATACAAACATAATTAGCGCTCGTTTTCCGAGTCAACGACTTTCCCGCGCAGCGCCCGCCCCATCGCCGCAATCGCGGCGAAAACCGGCAGACGGCGGCCGGGCCTCAGGTCAGCTTGCGGATCAGCTGCAGCAGCTTGGCCCGCTCTGCCTTGCTCAGCGGCGCGAGGGTCGCATCGGTAATCGCATGCCCCGCCGCGTGGAGCGGCGCGCGCAGGCCCAGATGCTCTTCCGCCACCGACAGCAGCGCGCGGCGCTTGTCCGAAGGGTCTGGCCGCGCGTCAATCAGCCCCTTGGCGCGGAGCCGGTCCACGACCCCCTTGGTGGTCGCAATATCCATCCCGACCTGCCGCCCCAGCTCGTTCTGGGAGCATTCGCCGATCTCCAGCAGCCGGACCATGGCCGAGAACTGCATCGGCGTGAGATCCTGCAGCATCTGCTTCTGGAAGATCGCCGTGTGCCGCTGGTTCGCAAGCCGCAACAGGAACCCGATCTGATCGTCAAGAACATAGGGCGGTACGGCGTCGTCTGGGTCTGGCATTCGCAAGTGCATTCCGTAAGCGGCCGTTCGGCCCGTCATTTGCAAAAGCGTAGTCCGGCGCTGCCGCCCTGTCTATCACGTGGCGCCACTACCACTTGCGGGCAGCCAAGGTGTGTCCTTCCGGTCCGTCGCCTCCTCTCAACACCGGTATTCGACACAAATCCAGGCATTAGGGCCTGCTTAACGCCCTCGTGCTATCCCTCTGGCCGGGTGGATCGAAAGGTGGAGAACATGGCTGCGCAGCCGAATGCCGCGCCGGTCATCATCAAGCGCAAGAAGAAGGTGACCGGCGACGGCCACCACGGCGGAGCCTGGAAAGTCGCCTACGCCGACTTCGTGACCGCCATGATGGCATTCTTCATGCTGATGTGGCTGCTGAACGCGACGAGCGAGAAACAGAGAAAGGGCCTGGCCGACTACTTTGCGCCGACTGTCCCGATTCACCGCATGTCGGACGGGAGCGACAATCCCTTCGGCGGCGACAGCCTGTTTTCAGAGGATTCCCAGAAGAACGACGGCACCGGCGGCTCGACGGCCTACACCACCGAGAGCCGCCAGTCGCGGGGCGAGACCGGGCTTGAGACCAGCGCCGAACAGGCTGCGGAGGACGAGGATTTCAAGGCGCTGGAAGAGGCGATGACCGGCCGCAGCGGCGAGAGCATGGTCAGCGAGGAGGCCCTGCGCCACATCGTGACCCGGGTGACCGACGAGGGCCTGATCATCGAGCTTTTCGCGCGCCCCGAAGCGGCTCTGTTCGAGGCGGGAAGCAGCGAGCCCACCCAGCTGATGCGCGAGCTCGTGGCGATGATCGCCCGCGTTTCCTCGCTGGTCGGCAACGGCATCGCGATTGACGGGCACGTGCCCTCGAACCCCGTGGTGCTGGCCCGCAACCCGGTCTGGGACGTGTCCACCGACCGCGCCCAGCGCATAAGGCTGCTGATGGAGGCCGGGGGCACCGTCGCTGCGAGGCTGAAGCGCGTGACCGGCCACGCCGACCGCGCGCCCGCGACCGACAACACGATGGCGCCGCGCAACGAGCGGGTGGAGATCACCCTGCTGCGCACCCAACGGCGATGAGCGGGCGCGGGAGATCTAGGCAACATTTTATCTGTTAGCGCGACGTTAAGGCGAGGGCCTTAGCACTGTGGGCAGGTTCAGCCGCAGATTTGGAAAGGCCACTTCATGTCCATGTCCTCCTCCCTCAATGCCGGAATCGCGGGTCTCACCGCGAACGCGAACAAGCTGGCATCGATCTCGGACAACATCGCCAACTCCTCGACCTTTGGCTACAAGAGGGTTCAGACGGATTTCCACTCGATGGTGATCTCCGCCTCGGGCGGCAACTACTCCGCGGGCGGCGTGCGCTCGACCTCCTCCCGCCTGATCGACGAACGTGGCCCGCTGGTTTCCACCTCCAACGCCACCGACATGGCGGTCCGGGGCCGGGGCATGCTGCCCGTGGCCACCGCCTCCGAGGTCGCCGCCGACAACGGTTCGCTGACCATGCTGCTGACCACCACGGGGTCGTTCCGCACCGATTCCGAGGGGTATCTCACCACCGATTCCGGCCTCGTCCTGCTGGGCTGGCCGGCCGAGCCCGACGGCACCATCTCGACCTTCCCGCGCGACACCTCCGAAGGTTTGGAACCGGTTCAGATCAACGTGAACCAGTTCTCGGGCGAACCGACGACCAGCATGTCCCTGGGCGTGAACCTGCCCGCGACCGAGACCGAGGCCACCTCCAGCGGCACGACGCAGGAACTCTCGATCGAATACTTCGACAATCTCGGCACATCAGAGAGCCTCGGCATCACCTTCACCCCCACGGTGCCCGCCAGCGGCGCCTCGAACGAATGGACGATGGTGATCACCGATTCCGCCCTCAGCAACGCGGTGGTCGGCGAATATGTCATGACCTTTGACAACAGCCGCGCACTGGGCGGCACCCTTGCCTCGGTCACCACGGTCTCCGGCGGAACCTACGACACCAGCACCGGCACGCTGATCGTGACGGTCGATGGCGGACCCATCGAGATCGACATCGGCATGATCGGCGAAAGCGACGGGATCACCCAGCTCTCCGATACCTTCGCCCCCGTCTCGATCATCAAGGACGGCACCCCGGTCGGCAACATGACCAATGTCGAGATCGACGCCAACGGCATGGTCCACGCCTACTTCGATACCGGCATCACCCGGATCATCTACCAGGTTCCCCTTGTCGACCTGCCAAACCCCAACGGCATGGTCGCCCTCGACCAGCAGACCTACATGCCCTCACCCGAGAGCGGCACATACTTCCTCTGGGATGCCGGTGACGGCCCGACCGGCGACATCGTCTCCTACGCACGCGAGGAATCCGCCACCGATGTGGCCGCCGAACTCACCAACATGATCGAGACCCAGCGCTCCTACTCCTCGAACGCCAAGGTGATCCAGACCGTCGACGAGATGCTGCAGGAAACCACCAACATCAAACGCTGACCCCTGAGGTCAGCTCACAGAAATAGGAGTTGCAGGCATGACACTTTCACTCGCGCTACACGCAGCTCTCAGCGGGCTGACCGCTGCCAGCCGAGCCTCGGGCGTAGTGTCGGAAAACATCGCCAACGCCCTGACCCCAGGCTACGCGCGGCGCTCCATCATCCTCGACTCGCAAAGCGATGTCAGCCCGGGCGTCCGGGTTCTGGGGATCGAGCGCCACGTCGACCCGGGTATCTTGGCCAACCGCCGGGATGCGGATGCGACCCTAGCCAACGCTCAGGTCCTGTCCACGTTCCACAGCCGCCTCGGCAGCGTGATTGGCGACTCCACCGACGAGAATTCGCTCGCCGCCCGGCTCGCCGCCTTCGACAACAGCCTGATCGCTGCCGCGAGTCTGCCCAGCAGCGTCCAGCGACTGGACGACGCAGTATTGAAGGCCAAGGACCTTGCGCAATTGCTCAACGAGGCGACCGATACCATCCAGTCAATGCGCAGCGAGGCCGACCGCCAGATCGACATTCAGGTCGACCGGTTGAACGAGGCCTTGATCGAGGTACGCGAACTCAACACCAGGATCACCGCGACCATTTCGGGCGGCGGCGCCACCGCCTCGCTGATGGATCAGCGCCAGGCCCTCGTCGACGAGATCAACGAGATCGCCCCGATAAACATGGTCGAGCGCGATCATGGGCAAATCGCTCTCTATACCGACGGAGGTGTCATGCTCCTCGACGGGTTGCCGGCCACCATCACCTTTTCCCGCAGCTACACCATTGTCGCCGAGATGACTCTCGAAGGCGGCGGTCTCTCCGGGCTCGAAATGAACGGACGCTTCCTGCGCACCGACAGCTCCGGTGGCGCCCTGCGCGGCGGCTCGCTCGCCGCCCTCTTCGAACTGCGTGACGAACTCTCCGTCGAGACCCAAGCCGAGCTCGACAGCCTTGCACGCGATCTAGTCGAGCGCTTCGAAGACGCCGGGCTGGACTCTACAAGGGCAACCGGCGACCCCGGGCTTTTCACCGATAATGGCGATGCCTTCGATCCAACGCTCGAGGTTGGACTGGCCGGTCGCATCGCCGTGAACGGCGCGGTCGATACCGAGAATGGAGGCGCCAGCTGGCGCCTGCGCGATGGCCTCGGCGCGATCTCTGCGGGCCCTTCCGGCGATGCTACATTGCTGCAGTCCTTGCAGGCGGCTCTTTCCACAGCCCGCGCGCCCGGTTCGGGCAACTTCGGAACCGGGCTGCTCACGGCAGATCAAGTCACCGCCTCGTTCATGTCCGGCCTCTCTCAGCAGTCCACCGTTGCCGAACAACGCCTCGCCTTTGCCTCCGCCAGCCAAACCGAAATGCAGGAAATCGAGCTGGCGCAGGGAGTAGATACCGATGCGGAACTGGCCCGGTTGATGCTGATCGAACAGGCCTACGCGGCCAATGCCCGAATGTTCGAAGTCGTCGATGAACTGATGCAAACCCTGTTGAGGCTGTGAATCATGAATGTCACCTCCATCGGCGACCTTGCACAGAGCCTGATGCTCCGCAGCCGGAGCACAGCGCTGAAGCAAACTATCTCCCGCCTGACCCTGGAACTCAGCTCGGGCCAGGTCAGCGATGTCACCTCTCGTGTCGGCGGCGACTATTCCTACCTGAATGACATCAATCATAGGCTTGCCCAGCTCGACGGCTACGCCGTTGCCAACACAGAAGCGCGGATTTTCACAGACGCAGCACAATCCAGTCTCGAACGCGTACAGGATGTGACCTCTGCTTTCGCTACCGACCTGATTGCCAGCGTTCCAACCCATCTGCAATCCATTCTGGATCACGGCGCCGCTCGGGCGCGAACTGACCTCGAAAGCACAATCGCCGCTCTCAACACCACGATTGCCGGCCGCACGATCTTTGGTGGTGTAAGCACCGACATCGCTCCGCTCGCCGATGTCGAAACCCTCCTGAATGGGCTAGAGTCGGCTATCAGCGGCCTCAGTGATCCCGACGATATCAGAACAGCCGCCACCGCGTGGTTCGACGACCCGGCCGGCTTCCGTGCAACCGCCTACGCCGGGGGCAACTCGGCCCTGGCACCCTTGCAGCTTGCACCGGGACAAACCGTCTCGATGTCCATAATGGCCGATAACGAGACCTTGAAGGATTTGCTGCGCAATCTCGCCCTGAGCGCTCTCGCCAACGACACCACTCTCGGATTTGACCTCGACACTCAGAATGACCTCTTGCGGAAAAGCGGTGAAGAACTCCTTTCCGGCCAGGAAGCTCTTGCGGCGCTTCGATCCGATCTGGGATTCGTCCAATCCCGAGTGGAGCAGGCCACGGCACGCAACCAGGCAGCAAGGTCGGGATTCGAGATCTCACGTGCGACGCTGCTTGAGGCCGACCCCTACGAAACGGCGACCTGGCTCGAAGATGCTCAATTCCAGCTCGAAAGCCTCTACGCCGTCACCGTTCGAAATGCTCAGCTATCTATGGTGAGATTCCTGGAATGACGTCCAAGCGTTTGGCTACCTGTTGCATTTTTCTCGGGGCGCTGACGCTTGCGGGCCCTGTCATCTGCGGCCCCGTCCGACTCAAAGACCTGGTCGAATTCGACGGGGTGCGAGGCAACGATCTCGTTGGCTATGGACTTGTCGTCGGCCTCGATGGCACCGGAGATGGCCTGCGAAATGCACCGTTCACCGAAGAAATAATGACGAATATACTCGAAAGACTGGGCGTCAATGTCACAGGTGAACAGTTTCGACCAAAAAACGTAGCCGCTGTTCTTGTCACCGCGACGCTCCCAGCCTTTTCCCGGGTCGGGAGCCAAATCGACGTGAGTGTCTCTGCGATTGGGGATTCGGATAGCCTGCTCGGCGGAACACTGATCATGACTCCTTTGAATGCTGCCGACGGCCAAATCTACGCAGTCGCTCAAGGGTCGATACTAGCGGGTGGGGCGGCTGCGGAAGGCGACGCTGCGCGAGTTGTGCAGGGTGTACCGACATCCGGCACGATTCCGTCGGGCGCCCGCGTTGAACGCGAAATCGAATTCGATCTGTCCTCCCTGACTACGGTGCGATTGGCTTTGAGAGATCCGGACTTTACGACGGCAGTACGCATAGAGATCGCGATCAACGAGAGCTTCAGGAGGCCGGTCGCCATCATGCGGGATTCCGGGACCGTCGAGGTCAGTGTCCCGGCCACTCGTATGACCTCGACGGCCCATGCGATCGGTCGGATCGAGAACATCCTCGTGGAACCAGAGCGGAAGGCTCGGGTCGTGGTCGATCAGCGTTCGGGAACCATCGTCATGGGAGACGACGTACGCTTGTCGCGCGTCGCGGTCTCTCAAGGCAATTTGACACTCCGCATTGAGGAGACGCCCTTGGTCGCGCAACCGAATCCCTTTGCGGATGGAGAGACCATCGTCGTACCCCGAACTCGGGCAGCTATCGAAGAGAATCCAGGCATTTCGCTCGCGGAAATTCCGGAAGGTACATCGCTTTCTCAGGTTGTTGCCGGCCTGAATGCTCTCGGTGTTTCTCCACGTGACATGATTGACATTCTGAAGAGCCTGAAGGCCGCGGGAGCTCTTCATGCTGACTTTGTCGTTCGATAACGGCGGCGAGATCTTATCCTGTTTTTAGCGACGGGACGGATACCTAGCAATCAATCGTCCTGCGAAAAGACCGCGTGATGGTGGTGGATCCATAGCAAGCCTTCAGAGCTTACGGCCTCTCAGATAGCACTTCTTGACCGTGTCTACTATGTTGCGGGTCTATCGGCGCTTGCTTGGACACTGTCGAAATCGTGCTCGGCTCGTCCGATCCCGCCAGCTGCTAGAAGTTCGGGATCCACCCGCTGTCCAATACATCATGTTCGATCACGAGTTAGCGGTTACCAGCGCCCTCTAGAGGCGTCAGAGAGCAATCAGCTCGGCGAATTCGGCATTAACGGACCTCAAAACCGCCCTCACCTCACTCCCCGTGAACAACCCGCAGCTGCGCCTGGTCTCGTCCTTTGATCCCCGATTCTGCCGCGTCATCCGTCGCAATCTGAAACTGGGCCATTGTCCGGGTCAGGGAGTGGGCTTCCTTCGCCAATGCCACACTCGCGGCCGTTGTCTGTTCGAACATCGCGGCGTTGTGCTGGGTGACCTGATCGAGTTGCGTCACAGCGGAGTTGATTTCCTGCAGACCCTGAGACTGCACCGTTGCGCCATCGGCGATGCCTTCGACACTGTCGGCGATCTGCGTGACCGATGCCATCATCTTGCTCAGGACGTCTCCTGCCTGGCTTACCAGCGTGACGCCCTTCTTGATCTGAGCGCTGCTCGACGAGATCAGTGAATTGATCTCGCGCGCGGCATCCGACGATCGTTGGGCCAGCGCGCGCACCTCGGAGGCGACGACTGCGAAGCCGCGACCGGCGTCGCCGGCGCGTGCAGCTTCCACACCTGCGTTGAGAGCGAGCAGGTTGGTCTGGAAAGCAATCTCGTCGATGACTCCCGAAATGCTGGAGATCTCGTTGGAGAACTTTTCGATTTCGCCCATGGCTCCGACGGCTTCATGGACAACGCCCCCGCTGGTCTGCAGGTTTTCGCGGGTTTCGGTCACCATGCGCGCTGCGTTGGTTGCGTCACCGGCGGCACTCTGAACCGAACCGGTGAGTTGATCGAGGGCAGCAGCGGTCTCTTCCAGCGTTGCCGCCTGTGTCTCGGTCTTCTTCGAGAGCGCCTGCGTGGCGTCACTGATGTTGTTGGAATCCGCGTTGATCGACGCGGCGCTCTCGATCAGGCCGCGAATGGCTTCCAGCAGCTTGGCGGTCGCCATATTGAAGTCGAGGCGAAGCTGTTCGTATTCGGGCGCGAATTCTTCGCTGAGCTCGACGGTGAGATCTCCCTGCGACAGCCGTGTCAGCCCCTCGCGAAGATGGTCCACCACCAGACTCTGGGCAGCTTCGGCATGGGCGCGCTGCTGTTCACCCTCCTCGATCCGCCGCCGTTCGTCGGTGACGTCATTGCCGACAAGAACCATACCGTTCGGCTTGCCCTTTGGATCGGACATGCGCGCTAGGGTGGCGTCGAGCAGCATCGTCTTGTTCGGCAGTCGGAGCAGGAAATCGCCGACCACGGTTTCGCCCGAACGGATCATGTCGATGATGGTCGCGCCCTGTTCTCCATGAGATGGCCGGAATTCGAGAAGGTCGCTGGCATTTCGTCCTACAAGGTCATGAACCTTAAGGTCGGCATGATTGCACACATAGGCATTCGCCCACAGCACACGGCCTTCCTCGGTGACCTCGATCCTCGCGGAGCTGTTGTCGAGGGCGGCGATGATCGTCGAATCCCTGAGCGACTTGGTCTCGTTCTTCCACTCGATCACCATGCCCAGCCGCTCCCCCGACTTGTTCGTCACCGAGTTTATCGTCAGGGCAAAGAAGGTCTGGCCGATCTTGATCACGGTCTTCATCGGCAGGGCATCTGGATGCGCCAGCAGCCTGCGAACCTGCTCGGGGACCTCGTGGAAATTGTCCATGTTCTGGCCGATGAGATCCTGCGCGGCACTGCATCCGGTGAGCTCGGAGAAATCCTTGATCCGTTCCTCGACGGTCTGTGCCATCGCGTCGTTCATCAGGATGAGGTTGAAATCCTCGTCGACCATGAGCATCGCCGAGGACGCGGTCTCGAAGGCGGAGCTCTTGAAGGCCGAATCGCGCTCGATCTCCCGGGCCTCGATCAGGGAGTGGCGGAAGTTTTCGAGTGCCTTGGCAATGTCGCCAATTTCGTCGCCGCGGTCTGCTGCCGGCACGGTGACGTCGTAATCCTTGTGGGCAATGCGCCGCATGACCTGACCCACGGCAGAGAGCGGGCGCGACATGCCGCGCGACAGGAGGAAGGAAATCAGCGCTGCGAGCACCAGTGTGCCCCCGCCGATGAGGACGAAGTTGCGGCGCATTTCCGTGACCGGCTGATAGAGTTCCGCGACGCTCTCCATCGTCACCAGCGCCCACCTTGTCCCGAGGACATCAAGGCTCCGGTAGTTTGCGAGGACGGCAACACCGATACGGTTTGTCATCTCGGCCATGCCCGTCTGACCCGAAAGCGCTGCCTCGATGGCCGGGTTCGCGATCTTCTCGGACATCAGCTGGCTCTGACGCTCTGTCACGGAATCGGCGCGCAACAGCCCGTCGGGCCCGGTGGCATAAACCTCCCCGGTCTTGCCGAGACCGACGAGGTTCTGGAAGGACTGGTTGAGCTTGCCGATGGGAATCCGGTAGGCGATGGCGCCAAGCGGGCGGCCCTCCAGCGTGAAAATCGGCCGCGCGATAAAGGCGGAGGGCGCGCCGTCCACCGCGGCGTAGCGTTCGAAATCGGCGAATGCCGGGGGCTCACCCTCTCCACCGTCCAGCGCCTCGCGCACGACGCGGCCCAGCCCCGAGCCGCGCCAGGTGCCGCTTTGCAGGTTGGTGGCGAACTCGGCCTGCTTGGCGACGCTGTAGACAACGTTGCCACCGGTATCGACGAGGTAGATATCGGCATAGCCCATGGTCCGCATCAGCCGCGCGAGCACGGGATGAAACCGCTCGTGGGCCCGGTCGTAGGGGTCGTTCACCCCGCCGAGGACCATCTTGGCCCGTTCCTGCGGCGCGTGCGGGTTGCCGGTCACGAACCGGTCGCCCAGCACCTGTTCCGGATCCTGCATGAACTGGAACGAAGTCGAGAAAGCCTGCAGCGCATCCATCGACTGCGAACTTTGCGCCTGCAGTTCGAGGTCGCGCGCCATGCCCGCAACAAGATCGAGAATTCGCCCGGCCTGGTCGTTTGCGACCGCCGACATCCGGTGCCTGGCCTCGCCCGTGACCACCGAGGCGGATTGCAGGAAGGCGACGGCCATCGTCGCGATCACCGCGATGGAGGTTATGGCCATCATGGCGGCCGGAAGCTTGTAGATTATGCGGATGCTGGCAAGGCTCTTCACCGTCGGGAACTCCGGTTGATGGAACGCGGACCTCTCCCGGCCGCGTTTCATCGCCTAAACGGAATTCATTTATGGGCCGTAAACTCCCCCTATCGCGCCAGCCACGCAGGGACGGACGGGGCAGGACCCCGTCCGGAATTTACGAACATTTGTCGGTATTGTCGCTCAGGACAGGCCGAGCAGCTTCGCCGCGTTGTCCTTGAGGATCAGCGGGCGCACCTCGTCGCGGAAATCGGCCTTGTCGAAGGCATCCAGCCATTTCTCGGGCGCGATCATCGGCCAGTCGGACCCGAACAGCATCTTCTTGCGCAGCAGCGTGTTGGCGTAGCGCACGAGGATCGGCGGGAAGTACTTGGGCGACCATCCCGAGAGGTCGATGTAGACATTGGGCTTGTGCTGCGCCACCGACAGCGCCTCTTCCTGCCAGGGGAAGGAGGGATGCGCGAGGATGATCGGCATTTCCGGGAAATCCACCGCGACATCGTCGATATACATCGGGTTGGAGTACTTCAGCCGCATCCCGTTGCCGCCGGGCATGCCCGAACCGACCCCGGTCTGGCCGGTGTGGAACAGCGCCGGCTTGCCGGTCTCGGCGATGGCCTCGTAGAGCGTGTAGGCCATGCGGTCATTGGGGTAGAACCCCTGCATCGTCGGGTGGAACTTGAACCCCTGAACCCCGTAGTTCTCGACCAGGTTTCGCGCCTCGCGCGCCCCCAGTTTGCCCTTGGCAGGGTCGATCGAGGCGAAGGGGATCAGGATGTCGGAATGCTGGGCCGCCAGTTCCGCCACTTCCTCGTTCTTGTAGCGGCGATAGCCCGTCTCGCGCTCCGCATCGACGGGAAAGATCACCGCCGCGATGTTCTGCTCGCGGTAGTGCGCCGCCGTCTGCTCGATGGTGGGCGGATGCTGCCACGGCGCGCCAAAGTACTTGGCCATCGCGGTCTGCAGATCGTCGTAGCCGTCGTCGGAATGGCAGCCGCAGGGCTCTTCCGCGTGGGTGTGGAAATCGATGGCACGGACTTTGGCTAGATCGATCACGAATGGTCCTCCCTTGGTCGGGGCGGATCGTGCGCAGATAGGCGGGAATGTCAAATGGGCTTTTCGTCCCGGCGCCGGTTCGCGCCACGGGCCTGCATCTTTTCTCACTAAATACTCACGGCACGACGCTGACAGGTGCGCCGGTGCTAACGGATTTCTCCCCCGGCAATCACGTGGTCGGCGATCTGCGCCCTGAGCCAGCTGTGCATCGCCGAGTGATGGGTGCGCGCGTTCCAGTAGAGGTAGATGTCGAAGGTCCCCGCGAAGGGGCAGGCGGTGCTGTGCAACTCGTCGCCAAAGGCCCGGGCTATACGGCTGGGCAGGGTCGAAATCAGGTCGGTGCCACTGAGGATGCGGGGCACGGCGGCGGGGCTCGGGACACGGAGGATCTCGTTCAGCGCCAGCCCACGCGCCTCGAGCTCGACGAGGAAGCGCGACTGCCAGGTGCCGCCGTAGATCACCGTGACATGGGGTGCGGCGAGGTAGGTCGCCTCGTCTATCTCCTGTCCGGCAAGCGGGTTGTCGGGCGACATCACGCAGACCGAATGTTCTTGCAGCAGGCGGCGGCGGTAAAAGCTGTTGTCCTCGATGGGCACCGGACTGATCAGCAGGTCGCTCTCTCCCCTGTCCAGCTGGCCCTTGCCCAGCACGGTCGAGGTCAGGATATTGAGCCGCATGCCCGGCGCCTTCTTGCGGAGGATGCGCAGCAGGCCCGGCAGGATCAGCAGCCGTTCGTAGTAGTTGCACGAGAGGGTGACCTGCGTATCGGCCTTGTTAGGGTCAAAAGCGGGTGGCTCCAGCAGGGCCGAGAAGTCATCGGCGATCCGGGCGACGGAGGTCACGATCTCGTCGCAGCGGTCGGTGGCGACGATGCCGCCGCCCTGCCGCACGAAGAGCGGGTCGCCAAAGGCGCTGCGCAGCCTGTCGATGGTATAGCTGACGGTGGACTGGGTCAGGCCGAGGCTCTCGGCCGCGCGCGTGAAGGATCCGAGCGCATGCACCATGCGCAGGGTCCTGAGCGCCGCGAAATCAAGCGACGCAGGGTCGATCCGTGTGCCCAAGCTCTCCTCCCCTCGCCTGAACATGTGCGCAGAGCTTATCGAAATTCTCGATGTTGTCCATTCATCCCATCGGATTGCGGGATGGTTTCGGGCTTTCTAGGCTTGGATCGCAGTTCTTGGGGAGGAGCAGCGATGACGACAACGCTGAAGACGCGCGCGCCGATCGACGAGTCGATCACGATCGAGCAGCTGACACGGGATCCATACAGTATCTACCGCAGGCTTCGGGCCGAGGCGCCGGTTCTGACCGTCCGGTCGATCAACCGGACCATGCTGACCAAGGCGGAGGATACCAAGTATGTGAAGGAGACGCCCGCGCTGTTCAGTTCGGACGATCCGACCACGCCGATGGAGCGGGCCTTTCGCGCCCACACCCTGATGCGCAAGGACGCCGAAGAGCACCTCGCCGAGCGCAACGCGATGGCGCCGACCTTTACCGGGCGCAACATCAAGGCCTGCTGGCAACCGATCTACGAGGGCATCGCCCGCGATTTCGTCGACTCGCTGCCGCGGGGCGAGACAGTCGACCTGTTCAAGATACTCGCCGCGCCCTTCGCCGCGCGGTGCCTCAAACACCTTCTGGGGATCGAGGAATCGAGCGACGCCGACATGGAACGCTGGAGTCAGACCCTGATCGACGGCGCCGGCAACTTTGGCTACCGGCAGGACCTGTTCGACAAGTGCGATGCGGCGAACGACGAGATGGACGCGCTGTTTGCCCGGGCCATCGAACGGCATCTGAAGGACCCCAATGCCTCGGCCCTGTCGGTCATGGTGAACGCCGAGACGCCGATCCCGATGTCGCAGATCTATGCCAACATCAAGATCGCCATCGGCGGCGGGATCAACGAGCCGCGCGATGCGCTGCTGACCATCCTCTACGGGCTGCTTACCAACCCCGACCAGAACGAGGCCGCCAAGCGTGACGGGCTCTGGGGGCAGGCATTCGAGGAAGGGGTGCGCTGGGTGGCGCCGATCCAGGCGAGCTCGCGCCGGGTGATGGAAGATACCGAGATACGGGGGCACTTCATCCCCAAGGGCGATATCGTGATGACCGTTCAGGCTTCGGCCTGCCATGACGAGGATCTCTACGAGGATCCGCATCTCTACAACATCTTCCGTCCGAAGACGCCGCATCAGGCCTTTGGCAACGGGCCGCATTTCTGCCAGGGCACACATATCGCCCGCCGGATGCTGGCCGACATCATGCTGCCCATGCTCTATGACCGCTTCCCCGACATGGCGTTGCCGGAACCGGAGAAGGTGCAGTTCTGGGGGTTCGGATTCAGGGGGCCGCTGTCTCTGCCGGTGACACTGAACTAGGGCCTAACAAGGCAAAGCAGAGACCAATAGGCGCGAGGGAGAGACGCGCCATCACTCGGGAGGGAATGATGAGGAAACGCAACCTGCTGAAGGGGGCCGCGGCGACGCTGGCCGTCCTTACGGCCTTGGGGCCGATGACGGGTGTCGCTCAGGCACAGGAGGTGACGCTGCGGCTGCACCAGTTCCTGCCGCCACCGGCCACCGTGCCGAAGATGATCCTGAAGCCTTGGGCAGAGCGGATCGAAACGGCCTCGAACGGCCGGATCAAGATCGAGCATTACGATGCCATGGCGCTGGGTGGCACGCCGCCGAGCCTGATGGACCAAGCCATCGACGGCACCGCCGACATCATCATGACGGTGGTCGGCTACACTCCGGGGCGCTTTCCGCGCACCGAGGTCTTTGAACTGCCGTTCATGATGACCGACCCCATCGCCACCGCGCAGGCGTTTCAGGAGCTGGTGGAAACAGATCTCAAGGACAACGAGTACAAGGACGTGCATGTCCTTGGCGCATGGGTGCATGGCCCAGGGGTGGTGCACAGCCGTGACGGCGTCAGCACGCTGGAGGACATGGAGGGCCTGAAGGTGCGTGGCCCGACCCGGGTGATCACCGACATGCTGAAGGAACTGGGCGCGACCCCGGTCGGCATGCCGCTGCCGGCGATCCCCGAGTCCCTGTCGAAGGGTGTTATCGACGGGACCGTGATCCCGTGGGAGGTGACGCCCGCGATCCGGCTTTCGGAACTGGTGCATCACGCGACCGAGTTCACCAACTCGAAGGAAGCGCTTTATACCGCGACCATCGTCACGGTGATGAACAAGGCCAAGTACGAGTCTCTGCCCGAGGACCTGCGGGCGATCATCGACGCGGAGTCCGGCCAGAAGCTGTCGAGCTTTGCCGCCGAGGTCATGTTCGAGCAGGACAAGCCCGGCCGGGACATCGCCGAGAAGAACGGCACCGAGTTCGTGCAGCTTGACACTGCCGAGATCGAGCGCTGGAAGGAAAAGGCGCAGCCGGTGGTCGATCGCTGGATCGCCGACATGGACGGCAAGGGCATCGACGGCGCGGCGCTGATCGAACAGGCCCGCGCGCTGATCGAGAAGCACGGCGGCTGACCGCCGGCTGATCACGAGGAAACGCCCCGGCCCTGCGCCGGGGCGTCTTTCGTTGCAGCGCACCTTTGCCGAGGGCCGGACCCTAGCCAGTTGAGTTCACGCCGCAAAACGCCTATCTCGGCTCAAATACCCGCAAATGCGCATGATGCGAAGGATCCCGGCGTGGCGAACCACCTCTACCAGAATGACCTGCCCGACGGGCTGAAACTTGGCCCCGTGGTCGCCATCGACTGCGAGACGATGGGCCTGAACCCGTGGCGCGACCGGCTTTGCGTGATCCAGATGTCGGACGGCGACGGCAATGCCCATATCATCCAGGTCGCCAAGGGGCAGACCGAGGCGCCCAACCTCTGCAAGCTGCTGACCGATCCGAACACGCTGAAGCTGTTCCACTTCGGCCGCTTCGACATCGCCGCCATGTACCACGCCTTTGGCGCACTGGCCGCGCCGGTCTATTGCACCAAGATCGCCAGCCGACTGGTGCGGACCTATACCGACCGCCACGGGCTCAAGAACCTGACGCAGGAGCTGATCGGGCTCGATATCTCCAAGCAGCAGCAGATGAGCGACTGGGGCTCCGAGACCCTGACCGACGCCCAGCTTGAATATGCGGCCTCGGACGTGCTTCACTTGCACAAGCTGAAGGACCGGCTTGACGAGATGCTGGCCCGCGAGGGCCGCACCGAGCTTGCGCAGTCCTGTTTCGACTTCCTGCCCACGCGGGCGCGGCTGGACCTTGCCGGCTGGCCCGAAATCGACATTTTTGCGCACTCATGACCGAAACAGAGACATTCCTCGCCACGGCGCGCCAGGTCATCCTCGATGAGGCCCGCGCGCTCGACCTGATGGCGGATCACCTCGACAAGGAATTTGCCGAGGTCGTGCGGCTTGTGCTCTCGGCCACCGGGCGGATCATCGTCAGCGGTATCGGTAAGTCCGGCCACATCGGCCGTAAGATCGCCGCGACGCTGGCCAGCACCGGCACACCCGCGCATTTCGTGCACCCGGCCGAGGCGAGCCACGGCGACCTTGGCATGGTCGCCAAGGGCGACGTGGTGCTGGCGATCTCGAACTCGGGCGAGGCCCCCGAACTTGCCAACCTGCTGTCCTACACCCGGCGTTTCGGCATTCCGCTGATCGGACTGTCGAGCCGTCCGGAGAGCACGCTGATGACTCAGGCCGATGCGCACCTGCTGATCCCGAACGCGGGCGAGGCCTGCGGGTTCGGCATGGTGCCGTCGATTTCGACCACCCTCACCCTTGCGATGGGCGATGCGCTGGCGATCGCGATCATGAAGTACCGCGATTTCCGGCCAGAGAACTTCCGCGACTTCCACCCCGGCGGCAAGCTGGGCGCGCGCCTGTCGAAGGTCCGCGACCTGATGCACTCGGGCGAGGCGTTGCCGCTGGTCGGGGCCGAGACCCCGATGAGCGACACGCTGCTGGAGATCAGTCAGAAGGGCTTTGGCGTTGCGGGCGTCGCCGCCACGGATGGCACCCTTGTCGGGATCATCACCGACGGTGACCTGCGTCGCAAGATGGCGGGGCTTCTGGAGCATACGGCCGGCGAGGTGATGACCGCCTCTCCCACGACCATCGGCCCGGATGCCCTGGCCGAAGAGGCCGTGGCGATCATGAACCAGAAGAAGATCACCTGTCTATTCGTGACCGACAACGGCGGACCGGCCCTCGGGCTGCTGCATATCCACGACTGCCTGCGCGCCGGTCTGGGCTGACATGGCAGGGGCGAGCGCGATGGATTCCCACTCCCGGATCGTCGGCTTCTTCAAAGTGCTGCTGCCCCTGGCCGCGCTGGCCATTCTTGCGACCCTGTTCCTGATTTCGCGCGGCGTGAACTTCGAGGCGACCATCCCCTTTGCCGAGGACGAGGTGGCCGACCGCCTGCGCGACCAGCAGATCACCGGCCCGTTCTTCTCGGGCACCACGGCGGAGGGCGAGGAAATCGTCTTTAGCGCCGCCGTCGCGCGCCCGGGCGGCCCCGACAAGCCGGCCGAGGCAAACGAGGTGAATGCCAAGCTCACGACCTCGCGCGGGGAGCTGATTACCCTCGATTCAGACCTCGCCAGCGTGGACATGGACGGCAAGGCCGCGACCTTCTCCGGGAACGTCCTGTTCCAGTCCTCCACCGGGATCGAGGTGCGGACGGACCAGCTCTACACCGTGCTGGACGGCATCCAGGGCAACTCTCCGGGGACCATCACCGGCACCGGGCCATTCGGCGATATCACCGCCGGACAGATGGAATTTGGCCCGAATACCGAGGACGGACCTCTGCATGTTCTTTTCAAGGACGGTGTAAAGCTGATATATCGCCCCAAAGAGACGGAAAAATAGACTTTGAACCCGATTGGCGCCCTGATTTTCAGCCTGTGTCTCGGACTGGTGGCCCTGCCCGCCAGCGCCCAGACGACGAATGTCGCCTTTGGCAATACCAAGGCCGATCCCAGCCAGCCGGTCGAGGTGACCGCGGACCAGCTGGACGTGAACCAAGAAGACGGCTCGGCAGAGTTCCAGGGCAACGTGCTGATCTCGCAGGGGGTCATGAAACTCTCGGCCAAGCGGGTGCTGGTGATCTACAGCCAGGACGAAAAGGCCATCGACCGGCTCGAGGCGACGGGTGACGTCGTGCTGGTGAGCGGCGAGGACGCCGCCGAGGCGGACCGCGCCGAATACACGATTGCCTCGGGCGTGATCGTCATGACCGGCAACGTGCTGCTGAACCAGGGGCCCAATGTGATCTCCTCGCAGGCCATGACCGTAAACCTGACGAGCGGAACCGCGCAGATGACCGGCCGCGTCAAAACCGTGCTGAACCCCGACGGCAACAACGGCAACAATTGATGGCGACCCCGAAGCTCACCGTGACCGAAGGCGACTCCGGTCTGCGCATCCAGCATTTGCGCAAGTCCTACCGCAAGAAGGTGGTGATCCGTGACGTGACGATGTCGCTGCAGCGGAGCGAGGTCGTGGCGCTGCTGGGGCCCAACGGCAGCGGCAAGACGACATCCTTCTATGCCATCGCCGGGCTCGTGTTTCCCGAGGCGGGCCGCGTGATGATCGACGGGGTCAACGTGACCAACCTGCCGATGTACCGCCGGGCGCGGCTGGGAATCGGCTATCTTCCGCAGGAAATGTCGATCTTTCGAGGCCTGAGCGTCGAAGACAACATCTCTGCGGTTCTGGACATCACCTACAACGACAAGTCGAAGCGGCGCGAGCGGCTGGAAGAGCTGCTGTCGGACTTTTCCATCGAACACCTGCGCCGTGCACCCGCGCTCGCCCTGTCCGGCGGCGAGCGGCGGCGGGTCGAAATCGCGCGCTGCCTCGCGGCCGAACCGCGGTACCTGCTGCTCGACGAACCCTTCGCGGGGGTCGACCCGATCTCGGTCAACGACATCCGTCACCTCGTCGCGGACCTCAAGACGCGGGGAATCGGGGTGCTGATCACCGACCACAACGTCCGCGAGACGCTGGAGATCGTGGATCGCGCCTACATTCTGCACGATGGCCAGGTGCTGATGTCGGGGACGCCCAGCGAAGTCGTCGAGAACGAGAACGTGCGACGGGTCTACCTGGGCGACAATTTCCGTATTTCCTAGGTTTCCGGGACAGTTATGGCGGATTCGATGCGGAATCGTGCCGACGCTCAACCGCTTTTCGTTGACAGCAGCCCGCCGCAGTGCCTCAATTGAGGTATGGTGAATGCATGGGCTATTGCAACGCGTGGAACGGCCTTATGTGACAGGCCCGACCGCCTGCTTCCCATCGCAATCCCATTCCCCCGCATCCGAACTTGAGGCGCTGCGCCGCACCCGCGGCGCGCGCGCGGATGCATGACGTGAAGGAGCACACATGCGTTACCAAATCAGCGGCAAACAGATCGACATTGGCGAAGCGCTTCAGACCCACGTACAGACCACGCTGGACGAGACCGTCCAGAAGTATGCCGGTCGTCCGACCGACGCGAACATTATCTTCTCGAAATCGGCCCACGAGTATGTTTGCGAGGCCACCATACACCTGTCGTCCGGGCTGAACGCGGCCGCCAAGGCGCATGACACCGAAATATACGCGGCATTTGAAAGCTGCGCAGAGAAGCTCGACAAGCAATTGCGCCGCTATAAGAGGCGTTTGAAGGACCACCATCGCGAACGCGCGGAACCTGTTGAACTCCTGGGCGCGTCCTCGTATATCCTCGCCGCGGAAGAGCAGTCTGACGACGAGCCGGAATCGCTTCAGCCAATCATCGTTGCTGAAATGGAGACGCAGATACCTTCGTTGTCTGTCGGCGAAGCGGTCATGCAGATGGAATTGGCCGGCGCCCCAGTGCTGATCTTCCGGAACGAGGGGAAAAAGGGTTTGAACGTGGTTTACCGCCGGGAGGATGGAAACATCGGCTGGATCGAACCACGTTTGCAAGACTGAGGCCGGTCCCGCCACGCGGGCGCCCGCCAGTGGAGCACTGAACATATGGAGCTTTCGAGCATCCTAAGACCGGAGGCCGTGAAGGTTTTTGCCGCGGCCTCCAGCAAGAAACGCCTGTTCCAAGAGATCGGGGATGTCGCCCAGTCGGTCTATCATCTGGATAGTTCGACGACTGTCGAGGCGCTGCTGGAACGCGAGAGCCTGGGGCCCACCGGTGTGGGTCACGGGGTCGCGCTGCCGCATGCCCGCATGTCCGGCCTCGACGAGGTCGTGGGCGCATTCGTTCTTCTGGAGAAGCCGCTGGACTTCGGCTCGGTGGACCGTCAGCCGGTCGACCTCGCCTTTGCGCTTTTCGCGCCGGAAGATTCCGGGGTCGAGCATCTGAAGGCACTGGCACTGGTGTCGCGGACGCTGCGCAACACAGCGCTCTGCAGCAAGCTGCGGGCCAACCCCGATCCGGCGACGCTCTATACCCTGCTGACGACGCCGAACGCCGTGCAGGCCGCCTGAGGCGGTCAGGTGCGCCAAGGACCGAACCCGAACATCACGTAATCGCGCTGGTAGACATCGGCGGCAAGGTCTTCGAGGTCCTTGTCGTGGATCGACTTCAGCGTGTGGGGTCCGGTTTCTGCCTCGGCCATCGGAGCGGGTGCCTGGGGGTATCCCACCTTTGAGGCGAGTGCGCCCAGCGCCTCGTCCAGTTCATCCTCTCGCAGGATGTGATCGGGCAGGATGAAGTCGGCGAAGCTGCTGACGATGGTCGCCTGCGTCGCCCATGCGGCATCCACACGGATTGCGGTCTGCCCGGCAAGGTTTGCCCTGACGAACTCGAGGAACCCGTGGAACGCGTCGCGGTGCTGATCCGCGCCATAGGAGGCGTCGGTGGCCCCTTCCGGCAGCGGCAGCTTGAACTGGCGGCGCAGAGTATCGCGGATCTTGTCGTAGCTGCCCGGGCCGGTCGCCACGATCCGGCGGCAGAACACCTCGTGCGCGCGCGCCAGAGGATGGCGCAGCACGGAGAAGCTGCGATGGCCGGTCCGCTTGCGTTTCCATTGCCGCAGCTGCTTCTGGTTCATCCTCACGTGCAGATCGTCCGCGGAGACACCGTCGAGCGCAGCCAGCCAGTCGCGCAGCGAATCCACCGGCCCGCCCGGCACCGGCAGGAACAGCAGCGGGGCCGTGGCGCCACCGATGTAGCTGGGCACGGAGGCGCCGCGGCGCGGCTCGAAGTTCGGCGTGCGGGTCAGGTTGAACCGGTCGAGACCGGCGAGCGCCTGCTCCATTTCCTCGGGGTTAGAGACCTTTTCGGTCACTGATCCCGGGTTCTGCACCTTCAGGCTCTGGTCAAGGCTCTCCAGCCGGGACTCGGACCCCAGCCATGCCGCAAGGCCGTTCATCACGTCGATGTCCTGCAGATCCTCGTAAGCCACGTAGAAGGCCGTCTGCCCGCTGGTCTGCATCCTGTGCAGCACCTCCACCTGGAAGGCCTGCAGCCTGGTCACATGCTCGGCAAATTCGAGGGCGTCGAATTCGGCGAGGGAGTCCTTGCGGCGCTGCACGTTCGTCAGCTTCCACTGGTTGGTCGCCTTCGCGATCTTAAGCGACACGTAGCTGTCCAGAGGGTTGCGCGTGAGGATGATCTTGGCGCAGCGCCGGTCGGCCAAGGCCAGTTCCAGCACCCGCGGATCATGGTTGTGGAAAAAGCGGAAACCGTTCAGCCCCGGCGCGGCTTTCACCGCCTCGACCAGCTGGGCGGGATCCCGGTCTCGCGCGTCCTGCGTCAGGCCCAGCAGGTCCGTGCGGTTCGGGTAGCCGATGAAATGCGGATTGAAGGCTTCGCCGTGGCATTGCACGCCGTCCAGCGCGTTCAGGTTGGTCTCGAGAAAGTTCGAGCCGGTCCGCATCTCGGCCAGTACGATAAAGTAGTCGAACACCACGAACTCCGGGTCTTAGCGCACCACGTAGGGTCTACGCGGCGGTTTCGGCTTTCTCTCCGGTCCGCTTTCGACCGGGAAATCGCCCATCAGATAGGGGTGCATCCCCTGGTTCTTGAGATTCTGCAGGAACTGGCCGAACCCGTCGAGATCGACCATGCGCGGGACCTCGGCCAGACGGCGCTGCCGCAAGGTCCCGGTTTCCTCGATGATGGTCTGCAACGGCTCCATCGGGCTGTCGACGAAATCTGCCATGCTCCAGATCCGGATGTTCGCCTTGGCCCAAGTGGAGCGCAGGATGCCGAGGTGCTCGCTCTCGACCCGTTGCAGCCGGGCGGCCTCCTTGCGGATCTCGCCGAAGTTCCGGTTGGACTTGAACAGGGGCACCGCCCATGCGCCGGTGATGACCGAAACCTGCGCGTTCGGGTCGCGCGCCACCAGCCAGTTCACGCCCTGATGGTCCATCGGCCCAAACTGGAAGCACTGCCGTTCGCCCCGGGTGTTCCAGATCAGGTTGGTCAGGAACCCCTCGGGGTCATAGTCGCGCAGCTTGGCGCTGTCGCTGAGCGCCCCGTTCATCACGGTGTAATCGCCCGAGAACTGTGCCCGTTCGGGCGAGAACAGATGCCCGTGCACCCGCGTCCCGGTGATCCGGTTCAGCCAGCCGCCGAAATCCTCGAACAATTCGTCGAAGCCCTGGAACATCGAATAGGGATAGGCGGTGATCCCGTTCTCCCAACCCTGCCGTGGCAAGCGGCTCTGCATATAGAGGCCGGGGCGGCCGCGCGTGCGCCGTTCCACCGCCTTGGCGAAGATCCGGTCGATCTTGCCCGGATTAGGCTCTGCTTTCTTCATCGCGCCCCGCTCGTCCGTCAGGAAGGCATGATAGAGCCTGTTCGCCCCCGGCCATATCTTGCGGGCAACGAAACAGTCCGACCGCCGCAGGAGCTGGAGGTGATCGTCGTAGAAGATGTGCGGCTTGCCCTGATAGTCGAACTTGCTGAGCGTCAGCGAGCGGCTCTCGATCTTGCGGGAATAGAGCCGCGCGAGAGTCTGGTAATAGCTCTCGTCCGGGATCCAGACCCTGCGAAAGTACTTGTCGTGGCGCGGCCTGTCCGGGTCTTCGAGAATGGCCGAGAGAGTCTGGCGGGTCAGGCACCACCACTGGCTGCCCATGTGCGGGGTCAGCCCGGCCGGAATGCGGCGCCGGTATCCGATCTTGCGCTGGATGTTCACCCAGCGGTCGAACAGCGCGCGGCGCTTCTTCCACGAGAAGGGGAAGCGCAGGGTGAAGCGCTCTTCGTCCAGCCCGCCGACTGTCCAGGGCACGTCGGCGGTGGTTGCGCTTTCGATGAAGTCGGTCTGGGGCCGGGCGGCAAGGTAGTCGATCAGCTCCTGAACCGGGCGCAGCGGCAGACACGAGCCCGAGGCGAGGTAGACGTGGCGCACCTGTTCGAAACTGGCGAGCATCATCTCGGAGGCCGACTGCGACGCGGCGACGATGCCCCATGTCCCCCACTCGCAGCGATGACGCTTGGAGAAGCGGATCAGCCGGTCTTTCTCGATGGCGGCGCGGAAGGCCTGATAGGTCTTGCGCGGGACCGCCTTGTCCACGTGGATCACCACCGGGCAGCCCGAGGCGGTCCAGTGCCGGGCCACCTGGGCGGCGCGGTCCAGCGAGGTGTGGACCAGCATGACGATGCCGACGGTCATGCCCAGTTCCCCTTGGACATGAGACCGAGGATTTCGAGCTGGCGCCAGTTGATGTATTTCTCGGACCACTTGCACCACAGGTCCGGGTGCGTCTCCATCGCGGCGGCGTAGGCCTTGTACTCGACCGAGCCGGAGTAGTGCTGGCCCCGCTCCAGTTCCTCCTGCGCCTTGGCGGCGAAGGTGTTCAGGAACTTGGCATGGAGCAGCGCGCCCGACGCCTTTTCGCCGCCCCATTCCTCGTAGACGGAATTCAGCCCGCGCGGCAGCAGCGCGTGGGTCGAGCTGATGTAGGCAAAGCGCCGGTCCCACTTCACCAGCGGGATCTTGTTCATCGCGGGGGCCTTGGCCGGCCGGTCGGCAAAGAACATCCGCGCGCGCGGCCCGCCCTGGATCCAGAGGTTGCCGTAGATGTCGTTCTTCTTGATCGTGTAGTTCCCCGGGTCAAACCACGAGGCAATCTCGAGCGGGTTCTGGCCCGGGAGATAGACCTGCTGGTCGAGCCTGCCCTTGGGATAGACGTCGATCAGCATCGCCGAGAAGCTGCGCAGCCCCGAGTTGTCGAGCCAGTCTGTCAGCGCCGGGATCGGCCGGGTATCACAGAAGGGGTAGACGAAGAACTCGTCCGGATCGACGACAAGCGTCCAGTGCCCGTGGGCATAGCGCCGGTTCAGCCAGTTCACCCAGTCTACCCCGAAGGCGGACCGCTTGTAGCTTGCGCCCGTGGACCAGACGGAAATGTCCTCCTGCCCGGCAAGGTAGTCGAGCGTGCCGTCGTCGCTGTCGTTGTCCACGAAGAGGAAGTGCCCGACCCCGAGGTCGCGGTAGTAGGACAGGAAGTAGGGTAGGCGGACCTTTTCGTTGCGCATGGTCGAAACCAGCAGCACGTCGCCGGGGCGGATGTTTGCCGTGTGGTTCTGGACGGTCTTGAGTTCGAATGACTTACGGACAGCCCGGATCAGCCGGCGACGCCGGCGCAACCGCATCCGATAAGAGTCCCAAATACCCACCGTGTTGCCCAAACGTTTCGCCGCGTCGATCGGCCTGCCCGACTAACACGGTTCGGCGTTTTGCCGCCGACTGCCATCCCAGTAGAAAATCAATGAATTTATATTCTGTTACAAGGTGCAGGGAAGCAGCGTTCTGGCAATTTCCGTCCCTGTTGCTTTGCTGCCTGCGGAAAACGCCCTACCAGCCGCCCGAGCTCATCAGCTCTAGGGCCTCCAGCTGCTCCCAGCCTTGGTAGCGCACCGAGCCCTCGTGCCACATGGTCGGCTGCGCCGCGATCTCCCTGTAATAGGGTCCGAGCGCCTCTGGATCGTGGAAATGCTGCTTGCGCTGCATGTCCTCGGTCGCCCGATCCACGACGTCGTGCAGGAACTTGGTGTGCAGGAGGATACCCGAAGGCTCCTTGCCTCCGGGCCCGTCATAGAGCCTGTTGAGGCGCGATGGCAGGATCGAATGGGTCGAATTCACGTAGGCCCAGCGGCGGTTCCATTTGATCAGCGGCAGCTTGTTCAGAGTTGGAGACCGCCCCGGCATATCCCTGAAAAAGACTCTCTCACGCGCCCCGCCCTGGACCCAGAGATTGCGCATCGGCTCTTGCCGGATCGCTTTGTAGGGACTGGAATCGAACCAGCAAAGGTCCTTGATAGGGTCTGTTTTCGGCTCTGTTACGGGCGATCCGAGCGGCCCCCGGGGATACATGTCCAGCATGAGCGCGCCGAAGCCGAGGCGCCCCTGCCCCTCCAGCCAGCGCGTGAGGTCGGGCAGGTTGCGCTCGCGGTGATGGGCATAGACCAGCAGCTCGTCGGCATCGAGCAGGAGGCACCAGTGGCCATGCCCGTAGTGCATGAGTAGCCAGCTCGCCCAGTCGAGACCGAAACGCGCCTCGCGGTAGCTGGCCGGGGTGGTCCAGAGCGAAACGTCGGGTGCCTGTGCCAGCAACTCGGCCGTGCCGTCGGTGCTCTGGTTGTCGACGATGAGGAAGTGACCGACGCCGAGCGCCCGGTAGTACTCGAGGAACCACGGCAGTCGCAGCGCCTCGTTGCGGACCACCATCACGACGAGGATATCGTCTGGCCGGATCGAGGCCGTGCGGTCGGCGACGGACGTCAGCGCATGGCGGCTCCGAAAGGAGCGCCACAGCAAACGGTGACGCTTGAGGATCAGCCGGTAGGCCGTTATCGGCCCATGACGGCTCATGCCAGCGGATCAGCCTTCATAGCGTCCGACCTGATGCCAGCGCCATGCGTCGGCGATCATCTGCGGCATAGTCGAGCGTTTCGGCTCCCATCCGAGTTCGGCTGCGGCCCGGGTGGAACCAGAAACCAGCTTGGTCGCATCCCCGGCGCGGCGGGGACCTTCGGAATGCGGCACCTCGCGGTTGGTGACGCTTCGCGATGCGTCGATCACCTCGCGGACCGAGAACCCCTTGCCGGTGCCAAGATTGAAGACGCGGCTTTCCTTGCCCTGCTCCAGCCAGCCGATCCCCAGCACGTGCGCATCGACGAGGTCGCAGACATGGACGTAGTCGCGGATGCAGGTGCCATCGGGCGTCTCATAGTCCGAGCCGTGGATCGTGAGCGCCGGGCGCTTGCCGTCGATGGCTTCGAGCATGACCGGGATCAGATGGGTCTCGGGGCGGTGATGTTCACCCACCTCACCCTCTTCGTCGGCTCCCGCCACGTTGAAGTAGCGGAAGATGACATGGCGCAGCCCGTGGGCCGCCTCGAAGTCGCGGAGGATGTTCTCCACCGCGCGCTTGGACGCGCCGTAGGCGTTCAGCGGATACTGGGGGGTGTCCTCGTCAAGCACGACATTGTCGTGTTCGCCGTAGGTCGCGCAGGTCGAGGAGAACACGAAGTCCTTGCAGCCCGCTGCGACGGCGGCCTCGGCCAGCGTCAGCGAGCCGAGGACGTTGTTGCGCCAGTAGAGGCCGGGTTCGCTCATCGCTTCGCCGACCTGGCTCAGCGCAGCGAAGTGCATGACCGCCGAGGGATGATGTTTGGCAAAGACCTCGTCAAGCCGGGAACGGTCGAGCAGGTCGCCCTGCTCGAAAGGTCCGAACTTCACCGCGTCTTTCCAGCCGGTGACCAGATTGTCGTAAGTAACGGGCAGGTACCCGGCCGCCTTGAGTGCCTTGCACGCATGCGACCCGATGTACCCGGCACCGCCGGTTACCAGTACTGTCTTCACGCTCGTCCCCCAGCGGTGCGGCCTTATTCGGCCGCTTTATCCATTTGCACGATGTCGCGCAGGTATGCGCTCAGGTCGTCACGCAGGTCGTCGCGCGCCAAGGCAAAGGCGACGGTGGCCTGCAGGAAGCCCGACTTGGACCCGCAGTCGAACCGCTGGCCGCGGAAGCGGTAGCCGTAGACCCCGGACTCGCTGCCGATATCGGCCGCAATCGCGTCGGTCAGCTGGATCTCGCCGCCTGCGCCGGTCTTCATCTTGTTCAGGTTGTTCAGAACCGAGGGCGCAAGGATGTAGCGACCGATGACCGCGAGGTTCGACGGCGCCTCTTCCTTCTTGGGCTTTTCCACCATGCCGTTCACCGACACGATGGAGCCCATGTCTTCCTTGACGTCGAGAACACCATAGGCCGAGGCGCGTTCCGGCGGAACTTCCATCGCGGCAACCATGTTGCCACCGGTTTCCGCGTAGGCTTCGACCATCTGCTGCAGGCAGGGGGTCTCGGCGGCGATGACGTCATCCGGCAGGATCACGGCAAAGGGTTCGTTGCCGATCAGGCGACGCGCGCACCACACGGCGTGGCCGAGGCCCAGCGCCTTGTGCTGGCGGATATAGGCGATGGCACCGCTGTCCATGTTGGTGGACTTGAGCACATCCAGGAGGTCCTTCTTGCCTTTACGGCGAAGCTCGTTCTCGAGGATGGGGGAGTGATCGAAATAGTCTTCGAGCGCGCTCTTGCCACGGGACGTGACAAAGATGAACTCCTTGATCCCGGCAGCACGCGCCTCGTCGATCGCGTACTGGACCAGCGGCCGGTCCACCAGGGTCATGATCTCCTTCGGCACCGATTTGGTCGCCGGCAGGAAGCGCGTTCCGAGCCCCGCAACGGGGAAGATCGCTTTTGTGACTTTCTTTCGCATATTACTCCTCAATTCGATCTGACGGCCGAATTTGAACATGGCTTTTCAGTGTTCATGCTTCGTATGAAACTACGCAGGTTTCTGGGCAAATTTAAGACATTGTCCTTGCGGGCGGCGGAAATAGGCTTGCGTGGCGCTCGATTGATCATCGCGTAAACGATCACAGTCGATACTCCATGTCAGTTCGCCCCTCGCTTCGGACACATTCGAGTCCGAGAATGCGACTCAACTCAGGCGCATCTGCGCCATCATCGATTCTAGCCTTGGCACGTCTTCGGGGTTGTTCAGTTCCCAGAACTGGCGCCCCCGTGCCTCGACCTCGACACACAAAACCCTACGCCCCTGCTCGAGGAAACGCAATTGCTCCAGCCCCTCCAGTGTTTCAAGCGGCCCGGTGGGCCAGCCCGGATAGGCTGCGAGGGCGTCCGGCCGATAGGCGTAGACCCCCACGTGATGAAACACCGGCGAGGGCTCGTCGGTTCCATATGATTTCGAGGTGAAGGGGATCACCTCCTTGGAGAAGTAGAGCGCGTTGCGCTCATGGCCGAAAACCGCCGTCGTGCCGCCGACGCGACCGGCGCGGCGGTCGGCCAGCAGGTCGGCCAGCATCCCGCCCGAGCAGCGCAGAACCGGGGTTGCGATCTCGGCCTCGGGCGCGGCACGCAGGCCGGCAACGAGGTCCTCGACGAACCAATGCGGGGTCAGCGGGGCATCGCCCTGGAGGTTCACGACAATCTCGTACCCGCCGCCCAGCGCCGCATGGGCCTCGGCGCAGCGTTCGGTCCCGTTCCGGCAGTCTTCCGAGGTCATGACGACTTCGGCGCCGAACGCTTCCGCTGCATCGCGGATGCGGTCGTCGTCGGTGGCCACTACGACGCGGTCCGTCCCGTTCACGGCAGTCGCCGCGCGCCAGGACCGTTCGATGAGTGTCCGCTTCTGCCCGTCCGCCCCGGTCAGTGCGACGAGGGGCTTGCCGGGGTACCGGGTCGAGGCGTAGCGCGCCGGGATAACGACGAGGACCGACATCAGCCGGCCTTGAGCGTGACGCCCGGAGCGTGGGCGATGAAGAAGGGGTTGGCGTAGCCGTCCTTGCCGTAGGTCAGCGGCGTCAGGTCATCGAACCGCACGACGCTGCCACCGGCGCCGTTCAGGACGGCGTGGCCCGCGGCGGTGTCCCACTCCATCGTGCGCCCGAGACGCGGATAGAGATCGGCCTCGCCCGTCGCGACAAGGCAGAACTTGAGCGAGGAGCCCGCGCTCTTCATGTCCTTCACGGCGTACTTGCCGATGTAGTCGTCGGTGGCCTGATCGCGGTGCGACTTGGAGGCAACGACCATCAGCGCCGCGTTGTCGGACTGCGCCACGTGGATCTCGGTGGTCTCGCCGACCGTCTCGGGGTCGAAGGCCCCCGTTTCCTCGACCGACTGGCCATCGGGGCGGGTGAAGAACATGCGGTTCTTGGCCGGGGCATAGACCACGCCGCGTGTCGGCCTGCCATGTTCGACCAGCGCGATGTTCACGGTGAAATCGCCGCGCCGGTTGATGAATTCCTTGGTCCCGTCCAGCGGGTCGACGATCAGGAAGGTATCGCCCTTCTCCTTGTGGCTCGCCGCCTGTTCCTCGGTCACCAGCATCACGTCGGGGAAGGCCGCGCGCAGGCCTGCGGAGATCAGGGCATCCGCCGCCTCGTCGGCTGCGGTCACCGGGCTGTCGTCGGATTTGACCTTCACGTCGAAGTCGTCGGCGTCGTAGATTTCCATGATCTTCGCGCCCGCCTCGATGGCAAGCTTGCGGATCAGTGGGATCAGGGTGTCATAGGTCAAGAATACTGCTCCGTTGGCGCGGTTTTGTTGAATTTTCAGCTCCGCACCCTTATGATACGCGGCTAACGGAACGGCAAGAATTCCGTGACAGTTTTGCGCAGCCTCACGGGATATCGGCAGCATGTTTGCACACAGGGACAACAGCTCCACCCTGTCGCGTATGGCGACGACCTGCGAGCTGATCTTCCATTCGATGGTGCGCAGCGTCCGGTCCAAGAACAGCAACGCGCTGATGGCCATTCTGGTGAACATCATGCAGATGGTCGTCTTCGTGGCGGTCTTCTACATCATGTTTTCCGTGCTCAACCTGCGGCGGTCTGCGGTGCGTGGCGATTTCCTGCTGTATATGATGTCGGGCATCTTCCTGTTCATGTGTCACGTCAAGGCGGTGGGCGCCATCGCCTCGGCAGACAGCGCCAGCAGCCCGATGATGCAGCACGCGCCGATGAACCCCTTCATCGCGGTGGCCTCGGCCGCACTCAGCGCACTCTATCTGCAGGTGCTGTCGATGCTGGTGATCCTGGTGCTGTACCATATCGCCATGACCCCCATCACCATCTACGATCCCATACCCGCCATCGGCATGGTCCTGCTGGCATGGTTCACGGGCTGCGGGGTCGGGTTGATCTTCTACTCGATCAAGCCCTGGTTCCCCGGGTTCGTCAGCATCGCCTCCACCGTCTACCAGCGCGCCAACATGATTGCGTCGGGCAAGATGTTTCTCGCCAATACGCTGCCGGGGTTCATGCTGCCGATCTTTGACTGGAACCCGCTGTTCCACACGATCGATCAGGCGCGCGGGTTCGTGTTCATCAACTACAACCCGCATTTCTCGAACTGGAAGTATGCGCTGTGGGTCGGCGTTGCCCTGCTGATGATCGGGCTGATGGGCGAGTTCTACACCCGGCGAAATGCCTCGATCAGCTGGGGCGCGCGGCGCTAGTCACGTCACCACCCGCAGCGTGAGGTTGATCCGCCCGCCCTCTGGCAGGAGCGTGGACGAGCCGTGCCGGATCCGGTCCACCCCGTGGTGCACCAGCCTGGCATCGCCGCCCATCAGGACAACGTCGCCACTCCGGAGCCAGAGGGATTCGGTGCTGCCACCCGGTTCGGTATTGCCGATCCGGAACAACCCGTCGTCGCCCAGGGAAACCGACAGCACGGGAAAGGAGAAATCCGCCTCGTCCCTGTCCTGATGCAGCCCCATCCGGGCGCCTTCGGCGTAGAAGTTCACGAGGCAGCAGTCCGGCGCGCGCTCGGTCCCGGCAAGCCGGTGCCACAGCCGCAGCACCCGGTCCGGGATCGGTGGCCACGCCACGCCTGAGGGATGCCGGGGCTCGTAGCGATAGCCGCGCCGGTCGGAGTACCAGCCAAAGCGGCCCGCCGAGGTCATCCGCACCGACATCTTCTTGCCCCATCGGGTCTCGGGCGAAAACAGCGGGGCGGCTGCGGCGACCGAGCGCAGATCGGCGACCAGCGCCTCCTGCTCGGCCCGGTCGAGCGCCTCCTGCCAGACCTTGACCCCCCGGATCGTGAGGGTTGGCGCCGGGGTCATTCCGCCGCTGCCGGGTCGCGGAACGCGAAGCCGGGCAGGATGTCCGCGATCCCGATGTCCCGCATCCCGTCCTTGTCGAAGACGCCCTGCAGGGCCAGCGTCGCAAAGCCGTGGACGAGACACCAGTTGAACATCTCGGCGCGCTTGTCGGCGTCGGGGGCATCTGACTTGTCCCAGATCATACCGCCCGAGACATCGCGGAGGATCGCGGCACTGGCGCCCAGCGGTGCGGCAAGCACCGGGTCGGAGAAGTCGACGAGTCGGCGCGAGAACATGAGTTCGAACATAGCCGGGTTGGCACGGGCGAAGGCCACGTAGCCCTCGAAAGCCGCCTGCCGCCGGTCGTCACGCGATGCGCCCTGGTTCGGTTGCATCGCCGCGCAGAGTTGTTTCTGACCCTCGGCCGCGATGGCGGTCAGCAGGCCGGTCAGGTTGCCGAAATGGTTCTTCGGTGCGGTATGGCTGACCCCCGCGCGTTCGGCACAGGCGCGCAGCGAAAGCCGGTCGAGCCCCTCGGTGCGGAGGATTTCGATTCCCGCCTGAATCAGCGCGCGCTTCAGGTCGCCGTGATGGTATTTCCTGACATCATTCATGCCGGCACAATCCGACATTATGTTTCCGGTGTAAATATTGGATTGACAGGTTGGCTGCGCATCAATATTTCCGATGTAAATTTACACTGTAAATATAGAGCAAGGGAGTATCCGATGCCCGCCACCCTGCACTTCGACGAACTCGTCGCGACGCTGCCCACGCAAGACGGCAAGGTCGTCGCGATCACCGGCTGCACCTCGGGCATGGGGTTTGTGCTGGCCTGCACCGCCGCCCGGCTGGGCGCGCGCGTTGTGATGCTGAACCGCCCCTCCGAGCGGGCCGACCGGGCGCTGGCCGAGGTGCAAAGGCTGGGAACGGCAGACCTCGTGCCCTGCGACCTGGCAAGCTTGGCCTCGGTCCGCGCCGCCGGAGTCACGCTGCGCGAACGACTTGGCGACACCGGTCTGGATGTGCTGGTGAACAATGCCGGGGTCATGGGGATGACGGACCTTGCCACTGAGGATGGGTTCGACCTCCAGATGCAGGCCAACCACCTGTCGCACTTCCTGCTGGTCCACGAGGTCTGGCCCCTGCTGGAAGAGGCCGCCCAGCAACGCGGCGAGGCTCGGGTCGTCAACCACTCTTCCGGCGCACGCAACCGGCCCGACGCGGAGATGCGCCAGCCCTATCTCGAGCGCAACGGCGGGCACCTTGGCGGCGACCGCTGGCCCGGCTTTCAGAAATGGCGGCGTTACCAGCAATCGAAGCTGGCCAACCTGCTGTTCACCTATGCTCTGCAGGATCACGCCGACCAGCGGCCCGGCAACGGGGTCAAGGCGCTCTGTGCCCACCCGGGCCCGGCCGACAGCGGGCTGCAGGCCAAGACCACGCGGGCCGGCGGCACCACGATTCTGGATCGCTACATCATCAACTCGACACTGAAGATCGCGCAGAGCCAGGAGGACGGCACCTGCGGCCTTGCCCGGGCGGCTTTCGATCCGGGCGCGAAGGGCGGCGATTTCTTCGGCCCCGACGCCAAGACGCGCACCGGCCCCGCCCTGCTGCTGCCCCCGGAACGCGACCCCGCAGGCGAGAAAATGCTGTGGGATGCCAGCCTCGCCTCGACCGGAATTACCCGCTTCTTCCCCTAAATGCGCTGAATCCCGGGCCAAAACCGCCCCATGTGGCGGCAAAGCCCGGCAAAGCGACATTTTTGCCGATCTCGCGTTTGTGAGCGGCTTGCAGCCCTTGGACCCCCTCCTTATATACGCTTCGAAGCCCGGAGGGCAGGGCGCAAGCTTTGTCGGACCGGGTCGGGCAGCCGATGCCGAAACGGGTCGGCGTCCAGACAATCGCCTTAAGTGGAAGGGATCAAACAATGGGTAAAGTTATCGGTATTGACCTCGGTACCACGAACAGCTGCGTTGCCATCATGGACGGTTCGCAGCCGCGCGTTATCGAGAACTCCGAAGGGGCACGCACGACCCCGTCTATCGTTGCATTCACGGATGACGAGCGCCTCGTGGGCCAGCCGGCCAAGCGCCAGGCCGTCACCAACCCCACCAACACGATCTTCGGCGTCAAGCGCCTGATCGGCCGTCGGTTCGACGACGCCGACCTGGCCAAGGACAAGAAGAACGTGCCGTTCAACGTCATCGACGGCGGAAACGGCGACGCGTGGGTCGAATCGCGGGGCGAGAAATACTCCCCGTCGCAGATTTCTGCCTTCATCCTTGGCAAGATGAAGGAAACCGCCGAGAGCTATCTTGGCGAAGAAGTGACCCAGGCGGTGATCACCGTCCCGGCCTACTTCAACGACGCCCAGCGTCAGGCCACCAAGGACGCCGGCAAGATCGCCGGTCTGGAAGTGCTGCGGATCATCAACGAACCGACCGCCGCGGCGCTGGCCTATGGCCTCGACAAGGAAAACTCGCACACCATCGCGGTCTATGACCTTGGCGGCGGTACCTTCGACGTGACCATCCTCGAGATCGACGACGGCCTGTTCGAAGTGAAGTCCACCAACGGGGACACCTTCCTTGGCGGTGAAGACTTCGACATGCGGATCGTCAACTACCTCGCCGACGAGTTCAAGAAAGAGCACGGCGTCGACCTGACCAACGACAAGATGGCCCTGCAGCGTCTGAAGGAAGCTGCGGAGAAGGCCAAGATCGAACTGTCGAGCGCGTCGCAGACCGAGATCAACCAGCCGTTCATCTCGATGGGCACCAACGGCCAGCCGCTGCACATGGTGATGAAGCTGACCCGCGCCAAGCTGGAAAGCCTCGTTTCCGACCTGATCAAGGCATCGCTGAAGCCCTGCCAGGCTGCTCTGAAAGACGCGGGCCTCTCGGCCTCCGACGTGGACGAGGTGGTTCTGGTCGGCGGTATGACCCGTATGCCGAAAGTGGTCGAGGAAGTGACCAAGTTCTTCGGCAAGGAGCCGCACAAGGGCGTGAACCCGGACGAAGTGGTCGCCATGGGCGCGGCCATCCAGGCCGGTGTTCTGCAAGGTGACGTGAAAGACGTCGTTCTGCTCGACGTGACCCCGCTGTCGCTGGGCATCGAGACGCTCGGTGGCGTGTTCACCCGCCTGATCGACCGCAACACGACGATCCCGACCAAGAAGTCGCAGATCTTCTCGACCGCGGAAGACAACCAGAACGCCGTGACCATCCGGGTCTTCCAGGGTGAACGCGAAATGGCCGCCGACAACAAGATCCTCGGCCAGTTCAACCTCGAGAACATCCCGCCGGCCCCGCGCGGCATGCCCCAGATCGAGGTGACCTTCGACATCGACGCCAACGGCATCGTGTCGGTCTCCGCCAAGGACAAGGGCACCGGCAAGGAGCAGAAGATCACCATCCAGGCTTCTGGCGGTCTGTCCGATGAGGACATCGAAAAGATGGTCAAGGACGCCGAGGAGAATGCCGAGGCGGACAAGAAGCGCCGCGAGCTGGTGGACGCCAAAAACCAGGCCGAAAGCCTCATCCACTCGACCGAAAAGTCGATGGAAGAGCACTCGGACAAGGTCGACCCGACCACCATCGAGGCGATCGAACTGGCCATTGCCGCGCTCAAGGACGAACTGGAAACCGAGAACGCCGACAAGATCAAGTCCGGCATCCAGAACGTGACCGAAGCCGCCATGAAGCTGGGCGAGGCCATCTACAAGGCACAGCAGGATGGGGCTGACGACGAACCGCAGGCCGCCGACATGGGCGGTGAGAGCGGCGGCAACGACGACGATATCGTCGACGCCGAGTTCGAAGACCTGGACGATGACAAGCGTGCCTGAGGCATAAGACGGAACACTCACAGGGCCGGCCCGGTCTCCGGGCCGGCCCGTTCTGTTCCGCAAGAGAGGTTGAACGATGTCAAAGCGTGATTTCTATGACGTCCTCGGCGTGACCAAAGGCGCCACGGCGGAAGAGATCAAGAAGGCCTATCGCAAGAAGGCCAAGGAATTGCATCCCGACCGCAATGCCGACAACCCGGAATCCGAGGCGCAGTTCAAGGAGGCCAACGAGGCCTACGAAGTCCTGAAGGACGCCGACAAGAAGGCGGCCTACGACCGCTTCGGCCACGCGGCCTTCGAGGGCGGCATGGGCGGCGGCGGGCGCGGCGGCGGCTTCCCCGGCGGTGATTTCTCCTCGGCCTTCTCCGATGTCTTCGACGACCTGTTCGGCGACTTCATGGGCGGTGGACGCGGGGGCGGACGCCGGGCCGCGCGCGGTTCGGACCTGCGCTACAACCTGCGCATCTCGCTCGACGACGCCTTCTCGGGCCTGCAGAAGACCATCAACGTGCCCACCGCGGTGGCCTGTTCCGCCTGCGAAGGCTCGGGCGCCGAGGGCGGTGCCGAACCGACCACCTGCCCCACCTGTTCGGGCATGGGCAAGGTCCGGGCGCAGCAGGGCTTCTTCACTGTCGAACGCACCTGCCCGACCTGCTCGGGTCTGGGCCAGATCATCAAGAACCCCTGCCAGACCTGCCACGGCCAGGGCCGGGTCGAAAAGAACCGCGCGCTGAACGTGAACATCCCCGCCGGGGTCGAGACCGGAACCCGGATCCGGCTGGCCGGCGAGGGCGAGGCGGGCATGCGTGGCGGCCCCCCGGGCGATCTCTACATCTTCGTCGAGGTCACCCAGCACGAACTGTTCGAGCGTGACGGCGTGAACCTCTACTGCCGCGTCCCGGTCAGCATGGCCAAGGCCGCGCTCGGCGGCGCCATCGAGGTCCCGACCATCGACGGCGGCCGCGGCAAGGTGCAGATCCCGGCCGGCAGCCAGTCCGGCCGCCAGATGCGCCTGCGCGGCAAGGGCATGCCCGCCCTGCGCGGCGGCGGGCCCGGCGACATGTTCATCGAACTGGCAGTGGAAACCCCGGTCAACCTGACCAGCCGCCAGAAGGAGCTGCTGCAGGAGTTCGAGGAACTAGGCGAGGACAACAACCCCGAGAGCAAATCGTTCTTCTCGTCGGTGAAGTCCTTCTGGGACGGCATGAAGGGGTAAGATGTGTTCCGGGGCCTGAAACCCCGGACGATCCACTCCTCGTTAACCAATAATTCACCAGGCCGGGCGACGCTTGCGTCATGCCCGGCCCCACTCATTTCAGCGATACCAATCCCTCGCTCTTCACCCCGGACGAGGCGCCCGCCGCGCCGCTGCCGCAGGGGCGGCTGCCCTCCTACATCGCCGACCACCGCGCCCGGCTGCGCGCCCGCTTCCGCGAGGGTGGTGCGACCGCCCTGCCCGACTACGAACTGCTGGAACTGCTGCTGTTCCGCGCCCTCGCCCGGCAGGACACCAAGCCGCTCGCCCGCGCCCTGCTGGACCGGTTCGGAGACTTCAACCGCGTGCTTTCGGCGCCCCCGGAACAACTCGCCACGGTCCGTGGCGTCGGCGAGGTCGTGATCACCGAACTCAAGCTGGTCGAGGCCGCCGCCCATCGCATGGCGCGCGCCCGGGTGCTGCAGCGTCACGTGATCTCGTCCTGGGATGCGGTCCTCGACTATTGTCACACCACCATGTCCCACCGCGAGACCGAGCAATTCCGCGTGCTCTACCTCGATCGCAAGAACATCCTCGTCGCCGACGAGGAGCAGGCGCGCGGCACGGTCGATCACGTCCCGGTCTATCCGCGCGAAGTGGTCAAACGGGCGCTCGAACTCAACGCCAGCGCGCTGATCCTCGTGCATAACCACCCCTCGGGCGACCCCACGCCCTCGGACTCCGACATCGCCATGACCGAGCAGATCCGGGCGGCCTGCCAGTCCTTGGGAATCACCCTGCACGATCACCTGATCATCGGAAAATCGCGCGAGCTGAGCTTTCGCAGCGCCGGGTTGCTGTGATCCCGGCCTTCTTTGGGTCGCAAGTATCCCGGGGGTGAATTGGCCGAAGGCCAAGAGGGGGCAGCGCCCCCTATTCGACCCAGACTTCGACGCGCCGGTTTACCTTGCGGCCCCAGTCGCTGTTGTCGCAGGCCATCGGCAGGGCCTCGCCAAAGGCTTCCACCCCGATCTCGACCTGCCCTGCCCCGGCCGCCTGCGCCGCCGACATCACGGCGTTGCGCACCGCCTCGGCGCGGGCCAGCGCGATGCGCTGGTTCGCCGGTGCCAGGCCCTCTCCGTCGCTGAAACCGACAAAGACCAGCCGTCTGCCGTCAAACGCGCCCGACTCGATGGTTTCGGCAAGGAGCGCGAGGTTGCTGCGCGACTGCGCGTCAGGCCGCGATGCGCCGGTCTCGAAGCGGAACGAGAGGGTCAGCCGGGTCATCGGACGCAGGAAGGCCGTCATCCGGTGCAGCTCGTCCAGCGGCACCTCGGGCCCGGCGGCGAGAATCGCGTTGGCGAACCGGTCGCCCTGCACGTCGAGGCCGATCCGTTCGGCCGCCTGATCGACGAATCCGGCGCGGCGCACGACCACCTGCGCCGTCGGGCTGCGCAGGTAGGCGAGGAACTCGCGCCCGATCTTGGGCAGGCGGCGCGCGGGCAGGTACATGAACATCGGCGAGGTGAGCGGATAATCCTCGGTCTTGATGGTCCAGGGCGACGCCGCGAGGCGAAAGCCGCAGTCCCCAGCGAGTGTCAGCGCCTGCGCGGTGCCGGTGCCGGAGTAGCTTGCGATGCCGATGCCGAAGGGGTCTTCAGCGACTTGGCGCACCAGCGTTCCGTCGGGCACGGCCCGCTGCGCCGTCTCGGCAAGGGTCCGGTCGGCCGGGCGCAACAGGTAGTCCTGTGCCGCCTGCGCAAGGCCGGACTCCTCGGACGGGAAGTAGAGGGTGATCGGCGCGTCGGGCCCGCCGAGGTCGGCCCAGTTGACGATCTCGCCGGCAAAGACCTGGGCCAGCTGCGGCATGGTGATCTCGCGCACCGGGTTGCCGGGAGCCACCACGGGCACGATGGCGTCGAGCGCCAGCACCCTGCCCCGCCCCGGCCCGGTGAGGTCGCCCATCCCCGCCTCGAGTGCGCGGGCGCGCTCTTCGGGCCGCACCTCGCGCAGGGCCAGTACGGCATCGGCCTCGTTCGCGAGGAGGTCGGCAAAGCCCTCGTCCGCGCTGGTCAGGCGAAAGGTCAGCCGGGCCAGCGTCCGGTCCTCGTCGCGGATCTCGTAGAGGAGGTGGCCGCTGTCCGGCTCGTGGCGTTCCGCGTTGTAGCCGTTACGTAGCGCAAAGCCTTCGACCAGCGCAGGCATCAGCCGACCGGCCATGTTGGCCGCACCGGAAAACACGATCTCGGCCACGAAATCAGTAAGGTTCGGGCAGCCCGGACCGGCACAGCGCACCCCGGTGCCATCCACCGTCAGTTCGCCGAACCGCGTGTCCACCCGGTAGAATTCGCCGTCAAAGCCCAGCAGCGACCCGGTAAGTTCCACCGTCCCGTCGAGCGAGGTCAGCGTGACATCCTGCGCAGCCGCGGCACCGGGCATGCCCAAAAGAAAAAGTGCGGCGCAGACCGCCGCACGTTGCCGGATCATGAGGAGCCTTCCGGTTGCGCGAATTACCTGGCCGCAATCTTCAGGTTATCGACGAGATTGTTCAATACCAGAAAGCCGCCGACGTCCGAGCATTCGGGCATCGACAGGGTCAGGTCCTGTGTGACCGGGGCGGCGTCGCGGCGCAGTTCGATCGACTGGGCAGCGATGTCGCGCCCGCAGGTCGCCGCCGTCACCTCAGCCTCGACCGAAAGGTCCACGGTGCCCGCGCGGTGCGCATCGTTTAGCGGAAAGCTGTAGATCTCGACAAGGTTCGGCTGTTGCAGGCCGGAGTCTCCGAGGCGGGTGACATGGCCGAGCCCCTCGTCACCGGATGTTTCGGTGGCACCCGACCAGACGTGCCCGGCTGAACCGTAGGCGGCACCGAACTCGCGGGCATGGAGCTGGAACCCGGTGTTCCCGGACCATTGCAGAACGATACGGTCGAAGTCGCCGAGGTCAGGCACCTCGGCGGTGGCCACGGCGCCGGCGCCCTGGCTCAGTTCCACGACGAAGACCGCCTTGCGGCTGAGCGCCGGAACGGTGACGTCGAGGTGCCCCGAGTCCGAAGTGGTTGCCGTGAACATCATGCCAGTGTGGTGGACCGTCAGGCGCTCGTTCGGATTGCAGGGTGCGTCGAGGCTCAGCGTGACGCTGGCCATCGGGGCCGGTGTCGCGCGCAGCAGCACGTCGCAGCCAAGCTGGGGCATCACCGGGTCCGCGGGTGCGGCGGGGGCGTCGAGGACGGGCGCCGACGTCTTGACCGGCACGTCTTCGCCCTGGGTCAGCGCATCGAAGACCTGGTCGGTCAGGCGGCCGATCTGCGGCGCGACGTCCACCGAGGTGAGGGTGATCGAGGCGAGATCAAGCTGGGGTTCGGGCATCGCAGTGCCGGAGCTGTCGAGCATCACCTGGCTGACCGGGACCGGCGTGAGGCTGGCCTCCTTGTCGGGGGCCTGCTGCAGGTTCTGCATGACGTAGCCAATGCCGAGCGCCGCCACGATCGTGGCAGCCGTTGTGGCTACTCGCTTGATTTTGCTCATTGCGCGCTCCGACTCCCATTTGGCCGCGACATGGGTCGCAGCCAAACGCGGCCATCTTGTGACCGGGGAGTGGAGTCATTCTGGCGCGGTGGCGATCAGCTCAGCTTGCCGTGGCAGTGCTTGAACTTCTTGCCGCTGCCACAGGGGCACTTCTCGTTCCGGCCCGGGTTGCCCCAGGTCGTCTGGTCGTTCTCGTCGAACCCGGGAAGCGGTGCGCCCGGCTCTTCGTCGGCCTCTGCCGTCTCAGCCTCGGCCCCTGCCATTTCTGGCTGGGGTGCTGCCGCCTGTGCAGCGCGCTGCTGGGCCGCGACCTGTTCCATCCAGGCCCGCTGTTCCTCCTCGGTGGGCAGGCGGATCTGCGACAGGTTCTGGGTGACCGACTCGCGCAGCGAGTCGAGCATGGATTCGAAGAGTTGGAAGCTCTCGTTCTTGTACTCGTTCAGCGGATCGCGTTGGGCGTAGCCCCGGAACCCGACGACCGAGCGCAGATGTTCCAGCGTGAGCAGGTGTTCGCGCCACTTGGTGTCGATGGTCTGCAGCAGCACCTGCTTCTCGATGCTGCGCATGTTCTCGGGCCCGAATTCCACGGTCTTCTTGGCCATGTACTCGTCGGCCGCCTTGATCAGGCGCTCGCGGATATCCTCGTCGTCGACGCCCTCTTCCTCGGCCCACTCCATGACCGGCACGTCGATGCCCAGCTTGGCGATCACCTCGGCATAGAGGCCCTGAATGTCCCACTGGTCGGCGTAGGTCTTGGGCGGCATGTGCGCGTCGATCAGATCGTCGATCACCTGGTGACGCATGTCACCCACGATCTCGGAGAGATCCTTGGCTTCCATGATCTCGCGACGCTGGGCGAAGATCACCTTGCGCTGGTCGTTCATCACATCGTCGAACTTGAGGATCTGCTTGCGCATGTCGAAGTTCCGGCCTTCGACCTTGGCCTGCGCCCGCTCAAGCGACTTGTTGACCCACGGGTGGACGATGGCTTCGCCTTCCTTCAGACCCAGCGTCTTGAGCACCTTTTCAAGCCGCTCGGAGCCGAAGATGCGCATCAGATCGTCTTCGAGGCTGAGGAAGAACACGGTGCGGCCCGGGTCGCCCTGACGGCCGGAACGACCGCGCAGCTGGTTGTCGATGCGGCGGCTTTCGTGCCGCTCCGAGCCCAGAACGAACAGGCCGCCCGCGGCTTTCACCGCGTCTTCGTCGGCCTTGTGCTGTTCCTCGATCTGCTTGCGGATCACATCGGGGTGCTCTTCGGGGTTGGCGGCAATCGCCTCCATGATCTTGAACTCGACGTTGCCGCCCAGTTTGATGTCGGTCCCGCGGCCCGCCATGTTGGTCGCGATGGTCACGGCGCCAAGTTTGCCCGCGTCGGCGACGATCTGGGCTTCCTGCTCGTGCTGGCGGGCGTTCAGCACGTTGTGCGGTACGCCGACCTTGGTGAGCATCTGGCTCAGCATCTCGGACTTCTCGATCGAGGTCGTCCCCACGAGGGCCGGCTGGTTCTTTTCGTGAGCCTTGCGGACTTCCTCGATCATCGCCTCGTATTTTTCACGCGCGGTGCGATAGACCTGATCGTCCTCGTCGGCCCGGGCGATCGGCAAGTTGGTCGGAACCTCGACCACGCCGAGACCGTAGATCTCCATGAACTCGTCGGCCTCGGTGGCCGCCGTACCGGTCATGCCGGCCAGCTTGTCATAGAGACGGAAGTAGTTCTGGAAGGTCACCGAGGCCATGGTGACGTTCTCGGGCTTGATCTCGACGCCTTCCTTGGCCTCGATGGCCTGATGCAGGCCGTCGGACAGCCTCCGGCCCGCCATCATGCGGCCGGTGAATTCGTCGACCAGGACGATCTCGCCGTTGCGGACGATGTAGTCCTTGTCCTTCTGGAAGATCTTGTGAGCCCGGAGACCCTGGTTCACGTGGTGCACGATGGTCGTGCTTTCCGGGTCGTAGAGGGTTGCATCCTCGTCCAGCAGGCCGCGTGCCCGGAGCTGCTCCTCGAGGAACTCGTTGCCCTCGTCGGTGAAGGTCACGTTCCGGGTCTTCTCGTCGATGGTGAAGTGTTCCTCGGTCAGCAGCGGGATCACCGCATCGATGGTCTGATAGAGCTCGGACCGGTCGGTGGCCTGCCCCGAGATGATCAGCGGGGTACGCGCCTCGTCGATCAGGATCGAGTCCACCTCGTCGACGATGGCGAAGTGGTGGTGCTTCTGGAACAGCTGCGACAGCTCGGACTTCATGTTGTCGCGGAGATAGTCGAAGCCGAACTCGTTGTTGGTGCCGTAGGTGATGTCGCTGGTATAGGCGGTCATCTTGGCGTCATGGGGCATGTCGGAATGGATCACGCCGGTGCTCAGACCCAGCGCGGCGTAGACCTTGCTCATCCACTCGGAGTCGCGGCGGGCGAGGTATTCGTTCACCGTGACCACGTGCACGCCCTTGCCCACGAGGGCATTCAGGTAGGCGGCGAAGGTCGCGGTCAGCGTCTTGCCTTCGCCGGTCTTCTGTTCGGCGATGTTGCCCTGATGGAGGAAGATCGCGCCCATCAGCTGGGTGTCGAAGGCGCGCAGGCCCAGCGCCCGCTTGGCGGCCTCGCGGCAGTTGGCGAATGCTTCGGGCAGCAGGTCGTCCAGACTGGCGCCCTCGGCCACTTTCTGCCGCAGCTCAGCGGTCTTCTGCTTGAGACCCTCGTCGCTCAGCTTCTCGAATTCGGGCTCCAGGGCGTTGATCTTTTCGACCAGCGGGCGTGTCGCCTTGATCTTCCGGTCGTTCGGTGTCCCGAACACCTTCTTGGCGATTGATCCGATACCCAGCATGTACACTCCAGCCGATCTGACGTTTTCGTGGTTTACGCAGGCTTGCCCGCCCTTCGCACAACTCATAGATACGGGGGGCAAAACAGGGCCTGCCAAGGCTACAAAGCGATGTAAGGGGCAGGCTATACAGTGTCAACGCCGCGCCCCCCTTGGGGCCAAGCGAATAGGATGATTCAATGCGTAAAGGCCTCACCATTCTCACCAGCCTGGTCCTGAGCACCGGGTTGGCCCTGCCGACTGCCGTTCTGGCAGAGCCCAGCGCGGAAACGGTGGTGGCGACGGTGAACGGAGAAAACATCACCGTCGGGAACATGATCGTGGCCTACGCGTCGCTTCCTCCGCAGTACAAGCAGATCCCGCCGGAGCAGCTGTACGACGCGATCCTCGACCAGCTGATCCAGCAGGTCGTGCTTGAGCAGACCCACGGCGACGACGTCCCGCTGCATGTTGCCCTGACGCTTGAAAACCAGCGCCGTTCGATGCTTGCCGGTGAAGAAGTCGACGATATCGCCGAAACTGCGGTGTCCGAGGACGACATCAAGGCCGCCTACGACGAGAAGTATGCCGACGGCTTTGGCGGCGAGGAGTTCAACGCAGCCCACATCCTGGTGGAAACCAAGGAAGAGGCCGAGGCCCTCAAGGCCGAGCTGGACAAGGGCGCGGATTTCGCCGCGACCGCCAAGGAAAAGAGCACCGGCCCCTCGGGCCCCAATGGCGGCGATCTCGGCTGGTTCGGGCTGGGCGCGATGGTTCCCGAGTTCGAGCAGGCCGTTGTCGGGATGGAGCCCGGCCAGATCTCTGACCCGATCCAGACCCAGTTCGGCTGGCACCTGATCAAGCTGAACGACAAGCGCCGCGCCAAGGCGCCCGAGCTGGAAGAGGTTCACGAAGAGATCGCCAACGAACTGCGCCGCACCGCCGTTCAGGCCCGTATCGACGAACTGACCGCAGCCGCCAAGGTGGACCGTCCGGCAGTTGACGGGCTGGATCCTTCCGTGCTGACTAAGCTCGACCTTATCCAGGAATAAGAAAGCATGGCAAAGATCACCGCCGTATCGCCGCTGGCCCCGGCCTCTTTCCCCGACCTTCCGGTGATTGCGGGCGTTCGCCTAGGAACCGCCGAGGCAGGGGTGCGTTACAAGGGCCGAACCGACGTGATGCTGGCGGTGCTCGATCCGGGCACGGCGGTTGCGGGTGTCTTCACCCGCTCTGCCACCCGGTCTGCCCCGGTACTGGACTGTCAGGCCAAGCTGGGCGGCGACAGCTCGACCGGTGCCGCGATCCTCGTGAACTCGGGGAATTCCAACGCCTTTACCGGGCAACGTGGCCAGATGTCCGTGAAGGACTTGACCGAAGCGGCCGCCAAGACGGTCGGTATTCCAGCGTCGCGGGTCTTTACCGCCTCGACCGGGGTGATTGGCGAACCGCTGCCGCATGAGAAGATCATCGCCAAGCTCGACGAACTGAACGGTGCCCTGACCGCCGAGGCGATCAAGGGTGCCGCCAAGGCGATCATGACGACCGACACCTTCCCCAAGGGCGCCGGGCGGCAGATCGAGATCGACGGCAAGACCGTCTCGATCTCGGGGATTGCCAAGGGTTCGGGCATGATCGCGCCCGACATGGCGACGATGCTGGTCTATATCTTTACCGATGCCGCCCATGATCAGGCCGCGCTGCAGGCCCTTCTGGCGGCCGAGTGCGACCGGACGTTCAACTGCATCACGGTCGACAGCGACACATCGACCTCGGACAGCCTGATGCTCTGCGCGACCGGCGCATCGGGTGTGGACGCGACGGGCAACGCCGCGTTTGGCGAAGCGCTGCACGAGGTCATGCTGGACCTGGCCCATCAGGTGGTGAAGGACGGCGAAGGCGCGACCAAGTTCGTCGAGATCCGGGTGACGGGCGCCGCCTCGGCCAAGGATGCCAAGGTTCACGGCATGGCCATCGCCAACTCGCCCCTGGTCAAGACCGCCATAGCCGGGGAAGACCCGAACTGGGGCCGCGTCGTCATGGCGATCGGCAAATCCGGGGCCGCCGCGGACCGCGATGCGCTGAGCATCTGGTTCGGCGATATCCTTGTGGCCGAGAAAGGCTGGGTCAGCCCCAGCTACGTCGAGGCCGACGCCGCGGCGCACATGAAGCAGCAGGAGCTGCTGATCCGGGTCGATTTGGGGCTGGGCGACGGTGCCGCGACTGTCTGGACCTGTGACCTGACCCACGGCTACATCGACATCAACGCGGACTACCGGTCGTGAAGACCGTTCTGGTCTCGGCTGTTGCCCTGATCGACGTGGATGGCCGGGTGCTGCTCGCGCAGCGCCCGGAAGGCAAGTCGATGGCTGGCCTCTGGGAGTTTCCGGGTGGCAAGGTGGAACCGGGCGAAACGCCCGAAGCCGCGCTGATCCGGGAGCTTCAGGAAGAGCTGGGCATCGACACCTGGGCCTCCTGCCTTGCCCCCCTGACCTTTGCCAGCCACAGCTATGCGGATTTTCACCTGCTGATGCCGCTGTTCGCCTGCCGCAAGTGGGACGGCATCCCGTCTTCGCGCGAGAACCAGAAGCTCGCATGGGTGAAACCGGCGGATCTGCGCTCTTACCCGATGCCTGCTGCCGATGTTCCGCTGATTCCGATTCTCCGCGACTGGCTTTAACCGAACGTTAAGTTCGTTGATCTGTTCAGAGTGCGAATCTGGCGAGAATCGATCGACCAGATGCTGATTTTGTTGTCACACTTGCGACAGCTGCACAAAATTTCTGCCAATGTTCCCAATGAATTTGCTCGATTTACTATTCGATTGACTTTATAAATCCTTCCTACGGTTACGTCCGGTTCTTCCGAGGAGGATGTGTAATGCTTCGTACGATCACGATTGGTACTTCGATTTCCATCCAGGGGTTGTTCGTTCAGGCATACCCGGATGGCAAGATCGCGGTACGCGACGGCAAGACGACCTATAAAGGTACCCCGGTCAAGTCCGCGGCCTGACAGGTTTTTTTGCCCCCAGAGAATACGGGAAAGGCACGGTCCACCGACCGTGCCTTTTTTGTTGTCCCCATGATTCAATCGCGCTGACGCAAGAAAAAAGTCCCGGACAAATGTCCGGGACTTTCTCTGTTCTTGCCGTTCTGAACGATCAGGCCAGCGTCCGCTTGACCTCTTCGCGCTCGAAGATCTCGATCACGTCGTTCGGGCGGATATCGTCGTAGTTCTCGAAGGCCATACCGCATTCCTGGCCCGACTGGACCTCGGCCACTTCGTCTTTGAAGCGCTTGAGCGTCTTCAGGGTACCTTCGTGGATCACCACGTCGTCGCGCAGCAGGCGAACCCCAGCCGAACGGCGGGCGACGCCCTCGGTGACCAGACAGCCGGCAACCTTGCCGACGCCGGAAACCTTGAAGACTTCCTTGATCTGCGCGTAGCCGATGAAGTGCTCGCGGATTTCGTTCGAGAGCAGGCCGGATGCGGCCGCTTTAACGTCATCCACGAGGTCGTAGATCACCGAGTAGTACCGGATCTCCACGCCCTTCTGGTTGGCGGTGTTACGGGCCGAGGCATTGGCACGAACGTTGAAGCCCATGATCGGCGCGCGGGACGCTTCGGCGAGACCAACGTCGGTCTCGGTGATGGCGCCCACACCCGAGTGCAGCACGCGCACGCGGACTTCGTCGTTGCCGATCTTCTCCATCGCCTGAACGATGGCCTCGGCAGAACCCTGCACGTCGGCCTTCACGAGGATCGGCAGCTCGGTGACGTTCTCGTTCGCCTTGGCGTTGGCCATCAGCTGTTCGAGGGTCGTGGCCGCACCGGCAGCCGCGCGCTTGTCCTTGGCCGCCTTCTCGCGGTACTCGGCGATCTCGCGGGCCTGCGCCTCGGTGTCGACCACGTTCAGAACGTCGCCGGCCTCGGGCGTACCGTTGAGACCCAGAACCTCGACCGGAACCGAGGGGCCAGCTTCCTTGACCCGCTCGCCCTTGTCGTTCTCCATCGCGCGAACCTTGCCCCACTGCTCGCCGACGACAAAGATGTCGCCCTGCTTGAGGGTGCCGTTCTGCACGAGGACGGTTGCCACCGGACCACGGCCCACGTCGAGCTGCGCTTCGATGACGGCGCCCTGTGCCGCGCGCTTCGGGTTGGCCTTGAGCTCGAGGATTTCCGCTTGCAGCGCAATGGCTTCCAGCAGGTCATCGAGACCCTGACCAGTCGTCGCCGACACTTCAACGTCCTGCACTTCACCGGACATCTGTTCCACGACAACTTCGTGTTGCAGCAGGTCGGTGCGCACCTTGGTCGGGTTCGCTTGCGGCTTGTCGATCTTGTTGATCGCCACGATCATCGGCACCTTGGCGGCCTTGGCGTGGTTGATCGCTTCGACGGTCTGCGGCATCACCGCGTCATCCGCGGCAACGACGAGCACAACAATGTCCGTCACCTGTGCACCACGCGAGCGCATCGAGGTAAAGGCGGCGTGGCCCGGGGTGTCGAGGAAGGTCAGCAGCTGACCGTCGTCGGTTTTCACCTGATAGGCGCCGATGTGCTGCGTGATCCCGCCGGCTTCACCCGCCACGACCTTGGCGTTGCGGATGGCATCCAGCAGCGAGGTCTTGCCGTGGTCGACGTGGCCCATGATGGTGACCACCGGAGCGCGCGGCTCCAGGTCTTCGGCCTTGTCGTCGGCAGTCTGGATCACGTCTTCGACGTCGGCATCCGACACGCGGACGATCTTGTGGCCGAATTCCTCGACGATCAGTTCCGCGGTATCGGCGTCGATGGTCTGGTTCTGGGTGACCATCATGCCGTTCTGCATCAGTGCCTTGACCACGTCAGCGACGCGCTCGGCCATGCGGTTGGCCAGTTCCGAAACGACGATCGCCTCGGGAACCTGAACGTCACGCACGATCTTTTCACGCTCGGCCACGCCCATCGCCTTCTGGCGGGCGCGTTCCTGCTTGCGCTTCATCGCGGCCATCGACCGCTGACGCCCGCCTTCACCGCCCGAAAGCGCCTGGTTCAGGGTCAGCTTGCCGGCGCGACGGTTGTCGTCGCGGCCCTTGCCACGGCGCTGCTCGCGCTCGCCGTCATCGTTGCGACGCGACGGCAACGGTGCGGCGGGCTGCTTGGGCGCGCGCGCGGCATCGGTTTTCTTTTCTTCGGGCGCCGGGGCAGGCTCGGCAGCGGCACGGCGCGCGGCTTCTTCCGCCTCACGCTTCTGGCGCTCCTCTTCCTGCGCCTTGGCTTTCAGCGCCTCTTCCAGCTCGCGCTCTTCGCGTTCCTTGGCCTCTGCCTCGGCGCGACGACGCTCGCGTTCTTCCTCGCGGGCCTTTTCCTCGGCCGCACGGCGCGCATCTTCCTCGGCCTCGCGGGCCTTGGCGGCAGCGAGTGCTTTCATCCGGCGTTCCATCTCGGCATCGGAAATGCCTGCGGGCCGCTTGGAGGGATCACCCAGCGGTGCGCCACCGGCGCCGCCAGCTTTTGACGCGCCCGGCTTGGGAACCACAACGCGTTTGCGCTTGGTTTCCACAACGACATTCTTGGTCCGCCCGTGGCTGAAACTCTGTTTCACGTTCCCAGGCCGGGAGCCGCCACGCAAACCCAATGTCTTCTTGCCGTCAGTATCGCTCATTAAGCTCTTTTTCCTTCCGAACGGCCCTTGCCGCTCTCAGTTTCGCGCAATCCGCGCAGCCGCTGCGCTTCCTCTACAACACGATGGCTGAGTCCACCAGAGGCGAGCGCTGCATGTATCACAGTTTGCCGCCCGAAGGCCATGCCCAACTCATCGGCCGTCAGCCAGCCGATGTAGCGGCCGAAATGCGGCGTACTCAGTTTCGACTTTCCCCGACCCGAACCATCGGCGGCCTGGATCAGGATCTCGGCGTCCTCGCGGTCCAGCCAGTCCTTGACCTTCTCGTATCCGGCGACCGCATCGCCCGACTTGCGGGCGAGGCTGATCAGGTCGATGACCCGTCGCGCCAGTTGCTGCTCGACCTCGGCGACGAGACCGTCGGGCACGCTGACCGGCTGTTTCAGGCCGCGGGCGAAGAGCTTCTTCGCCACGGCTTTTTCCAGCGCGGCCCGGTCGGCCGCAACATAGACCCCTCGACCCAGCAACTTGCCGAGGATGTCGGGGACAACCTGTCCGTCCGGACCGACGACAAAGCGGATCAGCCCGTTCTTGGGCTGAACCTCGCCTGTCGCAATGCACTTGCGCTCCGGATCGCCGTCACGATCGGGTTTTGCACCACCGCGGCTCATGTGTCACGCTCCAGGGCACGGGCCTCAGGCCCTTGCCTCCGGTGCGAAGACGTCATCAGCCGTCAGTTCTGCGTCTTCATCTTCTTCCGCCTCTTCCTCTTCGAGCTCGGTCGGATCGACCCAGCCGAGAAGGATGCGGGCGGTCATGACGAGGTTCTGCGCCTCTTCAAGCGAAACGTCGAAGGGCTCGAGAATACCGTCGTCCTTCACCCGCTCGCCATCGACCGTGGTCCAGCCACCGGCCAGTTCCCAGTCTGCACAGGTCGCGAAATCTTCCAGCGTCTTCACGCCGTCCTTGGCCAGTGCCTCGATCATCTGGGGTGTCAGACCCTCGAATTCAACCAGGCTGTCCTCGACACCCAGCGCGCGGGCGTTTTCAAGTGCGGCCTTGTTCTGCGCATCGAGGTAGTCGCGGGCGCGGGCCTGCAGTTCCTCGGCAGTGCCTTCGTCCACACCGTCGATCACCAGCAGCTCGTCGACGTCGACATAGGCGACTTCCTCGAGGTTGGTGAACCCTTCGGACACCAGCAGCTGGGCAAAGAACTCGTCGAGGTCCAGCGTGTCCATGAACAGGCGCGTGCGCTGCTCGAACTCGGCCTGACGGCGGCGGCTCTCTTCTTCCTCGGTCATGATGTCGATGTCGAGTCCGGTCAGCTGCGACGCCAGACGCACGTTCTGACCGCGGCGGCCGATGGCCAGCGACAGCTGTTCTTCCGGAACCACGACTTCGATCCGCTCGGCTTCCTCGTCGAGAACCACCTTGGTGACTTCCGCCGGTTGCAGCGCGTTGACGAGGAAGGTCGGCTGGTCCTCGTTCCACGGAATGATGTCGATCTTTTCGCCCTGCAGTTCGTTCACCACGGCCTGCACGCGCGACCCGCGCATACCGACGCAAGCGCCGACGGGGTCGATCGAGTTGTCGTAGGAAATAACGGCGATCTTGGCGCGCGAACCCGGGTCACGGGCCACGGCCTTGATCTCGATGATGCCGTCATAGATTTCCGGCACTTCCATCTTGAAGAGCTCGGCCATAAACTCGGGCGCGGTGCGGGACAGGAAGATCTGCGGGCCGCGGGGCTCGCGGCGCACATCCTTGATGTAGCAGCGGATGCGGTCGTTCGGGCGATAGGCTTCGCGGCCGATCTTCTCGTTGCGGCGCAGGATCGCTTCGCCAGCGCCCACGTCGACGATGACGTTGCCGTATTCCTCGCGCTTGACGACACCGTTGATGATGGTGCCGGCGCGGTCCTTGAATTCCTCGTACTGGCGGTCACGCTCGGCTTCGCGCACCTTCTGCAGGATCACCTGCTTGGCGGATTGCGCCGCGATCCGGCCCAGCTCGACCGGGGGCACTTCCTCGACGAAGGTGTCACCGATCTCCGGGTCGGCCATGTACTGCTTGGCCTGGTCCACGGTGAACTCGGCCTGGTAGTTCTCGAGGTCTTCATCGGCAACCACGGTGCGGACGCGGGTAAAGGTCGCGCGGCCGGTCTTGCGGTCGATCTTGACGCGAATGTCCATCTCGGCGCCGTAGCGGCTCTTGGCGGCACGGGCGAGGCTCTCTTCCATCGCCTCGATCACCAGGCCGGGGTCGATCATCTTTTCCCGGGCGACGGCCTCGGCGGTTTGCAACAGCTCCAGCTGGTTTGCAGAGGTGATTGCCATCATTCATTCTCCTCAGAAGAGACCTCGGTCTCGATTTCGTCAAAGGCGGATTCGTCGAGCGTCTCCGGGGCCGAGCCCGACGCCTTCCGCTGCCTCAGCATTTCCTTGATCAGCTCGTCGGTCAGGACCAGCTTGGCATCAGACAGCCAGTCGAACTGGAGCCCGATGGTGACGATCTCGTTGCCGCCACCGTCGACGTTGATCAGAACCTCGTCGCCCTCGATCCCGGCCAGCACGCCCTTGAAGCGGCGGCGCCCGTCGATCATCTCCGAGGTTTCGATCTTGGCCTCGTAACCTTCGTAGGTGTCGAAATCCTTGAGCCGCGTCAGCGGGCGGTCGATGCCGGGGCTCGACACTTCGAGCGTATACTCGTCGAGGATCGGGTCCTCGACGTCCAGCACGGCCCCCACGGCGTTCGAGATCTCGGCGCAGTCGTCCACCTCGATCCCGCCGTCAGGCTTGTCGGCCATGATCTGCAGTGTCGTCGACTTGCCCGACATCAGCCGGATCCGCACGAGTTCGAACCCCATGTCCTCGATGACGGGGGTGATGATCTCGGCGAGACGCCTGTCGATTGCGGCCTTGGCGATCAGATCGTTTGTCATAGGTCCAAAAACAAAAAAACGGGCCCGCGGCCCGTTGAACTTACCCGGTGGAGCCCTGGGCGAGGTGCCCAGCGCGCCGCTGTCGAGGGGGATATACGCATCCCTGACCGAATCTGCAAGCGGGAAAAGCCCCGGGGATCAGGCGATCCACCAGCGGGCGGCGATCCGCCCGTCATCCAGCGGGCTGCGCGCACTGACCACCGGCGGAATTCCGACGCCGTGGCGCGCGGCAATCGCCAAGCGGTCGGCGGCGGGATGGAACTGGTAGCGGTCGCTGCCGTCCAGCACGGTGGCGTCCGGCAGGTAGGCAAGATCCACGTAGCCGTCGCGCAGCGCCTCGGCCCGCACCACCGGGTCGGGAATGACGACCACGTCGATCCGGTCGGCCCAGCCGGCGTGCCCATCCTTGTAGTGCTGCGCCACGCGCATCGCCTGCAGGTGGCGCACCTCGTCCATCCGGGTGACATGGTAGACGCCGGTGCCGTATTCCGTGCCGTCGAGCGGCAGGCCGATGGCAAAGGCCGCATCGGCCAGCAGCACGGGAAGGTCGGGGTTCCCGCGGCTCAGCGTGACCTGCAGGCTGTGCGCGTCCAGCACGCGGAGCTCCTGCAAATCCGGCAGCGCGCCCAGCGCGGTAGAAACGTGACGCGCCTGGAACGGGGTTCCGTCCGAGAAACGGGCATCGCGGCGCAAACCAAAGGTCCATTCGGTCGCGCCGGGGTTGCTCTGCCATGCGAGCGCGAGGTCGGGGCGAAGGATGCCGTCGGGCCCGATCTCGGTCAGCCCGTCGAAGGCCGCGCCGCGCGCGATCCGGGCAAGGCTGCCATCCCGCGGGACCGCCATGCGCAGGACACCGCCACGGCTCGGGCGGGCCTTGGCCGAAACGCCGGAGGCCGCGAGAAGCGCGGCGGCCGCACCGGAGGTAAAGAGCGCGCGACGGTCGATCCGGGTCATTGCCGCAGATCCTCGGCGATCTCGTCCATGATGCGGACCAGTTCGGCGCTGATGCCCGGCTCGGACAGGGCATGCCCCGCGTTGCGGATCAGCTTGAGCCGACCGGCCGGCCAGCGCTGCGACAGTTCCCACGCCGAGACGGGCGGGCAGATCATGTCGTAGCGGCCCTGAACGATGATGCCGGGAATATGCCCGATGCGATCCATCTGGTCGAGGATCTGGCCATCCTTCTCGAGGAAGCCGGCATTGATGAAGTAGTGGTTTTCCAGCCGGGCGAAGGCGCGGGCATAGTCCCCCGGGCTTTCACCCGACGCGCCGTTCGAATGCACCGAGGCGAGCGCGTTTTCCCACGCTGACCAAGAGCGCCCAAGCCGGGTTTCGACCATGAGGTCGCCCGAGAACAGCCTCTTGTGATAGGCGCCAATCAGGTCGCCGCGTTCCTCTTCCGGGATCGGCGCGACGAAACGCGCCCAGGTCTCGGGCCAGAACCGCCCGGCACCACCGCCATAGAACCAGTCGAGCTCGGCCTTGGTCATCAGGAAGACACCGCGCAGCACCAGCTGGCTGACCCGGTCGGGATGCGACTGGGCATAGATCAGGGCAAGCGTGGCGCCCCAGCTGCCACCGAAGACGATCCACTGGGAAATGCCCAGTTCCTCGCGGATCAACTCGATATCCGCCACGAGGTGCCAGGTGGTGTTATCCTCGACCGAGGCATGGGGCCGCGACCGGCCACAACCACGCTGGTCGAACAGAATCACACGGTAGACGTCCGGGTTGAAATAGCGCCGCATCGCGGGGCTGCACCCGCCGCCGGGACCGCCGTGCAGCACCACGACCGGAATACCTTGAGGATTGCCGCATTGCTCGACATAGAGGCGGTGGCCCTGTCCAACATCCATCATCCGCTGATCGAACGGGTCGAGTGGCGGATAAAGATACTGAACTGCGCGTTTCTGGTCCGGGTGTTTGTCCATCGAAGACCTATATAGTACTCCGCTACAAAAAGGTCATGCTGAGATTGGAATGTAAATGACGCAGTCGACGATTGATGCCGCGGAAGTCGCCAAGTTCGAAGCCATGGCCGCGGAATGGTGGGATCCGACCGGCAAGTTCAAACCTCTGCACATGATGAATCCCTGCCGTCTGGACTACATCACCCGCCAGATCGCGGGCGAGTTCGACCGCGACCTTTCCGCTCCCAAACCCTTTGCCGGATTGCGGCTGCTCGACATCGGCTGCGGCGGCGGGCTGCTCTCGGAACCGATGGCCCGGCTGGGTGCCGAGGTGGTGGGTGCAGACGCCGCCGAGCGCAACATCCCGGTTGCACAGATTCACGCCGAACAGTCCGGGCTCGATATCGATTATCGCAACACCACTGCCGAGGCGCTGGCCGCTGCCGGAGAGCAGTTCGATGTCGTCCTGAACATGGAAGTCGTCGAGCACGTGGCGGATCCGCTGGCCTATCTTACTGCCTGCCACGATCTGCTGCGGCCCGGTGGGCTCCACATCTGTTCGACCATCAACCGCAATCCCAAGAGCTATGCCGTCGCCATCGTCGGGGCCGAGGTGGTGATGCGCTGGCTGCCACGCGGGACCCATGACTGGGCCAAGTTCATCACGCCGGACGAACTGGTTGCGCTGCTGGGCGAGGCCGGTCTGGAACCGGTGGACCGCAAGGGTTTCGTGTTCAACCCGCTGCTGTGGAGCTGGAGCATCTCGGCGCGCGACCTGTCGGTCAACTACGTCACCGCCTCGCTGAAACCGGCGGCCTGACGGCTCAGTCGCCCGGCTCGAGCCGGGCGCGCAGCTCGCGCAGGACCGGCAGAACCATGCGCACCTTCTCGGCGCCCATGTCGCCGACGACCTCGTTGATCAGTGGCGTGATCGAGGCCACCGCGTGGTCACGGGCCTGCCGTCCGGCCGGGCTGATCGCCACCATCTTGCGGCGCGCATCGTCCCAATCGGGGCGGATGTGGACGTAGCCCGCCCATTCGAGCTTGTTCAGCGTGTTGGTCATGGCCCCGCGGGTCACGTGAAACGTGTGGGCCAACTGCGCGGGTGACCGTTCCTGCCCGACAAAGCAGAGGTGGTTCAGAACCGAGAAGTGCGAGATCTCCATACCCTTCGGCAAGACCTTGGACAGCCGGTTGCGCACCAGCTGGTCGGCGGTCAGGACTTCGCTGAACAAGGCGACAGCCAGAGCGTTCTTGTCTTCGGGCATACGTCTTTCCGGTCAGGGACCGTCGAAAGGTCTGACATGGGTCAGGGACGGCACTTTTTTGCGGGCAATGTCCACAGATGTAGCATCCATGTCAAAAATGTGAATGCCCGGTTCCGTTCCCGCGTCGACCAGCACCTCGCCCCAGGGCGAAACGGCAAGGCTGTGCCCATGCGTGCGACGGGTCTTGCCCTCGGTCGTGGCATGGACGCCCGTCTGCGCCGGGGCGAGGACAAAGCACCCCGTCTCGATCGCGCGTGCGCGCAGCAGCGATTCCCAATGGGCCGCGCCGGTCACATGCGAGAACGCTGCCGGAACAGTCAGTACCCGGGCCCCGGCCTGCGCAAGACACTGGTAGAGATGGGAAAACCGGATGTCGTAGCAGATGGTCATGCCCACCGGCGCGAAATCGGTCTCGGCCAGAACGGCGCGCGTTCCGGGGCGGTAGCCATCGGATTCGCGGTAGGTTTCCTCGGGGGTCACATCCACGTCGAACATGTGGATCTTGTCGTATTTCGCCCGCACCGTACCATCGGGGCCGATCATGAACGAGCGGTTGGCAAAGCGTCCGTCGGCGTCATTGGTCTTGAGCCCCAGCGAGCCGATCAGCAGCCAGATGCCAAGGTCGGCAGCCGTCTGCCTTAGACCGGCGAGCGTGAGGTCGTCTTCTTCGTGCTGCAACACTGCCTGCTGTCGCTTGCGGCTGCCCGAAACGCAGTTCGTCACCTCGGGGGTCAAAACGAACCCGGCTCCCGCGGCGGCGGCTTCTTCGATGTAGCCGCGCGTCACCGCGAGGTTGGCCTCGGGATCGTCGCTCGACGTCAGCTGGACAAGGGCCGTCTTCATCAGGCGGCCAGCAGCGGATCGAGTTTGCCGTCACGCTCCAGCGCATAGAGATCGTCGCAGCCGCCCACGTGATCCTCGCCAATGAAGATCTGCGGGACGGTATAGCCGCCATGGGCGCGCTGGATCATCTCGGCCTTGCGGTCGGGGTTCTGAATCACGTCGATCTCGCTGAATGCGACGCCTTTCTGCGTCAGCAGCCGCTTGGCCGCATGACAGTAGCCGCAGTAGGGCGAGGTGTAGATTTCGACCGGCTTCATGGCGAGCCCCCGGATGAAAGTTTCGTTAACGTGAAACTTAGTCATCCTTGGCGACGCGCGCCAGTACCAGAACGCAAACCCCGGTTGCACCGGCGCCAAGGCAAGCCTCGGTCGAGGCGGCCAGCGTCGCGCCCGAAGTCATGACGTCATCGACCAAAAGCACCTGCCGCCCCTGCATCCGATGGGTCCGGCCCGGGTGCGGCGCGATGGCGCCGCGCAGGTTCTCGAACCGCTCCGCCGCCGACTTGCCCTCTTGCGAACCGGTGCGGCGCGTGCGGACGAGCAGGTCGGGGCAATACTCCAGCCCCGTCTCGCGCGCCAGGGCCTGCACCAGCAGCGCGGATTGGTTGTAGCGCCGCATCAACAGGCGGCTCCGGTGCAGCGGGACGGGCGCGATCAGCATGCCGGGCTGCAGCATCTCGCGCGCCGCGCGGGCCATCCACAGGGCGGCGGGGCGCACCACCTCGGGCCGATCAGCGTGCTTGAGCGCCAGCACCATCTGGCGCGCCTTGTCGCGATAGAGCAGTGCCGCGCGCCCCTGCGACCAGGGCCGGGGCGTGGCCATGCAGTCGTCGCATTCCAGGCGATGCCCGTCGCCAGTACCGGGGAGCGGCACCCCGCAGGACTCGCAGAGGGTGCCGCCGATGAAGGGCGTGTCACCCCAGCAAGTGCCGCAGAGTCCGAAATCGCTCTGGACAAGGGCGCCGCAGCCGATGCATCGCGGGGGATACAAAAGCTGCACAGCCGTTTGAAACATCCCGCCTTCGCGCTTAGGTTCCGCCCATGTCATCCGCACCCACCCTTTTCGACCGGTCCGCATTGCTGATGCACCGCGCGCGCGCGTCGGACGATGCCCTGTTCCTGCACCGCGCGGCGGTGGAGGAGGTTCAGGATCGGCTCTCGATGGTAAACAGAACGTTTAGCGAGCCGGCCATCGTGACGCCTTTTCCCGCGATCTGGCAGGAGTCCTTCCCGGATGCCCGTTTCGTAGGCGACGAAGACGCGCTCGACCTCGCGCCCGGCGCGCATGACCTCGTGATTCACGCCATGTGCCTGCATTGGGCCAACGATCCGGTCGGCCAGCTGATCCAGGCCCGCCGCGCACTGCGCAAGGACGGGTTCCTGCTGGCGCTGCTGTTCGGGGCCGACACGCTGAAGGAGCTCCGCGCGGTTCTGGCCGAGGCCGAGACGCGGGTGACCGGCGGTCTGTCGCCCCGCGTCGCCCCGATGGCCGAGATCCGAGACCTCGGCGCCCTGCTGCAGCGGGCCGGGCTGGCCTTGCCGGTCGCCGATACCTTGACCCTGACCGCCGATTACCGCGACCTGACCCACCTGCTGCACGACCTGCGCGGCATGGGCGAGACCAATGCGCTCTCGAACCGGCTGCGCCGCCCGACGCGCCGCGCGGTCTTCGACGCCGCTGCCGACCTTTATGCCGCGCATTTTGCCACGCCCGAGGGCCGGTTGACCGCCAGCTTCGAAATCGCCTGCCTGACCGGCTGGGCCCCGGACGAGAGCCAGCAGAAGCCGCTGCGGCCCGGATCGGCCGCGATGCGGCTGGCCGACGCATTGGGTGCGACGGAAACGCCCTTGCCGGATTGACCTGCGCGCGTCAGCCTTTATCTGCTCCGCAGACCCCGAGGCCGAGGACCGCACCACATGATGAACCCAGCCGCACGCCCTGCGAACGCCCCCGATCAGCACCCCGCGATCCCCGATGAGAAAATCGGCGTCCTGCTCGCCAACCTCGGCACGCCGGACAACTACGATTACTGGTCGATGCGCCGCTACCTTGGCGAGTTCCTGTCGGACAGCCGGGTGATCGACTATCCCAAGTGGAAGTGGCAGCCGCTGCTGCAGTTGATCATCCTGTCAAAGCGTCCGTTCTCCAGCGGCAAGGCCTACAAGTCGATCTGGAACGAGGAAAAGGGCGAAAGCCCACTGATGACCATCACGCGCGACCAGACCGCCCGGATCGCCGAACAGATGGCAGCGCGCCACGGCGACAGGGTGATGGTCGATTTCTGCATGCGCTACGGCAACCCTTCGACCAAGTCGAAGGTCCGTGAGATGGTCGCGGCGGGCTGCCAGCGCATCCTGTTCTTCCCGCTCTATCCGCAGTACGCCGGGGCCACCACGGCGACCGCGAACGACCAGTTCTTTCGCGCGCTGATGGAGGAAAAGTGGCAGCCCTCGGCGCGTACCGTGCCAGCCTACTTCGACCGCCCCGACTATATCGATGCGCTCGCCCAATCGGTCGAGCGCGCCTATGCCGGTCTGGACCAGGCGCCGGAGAAGCTGCTGGTGTCCTACCACGGGATGCCCCGGCGCTATCTGATGGAGGGCGACCCCTACCATTGCCAGTGCCAGAAGACGACGCGACTGCTGAAGGAACGGCTCGGCTGGGATGACAGCCGGATCGCGACAACGTTTCAGTCGGTCTTTGGCCCCGAGGAATGGCTGAAGCCCTATACCGTGGAAGAGGTCGCGCGGCTGGCGCGCGAGGACGGCACCCGTCGCATCGCGGTGATCGCCCCGGCCTTTTCCGCCGATTGCATCGAGACGCTGGAAGAGATCAACGAGGAGATCCGCCACAGCTTTGTGGGCGCGGGCGGAGAAGCCTTTACCTACATTCCCTGTCTGAATGACGACGCGGCGCATATCGCGGCGCTGTCGGCTGTGATCGACGAGAATCTGGCAGGCTGGATCGACTGATCGGGCCGTCTGGCCCGTGACCCGAGCAGACTTCGATCAGGAACAAAAAAAGGCGGTGGAAACCCACCGCCTTTCTTTATCGTGTCCAATCAACCTTAGTTGGCTGCTGCAGCTGCTGCAACCACGGCCAGGATGATCAGCGGAACGATGATGCCGTTCGAGGAGCTACCGGTTTCTTCCACGACGACCGGTGCTTCCATTACCGGCTCAGCCATGGAGCCAGCGGTTGCGGTCGAAGCGGCACCTGCCAGTGCAGCGGCGAGAACGAGTTTCTTCATGTTAACCTCCAGAATTCGCGCAATTCGAAACAGTTTGAATCGCGCACCCAAGACTAGCCTCGTGCCTTTTTCTAAGCAGTAAAGCGAAAAGATTGCAAATGGTTGTTGGATGCTCTTCGGCGCGGCGGCGCCGAATGTCGTCATAATAGCAACACTGGACTTACGCCAAGATAGGCGCGCAGGAGGCGGTGATTCCATCAAAACGCCTTGCGCGATTGGCCCGCTTCCGGCGGTTCTTCGCGCGATTCCCTGAATTGCTTGGTGTCCGGCGTGTTCGACCGGAAAAATTTTTTGCATCCGCCGGGAACCGAAGCGGCCCCGGCACACTTATGCAGCGCCGATGAAGCGGGTCGAAAATCGCCGGCGGGCGCGAAACGCCCTACGGCTGAAATCCGCCTAAAGTCCCGACTTGCACCGATAAATCCTCCTCCATCATCCTAGCGACCCTCTCCCCAGGGTCGCAACAGTCGCGGATGGCCCGGGGGCGATCCGCGACTGGGCCGGTCAAATCAGCAACACCTGAGTGCCGACATTGGCCAGTTCGTACAGTTCCTCGATGTGCTCGTTGTAGAGCCCGATGCAGCCGTTCGAGGAGCGGCGGCCGATCTTGCGCGTGTCGTGGGTTCCGTGGATCCGGTAGTAGGTCCAGCTGAGGTGCAGCGCGCGCGTGCCCAGCGGATTGCCCGGCCCCGGAGGCATGTATTCCGGCCACTCCGGATTGCGCTCGCGCATCGACGGAGTCGGACGCCAATCGGGATTGGGATCCTTCAGGACAACCTCGGTCCGGCCCTTGCGGGTAAGGTCATCGGTCAGCGGTACCGAGGTCGGATACAGCTTGTAGATGCCCTGATCCTCGGACCAGTAGTGCAGCGCGCGCGAGGTGATATCGACGAGGATGGCGCCGCCCTTAAGGTTGCTGAAGTAGGGTTGCCACTCCAGCGACCGGAAGCTCGAGATGTTGTGACGCACGGACTTGCTCAGGTCGCGCTCGACCTCCGTGGTCCCGGCGCCGTTGACGCTCTGCGCCAGTGCGGGCGTGGACCCCAGGGCGACAGCGCCGGCAGCCACCCCGCCCAGGAATCCCCGGCGGGTCGGCAGGTTTTGGCTCTTCTTGCTCATGATTGTTGCTCTTGTCTGGGTTCTGAAAACACCTGATTGGCGTTGTATAGGTCGCCAAAGCCGCAGTCGCAAACCAATCCCACGACGACCGATCACATTTAGGCTATGCCCGTTTGCGCTGCGGCCTGCGGCGCGGTAAAGCGAAGCTCGCAAATGCATCTTCGGGGTAGCTAAATGGTACGTCTCTTGTCTGTGGTTCTGAGCGCCGGTCTCATCCTTGCCGGATGTACTGCCGCGCCCGAAGTACACATGGATGCGAACGGCAATCCGCTGCCCAAGGTCTACCACATCAAGAAGAATGATGGACCCAAGATCGAGTACCGCATGCTCGACGCCGTCAATGCCCTGCGTCAGGCCTCGGGGGCCCGGCCGGTGCAGCTGAATTCCCAACTGAACGCTGCTGCCGCCACCCATGCGCGGGACATGTCGATCCAGAACCGCCCGTGGCACTTCGGCTCCGACGGTTCCTCGCCGCTCGATCGCGTGCGCCGGGTCGGCTATCAGGGCCGGATGCTGGGAGAAAACATCTCGGAAACCTACGAGACCGAGCTGGAAACCCTTGCCGCATGGATGGATGAAGCCGGGACACGGGATGTCATCCTCGACCCGAGCGCGACCAACCTCGGCTTTGCCTGGTTCCAGGAGAGCAACGGCAAGCTGTGGTGGACGCTAGTGATGGGCGACTGATCGCCCATCCCGAACCTTATCGGCCCAGACTTCAGGCGCGGATGGTGATCAGCGTGCCGTTGCGGACCATGGCGTAGATCTCCTCGATCTCCTTGTCGCGCACGGCGATGCAGCCCGCGGTCCAGTTTTCCTTCTTGCCGGACTTCTTGTCGTTGTTCGGCTGGCCGTGGATGAAGATGTTCCCGCCCGGGCGCTTGCCCATGGACTCGGCGAACGCGATGTCCTGCGTGTTGGGATAGGAGATCCCCAACGACAGGTGGAACGAACTGTTCGGGTTGCGCCGGTCGATGAGGTAGGTGCCCTCTGGCGTTTTGCCATCGCCCTCGAACTGCTTGGGCCCCGCCGGCGCAAAGCCGAGGTAGATGTCGTAGGCCTTGAGGACGTCCTCGTTGTGCAGAAGGAACATCCGCTTCGCCGTCTTGTTGACGACGATCGAGGTGACCTCTGGCCCGTTGTATCGTTTGAACTTGCTCGCGCTGCAGCCGGGAATGGCCAATGTTGCAAGCGCTCCGAACGCGAATGTCCGCCGTTCCATATGCTCTGTCTGCCCCTGACGGTTTTTTCGGACGCATAGACGAAATCGGCCGCGTTTCAAACCGACATTCGCGTGAGTCGCGCCTGAATTCAGTGGATTCGCGTCAGGTTCTGCTAAATTGGGCAACAAGTTCGGTATGGACCGACCAGCGGAACTGATCGACCACCTGAACCCAGTCCAGACGATAGCCCGCATCGACCAGCGTACGCGCGTCGCGGGCAAAGCTCACCGGGTTGCACGAGACATGGGCAATGACCGGAACCGCCGCCTGCGCCAGTTCGGCGACCTGCGCCTCGGCCCCCGCGCGGGGCGGGTCGATCACCACGGCGTCGAAGCGCGACAGTTCGTCGGGCATCAGGGGGCGACGGAACAGGTCGCGCGCCTCGCTCGTCACCCGTTTCAGGCCCTGCGCCTCACGCCACCCCTTGTCGAGCGCCGCCGTCATCGCCTTTTCCCCCTCGACTGCATGGACCTCGGCGGTTTCCGCCAGCGGCAGGGCGAAGGTGCCGCAGCCCGCGAAGAGGTCGGCCACCCGCTTGGCCGCGCCGACGATCTCGCGCACACCGGCCAGCAGGGCGGCCTCGCCTTCGGCTGTGGCTTGAAGGAAGGCGCCCGGCGGTGGCACCACCGCAGCACGGCCAAAGACCTGCGTCGGCGGGATGCGGGTGGCGATGGTTTCGCCCTCCCACGCCAGCCGGGCCAGCCTCTGTGCCTCTGCGAACTGGGCCAGCGCCATTTCGAGCGGCCCATCGAGCACCTTGCCGCCCTTCACCGCGACGTCCAGACCGCCGCCCGACAGGGTCAGCGTGACGGCCATCTCGCCCTTGCGGCTGGCGCCCAGCGCGGCAAGCGCCTCGGTCATCGGCAGGGCCGCGATCAGGTCGGGGTCCAGCAGGTGACAATCGGGAATCTCGGTGATGGTGCCCGAAGCGCGGCCGTGAAACCCGGTGAGCGCGCCCTTCTTGGTCCGTCGCACCGCAACCGTTGCGCGGCGGCGCGAGTGAGGCGGAGAAATCGCCATATCGCGCCATTCCGTATCGATCCCCTGCGCGGCCAGCGCCGTGCGGGCGAAGTCCTGCTTCCAGCGCGCCACGAAGTCGTCCGACGCGTGCTGCAACTGGCAGCCGCCACAGGACCGGTAGTGCCGGCACGGCGGCTGGACCCGATCCGACGAGGGCGTGACGATGCGGATATCCGCAAGCTGGTTGCCGTCCAGCGTGCCGCTGACCACCTCGCCCGGCAGGGTACGCGGTGCAAACACGGGACCTTGGGCGATTCCGTCACCCTGGTGACCGAGGCGCTGGATGGTGAACTCTGGCATATCAGGCTGGACTCCCCGGGCGAATGGTCTCGAGGAAATGCCTCACCTCGCGGGGAGTGCGCAAGTGGTGTACGCGCACATGGGCCGGAGCGCGGGCCGGAAGCCGACGCAATTCCTGCCTGTGTGTGTTCCGCGTCTGCCAGATCCAGCGCCAGAATTCGGGATCAAAGCGCTCGGGGCAATCCTCGGGCAGTTCTGGCCGGGTCCGGCCGTGATCGCGCAGCGTTCTCCGGGCCACGCGATAGACCCGCAACAACAGGGGCATGTCGAGAATGACCAGCGTGTCGCAGCGCTGCATCCGCGTGTCATAGGTGGCTGAGAGCCCGCCCTCGAAGATCCAGGCCTCTCCCCGCTCGACCGCGCGGGCCATCTCGATCTTTTCGTCCGCAGGGCGCGGAACCCAGCCGGGCAGAAAGTGGATCGAGTCCATGTGGTGAACCGGCAGGCCGGTGATCCGGCCCATTTCGCGCGCAAGCCAGGATTTACCGGCTCCGGGCTGGCCGACGATCATCACTCGCTGCATCGGACGTCACTCTGCCGCCTCGCTGCCGATGAAGCCGCCGGACTGGCGATTCCAGAACCGGGCGTAGAGGCCGCCCTTGGCCAGCAGCGCGTCATGGGTGCCTACCTCGGCGATCCGCCCGTCCTCGAGGACGAGGATGCGGTCCATCTCGGACAGGGTCGACAGCCGGTGCGCGATGGCCAGAACCGTCTTACCCTCCATCACCCGGTGCAGCGCGGTCTGGATCGCGGCCTCGACCTCGGAATCGAGCGCGCTTGTCGCTTCGTCCAGCACGAGGATCGGCGCGTCCTTGAGGATGGCGCGGGCCAGCGCGATGCGCTGCCGCTGACCGCCGGAGAGTTTGACTCCACGCTCGCCAAGGTGCGCCTCGTACCCCGTGCGGCCCTTGTGATCCATCAGGTTCAGAATGAACTCATGCGCTTCTGCCTTCTTGGCCGCCGCGATCAGGTCTTCCTCGGTCGCCTCGGGACGGCCGTAGAGGATGTTCTCGCGGGCCGAGCGGTTGAACATCGCGGTTTCTTGCGTGACCATCCCGATCTGTCGGCGCAGGCTCTCTTTCGTCACCGCCTCGACATTCTGGCCGTCGATCAGGATTTCCCCATCTTCACCTTTGTAGAGCCGCATCAACAACGAGACGAGCGTGGATTTCCCGGCCCCCGAGGCGCCGACGATACCCAGCTTCTCGCCCGGGTGAATGGTCAGGTTGATATCCTGCACACCGCCGCTCTCGCGTCCGTAGGCAAAGCTCACGTCGCGGAATTCGATCTGGCCCCGGTCGATCTGAAGGTCGGGCGTGCCCTCCGGGTCGTCGATGCGGACCGGGGGAGTCAGCGTCCGGATCCCGTCTTCGACCTCGCCGACGTTGGAATAGATGGTCATCAGCGTGAAGCTGACCCAGCCGGTCATCTGCGCGATGCGGATGGCGATGGCACCGGCGGCGACGATATCGCCCTCGGTCGCGTTTCCGTTGCGCCACAACAGCAGCGTCCCGCCAATCAGGAGAACGGGCAGCACCCCGGCCAGCGTCATCAGGAGGAAGCGGAAGCTCGCCGCCATGTAGCCGAAATCGAGCGCCCTGTTGCGGAAGGTCTCCATCGCGCCCAGCGCGGCACGATCCTCGAAGTCGGCATGGGCAAACAGCTTGACCGTCTTGATGTTGGTGATGGTGTCGACCACCTGCCCCGAGACCATTGCCCGTGCCCCGGCCCGTGCTGCGGACCGCAGGCGGATCTTGGGCAGGAATATCGCAATCAGGAAGAAATAGGCGACGAGCCAGACGAGGAAGGTCAGCGTGATGCCCGGGTTGATCGTCGTCAGCAGGATCAGCGAACCGGCCAGCGAGGCAAGCGCGAAGGCCACGACGTTGATCATCTCGACCGCCACGTCGGTGACGGCCCGCGCGGTCTGCATCTGCTTCTGGGCGATGCGACCGGCAAAGTCGTCGTCGAAGAACTTGACCGCCTGCCCGAGGGTCCAGCGATGCAGGCGCGACAGGACCAGCGGGTTCACGTTCGGCCCGATGATAATCGAGTTGGCTGCCGAGGACAGGCCCATCAGCAGCGGCCGCGCGACGAGGAAGAAGGCCAGCGCGCCAAGGATGCTGGCTGTATTGGAGCCGTCGAAGTAGTTCGCCGGCCCGCTCGACGTCGCGGTGTCGATCACGTGGCCGAGGACATAGGCGGTGCCGGCCTCCAGCCCCCCGGCGAGCGCCGAGAGAACCGCGGCCGCCCACAGCGCTGGCCATGCCCCGGACAGGCACCAGCGCATGAAAGCGACGAGGGTCCGCGGTGGCGGACCCTCTGCTGGTCGGAAGGCGTTAATCACGTCGGCGATCTTCATTCCGCTGCCTCGGCCTCATCCATGTTGAGGAACCCGCCCGACTGGCGTGCCCAGAACTGGGCATATAGTCCGCCCCGTTCCAAAAGCACGGCATGGGTGCCCTCTTCGACGATATGCCCGCCATCCAGAACCAGGATGCGGTCCATCTGGGCAATGGTGGACAGACGGTGGGCAATTGCAATCACCGTCTTGCCTTCCATCATGCCGTAGAGGGTCCGCTGGATCGCGGCCTCCACCTCGGAGTCGAGCGCACTGGTCGCCTCGTCCAGCAGCAGGATCGGCGCATCCTTGAGGATCACGCGCGCCAGCGTCACCCGCTGCCGCTGCCCGCCCGAGAGCTTGACGCCGCGCTCGCCCACATGGGCGTCGTAGCCGGTGCGCCCCTGCGGATCGATGAGGTCCAGGATGAAGTCATGGGCCTCGGCCTTTTTCGCGGCAGCGATCATCTGCGCATCGGTCGCATCGGGGCGGCCATAGAGCAGGTTCTCTCTCACCGAGCGGTGCAGCAGGGAACTGTCCTGCTGAACCATCCCGATCTTGCGCCGCAGACTGTCCTGCGTGACCTGCGCGATGTTCTGCCCGTCGATCCGGATTTCGCCGGTTTCAGGGTCGTAGAACCGCAGCAGAAGCTTGACCAACGTGGACTTGCCCGCGCCAGACCGCCCCACCAGACCGATCTTTTCGCCCGGTTCGATGGTCAGGTTCAGCCGGTCCAGCCCGCCGGACCCACGCCCGTAGTGGTGCGACAGGTCCTCGAGCTCGATCTTGCCCTCGCTGAAGGTGAGCGCCCGCGCGCCCTTGTCATCGACGAGGTCGATCGGTTGGGCGATGGTTTGCATCCCCTCGGCCACCACGCCGAGCTGGCGGAAGAAGGTGGTCAGCGCCCACATGATCCAGCCGGTCATGGCGTTCAGCCGCAGGGTCAGGGCGGTTGCCGCCGCGACGACACCGACACTGGCAAGGCCCTGCAGCCAGAGCAGGATCGCCCAGCCCACGACACCGACGATCAGCAGACCGTTGAGCGTGAAGAGCAGCAGATCCATCACCGTGAAGATGCGCATCTCGGCCTGGAACGTCTTGCGGGTCTTCTCGATGGCCTCCTTGGCATAGTCGAGCTCGTGGTTATCGTTGGCGAACATCTTGACCGAGTGGATGTTGCTGTAGCTGTCCACCACCCGGCCCGTGACCGCCGAGCGCGCATCCGACGCCGCCTGCGAGGCGGGGCCGACGTTGCGCACGGTCCAGCGGGTCAGCAGACCGTAGAGCACGAGCCAGATCAGCATCGGGATCAGCAACCGGGGATCGGCGGCAAAGAGGAGCACGGCGCAGCCCACGAGATAGGCAATCGAGAAGGAGATCGCGTCGAAGACCTGAAAGATCACCTCGCCCGCTGCGGGCGGGGTCTGCATGATCCGGTTCGCGATGCGGCCTGCGAAATCATTTTCGAACCACGACACGGACTGCCGCAGCACGTGCTTGTGCGACCGCCAGCGGATCAGCGTCCCGAAGTTGGGCATGATCGCGTTGTTCAGCAGCAGAACGTCGAGCCCGTGCAGCAACGGCCTGAGGATCAGGATGAACAGGCCCACGAGGATCAGTTCTAGCCCGTAGCGCTGCCAGACCACCTGCGGATCGCCGCCCATGATGTCGACCAGCCGGCCCATGTAGTAAATCAGCCAGATCTCGATGGCCGCCACGACGATGGACAGCAGGCCGGTCCAGAAGAAGACCCTCCAGAACGGGCCGCAATAGTCCCTCAGGAAGGGCCAGAGACGGTTTGGAGGAACATCCTTCTCCTCATAGGAGACATAAGGGTCCACAAGATTTTCAAAGAAACGGAACATAGTCGGGTGCTCCTCACGAGCAAATTAGACGCAAATGTAGTGTTGGGTGACAGAAACCAAGCCACCGCGATACGGGTGGTCAGTTCAGATGAACCAGAGCCCGTAATACATTTGCATTCCTCCGACTGAGTTAGATGACAGGAGCGATAGCCGGGAAAATCCGTTTTGTCACCCCTCGAGGGCAAAAATTGTCAAACTGAGAGCGTGAAGTTTTTACGACGACAGCAAATCGTCGCGCGTCAGGGAGAAGCCGGAGGCGATCCATTTCGTCTCTAACTCGGACAGTTTCGCACCCAGAGCCTTGCCGCTGTAGGCAGGCATCAGGTCGGCGGCTTTGAGCGGAAATTCTGCGCCTGCCCCCGCCGCTGCGCGCTCCCACGCCGCAAGGTCCAGCGGCTGCTCAAAGATCGCGGCCCGCAGCAACAGGATATCGCGGGCTGAATCGACTCCCAGCCGGTAGCCGAGTTCGCTACCCGAAACACCCGAGCCGATGCCCTCGCGGAGGATGGCGACGCGCCCGGCGACAGCCTTGCTGAGGCGAAGGTTGGCGATGGCCTCGTCCCCGCCCAGCGCGGCGAGGCGACGGGGCGCATCGGGCAGCATCCCGTTCTGCTGTTCGAGGTGAACCAGCGGCGCCAACCCACGGTCATCGGCACCCGGCAGGACGTGGGACAGGACACCGGCGGACCGCATCCCCGCGACCGAGGGCGCCGGATCCGGTGCGGCGAGTAGTTTCAGGAACTCCCCCCCGATCCTCTCGCGCGAGACACGGTCGAGCCCGTCGAGATTGGCCGCGATTGCAGCCAGCGCATCTGGGTCCATCCCCTGAGCCTGGTCGCCATACCAGGCGTGAAACCGGAAATAGCGAAGCGACCGCAGGTAGTCCTCGCGGATCCGGGCTTCGGCATCGCCAATGAACCTGACGCGGCGGGCCTGCAGGTCGGGCAACCCGTTCAGCGGGTCGATCACGGTGCCATCCGCGCGGGCATAGAGGGCGTTCATGGTGAAATCGCGCCGCGCCGCGTCTTCCTCGACCCGGGTCGAAAAGGCAACAACCGCGCGGCGGCCATCGGTTTCCACGTCGCGCCGAAAGGTGGTGACCTCGTGCGGGATGCCACCCTTGACCAGCGTCACGGTTCCATGATCGAACCCAGTCGGGACCGCCTTGATCCCGGCGGCATTGGCAAGCCTCACGACCTCATGCGGCGTGGCATCGGTCGCGATGTCGATGTCGGAGGTTTCGGTTCCTAGCAGGGCGTTCCGCACGCAGCCCCCCACGAAGAGCGCCTGCGCGCCACCGGCAGAAATGGCACGGCAGACCGCCTGCGTGGCGGAATTGGTCAGCCAAGGTCCGGTGACGTGCGTCATTCCTCCATCCGTGCGGCCAGGGCCCGGAGCATCCGGGCGGTTGCGCCCCAGATATAATACGGACCCCAGGGCACGGTGAAGTAGTGGCGGCGCGTACCGCGCCAGCGACGGGACTGGATGGAATAATTCGATGTATCCAGCAGGTGAGACAACGGCACCGAGAAGACTTCCTCGACCTCGCTCTGCTGGGGAATGATCTCGAAGGGCCGCTCGACCATGGCAACCACCGGAGTCACCATGAAGCCGGTCACGGTCTCATGCGTCGGCATCTGCCCAAGGATCACCGAACGGTCTTCGGGCAGGCCGATCTCTTCGCTGGCCTCGCGCAGCGCGGCGGCGGCGACATCGGCGTCGCCCTCTTCGCGCTTGCCGCCGGGAAAGGCGATCTGACCGGGATGGTGCTTGAGCGCCGAGGACCGTTTGGTCAGCAGGACCTCGGGGCGCCCGCCATAGGTCGTCACCGCGATCAGCACCCCGGCCTCGCGCAGTTTGCGCCCCTCGGGCAACACGGTGCCGGGGTTCAGGTCAAAGTCGGACGACGCCCCGCCCGGCCGCGACAGGGCCGTGCCGAGCAGGTGCGCGATGTCATTCACTTGCGGGCTTCTCCGCATCGAAACCGACGGTGGCCGGATCGAGGTCGTAATGTGCGCCGCAGAACTGGCAGTCGGCGGTGACCCGGCCGTCGTCCGTGGTCATCTTCTCGATGTCCCGGGCCGAGTAGATCGACAGGCTCTGGCGCACGCGGTCCTCGGAACAGGTGCAGCCAAAGCGAACGGCCTGCGCATCGTAGACCCGCGGCCCTTCCTCGTGGAACAGGCGCACCAGCAGGTCGGTCGGCGGAACGATGGGCCCGATCAGCTCCAGCTCCTCGACGGTATCGAGCAGGATGTTCACCCGGTTCCAGTTCTCTTCTTCCTCACCCTCGACCAGATCGCTGGCCGTCAGAACATTGCCATTGCCCTCCTGCGTGGCCGCAAAGGGCGACGCCTTGGGCATGTGCTGGAGCATGATGCCCCCGGCGCGCCAGTGCTCGGGCTCGTCCGGGCCGGCCGACCGCCCGAAACTCAGCGAGAAGCGGGTGGGCAGCTGTTCGGACTGGGCGAAGTAAGCCTCGGCGCAATCGCTCAGCGTGGTTCCGGTCAGCGGGGTGATGCCCTGATAGGGCGCCGTCCCCTGCCCCTGGTCGATCATGATGGCAAAATAGCCTTCGCCGACCTGGTGCATCGGGACCGAGTCATTGACCCGCTCGGGATCAAAGCTTGCATAGGCCCTGATCCGCGCCGCCTCGCCCTCTTTCTGGGGGGCATAGTAGTCCGTTGCGATCATCCGCACCGCGCCCTTGGACTGGATCTGGAGCGACAGCTTCCAGCGCAGCTTGATCGTCTGGCCGATCAGAGCCGTCAGCAATGCCATCTCGGCCACAAGCGCCTCGACGGCGGGCGGGTAATCGTGCTGTTTCAGGATCCCGTCCAGCACGCCATCAAGCCGCGCGACACGACCACGCATGTTCGTCGCATCGAGCTGGAAGGGCAGGACGGTGTCGTCCCACGCAAGTTTTGGTCCAAAGGTCATGGGGTTTCCTTAAACGCCGTGTCTTGGCATACCGCCGCAATATAGGGTCAACAACCCGGGAATGAAGGGCCCCGCTCATGATCAGACGATTCGGCACCCCTCCTCAACAGGGGCGGACGTATACCCGCAGGCCGGGCGCATATGCAATTCTGCCCCTTGGCGACGGGCTTCTCGTCACCCGGCAGAGCGAACCGGAGCCCGAGATACAGCTGCCCGGTGGTGGGATCGACCCGGGCGAGTCCCCCCTCGCCGCGCTTCACCGGGAGGTCTACGAGGAAACCGGCTGGCTGATTTCGGCGCCTCGAAGGCTGGGTGCCTTCCGCCGGTTTGCCTACATGCCCGAATACGACCTCTGGGCCGAGAAGATCTGCAACATTTACGTTGCACGGCCCGTGCGTCAGGTTTCGGATCCGCGTGAACCCGGTCATATCGCGATGCACTTGCCGATTGACGCCGCTCTGGCCGAGCTGGGCAACCCCGGCGACCGCCATTTCGTCGCGCAGTTCACCGGCTGGGTCTGAGGGCCGGGTCAGCCGCCATACTCGAACAGGGTTGCAGAGACATCGTCCTGCAACCCGGTCTCCGGGTCCATCGACTGCGTCAGGTTCCAGAACAGATCATCCAGCAGCTCCTGCCCGGTCTGACCGGGCTCGCAGGCCGAAAGCAGGCGCAGCAACCCGTCGGTATCGAGCATGCGACCATCCGCCAGGCGGCACTCGGTGAAACCGTCGGAATAGAACAACAGGCGATCGCCCGGCCTGAGCCTCAGATCGCATTGGGCAAAACCTGCATCGGTCAACAGGCCCACCGGCAACCCGCCCTGCCCCACGAATTCCACCGCGCCGTCCGCCCGCAGCAGCAGCGGGTGCGGATGACCAGCCTGCACCAGTTGCAGATGGCCATCGGTCAGGTCCACCGTGGCATAGGCCAGGGTGAAATACTCGTCGATGCCGGTATCGGCGAGCTGCCGGACATTCAGGAGACGCGCCACTTCGGCCGGAGGGCGGAGGGCAAAGCTGCCGTCGGGCTGCCACGCGAGAGCGAGGTTCTGATCGAAGTAACTGGGGCTCAGGTAGCCACCCAGCCTCGCCGTCATCATGGCCGAGGTGATCCCGTGGCCCGACACGTCGATGGCGTAGAAGGCCACCCGGTCCGGCGCGGGGGAGAACATGCCGACGAGATCGCCGCCGATGTGCCCGCAGGGTTTCAGTAGCAGGCTGACCCGGGATCGGCCAAAGGAGCGCGACAGTTCAGGCACCATCGACTGCTGGATCTTGCGGGCCTGCATCAGGTCACGGTCGATCGAGTCATAGGCCGCCTGCAGCTTGTGAAGCGTGTCGCCGATGACCCTGTTCTTCTCGGAGACTTCGCGCTGCATGGCAAGCAGACGGTCCCCGGCCCTGATCCGCGCCCGAAGTTCCCCCGGATTGACCGGCTTGGTCAGAAAATCATCGGCTCCGGCGTCCAGCCCACGGGCGACCTCGACCTTCTCGCTCTTCGAGGTCAGCAGGATGAAATAGCCATACTCCTCGCCCGTCAGGTCGCGGAAGGCCCGGCAGAATTCCAGCCCGTCGAGACCGGGCATCATCCAGTCGCTCAGCACGAGGTCGGGGCGCATGGTCCGGCACAGCTCGATCGCGCTGTCGCCATTGGCTGCCTCGATCACGGTGTAGCCCCATTTTCGAAGAAACCCCGAGAGAATGCGCCGCTGCAACAGGCTGTCATCCACCACCAGAACGCGCTGGATAGACCCTGCTTCCGGGCGGTCAGGGAGGGATGACACGATCTTTGGCACTGTGACGGGCCTTTTTGGGTTACCGGTCGGCATTGGGTTCGGACTATTGGGGTGCGTCCGTTAAGATCATGTAAAACAGACAATTTTCCGTATTCACATGCATCTTTTAACCCGGCAGTAACCTCCCGGCAGGCAACATCATTGACACCCAACCCATCTGTTCTCGGCGGAGGAGCGATGAGAGATGTCCGGCATGATCGCGTGGTCTCGGGTGAACGAGTTGCGCGAAGAGATCGGGAATGAGGATTTTGACGAAGTGGTCGCGCTGTTACTGCGCGAGGTCGAGGAGGTGATCGGGCGTCTGCGGGACGCGCCGGAGATTGAACGCATGGAGGCCGACCTGCATTTCGTGAAGGGCAGCGCCCTGAACCTTGGGTTCCGGTCCCTTGCGGAGCTTTGCGACCTCGGGGAACGCCAATGCGCCGCCGGCGCGGCCAATGAAGTTCGGCTGGAGGAGATCATCGGGGCCTATGAGCGCTCCAAAACCCGCTTTCAGAGCGAAATGCCCCGTTTTCTCGGGTCCTGAGCCCGGGGGCTGCCCTTGCCCCGGCGCGGAAAAACGGCTACGCCCCAGCCGGTCTGAGAAAGAGGATTTTCCATGTCCGCGCCCAAGAAAGTCGTGCTGGCCTATTCCGGCGGCCTCGATACGTCGATCATCCTGAAATGGCTGCAAACCGAATACGGTTGCGAGGTCGTCACCTTTACCGCCGATCTCGGCCAGGGCGAGGAGCTGGAACCGGCGCGCCAGAAGGCCGAGCTGCTGGGCATCAAGCCCGAGAACATCTACATCGAGGATGTCCGCGAAGAGTTCGTGCGCGACTTCGTTTTCCCGATGTTCCGCGCCAACGCGCTGTACGAGGGCCTGTACCTGCTGGGCACCTCGATTGCGCGTCCGCTGATCTCCAAGCGTCTTGTCGAGATCGCCGCCGAGACCGGGGCCGACGCCGTCGCCCACGGTGCGACCGGCAAGGGCAACGACCAGGTGCGTTTCGAACTGGCCGCCTATGCGCTGAACCCCGATATCAAGGTGATCGCGCCCTGGCGGCTGTGGGACCTGACCTCGCGGACCAAGCTGCTGGAGTTCGCCGAGCAGAACCAGATCCCCGTTGCGAAAAACAAGCGTGGCGAAGCGCCCTTCTCGGTTGACGCGAACCTTCTGCACACTTCCTCCGAGGGCCGCGTGCTGGAAAACCCGGCCGAGGAAGCGCCCGACTACGTGCTGCAGCGCATCACCAAGCCCGAGGATGCCCCGGACGCGCCCGAGTTCGTCGAGGTCACCTTTGAAAAGGGTGACGCGGTGGCGATCAACGGCGAGGCCATGTCGCCCGCCACGATCCTGACCAAGCTGAACGAGCTGGGCTCCAAGCATGGCGTCGGCATCCTCGACCTGGTCGAGAACCGCTTCGTCGGCATGAAGTCCCGCGGTCTGTACGAGACCCCCGGCGGCACCATCCTGCTGGAAGCGCACCGCGGCATCGAGCAGATCACGCTCGATTCCGGTGCCGGCCACCTCAAGGATTCGATCATGCCGCGCTATGCCGAGCTGATCTACAACGGATTCTGGTTCAGCCCCGAGCGCGAGATGCTGCAGGCGCTGATCGACAAGAGCCAGGAGCACGTCTCTGGCACGGTCAAGCTCAAGCTCTACAAGGGTTCGGTGCGTACCGTGGCCCGCTGGTCCGATCACTCGCTCTATTCCGAGGCGCACGTGACCTTCGAAGAAGACGCAGGCGCTTACAATCAGGAAGACGCCAAGGGCTTCATCCAGCTGAATGCGCTGCGGCTCAAGCTGCTGGCCGCGCGCGACCGTCGCCTGAAGGGCTGAACTCGCTCTGAAATTTGAGAAAGGCCCGGTGGTTCGATGAGCTGCCGGGTCTTTTTCGTATCTGCGCCGGGCCAGACCGGTTTCCCGCAATAAACTGGGCGGCCCCGATCTCCGAGACCGCCCTACTCTTCACCCCCGATCACTCGCTAAACCGAAATCAATCCGCCGTGATGGTCTGCATCACCAGCGATCCGCCGGGCTTGATCGGGCCGTCTTCGGTAGCGCCCAGCGTGTATTCGAAGACACCGGTTTTCATGCCGCCTGCTTCGGAATGGATCATCAGCATCAGCATGTCGCCGGGCTGGACGTCTTCCTGCAGCAGCGCCGCCACGTCTATGTTCTCGCCCGCGCGCAAGGGCGCATAGCCGACCACCGGGCCCGGTTTGCCGCTGGCGTCGGTACGGTGGACAACCATCCAGCCGTTTTCCTGCGCGACGATCTTTGACGCCGACACCACGCCGTTGGACACATCCTGATCCATGGCCTCGACCATGGGATCCATACCCTCGGCCCAGGCCGAAGACGCCACACAAGCCGCGGCCGCGGCGACGATAACCAGTCTCATTCCCAATCTCCCTGTCTGATCAATCGCTCCTTGGGCCGGGCGCCATGAGCGCCCGGACAGAGAAGTCACGCTGGATCGGTCAGGAAAGTTTCAGGCCCGAGAAAATTTAGGTGAGCCGGTGGACGTAGAGCTTTTCATAGTGCGGCATGGCTTCCTCGGTCAGGCGGGCAAGCGCGCCGTCAAGCTCGGGGAGCGCGCCCTCCGGTCCCGCAAAGCCGGTCGAGTCATGCACGGCCCCGTACCAATGCGCAGCCCAGATGCCATCATCGGGATGGCCGCCCTTCTTCCACGAGAGCATCGCCGGATCCCATGCGAGGCCAAGGCGGTCGCACAACTTGCGCAGCATGTCCTCCGGGTTGCGGCGGATATCGGCACTGTCGATGATCACCGGCTCATCGCCACTGGCCACGATCTGCTCGTAAAGCTCGGTCTGCTGGGAAAACCCGATGTCCGAGAGCGTGGGCGCGTCGTACTTGGCCGAGAAGCTCGCAACCACGCGGGCGGGATGGCGCAGAAGGAAGACGTTGGTGACCTCTCCCATCCAGTCACGTGGAACCTCCGGGATCATGTGCTGGGTCATGTGCTTCTGATAGAAATGCGGCTTTTCCCCCGGAATAGAGCCTGTCAGAGCTTCCGCCACGGCCGCTGCATCCTGAGATTGCGAGGCGAGGATCTGGTCGCGCATCGGGTGGTCAAGCCCGGTCGCCGCGAGGTAGGCGGCGTAGAAGGGTTCATCCACAACTGCGAAATCCTCGCGGTTGCCGAAGGAGTACATCATTGCCGTGCTGAGGTTCCTCGGCCCCGACCACATCGCTATCCGCATCAGGCAGCTTTCCTCTCGTCGATCCAAACGGTTCCGGCGCCGCGCGCCGTGTTTCGCCGCACGCTAGGCGCAGCGACGGCCAAGGCCAAGTGGTAACGAAAGTCACCAGTGCGTGACGCAGATGCCTGGAGGCTTGCCCGCCACGGGAAACAGCGTAACCGTCAAAGGGAAAGGAGTACGGCCATGTTGACGATGAACACCTTCAAACCGATCCTGCTAGGCGTTCTGATCGTGACCGCTTTTGCGATCCGGTGCCACGACGGGCATCACGGCAATCTCGCAAACTGCGCCACCTGCCAGCCGGCCACGATCGAGGCCGGCTGACCGAGGAGCGCTCAGCCGATCTTGCAGGACGCGAAGATCGCCATGTTCAGGATGTCGTTCGCCGTGGATCCGGTCGAACAGATCTGGATCGGCTTGTCGACGCCGGTGAGGATCGGGCCGATCACCGTTGCACCGGCCATTTCCTGCATCAGCTTGACCGAGATGCTGGCCGAGTGCCGCGCCGGAACCACGAGAATGTTCGCCGGGCCGGTCAGACGGCAGAAGGGATAGGCCGCCTGCGCCTTGGTGTTCAGGGCCACATCCACCGTCATTTCGCCTTCGAACTCGAAATCGACGCCGCGCTCTTCCAGAACCAGCGGCGCGTGGTGCATCTTTTCGGCGCGCTCCGAGATCGGGTAACCGAAGGTCGAGAAGCTGACGAAGGCGACACGGGGCTCGAGCCCCATGTGGCGCGCGACGTCGGCTGATTTCTCGGCGATGGTCGCGAGGTCCTGATCGTCGGGCCATTCGTGGACCAATGTGTCACTGATCAGGACAATTCGACCCTTGTAGAGCAGTGCCGTCACCCCGACCGCGCCATGTGCGGCATCGGCATCGAAGACATGATTGATCCGCTCCAGCGCGTGCGCCGACTTGCGTGTCGCGCCGGTGATCATGCCGTCGCCGTGGCCGTGGGCCAGCATCAGGGCCGCGAACACATGGCGGTCGCGCGCCGCGAGCCGGTGGATGTCCTGCGCGTCAAAGCCCCTGCGATTGAGCCGGTTGTAGAGAAAGTCCTTGTAGGTCGACAGATGCGCGGTGTTTGCCGCGTTGACGACTTCCAGCTCCGACACCGCGTCGCCCAGACCCGCCTTTTCAAGCTTGGCCTTCACGTCGTCCGCACGGCCGACCACCAGGGCCTTGCCGAGGCCCGAGCGCTGATACATCACCGCCGCCCGCAGAACGCGCGGATCGTCGCCCTCGGCAAAGATCATCCGCGCCTGCGCCGCACGGGCGCGCGCATTCAGACCCCGCAGGATGCTGGCCGTCGGATCCATCCGGCTCTTCAGGTTCAGTTCGTAGGCGTCCATGTCGATGATCGGACGCCGTGCCGCGCCGGTATCCATCCCCGCTCTGGCCACGGCCGGCGGGATCCGGTGGATCAGGCGCGGGTCGAACGGCGTGGGGATGATGTAGTCACGGCCAAAGCTCAGCGATTTACCATAGGCCAGCGCAACCTCGTCCGGCACATCCTCGCGCGCGAGTTCGGCCAGCGCCTCGGCGCAGGCGATCTTCATCTCGTCGTTGATGGCGCGCGCATGAATGTCGAGCGCGCCGCGGAAGAGATAGGGAAAGCCGAGAACGTTGTTTACCTGATTCGGGTAGTCGCTGCGCCCGGTCGCGACGATCGCGTCGGGCCGCACTTCGTGCGCCTCCTCGGGCGTGATCTCGGGATCGGGGTTCGCCATCGCAAAGATCACCGGGTTCTCGGCCATGCTCTGAACCATCGCGGGCGTCACCGCCCCCTTGACCGACACGCCAAGGAAGACGTCCGCGCCCTTCATCGCCTCTTCGAGGGTCCGCAGCTTGGTGCTGATCGCGTGGGCCGACTTCCACTGGTTCATGCCGTCGGTCCGGCCCTGGTAGATCACGCCCTTGGTATCGCAGACGACACAGTTCTCGTGCCGCGCGCCCATACGCTTGAGCAGTTCGATGCAGGCGATCCCGGCGGCACCGGCGCCGTTCAGGACGATCTTCACATCCTCGATCTTCTTGCCCGAGATATGCAGCGCGTTGATCAGACCGGCGGCGCAGATCACGGCGGTTCCGTGCTGGTCATCGTGGAAGACGGGGATATCCATCTCTTCCTTGAGCCGCTGCTCGATGATGAAGCACTCGGGCGCCTTGATGTCCTCGAGGTTGATGCCGCCAAAGGTCGGGCCCATCAGCTTGACCGCCTGGCAGAAGGCATCCGGATCCTCGGTGTCGAGTTCGATGTCGATGGAGTTCACGTCGGCGAAGCGCTTGAACAGAACCGCCTTGCCTTCCATCACCGGCTTGGACCCGAGCGCGCCAAGGTTGCCCAGACCCAGAACGGCGGTCCCGTTCGAGATCACCGCGACGAGGTTGCCCTTGTTGGTGTAGTCGTAGGCCATCTCGGGGTTTTCCGCGATGGCTTCGCAGGGCACCGCCACGCCGGGCGAATAGGCAAGGCTCAGATCGCGCTGGGTGGTCATCGGGACCGTGGCGCGTACCTCGAACTTGCCCGGGCTCGGCTCCAGGTGGAAGGCAAGCGCCTCTTCCGGCGTGATTTTCGACTTGGACATTTATGGCCCCTCCTCGCAGGTAGGCGCGGTCTTATCCCAGCATGCGCAAAGCCTCAATCTCTTTAGGGAATCGGCATGGTTTTCGCCTTTCGTCCCCGCCGGGGGATTTGTAAGGTCGCCTCTGATCCGAAAGACATGAACCGCAAGGCTCGGGGGACCATCTTGTCAAACGTCACGCCGATGATGGCGCAATACCTTGAAATCAAGGACGCGCATAAGGACGCATTGCTGTTCTACCGGATGGGCGACTTCTACGAGATGTTCTTCGAGGATGCCGTCGCCGCCTCCGAAGCGCTCGACATCGCGCTCACCAAGCGCGGCAAGCATGATGGCGACGATATCCCGATGTGCGGCGTTCCGGTGCATGCCGCCGAGGGCTACCTGCTGACGCTGATCCGCAAGGGATTCCGCGTTGCCGTCTGCGAACAGATGGAGAGCCCTGCCGAGGCCAAGAAGCGCGGGCACAAGTCCGTCGTCCGGCGCGACGTGGTCCGGCTTGTCACGCCCGGCACCCTCACCGAAGACGCGCTGCTGGAGGCCCGCCGGCACAACTTTCTGGCCGCATTCGCCCGTATCAGAGACGAATCCGCGCTGGCCTGGGCCGATATTTCGACTGGCGCGTTCCATGTCATGCTGTTGCCTGAGGTGCGGCTTGGCCCCGAGCTCGCCCGGCTTGCCCCCTCCGAGCTGATCGCTGTGGACGGGCCTGATGCGCCTTATGGGCTGGCCGAAGATCTTGGCATTGCGCTCACCCCGCTTGGCCGCTCCAGTTTCGACAGCACCGCGGCGGAAAAGAAGCTGTGCGATCTCTTTGGTGTCTCCACGCTCGATGCCTTCGGTGCCTTCGAACGCGCCGAGATCTCGGCGATGGGCGCGGTGATCGACTATCTGGAGATCACGCAGAAAGGCAAATTGCCCCTTTTGCAGACACCGGTGCGTGATGCGCAGGAACGCGTGGTGCAGATCGACGCCGCAACCCGGCGCAACCTCGAACTGACGCGCAGCCTGAACGGCGGGCGCGAAGGGTCGCTGCTCTCGGCCATCGACCGCACGGTAACTCCCGGGGGGGCGCGCCTGCTGGATCAGCGGGTGTCGAGCCCTTCGCGCGATCTTGGAACCATTCAGAATCGCCTTGCCGCCATCGAATTCGCCATCGAACAATCTCGCCTTGCCGCCGACCTGCGCGACGCGCTGAAAAAGACCCCGGACCTTGACCGCGCCTTGTCACGGCTCGCGCTCGATCGGGGCGGCCCCCGCGATCTTGCTTCTATCCGGACCGGGTTGGAACAGGCACAGGCGATCTCCGACCTGGTCTCGAACAGCGAGGCACCCGATCTGATCGCGCGGGCCGCGCTCGACCTCGTGGGTTTTGACGACCTTACCGCCCTGCTCGACACCGCGCTTGTCGCGGATCCCCCGCTGCTGACCCGCGATGGCGGTTTCATTGCCCGCGGGTTCGACTCGGACCTGGATGAAGCCGTGGCGCTCAGGGACGAGGGCCGGTCTGTCATCGCGGGGATGCAGCAGCAGTACATCAAGCATACCGGCATCACCTCGCTTAAGATCAAGCACAACAACGTGCTGGGGTACTTCATCGAGACCACCTCGACGCATGCGGACAAGATGCTCTCGGCGCCCCTGTCAGAGACCTATATCCACCGTCAGACCACGGCGAACCAGGTACGGTTCACCACGGTCGAACTGAGCGAGATGGAAACCAAGATCCTGAACGCAGGGAACCGGGCGCTGGAGCTTGAAAAACGGCTCTATGACGGGCTGAAAGGCTCTGTTCTTGAGGTTGCGGCCCGGATCGGCACCGCCGCCCGCGCCCTGGCCGAAATCGACCTGACCACCGCGCTGGCCGACCTCGCCCGCGCCGAGGACTGGTGCAAGCCGGAAGTCGACAACTCACGTGCCTTCCGGATCGAAGGAGGACGTCACCCGGTGGTGGAACGGGCCCTGCGGCGCGAGGGGGAAAGCTTCGTTGCCAATGATTGCGACCTGTCGGCGACGGATGGCGCGGCGGTCTGGTTGCTGACCGGTCCGAACATGGCCGGTAAATCGACCTTCCTGCGCCAGAACGCCCTGATTGCCCTGCTGGCGCAAATGGGTAGCTACGTTCCCGCCGAGCAGGCCCGGATCGGATTGGTGAGCCAGTTGTTCAGCCGCGTCGGCGCCTCGGACGACCTTGCTCGGGGCCGCTCGACCTTCATGGTCGAAATGGTCGAGACCGCTGCGATCCTGAATCAGGCGGACGACCGGGCGCTGGTCATCCTCGACGAGATCGGCCGGGGCACCGCAACCTATGACGGCCTTTCGATCGCCTGGGCGACATTGGAACACCTGCACGAGACCAATCGGGCGCGGGCCCTGTTCGCGACCCACTACCACGAGTTGACCGCGCTTGCCGGGAAGCTGGCGGGTGTCGAGAACGCGACCGTCGCGGTGAAGGAGTGGGAAGGCGAAGTGATCTTCCTGCACGAGGTGCGCAAAGGCGCGGCCGACCGATCTTACGGGGTTCAGGTCGCTCAGCTTGCCGGGTTGCCGAAATCGGTGGTCGCCCGGGCCCGCGTCGTGCTCGACGCGCTGGAACAGGGTGAACGCGAAGGCGGGGCCCGGCCCAAGGCGCTGATCGACGATCTGCCGCTGTTTGCCGCCGCACCGCCGCCGGCGCCGCGTCCTGTCAAAGCCGAGCCTTCGCCCGCGCTCGACCTGCTGCAGGGTCTGCATCCCGACGAGATGACCCCGCGCGAGGCGCTGGACGCCCTCTATAAACTGAAAGAGGCGGTCAAAACCTGACCGCCCCTTCCATCTGTTTCCCGTGAAACGTCTTAGCTGGCCGGCATCGACGAAACACCGACCTGCGCCGGGCGCAGCAGCCGGTCGAACAGCAGGAAGCCCTCTGCGGCCACCTGAATGATGTCGCCCGCCTTGGTTCCGGGAACCGGCGCCTCGAACATCGCCTGATGCAGTTTCGGGTCAAAGCGGTCACCGACCTCGGGCGCGATGATCTCGATCCCGTGCTTGGTGAACACGTTCTGCAGCTCGCGCATGGTCAGTTCCACGCCCTCGATCAGGGCAGCCGAAACTTCCTTCTGCTCGTCGCTGGCCGCTTCGAGCGCGCGCTTCATGTTGTCGTAGACCGGGAGCATGTCGCGCACCAGCTTGGACCCGCCATAGCGCTCGGCCTCGCGGCGGTCCTTCTCGGACCGCTTGCGCGCGTTCTCGGCATCCGCCAGCGCCCGCATGAAACGGTCCTTCAGCTCGTCACGTTCGGCCCGCAGCGCGTCGAGTTCCGCGGCTTCGGGGTCGATCTCGGTCATGTCTTCGGCATATTCCTCGGCCTCGGCATTGGCCAGGTCATCCAGAAAGTCGTCATTCTTCGGCTCTGCCATTCTTCACCTCTAACTCCGGTCGGAAACGAGCCGCCCCAGCAGCTGCGCCGTGTAATCCACGATTGGCACGATCCGTCCGTAATTCAGGCGGGTCGGCCCAATCACCCCGACCGCGCCAATGATCTTTCGGTCAGCGTTCATATAAGGAGAGACCACCAGAGAGGAACCCGAAAGTGAGAAAAGTTTGTTCTCCGAGCCTATAAAAATGCGCACTCCGTCGCCTTCTTCGGCGAGTTCGAGAAATTCGGCAATGTCACGCTTACGCTCGAGGTCATCGAACAGCGACCGGATGCGTTCCAGCTCCTGATCGGGCTCCGACGGGGTCAGCAGATTCGCCCTGCCCCGCACGATCAGCCGCGCGGCATCCCCGCTGCTGCCTTCCCAGACGGCCAGCCCGCTCTCGACCATGTCCTGTGCCAGCTGGTCGATTTCCTGCCGCCGGTTCTGGATCTCGGTCTGGATCACTTCGCGCACTTCCGAGAGCGTCTTGCCCTCGATCAGCGCGTTCAGGAAGTTTGCGGCCTCGCGCATCGAGCTGGGCGTCTGGCCCGGCGGTGGCGAGAACAGGCGGTTTTCCACGTGCCCGTCCGAGAACACGAGGACGACCAGCGCCTTGGCCTGATTCAGCGAGACGAACTCGATATGCTTGATCGCCGCCTCGCGTTTCGGGGTCAGCACCAGCGACGCGCCCTGAGTCACGCCTGACAGAGCCGATCCGATCCGGTCCAGAGCCGTTTCGACGTCCTGCGTGTTGCTGGACAGGGTCGCGTCGATCTTCATGCGGTCGGACTCGTCGAGGTCGCCGATTTCCAGCAGCCCGTCCACGAACATCCGCAGACCCAGCTGGGTCGGGATCCGGCCCGCGCTCACATGCGGACTGTCGAGCAGGCCGAGATATTCGAGGTCCTGCATGACGTTGCGGATCGTCGCGGCGCTGATCTTTTCGCTGAGGGTTCGGGTCAGGGTCCGGCTGCCGACGGGATCGCCACTGAGCAGGTACTGTTCGACCACCGACCGGAACACCTCTCGGGACCGGTCGTTCATCTCCTCCAGCATCTTGGCGGCGTCGGTCATGCTCGTCATCCTCGGACCGAAATGTAATAAAGGGGCTCTGAAGGTAAAGGTCAATCGCACTTGCATCAGCCGCGCCGCGGGCGGTATCCCGTGCGGAAACACAAGGGAATAGAGATGCGACCGTCAGGAAGAGAATTGAACCAGATGCGCCCCGTTTCCATCGAAACGGGCTTTACCAAACATGCCGAAGGGTCGTGTCTGATCAAGGTGGGTGACACCCATGTGCTGTGCACCGCCACCATCGAGGACCGGGTTCCGCCGTTCATCAAGGGGTCCGGCCTGGGCTGGGTCACCGCCGAATACGGCATGCTGCCCCGCGCCACCAACACCCGGATGCGCCGCGAGGCGGCCTCGGGCAAACAGGGTGGCCGTACCGTCGAGATCCAACGCCTGATCGGGCGCGCCCTGCGCGCCGGTGTAGACCGGGTGGCCTTGGGCGAACGCCAGATCACCGTGGATTGCGACGTGCTGCAGGCCGATGGCGGCACCCGCTGTGCCTCGATCACCGGCGGCTGGATTGCGCTGCGCCTTGCCGTCAACAAGCTGATGAAGGCCGGCGACGTGATCAGCGATCCGCTGGTGGATCCGGTGGCCGCAGTGTCCTGCGGTATCTATGCCGGGCAACCGGTCCTGGACCTCGACTACCCCGAGGACAGCGAGGCCGGTGTCGACGGCAACTTCATCATGACCGGATCCGGCAAGCTGATCGAAGTGCAGATGTCGGCAGAGGGCTCTGTCTTCTCCCGCGAGCAGATGACAAGCCTGCTCGACCTCGCCCAGAAAGGCGTGGACGAACTGGTCGCCGCTCAGAAGGCCGCAACGGCATGACGCGCAAGTTCACTGGCGACCAGATTCTGGTCGCCACCCACAACAAGGGCAAGCTGGCCGAGATGAAGGAGCTTCTGGCGCCTTTCGGGGTCAGCGTTGTCGGCGCGGCCGAGATGAACCTGCCCGAGCCGGAAGAGACCGAAACGACCTTTGTCGGCAATGCACGGATCAAGGCCCACGCCGCCGCCAAGGCGACCGGGCTCCCTGCCCTTTCGGACGATTCCGGCATCGAGATCGACGCGCTGGACGGCGCGCCCGGTGTCTATACCGCCGATTGGGCAGAAACGCCCAACGGGCGCGACTTTGTCATGGCGATGGAACGGGCCAACCGCGAGCTTGAAGAGAAGAATGCGCCGCATCCGCGCACCGCGCGCTTCTGCTGTACGCTCGTCCTGGCATGGCCGGATGGACATGACGAGGTCTTTCCCGGGGTCATGCCCGGCCATGTGACCTGGCCCATGCGCGGCAATAACGGGCACGGCTATGACCCGATCTTCGTCCCCGAAGGGTTCGAGATCACCTTTGCCGAGATGGATCCGGCCGAGAAGAACAAGATCAGCCACCGCGCCGATGCGGTCGCCAAGCTGGTGAAGGGCTGTTTTGAGTGAGGACTGGCGGCAGGGAGGTTTCGGCCTCTACGTGCACTGGCCCTTCTGTGCCGCCAAGTGCCCCTATTGCGACTTCAACAGCCACGTCGCCCGCACCATCGACCACGCGGCTTGGCGCAATGCCTACGCGCATGAACTCGAACGCTCGGCCGCCGAAACGCCCGGCCGCGTTCTGAACGCCATCTTCTTCGGTGGCGGTACCCCCAGCCTGATGGAACCCGAGGCCGTTGCCGCCGTGATCGAGGCGGCGGGACGGTACTGGACGCTGGCCAACGATCTTGAAGTGACACTTGAAGCGAACCCCGGCTCTGTCGAGGCAGGACGCTTTGCCGCCTATCGCGATGCAGGCGTCAACAGGGTCTCCATGGGCATTCAGGCTCTGAATGATCGTGATCTGGCCCGGTTGGGCCGCATTCACTCGGTCGCCGAAGCCCGGGCTGCCTTTGATATCGCGCGGAACTGCTTTGACCGGGTCAGCTTCGATCTGATCTATGCGCGGCAGGATCAGACCCTCGCCGACTGGCAGGCCGAGCTGACCGAGGCCCTGAGCATGGCAATCGACCACATCTCGCTCTACCAGCTGACCATCGAGCAGGGCACGGCGTTTGGCGACCGCTACAACGCCGGCAAGCTGCGCGGCCTTCCACATGATGATCTGGCCGCCGACATGTATGATGCGACGCAGGACATCTGCGGGGCGCACGGCATGTCCCGCTACGAGGTGTCGAACCACTCCCGCCCCGGATCGGAATCCCGGCACAACCTGATCTACTGGCACTATGGCGATTACATCGGGATCGGCCCCGGGGCGCATGGCCGTCTGACTGTGGGCGGAAATCGCTACGCCACCGAGGCCCCGCGAAACCCGCAGGCCTGGCTCGATGCCGTTCGGAAGGCCTCGGGAGAGTCCGAACGCACTGCGCTCAGCGGGATCGAACAGGCGCAGGAGTTCCTGATGATGGGTCTGCGTCTGGTTGAAGGGGTTGATCCGGAGAGGTTTGCCGCCCTGGCAGGCTATCCCCTGCCCGCCAAGGCCGTTTCCGAGTTGCAGGACCTCGGCATGCTGAATGTCGGAAAAACCAACATTTCAGTTACGGATCAAGGATTTAACGTCCTGAACGCGGTATTGGGCGCCCTGCTGGCAGACTAGTGTCCGCCGCTCAGAACGCGGCAAATCTCGTCAAGTTGGTCGAGGTTCTCATACTGGATCAAAATTCGGCCCCGCTCTCCGCCAGGTTCATGCGAGATGGTCACGCGCATCCCGAGATTTGCCGACAGATCGCCCTCGAGCGCGCGGGTGTCGGCGTCCTTGTCCTCGTAGGACTTGGGCGCCTTGCTGCGCTCGCGCGGCTCCGCATCCGACTTCTTGACCAGCGCCTCGGTCTCGCGCACCGACAGGCCTTCGCGGATGATCTTCTTCGCGAGCTCCGACGCGTTCTCGGAGGTGACAAGCGCGCGGGCATGACCCGCGGACAGCTGGCCCTCGCGCAGGAACTCCAGAACATCCTCGGGCAGGTTCAGCAGCCTCAGGAGGTTGGCAATATGGCTGCGGCTCTTGCCGAGCGCCTCGGCCAGCTTTTCCTGCGTGTGGCCGAACCGGTCCATCAGCTGACGATAGCCAGCCGCCTCCTCCACCGCGTTCAGGTCGGCCCGCTGGATGTTCTCGATGATCGCGACCTCGAGCACCTCGGTGTCGTCGAAATCGCGCACGATCACCGGTACCTCGTGCAGCTGCGCCTGCTGCGCCGCACGCCAGCGACGTTCACCTGCGACGATCTCGAAGTTGCCGCCTGCGACCTCGCGGACGATGAGGGGCTGGATGATCCCCTTTTCCTTCACCGAACTTGCGAGTTCGTCCAGCGCCTCCTTCGAAAAGCGGCGGCGCGGCTGATCCGGGTTCGGAACGACGCGCTCGATCGGCACCGTCAGGTCAGGCCGCCGCGGCGCCGCCGGATTTACCCGATCTTCGGCTGTGGTCACATCCGCCATCAATGCCGATAGGCCGCGCCCCAGGCCGCGTGGTTTTGCCTTCTTGTCCATGCTCGTCTCCTCCCGCGTCGTTACGCCGCCGCGCGGCTGTGCTTGCTCACCAGTTCCTGCGCCAGATCGCGATAGGCCATCGCGCCCTGCGACTTGGGATCGTAGGCCAGAACCGGCATCGCGAAGGACGGCGCCTCGCTGACCCGCACGTTGCGCGGGATCACCGTCTGGAACACCATGTCGCCAAGATTGTCGCGCGCATCCTGCTCGACCTGTTGCGAGAGGTTGTTCCGGCGGTCGTACATGGTGAGAACGATCCCCTCGATCCGCAGCTCGGGATTGGCCGACTGGCGCACCTCGCGCACAGTCAGCATCAGCTGAGACAGCCCTTCAAGCGCGAAGAATTCGCTCTGCAATGGGACGAGAACCGAGTGAGACGCAACCATTGCGTTCACCGTCAAGATATTGAGGGACGGCGGACAGTCGATCAAAATGTAGTCCCAAGCGAAGCGGTCCATCGCGACTTGCCGAAGCGCGTCGTGCAGAAGGAAACTGCGCTTCTCGTTCGAAATCAGCTCGATATCGGCCGAGCTGAGATCAACGGTAGCAGGAACGATGCTGAGCCCGTCGATCGAGGTCGGATAGATCACGTCTTCGAGCGGCGCATCGTCCAACAGGAGATCATAGGTTGTGTATTCGCGGTCGTCCCGTTCGATCCCGAACCCTGTCGAGGCGTTGCCCTGCGGATCAAGGTCCACGACGAGGACGCGGTAGCCCGATTCCACCAGCGCGGCGGCGAGATTGATCGCCGTCGTGGTCTTGCCGACCCCGCCCTTCTGGTTTGCAACGGCAATGATTTTTGGCCCAATCGGGCGCGTCGGATCACTCACGCGTCACTCCTTTGATCAGCAGAACCGCTGCGTCCGGTTCCGTCCAACTTGTAATTGCATCGAGGTCGAAACGCCATTCGGTTCGCGCCTCGTCGACCTCTTTTTTCCAGTTCGCCCCTTTCGGGAACACTGCCAGCCCATCGGGGGCAAGATGACGCTCGGAGAAGGCCAACAAGGCCGTCAGATCGGCCAATGCCCGCGCGGAGATGATGGCTGCGCCCTGCGGTGGCACTGCCTCGATTCTCTGAGAAATCACATTGCAGGCGACCCCGGTTTCCCGGATCGCCGTTCGCAGGAAAGCAGACTTCCTCTGATCACTCTCGATCAGGGTAAACCTGCGCTCGGGCGTGAATTCCGCGCCAAGAATCGCGACCACCAGCCCGGGAAAGCCCCCGCCGCTGCCCATATCGACCCAGCTGCCAGCCCCCTGCCCCGCCAAGCTGTGTAGCTGCGCGGAATCCACGAAGTGCCGGCTCCAGAGATCTTCCAGGCTGCGGCGCGAAACGAGGTTGATCCGTGGATTCCATTTCTTGAGGAGTTCGACGTAGGTTTCCAGCCGTTCCATTGTTTCACGTGAAACATCGAGCTGGCCGATCCGATCTCCACTCATGCCCGGCGAGCTTCCGGCTTGCGCCGCAGATGGAACAGCAAGAGGGCAAGGGCCGAGGGTGTCATACCTTCAACCTTACCTGCCTGCGCAAGATTACCCGGACGCGCGCGCGTCAGCTTCTGCTTCAACTCATTCGACAGGCCATCCAGAAGCGTAAAATCGAAATCCGCAGGAATGACATGTGATTCATCCCGCTTGACAGCTTCCACGTCCTTCTCCTGCCGCGCGATGTAGTTGGCGTACATGGCGTCGCGGGAGATCTGTTGCCGCGCCTCCTCGTCCACCTCGGAGAGCGACGGCATCAGAGGAACAAGGTCATCAAAGACGACGTCAGGAAACGCGAGAAGGTCCATTCCGGTGCGACGGTTGCCGTCCTGATTAACCCGAATACCGCTCTCCGAGACCTGCTTCGGGGTGAAGGTGTCCGCCTCGAGGATCGTTCTGGCGCGCGTGAGCCGCCCGAGCTTGTCCTCGAACTGCTCTTTCCGCTCGGAACTGACACACCCAAGCTCCATCGCAAGAGGAGTCAGGCGCTGGTCCGCATTGTCGGCACGAAGCGACAGGCGGAATTCGGCGCGCGAGGTGAACATGCGGTAGGGCTCAGACACCCCTCGGGTGATGAGGTCATCAATCATGACGCCGATATAGCTCTGCGAACGACTGAAAGTGAGGGGCTCCCTCCCCTGCGTCGCGAGCGCGGCGTTAAGGCCCGCGACAAGACCCTGCGCCGCCGCTTCCTCATATCCTGTAGTTCCGTTGATCTGCCCCGCAAGATATAGCCCCGGAACAGCCTTTACCTGCAGTTGAGCAGAGAGAGCTCTCGGGTCGACGTAGTCGTATTCGATCGCATAACCCGGCTGAAGGATGACAGCCTCTTCCAGGCCGCGGATCGAGTGAACGTACTGCTCCTGCACGTCTTCGGGAAGCGAGGTCGAGATGCCGTTGGGATAGATGGTGTGATCGTCCGCGCCTTCCGGCTCAAGGAAGATCTGATGCGAGGATTTGTCCGCAAACCTCACGACCTTGTCTTCGATCGACGGGCAGTACCGCGGGCCGATTCCTGCGATGTGGCCACCATACATGGCCGAGCGCGAGAGATTTTCCTCGATGATCCGATGAGTTTCCGCGTTTGTATGCGTGATACCGCAAGATATCTGCGGCGCCTGAACACCTTTGGAAAGGAAGGAGAACAACACCGGGTCATCGTCGCCCGGCTGAACCTCCAGTTCCGACCAATCAATGGTGCGCCCATCAAGCCTCGGCGGTGTACCTGTTTTCAGACGGCCCAGCGGAAGGCCGAAGCTGTCGATACGCTCTGCCAGGGCTACCGAAGGCTTGTCGCCCATACGACCGCCGGGGCGCGAAACGTCGCCAATGTGGATCACACCGCGCAGGAAGGTGCCGGTGGTCAGGATGACTGCCTTTGCCGAAATCTCGGTGCCATCGTGCAGCCGGACACCGGCGATCGACTTGCCATCCAACAAGAGATCAACGACTTCACCCTCGACGATCTCAAGATGTTGTTGCTGCTCCATCTCATGCAACATGGTCTGGCGATAGATTTTACGATCTGCCTGTGCGCGCGGGCCCTGCACTGCCGGGCCCTTGCGACGGTTCAGGAGACGAAACTGGATGCCCGCGGCGTCAGCGACCCGGCCCATGACGCCGTCCATCGCGTCGATTTCGCGGACGAGGTGCCCTTTTCCAAGCCCGCCAATGGCCGGGTTGCAGGACATCACCCCGATTCCGTCACGCTTGAGCGTAACCAGCGCGGTTTGGGCTCCCATTCGTGCGGAGGCGCTCGCAGCTTCGGCGCCGGCATGTCCGCCGCCGATGACCACCACATCTTTCTGCAAATGTTTCACGTGAAACACTCCTACTTGCCCAGGCAAAAGCTGGAAAAGATCTCGTCCAGAAGATCCTCGACATCGACACGTCCGACAAGAGATTCGAGGGCCATGACCCCGTGCCGCAACTCAGCTGCCGCTATATCATACTCATCAGGCCCACGCGACAGCACCTGTTTGGTCGCATCAATCGAAGCGCGCGCCCGATCCATCGCGACGCGATGCCGTTCCCGCGTTGCCAAGCTTGCCCTGCCAGAGCGCTTTGACAGTTCCGATGTCAGGTCCGCGACCAGCGTCTCCAGCCCTTGCCCCGTCACACCCGAAATCGCCCCAGCCCGATCGGACCGCTTGTCGGCCTTGGAGAGCAGAACGATATCGCCTGGCTGCCGCTCCATCTCGAGACGCTCGCCTTCGTCCTCAATCAGGAAAACGCGGATATCTGCCGCCTGCGCCCGTTCTCGCGCGAGAGCGATTCCGATTTTCTCCACTTCGTCCGAAGCCTCTCGCAGCCCCGCCGTATCCATCAGCGTGACGGCCAGACCACCGAGGTCCATCCGAACCTCGATGATGTCGCGCGTTGTTCCCGCATACTCGGAGGTGATCGCTGCCTGCCGACCCGCCAAAGCGTTCAGCAACGTGGATTTCCCGACGTTCGGAGCACCGACGATCGCGACTTCAAAGCCCTGACGTATCCGTTCCGCCATGCCGACGCCCTCCGACAGCCGCGCGAGGTCGGCCGCCACACGGTCGAGCAATTCGCCCACCTCAGGCGTGACATCGACAGGAACATCCTCATCGGCAAAATCTATCACCGCCTCAATCAGGGCCGAGGCGCGGATCAGGTCGCGACGCCAGGAGTCCACTCGCCGACCGAGATCGCCGGACAGCACCCGCATCGCCTGCGTGCGCTGCGCCTCGGTTTCGGCGTCGATAAGGTCGGCAAGGCCTTCGACCTGCGCGAGGTCCATCTTGCCGTTCTCGAGCGCGCGGCGGGTGAATTCACCGGGTTCAGCCAGCCGAACGCCAGCAAAGCCGGACAACTCGGCAGACACCGCCGAAACCGCTGCCACGCTGCCGTGCAGATGAAACTCGACCACGTCCTCGCCGGTAAAACTGCCCGGCCCGGGAAAAGCGAGCACGAGCGCCTGGTCCAATATGGCGCCGGACCGGTCGCGCAGCTGGCGCAGGCCCATGCCCCTCCCCTGATGAGCGGCGCCGGTCAGCTCTCGTGCAGTTGTAAACGCCTCCGGACCCGAGACCCGGATGACGGCAACGCCGGCTTTGCCCGGCGCGCTGGCCAGGGCGAAGATGGTATCCATGTCCCGCTCCGGTATCTCCGGACCGACCTCAGGTATTCATCGAGTCGAAGAATTCGCCGTTGGTCTTGGTCTGCTTCAGCTTGGAAATCAGGAATTCGATGGCATCCGTCGTCCCCATAGGGTTCAGGATGCGGCGCAGAACGAAGGTTTTCTGGAGATCGCCCTTGTCGACCAGCAGGTCCTCTTTCCGCGTGCCGGACTTGAGGATGTCGATGGCCGGGAACACGCGCTTATCCGCGATCTTGCGGTCCAGCACGAGTTCCGAGTTACCGGTCCCCTTGAATTCTTCGAAGATGACTTCGTCCATGCGCGAGCCGGTGTCGATCAGCGCTGTCGCGATGATGGTCAGCGAGCCGCCTTCCTCGATATTCCGGGCCGCACCGAAGAACCGCTTCGGCCGCTGCAGCGCGTTGGCATCCACACCACCGGTCAGAACCTTGCCCGAGGACGGCACCACGGTGTTGAATGCCCTACCAAGTCTGGTGATCGAGTCGAGAAGGATAACAACATCTCGCTTGTGTTCGACCAGCCGCTTGGCTTTCTCGATCACCATTTCCGAAACCGCAACGTGCCGCGTTGCCGGTTCGTCGAAGGTCGAGGAGATCACCTCGCCCTTCACGCTGCGCTGCATATCGGTGACTTCTTCCGGACGTTCGTCGATCAGCAGGACGATCAGGTAGCACTCCGGGTGGTTCTTCTCGATCGAGTGAGCGATGTTCTGCAGGATCACCGTCTTACCGGTCCGCGGCGGGGCCACGATCAGCGACCGCTGGCCCTTCCCGATCGGCGCGACCAAGTCGATGATGCGCGCGGTGCGGTCCTTGATGGTCGGATCCTCGATCTCCATCTTCAGGCGCTCATCCGGGTAGAGCGGCGTGAGGTTGTCGAAGGCGATCTTGTGCTTGGCGCCTTCCGGGTCCTCGAAGTTGATCTTCGACACGTTGGTCAGCGCGAAGTAACGCTCGTTGTCGTCCGGCGCCTTGATCTGGCCTTCAATGGTATCACCAGTGCGGAGGCTGTACTGGCGGATCATGTCGGGCGAGACATAGATGTCGTCCGGACCCGGCAGGTAGTTCGCCTCGGTCGACCGCAGGAAGCCGAAACCGTCCTGCAGCACTTCCAGCACGCCATCCCCGGAGATCTCCCAGCCCTCATCCGCGCGTTCGCGGAGAATCTGGAACATCATCTCGCCCTTGCGCATGGTCGAGGCGTTCTCGATCTCCAGTTCCTCTGCCATGGCCAACAGGTCCTGCGGGCTCTTCGCCTTCAGGTCGGACAGGTTCAGGGACTCAAGCTCTTGGGTCATGATGGTGCAGCCTTCGCACGGCCCAGCATGTGGGCCTGAATATGTTGGTCTTGGGAAAAACACTTTACCCGGACGGGCAGGTTGGCCGTGTATCTAGTGACTCTCCGTTCCCGAGTCAAACCCGCTCAGAACCGGACGACCACGGAAATGACGATGATTGCCATCAGGATCGTCGGCAATTCGTTCATCATGCGGTACTGCCGCCCCGTCACCCGGTTTCGGCCAGCCACGAAATCCTTGCGGCGGCGGCCCAACCAGTGGTGGTACCACGTCATGACAAGTACGGCGCCCGCCTTGGTCCAGGGCCAAGTATAGCCCCAGTCGACGACGCCCGGGGTGAACACCAGGCATAGCCCGAAGACCCAGGTCGCGATCATCGCGGGATTCATGATCGCCCGGAGCAGTTTGACTTCCATGACTTCAAAGACCAGGCCCAGCGCCTCGGTCTCGGCCTTCTCGACGTGATAGACAAAGAGGCGCGGCAGATAGAACAGCCCGGCCATCCAGGCGATCACCGACATGATGTGAAAGGCCTTGGTCCAGGGATAGAGCGAGATCAGGAAGTCCGTCATGGCAGGGTCCGGGTCAGGGGCGTGACCTTCCTACTAATAAGAAAAAGAAGAAGAAAGATTGTTGATGTTTGTAGGCAGCCCGGAACCTGTGGATTATCGTTCTCTCCGTCTCTTGTCCCCAGACAGGGAGGCTTGGGACAAAATTTCATCACGTCGCGTGGATAGAAAATTAGTTAATTTTTTACAGACGCTTATGGCTGATTCTCTCGTTAAAGTTGTGTGTATATGTCGGGAAAAACTTTCAGATCCGCGCTTAGGTCACAGGTTCGCGGTTATTCTTCTCCACGCAGGACGACTCCCCGGCAAGGCCGCTGAGGCGCCGGGTTTATCCGAGGTGGTTGCGATGACTCTCAAAACTCCTACAAACGCTCCCGGTTCCGTACCTGCTTTCTTCCGTGAGTTATCCCCATGAGTGACCCAATCATCCTCGCCTCCGGCTCCCAGATCAGGGCCCAGATGCTGACGAATGCAGCAGTACCATTCGAGGTCATGGTCGCACGCGTTGATGAACAAGCGGTTAAGGCGGCTCTACTGGCAGAGCAGGCCAGCCCACGAGACATTGCCGACGCACTTGCCGAACTGAAGGCGCGCAAGATCAGCGACAAGCGACCGGGTGCGCTGGTGCTCGGGTGCGACCAGGTTCTCGATTTTCGTGGTAGGCTGCTGTCCAAGCCGGAGTCGCCGGACGAAGCGTTTGATCAGCTCTCTGAAATGCGGGGCGACCGGCACAGTCTTTTGTCAGCTGCTGTCATCGTGGAAAACGGCCAGCCGATCTGGCGTCACGTGGGCCAGGTGCGGCTGAGAATGCGCGAGGTGTCTGACGGCTACCTGCAGGACTACATCGCGCGGAACTGGGAGAGCATCCGGCACGCCGTTGGGGGCTACAAGCTCGAGGAAGAAGGGGTGCGGCTGTTTAGCGGCATTGACGGCGACTACTTTAACGTTTTGGGTCTGCCCCTGATCGAGTTACTCAACTACCTGTCACTCAGAGGAGCGATAGCCACATGACCTTGCCGAAAATACCCCTGGCCGGTGTCATCGGTTCGCCCATCGCCCATTCCAAGTCCCCCCTGCTCCACCGTCACTGGTTGCGCACCCTTGGGCTGCCGGGGTTCTACATTCCCATGGATGTGACCCATGCCGATCTGGAACAGGTGATCCGGACCCTGCCGAAGATGGGATTCGTCGGCGTCAACATCACAGTTCCGCATAAGGAAACGGTGATGGCCATCGCGGACCAGATCACCGACCGGGCCACGCTGATCGGGGCTGCGAACACGTTGATCTTTCGCAGCGATGGCAAGATCCACGCCGACAATACCGATGGGTACGGGTTTATCGAAAACCTGAGGGTGAACGCGCCGAACTGGGCCCCGCGCGAGGGCGCGGCCTGTGTCTTTGGTGCCGGCGGTGCTGCGCGCGCGGTCATCGCGGCGCTTTCCGATGCCGGCGTGCCCGAGATCCTGCTGGCGAACCGGACCCGGCCCCGTGCGGAAAAGCTGAAGGACGATTTTGGCAAGCGGGTGCGCGTCGTAGACTGGGTGCAGGCCGGGAACATGCTGGACGAGGCGACGCTGGTGGTGAACACCACCTCTCTCGGGATGGTCGGTAAACCCGACCTGCGCGTTCCGCTCGACGGGTTGCGCCCCGACATGGTGGTGACCGACCTCGTCTACAATCCGCTCAAGACCAGCCTTCTTGCCGAAGCCGAGCGCGTGGGCTGCACGGTCGTCGATGGCCTTGGGATGCTGATCTACCAGGCCCTTCCCGGGTTCGAGCGGTGGTTTGGCCAGCGCCCGGAGGTGGACGATGCCACGCGGGCGGCGATCCTCTGATGGCGTTCCTTCTCGGCCTGACCGGATCCATCGGCATGGGAAAAAGCACGACGGCCAAGCTCTTTGCCGAGATGGGTCTCGATGTCTGGGATGCGGATGCGGCGGTGCACCGCCTCTATTCCAAAGGGGGTGCCGCGGTGGCGCCGCTCGCCGCGCTGTTTCCGGATGCCCTTTCTGACGGAGCGATTGATCGTGGGGCGCTGAAACGCATCATCGCAGCGGATCCCGGCGCGCTGAAGCGGATCGAAGGCGTCGTGCATCCGCTCGTGGGCGAGGATCGGGAGCGCTTCAAGGCTAACGCGAGTTCCGACATCATCGTCTTCGATATTCCGCTGATCTTCGAAACCGGCGGCGAGAGACGGATGGACGCAGTCGCGACGGTTTCGGTCGATGCCGAGACACAGGAACGCCGTGTCCTCGAGCGAGGCACCATGACCCGAGAGCAGTTCGAGCTGATCCGGTCCAAGCAGGTGCCGGACGCCATAAAGCGCGAAAAGTCGGACTATGTGATCATCACCGACACCATGGACCATGCGCGCCAGCAGGTGCAGGATGTGATCGCGGACATCAGAAGGAAACTGGCCCATGCGTGAGATCGTGCTCGATACCGAAACCACCGGATTCGACCCAGAGTCCGGCGACCGGATCGTCGAGATCGGCGGTGTGGAGCTGTTCAACCACGTGGCGACGGGCAACACCTATCACCAGTACATCAACCCCGAGCGCGACATGCCGCAGGAAGCGTTCGAGGTGCACGGGCTGTCGATCGACTTTCTCAGGGACAAACCGAAGTTTGCCGAGATCGGGCAGGCGTTCCTCGATTTCGTGGGGGATGCCAAGCTGGTCATCCACAACGCGGCCTTCGACATCAAGTTCCTGAACGCCGAACTGCGCTGGATGGGCCTGCCGCAGATTCCGTGGGAGCAGGCCATCGACACGCTGGCCATCGCGCGCAAGAGATTTCCGGGCTCTCCGGCCTCGCTCGACGCGCTCTGCCGCCGCTTCGGGATCGACAACTCCTCGCGGACGCTGCACGGCGCGCTTCTCGACTCCGAGATCCTTGCCGATGTCTACCTTGAACTGATCGGGGGCAGACAGCCCGACTTTGCCCTGTCGACGGCCACGCAAAGCAGTGTGGGTGACGATGGGCCCGCATGGCGACCTTCGCCGCGTCCGTCGCCCCTGCCCTCGCGATTGAGCGAGGCCGAGAAGGCGGCGCATGACGCCTTTACCGCCAAGCTTGGCGAAAACGCACTCTGGACCAAGATGGCATGAAAAAACCCCGCCCGGGCGGCTGCCCGGGGCGGGGTTCCGGAATTCGTCAGTCTCAGACCGTGGTCGGAGCGTCGCCCTGTGCGGCCTGGCGGCGGGCCAGTTCGGCACGGTAGATCTGAACGAAGTCGATGTTCTCGAGGTTCAGCGGGGGGAAGCCACCATCGCGCGTCACGTCACTGACGATCCGGCGCAGGAAGGGGAACAGCATCCGCGGGCACTCGATCAGCAGGAAGGGGTGCAGCTGGGCTTCGGGCACGCCGGCGATGCGGAACAGGCCGACATAGTCGATCTCGAGCAGGAAGAGATCTTCCTTCTTTTCCTTTGTCTTGGACTCGATGTTCAGCTTGATCATCACTTCGTACTGGTCATCGCCCTGACGCTTCTTGGCATCGAGGTTGACCTGCACGTTGATGTCCGGCTGGCCCTCGGCCCGGACGCCCTTCTGGGCCATCACGTTTTCGAAGGACAGATCGCGCACGAACTGCCCGAGGATGTTCATCTGGACCTGCGGCTGCTGCGCAGCGCCGTTCTCGGACATTTGGTTTCTCCCGGTATACGTAGTTGCAGGCTGCTTAGCAGCTTGGGCAGACTACCTCAATGGCAAGCCGGGCCGCCGCGGTCAGCGGTTCTCGGGGCCTTCCACCCAGCCCGAGGGACCGGTCTGTTTCGGGCGCTCGGTGCGAACTTCTTCGTACTCGCCATCAATCACGTCGCCGCGCCCGAAGGGGCTGCGGGTCGCTGGGCCCTGACCCATCTGGAACCGCTGGATCGTCACGCGCTTGCTGATGAAGGTGAAGACGGCGCGCCGCACCGGCGGGATCAGCAGGGCAAACCCGGTTGCATCGGTGAAGAAACCGGGAGTCAGCAGCAGGACACCGGCCAGCAGGATCATCGCGCCGTGCGCGAGGGGCTCGGTCGGGTCGTTCAGCTGCGAGAAGGACTTGTTCAGCTCGGCCAAGGCCAACCGCCCCTGCGACCGCATCAGCGAGGTGCCGATGATTGCGGTCAGGATCACGATCGCGAGTGTCGGCCACAGGCCGATCAGCCCACCCACCTGGATGAACAGGGCGATTTCGATGATCGGAACGGCCAGAAAGGCCAGAAACAGGTACATTCCGTCGTGTCTCCATTTGGTCGCTTGCGGTGGACTCGGACCCGCACGTCACCTACATAAGTGTTCGACCCGAGGTATTAAAAGCCTGTGGCCTGAAATGAGGTTCCGATGAATTCCCCACTGATCCAGCTCCTGGTACTGGCCGGCATCGCCATCTTCCTGATTTTGCGACTGAAAAGCGTGCTGGGGACCCGTGAGGGATTTGAGAAACCGCCCGCGCCGACACCGGTGCAAAAATCCTCGCGGCCCGGGTTCGAGGTTATCGAGGGGGGCCCCGATCTCGATATCACCGATCATGTGGACAAGGACAGCGATGCGGCCCAGCAGCTGGCCGCGATGAAGCGCGTGGAACCTGCCTTCTCGGTGACGGAATTCATCCAAGGCGCGCGTGGCGCCTACGAGATGATCGTGATGGGCTTTGAGCGGGGCGAATTGAACGAGCTGCAGCCGTTTCTGTCGGAAGACGTGTTCGACGCCTTCGTGTCGGTGGTTGCCGACCGCGAGGACAAGGGTCTGAAGGTCGAGGCCGAGTTCATCGGTATCCGCGAAACCCGCGTCCAGGAGGTGAACTTTGACAAGGACACCAACCTTGCCGAGATCACCATGCGGTTCATCGGCGAACTGACCTCGGTCGTGCGCGATGCCTCCGGCGAAATCGTCGAGGGGAGCCCGACCACGGCGAAACGCCAGAAAGACAGCTGGACCTTTGCGCGCACGATGGGCGAGGACGATCCGAACTGGCGTCTCGTTGCAACGGGCACATGATTGCAGCGCTGCGCGCGACATTGCTTGCGGGGGCAATCTTGACCTCCGCCGGCGCGCAGGCTGACACAACTTACGAGATCCTCAGCTTTCAGGATCTCGACGGCTGGGCCGGGGATGACCTTGGCTCGGCGCTTTCCGTCTTCATGAAAACCTGCCCGGACCTTGACGATCCTGACTGGCGCGCCCTCTGCGCGCTTGGCTCGACTCGAAAGCCCGAAGACGCCCGGGCCTTCTTCGAGCTGTTCTTTCGCCCGGTTCTGGTTCGTGACGGGGCCGACGCCCTCTTTACGGGGTACTTCGAACCGGAACTGAAGGGATCCCGCCACCGCAGCGACCGCTTCAGCTATCCGATCTATCGGATGCCGCCCGAAGCGAAAGGCGAGACACCTTGGCTGACGCGCGAAGAGATCGCCAGCAGCGGTGTGATGGACAACCGCGGGCTCGAGATTGCATGGGTCGACGACCCGGTGGAGCTGTTCTTTCTCCAGATTCAGGGATCCGGCCGGATCCGGCTGGACGATGGCACGACCATCCGCGTGGGGTATGGTGGCGCCAACGGGCACCCCTACCGCTCGATCGGGATGGAACTGGTGAACAAGGGGATCTATGCCGCGCACCAGGTCAGCGCTCTGGTGATCCGCAGTTGGGTCAAGCGCAATCCGGACGAGGGACGCGCGCTGCTCATGCACAATCCATCCTACGTTTTTTTCCGCGAGGTCTCGCACGTTGCGGCCGGCGAGGGACCGCTTGGCGCGATGAACCGTTCGGTCACGGCCATGCGCAGCATCGCGGTGGATCCGCGCTATACGCCATTGGGCGCGCCGGTCTGGGTGGAAAAGGATGGCGCGGCGCCGATACGGCGGCTGATGATCGCGCAGGACACCGGTTCGGCGATCAAGGGTGCGCAGCGGGCCGATATCTTCTTCGGGACCGGGGCCAAGGCGGGCCGCGACGCCGGAAGCCTGCGCGACCCGGGCCGCATGATCGTTCTGCTGCCGATCCAGCGTGCCTATGCCCTGGTTCCGGATGGGGCCTGATGACCCGGCGCCGACTGACAGCGGAAGAGATTGCCCTGTGGCAGAAGGTGGTGGCGCGCGCGGAGCGGCTGCACCCGGAGTCCGCCCCCGTGGCGCAACCCCTGCCCAAGCCGAAGCCGACCAAACCCGCCGTGGCGCGGCCCCGCCCTGCCCCGCGGTCCGAACCGCCCAAGCCTGACCCGGTGCCCGCACCGCCTCCGGCGCTGCAGATGGACCACAAGCAGTTCGGCCGGATGAAGCGAGGCAAGCTGATGCCCGAGGGCCGGATCGACCTGCATGGCATGACGCTCGATCAGGCGCATCCGGAGCTTACGGGGTTCATCCTGTCGGCCCATGCCGCTGGCAAGCGGCTGGTCCTCGTGATCACCGGCAAGGGCAAGTCGGGCGACGATACCGGACCGATCCCCCGGCCCCGGGGGATCCTGCGGCGTCAGGTGCCGCAATGGCTCGCCATGCCGCCGCTGGCACAGGCGGTACTGCAGGTGACGCCGGCCCATCTCCGCCACGGCGGCGAAGGGGCGTTTTACGTTTATCTCCGGCGCGGTCGGTGACCCCGTCTCAGCGCGGGACCACGCCGTCGGGTGACAATTCGATCATGATCGCCGAGTGCGAAGATGACGTGCGGCCGGTTATGGCAGAGGACAGCGTTACCCGTTCTTCTCCCAGTGTCGCGCCGACCTGCCGCGCCTCGGACAGGATGCTGAGCAGTGCGGGCGAGGTGGCGGGCAGGAAGTGCGGGTCCGCACCGCCCCCCGAAAACGCGGTGGTGTCGATCAGCTCGATCGGAAGGTCCGCGATCTCGCTCTCGTCGGAAATGTTGCCAAGTCGGTTCTGAACCACGGTGCCGCGCAGCCGAGCGGACAGGTTGAGGATGCGGTCCCTGCGCGAGGTCAGCAGGACGAAGGGCTCGGGCACTTCACTGAGACCAAGGACCTGGGAACGGAACACCTGAATATCGAGATCAGGCGAGATCAGGACGACCCCCGCGAGGTTGCGTGCGGGCCAGCCGGGATCCTTCTGGTCGATCTGGCGTAGGGTTTCCATCACCAGCAGGCTGCCCATCGAATGCGCCACCAGCAGAACCCGGCTGGCCGATGTGCGCGACATGTCACGCAGCATCTTTTCCAGTCCGTCGCGCGCGAACAGAACGCTGTCGTTGTCGTAGGCATAGGACAGCGCCTTGCCCCGGCTGGGCCAGGAGTAGAGGGCGAACAGGCTCGGCACCCCGATGTCATAGGCCATCTGCGCGCCGCGAAAGGCGGATTCCGTTTGGGTCGAGTTGAAGCCGGGGACAAAGAGCGTGACTTCGCGCTCTTCCGCCGGACGCTGGCGCAGGGCCTGGTTGATGCGCGCGAGAAAGTCCTTATCGGAGGCAAAGCTCTCTTGCCGCGCAAGGGTGAATTCGCGGCGGGGGTCCGGATCGGCGTAGCCGAAGACAAGGTCGCCACTGTGGTGCGCGGGCGGGATCGAGACGGTGAGTTCGAGATAGCTCAGCCGGTCCGAGCGCCGGAATCCGAACGAACCGTCAGGCTCCTGTGCGCGCGAGCTTGCGGCGAAGATGGTGAAGGGGGTTCCGACCTCCAGTGCGTCGGGGCGCACCGGGGTCGCACTTCTGTCGGTGCAGGCCGCGACGACCAGCAGGATCAGAAGGAACAGGGTCGGTCGCGGGCTCCGGCACATGTGGCAAGCCGTACCAGAGCCGCGCGAAGGGCGCTAGCCGTGGCTGCGCACCAGCTTTTCGTAGCTGCCGGCGATGTCCTTGGTCAGGTCGCCGACTTCGAAGTTGTAGTCGCCGATCTGGCCGACCGGGGTCACTTCGGCCGCGGTGCCGGTCAGCCAGCACTGCTGGAAGCCTTCCATCTCGGCGGGCTCGATATGCCGCTCGTGCACCTTGATCTGCTTGTCCTTCAGCATCCCGATCACGGTCTGACGGGTCAGGCCGTTGAGGAAGCAATCGGCCATCGGGGTGTGAACCTCGCCGTCCTTGACGAAGAAGATGTTCGCGCCAGTCGCCTCGGCCACGTAGCCGCGGTAGTCCATGAAAAGCGCGTCCGAGCAGCCCTTGGCCTCGGCCGCGTGCTTGGACATGGTGCAGATCATGTAGAGACCCGCGGCCTTGGCATGGACCGGAATGGTCTCGGGCGAGGGGCGCTTCCACTTGGAGATGTCGAGCTTGGCGCCCTTGAACTTGGCGTCGCCATAGTAGTTGCCCCACTCCCAGCCGGCGATGGCAAGGCGGACGGGGTTGCGGGCGGCGGAAACGCCCATGTCCTCGCCGGCGCCGCGCCATGCGACGGCGCGCACGTAGGCGTCGGTCCAGCCGTTGGCTTCCAGCATGGCGTACTTGGCCGCCTCGATCTCCTCAACAGTGTAGGGGATCTCGAAGTCCAGCATCCGGGCGGAGTTGATCAGGCGCTGGGAATGTTCCACGCCCTTGAAGATCTTGCCGCTGTAGCAACGCTCTCCCTCGAACACCGAGCTGGCGTAGTGCATCGCGTGAGTCAGGATGTGTACATTCGCCTGGCGCCAATCGATGAGTTTGCCATCCATCCAGATCTTGCCGTCGCGGTCGTCATATCCCGACATGTTTCTACTCCTGCGTGCGAGGGGGGTTTGCGTTTGTTGCGTCATCCACGCCGGATAAGGACATATTCTTGCGTGAAAACTGCGATTCGATACCGCTTGACACTTGGAAAGTCAATAACGCTGACTTATGCTGATGAAAAAAGCGACACGGTGAGAATGATTATGTCGGACGGGCGCCCCACCGGGGGGTATGGTGGCGAAAGCCTTTTGTTCCTTACCGATGAACAGCTTCGGCAGGGGATCGAGGCCATGTTCTTTGCCTATCGCGGCTTCACCGCAGACCCCGATCGTATCCTCGCCGAGATTGCCTATGGGCGCGCGCATCACCGCGCGATCCACTTTATCAACCGCGCGCCGGGGACCACAGTCAACAACCTGCTATCGATCCTGGGGGTGACGAAACAATCGCTCAACCGGGTGCTGCGGACGCTGGTCGGCGACGGGCTGGTCGAGAGCCGGGTCGGCCCGGTCGACAAGCGCGAGCGACACCTCTACCTCACCGACAAGGGCAAGGCGCTGGAATCCACCCTGTCGGATGCCCAGCGTGCGCGGATGCGCGCCGCCTATCGCGATGCCGGGCCGGAGGCCGTTGCCGGGTTCCGGCAGGTTCTCGAAGCCATGATGGACCCGGAGATGCGCCGGGCCTACACGCGCCTGAGGGATGGAAGCTGATGCGCGAACTCGATGCCCACCTGCTGATCGTCGACGACGACGAGCGGATCCGTGACCTGCTCAAGAAGTTCCTGGTCCGCCAGGGGTTCCTCGTGACAGCCGCCCGCGACGCGGCCCATGCGCGACGGGTGCTCTCGGGGCTCGATTTCGACATGATCGTGCTGGATGTGATGATGCCCGGCGAGGATGGCATCAGCCTGACCCGCGCGCTGCGCGAAACCCACAAGACCCCGATCCTGCTGCTGACCGCCAAGGGCGAGACCGAGAACCGGATTGCGGGGCTCGAGGCGGGGGCGGATGATTACCTTGCCAAGCCGTTCGAGCCGAAGGAGTTACTGCTGCGGATCAACGCGATCCTGCGCCGTATGCCCGAGACTCCGGCAGAGGCGACGGTGCCGAAGATCCTGCACCTGGGGCCGATCCGCTACGATATCGAACGCGGAGAGATGTGGCAGGGAGAGGACCTGATCCGCCTGACCGCGACCGAGAGCCAGCTGATGCGCATTTTCTCGGCCCGCCCCGGCGAGGCCGTAAGCCGCAGCAAGCTGGTCGAGGACCTGGGTCGCGATCGCGGACAGGCGCAGGAACGCGCGGTGGACGTCCAGATCACGCGGCTCCGGCGCAAGATCGAGGCCGACCCGAAGCAGCCGCGATACCTGCAGACCGTGCGCGGCGCAGGTTACATGCTGGCACCGGACTGACCGGGCTGGTCTAAAGCATTACCCGAACAATGAAGGACAGGATGCCGACATGACCACGGCGCTGATCACCCATCCCGACTGCCTGAAACACGTGACACCAGAGGGGCACCCCGAACAGGTTGCGCGGCTGGAATACGTGCTGGAGGCGCTGACCCCGCTCGATCTGTTGCGCATCGAGGCGCCGCTGGCATCGGACGCGGACCTGCTGCGCGTTCACCCGCAGGACTACATCGACATGCTGGGGCCGCGTGTTCCGGAAGAGGGCCAGATCGCGCTCGACGAGGATACGTGGCTTTCGCCGGGGTCACTGGACGCTGCGCGCCGCGCTGCGGGTGCGGTGGTTCGGGCAGTCGACATGGTGCTCTCGGGCGAGGTCGGAAACGCCTTTGCCGCGATCCGTCCTCCCGGGCATCACGCCGAAACGGCAAAGCCGATGGGTTTCTGCATCTTCGGCAATGCCGCGCTGGCGGCGAAATACGCGCTGGATCATCACGGGCTGAGCCGTGTCGCGGTGGTCGACTTTGACGTGCACCACGGCAATGGCACGCAGGATCTGCTGTGGAACGAGCCGCGCGCGCTGGTGGTGACCAGCCAGCAGGTCCCGCTCTGGCCCGGCACCGGTGAAGCCTCGGAGCGAGGCGCGCATGACAACATCCTGAACGTTCCCCTGCCCCCGGAAAGCGACGGCGCCGTCATGCGGTCTGCCTATTCCGATGAGGTGTTTCCGCGGCTGAAGGCGTTCCAGCCTGAACTGATCATCCTGTCGGCCGGGTTCGATTGCCACCGCGACGATCCGCTGGCCAATCTGAACTGGGCGACGGAAGACTATGCCTGGCTTACCGCCGAACTGTGCAAACTTGCCGACGAGCTTTGCGGCGGGAGCGTGGTCTCGACTTTGGAAGGCGGCTATGATCTGAAGGCCCTGGCCGCCTCGGCGAAGGCGCATGTGGAAGAACTGGTGAGGGCCGCGAGCGATGACTGACACACCCGTATCGGAAATGAGTTTCGAACAGGCGATGAAAGAGCTGGAGTCGGTTGTCGACCAGCTCGAGCGCGGCGACGTGCCGCTCGACGCCTCGATCACGCTCTACGAACGGGGCGCCGCGCTGAAGAAGCGCTGCGAGGAAGAGCTGAAGCGGGCCGAGGAAAAGGTCGCCGCGATCACGCTCGACGCCGATGGCCAACCGACGGGGACCAAGCCGGTCGAAGGCCTCTAAGTGTTCACCGCTGATCTGGCGGCGGCGACCAAAACGATCGCCGCCCACCTCGACACCGTTCTCGGCGGGCTCGCCGATGTGCCTGTCGTCTCGGCGATGCGCTATGCGGTGACCGGCGGCAAGGGTCTGCGCGGTTACCTCGTGCTGGAAAGTGCTCGGCTGCACGACATTGACGAGGCCCGCGCGATCTGGCCCGCCGCCGCCATCGAGGCGATGCACGCCTACAGCCTCGTTCACGACGACATGCCTTGCATGGACGACGATGACCTGCGCCGGGGCCAGCCGACGGTTCACGTGAAATGGGACGATGCCACTGCGGTTCTTGCCGGGGATGCGCTGCAGGCGCTGGCCTTTGAACTTGCCGCTCACGCAGACTGCGGCCCTGCCGAGGTGCGGGCCGATCTGGCACTGAGCCTTGCCCGGGCGGCCGGTGCGCGTGGCATGGTTCTGGGCCAGGCGCTCGACATGGCGGCGGAAACCGCGAGCGTTCCCCTCACCCTCGACCAGATCACCGCGCTGCAGGCGGGCAAGACCGGGGCGTTGATCGAATGGTCTGCCTGCGCGGGCGCGCGGCTTGCCGGTGCAGATATCCGACCCCTTTCAAACTACGCCCGAGACCTCGGTTTGGCGTTTCAGATCGCCGATGATATCCTCGATGTCGAAGGCGATGCGGACAAGGCGGGCAAGCGACTTCAGAAGGACGCTGCGGCCGGAAAGGCGACCTTCGTTTCGCTGCTGGGCCTCGGAGAGGCGAAACGCCGCGCAAACGAACTGATGCTATCCGCCTGCGCCGAGCTAGATACCTATGGATCACGGGCCGACAACTTGCGGGAAGCCGCCCGTTTCGTTATCTCGCGCGAGAGTTAACGCGCCCAGCCACAGGAGCCGACAGTGACCGACCGGCCCGCCACGCCCCTTCTCGACACCATCCACCGGCCCGCCGACCTGAAACGGTTGTCGGATACGCAGCTGCGGCAGGTGGCGGACGAACTGAGGGCCGAGACGATCTCGGCCGTTTCGGTGACGGGCGGACACTTGGGGGCCGGGCTTGGCGTGGTCGAACTGACCGTGGCGCTGCACGCCGTGTTCGATACGCCGCGTGACAAGATCATCTGGGACGTGGGCCACCAGTGCTATCCCCACAAGATCCTGACCGAGCGCCGGGACCGTATCCGGACCCTGCGCCAGAAGGATGGTCTGTCGGGATTCACCAAGCGCTCGGAAAGTCCCTATGACCCCTTCGGGGCGGCGCATTCCTCCACCTCGATCAGCGCCGCGCTGGGCTTTGCCGTGGCGCGCGACCTCGGCGGCGTCACGCCCGAAGGTCTGGGCGATGCCATCGCGGTGATCGGCGACGGCGCGATGAGCGCGGGCATGGCCTTTGAGGCGATGAACAACGCGGGTCATCTGAAGAAACGGATGATCGTCATCCTGAACGACAACGAGATGAGCATCGCGCCCCCGGTCGGCGCGCTGTCGTCCTACCTGTCGCGGCTCTATGCCGAGGAACCCTTCCAGCAACTGAAGGACGCGGCGAAGGGTGCCGTTTCGTTGTTGCCCGGGCCGTTCCGCGAAGGTGCCAAGCGTGCCAAGGACATGCTGAAGGGCATGGCGATGGGCGGGACGCTGTTTGAATCGCTGGGGTTCTCGTACATCGGGCCGATCGACGGCCACGACATGGAGCAGCTTCTGCCGCTGCTGCGGATGGTGCGCGCGCGGGCGACAGGCCCGATCCTGATCCACGCCCTTACCAAGAAGGGCAAGGGTTATCGCCCGGCCGAGGAAGCACGCGACAAGGGTCATGCCACGGCCAAGTTCAACGTGCTGACCGGCGAGCAGAAGAAGACGCCGTCGAACGCGCCGAGCTACACCAAGGTCTTCGGTGACGAACTGGCCCGGCTGGCTGCGGCAGACGACAAGATCTGCGCGGTGACCGCAGCAATGCCGGATGGTACCGGGCTGAACCTCTTCGCGGAGCGCTTTCCCAGCCGCTGCTTTGACGTGGGGATCGCCGAGCAACACGGTGTGACCTTCTCTGCCGCCCTTGCCGCTGGCGGGATGAAGCCGTTCTGCACCATGTATTCGACCTTCCTGCAGCGCGGTTATGATCAGGTCGTGCATGATGTCGCAATCCAGCGCCTGCCGGTGCGGTTTGCCATCGACCGGGCCGGTCTGGTCGGGGCCGACGGCGCGACCCATGCGGGCGCCTTCGATGTGGCCTACCTTGCCAACCTGCCGGGCTTTGTCGTCATGGCCGCCGCGGATGAGGCGGAGTTGAAACACATGGTTGCCACTGCTGCTGCCCATTCCGACGGACCCATCGCGTTCCGCTATCCGCGGGGCGAGGGCACCGGGGTCGACATGCCCGAGGCCGGGTCCATCCTGGAAATCGGCAAAGGCCGTATGATCCGCGAGGGCAAGCGCGTCGCCATCCTGTCGTTCGGCACGCGTCTGGCCGAGGTCGAAAAGGCCGCCGAGGCGCTGGGCGCCAAAGGGATCACGCCAACCATCGCGGATGCCCGCTTCGCCAAACCGTTGGACCGGGGCATGATCCTGGACCTTGCCGCGCGGCACGAGGCGTTGATCACCATCGAGGAAGGCGCGGTCGGCGGCTTTGGCAGCCACGTCGCACAGCTGCTCGCCGACGAGGGTGTTTTCGACACCGGGCTGAAGTTCCGCTCGATGGTCCTGCCGGATATCTTCATCGATCAGGCCAGCCCCGCCGACATGTACGCGGTTGCAGGCATGAACGCGGACGACATCGAGGCAAAGGTGCTGGACGTTCTGGGCGTTGCCCGGATCGGCGAACGGCGCGCCTGATTACAGCAGGAACCAGGTTGTCACTCCGGCCCCGGCCCCGATGACCGAATACCCCAGCAGGGTATAAAGCCCATCGTGCGTCAGCAGGCCGAAGGCGATGAGCGCGATGGCGAAGGCGCCGACCGAGGTGAACATCGGCAGAAGTTCGAGCGGCGGCCAGACCAGCGGCAGGAAAGTGCAGACGGCGAAGGCAAAGACGCGGGGCGCGCCCTCGGTCAGGATCCGAAGCCGGGGGCGGGAATGCCGGTCGATCCACGCACAGGGTTTTCGCAGCCAGTTGATGGCGCCGTGCAGCCGCTCGGCGGGAATCTGGCGCCGCATCAGGAAGCCCGGCAGCCAGAGGTGATCGCGTCTGGCAAGCCCCTGAACACCGATGGTCAGCAGCAGCAGGGCCGAAAAGGTCGGAACCGTGGGAATGCCGGAGATCGGAGACACCACGATCACCGAGATCGCGAGGATCAGCGGAGTGAAGGACCTGTCGCCGATATGGCGCAGCATCTCGGCCACCGTCACCTTCTTGCCGTCCGGCGCCTCCTCAAGAATGTCGAGCAGCTCGGTCAGGCTCCGGGGACTGGTGGCCTGTTGGGTTGCCGTCATCTAGGCGGGTCTTCCTCTTGCAGCAGGGCGGCCAGCCCGGAGCGATAGTCGGGATAGCGCAGTACGACACCCAACTCGTTCTTGAGCCTGTCGTTCCGCACCCGCTTGCTTTCGGCGTAGAAAGATCGCGCCATCGGGGTCATCTCGGCCTCGTCGAAGGCGACTTCCGGTGGCACGGGAAGGCCAAGCAGCTCTGCCGCATGGGCGATGACATCCTGCGGCGGCGCGGGATCGTCGTCGCAGAGGTTGTAGATCGCGCCGGGGTTCGGCTGGGCGATGGAGGCGGCAAGGACCTGCGCGATGTCTTCCACGTGGATGCGCGAAAAGACCTGTCCGGGCTTCACGATGCGCCGCGCGGTGCCGGCCTTGACCTTGGCAAAGGGACCGCGCCCCGGACCGTAGATGCCGGCGAGACGGAAGATGTGCAGGGGCAATCCGGGAATGGCTTGCCATTCGGCTTCGGCGTCGACCCGCCAGCGGCCGCGTCGCGTGGAAGGGGTCAGCGGGGTGCTTTCGTCCACCCAGCCGCCCTGATGGTCGCCGTAGACGCCGGTGGTCGACAGGTATCCCGCCCATTCGAGGCGCGGGGCAAGCTTGGTGATGCGCGCACGGAGGCTGCCCAGCACCGGGTCGCCCTCGGCGGTGGGCCCCGCCGAGATCAGCAGGTGTGTGGCCTCTTCCAGCGCGGCGGTCATGTCGGCGCCGGGGAAAACCACCGGCTCCACCCCCTGTGCCCTGAGTGATTCGGCCTTGTCCGCAGACCGGGTGGTGCCGATGACGCGCCATCCCTGCGGCAGAAGCAGCCGGGTGAGCGCCTGCGCCGAATAGCCATGTCCGAACGAAAACAGTGTCTTGGTCATGCCCCTAGATGAGCCGGGCGGACGAGTCGCGCAAGTGTTACGAAAAAATCTTGATTGATTAACTTTCGTAACATATATTCGAGCTACCGGTTTGGAGGAGCCTAGAGCCATGTATAGCCAAGGTCTGATCGGCGCCGATGGGCGCTCGGATGAAACTCCCGAATTTCTGGCCGCTTTCCAGGCGCGTGTTGACGCCGAGGAAAAGATCGAGCCGAACGACGATATGCCCGAGGGCTACCGCCGGACCCTGGTGCGCCAGATCGGTCAGCACGCGCATTCGGAAATCGTCGGCATGCTGCCGGAAGGCAACTGGATCACCCGCGCGCCGAGCCTGCGTCGCAAGGCGGCCCTGCTGGCCAAGGTGCAGGACGAGGGCGGCCACGGCCTGTACCTCTACTCCGCCGCCGAAACGCTTGGCGTGACCCGCGAGCAGATGACCGAAGAGCTGCTCGACGGTCGTGCAAAATACTCCTCGATCTTCAACTACCCGACGCTGAGCTGGGCCGACATCGGCACCATCGGCTGGCTGGTGGATGGCGCCGCGATCATGAACCAGATCCCGCTGTGCCGCTGCTCCTACGGGCCCTATGCCCGCGCGATGATCCGCGTCTGCAAGGAAGAGAGCTTTCACCAGCGTCAGGGTTACGAGATCGTCATGAAGTTGGCCCAGGGTACGCCCGAGCAGAAGGCGATGGCGCAGGATGCGCTGAACCGCTGGTGGTGGCCCTCGATCATGATGTTCGGCCCGCACGATGCGGACAGCCAGCATTCGGACCAGTCGATGGCGTGGAAGATCAAGCGCTTTACCAACGACGAGCTGCGTCAGAAGTTCATCGACGCCACCGTGCCGCAGGCCGAGTACCTTGGCCTGACCCTCCCCGATCCGGACCTGAAATGGAACGAGGAGAAGGGCGGTTACGATCACGGCCCGATCAACTGGGACGAGTTCTGGAGCGTCGTGAAGGGCCACGGCCCGATGGCCCGCGACCGGATCAAGGCCCGCCGCAAGGCATGGGACGACGGCGCATGGGTCCGCGAGGCGGCCCTGGCCCACGCAGAGAAACGCAAGGTCCGGCGCGAAGCGGCACCGCTCGCGGCCGAGTGACCTGACCGGAACGCCGGGGGCCCTGCCCCCGGACCCCCGGGATATTTTCAAACCCAAAGAAGAGGAGGATGCCCATGTCTGGTGAGGTACCTTTGTGGGAAGTATTCATCCGGCCGCGGAACGGCTTGGCGCATAAACATGTCGGCTCGCTCCACGCGACGGACGAGGTGATGGCCCTGCAGGCGGCCCGCGATGTCTATACGCGGCGCGGCGAGGGCAACTCGATCTGGGTGGTCCCGTCGAAGGCGATCACCGCCTCCGATCCGGACCAGGCCGGCGAGAACTTCGAGCCGGGCGAGAAGATTTACCGTCACCCGACCTTCTACGAGATTCCCGACGAAGTGGGGCACATGTGATGGCCCTGTTCGACGCGCTGCTGGAACTGGCCGACGATCACCTGGTGCTCGGCCACCGGGTGAGCGAGTGGTGCGGCCATGCGCCCATGCTCGAAGAGGACCTCGCCATGCCGAACATGGCGCTGGACGTCATCGGCACTGCGCGCAACCTCTACGACTACGCGGGCAAGGTCGAGGGCAAGGGCCGGGACGAGGACGACCTCGCGTACCTGCGCGGCGAACGGGAGTACCGGAACCTGCTGCTGGTCGAGCGTCCGAACGAGGATTTCGCGCATACCATGCTGCGGCAGCTCTACTTTGCTGCCTTCATGCATCCCTATTGGACTGCCGCGCTCGAGAGCCCGGACGAGACCGTTCGCGGGATTGCCGGCAAGGCGGTCAAGGAGATGGCCTATCACATCCGCCACACCGGCGAGTGGGTGATCCGTCTTGGCGACGGCACCGAGGAAAGTGCACGCCGGATGCGGGACGCGGTGACGGCGCTGGCGATCTACGTGGACGAGCTGTTCGAGGAAGGCGCTGGTGAAGGGCTCGACGCCCTGCCGGACCGTGCCGCGCTGCGCCCGGAGTGGGAGGCCACGATCAAGCGGATCTTCGACGAGGCCGGGCTGGAGCAGGTGACATCGCCCTTCCCGCAGAGCGGCGGACGCGATGGACGACACGGCGAGGGTCTGGGTCACATGCTGGCCGAGATGCAGTCGGTGCACCGCGCCCATCCCGGAGCGACATGGTAACCGGGCTCGCATCCCTGGACGAACGCCGCGCCTGGGAGGCTGCGGCGGCGGTCCCCGATCCCGAGGTGCCCTGCGTCACGGTGGCCGACCTCGGCATCCTGCGCTGGGTACGGATCGAGGACGGCGTGGCGGTGGCGGGAGTGACTCCCACCTATTCGGGCTGTCCCGCAGTCCTCGCGATCGAACTGGCGGTCGAGGCCGCACTGCTGGAGGCCGGGTTCGAGGCGCGGATCGAGCGGGTGATGAGCCCGCCGTGGACCACGGACTGGATCACCGAGGACGGTCGGGAGAAGTTGCGCGAGTACGGCATTGCGCCGCCCGCCGAGAAATCAGGCTCTAAACTGGCGCTTTTCGGAGAGTCCACTGTGGCCTGCCCGCGCTGTGCCAGCACCATGACCGAGAAACTATCCGAATTCGGGTCGACCGCCTGCAAGGCGCACTACCGGTGCACCGCCTGCGGCGAACCCTTCGACTACTTCAAATGCATCTGAGGAGGCGGGCATGTTCCACACCCTGACCATCAGCGATATCCGCCGCGAGACGCCCGATTCCGTGGCGATCAGCTTTGACGTTCCCGAGGAGCTGCGCGAGGCTTTCGCCTACAAGCCGGGCCAGTATCTGACCCTGCGCGCCGAAGTGAACGGAGAGGATATCCGCCGCTCCTACTCCATTGCCTCCGCGCCGGGCGCCGCCCTGACGGTTGGCGTCAAGCGGGTGGCCGATGGCGCCTTCTCGACCTTTGCGCAGGCGCTGGAGAAGGGCGGCGAACTGGCCGTGATGCCGCCGGAAGGCCGGTTCATCTGCCACGAGGAAAGCAACATCGTCCTGATCGCCGCGGGTTCCGGCATCACCCCGATGGTTGCTATTGCCGCTGATGCGCTGGCGCGGGGCGCGAAGGTCACGCTGGTCTATGGCAACCGCCAGACCGGCAGCATCATGTTCCGCGACGCGCTGGATTCGCTCAAGGACCGCTACCTCGATCGCTTTACCCTGGTCCACATCCTCAGCCGCGAGGCGCAGGATGTGCCGTTGCTGAATGGTCGGGTGACCGGAGAGAAGATCACGCAGCTGGCACAGGCGGGCGCGGTTGACCTCGATGGCGCCGACGGCATCTTTCTCTGTGGCCCTGGAGAGATGATCGACGATGTCGCCGCCACGCTGGAGACCCGCGGCGTTGCCCGCAACCGGGTGCATTTCGAGCGCTTCTATCAGAATGGCGAAGTGCCGCGCGCGCCGAAATCGGCTGCGGCCGAGGCGGCGGCCAAGTCGGGTGTCGCCGTGACCGTCGTGCTGGACGGGACCACCCGGACCTTCGACATGGAAGCGGAAGACGACACCGTGCTTGACGCCGCGCACCGCGAGGGGCTGGAGCTGCCCTTCTCCTGCAAGGGCGGCATGTGCTGCACCTGCCGGTGCAAGGTCGCCGAAGGCTCGGCCGAAATGGCGGTGAACTACTCGCTGGAGCCCTGGGAGCTGGAAGCGGGCTTTATTCTTGCCTGCCAGACGCGCCCGACCAGTGAGAAACTGACGCTCGACTTCGACGCCGCTTGATTTCGTGAACTCATGCCCGTTTCATGCGGGCATGAGCACAAAACCCGATCTCTCCGCAGCCTATTCCCTGAAAACCGCCGAGGACTCGGTTCGGCTATACGCCGACTGGGCCGAGAGCTACGAAGACGACTTCGTCGCGGCCGAGGATTACCGGATGCACCAGCATGCCGCCGCCGCCTTTGCGCAGGCGGGCGGTGAGGGCCCGGTTCTGGATGTGGGCGCGGGGACCGGCGTCTGCGGCGCTGCGCTGGCGGCGCTGGGCATCGGGCCGATCGACGCCACCGACATCTCTTCCGCCATGCTGGCGCAGGCGATCAAAAAGGGCGTCTACCGTCGGGCCATCGAGGCGGACATCAACAAGCCGCTGCCGGCGACCGATACGCCCTATGCAGGGATGGTCTCTTCGGGGACCTTCACCACCGGGCACGTGGGGCCGGATGCCATAGACACCCTGCTGGACGCCTGCCGCCCCGGCGCGCTTTTATCGCTGGGGGTGAACGCCAGGCATTTCGCATCGGCGGGGTTCGAAGCCAAGTTTCAAGCTCTGATGCAGGGAAAGATCACCGATTTGACCCTGACCGAGGTGAACATTTACGGCCCGCGGAACACCAGCGACCACAGGGACGACAAGGCCCTGATCGCGTTGTTCCGCAAGGCCTGAGGCTGGTGGCTACTTGCCTTTCCAGACCGGGTCACGCTTTTCGGCGAAGGCACGTGCGCCTTCCATCTGGTCTTCGGACGCATAGAGAACGTCGACCGACCGCAGCTGCCGCTTGGTGATCCGGTTCATAGCATCCTGAAACTTGCTGTCCTCGGCATCGCGAACGATTTCCTTGATCGCGGCGTAGACCAGCGGCGGGCCCGACGCCAGCAGACGGGCGAGCTCCCATGCCCGGTCCAGCAACTGGTCGGCGGCGACGATCTCGTTCACGAGACCCCAGCGGTTGGCCTCCTCGGCATCGAACCAGCGCCCGGTCAGCAGCAGTTCCATGGCGATGTGATAGGGAATGCGCTTGGGCAGTTTGATCGAGGCGGCATCGGCCACGGTGCCCGAGCGGATCTCGGGCAGGGCAAAGGTGGCGTGATCGGCGGCGAGGATGATGTCGGCGGAGAGCGCCAGCTCCAGCCCGCCCCCGCAGGCGATGCCGTTGACCGCGGCGATCACCGGCTTGTTCATCTCGCGCAGTTCCTGCAGGCCGCCGAACCCGCCGACGCCATAGTCGCCGTCGACCGCATCGCCGTCTGCTGCCGCCTTGAGATCCCAGCCGGGGCAGAAGAACTTCTCCCCGCCCCCGGTGATGATCGCTACCCGCAGTTCGGGATCGTCGCGGAAGGCGCGAAAGGTCTCGCCCATCACGATGCTGGTTTTCAGATCGATGGCATTGGCCTTGGGCCGGTCCAGCGTCACTTCGAGGATGGCACCGTCGCGCCGTGTCTTGATGGGGTTCATGTCACTGTCCTTCGGATCAGGGCATCCGCGGCGACCGCACGCTCGGGGGTGCAGATCAGCGGATTGATTTCAACTTCGGTGACCGCATCTGCTGTGGCGGTCACATAGGCCTGAATGGCGTCGACGGCATCCAGGATCGACTCGATCTCGGCGGGGGGCTTTCCCCGGAAGCCGGAGAGCAAGGGGGCGCATTTCAGCTTGAACAGAGCCTGTTTCACGGCATCGCGGGAACTGGGCACAAGCAGCGAAACGGTGTCGCGCAGCAGTTCGGTCATGACCCCACCCGCGCCTAGCGTCAGGACGAACCCATGTGCCGGGTCCCGCGTGACGCCGACGAGCAGTTCGGCGACGGTGCCGGTGATCATCTCTTCGACGAGAAAGCCCTTGGCGGGCATGGAGGCGGCTGCGGCCTTGACTTCGTCCGCGCCAAGACCCACCCGCACCGCGCCGTGCTCTGACTTGTGAGCGATGCCCATGCCCTTCAGCACGACCGGGCCGCCGATCTCCTGAGCCGCCTCCGCCGCGCAATCCGCCGTCTCGGCGGTGATCGCGCGCGGCGTTACAAGACCAAAGGCGGAAAGAGCAGCCTTGGCATCTGCCTCGGAGAGGGTTTCCGCATCGCCCGCGTCCCCGCCCAGGAGGATCGGTTCGGCAATGGGCTCGGCGATCCGCGCCGCAGCCTCGGCGGCGGCCAGGGCCTCGCCCATGCCGTAGAGCGGCACCACCCCACCGGCCATCAGCCGCTCCGCCACGTCCTTCGGCATCAGTTCGGGGAGCGATGCGACAACGGCAAAGGGCCGCTCCGTCTCTGCCCGCACCCCAAGCGCGGCCTCGGTGGCGCAGAGCCAGTCGGTGGCATCCGTGTGCGGATAGTCCACGACAGAGAGGGTCAGCGCGATTTCCGCACTTGTCATCCCGCCCCAAGCCTTCGTCATCGCGGCAGTGTCCCGCCAGATGTAGGTGTGGTAGTCCAGCGGGTTTGCCAACGCGACCATCGGGCCCAAAGCGCTGCGCAGAGCCTGCTTCTGGAAAGGATCAAGCGCAGGAAACACGAGATCGCGGCCAGACGCCAGATCGGCGATCAGGCTCGCCTCGCCTCCGGAGCAGCTGATCGAGGCGATCCGGTTCGACTCCAGTGGCCCGGTGCAGTGCAGGAGCTTCAGCGCTTCCAGAAACTCCGGAATGCTGGTCACACGGGCAAATCCCAGCCGGTCCAGCAGGGCCTGCGCCCCGGCATCGCCCCCGGCAAGGGAGGCCGTGTGAGACACGGTCGCAGCCCGCGCCTGTTCGGAAACGCCGACCTTCAGCGCGATCACAGGCACCCCGCGGGCATGGGCGGCCTGAGCCAGTGCTTCCCACTGCCGCAGGTCGCCGAATCCCTCGATATGCACTCCGATCGCCGTAACCCGTTCATCCCGCAACAGGGCCATGGCGATCTCGGCCTGGCTGGTCTGGGCCATGTTTCCGCAGGTCACCATGTAGGCGATGGGAAGCGCCCGGCGCTGCATCGTCATGTTGATGGCGATGTTGGAGGATTGCGTCAGGATCGCGACGCCGCGCTCGACCCGGGTCATGCCATGCTGGTCAGGCCAGATCGCCGCCCCGTCGAGCGCATTGATGAAACCATAGCAGTTCGGCCCGAGGATCGGCAGATCTCCCGCGGCTGCCAGCAGCTGCGCCTGCAGATCGGTACCGCCGGCATCTTCCGCCGCTGCCTCGGAAAAGCCGGAGGCAAAACAGGTGGCCCCACCGGCCCCGAGGTCGGCCAGGGTCTTTACGGTCTCGATGGTGGCATGGCGATTGACGCCGATGAAGGCCGCGTCGATGGGCCCCTCATGCTCATCGAGCGAGCGCAGCGATTGCCGGCCCGCGATGACCTTTCCGGCGGGGTGCACGGGGAAGATCTCGCCATCGTAACCGATGCGCTCCGCCGCGCCGATGATCGACTCGCACCATTTTCCGCCCCCGATCACGGCGATGCTGCGGGGGTTCAGCAGTCTTGAGAGCTCTCGCGTCATCTTGCCTCGCTGCCCTTGGCCGATGTGCCTCCGGCGGGGATATTTGGGAACCCAAAGAAGAGGAGGTCTGCGTCTGAGACCCGGCCTTGGTAATCCGTTGTTAAGCTTGATCTGTCATTGTCGGACCACGGTACAGGCGGGGACGCCGATGACCGTACCCGAAGAAGCCCTCCGCGCCTTATCGGTGCGGAGGGTCGTCTTCTTTGGGTTTCAAGTATCCCGGGGAGCGCGAGGGGCTGGCCCCTCGCTCCTTCCCTTCGGACCTTGCCCGGGCCTGGGATCATGCGCCAAGCGGCCGCAACAGGTCGCGGCTGATGATGTGGCGCTGGATTTCCGAGGTGCCATCCCAAATGCGTTCCACCCTTGCGTCGCGCCAGAAGCGTTCCAGCGGGTAGTCGTCCATCAGCCCCATGCCGCCGTGAATCTGGATCGCGGCGTCGGTGACGCGGGCGAGCATCTCGCTGGCAAAGAGCTTGGCCGAGGCGATTTCGCGGTTGGCGGGCAGACCCTGGTCCAGGCGATCCGCGGCGGCCAGCGTCAGCAGGTCGGCGGCGTCGATGTCGGTGATCATGTCGGCGATCTGGAACCCGACGCCCTGGAACTTGCCGATCTGCTGGCCGAACTGCTCGCGCTCGGCCGAGTAGGTCAGCGCGTAGTCGAAGACCCGGCGCGCGCGGCCGACGCACATGGTCGCAACGGTGATCCGCGTGGCGTAGAGCCAGGTGTTCATCACGTCGAAGCCACCATCGACCTCGCCCAGCACCTGCGCGTCCGAGAGGCGGCAGTCGTCAAACTCGAGGATCATGTTCTTGTAGCCGCGGTGGCTCACCGACTTGTATCCGTCGCGGATGGTGAAGCCCGGTGTGCCGCGGTCCACGAGGAAGGCGGTGATGCGCTTCTTGGGGCCCTTCGGTGTCATGTCCTCGCCGGTTGCGACGAAGACGATGATGAAGTCCGCGTGGTCGGCGCCGGAGATGAAATGCTTGGTCCCGTTGACCACCCAGTCGCCGCCGTCGCGGCGTGCCGCGCACTTCATGCCGCGCACGTCCGATCCGGCGCCCGGTTCGGTCATGGCGAGCGCATCCATGCGCTCTCCCCGGACCGCGGGCATCAGGTAACGCTCCTTCTGCTCGCCCTCGCAGGCCATCAGGATGTTCTGCGGACGGCCGAAGAAGTGGTTCAGCGCCATCGAACCGCGCCCGAGTTCACGCTCGACCAGCGCGAACTCAAGGTGGTTCAGCCCTGCCCCGCCCACGCTCTCGGGGAAGTTGCAGGCGTAGAAGCCGAGTTCCAGCGTCTTGCGCTTGATCTCGTCCGCGATCTCCTTCGGCACTTCGCCGGTCCGTTCGACAAGGTTTTCGTGCGGGTAGATCTCGTTTTCGACAAAGCTCCGCACGGTGGAGACGATCATCTCCTGTTCGTCAGTCAGTCCGTATTGCATCAGGCGTGGCCCTGCTTGGCGAGCATCCGGTAGGTAGAGCGCAGCGCACCCCGGTCGACGTAGCAGCCGCGCAGGTGACGTTCGCCGCTGGTGGCGACAAAGGACTCGCGGCCATGGACCACGCGGTGGTTGTCGAACACGATGCATTCGCCGGCGGCGAGGCGAAACTTGTTCATGAAGCGGTCCGAGCGCAGCATCCTCAGGAACTTGCAGAAGGCGGGGTAGTAGCTGTCGAGCAGGGATTGCGGCAGGTCGAAGGCGTCGGCCAGGTGCTGAGACACCGTCACGCCCGAGACATTGCCGTTCACGTCCAGTTCGATCACGCGCTGGTGTGCGCGATAATCCCAGCCCTCATGCCCGCGCTTGAACGGGATGTCGTACCCGGCCAGCAGGTCGAAGGCCTCGCGGTCCTCTTCCTTCAGCGCATTGGCGACGGCCACGCCATCCACGAAGAGCGAGTTGCCGCCCTGAACCGAGTTGCGGCGGCAGTGCAGGAACTGGACGCCCGGCGCGGCCTCTTCCGAGGGCAGGTCGGTGTGCATCTCGAGCGCGCCGGCGGTATAGGCCAGGTTGTTCGGGTTGATGTGCAGTTTGACGTCGAAGTAGTAGCCGTCGACGCAGGGGGTGATCGGGCCGAGGACGCCGGTCAGACGGGTCAGGCCCTCGTCGCTATCCTCCATGTCCTGCACCAGCGCGATGCCGTCCTCGATCAGGGCGCGGGCGAACTTTGCGCGCTCGGCCGGGTCGGTGTCGAGCTTGGGCTGGCTCACGCGGGTGAAGCTTGGGTAGTAACCGGCTTCCCAGGCGTGGCGCGGGATGGCGGCGACGTCTTCGGGGCGTCCGCGTTCCTGCCAGGCCGACAGAAACTCGAGCGGAAAGCGCGATTCCAGCGTCTCGCCCTTCCAGCGGATCACGAGGGTGCTGCCGTCCAGCAGAGCGGCCTCGGGAACCGGGTCCGCGTGCAGTTCGGAGATGTCGAAGACACGCTCTCGGGTCACCGGGTCGATCGAGCTGGGGTCGTTGTCCCGCAGCCAGAAATAGTTAAAGTATCCCTCTCCCGAGGCGAGTGGCAGCCTCAGGCCCTTGGCTTCAAGTTGTACGGTCATGGGTTTCGCTTTCAGCTTGCGTAGTTGCTGCCTTCGTCGTCGAGAATGGCTTTCAGTTCTGCCAGGTGACGGTCGCCCTGTCCGGGGTAGTCCTCCAGCTCCTGTGCCGTCTTCTCGGCGATGTCGTCCGGCAGCACGCGCAGCGGCTGGCCGGTCTGAAGCGCGCGGATGTAGGTCTCGGCCGCGCGTTCGAAGTAGTAGAGTCGGTTGAAGGTGTCGGCGACGCTGTCACCGATCACGAGCACACCGTGGTTGCCCATGATCATCACCTTCTTCTTGGGGTCGCAGAGCAGCTGGGCACAGCGCTCGCCTTCGTCCTCGAAGGCCAGCCCGCCATAGCTCTCGTCGATCACGTAGCGATTGTAGAAGGTCGCGCAATTCTGGTCGATCGGCGGCAGGTTGCTGTCCTTGAGCGAGGCGAGAACGGTCGCGTGGATCGAATGCACGTGCATCACGCAGCGGGCATGGGCGCAATGGCGGTGGATGCCGCCGTGCAGCCCCCATGCGGTCGGGTCCGGGGCATCGGGGCCCTTCAGCGTTTCCGGGTTGTTGGCATCGATTTCCAGCAGTTCGCTGGCGCGGATCCGCGAGAAATGGACCTGGTTCCGGTTCATCAGGAACTTGGTGCCGTCATCGTTGATCGCCAGTGAGAAATGGTTTGCCACGGCCTCGTGAAAGTTCAGCCGGGCGGTCCAGCGGAAGGCGGCGGCGAGGTCGACCCGTTCCTCCCAGTGATCCATGTTCGGGCGCAGCTGTGCGATGCTCATATGGCGTGTCTCCTTTGGCTGGTGGAAACCTGCATCCAACCTACAAAATTCACCAATGAAAAAAACATCAGCTTGCCATTAGCCCTACTTATGGCAAATTTATGCAATGGCACAGGGACTCCCTCCACTCGGCTGGCTGCGCACCTTCGAAGCGGCCGCGCGGCACCTCTCTTTCACTGGGGCGGCGCATGATCTGAACATGACCCAGAGCGCGGTCAGCCAGCAGATCAAGTCGCTCGAGGGTTACCTCGGGCAGCCGCTGTTTCACCGTCGTCCAAGGGCGCTGGAGCTCACCGAGGCGGGAATCACCTATCTGCCTGTGGTGCGCGATGCCTTTCGCACGCTGCTGCGTGGAACCCGGGCCGTGACCGGACAGACGGGCGACGTGGTTCAGGTGATCTGCAACCTCAGCCTTGCCTGTTTCTGGCTGGCGCCCCGCCTGCCCCGGTTCCGCGCCGCGCATCCCGACGTGCTGCTCAACCTGATCACCGAACTGTGGGAGCCACGCGAGATGGCCGAGAATGCGGACGTGGAAATCCGCTACTCGGTGCGCCCTTCCGATACGGTTCGGGCCGAGCAGCTCTGCAGCGAGTATTATTATCCTGTCTGCGCGCCCGGGTATCAGGTGACGCTGGACACCCTGCAGCAGCATCCGCTTTACGAATGCTCCAACCTGCTCTGTTCATGGGCGAACTGGGCCGAGGATCAGGCCCTGCCCTGGAACAATCCGCCCATTATCAGCGCGACGACCTTTGCGCTCACCATGTCGATTGCGCGGACCGGCGGCGGGCTGACGCTTGCGCATGACACCATCGCCACGTGGATGATCGACCAGGGCGAACTGGTGGTGCCGTTCGAGCATCGGGCGAAGATGGCCGAGGCTTATTACCTGATCCTGTCACCTCAGGCCGAGCGCTCGCCGGGTGCGCTCGCCTTTGCCAACTGGATCAGGGCCGAGATGGCGGCGGACATGACGCGGCGTGGCTACGTGCTGTAACCCGCCCTACTCCAGCGGCCTGCTCGGAACCCAGGCATAGCCGTTGTCGCAAAGGATATAGGCCTCGCGCAGGCCGTGGGGCTTGTCGGTCGGGGCCTGCAGGACAGTTGCGCCCGCATCAATGGCCCGCGCCGCAGCTGTATCGGGATCGCTTTCGTAGAGCCGAATCTCGATCCCCGCACCGCGCGGCGGCAGTTCCGGCAACAGCCCCAGCAGGGGATTGGCGTGGTATGTCCCGTCGGCATGGATTTGAAACACCTGATCTCCATAACGCGCGATGGCAAAGTCCGCGCTGATTTGATGCGCGGTGATGCCAAAAACAGTCTCTAAGAAGGCGCACTGAGCGGGAACGTCCCGAACCAGCAGGTTCAGGCCAATGCCCCTGAGGGACTTGCCGAACGCCTCGGCGGATACTGTTTCGTAGTCCATGAGGCCAGACTGGCGCAGCCCCTTGAACCCCGCAAGTGCGTTTGCGACATGACCCCTTCACAAAACCATGCTCGCTGGGGCTTGAACCCGACAGCGCAATCAGGACAATTGGAACATGGAACACATAGCATTCCCCTCCTGGCCCGATGTGGCCGCCCGCCTGATCGCCGTCGCCTCTGGCCGCGAGATGGCCGAGACCGTCATTCGCGGCGGCATCTGGGTCAACGTCCACTCGCGCGAGCTGTTGCCCGATCATGACATCGCCATCGTTGCCGGGCGCGTCGCCTGCGTGGTGCCCGACGCCTCCTACTGCACCGGGCCCGAGACGCAGATCATCGAGGCCGAGGGGCGCTACATGATGCCCGGGCTCTGCGATGCGCATATGCACATCGAGTCCGGGATGCTGACCCCTGCCGAGTTCTCCCGCGCGGTCATTCCCCACGGTACCACGTCGATGTTCACCGATCCCCACGAGATCGCGAACGTGCTGGGCCTCGCCGGGGTACGGATGATGCATGACGAGGCGATGCTTCAGCCGGTGAACGTCTTTACCCAGATGCCCTCCTGCGCGCCGTCCGCGCCCGGGCTCGAGACGACGGGTTACGAGATATCGGCCGAGGACGTCGCCGAGGCGATGAATTGGCCGGGGATCATCGGTCTGGGCGAGATGATGAACTTTCCCGGCGTTGCCCATGCCGACCCCAAGATGTTGGCCGAGATCGCCGCGACCCAGCGTGCAGGCAAGACGGTGGGCGGACACTATGCCTCGCCCGATCTTGGGCCCGACTTTGCCGCCTATGTTGCGGGCGGCCCGGCGGATGACCACGAAGGCACCAGCGAGGCCGACGCGATCATGCGGGTGCGTCAGGGGATGCGTTCGATGATGCGGCTGGGCTCGGCTTGGTACGACGTCGAGAGCCAGATCACCGCAGTGACCGAGAAGGGGCTCGATCCGCGCAACTTCATCCTCTGCACCGACGACTGCCATTCGGGAACGCTGGTGAACGAGGGGCACATGAACCGCGTGGTGCGCCATGCCATCGCCTGTGGTTGCGATCCGCTGATCGCGATCCAGATGGCGACGATCAACACGGCGACCCACTTCGGTCTCGAGCGTGAAATAGGCTCTATCACGCCGGGTCGGCGGGCTGACGTGATCCTGACCTCTGACCTTACCGAGCTGCCCATCGAACTGGTGATCGCGCGCGGCAAGATCGTTGCGAAGGATGGCGAATGCCTTGTCGACTGCCCGCATTTCGACTGGCCCGAAAGCGCGCGTCAGACGGTTCACCTTGGTCACGAGCTGGCGGGAAAGGATTTTGAGATCGAAGCCCCGGCGGGTGCCAATACCGCCCGCGCCAACGTGATTGGCGTGGTCGAGAACCAGGCCCCGACCAAGGCGCTGAAATGCGATCTGCCGGTCGTCGACGGACTGGTCGAGGGCGCCGACGGGGTCTGCCAGATCGCGCTGGTCGAACGTCACCGCGCCACCGGGGGCGTGACCAATGCCTTTGTCTCCGGCTTTGGCTACGAGGGTCGGATGGCGATGGCTTCGACCGTGGCCCATGACAGCCACCACATGATCGTCGTCGGTACCGACCGGGAGCAGATGGCGCTGGCCGCGAACCGGCTGGCTGAGGTGGGCGGCGGCATCACCATCTTCAAGGACGGCAAGGAACTGGCGCTGGTCGAACTGCCGATCGCCGGGCTGATGTCCGACAGCCCCGCCAAGGACGTGGCGGCGAAGGCACAGAAGATGGTCGAGGCGATGGTCGCCTGCGGATGCAAGCTCAACAACGCCTACATGCAGCATTCGCTGCTGGCGCTGGTCGTCATCCCCGAGCTGCGCATCTCCGACCTTGGCCTGGTCGACGTCCGCACATTCCAGAAAATTCCCTTGTTAGAGCCGCAGACATGAGCAGGATCGATACCCCCGACACCTTCAAGACCGAGAGCTTTATGGACGCGACCGAGGCGGTCGACCGTCTTCAGCAGTTGTATTCCGAAGCCACGGACTTTCTTTGCGGCCGCTTTGTCGAGGCGCTGGCAAACGGCGCGCCGGCGCATCGGATCCGCGCCTACTATCCCGAGATACGCCTGACCACGACCAGCTACGCGCAGGTGGATACGCGTCTGAGCTTTGGTCACGTGTCGATCCCCGGCACCTATGCCACCACGATCACCCGGCCCGATCTGTTCAGGAACTACCTGATCCAGCAGATCGGTCTGCTGATCAAGAACCACGGGCAGCCTGTTGTGGTGGGTCCGTCGAGCACGCCGATCCCGGTGCATTTCGCGGTTGCGACCCGGCCGGATCTGACGGTGCCGCAGGAAGGCGCGGCCAACTTCACCCTGCGCGACATCTTCGACGTGCCCGACCTTGCGACAACGAACGACGATATCGTCAACGGGACGCATACCCCGCCGGACGGCATCGGCCCGCTCTCGCTGTTCACGGCGCAGCGGATAGATTACTCGCTGGCGCGGCTGTCGCACTACACCGCGACCGACCCAGAGCATTTTCAGAACCACGTCTTGTTCACCAACTACCAGTTCTACGTCGCCGAGTTCGAAGCCTTCGCGCGGCGCCAGCTGGCCGACAAGGACAGCGGCTATACCGGCTTCGTCAGTACCGGGAACGTCGAGATCACCGATCCGGCGGCCGAGATCGGCGCGACCGGCAAGCAGCCCCAGATGCCGACCTATCACCTCAAGCGCGCAGACGGGAGCGGCATCACGCTGGTCAACATCGGCGTCGGCCCCTCCAACGCCAAGACGGCGACCGACCACATTGCGGTCCTGCGCCCCCATGCCTGGCTGATGGTGGGACATTGCGCGGGGCTCAGGAACACGCAGGCGCTGGGCGATTTTGTTCTTGCCCACGGCTATCTCCGCGAAGATCACGTGCTGGACGACGACCTGCCCGTCTGGACTCCGATCCCGGCGCTGGCCGAGATCCAGACTTCGCTCGAGCAGGCGGTGGCCGAGGTCACCGAGCTGAAGGGGTACGAGCTGAAGCGGATCATGCGGACCGGAACCGTCGCGACGATCGACAACCGGAACTGGGAACTGCGCGACCAGTCCGGCCCGGTGCAGCGCCTGAGCCAGTCCCGCGCCATCGCGCTGGACATGGAGAGCGCGACCATCGCCGCCAACGGTTACCGGTTCCGGGTGCCCTATGGCACGCTTCTGTGTGTTTCCGACAAGCCCCTGCATGGCGAATTGAAGCTGCCGGGCATGGCCTCGGACTTCTATAAAACGCAGGTTGCACGCCATCTTGCGATCGGGATAAAGGCGATGGAAACGCTGCGAACCATGCCTTTGGAGCGTCTGCACAGCCGGAAACTGCGGTCTTTCGACGAAACCGCCTTCCTCTGATACCGAAAAACCACAGAAAACAGCGAAAAACAGCCTGTTTTGGCCTCTCTGCGTACCGCAAACCGTTGTGGTGCACCCCCATATTCCGTTAAATGACGCAGACGAGGCCCAATAGCTCGGGCAGATCTAAGGAGAACAAAAAATGGCAAAACCGATGACCAAGACCCAGCTTGTCGCCGCTCTGGCCGAAAAAATGGGTTCTGACAAGAAAACCGCCACCGGCGCACTCGACGCCATCACCGACATCATCACCAGCGAAGTGTCCGCTGGCGGCGCAGTGACCCTGCCCGGCGTCGGCAAGATCTACTGCCGTGAGCGCCCGGAGCGCATGGTACGCAACCCCGCCACCGGCGAGCAGTTCACCAAGGAAGCCGACAAGGTCGTCAAGATGACCATCGCGAAGGCTCTGAAGGACAGCGTCAACGGCTGACCTTGCATCGCTGATTGAATTCAGAGAGGGTCGCCACCGCTGGCGGCCCTTTTTTGTTGGTCACAGGTGACGCGGATCGGGGAGGGTCGAGGCGTGGTGTATTCCATAGGATGCGGACGGCGGTAATGGATGTTCGCGCCATTCTCATGGGCATCGCCTTTGCCTTCATGTGGTCCTCTGCCTTCACCTCGGCGCGGATCATCGTCGCCGATGCCTCTCCCCTGTTTTCGCTGGCCCTGCGGTTCCTGCTGTCAGGGGTGATCGGCGTGACGCTGGCGCGGCTGATCGGGCAAAGCTGGCGGCTGACACCAAAGCAGTGGTACGCGACCATCCTTTTCGGCATCTGCCAGAACGCACTCTATCTCGGGCTGAACTTCGTCGGGATGCAGACGGTCGAGGCCGGTCTCGCCACCATCATCGCCTCGACCATGCCATTGCTCGTCGCCACCGCCAGCTGGCTGGTTTTTGGTGAAAAGCTCCGGCCGCTCGGGATCCTCGGACTCGTCGCGGGGTTCGTGGGCGTGGCGATCATCATGGGCACCCGGCTGGAGGCGGGCGCGGACACCTTCGGCATGATCCTCTGCGGGTTCGGGGTGCTGGCGCTGACCTTTGCCACCCTCGCGGTGCGCGGCGCCACGTCGGGCGGCAACTTCCTGATGATCGTGGGCCTGCAGATGCTGGTTGGCTCCGCCACGCTGTTTGTCGCCACGGCGCTGTTCGAGACCGTGCGCATTCACCTGACCACCCCGCTTGTCCTCGCCTTCTTCTATACCACGCTGGTGCCGGGCCTGCTGGCAACCCTGGTCTGGTTCCTGCTGCTGAACCGCATTGGCCCGACGCGGGCCGCGACCTTCCACTTTCTGAACCCCGTGTTCGGGGTCGCCATCGCTGCGTTGCTTCTGGGCGAACGGCTGGGTCCGTGGGACGTGGTCGGGGTTCTGGTGATCACCGCAGGCATCCTCGCTGTGCAGCTTTCGCGCCAGCCAGCGCCAAAGGGCTGATCAGTTCAGCAGTGCCTCGATCCCGGCGCGGATTTCGGCGGACTCGGGCTTGGTACGCGAGTCCCATGTCTTCACGACCTTGCCGTCCGGCCCGATCAGGATCTTGTTGAAGTTCCATGACGGTTCAAAGCCGGTCTCGTCCCGGACGGCCTTGTAGAACGGGTGGGCCTTGGCGCCGCGGACGTGGGTGATATCGGTCATCGGAAGGTCCAGCCCGAAGTTCACCGCGCAGAACTCCTTGACCGCTTCGGCCGAGTCCAGCTCCTGCCGGAAGTCGTCGGAGGGGACCGCCAGAACCACGAGTCCCCGGTCGCGATAAGTGTCGTAGACCTTTTGCAGACCCTCATACTGGTAGGTAAAGCCACACTCCGACGCCGTGTTGACCACCAGCACCGGATGCCCGCGCCAGGACTCGATGGAGAGCGTTCCGCCGTCGATGTTGGGAAACGTGCCGGTCAGGCCGGTCGCTGCCGCCGCCTGCGCCCATATCGCCAACCAAAGAGCAAGAAACGCGCGCGCCATCATGATATCCTCCGATCCTGTAGTGTCATACGTAGCATTGTGACAGCCGGATCAACCAATCGGGAACGGGCCACGCCCAAGAATCGCTTTGATTCCGGGCCCGAGAACCCATCTATAGGGGCAACACTCAGCGAAAAGGTGATCCATGAACAAATACACCAAGGACCCGGACAAGATCGCCGCTCTCTCCTCCGAGGAATTCTACGTGACGCAGCGAAGCGGCACGGAACGCCCCGGCACCGGCAAGCTCCTGAACAACAAGGAACCCGGCATTTACGTCGATATCGTTTCGGGTGAACCCCTGTTCGCGTCGGCGGACAAGTATGAGTCTCACTGCGGCTGGCCGAGTTTCACCAAGCCGATCGAACCGGCGCATGTGATGGAGTTCCACGACCGCTCGCACGGCATGGTACGCACCGAGGTCCGTTCGAAACACGGCGACAGCCACCTCGGCCACGTGTTTCCCGACGGGCCCATCGACCGTGGCGGGCTGCGCTATTGCATCAACTCGGCCTCCCTCCGCTTCGTCCATCGCGACGACATGGAGGCGGAAGGCTATGGCGACTACATTGATCAGGTGGAGGACGTGGAATGAGCAAGGAACGCGCAGTGCTCGCCGGTGGATGTTTCTGGGGCATGCAGGAACTGATCCGCCACAAGAAGGGCGTGCTGGGGACTCGTGTCGGTTACACCGGCGGCGATGTTCCCAATGCGACCTATCGCAATCACGGCACCCATGCCGAGGGGATCGAGATCATCTTTGACCCCGAAGTGATCAGCTATCGCCAGATCCTGGAGTTCTTCTTCCAGATCCACGACCCGACCACCCTCAACCGGCAGGGCAACGACCTGGGCCTCTCCTATCGCTCGGCCATCTACTACGTGGACGAGGCTCAGAAGGCCGTGGCCGAGGATACCATCGCCGATGTCGATGCCTCCGGTCTCTGGCCCGGTCGCGTGGTGACCGAGGTGGAGCCCGCCGGCGATTTCTGGGAGGCGGAGCCGGAGCATCAGAACTATCTGCAGCGCCTGCCGCACGGGTATACCTGCCACTTTGCGCGCCCCGACTGGGTTCTTCCCAAGCGCGCGGCAGCTGAGTGAAACAGCGCCCCGGACATGGTCCGGGGCAGCCATCTTGAGTGATCGGCCCTACCCGACCGCGACCCTTGGCCGGCCGCTCGCCTCGACGGTGACCACCGCCTCGACAAAGACCTCGCGGGCTTCGGTCCGCGCAGTCCGGATATCCCGGTCGACCCGGATCTGCAGACCCTCGGCACCGGCCGCCGCAGTTTCGGCATCGGCGCGCAAGGCGCCTTCCAACCGGCTCAGCGCCGCATCGGAAGAGCCGAAATCCTCTGGTCCGGTCTCTAGGTGCACACGGTAGCGTCCTTCGGCGGGGGAGGTCACCGTCCCAGAGCGGCGCACCGTCACACGCCCGACTACCGCGCCGATGGCATTCGCTACCCCTGCATGGTCCGGCAGGATCATCCGGCACCGCAACCGCTCGCCAACGGCGGGATAATATGCCGGGGCCGAAGCGCCCAGCCCCACCACATCGACGTTCAGCCGCGCGTCGAGCGCGAGGATCCCCCGGTGCTGACCCAGCGCCCTCTGCACCAGCACATGACGCGCAAGGTCTCGGGCCGGCAGGTTGAAGCTCTCTCCTTCTTCGGCGAAAGCGGTCTCTAACAAGGCCAGAACCGTCTGTTCCGTCAGCTGGTCGATGATCATCCGGGCGAGCGCACCGGCGTCCGGTGCCAGCCGTCCCCCGCTCCCGGTGCGCCGCCGTGCCATCAGCGTGACTGCCTTCTCGGCCGCTTCGGCATCCCAGCTGTCGAGCCTTCCAAGAACGTGGCTCGCGTCCGAGGGCGTCACCCCGGCCACCTGCACCAGCCCGCGGTCGACCAGCCTGCCAAGGGCACCCTGCTCCATCCGCGTGCGCAGAACATGGCCCATCGGGTGGAGGTCACTGCCCAGCCGCGCCAGCAGCTCGGACTCTCGCGCCGAAAGCCCCTGCGCCGCCATGCCGGGCACCGCGCGTAGAAACCGTCCGTCGTATTCTCCCACCGTCTGCGCGCGCAACTGCTCGTCAAGTGTGCGGTGCACCACCTCGGGAGCCTCGGTGGCAACCAACGACACGGGCAGCACCCGGCGCGGGCCCAGCGAGATGCCGCCGTCCAGCCCTTCGGTCACCACGTGCACCTGGCTGTCCCCACCAAGCCCCGTAGTCCGCATCGCCACGGCCTCGACCATGGTGCGGTGTCCGCCCACCTCGGCGCCCTCGGGGTTGATGGCAGGTCGCCCGCCCTTCAGCATGGCGACGTCGGTCGTCGTCCCGCCGATGTCAGAGACCAGGCCCTCGTCGATCCCGGTCAGCCAGCGCGCCCCGACGATCGAGGCCGCCGGACCGCTCAGGATGGTCTCGATGGGCCGGATGCGGGCCTGTTCCGCGCTCATCAGCGCGCCGTCGCCCCGCACCACCATCAGCGGCGCGGTGATCCCCATCTCTGTCAGCACGTCCTGCGCCCGCCCGATCAGCCGGTCGATCATGCCCACAAGACGTGCATTCAGCACGGCGGTAACGGCGCGGCGGGGCCCGTTCAGCCGGGCCGAGAGCTGGTGCGAACAGGTTACCGGCCTGCCGGTGCGTTCGGCGATGATCCGTGCAGCAGCCAGTTCGTGCGCCGGGTTGCGTGTCGCAAACTGCGCCGCAACGGCGAACCCCGTGACCTGCGCCGCTTCGCTGGCCAGGAAGGCCTCCAGCGCCTCGGTGTCCAGCGGTGCGGCTTCGGTGCCGCCGTGGTCATGCCCGCCGGTCAGCACCAGGGCGGGGTCGCCCTTCAGCACCTCGGCCAGCCCGTGCCGCTCAAGATCGCCCTCGCGGAACCCGATGTAGACCAAGGCGACGCGCCCGCCCTGCCCTTCGACCAGCGCGTTGGTGGCGAGCGTGGTCGAAAGCGAGGCCAGCGCGATCTCTTCGGGCCTGATCCCGGTCTGCTCCAGCACCCGGCACACCGCACCGGCGACGCCAATGGCGAGGTCCTGTCGTGTCGTCAGCGCCTTGGCCGAGGCGATGACCTCGGTCTCGTCGCGCAACAGGACCGCGTCCGTATAGGTCCCGCCGGTATCGACACCCAGGAGAATTGCCATCTTCGATCAGTCCCGTTCCAGCCTGTCCACGGCCCAGCGTGCGGCCTCGGCCACCACCGCATCGGGGTCGTCCGTCAGCTCGCGCGCCACGTCGCACAGCGCGGCATCGCCCGAATTCCCGATGGCGTAAAGCACATTCCTCACGAAACGGTCGCGCCCGATGCGCTTGATCGGCGAGCCAGAGAACATGGCGCGAAAGGCGGCATCGTCCAACCGCGCGAGGTCGGAGAGACGCGGCGCCACAAGCTCGTCGCGCGCGGCATAGCGAATGTCGCTCGCCGCCACCGCGAACTTGTTCCAGGGACAGGCGGCGAGACAGTCGTCGCAGCCATAGATGCGGTTACCCAGCCGGTCCCGCAGCTCCTCCGGCACCGGCCCCTTGTGCTCGATGGTCAGGTAGGAAATGCAGCGCCGCGCGTCGAGCTGATAGGGCGCCGGAAAGGCATCCGTCGGGCAGGCGTCCAGGCAGGCACGGCAGCGCCCGCAATGGTCAATCTCCGCGCCGTCCACCGGCAGGTCCAGCGTGGTGAAAACAGACCCTAAAAAGGCCCAGTTGCCCCAGTCGCGGCTCAGCAGGTTGGTGTGCTTGCCCTGCCATCCCAGTCCAGCCGCCTGCCCCAGAGCCTTCTCGGGCACCGGCGCGGTATCGACAAAGACCTTGATCTCGCCCCCTGCCGCGTCGATCAGCCAGCGCCCCAGCCGTTTCAGCCGCTTCTTGACCAGGTCGTGATAGTCCCGGTTCCGGGCATAGACCGAGATCGCGCCGCGGTCCGGCATGCCGACAACCTCCATCGGGTCCCGCTCGGGCGCATAGCTCTCGGCCAGCATGATCACCGAGCGCGCCTCGGGCCACAGCGCAGCAGGGTCGCCGCGCCAGTGCGTGCGCTCGGCCATCCACGACATCTGCCCGTGGTACCCGGCCTCGATAAAGGCGGAAAGACGCGCGGCAACCTCGGGCACGTCCGCGGGCCGACAGACGCGGCAGGCGACAAACCCTTCCTCGAGCGCACGCGCCACCAGTTTCCGCTTCAGATCGGTCACGTGGCGGTTCTTTGGGTCGAAAAATATCCTCGGGGGGAATCGCCGCAGGCGATGGGGGGCAGACAGCCCCCCGACCTGATCACCGGTTCAGAAATCGAGGTCGGCATAATGCGGCGGCGGGCGAAAGCCGGGGATCTGGTCGGCCAGGATCGAGCGGAAGGCGGGCCGCGACTTGATCTTGGCGTACCAGTCCTTGACCGAGGCCTGCCGGTTCCAGTCCACGTCCGAGATGTAGTCGAGCGACGACAGATGCGCGGCGGCGGCGAAATCGGCCAGCGTCATCGAGTCTCCGGCCAGCCAGCGGCGGTGGTCCAGCAGCCAGGCCATGTAATCCAGGTGATACTTGATCGCCTTGGCGCCTGCCTTGACGTTGCCGCTGTCCGGATAGCCAGAGCCGGTCACCTTCTTGTTCACCCGCTCGTACAGCAGCTTGGAGGTGACCTCGTGGTGGAACTTGTCGTCGAACCAGCCGATCAGTCGCCGGACCTCGTAGCGCCCTTCGGGGTCACGCGGCATCAGCGAGGGGTCGGGCCGGGTTTCTTCGATGTATTCGCAGATCGCGGCGCTCTCGGCCATGGTCTTGCCGTCCAGCCGCAGCACCGGGACCTTTGCCGCCGGGTTGCGCCGCAGAAAGTCGGGATCGGCCTCCCAGTAGCGCTCTTCCACCAGTTCCACCTCGATCTTCTTCTCGGCGAGGCTCAGGCGCACCTTGCGGCAGAAGGGGGAGAGGGGAACGTGGAACAGGCGGGCCATGATCATCCGGACTTGTTGTGGTATCCCCCAGCAATGCCTGTTCGTCCGGGAATTTTCAATCCTCGAAACAGGCTGCGCGGCCGTCTGCGCGAATGGTGGCCGCGCCATCGGTGATCGCGCGGGCCCGCTTGGCCAGATAGTTGCTCGGCTTGGCGGGGTTGCGTTCCTTGGGATTGGGCAGGGCGGCGGCAATGAGGGCGGCCTGCCGGTCGCTCAGCTTGGCCGCGCTGACGCCAAAGTAATGCTGGGCCGCTGCCTCGACCCCGAAGATGCCGTTCCCGGTCTCGGCCACGTTCAGGTAGACCTCGAGGATCCGCCGCTTGGACCACAGCGCCTCCACCGCAGGTGTCGTCGCGGCTTCCAGCGCCTTGCGGAGCCAGTTCCGGCCCTGCCAGAAGAACACGTTCTTCACGACCTGCTGGCTGATGGTCGAGGCGCCCCGGTTGCCGCCGCCTTCCATCGCGGTGCGGATCGCCTCGACGTCGAAGCCCCAATGCAGGCAGAAGTTGGCATCTTCGGCGGCCACTGCCGAGCGGGCCATGGCCGGGGCCATCTCTTCCAGCGGAACCCATTGCCGCTCAATCTCGCCCAGACGGCGCTTTTCGCCCAACATTGTCAGGGTGATCGGCGGATTGAGGAAGCTGTAGATCAGGATCAGCGCCAGCATCAGCAGCACCACCGCGAGGATGGCACGGATCAGCCATTTGCGCAGGAGTCGCAGAGGGCGAAACGGTTTCCGCTTCGCCCTGTCAGTCTTACCGGTTCTCTTTGACTTGCCAGCCGCCTTTGCCATGGCGGCACATTATCGGCGCCGCGCGTGCGCCGCACCCCCTAATCCGGCGTGCCGAGCAGGTCGCGGCGATGCGGCAACAAGAGGGTGAGAATTCCCATCGCTGGCAGGACCGAGCAGATGGTGTAGACCTTCGCGATGCCCCAATGGTCGGCAGCCAGACCCAGCACCGCGGCGCCAATCCCGGCGACGCCGAAGGCGAGGCCGAAGAACAGGCCGGCGACCATGCCCACGCGGCCCGGCAGCAGTTCCTGCCCGAAGACGACGATAGCGGGGAAGGCCGAGGCGAGTACGACACCGATGATGATGGTCAGGATCGCGGTCCAGAACAGGCTGGCATAGGGCAGCATCAGGGTGAAGGGCAGGACCCCGAGGATCGAGACCCAGATCACAGTGCGCCGGCCAATGCGGTCGCCGATGGGCCCACCGATGATGGTGCCGAGCGCAACCGCGCCGAGGAACAGGAACAGCATCTGTTGGGCCTGTTGAGTCGAGAGGTCGAACCGCTCGATCAGGAAGAAGGTGTAGTAGCTCGACATGCTGGCCATGTAGACGTTCTTGGAAAAGATCAGCAGCACGAGGACAGCGAGGGCGATCTGGACCTTGCGGCGGGGCAGGGCGACCGGAGGCTTCACTGGACGGCGGCGCGCAACTGCCTGTTCGCGCGAATGCCAGCGGCTGACGGCGGTCAGGATCATCATGCCCAGCAAGGCGATGACCGCGAACCAGCCCACGCTGCCGCGGCCAAAGGGCAGCACAATGAAGGCGGCCAGCAGCGGCCCGAGAGCCGAGCCGAAGTTGCCGCCGACCTGGAACACCGATTGCGCCAGTCCGAAACGCCCGCCCGAGGCTGCCCGGGCCACCCGAGACGCTTCGGGGTGGAAGATCGACGACCCGATCCCGATCAGCGCGGCACCGCCGAAGAGGGCGGCGTAGTTCGGCGCGGTCGAGAGCAGGATCAGCCCGCACATGGTCGAGGTCATACCGACCGGCAGCGAGTAGGGCATGGGCTTGCGGTCGGTCACGATGCCGACGACCGGCTGCAGCAGCGAGGCGGTGACCTGGAAGCCAAAGGTCAGCATCCCGATTTGCCAGAAATCGAGCGCGAACTCGGTTTTCAGCATCGGGTAGATCGCCGAAAGCAGCGATTGCATCACGTCGTTCAGCATGTGGCACAGGCTGATCGACAGCAGGATCGCATAGGTCGTGGTATCGGCGCTGCGGTCGGGGGTGAGGGTGGTGTTGGTCATTCGGTGGCATACCTCCGGCGCCGGAGATAGAGCAAGTGGACCTTGCGATCTTTCGTAGGTTGGTCATAAATCTTCGCGATTGGGCCAATCACGAGTCGCCATGACCGACACCGACGAAATCATCGCAAACAACATCGCACGGATCGCCGCCGCGCGGGGTGCGCTGATGGCCATCGGGACGGACTATGGCGAGGGAATCGTCGTCAGCCCGCACATCCACGACCGGCATCAGCTTCTCCATGCGCTGTCCGGCATCCTCATCGTGTCCACGGCCTCGGGGCACTGGATCGTCCCGCAAGGCTATGCGCTGCTGATCCCTGCCGGTTGCGAGCACCGGGTCGAGATGCTGAGCGCGGTGCGGATGCGGTCGGTCTATCTTCGGCCGGGTGATCTGCAGGCCCCGAGCGGTGATCCGCGTGTGCTGGGCATGACATCGCTGGTGCGCGCGCTGATCATCGAGGCCATTTCCCTTGGCCCGGACGAAGCGGACTCGCCGCGCGGCCAGCTGCTCTGCGATCTGCTGCTGCACGAGATCCCGCGCCTTGTCGAACAGCCGCTGGCCCTGCCGCTGCCTTCCGATCCCCGTCTTGTCGCGCTGTGCCGCGGGTTCATCGCCGCGCCGGATGCCCGCGCGCCGCTCGACGACTGGGCCAATCGCGCCGGGATGAGCAGGCGCAGCCTGACGCGGCACTTCCGGCAGGAAACCGGGCTCGCGGTCGAGCGGTGGAGGCAGCAGGCCTGCGTTTTTGCCGCGCTGCCGCGGCTGATCGACGGAGAGAAGGTGACCACCGTCGCGCTCGACATCGGGTATGACAGCCCGGCTGCCTTCACCACCATGTTTCGCCGGATGCTTGGCCGGACGCCGAGGGACTATCTTCGCCGGGCATGAAAAAGCCCGCCCCGGCACTCCGGGACGGGCCAATTCAATCGCGGTAAGATCAGGCTCTATTCGGCCGGAATCGCACCTTTCTCGAGGCTCAGCGGGGCCGGGAGGTGCACCAGCATCTCCTTCGGGCAGACCTGGATGAAGTTCTGCTTTTCGAGGTCCCAGTGCTGCAGGATGTCCTCGGCGCGGCGGCTGCCGGTTTCCCGGGCGTGGCGCTCGATCAGGTCCTGCAACTGCAGTTCCCAGTGCTGCACCGTGACCGGGCCGGTCACCAGGGTTTCCATGTTCATCAGCGGCTGCGCCTTGCCCTCGGGGTCGTAGAGGTAGGCCATGCCACCGGTCATGCCCGCGCCGAAGTTCGGCCCGATGCTGCCGAGGATGACCGCGACACCGCCGGTCATGTATTCACAACCGTTCGAACCGCAGCCCTCGATCACCACCTTGGCGCCCGAGTTGCGCACGCCGAAACGCTCGCCCGCACGCCCGGCGGCAAAGAGGTAACCGTCGGTCGCACCGTAGAGAACGGTGTTGCCGATAATCGTGTTCTCCGAGGCGACCAGCGGGCTCGACATCGGCGGGCGCACGACGATGGTGCCGCCCGACAGACCCTTGCCTACGTAGTCGTTCGCGTCACCGGAGACTTCCAGCTTGAGCCCCGGCGCGGCAAAGGCGCCCAGCGACTGACCGGCGGAGCCCTGCAGCTTGACCGTCAGGTGGTCGGACTGGAAGGCGTTGCGCATGCCGAAGTTCTGCACGATCAGGCTCGAGGTGCGGGTGCCCACCGTCCGGTGCGTGTTCTGCACCGCGTAGGAGAGCTGCATCTTCTCGCCGTCCTTCAGGAACCGTGCGGCATCGCGCACGATCTCGGCGTCGAGCGTGTCGGGCACCACGTTGCGGGGCTTGTCGCGGTCGTACTTGATCTTGTGCGAGCCATCGACGGTGATCAGCATCGGGTTCAGGTCAAGGTCGTCCAGGTGAGCCGATCCGCGCGACACCTGCGCCAGAAGATCGGCGCGGCCGATTACCTCGTCGATGCTGCGCGCACCGATGGAGGCGAGGATCTCGCGGACTTCCTGCGCGTAGAAGGTGATGAGGTTGACCACCTTGTCCGCGTTGCCGGTGAACTTGGCCCGCAGGCTCTCGTCCTGCGTGCAGACACCGACGGGGCAGGTGTTGGACTGGCACTGGCGCACCATGATGCAACCCATCGCGATTAGCGCGGCGGTGCCGATGCCGAACTCTTCGGCGCCCATCATTGCCGCCATCACGATGTCCTTGCCGGTGCGTAGACCGCCGTCGGTGCGCAGCGTCACGCGTTCGCGCAGCTTGTTCATCGACAGCACCTGATGCGCCTCGGTCAGGCCCATTTCCCACGGCAGACCCGCATACTTGATCGAGGTCGCCGGCGAGGCCCCGGTGCCGCCGTTGTGGCCCGAGATCAGGATGATGTCGGCCTTGGCCTTGGCCACGCCCGCAGCGATGGTGCCAACGCCCGAGGACGCCACCAGCTTGACCGTCACCTTGCAGCGCGGGTTGATCTGCTTGAGGTCGTAGATCAGCTGCGCGAGGTCTTCGATCGAGTAGATGTCGTGGTGCGGCGGGGGCGAGATCAGCGTCACCCCCTTGGTCGAATGCCGCAGCCGCGCGATCAGGTCGGTGACCTTCATGCCGGGCAGCTGGCCACCCTCGCCGGGCTTGGCACCCTGCGCGACCTTGATCTCGAGCTCTTCGCACTGGTTCAGGTACTCGGCGGTGACGCCGAAGCGGCCCGACGCCACCTGCTTGATCTTGGCCGAGGGGTTGTCGCCGTTCGGCTCGGGGACGAAGTGTGCCGGATCCTCGCCGCCTTCGCCGCTGTCGGACTTGGCGCCGATGCGGTTCATCGCGACGTTCAGCGTCTTGTGCGCTTCGGGGCTCAGTGCGCCAAGGCTCATGCCCGGGGTCACGAACCGCTTGCGGATCGAAGTGATCGACTCGACTTCCTCGATCGGGACGGGTTTGCCCAGCGGCTTGATGTCCATCAGGTCGCGGAGGTGGATCGGCGGGTTCGACTGCATCTTCTTCGAGTACTGCTTCCACAGCTCGAACGAGGCCTTGTTGCAGGCCATCTGCAGCATGTGCATCGAGGTCGCTTCCCAGGCGTGGGTCTCGCCCGAGGCGCGGGCCTTGTAGAAGCCGCCAATCGGCAGCACGTCGAGGCCCGAGAGCCAGCCCTTGTCATGGACTTCCTCGGCCTTGCGCTGGATGCCGCTGACGCCGATGCCACTGATCCGGCTGGTCATGCCGGGGAAGAAGTCGTTGCACATGGCACGGCTCAGGCCCACGGCCTCGAAGTTCAGGCCGCCACGGTAGGAGGAGATCACCGAGATCCCCATCTTGGCCATGATCTTCAGCAGACCCTGGTCGATGGCTTCGCGATAGCGCGCGATGGCCTCGGTCAGCGGGCCATCGAGCAGGCCGCGCTCGATACGGTCGGCGATGGAATCCTCGGCGAGGTAGGGGTTCACCACCGTCGCGCCGCAGCCGATCAGCACAGCGAAGTAATGCGGGTCGATACATTCAGCCGAGCGCACGGCCAGCGAGCAGAAGGTCCGCAGACCGTTGCGCGTCAGGTGGCTGTGCACGGCGCTGGTGGCGAGGATCATCGGCATCGCGACCTTGCCGGCGTCGGAATACTGGTCGGTCAGCACGATGTGCCCTGCGCCGGAACGCACGGCATCCTCGGCTTCGCGCCGGATGCGGGCCAGCGCGCCATGTAGCGCGCGGACGCCCGGCTCGAAGGTACAGTCGATCTCGACCATCGGCGCGTTGAACTGCTCGACCAGCTTGGTGTACTGCGCGTTGCCCACAAAGGGGCTTTCCAGCACGACAATCTCGGTCTGGCTCGAATCCTCGTCCAGCACGTTCTTGAGGTTGCCGAAGCGGGTCTTGAGCGACATCACGCGGTATTCGCGGAGGCTGTCGATCGGCGGGTTGGTCACCTGGCTGAAGTTCTGGCGGAAGAAGTGGCTCAGCGGGCGGTACTGCTTGGACAGGACCGCGCTGGGCGTGTCGTCGCCCATCGAGGCCAGTGCCTCCTTGCCGTCCTCAGCCATTGGCGAGAGGATCTGTTCCAGTTCCTCGATGGTGTAACCGGCCGCGATCTGGCGCTGGCGCAGTTCCTTCCCGGTGAACAGGGCCTTTTCCTGCACCCCGGCGAGCACTTCGTCGGCATCGTTGATCTTGCCCACCCATTCGCCGAACGGCTGGCTGGCGGCAAGCCGGTCCTTGATGGCGACATCGTGGAACAGTTTGCCTTCCTTCATGTCGACGGCGATCATCTGGCCGGGGCCAAGTGCACCTTTCTCGACCACGGTGGCCTCGTTGATCGGGACCATGCCTGCCTCGGAGCCGGCGATCAGCAGACCGTCACCAGTCACCACGTAGCGCATTGGGCGCAGGCCGTTCCGGTCGAGACCGGCGCAGACCCAGCGGCCATCGGTCATGGCCAGCGCGGCAGGACCGTCCCATGGCTCCATCACCGAGTTGCAGTAGGAGTACATGTCGCGCCACGCTTCGGGCAGCTCGATGGCTTGCTTCGACCAGCTCTCGGGCACCAGCATGGTTTTGGCCATCGGGGCCGAGCGACCCGCGCGCACCAGAACCTCGAACACCGAGTCGAGCGCGGCGGAGTCAGAGGACCCGCCCGCGATGATCGGTTTGATGTCCTCGGCCATGTCGCCGAAGGTCGAAGAGGCCATGCGGATCTCGTGGCTCTTCATCCAGTTCAGGTTGCCCTTCAGCGTGTTGATTTCGCCGTTGTGGGCCAGCATGCGGAACGGCTGGGCCAGCCACCACTGCGGGAAGGTGTTGGTCGAATAGCGCTGGTGGTAGATGGCGAAAGCGGACTCGAAGCGCTCGTCCATCAGGTCCGGGTAGAACACCGCCACCTGCTCGGCCAGCATCATGCCCTTGTAGATGATCGACCGGCAGGACAGCGATGCGATGTAGAGCTGGCTGACGCCCTCGGCGATGGCCGCCTTCTCGATCCGGCGGCGGATCACGTAGAGTTCGCGTTCGAAGGTCTCTTCGTCCACGCCCTTGGAGTTCGAGATCAGGATCTGCTCGATCTCGGGACGCGTCGCGTTGGCCTTTTCACCAAGGCAGGAGATGTCGACCGGCACGTGCCGCCAGCCGTAGATGTAGTAACCCATGCGCAGAACTTCGGATTCCACGATGGTCCGGCAGGTTTCCTGTGCGCCAAAATCGGTGCGCGGGAGGAAGACCTGGCCGACGGCAATCAGCTCGTCCTTGCGGGGCTTGTGGCCGGTGCGTTCGATCTGGTCATAGAAGAACGGAACCGGGATCTCGACGTGGATGCCCGCGCCGTCGCCGGTCTTGCCGTCTGCGTCCACCGCGCCCCGGTGCCAGATCGCCTTCAGCGCCTTGATGCCGGACTCCACGACCTTGCGGCTCTTGGAGCCATTGACCGACACGACGAGACCCACACCGCAGGAAGAATGTTCGGTTTCCTCGGTATAGAGACTGTTTTCAGCCATCCACTTGCGCTTGGCTTCCTCGGCGCGGGCCCAGGCTTCATCATACTTGGTCATGGCGTGTCTCCTTCACTGAGGAACGGGAAGTTCTTCTGATAGTATTTCTCGGGCATCCGATCCAAATCGCCGCCCATGTGCCAGCCGGTCGGCTCGCGGTCGCTGTAGACGATGTGCGTCAGCCTTGCGTCGCCGGCATTCTTGAACAGCCCCGGCGCGATCTCGAAGTAACCGGCATCCGGCCCTTCGACATAAGCGAACCAAAGCGCCGAGCCGCAGGTATCGCACCAGGCCCGCTCGGCGAGGTGGGACGACCGGTGGGTCTTGACCGGGCCGGTCACGGTGACCGCATCGCGCGGTACTTCGATGCCCATCTGGACCGAGCCGCTCCACCGCAGGCAGTTGTCGCAATAGCAGGCGCTGATCTCGCCTCCGAGCGCGCGCGTGCTGATGCGCACCTCGCCACAGAGGCAGCGACCTTCGCGGAGGATACCCTCGCTCACAGGTTTTCCTCCGGTACGCCGAGCTTGGACAGGATCTCGGAGCGCGTCAGGCGCTTGTGCTCGCCCGCAAAGGCAAAGGCCTCGGGCTTGTGGTCGATGTAAATCTCGCTGCCGAGCGACATGCCATCGAGGTTGTCGAACAGGCCGATGGGGATCTCGTAGCCCTCCGACATCGGGCCCTCGGCGGTGACGTGGTAATAGAGACCGCTGCCGCAGCGCTGGCACCACGCGCGTTCGGCCCAGTCCGAGCTTTGCAGCGTGCGGATATGGGCCTCGCCCGTCCAGGTCAGGCCCGAGCCGGGAACGGTGACCGCGAGCAGGGCGGAGCCGGTCCAGCGTCGGCACATTTCGCAATGGCACGCACCGAAGACGTCCGGCACGTCCTTCGCGGTGAAGCTCACCGCGCCGCACATGCATTGTCCTGTCCGTTCGCTCATTCCTGGCTCTCACCGGGGCGGGGCCCCGTTTGCTCGGCGCCGGGTCGCCCGGCGGTTGATGTCACACTCCCCGGGGCAGGCCCGGACTTACTCGGCGGCGACGGCCGCCCGGTCTTCGAATTCCTTCAGGATCGCGTCGGCGCAGTCGCGGCCATCGCGGATCGCCCAGACCACCAGCGAGGCGCCGCGCACGATGTCGCCCACGGCATACACGCCCGGCAGGTCGGTCTGCCCGGTGGTGAACTCGGCCCGGATGGTGCCCCAGCGGGTCACCGTCAGTTCGGGCTGGTCCCACAGGGTCGGCAGTTCTTCCGGCTCGAAACCAAGTGCCTTGATCACGAGGTCTGCCTCTTCGACATAATCGGCGCCTTCGATGATCTCGGGGGCCTGCCGGCCAGACGCGTCCGGAGCGCCAAGGCGCATCTTCTGCACCATCACGCCGCTGACCTTGTCGCCCTTGGTGGCAAAGCCCTTGGGGGCGGAGAGCCATTCGAACACCACGCCTTCTTCCTCGGCGTTGGCGACTTCGCGCTGCGAACCGGGCATGTTGGCCCGGTCACGGCGGTAGAGACACTTGACGCTGGTCGCGCCCTGACGGATCGAGGTGCGCACGCAGTCCATCGCGGTATCGCCGCCGCCGATAACGACGACTTTCTTACCCGCCGCGTTCAGGCGACCGTTGTCGAAGTCCTCGACCGCGTCGCCAAAGCTCTTGCGGTTGCTGGCGGTCAGGAAGTCGATGGCCTTCTCGATGCCGTCCGCACCGCTGCCAGGTCCGCCAAGATCTCGCGACTTGTAGACGCCGGTGGCGATGATGATCGCGTCATGCTTCTTGCGCAGGTCGTCGAAGGAGACGTCCTCGCCGATGTTGCAGTTCAGCACGAAGGTCACGCCGCCCTTTTCCAGTAGCTCGTTGCGGCGCATCACCACGTCCTTCTCGAGCTTGAAGCCCGGAATGCCGTAGGTCAGCAGACCGCCCGCGCGGTCGTAGCGGTCATAGACGGTGACCTGTACCCCGGCGCGGCGCAGCATGTCTGCCGCCGCCAGACCCCCGGGGCCCGCACCGATGATCCCGACGCTCTCGGCCCGCTCGACAGCGGGTGCCGCCGGCTGAACCCAGCCTTCTTCCCATGCGGTGTCGGTAATGTATTTCTCGACCGAGCCGATGGTAACTGTACCGTGGCCCGACTGCTCGATGACGCAGTTGCCTTCACACAGCCGGTCCTGCGGGCAGATGCGGCCGCAAATCTCGGGGAAGGTGTTGGTCGCCTGGCTGATCTCGTAGGCTTCCTGCAGACGGCCCGTGGCGGTCATGCGGAGCCAGTCGGGAATGTTGTTCTGCAGCGGGCAGTGGGACTGACAATAGGGCACGCCGCACTGGCTGCACCGGCTGGCCTGCTCCTCGGCCTTGGCCTTCGCGTATTCCGCATAGATCTCGTGAAAGTCCTCACGACGTTCACTGGCATCGCGCTTGGCTGGCATGTCGCGTTCGATTTGAACGAATTTGAGCATCGGCTGCTTGGCCACGAGTCATTCTCCAGATTTGGGTAACCGGCGCAGTTTCTTTAAAAGAGCTCTTTCCAGATTAAAAGTCAGTAGTACTGACCTATATTATGGTTTTTTGAGGTCCAGCATCAAAAAGAGGGTCCGAAACCTTCAATTTTAGGTCACACCCCGGACCTATCAGTGTCCTTCCCTTTTCACAAACGCATTCTATAGATGATTCCCGAGCACAGACCAAAACACGCAGGCTCTCTTCCATGCCCCTCCTCCAACTGTTTCTCGTGGCCGTTATCCAGGGCCTGACCGAGTTTCTTCCCATTTCCTCCTCAGGCCACCTGATCCTCCTGCCAAGCCTTACGGGCATGCAGGATCAGGGCCAGGTAATCGACGTTGCAGTCCATGTCGGCACGCTGTTTGCCGTCGTCATCTACTTCTGGGCCTATGTGCGCGACGCGGTTGCCGGTCTCGGCAGGCTCGTGCGCGGCAAGGCCGACACGCCCGGCGCCCGGCTGGCGCTACACCTGATCGTCGCGACAATCCCGGCCATCGTCATCGGTGCCATTCTCAACCTGACGGGCATTTCCGACCAGATGCGCTCGGTCGCGGTCATCGGATGGACCATGCTGATCTTCGGTCTGGTGCTATATTGGGCAGATCAGAACGGCGCCGAGCGGAAACGCGCCGAGGACTGGACCATGCGCGACGCGATCTCGCTGGGCTTCTGGCAGGCCGTCGCGCTGATTCCCGGCACCTCGCGTTCGGGGATCACGATCACGGGCGCGCGTCGCATGGGTTACGCCCGGACCGATGCCGCCAAGATTTCGATGCTGATGTCGATCCCGGTGATCATCGCGTCGGCGGTTCTGCTGGGTGCCGAGACTGTCGCGGACATGAACACCGCAGCCCTGCGCGATGGCGGGATCGCCGCGATCTTCTCCTTCGGCGCTGCGCTGCTGGCGCTGACGCTGATGATGCGGTTGCTGAAGAGCGTGAGCTTCACGCCCTACGTGATCTACCGGGTGATCCTGGGGATCGTCCTGCTGGTCTACGCCTACGCCTAGACTAGCAAAGGGACTCAGGCGCGCAGGTTGCGCGCCGAGTCCTTGATGGCGTCGTACTGGCCCGACGGACGGAAGCGCCACAGGTACTGCGGCAGGACTGATTCCATCGCGGTCGGGACGATGCCCAGATCAGCAAAGCCCTTGGCATCTGCACTGACCACATTGTCGTTCTTCAGGTTGCGCACCTGGTCACGGGTCAGCATCGAGTTGGTCACGAGGCCGAAGGTCGCCGCCTGGACGAGGTCCAGCAAGCCGCCCATGATCCGGGCCACCCAGAACGGCAGGCCCAGCAGCAGACGGCGGCGGTGGATCACCTTCAGCATCTCCTGCATCAGTTCGCGGAAGGTCGCGACATCGGGGCCGCCCAGCTCGTAGGTGCCCGATGCGGCTTCGCCCGTGATCGCCTTGACGGCCGCCTGCGCGACGTCATCGACGTACACGGGCTGGAACCGGGTTTCTGCCCCGACCAGCGGCAGCGCGGGGCCCATGCGGGTCATGCCGGCGAAGCGGTTGAAGAAACCGTCCTCGGGGCCGAAGATGATCGACGGGCGCAGGATCACGGCGCCGGGGAAGTGTTCCAGAACGGCGGCTTCGCCCTCGGCCTTGGTGCGGGCATAGTCGCTGGCGGCCTCTGCATCGGCGCCGATGGCCGAAATCTGCACGAGGCGCGTCACACCTGCCTCGGTGGCCAGCCGTGCGACACGTGCGGCCCCTTCGGCCTGCACCGCGTCGAAGCTGTTCTTGCCGGTTTCGTTCAGGATGCCGACGCAGTTCACGACAGCGTCTGCGCCCTGCATGGCCAGCGCGACCGATGCGTCGTCGCGGATGTTGCAGAGCACCGGTTCGACCTGGCCGACTACGCCGTAGGTGCGGACAAAGCCAGCCTCGTTCGGGCGGCGCACGGCGACACGTACGCGCCATCCTGCCTTGGCCATCCTGCGTGCGATGTAACGTCCCACGAATCCGGACCCGCCATAGATCGTCACCAGATTGGACATGCCCCGCTCTCCTTGGCTTTTTCCGCTTGGCTTTTCATTGCTCTACCCCTCCCGGCCCCGCCGAACAAGGCGCAAAACACCGAGAATGCCCTGCTCTGGCGGGCGCGCGGGCGAGGTGGGAAAGGGAATTTTTGCCCTCCGCGACGGAAGTTTCATTTTTCTTCCAGAATCCGTTTGACACCCCCCGCAAGGGGCCTTAGATGCACGGCTCACGACAAGTGCCCAGGTGGCGGAATTGGTAGACGCACTAGCTTCAGGTGCTAGCGCTCGCAAGGGCGTGGAGGTTCGAGTCCTCTCCTGGGCACCATTTGTCGGATCTTAGAAAAACCCCCGGAACCCTTGGTTTCCGGGGGTTTTTCTGTTTCGGACCAGCCCTCCGGCGGCCGCGCTATTTCCCTCTCAGATAGACCCGCCCCGGCGCCCGGGCGAGCAGGTGGAACAGCAGGATGGGGAAGGCGACGCCGACGACGGTGCCGATAAGGACAAGGACAGGAATGCTGTCGATTCCCGCCATCGTCAGCATCCGCCGCGCGCCCGATGTTCCGAACACGTGCCAGAGGTAGATGAAGAAGGTGTAGGGCGCGATGAGTGACAGGAGTGGAATCCGTCCCGCCAGCGCGATGCAGAGCGCGATGTAGGACAGCGAGAGCACGAAGCCCTCGAGATTCCTGACTGGTCCCACCGGCAGTTGAATGATCCAGCAGGCAAGCGCTACGGCGAGGGCGATCGAAACGACGATCTTCATCCGGGCGTGAAGATACTGCGCGTGGCGCGCATAATAGTACCCACAGAGGAAAAACGGCAGCAGTTCGAACACCTGACTCAGCGCCCAGACGTTGGGATGGACGACGATCTGCAGGGGCGCAAGGACCGCCGCGATGACGATCAGTACGGCGTCCACGCTGCGGTTTGGCAGGTATCTCACGATGGCGTAGGTCACCGTCATCATGATCGTCAGGGCCATGACGAACCAGAAGTGCCCGTATGGCAGGTAGAACAGCCGGAGCACGTCCTCGGCGGTGCGGACCATGAACTCGGTCCCGATCAGGTCCGACACAATGGCGAAGCAGATGATGGCAAATATCGTGGGGGCCCAGAGCCTTACGGAGATATTGGCGAAGTGCTCGCGCGGGGTGCGACGCGCAACGCTCATGGCGTGGAACGCATAACCGGAGAGCAGGGCGAACAGCGGCATCCGAAGGGGATCGAGCATGTCGTTCACGCTGTGCCAGACCGAGGCGTCCGGCAGATTGAGGCCGCCGCTGCCTTCCTTCAGGCCGATCATGTGCAGCATGACGACGAGGAGGCAGCAGAAGGCCCGCGCCGCAGCGTGATCGGGAGTGAGCCAGCCGGTCTTTTGCGTCTGACCAACCGCCATCTCGGCCAGAGAGGCGACGGAATAGACCTGCCAGTTCTCGAAAGGTGCTACCCCGGCGCGTTCAAGCGACATTTCCATTTCGACAAAATCGTTCGAGGTGCCGCTGAGTTCGTCGAAACTCGTATCCCGGGTGATATCGCGCCCCGGGAACTGGTGCCGGAAGATGTTTGCAATCCGCTCGTAGCCGTCACCGGAACTTACCGATTGGGGCGTTCTGTCTGCTGCGCGGGCAGAGGCCGCGCGGAACAGTTCCTGTGCCGCCCGATAGTCCGGCTTGCCGTTCTGATTGAGCGGAAGGGTGTTGACGCCGATCTCGTGAACGAAGACGGCGGGCACCGAGAGCCAGCCGGCAACCTGCCGGCCTAGGTCCGGGTCCGTGCCGGTGTGGATCAGGGCGAGGGCGTCGTCGCCGCCGGCAGCGATGCAGTCCACCCCGTGACGCGCGCACCAGCTTTCGACCTCGTCGAGGCTGACCCGCTTGCCGGATACCTTTAGGAATCGAGAGGCACGCCCGGTGATGTGGAACAGACCGCTCTTGTCGACATGCCCGAGGTCGCCGGTCTTGAGCTGATCAAGTTCGGAACCGCGTGCGAGGTCCTGCGGGCTGGTGGCGTAGCCCATCATTACGTTGGGGCCGCTGTAGACCAGTTCGCCCTCCTGACCTGCCCTCAGCCTCTTGCCTTCGGCATCCGCCACCCAGAGTTCGCCGCCCGGAATGGCGACACCGATGCTGGAGGGATTCTTCGCGGCGAGATTCGGGGGCAGGTAAGCGATCCGTGGCGAGGCTTCGGTCTGGCCATACATCACGAAGAAGTCCCAGCCGTACCGGCGTCCGGCCTCGGCCCAAGTCTTCACGTCTCCCGGCGGAAGCTTGCCTCCCGCCTGGGTGAGGTACCGAAGCGAAGGGCGCTTGCGAAAGAGCTGCTCGCCGCGCTGGAGCAGCTTGTAGCTTTGCGGGACGCCGGCAAAGCTTGTGCAGTCATGCGCATCGAACTGGTCCCAGAACGATTGGGACACGACCGGTGCGTCGATCAGGACGAGGGACGCGCCGACGTCGAGGTGGCTGTTGAGCACTGAAAGCCCGTAGGAATAGGCCAGCGGCAACGATGTCGGGGCGCGATCTTCCGGCTGTATCTTGAGATACTGGGCAATCGACGCGGCGTTCGAGGCAAGGTTGTCGGAAGACAGGCGCACGTACTTGCGGGAGCCGGTGGAACCGGAGGTCGACAGCAGCAGCCTCAGCTCGGGGTGGAGCGCAAGACCGGCACCGGACTGGTCGGTCTCGATGCTCCCGTCCTCGCCCAGCCGGTAGAGACAGGGCAGCTCTCCCTCTGTCGGCGCGCCTTCGCCCGTCGCCTCGCCGAAGACAATCGGCATCTGGGCATCCAGCGCGGCCAGGTAGCCCGCGATGCACGCGACGGTTGGCCTGGCGACGATGCGGCAGAGGCCGCGCCCCGAGGTGAACTGCGACCGAACATGGTCGCGGCGGTCGCGAAGTTCGCCGTAGGTGATGACCTGATCGCTGGCCCCGATACGCAGGGCTACGGTTCCGGACGGAACGGAATCGAGATCCCAGAAGGGCCTGTGAAGGCCCTGGGACGTATAAAGGTTTTCCTTCAAATCAAGAACTCGTCATCATCTACAATCCGGATGTCTCTATCTTGCGAGATTTCACTTACAAATCAATTTTTTCAGTGCGCGGGCGACACTCCTGGTGATTTTCGACGACAAAGCGGCAGGATTCGTCGGTTTTGTGTACGGTGCCACCCGTCTCGCCGGACCACATTCGCGGCCCTCTGTCAGCGCCAAGCCACGCGCTCCCTTGCCTAAACCGCACGCGGGGCCTATTTCAGCGAGCCATGGCCAAGAGTAGCGAAGACAAGAACTACAAGGTGATCGCCGAGAACCGGCGTGCGCGTTTCGATTACGCGATCGAGGAAGATCTGGAGTGCGGCATCCTGCTGGAAGGCTCCGAGGTCAAGTCGCTGCGCCAGAACGGGGCCAACATCGCCGAGAGCTATGCGGCTGTCGAAGAGGGTGAGCTGTGGCTGGTGAACAGCTACATCGCCCCTTACGAGCAGGCCAAGATGTTCAAGCACGAGGAACGTCGTCGCCGCAAGCTGCTGGTCAGCCGTAAGGAAATGGCGCGTCTCTGGAACGACACGCAGCGCAAGGGGATGACTCTGGTGCCCCTCGTGATGTACTTTAATCATCGCGGCCTTGCGAAGATTAAGCTTGGTATCGCTAAAGGTAAAAAATTGCATGACAAGCGCGAGACCCAGGCCAAGCGGGACTGGTCGCGTCAAAAGCAAAGATTGTTAAAGGACCACGGGTGATCTCATGACGCTGGTTCTCACTGGATTGGAAATCAGCGTCTATACCCGGATTGTCCGAATGGCGCTGGCAGAGAAATACCTGCGCTATTCTTTCGTCGAGGCCGACCCCTTTGCCGAGGCCCCGGATCCGGCTCTGTTGCGCATGAATCCGTTCCGGCGTGTTCCGGTGCTGAGCCATGATGGCTTTGCCATCTTCGAGACCAACGCGATCCTGCGCTACCTTGACGCCGCCTTTCCCGAGCCCGCCCTCGTGCCGCATACCCCGCGCGCTGCGGCACGCATGGCGCAGGTGATGGGGATCGTCGATTGCTATGGTTACTGGCCGCTCGTGCGGCAGGTGTTCTCGCACCGGGTTCTGGCGCCGCTCTCCGGCGACAAGCCGGTGGAGGACCAGATAGGGCAGGGGCTGCAAGCCGCGATCCCGGTGCTGGGCGCGCTCGAGCGTATCGCTGAAGAGGGGATACAGCTGAACGGTCACGACATTTCGCTGGCCGACATGTTCCTCGCTCCGATGATCGACTACTTCCAGATGGCACCAGAGGGGCGCGACATGCTGGAGGTGCACGGCTGCCTCTGCGACTGGTGGCATCAGGTGCGCCGCCGTCGCAGTTTCGAGGCCACCCGCCCGGCCTTCGCAGGCCCGCTGACCTGACATAGCCTTGCCTCGCGCCATGCAGGGTTGTAGGTCATGGCAAATCCGAGAGGGGCAGGCGATGGCAAAGGACGATCCGAAGACTCTTGTTTCCACCGAATGGCTGGCGGCCCACCTGAAGGACCCCGACCTTCGGGTTCTCGACGGTTCGTGGTACCTGCCCGCCGAGGCGCGCGACCCGAAGGCCGAGTACGAAGCCGGTCACATCCCCGGCGCCCGGTTCTTCGACATCGACGAGATCTCGGACCAGCGGTCGGAACTGCCGCATATGGCTCCCCCGGTCGAGAAGTTCATGAGCCGCTTGCGGGCAATGGGCGTCGGCGACGGCCACCAGGTGGTGATCTATGATGGCGCCGGGCTGATGTCTGCCGCGCGGGTCTGGTGGCTGTTCCGCCTGATGGGCCAGAACAACGTCGCCGTGCTCGACGGCGGACTGCCGAAATGGCAGGCCGAGGGACGCGAGATCGAGGACATGCCGCCGGTGATCCGCGACCGTCACATGACCGTCCGGGTCCAGAATGCGCTGGTCCGCGATGTCACGCAGGTTTCGGCCGCCTCCAAGCTGGGCGATCACGAGATCATCGATGCCCGCGCCCCGGGCCGGTTCCGCGGCGAGCAGCCCGAACCGCGCGAGGGGCTGCGCTCGGGTCACATCCCGGGGTCGAAGAACGTCTTCTTCAAGACCTTGCTGAACGACGACGGCACCATGAAGCCCGTCGCCGAACTGCGCGCGGTGTTCGAAGCTGCCGGTGTCGACCTGTCCAAGCCCGCGATCACCACCTGCGGGTCCGGCGTGACCGCCGCCGTGCTCAGCCTCGCGCTGGAACGCATCGGCAAGACCGACCATTCGCTCTATGACGGCTCCTGGGCCGAGTGGGGCGCCTTCCCGACACTTCCCGTTGCGACCGGAGACGCATGATGTTCGAGAGCCTGAAACCGCAGCCCGCCGACAAGATCCTGGCGCTGATGCAGCTCTACAAGGATGACCCGCGGGCCGAGAAGGTCGACCTCGGCGTCGGCGTCTACAAGGATGCCACCGGCCTGACGCCTGTGATGGCCGCGATCAAGGCGGCCGAGAAGCAGCTGTGGGAAGAGCAGACCACCAAGACCTACGTCGGCCTGCTGGGCGATCCGGGTTTCTCCGATGCAATGATTGACCTGGTGCTGGGTGATGCCGTTCCGCGCGCGAACGTTGCCGCGGCAGCGACGCCGGGTGGTACCGGCGCGGTGCGCCAGGCGTTCGAGCTAATCCAATACGGCAACCCTTCGGCCCGCGTCTTCGTGTCCGACCCGACGTGGCCGAACCACATTTCGATCCTGAACTACCTCGGGATCGAGACCGTCTCGTACCGCTATTTCGACAGCGAGAGCGGCGGCGTGAACTTTGCCGGGATGATGGAAGACCTCGCCGAGGCCAAGCCGGGCGATGTCGTGCTGCTGCATGGCTGCTGCCACAACCCGACCGGCGCCAACCTCAACATGACCGAGTGGCAGGCGGTGACCGACCTGCTGCTGAAGACCGGCGCGCTGCCGATGATCGACATTGCCTACCAGGGCTTTGGCGATGGTCTGGAAGAAGATGCCGCGGGCACCCGCCTTGTGGCGTCCTCGGTGCCGGAATGCCTGATCGCGGCCAGCTGCTCCAAGAACTTCGGGATCTACCGCGAGCGGACGGGCCTGCTGATGGCGGTATCGCAGGATGCTTCCAAGACCGGGCTGACGCGCGACACGCTGGCCTTCCTGAACCGTCAGAACTACTCGTTCCCGCCGGACCACGGCGCGCGGCTCGTCACCATGATCCTGACCGACGAGACCCTGCGCGCGCAGTGGTCGGCCGAGCTGGAGCAGATGCGCCTCGGGATGCTGGTTCTGCGCGAGCAACTGGCCTCTGAACTTCAGCGACTGACGGGGTCCGACCGTTTCGGGTTCCTCGCCCAGCACCGTGGCATGTTCTCGCGCCTCGGCACCTCGCCCGAGAAGGTCGAGGAACTGCGCAAGGAGCACGCGATCTACATGGTGGGTGACAGCCGCATGAACATTGCCGGCTTGAACGCCAAGACCGTTCCGCTGCTGGCCAAGGCGATCGCCGACGCCGGGGTCTGACCCTTCGGCACGTCGCTGACGCAAGGCACCTAATGCAAAAGGCCCCGGCAGATCGCCGGGGCCTTTCCTTTTCCGTGATGTCGCCGGGGATTAGCCCTTGGCGAATTCCGGGTAGGCTTCCATGCCCAGTTCGGCCATGTCGAGACCGGTGATCTCGTCTTCCTCGCTGACGCGCAGGCCCATGACGGCCTTGAGGATGAACCACAGCACTGCCGAGACGACGAGGCAGAAGATGCCGACCACGACGATGGAGTAGAGCTGAGTGCCGAAGGAGGCGTCGCTGTTGGTGAAGACAACCGCGATGGTGCCCCAGATGCCGCAGACCAGGTGGACCGGGATGGCGCCGACCACGTCGTCGATCTTCAGCTTGTCCAGCATCGGAACTGCGAGGACGCAGAGGATACCGCCGATGGCACCGATGATGGTCGCGCCGCCGAGGCCCGGGGTGAGCGGTTCAGCGGTGATCGAGACCAGGCCAGCCAGTGCGCCGTTCAGCACCATGGTGAGGTCCGGCTTCTTGTAGAGGATCTGGGTCAGGACCAGAGCTGCGAGGGCGCCGCCTGCTGCTGCAGTGTTGGTATTGGCGAAGATGCGCGAGATGTCAGCAACGTTGCCAGCGGTGTCCATGTAGAGCTGCGAACCGCCATTGAAACCGAACCAGCCGAGCCACAGGATGAACGTGCCGAGGGTGGCCAGCGACAGGTTGGAACCCGGGAACGGGGTGACCTTGCCGTCCTTGTACTTGCCGATACGCGGGCCGAGGATCAGGGCGCCGGTCAGGGCACACCAGCCGCCGACCGAGTGAACGACGGTCGAGCCTGCGAAATCGAGGAAACCAGCTTCGTCCAGGAAGCCGCCGCCCCATTTCCAGGAGGCCTGGATCGGGTAGATGAAGCCTGCCAGCAGCAGGGCGAAGATCAGGAAGGGCCACAGCTTGATGCGCTCGGCGAGGGTGCCGGAGACGATCGAACAGGTGGTGGCGCAGAACATCAGCTGGAAGAAGAAGTCCGAACCGACCGAAGCATAGGTCAGGTCGGTCTCGGTTTCGGCCAGGCCGACGGGCTCGAGCGAGGTGGTCGAGAAGGCGCCGAGGATACCGGTGATGGACCAGCCGTCGCCCGGGTACATCAGGTTGTAGCCGACGAGGTAGTACATGATGGCGGCGATGGCGAAGAGCGCCACGTTCTTCATCAGCTGCATGGTCACGTTCTTCTGACGAACGAGACCGGCTTCGAGCATGGCAAAGCCGCAGCCCATGAACATCACCAGGAATCCGGTGACGAGGAACATGAAGGTGGTGAAGATGTAGCCGATTTCCTCATTCGGAGGAGTCACGTCGGCGTCTTGGGCGAAACCCAGCGTCGGCAGCACGATCAGCGCCGCTGCGACAGGAAGTAGTTTCAGGTGTTTCATGATGTCATTTGTCCCTAGCGTTGGCCGCGTCTGTCACAGCGCGTCTTCGTTCGTTTCGCCGGTGCGCACGCGGATCGCCTGCAGCACGTCCAGCACAAAGATCTTACCGTCGCCGATCTTGCCGGTCTGGGCGGTCTTGGTGATGGTTTCCACCACCTGGTCGACCATGCCGGACGAGACCACGATTTCGAGTTTGATCTTGGGCACGAAGTTCACTTCGTATTCCGCGCCGCGATAGATTTCCGTGTGGCCGGACTGCGATCCGAACCCCTTGATTTCCGTCACCATCATGCCGCGGACGCCGGCAGCGGTCAGCGCTTCGCGGACCTCTTCCAGCTTGAACGGCTTGATTGTCGCAATGATGAGTTTCACCTCGATCCCCTTAACTTGGCAGGCTCCTCCTGCGTCCACGACGGACACAAGGCGCTGCAGGGTTGAAAAATGGAACAATGCTGCCGGGTCGTCACCTGAGAGAGATGTCAATGTTGCACAATTTTTGCACAAAATTCGTAATACGATTAAAATTTAGCCAAAAAAGGAAAGCGTGATCGGTGCTGCAGGCCCTCAACAATCCCTTCGGATACAGGTAAGCTGCCGCGAAAATCCGAGGCCGGGCAGGGCTGCACATGACAGAGAAATCCAGACGCAAGTCACCGCTGGTGGCCGATCAACGCTATAGGGCCGAGACGGTTCAGCAGGTCAACACCAAGTCCAAGACCCCGCCCAAACCGGGCACGGCAAAGCCGAAGGCCAAGGCAAAGGCGAAACCGGCACCACGAGGCAAGGCGCCCCGGCGCAAGTCCCGCAGCGGTGGCGGCGGGGGGATCGGAGGCTTCTTCGGATCGATCATCGGCTGGTTCTTCCGCCTGATCTGGCGGGTGACGTGGAAGTTCGCGACCGTTGTCGCGCTGCTCCTCGGGCTGGCGGTCATGCTGGTCTACAATACGCTGCCCGACATGTCGGCGCTGCTCGACGCACGCCAGCGCGGCTCGGTCACCCTGCTCGACTACGAGTCGAAGCCCTTTGCGTGGCGCGGTGACTACTTTGGCGGCGTCATCACCGCCGATACCGTTTCGCCCAACCTGAAGAACGCGATCGTCGCAACCGAAGACAAGCGGTTCTACCGCCACTTCGGCCTCAGCCCGCGCGGCATTGCCAGCGCGGTGCGCATCAACCTTCAGGCCGGGCGCGGCCCTCTCTCGGGCAATGGCGGCTCGACCATTACCCAGCAGACCGCAAAGCTGCTGTGCCTCGGGGTCGAATACGATCCGCAGAAGTGGAAGACCGAGACCGAGTACGAGGACGATTGCCGTCAGGGCTCGCTGTGGCGCAAGGGCAAGGAAGCCGTCTATGCCATCGCCATGGAGCTCAAGTACTCCAAGGACGAAATTCTCACGATCTACATGAATCGCGCATTCCTCGGCGCCGGGGCACGTGGGTTCGAGGCGGCCAGCCAGCGTTATTTCGGCAAGTCCTCCTCCGAGGTCACCCCTGCCGAGGCGGCAATGCTGGCCGGGCTGCTCAAGGCGCCGACGCGCTATGCGCCAACCAACAACCTGCAACGCTCGCAGAATCGCGCCGCGACCATCGTGGGCCTGATGCAGGAACAGGGTTACCTGACCAAGGCGCAGGCTGACGATGCACTGACCCACCCCGCACAGCTGTCTGCCGAGGCTGCGGCCAAGGCCGGTGGCTATTTTGCTGACTGGGTGATGTCGAGCGGGCCGGAGTTCTTCACCCGCAACACGACCGAGGACGTGATCATCAAAACCACGCTAGACCGCCGCCTGCAGAAGGCCGCGGAAGATGCGGTGAAGGTCATCTTCGAGGATAAGGTCAAGGAAGGGTCCAAGGCGCAGGTCGCTGTGGTGGTGATGTCGGCCGACGGCGCGGTGCGCGCCATGGTCGGCGGGCGCGACAACACGGTGTCGGGTGCCTTCAACCGTGCGATCCAGGCCAAGCGTCAGACCGGTTCGTCGTTCAAGCCCTTCGTCTACGCCACCGCGCTGGAGCAGGGGTTCTCGCCGCTCGACACGGTGATGGACGAACCCTACTGCATGAACATTCCGGGCTCGGGCCAGTGGTGCCCCGAGAACTACACCCACAAGCACTATGGCCGTGTGACGCTCGCACAGGCGCTGGAGAACTCCTTGAACGTGCCCGCCGTCAAGGTTTCCGAGACCGTGGGCCGCGATCTCGTCCGGCAGGTGGCCGAAGGCTTTGGCATTCACAGCGACCTTGCCGCCGGGCCGTCCCTCGCGCTGGGCGCGTCCGAGAGCACGCTGCTGGAGATGACCGGTGCCTACGCCGGGATCCTGAACGGCGGCTCCTCGGTCAAACCCTACGGCCTTGTCGACCTGCGGCTGCAGGGCGACGACCAGCCCCTGATGGACGCGCAGGGCGGGATCGGCGAGCGGGTCATCCGTACCGAGGCAGCGCAGGAACTGGTCTGGATGATGAGCAAGGTGGTGAGCGAGGGCACGGGCAAGCGCGCGCAGATCCCCGGTTGGGAAGTCGCGGGCAAGACCGGTACGACCTCCAGCTACCACGACGCATGGTTCATGGGCTTCACCGCCGACTATGTTGCCGGCGTCTGGCTTGGCTATGACGATAACACACCGCTGACCGGCGTGACCGGCAGTGGTCTGCCTGCAGAGATCTGGCGCGAAACCATGATCCGCGTGCACGAGGGGCTGGAACCCCAGCCGCTGCCGATGCGCGTACCCGAAGGTGCGTCGCGGTCGCTGAACGGCGACGACCCGAACACGGGCGGCGGCAATTCGCTGCAGAACGGGGTGGAGCAGTTGCTGCGGAACATTTTCGGCAGCAACGCCGCTCCGGGCGAGGCCCCGCGCCCCGGCCAGCGCTGAGTCGCACGGGAAACGAAAAACCCCCAGCGCTCCGACCGGGAGCGCTGGGGGTCAAATCAACCGTAGAGCTGTTCGGTCGGCCTTAGCCGGTCTTGCCGAGATCCGAAATCAGCGCGTCGATGTTGCCGCCGCGCTTGTCCAGCATGGCGCCGATCTCGGTGCGCTCGGTCAGCAGCAGGTTCACACCCTCGACGAACATGTTGAAGAACTTCTCCTTGCCCGACTTGTCGGACACGAGGAAGGTCACCTCGAACGGGGCCTGACCCTTTAGGTCGGCCATTGCGCGGATTTCGTACCCGGCCTTGATCTGGCGGGTGGACTTCACCGAGACGGTGCCGCCGATGAACTCGCGGAAACGGCTACCGTACTTGCGGGCGATGTAGGTCTCGAACGCATCGGTGAACCGCTTGAGCTGTGCGGCCGACGCGCTGCGCGCGTCCGGGCCAAGGGCATAGCGCGCCATGATATTGGTGTCGGCATAGCGCGAGAAGATGCCTTCGAAATCCCTGATCATCGCGGATTCCGACTTGCCCGAGGCAATGACGGCATTGATGTCGGCAACCAGCCGGTCGACGAGCTGGCGCGCGCCTGCCTCGGTCAGGGCCAGCACGCGCGAGGGCAGCGCGGCAAGGCCGGCGAGGGCTGCGGCTGCGCCCAGGAAGCGGCGGCGGGGGAGAAAAGTGTTACTCGGCATAGGGATCCTCGTAGGGGTCGGTCGATGTAGCGGCGTACGGGTCAGTCGAACTGTCGGCATAGGGATCGGCTGACGTGTCACCATATAGGTCTTCGTAGGGGTCAGAGTAGGTCTGACCATTTTCACCGGCGAGTTCGAACCGACGGTTCTGCAGGTAGATGATACGTGCCTGCGCGTAACTATCGGCGCTGTTGTAGAGAATATCGTCCACAGTATCGGAGTACCGGCCGCGGCTCCCCATCTTGTCGACGACATAGGACACCCGCCCGGTGTTCTGTGCTCGGGTGCCGCCTGCGGGGCCCAGCGGGTTGGTAAAGAAGTCGACCAGCAGGCCGACCGAGTCGCGCTGGGTGGACGGTCCGAAGAACGGAAGCTCGACATAGGCACCTTCCGGGACGCCCCAGACGTGCATGGTTTCGCCGAAATCGGTCGGGTCCGGCATCAGCCCGAGTTCGGACGCAGGGTCACCCAGCCCGCCGAAGCCGACGATGGTGTTCACAAGAAAGCGACCGACAGCCGTGCCCGCGCGCTTGGGGTTGCCCTGCAACACGGCGTTCACGGCGTTGCCGGGTTCCTGGAAATTGGCGGCAAAGCTGCTGAAGCTGGTGACCATGAAATCGGGAACGATGGTCACGTAACCCTTTGATGCGGGGCGAAACAGGGACCGGTCGACGGCGAGGTTGAACTTGTGGACACCACGGTTCTGCTTCTCGTAGGGGTCCATCACTTCGCCGGAGTAGCGGGGGCCACTCGGCACGGCGCAGGCTGAAAGCATACCCACCAAAATGATCAGAAACGTGCCACGGGCAGCTTGCAACGAGAGCTTCATTCTATCAGATGTCCACTTATTCGGTCCATGTGCGGCGTCGATCCGCTTATGTATTCCGTTCAAGGTCAGTTCACAGACGGTCGAGAGTCACTTAAACAATTTGTGGCACATTAGGAACAGCCCCAATCCGATTTGGTGATTTCATGCCGAAGGTTCAATGGTTCACCATCGGCGCGGGGCGATGAGGTTTATCAGGTGGTAAAAAATCAGTCAGGGCGCGAAGAGCTGCGCAATGCGAGGCGTCAGAGCCGCGGACTTTACTGGGCCGTCGGACTGTTCAGCTTCTTTGCGAACATGCTCATGCTGACGGGTCCGTTGTTTATGTTGCAAGTCTATGACCGGGTGCTCGGCAGCCGGTCGGAGGCGACGCTCGCTGCGTTGTCCCTGCTTGTCGTGTTTCTCTACGGCGTGATGGGCGTGCTCGACTACACCCGCGGCCGGATCATGGCGCGGGTCGGCGCGCGGTTCCAGGCGGCGCTCGACCACCGCGTGTTCGACGCGATGGTGCGCCGCTCGTCTGTTTCGAACGACCCGGTGGCACAGACCGGGCTGGCCGACCTCGAGTCGGTCCAGCGCCTGATTTCCTCGCCGGTCCTGATGGCCGCCTTCGACATTCCATGGACGCCCATATTCCTTGCCGGGATCATGCTGTTCCACCCCTGGCTCGGCTTCCTGGCGATGGGCGGTGGTGCCGTCCTGGTGATCATCACCATTCTGAACCAGATGCTGTCGCGTCAACCGGTGCTCAAGGCCAACACGGCGGCGCACCGTGCGAACCTGATGTCCGAACAGATCCGCAACGAATCCGAGCTGATCCAGAGCATGGGGATGCGCGGCGCCGCCTTCCGGCGCTGGCGCGTGGCGCGCGATGCCTCGCTCAGCGAGAGTGTTACTTCCAACGACATCGGCGGCACCTTCTCGTCGATGACCAAGACGCTTCGCCTGTTCCTGCAGTCTGCGATGCTGGGCCTTGGGGCCTACCTCGTGCTTCAGGGCGAGATGACTGCGGGGTCCATGATTGCCGGCTCAATCCTGATGGGCCGTGCACTTGCCCCGATCGAGATGGCGATCGGCCAGTGGCCGCTGGTGCAGCGGGCGCAGAAGGGCTGGAATAACCTCGCCGACCTGCTGGATAAGACCCCGGTCGAGATGCAGCGCACCGCGTTGCCGAAGCCGCGTGCGCGTCTTGATGTGCAGGGCCTGACCGTGGTGCCGCCGGGCGATACCCGCGCGTCGCTCAAGACCGTCAGTTTCAAGGTCGAACCGGGTCAGGCTGTGGGTGTCATCGGCCCCTCTGGCGCCGGCAAGTCCACTCTCGCACGGGCCCTGACCGGTGTCTGGCGCGCAGCCGGCGGCATCGTCCGGCTGGATGGTGCCGGGCTTGACCAATATGCGCCCGACGTGCTGGGCCAGCACATCGGCTACCTGCCGCAGCGGGTGCAGCTGTTTGACGGCACCATTGCCGAGAATATTGCGCGGCTGAGCCCCGAGCCGGACGCCGAAAAGGTGGTTGCAGCGGCCAAGAAGGCCGCCGCCCATGATATGATCGTGCAGTTGCCTGACGGCTACGACACCCGGGTTTCGGCCAGCGGAGGACGCCTGTCAGGCGGGCAGATGCAGCGCATCGCGCTGGCCCGCGCGCTCTATGACGATCCGGTCATCGTGATCCTGGACGAACCAAACTCAAACCTCGACAATGACGGGTCCATGGCACTGAACCAGGCCATCCGGTCGATCAAGGCCGAGGGGCGCGCCTGCCTGATCATGGCGCACCGTCCGGCAGCCATCCAGGAGTGCAACATGCTCCTCGTGCTCGACCACGGAACCCGCGCGGCCTTTGGTCCCAAGGACAAGGTCCTGCGCGAAATGGTGGTGAACCACGAGGAACTGCAGAAGACCGCCGCGATGGGAGGTGTGCAATGAACCGGCCTTCCAACGAGCTGTCGAACCAGAAGGGCTGGTCTGCGCGGACGCATCTGCTGATCGGTTTCATTTCGCTGCTGGTCCTTGTCGGTGGCTTTGGCACCTGGGCCGCGATGACCACCATCGCGGGCGCGGTGATCGCGCCGGGCCGGTTGGAAGTGGAACGCAACCGGCAGGTGGTGCAGCACCCTGACGGCGGTGTGGTCGAGGAGATCCTCGTCGAGGAGGGCGACTCGGTCGAGGAAGGAGAGATCCTGATCCGCCTCGACCCGACCCAGCTGAAATCCGAGCTTATCATCGTCGAAGGCCAGCTGTTCGAGCTGATGGCGCGGAACGGCAGGCTGCAGGCCGAGCAGAACGGCGAAGACAATATAACCTTCGATCCCGAACTGCTGAAGATCGCGGCCGACCGGCCCGAGGTCGCCGAGCTGGTCGAGGGGCAGCAGAACCTGTTCCAGGCCCGCCGGGAATCCATCGAGCGGGAGCGCGAGCAACTGGAAAAGCGCCAGTCCCAGATCACCAACCAGATCGAGGGGATCGAGGCGCAGCAGACGTCGCTCAATCGCCAGCTTGAACTGATCGAGGTTGAACTCACCAACCAGCAATCGCTGCTGGACCGTGGCCTCGCACAAGCCGGGACGGTGCTTAATCTCCAGCGCACGACTGCCGACCTCGAAGGGTCGCTGGGTGAACTCGCCGCCGGCAAGGCCGAGGCCGAGGGGCGCATCACCGAGATCGACATCCAGATCATGAACCTTGAGACGACAGAGCGCGAGGAAGCCATCACGCGGCTTCGCGACCTCCAGTACCGCGAACTGGAACTGGCCGAACAGCGCCGGTCGCTGCAGGAACGCCTTGCGCGCCTCGATATCAAGGCACCGGTTTCCGGCATCGTCTACGGGTTGCAGGTCCATACGCCGCGCTCGGTGATCCGGGCTGCCGACCCGGTGCTCTACCTCGTGCCGCAAGACCGCCCGCTGATCATCGCCGCGCGGATCGAGCCGATCCACATCGACAAGGTCACCGTGGGGCAGGAGGTCATGCTGCACTTCTCGGCCTTCGACCAGCGCAAGATGCCGGAGATCTTCGGCACCGTGACCAAGCTCTCGGCGGACGCCTTCGAGGATACCAACAGCCGTGTGTCCTTCTACAGAGCCGAGATTGCGCTGAACGAAGGCGAGCAGGCCAAGTTGCCCGAAGGGTCGGTCCTGATCCCCGGGATGCCGGTCGAATCCTTCATCCGGACCAATGACCGCACACCGCTGGCCTATCTCATCGAGCCCTTCGTGGCGTTCTTTGCCAAGGCATTCCGGGAAGGCTGAGCTTTCTCCTTTTCGCGGGTCGCGCGCGACGTTAGCGTGCGCGCGACTCCGGATGACAGAGAGGACGCGATGAGCATCGAAGCGAAACTGGCCGAACTGGGCGTGACCCTGCCCGACGCCCCCGCCCCGGCGGCGAACTACGTTCCTTTTGTCCGGGTGGGTGACACGCTCTACGTCTCCGGGCAGATCTCGGCGGACGAGAACGGTCCGATCATCGGCAAGGTAGGCCGCGACCTCGACAGTGCGGCAGGCGCGGCGGCGGCCAAGCGCTGTGCCATGTCGCTGCTGGCGCAGGTCCGCGCGGCCTGTGGCGGCGACTTCGACCGACTGGTGCGGGTGGTCAAGCTGACCGGTTTCGTGAATTCGACCGAGGATTTCCGCGACCAGCCCGAGGTAATCAACGGCGCCTCCGACTTCCTCGTCGCCGTGCTGGGCGATGCCGGTCGCCATTCGCGCTCGGCGGTGTCCGCTGCCGCCCTTCCGCGGGGCGTTGCGGTCGAGATTGAAGGCATCTTTCAGATCCGATGACACCTGCCCTGCCTGCAGCGTTCCTGCAAAGCCCGATCGCCCACCGTGCCTTCCACGACAAGGCCGCCGGGCGCCCCGAGAACAGCCGAGCCGCCATTCGCGCGGCCATCGCCAATGGTTACGGGATCGAGATCGACCTTCAGCTGACCGCTGACGGGCAGGCCGTCGTCTTTCACGACTACGCCCTCGCGCGCCTGACCGGGGCGGAGGGCACCGTGCGCCAGAATACGGCTGCGGCCCTTGCGGGCATCGCGTTGTCCCACGGAGATGGCGAGACGGTTCCGAGCTTCGCCAAGGTGCTCGACATCGTCGCGGGCCAGGTTCCGCTGCTGATCGAGCTCAAGGATCAGGACGGGGCGATGGGCCCGGATGTCGGCCCGCTGGAAGCCGCGGCCGCAAGCGCGCTGGACGGCTACAAGGGCCCGGTGGCGCTGATGTCGTTCAATCCCAACAGTATCGCCGAAATGGCGCGGATCGCGCCTCATCTGCCGCGTGGCCTGGTGACCTCGGCCTACGATCCGGATGACTGGCCGCTCTCCCCCGAGATCTGCGAGCACCTGAGGGGCATCCCCGACTTCGACCGCGTCGGCGCATCCTTCATCAGCCACGAGGCGAAGGATCTGGGGCGGGACAGGGTGGCCGAACTGAAATCCGGCGGCACGCCGATCCTCTGCTGGACGATCCGTTCGCCCGAGGCCGAGGCAGAGGCGCGGCGCATCGCCGATAATGTGACCTTCGAGGGATATCAGGCCGTTATCCCGGGTTGAACCCGGGACGCGGTGCCACACATAAGGGGCAGGCGCGACGGGGACCAGATGGACCAGGCTCAAATCGAAATCCAGATCGTGACGTCGCTTGCCCAGATCGGGGAGGAGGCGTGGGATGCCTGCGCCTGTCCCGAAGTCGCGGATGGCGCCGCGCCGCGTGATCCCTTCACGACCTATCGTTTCCTGGCCGCGCTGGAAGACAGCCGGTCCGTCGGGGGCCGGTCAGGCTGGCAGCCGCAGTACCTTGCCGCCTACCTCGACGGGATGATGATCGCCTGTGCGCCGATGTATCTGAAGTCGCACAGCCAGGGCGAATACATCTTCGACCATAATTGGGCCCATGCCTACGAGCGGGCAGGTGGGCACTATTACCCCAAGCTGCAGATCGCCGTTCCCTTCACCCCCGCCACCGGCCGCCGGTTCCTCGTGCGGCCGGGGTACGAGGAGATCGGGATGCCCGCGCTGATCCAGGGTGCGGTGCAGCTGGCGGCTAACAACGGCATCTCCTCGCTGCACGCGACCTTCTGCACCCGGTCCGAGGCCGAGGCGGGTGAGAAGATGGGGCTGATGCCCCGCGCCACCCAGCAATTCCACTGGGAGGATGACGGCTATGGCGACTTTGACGGGTTCCTCGCCAGCCTCTCCTCGCGCAAGCGCAAGAACATCCGAAAGGAGCGTCAGCAGGCCCAGGCCTTTGGCGGTGTCATCCGCACCTACACGGGGGATCAGCTGCGCCCCGAGCACTGGGATGCCTTCTGGCAGTTCTACCAGGACACCGGTGCGCGCAAATGGGGTTCACCCTATCTCACGCGCGCCTTTTTCAACCTTGCTCAGGAGCGGCTGCGTGACGACATCGCGCTGGTGCTGGCCGAGCGCGACGGGCGCTATGTTGCCGGGGCGCTCAACTTCATCGGGCGCGACACGCTTTTCGGGCGCTACTGGGGCTGCATCGAGCATCACCCGTGCCTGCACTTCGAGCTGTGCTATTATCAGGCCATCGACTTTGCCCTTGGTCACGGGCTGAGCCGCGTCGAGGCCGGTGCCCAGGGCGAGCACAAGCTGGCCCGCGGCTACCTGCCGACACAGACGCATAGCCTGCATTGGGTCGGCGACCCCGGCTTTGCCAACGCCATCGAGCGCTACCTCGAAGCCGAGCGCGAGGCGGTGGCCGAAGAAATCGAAATCCTGACGGACTATGGCCCGTTCAGAAAGGCAAACGTGGAGGAGCAGGAATGACGGAGAAACTTTCGGAGGAGACCCGAAAACCCTTGCTGGAACCGCTCTTCGCCAATGGCTGGTCCATGGTCGACGGGCGGGATGCCATCTCGAAGACCTTCGTGTTCGAGGATTTTGTCTGCGCCTTCGGCTGGATGACAAGGGTGGCCTTCTGGGCCGAAAAATGGAACCATCACCCCGAGTGGTGCAATGTGTACAAGACCGTCGATGTGGTGCTGACCACGCATGACGTGGACGGCCTGAGTTCACAGGACGCAAAACTCGCTAGAAAAATGGACAGCCTGGCGGAGAACTGATGGAAGAAGTCGACAACCTCCTGAAAACCGAAATCTGGAACGGGAAGACCTTTGGCGATCTGCTGACGCTCGAATTTCTGGCCTCGGCAGCCGGTTCGGTGCTGGCCGCGATCGCGATCCTGCTGGTCGGCTGGATTTTCGCGGCCTGGGCGCACCGGCGCGTTACCGCGATCGGCAACCGCTATGCCCAGCTCGATTCCACCCTGTTCGATTTCCTCGGCTCGATCCTGCGTTACGTGATCATCGCCTTCTCGGTGATCTTCGTCCTGAACACCTTCGGGGTGCAGACGACTTCCATCGTCGCGCTCTTCGGTGCCGCGGGTCTGGCCATCGGTCTTGCGCTTCAGGGCACCCTGTCGAACGTGGCCGCCGGCGTCATGCTGATCTTCTTCCGCCCGATCAAGACCGGCGACTTCGTCGACGTCAACGGCAACACGGGTACGGTAAAGAACATCACCCTGAACTATACCGAGCTTGCCAACCTTCAGAACGTCCAGATCATCATCCCGAACTCCGAGGTCTGGGGAAACACGATCATCAACTACTCGGTCAATCCCACGCGCCGGGTGCAGTGGGTGTTCGGGGTCGGGTACGGTGCGAACCTTAAATCCGCCGAAGACACCATCATGTCGACCATCATGGCCGACCCGCGCGCATTGAAGGAGCCCGACCCCTTCATCCAGGTCAGCAACCTTGGTGACTTCTCGGTCGATTTCACCGTTCGGGTCTGGTGCAAGAATTCCGATGCCTACGCCTTCCAGACCGACATGACCCGCAAGGTCAAGGAAGCGCTGGATGCCAATGGTGTCGACATTCCCTTCCCGACCAGAACCATACTGCAGGCGGCCGCGGAATAAGATCGACCCTTCGAAAACAAGAACGCTCTCGCAGGTTCCTGCGAGAGCGTTCTTGTTTTCAGGTCACCTGACAGATCGCGGTCCGAGCGGCTCAGTAGTACTCGTTCTCGTAGCCGTGCGCGCCGGTGGTATGGCGGCAGCGGTTCAGCACGATGCCCATGACGTTGGTCAGTTCCGACAGCTGCCGTTCGGCCACGTCGATGCGCTCCATCGGGGTCTTTTCGGCGGCGGCGATCAGCAGGGCGCAATCCACCGATTCAAGGAAGCCGTAGCTGTCATCGCTCACCATCAGCGGCGGGGTATCGAACAGCATCAGGTCGGGCTGGTAGACTTCCTCGATCTCGTCCAGCACGTCGCGGCTCATCGGGTTCTGCAGCAGTTCGGAGGGGTTCACCACACGCTCGCGGTTCAGGCCAAAGACGACGTTGCCATCGTGGCAAAGCCCGTGCTGAGAGAAGGGAATGCGGCGCTCGAGCACGTCGGACATGCTGGTCTTGCAGCGCTGGCCCAGAACGCGGGCCAGCCCGGCGCGGCGCATGTCGAAGTCGATGACCACGACGCGTTTCTCGCGCATCCGGCTGAAGCTGAGGCCAAGGTTGGCGGCAGTGGTCGTTTTCCCCGCGCCACTCTCGGGCGACACGATCGCGATCCGCTTCCAGTCGTTCTTGCGAGCCTGCTGCAGCACCTTGGTGCGGAGCATGTCGAAGGGGATTGCCGAGTCGCCGGAGTTGTAGGCCACCAGCCGGTTCTCGGTGATCGCGTTCTGCGGAATTTGCAGCGGCGAGAACTCACCCCAGAGCAGGCCGAGGTCTGTCGTCGCGGCGCTGGCCTCTGCCGGGGCCGCAGCGCGCGCGGGCATCCGGGGCGCCGCGCCGGCGACATCCGACGTGGCGGTCTCGCGGTCTTTCCGCGCCTTGCTGATCGCTTGTTGCAAACGGTCCATAACCGGAACTCCGCCTCTTTAACAGGTTGCGATGCCGGGGGTCACAGTCTGACGCCCAGCTTGTTCATGACTTTGTCCGCCAGCAGATCCAGCGGCAGATAGTAGACGTGCACGGCCCAGACGGCCACGGGGACGCCGACAAGGATAACGAGAATTGCGGCAAGTTTTCGCCCGCGCTGAAGAACGATCTCTCGGCGCGTCCGGGTGTAGGGGATCGCCGCCATCGGCCAGATTTCCAGCTTGCGGATAATGTCCTCGGGGCGGCGCGGTGCCGTGTTCATCAACTCGATCAGGGCGATCAGGCCGAAACCCAGCAGTATACCGGCAGCCGACCCGGCGGCCGCGATCTTCTTGCGGGCGGGCTTGGTGGGCGTGCTGGGCACTGAAGGCTGTTCGATCACCGTCAGCCGCTCGCCGCGCGACAGCACTTCGATCCGCTCGCCGGTCGAGGCCTGGGCCAGACGTGCCACGGCGGCATTGTACTGGGCCTGGGCGTTCTCGTAGTCGCGCATCAGGTCTTCGAGCATGATGGCATTGGCCGGGGTGCGGTCGATCGTGGTCGTCAGCTCGGCGATCTTCTGTTCCGTCGATGCCTTCTGTTCCTGAAGCGCCTTCACGCGGGTGTCGATCTCGGCGAGTTGCAGGTCGAGCGCGGGGTTGCCGGTTTCGGGGCCTGCGCTGGAGTCGTCGGTCTTGACCGACGCGCGCGCGTTCTCGACGTCCTTCTCGAGCTTGGCCACGTTCTTCTGCAGCATCTTCACCCGCGGGTTGGTCTCGGAATAGACCAGCAGCGCGGATTCCAGCTCGGACCGGGCTTTGGCCAGGGCCTGCTCGGTGGGGGTCTGCGGCACCACGCCGGATGCGTTCGTGGTGTCGTTGAACAGGCTGATCAGCTGCTGCCGCTGGGAATTCAGCCGGAAAATCTCGCGCTCGGCATCTTCCAGTCGTTCCTGCAGCGACGCGCGCTGCTGCTGGCGGAAGTCGAGGCTGTCGGGCAGCGCATCGGCATTGGCGTTCTTGAAGTTCAGGATCTTGCCGCTGGCGTTCTGCATCTCCTTGCCCAGCCGGTCGACTTCGAGCTCGAAGAAGTCGAGCGTCTTGCCGGCACGGCCCTGGCGAAGGGACAGGTCGCTTTCCTGGATCAGGCGCAGGTATTCGTTCAGGACCGAGGCGGCCAGCTGACCGCTGCGCGCCTCGAAGCTGATGGTCATCAGCGACACTTCGTTGCGGCCCGCCTGCATCCGGATCTTGGTGCGGGCGTTCATGGCCTCGTAGATCTCGTCAGGGGTCATCGACGACTGGTTTTCCAGCACGTTCAGACGCTTGGCGATATCCAGCAGGTTCGGGCGGGTCAGCAGGCGCTGTTCGATCAGCTGCAGGCGTTCCTGCCCCGGCATCGACACCGTGCTGGGCGCCAGCGCGTCTGGAATCTGCGAGGCCTCGACGAACAGCCGGGTCTGGGATTCGTAGGCAGGGGGCAGGGTGACGGCGACGACCACCGAGATGGCGCTGATCACCGCAGCGACCAGAAGGAAGGCCGGCAGACGCCGCAGGAACAGGGATAGGTAATAGCGCAGGTCGGACATCGTTACTCGGTCTCCACGGGCCTGCTGTCGGCCCAGAAAAACGTACCATCGTCGAGGACGGAACGGATCAGCCGTTCCTCGACTTCGCGGGAATCATCGGTCCATGCATAGAGCAGGCCGAAGTCACAAAGTTGATTGATCAGGCGCGGCACGCCGTTGGTCGCCTTGAAGATGAGTTCGGCCGCTTCGGAGGTGAACTCGTTGCCGGTCCCGCCCGCCGTGCGCATCCGGTGTTCTATGTAGGCCTGGGTGCCGTCCTTGCTCATCCGGTTCAGGTGAAAGCTCGCGGCGACGCGCTGGGCCAACTGGTTCATGCGGGGGTCGCGGATCAGGTCGCGCAGCTCGGGCTGACCGACGAGTATGAGCTGGATCAGCTCGTCCTTATTGGAGTTGATGTTAGTCAGCATCCGCAGTTCTTCGAGACCTTCGATCGAGACGTTCTGGGCCTCGTCGAACACGAGGATCACGCGCCGACCCTGGGCATATTCGTCGACCAGGAAGTCCTGAAGCTTCTGGAAGTTCTGCACGTAGCTGGCGTTCTGGTCGAACTGCACGTCAAGTGCGTTCAGGACCCATTGCAGGATCTCGCCGCGGTTGCCCTGTGCGTTCGAGATCAGGCCGATGGTCACGCCCGCCTCGACCTGACCCAGCAGCTTTTGCAGAAGAGTCGTCTTTCCGGCCCCGATCTCACCGGTGAGGATGGTGATCGGCGCGCGGGACATGATCCCGTACTCCAGCACGGCATAGCCGCGACGGTGCTGGTCGGACCAGTAGAGAAACTCCGGGTCCGGCAACAGGGTGAACGGCCTCTGGTTAAGACCGAAGTAGCTCAGGTAGAATTCGTTCACAGCAAGATTTTTCCGATCGACTCGGGCATCGTCCGACGGGTGTGCGTGCGCGCGCACCCGAATGCAAGACGCCGGGCTGGTCCCTGCGGACCCCTCGCAAATCTTGGTTGCCTACTCAAACTCTTTACTCGCACATTGACTGGCACAACCGGTGAACGGGACGCAGCGCGTAACAAGGCACTGCCTTCCTGCAGTAACATTTCTCGAAAACCCGTTCGATGCCAACCTGCTAATCTTCATTTGCGTGAGGCTACTGTGCTGATTTCTCTGAAAAGTTGCAATCCCGGAGTGGCGTTGTCCCGGCATGCAAGACAGACGAACACAGTAAATCCATGTAAATCAGACATATGGCGGTATTTTGCCGGTTGCACGTTCTGAATGTGGTCTTGCAGTGGGCATTCAGGCCGTTTTTGGTGCTGAATGTTAACGAATGATCGACAATAGCTTTTTCAAAGCGTTACAGTCCCCTGCGAAGGTATGAATACGCTCGAATCGGTTGCCAAGAATCGCATTTTGAGACACGGTTCCGTCGTCGAGTGGTGAATCGTGGCCAGAATAAGGCCGGAACCGTAATTTTTCATGTGAGCCGCCTACGCCGGTGTTTTGGCGATCAGGGGTTCTGGTAGTTAGTGAAGCGTATGACATTGCAAGTTAACGACGTGAACCATCGTGGCGCGACCCCTGTCGCCAGCGCGTTCAGTGAAGCACCCAACGGTCTGACGAAGCTATACGCAGGCTCCGTCAAACGTGGCCTGGACGTGCTCCTCGTAGTCCTATCCCTGCCCATCGTCCTGCCGATCATCGTGTTCCTGGCGGTGTTGGTGGCGATGGATGGGCACAACCCGTTCTATACGCAAAACCGTGTCGGCCGTCATGGCCGCATCTTCCGTATCTACAAGCTCCGCACGATGATCCCCAACGCCAAGGCATCGCTTGAGAGCTACCTCGCTTCCGACAGCGCCGCGCGCGCCGAGTGGGAAGCCAACCAGAAGCTCCGCAACGATCCGCGGATCACCCGCCTTGGCAAGCTCCTGCGCAACAGCTCCCTCGACGAACTTCCCCAGCTGATCAACGTGCTCAAGGGCGACATGTCCCTGATCGGGCCACGTCCGATGATGATCGAGCAGATGCCGATCTATCCGGGCGTTGCCTACTACCTGCTGCGTCCCGGTGTTTCGGGCAACTGGCAGGTCTCCGACCGCAATGGCACGACCTTCGCGGCGCGGGCGGCCTACGATACTGAGTATCACCGAGATTTGTCCCTGTGGCTCGATATCAAGATCATCGTTCGCACCCTAATCGTTGTTTTGCGCGGAACCGGGTGCTAACCCGATCCGGACACGTATAAGTTTATTCGGGGATAGCTATGTCTTTCCAGGTTGAGGGTCGATTCATGGCCCGTGAACGGATTTCCCTTGTCTTCGTGCTCGTGCTGCTGCTGTCGTTCCTTGCCCTCGCGGCCTGCGACAGCTCGGAAGAGCGGGCCGAAGAGCACTTCAAGAGCGGTCTTGAACTTATCGACAAGGGCGACATCGAACGCGCCACCATCGAACTGAGAAACGCGCTCAAGCTCAACAACGAGCATGTGCCCGCGCGCCTTGCCTTCGCCCGTATCCTGCGCGACGGCGGCAACGACCGGACGGCCTACAGCCAGTACCTGACCGTCGCCGAGCAGGAGCCGCAGAACTTCGAGGCTCAGATCGCGCTCTCGGAGATGGCACTGGAAAACTACGACATGGCCGAGCTCAAGAAGCATTCGGAGCAGGCCCTGGAAATCGAGCCGGCCAACCTCGAAGCGATGTCCCTGAACAACACGCAGCAGTACCTCTCGGCGATGGACGCCAAGGATGATGCGGCGATGCAGGCCGGTGTGGTCAAGGCGCGTGAGTTGCTGGAACAGGACAGCAGCCTCGTTTCGGCCCGCAAGGTCCTGATCGATGACCTGGTGCGCAAGCAGCAGTGGGAAGAGGCGCTGAGCCAGCTTCAGAAGGCCATCGAAGCCTCGCCCAAGGAATACGAACTCTACCGCTTCCGTCTCAGCGTTCTGGATCGACTCGGCGATACCGACAACCTGCGCGCCGAATTGGAGAACACCGTCAGCGTGTTCCCCGAAAACCCGGAGATCAAGCAGGCGCTGCTGTCCTTCTACGTCAAGCACAATGACCTCGATGCTGCCGAAGCGTTCCTGCGCAAGGAGGCCGAGTCTGACGATCCGGCCAAGACCAGCCAGCTGATCAGCTTTGTCCTGCAGTTCCGTGGCCCCGAAGCGGCCACTGCGGAACTCGAGCGCGTCCTGAGCGATGGGCGCCTGCCGCCGATGATGTTCAAGGCGCAGCTTGCCCAGCTCAAGTATCGCGGTGGTGACCTTGCCGGAGCGATTGCTGACATGCAGGCCGTGGTGGACGAGAACCAGCCCGCCGAAGGTGAAGCGGCCTCGCCCGAACTGAACAACGTCAAGGTTGACCTCGCGCGGATGTACGCGCAGCAGGGCAACATGGTCGAAGCGCGACGGCTTGTCGAAAACGTCCTGTCGGTGGACTCGGCCAACCCTGAAGCGAGCAAGCTCAAGGCCAACTGGCTGATCCAGGACGACAAGACCGACGATGCCATCGTCCTGCTGCGCGATGCGCTCAGCAACAGCCCGGAAGATGCCTCGCTGATGACCCTCATGGCTTCGGCCTACGAGCGTCAGGGCAATAAGGAGCTGATGGCCGAGATGCTGTCGCAGGCCATGGAGGCCTCTCGCGACGCGCCGACGGAAACGCTGCGCTATGCCCGTTACCTGATGGCCGAAGAGCAGATGCTGCCGGCAGAAAGCGTTCTGATCGAGTCGCTGCGGGCCAATCCCGACAACCTCGAACTGCTGGCGATGCTGGGCGGTCTCTACATCAAGATGGAGAACTGGGCGCAGGCCAAGGGCGTGATCACCCGGCTGAACGAACTGGGGACGGATCAGGCCACGAACGCCGCGCTCTCGCTTCAGGCCCAGTCGCTGGCTGGTCAGAACCGCAACGAAGACCTCGTCGCGATGCTGCAGGGCGTCGAAGGGAACCCGGGCACCAAGAAGGCCGCGAACATCGCGATCTTCCGCACCCGTGCCTCGACCGATGGTCCCGAAGGTGCCCTGAACTTTGTCGAGGATCTGCTGAAGGACGCACCCGGCGACCCGGATTACACTTACCTGAAGGCCGGCGCCCTTGTTGCCCTTCAGCGTCCGGACGAGGCCGAGGCGATCTATCGCGATCTGGTCACGCAGAACCCGCAGAAACCGCGGCTCTGGGCTACGCTGCACCGGCTCTACCTGCTCAAGGGCGATACCGAGAAGGCATCGGAGACCCTGCGTGAGGCGATGGAGGCCAACCCGGACTCGGCCGAGCTGAAGCTTTCGATGGCTCAGGAAGTCGAACGCAGCGGCGACATCGAAGCGGCTATCAAGCTCTATGAAGAGCTGTACGAGACGCATTCAAACTCGGTGGTGGTGGCCAACAACCTGGCGAGCCTGTTGGCGGACAACCGTCAGGACGAGGCGAGCCTCGCAAAGGCCTATGCCGTTGCCCGCCGTCTGCGCGGGACCGAGACCCCGGCCCTGCAGGACACCTACGGCTGGATCGCTTTCCGCCAGGGTAACGTGGAAGAGGCCCTGCCGTACCTCAAGGCGGCCTCCGACGCGCTGGCCAACGATCCGACGGTCCAATACCACTATGCCAAGGCGCTTGCCGCGGCGGGCCGGACCGAAGACGCGCTGGAGCAGTTCAAGAAATCCGCGGCGATGCTGGACGAGAGCGGGAGCATCCCGGCCTACCAGCAGGATCTCGACGACGAGATCGCACGGCTGTCCAAGCCGGCGGATCAGTAACCGCAGCTGGGTGCCCTGCCGGGGGGCTGGCGGGGCACCCGATTTTTTCCCGACAACCATTTACCTTGTCGCCACGCTGGCCGAAGATCGGCCCGCGTGGCGTCGGGTTTCAGGAAGGGCAGGAACTCCCTTGGCAGAGTCTCATCTGGGCGAGTTGCTCGCACGGCTTGAAAACAGGTCGGCGCGGATCGGGGTGATCGGTCTGGGATACGTGGGTCTGCCCCTCGCGGTCACCTGCGCGGATCGGGGCCTCGCGACAACGGGATTTGACATCGATCCCGGCAAGATGGCCCAGCTCGACGCACATCAGAGCTACATCGAGGCGGTGAATAGCGCCGACATTGCCCGCCTTCACGATGCGGGCAAACTGGGCTGGACCACCGACTTCGCCGCGCTCTCGGACATGGATGTGATCGTGATCTGCGTGCCGACCCCGCTGTCCAAGACCCGCGACCCCGATCTTGGTTACGTGGTGCGCACTTGCGAAAGCATCGCGGCGCATCTGTCTGCCGGCACCTTGGTCGTATTGGAATCGACGACCTATCCCGGCACCACGGTCGAGGTCATGAAACCCATTCTCGAAACCTCGGGGCTGAAGGCGGGCGAAGAAATTTTCCTCGGTTTCTCGCCCGAGCGCGAGGATCCGGGCAATGCCACCTATCGGACCGCGACCATCCCCAAGATCGTGGCGGGCGATGGCGAGGCCGCCGGGCAGGCGATGACCGCCTTCTACCAGATCGCGGTGGATCGCGTCGTGCCGGTCTCGACAACTCAGACTGCCGAGGCGGTGAAGATCACCGAGAACATCTTTCGGGCGGTGAACATCGCGCTCGTGAACGAGCTCAAGGTGATCTACGACGCCATGGGCATCGACATCTGGGAGGTGATCGACGGCGCCGCGACCAAGCCGTTCGGCTTCATGCCGTTCTATCCGGGTCCGGGTCTTGGCGGGCATTGCATCCCGATCGACCCCTTCTACCTGACGTGGAAGGCGCGGGAGTACGAACTCTCGACCAAGTTCATCGAGCTTGCGGGCGAGATCAACTCGAACATGCCGCTCTACGTGGTCAACCGGCTGCGCGAAACGCTGGACCGCGCGTCGGGCAAGGGCCTCAGCCGGTCGCGTATCCTGATCGTCGGTATCGCCTACAAGAAGAATGTCTCGGACATGCGCGAGAGCCCTTCGGTACGGCTGATGGAGCTGCTGGTGGAGGCAGGGGCAGAGGTCGACTACCTCGATCCGCATGTGCCCGCGATCCCGCCCATGCGCGACTATCCTGATCTCGTGGGCCGTCAGGCCATCGCGCCCGAAGAGGTCGCGGCGGCGGGGTTCGATGCCATCCTGATCTCGACCGATCACGATGCGGTGGACTACGCGGCGCTGGTGGCGCTGGGCCTCCCCATAGTCGACACCCGCAACGCGATTCAGAAACGCGGGTTGCCGATGGACAGGGTGGTCAAGTCCTGAACACTGTCACTCCGGCAGTACGCGGGCCGGATCGAAGGGCAGGTCGGCCAGCTCCCGCTCGGTCATCCGGCGCAGAGCGGGATGAGCCAGCGGATTACGCCGCCATGACCTGCCGGGGCAGTCCTCTACGCGAGGGCAGGTTGGCCAGAACCAAGGAAGATATCTGAGTGTGTTTAGCATGGCGTGATCATTACCACGCCGATGTGCAGACATAGATCGACTTCTTCAGATACCTTGTTTAGGTTTTCTGAATGGATCAGCTCAATCGCCTGCCCCTTTCCGGTCTGCGCGCGGCCGAGGCCATCGGCCGCCTCGGGACATTGCGGGCCGCTGCCGATGCGCTGGGCATTACTCCGGGTGCGGTTAGCCAGCGGCTGCAAGCGCTCGAAACAGCGACGGGACGCCCCCTGTTCATTCGCGGGCCGCAGGGCATGTCGCCGACCGAACTCGGGGCCGAAATGCTGCCGCACTTGCAGGCCGGGTTCGCGCGCCTCTCGGATGCGGCCGCCGTGCTGCGGCCCGACACCTGCAGCCTGACGATCTCGGCCGCGCCGCTGCTGGCCAGCCGGTGGCTGATCTGGCGGCTATCGGACTTCGAGGCCGAGAACCCCGAGATCCGGATCAGGATCGAACCGACCGACCGCATCGTCGACCTGCGGGTCGAGGACGTGGACCTGTGCCTGCGGATCGGGCGCAAGCCCTGGCCCGGCCTCGATTGCGAGCAACTGCACCTCTACAGCTACTTTCCCGTCTGCGCGCCCTCGCTACTGCCACGGCTTTCGTCCCCGGCGGACCTTGCGCAGGTGCCTCTGATCCGCGAGCGCGACCACCTTGAAAGCTGGGAGGCCTGGCTGGCGGCGGAGGGGTTGGCGCTGGGGGACATGCAGCCCGGGCCGGACCACGGCGATGCCGGCCTCTGCCTCGATGCGGCCATGACCGGGCGGGGTGTTGCCATAGCGTGGGATACCATCGCGGCGGATCCGATCGCACGCGGCACGCTGGTGCGTCCGTTTCCGCGCAGGGTCACGACCGGCCTCGCCATCTGGCTGGTCGGGATGCCGGGCACCCTGTCGCGGACCGCACCGCGCCGCTTCGCGGCTTGGCTGAGGGCACGGCTGGCATCCGAGCGTGCGAGCTGGGAAACAGCCTGACGCTCCGGTTCAGGCGGTCTGGGCCCTTTCGGTCCGGTACTGGCGTTCGACCTCGATCAGCTTTTGCTTGCGCCAAAGCCCGCCGCCGTAGCCGGTGAGCGAGCCATCGGCGCCGATCACCCGGTGGCAGGGGATCAGGATGGCAATCTGGTTCGCCCCGTTCGCCCGCGCAACGGCGCGCACCGCGTCGGGGCGTCCAATCCCCGCGGCGACCTCGGAATAGCTGCGGGTCTCACCTGCGGGGATCGACTGCAGCGCATCCCAGACGGCACCGGCAAAGGCGCTGCCGTGATAGGCGAGCGGCACCGAGAAGGTCGGACAGGTGCCCGCAAAGAACGATGTCAGCTGTTCCGCCGCCATCTCGGTCGGGCCGGGGCGGCCAAAGCCGATCTGGCCCCGGGTCATGGCGTGAAGCCGTTTGAGCTCGGTCGGCAGGGCCTTCCGTTCGGCAAATTCCAGCAGGTGGACGTGGTTGTCGTCGGCCACGGCAATCATCGGCCCCAGCACGGTGTCGATCCAGTCCGCCTGAAGCAAGCCCCTGGCCGCGAAGGCGCCCGGGGTTAGCCCGGTGAGCCGCGCAAAGGCGGCGCGAAAGGCGCTGGGGCTCTCGAAGCCCGCGTCGAGCTGTGCTTCGATCACCGGTGCGCCGCGCGCCAGCGTCTCCAGCCCGGCCCGCATCCGGAACCGGCGAGCCATGTCGAGGAACGTGCAGCCGAACTGCCGTTTGAACGCCCGCCGCACGGTCGAGGGGTCAAGGCCCATCGCGGCAAGGTCCTCCTCGCGCCAGCGACGGGCCGGATCGGCCTGCAAAGCGGCCAGCAGCCGTGTGACCGAGGGATCGCCCTCGGCCTCGGGCGTCATCGGGTGACATCGCTTGCAAGGCCGGAACCCGGCATCGAGACAGGCAGCGACCGAGGGATAGAACCGGCAGTTCTCTCGCTTGGGCTTCCGGGCCGGGCAGGTCAGGCGGCAGAAGATACCCGTGGAGGTCACGCCGACATAAGCGCGACCCTCGTAGGCGGAATCGCGGGACAGCAGCGCGGCATAGAGCGTATCGGGGTGTGGCAGGTCGAACATCATGACCTCACTCTAGCGCGAATCCCGCCCGCGATGTCGCCGGTTTTCGGGCGCGGATATGGCGGCATGCGCGACGTTGTGGAGCAGCCGAAATGGCAACGCCGGGGTTTGCGCCGCGCCGCGATTCGATGCCATGATACCGGCATCTGAGTGGCCGGGCCCCGGCCGGACAAGGAGTTCAGGATGCTGGAAATTTCTCCGAGCAAGATCGCCCAGGTGGCGCTGATGGGTCACGAGCTGGCCCGCGCGGAACCCGAGTTTCGCGCCTTCATCGACCGCATGAGTGAGGACGAGCAGGCCGAGCTGGTCGCGGTCATGTGGATCGGGCGCGGCAGCTTCGAACCCGAGGATCTTGCCGAGGCCATCGAGACCGCGCGCAACGAGGCGACGACTCCCTGTGCGGACTACCTGATCGGCACCCCGCACCTCTCGGATCACCTCGAGAACGGTCTCGACGCGCTGGGTATCTCGGCCACCGATATCGAGGACGAGATCATGTAGCCCGGGCGGGCTGCGTCAGAGCAGCCCGGCCTCGCGTGCCGACTTGACCGACTCGCGCTGTTCCATTGCTTCGATGAAGGCGGCGATCTTGGGGTAATTGGCGATGGTCACCCCGTCGCCAGCCAGCCAGCCGCAGACGACGAAGAGATAGAGGTCGGCCAGGCTCAGGCTCTCCCCGAGGACATAGGTCGACAGCGCGTAACGCTCTTCGATATGGGCCGCGCTGACCGCCATGGTCTCGGGAACCTTGGCCCGCATGTCCTCGAACGAGCTCTCCTCGGTCGCCCAACGTGCGCCGCGCATCTTGTGGGCGTGGTTCACGTGCATGGTCGAGGCCAGATAGTACATCAACTCGCGCATGCGGCCCGCCTCGAAGGCATCTGCGGGCACCAGTCCGGCGTTGGGGGCAATCGCGGCGATGTAGTCGAGGATCGCTCCGGTCTCGGTCAGCACGCCCTTGTCCGTCGCCAGCGCCGGCACCCGGCCCTTGGGATTGATGGCGTGGTAGGCGGGTTTGGTCTGCTCCGCCTCGCCAAAGTTGACGCGGACGGGTTCGAAAGCGATGCCCGCCTCGGTCAGTGCGAGGTACACGACGACCGAGATGGTCCCCTTGCCGCAATAGAGCTTCATCTTCTTCGTCCTCACATGTGGGTTTGTGCAAACTGCCGATCGGGATGATCGAGGTGCGGTACCGCGTTGAACAGCACCGGGCTCAGTTGGTCGCCGACCAGCCGCAGACGGTGCATCGAGGTGTTCATGATCGACATCGAAACCCGCGCCATCGCGCTGACGTCGAGATCCAGCAGCTGCCGCATCACCATGCCGATCAGGCCGCCCGAGGTGACCACCAGCGCCGGGCCGTCCCCCGCGCCGATCTCGGCCAGCGCCGACCGCACGCGGCTCTCGAAGTCCGCCCAGGTTTCGGGCGGGTTTTCCAGCGCGTCCTCCTGCCACGCGCCAAAGACGCGGGGCATGTGGCGAGCAAATTCCTCGCGCTCGGTGGGCAGGGGCAGGCCGTGCTGCTCTTCCATCAGCTTGGCGAGATTGAAGTATTCCAGCTCGTTCAGGCGGGCATCCTGAATCACCTCGTCGCCAAAGCCCATCGACCGGGCGGTTTCGCGGTGACGGATCAGGGTGCCGCAATAGACGCGCGGGTGAAAATGGGCCGAGTCGCGCAGGTAATCGCCCAGCCATGCCGCCTGCTGGTGGCCAAGGGGGCTGAGCTTGTCATAGCTGACCTCGTCACGGGCCTCGGTATTGGCCTGACCGTGACGGACAAGGGTAATATGGGACATCAGAATTCCTGTAACCGTTACAGGGTCTCTTACGCCGGGTTTGGCAGCGAGGCCAGTGGCAGCAGGCCATTTGTCCAAGGTGAGGGGATGATGTGCCGAGGAAGTCGGCAGCCCCCGGGGTGGTGCCTTCTGGCAGCCCCTGTCGCGTGAGCGGGAATTTCCGCCGCCCCGTTGCCCCGGCGCGGGGCTTCGCGCCATAGTGCCGGCAACCCCGATTTGAGGAGACCGCCATGATCCCCGCGAACCCGGACCGCTTTCTTGCCGATCTGCACCACCTGCGCACTTTCGGGGCCTCGGGGGTGGACAAGGGCGTGGTGCGGCCCGCCTTTTCCGACGCCGACATCGCGGCGCGAAGGTGGCTGGCGGCGCGGATGGAGGAGGCAGGGCTGACGCCGCACTTCGACCCGGTCGGCAACCTGTTCGGCATCGCCGGGGAACGGTCGCTGCTGATGGGCTCCCATTCCGACAGCCAGCCCGAAGGCGGATGGCTCGACGGTGCGCTGGGCGTGATCGCGGCGCTGGAAGTCGCGCGGGCAAGCAGAGAGGTGGGCGGTCCGCCGATCTCGGTGGTCAGTTTCCAGGACGAGGAGGGGCGGTTCGGCGTCACCACCGGCAGCGCGATCTGGTCGGGCAACCTCGACCTCGCCAAGGCCGATACGCTGACCGACCACGCGGGCGTGCCCTTTGCCGAGGCGCGCGCGCGGATGGCGGACCTTGCCGGCGATTTCGTCGACCCGGCTCAGTTCACCGGCTTCATCGAGATGCACATCGAGCAGGGCCCGTGGCTCGACACAGAGGGCGACAAGATCGGCGTGGTCAGCGATATCGTCGGCATCCGCGACATGCGCGTGACCTTTGGAGGTCAGCAGAACCACGCGGGCACCACCCCGATGCACCTGCGCCGCGACGCCTTCCAGGCGATGTCTGCCTTCTCGTCGGCAATCAACGACCGGTTCCGCAACGTGGTGACTCCCGCGACGGTCTGGACCATCGGCCACGTGACGCTGCACCCGAACGCGAGCTCCATCGTGCCGGGGCGCGCGACCTTCTCGATGCAGTGGCGCGATGGCGATACCGACCGGCTTGCTCGGATGGAGGAGATCATCCGCAGCACGGCGCAGGAGATCGCGGAGGCGCGGGGGATGAAGCTGAGCTATGGCCCGATGCTGGGGCTGGAGCCGGTGGTGATGGACGCGGGACTGCGCGGCGCATTGGAACTCGGCGCGGCGAGCGTCGCACCGGGCAAGTGGCGCAAGATGCCCTCGGGCGCGCTGCACGACGCCACCAACGTCGGCGCCCTGATGCCGGTGGCGATGCTTTTCGTGCCCTCGATCAACGGGATCAGCCACGATTTCGCCGAGGACACGGCCGAGGCGGACCTGGTGGCCGGGCTGGAAGTGCTGGCGCGGGCGGCTGTTTGAGGGAAGTGGACTGCGAAGGACGCTCTCTGGCGAGTTTCGCACAACCCGGCCATGCGCCGGGGCCCCAAAACACATGGTTCTATCTCCCGCCAAGATAGTCTATGCCGCGCGGCATATGCTGCCATATCCGAGGATGCCCAAATGAGCGATCTCCACCCCGTCCGCCGTGCCCTACTGTCGGTTTCCGACAAGACCGGTCTCGTCGATCTCGGCAAATCCCTCTACGCGCGCGGGATCGAACTGCTGAGCACCGGGGGCACCGCCCATGCGCTGCGCGAGGCCGGGCTCGAGGTGAAGGACGTCTCGGAAGTCACCGGTTTCCCCGAGATGATGGACGGGCGGGTCAAGACGCTGCACCCCAAGGTCCACGGCGGCCTGCTGGCGCTGCGCGACAACGATGCGCACGTCATGGCGATGGAAGAGCATGGCATCGGCGCCATCGACCTGCTGGTGGTCAACCTCTACCCCTTCGAGGCCACCGTGGCGAAGGGCGCGGAGTATGACGAGTGCATCGAGAACATCGACATCGGCGGCCCGGCAATGATCCGCGCGGCAGCCAAGAACCACGCCTTCGTCAATGTGGTCGTGGACGTCGAGGACTATCACGCCCTGCTGGCAGAGCTGGAAGAGAACGACGGCAGCACGTCCTACGAATTCCGCCAGAAGCTGGCGCTGAACGCCTATGCCCGCACCGCCGCCTACGACGCGGCCGTGTCGACGTGGATGGCGGATGCGCTGAAGGAAGCCAACCCGCGCCGCCGCGCCGTGGCGGGGACGCTGGCGCAGACCCTGCGCTATGGCGAGAACCCGCACCAGTCGGCGGCCTTCTACACCGATGGCTCCTCGCGCCCGGGCGTGGCAACCGCCCAGCAGCATCAGGGCAAGGAACTGTCCTACAACAACATCAACGACACCGACGCGGCGTTCGAGCTGGTCAGTGAGTTTGCGCCCGCCGACGGCCCGGCGGTGGCGATCATCAAGCACGCCAACCCCTGCGGCGTGGCGCGCGGCACCTCGCTGGTCGACGCATACAAGCGCGCGTTCGACTGCGACCGCACCTCGGCCTTTGGCGGGATCATCGCGCTGAACCAGCCGCTCGACGCGGCGACTGCGGAAGAGATCAGCGCCATCTTTACCGAGGTGGTGATCGCGCCCGAGGCAGATGACGCGGCCAAGGAGATCTTTGCGAAGAAGAAGAACCTGCGCCTGCTGACCACCGGCGGCCTCGCCAACCCGCTGGAAAAGGCGCTGACCTGGCGCCAGGTGTCGGGTGGCTTCCTGCTGCAGGACAAGGATACCGGCCACATCACGCTGGATGACCTCAAGGTCGTGACCAAGCGCGCGCCCTCCGAGCAGGAACTGAAGGACCTGCTGTTCGCCTGGAAGGTGGCCAAGCACGTCAAGTCCAACGCCATCGTCTACGTCAAGGACGGTGCCACCGTGGGTGTCGGCGCGGGCCAGATGAGCCGCGTGGACAGCGCCAACATCGCCGCCATCAAGGCGCAGCGCATGGCCGACGTGATCGGCCTTGCCGAGAGCCCCGCCAAGGGTTCGGTCGTCGCCTCCGACGCCTTCTTCCCCTTTGCTGATGGCCTGATGGAAGCGGCTGGCGCAGGTGCGACGGCGGTGATCCAGCCGGGCGGCTCGATGCGCGACGACGAGGTGATCGCCGCCGCCGACGAGGCCGGGTTGGCGATGGTCTTCACCGGAATGCGCCACTTCCGGCACTGACAGGAACCCCAGGGTATGCGCCTTCTTTCCATCGCGGCGCTGGTCGCGCTCGCGCTCGACCAGCTCAGCAAGTACCTGGTGGTGCATACCTTTGGCCTTGCCCAGAGGCTGGCCATCGACGTCTGGTACCCGTTCCTGACCTTCAAGTACGGCGAGAACCGGGGCATCAACTTTGGCCTGCTGGACGGCGAGTCCGAGTTGTCGCGCTGGGCGCTCACGATCTTTTCGCTGGTGGTCTGCGTCGCCGTTGCCCTCTGGATCAGACGGGGCGGCAAGAGCCGCCTGATGATCCTCAGCGCCGGTCTGCTGATCGGTGGAGCGCTCGGGAACGTGGTGGACCGGGTGCTCTACGGCTACGTCCTCGACTTTCTCAACATGTCGTGCTGCGGCATCCGCAACCCCTTTGTCTTCAACATCGCGGATGTGTTCATCTTCCTCGGTGCGGTGGGGCTGATCCTTGGCGAACCGGGTGGCAAGGCACGGAAAAACGCCCCGTGACCTTGGGCGGTGAATAGGCTAGAACGCCAGAAGTAACAGGCAGGAGACGCGGTTTGCGCACGAAACTGGGTATCATGGTTCTGACGCTCGCCGTCGCGGTTTCCGGCTGTGCGCAAAAGGGGCTGATGGATCTGCGTCAGCCGGGTGACGGCCCGGACGAGTTCATGATCCTTCCGACCAAACCGCTGACCATTCCCGGCGACACCCGTTCGTTGCCCGCACCGACCCCGGGCGGCAGCAACCTCGTGGACAAGAACCCCAAGGCCGACGCCATCGCGGCGCTGGGTGGCCGGCCCGATACCTCGACCTCGGTTCCCTCCTCGGATTCCGCCCTGGTGACCCAGGCGAGCCGTTATGGCGTATCCGGCGGTATCCGGCAGGATCTTGCCCAACAGGACGCCGACTACCTGCAGAAACAGGGCCGCTGGACGCGCCTGCGCCTGTTCCCGGTGGACCGCTACGCCCAGATTTACAAGCGCCAGACCCTTGATCCCTTCGAGGAAAGCAAGCGTCTGCGGCGGATGGGCGTGCAGACTCCCTCCTCGCCCCCCGAGAAGAACTGACCTCACATTTCCGGGACCGGTCCTTGACCCCTGTCCGCGGCACCGTAGGTTGGCGATGACCCGGTGGCGCACAGCGTGAAAGGACCCTGAATGTTGCAAACGATCGCGCGCGGCCTCGCGCCCCTTGCCCTGGTGGCGGGGCTGTTCTCGGGGCTGGCCGCCCCGGCCTTCGCCGAAGCCCCGGCATCGGTCACCGACCGGGTGACCGATTTCATGCTCGACAACGGAATGCAGGTGGTGGTGGTCGAGGATCACCGTGCCCCCGTGGTGCAGCAGATGGTCTGGTACAGGGCCGGGTCCGCGGACGAACCCAAGGGCGAGAGCGGCGTGGCGCACTTTCTCGAGCACCTGATGTTCAAGGCGACCAAGAACATGGCCTCGGGCGAGCTCTCGGCGACGGTGGCGGCCAACGGGGGCGAGGACAACGCCTTTACCAGCTACGACTACACCGCCTACTACCAGCGCGTCGCAGCTGACCGGCTGGAGCTGATGATGAAGATGGAGGCGGACCGCATGGTCAACCTCATCCTCAGCGAGGACGACATCCGGACCGAGCGCGACGTGATCCTCGAAGAACGTAACATGCGCACCGACAACAACCCGCGTGCCCTGTTCGGCGAGCAGATGAACGCGGCGCAGTATCTCAACAGCCGCTACGGCCTGCCGGTAATTGGCTGGCGGCACGAGATGGAAGAACTGTCGCGCGCCGACGCGCTCGACTTCTACCACACCTATTATGCCCCCAACGATGCCATCCTCGTGGTTTCGGGTGATGTCGATCCGGCAGAGGTGCGGCGTCTGGCCGAGACCTACTATGGTGTGATCCCGGCCAATCCGAACCTGCCAGAGCGCATCCGCGCGCAGGAGCCGCCGCAGACCGCGGCGCGGCGCCTGACCTACAAGGACGCGCGCGTGGCCCAGCCCTATGTCAGCCGGTCCTACCTCGCGCCCGAGCGCGATCCCGGCGACCAGAAAAAGGCGGCGGCGCTGACCCTGCTGGCCGAAATGCTCGGTGGCGGGAACACCTCGTACCTTGCCGAAAAGCTGCAGTTCGACACCCAGGCAGCGGTCTGGTCCAACGCCTATTACAGCGGGACTTCGGTCGACAGGACGACCTTCGACCTCGTGGTGGTTCCGGCCGATGGCGTGAACCTTGAAGAGGCCGAGGCGGCTCTGGACAAGGCGCTGGCCGACTTCATGGAGCGCGGTGTCGACATGGAGCAGCTGGAGCGCATCAAGATGCAGCTCAGGGCCTCGCAGATCTATCAGCAGGACAACGTGGACGGCATCGCCAATCGCTATGGCAGCGCGCTGGCGGTCGGCCTGTCGGTCAAGGATATCCAGGACTGGCCCGAGATCCTGCAATCGGTGACGGCAGACGAGATCATGGAGGCGGCGCGGGACGTGCTGCGCCCGGAGAGTTCGGTGACCGGCTGGCTGATGCGCCAGGACGAAGAAGAGGTGATGCAATGAACGCCCCCAAGATGCGCCCGCTGATCGCCGCCCTCGCTGGGCTCGTGGCCCTGCTGACGGCCCTGCCGGCCCTCGCCGAGGTCAAGATCCAGGAAGTGACCACGCCCAAGGGCATCAAGGCCTGGCTGGTGGAGGAACATTCGATCCCCTTCGCGGCCCTCGAACTGCGGTTCAAGGGCGGTACCTCGCTCGACCTGCCGGGCAAGCGCGGCGCGACTTATCTGATGAGCGGTCTGCTCGAGGAAGGCGCCGCCGATCTCGACGCGCGCGCCTTTGCCCGGGCGCAGGAGAGCCTCGCGGCCAGCTTCAGCTATGACGTGGGCGACGACGCGCTCTCGGTCTCGGCCCGCTTTCTCAGCGAGAACCGCGACGAGGCGGTCGAACTGCTGCGCACTTCGCTGATGGAACCGCGGTTCGATCAGGATGCCATCGACCGGGTGCGCGCGCAGGTTATCTCGGGCATCATGTCCGACGCCAAGGATCCGCGCGACATCGCTGCGAACGCCTTCACCCAGATGGCCTATGGCGAGCACCCCTATGCCACCGATGGCAAGGGCACTGTCGAGTCGGTCAATGCCCTGACCCGCGACGACATACTTGCCGCGCACAAGGGCGTATTCGCGCGTGACAGGCTCTATATCGGGGCTGTTGGAGATATCACGCCCGAGGAACTCAGCACCCTGCTCGACAACCTGCTCGGGGACCTCCCTGAAACCGGCGCGCCGTTCCCCGGACCTGCCGATGTCAGCATCGATGGTGGGGTGACGGTGGTGCCCTTCGATACGCCGCAATCGGTGGCCCTGTTCGGGCAGCGCGGGATCGAGCGCGATGACGACGATTTCTTTGCCGCCTATGTCATGAACCAGATCCTTGGTGCCGGTGGGTTCGAGAGCCGACTTATGACCGAGGTCCGCGAAAAGCGGGGGCTGACCTACGGCATCTATTCCTACCTCAATCCCAAGGACTGGGCCGCCGTCTACATGGGCAGCGTTGCCTCCTCGAACGACAAGGTCGCCGAGGCGATCAAGCTGGTGAAAGAGGAATGGACCCGCCTGCGCGACGACGGTGTGACCGAGAAGGAACTGGAAGACGCCAAGACCTATCTGACCGGGGCTTACCCGCTGCGGTTCGATGGCAACGGCGAGATCGCCAGCATCCTCGCGGGAATGCAGTTGCAGGGTCTTCCCATCGACTACATCGCGACGCGGAACGACAAGGTCGAGGCGGTGACACTTGATGACGTGAACCGCGTGGCCAAGGAACTGCTCGATCCGGACCACCTGCATTTCGTGGTGGTCGGCAAGCCCGACGGGCTGGAGAGCACGGCCTCAAACTGATCCTGCCGGGGCGGGGGATGACCCCGTCCCGCGCCTCGCTAGGACCCGGGCGCCCTTGGCGCCTGCCACCCGCGATAGACACTCAGCACCCGCACGACAAAGGTCAGCAGGACCGCGATTGCCATTGCCAGCAGCTCGGGCAACCCGGCCTTCAGCCCCAGAACGAAGGCCAGACCGCCGAGCAGGGCCGCCAGCGCGTAGACGTCCTCGCGCAGAACACGGGGCACCTCGGCAACCAGCACGTCGCGGAGCACGCCGCCGCCCACTGCCGTCACGATCCCCAGAAGAACGGAGGGCAGGGGCGTCAGCCCGAACTCCAGCGCCTTGTCGCAACCACTGACGGCGAACAGGCCCAACCCGGCCGCATCCAGCAGCATGACTGGCTTGTTCAGCTTCTCGATGGCGCGGCTGGCAAAGAACACCACGAGCCCCGCGGCAAGGGCGGCCACAAGGAACCGCGTGTCCTTCAGCGCCATCGGCGGCACGTCGCCCAGCAGCAGGTCGCGGGTGATCCCGCCCGCCACCCCCACGCAGACGGCCAGCACCAGCACCCCGAAGATATCGAGCTGTTTCCTCACCGCGAGGGTCGCACCGCTGAGCGCGAAGACGAAGGTGCCCATGAGGTCGATGACAACGGATGGGAAAAGCGGCGTCATGAACGGTCTCCTCGGCCGGAACTCGGGCCGTTGCCAAGCCTAGCCGCGCGGCGCTGAGCGGGCAAACCCCAAGCACTTATCCCCGGATGGTCCGCCAGACACTCCAGGCGAGGTCGGCAAGGTCGCCGATGCGTGCGGTCACGTGCTCCCGTTCGATCCCGCCGCTCTGCGCCCCGGCGTTGTCCAGCCGCGACAGCAGACGCATGAGCCGCCGCCGGTGCGTGCCGGTCAGCACCTGAATCGGGTCGGCGATGACCCCCGCGAAGGTCGTGACCAGCGCCGCAAGGCACGACAGGGCCAGCGCGGTCAGCATCACCTGCCAGGGCCCCAGAGCCGTGGGAAACACCCCGTAATAGAGCCTGCCCAACCCCTGTCCCAGCCAGAAGGAATCGACCGCGTTCGCCTGCGCCCGCAGCTCGGCCACCGGCCCCGCGAGTGAGAAGACGCCGGGGGTGGCCGCGTGGAACAGCCAGAAACCGGTGACGAGGACCAGCAGGCTGGTGGTGATCTCGGCCACCGCGTTGCGGACACCCGCGTAGTCGTCGACCGCCCGGTCGATGGTCTCGGGCGCGGCGGTAACACCCATTCCGCGTGCGTTCAGATCGCCGATAAAGGCCCGGGTCCTTTCGCCGACCCGCCGCGCCACCTCGGTCTCGAACAGGATTTTCCGCCGCAGCAACCAGCCGCGCAGGCGCTTGAGGCGCAGCAACCCCGCCAGCCCCGCGATCAGCCGGACCAGCAGAAAGACCGGCGCCAGAAGCACATTCAAAGGCGCGCGCAGCAGGTCGAGCCCGAGTGCATGACGGTGCAGCAGCAGGCTGCCCCGCGGGTCGAAATTGGTTCGGACGAACCGACGGACCTCGGCCTTACGCTCCTCGTGCAGGGACTTGGCGGACATGCGTGGCTTCCGATTGGGCTTTGCCCTCACATCTGGGGATCGCAGCCTCGAATGGAAGGGGCGGAGGTGGCACGCAGGGCAAGGTCATGCACCGCCAAGCGCGCCACCGCTGCCCTGTTCACTCGCCGTAGGGCACCCAGATGTTCTTGACCTCGGTCGCCTGTGCCAGCCATTCGGCGCTGTCGTTGGTGTACCAGTCGCGCGCCATCCCGTTGTTGACCCAGGTGCGCTTGAGGTTGCCTGCCGAGGCCTTCTCGATCGTGGCCGAGAGGTCGGAGGAGGAGAAGGACCAGACCGCATCGACGTCGAGGTGCGCGGCCAGCGTCGGGGCCATGTCCTCGTGCGCGCCGGTCAGTATGTTCACCACACCGCCCGGAACGTCGGACGTGTCGAGCAACTGGTAGAAGTCGGTCGCGGCCAGCGGGAAGGGTTCCGAGGCAATGGTGACCACCCGGTTGCCCATGGCCATCGCCGGCGCGATCACCGAGACCAGACCCAGCAGCGGTGCCTCGTCGGCGCAGAGAGCGCCGATTACGCCCACCGGCTCCTTCATCGCGATGGCGACGCCACGGATTGGTACGCCATGCACCTGCCCGTCGTATTTGTCGGCCCATGCGGCATAGGTGAACAGGCGTTGGATCGCCGCCTCCACTTCTCCCGCGCCCTGACGCTTGCCTGTCATCGCGTCGATACGCGCCGCGAACTCAGTGGCGCGGGCCGAGAGGTTCTCGGCGAGGTAATACAGGATCTGCGCGCGCAGGTGCCCGGTGGTCTTCGCCCAGCCGGAGGCCGCCTGCGCCGCCTCGACGGCGTTGCGGATGTCCTTGCGGCTGCCCTGGCCCACGTGGCCCAGCAGTGCGCCAGTGCGTCCGTGGATCGCGGTGGAATAGCCCGAGTCGGGGCGCGCCTGCTTGCCGCCGACGTACATCTTGGCGGTTCGGTCGATGGCGTCCACGGGGCCTTCGCTGCCGGTGAAGGGCTCGACCTTTGCCAGCGGCTTGGCCTTGCCCAGCGGACGGGTGTAGGCCGTGAGCCCCTCCCAGCCGCCTTCACGTCCGAATCCGCTCTCGCGGACCCCGCCGAATCCGGCGGCGGCGTCGAACATGTTGGTGCCGTTGACCCAGACCACCCCGGCCGCCAGCTTGGGCGCAATGTCGAGCGCGAGGTTCACGTTTTCGGTCCAGACCGTCGCCGCAAGGCCATAGCGCGTGTTGTTGGCCAGTTGCACGGCCTCGCCGGGAGTCCGGAACGTGCAGGAGACCAGCACGGGGCCAAAGATCTCCTCCTGCATCAGCGGATCGGAGGGGGCGAGCCCGGTGATCAGCGTCGGCGGGTAGTAACAGCCGTTCTCGGGCAGGTCGCAGTCCGCCACGTGGGTTTCCCCGGCGGTATTGGCCTCGACCAGCCCCTTGACCCGGCTCAACTGCACCGGGTCCACCAGCGCGCCCACGTCGATGGACTTGTCCAGAGGATCGCCGATGCGCAGTTTGTCCATCCGCGTGCGCAGCTTGTCGAAGAACACCTCGGCGACGCCCTCCTGCACCAGGAGGCGCGACCCGGCGCAGCAGACCTGGCCCTGGTTGAACCAGATGGCATCGACCAGCCCTTCGACGGCCGAGTCGAGGTCGGCGTCGTCGAACACGATGTAGGGAGACTTGCCGCCCAGCTCGAGCGTCAGCGACTTGCCCGAGCCTGCAGTGGCCTCGCGGATACGGCGCCCCACCTCGGTCGAGCCGGTGAAGGCGATCTTGTCGACGTCGGAATTGACGATCATCTCGCCTACCGTGCCGTCGCCGGTCACGATGTTCACGACACCCTTGGGCAGGCCCGCCTGCCGGCAGATATCGGCGAAGAGCAGCGCGGTCAGCGAGGTATACTCGGCCGGTTTCAGGACCACGGTATTGCCCATGGCCAGCGCCGGGGCGACCTTCCAGGCCAGCATCAGTAGGGGGAAGTTCCACGGGATGATCTGTCCACACACTCCCAGCGCACCACGGCCCGGCAGCGCCTCTTCCATCAGTTGCGCCATACCCGCGTGATAGTAGAAATGCCGCTGCGCCAGCGGGATATCAATGTCGCGGCTCTCGCGGATCGGTTTGCCGTTGTCCAGCGACTCGAGCACGGCAAACAGCCGCGCGTGTTTCTGCAGCAGCCGCGCGATGGCATAGAGATGGCGCGCGCGCCCGGGCCCACCGAGCTTTTCCCATTTGCCCTGCGCCCGGCGCGCCGCCTTGACCGCCGCATCCACATCGCCCTGCGAGGCTTGTGTGACAAAGGCCAGGACCTCGCCATTGGCCGGGTTCCGCGCCTCGAAGGTCTTGCCGGGTTCGGTAAAGACTCCGTCGATGAATTGTCCGAACCTGTCGCCCGCGTCCACCAGCCAGGCCAGTGCCTCCGCCGCGCTCTCGGGTGCCGTACCGTAGTCCATGGTGTCGAAGATCTCTTTCACGCTCATGGCTTCATCTTTCTGCAAATACTCAGGTCGCACCAAAGGCCACGGGCCTCAGCCCATCGCATGGCGATACCCGGCCGAATAAGCGCCGGTCACGTAGTGCTCCAACTGGCGCTCGATATCGCCCAGCAGCGAGGAGGCACCAAATCGGAACAGGTCGGGCGAGAGCCAGCGGTCGCCCAGTTCCTCCTTGATCAGAGACAGGTAGACCAGCGAGTCCTTGGCCTTGGAAATGCCGCCCGCAGGTTTGTAGCCCACGCGGATCCCGGTGCGGGCATGGTAGTCGCGGATCGCCCGGATCATGACGAGGCTGACGGGAAGGGTGGCGTTCACGCTCTCCTTGCCGGTCGAGGTCTTGATGAAATCGGCGCCTGCCATCATGCAGACCAGCGAGGCGCGCACAACGTTCCGCAGCGTGCCCAGTTCACCGGTGGCGAGGATCGCCTTCACATGGGCGTCGCCACAGGCCTCTCGAAAGGCGCGCATTTCGTCGTAGAGCGCCTGCCAGTCGCCCGAGAGGACGTGGCGGCGGGAAATCACGATGTCGATCTCGGCGGCCCCGGCCTTGACGCTCTCCCCGATCTCGGCAATCCGCAGGTGGAAGGGCGAGAGACCGGCGGGAAAGCCGGTCGAAACGGCGGCCACGGGAATCCCCGAGCCCTTCAGCGCCTCGACGGCGGTTTCGACCATGTCGTGATAGACACAGACCGCACCCACGGTCAGCCCGTCCATGCCCAGCGTCTCCAGCAGCGCGGGCGCGACCGGCTGGCGCGCCTTGGCACAGAGCCGCCGGACCCGCTCGGCCGTGTCGTCGCCCGACAGCGTGGTCAGGTCGATGCAGGTGATTGCCTTCAGCAGCCAGGCGGCCTGGTAGGCCTTCTTTACCGACCGCCGCCCCGGCAGCGTTGCCGCCCGGCGCTCGATGGCCGAGGTATTGGCCTGCACGGCGCGCACCCAGTCCATGTCGAGCGGCATGCCCGGATTGCGCGGCACCTCCGAGTGCCCCGTCACCTGCGGCAGCTGCGTTTTCATATCCAGCCTGTCGGTCTGCATCGGGATTCCTCGGCTACTCCTCGCCCGAAAACCTCGCATGGCGGCCCCAGCTTGGCAAGCGAGGCAGGCTGCTGACGAAGGGGCATCGGTAGACGCCCGCGCGCGGAGTCACGCGCAGGCGGTCAACGATCAGCTCTTGCCGCGCTTGGCGCCCTTGGGCGGAGTGAACCGCTTGGAGGTGTCCGAGGCCGAGGATCGAGTAGCCGTCTTACCCGCAGGTTTGCCTGCCGGTTTGCCCCCGGGTTTCCCCGCGAATTTCCCGGCCGGCTTGCCGCCTGCGGGGCGCTTGCCGCCAAAGTCACCACCTGCCTTCTTGCCCGTGCCACCGGTCTTGGCCTTTTTCCACTTCGGCACCGCGTCAGCGCCCCGGTCGGCGTATTTCGCGGCGGGGCGGCGGGGCCGTTCGCTGACCTCGGCATGTTCCGGCACCACGCGCGCCGGTTTCGACCTTGGCGCGGCCTTACTGTCGGACCGGGGCTTCGACGCGCCCTCGGGCTTGCCATAGGGTTTGTCCGCCGGTTTCTCATAGGGCGCGGAATCCCGACGATCCTCGCCCCCGCCATAGGGCTTCTTGCCCGCAGGCTTGCCCTCGTCCCTTTTCCATCCTCCCGGTTTGCGGTCGGCTCCAAAGCCCTCCGGCTTTGGCCCCTTGCCGCGATGCGGCTTGCGATCCGCGCCAGCGCCGCGCGGGCCCCCTCTGGGGGCACCACGGGACGGCCCGCCGCGATCCGAGCTGAATTCCGGCACGCCGTCGACCGCGCGGGCGCTCACGCCTTCCTCCAGCGCGCCACCCTCACCGACCATGGCCCAGAAGCCCTCGAGGCTCGGCTCGGCCAGTTCGACAAACGTTTCGTCCTGCTGCACCCGGATGGCACCGATGTCGGATTTCTCCAGACCGCCCGCGCGCAGCAGCAGCGGCAGGAGCCAGCGCGCCTCGGCGTTGTCACCGCGACCGACCGACAGGGCCACCCAGGCGCTCGGGCCAAAATCGGCGTGGTCCTTGCGCTCGGGACGATCCGGGCGCTCGCCCCGTTCGGGCCGCGCCGCGGGCGCGCCCAGTTCTTCGGGCGCCGAATGATTACTCCGGTAGAGTCGCAGGCAGGCAGCGGCGATGGCCTGGGGAGTCTGCGCTTCGAGCAGCCGCGCGGCGAAATCGGCCTCGTCCGCGGTCATCTCGTCGGTCCAGACCGCATTGGCCAGCAGCCGTTCCTCGTCGCGGCGCAGGATGTCGTCGGCACCGGGCGCGGCGGTCCATTCGGCGGTGACCTTAGCCCATTTCAGAAGCCGTTCGGCCTTCTTCACCTGCTTCGGCGGCACCACCAGCGCCGAGATGCCCTTGCGCCCGGCCCGGCCGGTGCGGCCCGAGCGGTGCAGCAGTCCTTCGACGTTCGAGGGCAGTTCGGCATGGATCACCAGTTCGAGGTTCGGCAGGTCGATGCCGCGCGCCGCCACGTCGGTCGCCACGCAGACCCGCGCCCGTCCGTCGCGCATCGCCTGCAGCGCGTGTGAGCGTTCCTGCTGGCTCAGCTCGCCCGAAAGGCAGACCACCTGGAACCCCCGGTTGGCAAAGCGGGCGGTCAGCCGGTTCACCGCCGCGCGGGTGTTGGCGAAGACGATGGCGTTCTGCGCCTCGTGATAGCGCAGCACATTGATGATCGCGTTCTCGGCGTCATGCTGCGCCACCTGCAGTGCCTGGTAGGCGATGTCGGCGTGCTGCGACTTCTCCGAAACCGTGGTCACCCGTACCGCGTCGCGTTGGTACTGCTTGGCAAGGTTCGCGATCATCGGCGGAACGGTGGCCGAGAACAGCAGCGTGCGCCGGTCCTCCGGCGCTTCGCCCAGCATGAACTCCAGGTCCTCGCGGAACCCGAGGTCCAGCATCTCGTCGGCCTCGTCCAGCACCACGGCGCGAAGTTCGCTCATGTCGAGCGAGCCGCGCTGGATATGGTCGCGCAGGCGTCCCGGCGTGCCCACGACGATATGCGCCCCGCGCTCCAGCGCGCGGCGTTCGTCACGCATGTCCATCCCGCCGACACAGGAGGTCACCCGCGCCCCGGCCCGTGCATAGAGCCAGTCGAGCTCGCGCTTGACCTGGAAGGCCAGTTCACGCGTCGGGGCCACCACCAGCGCCAGCGGCAGGCCCGCGGCACCCAGATGTCCGGCCTCGTCGAGGATGGTCGGGCCGATGGCGAGGCCAAAGCCCACCGTCTTGCCCGAGCCGGTCTGGGCCGACACCAGCAGGTCGGAGCCGCTCAGGGCGGGGTCGGTGACCGCTTCCTGGACGGGGGTCAGCGTGTCGTAACCGCGCTCGGCGAGCGCATCGGAGAGAGTCTGGATCATGAGGGTACCGATCTGGGTGGTCGCGCGACGGCCACCCTTTGGGAGGAGATCGCGGTCTGTCTGCGGGACAGGTCGAAAGCCGGTCCTCTAACGCAAAGAATGCGCCTTGTATACTCCTATTGCGCGCCGCGACAAAGGCGCACGATCCCCCTTCTTTGGGTATGCAAGTATCCCGGGGGTGAATTGGCCCGCAGGGCCAAGAGGGGGCAGCGCCCCCGTGCCTCAGGTCTCGCGGAAGATCGGGATATGCGGCCCGGCGTCGATCGGAAGGTTGCCGGTGAGGCGCGGATCCTGCAACACCTCGACCTCCTGCCGCGTCGGAACAAAGCCGGTGCGGCGATAGAAGTTCAGCGCCCTCGGATGGTCCAGCGTGCAGGTATGTAGGTGAAAGCGCTCGATCGGCTGGGCAAAGACGGTCTCGATGGCAAAGTTCATCAGGCAGCGTCCAGCGGTGGTGCCCGTCATCTCGGGCGCCACGCCGAAGAAAGCGAGCTCGCATTCCCCCTTGGTGCGGTAGTCGAGTTCCAGCAGGCCCATGGCGGTGCCGTCCCGGTCCAGCGTGTAGACATGCACGTCCGGGTCGGCGAGGATCGCGTTGAGTTGCGCGACCTCCATCACCAGCCGCGAGAACCACAGCCAGTCCTGTCCGCCGACCCGGGTGAACAATTCCCGGTACCAGACCGAGTCGGGCTGTTCGACCCGCCGGATCGTGCAGCCCTCGGGCAGGTCGGCCGGGCGCAGCGGCGCGGCCTCGCGCATCTCTAGGTAGGTGGTCACGGTCGCCACCCGCCCCGGCGGCACCTCGTGGAATCCGTCGGGCAGTATCATGCCTCCAGCAGCCCGGCGTCGCGCAGCAGTTCGGGCATGTTCGCCTCGGGGCGTGGCCCGATGTGCGAGATCACCTCGCGGGCGCAGACGTTGCCGATCCGGGCGCAGGTCTCGAGGTCGCGCCCGGTGGCGAGGCCGTAGAGGAACCCGGCGGCGAACTGGTCCCCCGCGCCGGTGGCGTCCACCGGTACAACGCGTTCCACCGGCACGTCGATCCGGGTGCCCTCGGCCAGCACCGAGACGCCGTCGCCGGACCGGGTGCAGACCACCAACGGGCAGATCTCGGCGGTCTTCGCGAGGGCGTATTCCAGGTCATCGGTCTCGAAGAGCGAACGGATCTCGGCCTCGTTGCCGATCAGGTAGTCGAGGTCGTTTTCGATGAGCTTGAGAAAGTCGGCCCGGTGCCGTTCCACGCAGAAGGGATCGGAGATGGCGATGCCGGTCTTGCCGCCGCCCTTGTGGCAGTCACGTGCGGCCTCGAGGAATGCGGTCTTGCCCTTGTCCTTGTCGAAGAGATAGCCCTCGAGGAACATAATCTTGGCCTGACCGGCGACCTCGGTCGATACGTCGCCCGAGCTGAGTTCCGACGAGATGCCGAGATAGGTGTTCATCGACCGTTCGCCATCCGGCGAGACGAAGATCATCGAGCGCGAGGTCGGCAGCTCGCCGCCCGGAACCGGCGGGTTCACGAAGTCGATGCCGTTGTCGTTCATCGCGCTGGCGTAGAAGCGCCCGAGTGCGTCGTCGTGAACGCGGCCGATGAAGGCGGTGGACAGACCCAGCGCACCGGCGCCCGCGATGGTGTTGGCGACCGACCCGCCCGGGGTCTGGACCCGGCCTTCCATCGCGCCGTAGAGCAGTTCGGCCCGTTCGCGCTCGACCAGCTGCATGATGCCTTTCTCGATGCCCATATGGTCGAGAAAGCTGTCATCGGCCTTGGTGATGACATCGACGATCGCATTGCCGATGCCGACAAGGTCATAGGTCTTCATAGGGTCTTTTCCTCGTAGTCGCAGAGGTCGCGGATCAGGCAGGCCGGGCATTTCGGCTTGCGCGCGACGCAGGTGTAGCGGCCGTGCAGGATCATCCAGTGATGCGCGTGCAGCTGGAAATCCGCCGGTATGTTGTCCTCGATGGCGCGTTCGACCGCTTCGACGGTCTTGCCGGGGGCCACGCCCGAGCGGTTGCCGAAGCGGAAGATATGGGTGTCGACCGCCTGCGCCGGGTAGTGCCACCACATGTTCAGCACGACGTTCGCCGTCTTGCGTCCGACGCCCGGCAGCGATTGCAGCGCCGCGCGCGAGTTGGGCACCTCGCCGCCGTAGTCCTCGACAAGGATCCGCGACAGTTTCATCACGTTCTTGGCCTTCTGGCGGAACAGGCCGATGGTCTTGATATGATCGATCAGACCCTCTTCGCCCAGGTCGAGCATCTTCTGCGGCGTGTCCGCCACCTTGAAGAGCTCCTTGGTCGCCTTGTTCACGCCCGCATCGGTGGCCTGCGCCGAGAGCGCGACCGCGACAACGAGGGTATAGGCGTTCACGTGGTCGAGCTCGCCCTTGGGTTCGGGCTCGGCGGCGTGAAAACGCGTAAAGATCTCGTGGATCCGGTGATATCCGAGTTGCTTGGCCATCGGCGGCCTTAATGCCGTGCGGCGGGCGGTCCCGCAACGGAAAAGCGGCCCGGGTGCCAAGGCATCGTGGTGAATGCCCAAAGGCCCTGCAGGCGTCCGGGCCCATCCCGCAAGTTCCGGGTCGCCGTGACGCCGCCCGGGGCGTATCTTGGCTGGTGAGACAAGGAGACCCGAGCCATGAACATGCAGGTCAGCGAACGCGATTATCACTATGGCGTCATGCGCCGGGCGATCGAACTGATCGACCGCGACGGTGGCAACCTGCCGCTCGACGATCTGGCGCGCGAGATGGGCATGAGCTCGGCGCATTTCCAGCGGATTTTCTCGGCCTGGGTCGGGGTCTCGCCCAAGCGCTACCAGCAGTACCTCAAGCTCGGTCATGCCAAGGCCCTGCTCGAAGACCGGTTCACCACGTTGGAAACGGCGCTGGCCACCGGGCTGTCGGGCAGCGGTCGGTTGCACGACATGTTCCTGCGCTGGGAGGCGATGAGCCCCGGCGACTACGCGCGCGGCGGCGAAGGGCTGACGGTATACTGGGGCTGGTTCGAGAGTCCCTTCGGCCCGGCGCTGGTGATGGGAACCGAGAAGGGCATCTGCGGGATCGCCTTTGGCGCGGAGACTGGCGAGGAGGCGGCGATGGAGGACCTGACGGGGCGGTGGCCCAAGGCCCGCTTCGTCGAGGACCCGATGATGTTGCGCCCGTGGGTGCTGAACGCCTTCGGGGCCGGGACCGGGAAACTCGAGGATACCCCGCTGTTCCTCATCGGTGCCCCGTTCCAGATCAAGGTCTGGGAGGCTCTGATGCGGATCCCTTCGGGGCAGGTCACCACCTATTCCGAGATCGCCGGCGCCATCGGCAGCCCCCGCGCGGTAAGGGCCGTGGGCAGTGCGGTTGGGCGCAACCCGGTCAGCTGGCTGATCCCCTGTCACCGTGCCCTCCGGAAGTCCGGCGGGCTGGGTGGCTATCATTGGGGCCTGCCCGTGAAACGCGCGATGCTGGCTTGGGAATCGGCGCGCGCCGACGCCTGAGGCGATCACAACTTGGCGAACATCCGCCTATCTGCATGGGTTTCCGGCTGCGGTGGCCGTCGGAAATGTGGTTAACTGCGTTCAATCTCCCGAACCAACGGGATCTGAACCAAGGCAGGAAAACCATGATCTTGAAGAAAACCGCAATTGCCGCTCTGGGTGGCGTCTTTCTGCTCGGCGCGTGTACCGATCCGGGCCAGATCAACGACCCCAACAACCCCAACCGCAAGCAGCAGCAGGGCGTTCTGCTCGGCGCGGGGGTCGGCGCTGCGCTGGGCCAGATCGCTGGCGGCGACACCAAGGCGACCGTCGCAGGCGCGATGCTGGGCGCCGCGGCAGGCGGGCTCATTGGACACAATCTCGACAAGCAGGAAGCCGAACTGCGCCAGACGCTGGGTGACGACCGGATCAAGATCGTCAACACCGGCGACCGCCTGATCGTGACCATGCCGCAGGACATCCTGTTCCCGACGGACAGCTCGACCGTGTCCTCGGCGCTCTACCCCGATCTTCAGGCGGTGTCGCGCAGCCTGCAGAACTACCCCGACACCACTGTCCAGGTGATCGGCCACACCGACAACACCGGCGAAGCGGCCTATAACCAGTCGCTGTCCGAGCGTCGGGCCGGCGCTGTGGCCAGCATCCTGATCAACTCTGGCACCTCGGCGGGCCGGGTCGTGACTATCGGCAGGGGCGAGAACCAGCCCATCGCGTCGAACCTGACGGTCGAGGGCCGCGCCCAGAACCGCCGCGTCGAGATCGTGATCATCCCGCGCGGGTAAGGTCGCAGATCCTGTTACAACAAGACCCCGGGTCGCATCTGCGCCCGGGGTTTTTCTTTGCCGGTAACACTGTTCATCCCCACCGGCGCGGAAACGGACGGGTCGCCGGGGCAAGTTGATTATTTGAGCGCTCACATAAAATTATATTTGCGGCCGAAGCAGAAGAGGGCGTAGCCTCTTCAGGAACCCCCAAGCGGGGCTCTCGAATCGCTGACCCTCAACGGGGAGAAATCCCATGTCCGTCCAGACCCCATCGCCCCTGCTCGACCATTGCCCGCCAACGCTGCCGCAGGCCGCCTACATCGATCAGGGTTGGTACGACCGCGAGATGGCGACTATCTGGCGCAAGAACTGGGTCTACGCAGGGCGGAAGGACGCCTTTGAGTCCGGTTCGATGACCCGGCGACAGGTCGGCGGGGTGGAGGTGATCGTCGTTGCCGACACCGCGGGAGCGCTGAGCGCCTTTCACAACACCTGCCGCCACCGTGGCGCGGCGCTGTGCACCGCCGAGAGCGAGATGATCGGCAAACTGATCCGCTGCCCCTATCACGCCTGGGCCTATGCGCCTGACGGGCGGCTGGTCTCGACGGGCTATGGCACACCGACGCGGGACTTCGACAAGGGGGCGCACGGGCTCTACCCGGTCTCTCTGTTCGAATGGAACGGGATGGTCTTCCTCAATCTCGACGAGACGCCGGAGCCGCTCAGCCCGGACATGGGCCTCGCCGCGCTCGACAACTGGCCGATGGATCGGCTGGTCACCGGGCACGTGTTCGAGAAGGAACTGGCCTGCAACTGGAAGATCTTCTGGGAGAACTACAACGAGTGTCTGCATTGCCCCGGCATCCATCCGGAGCTTTGCGACATGGTCCCGGTCTATCGCGAAGGCGTCATGTCAGAGGCCGAGCGGGTTCCGCGCGAAGGTCAGGCCGCCCATGCGCCGATGAAACAGGGCGCACGCAGCTGGACCATGTCCGGCGCGCCCTGCGGGCCCGATTTCCCGGGGCTGACCGCCGAGGAGCGGGCGCTCGGGTTCTTCTTCGTCACCTGCTACCCAAGTGCCTTCATCGTGGCCCATGTAGACTATGTGCGCGTGGTCTCGCTGCAGCCACTGGGGCCACAAAAAACCCGGCTTAGAGCCGAATGGCTCTTTGCGCCCGAGACGATGGAAGCGCCGGGATTCGACCTTGCCAACGTGGTCGACTTTGCCACCCTCGTCATGCAGCAAGACGGTGACGCCTGCGAGCTGAACCAGCGCGGGCTGGCCTCGCCCGCCTACACCGCCGGCCGCCTGATGCCGCAGGAATTCGATATTTACCGTTTTCACCAATGGGTGCTGGCGCAGATGGGCGAAGAGGTCTGATCGCCGTCAGAGACGGCCGAGCTTTTCGGCGAATTCGGGCAGAAGGGCGGCAAGGCACTTGAGCGAGGATTCGAGTGCGCTGGCGTTGGAGTAGTTCGCCGGAAACAGGTAGAGATTCTGCCAGTAGCCGTCGGTCAGCGTGTCGATCCAGTCCGCAATGTTGGCCGCGCGGTCGGGATCGCCCGGCAACAGATCCTGGCACATCTTCTGAATTGCGCGGGACCGGTTGTCGTCGTATTCCCGCGTGATCTCGCCGTACTGGGGCACGAATGCCTGCTCGCCCCAGAAGGCGAACCAGACCGAGAGAATTTCGCGGTTGCAGATCGCCGGGTCGAAATCTGCCCGGATCAGCGCGACCAGCTGGACAACGGGATCCGGATCGGCGGTGGCGATGGCCGCGCTCCAGTGGCTCTGATACTGCTCATAGAGATCGCGCAGCGCCTCGGTCAGCAGCCCGTTCTTGGACTTGAAGTAGAACACCGCGACACCCTGCGACAGGCCCGCCTGCTGTGCCACGGTGGCCAGGGTGGTCTTGACCAGCCCGTTGGACACGATGGAGCGATAGGTGGCGTCCAGCACCTGCCGCCGACGCTTGTCGGCGTTTTCCTTGCGCTCCTTGCGAGGGCGCTCGATTTCATTGGGCGGGAAGGTCATCCGAAACCCCCGGGTTTGCTCTGTTCGATGTGTTTTTCACATCTTCGAGGTCAAGTCAGCAGAAATATTTTATTTGAGCGCTCAAAAAACTTTACGGGTGGATCGGATCTCCCTACTCTCGGGTCAACCTGAGGAGGCGCCGATGGGGCAGCACGACAGATACGACGCGATAATCGCGGGGGCAGGGCACAACGGACTGACGACGGCATGCTACCTTGCGCGCGCCGGGCTGAAGGTTCTCGTGGTCGAAAAGAACGACTGGATCGGCGGCGCGGCCGTCAGTCGCTCGCTGCACGAGGGCTGGACCTATTCGAACTGTTCCTATGTCTGCTCTCTCCTCCGCCGAGAGATCGTGCGCGACCTCGACCTGCCGAAATTCGGTTTGCAGGTGATCCCCTACGAGGGCGGTGCGACATTCACTGCGAATGGCGATTACTTCGCCTACCACTCCGACCACGACGCCCTGCGCCGCGAAATCGCCCGCCACGAGCCGCGCGACGTGGATGCCTACGACCGGTTCAGCCAGACGGTGATCCGACAGTGCCGGTTCATCCGTCCCTTCCTGTTACGCTCGGCGCCCGATCCGACCTCGTTCAAGATCAATGACCTGCAGGAACTGCTGTATCTCGTAAAGCGCGCGCATGGTCTCGGGCCGCGCGAACTGGCCGAGACGCTGCGGTTCTGGACCATGTCGATCGGCGACTTTCTGGACGAGCACTTCGAGAACGACCTGATCAAGGCGCATCTGGCCGGTTCGGGGATCATCGGCACCGGCCTTGGTGTGTACTCACCGGGCACGGCCTATGTGCTGCTGCACCACTACATGGGCGACGTCGACGGGGCCATTGGCGCCTGGGGCTTTGCGCGGGGCGGCATGGGCGCGATCTCGAAGGCGCTGGGCGATTGCTTCGAGGCGGCGGGAGGTACCATCTTCACCGGCTCCGGGGTCGAGCGGTTCCTCGTGGAGGGCGGCAAGATCATCGGTGTCGCGCTGGACAATGGCGACGAGTACCGCGCGCCAATCGTCGCCTCGAACATGGATGTCAAGCGGACCTTCCTTGAACATACCGATGCCAAGGACCTGCCCGAAGATTTCACGCGGGCGGTCAAACGGTTCAAGATCCGAGGGTCCAGCGGCAAGCTGAACATCGCGCTGGACGCCTTGCCGGACTTCCCTGCCGCGCCGAAGGGGGCAAACTTCCTGCGCGGCGATCTGCACGCGTCGGAGTCTCTGGCAGAGCTGGAGCGGGCCTACGACGACTGGAAAGAGGGGCGGTGGTCGGCCAACCCCTACTTCGACATGCTGATCCCCAGCCAGATCGACCCTACGATGGCACCTCCGGGCAAGCACATGATGACCGTCTTTGTCCAATACGCGCCCTACGCGCTGGAGAAAGACGGCGTCTGCAGCGGAGAGAACTGGACCGAAGAGGCCAAGAAGGCCTTTGCAGAGACTGTTTTCGACAAGATCGAACAGGTCTGCCCGGACATCCGCAGCAAGGTCGTTCATGCCGAGATACGCACCCCCCGAGACATCGAGCGCGAGGTGGGCCTGACCGAAGGCAACATCTTCCAGGGGGAACTCACCTTCGACCAGTTGCTGTTCAACCGGCCGGTGCCGGGCTACGCGAACTACGCCACGCCGATCGAGGGCATGTACCTCGTGGGTTCCTCCGCCCATCCGGGCGGCGGGGTGATGGCGGCGCCGGGGGCCAACGCGGCGCGTGAAATTCTGAAGAAACTGGGCAAGGGGGCGGCCGTTGCGGCCGAGGCAGCATGAACGCGCGGTTCGACGTCATCGTGATCGGGGCGGGCCACAACGGGCTCGCAGCGGCCGAAGCCTTGGCAAAGCGCGGCAAGAGCGTCTGCGTCGTGGAACAGTCCGACGCCGTGGGCGGGATGGCCTGCGACCGGCTGGCGCATCTGCTGTACAATCCAGCGCCCAGCGGAGTCGAAACACGCGAAATAGACACTGTTTCGCTGTCACCCGAGGGCGCACATGTCCTGATCCGGCGAGGCGAGGCGCGGTTCACCTCCGGTAAGCCGCACCCGGACGCCGCGGCTTATCAGACTCTCTACCGGCGCCTGGTTCGGTACGCTGGCCTTCTGCACCAACTGGCAGAGGCGCCGCCGCCCGGACTCGAACAGGGCGTGACCAGCCTCGCGGGTCTGCGCGAACTGTCGCGGCTGGCAAAGCTCGGGGTGGGGGTCAAGCGGCTCGGCAAGGCCGAGATGCGGGAGTTCCTGCGGATCCTGCTGACCAACGCCTACGACCTGCTGCTGGACGAGATGCCGGACGGCCCGCTGCCGGGGGCGCTGGCGGCGGATGCGGTGCGCGGCGCCTTTTCCGGACCTCGGTCGCCCGGCACGGTGCTGAGCCTGATGTATCGCCTTCGCCACGGCGGCGGGGTTTTCCTGCCGGCTGGCGGGATGGGCGCGGTGGCCGGGGCCTATGCCGAAGGGGCGCGCCGCGCCGGGGCCGAGGTGCGCTGCGGATTGGGTGTGACCCGGGTGATCGTCGAGGGCGACAAGGTCGCCGGTGTTCTTTTGTCCGACGGCGGGCGGCTCGACGCTTCGGCGGTGCTGTCGAGCGTGGGGCCGATGCAGACGATGCGGATGGCGGGCATTGCCGAGTTCGACATCGAGGCAGTGCGCCGGGCGCGCAAGCTTCGCGCCAAGGGTAGCACGGCCAAGCTGAACCTGCGCCTGGGCGGGGTGCCCGAGTTCACCGGGCTCTCGGCGGCGCAGGTCAAGGCTCGACTGCTGGTTGCGCCTTCGGTCGCGGGGGTGGAGAGGTCCTTCAACCCGGCAAAATACGGCGACCTGCCAAAACAGCCCGTTCTAGAGATGGTTCTGACCGATGGGACGGGTCCATCCACGCTGTCGGTCATTGCCGGACATGTTCCCGAAACCAGCTGGACCACGGACCGGCGCGAGAGTTTCACGGCTTCGGTGGTCGAGACCATCGAACGATTTGCACCGGGGTTCGGATCACTGGTCGAGGAGGCGGACCTGCTGACGCCGGAAGACATCTCGGCGATGACCGGTGCGCCCGGCGGCCACTGGCACCACGCCGAGATGGGGCTGGACCAGATGCTGACCACACGGCCCACGGTGGGCATGGCGCGCTACCGGTTCGGGGTCGCGGGGCTGTACCTTTGCGGGGCATCGGCCCATCCGGGCGGCGACGTGACCGGCGCGCCGGGGCGCAACAGTGCAGCGCAGGTTCTGGCGGACGGGGTGGCATGATGGACGGACGTATCGAAACCCGCGACGTGGCGGCGGTGCCCGTCGGTCTGATCGAAACACCGGTCTTCTCGCGGCTGGATCAGATCAGTACGGCCAAGCAATGGGGAAACTGGGCCGGGTACATATCGCCGCTCGTTCTGGACACGATGGAGTTCGAGTACTTCGCCATCCGCAACCAGTCCACGCTGCTGGACGTCTCGCCGATGCACAAGTACCGCGTGACGGGCCCGGATGCGGAAACCATGTTGAACCGGATGGTGACCCGTGACCTGCGCAAGGTCGCACCGGGGCGTGTCGCCTATGCCATGTGGTGCGACGAGGAAGGCATGGTCATCGACGATGGCACGCTGTTCCGCTTTGCAGAGAATGACTTCCGACTCTGCTGCCAGGAATCCATGCACGGCTGGCTGCTGGATGCGGCATGGGGCTTTGACGTCGAGGTGATCGACGAGTCGCATTCGGTTGCCGGTCTCTCGCTGCAAGGGCCGACCTCCTTCTCGGTGCTGCAGGCGGCCGGACTGGGAGCCGCCGGGAGCCTGAAACCCTTTGATCTGGTCAAGTTAGAGCCGGATCTGTGGGTCTCGCGCACCGGGTTCACTGGAGATCTGGGCTATGAACTCTGGGTGCCCTGGGACCGGCTGACAAAGCTGTGGGATCGGCTCTGGGCCCAACGCGCACCGTGGGGGATGCGCGCCATCGGGACGCACGCGCTCGACATGGTGCGGATCGAAGCGGGTTTCGTCGCCGCCAAGGTAGACTTTCAGCCGGTCCTGACGGCCTCGCGCCTTGGCCGTGGGCGGACGCCCATCGAGTTGGGGTTCGAACGGCTGGTCCATTTCGACAAGGGGCACTTCAACGGCCGACGGGCCCTGCTGAAGCAGCGTGACACCGGGCCGCGCTACAACCTTGTCAGGCTCGATATCGGCGGCTTCAAGCCGGCGCAGGATGCATTGATCTATCACCGCAAACGCCGGGAGGTCGGCCATGTGACCTCCGGCATCTGGTCGCCCACAGCCAAGCGCAACATCGCGCTGGCCGAGCTGCGGGCGCCGTTTGGCGGTGAGAAAACCGACGACCTCTGGGCCGAGGTCTATGTCAACGAAGAGGGCCGTTGGGACAAGAGATTGGTCCCGGTCACGGTTCAGACCAAGCCGTTCTTCCGGAACGACAGGGCGCGCGCCACGCCGCCCCGGGCGTTCTGAGGGCGGGGAAAGGAAACAGCGTGAACGATACGATAGCGCAGGATCTTAGTAACGAACCCAGCATGGAAACACTCCATGAATGGGATCGTCTGCACCAGATCCACCCCTGGGCGGCGATGGACGCCTACCAGGGTTACGACAACATGCTGGTGGATACCGCCGACGGCATCTACCTCTGGGACGGCAACGGCAAACGGTTCCTCGACGGACCCGGGGGCATGTGGTGCGTCCAGATCGGCTATGGCCGGGACGAGATGGCGGATGCAATCGCCGAACAGGTCAGAAAGCTGCCCTATACCTCGCCCTTTACCAACACCACCGAACCCTCGGCAGTGCTGGCCAAGAAGCTGGCCGAGATGGCGCCGGGCGATCTGAACAACGTCTTCTTCACCACTGGCGGGTCAACGGCGGTGGATACCGCCCTGCGCACCATGCACTTCATGAACAACCGGCTGGGTCGGAAGAACAAGAAAATCGTGATCGCGCGGGAAAAGGGCTATCACGGCTCGACCTACCTCGCTCATTCGGTGACCGGCAAGGAACGCGACAAGACGCGGTTCGACACCGAGAGCCGGCTTGTCCGTTTTCTCCCTGACGTGAATCCCTACAACCGCCCGGACGGCAAGAGCGTCGAGGACTGGTGCGACGAGAAGGTCGGCGACCTCGAACGGATGATCGAGGAGGTCGGGGCCGAAAACGTAGGCGCCTTTATCGCCGAGCCGATCCTGTCGTCAGGCGGAGTCATCGTGCCGCCGCCGGGCTACCACAAGCGAACCTTCGACCTCTGCCGCAAGCATGACATCCTCTACATCTCGGACGAGGTGGTTACCGGCTTTGGCCGGCTCGGGCACTGGTTCTGCTCCGAGGAGGTCTTCGGCATCCAGCCCGACATGATCACCTGCGCCAAGGGGCTGACCTCGGGCTACCTGCCGCTCGGGGCCTGCATCATCTCGGACCGGGTGATGGAGCGTTGCTCGTCCCCCGACGAACCGGTGCTGTTCTCGAACGGGTTCACCTATTCGGGTCACCCGGTCAGCTGCGTCGCGGCGCTGAAGAACATCGAGATCATGGAGCGCGAGCGTATCCTCGAGCATGTGCGCGAGGTAACACCGCATTTTCAGGATCGCCTGCAGCAGCTGCGCAAGTTCCCCATCGTCGGCGATGCGCGCGGCATGGGCCTGTTGGGCTGTATCGAGGGCAAGGGCCGGAACCTCGAGGAAGAGCGCGAGCTTGGCAACATGATCGACGAAGCCTGCGAAGAGCTCGGGCTGCTGGTCAGACCCCTGATCAACATGGCGGTCTTCTCGCCGCCGCTGGTGATCACCTTGGAGCAGATCGACGACATGTTCGACATCCTCGAAACCGCCCTGGCCAACGTCACACGCAAGCTGGGCTGACGGGAAACAAACAGGACGCGCTGCCCAGAGGTGCGGCAGCGCGTTTCACAAATGAGATCAGCACCTCCTGCACGCTTGAGGCGTGGCCCCCGGGGGCCTAGCCTTTCCAAAAAAGAGCCGCAGCGCACGTCGAGGCGTGAGTCGGTAAACACAAAAGTACCAACTGGGAGTGAACCATGAAGACCTTTGCCAAGACCGCTGCCGCCATGCTTGCGGCCACGGCACTGACGGCCACCGCCGTCCGCGCCGCCGATCCCGAGCTCGTCGTCTTCGACTGGGCCGGGTACGAGGATCCGGAGTTCTACAAGTCCTTCACCGAGAAGAATGGCGATGGCCCGACCTTCTCGTTCTTCGGTGACGAGGAAGAAGCCTTTCAGAAGCTGCGGTCCGGCTTCAAGGCAGACGCCGCGCACCCCTGTGCCCAGTCGGTGCCGAAGTGGATCGAAGCGGGTCTGCTTCAGCCGCTCGACACCTCGCGCATCACCTACTGGGAAGATCTGGACCCGGCGTTCCGTGACATGCCTGCCTTCCAGAAGGATGGCGAGTATTATTTCATCCCGATCGACTGGGGCAACACTGGCGTGACCTACAACACCGAGCTGCTGTCCGATGCCGACGTGCAGTCTTTGCAGGCCTTTGCCGACCCCAAGAACGCCGGTCGCGTCTCGGTCGGTGACAACGTGGACGACGCCTATGCGCTGGGCTTCCTTGCAACCGGCGTCAAGGACTGGGCATCGGCCACCGACGAACAGTTCAAGGCCGCCTCGGACTTTCTGCGGCAGGTGCACCAGAACGTGCGCTCCTACTGGGATTCGGGGTCTTCCCTCGCCCAGCTGATGCAGAGCGGCGAGGTCTACCTCGCATGGGCCTGGAACGAGACCTTCTCGACCATGTCCGCCGAAGGATATCCGATCGCCATGAAGCGCGACACCGACGAGGGCGCGTCGAGCTGGGTCTGCGGATATGTCCACCTCAAGGACGCGCCGGGTTCAGACGACAAGTTCTATGACTTCGTCAACGCGTGGCTTGAACCGCAAACCGCCGATTACATCGTGAACGCCTGGGGCTATGGCCACTCCAACATGGTCGAAATGGGCAAGATGAGCGCCGAGGATCTCGCGGCTGTCGGCCTCGACACCAGCGACCAGCTGCGGGCAAACACCCTGTGGCAGGGGCCAACCCCGGCTGAGCTGCGCGAAAAGATGATCGCCGAGTTCGAACTGATCAAGGCTGGTTTCTGAGGGGACCTTTCAGAGTCTGACTTTGAGCCCGCCGGGAGGTTTCCTGGCGGGCTCATACTTTGCGGGCGCGTTCGATGCTGACAGATTCTGGCACTAGATCGTGCTATGCAGGCGCATGTCCCGATCCGAACGCCTGCTCGACCTGTTGCACCTGCTGCGCCGACACCACCACCCGGTGAGCGGACAGGCCCTTGCCGACGAGATGGGGGTGAGCCTCCGCACGCTCTACCGTGACATCGCCAGCCTTCAGGCCCAGGGCGCCAATATCGAGGGCGAGCCCGGTGTGGGCTATGTCCTGCGCCCCGGGTTCCTGTTGCCGCCGCTGATGTTCACCGCCGAGGAGATCGAGACCCTTGTGCTCGGCGCGCGCTGGGTGATGAAGCGGGGCGATGCCCGCCTTAGCGAGGCGGCGGAAAGCGCGCTGGCCCGGATCGGGGCAGTGGTGCCGCCCGACCTCGCAAGCGAAATGGAGCAGTCGGGTCTGTTCATCGGGCCCGGTGCCGCCATCCCGCAAGACAACGTCGATCCGGCGATCCTGCGCAAGGCGATCCGCACCGGCCACAAGGTGCGGCTTGTCTATCGGACCGAGGACGGGACAGAGACCGAGCGGGTGATCTGGCCTTTCGCGCTTGCCTTCTTCGACCAGGTACGCCTGCTGGTCGGCTGGTGCGAGCTGCGTGACGATTTCCGCAACTTCCGCACCGACCGCATCCATTCGGCCGAAGTGCTGGATGCGCGCAGCCCCCGTCGGCGGCAGGTCCTGATGGCCGAATGGCGCGCGGCCCGTGGAATCCCCTCCTAGAGCCTGTTCTTCTGCTGGAGAGTCCGTTTTGACGCCCAGGTGCTGGGCTATCGACCGGCATGTGTCAGGACAGAAAATACTTCTGAGGCATCGCTTCATTACTGCCAGAAACTGACAGTATAGGATGTCACGTTGCACCTGTGACCAACACAGGAGCATATCATGGAACACAGCAACAACATCATCTTCTACGTCGCCGATCCCCTCGCCTCTGCGTCCATTTACAAACGCCTGCTGGGCAAGGACCCGGTGATGGAGAGCCCGATCTATGTCCAGTTCGTCATCTCTCCCGACCTCACTCTAGCCTTCTGGCAGAAGGACGACGTGAAGCCCGCAGCGCAGGGCGTGGCTGGCACTTGCGAGCTGGGCTTGCGGGTGATGCGCGGCGAGGTCGATGCCCGATGCGAGGAATGGCGCAAGGTTGGCGCAAAGATCGTGCTGGAACCGATCGACCTTCCCTTCGGGCGCAGCTTTGTCGCGACCGATCCGGACGGCAATCGCCTGCGCGTCTATGCGCTGGCCGAGTCGGTTGCGGCCTGACCATGCGCAGCTGGATCGCCATTGCCTCTGCCGACCACGTGGCGGCGGGGCGCACCGAGGGGTTCATGCAGGTCTGTCACGGAAAGGCGGCGCCATTGCGCCGCCTCTCTGCGGGCGACCGGGTGATCTACTATTCTTCGGTGCAGACCATGGGAGGCCGCGACCGCGTTCAGGCCTTTACCGCAGTGGGTCGGTTGCGCGAGGGCGCGCCCTATCAGGCCGATGCCAACGGGGTCTTTCAGCCCTGGCGCCGGAACGTGGACTGGCTCGAAGCCGGTGCGATGCCCATCGCGCCACTGCTCGACCAGCTTGAGTTCACGCGCGGGCGGCGTAACTGGGGCGCGCCCTTCCGGTTCGGCCTGTTCGAGATCAGCGATGTCGATGGCTGGCTGATCGAGGGCCGCATGCTGGTGCCCGAGCTGGCATGACGCCTAGCCCGGACGCCGCGCCCGCAGGTGGTTAGGGCAATGCTCCCCAGTGGCCAGAACCTTGTTCATCGCCGTCCAGGTGTGGATCTGGTCGGCGATGAACGATTTGCCATAGGTCTGTTCGAGCCGCGCCCGTTCGGACCCTGTCAGCCAGTCGTATTCTTCCTGCGCCACCTCGCGGTACCAGGGGTTGCGGTTGATAAGCGAAACCTCGGTGAACCCGGCCCCGTCCAGCGCCCTGCGGTAGCGCTCTGGCGAGGCCATGGCGAAATCGAGGTCCTCGGCCTTGATATAGGCCTGCATCTCGGGTGAGGGCGTCCCGTCGTGCGAGATCAGCCAGTCTGAGGCGGCGAACCAGCCGCCGGGGCGCAGGATCCGGAAGACTTCGGCGGCCAGCGCCTCCTTGTCCGGAATATGGATGATGGAATCCTTGGAATAGACCAGGTCAAAGCTCTGGTCGGGAAAGTCGAAGGGGCCGGGGGTGACCTCCCGGATCGTCACTCGGCCCTCCAGTCCTGCCTCCTGCACCCGACGTTCCGCAGCGGCGCATACATCGGACTCGACGTCGATGCCGACCACCTCCGCCGCGCCGCCGTCACGGGCCAGCAAGACGGCGATGGCGCCCGAGCCGCAGCCGATGTCGAGCACGCGCTTTCCGTCCAGATCCAGACCCTGCACGACACGCAGAGCCTCTTCCGCGCCGCCGGGTGAGAGGAATCCGCCGCCCCAGAGATCCTCGAGAAATGCAATGTGGAGATCGTCGTAGAGCAGTTCGCTGTCGGTCATGCGGGCCGTCCCATCCGGTCGAGGTAGAGGTCGAGGAAGCGCTGGGTAAAGGTCTCCATCCCGGCCAGAGGGCCGGGTTCGTAGTAACGCGAGTTCACACCCTGCTGGTTCTTCTCGATGATGAACTTGTCCGCCTTGGTGGTCACGTCCCACAGCCAAGTCAGGCGGTTCAGATCATAGTCGCGCCCCTCGACCGCATCCTCGTGCACCAGCCAAATGATCTCCTGCACCGAGGTCCGGGTGTCCACGGGAATGAACCGGTAGATCACCGCATGGTCGTTGTAGATCAGCATGGGGTTGAAGATGCCGACATAGAGGTCGCAGGCGCCTTGGTCGTATCCCTTGAGATCGCCGAGCAGCGGCGCGACGGGTCTGCCATTGTCGCTTCCGGTGTCCGTGCCCTCGAACAGGGCCTGTCGGCTGACGGTGTAGTCCACCGACCCGGCGGGGCAGTTGACGCCGACGCGGTCGATCATCGCGGTCGGGATGCCAAGCGCCTCGGCACGGGGCTTGAGCGCCTCGTTCAGGGGTTGGAATCGCTCGAACTCCATGTGCATCGCGTGGTGGCGGGCATACTCCGGGTGCGCCGGGGCGCAGTGATAGCACTCGTTGTAATTCTCGATCAGTAGCTTCCAGTTCGCCTGCACCGGGTAGCTTTCGCGATGTGCGACGCGCAGCCGGTCAAGACCGAAGGGTTTCAGCAATGGGTCCAGTTCGGCCCGCGCGCCCGCAAAGGTGGCTGGGTTGTCGGAGAAGGAGACGAAGATCATCCCGTGGAACACCTCGACCGGCACGGTTTTCAGTCCCAGCTTGGTCTTGTCGAGGTCGGTGGACATCAGCCGGGCCGAGAACAGGCTGCCATCAAGGTTGTAGGTCCAGGCGTGGTAGGGGCAGGTGAACCGCCGCGTGTGCCCGCTCTGTTCAAGGCAAACGCGCGAGCCGCGGTGGCGGCAGACGTTTGCCAGCGCGTGGATGTCGCCCGCTGCGTCGCGGGTCAGGATGACGGATTCGTCCAGCACCTCGAACAGCAGGTAGTCGCCGGGGTTGGGCAGTTCGCTGACATGCCCCGCATAGTGCCAGTCCGGCAGGAACACGCGTTCCATGTCCTCGGCGAAAATCTCGTCCGAGGTGTAGAACCCCTGCTCCAGCGCGTGTCCGCATCGGTGGCGCCCCAGCAGGTCCGACAGGTTAGGGTCTGATCCGGGCTGGAGGCGAGGTGTCATGGCTTCACTCGAAGAGGACGATGGATTCGGCGCCCCATCCGACACGGACGGGGCTGCCCACCGGCAGGACCGAGCGTCCGGCGGTGTTGCGCATGGAGACGGTGACCGGGGCCCCGACTCCGTTGAGGGCGACCGTGTAATAGGTCATGTCGCCGTAGTAGGAGGTGCCGGTGACCTTGCCTGTCGTTTCGGACTCGGCCTTGTCCTTGCCGTCGAACAGGATGGTCAGCATTTCGGGCCGCACGCCGATGGACTGGACCGAGGCGGCGGCCATGCCCTCGGGCACATGCGAAGGCGGTACCGTGACCTTGCCAAGCGCGGGAATATCGAGCGAGAGGCCGGTGCCGTCCTGCCCGGTCGCGGTTGCGTCCAGAAAGTTCATCACCCCGATGAACGAAGCCACGCGCTTGCTCACAGGGCGGCGGTACAGACCCTCGGGTGTGTCGATCTGCGCGATATTGCCCTCGAACATCACCGCGATCCGGTCGGACATGATCAGCGCTTCTTCCTGGTCATGGGTGACGAGGATGAAGGTGATGCCGATGGACTGTTGAAGCTGACGCAGTTCGACCTGCATCTGCTCGCGCAGCTTCTTGTCGAGTGCCGAGAGCGGTTCGTCGAGCAGCACCACCTTGGGTCGCATCACGAGGGCGCGGGCAAGGGCGACGCGCTGGCGCTGACCGCCCGAGAGTTCATGTGCGGCGCGGCGGCCATAGCCGGCGAGGTCGACCATCGACAGGGCCTTGTCGACCTCCGCCGCGATCTCGGCCTTTGACAGCTTCTTCTTTTTCAGCCCGTAGGCGACGTTCTCGGCCACGCTCAGGTGCGGAAAGATCGCGTAGGACTGGAACACCATGTTTGTGGGGCGGCGGTTGGCGGGGATACCCTGCATCGACTTGCCGTCGATCACGATGGCGCCGTCGGTCGGGTCCTCGAACCCGGCGATCATGCGCAGCAGGGTGGTCTTGCCGCAGCCGGAGGGGCCGAGCAGCGAGAAGAACTCGCCTTCGCGGATGGTGGCGTTGATGCCGTTCAGCGCCTGCACGGAGCCAAATCGCTTGATCACGTCTCGGAGTTCGATGATCGGCTTGTCTTGCATGATTACAGGAACCCTCCGGCCGCGGATGCCTCCACGCCCTGTCGCTTGGCCGAACGCTGGCGGAACCATTCGGCGAGGATGAGCAGAATGACCGACAGCGCGAGGAGGATGGTCCCGAGCGCCATGATCGACGGTAGCTTGGTCGGAAAGCGAAGCTGGCTCCAGATGTAGACGGGGAGCGTTGCATCGGTTCCCGTGAGGAAGAAGGCGATGATGAATTCGTCGAGCGAAATGGTGAAGCAGATCAGCAGGCTTGAGATCACGCCGGGGAGCACCAGCGGAAAGGTGACCCGCTTGAACGTGCCCCAGCTGGTCTCGCCCAGGTCGAAGGACGCTTCCTCGAGGCTGCGGTCGAGTCCGTGAAAGGCCGAGCTGAGGATGGCGATGGAATAGGGAACGCAGATCAGGGTGTGCCCGCCGATCACGGTCCAGAGCGAGAGGCTGAGGCCGAGCTGCATCAGGAGGACGAGGAGCGCCACCGCCACGATGATTTCGGGCAGGACGAGCGGCAGCATGATGAAGGCGATCATGCCCCTCTGCCCGGGGAACCTGTAGCGCGCCGAGGCGCGCGCGGCGCAGGCGCCCAGCAGGGTCGAGAGGATCGCGGTGCTGACCGCGACGATCAGGCTGTTCTCCACCGACTCGCCCAATGCGGCGTTGTTCAACAGCACCGTGAACCATTCGGTCGTGAAGCCGCTGAGCGGAAAGGCGATGATGGTCGAGCTGTTGAAGGCGAAGAGCGGCAGCAGGATGACCGGCGCGTAGAGGAAGAGCATGTAGCCGACGGCATAGATCGTCAGCCAGCTGAAGCGTTTGGAGTTGTGCCCGGGTCTCATTGGGTTTTCCCTCCAAAGCGTTTGCCGGCGAGGTAGATCACCAGGCTGATCGAGGCGACGATGACCATGGACGAGACCGCGAGCGCCGCGCCAAGCGGAGCGTTGTTGGCCTTGCCGAACTGGATCTGGATCATGTTGGCGATCATCAGCCCGTCGGTCCCGCCCACGAGGCGCGGTGTGATGAAATCGCCGACTGTGGGGATCAGCACGATCAGGATCGAGGCGATGACGCCGGGCATGGCGAGCGGCAGGGTCACCCGGAAGAAGCGGCGGACCGGCCCGTCACCGAGATCTTCCGCCGCTTCGAGCAGCGAACGGTCGATCTTCTCCAGCGCGACGAAGATCGGCAGGATCGCGAAGGGTGCCCAGGCGTGGGCCAGCGTGATGATCACGGCGTTGATGTTGTAGAGCAGGAAGGTCAGCGGCTCGTCGATGATGCCAAGCCCGGTCAGGGCCGAGTTGAGCACGCCGTTGTATCCGAGGATCACCTTCCACAGGAACACGCGCAGCAGGTAGCTGGTCCAGAACGGAATGGTGATCATGAAGAGCCACAGCGCCTTGCGCCGGGTGACGTGGAACGAGAGGTAGTAGGCGATGGGAAAGGCCAGCAGGACGGTGACCAGGGTAACCACCAGGGACACCATCAGCGACCGTAGGATCAGGATGCGATAGATCGGCTGGGTCCAGGCTTCGCGATAGTTGTTCAGCGTCAGCGTGGTGTCGATTGTCAGGTAATCCTGCGTCCAGAAGCTGAAGGTCACCACCGTGAGCAGCGGCGCCGCCAGCAACAGGAGAGCATAGATCATCGTGGGGCTTATCAGGGTAAGTCCCTGCCGCGCTTCCCGCCCCAGGATCATGATGCGCGGCCCCCGTGCCGGGGGGATGAAGTTCCGGTCATTCAGGTCTCCGTTTCGACGAGGGCCGCGTTGGTCTCGGCCAGCGTGCCGGGTTCGGGCTCGTCCGTGTTCAGGACAGGATAGAGCCTGCGCAGCTCGTCGTGGTAACTTTTCACACCCGCCTCGAGATCGGACAGGATGATGCCATCGAAGCCGCTCGATTGCGCGGCCTCCCAGCTCCATTCGATCAATTGTTCATCTTCCTTGGTGGTGATCCGGTCGATCCGTCCGCTGAGATAGCGCGCGATGCGCATGCGGCGGTCTTCGTCCGGGCGGCGATAGCAGGCGCCACGCTGGATGGTCCGGCCATGATCGACGGGAAACTCGTGGTAGTAGATCACCGAGTCCGGGTAGATGCCGAAGACGAGGTTGGGAAACACCCCGATGTAGAGCCACGCGCGCTGGTGCTCGTCGTCGAGCGTGTCCATCTGCGGCAGCAGCGCCTTGTACTGGCGCACGCTCCAAAGCTTGCTGTCCCCCTCGCGGAATCCCGAGAAGGAGCGGCTGGTGCCTTCCTTGAAGGGTTCGTCGTAGTAGTTGCGTCCGAACAGGTCGTCGAGCCCGGGATGCGCCATCGGAACGTGGTATCCCTCGTTGTCGACGTCGCGCACGCATTTCCAGTTGGCGCGGATATCCTCGCTCCACATGCCTTCTCCATCGGGAACCAGCGCGGCAAGGTCGTATTGCGCCAGCTCCTCGTCAAAGCGGGCCATGATCTCGCTGATCTTCGGCTGCGGGCCGGGCTTGAAACGGACAAAGACGAAGCCGTTCCAGATATCCATGTCCAGCGCCTTGAGACCCCATTCCTCGGGGTCGAGCGGCGGCAGGCTGTCGGGACGGGCAGCCCCGCGCAGGGTCCCGTCAAGGTTATAGGCCCAGCCGTGGAAGGGGCAGATGATCGCGGCACGGCAGGTGCCCTTGTCGTCGGCCACGACACGCGAACCGCGATGGCGGCAGAGGTTGTGAAAGGCGCGGACATTGCCGTCGCGGCCGCGGATCACGAGGGCGCGCTCCCCCACGAAATCGCTGGCCATGTAGTCGCCGGGTTCGGGGATGTCGCTGACATGGCAGATCAATTGCCAATGTCGCCGGAACAGCAGTTCCTTCTCCTCCTCCAGCATCTCCTCGCTGAAATAGCTCCACGCCGGGAGGCCGGCCCTGTCGTTCGGGATCTTGGTGTGAGTGGTGCCTTCCGTGGTCATCTTTCGGCTCCGTCGCCTTCGGTCTCAGGGACGGTAACAAGAATTATTTGAGCGCTCAATAAAAAATTTGGTAGAACTGCCAGAACCCGCAGGACGGCCACCCGATCTGCCCGGTTTCGCGGCGCTGACAATGCCGGCGCGAGTGATGCTAAGCGTCGGAAACTGTCTGAATTTAATGCTAAGTGAAATTTTACTTAGGGAGAAATTATCGGTATGATAATAACCTATAGGTTGTGCTGGAAAAATCCCGCCAACTCGCGTAAGGCTCAGTAAAACAAGGGAATGCGTTGATGCCTTCCCTTTACGTCAGGGAACCTGGCTTGGCCCGGAGCCGCGGGATGTGGGTTGAAGCCGCAACAGTTTCCCGAGAAGTTACAAAAGATCTTTTGCGTTTCAGATCCTTGGTTAACCTGCCGCTGTCGGATTGACGAGAATACTCGGGCCATCAGTTCGATCAGAAGAACAAGGGAAGCAGTAAGATTGAGATTGGGGACCAGACTCGCGCAGTTCTGTCTGCTGATCCTGTGCCTGACCGTAACGGTTATGGCGTACCAGGCGGTGCGCAATGTCACGCAGCAACGTGCCGACGAGGCCTTTGCCGCGCTTGTCTCTGATAGCAGGGACGCCCTCGCCGACCGCATGAAGGCCGGGGGTCAGACCTTGCGCGCGCTTGCCGGTCTCTTCTCCGCGTCGGAAGAGGTGACGCGCGCCGATTTTGCGAACTTCGTGCACAGGCTTTCGGCTCACGAACTGGGCAGCAAGGATGCGGGGCTGGCCTACATCCGTCCGGTCAAGCGGTCCGAGCTCGACCAGTTCATCGCGGGGCTGTCTTCCGTCGGGGTCGATGCCCTTGTTCCGCATCCCGAAACTCGGGGCGAGGAAATGTTCCTCGTGCAGTACTTCGAAGCCTCCCGCGCCGTGGAGCAGGTCATCGGGCTCGACCTCACCTTCGAGGAGGAGCGCCACGAGACAGCGATCGCCGCGCGGGATTCCGGCCTGCCGCACATGACCTCCGCGCTTGATCTCGCTTACGGAGAAGATGGCGCGCAGGGATACCTGCTCTACGAACCGATCTACCAGCCCGACATGCCGCTCGACACGCCGGAACAACGGCGCGCGGCCTTCAGCGGCTGGGTCAGCGCGATGTTCCTCGCGCCGACCCTGCTGAGCGACCTGACCCATTCCCAGGATCTCCAGTTCGGGATGAGGGTTTACGAGGGGCAGGAGGCAAATCCCGATAGCCTGATCTATGCCTCCGATGCGCCCGGAGCGCGGCGGGACGAGGCAATGTTCAAGACCTACATGCCTTTCGAGGTGTTCGGCCGGTCATGGACGGTGGAATGGTACAGCACGCCTCGGTTCGAGGCGGGCAAGAAGAGCGTCACCGCCCTCATCGTTCTGGGCGGCGGCCTGATGCTCTCGCTGCTGATCTCGGGGCTGTTCTTCCTTGCGAGCTGGCGCGAGGCCATCATCTCGCGGCAGGTGCGGCAGAAAACGTCTGAGCTGAAAACCTCGGAGGAAGAGAACCGCGCCATCGTCGAGAATGCGATGGTCGGCATCATCACACTGGACGAGTCCGGCTTGATCATGAGCTGCAACCCGACCGGCGCGGCGTTCCTGGGCGAAGACAAGGCGATGCTGGTCGGTCGCGACATAGCGAAGCTGCTGCCCGAGGTTTCCCTTGCCGAGACCGAGGGCAAAACGGTCGTCGATGGCGACCTCGGCGAACAGAACCGGCGGATCTACCAGTACCGGCTCGGCACGTGGAAGACCGCGACGGGCCACAGGCGCCGCTCGCTCTTCCTGCAGGACGTGACCGACGAGGAAAACCTGCACAAGAAGGTCGGCGACACCGAGAGGCGTCTGAACCTCGCGCTGAAAGGGGCCGAAATCGGGGTCTTCGACATCGACGTCCGCACCGGCAAGTCGGTGGTTTCGGACAGCTGGCGCCGCCTGATGGGGGTCTCTCTGGACGATCCCGAGCTCGACACGCAGGCCGTGTTCAACGCACGGGTCCACCCCGAGGATTTCGCGGCGCTCAAGGCTTCCGACCTCGCCTGCATCAAGGGCGAGACCGCGAGGTCGGTCTCCGAGTTCCGCGTCGATTTCGGCGAGGACGGCTGGCGCTGGATGCGGTCCGAGGCGACGGTGGTCGACTGGGATCCTGCCGGACACGCCCTGCGCTTTGTTGGGGCGCAGGTGGACGTGACCGAAGAGCGGCTGGCGCAGATCGCCGTGCGCAACAGCGAGGAACGCTTCCGGCTGATCTTCTCGAACGCGCCGGTCGGCGTCTGCGTGCTGAACAACAATGCCGGCTTCACCGAAGCCAATGCGGCCCTCTGCGACTATCTCGGGTACAGCGAGGAAGAGCTGACCAGCGGCAAGCAGCTCTACAACGTGATGTCCGAAGAGGATCTCGCCGACATTCTGACCGGCATCGACATGCGCAAGCAGTTTGGCTACGGCGCCTTCGAGACCGAGTGCGAGCTGGTGCGCAAGGACGGCTCGAAGTTCTGGGCCATGCTCAACGTGTCGTGGACCGTCGAAGAGCACACCGGTGAGGAAGTCTTCATCGCGCAGGTCAACGACATCACCGACAAGAAGCACATGGAGCGGATCAAGAGCGAGTTCGTGGCAACCGTCAGTCACGAGCTGCGAACGCCCCTCACCTCGCTGCGTGGGGCTCTTGCGCTGCTCGACAATGCGCTGGGCCAGGACGTGAGCCCGGTCGGCCGCCGCATGATGACCATTGCGCAGTCGAACTCGGACCGGCTGATCGCGCTGGTGAACGACATTCTCGACATCGAGCGGATCGAGTCCGGGCGGATGCAGTTCAACTACTCGCACGAGGTGGTCACCGGCGTCCTCTCCGAGATCACGCAGCAGATGATGCCCTATGCCAACGACCTTGGAGTCGAGCTGAAGGTCACCCCCTGCGAGGAGGTGGTCGGGCTGTGGACCGATCGCGCGCGCCTGCTCCAGGTCTTTGCCAACCTGCTGTCGAACGCCTGCAAGTTCTCCAAGCGCGGCGGCACGGTCAGCCTGGAGGTCGTGCCCGAAAAGAACATGGTTCGCTTCCTCGTGCGCGACAACGGGCCGGGGATCCCGGATTCCTTCCGCTCGAACATCTTCAAACCGTTCTCGCAGGCCGACAGCACGGACACGCGAGAGAAGGGCGGCACCGGCCTCGGGCTGAGCATCTGCAAGCAGCTGGTCGAACGCATGGGCGGCGAGATCGGCTACACCAGCGATCCCGGACGCGAGACGGTGTTCTGGTTCACCGTACGCCGGCAGGACGACGAGGACGAAGCCTACGACTTTGCAAGATCGCGGGCGAGCGCGGGCATGTGAGATCACCGGGACACGGGCCCGCCTCACTAAAAAAGAGACGTGGAATAACCCTTTGAAATACTAAGATTTGACTAACGAGACTGTGGGAAATATCCCACTTTTGACACGTTCTGGGCCTCAAAATGCGCGGTTGAACGCGCAGAAATCCCATACGAGATTGACAGTTAAAGCCCTGAATTCCAAACATCCCGGCATCGCCAGGAAGTTAAAAATAATAATTTGGGCCCGATCGACAGAAAGAGGCAGAAGACTCATGAACTCTAAGAAGTTCAATGCAGCAGCAGCACTGGTATGTCTGTCTTTTCTCGTACTTGCCCTGTTTGGGGCTATCGTTATTGCATCCTCCCTCCCGCTGCTCATTCTCAGCACCCTCGCCCTCATCGGGGCGGTTTTCGCGCTTGGCTTGACCTGGCGCTCGGTCTTCCGCCCGGCGCTTTTCGCCGGCAACAACGACACCCGTGCGCGCCTCGTGCAGGAAGTCACCGCGCTGAACCGTCATGCCATGGTGACCCTCACCGACGACAAGGCGCGCATCGTCCATGTGAACGACAAGTTCCGCGACGCGACCGGCTATGCGCTGGACGACCTCAGCGGCATCAGCATGGATCGGCTCTACTTCGAAGATGACCTTAGCAAGATGGAGGACATCCGGGCGGGGCTGGACCGTGGCGAGCCCTGGTCGGGCGAAACCCGTCTTCAGTGCAAGCAGGGCAATGTTCTCTGGACCCAGGCGACCATCGTTCCGCGCATGGATGCCAAGGGCAACCTCGTCGGCTCGATCTCGGTCCGCACCGACATCACCGACAACAAGATGGCGGCCGCGCAGAAGGAACTCTACACCGCGCTCCACAAGCTGTGGGACGAGGTCTACATGTTCGATCCCGCGACCCTGCGCTGTACCTACATGAACGAGGCGGCGTTGGCCCGGAAGGGCTGGAGCGTCGAGGATTACACGCCCGAGAACCTCGCTACCGTGAGTGAGGATTTCGAGACGGAGACCTTCAGGACCCATGTCGATACATTGGTCACCGGCAAGGACCATGTCAGCTACACGGCCGTGATCGACTCGCGGCCCTATGACATTCGCCTGCAGCGGGTCAGCCCCTACGCCGCCCGTGAGCAACTGGTCGTGGTGCTGCGTGACATGTCCGAACGGGTTCAGGCGGAACGCGCCCAGGCCGAGCTGATGTCGACCATCAGCCACGAACTGCGCACGCCGATGACCTCGATCAAGGGCGCCATGGGCCTGCTGCTGTCGAACGCCGCGGGTGAACTGCCCGAAAAGGCGCGCGGCATGCTCAGCATCGCCTATCGGAACGCCGACCGGCTGGTGATGATCATCAACGATATCCTCGATATCGAGAAGATCGCGGCCGGGCAGATGGAGTTCAAGCTGAAGGTCGAGCCTCTGGCCAGCGTCATCGAAGAGGCGGTCGCGGCGAACGAGCAGTTCGCCAACCGCTTTGACGTGAAGGTGGTTAAGGAAGAGATCGACCCCGACGCCTGCGCCGACTACGATTTCGGCCGTACCCTGCAGGTGCTGACCAATCTCCTGTCGAACGCGGCCAAGTTCTCGCCTCCGGGCGGACGCGTGCGCGTCTACATGGAGCGGATCGGGGATCGTATCCGCATCAACGTTCAGGACTACGGCCAGGGCATCGCGAAAGAGGCGCAGGCGCGCATCTTCGAGCGCTTTGCACAGGCATCCACAACTGCCAACCGGGGCGTAGAGAGCACCGGGTTGGGACTCAATATTGCCAAGGTCATCATGGAAGAGCAGAAAGGGTCCATCGGACTGTTCAGCGAGCTTGGCAAGGGCGCAACCTTCTACGCGGAGTTTCCCGCGGCCGTGCCCGCCGAGGTCGAGCAGCTCAAGCCCGTCGATCGCGCAGTCTGATCACGGGACTTGCAATAAAGAAACGAGAGGAAGCCGCGATGATGCGTCTGCTGCACGTCGAAGACGACGAGGATATTCGGGAAGTTGCCAAGATGGCGCTGGAGCTGTCAGGCCAGTTCGAGGTGATGCAGTGCCCCTCGGGCGAGGACGCGCTGGAGAAGGCGCCCCAGTTCAAGCCCGAGATCCTTCTGCTGGATGTCATGATGCCGGGCATGAGCGGGCCGACCACGCTGCAGAAGCTGCGCGAGATCAAGGGCCTCGAGACAACGCCCGCCATCTTCATGACCGCACGGGCCCAGCCTGCCGAGGTCGAGGAACTGAAGGCCATGTCGGCGCTGACCGTGGTGGTCAAACCCTTTGACCCGATCACCCTTGGCGATCAGATCATGGCCGCGTTGAACGGCTGACACGCCACCAGAGACTGGGGCCCTGCCCGGGTCCCAGAAACGACAAAGCAGGCCCCGGGGCCTGCTTTTTTCATTCCATATCGTTGAGGTGCGGATCAGGCGTGTACGGCCTGAGCGAGCTCCGCATCCTCTGGCTGCTCTTCCTCCAGCAGGTCCTCGGCCAGTTCCGCGAAATCGCCGAGATCGTTGAAGATCTTGGGCAGGCCCGGCGCACCGGTGTCGAGATAGCAGATGATGTCATTCTCGCAGGTGCGCGCGGCTTCGCCCAGGTCCTGAAGACCGAGCGTGCCGGCCGAGCCTGCAATCTTGTGCAGGATCGCCTTGGCGTCGTTCAGAGCGGCAGGCTCGGGAACGATTCCGTTGCCGCTAGCCACGAGGCTTTCCAGTTCGCTCAGGCGGTCACCGAGCATCCCGACAAAACGGGCCCGGATACGGGCGATGCCCGGAAGCAAATCGGCGTTGGACATCAACCTGCGCGCTCCGTCAGCCAAAAGTCATTCTGCATCTTCTCGCGGCGCAGAGCCTCGTCCTCCGCGGTCTGGTGGGCCAGGATAACGGCCTCCATCGCGTTGCCATTGCCGCGCCAGATCATCCGCTGCGCCTCGCCCGGAGCGACGCGGAAGTCCAGCTTGCGCCCGTCGCAGAAGTGCAGGTCCATGTCGTGGATGCAGAGGTTGACCATGTCGGTCAGCCGCTCGAGATCGGGGCGGTAGCCGCCTTCGACCACGCAGATGAAGGCGCCGTTGCCGGCATAGGTGATCAGGAACTGGTTGCCCTGCAGGCAGTCCGAGATGGCCTCGGCGGTGTCGGTGATCAGGCACTCAAACCCGAATGCGGTGCTTTGCCGATAGAGCGAGGCGATGCCGCGGATGGCAAAGCCGAAGACTGTGGAACCGAACAGCGACCCGCGCGACAGCTGCGAGACGTAGTTCTCGAAGGCGAAGTAGTCGATCACCCCGTCCACGTCCATGATGGTCACGGGCTCGTTCAGCGCGACCTTGACCTGCTCCTGCGGCTCGGTCCCGCGCGACACGGCGAAGATCTTCTTGGTCAGCGCACCCTCGCCCGCGATACGGGCCTCGGCGGTGGTGATGCGCTCGCGCAGTTCGTTGATGTCGAACGGCTTGGTCACGTAGTCCGTCGCACCGGCGGAGAAGGCGTTGTCGATGTAGGCCTTGTCCGACATCGCGGTGATCATCAGGATCGGCGTGCGCACGTAGCGGCTGGTTTCGCGCAACTTGCGGCACAGCTGGATGCCGTCCATCTCGGGCATCTGGATGTCGAGAAGGAAGCAGTCGTAGAGATCGCTCTGGGGATCGCCGACAATCTCGAGAGCTTCGGCAGCAGACCCGGCAGTATCCACGTCATGGTGGCCGAACGTGACCAGAAGCTCGGCCACAAGTTCGAGAATGATCGGGTCGTCATCGACCGCAAGAATACGCATTCTGTGCCTCTACAGAGCTCATCTCGCGCGGTGTCTCGTATTATTGGGGAGTTCGGTCCCGCGCGAACATTTTCAATTACATGCAATATTCACGAATGAATCGGGCAGGAATGTGGCGTCAAAAGTGAAATCCTCTGGTAAATCCCAAGGATTAAAGGCTGATTTCCGCCGTTGACGTTACGTTGTGCTGCCCTGCGGCATTGGATGGATGCCTTGCGCAGGTTCTTGCGCCTGCAAGGGATCGGGGTCAGGTCATCAGGCCGAGTCGGCCGAGCAGGGCGCGGCACATCAGCCCCACGCCGACCCCCGCAAGGGCCCCGGCGCTGTCGGCGTAGAGATCCGCGAGTTCGCGGTGGCGGCCAAACGCGGGCTGGATGATCTCGATCGCGGCGCCCAGCACGATGGCAAAGGGCAGGACCCAGGTGAGGTGTCGGTGCGCCAGAAAGGCAGTCGGCAGCGTGAGTGCGGCGAAGGCCAGCAGATGCATCGTCTTGTCACCACCCGGCGGTCCGGGAACATAGGCGGATGGCATCAGCGTCGTGAGTACGACGGTCACGGCGACCAGGGTGGTCAGGGCCAGCCCAAGAGCCTGCCGGTTCAGGAAACGGGCGCCGCCATGCGCGCTGATGGCGGGAACCGGAGAAGAATTTACCTCAGTCATGGCGCGACCTTATGGGCACTGAAGGGGCTTGTCACCTGCAGGAAGGGCAACGGCGGCAAACCTGCGCCGATGGTGTCACGATTGGCTATTGTTCAATCAGATTGCTGTTGCGGGCAGCATTTGCTTTTCTGCCGGAACGGTTCTTCGGCGCGGTCCGGCGGGGGCGGGAGAGGGTGACGATGCAGAGCAGCCCGAAGACCGCGACCCCCGAGGCGAGGTAACCCGCCAGCGCGATCCAGACCCCGGCACCGGCAATCAGAAGGGCGATGGCGCAGACCAGTCCGGCCAGCGGCGCGAGAATGATGTAGGCGGCGGCCATGACGACCCTCTGCGACTCGGTTGCCCGTCAACATCCGGGGCGTCGTGTTTAGCAGCAGTCTCCTAACGTTCGGTTTCGCATGGGTCTTTTCGGTAAACGTAGCCGCGTTACACAGCTGGTGTGCGCCGAGTTGACAGGTATGCATATAGTAAGTATACATCATATATGCCGCCGGGAGGGCGCGCGCCGAAAGAGGAGGACACCCGATGTCAGAGCAGCTAGGAACGTTGGAGGAACTGCCGCAGGACTATCGCGACGACATGACCCGCGCGGGCGTCGCGCCACTCTGGCCGATGATGCGCAACGTCCTGCCCCATGGCGCGCCCAACCCCGTGACACGGCCCGGCCACTGGGCCTTCGAGAGCCTCCGCCCGCTGCTGCTGCGTGCAGGCGAACTGACCCCGGTGGAAAAGGCAGAGCGCCGCGTTCTGGTGTTGTCCGATCCCGGGCGCGGCACCGGCGCGATGCAGGCGACCTCCTCGATCTACCTTGGAATGCAACTGCTGCTGCCGGGCGAAACCGCACCGGCGCATCGGCACACCCCGTCGGCGGCGCGGATCATCGTCGAGGGCCGGGGCGGCTTTACCGTCGTCGACGGCGAGAAGCTCCCCATGGAAGACGGCGATCTTGTCCTGACCCCGGGAGGCGACTGGCACGACCACGGTCACGAGGGCGAGGAGCCGGTGATCTGGCTCGATGCGCTGGACCTGCCACTTTTCGTCTACCTCGAAGGCTCCTATGCCGAGGAGGCGCCGCTGCAGGCGCAGCGCAATCGCCCGGACGCAAGCCAGGTCGAGTATCGCGCCGCCGGGCTGGCGCCCTCGCGGCGGCTGAACAACACGGTCCGTCGCTACCCGATGATGCGCTACCCCTGGGCGCGCACCGAGGCCGCGCTGCGAGAACTGGCGAAATATGGTGACGAAGGCGTCGCCGAGGTCGACTACATCAACCCCGAAACCGGGCAGGATGTACTGCCGACGATGGGCTTCACCGCGATGATGCTGGGCGCAGGGCAGATCGATGAACCGCCGCTCCGGTCCTCCTCCGCCGCCTTCCACGTGATCAAGGGGCATGGGTCCTCGATGATCAACGGGCAGAAAGTCGAGTGGGGCCCCAAAGATACCTTTACCGCCCCTGTCTTTGCCGACATCAAGCACGAGGCAGGCAGCGAAGCGTTCCTGGTCCGCATCCACGACCGCCCGCTGCAAGACAAGCTTGGATACTACGAGGAACGCGCGAAATGACCGATCTGCTTTTTACCCTGCCGGAACCGGTGACCATCCCGGTGAAGGGCGAAACCGCCGACTACCCGGTGGGTCGCATCTTCTGCGTCGGCCGCAACTATGCCGCCCATGCCGCCGAGATGGGGTTCGAGGTTGACCGCGAGGCTCCATTCTACTTCACCAAGTCGCCTGCCAACGCGGTTCTGAGTGGCGCCTCCATGCCCTACCCGCCGGGCACCGAGAACTTCCATTTCGAGATGGAGCTGGTGATGGCGATCGGCAAGCCGGTCTTCCGCGCCACCAAGGCCGAGGCCGACGCGGCTATCTATGCGTTCGGCTGCGGGCTCGACATGACCCGCCGCGACCTGCAGATCGCCTCGCGGTCCAAGCAGCGCCCGTGGGACCTTGGCAAGGATGTCGAGAGCAGCGCCGTCTTCTCGCCGCTGACCCCGGCCGCCGAGATGGGTGAAATCGGCGCGCAGCGCATCCACCTCGAGGTCAACGGCGAGGTCAAGCAGGATGCGACGCTGGAAGAACTGATCTGGAAGCTGGACGAGATCGTGATGGACCTGTCCAAGTTCTATCATCTGCGCCCCGGGGACCTGATCATGACCGGCACGCCTGCGGGTGTGGGTCCGGTCGTGGCGGGTGACAAGATCACTGGCGGGATTGACGGGCTGGACCCGATCGCCCTGACGATCACCGACGCCGAGTAGGCGTCACACCGCCCCGGGCAACGCCCGGGGCCTCGCAAGACATCACGTGAACACGGGCCCCGGATCGCAGTCCGGGGCAGGGCGGCGCTTTGCCCGCAGGGAGGAACGCACATGACGACGGATCGCATTCTCATTGCCGGCGGCGGCATCGGCGGGCTGGCGACAGCCATCGGCCTTGCCCAGAAGGGGCTCGACGTGCTGGTGCTGGAAAAGGCCTCGCAACTGGGCGAGATCGGTGCGGGCATTCAGCTGGGGCCGAACGCCTTCCATGCCTTCGACTACCTGGGCGTGGGTGAGACCGCGCGGCAGATGGCCGTCTACATCGACAACCTGCGCCTGATGGATGCCCTGACCGGGGTCGAGATCACCCGCATTCCGCTGGGCGATGCCTTTCGTGCCCGGATGGGGAACCCCTATGCCGTGGTGCATCGGGGCGATCTGCACGGCGTGTTTCTAAAGGCTTGCCAGGCGCACCCCAAGGTCGAACTGCGCACCAGCAGCGGGGTCGAGGGCTATGAGCAGGACGACACCGGGGTGCGCGCGGTGCTGGCCGATGGCTCCCGCGTCGAGGGGCGGATCCTCATCGGCGCAGATGGGCTGTGGTCGAACATCCGCAAGCAGATGTTGCAGGACGGGCCGCCGCGCGTGTCCGGGCATACGACCTATCGTTCGGTGATCCCGACCGAGGAAATGCCGGAGGACCTGCGCTGGAACGCGGCGACCCTCTGGGCCGGGCCGAAATGTCATATCGTCCACTATCCGTTGCAGGGCTGGAAGACATTCAACCTCGTCGTCACCTATCACAACGATGCGCCGGAACCGGTGGCAGGCAAGCCGGTCAGTCGCGACGAAGTGCGTCGCGGGTTCGAGCACGTGGCCCCGGTGGCGCAGCAGATCATCGACAAGGCGGACGACTGGAAGCTCTGGGTGCTGTGCGACCGCGACCCGGTGATGAACTGGACGGATGGCAAGGTTGCCCTGCTGGGCGACGCCGCGCATCCCATGCTCCAGTACTTCGCCCAGGGCGCCTGCATGGCGATGGAGGATGCGGTGAGCCTGTCACACCTGATGGGGGTGCGGGGGTTCGACGGGATCGAGCAGACTTTGGTCGACTATCAGAACAGCCGCCGCCTGCGTGCCGCGCGGGTTCAGTTGCAGTCGCGCGAGATCGGCCAGCACGTCTATCACCCGGCGGGCGCACATGCGGAACTGCGCAATGCTGTGATGAGCGCACGGTCGCCCGAGGAGTGGTATGACCAGATCGACTGGCTCTACGGGAGCACGGGGCTGGAGGGCGCTGTGTCCGCCGAGACCCGAAAGGCGAAGAAGATATAGTTATAGCACATAACTACCTTGCAGAATCGTCATGTTATGTGCCATGACTTTTCGCCAGACACACTTGTGCAACATTTGCATTATATGACCAAAGTGGCAATATAGTGCTTACGACATACGTGGTCGATAGGGAGGAATCACATGACCAAACGTAGAACGCTCTTGGGCGTTGCCGGTAGTGCTGCGATCGCCGCACTGGCGACGTCTTTCATTGGCACCGCCGCAATGGCGCAGGAAGTGACGCTGAAGCTTCACCAGTTCCTGCCGGCGCAGGCCAACGTCCCGAAACTGGTGCTCGATGTATGGGCCGATAACGTCGAGAAAGACTCCGGCGGCCGCATCAAGGTCGAGCGCTACCCGTCCATGCAGCTCGGTGGCAAGCCGCCAGAACTGATCGACCAGGCCATCGATGGCGTCGCCGACATCGTCTGGACCGTGGTCGGCTACACGCCGGGCCGCTTCCCGTCGACCGAAGTCTTCGAACTGCCGTTCATGATGACCAACGCGCGCGCCACCAGCCGCGCCTACTGGCAGATCTTCGACGAGCACCTGAAGGACACCGAGTTCAAGGATGTCCACATCCTCGGCACCTGGGTGCACGGCCCCGGCATGATCCACACCAAGGATCCGGTGACCAAGCCCGAAGACCTGCAGGGCATGAAGATCCGCGGCGGCTCCCGCTCGGTAAACATGCTGCTGACCGAACTGGGCGCAACCCCGGTTGGCATGCCGGTTCCGGCTGTGACCGAAGGCCTGTCCAAGGGCGTGATCGACGGCACCACCATTCCGTGGGAAGTGACCACCTCGCTCAAGGTTTCGGAACTGGTGCACAACCACACCGAGTTCGAGGGCAAGGCGCTCTACGTGCTGACCTTCGTGCTGGCCATGAACAAGGACAAGTACGAGAGCCTGCCGGATGACCTGAAGAAGGTGATCGACGACAACTCCGGCGAGGAGTTCTCGGTCTTTGCTGGCGGCACGCAGGCGGATGCGGACGGCCCGGCGCGTCAGATCGCGGTCGACCTCGGCAACAACATCATCACCATTCCGGAAGCTGATGTCGCGGCCTGGGAAGAGGCGTCCAAGCCGGTCTATGACGCATGGCTTGCCGACATGGCAGCCAAGGGCAAGGACGGGCAGGCGCTGCTCGACGAAGCCCGCATGCTGATCGACAAGTACACCGAGTAACGCATCAAGCGTATCTGAGGGGCCGCGTCACGTGGCTGGCGCGGCCCTTTGACTGACACCCAGGTGACACGTCACCTAGGCAGGGGGTGGGTATGAAATCCTTCATGATGGGCTTGTCCCGTTTCATGGCGGTCCTGGGCGGAATCGTCCTGAGCTTTCTGATCGTCCTGACATGCGTTTCGATCGCCGGGCGGCTGCTCAACGGCTTCTTCCACGGCGCCTTCATGCAATCGCTGGCGCCCGGCTTCGCGCATTGGGCCATCGAGATCGGCGTCGGCCCGATCACCGGCGATTTCGAATTGGTCGAGGCCGGGGTGGCCTTCGCCATCTTCGCCTTCATTCCGCTGTGCCAGATCACTGGCGGTCATGCCTCGGTGGACATCTTCACCGACATGATGCCGCCCGTCGTGACACGCGTGCTGCGGGTGATCATCGACATCGTCTTCGCGGCCGTGCTGATCCTGATCGCATGGCGTCTCTATGAGGGGATGCTGAGCAAGCAGAGCTATGGCGAGACCAGCTTTCTGCTGCAGTTCCCGGTGTGGTGGGCCTATGCGGCGAGCCTGTTCGGTGCCGTGGTGTCGTCCATCGTGGCCGTCTACGTCGCTGCCATGCGGATAATCGAATTCTTCACCGGGACCGTGATCCTCCCGGACGGCGCGGAGGCCGGCTGATGACTGCACTCGAAATCGGTATCTATTCCTTTCCGGTTCTGATGCTGCTGATCTTCCTGCGGGTTCCCATCGGGCTCGCCATGTTCCTCGTCGGCCTTGGCGGTCTCGTCATGGTCACCGGGGGCACTAACGTCGCCTTTGCGCGCCTCAAGAACGAGACCTACACGACCTTCTCCAGCTACTCGCTGACCATCGTCCCGATGTTCCTCCTGATGGGGCACTTCGCGACGCTGGGGGGCATGAGCACGGCTCTGTTCAAGGCCGCGGAAGGGTTCCTCGGGCACCGCAAGGGCGGGGTGGCGATGGCCGCCATCGGCGCCTGTGCCGGTTTCGGCGCGATCTGCGGATCGTCGCTGGCCACTGCGGCGACCATGGGCCGCGTCGCCCTGCCGGAACTCAAGCGCTACGGCTACGACGGCGGGTTCTCGACGGCGACCCTTGCCGCGGGCGGTACGCTCGGCATCCTGATCCCGCCCTCGGTGGTTCTGGTGATCTACGCCATCCTGACCGAGCAGAACATCGCCAAGCTGTTCCTTGCGGCCTTCATTCCCGGACTTCTCGCCGCGCTCTGCTATGTCATCGTGATCTCGATCTACGTGCGGCTCTACCCTGAATCGGCAGGCACCCGCGACCCGATCCCGATGGCCGAGCGGTTCAGCCTGCTGGTCGATGTCTGGCCGGTACTTCTGGTCTTCGGCCTTGTGGTCGGCGGTATCTACCTTGGCTGGTTCACCCCGACCGAGGGCGCGGCCGTCGGGGCTGCGGGCACCGGGCTGATCGCGCTGCTGAACGGTGGCCTGACCTGGCGGACCCTGATCGAGAGCTTTACGGTGACCGCGCGGTCGACCGCGATGATCTTCTTCATCGTGCTGGGCGCCGGCTTCTACAACGGCTTCCTCGCCCTGACGCAGGTCCCGCAGGAACTGTCGACCTACGTGGTCAGCCAGGGTTTCAGCCCGCTGACGGTATTGTCGATGATCCTCGTCTTCTACCTGATCTTCGGCTGCCTCATGGACAGCCTGTCGATGATCCTGCTGACCATCCCGATCTTCTTCCCGGTGGTCTCGGTTCTCGATTTCGGCATGTCGGCCGAGCACATGGCGATCTGGTTCGGCATTCTCGTGCTGATCGTCGTCGAGGTCGGCCTGATCACGCCTCCGGTCGGGATGAACCTGTTCATCATCAACTCGATGGACCCGAAAACCCCGATCGTGCGCACCTACAAGGCAGTCATGTTCTTCGTGGGGGCGGACATCGTTCGCGTAATCCTTCTGGTGGCGTTCCCCGCCATCACGCTCTTCCTGCTGCCGGGCTGACAAGGCCCGGCAGGCCCCCACAAGGGGCGAAGTTCGTTTGAACTGTTACCATCTATAACCATTATTTTCGCCGAGGAGGCAGAGATGACGGGTAAATATACCAAGATCGAGGTCGACGGCCGCATTGCCACCGTCACCATGAACCGCCCGGAAAAGCGCAACGCCATGTCCGATGGCCTGCTGGCCGAGCTGGATGCGTTCTTTTCCAGTCCCCCCGAGGGCGTGCGCTGCGTCGTGCTGACCGGGACCGGCGGCCACTATTGTTCTGGCCTCGACCTCAGCGAGCACGTGGCGCGCGATGCCGAGCAGACCATGCGCCATTCGCGCAACTGGCATCAGGTCATGGACCGGATCCAGTACGGCGGTCTGCCCATCGTCTCGGCCATGACCGGCGCGGTGATCGGCGGCGGTCTGGAGCTTGCGACGTCGACCCACGTCCGTATTGCCGAACCGTCCTGCATCTTCCAACTGCCCGAGGGCCGTCGCGGCATCTTCGTGGGCGGCGGTGCGACAGTGCGCGTAGGCCGTATCCTCGGAGCGGACCGGATGATCGAGATGATGCTGACCGGTCGCAAATACGGCGCCGAAGAGGGCCGCCAACTGGGTCTTGCGCATTACTCGGTGGGTGAGGGAGAAGCGCTGCCGCTGGCCTACGACCTCGCGCGCAAGATCGCCGACAACGCGTCGCTCTCGAACTACGTGATGATTCAGGGCATCGCCCGGATCGAGGACATGGCAAAGGCGGACGGCTTCTTTGCCGAAAGCCTCTGCGCTGCACTTGCCCAGACCAGCCCGGACGCGGTTGAAGGGCTGGCGGCCTTCCTCGAAAAACGGGCGCCTCAGTTCAGGTAGCCATCATGTCAGGGAGGACGACACGAGGGAGGGGAGTGCCGCTCGCGTCGGAGAGGGACGCATCGCTGCGCGAATTCGCCGGGTACACGATGAAACGGGCGTTTCACGTGATTCAGAGCGATGTGAACCGGGTGCTGGAACCGCTTGGCCTGCGCATGGTCAGCTTTTCGGCCCTGGTGGTGATTGCCGACAACCCCGGTCTGCGCCAGTCCGAGCTGGCGGAGACCCTGATGATCGAGCGGCCCAACCTCGTTCTGGTGCTGGATACGCTGGAGCGGATGGGGCTGATCACCCGCAATGTCGCGCCGGAAGACCGGCGTGCGCTGGCCATCGAACCGACCGCCGAAGGGCGACGGTTGTGCGAGGCCGCGAAGGAGGAGGTGCGCCGCCACGACCGGCGCATGACCCAAGGACTTGATGAATGCGAGAGGGCCGACCTGATCGCGGCGTTGCGCCGGATCGAGTCTGCTACGGCCAGGGAGGAAAACGATGGCTGACGTAGAGAGAAACCGACCGAACTACCGAGCCCACAGCGTGATCCGCGAGGACCGCCCCGATGGCGCGATCCTTCTGCGCTCGGGCTACGAGATGTCCGAGGTCGCCGATACCTCGGGCGACTGGCTGAACCGCTGGTCCGGCGAACGTCCCGAGACCGTGTTCCTGGCCGAGCGCAGTGGCGCGGGCTGGCGCGAGGTGACCTATTCCGCGGCGCTGCAACAGGTCCGCGCGATTGCCAGCGCCCTGCTGGACCGTGGCCTGACCAGGGATACGCCGATCCTGATCATCTCGGGCAACGGGGTGGATCACGGGCTGCTGTCACTGGCGGCGCACTACGTCGGCATCCCGACGGTGCCGGTGGCGGAACAGTATTCGCTGATCCCCGGGGCCGAGAGCCATCTGAAGTACGTGATCGGCCTGACCCGTCCCGGGATGGTCTATGCCGTCGACGGAGAGAAGTTCGGGCGCGCTCTTGCCCTCGAAGAACTCGCGGGGCTCGACAAGGTGGTCAGCACCAACGTCCAGCCCGGCGAGACCCCCTTTGCCGACCTGCTGCGTGGCGGCAGTGCCGATGTCGATGCGGCGGCGGCGCAGGTCGGACCGGACAGCATGGTCAAGATCCTCATGACGTCCGGATCGACCTCGAACCCCAAGGGGGTGATCACCACACACCGCATGATGTGCGCCAACCAGGCGCAATTGCTGGACGCCCTGCCGTTCCTGCAAGATCGCGCGCCGCGCATCGTGGACTGGCTGCCGTGGAACCACGTCTTCGGCGGCTCGCACAACTTCAACATGATGCTCGCCAGCGGCGGCAGCCTTTACATCGACGGCGGCAAACCGGCGAAGGGCCTGATCCAGCAGAGCATCGAGAACCTGTCGATGGTCAGCGGGACACTCGCCTTCAACGTGCCGGTCGGCTTCGCCATGCTGCGCGACGCCATGAAGAAGGACGCGGGGCTGCGTCGGAGCTACTTCGAGGACCTCGACATGCTGTTCTATGCGGGGGCGTCGCTGCCGCAGGACGTCTGGCGCGATCTGGAGGAGATGGCGACGGAGGTGCGAGGTCACGTGCCGCTGATGAACTCGTCCTGGGGCTTGACCGAAACGGCGCCGGCCACCCTGATCCAGCATGAGCCGACCGATCGCTCGGGCATCGTGGGCGTGCCGATGACGGGCGTCACGGTCAAACTGGTGCCGACCGACGACGAGCGTTTCGAGGTGCGGGTCAAGGGGCCGAACATCATGTCGGCCTACTTCGAGGCCCCCGACAAGACTGCCGACGCCTTTGACGAAGACGGGTACTTCTGCACCGGTGACGCGATGGCCTTTGTCGATCCGGCGGACATGGACAAGGGCCTGCGGTTCGACGGGCGCATCGCCGAGGACTTCAAGCTGCTGACCGGAATCTGGGTGCGCGCAGCCGGATTGCGGCTCGAGGCGCTCGGGCGGCTGACACCCTGGGCCGCGGACGTGGTGGTGGTGGGTGAAGGCCACAACGAGGTGGGTCTGCTGATCGTGCCCAGTGCCGATGCGCTGGCGGCGGGCGGCTACACCGAGGGCAATGGCCGCTACACCGGCGGGGAAATGGCGAAGGAGATCGGCGAACGCCTGCGCGATATGGCCAAGACGGCCGCCGGGTCGTCGAACCGGATCACCCGGGCGCTGATCATGTCCGAGCCACCCTCGATGGCCGAAGGCGAGATCACCGCCAAGGGGAACCTGAATTTCCGCAAGATCCAGCAGCGGCGCAAAGACCTTGTCGAGGCGCTCTATGATGACAAGGATGAGGCGGTGATCCGGATCTGAGCTGAAATCGACCGAAGTCAGTATGCAGTATATTGCCAAATGTAGGCATTATGTTGCATAAGGTCGGCAGAATGCACTCTACCGCGGCGCTTGAGTCGGAGGAGCCAAAGGCTCGGCGTCCGCGGTCCGAACCGGGGAGGGTTTCGTATGGCACATTCTGGCAATGCCGCTGCCTATTTCATCGACAGACATCTGGAGGAAGGGCGTGGGTCCAAGACCGCCTTCCGTGAGGCGGACGGCGAGCAGCGCAGCCTGACCTACGCCGAACTGGCCGACCAGACCGCGCGCTTTGGCGGGGCCCTGCTCGCGCATGGCGTCCGGCGAGAAGAGCGCGTGGCGATGATCGTGCGGGACCAGCTGGAGTTCCCGGTGGTTTTCTGGGGCGCGATCAAGGCCGGCGCCATCCCGGTGCCGCTGAACACCCTGCTGTCCGCCTCGATCTACGAGGACATCCTGAAAGACAGCCGTGCCTCGATCCTGGTGGTGTCCGAACAGCTTTGGGACGTCGTCAAACCGGCCGTCGAGGGGAACACCTTCCTGCGCGCGGTCGTTGTTATTGGCACCACGCCGGATGGCACGGAAAGCTATACGGATTTCGTCAAGGGGGCCGAGCAGGTCGAAGCCTGCGAGGCGAACGAGGACGAAATGGCCTTCTGGCTCTACTCTTCGGGTTCCACCGGCACGCCCAAGGGGGTGCGCCACGTCCACTCCTCGCTCAAGGCCACGGCGGATACTTTCGGCGCGCAGGTCCTTGGTATCAAGGAAGACGACACCGTCTTTTCCGTCGCCAAGATGTTCTTTGCCTACGGGCTTGGCAACGCCATGTCCTTCCCGCTGGCCGTGGGTGCCAGCACGGTGATCTTCGGCGGGCGGCCGACCCCGGACGCGGTCTTCGAGATCATGGCGCGTGAGCGCCCGACGATTTTCTGCGGGGTGCCGACCCTCTACGCCGCGCTGGTGGCGGCGCAGGAAAAGGCGGGCGGTGCGCCCGACCATTGCATCCGGCTCTGTACCTCGGCGGGCGAGGCCCTGCCGCGCGAAGTGGGCGAGCGCTGGGAGCGGCTTTGGAAAGCGCAGATCGTCGATGGCGTCGGCTCGACCGAAATGCTGCACATCTTCCTGTCGAACGCGCCGGGCGACATCGTCTATGGCACCTCGGGCAAGGCCGTGCCCGGTTACGAGGTGCGTCTGGTCGACGAGCATGACGAGGACGTGGGCGTTGGCGACGTCGGTGAGCTGCTGGTGCGCGGCCCCTCGGCGGCGGATGGCTACTGGAACCGGCGGCACAAGTCCCGCTCCACCTTCGAAGGGCACTGGACCCGGACCGGTGACAAGTACGAACTGACCGCGGAGGGGCGCTACGTCTACTGCGGCCGAACCGACGACATGTTCAAGGTGTCGGGGATCTGGGTGTCGCCCTTCGAGGTCGAGCAGGCGCTGGTCGAACACCCTGCCGTTCTCGAAGCCGCGGTGGTGCCCTGGGCCGACGACAAGGGTCTGGAGAAACCCAAGGCCTACGTGGTGTTGAAAGAGGGCAACGCCTGCGAAGCGGCTGGCGATCTCAAGGAATTCGTCAAGGAGAAGATCGGCATGTGGAAATACCCGCGCTGGGTCGATTTCGTGGATGAACTGCCCAAGACGGCTACCGGGAAGATCCAGCGCTTCAAGCTGCGCGAGGGCGCGCAATGACGCTGGACTGGTCTGAAACCCCGGAAACGCCGTTGATCATCGACGGCAAGCGGCTCGAATACTACGCGCTGGGCCCTGCGCCTGCTGAGGCGCCGACCATCGTCATGCTGCACGAGGGGCTGGGTTGTGCCGCGCTCTGGCGCGACTTCCCCAAGAAGGTGGCCGAGGCGACCGGCATGGGGGTCTTCGTCTACTCCCGCCTCGGCTATGGCCAGTCGGATGCCGCAGAGCTGCCCAAGCCGCTGGACTTCATGACCTACGAGGCAGTGAACGTGCTGCCGCAGGTGCTGGACGCCATCGGCTTCCAGCGCGGCATCCTCTTCGGTCACAGTGACGGGGCAACCATCGCCGCGATCCACGCGGGCAGTGTCGAGGATTTCCGGGTGCGCGGCCTGATCGTGATGGCACCGCATTTCTTCACCGAGCCGGGCGGCCTCGCGTCGATTGCCGAGGCCAAGGTCGCATTCGATTCCGGTGACCTGAAGCAGAAGATGGCGCGCTATCACCGCGATCCCGAAGTGGCGTTCCGGGGATGGAACGATGTCTGGCTGCACCCTGATTTCGTGAAATGGAACGTGGCCGAAGTAATCGACTACTTCCGCATTCCGACGCTGGCGATCCAGGGCCGCGATGACCAGTACGGCACGCTGGCGCAGGTCGAGGTGATCGAGGAGCGGGCCTATTCGCCCGTGGACCTCGTGGTGATCGACGACTGCAAGCACGCGCCTCACCTCGAGCAACCCGAGGCGGTCTTGCGCGAGGTTGCCGAATTCGCAGCGCGGTTGGAGCGCATCGAGGCGGCGGTTGTTGAAACGGCCTGACGACATACCTCTCCCGCCCTACGCCTACGTGCCGGGGCGGGACGCGCGCCATGCAGAGAGCGCCTTCGACGCCTTCCACAACTCGGTTCAGCCCGGCATGTCCGTGGCGCAGTTGAGCGAGACGCTCGCATGGCGGGCAGGCTGGTACTACATCGAGCGCGGTTACCACTGGGAGGCGCACGAGGTGCTCGAGCCGGTGTGGATGAACCTGCCGCCGCACTCGGCCGAACAGCAGTTCGTGCAAGGCGTGATCCAGGCCGCGAACGCGGCGCTCAAGCTGCGGATGGACCGGCCAAAGGCCACGCGGCGCCTGTGCGACATCGCCGAGGACCACCTCGCCGCCTGCGACGGAATGACGGAAGTGATGAGCCTGCCGCTGGCCGCTGTCCGTGACTTGGTGGCGGCGTTGCGGGAAAGAGCGATTCTGGCCACCGCGCAGTGAAGGTGAGATGTGCAATATAGTGCATAATTTGGTCAGCCGATATTTGCCCACACACACCTAACTAGCTGATAATGCGAAATACTTAATTTGCACTATTATGCACATCCGGGGTTTACCTCGGTCACGTGACGCACTAAAATGCAACCAACTTAGATCTCAAGGGGAGAGTGAGATGTCCAAGGTCATCGATTTCCAGACCGACCCTTCCAGGTACCGTCATTGGCGCGTCGAGTATGATGGCGACGTCGCAAACCTGTTCATGGATGTGGACGAGAATGGCGGGCTGTTCGACGGCTACCAGCTCAAGCTGAACTCCTACGACCTCGGTGTCGACATCGAGCTGGCCGATGTGGTCCAGCGGATGCGCTTCGAGCACCCGGAAGTGAAGGTCGTAGTCATGCAATCCGGCAAGGACAAGGTGTTCTGCGCAGGCGCGAACATCCGCATGCTGGGTGGCGCGAGCCACGCTCACAAGGTGAACTTCTGCAAGTTCACCAACGAGACGCGCAACACCTTCGAGGCCGCCGAGGCAGACTCGGGCCAGAAGTACATCGCGGCCGTGAAAGGTGCATGCGCTGGCGGCGGCTACGAACTGGCGCTCGCCTGCAACTACATCATGCTGACCAACGACAGCAGCTCCTCCGTAGCGCTGCCCGAGGTTCCGCTGCTGGCGGTTCTGCCCGGCACCGGCGGCCTGACCCGCGTGACCGACAAGCGCAAGGTGCGCCGCGACCGTGCTGACGTCTTCTGCTCGATCGAGGAAGGCATCCGGGGCGAGCGCGCCAAGGAATGGCGTCTGGTCGACGAGGTTGTCGCGAACTCCAAGTTCGATGACACCGTCAAGGAGCGCGCCAGGGAATTCGCGGGGGCCTCGTCCAAGGCGGATGGCCTGACGGGTATCGAGCTGAAGCCGCTGAACCGCAAGATCGGCGAAGATGGCTCAGTCACCTACACGCTGGTCGAGGTCACCGTGGACCGGGACAGCGGCAAAGCGACGATCCTGGTCAAGGGCCCCGAGGGTGCCGCGCCGGCCGATGCCGCCGCGCTGCAGGCCGAGGGCTGCGAGACCTACATGCTGCGCCTCGCACGTGAGCTGGACGATGCAATCCTGCACCTGCGTCTCAACGAGCGCGAAATCGGCCTCGTGGTGTTCACCACGCAGGGCGACGCCGAGCTGGTCCAGGCACATGAGAAGCTGCTGCTCGACAATGCTGACAACTGGCTGTCGAACGAGATCCTCAAGTACTGGAAGCGCGTGCTCAAGCGCGTCGACCTGACCTCGCGCAGCATGGTTGCGCTGGTCGAGCACGGGTCGTGCTACACCGGCATGCTGGCAGAGATCCTCTGGGCCGTCGACCGCACCTACATGATGCTGGACGAGTTCGAGGGCGACAACCGGCCGATGGCGGCGATCACCCTGACCGACAGCAACTTCGGCACCTACCCGATGAGCAACGACCTGACCCGCCTCGAAACCCGTTTCCTGGGCGAGCCGGAAGCCGTTGCCGCGCTGAAGGACAAGATCGGTGAAGCGATCGAGGCTGACGAGGCCGACGAGCTGGGTCTCGTGACCTACATCCTCGACGACATCGACTGGGAAGACGAGGTTCGGATCTTCATGGAAGAGCGCGCAAGCTTCTCGCCGGACGCGATGACCGGGATGGAAGCCAACCTTCGCTTTGCCGGGCCCGAGACGATGGAAACCCGCATCTTCGGTCGCCTGACCGCATGGCAGAACTGGATTTTCCAGCGTCCGAACGCGGTGGGCAAGGATGGCGCACTGCAGCGCTACGGCACCGGCCAGCGCGGCGAATACAACATGGAACGCGTGTAACGGACTGCGGCAAGGCTCGACGGAGCCTTGCCGGAAATCTTTGAAGATTTTTGGCTCCGGAAGGAGAGGAGGATACGATGCTCGACCTGATCAACGTAAGTTACGATACGCAGATCCCCAACAACGTGGGCCTGTCGTCGGACAAGAAAGTGCTGAAGGCGCTGGAGAAATGGCACCCCGGTTACATCAACTGGTGGAACGACCTGATCCCGCAGAACTTCCAGGAATCGATGGTCTACCTGCGGACGGCCGTGTCCGTGGACCCCAAGGGCTGGGCCAAGTTCGACTACGTGAAGATGCCGGAATACCGCTGGGGCGTGCTGCTCGCGCCGCAGGTGGAAGACCGCAAGATCCCCTGTGGCGAGCACTATGGCGAACCCGCATGGCAGGAAGTGCCGGGCGAGTACCGCAACATGCTCAAGCGCCTGATCGTGATCCAGGGCGACACCGAGCCGGGTTCCGTCGAACAGCAGAAGTTCCTCGGCCTGACCGCGCCCTCGCTCTATGACATGCGGAACCTGTTCCAGGTGAACGTCGAGGAAGGCCGCCACCTCTGGGCGATGGTCTACCTGCTGCAGAAGTACTTTGGCCGCGACGGCCGTGAAGAGGCCAACGAACTGCTGGTCCGTTCGTCCGGTTCGGACGAGGCGCCGCGAATGCTGGGTGCGTTCAACGAAGAGACGCCGGACTGGCTGTCGTTCTTCATGTTCACCTACTTCACCGACCGCGACGGCAAGATGCAGCTGGAATCGCTGGCACAGTCGGGCTTTGACCCGCTGTCGCGCACCTGTCGCTTCATGCTGACCGAGGAAGCCCACCACATGTTCGTGGGCGAAACCGGGGTGGGCCGCACGATCCAGGCGACCCTGGACGCGATGAACAAGGCGGGTATCACCGACCCGTATGACATCAACAAGATCCGTGACCTCGGCGTCATCGACCTGCCGACCATCCAGAAGAAGCTGAACCTTCACTACACGCTCAGCCTCGACCTGTTCGGTCAGGAAGTCTCGACCAACGCGGCCAACGCGTTCAACTCGGGCATCAAGGGCCGGTACATGGAGAACCGGATCGACGACGATCACAAGCTGACCGATGCGACCTACAAGGTCTGCACCATCAAGGACGGCAAGATCGTCACCGAGGACGCCCCGGCGCTGACCGCGATCAACATGCGCCTGCGCGACGACTATGTCCGCGACGCGGCCGGTGGTGTTGGCCGCTGGAACAAGATCATCGAGAAGGCGGGTGTCGAGTTCGAACTCAAGCTGCCGCACGAGGGCTTCCACCGCCAGATCGGCGTGTTCTCCTCGGTGGCCGTGGACCCGGATGGCGCCATCATGAGCTCGGACGAATGGGCCAAGCGCAAGGACGAATGGCTGCCGACCAAAGCCGACGGCGATTTCATCCAGTCGCTGATGAAGCCCTGCTACGAGCCGGGCAAGTACGCCAGCTGGATCTCGCCGCCGAAGGTCGGGATCGACAACAAGCCGGGCGACTTCGAGTACGTCAAACTGCACATGGCCTGAGCCTCACGGCTCAGCCCTCACCCCGCGCCCGAGTCAAGCCAGGAGGGGCCAGCGTTGCCCCTCCGCATCGCCAGACCCCGTTGTGTGACAAGCCATATTTGTCGCCCAGCGGGAATCGGGTACTCTGCCCAGAAGTCCGGTCACGGCATGGCAGAGACACCCGTTCAGGCCGAACTTGCTCGTATCGGAGTCACGTCATGGATATCGTTCGTTCCAAACCCGTCACCCCCCATACCGTGCGCCTCGCGGGCACGCTGGACGGTTTGCAGGGCCCTTGCGTGGGCTGCACGGACTGCACCGGACTCTGCGCGGAATTGATCGACGCTCTGGTCATCCCGGAGGTCATTCTTTCCAGGAAACGCGAGTCTCAATGAACAAGCCGCTCAAGCAGCACCTGATCGACCCCGAAATCTGCATTCGTTGCTACACCTGCGAGATGACTTGCCCGGTGCAGGCCATCGTGCACGACGACAACAACGTGGTGGTCGATGCCAGCAAGTGCAATTTCTGCATGGACTGCATCCCGGTCTGCCCGACCGGCTCCATCGACGAATGGCGCGTGGTGAACGAGCCCTACTCGGTCGAAGAGCAGTTCGAATGGATGGAACTCCCCGAGCAGGAGGAGATCGAGGCCGGTGACGCCGACGCGGACGCCGATGCACTCGACGACGCCATGGCGGCCCTGCTGGCCGAGGCCCACAAGGGGGCCGGTGGCAAGGCCAAGGCCCCAGCGACCGCATCCAAGCCGACGGTGAACATGTACAACCTCGGCAAGCCGGCCGAGGCCAAGGTACAGGGCAACTACCGCCTGACCGATCCCGAGAGCGACAGCGACGTTCGTCACATCATCCTCGATTTCGGGAGCCTGCCGTTCCCGGTGCTCGAAGGGCAGTCCATCGGGATCATCCCGCCGGGCACCGACGACAAGGGCAACCAGCACCTGCCGCGTCTCTATTCGGTGTCGAGCCCGCGCGATGGCGAGCGGCCCGGCTACAAGAACGTGTCTCTGACCGTGAAGCGCGAAGAGAAGGGTCTGTGCTCCAACTACGTCTGCGACCTCGAGAAGGGCGACACCGTCAAGGTGACCGGTCCCTTCGGCGCGACCTTCCTGCTGCCCTCGGACCCCGAGGCGCACCTGATGATGATCTGCACCGGCACCGGCTCGGCGCCGTTCCGTGGCTTTACCATGCGGCGCCAGCGCGAGACGCCTTCGGTCAAGGACTCGCTGACGCTGGTCTTCGGCGCGCGTCGGCAGGGCGAGCTGCCCTATTTCGGCCCGCTCAAGAAGGTGCCGGACAGCTTCATGAAGAAACACTTTGCCTTCTCGCGCGAGACCGACCAGCCCAAGCACTACGTGCAGGACAAACTGCGCGAGCAGGCCGAGGACGTGGCCCGGCTGCTGCGCGATCCCAAGGGGCACATCTACATCTGTGGCCTGAAGGCGATGGAACAGGGTGTCGAGGAGGCGCTGTCGGATATCGCGCGCGCCAAGGGTCTGGTCTGGACCGAGATCCGGGATGCCATGCGCGAGGACGGGCGTTACCACGTGGAGACCTACTGATGCGAGACGCGGCCGTCGCCTTCGAGCACGAGATCCGGGTTGGCTGGGGCGATTGCGACCCGGCCAAGATTGCCTACACCGGGCGACTGCCGGTCTTTGCCATCGAATCCATCGACGCCTGGTGGGAGCATGTGCTGGGCGGCGATGGCTGGTACCAGCTCGAGATGGACCGCGGTTTCGGTACGCCCTTCGTCAGCATGTCGATGGATTTTCGTTCGCCCGTGACGCCGCGCCACCGCCTGTTGTGCGAAGTCTGGCCGACGCGGCTGGGCACCAAGTCCATCTCGTTCCGGGTGCTGGGCCGGCAGGGCGGGGTCCTCTGTTTCGAGGGCAATTTCACCTGTGTTTTCAGCGTCGCAGGCAAGGTCGAGACGCGGGAACCGCCGCGCGATATCCGCGAGATCGTCGAGCCGCTGATCCGCTCGTAATACTGCTCGTTGCCGCGAAACCGATTGCCTGAAATGGCCTGCCATCGTAGGTTGTGCATTATTTTACATACGCGGCACGAGGCATGAGCGAGATCACCAATTTCAAGGGCGAAACGGCACCGGTCCAGGTCGAGGGCGACCCGGACCGCATGGTTGCGGCCTTGATCCAGCGCGTCGGTGAACGGGTGCGCCGCGCCCGCGAGCGCAAGGGGATTCCGCGCCGCGTGCTCTCCGAGATCTCCGGCGTATCGCCCCGCTACCTCGCCCAGCTCGAAGCTGGCGAGGGCAATATCTCCATCGGGCTCTTGCAACGGGTCGCGATCGCGCTCGACCACCGCATCGAATGGCTGATGGGCGAGGATGACCCCTGGACCTCGGATGCGAGTCGCGTGGCCGATCTCTACCGCACGGCAAGCCGTGAGGTGCAGCAATCCGTCTTGCAGACGCTGACGCCGGAACCTCTCGAGGCGGCACGCGGGCATCGCATCTGCCTGATCGGTCTGCGCGGTGCGGGCAAGTCCACTCTCGGCGCTGTCGCAGGCAAGGCGCTGGGCGTGCCCTTCGTCGAGTTGAACCGCGAGATCGAGGCACATTCCGGAATGCCGGTCGACGAGGTGCTCGCGCTCTACGGTCAGGAGGGCTACCGCAGCCTCGAGGCGCAGGCGGTGAACCGGGTCATCGCCACGTATGACTCGGTGGTCCTGGCCGTCGCGGGCGGTATCGTGGTCGAACCTGACACCTACAACACGCTGCTCGGTCACTTTCACACCATCTGGCTGCGGACCTCGCCTGACGAACACATGTCGCGGGTGCGGGCGCAGGGCGACGAGCGGCCCATGGCCGGGAACCCCGAGGCGATGGAACAGCTCAAGTCGATCCTGACCAGTCGCGAGTCGCTCTATGCCCGGGCCGAGGCCCAGCTCGATACCTCGGGCAAGCCGGTCGAGACGTCGGGCGCCCAGCTGGCCGATCTCATCCGCGCGCGGGGTTTTCTGGGGTAAGCCTCAGAGCGGCTCCCGCAGCCAGCCGTCTTCAAAGGTGACATTGCCGACACCGGCAAGCCGCGCAACGCGGGTCAGTTCGGCCTCGAGCCGGGCAGTGCGCGCGGCCGACCACCGCACGCCGCGCTCCGGCCACAGAGCTGTCACCCGCAGGACATCCTCGTCGCGGTGGGCCTTCATGTCGATGCGTCCGACGATGCGGTCGCCCTCCAGCAAGGGGAAGACATAGTAGCCGTACCTGCGTTTGGGTTCGGGAACGAAGATCTCGATGCGGTAGTGAAAACCGAACAGCCGCTCGGCCCGGCTTCGGTCGCGCAGAGCGGGATCGAAGGGGCTCAGCACCCGCATCCTTGCGGTCGGAGGGGCCAGGGCTTCTGCCTCCTCAAGAATGTCGGGGCGCGCAAGCAACGTGCGCGGCTTGCCGTCCTCGCAGCCGATGGTCAGGGGGATCAGCGCGCCGGTCTCAAGCTGCACCGCGCACCATTCCTTCGCCTCCTGCGGGGTCACGGTGGCCCAGAACGCCGCGATTTCGCCCGAGGTGGCGAACCCCAGCCGGTCCATCGCGGCATTGCACAGCCAGTCCACGGTCTCTTCCGGCTCCGGGCGGGCATGGTCGGCGCGCAGATGTTCCTCGATCACGCGCTCGGTCAGATCATAGCGTTTCTGGAACCCCTCCCGGCCCACCACGGTCAGCGCGCCGCTGCGCCAGAGGTATTCCAGCGCGGTCTTGGAGGGGTGCCATTCCCACCAGCCCCCGTTCGAGCGCTTCTCGTCCGTGCCGACCTCTGACGAGCTGACTGGCCCGTGGTCGCGCACATGGCGCAGGACGGGATCGAACTGGTCATGGAACGCGTCGCCCTGCCAGCTTACCCAGCGGTCCTTGAGCTGCGCGGCGTCACGTTCGAAGCGGAGATGCCAATGCGGGTAGAAGGTCATCGGGATGACCGAGGCATCATGGGTCCAATGCTCGAACAGCGCCCTGTCCTTCTCGTAGAGGCGCTTGAGGTTTTTGCTGCGATAGGCGGGACGGCGGGCAAAGAGGATCAGGTCGTGCGCCCGCGCCACGGTGTTGATACTGTCCAGCTGGACGAACCCCAGCCGCTCGATCAGCGCGGCAAGGTCATCGCCCTTGCCCGGCCCGCCGGGCGTCTCGCCCAGCGCGTGCCGATGCAGGAAGACCCGGCGCGCGGCGCGGTTGTCGAGGCTGGCAACGGTCATGCGCTACCACCGTTTCAGCGTGTCGCCGTAGCTGATCTTGGGGGTCAGGGTGATCTTGCTCTCGATCTCGGCAGTGGGGTCGGCCAGTCGCGCCGAGATGATCTCGGCCGCCTTGCGCCCGATCTCGAGCCTGCAGGCGTCCATGGTTGCAAGCTGTCGCGGCAGCCCCTGCAAAAGCTCGACTCCGTTGAACCCGGCAAGGCCGATCTGGCCCGGCACGTCGATCCCCTGGTCCAGCAGGTAGAGCAACCCGCCTGCGCCGATCATGTCGTTGGAATAGTACAGGAAATCGAGATCAGGAGAGCGCTTCAGCATCGCCTCGGTCATCTCGCGACCCTTGGCGAGCGCGGAGCCGCCGCTGTAGAACTCGCGGTCTTCGATCTCGACCCCGGCCTTGGCCAGCACCTCGGTAAAGCCCTCGAACCGTTTCCGGGCGCGGTGGTCGAGCGGCATCTTGGTGCCGAGGAACCCTATATGCCGATATCCAGCCTTCAGGATCGCCGCCGCCATCTCGCGGCCTGCGCGGCGATGCGAGATCCCCACCACCGCATCCACAGGTTTTCCATCGGTATCCATGATTTCGACCACGGGGATCCCGGCAGCCTGCAGCATGGCCTTCGACGCCTCGGAATGTTCGAGACCCGCGATGATCACGCCCGACGGGCGCCATGACAGCATCTCGTAGAGAACGCGCTCTTCCTTCTCGGGCTGGTAGTCGGTGACGCCGACCACGGGCTGCAGTTCGGTATCCTCCAGCACCTCGTTGATGCCCGAGAGAACCTCGGGAAACACCATGTTCTTCAGCGAGGGAATGATCACCGCGACAAGGTTGACCCGGCTGGAAGCCAGCGCTCCGGCGATCTTGTTCGGAACATATCCCAGCTCCTTCGCCGCAGCGAGCACCCGCTCGCGCGTCGAGTCGCTTACGTCGCCCCGGTTCCGCAGCACCCGGCTGACCGTCATTTCCGAAACCCCCGACGCCTCGGACACATCGCGGAGAGTGAGGGGGCGTTTGGTATCTGTCGACACGGGCAAAACTTTCCTGAACGAGCTGCGTTGACGTTAGCGCAATCCCGCGAGACTGTTCAACAACCTGTTCGTTTCGTGCCCAAAGGCGGTGACAAGCCCGCCGATGACAGGTAAGAGCAGGCCCGGCGGTCCCGTGGCTCAACTGGATAGAGCAGCCCCCTCCTAAGGGGCAGGTTACAGGTTCGAATCCTGTCGGGATCACCACTTTCCCGTGGTTTTCCGTGTTCTAAGCCTACCCCAGTTCCATCGTGGCAATTGCCTGCAGTGTCTCGTTAGGCGTCGGGGCCGGGCCACGGTACATGCGGGCGGTGGCGAAGGTTTCGGTGAAACCGATGTCGCGCAGGATGCCGTCAAAGCGGGTATTGCTGTCGGGAACATCGATTATTGCCACGACCTGACCCAGGGCAGCGGCGGCGCTCACGGCGAGGGGCAGGGCTTGTTCCGGGGTCGGGGCGATCACCGGTCCGATCTTGCACCCTGCGCGGCAGAGGCGGGCGGTTGCCCAGCCGACGATGCCGTCCGACGTTTCAAGCAGAACGGTCTTTCGTGTTTCCGATGGAGCGATCCATGCCGAGAGGAAGGCGGGCCGGTCGATCCCGTTGGCTGCCCTGTCGAGCCGTTCGATGGCGGCGATATCTTCCGGGGTGGCGAGGCGCGATGGGCCCGAAGCGGGTGGCAGTTTGCCCTGCAAGCGGCGGGTGCTGCCCGCGCGCACGAAGCCGGAGCGGGCGTAGTTCGCCTGTTGGGCCGCCACGCCGTCAAGCCCGACGGTCCGGTTGCCGGCATGGGCAAGCGCGTGCTGCCAGAGCGCAAACCCGATGCCCTTGCCGCGCCAGTCGGGGCGGCAGAGGTAGAGCCCGAGGAAAGCGTAGTGATCCGAGTGGTTGACCACCGAGATGGCGGCAACTGGCGCGCCGTCCACCTCGGCGACGAAGAAGCCGCCGGGGTCGGCGGTATGGAAGGCGGCGGGATCGTCGAGGCCCGGGTTCCACCCTTCCTCATCCGCCCAGTCGAGCATCAAAGCGACCTCTCCCGCGGTTGCGGTGCGGCAGGTGGCGGCACTCATCGCCCGAGCGCCTCGCGCAGGGATTGCGGCGGGGCAACCACGTGGCGCAGGTCGAGCGAGGCGACGAGGTCGAGCAGGTGGCTCTTCATGAGATCCTCGGCAAGGGGGCCGTCGCGACGGGCAAAGGCGTCGATCAGCGCGTGATGGGCCTGACTTTCGCACATGGCGGCGCGACGGCGCCAGTAAAGCGCGATGATGAGCGACGAGCGCGAGATCAGTTCCGAGATGAAGTCCTCGATCGTCTTCTGGTCCGCGATGCGGGCGATCTGGATGTGGAATTGCCCCGAGAGGAACAGGGCCCGGCCCGTCTCGCCCGCGTGGAGTGCGTCGTGCTCGTCGGCAATATGGTTGCGCAGGGTTGCCAGCGACTCCTCGGTGATGCGTTCCGCCGCGGATCTCGCTGTGCGCGGCTCAAGCAGCGAACGCGCCTCGAAGACTTCGCGCGCCTCCTGCACCGTGGGCTGGGCGACATAGGCACCCCGGTTGCGTTTCAGTTCGACCAGCCGCCGGTGCGAAAGAGCCTGCAGCGCGGCCCGCACCAGGGTCCGGCTGATCCCGTAGGCTTCACCCAGTTCATCCTCGCCCAGCTTGGTTCCGGGAGGCAGGCGGTGTTCGTGGATCGCGCGCTCGAGATCCGCGGCCACGGTCTCACTCGTCCAGATCCGGGGGTCGATACTTGTCATGGCCTCGAAAGTACTGGTGTCGGTTACGTCCTGTTTGGCCGAATCGCCGTGGTGGACACAAGCCAGTCTGGCGGATCTCGATCATCGACATAATTGTATACAATAATGTGCGTAATTTTCCACACATCGAATACAAGCCTGCACAAAAATCGGACAATGTGCTGCTTCCGCCATTCCGCCCTCACGAAACCATTGCCCGGCAGAGCGCGGGCTGACGCAGGCTCTCCCTGACCGCGGACATGGAGGGCACATGCGCACGGGTTACGATCTGGAACTGGTTCACCTGACCAAACGCTATGGCGAGACCGTGGCCGTGCGCGACCTGAACCATGTCTTTGCGCCGGGGAGCTACGTCTGCTTTCTGGGCCCCTCGGGCTGTGGCAAATCCTCGACCCTGCGCATGATCGCGGGGCATGAGGAGGTCAGCGAGGGGTCGATCCTGCTCGACGGGCTGGATGTCTCGCACCTCGCGCCCGCGCAGCGTGGCACGGCGATGATGTTCCAGAACTATGCGCTGTTCCCCCATCTTTCGGTGCGTGACAACGTCGCTTTCTCGCTGCGGATGAAGGGCGTGGAAAAGGCCACACGGCATGCACGGGCGAACGACCTTCTGGAACTCGTCGACATGGTCCACCTAGCGGATCGTCTGCCGGCCCAGCTCTCGGGCGGGCAGCAGCAACGGGTGGCCCTTGCGCGTGCGCTGGTGACCGAACCCAAGGTGCTGCTGCTGGACGAACCACTGTCGGCCCTCGACCCGTTCCTGCGTATCCGGATGCGCAGTGAGCTGAAGCGGCTGCAGCGTGAGCTTGGCATAACCTTCATCCACGTGACCCACGGCCAGGACGAGGCGCTCGCGCTGGCGGACGAGATCGTTGTGATGAACAACGCGGTGATCGAACAGGCCGGTCCTGCGCGCGAGGTCTGGGCCCTGCCGCGCACCGAATTCGTGGCGCGTTTCATCGGCGGGCACAACGTGATCGCCCTGCCAGGCGGCAAGGTCACGGTGCGCGCGGACGCAGTCCGCCTCGTACCCGAGGGCCTCGCGGCGACAGTTACCGCCGTCGAGTACCAGGGCGCATCGGTCGCGGTCACGACTCGGACCGAGAGCGGGGACGAGGTGCTCGCCCTGCTGCCCGAGGACCAGTTCTTCCTCGCACCGAAATCCCCCGGCGAGGCCGTACAGCTGAACTGGGACGAAGGGCGGCTCCACCGCCTCGAGGCCTGAAGCGGCCCAACACAAGACCATCATAACCAACACACTGACAGAGAGGACAAGACAATGGCAAAACCCAAGGTCGGCTATTCCCGCCGCAGCCTGCTGAAGGCGGGCGGCGCAGCCGTTGCCGCCACTGCGTTTCCCGCCCCGATGCTTTGGGCGCAGGACACCAAGAACATCGTGCTGCGCCAGTTCGGCACCGGCGTGTCGAACCTGAACGACGTCGCCAACAAGGTGAAGGAAGACCTCGGCTTCACGCTCGAGATGACCGCGCTCGATTCCGACAGCGTCACCCAGCGCGCCGCGACCCAGCCCGACAGCTTCGACATCGCCGATATCGAGTACTGGATCTGCAAGAAGGTCTGGCCCACCGGCAACCTGCAGGCGATGGATACCTCCAAGATCGCCAACTACGACAAGATCGTCGGCATCTTCCGCTCCGGCAAGCTGACCCCCGAGAGCGTGATCGCGCAGGGCACAGCGCCGCATACCGTGGGCTTCGTCGACGGCCCCGGCGGCACCAGCTTTGCCGACAGTGAAACCGGCTGGATGACCCTGATCCCGACGATCTACAACGCCGACACGCTCGGCATCCGCCCCGACCTGATCGGCCGCCCGATCGAGTCGTGGACCGAGCTGCTGAACCCCGAGTTCAAGGGCAAGGCCTCGATCCTCGACATTTCCTCGATCGGCATCATGGACATGGCCATGGTCTGCGAGGCGATGGGCGAGGTCGCCTATGCCGACAAGGGCAACATGACCCGCGAGGAGATCGACAAGACCATCGCGATCTTCACCGAGGCCAAGAAGGCCGGCCAGTTCCGCGCCTTCTGGAAGACCTTCGACGAGAGCGTCAACCTGATGGCGAGCGGCGAGGTGGTGATCCAGTCGATGTGGTCGCCCGCCATCACAGCGGTCAAGTCGCGCGGCATCGAATGCGTCTACCAGCCGCTGAAAGAGGGCTATCGCTCCTGGGGCGGCGGCATCGGGCTGTCGAGCTCGCTCTCCGGCATGGAGCTGGACGCGGCCTATGAGTACATCAACTGGTACCTCTCCGGCTGGGTCGGCGGCTACCTGATGCGCCAGGGCTATTACTCCGCCGTTCCCGAGACCTCCAAGGAGTTCATGACCGAGAACGAGTGGGGTTACTGGTTCGAGGGCAAGGAAGCCACCGACGTGATCACGAGCCCCACCGGCGACAAGCTGGCCGCGGCCGGCGACGTGCGAGACGGCGGGTCGTTCTACGAGCGTATGGGCCACGTGGCCTGCTGGAACGCGGTGATGGACGAGAACCAGTACATGGTTCGCAAGTGGAACGAGTTCATCGCGGCATGACAATGGTCGCGGGCATCTGCCCGCGACAGGCCGGGGGGCAGCTGCCCCCCGGACCCCCTGCGAGTATTTCCGAAGAAAAGATGAACAAGAGCCGAGGGACGAGGGCGTACCGATGACAAGGAACCGACATCTGCTGGGCTGGCTCGAGGCCGCGCCACTGGCGGTGATCCTGCTGGGTTTCCTGATTGCCCCGATCGTGATGATCGTGATCGTCAGCTTCTGGGGCGCGACCGAGTTCTCGATCTACCCGGACTTCCAGTTCGAGAACTACGCTTTCCTCTTCAGTTCCCCGGTTACCTACAAGGTCTTCGGCGCGACCTTCAAATACGCCTTCATCACCTGGGCCTTCACCCTCTCCATCGGGTTCACGGTGGCCTATTTCCTTGCCTTCCACATCCGCAGCCAGACCGTGCAGATCGCGCTGTTCCTCGTCTGCACCATCCCGTTCTGGACCTCGAACATCATCCGGATGATCAGCTGGATTCCCTTTCTGGGCCGCAACGGGATCGCCAACCAGACGCTGATCTCCTGGGGGGTGATCGACGAGCCGCTCGAATGGCTGCTCTATTCCGATTTCTCGGTGATCCTTGCCTTCGTGCATCTTTACACGCTGTTCATGGTGGTCCCGATCTTCAACACGATGATGCGCATCGACAAGTCGCTGCTGGAGGCTGCGCGGGACAACGGGGCGTCGGGGCTCCAGACGCTGCTGCACGTGATCCTGCCGCTGACCAAGCCGGGGATCATGATCGGCACCATCTTCGTCGTCACCCTCGTGATGGGAGACTTCATCACGGTGCGCTTCATGTCGGGCTCGCAACGGGCCAACGTGGGGCGGCTGATCTCGAACGACATCGGGTTGCTGCAGTACCCCTCCGCTTCGGCGACTGCGGTGGTGCTGCTCTGCACCGTGCTGATCATGATCGCGATCCTGCTGCGCTTCGTGAACATCCGGAAGGAGCTCTGATCTGATGGAACGACGCCCCCGCAGCTTTTACGTGCTGGCCGCCTTCTTCGGCCTCTTCGTCCTGTTCCTTTACGGGCCGATCCTGACCATCGGCATCCTCAGCTTTCAGGGGCCGGGGGGCGGGCTGACCTTCCCGATGAACGGGGTCTCGACCTACTGGTTCCGCGACCTGTTCCAGGAGCAGGCCGTCGGCGACATCTGGGGCGCGTTCCGGCGCAGTTTCGGACTGGGGCTGATGGTGATGATCACCACCGTGGTGATCTCGGTCATGGCGGGTCTGGCCTTTCGCAAGAAATTCCGCGGGTCGGGTATCCTGTTCTATGCCGCCATCACCTCCCTGGTTATCCCGTCGATCCTGATCTCGCTGGGGGTTGGCCTGATCTTCAACCAGCTGGGACTGAAGGTGCACTGGGCGACCAGCGGTTTCGGCGCGCAACTGACCTGGACGCTGCCCTTTGGCCTCTTGATCATGTTCGCCGTCTTCAACCGCTTCGACAAGAGTTACGAGGAGGCCGCCCGCGACCAGGGCGCGACCGCCTGGCAGACCATCCGGCACGTCGTGCTGCCGATCATCGCGCCCTCGCTGATCGGGGTGGCCCTGTTCGGCTTCACCCTCAGCTACGACGAGTTTGCGCGAACCCTGCTGACGGCAGGCAGCTACAACACGCTGCCGCTCGAGATCTTCGGGATGACCACCAATGTGACAACACCGGTGATCTACGCGCTGGGCACGCTGACGACGATCTTTTCCTTCGGGATCATCGCCGCCTTCCTGCTCGCGGTCTGGATCATGGGCAAGCGCAGGGCGCGTCTCGGGTCCGATGCGGGCAGGGGCGTATGACCCGCATCCTCTACATCAACCCGAACGCCACCGAAGGGATGACCGACGCGATTGTCACCACCGCCCGAGCGGCGCTGCCGGGGGTCGAGGTCGCAGGGGTGACGAACCGCGACGGCCCGCCCGCCATCGAGGGCGCGGAGGACGGCGAGGCGGCGGTTCCCGGCGTTCTGGCGCGGGTGCGCGACGCGCGGGCGGATGCCATCGTGATCGCCTGTTTCGACGATACGGGGCTGGCCGAAGCGCGTGCGGCGGCGCCTTGCCCGGTGCTGGGGATCGGGCAGGCATCCTACGTCATGTCGGGGCTGTTGGGGCTGCGGTTCTCGGTCGTCACCTCGGTTGCCGCCGCGATCCCGGTCATCCGCGGCAACATCGACCGCAACGGGTTCTCCGGCGCCTGTGCGTCGGTGCGGGCCAGCGGCCTGGGAGTACTGGCCATCGACGAGGGCAGCGAGGCGACCCGTGTGCAGCTTGCCGACGCCTTCCTGCGGGCACGGGACGAGGATGGTGCGGAGGCGGTGGTGCTCGGCTGCGCGGGGATGACGGGCTTGCGCGACGATCTCGCGGCGCGCACCGGGATCACCCTGATCGACGGGGTTGCGGCATCGGCCCATCTGGCGCTGGCGGCGGCGCGCTACGGGGGCGCAGCGTCGTGAGCCTGCCGGGTCACGGGCGCTACGACTATGTCCCGATCACGCGGCGTGCGCCGCTGGACTGGCCGGGCGGCAAGCGCCTCGCCGTCTACTTCGGCCTGAACCTCGAACACTTTGCCTTTGGCGAGGGCCTCGGCGCCGAACTGGCGCCCGGGGGTCCGCAGCCGGATATCCTGAACTACGCCTGGCGCGACTACGGCAACCGCGTCGGGGCGTGGCGGATGATCGAGCTGTTCGATGCGCTGGACCTGCCCGCCACGGTGCTGGCCAACAGCGCCATGTACGACTACGCGCCCGAGTTGATGACCGCGTTTCGGGCGCGGGGTGACGAGGTCGCCGGTCACGGGCGCACCAATTCGGAACGCCAGAGCGTGATGGAGGAAGCGGCGGAGCGGGTCATGATCGCGGAAGCGACCGAGGTCATTGCCAGTGCCGAGGCGCGTCCGCCGGAGGGTTGGCTCAGCCCCTGGATCGCCGAGAGCCCGGTCACTCCGGACCTGCTGGTCGAAGCGGGATATCGCTACACGCTGAACTGGTGCATGGACGACCAGCCGGTATGGATGACCACCCGCGCCGGGCGCTTGCTGTCGATCCCATACCCGCAGGAGCTGAACGACATTCCCGCGATCATGGCGCGCAAGGTCGGAGCGGCCGAGTTCGCGGACATGATCATCGACAATTTCGACGAGATGCTCGAGCAATCCGCTGGGCAGGCGCTTGTCATGGGCGTGGCGCTGCATCCCTACATCGTCGGTCAGCCATTCCGTCTGCGTCAGCTGCGGCGCGCCCTCAAGCATATCGCGGATCAGCGCGACCGGGTCTGGATCTGCCACGCGGGCGAGTTCGCGCGCTACTGTGCCGACCGGCTCTAGGCCGGTCGCGGGAACACGCGCCCGTCGAACAGCTTGCGCGCCGTTCTGAGGCTTCCGGCCCGGCGCACGGCACCGCTCGCGTCGCGTTCAAGTAGGACGTCGACCGCGCCGGTTGGATGCTCGATGGCAAAGGTTTCACCCCGAGGCAGCGTCGCGATCTCTGCCGCCGGCGAGCCGGGCAGAGTGCAGGCCGTCGCCACGCTGACGGCAGCAAAGACGCCGATGGTCGCGTGGCAGCGGTGCGGGATGAAGCTGCGGGTCGAGAGCACACCGCCCGCGCGCGGGGCCGAGACCAGCGTCATCTTGGGAACCGATTTCTCGCGAACGTCGCCCAGCCTCATCATGGGCCCGGCCTGCAGCCGGATCGCTTCCAGCCTTGCCTTGAGTTTGGTGTCTGCATCCAGCGCATCGCGGTTCTCGTAACCGGTCACGCCGAGGTCTTCCGCCCGGAGGATCACGCAGGGCATTCCGTTGTCGATCAGCGTGCACTGCACCCCGTCGATGACATCGCGCACCTTGCCGGTCGGCAGTAGCGAGCCGCACATTGACCCGGCCAGCCCTTCGAAGAAAAGCGGCACGGCTGCGTGGTGGCCGGGAACACCGTCGATCTGCGCAGTGCCCGCATAGCTGACCCGGCTGCCCGGCGTCTGCACCCGCGCCACGGCGATCTCGCCGGTGTTGCGCATGTGGATGCGCACGGTGGTCTCCTCGCCGGTGATCGCGACCAGCCCGCGTTCGATGGCGGCTGGGCCGACCCCGGCCAGGATATTGCCGCAACCCTGCGCGTCAGAGACCAGTGGCTTGTCGACGAAGACCTGAAGGAACAGGTAGTCGACGTCGGCATCCGGCCGGCTCGGTTCGGAGAGGACGGCGACCTTGGAGGTGAGCGGGTCGGCCCCGCCGATCCCGTCGATCTGCGCCGGGTCGGGCGAACCCATGATCCGCAGCAGCAGCGCATCGCGGAGGTTTGCATCGGCGGGCAGATCCGAGGCAAGGAAGTAAGCCCCCTTCGAGGTGCCGCCTCGCATCCAGAGACAGGATATGCCCTCGTCTTCGTATCGCGTCATCATTGTCCTCCTCCCCCGGCAACGGGATCAGATGTACTTCAGGCCCTTCTCGGCCAGTCGTGGGCGCATATCGTAGATGTCGAGCCCCAGTTCCCCCGCTGCGAGGCGCTGGCGTTTGGCTTCCTCGGCGGCCAGCCGCGCCTCGGCCTTCTCCAGCACGGCGGCGGCCTCGTCCCGGCGAACCACGACGACCCCGTCGTCATCGGCGACAATGACATCCCCGGCCTCGATGGCCTGACCGGCGCAGACGATCGGCACGTTGACCGAGCCCAGCGTCTCCTTCACCGTTCCCTGCGCGCTGATCGCCTTGGACCAGACCGGGAAGCCCATGACGGTCAGGTCCTTCACGTCCCGCACCCCGGCGTCGATCACCAGCCCCCGACAGCCGCGCGCCATCGCCGACGTCGCCAACAGGTCGCCGAAATAGCCGTTGTCGCAGGGAGACGTGGGCGCGAGAACGAGGATGTCACCCTCGGCCAATTGCTCGATGGCGACGTGCAGCATCCAGTTGTCGCCCGGAGGGGCCGAGATAGTGACCGCCGAGCCCGCGATCTGCGCGCCGGTCCAGATCGGCCGCACATAGCTTTGCAGGCAACCCTTGCGCCCCTGCGCCTCGTGCACTGTTGCGACGCCCGCACGCCCCAGCGCGTCGATCACTGCGGCCTCGGCCCGTGCCACGTTCTGAACCACGACTGCCATATCAGTCCCTCTCCTGCATCTTCTCTTCTGAAATACTCGAATGCCCGGCCGCCACGGTCGCGGCCGCCCGCAGCGATCTTCAGCCCTTGGCCACCGGCGGCGTACCGTGGGTGTGGAAGGTCTCGATGGTCTTGAGCCCCCAGGCCTGGCCCTTCTTGCGGTCGGCTTCCGTCCAGCAGACCGGCTCCCAGTCGGGCGCCAGGATCAGCCGAGCACCGGCATTGGCCAGCTCCACGCGGTTGCCAGCAGGCTCCCAGACATAGAGGAAGAAGGTGCCCTGGATCGCGTGCTTGTGCGGCCCGGTCTCGATATGCACCCCGTTCTGCAGGAAGATATCCGCCGCGCGCAGGATGTCCTCGCGCTGGTCGGTGGCATATGTGACGTGGTGCAGCCGACCGTCGCCCCCGCCATGCTCCTCGGTGCAGGCAAGGTCGTAGGTCTTGTTGTTGACGGTGAACCAGCAGCCGCCGATCCGCCCGTTGTCGAGCTGGATGTACTCGGTCACGCGCGAGCCAAGGCAGATTTCCATGAACCGCCGGAATTCGCTCACGTCCGAGGACAGCAGGTTCAGGTGGTCGATCCGGCGCGGCGCGGCGCCGGAAAAGGCGCTGGCGGTGTTCTTCAGAGCGGCCTTCTCGGCCTCGTCCTGCGGCTCCCACCACCGGGTCTCGTAATAGATCTCGAAAACATGGCCGAAAGGGTCCTCGAAGCGGAAGGCGCGGCCATGACCGAGGTCTCCCTCGACCCAGCCGTGCACCTTGTAGCCCGAGGCCTCGATGACCTCGACCCGGCGTTCCAGCGCCTCGGGAGAGGCGGCGCGATAGCCGATGTGTCCAACACCGGTGGTGCTGGCGCGGGTCAGTTTCAGCGTGTGGAACTCGTAATCGTCCCAGGCCCGGAGGTAGGCCGAGGTTTCGTCCTCGGCAGACAGTTTGAGACCGTAGATGCGAGTGAAGAAATCCAGGCTCTCTTCGTATCTGTCGGTCAGCATCTCGACATGGCCAAGGTGGGCGAGGTCGAAACTGGGATTGGTGGGCCGGGTCATTCAGGTCTCCTCCGGGGTCGGGCCCGAGAGGCCCGACCTGTTCTTGGTGTTGGCCTGTCCGCTCAGGCAGCGTCCTTGCTGCGCATGGCGTCCACCGACCAGGGGCCGGGGCCCGCTGCGGCGAGGTACAGGAAGACAAAGCAGTAGAGTGCGGCCAGTTCGCCGCCGTTCAGCAGCGGGAAGAACCCCTGCGGTGCGTGAACCATGAAGTAGGCCACGGCCGTCATCCCGCTCAGGATGAAGGCGGACAGCCGCGACAGCAGGCCGATGGCCAGCAGGATGCCGAACACCAGCTCCAGGATGCCTGCGATGCCGGCCGGTGTGGACAGCGGCACGGCACTCATCTGGCTTGCCGGAAAATCGAGCACCTTGGTCGTGCCGTGCTGCAGCAGAAGCAGCGCCGACATGATCCGAAGGATTGACAGCAGTTGCGGTTGGAACGGAGCAAGAAAAGTCATGGCCAGGAACTCCCTTTGAATGGTCAGACACCTGAATCATGGCAGATTTTTCCGCTTCCCGCATCATTCACAGTTCATCAACAGTTCGCGGGAAGATCGATTCGAATCCTTCTGCGTACTTGCAGTCACGCCCGCCCGACATGCCGCCCGAATTGCGCTTGAAATGATTGGCGCGCTGCTGGGCGACGCGAGTGTAGTAGTCCCACAGGTGAACCTGACCGTTCATGTGCTCCATGGCGGCGCGCTTCTTGTCCCAGACCGGGGTGATGTCGAGGAAGGTATCGGGCTTCCAGCCCATCTGTTCCGTCTGATGCGGTTCGAAAAGGTAGAGCTGCGGCGCGCCTAGCACCTTTTGCCCCGGGTTGTGACCCCAGGCTTGTGCGATCATGCGCGCCTCGAGCGCCACCTGCGTCGTGTACATGTGGTCCGTGTTGTAGGGGTCGAATTTCGAGTGCGACAGCATGAAGGCGGGCTGCACCTCGCGGATCAGGTCGACCAGCCGGTACTTCTCGTCGGTGCCGAGCACGAGGGGGTAGTCGCCAAGGTCGAAACACTCAAGCCGCGCGACGCCCAGCGCATCGGCTGCGGCCTCGGCCTCGGCCCGGCGGATGGCCTTGACCTCGTCCAGAGACTTGCCTTCCTTCCACAGCCGTGCGCTCTCGCCGCGTTCGCCGAACGAGAGGCAGGCCACGGTGACGTCGTAACCCATCTCGGCATGCAGGGCGATTGCGCCGCCACAGCGCCAGACGAAGTCGGCGGCATGGGCACTGATGACCAGAGCGGTTTTCTTGTCGGACATGGCAGGTCTCCTCCCGGTGTTTGCCCTGCGCAATCTCACGGCGAGGCGGTCGGTGACAATTTCGAAACCCGTGTCCGGGCATAAGTTCTTGCTATTCCTCTCGCGGTTGACATAGCTGGGAAGAACGCAGGCCGGGGTGGGGATTGGAGCGCCGGATGGGTGTGATACAACAGTACGGCAGGCGGATCGCCCTGCCGCTTATTTGCGACGCGGCGGTCCTGCCGTCATGATCTCGCGCAACCTTCGTCATCTCAGGGTATTTCTCGCCGTCAGCGATCTCGGATCGCTGACTCTCGCCTCAGAACGTGTTCACGTTTCGCAGCCTGCGGTGACGCAGGCGCTGGGCAAGCTCGAGCGCGAGGCGGGCGGGCCGCTGTTCGACCGGACCCGGCAGGGTGTCTTCCCGACCGAACGCGGGCGGATCCTGGGGCAACGGGTGCGCCGCGCCCTTGGCCGGCTCGACCGCGCGCTGGAGGAATTGTCGGCGCGGCTGGTGGTGACAACATCGAGCGCACAGCTCTCCTCGCTGATTGCCGTGGCCGACGCCGAGAACTTCACCCTCGCCGCGCGCAGCCTCGGGCTGGCGCAGCCCACGGTGCACCGGGCGGTTACGCAGCTTGAAACCGAGGCCGGGCAATCGCTGTTCGAACGGCGGCCGCACGGGCTGGTCCCGACCCGTGCCGCCAGGGCGCTGGCGCAGGCGGCGCGGCTCGCCTTCTCCGAACTGGAACAGGCCGAGGCCGATCTTGCCGAACTCGACGGGCGCGAGGAGGGCCGGATCGTCGTGGGCGCGCTGCCGCTTTCGCGCTCGGTTCTCCTGCCCCAGGCGCTGGCGCGGTTCAGGGTCCAGCGACCGCGCCAACCGCTGCTGGTAATCGACGGGCTCTACAGTGACCTGCTGACCGGTCTCAGGCGCGGCGATATCGACGTGATGATCGGAGCACTGCGCGACCCGCTGCCGATTTCGGACGTGGTGCAGGAGCGGCTGTTCGACGACCGTCTCGCCGTTGTTGCCCGCCCCGGTCACCCGCTTGGCGGCGTGCGAAATCTCGCGCCGGCGGACCTAGCCGGGCGGGCCTGGGTGGTGCCGCGTGTCGGGACGCCCTCGCGCAAGCAGTTCGATGCCGTGTTCGAGGGCAGCCCGGAGAGCGTGATGGAGGCCGGGTCGATCCTCTTCATGCGCGAGTTCCTCGAGCGGGGCGATTTCCTCGGCTGCATCTCCGAGGCGCAGGCCGAAGCCGAGATCGCGCGCGGGCTTCTGATCCGGCTGGACGTGCGTGCCGACTGGCCCGCGCGGCCCATCGGTCTTACCCTGCGTGAAGGCTGGTTGCCGACGCAGGCCCAGAGCCTGTTGCTTGAACTGCTCCGCGACGAGGCGGCGCGCCGCCGCGTTCTATAGCCAGAACTTATTCCGATTCACCCTCTTTGAATTGGCCTGAAGACCCGGGACCGGGCGAATAAGAGCCGCGTTGGCCGGATCGCGTCCGGTCCGGAGATTTCGGGAGGATACCATGCGTTTCACCACCATCACCGCAGCGGCGCTTGCGCTCTGCGCGTCGGCCGCGCTGGCCGAGGATATGAAGTTCGCCAACTTCATGCCGCCGACCCATCCCTATGTCGCAGGTGCCTTCCAGCCCTTTGCCGACATGGTGGCCGAGAAGAGCGGCGGCGACCTGACCGTGACCCTCTACAACGGTGGCGAACTTGGGCCGGGTCCTGTCGAGCAGTACTCGCGCGTGGTCGACGGCGTGGCGGAGTTCGCCATCTCGCTGCCGGGCTACACCGCGTCGACCTTTCCGCTGACCCTGATCGCCGAACTGCCGGACGTGGTCGAAGAAGCCACCGGCACCCAGAATATCTGGGACCATATCGACCTGTTCCAGCCGGAATACCGCAGGGTGAAACTGGTGTCGCTCTGGTCCTCCGCCGAGAACGTGCTCTACATGCGCGACACTGCCGTCCGGTCGCCCGCCGACCTCGCGGGCAAGAAGATCCGCGTGCCCTCGCGCAACACCGGCAAGCTGGTCGAAGCATGGGGCGCGACCCCGGTGTCGATGCCGGTGACCGAGATCTACAACTCGATGCAGACCGGGGTGATCGACGGCGCCATGATCGACGCCACCGCGACCCGGGCGTTCAAGCTGGGCGAAGTCGCGCAGTACCTGACCCGCGGGTTCGAGACCACCAACTCGCCCTTCTTCATCGTGATGAACCATGACGCGTGGGAGAGCCTGTCGGACAAGGACAAGGCCGCCGTCGAGGATGCAGGCAAGGAAGCCTCGCTGCTGGGCAACAAGGTGCAGCTGACCGTTGCCGCCGACGGGATCGAGGCGTTCCGCGGCATGGACGGCAAGGAAGTGATCGACCTGACCGCCGAAGAGGCCGCGCCCTTCAACGAGGCGGCGCACAAGGTGACCGACGAGGTCGTGGCCGAGACCGGCGATGCCGCCAAGGCGATCGTCGAGGCGCTGGCCGACTGATGGACCGCCTGCAAGAAACGGCCTGGGCGAGGATGCTCGCCCAGGCAACCCTCGCGCTAACCTGGGTCGGTGCGATATGTCTCCTGGGCATGGTTCTCCTGATCTTCGTTGGTGTGTTGATGCGCTACGCGATCAACACACCGATCCTCGGCCTGAACGAGATCGTGCAGCTTGCCGCCGTGGCGCTGGTGATGACCGCGCTGCCCTACTGCACCGCCCGGGGCGAGCACGTGGGTGTCGATGTCTTCGACCGTGCGCTGGGCCGCTGGGGCCGGTTTGTCGGCGATGTAATCAGCCGGGTGCTGTCGGGCGGCGTGCTCTCGGTGCTGTGCCAGCGCGCCGGTGCCAAGGCGCTCGACGCGCTCGAGTGGGGCGACGCCACCAACATGCTGGGCCTGCCGCTGTGGCCGTTCTACGCGATCCTCGCCGCCGGGGCGGGCCTCTGCGTGCTCGTCTTTGCGGTGGAACTCGTCCTTATTCTGATCGGCAAGGGTGCTGAGTGATGACACCGACCGCCGCCGGCGTGACCGGCATTCTCTGCCTGTTCGTGCTGATGATCCTGCGCACCCCCGTGGCCTTTGCCATGCTGCTGGTGGGCTTCTTCGGCTACTGGGCGCTGGAAGGCTACCGCGCTGCCGGGGCAGTGCTGCTGACCGAGAGTTACTCGGCCGTCGCCAGCTACTCGCTGATCGTCGTGCCTATGTTCATCCTGCTGGGCAACATTTCCTCCGCTGCCGGGTACTCCCGCGGAATCTATGACGCGGCCTTTGCCTGGGTCGGTCGGCTCCGGGGCGGGCTGGCCTCGGCCTCGGTCCTCGGCTGCGCTGCCTTCTCCGCCGTCTCCGGCTCGTCCGTGGCAACCGCCGTCACCCTCGGCAAGGTCGCCCTCCCCGAGATGCGGCGGCTGGGGTACGCCGACAGCCTCGCCACCGGGGCCATCGCGGCGGGCGGCACGCTGGGCTTCCTGATCCCGCCCTCCACCGGCTTCGTCCTCTACGCGATCCTGACCGAGGAAAGCATCGGGCGGCTGTTCATGGCAGGCATCCTGCCGGGCCTCTTGCTGATGACTCTGTTCATGGCGGCGATCTGGCTGATCGCCACGCTGAACTCCGAGGCAGGGCCACGCGGCGAGCGGGTTGCCCTGTGGCAACGGTTCCGCGTTCTTGCCGAGGCCGCGCCGCTGATCGGGGTCATCGTGCTGTCAATCGGGGGCATCTACGTGGGTGTTTTTACCCCGGTCGAGGCTTCGGGCATCGGCGCGGGCCTTGTGCTGATCCTCGCGCTTGCACAGCGGCGGCTGACCTTCGAGATGCTGAAACTGGCGCTGCGTGACACGCTCCAGACCTCGGCCATGCTCTACATGATCGTGATCGGGGCGAACGTGCTGAACCCCTTCTTTGCGGTGACCCACATTCCGGCCACGCTGGGCGGGGGGCTGGGGGCACTAGGTCTCGGGGCCTATGGCACGCTCATCGTGATCCTGTTGGCATACGTGGTGCTCGGCATGTTCATGGACGGGCTGTCGATGCTGGTGATCACGATCCCTATCGTCTTTCCGGTGATCACGGGCTTCGGGTTCGATCCGATCTGGTTCGGCGTCGTCGCGGTGATCGTGATCGAGATGGGGATGATCACTCCGCCGGTCGGGCTGAACGTCTTCGTGGTGCGTGGCGTGGCCGATGGTGTTTCCCTGACCACGGTGTTCCGTGGCGTCTTCCCCTTCCTGCTCGCCATGATCGTCGGGCTGGCGCTGATCATCATCTTCCCGGCGATTGCCACGGCGATCCCGAACTCGATGTTCGACTGAGGGCGGCGCAGTCCCGCCTGGAACTAGCCGCTGGACACAAGACCATCGCGGCGGGCCGCCTGTAGCCTCCGGTCAGGGCCCGCCGCCGCGGGCCCGGCGAAGGAGGAGCGCGACGGGATGCAGCTGACACAGGAACACGAGGCGGTCCGGACGTCGGTCAGGAGCTGGGTCGAGGACAAGGTGAACCCCCATGCGGACGCATGGGAGGCGGCGGGCATCTACCCGGCACACGAGGTGATGAAGTCCTTTGGCGCCCTCGGGATGATCGGCGTCTCCAAGTCCGAGGACTGGGGCGGGCTGGGGCTCGACTTCTCCTATGCCGCCGTCGTGGCCGAGGCGCTGGGTGCAGCGCGTTCGGGCGGTGTCGCGCTGAGCCTTGGCGTTCAGACGGACATGTGCACACCGGCGCTGGAGAAACATGGCAGCGATGCGCTGCGAGAGGCGTTCCTGCGCCCGGCCATCGCGGGCGACATGGTTGGCTGTATCGGCGTGTCGGAACCCGGTAGCGGATCGGACGTCGCCTCGCTGAAGACGACGGCGCGCAAGGATGGCGGCGACTACGTCATCAACGGCGCCAAGATGTGGATCACCAACGGCACGCAGGCCGACTTCTGCTGTCTGCTGGCCAACACAGGGGACGGCCCGGCGCATCGCAACAAGTCGCTGATCGTAGTGCCGATGAAGACCAGGGGGGTCGAGGTCGCAAAGAAGATCGACAAGATCGGGATGCGTTCCTCGGACACTGCGCAGCTGTTCTTTGATGACGTCAGGGTGCCGCAGGGCAATCTGATCGGGCAGGAGAACATGGGCTTCGTCTACCAGATGGAGCAGTTCCAGTACGAACGCCTCTGGGGCGCGCTGAATACGGCGGCGGTGTTGCAGCGGGCCATAGACTGCACCATCGAGTATACACGCGAACGCAAGGCTTTCGGCCGCTCGATCCTCGACAATCAGTGGGTCCACTATCGTCTTGCCGAGATGCAGGCGCAGCTGGAGGCGTTGAACGCCCTGAACTGGCGTGGGGTCGAAATGGTGGTCGGCGGAGAGGATGCCACCCGGCTGGCGACGATGGCCAAGCTGATGGCGGGCCGCCTCTCGCGCGAGATCGCGGATGGCTGCCTGCAGTTCTGGGGCGGCATGGGCTACAGCGAAGAAAGCGAGATCTCGCGGATCTACCGCGATGTACGCCTGACCTCGATCGGCGGCGGTGCGGACGAGGTGATGCTCCGCATTCTCACCAAGTTCATGGGCATCGGGTCGGACTGACGGCTAGCGGCCCGTGAACCTCGCGGGGCGCTTTTCGTTGAACGCGGCGAGCCCCTCGCGCGCGTCCTCGGTCAGTGTCATCAGGCTCAGCTGCCCCTCGGCAAAGGCGATGGCCTGATCAAAGGTCATGGCTTCGACCGCACGCATTGCGTACTTGCCGCGCCGCAGGGCCGAAGGCGAGCAACGCGACAGGCTGTCCACCATCGCCTCGGCAGTGGCGTTGAGTTCGTCGGCTGGAACCACCCGGTTCAGCAGGCCGACCACCAGCGCTTCCTGCGCGGGGAACAGCTCTGCGCAGAGCATCCACTCTCGCAGGGTCCGCGCCGGAACGATTGTCTTCAACAGCGCAAGGACCTGCATCGGGAAAAGGCCGATGCGGGCTTCGGGCAGGCCGAACATCGCGGTCTTGGTGGCAATGGCCATGTCGACCATGGCCAGCAGGCCCATCCCACCTGCAACGCAGGCCCCGTTCACCACGGCCAGCGTCGGCAGCGGGCAATCCTGCGTCTTGCGCATCAAGTCCGCGTAGGCAGAGCGCGGCTGGGAAAAGTCGATGTCGAAACCACCGCCGGGCTGCAGGTCGCCGCCCGCGCAGAACGCCCGGTCGCCCGCACCGGTCAGCACGATGCAGCGCACCTCGGGCGTCGCCAGGGCCGCGTCGATGCCTGCCGAGATGCCCGCGATCACGTCGGCATTCAGCGCATTGCGCTTCCCCGGCCGGTTCAAGGTGATCCAGAAGGCCGCGCCGCGCTGGTCGTGAAGAACGCAATCGCTCGTCATCGTGCCTCGACCTCCACCAGCACGGCGTGGGTCGCGACCTGCATCCCGGGGGCGACGTTCACGGCGGTGACGGTCCCGGCCACCGGGCTGGCGTGACCGTGTTCCATCTTCATCGCTTCCACCACCACCAGCATCTGACCGGCCTCGATACGGTCACCCACCGCGACAGCCACGCCGACCACGTTGCCGTTCATCGACGCCCGGATCCTGCCGTCCCCGCCTGCAGCCGCCGCAGTGATAACCGGCTCGAAGGTGAGATCCGTAAAGTCATAGGTTCGCCCGGCGAACTGGAGCGTGACCTGCCCGGTGTCGCACAACAGCGTGGCGGACAGGCGTGCACCCTCCCGCTCGATCTCGACCATGTGCCCGCGGCGAGCGAGGACGCGCAGGTTCAGGGGCAGTTGCCCCTCCATCTCGACCGTGCAGGCCCCGTCGCGCAGGGCGCGGACACGGGGGCGGTACTCGGTTTCGTTCCGTCCCAGGCGGAGTGGGGCCATATATCCATGGGTCAGTCCGGTGCCGGGCGCGGCACGCAGGAGGGCGGCGGCGACCATCGCGGCCGAAGACTCCTGTGCTGCGTGCTCGACCTGCAGGGTATCGCCGTGGTCTGCGATGAATGCTGTCGTGGCAGAGCCGTCGCGGAACGCCGGGTGGGCGAGGCAGGCGGCAAGGAAATCCTTGTTTGTCCTCAGCCCCATCGCAATCGTCGATTCCAGCCCGGCGATCAGCTTGCGGCGGGCATCCTTGCGCGTGGTGCCGTGGCCCACCAGCTTGGCGATCATCGAATCGTAGTGCGGTGAGATATCGGCGCCATCGGAGAGCGCATGATCGGTGCGGAGAAACTCGGCGGGCCGCCAGAGTGCCATCCGCCCGCTCTGCGGCATGAAACCGGCGGTCGGGTCCTCGGCGCAGAGCCGTGCCTCGATGGCGTGGCCCGAAAAGATTACCTGCTCCTGCGTCAGGGGAAGCTTTTCTCCCGCGGCGATACGCAGTTGCAGCTCGACGAGATCGAGACCGGTGATGGCTTCGGTCACCGGATGTTCGACCTGCAGACGGGTGTTCATCTCCATGAAGTAGAAATGGCCCTCGGCGTCGAGCAAGTATTCGAAGGTGCCCGCGCCGACGTAGCCGATTGCCTTGACCGCCGCGATGGAGGCCTCGCCCATCCGTTCACGCAGCGCCGCATCGACGGCGGGCGAGGGGGCCTCTTCGATGATCTTCTGATGGCGGCGCTGCAGGGAACAGTCCCGTTCGCCGAGGTGAATGGCATTGCCGTGCGCGTCCGCGATGACCTGTATCTCGACATGGCGCGGCGCGATGATGGCCTTTTCCAGCAGAACCGTGCCACTGCCGAAGGCGCTTGTCGCCTCGGACACCGCAGAGGCGAGGTGCGCGGCAAATGCCGCCTCCTCGGTCACGAGGCGCATGCCGCGCCCACCACCGCCTGCCGTGGCCTTGATCATCACCGGGAACCCGATGCGGCGCGCCTCTTGCAGAAGGGTCTCGGGCGACTGGTCCTCGCCCTGGTAGCCCGGGACGCAGGGCACCCCCGCTGCGATCATCAGGGACTTGGCACCAGCCTTGTCGCCCATCTGCCGGATGGCCGCGGCGCCCGGCCCGACAAAGACGATCCCCGCCGCCGCGCAGGCGCTTGGCAGCGCCTCGTTCTCGGCGAGGAAGCCATAGCCGGGGTGAATGGCTTCAGCGCCGGTACGCCGTGCGGCGTCTATGATCGCCTCGACCCGCAGATAGGAGGCCGAAGGCGCCGCGTCGCCGATGCACACAGCCTCGTCCGCGCATGTCACGTGCGCCGCCCCGGCGTCCGCGTTGGAGTAGACCGCAACAGTCCGGAACCCCATCGCGCGGGCAGTTCGCATGATCCTGACCGCGATCTCTCCGCGGTTCGCAACAAGCAGCTTGGAGAAGGGAGCGGTTTTCTGCATGTCCTGGTCTCTTGCGCTGGTCACGGGCGGGCCACGGCGAACTGGATGGCGCGGGGTTGCCGGGCATCGGCCTCGCGCGCGACCTGCATCAGTTCGATCATCAGCTCGCGGGTGTCGCGCGGGTCGATCACCCCGTCGTCGAGCAGGCGCGCCGAGGTGTAGAACGCATCCATCTGGCGGTTGAAGGTTTCAGTGATCCGGGCCTTCATGGCGTTCAGTCGGTCATGGTCGACGGGCTCTCCCATCCGCTCGGCGCGGGCCTCCTGAACAACGGCCATGGTGCCCGCCGCCTGTTCGCCGCCCATCACGGCTGTCTTGGCATTGGGCCACGAGAAGCAGAACCGGGGGTGGAAGCCGCGCCCGCACATGCCGTAGTTGCCTGCGCCGAAGGAGGCGCCACAGTAGATGGTGAACTGGGGCACCGTTGCGGTCGTCACCGCCTGGATCATCTTGGAACCGTGCTTGATCGCGCCCGCTTCTTCGTAGCTGCGGCCGACGAGGAAGCCGGTGGTGTTGTTGAGATAGAGGATCGGGGTTCCCGCCTGACAGCAGGCCTGTATGAAATGCGTCGCCTTGGCCGCGCCATCGGGGTCGATGGGGCCATTGTTGGTGATGATCCCGATGGGCCAGCCCGCGATCCGGGCGTTGCCGCAGACCGTCGCGCCGCCGTAGCGTGTGCCGAACTCGACGAAGTCCGAACCGTCGACCAACCGCGCGATGACCTCCTTCATGTCGACCGGCTGTCGGTGGTCCATCGGCATCAGGCCCAGCAATTCCTCGCGGTCGTAGGCAGGTTCGTCATGCTGGCGCACCGGTTCGCGCTGACCGAGCCAGTCGATGTTGCCAAGGATCGAGCGGGCCAGTCCCAGCGCCTCGCGGTCGTCCTCGGCCAGGTAATCGCCAAGGCCCGATATTCCGGTGTGCATCTCGGCACCGCCCAGTTCCTCTTCGGTCGCGATCTCGCCGGTGGCGGCCTTCAGGAGGGGCGGCCCGGCTAGAAAGGCCCGGGTCCGTCCGCGCACCATGATGATATAGTCCGAGAGGCCGGTCTGATAAGCGCCCCCGGCGGTGGAGCTGCCGTGGGTTACCGTGATCACCGGCAGCCCTGCCGCCGAGAACCGCGCGAGGTTGCGGAAGATGTTGCCGCCCCGGATGAAGTCCTCCACCCGGTAGTCCATCAGGTTGGCGCCCGCGCTTTCGACCAGCTGGACATAGGGCAGCTTGTTCTCCAGCGCGATCTCCTGAACGCGCAACTGCTTGTCGAGCCCCATCGGTTGCAGGGCCCCGGCGGCGATCCCGGAATCCGAGGCGCTGATCATGCAGCGGATACCCGAGACATAGCCGATCCCGGCGATCACCCCGCCGCCCGGCACCGACTGGCCCAGGTCCTTGCTGTCCAGACCGTAACCGGCGAGCCGGGAGAGTTCGATGAAGGGGCTGCCGGGGTCCAGCAACAGCGCGACGCGATCGCGGGGCAGCAACTGATGACGTTTCTCGAAACGCGCGCGTGACCGCTCCGAGGCGGCACGTGTGCGGCCTTCGATCTCTTCCATCTGGCCGAGCAGGTCCAGCATGCCCTGCCGGTTGGCCCGGAACGTCTCGGAGGACGGAGAGACGGAGCTGATGAGTTTCGCCATGGTTGGTCCGCTGCATTGCCGCCGGGCCGCGCGCCCGGTCATCGGGAGCATAACGGCGCGCGGGGGTCGCAGACTTGTGCCGGATGGCTAGGGCTCGGGTCGCGCAGCGACTGTGCGCAAGCCGGGCGTTTCCCCGCAGCCTATGACGGGAGCGTGGAAAGTTCCGGAGGCGTCATGAGCAAGGCCATCATCACCTGCGCGCTGAACGGCGTGCTGACGGACCCGAGGCAGCATCACGTCCCGGTCACCCCTGCCGAAATGGCGGCGGAGGCACGCCGGGCTTACGAGGCCGGGGCCAGCGTCATGCACATTCACCTGCGCCAGCAGGGGCCCGACAAGGGACATCTCCCCTCGTGGGATACCGCACTGTCGCGCGAGGTGCAGGACGCCATCCGCGCCGCCTGTCCCGGCGTGGTGATCAACCACACTACGGGTGTCGTGGGGCCGGACTACCAACCCGCGCTCGACTGCGTGGCCCGGACCCGCCCCGAGATGGCGGCCTGCAACGCCGGATCGCTGAACTACCTGAAACTGCGCGCCAATGGCGATTGGGCCTGGCCGCCGATGATGTTCGACAACCCGGTCGGCAAGGTCCGTGACTTTCTCGAGGTCATGACTGCGGCCGGCACTCTGCCCGAGTTCGAATGCTTCGACACCGGGATCGTGCGCTGCGTGGACATGTACCAGAAGAACGGGATGTTCGAAGGCACCGCGCAGCTCAACTTCGTGATGGGGGTCGCCTCGGGGATGCCCGCGCTGCCCGAGTTGCTGCCGATCCTCAAGGGGCTCGCCCCGACGGATTCGCGCTGGCAGGTTACGGCCATCGGGCGCGGCGAGATCTGGGCGCTGCACCGTCGCACCGCCGAGCTGGGCGGCCATCTGCGCACGGGGCTCGAGGACACCTTCTATTTGGCATCCGGTGAGAAGGTCACGTCGAACGGGCAGCTCATCGAGGAAATGTCGCAGCTGGCCCGCGAGACCGGGCGCGTGGTGGCGTCGCCCGACGAGACCCGCGCGATCCTCGGGATCTGAGCCTCAGATCCCCAGTTGCGAGGCGGCGAGGTTGCGCATCACCTCGTCGGTCCCTCCACCGATGGTCATGACCTTCACCTCGCGGTAGACCCGCTCGGACACGGTGCCGCGCATGAAGCCCATGCCGCCGAGAATCTGTACTGCCTCGTCGGCGCAGAACTTCATCGCGTCGGTCGCGGTGACCTTTGCCATGCTGGTGCGCGCGATGTGCACGTTCAGCGGGTCCAGCTTCTGCATCCGCCGCCAGATCACATCGTAGGTCAGGGTCCGCGCGGCGTCGATGCGGGCGGCCATGTCGACCAGCTTGTGCCGGATCACCTGATGCCCGGCGAGGGTTTGTCCGAAGGCCCGGCGCTGCTGCGCCCAGGCGAGGGCTTCGTCATAGCAGGCCTGCGCCATCGAGTAGGCCTGCACCGCGAGGAACAGGCGCTCGTCGTTGAAGTTCATCATCGCCGCCTTGAACCCTTCGCCCTCGACCCCGATGAGGTGAGACGCGGGCACCCGGCAGTCGTTGAAGGCAAGGTGCGCGGTGTCTGAGGCCCACCAGCCCATCTTGGTCAGTTCCGTTCGCGTCAGGCCCCGGGTATCGCCCTCGACCAGCAGGAACGAGATGCCTGCCGCCCCTCGCGCCGCCGGGTCGGTCCGCACCGCCACGGTGATCACGTCGGCCTGCATCCCTGAGGTGATGAAGGTCTTTTCCCCGTTCACCACGTAGCTGTCGCCATCGCGCACCGCTGTCGTGCGCAGCGCCGCGACGTCCGATCCTCCCCCGGGCTCGGTGATGGCCAGCGCCGCGATCTTCTCGCCTGCTATGACCGGCCGGGCGAAGGTGTCGCGCAGCGCGGCGCTGCCGTGTTTGACCACCGGCGGAATGCCGATGGAATGCGATCCGAGCGAGGCGCAGACACCACCGGCTCCACAGCGCGACAGCTCTTCGCCGACCACGACCTGCATGAAGAAATCACCCTCCGACCCGCCAAGGTCCTCGGGATAGAGCACGCCCAGCACCCCCAGCGCGCCCGCCTTGCGATAGAGGTCGCGCGGAAGCCGGCCTGCCGTTTCCCAGGCCTCGACGTTCGGGATGATCTCGGCTTCGACAAAGGCGCGCAGGCTCTGCCGAAACGCCTGATGTTCCTCGGTGAAATACCTGTCCGGTCTGGTGTTGTCATACATCGGAGCACTCCCCGGCCGCTGGTCTCGTTCCCGCGCAGCTTGGCATGCGCCATGACCCCGCGACTTGTCCCGACTGGCTGAGGCCGGATGATTTGCGACCGGGACGGTGCCGGTTGGTGGAGAGCGGTTGCACTCGGCCGGTCGCGGCGCAAGGGTGCGCTCTGAAGCAAGAGGAGGCGAGCGATGCAGATCATGTGCCTGAACGGCTGGGGCGGCAAGCTGCTGGAGCCCCTGTTGCCCTACCTCTCGTCAGCGGCGCCGGACGTGCTGTGCCTGCAGGAGGTCATTCACAGTCCGGCGACCGACAAGGACTGGCTGACCTATCGCGACGGCGATCACGTTCTGCCGCAGCGGGCGAACTTCTTCCGTGACGTCTGCCGTGCGCTGCCCGATCATGTCGCGGTCTTCTGCCCGGCGGCGCAGGGGGTGCTGTGGGACGACGACGTGTCGGTCCCCTCGCAGTGGGGCCTCGCGACCTTTGTTCACCGGTCGCTGCCGGTGATCGGGCAGGTGCAGGGGTTCGTTCACAAGGATTACGGACCGGACGGCTATGGCGACCACCCGAGATCGCGCAGCGCGCACGGGATCAGGGTCTACGATCATGACAGGGTCCGCGCCGTGGCGATCACACATATGCACGGGCTGCGCGACTTGGCGGGCAAGCATGACACGCCCGAACGCGCGGTGCAGGCCCGAAAACTGCTTGCCATGTCGCGTCAATTGGTCCGGCCCGGCGATCTGGAAGTCATCTGCGGAGACTTCAACGTCGAGCCCGAGAGCGAGACAATGGAAATCCTACGCGCCGCGGGACTGGTAGACCTGGTGACAGCGGGCGGGTTTCCCGGAACCCGGAACAGCCACTACACCAAGCCGGGACGCTTCGCAGACTACCTGATGGTCAGCGATCCGGCGGCAGTCCGTGACTTCCGGGTGGTCTACGATCCGGAGGTGTCGGACCACTGCCCGCTGGTTCTGGACATCTGAAACGAGAAGGACCCGCAGGCGGCTGGCCTGCGGGTCCTCTCAAGCTTTCGCACCTGCGGGATCAGACCAGCGGTGTCACCCAGCCGTTGAAGTCGAGACCGACGATCAGCGGATCGTGGTCCGAGCTGGCATAAACACCATCGTTGTAGAAATCCGAGTTGGTGTAGCTGTTGTCATAGCCGATCAGGTCGGGCTCGTCGGCGTTGATGTGCCACTCGGTTGCGCCTGTGACGTAGCCGGCGAGAGTGTCGTCAGCCATGCCTTGGTCGAGTGTGCCCTGCTGCCCGTCGAAGACATAGGAATAGGCGGTGTCCTGTCCGATGTAGGTGTCGATCAGGTCGGTGAAGCCTGCCGTGTCGTCGAGGTACTGGACCGGGTCTTCCTCGGCGTAGGAGTTGAGATCGCCCAGCATGATCACGTTGGTCACGCCGCCGCCGTTGTACTCGGTGCCGATCCACTCGGCGAGCTCCATGGCCGCGTCGCTGCGCACACCGTTCCAGAAGCCCTGCCCGTCGCCCTGATCGAAGTTCGGGTCGGACAGGAAGGCGTCGAGGTCGGACTGGGTGATGTCCGTACCGCCGCCGTCGAGGTAGTCTTGCGCGGCATCGGCAATCGCCTGCAGACCGCTGTCGCCCTTCGATTTGAAGTGCGACGACACGACGGTAAAGACGGCACCGGTGTCGTTGTCCTCGAAGGTCGCGGCGACGCTCGGGCGGTTGCGCTGGTAGTCCCCGAGATCGTCCAGAAGGTCAGTGGCGCCGATCGCCGTGGCGATGCTTTCGGCCAGCGCGTAGGTCGTGTCGGCCGAGCTTTCCTCGTAGGTGATGTACTCGCTGTGGAGCAGAGTCACGGCAGTGGTGTCGTAGATGATACCGGTGGTGATGGCATCGGTCCCGACAAAGCCGCCGGTTCCGGTGGGGTCGACCGAGGCAAAGACGCTGCCGTCGGTCACTGCCGCAGTGACCATATCGGCCAGCGTGTCGACTGCCGAGCCGTCGCCCGAGCCGTTGTTCTCGATCTCCTGCAGCGCCAGCACCTCGGCGCCGGTTCCGAGGATGCCGTCGACGATCTTGGCGGCCTGCCGTTCGAACTCTTCGACCGTGTCTGCACCGCGCGGGTCCAGCGTCCCGTCGGGCCCGGTGCCCGCGCTGCCCTGGTCGATCGTGGTAAAGAAGTTCAGAACGTTGTAGGAGGCCACCTGCAGTGACCCGCCAACATCCTCCGGGCTGGCCTCGCGCGCACCGCTGTTGGTGCTCTCGTCGATCGACAGCGTCTCAGTCACGGTCACGCGCCAGTCGTCGAAGCCGTAGTTCAGCACGCCCTTGACGGTGTCGTTCAGTTCGGCGCCAAGGCGCAGAGTGGTGCCCGCGTCGGTGAAGGTGTCACCCGAGTCGAGGTAGCCGTTGTCGTCGTCCGGATTGTTGTCGGGGATGAAGACGAACGCGTCGGGGTTCTCGGCCGAGCTACCGTCATCCAGCAAAATCCGGGTGTTGGTGTTGGCCTCGGTCAGGGCGGCGATCTCGTCGGCCTGCGTCTGCGCATCGTAAAGCTGCGTCGGCTGGGTCTGGGTTCCGGTCGCGATGACGATCTCGCCGTAGCGGTCGAGGTTGTAGTTCTCGATCACGGTCAGCGGGTCCGTCGCGCTCGCGATCTCGACCAGCATGCCCTCGTAGGCTTCGTAGTCGATCGGCGTGTCGGTCGAGAGCGTCAGGGTCGACAGAGCCGGGAGCGCTACCCCGGTGTCGAGGACGTCGATGTTCGAAACCGAGGACAGCTGCGTCATGCCGTAGTAGTCGGACACGATGCCGCTGACGGCGACAAGGTCACCGACCGCGAGGCCGCTGGTGTTGCCGTAGACGAAGATGCCTTCCGATGTGCGCGCGTCGGCGTCGTAGTCGGCCTCCTCTTCCTGCAGGTAGAAGCCGGTATCAGTGATATGGGTCACGATGGCCGAGACGGTGACCGATTCACCGGCCATCGCCGCCTCGCCCTCGGTGCCCTGGATCGCCGAGATCAGGGTGATGTCGGCCGGTTCGCCGGTATCCTCGCCCGCAGTACCGACATAGACGTTGTCGAAGTAGAGCGCCTCGTCCGCCGAATTGCTGTCGAACTCGACGACTAACTGGGCCGAGTTGACTCTTTCCGAGAGCGTCGCCGAGAGCGTCATCCAGCTCCCTTCGATGCCCATGTCGTCGATGTCCTGCCCGGTGCTGTCCAGCAGCGAGACGGTGCCCCCATCGGTCACGACGTAGATGTTGACCAGATCGTCCGCTTCCCAGCCGGTCGACTGGAGGAACGCGTCGAGCGAGACGGTGACCTCGCCCACGGCGCTCAGGTCGATGGTGTCGAAAGTCAGGCGCAGAAGGCCATCGGCATCGGAGAGCTCGTAGCCCTGACTGCCATCGGTGAAAGCGCCCACGACACCGGTGTAGTTCTGCACCCCGATGTAGTCGCCGTCGGAAATGCCGACGTCGCCCCGGGTGTTCTCCCAAGTCAGGTCGTACCCGATCAGCCCCGCGCTTGCCTCGGTGCTATCGACGCTGGCCAGTCCGTCGACGTTGTCGAGGTCCACGACGGTACCGATGGGCAGCGTGGTGCCGTTTGTGTCGGCGGCCTCGTAGCGGTTGCCCACGGATTCGGTCTCGAAGCTCTGGACCATCTCGAACTGTTCCTGCACCTCGACGTTATCGAAGTAGAGCGCCTCGTCCGCTGAGTTGCTGTCGAATTCCACCACCAGCTGGGCGGAATTGACGCTGGCTTCAAGCATGGTCGAAAGCTTCATCCAGCTCCCTTCGATGCCCATGTTGTCGATGTCCTGCCCGGTGCTGTCCAGCAGCGAAACGGTGCCCGCATCGGTCACGACGTAGATGTTGATGAGGTCGTCCGCTTCCCAGCCGGTGGACTGCACGAAGGCGTCGAGCGAGATCATGGTCTTTCCGGCGCCACTCAGGTCGATGGTGTCGAAGGTCAGGCGCAGCAGGCCATCGGCATCGGATAGCTCGTAACCCTGGCTGCCATCGGTGAAGGCGCCTACGGCGCCGGTGTAGTTCTGCACGCCGATGTAGTCGCCGTCAGAGATACCGACGTCGCCCCGGGTGTTCTCCCATGTCAGGTCGTACCCGATCAGTCCCGCGCTTGCCTCGGTGCTATCCACGCTGGCCAGACCGTCGACATTGACGAGGTCCACGACGGTACCGATGGGCAACGTGGTGCCGTTGGTGTTGGCAGCCTCGTAGCGGTTGCCCACGGCCTCGGTCTCGAAGCTCTGTTTCAGCGAGAGCGGGCCCTCGGCCACGTCCGCTAGGGTGACGGTCAGGTCGGTGCTGTCACTCGCGCCGAGGTCGTCGGTGACCGTCACGGTCACCTGGTAGCGGTTGTCGGCGTCCGCGTCTTCCGGGCTCTCAAAGTCGGGTGCGGCGATGAAGCTGAGGTTTCCGTCTTCATCGATCTGGAACAGGTGCGCGTCGTCGCCGGACAGCGCATAGACCAGCGTGCTGCTGTCCACGTCCGTGGCGCTGGCGGTGGTGACTGCGGTGGTGTTCTCGTCAATCGTGACATCGCTCGCCACGGTCAGGTCCGGCGCGTCGTTGGTGCCGGTCAGGGTGACGGTGACCGTCGCGGTATCGGTGCCGCCCTTCCCGTCGTCCACGATGTAGGTGAAGGTATCGGTGACCTGCTCGCCCTCGGCCAGCGCATCGAAGGACGCCCCGGCGAGATAGGTGATCTGGTTGTTCTCGAGGCTCAGGCTGGCGCCCAGTTCGGAGGTTGCGGAGACCGCCGTGATCACCAAGGTGTCGCCGTCGAATTCGTGATCGTTGGCCAGCAACTCGGCCGTGTCGATCATCAGCGCGGTGCCTTCAACCGCGGCAACTGCGTCGTCGCCGGCCAGAACGGCGTTGTTCCGGCCATCAAGGTACAGGGTATAGTCGTCGCCCTCGAAGTAGAGCGCCTCGATCCCGGTCAGCACGTCGCGTCCAATGTCGGCCGAGGCGCCAACGCCCGTTACCATCAGCGCCAGCGGCGAGGTCTTGCACCCCTTGGCAAAGCCGAAGCCGTCGATGCGGTAGTCGAGGATCGAACCGGAGTAGACGGCGGTGTCGAAGCCGCGCCCGCCGATGATCTTGTCCGAGCCGTCACCGCCGAAGATGGTGTCGTCGCCCTTGAGGCCGAGGATCACGTTGTCTCGGCTGTTGCCCTCGATGGTGTCGCTGCGGTTGCTGCCGAGGATGAGCTTCGGCTCGAAAGAATTATTCTGGCGCCCGACGGCGCGGTCAAATCCAAGATACATGCGAGATCCCTCCGGAAAATTTCTGGTTTTTCTTAAGGCCCCCGATGGCAGAGACGCATGACAGGCCCGTGACGTAAATGCTTCAATTGTTTTGCAACCCTTTTGAGCGGAACTGCGTCATGTCCGGCGCCGGTCCGGGCCGTGGTTCTGGCATCTCGCGCGGCGGAAAGGTCGGGGGCTTGCAGCACACCGGCTGCTGGCACATAAGGAAGCGTGATCTGCAGTTGCAAAGGACCAGCCCGCGATGACCATCGAAGCGCCGGAAACCAAGGTGGTGGATAGCTACAGGGTCGCCTGTGACGGTGGCGAGGGGGCTCTTGGCCATCCCCGCGTCTGGCTCAGCCTCTCCCACGAGACCGGCTGGGTGGAATGCCCTTATTGCGACTGCAAGTTCGTCCACAAGGACTTTGAAGGCAAGGCCGACTGACCTCGTCACCGCCCGCCCCGGGACCGCTCTCCATCTGATCAAGCAGCACCGGACCGCCGGCTGTCTCGTCACGAGACCCGCGCGGCGTTGACACGCGCCGGAAATTCAATCATCTGATTGAAAAAATCAACCGACCCCATGCAGCACGTCAGCCCCGATACCGCTCCCGAAAGCCAGATCGCCCGGCGCCGCCGGCGTGACATCGCGCTCGCCGCGCGGGCGGAACTTATGGAGAAGGGGTTCGAAGGGTTGCGGATGCGCTCGGTTGCCGAGCGGGCTGGCATCAACATCGCCACGCTCGACTATCACGCCGGGGGCAAGGACGGGCTCTTCGCGCTTGTCGCGGAAAGCATCTCCGAGGATTTCCGGACCCAGTACCTCAGCACCTTCCGGGCCGAGGCGACGGGGCTGGAGCGGCTGATCAAGCAACTCGTCGATTTCCGGCAGGTCCGCCTGAACCACCCCGACATCGCCCCGGTGATGGCAAGCCTCGGCCGCCGCATCGGCAAGGAGCCGGGCATAGACCGCTTCCTTGTGCCGCTGCGCGAGCGCTGGGTGCGCGCGCTGTCCGACACGCTGGCCCTTGGCCGTGACGACGGAACGCTCCGCGCCGATCTGCGCCCCGAGGCCGCCGCACCGCTGATCATCTGGGCGCTGCTGGGCATGGGCGAACCCGGACTGCTCAGAACCCGATACCCCGAACTGGCCGCCGAACTGCTGCGCGCATATGCGGCCGAGTCTTCCCAGGATTTCGAAGGACGCTTCACATGACCGACACCACGATGGCTCCTGCGGAGGCGCCGCGCGCCCTGCACGACGAGATCTCGGACCGCACCCGCTGGCTTGCTTTCGCGGCGATCCTGCTGGCGCAGTTCATGAACCTGATCGACGTGACCATCGTGAACGTCGCGATCCCCTCGCTGCAACGCAATCTAGGTGCCAGCGAGAGCCAGATCGAATGGGTCGTGGCGGGCTACATCCTCGTCTTCGCCCTGCTGCTGCTGCCGATGGGGCGGCTCGGCGACATCATCGGGCGCAAGCAGTTGTTCCTTGTCGGCGTCGCGGCCTTTACCATCGTTTCGGCAATCTGCGGCATGGCGGGCAGCATCGAGATGCTGGTCATCGCCCGGTTCCTGCAGGGCATGGCCGCCGCGGTGATGATGCCGCAGGTCATGGCCATCGCGCAGAACCTCTTTGCCCCACGCCATCGCAGCGGCGCCTTCTCGATGTTCGGTCTCGTCGCCGGGCTTGCTTCGGTGGCAGGCCCGATCCTCGGCGGGACGCTGATCAACGCCGATCTGTGGGGACTGGGATGGCGTGCGATCTTCCTGATCAACCTGCCCATCGGGGTCATCGCCTTCGTCGCGGCGAGCCGACTGGTCCCGACCGTTCCGGGCAACCCCAAGCTGCGCAACGACTGGATCGGGATCCTGTTCATGGCGGCCGCGATGCTGGCCCTGATCTTTCCGCTGGTCGAAGGGCGGACGCTGGGCTGGCCAGTCTGGTGCTTTGCCCTGATGTGCGCCTCTCCGGTCTTCTTCGCCGGCTTCGTCATGTGGGAGGCGCGTCAGGAGAGGCTTGGCAATCCGCAGCTGATGCCGATCACTCTGCTGAAGGCGTGGAACTTTGCCATCGGCAGTACCCTTGCTCTGGTCTATTTCTCGGCGCTGCCGGCGCTGTTCCTCGTCATCGCGCTCTATCTGCAATCGGGCTACGGATTTGATCCGCTGCATTCGGGCCTGACCACCGTGCCCTTCCCGGTCGGCATTCTCGTGGCCTCGGTGATCAACTCGCGCCTCGGACCGCGCTGGCAGAAGCAGCGGATCCTGTTCGGCCTCACGCTGCTGTGGATTGGCATCTTCTGGCTGCGTTCCGAGATCCTTGCGACCACCGATGCGGTGGATCACTGGCGATTCCTCCCGGCGCTGCTGATGTCCGGTATCGGGGTCTCGTTCTCCATTGCTCCGATGTTCCAGACCATCCTTGCCGGTGTCCCGGTGAAGGATGCGGGGGCAGGGTCAGGCGCGCTTCAGGCCGTGCAGCAGGCTGGCAGCGCGCTTGGGATCGCGGTGGTCAGCCAGATCTTCTTCTCGACGCTAGCGACGGCCTTCGCGGGCGGCATGGCCCAGCACGAGGCGTTCCGTTCTGCCATCTCGACGGCCATGCTCTACAACCTTGTCGCCTACGTGATCGTCGCCGCCTGTGCCCTTCTGCTGAAGAAGCCGCAGTATACGGATGATCGCGCGCCGCGCGCCCCGATGCCGCCGATGGATTGAGGCTGCCTGCTGACAGCCTCTAGCAGGATCGCGCCCATTCGGCGGTGGCATTCACCTGCGCGGAGAGATAGCTTGGCCGCGCGTAACGATATCCGGGAGCGGGCAGCACATGGGCGAGGGAACATTCGGCAAGGGGTGCCACCTGCACCTGATCGACGGATCGGCCTTCATCTTTCGCGCCTACCATGCGCTGCCGCCGCTGACCCGCAAGTCCGACGGCTTGCCGATCGGGGCGGTGTCGGGCTTTTGCAACATGCTCCAGAGGTATGTCGAGGATTCGAACGGGTCGGACGCGCCGACCCATGTGGCGGTGATCTTCGACAAGGGTAGCCACACGTTCCGCAATGACATGTACGACCAGTACAAGGCCAACCGCGAGGCCATGCCCGAGGACCTGCGCCCGCAGATCCCGTTGACCCGTGAGGCGACCATCGCCTTCAACATCGCCTGCGAGGAAATGGAAGGCTACGAGGCGGACGACATAATCGCGACCCTTTCGTGCCAGGCGCGCGAGGCCGGTGGCCGGGTGACCATCATCTCGTCCGACAAGGACCTGATGCAGTTGGTCGGTGACGGGGTCGAAATGTTCGACGCGATGAAGAACAAGCGGATCGACCGCGACGGCGTGTTCGAGAAATTCGGCGTCTACCCGGAGCGGGTGGTCGATGTGCAGGCGCTGGCCGGTGACAGTGTCGACAACGTGCCCGGTGCGCCCGGCATCGGCATCAAGACCGCTGCACTGCTGATCAACGAATTCGGCGACCTCGAGTCGTTGCTGGAGCGCGCCGGGGAAATCAAGCAACCCAAGCGGCGCGAGACCCTGATCGAGAAGCGCGATCAGATCGAACTCTCGAAAAAGCTGGTCCAGCTCGACTGCGAGACGCCGCTGACCTTCACACTCGATGACCTCGAGGTGAAGGAGCCCGACCCCGAGAAGCTGCTCGATTTTCTCACCCGGATGGAGTTCCGCACCCTCACCAAGCGGGTCTCGGACAAGCTGGGCGTCGAGGCACCCGCGATCCCCGAGGCGCCCGCTGCATCGGAGGCCGACGAAGCACCAGCCGACGCACCCGAAATGCCGCCGTTCGACAAGGCGCAGTACGACCGTGTCAGCGACATCGCCGCGCTGGAGACCTGGATCGCGGCGATCCGCGAACGGGGCTGGGTTGCCGTCGATACCGAGACCACCGGCCTTAACGAGATGACCGCCGATCTGGTCGGCATCTCGCTCTGCGTCGAGCCGGGGCACGCCTGCTACATCCCGCTGGCCCACAAGGATGGTTCGGCCGATGATCTCTTCGGCTCCGACACGCTGCTCGAAGGGCAGATCCCGATGCAGCAGGCGCTGGACCTGCTGAAACCGGTGCTGGAGGACGACTCGGTCCTCAAGATCGGGCAGAACATGAAATACGACGCCAAGATCTTTTCCCGCTACGGGATCGAGGTGGCGCCGATCGACGATACCATGCTGATGTCCTACGCCATGCACGGCGGCGAGCACGGGCACGGCATGGACACGCTCTCCGAACGTTACCTCGGGCACACGCCTATCCCGATCAAGCCGCTGCTCGGCTCGGGCAAGGCGGCGATCACCTTTGACCGGGTGCCGCTGGAGGAGGCGGTGAACTATGCCGCCGAGGACGCCGACATCACCCTGCGCCTGTGGAAGATCTTCAAGCCGCAACTGCACCGCGCCCGCGTGACCACTGTCTACGAAACGCTGGAGCGGCCGATGGTGCCGGTGCTGGCGGAAATGGAGATGCACGGCGTCAAAGTCGACCGCGACACGCTCAGCCGCATGTCCAACGCCTTCTCGCAGAAGATGGCCGCGCTGGAGGACGAGATCCACGAACTGGCGGGCGAGAAGTTCAATGTCGGCTCCCCCAAGCAGTTGGGCGAGATCCTGTTCGACAAGATGAGCCTTGAGGGCGGCAAGCGCGGCAAGAACGGGGCCTATTCGACCCCCGCCGACGTGCTGGAGGACCTCGCGACCGAGCACGACCTGCCCGCGCGGGTGCTGGACTGGCGGCAGCTCTCCAAGCTGAAGTCGACCTACACCGACGCGCTGCAGACCCACATCAACCCCGATACCGGTCGGGTCCACACCTCCTACTCGATCACCGGGGCCAACACCGGGCGGCTGGCTTCGACCGATCCCAACCTGCAGAACATCCCGGTCCGCACCGAGGAGGGCCGCCGCATCCGCGAAGCCTTTGTCGCCGAGCCGGGGAACGTGCTTCTGTCGCTCGACTACTCGCAGATCGAGCTGCGCATCCTCGCCCACATCGCCGATATCCCGCAGCTGAAGCAGGCCTTTGCCGACGGGCTCGACATCCACGCGATGACCGCCTCCGAGATGTTCGACGTACCGCTGGACGAGATGACACCCGACATCCGCCGTCGCGCCAAGGCGATCAACTTCGGGGTGATCTACGGCATCTCCGGCTTCGGCCTTGCCCGCAACCTAAGGATTCCCCGTGCCGAGGCACAGGGTTTCATCGACCGCTATTTCGAGCGTTTCCCGGGCATCCGCGACTACATGGACAGCACCATCTCCTTCGCCAAGGAGCACGGTTACGTCCAGACCCTGTTCGGGCGCCGCATTCACACACCCGAGATCAACGCCAAGGGGCCGCACGCCGGCTTTGCCCGCCGCGCCGCGATCAACGCGCCGATTCAGGGCACGGCCGCCGACGTGATCCGCCGCGCCATGATCCGCATGCCCAAGGCCATCGCCGACCTGCCTGCGCGCATGTTGCTTCAGGTCCACGACGAACTGCTGTTCGAGGTGCCCGAGGACTCCGTCGACGTCACCATCGACCGCGCGCGCGAGGTCATGGAGGGCGCCGCCGACCCGGCGGTCAAGCTGGCGGTGCCGCTGATTGTCGACGCGGGGAAAGGCGCCAACTGGGCCGAGGCCCACTGATCGCCGGTCAGAGGTCCGGCTGGGCCGACGCCGGGGTCTGCATCAGGATCCGGCGCGACTGGGAGGCGAACTCGCGCCGCCAGAGAACTGCCACGCAGACCAGCGTTGCCGCGATCAGCGGGGCGGCCCCGATGAGCCAGGCGGTGGCAGCCAGAGCGAAGTAGGTCGCCCGCAGCCCGCGGTTGAAGCTGCGCGCCGCGGTGATGTTCAGCTCTGCCGACTGGACCGCGCGGGGCAGGGCCAGCGGATCGGATTCATCATTGGGCACCGCCGCCATCATGATCGCGCAATAGCCGAACAGCCGATGCGACCAGACGAACTTGAGAAAGGCGTTGGTCAGGAACAGCATGGCGGTGAGGATCTTGATCTCCCAGACCACCGTCGGGCTGGTCCCGAGAGTCAGATCCTTGGCTAGCCCGGCCAGTTCATCGGTCTTGCCAATCAGGGCGAAGCCCCCGCCAAGCGCGATCATCGTGGCCGAGGCAAGGAACGACGCGCCCTGACGCAGGCTGCTGAGAAGCTGCGCGTCGAAGATACGGGGCTGCCGTGTGATCATGTGGACCATCCACTCGCGCCGGAAGGATTCCATCAGAACGCTGACCGAAGGCTGGCGCGCTCCGGGGTGCTCGATCCGCCAGCCAGTAAGGAACCAGCACAGCACCAGCAGCACCAGCGCGGCCCCATCGAGCGGCGAGAAAACGGATAGTCGGTCCGGAAGTGTCATTCTGTCTGTCCCTGCCCCGGGAGATTCACCTTGCGGCAATCTGGGATTGGTAATATTTTTTTACCAGATTGGAGAGTAGCCATGGAAATGCCCCTGCCTGATCCGGCCATTCTGGCCAAAAAATCCTCCCTGGTCGAGCGGTTGCGCGCCGTCCTTCCCGGGGACGCGGTGATCTCGGACGAGGCGGAGACCAGGGCCTACGAATGCGATGCCCTGACCGCCTACCGCTGTCCGCCGCTCTGCGCCGTGCTGCCGTCGAGCACCGAACAGGTCGCCGCGGTTCTGCGGATATGCCACGAGATGGGCGTGCCGGTGGTTCCGCGCGGCTCCGGCACCTCGCTGGCGGGCGGCGCCTTGCCGACCGCGGACTGCGTCATCCTCGGAGTGGCGCGGATGAACGCGGTGCTGGAAACCGACTACAACAACCGCTTTATCCGGGTACAGACCGGGCGGACCAACCTCTCGGTCTCCGGCGCAGTAGAGGAAGAGAACTTCTTCTATGCGCCCGATCCCTCCAGTCAGCTTGCCTGTGCCATCGCCGGTAACATCGCGATGAACTCGGGCGGTGCGCATTGCCTCAAGTACGGCGTGACCACGAACAACCTGATGGGTGTGACGATGGTCATGATGGACGGCACCGTGGTCGAGATCGGCGGCGCCCATCTCGACGCGCCGGGGCTGGACCTGCTGGGCGTGATCTGCGGTTCGGAGGGCCAGCTGGGCGTCGTCACCGAGGCAACCCTGCGGATCCTGCGCAAGCCCGAGGGCGCGCGGCCGGTGCTGATGGGCTTCGACTCAAACGAGGTGGCGGGCGCCTGCGTCTCGGACATCATCAAGGCGGGCGTGCTGCCGGTCGCCATCGAGTTCATGGATCGCCCCTGCATCGAGGCCTGCGAGGCCTTTGCACAGGCGGGCTATCCGATGTGCGAGGCACTGCTGATCGTCGAGGTGGAGGGCTCGGAGGCCGAGATTGCCCACCAGCTTGGCCTGATCAAGGAGATCGCCGCGCGGCACAACCCGGTGGAACTGCGCGAGGCGAAGGACGCCGACGAGGCCGGTCGCATCTGGCTGGGCCGCAAGAGCGCCTTCGGGGCCATGGGCCAGATCAACGACTACATGTGCCTTGACGGGACCATCCCGGTCAGTGAGCTGCCCTTCGTGCTGCGCCGCATCGGCGAGCTGAGCCGCGAATACGGTCTGGACGTGGCCAACGTCTTTCACGCGGGCGACGGCAACATGCATCCGCTGATCCTGTTCAACGCCAATGAACCGGGCCAGCTGGAACTGTGCGAGGCGCTCGGGGCCGAGATCCTGAAGCTCTGCGTCGAGGTGGGCGGCTGCCTGACCGGCGAGCACGGGGTCGGGATCGAGAAGCGCGACCTGATGCTGCACCAGTATTCGGACGCGGATCTCGAGGCGCAGATGGCGGTGAAGGACGTCTTTGACCCGCAGTGGCTGCTGAACCCCGCGAAGGTTTTCCCGCTCTCGGTGTCGCAGGCACGGCGCGCCCCGAGACCGGCGGCGGCATGAGGTTTTCCGGATCGCGTGATCCGGCCGGGTCGGGGGCGCTGCCCCCTCTGGGCCTGCCGGCCCATTCACCCCCGGGATACTTGGAACCCAAAGAAGATGGGGGCGGAGCATGGCTGTGAAGCCGGAGAATGAAGCGGAGCTGAGCGCGGGGGTGGCCGGGGCGCGCGGCCCCCTGCGGGTGCAGGGGGGCGGGACGCGCGGATTTCAAGGCGCGGGCGAGCTGCTGGAGACCGGTGGGCTTGCGGGTATCGAGCTCTACGAGCCCGGTGCGCTGACCCTCGTGGCCGGGGCGGGCACGCCGCTGGCCGAGATCGAGGCCGCGCTGGAGGCGGAAGGGCAGCGTCTGGCCTTTGAGCCGATGGATCATCGCGGACTTATGGGCACCGGCGGCGAGCCGACCATCGGCGGGGTGGTGGCGGCGAATGTCTCGGGGCCGCGCCGGATCCAGGTCGGCGCCTGCCGCGATCACCTGCTCGGGGTGCGCTTTGTCGATGGCACGGGGCAGGTGATCAGCAATGGCGGCCGGGTGATGAAGAACGTGACGGGCTATGACCTCGTCAAGCTGATGGCGGGCAGCTGGGGGACGCTTGGCGTGTTGAGCCAGGTCTCGCTGAAGGTGCTGCCGAAGCCCGAGACACAGGCGACGCTGGCGGTCGAGATCGCGGATGCGGGCACAGCCGTGCGTGCGCTGTCTGCGGCGCTGGGCTCGCCCTTCGAGGTGAGCGGGGCGGCCCATGCCGAGGGGCAGGCGCTGGTCCGCATCGAGGGGTTCGAGGGCTCGGTCAGTTACCGGGCGGGCCGCCTTGCCGAGGTTCTGGCCCCTTTCGGCGCGGTGCGCGAGGTAGCGGAGGGAGCGGCGCTCTGGACCGGAATCCGGGACGTCTTAGCTTTTCACGGGGTGCCGGGGGATGTCTGGCGGATTTCGGTCAAACCGGGTGACACCGCTGCAGCCGTCGCCGACTTCGGAACCGGGCAGATCGTTCTGGACTGGGGGGGTGGCCTGATCTGGGCGCTGGTGCCGGAAGGAACTGACCTTAGGGCGCGGCTGCGCGTGCCGGGGCACGCGACGCTGGTTCGGGCCGCGGCCGGGACACGGGCGCGGATCGGAATGTTCCACCCGGAATCGGCCCCGCTGGCACGGATCGCGGAAGGGCTGCGGGCGCGGTTCGATCCGCGGGGTATTTTCAACCCGGGGCTGATGTCTGCCCCGGTGGGGGCATGACGAGATGAAGACCGAATTCACCGCTGCGCAACTGCAGGACCCGGGCACTGCGCGGGCCAACGAGATCCTGCGGGCCTGTGTTCACTGCGGGTTCTGCACGGCGACCTGCCCAACCTACCAGGTGCTGGGTGACGAACTCGACAGTCCGCGGGGCCGGATCTACCTGATCAAGGACATGCTGGAGAACGAGCGGGTGCCGGACGAAAAGACCGTGCGCCATATCGACCGCTGCCTGTCCTGCCTGGCCTGCATGACCACCTGCCCCTCGGGGGTGCACTACATGCACCTGGTGGATCACGCGCGCGAGTACATCGAGACCCGCTATCGCCGTCCGGCGGGCGAGCGCGCGCTGCGCTGGCTGCTGGCGCGTATCCTGCCCTACCCGGGGCGATTCCGCCTCGCGCTGCTGGCGGCGAAGGTCGGACGGCCGTTTCGTGCCCTGCTGCCGGACCCGCGGCTGCGCGCGATGCTCGACATGGCGCCGCGCCGCATTCCCCCGGTGAGCCGCAATGACGATCCGCAGAGCTTTGCGCCGGAACGAAGCCGAAGGAAGCGGGTGGCGCTGATGACGGGCTGTGCCCAGAAGGCGCTGAACACCGATATCAACGACGCAACCATCCGGCTCCTGACCCGGCTTGGCTGCGAGGTCGTGGTGGCCGAGGGCGCGGGTTGCTGCGGCGCGCTGACCCACCACATGGGCCGCACAGGCGAGAGCCACGCGAGCGCGGCGCGCAACATCCGGGCCTGGACCAGTGAAATGGACGGCAAGGGGCTGGATGCCATCGTCATCAATACCTCGGGCTGCGGCACCACGGTGAAGGACTACGGCCACATGTTCCGCAACGATCCGCTGTCGGAGGATGCGGCGCGGGTTGCCGCCATCGCCCGCGATGTCTCCGAGGTGCTGGCCGAGTTGATGCCGGAGGCGAAGGTGAGCGCCATCAACCTCGCAAAGGCGGAAATCGGCGGCGTTGATCGCATCCCCGACGAGAGCGCCGCGGGGGCGATAAGGGTGGCCTATCATGCCGCCTGCTCGTTGCAGCACGGTCAGAAGATCAAGTCTCACCCCAAGGCCCTGCTGAAGGCGGCGGGGTTCGAAGTGGTCGAACCGGCAGACAGCCATCTCTGCTGCGGCTCTGCCGGAACCTACAACCTCATGCAGCCCGAGATTTCGGGCCAGTTGAAGGCGCGCAAGGTCCAGACGCTGGAGGCAAAACAGCCGGATATCATCGCCGCGGGCAATATCGGCTGCATGATGCAGATCGGCTCGGGGACGCAGGTGCCGGTGGTGCACACGGTGGAACTGCTCGACTGGGCAACGGGCGGGCCGCGACCCGCGGCGCTGAGCCGGCGCGCCTGAGGGTAGCCGCGCCACGAAACAGTTCGATCTTTACGCAACCGCACAATGGCCGCATTTTCGCCGCATCGGCTCTCTAGCCCTTGGGGCCGAAATCCATTTCCGGAGAGTCGTGTTGTTTCGCCTGTTCGCTGTCCTGCTGGCCGTGTCGGTTCCCCTCTTCGCCTGGGCGGGAGATGACGAGGCGGACTCGCGGCTTGAACGGCTCGACACCACAGAGGCCGGGCGCGAATGGGAAGCGGTCGGGCGGCTCGACCTGAACGGCATCGGCTTCTGCACCGGGGCGCTGATCGCGCCGAACCTCGTGCTGACGGCCGCCCATTGCATGTACGACAAGCACACCGGGCAGCGCATCGAGGCCGAGAACATCGAGTTTCTTGCCGGGTGGCGCAACGGGCGGGCCTCGGCCTATCGCTTCGTGCGCCGCGCGGTGGTGCATCCCGACTATGTCTTTGACGAGGCGGTCTCGCCGGTGCGGGTGCGCAACGACGTGGCGCTGCTCGAGCTGCAGCATCCGATCCGCAATACCAGCGTCACACCGTTCAAGACCGCCGAACGTCCGGTGACGGGCGAACGCATCGGCATCGTCTCCTATGCCCACGACCGGGCCGAGGCGCCGTCGCTGCAGGACGTCTGCCATGTCATGGGGCGGCAGCAGGGCGTGCTGGTGATGTCCTGCGACGTCGATTACGGCTCGTCCGGGGCACCTGTATTTTCATTCGATGGCGCCACGCCGCGCATCGTCTCGGTGGTGTCGGCCAAGGCCGAGGTCGGAGACAAGCGCGTGGCCCTTGGAACCGACCTGGACGAGCCGCTGGCCGTCCTGATGTCCGAGCTTGCCGCCGGAAGCGGCTACGAAACGCCGGATGCACCGCGCATCCAGAGAATTACCGTGGGGGGAGATCAACGCCAGACGGGAGCGAAGTTCGTAAAGCCATGAAACGCCATATAGCCATCGCCGCCAGCCTTGTCCTGGCCCTGACGTCCGGACTGCGCGCGGAGGACACTGCCGTACCGGTATTGTCGCTTGCGACCCTGCCGCGGGACGCCCTCCAGATCACCGGCCCCTGGCAATGGACCAGCGCCGCGCCGGCCGGCCTCCAGGCGCGTGGGTCCTCGCCGCTTGGCAAGATTGGCTGCGGTGCAATCGGACAGGGCGACCGTTACACCGACGGGTGCTTTTCGATCTTCTCGGGTCAGACCCGCCCGGATTTCGGCAAGGGCAGACCAGTCGCCCTCGCGCGGCCCGACCTCTTCGACATGGTCTCGGTGGTATCCTTCGGATCGGAACGTCGCATGGCTGTCGGCATGGACGTTCAGCGCACCGTCAAGGTGATGCGGCTCTATGCCGGAGCAGCCTATGGCGCCAACACGGAAGAGCCCACCGCAGGCCGCTGAGCGGGGCTTGAAAGCCGCATTTTCCATTCCCATCTGAGTCTTGCCGGGATGCCTGATCAGGGTCCCGGGACGACCAACTGCCCGTCCCGTGTGGGAGGGCCCACGTGAATCGCTCAAGGATGAGGATGACCCAAATGCGCCATTTTGATTTTGCACCGCTGCATCGTGCAACCGTCGGTTTCGACCAGATCGCCGACATGATGGACCGCCTGCTGGCAAGCGACGTCGGCCAGCCGACCTACCCCCCCTACAACATCGAGAAGACCGCCAAGGATGCCTACCGCATCTCGATCGCCGTCGCCGGTTTCGCGGAAGCTGACCTGATGGTCGAGCTGAAGGAGAAGGCTCTGGTGGTCTCGGCCAAGAAGGCCGAAGCCGAAGGTGAGCGCACCTATCTGCACCGTGGCATCGCCACGCGCGCGTTCGAGCGCCGCTTCCAATTGGCCGACCACGTCAAGGTGACCGGTGCGACCCATGAGAACGGGATGCTGCATATCGACCTGGAGCGCGAGGTGCCCGAGGCCCTTAAACCGCGCCGGATCGAGATTGCCGGTCAGAAGTCCCTGACCGCGCCCAAGGATGTGGTGGACGCCGAGACCGTCAACTGACCCTGACCTTACCGATTAACCAGTACGGCGCGGAGGCATGGCTTCCGCGCTTTTTCGTTTCCGCACTCTCCGGAAGGTCAGAGCACGACCTGTAGCAGCGAGACGATCCGGACCGCGCCATAGCCGCTCAGGCGGGCGGGCGGACCATCGAGGGACATGTGCGGGGCCAGACGCGCCAAGGCAATCAGGGCCTCTTCCAGTTCGATCCGCGCGAGTGCCTCGCCCAGGCAACGATGGGGTCCGCCACCGAAAATCGGATGCAGGCGCGGGTGATCGGTGCGGGTGATGTCGAACCGGTCGGGTTCTGCATAGACTGCCGGATCGCGCAGCGCGGTAAGCATGGAGGGCCCGACGATGGTGCCCGCCGGGATGTCGTAGCCCGCCAGTTCGCGCCGCTCCGTGGTGACGCGGGCCAGCGACCCGATCACCGGATCGAAGCGCAGACCCTCTGCCACCGCCGCCGGGGCCCAGCGTTCGGGGTCGGACACCAGCAGATCCCATTGCGCTGGGTTCTGCATCAGCTGTGAGACGGTCGCAGTCAGCGCCCCCCGGGTGGTATCCGATCCGGCCACGAGCAGCGCGAGAAGTTGCGCCCTGACCTCGTTCTCGTCCATTGGCCCACCCTGCACCCGCTGGAGGTAGCTGGTCAGCATGTCTTCCTTGGGCCGGGCCCGCCGCTCGGCCACCAGCGTTTCCATGTACGAGTCGAGCGCGGCCATGTCCCGGGTCGATTCCTCGCGCACGTCGTCTGGCACGATGGAAAGGCCGCGGATCGCGGAATAGACGTGGGAGGCAAAGAAGGCGGCCTCTTCCTCGGGCGCACCCATCACCGAAGCCACGACAAGGGCGGGCAGGGGGCCAGCGATGGCGCCGAGGAAATCAGTGCTGCCGGTGCCGACCAGCGGCGCAATCAGTCCGGCGCAGCGCGTCGCCACCTCCGGTCTCAGTTCGGCGATGGCGCGATGCGCGAAGGTCTTGACCATCGGCCCACGCCTGTTGCGGTGCACCTGATCGTTCGAGAACAGCATCACGTCGCGGATGAAATCGTACATCGCACCGCCGCTGACGCCCGAGGCGCGCATGATTTCAAGCTCGAGCTGCCGGGTCCAGCGGTCGTCGATCAGCATGGCCATGTGTTCGGCGGAAAAGACGCTGACGATACCCTTGTCGTCGATCGCCAGTGGCCCCTGCGCCCAGGCGGCCTGCATGAACTGGTGGTTGGTCTGACCCTCGATGTAATCGGGGAAGCCCGGCGCGTCGCGCAATTTCAGGGCCATCGGTCTCCTCCCTCCGAGTCTCCTAACCAGAGCCTAACATGGCTTTCGGTGGTTCCGGGCTGTTACTCGGCGTCAACTTGACGCGAAGGGAAAGAGGCGGGTCTCCCCGCCTCGACCTCTCCTAGCGGGACAGGCTCTGTGCCAGCCGCATCAGCTGCACCGCCTCGGCGCGATAGCCATAGGCGTCTACGCCCCGATTGGCATTGGCGAGCGCGATGGCATCGTCCCACCCCCAGTCGCCGAGGTAGGTCGATCCGCGCAGCAACTGGCCGAACCCCGCGATGGCGGCCGCGAAACCGGCATCGGCCTGTGCCGGAAGGTCGGCAGTGATCGGCATCTCGATCAGCTGGCTGTTGTTCTCTCCCGGGGCCTTGTAGCGCAGCCGCAGGAAGCCGAGTTCGTCGGGTCCGGCCACCGCTGTCGCCTGCCCATAGCGCAGCGGATCGGTCAGTTGCGCCGGGGACCCGACCGGCGTGACCTCGTAGAGCGCGGTCACCTGAGTTCCGGCGCCGATCTCGCCCGCGTCGACCTTGTCGTTGTTGAAATCCTCACGCCGCAGCGCGCGGGTCTCGTAGCCGATCAGCCGATACTCGGCGACCTCCGCGGGGTTGAACTCCACCTGGATCTTCACGTCGTCGGCGATGGGGAACAGGGCGCCCGAGAGCTGGTCGACCAGCACCTTCTGGGCCTCGGACAACGTGTCGATATAGGCGGCGGTGCCGTTGCCGTTTTGGGCCAGCGCCTGCATCGTCGCATCGTCGAGGTTGCCGCGCCCGAAACCCAATACCGAGAGGTAGGTGCCGCTCTCGCGCTTCTGCGCGATGAAATCCTTCAGCGCCTCGGGATCGGAGAGGCCGACGTTAAAGTCACCGTCGGTCGCGAGGATCACGCGCTGCAGCGTTCCGTCACGCGCCATGCCATCGGCGACGGAATAGGCCTGTTGCAGACCCTCCTGTCCGGCGGTCGATCCCCCGGCATCCAGCCGGTTCAACGCGGAGAGGATGGTCTCGCGCTCGCTGGCCGGGGTCGGTGCCAGAACCTCGCCCGCGCTGCCCGCGTAGGTGACGATGGCAACCCGGTCCTCGGCCCTAAGCTGGCCCAGCATCAGGGCAAAAGACTGCTTGAGCAGCGGCAGCTTGTCCGGCTGGTTCATCGAACCGGAGGTATCGACAAGGAACACGAGGTTCAGCGGCGGGCGGCTGTCGGTCTCGGGCGTGGCGCCCTGAATGCCGATCTGAACCAGCTGCGTGCCCGCGTTCCACGGCGTCGGGCTGACCGAGACGGTGGGCCGGAACGCCTCGCCCGCTGCGGGGGTGGGATAGTCGTAGGGGAAGTAGTTGATCATCTCCTCGACGCGCACCGCGTCCTTCGGCGGCAGCTGCCCGTTGGTGAGCGAATTGCGCACCACCGCGTATGAGGCGGTGTCGACGTCGATGGAAAAGGTCGAGACCGGATCCTCGGCAGCGATCTTCAGGGGGTTGTCGGACGCGTTGGCAAAGGCCTCGGTATCGGCCTCTGGCAAGGGTGCAATCATGTCGGCAGGCGCGGCCTTCATCAGCGTCTGGCCCAGTGTGCGGGACCGTGTCGCAAGTTCGGCGGCGGGGGCCTGAGGCGCGGGGGACGGCATCGCCACGGCGGGCGCTTCCAGCGCGGGTTCGGCCATCTGCCCGGCCGTTTCCTGCCGCGCGTCCTGCAGACCCATCGCATCGTCGGCCTCGCGCTCCTCGACGACAGCTGGGCGCGTCAGGTCGCGCGGCGACAGCAGGTCGCGACCGGCGGGCGACAGCACCACGAAGGCGACGGCGACGATGGCGGTGGTCGCGACGAGTCCGCCGCGTGTGGTCATGGTTGCAAACATCTTCCTAACTCCGCTCCAAAGGCCCCCACGGGGGCGATCGGAGTTGAGACGCGCCGCGTCGCGCGATCCTTGGAGGTCGGCGAAGTTTTTCTCGGCCAGCGCAAGATGTGCCGCCTTGACCGCGGGATCGGGGCGGGGTGTCGCGGCGTTCATCGCCGCCTTCAGGTCATCGAGATCGTCGGTCATGTCCGATCCTCCGTGGCGCGCAAGGCGGCCAGATGCTTCTTGGCTTCCGAGATGCGCCAGCTGATGGTGCCCTCGGAAACCCCCAGAATTTCGGCGGCCTCGGCGTGGGTCATCTCGTCGAGCACCAGTGCCAGCGTATCGCGCAGGTCGTCCTTCAAGCCGCGCATCGCCGTCATCAGCCAGTCCACCTGCTCCGAGGTCTCCTCGGCTTCGGCGCGACGGGCCAGTTCCCAGTCGCCCCAGCCATCGGCGGCCTTCGAATGGCTGGCCTGCCTGCGGCGACGGTCGTGGGCGGCGTTCACCGTCACCCGGTAGAGCCAGGTCGAAAACCGCGACTGTCCCCTGAACCCGGACAGCTTGCCCGGCAGCGCGGCGCATATGTCCTGAGTCAGGTCCTCGGCTTCGGTCCGGCTGCCGGTCAGGCGAAAGGCGAGGCGGAACAGGCGGTCGTAGACCCGCTGCAACAACGCCGAGAAGGCCGCCGCATCGCCAGCGGCGGCCGCCTGGGCCAGTGTCTCGTCGCTCGTATCCATTCGCATCACGTTCCTTGGACGCGCGGCGACGGTCAATCCTTGGCGACCCCGGGAAGTTTTTTCGTCGCATCGCAGAGCGTGTCGGCGTCGGCGGTTTTCCGGCTTGACCTGTTGGTCCTCAGACCCTACTGCGCGCAACAGGCCACGGCGCCTGCCGCTCGCATCCCGGTGAAGTCCGTTCCCCTGACCCGACCGATTACGGTTCCGCGAACCGTCGGCAATGCGAGCCCCGACCTTTCCGAGCTGACGGAACCGGATGAGGTTGTGCCATGTCGATGCCGTCGTCTTCGACCAATATCTACCTGACTCTGCCGCTGGGGCGGCTGTTCACGCGCACTGCGCTTCCCATCGTGGGTGTCATGCTGACTAACGGGCTGTTCACGCTCGTCGATGCCTACGTCCTTGGCATATTCGCCGGTGCGCAGGCGCTGACCGCCGTGACACTCGTGTTTCCGCTGACGATCGCGCTGGTCGCACTGTCATCGCTGGTGTCCTCGGGCTTCTCGAGCATCTACGCCCGGTCGCTGGGCGCGGGGGACCAAAGGCAGGCGCGCGAAGCCTACCACGGTGCGTTGCAACTTGGCTGGCTTTGCGCGCTGATCGTGAACCTGCTGGTCTGGACCGCCGGTCATCCGGTGGCGCTGCGCCTTGCAGACGGGGATGCCGCGCTTGCCGGGCTAGGCTGGCGATACCTTGCGATCCTCGCGGGGTTCGCGCCGGTAGCCTTCTCCCTCTCCGTCAATACCGATGCCCTGCGGGCCGAGGGGCGCATGGGCCTGATGACCGGCGCAATGGTGCTCTCCACGACTCTGAACATCGGGTTCGACCTGCTGTTCGTCGCCGGGTTCGGCTGGGGCGTAGCCGGGTCTGCGCTGGGCACAGTGCTGGCGCAGGCCCTGTCTCTGGCGCTTATCCTGAACCGGAGAGGGCATATAGGAACCCGGATGCGCCTGCAGAGTGCGCAGTGGAGCCGCATCCTTGCGCTCGGGGCACCCATGAGCCTTGGGTATGTCGGCCTGTCGCTCTCTTCGGCTGTCACGCTGGCTTGCCTGCAGGCTTGGGCACCTGAGAGCTACCCGGTGACGGCCGCCGCCTTCGGGCTGATCACCCGGCTCATGACCTTCCTCTTCCTGCCGCTGCTGGGTCTGAGCTTTGCCGCGCAGTCCATCATCGGGAACAATCACGGGGCCGGTCTTGGGCGCAGGTCCGTCCTCGCCCTCGTCACGGGCGCCTGCGTGGCCCTGGCCTATTGCTCCCTCGCGCAGACAGGATTCTTCCTGTTCCGGAACGAGATCGGGGCGGTCTTCGTCGCTGATCAGGGCATCGTGGCCGAGGTCTCCCGGATCCTGCCGGTGGTCACCATTACCCTGTTCCTGTTCGGACCCCAGATGATGATCGCCGCCTATTTCCAGGCGATCGGGGATGCGGCGCGTGCCGGGTTGCTGGGGCTCTCCCGGACCTTCCTCTTCGGCATCCCGCTGACGGTGATCCTGCCCTTCTGGATGGGAGAGCCGGGCATCTGGTGGAGCGGTCCCCTGGCCGAACTCTTGGTGTTGGGTCTGACCATTGCTGCGGTTGCGAGCTACCGGAGGAACCGGCCGGTTCCCGCGTAACTTTGCCACCGGATTCGGCAGATCGGGGTCATTGCGCCTATATTGGGAGTCCCGGCCATGAGTCGGGAGCAACGCCAGTCAACGAATCCACGAGGAGGTTGGACCGATGGAAGCGATGCAAGTGAGCGAATACGCGAGAGCGCTGTACCGGACCCATGGCCCCAAGGCCGAAGCGGAAGTCGCCCGCAAGATGCACGAGTGCCGCGAGGCGGGCCGCATCGAGGAAGCGGAGGACTGGAGTGCGATCCGGAGGGTCATCTCTGGCCTGCGCGGTCCCAGCCAGACCTGACCGGACAGAATGCGAAAGGGGCGGCCGCGCCGCCCCTTTCCCTTGCACAGAGCCTGTCAGAGGCTCATGCAGAGATATTTCATCTCCAGATAGTCTTCCATGCCGTGATGGCTGCCTTCGCGGCCAAGACCCGACTGCTTGACGCCGCCGAACGGCGCGAGCTCGGTCGAGATAAGGCCGGTGTTGATGCCGACCATGCCGTACTCCAGCGCCTCGGCCACCTTGTAGACCCGCGACAGGTCCTTTGCGTAGAAGTAGGAGGCCAGACCGAAGATGGTGTCGTTCGCCATCTCGATCACTTCGTCCTCGGTCTCGAACTTGAACAGCGGGGCCAGAGGGCCAAAGGTTTCGTCCTTGGAGACCTTCATGTCCTGCGTCACGCCCGTGACGATGGTGGGCTCGAAGAAGGTGCCGCCCAGCGCGTGCTCCTTGCCGCCCGCGATGACCTTGCCGCCGTGCGAGGTGACGTCTTCGAGGTGCTCTTTCACCTTTTCGACTGCCTCGGCGTTGATCAGCGGGCCGGTGGTGGTGCCCTCGGCGAGGCCGTCGCCGACCTTCAGCTTGTTCACGGCCTCGGCCAGCTTGGCGGCGAAGGCGTCATAGACGCCGGCCTGCACGTAGATGCGGTTTGCACAGACGCAGGTCTGGCCGTTGTTGCGGAACTTGCAGATCATCGCGCCTTCGACGGCGGCGTCGATGTCCGCGTCGTCAAACACGATGAAGGGCGCATTGCCGCCCAGTTCCATCGAGCACTTCATCACCTGATCTGCGGCCTGACGCAGCAGGATGCGGCCGACCTCGGTCGAGCCGGTGAAGGTCAGCTTGCGCACCTTGTGGTTCTCGCAGAACTCCTTGCCGACCTCCGAGGCGCGCTCGGACGGCACGACGTTGAACACACCGGCGGGGATACCCGCACGTTCGGCCAGCACCGCCAGCGCCAATGCCGACAGCGGGGTTTCGGAGGCCGGGCGCGCGACAAAGGCACAGCCCGCGGCCAGCGCCGGGCCAGCCTTGCGGGTGATCATCGCGTTGGGGAAGTTCCACGGCGTGATCGAGGCGGCGACACCGATCGGCTGCTTGATCACCGTGATGCGCTTGTCGCGCTGGTGGCCGGGAATGGTCTCGCCATAGACCCGCTTGGCCTCTTCCGCGAAGAACTCGACGAAGGAGGCGCCGTAGTGGATTTCGCCGGTGGCCTCGGCCTTGGGCTTGCCCTGTTCGGCGGTCAGGATGATCCCGAGATCCTCGGCGTTCTGGGTCATCAGATCGAACCACTTGCGCAGGATGGCCGCGCGCTCCTTGCCGGTGAGCTTCGCCCATTCCTTCTGGGCCGCGTAGGCGTTGTCGATCGCCTTGGCGACCTGTGCGCGGCTGAGGCTGGCGACTTCGGCGATCACGTCGCCGCGCGCCGGGTTGGTGACCGCGAAGGTGCCGTCCTCGCCGTCGACCCATGTGCCGCCGATATAGCCCTTGGTGGCCAGCAGGTCGGGATCTTTGAGAAGGGATTTGAGGTCGGTGGTTGCGTCCAGCATCGGGGCCTCCTGTTGATGGTATCGTTTCCCGCCTAAGAAGCACCGGAACCTGCGGTTGTCTAGGCGTAAAGCCCGGGCTTCGCCGGGCGCACCGGGCGGCTTTCGGCAAAGTGGGACTATCGGAAACATAGCGTTCTGATGCGCTCCGTAAATGGCTTGTCCCGCGCGCTGCGACGCGGAATGATGCGGCCGATGACGACAGCACCAACGGGAGCCTGGAATGGAACTGGACGACGCCTATGCGAATGGCGCCTATATCGCGGGGAGCGACGACTATCCCGATCGCTGGAAGTCGGAGGCCGAAGCCTTCGCGCGAAGCCTCGCGGCGGAGGGACGGGCGCATCTCGACCTGAGCTACGGCGAAGGTGCGCGCCACCGGTTCGACCTCTTCCTGCCCGAAGGTCAAGCGCTTGGGCTGGTGGTGTTCATCCACGGCGGCTACTGGCTGGCCTTCGATCGGGGGTACTGGTCGCATCTCGCGGCGGGCCCGCTGGAGCATGGCTGGGCGGTCGCGATGCCGTCCTACGATCTGTGCCCGGACGTTCATATTTCCGATATCACGGCCCAGATGTCGCGGGCGGTCGATGCGGCCGCTGCCATGGTGGAAGGACCGATCGCGGTGACCGGCCATTCGGCGGGCGGGCACCTCTCGGCGCGCATGCTGGCTCCGGGCATGTTGCCGCCCGAGGTGGCAGAACGGCTGAGCCAGGTGGTACCGATCTCTCCGCTGAGCGACCTCGCCCCGCTGATGCAGACGACGATGAACGAGAAATTGCGGCTCACGCCGGAGGAATCCGCAGCCGAGAGTCCCGTTCTGCAGCCGATGCCGGACGTGCCCGTCACGGTGTGGGTCGGTGGTGACGAGCGCCCCGCCTTCCTCGACCAGGCGCAGTGGCTGGCCGACGCCTGGGGCTGTCCGCGCGTGGTTGCGCCCGGTAGGCATCACTTCGACGTCATCGAGGCGCTGGCCGATCCGGAGAGCGACCTCGTGGCGGTGCTGACCGGCGAAGCCTGAGGCGGTGCGACGGCTCCTGCGGATTGCCATGCTGCTGTTCCCGGCCGTGCCGGGGACCGTGGCAGCGCAGGTGCCGCCGCCCCTTCCCGGCATTGCCGCGGCCGAGATCGACCCCTCGACCCTCAGTGATGAGGAACTGCTCGACCTGCTGAACCAGCTCGAACGGGGGCGCCAGCGGCGGCCCACGCGGGTCAGCAACTTTGGCGTTCCCTCGGGCTTCGGCCTGCCCAGCCGCGTGGGGTTCGTCGGGCTGGCGGCCACCAACAAGCGGGACCGCAGGTTCGAGGACGACTGGGACGCGTCGCTGGTCTTTGGCATGGGATTCGGCGACGCCGACCGGGCCATCGCGGTGACGCCGATGGTCGACATAACCTCGCTCACACCCTACCATATCGGCGAGTCCGGCAAGATCGGTGTGACCCTCAGCCGGAACTTCAGCTTTGGCGGTACATGGCAGGGCGGTGTCGCGCTCGATCTGCAGAACCTTGTGACATGGGGCGATTCCAACCTGCTGAACCCGGACGCGAACCTCGCCGTTTCGGGGATCCGGCCTGCGGACGAAGCCTTTGGCCTGCCCATGATGCTCACCTTTGGCTACGGCAGCGGGATCAGGGACCGGGGCACCGAGCCTGGCGTCTTCGGCGGTGTCGGCCTCGGCCTCAGCGACCGCTATGGCGCCAGCCTGTCCTGGTACGGGGACGAATGGATCGGGGGGGTGGCGACCTGGGGCCTTGCCCAGAGAAACTTGCAGATTTCGCTGGGCGTCGGTGATATAACCGATCGCATATCGGGCCGCCGATTGCTGGTGGCAGTTTCCTTTGCGCGCGCCTTTGGCCGGGCGCCTTGATGGAGTTTCAGTTTATGCGTTTCACGGCAATCCTGCCCCTCGCCCTTGCCGCATCCCCCGTTCTGGCCGGTGATCAGTACGTGACGGTGATGCCCGACTACGTCTTCGTGACCAAGACCGACACGGTCTATTCGATGGACTATTCCTCGGGTCCGATTACCGGTGGCGTGGGCAATGACTCTCTCGCGGCGTCCGGTGCCTCTGCCGCTCCGGCGGCGACCGTGGGCGGACAGGTCGTCGCCACCTCCGGGTTGAGCCGGGGTGAAAGCGATGCACTTTACGCCAGGCTCCTCGCAGAAGCCAAGGCGCGCAAGCTGCGCTGACTGCGCCGGGGCTTGCAACACGCTCCGATCTGACACAGGGTTTCGCCGGGCTGGGCGATGGCGTCGCCGCACCTGTGGGTGAGCCCGGTTTCCTGTCCTGAACGCCGGGACCTTTCTGAAAAGGAGGGTCGCGATGACCTCACGTCCTGAATTCTACCGTTTCCACAATGGCGAGAAGGCCAAGCTGCCGTTCGCGCCCGAGGAATACGAGGCCCGTCTGGAAGAACTGCGCGAGCGCATGGACGCGGCGGGTGCGACGGCGGCCGTGTTCACCTCGATGCACAACATCGCCTACTACTCGGGGTTCCTCTACTGCTCCTTCGGTCGACCCTATGCCCTCGTGGTGACCGAGACCGACAGCGTGACGATTTCCGCCGGCATCGACGCGGGTCAGCCGTGGCGGCGCTGTCATGGCGACAACCTCACCTATACCGACTGGACGCGAGACAACTTCTGGCGCGCCGTGCGCTCGGTGGCGGGCACCGGCGGCGTGATCGGCTACGAGGCCGACCACCTGACCCTGGCCCAGCGCGACCGGTTGGAGGATTTCCTCGAACCGCTGACCATCGTCGACCTGTCTCTGACCACCATGCTGCAGCGGATGCACAAGTCCGAGGCCGAGATCGTCCTGATCCGAGAGGGGGCGCGCGTGGCGGATGTAGGGGGCTATGCGATTCGCGATGCCGTCCGTGCCGGGGTGCGCGAGATCGACGTGGCCATGGCGGGCCGCGACGCGATGGAACTCGAGATCGCCAGGAGCTTTCCCGACGCCGAGTATCGCGACACCTGGGTCTGGTTCCAGTCGGGCCTGAACACCGATGGCGCGCACAACCCCGTGACGAGTCGCCTGCTGCAACGGGGCGACATCCTGAGCCTGAATACCTTCCCGATGATCTCGGGCTATTACACCGCTCTGGAACGCACCATGTTCGTGGGCGAGGTGGACGAGGCTTCACTGAAGATCTGGGAAGCCAACGTGGCGGCCCACGAATACGGGATGAGCCTGCTGAAACCTGGCGTAAGCTGTGCCGAGGTGACCGGTCAGATCAACCAGTTCCTATCCGACCGGGACCTTCTGCAATACCGGACCTTTGGTTACGGCCACTCCTTCGGTGTTCTGTCGCACTACTATGGCCGCGAGGCCGGGCTGGAGCTGCGCGAGGACATCGACACGATTCTGGAGCCCGGAATGGTCATTTCAATGGAGCCGATGCTGACGATTCCACAGGGTCAGCCGGGCGCCGGGGGGTATCGGGAGCACGATATTCTCGTGATCACCGATGAGGGCTCCGAGGACATCACGGGCTATCCCTTTGGCCCGGGATTCAACGTGGTAGGCTGATCGGAACTGCCGGGGCGGGGTCGGCAGGGCTCCGCCTTTGGGCGTGACCGGACAGGAACACCCCGGACGATAAAGGGGATTGGCGTTTGACGCAGGGCGTTTCCCGGCTAATTGTTGTCGGCAAAACAGAATATGCTCGGCCTATGACCCTCTTTTCCATACCCCGCTTCCTCGTTCTCTCGCTTTCGCTGGCCGCCGTTTCGGCCTGCGGCGTCCCGGAGGATTCCTACAACCCGCCGAAGGTCGATATCGTCGAGCCCTACGGTCCGGTCGAGGACAACGACATCCTGATCCCGCCGGTCAACCCGGCATTCCTTGCGGAGCCGAACCGCCGCGCCGAAGTCTCCTACAACGGCAGCGAGTCTCCGGGCACCATCGTTGTCGATCCCTACGCCAAGTTCCTCTACTTCGTCGAAGAGGGCGGCATGGCAACCCGCTACCCGGTCGCGGTCGGCCGCGAGGGCAAGAGCTTCAGCGGCCGTGGCACCATCCGCCGCAAGGAGGAATGGCCCGGCTGGACCCCGACGGCGAACATGCTGCGCACCGAACCCGAGGTTTATGGCCCCTTCAAGCGCGGGATTCCCGGCGGTGTGGCCAGCCCGCTGGGTGCGCGGGCGCTCTATCTCTATCGCGGCGGGCGCGACACCTACTTCCGCATCCACGGCACCAATGACGCCCAGTCCATCGGCAACGCCAACTCGGCCGGGTGCATCCGCCTGTTCAACCAGGACGTGATCCACCTGTTCAACCGGACCGATCTTGGAACCGAGGTCGTGGTGCGAACCTACTCTGAGTCCGTGATGCTGGAAGGTGCAGAGATGGCCAGCCGCGGTGTGGAACTGCCGCCGACCATCGTGGACCCCGAAGAGGTCTATGCCGCGGTCGAGGCCGAGAAGCAGCGCAAGAGGGACCTCGAGCAGCAGCGCGCACTGGAAGGCGTCGTCGCCCAGACGGAGTGAGCTGGCATCACAGCCGGATCACGTAGTCCTTGCGGGTGGTCTCGACCACTTCCCACGTTCCCGAAAGGCCCGGGCGCAGCATGAAGCTGTCGCCCGCCTTCACCTCGAAAGAGGCTCCTGTCTCGTCGGTGATGATGCTGTGGCCCGAAAGGATCCGGCAGTACTCCCACTCGTCGTAGGAAATCCTCCACTTGCCCGGCGTCGCCTCCCAGATGCCGCAGTAGAGACCGTCGCGTTCCTCGAGGTTCCAGGTGGTGAACACGGGATCGCCCGAGATGACCTTGGCCGGGTCGGGGCGTTCTGTCTCGGGTTCGACCGAGGGGGCGACGGTTTGAAAGCTGGACATCCGGTGGTTCCTTGCAATGAGATAACCGCCATAGTCCCGCCCCTTGGGCCGGATGCAAGTCCATGCTTCAAGTGTCTTTCTTTTGAGACCGGCATTTGCGACACTTCCCGCGAAAATCCGCTCCGGCGGGGATGTAAATTGATTTAACATTACTACATGATTGGGGGAGCGGTCTGCAGGACCGGTCGGGCCAACGAGGAGCGATAGATGGCGGATTTTGATGCGCTGGTGCGCGAGTCCCAGGAAAAAGTTGCCAAGAGCCAGTCGGAGATTCAGGCGATGACGGCCCGGATCGAAGCCGCACGCGCCAAGATCGACGCGGGGCAGGCGGCCGATATCGACATCGAGAACGCGACGCTGGAGGACGTTCACGCCCATACCGAGGTGATGAACGCCAACATCGCCGAGCTGATCATGGGCCTCGACGACGTCACCACCGCCTTCTCGAAGGACTTCGACGAGATGCGGAACAAAACCGGGTGGGAGAGTTTTGTCGGCATCTTCTCGTCGGCCAAGTCCGATTCGATGCGGCAGGAGCGTATGCGCACCGCGTCGATCGACGACAAGCTGCAGGATCTGATCTCGAAGTCCGACGTGATCGTGCAGCTGCTGGAGGGCCAGCTGGCGATGCTGGAAGAGCAGAAGGTGAAGGTTGGCGACAACCTCACCGGTACGCTGGACGAGCGCGAGGCGGTCGTCGGCGAACTGGAAAGTCTGCGCGCCGAGATCCTCGCGATGGACCCCAAGATCATCGCGGTCGAGAACAGGATCGCCGTGGAACAGGACGCCGCCGCGCGTACCAAGCTGGAAACCGAGCTGGCTGACCTGAACAAGACCTACAACGAGATGGTCCAGCAGGAGCAGGTCAAGCTCGCCAAGTCGCAGACGCTGGAGCGCTACATCGAGAAGGGCAAGACCTGGGTGGATTCGCTGCAGAACCAGGCGGCAACGCAGATGGTGCTGATCAACAAGCTGCAGACGGACACCAAGCAGCGCGTCGTGCTCTACGATGCCCTCTCGAAGTCGCTGAAAACGGCCCAGCAGCAGGACATAGCGCACCGTATCAACGAGATCGGTGTGAAGACGGACCAAGAGGCCCAGACCGCCATGGCCGCCATCGGCACCGCCACCAACCAGAAGATGGCCGACATGCTGGAAGCGCACGAGGGCCATATGGTTTTTGCCCGCGAAGTGCTGGAAGCCAAGGCCAAGGCCGACGAGCGCTTTGCCCGCCGGTTCCAGAAGATTGTCGAGAAACATGACAAGAACCTCTATGGCGGGTGACGCGAACCGTCCGTCGCTGGTCACGGACAGTTTCGGGTCCGCCCTTTCCGCATCGGTCAATCGTCACCGCGCCTCTTTTGGCATGCGGCCTGGCCACCTAAGCCTTGTGGCTGGGCTTGAGCCGCATGGCGGCAACGTGCACGTCAACTCCCTTACTGGGGATCTCGGCGCAGGCGACACGGGGGAACGGCCGTGACCGCCCAGACAGATTCCGTGGACGAGCGCACCGGGCTCACCGATACCTTCCAGTCGCGCCGCTATTTCCGCAAGTTCGAGGACATCACCTCTCACCTGGGTCGGGTGGCGGCGGTGATGGAGGCGGACGGCACGCTCAGCAAGACCGACGTCAAGGTTCTGACCCGCTACGTCTCGGCCCTGACCTTCACCTTCCGCGCGCTCAGCATGAAATACCTGATGGTCGGGCGCGACACCGGCCGGTTCTTTGGTTCGCTCATGATCGACACGCGGGACAGCGGGTTCCCGGTGGCGACCGAGCTGATGACGATGGCCAATGACGCCCAGCAGGCGGCCAGCCATCTGGCCAACATGCCCTCGGCGGAGGCGCTGAAGACCGAGATGGTGCGCACCATCATCGGTGAACGCACGATCCCGACGAAACTCCAGTTCGCCCTGTCGCAGCGGCTCTATTACGAGGAACTGGCCCGGGGTCAGCTGTTCTGGGTCCAGAATGACCCCGAGTTCCAGTGGCTCGGGGACCTTGGGCCGGACCGGCGGCGGTTCCTGCTGCACTGGGCGGCCTACGACAGTCAGACAAACCTGCCGGTGATCTACCTGATGGAGGTCGAGGACAGCGGCAAGATCTCGCTGCCCAAGGACCAGAAACGCTGGCCAGAAGTACAGGCGCACCTGATGGCGCAGGCGCTGGGCGGGCTCAAGCTGCTGACCATCGCCAAGGGGTTCGACGAGGATTTCGACGATCTGCACCCGAAACGGCTGCGTCGGCTGCACATCGGCCCGATGTATTCCCATGCCTTCACCCGTCAGCACGGGCCACTGCGGGAGGTTCTGGAAGATGCCCGCGCCGCCGAGGGCGAGGACTGGGCGCTGGTCTGGACCCTCGAGGAACTGCAAAGCGAGCGGGTCATCTCGGAGCGCTCCGGCTGGTTCGGGACGGTGGAGCGCGAGGTCTTTGCCCTCGATCCCTTCGCCGGACGCGGGGCCGATACCGGGGCGACCCTGACCGAACGCTCGATCATCCTGCCGCAGCGCCCGTTCCAGGTGCTGGCCGAGCGCAACCCGCCGGGGTTCGCGGGGGTAAGGAAATTCGTGGTCGGGGAAGGTGGGCGGGTGCTCAGGTACTGAGGGGACGCAGTCCGATCCGAAGAACGCCTTCGGCGAGAGTATTTGGAGAGAAAAGATTATGGGAGCGCGCGCGAAATGAGCCTGACATCGGACCAGATGGAGTTGCGCGAGGAGGATATCCGCAAGCACTACGCGGCGGCGGCGGCCATGCTGGACGGCTTCGATCACACCCCCCGCATCGGCAAGCCCGTGGCCGAGGCACCGGTGGCCGAGCGTTCACCCGGGATCGGCAGCCACCGGCGGTTCCGGTCCACCACGCCGGGTCTGGTGACCCGCTCCACGGCGCGGCCCGAGGGTGTGCGTCTGTTGGAGCGGATCGAGGCGGCCGATGAGGGCGATCCGATCACCTCGCCCTCGCAGGCGGTGGTGATGAACAGCCTGCGCCGCGCGCTGGCGATCGCGATGGCGCTGACCGATACCTTTGGCGCGGCGACGCCGCTGGCTGATTTGAAGCGCGCGAACCTCGCCGGTGACCTGCCCGCCGCGCGCCGGACGGAGTTCTCCGAACTGCTGGCAGCCGAGGCGCTGATCGCGCTCCATGTCTATGGCAATGCCGTCGCCTACCTGCTGTCGTCACATGCCAGCGATGTGACGGTCGAGGTGGGCGAGTCACAGGAAGTGCTGACCGACAACGGGCAGCTGGCGCTGCACGGGGTTCTATGGGAGTTGGACCAGGTGATCGCCGCCCACGCGGGCGACGACGCGCGGCTGGTGGCTTGCGTCGCGGCCCATGCAGAGCAGGTGATGGAGAAGGCGGCCCTGCGCGCCCAGAGTGCCGCGCACCTCGGCGCCTTTAGTGGCGCAACCTGGCGGGTGGAGGCGGACGACCTGACCATCCGGGGGTTCACCCCGGCGTCGAAGGCAAAGTCGACCACGCTGACCATGACCTTCAAGAAACCGAACGAGGTGGTCGGCAACCACATTGCCAAGTACCAGGCGATGAAGCTCTCGAAGATGCTGATGGCCTATGATTTCGACCGCAGGCTGAACCCCTTTGCCGAGCTGGGCGGCTTCATCTTCACCTTCATGGGCGACGGCAAGCCGGGGACGGGCAAGACCACCCTGATCCAGATGATGGCAGGGCTGATCAATGACTACTGCGCGGTGGCGCGGTATCCGTTCCGCTACCAGAACCTGAGTACCGAGAACATCGACAGCTACCAGGGCAAATCGGGGCAGAACGCCAAGGCCTTTATCAACACCATCATCGACCCGAACGTGATCGGCTTCGGCACCATCGACGACATCGACCAGCTTGCGGGCAAGCGCGGTGACCGGCAGTCCTCGGCCGGGCAACTGGAGATCACCGCCGTGCTGATGGAGAGCTTTGCCGGGGCCAATACCGTGGTGCGGGGCAACTGTACCTTCGGCATGTTCTCGAACTACCCCGAGAACGTGGACGACGCCCTGCGTCAAAGGGCCGGGGCGCGGTTCCTTGTCGACGGGCCGCAGACGCGGGAGGACTACATCGACATTCTCGCCCTGCTGATGGGCAAGAACCACGCGATCCCGCTGGGGGCGCACGAGCTGTTCTCGGCTCAGGAAATCAAGAAGGCAGTGGCCGCGAGCTTCGAGAGCCATTCGCGGCCGCACGAGGCGGGGCTGATGGAGGTCTTTGACCGGGTCCATGCGCAGGTGGGAGAACTCGACACCATCGCCAAGATGGGCACTTACCTGAAGGCGATCCAGCAGGCGGACGAGCGATTTACGGGCCGCGCGATCAAGAACATCACCGACGCGGTGAAGGTGCGCGCGATGGATTTCGAGCTTCCGGACGAGTGGATGGAGAACCCCGAGCTGTTCCTGTTCCGCGACTACGAGACCAAGAAGGCGATGATCGCCGACCTGCGGGTGCCGATCACGCCAGAGATGGTGATTCAGGAGATCAACCGCTACGCCGATTCCGAGTTCCGCTATGCCGACAAGTCGGACGAGGTGGCGATTGACGCCATGGTGCGCGACTTCGGGCGCCAGGAAGAGGCAAAGCGGCGGTATCTGGAGGAGCGGGGGTGAGCATCTACGCCTACTGGGTCAGCTTCATTCTTGTTGCTGCTGTCCTTGCGGAAGCGGTCGTACGGGTCCGCCCTTGGGGGCGCTGGAGCTGGCTGACCCGATCTCTGGTCATCTGCCTTCTGCTGACAGGGCTGGTTGCCCTGATCCTGAGCCTTGTCGGGGTAACGGGAACCATGGGCGATCATCCCCTCCTGGCAAATCTCGCGTCCATCTGCACGATGGTCGTTCTGGGTGTCCCGTGGCTTCTCGCGACCTTTCAGCGGCGCTGGAAGGAGGGGGATAGCCATGGTGCTCAATAACGTCCTTCCCATGGTCCTTCTGACACCCTGCTTGCTCACCGGGAGTACACCAACCCAGCCCGCGAACAGGGATCGGACCGGTCACGCTTCCGAAGGAGAGACCAAATGAAACGCCTCATCGAAAAGGGCCTGATGTTCGGCAACCTCTACCGCGTCACCGGCGCGGCGATGGTGGAGCGGTACAATCGCGCGCTGGAACATCTGACGGGTCGCCGCACGGGGCTGACCGACTTCCATATCGATCTCTCGGGATACTCGCCGGAGGTGGGCGACGAATTCGACGATGACCTCTACCTCAACCACCGGGGGGTGAACCGGCAGTTCATCCTGCTCTCGACCGACCAGAAGCGCTGCCCGCTGCTGAACGTCAAGTTCTCGACCAGCCGCGAAATCCTGAAGCGGTTCATCACCGAAAACGAGGCGCAGCTTTTCGCGCTGACGGCGACAGATGCGGTGGCAGGCGAGATGGTGAACTCGGTCTTCGATGTGTCGACGCCTGCGCGACTGTTCGATGTCGGGCAGGTCGAGATCGAGGCTGACACCACCACCGGTACCATTGCCCACGCGGAAAAGCTGCATGGGCTGGTCGAGCGATTCCGACGCGAGGAGGATGGCTGGTTCGATGACGTTCTGATTGCCGAGATGATCGGGCTGGCGCAGAAATCGGGCGATATCACCCGCAACCCGGTGCGGCTGGAGCATCGCAGCTACAGCCAACCGGATTTCTGGACCGCGCATTTCGGCGGGGCCTACCTGTTCCAGTCGGTCGCGCATCCGGCGCTGATTGCCTGCGGCGACAAGGAGGTGTTCCGCGACGTACCGATCCCCAAGGTGTTCGATCTGACCGAGCGCAACCGAATCGCGCGGTTCTTCGAACTGAACGGGCTGGTCGAGCCGGTGGTCAAGGCGCGGGGTGTCGATGCGGCTGCGATCCTGCGGCAGAAGATGGACTTCATCGTGGTGGATGCGGCGGCGGACCTTGGACTGGACCTCGCCGGGCGGTCCCGCGCGGACCTGCGGCGGCTGGCGCGTGATCAGGTCGACCGGCTGCCGGACGCCTACCACGGGCTGCGCGACCTCGTGCGCTGGGCCGAGGCAGGCGGGCGCTGGCCCCGGATCGATTCCGACGATGCGGCCTATTTCTACTCGCTCAGGGCAGCCGATACGCCCTGGAAGGATCTGGTCAACATGCTGCTGGCGGAGCTTGCGCCGCTCGACATCCGCCAGCTTTTCATCTGTCACAAGGAGCTGTTCTATCAGCTCTACCGGGGCTGGCCCGATGCCAAGCGATCCTTTGTCGCCGACTTCCTCGCGCGGGAGTATCAGGTGGACAAGGCAGGCGCCCGCGCGGCGCTGTTTGGGAGCGAGCCGGACATGGCCAACCGGATGCCATCGGCGCCGGTCAAGGACCCAGTACAGGAGATCGTCCGCAGGGTTGGTCCCTGGGGCGCGGTACGGAGGTAGCACATGGGGTTTGTCCGTCTCGTCATATTCGGGTTCATCTTCATGACCGGGGCCTACCTGCTGATCTCGGTCTATTCCCGCTCGGTGCGGCGGGAAAAGCTTGAAAAGCACTGGGCAGAGGTGCATCCCAACGGTGGCGATCCGATGGCCCGCGAAACCTTCATCGAGCTCGGCATGAAGGATTACCAGTCCAGTCTCCGCCGCAAGCTGATCCTGCTTGTCTACGTGCTCCCGGTCATTCTGATCGCGACGATCCACTTCATTACGACTTACACCTGACTACCCGAGGAGCGCCCATGCGCCGCATCATCACCACACTGAAAGTCATCGTCTTCGTGCTGTTCGCGGGGCTTCTGCACTATGTCCTGCCCCAGCACGACATCGCGCGTGTCACCTCGACCGAGGTGATCCGGACGGATTTCAACTGGCTGAACAAGATCTTCTATGCACAGGCCGACAGCGGCGCCTCACAGCTGGTCACGCGCGACCTGCGGCTGATCAACACCGAGAAGCAGAAGACATGGCTGCTCGGCTTCCTGCCGCGCGACTCGACCAGGGTCATGGTCTACCGCAACGAGGACACCGGCTGGATCTGGCCGCCCTACTTCAAGTTCGACAGCTCGGACCTGCAGGCGCAGGCAGCGGCGAACATCAGCCCGGCGAAAGACCAGTGGGTGGTGATCACCCACTACGGCTGGCGCAACAAGTACCTGTCGATCTACCCCAACGCCATCGGCATCCGCCCGATCGAGGGCCCGAACGTCACCGTGATCCCCTGGTTCAATATCGGCTTCTTCCTCTTCCTGCTGATCGCCTGGGCCTTCCTACGGGCGGCGTGGCGACAGTTCCGCGAACGCACCATCGACCCGGCGCTGAAGGACGCGGGCGAGAAGTGGGATTCGGTCGAGGGGAACATGGCCGAACGCCGGGGCCGGTTCTCGCGCTGGCTGGATACCTGGAAGAAGAAATGAATTATTTTCAAACCGATGGAACTTGCTGAGAGCTGTGTCGTTAACATGATGTGACCCGAGCGCATGTGTGCTCTGTCATTCGTCCCCCGCAGGGCTTTTCGCCCGCATCTGCGCCTGCTCCTGCCCCAAGGAGCGGGCGCATTTCTTTTTCAGCCCCCGGAAACGAAAAACGCGGGGCCGGGGCCCCGCGTCGATTGTCTTGATCCAAGAGGGAGAGTTATTCCCAGGACACGCCGGTCAGGTCTGCCGCTTGCGTCGGGGCGTCTTTCCAGAGGCCCTTGATCCCGGCCTTGGCGACGGTGAACACCGGCAGTTCGAACAGGTAGCCGACCACGTAGTCCTTGGCGATCATGGTCTGGGCTTCCTTCAGGATCTCGGTCCGCCCGTCGGGGTCAGTGGTCTGATCCAGCTTGGTCATCAGGTCCTGGAACGGCTTGCTGTCGTACTGGAAGTAGTAGTCAGGCCGCGCAAAGACGCCGATGTCCATCGGCTCGGTGTGGCTGATCACGGTCAGGCCGAAGTTCTTGCCCTTGAACACCGACTCGAGCCACTGGGCCCATTCCACGTTGATGATCTCGGTCTTGATGCCGACGGCTGCCAGCTGGGCCGCGATGATCTCTCCGCCACGACGTGCGTAGGACGGGGGCGGCAGGTAGAGCGTGGTCGAGAAGCCATCGGCGAGGCCGGCTTCGGCCAGCAGCGCCTTGGATTTCTCGGGATCATACTCGGACAGCGAGGTCAGGTCGACATAGGCCGGGTTGTGCGGCGCAAAGAAGGTGCCGATGGGCGTGCCGTAGCCGAACATGGCGCCGTCGATGATCGCCTGGCGGTCGATGGCATGGGCCACGGCCTCGCGCACGCGGATATCGTCAAACGGCTTTTCCTTGTTGTTGATCGAGAGGATCGTCTCGCCTTCGGTGTTGCCGATCAGGACCTGGAACCGCGGATCCGCCTCGAACTGCGGCAGGTTCTCGGGCGCCGGGAAGCCGGCGAAGACGTCGATGTCCTCGGCCATCATCGCGGCAAAGGCAGCAGTGGGGTCAGAGATGAACTTGAAGGTCGCCTTGTCGATACTGGCGGGGGTGCCCCAGTAGTCCGGATTCTTCTCCATCTGGATGCTGTCGCCCTGCGTCCAGCTCACGAATTTGAAGGCGCCGGTGCCGATCGGGGTGGTCTTGATGTTCTCGATGCTCTCGGGCGCGACGATCACGGCATCGCCCCAGGCCATGTTGAAGAGGAAAGAGCCGTTCGGCTGCTTCAGTGTCACCTTCACGGTCAGCGGATCCACCACTTCGACGGTGTCGATCCCGGCGAACAGGGCCTTCTGGGCGTTCACGCTGTCATCGGCGCGGGCACGGTCGAGGCTGAACTTGACGTCTTCGCCGTCCATCGTGGTGCCGTCGTGGAACTTCACGCCGTCATGCAGGTGGAAGGTGTAGGTCAGGCCGTCCTCGGAGATGTCCCAGCTCTCGGCGAGTCCCGGGATAACCGAGCCGTCGGAGGCGAAGCGGGTCAGGCCCTCGAAGATGTTGGCATAGGTGACGGTGTCGATGGCGCCGGCGGCCGCGCTGGTGGGATCCAGGTGCGGCGGCTCGAGCTGCACGGCGACGGTGAGGCTGGTTTGCGCCTGTGCCGCGCCAAGCCCGGAGGCTAGCGCGAGGGCACTGGCAAACACCAGTTTGCTGAATTTGGACATTTCGATGCTCCCCATCGGTTGATTGAGGCCGGTGGCCGGCCCGGGACGTAGCGGCAGTCTTGGCAGTATTTTGGGCGATTACAAGAGCTTGAAACGGGCTCTGGCCCGTCGGAACGCGATGCGCCCGGAATCTGACTGTCCGGTGAGAGCCTAGCAGCCGGCCGCGCGGGAGCGATAGCTGTTTTGCGCCCCGGCGAAGCTGGGGCCAAGGATACGTTCGGCATGCTCGCGCAGGTAGATCTTGATCCACGGCGCGTAGTTTTCCGGGTGCAACGCGATGTCCTCGCGCAGCCGGTCATAGGGCCTCCAGCGCGTTTCCATCACTTCGGCGGGGTCGGGCGACACGGCAGGCCGCGAAGGGACGAAGGCGACGAACACGTCGACGAGCTCGTGCTCGACCATGCCGTTGCCCACCTCGGCGCGGTATTCCAGCGTCTCGCGAAACTCGGGAACGATGCCGGTGATGCCCAGTTCCTGCTCCAGTCGCCGAACGGCGCAATCCGCTGTCTCTTCGCCCCAATGCGGGTGGGTGCAGCAGGTGTTCGCCCAGAGTCCGGGGGTGTGATACTTCTCCAGCGCCCGGCGCTGCATCAGGATGCTCTCCCCTTCGATCAGGAACACCGAGACCGCGCGGTGCCGCAGGCCGAGGCGATGCACCTCCAGCTTGTCGGCTGGCTGCAGGCGGCCATCGACCCAAGCGGGGATCATCGTGCCATCTGATCGGGGGCTGTTCATTCGGGTCTCGGACGGGTGAGCGATGGGGCGTCAACCTATCGCGGATCGTGCCGCCGGGAAAGCCGAAAGGAAGGTTCGCGCCATCCGTGCGCGAACCTTCGCGGTCTTACATCGACTCGAGCAGGCCTTCGCCGGCCGAGATTTCGCACTGCCCGGGCGAGGCTTCGGCGTTCAGAACCTTAACCACGCCATCCTCGACCAGCATCGCGTAGCGCTTGGAGCGCGCGATCAGCCCGGCAGGCGGCGCGTCAAAGTCCATGCCGATGGCCTTGGTGAATTCGCTGCCGGCGTCCGAGAGCATGGTGAGCCCGGCCTCGGTGGCGCCGGTCGCCTCGCCCCACGCCTTCATCACGAAGGGGTCGTTCACCGAAACGCAGATGATCTCGTCCACGCCCTTGCCGTCGAACTGGGCCTTGGTGCGGATAAAGCTCGGGACGTGGGCCGAGTGGCAGGTCGGGGTAAAGGCGCCCGGAACTGCGAAGATCACGACCTTGCGGCCCTTGACCTTGTCAGCGATGGCGACCGGCTCGGGCCCGGATCCGCCGAGTTGGACGAGCGTGGCGTCCGGCAGAGTGTCTCCGACTGTGATGGTCATTCATGGTCTCCCGTAGAGTTTGGCATTTCGCTTTCCTGCGCATATAGCTGAGCGGGACAGGAAGGCGAAAGAAATCAGGAAGTGGACGCAATGAAAAGAATTGTCGTTGTGGGGGCGGGCCAGGCGGGCTCTTCTCTCGTGGCGCGGCTGCGCAAGAACGGTTTCGAGGGGGATGTCACGCTGATCGGCGCCGAGCCGGTGCCGCCCTACCAGAGACCGCCGCTGTCCAAGGCTTACCTGCTGGGCGACATGGCGCTGGAGCGCCTCTACCTGCGCCCCGAGAGCTTCTATGCCGAGCAGAGCATCCACCTGCACCTCGGCAAACCGGTCACCGAGATCGACGCGGCAGCGCGCAAGGTTATCGCGGGGGACGAGGTATTTCCCTACGACGAACTGGTTCTCACCACCGGATCCGAACCGCGCCGCCTGCCCGCGACCATCGGCGGAGATCTGGATGGCGTCCACGTGGTGCGGACGCTGGCCGATGTCGATGCGATGGCCCCGGGCGTGACCGAGGGCGCGCGGGCGCTGATCGTCGGCGGTGGCTACATCGGGCTGGAGGCGGCAGCGGTCGCAGCCAAGCGCGGGGTCAAGGTGGTGCTGGTCGAGATGGCCGAGCGCATCCTCCAGCGAGTCGCCGCGCCCGAGACCTCGTCCTATTTCCGCGACCTGCACGGCAAGTTCGGGGTCGAGGTCCGCGAGGGCGTAGGGCTCGACCGGCTGGTGGGTGACGGCAAGGTGACCGGCGCCATCCTCAGCGACGGGACCGAGCTGGACGTCGATTTCGTGGTTGTCGGTGTCGGCATCCAGCCCGCGACCAAGCTGGCCGAGATGGCGGGCGTCACCCTCGAAAACGGGATTCGCACCGATGCGCAGGGCCGTACCTCGGACCCGCATATCTGGGCGGCGGGCGACTGTGCGTCCTTCCCCTATCGGGGCGAGCGCATCCGGCTGGAGAGCGTGCCCAACGCCATCGACCAGGCCGAGTGCGTGGCCGACAACATCATGGGCGCCGCGAAGGACTACGTGCCGCAGCCGTGGTTCTGGTCCGACCAGTACCATATCAAGCTGCAGATCGCGGGTCTGAATACCGGCTATGACCGGATCATCGTCCGCTCGGGCGAGGGCGAGGCGGTGTCCTACTGGTACTACAAGGGCGATACGCTGCTGGCTGTCGATGCGATGAACGATCCGCGCGGCTACATGGTGGGGAAGCGCCTGATCGACGCGGGCAAGTCGCCTGACGCAGCAGCCATCGCCGACCCCGCGACCGATCTCAAGTCGCTGCTGAAAGCGTGAGGATCATTGCCGGTCAGTTTCGCGGGCGACCGCTGACGCCGGTCGGCAAGGGTGATGCGGGCGCACACCTGCGCCCGACCGCCGATCGCGTCCGCGAGAGCCTGTTCAGCGCGCTGAACTCGCTTGGCGTGATCGAGGGCGCCCGTGTCCTCGACCTGTTCGCCGGGACCGGTGCGCTGGGGCTGGAAGCGCTGTCACGCGGCGCCGAGAGCGTGACCTTCGTCGAGAACGGTCGCGTCGGGGGCGGCCTCGTCGCCAAGAACATCTCGCTGCTCGGTGTCGGGGCGCAGACCCGGCTGCTGCGCATGGACGCCACCCGCCTTGCCGAAAGCACCGCGGGGCAGCATGACCTTGTCTTCCTCGATCCGCCCTACGGGCTCGGCATGGGCGAGGCCGCCCTGACCGCCGCAGCCGCGGGCAGCTGGATCGCGCCCGGGGCCTTGGTGGTCTGGGAAGAGAGCGCGCCACAGGCCGCGCCCGAGGGCTACGACCTGCACGATACCCGCAAGTACGGCGACACGCATGTCACTCTGTTGTGGCGCGAGGGCTGATCAGGACTCGTAGGTCGGGTGGAACTTGTTGCCCGGGGACAGCGTGAAAATCTCGCAGCCCGTGTCGGTCACACCCACCGAATGCTCGAACTGGGCCGAAAGCGACTTGTCGCGGGTCACGGCGGTCCATTCGTCGGCCAGTGTCTTGGTTTCGGGGCGGCCCAGGTTCACCATCGGCTCGATGGTAAAGATCATGCCTTCCTCGAGAGTCGCACCCGAGCCGGGGCGGCCGTAGTGCAGCACGTTCGGCGGCGCATGGAACACCCGGCCTACGCCGTGACCGCAGAAGTCGCGGACGACGCTCATGCGGTTGGCTTCCACGAAGGTCTGGATGGCGTGCCCGATGTCACCGAAGGTGTTGCCCGGCTTGACCATCTCGATCCCGCGAAGCAGCGCTTCGTGGGTGACCTCGATCAGGCGCTCGGCCTTGCGGGGCAGCTTGCCCGCCACGTACATGCGGCTGGTGTCGCCAAACCATCCGTCCACGATCACGGTGACGTCGATGTTGAGAATATCGCCGTCTTTCAACATCTTGGCGCCCGGAATCCCGTGGCAAACCACGTGGTTCACCGAGATACAGCTGGCGTGCTGATAGCCCTTGTATCCGATCGTCGCCGAGGTGGCGCCTGCGGCGTCCACCATCTCGGTGATCAACCGGTCGATTTCGGCGGTCGTCTGGCCCGGAAAGATATGCGCGGAAATGTCGTCGAGAATTTGTGCCGCGACCTTTCCGGCCGCGTGCATACCGGCAAAGTCCGCCCGGTCGTAGATACGAATGCCGTCCTTGGTCGTCCGACCACGACTGTCGTTATTCAAGAAATGCTCCATCGTCATACTTCCGGCTACTTAGTCGCAGAATGCAAAAAGGGCCAGAGGACATCAGGTCACTGGCGCAACGGGTCGGCCCAGTTCGACCCCATCTGTCCCTATTGTGGTATCATAACACAGAAATTCAACTCCCTGTTGTCTGGCAATTTCGAATGCCGCCGCATAACCGGGGTCGATATCTCGGGCGAGATCGAAGCGGGTACAGTCCGTCCGCTGTACCAGAAAGAACATGAAGGCCCGGTGACCTAGGCGCACCATCTCGGTCAGTTCGGCAAGGTGCTTGGCCCCGCGCGCGGTCACGCTGTCGGGAAACTCGGCCAGCCCCGGCTGGCGCGACAGGGTCACGCTCTTCACCTCGACATAGGCGTCGGGCAGTCCCGTCTGGCTGAGGAGAAAGTCGATGCGGCTGTTCTGCCCGTACTTCACCTCGGGCCGGACAGTGCCATAGGTGGCCAGTTCGGGCACTTCCCCGGCCTCGAGCGAGGCGCGCAGGGCACGGTTCGGAACCGAGGTATCGACCCCGGTGAAATGGCCATCGCCGTGATCCACGAGGCGCCAGCCGAACTTCAGCTTTTTCCTGGGATCGTCGTTGGGTTCGAGCCAGATCCGCATGCCGTGCTCGGCCAGCCCAATCATCGAGCCCGGGTTGGCGCAGTGGGCGGTGATCTCGGTCCCGTCCTCCAGACGGCAGTCGGCCAGGAAACGCTTGTAGCGGCGGATCAGGGTGGCGGGCACAAGAGGGGTTTGAAAGCGCATGGCGCGGGGCCTATACCGGCCATTGATGCCGATCAAGGGAGAGCAGTGAGATGGCAAATCCAACCGCAGCGATGCTGGTGATCGGCGACGAGATCCTCTCGGGCCGGACCCGCGACGCCAACATGTACCACCTTGCGGGGGAACTGGCGAAACGCGGCATCGACCTCAAGGAAGTCCGGGTGGTCAGCGACGACCACGAGGCCATCGTCTCGGCGGTGCGGGCCCTGTCCGCGGCTTATGACAACGTGTTTACCAGCGGCGGCATCGGGCCGACCCACGACGACATCACCGCCGATGCCATCGCGGCGGCTTTTGATGCCCATATCGACGTGCGCGCCGACGCGCGCGCCCTGCTCGAGGCGCACTATCAGCGCACCGGGGCGGAACTGAACGTCGCCCGCCTGCGCATGGCCCGCATTCCCGATGGCGCGACGCTGATCGACAACCCGGTTTCCACCGCTCCGGGCTTCACCCTCGGCAACGTGCACGTCATGGCCGGGGTGCCCGCCGTTTTCGTCGCCATGGTCGAGAGCATCCTTCCGCTGCTGACGGGGGGTGCCCCGCTGATCAGCGAGACGCTGAGGGTGGACCGGGGTGAGGGCGAAATCGCCGACGTGCTGACCGCGCTGGCCAAGGCCTATGACGATCTTTCCATCGGCTGTTACCCCTTCCAGAAGGACGGGCGTTTTGGGGCAAACGTCGTGATCCGCGGGGCCGACGGCCCGCGCGTGGCCGAGGCGATGGCCGGGTTGCGCTCGGGGCTGGAGGCGCTGGCATGACTGCACCCGACTGGTTCGCGGTGGTGGACGGAACATGGCCCGCCGCCAGCTATCGCAGGCTTGGGCCCGCGACCCTGCGCGAGGGACGGGGCGGTGGCAGCCGGGTGTCGGCGACCACCATTGAGGGCGCCTTCACCGAGGCTGACCTGGACGCGGCGGAACAGGCGATGGACGCGATGGGACAGCGCCGCATCTTCCAGATCCGCCCGGGAGACGATGCGCTCGATACCGTGCTGGAGGCGCGGGGCTACGCGGTTCTGGATCCGGTGAACATCTATTCCTGCCCCGTCGATACGCTCTGCAACGTGCAGATCCCTCGTGTCACCGTCCTGACCGTCTGGGAGCCGCTGGCGATCATGCGCGAGATGTGGGCCGCCGGTGGCATCGGGCCCGAACGGATCGAGGTGATGAAGCGGGCGGAGGGCCCCAAGACGGGCCTGCTGGGCCGCCTGCATGACAAGCCTGCCGGGGTTGCCTTTGCCGCGATCCATGACGGTGTGGCGATGGTGCACGCGGTCGAGGTGGTTCCGTTCCAGCGGCGCAAGGGCATGGCCCAGTGGTTCCTGCGCGCAGCCGCGTTCTGGGGGCGGGACAACGGGGCGCATACGCTGTCCGTCGTCTGCACCGTGGCCAACACACCCGCGAACGCGCTCTACTCAGGCATGGGAATGTCGAAGGTCGGGCACTATCATTACCGACACATGCCGCAAGAGGAGAGCCGCACGTGACCGACCAGACCATGCCCACCGCCCTGAACCTCCCGATGGTGGACCCGCTGCCCGAAGCGACGCAGAAGTACTTCGATATCTGCGTTGAAAAGCTCGGGATGGTGCCGAACGTGCTGAAGGCCAACGCCTTCGACATTGCCAAGCTGAATGCCTTTACCGGGATGTACAACGACCTGATGCTGGCCGACAGCGGCCTGTCCAAGCTGGAGCGCGAGATGATCGCGGTTGTCGTCTCGTCGATCAACAAGTGCTTCTATTGTCTCGTGGCACATGGTGCTGCAGTGCGCCAGCTGTCGGGCGACCCGAAGCTCGGCGAGATGCTGGTGATGAACTACCGTGTCGCGCCGCTGGATGCGCGCCAGCGCGCCATGCTGAACTTTGCCGAGAAGATGACGATCGAAAGCCACCGGATCGAGGAGAAGGACCGTCAGTCGCTGCGCGAGGTCGGCTTCAACGACCGCGATATCTGGGACATCGCCAACGTCGCGGGTTTCTTCAACATGTCGAACAGGGTCGCCAGCGCCACGGCGATGACCCCCAACGACGAGTATCACTCGCAGTTCAGATGATCCGGCTTGCTGCCGCGCTTGCGGCGTTACTTTTCGCCGTGACGCCCGCAACGGCCTTCGAGCTCAGGCTGGGGGGCGCTGCGCGGCAGCTTTCGGAACGTGACAGCCCGCTTGGCAGCTACGCTCTGCCGACCGGCCCGTTCCGGGATGGCAGCATCCCGGCACAGAGGCTTGAGGGCCGGATCGAGCGGCAGACCTGGCGCATCGACGGGCCGGGGCTGACCACGCTGCAGATCCTAGCCCCTTTGCGCAGCCAGCTGGAAGAGGCCGGTTACTCCCTGACGTTCGACTGCAAGGACAACGAATGCGGCGGCTTCGACTTCCGGTTCGGGACCGAGGTGGTGCCGGCGCCGGACATGTATGTCGATATCCGCAACTATCGTTTTGTTTCGGCGGTCAAGGACAAGGACACCGCAGCCAGCCTGCTGGTCAGCCGGAGCCGGAGCGCCGGGTTCGTCCAGATCATCTATGTCAATCGCGATGGCACCAGCGCGCCGCCTGCGGCACTGCCCGAGACGGGGACCGAAACGGCGCCCGCCCCCGACCTTGAGGCTGGCTTCTCGGACCGGATGCTGCAGCAAGGCCACGCAGTACTGGGTGGCCTCGTCTTCGATACCGGGGCCGATGCGCTCGATCCGGGCGACTACGATTCGCTGGCCCAGCTTGCCGTCTTCCTCGAAGATCACCCGGGCATGGTGATCGCCCTCGTCGGGCATACCGATTCCATCGGGTCGCTGGACGAAAACCTGTCCCTGTCAAAGCGGCGTGCCGAATCCGTGCGCAGCCGGATGATCGACAGCTACGGCATCGCCCCGGACCGGATGGAGGCCGAGGGCGTTGCCTATCTCTCGCCCGCCGCCTCGAACCTCACGCCCGAAGGGCGCGAGGAGAATCGGCGGGTCGAGGCGGTCATACTGCGCGAACAGTAGTCCCTGCAGGTCAGGCGAATGCCTTGTTGGCCTCGTTCAGTTCCTGCACGACAGCGGCATATTCGGGCTTGGCGTGGATCTCGCCAATCTTCTTGGTGAAGTCCTGGATCTGCTTGCGCTTGTCCGCGATCTTCTTATCGATGTCCTCGATCTCCAGTGCCGACTTGGTCTGCCCCAGCTTGGCCTGGGCCGTCGCAATTCGCCGGTTGGCGCCTTCGATCGAGCTTTCGGAGTTGCTGATGCTGCGTTCGATCGCCTCCCGGGGCTTCTTCTCCCATTCCAGCGCAAGCTCGCGCGTCAGCCGCCGGATACGGGCCTCCTGCTCGGCGATGAACCGTTGCGCCAGTTCGATCTGATCGCGGGCCAGAGCGTCGGTCTTTCCCATCTCCAGCTGCTGGATCTCGCCCTCGAGATAGGTGATCTCCCGGTTGAGGTCGGCGGTCTCCCGGCCGATGCTCTTGGCGTACTCGGCGGATGCCTTCTTCAGCCTGTCGACATCCTCGGGCGTGTGGCTCGCGTCGAGCTCGGAAAAGTAGCTGCTCAGCAGGACCGAGTCGATCGTGGGTCGTTTGTCGGGGTCGGGGTCCTTGAGGCTGTTGATGACACGGTCGAGCGCGGAGGCGGTGCCGACCTTGCCATCCTGGTCTCGCCTGCGGTCCGAAGTGGGGTTCTGGGAGCTGAAAGATTCCTTGAACTTGCCGCGCTGCCGTTTGGGATCGGTGATGCGTTCGAGGATCTCGCCCAGCGTGAAGTTGTCGGACTTCTGCGACAGGCTGCCTTCGCCGTTCTGCTCCGGAGATTCGTAGCCCGGCGTATACTCATCAATCCGCTTGGCCTTGCCGTCATGCCCATCGACATGTTGCGCCAGCCCGAAGTCGGCAACCTTGAAGGTGCCGTCCGAGGTCAGGAAGATATTCAGTTCCTTCAGGTCGAAATGGGTCATGCCCTGCGCCTGCATCGCCTTCATGCCCTTCATGATGTCGCGCATCTGCGCTGCCATCATTGCCTGCCGCGCCGGTTCCGAGATCATGCCCGAATGCTCGCACGCTCCCATCGCCTCGGTGTAGTCGTTGGCATCCCCCGCGTCGGCCAGATCCATGGCGATCAGCGGATCGCCGTTGGGTGCGAGGACGATCCCTTTCATGTCGAGGATGTTCTGGTGGCAGGGATCGGATTCACCTCCGCTCACGGCGCGGTGGTTTGCAGCCTCGGACCGCATCGTTTCGATGGTGTCCTCCGATGACGGCTCGCCGGCATGGTAGCCCTTGGGGGTCTTCAGGACGATCTGGTGCCCGGTCACTGGGTCAGTCGCCTTGTAGACCACGCCGCCGCCGCCGCTCCCGAGCATCTTGATCTCGGAATAGGTCACGCCGCCGACAGTCGCCTCGGTCAGCTTGCCCTTGTCGTCGCACTTGGCCTTGTCCGGATACTTGTCGATGGCCGTGTTGCGCATCGCGTCGCCTGCGGCCTTGATCTTGGCCCAGACCGTCGGGTCGATGGTTTCCGGATGGGCCGGATCGAACACGATGCCCGCGGCCTTCGCAGCCTCGCGGTACCAGTCGTGGGGGCTGCGAGTCGTGAGGTCAAAGACTTCGTCGGGCACGAAGCCGCCCGCCTGCGCCATCAGCCTGTCGATCGCCTGGTCGAGCGCCTGGGCCGCCGAGGCAGCAATCTCGTCGGGTCGCTTGCGGGTATCGGTAACGTCGATCTCCGCTTCCTCGAACATCTCGTCGGTATAGAAGGGCCTCTGCTGCCGCGATGTGACCGGAGAGGTGTCTTCGGTCTGCCGAAGAAACGCCGAGTCGGTGATCATGGCCTCCTGCATCGCCCGCTTGGCGGCCTCCAGCCGCTCTTTCTCGCGCTTCTCGATGTGACGGAAGCGTTCTTCCATCTCCTTCGACATCTTCTCGGCATCCTGACCCGTCAGCGCCTTGCCGTCGTTGTCGGTGAAGGCGGCAGGGGACAGTGTGGGCGAGGTGACCTTCGGCTTAAGCGCGTTCAGCAGCGCATCGCGGCGGGTCCGCAGCAACTGATTCACCTCGGTTTCGAGGTCTGCGCCGTTGCCTGTCAGCTTGAAGTTCCGTGCCCGGGCGTCGAGCCCCGTGTAACGCGCGTTGTGCGTGCCGCTCGAGTTCCCGGGGTTCTGCTTGTTGTAGAGACCGATGCTGTGGCTGACCGCAGTCAATTGGGCCAGGATCGTCGGAGTGGTTGTCAGCTGGGTCTTGTAGGTCTGCACCAACTGCCTGAGGTTCGCCTCCATCGCGTCCCAGTCGCTCATGATCTGCTCGCGATCCCGGTAGTTGTCGGCCACGATGCGCATGGTGTCCTCGCGGTCGCGCCCGCTGGCCGGGTCGCCCATGCGGGCAACCGCGTCGAGCACGTCCTGGCTCTGGGTGTCGGCAAGGGCGCTGATGCGGTCGCGGTCGAAAGACATGCGGCGCACATCGTTCTCGAGCGCGTTCAGATCGGCATTCACGGCGCCTAGGTTCACCCCGTCGCGGACCTGCTTGGCGGCGGCGCGGGCATTGTCCTTGGTTGACTTCAGATCCTTGTAGGCGCCTTTCAGGTCGCCGCCTTCCGCCTTGGCGGTCGCGGCATCGATCTCCTGCTGGAGGTTGGCGCGTTGGGGGTGGTCCGGCGGCAGGTCCCTGATCTCTGACTGCGCCTTCTCGCGGCGGCGCCAGAATTCCTCGATCTGCGATTTGATCGCCTTCTTCGCAAAGTAACCCTTGGTGTCGTAGCCAAGGTGCTTCTGCACGAAACGCAACTGTTCCGCTGTCAGATCCGCCATCCCGTCCTCCCTTTCATCCGTGCTTCCATGCCTTGCCCCGCCAGCATCCTGCGCTATAGACAGCAAGCTTGCGGGCTTCTGTCGATAATTTCTTTCCCGGCCATCGAAAAAAACGACTCACCGGTTCCCGATCGCAGCGGACGACGCCTGTCGAGGGCACGCCGAACGCTGACACCGGGATTTGCGGGCATTCAAACCGCGCACGAGGCACCGCATCAATGAACTGGGTCACACAACGCGCGGCATGAAAAAGCCCCGCATCCGGGGATGCGGGGCAGTGTGTTGCCAGGGATGCAACATGAAAGGCGTTACCAGTCGTCGGGGCCCTTGTCGGCAAAGGCGTTGACGAGGAAGTCGATGAAGGCGCGGACCTTGGGCTGGGTAAAGCGGCCCGGGGGATAGACCGCATAGATGCCCTGAGTCTCGACCGGCAGGCTCGGCATGGCGTATTCGACCAGGCCTTTCTCCATCGCGTCCGAGAACAGGAAGGACGGCAGATAGGCGATGCCGAGACCCGAAATCGCGGCGTTCAGCAGCGACTGACCATCGTTCACAGAGAGCCACCCGGCGGTGCGAACCTGACGCTTTTCGCCCGAGGGCGCGGTCAGCTTCCAGACGTTGCCGGAGGACTGGTTGGAATAGTGCAGCAGCTTGTGTTCGTTCAGGTCGTCGATCTTCTGCGGATACCCGTACTTCTCGAAGTAGGACGGCGAAGCGATCATCGCCTTGGTGGTTTCGGTCAGCTTGCGGGCGCGCAGCGTGCTGTCCTCGAGTTCGCCGATCCGCACGGCCATGTCGAAGCCTTCGGAGATCAGTTCGACGTAGCGGTTGTTCAGCACCATGTTCACGGTGATCTCGGGGAATTCCGACAGGAACTCGCTCAGCACCGGCGACAGATGATTGACGCCGAAATCGGTCGCGACCGAGATGCGGAGCAGGCCGGAGGGGGCCGATTGCATCGAGGTCACCAGCGCATCGGCCTCGCCCGCGTCGTTCAGCACGCGACGGGCGCGGTCGTAGTAGGCCAGGCCGATCTCGGTCGGGCTCACGCGGCGCGTGGTACGGTTCAGAAGACGTGCGCCCAGCCGGGCCTCGAGGCTCGAGACGTGCTTGGACACGGCGGACTTGGAAATGCCCATCTTCTTGGCCGCATCGGTAAAGCCGCCCTGATCCACCACGTTGGCAAAGGCTTCCATTTCGGTGAGACGGTCCATCAGCGATCCCTCGGTGGCATTCTATTTATGTTTCAGCCGCCGTTATCTCGCCCAATCTGGGCAAGATCGGGGCAAGCTTGAGATAATATCGGGGTTTTGTCGGGGATCGTTGAAGGCGCGGAAACAGGGCTGGGCAAAGGGTTTCTAGGCGTCCTTCAGAGCAGTTTTCCCCTTATTGGAACGGCTGTCCAGCCCTGATCTTTCCCTCGGTTTCGGCCGCGGCCAAAGCGTCACAACGCCCGCAAGGGGCATAGATTGCGGGACATTACCAGAGGGCACCGTTAATGCTGACCTGCATCATCCGTTATCAAATCGACCCGACCAAGAAGGCGCAGTTCGAGCAATATGCGCGAAACTGGGGTCAGGCGATCCCGCGCTGCGGCGCCGACCTCGTCGGCTATTTTTCGCCGCACGAGGGATCGTCGACGCTGGCCTACGGCATCTACCATGTCGAAAACCTCGCCGCCTACGAGGCCTATCGCGCGCGCCTCACCGCCGATCCGCTGGGGCGCGAAAACTACGAGTTCGCGCAGAAGGAGCGGTTCCTGTTGCGCGAGGACCGGACCTGGCTGAAGCTGGCCTCGGCCCCACATGGGAGCGGAGGAGACCAGCCATGATCGCCATCATCTTCGAAGTTGAACCGGCAGAGGGCCGCAAGGATCAGTACCTCGACATAGCGGCGACTATGCGCCCGCTGGTCGACGAGATCGACGGGTTCATCTCGGTCGAGCGGTTCCAGAGCCTGACCAATCCCGAGAAGCTGCTCTCGCTCTCGTTCTTCCGCGACGAGGAGGCGGTGGAGCAGTGGCGGCAGCTGACACAGCACCGCAGGGCACAGGCCAAGGGGCGCGCCGGCATCTTCAGCGATTACCGGCTGCGGGTGGCCCATGTCCTGCGGGACTATGGCATGACCGAGCGGGCCGAGGCGCCGCGCGACAGCGTTGCCGAGCACGGCGCCTAGGTTTGCCGCCGTCCGGGGACGCTCAGGCGCTGCTCGCCGATCCGCCCCGGACCACCACGATGCCAAAGCACAGGAGCGACAGGACCGTCAGCACCGAGCCCAGCTTGGCCAGCGTTTCGCCCGTCTGGTTCAGCGCCATGACGATCCCCGGCACGATCAGCACCAGCCCGACCACGGCAAGGGCGAAATGGATCTTGGCGATGACCGTATCGGCGGCGGCCGGCACGAGGTGGTAGTAGAAGGCGAAGATCGCGAAGCCGACCCAGCCGATCAGATTCAGGTGGGCATGGGCGGGATGCATGGAGTGATCCATCGTCACGCTCATCTGGATGCCCCAGCCCATACCGATCAGGATCGACACGACTGCAAGCGTCATGAAGTAATAGGGTAATCCCCTCATTTTCCGTATTCCCTGTTTTCGAGATTTATCATTGTCAGGATGCGGGGCCGGTCGCGGACTTTCGGAGAAACAAATGAGGAACCCGGCCGTTGCGCGGCCGTTGTCCGGCTTTCCGAAAGACGTGTTCGCAATCCCTTGTGCAATCGCTCCCCCTGGCTTGGCCGCACCCAAAAATGGCAGCGACCTTGCTGGGTCGAAATGGCATCAGCAGTTTCCGCGAGACTCTGATCTGGCCTCTCACCCTACGTCAAGCATGGCAAAAGACGTCCAAAAAAGAAAGACTTCACGAGCCCGGCCCGCATGATGATGCCCGGGTGTGGCCTGGCCGACCGCGGCAAGCTGCTCCGCTGCGGCAATCCCGCCATGCATTCGCCCGCCCGAGGCCCGTCGAGGTGGCAATCTCGCCCCGGCTGTGACACACCGCAGGCGCAGGCAATTCTTCGACAGGTGGCAATGTGACCTCTCCTCTCTATGCCATGGGCGACATTCACGGCCGGATGGACTTTCTCGAGGCGGCGCTGGAGTGGATCCGGCAGGACGGGGGCGACGACGCGCGCATCGTCTTCCTTGGCGACCTCGAAGATCGCGGGCCGAACTCGAAAGAGGTGATCGAGCTGCTGAGCGCCGGTGTCGCCGCAGGCCGGAACTGGGAAGTGATCAAGGGCAACCACGACCGGATGTTCGAGAGCTTCCTGCGCGACGGCACCCTGACCGACCCGCAGATTCGCTCGGGGATCGGCTGGTTCCATGAGCGCGTCGGCGGGCTGACGACGCTGGAATCCTACGGCATCGAAGAGGCCGGTCGCCGCCCCGGCGCCGAAGTGCTGGCGGAGGCGCTGGAGAAGGTGCCCGAGGCCCACAGCGCCTTTCTGGCCGAACGCCCGCTGATGCTGGAGGTCGGGGACCTGCTCTTCGTGCACGCAGGGATCCGGCCGGGCGTGGCGATCGCGGATCAGGTGGAAGACGACCTGCTGTGGATCCGCGACGAGTTCCTGACCGACCGGCGGCAACACCCGAGGCTGGTGGTGCACGGGCATACGCCGGTCGACATGCCGTTCCATTTCGGCAACCACGTCAACCTCGACGGCGGCGCGGGCTATGGTCGTCCGATCTACCCGGCCGTCTTCGAAGGCACCGACGCCTGGCTGCTCGACGGCAAGGGTCGGATGCCGCTGGTGCCGTAAGGGGGCCAGCCCCCTCTTGGCCCTGCGGGCCAATTCACCCCCGGGATACTTGCGAACCCAAAGAAGGGCTCAGCTCCAGAGATCGGTCGACAGGTACTTGAGGCCGCTGTCGCAGATGATCACCGCGACGGTCCCGCCCCTTTCGGGACCGGCGAGCAGGTCGAGCGCCGCGGCTACGTTGGCGCCGGCCGAGAAGCCCGCGAAGATGCCTTCGACGCGGGCGAGGTCGCGCGCTGTTTCCTTCGCCTGCGCGCCCGTCACCGTCAGGTGGCCGTCCACCGGGGCGCCTTGCAGCAGGGCGAGGTCGGGCATTGCGTAGCCGCCGCCCTGAATGGGGTGGCCGGGATCGGTGACGGTCTGGCCCGAGATCGCGGCGGCCCCCGCGGGTTCGAGCAGGTAACCGCGCAGCGACGGGTTCAACGCCTTCAGTGCGCGGATCGTCCCCGCGTAGGTGCCGCCGGAGCCGGCGAAGTCGACGAAGGCGGTCAGGCACCGGCCCGAATCCTCCCAGAGTTCCGGCCCGGTGGTGGCGGCATGGGCCGCCGCATTGCCGGGGTGGTTGAACTGGTCGGCCCGGAAGGCGCCGCGCTCGGCCGTGATCCGCTGCGCCTCGGCATCGACCAGCGCGAGATCGGTCCCCGAGACCTCGCCCACCGCGCTGCCGGGGGCCTGGTCGACCAGCACGACCTCCGCCCCGAGAGCGCGCATCATCGCGGCGCGTTCGGGCGAGTTGCCCCGGCTCATCACCGCAATGAAGGGGTGGCCAAGCTGGGTGCAGACGATGGCGAGGCCGGTGCCCATGTTGCCGGAGGTGAGTTCCACCACCGGTTGCCCCGGCTGCAGCGTGCCGTCGGCCCGCGCCGCCCGGATGATGCCGAGCGCGGCGCGGTCTTTCTTGGAGAAGCCGGGGTTCAGGTAGTCGAGCTTGGCGAGGATGCGCCCGTCGAGCCCATGCGCCGCGACGAGCCGGTCGAGCCAGACGGAAGGTGTCTTGCCGATGATATCGAGGATCGAAGCTGCGGTCATGTCCAGTCCAGTACCACCTTGCCGCTCAGACCCGACTTCATCGCGGCGAACCCCTGTTCGAACTCCGCCGCGGCGAAACGATGGGTGATGACGCCCGAGACATCCAGCCCGTTCTGCAACATGGCGATCATCTTGTACCATGTCTCGAAGATCTCGCGCCCGTAGACGCCCTTGATGGTGATCGCCTTGAACACGATACGCGACCAGTCCACCGGCGATTTGCCCGGCGGAATGCCAAGGAGGGCAATGCGGCCGCCCATCACCAGCGCCTCGACCATTTGGTCGAGCGCATGCTGGCTGCCGGACATTTCGAGACCCACGTCGAAGCCTTCCTTCATCTTCAGACCAGACTCTATTTCGGCCAGATCCTGCTTTGCCACGTTCACCGGGATCACGTCGGCGACACGCGCGGCGAGATCGAGGCGCGCCTGGTTCACGTCGGTGATCACAACATGGCGGGCGCCGACGTGACGGGCGACGGCGGCGGCCATTATGCCGATGGGCCCGGCACCGGTGATCAGCACATCCTCCCCGATCAGGTCAAAGGAGAGCGCGGTATGAACGGCGTTGCCGAGCGGGTCGAGGATCGCGCCGATCTCGTCCGGGATATCGTCGGGCAGGGGGACCACATTGAAGGCGGGCAGGCGCAGGTACTGGGCAAAGGCGCCCTGTTCGTTCACCCCGATGCCGCGCGTCGCCGGGTCGAGGTGGAACTTGCCCGCGCGGCTCTGACGCGAGGTCTTGCCGATCAGGTGTCCCTCGCCGGAACAGCGTTGGCCAAGCTCGAGTCCCTCGACATTGCGCCCCAACTCGACGATCTCGCCCGCGAATTCGTGGCCGGTGATCAGGGGGACCGGCACGGTTTTCTGCGCCCAGTCGTCCCAGTTCCAGATGTGGATGTCGGTGCCGCAGATGCCGGTCTTGTTCACCTTGATCAGCACGTCATCGGGCCCGATCTCCGGCACCGGGGCGTCGATCATCCAGAGCCCGGGTTCGGGTTTTGCCTTGCACAGAGCCTGCATTTGGTTGGTCATGGTCTCTCTCCGACACGCCCTGGGTTTGGTCCGGGGCCATTTGGGTCTGGGTCGTGTAGGCCCCGGATCAGGTCCGGGGCGGATCTCAGGCGATGACGCCGGTGGCCTTGCCTGCGGTCTCGAAGGCGTCAAGCGCCCGGTCGAGTTCGTCGCGGGTCAGCGCGGCATTCATCTGGGTGCGGATGCGGGCCTGTCCGCGCGGCACCACGGGAAAGAAGAAGCCGGAGACGTAGACGCCTTCCTCGAACAGCCGCGCCGCCATCTCCTGCGCGAGTTTCGCCTCGCCCAGCATCACGGGGATGATCGGATGTTCGCCGGGGAGCAGGTCGAAGCCGAGCCGCGCGAGGCCCGCGCGCCAGTAGGCGGCGTTCGCGAACAGTTGCGTCCGCAGCGCATCGCCTTCTTCCACCAGCCGGATCGCTTCAATCCCGGCGGCGACGATGGCGGGCGGCAGCGAGTTGGAAAAGAGGTAGGGACGTGCGCGCTGGCGCAGCAGGTCGATCACCGGCTGCGGCCCGGCGATATAGCCGCCGATCGCGCCGCCGAGTGCCTTGCCCAGCGTACCGGTCAGCACGTCCACCTTGACGCCCGCGTGCGCCGGGGTGCCCCGGCCCTGCGGCCCCATGAATCCGGTGGCGTGGCAATCGTCGACCATGACGATGGCCTCGTACTTGTCGGCCAGCGCCCGGATCTCGCCAAGCTTGGCGAGGTAGCCGTCCATCGAGAAGACCCCGTCGGTCGCCACCATGATGTGCCGCGCACCATCGGCCCGTGCGGCCTTCAGCTGCGCCTCGAGGTCGGCCATGTCGGAGTTGGCATAGCGGTAGCGTTTGGCTTTGCAGAGCCTGATACCGTCGATGATCGAGGCATGGTTCAGCGCGTCCGAGATCACCGCGTCCTCGGGGCCCAGAAGCGGCTCGAACACGGCGCCGTTGGCGTCGAAACAGGCGGCGAAGAGGATCGAGTCCTCCATGCCGAGGAACTGCGCCAGACGTGTCTCCAGCTCGCGGTGCAGATCCTGCGTGCCACAGATGAACCGGACCGAGGCCATCCCGAACCCGTGGTCATCCATCGCTCCCTTGGCCGCCGCGATCAGCGCGGGGTGATCGGCCAGCCCGAGGTAGTTGTTGGCGCAGAGGTTGATCACCCTGCGGTCGCCCACGGTGATCTGGCCGCCCTGGGGCGAGGTGATCAGCCGCTCGCGCTTGGTCAGCCCTTCGGCGTCGATCTCGGCCAGCGTGTCAGAGATGTGGGACAGGAATGCAGTGGACATGGGCGCGTCTCCTTTGCTCTCATGTCTAGCATAGCGGATGCGAATCCGAAATAGGGGATTTCCTGTTTAGCGGAAAAATTCCGTTAACATGGAATTCTCATGCATCCTTGACGATAAGAAAGGCCCTGGCCGCCCCGCCGGAGGCGACGATGGCATGCGGCACATCGGCGGCGTATCGGGCGGTATCGCCCAGGTTCAGAGGCTTTTCCGCCATGCCGGAGGTGACAGTCACGCTGCCCTCGATGATGGTTAGCTGCTCGGTCGCGCCCCGGGTGTGCGGCTTGCTGCGCAGGGCCCCGCCGGGGGCAAAGATCAGCTCGTAGACCTCGTGGTGGCCTGCTTCCTCGGGCGGCGAGAGAATGCGAATCCGGCAGCCTTCGCCCATGTTGTCGATGGTCGGCGCCTCGGCGGCGCGGATCACGTCGATTCTGTCGTTGGCGGGCGCGGCGTCCAGCAGGCCCGCGAAATCGACCTGCAGGGCGCGGGTCAGGTTCCACAGGGTCGATATGGTCGGGCTGCTCTCGCCCCGCTCGATCTGGCTTACCATCGAGCGCGAGACGCCCGAGAGGTTCGCGACCGCCTCGAGCGACAGGCCCTGCGCGCGGCGGGCTTCTTTCAACCGGGCGGGCAGGCGGTTCAGGATATCGTCGGTTTCGTCCGTCATGGCGGATTCATCCGCCGCCCCGGGGAGGTTGTCAATCGCGCTTGCAACGCGACGTCCCGGGCGTTTCGGCTGGCGCCGCACCGCGGCGAGGGCCATAGTCTGCGCCGACTCATTGATACGAGGAGGAGTTCATCATGACGGATATCGTGATCCTCGATGGCGCACGCACGGCCATCGGCACCTTTGGAGGCGCCCTGGCCAGCACCGCGCCGATCGATCTCGCCACAGTGGCGGCAGAGGCGGCGCTGGAACGTTCGGGCGTCGAGGGCAAGCAGATCGGGCACGTCGTGTTCGGGCACGTCATCAACACCGAACCGCGCGACATGTACCTGAGCCGCGTCGCCGCGATGCAGGCTGGCATCCCCGAGAGCACCCCGGCCATGAACGTGAACCGTCTCTGCGGCTCCGGCGCACAGGCCATCGTTTCGGCAGTTCAGAGCCTGATGCTGGGCGATGCCGAGTTCGCGCTGGCGGGCGGTGCCGAGAGCATGTCGCGCAGCCCCTACATCGTGCCTTCGACCCGCTGGGGGCAGAAGATGGGGGACATCACGTCGCTCGACATGATGCTCGGGGCGCTGAACTGCCCCTTTGGCACCGGCCACATGGGCGTCACCGCAGAGAACGTGGCGGCCGAGCACCAGATCACCCGCGAAGATCAGGATGCCTTTGCCATGCTGTCGCAGGACCGCGCGGCGGCAGCCATCGAGGCCGGTTACTTCGACAGCCAGATCGTTCCGGTCGAGGTGATGGTCAAGCGCGAGAAGGTGCCCTTCAAGGTCGACGAGCACCCCAAGCAGACCAGCCTCGAGGCGCTGGCCGGGCTGCGTCCGGTGTTCAAGAAGGACGGATCGGTCACCGCGGGCAATGCGTCTGGCATCAATGACGGCGCGGCGGCCATCGTGCTCGCCACCGCCGATGCGGCCGAAAAGGCCGGCCTGAAGCCCCGGGCCCGCATCCTCGGCTATGCCCACGCAGGCGTACGCCCCGAGGTGATGGGCATCGGTCCGATCCCGGCCGTGCAGAAGCTGATGGAAAAGACCGGCCTGTCGATCAGCGACTTCGACGTGATCGAATCGAACGAGGCCTTCGCCTCGCAGGCACTGGCGGTCAGCAGGGAGTTGGGTATGGACCCGGCCCGGGTCAATCCGAACGGCGGCGCCATCGCTCTCGGTCACCCGGTGGGTGCGACCGGCGCGATCATCACTGTCAAGACGCTCTACGAACTGGAGCGCACGGGCGGCACCAAGGGCCTTATCACCATGTGCATCGGCGGCGGTCAGGGCATCGCCATCGCCATCGAGCGGCTCTGAGGCACACCCAGCCGACGGAACCGAAAACGCGCCCTCCGGGGCGCGTTTTGCGTCAGAAGATGTGGTCGAGCGCCGCGACCACGACGGCACCAAAGGCCCCGCCGATCAGGGCGGCCAGCACGACGTAGCGCCGCCAGTGCTTCTTCTCCACCGGTTTCGGGTCCGCCTGCGCCACCAGCGCCGCCTCGACCATGCCGGGCAGGCGGGGGCCGAAACGGGCCATGACCAGCGCGGTCCGGGTCAGATCCGACAGCAGGGCGCGGGGGCCGATGGATTTCTTGATGTAATCCTCGACCACGGGCCGTGCGACTTCCCAGATGTTGATATGCGGGTTCAGCGACCGCGCCACGCCCTCGACCACCACCATCGTGCGCTGCAGCAGGATCAGCTCGGTCCTCGTCTCCATGCCAAACCGCTCGGTTACCTCGAAGAGATAGGCCAGCAGCCGCCCCATCGAGATATGGCTGGCGTCCATGCCGAAGATCGGCTCCCCCACCGCGCGCAGTGCCCGGGCGAATTCGTCCACATCCTGATCGGCAGGCACGTAGCCCGCCTCGAAATGTACCTCGGCCACACGCTTGTAGTCGCGACGGATGAAGCCGAAGAGAATCTCGGCATAGACCCGGCGGGTATACTCGTCGATGTGCCCCATGATCCCGAAGTCATAGCAGACGATATCGCCGTTCGGGGCGACCTTCAGGTTGCCCTGATGCATGTCGGCGTGGAAGAAACCGTCGCGCAAGGCGTGCATCAAGAACAGACGCAGCACCCGCTCGCCCAGCAGGGCGCGGTCGTGTCCGGCGGCGTCGATGGCGTCATTGTCGCCCAGCGGCGCGCCGTCTGCCCAGCCGAGCGTCATCACCCGGCGCCCCGAGAGGCCCCACTTGATCGAGGGAACGCGGAAACCTTCATCGCCCTTGGTGTTGTCGGCGAACTCCGAGGCGGCAGAGCTCTCCAGTCGAAGGTCCAGTTCGCCCCGCACCACGCCGTCGAAATGCTCGATCACGTCCATCGGACGCAGCCGACGCGCGCCGGGAGCGAACAGCTCGACCATCCGCGCCGCGAAGTAGAAGGCGTCCACGTCCTTGCGGAAGGCCCGCTCGATCCCGGGCCGCAGAACCTTGACCGCAACCTCTTCGCCGGTGTCGGCCAGCCGCGCCTTGTGGACCTGCGCGATGGAAGCGGCGGCAATCGGTTCGCTGAACTCCGAAAAGGCGTCATCCACCGTGACACCAAGCTCCTTCGCCACTTCTGCCTTGGACAGCGCAGTCGCAAAGGGCGGCAGCTTGTCCTGAAGAACGCGCAGCTGAACGGCGAGGTCGTCGCCGACGAGGTCGGGACGCGTCGAGAGGATCTGGCCGAACTTGATGTAGGCCGGGCCGAGCGCGGTCAGCGCGCGGGTCGCGGGCGGCATCGCCGGATCCCCCTTGTACCCGAGCCACATGAAGGGTTTGCCCATCAGACGTGCCACCAGCCGCAGCAGCGGCGGCGCGTCGTAGGCGTCGAGGATCACCTGCATGGCGCCGGTGCGTTCCAGCGTGGCGCCGGTCCGGACCAGCCGGATGATGTTGTGCGGTCCGCGCATGCGTCAGATTTTCCAGCCCGAATGCAGGGCGGCGATGCCCATGCTCAGGTTGCGGTACTTGGCATTGCCGAAACCGGCGGAGCGCACCATGCCCAGAAAGGTCTCCTGGTCAGGGAAGTTACGGATTGACTCGACCAGGTACTGGTAGCTGTCGCGGTCGTTTGCGATCAGCTGGCCCATGCGCGGAATCACGTTGAAGCTGTAGAGGTCATAGAGCTTCTGCAGCCCGTCGTTCGGCAGCTGCGAGAACTCCAGCACCATCAGGCGCCCGCCAGGCTTCAAGACGCGGTAGGCTTCGTTCAGCGCCTCCTGCGGACGGGTCACGTTCCGGATGCCGAAGCTGATGGTATAGACGTCGAAGGTATTCGCCTCGAAGGGCAGGTTCATCGCATCGCCCGTCACCCAGTCGAGGCTCTCGGCCATCTGCGCCGCCTCGGCCCGCTTGCGGCCCTCCACCAGCATCGGGGTGGTCAGATCCAGCACGGTCGCGTGGCCATGGCCCGCGCGCTTGAGGAAGCGGAACGAGATGTCACCGGTGCCCCCGGCCACGTCCAGCAGTTTCTGCCCCGGACGCGGCGCCAGCCAGTCCATCATCGCGTCCTTCCAGACCCGGTGGATGCCGACACTCATCACGTCGTTCATGATGTCGTACTTGCTGGCCACGGAGTTGAAAACGCCCTGCACCCGCCCGGCCTTCTCGCCCTCGGGAATGGTCTCGCGTCCGAAATGGGTTGTCTTGGAGGTGTCGTCGGTCATGGGCCCTTGCCGCCGCTGAATTTTGCCCCTTGTTATAGGGCGTTTCCGGGCGGCACAATGCGCGCCCCCGTAGTAAGAAAGTGCATAATGCCAGAATTACCAGAGGTGGAGACGGTTCGCACCGGATTGGCCCCCGTGATGGAGGGGCAGGTGATCGCCCGTGCCGAGGTCAACCGGCCCGATCTGCGCTGGCCTTTCCCCGAGCGCATGGCCGAGCGGCTGACCGGGCAAAGGGTCGAGCGGCTGCGGCGGCGTTCCAAGTACATCCTTGCCGACCTGTCGTCGGGTGAGACTTTGCTGGTCCACCTCGGGATGACCGGGCGCATGGTGGTCTCGGGCGATCCGCTGGGGCGGTTCGTGCACGAGCATCCGCTGCCCGAGAAGCATGACCACGTCGTCTTCCACATGGAGAACGGCAGCCGCATCACCTTCAACGATGCCCGCCGCTTCGGCGCGATGGACCTGATGCAGACCGCCACCGCCGAGCAGCACAAGCTGCTCTCGGTCCTCGGGCCCGAGCCGCTCGGCAACGACTTTCACGAAGACCACCTGATCGCCGCGTTCCGGGGCAAGAACACGCCCGTGAAGGCCGCGCTGCTGGATCAGGGGATCGTCGCAGGGCTTGGCAATATCTACGTCTGCGAGGCGCTGTACCGCGCGCGCATCTCGCCGCGGCGCAAGGCGGGAAAAATCGCCGCAGCCCGGGTTGCCGCGCTGGTCCCGATCATCCGCCAGGTGTTGACCGAGGCCATCGCGGCGGGCGGCTCGTCGTTGCGCGACTACCGGCGCGCGGATGGGGAACTGGGCTATTTCCAGCACTCTTTCGATGTTTACGGGCGCGAAGGCGCCCCCTGCAAAACCCCGGATTGCATCGAGACCATCGCACGACTGGTGCAGTCGGGACGGTCCTCGTTCTTCTGTCCGAAATGCCAAAGATAACTTGCAGTGAGGACCTCTCGTGTTAAGGCTCGACTCCGAAGAGAACAACGAAAGCTCGATTCATGGCCTTTGAGACGATCAACGTCGAAACTGAAGACCACATCTGCCTCATCAAACTGAACCGTCCTGACGCCCTCAACGCCCTGAACACCGAGCTTCTGGGCGAACTCTGCGATGCACTTGAAGAAGCCGACGCCAACGACAAGGTGCGCTGCATCGTCATCACCGGGTCGGAAAAGGCCTTTGCCGCAGGTGCCGACATCAAGGAGATGTCGGAGAAGTCCTTTGTCGACGTGTTCAGCGAGAACCTCTTTGCCGATGCCAGCGACCGTATCCTTGCGATCCGCAAGCCGATCATCGCGGCCGTGTCCGGCTATGCGCTGGGCGGCGGCTGCGAGCTGGCGATGGCCTGCGATTTCATCATCGCTGCCGACACTGCCAAGTTCGGCCAGCCCGAGATCAACCTCGGTGTCATTGCCGGGATGGGCGGCACTCAGCGTCTGACCCGTTTCGTCGGCAAGTCCAAGTCGATGGACATGAACCTCACCGGCCGCTTCATGCCCGCCGAGGAGGCTGAGCGCGCAGGACTGGTAAGCCGCGTTGTGCCCGCCAAGAAGCTGATGGAAGAAGCGATGGCCGCTGCGGCCAAGATCGCCGAGAAGTCTCTGCCGACCGTCATCGCCGCCAAAGAGTCGGTGAACCGGTCCTACGAGATGATGCTGCGCGAAGGTATCCTGTTCGAACGTCGCCTGTTCCATTCGATGTTCGCGACCGAGGACCAGAAGGAAGGCATGGCCGCCTTCCTCGAAAAGCGCCAGCCTCAGTTCCGCGACAAGTGAGTCCTGCGCCCGGCGGTACCGCCGGGCCCGCCCCTTCGCCTGCTGCGCGATAGGGGCTTTCCTTTTCCGGCGTTGTCGCCTATACGCCGCCGATACATGCGCGTGATGCCCGCTCTGGCAGGATTCGACCGGTTACTGAACCCGGTGTTCCCCGAAAGGGATGGGTCTCGTTGCGCTCTCGATTTCAACCGACCCGAAACAGGGGAACCGACACATGGCAAATACGCCGCAATCCAAGAAACGCGCTCGTCAGAACGAGACTCGATTCGCAATCAACAAAGCGCGCCGTTCGCGCATTCGCACCTTCCTGCGCAAAGTCGAGGAAGCAATCGCTTCCGGTGACAAAGAAGTGGCAATTGCCGCTCTGCGCGCTGCTCAGCCCGAACTGATGCGCGGCGTGACCAAAGGTGTGTTGCACAAAAACACCGCCTCGCGGAAGCTGTCCCGTCTGTCCTCGCGGGTTAAGGCCCTGGGCTAAGTCCCCTGCGAAATGTGACGAATATTTAACGGCTCAAAGGCGTTGCACTTCGCAGCGCCTTTTTTTCTGAAATCGGTCCCCTGCACCATTCTGCGGCCGCGAGAGATTCTTTCCGCGAAAGTGAGAGTCAACATCATAGTTTCGTTGCCGCTCTCCACCCGGAATTGGTACCACTGATCTTGCGATTCACTCGCTTGGGGGGACAGGCAGTCTTCGGAAAAACAACCTGAATGCCATCAGGGAAATCCGGAGGCGATGTCGGCAGTTGAGGCTCAAATCCTCGTCTGTTCGGTCTGCTATGTACGTTGGTTGCTCGCCGTCGCATGGCCCTGTCATATAAAAGTGTGCGCGAAGTCTTGCGCTGATCGATCCGTCTGCTGCGGGCGGGTGTCGGTTTGCGTTTGGGGTTTCGATGTTGAAGTGTCTGGGTCTTCACGTTGCCGGTCTCCGGCAGCGCATGCCTCCTATTGCTGTGAATCCAGCCGGTTTCTGCGCCGGTCAACGATAGCAAGGGCGAAATCGCCTGAATTGGGATGCATGAGGCACTGGATGACACAAGAGAAATGGGGACAACTCAGACAGAGGCTGCTGAAGACTGTCGGCCAGAACAATTACACCACGTGGATCGAGCCGCTTGAATTCTCGAAACTGCAAGATGGGGTTGCAGTGTTCCACGTGCCGACGAATTTCATGGGGAATTACGTCGGGCAGAACTTTTCGGATCTGATTCTTTACGAACTGAATTCCGCGGGCGAATCCGTCCAGCGCGTGCTGTTCCAGGTTCCGGCCAATGCGCCGAGCCGGCCCAATCCCGCGTCGGCCCGTCCGGCGGCCAAGGCCGAGTCCGCTTCGGCGGCCGTTCAGGCGCGCCCCGTGGCCGCCGAGGAAACGGTCTCTGACCTGCCGGCCGCGCCGCTGGATCCCCGCTTTACCTTCGACAGCTTCGTCGTCGGCAAGCCGAACGAACTGGCCCATGCCGCAGCGCGTCGCGTCAGCGAGGGCGGTCCGGTGACCTTCAATCCGCTGGTGCTCTACGGCGGCGTCGGCCTCGGTAAGACTCACCTGATGCATGCGATCGCATGGGAACTACGTGCCCGTCAGCCCGAGCTGAACGTGCTCTACCTCTCGGCCGAGCAGTTCATGTACCGCTTCATCCAGGCGCTGCGCGAACGCAAGATGATGGACTTCAAGCTGATGTTCCGCTCGGTCGACGTGCTGATGGTCGATGATGTGCAGTTCATCGCCGGCAAGGACTCCACCCAGGAAGAGTTCTTTCACACCTTCAACGCGCTGGTGGACCAGAACAAGCAGATCATCATCTCGGCCGACCGTGCCCCGGGCGAGATCAAGGACCTCGAAGAGCGCGTGCAGTCGCGCCTGCAATGCGGTCTCGTTGTCGACCTGCATCCGACCGACTACGAACTGCGCCTCGGCATCCTGCAGTCCAAGGTCCAGACCTATCGCAAGACCTACCCGGGTCTCACCATCGCCGACGGCGTGCTGGAATTCCTTGCGCACCGCATCTCGACCAACGTCCGCGTTCTCGAGGGCGCTCTGACCCGTCTCTTCGCCTTCGCCTCGCTGGTCGGGCGCGAGATCGACATGGAGCTGACGCAGGACTGCCTCGCCGACGTGCTGCGCGCTTCCGAGCGCAAGATCACCGTCGAGGAGATCCAGCGGAAGGTGGCGGAGTACTACAACATCCGCCTCAGCGACATCATCGGACCCAAGCGCCTGCGGGCCTATGCCCGTCCGCGCCAGGTCGCGATGTACCTGTGCAAGCATCACACCAGCCGTTCGCTGCCCGAGATCGGGCGCCGGTTCGGCGGGCGCGATCACACCACCATCATGCACGGCGTGAAACGGATCGAGGAGCTCAAGGCCTCGGACGGGCAGATCGCCGAAGACGTGGAAATGCTGCGCCGTCAGCTGGAAGCCTGAGCGCTTCAGCAGGACGGCAACGCCGTGCCCCGGACCTGTTCCGGGGCCGCGTCCAGCCGGTTGGGAGCAACTGCGGTGCCGATGCGCCATAGCTTTGCTTCGCTGGCGGGCGTTCCTCTTGACGCATCTCCCTTTCCGGCCGAGAAACGCAGGAAAACACCTTGTGCTGCGGGAACAAACGGGTAACTTGCCCTTCCCGGCCCTTGCGAAGGATCGAAGACTATGAAGATCAGCATCGAACGCGGCGCCCTGCTCAAGGCGGTCGCACAGGCTCAATCGGTCGTGGAGCGCCGCAATACGATCCCGATCCTGGCCAACGTGCTGATCGAGGCCGAGGGCAACACCGTCCAGTTCCGCGCCACCGACCTCGATATCGAGGTCGTGGACAAGGCACCGGCCCAGGTTGAACGCGCCGGATCCACCACTGTCGCGGCCACCACGCTGCACGAGATCGTGCGCAAGCTGCCGGATGGCTCGCTCGTTACCCTGACCGCCGACAGCGCCGCCGGACGTCTCTCGGTTGAGGCCGGTCGCTCGAGCTTTTCGCTCGCGACTCTGCCCAAGGAAGATTTCCCGGTCATGGCCTCGTCGGAATACGAGTCGAACTTCTCGGCCAAGGCCAGCGACCTGCGCCGCCTGTTCGACAAGTCGAAGTTCGCCATCTCGACCGAGGAAACCCGCTATTACCTGAACGGCGTCTACATGCACGTGTCCGACAGCGAGGACGGCCGCGTCCTGCGCTGCGTCGCGACCGACGGCCACCGCCTCGCCCGCATCGACGCACCGCTGCCCGAGGGCGCGGAGGCGATGCCGGGCGTGATCGTGCCGCGCAAGACCGTGGGCGAACTGCGCAAGCTGCTGGAAGACGACGACATGGCCATCGCCGTGTCGGTCAGCGAGACCAAGGTGCGCTTTGCCACCCCCGACATCACGCTGACCTCCAAGGTCATCGACGGAACCTTCCCCGACTACACCCGGGTGATTCCGCAGGGCAACACCCGCCGCCTCGAGGTGGATGCCAGCGAATTCGCGCAGGCCGTGGACCGGGTCGCCACCGTGTCGTCCGAGCGCTCGCGCGCGGTCAAGCTGCAGCTCGACGAGGACCGTCTCGTTCTTTCGGTCAATGCGCCGGACAGCGGTGCCGCCGAAGAGGAACTCGCCGTGGCCTATGGCGACGAGCGGCTCGAGATCGGCTTCAACGCCAAGTACCTGCTGGAGATCGCCAGCCAGGTGGATCGCGAGAACGCGGTTTTCATGTTCAACTCGGCAGGTGACCCGACGCTGATGCGCGAGGGCAACGACCAGACCGCGGTCTATGTCGTCATGCCGATGCGCGTGTAAATCGACTGCGTCGATGCCTTCGGCGAGAGTATTTTCGAAGAAAAGAAGACAGGGGCCGGTTTGCTTGCACTGACGCAGCTGACCCTGTCGCATTTCCGCAGTCACAAGGTGGCGCGGATCGAAACCGACGCCCGGCCCGTGGCGATCTGGGGGCCGAACGGCGCGGGCAAGACCAACATCCTCGAAGCGGTTTCGCTGTTTTCGCCAGGGCGCGGATTGCGCCGGTCGAGCGCGGAAGAGATGGCGCGGCGGCCGGAATCGGTGGGATGGAAGCTTGCCGCCGTGATCGCCTCGCTGGGGCGGATGCACGAAGTCGAGACCTGGTCGGATGGCGGCGCGGCGCGGCAGGTGAAGATCGACGGAAAACCCGCAGGTCAGGTGGCGCTCGGGCGGATCGCGCGGGTGCTGTGGCTGATCCCGGCGATGGACCGGCTGTGGATCGAGGGCGCGGACGGGCGGCGTCGGTTCCTCGACCGCATGGTGATGAGCTTTGAACCGGCCCATGCCGATGCAACGCTGGCTTACGAGAAGGCGATGCGCGAGCGCAACCGGCTGCTGAAGGACCAGGTGCGCGATGCGCACTGGTACGCCGCGCTGGAGCGGCAGATGGCGGAATCGGGTCATATGATCGACCGCGCCCGGCGCGAGGCGCTTGAGGAACTGGCGGGCGCGCAGGAGGGGGCGGAGACGGCCTTTCCCGCCGCCACGCTGGAACTGGTACAGAGCGAGGGCGAGATGCCCGACACCGAGACGGACCTGCGCGAAGCGCTGGCCGAAAGCCGCTTTCGCGACATGGCGGCCGGACGGTCGCTGGTGGGGCCGCATCGTACCGACCTCTACGGGGTCTACGCGGCCAAGGGCGTGCCCGCCAAGGACTGTTCCACTGGCGAGCAGAAGGCGTTGCTGGTCTCGCTGATCCTGGCCAACGCACGGGCGCTGGCCGCGCGCATAGGGGCGCCGCCGCTGCTGCTGCTGGATGAGGTCTCGGCTCATCTGGACGCCGGGCGCCGCGCTGCGCTCTATGACGAGATCTGTGCGCTTGGCGCGCAGGCCTGGATGACGGGGACCGGGCCGGAGCTTTTCGGGGAACTGGGCGCGCGGGCGCAATACCTCGAGGTGACCGAGACCGGCGGCGAGAGCCGCGTCGAACGAAAGGATGCCGCATGACACCGCAACGGGTTACCCTGATCACGCTTGGCGTCGCGAACCTGGATCGTGCCAAGGATTTCTACGGCGCTCTCGGCTGGTCTCCGGCGCAGGAGCAGGAGGGTGTCGCCTTCTACCAGATGAATGGCCTTGCGCTCGGCCTGTTCGGGCGGGCGGCGCTCGCCGAGGACCAGGGGCGGGCCGGGGCGGAGCTCGGAACAGGGGCCATCACGCTGGCGCAGAACTTTGCCACCATCGAAGAGGTCGACGCGGCCTTCGCGGCGGCGCTGGCGGCCGGGGCCACGGTACTGAAGCGCCCCGAAAAGGTGTTCTGGGGCGGGTACTCCGGCTACTACGCCGACCCCGACGGCCATGTCTGGGAACTGGCGATGAACCCCTTCTGGCCTCTTGCCGAGGACGGCTCGCTGACGCTGCCCGACGCTTCATGACCATCACCGCCGGCGACTTGCTCCTCTATGCCGGGGCGCTGCTGATCCTGTTCCTCACCCCGGGGCCGGTCTGGCTCGCCATCATGGCGCGGTCGATCAGCGGCGGGTTCCAGGCCGCATGGCCGCTGGCCTTTGGCGTCGCGGTCGGCGACATCGTCTGGCCCTTCATCGCCGTGATCGGCGTCTCGTGGCTGGTGCAGGAGGTCTCGGGCTTCATGACCATCATGCGCTGGGTGGCGAGCCTGATCTTTCTCTGGATGGGCTGGACGCTGGTGCGCAGTTCCGGCCAGATCGCCGCCAACAGCCGGCTGACGCGCCCCGGCAAGGCCGCCGGTTTCGCCGCCGGGGTGGCCGCGATCCTCGCCAACCCCAAGGCGATCCTCTTCTACATGGGCGTCCTGCCGGGCTTCTTCGATCTGCAGTCGGTCGGGGCGCCCGACATCGTCGCCATCTGCACGTTGTCCTTCGCGATCCCGCTGGTCGGCAACCTCGGTTTCGCGGCCTTCATCGGCCGTGTCAGGAGTTTCGTCAGCTCTCCGGCGGCGATCCGCAGGCTCAATCGCGGGGCCGGGGCGCTGCTGATGCTGGTCGGTCTGGTGATCCCCTTCACCTGACACAAAATCTGGGGGATTCGCGTGACATTCCCCCCTACGGCCAGTATAAAATCACAAAAAGATAAAAGGATTTTCGGATGTCCGAGAATGCACAGGCGCCTGAAGAATACGGTGCCGATTCCATCAAGGTTCTCAAGGGTTTGGAGGCCGTCCGCAAGCGCCCTGGCATGTACATCGGCGATACCGATGACGGGTCGGGCCTGCACCACATGGTCTACGAGGTCGTCGACAATGGAATCGACGAGGCGCTGGCCGGTCACGCGGATGCGGTGACCGTCAAGATCCACGCGGATTCCAGCGTATCGGTGCGCGACAACGGCCGCGGCATTCCTGTCGGTATCCACGAGGAAGAGGGCGTCTCGGCGGCCGAGGTCATCATGACCCAGCTGCACGCGGGCGGTAAGTTCGACCAGAACTCCTACAAGGTCTCGGGCGGTCTGCACGGCGTGGGCGTCTCGGTGGTGAACGCTCTGTCGGACTGGCTGGAACTGCGCATCTGGCGCGATGGCAAGGAGCATATCGCCCGGTTCGAACGCGGCGACACGGTCAAGCATCTCGAGGTGGTCGGAGACTCCAACGGCGAGAAGGGGACCGAGGTGCGGTTCCTCGCTTCGACCGATACCTTCTCGAACCTCGAGTATTCCTTCGAGACGCTGGAGCGCCGCCTGCGCGAGCTGGCCTTCCTGAACTCCGGTGTCCGCATCATCCTCGAGGACGAGCGCCCGGTGGAGCCGCTGCGGTCCGAGCTCTACTACGAGGGCGGGGTCCGCGAGTTCGTGAAGTATCTCGACCGGTCCAAGTCGTCGATGATGACAGATCCGATCTTCATGTCCGGCGAGAAGGACGGGATCGGGGTCGAGGTCGCGATGTGGTGGAACGACAGCTACCACGAGACGGTGCTGCCCTTCACCAACAACATCCCCCAGCGTGATGGCGGGACCCACCTCGCAGGGTTCCGGGGCGCGCTGACGCGGACCATCAACAACTACGCGCAGACCAGCGGCATCGCCAAGAAGGAGAAGGTCAACTTCACCGGCGACGACGCCCGCGAGGGGCTGACTTGCGTGCTCTCGGTCAAGGTGCCCGATCCCAAGTTCTCGTCCCAGACCAAGGACAAGCTGGTGTCGTCCGAGGTGCGCCCGGCAGTCGAAGGGCTGGTGAACGAGAAGCTGGCGGAATGGTTCGAGGAACACCCGAACGAGGCCAAGATCATCGTCGGCAAGATCATCGAGGCCGCGCTGGCGCGGGAAGCTGCCCGCAAGGCGCGCGAACTGACCCGGCGCAAGACGGCGATGGACGTGAACTTCCTCGCAGGCAAGCTCAAGGATTGCTCCGAGAAGGATCCGTCGAAGACCGAAGTCTTCCTCGTCGAGGGTGACTCCGCCGGTGGCTCGGCCCAGACCGGCCGCGATCGGCGTACCCAGGCTGTCCTTCCCTTGCGCGGCAAGATCCTGAACGTGGAGCGTGCGCGCTTTGACCGGATGTTGTCGAGCCAGGAGATCGGCAACCTCGTGATGGCGCTCGGCACCGGTATCGGCCGCGACGAGTTCAACATCTCCAAGCTGCGCTACCACAAGATCGTCATCATGACCGACGCCGACGTGGACGGCGCGCACATCCGGACCCTGCTGCTGACCTTCTTCTACCGGCAGATGCCCGAGCTGATCGAAGGCGGCTTCCTCTACATCGCGCAGCCACCGCTCTACAAGGTGACGCGCGGCAAGTCCGAGGTCTATCTCAAGGACCAGGCGGCGCTGGACGACTACCTGATCCAGCAGGGCGTCGAGGGCACCGTGCTGCGGCTGGGCTCCGGCGAGGAAATCGTCGGTCAGGACCTCGCCCGCGTAGTCGATGAGGCGCGCCAGTTGAAGCGCGTGCTGGATGCCTTCCCGACGCACTATCCGCGCCACATCCTCGAACAGGCAGCCATCGCCGGGGCCTTCGTACCCGGTGCCGTCGATGCCGACCTGCAGGGCGTGGCCGACAAGGTCGCCGAGCGTCTGGACCTGATCGCACTGGAGTACGAGCGGGGCTGGCAGGGCCGGATCACGCAGGACCACGGCATCCGTCTGGCCCGCATCCTGCGCGGCGTCGAAGAGGTCCGCACCCTCGACGGTCCGCTGCTCCGCTCGGGCGAAGCGCGCCGCACCGGCAACTTCACCAAGAGCCTGCAGGAGGTCTATGGCGTCGCGGCCCGTCTGGAGCGCAAGGACCGCAACCAGATGATCCACGGCCCGCTGACCCTGTTGCAGTCGATCCTCGACGAGGGGGTCAAGGGTCTGTCGCTCCAGCGCTACAAGGGTCTGGGCGAGATGAACCCCGACCAGCTCTGGGAAACCACGCTGGACCCGGACGCCCGCACCCTGCTGCAGGTCAAGATCGACGACATGTCCGAGGCCGACGACATCTTCACCAAGCTAATGGGTGACGTGGTGGAACCCCGCCGCGAGTTCATCCAGCAGAACGCCCTGAACGTGGAGCATCTGGACTTCTGATTCCCACCTGGAGACCCCATGGCCGCTTTCACTACACGTCCCGAGATCACGGGCACCTTTGGGGTCGTGACCTCGACGCATTGGCTGGCCTCGGCCGTGGGCTTCGGCCTGCTGGAAAAGGGCGGCAACGCCTTTGATGCGGCGGTGGCGATGGGGCTTGTGTTGCAGGTGGTCGAGCCTCACCTGAACGGGCCCGGGGGCGAGGTGCCCGCGCTGATCTACTCGGCGCGGGAGGATGCGGTCAGCGTGCTCTGCGGTCAGGGCGCCGCCCCGCAGGGCGCGACCATCGCGCACTACCGCAACGAAGGGCTGGACCTGATCCCCGGCTCGGGGCTGCTGGCCACGGTCATCCCGGGGGCCTTCGATGCGTGGATGCTGATGCTGCGCGATCACGGCACGATGTCGCTGCGCGAGGTGCTGGAGCCGGCGATCTACTACGCGCGGCACGGTCATCCGGTGCTGGAGCGTGTTTCGCAGGCGATCGAGGGGCTGGCGGATCTGTTCCGTACCGAGTGGACCAGCTCCGCCGAGACATGGATGCCGGGCGGCAATGTCCCGGTCGCCGGCGCCCTGTTTCGCAATCCTGTCCTTGCCGATACCTGGGACAAGGTGCTGACCGAGGCCGAGACTGTCAGTGGGCGCGAGGCGCAGGTGGAGAAGGCGCGCGAGACCTTCTACCGGGGGTTCGTGGCCGAACGTATCGGCGCCTACCTTGAAAGCGCCTGCGTCATGGACGGCACCGGAGAGCGGCGCAAGGGTGTGTTGAGCGCCGACGACATGGCGGGCTGGCAGGCCAATTGGGAAGCACCACTGCGCGGCGACTACGGCGACTGGACGGTCTGCAAGACCGGGCCGTGGGGGCAGGGCCCGGTCCTACTCCAATCGCTCAAGATACTGGAACACAGCGGTATTTCCGACATGCCGCCGCTGGGTGCCGACTTTGTCCACACCACGGTCGAGGCGATGAAGCTGGCCTATGCCGACCGCGACGCCTATTACGGCGATCCCGATTTCTTCGATGTTCCGATGCAGCAGTTGCTGTCCGAGGACTATGCCAGAGCGCGCGCGGGCCTTATCGGTGAAAACGCCTCGCTCGACCAGCGTCCAGGCCGGATCGCCGGGTTGCAACACCTTGCCGAAGCTGCCGTGGCGCAGGCGGGGGCAGAGACCGCCGTGCTGGTCGGGGCGGATGCGGGGGAGCCGACCATGGCGCACCTTGCCAACCGCAAGGGCGATACCGTGCACCTCGACGTGATCGACCGCTGGGGCAACATGGTCTCGGCGACGCCATCGGGTGGCTGGCTGCAGTCCTCCCCGATCATTCCCGGCCTTGGGTTCGCTCTGAACTCGCGCGCGCAGATGTTCTGGCTGGACGAAGGGCTGCCAACCAGCCTCGGCCCGGGACGCCGCCCGCGTACCACCCTGACACCTTCGCTGGCGCTGCACGAAGGTCGCCCGAACCTCGTCTTCGGCACTCCGGGGGGCGACCAGCAGGACCAGTGGCAGCTCATCTTCTTCCTGCGGCTGGTGCATGGTGGCGGCAACATGCAGGAGGTCATTGACGGCCCCCTGTTCCACTCGATGCATTTCACCGGCTCCTTCTACCCCCGTCGCGCGATGCCGGGGCGCATGATGATCGAACCCGCCGCGGGCGAGGGGGTGATTGCCGAGTTGCGCCGCCGCGGGCACGAGGTCGAGGTTGCCGCGCCCTGGTCCGTCGGACGTCTGACTGCCGCGGCGCGCGATGCGGATGGCCTCTTACGAGCCGCAGCCACGCCACGCCTGATGCAGGCCTATGCGGTGGGGCGCTGACTGCGGGCGTGACGGATCGCTTGCACCGACGGCGTCGCCTCGGGTAGCCCTGAGGCGGACGTAATTCCGGGAGGCTCAGGCACATGACCATACTGAACGTCGGGTCGATCAACTGGGACCGTGTTCTGCGCGTGCCTCGCTTCCCCGAACCGGGCGAGACGATGCAGGCCCTGTCGGTCACTGTCGGGCTGGGTGGCAAGGGGTTGAACCAGACCGTCGCGATCCATCGCGCCGGGGGCGCGGTGCGGCAGGTCGGTGCGATCGGCGCGGGTGACCATGCCATCGGGCCGGCGCTGGCGGCGCTTGCCATCGACGATACCTCGGTGGTCGCGGTGGAGAACGTCGAAACCGGCAGCGCGACGATCTTCGTGGACCAGAGCGGCGAGAACCTGATCGTGATCGATCCCGGCGCCAATGCCTGTGTTCCGGATGAGGCGGTCGCGGCCGCAGTGGCGGCCGCCCTTCCCGGCGACTGGCTGCTGTTCCAAAACGAGACCAACCAGTCGGCAACCTGTGCGCGCCTTGCCCGAAACCGGGGCATGAAGGTCGCCTATTCCGCCGCGCCCTTCGTGGCCGGGACCGTGGTGCCCCTGCTGGGCGATGTGGACCTGTTGTCGGTCAACGCGGTGGAGCTGGAACAATTGCGCGCCGCGCTGGGCGGAACCACGCTCCCGCCCGAACTGGCTCTGCTGGTGACCCGGGGGAGCGAAGGAGCGGAATACATCGCGGGTGGCGAAACCGTCGCGGTCGGGGCCCACCGGGTGCCGGTCGTGGACACCACCGGCGCGGGCGACGTGTTTCTCGGCGCCTTCCTTGCCGGGATCGACCGGGGCGAGCCGCCGCGCATCGCGATGGATTTCGCCAATGCCGCCGCTGCCCTGCAGGTGGGTCGCCCGGGTGCGACCGACGCGATTCCGACCGAAACCGAGATCCGGCGCTTCCTCGCGGCACACGCCCTCTGAGCAGCAGTACTGACCGCCGCGCGTGGCCTTGCATGATTGCGGGCCCGCCTGTTCGCTTTTTTTCGTTTTTGGCGGATGTGCCGATAGACCGAAAGAAATTTGTGTACTAACACTTTCGCAGCGGCCTTGGTGGGGGATCAGACCGGCGACAAGGCGGCACGGGGTGCACCCATGAAACGGAGTGAGATCATGACACCGAGAACCATCAAGGTTTCGATCACGGCGCTGAGTGTCGCGCTGATCGGATTCGCGCAACAGGCTGGCGCCGATACTCTGCGCCTGCTGACCTGGGGCGGCTACGCGCCCGAGAACGTCGTCGAGATGTTCGAGAAGGAAACCGGCCACACGGTCGAGGTGACCAAGTCGAACAACGAGGAAATGATCGCCAAGTTGCGCGCCACCGGCGGCGGCGGCTTCGACCTGATCCAGCCCAGCCAGGACCGCATCGCGGGTCCGCAGCTGGAGTTCGGTATCTACAAGCCGATCGACATCTCCAAGATCGACAAGTCGCTGTTCATCCCGTCGATGCTGGACGCCACGATGGCGAACACCACCGTTGACGGCGAGGTCTACGGCGTGCCGCACGTCTGGGGGACCTCGGGCCTCGTGGTCGACACCAAGAAGGCCGCCGACGTCAAGGACTACACCGACCTCTGCAATGCCGACGTGGCGGGCAAGGTCTCGTACCGCCTGAAGCGCCCGACGCTGATCGGCTTTGCCTATGCGATGGGCCTCGACCCTTTCGCGGCCTACGGCGACGAGGCGGCCTATACCGAGATCATGAACAAGGTCGAAGCCAAGCTGATCGAGTGCAAGCCGAACGTCAAAACCTACTGGGGCGGCGGTGACGAGCTGATGGGCCTGCTGCGCTCGGGCGAAGTGGTTGCCTCGATGGCATGGGACACCGGCGGCTGGAAGCTGAACGCCGACAACCCGGACATCACCTTCGTGGCACCGGCCTCCGGCGCACTGGGCTGGATCGACACCTTCGCTCTGCCCGCCAAGGGTCAGGCCGACGATGCCGCCTATGCCTGGATCAACTTCGTGATGAAGCCCGAGGTCGCCGCGCTGATCACCGAGGCTGCCGGGAACTTCACCGCTTCCAAGGGCGCCGACGAGTTCGCCTCGGCCGAGCTGAAGGCCCAGTACCAAGCCTCCTTCCCGCCGGAAGCCGTGGACAACATCAAGTGGTATCCGCCGGTTCCGGCCGGGCTGGAAGCCATCGAAGGCGGTGTGCTGGATCGCGTGCAAGCGGCCCAGTAACCTCCTGATCTGACCGGGCGGCCCCTGCGATACGCGGGGGTCGCCGCCAAGACCCTGCCGGAGCGGACCATGACCCCCGATCTCGAATGCGTCGACCTGATCCGGCGCTTTGGCGAAACAACCGCCGTCGATAATGTCTCGTTCGAGGTGCCGGCCGGTTCCTTCTTTTCCATTCTCGGCCCATCGGGCTGTGGCAAGACGACGATCATGCGCATGATCGCCGGTTTCCTTGACCCGACGAGCGGAGACATCCGCATCAAGGGCAAGTCGATGGCTGGCGTCGCGCCCAACAAGCGCCCGGTGAACATGGTGTTCCAGCACCTCGCGCTGTTCCCGATGATGAACATCGCCGACAACATCGGCTACGGCCTGCGCCGCAAGGGCATGGCCCGGGCCGAGATTGCCCGCAAGGTCGACGAGGCGCTGGAGCGCATCGGTCTGCCGGGTATCGGCAAGCGCAAGGTCGACGAACTCTCCGGTGGCCAGAAGCAGCGTGTCGCGATCGCCCGCTGCATGGTGATGGAGCCCGACGTTCTGCTGCTCGACGAACCGCTCGGCGCGCTTGACCTCAAGCTGCGCGAGCATATGAAGATCGAGCTCAAGGCGCTGCAGGCCGCGTTCGACACCACCTTCGTCTATATCACCCACGACCAGTCCGAGGCGCTGGTGATGTCCGACCAGATCGCCGTCATGAACAAGGGCGTTTTCGAACAGGTCGGCACTGCCCGCGAACTCTACTACCGCCCCGAGAGCGCCTTCGTCGCTGGCTTTGTCGGCGATTCCAACCGCTGGCGGGGCCGTATCGAGCGGATCGAGGGCGGCGAGATGGAGATGCGCACCGAGAGTGGCCTCTCCATGCGCGGCGCCCTGCATGGGCGGCAGCTGAGCGCGGGTGATACCGCCGATATCTTCGTCCGACCCGAGGCGATCCGGGTCGCGCGGTCAGAGACGGAACTGGCGAGTTTCGACAACCGCATTTCCGGCACGGTCTCCAGCCTGCTGTTCAACGGCGCGGCCAGCCGCGTCCTCGTGCAGGGCGGTGATGGCGGCGAGCAGATCGAGGTGACGCTGCCGCAGTCCGGCGAATACGCGACGCTGTCCAAGGGCGATCCCGTCCACATCGGCTGGTCGGGTGAACAGGGCAACTGCTTTCCGGCCGGGGCCGCCTGATGAAGGCCGAGGCGAAACTCGGGTTCGTCCTGCTGCTGACCCCGCTGCTGCTGTGGCTGGTGCTGCTGATCTTCATTCCGCACATCGACATGTTCCTGGTGTCGCTGCGCGAGCGCGTGGGCGTGGGCAAGTACGAGACCAGCCTCGCAAACTACCTGACCTTCTTCCGCGAGCCGCTCTATCTCTGGACCTTTCTGCGGACGGCAGTGATGTCGACCGTGGCCACCGCGATCACGCTACTGATCGCCTTCCCGGTCTCCTACTACATCGCCAAGATCGCCAAGGGCCGTATGCAGTCGGCCCTGTTCCTGCTGTGCCTGATCCCTTTCTACGTCTCCGAACTTGTGCGCACCTTCGGCTGGATGATCCTGCTGCGTGAAACCGGGCTGGTCTCGAACCTGCTGCAATGGAGCGGCCTCGTGGATCAGCCGGTAGAGATGCTCTACAACGACGCGGCCATCATGGTCGGGCTGGTCTATACCTCGATGCTGTTCATGGTGGTGCCGCTGGTCACGACGCTGGAAAGCCTCGACGACAGCGTGATCGAGGCAGGTTACGACCTTGGCGGCAACGCCTTCAGCGTGATGCGCGAGATCGTCATTCCGCACGCCGCGCCCGGCATCGTCTCGGGCTGCATCGTGGTCTTCATGCTCAGCCTGGGCAATTACCTCACCCCTACCATGCTCGGCGGCAAGGACAGCCTCTGGTTCACCCAGCTGATCTATTCGCAGTTCATCGTGCGCTTCAATTGGGAGCTTGGCGCCGCCTTCGGGTTCATGCTGCTGTTCCTGTCGTCGGTCATCGTCTGGGGCATGTTGCGCCTGACCGGCCAGACCCTCGAAAAGACGATGGGGTAGGCCGATGATCCCGACCATCCCCCAGCCCCGTGCCGCCCGCATCGCCTATGGCGCCTACGTCGCGTTGTTCTTCGTCTATCTTGCGCTGCCGCTGACGGTGGTCGGTGTCTTCGCCTTCAACAACGGCCAGTTTCCCTCTCTGCCGTGGGAGGGATTCACCTGGAACTGGTTCTTCGGTGACGAGCGCCCGATGATCGGGGTGTTCCACGAACGCTCGATCCTGCGCGCGATGGGAACCTCGGTCTTCGTGGCCTTCTGCGTCGCGCTGCTCTCGGTTGCGGTGGGGCTCTCCAACGCCTTCCTGTTCAACCGCTACCAGTTCCGCGGCAAGAGCCTGCTCTACGTGGTCATGCTGCTGCCCCTCGTGATCCCGGGGATCGTCCTTGGCATCTCCATCCTCGTCTTCTCCTCCACGGTGGCGAACGCGGCCTGGGATGCGGCCAAGGTCGACATTCAGGCTCTGCGCCCCGGTCTGCCGCTGGTGATCCTCGGTCAGTTCTCCTTTATCGCCACCATCGCGACGTTGGTCATCTCGGCGCGCCTGCAGAAGTTCGACCGCTCGCTGGAGGAAGCCGCCCTGAATCTCGGAGCGGGCAAGCTCACCGCGGTCCGCACCATCACCATTCCCTTCCTCGCCCCGGCGCTGATCGGGGCGATGGTGGTCGCCTTCCTGATGAGCTTCGAGAACTTCAATACCACGCTCATGCTGGTCGGGTCCGACGCGCCGCTGACCATCGCCATGTTCGACCGGCTCAAGGAGGGGTCGACACCGCTTCTGAACGCGGTTTCGCTGCTGCTGATGCTGGGGTCGAGCTTGCTTGCTTTGGTAATGATTCTGTTCCAGAGACGCCGCTAGCGCTGACCCCCAGTGGCCGCGAGAGGGCTTCGGACCGCCTACCCAGCCCAATGAGCGCGGGTCCGCCGCTACCCGGCGATTCCCTGCTTACTTTGGGTTAGTTTTGGTTGCAGAGCCGCCACACTAACGTTGCCCAACGAACACGCCCATTGTGTTGCTCCGGGATTGGGAGCATGTCGTGTGCGTCGCGCGCTGCCCGCGCCAAATTGGAACCCTTAGCCATGTCTGACTTGTTTGTCCTCGCCGCCTTTTCGATCTGCGTTCTCGTGACCTGCCACGCGCTGCTGCGTGGTTGATCGCAAAAAGAACCCGATCGTCAGGACGGTAATTTCCTGAAAGACCGATCAGGGCACTCCCACGGGAGGCCCTAACCAGGGCAGGAAAACTCTTCTTTCCTGCATCGTTAATCGGACGGGGGTGGGCCCAAAACCCACCCTGCTGGTCCACCACGCGCGCCGCGCCGCCGGGCCGCGCGATTGGGGCTTGCATGCGCCCCGTATCTGACCCACAAGCGCGCCCGCCGGGGCACGTCATCGGGCCCCGAAAGCGCGGGGCCGTTGGGCGCGACTCCGCCGAACGGGCTGTGCCTGACCGGGCGAACTGGACCGGGCCGCAGCGAAATACTAGTCAAGAGCAGATGGTGCGGACGTAGAATCCGTGCCCGGCATCGAGAGCAGGAGAGGCAGTCGAGCGTGCCTTCGAACGACACGAAAGACCGTGGCGCCAGAGCCGCCGCGGATATCCGGCCCTTTCAGATCAGGGGCCGCTTCTTCACGGCTGTTTCTTTGCGGCCGGAGAGCGAACAGCAGGACGAGTCCTTCTTCGAAGCACTCGATGACCAGCTTCGCCAGACCCCGCAATTCTTCGCCAACGCCCCGCTGATCCTCGATCTGGAGCAGGTTCCGGGCCTGAACGGCACCGAGGTTCTGCGGCGCATGGTCGAGACGCTGAAACAGCGCAACCTCGCACCCTTCGGCGTCCAGAACGCCAGCGGCGAACAGGTGCGCGCGGCCAGTGACCTCGGGCTGATCAACATCACCACCGGGCAGGATGCGCCGCTGAAGGCCGAGCGTCGCCAGAAGGCGATCAAGGCCGTTCGCCAGACCCCGGCCAAGACCAAGACGATCACGCTTCCGGTCCGCTCGGGCCAAACCGTGATCGCGGACGAGGGCGACCTTATCGTCATAGGTCCGGTCAGCTCCGGCGCCGAGCTGATCGCGGCGGGCAACATCCACGTCTACGGCCCTCTCCGCGGCCGGGCGATGGCAGGGGCACACGGCGACGAGACCGCCCGGGTCTTCTGCACGCGGCTCGAAGCCGAGCTGCTGGCCATCGCAGGTCTCTACCGCACCAGCGAGTCTCTGGCCCCCGAATACGGTCTGCAGAACGTGCAGGCCTTCCTCAAGAACGAGCGGCTCTGCGTCGAGACGCTCGGATAACACCGCAATCGAAACAGGAGCGATCCGTGAGCAAGATCATCGTCGTAACATCCGGCAAGGGCGGTGTGGGCAAGACCACCACCTCGGCCGCCATCAGTGCCGGTCTGGCCAAGCGTGGTCACAAGACCGTTGTCATCGACTTTGACGTGGGCCTGCGCAACCTCGACATGATCATGGGCTGCGAGCGCCGCGTCGTGTTCGACTTCATCAACGTGATCCAGGGCGATGCCAAGCTCAAGCAGGCGCTGATCCGCGACAAGCGGCTCGACAACCTTGCCGTGCTGCCGACCTCGCAAACCCGCGACAAGGACGCGCTGACCCAGGAAGGCGTCGAGGCCGTCCTGAACGAGCTCAAGGAAGAGTTCGACTACATCATCTGCGACAGCCCCGCCGGCATCGAACGCGGCGCGCTGATGGCGATGTACTACGCGGACGAGGCCATCGTGGTCACCAACCCCGAGGTCTCCTCGGTGCGTGACAGCGACCGCGTGCTCGGCCTGCTGCAGTCCAAGACCCATCGCGCCGAAGAAGAAGGTGCCGAGCCGATCAAGGCGCAGGTGCTGATCACCCGCCACGACCAGGCTCGCATCGACAAGGGCGAGATGATGACCGTCGAGGACGTGCTGGAAATTCTCGCCGTTCCGCTGCTCGGCATCATCCCCGAGAGCCCGGCTGTCCTGCGTGCGTCGAACATGGGCGTTCCGGTCGTGCTCGACGATCCGTCGGCGGCGGCCTCCGCCTATGAAGACGCGGTGGCGCGGCTGGTCGGCGAACAGGTCGAAATGAAGATCGGCGGCGAACGTCGTCCCGGCCTGATCTCGCGCCTCTTCGGTCGGACGGCTTGAAAATGTTTGGTTTCTCCCTCAAGCCCCGCAAGCCGAACGCGGCGCAGACGGCCAAGGACCGCCTGCAGATCCTGCTGGCCCACGAGCGCAGCGGGGCGAGCCCCGACTGCCTGCCAGAGCTGCAGCGCGACATTCTCGAAGCGATCCGCAAGCACATGAAGATCGACCGCGACGCCATCGACATCAAGATGGAGCGCGGCGAGGGCCTCTCGAGCCTGGAGATCAACATCGAGTTCCCGGCGGACCAGCGCAAAGCCTGATCCCTTCGCCCCGCGTCACGCGGGGCGAATTTCGCGGCGTCATTTTCCGCGCCATCGTTGCCTTTGCCCGGCGATCTGTGGTCTACGCCTGACGTGTCGCGGCGCCCTTGCCGGCCTGTCGCGGCGACGACAAGGAACCGCGCATGTCCGACAGCAGACAACCCAGCACGCCCGAGGGCACCGGCCACCCGCGCCACGACCTCGTTTCGGCGACCGAGTTCCGCGATGGCATGGCGCATCTTGCAGCGGCCGTGAACATCGTGACGACCGGCACGCTGGACGATCCGGTGGGGTTCACCGCGACCTCCGTCTGCTCGGTCTCCGACGCGCCGCCGACCCTGCTGGTCTGCGCCAACCGCGAGCGGTCCCTGGCGCAGGCGTTTCTCGACAACGGCCACCTCTGCGTGAACACGCTCGGTGCGCAGCACCGCGATCTTGCCCTGCTGTTCGGGGGTGGCACGCCGATGGCCGAAAGGTTCGCTCAGGCCCGGTGGGAACTCTCCGCCGACAATGTGCCCTACCTGCCCGACGCGGCGGCGACCTTCCACTGCCGGATCAGCCAGAGCCAGATCATCGGCACCCACGCGGTGCTGTTCTGCGAGGTGCGGCAGGTGACCCGCACGCCCGGCACCGATGCGCTGGCCTATTTCCGCCGCGCCTTCCACGAACTGCCGGACCGGTAAACCGCGTCAGAATGGCAGAACCTCAGGCTGCGGTTCTTCCTTCAGGACCACCATGGTCGAAGTCTCGGTGACCGCAGGGATCGACTGCAGCACATCCCGCACGAAATCGCCCAGTTCCTCGAGGTCGCCGACCCAGACCCGCAGCATGTAGTCGACGTTGCCGGCCACGAGGAAACACTCGGTGATCTCGGGCCGCGCCGCGACTGCCGAAAGGAAATCGCGCGTGCCCTCGGGTCCGTGCCCCGACAGCCGCACCATGATGAAGACGCTGATATTGAGCCCGAGCCGCGCATTGTCGAGCGTTGCGGCATAGCCCCTGATCACGCCGTCGTCCTCGAGGCGTTTCACCCTGCGCCCGCAGGGGGTCGGCGAGAGGCCGACCCGGTCCGCGAGGTCGAGGATTGATATCCGCCCATTGCGGCGGAGTTCGCGCAGGATGTGCCGGTCGATCTCGTCAAGGGCTGCCATGATTCACCACGATTTCCGCCAATGGTAGAGATAATTCGCGCCACCTGCTAAAACCGCAACGCAAAATGCAGTCTTTCGCCGCGCATTCTGCGTTATCATGACCTCATAACAACGAGACGAGCGACACTGCTTGCCGGAGGTACCGATGACGCGACCCGCCTTTGCCCGCTGGCTTTCGCAGACCAACGAGGTAACCAAGACATTTCTCGCTGCCGGTCAGGTCCCGGACCTGATCAACTTGGCGGGCGGGTTGCCCGAACCCTCGGTCTGGCCGGTGGACGAACTGGCCGAGATCGCGGCCTCGGCGGTGCGCGACCATCCGGGGCAGTCGCTGGCCTATCCCCCGATCGGAGGTCTTCCCGCGCTGCGGAGCCTCATCGCCCGCAAGTATTCCTCGGACGCCCTGCCGCTCACCCGCGACAACGTCCTGATCACCTCCGGTGGCATGCAGGCGCTGGACCTGATCGGCCGCGTGCTGCTGGAGCAAGGGAGCCCCGTCGCGGCGCAGAGCCCGGCCTATCTTGGCGCGCTCGATGCGTGGCGGCCTAGCCTGCCGACCTATCTCCCGATGGATCTGGAGGGCGGCGATTTCGATCCGCTGCCCGCGATCTCCGGGGCACAGTTCGCCTATACCGTTCCGAATTTCTCTAACCCAACCGGGCACATCGTGGACACCGCGATGCGGCGCAGGCTGGTGGAGGCCGCCGAACAGACCGGGACCTGGCTGGTGGAAGACGATCCCTACGGCGCGCTCTATTATGACTGCGATCCGCTGCCGAGCATGATGTCGATGGCGGGGAGCGGCAACGCCTATGACGGGCCGGTGATCTACCTCGGGTCGCTGTCCAAGGAGGTGGTGCCGGGGCTGCGCATCGGCTGGGCCATTGCCGCCCCCGAGATGATCGACGCGCTGACCGTGGCCAAACAGGGGACGGACATGTGCACCAGTGGCCTGTCCCAGCGGATTGCCTACGAGACCTTTCATTCGGGCCTCGCCGACCGCATCCTGCCCAACATCCTTGCGACGTACCGCGCCCGCCGCGATGCGCTTTGTGCCGCGATGACGGCAGAGCTGTCGGACCTGTTCACATGGGAGGTTCCCGCCGGGGGCATGTTCGTCTGGGCCCGTGCGCGCGATCCCCGCATCGACACCGACGACCTGTTGCAGGCCGGGATCGAACGCGGGGTCTGCGTGTCTCCCAGCAGCGTCTTCGACCCGCTGGGACAGGATCATGGCGCGATCCGGATCAACTTTACCCTGAACCCGCCCGAGCGCTTGGCCGAGGGCGTCAGGCGCCTGCGGGCCACCGTAACCGACCTGCTGGCAAAAGCCGCCTGAGCGGTCAGATACCCTGCTGGACGCGCGCCTTGCGGGTACTCGAGAACTTCATTCCGGGCGCGGCCAGCTTTTCGCCCGGGCCGATCCAGGCATAGGCAAGCAGGCATGGGTCCCATTCGCCCGTGGTGATCCTGTGTTCGTCGCCGGGGCTGTTCAGGATCAGCGAGCCGGGGGCATAGACGGCCCCGTCATTCTCGGACCAGGCGCCCGACACCGAGATGTAGCTCTCCTCGATGTCCTGATGGCTGTGTTGCGGGTAGGTAGTGTTCGGCGCGAAGAGGACGAAGCCAAGGATCAGCTTGTCGGATCGCACCGGTCCCTGCGGTCCCATGACCTCGCAATAGGCGTACTTCTTGGCCAGGGACTTGGGCACCTTCTGATAGCCATACTCCCAAGTCAGCCGGTCAGACACCCGCTCCAGCGCCCGGCTGAGCCCCTCCATTGTCGTCCGCGCGCCAAGGTCGAAGGCGCGCGGAAGGTGTGCGGTCACCGGTTTGATCTCCGGCTCCCGCAGCACGATCTCGGGGTTGGACGCGACCACCAGCGCGAGCGCGTCGCGCACCCGTTTGCGATGGGCTCGGATCGCCTTGCTGCCCCCGGCCGAGCCATACCGGTACAGCGTCTCGAACTCGCGCAGCAGGTAGACCCAGTTGGGACTGTCGAACAGGCGCTCCGGTTCGGGAACGAGGTCGACGGCTGCGCCGAGGCTGTAGGGTTCGCTCATCGCGGGGGTCCTTTGTCAGATCAGGCGAGGTCCGGCGCGACCGGGACGACGATACGCCCACGAATCTTGCCTTCGAGGAAGAGGGGCGCGGTTTCGATCACCTTGTCCATGGGCACCTCGGTGATCATGCTGTCGAGCTTGTCGAGGTCGAGTTCCTCGGCCAGCAGCCGCCACGCCTCCATGCGCTCCTCCCTCGGGCACATCACGCTGTCGACGCCAACAAGGGTGACACCGCGCAGGATGAAAGGGGCCACGCTGGCGGGCAGGTCCATGCCGGCGGCCAGGCCACAGGCCGCGACCGCGCCCCGGTATTTGATCGCGGCAAGCACGTTGGCCAGCACCGTGCTGCCTGCCACGTCAACCGCCCCGGCCCAGCGTTCCTTGCCCAGCGGCCGGCCCGGTGCCGAGAGTTCCGCTCGGTCGACGATGGACGAGGCGCCCAGCCCGGTCAGGTAATCGGTTTCGCTGGTGCGCCCGGTGACGGCCGCCACCTGGTAGCCCCGCTTGGCGAGGAGGGCGACCGCGACACTGCCGACGCCACCAGCCGCACCGGTGACCACGATCTCGCCCTTCTCGGGGGTGACGCCCTGACGGTCCAGCGCCATCACGCAGAGCATCGCGGTATAGCCCGCCGTACCGATCGCCATCGCCTGCTTGAGCGAGATGCCATCGGGCAGGGGGACGAGCCAGTCGCCCTTGACGCGGGCCTGACCTGCGAGGCCGCCCCAGTGCTTCTCGCCAACGCCCCAGCCGTTCAGGACGACCCGGTCACCGGCCTTGAAGTCGGGATGCGCGCTCTCGGCGACGATCCCGGAAAAGTCGATGCCCGGAACCATCGGAAAGCTGCGCACCACGGGCGAGGCCCCGGTGATCGCCAGCGCATCCTTGTAGTTCAGGGTCGAGTAGGCGACATCGACCAGCACATCGCCTTCGGGCAGTGCATCGGGCGAAACCTGGGTGAGTGTGACGGACTGCCCTTCTTCGGACTTGTCGATCTGGATTGCGTCGAACATGGAACCTCCTCCTATCCTTCGATCAGTGTAATGAAACCGTCCGCGAACCGGCGCAGCGCCTCGGGCGAACGGTCGAGCTTGGCCCGCAGAACCGCCCCCTCCCATCCGATCCAGAAGAACGCGGCCAGCGCGGCGGGGTCGTGGTGCGGGGCGATCTCGCCCGTCTCGCGCGCCTGCCCGAGGCAGGTGGCGGTGCGCCTCTGCCAGTCTTCGAGCACACCCGACAGCCGGGCGCGGAACGGTTCGGGCAGCGCGCCCATTTCCTGCCCAAGGTTACCGACAAGGCAGCCGCGCGCGAATTGGTGTCGCGCCATGCCGGCTTCGGCATCGCGCATGAATTCCTTGAGCCGCATCACCGGGGCAAGCGTCTCGTTCAGGAACCAGTGGTCAAGCTTGGCGGAAAAATAGTCGTGGTAGGCATCGACCAGTTGCAGGCCGAAGTCCTCTTTGGAGCGGAAGTAGTGATAGAAACCGCCCTTGGGCACATCGGCATCCCGCAACACCTGGTCGATGCCGACAGCCGAGTAGCCCTTTTCCGTCAAGTGAATCAGCCCGGTCCGGATCAGCCTGCGGCGCGCTTCTGCCTCGGCAGGTGCCTTGCGCGGGCGGCCTCTCGGGCGGGAATCCGGGGTGGGTTGCGAGCTCATGGAGAATTATTAGACAGGTCCGTCTAATAAATGAAAGCGAAATCTTGAGCCATCGTCGCAGGTTTCAGATGAGGTTCGAGATCTCGATGAGATTACCATCGGGATCGCGCAGGTAGAGCGACAGGATCGGCCCGGTGGCGCCGGTCCGGCGCACCGGGCCTTCCTCGACTGCGATACCATGCCCGGCGAAGTGAGCCTGCCAGTCGGGCAGCGGTGTGGCCGACAGGAAGCAGAGGTCGGCGGTTCCGGGACCGGGGCGCGCGGCCTTTGGCTCATACTCTTTCCCGGCTAGGTGCAGGTTGATCTTCTGACGACCGAACCCCAGCGCGTTGCGGGTGCTGCCATCGGCCGGATGGAACACCTCGTGCGCCATGCCAAGGACCCCGGTGTAGAAGGCAATGCTTGCCTCCATGTCGGAAACGGTCAGCACCAGGTGGTCCAGGGCGGTGATCTCGGGCATTGTGTCCTCGGAATTCGGGCAGGAGATCGGGCGATGAAAGCAGATTTGGACACGGTGGAGAAGACCGCTGACGGGATGGACCCGGGCCATGCGGCGGCACTTCAGGTCGCTCTGGGCCAGTCGCCCGATATCACCACCGGATCGTCCCTCCCGCCCTTCTTTCACCAACTCTACTTCTGGACGCCGCAGCCGCCAGACCGGCTTGGCCGCGACGGGCATCCTCGCGTGGGGCAGGGCCTGATCCCCGACATGGGCCTGCCCCGGCGCATGTGGGCGGGCGGACGGCTGCGCTTTCACCGCCCCCTGCTGGCGGATGTTCCGGCCGAGAAGGAAAGCCGGGTCGAATCCGTCGAACGCAAGGAAGGTCGCAGCGGGCCGCTGGCCTTCGTGACCCTGGCGCACCGGGTGATGCAAGAGGGCGCCGTCACCGTCGAGGAGTGGCAGGACCTCGTCTATCGAGAGGATCCCGATCCCGCCGCGCCTGCGCCGGTGCCACCCCGCGCCCGCACGGATGAGAGCGAGGCCCGCGAGGTGTCTTTCGACAGCACCCTGCTGTTCCGCTACTCGGCGCTGACCTTCAATGGCCACCGCATCCACTATGATCTCGACTATGCCCGCGATGTCGAAGGCTATCGCGGGCTCGTGGTTCACGGTCCGCTGCTGGCGCAACTGCTGATGCTGATGGCGACCGATATCCTCGGGCCGCTCGCGACTTTCAGCTTTCGCGCCTACTCGCCTCTGATGCACTTCGAAACGGCAGAGCTGTGCCATAAGGATGGCGCGCTCTGGGTGCGCGGCCCGGACGGGCGGCAGTGCATGACGGCCGAGGCCACCGCCTCAGAGTGAGGCCTCCGGGCGGAAGTCGTCGGGAATCGCGTCGCGCCCTTCCAGAATGAGGTCGGCCATGATCTCGGCAACCTTCGGGGCCATGCCGAAGCCGATCTTGAACCCGCCGTTGGCAATGAACTGACCCGGGTGCAGCGGGTGCACGCCAAGCATCGGCGCTCGGCTTCTGGCGCGGGGGCGCAGACCCGCCCAACGGGAGATCACCTCGGCGCCGTGCAACAGAGGCATGGCGTTGACCGCCCGCGCGATCAGGTCGTCAAGCTGGGCGTCGGTCCCGGTGGGGGAGTCGTAGTCGCGTTCGCTGGTGGACCCGATGGCGGTCGTCCCGTCCGCATGCGGGATGATGTGGATCGCCTCGGCAAAGAGCTGGGGCGCGCCGGGCCCGGCGTCATGGCGCAGCAAAGCCGCCTGCCCCTTTATGCCACCGCCGACGTTTTTCCCCATCGTCTGCGAAAGCTCGATCAGCCCGGCCGCCCCGGTGGCGTGGAGCACCTGACCACGGTCCTCGCCAACCGCCTCGACCTCGACACCGCGCACGGCAAGGGCCGCGACCAGCGCCTCGGTGGCGCGGCGGGGGTGCAGGCGGGCGGTCAGCGTGTCGTGGATGACGAACCCGGTAGGCGAGGGCGGGCACCACGGTCCGGCCTCGCCTGCGGGCAGGACGCGCCACGTGGCCCGATCCTGCCAGAGCTCTTTCGCCGTGCGCTCGCGCGCATGAGCGAGGTCCAGCGCCCGCGCGTCCGCGATCGGTTGCAGCCGCCCGGTGCGCCCATAGCCGGAAGAGACTCCGCCCGCCTCTTCGACGGAGGCCCAGAACCCTTCGGCAGAAAGCAGGCTGTCGAGCTGAAACGCCTTCTTGGCGTTCCAGTTCTCTGGCACATGGGGGGCCAGCGCGCCGACCAGCCCGCCGCTGGCACCGGCGCCGGCCCCATGCGGATCGACCACGCGCACACGCGCCCCGCGCCGGACGCAGGTCCAGGCGATGGACAGGCCGAATATACCGGCCCCGCGTATGGTGATGTCGGCCATTGCCAAGGAAGGTGCCTTTCGCCAGTGTCGCGCCGGTTACGGCGGTGATAGAGCATCGCGATCCGCGCAACAATGCGGCGCGGGCGGCGGCACCGGGAGATTGCACATGGCTCAACAGGCGCAACTGCAATGGCGGGATGGCGGCGTGCCGGTCTCGACCCGGTTCGACGACCCCTATTTCAGCCTCGAGAACGGGCTCGACGAAACGCGTCATGTCTTTCTCGGCGGCAACGACCTGCCGGAGCGTTTGCGCGACGGGTTCCACATCGCTGAACTGGGGTTTGGCACAGGCCTGAACCTGCTGGCCACGCTCGAGGCCTGGGGCGAACGGCCCGGCGCATTCCGCTACACCAGTTTCGAGGCCTACCCGATGGGGCGGAACGACATGGCGCGCGCCCTTTCGGCCTTTGCCGGGATCAGACCATTTGCCGACCTCCTGCTGGCGGCATGGCGCGCGGACGGGGGCGAGATGCAGGTCGGACCCGCGCGGCTGGAGGTGGTGGTGGGCGACGCGCGCGAGACCCTGCCCGGCTGGCAGGGCGCGGCGGATGCCTGGTACCTCGACGGCTTTTCCCCGGCGAAGAACCCCGAACTCTGGCAACCCGAGCTGATGGGGGACGTCGCGGCTCATACCACTCCCGGCGGAACGGCTGCGACCTACACGGCGGCGGGCTTCGTCCGCCGTGGTCTGGATGCGGCGGGGTTTGACGTTGAACGGGTGCCCGGATATGGGCGCAAACGTCACATGACAAAGGCGCGACTCAGATGACTCATACCGGCCAGCCCACCGGTGCCGCAGCGGCAGCTCCGACCCAGCAAAGCAACAACATCCCTCTCGGGATCGCGCTGATGATCGCCACCACGGTGGTGTTTTCGCTACAGGACGCGATTTCGCGGCACCTGGCGGGGACCTATAACACCTGGATGGTGGTGATGATCCGCTACTGGTTTTTCGCCGCTTTTGTCATGGTGCTGGCTGCGCGCAGGGCCGGGGGGCTTCGCGCGGCTGCCAAGACCGCGCAACCGGGTGTGCAGATCTTCCGGGCACTGTTGCTGGCCGCGGAAATCTGCGTCGCGATCTACGGCTTCACGCTGCTGGGTCTTGTCGAAAGCCACGCGGTCTTTGCCAGCTACCCGCTGCTGGTAGCGGCCCTCTCAGGCCCGATCCTTGGTGAAAAGGTCGGTTGGCGGCGCTGGACCGCCATCGGCATCGGTTTCGTCGGGGTGCTGGTGATCCTCGAACCGGGGTTTGGCGTGTTCAATCCCTTGGCCATCGTGCCGCTGATCTCGGCGGTGATGTTCGCAGTCTACGGCCTCGTCACCCGCTATGCCGGGCGCAAGGACCGCACCGCGACCTCGTTCTTCTGGACCGGCGTCGTCGGCTCGATCTTCATGACCTGCGTCGGCGTCTGGTTCTGGGAACCGATGAGCGCGGGCGACTGGCTATGGATGGGCACGCTCTGCCTGACCGGCGCCAGCGGGCATTGGCTGCTGATCCGCTGCTATGAGGTGGCCGAGGCCAGCGCGGTCCAACCCTTTGCCTACTTCCAGCTGGTCTTTGCCTCGGCGCTGGGCATGGCGATCTTCGGCGAAGTGCTGCGCCCGAACGTTGCCGTGGGCGCAGCCATCATCGTCTGCGCGGGTCTGTTCACCCTATGGCGCGAACGTCAGAAGCGTTGAGCCGGTGAGTTCCGCGGAGAAGGGCACCGGCAGCGGTTCCTCTCCCAGCCGGGCGCGGTAGACCGGCAGGCTCTCGGTCACCCGCATGACGTAGTTCCGGGTTTCGTCGAAGGGGATCGTCTCGATCCAGTCGACGACCTCGGTCTCGTCCTTGGCATCCTTGCGCCGCGGATCGCCATAGCGCTGCATCCAGCGGATCGGGCGACCCGGCCCGGCGTTGTAGCCCGCCGACATCATCACCACGTTGCCGCCAAGGTCGCCCGCCAGCTTGGCCAGGTAGTTGGCGCCGAGCTTGGCGTTGTAGTCCCACTCCCGCGTCAGCCTGTCGGTATCGTGCGCGCCGAGAATCCCGAGCGTGTCGGCAACCAGCCGCGCGGTCGCGGGCATCACCTGCATCAGCCCGCGCGCGCCTGCGCCGCTGATCACCGCTGGGTCGAACTCGCTTTCGCGGCGGGCGATGGCCAGCACCATCTCGGGCGCCATGGGCAGCTTGAGCTTGCCGACCGGATGCATCGGGTAATAGGCGCCATAGAGGATCTGTGCCCGCTGCGCCGCCCGCTTGGCGATCATCACGGCGAGGTGGGGGCGGTCGATGTCCAGTGCCATCTGGCCCAGTTGTGCGGCGGCGGTATCGTCCTGGCTCTCGACCAGGTGGGTGAGGAACCGCTCGCCAAGGTCCGTCTCGTCAGCGGTCAGCAGCAACAGGCCGGCCTGCAGCACGGTCGACTCCCGGAAGGCAGCAGACTTCCACGACGGCAACTCAGGCGGCTTGCGCAGCAGCGGGTCGAAGGGAACGCCGCCCCGCTCCGCCGCCAGCAGGCCGTAGAACGACGTCTGATACCGGGCGCCCATCGCGTAGGCCTTGCGCGCCTCTTCCTTCTGCCCCAGCGCCTCGTATGTGCGGCCCAGCCAATACCCCGCGCGGCCCTTTGAGATCGGCGAGGCGATGGCGGCGTCGAAGTTCTTGAAGTGGGTCAGAGCGGTCTTGGGATCGTTCAGCTTGCGCAGGGCGAGGAATCCCGAGAGCCATTCGAGGTCGGCATGGACATAGCCCGCTTCCGGCGTGGTGAAATGAGAGGAGGCGACGCGATAGGCCTTCTTGTAGGATTCGTTGCCCATCAGCATCCGCGCGAGGTCCAGCCGCCGGCCTGCCCAGGCGGCAGGTTCTCCCAGTGCCTTGGCGCTTGTGCTGCGTTCCAGCAGCAACTCGATCGCGCTGTCGTCACGGCCCTTGCGGTCGCGCCAGACAAAGCGGTCGTGGGCCAGGCCCGCAGACCCGGTCAGCGCGGGCGGGACCGCTTCGATCCGGACGTCGACGCCTGGGGACTGTTCGTGCAGGGCGATGCGCGCCTCTGCCAGCTTGCGGTGGCCGTCATCGACGAGGGGCAGCATCCGCCGCGCGCTCTCGACGTGGTTGTCCCACAGCATCTTGTCTAGCCGCGCTTCGTGATGCGGCGCCAGCAACCGCCTGTAGGCCGAAAGATAGGCCGCCTGCGTCGCCTCGCGCATCGGCATGGTGCGCCATGCCATCACCAGCGAGGCCTCGCCATCGCCCTGCTGCCCGGCGGCGATCTGCGCCCCGGCATAGGCCAGCACGCCCTCCGGCGTCTGCGGCGGCTCGTCGGCAAAGAAGGCGAGGATATGCGGCTTGCCCGCCGCGATGATCGCCGGCTCGCTCTTGCGCCGCAGCCAGTCCAGACCGGGCCAGTCGGGGTTGCGCCCGAGAAAGGCCTCGACCTCGGCAGCGGTGCCCGCGCCCGACCGGAGGCGGTGCCATTCTATGATGTCGCGCCCGACCGAGCCCCTTGGCCCGGCAGCGGCGAGGGCCGCGTCCCAGTCGCCCCCGCGCATTTCCTTCATCGCTTTCTTCAGGGCGGCCCCGGATTCGGCCGCTGCCGCGCCGGAAAGCGCCGAAAACAGCAGGAACAACAGGGTCAGAACGCGTGTCATCACTTGCATTTGGCGAGTAACCAAGGATAGAGCCTCTAGTCGTTGCATCCCGTCATAGCGGGTGTGACACCCAACCGTGCCACAGGCATCTTCATAGCGGGTTCCGACCCGCCAGACCAATGAAACAAAAGGGAGCGCCCCCATGTTCACAGGCTCCATGCCAGCCCTCGTCACTCCGTTCCGTAACGGCGCGTTGGACCTGGATGCGCTCAAACGCCTTGTGGAGTGGCACATAGAAGAGGGGTCGTCGGCGCTGGTTCCCGTGGGCACCACCGGCGAGAGCCCGACCCTGAGCCATGCCGAACACGAGACCGTCGTGGAAGAGGTCGTGAAGGCCGCCAAGGGCCGCATCCCGGTCATCGCCGGCGCGGGTTCGAACAACACGACCGAGGCCATCCATTTCGCGCAGTTTGCCGAGAAGGTCGGCGCCGATGCGATCCTCGTGGTCACGCCCTATTACAACAAACCGACGCAGCGCGGGCTGGTGGCGCACTTCACGGCCGTCCACGACGCCTGCAACCTGCCGATCATCATCTACAACATCCCGCCGCGCTCGGTGATCGACATGGTCCCGGCCACCATGGGCCAGCTGGCCAAGCTGCCGCGCATTGCCGGGGTCAAGGATGCGACCGGACGGCTCGAGCGGGTCAGCCAGCAGCGCGCCGCCTGCGGCAAGGATTTCATCCAGCTCTCGGGCGAGGACGCAACCGCGCTGGGCTTCAACGCCCACGGTGGTGTCGGCTGCATCTCGGTCACGGCCAACGTGGCGCCGCGTCTCTGCGCCGAGTTCCAGGCCGCGACGCTTGCAGGCGATTACAAGACCGCGCTCGACTACCAGGACCGGCTGATGCCGCTGCACGAGGCGATCTTCATCGAACCCGGTCTCGTGGGGGCCAAGTACGGCCTGTCTAAGCTGGGCATGTGCACGGAAGAGGTGCGTTCGCCCCTCACCGGGCTGGAGGACAGCACCAAGGCCGCGATCGACGCCGCAATGCGTCACGCCGGTCTGGTGAACTGACCTCTCGCCACCCTAGACACTGACACGCAGCGCCCGGCCGATTGGCCGGGCGTTTTCGTTTCTGCCAGATTTCAGCCACTGCCGATCAGGATGCCCGCCGCCAGCACCAGCGCGCCGCCCAGAACCACCTGAAACGCGGCACGAAAGAAGGGCGTCTCCATGTAGCGGTTCTGGATCCATGCGATGGCCCAGAGCTCGCAGAAAACGACGACAAAGGCGATTGCGGTGGCGGTCCAGAAATGCGGGATGAGATAGGGCAGGGCGTGGCCCAGCCCGCCAACGGCGGTCATCACCCCCGAGGCCAGCCCGCGCTTGACCGGAGAGCCGCGCCCGGACAGTTCGCCATCGTCGGACGCGGCCTCGGTAAAGCCCATCGAGATCCCCGCCCCGACCGAGGCGGCAAGACCGACGAGGAAGGTGGTCCACGGGTCCTGCGTGGCAAAGGCGGTGGCAAAGATCGGCGCCAGCGTCGAGACCGAGCCGTCCATCAGCCCCGCCAGCCCCGGCTGGACCCAGGTCAACACGAACTGCCGGTGCGAGGTTGCCGCCTCGGCATCCCGCGCCTCGGGCCCGACGTGTTCTTCCATCAGGTGCGCGGCTGTGCGCTCGTGGCTGGCCTCGGCCGCCGCGAGATCGCCCAGCAGCTTGCGCGTGGTCGCATCGCTCGTGCGCTTGGCCGCCTCGATGTAGAAGCGTTCGGCATCGCGCTCCATCATCTCCGCTTCCTCGCGGATCCGGTCGATCCCGAGGTTCTCGACCAACCAGATCGGCCGCCGGTTGTAGTAGCCAGCCACGTGCTCACGGCGGATCAGCGGGATGGTCGGCCCGAATCGCTGTTCGTGCAGGGCGATCAGCCGGGCCCGATGCTGGTCCTCCTCGGCGGCCATACCCTCGAACATGCGGGCGGTCGCCGGGTAATCCGCGCGCAGGGTCTCGGCATAGCCGCGGTAGATGCGGGCATCGTCCTCTTCCGACGAGACGGCCAGCGCGATGATCTCGCGCTCGGTCAGGTCGGAGAAACGCTTTCTCGATGTCAGGAAGTTCATTTGCTGTCCAGTATTAGAATTATTCTAAATATAACCTATTCATCCGGAGTGGCAACCATGTCTCCCGGGAGTTGTTGAAAGTGAACAGTTCGGTTTACACTGGACCATCCAGCAGAGCGAGACAGCAATGAACGATGCATCGGCGATCCTGCGCACCGGACGCAAATTCGATCAGGTCATTGCCGGTGCGCGGCAGGTCTTCCTCAGCGACGGCTTCGAAGGGGCCAGCGTGGATGACATCGCCAGGGCCGCCGGGGTCTCCAAGGCGACGCTCTACAGCTACTTCCCCGACAAGCGCCTGCTCTTCCTCGAGGTCGCCCGGCTGGAGTGCGAGCGCATGGCCGAGAACACCGTCAGCCTGATCGACGAGGAGGCGCCCCCGGGACAGAACCTGCGGGTCGCGGCCCATCACATTGTGCGTTTCCTGCTCTCGGACTTCACCCAGCAGTGCTTCCGCATCTGCGTGGCCGAGAGCGAGCGCTTTCCCGAACTCGGGCAGACCTTCTATCACCACGGTCCGGCCGAGGGAAAACGGCGCATCTGCGAATTCCTGCAACGCGGGATCGAGAAGGGTTTCCTCGACATCGACGACGTCGATATTGCGGCCGAACAGTTCGGGGAACTCTGCAAGGTCCGGCTCTGGACCCGCCTCGTCTTCGGCGTGCAGAAAACCTTCACCGACGAAGAGATCGAGGCCGTGGTCGAGAACGCGGTAAAGACGTTCCTCGCGCGCTACGGCACCGACAAGAGCAGGCTCTAGTCGACCCGGCGCACCAGCAGCTGGTTGCCGTCGCCCCGCTTGGTCTCGAACCGCTTCAGCTCGCGGATCAGGTCGCTCAGCTTCTTCTTGCCATAGCTGCGGGTATCGAAATCCGGGTTCGAGGCGGTGATATACTGGCCGACCTGACCCAGCGAGAACCACTCGTCCTCCTGCCCGATGGCATCCATTGCGCGGATCACCAGCTTGGTGGGGTCCTCCATCTCGGCGGGCGCCTCGCCGTCCTCCGCAACCTTGTCCTGCCGCGGCTTGGTCTTGACCGGGTCGTTCATCAGGTTCTCGACGTAGATGAACCGTTTGCAGGCCTTCACGAAGGCCGCCGGCGTCTTGCGCATCCCCATGCCGTAGACGTCCAGCCCCTGTTCCCGGATGCGGCTGGCGAGCCGGGTGAAATCGCTGTCGGAGGAGATCAGCACGAAGCCGTCGAACCGCCCCGAGTGCAGGATGTCCATCGCATCGATCACCAGCCCGATGTCGCTGGCGTTCTTGCCGGTGGTATTGGCGAACTGCTGGTGCGGGACTATGGCGAGCGCCGCCAGCTTGTCCTTGGTCCAGCCCTGCGGTCCGCCGCCGGAGAAATCGCCGTAGATGCGGCGGATGCTGGCCTCGCCGAACGAGGCGATTTCCTCGAACATCGCCTCGGCGTACTTTGCCGAGATATTGTCGGCGTCGATGAGCACCGCGAGCAGCGGTACATCCTGGTTCTGGGCCATGATGATGATCTCCCGGTTTCGCGGTCACCCTCTACGATACCGGGAGGAGGTGCAACCGCTCAGAGGGGGCGGAACATCACCAGCGCATCGACGTAGCCCTCGCGCGGGTGGTGAAAGGCCAGCGGCAGGCGGCCCACCGTCTCGAAGCCCGCCCGCGTCCAGGTGTCGATGGCGCGCGTATTGGTGGAGACGACGAAATTGTACTGCATCGCCCGGAACCCGCGTCGCTTCGCCTCCTCCAGCGAATGCGACAGCATGGCCTGCGCCACACCATGCCCCCGCGCCTCGGGCGAGGTGCAATAACCGGCGTTGCACACGTGCCCGGCATTGCCCTTCGCGTTCTGGTTCGGCTTGACGTAATAGGTCCCGACGATCCGGCCCTCCAGTTCCGCGACGAAGTTCACCGCACCCGGGCCCCGCCAGTAGTCGAACCCGCCCGCGCGTCCGCCCGCCGGATCGGCGGTAAAGAACTCGCCGGACTCGATGGCCGGTTTCAGGATTGCCCAGATGGCGTCATCGTCCGCTGCGGCGGCCTGCCGGATCGTCAGGGTCATGTCAGCTCAGCCCAGTTCGTCCACGGTCGAGATGATCTTGCCGACCAGCCCGTAATCCTTGGCCTCGTGCGCCTTCAGCCAGAAGTCACGCTGCGTGTCCTCGGCGATGCGCTCCTGCGTCTGGCCGGTGGCCTCGGCGAACAGCTTGTGGAACCGCTCCGACATGATGCGGATCTGTTCGGCCTGGATCATCAGGTCGCTGACCTGCCCGCGAATCCCGCCCGAGGGCTGGTGCAGCAGGAAGCGGGTGTTGGGCAGGCAGTACCGGTTCTCCTTCTGCGCCCCGACGAAGATCAGCGCGCCGGCGCTCGCCACCCAGCCAGAACCGATGGTACGCACCGTGGGGCGGATGAACTTGATCACGTCATGCACCATGTCGCCGGATTCCACATGACCGCCGGGCGAGGAGATGAACACGTTGATCGGGTCGTCGCTTTCCTCGGCCAGCGCAAAGAGATGCGTGACCGCGCGCTGCGCCAGCTTGTCGTTGATCTCGCCCGCGATGATCACGTTGCGCGATTTGAAGAACAGGTTGTCCACCCGTCCCGAGGCCTGCGCCTCGTCGTCCTTCTTCGGGGTATCCTCGTCGTCGCCGTCGAACTTCGTGTACATCGGTCTCTCCCATCGGGCTTGCAGGCGACCACGGGATAGCGCCGCCCCGCTGTCGAAGTTAATCACCTCTCCGGCGGCTGCAAGCCGATAGCAGGGAGTCTCCTCATCCGCGTGCCCCGGCCAGAACCCGTCCCGCCTCCCCGCTTCTTTGGGTTTCAAGTATCCCGGGGAGCGTGAGGGGCAGCGCCCCTCACTCCCGAACTCCCCGCCCACGCCCCTTTTGACGGACACGGCAACGAAAAAGGCACCGGCCTGGCTGGCCGGTGCCTCTCTGTCCCGTTGCTGGTGGATCAGTATTCGACGACCGCGCGGATCGACTTGCCCTCGTGCATCAGGTCGAAGCCCTCGTTGATGTCGTCGAGGCTAAGCGTGTGCGTGATCATCGGGTCGATCTCGATCTTGCCGTCCATGTACCAGTCGACGAACTTCGGCACGTCGGTCCGGCCCTTGGCGCCGCCGAATGCCGTGCCCTTCCAGACCCGGCCGGTAACCAGCTGGAACGGACGGGTCGAAATCTCGGCGCCTGCCGGGGCCACGCCGATGATCACCGACACGCCCCAGCCGCGGTGCGAGCATTCGAGCGCGTCGCGCATCACCTTCACGTTGCCGGTGGCGTCGAAGGAATAGTCCACGCCGCCGATCTGGTCCGCGCCGCGCTTGGTCAGGTTCACGATCTCCTGCACCGTGTTCTCGACCTTCGAGGGGTTCACGAAGTGGGTCATGCCGAACTTCTTGGCCATCTCGGCCTTGTCGTCGTTCAGATCGACGCCGATGATCATGTCCGCACCCGCCATACGCAGGCCCTGGATTACGTTCAGGCCGATGCCGCCGAGGCCGAAGACCGCCGCGGTCGAGCCGATCTCGACGCCCGCGGTGTTGATCACGGCGCCGATGCCGGTGGTAACGCCGCAGCCGATGTAGCAGATCTTGTCGAAAGGCGCGTCTTCCCGCACCTTGGCCAGCGCGATCTCGGGCATCACGGTGTGGTTGGCGAAGGTCGAGCAGCCCATGTAGTGATAGATCGGGGTGCCATCCAGCATCGAGAAGCGCGTGGTGCCATCCGGCATCAGGCCCTGGCCCTGCGTGTTGCGGATCGCGGTGCAAAGGTTGGTCTTGCCCGACAGGCACGACGGGCACTCGCGGCATTCCGGGGTGTAGAGCGGGATCACGTGATCGCCCGGCTTCAGCGTGGTGACGCCTTCACCCACCTCGACGACGACGCCCGCGCCCTCGTGGCCGAGGATGCAGGGGAACAGCCCCTCCGGGTCAGCGCCCGAACGGGTGAACTCGTCGGTGTGGCAGATGCCGGTCGCCTTGATCTCGACCAGCACTTCGCCAGCCTTCGGACCATCGAGATTCACTTCCATGATTTCGAGCGGTTTACCGGCCTCGAGGGCCACGGCAGCACGGGTACGCATCATGCAGTCTCCTTGTTTTCGGTTGCGCGGACCCTGTGCGAAGCGGCCCGATAGATCAAGCCCTCGTCAGGTTTCGCAGGTCTATTGATCCAGCCTGAGGGAGACCCGGGCAGAGCCTCCGACACCGTCCAGCACGACGATGGTGGAGAAGCCGGGATCGAGGTCGGGCAGGGCGATCTCTCGATCATGTCGGCCTGTTGCCACGGGCCGTCCGTTCGCCAGCACGGTGAAGGGCGCCGCGCCGCCGCGCAGCTTGAGCGTGACGGGTGCGCCCGCGAGGGCAAGCCGCGCGCCATCCGGTGGAAAGGTCAGCCGCAGCGCGTCTGCCGGTTCGGCGAAGGCGGCATCGCGCGGGCGAAACCGTTGCAGGGGGCGGGGCAGTTCGGCCGAGCCGACGATCAGGGTGGCGGGCGGAGGCGGCGGCAGCCGGTCGAAGCCGGGCTTGAGCCGGCCGAAAGCTTCGAACAGGACGGGTGCCGCAAGGTCGCCGCCAAATGCGCCGGGCACCGGCGTCCCGTCGGGCCGTCCCATCCAGACGCCGACCACGTGGCGCCCGTCATAGCCGATCGCCCATGCGTCGCGGTGCCCGTAAGAGGTGCCGGTCTTGTAGGCCAGAACGCCCGAGGGCGCACCCGGTGGCGGGGTCAGACCGGCGAGGATATTGCCCACCTGCCACGCCGCCTCGGCCGAGATCAGGCGTGGCATTTCGCTGCGCGGTTGCGAAATTTCGCTGCGCAGCGAAAATCCCGCGCCGCCGTTCGCAAGCGCAGCATAAAGCTGGACCAGATCGTGCAGGCTGACCCCGAGGCCGCCCAGCGAAACCGCGAGTCCGGGCCTGCCACCGGGGATGTGCAGTTCGGCGCCCGACCGCTCCAGCGCCGAGACGAGGCGGGCGGGGCCTAGCGCATCGGTGAGCTTGACCACCGGGATGTTCAGCGATTGCTGCAGCGCCTCGCGGACCCGGATGTCGCCGCGGAACGTCCCGTCGAAGTTCTGTGGCGCGTATTGGCCAAAGGCGACGGGCCCGTCATTTATCAATGTTTCCGGGTGAACGAGGCCCTGATCGAAGGCAAGCCCGTAGATCAGCGGCTTGAGCAGCGACCCGGGCGAGCGGATCGCGCGGGTCATGTCGACATACCCCTCGCGCCCTCCCGCGTTGCTGTAATCGGGCGATCCGACCGAGGCGAGGATCTCGCCGGTGGTGTAGTCGGCGGCGATCAGCGCGATGGACAGGTTCGGTCCCGCGCGTCGGGCGGCATCGGCCGTAAGGCGCTCGAGGGAACGCTGCAGCGCAGCGTCAATGGTCATGTCGTGGCGGTGTCCGACAGGGTCTTCGCTGCGCAGCGAATCCCCGAGGTGTGCGGCGAGACGGGGGAAGTCATGCTGCGCTTCCGGGATCTTTTGCTGCGTTGCGGCATTCAGGGATTCCGTGGTCAACGCGCCCTGCGAAAACAGCCGGTCCAGCACCCGGTTACGGGCGTCGAGCGCCCGCTCCGGGAACCGGTCGGGTCGGCGCGTTTCGGGCGACTGGGGCAGAGCGATCAGCAGGGCCGCTTCGGACGGGGTGAGGCGCCGTGGTTCCTTTCCGAACCACGCGAGGCTCGCTGCACGTACCCCTTCGATGTTGCCGCCATAGGGTGCGTGGATCAGGTAGAGCCGCAGGATCTCTTCCTTGCTCAACCGCCGTTCGAGCGCCATCGCCACACGCATCTGCCGCAGCTTGCCGTTCCAGCGTCCGGTCGGGCCGTCCTCCAGCAACCGGGCGACCTGCATGGTGAGGGTGGAGCCCCCCGAGATCACTCCGCCGTTCCCGATGGCCTGCCCTGCCGCTCGCAGCATCGCCAACGGGTCGACGCCGTGATGGGTCAGGAAACGCTTGTCCTCGTAGCGGATCAGCATGGCGACATAGGTCGGATCCACCTCGCCCGGCTGCACGTCGAGCCGCCAGATACCGTCGCCAACCTGATAGGCGCGCAGCAGGTCTCCGTCGCGGCCGCGCATTTCCTGCGAGGTCTCGGCGAGGGTCAGGGGCAGGTCCGTCCGGTCGATCCAGCGATCCATACCGTCCCGCACCGCCGCGCCCAATCCCAGCGCAAGCACCAGTCCGGCGAGGACGGGCGCCGGTCTAGGCATCGACCCAGCCTTCCCAGAGGCCGGGATAGCGGGTCACGAAACCGCAGTCGTGAACCTCGAGCGGGGCTCGAAAGTTCGGCGAGACGTATTCGACCCGGCCATCGTCCTGCAGGGTGTAGGTCTGCTCCAGCACGGCGAGCCCGCTCAGGTCCGGCACCAGCCAGGCGGCGCGGGCCGGCAGCGCGGCAGGTCCGTTGCCCGCAAGGCGCCGCACCGGCATCAGGTTCGTTGCCGGGGTAAAGCTGAGGTCGATGTCGGTGCAGCCGTCAAGCTGGGGCTGCTCGGCGTCGTTCACCCGCCACGCGTGCTGCTCGCGCGCGATCCGCAGAGCGATCTTCTCGCCCTCCACCCGCCCCGAGATATCGGCGGAGAGGGTCAGCCAGTTTTCGTCGCAGCGCACGGCATAACTCATCTCCCCCGGATGCGCTCCGCCCCAGCGTGCCTGCCCGGTCAGCAGCCAGCCATTGTCGGCATGGGCCAGCGAACAGCGGTCGGTACCTTCGCAGTCGAGCCGCCGCCAGTGGGCCATCGCCAGTATGCCATGCTCCTCGCTCATTCCGTGACCGTCAGCTGGCCCGCCCCGGTCCGCGCGCGGTAACGGGGGCGGTACATGTCCTCGACCGAGGCCGCGGGATGATAGAACCGGCCGGGCGTGACGGCGCGGGCGATGTAGGCCAGCGTGACCGTGCCGGTGCCGTAGTGATCCACCGCCGCAATGAACCGGTCCGAACGGAATTCGGCATGGCGCGCGTCCGTCGGTTGCAGCCAGCCAAGCGCGCCCACCTCGCCCGAACGCAGGAGGTTCGGGTTGTCGATCTCGACCCCGGCGGGCAGCGGATCGTCGATCATCAGGCGCGCCTCGCTGTTTTCGAAAGGCTTGACCGTGAGAACAGCGACGAACCTGTCCCCGACCGCGAACTCGGAGCCGCTGATCGCGTTCCCGTCCATATCGTAGTAGCGCCGTTCGATGGCATATCCGGTGCCCCCCGCCTCGGGCGCGACCTCGGGTATGCCCATCGTGGTCAGGGTGATGTCGGTCGCCTTGCCGTCGGCGGAGGAAATGGCGAGCGCGCGCTGGCTCCCGTCATCTTCCAGCACCTGCACAAAGGGACCGGTCACCGCCGCACCGTTGACCCGCAGACCCGACTCCTCGGGCCGCTTGATCAGGGCCTGCGCCGCAATCAGGGTCCAGCTCGCCTCCTGCGTCGACAGCCGCTGGTCGGTTCCGGTGACCCGCTGGACAAGGGACTCGGTCGGCAGCGCGGTGCTGCCAGCCTCGGTCGCCAGCGCCAGCACCGCCGCCGAGTCGCGCAGGTCGGTGCCGTAGTCCGCGCGCCAGAGTGGCGCCTCGGCCTGCCGCTGCGAGAGCATCTGCCCGGCGCGGGCGAACATCATGTCGGCCCTCCCCTGATCGCCATAGGCAGCGAGCGCCGCCCCGATCTGCGCGGCGGCAAGCGGGGTCGCAAAGCTGTTGCCCTTCACGTCCGCGTAGTAGCGCAGGTCGGCGATGGCTGCCGCACCTTCGCGTGCGAGAACGAGAAGCGCATAGGCGACGTCCTCGCCGCCCCGGTCGAAGTCGGGTGCGTAGTTCACCCGGTTGCGCAGGTTGTCGAGCGCCATGCGCATCGGCAGGTCCGGAACGCGATAGCCTTCGGCCCGCGCCCGGGTCAGGAAGTCGCTGACGTAGGCATCGAGCCAGAAGTCGCCGGATTCCGGCTGCCACAGGCCAAAGGCCCCGTTCGGTGCCTGCCGGGTCAACACCCGCGCGATGGCGGCGTCCACCCGCTCCTGCACGTCGGGCCCTGCGCCAAGTCCGGACGCCTGCGCGACCGAGGACAGGTAGAGCAGCGGCAGCGCCTTGGAGGTCACCTGCTCGGTGCAGCCATAGGGGTAGCTGTCGAGCGCGTTCAGCAGCCCTGGCGCGTCGAACCGCGCCAGCGGCCCGGCCGAGAGGATCGCGCGTCCGGTGCCGGTGCGCAGTCCGGCAAAGACGTCATCGGTAAAGGCAAAGGTATCTCCGGCGGCGAGGGCAAATCGGCGGGTCTGCGACACCACCGGATCGTTCGCGCGCACCGGCAGGCGCAGCGTCTGCGTCAGAACTTCGCCGCCCGGGGTCGTCAGAACCACGTCGAAACTCGGATCGCCCACGGCGCTGGCCGAGACCGGAATCTGAAACCGTGCCTTGGCCTTGTCGCCGAGCGTGAAGGTTCCCGGCCCCTGCGCGATGGTCAACTCCTTGCCCACGTTCGCGAGCGACAGCGACATCTCGCCCGAAGGTCCATCGGCATGGACGACCTCCAGCAGGATGCGGCTCTGGTCACCGGGGGCGAGGAAGCGCGGAACCGAGGCGGTCACCACCACCGGGTCGCGCACGATCATGTCCCGTTCCGCCTGTCCGACGGCGCGGGGCGACCAGGCCACGGCCATCAGCCGCACGGTGCCGTTGAAGGCGGGCAGGGGGATGGCGACCTTGGCGGTACCATCGGCGCCGACCCGGACCAGCCCCGAGAACGAGGCGACGAGATCCTGCGTCGGCGGGGGCGATTGCAGCCGCGCGCCCTGGTCGGCATCGCCACCCGACCGCACGGTGCCCATTGCTCCGTTCATGCCGTCGATCAACCGGCCATAGACATCGCGCAGTTCAGCACCCAGCCGCCGCTGGCCGAAGTAATAGCCCTGCGGGTCGGGGCTCTTGAACCCGGAGAGGTTGAGGATACCGACATCCACCGCGGCGAGGGTGAGATAGACAGCGTCGCCCTCGGTCGCGCCTGCGACAGAGACCGAGATCTCTTGCGTCTGGCGCGGCTCCGCAACCTCCGGAGCGTCGATGCTGACGGTCAGTGCCTTGTCACCTGGGGCAATCGCGGCATGGGCCACACCCATGCTCCGGGCCGGGTTCTGGCCAGCGGCCACGTCCATCGGCCGGATCAGCGTTGCGGTTACATAGGCGCCGGTTCCCCAGTCAGCGGTCACGGACAGGGGAATGCGGCTCTCGCCCGCGGGCACCTCGACCGCCTCGCGGTGGATCACGTGATTGGACAGCACCGAGATCAGCGCCGTACCAGCCGCGCGCGGGACGATGCGCAGCGTCGCGGTATCGCCGACCGTGTAGTCCGGCCGGTCGAGCGACAGCTCCAGCCGGTCCGGAGTCGCGGTGGAATCGGCGGGTGCGTACCAGCCCGCGTAGAAGGTCGTCGAGGCCGAGGTGTAGTCGCCGCCGACCGACTCGACCACCAGCTCGTATTGGCCCCAGTCGACCTTTTCGGACAGGCTCAGCGGCGCGCCCGCGAGATCCGCCTCGCCGGTTGCGATCCGGCTGCGGCGCGTCACCGGCTCCCAGTTCCAGTCGCCGTAAAGCTGGTACCATTGATAGCGCGTCTCGACCCGGTTCAGCGTCCACTTCACCCGCATCGGGGCGGGGGTCATGTCCGGCGCGAGGGAGATCACCTCGAACGCGGCCTCGGTCCCCTCGGCCACCACGTCGTCGAACATCGGCTTGATCCCGATCACCGCGCTGTCGGGCAGGAGCGGCGCGGTCAGGCGCCGCTCGACCGGGCGGGCGCCGCCGTCTGCCACGCGTGCGATCACCGTCAGCTCCAGCGGCCGCCCTTCGCTGTCGTACTGCGGCAGATCGAGCGCCACGGTGGCCAGGCCAGCCGCATCCGTGCGCGCGCCGCCGAAGTAGCCGCTGCGCGGGGTGCTTTCGCTGTCATGTCGGCCAAAGACATATCCGGGCCAGGCCGCAAGCGTCCGCGTCGGGCGCAGAACCACCTGCCCTTCGACGCTCAGGTCCGCGCCGGGGGCTCCGAACAGGTAGCGCGCCTCGACGGTCAGCGGCGGGGTATCGCCCGGGCGGATCGGCCCGGCGGGCAGGGCGAGGTCGTAGTCGATGCGCTCGGGCAGGAAATCCTCGACCAGCAGGGTCTGCGTCGCAACGGCGTCCGCCTTCGGATCGGTCTTGATGTCGAGCCGCCAAGTGCCGCGTGGCACCGTGGGGCCGGTGGCGAAATCAAAGACATGCCCCCCGGCATTGCCGCCATCCGAGACGACGCGGCGGTATTCGACCCCGTCGGGCCGGGTCAGGATCGCGATCAGGGGCAGGCCCTCGATGGCCTTGATCCCGGCATCGCGGGACAGGGCGGTGGCGTGGATCGTTTCGCCTGCACGGTAGGCGCCACGGTCGGTGGTCAGGAAGACATCGACCGGCCCGGCGGGCGCGCGGCCTTCGACGCCGCGATCGGAGAGGTCGAAGGCAGGGTCGGTCAGGCTGAGAAAGGCAAAGTCATCGTCGCCCGCGTTGGCGAGTACCATGGCGGGCGCGGCCCCGCCGGTGCCGCGGGTCAGACCTGCGGCGAAACGGGCGATCCCCTCGGCATCTGTCGTGGCGGTGGCGAGGACGGCATTGGCACGCGACACCAGCCGCACCTCGACACCGTTCCGCGCCTTGGCGTCCGACAGCCCGCGCACCATGACATCAAGTCCGTCAGTACCCGAAACGGTCGAAATCCCGAGGTCGGTCAGGACGAACCACTGCGTCGCCCCGGCATCCTCGTAGGGGTCGGCGCCGGGAATGCTGGCGGTCAGCGCATAGATGCCGGGCGCCTGACCGGCAATCGCCTCGCCCATCGGCAGGCGGGTGGTCATGTCGCGGTTCAGCTCGTTGCCGACATCGGCGCTGCCGGTCCAGATTTCCTCGGCGATCTCGGTCGAGAATGTTTCCAGCTCCCACTGGCTCAGCGGGCGGCCAAAGTAGTTGTCCTGCACGGCGCGCAGCAGGTTGCGGTCGCTGACCTTGCGCAGGGCAAGGTCGAGCGTCGCGGTGTTGACCGTATCGACCGGCAGGGCCACGTCCGCCGCCTTGGGCAGGACATAAGCGCGGCCCGGAAAGCTGACCGAGGGCGAGCGGTCGCGAACGTATTGCGTCACCTCGACGTCCTTCCACGTCGTCTCGCCGCTGGCGGCGGGCAGCCCCTTGCGGAAGGTCACCCGGTAGCGCTGGCCATGTTCCACGCCGTCGATGCAGAGGTCCTTGCCCTCGGCCACCACGACCAGACCCGACTGCGGCATCTGGACATAGGGTTCGTAGTCGACTCCGGTCTTGGCCAGTGGCTCGCTGAATTCGGCGCAGATGCGCGGTGTGGCGCTGTCCTGGTCCACCCGCGTGTCGGTGATGCGGAAGCCGTACTTGCCGATGGCCTCCTCCAGCATCCGTTCGAAATCGTCGCGGGGCTGCTCGTCCAGCGCCAGCCGCAGCGCGGGGATCATCGCGCGCCCCCGGCCAAGCGCCTCGAGCGCCTGCGCCATTTCGAAGAGAGCCGAGGCGCGAATGCCGGGGGTATCGCCGCGCAGGTATCCGTTGATCGCGGCGGTCAGCGCCCGCTGACGGTAATCGCGCTCGGAATGGGTCTGGTCGCCCTTCAGCGTCAACAGACGATGTGCATAGTCCACCCAAAGGTCGGCCCGATCGCTCAGCGAAACCGCCGCGCCGGTCCACGCCATCGCGGCCACCGGCTTGTTCTCGGCGCTGCGGGCACGAGCAGCGTCAAGAAGGGTGGCAAGGTCGTTGTCACCGGCCGAGTGCAGCAGGCCCAGTTCACGCCCCAGCCGGGCCGCCTCAGAAAGATCGGACTCGCCCAGAAACCCGAGCGCGGCAGACCGCGACCGTGCCGCGTCGCGGGTGGTGGGATCGGTGGCGACACGCAGGGCCGAGATGGCCCCCTCGTAGGGCTTGCGTTCGCTTACTGCGCGTTTTGGAAAGCAGGCGCGCGACCTTGAGTTGTAGGTGAAGGCGCTGCACTGGCTGGTTGCGCTACAGGCCCGTATGCAGCTTTGCAGGTCGGTATCGAAGAGCGCGTCGAGGTCCGCGCCGTAGAAATCCATGTTCCGGGTGACCACGTAGCGAAACTCGGGAACGGCGTCCTGTGCACGGGTCGACATCGCGGGGAAAAGCCCACAAACCAGAGTGAAAAGTGCTGCCAAAACAAAGCGCTTCATGGGATCCTCCTGCAATGTCCAACAGGGTCGCACGCGCCCTCTGGGTTGGCAAGGATTCCCCGCAGCCCGCGAGGCTTAAGCTCATGTTCACCGAGTCGCGGGATAAGCGCGGGGGGAGATTGGCCGTTCTGAACCGTCGGAGATTCTGGGGCAATGAGCCTTGCGAACAAACTTGCCGAGGAGCGGCGCGCCCGTCTCGCGGCAGAACGGCTCCTGGAACTCAAGCAGGCCGAACTCTCGGCCGCCAATCGCAAGCTCGGGCGGCACGCACTGGCCCTCACGCGGCAGATCGGCGAGACCCGCGCCGAGGTCGCCACCGTCCGGGACGAGAATGCGCGGGTAAAGTCCGACCTCACCGTGGCCCACGAAAAGATCCAGATCGCCGAACGGCGGCTCTGGCTGTCGATCCAGGCGATCGAGGACGGTTTTGCCTTCTTCGATGCCGACGGTCTGATGATCGCGGCCAACGCCGCCTACATCAGCGCTTTCGACGGGCTGGAGGAAGTGGCACCGGGAGTGTCCTACGCCCGCATCCTGCAACTGCTGACGGACGAGGGGCTGGTCGACACCGGCGAGCTCAGCCCGGCGGGCTGGCGCACGATGATGAGCGAACGCTGGCAACTCGCCAGCCCCGAACCGGTGGTGGTGCGCTGGTGGAACGGCGAATTCATCCGGCTGATCGACCAGCGCGGGCATGACGGCGATATGGTCAGCCTTGCCCTGAACATCACGGATTCGGTGCGCCACGAGGCCGAACTGGAGGGCGCCCGCGAGAAGGCGGAGATGGCCAATCGCGCAAAGTCGACCTTTCTCGCCAACATGAGCCACGAGATACGCACGCCGATGAATGGCGTGGTCGGCATGGCGGAACTGCTGTTCGACACCGACATGAACGAGGAACAGCGCCTCTATGCCAAAACGATCAAGAGCTCGGCCGAGGCCTTGCTGGTCATCATCAATGACGTGCTCGACTATTCAAAGATCGAGGCGGAAAAGCTGCAACTGCACCCCGAGTCCTTCGACCTCGAACGCTGCATCCACGAGGTCGTGATGCTGTTGCAGCCCACGGCCCGCGACAAGGGGCTGGCGCTGCTGGTCGATTACGACCTGTTCCTGCCGACGCTGTTCATCGGCGATCCCGGGCGCATCCGCCAGATCCTGACCAACCTCGTCGGCAACGCGGTCAAGTTCACTACCGAAGGGCACGTGCTGATCCGTGTGACCGGCGTCAGCGAAACCGGGCAACCGGGCTGCGCGGTTCACGTGGTGATCGAGGATACCGGCATCGGCATTGCCGAGGACAAGGTCGACTACGTGTTTGGCGAGTTCAATCAGGTGAACGGCGAGAGCAGCCGCGAGTTCGAGGGGACAGGACTGGGCCTTGCCATCACCCGGCGCCTGATCGAGATGATGGAGGGCTCGGTCTGGGTCGAAAGCACCGAGGGCGAGGGATCGTGTTTCGGCTTCCGCCTCGTGCTGCCGATGGACGAGGGCGAACAGCCCGCGCCGCCGGTCCTGCACCCTGCCCTGCGGCGGGTGCTGGTGGTGGACGAGCGGCAGGTTCATCGCCAGATCCTCGCCAAGCAGCTGGGTCAGCTCGGGGCAGAGGTCACCCTGTGCGACTCCGGCGCAGAGGCGCTGGAGAAGGTGGATGTCCAGACTGGGCTGGTCGTCAGCGCCCACAACATGCCCGATATGGACGGCCTCGAACTTGCCGAGGCACTGCGACTACGGAACGTGCCGCAGGTGCCGTTCCTCCTGCTCAGTGGCAACCCCACCTTTGCCCAGAGCGATCCTGCCTATCGCCACGTGCAGGGATTGTTGCAGGAACCCTATCCGCGCAGCGACCTGTTCGGGCGGCTGGCGGCCATCGCGGCGCTGCTCGACGCGCGCGATCCTGTGACCGGAGAGTTGCCCGCCGCCGCTATCGGGGCGACCACGTCAGGGGCGGTTGATCTGGTGCCGAGGGGGGGCAGAGCCCCGCACGACCAACGCCCGATGCGCGTCCTCGCCGCCGAGGACAATCTCACCAATCAGCTCGTTTTCCGCAAGATGACCAAGGACCTCGCCATCGAACTGGCCTTTGCCAGCAACGGGATCGAGGCGGTGGACCTCTACGGCGCCTTCCAGCCCGATCTGATCTTCATGGATATCTCGATGCCGGGGATGGATGGAAGGGAGGCAACCCGCGAGATACGCCGGCTCGAGAAGCGGCTGGGAACCCAAGTGCCCATCATTGCCCTGACCGCCCATGCGATGGAGGGCGAGGCCGAGGATATCCTCTCGGCCGGGCTCGACCGGTTCATGACCAAGCCGTTGCGCAAGGCCCTGATCCGCGACCGGATCGAGGAATTCCGCCCGGTCGGGACCTGCCCGCTCGAACCGGTTCAGGAAGCTGAGTCGTAGGGGCGGACAAAGACCGGTTTGTCGGTGGCGGAAAGGTCGGGGCGATAGACGTAACCGCCGCTGTCGAACTCGGTAATCGCCGTGGGATCGGTCAGCCGGTTCTGCACGATGAATCGCGCCATCGCGCCGCGCGCCCGCTTGGCGAAGAAGCTGACGATCTTGGGCGTGCCGTTCTTGTCTTCCATGAACTGCGGCGTGATCACCCGCGGTTTCAGTGCCTTGAGATCGACCGCGCCGAAGTACTCTTGGCTGGCGCAGTTCACCAGCACATCGGACCCGGTCGCCTCGGCCTGCGCGTTCAGCGCCTTGGCCGGCACATCACGCCAGTAGTCGTAGAGCGATGCCCCTCGCCGGGTCTTAAGCCGGCTGCCCATTTCCAGCCGGTAGGGCTGGATCGCGTCCAGCGGCCGCAGCAGTCCGTACAGACCGGAGAGAATGCGCAGCCGGTCCTGGGCCCAGGCCATCTCGTCGGCGTCGAGCGAGGCAGCTTCGAGCCCGAGGTAGGTGTCGCCCGCAAAGGCGAGCGCGGCAGGGCGCGTCACTTCGGCTTCGGGAGCATCCTGGAAGGCACGGAACCGGTCCCTGTTCAGACGGGCAAGGTCGGGGCTGATGTCCATCAGCTTCTGAAGATCGCCCAGCGTCAGGTTGCGTGCGGTTTTGGCAAGGCGGATGGCATCGTCCTGAAAGGCAGGCTCGGTCGCCGCCACGTCACGTTCCGCCCAGTCCAGCCGCTTGGCCGGAGAGATCACCACCAGCATGTTTTACCCCCGGTTTGTTCCGCGCCAGATGTAGCGGTGCGCGGGACGGGGATCAACAGTTCTTGTGTCCAAAATGCCGTGACGCGGGGGATTAGCTGGCCGCGCGCAAGACATCCAGAAAGGCGGCGCCGAAACGCTCGGCACGGCGCTCGCCCAGCAGCCGTTCCAACGCCTGCTCGTCGCTGTCGCGCAACTGGGCGACCTTGGCGAGCTGCGAGGCAGAACAGCTGAGCGGCTTGTCGGTTCCGCCGGACCCGCGCGACAGTTCCGCCTGCACCTCCAGCAGCTGGTCATAGACCGTGCCCGCCGCCCGCCCGGCGAGCTTGCGGCGCATCGGGTGGACCTCGCCGGTCTGGGCCCCGGTGATCACTTCGAGGAACATGTCGCCGTAGCGCTCCAGCTTCTTCGAGCCGACGCCGCCGATCCGGGCCATCTCGTCCAGAGTCGCGGGGCGTTTCTCGGCCATTTCGACGAGGGTGCGGTCGTTGAAGATGACATAGGCGGGCACGCGGGCTTCCTCGGCCAGCGCGCGACGTTTGGCTTTCAGCGCCGAGAGCAACGGCGCGTCTTCCTCCGACACCAGTTCCTTCGCGGCGGGGCGGCGCGTCGCCGCCTTGGACAGCGAGTCCTTGCGCAGCAGGATCTCGGCCTCGCCTCGCAGGATCGGACGCGCGGCCTCGGTCATGCGCAGGGCGCCGTGCCGCTCGGGATCGGGTCGCACGAGGTCGTGACCCATCATCTGCCGGAACACGGCCTGCCACTGGCGGCGGTCGTATTCCGTCCCGACGCCGTAGGTCGGCAGTTCATCGTGGCGGCGGGCGCGGATCTTGTCGGTCTCGGTCCCGGTCAGGATGTCGATCAGGTGACCCGATCCGAACCATTCCTCGGTGCGCAGGATCGCCGAGAGCGCCTTGCGGACGGCTGTCGTGGCATCGAAGACCTCGGGCGGTGTTTCGCAGAGGTCGCAGTGACCACAGGCCTCGGCAGTCTCGCCGAAATAGCCAAGCAGCTTCTTGCGGCGGCAATCCAGTGCCTCGGCAAGGCCCAGAAGGGCGTTCAGCCGGGCATGGTCGGCGGCACGGCGTTCCGGTGGGGCGAGCCCTTCGTCAATCTGCGCGCGGCGCAGGCGGATGTCATCCGGGCCATAAAGCGTCAGCGTTTCTGCAGGTCCGCCATCGCGCCCGGCGCGGCCGATCTCCTGGTAATAGGCCTCGATGCTCTTGGGCAGGTCCGCGTGGGCGACCCAGCGAATGTCGGGCTTGTCCACGCCCATGCCGAAGGCGACCGTGGCCACCACGATCAGCCCGTCCTCGCGGGCAAACCGCGTCTCGACGATGCGCCTGTCCTCGGCCTCCATCCCGCCGTGATAGTGGCAGGCGTTGTGACCTTCCTTGGCCAGCGCCTCCGACAGAGCTTCGGTCTTGGCACGGGTCCCGCAGTAGACGATGCCGGACTGCCCCTTGCGGGCGGCGGCAAAGCTCAGGATCTGCTGGCGCGGGCTGGTCTTGGCGCCAAAGGCAAGATGGATGTTCGGGCGGTCAAAGCCGCGCAGAAAGGTGTGGGGCTGTTCGCCATCGAACAGCTTCTCGACGATCTCAGCCTGGGTTTCCGCGTCCGCCGTCGCGGTAAAGGCCGCGACTGGCACGCGCAACGCCTGCCGCAGTTCCCCGATGCGCAGGTAGTCGGGGCGGAAGTCATGGCCCCACTGGCTGACGCAATGGGCCTCGTCCACCGCGACGAGGCTGACACCGATCCGCCGCAGCATGGTCATCGTGGCGCCGGAGGCAAGCCGCTCGGGCGCGAGGTAGAGCAGCTTCAGATCGCCCGACTCGAGCGCGGCCCAGACGGCGTCGTTCTCTTCCGGCGTGTTGCCCGAGGTGAGCGCACCGGCGCTGACACCGGCCTCCTGCAGGGCGCGGACCTGGTCGCGCATCAGTGCGATCAGCGGCGAGATCACCAGCGTCACGCCGCCGCGCAGCAGTGCGGGCAGCTGGTAGCAGAGCGACTTGCCCCCGCCCGTGGGCATGATGGCCAGCACGTTGCGCCCCGCGGTCACCGCTTCGACGATTTCGCCCTGTCCGGGGCGGAACGCATCGAATCCGAAGACATCGCGCAACAGCGCCTTCGCGTCTGACATGGGGGCTGGGCCTTGGTTTGTGTTCTTGTCTGCTCGTTAGCAGTCAGTCTCACACACTAAGAATCCGTGAACAAGAGTCCCGAGCCACAGGATATGGGATTTTCTCGCGTCCGGCGGGAGGTCGCGCAGAGGGCGCGCCCTCAGTAGAACACGTAGGCGTTGTTGATGAGGATGATCCTGATGGCGGCGACCGCGATCAGCACCACCAGCGGCGCGAGGTCGAGCCCACCCATCGGCGGCAGGATGCGCCGGACCGGACCATAGATCGGTTCCAGGATGCGGTTCAGACCGTACCAGACCTGGCGCACGAAATCCTGATGCAGGTTCAGGATCTGGAAATTAATCAACCAGCTCATGATCACATGGGCAATGATGATGAACCACACGATGTTGAGGACCATCATCAGGATCTGGAACAGAGACGTCATCGGCGGTTTCCCTTTGCAAACGTCAAATGACCTAAGCGCCACAGGCGAAAAGGGCAAGGGTTTCGCGGCCCGGAATTGCTTGATCGGTCAAGGGTTCCGCTGTCATATCGCCTCAAAACGAAGCGGGGCAGACATGGCAGAGATCTCTCGGCGCAAACGCATCTGGGGCTGGTGGTTCTTCGACTGGGCCAGCCAACCCTACCACACCCTTCTGGTGACCTTCGTCTTCGGACCCTATTTCGCAGGGGTCGCAGCCGATCATTTCGTCGCGACCGGCCTTGCAGAGGCGGCGGCGGACGCCAAGGCCCAGAGCACCTGGTCGCTCTGCCTTGCCGTCACGGGCCTGATCATCGGGCTCGGCGCCCCCCTGATCGGCGCGCTCGCCGATATCTCGGGCCGACGGATGCGCTGGATCGTCGCCTTCTGCCTCATGTACGTCGTCGGGTCCTACGCCCTCTGGTGGGCGACCCCCGACGCGGCCAACATGTGGTGGAGCCTCGTCGCCTTCGGGGTCGGCTTCATCGGTGCTGAATTCGCGCTGATCTTCATCAATGCTCAGCTCCCGGATCTCGGTAGCGAGGAAGAGGTGGGCGAGATCTCGGGCTCGGGCTTTGCCTTCGGCTATCTCGGCGGACTGGTCTCGCTGGCGCTTGTCCTCGCGCTGCTGGTGGAGCAGGGCAACGGCAAGACTCTTGCGGGCCTTGCCCCGGTCTTCGGCCTCGATCCGGCGCAGATGGAAGGCACCCGCGCGGTCGGTCCCTTTACTGCCATCTGGTTCGCCTTGTTCATGGTACCCTACTTCCTGTGGTTCCGCGACCGTCCGCCCACTGGCATCAGGGCCAGCTTTACCGGCGCGGTGCGGCTGGTGCTCGCCTCCATCGCCCGGCTCAAGAACCGGGTCAGCCTCGCAACCTATCTCGGCTCCTCGATGCTGTACCGCGACGCGCTGAACGGTCTCTACGGCTTTGGCGGCGTCTATGCGCGGCTGGTGCTCAATTGGGAACTAACAGCGATCGGCATCTTCGGGATCGTGGCGCTGATTTCCTCCGCGCTGTTCTCGTGGATCGGCGGCAAACTCGACAAGCGTCTGGGCCCCAAGCCCGTGATCGTCGGCTCCATCATCGTGCTCATGCTGGTCTGCATCGTCATCGTCGGCATGTCGCGCGAACAGCTGTTCGGCATGCCGCTGGCAGAGGGGTCGACGCTGCCCGACGCCATCTTCTTCGGCTGCGGCGTCCTGATCGGCGGGCTGGGCGGGGTGCTGCAATCGGCCAGCCGTTCGATGATGGTGCGCCACACCGACCCAGAAGCGCCGACCGAGAATTTCGGGCTCTACGGACTTTCCGGTCGCGCCACCGCCTTCATCGCGCCCTCCCTCATCGGGCTGGTCACGGCGGCAAGCGGGAGTGCGCGTATCGGCGTCGCGCCGGTGATTGCCCTCTTCGCAGTCGGTCTCGTTCTGCTAGTCTGGGTGAAAGCAGAAGGAGACCGCACCGGATGAGACTGCCACGCCTGATCGCCGCCAGCCTGGCAATCCTGACCATGCTGGCGCCCGCACAGGCGGAACCGCTGGCCAAGCAGCTCTTCGGAGCCAAGCCGCTGCCTTCGCTCCAGACCCCTGCCGCATATGGCGGCTATTCCAAGGGCTGCATGGCCGGGGCGATCATGCTCCCCGAAACGGGCCCTACGTGGCAGGCGATGCGCCTCAGCCGCAATCGCAACTGGGGTCAGCCGCAGATGATCGACTTCATCCGCGATCTCAGCGCCTTCGCGGCAAAGCAGCCCGGCTGGCAGGGACTCTACATCGGCGACATCAGCCAGCCGCGCGGCGGTCCGATGATCTCGGGCCACCGCAGCCACCAGCTGGGCCTCGACGCCGACATCTGGATGCTGCCCGCCTCGCGCATCAACCTCACGCGCGACGAGCGCGAAAAGCTCTCCTCCATCGACGTGACCCGCAACCGGGAAGCCTTTACCAACGACAACTGGAGCCGCCAGCACCACCAGATCCTCAAGGCCGCGGCCAGCGACCCGCGCGTCGCACGCATCTTCGTCTCGGCGGGGGTCAAGTTGCAGATGTGCAAGGACGAGAAGGGCAACCGCGCCTGGCTGCGCAAAATCCGGCCCTGGTGGAAGCACAACTACCATTTCCACGTCCGCCTCGCCTGCCCCAAGGGGATGCGCGCCTGCGAGGATCAGGACACGCCTCCCCCCGGCGATGGCTGCGACGAGGCCCAGACCTGGGTCAACAACATCCTGAACCCACCGCCGCCCCAGCCGCGCGATCCGAATGCGCCCAAGCCGCAGCCGCGCCGCGAATACGTGCTGGCCGACCTGCCCAAGCAATGCGTCGGGGTGCTCAACTCCAACTGACGGCGCGATTGACAGCAAGGACCGATTCCGTCTAGACGCCCCTCTGCTCCGCCACACCGGCGCGGGCCAAGTCGCCGCTACCTTGTCAAAACGGGCATACAGACATGAATCGCACCCATCTTCCCGGCATTCTTGCCATGGCCATCATCGTGGTGGCCTCCAATATCCTCGTCCAGTTCCTCTTTGGCCAATGGCTGACCTGGGGCGCCTTCACCTATCCCTTCGCCTTTCTCGTCACCGACGTGATGAACCGGGTCTACGGCGCCGGTCCCGCGCGCCGCGTGGTCCTTGTCGGCTTCCTCGTCGGCATCGTCTGCTCGCTGATCGGCAGCCAGATCGTCGGCGAATTCGGCCCGCTGGTGACCTTCCGCGTCGCCATCGCCTCCGGCCTCGCCTTCCTGCTGGCGCAGATGACCGACATCGGCATCTTCTCCGCGCTGCGGGGTGGGGCATGGTGGCGGGCGCCGCTGGTCTCCACCGTCGTCGGTTCCGCCCTCGATACCGCGATCTTCTTCTCGCTTGCCTTCGCCGCCGCCTTCACCTGGATCGAACCGGGCAACGATGTGTCCTGGGCGAACGAGGCGCTGCCGCTTCTCGGGGTCGGTCCGATGGTGCCGCTCTGGGTCTCGCTCGGCTGCGCTGACTGGCTGGTGAAGATGTCCCTGGCCCTCATCGCGCTGGCGCCGTTCCGGGTCATCGTGCGCCGCCTGCAGCCCGCGACAGCCTGACGTCCGGCACCATCCGGGGCAGGCGTCGTTCAGGCGCCTGCTGCCAATAAATTGTGCATCCTTGCCACGCCGCCTCAAATGCTAGGGGTGGTGTGGATATTTTCATTTTGCGCGAGTCGCCTTCTGTGGCATGCTGAGCCTAACAGCAACCCAGCGAAAGGAGGTGATCCAGTGTCTAGAAAGGTATTGGAGAAAGGTGTCGGGACAAGTTGGGGGGCGATCTGCTAGGGCAACCCTTACCGGGGAAGCCTCCTGGACTTGACTGGACTAGGTCTAACCGACCCGCCTCCAGGCTACTTTCGATCAGGGCCGTCCCTCACGGGCGGCCCTTTTTGATGTCTTCCGCCTCTGATAACACCCCGACATGCTGCGCATTACCGACACCATCGCGATTCAGGACTGGGAACTGACCGAGCAGTTCGTCCGGTCCTCCGGCCCCGGTGGCCAGAACGTCAACAAGGTGTCGACGGCCGTGGAGCTGCGGTTCGAGGCCGAGCGCTCGCCCAGTCTGCCGGGCCCGGTCAAGACCCGCCTCAAGCGTCTCGCGGGGCGGCGCTGGACCCAGACCGGTGCGCTGGTGATCCAGTGCGACGAAACCCGCAGCCAGGCCCGCAACCGCGAGATTGCACGCGACCGACTGGCCGAACTGATCCGCAAGGCGCTGGAAAAACCCAAGCACCGCATCGCGACCAAACCGACCAAGGGCTCGGTGCGCCGCCGGCTCGATGCCAAGACCCGCCGGGGCGAGGTGAAGTCCCTGCGCGGTACGGTCAAGCCCGGTTCGCAGGCTGAATGACCCGCGCGCGCCGAATGGCGCTTTTCTCTACCCCGCACCGCCTCTAGGGTCCGCGCGAAGACGCGGTGCGCCCTGCATCTTCCTTTTGAAAATACTCCGGGGGTCCGGGGGCAGAGCCCCCGGCTTTCCGGCCAGACAAGACCACAGGAGCTCTCCCATGATTCCCGGCCCGCGCAACCTGATTACCGATGTCCCCGGCCTGCGCGTCGGCAATGCCCGGAATGACGCGATCAAGACCGGGACGACGGTCCTGACCGCCGACCAGCCCTTCGCTGCCTCGGTGCATGTGATGGGCGGGGCGCCCGGCACGCGCGAGACGGACCTGCTGGCGCCCGACAAGTCGGTGGCCGAGGTCTCTGCTCTGGTGCTCTCGGGTGGCTCCTCCTACGGGCTCGACGCCTGCTCGGGCGTGGTCGACGGCCTGCGCGCCGCCGGACAGGGCTTCCGCATCGGGCCGGCGCTGATTCCGCTGGTGCCGGGGGCGATCCTGTTCGACCTGCTGAACGGTGGCGAGAAGGACTGGGACGAGAACCCCTATCGTGCCCTCGGTCGTGCCGCCTACGAGGCTGCCGCGCCCGAGTTCGAGCTCGGCACCGCGGGTGCGGGCACCGGAGCGCTCACCGCCATGCTCAAGGGCGGTCTGGGCTCTGCCTCCTTCGTGCTGGAGAACGGTGTCACGGTCGGGGCGCTGGTCGCCGCCAACCCAGTTGGCAGCGCCACCACTCCGGGCGAACGCCATTTCTGGGCCGCGCCCTTTGAGATCGACGGCGAGTTCGGCGGGCTTGGCACCGATGGCGCCGCCGGTCTGGGGCGCCGTCTCGACAGTCGCAAGGCGCAGGCCGCACGCGAGCGGGCGAACACGACCATCGCGATCGTGGCAACCGACGCGGCGCTGACCAAGGCGCAGTGCCAGCGCATGGCGGTGGCCGCGCATGACGGCATCGGCCGGGCCATCGTCCCCGCGCACCTGCCCGGCGACGGCGACCTTGTCTTCGCGGCCAGCACCGGGGCAAAGCAACTGGCCGATCCGCACATGGAGCTGGGGCTCATCGGCCACGCGGCGGCGCTCTGCCTGAGCCGTGCCATCGCACGGGCGGTCTACCTCGCGCGCCCGGCACCCGGCGACCTGCTGCCCTGCTGGAGCGAAGGCTAGGAGAGCGGTTCCGCGTCCGGGGGTGGCAGCCGCCGGATGCGGACGATCACCGCCATCACGGCCACACCCGCGGCAAAACCTCCAGCATGGGATTCCCAGGCCAGCGCGCCGTTTTCCAGCACCCACATGATCAGGTTCATCGCCGAGAGAAAGGCGACGTCGCGCAGGATCATCAGCCAGCGGACGCGCCCCGGCGCAACCGCCCGCCATTCCTGGAACCGCCAGGCGCCCGCCAGCCCGAACAGGGCGCCCGAGGCCCCGACCATAGGGTTCAGCGCATCGCCAAGCAGGGCAAAGCCGATGCCACCGCCGATGGCGGACAGCAGGTAGAGCGCAAGGAACCACCAGCCGCGCAGCCATGTCTCGTTCAGCTGCATCAGGTAGACCAGCGCCACCATGTTCCCGGCCAGGTGCCACCAGCCGGAGTGCAGGAACGAATAGGTCAGGAACATCAGCCAGGGCTGCGCCGTGTAGTTCGGCCGCCAGTTGTCCAGCAGGCCGGACCAGAAGGCGCCGTACTGGTAGGCGAGCGGGCGCAGGCGCGGGGGAACGCCCCAGCCCTGATCCGAGGCGATCAGCAGCAGTTCGATGAGGGTCGGCAGGACGAGAAACAGCAAGAGCAGCGGAACTGGCAACCACCAGCGCGGGCCCGATCCGGTTTCGTGTTCGTGCGTTGCCATGTCCAAGCGATGGCTGGTTTTTGGTAAAAGAACAAGAACCTATGCATGCGCCAGCGGCAGCGGGCCGGGTTTTCGCAGTCCCGAAACCGGTTTGGTCCCCTCGGACCCGATTGGACGATTGCCCCGAGGGGCGGCAGTATGAGAACGTGACAGGGCGTAGTCGAGAGGAGCGAGATGGCACGGTGGGCCTGGGGTTATCTTGTTGCTGCAACCGTTGTGCTGGGCGCGGGACAGGGAGCGGCCCAGACGCTCGAGTTGCGCATGTCCGACCTCGCGCCCTCGCCGGTACCGGGCCTGCTGATCGCGCCGAACCTCGAACTGCCGGAGGGAGAAATGCCGGAGGCCGCCAGCACCCAGCCGCTCGGCGCCTCGCTGCTGAACTCCTACGTGGCGCAGGGGAGATCCGCCGGTTTCGCCGGTCTGCTCTACGAGAACCGCGACCGTGATCACTCCACGCTGCCCCGCGAACGGTTCCCGGGCCTCACCTTCCTGACCTACGCGCCCGAACTGAAGAAGGGCGACTGGGACTACGGCCTTGCCGGACGGGTCGCGATTGGCTTGCCGCTGATCGGCAACTCCTCCACCGCGCTGACCGGAGGGATGACGCCACGCAGCCAGCCGCGCTATGCCATGACGATCGAGCCCGGACCCGAGGTGGCCTACTTCCAGTACAAGTCGAACAGTCTCTACGTCTATCCCGAGCACCGGGACCACGATGACCGCGACCTGTTCCCGGCCAACTGGCCCTACTGCGTGATCAGCCAGGGTTCGTCGTCTTCGGACAAGCCCTTCATGGATGCCCTGTTGATGACGCTGGCGGCCTTCTCGACCGAGACACGGGCGCGGCTGGAAGAGGAGGGGCTGATCGCGCCGACGCTCCAGATGATCCTGCGGCGCAACCTCGAAGACGTGAACCGCGACGCCGATTACCTGACCGCGCGGGCGCATCCCACGGTGTTCGACGGCAACGACATCCGCCCGGAGCGGATGATCGCACAGGCCGCGGATATGCAGCCGGGCGACATTCCCCCGATGGTGCGGCTCTGGGTCGAGAAGGAGGATTTCGCGTCGTCCGCCGGTCTGCTGGGCCGTGGCGAGCAGTTGTTCACAACGCCGTCCGCCATCGCGCGCATCTGGCGGGATTTCGCGTGGGAGCGTGAGATGGTCGTAGACGCCGGCCAGACCAAGGATCCGAACGGGCGACCGCTGCAGTTCCACTGGCGAGTCGTGCGCGGAGAGCCGGGTAAGGTGATCATCGAACCCGAGGACGAGGAGGGCAGGAGGGCCCGCATCCGGATCGCGTGGCATGACGACTTTCTCGTGCCGGGGCAGAGGCCCGGCGCCACCTCGTCACGTCTGACCTCACGCGTCGATATCGCGGTCTTCGCCGACAATGGCGTCAACATCAGCGCCCCCGCCTTCATCTCCGTTGTCTTCCCGACCCAGCAGCAGCGCACCTACGAGGCGGACGAGGACGGCGCCATGCGGCTTATCTCGCTCGACTACGACGCGGAGAGCCGGGGCGCGCCCTACGACCCGATCCTCTTCTGGTCGGCCCCGTGGGTCGACAGGTTCCACTATGACAGCGAGGGCCAGCTGACCGGTTGGACCCGTGACGAGGGCGGGGAAAAGCGCGAATTCGACGCGACCGGGCAGCCGGTCTCCGGCGAGTCGGTGAGCTATCGCATTGCCGACCACGAGCAGAACAAGGTGGTAATCGGCGACAACTGACTCCGCTGGCCGTCAGACCATGCGGATCACGTCCTTTTCGATGGCGAGCATGTAGCCGCGCCGGGCGATGTTCTTCACCAACAACTCACTGACCATCTGGTTGCCGAGCGTGTCGCGCAGCCGCTTGATCCGCGTGGCGCCCGCGCTCTCGTCACAGTCGGCGGCGTCGCGACCCGAGATCATGGCCTCGATCTCGGCACCCGACAGCACCTCGTCGTCCAGCCGCGCCTCGGCCAGCACTGACAGCGTTTCCATCGCCGCAGCGGTCAGCTTGAAATCGAGGTTGTTGAGATAGACCGTGTTCTCTTCGCGGCTGATCAGCAGCGAGTTCACCTGAATGCCGGTGCGCTCGATCTCTCCCATTCGGCGGTTGAGGGCCACCAGCATCACGAGGAAGACCAGCGCCGCAACCAGCAGGGCGGTGGCAAAGATCATCAGCACGAAAATCACCATCCGGTAGCTGGACAGCGTGTCGGAAAAGGCCGTGCCCGACTGCGCCAGGATCTCGAGCAGCTTGATCTCGGCCTGGGTGGTCAGGTCGTTGTTCTCGATGAACAGCCGTTCGACCCGCAGGTTGAACGCGTTCGCATCGGGAAGGGTCAGCAACAGGAACCCGCCGGCGGTGGCCAGGATCACCACGATGGCGGCGAGACCGAAGGCGACGATCCGGTTGGCCGAGCGTCGCGAGTCAGAAACGGAGAAAGAAGTTTCCTGCATTGGCCTTTCTCCCTTCCAGACCCTCGGGGCCGAACACCGAAAGGACGTTCAGCAGTTTCCAGCCATTGGCCTGAAGGCGCGCGGACACCTCGGATTTGGCCGGGCCCGCCTTGCAGGGCCCCTGCAATTGCATGACCCCATAGTGCAAGCGCAAGGGGTTGTCCTGCTTGGCCTTGTAATCGGCAAAGCATTGCGCGGCAGAGGCCGGTTGGGCGGTAGCCGCGAGGGTGGCGATGGCCAGCATGAACAGGAGGTGTCTCATGCCCGCACCCTGCGCCGGAAATCGCAGATATTCAATAACCACGGGGTTTTGGCGCGTTGTTATCCGATAGCAAGGGGGCGTTATTGCCTGTCTTCGGGGGCAGGGCACAGGTTGGTCTCATCGCCCGGTCATGCGGATCGGTGCAGTTGACCAAGACCTGTGAAAGGAACATCACGATGCCCCGTATCTCGCACCGGAACTTCATTACCCTGATCCTCTCGGCGGCGCTGGCCGTGACCGCGGTCGGGGCGCCCGCCCGGGCCGACGGCGACGACCTTGCCAAGGCGCTCGCGGGGATCGCGGCGCTGGCGATCATCGGCAAGGCGATCCACGACAGCCGCGACGACAACGACAAGGTGACCCACAACCCGCCGCCCTACTGGAACCAGAATGGCGGCTATCCCTACTACCACGTCCCGCAGTATCCGACCTACAAGCCGCAGCCCTATCCGGCCCGGCCCTGGCCGACCCAGCCCCGGCCGCTGCCGCCGCAGGTGTCGCGCATGGACCTTCCCGCGCAGTGCCTGCGCAGCTTCGAGGTCAACCGCAAGACCGTCCGCCTGCTGGGCGCGCCTTGCCTGAGGAACAACTACCGTTACTCGGGGTCTCTGCCGAAAGCTTGCGAGTTCAGCTTTTCTAATCGTGACGGCAGACACACCGGGTACGAGCCGCAATGCCTGAGGCAGCGCGGTTACAGGGTCGCCGCCCGCTGACGGCGACTGCGGCGCCCGGACGGGCACCGCCACCTTCGGGAGGTCCTTCGGGGCCTCCCTTTTCTTTTGGCCCCTGCGTTGCCGAAAAGACTCGGCCAGCTTTCATTGTCGCCTGACCGGTCCGTTTTTGCTGCTTACCTTGGGTTAATCGAATTACTCTATCAGGGCTGCCGCAGGACAATGGAGAAGACGATGAATCCGATATCCTCGGTCGGCCTGTCCGACATCACCACCATTCGGGGCAAAAGCGCCGAGTCCGTCGGGCACATGGCCAAGGATGCGGTTACGCAGGCCAGGGAAGCCGGGGTGGACCTCCCCCGCAATGCGCAGGGCCTCGCCGCATCGCAGATCGCCAAGGGCGCCGATTGGGAAAGCGTCTTTGCCGCGCAGATCGCGGAACTCGTCGAACCGGTCGAAACTAGTGTGGAAGAGGCCACCGAAGGCTACGAGGCCGGCGCGCTGGCCGGGGAGGCCACCGAAGAGTCCGATGACCCCACTGCCGGTACCATCGTGACCGACCTTGTCGGCACGGGAACCGGGAGCGAGGAGGAAACCGCCCTGATGCTGCTGGAAACGGCAGGCCAGGTCGACAGGCTGGTCTGATCACCCTTGCCCCCGCCCGCGCCGGGCGGGCATCAAGGGGGCATGACAGGACCAGATGATTCCTTTGAGAAGGCCGCGCTGTCGCGCGGCTTTTTGCGTATCGCGGGTGTGGACGAGGTGGGCCGGGGCCCGCTGGCCGGCCCGGTGACTGCGGCGGCGGTCGTGCTGGACCTCACGCTCCCGCCGGTGGGGCTGAACGACTCCAAGAAGCTCACGGCGAAAGCCCGGGATCGTCTCGAGGCCGAGATCCTCGCCCGGGCCCAGGTCTCCATCGCCCATGCCAGCGTCGCCGAAATTGACGAGCTCAACATCTTGCGCGCCAGCCATCTCGCGATGGAGCGGGCGGTCGCCGCGCTCAACCCCGCCCCGGATTTCCTGCTGATCGACGGCAACCTGATTCCCCGTGGCCTGACCCTCCCCGCCGAGGCCGTGGTCAAGGGCGACGGGCGCTCGCTATCGATCGCGGCGGCGTCCATCGTCGCGAAACAATGCCGCGATCGGATCATGGTGGATTTGGCGCAACAGCACCCCGGCTACGGCTGGGAAACCAACGCCGGCTACCCGTCAAAAAGCCACAGGTTGGCGCTCCGAAATCTCGGTGTGACCCCACACCATAGGCGTTCGTTCAAACCTGTCCACAATATCTTGTATCAAGACAAATTGCCAAGTACTTGATTCAAAAAAGAAATTGACGGCGATTCGCCTTTGACTCATCTTTGTCCACAACCATGAGAGCGCAATAAGCGCCCCGGACAGAGGCAGAAGATGACGAAAACCAAGACACGGGGTGCTGCGGCGCTCCCGCTCAATACGATTTTGGACGGCGATTGCATCGAGGTGATGAACAGTCTCCCCGAGGCCTCGATCGACCTGATTTTCGCGGATCCCCCGTATAATCTTCAGCTCAAGGGCGACCTGCACCGTCCCGACAACTCCCACGTGGACGCGGTCGATGACCATTGGGACCAGTTCGACAGCTTTGCCGCCTATGACAAGTTCACCAACGACTGGCTGAAGGCGGCCCGCCGCCTGCTCAAGCCGAACGGTGCGATCTGGGTCATCGGCTCCTACCACAACATCTTCCGCGTCGGCGCGGCCCTGCAGAACAACGGCTACTGGCTGCTGAACGACGTGGTCTGGCGCAAGTCGAACCCGATGCCGAACTTCCGTGGCAAGCGGTTCACCAATGCGCACGAGACGATGATCTGGGCGTCCAAGGAAGAGGGTGCCAAGTACACCTTCAACTACGAGGCGCTGAAATCGCTGAACGAAGGCGTCCAGATGCGGTCCGACTGGGTCATCCCGATCTGCACCGGTCACGAGCGCCTCAAGGACGAGAACGGCGACAAGGCCCACCCGACCCAGAAACCCGAGGCGCTGCTGCACCGCGTGCTGGTCGGCTCGACCAACCCGGGTGACGTGATCCTCGACCCCTTCTTCGGCACCGGCACCACTGGCGCGGTCGCCAAGATGCTGGGCCGCGAGTTCATCGGCATCGAGCGCGAGGAAGCCTATCGCAAGGTCGCGTCCGAGCGGATCTCGCGGGTGCGCAAGTTCGACCGCGAAGCGCTGATGGTCACCGCCTCCAAGCGCGCCGAGCCGCGCGTGCCCTTCGGCCAGCTGGTCGAGCGCGGCATGCTGCGTCCGGGCGAGGCGCTCTACTCGCCGCGCGGCAAGATGGCAAAGGTACGGGCCGACGGCACGCTGGTCGGCGATGACGTCAAGGGCTCGATCCACCAGGTCGGGGCGCACATGGAAGGCGCGCCAAGCTGCAACGGCTGGACCTACTGGTGCTTCAAGCGCGACGGCAAGACGGTGCCGATCGACGTGCTGCGCCAGCAGATCCGCGCAGAGATGCAGAACTGATTTCAAACGATTTTCAAAGTTACCGCCGGTGCCTGTGGCCTGAGACACATGGCACTACACCTTGCCCCGCCGTCTGGCGGGGCTTTTTTTTGTGTAAACCGGGCCAAGCCTTCCTATCTTGGAACCGGCGGCACAGAGGAGGCGAGCCATGACAGATGCCACGACCGCGTTGAATGCTCCGAAGCCGCGGTTCAGCGACGCCGAGGTGCAGGCCGCCACCGAGGCCAACCGGCACACCGAGGCGGCGCTGGAACGGCACAAGCGCGAAGGCATGGACATGGCGGTCAAGGCGCGGTGGGTCGCCCTGGCGGTTGTCGGGGTGATGCTGCCGTTCCTCAATCCGCAGATCGAAATGCTCTACTACGAGGTCCTCCTCGTGGCGCTGGGCTTCGTTGGTTGGCTGCAGCGGCGGGTCGGGGTTGTCGGGCGCTCGCAGCTCGAATTCTTCGTGATGGCGCTCGATCTCCTGCTGATGGCCTTCATCCTGATCGTGCCCAACCCCTTCGCGTCCGAGCAATGGCCGACCGCGGTGAACTACCGGTTCGGGACCTTCACCTATTTCTACGTGGTGCTTGCAGCCGGTACGCTGACCTACTCGTGGCGGACCATCATGGCGATGGGTCACTGGGTGGCGACCATTTGGCTGCTGGGCGCCGTGGCGGTGTGGTACTTCGGCTATCGTGACCCGGCGCTGGGCGAGGCCGCGCAGACCGCTTTCGGCAGCGACCCGCAGCTGCTCAAACTGCTCGACCCCAATTCGGTGATGTTCGACATCCGGGTGCAGGAGCTCGTGGTTTTCGTTCTGGTCTCGCTGACGCTCGCGATGACGGTCCGCAGGTTCAACCGGCTGCTGATCGGCAACGCCGAACTGGAGCGGGAGCGCGAGAACCTGTCGCGCTACTTCTCGCCTAACGTGGTGGCGGAGCTGTCGCACAATGACGAACCGCTGAAACAGACCCGAACCCATGACGTTGCCGTGCTGTTCGTCGATATCGTCGGTTTTACCCGGTTTTCCGCCAACCGGGCGCCGGAGGATGTGATCGAGGTCTTGCGCGGCTTCCACGCGCGGATGGAGGCCGAGGTCTTCCGGTTCGGGGGGACGCTGGACAAGTACCTGGGCGATGGGCTGATGGCGACCTTCGGCACCCCGATGCCGGGCGAGACCGACGCGATCAACGCGCTGCGCTGTGCCCAGTCGATGCGCGCGACGCTGGCCGCCTGGAACGCCGAGCGGCGGCGGCTGGGACAGCCCGAGATCCAGGGCAGCTTCGGGCTGCATTTCGGATCGGTGGTTCTTGGCGACATCGGCGCCAACCGACTCGAATTCGCGGTGATCGGCAATACCGTCAACGTGGCGAGCCGGCTGGAGAAGCTGACGCGCGAGCTTTCGACGGAACTGGTTCTCAGCGACCACCTTTACCAGCAGGCGCAAGAGCAGGGCGACGTGGGTGAAACGGCGCTGGAGGGTCTGACACGCCAGGCGCCGCGCGAAATCCGTGGCCTCGACAAGCCTGTTGCGGTCTGGTCCCTGTCGCGGCTGCAATAGCGACCGCATGGCGTCAGTGCACGGGATCGAGGGCGCGTAGCACCTCCAGAATGACCTCTGGCGTAAAGTCACTCTTGTTGACCACGCGCGACACCCCTGCCAGCCGCGCCTTCTGCCACATGAAGGGCGAGGGCCAGTCCGACACGATGATCACCGGAATGTCCTTCCATTCCGGGTGCCGCGCGAGTTCGAGGACGAAATCCGCGCCCTTGCCATCAGGCAGGTTGTTGTCGAGCAGGATCAGGCTGACAGCGTGCAGTTCCAGCAAGTCGCGCGCATCCTCCAGCGTGGTGACCGCCGAGACCTGTTCCGGGTTCAGCGCCGTGGCGAGCACGCGCTGGATCATCCGCTGATCGAACAGGCTGTCCTCGATGATCAGCACGGAAACGGGCGGGGCGGGCGCGGCGCCGGTCGCCCGGCGCGCGGTCTCTGGAATGGCCTGTAAGGGAGCGGGCATGATGGGGCACCTTGCGAGTCCATGACGGACCCGAAGCCTAGCAGCCAGTCCTTAACAAACCGTTCCGCCGCTCAGCGAGGCATCGGCGTGGTGCCCTCGTTGTAGGGGTGCCAGTCGGTGATCTCGGGGTAGTACATGGCGCGCCACTTGCGCACGCGCGGGTTCATGCGGTGACGCCACATCTTGGGCAGCAGGGCCATGGTGGTCATCACGGCATAGCCATGCGGCAATTGCGGGGCCTCGTCCTCGGTGTAGTTCTGCAGCAGGGGAAACCGGCGGTTCGGCTTGTAGTGATGGTCGGAATGGCGCTGGAGGTTGATCAGCAGCCAGTTCGACGCTTTGTGCGCCGCATTCCACGAGTGGCGCGGCAGGACATGTTCGTATTTGCCCTCGCCCAGATGCTTGCGCGTCAGGCCGTAGTGTTCGACGTAGTTGACCAGTTCGAGGTGCCAGACCGCGACCAGCGCCTGCAGCAGGAAGAGGACAAGCCCGAGAAATCCGCCAAGAGCGATGGCCAGCAGCACCATCGCCGCCTGCAGGACCCAGTAGCGCCAGAACGGGTTCGATGAGTCGGTCCAGGGCAGGTCCTTCTTTGCCAGTTTCTCGCGTTCTGCGCGGAAGGCCGAGGGAGGACATTCGCGCAGCACCCGCAGGAAGAAAGCGTGGAAGTTCTCGTTGTAGCGTGCCGTGACCGGATCGCGCGGGGTGCCGACATAGCGGTGGTGCACCAGCAGGTGTTCGGACCGGAAGTGTGAGTAAAGGACCATTGCCAGCAAGATATCACCCAGCCAGCGTTCCACGCTGGATTTCTGGTGCATCAGTTCGTGGCTGTAGTTGATGCCGATGGTCCCGGTAACCACGCCAACGCCGAAGAACAGCCCGAACAGGGCCCAGCCGCTCAGATGATCGGAATGGGTGGAGTACCAGATCAGGCCGAACAGGCTGAGGAACTGCAGCGGCACCCAGGCCGGGGTCAGCAGGCGATACCAGTAGAGCGCGTCCTCGGGCGTATCGGGATCGGCGTTCTCGAGGTTCAGGCCGAGTGCGTTGTCGAGCAGGGTATAGGCGTTCCAGGTGACGATCGGGATCAGCAGCACCCACCAGCCTCCCATCCAGGCGCAGAACCAGCAGAGCGGGATGAGCAGGAAGGAAGAGGCGAAAGGCAGGACGCTTTGCCAGCGTGAGAGGCTTTCCGGCGCGATCATCGTTGTCTCCAGCGATCGGTTTGAACCCAGTCTACCTAAGAAAACCCGGTTAACTAAGACCTGCCACACCGTTCGCGCCCAAAGGTCGCGCCAAGTGGCAAAGTCACGCCAACGCTGAGCACCGCGCTATCGGTCGCGCCAGAGGTCGTAGGCCTTGCGCATCACCGTGGGCAGGTCGCTGGGGCGGAAATCGGCCTGATCGAGGAACTCCCCGGCGGCGGGTCTGCGGTCCATCGGCACGGTCGCATGAAATACGCGCAGCTTGAGGTGGAAATGGGTGAAGGTATGCCGGACCTCGCCGCCGAGCGTATGCCATTCGGCGCGGATCGGAGGCGTGTCGATGGGCGCATCGCCCCAGTCCGACCCGGGCCAGCCGAGCATGCCGCCCAGCAGCCCCTTGTCGGGTCGGCGTTCCAGCAACATGGCGCCATCGACGCGGCGGGCGATGTAGATCAGCCCGTGACGGACGGGCTTTGCCTTCTTCGGGGTCTTCTTCGGCAGCTCGGGCGCGGTCCCCTCCAGCCGTGCGCGGCAGGGGCTGCGCCACGGGCAGATGCCGCAGGCCGGGGACTTTGGGGTGCAGATCGTCGCGCCGAGGTCCATTACCGCTTGCGCGTAATCGCCGGGCCGCCGCGCCGGGGTCATCAGGGCGGTCAGTTCGGCCAGTTCCGGCTTGGCCGCAGGCAGTGGCGTGTGGATGTCGAAGAGCCGTGCCATCACCCGCTCGACGTTGCCGTCCATCACCGGTTCGGGACGGTCGAAGGCGATGGCAGCAATGGCAGCAGCGGTATAGGGCCCGATGCCGGGCAGCTTGAGCAACTCGGCGTGGGAATCGGGAAACACCCCGCCATATTCGCTTGCCACCGCGCGTGCACATTTCAGCAGGTTGCGCGCGCGGGCATAATAGCCAAGACCGGCCCATTCCCCCATCACGTCGCCGTCCGCGGCCTCGGCCAGCGCGGTCACCGTCGGCCAGCGCGTGGTGAAGTGATGGAAGTAGTCCTTGACCGCTGCGACCGTGGTTTGCTGCAGCATCACCTCGGACAGCCAGATGCGGTAGGGATCGGGCACCACCCCCTGCGCCCTGTCCTGCGGGCTGACCCGCCAAGGCAACACACGCGCATGCCGGTCGTACCAGTCCAGCAGCTCGGCGGCCCGTGCACCATTTGCTACGATCTCGTCACGCAATCTTTATGCCTCCGTGCTTGCGCTTTTGCTGGCGCCCCGTCATCTGCTCTCTACAATAGGGCAGACCAGCACGGAACCCACGGACATGGCCCAGAGACCTTCGACGACCTACGGTTTCAAGCGAACCGTCAACGTCCTCGGCGACCAGATCCGCCGCGCCGGCGAAAGCCGGGGGTTCGCGGTGTCGCGGGTCCTGACCCATTGGGCCGAGATCGTCGGAACCGATCTGGCCGCCATCGCCCGGCCGGTCGACGTGAGCTATGGGCGGGGTGGGTTCGGCGCGACGCTGACGGTGCTGACCACCGGACCGCAGGCGCCGATGCTGGAAATGCAGAAGGAAAAGCTGCGCGAGAAGGTGAATGCCGTCTACGGCTACAACGCCATCGCGCGGGTGCGGATCACCCAGACGGCCCCCACCGGGTTCTCCGAGGGTCAGGCCCGCTTTGCACCACAGCCGCCGCGCCCCGAGCCAAAGCCGGACGCGCGGGCCGAGGCCGATGTCCGCGCCAGTGTCGAGCCGGTGCAGGATGCCGACCTCCGGGCGGCACTTGAACGTCTGGGCCGCAACGTATTAAGCAAACCAAAACGCTGAGAAAGGGAAGCAATGACCCGTGTTTATGCACTTATCGGTGCAGCATTCGTTATCGCCGTCGGAGGATATTTCGCGCTCGGGCCTTCCGAGCCCGGCACCACGGCGATCTCTCCGCTGGTCAGTGCCGCAATTGCCCAGGAAGCCTCGGCCGAGGTCGACACCTCGTCGGTCGTCGAGATGACGCTGGGGGCCGAGGACGCGCCGATCACCATGATCGAATACGCCTCCTTCACCTGCCCGCACTGCGCCGCGTTCAGCCAGGGCCCCTACAAGGAAATCAAGAAGAACTATATCGACACCGGCAAGGTCAAACTGATCTACCGCGATGTCTACTTCGACCGTTTCGGCCTCTGGGCGTCGATGGTGGCACGCTGCGGCGGACCCGAGAAGTTCTTTGGCATCGCCGACCTGATCTACAAGGACCAGGCCGAGTGGTCCCGCGCGGGTGAACCGGCGGCCATCGTCGATGCGCTGAAGAAGATCGGCCGTCTGGCCGGGATCGACGGCGACGCGCTCGAAGCATGCCTGCAGGACGAGACCCAGGCCAAGACGCTGGTCGCCTGGTACCAGAAGAACGCCGAGGCCGACGGGATCAACGCGACCCCGAGCTTCATCATCAATGGCCAGAAGGTTTCGAACCAGTCCTACGAGGACTTCGCCAAGTTCCTCGACGGAGAACTGGCCAAGTGACGAAGTCTGCACCGCTGGCCGGTCTGAAGGTCGTTGAACTGGCCCGTATCCTGGCCGGCCCCTGGGCCGGTCAGACCCTCGCCGATCTGGGCGCGGAGGTGATCAAGGTGGAGTCGCCTAAGGGCGACGACACCCGCGCCTGGGGCCCGCCCTTCATCACCCGCGACGAGGACGTGACCGCGTCCTATTTCCATTCGGCGAACCGGGGCAAAGCCTCGATCACCGTGGATTTCTCGACCACCGAGGGGCAGGAGCGCATCCGCGAGCTTGTGAAGGATGCCGATATCCTGATCGAGAACTTCAAGGTCGGCGGGCTGGCAAAGTACGGATTGGCCTACGAGGACCTGTCCAAGCTGAACCCTCGGCTGATCTATTGCTCGGTCACCGGTTTCGGTCAGGATGGGCCCTACTCGCACCGCGCGGGCTATGATTTCATCATCCAGGGCATGTCCGGGCTGATGTCGATCACCGGCGCGCCCGAGGGGCAGCCGCAGAAGGCCGGCGTCGCGATCACCGACATCTTCACCGGGGTCTACTCGGTCGCCGGTATCCTCGCCGCGCTGCACCAGCGCAACACCACGGGCAAGGGTCAGCACATCGACATGGCGCTGCTCGACGTGGCCGTCGCGGTCACCGCCAATCAGGCGATGAACTACCTCACCACCGGCGTGGCGCCGGGGCGCATGGGCAATGCCCACATGAACCTCACGCCCTACGAGGTGTTCGATTGCGCCGACGGGTTCATCATCATCGCCACGGGCAACGACGGCCAGTACCAGCGCCTCTGCGGCCTGCTGGGGCTGGACGACATGGCGCAGGCGCCCGAGTACCTGCACAACAAGGACCGCATCGCCAACCGGCGCACCATGATCGCCCGCCTGAACGGGGCGACGGCGGGCTGGAGCAAGGACGACCTGCTGAAGGCCTGCGAGGGTCAGGGCGTTCCCGCCGGGCCGATCAACGACCTCTCCGAGGTCATGGCCGATCCGCAGGTGGTGGCCCGCGGCATGCAGATCGAGCTCGACGGCGTACCGGGCGTGCGGACACCGATCCGTTTCTCGGATGCGGACCTCGCGCTGACCCGCCCCGCGCCCAAGCTGGGGCAGGACAACTAGACCCCGCGCAGGGTCAGGAAAAGAGGCCGTCGCCCGGATCGGGCGCGGCCTCGTTCGTTTCGTAAAAGCCGAAGCTGTCCGCGCCGGGGGCCGGGGCGTCGAACTCGATTTTCTCGTAGTTCAGCGAAATCTCCTCGATCGGAACGGCATTCCCGCTCCGTGGCGCGAACTTGAAATCGTCGCTCCCGGTCTTGGTGTCACCGGCGATGAAATGATAATTCCCGTATAGCTCTTCGGTCGGCATCTCGGTCTCCCATTCTGCATCGGATGCAGTAAGGATGCGCCGCCGGATCGGTTTGGTCAGTAACGCCGATCACACTAGGCCGGAGGGGCCACGCTGCGCAGCCGCTCGGCGAGGGCCTCACCCTCTCGGACCTGCAGGCGAACGGGCAGGGTTATCACCTTCATCCGAAATGCCTCGGGCAGGCGCACCGCGTCCTTCTCGGTGGTGACCAACTGGGCGCCGAGCATCTGCGCCTCGCGTTCCAGCCGGGTCAGCAGAGCGGGGGTGAGAAGCTGGTGGTCGTCCAGCGCCTCGGCCCGCACGATCTCGGCCCCAAGGTCGCGCAGGGTGGCAAAGAACTTGCCCGGCCGCCCGATCCCGGCAAAGGCGAGAACGCGGGACGACGACCAGTCCATGCCCGTCTGCAGCGGCTCGAGCGCGGCGCTGAACCGGGGCAGGGCAATGCTCTGACCCCAGCGCGCGGAGAACTCCGCCTGCGCCGCTTCTGGCCCGATGGACAGGACGACGTCGGCGCGGGCCAAACCGGCTGCGACTGGTTCGCGCAATGGGCCGGCCGGCAAGCAGCGCCCGTTGCCGAACCCTGTCACCGCGTCGACCACGATGATCGACAGGTCCTTGGCGAGCGAGGGGTTCTGGAACCCGTCGTCGAGGATGATCACGCTTGCGCCACCCTCCGCGGCCGCCTGGGCCCCGGCGGCGCGGTCGCGGGCCACCCAGACCTCGCCGAAGGCGGCCAGCAGCAGGGGTTCGTCCCCGGTCTCGGCCGCCGTGTGACGGGCGGGCTCGACCCGGACGGGGCCTTCCAGCGTGCCGCCGTAACCCCGGCTGACCACGTGGGGCTCGTGCCCCATGTTGCGCAGTGTCTCCAGCAGCCAGATCGCGGTCGGTGTCTTGCCGGTGCCGCCCGCGTTCAGGTTGCCGACGCAGATTACCGGCACATCGACGCGGGCCCCCTCCTGCGACCGCACCCGCCGCGCCGTGGTCGCGGCATAAAGCGCGCCGAGCGGCGACAGCAGCCGGGCCTGCCAGCCGGGCCGTTCAGGCGGATTGGACCAGAAGTCAGGAGCGCGCATGAGCGGCCCTCCTTTGGTCCAGCGCATCCTGCACCATGTCGACCAACCTATCCGCGAGGTCGGCGCCCTCGGTCGCGACCTCCCACCCGGCAAGCGCCATGGTCGCCGCCCGGTCCGGCGCGACCAGTTCGGCCACCGCGATGCCGAGGCTGGCGCCATCGTTGACCTGTACGGCCGCCCCCGCGGCCTCGAGCCGCGCATAGGTGTCGGCAAAGCGTTCGTGGTGCGGGCCGGACACCAGCGCCGAGCCAAGCGCGGCCGCCTCCAGCGGGCTCGTGCCCCCGATCCCCGGCACCAGCGACCCGGCTAGGAATGTCAGCGGCGCGACCCGGTACCAGAGCCCGAGGTCGTCCTCTCCCCCGCCCAGCACCACCTGGATATTGTCGTCGATCCGGTCGCCGCCATCACGGTTCAGCCAGCGCAGCTGGCATTCGGCGATCTGTTCGGCCAGCCCCTCGCGATCGGCCGGATCGTCCAGCACAATGACCAGCAGCAGGCGGTGCGACAGCCGCAGCGCGATGCGATGCGCGGTCAGGACTTGGTCGATCTCGTCGCGCCGCACCCGCGCCGCCAGCCAGACTGGGCGCCCGTTGAGGTCGCCCATAACCGAGGCGAGTTCCTCGTCCGAACAGGGCGGCGGCGTCGCCCCCATCCGCAACCGGGCGGCTACCGATATCTTGTGCGCCGAGACCCCCATGCGGCGCAGCACCCGGGCCGCGGCTTCGCTGTTGGTCTGGATGGTGTCGAAGAATTCGAGGCTGCGCCGGGTCAGGTCGGGAATCCAGCTGTGGCGCCCCTTCTGCAGGTCGATGCTGCCGAGATCGGTGAGGATCATCGGCGTCTTGCGTTCCGAGGCCGCGCTGACATGGTTCACAAGGATCGGCGCCCCGGCCCAGAGGCACACGTCGGGGGACCATTGCAGCAGGAACCGGCGGGCGTCGTTCGGGTGGTCCGAGGACAGCCCGATCACGAGGATGTCGTCACCGGAAAAGATGCAGTTCTCGGCCTCAAGGATCGACCCGTCGTAGGTGATCAGCGCATGGAGCCCGGGCCGCAGCCCGGCGAGCCGTCGCGCGATGTCGCAGAGCGCGGAAAAGCGGACCGAGTCGGTCGCATGGCACCAGACCAGCTCGCCCTCGGGGCGGGGCGGCAGGTCGCCGGCGGGCGCGGCACCGTGCCGCCGGGACAGGGCGCGATAGGCCGCAAGGCTGAGCGAGCGGCCCAAGGATTACTCCAGTTCTTCGGTCGCAGAGGCCTGGGTTTCTTCGTCGCGCAGACGATGCAGGTGAGCGATGAAGTAGCGCATATGCGCGTTGTCGACGGTCCGCTGCGCCTCGGCCTTCCATGCCGCGTAGGCGGAATCGTAGTTGGGAAACATGCCGACGATGTGGATGTCGTCCACGTTCTTGAACTGGTTCTTCTGGGGGTCGACGAGTTCGCCCCCGAACACGAGATGCAGTCTCTGAACCATCTGGTTATCCTTTGAATGGGCGGCGTTGGAGTGAGGGCGACCCTAAGGAATTGCCCCGGAGTTTCAAGCGGAACAGGCCGTTCAGGCCGCCGGTCACGCCGGTTTCAGGGCCTGTGCGAGCTGGGCGTGGATGGCGCCCCCCGCGGCGATGACGCCGTTCTGGGTCGGATGCGGATTGTTGTAGCGCAGCGGTGCGCCTAGGCGGTCGGTGCAGAGCGCACCCGCCTCGCGCAGGATCAGGTCACCGGCGGCGATGTCCCACTCCCAGCAGGGCCTGATGGTCAGCATCCCGTCGAACCGCCCCTCCGCGACCAGCGCCATGCGATAGGCAAGCGACGGGCGATAGGCGAGGTGAAAGGGCGGGGTCTCGTCGCGCCAGTGGCTTCCGTTCAGGACCGGCTTGGCGGCAAGGATGTGCGCCCGGGTCAGCTCGGCAAGGTCCGTCGGCCGGATCGGCGCGCCGTTGAGATAGGCGCCCTGCCCGAGGGCCGCGCTATAGAGCAACCCGCGACGGGGCAGGTACACCACACCCGCCGTCACGCGACCCTCTTCCGCAATGGCGAGGGCATGCGCCCAGCTGTCGGCTCCGTCAACGAAGCTGCGGGTGCCGTCGATCGGGTCGATGATGAAGACGCGCTCGTGGGCCAGCCGGTCGGCGGAATCCTCGGTTTCCTCCGACAGCCAGCCATAATCGGGACGCGCGGCGCGCAGGCGCTGCTCCAGCATCTCGTTGACGGCCATGTCAGCCTCGGTCACCGGGCCGAGCCCGCCGGGCTTGTCCCAGCTGCGGGCCGCGCCCTTGGCATAGGACATGGCGATGTCGCCCGCCGCCCGTGCGGCTTCGATCAGCAGGGGGAGGTCAGTTGCCGGCAAGCGTCATTCCTTCGACCATCAGCGAGGGCACCACGCGCGACAGCCACGTGCGGGCATCGTTGGCCGGGACGATCCGGCGCAGCATGTCGATCAGGTTGCCAGCGATGGTGCATTCGTTGACCGGGTAGGTGATCTCGCCGTTCTCGATCCAGTACCCGGCGGCCCCGCGCGAGTAGTCGCCGGTGTTCGGGTTGATGGTGCTGCCGATCATCGAGGTTACCAGCAGCCCGGTGCCCATCTCGCGGATCAGGTCCTCGCGGCTCTGCGTGCCCTGCGTCAGTTCAAGGTTCCAATTGGCGGGCGAGGGCAGCGAGGCCGCGCCGCGCGCGGCGTTCCCGGTCGAACTCAGCCCCAGCTTGCGGGCGCTGGCAAGGTCGAGCGTCCAGCCCGTCAACACGCCGTTCTCGATGATGGCGCGCCGTTGGGTCGGCAGGCCCTCGCCGTCGAAGGGGCGCGACCCGTTTGCCCGGGGGCGGAACGGATCCTCGATCAGGGAGATGTGGTCGGGCAGGACGGCCTCGCCCAGCCGGTCTTTCAGAAAGGACGATCCCCGCGCCACCGCGGCCCCGTTGCTGGCCCCCAGCAGGTGACCGATCAGCGAGGAGGAGACCCGTTCGTCGAACAGCACCGGGTAGCTCCCGGTCTTGGGTTTGCGTGCACCGATGCGCTCGACAGCGCGTTCACCGGCCAGCGTCCCGATCTCGCCCGGCGTGCGCAGGTCGGACTGAAACGTGCGGGAATCGCCGTCGTAGTCGCGCTCCATCCCGGTGCCGGTTCCGGCAATGGCGACGCAGGAGGTAGACCGGTGCGTGCGTTCGTAGCCACCAGAGAACCCGTTGGTCGCGGCCATGTGGATCGCATGAGCGCTGTAGGCAGCGCTAGCCCCCTGAACCTGGGTCACACCCTCGATTGCCAGCGCGGCGGCCTCGGCCTCCAGCGCATCGCGTTCCAGTGCGGCGGGTTCGGGTTCGGCGGTCGGGTCGTGCAGTTCCAGCGCGGCAAGGTCCCATCCCTGAGCAAGCTGCGTGCTGTCGGCGAGGCCGGTATAGGGATCCTCCGGCGCTTCGCGGGCCATCGCGACGGCCCGTTCCGCCATCTCGGCAATGGTCGCCGCCGAGGTGTCCGAGGTCGAGACGAGAGCCTGCCGCTTGCCAAGGAAGACCCGAAGCCCGAGGTCGGTGCCTTCCGAGCGCTCGGCGTGTTCGAGGGTGCCCGCGCGCACGTCGATCGACAGGGAGGTGCCGCCGACCACCACTGCGTCCGCCGCATCGGCGCCCGCCTTCTTCGCGGCGTCCAGCAGCATCTGGCTCAGGTTTTCAAGCGCCTGCGTCATGCATCCCTCCATCGGTTGTGCCATTTCGGCAGTGCCCCCCGAGGTAGCCCCGGCGGCGTCCCCTCGCAAGACCCCAATGCAAAAGGGCCGCCCGTGGGGCGGCCCTCGCTGACTGGTTCGGTGCGGGATCGGTTACTTGATCCGCTGACCGTTCGCGGTGACGTGACCCTCGGCGTTGATCTCGATGGTCGAGTTGATGGTGTCGGGCTCGGAGCCCGGCACGCCGAACATGCCCATCATCATCCGCGCGCCCATCGCGTCCTGATCAGAGACAAAGCCCATCTGGATCAGCTTGTCGATCAGGGTGTTCGCCCCGGCGAGTTGCAGGTTCAGCTTGCCCTCGGGACGCGGCACGCCGCCAAAGCTCTCGAGGTCGCTGTTGTCGAAGGTGAACGCGCCGTCGCCGCTCAGGCGGGCGCCGACCATGGACAGCAGCAGCTTGTTGATGTTGAGCGCGTGCAGTTCGCCCGGGGGCGTGTCGGACATCGCCATCGCCTCGGCCTGTTCCGGGTCGAAGATGTTCACGTCGACCTTGGCCTTGCCGTCAACATCCAGTTCCAGGGTCGCGGGATCATGCGGAAGGGTGCCGGTGGGATCGAAGAGGCCCCAGACCATTTCCGAAACGGCAAGTTCGCCCAGCGTCAGGCCAAAGGCAAAGTCCTGCGGTTCCTCGGACTGGGCAAAGGGGACATCCAGCTTGAAGCCGGTATAGCCAAAGCTGACATCGACCGGGAAGGGGAGCTGGTCCGTCGTGGTGTGCAGGGTGCTGGCCTTGCCCGACGCGACGTAGGAGAGGTGTTCGCCGTCCATCATGGCGGTGAGTTCGCCGCCGTCGCTGGTCAGCTCGCTGGCAAAGCCAGAGCCATCTGCCTTGCCGCCGAGCGAGGCGGTGGCCTTGTCGTAACTGAAAGTGCCCGAGCCCTTCATGCCCGAGGCAAGCATCCCGGTCAGGTCCGTGGGATCCATCTGCTTGGGCAGGGTGCTGGACCCGGTTCCCGCGAGGCCGGCAATATTGGCGCGCAGGTTGCCGTTGTTGCCCGACTCCGGCTCGATGAACGAGAAGTTCACGTCCAGCGACTGCATGGAGTAATCCTGTTCGACGTCGCGCATCGACCCGACCTTCATGTCGGAGATGCCCTTGCCGCCGCGACCGATCACCTCGAACACAAAGTCGCCCTTCGGCGCCTCGCCGTCGATGACGAGATTGGCCAGCGCAAGGTTCACCATGTCGAAGCTGTATTCATAGTGAAGGTTCATCGGGTCGCCGGATACCGTGGCAATCAGTCCGTCGTGCGTCGCTTCCAGGACGCCCTCGCCACTGCCGGCTTCGGGATCGGAGAAGGAAAAGCTGATCCGGTGCGGGTTGGGGAAAACGATGTTGACGGTGCCGTCAGAGTTCTCGCGGAGCGAAATGCTCTCGATGACGCCGCTGCCGGTTCCCGTCTCCTGCGGCATGGCGAGCTTCACCTCAATATCGCTCAGGGTGAGCGTGTCGCCGGACATGTTCTCCTTGGCGGTGATATCGTACCCCATTCCCGAGAGGTAGCTCTTCCAGTCGGCCCATACATCCTGGGCCATGAGGTCCGCCGAGGCGGTCTGTGCCATGAAAATGAACGCCAGGGCCGTCGTGGCCCGGCGGGTGAAATGAACTGTCATAATCGTACCCTTTCTCTCCAAATCCCGCGTCATGGTCGGCTGCGGGTTGCGCCCCGTCAAGTGGCGTATCCTGACCGTTGTGTGAAATCAATCTAAGCCTACCCCGCCGGGGTGGACCGGCGCGGCCTCGCGGATTAACACGGAGGCACAAAGCGCGGAGGACTGGCCAGAATGATTGACGTGACCAAGGAAAACGGCCTCTGGACCGTCACCCTGAACCGGCCGGACAAGGCGAACTCGCTGACCACCGCCATGCTGACCGAACTGGCCGATATCGCCGAAGCCGCGCGCGAGGCGCGGGGCTTCATCCTGACAGGGACCGGCAAGGTCTTCAGCGCAGGGGCCGACCTCGCCGAAGTCGAGGGCGGCGACATCGCGACCTCGCCCGAGTGGGAGCGGCTGTCGGGAGCGATTGCCGCGCTGCCATGCCTCAGCGTGGCGGCGCTGAACGGAACGCTAGCGGGGGGCGCGATGGGCATGGCGCTGGCCTGCGACCTGCGCATCGCCGTGCCCGCCGCGAATTTCTTCTACCCGGCGCTCAAGCGCGGGGTGCTGCCCCAGCCGTCGGACCCCATGCGCATGGCCGCGCTGATCGGACCGGCGCGGGCCAAGCTGATCCTGATGGCCGGGCAGAAGATCACCAGCGAAGAGGCTCTGGCCTTCGGGCTGATCGACCGGATCGTCCCGGGAGAAGAGCTTATGACGGTCGCGCGCACCCTGCTGCAGGACACGCTCGGCGCCGATCCCGCCCTCGTGGCCGGAGTATCGGCGCTCTGTTCCTGAGCGCCCCTAGCTGTCGCCAGTGATCCACGCCCGGGCCTCGGGCAGTTCGGCAAGGTTGAAGGTGCGCAGCCGCGTGGTCAGCAGCGCGCCCGCGGCCTTGGACAGTGGTCCGATCCACCCGATGTCAGAGACCACGGCGACATGGCTGATGTGCCGGATATTCTTCATATCGAACTTCAGGCCGGGCAGGAGGACGCTCGGATCGAAGCCCTCGAAGGTCTCGATCACCTCGACCAGGCGAATGGTGCCGTGGGCATCGATGAACTGCTGCAACCGGTCGACGACACTGTCGTAGTCGTCGCGTGTGACGCGGCCGTTGACGGTGAGCTCAACCGTGCCGCTGCGGGGATCTTCCGTGTAACCGATGGACATGGGTCCGTCCTCCTCTGATCTCGCGCGCAATCAGGATCTAGGAAGGCCCGCCGTACCGTTCAATGAGGCGCGCTGTCAGGGCCGCCGCTTGCCCGGGATCTTCGAGCGGAATCCCGGCGGGCGGCGCGCGACCCAGCGGATGAACTTCCCCAGCCTCGGGTGACCGCGCAGTGCCTCGATGGTGGCAAAGTCTCGCGCGATTTCGGTCTCGCTCAGCGTCGCGTGGATCTCGCGATGGCAGATGTCATGCAGCAGCACAGTCTCGCCGCCCTTGCCACCGCGCAGCTTGGGCACGAGGTGATGCCGGCTCTGTGCAACGTCCGGCGGGATGGGTCGGCCGCAGAGCGGGCAGATGGGTGTCTCGGACATGCGGCTTGATCCCGTTCGGAGCAAAGGGCAAATGTGACGTCCATGCAGGACAAGACAACCCCAGCTTACGATACCGAGAGTTTCGACGCCGTCGTGGTGGGCGGCGGCCCGGCGGGGCTGATGGCCGCCGAGGTGCTTTCGGCGGCTGGGCATTCGGTGCTGGTGGCCGAGCAAAAACCCTCCCTCGCGCGCAAGTTCCTGATGGCCGGGAAATCGGGTCTGAACCTCACCAAGTCGGAAGAGCCGGAGCGGTTCCTTACCTCTTACGGAGAGGCCGCGAGGTGGCTGAAGCCGATGATCGCCGAATTCGGTCAGCAGGAGGTCATGGCCTGGGCAGAGGGTCTGGGCGCCGACCTGTTCACCGGCTCGACCGGGCGGGTGTTCCCAAGGGTGATGAAGGCGTCGCCCCTGTTGCGCGCGTGGCTCGGGCGGCTGGATGCGGCAGGCGTGGTCGTGCGGACGCGCTGGCGCTGGACCGGGTGGGAGGGTGACGCCCTTGTCTTCGAAACACCGGAGCAGGTCCGGCGCGTGGTGTCGCGGGTGACCTTGCTGGCGCTGGGCGGGGCGAGCTGGCGGCGGCTGGGGTCGGACGGGCTCTGGGCCGGGACGCTCTCCGAGGTCGGTGTCGCGCTGGCGGACTTCGCGCCCTCCAACGCCGGGATTGCGCTCGACTGGTCGCCGCACATGGCGCCCCATCTGGGTCAGCCGCTGAAAGGCGTGGCATTTCACGCAGGAACAATCGTTTCACGGGGCGAGGCCGTGATCTCGGCCCGGGGGCTCGAGGGCGGCGGGGTCTACCCCCTGACCCCGGCGCTGCGGGCGGGTGCTGCGTTGAGGATCGACTTGATGCCCGATGTGCCACTGGCCGACGTCACGGCGCGGCTTAGCCGGCCTCGTGGCAAGGCGAGCCTCTCGAACCACTTGCGCAAGGTGCTGAAGCTACCCGCCGCCCAACTCGCCCTGCTCAACGAGTTTGCCCGCCCGCTGCCGCAGGACCCCGGGGCGCTCGCTGCGCTGGTCAAGGCCCTGCCGGTGCCGATCAATGGTCTCCGTCCGATGGACGAGGCCATATCGACAGCCGGTGGCGTGCTCCGTTCGGGGCTAGACGACACCCTTATGCTGAAGCAGCGGGCAGGGGTGTTCTGTGCGGGCGAGATGCTGGATTGGGAGGCCCCGACCGGGGGTTACCTGCTGACGGCCTGTCTCGCTACCGGACGCCGGGCCGGGCAGGGCGCGCTGCGCTACCTGTCAGACCAGGGCTGAACGAGACCGATCACTCGTCCTCGAAGGGATCCCATTCATCCTCGACCTCGGGCAAGGCCTCGGTCTGGGCGCTGGCCGCGATCTGTTCGGGCGTGCGGATGTCCGTGATCCGGGCCTTGGGAAACTTGGCAAGCACCGCCATAACCATCGGATGCTCCGACGCCTTCTCGCGCAGGGCATTCTCTGCCGCGTCGCGCACCTCGGCCACGGTCGGCGCGCCACCGGTGCTGGTGACGCTGACGGCCCAGCGGTTCCCGGTCCAGCGCTGCAGCGCAGAGCCGAGCCGCTGAGCAAGATCGCCGGCAGCATTCTCGGCGGGCGAGAACTCGATGCGGCCGGGGCTGTAGCTGACCAGCCGCAATCCGGTTTCCACCTCGACCAGCAGCTTCACGTCCCGGTTGGTCCGGATCAGTTCGAGCACATGTTCGAAGCTGGGAAAACGGGCCAGCGAGCTGTCCACCGCGAGCGCCTGCGCCGGTTGCGAGCCATAGCCACCGCCACCGCCCCCCGTCCGTTGGGGCGCTACAATGGCGCTGGCACCATTGCTCGTGACCCCGGCGGAATGACCGCCGCCACCACCGCCGCTCGGCGGCATCGGGGGCGGGGTGGTGTTGGAGAGCTTCTTGACCAGTTCCTCCGGGCTCGGCAGGTCGGCGACATGGGTCAGACGGATCACCGCCATCTCGGCCGCCATCATGGAGTTCGGCGCGGCAGCGACTTCTTCCATCGCCTTCAGCAGCATCTGCCACATGCGGGAAAGCACCCGCATCGGCAGGTTGGTCGCCATCTCGGAGCCGCGCGTGCGCTCATCGGGCGAAATCGTCGGATCCTCGGCGGCATCCGGCGTGATCTTGACCACCGATACCCAGTGCGTGATTTCGGCCAGATCGCGCAGCACCGCCATCGGGTCCGCGCCTTCGGCATATTGCGAGCCGAGCTCGGTCAGGGCGGCGGCGGCATCGCCCCGCAGGATCATGTCCATCAGGTCGAGCACGCGGCCCCGGTCGGCGAGGCCCAGCATCGCGCGGACCTGATCGGCGGTGGTCTCGCCCGCGCCGTGGCTGATCGCCTGGTCGAGCAGCGAGGTGGCGTCGCGCGCCGACCCTTCCGCCGCGCGGGTGATCAGCGCCAGCGCGTCATCGGCGATTTCGGCGCCCTCGGAGGTCGCGATCTTGCGCAGCAGCTTGATCATCACCTCCGGCTCGATCCGCCGCAGGTCGAAGCGCTGACAGCGCGACAGCACGGTAACGGGTACCTTGCGGATCTCGGTGGTGGCAAAGATGAACTTCACGTGCTCCGGCGGCTCTTCCAGCGTCTTCAACAACGCATTGAAGGCATTGGTCGACAGCATGTGCACTTCGTCGATGATGTAGATTTTGTAGCGGGCCGAAGCCGCGCGATAGCGCACCGAGTCGATGATCTCGCGGATGTCGCCCACACCGGTGCGCGAGGCGGCGTCCATCTCCATCACGTCGACGTGGCGACCTTCCATGATCGCCGTGCAATGTTCGCAGACGCCGCAGGGCTCGGTCGTGGGGCCGCCATTCCCGTCGGGGCCGATGCAGTTCATGCCCTTGGCGATGATCCGCGCCGTCGTCGTCTTACCCGTCCCGCGGATACCGGTCATGATGAAGGCCTGCGCGATCCGGTCGGCGGCAAAGGCGTTCTTGAGCGTGCGCACCATGGCGTCCTGGCCAACGAGATCGGCAAAAGTCTCGGGCCGGTACTTGCGGGCGAGAACGCGATATTGAGAGGGCGCTTGGTCGGACATGCGGGCCTTTGCGAATGTTCGGATTCGGGAGCGGACCGGCGCAGGTTAGAACGGCTGGTCGGCAAGGTCCACCAAAGCCGGGGCGGCAAAGCCCCGCCGTTACGGTTCAGGACTCCGCGCTCGGACAATTGCGGGAACAAATCATATCAAATTGATGTTAATCTGGATCGGAGAGGTCTGAGATCAGGGGGCGAGTCATGCGGTTGCGAGGGGTAAGGTCCAGCCGGAACGTGGAAGATCGGCGTGGGATGACGACGCGCGGCGGCGCTATGGGCGGCATCGGGCTGGTCGGCGTGCTGCTGATTCTCGGCATCAGCTACTTCACCGGGGTCGATCTGACACCGATTCTGGAAGAGCAGACGCAGACGGTTTCGACCGAGCCGCGCGACATCAGCCCGGAGGAAGAACAGGCCGCGCAATTCGCTTCGCAGGTGCTCGCAACGACCGAAGAGGTCTGGACACAGGTCTTTTCCCAACAGACCGACGGTTCCTACACGCCGCCGCAGCTGGTGCTGTTCTCGGACGTGACGCAAAGCCCCTGCGGCGGGGCCTCGGGCGCGACAGGGCCCTTCTACTGCCCGATGGACCAGAAGGCCTATCTCGACCTCGCCTTCTTCAACACCCTCTCGCAGCGCCTCGGGGCGCATGGCGATTTCGCGGCGGCCTATGTGATCGCACACGAGGTCGCGCACCACGTCCAGAACCAGCTTGGCATCCTGCCGCAGGTCGACCAGATGCGGCAGCAATCCAACCGCGTCGATGGCAATGCGCTGACCGTACGGCTCGAGCTGCAGGCCGATTGCTTTGCTGGCATCTGGGCCTCGCATATCGATGGGCTGATGGAGGAAGGCGACCTCGACGAGGCGCTGAACGCCGCGCGCCAGATTGGCGACGACAAGCTTCAGCGCGATGCGGGCCGGGTGCCGCAGCCGCACACCTTTACCCACGGCACCTCGGAACAACGATCGCGCTGGTTCCGCACCGGTTACGAGGCCGGAGACCTGAACGCCTGCGACACCTTCGGCGCCCGCCAGCTCTGAGGGTCAGGCAAACAGGAAGTCCGACCGCGCGAGGTCGTCGGCGTCGACTCCCTGCAGCAGGATCGTCACGTCGTCGAACGAGACCCGAACGTCATCGCCGTGCGAGGTGATGCTGAGATCGCGGAACGCATCCGCACCGCTGGTGATGCGGATCAGGTCGAGCCCGATCTGAAAATCCGTTACGGTATCGTCGCCGTCCCCGGAGCCGAAGACGAAGACATCCGCGCCGCGCCCGCCGGTCAGGATGTCGTTGCCGCGCTGGCCGATCAGAACGTCATGTCCCGCGCCACCGTTCAACAGGTCGCCATGACGGCCGCCCTGCAACACGTCGTTGCCGCCGCCGCCCGACAGCGTGTCGCTGCCGTTGCCGCCCAGCAGCGTGTCATGCCCTGCGCCACCATCAAGCGAATCCGCGCCCTTGCCGCCCTTCAGCGTATCGGCCCCGTCACCGCCCGCCAGTTGGTCGCGCCCCAAGCCGCCCAGCAGCGTGTCGTTGCCGCCGCGGCCCATGATGATGTCATCGCCGCCCAGCCCGTCGATCCGGTCGCGCCCCGAGGTTCCGCGCAGGGTGTCGTCGCCCTCGGTTGCGCCGAAGGGGTTGGGGGCCGGGTTTTCGGGGTAGTCCGCGACGACAGAGACCTTTCTGAGCGTGACCTCGGTCGAATAGGGCTTGTAGCCGTCCGTCGGTTCCTTCTCCGTCAGGTAGGGCACCTCGTTGGTCAGGACGTATTCCCAATCATCCTGCGACACGAGGATGGACTCGAGCGTTCCGTCTCCGTCCACATCGACCATGCCCTCGTAGATCATGGTCTCGGCATTCTCGTAGCTGATGACGCTGCCGCTGGCATTGGCCTCGGCCAGGATCACCGTCTCGCCGACCGAGAAGGTGGTGCCGACATCGTCGCTCTCGATCAGCGCCCAGGTGACATAGGGGTTCCACGGCTGCTTGTCCGAGGTCAGCTTGAACGTCGGGCGGCGATCGTCATAGCCCGTCTGGAGCGTGCTGACGAAATTGTCGAACAGGCTGTATCCATAGGTCACGTGCGTGTCTCCGTTGCCTGTCCGGCAGATAGGCCGGACCTGGGCGACCTCCATAGTATCCGGCAGAGAGCCTTGGGGACACAGGATTTTTCGTGCCTGCGCAGCGCCCTAGGCTGGCACCGGCAGGGTGCGCAGAACGTCCGAGTCACTGCGGCTGCGCGCGAGCGTCCAGCCCCCTTCCAGCAGCATGAACAGGTGCTCGGCCTTCTGCCGGGCTGCATCCGGTGTCGCGCCAAGCCTTTGGGCGTGATGTTCCAATTCCGCGATCCAGCCTTCGAACAGGTGGTTGGTGAGCGCGCGGAACGCCTCGTTGTCGGGCCCGTCGAACAGGGCGCCCGACACCGGGCAGCTGCCCCATTCGCCCGACATGTCCGACAGCTTGGCGAGCTTGTGGCACAGGGTGCGCGCCCCTTCGCCAAAGCTGGTCGCAGGTTCGAAGGAGGCCGCGATCGTGCGCAGCATTCCGTCCGAGGCCCAGTTCGCAGCGGCGCGGGCAAGGTCCGCCTTGCCCTCCGGAAAATGGTGATAGAGCGAGCCCTTGGGCGCACCCGCCTTCTGCAGAATCTCGGCGACGCCGACACCGCTGTAACCGCGCAGCCGGAACAGCTCGGAGGCGGTGCGGATCAGGCGTTCCTTGGTGGATTGCGGGCGTTCGTTCATGGAACAGTCTTGACACGATTAGACCGATTGGTCCAGTGTCCGGACTAGACCGAACGGTCCAGACCCGAGGTGTGACACCATGCTCGATATGAAACCCGCGCCGGATGGCGTTCAGACCGAGATTACCTTTGCCTCTGGCGAGGCCGAGTTGAGCGGAACCCTGTTCCTGCCCCCGGCCGCTGCAGAGGTGCCCCCGCGCGCGGCCGTGGTGTTGAACAGCGCAACCGCGATCCCACAGGGCTACTACCGTCATTTCGCAGCCTGGCTCGCGCGCGAGCAGGGCATCGCCTGCCTGACCTACGATTACCGCGATTTCGGGCGCTCGGCGCGGGCGCATCCTCGTGGTTCCTCGGCGACGATGGCGGATTGGGGCGTGCTCGATCAGCCTGCCGCGCGGGCCGAGATGCGGCGGCGGCTGCCGGGCGTGCCGCTCTGGGTGATCGGCCATTCGCTGGGCGGCATGGTCCTCCCCCTGCAGGAGGGAACTGACGACATCGAGCGGGTGATCTGTGTCGCCTCCGGCATGGTCAACGTGCGTGACCACCCCTGGCCCTATCAGGGCCTCGCGCGGACCTTCTGGTTCGGTCACGTCCCGGTGGTGGTCCGCACTCTCGGCTACCTGCCGGGCTGGCTCTCGGGTTTCGGCGTGGACCTGCCTGGCCCGGTCTACTGGCAATGGCGGAAATGGTGCACCGCCCGCGAGTTCTATCGCCCCGAGATCGGGGTGACCCTGCCCCCGGCGCAGTGGCGGCAGGGCGGCAACCGGGTCGAGATGATCGCCCTCAGCGACGATCAGGTCTGCCCCGAGATCAGCGTGCACCGGCTCGCCAGCCTCTTCGGCCCGGGCGAGGCCGAGGTCCGCGTTCTGGCCCCAGCCGAGGCCGGGCTGGAGAGCGTCGGCCACCTCGGCGCATTCACGCGTCAGAACGCCGCCATCTGGCCGCTGCTGATCCGGGATCGCTAGTTCTAGGGAGATCTTCGCCACCGGCCCGCGCCGGTTTGGCTAAGTGAGAGGCTGGACATCGACCCAAGCGGGGCTCGTTGTGGCTGCTTCCTTCCGGACCTGACCAGGTTGGCGAGGCGCTTGCCCGCGCCAACCTCTCGAAGGCCGATATAGGCGGGCGGTCGCGGATTCGCAACCCGGGCCGCTACAGTGCGATGCTGAGGCAAAGAAATCCGTCGGCGTCGTAGCCAAGGCTCCGCACTCCGCTGCGCGCGATTTCCTTCAGATGCTTGGTTGCGCCGGGCCCGGTCTGGACGGTGACCCGCGTTCCGGGCATCGGGACAAAGTTCCAGGGCCGCGGGGTCTGGTCCAGCGCATCGCGAGGCGTCTCGCCCGAGAGATAGCGCCGAAGCGCCTCGCGCACGCTCATGACCGGCAAGTCGATGCGCGGTGTCCGGCGCAAGGTCCGGAACAGCCCGCCGCCGCTGGCCCGGAAGCTGCTGAGCGCCGCGACAAAGCGTTGCTCCGGCTCGAGCGGCCGCCCTGCATGACGGATGTTGCGCACGCGCCCGCGCCCGGCGGGGCGCGAGAGGTCGATCTCGTAGGTCAGGCCGAAGATCACGTCGAAGGTATGCCCCGGCACCTCGGGATTCACGAGGTGAGAGTCCTCGCTGCCCGGACGCACCCGGTGGAACAGGCTGGCCGACGTTTCCAGCCAGCAGGACAGTTCGGCGCCGGTGACGATCACGGCCTGCAGGTCGTTTGGAAAGACGTAGAGATCGCACAGGTGGCGCAGGGCGAGCGGACCGGCGGGAACATCGGTGAAGCTGTCGGGTCCGGCGCGCGCCCCGTACTTGCCGGGCGAAGCTACCGAGAGCAGCGGCAGGTCGGCGCCGGGCCCCGCCCCGAGGAAGGGGCGCACCGCCGCTGCCTGCGCGGCCGCCACGGTGGCCAGCGAGCGGTCGCTGCCGAAGAAGGTGAAGTAGCTGTGCAGGCTCTCGCCGATGTGGGCAAAGGGACGGTCGAGCAGGCGGACCGCGCGGTCATGCGGCACCGCAAGGAGCGCGGCCAGCGCCGGGTCCTCCGGCACCAGCGCCTCGGCCCGCCCATCGGCGCGCCGCCGCGCGATGGGGCGCAGCGCGGTCCGGCAGTCGGCCACCTGCCACGCACCGGTGGTATCGCCCGCCAGCCGCAGGTCGATGACTCCGAGGTAGGCGCCTGCCGTTCCCGCCATGACGGTGGGCGTGCCGTGCGCAAGGCCGCGCCGGGCATCGACATGGGCCAGCCCGTGGTGGTCGGGGCCGGGCATCCTGCCGTGGGTGTGGCCTGCGATCACTGCGTCGATGCCCGGCAGCCCGGCAAGCGGTATCGCCGCGTTCTCCTGATGCGGGCGCGGCTTGGCCGGGCCCAGCCCGGAATGGCAGAGCGCCACGACGAGGTCGCAGCCCTCGCGCTTCAGTACGCTGACCGTGGCGCGCGCGCTCACGAGGATATCCTCGATGGCGAACTGCGTCTCCGGCAGGTGCGCGCTCCAGCCAAGCGTCTGCGGCGGCAGGAAGGACATCACGCCGATGCGCAGGGCCCGCCGCTCGCCCCCGTCAGTGACGACCTCCCGGTCGAGGATCGCATGAGGTTTCAGCCCCCTGATCCGCAGATCGCCAAGCGGGATCAGGTTGGTGCAGATCACGGGGCAGGACGCCTGCGCCAGAACGGTCTCCAGCGCCGGAAGGCCCTGGTCGAAATCGTGGTTGCCGAGGCCGATGGCGTCGTAATCGAGGTGCGCAAAGCACTGCATCAGCGGGTGGGGTCCGTCGTCATCCGCGCTGGTCAGGGTGTCGAGCGGGGTGCCCTGCATCGAGTCGCCGTTGTCCAGCAGCAGGGTCAGGACCCCGTTCGCGCGGGCTTCGCGGCGCGCCTCGGCAATCAGTGTCGCGGTGCGGGTCAGCCCGACGGAGGGGTCCGGGCGGTTGGCCCCGTAGTCAAAGCTCGTCAGGTGCATGTGAAGGTCGGTCGTGCACAGCAACCTGACCTGGGACAGCGCGTCGGCGTGGATCGGCGCTGTCCTGTTCATCTTTGGACGGACTCCGCAGAGGCCGCGTGTGCTGTCATGGCGGGCCCCCTTTGCAGGCTGGCACGGGAAACATCTGGGACCTATTGGAACCACACTCGGGCAGGGGTTGGACAGATCCAGCCAGCGGGAAGTTTGTGGCGCGCCTGATGCGGGTTGGCGTCAGCGGAAGTAATTGAAATCATGTTTGGCCTGTGCCAAGGCAGCGGAACGGTGGCGGAAGACCAACAGCCAGGGCGAGGTGGCGGAGCAGGCATGAAGCACGCGGAAACGGTTACATTCGGCGGTTCGGGATTGAACCGGGCCGCGCACCTGCGCGAGGACGAGGCGGCGCTGGCCCGCGCGATCAAGCAGGAGAACGCGGCCTGCGTGCTGCTGTGGCGGGGCAAGCCGCTGATGCGTGGCGACGCGCTGGCAATGGTCCCGATGGATCACCCGATCCTGCGCCAGGGGCTCGAGCGCGAAATCGACGCCCCCGTGTTCCTCGGGCTCGAGGACAGCGGCGCGCCCGATTTCGCCTGTGACATTTCCGGGTGGGAGCCCGAGGGGCTCGACACCGGGGCGCTGGGCGGCTTCTTCGATCCCTCGCTGCAGCACCACCCCGATTTCCCGCCCGACTGCGTCTTTGCCGAATTGCGCCGGGTGATGTCCTCCCTGTCCCCGCGTGATGCCGAGCTTGCCGCGACCGCCAAGGCCATCGTCAACTGGCACAGCAGCCACAAGTTCTGCGCCCGCTGCGGGGAGCGCAGCGCGGTGTCGCACGGCGGCTGGCAGCGCACCTGCCCATCCTGCGGCGGTCATCATTTCCCGCGTACGGATCCGGTGGTCATCATGCTGATCACTCACGGAAACTCGGTTCTCATGGGCCGCTCGCACGGCTGGCCCGAGGGCATGTACTCCCTGCTGGCCGGCTTCGTGGAGCCCGGCGAAACGCTGGAGGCGGCAGTGCGCCGCGAAGTGGTCGAAGAGGCGGGCATCAAGGTCGGCCATGTCGACTATCTCGCCAGCCAGCCCTGGCCTTTCCCGGCCTCGCTGATGTTCGGTTGCCGCGGAGAGGCGCTGAGCCGCGAGATCAGGATCGATCCTGTCGAGATCGAGGATGCGATCTGGGTGACCCGCGAGGACATGATGACTGTGTTCGCCGGAGAACACCCGCACATCAAGCCGGCCCGCAAGGGGGCCATTGCGCATTTTCTGTTGCAAAACTGGCTGGCAGATACGCTGGATTAAGCCGGACGCGTGAACCGGGGCCGGTTAGGGCCCCGTCAATCGGGAAGATCATGAAGTTCTCTACCAAGGAAGATATCGAGGCGCCGATCGAGGACGTCTTTGCGATGCTCTCGGAGTTCGAAACCTTCGAGCGCTCGGCGATCCGGCGCGGGGTCGAGCTGCAGCGCGTGGGCACCCATGTCGGGCCTGGCGCCGGGATGACCTGGGTGGCGAATTTCCCTCTGCGGGGCAAGCAGCGCGAGTTGCGGCTTGAGCTGATGCAGTTCGATGCGCCCGAGACGATGCGCTTTCAGGGCATGATGCAGGGCCTCGAAACCGACATGACGCTCGCGCTCGTCGCACTGTCGCCGCGCCGGACTAGGCTGTCGGTCGAATTGACGCTGAAACCGCGCTCGCTGCCCGCGCGTCTGCTGGTGCAGTCCCTGAAGCTGGCCAAGGCGAACCTCGACAAGAAATTCAAGCTGCGGGTGGCAGAGTACGCCCGGGCGCTGGAAGAGCGCCACAAGCGTACCGCCTAGGTCAGTGGCTCACTCGCGAAAGCGGCCCTCGGCCGCCGGGTAGGTTCCCAGCACCGCGACATTGGTGGTGAAGTACCGCAGTTCGTCCAGCGCCAGCCTGACGTTCGGGTCCTCGGGGTGGCCCTCGATATCCGCGTAGAACTGGGTCGCGGTGAAGTTCCCGTCGACCATGTAGCTTTCCAGCTTGGTCATGTTGATGCCGTTGGTCGCGAAGCCGCCCATCGCCTTGTAGAGCGCGGCGGGAATGTTGCGCACCTGGAACACGAAGCTGGTGATCATGCCGTGGTCGCCCCGGCGCGTCAGGTCGGCCTCGGGCGACATGATCAGGAAGCGGGTGGTGTTGTGCTGGTTGTCCTCGATGTGATGGGCCAGCACGTCCAGCCCGTAGATCTCACCGGCAAGGTCCCCGGCCAGCGCCGCGGTCGTCTTCAGCCCGGCCTCGGCGACATGCTTGGCCGATCCCGCGGTATCGGCGCCGGTGATCCGGTGGATGCCGTGTTTCTGCAGGAAGGTCTTGCACTGGCCCAGCAGGACCGTGTGGCTCATCGCATGGGTGATTTCCTCAAGCCGCGTGCCGGGCAGGGCAAGCAGGTTGATATGCACCCTGACAAAGGCTTCGTCCACGATGTGCAGGCCGGACTGCGGCAGCAGCGTGTGAATGTCGGCCACCCGGCCATAGGTGGAGTTTTCCACCGGCAGCATGGCAAGAGCGGCCTCGCCCGACTTGACCGCGTCGATCGCGTCTTCGAAGGTTCGGCACGGCAGCGCCTCCATATCCGGCCGGGCCGCGTGGCAGGCCTGATGACTGTAGGCGCCGGGCTCTCCCTGGAAGGCGATGCGGTTTGTCATGGGGCGACTTTCTGAAAAGTGGGCGTTTGGTCGCGGTGTCTATACCTTGCCTCACGCAAGGGGAAGCCTTAGACATTTGCCAAACAGATCAGATGGACACGCGATCAATGGACACGATGACGTCGACCAAGACAGTGGCTGCCCTCTGCGGTGCATTACTTGTGTTCCTGCTGGCCAAATGGGTGGCCGAGGGGGTTTATCATACAGGCGGGCACGGGGATTCCGCGGGCTACGTGATTGCTGTCGAGGACAGCGGCGGCGCGTCGGACGAGCCCGAAGTCGATTTCAGCCAGGTCATGGCAGAGGCGGATCCCGAGAAGGGCGCCAAGGTCTTCAAGAAGTGCCAGGCCTGCCACAAGGTCGAGCCGGGCGTGAACGCCACCGGCCCGTCGCTCTACGGTGTCGTCGGCCGCCAGGTCGCGACCGAAGCGGGCTTTGGCTACAGCGATGCGATGAAGGCTCACGGCGGCGAATGGACGCCCGAGGCTCTGAACGAGTTCCTGCACAAGCCGAGCGCCGCTGCGCCGGGCACCGCGATGAGCTTTGCTGGCCTGCCCAAGATCGGCGACCGGGCGGACGTGATCGCGTACCTGGACAGCCTCGACAACTGATATCATCCGATACCGGACGGGTATCTGGGGCCGCTGCGACAAGCAGCGGCCCTTTGCATGGGCGATGCCGTTGCGGTCGGGGATCGGCGGCGGCTCCCCGGTTTCGGCGGAATTACGTTATCGTTACATATCTTCAACTTGAATGTTGTTGCGGCAGGCCTTTAGCCTAGGTTGGCAAGTGACCGGCGGGCTGACCCCGCCCAAGGAGGATCAGCCTTATGAGCCGAACCCGCGATTTCGTGGTTAACCCAGGGCATGGCCGCTTTCGGCCCAACCGCCGGAGCGTTCTGGCAGGCGGTGCGAGCCTGTTCGCCGGCCTCGGGCTCGGCGGTGGTCTGGGTAGCCTTGCGCGGGCGCAGAGCGCTGGCGGCGGCATGATCGAGACCTATGGCTACAACTTCTACAACGAACTGAGCTACCCGGCCGACTTCAAGCAGTTCGCCTATGTGAACCCTGAGGCGCCCAAGGGCGGCGAGATCTCGATCGGGGTGCTTGGCACCTTCGACTCGATGAACCCCTACACCATCAAGGGCCGCGCCGGGGCATGGTCCTCCTCGATGTACGAGAGCCTGCTGGGCGAGGGCCCGGCGGATGTCTATGGCGAACAGTACGGCCTGCTGGCCGAGCGCGTCGAATACCCCGAGGACATGTCGTGGGTGATATTCCACATGCGCCCCGAGGCGACCTTCTCGGACGGCACCCCGGTCACCGCCGAGGACGTGCTGTTCAGCCACAACCTGCTGCTGGAAGAGGGGCTCGCCTCTTATGCCGCCGCGGTGAAGGCACGCATTCCGAACACCGAGGTGATCGACGAGCACAAGATCAAGTTCTATTTCACCGAGGGCATCTCGCGCCGCAGCCTGATCGACCAGGCGGGCGGCGTCTCGGTCTGGTCGAAGAAGTGGTTCGAGGACACCGGCGCCCGTCTTGACCAGAGCCGGCTCGAGACCTCGCCCGGCTCGGCACCCTACGTGCTCGACAGCTACGACGTGAACCGGCGCATCGTCTACAAGCGCAACCCCGACTACTGGGGCTGGCATCTGCCGGTGAACGTGGGACGCCACAACTTCGATCGGATCCGCTTCGAGTACTTCGGCGACGACACGGCGGCCTTCGAAGCCTTCAAGGCGGGCGAATACACCTTCCGTCAGGAGGGCGATTCAAAGAAGTGGGCGACGCAGTACAGCTTTCCCAAGGTCCAGAACGGACAGGTGGTAAAGACCGAGCTGCCCGACGGCACGCCGCCTGCGGACTCGGGTATCGTCTTCAACCTGCGACGCCCGATCATGCAGGACAAGAACCTGCGCGAGGCGCTGACGTTGGCCTACAACTTCGAATGGACGAACGAGAGCCTTCAGTACGGCCTGTTCGAGCATCGTGTCTCCTTCATGCAGGACACGCCGGTCATGGCCGAGGGCGTGCCTGAAGGCGAGGAACTGGAATTCCTGAAATCGCTGGGCGACGTGGTGCCGGCCGATCTGCTGACCGAACCCGCGCGGATGCCTCCGACGTCGAGCGCCGAGCGCCTGAACGACCGGCGCAACCTGCGCCAGGCGGCGAAACTGCTGGAAGACTCCGGCTGGGTGGTGTCGCAGAACGATGGCAAGCGGCGCAATGCCGAGGGCCAGCTGCTCGAACTCACCTTCATCTTCAACAGTTCGAACGAGGGCACGCTGAGCGCGGTCGTCGAGAACTACATCAAGAACCTCGAGATCATCGGCGTCACGCCCAAGCTCGAAAAGGTGGACGCCGCGCAGTACACCTCGCGCGAACGGGCCTTCGACTACGACCTGATCTTCGACAGCTACATTCCCTTCCTCGGCGTCGGCACGGGCCTCATGCAGGTCTACGGGTCCGAGAGCGCGGCGGTTTCGACCTTCAACCCCGCCGGGCTTGCCAGCCCGCTGGTCGACACGATCATCGAACAGGCGCTGGCCGCCCAGAGCCGGCAGGAGGAAGAGACCCGCCTCAAGGCGCTGGATCGCGCGCTGCGCTACGAGATGATCATGATCCCGGCGTGGTACCGTGGCAGCTATTGGGTGGCCTACTATGACCAGTACGAGCATCCCGATCCGCTGCCCCAGTACGATCTCGGATACCTCGACTTCTGGTGGTTCAACCAGGAGAAGGCGGACAAGCTGAAAGCCGCGGGCGCGTTGAGGTAACCGCCGGAATGGGAGCCTACATTCTCCGCCGGGTGCTGCTGATCATCCCGACCCTTCTGGGTATCATGGTGATCAACTTCGCCCTCACTCAGTTCGTGCCCGGTGGACCGGTCGAACAAGCCATCGCCCGCGCGCAGGGGCAGGGCGATGTCTTCGGCTCGTTCTCGGGCGGGCAGTCCGATGCCTCGATCGGCGAAAGCAGCGGCCTTGATCAAGCCGGGGGCGGCAGCATGGACGAGCGCTATGTCGGTGCGCGCGGCCTGCCGCAGGAATTCATCGACCAACTTGAAAAGGAGTACGGCTTTGACAAGCCGCCGCTCCAGCGCTTCCTGCTGATGCTCTGGAACTACGTACGCCTCGACTTCGGCCAGAGCTATTTCCGCTCGGTCAGCGTGATCGACCTGATCCTCGACAAGATGCCGGTCTCGATCACCTTCGGTCTCTGGTCCACCGTTCTGGCCTACGCGATCTCGATCCCGCTCGGCATCCGCAAGGCGGTCAAGGACGGATCGACCTTCGACACATGGACCTCGGGCGTGATCATCGGCGCCTATGCGATCCCTAGCTTCCTCTTCGCGATCCTGCTGCTGGTGCTCTTCGCGGGCGGGTCCTACTGGCAGATCTTCCCGCTGCGTGGACTGACCTCCGACAACTGGAGCAGCCTCTCCCCGATGGGCAAGGTACTCGACTATCTCTGGCACATCGTCCTGCCGGTCGCGGCCTATACCATCAGCGCCTTCGCGACGATGACGCTGCTGACCAAGAACAGCTTCCTCGACGAGCTCAAGAAGCAGTACGTGATGACCGCCCGCGCCAAGGGGCTCAGCGACCGCCGGGTGCTCTATGGGCACGTCTTCCGCAACGCCATGCTGATCGTCATCGCGGGCTTTCCGGCAGCCTTCCTCGGCGTCTTCCTCGGCGGCTCGCTGATCATCGAGACGATCTTCTCGCTCGATGGTCTCGGGCGGCTCGGGTTCGAAGCGGCCGTTGCCCGCGACTACCCGGTCGTCTTCGGCACGCTCTTCATCTTCGGCCTCATCGGCCTCCTGATCGGGATCCTCTCTGACCTGATGTACGTCTTTGTCGACCCGCGCATCGACTTCGAGCGGAGGGACGGCTGATGGCCCTGTCTCCCCTGAACCAGCGCCGCTGGAACAACTTCAAGCGCAACCGCCGCGCCTTCTGGTCGCTGTGGATCTTCGCCGTGCTGTTCGGCCTGAGCCTCTGCGCCGAGTTCCTCGCCTATGACAAGCCGATCCTGATCCGCTACCAGAACCAGTTCTACACACCGATCTGGCACTTCTATCCCGAGACGGCCTTCGGCGGAGATTTCCAGACCGAGGCGGTCTACCGCGACCCCGAGGTGAAATGCCTGATCGAGACCGGCGGCATGGACGCCTGCTTTGACGATCCGGAAGGGCTCATCGCCGATGCGAAGGATGGCGAGATCGACGGCGAGGCGATCCAGAAGGGCTGGATGATCTGGCCGCTGATCCCCTATTCCTACGATACCCCGGTCGACCGTCCGGGCGCCGCGCCGCTGCCGCCCAACAGCCAGAACTGGCTCGGCACCGACGATACCAAGCGCGACGTGCTGGCGCGGGTGATCCACGGCTTCCGCCTCTCGATCCTCTTCACCCTCATCGTGACCGGGTTGTCCTCGGTCGTCGGCATCGCGGCCGGAGCGGTGCAGGGCTATTTCGGCGGCCGCACCGACCTGCTGATGCAGCGCTTCATCGAGATCTGGTCCTCCACTCCGTCGCTCTACGTGATCATCATCATGTTCGCGATCCTCGGACGCGGCTTCTGGCTGCTGATCTTCCTGATGGTGGTATTCGGGTGGATGTCTCTGGTGGGCGTGGTTCGGGCCGAATTCCTGCGCGCCCGCAACCTCGAGTACGTGCGCGCGGCCAAGGCGCTGGGCGTCGGCAATATGACCATCATGTTCCGCCACATGCTGCCCAACGCGATGGTGGCGACACTGACCATGCTGCCCTTCATCGTGACCGGCACCATCAGCTCGCTCGCGGGCCTCGATTTCCTCGGCTTCGGCCTGCCGTCCTCGGCGCCGTCGCTGGGGGAACTGACCCTTCAGGCCAAGCAGAACCTGCAGGCGCCCTGGCTCGCCTTCACCGCCTTCTGCACCTTTGCCATCATGCTGTCGCTGCTGATCTTCATCTTCGAAGGCGTGCGCGATGCGTTTGACCCGAGAAAGACGTTCTCATGAGCCTGCTGGACGTGCGCGACCTCACCGTCTCCTTCCGGCAGGACGGCAAGCTGCATCAGGCGGTCAAGGGTGTCTCCTTTACCCTCGACCGGGGCGAGACCGTGGCGCTGGTTGGCGAGTCGGGCTCCGGCAAGTCGGTCACCGCCCTGTCGACCGTTTCGCTTCTGGGCGACAATGCCACCGTCGGCGGCTCGGTCACCTATGACGGGCAGCAGATGATCGGGGCCAGCAGCAAGCTGCTGCACAAGGTGCGCGGCAATGACATCAGCTTCATCTTTCAGGAGCCGATGACCTCGTTGAACCCGCTGCACACCATCGAGAAGCAGATGACCGAGTCGCTGGCCCTGCACCAGGGTCTGACCGGTGCCGCCGCCCGCGAACGGGTGCTGGACCTGCTCGACAAGGTGGGCATCCGCGAGGCCGAGAGCCGGCTGGGCGCCTATCCGCACCAGCTCTCCGGCGGACAGCGGCAGCGGGTCATGATCGCGATGGCGCTGGCCAACAAGCCCGACGTGCTGATCGCCGATGAGCCGACCACCGCGCTCGACGTGACGATCCAGGCCCAGATCCTCGACCTGCTGGCCGAACTGAAGCGGACCGAGAACATGGGTCTGCTCTTCATCACCCACGACCTCGGTATCGTGCGCCGGATCGCGGACCGGGTCTGCGTGATGAAGGATGGGGAGATCGTCGAGGAGGGACCGACCGCCGAGATCTTCGCCAACCCGCAACACCCCTATACCAGGAAGCTGCTGGCCGCCGAACCCTCCGGATCGCCGGAGCCCGTCGCGCCCGGGGCCGAGGTGCTGGCCGAGGTGGATCACCTCAAGGTCTGGTTCCCGATCTATGCGGGGCTGCTCAAGCGCACCGTGGGCCATGTGAAGGCGGTGAACGACGCGACCTTCTCCGTGCGCGCGGGCGAGACCGTGGGCATTGTCGGCGAATCCGGCTCGGGCAAAACCACCCTCGCGCTGGCCGTCCTGCGGCTGATCGCGTCCGAGGGGCAGATCGCCTTCGAGGGGAACGATATCCGGCAATGGTCGGTGAAGGAGTTGCGGCGCCTGCGCAAGGACATGCAGATCGTCTTTCAGGACCCCTATGGAAGTCTCAGCCCGCGGATGACCTGTTTCCAGATCATCTCCGAGGGGCTGAACGTGCACCGGGTCGACCCGACCCGCGACAAGCGCGAACTGGTGGCCGAGGCCATGCGCGAGACCGGGCTCGACCCGGCGGCGATGGACCGCTACCCGCACGAGTTCTCCGGCGGCCAGCGCCAGCGCATCGCAATTGCACGCGCCATGGTGCTGCGTCCCCGCCTGCTGGTGCTGGACGAACCGACCTCGGCGCTCGACATGACGGTACAGGTGCAGATCGTCGACCTGCTGCGGGACCTCCAGCGCAAGTACGGGCTCGCCTACCTCTTCATCAGCCATGACCTGCGCGTGGTCCGGACGATGTCGCACAAGGTGTTGGTGATGCGTCAGGGCGACGTGATCGAGACCGGCACCGCCGAGGAGGTCTTCGAACGCCCGCAGACCGAATACACCCGCACCCTGCTGGCCGCGGCCACCTGAGGGGCCGGGCACCGTGGGCGAGTCACCTCTTCGAGTCGCCCCGGGAGCCCCCGAGTCAGCACGGGACGATGTTTTCCCGTCTCGAGTCGCTGCCCTGTCTTGGGGAGGCCGCATCATACACCACAATATATAGAAGTTTTGCGACATGACTCGCTCAGAGAGTCGGGCTCCGAGTCGCGTCAGGCACTGTATCCGGGGCGGGATCGCGGAAATCTGCCATCCTGACGCGCCTCTAAGTCATTGATTTCATGTCGGTCTCATGGTTTCTCGAAAAAAGTGGGGCCAAAACTGAAAAAGCCTCTTGCGGGTGCTGGGTGTGGACCGTAAATAGCCCCTCACCGGCGGCGCTGAGGCGCAGGACGGGGCGCCAGACGGGCGGTACGGACGGAAGCGGACGGATCGTTACGAGACGCAAGGAAGAAAATCTGAGGTAATGCAGGCGGGGCGCGCCGAGAAGTTAGGGCGCATCTCGTGAGTTTTGTCTCTACGCTCTTTGACATTGATGACAAACTGAAGAG
>NZ_QEHM01000030.1 GCF_003116585.1 Albibacillus kandeliae
GAGCCCTTGTTGACCGGCTGCCGAACTACTGTAAAGGTCAGCTTTCATCGGGGTGTGAGGCTGAGCCGTGAACTCTGAAACTTATAAGAAGCGATATGCGCGGGACTCATCGCCAGGCTGGGATGCAATAGACAAGCATTTGGCCGCCCGTTTGGACCTCGCTGAACCGGATTTCCACTTTGGAACGGTGCACCGGTTTGCGCTGGGAGGACCGGACCCGCTGGACGGCATTAGCGTATACATCCGCCGCAATCCGGATCATTTGCACTTCGTATCCTATGGCTTGTCCAGCCTGTATTATGATGATGACGCCGCAGACGGAGAGTTCAGCGGGTGGGGCTTCGAGCTTACTTTCCGTCTCGCATTCGACGTTTTCGAGCTGCCTCAAGAGGCGAGCGGTGTTCCGCATTGGCCCATGGGCCTTATGCAGAATCTTGCCCGCTATGTGTTCAGCTCTAAGACGTGGTTTGAGCACGGTCACTACATTGATGCAAATGGACCGATCAGGGCAGGTTCATCAACCGACAAAACCGCCATTGTCTTTTGCAATGACCCGGAACTTGTCTCGACGGACACCCCGCACGGACGCTTGGACTTTTTACAGATAATCGGCATCACCGCGGGTGAACTTGGCGATCTTCAAACGAAGAGTATTTCCCCCCAAGCCCTGATCGACAAGAAGGCAGTCAGTCATCCACTTCTGATCACGGCACTTGTTGAGAAGTAATACTTCCGTATTGCCAGTGATCACTAAGGCAGACGTTCATCTGTCAGCGGAGCCCGTCCGCTTCGTCCGCACTGCGGATTTCTGGCTCCTGGGCGACGCTGCGCGGTCCTGTAAAAGTCCGGTTTGGGGAAGCTGCCCTGCGGCGTTGGAGATCTAGGCGAACGGCAGGTCAGGGCCGG
>NZ_QEHM01000004.1 GCF_003116585.1 Albibacillus kandeliae
AGCTCGCTGATATCGGTGAGGCCGACGCCGTATTCCTTGCTCCGCCCCGGGCTGTCGAGCGACGTGCGATCGCGGTATTCTTGGGTTTCTTCCGGGATCCCGACCGTCTTGCAGCCCGGGATCTCGGTCCAGGTTGCGCCGTCGTCCGACCAGTTGATGGTGCAGAGATCGCCGGCAATGACCTTGTCTGCCATTCCTTCATCCTTTCAAGATTGTGAGAGAGAGCCGGTGACCCGACCGTTGTTCAGGCGCGATAGCGCACCAGGATGTCCAGCATTTGAAGCCGGACCACATCGCCGTCGGTTTCCGAGGTGGAATCCCGCCGGGATATCTCTTTGCAGCGGATCACCGATCCTCCGCGGAAGTCTGTCAGCGTCCGGGAGACAAGCTCGGCCAGCGCCAGCATCTCCGCGTAGCTTGTCGCGTAGACGTTCACCTGCACCCGCGCCGTTTCGTTGCCAGCGCGCGACTTCAGCGCATACTCCGTCCGGTTGCTGATCCGCTGCAGCGTGATGCGCGGAAAGCCTGCGCCCTGGTCGAAGCCGCCCCAGACCACGGAGGGGCACAGCGGGGCCAGCGCACTGTAGAGATCAAATTCCATCAGCTGGTCCCTTTCGTCGCCTTGCGCGCCGCCCGCGCGGCCGCCTTCTCGATCTCGGCCCAGACCTCGCGGCGCAGGATGGCCAGCATGTCCGCGAGGTTCGCGTCCCACGCCGGCCGCATGAACGGGTCCGCCATGACCGCACCCACGTACTTGCCGCTGGCGTGGGTCCTTGGTCCCGTGCCGAACTCGACCAGGTGCGCATGCGGCGCCGGCGACCCGTCGCTCTCGACCGGGCCCACGTAGAGCGTCACCCGGGACGGCCCCCGGTCCCCCCGGGCCTGCCCGTACTGGCGCGGTGTGAGGCGACTGGTGATCGCGATCTCGAAGGCGGAATTGTCCGCCGCCTCCGCCACCGGCTGCAGGGCGCGTCGCATGGCGCGGCGCATCACGCCCTTGGCCGTACCGCGCGCGAGCTCCGCCAGCGCGCGTTCGATATCGCCCGCGCCCTCGATCTTCAACTTGACCGACATGGGTCTATGCCGCCGGCATGCGCCAGGCCGTGAGCTCGAAGCCCAGGCGGAACCCTACGGGCTTTGAGCCTATGATCTGCCAGGTCGCACCGTCCAGAAAGACCCGATAGGTCCCATCGACCGCTGCAGTTAGAGCGGAGTAGGCAACCGTAATGCGGGCATCCGCTCTCTGCTCGACCGCCCCGGCGCGCCAGCGCTCCCCATCTGAGACCGGTACAACCTTTGCCCAGAGAGTGATCACTTCCTCCCAACCGCTTGGACGGGTTTCACCGAGTTCGTTCTTTGCTGAAATCGGTGCCAGAAGCGTGACCCGGTGTTCTCGAGAGCTGGACCGCATCAGCGCCACCAGGTCTTGTGATTGGCAACCAGCCGCGCAATCGAGAGCGGCACCTCGACCGGCGTCCCCTCGAAGCTGACCGGCTCGCGCACCTCGTAGAGGTGGGCCGCGAAGAGCAGAATGGCATGGGCGATCTGCGGCGGCACCGAAGCCGCAAAGGCACCATATCCCGCCACGTAGGTGATGCGCAGCGGCGCGCGGTGCTTGCCCGGGCGCAGCCAAGCGGCCGCGACCAGGTAGCGTCCTGCATCCTCGAAGAGCTCGGCATCCGCGATGGCGATCTCTTCCCACTTCTCCGCCGAGGTGTAGACCTCGACCTCGGCGAGCGCGGAGACCGGGGCAAGCGTCAGCTCGACGGCCCCGCCCGGCGCCGGCACGACCGCGTAGCCCTCTTCCCATGTCTGCGCGATCAGCGCCCGCCCCAGCTCGCCGTCGTCGCCGTCGAACTGCGCCACGGCAACGTCGAGGCAATGCTGCAGAAAGACGTCATCCTCGCCCGGCTCGCGCCGCACGTGTGCCTGCAGGGTTGCCAGATTGACCGGCTGCGCCGCCGGCGCACTGATGCGCTTGAGCGTCATGGCTTATTCCTGCGCCTCGGTCGGCTCGGTCGGCTCGGTCGGCTCGGTCGGCTCGGTCGGCTCGGTCGGCTCGGGAGCGGGCTCAACAGGTTGCGCCTCGGCGTCAATCGGCTCCGCGTAGCCGGCGCGCACCAGGTCCACGCCGAGCCAGTCTTCAACCGTCGGCGTCTGCCCGACGATGTAGCTGAAGGTTGCGCCGGAACAGTTCGTCGTGATCTGGATTTTCATCGAAGAGTCCTTTCGTCAGGGAACAAGGATTTGGCCTGCGGGGCATGGGGCCTGCAGGGGAGCTTCGCTCCTTCGAGCAACGTCGAATTAACAGTGTTTCGCAGTTTGTTTCTGGCGCGGTCGACATTTGACTTGCCTTTGCCCACTGCAAGGCCAGTTCAAAGAGGAACCATGGCGTAGCCGCTATTCGCCTCGTCGACGACGACGTCCAACCAGGCTATCCGTGGAGATTTTCTTGTGATGCGTTCTCACGCCAAATACTTCTGGACCGGTCTCGGCCTTTCGGTCTTTGGGGCGATATTACTTACTGGAGAAGCCCTCGTTTTTGGCGGCGACTTCTTGCCCCCGATCACAACGCCTCACACGCTACTGCTCCCTCTTGGAGAGGCCTGCCTGCTAACCGGCGCACTCTCACTGCTTGTCTTTTTCCTCAGAAGCGAATGACAGCGAAGGACGCAACGAACGCCCGGACTTCCCGTGACCGGCAGCTGTGTTGAGTCAACATTAGCATGCCCAACCTCAGCCACTGCTGATCACTAATCTCTAGAAAAGTATACTTCGCAGACCGCGCGCATTGACGGAGAGACTCGCCATGCAAGTTCTGGCGGATCGCCCAAAGCGGCCCAGTTGCAGATCTGATAGGCGTGAAGATCCGCGCAATCTATGAGGGACTTGAGAAACCAAATCCATCGATTGTCCTGGTCCAAGTCAACGTCAGAGTACTCAAAGGCATGAATGATCATGTCTGCTAGAACGAAACGCACGTCGTCCTGGCCCGAGGTTTCCTTGTAAAGCGACAGGTAGCGGTCCAGATCCGTGGGCTTCACAACTTTGAATGCCCAATCTTGGGTACCTGGTAGTTCTGGTAGGTCAAGACGCCTTGAAACAAACTTAATTGCGTCCTCAGTGTGAAACCGTACCTCTGGTTCGATCAACTAACTGTCCCCAATCAGCTTCGTTGTTACGTTCCTGCGGAACCCTCGCCTCACAACAAATCATGGTTTGACTAGTTGGGACCTAAAGTGATCTCTCACTCTAAAGTCTGAAGATTCACTCTTCCCCCGTCCAGTGGTAATATTCCCACCGAGTACAGCTATAACTTGTACTGCCGAGATGCAGGCGAACTTCTGCCACCTCTCACACCGGGTAGCCGTCACAGCTGAACCCAAGCGTGTCAGGAGTTCCTAATACTCAGATGCTGAAGAACGCGCGGAGTTCAAGACTTGTGACGAGGTAGACGATACCGAATGCTTAGAGACGGTCCGGTGCCATTGCGCGGGGCGAACACCAACTCATCATCAGACCACATCTCCTTGATCATCGCCTCGCAACACAGTGGGATACGGTAAGTCGGGTTTGTATCCCCTTGGACCTCGTGATTAAGCCCCGAGGCACTAATCGTTGCGGAAGCTCGCCCTTGAATCTCTGCGTCCTTTAGGAGACGCCGAAGGGCGTCCCTAAAATTCTCAGAATCTGGCACGACCGAGAGCATCCTTTGAAGCTACCACAGAAAATGCACACCCTTAACACGGCCGCATCGGAAAACCGCATCGCTAACTGCAAGACCTGACGCGCGTTCCCATGTAAGTTCTGCTGCTCTCGTGTTTCGTTGAAGGGTCTCCTCTGCTATGCTCGCCCTCTAAGTATCCGACCTGACCCTCCATGATTGTATCCAAAAGCACCCAAGAACGACAGCTCCCAAGTCATCTTGCACCACATGATACCGCGCTTGCGCGCCTATTCTTCGCGCTTAGCGACCCTGTCCGCCTCGCTCTCGTACGGGAGCTGGCTTTCTTCGGTCCAAAGCCAATCAGAGACTGTACAACGTTTCGCACAGGCACTCCCAAGACAACAAAGTCGCACGCCATAAAGGTTCTCCGAGAAGCCGGGATTATTCAAAGTGATCAATGTGCATCCGGGCGCCTACTTAGTCTGCGTCGCGATGACCTAGACCAGCAGTTCCCTCACCTTTTGGACGCCATCTTAAGCCTACCTGAACCACGATCGGTTTAGCTCCGGCCAGCTTCGTGCATTCGTTCCCGAAGCCAGCGCACTCCCAGCCCAAGCTGACATACCGAGTTTTGTGCTGGAAATGAATCGCCCCTGAAAATGTTGACAGGTGACTGCCACTCACGGCACCCTAACAAGGACTAGCCTCGAAACAGTCTTTGCGACTGAGATCGCGCCAAACTAGTGGCGCGATCTCGACGAGATCAGCTCAAAGCTTCCATTTTCTCACCCCGCCGCCATCTGCAGCGTCTTGATCGCCTTGGCGTGGCCGATGGCCCCGTCGATGCGGTGCACGCCCATGATGCCGAGGTTCGGGAAGAACTTCTCGCGCGCCACGCCCAGCAGCGGGTTGCCCACCTTGCGGACGTAGTATTGCGAGAAGTCGCCGTAGGCGATGGTCTTGGCCGAGGCCGCGATCTGCGCCATCGCCTGGTTGAAGGAGACCGGGCGATTGTTCAGCGTCGCCGGGACACCCTTCGTCACGTCGCCGTCCGACCAGATGTAACGCCCGTTGCTGTCCTTGATCTTGCGGAGCGTCTTCACGGTCTGGTCATGCATCTGGAAGCGGACCTTGGGCCCGGAGCGATAGGCCGGATCGACCGAGTGCTCGAGCTCCATGATGTCGTCGAAAGTCAGCGCGGCCGCCGAGGCGGTGGTATGGCCGACCTGCGCGCCGGTAACGAAGCCAAGTGGTTCGTTCACGCCGGTGCCCACGGTCAGCCACGCATTGCCCTTGCGGCCCAGGCGCTCGCCGATCAGCTTGCCGAGCAGGCTCTCGAAGCCGAAGGCCGAGTCTTGTGCCAGCTCGAAGGACCACTTGATCCAGGGCGTGACAAGCGTATGAGCGAGCAGCTGGGTCTTCGCCAGCACGATATCGCCGGTGTCATCGTCGACACCCTCATCGCCCTCGGTGTGCGGGTTGGCCTCTTCGGCGGTATCGTCCACCTTCGGCAGGTCAAAGGGCGCACCGGTTGCAAGGTTGATCTCGGTTGCGACGTTCGCATCCATCATCGGGCCGTGGGCAGCCATGGCGATATTGATAGCATTGGCCAGCGTGGTCGGAACCAGGAAACCGCCCGTCGCGCCGGTGCCCAAAGTCTGGGTCCGGATTTCACGGGCGCCGGCCCGCAGCGCCTCGCGCACCTCCTTGTCGAGATCGGAGATATCCGCACCCGACGCCAGGAACTGGCGGAAGGCCTCGCGGTATTCTTCGCCAAAGGTGTCGCCCGCCGAGTGGGTCACGTCTTCCTGCCCGGGGCGACGCGCCTCACGCTCCTCGCGCTCGCGCTCTTCCTGGCGGCGCTCCTCGTCCTGCTGCGCCTTGCAGGCCCGCTCTTCGCGGCCAGCTTCCTTCACCAGCTCGTCGTACTGATCCATCAGCTTGTCGAACTGATCATTGGCCGCGCGCGCCTCTTCCTTCGGCGTCTTCTCGGTGATCTTCGACCGGACGTCGTTCGCCTCGGTCAGAACCTTCTGCGCCTTCTCGCGCAGCTCTTTCACTTTCGTCATTGCCCTGCCTTTCGATATGTAGGGTAACTGCGCCTGCCCAGGGCGCCGGGAACGGGCGGGGTCGGCTGGTCAGTCCAGGCCGGACAGACGCGAGCGCATCTGCATCTGGCGGAGGAAGAATTCACTTCCCGCGCCCAAGGCCGCGGTCTTGGACCGCAAGCCGATCTCGGTGCCCTCGTAGGCGGGATCCGTCACGATCGACACGTCGTAGAGCTTGACCTGGTGGATCGAGCGCACTGCATAATTGCCGGTCTCGTCCCAGGTCTCCTTTTCCGAGATGAAGGCGAAGCTCATCTTGCTGAGATCGCCGCGCTTCATCTTCGGCAGGATGCGCTGCACGTCCGGATCCGAGGCGTCAAAAGCCGTATCGACCCGCAGGCCCCGCTCGTCCTCGGTCAGCGTCAGGGTGCCCGAGCTGGTGCGCGCCAGCGGCAGGCCGCCGTGGTTGATCAGGAAGGTAACGTCATCGCCGCGCTTCAGCGCCTCGGTGAAGGCGCCGGGCTCGATCACCTCGGCCCAGCCCCAGCTGTCGAGCGGACCGATCTCGGTCTGCTCCCCGAAGACAGCCGCGTAGCCGGTCACATGGATTAGGTCGCCCTCGGCCGCGCGCAGCTCGACGGGCGCGACGGCGCAGTAACGCACCTCGCGTTGTGGGTCGCTCATCGCGGCCTCCTTTGCTGTATTAACTTGGGCGTGTTGCCAGGCTTGTATTTTGCTGTGCTAGCCACTATGTAAGGCGTGCAAAGCTTCTTCCTTTGAACATCTGTTACCTAGCGGCCTCAGTTGATCTTATGACGACACTGGGCCAAGTCACTGCGTCATGCGAGTGGCAAGAAACTAGGAGATATCACGATGGCCAATGGCACCGTGAAATGGTTCAACCAAACCAAAGGCTTCGGCTTTATCGCACCGGAAACCGGTAGCAAGGACATCTTCGTCCATATTTCGGCACTGGAACGCTCCGGCATCCAGAGCCTTGATGACGGCCAGGCCGTCACCTTTGACGTAGAAAGCGGCCGTGACGGTCGCGAAAGCGCGAGCAATCTCGCTCTCGCGTAACACGTCTGCATGCATGACGTTTGAAGGGGCAGCCATTTGGCTGCCCTTTTTATGTTCTGCTCAAAGAGGATGCTAGCAGAAAGCCTCTCCTCGTACCGACCGCTTCATCGAGGCCCTTCCTGTGAGCGCGATCGGTACCGCGCCCTCGCGCCGTGCGATGAAATGTTTATTGGTTTGAAGCTGGACATGAACCAGAAATCCTAGACAAGAAGTCAGCAGCAAACCTCACGGCTTCGTACTAACGTTCTCGGCTAAGACATCCAGACCTTCAACTTCGGGTCTTGCATGCTTCTTTCACCATTTCTGGAAGCTTAATGAAATCAACCGGCTTAGTGATCACCTTGGACACTTTTAGCCCAGCCAGCTCCTCTGTCAGCTTGTCCGAGCAGATCGCTGTAAGGAACAGTGCTGGAGTGTCTTGAAACTCTGCTTTTTCACGAATAGCAGACAGGACCTCCGCACCAGTCATCCCGGGCATATTAAAGTCGAGCAATAGAACTTGAGGCCGAAACGTTTCGACGGCACTTATGGCGCTCTGCCCGTCCGTACACTGAAGAACCTCAAACCCTCCGAGTTCCACCAGTGACATTCGCACCAGCTCACCAATGAACTCATCATCATCGACGTGCAGAACACGCATCAGGTACAGTTGTTCACCAAATTCGGTGCCTCTCTGGATCTGCAAGGCCCCCGCCTAGTTCATAGTTGACCATGGGGAAGGTGAAACTTCAACCAACTTCGCATTAGTGCGGACTTCTTTCACAAATGTGTTTCGCCGTCTCCGCCCCCCGCCTTCGCGAATGCCTTGCCCGCGAACTCGATTGGCACGGTGGCACCCTGCACCAGCAGCGTGTCGCCACCCTCTTTCGGTGGCCGGTTCTCCAGCTCGCGCCCCTCGTTCGGAGTCAGCAAGCCGCTCTGGATCGCGCGCACAATGGCCTCGATCCGCGTCTTGAAGTCCTCGCGCATGACGCCGCAGTCGTGAAAAGTCACGTAGCGCTTGAAACCCACGGAGCACCGTTAACGTGATCTAATGATCAATACGCTTCACCCGGGACCACTAGTTGTGCCTTGCGAAGCTCGCTTCCTCGGCCGAGCACTGAATCGCGCTCAAGCACTCTATTGATGTGGTTGGGGTTCACCCAAGATAGCCGGAAGCACTCAATAGGACTACCTTAGAACTATCTGTCTTGCCCCGACCCTGCCCGGAGAGAAATCGCTGCGTACAAACTGATAGTTCGCACGCAGCGCAGTAGCTACTGCATCGCCTTGCTCATGAACTGCTCGACTACATTTGACATGTCGAACGACGCACCTCCCTGTACCGGCGGATAGTCGGCAAGGGACTGCAGATGCTCCTGCATCAAAACGTTCATAGGTTGCATTAGCCACGACACCTTTTGCATCAGGTGTCCGTAAGCGTCTGTGCTCGAATAGCTTTCGAATGGATCCATCCGGATGTTGAAAACCATCGGTGCGGTACGGGCCTGAAGGCTGTCATAGTAGTCCTCTTTGGTGGAGAAGTGGAACTTCCATGGCCCCATTCGAACAGCAGTAAGTTTGCTCTCGTAGTAGTAGAAAATGCTATTCCGGTTCGAGTGGTCCTGTTCACCTGTCCAGTATGGAAGGTTGTTGACCCCATCGATCACCTGCTGCTTTTCTTCCATTACCTCTGCTGCGACGTCTTCGATTCCAGCAGCGGCCGCAAGGGACGTAAACATGTCCTGATGTCCTTGAATACCATTCAGAACAGCTCCCTCTGGGAAGTGCCCGGGCCACCGGATCATTGAGGGAACACGCACACCACCCTCATAGGTGGTCATCTTTTCGCCGCGGAACGGCGTCGTTCCGCCGTGCGGCCAAGAATTGTGTTCCGGACCATTGTCTGTCGAATACCAAACGATTGTGTTGTCTGCGAGGCCCTGCTCATCCAGCCAGTCAAGCACCAGCCCGATGTCGTGATCATGCTGCAGCATACCTGAACCGTAGAGATCTGCCTCCGAAGTGTACTCTTCCGCTGCATAGCGCCACTCATCGTTCAGACGGGTGTATAGATGCATGCGAGAAGTATTGAGCCAAACGAAGAACGGTTCACCTGCTTCCTTGGCACTTGCCATGAAGTCGATAGCAAGCGGTATCACCTCGCCGGCGTCGAAATCTTTCATCCGTTCCTGAGTTAGCGCTCCGGTATCTTCAATCGTTTGCTTCCCGACACGCCCGAAGCGAGGTTGCTCGGTAGGATCGTCTGTCTCACTTGCAAAGGAATGGATCACCCCCCGTGTCCCGAACTGTGCCTCGTACTCTTCGAGTGAGCCCGAGAACGCCTCGCCGAAGCGCTGATAATCGCGCTGCTCTGCTTCCTCTTGGGTGTTCAGGTGATAGAGATTACCGAAGAATTCATCAAAGCCATGGACAGTCGGGAGGTGCTCGTTGCGGTCGCCCAAGTGGTTCTTGCCGAAATGCCCCGTTCGATAGCCGACATCCTTCAACTCCTCCGACAATGTTGGCGAGCCGGCCTGAAGTCCAAGCGACGATCCCGGTTGTCCAACCGTCGTCATACCTGAGCGGATTGGATATTGCCCCGTGATGAAAGCCGCCCTGCCTGCGGTACAGCTTGGCTGGGCGTAGTGGTCACTGAAGCGAATGCCTTCATTAGCAATGCGATCGATGTTCGGGGTCGAGTAACCCATTGTGCTGATGCCGTAGGACGACAGGTTCTGCCACCCGATGTCATCGCCCCAAATCACAAGAATGTTTGGCTTTGTTGGTGCATCTTGCGCCAACGCAGGTCCTGCCAGGCCCAGAATTGCGAAGGGTAAAGCCATGTATAGGTATCGAGACATCAGTCCTCTCCTTTGCGGTATGAAATGTAGAATCGAAATCTAATTAGTAGGTTAGCACACTTCTTGCGGGTGCAGTTGAGGAAAACTCGCGCCTAAGCGCCAGCCTGCAAGACAAGGAATTCGTCCCTTAACCATCGGCGCCTATCGCATTCTCGAAGCTGACTTCATCGGCTCATTCTTGCTTCTCAGATTGATCGTTTCCCCCCTTCGCGAAGGCCTTACCTGCGAGCTCGATCGGCACGGTGGCGCCCTGCACCAGGAGCGTGTCGCCACCCTCTTTCGGTGGCCGGTTCTCCAGCTCGCGCCCCTCGTTCGGGGTAAGCAGGCCATTCTGGATCGCGCGCACGATGGCCTCGATTCGCGTCTTGAAGTCCCCGCGCATGATGCCGTCGAGGTTCAGTTTCACGTAGCGCTTGGAGCCGCGCCCGAAGACCTTGAGCGTGAGCTCCTGCTCGAACTTCTTCACCCAGCGCCGCAGCGTGTGCTTGACCAGGTGCAAGTCCTGGTGCTCGACATTGCTGTAGTTGCCTTTGCTGAGCTCCTGCAGGAACACCGGCGGCAGTTGGTAGATGCGCGCCACCTGCCCCACAGCAAAGATCTGCACCGGCGTCAGCTGCATCTTTTCCGGATCATCGCCGAGGCGCTGAAGGTCATGCCCCGCCGGCAGCGGCAGCACCGGCTTGCCCTCCTCGGCCGAGCGGCGCGTCACCTTCATCAGGTCCGCCGCCGCCCGCATCATTTCCTTGGCCGCCGTGAACGGCCCCTTGAGCACGTAGGGCGGCACCCCGTTCTTGCCGAAGACGGTGAGCGCGTAGCGGTTCGCGTTCAACCCCTGCCGGATCGCCGAGGCGCAGGTCATCACCGGGTTGTAGCAGTTCACGTGATCCGCCTTCAGCAGGAAGGCGATGTCGATCACGTCCTTGCCCTCGTAGGTCTTCGTCTTCCCCGAGGGCTCGGTGTAGTCGTAGAAGAGCCGCCCCTTGGACTTGCGCACCGTGGTGCGATGGTACTCCATCGGGAAGAGGTTGATCACCTTGCCCCCGCGCCGCTCGATGTAGGTATAGGCCCGACCGGGACCGAAGACCTCGGCGAAGAAGGTCTCGCGCCACGAGAAGCTGGTGGTGCTGTCGTTGACCGCCGCCCCCAGCACATCGGCCACCCCGCCCGTGATCTTCTTGTCCCCGCCCGGCTCGCCCGTCTTCTCGTAGACGTCGATCGGCAGGCCCGCCATGGCGGCCGAGAGGAAGTTGATCGCGGCCCAGACCCCCGGAAGAGAGAGCGCCTCTTTCATGGTGACGCCTTCCGACACCTCGCCCGTCAGCACCTCGGTGATCGCGGTCACGCCGCTGTCCACCAGCACCTGCGCCCGCTCTTCCGGAGCCGCCTTGGCGCGCCCGAACCTCAATCCAAGTCCCACAGTTCGCCCTCCAGCGAGAATCCATCATCGGCCCAGGGCGAGGTTTCCTTGCCCCCGCGCTCGCGGCACAGCGCCATGCCCGTCGCCATGGCCAGCGAAACCATGCCGTCAATCCGGCCATGCGCCTTTTCCTTGTCGAACATCCGGTGCCCGGTGCGGTTCTCGGCATAGGTCACCGAGGCCGCCATGCTGTCGAGCAGCGGATTGACCGCCACCACCTGGCGCCCGTCGTAGATCGCGTTCTCCAGCTTGTTGATGGAGTCCGGCATCCAGAGGTAGACCTCGACCTCCTCGCCCGGGTTGGTCGGGTCCGGCACCTTGTCGAGCACCCGCTTCTGGTAGCCCTGCGGGTGGATCTCGGTCGGCAGCACCAGCCCCTTTTCCGTCAGGCTGTCCTTCAGCCGCTCGAGCCCGTACTGGTCGCAGGCGATCACCTCGGGCATGTAGCGCGAGTTCAGGTCAGCAAGCGCGTCCGCCAGCCACGGATACTTGAGCCGCTCCCCCGGCACCGCCTCGATGTGCCCCTGCTTGGCCCAGAGGTCATAGGGGGCCTGGTCGCGCCCCGAGCGCTCCAGCAGCGTATCCGCCGGCGTCCAGAACCAGGTCTTGGCCGCGAGCTTCTCCGCGTCCTTCGTCGCGTCCAGTACCCAGACCAGCGTCAGCGCCGAGAAGTCGCGCACCTGGCTGAGGTCGAGGCCACCGAAGCAGGGATAGCCTGCCTTTGTCAGCGCCTCCGGGTCCACCTCGCCGTGACAGGCGATCCAGGCGTCGCGCTTGATTGCCGCCTTCACCGATTGCGTCCACTGGCAGAAGTGCAGCCGTGCGATGCCGTTCCGCTTGCCCGGCATCATCTTTGCCTGGTTGACCACCTTCTGCAGGTATTCCTCATCAATCGTCACGCCCAGCAGTGGGTTCACCTTCACCCAGCAGCTCGGGTCGTTCTCCCAGTCGTCACCGTCATCCAGCGAGCAGATGAAGGCGAAGGTGGAATCGTCCTCGATCAGTCCGGTCACCACGTTTACGCCGTGCTGATGCTCTTCCCAGCAAATGGACTTCTTGTCCGTCCCCGAGTTCGTCGCCATGCAGAGCAGCGGCTGCTTGCGGAATTTGAAGCCCCGCTCCAGCATGTCGATCACGTCCCGGTTCGGGTGCTCGTGCACCTCGTCGGTCAGCGCGCAATGGGGACGCGGCCCCGACTGCGCCTTCTCGGCCGAGAGCGGGCGGAACTTCCGCTTGTCGCCCTGCTTGCCGACATAGGTCATCTGCCAGACCGGGTTCTCGCCCTGCTGCGCCACGCGACGTTTCAGGACCGGGGACTGATCCACCATGGCGACCGCGTCCTGGAACAGGATCGCCGCCTGGTCCTTCTTCGCCGCCGCCGCGTAGACCTCGGCGCGCGGCTCGCCATCGGCCACCATCATGTAGAGCCCGATGCCGCCCAGCATCGGCGACTTGCCGTTGCCCTTGCCCTCCTCGTCGTAGAACCGCGTGAAGCGGCGCAGCCAGGCATTGTGCCGCGCGCTGAACCGCTTCCAGCCGAAGAGCGACCCGATCCGGAACGCTTGGCTCGGGTGCAGCTTGAACGGCCGCCCCTCGAACTGCCCGCCGTTCAGCCGCAGCACCTTCGGAAAGAAGTCGATGGCGCGCCGCGCCGCCTCCAGGTCCCACTTGAGACCGCGCCCCGGCCCCTCGACCAGGTCGCGCAGATGACGTTCGGCCGCCGCGCGCACATAAGGCCCCGCGACGATCTCGCCCGCCGCGACGACCTGTGCCCAGGCCGTCACCGGATCCACCTCGTAAGTGACCCGGGGTTCCGTCTCGCTCACGTCAGGTAGCCCTCAGGGCCGGTCGGGTCGGTGAAGTTGAACCCGAGCTGACCGGCCCCGGTGAAACCGCGCTCCGCTGCCGGCGTCATGCCGAAGTCATTTGCCAGTCCGCGGATCTGCCGGAACGTCTCATTCAGCTGCGCCACCTCCGGCCGGCTCTTGATCTGCACCCCGTTGCGGGTCTCGCTCTCGTAGGTCTCGCCGAGCTCTTCGAGCTCCAGCGCGATCCGGTCATGGCGCACCACGGCCGAGCAGAGCTGCCGGAACATGTAAACGTTGGAAGGCTTCAGCCGATCGACGGTCGGGTGGCAGAGCGGCAGCGCCAGGCGGTCGAAGGTCCAGCGCATCTGGCCGGTCAGCCCCTCGGGCCGCAATTCCTCCAGCCGGGCCCGCGCCCGCTCCTCAAGGTTATGGAGTTGCACTCCATCCTCGGCCAGCGGCACCACGTTCTGCTCTGTCGGTTTGCGACCTCGCATGCCTTCCCTCTAACTCCCTCTACCACGTGGCTTTTTCTATCCAATTTCGACTTTGCACACAGAAAGGTTCCCCCTCCGGTTTCCACCGAAAGCGGATTTTCTGCGGACCCTCCCCCCGGGGCCATGACCCCGGGAGCCTGCTCTACTGGTTGGCCGGGTGTTCGGGATCGAGAGGCCAGCCATCTTCGCCGCGCTCTTCCGAATAGCCCCGCGCCTCGAAGCGCTGCTTGTTCTGGTCGTGATCATCCGGGCACAGCGTTTGCAGGTTGCCCGTGTCCAGGAACAACGCCCGGTCACCCCGGTGCGGGATCAGATGGTCCACAACCAGGAACCGGCGTCGTGCGTTTGCCTGCCGCTCACCCGACGAGGTCAGAGACCCGTCGTTGACGATGCCCCGCCGAAGACACGCCCGGCACAGAGGCTCCCGCGCAAGGTGCTGGGGCCGCAGCGCGCGCCGCCAGGCCGACAGGTTGTAAAGATGGTGGTACTCGTTCCGGGCCGTCATCGCTGCCCCCAGAATGCAAAAGCGCCCGCCGGTTTCCCGTGGGCGCACTTGTTGATGATGAAGATCAAGTGGCACGCTGATGACACAGCTGTCAAGCACTGTTCGCAGCCAGACCACGCCTTGTACGGCCAGCTTGCCTGCCGTCTGGCTCATCTAGCGTAAGCTCATCCAACCTTCGACCACAAGATCACCTCGGACAAGTCCAGATTTGCGTTCTATATCTCACCTGGCATTGCAACGTGGACCTTGGTTGACTACGTTGCTTCAGAAAACGCGTGACACCCATTGGTCCAAAATTAGGAGCAGGCGCTGGCCGATTGATAATGACAACAAATTTCCCCACCCTAGAGACCGATGCAATACGCGAGGCTGTTTTCGAAGTTAGGTTTGATCCTAGCAAAGACTTCATTCCTGAAATTTTTTACGGCCGAATGTCGGACTCGGAGGAGTGGAAGAGCTATAAACCAGTGCGCCTTCCGATTGCAGACATTCCCGACGCGGTACGCCGCTCTGAGTCGAGCTTACAACACAAGCCCATCCTCGAATTGGTGTCACCCGATGGTGGAACCGCAATTAGACTCGGACCTGATGTCGTTATCTTGAGCCGTCGCGGGGAGTATGGAGGTTGGAATGAAGTGTTCGGGCATAGCATCGAGAAAATATGCCAGAGACTGTTCAGCATTCTCGGAGAGATTCGAGTAAGGCGTTTGGGCCTTAGATACATAAACGCCCTGCGATCCGATCTTCACGGCATTTCTGGCCCCAAGGACCTTCAAGTTAAGATTGATGTTGCCGATTCCTCAATCAACGGCCCATTCAGTCTCAGTTTTGTCTCAAATGCTGGCTCTCAAGTGGAGTCTCTCACGCGCCTCTCGACCACCGAGTTTGCCGGCGGCGCAATTCCAGACCATACTACCTTTGTAATTGACATTGACGTCAGAACAAACGGCGACCCCAAGATAAAGGATCTAAGAGGGGTGATAGACTGGGCGCAACGAGCCAGAGCTGAGAAAAATGAGCGCTTTTTCTCAGTCCTTGGCTCCAAAAACACCGAGCGGTTAAGAAAGAAAAACTAATGGACACAACCACCTCTAGCTACTGGAGATTGATAGACTGGCTGGACTGCACAGGCGGCGCGATCAATCACAATCAAAGATCAATGCAAGTAGATCAGAACACCGTGGCTCTCGCAGCCTCAGTCGAGGAACTTCTTTACACCAAAGAACAAGAAACCGAGTTTCCAGCGGTGACTGATTGGCTCGCAAGTGTTGAGGGTCGCATTAGGGACTCCATCGCCCCTCACACTGAGGTCGATCTATCCACAAGAGATTGGCTCAATCGTGACGCAGCTCTTGCGGCACTTACTTTTCTTCGAGATAGCTGCGATCTTTTGCCCTCCGAACCATACCTTTATGGCACACCTGAAGGCGATTTAGTTGCAGAGTTTGAGACTGGGAACCTTCGCGTCACCACTGTTATCGCCGGAAATGGTACGACCATGTTTGGTTATCGACGAGATCACGATGACTTCCCAACACAATGCATAATTCAGAACGGCAGCAACCGTCGACGGCATGAGGTCAAAGAATTCACACAGGCATTAGGCATAGGCATCAATGGGAAAGTCGAAGGTTTGGGAACCTGATCCCAGCGAACCAATCGGAAAAAATGAACGGATTGGAAGAAGGATTTGGGATACTCCGAAATTGCGCGGCGCCGACACTCAACCAGATGTCGCAGCCCTCGACATCGAGATCTTTCGCGAGCGGCGATCTAAAGAAGTCTCACTGGATCGGCTTGGACGCACAGGAATTGAGAAACGGGTAATCTCTTACTTGCAACCACGCTGTGAGTTGCACGGGGCTTCATTTAGCCCAAATCGTCGCTTTGATGGATGGGCGACAATACAAGCAGAAAAACTAACAAACAAATGGAACAACATACCAAAATGGAGCATCTCTGCATCGCCAGTGGAGGGCAATTCAGAGGTACCGAATTCCGATAACCGGTATCATGCACATGCGGTGTGCGATGGGAGCGACAATGACTTGACGGTGGCGCTGTTTCTAAGACACCTGTTTGAGAGATACGGCGATTTGCACCCCGCACCAACGAATTCGCCAAACGAACAATCTCAAAGCAACTGGCTGAAATCACTCATCACTGCCATTCGTCGCAGCATTTTTCGAGATCGTTAGCACAAGCATTAGGTTTCGCCTGACCGCGAGAACCACGAACTAGTTAAGCATCCTCTCAAACGCGGCCGCTATCGCAATTTGTATGGCTTTCACGGTTTCTCCATTGACAATCCAACCATGTTTTCGCAGCACTTCGCTAAGTCTCTTGTCCTCCAAGCAAACCATATCGACTAGACGACGATCGGTGATGTTCACCCGAGAGCCGCGCTTTGAAGGCCTGATCCGTCGCACCACCATTGCCGTGCCGTCGCCGATCCTCCGACGCAGCCGGTCAATCTCCGCCTTGTCGCGCAGTACCCGGTCCATGTAGTCGCCCGCATCCCGGCCTCGACCGGAACTCCTGGTTTCGAGAGACGATCCCCTGATGCCGGCGGCGGCATGCCGCTCGACCAGGTCGCGGTAGTGCCGCCCCATCGCGATCTGGCTCGGAGTAAGAGGATGTGGCTTGCGGTGCCGCGCCGCCTTCGCTGCCATGACATCGAAGACGTCCGCATGCTGGATCGCCGAACGCCCTCGGTAACCTGCGGGCCGCGAGACGTAGCCGTCCTTGCCGTCCGGGTAGAGTTGCTGGGGCTCGAAGACCCTGAAGACCCCACGCGCCGGCGCTTCCGGGATCTCCGGGCCGCATTGCTCGGGAACGTGGCCCCGGACCTTGACCTCCGCGATCCGCGCGGCCTCTTCCGCCTCCCGCTCTCGCCGGGCTGCCAGGTAGCGCGCGACCGGCGTCACGCTGGCCGCCCCATCGGGCGCCACGATCACCACATGCTTCATCATGCCGCTACCCCCTCCAGTGCTCGGCTCCGGATATCCTGGCACCGTTGCAGCGCGGCCCGGCGCTGGCTGCGCCACTGCGCCTCCTCCTGCGAGACCTGGTCACCGCGGGCGAGCCGCGCATCGATGTCCACCAGGCGCCGCCGCGCCTCATCTGCCCGTTGCTTCACTTGGCTCACCAACCAGGGCCCCGGCCACTTCCGATCCTCACGCAGCTGGCGCAGCAACTCGGGCGCCCAGAACTCGTCGAGCGCTTGGCGGCCGAGCGCCGAGGCGAAGACCGCGCGCTGCAGTGGCGAGCCGTCGCCCGGGGGCTCCTGCATCTGCCGTGCCCAATCGAGGATCTTGTTGGCGATCGGGAAGCGGTCTCGGTCCTTCCCGCCCGGGTTGGCCGCAACCACCTCGGCCAGCGCTTGCAGGTTCGCCGCGTTCATGTAGGCCAGCATCTGGCAGAGCTCGCCCGTCATGACCTCGAACTGCGCCTTGGTCAGGGTAGAGGGCTTCCCGAGCCCCAGCCTTTGCAGTGGCTCAATCAGCTCCGCCTTCACCCGGCGCTCGCCCTCTGCCTGTTCTCTCGCGTCCATTGCCGATGTCCCTCCTTCTCTGCTCTCCGGAGTTATCCACCAGTCCCGCGGCCGATCTGTCGCGCGACTGCCCTCTTTCCTGTTTTGTCCCTGTCTATGTCCCTGTCGTGCAGGACAGTCTCAGACTGTCCGAGACTGTCTCGAAGTGTCTTTCGGACAGTCTCGGACAGTGTCAGGACAGTCTTGCCCGCCCAAGGTCGAAGACATGGTTGGACCACGCCAGCATGGCCCGCTCGATCCACGCGGCGCTGCGATACTCGCAGCCCTCTTTCATCAGCCACTCGTCGATCCAGCGCACCGCGGCGTCGTTCTTGGCGAGCTCGGCCTGGTACCCTGCCACCGTCGCGCGCAGGCGTTGCAGGCGCTTGGCAGCGTTGGCCGCCTCGTTCCGAGCCCGGTTATCCTCTTTCCTGGCAATCGCCTCGGTGAGGGACCGCAAGACCATGGGATGCATCAACCGTATCTCGCCGCCTTCACACCGACAGCGGGTCCACTTGTGCAGCGGGCCGTAGTCGAGCTTGCAGAGCGCCCGGAAGTGACCGGGATCGAGGAAGAGCATCTTGGCCAGTACATCCATGTCGTCGGGCAAAGTGCCGACAGGCGACTGGTCATAGGCGATGTTGGTCAGGTCGAAGTAGAGCGCCCGACATTCGGGCGTTCCCTTGAGGCGCATATCGGAGTTCAGCCAGCGCCGGCGTTCCCAGACCATGAAATAATGGCTATCCAGCCGGTCATCCGCACCAAACGGGTAATCCGGCAGTTCGTCCGCATCAACTGGCAGGAGATGGACGGCCCGAGTTGTCATGAAAAACACCCGGGCCGCAGCGGGTGTGCAGCCGGCAAGGGGCATATCTTGCTACACATAGGCCCGCGTATCCCAACGACCTGCAAGGTCATCTGGTTCCGGCTCAGAGCCACCCTCACCTTTGCCCGGCGAATGTCCGCCCTCGTCCAGTAGGTAGACGGGTTTCACGGCCGCGAGCGCGAGCTCGACCGCGCGCCAGACCTCGAGCGATGTCTCCCAGCCCGGTACCGGCGGAACCACCACGAGCTCGGCGAGACGCGCCACCGGCTCGGGGTCCGCCTCGGGCAGCCCCGCCCAGGCACTGACGCAGGCGGGCGCGATGGCCTGCACCCCTGCCCCGGCCAGCACCTGCAGCCACTCGGAGGCGCTTTCCGACGCCGCATCCATTCCACCCGGGAAGCCAGCGTAGGGTGTCGCAAGGCACGCGAGACGCCCCGCCTCACGCTCTGCCAGATCACCGAGACGCACGCCCTCCTGGAGCAGCGTCGAGCCACCCCAAAACCAGCGCAGCCAGATCCAGTCGGGACGATCCGGGAAGTCCCCGGCGCAGGCCATCAGGTCACGCATGACCGCTCCAGCTATCTTGCAGGTTCATGCTGCCCTCTTGAGCTCGGATTGAAAGAATGCCGTGGCGTCTGGATCGGTGAGCATGACCAGGAGCGCGGTATGACTGGTCGGCGCCGTCACCGCGCCCCACCAATTATGTGCCGTCTGGAAGCTGACATCGCAGAACAGCGCCACGTCCCGCGGGCTGTTGAAACGGGCGCGAAAGTACGCAGACCAGAGTTTCGCTGCGTTAGCCTTCAGCGCATAAGGATCCAGACGATTTGCCCAAGACTCTTGTGCCCCTTCCGTGCCACGGTCTCGGCATGACACGGCATTGTTCACGATCAGGGTTAAGCGCGGGCGGCTCATGCGGCGTCACCAACAACAGCCTCGGGGAAAAAGTGGTCGGGAGTGAGGCAAAAGCGACCGCGGCGAGCCTCTCTTATCAGTGCCTGCTGACACTCGACCGGGATGAAGCCCCCGGTTCCTCCCTTATGCTTGGGATAGGTCCAGCGCCGAACGCGGGTTTCATCGCGACCGGTGATGTCAGCTACAGCTTTGACGCCGCCACAGATTGTTATGATCGTGCTCGCAGGTTCCATACGCATAGATTGCGATAATCGCAACATCAGTCAAGAAGAAAGGTTGCGATTATCGCTCATTTTGAAACGATGCGATTTCCGCAATAAATACCAACATGGATGTCATAGACGGAAACTGGATCAGATCGCGCCTGTCTGGCGCACGAGGCGAGCAAGCACAGCTCGCCAGGTACCTTGGCATTTCGACTGACAAACTTACGAAGATCTTGGCTGGAACCCGAAACGTGCAGCCGCGCGAAGTTCCGCTACTCTTCGAGTTCTTCAAGGAGCGGCTCAGCCCATCTGAGGAAGTTGATTTTGACTTGCTTCAACAAATCGGTCGGCTGAATAAAACCGGGCAACGAGTTCTGCAAAAGCAACTGGAAGCTCTTCTGGAGAGCCCAGAATTTGTTCGGCAAGACAGAAACAACGAGACAGACGGTTGATCTCTTCCTGATCCAACTTGGCAAGCAAAGCTCGCAACTGATCGTCCATTGGCTCCTCCGGTAGTTCTAGTGTAACTCAACGCTCTCGCCCCCTGCGAGAACGGCAACACAACACAACCAAAACCAAGTAAAATCAATGAGATAAGACCTGATCGATACCGTGCGGCCCAAACAGGCAATATTCGTTGCCTCGCTCACGGCATCCTTCATTGCACCATCTCACTAACGTCGCTCGCCCTCGTCTCCGCTCTCGACGTCATGCCGCGATAGATCAATCGTGCGATAATCGCAATATTTATCTTGACAGATATTGCGATTATCGCACTTATATCCTCATCAACCTGATGGAGGATTGAATGCAAGACGACAGGAAAGCGGTGCTGAGCGATGCGCGTCACGTGGCGCTCACGCCCGAGGACTACCTCGATGACCCGGCCCAGTTCGTGGCCGCCTGGGCCGCCATGAAGGCCGGGCGCGGACAGGGCTTCGACCCGGCCCGGCTGCGCCCCATGCACATCATCGTTCCGCCCGGACCCGCGCCGGAGCCGACCGAGCAGACCCTCGAGCGGACGGGTCAGAAGATCCGCGCCGTCATCGAGGCCCGGGGCTACGCGGTCCGGCGTGACGATGCCGCCTGAGGGAATGCGTGGTGATCTTTGCACTCGGTATGTTTGTCCGCGCGGTCCGCCCGCGCCTGCCCCACCCCGATGATCGAACGGGGGATACCGGCGCGAGGATGGCCGGTGTCTTCCCTGGGACGGGTCCGTGCCCCGTCTTGCAATTGGCGCGGACCCCGCGCGGGCAGGCCAATCCTCCCCCGAAGCCCTGCCCGCGCTTCATCTCGAGGAGGCGTTCCCATGACAAAGGCCCTGCATGACTTCCCCGCCGATCGCGAGAGCGGCGCCACCGACTGGGAGGACAAGGGCGTGCCGGATCACCCGGCGCCCCTGCCCGACGACATGCACATGGCGCTCTCCGAGGAGCTCGCGCACCTCGACGCCATCGCGGCGCTACGCCCCTTCGTCTGGGCCGGCATCGCCACCATCATCTTCTGGGTCGTGCTGCTGCTCGCGCTGCTGCTGACCTGATCCCCTTTCCGCCCGGGGCGCGGCGCAGGCTGCCACTCACGATGTTCGCCGCGCCCCACGTGTGACTGACCCGCCCTGCGGCCCTGCAGGCTATTCCGGAGACATTCCATGTTCGATGACACCGCCCCCCGCATGAAGGAGACCGAGGCCGACCGCGCCGTCCGCGACAAGGTCGAGCAGGCCACGGCCGACCGGCTCCGGTCCTTCATCGAGCGTATCGAGCGGCTGGAGCAGGAGAAGGCGGAGATCGCAGGGCAGATCAAGGAGGTCTACGCCGAGCTCAAGGCCGAGGGTTTCAATGCCCCGGCCCTCCGCGCCCTCGTCAAGCGTCGCAAGCAGGACCCCGACACGCTCGCAGAGCACGAGGCCGTCCTCGAGCTCTACATGGCCGCCCTCGGGATGGGTTGAGCACGCTCCTACCAATCGAGAACCACCGAACTACCAGGAGCAGCTTCTGACATGCCGGCAGCCAAGCCCACAAAGCAGCAGATCGAACGCGCACTAGCCGCATGGGAAAGAGCTGGCTTGCGGGTCGGGGCAGTTGAAATCCATCCCGACGGCACGATCAGGATCGAGCGAGCGCCTGAAGAAGTTGCGACGCCACAGCAATCGAAACAGGATCACAGAACCCCGATTCCGTGGACATGAGCTAGATGAAAGTTAAGTACCCTGGCCTCTTGGCCGAAAAGCTTCCCTCGGGCGCCACCAGGTACAGAGTCAGAGTTGAGGGAAACAAGGCCAAGCGCATTCCGCTGACGATCAGTCCCGATCATCCGCAGTTCGTTGAGGTCTATCTCGCCGCCCGAGCAGGGGTCCGGATCAGCCCAGAGTCAACACCTGAGGAACGGGCCATTCGTGGTTCCATTGGCTGGATCGCGGCGAAGCACTTGGCGTCTCTGGAGCGCTCGGTCGAGGCAGGTGTCGTCTCCCCTCTAACGCTCAAGAAGCGGATTGGTGTCATGAAGGTGCTGACTGATCGATACGCCGACTACGCGAGCGATATGCCGCAATCGAAGCTGCTAGAACTACGGGACGAATTCGTTGCTACCCCAGCCCGCGCAGACAGCATCATCGAGGGCATCCGGTCGATGTACCGCTGGGCATGCGAAAGGCAGCTTTGCGATGTAAATCCAGCCCTCGGCATAGCTCGGATCGACAAAGGAAAGGGAGGCGCCGTCCCTTGGACTTCCGATGACCTGCTCAAGTTTCGTGAAAGGCATCCACCGGGAACAACGCCTCACCTCTGCCTCACCATTCTGATGTTCACCGCCTGCCGCATTGGCGATGCGATCAAGCTGGGACGTCAACATGAAACGAACCTGGAAGGCGTCAGAGCCTTGCGGTGGCAACCGACCAAGCGGGGCTCGGCCGAAGTGACCATCCCGATCCTACCGCCGCTATATCGCGCGACGCGGGCAGTGAAGGTTCTGGGAGACACCTACCTCCTAAACAGTAAGGGAAACGCATTCTCGACGCCGGACTCACTGGGCAATATGTTCAGGCGTTGGTGCAGCGAGGCCGACCTCAAAGGTCGCAGCGCGCACGGCATACGCAAGGCTGCTGGCCATCTCCTGGCAAAAGAGGGATGTTCGCAATACCAGATAATGACAATCCACGGACACACTCAGGCACAGACCTCAGAGATCTATACCAAGGGCATCGAGCGTTGGCGCCTAGCGCGCGACGCAATGAGCGCGCTGGAGGGTATGGATTGGTGAGCGTTGAGGAGACACACAACGGGACTCGAAACGCAAAAGTGTCCCATGGCCCCTTTGAACGTGGGACACTTAGGTAGCTATGCCGATGATAGATAAGGGAAAACCGGAAGAGATTGGAGCGGGTAGACGGAATCGAACCGACATAGCCTGCTTGGAAGGCAGGGGCTTTACCATTAAGCTATACCCGCAAATCTCGGCCGTGTGTATTTTACGGGGATGGACGGGTCAAGCGGCATGTTGGCGTTCGCTCTGATGAAAAGACAGCGGCTGGAACGGCGGGCTCTTGCGTGGAGGCGGAGCCGGTCATGACGCGTGTCCTGATGCTGTCGAGCTTTGTGGCCCACGGCCACGTGGGCCTGTCCGCAGGCGCGACGGCCCTGCACATGCTGGGGCACGAGGTCACCCAACTGCCCACCGTGATCCTGTCGAACCATCCCGGCTGGCCCCATGTCTCCGGCGCCCCGCTGCCGGTGGCGCAGTTGCGCGGCATGGTGCAGGCGCTCGCGGCCAACGGCTGGCTTTCGGATGTCGATGCGGTTCAGACCGGTTACCTGCCCAGCGCCGACCACGTCCACCTCGCGGTGGAACTGGTCGAGCATCTGCGCGCGGCCAACCCCGCCGTCCGCGTCGTCGTCGACCCCGTGCTTGGCGACCGGCCCAAGGGGCTCTACGTGCCCGACGCGGTCGCCGTCGCGCTGCGCGATCACCTCGCCCCGCGCGCCGACCTGCTGACCCCGAATGCCTTCGAACTGGGCTGGCTCACCGGTCGGGCGACGGAGACACTGGACGATGCGCTCCTGTCAGCGCGGCAACTGGCTGGCGGCACCCGGCAGGTCCTGCTGACCTCCGCGCCGCTCGGGCCCGGGCGGACCGGTCTCCTGCACTCCGGTCAGGACGTCACCGGTCTCTGGTCGGCGGATCTGCACGAGGGCGTTCCGAACGGCGTCGGCGATGTGCTGGCTGCGCTGGTCGCGGCGGGGCTGGCCCCGGGTGCCGCGCTCGGCCATCTCGACGCACTGATCCGCGAGAGTCTTGGCGCGCCGCACCTGCGCATCGCCGAAGCCGCACCGACATGGACCCTCGCCCCGCCACTTGCTCCCGATCCTCAACCTGACCTGCAGGAGACCTGATCCTTGGCCTTCGACTTCATCCTGATGCTCACCTCCAACGACCGCACCATTCCGGATGCCCGCGCCCGGCTGGAGGAAGCGCTGGAGGGCGGCGTCCGCCACATCGGGTTCAAGGATGTCGGGCTGCCCATCTCCGAGTTGCGGGGCCTCGCCGATGCGATCCGTGCGGCGGGCGGACGGTCCTACCTCGAGGTGGTCAGCCTCGATGCCGAGAGCGAGATGGCCTCGGCCCGCGCCGCCGTCGATCTTGACGTGGATTGCCTGCTGGGCGGGACACGGGCGGCTGAGGTCACCGGGCTGACCCGAGACCATCCGCTGCGATACTACCCCTTCCCCGGCCGGATCACCGGCCATCCCTCGGTGCTGGAGGGCCCCGCCGAGGCGATCACCGAGTCCGCCCGCAGGCTGGCCGACCTCGAGCATGTGCATGGGCTCGACCTGCTGGCCTACCGCTTCGCTGGTGACGTGCCCGCGCTCATGTCTTCCGTCTGCAAGACCGTGGCCAAGCCAGTGATCATGGCCGGCAGCATCGACCGCCCCGATCGCATCGTCGAGACCGCGCGCGCCGGGGCCGCCGGGTTCACCGTGGGCACCGCAGCGCTCGCCGGGGTCTTTCCGGCCGAGGGCGAGGGCTTCGTCGCGCAGATCCGCGCCATCCTCGGCTTCACCGACCGCGCCCGGGCCCAGTCGACCGCGCCGCGCCGCCTCGCGCTCGCCGCGCACGACACCCGCAAATCGCAGCTGCGGGCCTGGGTTCTGCGTCACGAAAAGGCGCTGGCCGGGCATCGGCTGATCTGTACCGGCAGTACTGGCCGTATGGTGGCCGAAGCCGCACCGGGCCTGTCGATCCAGCGGCTGCAACGGGGTGGGCGGGGCGGCGACCAGCAGCTTGGCGCGCTGATCGCGACGGGCGACCTTGACGCGGTGATCTTCTTTGCCGATCCGACCCTGCCCCATAGCGGCGACGCCGACCTGCAGGCGCTGACCCGGCTGGCGGTCCTGCACGACACCCCCCTCGCGCTGGGGCCGGCGGCGGCGGACATGGTCGCGGGCGCGCTGCTGCAGAGCTGATTGCTTCGCCGCGACCGACCCGAATGTCGCTTTCCGGGTCGGCTCGAGGCGAACGGGCTGCTAGGTCTTTCCCATGAGCACCAACTATCGCCTGCACTACGCCCCGGATAACGCCTCCCTCGCCGTGCGCCTCGCGCTGGAAGAGCTGGACCTGCCCTATGACACCGCTCTGGTCGACCGCAGCACCCGGGGCCAGAAGGCGCCCGCCTATCTGAGCCTGAACCCCAACGGTCTGATCCCCGCGCTGGAAACGCCGGACGGGGTGATGTTCGAGACCGGCGCGATCCTGCTGTGGCTGGCCGACCGTCACGGCGGGGTGTTCCCCGCGCATGATGCGCCCCGACGAACCCGCGCGCTCAGCTGGCTGTTCTGGCTCGCGAACACCTATCACCCGACGCTCAAGTCGCGGTTCTACCCCGACCAGTTCCCCCATGCCGATCCGAACCGGGCGCGCATGCGGCTGGCCGAACTGAACGATCTGGCCGAAGCGCATCTTGCCCCGGAGGCAGAGGCGCTGGGCGTCACCATCCTTGACTGCTACCTGATGCCAATGCTGCGCTGGTCGATGATCTATCCCGCTGCCGATCCGGCCTGGACCGATCTCACCCGCTGGCCCCGGCTCGCGGCCCTCTGCGCTCGGATGGAAGGGCGCACCTCGACCCGAAGGCTGTGCGTCGCCGAAGGTCTCGGCGCGCATCCCTTCACGCGGCCGGAGCATCCGAACCCGCCCGAAGGCGTCGCGCTCTAGGCTTTTCGAGGCGGCGACGTCTTGGCCGGTTCCCGCCGGTCGGGGCGCCGCCGATACACCCGTTGGCCGCAACGTGCTATCCTCTCCGGCATTGTTCCAAGACCTCTTGAGAGAGCCGCCGAAAGGTCGCTCTCGACCTATTTTTGATAAGGAATTGATCCAATGGCCGACGCCCTGTCGCGATTAGAAACCCTTGCCACCGCCTATCAATACCTGGACGGCGCAAAGTCCGTGCTGGAAAACGTGCAGACGGTCCGCGCCGTCGCCAAGAGCAACCCGCACGATCTGACCGCCGCCAAGAAGGCCCTTGGCCTTGCGACGGACAAGTACAAGCCGCTCAAGGCGTTCCTGTCCGGTGCCCAGACAGAGGCGCTGGCCGCCGCGAACGAGGGGTTTCCGCCGATCCCGAACCCCGCCGACGAGACCCGCAAGAAGATGGAGAAGATCAGCAAGGCGAAAGGCCCCAACGGCCCCGGATTCGAGAAAGAGCTGAACGCCTACATCAAGAAGCTGACGCAATACGAATACGATCTTCGCGAGCGGCTGAGCTATATGACGCTGGTCAAGAAGAAGTGCGACCTGAACATCAAGAACTTCACCACCATCGGACAGGTCATCTCCTCGACCATGCTGGCGCTGAAGGCAATCTTCGTCTCGGTCCCCGAGGCGCAGACCGCCGCCGGAGGCGAGATCCTCGCCATCATGCGGGCGGGGATCGAGAAGCATCCGACGGCGGTAGCGAACGCCTACAAGAAGCTCAAGAAGGCAGCCGAGGACCACGAGAAGACCATTGCCCGCGAGCATGCCTATGCCAAGGCGGCGCTGAAAAGCGCGGCGGACAAGAAGCTGAAGCTGCTGATGGAAGACGCCACCGCGTTCTTCAAGAAACTGTTCTGAACCGGGCTGACACGGCGGTTGATGCCTCGAAATCCGCCGTGTCAGCTCCCGAAGGCGTATTGCGTTGGGAACCGGTCGCATTTGTGCTTGCCGGGTTTTACCGCTGTGGCCACCTGTGCGAAAAGCGAGGCCAAGATGTTCCTTTCCGTTTTCGACATGTTCAAGGTGGGCGTCGGTCCCTCCTCCTCGCACACCATGGGTCCCATGGTCGCCGCCGCGCGGTTCCTCGACAAGGTGCGCGCCGCGCCTTTCAACGTGGCGGGATTGCGCGCCTCGCTGCATGGCTCGCTGGCCTTCACCGGCATCGGCCATGCAACCGACCGCGCCACCATCCTCGGCCTCGCCGGGTTCGAGCCAGAGAGCTATGACGCGGAACGGGCCGAAGCGGTCCTTGTCGCCATCCGCGAAACCCGGACGGTCACGCCCGAGGGTCTTGGGCCGCTGAAGTTCGACCCGAATGCCGACCTGATCTTCGACTACGACCGCCCCCTGCCCGGCCATGCCAACGGCATGACCCTGTTCGCGACCGACGCGCAGGGCGACGTGGTGCTGCAACAGGTCTATTACTCGGTCGGCGGCGGGTTCGTCCTGACCGAGGAGGAACTGGCGGCGGGCAAGGCAACCGATGACGGCCCTGCGGTGCCCTTCCCGTTCAAGAGCGCGGCAGAGATGCTGGAGATGGCGAAAGCTTCCGGCAAATCCATCGCCGCGATGAAGCGCGCCAACGAGATCTCGCGGCTGGGCGCCGACAGGCTCGCCAAGGGAACCGCCCGCATCTGGGAGGTGATGAACGGCTGTATCGAGCGCGGGCTGACCACCGATGGCACCCTGCCCGGCGGGCTGAAAGTGCGCCGCCGCGCCAAGGCGATCTACGATGCCCTGCAGGCCGAGCGCGGGCTGAACCTGACTGCGCCGCATACCATCAACGACTGGATGAGCACCTATGCCATGGCGGTGAACGAGGAGAACGCCGCCGGCGGGCAGGTCGTCACCGCACCGACCAACGGCGCGGCGGGCGTGGTGCCGGCCGTCCTGCGCTATTACCTCGACCATGTGCCGGGCGCCTCCAAGGCCCATGTCGAGGATTTCCTGCTGACCGCCGCCGCCATCGGCGGGCTGGTCAAGTACAACGCCTCGATCTCGGGCGCCGAGGCCGGGTGCCAGGCCGAGGTCGGCTCGGCCGCCGCGATGGCCGCCGCCGGGCTCTGTGCCGTCATGGGCGGTACCCCCGAGCAGGTGGAGAACGCCGCCGAGATCGCGCTGGAGCATCACCTCGGGATGACCTGCGATCCGGTCAAAGGCCTCGTGCAGGTCCCCTGCATCGAACGCAACGGACTGGGCGCGATCAAGGCCGTCTCGGCCGCCTCGCTGGCGCTGCGTGGCGACGGGCAGCACTTCGTGCCGTTGGACGCCTGTATCGAGACGATGCGCCAGACAGGCCGGGACATGCACGAGCACTACAAGGAGACCTCGCTGGGGGGGCTCGCAGTGAATATTCCCAACTGCTGAATGCGCTTGCGCCGGTCAGACGGCGCCCATAGCCTGCCCCTCATGTCTCAGGATCGGCCCGCCCTCGGCGTCATGCTCATGCTCGGTTTCTGCTGCCTCGCGCCGCTCGGCGACGCGGTGGCCAAGCTGCTGAGCAACACTGTTCCGCTGGGCCAGCTCCTGCTGCTGCGCTTCGCGATACAGGGCGCGATCCTCGTGCCCATGGTCGCCGCCACGGGGCGCGAATGGCGGATGACGCCGCGCCTGTTCCGGCTCGCCGCGCTGCGCACGCTGCTGCACATGATCGGCATCGGCGCGATGTTCACCGCCCTGCGCTTCCTGCCATTGGCCGACGCCGTCGCCATCGCCTTCGTGATGCCCTTCATCATGCTGCTGCTAGGCAAGTTCGTGCTCGACGAGGAAGTCGGTTCGCGCCGCCTGATAGCCTGTCTTGTAGGGTTCATTGGCACCCTGCTGGTGATCCAGCCCAGCTTTCGCGAGGTCGGCTGGCCCGCGCTCTGGCCGCTGGTGGTGGCAGTCGTCTTCGCGCTCTTCATGCTGGTCACCCGCCAGGTGGCCAAGGATACCGACCCGATCTCGCTGCAGGCCGTCAGCGGGGTCATGGCGAGCGTCGTGCTCGCCCCGCTGCTCCTCGCCGGTCACCTGCTGGGCTGGGGAGATCCGCTGGCACTGGTCGGACCGGACGGACGCGGCTGGTTCCTGTTGATCGCCATCGGCACCATCGGGACCTTCGCGCACCTGCTGATGACCTGGTCGCTGCGCTACGCGCCCTCGGCCACCCTCGCCCCGATGCAGTACCTCGAGATTCCGATCGCTACGCTGATCGGCTGGCTGATCTTCCGCGACCTGCCGAACGGCTTGGCGGCGCTCGGCATCTGCATCACCATTGCCGCCGGGCTCTACGTGATCCTGCGGGAACGGCGGCTCGCGCGGCTGGGTGACGTGCCACCCGACGTTCCGGTCTCTGCCCGCAAGGCGGTGGTCACGCCCCATCCCCCGGAAGTGTGAGCGCGGCGATCACCCCCGCCACATGCCGGCGCGGCAGCAGCGCGATCATCCCCGGCCCCTCCATCTCGATCCGCACTGGACCAAGCGCGCGGTTCGAGGTGCCTATCTGCCCGCCGGGCGCAAAGGCGAGACCGTCGATGGGCCACTCCAGCCCCTCGGACCGTCCGGCAACCGGCAACAATGGAAACAGCGAGACCGTCTCTCCCGCCACCATGTCGAGCGCGAAGGCCGGCGGCAGATGAAAGATCACCTCGTGCGGTCCAAGCAGCAGACAGGGCGGCCGGTTCACCTGGACCAGCGTGTTCAGCACCGCGAGCTGATGATCCACCCGCGCCCCGAGAAAGCCGACCGCCAGCACCAGCGGCGCCTCGATCCGGCTGAGCGCCTTGTGGAAGTCGGTGCTGTCCTGTTCCTCGATGCGAAACAGTCGCCCAGGCGGGATGCGGGCCGCGTCGCTCTCGGCGATCGAGTCGAAGTCGCCAAAGACCGCCTCGGGCATGTGTCCGCGCGCCAGCAGCGCCCCGGCCCCGGAATCGGCGGCCGCCAGCACCGGCGCGAGCGCCATGGCGGTTTCGAGATCGCGGTCGTCCAGAGCGCCGCCGCCGACCAGTGTCACTGCCTGCCCGGTGGTCAGGGCAGCACGAGAAGTTTGTTTGTTCATGGCGATTTGAATGGCATTTTCATCGACCCATCACAATCTCGCCACGAAATGATACGCTGAATTGCACAGATTCGGGCCGCTTTTGACGCTCTATGGATGGTATTGACCGTCAAGGACTTATGCAGAGGACGAGCATCCGATGGTAAACAACAACAAGATCCTGACTGTTTCCTACGGGACTTTCTCGTGCACCCTTGAGGGATTCGAGGACTCGTTCGAGACCATGAAGGCCATCGCGGAGTATTTCCGCGATCTCGCCGCGGATGACCGCTACTTCGGGGCCGAGCCCCCGCAGCTGGACCCCGAGACGCTGGCCCTGATCGCGCGCCGCGAGGCCTCGCGCCAGGTCGAGGCGCGCCGTGACGCCAACGGTACCGGTGTGATCCTGCGGGCCAACGCCTACGAGGCCCCTGCCGAAACCCCGGCTGAGCAGCCCGCTCCCGCCGCCGCGCCGGTGGAACCGGTCGCCGAAGCCCCGGCCCCCGAGGTCGAAGTCGCTGTGGCAGAGACCGCCGAAGCCGTTGCCTCCGTATCCCCCGCCGCCCAGAGCTTTGCCCCGGAAAGCATCGCCGCCAAGCTGCAGCGCATCCGCGCCGTGGTCTCGCGCAACGAGGCTGCCGAGGCGGACGACTATTCCGAAGACGAGCACGCCGATTCGGTGATCGCCTCCGCCGCGGATGAGATGACCGCCGCGCTCGACGCCGACAGCCAGCACGTGGATGCGGACGAACCCGAGGCGCTCCCGGTGGATGACGAGCTCTCCGCCGCCTTCGCCCGGATCGACGCCCGGGCCGAAACCGCCATCTATGCCGGCGACCAGGGCAGCTACGAGGAAGAGACCGACGCGACCGACGGCAACGTGATGTCGATCCTCGCCGCGATGCAGGCCGAAGCCGCCCCTGCCGTGGAAGACGAAGAGGTCGATGCCGCGGACGATGAGGATACGCTCGCCACAGCGGATGACGAAGCCGCAGAAGACGAGGACGACGACGTCCTCTTCGCCGATGCCCCCGACGACATGGCCACGGAAGACCTGAGCGACGAGGACGAGGACGAGGACGAAGAAGAGGATGACGAGGAAGTCATCAACATCCTCGACCAGTCCACCGGCGACGCCACGCCGATGACCATGCGGGTCAAGCGCGCCGATCTCGAAGCCGCGATTGCCGCAGGAGAGCTCGAAGAGGTCGTCGAGGACCACTTCGCCGCGCTGGCCGAACAGAAACGCGCCGAGCGCGCCGCCGAGGAGGCCCGCGAGCTGGCCGCGAAAGAGGCCGCCGAGGCCGCAGCCCGTGCCGTGATGGACGAGGACGAGAGCTCGCTCTCTCCCGAAGACGAAGCCGACCTCATGGCCGAACTCGCCCAGATCGAGGCCGAGCACGCGGAGGATCTGCCCGAGGTCGCTGAGACTGTGGAAGAAACCTTCGAGGCCGCGGAAGAAACCATCGAAGCGGCAAGCGATGCCGAGGAGATCGCAGCCCTGCGGCCCGCCGAGGAGGAAGAAACCGCGGCAGAGGTCGAGGCCGTTGAGGACGAGACCCCCGAGGCCCCGGAAAGCCCCGCCCGCCTCGTCGCCGATCAGTCTGACAGCGACGTGTCGCGCCTGATGGCCGCCGCCGAGGCACGCATGGGCGAGGCCGAATCCTCGACCAGCCGCGAAACCTACCGTCACCTGCGCGCTGCCGTCGCCGCAACCGAGGCCGAGCGCAGTGCCGGCCGCAACCCGGGCGACGCTTCCGGCGACGATGTCTACCGCGAGGATCTCGCCAACGTGGTGCGCCCGCGCCGCCCCCGCCCCAACGGCACGGCCCGCCCCGAGCGGCCCTCGGGCGAATCCCGCCCCGCGCCGCTCAAGCTGGTGGCCGAACAGCGTGTCGATCTCGACCAGGACACGGCCCGCGGCCCGGTCCGTCCGCGCCGTGTCTCCGCCCCCGAGGCCGAGGCAGGTGAATCCGGCGGTTTCGAGAAGTATGCCGCCGACATGGGCGCAACCGAGCTGCGCGAGCTGCTCGAGGCTGCCGCCTCCTATCTGTCCTTCGTCGAAGGCCGCGAACAGTTCTCGCGACCGCAGCTGATGAACAAGGTCCGCCAGGTGCAGCACAACGAGTTCAACCGCGAGGACGGTCTGCGCTCCTTCGGCCAGCTGCTGCGCGAGGGCAAGATCGAGAAGACCGGCGGCGGGCGCTTCACCGCGACCCACGACATCGGCTTCCGCCCCGACGCCCGCGCCGCGGGCTGATCGAAGACCCCTTAATGACGAAGGGCGGCCCCGGGGCCGCCCTTTCGCATTCTCCGATCACCGCGACCGCGTTGGCCGGTCCGGGTTGTCGCGTCCGATCCCCTTGAAGACGAACTTGAAGGGCAGCGCCCAGAGCACGCCCAGCGCCACGTACACCAGTAGCTCCACGAGGATCGAGGGGCGGCCCAGCAGGTTCATCACCGTCACCGCCACCACGATGTAGAGCGGCAGGCCGACCAGCAGGATCACCAGCGCCCAGCGCCTCCGCGCCTTGTAGGACAATGCCATAGAACCCCTCCCCTGCTTCTTTGGGTCTCAAGTATCCCCGCCGGAGGCCTGGGTTTCGCCGGGGCGAAACCCAATGCACCGCCTCAGTCCGCGAACGGGTCGGTCACCAGGATGGTATCGTCCCGCTCCGGCGAGGTCGAGAGCAGCGCCACCGGGCATTCGATCAGTTCCTCGACGCGGCGGACGTACTTGATCGCCTCCGCCGGCAGGTCGGCCCAGCTGCGCGCGCCTTCGGTCGACTCGCTCCAGCCCGGCATTTCCTCGTAGATCGGCGTGCAGCGCGCCTGCTGGTCCGAGGCGATCGGCAGATAGTCCAGCCGCTGCCCGTCCAGCTCGTAGCCGACGCAGATCTTCAGGGTCTCAAAGCCGTCCAGCACGTCGAGCTTGGTCAGCGCGATGCCGTTGACGCCCGAGGTCGCGCAGGTCTGGCGCACCAGCACCGCGTCGAACCAGCCGCAGCGGCGCTTGCGGCCTGTCACGGTGCCGAACTCGTGGCCCCGCTCGCCCAGACGCTGGCCGACCTCGTCGGTCAGCTCCGCCGGGAACGGGCCCTCGCCCACGCGGGTAGTGTAGGCCTTGACGATGCCGAGGACGAAGTCGATCGAGCCCGGCCCGATGCCGGTGCCCGTGGCCGCCTGGCCGGCGAGCACGTTCGAGGAGGTCACGAAGGGATAGGTGCCGAAGTCGATGTCGAGCAGCGAGCCCTGCGCGCCTTCGAAGAGGATGCGCTTGCCCGCCTTGCGGTTCTCGTTCAGCACCTTCCAGACCGGCCCGGCATATTCCAGCACGGCGGGCGCGATGGCGCGCAGGTCGGCCAGCAGCTTGTCGCGGTCGACCGGGTCGAGCCCGAGGCCCGCGCGGAGCGCGTTGTGGTGCACCAGTGCACGGTCGACGCGGGTTTCCAGCGTCGCGTCGTCGGCGAGGTCGGCCACGCGGATCGAGCGGCGACCGACCTTGTCCTCGTAGGCGGGCCCGATGCCGCGCCCGGTGGTGCCGATCTTGGCAACCGAGTTCTGCGACTCGCGGGCGCGGTCCAGCTCACCGTGGATCGGCAGGATCAGCGGAGTGTTCTCGGCGATCATCAGCGTCTCGGGGCTGACTGTCACGCCCTGGCTGCGCAGGCCGTCGATCTCCTTGACCAGATGCCAGGGGTCCAGCACCACGCCATTGCCGATGACGCTCAGCTTGCCGCCGCGCACGATGCCGGAGGGCAGCAGCGAGAGCTTGAACACCTCACCGTCGATCACCAGCGTATGGCCCGCATTGTGACCACCCTGGAAGCGCGCGATGATGTCCGCACGCTCGCTCAGCCAGTCAACAATCTTGCCTTTTCCCTCGTCGCCCCACTGGGCGCCGACCACGACGACATTGGCCATTTCAGGTCCTCTGCTTTAATGTGGATCAAACCCGCGCCGGTATAGCGATGCCTCTGCCGCAGCGAAACCGGAAAGTGGACCCTCGTGCGCGAAAGGCTGGACAGACCTCAGCGCTTTTGCACATCTGTTCGGGCAGAAGGGGCAGGCGCAGGGGCATACGCGGCAATGGGCATCATCGTACGATGGATCTTCGCCTTCATATTGCTGGGCGCCACCTACAATCCGACTCGATGGAACTACATCACCTGGGCCCGCGCCGAGAGCGGCGACAAGCTCTCGCTGGTGGTGCTCATCGGGTTGTTCCTGCTGGTCGGCTACATCATCTACCTGCGCGCGACCCTGCGCTCGATCGGCCCGTTTGGCATGGGTCTGGTGCTGGCACTGTTCGCCGCGCTGCTCTGGGTGCTGCACGACTTCGGCCTACTGGCGCTCGACAACCGCGACTCGAACGTCTGGGTCGGCATCCTCGCGCTCTCGCTGGTGCTCGGGATCGGGCTCAGCTGGAGCCACGTGCGCCGCGCCCTGTCGGGTCAGTCCGACATGGACGACGTGGACGAGTAGCGCCTAGTCCCCGGCGAGCCGGACCGGGCTGCCGTGCGGGGTGGAGAGATAGGCGGCTTCCCACGCCAACCTGACCTGCGCCGCCTCGACGGGATCGGCGATACCGTCCTCGGCGAGGATCGCCTCCAGCGTTTCCAGCCAGGCGTTGAAATAGTCGTCCCCGCCGTCAAGGTCGCGCGCAAGCCCGTGCGCCTTCAGCGTCGCCCCGAACCGTTCGGCCCAGTCCGGCCAGGCAAAGCGCCCGGCCTCGCTGAGGTGCACCGTCAGCGCAAAGACCTGCGCGTGCCAGAGTTCGGCAAAGACGGGTTCCGGAATTTCGCTCATGCCGGCTCGAGGTAGGACTGCCAGAGATCCAGCACTACCTCGTCGTCCGGGTTCTCGGGCGCGGCCCAGAGTTCGCCTGCCGGGAAGATCACGGCATAGAGCGGCTCGGGCGCCTCGCCCAAACCGTGGGCGTTGCTGTCGGGCAGGACATGTGCACCGTGCGCCATCAGGATGCGCCCTCGCGCCCCGGCCACGTAGGAGGGCATCCGCGTGTGCCCGCCATCGACCAGCCGATTGGCCGCCGGACGCAGGGCGCGCACTGCCTGCCCCGGCTCGAACAGCGGCGCGACGTTGCTCTCGCGCGTGGTCGGGCCGCCGCGCGACAGGACGCCCGCCACCTTGTCCTTGGTCAGCGCCCGGCCCGCCAGCGGATGCGCCGCGCCATCGGCAGGGCTGTCCTCCCCGGCAAGGTCGGCGCGGGTCAGCACCCCGTTGTCGACCAGCAGGTCCGCAACAGCACCGATCCATTTCTCGTAGTAGGAGAAGGTCGCGTAATCCGGCACCGCAAGCGACTCTCGGGCATGGCGCGACATGTCGAGGTTCCACTGGCCAAGGCTGCCGGTGGCCAGTGTCACCGCTAGCGCACGGCGATGCCATTCCTCGTGGAAAATCGGCTCATCCTCGCCCTCCGGCTGCACTGGCCCGTCGCCGAACCGGCCGCCCATGTCATGGATGCGGGTCATGCCGGGGCCTTTGCGAGGCCGGTTCCGATCATGCTGTCCCGGGTGACCAGCGCCGCCAATTGCTCGAATGGCATGCCTTCGGTCCGCTCGGGACGCATGGGCAGGACAAGATAGCGCATCTCGGCAGTCGAATCCCAGACCCGCACGGCGGTCCCCTCTGGCAGCGTCACACCGAAGTCGGCGAGCACCTTGCGCGGCTCACGCACGGCGCGGGCGCGGTAGGCGTCGGACTTGTACCATGCGGGCGGAATGCCAAGCAGCGACCACGGGTAGCAGGAACAGAGCGTGCAGACGACCATGTTGTGAGTCTCTGGCGTGTTCTCCACCACCACGACATGCTCGCCCTGACGGCCGTAGTAGCCCAGATCGCGCACCACGGCGGTGGCATCCTCCAGCAGGGCCTTGCGGAACCCCGCGTCGCTCCAGGCGCGGGCAACCACGTCGGCGCCGTTCTTCGGCCCGATCTTGTTCTCGTAGGTGTCGATGATCTCGTCCAGCGCCGCCGGATCGATCAGACCCTTTCGCGTCAGGATGGTTTCGAGAGCCTTGACCCGGAGTGCCGGATCAGAGGGAAGCAGGGCGTGCGGATGCGCATCGTCGTGGGAGTGATGATCGTGTGGCATGGACCGAGACTGCGCCGCCGTCCCCGGCTTGTCCAGAGGCCATCTGTTTGATCATATGCGACGAAACCTGGGGTGGCGTCGTGATGATCAGATGCTAGATCATTGCCACGCCCCTGCCGCGCGCGGCAGATGGATCGGTGGGCAATGCAGGAACGAGGCCGTTGAGCACGAAAGCAGCTTTTAGCGGTGCCACCATCACGGTGTCGGCCCTGTCGATCATCGGCGGCGCCGTCGCGATGGACTGCCCCACCAACTCCGTGATCGGCCCCTTTGCGCGGCTGGTCGATCCCTTCTCGCCCCTGCTCTTCGCCCTCGGCCTGCTCTTTGCCCTGTTTGCCCTTTTGCTCGGGGCGCGGCGCCTTGGCCCGCTGCTGGCGCTGGTGGCCATCGGCTGCGGCGGCTGGCTCTACTCCGAGTACCGCACCATCAGCCAGCCGCTGCATCCGGAGGCCGCCACGGATGTCCGCATCCTTTGGTTCAACGTGCTGGCCAGCAATAGCGAGTCGGCGGACCGGATCGTCGATGCCGCGCTGGCGGAACAGCCCGACATCCTCGTCTTCACCGAGGCGGGCGCGTTGACCTCCACCCTCGATCGGCTGCGCGCGACCTATGACTTCGTCTCGCCCTGTGAGAAGGGCTGCACGATGCTGGTGGCCACGAACCTGAAGGTGGTGCGCACATGGGCCATGCGGATCGCCCCCGGCTTTCCCAAGCGCTACATGGTGCTCGAATATGCCACGCAGTCGGGCAAGCGTGGCTTCCTCGTCGCCAACCATCTGGCCAAGCCTTGGATGTCGGGCATCGCCGAGACCGAAATCGCGCGATTGAAATCGCAATACGACTGGCTGACCGGCCCGGTCGCCGTGGTCGGCGACTACAACATGCCGCCGTGGAGCCTGCCGATGCGGCAGGTCCTGGGCAGCACCGGAATGCGCGTGATCCGGGGGCAGCCCGCCTCCTGGCCGGTGGCGGCAGGCCGTTTCGGCCTGCCCATCGACCAGCTGCTGGTGCGCGGCGGTGTTCAGGTCAGCGACATCCGAACCTTCGGGGCCGGGCTCGGCTCGAACCACCTCGGGTTCGTTGCCGACGTCGCTCTGCCCTGACCTGCCCTCCCTGCGTCAGGCGAGTTCGCCCGCCTGACGACGCGCCGCACCGGCCTCGAGGTCGAGGTGATCGCGCAGCCCCTCGGGCATCCCGAGGTTTCCTGCCAGTGCATCCAGATAGGCCTGTTCCTCTGCCGTGTCCGGGTCGATGGCAAGGGCGGAGGCAAGGTAGATCTCGGCCTGCTGCTCACCGGAGCGGGCAAGCGCCGCCATCGCCGCCGGGTCGGAGGGCGCCGAGAAATAGTCGAACAGCGCGGCCTTCTCGGGCGCGCCAAGACCCAGTTGGTCGATCTGCGCGCGGATGCGTTCGTGTTCCGCCTTGTCGATGTGGCCGTCCGACTTGGCCGCCGCGATCATCGCGCGCATCAGGGTCAGCCGGAAATCCTGCCCCCCGCTGTCACGGTCGTTGTCGATGTCGAACCCGCTGTCGGCGGGCGGTTTGGGCAGGCCCAGCGGGTCGGCCTCGGTCCCCGAGGGGCGGTTGGTCTGCCAATCGCGGTAGGCCTTGTAGGCAAGGCCGCCCACAGCTGCGAGCCCGCCGTACTTCAGCGCCTTGCCACCCAGCTTGCGGCCTTTCTTGGTGCCAAGCAGCAGGGCGATCATGCCCCCGGCGGCAGCGCCGCCGACCAGCCCGCCCGGCAGGCCGGAGGCCGGGCCGGCCGGCCCGCCCTGATTTCTCGCGCCCTGATTTCGCCCTCCGGTGCTGCCGGAACCGAGAACGCTTTCGATAAGCCCGTTGATGTTCATGATCATCTCCCTCAAAACCTGTGGTCCGGACCGAACTGGGAACGGTCCAGCCCCTGTTCAACCGGAATTTACCGCGTCCCGATAATACTCTCGTGAACAGGCGGACACGTGCCCGACAGGCTCGTCGCAGGGACGCGAACCGGCAACCTCGCCACAGGGCGCAATCCTCCCTTGCCCCCCGCCGCAATCTTGCATAGATACCCCCCGTCAAAGCCGGAGAGCCGAACCTCTTATGGAAAACGTCGTCCTCATCATCCACCTGATCCTTGCCGTCTCTCTGATCGGCATCGTGCTGCTGCAGCGCTCCGAAGGGGGCGGGCTTGGCATGGGCAGTGGTGGCGGTGCGGTCAGCGGGCGCGCGGCGGCGACGGCAATGGGCAAGCTCACCTGGGTTCTGGCCATCGGTTTCATCTGCACCTCGCTGGCTCTGACGATCATTGCCGCCGAGAAGGCCGCAGGCGTTTCCGTGCTGGACCGTCTGGGCACCCAGGCACCCGCAACCGAGGAGCAAAGCACCCCGGTTCAGGTGCCTTCTGGCGACAGCCTGCTGCCGCCGGCACAGGGCGACGACGCTCCGCTGACACCCAAAGCGGACTAAGTTTCGGCAAAGCCTACAATACCTTGAGCGGACGGTAACGCACGCAACAACACCTTGCGGTTCTATTGCCCTTCTCACGCGAATCCGTTATAGATGGACTCCCGTGAGTTAGCGGTTTTTTGTGAATCGCAAACCATCTCGAATTCGGTTTTCACGGGAGCAGCGACACCTATGGCGCGATTCATTTTCATCACCGGCGGCGTTGTCTCCTCTCTCGGGAAAGGTCTGGCCTCGGCGGCACTCGGTGCCCTGCTGCAGGCCCGCGGCTACTCGGTCCGGCTGCGCAAGCTGGATCCCTACCTGAACGTCGACCCGGGCACCATGAGCCCGTTCGAGCACGGCGAGGTCTTCGTGACCGATGACGGCGCCGAGACCGACCTCGACCTCGGCCACTACGAACGCTTCACCGGCGTGGCCGCACGCAAGACCGACTCGGTCAGCTCGGGGCGCATCTATTCGAACGTGCTGGAGAAGGAACGCCGCGGCGACTACCTCGGCAAGACCATTCAGGTGATCCCCCACGTCACCAACGAGATCAAGGACTTCATCTCGATCGGCGAGGACGAGGTCGACTTCATGCTCTGCGAGATCGGCGGCACCGTCGGCGACATCGAGGGCCTGCCGTTCTTCGAAGCGATCCGCCAGTTCAGCCAGGACAAGCCGCGCGGGCAGTGCGTGTTCATGCACCTGACCCTACTGCCCTACATCAAGGCCAGCGGCGAACTGAAGACCAAGCCGACCCAGCACTCGGTGAAGGAGCTGCGCTCCATCGGCATCGCGCCCGATATTCTCGTCTGCCGCTCCGAGGGCCCGATCCCGCAGAAGGAGCGCGAGAAGCTCGCGCTGTTCTGCAACGTGCGCCCGGATTCGGTGATCGCCGCACAGGACCTCAAGTCGATCTACGAGGCGCCGCTCGCCTATCACCGCGAGGGTCTCGACCAGGCCGTGCTCGATGCCTTCAACATCGCCCCCGCCCCGCGTCCGAACCTCGACCGGTGGGAAGACGTGGCGGACCGCATCTACAACCCCGAGGGCGAGGTGAAGGTCGCGATCGTCGGCAAGTACACCCAGCTTGAAGACGCCTACAAATCCATCGCCGAGGCGCTGACCCACGGCGGCATGGCGAACCGGGTCAAGGTGAACGTCGAATGGGTCGACGCCGAGATCTTCGACACGCAGGACCCGGCGCCCTTCCTCGAAGGCTATCACGCGATCCTCGTGCCCGGCGGCTTCGGCGAGCGCGGCACCGAGGGCAAGATCAAGGCGGCCGAGTTCGCCCGGACCCGCAACGTGCCCTACCTCGGCATCTGCCTCGGCATGCAGATGGCGGTGATCGAAGCCGCGCGCAACGTCGCCGGGGTCAAGGATGCCGGTTCGGAAGAGTTCGACCACGAGGCCGGCAAGAAACGGTTCGAGCCGGTGGTCTATCACCTGAAGGAATGGGTGCAGGGCAACCACACCGTCGCGCGCAAGGTCGACGACGACAAGGGCGGCACGATGCGGCTGGGCTCCTACACCGCGGTTCTGTCCCCCGAGTCCAAGGTGGCCGAGGTCTATGGCGATACCCAGATCGAGGAACGCCATCGCCACCGTTACGAGGTCGACCTCAAGTACCGGGACAAGCTGGAAACCTGCGGCCTCGCCTTCTCGGGCATGTCGCCGGACGGACGCCTGCCCGAGATCGTGGAATGGAAGGACCATCCGTGGTTCATCGGCGTCCAGTTCCACCCCGAGCTGAAATCCAAGCCCTTCGCGCCGCACCCGCTGTTCGACAGCTTCGTGCGCGCCGCCAAGGACACCTCGCGTCTGGTCTGACCGCGCGGCCCCTTGGGGGTACATGGTGGCGTTTGACAGGGGCCCGCTCGGGCCCCTATCTTTTTTGGGCAACTCCCCCATCCTCCGAGAAGCCGCCATGCCCACTGCCGAGAACAAGGCGCTGATGCAGCGCATCTTCGCGCGTCTGGCCGAGGGCGACGGCTCGCTCTTCGTCGCGCACCTGCACGAAACCGCGACCATGACGGTGACCGGCCAGTCCTCCTGGTCGCAGACCTTTCGCGGGAAGGAGGCGATCCTGCGCGACCTCTACGGACATGTTCGCAGGGTCACCACCGGCACCTCGCGGACCATCCCGTCAAGGTTTCTCGCCGACGAGGACTGGGTCGTGGTGGAGGCCAGGGGCCAGATGACCGCCGCGGACGGAACGCCATACGTAAACGACTATTGCCTGATGTACCGGCTTGAGGACGGGATGATCGTGGAGGCGAAGGAATATCAGGACAGCGCGCTGTGCGAACGTGTTCTCGGGCCCTATCCGGCAAGCCAATAGCCGGCGCCCCTCCGCCTTTCGCCCTCCGGTCCGATTGCGCTTCGCCTCCCGCCGCTCTAGCGTCCGCCCATGATCCGTCTCGCCCTTCTCCTCGCCCTTGTCCCGCTGCAGGCCATCGCCCATCCGCACATCTTCATCGCTGCCGGGTTCGAGATCGTGACCGACGAGCAAGGCAACCTGACCGGCATCCGGACCACGTGGGATTACGACGAGTTCTATTCGCTGATGATCCTCGAGGACATGGGGCTGGACCGCGACTACGACAGCGTGCTGAACACGGCCGAGCAGGCCGCGCTGAACGGCTTCGACATGAAATGGGTCGAGGGCTTCAACGGCGACCTTGTCGCAACGCTCGACGGTGAACCGCTGAGCCTGACCGGCCCGCTGGAAACGACGGCGGCTCTACGCGAGGGGCGCATCGTTACCACACACCTGCGCAGGGTTACCGGCACGCCGGAGCTGACCGGCCATATCCTGATGCTCAAGCCCTACGATCCGACCTACTACACCGCCTACGAGGTGACCCTGCCGGTCACCGTCCCCGGGCGCGAGGGGTGCCTGATCGAGAGCATTCCCCCCGAGATCGACAGCGCTCTGGCCAATATGCAGCAGAAGCTCTCCACGCTTGACCCGAGCATGAACCCCGAGGACGCGGGCCTGCCCGACATCGGTGCCGATTTCGCCACGGAGGTCGAGATCCAGTGCCCCGCCTCCTGATCATCCCCCTCCTCGCCGCCGCCCTCGGCCTCGGTTGGTTCTGGTATGTCGGAGGGTTCGACCAGCTGGCCGCTTGGGCCGCGCAGGAACAGCAGCATTTCCAGAACGCCATCGCGCGGGCCTTGCGTGCGGCACGCACCGGCGAGGCCGGAGCCCTGACCGCACTGCTGACGGTCTGCTTCGCCTACGGGTTCTTTCACGCGGTGGGGCCGGGCCACGGCAAGGTTCTGATCGGAGGCTATGGCGTGGGCCGCAAGGCGCCCGTCCTGCGCCTCGTCGCGATCAGCGTGATTTCGAGCCTCGGTCAGTCGCTGACAGCGATTCTGCTGGTCTACGCCGGCGTCTGGGTCTTTCACCTGACGCGCCAGCACCTCACCGATCTGGCCGAGGAGATCATGGCGCCGCTGAGCTATGGCGCCATCGTGCTGGTGGGCCTCTGGCTGCTGGTGCGCGGGGTCCGTCATGCCCTTTCGCTGCGCCAGCCCGCCGCCGATCACCACCACCATGACTACCACCACGACCATGACCATGACTGCGGCCACCGGCACGGGCCGACCCTCGACGAGGTGGAGCGCGCGGGGTCCCTGCGCGAGACACTGGCGCTGATCGGAGCCATCGCGATCCGGCCCTGCTCGGGTGCGATCTTCGTGCTGCTGATCACCTGGCAGATGGGTATCGCCCTCGCCGGGATTGCGGGCACCGTGGCGATGGGCCTCGGCACGGCGACGGTCACCGTGGCCGTCGCACTGGCCGCCGCCGGCACGCGCGGCGGGCTGGTCACCGCGCTGGCCGGATCGCCCCTCCTCGCCCGCGCCATCCCGGTCGCCGAGATACTTGCGGGCCTTGTCATCGTCAGCCTCGCCTCCGGCCTTCTGTTGCGGGCCCTCGCGCCCTACTGAGGGGCAGGCGGGCGCCCGCCGGGGCAGGGCCGCCCCATTGCCAAACCGGCCGTTCTGGGACAGCCTGCGCGCGGAACGAAGAGGAGGAAGTGCGAGATGGCCAAGGCATATTGGGTGGCCCATGTGGATGTGGACGATCCGGAGGCCTACAAGGCCTACATCGCCGCCAACGCGGTCGCTTTCCAGAAATACGGCGCGCGCTTCCTTGTTCGGGGCGGTGAGTACGAGACCCGCGAAGGTGCCGTGCGTGCGCGGACCGTGGTTCTGGAGTTCCCCGACTACGAGACCGCTGTCGCCTGCTACGACAGCCCCGAGTACCAACAGGCCAAGGCCCTGCGCGATCCCGTTTCCACTGGAGACCTTGTGATTGTCCGGGGCTATGACGGGTAGATCCCGCTTGGCGGACCCCAATATCTGGGCTAATCTCGCGCCATGAAGCTAAGCAAGCTCTTTCAGGTGTTTCGCCCCGCCGATCAGGCGTCCTTGCCGGACCCTGATGCCGAGCTTGCCCTTGGCGCCTTGCTGGTCCGCGTCGCGAAATCGGACCGTGATTACAAGGTCGAGGAGATCCGCCTGATCGACCGGATCCTTCAGCGGCTCTACAAGCACGACGCGGTCGAAGCGGCCAAGGTCCGCGCCACCTGCGAAAAGCTGCACGCCGCCGCGCCCGATACCGACACCTTCGGCAAGCTGATCCGCGAGACCACCAGCCTGCCCGAACGGCTGGCCGCGCTGGATGCCCTCTGGGAGGTCGTGCTGGCCGACGGAGAGCAGAACGAGGGCGAGCTTCTCATCATCGAGGATGCGCGCAAGGCGATGGGCCTGTCCTATGCCGACAGCGAGAAAGCCCGCGATCGCGTGCTCGGGGCCGCACCCGCGCGCTGAGGCAGTTGATCGCCTGCCCGCCCCGGCCTATCCTCGGCGCACAGGCACGGCCCGCGCCTCCCCCCTCCGATACGGGAAAGCAGATGTCATGCGGGGCAGCTCTCGGATCACATCCGCTGTTCGGGCAGAGGCATGAGGAGGGATTGCCGTTTCCGCCCGTGACAGGAGGATCATGAATGAGACTGACTGCACCGATCTACCGGCTGAAACGCGACGCGCACCGGCTGGCGCGCACCAAGGGCATCGCCCTCCACGCGGCGCTTGACGCCATCGCCCGCACCGAGGGCTACGCCCGCTGGAGCGAACTTGTAGCGAAACAGCCCGCCCCGAATCCCGCATCCCAACTCGAGGAGGTCCTCGCGCCCGGAGAGTTGCTGTTGCTGGCCGCCCGCCCCGGTCAGGGCAAGACGATGCTGGCGCTGGAGGCGCTGGTTCACGCGATCCGCCGGGGCCGGCAGGGCCTGTTCTTCACTCTCGACTGGACCGAGCGCGATCTGAACGACGCATTGCGAGTGCTTGCCGTGGATCCCGCAACCCTCGGCGGTCGCCTGAGCTGCGAGACTTCAGACGACATCTGCGCAAAGTTCATGATCGAGCGGCTGCGCGGCGCCGCGCCCGGCACGCTGGCGGTGATCGACTACCTGCAACTCCTCGACCAGCGCCGCGAGACACCCCCGGTGAGCGAACAGCTCGCCGCGCTCGGGCAGTTCGCGGCGGCCTCTGGGGTTCGTTTCATCGTGCTTTCGCAGGTGGACCGCCGGTTCGATCCTGCCCTCCGCCCCCTGCCCGGCCCCGACGACGTGCGACGACCCAACCCGGTGGACCTCTCCCTATTCGCGCGCGCCTGCTATCTGCACGACGGGGCGCTCCGCATCGACCGCGCCGCCTGATCCGCCCGGGCGACGACAGATTGGCCTTGGCGCGCTCTCGCGCCGGGCCTATATCCTGCACATGTTCGGAGATTTCCTGCGGCGCCTCACCGCGCCAGACCCATCCCATCTTCCCGATGCCGACGCCCGGCTGGCGCTGACCGCGCTGCTGGTCCGGATCGCCCGGTCCGACAACGATTACGCCGCCTCCGAAGTGGCCCAGATCGACGACATCATCCGCCACCGCTACGGCCTCTCGGATGCCGGTGCCCGCGAGCTGCGGGAACAGGCCGAGGCGCTGGAGGCCGAAGCCCCCGATACCGTGCGCTTTACCCGCGCGATCAAGGACGCCGTTCCCTACGAGGACCGCCGCGCCGTGGTCGAGGCGATGTGGCGCGTGGTGCTCGCCGACGGCGGTCGGGCCGATGCCGAAAATGCGCTCATGCGCCTCACCGCCAGCCTGCTCGGGGTCGAAGACCGCGACAGCGCCCTTGCCAGACAAAAGGCCGAACGAACATGATCGCCATGCTCGGCATGTATGACATGCCCGCCATCCAGCCCGCGGTGAACCGCTACTGGGACGCCATCCGCAGCCGCCTTGGTTACGGCCCCGAGACGCTGACCCGCGACATGGACTACTTCGAGATGTGGCTCTCGCCCGAGCTGCTGCTGGGCCAGACCTGCGGTCTGCCCTACCGGTCGCGCCTGCACGACAAGGTGCAAAAGATCGCGACGCCCGACTATGGCCTGCCGGGCTGCCCTCCGGGCCACTACAAATCCTACATCGTGGTGCGGGCAGACGAGGCGGGAGAAAAGACCGAGGACTTCGAAGGCGCGCGCTTCGTGTTCAACGAATCCGTCTCGCAGTCGGGCTGGGCCGGGCCGCTGACCCTGCTGAACGGCAAAGGCGTGCGGTTCTCGAGCTACGAGGGCACCGGGGCGCATGTGAACTCGGTCCACGCCATCGCCGAGGGGCGCGCCGACATCGCCGGGATCGACGCCCTGACTTGGGCGCTGCTGAGCGCCCACGATCCGGCGACCGCCGCGCTGAAGATCATCGACGAAACACCCCCGACCCCGGGCCTGCCCTACATCACCGCCCCCGGCAATGATGTCGCCGCACTGCACGCGGCCATCGAGGGCGCAATCGAGTCCCTCTCGGATGAGGACCGCGCCACGCTGCACCTCAAAGGGCTGATCCAGATCGACACCGCCACCTATCTCGACGTGCCCACGCCCGAGAGGGCCTGAAGGCGGCTTCGCGGGCTGCTGCCCCGGGACACACGCTGTTTTTTTGAGCATTCCTTCGGGTCATCCTGCCGCTTTCTGCGGCAGGGACACCGCATTCGCCGTTGCATTGGCCCGGATTTTCATCCCTACTGCCTCCCCAGATGTTGCCAACACCGGACCTGCCGTGCCTGACACCACGCCCGTCATCGAAATCCGTGACCTTCACAAGAGCTATGGCGAGCTGGAAGTGCTCAAGGGCGTTTCCATCCGTGCCAACCGGGGCGACGTCGTCTCGCTGATCGGCTCTTCCGGCTCGGGCAAATCCACCCTCCTTCGCTGCGCGAACCTGCTGGAAGACAGCCAGCAGGGCGATATCCTGTTCAAGGGCGAGCCGGTGAAGTGGAAGGGCGGCGGCCACGGCCGGCGCCCGGCGGACCCCAAGCAGGTGCTCCGCATCCGCACCAACCTCAGCATGGTGTTCCAGCAGTTCAATCTCTGGGCTCACATGACCATCCTGCAGAACGTGATGGAAGCGCCGCTGACCGTGCTGGGCCGTGACCGCGCCGAGGTCGAGAAGGCCGCGCGCGGCTACCTCGAGAAGGTCGGGATAGGCGACAAGTGCGACAACTACCCAGCGCAGCTTTCGGGTGGCCAGCAGCAGCGCGCCGCCATCGCCCGCGCGCTCTGCATGGAACCGGAAGCCCTGCTGTTCGACGAACCGACCAGCGCGCTGGACCCGGAACTGGAACAGGAAGTGGTCAAGGTCATCAAGGATCTCGCCCGCGAGGGCCGGACCATGCTGATCGTCACCCACGACATGAAAATGGCCCATGATGTGAGCGATCACGTGGTGTTCCTGCACCAGGGCCTCATCGAGGAAGAGGGCGCCCCGGCCACGCTGTTCGGCGCCCCGAAATCGGAACGCCTGCGGGGGTTCCTGAAATCAACAACCCACGCATAATGCGTGGCAATAACCAGACCAAGGGAGTCAAACTCATGAAAAAGATCCTTCTCGGCACCGCCGTTCTGGCGTTCAGCGCCGGAATGGCCCTGGCGCAGGACACCGTCCGCATGGGCACCGAGGGCGCCTACCCTCCGTACAACTTCATCAACGACAAGGGTGAAGTGGACGGTTTCGAGCGCGAGCTGGGCGACGAGCTCTGCAAGCGTGCCGAACTGACCTGCGAATGGGTCAAGAACGACTGGGATTCGATCATCCCCAACCTCGTGTCCGGCAACTACGACACCATCATGGCCGGGATGAGCATCACTGACGAGCGTGATCAGGTCATCGACTTTACCCAAGACTACTACCCGCCGACCGAATCCGCCTATGTCGCCGCATCCGATGGCGTTGACATCAAGGGCGGCATCGTCGCCGCACAGACCGCGACCATTCAGGCGGGCTATGTCGCCGAGAGCGGCGCGACCCTGGTCGAATTCGCAACCCCCGAGGAAACTGTTGCCGCCGTGCGCAACGGCGAGGCCGACGCGGTCTTCGCCGACTACGACTACCTCGTTCCGCTGGTCGAAGAGAGCAACGGCGAGCTGATGTTCGTCGGCGACCGCGTGCCGCTGGGCGGTGGCGTCGGCATGGGCCTGCGCGAAAGCGACACCGAGCTGAAAGAGAAGTTCGACGCGGCCATCACCGCGATGAAGGAAGACGGGTCGCTGAACGACCTGCTCAAGAAGTGGTTCGGTGACGAGGTCGCGACCTACTGATCCCAAGCGGGGCCGGGCAAGACGCCCGGCCCTTTCACCACTTGCCGTGAGCCGTCACAGGTGGCGGGCGCGGCACCACAGCCCGGATTTGCATGTTCTCCTATTGCGCGGACCCAGAATCGCTCGGCACGATTGCCTGGTTCAGTTGTTTCCTGACCACGGGCGTGCACCTGTCTTTCTACCTCGCCTTCTTCAAGGTGCTGGGTCTGCTGGCCGTGACCGCTCCGGTCGCGCTGGCCTTCGGGTTCATCGGGGCGATGACCGCGCGCTCGCATTTCCTGCCGCTGAGCCTGATCGGTCGGGCCTATATCGCCATCGTGCGCGGCGTGCCCGATATCGCCTTCTTCATGTTCTTCGTGATCGCGCTGGATCAGGCCTTCGAGTGGACACGCCACAAGCTGCTCTGCCCCGAGTGGACCCAGCCGATCCGGCAGGGCAACGACTTCATCGTCTGCGCGGCGGCCAAGCTCCCGCTGGGCACGGCGCCGCAATGGGTTCATGAGTCCTACGCCTTCTTCCTTGCGCTGATCACTTTCTCCATCGTCTTCGGGGCCTTCGCCGCCAACGTGCTCTACGGCGCGATGCGCGCGGTCCCGCGCGCCCAGATCGAGACCGCCGAGGCCTATGGCATGACCCACCGCCAGTCCTTCTGGCGCATCCTCGTGCCGCAGATGTGGGTCTATGCCCTGCCCGGCCTGTCGAACCTCTGGATGGTGCTGATCAAGGCCACGCCGCTGCTGTTCCTGCTGGGGCTCGAGGACATCGTCTACTGGGCCCGCGAATTGGGCGGCACCAAGACACCGAAATTCACCGACTACCCGCACGGCGACTGGCGGATGTGGTACTTCCTCGCGCTGCTCATCTTCTATCTCGGCTGCACCCGCGTCTCCGAGGTCTTGCTGGAACGGCTGATGAAGCGCCTCACGCACGGCCAGGCAACGCTGGGCGGCGAAGCGCAGAGAAAGGCCGCCGCATGAGCTGCTGGCAGACCCTGCAGGACTACGGCCTGCGCAGCATCGGTATCGGCGAGCGGCTGCTGCCGCGCAGCGACTTTACCCTCTGCGAACACTTCGTGCTGATCGGCTCGGGGATGATCTGGAACATCTACTTCGGTGTGCTGGCGCTGATTACCGGGTTCTTCCTTGCCACCGCGCTTGCCGTGGCCAAGGCCTCGCCGCACAAGTGGGTGCGCAAGCCCGCGGAATGGTTCATCTTCCTGTTCCGCGGCTCGCCGCTCTTCATCCAGTTCTTCTTTGCCTACTTCTTCTTCCTGAGCCTCAAGAGCCAGTACGCCTTCTTCAGCCCCTTCACGGCGGCATGGCTCGGTGCGCTGATCGTCCTGTTCCTCAACACGGCGGCCTATTCAGGAGAAATTTTCTATGGCGCGCTGCGCTCGGTGCCGCGTGGCGATGCCGAGGCGGCGGACGCCTACGGCATGTCGGGCTGGCCCCGGTTCCGGCGCATCATCTGGCCGACGATGCTGCGGCTGGCGTGGCCCGCCTATACCAACGAGGCGATCTTCCTGTTCCATGCCACGACGCTGGTGTTCTTCTCGGGCTTCCCGGCATGGCAGCAGCGGGGCGACGCGCTCTATTATGCGAGCTACTTCGCGGACAAGACCTTCAACCCGTTCATCCCCTACCCGATCCTGGCGATGTACTTCATCCTGTTCACGCTGGTCATCGTCACCGTCTTCGGGCTGGTCAACAAACGGCTGAACCGCCACCTGCCGACCGAGCGCAGAACACGTCTGCGCTTCCGTCCGAACCTGCTGCGCTGATCGGACTACCGGAAATGCAAAGGCCCCGGACCTAGTCCGAGGCGACATGGAATGTCCTGATGTTCCGCTGTGATCAGCCGTTCGAGGCCATTTCCCTCAGTCGGTCGAAGGGGTCGATCGCCATCTTTTCGTGCGGGGTCTCTTCGGGCTCGGCATCGGGAAGGTAGAGGCCCTGGGTCCACGAGGCCGGCAGCCGGTTCAGCAGAGCCTCGACGCGCGACAGAAGAGCAACCTTCCAACGACGCATGCGACGGCTGCGGTCGGCCTCCTGCGCCCGTAGCGCGGCAAGCCAGGCTCGCACCATCGCATGCACCTTCGCGCCCCCCAGCACGAGGTAACTGGCAACACCCACCAGCAGACCGAGAGCAATTACCGCCGGGGCAAACCAGGCGGGTAGTAGGAAAAAGGCCGAGAACAGGCCCAGCGAGACATAGGCGGCACGGGCCAGACCCGCGCGGTTGAACGGAGCCACCCGCCCGTCTACCGCGAAGTCATGCGCGACAACCCCGCGTTGCTCGACCTTGCGCAGACCGCTGCGGATGCGGTCGGTACTGTCCTTCGGAAAGGCCGGGGTCTGGTCTGCCTTACCCTCTCCCTCGAGAGCATTCCGGACCAGCCGTCCGACCTCTGTTTCGAAATTGTCCAGTTCTGAGAAATCGACAACAACCTTCTTGTCCCGGGCGCCGGGACACTCGTCAAACATGATCGCCATTTACCGCAACCCTTAATAAATATTTAATTATCCAGGCCACCCGGTGCTCTGGCGGCACCTCTGTTGGCTGAACCCGGACCGTACTCCGTGAGCTTGGAGAACACGGCACCGATCTTGACACCGCACTGCCATACTCCCGCCCAAATTGACCGAGGAACGGCGGAAATAAGGCAAGATCTTGTCATTGGACACTCTGGAGATCCAATTCGAGGCAATCAGGAGGATTGATCCCGATGAAAACCTTAAATTTGATCAAATTGTGGTGACACCCCGTCTTGGCTCCGTTACATCTGGGAGCACTGACAAAATCAGAAATAGATGAGTCTTTCATGGATCTGAGGAGATTTCCCACCTTCCGCGTGGCGGCAAGCGACTTGAACGGGCAGATGCGCGGCAAACGCGTTCCACGCTCCTACGCCGAGAAGATCGACGAGGGTGTGATCAGAATGCCGCTGTCGGTGCTGAACGTGGACCTCTGGGGCGCCGATATCGAGAACAGTCCGCTGGTATTCGAAAGTGGCGACGCCGACGGCATCCTGCGCCCCACCGAGCGCGGCGCGGTGCCGATGCCCTGGCTGTCGACCCCGTCGGCGCTGGTGCCGATGTCGATGTATACCGAGCAGGGCAAACCGTTCTTCGGCGACCCGCGCCATGCACTGCAGGAGGTCGTGGACCGCTACGCCGCAAAGGGCTGGACCGCGATCTGCGCGACCGAGATGGAATTCACCCTGATCGACGACTCCGGCACCGCGCCCGAGGCTCCGATCAACCCGCTGACCGGGCGCCCGATCTACAACAGCGCCATCCTGTCGGTGCGCCAGCTCGATGCCTTCGACGCCTACTTCACCGCGCTCTACGAAGCCTGCGACGAGATGGGCATCCCCGCCGATACCGTCATCTCGGAAGTCGGGGTCGGCCAGTTCGAGGTGAACCTCGTGCACCAAGAGGCCATGCGCGCCGCCGACGACGCCTGGCTGTTCAAGGCGCTGGTCAAGGGACTGGCCCGCAAGCACGGCTTCGCGGCCACCTTCATGGCCAAACCCTATCACGACGACGCGGGCAACGGGATGCATGTGCACTTCTCGGTGCTGGACCGCGACGGCAACAACATCTTCGACGACGGAGGCCCGCAGGGAACCGACAAGCTGCGCCATGCGGTCGGCGGCTGCCTCGCCGCGATGCCCGCCAGCACGCTGATCTTCGCCCCGCACGGCAACTCCTATGACCGGCTGGTCCCCGGAGCGCATGCGCCGGTCAGCGCCATCTGGGCCTACGAGAACCGCACCGCCGCGATCCGCATTCCCGGCGGCGCGCCGGTCGCCCGCCGGATCGAACACCGCTGCGCCGGGGGGGACATCAACCCCTACCTGATGCTGGCCACGGTGCTGGGCGCCGCGCTGATCGGCATCGAGGACCAGATGTCGCCAGCCGAACCGATCAGCGGCAACGCTTACGAGATCACCGGCGTTCCGCGCCTGGAGACCACCTGGGCCGCCGCCATCGACCGGATCGAAAGCGACCCGCTGATGGCGCGCATCCTGCCCGGACCGCTGCTGCAGAACCTTGTCATGACCAAGCGGCAGGAGCTTGCGGGCTTTGCCGAAATGCCGCCCGAACGGCACTGGTTCAGCTATCTGGAGGCGGTCTGACCATCTCCGACCCCCTTGCCCGGCCAGCCGGGCTCGGGTAGTCTTGGATTTGATCATATCCCAAGCGTGACTCATGAAAATCGGTATCTTGCAGACCGGACATGCGCCCCAGGATCTCCTGGGCGAGTTCGGCGATTACAACGCCATGTTCGAAACCCTGCTGGGTGGCAGGGGCTTCGACTTCGACACCTATCGCGTGGTGGACGGCCAGTTCCCCTCCGGAGCCGAGTCCGCCGACGGCTGGCTCATCACCGGCTCGCGATACGGCGCCTACGAAGAACATGGCTGGATCCCGCCGCTGGAGGACCTGATCCGCACCATCCATGCGCAGGGGCGCCCGCTGATCGGGGTCTGCTTCGGCCACCAGATCATCGCGCAGGCCCTTGGCGGCAAGGTCGAGAAGTACCCGGGCGGCTGGTCGATCGGCCGGGTGGAGTACGAGCGCGACGGTAAACCCGTCAGCTTCAACGCCTGGCACCAGGACCAGGTGACCGAACTGCCGCCGGGCGCGCGCGTGCTGGCCGGCAACGAATTCTGTGCCAACGCGATCCTGGCCTATGACGACACCATCCTGACGGTTCAGCCGCACCCTGAGTTCGGCACCGAGTTCATCGACGGCCTGATCCGGACCCGCGGCAAGGGCGTGGTCCCCGACGCGCAACTGGCCGCCGCGATCGAACACCTTCATGATGGACCCGTGGACAGCAAGGCATTCGCCGACGAGATGTCCGAATTCTTCAAGAAAGAGAGGGCCTGATGGCCGACTGGACCGACAACCTGCCGCAACCCGCGAAGGATTACCTCGAGGGCAAGCGGCTCGACGAAGTGGAATGCATCGTCGCCGACCTTCCGGGGATCGCCCGGGGCAAGGCGGTGCCTGCCTCCAAGTTCGCACGGCAGTCCTATTTCCACCTGCCCGACAGCATCTTCTACCAGACCATCACCGGTGACTGGGGCGAGGCTGCGGGCGAGGAAGGCTTCATCGAGCGGGACATGATCCTCAAACCGGATCTCTCCACTGCCACCGCCGCGCCCTGGACCGCCGACTGGACCCTGCAGGTGATCCACGACGCCTACGACCGCGACGGCGACCCGATCCCCTGCGCGCCGCGCAACGTGCTGAAACGCGTGGTCGAGCTCTACAAGAAACAGGGCTGGAAACCCGTGGTCGCGCCGGAGATGGAATTCTTCCTCGTCGCGCGCAACCTCGACCCGGCCAAGGAAATCCTGCCGATGATGGGCCGGTCGGGGCGCCCCGCCGCCGCGCGTCAGGCCTACTCGATGACGGCCGTGGACGAATTCGGCCCGGTGATCGACGACATCTACGACTTTGCCGAGGCGCAGGGCTTCGAGATCGACGGCATCACGCAGGAAGGCGGGGCCGGTCAGCTCGAGATCAACCTGCGCCACGGCGATCCGGTCAAGCTCGCCGACGAGGTCTTCTACTTCAAGCGGCTGATCCGCGAGGCCGCCCTGCGCCACGATTGCTTTGCCACCTTCATGGCCAAGCCGATCGCCGACGAGCCGGGCAGTGCCATGCACATCCATCACTCGATCATCGACATGGAAACCGGGCGCAACCTCTTCGCCGGACCGCAAGGGGGCGATACCGACGCCTTCTTCAACTTCATCGGCGGCCTGCAGAAACACCTGCCCTCGGCCATCGCCGTTCTCGCACCCTACGTGAACAGCTATCGCCGCTACGTGCGCGAGCACGCCGCGCCGATCAACCTCGCATGGGGCCGCGACAACCGCACCACCGGCATCCGCATCCCGCTCTCGGGCCCGGATTCGCGGCGCATCGAGAACCGGCTGGCGGGGATGGACTGCAACCCCTACCTCGGCATGGCGGCAAGCCTCGCCTGCGGCTACCTCGGGCTGATGAACGAGATCCGCCCCGACAAGCAGTTCCGCGGCGACGCCTACGAGGGCGACGAGGACATTCCGCGCGTCCAGGGCCAGGCACTGGACCTCTTCGACGACAACAAGGAACTGCACGACGTGCTGGGCCCCGAGTTCGCCCGCGTCTACTCGATCGTGAAGCGCACCGAGTACGAGGAGTTCCTGCAGGTCATCAGCCCGTGGGAGCGGGAGCACCTGCTGCTGAACGTCTGACCCGGTTGCCGGGTCGGATTCGAGTATTTGAAGAGAAAAGATGAGGCGGTTGCGATGAACCTGCTTTATTCGAACGACCGGCACGGCAGCTACCCGCCGAGCTGGTATGCCGCAACCGCCAATGCCCTGGCCCCCTTCCCCGCGCTGGAGGGGGACACAAAGGCCGATGTATGCGTCATCGGCGCGGGCTACACCGGCCTGTCGGCCGCGCTGCACCTCGCCGAGGCGGGGATGGACGTGGTTCTGCTGGAAGCCCATCGCGTTGGCTTCGGCGCCTCGGGGCGCAACGGCGGGCAGTTGGGCAGCGGCCAGCGGATCGAGCAGGACAGCATCGAGAAGATGATGGGCCGCGACATGGCCGACCGGCTCTGGCGTCTGGGTGAAGAGAGCAAGGCGCTGGTGAAGGGGCTGATCGCGCGCCACCAGATCGACTGTGCGCTGAAGCCGGGCGTCGCCCACATCGGCTTTACCAGGAAGGAAATGGAGGAGACGCACCACTACGCGGAGTTTCTCCACGACCGTTACGGCTATGATCACATCGAGATCCTCGACGAGGCGGCGAGCCACGCGCTCTGCCCCTCGCCCGCCTATGTCGGCGGCATCCTCGACATGGACGCCGCGCACCTGCATCCGCTGAACTATGCCCTCGGGCTGGGCGCGGCGGCGGCGAAGGCCGGGGTGCGCATCCACGAGATGACCGAGGTCACCTCGGTCGAGGAAGGCCGTCCGGCGATGGTGAGCACCGCCAAGGGCAAGGTCACCGCCGACCATGTGATCTTTGCCTGCAACGGCTACCTCGGCGGGCTGCAGAAGCAGGTCGCACAGCGGGTGATGCCGATCAACAACTTCATCGCCGCGACCGAGCCGCTGGGCGCCGAGACCGCGAAGGTGCTGACCCGCGACGTGGCGGTGGCGGATACCAAATTCGTGGTGAACTACTTCCGCCTGTCCGCCGACGGACGGCTGCTGTTCGGCGGGGGCGAGAACTACGGCTATCGTTTTCCCGACGACATCGCCGCCAAGGTGCGCAATCCGATGTGCGAGATCTATCCGCACCTGAAGGACGTCAAGATCGACTACGCCTGGGGCGGCACGCTGGCGATCACCATGAAGCGCCTGCCCTACCTCGCGCGGATCGCGCCGAACATTCTCTCCGCCTCGGGCTACTCGGGCCACGGCGTCGGCTCGGCGACTCAGGCCGGGCAGCTGATGGCGGCGGCGATCAGGGGCGAGACCGAGGGCTTTGACACCATGGCGGCGATCCCCACCACGCCCTTCCCCGGCGGTGCGGCGCTGCGCAGCCCGTTGCTGGTGCTGGCGATGCTGTGGTTCGGCCTGCGCGACCGGGTCGGCATCTAGCCCCCGGTCAGCGCCGCCCGCGTCGCCTCGTCCGCAGGAAAGAAGGCCTCGATCACCAGTTCCGACAGGGTGACCTCGGTCGCCGTGCCGAAGACCGTTGTCGCGGTCAGGAAAGACAGCACACCATCGCCGAACCGCAGCCGCAGGGGCACCGCGATATTGCCGGTCCCGCCCGTCGGCAAAGGATGCAGCCCCCCGGGCAAGGCGCGCAGTTCGGTGATCAAGGCATCAATGGCAGGGTCATAGCTCTGGCGGAACTCGCGCCCCAGCCGGTCGAGGATATGGGCGCGCCATTCCGGCAGGTTCAGGATCATCGGTGCGAGTCCCTCAGGGTGCAGGCTGGCGCGCAGCACGTTGACCGGGGGCTGGCGCAACGACGGCGCGACCGCGTCGAGGAAGGGCGCCATCGCCGCGTTGGCGGATATCAGGTTCCAGTGGCGATCCACCGCGATGGCGGGGAACGGCGCGTGGCCCTCCAGTACCGCCTGAACCACGCGGAGCGCCGGCCCCATCTCCGGCGCATCCAGTGGCCGCTCGGGGTAGAGCGGGGCAAAGCCGCCCGCCAGCAGCAGGGCATTGCGCTCGCGTAGCGGGATTTCCATCGCCTCGGCCAGCCGCAGCACCATCTCGCGCGAGGGGGCCGAGCGGCCGCTCTCGACGAAACTCAGGTGCTTCTGCGAGACCTCCGCCTCGCCCGCGAGGGCCAGCTGGCTGAGGCTGCGGCGGAGGCGCCAGTCGCGCAACAGGGCGCCGATGCGCGGCGCGGTGGTTGAGAGTGTAGGTGTCATGCCCCAACCCTAGGTGCCCTGCGGCGCCCGCACAATTACGCCCGAGGTAATCGCGGCGCGGAAAAATCCTGCGACTATTACCTCCGGCTTAATCGCCGCCCCGCCCCGCGACAGGCAGGATCGGTCCATCATCCATCCCAACGGAGACAGACCCATGACATCCGAAACCCTGCTGCGGCGCCTCTTCTGGTTCGATGCCGCAACCTGCATTGCGCTGCTGCTGATCCTGCTGGTCGCCGGCGGCCCGGTGGAAACGCTCACCGGGCTGCCCCGCGCCCTGCATCTGGTCAGCGTCGCGATCCTTGTGCCTTCGGGCGCACTGATGATCTTCACCGCCCGGCGCAGTCCGCTGTTCCGCCCCGGCGCGCTGCTGATCGTCGCCGGGAACGCCGCCTGGACCCTTGCATCGGCCTGGGTGGCGCTCTCCGGCGTCTTCCCCCTCACCGGGGCGGGGATTGCCCTTGTCCTCCTGCAGGGCGTGGCCGTCGCCGTCCTCGCGAGCCTTGAATACGCCGCGCTGCGGCGAGTCACCGAACCGGCCTCCTTCTCCTGAAGGGCCGCGCCGCTGGGCACTGCCCGGCAGCCCCCCGCACGGCTCCTTCCCACGGCGTGCGGGGGATTTCGCTGCCCGGAGGCCCAAAATCATGGCCCCGGCGCAACACCGATCCGGGGCTGACACATAAATGTCATGGCTGACGCCTATTTCGGCGTTCACAACCCTCGCGGGTTGTTTTACATTTTTCGAAGGTTGGCTTAAGGAAAACAAAATATGACACAGGCACCAGACGTCCACCAGGCAGAGCCGATCCCAGCCGCAGCACGCGAAGCCATCGAAGCACTGCTGCAATCGGGCGACCTCTTCCGCTACACCGCGCCGCAGGATGCACCTGTCGCCCTGCTCGAGTCCGAGTTCGCGGAACTGCTGGGCGCGAAGTATGCGCTCGCGGTCTCCTCCTGCTCCGCCGCGCTCTTCCTGTCGCTCAAGGCGCTCGGCCTGCCGCGCGACGCGCGCGTGCTGATTCCCGGCTTTACCTTTGCCGCCGTCCCCTCCTCCGTGATCCACGCCGACTGCGTGCCGGTCCTCTGCGAGGTCGGAGACAACTACCGTATCGACATGGCCGACTTCGAGGCTCGGATCGACGACAACATCTCGGCCGTGATCATCAGCCACATGCGCGGCCATACCTCCGACATGGACGCGATCATGGCGCTCTGCGATGCGCGCAACATCCCGGTGATCGAGGATGCAGCCCATTCGCTCGGCACCACCTGGCATGGCCGCAACATCGGCACGATCGGAAAGATCGGCTGCTTCTCCTTCCAGTCCTACAAGATGATCAACGCCGGCGAAGGCGGTATCCTGATCTCGGACGATGCCGACGCAGTTGCCCGCGCGGTGATCATGTCGGGCGCCTACGAGCACAACTGGAAGAAGCACAAGGTCCCGATGGGCGACAACATCCGCGACCTCGAAGAGGCCTTTGGCCGCTGGCAGAACCAGCTGCCGCTCTACAACCTGCGCATGGGCAACCTCTCGGCCGCGGTGATCCGTCCGCAGTTGCCCGAGCTGGCCCGCCGCGTCACCGACGGGCGCAAGGGGCACGACTATGTCGCCGACCGGCTGAACAGCGCCGCCAACTTCAACGTGCCCGCCAAGCTGGCCGCCGAAGTCCGCGCCCCCGACTCGATCCAGTTCAACCTGGTGGATCTCTCCGATGACGAGATCGACGCCTTTGCCGCCGCCGCCGCCGCGCGCGGGGTCAAGGTTCAGATCTTCGGACGATCCACCGACAACGCCCGGGCCTTCTGGAACTGGCAGTTCCTCGGCGACATGCCCGAGCTTCCCAAGACACGTGCCATGCTGATGCGCGCCTGCGACGTCCGCCTTCCGGTTCACTTGAGCCGCGAAGACTACGACGCCGTGGCCGACATCCTGCTCGACGCGATGAACGAGGTTACCCGCTCGGCTGCGGCCTGAGCACGCCTGCCACTCACGGCACCAAGGGAACGGGCGCAATTTCGGCGCCCGTTCCGCTGTCTGGCGCAGCGCTTAGACGACTCGCCCTTCTGTGGTAATCTGATCCCGGGAGGAGCCCTGTCATGGCACACAGCGCGACCGCCACGACCTTCGCAGAGCGATACGAAAGCACCCTCGTCCCGGTGATTTTCCGGCCTTGGGCGAAGGAACTGATCCGGCGGGCCAACCCGCGGGACGGCGAGGCCATCCTCGACCTCGCCTGCGGAACCGGTGCGGTGACGATGGAACTCGCCGCCGCCGGAGTCCGCCCGGCAAGCCTGACCTGCATCGACATCAGCCCCGACATGCTGGCCGTGGCCGAGACCCGGGCCCGCGAGGCCGGGGTCAGCGCCACCTTTCACGAGGCCGCCGCCGACAGCCTGCCGCTTCACAACGCCAGCGTCGAACTGGCCTTCTGCCAGCAGGCGCTGCAGTTCTTCCCCGACAAGGTGAAGGCCCTGCACGAGCTGCACCGGGTCATGGTGCCCGGCGGGCGCGTCGCCTTCTGCGTCTCGACCGCCCTGTCGGACAATCCCCTGCTCGATGCGCAGGCGCGAACGCTGGAGAAACACGCCGGGGCGGAAGCCGGGAACGCCGTGCGCGCGATCTGCAGCCTCACCGATCCGGGAATGATCCGCGAGTTGTTCGAGGAGGCGGGGTTTTCCCATGTCGAGGTTGAGCGCGTGAGCCTCGCCCTCACCCACCCCGACGCACGCACCTTCGCCGCCGGGGCGATGGGCGGAATGCACACCGGCGACAAGCTCTCGCCCCTGTCAGACGCCGAGCGCGGCGTCTGCATCGCGGAATTCCTGAGCGCGCTGGGAGAGTGCTTCGACGGAACCGCCCTGCACTTCCCCCATGTCTCGAACGTGATCACAGCCCGGGCCTGACGGCGAGGGCGCAGATCAGGCGGTCAGCCCCTCCGGCTCCGGCAGGCCCTTGGACCGGCAGAAGGCCGTCAGCGTGTTCGCCAGCAGGCAGGCAATGGTCATCGGCCCGACGCCGCCCGGCACCGGCGTGATGGCGCCCGCAACCTCTGCACAGCTGTCGAAGTGGCAATCACCCACCAGCCGGGTCTTGCCCTCGCCCTTCTCGGGCGCGTCGATGCGGTTGATGCCCACGTCGATCACGGTGGCCCCCGGCTTGATCCAGTCGCCGGTCACCATCTCGGCGCGGCCCACGGCGGCCACGACGATGTCGGCGCGCTTCACCACCTCGGCAATGTTCTTGGTCCGCGAATGCGCGATGGTCACGGTGCAGCTGTCCTTCAGCAACAGCTGCGCCATCGGCTTGCCCACGATGTTCGAGCGGCCGATCACCACGGCGTCGAGCCCCGAGAGGCTGCCGTGATGGTCGCGCAGCATCATCAGGCAGCCGAGCGGGGTGCAGGGCACCATGCTCTTCTGTCCGGTGCCCAGCAGGCCGACGTTGGAGATGTGGAATCCGTCGACATCCTTGGCCGGGTCGATCGAGTTGATCACCAGATCCTCGTTCAGGTGCCCCGGCAGGGGCAACTGCACCAGGATACCGTGGATGGTGTCGTCATTGTTCAGGTCGTCGATCAGCTTCAGCAGGTCCGCTTCGGAGGTATCGGTCGGCAGCTTGTGCTCGACCGACTTCATGCCGACCTCGACAGTCATCTTGCCCTTGGACTTGACGTAGACCTCGCTCGCCGGGTCCTCGCCCACCAGCACCACGGCAAGGCCGGGCTGGCCGTGACCGGCCAGCGCCGCCACCTTCTCGGCCACGCGGGCCCGCACATCGGCCGCGAAGGCCTTGCCGTCTATGATTGTCGCCGTCATCCGCGCGCCCTCATCTTTTCTTTCCAAATACTCCCGCCGGAGGCATCCCCGGCGGGCCATGTTTCGGGTCACGAGGGCAGGAGCGCCCTAGAACAACCCTTCGATCTGTCCGGCCTCGTTCAGCCGGATGCTCTCGGCCGCCGGAACGCTGGGCAGGCCCGGCATGGTCATGATCTCGCCGCAGATCACCACCACGAAGCCCGCGCCCGCGCTCAGCCGCACCTCGCGGACCGGCACCGAGTGCCCCGTGGGGGCGCCGCGCAGGGTGGGATCGGTCGAGAAGGAATACTGTGTCTTCGCCATGCAGATCGGCAGCTTTCCATATCCCTGCTCTTCCCACTGGTGCAGCTGGCTCCGGATCTTCTGGTCGGCCAGCACCTCGTCTGCGCGGTAGATACGTTTGGCGATGCGTTCGATCTTATCGAAGAGCGGCATGTCGTCGCCGTAGAGCGGCGCGAACTGCGCCTTGCCGCTGTCGGCGATCTGCGCGACCCGGGTCGCCAGTGCTTCGATCCCGGCGCCACCCTCGGCCCAGTGGCGGCAGAGAATGGCCTCGGTGCCCTGCTCGGCGACAAAGGCCTTCACCGCGTCGATCTCGCCCTCGGTGTCGGTGACGAAGTGGTTGATCGCCACCACAACCGGCACGCCGAATTGCTTGAGGTTGGCAATGTGGCGGCCGAGGTTGGCACAGCCCTTCTTGACCGCCGCGATGTTCTCGGCGCCGAGGTTCTCCTTGGTGACGCCGCCGTTCATCTTCATCGCGCGTACGGTGGCCACAAGCACCACGCAGTCGGGCGCAAGGTGCGCCTTGCGGCACTTGATGTTCATGAACTTCTCGGCCCCGAGATCGGCGCCAAAGCCCGCCTCGGTCACCACGTAGTCGGCCAGCTTCAGCGCCGTCGTGGTCGCGATCACCGAGTTGCAGCCGTGGGCGATGTTTGCGAACGGACCGCCGTGCACGAAGGCCGGATTGTTCTCCAGCGTCTGCACCAGGTTCGGCTGCATCGCGTCCTTCAGCAGCACGGTCATCGCACCGTCAGCCTTGAGGTCGCGGGCAAAGACCGGCGTGCGGTCGCGGCGGTAGGCCACGATGATGTCGCCAAGGCGCTTTTCGAGGTCCTTGAGGTCGCGCGCAAGGCAGAGACAGGCCATGACCTCGGAGGCGACGGTGATGTCAAACCCGCTCTCACGCGGGAAGCCGTTGGTCACGCCGCCGAGCGAGATCGCGTTCAGGCGCAGCGCGCGGTCGTTCATGTCGAGCACCCGGCGCCAGGTAACCCGGCGCGTGTCGATGTCGAGCGCGTTGCCCCAGTAGATATGGTTGTCGATCATCGCGGCCAGCAGGTTGTGGGCCGAGGTGATGGCGTGGAAATCGCCGGTGAAGTGGAGGTTCATGTCCTCCATCGGCACCACCTGCGCATAGCCGCCCCCGGCCGCCCCGCCCTTCATGCCAAAGCAGGGCCCGAGCGATGCCTCGCGGATGCAGACCGCCGCCTTCTTGCCGATACGGTTCAGCCCGTCGCCAAGGCCCACGGTGGTGGTCGTCTTGCCCTCGCCCGCCGGCGTCGGGTTGATCGCCGTCACGAGGATCAGCTTGCCGTTCGGCCTGTCCTGAACCCGGTCGATGAAATCCTGGTTCACCTTGGCCTTGTCATGCCCATAAGGCACGAGGTCCTCGGCCGGGATTCCCAGTTTCGCGCCGATCTCCTGGATCGGGCGTTTCTGTGCCGCGCGGGCAATCTCGATGTCGCTCTTGTATTCCATTCCGTCCAGCTCCTCCCTGAAGGGTGAGCCCTCCGGCGGATGGCCGCACCCTGCGTCAGCCTAAGCGCCGCCGCAATCCTTCACGGGATTGATTTGCGACGCTTCTCTGACACGAAGCGACCCGATGGTCCACGCGGATTTCGGATTGGAAACCGGTGCCGTGCACGGGCGACGCATGTTTCGCGTCGTCCGGGCACCGTGCCGTTACTTGAGTTTGGACAGTTTCTTCTGCAGCTCGGCGAGCTGTTTCTTGATCTCGTCGAGGTCTTCGCCCGAGTCCGAGCTCTCTTCCTTCTCGGGCTCCGGCCCGCTGGAGCCCGCCCAGGTATTGGCCAGCCCGCCGGTCATCGCCTTGAGAAAGGCCTCCTGCTGCGCCTGCAGCGCCTCGAACCCGGGGATCTTGGCCATCGGGTTCATGGCCGACATGTTCTTCATCATCTTGGCCTGGCTGTCGCGCAGCATCTCGAAGGATGTCTCGAGGAACTGCGGCATCATCCCCCCGCCCGGCACCATGTAGGACCGCACGAGGTCGTTCAGCACGTCGACCGGCAGCACGTTCTCGCCCCGGCTCTCGTGTTCCGCGATGATCTGGAGCAGGTATTGGCGCGTCAGGTCGTCGCCCGATTTCAGATCGACGATCTGCACCTCTCGCCCGTCACGAATGAACCCTGCGATATCTTCCAGCGTCACGTAGTCACTGGTCTCGGTATTATACAGCCGCCGGCTCGCATACCGTTTGATCAGCAATGGTTTTTCTTGTTCAGCCACGGTCTCGCCTCCCCGCGCAATATGTTAATGGGAGCCTATGCGAGCGAAATTGAAAAGAAAAGACTGAGCTATCCCGCGAAAATGACCGATTTGTCCTGCCCTGCCGCACAGGAAACGGATTTGTTTCCCCCGGGCAATCGGTCAGAGCATGTCCCCGTTGGCCTTTGCGGGACCCGCTGGGGCCCGGAAACGAAATGGGGCAGGCCCGCAGGCCTGCCCCTCGATTGCGCCGGTTTTTGGGAGGAAGAGACGCGCAATCGCTGCTGTAATCGTTACTTTGCGGCCTTCTTGGCAGCGGTCGTCACATCAGCAGTGGCTTTCTTGACGGCTGCGGTGGCGTCTTCGGTCAGGTCCTTGCCTGCGGCCATCATCAGCTCGACGGTATCCATCTGCACCTTCTTCGCGACTTCGGCGAAGGCGGCCATGTTTTCGGCGGCGACTTCGGCAGTGGCCGATGCGAAATCGGTCATGGCCTTGGCGTAGTCAGCCGGCTCGGTCTTGGCTTTGGAGATGTCCGACAGCTTGGCAATGGTTTCTTTGGTCCATTTGCTCGAGATCTCGGCGGATTTCTCGGCGGCTTCCAGGGCCACGGCCGACAGCTTTTCATTCAGCGTGGCGGTGGTTTTGAAAGCTTCCTCGAAGGCTGCGGTGTCCACGGGGAACGCGCCCATCATGTCCTTCATCACAGCGGTAAAATCTTGGGTCTTTGCCATTTCAAGTAGTCCTTTTGCATTTAGCGGGACTTCCCCGCGCTTTCTGAAGCTGAGAGGAATATGAATGCTGCGGCGCGGCATTTCAAGATCTTTTTGCTGCAGTGCAGAAAAAGTATCAGCAAACCTGCTTCGCGAACGGCCTGCCGTCACCGCGAATGTCCGGGGGTGGAGCGCCTCCCGGAGTGTCGGGATCAACCCCGACGTGTGCCCGGCGCCGCAACACAACAGGTTGCCGCGCAACGGAATTTGGCCAGAAGTTTTCCCTTACGTAAAGCAGGGGATGGTGCCCTCTGGCAGCAGCGATGCCTCCCTCGAACCTGCGCCCGGTGGTCCGGTGCCGCCCTCCCCGGCGGCCTCCGGAGCCCGGGATCAGCCGTTCGCTTTCATCGCCACATAGGTTCCGGGGGCCGGTGCCAGCGGCGGATGGTCCGAATCACCAACCTCGCGCGCAGGAATCTGCTTGCCCGATTTCTTCTTCAGCCAGGCCTCCCAGCGGGGCCACCAAGAGCCCTCGTGGAACTCGGCGCCGGCCAGCCAGTCGGCCGCGTCCAGCTTGAGATCCGTGTTGGTGTAGTGGCCGTACTTGTTCTTGCTCGGCGGGTTCACGATCCCGGCGATATGACCCGACTGGGTCATGATGAAGGTCTTGCTGCGCGAGCCCATCTGCTGGACCCCGCGATAGCAGTCGCGCCACGCAGCGATGTGGTCGGTCTCGCAGGCGATCGAACAGACCGGTACATCTACGTCCTCCAGCTTGAGCGTGTGGCCGAGGATCTCGTAGCCATCCCGCGCGAACTCGTTGCGCTGGCAGAGACCGCGCAGGTACTGCATCGCCATCCGACCCGGCAGGTTCGTCCCGTCGCCGTTCCAGTGCAGCAGGTCGAAGGCGGGCGGCGCCTCTCCCATCATGTAACTGCGGATCGCCGGCGCGTAGACGAGATCGTTCGAGCGCAGGTAGCTGAACGTCCGCGACATGATGTAGGAGCGCAGGTACCCCCTGGCCGCCACCTCGGCCTCGATCCCGTCGATAAAGTCATCCGACAGGAAGGGCGTGAACTCGCCCTGTTCGGCAAAGTCCGTAAGCGCAGTAAAGAAGGTCGCCGACTTGATGGACTTGTCGCCCTGCTGCTTCAGCAGCGACAGCACCAGCGCCAGCGTCGTACCCGCGATACAGTAGCCGATCACGTTGATCTGCTCGGTCTTGCAGATCGCCTTCACCTCTCGGAACACGGCAAGGTAGCCATCCTCGATGTAGTCCTCCATGCCGACATCGGCATAGCGGGCATCGGGGTTGATCCAGCTGACCACGAAGAGAGTATAGCCTTGGTCGGTGATCCAACGGATCAGGCTGTTCTGCGTCTTGAGGTCGAGAATGTAGAACTTGTTGATCCAGGGCGGGAAGATCACCAGCGGCGTTTCGTGCACCGTCTCGGTGGTCGGCGCGTACTGGATCAGCTCGAGCATCCGGTTGCGATAGACGACCTGCCCCGGCGCCGTGGCGATGTTGCCCCCCAGCTCGAAAGCCGAGGAATCGGCCAGCCGTACGACCAGCTCTCCGTTGTTCGCCTCGAGGTCCGCGACGAGGTTTTCCAGCCCGTCGACCAGCGACTTGCCGTCGGTCTCCAGTGCCCGTTCCAGCGCGTCCGGGTTGGTGCCAAGGAAGTTGGTCGGCGCCAGCATGTCGATGATCTGGCGCGAGAAATACTTGAGTCGCTTCTTGTCCTTCGGCTCGAGGTCCTCGGCCGAATTCACCGCGTCCTCGATCGCCTTGGCGTTGATCAGGTACTGCTGCTTGATGAAATTGAAGTAGGGATGGGTATCCCAAAGCGGGTTCTTGAAGCGCCGGTCAGCCGGGCCCGGATCCTCCGGAGCCTGCAGCTTGCCCTTGGCCAGCGCCTGCTGCGCCTCGGCGAAATGATGCAGGGTCTGCCCCCAGTAAGCCACCTGGTTCTCGAGAATGCGCGCCGGGTTCTGAACCATCTGCGCCCAGTAGGCCGTTGCCGCATTGGTGAACAGATCGTGATTCGGACCGTTCAGGGCCGGGTTGTGCGATGTCTTGTGTGTCATCACATCGACCAGGCGCCGAGACAGTTCTTCGACTTTCGCAAGATTTTCCGCGAGTCGTTCGTAATGTTCCGCTGTAGGAAGCGGCCCCCCCTCCTCCGTAGTTGTCATCGCAACGATTTCCCCCTATTTACTGCAGTGCAGAATAACGTCGCCGCACTCGGGAGGCAAAGCGACGAAAAGTCCGACACGTCGGTGCCAAATACCAGGAGACCCGAAATGCACTTCATGGCGACCTACGACCTGATGGAGACCGCGCGCAACACCAACCAGTGGATGGGCGCAACGGCCAAGGCACTTGCATCCTATCCGATCTTCGCGATGACTCCAAACCCCGCAATTGCGTGGATGGCAGCCTGGGGCGAAGTGACCGAGCGCAGCTTCGAGCGGATGATCGTCAAGCCCGACTGGGGCATCCGCAGCGTCACCTGCGATGACGGCCGCGACCACGTCGTCGAGGTGCAGACCGCGATCGAGCGGCCCTTTGGCAACCTGATTCATTTCCGCGTGCAGGACCGCGAAAAGAGCGCCCGCAAGGTTCTGCTCGTGGCACCGATGTCGGGCCACTACGCGACCCTGCTGCGCTCGACCGTGCAGAGCCTCCTGCCCGATGTCGATCTCTACGTGACCGACTGGCACAACGCCCGCGACATTCCGGTCAGCGCCGGCAAGTTCGATATCGAGGACTATACCCTCTACATCGTCGACTTCATGCGCGAGCTCGGGCCCGACACCCATGTGATCGCCGTGTGCCAGCCCGCGCCGCTGGTGCTGGCCGCAACGGCCTACCTGGCCGAGCTCGAGCCCGCCGCGCAGCCTCGCACCATGACCCTGATCGGTGGCCCGATCGACCCGGACGCCACCCCGACCGAGGTCACCGACTTCGGCGCCCGCGTCACCATGGGCCAGCTGGAACAATCCGCGATCCAGCGCGTCGGCTTCAAGTACAAGGGCGTCGGCCGGCTGGTCTACCCCGGCCTCCTGCAGCTGACCTCCTTCATGGCGATGAACGCAGACCGTCACGCCAAGGCCTTTTCCGACCAGATTTCCTCGGTCGCGCGCGGCACTGCGTCGGACTACGATCCGCACAACCGGTTCTACGACGAGTATCTCGCCACCATGGATATGACGGCCGAGTTCTACCTCTCGACCGTCGAGCGGATCTTCAAGAACCGCGAGATCGCGAAGAACGAGTTCATGGTCGACGGCCACAAGATCGACATCGGCAAGATCACCAAGGTCGCGGTCAAGACCGTCGAGGGCGCGAACGACGATATCTCGGCGCCGGGGCAGTGCGTTGCCGCACTCGACCTCTGCACCGGGCTGCCCGATGAGATGAAGTTCAGCCACCTGGAGCCGGGCGCCGGTCACTACGGCATCTTCGCCGGCAAGTCCTGGCGGAACAACATCCGCCCGCTGGTGCTCGACTTCATCGACGCGAACAACGGCAGCACCTCGGGCAAGACCCGCAAAGGTGCCAAGACCGAAGCGGCCTGAACCGGACCACGAAGAGAGGAGCAGCGATGGGCGCCGACGCGATCACCTTCCGCTGCTCCTGTGGCCTGATCGAGGGCAGCGTCCAACCGGCGGGCCCGGCCCACGGGACCCATGTGGAGTGCTTTTGCCGCGATTGCCGCGCGGCGCGCATTCACCTTGGCGAGGGCGATACCGCCCCCGGCGGCGTTCCCATCTACCAGACCACGCCTGACCACGTTCACATCACCCGCGGACTGGACAAGCTCGGGCTGATGCGGCTGGGGCCGGAGGGTCTGTTCCGCTGGTACGCGACCTGCTGCAACGTGACCCTGTTCAACACTCTGCCAAAACCCTCGATGCCCTTCGTCGGCCTCTCGGCGGACCGCATCGTCGACACCAAGCCGATCGGCCCCGTCATAGCGCAGGTGAACCGCCCCGCCGGTGCGGACGGCAAGGGTAGCAGCCGCTTTCCGCTGGGCCTCGTCCTGAAGATCTTCGGCCGTCTCGCTGCCGCACGTCTTTCGGGGCGCTGGAAATCGACACCCTTCTTCGATGTCGCGACGGGCCAACCCATCGTAGCCCCTGTTGTCCTGACCAAGGCCGAACGCGAGGCAGCAACCCCTACGGCTTGAGCAAATCTGGCTGAGCCAATCTCTTCAGGCACTCTCGCCGTTTCTGGCTTACCTCCCGATCTGACCAGCCTTTGATCCGCGAGCCCCGCTTCCCGCCGTCGGCCGCAACAAACGCCCGCGGCCTTGGGCGAGCAGGAAACCACCAAGCGCCCCCTTGTTTGCTAAGAGATCAGGCAACGCCGCGGCGCCCGGATTGGGCCGGAACCGTATCTCTGCCCGACGCGCCCTTCCGACGCGCCGCCCCGGCAGTTTCCCTCGCTACGTCCGACAAGGTGAACGCGCTGATCACCGAGGCGAGGGTCGTGGTTCCTTTCAACAGTGTTTCGCTCGCAGCCGAGGTCTCCTCGAACATGGCGGCGTTCTTCTGGGTCACCGTGTCCAGCCGCGAGAGTGCTGCGTTGATCTCGTCCAGTGCGCCCGACTGGCTTTCGGCACTGGAGGCGATCTCGACGATCCGGCGTACGATCATCGAGACCGCGCCCATCACGCTCTCGTTCGCCTCGCCGGTCTGGCGGACTAGGCTCACGCCTTCGTTCACCCGGGCGTCGGATTCGGCGATCAGCGACTTGATCTCCTGTGCCGCATCCGAGCTGCGCAGCGCCAGGCTCCGCACTTCCGAGGCGACCACGGCGAAGCCCCTGCCGCTCTCCCCCGCCCGCGCGGCCTCGACCCCGGCATTCAGCGCCAGCAGGTTGGTCTGGAAAGAGATCTCGTCGATCACCCCAACGATCTTCTGGATCCGGTTCGAACTGGCCTCGATGGCGCCCATGGCGACCACGGCGCGCTGAACCAGTTCGGCGCTGGCTTCGACCTCACCCTGGGTCTGGTCGGCCTCGCTCTGGGCGTCTCGCGCGGATTTGGCGGTCGACCGAACGGTGTCGTTCAGCTTCGAGACGTTCGAGGAGATATCGGCCAGCGAGGCCGCCTGGCTCTCGGTCCGCTGCGACATGTCGCCGGAGGCCTGGGCCAGCGCCCGCGCCTCACCCGAAATCACATCGGCATTGGACTGTACCACCTCGATGGCACTGCGCAGCGCCGTTACCGCCTCGTTGAAGTCGTCGCGCAGATCGGCGTACTCGGCATCGAGATCGCTGCCGATGGCGGCGCCGAGATTGCGTTCGCGCAGGGTCTTGAGATTACGTCTCAGTACCTCGACCACGGTGCGCTGGCGCTGTGCCACCGCTTCCCGCGCGGCGGCATCGCGCTCGGCCGCCTCCCGCGCGTCTCGATCGACCCGTGCCGCGCGTTCCGCCTCGTCCTCGGCGCGCACCAGAGCGGCCTCCGCCTCCGACCGCGCCGCGACGGCCTCGGCGCGCGTGCTTTCGGCATCCTGCCAGAGCTGTTCGGCCTTCACGCGCGATGCCTCCGCCTCGTGTCCGGCTTGTTCCAGACGTTCGTTCTGCGCTCGTGCACGGGCATCCAGCGTCTGGCGGTGTGCTACGGCGTAGATCAGCGCCCCGCTCTCGATCAGGAGGATCACCGCGTGCATCAGCGTGCGCGGCAGGTTCTCGGCGATGGTGGTCGAGGGGAACACAAGGCTCGGCATCAGGAAGGTCAGCGTCAGGTGGTGCGCGGCGATCAGCAGCGTGGCCGCGAGGATCGCCGCGATGTCGTTCAAGGCAACCGTGGTCGCCAGCAGGGCGAAGTAGAGCATATGGGCGTCGATCTGCCAGGCGTGACCGGCCATCGCGGCGTTGAACACCACGGCCTGCCCCACCAGCGCCTGCGCCGCGCCGATCCGCGCGGTCTGACCCGAGCCGGACTGCATCAGCGTTCCGATGCCGGCCAGGGCCACCGCCACCAGCAACAGGACGACGACATTGCCACCAAGCAGATAGGCCACCCCGGCGTTGATCGGCGCAACGACCCAGGCCGCGCGCAGGATCATCCGGCATTCGAACCGCTGCTCGTCCTGCCCTGTCGCGCCACCCGGCTCATCGTCCAGACCGCGGAAGGTCAGCGCCTTCGGTGCCTCAATCGTTTTGCCATGCCTATCTCCCGCAGATTGCCGCCAGCCGCGTCGCGTCAAACACCAGCAGTGCGCCCGCGGCCCGCAATCGCGCGCGGAAATCGCCGGGATCGCCCCCGGCGGGCGGCTCTGCCAGCACCGCGAGGGGGGCCGGACGCGGGCCGATCACGCGCCCTCCGGCCGCCTTGGTCACTGCCGCGGCGTCGCGCCAGGGCGGCGCGACCACGATAATGGGATCGCCCGCGCGCGGCGGTGCGTTCGCCGCCGATATCCAGGGCGCGAGAACGAGTGTTGCCAGGGGAAGCGCGGTCAATCGGAGAATCGTCATGCTCAAACCAGTGTCAGCTGGTGTGCAGGTCTATCCTCCCGATCCTTGCGGTTCAGTTAACCGGGCCCAGCTTTCCGGGCCCGGCTGCCGCTTCGGGTCAGGCGCCCATGACCTCCAGCAGCGCCGTCTCGATCAGCGCGAGGCAGGGGTCGTCGGAAAACCGGTGATCGGCGTCCTTCACCAGTGTCAGCCGCATGTCGGGGCAGTCCGCATGATCCAGCAGGCGCAGGGCGGTTTCGGTGCTGACCGCCGTATCCGCCGTGCCCTGCAGCATCCGGACGGGAAAGGGCAGCGGCAGCGGTGCGCGCAACACCAGCATGCGGCGCCCGTCCTCGATCATCCGGCGCGTGACCACGTAGGGTTCCATGTAATCCGAGGGCATCTCGACCTGCCCGCGCTCTTCCAGCTCGCGTTTCTGAGCCTCGCTGAACCCGGCCCAGTAGCCGTCCTCGGTGAAATCGGGCGCGGCGGCGATGGTGACGAGGCCCGCAACGCGCTCCGGTCGGGCCCGCGCCAGCAAGAGCGACTGCCAGCCGCCCATCGACGATCCGACCGGGATCACCGGCCCCTCGGTCAGGTTGTCGATCACCGCCAGGGTGTCCTCATGCCAGTCGGCGATGCTGCCCTCTTCGAAGGTGCCCGAACTCTGCCCGTGACCGGTGTAGTCGAACCGCAGGAACGCCTGTCCGCGCGCCCTGGCCCAGGCCTCCAGATGCAGCGCCTTGGTGCCTTCCATGTCGGACTTCAGCCCCCCGCAGAACACCACCGTCGGCCCCCTACCCGCGGTCGCGTGATAGGCGATGCGCCGGCCCTGCCCGGTTTCCAGATAGCTCGGCTCGGTCATCGCGGTCTCCTCAGGCAATCCGTTGCGCGTCGCAGATGACCGACCGGCGCGGGCGAGGTCAACACCCCGATTGCGCGCCCGCCGCTTCGACCCGGGCTGGGTCACGGCGAGTTGAGGCTGCGTCAGGAACTCGGCCGGGATGCATTCGTTCTCTCCCCACGGGCGCCCTGCGGCGCCTCCAATCGAACAGAAAGGAGAGCAACATGCCCCGTATCAACGATGCGAAAATCCTGATCATCGCCACCGATGGGTTCGAACAGTCCGAACTCGAGGTTCCGCGCGACCAACTGCGCGAGCGCGGCGCACAGGTGCAGGTGGCCACGCTGGACGGCAAGCCCATCACCGGCTGGGATCAGAAGGACTGGGGCCGCGAGGCCGAGGCCGATCTCAGGATCGCCGACGCGAATGCCTTCGACTACGATGCCCTGGTGATCCCCGGCGGCCAGATCAATCCCGACCTGCTGCGCGTCGAGGAGGACGTACTGAACCTGGTCAAGGATTTCCACAACGAGGGCAAGGTGATCGCCGCCATCTGCCACGCCCCCTGGGTGCTGGTCGAGGCTGGTATCGCCAAGGGCCGCGAGATGACCTCCTATGGCTCCATCCGCACCGACGTGATCAACGCCGGTGCCAAGTGGACCGACGCCGAGGTGGTGACCGACAAGGGCATCGTCACCTCGCGCAGCCCCGACGACTTAGAGGCCTTCGTGTCGAAGATCGTGGAGGAGATCGAGGAAGGCAGGCACCAGCGCAAGGCGGCCTGAACCCCTTTGATACGCAAAAAGCCGGGACATCTGTCCCGGCTTTTCTTGATCTGACGAAAGCCCAGGGGCCTTGCCTCAGCTCTGCAACGGGGCGGCACGGGCCGCCCCTGCACTCAACTCAGGCCAGGGCCAGGTTGACTGCGGATTCGCGACCGTCGCGGCCGGCTTCGATGTCGAAGGTCACCTTCTGGTTGTCGCGCAGCCCGGTGAGGCCCGAACGCTCAACGGCAGAGATGTGGACGAACACGTCCTTGCTGCCGCCATCGGGTGCGATAAAGCCGAAGCCTTTGGTGGTGTTGAACCATTTCACGGTGCCAGTAGCCATATCCGTGGTCTCCTATAATGTGCTGCCCGCAGGATGCGGCAGCTTGGCGTCATCAGTCTGGATCGAGAGTCTGAGAGCCGATTGCGCGGAGACAGAAGGTCGAAAAAGAAAAAGTAGCCACGCCCCTCTACATGAACTTCGTCTCGCGGACAACGACCAAGTTGCGCGCCCCCGGTGCGGCACCGCCAACCGCGCTTGACACCTTTCCTGCATCCCGTCACAAGACGCCCACACATATAACCCGCAACCGGGCGTTCCGTGGGCGCCAAACTGACGAGGAGTGCCGATATGGCCCAAGTCTCCCTTACCTTCCCCGATGGCAATTCGCGTTCCTATGACGCCGGCGTGACGCCTGCGCAGGTCGCGGCCGACATCTCCACCTCTCTCGCCAAAAAGGCGATCTCGGCCACCGTCGATGGCAAGCACTGGGATCTCCAGTGGCCGATCGAAGCCGACGCCTCCATCGCGCTGCACACGCTGCAGGACGAAGCGCAGGCCAACGAGCTGATCCGTCACGACCTCGCCCATATCATGGCGCGGGCGGTGCAGGAGATCTGGCCCGACACCAAGGTCACCATCGGCCCCGTCATCGAGAATGGCTGGTACTACGATTTCGACCGCTCGGAGCCCTTCACGCCCGAAGATCTCGGCCTCATCGAGAAGAAGATGAAGGAGATCATCAACAAGCGTGATGCGGTGCGCACCGAAGTCTGGGACCGTGCCCGCGCGGTCAAGCACTATGAGGACAACGGCGAGCCCTACAAGGTCGAGCTGATCGACGCCATTCCGGGCGACGAGCCGCTGCGCATGTACTGGCACGGCGACTGGCAGGACCTTTGCCGCGGTCCGCACCTGCAGAACACCGGGCAGGTGCCGGGCGACAGCTTCAAGCTGATGTCGATCGCGGGCGCCTACTGGCGCGGCGACAGCAAGCGTCCGATGCTGCAGCGCATCTACGGCGTGGCCTTCCGCAACAAGGAACAGCTCAAGGCGCATCTGACGATGCTGGAGGAGGCCGCCAAGCGCGACCACCGCAAGCTGGGCCGCGAGATGGACCTGTTCCACATGCAGGAAGAGGCCCCTGGTCAGGTGTTCTGGCACCCCAACGGCTGGACCGTCTACACCACGCTGCAGGACTACATGCGCCGCAAGCAGCGCGCCGGTGGCTACCGCGAGATCAACACGCCGCAGGTGGTGGACCGCAAGCTGTGGGAGGCCTCGGGCCACTGGGACAAGTACCAGCACCACATGTTCATCGTCGAGGTGGATGAAAGCCGCGACGGCGAGAACGACGATGCCTCGGCCAAGAACCGGGAGCAGACGCGGATCAACGCACTGAAGCCGATGAACTGCCCCTGCCACGTGCAGGTGTTCAACCAGGGCCTCAAGTCCTACCGCGACCTGCCGCTGCGGCTGGCCGAGTTCGGCTCGTGCAACCGCTTCGAGCCCTCGGGCGCGCTGCACGGGATCATGCGGGTGCGCGGCTTTACCCAGGACGACGCGCATATCTTCTGCACCGAGGACCAGATCCAGGCCGAATGCGCGCGCTTCATCGACTTCCTCGCGAACATCTACGAAGAGCTCGGCTTTCCCGAGTTCGAGATCAAGTTCGCCACCCGTCCCGAGAAACGGGTCGGCACCGAGGAGTCGTGGGACTACGTCGAAGGGGCGCTGGAGAACGCGATCAAGGCCGTGGGCCGCGAGTACACGCTCGAGCCGGGCGACGGTGCCTTCTACGGTCCCAAGCTCGACTTCTACCTGACCGACGCAATCGGCCGGGTCTGGCAGTGCGGCACCTTTCAGGTCGATCCCAACCTGCCGGAACGGCTCGGCGCGACCTACATCGCGGCGGATGGCGCCAAGCACCGTCCGTTCATGCTGCACCGCGCGACTCTCGGGTCCTTCGAGCGCTTCATCGGCATCCTGATCGAGAACTGGGAAGGCAAGCTGCCCTTCTGGCTCGCCCCGCGTCAGGTCGTAGTCGCCTCGATCACCTCCGAGGCCGATGACTACGTGAACGAGGTCGTCACGAAGCTGGCTGCCGCCGGTGTCCGCGCCGAGGCCGACGTGCGCAACGAGAAGATCAACTACAAGGTGCGCGAGCATTCGGTCGGCAAGGTCCCGGTGATCCTCGCCGTCGGCGCCCGCGAAGTCGAGGAACGCACCGTCTCGGTGCGCCGCCTTGGCGAGAAGCAGACCAGCATGGCAACGCTCGACGAGATCGTCGCGAGCCTGACGGCAGAAGCAACGCCGCCGGACCTGCGATAAGCTCTGACACATATCGGAAAGCGATGGGCGGTGACGGAAGTCGCCGCCCTTTCTCGTCACATAGCCCTTCCACTCCAGGTTAACCCCCGCCCCGGGCCCGCCCCCGCCCCGGGCTTGCCCCGGGGCCCCGCCTCCCATTGCACCCACCCGTACCAGCGCGGGGCGCGTGACGAACCTACCCCGGCAAGGTCACCACAATGGCACCACGCTCGGTCGCCACGACCGTATGCTCATATTGCACCACCGGCGCGCGCGGCTCGCTGTAGAGCGTCCAGCCGTCCGGCCCGTCGCTGGCCCAGAGGCCCCCGGTCGACAGGAACGGTTCGACCGTGATCACCAGCCCCTTGTTGATCTGCCGCCGGTCATCGCGGGTGGGCCATGTCGCGATTTCCTCGGGGTACTCATGCAGCGAGCGGCCGACCCCGTGGCTGGCAAGGTTGCGGATCAATGTATAGCCCTGCTCGGCGGCGAAGCGGCCGATCGCGTTGCCGATCGACGACAGCGGGCGGCCGTGACGGACCTGGCCGATGCCGATCTGCATGGCGCGGCGTCCATCCCGGCACAGGCGGTCCTGCGAAGGGCGTGTCGGGGCAATGCGGAAGGTCGCGCCGGTATCGGCAAAGTAACCATCCTTGGAGGCCGAGACGTCGATGTTCACGAGGTCGCCCTTGGCGATCACCCGGTCGCCGGGGATACCGTGGGCAATTTCCTCGTTCACGCTGATGCAGGTCGCGCCCGGAAAGCCATAAGTGGACTGCGGCGCCGAAACCGCGCCCTCGCGTTCCAGCAGGTCCCGTCCGATTTCGTCAAGCTCCCCGGTCGTCATGCCCGGCTCCATGGCGCGGGCCATGGCCTGCATGGTATTGGCGACGATGCGGCCGATGTGTTTCAGCCCGTCCAACTCGTCCTGTCTGGTGATCGTCATCTGTCCGCCCTCGCAACTGCGCCCGCCAGTCTACCCGCAAGCCGCCGACTTGTCCCGGCCGGAACACTCATCGCCCCTGTGGCACGCGCCCGGCCCCTCCGGAAATGCCGGTAAATAAGGCATCATTCTTCGTATTTATGCGAAGCTGCTTCAAGTCAGTGCGACAACGCACAAAGGCCAAGACCTTGAAAAGGAACGCCTTAACCCGGATGGCAGAAAAACCACGTATGCCGTGGTATTCCGCCGGTGACCCGGGGGGGCCACAGCTTTTCCTTGCCAGAGCGGCCCACGCTTTTCTAACCTCCGGTACGTCAAAAGGCTGGTCCTGCCCTCTACGTCGCATCGAGGGAGGACCGATCCGGCCGCAACAGGGGTAAGGCGACGGGTTTCTCATATGGACATCACGTTTCTTCTGAACGGAGAGACTGTGGTCCTGAATGGCGTGGCGCCGACGACCACGCTTCTGGACTGGCTGCGCGAGGAGCGCGGGTTGACCGGCACCAAGGAAGGCTGCAACGAAGGCGATTGCGGTGCATGTACCGTCATGGTGACGGACGAGAGCGGGCCGAGGGCCCTGAACGCCTGCATCCTGTTCCTGCCGCAACTGCACGGGCGCGCGGTGCGCACGGTCGAAGGCGTGTCGGGGCCGGACGGAACGCTGCACCCGGTGCAGCAGGCAATGGTCGAGCATCACGGATCGCAGTGCGGCTTCTGCACCCCGGGCTTCATCATGTCGATGGCCACCGCCCATGCCCGCGGCGCCACGGATCACGACGACCAGCTGGCAGGCAACCTCTGCCGCTGCACCGGCTATGCGCCGATCATCCGGGCCGCCCGGTCAGCCGAAGGCACCCCGGTGCCCGAATGGATGGCCGATGAGGTGCCGGGCTCCACCCCGCCCGCGCCGACCGCATCGGGCCCGTGGATGCCGGCGAGCACCGACGAGCTGGCCACGATCTATGCCGCGCATCCGGAGGCCGTGCTGGTGGCCGGTGCCACCGATGTCGGCCTCTGGGTCACCAAGGCGCTGCGCGAGCTCGACGAGGTGATCTTTCTCGGCCGCTGCGACGACCTGAAGGCGGTCGAGGTAACGGAAGCGTCGATCCGCTTCGGCGCCATGGTCGACATGAACACGGTACGGGCGACCCTCGCTCCGCTGTTCCCCTCCTACGGCGAGATGATCCGCCGCTATGGCTCGACACAGGTCAGGAACGCGGCGACCATCGGCGGGAACATCGCCAATGGCTCGCCCATCGGGGACAACCCGCCCGCGCTGATCGCGCTTGGCGCCACCCTGCACCTGCGCAAGGGCGAGATCCGCCGCGATCTTCCGATCGAGGACTACTTCCTCGACTACGGCAAGCAGGACCGCGCGCCCGGCGAGTTTGTCGAGGCGGTGACGATCCCGCGCCAGACCGACCGGCTGAAGTGCTACAAGCTGTCGAAACGGTTCGATCAGGATATCTCGGCGGTCTGCGGCTGTTTCAACGTGACGATCGAGGACGGCACCGTGCGCGCCGCGCGAATTGCCTTCGGCGGGATGGCTGGCGTGCCGAAACGGGCGGCTGCGGTCGAGGCCGCGCTGGTCGGGCAGCCCTGGACCGAGGCCACGGTAGCGGCCGCGCAGGCCGCCTTCGACCACGATTTCACACCGATGAGTGACATGCGCGCCTCGGCCGGCTATCGGCTGGCAAGCGCGAAGGCGATGCTGGCGCGCTACCTTGCAGAGGACATGGGCGAAGGCGCCTCGGTGCTGGAGGTGCGGGCATGAGTGTCGCGAGTTCCCTGCCCCACGACGCCGCGCGCCTGCATGTGACAGGCGCCGCGCGCTACATCGACGATATCCCGACGCCAAAGGGGTGCCTGCACCTTGCCTTCGGGATGAGCCCGGTGGCCCGGGGCCGGATCACCGCGATGGACCTCGACGCGGTACGCGCCGCGCCCGGCGTGGTCGCGGTGCTGACCGCCGAGGACATGCCCTTCGAGAACGATGTCTCGCCGTCCAACCACGACGAGCCGCTGCTGGCGGAGGGAGAGGTGTTCTACGTCGGCCAGCCGGTCTTTGCCGTGGTGGCGGCAAGCCACCTCGCCGCCCGCAAGGCGGCCAAGCTGGGCCAGGTCAACTACGAGGAACTGGAGGCCATCCTGACGGTTGATCAGGCGATGGCCGCGAACAGCCGGTTCGAGGAGGGCCCGAGGGTCTACTCCAAGGGCGATGCAGCGGCGGCGCTGGCCAAGGCGCCGCAGGTGATCGAGGGCAGCTTCGAGATCGGCGGGCAGGAGCATTTCTACCTCGAGGGACAGGCCGCGCTGGCGCTGCCGCAGGAGGGTGGAGACATGGTCGTCATGTCCTCGACCCAGCACCCGACCGAGATCCAGCACAAGGTGGCGGAGGCGCTCGGGGTGCCGATGCACGGTGTCCGGGTCGAGACGCGGCGCATGGGCGGCGGCTTCGGCGGCAAGGAGAGCCAAGGCAACCACCTCGCCGTGGCCTGCGCCGTGGCGGCGCGCGCCACCGGCAAGCCCTGCAAGATGCGCTACGACCGCGATGACGACATGGTCATCACCGGCAAGCGGCACGATTTCCGCGTGACCTACCGCGCCGGGATCGACGCGGAGGGGCGGGTGCTGGCGGTCGACTTCGTGCACTACGCCCGCTGCGGCTGGGCGCAGGACCTGTCGCTGCCGGTCGCCGACCGGGCGATGCTGCATGCCGACAACGCCTACCTGCTGGACAACATCCGGATCGAGAGCCACCGGCTGAAGACCCACACGCAGTCCGCCACCGCCTACCGCGGCTTCGGCGGGCCGCAGGGGATGATCGGGATCGAACGGGTGATGGACCACGCGGCGCACGTGCTGGGGATGGACCCGGTCGAGCTGCGGCGGCGGAACTACTATGCGGAGGCCGCGGACGGGGGGCCGTCTGCCCCCCGGTCGGCTGCGCCGACTCCCCCCGAGGATATTTTGGACCCAAGGAAGCACGTGGAATATGCCTCGCGCGGGTCCGTCTCGGAGGTGTCGCAGCCGGGGGTTCCGGCGGCGCCGAAGGGGGCGCAGACCACGCCCTATGGCATGGAGGTCGAGGATTTCATCCTGCACGGGCTGACCGACCGGCTGCTGGAGACCAGCGACTATGCCGCGCGGCGGGCGGCGGTGGCCGAATGGAACGCGTCGCACCGGCTGGTGAAGAAGGGGATCGCCTTTTCGCCGGTTAAGTTCGGGATATCCTTCACCCTCACCCACCTGAACCAGGCGGGCGCGCTGGTCCATGTCTACCAGGACGGCTCGGTCCATCTGAACCATGGCGGCACCGAGATGGGACAGGGACTGTTCCAGAAGGTCGCGCAGGTGGCGGCGGCCCGGTTCGGGATCGGGCTGGAAATGGTGAAGATCACCGCGACCGACACCGGCAAGGTGCCGAATACCTCGGCCACCGCGGCCTCGTCGGGGAGCGACCTGAACGGCATGGCGGTGAAGGCCGCCTGCGACACCATCCGCGACCGCATCGCCGCCTTCCTCGCCGAGCAGCACCAGTCCGAACCGGCCGAGGTGCGCTTCGAGGGTGGCCGCGTCCATGTCGGCTCCGAGAGCTACGCCTTTGCCGAGGCGGTGGAACGGGCCTACGTGGGTCGGGTCAGCCTCTCGGCCACCGGCTATTACAAGACGCCCAAGGTGGCCTGGGACCGGATCAAGGGGCAGGGGCGACCGTTCTTCTACTTTGCCTATGGCGCGGCGGTGACCGAGGTCGCGGTGGATGTGCTGACGGGCGAGAACCGAATCCTGCGGGCGGATGTGCTGCACGATGCGGGCGCGAGCCTGAACCCGGCACTGGACATCGGGCAGGTCGAGGGCGGCTACGTGCAGGGCGCGGGCTGGCTGACCACCGAGGAACTGGTCTGGGACGGCAAGGGGCGGCTCAGGACCCACGCGCCCTCGACCTACAAGATCCCCGCCTGTTCGGACCGGCCCGAGGTGTTCAACGTGGCGCTCTGGGACGGGGCCAACCGGGAGGAGACCATCTATCGCTCCAAGGCGGTGGGCGAGCCGCCCTTCATGCTGGGGATTTCCGCCTTTCTCGCGCTGTCGGACGCGGTGGCGGCCTGCGGGCCGCATTACCCGGCGCTGAACGCGCCGGCCACCGCCGAGGAGGTCTGGCGGGCCATCGGGAGGGCGCGCGATGGGGTTTGACCTCGACGGTCTGCGCACTGCCATTGCGGCGCATGGGCGGGTGACCCGCGTGGTGATCGCCGCGCTGAAGGGGTCGAGCCCGCGCGAGGTCGGCGCCGCCATGCTGGTCTGGGAGGACGGGCAGTCCGGCACCATCGGCGGCGGCGCGCTGGAGTACGAGGCAGCGGCGCGGGCGAGAGCCCTCACGCAGGACCGGCTGAGCCAGCATGCGCTGGGGCCGGAGCTTGGCCAGTGCTGCGGCGGGGCGGTGACCCTGCTCTCGGAAGTCTACGATGCAGCACGCGTCGGGGCACTGGACCCGGAGGTGGTGGCGCGCGGGCCGGGCGAGATGCCGCTGGCCGTGGCCCGGCTGCTGGCGCGAGCACGCAACGGCGCCGCGCCGTTGGCAGCGCAGCTGGTCGATGGCTGGCTGGTGGAACCGGTTCACCGGGCAACGCGACGGATCTGGATCTGGGGCGCGGGCCATGTGGGCCGGGCGCTGGTCGGCGTGCTGGCCCCCCTGCCCGATCTCGATATCACCTGGATCGATACCGCGCCGGACCGCTTTCCCGCCGAGGTTCCCGCAGGTGTCACCGTGGTGCCCGCACGCGAACCGGCGTCGCTGGTGGCCCATGCCCCCCGCGAGGCCGAGCACCTGATCCTGACTTATTCGCACGCGCTGGACCTCGAGCTCTGCCATCGCCTGCTGGGCCACGGGTTCGCCAGTGCCGGGCTGATCGGCTCGGCCACCAAGTGGGCCCGGTTCCGCGGCCGACTTGCCGCGCTCGGTCATCCCGTGGAACGCATCGCGCGCATCACCTGCCCGATCGGGGACCCCGCGCTCGGGAAACACCCGCAGGCCATTGCCCTCGGTGTGGCCGCGCGCTTACTGAGACCGCGGGCAGCGCATCCCGCCCGAAAGGACCAGACCGCATGAGCGAGACCCTCCTCAGCATCAGGGGCCTGACCAAGGCCTATCCCGGCGTTGTCGCCAACTCCGACGTCTCCTTCGACATCGGCGCGGGCGAGGTTCACGCGCTGCTGGGCGAGAACGGCGCGGGCAAGTCGACGCTGGTCAAGATGATCTACGGGCTGGTCAAGCCCGACAGCGGCGCCATGACCCTGCGCGGCGCCCCCTATGCCCCGGCCGAACCGCGCGCCGCGCGGGCCGACGGGATCGCCATGGTGTTCCAGCATTTTTCGCTGTTCGACGCCCTGAACGTCGCCGAGAACATCGCGCTGGGGATGGAGAACCCGCCGCCGATGCGCGACCTCGCCCGGCGCATCCGCGAGGTCTCGGAAACCTACGGCCTGCCGCTGGACCCGTTCCGCACCGTGGGCGACCTCTCGGCCGGCGAACGGCAGCGGGTCGAGATCATCCGCTGCCTGCTGCAGGACCCCAAGCTGCTGATCATGGACGAACCGACCTCGGTGCTGACGCCGCAGGAGGTGGAGATCCTGTTCAAGACGCTGACCAAGCTTTCAGCCGAGGGCACCGCGATCCTCTACATCTCGCACAAGCTCGAGGAGATCCGGACGCTCTGTGACCATGCCACCGTGCTGCGGCTGGGCAAGGTGGTGGGCGAATGCGTGCCGCGCGAGAGCACGGCGCGCGAGATGGCCGAACTGATGGTGGGCACCACGCTGCAGACCCCGACGCGCGCGGGGCGCGAACTGGGGCCAGTGGCGCTGGCGCTGCGCGGGCTCTCGGCCGCCTCGCCCTCGCAATTCGGCACCTCGCTCAAGAACGTGCACCTCGAGGTGAAGCAGGGCGAAGTGCTTGGCATCGGCGGCGTCGCGGGCAACGGGCAGGACGAGTTGCTGGCGGTCCTGTCGGGCGAGATCCCGACCGACGAGGGTGCCGTGGAACTCAAGGGCGCCGGGATCGGGCGGCTCGGGCCGGCCGAGCGGCGGCGGCTCGGCCTGCTGACCGCGCCCGAGGAACGGCTGGGCCACGCGGCGGCGCCGGACATGAGCCTGACCGAAAACGCCATGCTGACCGGTTCGGTGCGGGAAGGGCTGGAGCGCCGGGGCTTTCTGAAATGGGCGGCCGCGCAGGACTTTGCCGAGAAGATCATCAAGGCCTTCGACGTGCGCACGCCGGGCCCGGACAACGCGGCACGCTCGCTCTCGGGCGGGAACCTGCAGAAGTTCGTGATCGGGCGCGAGGTGCTGCAGCGCCCGGACGTGCTGGTGGTGAACCAGCCGACCTGGGGCGTCGATGCCTCGGCGGCGGCGGCGATCCGGCAGGCCCTGCTGGACCTTGCCGCCAGCGGTGCGGCGGTGATCTGCATAAGCCAGGATCTCGACGAACTGATGGAGATCGCGGACCGCTTTGCCGCGCTGAACGAGGGGCGGCTGAGCGAGCCGCGCCCAACCACCGGCCTCACGGTCGACGAGATTGGCCTGATGATGGGCGGGGCGCACGGCATGGAAGTGGCCGCGGTTGGATAGGCTGCCGCCTCCGGCGGGAGTATTTAGAAAGAAAAGATGACAGGGCGCGCAGACGCCGAAGGGGACAGGGGATGAAGGAATGATCGTGCTGGAGAAGCGGCCACAGCCGTCGCGGGCCTGGTCGCTGGCCACGCCGGTGCTGGCGGTGGTGGCGACCATGGTCTTCGGAGGGCTGCTGTTCGCCCTGCTGGGCAAGAACCCGGTGGAGGCGATCCGCACCATCTTCTGGGATCCGCTGTTCGGCGAGTTCGCCTTCTACTACCGCCCGCAATTGCTGGTGAAGGGAGCGCCGCTGGTGCTCATCGCCATCGGCCTCTCGCTGGGGTTCAAGGCCGGCATCTGGAACATCGGCGCCGAGGGCCAGTACATCATGGGCGCGATCTGCGGCGCCGCTGTGGGCCTCGCCTTCTATCCGCTGGACGCCTGGTATGTCTTTCCCCTGATGGTGCTGGGCGGCGCGCTTGGCGGCTGGGCCTGGGCGATGATCCCGGGGATCCTGAAGGTCAGGTTCGGCACCAACGAGATCCTCGTTTCGCTGATGCTGGTCTACGTGGCCGAGCAGCTGCTGGCCTCGATGTCGCTGGGCCTGCTGAAGAACCCCGAGGGCTTCGGCTTTCCCGGCAGCCGCAACCTGAACGACTACCCTTCGGCCTCCAGCTGGATCTCGCAGGACCTCGGGATGCACTGGGGCGTGGTCGCGGCCTTCATCGCGGTGATCTTCGCCTATGTGCTGCTGAACCGGCACATGGCCGGGTTCCACATCCGCCTGACCGGCGACGCCCCGCGCGCGGCGCGCTTTGCCGGGGTGCATCCGGGGCGACTGATCCTGTTCTGCCTCGGCGTCTCGGGTGCGCTGGCCGGGCTTGCGGGGCTGTTCGAAGTGGCAGGCCCCGCCGGTCAGATCACCATCGACTTCAACACCGGCTATGGCTTCACCGCGATCATCGTCGCCTTCCTCGGGCGGCTGCATCCGGTCGGCATCCTTTTGGCAGGCGGGCTGATGGCGCTGACCTATATCGGGGGCGAGGCCGCACAGAGCCAGATGGCCCTGCCCGCCGCCGCGATCCAGGTGTTCCAGGGCATGCTGCTGTTCTTCCTGCTGGCACTGGACCTGCTGACCAACTACCGGCTGCGGCTGAAAACGCGAGAGGTGGCCTGAGCCATGGACATATCTTCAATCAACCCCGTCCTGCTCATCGCCTCGCTCATGGTCGCGGCAACCCCGATCCTGCTGGCCGCCATCGGTGAACTGGTGGTGGAAAAGGCGGGCGTTCTGAACCTCGGGGTCGAGGGCATGATGATCACCGGTGCCATCGCGGGCTTTGCCGCCGCGGTCGAGACCGGGTCGCCCTTTGTCGGCTTTGTCGCCGCAGCAGCAGGTGGCGCGGCGCTCTCCATGCTCTTCGTTCTGCTGACCCAGTTTGCCCTCGCCAACCATGTGGCCAGCGGCCTCGCCCTCACCCTCTTCGGCCTCGGTCTCTCGGCACTCATCGGGCAGAGCTATGGCGGGGTGAAACCGCCGCCCATCGGCAAGCTCGACCTCGGGCCGCTCAGCGACCTGCCGGTGATCGGACCGATCCTGTTCAGCCAGGATCTCGTGGTCTACCTCGGCATCGCACTGGTGGCGGCGGTCTGGGCGCTGCTGAAGTTCACCCGCGCCGGGCTCGTCCTGCGCGCCGTGGGCGAGAGCCACGACGCCGCCCATGCGCTCGGCTACAAGGTGGTGCGCATTCGTATCCTCGCCATCCTCTTCGGCGGCGCCTGTGCTGGTCTTGGCGGCGCCTACATCAGCCTTGTGCGTGTGCCCCAGTGGACCGACGGGATGACGGCGGGCGTGGGCTGGATCGCTCTCGCGCTGGTTGTCTTCGCAAGCTGGCGGCCCTGGCGGGTTCTGCTCGGTGCCTATCTTTTCGGCGGCATCACCGTGCTCCAGCTGAACCTGCAGGCAGCAGGCGTTGCCATTCCCGTCGAGTATCTGGCAATGTCGCCCTACATCATCACGATCGTCGTGCTCGTGATCCTTTCCGCGGACAAGAACAAGGCGCCTGCCTCTCTTGGCCGCATTTTCCATGCCTCCCAGTGAGGCGACCACAACCATGCCCCGCAGGGGGCCAACACAAAGACCAGGGGGACCCGGTATGAAACTCACCAAACTGCTTGCAGGCGTTGCGATCGGCCTCGGCCTCGCCACTGCCGGCATGGCCCAGGACAAGCCGAAGATCGGCTTCATCTACGTCGGTCCCGTGAACGACGGCGGCTGGAGCCAGCACCACCACGAGGCCGCGATGGCCATGAAGGAACACTTCGGCGACGCGGTCGAAGTCGTCGAGCGCGAGAACGTTCCGGAAGGTGCCGACGCCGAGCGCGCGATCACCGACATGGCGCTGAAGGGTGCCGACCTGATCTTCACCACCTCCTTCGGCTTCATGGACCCGACCATCAACGTCGCCAAGAAGTTCCCCAAGGTGAAGTTCGAGCACGCCACCGGCTACAAGACCGCCGATAACGTCGGCGTCTACTCGGCCCGCTTCTACGAGGGCCGCGCCGTGACCGGCTTCCTCGCCGGCAAGATGACCAAGACCAACAAGATCGGCTACATCGGCTCCTTCCCGATCCCCGAGGTCATCCGTGGCATCAACTCGACCTTCATCCACGCCAAGAAGGCCAACCCGGATGTGGAACTGTCGGTGGTCTGGGTGAACACCTGGTTCGACCCGGCGAAAGAGGCCGACGCCACCCAGGCGCTGATCGATCAGGGCGTCGACGTGGTTCTGGCCCACACCGACTCGACCGCGCCGCTGGCCGTGCTCGAGAAGTCGGGCGGTTACGGCTTTGGCCAGGCGGCCGACATGGCCGAGTTCGGCCCCAAGCCGCGGCTCTCCTCGATCATCGACGAATGGGCGCCCTACTACATCGCCCGCACCCAGGCCGTGATTGACGGCACCTGGGCCAGCGACAACACCTGGGACGGCATCGCCGCAGGCATGGTCGGCATCGGCGAGATCTCCAGCGAGGTTCCGGCCGAGATCAAGGCCGAAGCCGAGGCGCTCAAGGCCTCCATCGAATCCGGCGAGTACCACCCCTTCACCGGCCCGCTGAACAAGCAGGACGGCTCGACATGGCTGGCCGAAGGCGAAGTGGCGGACGACGGCACCCTGGCCGGGATGAACTTCTACGTCGAAGGCGTGAAGGGCGATATCCCGCAGTAAGCCGACCTTTCGAAGGTTACGAGAAAGCCCCGCGTCTGCGGGGCTTTTTTTGTGCCCCATCCGATCCTCGGGAGTCACGCAAGTAACTGACGTCTTGGGCTGATCGTGCTAGGCTGCCCCAAGGTCACAGCCGCCCGGGTGCCGCCATGCAGGACAAATGGAACGACGGAGACGCCTACGAGTTCTACGTTGGCCGCTGGAGCCGGAAAGTGGGAGCCGGTTTCCTCGACTGGCTGAACGCCCCGGCAGGGCTCAGATGGCTTGACCTCGGCTGCGGAACCGGCGCGCTGACGAACCAGATCCTTGAAGCCTGCCAGCCGCTTGCGGTCACGGGCGTCGAACCATCCGAGGGCTTTCTGTCGGCGGCGCGCAAGAGGGTCGGCGCGCGTGCAGATTTCCGGCAGGGCGGTGGCGAGGATATCCCGGTGGAGGACGGCAGCGTAGACTGCCTCGTATCCGGCCTCGTGCTGAATTTCATTCCTGACAAGGGCCGCGCCCTGGCCGAGATGGCGCGCTGCGTCGCGCCCGGCGGAACGGTCGCGGCCTATGTATGGGATTACGCCGGTCACACCCAGTTCATGCGCTACTTCTGGGATGCCGCCGTCGCGCTGGACCCTGCGGCTAAGGCGCAAGATGAGGGCGTCCGCTTTCCCATCTGCAACCCCGAGGCGCTACAGAACCTCTTCGCCTCCGCCGGACTGAAGGATGTCGAGGTCACCGCCATCGACATCGTCACACCCTTTCCGGATTTCGACGACTACTGGGCTCCGTTCCTTACCGGCGTCGGGCCGGCTCCGGGGTATTGCATGTCGCTGGACGAACCGCAGCGTAACAGTCTGATGGAGCGGCTGGCGAAAGCCGTGCCGACCGATCCCGCCGGACGCATCCTGATGGCCGCCCGCTGCTGGGCCGTTCGCGGAACGCGCTAGGCGCTGCCACGCGTCGAGGCAGTATCGCCCCAAGCCCCGCGAAATGATCGCGGCCCCGCGCAGGTTCCTGTTTGCGGCCCGACCGTCCCCTTCCATAGTGCGACGGACGACAACAGGAGACACCCCCGTGACCATCGAAGACCGCCTGGCCGAGCTCGGCATCACCCTGCCCGACTTCTCGGACGGCAATTACTACGGCACCACCTACGGCAAGATGAAGACCCACCACATCGTGGGCAATGTCCTCTACCTTTCCGGCCATACGCCGGTGCAGAACGGACAGGTGCTGCACCCCGGCCGCGTCGGCGGCGAGATCACCCCCGAGCAGGGCTACGAGGCCGCACGGCTGACCGGCATCAACATGATCGCGGGGATGAAACACGCCCTCGGCGACCTTGGCCGGGTCAAGGGGCTGATCCGTTGCCTCTGCTTCGTTGCATGCGAGCCCGACTTCAACGATGTCCACCTCGTCTCCAGCGGCTGCAGCGACGTGCTGTTCGACGTCTTCGGCGACCCGGCGGGGATCGGCGGGCGCGCGACCATCGGCGTCCAGTCCCTCTGCGACAAGATGTGTTTCGAGACCTGGTCCGAGGTCGAGATCGCCTGAGACACGGCTTTGCCCATTGACGCGACGCCAGCCTGTGCCAGTGTCGCGCCATGACACAGCTTACCACTCCTGACGGCACGCCCGTCTCGCGCTTTGCCTTCGGCACCATGCAATTCGGCGGCCGCGCCGACGAAACCGACAGCCGGGCGATGTACGACGCCTGCCGGGCGGCCGGGATCAACCACTTCGACACTGCCTACGTCTACACCGATGGCGCCTCGGAAACCCTGCTGGGCGGGATGGCGGCGGGTGAACGTGACAGCCTGCTGATCGCGACCAAGGCCGGTTACGTCGGCGGCGCCTCGGCCGCGAACATGCGCGACACGCTCGACGTCTCGCGCCAGCGGCTCGGGTTCGACACGGTCGACCTGTTCTACCTGCACCGCTTCGATCCCGAGACCGACCTGCGCGAGTCGATGGAGTGTTTTGCCAGCCTGAAACAGGCCGGGCTGATCCGCTATGTGGGCGTTTCGAACTTTGCCGCGTGGCAGGTGATGAAGGCCATCCGCGCCGCCGCCGAATTCGACCTGAGCGTCGACGTGCTGCAACCCATGTATAACCTCGCCAAGCGTCAGGCCGAGGTCGAGATCCTGCCGATGTGCGCCGATCAGGACGTTGCGGTTGCCCCTTACTCGCCGCTGGGTGGCGGGCTGCTGACCGGGAAATACGCCAGCGGCGGCAGCGGGCGCCTGACCGAGGACGACCGCTATGGCGCGCGCTATGGCAAGGACTGGATGGCGCAGACCGGAGCCGACCTCGCCGCGCTCGCCGCCGAGCTTGGCACCGATCCGGCGACACTCGCCGTTGCATGGGTCGCCGCGCACCCGAGCCATCCCATGCCCATCGTCTCGGCCCGCAACGCCGAACAGCTGGCTCCGTCCCTCGCCGCGCTCGACTTCGCCATGACGCCCGAGCTCTACGCGCGCATCGCCGCGCTGAGCCCGACCCCGCCGCCCGCGACCGACCGGCTGGAGGAACAGGCATGATCGACTTCCTCGTGATCGGCGGTGGCATCGCGGGCCTCAGTGCCGGGGCACGGCTGGCTCCGCATGGCGAAGTGGTGCTGCTCGAAAAGGAAGACGGGCTCGGCTACCACGCCTCCGGACGCTCCGCCGCACTGTACGAGGCGCAGTACGGCAAGGCCTCGACCATCGCCCTGAATCTGGCCAGCCGCACCTTTCACCAAGAGGGCGGCTATCTCTCCCCACGCGGGCTGATGGTGGTCGGCAAGGCCGGGGACGAGGCCGGGTTCCGGCAGGAGGTCGCGGACGCCGGGCTGAACGTCATCAGCGTGGACGAGGCCATCGCGATGGTCCCGATCCTGAACCCCGAGACCGTCGCCTATGCCGCATGGCACGAGGATGCGATGGACCTCGACACCGACCGCATGCTGCAGGATTTCGCCCGCGACATCCGCTCGCACGGCGGGCAGGTGCTGCCGAAGACGCCGGTCGAAGCCATCGCCCGGACCCCGGACGGCTGGGAGGTCACGGCCAATGGCACCACCTACGCCGCGCGCCGGCTGGTCAACGCCGCCGGTCCCTGGGCCGATACCATCGCCGAGATGGCGGGCATGCCGAAGATCGGCATCGTTCCGCACCGCCGGTCGATGGCCCGCATTCCCGCGCCGGGCGGCCATGACATGACCGGCTGGCCGATGATCTTCAGCGTCGGCGAAACCTGGTACTGCAAGCCGGACGCCGGCAAGCTGCTGGTCTCGCCCGCCGAGGAAGACGCCATGGAACCCCACGACGCATGGGCCGACGACATGGTGCTGGCCGAGGGGCTGGCGCGCTACGAGGAAATGATGACCGAACCGGTGACCCGGCTCGAGACCTCGTGGGCGGGGCTGCGCAGTTTTGCCCCGGATCGCCAGCTGGTGCTGGGGCCCGACCCGGTGGACCCGGCCTTTGTCTGGAGCGCCGGACAGGGTGGATACGGTTTCCAGACCGCACCTGCCGCCTCGCAACTGGTGGCGGACCTGACCCTTGGACAGCCTCCGGCACTGGCCGATGACATCGTCGCCGCGCTCCGGCCGGACAGGCTGCGCTGATGCCCAAGCGCCTGATCCCTTCGGTCGAGGGCTACGCCCAGCCCGACGAGAGCGGCAAGCTCTTCGCGCCTGCCGCCGCGCGCAACGTCGCGGCCCTGACCGAGGTGGTGGCGCGGCTGGCCCCGGCCTCGGGCTCGGCGTTGGAGATCGCCAGCGGCACTGGACAGCACGTGTGCAGCTATGCCGTCGCCCTGCCGGACCTGAGATGGCAGCCAACCGAGATCGACCCCGTGCGCCGCACCAGCATCGACGCGCGGGCGGCCGAGGCAGGACTGGCGAACATCGCCCCTGCCCGCGCACTGGATGCGACCGCTCCGGGCTGGAGCACAGAGGTCGCGCCACAGGACCTGATCCTGCTGGCCAACCTCCTGCACCTTGTCAGCCGCGAAGAGGCGCAGACATTGATCAATGAAGCCGCGCTGGCGCTCGCCCCCGGCGGTATCTTCCTCGTCTACGGCCCATTCAGCCGGTCAGGCGCGCTGACCAGCGAGGGCGACAAGGCCTTCGATGCCAGCATCCGGGCAAAGGACGCGCAGGCGGGATATAAGGACGATGGCGAGGTGATCGGGATGATGGAGGCGGCCGGCCTGACATGGGCCGAAACCGTCGAGATGCCCGCCAACAACCTCGTGCTGGCGGCGCGCCGGGACTGACGCGCCCCTAGTTGTAGAACGGCAGGTAGTCGACCTCGGAGGCGATGGGGAAGGCCGCGGGCTGTTGCCCCTCGCCCCGCGCCACCAGACCCGGAAAACGCTCTTCAAGGGCCTCGCGCTGCTCGCCGCCCAGCGCCTCGATGGCGGCGGCATCGGGCAGGAAGCTTTCAACCGGCAGGCCGTTCGCCGTCAGCACCTGATGGGTTTCAAAGACCAGCTGGAAGTAGGTCACGCTCTCGACCGTGGTATCGGCATAGATCGCGTCGCTGCTGCCCGCCAGCTTGCGGGCCTCGGTCAGAACAAGGTGCGAATCCTCGACCCCGGCCAGTCGGAACCCCGGGATCAGGAGGCGATGATCCGGTGCCACCAGCAGGTCGCGCTGGGGCATCATCGGACCGATGGCACGCGGCTTCAGCCGGATGGGGGCAAGCGTTGGAAACGTCTCGATCTGTTCGCGGGTAATGCGGCGCTTCCAGACCATCTGGACCGGCTGCAGCCCCCGGCGCGTGACGATCAGGTCACCCGGGCGCACCACCTCGATCCGTCGCAGGCCACAGGGGGTCCGCAGTTGAGCCCCTTCGGCGATTCCCCCGGCAAAGCGTCGCGGCAGGAGCTCTGCGATCTCGATTTTTCCTTGGAAACTCAATGTTATGCTTTCCCGCTCGAGTGGTCGTTTCAGCAAGTCTATGACTTACTGAGGCGGAAATGCGGAGGATTGGTGCCGTTTTGTGGCCAAAAAGGCAGAGGTCGAAACCAAGTGACCGGATTTTGACCGGCCCGCGTAACGTTTTGGCAAGGTCCCCGAGGCAGGAGAACCGCGCCGGTACGGCTCGCGCACCGGCGCCGGAGGTCAGGCCCTGAGCGCGCGTTTGCGCAGGCCGCGCAGCGCCCCGAACGCACCGAGACCGGCCATCATCAGCACGCCGGCCGCGGGCAGCGGAACCGGCGTCGTCTCGGGGACGGTCACCTGCGGGGTGTCCGTGGACGACCCGGTGTTGGCGCTGAAGATCGACAGGTTGTAGGCCAGCGTCCCATAGGTGCCGTAGAGCTGGAGATAGAGCGTCCCGGTGAAATCATCGCCCAGGGTCAGCGACAGGCTCTGGTCCTGCGACTGGTTGTAGTAGCTGAACGAGACCGTGCCGAGCGTCGTGCCTTCCCAGGCGCTGTTCTGCAGCGCCGAGGTCTTGTAGAGCACGTTGCCGCCAGCGGAATAGCTGTAGCCCTGCGTGCCGATGGTCGAGAAGGTCAGCGTGAGCGAGTCGCCCGCCGACAGACCGGTCAGGGCCAGCAGGTCATAGTCGTTGCCGCCGTACCAAGTGCCCGAGACCGAGGTCACGTCCGAGGCGACGGTGGTGAAGTTCTGCCAGTCTCCGGAGTAGTCGCCACCGGCAACGTCGGCTTCGGACAGGGTGCTCGCCACGGCGGGCGAAACGAGGGTAACAAGCCCCGCGAAAGCGGCGGCGAAGGCACGTGAAAACAGGGGGTACATCGGGGTCACCAGAAGAAGTGAGGAGAGCTGCCCTATACGCCCGCGCCCGACGCCACTCAACAAGATCCCGTTCGGTACCCCACGTCACGGGAACGATCCGTCACAGTGCCACTCGCCGTTGCTGGAACGGAAACATCCGGGCGTAAAACCACGCCCCGAAGCCTCCTCCGCCACCTCGATTCGATAGCGCCGGACACGCGAACCGCCGGCGCGGGAACCCGGCACCGGCGGTCCTGTGTCCAGTGGTCCTGAACCGTCAGCCGTCCTTGCGGATGACCTCGTTCTTCGGATCGTAGGGGCTGTCCTCGACGATCTCCGCGTCCCACAGCTGGTTCAGCATCCGCACCTTCAGCTTGGTACCGACCACCGCCAGTTCGGGCGAAACATAGCCCATGCCGATGGACTTGCCGAAGGCGACCGAATAGCCGCCCGAGGTCAGGCGCCCGACCTTGGTATCGCAATCATAGAGCGCCTCGCGGCCCCACGGATCGGCATCCTCAGGTCCGTCGATCAGCAGCGTGACGCACTTCGAACGGATGCCCTTGGCCTCCATCGCGGCCTTGCCCCGGAACTCCTTGCCGAGGTCGACAAAGCGGGGCAGGTCGGCTTCCAGCGGAGTCGCGTCGCGGCCCAGTTCGGTGCCGAAGGCGCGATAGGATTTCTCCTGCCGCAGCCAGTTCTGCGCCCGTGCGCCGACCAGCTTCAGCCCATACTTCTCGCCCGCCGCCATCAGCTGGTCCCACAGGTAGGTCTGCATCTCGATCGGGTGGTGCAGTTCCCAGCCCAGCTCGCCGGTATAGGCCACGCGGATGGCGCGGACCGGGCACATGCCCAGCTCGATCTCGCGCATCGACAGCCACGGGAAGCGCTTGTTGGACAGCACCGTTTCGGGCGAGGCGTCCTTGACGATCTCGTTCAGCACGTCGCGCGACTTGGGCCCAGCGATGGCGAAGACGCCCCATTGGGTGGTCACGTCCTGGATCTCGATATAGCCGAACTCACCCGCCTTATCCTCGGCCGCCTTCTTCAGGTAGTCGGCGTCATAGGCCGTCCATGCTCCGGCGGAGACGAGGTAATACTCGTTCTCGCCCAGACGGACGATGGTGTACTCGGTGCGGGTGGTGCCCGCATCGGTCAGCGCATAGGTCAGGTTGATGCGGCCAACCTTGGGCAGCTTGTTGCAGGTGAACCAGTCGAGGAACTGGGTCGCGCCGGGGCCCTTGACCACGTGCTTGGTAAAGGCGGTGGCGTCGATCAGGCCCGCACCCTCTCGGATCGCCTTGGCCTCTTCCACCGCGTACTGCCACCAGCCGCCACGGCGGAAGCTGCGCGCGGCGTGATCGTCGAAACCGACCGGCGCGTAGTAGTTCGGACGCTCCCAGCCGTTCACCTGTCCGAACTGCGCGCCCAGTGCCTTCTGGCGGTCATAGACCGGCGCGGTGCGCAGCGGGCGAGCCGCCTCGCGCTCCTCGTCCGGGTGGTGGAGGACGAAGACGTGCGCGTAGCACTCCTCGTTCTTCTGCACCGCGTACTCGGTGGTCATCCACGAGCCGTAGCGCTTGGGATCGAGCGACGCCATGTCGATCTCTGCCTCGCCCTCGACCATCTGCTGGGCAAGGTAATAGCCGGTGCCGCCTGCCGCGGTGATCCCGAAGGAGAAGCCCTCGGCCAGCCACATGTTGCGCAGGCCCGGGGCCGGGCCGACCAGCGGGTTGCCATCGGGGGTATAGCAGATCGGGCCGTTGAAATCGTCCTTCAGGCCCACGGTCTCGGAGGTCGGGATCCGATGGATCATGCTCATGTACTCTTCCTCGATCCGTTCGAGGTCGAGCGGGAAGAGGTCGGCCCGGAAGCTCTCCGGCACGTCGTACTTGAAGCGCGCCGGGGCGCCCTGTTCGTAGGGGCCGAGGATCCAGCCGCCGCGCTCTTCACGAACGTACCACTTGGCGTCGGCATCGCGCAGCACCGGGTGTTCGCCATGGGTCTTGCGGTACTCGACCAGCGCCGGGTCCGGCTCGGTCACGATGTACTGGTGCTCCACCGGGATCGCCGGGATCTTGATGCCCAGAAGCTTGGCGGTGCGCTGCGCATGGTTGCCGGTGGCGGTCACGACATGCTCGGCGGTGATCACCTGTTGTTCCTCGGAGGGGACGAGGTTCCCGCCCTTCTCGACCATCTTGGTCACGGTCACCTTCCACTCGGACCCGGTCCACTCATATCCGTCGACCTGCCACTTGCGCTCGATCAGGACGCCGCGCTGGCGGGCGCCCTTGGCCATCGCCATCGTCACGTCGGCCGGGTTGATGTAGCCGTCGGTCGGGTGATAGATCGCGCCCTTCAGGTCATCAGTGCGCACCAGAGGCCAGCGGTCCTTGATGTCGTTCGGCGACAGCCACTCGTAGGGCACGCCGCAGGTCTCCGCGGTGGAGGCATAGAGCATGTACTCGTCCATCCGCGCCTGGGTCTGCGCCATCCGCAGGTTGCCGACGACCGAGAAGCCCGCGTTCAGCCCGGTTTCCTCTTCCAGCGTCTTGTAGAAGTCGACCGAGTACTTGTGGATGTGGGTCGTCGCGTAGCTCATGTTGAAGAGCGGCAGCAGACCGGCGGCGTGCCATGTCGAGCCCGAGGTCAGTTCGTCGCGCTCCAGCAGCATGACATCTTCCCAGCCGGCGCGGGCAAGGTGATAGGCGATCGAGGTACCGACGGCACCACCGCCGACGACGAGAGCTTTGACGTGGGTCTTCATGGGCGCGACTCCGGGGATATGCGATTCTGGAGTCGGTTTTAGCGGAACCAGCAAAATATGTGCGGCAGGCCCGACATGTGACAGCCCGAAACCGACGCGGGCGCAGTCAGGGTGCGACTTGCACCGGGAACCCCCGCCGCAGCGTACCGAACGCCGCAGCGAAGGTGCCTGTTTCGCGGGCGACATCCCTCGGATCGACCGCAAGGGCGAGGCCGGGAAGACCGTCGCCGGCGATGAATAACGCGCGGAGGGCCTGTAAGCCGGATTCTGTTCCGGGGTTGCCCCCTTCGATGACCATTCCTCTGGCGCACGTGTTGCCACGGCGCTCAAGCTGCCAACCCGACCCCTCTCGGCGGAAGCGAGCCTAGCGGCGGTATCCCTTGCGGGACCGGTCCCGCGCGGGGGTCCTATTCGGCATTGCTCCCGGTGGGGCTTGCCATGCCGCCCCCGTTGCCGGGGGCGCGGTGGGCTCTTACCCCACCGTTTCACCTTTACCCCGATCTGACTCGGGGCAGACTGTTCTCTGTGGCGCTTTCCGTCGGGTTTCCCCGCCCGGGCGTTACCCGGCACCGCTGCTTCCTGGAGTCCGGACTTTCCTCGAGGCTTGCACCCCGCGGCCATCCGGCCCTCCGCGCATCGCGGCATGTGGCATCAAGGACGGCGCAGGTCAAGCACCGGTCGCACGGCGAGACCGGGAACCGGGCTTCAGCCCTGCAGCACCCTCAGGTCGTCGCAGGTCACCCCGCCCCGGCCCCAGGGCCGATAGCGCAGGCGCACCGCCGCCAGCAGGGTCTCGTCATCCGCCTCGGCGGTGAATCCCGCCGCCCGCGCAAGATCGCGCAGGCGCGCGCCCGCCGGAACCTCGCCGGTGCCCGGCATCGCTGCCAGCCCCTGCCGCGCCAGCCGCGCCCAGTCGAACCGTTCGCCCGGATCGGCCTTGCGCCCCGGCGCCATGCAGGAATGCCCGATCACCCCCTCGGGTGCGATCTCCCAGCGCGCCATGATACCGGGCAGCAGCGCCTCCAGCGCCCGCATCTGCGGTTCGGAGAACGGATGACGCCCGGTGTTGTCGAGCTCGATCCCGATGGAGCGTGAATTGATGTCGTCCTGCCCGCGCCATTCCCCCGCCCCGGCGTGCCAGGCCCGCATCTCCTCGTCGACCAGCTGCCAGAGCGTGCCGTCGTTGCCGATCAGGTAATGGGCGGAGACCTCGGCCAGTGGATCGCAGAGACGCTCGAGCGCCGCGGCGGCCGAGGACATGGCGGTGTAATGCAGGACGATGAGCGAGGGCGTCAGCCCGTCACGCCGCGGGCCGAAGTTCGGCGAGGCGTGACGGATCATGCCGCTCAGTTGTTCTTGGCCGCGCGGAACGGCGCCGGGTTCCAGGCGCAGGCGTAGCCGTCCCCATCGGGGTCCAGCCCCAGCCGGTCGCGCTCGGGCCCGCCCTTGGACAGAAAGTCCATCTGGGCCTGGTCCGGCGAGTCGTACTTGGCGCAGGCGCGCTGGGTCCGGCCCGGCAGGCCGACGCCGGAACGGTCGTACATCCGCGTGCCGCGCGGGTGCGAGGTCTGCAGCGCGAAGGTCACGATGTTGGGATCGGCACTCCCGGTGCGCGAGGGCAGCGCGGTCGGCTGGATCACCTCGTATTCCTGCTTCATCTGGGCGATGCGCTGCGCGTCGTCCTGAATGGTCCGTTCCGCCGACACCGCCGCGAAATCGTTCTCGGCCGAGATGCCCGGGTTGTCCGGCACCGCCGACTGGCCGGTCACGTCCACCGCACCGGCCTGAACCTGCGGCTGCGCCACCGCCTCGGGCAGAGGCCGCGCCGCCGGTTCGGCGACAGGCTGGGATCCGGCCGGGGACGAGGCCGCGAGCGCCGCTGCGGTTTCCGCCGCGATATCACCGGAATCCGCGCTGCTTCCCAGCCCCGCCGTTCCGGTCGCGCTCAAGGGCTGACCATCCACTGCCATCGGCGGCGCGAATCCGCCACCGGCGAGCGCCTGCTCGCGCGCCGCCCTGTCGGACTGGGAATCGAAATAGCCCGGCCCGCTCTCGGGAACCTGGGGGGCGCAGGCGGCCAGAGCGCCGACCGCCACGAGGGAAAAGAACAACCGCATGATTTGCCTCACAACTGCCACTTCGGGCTATCGCTGTCTTGGCCCGCCTTCTACCACCACTGTGCCGGTTTGGCCACAAAGCCCGCGGATTTCTCCAGCGACGCGGCGATATTCAGCAGATCGCCCTCGTCCCAGGGCTTGCCGATCAGCTGCAGACCCAGCGGCAGCCCCTGCTTGTCGAGCCCGGCAGGCACCGAGATGCCCGGCAGCCCGGCAAGGTTCACCGTGACCGTGAAGACGTCGTTCAGATACATCTGCACCGGATCGGCCTCGGCCATCTCGCCCAGCCCAAAGGCCGAGGACGGCGTCGCCGGGGTCAGGATCGCATCCACCCCCTGCGCGAAGGCATCCTCGAAGTCCTTCTTGATCAGGGTCCGGACCTTGCGGGCCCGGTTGTAATAGGCGTCGTAGAAACCGGCGGAGAGGACATAGGTCCCGATCATCACCCGGCGCTGCACCTCGTCGCCGAAGCCCTCGGCACGGGTCTTCTCGTACATCTCGGTGATGCCGTCGCCCTGTGCCAGCTTGGCGCGATGGCCATAGCGCACGCCGTCATAGCGCGCGAGGTTCGACGACGCCTCGGCGGGGGCGATCACGTAATAGGCCGGCAGCGCGTACTTGGTGTGCGGCAGACTGATGTCCACGATCTCGGCGCCCGCGTCCTTCAGCATGGCGGCGCCGTCGGACCAGATCTTCTCGATCTCTTCGGGTGTGCCGTCGATGCGGTACTCGCGCGGGATACCGATCTTCTTGCCCCGGATGTCGCCGGTCAGCAGTGCCTCGAAGTTCGGCACCGGCAGGTCGGTCGAAGTGCTGTCCTTGGCATCCGACGAGCACATGGCTTCCAGCATGATGGCCGCGTCGCGCACCGTCTTGGTCATCGGGCCCGCCTGGTCGAGCGAGGAGGCGAAGGCGATGATGCCCCAGCGCGAGCAGCGCCCGTAGGTCGGCTTGATCCCGACGATGCCGGTAAAGGCCGCGGGCTGGCGGATCGAACCGCCGGTGTCGGTGCCGGTCGCCGCAAGGCAGAGATCCGCCGCCACGGCCGAGGCCGACCCGCCGGAGGAACCGCCCGGGGTCAGAGCCGCTTCGTCATTGCCGCGCCGCCACGGGTTCACCGCATTGCCGTAGACCGAGGTCTCGTTCGACGAGCCCATGGCGAACTCGTCCATGTTCAGCTTGCCAAGCATCACGGCGCCCGCGTCGATCAGGTTCTGACTGACCGTCGATTCATATTCGGGACGGAAGCCCTCGAGGATGCCGCTCGCCGCCTGGGAGGGCACACCGCGCGTGCAGAAGAGATCCTTGATCCCGATCGGCAGGCCGCACATGGCCGGCGCATCGCCCTCGGCCAGACGCGCATCCGCCGCCCGGGCGCGCTCCATGGCGATCTCGGGGGTCTTGTGCACGAAGGCGTTCAGCGCATCCGCCGCGTCGATGGCCTTGAGGCAGGCCTCGGTCAGCTCGACGGACGTGGTCTCGCCCTTCTTCAGCGCGTCCCGCGCATCGGCCAGGGTAAGCTTGTTCAGATCAGCCATTATTCCACCACCTTCGGAACCGCGAAAAAGCCCTCGCGCGCATCCGGCGCGTTGGCCAGGACCTGCGCCTGCTGATGCCCGTCGGTCACCTGGTCCTCGCGCCGCTTCAGCCGCATCGGGGTGACGGAGGTCATCGGCTCGACGCCCTCGACATCCACCTCGTTCAGCTGTTCGATGAACCCGAGGATACGGTTGAAATCCGCGGCCAGGGCCGGAAGCGCGTCGTCCTCGACCTTGATCCGCGCCAGCTTGGCCACCCGTGCGGCGGTGTTTTCGTCAATCGACATGGCGGTCCTCTTTGTACGTCAGGCCGCATTTACTCTGCACGCGCCCTGCTCGCAAGCCCGCGCCCGCTGCAAAGCGGCATCATCGGGGGCGCTGCCCCCTCTTGGCCTGCGGCCAATTCACCCCCGGAGTATTTTCGAAGAAAAGATGAGCGGGGCGCGTCCTGCATCTTTTCTTCACAAGTACTCCGGGGGAGTCGCCGAAGGCGGCGGGGGCAGCGCCCCCTGCTCCCTCAGAGGTCGATCGCGACCATGACCTCGGGCTCGATGACGTCAACGCCCGGCAGCCCATCGACCAGCGCCTGCGCCGATTGCTCGAGGATCGGGAAGGTCTTGTAGTGGCAGGGGATCACGGTCTTGAAGTCGAAGTACTTCTTCGCGGCCCAGGCCGCGGCCTTCATGTCCATGGTGAAATGGCCACCGGCACAGAGGATGCCGATGTCGGGGCGGTAGTACTCTCCGAACCAGGCCATGTCGGCCATGATGTCGGTATCGCCGCTGAAATAGATGGTCCTGCCCTCGGCACGGATGATGTAGCCGGCCTCGGAGCCGCCGGTGCGGGGGCCGTTGGCGGTGGAATAGGTCGAGGAGTGCACCGCGTTGGTCATGGTGATCTTGACCCCGCCAAGGTCCACCGTGCCGCCCTTGTTGAAGCCGGTGGTCTCGACGCCCTCGGTCTCGGCCCAGTAGCTCATCAGGTCGAACTGGCCGACCAGTGGCACCTTCGACTTGCGCGCCAGCGCCAGCACGTCGCCGGAGTGGTCGAAATGGGCGTGGCTGAGCAGGATATGCGTGGCGCCGGTGGTGGCGGCCTCGTGCTTCTCCTCGGGCAGCACCGGGTTGCCGCTGAGCCAGGGGTCGATCAGGATGACCTTATCGCCGGTTTCGAGCCGAAAGCCGCTGTGTCCGAGCCAGGTGAGTTTCATGGGCGTCTCCTCTTGTTGCCGGGGAGCCTAGCACCGCGCGGACAAAAATCCATGACGGGGGCACAAAAGTTTTGCGCTGACAGGCGTCTGGCGCCGGGGCTCAGGGGCGGCGGTCGCGGAAGAAGTCGCGCAGCATCGCCTCGGCCTCGGGCGCGGCCAGCCCGTCGTAGACCTCGGGGCGGTGATGCGCCTGCGGGTGCGCGAACACCCGGGCCCCATGCGCCACCCCGCCGGACTTCGGATCCGACGCCCCGTAGTAGAGGCGCGAGATGCGCGCGGCGGCGATGGCGGCGGCGCACATGGCGCAGGGTTCCAGCGTGACGTAGAGCGCGTAGCCCGTCAGCCGCTCGGACCCGGCAGCGGCGCAGGCGGCGCGGATGGTGAGGATCTCGGCATGGGCGGTCGGGTCGTTCAGTTCGCGGGTGCGGTTACCCGCCGCGGCCACGACCGCACCGCTGGCGTCCGCCAGCACCGCGCCGACTGGAACTTCGCCCCGCGCCGCGGCGGCGCGCGCCTCGTCAAGTGCCTGAGCCATATGGGATTTGAAGACCATGCCGCAACCTGCCCCTTTGCCGCCCCTTCCGCAAGCGCGCGAATTGCTCTAACGCTCTTGGCCATGAGCACCAATCCCCCTCCCGGCGACCGCATCGCCAAGGTTCTGGCCCGTGCCGGAGTCGCCTCGCGCCGCGAGGCGGAACGCATGATCGAGGCCGGTCGCGTTTCGGTCAACGGCAAGACCATCGACAGCCCGGCGCTGAACGTCACCGCCAAGGACCGTATCGTCGTGGACGGCAAACCGCTGCAGGAGGCCGAACCCGCGCGGCTCTGGCTCTATCACAAGCCGCCCGGGCTGGTGACCACGGCGCGCGACGAACAGGGCCGCAAGACCATCTTCGACGACCTGCCCGAGGAGATGCCCCGGGTGATGAGCGTCGGGCGGCTCGACCTCAACTCGGAGGGCCTGCTGCTGCTGACGAACGACGGGGCGATCAAGCGCAAGCTGGAGCTGCCCAGCACCGGGTGGCTGCGCAAGTACCGCGTCCGCATCAATGGCCGCCCCGAGGACAAGCATTTCGAACCGCTGCGCAAGGGCTTGGTCATCGGCGAGGAGAAGTTCCAGCCGATGATCGTCACGCTGGACCGCCAGCAGGGCGCCAACGCCTGGATCACCGTCGGTCTGCGCGAGGGCAAGAACCGCGAGATCCGCCGCGCGATGGAAGACCTCGGTTTTACCGTCAACCGGCTGATCCGGGTCTCCTACGGTCCGTTCCAGCTGGGCCAGCTCAAGGCGGGCGAGGTCGAGGAAGTGCGCCGCAAGGTGATGCGCGACCAGCTCGGTCTGGACGGGCCGGAGCCCGAGGGCACGGCACAGCCTGCGCGCAAGCCCGGGCGCAAGCCGCGCCCCGCTCAGGATGCGCGCGGCACCGAGCGGCCCGCGGGCCGGCCGGACAAACCCCGCGGCGATGCTCCGCGCGGTGGCAAGCCGCGCCCGGGCGGCGCGCGCCCCGGCAGGCCGGGAAAGGGCCCCGGGCGGCCCTGACCCCGGACGTCTGCTGCCGGTGGCCGTGGATTTTTCCCACAGCGCACTAGCAAGAAGCTGCTGCATGACCTAGATTTTTTCTGGACGTGGTAAGCGGGGGACGCCCAATGTCGGGCAATGCAATGCAGAACGTCGCCTTCGTGGCGCTTTTCCTGCTCCTGTGCGGTGTCTGTACCGGCTGGCTCGGAGGGCTCTGACCATGGCGCAGCGCTTTGGCGGCAAATACAGCCCCGATCCCCGCGAGGACGAGACCGGGACGCCGCAGCGCGGTGCCTATGACGGTGCCCGCGTCGAGCCGGTGGGTCTGCGCGCCAACCTGCTGTTCCTGCCCCCGGTCCTCCTGCTGTTCTTCAGTCTCGGCAGCGGAGCGGTCGGCCTTGCCTTTGGCGTCGCCGGGGCAGCCGTTCTGGCCCTCGCCGCGTGGCTGCTGCGGGGCGGGCTCAGGGCCGAGGCCGAGTTCAAGGCCCGCAAGGTGGCCCGCCGCCCCGCTTTTCCGCGCAAGATGGCCGCGAGCGTGCTGACCGGCATAGGCGCAGCCCTTGCCGTCTTTGCCTTTGAACCGGGCGTCGTGGCGCCGGTTCTCTACGGTCTGGTCGCCGGTGCCCTGCACCTCGGGTCCTTCGGGCTCGACCCGCTGCGCAACAAGGGGATGGAGGGCATCGACACCTTCCAGCAGGACCGGGTGGCGCGCGTGGTCGACGAGGGCGAGACCTACCTGCGGGAAATGACCGACGCCGTGCGGCGCGCCGGGGACCGGCGGATAGAGGGCCGGGTGGAACGGTTCCAGGCCACCGCGCGCGACCTGTTCCGCACCGTCGAGGAAGATCCGCGCGACCTGACCGCCGCGCGAAAGTACCTGACCGTCTACCTGATGGGCGCGCGGGACGCGACGATCAAGTTCGCCGACCTCTACGCACGCAACCGCGATTCGCGGGCGCTGGCCGATTACGAGGCGCTGCTGGACGACCTTGAGCAGAATTTCGCCGCCCGCACACGTGCCATGCTGCTTGACGACCGCAGTGACCTTACCGTCGAGATAGAGGTGCTGCGCGACCGGCTGCAGCGCGAAGGCGTGCGTCCGAAATGAACCAGAAGTTGAGCACCCGTAATTTTCACAAAGGCGATTTATTCGTCCGGTCGAACATCATCGAGGGAGATTGGAATGTCTGAGACAGTACGGCAGAAGGCCGAGGAATCCGAAGGATTGCTCTCCGAAGTCACCGCGATTTCCCTGCCCGATCCCAGTGCAGAGCAGGTCACCCTCGAAGGGGCCGATGCCCCGGTGAGCGAGGCGATCCGCCAGCGCATGGGCGAGATCGACATGGGAGACACCAACTCGATCGTCTCCTTCGGCTCCGGCGCGCAGGCCGAGCTGCAGGAAATCAGCCAGGCCATGCTGCAGGACGTGCGCAACAAGGATGTCGGCCCGGCGGGCGACAGCCTGCGCGACATCGTCACCACCATCCGCGGCTTCGCGGTCAGCGAACTCGACGTCCGCCGCGAACGCAGCTGGTGGGAAAAGCTGATCGGCCGCGCCGCGCCCTTCGCCAAGTTCACCGCCCGCTTCGAAGAGGTGCAGGGCCAGATCGACCGCATCACCGACAACCTGCTCAAGCACGAGCACACGCTGCTGAAGGACATCAAGTCGCTCGACCTGCTCTACGAACGCACGCTGGGCTTCTACGACGAGCTTGCGCTCTACATCGCCGCGGGTGAGGCCAAGCTGAAAGAGCTCGACAGCAAGGACATCCCGGCCCAGCAGGCCAAGATGGAGGCCGCGCCCGAGGGCGAGCAGGTGATGCAGGCGCAGGAGCTGCGCGATCTGCGCGCCGCCCGCGACGATCTCGAACGCCGGGTTCACGACCTCAAGCTCACCCGCCAGGTGACCATGCAGTCGCTGCCCTCGATCCGGCTGGTGCAGGAGAACGACAAGTCGCTGGTGACCAAGATCAACTCGACTCTCGTCAACACCGTCCCCCTCTGGGAGACGCAGCTGGCACAGGCGGTGACCATCCAGCGCTCGTCCGAAGCGGCCGCCGCGGTGCGCGACGCCAACGACCTGACCAACGAGCTGCTGACGGCAAACGCCAAGAACTTGCGCGACAGCAACAAGATGATCCGGCAGGAGATGGAACGCGGCGTCTTCGACATCGAGGCGGTGAAGAAGGCCAACGCCGACCTGATCGGCACCATCCAGGACAGCCTCCAGATCGCCGACGAGGGCAAGGCGCGCCGCGCCGCCGCCGAGGAGGATCTCAAGACGATGGAGGCCGAGCTGCGCGAGACCCTCGCCGCCGCCAAGGCCCGCAAGGATGGGCTGGGCGACAACGCCGGGACCTCGGTCCCGGGCTGAGCGGACGTCGGGGCGGAAGGCGGAGAACCGGAGCATGGAACGGCGGGGCATCAGGGCGTTCGGCATCGTCGTCATGCTCGCATCCGTGATGGCGCTGTCGGGCTGCGAACTGCCGTCCAGCCCCGCCACCTCCCTGCCACCACAGGCCCGGCCCGACGGGCTGGCCAAACCGACCCCAGCGGCCCCCTCGGCCCGCAGCGAGGAGCTGGCCCGCTACTACCGCGTCATCCAGAACGACCTGCTGGCGCAGGGCCTGCTGCGCACCGACGGCGGCGGGCCCGACACGCCCTTCTCGGCCGAAGACCTTGTCGACGACTTCATCGCCATTGCCTTCTTCGAGGAATACTCCCGCAAGAACGGCAGCACCCTGCGCGGCGAACCCGGACGGCTTAGCCGCTGGAGCGGGCCGGTGCGGGTCGGCATCGAATTCGGCGAGAGCGTGCCCGCGTCGATCCGCGACAAGGACAGCGCCAGCATCGGCTCCTATGTCGACCGCCTCGCCCGCCTCACCCGCCATTCCGTCTCAGTGGTGCGCTCCAACCCGAACTTCTTCATCGTGGTGGCCGGCGAGGACGACCGCACCGCGCTGCAGGGCCGGCTCAAGACGCTGATCCCGACCATCAGCCGGTCCGAGCTCGACCTCTTTGCCAACCTGCCCCGCTCCTACTACTGCCTCGTCGTTGGCGTCGCCGGCGGCAAGTCCGACTACGACTACACCCGCGCCGTGGCGCTGATCCGCGCCGAGCATCCCGACCTCGTCCGCCTGAGCTGCGTGCACGAGGAAATCGCGCAGGGTCTCGGGCTGCCCAACGACAGCCCCGATGCGCGCCCCTCCATCTTCAACGACGACGACGAATTCGCGCTGCTGACCAACCACGATGAAATGCTGCTCAAGATCCTGTACGATCCGAGGCTGACGCCCGGCATGACGGCGGAAGAAGCACGCCCCATCGCCCTGGTCATCGCGCGGGAATTGATGGGGCAGGATGCCTGACCCGCAAAGCCATTACCAAAGAGGACCATGACAATGGGCATATTCGATTTCCTGAGCGGCCAGTTCATTGACGTCATTCACTGGACCGACGACACCCGCGACACGATGGTCTGGCGCTTCGAACGCGAAGGTCACGAGATCAAGTATGGCGCCAAGCTCACCGTGCGCGAGGGCCAGGCGGCGGTCTTCGTCCACGAGGGCCAGCTGGCCGACGTCTTCACCCCCGGTCTCTACATGCTCGAGACCAACAACATGCCCATCATGACCTCGCTCCAGCACTGGGACCACGGGTTCCAGTCGCCGTTCAAGAGCGAGATCTACTTCGTCAACACCACCCGCTTCACCGATCAGAAGTGGGGCACCAAGAACCCGATCATCTGCCGCGACCCCGAATTCGGCCCGGTCCGCCTGCGCGCCTTCGGGACCTATTCCGTGCGGGTGACCGACCCGGGCAAGTTCCTGCAGGAAATCGTCGGCACCGACGGCGAATTCACCATGGACGAGATCAGCTTCCAGATCCGCAACATCATCGTGCAGGAGTTCTCGCGCGTGGTGGCAGGCTCGGGCATCCCGGTGCTCGATATGGCCGCCAATACCGCCGACCTCGGCAAGCTGGTGGCCACCGCCATTTCCGAGACCATCGCCGCCTACGGCCTGTCAATCCCCGAGCTCTACATCGAGAACATCTCGCTGCCCCCGGCGGTGGAGGAAGCGCTCGACAAGCGCACCTCGATGGGCGTGGTCGGCGACCTCGGCAAGTTCACCCAGTATTCCGCGGCCGAGGCGATGACCAAAGCCGCCTCCAACCCGGGCGGCGGTGGCATGGCCGCCGGTCTCGGCGCCGGCATGGGCATGGCGATGGGCGCGCAGATGGCCAACCCCGGACCCTGGGGGGCCGCACCCTCCGCCCCGGCCGCGGCGCCTACGCCGCCCCCGCCCCCGGCCGAACACGTCTGGCACATCGCCGAGAACGGCCAGACCACCGGCCCCTTCTCCAAGGCGTCGATGGGCCGCATGGTGACCGAGGGCAAGCTGACCCGCGACAGCTACGTCTGGACCGAAGGGCAGGATGGCTGGCTCAAGGCGGGCGATGTCGCCGAGCTCGCGCGCCTCTTCACCGTGATGCCGCCGCCGCCCCCCGGGGCGTAACGGGACCGCTCCCGCTTCTCCATTCTGTAAATACTCCCGCCGGAGGCGTACCTTCCCATGTCCGAGGCCGATACCGCGCCCACCGCTCCTCTGGAGGAACACCGCTTTCCCTGCGACCAGTGCGGCGCCGACCTGCGCTATGATCCGGCGCAGGGAGTGCTGAAATGCGACCATTGCGGGCACACACAGCAGATCGGCGGCGGCCCCTGGCAAGGCGCGACCCTGCGCGAGCTGGACTTCGAGGCGGCCGTGGCGGAACGCCTGCCCGAGGCCGAGATCGAGGAAACCCGGGTCCTGCAATGCCCCAACTGCGGGGCGCAGGTCGAGTTCGACCCCAACGACCACGCCGCCGAATGCCCGTTCTGCGCGACGCCCGTGGTGACCGACACCGGGGTAAGCCGGCACATCAAGCCCAAGGGCGTCCTGCCCTTCGTGCTGGACGAACGCGCCGCCCACAAGGCGATGAGCGACTGGCTCGGCCGGCTCTGGTTCGCCCCCAACGGGCTCAAGGACTTTGCCCGCAAGGGCCGCCGGATGCAGGGCATCTACGTCCCCTACTGGACCTTCGACGCCGACACCGCCTCGCGCTACACCGGCGAGCGCGGCACCATCTACTACGTCACCCAGACCGTGGTGCGCGATGGCAAGCGGGTGCAGCAGCAGGTGCCGAAGATCCGCTGGACCGGGGTGCGCGGCCAGGTCGCGCGCTTCTTCGACGACGTCCTCGTGCTGGCCTCGCGCAGCCTGCCCCGGCAGTACACCGACGCGCTCGAACCCTGGGATCTCGCGGCGCTGCAGCCCTACCTGCCCCAGTACCTCGCCGGGTTCCGCGCCGAGGCCTACACCGTCCAGCTCGAGGAAGGCCATGCCGAGGCCCGTGCCCAGATGTCCCGGGTGATCGAACGCGACGTGCGCTTCGACATCGGCGGCGACCAGCAGCGTATCCACTCGATCGACACGCAGGTCCGCAACGTGACCTTCAAGCACATCCTGCTGCCGGTCTGGCTCGCTGCCTACAAGTTCCGCGGCCAGACCTACCGCTTCGTGATCAACGGCCAGACCGGACGGGTCCAGGGCGAGCGGCCCTGGTCGGCGATCAAGATCACCATCGCCGTGGTTCTCGGCCTGCTGGTCGCCGCCGGGGTCGGTTACCTCGTCGCCACCGGGCAATAGCACCGCCGCCCCTTCTTTGGGTTGCAAGTATCCCGGGGAGCGCGAGGGGCTGGCCCCTCGCTCCCGCATCCGGTGTTCCATGCGCGTCCGCAGGCCCCCGGACCGCCGCATTCGCCGTTTGCTGACGGCTTGCGCCCCATGCTACTCTGGGTCAAAGACCGAGGCCGGCAGAGCCCGAGGCGAGAGCAGACCAGGACCCGATGACCGCACTCAAGGAATACCAGCGCCTCGAAGCGACCGGCCTCTGGCGCCCGTCTCCCGAGCAGCAGCGGCGCGAGGTCTATGTCTCCATCGGCGACGCCACCCTGACCATCAACAGTTTCAACAACCAGGCCCTGACCCACTGGTCGCTCGCCGCGATCCAGCGGCGCAACCCTGACGAATTCCCGGCAATCTACCACCCGGACGGGGACCCGGACGAGACGCTCGAACTCGCCGAGAGCGAAGGGCACATGATCGAGGCCATCGAACGGCTGCGCCGGGCGGTGGAGCGGGCCCGGCCGCATCCCGGGCGGCTGCGTTCGTTCGGCGTGGCCGGGGTGCTCTCCGCCGCGCTGGTGCTGGCGGTGTTCTGGCTGCCGGGTGCCATGCGGCGGCATACGCTGGACGTGGTGCCGGTGATCAAGCGGCAGGAGATCGGCGACGCGCTTCTGGCCCGGGTCGAGCGGCTGTCGGGCCGGGCCTGCCGCAGTCCCGAGACCCAGCCGGTGCTGTCACGCCTCGCCCGCCGTCTCGCCGTGCGCCGCATCGTCATCCTGCCCGGCGGGCTGCGCGACAGCCTGCACCTCCCCGGCAGCATCGTCCTGCTGAACCGAGCCCTTGTTGAAGATCACGAGGACCCGGCGGTTCTGGCGGGCTACGTGCTGACCGAGAAACTCGCCGCCGCGCGCACCGACCCCCTCGGTGAGGTGCTGCAGGATGGCGGCGTCTTCGCCTCCTTCCGCCTGCTGACCACGGGGGAGATCCCCAAGGACATGCTCGACACCTACGCCGAGCGCATCGTGACCGCGCCGAAGCCCGTGCTGCCGACCGACGCGGTGCTGAAGGAATTCGCCGACGCCAAGGTCCCCTCCACGCCCTACGCCCGCGCGCGGGACATCACCGGGGAATCCACCCTGCCGCTGATCGAGGCCGATCCGATGAAGGCCGAAGACCCGGCGCCCGTGATGCGCGACCGTGACTGGGTCCTGCTGCAGGGCATCTGCGGCGGCTGATCGTCCTAGCGCAGCACCGTCGCACCGCCAAAGCCTGCGCCCTGCACCTTGACCAATGCGGCCTGCGCCTGCTCCGCGCTGGCGAAGGGCCCCATCAGGACCATCGGCAGAGCCTCGCCATTCCGGCGCAGGGTGCCAATGCGGGCGGGCAGCCCGGTCTTGCGCGACAGACCCTGCGCGACCTTCTGCGCGTCCGCCTGCTGGGTATAGGCGCCGACCCGGACATAGCTGGGCGCACCTGTGGCAACCTGTGAACGGGTGGAGACATGGGTGACCGGCTGCGCCTGCCCGACGATTACGCCGCCGCGCCCGGTGGGCTGCTTCAGCTGCCGTGGCACCGTCCGGGTCCAGACCTGGTCGGTCTGCGCCTCGCCCTCGGGCGTGCCGAGCCCCCGGAGCGGGTTCAGCCGCCCGTCGTTCCAGGCCGGACGATAGCCCGGCGGCACCTTGGGGGCGCGGGTGATATCCGTCACCATCACCGCACCATCCCCGGTCGGCCGCACGGTCGCCGCGCGGCCATCGGTCCAGACCAGGCGGTAGCCCTTGGGCACCGTGACATTCGGCAGCGACTGGGCGACCTTTGGCGGGATCTCCACCCGGACCGGGGCGATCTGCCCCTCGCCGGAGGTAAAGACCGTAGGCGCCGGACCGGCCGAAGGCTTGCGCTGGATCGTCGCCGGGGCCCTTGTGCCGCCCGATGTATAGACCGTCGGGGCCGGGCTGGGTGACGGCTTGCGCGCAGGTTGGGTCGTGGCGGCGGGGGCCGCCCGCGGGGTGCGGGCACTGGGTGCGGCGGGCGCCGGCCCGTCGAGTGTCAGGATCTCGGGTCCGTTGGCCTCCGCGCTGCGCGGGGCGGCCTGCGCCCGGGCGATCTCGGAGGGGCTGAGCGTCGGCTTGTAACCGCACAGCAGGTTGCGCTGGCGATCGACGCGCGGCACCCAGCGGAGAATGCCGTTGATGCCCGCACGCACGTAGAGGCAACCCTTGCTGTCGACATAGCTCTTGCCGGTGTAGGAGGCAGGCGGGAGCTCGGCGGGAACGGCTCCCTCGCTCAGCGTCCGGGCCTCTGCACCGGTCGCCAAGCCTGCTGCCAGTATTAGTGTTGCCGCAATAATTCTTGTGTTTCTCATGACCGCCCTACACGAGATATTGCGGTCAACCTTGCAGCAAATCGCCCTGTGAGTAAAGCGTCGCGGCCGCTTTATTTGGTCCCGAACATGCGGTCGCCCGCGTCACCGAGGCCCGGCATGATGTAGCCCTTTTCGTTGAGCCCACGGTCGACGGCGGCGGTCACGATCGGCACGTCCGGATGTGCCTCCTGCATCCGCGCGATCCCTTCGGGCGCGGCGAGCAGGCAGAGGAACCGGATGTCGGTCGCCCCTGCCTTCTTCAGCAGGTCGATGGCGGCGGCCGAGGAATTGCCGGTGGCCAGCATCGGGTCGACGGCGATCACAAGGCGATCTTCCAGCGCTTCCGGCACCTTGAAGTAATACTGCACCGGTTGCAGCGTTTCCTCGTCACGGTAGAGGCCGACAAAGCCGACCCGCGCCGAGGGGATGAGTTCAAGGGCACCGTCCAGCATCCCGTTGCCCGCGCGCAGGATCGAGACCAGCGCCAGTTTCTTGCCCGCAAGGGTCAGCGCATCCATCTCTTCCATCGGGGTCTCGATGGGCTTGCGCGTCATCGGCAGTTCGCGGGTGATCTCGTAGAGGAGGAGCTGCGTGATCTCGCGAAGCAGCTGGCGGAAGACCGCGGTGGGCGTGGCCTTGTCGCGCATCAGGGTCAGCTTGTGCTGGACAAGCGGGTGATCGACGGCGGTCAGATGCTGGGACATGCGGCAGGCTCCGGGGTTGCAGGGTTTTCGTCTTTTGCCGCGAGTCCGGCGCGGGAGGCAAGATGCAACGGGGAGAAAAGGTCCGAACCCGGGGCAGTCCTAGAGGAAACTCCGCCCCGGCCCCTGCCCCGGAACCCCGAGGTGCGCCGCCACGCTGGCGGCCACGTCGGCAAAGGCCACCTGCCCCAGCCCGCCCTCTCCGGCGCCCTTGACCAGCACCGGCACACGCTCGCGGGTGTGATCGGTTCCGCTCCAGGACGGGTCGTTGCCGTGATCGGCGGTGAACACCATCAGGTCTCCCGGGCGCAGCCGTTCCAGCACCGGGCCGATCGCCGCGTCGAACCATTCCAACGCACGCGCATAGCCCGAGACATTGCGGCGATGGCCGTAAAGGCTGTCGAATTCAACGAAATTGGCAAAGGTCAGGCTGCCCTCATCGGCCTCGTCCACAAGGTCCGAGAGGTGGCCCATCAGCGCCTCGTCCGATCCCTTACGCACTTCGTCGATGCCCTGCATCGAGAAGATGTCACCGATCTTGCCGATCCCGTAGACCCGCCGCCCCGCCTCCTGCACCCAGTTGGTCAGCACCGGTCGGGGCGGCGTGATGGCATAGTCGCGCCGGTTGGTCGTGCGGGTGAACCCGGCCTCCGGGCTGCCGACAAAGGGTCGTGCGATAACCCGGCCCACCTTCATCTCGTGCAGGCGCGGGGCGATGGCCTTGCAGAGCTCCAGCAGCCGGTCCAGCCCGAAGGTCTCCTCGTGCGCGGCGATCTGGAACACGCTGTCGGCCGAGGTGTAGCAGATCGGCCAGCCACTGCGCATATGCTCGGCCCCCAACTCGTCGAGGATCGCGGTGCCTGATGCGTGGCAGTTGCCAAGGATGCCGTCTGTCCCAGCAAGTTTGGCCACCGCGTCCGTCAACGCCTTCGGAAACGCCGGAACATCGTCGGGAAAATAGTGCCAGTCCCAAGGCACCGGCAGACCGGCAAGCTCCCAGTGACCCGAGGGTGTATCCTTGCCCGGCGAAACCTCGGTCGCGGCCCCCCAGCGCCCGTGCGGATAGGCCCCGAGCCCGGGCGCCGACGTGCCGGAGGCGAGGGCCAGCGCGGCGCCAAGGCCCAGCGCATCGAGGTTCGGCATCTTCAGCGGCCCCGTGCGCCCCTCTTCTGCCTGCCCCGCGGCGCAGGCCGCCGCGATATGACCCAGCGTGTTGGCCCCGGTATCGGGTATCGCGCCGTTGTAGAAGCTGCCGGCATCCGGCGCCCCGCCGATGCCGACCGAGTCCATCACCACCAGAAACGCCCGTGCCATCAACCGATCCTTTCGTGAATGAGGTCCGGCACCGCGACCGGCTCGGCGCCGATGGTGATCGCCGCCCGCACCGACGCCTCGGCCCGGCGCGCCGCGTCTTCGCGCCCCGCATGGACCTGCGCCAGCGGCGCGCCCTTCTCGACCCTGTCTCCCAGCCGGACCAGCCGCGAGAGGCCGACCGCCGGCTCCACCACGTCACTCTCGACCTGCCGCCCGCCGCCCAGCGCCACCACGGTAAGGCCCAGCGCTTCGCCGTCGATGGCGGTGACGTAACCTGCCTGCGCCGCGCCGACCTCGTGGATCACGTTCGCCTCGGGCAAGAAGCGCGCCCAGTCGTCGACGAAGGACAGCGGACCGCCCTGCGCAGCGATCATCCGGCCGAACCGTTCCGCAACGCGACCGTCCCGCAGCGCCTCGGCGATCCTGTCGGCCCCGGCCTGCACATCCGCAGCCAGCCCGCAATCGGCCAGCACGACGCCGCCCAGCGCGGCTGTGATCTGCAACAGCGGCCCCTCGGCCTCGCCGCGCAGCACCTTCATCACCTCGGCCACTTCCAGCGCGTTGCCGAGCGCAGGCGCCAGCGGCTGGTTCATGTCGGTGATCACCGCCGTGGTCTTGCAGCCTGCCGCGTTGGCCGTCGCGGTCAGCGCCTCGGCCAGCGCGCGCGCCTCGTCGGGCGTCTTCATGAACGCCCCCGACCCCACCTTGACGTCGAGCACCAGCGCCTCGGGCGCGGCCGCAAGTTTCTTTGAGAGGATCGAGGCGGTGATCAGGTCGAGGCTCTCGACCGTCGCAGTCACGTCGCGGATGGCGTAAAGGCGCTTGTCGGCCGGGGCGATCCCAGCGGTGGCCCCCACGATGGCACACCCCGTCCCGGCCACGATGCGCGCCAGCATGTCTTCGGTCACTCCGGTGCTCACACCGGGGATCGCCTCCAGCTTGTCGAGCGTCCCGCCGGTGTGGCCAAGGCCCCGGCCCGAGATCATCGGCACCACGCCACCGCACTCCGCCAAAGCGGGCGCGAGGATCAGCGACACGCAGTCGCCCACGCCGCCCGTCGAATGCTTGTCGATCACCGGGCCGTCCACGTCCCACGACAGCACCCTCCCGCTGTCGCGCATCGCCAGCGTCAGCGCCGCGCGCCCCTCGGTGCCCAGCCCGCCCATGCAGACGGCCATCGCAAAGGCGCCCGCCTGCGCGTCGCTCACCCCACCGTCGGCGAGCCCCTGCGCGAACCAGCCAAGCTCGTCGGCCGTCGGGACCTCGCGCCGCCGCAACTTGGCGATGATCGAACGTGCGTCCAAGGCTCAGGCCCCTTCCATGTGGCCCGCGTCGAAGGCCCCCGGCAGGAGATCGGCGATGGTGGTGGAAAACTCCGCCCCGCCGGTGGTGGCCAGTGTCACCCGCACCCCGCCCTTGCCGAACTCGGCCAGCTTCTGGCGGCAGCCGCCGCAGGGCGGCACCGGGGTCGGCGACCCGGCAATCACGTAGACCTCGGTGATCTCGTACTCGCCCGCGGCGGCCATCGCGGCGATGGCCCCGGCCTCGGCGCAGGTGCCTTCCGGATAGGCCACGTTCTCGACATTGCAGCCCGCATAGATGGTGCCGGATGCTGCGCGCACCGCCGCCCCCACCTTGAACTTGGAATAGGGCGCATAGGCGTTCTCGCGCACGGCGGTCGCGGCAGTCTTCAGCTCGCTCATCTCGGGGCCTCTCTGTGTTGAACCCCCATGTTCCAAAGCCCGCGCCCCGGATGCAAGCGGAACCTTATGGCCCCCGGCCCGTTGGCCTGATACACTAGAACAGGGAAAACGCCATGAAGCTGGAAGATACCAAGATATCTCGTCCGCCCCGCAGCCCCATCTCGGCCAACTGCGCGCGCAAGATGATGCACGCCGCGACCGAGGCGGAACTGCTGCGCCTCTCGGAGCGTGAAGGCCAGCCGGTGCTGGGCGACCTGACCGAACGACAGGCCCGCCGCCGCATCGCCCAGCTCAAGGAACTGGGCACTCTCTAGGACTTATCCGAGCCGTGTCTCGAACACGCCCGGCAGCGAAACCTCGAGCAGCTCCATGTCCGCGCTCGGGTCCGTCAGCCGTGTCCGCATCCCCGGCGGAACGACAAAGGCGTCGCCCTTTTGCAGCAGGTAGGGATCGCGCCCCTCTCCTTCGAGCGTGACCGAGCCATCCTTGACGTAGGTGAACAGGATGTCGGTCGAATGGGCGGCCCACTCCGGCGCGCCCTCCCCCTTCCGCACCACCATCACGCCCGCAACACCCTTGGTGTTCTCCGCGATCGTCGTGTCCCGCGCCACGTAGCCCGGCAGCCGGAACGGCGCCCACTTTGCGCCCTCGGCCTTGTTGTAGACGAACCGCTGCCCCTGCCATTCCCGCTCGGGCCGCAGATGGCCCGTAGGGAGTTCCATCTCGTGATCGATCTCTGTCACGTGCTCGGCCGGCACACCGATCTCGATCACCTGCACGTCATCGCCGGACTCCAGCACCCGGTGCCGGATCTCGGGCGGCTGAATGAAGCAATCGCCTGCGGTCAGGCGCATCTTGTCGCCCTGGTCCTCGTAGACGACATCGACCCAGCCGTGGATGCAGAAGATCAGCTGAAATCCGACCCGGTGGTAATGCACCATGTCCGGAACCGCCCCGCCGCCGGGAATGCGGATATGGCTGGCGATGATCGACCCGCCCAGCCGGTCGGGGATCAGGTCGCGGTACTCCATCCCCGCGCGCCCGATGACCCAGGGCGCCTCGTCGGCAAGGCGGCGCACGACGAAGGAATGCACCGTGGTCGGCATCACCATCGGCGGGTGACGTTCCTCGATCTCGACGCGGGTGCCGTTCGGCGCGGTCAGGCGGCGCGCTCCGTCCGCGAACCCGTCAGGATCGTCGGTCAGGATGCGCAGGGTTCCCGGTGCCTCGCTCGCCCCGTTCTCGATCCTTAGCCTCAGCCCGTGCCCCGAGAACACCGCCACCTGCGGATCGTCCGCCGGGTAGATCATGTCGAGCCGCATCTTCAGCGTCTTGGTGAAGAACGGGATGTCGTCTCTCAGTTCCGCCGTCGGCAGGCGGATTTCGGCCAATGTCTCGGACATGGTCCCCCCTTTGTTTCACTGGCCTTCTCGGCGCAGCGAAACCTTGGCCAGACACGTCGGAATATGCAAGACAGGCAAGGTGAGAGCGCGGGATCAAAATGACCCGTTTCCCTCTCCGGAAAAGTAGTTTAATGCTAAACTATATTCTCCAAGGAGGAAGAATCCGTGTCCGACGCCCCGAGCCTGCGCCAGTCGGCGCTGAAGTATCACGAGCTGCCGAAACCCGGCAAACTTGAGATCCGGGCCACCAAGCCCATGGCCAACGGCCGCGATCTCTCGCTCGCCTACTCGCCGGGGGTGGCCGAGGCCTGTCTTGAGATCAAGGCCGACCCGGCCAATGCCGCGCTCTACACCACCCGCGCCAACCTCGTCGCGGTGGTCTCGAACGGCACCGCCGTCCTCGGGCTCGGCAACATCGGCGCGCTGGCCTCCAAGCCGGTGATGGAAGGCAAGGCCGTCCTCTTCAAGAAATTCGCCAATATCGACTGCTTCGACATCGAGGTGGACGAACAGGACCCCGAGAAGCTGGCCGACATCGTCTGCGCCCTCGCCCCGACCTTCGGCGCGATCAACCTCGAGGACATCAAGGCGCCGGACTGCTTCATCGTAGAAAAGCTGTGCCGCGAGCGGATGAACATCCCTGTCTTCCACGATGACCAGCACGGCACCGCCATCGTCGTGGGCGCGGCGGCCAAGAACGCCGTCTACGTCGCGGGCAAGGCCTTCGAGGACATCAAGATCGTCTCGACCGGCGGTGGCGCGGCGGGCATCGCTTGCCTCAACATGCTGCTCAAGCTGGGCGTCAAGCGCGAGAACGTCTGGCTCTGCGACATCCACGGCCTCGTCTACGAGGGCCGCGCCGAGGACATGAATCCGCAGAAGGCCGAGTTCGCGCAGGCCACCGACAAGCGCACGCTCGATGAGGTGATCGACGGCGCCGACCTGTTCCTTGGCCTCTCGGGCCCCAACGTGCTGAAGCCCGAGATGGTCGCCAGAATGGCCAAGCGCCCGATCATCTTCGCGCTGGCCAACCCCACCCCCGAGATCATGCCGGACGAGGCCCGCAAGGTCGCCCCTGACGCGATCATTGCCACTGGCCGCAGCGACTTCCCCAACCAGGTGAACAACGTCCTGTGCTTCCCCTTCATCTTCCGGGGTGCATTGGACGTGGGCGCGACCGAGATCAACGACGAGATGGAGATCGCCTGTATCGACGGCATCGCCGACCTCGCCCGCGCCACCACCAGCGCCGAGGCTGCCGCCGCCTACCACGGCGAACAACTGACCTTCGGGGCCGACTACCTGATCCCCAAGCCCTTCGACCCGCGCCTCGTGGCCGTCGTCTCCTCCTCGGTGGCGCAGGCCGCGATGGACAGCGGTGTCGCCACCCGGCCCATCGAGGACATGGCCGCCTACAAGCAGAAGCTGAACCAGTCGGTCTTCAAGTCCGCCCTGCTGATGCGCCCGGTCTTCGACGCCGCCCGCGCCGCCTCCCGCCGGATCGTCTTTGCCGAGGGCGAAGACGAGCGCGTGCTGCGCGCCGCGCAGGCGATCCTGCAGGAAACCACCGAGACGCCGATCCTGATCGGTCGTCCCGAAGTGATCGAGCAGCGCTGCGAACGCTTCGGCCTCGACATCCGCCCGGGCCGCGACTTCCAGCTGGTGAACCCGGAGAACGACCCGCGTTACTATGATTACTGGAGTTCCTACCACGAGATCATGCAGCGGCGCGGCGTGACGCCAGACCTGGCCAAGGCGATCCTGCGCACCAACACCACCGCCATCGGCGCCATCATGGTGCATCGTGGCGAGGCCGACAGCCTGATCTGCGGTACCTTCGGCGAATATCGCTGGCACCTGAAGTACGTCGAGGAGGTCCTCGGCGGCCACGGCCTGCGCCCGCACGGCGCCCTCTCGCTGATGATCCTCGAACAGGGTCCGCTGTTCATCGCCGACACCCACGTCCACCAGTTGCCGACGCCCGAGCAGATCGCCGAGATCGCCATCGGGGCCGCCCGCCACGTGCGTCGTTTCGGGCTCGAACCCAAGGTGGCGCTCTGCTCGCAGTCGCAGTTCGGCAACCAAGCCGAAGGCTCGGGCAAGCGGATGCGCGCGGCGATGGAGATCCTCGACGCCGAAGATCGCGGATTCTGCTACGAGGGCGAGATGAACGTCGACTCTGCTCTCGATCCCGAGCTGCGCCAGCGCTACTTCCCCAATTCGCGCATGACCGGCTCGGCCAACGTTCTGGTCTTTGCCCATGCCGATGCCGCCAGCGGCGTGCGCAACATCCTCAAGATGCGCGCCGACGGGCTCGAAGTCGGACCGATCCTGATGGGCATGGGCAACCGCGCCCATATCGTGAACCACTCGATCACCGCGCGCGGCCTGCTGAACATGGCCGCCATCGCGGGCACCCCGGTGGCGCAATACGGCTGAGCAACGCACCGGGACCAAGGCAAACCTCCGCCGCGCGACCGCAACCGCGCGACGGAGGCCTCGGGGTCTGGGGGGTTACTTCTTGACGGTCTTGGTGCCGGGTTTCGACGGCTTGGCCTTCTTGTCGCCCATGGCGACGCTCCTCTCAAACAGGGCGGGCACCGCGCCTGCCCTGAGGGGATGGTAGGCCCGCGCCTCACCGAGTCTCTCGCATGAATTCGACCTGCGCGTCGTATTCCGCCGCCTGCGCGGCGACCCGCCTCAGCGCCTGATCTCGAAGCCGCCGGGCACCTCGTCGACCTCGGCGGGCAAGGTCACGACCCGGTCGACCCGGGCCATGTCCGGCCCGTCATGCAGCCGCGCCACCATCTGCTTTACCGCATCGGCCGACCCGCCGATCAGCGCCTCGACCGTACCGTCCGGCGCATTGCGGACCCAACCCGAAACGCCCAGTTCCAGCGCAGTCCGCTCGGTCCATGCACGGAACCAGACCCCCTGGACACGGCCGCTCACGCGCACCCTGACTGCGGTTTCAATCCCCATTGACCAAATGCCCGTTCCACATCATATCCCGCAGCATGACCGACCTTGATCATATCCGCAATTTCTCCATCGTGGCGCACATCGACCACGGCAAATCCACGCTGGCCGACCGGTTGATCCAGTCGACCAATACCGTGTCCGCGCGCGAGATGAAGGAACAGCTGCTCGACGCGATGGACATCGAACGCGAGCGCGGCATCACCATCAAGGCCAACACGGTCCGGATCGAGTACATCGCCGACAACGGCGAGCTCTATATCCTCAACCTGATCGACACCCCCGGCCACGTCGACTTTGCCTACGAGGTGTCGCGCTCGATGCACGCCGTCGAAGGCTCGCTGCTGGTGGTGGACTCGACTCAGGGGGTCGAGGCGCAGACCCTCGCGAACGTCTATCAGGCTATCGACGCCGACCACGAGATCATCCCGGTCCTGAACAAGATCGACCTGCCCGCCTCGGAACCCCAGCGCGTGAAGGAGCAGATCGAGGACGTCATCGGCATCGACGCGTCCGACGCGCTGCTGGTCTCGGCCAAATCTGGCCTCGGCATCCACGAAACGCTGGAAGCGATCTGCAAACGCCTCCCCGCCCCGACCGGCGACCGCAACGCGCCGCTCAAGGCGATGCTGGTCGACAGCTGGTACGACAGCTACCTCGGCGTCGTCGTCCTCGTCCGCATCATGGACGGGGTGATGAAGAAGAACGACCGCGTGAAGTTCATGCGCAACGGCACGGTGCACCAGATCGACAAGATCGGCGTGTTCCGCCCGGCGATGCAGGACGTGGCCGAACTCGGCCCCGGCGAGATCGGCTTCATCACCGCCTCGATCAAGCAGGTGCGCGACACCAAGGTCGGCGACACCATCACCACCGAGAAAAAGGGCACCGACAAGGCACTCCCGGGCTTCAAGCCGTCGATCCCCGTGGTCTTCTGCGGCCTCTTCCCGGTCGACTCGGCCGAGTTCGAAGATCTGCGCGACGCCATCGAGAAGCTCGCCCTGAACGACGCCTCCTTCTCCTACGAGATGGAAACCTCCGCCGCCCTCGGCTTCGGCTTCCGCTGCGGCTTCCTCGGGCTGCTGCACCTCGAGGTGATCCGCGACCGGCTCGAGCGCGAGTACGACATCGAGCTGATCACCACCGCCCCCTCGGTGGTGTACCATATCTACATGAAGGACGGGACGATGCAGGAACTGCACAACCCCGCCGACATGCCCGACCTGACCTACGTCGACCACATCGAGGAACCCCGGATCAAGGCCACCATCATGGTGCCCGACGAATACCTCGGCGACGTGCTCAAGCTCTGCCAGGACCGCCGCGGCATCCAGCTGGAATTGACCTATGCCGGCACCCGCCCGCTGGTGGTCTACGACCTGCCGCTGAACGAGGTGGTCTTCGACTTCTACGACCGGCTCAAGTCGGTCACCAAGGGCTACGCCAGCTTCGACTACCAGCTGATCGGCTATCGCGAGGACAACCTCGTGAAGATGCAGGTGCTGGTGAACGACGAACCGGTGGACGCGCTGTCGATGATGGTGCACCGCGACCGCGCCGAAATGCGCGGCCGGGCCATGTGCGAAAAGCTGAAAGAGCTGATCCCGCGCCACATGTTCAAGATCCCGATCCAGGCGGCCATCGGCGGCAAGGTGATCGCGCGCGAGACCCTCTCGGCCCTGCGCAAGGACGTGACCGCCAAGTGCTACGGCGGCGACGCCACGCGGAAACGCAAGCTGCTGGACAAGCAGAAGGCGGGCAAGAAGAAGATGCGCCAGTTCGGCAAGGTGGACATCCCGCAAGAGGCGTTCATCTCGGCGCTCAAGATGGACAGCTGATCCAACCCGGAGGGGTTCCAGCGGGAACCTCTCCCCTTCCACCCGCGTTCTCTCTCCGACTCCAACCGCAACCGGAGGAGAGACCATGCGCAACAAGCTCAACATGTTCATCGTGCCGCTGGCGGTGCTCTGCATCGCCGGAGCGGTTCTGGTCGCTGCGCTGGTGGCCGGGTTCTACAGCTGGATGGCTTTCGCAGTCTCCGCCGCAGCGGGACTGCTGATCGGCGTTCCGGCCGGAGTGCTGATCACGCGCCGCATCCGCAGGGACGACCCGAACTGGCCCGACAAACGTCCGGCCTGACGCCAGCTACAGCCTGCAGGCTTAAGGTCAGAGCTTCTTCTCGACCTTTTTCACCATGCCGTTGATCGCATCCCCTGCCTTCTGCAGGTCGCGGTTTGCCCCCTTGGCGGTTTCGCAGGCGGCAAGGCCCAGCAGGGCAAGGCAGACAAGCAGAACTCGGATCATCGGTGGTGACCTTCCTTGAAAGCGCCCGCGGCGGACGCGCGTCATGGGCGAACTGAGCTCTGCCTTACGGCGCGGAGCTGCCCACCGGCAAGACAACGCAAAAAGGCGGGCAATAAACCGCCCACCCTTGTGTCACTACGAAAACGGGAATGTCAGGCGCGCTGCGGGGTCGGCATGCCGCGCGGGGCATCCGGCGGCGTCGGGCGCGCGGTGCGGCCCAGTACGGTCAGGGCGATCATCAGGCCCAGACCGGCCCAGCCACCAAGGACATACCAGAGCAGCGCCTGAAACACCCCGGCGTCGTGGCCCATCATCGCGTAAGCCGCGCTGACCAGACCTGCGATGACCGATGCTATCAGATACACTGCCACTTTTTCCGCTCCTTGATGTCCCTTACGGGTGAGGAGACTTTTCACGCTATTCTTGCCGAGATTAAGGCGGCACACGCATAAAGTGTGTCAAGAATGTGTTCATTGCAAGGCGTGCGCGACCGAACTGCCACAAATGGCGAAATCCGACCCACCGATGGGCCGTTCAGGCGTTCAGGAAAACCCGCACCGCCGCCTCGAACTCGCGCGGCTTGTCCGCATGCAGCCAGTGCCCCGCACCGGGTATCCGGGCAAATCGCGCCTTCGGAAACAATGCTTTGATGCGCTCTCGGTGCTCGGGCCGGACATAATCCGACTCCGCGCCGGTCAGGAACAGCGAGGGTCCGTCCCAGGTGGCGTCCACCTCGGGAAAGCTCATGATCTCCGGCATCCCCGCCTCCAGCGCATCGAAGTTGTAGCGCCAGCGGCCCTCCTTCAGATCGAGGGACTGGGTGAAGAAACTCTGCAATGCCTTGTCGACGCCCTGCTCGGCCAGCCGCTCCTCGGCCTCCGAGCGGCGGCTGATCCCCGAGAGGTCGACCGCCCGCATGGCTTGGATATGCGGCAGCTGGCTGTGCGAATAGGGCACCGGCGCGATATCGGCGACGATTAGGCGGTGCACCAGGTCCGGATGCGTCAGCGCCAGCATCATCGAGGCCTTGCCGCCCATGGAATGCCCAAGCACATCCGCCGGTCCCGGCAGCGCCGCGATCACCTCGGCCAGGTCCTCCGCCATCGCGGGATAGTTGTGGACCTCCACCTGCGGGCTGAAGCCATGGTTGCGCATGTCGACCGCGATCACCTGCCGCTCGTCCGACAGGCGCTTGGCGATCACGCCCCAGTTGCGGGCCGAGCCATAGAGCCCGTGCGCGATCAGGAGCGGCGGGGCGTCGGTCGGGGTACCATGGACAATCTGGTTCAGCATGAGGGCAGAGATAACGCCCCGCGCGGAGCGCCGCCAGAGCAAAGGCCCCCGATTGAGCATCCCGTCGGCAACCGCTAGGATCGGCTCAGGAAACGGGGGCGAACGATGGCCGACATGGATAACGTGATTCAGCGCGTGGAAACGGTGCGCGGCCTGATGCGCAGCAAGCTCGGAATTCGGGCCGCCGCCTTCCCCGAAGCCATGGGCAAGGCGCGGCACCGCCTGCCCCGCCACCTGCGCTCCGAGGGCGCGGCGCTCGCCGATGCCATGCCGATGGCCCACCACCCGAAACTGCGCATGACCCTCGACGCCGAGCGCCTCGGCAAGGCCGCAGGCGCGCTTGAGACCCACCTCAAGTCCATCGACCTCGCCGACCGCCGCAAGGGCTTCGTCCTCGGCGTGCTGGGCACGATGGCCTTCAACATCCTGCTGCTGGCCGCCCTGCTCTTCGCCGTCCTGCGCTGGCGCGGGCTGATCTGACCTAGCCGGGCAAAGTCAGGTTCAGCACCATCAGCACGACGGCAACGATCACGGCCGCCGCAAGAATGCGCAGCAGGCGCGTGCTGTTCGCCATGAAGTGAAACTGCCGGAAGGCAGCGAACAGAATGACGATCACCCCGGCCGCAGCGGCCAGGTTCCACGCAAGTGACGACATCAGGAGCCCAATCCCAGTTCTTTCCGGGACCAGATCTAGCATGTCGCGCTGCGGGATACAGCCTGTGACCTTGGGGGCGCTGCCCCCGTCGCCGCAAGCGGCGCCTCCCCCGGAGTATTTGTGAAGAAAAGAGGCAGGACGCGCCCCGCCCTTCTTTTCTTCGAAAGTACTCCGGGGGTGAATTGGCCGCAGGCCAAGAGGGGGCAGCGCCCCCTGAAACGCAAAACGCCCGGGGCATGACCCCGGGCGTCCCGTTCAACCGATCCGAGGGATCAGAGGTTGGGGTAGAGCGGGTAGCGGGCGCAGAGCGCGGCGACCTCGGCCTTGACCTTTTCCTCGACCTCGGCGTTGCCGTCTTCACCGTTGGCGGCGAGACCGTCGACCACTTCGACGATCCAGTCCGCGATCTGGCGGAACTCGGCCTCACCGAAGCCGCGGGTGGTGCCGGCGGGCGAGCCGAGGCGGATGCCCGAGGTCACGAAGGGCTTTTCCGGGTCGAACGGCACGCCGTTCTTGTTGCAGGTGATGTGAGCGCGGCCCAGTGCCGCCTCTGCCGCCTTGCCGGTCACGCCCTTGGGGCGCAGGTCGGCGAGGCAGAGGTGGTTGTCGGTGCCGCCCGAGACGACGTTGATGCCGCCCTTCATCAGCTGGTCGGCCATCGCCGCGGCGTTGGCTTTCACCTGTGCCGCGTATTGCTTGAACTCGGGGCGCAGCGCCTCGCCGAAGGCCACGGCCTTGGCGGCGATCACGTGCATCAGCGGGCCGCCCTGCAGGCCGGGGAACACGGCCGAGTTGATCTTCTTGGCGATGTCCTCGTCATTGGTGAGGATCATGCCGCCGCGCGGGCCGCGGAGCGACTTGTGCGTGGTGGTGGTGACCACGTGGGCGTGCGGCAGCGGAGAGGCATGGACGCCACCGGCCACCAGGCCCGCGATATGGGCCATGTCCACGTGCAGGTAGGCGCCGACCTCGTCCGCGATCTCGCGGAAGGCGGCCCAGTCCCACTCGCGGCTGTAGGCGGTGCCGCCCGCGAGGATCAGCTTGGGCTTGTGTTCCAGCGCCTTGGCGCGAACCTCGTCCATGTCCAGCATCTCGTCCTGCTGGCGCACGCCGTAGGACACCACGTTGAACCACTTGCCCGACATGTTGACCGGCGAGCCGTGGGTCAGGTGGCCGCCCGAGTTCAGGTCGAGGCCCATGAAGGTGTCGCCGGGCTTCAGCAGCGCGAGGAACACGGCCTGGTTCATCTGGGAACCGGAGTTCGGCTGGACGTTGGCGAAGTTGCAGCCGAACAGCTCCTTGGCGCGTTCGATCGCCAGCGTCTCGGCGACGTCGACGTACTGGCAGCCGCCGTAGTAGCGCTTGCCCGGGTAACCTTCGGCGTACTTGTTGGTCAGGACCGAACCCTGCGCCTGCAGCACGGCGAGGCTGACGATGTTCTCGGACGCGATCAGCTCGATCTCGTCGCGCTGGCGGCCGAGTTCGTTGGTGATCGCGCCGAACAGCTCGGGGTCGCGCGAGGAGAGGTCTTCGGTGAAAAAGCCGTTGTCACGGTGAGGCGCGTTCATGGCAAGCTCCGGGTTCTGGGGTGACAGCAGAGAATTGGCGCTTCTCCTAAAGGAAACGCGGGAGGCTTGAAAGACCGTAATACGACGATTCACATCGGCTGCGCGGCGAGTCTGGTCACGGGGGGAAAGGTATGATTGTTTCGGAACCGAATTCGCAGGACCGGAAACCTTTGGGATGTCCCTGAAAATCGCGTTCATGGCCGGGCGGGCCGCAGTCGCCGAGGAGGCCCGTGTCGTCCTTGTGGAGCGCTATGGCAACGTGCGCCCGGAAGAGGCCGACATGATCGTGGCGCTGGGGGGCGACGGTTTCATGCTGCGCGCGCTGCACGCGACGCAGGAACTCGATGTGCCGGTCTACGGCATGAACCGGGGCACCGTGGGCTTCCTGATGAACGAATACTCCGAGACCGACCTGCCCGACCGGCTGCAGGCGGCGGTGGAAGAGGTGATCAACCCGCTGTCGATGCGCACGATGGACCAGAACGGCGAGATGCATCGCGCCCTGGCGATCAACGAGGTCTCGCTGCTGCGCGCGGGTCCCCAGGCCGCCAAGCTCCGGATCTCGGTCGACGGGCGCGTCCGCCTGCCCGAGCTCGTCTGCGACGGCGCGCTGGTCGCCACCCCGGCGGGCTCCACCGCCTACAACTACTCGGCGCACGGGCCGATCCTGCCGATCGGTGCGGACGTGCTGGCGCTGACCGCCATCGCGGCCTTCCGGCCCCGACGCTGGCGCGGCGCGCTGCTGCCCAAGACCGCCGAGGTCAGGTTCGACGTGATCGAGGCCGACAAGCGCCCGGTGATGGCCGATGCCGATTCGATCTCGATCGACAACATCGACTGGGTCGAGATCCATTCCGAGCCCACCATCAAGCACCGCATTCTCTTCGACCCCGGACACGGGCTCGAAGAGCGGCTGATCTCGGAACAATTCAACTGACGGGCGATCCACTCGCCACGCAAATGCCCGAAAAAGACCTCCGGCGTTTCGTCAATTTTTCATGGTTGGCGAGGATAAACGGGTCAACGGAGTCGGCTCAGGGTCATCACTGCTTGCCCCCTTGGTCACCGATCCCCAGGTGCGTGTTCCCGCACTCCGCGTAGGGTAAGAGTCCGCCTGTTACGCAACCTGACGGCGAGCGTGGTGCCCCCGGCGCCATGCTCGCCTATCCACATAGAATTCTTGGATTTTTCACACCAATGTGACTCAGTTCACTTACCCCTGCGACTATACTGAGTACGACGCGAGTGGCCGTATTAAAGGCCCTTCGGGTGAGTGGCCCGAAGTGAGTGAGTGCAAATCTAACGAGTGATGCGGTAAAGCTGATCTGCGGGCGCGGGGCCACGGCCTCGTGTCCGCAATTTCACATCTCCCCCGCGCTCCCCCCACAAAAACCTCTCCCCCTGTGAAGCGGTTCACAGACCGGGTAGCGCCGACCGTGCGATACCGGCAGCAGGCTGAGATTACAGCCTGCCTTAAGTACCCGACCGGAGACGGAAGTGGCGTAAAGAGTTTGGCCGGTCGCGTAACCAGTGTTTCAGAACCGTCTCCGCGGGCGCAGGGTCACCTCCTTGCGCCCGCAATTGTTCCCTGAGCACGGCAGAGACCTTCCTAGTTGTGTCACCCCACATGACTTCAACCTAAAGTTGTGATACCGTCGCCCCCGAGGCGTACCGCATTTTCAGCGCCTTGAGTTTTTCAAAGTCACATTGTCAGCAAGGAGTTTGGCCATGGCACACGGTGCCTCGCATCTCGATATCCTAGCCCCTCGTTCCAAGTTCTATCACGGCCCGTTTGGCCGCATGTTCCCCGAGCTCACGCCATGGGAGCCGGGCGACACCGACCTTGGCAAGGTCGCCAACGACCTCATGGTCGAACTGCCCGGGGTTCTGCCGGGCGACATCGCCGGGGACCCGGACAAGATCAAGGAACTGGAGGAAACCTTCAGCTCGAAGATCCCCGCCGGCTATACCTATTTCGGCCAGTTCATCGACCATGACATCACCTTCGACCCCACCTCGTCGCTGATGCGCAAGAACGACCCCAACGGCCTGCTGAACTTCCGTACCCCCCGTCTGGACCTCGACAACCTCTACGGCATGGGGCCCGACGACCAGCCCTACCTCTACAGCTCCGCCGACAAGGCAAAGATGGCCCTCGGTGCGGTCGATGGGCACCCGGAGCTGCCCGACCTGCCCCGCTTCGACGGCCGCGCCCTGATCGGCGACATGCGGAACGACGAGAACTCCATCGTCAGCCAACTGCAGATGGCCTTCCTGCTGGCGCACAACACGCTGGTCGACCGCGCCCGGGCCGCGCACCCCGATGCCGACACCAAGACCGTGTTCGAGATTGCGCGGAAGACGTTGCGCTGGCTCTACCAGTACATCGTCTGGAACGACTTCATCCGGCGCATCGCCATCGACGAGGTCTACAAGTGCGCCCTCAAGCTCGAGAAGAAATGCGGCGGTCGTCAGGCATGGGACTGCGGGCTGGACGACCTGTTCAGTTGGAAGAACCAGCCCTTCATGCCGGTCGAGTTCTCGGTCGCGGCCTATCGCTTCGGGCACTCGATGGTGCGCAACGCCTACCAGACCAACCAGGTCAGGGGCGTGGGCGTCTTTGCCCCGATCTTCGACAATTCGCCCGGCACCACCGGCAACGACCTGCGCGGGTTCCGCCCGATGGAGCAGAACAACTGCATCCAATGGGACTGGTTCCTGCAGATGGAAAGCTCGCTCGCCAATTTCGGCTTCCCGCAGATGGCCCGCAAGATCGACACCAAGCTCAGCAACGCGCTGTCGTTCCTCTTCGAAGGGGCGGCAGGCGATCCGCTGAACGTGCTGGCGCTGCGCAACCTGATGCGCGGCATCTCCTTCGATCTGCCCTCCGGCACCTCGGTCGCGCGCAAGCTGTGCATCAAGCCGCTGGAACTCGACGAATGCGAGCCAGACGCGCTCTGGTACTACATCCTGCGCGAGGCGCAGGGGAACGGCGGAAACACGCTGGGCCGGGTGGGGTCCATCATCGTCTGTGCCGTTTTCGCGGGCCTGCTGAAGGGCGATCCCGGCTCCTTCTTCAACCTCGATCCGTGCTGGACACCCAAGGATGATCCTCTCCTGAAGGACGGCGAAGACAACCGCGACGACCCGTCCTGGACCCTGCCGGCCATAATCCGCTTGGCTGGCCTCAAAGCCAACGGAATCGGGCTCGCCTGATGCTGAGTTGATCGCTTCCAGAGGGAACGACCCGGCGGTGCGGCGCGTTGATATGTCGAGCCGCCGGTGATCAACGCCGGACGTCTCGGTCAATAGTACTCAGAGGAGAGTGACGATGAACTGGGATATCGTTGAAGGCAACTGGAAGCAGCTTAAAGGGTCGGTCCAGGAGAAATGGGGCGACCTCACAAATGACGATCTGGACCGCGTCCAGGGCAACCGCCAAAAGCTGGCGGGCCTGATCCAGGAGAAATACGGCCTGGCCAAGGATGAGGCCGAGCGCCAGATCGACGACTTCGCGGCAGCACAGAAAGAAACGCTGTAAGCTCCGCCACGAGATTCAGGGGGAAGGCGCGGGAGAACCCTCCCGCGCCTTCCTTCTTGTCTCCTTCAGCGGTGCCGCTCGATCCCCCGGAACTCCACGAAACTCGACATGTGGTTCCACAGGAAATCGCCGTAGAGGAACGGCTCGAACGGTGCGATCCCCGGCAGCGGCAGCGGTTCGATCCGCGCATCCACCGCAGGCTCGTAGAAGAACGGCACCGAGCAGCGTTCGCGCAACCCGCCCAGCACGCGATGGCGCGTGGCCCGGACCCGGCCACCGGTCCATTGTTCCAGCAACTGCCCAAAGTTCACCGCCAGCCCCTCGGCGATCGGCGGCACGTCGATCCAGCGGCCATCCTCGGTCTCGGCCTGCAATCCGCCGTTGTCATCCTGCCAGAGCAGGGTGATGAACCCCGAGTCGGTATGGGCCGCACCGACGATCCAGCGCGGGTCGTCCGAGCCGGAACGGACGGTATCCAGATCGGCGGGCAGGGATTCCGGCGGGCGCTCGGGATAGCGGATCATCCGCAGGGTCGAATTCGATGCCTTGAACAGCGGTGTCATCAACTGCGGATCCAGCCCCATCCCGCGGGCCAAACCGGCAAGGATCGCCTGCCCCAGCCGCTCCATCGCGGCGTAGTAATCCGCGACCGCCGCCCGCCAGTCCGGCGCGTCCTCGGGCCAGGGGGTCGGCTCCAGCAGCGGATCGCCACTGTCCGACACGCGGGTGGCATCGACGGCGTCAGCGCCGATATCAATGCCTTCCTTGTAAGTCTGCGTGCCCGGGGTCAGCGGAAAGTAACCCCGGTAGACGTTATCATGCTCTGGAACGTACTTGCGGCGGGACAGCTGCCGCTTCGCCTCTTCCGGAAGTGCGAAGAAGGCGAGGATGCGCTCCCGCATGTCCGGCGCGAGGCCCAGCGCCTCGTCCACGTGCGAGAGCCGCATGAATCCGGCACCCTCGGCCGCACGCGCCAGTTCAGTGTCCGTCGCGGTGCCGGCCATCATGATCAGCCGGGCGTCGATGATGGGAATATCGGGGATCAGGTCGGCGTCTTTCATGGTCGTGATGTCCTGAGCATGTCGGGCTGCGTTGCCGGGGACGAGCCTATTTGCTAACCTGAGATTATCAAATATCAGAAAATCTCATGGATTTTGATGACTCCTGATCATGCATAGACGTCTCTTGGACCGGATGTCGCTCGACGCCTTCCGCGTGTTCGAGGCCGCCGCGCGCCACATGAACTTCAGCGCCGCGGCGCGCGAGTTGCTGGTGACACAGGCAGCGGTCAGCCGGCGCATCCAGAAGCTCGAGACAGACCTTCAGGCCGACCTCTTCATTCGCGAAGGTCGGCGCCTCGAACTGACCCCCAAGGGCGAAACGCTCTACCGGCGCACACAGGCCGCGCTCGACTTCCTGTCGGAGGGGCTCGGGGAAATCCTGCCAAGGGAAGCGCCCGCCTCGGTGGTGATCGCCGCCAGCGGCTCGATCTCGCATCTCTGGCTCAGCCGGACCCTGCGCGGCTATGTCCTCGCCCGGCCGGACGAGGACGTGCGCCTCGTCACCTCCGACAAGGGCAGCGACCTGTCGGCGGACACCAATGACCTGACCGTCCTCTACAGCCTCGGCGCCCACCCCGACTGGGCCCTGACCCCGCTGCTGCAGGAGAGGTTGATCCCGGTCGCCGCCCCGGACTACCTGTCGCGTCTCGCCCCGGGCCGCGCCCCCGAAGACCTCGGGGCGAACGAGATCGCCGCGATGACGCTGTTCGACTATGCAAGGGTCAACGCCTACTGGCGCTCGCTCAGGGACTGGTTCCAGTGGCAGGGGATCGCGCCCAACCGGGTGCGCCCGCGCGTGGTCTTTCCCACCTACCCGATGGCCGTCGACGCGGCCCTGTCCGGCGAAGGCGTCATGCTGGGCAGCCAGGAACTTCTGTCGGACCACCTGCGCGCGGGTCGGCTGGTGGAACTCTCACGGCAGGTGCTGGTCACCGGCTATGGCTACTACCTCGGCCTGCCGCGCCACCGGGCCCCCACGCCGCAGGCGCTGACCCTCTATCACTGGCTGCTGGCAGCCGCATCGGGCGAGGTGCGGCCCGGCTGACAGCGCCAGCCAGACCAGCCGAACTCAGACGCCGTAGCCGATGGACTTCAGCGCGTCTCTCACCTCGTCGAGGATGGCCGGGTCGTCGATGGTCGCCGGTACCTTGAACTCCTGATTGTCGGCGATCTTGACCATGGTCGCCCGCAGGATCTTGCCCGACCGCGTCTTGGGCAACCGGTCGACCACCACCGCCAGCTTGAAGGCCGCCACCGGCCCGATTCGGTCGCGCACCAGCTTGACGCATTCCGCCGTGATCTCGTCATGCGGCCGGTTCACGCCCTTGGTCAGGATCACGAAGCCGACGGGCAATTGCCCCTTCAGATCGTCGCTGACCCCGATCACCGCACATTCGGCTACGTCCGGATGCGAGGCGAGAACCTCCTCCATGCCCCCGGTCGAGAGCCGGTGTCCCGCGACGTTGATCACGTCATCGGTGCGCGCCATGATGTAGAGGTAGCCGTCCTCGTCGATCATCCCCGCATCGCCGGTCTCGTAATACCCGGGGAAGTGCGAGAGATAGGCCTTCTTGTAGCGGTCCTCCGCGTTCCACAGCGTCGGCAGGGTGCCCGGCGGCAGCGGCAGCTTGATCGCGATCGCACCCAGTTCTCCCGCCTTCATCTGGTGCCCCGCCTCGTCGAGGATCTGCACGTCGTAGCCCGGCATCGGCACCGTCGGCGAGCCGATCTTGACCGGCAGCGCCTCCAGCCCCGCGGGGTTGCCCGCGATGGTCCAGCCGGTTTCGGTCTGCCACCAGTGGTCATAGACCGGCACGTCGAGAATGCGCTGCGCCCACTCGATGGTATCGGGGTCGGCCCGTTCCCCCGCGAGATAGAGCGCACGCAGGCACGAGATATCGTACTGCTTGACGAACTCCCCCTTGGGGTCTTCGCGCTTGACCGCACGGATGGCGGTGGGCGCGGTAAAGAACGAGCGCACCTTGTGCTCGGCGATCACCCGCCAGAAGGTGCCCGGATCGGGTGTGCCGACCGGCTTGCCCTCGAACACCACCGAGGTGTTGCCGTGGATCAGCGGGCCATAGGCGATGTAGGAATGCCCCACGACCCAGCCCACGTCCGAGGCGGCCCAGAACACGTCGCCCGGATCGACGTTGTAGATGTTCTTCATGGTCCAGTTCAGCGCCACGAGGTGCCCGCCGGTCGGGCGCACCACGCCCTTGGGCTGGCCGGTGGTGCCGGAGGTGTAGAGGATATAGGCCGGGTGCCCGCCCTCGACTGGCACGCAGTCCGCAGGCTCGACGCCGTACTGGAAGCCGTACCAGCTCACGTCGCGGCCCTCTTCCAGCCGGGCGACCTCCTGCTCGCGCTGGAAGATCACGCAGAAATCAGGCTGGTGCTTGGACAGCTCCAGCGCGCCGTCCAGCAGCGGCTTGTAGTGAACCACGCGGCCCGGCTCGATCCCGCAGGAGGCCGCGATGATCGCCTTGGGCTGGCAGTCGTCGATGCGCACGGCCAGTTCGTTGGCCGCGAAGCCGCCGAAGACGACCGAGTGGATCGCGCCAAGGCGCGCGCAGGCCAGCATCGCCTCGATCGCCTGCGGCACCATCGGCATGTAGATGATGACGCGGTCGCCCTTCTCGATCCCCTTGGCGCGCAGCGCCCCGGCGAGCTGCGCGACGCGGTTGCGCAGCTCGTCAAAGGTGATCTTCTGCGTGGTCCCGGTCAGGGGGCTGTCGTGGATGATCGCAACCTGCGATCCCCGCCCGGCCTCGCAATGGCGGTCCACCGCATTCCAGCAGGTGTTGACCATGCCGTCCTCGAACCAGTGGTAGAGCGGACCGCCGGTGTCGGTCAGCGCCTTGGTCGGGAACCTGTCCCAGTCAATGGCCTTGGCAGCGTCCAGCCAAAAGCCCTCCGGGTCGGCCTTGGCACGCGCGTATGTCTCCTTGTAAGACATCCTCATCCTCCTCCACAGAATTGCATTTGTGTTACGAAGCGGCAGCCAACCGGGCAAGCGTCTTGCGGGCTGCGCGACAGAGTGGCGCAAATTCTTTGCAGTTTTCGCACTTAACGCAGGGAAAACTTTGCAAACCGCAGGGTATCTCCCGAAGGCCCGGAAAACCCCCTCTGGGTTTGCAAACAGGGCGAGGGCCCGCACGGCCCCTGCGACATCTCACATGCGGAGAGATTCGCGCGGCCCAATGTCCGTTCCGGGGGCCCCGGCAATTGAAACTCGCGCCCCGCTCGGCCATATTGTCCCGCAAAAGCAAAAAGCAACCGGGGCTGCCGAAACGCCCCAGAGCAGTACGGAACAGTAACCATGAAACCTGCGATTGCCGCGACCCTCGCCCTGGCACTCCTGTCCTCCTGCGGCGGGCAATCCTCCCGCAACCGCCATGTCGAGGTGATCCCCGAGGCACGGGGTCCGATCTCGTCGGCCTGCATGCAGTCCGGGCGCAACAGCGCATCCGAGCGGCGCTGCGGCTGCGTTCAGGCCGTAGCCGACGACACGCTCTCGCGTTCCGACCAGCGGCTCGGCGCCAGCTTCTTCGACGACCCCCACAAGGCGCAGGAAATCCGGCAATCGGACAGCGCCAGCAACGAGGCGTTCTGGAAGCGCTGGCGCGAATTCGGTGTTCAGGCCGAGAAGGTCTGCGCCAAGGCCTGAGACCCCGGCCCTAACCCCGGATCAGTGCCCGGCCACCATCGGCGCCGGGCTCAGCCGCGCCAGTCGGATGTCGGCAGTGCGCGCGTGCCCCTCCATCCCCTCGTGGCGCGAGATGTTCGCGGTGGCCTGCGCCAGCGCCGGCAGCGCCTCGTCCTCGACCCGCTGCCAGGTGACGGTCTTGAGGAACTTGTGAACGCTCAGTCCGCCGGTATAGCGCGCCGCGCCAGAGGTCGGCAGCACGTGGTTCGGACCGGCGGCCTTGTCACCAAAGGCAACGGTCGTGTTCTGCCCAAGGAACAGCGACCCGTAAGACGTCAGCCGCTGCTTCCACCACTCAAGATCGCGCGCCTGCACGTGCAGGTGCTCCGGCCCGGCGCGATCCGCAAAGGCGGCCATCGCCTCCGCCCCGTCGCACAACACCACTTCGCCCAGCGCGTCCCATGCGGCGCGGGCAGCCGCCCCGTTCGACTCCGGCAGTTCGGCGATGCAGCGCGGCATCAGCCGCAGCACCTCGCGCGCCAGCGGCTTGTGGGTCGTCACGAGGCAGACCGGCGAGTTCTGCCCGTGCTCCGCCTGTCCGACGAGGTCCCACGCGACCGTCAGCGCATCCGCCGTCTCATCGGCGAGGATCATCGAATCCGTCGGCCCGGCGAACATATCGATCCCGACCGGCCCGAACATCTGCCGCTTGGCCTCCGCCACGAACTGGTTGCCGGGGCCAACGAGGATGTCGGCCGGGGCGCAGCCGAAGAAGCCATGCGCCAGCGCCGCGACCCCCTGCACCCCACCAAGACACAGGATGCGGTCCGCGCCTGCCACCTTCATCGCGTAAAGCACGGCCGGGGCCGGACCACCGGCGCCCCGCGCCGGGGTGCAGGCGATGACCTGACGAACCCCGGCGGTACGCGCCGTGGTGATCGTCATCAGGGCCGAGGCGATATGGGCATAGCGCCCGCCCGGCACGTAGCAGCCCGCCGTGGCGAGCGGGATATGCCGCTGCCCGGCAAACAGTCCGGGGCGCAGTTCGATTTCCATGTCCTGCGCGCTCAGCCGCTGGGCCAGGGCAAAGTCGCGGATGTTCTCGTGGGCATAACGGATATCTGCCTTCAGCCCCTCGTCAAGCTCGGCCTCCGCCGCGACGATCTGCGCCTCGGGGACGACGATGGGACCGGTCCAGCCGTCGAGCCGCGCGGCGTAGTCTATCACCGCCGCCTCGCCCTCACGTTCGATCCGCGCCAGCATCTCGGCCACGACGGCACCCGCGTCGGCCCCGTTTGCCACTGCTGCGCCCTGCGCCGATTTCAGGAACATGTGAGACATTCGACCAATCCTCTTCCAAGCGGCACTTGACCGCTAGCAGGGCTAAATTCACAAAAGGTTAAACTGTTCGGAGCGGAACGATGATCATGAAGGGCGTCACCCTGCGCGGGCTCGAGGTTTTCGCCTCGCTCGCCAAGACCGGATCGGTCGCCCAGACCGCCGAATTGACCGGCCTCAGCCAACCCGCCGTCAGCCAGCAATTGCGTAACCTCGAAGCCGCGCTCGGCACCGATCTCGTCGATCATGCGCGCCGCCCGATGCGGCTCACAGCTGCCGGCCGGAGCTTTCTCGAACGCACCGAGACGGTCCTCTCCGAACTGCGACTGGCGCAGAGCGAGCTGACCGTCATGGACCTGACCCACCTGAGCACGCTGTCCATCGGCGTGATCGACGATTTCGACAACGACCTGACGCCGCGTCTTGCCACCGTCCTTGCCGACAGCCTTACCAAGAGCCGCTTCAAGCTGATCACCGCGTCGAGCCACGAATTGCGCGACGCGATGGCCGAACGCGAGTTGCATATCGCCATCGCGGCCAGCCCCGGGCAGGTGCACGAGGGCATCGTCGAACGCCCGATTATCCGCGACCCCTTCATGCTGGTCGCGCCGCGCGGGATCATCACCGATCCGCAGGCCATCATGGAGCAACTCGCCGACCTGCCGTTCCTGCGCTACGCGCGTGACCAGTTGATCAGCCGTCAGATCGAAGCGCATCTGGCGCGGCAGAAACTCGACTTCGAGGAGCGGTTCGAGATCGGCAGCAACCCGGCCCTGATGGCGATGGTTGCCCGCCGCATCGGCTGGGCCATCACCACCCCGCTCGGCTACATGCGCGCCGTGCGCTTCCAGGACGAGATCGAGGCCTTTCCCCTGCCCTTCGGCGCCTTCTCCCGCACCATATCGCTGTTCTCGCACGCGGACTGGGCCGACCAGGTGCCCCGCGACGTGGCCCAGACCCTGCGGCGTCTGGCGCAGACCCAGATCATCGACCCGTGCCTTACGCGGATGCCGTTCCTCGTGGGCAAACTGCGCGTGATCGAGGCCTGAGAGCCACGCCATAACGCGCTTGTCGTCCCTGATCCCTGTTCGCTGCATCGCCACGAAATCCGCTGTCTCACATGCCCTTTCCTGCAACATGAGAGCACGAGACGGAGGCAAGACAATGGCCAGCTTGCCGTTTTAGGAACAAGATCGTCCAAATTTCACTTTACTTAATCCGGGGCCCCGGGGCGCTCAGGAAAGCGCCGCCTTCAACCCCGCCGCCGCCTCTTCGATCAGGTCCAGCACGCCATCGAAGTCGCGGGTGTAATAGGGGTCGGGCACGTAGCTGGCGCCCGAGTCAGGGGCGTAGTCGGTGAACAACCGCACCGGCGTCGCACTGTCGGAGGGGCGCAGATCCTCGACCGCCTCTCGGTTGTCGTCGTCCATCACCACGATCAGGTCAAAGCGGTCAAAGTCGGCGCGGGTGAACTGCCGCGCGCGCAGGTCCGACAGATCAACGCCACGGGCGTGCGCCGCCTGCTGCATGGCACCATAGGGCGGCTCGCCCACGTGCCAGGAAGACGTACCGGCGCTGTCCGTCCGGGCCTCCGGCATCAGCGCGCGGAACACGCCCTCCGCCGCCGGCGAGCGGCAGATGTTGCCGAGGCAGACAAAGAGCACCCGGGGTCCGGCGGTCTCCGCGCTATGGTTTTCGCTGGGCATGGCCAGGACGCCTCCGATAGGGTGATCGTGTCAGCCAAGTATTACCAAAGAGGTAGACCATTGCTCAAACGTCGATTTCTCTTGCCATTGATCGTGCTCGCCTTTGCCTTGTCTGGCGCAGCCAATGCCGGGGACAATGCATTATCTTACGAGACAGACTGCGTCATGAAGACCTGGGGGCAGTTTCTGGCACCCTATGAACAGACACCCCAGCTGCGTGAGACGATCGACATTGGCGGGGGAAAGACCATTGCCGCTTACGACATGGGGCCGTTGCAGGGTCGTTTCGCCAAGCAATATGTATTCTTTCTTGATGACGGGCAGTGCTTTCGCAAGGCGGTCTCCTTCGGATCATACATGGCGACCGGCATGATGAGGGAACCTCGAATGTATCACGTCGATCTATACACAGAAGATATGCAGGGGCTCCTGGACGTGTCTTCGAAACCGACAAGCTTTCGTACAGCGCGCAAGAAGGCACTGGATGTATTGAAATGAACAAGATCGTCATCCTCACCGGGGCCGGTATCTCGGCCGAGAGTGGCATGGGCACCTTTCGCGACGAGGGCGGACTCTGGGCGCAGCACCGGATCGAGGACGTGGCGACACCCGAGGGGTTTGCCCGCAACCCCGCACTGGTCCAGAACTTCTACAACCTGCGGCGCGTCGCGGCCGCCGAGGCAAAGCCCAATGCCGCCCACGAGGCGTTGGCCCGCCTCCAGCGCGACTGGCCGGGTGAGGTGGTGATCGTGACCCAGAACGTCGATGCCCTGCACGAGGCCGGGGGCGCCACCGGCGTCCTGCACATGCACGGCACCCTCGCCGGGGCCCTCTGCGCCGCCTGCGGTCACCGCTGGCCCGCCCCCGCAGAGATGGCTGTCGGCGAGCCCTGCCCCCAGTGCCACGGCCCGATGGCGCGACCCGACGTGGTCTGGTTCGGCGAGATGCCCTACTACATGAATTTGATCTACGACCACCTCGCCAGCGCGGATCTCTTCGCTGCCATCGGCACCTCGGGTCAGGTCTACCCGGCGGCCGCCTTCGTGCAGGAGGCCAATGCCGCCGGGGCGCATACGGTCGAACTGAACCTCGACCCCTCCGCCGTGGTGTCGGACTTTGCCGAGACCCGGTTCGGCCCGGCCAGCCGGACCGTCCCGGCCTGGGTCGACGAACTGCTGGGCGTCTAGCGGCTCGAATCCACCGGTACTTCGATGTGGATTTCCCCCGCCTTCTCGAAGACCAGCGTCAGCCGCACCATCGTGCCCTCTTCCACGGGGGCGGTGATCCCCATGACCATGACGTGATCGCCGCCGCGCTCCAGCGCGTGCTCGCCGTGGGCCGGCACGGCAAAGCCCCCTTCGACCTCGGTCATCTTAGCCACCCCGTTGGCGTCGATCTGATGCGTGTGCAGCTGCACCATCCGCGCGATCGCGGACGAGGCCGAGACCAGCCGGTCGTCGGTATCGCCATGGTTCTCGATCACCATGAACACCCCGCCCGTGGGCGCGCCGGGGCGCGCCATGCGGAAATAGGGATCGTCGATCGTTATGGTTTCGTCGGCATGGGCCATGCCCGCCAGCAGGGTCGCGGCAAGGCCGCCCAAAACTAGGCTACGGTAAGACATCTTTCACTCCTCGTCGTCTTATCTGGTCTGAACTCTCGGCAAACTCAGACCATGACGGGAGGCGCGCGCGCCGAGACTCCCGGGCGCGGACGGCCCTGGCCGGGAGTGGCGGCGATGTCGAAACTCACCTGCAGCAGGCGCGGTGCCCGCGGCGGCAGCGCCGGCACGGTCGCGACCATGTCGAACAGCGCGAGCGCGCCGTCGGGGCAGTAATGCGGCGGCGCCGTGGGCTGCCCCTTGTCGTCGACGAAAACCATGACCGGCCCGCTGCCGGTACAGAGCGTGATCTGCCCAGCCGCAACCGGGGTGCCCCGGGCCACGGCCAGCCCCTGCCCGGTCACGACCAGCAGCAGGATCAGCGCCAGCGCGGCGCAGTATCTCGGGAAATCACGCATGGTTCCGCCGGTATAGCGGGCGGAAACCGCACCTCACAAGCGCAAACAGCCCCGCCGGATGGCGGGGCCGTGCGTAAGTTCGACGCGGAGAAGGATCAGGCCGAGGCGGCTGCCTTGGCGATCTCTTTCTTCACTTTCAGGACGCGTGCGCTCAGCTCTTCGTCCTTGGCTTTCGCCAGGAACTTGTCGAGACCGCCACGGTGATCGACGCTGCGCAGCGCCGATGCCGAGATGCGCATCTTGATGCCGCGGCCGAGGGTCTCGGACTGCAGCGTGACGTCGTTCAGGTTCGGGAGGAACCGGCGACGGGTTTTGTTGTTGGCGTGGCTGACATTGTTGCCAGTCATCGGGCCTTTTCCGGTCAGTTCGCAGACGCGCGACATTGGATCATCCTCTGGTTCATCAGCGGGCGCGTTCGGAGCCCGGTCAAAACATTTGGGCACCGCCAGCGGCAGCGCCCAGAAATTCGTTTGGTGGCTTTAAGAGGAATCGCCACGAGGGTCAAGGGGCTATCCTCGCCGCACCGCGAAGATGCGCCAGCATCTCCTCCGCCGCACGGGCCGGGGCCAGCCCGCCCTCGGCCACATTGTCCCCCAGCCGCTGCATCAGCGCCCGGTTTTCCGCCGTGCCAAGCTGCGCCAGCAACGCCTGCTCCACCTCCTGCCGGAACCAGTAGCGCGCCTGATCGGCCCGCGCGCGGTCCCAGTGCCCGGCCTCGCGCCGCCATTCGGTCAGCGCCTGCATCTCGTCCCAGGCCTTCGCCAACCCGGTCTCCTCCACCGCCGAGACCATCAGCGCCTTTGGGAAGCCCTCCGGGTCTTGCGGCCGCTTCCTCAGCAACCTCAGCGCCCCCGCGTAATCCGAACAGGTGCGGGTCGCCACCGGCTTCAGGTCGCCATCCGCCTTGTTCACGAGGATCAGGTCGGCCATCTCCATGATGCCGCGCTTGACCCCCTGCAACTCGTCGCCCCCGGCAGGCGCCAGCAGCAGCAGGAACAGGTCCGACATCTCGGCCACCACCGTCTCGGACTGGCCAACACCCACCGTCTCGATCAGCACCAGGTCGAACCCCGCCGCCTCGCACAGCGCCACGGCCTCCCGCGTGCGCCGCGCGACACCGCCAAGGTGACTCTGGCTGGGCGAGGGCCGGATGAAGGCGCTCCGCTCGCGCGCCAGCCGGTCCATCCGCGTCTTGTCGCCGAGGATCGAGCCGCCCGAGCGCGCGCTCGACGGGTCGACCGCCAGCACCGCCACCCTCAGGCCGCGCCCAATCAGCATCATCCCGAAGCTTTCGATGAAGGTCGACTTACCCACCCCCGGCGTGCCCGAGAGGCCGACACGCAGCGCCTGACGGCCTGCCACGGCCAGCCGGTCCAGCAGTTCGGCGGCCTGCGCCCGGTGATCCGCGCGGCGGCTCTCGACCAGCGTGATCGCCCGGGACAGCGCGCGGCGGTCGCCCTTCAAGATGCTGTCACCGAGCTCTGCGATATCCATGCCTGTCGTCCATCTCCCTGCGGGGGCCGGGTTTCATGTCGCGCCAACTGACCAACCGCAACCGCAAATGTCCAGCCCGGGCAGCGGTCGGGCTCGCGATGGCCCTGCTGCTGACGCCTGCCGCAACCGCCGCCGCCGAGCCCCAGCGCTACGCCGTGCGCGCCTTCGGCGTCAGGATTGGTGAACTGACCCTCGCCACCCGCGAGGCCGAGGGCGCCTACACCGCCTCCGCCCGGTTCCGCACCACGGGCCTCGCCGGGGCGCTGGCCCACATCCGCTTCGATATGCGGTCAGAGGGCAAGCTCCACCCGCACCTCGCCCCGCTCTCCTACGGCGAGCAGGTGGAAACCGGGCGGCGCAGCTCCGACGCGACCCTCACCTTCGGCAGCGGCGGGCCGACCCTCTCCGGCGGCCGCGCCGGGGCCGAGGGCCCTGCCGTCCCCGACCGGCTCCAGCGGAATACGGTCGACCCCATGACCGCGCTCTTCGCCGCCCTGCGCCCGCGCCCCCGATCCGCGCTCTGCGACCTCGACCTCGCGGTCTTCGACGGGGCCCGCCTCAATCACCTGTCCCTTGCGCGCGCGTCCGAACAGCCCGGCACGATCACCTGCGCGGGCCGCTTCGACCGCCGCGCCGGATACCCTCCCGAAGAAATGGCGCGCCACCCCGGCTTCTCGATCACTCTCCACTTCTCGGGCCCCCACGACCGGATGCAGGCAACCCGCGCCGAGGTCGAAACCGTCCATGGCCCCGTCACACTCATCCTGCGCTGACGCCCCCAGCCATCTTTTCTCTCCAAATACTCACTCCCGACACCCGCCACGCAGCACCCAAAACCGAGAACAAAGCCTCCCGACTCCAAGGCGCCCCCTCTGGACGCCTCCCGGCCCTTTGGCGATAAGGCGGAGATGAGCCGCACCCTGCCCATCGACACCGCCCTGCCCGATCTCATCGCCGCCCTGCGCGATGCGGGCCGCGCCGTGCTGCAGGCCCCGCCGGGCGCGGGCAAGACGACGCGGGTGCCACTCGCCATGCTCGACGCCGGTCTCACACCACACAAGATCGTCATGCTCGAACCCCGCCGCCTCGCCGCTCGCGCCGCCGCCGAGCGCATGGCCGAGACCTTGGGCCAGCCCGTCGGCCAGACCGTCGGCTACCGCATCCGGGGCGAGGCCAAGGTCGGCAAGGAGACCCGCATCGAGGTGGTGACCGAGGGCATCCTAACCCGGATGCTGCAATCCGCCCCCGACCTGCCCGGCATCGGCGCGGTGATCTTCGACGAATTCCACGAGCGCTCGCTCAACGCCGATTTCGGCCTCGCCCTCTGCCTGGAGGTCGCGGGCGCCCTGCGCGACGACCTGATCCTGCTGGCCATGTCCGCCACCCTCGACGCTGCACCCGTCGCCGCGCTGATGCAGGCGCCCATCGTCACCTCCCAAGGCCGCAGCTTCCCGGTCGAGACCCGGTGGCTCGACCGCCCCCTCGGCCCGAGACCCCGCATCGCCGAGGCGGCCGCCGACCTCGTGGCGCAGGCCGAGAAGGAAACCCGCGCCAACGGCGGTGGGATTCTCGTCTTCCTCCCCGGCGAGGGCGAGATCCGCCGCGTCGAACGCCTCTTGGAGGGCCGCCTGTCCGGCGACTGCACCCTCCGCCCCCTCTATGGCGCCCTCCCCTTCGCCGCCCAGCGCGAGGCGATCCGGCCTCAGGGCAAGGGCCGCAAGGTCGTCCTCTCCACCTCCATCGCCGAAACCTCGCTCACCATCGAGGACGTGCGCGTGGTGGTCGACGCAGGCCAGTCGCGCCGCGCGCGGTTCGACCCCGGCTCCGGCATGTCGCGACTGGTGACCGAGCGCGTCACCCGCGCCGAGGCCGAGCAGCGCCGGGGCCGCGCCGGCAGGGTGGCCGAGGGCACCTGCTACCGCCTCTGGACCCGTGGCGAGGAAGGGGCGCTCGCCGCCTTCCCGTCCGCCGAAATCGAAGCGGCGGACCTCACCGGCCTCGCGCTGGAACTGGCGCTCTGGGGTGGCGACGACCTGCCCTTCCTCACCCAGCCGCCCGAGGGGGCGCTGGCCGAGGCGCGTGCCCTGCTCCACATGCTCGGCGCCCTCGACGCGCAGGGCCGCATTACCGACCACGGCCGCGCGCTGGCTGCCCTCCCGCTGCACCCGCGCCTTGCCCATATGCTGGTGATCGGCGGGCGCGGCGCCGCCGACCTCGCGGCGCTGATGGCCGAGCGCGATCCGCTGCGCGGCGCACCCTCCGACCTGTTGCTGCGGCTCGAGGCCCTGCGCGATCCGGCCCGCTATGGCCGTGAACGCCCCTGGCAGGCAGACCGGGGCGGCGTCGAACGCATCCGAGCCGAGGCGAAACGCCTCGCGCGACAGGCGGGCAACCCGACCGACCTCTCCCCCGCCGCGCTTGCCGCGCTGGCTTACCCCGACCGCATCGGCCAGCGCCGCAAGGGCGACCAGCCTCGCTATGTCCTCTCCGGCGGCAAGGGCGCGGTGATGGCGGAGGGCGACGCGCTCGCCGGGGCACCCTTCATCGTCGCCATCGACACCGACGGCAACCCGCGCGAGGCCAAGGTGCGCATGGCCGCCCAGATCGGCGAGGCCGAGATCCGCGAGTTGTTCGCCGACCAGATCGAGCAGGTCTCGTTCTGCGAATGGTCCAAACGCGACCGCCGCGTGGTGGCACGCCAGCAGGAACGTTTCGGGGCTCTTATCCTAGACGACCGCGCCTGGAAGGACGCCGACGCCGCCGACGTGGCCCGCGCCATGCTCGACGGCGTGCGCGACCTCGGCCTGCGCCTCGACGGCGCGGCGGAACGCTATGCCAAGCGGGTCGAACTGGTCCGCGCCGGGGGCGATGCCCTGCCCGACCTCTCTCTCGACGGCCTTATGGAGAGTCTCGAAGACTGGCTCTTGCCGATGCTGGAAGGTGTCCGCAGCGCCGACGACTGGAAACGCTTCGATCTCCTCCCCGCCCTGCGCGCCATGCTCGACTGGGGCCAGCAGCAGCAGGTGGATCAGGCTGCGCCTGCGCGCTTCACCACGCCACTGGGCCGCGAGGTGGCCATCGACTACGGCTCCGAAGGCCCCGAGATCGCGCTGCGGCTACAGGAACTCTTCGGCGTCACCCGCCATCCGGAGGCGGCAGGCGTACCGCTCAAGATCACCCTGCTCTCCCCCGCCCAGCGCCCGGTGCAGGTCACCCGCGACCTGCCGGGTTTCTGGGCCGGATCCTATGCCGACGTGCGCAAGGACATGCGCGCCGCCTACCCCAAGCACCCCTGGCCCGAGGACCCGACGCAGGCCGATCCGACGCTCAGAGCCAAGCCGCGAAAGGGGTGAGAAGTACGCCGGAAGGTCAGTGCCCGTCCGCGGACGGGCGCTGGCCCGGGGCACTTCGTGCCTGTTTCCGGGCCTGCCCCGCTTATACCTTGTGCCACGGCCCGTGGGTCGCGCCCGGCCGGTCGGTCCGCACGAAGCCATGCGCGCCGAAGAAATCCCGCTGCGCCTGAACAAGGTTCGCCGTCCCCGTCGCCTGCCGCATCGCATCGTACCAGCCGAGTGCGCTGGCGAGCGAGGGCACCGGCAGCCCGGCCTGCATCGCCGCGATCACGGTCGTGCGCAGCGCCGGGACCGTTTCGGCCAGCTTGGCCCGGAACGCGAGCGTCAGGATCAGGTGCCCCTCCGGCATCTCTCCCCGCAGCGCGCCGGCGAGATCGTCCAGCAGCGCCGAGCGGATGATGCACCCCGCCCGCCAGATCTCGGCGATACGCGCGAGGTCCAGCGACCAGCCGAACTCCTCCGACGCCGCCGCCAGCACCCGGAAGCCCTGCGCATGGGTCAGGATGCGCGCCGCCAGCATCGCGGCCTCCAGCGTTGCCTCGTCGGGCAGCTCCGCGCCCTCAGGCCCCGGCAGCATCCCCGAGGCCACGCCCCGCGCCGCCTTTTCCGATGACCAGCTGCGCGCCGCGACCGCGCCTTCGATGGCGGTGGCCGACTGACCGAGCTTCAGCGCTTCGATCACCGTCCAGCGGCCGGTGCCCTTCTGCCCCGCAGTGTCCAGGATCAGGTCCACCATCGGCCTGCCGGTCTCGGGGTCGGTGACGCCCAGCACCTCGGCGGTAATCTCGACAAGAAAACTGTCGAGCGGCCCCTTGCGCCACTCCCCGAACAGCGCGCCGATGCGCGCCGCGTCCCACCCCGCGCCATCGCGCAGCAGACCGTAGACCTCGGCGATGATCTGCATGTCGGCATATTCGATCCCGTTGTGCACCGTCTTGACGAAATGCCCCGCCCCGTCCGGCCCCACGTGGGCAACACAGGGGTCGCCGTTGAACGTCGCGGCGATGGCCTCGGCCATCGGCTGCAACTGGGTCCAGCTGTGATCGGTCCCGCCGACCATCATCGAGGGGCCGTGCCGGGCCCCTTCCTCGCCCCCCGAAACGCCCATGCCGACAAAGTGCAGGCCCGTCCCTTCGAGATCGGCCACGCGGCGACGGGTATCGTTGAAGTCGGCGTTGCCGCCATCAATCAGCGTATCGCCCTCGCCCAGCAGCGGCCGCAGCCGCTCGATCATCCCGTCGACCGGCGCACCCGAGGGGATCATGAAGAGAATGGTGCGCGGCGTCGCGAGGGAGGCGACGAAATCCTCAAGTGTCTCCGAAGGCACGAGGTTGGCGGCAAGCGGCCCCGCTTCGGTGAGGAAAGGCGCGATCCATTCCGGCTCTTGATTGGTGACGGCGGTCCTGATCCCCTTCTCGGCGAGGTTGAGAGCCAGCGCGCTTCCCATCGTGCCCAGCCCGTAGATGCCGATCCTTGCCTCGCCCATCGTTCCACTCCTCTGCCACTCTCAGCAGCTATAAGCCACGGACGCCCCGGCGCAAGGGCGGGCCATGCGCGAAAAACGATCACAATCCCAAAAAATCGACAAAAAAAGAACCTCGGCATTTGCAAAACGAACATGACAGCCTCATATCGTTCCCCAACAAACAAGAACGATCGGCAGTAAGCTGGACATCACCATGACTCGCACCTTCGCCAAAGCCTGGGAACAGGTATTGCGCCCCATGTTGCTTCGCCCGAAACGGGTGCAGGTGGCCGCGCTATGCCTGCGCGACGGGCCGAACGGGGTCGAGGTGCTGCTGATCACCAGCCGCGACACCGGCCGCTGGGTCCTGCCCAAGGGCTGGCCGATGGACGGGCTGAGCGCCGCCAGCGCCGCCCTGACCGAGGCCTGGGAAGAGGCTGGCGTGACCGAGGCCGAGATCGACCCGCGCCCGATCGGCCAGTACCAGTACATGAAGAAGCTCGACTCCGGTGTCCCCCAGCCGGTCGATACCCACGTCTACCGCGTCAAGGTGGGCGACCTCGCCGCCTCCTACCCCGAGAGCGACGAGCGCGTGCGCCGCTGGGTCACCCCCAAGGAGGCCGCAGGCATGGTGCAGGAGCCCGGCCTGCAGGACATTCTGCGCAGCCTCTGAGCGCTGGACAGGGCTCTGCCCTTGCGCTTTGCTCGCAAAGTCTCTAGGCGCTCTGCCCCAACCGAGGCAGTTGCATGACCCAGAAGCAGATCGACAAGACCTGGAAGACACTCGACAAGGATCTGAACAGGATCAGCCAGGTGGAACTGGCTGCGAGCCATGCCGCGCGCCCGATGGTCGCGCCGGGCATCGCGCTGGCCTTCATCGTCATGGCGGGCATCGCGGCGGCCGTTTTCTTCGGCAACTCCCCCAACAGCTTCGTGGTGATCGCGGCGGCCGTCTTCGGCGCCTACATGGCGATCAACATCGGTGCCAACGACGTGGCCAACAACATGGGCCCCGCCGTGGGCGCCCGGGCGCTGACCATGGGCGGCGCGATCGTCATCGCCGCAATCTGTGAAAGCGCCGGGGCGCTTCTGGCGGGTGGCGACGTGGTCACCACCATCTCCAAGAACATCGTCGATGCCAGCGCGATCAGCGATGACCGCATCTTCATCTGGACCATGCTCGCCGCACTGCTGTCCTCCGCCCTCTGGGTCAACCTTGCCACCTGGATCGGCGCGCCGGTCTCGACCACGCACGCGGTGGTCGGCGGGGTCATGGGCGCGGGTATTTCGGCGGCCGGGCTCGGCGCCGTCGACTGGACCACCATGGGCGGGATCGCGGCCAGCTGGGTCATCTCGCCGCTGATGGGCGGCGGCATCGCGGCGGCCTGCCTTGCGCTGATCAAGTGGAAAGTGATCTACCGCGAGGACAAGATCGCCGCAGCCCGCGTCTGGGTGCCGATCCTCGTCGGCCTGATGGCCGGGGCCTTTGCCGCCTATCTCGCCCTCAAGGGCCTGAACCACGTGATCGAGATCAGTATCTCGACCGCGCTCCTGATTGGCGTCGCGCTGGGCTTTGCGACCTGGGCCATCTCGCGTCCGCTGATCCGGCGCCAGTCCGAGGGCATGGAGAACCGCAACAAGTCGCTGAAGACCCTGTTCGGCCTGCCGCTGGTGCTGTCGGCGGGGATGCTGAGTTTCGCCCACGGCGCCAACGATGTCGCCAACGCGGTCGGTCCGCTCGCCGCCATCGTGCACACGGTCCAGTACGGCGATGTCACCTCCGAGGTCGAGCTGCCCGGCTGGGTCATGATGATCGGCGCCGCCGGCATCTCCTTCGGCCTGTTCCTCTTCGGCCCCAAGCTGATCCGCATGGTCGGCAACCAGATCACCAAGCTGAACCCGATGCGGGCCTACTGCGTCGCGCTCTCCGCCGCGCTGACTGTGATCGTGGCAAGCTGGCTCGGCCTGCCTGTCAGCTCCACCCATATCGCGGTGGGCGGCGTGTTCGGCGTGGGGTTCTTCCGCGAATGGTACATGGAACGCCACCTGCGCAAGGTGGTGGGCGACGCCCCGGTCGAGAAGAAGATCGCCTCGGTCGAACGGCGGCGGCGCAAACTGGTACGGCGGTCGCACTTCCTGACCGTGATCGCGGCATGGATCATCACCGTACCGGCAGCGGCCCTGCTCTCGGCGCTCATCTTCATGATCCTGCGCTTTATCACCACGCAGGGCTGAGGCCGCGCCCGGCTCAGCCCGCCTTCACCTTCTTTCGGATCTCCGCCACCGAATAGCGGCGCGGTGCCTGTTGTCCTTCCCCAGACCGCACGAGGTTCAGCACCGCGCTGCAGATCGGCGTGGGCACGCCCTGCGCCTTGCCCAGCCGCACCAGCGCACCCTGCAACGAGTCGACCTCGGTTGGCCGCCCCGCCTCGAAGTCGCGCACCATCGAGGTCCGCGCCTCGGCGTCCACCGCCAGCATGCGCGCGGCGATTACCCGAAACAGCGGCGTCGGCAGGCTCAGCAGCCCCGGAATCGCCCCCGGCGGCAAAGGGGTTCCGGACTGCACCGGCTTGCCCGCCTTGCGCAGCACCGCCAGCCCCTCGGCCATCTGGTCGGCCAGCAGGCCCCGCCACGGGCGCGAAAGCAGCTGCTCGCGGATGGTGAGCCCAGAAAGAGCGTTCAGCGCATTGGTCAGGTTCAGCAGCAGCTTGCCCCACTGGTGGGCAACGATGTCATCGACGAACCGAACCTCCAGCCCCGCCACGTCAAGCTCCAACGCCTCGGCGGAGCGGGGCAGCAGCAGCTCGCCCCCGGTGGCCCGGTGGAACCGCGCCCCGCCCCTCTGCACCACGTTGAACCCGACGACCGAGGGCAGCACCCGCCGCCCCGGCAGGCCGCTTTCCAGCGCGGCGACCGCGTCCATCCCGTTCTGCAGGCTGACCACGGGCACCTCGGGCGCGGCATTCGCGCCGATGGCAATCGCCATCTTGGGCGATCCGGGGGTCTTGACCGCAACAAGGATCACCCCCGCATCGCGCAGGCACTCTGGATTCTCGGAGAGGGTTAGGCTCTCGGCCGCGATCTGGGCGTCGAGCCCGGAGAAATCGGTCAGCGCCAGCCCGTTCGCGGCAATCGGATCGAGGATCGAAGCCCGGCCCAGCAGGGTGACCGGACGCCCCGACGCCGCCAGCAGCCCGCCGACGAAACAGCCGACCGCCCCGGCGCCCGCCACCACGATCCTGTCGCTGTTCATGATCTTCATCCCTCACCCTGCACTTACAGGGGAGGAAACTAAGTCTTGGTCCCGAAATGCAAGCGGCCACGCCAATTTTTGCCGTGCCCGCGCGACACGACCATCCACCCGCGCGGCATTGGACAAAAATTCAACACCTCCCACACGCCGGATGCTGCCGCCCGCCCTTCCTCGCACTAAGAGGATGAACCCCGGTCCGAGCCGCGATAAGAGCGTGCGGACTCCCCGGCCGGGGATACGCCCCGATCTCCGGCCCTCCACGAAAGGCATGAGCATGACCGGACCCGTAATCGCCAACCAGATCGACGCCGCATTCGGCCAGTTGCTCGCCGCACATCCGACCGCCCCGAAAGTGATCGACTGTCTCGACATGGACCGGCCCTGGGAAATCCCGGCCGAGGCTGAAATCCTTATGACCAGCTCGAACGCGAACTGGACAAAGGCCCCCGCAGGCGCCGATCTGCCCGCGCTGAAGTGGGTTCAGACCTATTCGGCGGGCATCGAGATCTACCCGACCTGGCTCAAGCAGGGGCGCATCGTCACCAACGGACGCGGCCTGACCGCGCCGCAGATCGCGGAATACGCGATGGCCGCCATGCTGCTGGTCGAGAAGGACCTTGTCGGCGCGCGCACCACCGCCCCCGAGAACTGGGGGCCGCGCAACTTCGGAACGCTCGAGGGCAAGGTTCTCGGGATCGTCGGATTCGGGGCCATCGGGGCAGAGACGGCCAAGCGGGCCCTCGCCTTCGGCATGGACGTCCACGCCAGCCGCCGCGGCACCTGGAACGACGCACCCGATGGAATCACCCCCTGCGCCTCGCCCGAAGAGGTGATCGAAGGGGCCGACCACCTGCTGCTGGCCGCGCCGCTGACGTCCGAGACCGCCGGGCTGGTCAACGCGGCCTTCCTCGCCCGCGCCAAGCCGGGTCTGCACCTGATCAACGTCGCGCGCGGCGGACTGGTGGTGGATGCCGACCTCGTCAGCGCCCTCGACTCGGGCCAACTCGGCAAGGCGACACTCGACGTGACCTCGCCCGAGCCGCCCGCGCCCGATCATCCGTTCTGGACCCACCCCAAGGTACTGCTCACGCCGCACGAATCCTATTCGGGCGGCTCCGAACGCCAGCGCTTCGAACGCAAGTCGATGGCCAACCTCTCGGCCTTCGTCGAGGGCACCGCGATGATCGACGTGGTCGACCTCGGCCGAGGTTACTGAACTCCAGCCCGCGGATCGGGCGAACGGCACCAGACCCGCGCCCAGTCAGGCCACCGACGGCAAAGAGCCAGCACCTCAAAAGTGCTGGCATTTTTTTCATGGAAACCCGGCTCCAACCGCCGCCGCGCCCATGATTCCATGGCCGGAATCGACGTTCCAAGATCAGAGGATCCGACACGGCAAAGCGACGCCATTCAAGGCGATTTGCGACAGCTTAAATGTGCGGAAAAGGGAAATGGTGCTGCTGGAGAGAATTGAACTCTCGACCTCTCCCTTACCAAGGGAGTGCTCTACCTCTGAGCTACAGCAGCGCCGTGGGCGGGTGATTAGACGCAAACCGAATGGGGTGCAAGGGCAATCTGGACGCTTTTTTCAGGACCGGATAGACAGGGTTCATGGCAGACAAATCCACCCCCTCCAAGACCGCCGAGAAGGAGACGACTCGGGAAGACCGGCTCAAGGCCGCGTTGAAGGCGAATCTGGCGCGACGCAAGGCGCAGGCACGGGCTCGGGCCGGGGGAGAGGACAAAACGGGCAAGGCCGGGGACTAGGGCAGATGGATTCGATTATCGTTACGGGCAATGGCCCGCTGAAAGGGCAAATCCCGATCGCGGGGGCCAAGAACGCGTGTCTCACGCTGATGCCGGCGACGCTTCTGAGCGACGAACCGCTCACGCTGACCAATGCGCCGCGCCTCAGCGACATCCGCACCATGACGGCGCTGCTGGGCTCGCTGGGCGCCGAGGTGTCGAGCCTGCAGGACGGCAAGGTGCTGGCGATGTCGAGCCACGACTTGAACAACCACACCGCCGACTACGACATCGTGCGCAAGATGCGCGCCTCGATTCTCGTGCTCGGCCCGATGCTGGCCCGGGACGGGCAGGCTATCGTCTCGCTGCCCGGCGGCTGCGCCATCGGCGCGCGCCCGGTCGACCTTCACCTCAGGGCGCTGGAGGCCCTCGGAGCCCAGATGGACCTGCGGGACGGTTACGTGCATGCCAAGGCCCCCGGCGGGCTCAAGGGCGGCATCATCGAGTTTCCCTTCGTTTCGGTCGGCGCGACCGAGAACGCCCTTATGGCGGCGACGCTGGCCAAGGGCACCACGGTGATCAAGCGCGCCGCGCGCGAGCCCGAGATCGTCGACCTCGCCCAGTGCCTGCGCAAGATGGGCGCGCAAATCGAAGGCGAAGGCACCGACACCATCACCATTCAGGGGGTGGACCGGCTACATGGCGCGACTCACCCGGTGGTGACCGACCGGATCGAACTCGGCACCTACATGCTGGCCCCCGCGATCTGCGGCGGCGAGGTGGAACTGCTGGGCGGCCGGCGCGACCTGATCGCCGCCTTCTGCGACAAGCTCGACGAGGCGGGTGTCGAGGTCAGCGAGACCGAGAACGGCCTCTCCGTCCGTCGTCGCGACGATCATATCAAGGCGGTGGATGTCACGACCGAGCCCTTCCCGGGCTTCCCCACCGACCTGCAGGCGCAGATGATGGCCCTGATGTGCACCGCCGACGGGGTCAGCGTGCTGGAAGAGAAGATCTTCGAGAATCGCTTCATGCATGCGCCGGAACTGATGCGCATGGGCGCGCAGATCGACGTGCACGGCGGCACCGCGAAGGTGACCGGCGTGAGCAAGCTCAAGGGCGCCCCGGTGATGGCCACCGACCTGCGGGCCAGCGTTTCGCTGATCCTCGCGGGGCTGGCGGCCGAAGGCGAAACCAAGGTCAGCCGCGTCTATCACCTCGACCGCGGATACGAGCACGTGGTGGGCAAGCTCAAGGGCGTGGGCGCACTGATCGAAAGGATCCCGGGACAGTGAGCGAGGACGCAACCTTCGAAGATGGAGCCGAGGCCCCGCTGAACCTCGGCGCGCTGGACGCCGGGGACCTCGAGGTGATCTCGACCCTGGTGCAGGACGCGGTGTTCCCGATCACCGAGATGCGCTGGCGCAAGGCCGAACGCCGCTTTGCCCTGCTGCTGAACCGGTTCCGCTGGGAAGACGAGGACACCGCCCGCCGCCGCGGCCGCGACTTCGAACGTGTGCAGTCGCTGCTGGCCTTCGACAACGTCCTCAAGGTGGCGAGCCAGGGGCTGGACCGCGGCGACAAGGATATCGTCCTCTCACTGCTGTCGGTGACCTTCGAGCCCGGCGAGGACGGAGACGGGACCGTCCTTCTTACGCTGGCCGGGGATGGCGCCATTCGCCTCGAAGTCGAGGCTCTGGAAGCGGTTCTGAAGGACGTCACCCGCCCCTATATCGCTCCGTCGCACCATGCGCCGGAACATGACGGCTGAGATCACGGTCCGGCGCATGACGCCGGACGACCTCGCCAGCTGGCGCTGGCTCAGACGCGACGGCCTCACACGATTCCCCGGGGCGTTCATCCTCTCCATCGACGAGTACGAGGCCCGGACGGACGAGGTCGAGGTCGATTTCCTGCGGCATGGCCTCGTGCATGGGGTCTTCGACGGAACCAGACCCCTCGGGATGGCCGCCCTGCGCATCATGCCCTTTGCCCGCGCCCGCCACCGCGCCGAGGTCGGGCCGTTCTACATGGTGCCGGAGGCGCAGGGCACCGGCGCGGCCGACCTGTTGATGGAAGCGCTGGTGACCCATGCCCGCGAGCTTGGCATCACGCAGCTTGAGCTGTCGGTGGCCGCCGACAATCCGCGCGCGGTGCGCTTCTACGAACGCCACGGGTTCCGGCAGGAAGGGCGGCTGCCCAACGCGGTCATGATGCCCGAAGGTCCGCAGACCGACCTGTTCTGCGTCCGTCTGCTGTAACCCGCCGACGGGGGGGGCGCCCCCCGCCCTGCAGCCCCCGCTTGAGAAGCGTCCCCGAGGCGGCTATGGCAGGGCAAGTTCAGGAGTACCGCCATGCCCGTCTTTCTCGACACCACCGACGCCGGCTTCGAAGCCGCATTCACCGACCTGCTCTCGGCCAAGCGCGAGGACAGCCCGGACGTGGACGAGACCGTTGCCGCGATCATCGCGGACGTGCGCGAGCGGGGCGATGCGGCGGTGATCGAACTGACGGCGAAATTCGACCGGATCGAGCTGACGCCGGACCGGCTGGCCTTCAGCGCCGACGAAGTGGCCGATGCCATCGAGCGGGTCACGCCTGACGACCGCGCCGCACTGGAACTCGCTGCCGCGCGCATCCGCGCCTACCACGAGAAACAGCTTCCCGAAGACGCATCCTGGACCGACGCGGCCGGGGCCACGCTCGGCTGGCGCTGGACGCCGGTTTCCGCCGCCGGGCTCTACGTTCCGGGCGGGCTGGCCTCCTATCCGTCGTCCGTGCTGATGAACGCCATTCCCGCCAAGGTCGCGGGCGTCGAGCGCATCGCGATCACCGTGCCGACACCCGATGGCGAGGTGAATCCGCTGGTCCTGCTGGCCGCGCACCTGTCGGGCGTGACCGAGATCTACCGTGTCGGCGGTGCTCAGGCGATCGCGGCCCTTGCCTACGGGACCAAGACGATCCGGCCGGTCGACAAGATCACCGGCCCCGGCAACGCCTTCGTCGCGGCGGCCAAGCGGCGCGTCTTCGGCAAGGTCGGGATCGACATGATCGCCGGCCCCTCCGAGATCCTCGTGATCGCCGACCGCGAGAACGACCCGGACTGGCTGGCGCTCGACCTGATGAGCCAGGCGGAACACGACGAAAGCGCGCAGTCGATCCTGATCACCGACGATGCCGAGTTTGGCCGCGCGGTGGCCGAGGCCGTCGACAAACGGCTGACGACCCTGCAGCGGCGCAAGATCGCGGGCGCAAGCTGGCGCGACTTCGGAGCCGTAATCACCGTGCGCGACCTCGACGAGGCGGCGGCGCTCTCCAACCGGATCGCACCGGAGCACCTCGAACTCTGCGTGGCCGACCCCGAGGCACTGGCGGAAAAGACCGTGCACGCCGGGGCCATCTTCCTCGGGCGCTGGACGCCGGAAGCCATCGGCGACTATGTCGGCGGCCCCAACCACGTGCTGCCCACGGCCCGCTCGGCCCGGTTCTCCTCGGGCCTCTCGGTGATGGATTTCGTCAAGCGCACCACGCTGGCCCGGATGACGCCCGAAGCGCTCGGCGCCATCGGCCCGGCCGCCGAGGCACTGGCGACCTCCGAAAGCCTCGAGGCGCACGGCCTCTCGGTCACCGCCCGGCTGGCGCAGTTGAACCGCTGACGGCGGGGCTGCGCCGCGGGTAATTGCTGCATTGCCACAGGATCCCTGCCGCGCTAGCAAAGAGCGCAGGAACTGCCAAAGAAGCGATGCCCATGTCCCGGATCAGCGAAATCCAGCTCGACGATTCCAACCTGCCGCCCCCCACGCCCGAGATCGAGCAGGAGCGGCGGGTCGCCATGTACGACCTGCTGGAAGACAACTCCTTCGTCCTGCCCGCCCGTGACGGGCGCGCGGCCCCCGAGGGGCCCTACAAGCTCAACCTCGCGATCCGCGACAAGCGGCTGGTGTTCGATGTCGAGACCTCGGACGAGTCGAAGGTGGCCGAGTTCCACCTGTCGCTCGGGCCGTTCCGTCAGGTCGTGAAGGACTACTTCCAGATCTGCAAAAGCTACTTCGACGCGGTGAAGACCCTGCCGCCCAGCCAGATCGAGACGATCGACATGGCGCGGCGCGGCATTCACAACGAGGGCAGCCGGGTCCTGCAGGAACGGCTGGAGGGCAAGGTGGAGGTGGATGCCGATACAGCCCGGCGCCTGTTCACCCTGATCTGCGTGCTGCACTTCGGAGCCTAGATGTCGGACCCGCTTCCGCAGTCTGTCCTCTTCTGCTGCGATCACAACGCGGTCCGCTCGCCCATGGCCGAGGCGATCATGAAGAAGTTCTACGGCACCGACACCTACGTTCAGTCGGTCGGCGTCCACAACGACCTCGAGATCGACGGGTTCACCATCGCCGTGTGCCAAGAGATGGACGTGGAACTCTCGCGCCACCGCTCCCGCTCGTTCGACGAGATGGAGCAATGGGGCGACGATCTCAGTTCCTTCGACCTCGTGGTCGCCCTCTCCCCCGCCAGCCAGCGCCGCGCGCTGGAGCTGACGCGGTTCTTTCACCTCGACGTGGAATACTGGCCCATCCTCGACCCGACCGGCCTTGGCGAGACCCGCGAGGAAAAGCTCGCCCAGTACCGCCGCACCCGCGACCAGATCATCGACCGGCTCAAGGATCGCTTCGGCGAACCGACCGAAGTTCAATAACGGCCGCAAAGGCCCGACCACCCTCCCAACAAGGACAAGCGAATGAGTATCGTCGAAACCTATTTCAAAGCCTTCAACGCCGGTGACACCGACGCGATGCTGGACTGCCTGACCGACGACGTGGCGCACCACGTGAACGAGGGAAAGATCCGCAGCGGCAAGGCGCTGTTCAAGGAATTCAACGACCACATGACCCGCTGCTACAAGGAAGAGCTGACCGACATGGTCATCTTCGAGGGCGCGAACGGCACCCGCGCGGCAGCGGAGTTCATCGTGAACGGCACCTACCTTGCCACCGATTCGGGCCTGCCGGAGGCCAAGGGCCAGACCTATCGCCTGCCCGGCGGCTCCTTCTTCGACATCCGCGACGGCAAGATTGCGCGCGTGACGACCTACTACAACCTCGCCGACTGGATCGCGCAGGTGTCATGATCGAAACCCGCGTCCTCACCGGTGCGGACCTCGACGCGGCGCTGGACGATGTCGCGGCGCTGCGCATCAGGGTGTTCCGGGACTGGCCCTATCTCTACGACGGCGACGTGGCCTACGAGCGGCGCTATCTCGAGACCTACCGCACCAGTCCCGGCGCCGTTCTGGTCGGTGCCTTCGAAGGCGGCCGGCTGGTGGGGGCCGCCACCGGCACACCGCTGGTCGAACACGCCGACGAGTTCGCCGAGGCCTTCGAGGCGACCGACATCGAGATTTCCTCGGTCTTCTACTGCGCCGAGTCGGTGCTGCTGGCGGGATACCGGGGCCAGGGCATCGGACACCGCTTCTTCGACCTGCGCGAGGCACACGCCAAGGCCCTAGGCTTCGACCGCAGCGCCTTCTGCGCGGTGATCCGGCCCGCGAACCATCCGCTCAAGCCAAAGAGCTATCGTCCGCTCGACGGGTTCTGGCAGGCGCGCGGCTATCGCCCGCTGCCCGGTGTGGTGGCAAAGTTCGGCTGGAAAGACCTCGATGCGAAAGAAGAGACCTTCAAACCGATGCAATTCTGGTTGAAATCCGGCCTCTGATCTGGCCGATTGGCCCCAAGCCGAAAGGAGCCACCCATGAAGATCGCCACCTCCGCCTACCCGCTCGACTTCTTCGACAGCTGGGCCGCCTACGAGGACAAGATGGGCAAATGGGTGTCCGAAGCGGCGGGCAACGGGGCCGAACTCCTCGTGTTCCCCGAATATGGCGCGATGGAGCTGGCGACGCTCGCCGGCACCAACGTCGCCGCCGATCTCGAAGCCTCGCTCTTTGCCGTGTCCGACCGGATGGAGGATGCCAACAAGGTGCTGGGCAAGCTGGCGGCAGAATACAACGTGCATATCCTCGGCCCCTCCGGTCCGGTGGCCATGCCCGATTCCCGCCCGGTGAACCGCGCCTACTTCTTCTCTCCCGATGGCAAGGTCGACCATCAGGACAAGCAGATCATGACCATGTTCGAGCGCGACCCCTGGGACGTGACCGGGGGCGGTCCGCTCAAGGTCTTCGAGACCAGGCTCGGCAAGTTCGGCGTCCTGATCTGCTATGACAGCGAATTCCCGCAGTTCGGCCGCGCCCTTCAGGACATCGACTTCCTGCTGGTCCCCTCCTGTACCGAAGCGCTCGCAGGCTACTGGCGCGTCCGCATCGGCGCGATGGCGCGGGCGCTCGAAAACCAGTGTGTTTCCATCATGTCCTCGGTCAACGGCGAGGCCCCGTGGTCCGAGGCGGTCGAGACCTGCATCGGGGCTGGCGGCGTCTATGGCCCGCCCGATACCGGCTTTCCGTCGGACGGCGTGATCGCCGTGGGAGAGATCGGACGCTCCGGCTGGACCTATGCCGAGATCGACCGGGAGGCCGTCGCCCACGTCCGCAACGATGGCGTCGTGCGCAACCGCACGCATTGGGCCGAACAGTCCGGCCGCTCGGATTCGGTAACAATCGTCGATTTCCACTGATTGTGGACTTGAAAACCCCGGGGTTTAAGCCCATTTAAGCGCACGGTCCGCAGACTGGCGGGCTTTACGCAATGGAGACATCATGGCCAAGGAAGACACTCTCGAATTCCCCGGCGTCGTGAAGGAACTCCTGCCGAATGCGACATTCCGGGTCGAGCTCGAGAACGGCCATGAAATCATCGCACATACGGCAGGCAAGATGCGCAAGAACCGCATCCGTGTTCTGGCCGGCGACAAGGTGCAGGTCGAAATGACCCCCTACGATCTGACCAAGGGTCGGATCAACTATCGCTTCAAGTAAGCGCCGCGCGAAACGTGGCGTTTATTCTCGGATCCGGCAGCCCCCGGCGGCTGGACCTCTTGGCGCATCTTGGTCTCAAGCCTGACGCGGTGCGCCCCCCCGACATCGACGAAGACCCCCTGCCCGGCGAACTGCCGCGCCCCTATTGCGCGCGCATCGCCCGCGAAAAGGTGCAGGCCGTCGAGGCCGCGTCGGATGACGTGGTCCTTTGCGCCGACACCACCGTGGCCCTCGGCCGCCGAATCCTCGGCAAACCGGCCGACGCGGGCGAGGCCGCCGAATTCCTGCTCAAGCTCTCGGGTCGCCGTCATGACGTGATCACCTCGGTCGCCGTGCGCCGCGGCGCGCGCATCTGGCAGAAGGACGTGGTGAGTTCGGTCAAGATGAAGCGCCTGTCCGATCAGGAGCTCAACGCCTACCTCGCCAGCAACGACTGGCAGGGCAAGGCGGGCGCTTATGGCATCCAGGGCATGGCCGGGGCCTTCATCCCGTGGATTTCCGGCTCGTTCACTGGCATCGTGGGCCTGCCACTGGCCGAAACCGCGACCCTGCTGCAGGCCGCCGGCCTGCCTGTCTATGGAGATGCCTCGTGAAAGGCCGCACCATCATCCTCGACCACCTCAAGGACCGCGAAGCCGCGGCACTGATGGTCGACGGCAAGCTCGAAGACCTGCTGGTCGAGGCCGATGCGCCCGCCCCCGGCACCATCTACCGCGCCCGCGCCGACCGGCCCGTCAAGGGACAGGGCGGCATGTTCCTGACCACCCCCGATGGCCCCGCCTTCCTGCGGCAGGTCAAGGGGTTGGCCCCGGGCGAGCTGCTGCTGGTGCAGGTCTCGAGCTACGCGGAGCCGGGCAAGGCGATTCCGGTCACCACCCGGCTGCTGTTCAAGAGCCGCTATGCCATCGTCACGCCCGAGGCGCCCGGCCTCAACATCTCGCGCGCGATCCGCGACGAGGAAGAACGTGACCGCCTGCTGGAGATCGCGCATGCCGAGATGGGCGGCGCCGAACACGGGCTGATCCTGCGCTCGGCCTGCGCCGGGGCGGACGAGGACGAGATCGCCGAGGACATCGCCGCCATGGCCTCCCTCGCGGCCCAGGTGATGGGCGACACCGGCACCGAGACCGAGGTGCTGGCCGAGGGCGACGGCCCCCATGCGCTGGCCTGGCGCGAGTGGAGCGAACCGGCCGACGTGGTGACCGAACCCGGCGGCTTCGACGATCACGGCGTGCTCGACGCCATCGACACCGCGCTCGGCATCGCCGAACCGCTCGCCGGGGGCGGCACGCTCTACGTCGAACCCACGCGGGCGCTGGTCGCCGTCGACGTGAACACCGGCGCCGACACCTCGCTGGCCGCCGGGCTCAAGGCCAATATCGCCTGCGCCCGAGCCCTGCCCCGCGTGCTGCGCGTGCGCGGCCTCGGCGGGCAGATCGTGATCGACGCGGCCCCGATGGCCAAGAAGGACCGCAAGACCTTCGAATCCTCCCTGCGCGCCGCCTTCAAGACCGACACCGACGAGACGGTGCTGGTCGGCTGGACCCCGATGGGCCACTTCGAACTGCAGCGCAAACGCGGCCGCGTGCCGCTCCGCGAGGTGCTGTCATGAGCTGCCCCATCTGCGGCGAGCCGACCGACCGCAAATACCGCCCCTTCTGCTCGCGCCGCTGCGCCGACCGCGACCTCGGCCGCTGGCTGACCGGCTCCTACGCGATCCCGTCGGAAGACCCCGAAGACCTTGAAAAGGCGCAGGAAGAAGCCGACGCAGCGCAACGCAAACCGCATTGACGCAAAGACCCTGAAAAAGGCTCTGGACACTCCCGCAACATCCGCCTAGAACGCCAAAACCCGAAGGGCAGAGCCCTTCCCCGTGCCCGGGTAGCTCAGGGGTAGAGCAGTGGATTGAAAATCCTCGTGTCGGTGGTTCGATTCCGCCCCCGGGCACCATTTCCAAGCAAAACCAGCCCCTCGATGGCCCAGCCCCAGGCTGCGACTCTCACCCCGGCCGCACACCCGCTCGCGCCAACCGATTCCTCCCCCTTCCCAACAGAGACGCGCGGCGCCGTCCGCCGCGCGTCTCTGGTCCGGGTTCAGAAATCCCAGTCTTCGTCCTCGGTCGCCACGGTCTTGCCGATGACATAGCTCGAGCCCGAGCCGGAGAAGAAGTCGTGGTTCTCGTCCGATCCGGGCGAGAGCGCGGCCATGATCGCGGGGTTCACGCGGCAGGCCTCGTCGGGGAACAGCGCCTCGAAGCCAAGGTTCTGCAGCGCCTTGTTGGCGTTGTAGTGCAGGAAGTGCTTCACGTCCTCGGTCAGGCCCAGCGGGTCGTAGAGCTGTTCCGTATAGCGCGCCTCGATGTCGTAGAGGTCGAAGAGCAGCGCAAAGGCAAAGTCCTTGAGTTCGGTGCGCTCGGCCTCGGGCAGGCGCTCCATGGCGCGCTGGAACTTGTAGCCGATGTAATAGCCGTGGATCGCCTCATCGCGGATGATCAGGCGGATCAGGTCGGCGGTGTTGGTCAGGCGGGCGCGGCTCGACCAGTGCATCGGCAGGTAGAAGCCGGAGTAGAACAGGAAGGATTCGAGGAACACGCTGGCGATCTTCTTCTTCAGCGGGTTCGAAGCGGAATCGTACTCGTCGAGGATCAGGCGCGACTTGGCCTGCAGGTGCTCGTTCTCGGCCGACCAGCGAAAGGCCTCGTCCACCTCGGCGGTGCGGCAGAGGGTCGAGAAGACAGAGGAGTAGGAGCGCGCATGCACCGCCTCCATGAAGGCGATGTTGGTCAGCACCGCCTCTTCATGCGGGGTCGCCGCGTCGGGCATCAGCGCCGGGGCCCCCACGGTGTTCTGGATGGTGTCGAGCAGGGTCAGACCGGTAAAGACCCGGATGGTCAGGGTCTGTTCGGCCTCGGTCAGCTGCGACCAGCTCTGGATGTCGTTCGACAGCGGTACCTTCTCGGGCAGCCAGAAGTTGGCGGTCAGGCGGTTCCAGATCTCCAGATCCTTGTCGTCCTGCAGACGGTTCCAGTTGATCGCGCGGGGAACGGGGCGGGTCAGGTGCGTATCTTTCATCTCTCTGTCTTTCTCAAAGCGTGCAGGACACGCAGCCTTCCACCTCGGTTCCCTCCAGCGCGGCCTGGCGCAGTCGGATGTAGTAGATCGTCTTGATGCCCTTCTTCCACGCGTAGATCTGGGCCCGGTTGATGTCGCGGGTCGAGGCCTCGGCCGGGAAGAAGAGGGTCAGCGACAGGCCCTGGTCCACGTGCTCGGTGGCGGCGGCATAGGTGTCGATGATGGCCTCGGGCCCGATTTCGTAGGCGTCGCGGTAATACTCGAGGTTCTCGCCGGTCATGTAGGGCGCCGGGTAGTAGACGCGGCCGATCTTGCCTTCCTTGCGGATCTCGATCTTGGCTGTGATCGGGTGGATCGAGGAGGTGGCGTAGTTGATGTAGCTGATCGACCCGGTCGGCGGCACGGCCTGAAGGTTGCGGTTGTAGAGCCCGTGCGCCATGACGTCGTCCTTCAGCGCGGCCCAGTCCTTCTTCGACGGCAAGGTGATCCCGAACTTCTTGAACAGCGCCTTCACCTCGGCGCCTTCGGGCCGCCAGCTGCGGGTCACGTACTTCTCGAAGAAACTGCCGTCGGCATAGGCGGAGTCCTCGAAGCCCTTGAAGCGCGTCCCCTTCTCGCGCGCCAGCGCGCAGGAGGCCGTCAGCGCGTGGAACAACACGGCGGCGAAGTAGCAGGAGGTGAACTCGACCCCCTCGGGGCTGCCGTAGTGAATGTGCTCGCGCGCGAGGAAGCCGTGCAGGTTCATCTGGCCGAGGCCGATGGCGTGGCTCTCGTCGTTGCCCTTTCGGATCGAGGGCACCGAGTCGATCGCCGACATCTCGCTGACCGCGTTCAGCGCGCGCACCGCCGTCCCGACCGCCCCGGCAAGGTCGCCACCGTCCATCGCGCGTGCGATGTTCATCGAACCGAGGTTGCAGGAGATATCGGTGCCCATGTGCGCATAGCTGAGGTCGTCGTTGAACTCCGAGGCCTCGTTGACCTGCAGGATTTCCGAGCACAGGTTCGACATGGCGATCCGGCCCGCGATCGGGTTCGCGCGGTTCACCGTGTCTTCGAACATGATGTAGGGATAGCCCGACTCGAACTGGATCTCGGCAATCGTCTGGAAGAACTGACGCGCGTTGATCTTCTTCTTCCGGATCTTCTGATTGCCCACCATCTCGGCGTACTTTTCGGTGACCGAGATATCCGAGAACGGCTTGCCGTAGACCTTTTCGACGTCATGCGGCGAGAACAGGTACATGTCCTCGTTCTTCTTGGCGAGCTCGAAGGTCACGTCGGGGATCACCACGCCAAGGCTCAGCGTCTTGATCCGGATCTTCTCGTCCGCGTTCTCGCGCTTGGTGTCGAGGAACCGCAGGATATCCGGGTGGTGGGCGTTCAGATAGACGGCCCCGGCCCCCTGCCGCGCGCCCAGCTGGTTGGCATAGCTGAAGGAATCCTCCAACAGCTTCATCACCGGGATGACGCCCGAGGACTGGTTCTCGATCCCCTTGATCGGCGCGCCGTGCTCGCGGATGTTGGTCAGCATCAACGCCACGCCGCCGCCGCGCTTCGAAAGCTGCAGCGCCGAGTTGATGCCCCGCCCGATGCTTTCCATGTTGTCTTCCAGCCGCAGCAGGAAGCACGAGACGAACTCGCCCCGCGCCTTCTTGCCAGCGTTGAGGAAGGTCGGAGTAGCAGGCTGGAACCGGCCCGACAGGACCTCTTCCATCAGCCGCATCGCCAGGTCCTCGTCGCCGCGCGCGAGGGTCAGGGCGTTCATCACCACCCGATCCTCGTAGCGTTCGAGATAGCGCTGCCCGTCGCGGGTCTTGAGGGTGTAGGAGGTGTAGTACTTGAAGGCACCGAGGAAGGTCGGGAACCGGAACTTGCGGGCATAGGCCGCGTCCCAGATCGCGCGCTGGAAATTCCGCGAATACTGGTCCAGCACACCCGCGTCGTAATAACCCTCGTCGACCAGATAGCCGAGTTTCTCGTCCAGCGAGTGAAAGAACACCGTGTTCTGGTTGACGTGCTGCAGGAAGTACTGGCGCGCCGCCATCTTGTCGGCCTCGAACTGGATGTTCCCCTCGGCATCGTAGAGGTTCAGCATCGCGTTCAGCGCGTGATAGTCGAGACCGTTGGTCAGGCTGGCGTCAAGCATCGGGTTCCCCAGAAGGTTTTCAGCCCGTCACGGATCCGGGCGATATCGGTTTCGGTCCCGGCCAGCTCGAAACGGTAGAGCACGGGGACGTTGCATTTGGCGGCGATGACATCGCCGGCAAGGGCGAAGGTCGCCCCGAAGTTTCGGTTGCCGCCGGCGACAACGCCCGCCAGCAGGCTGCGATTGGCGGCGACGTTCAGGAACCGGATCACCGGCTTGGCCACAGCCCCGCGCCCCTCCCCGTCCGAATAGGTCGGACAGATCAACACGAAGGGTTCGGCCATCACCGGCGGCTCGCTGTCGGCGCGTGTCGGAATCCGCAGGGCGGGAAGGCCGAGCCGGTCCACCAGCCGGGCGGTGTTTCCCGACCCGCTGGAGAAATAGACCAGCCCTCCCATCGGATCAGGACAGGCGGTTGATCATGTCGGGCCGAAAGCCCGCCCAGTGGTCATCACCGGCAACGACGACAGGAGCCTGCCGATAGCCAAGGCCCTGCACCATCTCGAGCGCGGCCGCATCCTCGGTCAGGTCGACCAGGTCGAACTCCAGTCCGCGCGCTTCGAGGGCGCGGGTGGTTGCGGTGCACTGCACGCAGGCCGGTTTCGAGTAGACGGTGATGCTCATGTTCTTGTCCCTTGCCAGTTCTATGCCTCGGGGCGAAAGGGACACGGGCGTTGGCCGCAACCTGCAACCAACCGCGCGCCCGGCCCTCCGCCGTGGTCGTCATCGCTTTGCCTCGGCAGGTCTCCTGACTTTGCGGCTCGAACGCCTCTGGTTCGCCTTCCCAGCGCAAAACGCCAGTGGATTCGAACCGCGACTCGCCGCTTACAGTTGCGGGGGCAGTGCCGGAACCTCACCGGCTTCCCTCTTAGCCCACGAGTCACCCCATGAGCACCGAAGCAACCTCATATTGGGTTCTGCGCCACATCGATGTCAATATATGGAGTGCACCCATCCTGCAGATCCTCCGCCATCGCGCGCCTCCGAAAGGCCGGAAACGCCTTGCCCCACTGGCCGATCCGGGGCCCCGCGACGAAAACCTGCGCCCGTGTCTTTTTCGGGCAGGCCGTGGTCGCAAATCGTGCATCGCACCTGCAGCGACCTGCGTATCAAGAAACCACGAGGTGCGGACCTAGGTCCGAGAATTGGGAAGCCGGTGCAAACCCGGCACTGCCCCCGCAACGGTGAAACCGTCACGGGACGCAACATTCGCCACTGGGCAGGAGGAGTCCCGGGAAGGCGTTGCGCCCCGGCCCGCAAGGGCCACGGTCAAGTCCGGAAACCAGCCTTGTGCCAGACGTCGAACCGCGGGTGGCGGTCATGGCGCCGGAACGGTTCGCGGCTCCTCCCCTGCCTGCGGCCCTGTCCGCGCTTGCCGCCCTCCGCACAGCCAATCCGCGAATGCGGCAGGAGCCCAGGACATGAGCACTACCATCACCGAACTGCTGGCGCGGCGCAAACCCGGCCACGCGCTGGAGCAACCGTTCTACACCGACGCCGATATCTATCGCACCGACATGGAAACCATCTTCTACCGCGACTGGCTCTTCGCGATTCCCGCCTGCGAGCTGGAAAAACCCGGCGCCTACGTGACCCACCAGGTTGGCGCCTACGGCGTCGTCATCGTGCGCGGCGCCGACAACGTGATCCGGGCCTTCCACAACTCCTGCCGCCACCGCGGGTCGGTGATCTGCAACAAGGCCAAAGGCGTCTCGCCCAAGCTGGTGTGCCCCTATCACCAGTGGACCTACGAACTCGACGGCCGCTTGCTCTGGGCCCGCGAGATGGGCCCCGATTTCGATGCGTCCAAGCACGGGCTGAAACCCGTCCACTGCCGCGAACTGGCCGGGCTCGTCTACATCTGCCTCGCGGATACCGCGCCCGATTTCGACACCTTCGCCGACCTCGCCCGCCCCTATCTCGAGGTCCACGACCTTGCCAACGCCAAGGTCGCCCACTCGACCTCCATCGTCGAGAACGGCAACTGGAAGCTGGTCTGGGAAAACAACCGCGAATGCTATCACTGCGGCGGCAACCACCCGGGCCTCTGCCGCTCCTTCACCGACGATCCCACCGTGACCGGGATCGAGGAAGGCGTCTCGCCCCCGCACCTGCAACAGCACTTCGACCGGCTGGAGGCCAAGGGCTACCCCTCGCAGTTCCGCATGTCCGACGACATGCAGTACCGGCTGGCCCGGATGCCGCTCCTGCCCGGCGCGCAGAGCTTTACGATGGACCTGAAACCGGGCGTGACCAGGTTCCTTGGCCGGGTCCGCGACGAGGCCGCCGGCACCCTGCTCAAGTACCACTACCCGACCACGTGGAACCACTTCCTGCAGGATCACTCCATCGTCTTCCGGGTCACCCCGCTTTCGCCCACCACGACCGAGGTCACCACCAAGTGGCTGGTGAACAAGGACGCGGTCGAGGGGGTCGATTACGACCTGAACCGCCTGACCGAAGTCTGGATCGCGACGAACGACGAGGACCGCCGCGTGGTCGAGGACAACCAGCACGGCATCAACTCGCCCGCCTACGAACCCGGACCCTACTCGCCGATCCACGAGACCGGGGTGATGGGGTTCGTGAACTGGTACTGCAACACCATGAGCAACCGCCTGACGACCCTGCGGATGGCGGCGGAGTAATACGATGAACGACCTCAGCCCCTTCGCCGAACGGGCCATCTGGAAGGATGCCGAGATGCTGGAATGCGTCTCGATCATCCCCGAGGTGCCCAACGTGGCGACCTTCACCTTCCGCGCCCCGTCCGACGCCCTGTTCAACTACCTGCCCGGCCAGTTCCTGACGCTCGAGATCCCGGCCCCCGGCGGCCCGGTCTACCGCACCTACACCATCTCCTCCTCACCCTCGCGACCCCGGTCGATCTCGATCACCGCCAAGGCGCAGGACACCAGCATCGGCACCCGCTGGATGCTCGACAACCTCGCGCCGGGGGTTCAGATCCGCGCGGTGGGCCCCGCCGGACTGTTCTCGCACATGTCCCACCCGGCCGAGAAATACCTGTTCATCTCGGCGGGCTCCGGCATCACGCCGATGATGGCGATGACCACCTACATGTTCGACCTCGGGTCGGAACCCGACGTGGTCTTCATCAACTGCGCACGTCGCCCGTCGGAGATCATCTTCCGCGAGCGGCTGGAACACATGGCCAGCCGGGTGCCGGGGATCGAGCTGAAATGGGTCGTCGAAACCCCCGACCGTTTCGCGCCCTGGACCGGGTATCAGGGTCAGTTGAACCAGCTGATGCTGGGCCTCATGGCGCCCGACTACCTCGAACGCGAAGTGTTCTGCTGCGGCCCCGAACCCTTCATGCTCGCCGTGCGCGAAGCGCTGCAGGGCATGGGCTTCGACATGGAGCGCTATCACCAGGAGAGCTTCCAGGCCCCGGCCGCGACCGCCGAGGAACTGCCGCCCATCGACGACACCGTGCCCGAACAGAACGCGACGGCGGAAATCTCCTTCGCCCTCTCCGGGGTGACCGCCTCCTGCGCCGAAACCGACACGGTGCTTGCCGTCGCACGCAGCTCCGGGCTCAACATCCCCTCGGGCTGCACCTTCGGGCTCTGCGGCACCTGCAAGATCCGCAAGACCGCGGGAGAGGTGCACATGGTTCACAATGGCGGCATTTCCGACGACGACATCGCCGAGGGCTACATCCTTGCCTGCTGCTCGCATCCGATCGGCGCCGTGGAGGTCGAGGTCTAGGCCCGCGCCGTGGACAGCACGCGCGCAATGTGCCATTCATCCCAACGATGGTGCCGGCCCGAGAGGGCCGGCTGAAAAGGGAACGCGGTGCGGGCCAAGGCCCAATTCCGCGACTGCCCCCGCAACTGTAGGCGGAGAGCCGTCCCGTAGAACGCCACTGGGCCCCGGCCCGGGAAGGTTCGGGACTGCATCGACCCGCAAGTCAGGAGACCTGCCATCTCCGGCGCGGTTCCCGCGCCGCAGTCACCTGGAACCGGGCGGGGTCGCCCGGAGCGGAGGCAGCGCCATGGACCGATACAGTCCGCCGACATCGTTGCCCGTTTCCGGCCCCGCCACTTCTGCGCGGAGGGCGCATGCTGCTGGAACGAACGATCACCACCCTGCAAAGCCGGGCCGACACCCCGGAACGCGCCGTCGAGCTGGGCAAGCTCGGCTACCTGCAATGGCTCGCCTGGCTTAGGCCGGGCGCAAGCTTCCCCGACGAGGCCGACCGCGCGCTGCGGATGGCGGAACCCTTTGCCGCCACCGATCCGGCGGTCGCGACCTTCTGCGACCTGCTCCGCAAGTCGAGGTCGGGCCCGCCCGCACCGATGGACCTCTCGCTCCCCAGTCCCCGCCGCCGGGGTGGCGCGCGGGAACGGCGGCGCATGCTCTAGCCTCGGCACACCGTCAAGATCATGAGGCACGCTCATGATCTTGACGCGGGATATGAATTTGACCCCCTACAGGTGGGCGACTATCTGCAGGACCTGACAACGCAGGTCCCGCCATGAACAGCTATTCCCTCCCGCCAACCCGAACCTTCGCCGCCCTCGAACAGGCGGCGCGAGAGCGCATCCTCATTCTCGACGGCGCGATGGGCACGATGATCCAGACGCTGAACATGACCGAGGAGGATTTCACCGCGAACGGGCACATCCACGGCCCCGGCTGCCGTCACCACCAATCGGACCACCCGCAGAAGGGCAACAACGACCTTCTGGTCCTGACACAGCCGCAGGCGGTCGAGGACATCCAGCTGAAGTTCGCGCTGGCGGGGGCGGATATCCTCGAGACCAACACCTTCTCCTCCACCACCATCGCTCAGGCCGACTACGGGCTAGAGGCGGCGGTCCACGACCTCAACGTCGCGGGCGCGCAGGTTGCCCGGCGCGCGGCGGACCGGGCCACCGCAGAGGACGGCAAGCCGCGCTGGGTCGCCGGTGCGGTCGGCCCGACCAACCGCACCGCCTCGATCAGCCCCGACGTGAACGACCCGGGCTATCGCGCCGTCACCTTCGACGACCTGCGCCTCGCCTATGGCCAGCAGATCGACGGGCTGATCGCGGGCGGTGCCGACCTGATCCTGATCGAGACCATCTTCGACACGCTGAACGCCAAGGCCGCGATCTTCGCCGCCTTCGAAAGCTTCGCCAGGATCGGGCAGCGCCTGCCGATCATGATCTCGGGCACCATCACCGACGCCTCCGGCCGCACCCTCTCGGGCCAGACTCCAACCGCCTTCTGGCATTCGGTGCGCCACGCCCGCCCCTTCACCGTGGGCCTCAACTGCGCCCTCGGCGCCGACGCGATGCGCCCGCACCTGAGCGAACTGGCCGGTGTCGCCGACACGCTGGTCTGCGCCTATCCCAACGCGGGCCTCCCCAACGCCTTCGGCCAGTACGACGAAGAGCCCGAGGATACCGCCCGCAAGGTCGAGGTCTTTGCCCGCGAAGGCCTCGTGAACGTCGTGGGCGGCTGCTGCGGCACCACCCCAGAGCATATCCGCGCGATAGCCGAGCATGTCGCCGGCTACGCGCCCCGCCGGATCGAGGAAACCGCCGATGCATGACCCCCTCCTCCGCCTCTCCGGGCTCGAACCCTTCGTTCTGACGAAGGACATTCCCTTCGTGAACGTGGGCGAGCGGACCAACGTCACCGGCTCGGCCCGCTTCCGCAAGCTGATCACCAACCGTGATTACGCCGCTGCGCTCGACGTCGCGCGCGATCAGGTCGAGAACGGCGCCCAGATCATCGACATCAACATGGACGAGGGCCTGATCGACTCGAAACAGGCGATGATCGACTTCCTGAACCTCATCGCCGCCGAGCCCGACATCGCCCGCGTCCCGATCATGATCGACAGCTCCAAGTGGGAGGTGATCGAGGCGGGCCTGCAATGCGTGCAGGGCAAGCCGGTGGTGAACTCGATTTCGCTGAAAGAAGGCGAAGAGGCGTTCCTCCACCACGCCTCGCTCTGCCTCGCCTACGGCGCCGCCGTCGTGATCATGGCCTTCGACGAGCAGGGCCAGGCCGACAGCTTCCAGCGCAAGACCGAGATCTGCGCGCGGGCCTACCGGATCCTGACCGAGCAGGTCGGCTTCCCGCCCGAGGACATCATCTTCGACCCGAACGTCTTTGCCGTCGCCACGGGCATCGAGGAACACGACAACTACGGTGTCGACTTCATCGAGGCGGCCCGCTGGATCCGGCAGAACCTACCGCACTGCCATATCTCCGGCGGCGTCTCGAACCTGTCGTTCAGCTTCCGCGGCAACGAGCCGGTGCGGGAAGCCATGCACGCGGTGTTCCTCTACCACGCCATCAAGGCGGGCATGGACATGGGCATCGTCAACGCCGGTCAGCTGGCGGTCTACGACCAGATCGACCCCGACCTGCGCGAAGCCTGCGAGGACGTGGTGCTGAACCGCACCCCTGCCAACGGCGGCAACCCCACCGAGAACCTGCTGGACATCGCCGAACGCTTCCGCGGCGGCGCCCGCGAAGAGAAGAAGCGCGACCTCGCATGGCGCGAGTGGCCGGTCGAGAAGCGGCTGGAGCACGCGCTGGTCAACGGCATCACCGAATTCGTCGAGGAAGACACCGAGGCCGCCCGCCAGTCCGCCGACAAGCCGCTCGACGTGATCGAGGGGCCGCTGATGGCAGGCATGAACGTGGTCGGCGACCTCTTCGGCGCGGGCAAGATGTTCCTGCCGCAGGTGGTGAAATCCGCCCGCGTGATGAAGCAGGCGGTGGCCGTCCTGCTGCCCTACATGGAAGAGGAAAAGCGCCTGAACGGAGGTGACCAGCGCAGCAGCGCGGGCAAGGTCCTGATGGCGACGGTCAAGGGCGACGTTCACGACATAGGCAAGAACATCGTCGGCGTCGTGCTGGCCTGCAACAACTACGAGATCATCGACCTCGGCGTCATGGTCTCCCCCCAGAAGATCCTCGAAGAGGCCCGCGCGCATGATGTCGACATCATCGGCCTCTCCGGCCTGATCACCCCGTCGCTGGACGAGATGGTGCACCTTGCCACCGAGCTGGAACGCGAGAACTTCGATGTACCGCTGCTGATCGGTGGCGCGACGACCTCCAAGGTCCACACGGCGGTCAAGATCGCCCCGCGTTACACCCGCAATCAGGCGATCTACGTCACCGATGCCAGCCGCGCGGTCGGTGTAGTGTCCTCGCTGCTCAGCAATACCCAGCGCGACGACTACGTGGCGGGCATCCGGGCCGAGTACTCCGAGGTGGCCGAGCGCCACGAACGCGCCGAGCGTGCCAAGGCGCGCCTGCCGCTGGCTGCGGCCCGCGCGAACGCGATGAAGATCGACTGGACCGGCTACTCGGTCGCCGAACCCGCCTTTACCGGCGCGAAGGTGATCGAGGACTGGGACCTCGCCGAGATCGCGCGCTACATCGACTGGACCCCCTTCTTCCAGACCTGGGAACTGAAGGGCGTCTACCCCCGTATCCTCGAGAACGAGACCTACGGCGAGGCCGCCCGCGCCCTCTTCGCCGACGCGCAGGCGATGCTGCAGCAGATCATCGGCGAGCGCTGGTTCGGTCCGCGTGCCGTGGTCGGGTTCTGGCCTGCCAACCGCGACGGCGACGATATCCGCCTGTTCACCGGCGCCGACCGCTCCGCGCCTCTCGCCACTCTGCACACTCTGCGCCAGCAGACGGCCAAGCGGAAGGACAGCCCCAACCTCGCCCTTGCCGACTTCGTGGCGCCCGAAGGCGTGGCCGACTGGGTCGGTGGCTTCGTGGTCACGGCTGGCCCCGAGGAATCCGCCATCGCCGAACGCTTCGAAAAGGCGGGCGACGACTACGGCGCGATCATGGTCAAGGCCCTCGCCGACCGCTTTGCCGAGGCGATGGCCGAGATGCTGCACCAGCGCGTGCGGCGCGAGTTCTGGGGCTACGACCCGGACGAGACCTTCGATCCGCAGGAACTGATCGGCGAACCCTATCGCGGCATCCGGCCCGCGCCGGGCTATCCCGCGCAACCGGACCACACCGAGAAGCGAACCCTCTTCGACCTGCTGGACGCCGAGGCCAATACCGGCGTGCAACTCACCGAGAGCATGGCCATGTGGCCCGGCTCCTCAGTCTCGGGCCTCTACATCGGGCACCCGGAATCCTACTACTTCGGCGTGGCCAAGGTCGAACGCGATCAGGTCGCCGACTATGCCGCGCGCAAGGGCATGGACTTGGAAGAGGCCGAACGCTGGCTGGCGCCGATCCTGAACTACCGGCCCGAGGCAACCGCCGGGCTCGCGGCGGAATAGCCCAGAGCCCCCCCGACCGGACCGGCACGGCCCCCTCACCGGGGCCCTGCCAGCCCATAATTGCGGCTGTCGGGCCTCAGCGCGCCCCAACCGCGCGCAGCTGATCCTGGAAGTACTTGACCCCCGCCTCGTGACGCGGCGACAGCGGCCCGGACCGATAACCGCCACTTTCATAGTTCTTCTGGGTTTCGAGGCAGACCTCGAAATCCTCGCGCACCACGGCAAGGTTGTCGGCGATGGTCTTGGCCCGCTTCGGCGCAGCGGCCTCGGAGGTATCGGCAAAGTAGAAGTTGTAGATCAGCTCGGTCCGGCGATGGTCGATCGGGTTGATGCGGCTGGTGTTCATGCCGCCCTCGAACAGCGACAGCGTCCAGTTCGGCCACATCCACAGCCACTTGCCGCGATAGAACAAGCCCTCGCGCGGCGGCGCGGTCATACGCACCATGCCCTCATGCGCCGTGGTCTCGAACCGGTCGAACTCGATGGCCCGGTGAAACTCCGGGTGGATCCCCGGGATGTGATAGCCCTCGACGAAGTTGTCGGTGTAGATCTTCCAGTTCGCATCGAAGACCAGCCGTTCCTCCTGCATCCAGCTGTAGGTCTCCATCGGCTCGTCCTGCAGTTCCGGCACCACCGCGCCCAGTTGCTCGGCCAGTGTCTTCTCCGGCGCGAGGCAGACGAACAGCAGCCCGCGCCATGTGTCGAAGGCGACGGTGTCGAGCGCCCAGTCGTCCTTGTTGAACTCCGGATCATCGCCCCAGAACGGCACGTTCAGCAGCGACCCGTCCTCGCCCCAGACCCACTGGTGGTAGGGGCACCTGAGGGTCGAACAGCGCCCCGCCCCCTCGGGCAGCAGCCGCGCGCCGCGATGGCGGCAGACATTGCGAAAGGCCCGGATGCCGTCGCGGGTCATCACCACGAACACCTTGTTTCCCGCGATCTCGGTCGCCACGTAGTCCCCGCGCTCCTTCAGGCGCGAGACAGGGCAGACAAGCTGCCAAGTGGCGGCAAAGATGGTCTTCACGTCCTCGCGGTGAATTTCCGGCGAGACGTAGTTCACGGGGTCCAGGTTGCGCATCGCGGCCTCTCCTTCAGGTCATTGGGGAATCGCTAGGCGCTTTCCGCCGGTGCCGCAACGACAGGAGCGACATCCGGCGCGCGGTGCCCGCGCATTGCCCAGCCAATAGGCGGCGCGCCTTGCCTGCCTGCATCGCGGCGGCCCGCATCGCCAGGGCGGTCACGGCCCGGCTCGACCGCGAGCCTTGACTCGCAGCCCCCGACAGCCTATTGCCCGCCTGAACATCCGGAAGAGATCTGTCTTCCGGTCCCTTGCCATGCAGGGATCGCCCCCCACCAGCGTGTTACGCCCGTGGGGGCGTTTGTGCATTTCGCGTCCCCTTCCTAAGTAGGGGGCAAAGGTCAACGGTCTTAAGGAGCCGGAACATGTTTGAAAGCCTGTCAGAACGCCTCTCCGGCGTCTTCGACCGCCTGACGAAACAGGGCGCGCTCTCGGAAGAGGACGTCAAGACCGCCCTGCGCGAAGTGCGCGTCGCCCTGCTCGAGGCCGACGTCTCGCTGCCGGTGGCGCGCGATTTCGTCAAGGCGGTGCAGGACAAGGCCACAGGCCAGGCGGTCACCAAGTCGGTGACCCCGGGCCAGCAGGTCGTCAAGATCGTGCACGACGCGCTGATCGACGTGCTGCGCGGTGACGAGGACCCCGGCAAACTCAAGATCGACAACCCGCCCGCGCCGATCCTGATGGTCGGCCTGCAGGGCTCGGGCAAGACCACCACCACCGCCAAGCTCGCGCGGCGGATGAAGGAACGCGACGGCAAGCGCGTTCTGATGGCCTCGCTCGACACCAACCGCCCGGCGGCCATGGAGCAGCTGGCGATCCTCGGCAAGCAGATCGGCGTCGACACCCTGCCGATCGTCAAGGGCGAGAACCCGGTCCAGATCGCCAAACGGGCCAAGACCCAGGCCTCCCTCGGCGGCTACGACGTCTACATGCTCGACACCGCCGGCCGCCTGCACATCGACGCCGAGCTGATCCAGCAGGCCGCCGATGTCCGCGACGTGGTAAGCCCGCGCGAGACGCTGCTGGTGGTCGACGGCCTCACCGGTCAGGACGCGGTGAACGTCGCGACCGAATTCGACGACAAGATCGGCGTGACCGGTGTTGTCCTCACCCGGATGGATGGCGACGGCCGCGGCGGCGCCGCGCTCTCGATGCGCGCCATCACCGGCAAGCCGATCCGCTTCGTCGGCCTCGGCGAGAAGATGGACGCCATCGAGACCTTCGAGCCCGAGCGTATCGCGGGCCGAATCCTCGGCATGGGCGACATCGTCAGCCTCGTCGAGCGCGCGCAGGAAACCATCGAGGCCGAACAGGCCGAGAAGATGATGAAGCGCATGATGAAGGGTCAGTTCAACATGAACGACCTGCGCATGCAGCTGGAACAGATGCTCAAGATGGGCGGCATGGAAGGCATGATGTCCATGATGCCCGGCATGGGCAAGATGGCCAAGCAGGCCGAGGATGCCGGGCTCGACGACAAGGTGCTCAAGCGCCAGATCGCCCTGATCCAGTCCATGACCAAGAAGGAACGCGCCAATCCGGCCCTCCTGCAGGCCTCGCGCAAGAAGCGCATCGCCGCCGGCGCGGGCATGGATGTCTCCGACCTCAACAAGCTTCTGAAGATGCACCGCCAGATGGGCGACGTGATGAAGAAGATGGGCAAGATGGGCAAGGGTGGCATGATGAAACAGGCCATGAAGGCCATGTTCGGCAAGGGCGGCCTGCCCGGCGGCATGGACCCCTCCCAGATGGACCCCAAGGCGCTCGAGGCAGCGGCCAAGCAGATGGGCGGCAAGCTGCCCGGCGGCGGGCTGCCGGGCCTCGGCGGCGGTGGCATGGGCCTGCCCTCGGGCCTCTCCGGCTTCGGCAAGAAGAAGTGACCATGGCTTCTTTGGGTCATAAATATCCCCGCCGGAGGCTTCCCCGGCATCCGGCCGCGCTGCGGGCCGTGAGGATGCGCGGCTGATGCAGATCCCCACCCTCCATACCCAGCGACTGATCCTGCGGGCGCCGGAAGAGCGCGATTTCGCGCCCTTCGCCGCCTTCTACGCGGGCGAACGTTCGCATTTCGTCGGCGGCCCCCTCGGTGACGAGGCCGCCTGGCGGATGCTGGCGATGGAGGCGGGACACTGGCAGCTCAAGGGCTTCGGCCGCTGGATCGTCGAGGCGCGCGACAGCGGCGAGACCATCGGCATGGTCGGCCTGTTCTGCCCCTTCGGCTGGCCCGAGCCCGAAATCGGCTGGGATCTCTTCGATGGCCACGAGGGTCGCGGCTATGCCACCGAGGCCGGCACCGCCGCCCGCGGCTTTGCCTATGACGTCCTCGGCTGGGCCACGGCCATCAGTCTGGTAAAGCCCGAAAACACCGGCTCGGCCCGCGTGGCCGAACGACTCGGCTGCACCCGCGACGGCAGTTTCACCCACCAGCGCCACGGGCTGATGCACGTCTGGCGCCACCCGGCGCCCGAGGCGCTTGGCGAGGGCGGGATGGAGGCCTACGCATGATCGAGGACATCCCCGTCATCGAGACTGAGCGCCTGATCCTGCGCGGCCCCGAGGAACGCGACTTCGAGGCCTTCGCTGCCTTCAGCGCCTCCGACCGTGCGAAATGGGTCGGCGGCCCCTACCCGCGCGCCCGCGCCTGGGGCGGGTTCCTCAACACCTTCGGCCACTGGGCGCTGCGCGGCTACGGCATGTGGATGCTCGAAGACCGCGCCACTGGCGCCACGGCGGGCCGCGTCGGCATGATCTTCAACGACGGTTGGGACGAACCCGAACTTGGCTGGCACGTCTTCGAGGGCTTCGAGGGCAAGGGCTATGCCTACGAGGCGGCGCTGGCCGCCCGCGACCATGCCGCCCGCCACCAGGGGCTCGACGGGGTGATCTCCTACATCGTTCCCGACAACCACCGCTCCGCCGCCCTCGCGGCGCGGCTCGGCGCGGTGATCGAGCGGGACGGCGAGGTGATGGGCCACGCCTGCAAGGTCTGGCGCCACCCCCGCGTTGCGGAGGTGCCCGCATGAACCTCGCCTCCATCCCGACGATCGAAACCCGGCGCCTCTCGCTGCGCGGCCCCGAGCCGCAGGACTACCCGGACTTCAAGGCCACCTTCGCCTCCTACCGCTCGCGGTTCATGGGCGGGCCGCTGAACGCCTACGAGGCCTGGATGCTCTATGCCGCCGAGATCGGCCACTGGGAGATCCGCGGCTTCGGCATGTGGATGATCCGCGACCGCGCCACCGACGAGACCTACGGCATGGCCGGCGGCTGGCAGCCCGCCCGCTGGCCCGAGCGCGAGATCGCCTGGATCATCTGGCCTGACAAGGCCGGCAAGGGCTACGCGCTGGAGGCCACCCACGCGGTGCGCGGCTACTTCTACCGCAACGGCTGGGAAACCGCCGTCAGCTACATCGACCCCAAGAACCTCGACAGCATCCGGCTGGCCGAGCGCCTTGGCGCCAGAAAGGATCCGGAGGCGGCGACGATCGACGGCAACGACGCGGTCTATCGCCACCCCGCGCCGCGCGCGCTGGAGAACAGCCAGCTCGCCCACGGCATCGAAATGGAAATCGGCCACTACGCCGATCCGCTGTTCAAACCGAAAGGCTGGGCCATTGACTGACGACGTGATCACCCGCGCGGCAACGCTCCTGAAAGGGCACCGCGAAAGCATCGACCGGCTTGACGCGATCCTCGTCTTCACGCTGGCCGAGCGGTTCAAGCACACGCAGGCTGTCGGGAAACTGAAAGCCGAACACGACCTTCCCCCGTCCGATCCCGCGCGCGAGGCGCAGCAGATCGCACGGCTCGAAGACCTGGCGATCAAGGCCGACCTCGACCCCGAGTTCGCCAAGGCTTTCCTGAACTTCATCATTCAGGAAGTCATCCACCACCACGAGAAACACCAATCCTGACGGGACTGTCCCGTCACACCGCCATTCACAAGGAGATACCCCAATGGCTATGAAAATCCGTCTCGCCCGCGGCGGCTCGAAAAAGCGCCCCTTCTACCGCATCGTCGCTGCTGACTCGCGCATGCCGCGCGACGGCCGCTTCATCGAGAAGCTGGGCACCTACAACCCGCTGCTCGCCAAGGACAGCGAAGACCGCGTCAAGATGGACGTGGAGCGCATCAAGTACTGGCTCGACCAGGGCGCGACCCCGACCGACCGCGTTGCCCGTATGCTCGAAGCAGCCGGCGTGAGCGAGAAGGCCGACCGCAACAACCCCAAGAAAGGCACCCCGGGCAAGAAAGCCCAGGAGCGCGCCGAAGCCAAGGCCGCCAAGGAAGCGGAAGCAGCCGAAGCCGCTGCCGCTCCGGCCGAGGAAGCCTCCGCGGAGTAATCCGTGCGTCGGGCGGCGGGCATCGGCCCGCCGCCCCGTTCCATCCTTCATGACGGGTGCGCCATGTCCGAGCTGATCTGTGTCGGTGCCATAGCCGGGGCCTTCGGCGTCCGCGGCGAGGTGCGCATCAAGAGTTTCTGCGCCATCCCCGAGGATATCGGGAACTACTCCCCCCTCCTCACCGAGGACGGCAGCCGCAGCTACACGCTCGAGCTGACCCGCGCGATCAACAACGGCTTTGCCGCCAACCTCGGCGGGGTCGCCACCAAGGAACAGGCCGACGCGCTGAAAGGCCTGAAGCTCTACGCCCCGCGCGACCGGCTGCCCTCGCTGCCGGATGACGAATTCTACCATGCCGACCTGATCGGCCTGACCGCCTATGACACCGGCGGTGCTGAACTGGGCAAGGTCATCGCCGTGCAGAACCACGGCGCCGGCGACCTGCTGGAAATCCGCCCGGCCGGGAAGGACTCCGTTCTGCTCCCCTTCACGCTGGTGAACGTGCCCACCGTCGACCTCGCGGCAGGCCGCATCGTCGCCGACCCGCCCGAAGGGCTGTTCTAGGCCGCCCGGCCCGCCAAGAGGGCGACCACCAGAGCTGAAATGGCGCCCGGCACCTTTGCGTCGAACTCCGTGACCTCGAAACCACCCGGGGCGCCCTTGGCATCCAGCCGAGTAAGCTCGAAGTGGTCATCGAAAACCTCGATCTCGCAGGTCCCCCCCGTCCCAGACCAAACGGATGGTCGGCCAGTAGCCGACCCCAGCCGCTTTCGGCAGGCACCCTTTCGCACGCAGTGCGGTCACCAACTCCGTCGCCAGTCCAAAGGTCTTGTCGCCGACCTCCGGCCTGCCGTCCCAGTCGCAGGCAATATCGCTCCAGGGGTCACCCATCGACAGGTGTCTCTCCTGTATTCGACGGCCGTCCTGTCAGGCGCAATGCGTTCCGCGACAGGGCGGTCCCGCCCTGCATCTTTTCTCCCCAAATACTCAGGTCCCTCACGCCCCGACCAGATCGTAGTGCCGGATGGTGCGCGACTCGACCAGCTCCGCCTCCGCCGCGTCGATATGCGGGCTCGCGATGTCCTCGCCGACGAAGGCCTTGAGCGCGTGCAGGTCCTCCCACACCATGACAAAGCTGAACTCCCTCGGGCTTTCGGGGCGCGCCGCCCCGGGCAGCACCTGCGCAAGGCCGCGCGTCCGCTTCATCAGCGGGATCGCCGTCTGGTGAAAGAAGCGCCCGAATTCCTCCTCCTTGCCCGGGCGCACCACGACCTGAAAAATCCGCATGATCATCTCGTTGTCCTCCCATGCCTTGAGACCAAGTCGTCTCGCCCCCCAGCATAGCACGAACCGGCGCTGGTGACCGGGGCCCGCCTTCTTCTCTTTCCAAATACTCAAGTCCCGTCCGCCCCGCCGCCGCGCCATCCGGCAGGCAGAACGAAAAACGCCGCCCCCGAGGGAGCGGCGCTTCGTTTATTGATCCGGGGTCTGCGATCAGAACCCGAGTCCCTCGTATTTCTTCTTGAACTTCGACACGCGGCCGCCGGTGTCCAGCAGGCGCGAGCTGCCGCCGGTCCATGCGGGGTGCACGGTGGGGTCGATGTCGAGCGACATCTGGTCGCCTTCCTTGCCCCAGGTCGATTTCATCTGGATCACGGTACCGTCGGTCATCTTGACGTTGATCAGGTGGTAATCGGGGTGGATGTCTTTTCTCATCGCTCCGGTTCCTTACGCTTCTGCGCCCGCAGCGGGCTTGTAGTTGGTCACCTCGGCAATACGGGCCGACTTGCCGCGACGCGCACGCAGGTAATACAGCTTGGCGCGACGGACTTTACCGCGGCGCACGACTTCGATGCTGTCGATGTTGGTCGAGTAGAGCGGGAAGATACGTTCCACGCCTTCACCGAAGGAAATCTTGCGAACGGTGAACGAACCGGCAATGCCCTTGCCGTTCTTGCGGCTGATGCAGACGCCTTCGTAGTTCTGCACGCGGGTCCGCGTGCCTTCGGTCACCTTGTAGCCGACGCGAATGGTGTCGCCGGCTTTGAAATCGGGGATGGTTTTCCCCAGGGCGGCAATTTGCTCCGCCTCGAGTTGTGCGATCAGATCCATCGCATCGTCTCCTAGATCATGCCCGTGGTTTTGCCCACAGAGGTTACGCGGCCAGAGAGCTCTTGGTCTTCGTCCGGGTCCGCTGCGCCAAGGGCGCGCGCCCGCCAGAGATCAGGTCGTCGGTTCCTTCGGGTGTCCGCGTCTCGCGCTGCCGGTGGCGGAAGAAGGCCGGGCAGCATTGGATGCAATGGCGAACCACCGGATTCGCCAAAGCCAATCCGGATCGGCGCTGCTTACGGCAATATCTCTGGTGGATCAAGTACAGATCGCTCCCGGACGTGACGCCCGGGAGCCTGTTGTCGCGACCTCCTCCGCCGCGACTCCCCGCCACTTGGGCGGGGTCAGTCCGTGTCGGTCAGCCGGTGACCTTGCGCAGACCGCCCTCGTAGACCCGCAGGCCGGCGCGGACATCCTGGCGCGAACGCGGCGCCTCGGCCTCGCCTTCCCTGGTCTGCCGCGACACCGCACCGGCGACGAGCACCATGGCGATGAGCGGGGTCATGATGAAAAGCCCTATGGACAGTCCGATCGCGAATACAAGCATGTTAACGTTCCTCCCTAAGGAAAGAGCGTAGCACGGAATCGTGGCGACACAAGGTCGCAGTTTCTGTCACGTTGACGTGATACTTACATGCACCACGGGCCCTCGTGCCGCGCTAAACGCCCTAGGCTTCGAGCCACCCGTCCACCGCTCCGTCAAGCGCGGGCCAGTCGGTGTATTCCCTGCCGTGGTCAAGGTCGGCGCCGGGGTCCTTGCGGGCCACGATGCGCCGCATGACGAAGCGGCGCAGGATGTCGTAGCGCTCCGGCGCATAGGCGCCCGCCACCTGCTCGACATGTCCGGGGGTCCAGCCCGTCGCCTCGGTGAAATCGGCCAGCACCTCGTCCAGCCCCAGCCAGTCCGCCGCGTCATGCCCCGCAGCCGCAAGCGAGACGGACAGGAACAGCGTCGGCATGGCGGCCAGCGCCTCCCGCTGCGCGACGACGAAGGCCGCCAGCGCCGTCTGGTAGTGCCCGACGTGGACCGAGGCCACGAGGATCGCCCGGTCGAACCGCGCGAGGTCCAACCCCTCGGCTTCCGCTAGGGGCAAGAGCTCGACCATGTGTCCAAGATCCGAAAGCCGATCCGCGACATGCCGCGCGATCTTGCGCGCCTGCCCCTCTGTCGTGGCGTAGCCAACCAGCAGCTTCATGGCACCGTCTCCCCGTGACGCAACTCTTCCTCTGAAGAGATCACATCACGGGAGGCGCTGCCTTGACGGCGATCAAGTCGGCGCGCGGCGCGCCTACTGCTTGCTCAGCAGCGCGCCGTAGAAGTCGATGCCAAGCCCGAGGTTCTCGATCGAGAGCCGCTCGTTGATGCCGTGGAACCGCTCGAGGTCGTCCCCGGTGATCTTGAAGGGATTGATGCGGTAGGTGTCCTCGGCGGCCATCGCATAGTGGCGCGCGTCGGTCGCGGCGATGGTCAGCCCCGGCACGGTCGCCAGCGGACCGAAGGCGGCAAGGATCGAACCCTCGATATCCTTGTACCCCTGCGATGTCGCGCTCGACACCGGCGAGGCCTCCGCGGCGGTCTCGCGGTCGACCTCCACCGCGATCCCCTCGTCGGCGACCGCCTCATGCACATGGGCCACAACGTCGTCGATGCTGTCGCGCGGATGCAGGCGGAAGTTGATCACCGCCGTCGCGCGCGTCGGCAGCACGTTCTCGGTGCTGGAGCCTTCCAGCATCGTCGGCGCCGTGGTGGTGCGCAGCATGGCGTCGGTCGAGGCCGAGCCGGAGAGGATGCCCTCCAGTACCGGTTTGAACAGCCAGGTGTTGGCAAAGACGATGCGTTGACCGAACGGGAAATACCGGCCGAGCGTGTCGAAGAAGGTGGCCGAAACATCGGTCAGCCCGCCCGGCACCGGCGCCTTCTGCAAACGGTCCAGCGCGCCCGCCAGCTCCCCCACCGCCGTCACGCGCGGCGGCATCGAGGAATGGCCCCCTGCCCCCGTCGCCACCAGCCGGGCGGTCATGTAGCCCTTTTCCGACAGGTTGATCGAGGCGACCGGCTGGTCCAGCCCGGGGATGATCCCGTCGAGCACGAAAGAGCCCTCGTCCAGCGCCCAGGCCAGCTTGACGCCCTGCCCGTTCAGGTACGCGGCCACCGCCTTGGCGCCCGCGCCGCCAATCTCCTCGTCACCGCCGAAGCTGAAATAGATCGTTCGCTTGGGCGCAAAGCCCTGACCGACAAGCGTCTCGGCGGCAGTCAGCAGCGCGATCAGCGCGCCCTTGTTGTCCAGCGTGCCGCGTCCCCAGACGTAACCGTCGGCGATCTCACCGGCGAAAGGATCGTAATCCCACCGCTCCAGGGAGCCCGGCGGGATCGGCACCACGTCGTAATGCGCCGCCAGCAGGACCGGCGGCAGGCTGTCATCGCTGCCCTGCCACTTGTAGAGCGGCGTGTTGGCCTCGAGCACGACCTTCTCGGTCGCCGCCGTCACCCCCGGAAAGGTCTCGTCGAGAAAGGCGAGGAAGGCCGGAAAGTCGGGGCGGCTCAGATCGTCCGACACGGTCCGGAACTGCACCGCGCGCGCCAGCGTTCCCGCTGCTGCCTCGGCATCCACCCCAAGGCTGTAGGGCTCCACCCCGGTCACCGGCGCGGGCCGGTAGCGTAGCGTGTTCACGACAAGCACGGCAGCCAGCGCCACCACAAGCAGGCCGATCACGGCCAGGACATATTTCACGATGCGCATAGGTCGCCTCCCCGGGTCATGCGGCCGGATCATGCCGGTCCCCGGGCAGCCTGTCATGACTAACCTGACGTCAGCGGCAACCTGAGTTCAGTCGTCGCCGCCACCCGCCTCGCGATCGAGATGCGCCTGCCACAGGTCCGGGCGCCGCGCCTCGGTGATCTCTTCCGACTTGCGCCTGCGCCACCGCGCGATCTCGCCGTGATGGCCCGACATCAGCACATCGGGGATCGGGCGGCCCTGCCATTCGGCGGGCCTAGTATACTGCGGATGTTCCAGCAGCCCCTGCGAAAAGCTCTCTTCCTCGGTCGAGGCCGCGTTGCCCAGCACGTTCGGCATCAGCCGCACCGTCGCGTCGATCAGCGCCTGCGCCGCGATCTCGCCGCCCGTCATGACGAAATCGCCAAGGCTGACCTCCTCGATGCCGTAATGCTCCAGCACCCGCTCGTCGACGCCTTCGAAGCGGCCGCACAGCAGGGTCACGCCATCGGCACGCGCCAGCCGCCGCATCAACGCCTGATCCATCCGCCGCCCGCGCGGGCTCAGATAGATCAGCGGCCAGTTGCCCCGGACGCCCGCCATGCAATCCTCGATCGCCGTGCCCAGCACGTCGGCGCGCAGCACCATGCCCGCGCCGCCCCCGGCGGGCGTATCGTCGACATTGCGATGCTTGCCGATCCCGTAGTCGCGCAGGTCGATGGCCTCCAGCTGCCACAGCCCCTCGGTCAGGGCCCGCCCCGTCAGACTCTCTCCCAGCACGCCGGGAAAGGCGTTCGGGAACAGGGTCAGCACCTTGGCCTTCCACACGCCGCTCAAGTCAGGCGCCGGGGTCATCAGCTCGCGCGGCTTCAGCACGGGCCGTAGCGTCTTGCGCCCATGGGACCTTGCCGGGGATGTCGGGTTCTGAATCGGATCGTCGCTCATCCTCCCGTCCTAGCGCGCCATGCCGCCCCCCGCCAGAGCACTGGTGCGGGCCGATGCGCCGTGTTGACGGAATATTCGGGGTTTTGCCGCAGGGTCCGGGGCCAGGAACCACGGTCGGAGACGCCATGCCCAGCCCGCAATCCATCGGGACCGCGCTGCGCGCAGCACGTCGCGCCCTCAGATCCGGTGACAGTGCCGGGGCGGAACGGCTGTTCCGCGAGGTCCTGACGCGCTTCCCCGGCAACCGCGCCGCGCGAGAGGGGCTGCGAACGGTCGCCGGCAACCCCGCGGACAAGCGGGCAGAGGCGCGTCGGCTGCTGGTGTCCGGCGCCTTCGGGGCCGCAGAACCGCTCTGGGCCGAGCTCGCCCGGCAACCGGAAGACGCCGAGGCCGGGCTGGCGCTGGCCGAATGCCGCCTCGGCCTCGGCCGCCCCGATGATGCGCTGAACGCGGTCGACCGCCTTCTCGATGCCTGCCCGGCCCTGCCCGCCGCCCTCGATCTCCGGGGCCGCTGCCTGCGCGACCTCGGGCGCGTCACGGAAGCTGCCAACTGCCACCGCGCCGCTCTGGGTCACGGGTCCGCCGATGCTGGCCCCCTCAACCACCTCGGCATCCTCGCCCTCGCGCAGGACGACCGGCCCGCCGCCGCCGCGTACTTCCGGCAGGCCCTCGTCCTTGCCCCCGCCTCTGCCGACCTGCACCACAACCTCTCGCGCGCCATCACCTACCACCCGGGAGAGCCCCACCTCGCCGACCTCCGCGCTCAGGCGCGCCGCGCTGGCGCGGACCCTGCGCAGGCGCCGCTCCACTTCGCCCTGTTCCGCGCTCTCGACGACCTCGGCGAACGGGACGAGGCCTTTGGCCACCTCGTCACCGCGAACCGGCTGCGCAAGGCATGGCTCGGCTACGATATCACCCGCGACATCGCGGTCAGCGGCGCGGTGATGAAGCTCTGCGCCGACCTGCCCCCGCTGCCCGACGAACCTCCCCCCGGGCCAAGGGTGATCTTCGTCACCGGGCTGCCCCGCTCCGGCACGACCCTCGTGGAACGTATCCTCGCCGGGTCGCCCGGCGTGCGCCCCTGCGGCGAACTCTCCATTGTCACCACCGCCGCCGCCCGCCTGCTGCGCGAGACACAGGCGCGCGGCGAGGGTCACGTCGCACCCGATGTCTTCCGGACCTTCCGCGAGGAGGTCCGTGCCGGGCTGCACCAGCGGGCCGAAGGGCAGCCCATCGTGGTGGACAAGATGCCGCTGAACTTCCGCTGGCTCGGCCTTGTGCTCGCCGCCCTGCCAGAGGCGCGCGCCGTTCACCTCCACCGCAACCCGATGGCCGTCGGCTGGTCGCTCTACCGCCACATGTTCGGCGGGCGCGGCAACGGGTTCGCCCATGACGTCGTGGACATCGCCGCCTTCATGCGCCTCGCGCAGGAGATGACGGCGGCATGGTCCACCCGGTTCGAACCACGGCTCCTCAGTCTCGACTACGCCACCCTGACCTCCGAGCCAGAACAGGCGATCCGCCGGCTGATCGGCGATCTGGGCCTGGACTGGTCCGAGGACTGCCTCACCCCGCATCACGCGACGGGCGCTGTGCTGACCGCCAGTGCCGCGCAGGTCCGCCAGCCGATCCGCCCCGGGCACGACACGGCATGGCACGCCTATGCCCCGCAGCTCCGCCCGCTCGCCACCGCCCTCACCGCAGCCGGGCTGGTGCAAATTTCACCAAGTTAGACTCGAAATGGCCCTGTTCTGCTTCCCATTGACCCCTCCACAACATATAGTGGCCGGAACAGGCAGGCCGTGCAGGGACGGCACAAGTCGGGGAAACGGGCATGGCGCATATCATCGTGGTCGGAAACGAAAAGGGCGGAGCCGGGAAATCGACGGTGTCGATGCACGTGGCCACGGCCCTCGCGCGGCTCGGCCACAAGGTCAGCGCACTCGACCTCGACCTGCGCCAGCGGACCCTTGGCCGCTATGCCGAGAACCGCAAGGAGTTCCTGCGCACCAGCGGGCTCAGCCTGCCCTCGGCCGAGTATCACGACCTGCCCGAGATCGACCCGTCCGAGCTGCGCCCGGGCGAAAACATCTACGACCACCGCCTGTCGGCCGCCGTCGCCGCGCTCGAGCCCGACAGCGATTTCATCCTGATCGACTGCCCCGGCTCGCACACCCGGTTGAGCCAGGTGGCCCATTCGCTGGCCGACACGCTGATCACCCCTCTGAACGACAGCTTCATCGACTTCGACCTGCTGGCCCATACCGATGCCAAGGGCGAAAAGATCACCGGCCCCTCGGTCTACTCCGAAATGGTCTGGAGCGCGCGGCAACTGCGCGCGCAGGCGGGGCTCAAGCCCATCGACTGGGCGGTGATGCGCAACCGGGTCGGCACCCAGCGCATGGTGAACAAGGAAAAGATGGAACGCGCGGTGAAAATGCTCGCCAAGCGCGTCGGCTTCCGCATCGTGCCCGGCTTCAGCGAGCGGGTGATTTTCCGCGAGTTGTTCCCGCGCGGCCTCACGCTGCTCGACCTCAAGGATATCGGGGTCAAGCAGCTGAACATCTCCAACGTCGCCGCGCGTCAGGAACTGCGCGACATGATGAAGGAGCTGAAGCTGCCCGGCGTCGAGGTGAACTTCTGACGGCAGGCCGGCCCTGACGGGCCAGCCTCAGTACGGGTTCTTCGCCCCGCGATCCGCCGACAGGGTCTGCTGCCCGCGCTGCACCAGCAGTTCGATGGCGTCGGCAAGGTGCACCTCCTCGATGTTCCGATCGCCCCGATCCACCCGGATACGGTGCGCCTCGATCATCACGTCGGCATGGCGAAACCCCTCCGGCGGCTCGAAGCGATAGCAGGCCAGTTCGATCAGCAGTCCCATCGGGTCCTTGAAGTAGATCGAATCCATGAAACCCCGGTCCTTCGGCCCAGAATGGGTGATGCCGCGCTCGTCCAGCCGGGTCACCGCCTGCGAAAAGGTCGCCTTGGATACGTTGAAGGCCAGGTGATGCACACAGCCCGGCTCGGTCGGAGTGCGCCGCGGATCGGGCTTGCGCGTCTCGTTGGTAAAGACCGTGATCAGCCGCCCGTCGCCCGGATCGAAATAGAGATGCCCCTCGTCCGCGTTGTCGAGGTTGGGCTGATCGAAGACGAAGGGCATGCCCAGCACCCCCTCCCAGAAATCGATCGAGGTCTGCCGGTCGGCGCCGGTCAGCGTGATGTGGTGAACCCCCTGGGCCTGAAGCTTTCTCATGCCGTTTCTCCCTCCGCCTTCTCGAACAGGCTCAGGTCCAGCGCGGGCATGCTGCCCATCCAGATGCCGTGATCGCGGTGGTCCGCCAGCTCGTCGCCGGTCTCGAGATGGGCAAACACCGTCAGCCCCTCCCGGTGCAGGGCAAGCCATGTCACCACATCGGCAAAGGCCTCGGGCGCAAAGGCCAGCTGGCAGCTCCACATCGGGTGCGGCCCCACCGGCTTTTCGTGCATGCGCCCCATCACCACCGGCAGCTGGTCGCGCGCGGCCTCGCAGACCCGGCGGGCGGTGCCGATGGTCTCGGCGTCGTAATAGACGTGGGCGTGAAACCCTTCGATACGGGGATCCATGATGAACTCCTCTTCTGTCCCCGCCTAGATCGCAACTGCCGGCGCCTCCATAAACCGGCATCGCGGAACAGGGTCTGTGCGCCTGTTCAGAACGGGATCGCGGGAATGCTGACAGGGAAGCGCCCGCAGGTCCAGTTCGGCGAGCGGGACCGGGGCAGGAAACGCGGCCTCAAGACCGCGCCCCCCGCCCATCTTTTCTCTTCAAATACTCGAATGAGCCACCCGACCCGCACGCGCGTCGATCGGGGTCAGCCCCCGTGCCCCTCGACGCTGCGCTCCATCAAACGCTGGAACAGACGCGGCGAGGCGCGGTTGATCCACCAGGCCAGCCGCGCGACACGCCCCACCGGGATCATCGGTCTGCCCCGCCGCAGGCCCTTCAGGATCTCGGCGGCAGCGGCATCGGGCGTCATGTAGTCCATCCCGTCCGCGGCCGAACCCGGGCGGGCGGTGCCGTCCTCCTGCCGCTCGGACCGCCCGATGTTGGTGGCAACGAACGACGGCGCGGCGATCAGGACCCGAACCCCGTGGCCGCGTTCCTCCGAGCGGAGCGACTTGAAAAACCCCTCCAGCGCGTGCTTGGACGCGGCATAGGCGGTGCGGTGGTAGAGCGGCGTGAACCCCGCCACCGAGGAAATCGCGAGGTGAGTACCCGCCGCCGCGCGGACCGGCCCCAACAGCGCCCGGGCCATGTTCACCGCGGCAAAGTAGTTGATCTCAAAGACCTTGCGATGCGCCGCATCGCTCAGCGTGTCGATGGCCCCGATCTGGGTGATCCCGGCGTTGTAGATCACCAGGTCGATGCGGGGATGCGCCTGCGCGATCCGCGCGCAGGCGGCGTCCAGCTGGTCCGCATCGGTCAGATCGCAGCCGATGGGCGTCTGCGCCACGGTCTGGGCCAGCCCCTCGATGTTCAGGTCAATCAGCACCACGTGCCAGCCCGCCGCCTGCAGCGCGGCGGACAGAGCCTGCCCGAGTCCCCCGGCGCCGCCGGAAATCACTGCCGTCTTCACAGCCCCGCCTCCCTGCACCAGAGATCGAAGACCTCGACGCTCGTCTTCTCGGGTGTGTAGCCGAAGTCCCGCTTCAGCGCCGCGTTGTCCAGCACTGGGCGGTATTGAAGAAACCGCACCTGCTCGGGTCCATAGCGGCTCAGGCGCAGGGGATGCGCGACGGCAAGCGCCGCCTTCAGGCCCCAGGCCGGAAGGCGCATGACCGACTTGCCAAGCCGCGCGGCCAGCTGATCCACCCCCAGGGCGCCGTCACCTGCCACGTTGTAGATACCCGCGGGCCCGTCGGTCGCCGCGCGCGCCAGGATGCGGGCGAGATCGCGGGTCCAGATGAAGACGAAGGGGCTGTCGCTGCCCCGGATCGCCAGCAGCCGAGGCTTGCGGAACAGGGCCGTGATCTGGTTGTCGGTCCCCGCACCCAGCACGGTGCCGACGCGCAGCACAACCTGCTCCAGCTCCGGATGCGCGGCCCGGGCCTCGGCCAGCATCTCCTCCACCTGCCGCTTGTGGTCGGCATAGGCGAACTCCGGGTTGCCCCGCAGCGCATCGCCCTCGCTCAGCGGCACCGGGTTGTCGGCATGATAACCATAGGCGGCGCCCGACGAGGTCACGACCAGCCGCCGCACCCCGTGCGCCAGTGCGGCGTCGATCACCCGGCGCGTGCCCTCCACGTCGACGCGGTGCGCAAACGCGCGCCCCATCCCCGGCCCCGGCGTCACGATGGAGGCCAGATGCACGACGACCTCCGGGCGGGTTTCGCCGATCACCCGGTCCGGGTCCTCGCCCGTCACATCCAGCGGCTCAAAGCGGACGCCCGCAGGCAGGTCGGCCGGCGCCTTGAGGTCGGTGGCGATGATCTCATGCCCCTCAAGGTCTGACAGCAGGGCGCGGCCGATCATCCCGGCCGCACCGGTCACGAGGATCCGTGTCATCGCGCCGCCTCACTCCGGGACATCAGGCCGGATACGGCAAAGCCCGAGATCACGTGCCAGATGCCCCAGAAGGCGGCGATGATCGCCATGCCGCCCAACCCGTGGAAGAAGGCAAAGATCAGCACCAGCCCGAGACCGGAATTCTGGATGCCGGTCTCGATGGTCACCGCGCGCCGGTTATAAGGCGAGAGCCCCGCGAGCGTCGCAAACAGGAACCCTCCGGCCAGCGCCAGCGAGTTGTGCAGGATCACGTACCACGAGATGCCGACGCCGTAGTCGAGGAAGTACTGCCAGTTCCCCGCCAGCGCGAGGGCGACGAACAGGATGAAGATCGCCATCGACAGCCACTGCAGCGGCTTCCTCAGCCGCGCCGTGATGTCCGGACGCCGCGTGTTCAGCGTCACGCCAAGGATCAGCGGCAGCACCAGCATCAGCCCCACCGTGATCGCGACCGAAACGGGGTCGATCGCGGTTTCCTGCAGGATCGCACGGGTCGGCGCATAAAGCCCGCCCCAGAGCGCGATGTTGAGCGGCGTGAGCAGGATCGCCATCACCGTCGCCAGCGCCGTCATCGACACCGAGAGCGCGGCATTGCCCCCCGCCCGGTTGGTGAAGAAGTTCGAGATATTGCCACCCGGGCAGGCCGCCACGAGGATCAGGCCCAGCGCGATGGAGGGCGCGGGCTGCAGCGCCAGCACCAGCAGAAAGGTCAGCACCGGCAGCACGAGGAACTGCGACAGGAACCCCACCACCAGCGGGCGCGGCGTCTTTGCCAGCGCGCGGAAATCGCGCGGGGTCAGGTCGATGGCCACCGAGAACATCACGATGGCGAGGATTGCGTTCAGCAGGGTCAGCGACCCCTCGTCGAAGTTCAGGACGACGTCGTCGATGGGGGTCATGCCGCGGCCTTTCCGCCCAGCGCCCGGATCCAGCCTGTCACCGCGCTGCGATAAGTCGCCTTGTCGACGTAATAGGCCATGCGGGGCAGCTTGAGGTACTGCATCCCCCCCGTGGCCCGGTCGAACCCGGCGGCCTTTTCGGCCTGCAGCTTCAGCGCCCCGGCCTCCCCGGCGCGCAGCCCGTTCAGATAGCGCGCCACCATCTCGGCCTGTTCGTGCCGCCCCTGCCAGCCCAGCCCGCTCGCCTCGACCATGCCGAGGACAAAGAGGTCGTCGCGGTCGGGGTGCATGCAGTTGAGATAGAGATGCGGGGCATCGCCCTGCCAGTTCAGCTCTGCCGTGTCGATGAAGGGATAGTGCAGCCGATACCCGGTGGCCGCGAGGATCATGTCGTAATCCGACGCGCTGCCATCCTTGAAGTACACGGTGTTGCCATCGAACCGCTCGATATCCGCGCGCACCTTCAGGTCGCCATGTCCCGCATGGAACAGGATCAGCGAGTTGACGATGGGGTGGCTCTCGTACAGCCGGTAATCCGGCGCGGGAAACCCGTACTTCTGCGGGTTGCCGACGAACCATTTCAGGATCATCCCGTCGACCTTGCGCTTGAGCCACATGGGCAGCTTGATCGCTCCGCCCAGCGTATCGGCGGGCCGCCCGAACACGTACTTCGGCACGAAGTAATAGCCGCGCCGCATCGAGATATCGCAGCTCTTGCCGTGGTGGATCGCGTCCACCGCGATGTCACAGCCGGAGTTGCCCGCACCGATCACCAGCACCCGCTTGTCGCGGAACTGCTCGGCCGACCGGTACGCGGCCGAGTGGATCAGCTCGCCGTCGAACGTGCCCGGGAACGCGGGCAGGTTCGGCTCCGAGAGCGTGCCGTTGGCAATCATCACCCCGGCAAAGATCTCCTCGTGCTCCCCCCCAGCGTCGCGCCAGCGCAGCCGCCAGCCTTCACCACTGCCGCCCAGCGGCTCGACCCGCAGCACCTCCGCCCCGAAGCGGTAGTGGTCGCGCAGACCGAAGTGATCGGCGAAGGCCCGGAAATACCGCGCCATCTCGCGGTGCGAGGGATACTCCGCCACCTCGGGCGCCATCGGGAAGTCGGTGAACTCCGTCATCGTCTTGGACGAAATCAGGTGCGCCGACTCGTACATCGTCGAGCGTGGCGCATCGATATCCCAGAGGCCGCCCACATCCGAGTGCAGCTCGAACCCCTGGAAATCGATTCCCTGCTGTTTCAGTACCTTGGCGGCGGCGAGCCCCATCGGGCCGGCGCCGATCAGGGCAAACTTGCCCTCAGGCTGCGTCATCCTGTTCCTCCCATTCTCCGCCTCTTAGCTTGAACATTTGTTCAATATAAGGCAAGCTGTTTTCATGGGAGCCGGGAAAACCACGCCGAAACAAAGACAAAGAGCCCCGTCGCAACGGGCGCTGGAGAACCGCGCCCGCATCCTGGACGCCGCCGAACAGGTCTTTGCGCGGGATGGATTCGACGGCGCGACGATCCGCCGGATCGCCGAGCTGGCCGGGGTGCCGCTGGGTCTGGTGAACCACCACATGGGTAGCAAGGAAGCACTGTTCCAGACGGTGGTCGGCCGCCGCGCCGAGGAGCTTTCGACCGCGCGCCTTGACGCGCTCGACACCCTCGAGCGCGAGGACGGGATCACGCTCGACCGCCTGCTCGGCGCCTTCTTCCGCCCCTACCTCGACCGGGCCGGGGCCGACGCCAAGTGGCGCGCCTACGCAAGGCTGGTGGCGCAGGTCTCGGCCGACCCCACGTGGCACCACCTCTCCGAGACCTACTTCGACCCGACCGCCCGCCGCTTCATTGCCGGGATCGCGCGCCTCTATCCCGGCGTGCGTACTGCCGACGTGTCCGAAGCCTTCGTCTACTCGGTCTCCGCCATGCTGGCCTACCAGACCTCGCACTGGCGCATCGGCGCCCTCGCCGGCGACACCGGCGCCACGGGAACCGCCGAGGCCCTGATCGCCTTCTGCGCCGCCGGCATCAACGCGCACCTCTCGGCAGCAATGCCACCCGCAGGCTCCTGACTCCGGGAGCCACACCCACAAGGGAACCGTCGAAGCCCCATCCCGCGACAAGGCGCGCGAACCACTCAACCACCAGAACCAGCCCCACCACCGCGCCCCCGCAAAAGCTCCGCTCCCCCGCAAGCCCCCGGCCCGGCGCACCAATTTCCCACCCCCACGACAAATTCGCCGCGCATCCCCGACCCCGGACAATTTCGCCTTGTCTCCCCCCCGCATCGCCGCTACACGGGTCGACGGAGACGTGGCCGAGTGGTCGAAGGCGCTCCCCTGCTAAGGGAGTATACCGGAAACGGTATCGAGGGTTCGAATCCCTTCGTCTCCGCCATCCACCCAATATGAGCCGCGCCGCTCTGGCGCCCGCCCCCTACCCGTTGCGCGTGGCAAGGACAGCGTCGACCTGTCCGACGAGGGCATCGAGACCCGGGGTCGCATCAAGGCCGAGGGCCTGTGCGGTGCGTTGCACCATCTTGTCGACTCGTTCCACGGCCGGGGCCCCGGCGCCGATGGCCTTGGCGAAGGACGAGGGCCGGGTGAGGGCCAGCGCCGCCTTGGCGTAGGGCTCGAAGGGGACGAGGTCGTCGCGCTCGGCACCGGCGCCGAGGACCACGTCCAGCGTCCAGTCGTAGAGCGCCCGGCTTTCCTCAAGGTCCGTGTGCACCGCCTCGCGGATCGTCACAATGGTGCCGTCCGGGCGCAGGCAGCGGCAGTTGCCCGCGATCAGCATCGGCCATTTCGCCAGCGGCACGTGCACCGCGCGGTGGGACAGGATGCGCACCGGCAGCGGCGCGCCCTCGACGCGATAGGCCGAGACATCGCGCGCCAGCGTTTCCAGCATCTCCTGGTGCGCGGGTCGGGCAAAGGGCGCGACCTTGAAGTTCGAGGTCAGCGTCACGGTCAGGTCGTTCGGGCGCCCGGGGTCCAGCCGGACCGCCTGGGCATCGGGGCTGGCGGCGGTGATGCGCTCCGGGTCGATCGCCTGCCATGCCTCCCAGCTGCGATAGGCCGGCTCCAGTTCCGCCACGTCGAAGGTCGAGAGGCGACGCAGGAAGGGCGGCGGCGGGGCGTTCATCAGCGAGATCACCGGCAGACCGGCCTCGCCGATCCGCTGCACCAGCGCGGTGACCTCGGGGGCGGCATACTGCGGCTCGCCCATGGCCAGCAGCACGAGGTCGAAGCCCTTCGGCGACACCTCCGTCCCGGTCAGCCCCAGCACGCCCTCGGCGGCCAGTCCGCGCCGTGCGGGCACGTGCAGGCGCTTTTCGATCTGACCGCCCCGCCGCAGCAGGGTGACCGAGGCGCCATGATCCGAGATCTGGGCCTGCTCCTGATCACGGCAGACGAGGGTCACGCGATGCCCCGCAAGGCAGATGCGGACCGCGGGCAACAGGCCGTAAGCCGCGCCCAGCACAAGAATGTTCAGCGATGTCATGAGGTCGTTTCTTCCCGGTTCGAGCCCTGCGGGCGGTTGCGCGCGCCAAAGGTTATGCGCTTGCTGGCAAGCCTGTTGATGCCCAGCCAGTCGGTGACCGGCCGCAGGGCCATGCCCAGCAGGACACCGCCCGCCAGTTGCAGCGCGACGAGGAGGGGCAGCGGCACCAACCCCGGCGCAACCCCGTCAATGACAAAGGCGATGACGCGGTGGCCGAGGTAGATCATCAGCGCATAGCCCGAGATCGCCATCAGCACGGTCGACAGCAGCCGCGGCAGCCGGACGTAGGGCACGAAGACGCAAAGCGCCAGTGCGACCATCCACGCGACCTCACCGTTGGTGGTGTAGATCAGCTGTGCCAGGGCGAAATGCGCGACGGCCAGCGCCAGTGCCACGTTCCTGCGCCGGTCCGTATCGGCCACCGCCAGCAGTGCGCCCAGCGTGAAGAAGGGCAGGATCGTTGTCGGCGAGCGCATCAGCAGCACGGCCACCTCCCAGAGGTTTCCGACCTGCAGCGGCCCCAGCATCAGCCCTGTCAGCAGGATCCCGACGCCCTCGGCGATGCCAAAGAACACCAGCGTCCCACGCCAGGGGTCCCGCTTCAGCGCGGCCAGGATGCGCGGCACCCCCAGCAGCACCCCGAGCAGAACAAAGATCTGCAGGTAGACATGCAGGAACCACAGCCAGCCGACGTGCAGGTACTCGGTCCCCGGGTCGGGGAACAGGAAGTCGGCCAGGCGCCAGAGGTTCTCGTAGGGCAGGATGGTGGAAAGAGCCGGATTGTCGCCGAGGTAGAGGTGCGCCACGTAGAGCACCAGCGACACCGGGACCAGCGGCACCAGCAGCTTGGCGATGAGCGCCCAGATGCGACCGGTCCGGCCATCGGTCATGATCGCGGGCAGGTGCATGCGGCCAAAGGAGAACCCGGCCAGCGCGATCAGGACAAGCGACGCCCCGACCCCGAGCTTGAGCCCCTCGTGGTGCAGCACGACGACAATGATGGCGAGGCTGCGCAGAACGATGAAGGTGTCGAGGCGGCGGAAGCGGTCCAGCCAGCCCTTCGCCTCCGCAGGCGGGGCGTTGGCCGGGCCATGCTGCGCCAGTTCCGAGACCGGCAGCCATTCCCACATCTCGGGCAGGTCAAAGCCGAGGGCCTCGAGCTCGAGCCGGATCTCGATGGTCGAGAGGCTGTCGGCACCGAGGTCGAAGAGCGAGTCGTCACGATGAACCTGCCGCCGCGCGGTCCGGCGGGCGTAGACCTTTGCGACCGCCTGCTCATCCGCCCCGGCGGGAGGCGTCGCCGCGCCCCGCTCCTCGCGCGCTGCCTCGGCCTGCAATGCAAGGGCAACCAGCCCGTCGCGGTCGACCTTGCCGTTGGCCGTGGCGGGAAATGTCCCGAGGACCACGATCTGCGCCGGGATCATGTAGGACGGCAGGCTGCGCGACAGCGCCCCGCGCACACGCCGGTCCTCCACATCATCCGTGGGGGCTAGGACAAACAACAGCAGCCGGTCATCGGACAGGATGGCACAGGCGCGCTCGACCCCGTTCAGGGCCTCCGCCGCCGCCTCGATCTCGCCCAGTTCCACCCGGAACCCGTTGATCTTGACCTGCCAGTCCCGGCGACCGGCAAAGCAGATGGCGCCATCTGGCGTCTGGTAGCCCTGATCGCCGGTGAAGTGGTGACAGGGCGCATGCATCCCGGGCAGCTCGATCCTCTGGCTGACTCCGATCACCGGATCGGCCAGTTCGGCGACGATCTCGCCGACCTCTCCCATCGAGACCGGGGCACCGTCGTCGTCAATCAGCCTGACACCGGTCCAGGGCAGCGGCCGCCCGATCGGAATGTCCCGCCCCTCCTCCGAGCCATCGATCTCGTGCACGAGGAAGGCCTGCGGCGTCTCGGTGGTGCCAAAGACATTGAACTGCCGCGCCTGCGGAACCAGCGCCCGCCAGCGCTCGGCATCGGCGTGTGACAGGCGCTCGCCGCCCCAGAAGATCGCCTTCAGCGACCGAACCTCGCCCGCCTCCTCGATCCCGGCCGACAGGAGCCGCGCGGTGGAGGAACTGAACCGCACCACGTTGCACCCCGCCCGCGCCAGCAGCGCGCGCAGGTCCTTCGGCTGCGCCATCTCGCAGGGCATCGGCACGGCCACCGCGCCCCCGTGCGAGAGCGGCATGAACACGTCGCGCAGCGTCGGATCGTGGGCGAGCCCCGCCATCATCAGGGTGGTGATGCGACCGGGCAGGTCCAGCGTGGCGGCCTGCCAGCTGTTGAACCGCGCAAGGGTGGTTTCAGGGTGGGTCAGCAGCTTCGGATGGCCCGTCGTGCCCGAGGTGAACATGTGATAGGCCTCGGCGCGCGGGGCACCGTTCACGACCACGGCCTCCGCCGCCCTCCCATCATCCGGCGAGACCACGCACAGTCCTTCGGTAAGTTCCGGCGGCAGCGCGGCCCCCGCCTCGACCAAGTAGCGGGCGCCCAGCCGTTCGATCATGTAGCGCACCCGCTCCTGCGGATAGGTCGCGTCGACAAGGGCAAAGGACGCCCCCGAGGCCGATACCCCCAGCATCGCTGCGACAAGCGCAGGATCGCGCTGCGCGTAGAGCACGACCCGGTCGCCCTCGCCCGCCCCGGCCGACTGGAGCGCGGCGGTTACCGACCGGGCCCGCTCGGCCAGCGCGCCATAGCTGATCTCGCCCCTGCTGGTGATCACCGCCGTTGCCTCGGGACTGCGCGCCGCCGTGGCAAAGAAGGCCTCGTGCAGCCGTTCCGTCGGTTCCGGCTCCAGCGTGGTCTGCGGCAACATCGCCTCGTGCCCACGCCGCGCCGCTGCGAGCAACGCGCGGCAGCCGATCCCCGGCGTCTCGATCGCGGCCGCCAGCAGCCGCCCCTGGAACTCCACGAACAACTCCGCCCGGCGCGCGGTCAGCTGCGCACGATCAAAGAACGCCCGCGCCGTCATCACGTCGCCATCCTCGGACCAGACAAGGTTCAGGTCGAACTCGGTCCGCCTGTCGAGGAACTCGCGCGGCCCGATCTCAAGGTCCCCGGCCCGGATACGGCTGGCCGGCGGAAACATGTTGAGCGAGACGCTGGGCGCCTTGCCCGCCGCCAGCGTGCCCTCGAGAACCGGCCCGCTCTCCAGCGCAACCGTCGCCTTCGTCCGCTCCGAGATCTCCCGCGCGAAGGTCACGAAGTCGCTGTCGAGATCCACGCTCAGGTCCAGCGGCAGGGTATTGGAAAACGGCCCCACGACCGAATTCGACGCGCCAAGCCCCTTGCGCCCCTCGGTCTGGAAGAAGCTCGACACCCCGGACTCGCCCGAAAAGCCCCTGAGCCCGAGCGCATAGGCCGCCGCCAGCAGCCCGAACTTGGTCACGCCCGAGGATTTGCCAAGCATCCGCAACGACCGGCTGAGCCCGTCGAAGGACCGCACCGCGATCTGGCCGGTGTCGTCGTCCGAACCGGTGCCAAGACCATCCCCCACCAGCCGCACCGGGTTCGGCAGGCCACCGATCAGGGCGCCGATCTCCTCCGCGAGGTCCTGCGCAGGGCCGGTCGTCGTCGAATGTTCGTAGTAGGACCCAGGCGCCGTCAGCTCCTCGCCCGCGTAGAGCTTGAGCAGTTCCCGGTTCATGACGCCACGCGAGAAGCCATCGGTAATCGCGTGATGCGCGGCGATGGTGAAGCGCCAGCAATCCCCGTAATCCGCAACCACGAAGCGCACCAGCGAGCCGGGAACGCGGGGATCGACGCGGTCGAACAGCAACGGCACCGCCTGGGCGCGGAAGTGCTCGAAATCCCGGTCGGAGAGCTCCAGAAGGTCAAAGCAGAACTCCGCCTCCGGCGTGATCAATGCGGCCACCTGACCATCATTGATCTCGAATCGTGTCCGCAAAGCATCGTGGCGGCGCACCAGCGAATCTGCTGCAAACCGCAGCCGCGCCCGGTCCAGAGGCCCCTGAACGAGGTGCCCCATCGGGATCATGTAGGTGCCTGCCCCGGCCAGCTCGGCCTTGACATACCGCGCCTGATTGCCGCTTGCCGGCCTTCTGAATTCTGCTGGGTTAACCTGCAACATGTTGACTACAAATCACTTTTACGAACTGAAACTCGAAATTCGGATCTTCCCGCACCCCTTGAAATTCCGGGCACGGTGCGCGCAATCCAGTCACGGGACCCAGGCGACCTGACGATGATCCGTCCCGGTCATCCCGGCCCGCAGTGCGCGCCTCATAAGGCTAACATGAAAACCAATTATCTCAATAAAGCGAACGCCGGGACCGGCGGATTGCCAGCCCCGGCGCTCAATGCACGGGCAGTCATTATCGCTCCGGTCACCGACCCCCGAAGGGCCGGTTTCGCTCAGATGCGCATCCGCGGCACGTCGTTCGGGTCGAGCCTCAGCTCGATCAGGACAGGCCGGTCACGCTGCTCCAGCCCCTTCAGCGCCGCGTCCAGTTCGGTCATCGAGGTCACCATGATCCCCTGCCCGCCCAGCGCGGTCGCGACCTCGGCGAAAGAGGGCCAGTCGAACTGCGTCAGGCTCGGGTCCATCTGCCGGTCCATGAACTGGATGTGCTCGGCCCCGTAGGCCGAGTCGTTGGCGACGATCACGATCAGGTCCAGCCCCAGCCGGACCGCCGTGTTGAATTCGTTCAGACCGCCCATCATGAAACCACCGTCGCCGGTGAACAGGACCACCGGGCGGTCGGGCGCCGCGACACCCGCTCCGATGGCCTCCTGCAGCCCAAGGCCGATGGAGCCGAAGTTGGCCGTCACCACGAAACTCTGCGGATCGGGCGCGGTGATGCGGCACCAGACCTCGGTCATGAAGCGGCCGCCGTCGGTGACCAGCACGCGGTTGCGGGGCAGCGCCTCTTCCAGCCGCTCCAGTGCCTGCACGTAGTTGACGCAGCCATCGGCAGTCTTGTCGGGCCCGATGGGATGCAGGCGCAGGGTTGCCGTGTCGAGTTCGCGGGTGAAACCGCTGGGCGCGATCTCGGCCTCGTCCAGCCAGTAGAGGATGGTATCGGCAGTCAGCCCGGCATCGGCCAGCAATGCGGCATCCGGATGCACGCCGCCCCCGATCGCCGTCGGCTCGATGTCGATCTGCACGATCCGCTTGTCCTTGGTCAGCTTGCCACGGTCGGTGGTCAGGTCGTTCAGCCCGGCGCCGAAACAGATGATGCAGTCGGTCTTGGCAATCAGGTCATAGGCCGCCTGCGTCGACAGGGTGCCAAAGATGTCCATGTCGTAGGGGTGGCCGGTGAACAGCCCCTTGGCCTTCAGCGTCGTGGCCAGCGGGGCCTCCAGCCGGTCGGCCAGCTTGATGATCTTGTCGCGCGCGGCGACTGCACCCGCCCCGGCGAGGATCAGCGGGCGACGCGCCGAAGCGATCATGCCGATGGCCTCGTCAAGGATGTCCCCCTCGGCCACACCGCCGGGCGCGCTGAACACGTCCAGCACGCGAACCTCGTGGTTGATGTCCTGCCACATGTAGTCGGCGGGCATGTTCAGCACGATGGGGCGGCGCTCCACCCGGGCGCGATAGAAGGCGCGCGCGATATCGGCGCCCACGGTGTTGGGCGCGCGCACCTGCTCGAACCCGGCGCCGGTCGCCTTGACCACCTCGCGCTGGTCGATGCTCTGCGGATGGCGGGGGTTCACCACCGGCGTATCCCCGGCCAGCAGGACCACCGGGATATGCCCCCGCGCCGCCTCGGTCAGGGCGGTCACGCAGTTGGTCAGCGCCGGGCCGTGGGTCACCGTCGCCACCCCGACCTTGCCCGCCACATGGGCATAGGCCAGCGCCATCAGCACACAGCTGCCCTCGTGCGACACCGGAACAAAGCGCCCGCCGCACTCCCTCACAAAGTGGTCCACCATGAACAGGTTCGCATCGCCCATCAGGCCGAACATGGTGTCGACGCCGTGGTCGCTCACCGCCTGCGCAATGGATTGATAGACGTGGATCTTGCCGCTCATGTGGTCCTACTCCGATGATGCCCTGCCGTTGATACCCCCAAGCTGGTGCGGAAAGCGCGCATTAAGCAGCCCCGACAGGTGAATTTTTGCGTGGGCTGAGAGTGAAACGGGCGTATGGCGCGTTTTTCATGCATCCCCCGCCTGCTCCTCGTTCGCCGCCTCGGCCCGTAGCCAGGCCACCAGGCTCGCCACCTCGCGCCGTCGGCTGTTGCGGCTGGCGGGCAGCACAAGGTAGTGCCCCTGCCGCGCGGGCAACGGCGCCGCCGCGGCGCGGACCAGCCGTCCGTCGGCCAGGTAGGGCCGTGCAAAGACCTCGGCGACCAGCGCCACGCCAAGCCCCCGGCACGCCAGTTCCAGCGCGATCAGCGACTGGTCGACCTTGTAGGCAGGCTCCGGCGCCGTCAGGCCGGGCAGATGGTGGGCAAAGAACTGCTGCCAGCCATCTACCACCCCGACCAGTTCGATCAGCGGCGCGGTGACCAGCGTATCCGGCACGCCATCCTGCACCCGCCCCGCCGTGCCGACGGCAATCACCTCGCTGTGCATCAGCGGCAGCACCTCGCCATCGGTCCATGTGCCGTCCCCAAAGCGGATATCGACGTCGATCTCCTCGCCCTCCGGCATCTCCGACCACGAGGCCGAGAGGAACCGCAGGCGGCTCTCGGGAAAGGCCGCCCGGAACCGCTCCAGCCTCGGCACCAGCCACAACAGGCTCAGCGAGCTGACGCAGCGCAGGGTGATCTCGGCCTCCGCCGCCTTGCCGAACAGGCTCGATGTGGTCGCGTCGATATCGGCAAAGGCCTTCGCCACCACCGGCAGATAGGCCTGCCCAAGCCGTGTCAGCTGCAGCATCCGGTGCTCGCGCCGGAACAGCGCGTGACCCAGCTTCGCCTCCAGTCCGCGCACCTGGTAGCTCACCGCCGAGGGCGTCAGCCCGAGTTCCTCGGCGGCCAGGGTAAAGCTGCCGAGGCGCGCGCTGGCATCGAAGGCGCGCAGCCAGCTCAGAGGGGGCAATTGGCTATACATTGCGTCCGAGAGTAGCCGAGAATTTTTTCGAGGTAATGGCAAAATTTTTTTCGTTTTGGTTTCGGCGGAAGGCTTTGTAACGGTTGTGCGACACCACTCCTGACAGGCAATTCCCCAGTGAGAGAATACGACTACATCATCGTCGGCGCAGGCTCGGCAGGCTGCGTCCTCGCGGAACGTCTGAGCGCGTCGGGACGCAACCGCGTGCTGATCCTCGAAGCCGGCGGTCGAGGCCGGTCGCCCTGGATCGCGCTGCCCGTGGGCTACGGCAAGACCTACTTCGACCCGGCCGTGAACTGGAAGTTCGAGGCAGAACCGGAAGAGGCGCTCGGCGGACGTCGCGCCTACTGGCCGCGCGGCAAGGTGGTCGGCGGTTCCGGGGCCATCAACGCGCTGGTCTACGCGCGCGGCCTGCCCCGCGACTTCGAGGACTGGGAAGCCGCCGGCGCCAACGGCTGGGGCTGGGACACGGTGCGCGCCACCTACGAGGAGATGGAGACTCAGATCGGCGCCGATGGCCAGCGCAGGGGCAAGGGGCCGCTGCATGTCCAGGACGTCTCCGACCAGATCCACCCGGCCACGCGCCACTATTTCGCGGGCGTCCGCGAACTGGGCCTGCCGGTAACCGAGGACATCAACAGCGACACCAACGAAGGCGCCGCGATCTACCGGATCAACACCAGCGGCGGGCGGCGGATGCACTCGGCCCGCGCCTTCCTGTCGCCCGCGCTCCGGCGGTCGAATGTCACGCTGATCACCGATGTCATGGTCGAGACGATCCAGTTCGAGGGCCGCCTCGCCGTGGGCGTGAACGCGCGTGTCGGCGGCAAGCCCGTCAGCTATCGCGCCGGACGCGAGGTGATCCTCGCCGCCGGGTCGGTCAACTCGCCGCGCCTGCTGCAACTCTCGGGCGTCGGTCCCGCCGACCTGCTGCGCCAGCACGGCATCGCCACGCTGCTCGACCAGCCCAACGTGGGCGGCAACCTGCAGGACCATCTCGGCATCAACTACTACTTCCGCGCCACCGAACCGACGCTGAACAACGCCCTGCGCCCGTTCCACGGCAAGGCGGCGGCGGCGCTGCGCTACATGCTCACCCGGCGTGGCCCGCTGGCCCTTTCGGTCAACCAGTGCGGCGGCTTCTTCCGCTCCACCCCCGACCTCGCCGAACCCGACCAGCAGCTCTACTTCAACCCGGTGACCTACACGCTCACCCCGAACGGCAAGCGCACCGTGGTCCAGCCGGACCCCTTCCCCGGCTTCATCATCAGCTTCCAGCCCTCGCGCCCCACCAGCCGGGGCCGCATCGACATCAGCGGCCCGAACCCGATGGACCGCCCGCTCATCCGGCCCAACTCGCTCAGCACCGACAGCGACATCGCCGAGGTGCTGGCCGGGGCCCGGCTGTGCCAGCGCATCATGCGCACTACGGCCCTGCAGAAGCTCGTCGAAAGCGCGATGGAACCGAACCTGCTGACCATGGACGACGACGCCTTGCTCGCCGACTTTCGCCAGCGCTGCGGCACCGTGTTCCACCCGACCAGCACCTGCCGGATGGGCAGCGACCCGGCGACCTCGGTCACCGACCACCGGCTCAAGGTGCACGGGCTCGGCGGCCTGCGCGTGGTCGACGCCTCGGCCTTTCCCAATGTCACCTCGGGCAATACCAATGCCCCGACGATGATGCTGGCCCACCGGGCCGCAGACCTGATCCTGGAGGACGCATGACCACCCCCTATTCCGCCTCGGGCGCCGTCCCCGTCACCTACGACCGGGGCAGCGACGACACCGGCCTCCGCATCGACAGGATCGAGACCTTCTGCACCCCGCTGATCGGCTTCGTCCGCGTCACCGCCGAGGACGGAACACAGGGCTGGGGCCAGGTCTCGACCTACAGCAGCGACATCACCTGCGAGATCCTGCATCGCCAGGTCGCGCCCTGGGCACTGGGGCGCGGCATGGATGCGCTGGAGGCGGTGATCGCCGAGATCCCGCTGCGCGAGCACAAGTTCCCCGGCACCTACCTGCGCCGCGCGATGGCGGGGCTCGACACCGCCGTCTGGGACTGGCGCGGCAAGGCGGCGGGCAAGCCCGTAGCCGAGCTGCTGGGCGGGTCCGCCGGGCCGATCCGCGCCTATGCCTCCTCGATGCGGCGCGACATCACGCCAGAGGACGAGGCACGGCGGATGACCGACCTGCGCGAAAGGTTCGGCTTCGACGCCTTCAAGGTACGGGTCGGGGCCGAATGCGGGCAGGACCGCGACGAATGGCCGGGCCGCACGGAAGAGATCATTCCCGCGATCCGCAACGCGCTCGGCGACGATGCAGCGCTGCTGGTGGATGCGAACTCGGGCTTTTCACCCGCCCGCGCCATCGAGGTCGGGCGCATCCTCGAAGACAACGGCTACGAACATTTCGAGGAACCCTGCCCCTACTGGGAGCTGGAACAGACCGCCGAAGTCGCCCGCGCCCTGATCATCGACGTGGCGGGCGGCGAACAGGACTGGGACCTGCAGAACTGGAAACGGATGATCGCGCTGAAATCGGTGGATATCGTCCAGCCCGACATCCTCTACCTCGGTGGCATGATCCGCAGCATGGAGGTGGCGCGCATGGGCGCGGCGGCAAACCTGCCCTGCACCCCGCACGCGGCCAACCTGTCGCTGGTGACGCTGTTCACCATGCACCTGCTGCGCGCGGTGCCAAACCCGGGGCGCTATCTCGAATTCTCGATCGAGGGCGACGACTACTACCCGTGGCAGCGCGGGCTCTTCGTCGAAGATCCCTACACGGTGCGCGACGGTCAGGTCACGGTCAGCGATGCCCCCGGCTGGGGTATCGAGGTCACGCCGGAGTGGCTGGCCCGCTCGACCTACAAGTGCAGCGCGCGCTAGGCGCGCCGCACCGGAACGGGGTCAGACCCCGAGGCAGTACCGCATGACCGCCTTCTGCGCGTGCAGGCGGTTCTCGGCCTCGTCGAAGATCACCGAATGGGGCCCATCCATCACCGCGCTGGTCGCCTCGTCGTCACGATGCGCCGGCAGGCAGTGCATGAACAGCGCGTCCGGCTTGGCATGCGCCATCAGCGCCTCGTTCACCTGGTAGGGGCGCAGCTGGTTGTGGCGCCGCTCGCGCGCGGACTGCGGGTCATGCATCGACACCCAGGTGTCCGTCACCACGAGGTCGGCGCCTGCGACGGCCCGCTCGGGGTTGCGGTCGATGGTGACCGGCCGGCCCTTGGCCGCAGCCCAGTCGAGCCAGGTCTTTTCCGGGTCCAGCGTCTCGGGGCCGGTAAAGGTCAGGTCGAAGCCGAACTGCCCGGCGGCATGGGCGAAGGAGGCAAAGACGTTGTTGCCATCGCCGGACCACACGACCTTCTTGCCCGCGATCGGGCCGCGATGCTCTTCAAAGGTCATGACATCGGCCATGATCTGGCAGGGATGGGTGCGGTTGGTCAGACCGTTGATCACCGGCACGGTGGCGTGTTCAGCCATTTCGAGCAGCGTCTGTTCCTCGAAGGTCCGGATCATGATCAGATCCACATAGCGCGACATCACCCGCGCGGTGTCGGCGATGGTCTCGCCGTGACCCAGCTGCATGTCGGCCCCCGAGAGCACCATGGTCTCGCCGCCCATCTGGCGCACGCCCACGTCAAAGGACACGCGGGTCCGGGTCGAGGGCTTTTCGAAGATCAGCGCCACCATGCGGCCCTTGAGGGGCTGGTCGTCGTCGGGCGCTCCCTTGGGCCGGTCCTTGCGCGCCTGCTTCATCGCCCCGGCCTGATCGATGATGCCCCGGAGATCCTCCGGGGAAGTGGTGTGGATATCGAGAAAATGGGTCATCTGGTCATGCTTCTTGTCTGTTGGCGAGGCGGGGGGCCATCTGCCCCCCGCACCCCCCGAGAGTACTTTCGGAGAAAAGATGTCAGGCCGCCGCGCTGGCGGACTCGACGGCGCTGGCCGCGGCATCGAGGCGGGTGACGGCCTCGGCGATCTCCTCCTCGCTGATGGTGAGCGGCGGCAGGATGCGGATCACGTTGTCGGCGGCCGGCACCGTCAGCACCAGATTGTCATAACCCGCGGCCACGATATCGGTGTTGGGTGCCTTGCACTTGAGGCCAAGCATCAGGCCCGAGCCGCGCACGCTCTCGAAGACCTCGGGGTGATCGGCGACCAGCCCCTCGAGCTTCTGGCGGAACAGGCCCGCCTTGGCGTTGACCGACTCGAGAAAGCCCGGCGCAGTCACCTCGTCCATCACCGCGCAGCCCACGGCACAGCCCAGCGGGTTGCCACCATAGGTCGACCCGTGGGTGCCCGCGGTCATGCCCGAGGCGGCCTCTTCGGTCGCCAGAACGGCCCCGAGGGGGAAACCGCCGCCGATGCCCTTGGCCACCATCATGATGTCGGGCGCGATGCCGGCATATTCATGGGCAAAGAGGCGTCCGGTCCGGCCCACGCCGCACTGCACCTCGTCGAGGATCAGCAGCAGGCCCTTGTCGTCGCAGAAGGCGCGCAGCTTCTTCAGGTCGGCATCCGGCAGCGGGCGGATGCCGCCCTCGCCCTGCACCGGCTCGATCAGGATCGCGCCGGTGGTCTCGCCCACGGCGGCCTCGAGCGCGTCCCAGTCGTTCCAGGCGAGGTGGACAAAGCCCGGCAGCAGCGGGCCAAAGCCCTTGACCATCTTCTCGGTCCCCGCTGCCGCGATACCCGCAGCGGACCGGCCGTGGAACGAGCCGTCGAAGGTGATGATATCGGTCTTTTCCGGCTTGCCCTTCTCGTACCAGTACTTGCGCGCCATCTTCACCGCCAGCTCGCAGGCCTCGGTGCCCGAGTTGGTGAAGAAGACAGTGTCGGCAAAGGTGTGCTCGACCAGCCGGTCGGCCAGCGCTTCCTGGTTCGGGATCCGGTAGAGGTTCGAGGTGTGCCAGAGCGCGTTGGCCTGATCGGTGATCGCCTTGACCAGCGCCGGATGCGCATGGCCCAGCGCGTTGACCGCGATGCCGGCTCCGAGGTCGAGGAAACGTCGGCCATCCGCCTCGATCAGCCAGGAGCCTTCGCCCTTGACGAAGGAAAACGGCGCGCGGTTGTAGGTCGGCAGAACGGACGGGATCATAGGGATCATCCTCTTGGGAACAGAGCCTTCATGGTTGCCCCATGTCAGGCGGTGACGTCAATATCGTGAGTTCGGGGGGGCCTGCAGAGTCGCAGGCCGGGAGCATAGGGGCGCGAGCGCTGAATCTCAGCGTCGGCGTCGGACAATCGTGGTGATCGCGTGAATGCTCATGCGGCGGCTTATAGCGCCGCACCGCCCTTGCGGAAAGAGGAAAAATCGTCGGCCCCGAGGATCCGCGCGGGCGTCCAGGATCGCGCCCGGCGGTCCCGGCGCATGTCGGCGGTTTCCTCATCGTAGACCGTTGGGCGCGGCGGCGCGACAAAGGCCCCGGCCTCGTCCAGCGCATTCAGGATCGCGATCGCGGTGGGCGGCTCGGCCCGGGCCACGGCGGCCACGTAGACACCGCAGCGGGCGCAGAGGTAATAGTCGGCCGTGCCGAGCCCGAAGCTGTAGCGCGAAACGGCATCGGGTACGATCAGACCCAGCGTGATCCGCCCCCCGGGGTCGGTGATCGCCCGCGTGGCGTGCTTGCGGCAAAAGCTGCACTGACAGGCCCGCACGGCAATCTCGCCCGGATCCCGCTCTGTCTCGAAGACCAGCGCCAGCGCGCCGCAATGGCAACCGCCCGCGTAGCGTCTCATCAGTCCCCACGCCAGCGGTCGAGCCGCTGCATGCCCCGGGTCATGAGCCAGGCCAGCGGGCGCGGCACGCGCTTCGCGACCAGCATCTCGATGCAATGGGCCTGGAACTCGGCAAAGCTGGCATCGGGCGCACGAAAGGCCCCGTTGTCGTAGCAGTGCGAGCAATAGGTCCGGCTGCGGCTGCCATCGGCCTCGGCACCCCCTCCCAACGGGTCCCGCGACAACGGCATCCCGCAACTCTGGCATTTCGCGCTCATCGCCGTCTCCCTGTCTCGGCCGCCCCCGTCAGCATGGCGGAGCCGCCCCTGACCGGTCAACTGCACGTGGCCCCTTGCCGAGGTGCAGGACCCGCGTCATAGGCGGATCATGACCCAGCAGACCCCCGATAACCCGCTGCTCGCGGCGCTGATGATCAGCTCGGCCACCGCCTTCATCGCGGCGACCACGCTGATCGCCAAGGCTCTGGCGACCGGCGCGCTCGGCCCGGCGCTGCATCCGCTGCAGGTCAGCCAGGCGCGCTTCGTTTTCGCCTTCCTCGTCTTCGCAGGTTTCTTCCTGCTGCGCCGCCCCGGCTTCAAGAAGGTGCACTGGGGCCTGAACCTCGGCCGCACGCTCTGCGGCTGGGCCGGGCTGACCCTGATGTTCACCGCGGTCACCCGGATCCCGCTGACCGACGCCACCGCGATCAGCTTCCTGAACCCGGTCTTCGCCATGATCCTCGCCATCCCGCTGCTGGGCGAAAAGGTCGGCCCCGTGCGCTGGACCGCCGCCGCCATCGCCTTTGCCGGGGCGCTGATCCTGCTGCGCCCCACGCCCGGCAGTTTCCAGCCCGCGGCCCTGCTGGCACTGGTCGCCGCCGGGTTCATGGGGCTCGAACTGATCTTCATCAAGACACTGTCGCGGCGGGAACCGCTGGCGCAGATCCTGCTGGTCAACAACCTGATCGGCGCCTGCATCGCCAGCGCCGTGGCCTTTCCGGTCTGGCAGACACCCGAACCGCTGCAATGGCTCGCCCTCGCCGCCATCGGGGTGATCATGGCCTGCGCCCAAGCCCTCTTCATCAACGGCATGGCCCGGGCCGACGCCTCCTTTGCCGCGCCCTTCAGCTACTGCACGCTGATCTTCGCCGCGCTCTACGACTTCCTCGGCTTCCGCGCGGTGCCCGACGCGGTATCGCTGCTCGGCGCCGCCATCATCCTGTCCGGCGCGCTGCTGCTGGTCCTGCGCGAGGCCCGGGCCCGCCGCCTCGCCGTCCCGCCGCCCCTGCCCCCGGCCAACACGCCCTGACCGACCGGCGCCGCTCCGCCCGATCCCGGAAAGGTCGCAAAACAACCCGCCCCGGTGTCGCTTTCGGCGGGGACAGGCCGCGCCGAAAGCGCGAGAGCGGGGTGGAGAGGAAGACGACCCATGCATGAACGCCGCATCCCCGAATGGCTGCGCCACCCCCCCGCCCCGGGCATCCGGGGCTTTGCCACCCTCGCCGGGCTCGAGGCAGTGGTGCGCGGCATCCTGATCTCGGTCTTCCCGATCATCATGTACCGCGCCCTCGGTGCCGCCGAGACGGTCTCCTCGACCTATTTCGTAATCGGTATCGTGTCGCTCTGCACCGGCCTCATGGTGCCCTGGCTGATCCGCTTCGTGCCGCGCCGCTGGGTCTATACCACCGGGGCGCTGTTCTACGTCCTCGGCTCGGCCCTCGCCATCGCGGGCAGCCCGACGATGGTCGTCGCGGCGCTGGCGGCCAATACCGTGGCGACGGTCACCACCTTCGTCTGCTTCAACGCCTACGTGCTCGACTACGTGGCCCGGGTCGAACTGGGCCGGGCCGAAACCGCGCGGCTGTTCTACAGCGCCCTTGGCTGGACCATCGGACCGGTCGCCGGGGTCACCCTGATGCGGCTCTGGGCACCCGCGCCCTTCGTGATCTCGGCCGTCGCCGCCCTCACCATGCTGGCGGTGTTCTGGTACATGCGCCTCGGCAACGGGCGGCTGATCACCCGGGCGACGCGACCGCCGCAGAACCCGCTGGCTTTCCTGCCGCGTTTCTTTCACCAGCCCCGGCTGGTCGCAGGCTGGCTCTTCGCCGTGATCCGCTCCTGCGGCTGGTGGGTCTACGTGGTCTACCTGCCGATCTACGCCATCGAATCCGGCCTCTCGCCCGAACTCGGCGGCATCGTCCTGTCGATCACCAACGGCTGCCTCTTCGGCACGCCACTGATCCAGGCCTGGATGCGACGGCGCAGCCTCAAGCAGGCGGTGCAGACCGGCTTCGCCGCCGCCGGAATCCTCTTCCTCGCCGCCGCCGCGCTCTCGGGCCTGCCGATGGTCGCCGTGGCGCTGCTGATGCTCTGCTCCTGCTGGCTCATCGTGCTGGACGTCTGCGCCGGGCTGCCCTTCCTGATGGCGGTGAAACCCTCGGAACGCACCGAGATGTCGGCGGTCTATTCCAGCTTCCGCGACGTCTCGGGCATCATGACCCCCGGGGTTGCCTGGGCGGTGCTGCAGGTGACCCCGCTCTTCGGCATCTTCGCCGCCGGGGGCCTTGCCATGTTCACCGCCAGCGCCATCGCCGCGCGGATGCACCCCCGCCTTGGCCGCGCCCGCGGCGCCCAGCCCGCCCCCGCCGGGACCTGAGCGGCACCGCCATGCCTTGTAACTCGCCCCGGAGTGACTAGAATAGGGGACTGTCGAACAATCGGGAGCGGCCAGCGGGCCGCTTTTTATCTGGAAAGGCCTGCGATGTCCTGGACTGACGAGCGCGTTGAACTGCTCAAGAAAATGTGGAGCGATGGCCAGTCGGCCAGCCAGATCGCCAAGGAGCTGGGCGGCGTGACGCGCAACGCGGTGATCGGCAAGGTGCATCGCCTCGGCCTCTCGAACCGCACCGCCGGCGCCCCCGCGCCCGCGGCCAAGCCCGAGGTCAAGTCCAAGCCCGCCCCCGCCGCCAAGGCGGAACCCAAGGCCAAGCCCGCGCCCAAGACCGAGGCCGCCCGCCCGGCAACCCCGGCGCCCGAGACCAAGTCCGCGGTGCCCGCCCGGCGCCAGATCATCCCCGCAGGCCAGCCGCTGCCGCCGCAGCCCTCGGCCAACGAGATCAGCCCCGAGGCGCTCGCCAAGGTCAACGAGGTCGAGAAGAAGGCCAAGAAGATCAGCCTGATGGAACTGACCGAGCGGACCTGCAAATGGCCCGTCGGCGACCCGGCAACCCCCGATTTCTGGTTCTGCGGCCTGCCGGTGCAGGCGGGCAAACCCTATTGCGAGGCCCATGTCGGCGTCGCCTTCCAGCCGATGAGCGCACGGCGCGACCGCAAGCGGTAACGCGGCCGGAACCGCCAGGGGGCGCTGCCCCCGTCGCGCGATGCGCGACTCCCCCGGGATATTTCGAAACCCAAAGAAGCCGGTTCCGCGCCGTCCTTCTTTGGGTTTTCAAGTATCCCGGGGGATGAATTGGCCGCAGGCCAAGAAGGGGGCAGCGCCCCCTTACTCGCTCGACGGCGCGGGCGAGGTGTAGTTTGGGATCGGGCTCTCCGAGGCGGCCCCGGCCTCGATCCCCGGCCAGTTGCCCTCGGCCAGCGAGATGTTGCCCGGGATGTCCTCTTCCCAGAAACCGACCACGTTTTCCGTGATGTTGAGGTAGAGCCTGTCATCGACGATCCGCCAGAGGGTCGGGTTGCCGGGCACCTTTCCGCCTTTCGACACGCCATAGGCGCAGTGCCCGTCGTATTGCGGCGCATAGCGCGCCGGATCCTGCAGGAAGGCGGCGCGGTTCTCTTCGCTGGCGAAGGCGAAGGTGGCGCCGTTGTATTCTGCGGTGATCGACGCGCGGCCCGGCAGCGGTTCGGGCTGGTGCTGCCCCACCGGCGACTGGTCGAGGGCGCGGTAGGAGACGACGTCGTAGCCGGAGACGGCAAAGCCGGTCTCGTCCACGAACTGCGGTCCCGCATGGGCCGACACGCCCCAGAGCGCGGCGAGCGCGAGCGTCAGGGCGGTGGTGTTTCGTGCTGTCATAGGAAGGGTCTCCTCTCCGGGCCGATCCGCCCGGCCCCCTGCGCAATCAGGATAGGCGCCCGGCTTCAGTGCGGGGAGCCCCGCTGACGCATCCGTGACGAGGGCGGCGCGGGCGTGAGGGAAAGGGCGCGGATTGTTTCAGCTCGGCCATGTTCGCCCCTGCCGAACTCGCAGCAACAGCCCGGTCTGAAACATTTTCGCTGCAGCGCAATATGATTTGAATTGCAAATCAAATTACTTTTCCCTAGATACGACTCATGCCCGATCTCTCCTCTCCCCGTGCGCGCTTCGGCCTGCGCTTCTCGATGCTCGCCCGCCGCTGGCGGCAGGCGCTGGACGCCCATCTCGCCGCCTCCGGCATGACCGACGCAACCTGGGTGCCGCTGGTGCACCTCGAGGACAGCGGCGGCGGCATTGCCCAGAAGGACCTCGCCCAGCGGGTCGGGGTCGACGGCTCCAGCCTCGTACGCGTGCTCGACATCCTCGAACGGCAGGGCCTGATCGAGCGCCGCCGCGACGCCAACGACGGCCGCGCCCGGCTGCTGTTCCTGACCCCGGCGGGCGAGGCGCGCGTCCGCGAGATCCGGACCGAACTGATCCGGGCCGAGCAGGCGATGCTGGCCGGTCTCGACGACGCCGCACTCGAACGGATGCTCGAGGGAATCGCGCAGATCGAAACCAATCTCGCCGCGCGCATCGCAACCGGCGACAAGGAGACCGCCGGATGAGCGCGTCCACCCAACCCCTCCTCTCCGCATCTGCCGGTCGCATCGCAACCGCCCGCCGCCTGCTGCGGCGCGATCACTTTGGCGCCAGCCTCGCCCTTGCAAGGCAGGCCTCACTCGGCAATTCTGTCCTCGCCGGGGCCCAGACCGCGGTGACCGCGGGCCTTGCCGTGCCGGTGCTGCACTTTTCGCCCTGGCCCGAGCTGACCGGCTACGGCGCGCTTGGTGCGCTGGTCGCCCTCTTCGCCCGCTTCGCGCCCCGTGGCCGTCGCCTCGGGCTGCTCTGGCTCTGCGCGCTCTGGCAGATGCTGGCGGTGCTCTCGATGTCTGCCCTGGCGGCGCTGGCGCTCCCGATGGGGATGCAGCTGCTGGCGCTGGCGCTGGCCTGCGGGCTCTTCTACCTGCTGACGGCCAGTTCCGACGTCGGCGCGCCCGGCGCGCTGATCTTTGTCTTTGCCGCCGGGGCCGCCCTGCATGGCGAGCCGACGCTGCCGGAGATCGCGGCGCGGGGGGCCGCGACCGCTGCGGTCGCCGGTCTCGCCCTGCTGGTCTGCGCCCTGACCGAGGGCTGGCGTCCGCTCCCGAGCGAAGCGCGCCCCTTCCCGGCAGAGCCGCGCCGCCCCCTCTCCCACCGCCTCTTCGCCGCCAGCCGCATCTGCATCGCCACCGCGATCGCCGGGCTGGCCAGCCATGCCTTCGGCGCCGATCATCCGGTCTGGGCGGCGATGGGCGCGCTGGCGGTGCTGCAGGGCGCCTACCTGCACGTGAACCTCAGCCGCGCGGTGCAGCGGATGGCGGGCACGGTGGTGGGGTCGGTCCTCGCCTGGGTGATCCTGCTGCAGGAGCCCGGCCTGTGGGAGATCGTGGCGGTGATCATGCTGCTGCAGCTGCTGACCGAGGTGGTGATCGGCTTCAACTACGCGCTCGGGCTGATCTTCGTCACCCCGATGGCGCTGGTGATGACCTCGCTCGCCACCCCCGGCGCGGCGGGCGCGGCGATGGCGCCCGAGCGGGTTCTGGACACGCTGCTCGGGGCCAGCGTCGGGCTTGCGACCGCGATCCTGCTGTCGACGCTCGACGACCGGCGCCACCTTGCAGGGCTCGGCGGCGCGGCCGCCTAGCGCGGCTCAGCGCAGGATCGGCGGCTTGGCCGGGTCGCTGCCGGGCGCCGCGCGGACCATCTCGGGCTGCTGCGGCACCGGCAGGTCGAACCGCAACCCGGCCCGGGCGAGACTTGCCGCGATGGGGTCGGAGGCGGCGAAGAAGCCGACATCCAGCGCCCCCGCTTCGATCCCGGAGAAGGTGAGCGCCTCGCCGGTGGCATTGGCGAGCGCCGATTTCGCCCCGTCCACCGCATCGACAAAGGCCAGCATGTGCCCCTTGGCCCCGGTCTCGTAGGTGACCCCGACGAGATAGGCGGAGGCCGCCAGCCCCGTCGCCGTCGCCAGCTTGGTGTCGAGCGCGGCGACAAGGCTCTCGGGCAAGCCACGGGGCGGCGAAACCTCGGCGATCTGCGCCTCGATCTCGGCCGGCACGTTGCCCAGCGTCTCCACCAGCCACGCGATCGCTTCGGCAGGGATCAGGATGGACGACGGCGCAACCTCGAGGTTCAGGCCCAGCCCGATCCCCTGCGTCACCAGCATCTGCGCCAGCGCCCGGCCCGACATCGCCGCGTAGGGCGCCGGGCGGCCGGCAAAGGCGGCCAGCCGGTCGGGGCGGTCGAAGGCGAGGACAAAGGTGCCATCCGCCAGTTCGAAGACCTCGGGGCTGATGCTGTCGCCATCAGCCTCTTCGGTCAGCATCAGGAACAGCTCGCCATCGGCGAGGCGCTCATAGAACCGCAGGCGGGCCGCGCCATCGTCCGGGGCGGCCTCCATCGCCGCGTGGGCGGTATCGAGCGGGGTGATGTCGCTCACGTCTGTCTCTCCTTCACAGGATCTCTCGGACCCGGGCCCGCAGCACCGGCAGCAGGTCGGCCTCGAACCAGGGATTGCGTTTCAGCCATGCGGTATTGCGCCAGGACGGATGAGGCAAGGGGAAGACGCGCGGCGCATGGCGGCGCCAGTCCGCGACGGTCTCGGTCACGCCGGTCCTTGCCCCGATGTGCCACTTGTGGGCGTGGCCGCCCACCAGCACCATCAGGTCGACGTCCCCCAGCGCCTCCATCACCTCGCCGTGCCATGTCCTGGCGCAGATCGGCGGGGGCGGCAGGTCGGCCTTCCTGGCATCGTAGCCGGGAAAGCAGAAGGCCATCGGCACCACCGCGACCCGGTCCCGGTCGTAGAACGTCGCCTCGTCCATGCCGAGCCAGTCGCGCAAGCGGTCGCCGGACGGGTCGGTAAAGGGCCTCCCCGACAGGTGAACGCGCGCACCCGGCGCCTGCCCCGCGACGAGGATGCGCGCGCCGGGCCGGAACCACGCGACAGGACGCGGCGCATGGGCGGTATGGGTCGCGGCAAAGCGGTCCGCGCAGAGGTGGCAGGCCCTAATGCGGGCGATCAGATCCTCACCGGGGGACTGGGCCGGGGCAGTGTCATGGCGCATGCGCTGAATGTGGGGGGCCGCGCGGGCGGCGTCAAATGGCACATTCGGGCCGCACCGGTCGGCAATCGCGGCGAAGGGGTCGCAACACCCTTGGACACAGCTTTGTCTTTACGACATAATATGGTCAATATCGGCCTCTAGGCACGGTATATGGAGCATTAACACACCTCTGCTAAAGAGGGATCCGAGGCGAAAGCGACCGTAGGGACGGGTTCGCGGGAACAGGGCACGCGGGGACGGCAGCGTAGGCGAATGCTTGAGTTCGTGAATGTCAGCAAATCGTTCTGGACCGGAACGCAGCGCAAGGTGATCCTCGACAAGGTGTCCTTCCGCGTCGATCTGGGCAATTCGCTCGGCATTCTCGCGCCCAACGGCACCGGCAAGACCACCCTGATCAACATGATGGCAGGACTCGAAAAACCCGACGAGGGAGAGGTCCGCCGCATGTGCAAGATCTCCTTTCCCCTCGGGTTCATGGGCGGGGTGATCAGCCGTATCTCGGCGATGGAGAACTCGCGCTACATCGCCAAGCTCTACGGGCTCGACCCCGACTACGTGGAGGCGTACTGCCGCTGGCTCTGCAATCTCGGGGAATACTTCGACCAGCCGCTCGGCACCTACTCGCAGGGCATGAAGTCGCGGTTTTCCTTCGCGCTGATGCTGGCGCTCGACTTCGACATCTACCTGATCGACGAAGGCATGCCCGGCACCACCGACGTGGAATTCAACAAGAAGGCCGGCGCAATCCTCGAGGAACGGCTGCGCACGACGACCATCATCATCGTCTCGCACCAGGCCCGCACGCTGGAAAAGTTCGCCCGCTCCGCCGCCGTGCTGAAACACGGCAAGCTCTACATGTTCGACACCCTCGAAGAGGCAAAACAGCTTTATGACTACGAAGCCTAAGGCCCGGAAATTCCGCGTGAAACGCAGTACCACGGTGTCGTCGAGGTTCCGTGCCCTGGCGGTTGCCGCCGAACGGGCCGAGCAGGCAGAGCGCGAACAGTTGGGCAGCGTCCCCGCCGCCCCCACCGCCGCGGCCCCCCGCAAAGAGGCCGAAAGACCCCGCAGCGTCGCGCGCCCGGTGCCCGGCCCCGAGGCTGCACCCGCAGCTTCCCCCGCAACTTCCCCGGCCGCCTCCGGCACCAGCGCCGCCCGCTCCCTCCGCCGTGCCGTGCAGGAACGCGAGGCGCTGCTGCTGAAAGACCCCGTCGCCGCCACCGAACCCGCCAAGAGCGCTCCCGCGTCGGCGGCCGCCGAACCCGCAAAGGCCCCGCCCCCGAGCGCTCCGCCCGCACCCGAGAAGCCCGCCAGCACCCGCGCCGAGGTTCCCGCCCCCCGGCCCGAGACCAGCCCCGAGCCCGCCCGCCAGGGAGAGGTCGCCTCGGCGCGCGAGGCCGGTGCCGACAACGATATCGAAGCGATCCGCCGCGAAGGTCTGACCGGCCGCCAGCTGCGCATGGCCCGGCGCGTGGCGCAGAAACACAACCTGCCCGCCACCTCCGACTTCGACGCGGTCCGCCTGCTGCGCGAACAGGGTATCGACCCCTTCGCACGCTCGAACATGCTGGAACTGGTGGTGCCGCAGGGCGGCGCCTCCCACGACGGCGAGCCCGACGCGCTCCAGCAACTGCCCCAGACGGTGCGCGGCGGCGGCAACCTGCCCGCCGGGCGCGAATATCTCCGCCCCTCGCCCGAGATGAGCCCGGCCCACCAGCGCGAGCTGGAAATCGGCCAGATCCAGCGCGACATCGCCAAGCGGCGGCGGCGCCGCCTGATGCTGCTGATCAGCCGCCTCGCCTTCTTCGTCTTCCTCCCCACCGTGCTCGCCGGCTACTACTTCTACGCCGTCGCCACGCCGATGTTCTCCACCAAGTCCGAGTTCCTGATCCTGCAGGCCGACAACGTGGGCGGCTCGGGGCTCGGCGGCCTGCTGTCGGGCACCCAGTTCGCCACCAGCCAGGATTCCATCGCGACGCAATCCTATCTCCAGTCCAAGGACGCCATGCTGCGGCTCGACGGCGATGTTGGCTTCAAGTCGCACTTCTCGCAACCCTGGATCGACCCGATCCAGCGCCTCTCGCCCGATGCGACCAACGAAGAGGCCTACAAGATCTACAAGAAGAACGTCCAGATCGGCTATGACCCGACCGAGGGCGTGATCCGGATGGAGGTCGTCGCCGCCAACCCCGAGGTCGCCACGTCCTTCGCGACCCACCTGATCTCCTATGCCGAGGATCGGGTGAACAATCTCTCGCAACAGAAACGCGGCGACCAGATGCGCGATGCCATGTCGGGCTTCGAGACCGCCCAGCAGGAACGCCGCGCCGCGCAGGAGGCTCTGGTCAAGCTGCAGCAGCAGGGCGCGATGCTGGACCCCGAGGGCGTCATCGCCGGGCTGCGCGCGCAGATCAACAACATGGAAATGCAGCTGCAGGAGAAGCAGCTGCAACTGGCCGCGCTGCAGGACAACCTCCGCCCCAACGAGGCGCGGGTCGAGGGCGCCAAGGGCGACGTGCGGCGGATCGAGAACCTGCTGGCCGAGCTGAACCGCAAGATGATCGACGCCTCGGCGGGCGAGAATTCGCTGGCCGAACTGACGGTGCGGATCCAGATGGCGCAGGCCGACCTCGCCACGCGGGACATGATGCTGCAATCGGCGCTGCAACAAGTCGAACAGACCCGGATGGAGGCCAACCGGCAGGTGCGCTACCTGACCACCTCGGTCCAGCCGGTGGCAAGCCAGTCGCCCTCCTACCCGCGCAGCTTCGAGGACACCATTCTGGCCTTCCTTATATTTTCCGGGATATACCTTATGTTCTCACTGACGGCATCCATCCTTCGAGAACAGGTCACCTCATAGCCATGAAACATGTCCAAGCCGCCGGTCTCACGATCGGCAACGACCGCCCGCTGACCGTGATCGCGGGCCCCTGCCAGCTGGAAAGCGCAGACCACGCGCGCATGATCGCGGAGACCATGAAGACCGTCTGCGACAAGCACGGCGCGCAATTCGTTTTCAAGGCCAGCTACGACAAGGCCAACCGCACCTCGCTCAAGGGCAAGCGCGGGCTCGGCATGGACGCGGGCCTGAAAATCCTCTCCGACGTCGGCCGCGAATTCGGCGTGCCGACGCTGACGGACGTGCACATGCCCGACCAGTGCGCCCCCGCGGCCGAGGCCGTGGACATCATCCAGATCCCGGCCTTCCTCTGCCGCCAGACCGACATGCTGCTCGCCGCGGGCGAGACCGGCGCGGTCATCAACGTGAAGAAGGGCCAGTTTCTCGCACCGTGGGACATGGTGAACGTGGTCGCCAAGATCGAGAGCACCGGCAACGAGAAGATCCTGCTGACCGAACGTGGCGCATCTTTCGGCTACAACACTCTGGTGGCGGATATGCGCTCATTGCCGGAGATGGCCAAGACCGGCTACCCGGTGGTCATGGACGCCACCCACTCGGTCCAGCAGCCGGGCGGCCAGGGCGGCTCGTCCGGCGGCCAGCGCGAGTTTGCCCCTGTAATGGCGCGTGCAGCGGTGGCGATCGGCGTCGGCGCGGTCTTCATCGAAACGCACGAAGACCCGGACAACGCCCCTTCGGATGGGCCGAACATGATCCCTCTGGATCAGATGGACCACCTGATCGGAACGTTGATGGCTCTGGATGGTATTGCTAAGTCTGATCCCATCCTCCTCTGAACCAACAGCGAGTTTTTCATGACCAAACCTGCCGCCAAGGTGACACCGAACACCTGGGAGTTCCTGCGCGACCCGATGATCACCCCGACGGGCTTTCGTGAATACGACGCACGCTGGAAGTACCCCGAAGAGATCAACCTTCCCGGCATGACGGCCCTCGGCCTCGGCCTCGGCACCCAGATGATCCGCCGCGGCATCGCGCCGGTGATCGCGGTCGGCAACGACTATCGCGACTACTCGCTGACCATCAAGAACGCCCTGATCCTCGGCCTGATGCGGGCCGGGATCACGGTCAAGGACATCGGCCCCTGCATCACGCCGATGGCCTACTTCTCCTCCTTCCACCTCGGCGGCTGCGCCGTGGCGATGGTCACCGCCAGCCACAACCCGAACGGCTGGACTGGGGTCAAGATGGGCTTCAACATGCCCCTGACCCACGGCCCCGACGAGATGGGCGAGCTCAAGGAGATCGTCCTGAACGGCGACTGGGAAACCCGCGACGGCGGCAAGTACGAGTTCGTCGACGGCGTGTGGGATGCCTACATGGACGACCTCGTGGGCGACTTCAAAATGTCCCGCAAGCTCAAGGTCGTCTGCGCCACCGGCAACGGCACGGCCTGCGCCTATGCCCCGGCCCTGTTCGAACGCATCGGCGTCGAAGTGGTCGAGAGCCACAACACGCTCGACTACACCTTCCCCAACTACAACCCGAACCCCGAGGCCATGGAGATGCTCCATGACATGGCCCACTCGGTCAAGGCGTCGGGCGCCGACTTCGCGCTCGGCTTCGACGGCGACGGCGACCGCTGCGGTGTGGTGGACGATGAAGGCGAGGAAATCTTCGCCGACAAGGTCGGCGTGATCATGGCCCGTGACCTGTCCAAGATCTATCCGGGCGCGACCTTCGTGGCCGACGTCAAGTCGACCGGCCTCTTCGCCTCCGACCCGGAGCTGATCGCCAACGGAGTCAAGGCCGACTACTGGAAGACCGGGCACAGCCACATGAAGCGGCGCGTGCATGAACTGGGCGCGCTGGCGGGCTTCGAAAAGTCCGGCCACTACTTCATGGCCGAGCCGGTGGGCCGCGGCTACGACGACGGAATGCGCGTCGCGGTCGAGATCTGCAAGCTGATGGACCGCAACCCCGACATGAAGATGTCGGACCTGCGCAAAGCCCTGCCGAAAACATGGTCGACCCCTACCATGTCGCCCTATGCCGCCGACACCGAGAAATACGACATTCTCGAACGGCTGGTGCAGAAGCTGGTCGCCAAAGGCGAGTCAGGCGAAACCTTCGCCGGGCGCGCGATCAAGGAAGTGGTCACCGTCAACGGCGCCCGCGTGATCCTCGACAACGGGTCCTGGGGCCTCGTCCGCGCCTCCTCGAACACGCCGAACCTCGTGGTGGTCTGCGAAAGCTCCGAGAGCGACGAGGAGATGCGCGCGATCTTCGCCGATATCGACGCGGTCATCCGCACCGAGCCGGGCGTCGGCGATTACGACCAGACGATCTGATCCGGGTCATCCCCAAACGCAGAAACGCGCCGCTACAGCGGCGCGTTTTTCGTTTCCGCCAACGATCTTCGCTCAGGCCGACAGCCGCGCGTAGGCCGCCTGACGCGCCAGCAGTTCCTCGTGGCTGCCCTGCTCGACGATCCGGCCCGACTCCATCACGAGGATACGGTCGGCGTCCCGGATAGTGCCCAGCCGATGTGCGATGACCAGCGTCGTGCGCCCCTCGGACAGGGTGTTCAGCGCCTGCTGGATCTCCCGCTCGGTCTCGCGGTCCAGTGCCGAGGTCGCCTCGTCCAGCAACAGGATCGGCGGGTCCAGCAGGAAGACCCGCGCGATCGCCACCCGCTGCTTCTGACCGCCCGACAGCATCACGCCCCGCTCGCCCACGATGGTGTCGAGCCCGTTCGGCAGTTGCTCGATCATCGGCCCAAGCTGGGCCAGCCGCGCCGCTTCGAGAATGTCCGCCTCGCTGGCCCCGAGCCGCCCGTAGGCGATGTTCTCGCGCAGCGTCCCGCCGAACAGGAACACGTCCTGCGACACCAGCCCGATCTGCGAGCGCAGCGACTCCAGCGTCATCGAGGCCAGCGGCCGCCCGTCGATGCGCACCTCGCCGGTCACCGGCTCGTAGAACCGCGGCACCAGCGCTAGCAGGGTGGACTTGCCCGCCCCCGAGGGGCCGACCAGCGCCACCGTCTCGCCCGGACGCACCGTCAGCGAGATATCGTGCAGGATCGGCCGCGTCTCGTCATAGGCAAAGCTCACGTGGTCCAGCACGATCTCGCCCTTCAGCGCGGGCGCGGCAGTGGCATCGGGGCGGTCCGCGATCTCCTGCTCGGTCGCCAGCAGTTCAAGGTAGCGGCGGAACCCGGCAATGCCGCGCGGATAGGTCTCGATCACCGCCGCGATCTTTTCCAGCGGCCGGAAGAACACGTTCACCAGCAGCAGGAAACCGACGAAGGTGCCGGTGGTCATCGCGCCGGTCAGCACAAAGTAGGCACCGGCGACCATCACCACCACCTGCACCAGCCGCATCCCCATGTAGTTGATCGAGGTCGAGGCGGCCATCAGCTTGTAGGCGCTGAGCTTGGTGCTGCGGTACTTGGCATTGTCGTCGGCAAAGAGCCCGTGCTCGTGCCGCTCGTTGGCAAAGGCCTGCACCACGCGGATACCGCCGATGGTCTCTTCCAGCCGCACGTTGAAGGCCCCGACACGGGCATAGATCGCCTGCCATGCGTTGGTCATCCGCCCGCCGTAAAAGGCAATGATCCAGCCCGTCAGCGGCACGATGACGCCGGTGATCACGGCAAGGCCGGGATGCAGCCAGAACATCAGCAGAAAAGCCCCGGCAAAGGTCATGATGGCGATGAACAGGTCCTCGGGCCCGTGGTGCGCCACCTCGCCGATCTCCTCGAGGTCGCGGGTCACCCGCGCCACCAGCTTGCCGGTGGCCGAACTGTCGAACCAGCGCCACGACAGCCGCGTGAGGTGGGCAAAGGCGCGCGAGCGCATCTCGGTCTCGATATTGATGCCCAGCATGTGACCCCAGTAGATCACGATCGCCATCAGGCCGGTGTTCAGCAGGTAGATGACCAGCAGCGCCACGGCGGCGGTCAGCGTCAGGCTCCAGTCACCCATCGGCAGCAGGTGGTCGATGAAGCCGGTAATCGCCAGCGGAAACGCCAGCTCCAGCAGGCCCGACAGCACGGCACAACCGAAATCGAGCCAGAACAGACCGATCCAGGGGCGGTAATAGGCGAAGAACTGGCGCAGCATGTCGGTCTCTTTCCCGTAATGTCAGGCCCGCGCCCGGGGAATGCCCCGGCGCGCGCCGTCACCGGCAGCCTGCTGCCGGGCGATGCCCTGTCCCTGACCAAAACGCTCAAGCTTGTCAATCACGGCGGGCAGGCAAAGGGCCCGCGCACAGGGCAGCCTGCGCCCATGCACGTTCCGGGTCAACGCCCTGGCGGAGCTTATCCGCCCCGGTCAGCCCTGCCCCTGCAACAGCATCGAGGCGCGCCGCGTCTGGTACATGCGCCAGCCAAAGGCCAGCACGAACAGCACGGTGAAGATCAGGATGATCGTCGGCGCCGGGGCACTGTCGAGGAAGAAGCTGGCGTAGGTCCCGCCCAACATCGCGCCAAGGCAGACCACCACCGACAGCACCAGCATCGCGCCGAACCGCCGGACAGTGAGAAAGGCGATCGCCCCGGGCGAGATCAGCAGACCCACGGCCAGGATCAGCCCCGTCGCCGTCAGCGTCGCCACGATGGTCAGCGACAGCAGCGTCAGCAGCCCGTAGTGCAGCATCCCGACCCAGAGGCCCGAGGCCCGCGCCTGCGCCGGGTCAAAGGCATGAAGCAGCAGGTCGCGCCACTTGAGCAGCAGCGCCGCGCTCACCACCAGCGAGATCAGCCCGGCGGTCCACAGGTCATCGGTGCCGACGCCCAGCATGTTGCCGAACAGGATGTGGTCGAGGTGCGCGTCGCTGGTGATCGAGCTGTAAAGGACGATGCCCGCCCCGAACATACCCGAGAACACGACGCCCATCACCGTGTCCTGCTTGACCCGACTGTTATCCGAGAGAAACCCGGTCATCAGCGCCGTGACCATGCCCGCCCCAAAGGCGCCGACGATCAGCGGGATGCCAAAGATATAGGCCAGCACGATCCCCGGCAGGGTCGCATGACTGATCGCATCGCCCATCAGCGCCCAGCCCTTCAGGACGAGAAAGCACGACAGCAGCGCCGTCGGCACGGCGACGATGGCGCAGATCAGAAAGGCGTTCTGCATGAACGGGAACTGAAAGGGCAGCAGCAGCGAATCCATCATGCCGCCTCCTGCGCCCGCAGCGCCTCGGCCGCGCGCCGCCGCGCCGCCAGCAGCCCGTGCTTGGGCGCAAAGACAAAGGCGGCAAGAAAGATCACGGTCTGCAGGCTCACGATCACCCCGCCGGTCGCCCCGTCGAGGAAGTAGCTGATGTAGGCCCCGCCAAAGCCGGTCAGCGCCCCGATCAGCACCGAGAGCGCGATCAGCCGCGGAAAGCGGTCGCACAGCAGGTAGGCCGTCGCGCCCGGCGTCACCACCATGGCGATCACGAGGAAGGCGCCAACGGTCTGCATCGCCGCCACGACCGAGGCCGACAACAGGGTAAAGAACACCACCTTCAGCACACCGGGCCGCAACCCGATCGACCGCGCGTGGCTCTCGTCGAAGAAAGTGACCATCAGGTCCTTCCACTTGGCCAGCAGGATCACTAGCGACGCGATCCCGATGATCGCCAGCTGCAGCGTATCCTGCGGCGTGATCGCAAGGATGTTGCCCATGATGATGGTCTGGACCGAAATCGCCATCGGGTTGACCGAGACCATGAACAGCCCGAGCCCGAAGAACGAGGTGAAGATGATCCCGATGATCACATCCACCTTCAGCCCCGACCGGTCCGACAGGAACAACATCGCCGCCGCCGCCAGCCCGCCGGACAGGAAGGCGCCCAGCGCAAAGGGCAGCCCCAGCATGTAGGCCCCGGCCACGCCGGGCACCACCGAGTGCGAGAGCGCGTCACTGATCAGCGACCAGCCCTTCAGCATCAGGTAGGACGACAGGAAGGCGCAGACCGCGCCGACAAGGGCCGAGACCCACATGGCGTTGGTCATGTAGCCATAGCCGAACGGCTCCAGCAGCAGGCTCATCACTTCTTGCGCTCCCGCTGCCGGTGGGTCTGGTCGCCGTATTGCACAAAGGGCCGCTCGTCGTCGGTAAAGATGGTGACCTGCCGCGGATCGTCGTCGTCGTGCAGCGCATCGCCACCAAGGGTGAAGTGGCGCAGCACGCCGCCAAAGGCCTGTTCAAGGTTGGCCCGGGTAAACGTCGTGTCGGTCGGACCAAAGGCCAGCACGGTGCCCTTGATCAGCACCGTCCGGTCGCAGAACTCCGGCACCGAACCAAGGTTGTGGGTCGAGACCAGCATCACCCGCCCCTCGCGCTTCAACTCGCGCAGCAGTTCGATGATCTGCTCCTCGGTCTTCACGTCGACGCCGGTAAAGGGTTCGTCCAGCAAGATCACCTTGCCGTCCTGCGCCAGCGCCCGGGCGAGGAAGACGCGCTTCTTCTGCCCGCCCGACAGCTCGCCGATCTGGCGGTGGCGGTAGTCGAGCATGTTCACCCGGCGCAGCGCCTCGTCCACCGCCGCGCGGTCGGCGGCACGGGGACGCCGGAGAAAGCCCATGTGGCCATAGCGGCCCATCATCACCACGTCTTCCACCAGAACCGGAAAGGCCCAGTCGACCTCTTCCGACTGCGGCACGTAGGCGACGAGGTTCTGGCGCAGCGCGTCCTTGACGCTCAGCCCCAGCAGACGGATATCGCCGCGCGCGACGGGCACGAAGCCCATGATCGCCTTGAACAGCGTCGACTTGCCCGCGCCATTCACCCCGACCAGCGCCGTCACGGTGCCGCGCGGAATGTGAAAGCTCGCATCGGTCAGGGCGGTGTGACCATTGCGATAGGTCACGGTCAGGTGCTCCGCGCGTATCCCGTCGTCACCGCCATTGGCGGAGGGGGTCAGCGGGGCGGGGGTCTCTTTCAGCAGTTGGTCTTCGGGCATGATGGCCTTCGGTGTTGATCGGTGGCTGGCGCCCTCCGCCGATCTCGCCGGCGGCGGGCAGTCTGGCGGGATCGGCTCAGTTGGTCCCGTCTTCGAGACCCTTCGCGATAGTCTCGGAGGTAACGCGCAAAAGGTCCAGATAGGTCGGTACGGGCCCGTTCGCCTCGCTCAGGCTGTCAACGTAGAGCACGCCGCCATAGGTGGCCCCGGTCTCGCGGGCGACCTGCTCGGCCGGTCCCGTGTTCACCGTGCTCTCGCAGAAGACCACCGGAATGTCGTGCTCCCTCACCCCGTCGATGACCGAGCGCACCTGCTTCGGCGTGCCCACCTGGTCGGCATTGATCGGCCAGAGATAGAGCTCCTGCATCCCGAAGTCGCGCGCGAGATAGCTGAACGCCCCCTCGCAGGTCACCAGCCAGCGCTTGTCCTCCGGTATCTGCGCAACCCGGTCGCGCAGCGGCTCGATGGTCTGCCGCAGCTCCTGCTTGTAGGTCTCGGCATTGGCCTCGTAGAGCGCGGCATTGTCCGGGTCCTGCGCGGCAAAGGCCCTGGCGATGTTGTCGACATAGATCTGGGCATTGGCCAGCCCCATCCAGGCATGGGGGTTCGGCTTGCCCTCATAGGCCCCTTCCGAGATCGAGATCGGGTCGATCCCGTCACTCAGCGTGACGGAGGGCACCTCGCCGAGGTTCGACAGGAACTGCTTGAACCACAGTTCGAGGTTCAGACCGTTCCACAGGATCAGGTCGGCATCATGGGCGCGCACGATATCCTGCGGCGTCGGTTCATAGCCGTGGATCTCCGCCCCCGGCTTGGTGATCGAGACCACCTCGGCGGCGTCGCCCGCAACGTTGCGGGCCATGTCGGCCAGCACGGTAAAGGTCGTCACCACCTTCATCCGGTCGGCGGCCATCGCCGAGGGGGCCATCAGGGCAGACAGCACGGCGGCAAGCACAAGTCTGGTCGGTCGGGACGTCATCGCGGCTCCTCGCGGTAAAACTCTCCGCCAATGCAAATGCGAACCATTCTCAAAAGTCAAATGCAAATGCGAGGCATTCGCAACTAGATGCAGCCAAGACCGCACTTTCTCGTGATCTGGCCCCGCTTTCAGGCGCTTCGGCTGCCCCTCTCCTCCCGGTTGCGGCCAACGACACATGGCGACCCCCGATACGGCACATCCCGAGAGGAAGCCGGGAAACATACCCGACGTCCACAGCAATATAGTTGACAAAAAACATAAGATTCTACTAAGTCGCCTCGACAGATGTAGCGAGCTCTTTGCCAGTCAGCATTCGTTGTTAAGCCTCGAACGACAGGACATGGACATGGCTCAGAGACTTCTGATCGACGCCTCGGCGCTCGCCGAGAGCGGCTTCGATATCACCACCTATTTCAGCAACTACTTCGCCGACGCCGCAACCGCGGGCTCGATGACCTTCTACGGCGGCACGCCGGATTCCGCATTCGGCGGCACCTATTACATGAACGGCTCTCAGGTCCTGGCGACCTACGAAGACGCCGAAGAGGCCGCGCTCGATTCCGTCGTCGTGATCGACGGTGAAGATCTGGCCTATGACTTCATCCACTACGGCTCCACCTACGGCCACGGCATCACCGGCGAAGTCGACAGCGTGACCTTCGGCGACTGGGTCGAGGGCGAGACCACCGGCGAACAAGGCACCGGCGAAGACGGCGAGATCGCCGGCCTTGCCACCGAGGTCGTGATCGACAACCTCAACCTCTCGGCCGAACCGGGCTCCGGCTCCGACGCCACGACCAACGCGGTCTACGCGCTCTACAAGATCATCCAGAACGGCGACGCCGACGGCCTCAAGGACCTGCTCTCGGGCTACGACGTGCGCGAAGTCGGCACCTCCGGCGACGACGTGCTCAAGGGCTTCAAGGGCAATGACCTCCTGATCGGTGGCGACGGCGACGACCGCCTGCTGCGCAGCGCAGGGGACGACATCCTCCGGGGCGGCGACGGCAACGACATCCTCAAGGGCGGCCGTGGCGACGACGTGCTCAAGGGCAACGCCGGGAACGACCGGCTGGTGGGCGACGCCGGCAACGACACGCTGGTCGGCGGGCGCGGCGACGACGTGCTCATCGGCGGCGAAGGCGAGGACACCTTCGTGTTCGCCAAGCACGGCGGCAGCGACGTGGTCCGCGACTTCACCGTCGGCGAAGACACACTCGACGTCTCCGCTCTCGGCGTCGACAGCCTTGACGATTTCGCCGTCACCGAAGGCGGCAACTGGGTGGAACTGTCGGTGAACGATGTCTCCATTCGCCTGGTCGGACTGACCGAGGCGGATCTCTCGGACGATATCTTCGCCTTCTGATCCGGAAAGGGGCGGTCTCCCTCGGTCGCCCCTTTTTCCATTTCCCAAGACAGTTTCAAAGCCGAGTTGCCCATGACGCACCCGCTGCGTTCCCGAATTGCCCTGCCCCTCCTCGTCCTCGCCGTACCGCTGGCCGCGCGCGCGCAGGACACGCCGACCGATGCGGTCGATCTCGGCACCATCGTCGTGCGCGCGGAGGACGAGCAGGCAAGCCCCTCGGCCACCACCTTCGACAAGGACAAGCTCGAGACCGAGTACCAGGGCGCCGGGCTCGACACGATCCTGCGCGGCATGGCCGGTGTCACCACCCAGGGCGGCAAGGCCGAGGGCGGCGAGATCAGCGTCAACATCCGGGGCATGCAGGAATTCGGCCGCGTCGCGGTAACCATCGACGGCATGCGCCAGAACTTCGCACGCTCCGGGCACTCGGCGAACGGCAGCTTCGCCGTCGACCCCGAGATGCTGCGCGAGGTCACCGTCACCCGTGGCCCCGGCGCCAAGAGCGGCGCCATCGGCGGCGCCCTCGAACTGCGCCGCGTCGCCGCCGAGGACCTGCTGCCCGAAGACGGCGGCGACAGCGGCGGCGAGTTCCGCCTGCGCTACGGCTCCGACCTCGCCACACCCACCGTGCACGGCGCCTACGCCACCCGCCTGGGCGAGGCCTTCGACCTGACCGTCGCCGGAACCCGGTCCGAGGACGACGACTATACCGCGCCGGACGGCACAAAGGTCATCTCGCGCAACCTGATCCGCAGCGGCCTTGCCACGCTGGGCTACAACACCGCGAACGGGCAGCGGCTGACCTTCACCGCCAGCCAGCTCTCCGAGGACTACATCACCGGCAGCTACTCGGGCTTTCCGCGCGACACCGACCTGCGCCAGCACAGCTTCTCGCTCGGCTACGAAGCCAAGGACATCCTCGGCGGCTGGGACGTGAACGGCACCCTCTACGACACCCGCACCCGGCTCTGGCAGGAACGGCTGGACGACGACCTCAATGGCACCGGCATCACCCGCTCCTACCAGACACGCACCCTCGGCCTGCTGCTAGAAGCCGAGCGCGATTTCCTGCTCGGCAACCGGACCCACGATATCGCCCTCCGCCTCGAAGCCTTCCGCGACACTGCCCGAACGCTCGACGATTCCGGCTCCCTCACCCCCTCGGGCAACCGCGATGTCTGGTCGCTGACCGCCGAGGACACGGTCAGCTTCGGCGCGCTCGCTGTCACCTTTGGCCTGACCGCCGACAGCTACGGGCTCGACAGCGACGACGGCACCGCCAGCGGCGATGCGGTCTCGCCCAGCATCGCGCTGGAATACCCGCTGGGCGCGGGCTTTACCGTCAACGCCTCCGCCGCGATGGCCTACCGCCCGCCATCGCTCAACGAAACGCTGGTCAGCGGGATGCACCCCGAACCGGCCGACTTCCCGATCATCCCCAACCCCGACCTCGTGCCCGAACGCGCCCGCACCATCGAGCTTGGCGTCAGCTATGCCCGCGACGGTCTGCTGGTGCCGGGCGACAGCCTCTCGCTCCGCGCCGCGATCTACCAGAGCAATGTCGACGACTACATCGACCTTGAATCGCTCGGGACCGTCTTCAACAGCTACTACCAGTACAACAACGTCGATCACGTCCGCATCAAGGGCCTCGAACTGGAAGGCACCTACGATACCGGCCGCTTCTTCGGCAGCCTCGCGGGCCAGATCACCGAGAGCGAGGACCTCTCCGACGGCAGCGAACTGACCAAGGTCGCCCCCGACCGCCTCGTCCTCACCGCCGGGATGCGCAGCGCCGACCGCCGCCGTCAGGGCGGCGCTCGCCTGACCTTCGTCAGCGCCAAGGAGGGCGGCGACGAGCCGTCCAAGGGCTGGCAGACCATGGACCTCTTCCTGACCCAGCAGGTCTCGGACCGCGCCAGCGTCAGTCTCGCCCTGAACAACATCTTCGACGAAACCTACACGCCCCACCTCGAAACCCGCCCCTACCCCGGGTTCAACGCGCTTGCCTCGCTGACTCTCCGGTTCTGAGCGGGACGGCCCGAAAGGACATGCCATGACCATCAAGATCAAACTGACCGCCGATGCCGAAACCGGCGAGGGCGTCGACTTCAACGCCGAGCTGGTCTCGTTCTTCGAGGACTTCACCCCCTACCAGATGCCGGTCTTCCTCGAAGAGGACGGCAGCGACGAGACCACCCAGATCCTGCACCTCGACACCCCCACCGAAGGCGAGGAGGAGGACACCCGCGTGGTGCTGCTGGAAGGGGCCGATTTCTACTACACCTTCGCCAACCACACCGTCAGCGGCACCATCGAGACCATCCACATCGGCACGCTCGGCGACGCCTGGGACGAATCCACCAGCGACCTCGCGCTCGAGGACGGGCTGGTCACCGACATGTCCGACATCATCACCATCTCGGGTCTGAACATCCAGAACGCCGCCGGGGTGGCCGGGGACGTCCACGAGATCGTCGCCGGCATGATGGGCGGCGGCCTCGACGGAACCGAGGCCGACCCCGACCCGATCTACGACGTGATCTGGTCCGAGGCCCACAACGTGACCGGCTCCACTGGCGACGACACCTATTCGGGCACCCGCTTCGGCGACGTGGTGCACGGCAAGGGCGGCGACGACACGCTCTCGGGCAACGGCGGCAACGACAGGCTCTATGGCGATGCCGGGAACGACCGTCTCTATGGCGGCGGCGGTGCCGACAAGCTCTACGGCAACGCAGGCAACGACCGGCTCTTCGGCAACGCGGGCAACGACACCCTGAACGGGGGCGGCGGCAACGACAGGCTGGCCGGCGGCAATGGCAACGACCGTCTGCTCGGCGGCAACGGCCGCGATATCCTGAACGGCGGCGCCGGAGACGACAGGCTCAACGGCGGTCAGGGCGCCGACACGCTGACCGGCGGCAAGGGGGCCGATACCTTCATCTTCTCCTCCGCCGCACAGGCCGATGGCGACACCATCACCGATTTCCGCAGCAAGCAGGGCGATATCATCGACCTCAGCGCGATCGACGCCAACGAGGCCAAGGGCGGCGACCAGTCCTTCCGCCTGATCGGCGACGACGATTTCTCGGGCAGCGTCCGCGAACTGCGAGTCTGGTCCGACGCGGGCCAGACCTTCGTGGCGGGCGACACCGATGGCGACGGCACGGCCGATTTCACCATCACGCTCGACGGCACGCTCACCCTCGGGGCGGACGACTTCCTCCTCTGACCGAAAGACCGGGCGCGCCCGGTCAATCTCTGGCGCGGGCGCCCCTGGGGCCCGCCGACCGGGCAATGTCGAGGAAGGCCTGCGCCGCCGGAGACAGCTCGTGCCCATCGCGGCTGTACTGCAGGAAGGTCCGGCGCGAGGCCGGTCCTTCGAAATCGAGGAACCGCACACCAAAGGTCTCTTCGAACAGGCTGGCATAGCCCGGCGCCACGGTCATGAACTCGGCCGTCGCCACCAGCGCCAGCGCGGTCGTCATCCCCCGCACCCGCATGTCCTGCTGCCCGAATTCCTGATGCTGGGTCAGAATCGTGCGCACCAGCAGGTTGCTGAAATCGTCCGAGTAGTGGATCCACCGCGCCTGCCCCAGCTCCTCCAGCCCCGGCGCGCGGTCGTGGCGGGCATGTTCGGACTGGCTCGAGACGACCACCTGCATCGGAACGTTCCACATGAACGATCCGGCGACCCCGTTCGCCAGCGGCCGCTCCGGCCCGATGCCGATCTCGGCATCGCCATCCGCCACAGCCTGCACCACGCGGTCGCCGGTGGTGTCCAGCACGCTGACCCCGACATCGGGAAACCGGCTGCGGAACGCGGCCAGCACCGGCGGCAGCCAGCAACAGCCTAGCATCTGCGGCACGGCCATCCGCAGATGCCCCCGCCGCAGCGAGCGCAGGTCGGCGGCCCCGTCGGTGATGTTCTGCAAGTCGGCCAGCACGCGCAGCACGGTCGGCCGTATCTGGATACCGAACTCGGTCAGCCGCGCCCCCCGCCCTGTGCGCACGAAGAGGGGGATGCCCAGCTCTTCCTCCAGCTGCCGGATCAGCATGCTGACCGCCGACTGGGTCAGGTTCAGCCGTTCCGCCGCCCCGGTGAAACTCGCGGCCTCGGCGACTTCCTGAAAGGCGCGGATCTGTCTGACGGACAGTGTCATCAGCAAACCTTATGACTCGGTAAGATCATTTCGTTTGTATTAACCTTTCATGCATTAAACAATCCTCGTGATCCCTCCCACGAACGGCCGCGAGACCTGCCCCAGCAATGCACATCGGAATAATCGGAACCGGAATCGTCGGCGTCACCACCGCTGGCTGGCTCCAGCGCGACGGCCACCGGGTGACCTTCATCGACCCGAAGGAGGCCGGCGAGGCCTGTTCCTTCGGCAATGCCGGCTCGCTCTCCCCCAGCGCCGTGCTTCCGGTCGCGATGCCCGGCATGTGGAAGAAGGTGCCCAAGTGGCTGCTGGACCCGGACGGCCCGCTGGTCATCCGCACCCACTACCTCCCGACCGTCCTGCCCTGGCTGATGCAGTTCCTGCGCTACGCCAACGAAAAGGAGGTCACGCGGATCGCCACCGCCATGCGCGGCCTGCTGCTGCCGGTCTTCGACGCCTACCTGCCGCTGCTGCAACGCGCGGGCGCGACCAGCCTGATGCGCCGCGACGGCTGCCTCTACGTCTATTCCTCGCGCCAGTCCGCCCAGCGCTGGTCCTGGGGCGCGAACCTGCGCCGCAGTCTCGGGGTCGAGATGGAGGAACTCGACAGCGAAGCACTGTGGGAGATGGAGCCCGACCTGCGCGGCCTCTTCGGCTTCGGACAATTCGCGCCCGAGAACGGCTCGACCCCTGACCCCTCGGGCCTCGTCAAGGCGATCTACCGGCAGGCGATGGAGGACGGCGCAAGCCACCTGCGCGCCTCGGTCACCGGCTTTCGCCGCAAGGGCGGGCGCATCGACGCCATCGAAACCGACGGCGGCCCCGATCTCGACGTCGATGGCGTCGTCGTCGCGGCGGGCGCATGGTCTGGCGCGCTGGCGCGGATGCTCGGCACCCGCGTCCCGCTCGAATCCCAGCGCGGCTACCATGTCACGGTGCGCAATCCCGGCGTTTCGCTTGGCCGCAACGTGATGGCGGTCGAGCAGAACATCATGGTCAACCCGATGTCGATGGGCCTGCGGCTGGCAGGCACCGTGGAACTCGCCGGGCTCAAGGCCCCGCCGAACTACCGCCGCGCCGAGTCGCTGCTCTCGGTTGGCAAGACCATGTTCCCCAAGCTCAACGGGGCCGACTACTCGGCCTGGATGGGCCACCGCCCCTGCATGCCCGACTCGATGCCGGTGATCGGCGCCGCCCCCGGCGTCGAAAACGCCTGGCTCGGCTTCGGCCACGGCCACGTGGGCATGTGCGGGGGCGCCACCACCGGCCGCGAGATCGCCAACCTGGTTGCCGGACGTGCGCCGCTGGTCGATCTCGCGCCATTCCGCCCCGACCGCTTCCGATTTGGCCGCGCCGCGTAAGGTGCGGCTACCGCTGACGACCCAAAGACCATAGTGGTCCGCAACAAGGACCAGCATGACCAACAGGAGAGAAAAGGAGACTTGCAAATGCGCAACCTGATCAAGGGCTTCGGCCTTGGCGCGCTCGCCCTGGCAGCCACGTTCGCCGGCCCCGCCGCACAGGCCCAGGGTTACCCCGAGAAACCGATCACCATCGTCGTGCCCTTCCCGCCGGGCGGCTCCACCGACCTGCTGGCGCGCAAGATCGGCGAGGCCATCTCGGGCCCGCTGGGCCAGCCCGTCGTAGTCGAGAACCGCGGCGGCGCGGGCGGCACCGTGGGCGCCAACTACGTCGCCCAGTCCGACCCCGACGGCTATACCCTGCTGATGGGCGTCACCGGCTCGAACGCCATCAGCGCCGCGCTGCGCGACGACCTGCCCTACAGCCCGACCGAGGACTTCGACCCGGTCAGCATCGTGATCTCCTCGCCGCTGGTCCTCGTGGTGAACTCAGAGAGCCCCTACACCTCGGTCGAGGACGTCATCGCCTACGCCAAGGAAAACCCCGAGACCTTCACCCACGGCACCCCGGGCGTCGGCACCTCGATGCACATGGCGGCCGAGCTCTTCGGTCTCGAATCCGGCACCAAGCTGGTGCACGTCCCCTACAAGGGCAGCGCCGCGGCCCTGCAGGACCTGCTGGGCGGCCAGATCGACTCCATGTTCGGCGACATCCTCGTGACCTCGGAATACGTCAAGGCCGGGCGGCTCCGTCCGCTGGCGGTGACCGGAACCAAGGAGCACTACCTGCTCGAAGGCGTGCCGACGATGGCCGAAGCCGGGCTGACCAATTACGCCGCCTTCTCGTGGCAGGGCATCTTCGCCCCGGCGGGCACCCCGCCCGAGGTGCTCGACAAGCTCTACGGCGCCATCTCCGACGCGGTGGCCAGCGATGACCTTCAGGCCCTGTTCAAGGAGCGCGGCTTCCTCGTCGAGGGTATGCCGCCCGCCGAGTCCAAGACCTTCATCGCCTCCGAAGTCGAGAAGTGGACGAAAGTCGTGGATGCAGCAGGTCTGAAGAACTAACCTGCCCGCCACAGCGGGCCGGCGTCCCCCATGCGCCGGCCCATGCCGTCCCCCGTCCTGCCCGTTCCGGAGCGGAAATTGCCCAAGCCCTCCCTCACCCGATACCTCCCCGGTCTCACCGTCGTCGCCTTTGGCCTCGCCATGGCCTCGGTCGCCGTCACCTACCCGCTGGGGTCGCTGCTGCGGCCCGGACCGGGCTTCTTCCCCCTCGTGATCGCCCTGATCCTCGCGGCCCTCGGCGTCGGCGTGATGGTCGAGGCCCGCGCCGCCCTGCCCCCCGAGGATCGTGAGCCCTTCGCATGGCGCGCCGTGCTCTGCACTTCCGCCGGCATCCTGCTCTTCGCGTTCCTCGTCGAACGCATCGGCTACGTTCCGGCCTCGCTCCTGCTGATCGGCACCGCCGCCCTCGGAGAGCGCGACAACGACTGGATCATGATGGCGGTCGTCGCGGCCTTCATGGCGTTCTTCGGCACCGCCGTCTTCATCTGGGGCCTCGGCCTTCCCATTCGCGCGTTCGGAGCCTCCTGATGGACCTTTGGCACGGCATCCAGATCGGCCTTCAGACGGCCCTCAGCTGGCACACCCTGATGTTCTGCTTCATCGGCGTGACCGTTGGCACCTTCGTCGGCGTGCTGCCCGGGATCGGCGCCCTGGCCGCCATCTCGCTGGCGCTGCCGCTGACCTACTACATCGACCCGACCGATGCGCTGATCATGCTCGCGGGCATCTTCTACGGCGCCCAGTACGGCGGCTCCACCGCCTCGATCCTGCTGAACCTGCCCGGCACCGCCACGGCGGCCATCACCTGTCTCGACGGCTACCCGCTGGCGCAGCAGGGCAAGGCCCCGCTCGCGCTCTTCGTCACCGCCGTCAACAGCTTCGTCGGCTCGTCGCTCGCCATCGTGCTGGTCATGGGCTTTGCCCCGGTCATTGCCGAGTTCGCGCTCGAATTCGGCTCGGCCGAGTATTTCGCCGTGATCCTGCTCGGCCTCGTCGCCGCCTCCACCATGACCCTCGGCTCGCCCTTCAAGGCGCTGGCGATGGTGGTCTTCGGCCTCGCCCTCGGGCAGGTCGGGACGGACATCAACACCGGTCAGTTCCGCTATACCTTCGGCATCCTCGAACTGGCCGACGGCTTCAGCCTCGTCGCCGTCGCCATGGGCCTCTTCGGCGTGGCCGAGATCATCGCCAACATCGGCCAGCCGCAGGGCGTGCTGCACAAGGTCGGCAAGATCCGCTTTGCCGACATGTGGCCCAACCGCTCCGAGTGGAAACAGATCTGGTGGCCCACCCTGCGTGGCACCGGCATCGGCTCGTTCATCGGCGCGCTGCCCGGCACCGGCCCCGGCATCGCCTCGCTGATGGCCTACGCGGTCGAGAAACGCATCTCCAAGACGCCCGAGCGCTTCGGCAACGGCGCGCTGGAGGGCATCTCGTCACCCGAGGCCGCCAACAACGCCTCGGTGCAGGCCGCCTTCATTCCCACCCTCAGCCTCGGCATCCCCGGCGACGCGGTGGTCGCCGTCCTGCTCGGCGCGATGATCCTGCACGGCATCACGCCCGGCCCCAACCTGATCAACGACCAGCCCCAGATGTTCTGGGGTCTGATCATCAGCTTCTGGGTCGGCAACCTGATGCTGCTGGTGCTGAACATCCCGCTGATCGGGCTCTGGGTAAAGCTGCTGACGATCCCCTACCACCTGCTCTACCCCGGTGTGCTGATCTTCATCTGCCTCGGCGTCTACTCCGCCGACAACAACGTGTTCGACATCTTCGTGGTGCTCGGCTTCGGGATCATCGGCTACGTCATGCGGCGCACCGGCTTCCCGGCAACGCCGGTGCTGCTCGGCTTCATCCTCGGGCCGCTGCTCGAAGAGCACTTCCGTCGCGCCATGCTGCTGTCGAAGGGAAACATCCTGATCTTCTTCGAACGCCCGATCAGCGCGGTGTTCATGGTGATCAGCCTGATCTTCCTCGCCTCGGTCTTCCTGCCCGGCCTGCGGGCGCGGCTGTCGAGGGGGCGGGCCAGCACGGCGGACTGACCGCCGTGCGCCTCCTCAGTCGGTAAGACCGAGGGTATGTTCACGCAGGTAGGCCATGAACCCGCGCGGATCGTCCGCGTAGCGGTCGATGGTCTCCTGCGGGATCGGGTCGCCCACGATGGGCCCCTGCGGCTTGTTCAGCGAATGCACGATCTCGTGCAACAGCAGCCCCTGCCGCAGCAGCGGCGACACCTGATTGGCGATCTGGTAGGCGCGCGAGTTGGCGCCGGGGAACTTCATCGGCACCACGGTCGCGCCCGAACGACGGATCATCTTGGCGGTAAAGACGTTCCACTCGGCCTCGACCGCCGGGCCCCACCAGCCCTTCGAATGCGCCACGACGCCCGAGGGGAACAGCGCGACCAGCCCGCCGTCCTTCAGGTGCTGCATGGCCTCCGCCCGCATGGCGACGCCCTTGCGCTGCGCATCCGGGTCGTGCGGGAACGGCACGGGGATCATGAAGCTGCCGGCCACGTCGTCGATGGCGGTCAGCAGCGAGCGGGTCAGGATCTTGTAGTCCAGCCGCACCCGGCCGATCAGGTCGCCGAAGATCATGCCATCGACCATCCCGTGCGGGTGGTTCGCCACGACGATCACCGGGCCTTCCTTCGGAATGCGCGCCAGCTGGTAGTCCGGGGTCGTGAGGTCGATTCCCATCACGTCCAGACAGGCCCGCCAGAAAGCCTGCCCGCGCGGCGCGCCGCGCTTCTCGAACTTCCGGATCAGGCGGATGATGGTCATCTTGCCCGTCAGCGCCTCGATGGAGCGGATCACGTTCCGCTTCCAAGGCTCCTCGAAGGTCGATGCATAAGACAGTGTCGCCCGGTCGTAGGTCTTGAACTCGACCAGGTCCTCGCTCTCGGAACCGGTCAATATGGGTGAGCTGTCATGAAAGCGGTCTACCACAGGGATACCCCATTCCCGTTTCAACGCTGTCCGGCCTGCGGGACAGATTACATCCCTTCGCCGAACCTGTCTGCCACCAAGGCTTCGATGGCACTTGCCAGGGCCTCTGCATCCGGTCCCGACGTTGCCACGTCAATAGAGGTTCCCTTGGACGCTGCCAACATCAAAAGTCCCATAATGCTGTCGCCGGAGGCGGAAAGCCCGTCCTTCGAGACCTCGGCCTGGGCGTCGAAAGCCTCCACCACCTCGACCAGCTTGGCAGAGGCGCGGGCGTGGAGACCCTTTTCATTGACGATTTTCAGGGTCTTGTGGGTCATGTTCAGTCGTTTCTGCTCGGGGAGCCTAATCGTGGCTCACATTCTGGGTATTGATGTACTTCTTACCGGCATCCATCGCCGAGCGCACAGCGTCGCCCACCGGCTGCTGGCGGCTTTTCGCCAGCTTGATCAACATGGGAAGATTGGCCCCGTACAGGATGCGCCTGTCATCGGGGCGGCAGGCCAGCAGGCTCAGGTTCGAGGGCGACCCGCCGAAGAGGTCGGTGACCACCACAACGCCGTCGCCGCTGTCGACCGCATCCGCGGCCTCGCAGATTTCGCGTTCCTTGGCCGCGCGGTCATGCTCCGGTTCGATCGCGATCGCCACCATGCCGGGCTGCTTGCCCACCACATGCTCGATGGCGGCCAGGTACTCCTTGGCCAACCCACCATGTGCAACGATAACGATCCCGATCACGGCCTGCTCTCATCAACCACGTGGAGCTTTCAGCTCGCGATGCCTAATTGACACTTGCTGACCATCCTCCGCAAGGGCCTTGGCCAGGGTTTCTGCAAGTGCAACAGACCTGTGTTGCCCGCCGGTACACCCGAAGGCGATCGACAGGTGCGACTTTCCCTCGTCGACATAAGCCGGCAGCAGGAAACGGATCAGATCCAGCACTTTCTCGTAAAACGGCGGGAATCGGGGGTCTGCACCGACATAGGCGGCCACCGTCTCGTCCCGTCCATCCAGCGCGCGCAATTCGGGGCGCCAGTAGGGATTGTTCAGGAACCGGCAGTCGAACACCATGTCGATTCCGCGCGGCAGGCCCCGTTTGTATGAAAACGAATGGAGCGACACCGCCAGCCGTCCGGCCTTGTCCGGCGCGAACCACTGCTCGATCTCGGCGCGCAGTTCGTGGACGTTCAGCTCCGATGTGTCGATCAGCGTGTCCGCCCGGTCGCGCACCGGTGCCAGCAGGTCGAGTTCGCGGGCGACGCCGGTTTCCGGGCTCTCCGCCGGGGCCAGCGGATGGCGGCGCCGGGTCTCGGAGAAGCGGCGCAGCAGCACCTCGGTCTGGCAGTCGAGATAGAGCACCGTCACGTCGAACTCGGGCCTGCGGCGCAGGGTGTCGATGGCCTCGATCAGCCCGGCGGTCGAAAAGTCGCGGTTGCGCGCGTCGATGCCCAGCGCCAGCGGGCGGTCGGTCCGCCCGCCTTCCAGCAGGCGCGGCAGCAACCCCAGCGGCAGGTTGTCGATGGCTTCGAACCCGAGGTCTTCGAGAACATGGGTCGCGGTCGAGCGTCCGGCGCCCGAGGGCCCGGTCACCAGCACGAGTTTCTCCCGGGTGGCTTGCGGCTGCATCACGTGTCTTCCCATCTGCCGGCCTTCAGATACTGAAGGACGGCATAGGGAAAATGGGGGCCATCCACCCGCAGAAGCAAGGGGATAGGGTGCCCGGCGAGATCAAAATTTCGCGCTTGCGGCATCCGGGCCGTCTCGGTCCGGTCAAGATCCACCGCCAGCACCACCCGCGCCGGCCCGGCGGGAGCTGCGTTCAGCAGACCGATCCCGCGCGCCTCGATCACGCCCCGGATCGGCTCCGGGGCATCGGCGACGGGCGCCTCGCCCTCGCTCCGGATCACCACCCGGTCGTCCGCGACAAGGCCACAGCCAAGCCCCATCAGCGCAAGGGCCAGGCCCGACTTGCCGCTGCCGCTGGCCCCCATGATCAGCACCGCGCGCCCGCCAAGGGCGACACAGCTCGCATGAAGGATGGTCTCGCGCGTCATGATCGGCTGCGGGGTCCGCTCCGGCGGGCCCCTGCGCTCCTGTCAGACCGGCAGGCCCACGACAAAGCGCGCGCCCAGCGGGTCGGAGTTGATGTCGGCATCGGTCGGGCGGATGTTCTCGGCCCAGATCACCCCGCCATGCGCCTCGACGATCTGCTTGGAGATCGCGAGGCCAAGGCCCGAGTTGTTTCCGAAATGCTCTTCCGGGCGCTGGGAATAGAACCGCTTGAAGACCTTGTTCAGCGCCTGGTCCGGAATGCCCGGCCCGGTGTCCTCGACCACCGCCAGCACCCGGTTCTCGCGCTTGCGCACCCAGACCCGGATGGCGTCGCCCTCGCCGCAGAAGCTGATGGCGTTGGTGATCAGGTTGACAAAGACCTGCGCCAGCCGCGCCTCCAGCCCGTGCACCATGATCGGGCCCTTGGGCATGTCGGTGATATAGTCGATCCCCCGCGCCAGCGCGTCCTCGCTCAGGTACTGGTTCAGGTTGTTCAGCATCACCAGCAGGTCGAAGGATTCCTCCTCCTCCTTGACCAGTTCCGCGTCCAGCCGCGAGGCGTTGGAGATGTCGCTGACCAGCCGGTCCAGCCGGCGCACGTCATGCTCGATGACGTTCAGCAGCTTCTCGCGCTGATCCTCGCGGGTCACCAGCCGCAGGGTGCCGACCGCGGACTGCAGGCTCGCCAGCGGGTTCTTGATCTCATGCGCCACGTCCGCCGCGAACTGCTCGTTCCCGTCGATCCGGTTGTAGAGCGCCGAAACCATGCCGCGCAGCGCCCGGCTAAGGCGGCCGATCTCGTCCGGACGGGCCGAAAGGTCGGGAATGCGGATGCGGCCCGGCGTGACCTTGCCGCCATCGCGGTCGCGGCCCAGCTCCGCAGCCTCGGCGAGGTCCGCCAGCGGGTTGGCGATGGTCGAGGCCAGCACGAGGCTCAGCCCGATGGACACCAGGATCGCCACGATGAACATCTGCAGGACGCGCTCGCGCTCGCCCCGCACCAGCGCGTCGATCTCGCCCGAGCGGCTGGCCATGGCGACAACGCCGACCGGCTTGCCGTCCACCAGGATCGGCGCGGTGACCGACAGCACGGTACCGCCCGGCGTGTCGAGCCCGACTTCCAGCATGGAGGCGTTCTCCATCGCCTGCACGCTCAGCCGTTGCAGCTGCGCTTCCAGCGGTTCCGGCGCGACCTTGCGCTTGGGCGCCAGCACCGACGAAACGCCGTCCCATACCTTGGACAGCCCATCGGTGATGATCGTCGGACCCGCCGGCTCGCGCGTCAGCGCGGTCAGCCGCCGCCCCTCGTCGCTCCCGATGATGCGGGCCGTCTGCGCGCCGCTGGCGTCGAAGACAAAGACCTCGACACCGTTGCGCAGGCTCAGCCCGTCCAGCGTGGCCTGCGCGGTCGCGCCCAGATCCCGCCCGAGATCGCCTTGGGTCCCCTCGGCCAGCTGGACCTCAAAGACGTTGGCGACCAGTCCGGTCTCGCCCACCAGCGCGTTGGCGCGCTGGGTCACAAGGCTGTCGCGGGTGTCGCTGAGGTACAGGATGCCTGCCGTCAGGATCACCAGCGCGATCAGGTTGAACATGATGATCTTGCGGGTAAGCGGCGATCCCTTCAGGGAAAAGAAGTTCCGCCGCGCCCTCTTGTGGCGCAGTTCAGCCGCTACCGTGCTCTGGGGGGCGACCCAGTCGTCGCCCAGAACAACATCGTTATTGTCCCCACGGTCAGCCGGAGAACTCACGGTATCACGCACAAAAGTCCTTTCGGCGATGCTCATTCGAGCTTTCTATTCTTCGTTGTACCTGTAGCCGATGCCGTAAAGCGTCTCAATCGCCGAGAAGTCGTCGTCGGCGCTGCGCATCTTCTTGCGGAGCCGCTTGATATGGCTGTCGATGGTCCGGTCGTCGACGTAGACCTGGTCGTCATAGGCCACGTCCATCAGCTGGTCCCGCGACTTCACGAAGCCGGGCCGCTGGGCCAGTGCCTGCAGCAGCAGGAACTCGGTCACGGTCAGCGACACGTCCCGGCCCTTCCAGCTGACCGAGTGGCGCAGCGGGTCCATCCGCAGGTGCCCCCGCTCCATCACCTTGGCCTCGGGCCCGGTGCCGGTGGCGTCGCCCTCGACCGCTTCCTGGCGGCGCAGCAGGGCGCGGATGCGCTCGACCAGCAGACGCTGCGAGAAGGGTTTCTTGACGTAGTCGTCGGCCCCCATGCGCAGGCCGAGAACCTCGTCGATCTCGTCGTCCTTCGAGGTCAGGAAGATCACCGGCATCTGGGTCTTCTGGCGCAGGCGCTGCAGCAGATCCATGCCATCCATGCGCGGCATCTTGATGTCGAGCACGGCCATGTCCGGCAGCTTCTTGTTAAAGGCGTCAAGGGCCGCCTGCCCGTCGTTGTAGGTCTCGACCTCGAAGCCCTCGGCCTCGAGAGTCATGGAAACGGACGTCAGGATGTTCCTGTCGTCGTCGACCAACGCGATTTTAGACATCGAATGCCCCTATTCTGCTCTGTATATCGCTATTTTTTGGATATTCATCGCCTCTTTGGCCATTCGAATCAATCCTTAACTGCGAATCGCCCGTGCGTTCGCTTTCGAAACTGGCAAAAAAGTGTTAGGATTGGCTGAATTGTCGCAGTTCCGACTCCGGCGTTAGGCAGCCCCTCCAGATGGTTGCGCTAAAGTTTGCCTTGGTTGCGCTAACTGCAACAAAGCGTCCTGTTCATACTTTAAAACGACATGTTATGAGGCGCGGCACCGGCACCGCTCGCGTGCAACGAACCGGCCTGCGCCGCCAAAGGAGAATACACACATGACATCTGGACGGGTAAACCCGAACTTTCGCCTCGAAGATCAGGGGATCGAGGGCCTGGGCAATGTCTATTACAATCTCATGGAGCCGGCCCTGGTCGAAGCAGCGCTGAAGCGCGGTGAGGGCACGCTCGGCAAGGGCGGGGCGCTGCTGGTCACCACCGGCAAGTTCACCGGCCGGTCCCCCAAGGACAAGCACGTGGTCAAGACCGACTCGGTCGCCGACAAGATCTGGTGGGAAAACAACGCAGAAATGTCGCCGGAAGGCTTCGACGCCCTCTACACCGACATGCTCGAGCACATGAAGGGCCGCGACTACTACGTCCAGGATCTCGTCGGCGGCGCTGATCCGGCGAATTCCATCGACGTGCGCATGGTGACCGAACTGGCCTGGCACGGGCTGTTCATCCGCCACCTGCTGCGCCGCCCCGAGCTGGCCGACCTCGACGAATTCACCGCCGATTTCACCATCATCAACTGCCCGAGCTTCAAGGCCGACCCCAAGAAGCACGACTGCCGCACCGATACCGTCATCGCGCTGAACTTCGACCGCAAGCTGATCCTGATCGGCGGCACCGAATACGCGGGCGAGAACAAGAAATCGGTCTTCACCCTGCTGAACTACCTGCTGCCCGAGAAGGGCATCATGCCGATGCACTGCTCGGCCAACCACGCGGTCGGCAACCCGGTCGACACCGCGATCTTCTTCGGCCTCTCCGGCACCGGCAAGACCACCCTCTCGGCCGACCCCGAGCGCGTGCTGATCGGCGACGACGAGCACGGCTGGTCCGACCGTGGCACCTTCAACTTCGAGGGCGGCTGCTACGCCAAGACCATCAACCTCTCCGAGGAAGCCGAGCCGGAAATCTACGCGACCACCGAGAAGTTCGGCACCGTGATCGAGAACATGATCTTCGATCCCGAGACCTTCGAACTCGACTTCGACGATGACTCGCTGACCGCCAACATGCGCTGCGCCTACCCGCTGGAGTACATCTCCAACGCGTCGTCCACCGCGCTTGGCGGCCACCCCAAGAACATCATCATGCTGACCTGCGACGCCTTCGGGGTTCTCCCCCCGATCGCGCGGCTGACCCCGGCGCAGGCCATGTACCACTTCCTGTCGGGCTTCACCTCCAAGGTGGCCGGCACCGAGCGCGGCGTGACCGAGCCCGAGCCGACCTTCTCCACCTGCTTCGGCGCGCCCTTCATGCCGCGTCGCCCCGAGGTCTACGGCAACCTGCTGCGCGACAAGATCGCCCAGCACGGCGCGACCTGCTGGCTGGTCAACACCGGCTGGACCGGCGGCGCCTACGGCACCGGCAACCGGATGCCGATCAAGGCCACCCGCAGCCTGCTGACCGCAGCGCTCGACGGCACCCTGGCCGAGGTCGAATTCCGCAAGGACCCGAACTTCGGCTTCGATGTCCCGGTCGACGTGCCGGGCGTGCCGCAGGTCCTGCTCGACCCGCGCCGCACCTGGGGCAACCCGGAAGGCTACGACAGGCAGGCCGCCAAGCTGGTCCAGATGTTCGCCGACAACTTCGAACAGTACGTTCCCTACATCGACGATGACGTGAAGGCCGCCGCCATCGGCTAAGCCCACGACACCGCGCAACGACCATGACGCCCCCGGTTTCCGGGGGCGTTTTTCGTTGCACTCCTGCGACTTGCATTCGCCCTCGCCCGCCTTGCGCCCTGCGCCGATCTCGCGTAGCTCCATGATTGTTACGTTATAACATAACGAATCATGGATGCCCAAGCGAAGAGGTTCAGAATGCTGCACTCCGTCATCTCCCCGGCTGCCCGGGCCCTGTCGATCGCCCTCCTGATGGCCGCCGGCGCGGCCAACGCCAGCGACAAGGCCCACGATCATACTCACGACCACGCCCACGATCACACTCATGACCACGGCGACCAGGCGTCGATCTACAAGGGCTACTTCAACGACGACCAGATCGCCGACCGCCCCCTCGCGGACTGGCAGGGCGACTGGCAATCGGTGTACCCGCTGCTGATGGACGGCACGCTCGCCCCGGTCATGGCGCACAAGGCCGACAGCGGCACGATGTCCGCCAAAGACTACCGCGCCTACTACGAGGTCGGCTACCGCACCGGCGTCGAGCGGATCACCATCGAGGGCGACACGGTGACCTTCTACCAGAACGGCACCCCGCTGGTCGGCCACTATGCCCATGACGGCTACGAAGTCCTGACCTACAAGAAGGGCAACCGAGGCGTCCGCTTCATCTTTGCCAAGACCGGGGGCGATGCCGCCGCGCCCGCCTTCATCCAGTTCAGCGACCACCGCATCGCCCCGGCGCAGGCCGACCACTACCACCTCTACTGGGGCGATGACCGCGCCGCGCTGCTGGAGGAAGTGACCAACTGGCCCACCTACTACCCCTCCGCCCTCAGCCCCGAAGACATCGTCGACGCGATGCTCGCCCACTAGGCGCTCGCACACCACCGGTCCCGGCGGGCGCTCCCGCCGGGACAACCGGCCACCACCCGCCCATGCCGCACCATCCGCCGCTTGACTCGCGCCCATGCAACAGGCCACTTGGCGCCATGCGCGCTTTCGTCCTCTCCGCCCTCCTGCTGCTGCCCGCACCGGCCCTGGCCGACGCCAACGGGGACAACGCCGCGCAGTATGACGCCAGCCGCCTCACGATCACCTTCGGCGCCTTCTGCCAGCGCCCCTCGGTGGGCGAGGTCCCGGCCCCCGACACCGCCGCCAAGAAGATCGACCTGATCGACGGAACGCCCGAGATCCGCTGGCCCGGCCACGTGATCCCGGCCGCGCCCGGCATCTCCTTCGGGGTCCGCACCATGACCCACGATGCCGAGAGCCTCTGGCCGGTGATGATCGAGCTTACCCACCCGGCCTTCACCGAGTCCGGCACCAGCCACCAGACCTACTACACCACCCTCGGAGGCTCCGACGCCTCGATCAACGCCTACAGCTTCGATCTCCCCGAGGAACTGGTGACCGGCACCTGGACGCTCACCGCCGTCTACGCGGGCGACGTGCTCTACAGCGTGAATTTCGAAGTGGTCCCGGCCGAGGCCCTGCCCGAGATCGCCAACGGCTGCATCGGCTACCTCGGCAGCTGATCAGCCCATCAGCCCGCGCCGCAGCAGGTTGAGCCCCGCGATCAGCAACACCGCCAGAGTCGCCTTGCGGAAGGTCGCCTGGTCGATCCGGTCCTGCAAACGCCCGCCGACCCACATCCCCACCAGCGCCGGCACCACCATCAGCGCCGAGAAGGGCGCCGTCGCCGTGGTCAGCACACCCGACCCGATATGCGCCGCCACCAGCATCACCGCGCCCAGGCCGTAGATCACCCCCTGCACGCGCATCTGCTCGTCCTTGGGCGTGTCGAGCGCGGTCAGGTACATCACCGTCGGCGGCCCCCAGATCCCCGACATGCCACCGACGAACCCCGCGACCGAGGCCACCAGCCCTTCGACCACCGCACTGCGCGACGACAGCCGCAGGCGCAGGCCCAGCAACTGGATCACCGCGAAGAAGACCACCGGCCCCCCGATCATCACCAGCAGCGTGTCGGGCTCCAGCACCCGCACCAGCTGGGCGCTGGAGAGCAGCAGCACGCCGCCCACGATCAGGAACAGCCGGAACCGCACGATCGACTCCCAGGCCGCCGCCGCGCCCTGCCGCAGCGCCTGGAACCCGTTGGTCGCCACGGTGGGAAACAGCAGCCCCGCCAGCGCCAGTTCCGGCGGCAGGAAGAAACTCAGCCCCGAGATCATGATCATCGGCATGGCAAAGCCCACCATGCCCTTGACCACCCCGGCCACCAGCACGACGAGAACGGCAAAGCCCAGCTCGACAGGGCTCAGAAAGGTCAGGAAACTGCTCATTCCCTCCTCATATCACCCTCCCCGGCGGCTGCACGGCAAAAATCACTGCGTAACTTTCGGTCTTGCAGAGATTATCATGGGTATTTTTGTTGCGCTGCACCTGCGAAGGGATTAGGACCGGACGACATCAGACAAGGAGCCGATTCATGCCCCACGACGGTCAGGACTTGCCCCAGGACGCCGCCATTCTCCTCCCCGACCTGCTCAGCCTCACGGGCGCCGCAGTCGCGCCGGTGGAACAGGTCTTCGAAGCGGCGCGCGAAGCGCTCCGCGCCACCGTGAGCCGCGACGGCAAGGTCTCCGCCGGGCTGATCGAGGCCAACCAGACGGCGGCGCACGGCCTCTCGTGGCTGGCCACCTACGCCGAGAGCCTGCGGCAGATGCAGAAGTGGGCCGAGAAGCTCTCCGCCGAGGGCAAGTTCGGCGAGATCGAGCAGCTGATCCACCAGATCGCCTTCGGCGAATTCCTCGCCCAGATCATCGGCGGCATCCCCATGAGCCAGGGCGAGATCATCCGGCTCGGCGACATCGGCGTCGCCCCCGAGGCGCTGGCCCCGCTGTCCGCCGAGGCGGTGACCACGCTCGCCCGCCGGGGCAACAGCCAGGCCGCGCGCACCCGTCTCGTCGCGCTGATGCAGGAACAGGCCGCCAACATCACCGTCGGCGCCTCCGGCCTCGACGAAGAACTCGAGATGATCCGCGAGCAGTTCCGCCGCTATGTCATCGACAAGGTCGAACCCTTCGCCCACGAGTGGCACCTCAAGGACGAGCTGATCCCGATGGAGGTGATCGGCGAACTGGCCGAGATGGGCGTCTTCGGCCTGACCATCCCCGAGGACCTCGGCGGCTTCGGCCTCTCCAAGGCGTCGATGGTCGTGGTCTCCGAGGAACTCTCGCGCGGCTACATCGGCGTCGGCTCGCTCGGCACCCGCTCCGAGATCGCGGCCGAGCTGATCCTCTGCGGTGGCACCGACGCGCAAAAAGCCCAGTGGCTGCCCCGGATCGCCTCGGGAGAAATCCTGCCCACGGCCGTCTTCACCGAGCCCAACACCGGCTCCGACCTCGGCTCGCTGCGCACCCGCGCGGTCAAGGGCGCGGACGGCGACTATGCCATCACCGGCAACAAGACATGGATCACCCATGCGGCCCGCACCCACGTGATGACCCTGCTGGCCCGCACCGATCCCGACAGCAAGGACCACCGCGGCCTCTCGATGTTCCTCGCCGAGAAGATCCCCGGCACCGACGAGGCCCCCTTCCCCACCGAAGGCATGACCGGCGGTGAGATCGAGGTGCTGGGCTACCGCGGCATGAAGGAATACGAACTCGGCTTCGACAACTTCAAGGTCAAGGGCGAGAACCTGCTCGGCGGCGAGGAGGGCAAGGGCTTCAAGCAGCTCATGGAAACCTTCGAAAGCGCCCGCATCCAGACCGCCGCCCGCGCCATCGGCGTGGCCCAGTCGGCGCTGGATACCGCGATGCAATACGCGCTCGACCGCAAGCAGTTCGGCAAGGCCCTGATCGAATTCCCCCGCGTCTCGGGCAAGCTCGCGATGATGGCGGTCGAGATCATGGTGGCGCGCCAGCTCACCTACTTCTCGGCATGGGAAAAGGACCACGGCCACCGCTGCGATCTCGAGGCCGGCATGGCCAAGCTCCTCGGCGCCCGCGTCGCCTGGGCGGCGACAGACAACGGGCTGCAGATCCACGGCGGCAACGGCTTCGCGCTGGAGTACAAGATCTCCCGCCTGCTCTGCGACGCGCGCATCCTGAACATCTTCGAAGGTGCTGCCGAGATCCAGGCGCAGGTGATCGCCCGCCGCCTGCTGGCCTGATCGTCGCCTGCGCGGCACGGTCGCGCAGGTGAGTATTTGAAGAGAAAAGATGGAAGGATGACCCTTATTCATCTTTTCTCGTTAAATACTCAAATCCCGCAGCCTCCCCACGCGCGCCGTCAGAGGGTCCGCTGAAACGCCTCCACGAAGCGCGCCCGCGCCTCCGGCAGGGGCTTGTGCCCCAGCGCGGGCGCGAGCCGGTTCTCGAGGAAATGCCCAGACAGGCGAAAGCCCTCGGAGATCGCCTCATCCGTCGCCGGCCCCTCGTCGCGCAGGAAGGCGGGCAGCGGCAGCATACGGTCGGCCCATTCCCCCGCCCCGTGGCGCGAGACGGCGCGGCCCGACTTGGGCGAGACGTAGATCAGCTCGTCGTTCACCCCCGTGGCGGCGCAACGGCTGAGGTCTAGGCCGAAGCCCAGTTCCTCCAGCAGCGCCAGTTCCCACTTCAGATAGGCCAGCGGCCAGACCTCGTCCTGCCCCAGCAGGTCCAGCAGGCGCTCGGTGCGGGTGTAGAGCGCCGGGTGCGTCTCGCGTTCGCCCAGCGCGAAGCCCAGCAGGGCGCAGACCGCGTTCAGGCCGGAGAGCGCGAGGCGGCCCGACATGGCGGCGGCGGCGCGGCTGCGCAGGGGTTCGACCCGAAAGGTCCCGATGTGGTCCTCCAGCCGCGCGCGCCATTCCACGTCAAGCTGGCTGCCCGGCTGCAACACCGGGGCGGCCTTGCGGCTGGTGCCACCGCGCACCACGCCCGCGTGGCGTCCGTGGCCCTCGGTAAAGACCTCGATGATGGCCGAGGTCTCGCCGTGGCGCCTTACGCTCAGAAGGATGCCGTGATCGCGCCAGTCCATGTCGTCTCCGCCGTGCTCCGGCGCATGTCACACCAGCGCGGGCGGAATGCCAAGGGGTCAGTCAGCGAGGCCCGGCTGGTCCAGCAGGTGGCGCCCGGCGCGATCCTCGACCTCGATGACCCAGAGGTCCGGGTCGAACCCGCGCTGACGGCGGATTGCCTCGTCCACATCCCGTTCCGCGCCCCTGGCCAGTTCCACCCAGGTGCGGTCGCCGCTCATCAGGTCGAAACTGCGCTGGAAGGCCACCGCCTGCCCGTCCAGCGTGTTGAGCTTGACCAGCACGGCGCCCGCCGTGTTGTCGCCGTGGGCGGTGACAAAGGCCGGGATATCGGTCAGTCGCAGGCGGGTCAGATAGGCCTGCACCCAGAACTCGGAGGTCAGGCGGGTCATCGGGCGCGGGGCTTGAGCACTTGCAGGGGAAAGAGGCCCAAGGGCTCAGTTCCCATCCTTGAAGTCGAGCCCCATCTCGGAATAACGCTCGGCCTCTTCCAGCCAGTTCGGGCGCACCTTCACCTGCAGGAACAGGTGCACCTTGCGCCCGAGAAACTCTTCCATCTCTTCCCGCGCGGCCTTGCCCACCGCCTTGATGGTCTCGCCCTTGTGGCCCAGCACGATGCCCTTGTGCCCGTCGCGCACCACGTAGATCACCTGGTCGATGCGGGCCGAGCCGTCCTTGCGCTCTTCCCAGTTCTCGGTCTCGACCGTCATCTGGTAGGGCAGTTCCTGATGCAGGCGCAGCGTCAGCTTCTCGCGGGTCATCTCGGCGGCGATCATGCGCATCGGCAGGTCGGCGATCTGGTCCTCGGGATAAAGCCACGGCCCCTCGGGCAGCTCGCCCGCCAGCCATTCGCGCAATGCATCGACACCATAGCCCTTCTCGGCCGAGATCATGAAGGTCTCGGCAAAGGCGTAGCGGTCGTTCAGGTCCTTGGTCAGGCCCAGCAGCGCCTCGGACGGCACCCGGTCGATCTTGTTGATGGCGAGCGCGACCTTGCGGCCCTGCCCGACATCGGCCAGCCCCTCGAGGATGCGCTCCACCCCGTCGGTGATGCCCCGGTGGGCCTCGACCATCAGCACGATCACATCGGCGTCCGAGGCCCCGCCCCATGCGGCGGCGACCATCGCGCGGTCGAGCCGGCGGCGCGGCTGGAACAGACCGGGCGTGTCGACAAAGACGATCTGGCTCTCGCCCTCCATCGCGACGCCGCGGATGCGGGCGCGGGTGGTCTGCACCTTGTGGGTGACGATGGACACCTTTGCGCCCACCATGCGGTTCAGCAGGGTGGACTTGCCCGCGTTGGGCTCGCCGATCAGGGCGACAAAGCCGGCTCTTGTGGTCATGGTTCTATCCCGGGGTTTGACCGGGCAGCCCATACAGGATTTACCCGCCCGGCACCAGAGCGCAGAGCGGCGCCCTCAGGCCGCCAGCATCTCGGGCAGGGCACGGGCCTCGAAGCGGCGCAGGACGGGGCGCGCGGTCTCGCCATAGGCCGGGGCATTGCGCTCCGACCATTCGGGAAACAGCTCGATCAGCTCCTGCCGCTGCGCCTGCCCAAGGGCGGTCAGCGCATAGCCGCCCGGGTGGAAGCTCTCGGTCGCGAGACCAGAGGTAAAGACGATCTCGTGCCGGTCGAAGACGATGTGCCAGTACTCGACCTCTGCCGCGCTGTCGTCGCGGGCGATGGTCGAACCGTTCTCGAGAAAGCGCGCCGCCGCCAGCGCCTCGCCGGTGCCGAGGTGCAGCTCCAGCGCTCCGCCGCCGATCACCACCTGATGCGCGGGCGAGACCGTCACATCGCGGGCCGGCAGGCCCCGCCCGAGGGCGCCGGCACGGATGGTCACCGGCCGCAGGTGCCGGTTACGTGCGTGCAGGCGGACGCGGGTGCTGCCGATCCAGCGGATCACCTGCGCCCCGTGATCGGCCGTCAGCACCGTGTCGCCGGGCTGCAGCGTTTCGATGGCGCGCTCGCCCTCCGGGGTGTCGACCAGCGTACCGCGCGCGAAACAGACGGCGGTCGCGGGGCTGGCAGCCGAGATCTCGGACATCTGCAACTCGCCATCGCCCTGTTCGCAGGCATCGGTGTCATGCGGAAAGGTGTAGGTCCCGCCCTGCTTGGGAAAGCCGTCGAGGTTCACCGCGAACTTGGTCCCGCCGAAGACACCGAAGATCTGGTAGTCGTCGCCGCCGCAGATCCCCTCGTAACCATCCGGGGTCGCGTAGTTGGCCGAGAGCACGACGTTGCCCGGAACGAGATTGCCGTTCTCGTCCTCCACCGCCTCGCGCACCTCGAACCACTGGCCGTTGGTCACCGTATCGCCATCGCCCTGCGTGCGGACGAGAAAGTAGCGGGAATCGGAGTCGCCGAGGGTCTGGTAACCGTTGAGGCGGATGGTGTTGCCGTCCGAGTCGTAGGTGACCTTGGTGGTCGCATAGGTGGCGATCTGGTCGCCGGAAAGTAGGATCGCTTCGCCAGACATTTGGCCTGCCCTCGATGTCCCGCTCGTTGGGGCGCGAAGGCCGGCGGCGGATTAACCAGTATTGCTCTTGGTTAATTCGCTAGGATCGGTTTGAGACGAAATTAGGGCAGCATCCTGTCGCTATGTGAAATCCCACACTTTTGACCGGACTGGCCGCGAACGGCCCCCGCGAAATCCCGCTTTTGCAAGGAATCCGCCTAGTTCTTGGGCAGGGCTTCCAGCAGCGCGGCAGCCGCCGCCTGCTCGGCATTGCGCTTGGACCGGGCCGTCGCCTCGGCCTTGCTCCCGTCTTCCAGCTCGGCCGAAATGGTAAAGACCGGGGCATGGTCCGGACCCGAGCGCGCCAGTTGGACATAGCGCGGCGGGCTCATGCCCCGCGCCTGCGCCCACTCCTGCAACGCAGTCTTGGAATCCTTCGCGTCTTCCTCGACATTCACGATGCGCTTGCCCCAGAGCCGCAGGATCACGCCCTGCGCCGCGTCGAACCCGGCATCCTTGTAGACCGCCGCGATCACCGCCTCGATGGCATCGCCCAGCAGCGCCTGCTTGCGGCGCCCGCCCGACATCATCTCGGACCGCCCGAGCTTGAGCACGTCGCCCAGGCTGACCTCGCGGGCCACGTCGGCGCAGGTCTCCTTGCGCACCAGCGCGTTGAACCGGGGGGCAAGCTGCCCCTCGGTCGCGTCGCGGTCCTGCTCCAGCAGCGCGGTGGCCATCACCAGCCCCAGCACCCGGTCGCCCAGGAACTCGAGCCGCTGGTTGTCGCCCCGCACCGAAGAGGAAATCGAGCCGTGCGTCAGCGCGCGGATCAGCAGTTCCGGATCGGCAAACTCATGTCCGATCCGGTCCTGAAACGCGCGCAGCTCGGCAGAGAGTTTCACTCGATCCCCTTGAAGAAGCGGTCGCCCCGCCAGGTCCAGAAGTAGAGCATGGACCGGCCAGCGGAAGAGAAGATGATGCGATCGGCGCGGCCGATCAGGTTCTCGTAGGGAACAAAGCCGACGCCACCGGCCGTGCGCGGAACGCGGCTGTCGGTCGAGTTGTCACGGTTGTCACCCATGAAGAAGTAATAGCCCTCGGGCACCACGTAGACGCCGGTGTTGTCCAGAGGCTCGTTGCCGATGTTCAGGATCTTGTGCGACACCCCGCCCGGCAGCGTTTCGATCTGGCGCTCTTTCTCGCAGGCGCCGCCCATGCCCACCGGCCCGTTGGCGCAGCGCGGCGGATTGCCTTCCGGCCCCTGGGCCTCCATCAGCTCGGTAAAGACGCCGTCATCCTGCACCTTCACCGCCTCGTCGTTGATGTAGAGCAGCCCGTTGCGCACCTGGATGCGATCGCCCGGCAGGCCGATCAGGCGCTTGATGAAGTCCACGCCCGAGACCGGGTGACGGAACACCACGACATCGCCGCGCTCGGGATCGCCGCCCATGATCCGGCCGTTGTCGTTCTTCATCCAGCCGCAGAGGTCCTCGGCGTCGATGTCGATCCCGAACCGGCGCAGCTTGATGCTCGGGCACGAGGCGTAGGAATAGCCGTAGGCCATCTTGTTGACGAAGAGGAAATCCCCGATCAGCAGCGTTTCCTTCATCGAGCCCGAGGGAATCCAGAACGGCTGAAAGAACAGAGTGCGGAAGATACCGGCGATCAAGAGGGCGTAGACGATCGTCTTGATCGTCTCGACGACGGCATTTCCCTGTTTGGCTTTGCTGGCCATGCGGCGCTCCGGGCTTGGTATGGATACCCCGGCTACATGCGGCTGTGCCCCGCTGGTGTCAAGGCGAAGGCTGCCGCCTCGGCAAAGCGGCCCCACCCCTTATGTGCCGCCGTCTCCGACGCGGCTGCACGCAATCGCCCGGCCCGGGCACCACCGCCGGTTGCCGCTCGCCTCCGGACAGCCCGACAAGCGGGCATTCCACACCGGCCTGACGCGACGGAACCCGCCCGTGGGCGCATTCATCCTTTGGCCAAGCCCTTCCGCTGGCTATCGAAATCCCGACGACAAGACTCCGCGGGGCGCTGCGATGGCAAGCTATCTTCAAGACTACCTGAACGACGGCGAGGACTGGATCATCTTCGCCCAGGTCTTTCACTCCGACTACAACTCGGTGACCTACGACGTTCCCTCGGTCGTGGGCTACGTCAACCTCTCCATCCCCAACACCACCCTCACCGTCTACGAGGGCGATGTGGTCTACCTCTACTTCGGGGCGATGGATGACAGCGACTTCATCGAGACGCCGCACACCGGCATGACCACGACCGCCTCGCTGACGCTCGAAGGACTCGACAGCTCCGACATCTCGACCATCAACTTCGGCACCGAGGCCGAGGGCGTCACCCTGAACGGCGAAACCCTCGTGGTCGCCATCGACGACGCCTATTTCGTCTCGTCCATCGGGGTGCGCATCCAGACCGGTGGCGACGACTACGAGGTGCTGACCAACGCCGCCACCGATACCAGCTTCATCCTCTACAACAACGGCGAGGACGACGGTGTTCAGGTGCTCGATATCTCGGCCATCCTCTACAACCCCGAGTACGACATCCTCGAAGACCAGCTTCAAAGCGTCGTGTCATCGGGCCAGATCACCTACATCGACCACGCCGACGTGACCGAGGACGACCTGCCCTGGAACACCGCGCGCTTCGACTACGGCAATGGCCACGACAACCGGATGCGCGGCACCGGCGATGACGACGCGCTGGATGGCCGGGGCGGCAACGACATCCTCAAGGGCCTCAGCGGCAACGACGACCTCGTCGGCGGTGCGGGCCGCGACACGCTCTATGGCGGTGCCGGAAATGACAGGCTGTCGGGCGGCAAGGGCAAGGACACCCTCGATGGCGGCGCGCATGACGACGAACTCTACGGCGGCCAGCACGACGACATCCTCAAGGGCGGCAAGGGCAGCGACGACCTCTTCGGCGGCAGCGGCGATGACCGGCTGCTGGGCGAGGCGGGCAACGACACGCTCAATGGCGGCGCGGGAGAGGACATCCTCAAGGGCGGCGCCGGTCTCGACAAGCTCTACGGGGGCGATGGCGACGACAGCCTGCAAGGCAATGGCGGCAACGACTGGCTCTACGGCGGCAGCGGCGACGATACGCTGAACGGCGGCGCCGGAACCGACCGGCTCTATGGCGGCAAGGGCAGCGACTGGCTGATCGCGGGCGATGGCGACACCGCCTACACTCCCAACTACCTCTACGGCGAAGGCGGGCGCGACCGGCTGCTGGGCGGCGACGGCATGGACGTTCTCGTCGGCGGCACCGGCCGCGACCGCCTCAGGGGCGGCGACGGCAGCGACACCTTCGTCTTCGACGGCAACAGCGGCCAGGACCGGATCTACGACTTCGACTTCTACGGCGACTTCGACACCATCGCCTTCACCGATGGCCCCTCGTCCTGGGAGGATCTGACCGTCATGGGCGACGAGACCGCAGCCATCATCGCCTGGGACGGCGGCTCGGTCACGCTGTCGGGCTTCGCCCGCAGCATGGTCAGCGACTACATGTTCAGCTTCGACTACACGCTCTACTGAGGCTCGGCGGGCGCCGACGCCAGCGGTCGCGCCTCGATCACCACCATGGCCTGCGCCCAGGGGTGATCGTCGGTCAGGGTGACGTGAATGATCGCCTCGTGTCCCGGCGGAGTCATCTGGTCCAGCCGGTCCTTGGCCCAGCCCGTGACCTCCATCACCGGCTGCCCGGTGCGCAGGTTCTTGACCGACATGTCCTTCCACGAGATGCCCATGCGCAGCCCGGTGCCCAGCGCCTTGGAGCAGGCCTCCTTGGCCGCCCAGCGCTTGGCATAGGTGCCCGGCGTATCGGCGCGCCGCTCGGCCTTGGCCTGCTCGATCTCGGTGAACACGCGGTCACGGAACCGGTCGCCAAAGCGCTCCAGCGTCGCCGCGATCCGGTCGATGTTCGCCAGGTCCGTCCCGATACCGAGGATCATGTGCGCTTCCCTTGCCCTGCCGTGGCCCTATCGCGATGTGGCACCATTCCGCCCGCTTGGCAACGCCGCTCAGCCCGGCGTGCCGCGCCACAACAGCAGGCGCAGCCCCGCCAGCCCGAAGAGCGCGGCAAACCCCGCTTCAAGGCGTCGGCGCTGCCGCCGGTAGAAGGCCATGACAGGCGCCCGTGAGAAGATCAGCGCATAGGCCAGGTAGATAGCCGCGCCCGCGGCGGTACAGGCGGCCACCGTCGCGGCCACGGCCAGCGGCTCGGCCTGCCCCGAAAGGCCCAGCACCGCCACCCAGACCAGCACCGCCTTGGGATTGCCAAGGTTCAGGATCACCCCGCTGCGCAGCGCATTGCGCCCGCCCACCGGGTCGGCGGTCTCAACTCCGGGCGTCATGGCACTCCGCGCCATCTTCCACGCGAGGTACAGCAGGTAGGCGCCCCCGATCAGCTTCAGCACCACCAGCGCCGCGCCGATCCGCGCCACCAGCGCGCCAAACCCCAGCCCCGCCAGCAGGCCCCATGCCGCCAGCCCGAGAGTCAGGCCCAGCGCCATCCCGACACCGCTGCGCGCGCCCCGCGCCATGGCAGTGCCCGATACCGCCAGCGTCGCCGGTCCGGGCGACCCCGCCGCGACGGCGAAGGTCAGCACCGAGGCAAGGAGACCCACGTCCGCCATCAGCCCGCCGCCAGCCTCAGCCGCGCCTCGTCCATCAGACGGCGCATCTCGGCAATGGCCGGCTCCAGCCCCCGGAAGATCGCCTCGCCGATCAGGAAATGCCCGATGTTCAGCTCGCGCACCTCCGGGAAGGCCGCGACCGGCTGCACCGTGTCATAGGTCAGACCATGCCCCGCATGCACCTCCAGCCCCAGCGAATGGGCAAAGGCCGACATCTCGCGCAGCGACTCGAGCTCGCGGTCGCGCTCGGTGAAATGCCCCTCCGCATGGGCGTCGCAATAGGCCCCGGTGTGCAGCTCGATCACCTCGGCCCCGATCCGGTGCGCCGCCTCGATCTGGCGCCGGTCGGCGGCGATGAAGATCGACACCCGGCAGCCCGCCTCGCGCAGCGGCGCGATGAAATGCGCCAGCTTGTTCTCCTCTCGCGCCACTTCCAGCCCGCCCTCGGTGGTCCGCTCCTCGCGCTTCTCAGGCACGATGCAGACCGCGTGCGGCTTGTGACGCAGGGCAATCGCCTGCATCTCGGCAGTCGCCGCCATCTCGAAGTTCAGCGGGATCGACAACACCTCCATCAGCCCGTCGATGTCCGCGTCCGAGATATGGCGCCGGTCCTCGCGCAGGTGCGCGGTGATCCCGTCGGCGCCCGCCGCCTCGGCGATCCTCGCCGCGCGCAGCGGATCCGGGTAGGCCCCGCCCCGCGCGTTCCGCACCGTCGCCACATGATCGATATTCACGCCCAGCCGCAGATCCTTCGCCGCCATGACCGACTCCTTTTCATCCGTTGACCGGAGGTTAGCGGATTGCCCGGCAAGGGGAAACCTGCGCTGGCGGCATGGCCGGGCATGAGTATTTGCAAAGAGAAGAAAGCGCGCCCGCTCCCTCGTTTATTCTCTTCTCAAATACTCAAACGGCCCTGACCTCGACGCAGGCAGGGCGATCGAGGCCGGGCGCGTCAGTCGCGCGCGGGCGGCGTGTCGGTTGCCACTTCCGCGCGCTTCTTGATGGCGTCGAACTTGGCCTTCAGCACCCGGCGGCGGCGGTTCTTGTAGGCGCGGATCAGCGGCAGCGAGAGGAAATAGGCGATGCCCCCGGCAACGAAGCCCGGGAGGATACCGCCGATCATGTAGGGAAAGAACACCTCGTGCCAGAACACGCTGATGCCGTGCCAGTCGGCGACGCGGTCCGAGAAGATGGCCATGAAGTTTTCCCAGAGGTCGTCCGCCGCGTCCACGAACTTGCCGCCGAACGAGCGGTGCTCGCCCTCGCGGAACTCGGTCCCGAGGATCAGGTGGCCGGTCTTCAGCGAGATCACACCGATCGGCACGTAGGTCAGCGGGTTGCCGAAGAAGGTCGCCATCAGCGAGGCGAGGATGTTGCCACGGAAGATGGTCGCCAGCAGGGCCGCCACCAGGAAGTGCAGCCCGTAGAACGGCGTGAAGGTGGTAAAGACCCCGACCCAGATGCCGCGCGCGATGCGCTCGGGCGTGTCGGGCAGGCGGCGGACGCGGTGCTTGACGTAGTGAAACGCCCGTTTCCAGCCGCCCTTCGGGTACAGCACTTCCGCGAGCACGCGCAGGGGAGGGCGGCGGTCACGGCGTCTGAAAACCAAGGATACGTCCCTTTGATCGATAACGGTCCTAGCTGGCGCGGGCCCGGGCTTGCGGTTTCTCCCGGTAGCGCTCGACCGCGGCCACGTCGTTGTCGGCCTCCAGCGTCAGCATAAGGGAATGGAGTTGTTCGGCGTCGCGCAGTTCAACGTCAATCATCACACGGTAGAAATCCGGTTTTCGGTCCACGATCTTCAGGTCCGAGATATTGGCCTTCTTCTCTCCGATCAATGTGCAAATACGTCCCAGCACCCCCGCGTCGTTGCCGATGGTCAGCTCCACCGTCGCGCCATAGACCGCCGGGTGGGTGCCGTCGTGCCAGTGCAGGTCGATCCAGCGTTCGGGCTGGTCCTCGTATTCGCTCAGCCGCTCGCAGTCGATGGCGTGCACCACCACGCCCTTGCCGCGAAAGGTGATGCCCACGATGCGCTCGCCCGGCAGCGGCTGGCAGCAGGCCGCCCGCTCAAAGCTCTGCCCCGGTTCCAGGCCGATCACCGCGCGCCGGGGCGAGATCTGATCGCCCTCGTGCTGCACCAGGTCCGGGTAGACCGCCTGGACCACCTCGTGCGCGGTGAGTTCGGCGCTGCCGATCCGGGCCAGCAGTTCCGAGCGGTCCTTGACGCGCAGCGCCTTGGCCGCCGTCTCCAGCACCTTGTCGGTGGCCTTGCGCCCCACATGCTCGAAGGCGGCGCGCGCCAGTTCGTTGCCCAGCTTGATGAAGCGTTCGCGGTCGACCTCGCGCAGGGCGCGGCGGATCGCGGTGCGCGCCTTGCCGGTGGTGGCGATCTCAAGCCAGCTGACCTGCGGCACCTGCCCCTCGGCGGTGATGATCTCGACCGACTGGCCGTTCTTCAGCCGGGTCCACAGCGGCACCCGGATGCCATCCACCTTGGCCCCGACGCAGCCGTTGCCGATGCGGGTATGGATCGCATAGGCGTAGTCGATCGGCGTCGCGCCCCGGGGCAGCTTGATGACGTCGCCCTTGGGGGTGAAGCAGAACACCTGGTCCGAGTACATCTCGAGCTTCACCGCCTCGAGGAAATCCTCGTGATCCTCCTCGGCGTTGAACTGTTCGGTCAGCGAGGCGATCCACTTGGCCGGATCGACGGCAAAGGGGTTCTCCGAGCGCACGCCGTCGCGGTAGGACCAGTGCGCTGCCACCCCGGTCTCGGCCACGTCATGCATCTGGCGGGTGCGGATCTGCACCTCGACCCGCTTGCCGTCACGCCCCGACACCGTCGTATGGATCGAGCGGTAGCCGTTGGTCTTGGGCTGGCTAATGTAGTCCTTGAACCGCCCCGGTACGGCGCGCCAGCGCTGGTGGATCGCCCCGAGCGCGCGGTAGCAGTCCTCTTCCGAGCCGGTGATGATGCGGAACCCGTAGATGTCTGAGAGCCGCGAGAACCCCTGCTCCTTCTCCTGCATCTTGCGCCAGATCGAATAGGGCTTCTTGGCCCGCCCGAAGACCTCGGCCTCGACATGGGCCTTGGCGAGTTCGGTCCGCATGTCGCGGGTGATGCGCGGGATCACGTCGCCGGACTCGCGCTGCAGCGTGATGAAGCGGCGGATGATCGACTGGCGCCCCTCGGGGTTCAGCACCCGGAACGACAGGTCTTCCAGTTCCTCGCGCATCCACTGCATGCCCATCCGGCCCGCCAGCGGGGCAAAGATGTCCATCGTCTCGCGCGCCTTCTGCACCTGCTTTTCGGGGCGCATCGACTTGATGGTGCGCATGTTGTGCAGGCGGTCGGCCAGCTTGACGAGGATCACCCGCAGGTCCTTGGACATGGCCATGAACAGCTTGCGGAAGTTCTCGGCCTGCTTGGTCTCGACGCTGGAAAGCTGCAGGTTGGTCAGCTTGGTGACGCCATCGACAAGCATCGCCACCTCGTCGCCAAAGCGCGAGGCGACCTCGTTGTAGGAGGCCTTGGTGTCTTCGATGGTATCGTGCAGGAGCGCGGTGATGATGGTGGCATCATCCAGCCGCTGTTCGGTCAGGATCGCCGCGACGGCAACGGGGTGGCTGAAGTAGGGCTCGCCCGAGTGGCGGAACTGACCTTCGTGCATCGCCGCCCCATAGGCATAGGCTTCGGCGATGCGCTTGGCATTTGTCTTTGGATTGTAGTTGCGGACCAGCTCGATCAGGTCGTCGGCAGAAATCATTCGGTCCGCACCTCACCCATGCGGGGCTTAGCCCTGGCCCTGGGCCTCCATCAGTGCCCGCAGCAGCTTCTCTTCCGACATGTCGTCGGTGGCCGGCTTGTCGGACTCGGCGCCCATCAGCAGCGCCATCGAGTCTTCCTCGGGCTCGTCGATCTCGATCTGGCTCTGGTTGCTCTCGATCAGACGCTCGCGCAGGTCGTCAGCGCGCTGGGTCTCGTCGGCGATCTCGCGCAGGGCCACGACCGGGTTCTTGTCGTTGTCGCGGTCCACGGTGATCGGCGCACCGGAAGAGATCTCGCGCGCACGATGGGCGGCGAGCATCACCAGCTCGAATCGGTTCGGAACCTTGTCGACGCAGTCTTCAACCGTCACGCGGGCCATGAAAATCTCCAGTCTGGAATAATCCGGGTAGAAGGACGCTGAATATAGGCGAATCCGGGCAATGACAAGGCCAACCGGTTCACAAAGGTCTGACCGCGTCAATTTCGCCCGGCGGCAGCGCCGCCAGCATCTCGCTGACCGTCAGGTTCAGGAGAGGATGCACCCAATCGGGACAAATGTCCATCACCGGAACCAGCACGAAGGCCCGGTCCTGGATCCGGGGGTGGGGCAGGATCAGCTGCTCGGGCGCGCGACGCATCTGCTCCTCCAGCGGCAGGTCGCGCCAGAGCGCATGAGTCTCGGCATCCGGCAGGACCCGGCCGTCGAAATCCAGCAGGTCGAGGTCGAGCGTCCGCATCCCCCAGCGCTGCACCCGCTCCCGCCCTGCCCCGGCCTCGATCTCATGCAGCAGGTCCAGCACCGCCCCGGGCGAGTCCCCGCCGGTGGCCAGCACCGCCGCATTCACATAGTCGGGCCCAGCGCCGGCAGGAAAGCAGGGGGTCGCGAAAAACCGGCTGACCGCGCGAATCACGAGGCCGCCGCGCGCCATGGTAACGATCGCTTCACGGAGAATTTCCGCCGGGTCGCTTCCGGGAAGTTTCTGATTACTTCCTAATGCGATGAGCGATTTTGAGCCAAACTCATCCATTTTTGACGCCGCGACGTAAAGTCTTTACACTTGCGAATGGACCGATCTGCCTTATTTTGTGTCCACCCGTTTCGCCGACTTATTTAGCACTCACTCACGGAAAACAAGGCGAAGCGGCTTACCGGAAGGACAATTTGATGTTTTACAAAGACGAACGGCTCGCGCTGTTCATCGATGGCTCGAATCTGTATGCGGCCGCGAAAGCACTTGGATTTGATATCGACTACAAGCTGCTGCGGCAGGAGTTCATGCGCCGCGGGAAGATGCTGCGCGCATTTTACTACACTGCCCTGCTCGAGAACGATGAATACTCTCCGATCCGCCCCCTGGTCGACTGGCTGCATTACAACGGTTTCACCATGGTGACGAAGCCTGCCAAGGAATACACCGACAGCATGGGTCGGCGTAAGGTCAAGGGCAACATGGATATCGAGCTTGCCGTGGACGCCATGGAACTGGCACCGCGCGTGGATCACATCGTGCTCTTCTCTGGCGACGGCGATTTCCGTCCGCTGGTGGAAAGCCTACAACGTCAGGGTGTTAGGGTCTCTGTCGTTTCCACGATCCGCAGCCAGCCGCCGATGATCTCGGACGACCTGCGCCGCCAGGCCGACAACTTCATCGAACTCGAAGAGCTCAAGGAAGTCATCGGTCGCCCGCCGCGCGACAACGCAGCCGAAGACACCCGCGTCGCGGCCGCACGCTAAAACAGGACAAAGGCACGGACGGGAAGGATTGGCCCCGTCCGTGCCGCCCCCTGACCAGACAGGCGGCGACGCGCCGGGCGCGCCACCGGGATGCAGATTGCGCGCCCCGAACCGCGCCCGGCCCGCTTTACGCCGCCGCCCGGGTGCACTACCTCTCTCCGCAAGGAGACGACGATGACCACAGCAAAACCGCCCCTCACTCTCTACCTCGCAGCCCCGCGCGGGTTCTGTGCCGGGGTCGACCGTGCCATCAAGATCGTCGAGACGGCGCTCGAGAAATGGGGCGCGCCGGTCTACGTGCGCCACGAGATCGTGCACAACAAGTACGTGGTCGACGGGCTCAAGGCCAAGGGCGCCGTCTTTGTCGAAGAGCTGGAAGACTGCCCCGACGACCGCCCGGTGATCTTCTCGGCCCACGGGGTGCCCAAGTCGGTGCCCGCCGAGGCCGCCGCGCGCGAGATGATCTACGTCGACGCCACCTGCCCCCTCGTCTCCAAGGTTCATATCGAGGCCCAGCGCCACGCCGAGAACGGCCTCCAGATGATCATGATCGGCCACCGCGGCCACCCCGAGACCATCGGCACCATGGGCCAGCTGCCCCCCGGTGACGTGGTGCTGGTGGAAACGGTCGAGGACGTGGCCACCGTCGAGGTCCGCGACCCCGAACGCATCGCCTACGTCACCCAGACGACGCTCTCCATCGACGACACCGCCGGGATCGTCGCCGCGTTGCAGGCGCGTTTCCCGGCCATCGTCGGCCCGCACAAGGAAGACATCTGCTACGCCACCACCAACCGCCAGCACGCGGTCAAGGCCATCGCGCCCAAGGTGCAGGCCATGCTGGTGGTCGGCGCGCCGAACTCCTCCAACTCCAAGCGCCTCGTCGAGGTCGCGGCCCGCAACGGCTGCGCCTACTCCATGCTGGTGCAGCGCGCGGGCGACATCGACTGGCGCGCCATCGAGGGCGTCCGGGCCATCGGCCTCACCGCCGGGGCCTCTGCCCCCGAGACGCTGGTGAACGAGGTCATCGACGCCCTGAAGGCACGCCACGACGTCACCGTCGAGATGGTGGAGACCGCCGTCGAGCACGTCGAATTCAAGATCCCCCGCGTCCTGCGCGAACCGGCCTGACAGCCGGTCCGCCCCCGCGCGCCACATCCAAGGCGAGCGTCCCCGACAGGCGCCTCTGACCACGGTCTCCCGGCCCCGGCCTTGCCACCTGCCCTCCGGCCGTGCCAGAACTTCGGTCGAGCGAACCGGAGGACCGATCCATGACCCTCGAATTCCTGGCCACCGCCCTGATCGTATGCCTCGCGCCCGGCATCGGGGTGATCTACACCCTCTCCACGGCACTTGGCGGCGGGCTGGCACGAGGGCTCTGGGCGGCGCTAGGCTGCACCCTCGTCACCGGGCTCCACCTCGTCGCCGCGCTCGCCGGTCTCGCCGCAGTACTCCATACCTCCGCCCTGCTGTTTCAGGCGATCAAGTTCGCCGGGGTCGCCTACCTGCTGTGGATGGCATGGACCACACTGCGCGGCACCGGCGCGCTGCAGGTCACGCCGGACGGCCGCGCGCGCGAGGTAACGCCGCTTTCGATCGTGCTGCGGGGCATTCTGCTGAACCTGCTGAACCCCAAGCTGCCGTTGTTCTTCGTGGCCTTCCTGCCCCAGTTCATTCCCGCCGACGCCGCCGACCCGACCGCGCTGATGCTGGAACTGGGTGTCGGCTTCGTCGCCACGACGGGGGTGGTGATGGCGGGTTACGCCCTCGTCGCGGGCGCGCTGCGGCTTCATCTGGTCGAGAACCTCCGCGCCATGACATGGATGCGCCGGGCCTTCGCGGCCACCTTCGCGGGCCTCGCCGCGCGACTGATGGCAGAACGCGCCTGACCCCGGGAGCTTCGTCATGAGCGACAGGGACACCCTCAAGGTCTACGACGCCCGCGCCGCCGAATACGCCCGGCTGACCGGCGAGAGCCAGGCCAGCGACCCCCACCTTACCGCCTTCATCGAGGAATGCGAGGCCGGTGGCCGGGTGCTCGACCTCGGCTGCGGTCCGGGCGTCGCTGCCGGTGTGCTGGCACAGGCCGGGTTCGAGGTCGATGCCACCGATGCCTCGCCCGAGATGGTCGCGCTGGCCGCGCGCCGCCCCGGCGTCACCGCATGGCAGGCGAGTTTCGACGAGATCGAGGGGAGCGCCCTCTACGATGGGATCTGGGCCAATTTCTGCCTGCTCCACGCGCCCCGCGCGGACATGCCCCGCCACCTCGCCGCGCTGCACGCAGCGCTGAAACCCGGCGGGCTGTTCCATATCGGGCTCAAGACCGGAACCGGTGAAAAACGGGATGCGCTCGGTCGCTTCTACACCTATTACACCGAGGCAGAACTCGAAGACCTGCTGAGCGACGCCGGTTTCGCCGTACAGTTCCGGGCCTACGGGCGCGACAAGGGACTGGATGGCGTGGACGCCGACTGGATCGTGATGCGGGCGCTTGCCTGAAGGATCACATGACAGACCTGTTTGCCTATACCGACGGAGCCTGCTCCGGCAATCCCGGCCCCGGTGGCTGGGGCGTTTTGCTGCGCGCCATGAATGGCGACGAGATCGTCAAGGAACGCGAGCTGAAGGGCGGCGAGGCGCAGACCACCAACAACCGGATGGAACTGCTGGCCGCGATCAACGCGCTCGAAGCGCTGGAACGCCCGACCCAGATCACCGTCGTGACCGACAGCAACTACGTCAAGAACGGCATCACCGGCTGGATCTTCGGCTGGAAGAAGAACGGCTGGAAGAACGCCGCCAAGAAACCGGTGGCCAATGCCGAACTGTGGCAGCGTCTGGACGCGGCGCAGGCCCGCCACAAGGTGACCTGGAAGTGGGTCAAGGGCCACGCGGGCCATGCCGAGAACGAGCGCGCCGACGAACTGGCCCGCGCCGGGATGAAGCCCTTCAAGAGCTGAACCCGCCCCGGTCCGGCGTCAGTCGCCGGGCCCGTCCAGCTGCATCTTGCGCACGCGCCGCAGCGCCTCGAGGGTGATGGTGGAAATGATGCCGATGTTCAGGAACCCGTTGGCCGCGTTCATCGCCGAGAGCAGCCGCCACTCCAGCGGCAGGACGATGTCGCCAAAGCCAAGCGTGGTGAAACAGACAAGCGAAAAGTAGAGCGACGGCTCCAGCGTGTCGAAAACGCCGAGAAAGAGATAGGCCGCGGCCCAGAGCCAGACCGAGGCGGTGATCATGCCGAGCGCGAGCAGCACGACAAGCACCAGCATCACCGACGCCTTGAGCCGCAGGGGCGGCCTCAGCAGCCAGAGCCGGAACCGCCCGAGGACCAGTTCCAGCCCGAGGAAGATCGTGCCGGACAGCAGCACGGACAGAACCAGGAGGCCGGAGCCGATGGCAAGCTGATGCAACATGGGGGGCTACCTGCGGAAATAGGTCTGCCAGACCCAGATCAGCAGCATCGCGCCCAGCACCGCCCCGATCAGCCCGCCGACCATGCCGGTGACGAAGAGCAGCGCGCGCAGCATCAGCCCGCCGATCAGCGCCCCGACGACACCGACGAGAATGGTGGTCGGGATATCCGCCTCGATCCGCATCAGCCGGGTGGCGAGAAACCCGGCGGCAGCGCCGATGATGACCAGGGCGATGATCCCCATCGGACTACCTCCGCCGCCAGTGGAAGGGGACGATCACCAGAGCGCCCACCGAGGACAGGATCGCGTCGAGCCCCGGAGAGCCGAAACCGATGTGGAACATGCGCCGGAACAGGAAGAACAGGAAGGCGCCGCCGACACAGATGATGATGGAGGCGAGATAGCCGTTGCGGGTGAACCCCGAGCGCTCGGCGAGGTAGCCGACGATCCCGGCGATGACCACCGTTCCCATCATGGTGAAGAACATGGCGTTCCCTTCAGAGCCGCGTGCCCCGCGCAACCGGCCAGCCGCGCAGGAAGGTCTGGCTATCCTGCGCCGCCTTGCCGGCCCTTTGCAAGCGGGTGAGACGAACTGCCCCGCTGCCGCAGGCCACGGTAAGCGCGTCGTCGAGCACGTCGCCCGGCGCGCCCTGCCCCTCGGCCGGTTCGGAATGCAGCAGCTTGACCCGCTCGCCGCCGATCTCGCACCAAGCGCCCGGAAACGGCGAGAGACCCCGGATCAGCCGATCGACCGCCTCGGCCGGCTGGCTCCAGTCGACCCGCGCCTCGGCCTTGTCGATCTTGGCGGCATAGGTGACCCCCTCCTCGGGTTGCGGCTCGGGCGTGAGGGTTGGCAGCTTGGCCAGCGCCTCGACGATCAGCGCCGCCCCCATTGCAGAAAGGCGGTCGTGCAGCTGGTCCGTCGTCTCGGCGACACCGATGGGCGTCGCATCGCTGAGCAGCACCGGGCCGGTGTCGAGCCCGGCTTCCATCTGCATGATGCAGACCCCGGTCCGGGCATCGCCCGCCATGATCGCCCGGTGGATCGGCGCAGCGCCGCGCCAGCGCGGCAGCAGCGAGGCATGGATATTGAGGCAACCCTGCGCGGGCGCATCAAGGATCGCCTGCGGCAGGATCAGCCCGTAGGCGACCACCACGGCGACATCGGCGCCGAGCGCGGCGAAGGCCTGCTGTTCCTCGGGTGACTTCAGCGAGACCGGATGGCGCACCGGCAGCCCCAGCGCCTCGGCCCGGGCCTGGACCGGCGAGGGGCGGTCCTTCTTGCCGCGCCCGGCGGGCCGGGGCGGCTGGCAGTAGACGGCTGCGATCTCGTGACCGGCCTGCACCAGCGCGTCGAGGACGGGGACCGAGAAATCGGGGGTGCCCATGAAGATGATGCGCATGTGGGGTCTCCGCTGGCCTGGCTTTGGGCGCGATGTAGCAGGCACCGCGCGGCTTGGCCAGAATGTGACCTCGATGGCGCCTCGCGGCGCCATGCCTCCGGCGGGGATATTTATCGACCCAAAGAAGAGGGTTCAGCCCTGCCAGAACCAGCGGCGCGCCTCGGCCCGGGCCTGCTTGGCCGTCAGCCCGACATCGGCGAACCGCTCCGGCGGCAGGGCGCGCAGGTGGCGGCGGGTCACCCTGCGGCGGTGCCAGAGTCGCAGGAGGGCGAGACCCCTCCGGGGACGGCGATCGCGGGTGAGGGCACGGGCGGTCATGGCAGCGGTCCTTTCGGCCCCTGCTCTGCCACGGGCGGGGCGCGCGACGGTTCGGCCGGGACCGAAGCCTGCGGACTTGCCGGGCGAGGCGGCGCGGCGCAGGATGGCGCCATGCAACAGGGACCAGACATCACCCGTATCGCCGCGCTGATCGGCGAACCCGCGCGCGCCAACATGCTCTCCGCCCTGCTGGGCGGGCAGGCCCTGACCGCGCGTGAACTGGCCGAGGCGGCGGGGGTGACCCCGGCGACTGCCTCCGGCCATCTTGGGCAGTTGGCCGAGGCCGGGCTGCTCTGGCCAAGGAAGCAGGGGCGCCACCGCTATTTCGCGCTGGCCGGCGAGGACGTGGCCCAGGCGCTGGAGACACTGGCGGGGCTCGCCGCCTCGCGCGGGCATCTGCGCACCCGGCCCGGCCCCAACGACGCGGCCCTGCGCGAGGCGCGGATCTGCTACGATCACCTCGCCGGGGCGGCGGCGGTGCGGATGTTCGAGAGCATGGCCGGGCGCGGCTTTCTGACCGTGGCGCGGGAGGAGATCGACCTGACCGAGGCGGGCGCGGATTTCGTCGCGGACCTCGGGGTCGACCTCGGCCCGTTGCGGGCGGCGCGGCGGCCGCTGTGCCGTGTCTGCCTCGACTGGAGCGAGCGGCGCTCGCATCTCTCGGGCGCGCTGGGGGCGGCGATGCTGGAGCGGTTCCGGGCGCAGGGCTGGATCAGGCGGCGCGAGACCGGCCGTCACCTGGTCTTTACGCCGCCGGGCGCGCGGGGGTTCCGCGAGCTGTTCGGGTAGCGGCGGCCCTGTCAGCCGCCCAGTTTCTTCGCCTTGCGGATCAGCATGTCGCGCTTCACCTTGCCGAGGCGGTCGAAGTACATCCTGCCCGCGAGATGGTCGATCTGGTGCTGGACGCTGGTGGCCCAGAGGCCGACGAAATCGCGGTCTTCCATCACCCCATCTTCGTTCAGGAAGCGCACGGTGACGGCGCGGGGCCGCTTGATGACCGCCGAGACGCCGGGAAGGTTGGGGCTGGCTTCCTCGTGGTCGCGCAACTCGATCGAGGCGTGCAGCACCTCGGGGTTGGCCATGCGGACGGCGCGGCCCCGTTCGGAGGAGGCATCGACCACGGCGAGGCGGAGCATCACGCCGATCTGGGTGGCGGCGAGGCCGACGCCGGGCATCGCCTCCATCGTGTCGATCATGTCGGTCCAGGTGGCGCGGACCTCGTCGGTGATCCCGGTCACGTCGGCGGCGGCGGTGCGCAGGCGCTTGTCGGGCCAGGGCAGGCAGGTGCGGACGGTCATGCGCCGGCCTCCTCGTAGGCGGTCTCGGCCCGGGCGCGATCCTCGGGCGAGAGATGGTCGAAGGTGACCATCCCCTGCAGGTGGTCGAACTCGTGCTGGATGCAGCGGGCTTCGAAGCCGTCGAAGTCGTTCATGTGGATCTCGCCCGAGGGGGCGGTCCATTGCACGGTGACGGCGACCGGGCGGCTGATGGGGGTGAGGATGCCGGGGATCGAGAGGCAACCCTCTTCCATCACCTCGTAGCGGCGTTCCACGGCCATGATGACCGGGTTGATCATGGCGATCGGGGTCTTCTCGCCCTCTTTCCAGGTGCAGTCCATGACGAAGAGGCGTTTCAGCACACCGACCTGCGGCGCGGCGAGGCCGCGGCCCGGGGCGTCGTACATCGTCTCGAACATGTCCCTGACCAGTTGCGAGACCTCGGCGACGTCATGCACCGGTTCGCAGCGGGTGGCGAGGCGCGGATCGGGCCAGCGCAGGATCGGCAGGACCGCCACGCTCAGCCCCGCGCCTTTTCGCGCTTCAGCTTGACCATGCGGCGGGTGATCATCTGGCGCCTCATCGGTTTCAGGTAGTCGATGAACAGCTTGCCGTTCAGGTGGTCGATCTCGTGCTGGACGCAGGTGGCCCAGAGGCCCGAGAAGCCCTCCTTCTGCAGCTTGCCGTCGCGGTCGAGCCAGCTCACCTCGACCTCGGCGGGGCGGGTGACCTCGGCGTATTCCTGCGGGATCGACAGGCAGCCTTCCTCGTAGACACTGGTTTCGTCCGAAGAGGCGGTGACCTCGGGGTTGAACATGATCAGCGGGCGGGGCTTCTCGCCCTCTTCCTTGACGCAGTCGAGGACGATCAGGCGCGAGAGCACACCCACCTGCGGCGCCGCAAGGCCGATGCCGGGCGCGTCGTACATGGTTTCCAGCATGTCATCCGCCAGCTTGCGCAGCTCGTCGTTCAGGTCATCGACGGGGCTGCAGAGCTTTTTCAGCCGGGGATCGGGGTGGATCAGGATATCTCGCTTCATGTTCACGATTTAGGGGATTGCCGGGAGCACCGCAACGCCCCCCTTGCACCTGACGACAAACGCTCTAGCGTGCCCCAGTTGGAAGGACCGCCCGCGGGCGGATCAGGCAAGGAGAAGACCAGATGGATTTCGACACCCTCATCGACCGGGTCGGAACGGGCAGTTCCAAGTGGGACAAGATGGAGGAGGTGTACGGGGTCTCTCCGAAGGACGGCATTCCGATGTGGGTGGCCGATACCGATTTCCGCCCGCCGCAGGTGGTGCTGGACCGGGTGAAGCAGGCCGCCGAGCACGGCATATTCGGCTATTTCACCAATGCCGACGAGTTCAACGCCTCGATCAAGTGGTGGATGCAGAACCGGCATGGCTGGACCGTCGAGAACGACTGGATCTTTACCACCACCGGGATCGTCAACGCGGTGGGCATGTGCCTGAACGCCTTTACCCGGAAGGGCGACGGGATCATCGTCTTTGCGCCGGTCTACCATGCCTTCGGCAAGGTGGTGCGCAACGCGGGCCGCGAGCTGGTGGAAATGCCGCTGGTGAAGGATGCCGGGGGTCTCTACCGGATGGATTTCGACGCCTACGAGGGGATGCTGACGGGCAAGGAGAAGATGATCATCCTCTGCTCGCCGCATAACCCCGGCGGCCGGGTCTGGTCGCGGGAAGAACTGCAGGCGGTGGCCGATTTCGCGAAGAAACACGACCTGCTGCTGGTCTCGGACGAGATCCACCATGACCTCGTCTACCCCGGCCACAAGCACATCCCGATGCCGCTGGTCGACCCGTCGATCCACGACCGGCTGATCATGCTGACCGCGCCCTCCAAGACCTTCAACGTGGCCGGGCTGCACACCGGGAACGTGATCATCTCGGATCCGAAGCTGAACGAGACCTTCCGCGCCGCGATGCTGGCGATCAACCTTGCCGGCAACTCGGTCGGGGACATGGTGCTCGCCGCCGCCTATTCGCCCGAGGGCGCCGCGTGGGTGGATGCGCTGATGGTGTATCTCGACGAGAACCGGAAGATCCTCGACGCGACCATCGCCGACATTCCGGGGCTGAGCTCGATGCGGCTGGAGGGGACCTACCTGAGCTGGGTGGATTTCGAGGGGACCGGCATGTCGCCCGAGGAGTTCTATCGCCGCGTGAACGAAGAGGCGAAGATCGCCGTGAACCACGGCGCGACCTTCGGCGTGGGCGGCGAATACTGCGCACGCTTCAACATCGGGACCCAGCGGGCCCGGGTCGAGGAAGCTTGCCGCCGTCTCAGGGACGCCTTTGCCGATCTGCAGTGATTGCAGGTAAAGTGTGAACGGGCGCGGCGACGCGCCCGGTTCTGGCCCGCATCCGTCACCCTAAACACATGCCAATGATGGAATGCGACGGGTCTAAAGTGCCCATTCCGGGCGCGGCTGGTCACGCCTTTCCAAAACCTTGCGGAAAAATTGTTTCGCGCGCGAAACATCTTAACGCGCGGTCACACGTCCTGACATCGGGTTAACCGAAGCCGAGATCGGTTAACCCGACCGTCTCAGTTGCCGATCAGCGCAACCGGCCCGTCCGGGTCACGGTAGAAGTCCAGCGGCGCGTGGTCGTGGACCACGGTAGACCGCTTGAACTCGTAGCGCATCTCGCCCAGTTCCTCCTCGGAGGCGACGATCAGGCATTGGTAGAGATGGTTGGCCCCGTCGTAGAGATCGACCAGGCCGCGCAGCGGCGGTACCGTCCCCGCCTCGACGGAAAACCCGTCACGTTTGAGGCAGAGCACGGGGAAAATATCGTCTCCGACCTGCACACGCAGGCGGGAGGCTTTCTTCAAACTGGCGAGGCGGGCGGCGTGCAGCCCCTCCTGCACCTCTTTCGACAAAAATGTAGACATGGCACGTTACTCCCAGGCGGCCATGATTAAGGATGCCCCAAGCCTGTTGAAAATCAAGAGTGGGTCGGCACGGAAAAATCGTTTCCTGCGCAGCCACAATCCTCTGCTGTGCAGCACTGCACCGCGTCTGCGCGCACAACCGGGGTGGGATTTCGCGCCGGGGCGTTATTTTGTTGGGGGAACGACAGGCGGAGGACCAGATGGGCATTCTCGTAGACGGACAGTGGCAGAACGACTGGTATGACACCAAGTCCACAGGTGGGAAATTCAAGCGACAGGATGCGGGGTTCCGCAACTGGGTCACGCAGGACGGATCGGCAGGCCCCAGCGGCGAGGGCGGGTTCAAGGCCGAATCGGGCCGCTACCACCTCTACGTCAGCTACGCCTGCCCCTGGGCGCACCGCACACTGATTTTCCGCGCCCTGAAGGGCCTCGAGGATCATATCGGGGTCAGTGTGGTGCATCCCGACATGCTGGAGCACGGCTGGACCTTTTCGACCGACTTCGACGGCGCCACCGGGGACCGGCTGTTCGGCCACGCCTACATGCATCAGGTCTACACCCGGGCCCGGCCCGACATGAGCGGGCGGGTGACGGTTCCGGTGCTGTGGGACAAGGAACGCGGCACCATCGTGTCGAACGAAAGCTCCGAGATCATCCGGATGTTCAACTCGGCCTTCGACGGCATCACCGGCAACACCGACGACTACTGGCCCGAGGCGCTGCGCGACGGCATCGAGGAGGTCAACGCGCGGGTTTACGACACGGTCAACAACGGCGTCTACAAGGCCGGTTTCGCCACCACGCAGGAGGCCTACGACGAGGCGGTGCATCCGCTGTTTGACTCGCTCGACTGGCTGGAGGAGCGCCTTGCGCGCAACCGCTACCTGATGGGCGACCGGATCACCGAGGCCGACTGGCGCCTGTTCACCACCCTGATCCGCTTCGACCCGGTCTATCACCTGCACTTCAAGTGCAACCGGCGGCGGCTGATCGACTACCCCAACCTCTGGGCCTATACCCGCGAGCTTTACCAGTGGCCGGGTGTGTCAGGGACGGTGCGGGTGGACCATTTCGTGCGGCACTACCACTACAGCCACGCGACCATAAACCCCAACCGGATCCTCCCAATCAACCCGGTGCTGGATTACGACGAGCCGCACCGGCGCGATCAGCGTTCGGCGGCGTAGTAGTCGACCATCGCGGCGAGATCCTCCGGCGGGGTCTCGCTCTGCACATAGGCGCAGGCATTCGGGCTGTGGGCAAAGATCGACCCGTCCGAGAAGAATGTGGTGTTGGTCACGAAGATCACCCGCGTGCGGGGATGGCGGTAGCTGGCAAAATCGGACACCGCGAGCGCGCTGCCCTGCGGCAGGATCAGATCGAGGATGATGACATCATAGGCCGTGTTCTGCAGGGCCGCGATGGCCTCTTCCTGGTTCGAGACCAGGGTGACCTCGAACCCCTGGCGTTCCAGGTGGGCCTTCCAGAGGCCGCCAAGGTCGGCGTTGCCTTGAACGATCATCACTAGCATGGCGCGCAATCGGCAGGGGGTTGCCACCGGGGTTCCATCCGCCGGGGCCTGACGGTGCCGTTTCCTTCTGCCTTGGTGATGTGCCCAAGTGGTTAACAAATCCTTAACCGGTGGATAACGAATCAAGGAGTTTGAAAGCCGCGCTTGTTTTTCTGGCTGTTTTCCGCTTGAACCTGCGGAAACGCCGCAAGGGACCGATGGCTTTTCATGACCGACGCGACTGCAACGCCACGCGATCATGGCGGAGGACTGGACGCCGCAATCGCCCGATTTGGCGGTGACCGGGCGGATTGGATTGACCTGTCGACCGGCATCAATCCCCGCCCCTACAAGATCACCGGTTTCGCTCCAACGGACTGGACCGCCCTGCCCGACCGCAACGCCTTTGCCCGGCTGGAGACGGCGGCGCGACGGTTCTGGCGCATCCCGCAGGCGGCCGCCGTTCTTGCAGCACCCGGCGCATCGGCGCTGATCGCCCGCATCCCGGCGCTGGCCCCCGCCGCGCGGGTTCGGATCGAGATACCGACCTACAACGAGCACGCGGCGTCCTTTGCCCTGCAGGGCTGGGAGGTCGTCGAGGATGGTGCCGCCGAGGCCCGCGTTATGGTCCACCCCAACAACCCCGATGGCCGTCTGTGGACCGAGGCGGACGTGGGCGGCGGACTGACCGTGATCGACGAGAGCTTTTGCGACGTGATGCCGGGTGCCTCGCTGGTGCATCTCGCGGCGCAGGAGCGTGTCGTGGTGCTGAAGAGCTTTGGCAAGTTCTGGGGCCTCGCGGGGCTGCGGCTGGGGTTTGCCATCGCCACGCCTGCGACCATCGCCCGGCTGGGCGACCTGATTGGGCCCTGGGCGGTCTCGGGGCCTGCCCTGCGGATCGGCGCGCAGGCGCTCAGCAACCCGGCCTGGGCCGAGGATACCCGGGCGCGGCTGGCGCAGGATGCGCTCCGGCTCGACGCGATGATGGCCCGTGCCGGGGCCGGACGCGCGGGGGGAACCGACCTGTTCCGCCTCTATGACGTGGACGATGCCGTCGCATGGCAGGAGCGTCTGGCTCGCCATTGCATCTGGACCCGCGTGTTCCCCTATTCCGAACGCTTTCTGCGGCTGGGCCTGCCCGACGGCGAGGGCTGGCAGCAACTGGACGCGGCCCTGTGAGCAACGCGCTCGGGCTTGCCGCTGGGATGCTGCTGGACGGCTGGCTGGGCGAGCCCCGCTGGCTGTGGAACCGGCTGCCGCATCCTGCCGTGCTGATGGGCCGGGTCGTGGGCGCGCTGGAGCGGCGCTGGAACACCGGCAGGCACCGCAAGGCCAAGGGCGTGGCGGCCATGCTGGTGCTGGCGGCAGGCGCGCTGGCGCTGGGGGCGCTGCTGGAACTGGGTGGCGTCGTGGTACAGGCCCTCTGCGTCGCGGTCCTGCTGGCGCAGAAATCGCTCGTCCAGCATGTGAGCGCGGTGGCGGCGGGCCTGCGACTATCGGTCGGCGAAGGACGGCGGGCAGTGGCGATGATCGTCAGCCGCGACACCGCCGACATGGACGCCTCGCAGGTGGCCCGCGCCGCCATCGAGAGCGGGGCCGAGAACTTTTCGGACGGTGTGATCGCGCCCGCCTTCTGGTTCCTCGTGGGCGGGCTGCCGGGCCTTTTGCTCTACAAGGTGACCAACACGGCGGACAGCATGGTCGGGTATCGCAACACCCGTTACGCGGCCTATGGCTGGGCCGCCGCGCGGCTGGACGACCTGCTGAACCTCGTCCCCGCGCGCCTGACCGCGCTGATCCTTGTCCTGCTGTCAGGGCAATGGACCGGCTGGGGCGCGATGATCGCCGATGCGCGGCGGCACCGCTCTCCCAATGCGGGCTGGCCAGAGGCCGTGATGGCGCGCGCGCTGGACGTGGCTCTGGCGGGCCCGCGCAGCTACGATGGCCAGCTGCGGCACTTGGCCTGGGTCAACGAGAGCGGCCGCAAGTCCATCGGGCCGGCCGAGATCGACGGCGCGGTTTCGCTGCTCTGGCGGGCGTGGTGGGCGGTGATGATCTTTACGATCCTCGTGGCATGTGGTCTGTCCTTCACCTGAGCCCCGTCTGTCACCAATGGATTTGAGCCCATGCGTTTTCTTGCCGTCCTTGCCGCCCTCTGCCTTTCGACCTCGCCCGCCCTCGCGCAATGTGGCGGTTCGTTTTCCGCCTTTGTGGCGGGCCTGAAACAGGAGGCCGTGGCCAAGGGGCACGCCCCCGCCACCGTCGATGCCTTCTTTCGCGGGGTTCAGCAGGATGGCGCGGTGCTCAAGGCCGACCGGGCGCAGGGGGTGTTCCAGAAGCCCTTCATTGATTTCACCCGCCACCTGATCTCGCAGGACCGGCTGAACAAGGGCCGTCAGAACGCCAAGAAGTACGATGCCGTCTTCAATCGGATCGAGCGCGACTACGGCGTTTCCCGTGGTGTGCTGCTGGCCTTCTGGGCCTTCGAGACCGACTACGGCGGGTTTCAGGGCAACTTCAACACCCGCAACGCGCTGGTGACGCTGGCGCATGACTGCCGCCGCCCGAACCTGTTCCGCCCGCAGATCTTCGGGGCGATCGAGCTGTACGAACACGGCGATTTCGACCCGCAGACCACCACGGGCGCCTGGGCCGGAGAGATCGGGATGGTGCAGATGCTGCCGCTCGACATCCTCGAGAACGGGGTGGATGGCGACGGCGACGGCCACGTCAGGCTCAAGACCTCGGCCCCGGACGCGCTGATGTCGGGCGGGCGGATGCTCAGCACGCTCGGCTGGCGCAAGGGCGAACCCTGGCTGCAGGAGGTCGTGCTGCCGCAGGGGATGGACTGGTCGCTGACCGGGCTGGATGAAACCCGCACCGTCGACCAGTGGACCCAGATGGGGGTCCGCCCGCGCGAGGGGCGTCTCGGGAACGGCAAGCTGCCCGCCTCGATCATCATTCCGCAGGGCTACAAGGGACCTGCCTTCATCGCGTATCCGAACTTCCGGGTCTACTTCGAGTGGAACCAGAGCTTTACCTATGTCCTGACCGCCGCCTATTTCGCGAACCGACTCGAAGGCGCGTCGGTCTTTGACGCGGGCACCCCGGATGCGGGCCTGTCGGGCCAGCAGATGAAGGCGCTGCAGCAGAAGTTGCAGGCGCGGGGGTACCATGTGGGCACGGTGGACGGCATCCTGGGGGCCAATACCCGCGACGCCGTGCGGGCGGAACAGAAGCGGCTGGGCATGATCGAGGACGGCTGGCCGACCTCGGCGCTGCTGAACCGGCTGTGACCCCGGCCGGCAACCAGCTGTAAACCACGAATTGGGAATTCGTTTACCGGTGACGGGGGGCGTGATAGACTAAGGGTCTCCAATATGTCGTTCTAGCTTCATCGCTTGAATAGTTGGCCGCGCAGGGGGGCTTTCCCTGCGCGGCCTTTCCTTTTCGGCCTATTGGCCGGTCAGGAGCCGGATGACGGTCACCAGCAGCATGGCTGCCGAGAGGATCACCATCCATTTCCAATAGGTTTGTTCGCTCAGCTTCATCACCTCCGATCACCGCGAAGGGTCGCGGCATCGGCAGGCTAATCGCAGCACGGTTAAGAAAGGCCCAAGCCCAGCGGTGACAGCCAAGTTCGGCGGGCAGTGCCCGGGCTTACGCCACCAGTTGCTCGGCCTTCTTGAGGTCGACCGAGACCAGCTGGCTCACGCCCTGTTCCTGCATCGTCACGCCGAACAGGCGGTCCATCCGGCTCATCGTCACCGCGTGGTGGGTGATGATCAGGAACCGCGTTTCCGTCCGGCGGCACATCTCGTCCAGCAGATCGCAGAAGCGGGTCACGTTGGCGTCGTCGAGCGGCGCGTCGACCTCGTCGAGCACGCAGATCGGGGCCGGGTTGGCGAGGAAGACGGCGAAGATCAGCGCCATCGCGGTCAGGGTCTGTTCGCCGCCCGAGAGCAGCGAGAGGGTCGACAGCTTCTTGCCCGGCGGCTGGCACATGATCTCGAGCCCGGCCTCGAGCGGGTCGTCGCTCTCGACCATGACGAGGTTCGCCTCGCCGCCGCCGAAGAGGTGACGGAACAGCATCGAGAAGTTCGAGTTCACCTGCTCGAAGGCAGTCAGCAGACGCTCGCGCCCCTCGCGGTTGAGGCTGGCGATGCCGGTGCGCAGCGCCTTGATCGCCTCCTCGAGGTCGGCCTTCTCGCTCTGCAGCGTGTCGTGCTCTTCCTGCACCTCGCGCGCGTCTTCCTCGGCGCGCAGGTTCACGGCCCCAAGCGCGTCACGCTGGCGCTTGTAGCGGTTCACATCGGCTTCCAGCGTGTCGGTGGTCGGCATCTGGTCGGGCGCGGTGTCGAGCCGGTTGAGCAGCTGGTTCGGCGTGACCTGCTGATCTTCGGCGATGCGCTCGGCCGCCTGCGCGACCGTCTCGCGCGCGGCCTCGGCGCGGGCCTGGGCGGCGGCGCGGGCCTCGCGGGCCTCGGAGGCGGCACGCTCCGCATCGCGTTCGGCCTGGGAGGTCTCGCGCAGCGTCGCCTCGCCCTGCGTCAGCGCATCGGCGGCTCCGGCGCGGCGCTTCTCGGCATGGGCGATCTGGATCGAGAGCTCGTCGCGCTCCTCGGCCAGCCGTTCGGGGGTAGCGCTCGCCTCCTCCAGTTCCTCCTGCGTTTCGTCCTTGCGCTCCACCAGTTCGGCGATGCGGCGCTCGGCGGTGTCGAGCCGGTGACGCCAGCCGCTGATCTCCTTGGTGACCTCCTGCGCGCGCCGGGTGCGGGCCTCGCCCTCGCGGCGGATCTCGTCGTGGTGCGACCGGCGGGTCATCATGGTGATCCGCGCGGCCTCGACCGTCTGCTTGATCTCCTCGATCCGGTCACGGGCGCTGGCGAGGTCGCCCAGCCCGGCCAGCGCGGTCTCGGCTTCCTTGACCTGCGACCGGGCCGAGAGGGCATCCTCGTTGTGCCGCGCAACCGCCAGCGCGAGGTTTTCCAGCCGACCCTGCGCAAGGTTGCGCTCGGACTCGGCGCGGGATAGGGCGCGGGCCGCCTCGGCCACGGCCTGATCGGCGCGGCGGCGCGCCTCGCGGGCAAGGCGGTCGGCCTCGGTGCGCTCGGCCAGCAGGCGTTTCAGCGTCTCGTGCGCGGCGGTCGCGCCTTCGACGCGGGCGGTGACCTCGGCCATCTCCTGCTTGAGCGCTTCGAGCCGGTTCAGCTGCTCCAGCCGCAGGGCGGCGGCCGAGGGCGCATCCTCGGACCACGCGCGGTAGCCGTCCCAGCGCCAGAGGTCGCCCTCGAGCGAAACGAGGCGCTGGCCGGGCTTGAGCTGGGCCTGCAGCGCGGCGCCCTCGTCGGCGTCCACCAGCCCGATCTGGTCGATCCGGCGGGACAGCGCGGCGGGGCCCTTGACGTGGAGCGAGAGCGGGATCACCCCGGCGGGCAGCGCCTGCGCGGTGGTGTAATTGCCGATCTCGACCCAGCCGGAGGGGCCGTCGGCCTCGACCAGCGGGGCGCGCAGATCGTCGGCCAGAGCAGCGCCGAGCGCCTTTTCGTAGCCGGGCGCCACCTTCATGTCGTCGAGGACCTGCCCGCCCTCGGCGGTGTCGCGGCTGAGCAGCTTGGCCAGCGCGGTGACCTCGGCGCGCAGCGCCCCGGCCTCGCCCTCGGCCTCGGACCTCTGGGCGCGGGCGTCGGCCTCGCGCGACTGGGTCTCGGCACGGGCGTCGTCGGCGGCGGCGAGCGCTTCCTCGGCGGCCTCGGCGGCGGCGACCGCCTCTTCCTCGGCGGACTGCGCGGTCTCGAAGTCGGACCCGGCCTTGCCGAGGGCGGCGCGCGCATCCTCGACGGCGGTGCGGGCCTTGATCGCCTCGCCCTCGGCACGGGCCAGGGTCTTCTGGCTGTCGTCCAGCAGGCGCTGCGCCGACTGGTGGCGCGCGGCGAGGCGGGCGACGTCCTCGGTTTCTTCGCTCAGCAGGCTCTCGCGGTCCTGCAGCACATGCGCCGCCTCGTGCGAGGCGTCAGACGCCTCGGCCAGCTTGTCCGCATGTCCCTCGCCAGCCTTGGCGAGTTCCTTCTGCTCCCATTCCAGCCGCTCGATCGTCTCGCCCGCGTCGCGGTTGAGGCCGCTCTCGCGCTCGATATCCCGGGTCAGCTGTTCGATCCGGCCCATCAGGGTCTGGATCTGCTGGCGCGCGCGCTCTTCCTGATCCTTCAGGGCGTCGCGCTGGACCGAGATGCGCTGGAGCACGGCGGAGGCGATGGCCTCCTCCTCGCGCAGGGGCGGCAGGGCCTCTTCGGCGGCGGCGCGGGCCTTGATCGATTGTTGGGCCAGCGTCTCGGCGCGGGCCGCGGCGGTGGTGCGCTCGCGCAGCGCTTCCTCGGCGGCAGAGCGGGCCTCGTCGGCGTCGCGCCAGCGGCGATAGAGCAGCATGCCTTCGGACTGGCGCAGCGCCTCGCCGATCTCGCGGTAGCGGGCGGCCTGACGGGCCTGCCGGGCCAGCTGGGCCAATTGTTGGGCGAGCTGTTCCAGCACGTCGTCGACGCGGGTCAGGTTGCTCTCGGCGCCGTTCAGCTTCAGCTCGGCCTCGTGCCGGCGCTGGTAGAGGCCCGAGATGCCGGCGGCCTCTTCGAGGATGCGGCGGCGGGCCTGCGGCTTGGCGTTGATCAGCTCGGAAATCTGGCCCTGCCGCACGAGAGCGGGCGAATGCGCGCCGGTGGAGGCATCGGCGAACAGCATCTGGACGTCGCGGGCGCGCACGTCCTTGGTGTTGGCCTTGTAGGCCGAGCCGACGTCGCGGGTGATGCGGCGGATGATCTCCAGCTGGTCCTGATCGTTGAACCCGGCGGGCGCGAGGCGCTCGGAGTTGTCGAGGATCAGCGACACCTCGGCAAAGTTGCGGGCCGGGCGGGTGGCGGCCCCGGCAAAGATCACGTCTTCCATGCCGCCGCCGCGCATCGCGGTCGGGCGGTTCTCGCCCATGACCCAGCGCAGCGCTTCGAGCAGGTTGGACTTGCCACAGCCGTTCGGGCCGACCACGCCGGTCAGACCATCGGCGATGATCAGATCGGTGGGGTCGACGAAGCTCTTGAACCCGGTCAGTCTGAGTTTGGTGAAACGCAAGGCTGCGGCTGGTCCCTTGATTCCGGTTTGCCGTTCAGATTGGGGCGCGAGGGCCCCGTGAGTCAAGGTTGCGCCGCTGTATCTGGGATTTGGCCCCGGGTTATCCACAAGATGTTGCGGATTCTCGCCGGTGAACCGGCTTGACCCCGGCGGGGTGCCCCGCTTTTCTGTCAAAGCTTTGAAACGGGGGCAAGACGATGGCGATCACGATCCGCGAGGCCGACCCAAGGGAACCCGGCGCGCGTGCCCTGATTGAAAGCGGTCAGGCCATGATCCGCGACCTGTTCCACCCGGAGGTGATCCGGTTCCTGCCGCTCGTCGCCCTGGCGGGCGACGACGTCAGCTTCTACGTGGCCGAGGCGGAGGGCGTGCCGCTGGGCTGCGCCGCGCTGGTCGACAAGCACGCCTATGGCGAGGTCAAGTCGATGTTCGTGACCGATGCGGCGCGCGGGCGCGGTGTGGGCACTGCCCTGCTCGACCGGCTGGAGGAGCGGGCGCGCGAGATCGGGCTGGCGATGCTCAAGCTGGAGACCGGCCCCCTGCTGGAAGCCGCGCGCAGGCTCTACGAGCGTCAGGGGTTCGTACCCTGCCCGCCCTATGGCGGGTTCACCGCCGAGGGCAGCAGCATCTTCATGGAAAAGCACCTGTGAGGCACGGGCCGCCCGGGGCCTAGATCGGGTCACAGTCGAACTCCGCGTAGCGGCGGCCGCCTGTTCCCGTGGCGCGGGTTTCGAGGCAACTGTACCCGGACGGCACGGAGAGAGGCGCGGTCGGGTCGCGCACGCCCTTGCAGGCGAGGAGGCCCGTGAACACCGCTTGATCGCCGCGCAGGTCGGACACAACGCAGCCGCTGGCAAGGGTCATGGCGGCGACGGCGCGGGCTGCAATCGGGCCCGCGCGGGGCGCATAGCGCGTGTTGAGGCGGATCGCCTCGGCCAGGCGGCCACTGAGACGCACATCAAAGATGTCCCCCGCTATGGCGATGCGGGTCACGGCCCGGTCGCGAAAGGCGAGGCCGGGCGTATCGCAGGCGGCGAGCATCACGAGAAGCAGGAGCAGGGCACGGATCATGCCGCCAGACTTGCACGGGACGGGTTAACAATCCCTTGCGCAGCGGGCAAAATCCATTGAGCCGCCCCGGGGCGGGGCCTATGAAGGCGAAACGACAACAGGACGAGCCATGCCGTTTCAGAAAGTGCAGCCTGAGAAACTCTCGACCTCGGTGGTGCGCCAGATCGAACTGCTCATCCTGCGCGGCATTCTGCGCCCCGGAGAACGGCTGCCCGCCGAACGCGAACTGGCGGAGCGCCTTGGCGTCTCGCGCCCCTCGCTGCGCGAGGCGATTGCCGAGTTGCAGGACGAGGGGCTGCTGACGGCGCGCGCGGGGTCGGGAATCTACGTGGCCGAGGTGCTGGGTTCGGCCTTTTCCCCTGCCCTGCAACGCCTCTTCGCCACCCACGAGGAAGCGATGTTCGACTATGTCGCCTTTCGCCGCGACATGGAGGCGCTCGCCGCCGAGCGCGCGGCGCGCTACGGCTCGGACAGTGATCTGCAGGTGATCCAGACCGTCTTTGACAAGATGGAAGCGAGCCTGACCAAGCGCAACGCCAAGGAAGAGGCCAAGCTGGACGCGCAGTTCCATTCGTCCATCATCGAGGCCAGCCACAACGTGGTGATGCTGCACATGATGCGTTCGATGTACGACCTGCTGCGCGAGGGCGTGTTCTACAACCGGCAGGTCATGTTCGCGCAGCGCACCTCGCGGACCGCCCTGCTGGACCAGCACCGCGCCATCAACGATGCGCTGCAGGCCCGCGACCCAGAGGGCGCGGCGCGGGCGGTGCGCGCGCATCTCGACTATGTCGAACAGGCGTTGCGGGACCAGCAACGCGCGAGGCGCAACGAGGAAATCGCGCGCCAGCGGCTCGATCACGAGCGCGGCCAGCGTTAGGGGCTGGCAGCGGCCCGGCCCAGACCGGCGTCATCGAGCTGTTCACGGTCCGGCAGGTCGCGCAGGCTCTCCATTCCGAAGACCGTCAGGAAGTGGGCAGTGGTGACAAAGGTATAGGGCGCGCCCCGGCGCGGGTCGCGCGGCCCGGTGGCGATCAGGTCGCGGGCGTGCAGCCGCCCGATCAGGTCGCGCGCGATCTCCTTGCCGAATATCTCGCGCAGCCCCTCGCGGGTGATGGGCTGGTAATAGGCGATGGCGGCGAGGACAGCGGCATCGAATTCCTTCAGGTCCAGTTCCTGCCCCGAAACGTCCGCCGCCTCGCGCACTGCGGCGGCATAGGCGGGCCGCGTCCGCATGAACCAGCCCTCGGGGGTGCGGACGACCTCGAAGGCGCGGTCGGCCAGATCAGCGGCAAGGTCATCGACCAGCAGTTCCACCGGGGCATCCGCGCCCACCACGCGCGCCAGCGCCTCGCGCGGGACGGGGCTGGCCGAGGCGAAGAGAACCGCCTCGATCCGGCCCATCCACTCGCGCCAGCGGCGCTCTGGCGGCAGCGCGGCGAGGTCGCGGTCAAGTCCGGCGGGTTTCGCGGCGCGCGCCATGTCAGAGCCCGTAAAGGCGGAAGCTGTCCCGCCCGGTCAGTTCGCGCACCACGCCAAGGCTGACCAGCCGGTCGCAGAGGCGCCGCGCCGCGCGGTCGGACAGGTAGGCCCTGAGGGCGGCGGGAGACACCGCGTCGCGGCTGAGGAAGAGGTCGACCGCCGGTTGCGCGCCCTTGGCCCGCAGGCGGGGTGCCACGGCTGCAAGCCGCGTGGCCCGCCGAGTGAGGTCGGCGGCAAGCCGGAGGGCGGTGTCCGCCCCTGCGACGGCGGCAAGGTGGCAGGCGTGGCGCAGGTCCGCCCCGGTGCGGCGCAGGTCGCGGGCCGAGAGTTCGGAGGCCAGCACCGGAACCGCGTGTCGCCAGCCAAGCGCCTCGGCAAGGGCGGCCTCGGCCAGGATCAGCGCGGTCGCTTCGGCCCGGGGCCGGGCGGCGAGCACCGTTTCGATGACCTCGGCGGCGCGGGCGGGAGGGGTCAGCCCGTGCGACGGGGCAGCCAGCCAACCGGCGATTTCGGCCTCGCTGCAGTCGGGCAGTGCCCCGGCCAGAGCCTTGGGCGAGAGCGGGCGCGCGAGGGCTTCATGCCAGGCCATGTGGACCTCACCAGCGGGGCCCGGATGGTCGCCGGGGCGCAGGAGGTGCAGCGCGTCGCGCAGGTCCGACGCCCGTTCGGGACGCCCGGCGAGGACGGTACAGGCCTCGGCCGCAGCAAGGGCGAGGCGGTCGCGCAGCAGGGCCTGCGGCAGGTCGGGGCGCTGCAATGCAAGATGCAGGACCGAGAGCGCGGCCCCGGCGGCAAAGGCGGTTTCCTCGGGCGTCTGCGAACGGTGCGCCCGGGCCCAGACCGGCAGGGTGACCGGGGGCTCCTGTGGATCGCGCAGCGGAGGCGAGGCGGTGTTCATGCCACAAGGTTAGCCTGCAACGGCGCTATTGACCACCAAATAGTGATTAAAGCGCCGCCCAGTCCACACGATTGATCCGCGAAGCCGCGGCAGTGCCCTTGCATCGGTCAGAAACAGAAAAACCCGGCACGAGGCCGGGTTTTCCAAGGTCTTTCGCTGGTCCGAACCGGATCAGTGCAGCTTGGCATCCACCTGCTTGATCGAGGCGTCGATCAGCTTGTTGGCTTCGGCTGCGGTCATCTGCTTGGCCAGAACTTCCTTGGCGGCGGCGATGGCGATGGTGATCGCACGGTCGCGCACTTCCTTCACCGCGCCAGCCTGGGCCGAGGCGATCTGCTCTTCGGCTGCGGCGAGACGGCGGGCGATGGACTTCTGCAGGTCGGCCTTGGCCTGCTCCGCGGCCTGTGCGGCCTCGGTGCGGGCGGTGGCGACGATGCGGTCCGCCTGATCCTGCATTTCCTTCTGCTTGCGCTCGTAGGACGCCAGAATGGTCTGGGCTTCCTCGCGCAGCGCGCGGGCCTCGTCGAGTTCCGACTTGATCCCTTCGGCCCGCTTGTCGAGCTGGGCACCGATCAGGCCGGGGACCTTGAAGTAGAACAGGACCGCGACGAAGAGGATGAAGGCCAGCAACACGATGAAGTTCGTGTTGTGGAGCGAGAAGAACGGGCCGGTGGCCGCGAAGGCCGGGCTTGCGCTGACGGTGAGGATAAGGGCGAGAGCTTTCCGCATTGTCTTATCCTTTCACGCGCGCGCCGACCGCGCCGTCGATTGCGGCTGCGTCGGACTTGCCGCCCAGGGCCGCAACCAGCTCGGCCGCGGTATCCTTGGCCACCTCTTCCACGGCGGCGAGGGCGCCGGCGCGGATGTCAGCAATGGCTTTCTCCGATTCCGCCGCTTTTTCGGCGATCTCGGCATCGGCCTTGGCGATGGCATCGTCCAGGTCAGCCTGGATCTCGGCGCGGGTCGCGGCGGCGATGCGGGTCGCTTCGGCCCGGGCATCCGCGAGCGCCTTGTTGTAGGCCTCCTCGGCTTCGACGGCCTTGGCCTTGAGGTCTTCGGCGGCGGCCAGGTCGTTGGTGATCGTTCCTGCCCGTTCGGCGAGGATCGCCGCGATGCGCGGCAGGGCCACGCGGGACAGCACGAGGTAGATCACGACCAGCGTGACGGCGAGCCAGAAGATCTGGTTCGGGAATGTGCCGAAATCGAGCTGCGGCATCCCCGGAGCCGCGTCGGCGGAATGCGCGGCAACGCCTACGGCGTCTGCCAGGCCTTCGCCTGCGGCTTCATGCGTCTCAGTTGCCATGTCGTTCTCCCTTGGAGCTTGCCGTTAAACCGGGCGGCGCCGGGGATATCCCGCCGCCGCCCAGCCGTAAGGAAACGGATCCGAGAGAGTTAGACGGCGAACATCAGCAGCAGAGCGACGAGGAACGAGAAGATCCCCAGGGCTTCTGCGAATGCGATGCCGATGAACAGGGTCGCGGTCTGGGAGGCAGCAGCCGACGGGTTGCGCAGGGCGCCCGCCAGGTAGTTGCCGGCAACGTTGCCCACACCGACGGCTGCGCCGCCCATGCCGATCGATGCCAGACCTGCGCCGATGAATGCGCCCATTTGTGCGATATCGCCTTCCATGATTTCTCTCCTTACGATGGAATTGGATGATGGATTTGCGGTCGCGGACCGTGGTCCGCGCCGGTGATCAGTGATGCGGGTGCAGCGCGTCCTTCAGGTAGACGCACGTCAGGATGATGAACACGTAGGCCTGGATGAAGGCCACCAGGACCTCGAGACCGTACATCGCGGTGATCGCGACAACCGACAGCGGCGAGATCGCGGCGATGGCGGCAAAGCCCGCGAACACCTTGATCACCGCGTGGCCGGCCATCATGTTGCCGGCAAGTCGGATGGAGTGGCTGACCGGGCGCACGAAGTAGGAAATGATCTCGATCACGGCCAGGATCGGGCGCAGCGGCAGCGGTGCCGCAGAGACCCAGAACAGGCCCAGGAACGAGACGCCGTTCTTGATGAAGCCCAGGATGGTCACGCTGAGGAACACCAGCACGGCCAGGACCGCGGTCACCGCGATGTGGCTGGTGGTGGTGAAGGCCATCGGGATCAGGCCGAGGAAGTTGGCCAGCACGATGAACATGAACAGGGTCATCACGTAGGGGAAGTACTTGACGCCTTCCTTGCCGGTGACGTCCTCGAGCATCTTGTAGATGAAGCCGTAGGCCATCTCGGCGACGGACTGGCCGCGCGAGGGCACGATGGCGCGCTTGGAGGTGCTGAGCACCAGCAGGGCGATGACTGCCAGGATGGTGATGCCCATCCACAGGGTCACGTTGGTCGGGGTATACCAGGCCACCGGACCGTCGCCGAACAGCGGTTTGACGATGAACTGATCCATCGGGTGAAAGACCAGGCCGCCGCCTTCTGCCCCATGCGCTTCGCTTGCCATCCGTTCACTTCCTCTCGTCGTCCCCGGCCGACCGGGCCAGGTGGTCTTTTTGCAGCTCCTGAGCACTGCGAAGCATCACCTTGATGCCGGCCGCGAGCCCCAGCAATGTAAACAGCACCAGAAAGATCGGGAGCGTCCCGAGCAGGCGGTCGAGCCCGTATCCGATGCCAAAGCCGATCAGCAGACCGGCTACAAGTTCCGTCACCATCCGCCAGCCGATATCGGCACGGGAATAGTCGTGTTCGCCGTGGGATTTCTTCGGCTGGTCGGTCTTCTTCGCCGCCGCGATCCGTTCCTCCAGCCGCGCAAGGCGCTGCTTTGGGTCGTCTTCGCTCACCGTCGTATCCCTCGCGATCGTCGAGGGAGTTGCTATTCGGCGGGAAGGTTTGAGTCAATTGCTTAAAGGCCGCAGGAGATGCGTACCTAAGGTGTTGTTATTTATCAAATTTCTTTATCGCAAAGGGGGAGTGCGTCGCGGCCACGGGCGGCGGAGAGCCGGATTCAGGCCCGAATGGCATATTCAACCATTCGGTTGACGATAATTCGGGGCTGCGGCAAGGCTTTGGACATGGCCACCGATCTCGACACCGTATTCGCCGCACTCGCCGACCCGACGCGGCGCGAGATCCTCCGCATGCTGCTGGAGGATGACATGGCGGTGACCGATGTGGCGGAGCCGTTCGAGATGTCGCTGGCCGCGATCTCGAAGCACCTGGTGATCCTGACCCGCGCCGGGCTGATCAGCCAGGACAAGAGGGGCCGGGTGAAATGGTGCAAGCTTGAACCCGATGCCATGCGGGCGGCATCGGTCTGGATGCAGGGCTTCGGCCAGTTCGAGCCCGTGAACCTCGAGGCGTTTGAACGGTTCCTCGCGCGCGAGCTGGCCGATCCCGACGGGGACGCGGCCTAGATCACGCCGAACGCAAAGCGGAGAATGGCCAGGACGATGACGACAAGTCCGACAAGATAGATGATGCTGCGCATGGCGGATGGTTCCTGTTCTGTTGCGGTCAGGCTCAACGCCGCTGACTGCGCAGAGTTCCGCCGACCGGTGCGGATTCATCTCTGAGCAGCATCAGAACCGCCAGCGCGCTGAGCGCGATCCCGAACCAGACCAGCCCCGAAGGCGCCCCGTTGCCGAGCGCGACCTCCCACAGGATCACCCAGCTGGGGGTGAGATAGGTATAGGCCATGACCTTGGCCGAAGGCAGGCGCAGGGTGGCGAACTGCAACAGAACGAAGGTGGCGGCGCTGGCAAAGATGGCCACATAGCCGAGCGCGATCCAGACGATGGGGCGCAGGTGCAGCCAGTCGGTCGCGAGGATGTCGTTCCAGCCGTAGAGGGTAAGAAGGAGGCAGCCCGCCAGCAGCATACCGAAGGTAAAGACCACCGCGGGCTCTCCCCGGTTCAGCTTGCGCACCATGGGCGTGTAGGCGGCATGGGCCACGCAGCCCCAGAAGTAGATGATCTCGCCCTTGCCCGGGTGGAAGGCCAGCAGCGCGGCAAGGTCGGCCCGGAAGATCACCCAGAGCGCCCCTGCCCCGCCGATGGCCAGCGCCAGCGCCATGCGCGGCGTGGTGATCTGGCGCAGCAGCAGGTAGCCGAAGAGGGCCGAGAGGATCGGTGTCAGGGTAAAGACGGCCGAGGCGCTGACCGGCTCTGCCGTCTTCAGCCCCTCGAACATCAGCACGAAGTAGGTGGCGAACATGCCACCCAGCAGAAGATAGCGCCACGGCGCGGCGGCGGCCTTGCGCGGGATGCCGGTGGTGAGCGAGGCCGCAATGCCGATGACTACGGCGGCGATGGCAAAGCGCGCGGCGTTCAGCGCGGCCGGCGCGATGTCATTGGCGACGATGGCACCTAGCGAGAAGGACCCGGCGACCAGCGCCGAGAACAGCAGCATGGCCACGTGGCCGGCGGTATTGGGCGACATTCAGGTCCAGTCCTGCGAGCGTTCCTTGAGGAACTTTAGGAAGCTCTGCACCTTGTTGGTGCGGTGGAGATCCACGTGGGTCACCAGCCAGAGCGGCGCGGTCCAGTCGTCGCGCGGCCCCATGATCCGCACGAGGTCCGGCAGGCGGCTGGCCTCGCAGTCGGTCATGAACCCGATACCGGCGCCGGAGAGCACCGCCTCCTTCACCGTGTGCTCGCTGGTCACCCGGAAGGCGATGCGGTCGGCGGTGACGTTGTCGCGCAGCCAGCGGTAGAAGGGCGCGCGGCTGTCCGGGTCCTCGGGTCCGATGAACCAGTGCGCGGCGAAATCGGGCACCGTGGAGGGCTGGCCGTGTTCCTTGATGTAGCTGCTGCTGGCATAGAGGCTGATGGCCTGCCGCACGAAGGGCTGCACCACGTTGTCGGGCTGGTCCGGCGGCGAGCCGGCACGGATCGCGACATGCGCCTCGCCGTATTCCAGCCGGAACAGGCGGCCGCTGGTGAGGTAGCGCACGCGCAGGCCCGGGTGCATCTTCTGGAAGTCAGTCAGCACCGGCACGAGGATCGGCGCCATTGAGTCGAGCGAGGTGACCACGAGGTCGCCCGCGACGTCGCTGCCCTGCCCGCGCAGACGCGCGACGAGCTGGTTGAACTGGTCGTCCGTCGCCTGAGCTACCCGCAGCAGGTCGGCGCCCGCCTCGGTCGGCGTATAGCCCCGGGCATGGCGCTGGAACAGCTTGACCCCGATGCGCGCCTCGATGGCGTCGATGTGCCGGATCACCGTGGCATGGTGTACGCCAAGCACCTCGGCGGCGCCGCTGACCGTGCCCATGCGCGCGACCTGGAAAGCGGTGCGCACCTCGTCCCAATTGTCCACGCTGTCAAATCCTTTTCTGTGCACCAGCTCACAACTGATCTAAATTCTGGCCTGTTGAGTTCGGACATGCAACGCACAAATCTCTGTCATCGACATAATCCGGAACCCCTCCGTTCCCCCGTAATCCGAAGGACAGACCAATGACCACTCTTCTGCATATCGACTCTTCCGTCCGCCCGAGCGCATCCGTCAGCCGGGCCCTCACTTCTGCCATCGTCAAGCAGGTCGGCGCCGACAAGGTGATCTACCGTGACCTGAGCAAGCCGCTGCCCGCCATCGACGAAGCCTGGATCGGCGCGAACTTCACCCCGGCCGAGAGCCGCAGCGCCGAGCAGACCGAACTGCTCTCGCTCTCCGAGGAGCTGCTGGGCGAACTGGAAGCCGCGGACACCATCGTGATCGGTGCGGCCATGTACAACTTCGGCGTCTCCGCACCGCTGAAAACCTGGATCGACCTGATCGCCCGCGCCGGTCGTTCGTTCAAGTACACCGAAGCCGGCCCGCAGGGCCTGCTGACCGGCAAGAAGGCGATCATCGCCGTTGCCACCGGCGGCACGCCGGTCGGGTCGGACTTCGACTTCGTGTCGGGCTACCTGAAGTTCATCCTGAACTTCGTCGGCATCTCGGACGTGACCGTGATCAAGGCCGACCAGGTCGACGCCAGCCTCGACGAGAAGCTGGTCGCCGTTAAGGCCGACATCGAGGCGCTGGCTGCCTGAGCCACTGCGCACCGGACAAACGCAGGGCCGCGCTCTTACCAGCGCGGCCCTGTCGCGTTGCGGGTTCCGGTTCAGCCGTTGGCCACGGTGACGGCGATATCGCTGTCAGCCGCCAGCGTGGCGAGCACTTCCGAGCCCGAGCTGAACTGGTAGACGTGCAGCTCGGTCCCGGCCATGTCGACCGTGGTGCCGGTGTCCACCACCGTCGCGCCCTCGCCCGCGACCAGCGTCAGCCGGTCGGAACTGTCGCCGAGGACGGTGACGCTCTCGGGCAGATCCGCGCCCAGCAGCCCTTCGAGCAGCCGGTCGCCGCCGTCCGAGAGGGTGAGGACATCGCCGAGAGAGAGGGTCAGCCTGTTGGCCTCTCCGTTCTCCATGTCGATCTCCTCGATCCCCGAGAGGTCGACGAGATCCATCATCCCACGGTCCAGATTGCCGCCGAAGTCCACGACCAGCGTGTCGCGGCCCGGCCCTCCGTCGAGCCTCTCCGGTGCGCCGGAGGCCGAAAGATCGGCACTGTCGAGCAGGATGCGGTCGTCGCCCCGCCCGCCATAGACCCGGTCGGTGCCGGTTCCCGGCGCCAGCAGGTCGTCGCCCGCATGGCCGCGCAACACATCGTCCCCCGTCCCGCCTGACAGGCTGTCGTCGAGATCGGCCCCGATTAGCCGGTCGTTGCCCTCGGTGCCCTCCAGCGTCAGCCCGGTGACGGTGCTGCGCGGGGAAGCGGCTGCCGCGCTGGCACCGACGTTGATCGTCACCGTTCCCTCGGCGCTGTCGCCGTTGCTGTCCGTCACAAGGTAGCTGAAGCTGTCGGTGCCGGTGTAGCCGATGTCCGGCTGGTAGCTGTAGGTGCCCTCGCCGGTCAGCGAGAGCGACCCGTGCTGTGGCGTGTCTCCCCCGATAGCGAAGGTCAGCGCGTCGCCCTCATTGTCGGTCGCGGGCAGTTGCCCGCTGATCACGGAGTTCTTGCTCACCGAGAGGACGAGGTTTTCGACCGTCGGCGCATCGTTGGTTCCGGTGATGGTGACGGTCACGACCTGCGTGGCCGAGCCGCTCGCCCCATCGCTCACCGTGGCCGTGAAGCTTTCCGACACCACCTGCCCCTCGACAAGGGCGTCCGCCCCGGCGCCGGCGGTGTAGGTCCAGACGCCGCTGGCCGCGATGGCGAAGGTGCCGTAGGTCCCCGAGGCCGACCCGGACCAGGTGAGGGTGTCGCCGTCGACGTCGCTGGCGGTGAGCGTTCCGCCGGTGCCGGGCGCAGTATCCTCGGTGACCGAGCCCTTGGCGGCGGCGGTGGAACTGGTGACCACCGGCTGATCGTTGGTGCCGGTCAGGGTGATGGTCACGGTTTTCGTCGCCGTGGCCCCGGCCTCGTCGGTGACGGTGGCGACGAAGGAGTCCGTTTTGGTTTCCCCCGCGGCAAGGCCCTCGGCGGCGGTTCCTGCGGTGTAGCTCCAGCTTCCGCCCGAGGTGATGGCGAAGGTCCCGTATGTCCCGGTGGCCGAGCCGCTCCAGTTGAGCGCGTCGCCATCCGCGTCAGTCGCCGTCAGGGTGCCGGTGGCCGTGGGTGAGGTATTCTCGGTCACCGCCCCCTTCGCCGCCGCGTTGGAACTGGTAATGACCGGCGCGTCATTGGTGCCGGTCAGGGTGATCGTGACCACCTGAGTCGCCGTTGCGCCGCTCTCGTCCGTCACCGTCGCGGTGAAGGTCTCGGTCGCGGTCTCGCCTGTTGAAAGCGCCTCGGCCCCGGTGCCTGCCGTGTAGGTCCAGGTGCCCGAGGTGGCCATGACGAAGGCGCCATAGGTCCCGGTGGCCGAGCCGCTCCACGTCAGCGTGTCGCCATCCGCGTCCGACGCGGTCAGGGTCCCGGTGGCGGTGGGCGAGGTGTTCTCGGTCACCGACCCCTTCGCTGCCGCGTTGGAACTGGTGATCACCGGCGCGTCGTTGGTGCCCGTCAGCGTGATCGTGACCACCTGCGTCGCCGTCGCGCCGCTCTCGTCCGTGACTGTCGCCGTGAAGGTTTCGGTCGCGGTCTCGCCTGCGGCAAGTGCTTCGGCCCCGGTGCCCGCCGTGTAGGTCCAGATGCCCGAACTAGACATGACGAAGGCGCCATAGGTCCCGGTGGCCGAGCCGCTCCACGTCAGCGTGTCGCCGTCCGAGTCAGAGGCGGCCAGCGTGCCGGAGGCCGTGGGCGTGGTGTTCTCGGTCACCGACCCGCGCGCATCGGCGGCGCTGCTGGTGATGACGGGGCCGTCATTGGCCCCGGTGATCGTTATGGTCACGACCTTCGTCGCCGTCGCCCCGTTTTCGTCGGTGACTGTCGCCGTGAAGGTCTCGGTTGCCGTCTCGCCTGTGGAAAGCGCCTCGGCCCCGGTGCCTGCCGTATAGGTCCAGGTGCCGGAGCTCGTCATGACGAAGGCACCGTAGGTTCCGGTGGCCGAGCCGCTCCAGGTGAGCGTGTCGCCATCCGCGTCCGAGGCGGTCAGCGTGCCGGTTGCGGTGGGTGCGGTGTTCTCGGTCACCGACCCGCGCGCCGCCGCGTTGGAGCTGGTGATCACCGGCGCGTCGTTGGTGCCGGTCAGCGTGATCGTCACGATCTGGAACGAGGTCTCGCCGTCTTCGTCCGTCACGGTCGCCGTGAAGGTCTCGGTCGCGGTTTCTCCGGCGGCCAGTGCCTCGGCCCCGGTGCCCGCCGTATAGGTCCAGGTGCCCGAGGCGGCGATGACGAAGGACCCGTAGGTGCCGGTCGCCGTCCCGCTCCACGTCAGTGCGCCGCCTTCCGGATCGCTGGCGGTCAGCGTGCCGGTCGCGGTGGGCGAGGTGTTCTCGGTCACCGCCCCCCGCGCGTCGGCGGCGCTGCTGGTGATGATGGGGCCGTCGCCGGTGCCGGTCAGGGTGATGGTGACAATCTGGGTCGCCGTCTCGCCCTCACCGTCGGTCACGGTGGCGGTGAAACTCTCGGTCGCGGTCGCGCCGGGCGACAGGACATCGGCAGCCGGACCGGCGGTATAGGTCCAGGTGCCGCCCGAGGTGATCACGAAGGAGCCATAGGTGCCGCTGGCCGACCCGCTCCAGGTGACAGCGCCGCCATCGGGGTCGGTCGCGGTGAGGATTCCGGTGGCGGTGGGCGAGAGGTCCTCGACCACCGCACCCCGCGCGTCGGCGGCGCTGCTGGTGATCACCGGGCCATCGCCGGTGCCGGTCAGGGTGATCGTCACCGACTGTGTCGCGGTTTCGCCGGTGGCGTCGGTGACGGTGGCGGTAAAACTCTCGGTGACGGTTTCTCCCTCGGCCAGCGCCTCGGCACCGGTGCCAGCGGTGTAAGTCCAGGTGCCGTCCGTGGCGATGACGAAGCTGCCGTAGGTGCCGGTCGCCGACCCGCTCCAGCTCAGCGCGTCGCCGTCGGGATCGCTGGCGGTCAGCCGCCCGGTGGCCGTCGGCGCGCTGTTCTCGACCACGGAGCCGGAGGCATCGGCCTCGGTGCTGGTGACCAGCGGCGCGTCGGGGGTGCCGGTCACGGTGACGGTCACCACCTGCTGCGCCGTCGCGCCGTCGTCGTCGGTGACGGCGATCAGGAAGCTGTCGGTGCCGCTGAAATCGGGATCGGGGGTGTAGAGCCAGACCCCGTCGTGGGCGACCAGAACGCTGCCATGCGCGGCGCCACTGACCAGCGCGTACTCGAGAACGTCGCTGTCGACGTCGCTTGCCACCGCCTGCCCGCGATAGACGTTGTCCTCGGTCACGGTGACGCTCTCGTCGGGGATCGTCGGCGCATCGTTCACCGGCAGGACGTTGATGGTCACCGTCCCGGTCTCGACCGTGCCGCCGGGTCCGGTCACGAAATAGGTGAAGGCGTCGATGCCGTTGAAATCCTGATCGGGCACGTAGGAAAAGCTGCCGTCCGGATCGACCTCGAGGCTCCCGTTCTTCGGCTGGGTCGAGATGGTGATGGTCTCGGTGCCCTCCTGAACGTCGAGCTTGCCGCCGATCTGGCTGCCCTCGTCGAGATCCTCGAGGCCGGTCAGGCGGATGCTCTTCTGTCCCGGCTCGTCCGGCAGGGTGTTGCGGCCCTCGTCTAGGTTCTGGTCGGTCTTGTCCTGCGTCGGTGCGGGCGCGGGGGGCTGGGTCGGTTCCGGCGCGGTCTCCTGATCCTGGTTGTCGAGGTCGATGTTGTCCTCGCCGCCGGAGTCCCCGAGGCCCGGCGCATCGGGCGTTCCGCCGTTGTTGCCGTTGCCGAGTTCGACGAAGTTGCCGCCGCTCTGGAAACGCGAGACGGCGGACTGGTAGGCCGCGACGGCGTCGAGCATCAGCGCGGTGTCCGAAGTGATGTCATCCGCGCTGAGGGGCACTTCGCGCGTCTCGCCCTCCGCCGTCGAGACGATCCACTTGACGTCGGTCTGGGTGATGGTGGTGATCAGCGACCCCGCGAGGTCATACAGCGCGACACGGCCGGTGTGGCCATCGGGGTCGACCGTCAGCGTGACCTCGGCCGTCGAGATGCCGTCGGCGGTCTGCACGTCGACAAGGACGGTGGTGCCCCGGATGCCCATCGTGGCCGAGGGCGTGGTGACGTCCATGCCGCCGGTTTCGGCCACCTTGCCCGCGATGAAGACGAAGCCGCCCTGCACGAGGTTGAAGGTTGCGGAATTGCCCTGCCCCGCCGGGTTGTAGATCAGGCTGTCGATGACCATCCGGCTGCCGGGTGCGAGGGTGAAGATGGTGCCGTCGACGAAGGTGACCGACAGCTTGCCGCCATCGCCGGCCTGGAGGACGTCGTTGAGGAAGATCTTCGAGCCGACGCCGAGCGGTTCGGTGACCCCGTCGCTGCGCTGAACGCTGGCGGCCCCGCCCAGCGTCTCGACCTGCCCGATCGGGTCCGCGCCCTGCGGCGCCCCGGCCTGGGCGTACTGGCCCGGCGCCTCCGGACCGGCGAGCCGCTCGACGAGCGGGGCACGCAGGATCGAGCCTTCGCCGGTCTGGAGATCGACCGGCGCTCCGGCGCGGAAGTAGTCGGGAATGCGCAGGTCCGCCGCGCCCTGATGGGCCGGGTCATGCAGCACGAGGTCGCGGCCATCGCGCGTGAAGTCCGCCCCCAGCAGCGGGAACCCGTCGGGGACGACCAGTGGCCCGGCGTCCGGAAGATGGAGAATGGTCTGAGTGCCCGGAGACAGCTCCGCGCCGCGCATTTCAATGGACATCGCCCTTGCCCCCCGGGTGATGAATGACTTGTTCAGAATGGAGCAGAGCATACAGTGCCGAAGTGACCCTGCGGAAATAAACGCACGCGGAGTCCGGGAAATATTCAGATCCCGGCATGGATTCATGCAATTTCCCGTCCCCTCGCCCCAGGATCGCGGCCCCGGAGACCCGAAAACCCCGGGAACGGCGCAGGAATCCCGCATCTGACGAGAGAAATGTTGCGCAAATCGAATCGGCGCATTCTAGTTTTCGGCATGTATCGGTGGTTTCTGCGCTGGATCGGCTGGGCCCGGCTGGTGGCCGTCCTCCTCGTCGCCTTCGCGGTCGGGGTCAGGATACAGGATTCGATCCCGGTGCAGATGGTGCGCAACGGCGCCTTCGACCTCTACCAACGTATCTCGCCCCGGCCGTTGCAGCCCTTTCCCGTGGCGATCCTCGACGTGGACGACCGCAGCATCGCGGAGATCGGGCAGTGGCCGTGGCCCCGGACCCGCTTTGCCGAACTGGTGGACAAGGCGACGGCGGATGGCGCGGTGGCGATCGGCTTCGACATCGTCTTTGCCGAGCCTGACCGGCTGACGCCCGCCCGGGTCGCTGCCGACAACCCCGCCCTGCCCGCGCCCCTTGCCGAGGCGCTGGCCGAACTGCCCGACAACGACGCGGTGCTGGCCCGCGCCTTTGCCGGGTCGCGCGTGGTGGTCGGCCAGACCAGCATCCGCAGCTCGCTCTCGGCGCCGGTCAGTTCAAGGGACCTGCCCGATGTCGCCTATGCCACGCTGGGGCCGGACCCGACGCCCTACCTGATGAGCTTTCCCGAACTGATCGAGAACCTGCCCGAGCTGGAGGCTGCGGCGGCGGGGCGGGGCGTGTTCAACGTGCGGCCCGATCACGACGGGGTCTACCGGCGCGCGCCGATGGTGGTGCAGGTCGCGGGCCACCTGCGCATGGGCCTTTCCCCCGAGCTGTTGCGCGTGGCGACCGGCGGCGCGCCCTTCGCCATCCGCACCAACGACGCGGGGATCGACGGCGTGGTGCTCGCCGGGCGGCTGGTGCCGACCTCGGAAGACGGGACGGTGCACCCCTACCTGACGCCCTCGACCCCCGAGCGCTTTGTCTCGGCCGCCGACGTGATCTCGGGGCGGATGCCCCCCGGGCGGCTCGCCGGTCACCTCGTCCTTGTCGGGACATCCGCCATCGGGCTGGAGGATTACCGCGCCACGCCGCTGGGCGTGCAGATGGCCGGGGTCGAAATCCATGCGCAGATGCTGGAGAACATGTTGTCGGAAACGCTGCTGGTGCGGCCCAACTACGCCATCGGGGCCGAGATCATCGCCATGCTGGTGATGTGCTTTCTGATCGTGGTGCTCTCGCCGGTCTCGAACGCGAAATTGCTGATCACCTCGGCGCTCTTGTTCCTCGCGTCCTTCGCGCTGTTCTCCTACGGGCTGTTCGCCAAGTACCGGCTGCTGATCGACCCGAGCTTTCCGGTGCTCTCCTCGCTGGCCACGATCATGTATATGGCGACGACGAACTACCTCAGGGAAGAGCGGCGGCGGATGCGGATCCGCGCGGCCTTTGGGCAATATGTCTCGAAGGACCTCGTGGCGGAACTGTCGGACAGCGAGGAGGGGCTGAAGCTTGGCGGCGAGAACCGCGAGATCACGCTGCTGTTCAGCGACGTGCGGGGCTTTACCGCCATCGCCGAGAGTTTCCGCGACGATCCCGGCGGTCTGACCCGGCTGATGAACCGGTTCCTGAACCTGCTCTCCTTCGCCATCCTCGACGAGAAGGGCACCATCGACAAGTTCATGGGCGACGCGGTGATGGCCTTCTGGAATGCACCGCTCGATCATCCCGACCATTGTGCCGCCGCCTGCCGCGCGGCGCTGCGGATGAAAGCCGACGTGGACCGGCTGAACAAGGAGCGGCGCCTGATCGCCGAGCAGGAGAAACGGGTGTTCCGGCTGATCGACATCGGGATCGGTATCAACACCGGGGTCTGCACGGTGGGCAACATGGGGTCGGACATGCGGTTTGACTATACCGCGATGGGTGACCCGGTGAACCTCGCCTCGCGGCTGGAGGGGCAGTCGCGCCACTATGGCACCGCGATCATCGTGGGATCGTCGACCGAGGCGGCGGTGCGGGGCAAGTTCGCGATGCTCGAACTCGACCTGATCCGGGTCAAGGGCAAGGCCCAGCCCGAACGTGTCTTTGCCCTGCTGGGGGACGCGCGGGCGCTGGCCTCGGCCGGGTTCGGGAGCCTGCTGCGCCTGAACGTCGAGATGCTGGAAGCCTACCGGGCCCAGCGCTGGGACGAGGCGGAGACCGTGATGGCCGAGCTGGAGCCGCTGGCCCTGCGCCTCGACGCGGCGCTGAAGCCTCATTTCGCGGCGCTGCGCGAGTCGATGGCGCGATACCGCGAAACGCCCCCCGGCCCGGACTGGGACGGGGTCTATGACGCGACCTCGAAGTAGGGCTAACCCTCGCGCAGCGCCTCGGAGCGGATGCGCAGGACCGGGGCCAGAAGGTAGCTGAGGACCGACCGGCGGCCGGTCTGGATATCGACCCGGGCGCGCATCCCGGGTGTGACCGGCAGAAGGTTGTCGCCGGACCCGAGGTCCGAGCGGTCGGTGCGGATCGTCACGCGGAAGAACTCCCGCCCGTCCTGGGTGCGGATGGTATCGGCGCCGATGCGGGCCACCTCGCCCTCCATCGCGCCGTAGACGAGGTAGTCGTAGGCGGTAATCTTGACCGAGGCCTTTTCGCCGGGGCGGATGAAGGCGACGTCCTTGGGCAGGATATCGACCTCGACCTGCAGGCTGTCGTCGACCGGCACGATCTCGACCAGCGGGCGGCCCGGTTCGACCACCTCGCCCAGCGTGGTCACATTCACCGCGTTCACGGTGCCCCGGATCGGGGCGACCAGCTGGGTGCGGGTCACCTTGTCGGTCGCCGCGCGCAGGGTCTCGCGCACCACGGCCAGTTCCAGCCCCAGCTTGGCCAGCCTCTGCCGGGCGGTGAGCACGTAGCCCGAGCGCGCCACGGCGATTTCGTTCCCGGCTTCGCGGATGGCGGCCTGCAGCGTCGGCTCCTGCGCGCGACCGACGGCAAGGTTGCCTTCCAGCTCGGCCAGTTTCGAGCGGAGGCGCAGCAGTTCGATACGCGGCACCGCGCCACGGGTGGCGAGATCCTCGGTCAGGTCCGCCTCTTCGCGCAGGGGCGCGATGATGCTCTCCTGCTTGGCCCGGTCGGCCAGCAGTTCCTCCAGCGCCGCCTTCTTCTGCGCGAGGCGATCTTCCAGTACGGCCAGTTCCCCGTCGAGTTGCAGGACGCGGGATTGCAGCACCTCCATCTCGGCCAGCACCGCGGCGGGGGCACGCTGCTGCAGGTCGGCGGGCAACTCCGGGTCGCGGTCCAGCGCGATCTCGGCATGGAGGCGCCATTCCTCGGCCATCAGCGCCGCCTCGCGCTCCAGCAGTTCGCCGCGCTCGGCCACGGCTGCGGTGTCGTCGACCAGCATCAGCACCTGCCCGGCCTCGACGCTGTCGCCCTCGGCAACCTCGATGCGACGGACGATCGCGGGCTCCAGCGTCTGCACCACCTGTATCTGGCGCGAGGGCACCACGCGGCCTTCGCCCCGCGTGACCTCGTCGATCTCGAACCAGCTGGCCCAGACCAGAAAGGCCGCGATGCCGCCCCCGATCAGCAGAAGCAGGAACCACGCGCCGCGCGCAGTGCCAAGCCGGCGGGCCCGGCCGGGGTTTACCATGAACTCTTCCTGCGTCCGCGGACCGAACATGGCTCAGCCCTCCATCCGGGGCGCAGGCTGGGCCGCGCGCAGCCGTGCCAGCACCTCGTCCCGTGGTCCGTCCAGCGCCTTGCGGCCCCGGTCCAGCACGATGAAACGGTCGGCGACTTCGGCCAGCGACATGCGGTGGGTGCAGAAGATCATGGTGATCCGCCCTGCCCCGAAGGCGCCGAGGCGCTGGATCACGGCGGTCTCCATCTGCAGGTCCATCGCGTTGGTGGGCTCGTCCAGGAACAGGACCCGGGGCTTGCGCAGCAGCAGGCGGGCCAGGGCGACGCCCTGCCGCTGGCCGCCGGACAGGCGGTTGCCCTTCTCGCCGATGAACAGGTTCAGCCCCTCGGGGTGCGCGGCGGCGAACCCGTCGATCCCGGCGAGGTAGAGCGCCTGACGGATCTCCTCATCGCTGGCCCCGGGACGCCCGATGGTCAGGTTCTCGCGCAGGGTGCCGGTGAACAGCTCGCTCTCCTGCGTCAGGTAACCCACGCCCTGCCGCAGCTCGGCGGGCTCGTATTGCGAGATGCCGTGCCCGTCGATCAGGATGGTGCCGCTGTCGGCCTGCAGCAGGCCGTTCAGCAGTTTGCCCGTGGTGGTCTTGCCCGAGCCGACCCGGCCCAGCAGCGCCACCCGTTCGCCCGCGCGGATATCTAGCGAGAGATCGGCCAGCGCGGGTTGGTCGGTGCCCGGGTAGCGGAAGGTGACATTGCGCAGCGCGATATCGCCGCGCGCGATCCTGAGGCTGCTCTTCATGCGCGACCCGGTTTCGCGCGGCAGCTCCATGATCTCGTTCAGCACGGCCATCGCCCGGCGCGCGTAGTTGGCCCGGAACAGGGTCTGCGCCACGGCGGCCAGCGGCGCCAGCACCCGGCCCGAGAGGATGTTGGCGGCGATCAGGGCGCCGATGGTGATGCGCTGCTCGGACACGAGGTAGACGCCCCAGAAGATGATCACGACGCTCACCCCCTGCTGGACAAACTGGGTGGCGCTGGTGGCGAAGCCGGACCAGAACCGCGTGCGCCCGCCGATGCGCGAGGACGCGGCAACCGCGTTCTCCCATTCGCGCTGCATCACCGGTTCGGCGTTCAGGCTCTTGACCGCCTCGATGCCCAGCAGCGTCTCGACCAGCACCACGTGGCGCTTGGTGGCGAGGCGCTGCGCCTGATCTGCGCTTTGCGAGAGCGGCACCTGCGCCAGCAGGGCAAAGACCAGAACGACCGGCACGGCGCAGAGGGGCACCCAGGCAAGCGGCCCGACGATGAAGAACAGCGCGGCGACGAAGACACCGATGAAGAGGAGATCGATCATCGCCACGAAACTGGCCGAGCCGAAGAAATCGCGCACCGTCTCGAAATCGCGGATGGCGTTGGCCATGCCCGCCGCGCCACCGGGGCGCGACAGCAGGCGGGCATGCATCATCTGGTCGAACAGCCGGGCGGCCGCGCCAAGGTCGACGCGGCGGGCGAGGTTCTCCAGCACCGAGACCCGCAGGCTGCGGAGGGCGAAGTCGAGAAGCAGCGCCAACAGCACCCCGATGGCGAGCGTCCAGAGGGTGACGAAGGCGAGGTTGGGAATGACCCGGTCGTAGACGTTCATGACGAAGAGCGGCACCGCCAGCGTCAGCAGGTTGAGGCAGAGCGCGGCGACAAAGACCTGGGCGATGGCGCCCCGGTTGGCGCGCAGGGCGCCCCAGAACCAGTGCCCGTCTTCGTTCGGCGTGGACGCTCCGGCGTCGGGCGCCGCCTCGGCGATCTGCGGGGCCACCAGCAGAACGCGCCGCCCGAACTCGCGGCGCAGCACCCGGCGGGGCAGGTCCTGCTCGGCCCCGCTGCCGGGATCGACGATGCGAAAGCGCCGCCCGCCCCTGGCCTGCGCCGTCAGCAGCACCGGGCTGCCGTCGCGGCGGAAGATCACGCAGGGCAGGACGCCGGGGTCGACGGAACCGGGGCGCTGGGACACCAGCGCCGCCCGCAGGCCAACGTGGGAAAGCGCGCGGACCATGTTCTCGGGCGCTGTCAGGTTCAGCCCCTCGGGCAACGCGGAGCGCAGGGCGGTTTCGGAGAAGGCGCGGCGATGCACCCGCGCCAGCTGCGCGATCAGCGCGAGGCCCGGATCAGGAGCGGTGGCTGCGCTGGCGAGGCTTTCGCCGACCGTGTCCATGTCCACCCCGTCTTCCATCGGGCTACCGCAGCGGCGGTATCTGCGTGTTGAAGACTGCCGTGGGCTTGACCAGCGCGCGCTGTTCAAGATCGGCCACCAGCGCCTCGCCGCGCGGGTCCACCCCGAAATGCGCCGCGAGCCTGCTCTGCGCGGCCAGCATGCGATAGCCGCTGAAGGCGAGGCTCGCCTGCGCGCTGATCTGGGCGAACTCTGCCGAGAAGCGCGAGCGCTCTGCATCCAGCAGGTCGATCAGGGTACGGGTGCCCGCCTCGAACTCGGAATCGTACTGGTCGACCAACTGGTCGATGGTGTCGAGCTGCGAGGTGGTGATGCGCACCGTCTCGGCGTTGGAGAGATAGCTGTTCCACGTGCGCTCGGCCATCTCGCGCAGTTCCCGGATGGCCATGTGCCGTTCGGACAGCGCCTTGCTGTTGCGTTCGATCAGCGCGCGCTCGCGCGCCACGCGCCCGCCCTGGCTGATGATCCAGTCCATGCGAAGGCCGATGTAGGCATCCTTCTGCGATCCGCTGGCCCCGCCGATGTCCTCGCCGATGCTCATGCCGTAGTTGAACGAGACGCGCGGTTTCTGGTCCGCCATGCCGATGCGTTTCTGATAGGCGGTGCGGTTCACCTCGGTCGTGGCCGCCTGGATACGGAAGCTGTTGCGCTGCGCGGTGTCGATCAGTGCAGCGAGCGAGCGGGGCAGCGGGCTGGCGGAGGGCACCGCGAGCGGGCCGTTGCGCTTGTGGCCCACGATGCGCTCGTACCGGGCCTCGGCATCGCGCCCGGCCTGTCGCACCTCGACCAGCGCGATCTCGGCCGCGCGGATGCGATCCATCGCCTGCAACTGGTCGCTGACCGGCAGCCGCCCGCCCTCGACAAGGTCGCTGACGCGCTGACCGAGGACGCGGTGCGCCTCGAGATTGCGCGAGGCCGAGGCCTGCAACAGCAGGTGGCGGTAAACGTCGATGTAGACTTCGGTGGCGTTCAGGGCGAGCGTTTCGGAGGCGTCCAGCAGGCGCAGGATGCTGCCGTCCGCCCGCGCCGCGTTGGCGTAGACCGCGTTGGCACGCCGGTAGCCGTCGAACAGCACGAATTCCGCCTCGACCCCGAGCTGGCGCCGGAACTTGGTGTTGTCGTTGTCGCTGACGGAAAGCGAACTGGGGTCGTCCACCCGTTCGGCCCCGGCATCGCCGTAGAGGCGCACGGTCGGAAGGAAGTCGCGTTCGAGCTCGAGCATCTCGTAAACGCTCGCGGTCGCCTCGGCACGGGCCGATGCGAGGTCAGGATAGGTGGCCAGTGCGTTGCGTACCGCCTCTCTCAGGCTTTCGGACGCCACCGGCCCAGTGGCAACGGCCCACAAGGCCCCTGCCCATAAAAATGACTTGGCAGAAAACATGTTACCCCCGGTCGGGCCGCCGGGCTGACTTGTCCCCAGTCATCTTACCTTGGCGGTCCCGGACTCAGGCTACATCAGGGTCCCCTTACGTCAAAGTTAAATCTCGAAGTCGGAATGTGTGGTTGCGGGACAGCTGTCTGAAACGGGTTTTGCGCGAGGCGATGAGGGAAAACTCACGCAATGCACGTAAGAACTCATAGCCACTTCTCCACATGGTTGCGCTCGCAGGCGAAACGAAAACACCCGATTCCCTGCCGGGAACCGGGTGTCGAAGCCGTGATACAGCCGTGCCGTGGGGCGCGTTACTTGGGCGCCATGCGGATCGCGCCGTCGAGGCGGATGGTCTCGCCGTTCAGCATCGGGTTGCGCACGATGGACTCGACCATCATCGCGTATTCCTCGGGATGGCCGAGGCGGTTCGGGAAGGGCACCTGCGCGCCGAGCGAGTCCTGCGCTTCCTGCGGCAGCGACTGCATCAGCGGGGTCAGGAACAGGCCCGGCGCGATGGTCATGACGCGGATGCCGTAGCGGGCGAATTCACGCGCGATGGGCAGCGTCATGCCCACGATCCCGCCCTTGGAGGCCGCATAGGCGGCCTGGCCGATCTGGCCGTCGAAGGCAGCGACCGAGGCGGTGTTGATCACCACGCCGCGCTCTTCGCCCAGCGGTTCGGCGGTGTGCAGGGCAGCGGCCCATTTCGACAGCACGTTGAACGAGCCGAAGAGGTTCACGTTCACGATCGAGGTGAACCCCTGCAGCGGGATCGCCGAACCGTCGCGGTTGATGACCTTGGCCGGGGGCCCGATACCAGCGCAGTTCACGAGGATGCGGGCCTTGCCGTGCAGCCCCTCTGCCTTGGCGATGGCTTCCTCGACCTCGCTCTCGTCAGTGACGTTCACCTTGAAGAAGGCGCCGCCGAGTTCCTTGGCCTTGGCCTCGCCGGCCTCTGCGTTGAGGTCGAAAATCGCGACTTTCGCGCCGGCGCGGGCCAGCATTTCCGCCGTCGCGCCACCAAGCCCCGAGGCGCCGCCGGTTACGATCGCGGACTGTGCTTCGATCTGCATTCGGATGTCTCCCTAGTCTGTTTCCTCCGCGAACCGGACCAGCTGTCCGGTTCGAATGCGCCTGCCCGGCCCTGCCGGGAGGCGCCCCGCGAACAGCAGTAACTATTCGGATGGCAACGGACAATTGCCGAATGACCGTGACGTTCCGTCGGGGCAGGATGTCGCGGGGGCTTGCCGGTGCGGCGCGGCGGGGGCACCCTGCGGCCAGACAGGGGAGCATGGCGGCATGAGCGAAGTGCGAGACGGAGAGGTCCGGATCGATCTGACCGAGGCGGCAGATGCCGCGCTGCGGTTCATCGGGGTGATCCACACGCCGTGGAGCGACCGCAAGGAGTGCCCCCGGCAGGGCCGGATCGACGGGCCGGAATGCCGGGTGGAAATCTTCGACCCCTGGGTCCCTGCCCTCGCGGGGCTGGAGGCCTTCGCCTCCATCGAGTTGTTCTACTGGCTCGACCGGTCGCGCCGCGACCTCGTGGTGCAGGTGCCGCGCCATTCGGGCCAGCCGAGCGGAACCTTCGCCCTGCGCTCGCCCGTCCGGCCCAACCCGATCGGACTGTCACGGGTCAAGCTGGAACGGATCGAGGGGAACGTGCTGGTGGTGCGCGGGCTCGACTGCCTCGACGGGACGCCGCTGGTCGATATCAAGCCCGACCGCTGCGACTTCTCGGCGAAGGACTAGGTTCGCCCCTCAGCGCAGCAGATCGGACACGATGCCGAGCGCTTCCATCACGGTGCCGGTGTCGCGCAGAACGCGGTAGACCCCGTTGTCGTACTGCACATAGCTCTGCCCGTAGGGCGGTGGCGGCAGGCGCCAGCGGTTGTAGTCGTCGATCACCACGTAGCGGCCCGGGATCACGTCGCCATAGCGGAAGAAACGCCGGTCGTCGTAGGGGCGGGCATAGCTCCACTGGTTCACGCCGGGCTGCACATAGGTCCAGCCGTTGTTGACCGGGGGCGTATAGCGCCAGTAGCCGGGCTGCACGAACCGCCAGTCATCGCCCTGACGATAGCTGTAGCGGTCGCGGTCATAATAGCGGTCATGGTCATGATCGTGCCACTGGGGCTGCATCTTCTTGTACTGGCCCGGAGGCATTCCGAGGGGCTTCTTGGCCAGTCCGGGCGGCACGAAACTGCGGCTGTTGCCGTGGCCCTGGCCTTTCCAGTGCTTGTTGGAGTCTGCGAGGCTTGGCCCCGCGACAATCGCGAGTGCGACGGAAAGGGCCACCACAAAGGAAAATCGCCTGGACATGATAAACTCGCTCGTTGCTCGGAGAACTGGCTACGCCATCTTAACACTTTCCGCACGAGGAAGGTTCCCCCGGGGCACGCCATCGGCAGGGAAGCGCCGGGGGCTCTCGCCCGGAGCCCGAAGGCTAGAGGGCGTAGAGCCCGCCGCGCGCCTCGCCGGGTTCGGCATGGGTCCGGTAGAGGTCGAGCGCGACCTCGAACTCGTCCCGCGCGTCGCGCTCGACGGACGGCAGTGCATGGACCACCTGCCGCGCCCAGTCGACATAGGCGGCCTTGCGGCTGGCGCACCAATCGGGCGGACAAAGCGTGATGGAGCGCACGTTGGAGGTCTTGTCGGCGATCTTGATCAGGGCCGCGCGGTGCGAGCGCGAGGGCGCGCCGAGGAGCTGGTGACGCTTGCGCGCCGCCTTGGGCAGGCTCATGTCATCGGTCAGTTCGCGGACGATGGCGGCGACCTGCGGCCCGAAGCGGCGTTCGATCTCGTCGAAGGTCACCCCGGCGTCCTCGACGGTGTCGTGCAGCCATGCGGCGGCGACCGCGATTTCGTCGCCGTGGTGGCGGACCACGAAATCGGCCACTTCCTCGAGGTGCACGGCATAGGGAAGCCGCTGCGCCCCGCGCCGGTACTGACCGTCGTGGGCATTGCGGGCAAAACGTTCCGCCTGTCGGATCATGTCAGCCTCCCAACTGCATATCCCGCCGGTCCGGCATGACCGGCTATGTCAGGAACCGCGCTCCTCCTCTGGCGGTTCCCGGCCGGGGCACCGCTCCGGACGCCCCGACCCTGATCCGGGGCCCCTTGGGGCCGCCAGGGTCCCGGGGCAAGCCCGGGACGTGGGCTCAGCCTGTCAGCTTTCGCCCGCCGGTTCCAGCTTGTCCTGCGTCCGGGTCTCGAAATCGCCGGCATCGTGACGTTCGCGCAGCTGGGTCGACGGATCACCGAAGGCCCGGTTGACCATGCGGCCGCGCTTCACCGCCGGGCGCGCGTCGATCTCCCTGGCCCACTTCTGGACGTACTTGTAGCTCTCGACGTCGAGGAACTCGCCCGCCTCGTAGAGCCGGCCCAGCGCCAGTTGCCCGTACCAGGCCCAGATCGCCATGTCGGCGATGGTGTACTCGTCGCCCGACACGTAGGGCGTTTCGGCAAGGCGCCGGTCCAGCACGTCGAGCTGGCGCTTGGTCTCCATCGCGAAGCGATCGATCGGGTACTGCCATTTCTCGGGCGCATAGGCGTAGAAGTGGCCGAAGCCGCCACCGAGGTAGGGCGCGCTGCCCATCTGCCAGAACAGCCAGGACAGCATCTCGGGCCGCTTGGCCGGATCGGAGGGCAGGAAGGCCCCGAACTTCTCGGCGAGGTAGAGCAGGATGGCGCCGGATTCGAAGACGCGGGTCGGCGTCGCGGTCGAATGGTCCATCAGCGCCGGGATCTTCGAGTTCGGATTGACCGAGACGAAGCCGCTGGAGAACTGGTCGCCTTCCGAGATGTTGACCAGCCAGGCGTCGTACTCGGCCTCCTTGATCCCCTTGGCCAGCAGTTCCTCGAGCAGGACAGTCACCTTGACCCCGTTCGGGGTCGCCAGCGAATAGAGCTGCAGCGGGTGCTTGCCTACCGGCAGGTCCTTGTCGTGGGTCGGGCCCGCGATGGGACGGTTGATGCTGGCGAAACGACCGCCGCTTTCCTTCTCCCATTTCCAGACTTTCGGGGGCGTGTAGGGGGTGGCGTCGGTCATGACAGGTCTCTTTCGTTTGGGATTGGTACGGCGCGGCGCATCCTGCCGGGCCGGAGAGGGACTGCCTGCAAGCTATGCGCCGGGGCGCATCAGTCAAGATCCGAGGGATGGGTAAGCGTGCGCGACCGGCCGCCGTGGCGGCACCTAAGCGCGGGGCGGGCCTAGCGGCTTGCCAGCGAAAAGCTCAACTGGCCCGACGCCCGGCGGTACCAGTCGGCCAGCAGTTCGCGTTCTTCGGGCGAGATGAAAGAGACATTGGCGGGCGGCATCGCCGTGGTCACGCCGGCCTGGATGTAGATCATCCGCGCGGCGGCGGCGATGTCCTTGTCGGTCTCGAGGTAGAGGTGCTTGGGTGCCCAGTGGATGCCCTCGTAGAAGGGTTCGCGCGCGTGGCACATCGAGCAGCGGCCAAGGACCACGTCGCGCACCTGGTCGAAACTCTCATCGCTGGCAAAGACCTGCTGCGTCGGCGTCAGGGCGGCCTCTTCGTCGGCCTCGGGCGTGCCGTACCCGAGGTTCGAGAGCCAGATGATCAGGATGAAGAGCACGGCGGTAACGGCCCATGTCCAGTAGGGCGGCGTGCGGCGCGCGTGCATGGTGTTGAAGAAATGCCGGATCGTCACCCCCATCAGGAAGACCAGCGCGGCGATGATCCAGTTGTACTGGGTCGCGAAGGCCAGCGGGTAGTGGTTCGACAGCATCAGGAAGATGACCGGCAGCGTCAGGTAGTTGTTGTGGGTCGAGCGCAGCTTGGCGATCTTGCCGTACTTCGGGTCGGGCTTGCGGCCCGCCTTGAGGTCGGCCACCACGATGCGCTGGTTCGGCATGATGATGAAGAAGACGTTCGCCGTCATGATCGTCGCCGTGAAGGCGCCGAGGTGCAGCATCATCGCGCGGCCGGTGAAGATGTGGTTGTAGCCCCAGCCCATGATCACCAGCAGCACGAAGAGCAGCACCATCAGCAGTGTGGGCCGTTCGCCGAGACCCGATTTGCAGAGGTAGTCGTAGACCAGCCAGCCGATGGTGAGCGAGCCCGCCGAGATCAGGATGCCCTGCCAGAGGGCAAGGTCGGCCTTTTCCGGGTCGATCAGGAACAACTCGCCCCCGACCCAGTAGACGATCATGAGCATGGCCGCGCCGGAGAGCCATGTCGAATAGCTCTCCCATTTGAACCAGGTCAGGTGCTCGGGCATCATCTCGGGTGCCACAAGGTATTTCTGGATGTGGTAGAAACCGCCGCCGTGGACCTGCCATTCCTCGCCATGCGCGCCCACCGGCAGGTGCGGCGCCTTTTGCAGGCCGAGGTCGAGGGCGATGAAGTAGAAAGACGAGCCGATCCAGGCGATCGCCGTGATCACGTGCAGCCAGCGGACTGCAAAGGCGATCCAGTCCCAGGTAATGGCAAGGTCCAGCATTCCGGTCTCCGCTGTTTCGGGTTCTGTCTACCCTATCGCGGTCACCGGTTGTGCATCTATCGGCAAAAAGTCCCGATCAGTTTCAAAAATTGCCAAAGAATTGCGCGCATTCGATGGCGCGGCAGGGGGAAATCTAGGCGCTATCGGCCAGCGCCACGAGCGCGCTGCCGTCGAAGCCCTCGCGCAGGCCGATGCATACAAGGCCCGGGCGCGCGTCATCCGGGCCCGGCGTCACCTCCCAGCGGTTCCCGGCGACGTGGATCAGGCGGACGCCGCCCTGCCGGTCGCGCAAGTAGCCCTTGGCGCGCACCACGCCGTAGGGGCCCTCGGCGATCCGCGCGGCCAGCGCCTCGCAGTCGACCGGGGCGGCAGGGCGCAGGACGATGCTGTCGAAAAGCTTGTCCGCGTGTCCCCCGGCGGACGAGGCCAGTGGTTCGGCCCCGAGCCCGAGCACGGCCTCGATGGCGACCGCGCCCCGGATCGACGGGATCCGCGCGGCCTGTGGCGCGGTGTCGGCCAGCCAGAGGTCGAGCGCTTCGAGCTCGGTCTCGCCCAGCAGGTCGCTCTTGTTCATCAGCACGATGTTCGCATCCCGCAACTGCCGCAGGATGGTGTCGCCGATATAGGGGTCCACCGCCGCGCGGCGCAGTTGCGGCGCATCGGCAAGGACCACGGTGCCGTCGGGGCGAAAGCCGTCGATCAGGGAAACGGTCAGCAGGATCGCGCCCGGGATCGCCACGCCGGAGGATTCGATCACCACGTGGTCCGGGCGCGGGTCCATCTGTGCCATCTGGATCAGCGCGGCGGTCAGGTCGCTGCCGAAGGAACAGCAGACACAGCCCCCGGCGATGGAGATCAGGTTGTCGCCTTCGGCCTCGATCAGGTCCTCATCGATCGGCAGCTCGCCGAACTCGTTGACCAGCACGGCCAGCCGCCGCCCGCCCGCGTTGCGCAGCAGGTGGTTGACCATCGTGGTCTTGCCGGCGCCGAGGTAGCCCCCGATCACCGTGACCGGGAGCGGTTCACCCGTCACAGGTCGGCTGCGGCGAAGACGCGGCCGCCCTGCACGGTGCCCCAGACGGGGATGTCCTTCAGCGCTTCGGGCTCCACCTCGGTCGGGTCCTGTTCCAGCACCGCGAAGTCGGCGCGCTTGCCGGTCTCGATGGAGCCGACCTCGCCGTCCATGTGCAGGGTATAGGCCGCGCCAAGGGTCACGGCCCACAGCGCCTCGGCAACGGTGATACGCTCTTCCTCGCCCTGCACCCGGCCCGAGGCGGTGCGCCGGGTCACGGCGCCCCATGCGGTGAACAGCGGCCCCAGCGGGGTCACCGGCGCATCGGAGTGGATCGCCATCGGGACCCCGGTGTCGAGCGCGGTGCGGCAGGCGTTCATGCGGGTGGCGCGGTCGGGCCCGACCGTCAGCTTGTAGTGCTCGTCGCCCCAGTAGAAGTGGTGGTTGGCGAAGAGGTTCACGCACATGCCAAGTTCCTTCATGCGGCGGAACTGGGCGGCGTCGGCCAGTTGGCAGTGCTGCAGCGTGAAGCGGTGATCGCGGCGCGGATGCTTGAGCAGCGCGGGCCCGAGGGTGTCGATGGCCAGTTCCGTCGCCTGGTCGCCGTTGGTGTGGGTATGAACCTGCACCCCGGCCTCGAGCGCGAGGTGGTAGATCTCCGAAAGCTGCTCGGGCGCGACGTACCACAGCCCGTTCTCGGCGCCGTTGTGATAGCCGGGCCAGCGCAGCCGCGCCGAAAAGCCCTGGATCGAGCCATCAGCCACCACCTTGATGCGGCCAAGGCTCAGGCGTTCGGTGGACATGCCCTTGAGCCGGACCACCTCGGCGACGAGGTCCTTGGGAGCGAGACCGAGGAAGAAGCGCAGCGGGACGACGCAGGCCGGGTAGGTCTTTTCCCCGGTGACGCGCAGCATCATCGAGACACTGTCATCGGTCAGCCGCGCGGCGAGGTCGGTGATCGTGGTGACGCCGGTGCGCACGCAGAGCTTGCCGAAGTCGCGCAGGCCCTGTTCGTCGCAGTCAGTCAGCGCGCGTTCATAGCCGACATGGGGCCCGACCGGTGTCATCACCTCGGGGCCCTTGAGCTCGCCGGTGGGATAGCCATCGGGGCCAAGCGGGATGCCGGGGTGGTTCAGCCCGGTCTTCATCAACCCGGCCAGTTCCAGCGCCTTGGTGTTCACGTTCAGGATATGGCCCGAGGCATGCATGATGCCGATCGGCCGGGTCGAGGACACCGAGTCGAGCTGCTGCCGGGTGACGCGGACGTTGTTCAGGTAGATCGGGTCCAGCTGCCAGCCGGGCAGCGGCGCCTCCGGGTCGGTGATCTGCGCCTCGGCCTCCTTCAGGCGCTCCAGCACCGCCTCGATGGTCTTGACGCCGGACCAGACCTTGCCGTCGGGGTCCATGCGGTCGAAGTAGCCGAGGTAGACGTTGCGCCAGAGGGTGCCTTCCATCGTATGCGCGTGCCCTTCGACCATGCCGGGCATCAGGATCTTGTCCTTGAAGCGGTCATCCAGCGTGTAATCGCCCCAGGTTTCCAGCTCTTCCAGCGTGCCAGCGCCCAGGATTCGGCCATCGCGCACGGCAACATGGGTCGCAACCGGCCGCGAGGGGTTCATGGTGATGATTTTCTGGGCGGAATAGATCGTCGTGGCCGGCATATCGGGCACCCCTTTCTTGCGACTTCGTACAAAAGCGTAGGAGGCTTTATTTCTTTGGGAAAATAGATTTATCTGCCTATTAACCCCGGTTTTTTGTGGGAATTGCTCATGTCGATGAATTTCACGCTGAAGCAGTTGCGCTATGTCGAGGCGGCTGGCCGCCTTGGTTCCATCGCCAAGGCCGCCGAGGAACTGGCCATTTCCCAGTCCTCGGTGACCGCCGCGATCGACGCGCTGGAACATGCATTGGAATACGATATCTTCGTGCGCACCCCCGCGCGCGGGATCAAGGCGACCCCTTCCGGACAGGAGGCGCTGCGCCTGATCCGGGGCTTCATCCACCAGTCGCGCCACTTCGGGGCGGAACTGCAATCGCTGGGTCAGGACGCCACCGGCCTCGTGCGGATCGCCTGCTACGGCACGGCGGCCCCGGCGTTTCTGCCGCCGATCCTCAAGAGTGTGACCGAGCGTTTCCCGAACATCTCGATGCAGGTGCTGGAGGGCGACATGGCCGGGATCATCGAATTTCTCGACCAGGGGCGCGCCGATCTGGTCTTTACCTATCAGGTCAGCCTGAACGCCGGTCATGACTTCGAGACGCTGTTCCACGCGCCGCCCTATGCGCTGATCTCGACCGATGATCCGCTGTCGAGGGAACCGGCGGTGACCTATGCCGACCTAGCCGAACGACCGATGGTCATGCTCGACCTGCCGGGCACCAAGGAATACTTCCTTGGCCTGTTCGAGAGCCGCGGACTGACCGCCAATGTCTCGCATTCCACCCGCTCGGCCGAGATCGCCCGGGCGCTGGTGGCGGGGGGCTTCGGCTTTACCATGCTGAACATCCTGCCGCCGGATTACCGCCGGAACGACACGCGGTTCCGCGCCATGCCGATCCGGGATGAGACCCAAACGCAGGTATTCGGAATCGCGACACTGGCCAACACGCGGCAGCCGAAAACCGTGCGGTCTTTCATCGAAAGCTGCCTCGAACTGCGGGACGCCGGAGCGTTCGACGATCTGATCGTCGGGCTCGACCGCGCCAAATCCACTAGAAAAAGTGGTAATAGAGCCCATTAAATCTGTTTTTTGCGGGATAACTTGCTGGTCTAGGCTTGCTTCAAAAAACCCCAACAAACCAACAGAGGAGTGTCACGTGACACATATGTTCAAACGTCTTCTTGCCGCAACGGCAACCGTCGCGCTGGTGGCGACGGGCGCCGCCGCGGAGGAGCCGACCAAGGGCGGCACGCTGGTCGTCGCCGTCGGGTCCAACATCCGCACCATGAACTCCGCCGTGCAGTCGGGCATCGCCACCGGCTTCCCGGGCGCGCAGATCTTCGCCTCGCCGCTGCGCTACGACGAGGACTGGACGCCGCAGCCCTACCTCGCCGAAAGCTGGGAGACCAGTGCCGACGGCCTGCACGTGACGCTGCACCTGGTCCACAACGCCAAGTTCCATGACGGCGTGCCGATCACCTCCAAGGACGTCGCCTTTTCGGTGAAGATGATCAAGGAGAACCACCCCTTCAAGGCGATGTTCGCGCCGGTCGAGTCGGTGGACACGCCCGACGACTATACCGCCGTGCTGAACCTCAGCCAGCCGCACCCGGCGCTGATGCTAGCGATGTCGGGACAGCTGATGTCGATCATCCCCGAGCACATCTACGGCGACGGGCAGGACATCAAGACCCACCCGCGCAACATCGAGAACGTGGTGGGTTCGGGCCCCTTCAAGCTGACCGAGTTCAAGAACGGCGAGTATTTCGTGCTGGAGAAGTTCGATGACTTCTTCATCGACGGCCGTCCCTACCTCGACAAGATCGTCGCGCGCATCATCACCGATCCGGCAGCCCGCGCGATCGCCTACGAGAACGGCGAGGTCCAGATGGGCTCGTTCGAGACCATCCCGCGCATCGTCAACCGGCTTAAGAAGGTCGATGGGCTGACCGTGACCGACAAGGGCTTTGGCGCCATCGGCCCGATCGACTGGCTGGCCATCAACACCGCCAAGGGCCCGCTGCAGGACGTGAAGGTGCGCAAGGCCATCGCCTATGCGGTGGACAAGCAGTTCATCCTCAAGGCGCTGATGCTGGGCACCGCGACCGACGCGCACACCGGCATCCACCCCGACAGCCCGTTCTACGAGCCGGATGTCGAAACCTATGACCTCGACCTCGACAAGGCCAATGCTCTGCTCGACGAAGCGGGCTTTCCGATGCAGGGCGACAAACGCTTCGACCTGACCATCGACTACGGCTGGGCCGAGGCCAAGCCGCAGGTGGAATACGTCAAGGCCGCGCTCAAGAAGGTGGGTATCGAGGTCACCGTGCGCGCCAGCGCCGACTTCCCGACATGGGCCAAGCGCATGGGCGAAGGCGACTTCGACCTGAGCTGGGACGCCGTCTACAACTGGGGCGACCCGGTGATCGGCGTGCACCGGACCTACCTCAGCTCGAACATCGGCAAGGGCGTCTGGTCGAACACCCAGAACTACTCGAACGCGCGTGTGGACGAGCTGCTGGAGATGGCTGGCAAGGAAACCGACCCGGAGAAGCGCAAGGCGCTCTACTCGGAGTTCCAGAAGATCGTCGCCGACGAAGTGCCGATCTACTTCATCAACGCCCTGCCCTATCACCTCGTCTACTCGAACAAGGTCGGCAACCCGCCGATGGGCATCTGGTCGACCTCGTCGCCGATGGACATGACCTACCTCAAGGAATGATCCCGGTCTGACCTTCCTCCGCGGCGGTCCCCGCCGCGGAGTCTCCTTCCCCGCCAGCCCCGTCAGGACCTGCCCTTGCCCGCCGCTCGCGTCACCCTTATCCGCATCTTCTATGCGCTGGCCCTGCTGCTGGCCGTGCTGGTGCTCAACTTCTCTCTCATGCACCTCGCACCCGGCGATGTGGCCGACACCATCTCGCAATCGATGGGCGGCGCCGATGCCGAAGTGCTGGAGAGGATCCGCATCGACTATGGCCTCGACCAGCCCTTCCTCGTGCAGCTGGGCCGCTACATCGGCAACGTGCTGCATTTCGATCTGGGCTATTCCTTCTTCTACAACCAGAGCGTCACTTCGCTGATCCTCGAACGGCTGCCCGCGACGCTGCTGCTGGTGGTCAGCGCACAGGTGCTGGCGCTGGTCGTCGGCGTGGTGCTTGGCGTCGTCTCGGCCCGCAGGCCGAACGGGATGCTCAGCCACTTCGTGACCTTCCTCGCCCTGTTCGGTTATTCCGCGCCGGTGTTCTGGACCGGCATCCTGCTGCTGATCGCATTTTCGCTGAAGATCCCGCTGTTCCCGGTGGCCGGGATGCAGGACATCACCGTGACCGGCGGTTTCTTCGCCCATGCCTGGGACATCCTGCGCCACCTCGTGCTGCCGATGATCACGCTGGCCTCGATCTTCCTCGCCCTCTACTCGCGCCTTGCGCGGGCCACCATGATGGAGGTGCTGGGGTCGGATTACGTGCGCACGGCCAAGGCCAAGGGCCTGAGCCAGCGCGACGTGGTCTACAAGCACGCGCTGAAGAACGCGCTGTCGCCGGTGATCACGCTGGCCGGTCTTCAGTTCTCGGCCGTGGTGTCGGGCGCGGTGCTGGTCGAGACGGTGTTCAGCTGGCCGGGTCTCGGCACGCTGGCCTTCCAGTCCATCATCGCCCGCGATACGCCGACGATCCTCGGCATCCTGTTCTTTTCGGCCCTCGTGGTGATCGTCGGCAACCTGCTGACCGATTTCGCCCTGCGGCTGGTCGATCCTCGCCTCGGAGGCCGCCGATGAGCGATACGCCCGTGATCCCCGAAGAGCCGATCCAGAAGGCACGGCATCCCTTCGTCGAAGCCTGGGAGATGTTCCGGCGCAACCATGCCGCCGTGGTGGCGCTGGCGGTGCTGGTGCTGATCATCCTCGGCGCCATCTTCGGCCCCATCCTCTATGCCACCGACCCGTTCGAGATGGTCTGGGCACCCTTCTCGCCTCCGGGAGTCGACGGCTACCTGCTGGGCACCGACTACCTTGGCCGCGACATGATGGCGATGGTTCTGAACGGTGCGCGCGTGTCGCTGCTGATCGGCCTTGCCGCCGCTGTGGTCTCGGTGGTGATCGGCGTGACCGTCGGGGCGCTGGCCGGGTTCTATCGCGGCCTTGTCGAGGAAGTGCTGATGCGCATCACCGAGTTCTTCCAGGTGCTGCCCACGCTGCTGTTCTCGATGGTCATCGTCGCCCTGTTCGGGGCCTCGCTGCCGATGATCACCTTCGCCATCGGCGTGGTCAGCTGGACCGCCGTGGCCCGCATCACAAGGTCCGAGTTCCTGCGCATCCGCGAGCTGGAGTACGTCACCGCCTCGCGCGCCTCGGGCGTGAAGAACCTCAGGCTGATGTTCAAGGTGATCCTGCCCAACGCGCTGCCGCCGATCATCGTGCAGTCGGCGCTGATGGTCGGCTCGGCCATCCTGTTCGAGGCGGGGCTGAGCTTTCTCGGCCTTACCGATCCCAACATCGTAAGCTGGGGCCAGATCATCGGCTCGAACCGGCAGTACATCCTCGACGCCAGTTTCACCGTGACCATTCCCGGGCTCGCCATCTTTGTCACCGTTCTGGCGATCAGCCTCGTCGGCGACGGGCTGAACGACGCCCTGAACCCCAAGCTGAGGCAGCGCTGATGACCGAACCCCTTCTCAAGGTCGAGAACCTGCGCATCGAGCTCAAGCTGCGCGACGGGGTGGCCCCGGTGATCGACGACCTGTCGTTCGAGCTGATGCCGGGCGAGAGCCTCTCCTTCGTGGGCGAGTCGGGCTGCGGCAAGTCGATGACCGCGCTTGCCATCATGGGCCTGCTGCCCGAGGGGATCGGGCGCATCGCCTCGGGCAAGCTGATCTTCGACGGCGAGGATCTGACCACGGCGAGCGAGGCGCGGCTGCGCCAGATCCGGGGCAACGAGATCTCGATGATCTTCCAGGAGCCGATGACCTCGCTGAACCCGGTGATCACCGTGGGCGAGCAGATCGCCGAGGTGCTGCGCACGCACCAAGGTCTGTCGCGCAAGGCGGCCTGGGATCAGGCGGCGGAGCTGCTTGACGCGGTGCGCATCCCGAACCCGCGCTCGCGCGTGTCGGACTACCCGTTCCAGATGTCGGGCGGGCAGAGGCAGCGGGTGATGATCGCCATCGCGCTGGCCTGCAAGCCCAAGATCCTGATCGCCGACGAGCCGACCACCGCGCTGGACGTGACGGTGCAGGCCCAGATCTTTGACCTGCTGCGCGACCTGCGCGCCCAGACCGGCACCTCGATCATCATGATCACCCACGACATGGGCGCGGTGGCGGAAATGGCCGAGCGGATGATCGTGATGTATGCGGGCCGCAAGGCCGAGATCGGGCCGGTCGACCAGATCATCGACCATGCGCGCCATCCCTACACACAGGGCCTGATCTCCTGCGTGCCGCACATCATGAGCGACCTGACCGAGACCCGCGAGGAGCTGACCGAGGTGCCGGGCATCGTGCCCAGCCTGCGCGAATTCGGGCGGGACCAGTGCCTGTTCGCCTCGCGCTGCAAGTACCGCTCGGGCGAGTGCCTGCAACACCGCCCGCCCGCCAAGGGCTTTGGCAACGGGCAGATATCCGACTGCTGGCACGCGGAGGCGCTGTGATGAGCGAGACCGAGAACAAGCCGCTGCTGGACGTTGAGAACCTGACCGTCCGCTTCGAGGTGAGCCGGGGAGGCAGCTGGGGCAAACGCTCGTACCTCTATGCCGTCGATGACGTCTCGTTCACCGTCAAGCGCGGCGAGACGCTGGCCGTGGTGGGCGAGAGCGGCTCGGGCAAGACCACCACCGCGCTGGCCGTGGCCCGGCTGGTGCCGGCCTACGAGGGCGCGGTGAAGGTCGGCGGAACCGACATCCTCGGGCTGGAGGGCGAGGCGCTGCGCAAGGCGCGCCAGCGGGTGCAGTTCATCTTTCAGGACCCCTATTCGAGCCTGAACCCGCGCCAGCGGGCCGAGGCCATCGTGCGCGAGCCGCTGGACAGCCTGAGCACCAAGAGCGAGGCCGAGAAGCAGGAGATCGTCGACCGCCTGTTCGCCGCCGTGGGCCTGCGCAAGGAACAGCAGCGCCTGTTCCCGCACCAGTTCTCGGGCGGTCAGCGCCAGCGCATCGGCATCGCGCGGGCGCTGGCGACGCAGCCCGAGCTGATCATCTGCGACGAGCCGGTCTCGGCGTTGGACGTGGCGGTGCAGGCGCAGATCCTGAACCTGCTGCGCCGCCTGCAGGCCGAATTCGGGCTGACCTACCTGTTCATCAGCCACGACCTCGGCGTGGTGCAGCACATGTGTGACAGCATCGCGGTCATGTATATGGGCAAGGTGGTGGAGCATGCCGACCGGCTGAGCCTGTTCAACAACCCGCTGCATCCCTACACCGCCGCGCTGCTCTCGGCCGTGCCCTCGGTCGACAGGGCCCGTCGGGAGGCGACCCGGCGCATCCTGATCCCCGGCGATCCGCCCGATCCGGTGAACATGCCCAAGGGTTGCCGCTTTGCCTCACGCTGTCCGGTGGCCGAAGCCCGCTGCCGCGAGAGCGCGCCGGACCTGCGCGACGTGGGCGGCGGGCACCGCGTGGCCTGTCATCTCGTGGACGAGCGGGCCGTGTCGCCGCTGGCGGCGCTGACCTGAGCGCCTGCGGTCCCGGAAAGGCGGGGCCGCAGCGGGGTTACATGAAGTCCATCGACAGGTTGAACTTGTAGCTGGCGCCGGTCAGCTCCTTGGGCGCGCGCGGCATCCGGCCCGCACGCGACACTGCAGCCAGCGCCGCCTGATCCAGCCCGGCATCGCCCGAGGACTTGCGGACCCTGACGCCGACGACCTGCCCGTCGGGCGAGACCGAGACCTGCAGCAGGACCACGCCCTTGGGCGCACCGCGCGGCGCACGTTTGGCGCGCTCGATCCGGGTCCGGATCTGGCTGCCCCAGACCACCTGCAGCCGATCCGACTTGCCGCTGCCATCGGTCTTGACCTTGCCTGCGGAGCTGTTCCCGGCCTGCGTGCTGCCGCCGGTCCCGGCGGATCGCTGGGCTTCGCGGCCCTGCACTTCCTTCTGGGCCTTCTCGGCGATCTCGGCCTGTTTCGGCTCGGGCTCGGGTTCGGGGCGCATCGGCGGCCGGACCTTGGGCACCGGCACCGGTTCGGGCTCGGGTTCGGCCACCGGTTCGGGCTCGGGTTCCGGCTCGGGCACGGTCAGGTCGATCTCGGGGAGCGGCGTCGTTGCCTCGGGCGCGCTCGGCAGGGCGATGGCCGCGCTCTGCGACGGGGCGAGGTCGGGCAGCCGCGCGGCCAGCTTGGGTGCACGGTCCACCGGGGTCGGCTCGGGCGTGTCCGGCGGCGTCTCGACCTCGGTCACCTCGGGCGGGCGTTCCCAGCGGGCGACCATGGTCTCGATCTGGCTGGAGGACGCCATCACCGTCACCATCGCCTCGCCGCCCTGCCCGCCGGATTCAGAGCCTTCGTCGCCCTCGAAGCGCATGGCAAAGACGAGGTGGGCACCGACGGCCAGCGCCACGAAGACGAGGAGTTCCGCGATACGCTTCATTTCTCTGCCGCCACCACAAGGGACACCTGGGCCAGCCCGGCCCCCGCGAGGTCGCGCATCAGCCGGGCGACCGAGGCCGCCTCGACCCCGGCAGCGGCCCGGAGCTGCGCCGTCGCTGCTTCTTCCGAGGCGCGGGCCACGAAGGTTCTGACCGCATCGTCGCCGCGCGCGTCCTCGAAGGCGATCTCGCCCGTTTCGGACAGGTAGAGCACAGGCGCGGGATCGGCGGCCTTGCCCTCGGCCGTTTCCGGCGGGTTGACCTGGAAGGGTTCCGGCGGCGCGATGCTGGAGGTCATCAGGAAGAAGATCAGCAGCAGGAAGACCACGTTGATCATCGGCACGATGGACTCGCCGCGCGGGGCCCGGCGGGGCGGGGAGAAATCCATGCTCATTCGATCAGCACCGTGCGGGGATGCCCGCCTTCGCGCAGCAGGCCGCCGATGGTCACGATCCGCTGCAGCGTGGTGCCCTCGCCGCCGCGCAGCACGATGACGTCGTCGGGCGAGGTCGTCAGACGCTCCATCGCGCCGTTCAGCGCGCCGTCGTCGATGGCGATGCCGTTCAGCCTCAGCCCCTCGGGCAGCACTTCGACCAGACGCGGCGGCCCGTCATAGGTGCCACCACCGGCCGCCAGCGTCATGTCGACGACCGAGTCGAGCCCGAAGCGCGAGGCCAGCATGAAGAAGACCAGCAGCAGGAACACGACGTCGATCATCGGCGTCAGGCTGGGCCGACGCCGGTGTCGCGGAGGATCGGCGAACAGGCTCATTACTCGGCGGCCAGCTTCGCCCGCAGGGCGTCCACGACGTTGTCGACGAGTTCGACCGGCTCGGACGGAACCGGGGCCGCGATGAAGATGCGCGCGGCAAGGTCTTCAAGGTCCTGACGGATCGCGTCGATCACCGACTCGAACCACGTCAGCGCGGCAGAGGCGGGAATGGCCACGGCCATACCGGCGGCGGTGGTCAGCAGCGCCTCCCAGATGCCCCCGGCCAGCATGGCGGGGTCTGCGCGGCTGCCTGCCTCCTGCAGTGCCTGGAAGGCCGAGATCATGCCCAGAACGGTGCCCAGCAGACCCAGCAGCGGCGCAATCGTGGCGATCAGTTCAAGGGCGCGCAGGCCGCTGCCCTGCCGTGCCAGCAGGCCCTTGGCCACCCGCGCGGTTTCTTCACGGGCCGAGCTCTCGGGCAGCGTCATCACCGCCTGCATGGCGGCGGTGGTCACGCGGCTGCGCAGGCCACGGCGGCGGCTGACGAGGGCCAGCGCCTCGGCGTGGCGACCGGATTCCCAGATGGTGACGGCCCGGCGCGAGGCCCGGCGCGACCATGCCCCGGCCATGAAGAAGCGCCAGGTTTTCCAGAGGATCAGCGCGACGGTCACGACCGAGAGCGCGGTGATCGCCCAGATGGTCGGGCCACCATCGACGAGGAACTTCTCGGCGCGGTCGCGGGCGTCGTTGAAGGCGGCCTGCGGATCGTCCAGCGCGGCGGCGAGGGTCAGCGGCGCGGCGACCTCGACGGTATCGGTCAGATCGACCACCTCGGCGCCGTCCTCCACGCCCTCTTCGGTCGCGACCGGCTGGGTCTCGTCCGCCAGCGGAGCGGCCTCTGCCGGGACGTCCGCAGTCGCGGGGAGGTCGGTTGCAGGCGTTTCAGCGCCGGTCTGCGGAAGGGAGGGCGCGGCCTCGTCGACGGCCTCCGGAGCGGCGATCTGCGGCGCGGCACCGATCTCGGGCGCGGCGGTCTGGGCCGCGAGCCCCTGCGGTCCGAGCGCGAGCGCGGCTGCGATCACGACTGCGCGCGCAACGACGCTGTTCCGGCTGGGCATGACAAGCTCCATCAGAGCCTCCTTTCCATGCGGCCGCGTCCGAAGCTGCGGCGCTGTTCGTTCGGCATGCAGGAAGGGCAAGGGCCTGGCGTGGCAGCAATGCGCCACGCTCCACCTTCCGGTCCCGCGTCGAAACTGGATGCGTTGCTGGCGGATCCCGGGACTCGGGGTGGCTGGCACTTGGGCTCAGCGCTTACTTAATTCGACTAAAACAGTCAAGAAACAACCCGGCGATGGGTCAGACCATCACCACCGGGCGGGCGCCGAGGGTAAGGATTTCGGCATCCGTGCCGAAAACGCCTGTCAGGAGGTCTTGCGTGATGATCGTCTCGGGCGCCCCGTCGGCGGCGATCCGGCCCTCGTGCATCACCACGATCCGGTCCGCGAAGGCGGCGGCGAAGTTGATGTCGTGCAGCACGATGACGATGGTCTTGCCGCCCCCGGTCGCCATGTCGCGCAGCAGGCGCATCAGGTGCCGGGCCGCCGCGATGTCGAGGTTGTTCAGCGGCTCGTCCAGCAGCAGGTAGTCGGTGCCCTGCGCATAGGCCATCGCCGCAAGGGCGCGCTGGCGCTGACCGCCGGAGATCTCGTCGAGGAAGCGGTCGCGCAGCGCGTCGAGGCTGAAACGGGTCAGGGTCTCGGCGACGATCTCGCGGTCGTGCGCGCCGGGCCGCCCCTGGTGCCACGGATAGCGCCCCATCTCGACCAGTTCGCCCACCCGCAGCCGGGCCGAGACATGGCCGCTCTGGGGCATGATGGCCAGCACCTTGGCAAGGTCGCGGTCAGAGCATTTGCCGACCTCGAGGTCATCCACGCCGATGCGCCCGGACTGGAGTTTCTTCAGACGCGCGATCAGCGAGAGCAGCGTCGACTTGCCCGCCCCGTTCGGCCCGATCAGCGCCGTCACCCCGCCGCGCGGCAGGTCGAGGTCGATGTCCCGCAGGATCGGCTGGCCTTGGATTTCGTAGGACACGCCGCGGATGGTGATCATTGTCTGCTCCCTCGCAGCAAGAGGACAAGAAACAGCAGCCCGCCGACCAGTTCGATGACCACGGGCAGCGGGGTGGAGAGATGCAGCACCCGCTCCATCACGGTCTGACCGCCGATCAGGACGATACCCGACACGAGGATGGCCGAGGGCAGCAGAACGGCATGGCGGAACGACGGCGTCACCATGCGGGCCAGCGCCACCACGATCAGCCCGAGGAAGTTCGAGGGGCCGGAGAACCCGCTCGACATCGGCCCGGCAAGCGCGGTGGCCGAACCGATCAGCACGCAGATCAGGACCAGCGCCTGTTTCTGGCCCCGCCGCGGTGGCTCGCCCAGCCCGGTCGCCGCCTCGGTGCCGAGCGAGAGCACGTCGAGCCGGTGGCGCATCCGCCATGCAAGGGCGATCGCCGGGATCGACACCAGCGCCGACAGGCCCAGCAACAGCGGGTCGACATGGGTAAAGCGCGCAAAGCTCGCCGCCTGCAGCGAGGAGAACTCGGAGGGGTCGATCATCCGTTGCAGGAAGCTCGAAAGCGCGCGGATCAGGATGCCCAGCACGATGCCGGTCAGCACCAGCTTGAGCATGTCGCCGCGCCCGCCCGCCAGCAGGGCGAGGAACAGCAGGATGCCCAGCGCCGACATGACGCCGAGATTGAGGAAGAACAGCAGCGGCGCGGGCAGCGCGGCATAGCCGCTTGCCCCCAGCGTGAAGACCAGCACCGTCAGGACCGCCATGTAGAGCGAATCGAAGCCCATGATGGAGGGCGTCAGGATGCGGTTGGCGGTGATGGTCTGGAACAACAGCGTCGCGGTGGCGATCGACGCCCCGGTCAGCAGCAGCGCGGCCAGCTTGGCACCCCGGAACGGGATGAGAAAGCTCCACGACCCCACCGCGCCAAGCGTCATGTAGCCAAGCGCGGAAAGGCCGAGGATCAGCCCGAGGATGACAAAGCGCCTAGCCACGGCGCGGCTCGCGGTAGAGCAGGAAGATGAACAGCGCCGCGCCTATCACGCCGATCATGGTCGCCACCGGCACTTCGAAGGGCGCGCGCACCACCCGGCCCGCGATGTCGGCGCCCAGCACCAGAATGGCCCCGCAGAGGGCCGAGACCGGCAGGCTTCGCCGCAGGTTGTCGCCCATGATCCGCGCCACGAGGTTCGGGACGACGAGGCCGACGAAGGGGATCGCCCCCAGCGTGACCACGGTCATCGCCGTGACCAGCGAGATCGCGGCCAGTCCGGCGGCGGTGATCAGCGGCACGTTCAGGCCAAGGCTGCGCGCCCGCTCCTCGCCCAGCGTCAGCAGCGTGATGCGGTCGGCGATGAACCACGTGGCGACCGAGGCGATCCCCGCCACCCAGAGCAGTTCGTAACGCCCCTTGAGCACGCCCGAAAGTTCGCCGGTCATCCACGTCTGGATGAACTGGAGCATGTCGCTCTGGTAGGCGACGAAGGTCACGCCGGCCCCGATCACCCCGCCGTAGACCAGCGCCACCAGTGGCACCAGCAGCGGCTGGGTGGGCGGCAGGCGGCGGATCATCAGCAGCAGGCCCGCGCTGCCGACCAGCGTGGTGGCGGCCGCGATGCCCATCTTGATCCAGACCGGCGCGGCGGGAACCAGATAGGCGGCAAGGAGGATGCCCAGCGCGGCGCTCTGCCCCGACCCGGCGGTGACCGGCTCGACAAAGCGGTTGCGGGCGAGGATCTGCATGATCTGCCCGGTGATGGCCAGCGCGGCCCCGGCGAGGATGGCCGCGAAGGTGCGCGGCAGGCGGCTGACCAGCAGCAGCCGCGCCGCCTCGGGATCGGTGAACAGGCTCTGCGGCGTCAGCGCCGCCGCTCCCACGAAGAGCGAGAGCAGCGCCAGCATGGCCAGCGCCAGGAGCGGCAGAGCGACCCGCATCGGGCGGTCAGGAGCCCGATTTCAGGGCGTCGGTCAGCTGATCCAGCGTGATGTTCAGCGCCTGGATACCGCCGGAGGCCACGTAGACCTCGGAGGGCGAGAGGTAGATGATGTGACCTGTCTTCCACGCCTTGGTCTGGTGCATCAGCTCGTTGTCGAGCGTCGCCTTGGCACCGGCGAGACCGCCGCCGACGACCTGGCCCCGGTCGATCACGATCAGCGTGTCGGGGTCGGCCTCGGCGATGTATTCGAAGGTCACCGCTTCGCCGTGGCGGGATTCGCCGATGTCATCCACCGCCTGCGGCCAGTCGAGCGCGGTGTGCAGCCAGCCAAAGCGGCTTGCCGCACCGAAGACCGAGAGCTTGGGCCCGTTGGTCATCACGATCAGGGCGTTGCCCCGGCCCGCGACCAGCGCGCGCACCGACGCGACCTTCTGGTCCAGCGCCTCGGCCAGTTCGCTGGCGCGGGCCTGCGTCCCGGTGAGCGCGCCATAGGCGGCAAGGCGGGCCAGCCCGTCGGCCATCGCGTCGTCGCCCACGCTCATGTCGGCCACCGGGCCGAGGCCCGAGAGCGCATTGGCCTGCGACAGCGACCGCGAGCCGAGCACGATCAGGTCGGGCTGCAGGGCGGCAATGCGTTCGAAATCGGGTTCGAACATCGTGCCGATGACCTCGGCGCCCTCCATCTCGGGGTCGAGGTAATCGACGAACAGGGGCGAGACGATGCCAGCGGGCGTGACGCCCAGCGCCGTCAGCGTGTCAATGGCCGCCACATCGAGCGCGGCGATCTTGTGGGGCGGCTCCGGCAGAGTCTGCGGCCCGGTCGCGGTCTCGAAGGTCACCGGGTCGGCAAGGCAGGCCGGGGCCGAGAGGACAAGGCAGACGAGCGCGGCGCGCAGGGAATTGGCAATCATGACGGTCTCCGGGCGTGACAAGGGGATCCGACCGTGGCGAAGACCGAGAGTCCGGCTGGGCCTGCGCCCCCGGTAGGACGCCCCGGACCGGAGGTCAAGACGATCGCCCGTCGCCGGGGCCCGCAACGCGCCACAGCGCGGGCGAACAGCCTGTTCCTGCCGAAGAAAAGATCGCCCCGCGCCCTCCTTGAAAAGCGGCCGGGGCGGGGACAGATCTTCGCTCGGTTCGGCTCTTGGAGTGCCAAAGTATGACGGAAATCTGGTTGCCGCTGATTGGCGGTCTGGTGCTGCTTGTCCTCGGGGGCGACCTTTTGGTGCGCGGCGCCGTCCGGGTGGCCGAAAAGCTGGGCGTCTCGCCGCTGGTCATCGGCCTCACGCTGGTCGGCTTCGGCACCTCCATGCCCGAGCTGGTGACCTCGGTGCAGGCTTCGCTGTCGGGCTCGCCCTCGATCGCCTACGGCAACATCGTGGGGTCGAACATCGCCAATATCCTGCTGATCGTCGGCGTCTCGTCGATGCTGCTGCCCATCGCCGTCGCCTCCTCGGCGTTGAAGCGCGACGCGGTGGTCATGCTGGCCGTCGCCGCCGGGTTCTCCGCCCTGTGCTTCGTGATGCCGATGACCCGGCTGCTGGGCGCGGGGTTCCTCGTGCTGCTGGCAGGCTACATCTACCTCGCCTTCCGGCAGGAGGCGGGTGCGGGTGCGAGTGAGCATGGCGCACTGCATGACAAGGCCACCGCTCTGGCCGGGGTCGATGTCTCCCTCGACCCGGCGCGCGTGCGGGCGCGCACGCTCGTGGGCCCCCTGCTGATCTCGGTCGGCGGGCTCGTCCTCGTCATCTTTGGCGGCGCGCTGCTTGTCCGGGGCGCGGTCAGCCTCGCCCAATCGCTCGATATCCCGGAAACGGTGATCGGGCTGACCATCGTCGCGGTCGGCACCTCGATGCCCGAACTGGTGACCTCGGTGGTCGCCGCGATGAAGAAGCAGGGCGATGTGGCCTTTGGCAATATCGTCGGCTCCAACATCTACAACGTGCTGGGCATCGGCGGCGCCACCGCCCTGATCGCGCCCTCCGAGGTGCCCGACGCCATCGTCCGTTTCGACAACCTGCTGATGGTGGGCGTCTCGGTGCTGCTGGTGATCTTCGCCGCCACCGGCCTCAGGATCGCACGGTGGGAAGGCGCGGTCCTGCTCGCGGGCTACTGCGCCTACGTCTACGCCATCTGGCCGTAGCCCGTCTCTGACAGGGCCGCGAGGCCCTGCAGGTATCCGGCGACGGTGGGCACGGCGGAAAGATCGGCGTGGCCCTGCACATAGGCCAGCGTTTCGCCGATCAGTTCCGCCTTTTGCAGCATCAGGGTCAGCAGGTAGCGGTCGGGCTGGCGGGCCAGATGCTCCAGAAACGCCCGGTGCTCGGCAAGGTCATAGAGCGGCGGCACCCAGATGTCCGCCTCTTCCTCCAGCCCCGTCGGCAGGCAGCTTTCAACGCATCGCGCCAGTTCGGCCAGCGCCGGTTCATGCGCGGCCAGCAGGGCTCTGCAGCGCGCGCCGGTCTGGTCGTTGCTCACGGTCGGTCTCCTTCACTCGGGCGGGGCAGCGCCCCCTCCCCCACAAGGCACATCGCCCGGCGGGCGAATGCCAGCGCCCCGGCTACAGCCCGGTCTGCCCACCGGCGCAGTGGTACCGAGGGGCAACAGGTCCGGGTGGCAAGCCCGCAGTCCCGGATGGAGCGTTGAGATACCCCCGCGCCGCCGTAACGTTCGGCAACCTGCAACCGATAGGACAGCAATGCGCCACCCCAAGCTCCTCGTCGCCGCCCTCTGCCTTGCCCTTGCCGCCGCCGCGCCCGTGGCGGCCCAGCTTGCCGAGACCCTTCTCGCGCAGGAAAAGAACTGGAAGGCGTCGCTGTTTCACCAGCCCGGCACCGGCACGGCAAGCTGCGCGGGCTTCATCGAGGAGCCCCGGCTCGGCGAGATGTTCGGGGTGCAGTACATCCGGGGCGCCGGGTTCTACGTGATGCTGCGCCTGCCCCGTCTGGAGGCGATGCCGCCGGAGACCACGTTCCTCGTCTCGGTCGGAGAGAGCCGGTACCCGCTGCGCGGCCGAAACTACGGCAACGACAACCCCTCCGGCGTCCTGTACCTCATGCCGGTCAAGGAGACGTCGCTATTCTCCAGCTTGCTGCGCGATCTGGCAAAGGGCGCCACGGCCGAGGTCGTCTCTCCCCAGATGTCGCGGCAACTGTCCTATTCGCTGTCCGGATCGAAGGTCGCGATCGACGCCTTCTTCCAGTGTTCGCAACGGATGATCGCCGCCGGATAATGTGAGCGGCGGGGGCGGTCAGCCGGCCCGCCGCTCCTCGCTGCGCAGGGCAACGTGGTGGCCCTGCCCCGTGTCGATCAGCCGGTAAGGATCCTCCGGTCGCGTCGCATCGTAATAGTCCGCCTCGGCCCCTCCGATCTCCGGCAGCTCCGTCTCGGCCAGCTGCAAGCCGTCGTCACCCTGCTCCAGCCTCGGCGAGGCGCTCATCAGGCGGCGCGTGTAGGGATGGCGCGGCGCGGCAAAGATGGCGGGCGTCGGGGCCTCTTCGACCAGCCGCCCCTTGTGCAGCACGTAAAGCCGCGCGCAGAGCTGTTCCACGATATGCAGGTCGTGGCTGATGAACAGGCAGGCAAAGCCGTACTCGGCCTGCAACCGCTTGAGCAGCGCAAGGATCTGCGCCTGGATGGTGACGTCCAGCGCCGAGACGGGTTCGTCCGCGATGATCAGGTCGGGCTTGGCGATGAGGGCGCGCGCGATGGCGACGCGCTGGCGCTGCCCGCCCGAGAGGGCATGGGGAAAGCGCCCGGCCATGTCCCGCGAGAGGCCCACCGCCTCCAGCATGTCCTCGGCCGCTTTCTGGCGTTCGGCGGCCGACAGGCCCGGTTCGTGGCGCAGCCCTTCGCGCACGATGCGGCCAATGCGCATCCGGGGATTGAGCGACGAGAACGGATCCTGAAACACCACCCGGATACGTCGCCGCAGCCGCTGCTCCTCGCCTGCCCCGCAGGTATCCAGATCGCGCCCGTCGAAGCTGACCGTGCCGCCCGCCTTGGGGGTCAGGTTGCAGACGGCGCGCCCGATGGTGCTCTTGCCGCTGCCGGATTCCCCTACGAGGCCGACGAACTCTCCCGGAGCCACGGTGAGGGAGACGTCGCGCACCGCGTGGTGCACCCGTTTGCCGAAGAGACCGAGGAAGGTCTTCTCGGCGAAGTCGACGCTGAGGTTGTCGACCTTCAGCAGGGCCGCTCCCGGTCGTCCCGACACCGGGCTGGGCGTGCCGAGCTGCGCCGCCGCGAGCAGTCGGCGGGTGTAGTCGTGGGCGGGCCGGGCCAGCACGGTGCGGGTCGCGCCGGTTTCGACAAGGTCGCCCTTTTCCATCACCGCGATCCGGTCGGCATAGCGGGCCACTACGGCAAGATCGTGCGAGATCAGGATCACGGCGGTCCCGCTGGCGCGGGCGACGTCCTCCATGATGTCCAGCACCTCGCGCTGCACCACGGCATCCAGCGCTGTCGTCGGCTCGTCCGCGATCAGCAGCCGGGGTTTCAACATCATGACCGAGGCGATCATGATCCGCTGCCGCATCCCGCCCGAGAACTCGTGCGGATACCGGTTCAGCAGCGTCTCGGGGCGGTCCAGCCGGACCTGCCGCAGCATCTCGATGGCGCGGTCGCGGATCTGCGCCTCGGACAGGTCGGTGTGCAGGCGCATGGCCTCGAACATCTGCTCGCCGATCCGCATGGTCGGGTTCAGCGAAGACAGGGGTTCCTGAAAGATCAGCCCGATGGAACGGCCCCGCAGCAGGCGCAGTTCCTCGGGGCTGGAGGGCGCGGTGATCTCGTGCCCGGCAAATCGGATGCGGCCCCGGCTGACCCGGCCCGGCGTGGGCAGCAGCCCGAGGATCGACCGTCCGATCATGCTCTTGCCGCTGCCGGATTCCCCGACCAGCGCGAGGATCTCGCCCTCGTTCAGGCTCAGGTCCACGCCGCGGACCACCGAGGCCGAGCCGAAGGAGATTTCGAGGTCGTCGATGCGCAGCAGCGGTTCGCGCGGGTCTGTCGTCGTGTTGCCCATGTCAGATCGCCTCCTTGGACGGCGCCGAGGCCGATTTCGGGTCCAGTTCGTCGCGCAGCGCGTCGCCCAGCAGGTTCACGCCCAGCAGCGCGATGGAGATGCAGATGCCCGGCAGCAGGCCCAGCAGCGGATACCGCATCAGATGCGCCTTGGCCTCGGACAGGATGTTGCCCCAGCTCGGTTCCGGCGGCGGCACCCCGAGCCCGAGAAAGCTGAGCGCGCTTTCGGCCAGTAGCACCCAGCCGAACATCATGGTGGACAGCACGATCAGCGGGGCGAGGCAGTTCGGCAGGATATGCACGATCAGCGTGTAGAGGCGCGAATTGCCCATCACCGCCGAGGCCTCGACGAATTCGTTCTGGCTGATCGAAAGGACCGAGCCGCGCACCACGCGGGTCACGGCGGGGAGATAGGCGAAGGACAGCGCCAGGATCACGCCGTAGCGGTTGGCCCCGATGACCGCCATCAGGCCCAGCGCGATCAGCAGGCCGGGGAAGGCCATGAGCGCATCCAGCACCATCATCAGCAGCCGGTCGAACCAACCCCGGAAATACCCGGCGGCCGCGCCCAGCACGGTGCCGAGCACCACCGGGATCACGAGGGTCGAGAGACCGATCGAGACCGAGACCCACGCCCCGCGCATGAGGCGTGAGAGCACGTCGCGGCCGAACATGTCGGTTCCGAAGGGATGGGCGAGGCCCGGCGCGGCAAAGCGGTTCAGCAGGTCCGACTTCAGCGGGTCATAAGGGGTCCAGACGGCACCGAGGAACGCCACGACGAGAACGAGGCCCAGCATCACGGCGCCGATCAGGCCGTTGGTCTTGCCCAGCAGGCGGGAAACGAAAGTCACGACAGGCGCACCTTGGGATCGAAGAAGGAATAGGCGATGTCGATCAGCAGGTTGGTCACGACATAGACCGCGGCGATGAACAGCAGCGCGCCCTGCAACACCGGGTAGTCCCGGCCATAGATCGAGTCGACCAGCAGCTTGCCCAGCCCGGGCAGGGTAAAGACGGTCTCGGTCACCGCCGCCCCGGCCAGCAGCCCCGCCAGCGCGATGCCGACCATGGTCAGCGTCGGCGCAAAGGCGTTGGGAAAGACGTGGCGCCAGAGCACCTGCCGCTCGGGCAGGCCCTTGGCGCGGGCGTGGGTCACGTAATCGCGGTTCATCACCTCGAGGCTGCCCGCCCGCATCATGCGCGTCATCACCGCGATCTCGGACAGGGCCAGCGAGGTCACCGGCAGGATCAGGTAGGTCACGCCCAGCCCGAAATCCTGCGAGACCGAGACGTAGCCCACGGTCGGCAGCCAGCCGAGGATCGCGCCGAACAGCACCAGCAGCATGAGCCCGACCCAGAAGCTCGGCATCGACAGCTTGAGGATGGTGGCGACGACGATGGCATAGTCGGCGCGGGTATTGTGGCGGTGCGCCGCGAAGAGGCCCGCCGGTATCGAGACCGCCAGCGCCGAGGCCATCGCCAGCAGCACCACGGTTGCCGTCACGCTGAACCGGTCGAGGATCAGCTCGCCGACCGGCTGGCCCGTGCGCACCGAGATGCCGAGGTTGCCCGAGAAGATCTCGCGCAGCCAGGCCATGAACTGCACAGGCAGGGGCTGATCCAGCCCCAGCTGGTGCCGCATCATTTCAAGCGTCGACTCGTCGTCGATATTGCCGCCCAGCATCATCAGGGCCGCGTCGCCCGGCAGGGCCCGGACGAGGCAGAAGATGATGACGGCCACGATGATGAGGGTCGGAACCGACATCAGGATACGTCGCAGAACGAAGAGGATCATGGCCGTCGTCTCCCGGGTTCAGGCGTCAGTCCGCGACCCGCAGCATCCAGCCGCGCAGCACGCCCGCGCCCCAGTCCTGAAACCCTTCGACGCGGTCCGACATGCCGGTGAACAGCATCCGGTGACCAAGACCGATGGCCGGGACGTCCTCGTTGAAGCGGCGCGACAGCTCGTCGATGATCTGTTGCAGGCGTTCGGGATCGCCGGTTTGCAGGGATTCATTGACCAGGGCAATGGCCTCCGGATTCTGCCAGGCCTTGCGGACCTCGGAGCCGGTGAACATTTCAAAGCTCAGCCCGGCCTGAAGCCGCGGGGAGAAGGTGAAGGACTGCATCGCGTAGCCTTCGCCGGTGCGGTAGGCCTCGAGCTGGGTGCCCCATTCGACCACTTCCAGCGTGGCGTTGAAGCCCGCGTCCATCAGCATGGCCTGCGCCATCAGCGCCCGCTCGTAGTAGGCGCCGTTCCGGCGGGTGGCGAGGATCTTGATCTCTTCGCCGTTGTAGCCCGCCTCCTTCATCAGCGACTTGGCAAGGTCCACGTCATAGGCCGGATACTCGGCCTCGACGGCGGTGAAGTTCTTGGACATCGGCGGCACCGGCGAGGGCGAGGCCTTGCCGAACCCTTCGGTGATCGCGGCCATGATTTGCTGAGGGTCGATGGCGTGGGCCATTGCCTGCCGAATGCGGACATCCTTCAGCACCGGGTCGAGCGGGCTCAGCAGGTAGGTGTCCCAGACCGCCGATTGCGTCGCATCCACCTTGAAGCCCGGCTTGTCCTTCAGCTCGGTGGCGGTCATCGCGTCAATCGGGACGAGGTCGAGATCGCCCGCCAGCAGTGCCGTCTTGGTCACCGCGCCCTCGCTCACGATATCGAAGTGCAGCGTGTCCACCTCGGCGTGCTTGCCGCCGCCGAGGCCGTTCATCGGTTCGTCGCGGCTGGCGTAGTCGGGAAAGCGCTTGAGTTCGACATAGCGGCCCGGCAGGTGGTCGCCCATCATGTAGGGGCCGGTGCCGATCGGGGTGTTCCAGCTGCCGTCGGCATTGACCGAGTCAGGGTGCAGCACGCCCATCGAACCACAGTCGAAACGGGCGATGGTGGCCAGGAAGACGGCAAAGGGGGTTTCGAGCTTGACCTCGAAGGTATCGTCGTCCAGCGCCTTGGCCGAGACCACCTTCATGCCGTTCTTGCCGTTGAAGTAGTTCTTGCAGTGGCTTTCGGACTCCTCGCCGGCAAGGCGGTTCCAGGACCACTCGACCTCTTTCGCGGTCATCTCCTCGCCATTGTGGAACTTGACCCCGTGGCGCAGGTGAAAGGTGTAGGTCAGCCCGTCTTCGGAGATGTCGTAGGTCTCGGCCAGCATCGGGATGATCTCGAAGTTCTCGCCGTAGGTGACCAGCCCCTCGACGAACTGGCTGTGTACGATGTCAGTGTTGCCGTCGCGGGTCACGCCCGGGTTGGTGCCCCGGATATCCGCGTTCAGCGCCATGCGCACCACGCTCTCGGCCATCGCCGGGGCGACGGATACAAGCCCGATGGCGGTGGCCGTCAGCAGCGGCGCGAGGAGTTTGTTCCTGATGTTCATTGTTTCGTCCCTGTTGTTGGTGTCTTGGCGTCGCCTCAGCCGAGGCTGAAGCGGCAGGTTGTGTCAGAGGCATAGGGCAGCTGGCGGATGCGCATCTCGCCCGCCCCCGCGTCCATCAGGACCATCGCCACGGTGGCCGAGAGGTAGGCGTTGGTTTCGCCCTCGTTGCCCTGCGGCGTGCGGATGATCCCCCTTGGCGCGCCGAAGCGGTCGTCGAGCGCCACGGCGAGGGTGTCGAGCGTGTGCTCGCGCCCGCCCTCCTCGATCAGGCGGCGCAGGCGGCGGTCGCGGAACAGCGTGTCGGCCCCGCGCGCGATCCCGAGGTCGGTCTCGCGCGCCCGTGCGGCGGGGCTGGTGAAGTGGTTGGAATGGGTCAGGCAATCGCCCTCGGGCGCCTGCCAGTAGATCCGTTCCGGCGTGGTCTCGAAGTTCAGGCAATCGCCGCTGGTCGCGCAGCTGATGGTCATGTTGTTCGACACCGTCCGCGGCAGCCGGTGCAGTTCGGTCAGGGCCTGCGAGTATCCCCCGGCCTCCAGCACCCGGCGACGGATCACCGAGAGCGGAACCCCGAAGGGCGCGGTGCCGTCCTGCGTGCAGGCAAGGTTGTTGCCGGTGATGGCGACACCTTCCGAGTTGAAGCCCGCGCGCGCCAGCCCGCCGGCCTCGACGTAGGTCAGGATGTCCGGCCCCGTCTCGGAGCGGATGTGCAGCACCACCGTGCTGTCGGCGCAATCGGGCAGCCAGTCCCAGTTCTGGACGTGCAGCAGCCGCCCGCTGGCGGTCATCGCGGGCAGGACGACGGCGGCGGTGCAGCCATCGTCGAGCTTGGAGGGGTCGGCGGGCCGCTGGGCGTGCAGGTTGATGATCTCGCTGCGGCCGTTGATCACGAGGACCTCTTCCAGCCGCACCTTGGCGCCCTCGGCGATCCCGGCGAGTTCCTCCATCGCCGTGGGCACCTTGGCGGCAAGGCTGTCGCGCAGTTCGGCGGCATAGCCTAGGACGCTGTCCCATGTCAGCCCGTGTTCACTGAACAGCGCGCGGTAGACCCCGAGACCGTGGCGCAGCTGGGTGTCGGCCTGCTGCCCATAGGCGAGGCCCCGGGCGTGCGGCGTGCCGTCCAGTTCGATCAGCTTGGGCGTCGCAACCATCAGCGCACACCCGGCGCGGGCAGCCGGTCCTTCAGAACGTCGGTGAAGAACTTCTCGACATAGGGAAACACGCCCCGCATGTCGTGTGGCACCCCCGGCGCGATGTCGTGCCAGACATCGACCCCACGCGCCTCCATCGACTGGCGCAGGCTGTGCAGCCGCTCGTTGCGGTCCTTGCCTGCGCTGTTCGCGCCGGGGATGTACTTGGGCGAATCCTCGGGAAAGGTGATTTCCCAGAATTCGGTATCCTGCGCGCCGACCGACATGTGCACCTTGACCTGCTTCAGCGCGTCAAAGTCGATGCCGCGTCCGAAGACCTCGGCAAAGTTGCGGATGCCCGGCCACCAGTCCATAGTCTCGTCCAGCAACGTGACCGAACCCGGCGCGCCGATCGACGCGGCCTTGAGCCGCTCGGGGTGCAGGTAGAGGAACCGGTGGGTGAAATGGCCGCCGCCCGAAAAGCCGAACAGCATGAACTTGCCAAAGCTCCGGTTCAGCAGGTCGCCCGCCTCCTTCACCATGGCGAGGAGGACCTCGTCGTAGCGGATCTCACCCTCGATCATGTACTTGTAACCGCCGGACTCCATGTCGCCGCGCACCCCGACGGGGAAGAGCGGTGCGAGGATGACGCAGTTGTTGAAACGTCCGAACCCGGCGAAGGCGTCGCGATAGAGGGACTGGAGACGCATGGTGCCATGCACGGCAACCAGCAGGTCGGGCTGGCGCGCCGGCTCGTCCCATGCGCTCTCGGGAACATAAAGGGTGTAGGAAAACCGCGGATCGGCCTTGCAGGCGATGATGGTGGTTTCCCCGGTCAGGTACAGCGCCCTGAAGCGATCCTTGGGGCTGTCCCCTACTCTTGGCAGCATGCGCGTCGGTCTCCGGTAGTCGATTTCGGCCGAGCGTAGGGTGCGAATCTGATGGCGTCAAAATATTTTTCTAAATTGGCGCCAATTTTGTGGAAGATATTGATCGGACCGTTTTCGCTGCGTATTCTCGGGTCGAAACAGCCAGGGACAAGGCGTCATCATGACCGCAGCACAGCAAGAGGCCGCCCCCAAGCCGTCCTCTGACGAGATCTCGCAGCAGATCGTGACCGATATCAACAAGGGCGCGCTGAGCCCGGGCGAATGGCTGAAGCAGATCGACCTCGAAAAGCGGTATGGCTGCACCCGGATCAAGGTGCGCGACGCGCTGACCAACCTGCATTCCAAGCGGCTGGTCGAACATATTCCCAACCGGGGCTATCGCGTACCGCAACCCGATCCGCTGCGGATCCGGCAGGTCGGCGAGGTGCGCGCCCTGCTCGAATGCCACGCCGCCGTCGACGTCATCGCACTGGCGACGGATGCGGACATCGAGATCCTGCGCGGCCTTGCCGAGGACTTCAAGCAGGCCGCCTACCACGGCTCGTCCTTCGCCCAGATCGAGGCGAACTATGCCTTTCACGGAAAGCTCTACAGTTTCTGCCGCAATGACGTCCTGCGCGAAACCATGCTGGACCTGCGCCAGCGCGGCCCGGCGGCGCCGGTGGGGCAATGGCAGACGATGGACCAGCTGCAGAAGGCGACACAGGGGCATTTCGACCTGATCGACGCCATCGAAAAGCGCGACCTGCCGCTGCTGCAGGCGCGCATCACCAGCCACATCAGCGGTTCGTCCACCGCCCCCGACGCGGGCTGACGCCGCGCGCCGCGCCCCACCCTTGGGCGAACAGCAAGGAAAATTCGCACTGCGTGTCGAAATCCCGAGGCCGGCGGCGTCTTCAGGATATCGAAACAACGCAGAGGACATTCCATGCTGTTCCCCGTCACCGCGCTCTACGCGCTCCCGCTCACCTTGCTTTGCCTGGTCCTCTGGGTCCGGGTCTCATCCGCCCGCGCCCGGCTGAAGGTCTCGATCGGCGACGCGGGCAATACCGCCCTGCACGAGGCCATCCGCCGCCACGGCAACTTCATCGAATGGGTCGCGCTCGCCCTGCCCCTGATGCTGATCGCCGAAGGCAACGGCGCATGGCCCGCCGGTCTCCACGCCGCCGGTGCGCTGCTGGTTCTCGGCAGGCTGATCCATCCCTTCGGCCTGAGCGCCGCGAATGCGTCGCATCCGTTGCGTATCATCGGCAATACTGCCAGCCTTCTGGCCACGCTTTGCCTTGTCGGACTTCTGTTTCTCACCACTTTCGGATCGTAAGGATTTTCCCATGCAATACATGCTGCTTCTCTACGGCGCGCCCGATGCCGAACCGCTCTATGGCACACCTGAATTCCAGGAGATGATGAAGGGCTTTCAGGACTTCAACGACCGCGTGACCGCCGACGGAGTGCTGCGCGGCGGCGAGGCGCTGGAGGGGACCGACAAGGCGGTCTCGCTGAAACTGCGCGCGGGCAAGGTCGAGACGATGGACGGCCCCTATGCGGAAACCCGCGAACACCTTGGCGGGTACTACGTGCTTGACCTGCCCGACATCGACAGCGCGCTGCGCTATGCCGCGATGCTGCCGGTGGCGACCTGGGGCACGATCGAGGTGCGCCCGCTGATGAACTACAACCCGGCCAATCTCTGATGGCCGGGGCCGCCCCCCAGGCGATGGCGATCACCCGCGCGCTGACGCAGGTGCTGAGCCAGGACCGGGGGCGGCTGATGGCCGTGCTGGTGGCGCGGCTCGGCAGCTTCCAACTGGCCGAAGACGCGCTGCAGGAGGCGGGCCTCTCGGCGCTGGTGCACTGGAGCCGCTCCGGGTTGCCCGCCTCGCCGCAGGCATGGCTGCTCAAGGTCGCCGGGCGCAAGGCGCTGGACCAGTTGCGCAGCGAGGGGCGCAGTGCCCGCCGCGAGGAGGCACTGGCCCGACTGATCGCCTTCGAGACGGAGGACAGCGGCGAGGAGATTCCCGACGAACGGCTGCGCCTGATCTTCACCGCCTGCCACCCCGCGCTGGACGAGAAATCACGCGTTGCGCTGACGCTGCGAACCGTTTGCGGGATGACCACGGAGGAGATCGCGCGGGCCTTCCTCGACGCGCCCACGACGATGGGTCAGAGGCTGAGCCGCGCCAAGGCCAGGATCGCCACGACCGGCATCCCCTACGCGGTGCCGGAACCCGACCAGTGGGACGAGCGCCTGCGCGCCGTGCTGACGACGATCTACCTGATCTTCACCACCGGCTATACCTCCGGCGCGACCGAGCCCCGTGATCTCTGTTCCGAGGCGATCTTCCTCGCCCGGCTCGTCGCCAGCCTGCGCCCCGGGCAGCCCGAAATCGAGGGCGCGCTGGCGCTCATGCTGATCACCGACGCACGGCGAGGTTCGCGGATCGGCCCCGATGGCGCGACCGTGCCGCCCGCCGAACAGGACCGGAGCCTGTGGGACCGCGAGACGCTCGCCGAGGGCCGCGCGCTGCTGGAAACCGCCCTGTCGCGTCGTCGCGCCGGGCCGTTTCAGGTCAAGGCGGCGATCAGCGCCTGCCAGATGGCGGACCCAGCCCCGGACTGGCCGCAGATCGTGCAGCTCTACACCGCGCTGCTGACGATGGAGCCGACAGCGGTGGTGCGCCTGAACCACGCGGTCGCCCTGTCCGAGACCGGGCAGATCGCCGCCGCAACCGCGATCCTCGCGGCCCTGCGCGGGGAACTGGACGGGTTCCAGCCGTTTCATGCCGCCGAGGCCGCCGTCGCGCTGCTGGCGGGCGACCGGACGGGCGCGCGCGCCGCTTACGCGGCGGCCATCGCGCTGACCGCGAACCCCGCCGACCGCCTGCTCCTCTCGAAACGACTGGAGGCGCTGGGGCCGGAAGGCCGTTGACCCCGACCGCTGCAGGCATGAGACTGCAGCACCGTTACATGCACGGATCAGACCAGCAGAATGCCCCGATTTGACAAGATTACCCAGCGCATCCTGCAGATCCTGCAGAAGGATGCGCGCATCACCAACGCCGATCTGGCCAGTCAGGTCGGCATCCCGCCGACCTCGATGAGCGACCGGCTGCGGCGTTTGCAGCGCGACGGGGTGATCCTCTCCTATACCGCCCGGCTCGACCCGCAGAAGCTGGGACTCGAGATGCTGGTCTTCATCGAGATCCGGCTGGACAAGACGACCCCGCAGGTCTTCGAGAAGTTCAAGACAGCGGTTCAGGCGACGCCCGAGGTGATCGAGTGCCACATGGTCGCGGGCGGGCTCGACTACCTCGTCAAGACGCGGTTCCATTCGATGGATGAGTACCGGCGCTTTCTCGGCGACGTGATCATGGCCTGGCCGGGGGTGATCGAGACCCGGACCTACGTGGTGATGGAAGAGATCAAGAATGACGGGCCGCTCACGGTAACCGGGTAGCCCGCCCTCCCGCCTCAGGCGTCGGGGTCGCCCCCGAGGTAGAGCCGCTCCATCGCCGGATCGTTCAGCAGGTCTGCCGACCTTGCCGTCAGCGCCACCTTGCCAAGGCTCAGTACATAGGCCCGGTCCGAAATCGACAGGGCCTCGTAGGCGTTCTGCTCGACCATCAGGATGCACATGTCCTGCGCATCGCGGATCCGCCCGATGGCCTCGAAGACATCGTGCATCATCGCCGGGGACAGACCCGCCGAGGGCTCGTCCAGCAGCAGGATGCGCGGCCCCGCCATCAGCGCGCGCGCCAGCGAGAGGATCTGCCGCTCGCCCCCCGACAGGGCCGAAGCCTTGCGCCGCCGCTTGTTCGCCAGCGTGGGGTACTGGGTCATCAGGGCCTCGAACCTCTCGTTCCGGGTGTCGCGGCTCAGGTCGCGGGCCCCCATCAGCAGGTTCTCGGTGACCGTCATGGTGCGGAACACGTTGTCGGTCTGGGGCACGTAGCCCACGCCGTAATGGCGCACCTTCTCGTGGATCGGCACCGTCTCTGCACCCTCGCCGTTGATCCGGATCGCGCCGCCGCGCGGGCGGACGAAGCCGGCGACGGTTTTCAGCAGCGTGGACTTGCCGCAGCCGTTCGGCCCGAGGATCGTCACGATCTCGCGCGCGCTCGCCGTCATCGAGATGTCCTGAAGGATGTCCGGTCCGTCGCCGTAACCGGCGCGGATGTTGCTTGCCTCGATCATCGTGCGGTCTTTCCCTTCTGGACGGCCTTGCCGAGGTAGGCCTCGACCACCGCGCCGTTGTGTTCCAGTTCGTCCGGCGCGCAGTCCGCGATCAGGTGGCCCCGGTCGAGGACGATGCAGCGCGAGCAGAGCTGGCGGATGAACAGCATGTCATGTTCGATCACCAGCAGCGTGGTGCCCTCGCCCGCCGCCTGTTTCAGAATGCGGACCATCTCGGTCCTGAGCTCCGGGTGAACGCCCGCCGTCGGCTCGTCGAGGCACAGCAGCCGTGGCGAGCCGCGCAGAGCCAGCGCGACCGAGAGCAGTTTCTTCTGCCCGCCGGAGAGCGAACTCGCCGGGAGGTCGGCGACATGGGCAAGCCGGAACATCTCCAGCAGGGCGTCGATCCGGTCATCCCGCCCCGTGCGGCGCAGCATGTGGCGCGGCGCCCCTGCGGCGACGTCCCCGGCCCGCAGCACCTCGCGCGTGGTCATCCGCGTCGGCATGTTGGGCAGCTGAAAGGTCCGCGCGAGCCCCGCGCGGGTGACCACATGCGCGGGCCGTGCGGTGATGTCGGTGCCCGCGATGGTCACGCGCCCGGCATCGGGCGGCAGAAAGCCCGAGATCGCGTTCAGCAGGGTCGATTTGCCCGAGCCGTTGGGCCCGAGCAGACCGACGATCTCGCCCGGCCGGATGCGGGCAGACACACCGTCGAGCACCTGATGGGCGCCAAAGGCCTTCGACAGGCCGTTGAGTTCGAGAAGGGCCTCAGACATGCGAGCCTCCGATACGTTCGGGAAAGATCCCCTTGGGGCGCCAGATCAGGAAGGCGAGGATGCCGCCGCCCACGATGATGAGCCGCGTCGCCGCGACGAAGTCGGAGGGAACGTCGAACCAGTCCTTGACGAAGGGCACATAGGCCAGCGCGAACTGCATCAGGATCGCCCCGGCGACCACGCCCCAGTTGTTGGCGATGCCGCCGATGATCACCATCGACCAGATCAGGAAGGTCTCGTGGCTCATCAGCTGCTCGGGGCCGACGAAGGTCAGGTAATGGGCATAGAGAAACCCCGAAACCGCCGCCATCAGCGAGGAGACGACCATGACGATGCGCCGCGAGCGGGCGAGGTCGTAGCCGAGCGCACGAGCCAGCTGGGGTTCCTCGCGCATCAGCTTGAGCGACAGGCCGAACCCCGACCGCGCGATGCGCTGGCAGATCACGAAGGCGACGACCAGCAGCGCGGCATAGAGCGCGAGGCGGGCAAGGGCCGCAGTGTCGGCAGGCAGCGCCGCAAAGGTCACCGGCAGACCGGACACGCCCTGCGCCCCGCCTGCCAGCCCCTGCTCGTTGGTAAAGACAAGGCGCATGATCTCGGCCAGCGAGAGGGTCGCGATGCCCCAGTAGTCCTCGGACATGCGGTCGCCGAGGCGGGCGAAGAACAGGCCCAGCAGCGCCGCGAAGACAAGGCCCAGCGCCAGACCGGCCAAGGGCGGCCAGCCCCAGAGATGCGCGAAGGCCGCGCCATAGGTGCCGCAGCCGAACAGCGCGATCAGCCCGAAGTTGACGAGGCCGGAGAGGCCCATCTGCAGGTTCAGCGCCAGCGCGAGGATGCCGTAGAGACAGGCGACGGCAGAGACGTGGATCAGGAAATCAGACACGGTTCACCTCGCTGGTGAAGAGGCCGGCGGGGCGGAACAGCAGGAACAGCACCAGCAGCGCAAAGCTGGCGGTCTGGGCGTAGCTGGCCGGGGCAAAGAGAAAGTCCTGCCCGAAGAGCGGGCCGAAGTTGGTATTGGTCACGAAGGTCTCGGCCGCCGAGATCACCAGCGCCCCCGCGATGGCGCCCAGCGCATTGCCCAGCCCGCCGAGGATGGCGGCGGCGAAGACCGGCAGCAGCATCTGGGTGCCGAGGTCGATCGAGACCGACCCGCGCATCGCCAGCGTCATGCCCCCGAGCGCGGCCAGCACGCCGGAGATGAACACCGTGGCGTTGATCACGCCGCGGGTGCCGATCCCGCTGGCCGCGGCCAGCACGCAGTTGGTCGCCGTGGCCCGCATCTCGCGCCCCAGACGGGTGAAGAACAGGATCGCCGCGAAACCGCCGAGCGAGACGAGGGTGATCGCCAGCGTGCTCAGCTGGTGCACGGTGACGCGGGCGCCCATGAAGCGCATCGCCGGGGCCACCGGCAGGTCGAAACGATAGGCGGCCGGGCCAAAGGCCAGCAGGAAGACCGCCGAGAGGATCATCGACAGGGCGAGTGAGCCGATCAGCGCGATGGCCGAGCCTTCCTCGAGCAGCCGTTCGAACAGCAGCACGTTGAACAGCATGGCAAGCAGGCCGACGAGCGCGGCCGAGAGCGGCAGCGCGACGAGCAGTGGCAGCCCCGCCTGTTGCAGCAACATGCCGAGGAAGGCGCCGGTGACCGAGTACTGGACCAGCGCGACATTGGGGAACTTGATCAGCGAGTAGACTCCGCTGAGCGCGACGGCGATCAGGGCCAGGTCAAGCGCCCGGATCACCGTGTCGAAGAGGAATTGGATCATGTGTTTCTCTCTGGGGCCAGCGGTCGGGGAGACCGTGGCAAAGACGGCCCGTGCCTTCACCGGGAAGACACGGGCCTCTTCGGGCGACCTCGCGGTCGCGACCGGGGATCAGTCCATCGGGACGAGGGCGTTACCGTCGACCTTGAACTTGAGGTAGGGCTGCGACATGCGCTGGCCGTCGGCGTCGAGCTTGATCTCGCCGGTGGCACCGTCGAAGCCTTCGTCGCCCAGCTTGCGGATCGCTTCCAGCAGCGGCTCCTTGTCGGTGGTGCCCGCCATCTCGATCGCCTTGGCGGCGAAAAGCACGGCGTCGTGCGCGTAACCGCCATAGGCCGAGAGGAACCCTTCGCCGTAGGCGGCCTCGTAGGCGGCCTTGTAGCCCTCGCCGCCGGCACCGAGGTAGCCGACGTCCATGCCGGTCAGGCCCTGCTTGAACTCTGCCGCGGTGTCCTTGTTCATCATGGTGATCAGGATCGAGTACCAGGGCGCGTCGGTCTGCAGGCCCAGTTCATAGCTTTCCTGCATGATCAGCGCCGCGTCGGTGCCGTAGGCGGTAAACACGTAGGCGTCGGGGTCGGTTGCCTCGAGCTGCTGCAACTCGCGGCGATAGGAGGGCTGGCCGCCGGTGAACAGCACCGAGGTCTTCACGTCGCCGCCCATCTCTTCGAGATGCTTCTCGAACTCGTGCGCGACGCCTTGACCAAAGGCGTTGTTGACGGCCAGAACAGCCACGTTCTTCCAGCCGTTGGCGATCACTTCCTTTGCCGCGAATTCGGTCGAGACGTTGTCGAGGCCGACCATCGAGAAGGAGGTCGGGCCGATCTTGCGCACGAGACCGGAGGTGGAGGCCGGGTTCAGGTGCGGAATGCCCTCCTGCACGAGGTATTCGCCCATCGGCAGGGTGATGCCCGAGGAATACGACCCGATGACCAGCGGCACCTTGTCGACGGTAACAAGCTTGCGCGCCGCGTCGATGGCGGTCTGCGGCTTGCCCGCGCTGTCCTCGATGATGACCTTCAGCGGTTCGCCGAGGATACCGCCGGCATCGTTGATCTCTTTCACCGCGATCTCGATGCCGCGGCGCTGGTCCTCGCCCGGTGTCGCGTTGGAGCCCGAAAGCGGGATGACCGCACCGAGCGTGATATCGGCAAAGGCGGCAGGAGCCCCGAGCAGCGTCGTCGCGGTCAGGATCGCCGCAGCGACCTTGGTTTTGTGTGTCATGGAGAAGCCTCACAAGTTGGGTCACAAAAATATACGTTAAAATATCCGTATAGATATCCGCATAAACTGACCAGATGCCGTAGCTTTCACGGGAATGAGTTTCTCATCCGTAATACGTGCAGATTGAGCGCAAACAGCCCGGTGATGCCTCACGACCCGGCAATGGGGCCCGGAGAGGCGAATCTGCAGCGATTACGTGCGTGACCTTGGGGCAGGACACGCCTAAGGTCGGTCCGAGGAAAAGGGCTATGAAGAAAAAAACAACGCAGTTCAACCGCTCGGTACACCTGCTTAAATCCATGATCATCGCGTCAGACTTTCGCCCGGGGGACCGCCTCCGCGAGGAAGAGCTCATGGAGACGCTCCAGCTTGGCCGGACCCCGCTGCGCGAGGCGCTGCTGCTGCTGCAGGGCGAGGGGCTGATCGAGCGGCGGCACGGCTGGTACGTGAGCGAGACCTCTCCCAAGGACCTGCCGAAGATCTACGAGGCGCGCGGCATGGCCGAGGGCGCGCTCGGCGCGCTGGCCTCGCGCAACGCAACGCCCGGTCTGCTCGACCGGCTCGAGGAACTCTGCGACGAGATGGACCGCTGGCCCGGCATCACCCGCGCCGAACTGAACCGCCTGAACAGCGAGTTCCACGGCACCATCGCCGAGGCGGCAGACAACCCCTATATCCACGACTTCTGGCAGAAAGCGCAGTTCTACCACTGGCAGCTGCGCGCCCCGATCATGTTCAGCGACGACCAGATCCGCGCGGCGAACCGGGAACACCGCGAGATCGTGGCGGCCATGCGCAGCAAGGACAACACGCGCGCGGGCTTTGCCGCGCGCAACCACGTGGAGTCGACCCGCGCCATCGTGCTCGGAGCGCTGGGTCTGCTCTGACCCTCAGGCCAGCGCGCAGGCCAGATGGGCCGAGGCGCGCACGCCGTCGACCAGCGGAACCCGCGACCGCCCGGCCAGACTCTCGCGCAGGCGCGACATGCCGGCACATCCCAGCACGACAGCCCCCGCCCCCGCCCGTTCGGACTGCGCGATGCTCTCCAGCAGCCGCGCTTCGACCTCCTCGCCGCCCGCCTCGACCTCCAGCACCGGCAGGCCCGAGGCCAGAACCCCGACACAGGCCCTACCGTGGCCGTAGGCTTCGACGTTGGCCGCGATGACGGGCACCGAGACGTCCAGCGTGGTCACGATGCCAAAGCGGTCGCCCTGCAGCGCGGCAAGCGACATGGCCGCCTGACCGATCCCGACCACCGGGCAATGGGCCGCCGCGCGGAGCGTGGCGAGGCCGGTGTCGTCGAAACAGGCGATGACGATGGCATCGGCCCGGGCCGCGCGGGCCTCGGGCAGCAGGGCCATCAGCCCCCTGACCGCCGCCGCGCCATCCTCGGCGCCCTGGATCGCGGGCGGGCCGTCGTGGTTCGTCCAGCCCAGCACGTCGACGCCCGGCACCGCGGCCCGCGCCACCGAGACCACGCTCTCGGTCATCGCCTCGGTCGCATTGGGATTGAGATAGAGAATGCGCACGATCAGAGCCGCCCGCGCGCCGTCGCCGCCCAATCCGTCAGGATCGCGAAGGCCTCGGCGTCCATGTGCTGCTCGGCGGGCATGTCCCGGTCGGTGACGGCGCGCCCGCATTCACGGGTCATCCGGCCCACATCCACCGGAAAGCGCGCGGCCTCCGGCAGATCGCCAAGCGCAGTCCCGGCCTGCCCCATGTCGGCGGCGTAATACAGCGTCGCGATGCCCGCGATGTTCATCGCGGCCACGCAGAGCGGACAGGGCTCGCAGCTTGAGTAGAGATCGCAGCCACGCAGATCGACCGACCCAAGGTTGCGGCAGGCATCGCGGATCGCCTCGGTCTCGCCGTGCGAGGTCGGGTCGTGGTTCATCAGCGAGCGGTTGATCCCCTCCCCCACGATCTTTCCGTCCCGGACGATCACCGCGCCAAAGGGCTCGGTCCCCGGCGTGGCAAGAGCCTCGGCCGAGATCTCGATGGCCCGGCGCATGAATGCCTCGTCATACATCTGCGGTCTCCTTCAGGCCGGTCGCCGCTGCCCCGGTCTCGCAGGCAAAGCAGGCGACGCGGCGGTTGTGAACCTCGGCGCGGCGTTGCGGGCGTTCGACCTTGCAGCGGTCGAAGGCCAGCGGACAACGCGGGTGAAAGCTGCACCCCGAGGGCGGAGAGACGGGCGACGGCACTTCGCCCCCCATCGGGGTCCGGTCGCGCTTGGGTGCTTCGAGGTCGGGGATCGTGTCGAGCAGCAGCCGCGTGTAGGGATGCAGCGGATTGGCGAAGAGGTCCTTCGTCGGCTGGATCTCGACGATCCGGCCAAGGTACATCACCGCGATCACGTCGGCCATGTGCCGCACCACGCTCAGGTCGTGGCTGATGAAGAGATAGGTCAGGTCCATCTCCTTCTGCAGCCGCTTCATAAGGTTCAGCACCTGCGCCTGCACGGAGACGTCCAGCGCCGAGGTCGGTTCGTCGCAGACCAGGAACTCGGGCTCGCCCGCCAGCGCCCGCGCGATCGAGATCCGCTGCCGCTGACCGCCGGAGAATTCATGCGGAAATTTCTGCCCGTCCGAGGGGGAGAGCCCCACGGTGCGCAAAAGCTCATCCACCCGTGCCGCGACCACGGCGTCGGGCGTGTCCGGGCGCAGGGTGCGCAGGGGTTCGGCAATGATCCGGCCCACCCGCCAGCGCGGATTGAGGCTCGCAAAAGGATCCTGAAAGATCATCTGCATCCTGTCCCGGTCGCCGTGGAACTTGACCGACCCGCCCGATGGCGCGTGCAGCCCGGTCACCAGCCGCGCGATGGTGCTCTTGCCGCAACCGGACTCGCCGACCAGCGCGAGGGTCTGGCCGCGCTGGATGATGAAATCGACGCCATCGACGGCGCGGAGGGTCCGGCGCGGCTTGCGTTCGAGCACCCGGTTCAGCCAGGGCGCAGAGACGTCGAACCGGCGTTCCAGCCCGTCGACCTCGAGGATGGCATTGGGGCGGATCTTCATGCGACGGCTCCTTCGGTGGCCAGCCAGCAGGCGGCGGCCTGGGTTCCTTCGACGCGGGGAATATCCCGGCGGCATTTCGGCCCGGCATGGGCGCAGCGCGGGTTGAAGGCGCAGCCCGACGGGATCGCGTCGAGCCGGGGCATCGCGCCGGGGATCATCTGCAACTCCTCGACGTCGCTGCGCAGCGAGGGGATCGAGCCCATCAGCCCGGCGGTGTAGGGGTGCCTCGGGCGGCGCACCACGTCCTCGACCGCGCCGACCTCAGCCAGTCGCCCGGCATACATCACCGCCACGCGGTCGGCGGTTTCGGCGATCACGCCCATGTCGTGGGTGACCAGCATCACCGCCGTCCCCCGCTCGCGGCAGAGCCGCTTCAGCAGCGCCGTGATCTGCGCCTGGATCGAGACGTCGAGCGCGGTGGTCGGCTCGTCCGCCACGATCAGCTCCGGCTCGGCGCAGAGCGCCAGCGCGATCACGATCCGCTGGCGCATCCCGCCCGAGAACTGGTGCGGGTAGTTGTCGATCCTCTCCTCGACCGCCGGGATCCCGACCTCGCGCATCAGGTCCTTGGCCCGTTCGCGCGCCTGCGCCTTGGTCAGGTCGGTGTGCAGGCGGATGGTCTCGACCAGCTGGTCGCCCACCCGGAAGAGCGGGTTCAGCGAGGTCAGCGGGTCCTGGAAGATCGCGCCGATCCGACGGCCCCGGACCTGCTGCATCTCGCGGTCGCTCAGGTTGTCGATCCGGTCCCCGGAGAGGTGGATGGACCCCGCCGCGATCCGCCCCGGCGGCTCCAGCAGCCCGAGGATCGCCATGCCGGTCATCGACTTGCCAGCGCCGGATTCGCCCACCATGCCGAGGATTTCGCCCCGCCGGATGGTCAGCGAGATATCGTCCACGGCGGTCAGCACGCCCTTCCGGGTCGGGAATTCGACGCGCAGGTTGCGGACGTCGAGCACGATGTCACTCATTTCCGTCGATCCTTTTGTAGCTCGGGGTAAAGATCTCCGCGACCGGGGGATGGCCCACGGTGCGGTCGGGGTATTGCGCGATCACGCGGTCGAACTGTGCCTGCGCACGGGCGGCATCGGCGGCCTCGTCCACACCGGGGATCACCCGGTCGGCCATGACACGGCGGCCGTCGATCCAGACATCGCGCACGTCGCGGCCCGAGGCCGAGGTCATCAGGCTCTGCACCGGGTCGGTGCCCTGCAGAACGCGGGAAAGGTCGATCACCGCGATATCGGCCTTGGCGCCGGGGGCGAGCCGCCCGAGGTCGTCGCGGCCAAGCGCCCGCGCCCCGCCCAGCGTGGCGGCGTCGAACATCGCTTCCGAGCGGATCGCCTCCATCCCCTCGGCAAGGCGCGCGGTCATCAAGCCGACCTGCATGTTCAGGATCATGTCCGGCGGGAAGGTATCGGTGCCGAGGCCGATGTTGATGCCCATTGCCCGGCATTTCGGAAAGCTCCTCAGCATCCCCCCGTGCCGCGCCGAGACCAGCGGGCAATGCACCAGCGTCGCGCCCGCCCCGGCGATCAGCGCGAATTCCGCCTCGCTCGCGTGGATGCCGTGCGGCAGCAGCCAGTTCTTCTGCAGCGCTCCGATCCGCTCCAGCCACTCGATGGGCCCGCAGCCGTGCTGTTCGCGCACCAGCTGCAGCTCGACCGGCGATTGCGCGCAGTGCTGGCGCACGGGCGCGCCCATCTCGGCGGCAATCGCGGCGGTGCGTTGCAGCAGCCCCTCGGTGCAGGTCTCGATCCGGTCGGGCGCGAACATCGCGCGGATGCGCCCCCCGGCGATCCCGTCGATGCGGCGGGCGAAATCGGCGGCCTCCTCCAGCCCTTGCATCCCGCGCGCCTCGTCATAGACCGCGCGGATATTGCCCGCCGTGTCGGTCACCTGCCCGCCGGTGCGATAGGCGGGGCCAAGGTAGGCGCGAATCCCGAGGTCTTCCGCAGCTTCGGCGGCGGCCTCGAACTCCGCCACCGTTTCGCCCCATGCGCGGTAGAACAGCGAGGCGATGGGCAGGGCGGTGGTGATCCCGTTGCGGATCAGCTGGGCGAATGCGTGGCGTTTCTGAAAGGCCAGTTCCTCGGGCGTGTACATCTCGCGCGGACCGGCGGCGATGTAGCTCTCGGGCCAGACCCGGCCCTTTCGCCATGCGGGCGTGTTGTCGTAACCGAGGATCGTGGTGTCGAGATCCGAGAGCGCGTCGAGGTCGATGAACCCTGGTGCGATGACGGCCTGCCCGTAGTCGATCCGCTCCGCGACCTCGCCATCGAAGTCGCGGCCCACGTGCAGGATGGAATCGCCCTCGATCACGACCACGCCGTTCTCGTGAACGACGTGGGCGCCGTCACGGTGGCCGATCACCCAGCGGGCGGAGAGGAGGGTTCGGCTGCTCACGGCGCCTCGACCACGCACTTGCCGTCGCGCGCGGTCACTTCCCCGCCCTTCAGCACCAGCTTGCGCGGCGCGCGGGTGACGACAGCCTCGGCCACTGTTTCGCCCTCGACCAGCACGCAGTCGGCGTTGCAGCCAAGCTCCAGCCCGTAGCCCTCGGCCTCCATGATCGCGGCGCCGCCGTAGGTGCAGACCTCCAGCGCCAGTGCCACCTCGTCATCCCGGCGGAAGTTGTTGCGCATCCCGACGAACATGGCGCGCTCCAGCATGTCGGAGTTGCCGTAGGGCCCCCATGTATCCCGGATACCGTCGCAGCCGGCACCGACGAGGATGCCCAGATCGTGGAGTTCCTTCACCGCCGGCACCGGGGCAGAGGCCGGGGCCGTGGTCAGGATGTGGATGCGGTTCTCGGCCAGCTTCTCGTGCAGCCCGGCGACATAGGCCCGGTCCACCGCGCCGAGACAGAAGGCATGGCTGATCGAAACCTTGCCCTGCATCCCCAGCGCGACGGTCCGGTCGATGATCTCTTCCATCGAGAACCAGCCCAGCGCGTCGCGTTCGTGCAGGTGGATGTCGATCGGCTTGCCGTGCTTCTCGGCCAGCGCGAAGACGGTGTCGAGGTGCCCCTTGGGGTCGTGCTCCATCCCGCAGGGGTCGATGCCGCCGACCAGCTCCGCGCCAAGGGCGAGCGCCTCGTCCATCAGTTCGGCCGTCCCCGGCCGGGTCATCATGCCCGATTGCGGGAAGGCGACGATCTCGATGTCGATCATGCCCTTCAGCTTTTCGCGGGTCGCCATCACGCCCTCGACACCCGCCAGCCCGTGGTGGGTGTCCACGTCCACATGCGACCGGATATGGGTGCAGCCATGCGACATGGCGAGGATCGCGTGCCGTTCGCTCTGCACCTGCGGGTCGAGACCGAGCGAGACCTTCACCTCGCGCTCGTTGTTGATCTTGTCGATCAGGCGCGGGCCGACCTCGTTGTGGTACCACGGCAGGCCAAGCAGCGACTTGTCGAGGTGGGTGTGCGCCTCCACCAGCCCGGGGATCAGGATGCGCCCGCCGCAGTCGATCACCTCGGCGCCCTCTCCGGCGGAGGGTGCGAACCTGCCGTCGACGATATGCAGATCGGTCGCGGCCTGGCCCATCGGGCGGACATTCTTCAGGGTCTTGGTCTTCATTGTAGTCACCGGAGTTTGGGGTTGAGCGCGTCGCGCAGCCAGTCGCCGATCATGTTGACCGACAGGACGATCAGGCAGAGCTGGATCGAGGGGAACACGACGATCCACCAGAGGCCCGAGAACAGGTATTGATTGCCGATCCTGATCAGAGTGCCAAGGCTCGGCTGATCCGGCGGCATCCCGACGCCGAGGAACGAGAGCGTCGCTTCGGATAGGATCGCGAGGCCGAAGTTTAGCGTCGCCGCCACCATGATCGGCGTCATGCAGTTGGGCAGGATGTGGTGCAGCATGATCCGCCACGCCTTGACCCGGATCAGCCGGGCCGCCTGCACGTATTCCTTGCGCGCCTCCACCATCGCCGAGGCGCGGACGGTGCGGGCGTATTGCACCCACGAGGGCACCGCGATGGCGAAGATCAGGATCGGCGCTGCCAGCACGTCCTTGAGCGAGGGCGGCAGCGAGGCCGCCGCAATGGCGGTGATCAGGATCGCGATCAGGATGAAGGGCATCGACAGCAGTACGTCGCCGACCCGCATGATCACGTTGTCGACCCAGCCGCCGACGTAGCCCGCGACAAGGCCCAGCGACAGCCCGACCGCCAGCGCCACCAGCACCGAGCAGGACCCGATGATCAGCGAGATGCGCGAGCCGTAGAGGATGGCCGAGAGGATGTCGCGCCCCTGCGTATCGGTGCCCAGCAGGTAGGGCCACTGTCCCTCGGCATTCCAGATCGGCGGGATCTCGGCGTTCCAGAGTTCGAGCGCGGCGAGGTCGTAGGGGTTCTGCGGCGTGATCAGCGGCGCGAGGAAGGCGGTCAGGGCGACCAGCCCCAACAGCACCGCCGCGAAGATGGCCGAGGGGTGCGAGCGGAAGGAATACCACAGGTCGCTGTCGCGCAGGCGCTCCAGCCGCGAGGGGCGCGTCGGTGCGGCGGGGGCATCCAGCGCGCTCCGGTCGTGGGTTGCGGTGTCTGACATCGTGTTCTCCGGTTCAGCCATTTGCACCACCCGCGCGGGCGGTGTCGTCGCGCAGACGGGGGTCGACCCAGGCGTAGGTGATGTCCACGGCGGTGTTCAGCGCCACGAAGATGAAAGAGACGATCATCAGGTAGGCGGCCATCACCGGGATATCGACGAAGGTCACCGCCTGGATGAAGAGCATGCCCATGCCCGGCCACTGGAACACCGTCTCGGTCACGAGGGCAAAGGCGATCAGGTTGCCGATCTGCATCCCCGTCAGGGTGATCACCGGCATCAGGCAGTTGCGCAGCGCGTGGCGCCACTGGACCCGCGCCGTTGGCACGCCGCGGGCGCGGGCGAATTTCACGTAGTCGGTGCGCAGGGTCTCCAGCATCTCGGCCCGGACCAGCCGCATCACCAGCGTCACCTGGAAGGTCGAGAGGGAGATCGAGGGCAGGATCAGCGCGGCCCGCCCCGAGGGGGTGAGAAAGCCGGTGGACCACCAGCCGATGTTCACCGTCTCGCCCCGGCCGAAGCCGGGCAGCCAGCCCAGCGAGACGGAAAAGGCGAGGATCAGGAGGATGCCGACCACGAAACTCGGCAGCGAGACCCCGACGATGGAGCCGAGCTGCAAGACATTGGCCAGCCGGGAATTGCGGTGGACCGCCGTGATCACCCCCAGCGGGATGCCGACGACCAGCGAGATCACCGTGGCCACCAGCACCAGTTCCAGGGTCGCCGGGAAGCGCTCCTTGATCAGGACCATCACGTCCTGCTGGTTGCGGTAGGAGATGCCGAAATCGCCCTGCACCGCGTTGGTCACGAACCTCGTGTACTGGGTGACGAGGCCATCGTTCAGCCCCAGCCTCTCGCGCAGCTCGGCGCGGTCGGCCTGCGTCGCCTGCTCGTTCACCATCATTTCGACCGGGTCGCCGAAGAACCGGAAGATCACGAAGGCCAGGAGCGCCACGGCCAGCATGACAAAGGCCGCGTTGGCTGCCCGCTTGAGAAGAAATGCGATCATCGCCGTCTCCGTTGTGGCTGTGGGGGCCCGTCGCTGCGGCCCCGCGGAGTCTCGCCTGAAGTCATCCCCGTGCGCCGGGGCGAACCGGGAAAACGGACCGCGCGGGCGCGGTCCGTTCCATTCGGATCAGGAGCCGGGGTTGACCTGGGCGAACCAGAGCCGCGGCTTGTTGTCGGGGAAGAGCGGCATCTCGGAGACCTCGTCGGTCACCGCCCAGGCCATCGGCTGCTGGTGCAGCGGGACCATGATATGCTCTTTCTTGACGATGCCGAGGGCCTCGGTCTCGAGCGCGATGCGCTTGTCGAGGTCCAGTTCGCTGCCCGCCGCGTCGACCAGCTTGTCCAGTTCCGGGAACGACCAGTCGCCCCAGTTGAACACGCCCGAGTTGCCTTCCTTGGTGTGGAAGATCTGCAGCAGCGGCGAGTAAGCGTCGAGCATCGGCAGGGTGGCCCAGCCAAGGATGTAGATGTCGGTCTTGCCGCCGGTCCGCTTGGGCGTCTGCACCGCGCGGGGCGCCACGTCGAGCTTGGGCTTGAGCCCGATACGCGACCACATCGAGGCGATGGCCTGGCAGAACTGTTCCTCGTTCACGAGCCCGTCGGACAGGCAGTTGAACTCGAACTCCAGCCCCTCGGGCACGCCCACCTCGGCCAGCAGGGCCTTGGCCGCTTCCGGGTCAAAGCCTGGCACGGTGTCGAGCTCGGGAGCATAGCCCGGGATCGGCGGGGCGACGGTGGCACCGGCGATCCGGCTCTTGCCGCGCATCACCTTCTGGTGGATCAGGTCGAGGTCGATCGCCTTGTAGAGCGCCTCGCGCGCCTTCACGTCCTTGAACGGGTTGTCGGCGCCGGTGGTCAGCTTGTCGCGGAACGGAAAGCCGATCATGACGGTGCGCAGGTCGACGCCTTCCAGCACCGAGACGTTCGGCGCGGCTTCGAGGCGCGGAAGGTCCTGCACCGGCGCGTCGTTGGTGAAGTTGATCTCACCCGACAGCAGCGCCGCCACACGGGTCGCCGCCGAGGTCACCGGCAGCAGTTCGATCCGGTCGAGGTTGTGCTGCGGCGTGTCCCACCAGCCCGGGTTCTTGACGAAGACGGTCTTGGCGTCCGGCTGGCGGCTTTCCACGCTGAACGGCCCGGTGCCGTTGGCGTTATAGGTCGCATAGCCTTCGACCCCTGCCCCGATATCGGTCGGCTTCAGCGCGTCGTGCTCGGTCATCCACTCCTTGTCGAAGATGTGGATGTTGGTGAGGTCGTTCAGCAGCAGCGGGTAGGTGCCGTTCAGCGTGATGTCGACGGTCAGGTCGTCCACGGCCTTGGACGAGACATAGGCCGGCAGGTTACCCTTGAGCGGCGAGGCGTCGTCGCTGACACGGGTCAGCGAGGCGACCACGTCATCGGCGGTAAAGGGGTTGCCGTTGTGGAAGGTCACGCCTTCGCGCAGCTTGAAGCGCCAGGTCACGTTGTCCTCAAGGATTTCCCAGCTGGTGGCCAGCGCGGGCTCGATCTTGAGGTCCTTGTTGTAGCGGACCAGCCCCTCGTAGACGTGGTTCAGCACGTTGATGGTGAAGCTGTCGCCGTAGGAATAGGGATCGAGCGAGCCGATGTCGCGGTTCGCGCCCCATTTCAGCGTGTTTTCGGCCTGAGCGGCCCCTGCCAGGCCCGCGACCGCGACCGTGGCAAGCAGTAGATTTCTGATGTGCATGTCCTGCTCCCTGTTGATGGAGATTGTATTTTGGAATCGTCAGGATTGGATACGATCCACTATCGATGGCAAGCTGGATGCAATCTTGCAAGCAAATTGTATCCAATTGACGAAAAAAAATGTATGCGATATGACCGATGCAAAGATGTTGGCGGACAAGACCATGAGTGAGAACAAAAACACCCTGACCAACGCGGTGCACGAGTTGCTGCGGAGGGCCATTATCGAGCAGGCCCTCAAGCCCGGAATGCGCCTCCCCGAGGATACCGTGGGCGAACAGTTCGGGGTGAGTCGCACCATCGTGCGCCATGCGCTTGTCCGGCTCGAGAACGAGGGGCTGGTGATCACCCGGCGCAACCGGGGCGCCTTTGTCGCCGAACCCTCCAAGGAAGAGGCCCAGCACGTCTTCGAGGTGCGGCGTTGCCTAGAAAACGAGGTTATCCGCCTGTTGTGCCAGCGTATTCCTGACAGCGGCTACGACCGGCTGGAGGCCCATGTACGCAGCGAGGAGAACGTGAAGGGCAAGGACGGCCCGGTCTCGATCCGGCTGGCGGGCGAATTCCACATCCTGCTGGCCGAACTGACCGGCAACGAAGTGCTGGCGCGCTATGTCTCGGAGATCGTGCTGCGCTGTTCGCTGATCATGTCGCTCTATGCGCGCAATCACTCCTCCGACTGCGCGGTGGACGAACATTCGCAGATCATCGCGGCCATCCGCGCCGGGGACGCCGAGCGCGCCATCGACATCATGGACCATCACCTGGGCGCCGTGGCCGGTCGGGCCGAGCTTTCGCCCCGGCCAGATAGTATCCAATCCATTCTCTCGCACTACGGCAAGGAGCTGGCACATTGACCAATCGCGACGGCTACCACTCCTTCGATTTCTCCGACCTGACCCCGCGCGAAGCCTACAAGGTCATGATCGGCACCATCGTCCCCCGCCCCATCGCATGGGTCACCACGGTCTCGCCCGAGGGTGTGGTCAATGCGGCACCCTATTCGTTCTTCAACTGCCTGTCGGCCGATCCGCCGATCCTGGCCCTCGGTGTCGAGAACAAGCCGGACCGCAGCTTCAAGGACACCGCCTACAACATCCGCATGACCGAGTGCTTTACCGTCAACATCGTCGACCGCGCCAACGTCGAGGCGATGTCGGTCACTGCCGCCGGGTTCGAGCCGGAGGTGGATGAGCTCGAGATGGCCGGGCTCACCGCCGCGCCCGGTCTGCGCGTCGCCTCTCCCCGCATCGCCGAGGCGCCGGTCGCCTTCGAATGCGAACGCTACCTCGGGATCCAGGTCAGTTCGGCCCGCGAGATCATCCTCGGCCGCATCGTGATGGCCCATATCCGCGAGGACATCATCGACCCGGCGACCTGCTATTCGGATCACGCCAAGCTGGACGCCATCGGGCGCATGGGCGGCAACGGCTACGCCGGCACGCTGGACTATTTCGACTGGCCGACGCCCTCGGCCGAAGAGGTCCTCGGCTCGTTCCGCAAACGCACCGGCACTGGCGGCGCCTGAGCGGACCGCCTCTCACGAGGGTTGCCCCTTCGTCCGGCTCGGTCATAGTTGCGCGGCGCTGCCCCGGTGGCGCCCGCATCTGACCCGACGGCCCCGGAATGACCTCGCCCGACTCCTTCCAAGCCCTATACCGGCGCGAGAACCGCCGCGTCTTTGCCACGCTGGTGCGGCTGCTCGGCGATTTCGATCTTGCCGAGGACGCCCTGCAGAGCGCCTTTCTCGCCGCCGCCGAGCGCTGGCCGCGCGACGGGGTTCCCGCCAACCCGGTGGGCTGGCTGGTGTCGGCCGGACGGTTTCGCGCCATCGACAGCCTGCGGCGCCAGCGGCGCATGACGCCCTGGACCGAGGCCGCAGAGGCCGCAGCCGAGATCCCCGACGATGCCCCGGCCTACGAGGACCAGGAGGCGGTCGAGGATGACCGGCTGCGCCTGATCTTCACCTGCTGTCACCCGAGCCTTTCGGAAGAGGCCGCCATCGCGATGACCCTGCGCGAGATCTGCGGCCTCTCGACCGAGGCCATCGCACGGGCCTTCCTGATCGCGCCGACCACGCTGGCCCAGCGCATCGTGCGCGCCAAGTCCAAAATCCGCGATGCCCGCATCCCCTACGAGGTGCCCGACCGGGACGAACTGCCGGGGCGGTTCGACCGTGTGCTGCGGGTCATCTACCTTGTCTTCAACGAGGGCCATCTCGCCTCGCAGGGGAGCGACCTGCTGCGCCCCGACCTGACGGCCGAGGCGATCCGGCTGGCCCGCCTGCTGGCCGACCTGATGCCCGAGCCCGAGGGGCTGGGCCTGCTGGCGCTGCTCCTGCTGCAGGACTCCCGCCGCGATGCCCGCACGCAGGAAAACGGCGACCTGATCCCGCTGGAACAGCAGGACCGCGCGCTCTGGGACCAGAGCGCCATTGCCGAGGGCGCGGCGCTGGTCCAGCGCGCGCTCCGGTCGCGGCGGTTCGGCACCTATACGCTGCAGGCGGCCATCGCCGCGGTCCATGCCGAGGCCCCCAGCGCTGGGGCGACCGACTGGGCTGAGATCGTCGGCCTCTATGACGCGCTCCTCAGGATCGAGCCTTCGCCGGTGATCGAGCTGAACCGCGCCGTCGCCCTCGCGATGCGTGATGGCCCCGACGCCGGGATCGCCCTGATCGAGCCGCTGCTCGCGCCGGACCTGCTTGGCGGCTACCACCTTGCCCATGCGGCCAAGGCTGATCTCGAACGGCGCGCCGGGCGCACCGGCCCGGCCCGGGCGGCCTACGAGACCGCGCTGGCACTGGCCCGGCAGGACTCCGAGCGGCGTTTCCTGACCGCCCGGCTGGCTGAAATCGGCGACTGACGAAAAAAATTTCGACGACCTGTCGAATCCGCCTCTCCCCGTTCGACTACTTATCGAGATGACCGACCGAACCGGCCCGCGCGCCCGCCCCGGTCCATCCGAAAAAGGGAGAAGAACGATGAAATACCTTTGCCTGGTCTACCTCGACCGCGAGAACTGGAGCGCCTGCCCCGATCCGGTCTGCGCCGACTATGCGCAGCAGCTGGTGGACAGCCAGTCGCTGATCGCGGGCGAGGCGCTGCACCCGGTCGACACGGCGACCACGGTGCGCGTGCGCAACGGACAGACCCAGCTCTACGACGGGCCCTTCGCCGAGACCAAGGAACTGCTCGCCGGGTTCTACCTTGTCGAGGCCCGCGACCTGAACGAGGCGCTGCGCATCGCCGGCGGTATCCCTCCGGCCAAGTACGGCAGCATCGAGGTCCGGCCGATCCGCGAGCTCGACCTCGGCACCCCCGCGTCCTGACGCGGCCATTCCCACATTCATCCAGGAGACAGGGCCATGCCCAGCACCATTCGCCTTCACCGGGTCCTTTCGACCACGCCCGAGAAACTCTACCGCGCCTTCCTCGAAGCCGACGCGCTCGCCAAGTGGCTGCCGCCCGACGGTTTCCTCTGCACCGTCCACAGCATGGACGCCAAGGAGGGCGGCAGCTTCCGCATGAGCTTCCGCAACTTCACCACCGGCGGCAGCCACGCCTTCGGCGGCACCTATGTGGAACTGATCCCCAACCAGAAGATCGTCTATACCGACGTCTTCGACGACCCGAACCTGCCCGGCGAGATGCGGGTGACCATCGAGATCAAGCCGGTCTCGGTCGGCACCGATGTCAGCATCGTGCAGGACGGCGTGCCCGACCTGATCCCCGCCGAGGCCTGCTATCTCGGCTGGCAGCAGTCGCTCGCCAATCTCGCCCGCGTGGTCGAGCCCGATATCCCGCAATGATCCGGGCCCCGCGCCCCCGCGGGCCCATTCCTCGCAGACAAGGTTTTCCGACATGTACAAGACCACCGCTCTCCTGATCGCCCGGTTGATCTTTGCCGGTCTGTTCGTCATGGCCGCGTCCTTCAAGTTCGCAGGCATGCAGACGACCGCCGATTACATCGCCTCCGCAGGCTTCCCCGCGCCACTGTTCCTCGCCTGGGTCGCCGCCTTCTTCGAGGTCGGGCTGGCCCTCGCCTTCCTGACCGGCGCCTTCTTTTCCGAGGCCGCGCTGGCCGCCGGGGTCTACGTGATCTTCCTGGCTTTCGCCTTTCACGGCCCCGCACACTGGGAGGAGAACGAAGCCGAGTTCGGCTTCTTCATCGACCACTTCACCTTCTTCGCCGGGCTGCTCTTTGCCGCCGTGCACGGCCCCGGCCGGGCGCTGGCCCTGCGCTGGAGCCTGCTGCCCCGGGCGGGCGCAGCCCCGGCCCTCTGACACCACGGGCGGCGACTGGCGCCGCCCGGACCCCCAACAGGAGTTTCCCCGATGGAACCGACGATCTACCTCATCTTCAACGGCAACTGCCTCGAAGCCATGCGCTTCTACGAAACGACGCTGGGCGGCGAGATCACCGGCATTTACCGCAACGCGGATGCCCCGACGCCGGAGGCCCGGATGCCCGGCGGGGACGACCTTGTCATGAACATGGCGATGCGGCTGGGCAGTGCGCTGGTCATGGCCTCGGACTCCCCCGCCGAGTGGTATTCCAAACCGCAGGGCTTCTCGATCTCGCTGTCGCCGGAAACGCCCGAGGAGTTCGACCGGCTCTTCGCGGCCTTCTCCGAACGGGCGCAGGTGGTGACCATGCCCCCGGGCGAGACCTTCTGGGCCGAGCGCTTTGCCATGCTGACCGACCGTTTCGGAACGCCGTGGATGCTGAACTACGCGGGCAACAAGGCCACGTCCTGACCCCCGGCCCGGTCCCGAATGGCCGATGTGCCCCCGCGTCCCGCGCGGGGGCACAAGGTTTTCCTAGACCCGTGAACCGAATGCCTGTTCACTTTCCCTGTGAAGACGGGAGACTTCGCACGGGAGGATAGCATGACGTTCGACTACGTGATCGTAGGCGGCGGGTCCGCCGGTTCCACGCTGGCAGCGCGCCTGAGCGAGGATCCGAAGACCACGGTCTGCCTGTTGGAAGCCGGGGGGAACGGCGACCACATCCTGATACGGGCCCCCGCCGGGGTGGTGGGGATGCTGCCCGGATACGGCAAGATCTCGAACTGGGCCTACAACACGGTGCCCCAGCCCGGCCTGAACGGGCGACGGGGCTACCAGCCGCGCGGCAAGGCCCTCGGTGGGTCCAGCGCGATCAATGCCATGCTCTACATCCGGGGCCACCGGTCGGATTACGACGGCTGGGCCGACGCGGGCTGCGACGGCTGGTCGTGGGAGGAATGCCTCCCCTACTTCCGCCGCGCCGAGAACAACGAACTCGGCGCCGATGCCTTCCACGGGGACAGCGGCCCGCTGCAGGTATCGCAGCAGAAGGCCCCGCGCCCGATCTCGCGGGCCTTCGTGCAGGCGGCGACCGAATGCCAGCACCGCGAGGTGGCGGACTTCAACACCGGCGAGAACGAGGGAGTCGGCCTCTACCAGGTGACCCAGTTCCACGATGGCGCCCGCAACGGCGAAAGGTGCTCGACCGCCGCGGCCTACCTGCACCCCATTCGCGCCGCCCGCCCGAACCTGACCATCCTGACCGGCGCCCATGCCACCCGCGTCTTGACCGAGGGCAAGCGCGCCACCGGGGTCGCCTATCGCCGGGGCCGCAAGCAGGAGCAGGTCATGGCCGCGAAGGAGGTGATCCTCTGCGGCGGCGCCTTCAACTCGCCGCAGCTCCTGCAGCTCTCGGGCATCGGCGCGGCGGACGATCTCAGGCTGCACGGCATCGAGGTGGTCCACGACCTGCCCGGCGTGGGCAAGAACCTGCAGGACCACCTCGACTTCATCCTCGCCTACAAGTCGAAGGACACCGACAACTTCGGCATCGGTCTCGCGGGCACCATCGGACTGACCAAACATATCCTGCAGTGGCGCCGGGACGGGAACTCGATGATCTCCACCCCGTTCGCCGAGGGCGCCGGTTTTCTCAAGACCGATCCCGGCCTCGACCGGCCCGACGTACAGCTGCATTTTGTGATCTCCATCGTCGACGATCACGCCCGCAAGCTGCACCTCGGCTACGGCTTCTCCTGCCATGTCTGCGCCCTGCGCCCCTACAGCCGGGGCGAGGTCTTTCTCGAAAGCGCCGATCCGATGGCGGCGCCGGGGATCGACCCCAGGTTCCTCTCCGATCCGCGTGACCTCCAGACCACCATCAAGGGCGCGAAGATGACCCGCGAGATCCTGCAGGCACCGGCGCTGAAATCTTACCGCGACAAGGAACTCTTCGGCGTCACCGATGGCATGAGCGATGCGGACTGGGAGGGTCATATCCGGGCCCGGGCCGACACGATCTACCACCCGGTCGGCACCTGCAAGATGGGCACCGACGACATGGCGGTGGTCGATCCCCAGCTCCGCGTGCACGGCATGGAGGGCCTGCGCGTCGTGGACGCCTCGATCATGCCCCGGCTGATCGGCGGCAACACCAACGCCCCCACCATCATGATCGGCGAGCGCGCGGCAGACTTCATCCGGGGCCGCAAGGCGGAGGCCGTGGCCGCAGAATAGCACGCCAAAGCCCCATGCAAGTGGCGGGCATACTCGCCCCTTGCGGGTATCGCTCCGTTGACGCCGGGCGTCGGCAGGTCGCCCTCTCTGCGCCCGTCCGCAGGGCCGAAGCCGCCCAATCCGTCTTTCAGATCATATCATCTGTTGCGCGGCAGTGTCCCTGCCGTGCATCCTGCTGGGAGTCGCACCGCGCCGCGCGCCCGACGTCCTGAGACCCGCACCCGCCCAACCCTCTCAACTTGTGGTTGGCCCGGTCCGGCACCGGGCGCCCGGCACCGCGCATAAGGGAGCGACGCCGAAACGCCACCGATTGAACGACACGATTATCCGAACCCACGCCCTATTTGATCAAGGATTTCGAGCATGAGACGTTTCATCTGCCTTGCCGCGTCGCTCACCCTCCAGGCCAGCGTGGCCCTGGCACAGGACGCGCCTGCCGAGGCGGAGAACCCGGTCGCCAAGCGGCACTACACCTTTCACGAGCTGTTCTTCGACGAGCAGGACGGCAAGCTCGACGTCTCGAACTACCTCGCCAAGGGCGGGCTGGTCCCGATCCCGATCATCATTACCGAACCCGCCGTCGATCAGGGCCTGGGCTTTGTCGCCCAGTTCATCTCGTGGCCCGATGGCACCAAGGACACCCTGACCCGCCGGATGCTGGGCGGGGCCAGAACCGGAAACGGCTCCTACGGTTATGGCTATTTCCAGTCGGGCACCGTGCTGGACGGTCGGCTGAACTACAAGTTCGGCCTCGGACAGGGAGAGCTGACCATCGCGGCCTATCCCGGCGGGCTGGCGATACCGGTCGAATACACCACGACCTTCGACTACGGTGTGTTCGGCTCCGTGCTGTGGGAGCTGCCGGATTCGCGGTTCTCCATCGGCCCCCTGATCGACATCCGCAAGACCGAGACCCGGCTGTCCCTGCCCGCCTCCCTGCCCGTGATCGCGCCCGACCTGACGCGGACGCTGAAGACCGCCGCGCTTGGCATCGGGCTGCATTTCGACAACCGCGACAACCCGCTGACCCCGACCAAGGGCGCGAACGTCTACCTCAACGCCAAGTTCAACGATGGCACCTTCGGCAGCGACCGGGATTTCCAGGTCTACGACCTCGAGGGCTACTACTTCAGCAGCTTCGCCCCCCGCTGGCGCTATGGCGCGCGGCTCGCGGTCAATGCCGTTCGCGGCGACACGCCCTTCAACGTGATGCCCGCCATCGACACCCGTGGCGTGCCATCGAACCGCTACCAGGGCGAGACGATCCTGAACACCGAGTTCGAGGTCACGCGCGAGTTGGGCGACCGCTGGAGCGTCCTCGGCTTTGTCGCGGCGGGCCGGGCAGACGCGGGCGATTCCCGTTTCTTCAAGGATTCCGGGTTCATCTACTCTGGCGGCGCCGGCCTGCGCTACCGCATCGCCCGCAAACTCGGCCTCGATGCGGGCATGGACGTCGCCATCGGCCCGGAAGACACCATCGTCTACTTCCAGTTCGGCCACGCCTGGTCGCGCGGTATGGATTGACGGCCGGGCGCAGCGCGGATCAGGTGTGCCCCGCGACGGCGTGCGGAACATAGGGCGCCTCCAGCGCAGCGGTTTCATCCGCGGTCAGGGAAATCGAGAGTGCCTTCACGGCAGCGTCCAGATGCCCTGTCGTGCGGGCGCCGATGATGGGCGCCGACACCACGTTCCTCGACAGGACCCAGGCGAGGGCAATCTCGGCCCGGCTGACACCGCGGGCCCGGGCCACCTGCCCGACCGCGTCGATCACTCTGCGGTCGGCGTCGATGGTCGCATCGTAGAGCCGCTTTGCCGCCATGTCGGACTCCTGCCGGGCGCTGGTCTCGCGCCAGTCCCGGGCCAGACGCCCCCGCGCGACGGGGCTCCACGGGATCACGCCAATGCCCTGATCCGCGCAGTAAGGCAGCATCTCGCGCTCTTCCTCGCGGTAGAGGAGGTTCAGGTGCGGCTGCATCGAGGTGAACCGCGTCCAGCCATTGAGGGATGCAACCTGCTGTGCCTTGGCGAATTGCCACGTGAACATCGAGGACGCCCCGATGTAACGGGCCTTGCCCGCCTTCACCACGTCGTGCAGCGCCTCCATCGTCTCTTCGATCGGCGTCTCGTAGTCCCAGCGATGAACCTGGTAGAGATCGACGTAATCGGTGCCCAGACGCGCGAGGCTGTCGTCGATGGCCTGCAGGATCGCCTTGCGCGACAGCCCTGCACCGCCCGGTCCGGGCCGCATCCGGTGATAGACCTTTGTCGCAATGACGACCTCGTCGCGCTGCGCGAAATCGCGGATGGCGCGGCCGAGGATCTCTTCCGACTGGCCCAGCGAATAGGAATTCGCCGTGTCGAAAAAGGTGATGCCCTGCTCCAGAGCCGAACGGATCACCGCCCGGCTGTCTTCCTCGCCCATGGTCCATGCATGGGGGCCCCGCTCGGGGGCCCCGAAACTCATGCATCCGAGGCACAGGCGCGAGATTTGCAGCCCGCTCTGCCCAAGTCTGGTGCGGTTCATGCGGGCGCGGGGGCGTTCAACACCTGATCCACCAGACGGCACCAGTAGTCGATCCCGTAGGACACGGTATCGTCGCTGAAATCGTAGCCCGGATTGTGCAACTGCGCGGTGTCACCGTTGCCGATCATGATCATCGCGCCCGGCCGTTCGTTCAGCATGAACGAGAAATCCTCGGCGCCGAGCTTGGGAGTCGCATCGGTCTCGACCCCCTCGGCGCCCGCGATCTGCCGGGCAACCGAGATCGCCACGTCCGTCTGGGCGGCGGCGTTGAAGGTGATCGGATAACCGTGCCGGATATCGACCCGAGCACTGCCGCCATGCATCTCGGCGATGGACCGGGCGTAGCTGCCAAGCCTGTCGATCGCGTCCTGCAGGGCGACGGGGTCGAACGCACGGATGGTGCCCTTGAGCGCGACCTCGGCGGGAATGACGTTGTGCGACACGGGTGTGCTCAGACTGGTGATCGAGACCACGATGGGATGCAGCGGATCGGTCGAGCGTGACACGATGGTCTGCGTGGCCTGAATCAGCGCGGCGGTCATGATCACCGGGTCGATGGCCTTGTTCGGCTGGGCCGCGTGACCGCCCTGCCCCACCATCGCGATGTCGAACTCGGCAGTCCCGGCCATCATGGCGCCCGGCCTGATCGAGAACTGACCGATGGGCACACCGGGTTCGTTGTGCATGCCATAGACGTAATCGATGCCAAAGCGCTCGATCATGCCCTCCTGCACCATCACCCGCCCGCCGCCGCCGTTTTCCTCGGCGGGCTGGAAGATGACAGCAACCGTTCCGGCAAAGTCGCGGCTGGCCGCCAGTGCCTTCGCCGCACCGAGCAGCATCGCCATGTGCCCGTCATGGCCGCAGGCGTGCATCTTGCCGGATTCGGTCGATTGCCAGTCCTTGCCGCTCGCCTCGAGGATCGGCAGCGCATCCATGTCGCTGCGCAGGCCGATGGTCCGGCCCGGGCCCCGCCGTCCGTGGATCAGCGCGACGATCCCGGTCCGGGCGATCCCCTCGACGATCTCGTCACAGCCGAACTCGCGCAGCCGCGCGGCGACGAAGGCGGCGGTGTTCGGCAGGTCGAACCCCAGCTCGGGGGTCTTGTGCAGATGGCGGCGCCAGCCGATGGCCTCGGCGCTCAGATCGTTGGGACGGGACTGCGTCAGTCCTTGCGGCGATGTCATCTCGGTGCTCCGGGGCAGTGTGTCTTGGGTTTGGGGATGGCCCGCCCGAGGGGGCGGGCCAATGGGTCTGATGGCTCAGGACGCGGCCTGACGTGCCTGCGCCAGCCAGGACTCGTAGGTGTCCTTGTTTTCCTCGATCCACTTGTCGGCAGCCTCGCGCACGGCGCGCGGGCTGCTGCCGCCTTGCTCGCTGATACCTTCCTCCCACTGGGACCATGTTTCCAGCGGGAAGGAGATGGCCGACACCAGCGCCTCGACGGCGGGGTTCGCGGCAATGAAATCCTTGTTCGCGATGGAATTCCAGTTCCACGCGGCCATGGCCATCCGGCAGGGATCGGCACCGCCGGCGCAGCCTTTCACGCCATCAACCAGCGCGGACCCCTTGTTCGGAACCTCGGGCGGCAGGGCGTCGAAGGGCGTCGGCAGCCAGACGACCTTGTCGCCGGGGGCGAGGACCTTGTTCATCCACGAGGGGCTCCAGGTGTAGAAGAATACCGGCTCGCCCCGGTTCACGCGGGCAATGGTCTCGACCATCAGGGTGTCGTACTTGCCGCGCACCGAGTTGACCGTGTCCTTGAGACCGAACTTGTCGAGCTGGTAATCGACCACGTCGCCGCAGCTCCAGCCGGGATCGCAGTTGATCAGGTCGGCCTTGCCGTCGCTGCCAAACAGCGCGGCGATCTTGGGGTCCGCCATCTGTTCGAGCGAGGTGATGTTGTACTCATCGGCGGTTTTCTTATCGATCAGGTAGCCGTTGATGCCGCCGCCCTGGATCAGCCCGGCGCCAACGAGCATGGTCTTGTCCTCGACCTTGCGGAAGCCCGGCTCGCGCTGGGGAAAGTTCACGTCGGTGCTGAGGTCGAGATCGCCCTGTGCCGCGGCCGGAAAGAACAGCGTCGTGTTGATCGAGGTCATCTTGACCTTGTAGCCGAGCTCTTCCAGCGCCGAGGTGACGATCTCGGAGACGATGTAGTTGGCACCGATGCCGTCGGAGCGGGAGTAGTTCACCGTCTTGCCTTCGCCGGGCAGATCGTTCGCGGCGGCAGGCAGAACCTGACCGAGCGCGACAAGGCTGCCCAAGGCCAGGGCCTTGATATTCATGTTCATGTCTTTCTCCTTTTGGACTTTCAGGTGTTGGTTCTTGGACCGGGCGCCTTTGGCACGCCGGTCTCTGTCTGGTTCCGCCGGGCCGTGCCTTGGCCGACCCGGCGCAGGATCAGGCGTTGCTGCCCGATTGGGTTGCGACCGGCTCGCCCTCGTCGCGGCGCGAGAAGATCCGGTCGAGATTGAAAGCCGCCAGCCAGCGGGACCGCGCGCTGGCGCGCTTGGGCTCGGCCATCTTCTGGGTGATCCGGTCGAGCATCATGGCGAGCAGGACGATGGCGATGCCACCGATGGCCGCGCGTCCGACATCCAGTCGTCCGATCCCCTGCAGCACGATCAGGCCCAGCCCCTCGGCGCCGATCATGGCGACGACCACGGACATCACCATCGCGGTCAGAACGGTCTGGTTGAGCCCGCCGAGAATGGTCGGGATCGCCATCGGGATCTGGATCTCCCACAGCAGCTGGCGGCGGTTTGCACCAAAGGCCATGCCGGCTTCGACGATCTCGTGGTCGACCATCCGGATCCCGAGGTTGGTAAAGCGGATCAGCGGAGGGGCGGCGGCGATCACGACCGCGACTTCGCCCGGAACGGTGCCCACCCCGAAGAGCATCACCACCGGCACGAGGTAGACGAAGGTCGGCGTTGTCTGCATGACGTCGAGAACCGGGCGGACAATGTTCCAGACCCGGTCACTGCGCGCGCTCCAGATGCCGATGGGCAAACCGATCACCGCACAGAAGAAGATCGCCGTCGAGATCAGCGCCAGCGTCGTCATCGCCGGGTCCCAGACCCCCATCGCCGCGATCAGGACGAGCACGATCACGGTGAAGATGGCGATGTTGCGATTGGCCAGCACATAGGCCAGCAGCGCCATGACGAGGACCATCACCGGAAAGGGGGTGGCGTGCATGATGCCGTCGATGAAGGTCAGCAGGTTCTCGATCGGCCATTTGATCGCGATGAACAGCGGGCGCAGGTTCAGCGCCACCCATTGCACCGCGTCGCTGATCCAGACGTCGACCGGGAAGATCGCGAGGTCGTCGGCTTCAAGCATGGAGTGTCTCCTCGGTAGGACGTTTGGACCCCGCCTGAGAGGTCGCGGAAATGGCGGCGAGGACCTTGGAGGGAGAGACGATCCCGACGAAACGGCCGTCCTCGTCGGTCACCGCGAGGTCCTGCGTGCCACGGCACATGCGGGCGACATCCAGCAGCTTGCTGTCGCGCCGCACCGAGAGGAAATCGGACTGGGCCTCGGCGTCGATGTTGCCGCCGGAGCGGGCCCGGTCGAGCGAGGCGGCGTCGATGCGGCCGACCACGCGGCCCTCGTCGTTCAGGGCAAACCCGCCCGTCCCCTCGCCCGCGACGACCTTTACCCGTCCGGCCGAGGCGACCGGGGTCCCCGCCTGCATCACCGAGGCCGCGTCGAAGAGGCGCGAGCGGTCGACGTCATTGGTAAAGGCGGCCACGTAATCGCTGCCCGGCTCGCTCACGATGGATTGCGGCGTACCCTCGCGCATGACCTTGCCGTCCGCCATGATCGCGATGACGTTGCCCAGCTTCAGCGCTTCCTGGAAATCGTGGGTGATGAACAGGATCGTCTTCTTCAGCGACCGCTGCAGGCGCAGAAGTTCGTCCTGCATCTCGGTGCGGATCAGCGGATCGAGCGCGCTGAAGGCTTCGTCCATGACCAGAACGTCCGCGTCGGTGGCAAGGGCGCGGGCCAGCCCGACCCGCTGGCGCATCCCGCCGGAGAGTTCGTGCGGGAAGTGATAGCCCCAGCGGTCGAGGCCGACGATCGAGAGAACATCCTCGGCCCGCGACCGGCGCTTCTTGACCGCGAGACCGCGCAGCTTGAGCCCGAACTCCACGTTCTCGATCACGGTGCGGTTGGGCAGCAGTGCGAAGTGCTGGAAGACCATCGAGATGCGGGTCCGCCGGACCTCGCGCAGGTCATGATCGTTCAGGGCGACGATGTCCTCGCCATCCAGCAGGATGCGGCCCGCGGTCGGTTCGTTCAGCCGGTTCACGCAACGCGCCAGCGTGGACTTGCCCGAACCGGACAGCCCCATGATCATGTACATGGCCCCTGTCGGAACGGTCAGCGACACGTTGTTCAGACCGACCACCATGCCGGTCTCGGCCTGGACCTCGTCCTTGTCGGCGCCCCGCGCCAGCAGGTCCATCGCCGGCTGCGGCTGGTTGGAGAAGATCTTGTATAGGTTTTCTATCTGTAACCGTTCGGTCACCTTGAGCTCCCTGATGTCGGTCCCTTGACCGGGACGATGCTTGGTTTTGCATTCGGTCGGTAAGCTCGATTAGGGCAAAGCCGCCGCGCGCTGTCTTCCTAGGTTCCGGAGAATGGCGCTGCCCCTGCATCCTCGGATCGGGGGCAACAGCCGTGCCGCCTACTTCAGCGGGGAGAAATCGACCGGCAGGAGAACCCGGTTTTCCATCGTCTCGATCTGCGCCGAGAGCCTCGGGGTGAACGCCTGCCAGCGCGGGTCGGCCGCAAGCTGGGCCCGCCGCCGCGCACGCTCGTTGAGGCTGTCATAGCCCCACATGTGCACCACGTGGTTCAGCGGTCCGATCTCGGTCACGAAGTAGCCGATCAGGTTGCCGAGGATCGGTTGCTGGATCGCCAGCCCCTCATCGCGGACCAGATCGAGATAGGCTTTCATCTTGCCCGGACGGATGCGGTAGATGCGTTCCTCGACGATCATCCCGCGTCCTCCTGCGCGGCTTCGGCCAGCACCTCGCGGGCGATGCGGAAGGCTTCGACACCCGCCGGAATGCCGCAGTAGACGGCGATCTGGATCAACGTGGCACGAAGTTCATCGGGGGTCAGGCCATTGCGCAGGGCACCGTGAAAGTGGATGCGAAACTCGTGCATCCGCCCCAGCGCCGCGAGCATCCCGAGGTTCAGGAGGCTGCGCTGTGCAGGCGCGAGGGTCCGGTCGCTCCACGCCAGCCCCCAGCAATACTCGTTAACCATGTCCTGGAACGGAGCCGAGAAGGCGTCTGCCCCGGCCATCGCCCGGTCGACATAGCCGTCGCCCAGCACCTTGCGGCGAATGGCTTCGCCGGCATCTCGCAGATCGCTATCCAACTTGGGTCTCCTCGCTTGCCAGGAAATCACGGAACAGGGCGGCAACCTGATCGGGTGCCTCGGTCAGGATCGAATGGCGCAGCCCGGGCAGGATCTGCAGCCGCGAGCCGGGAATGCGGTCGTGCATGTAGCGGGCCATGCGCGGGTTCGATCCGATGTCGTCTTCGCCCGTCGCGATCAGGGTGGGAACGCGGATCTGGTCGAGAAACCCGCCAAAGTCGGTCTCGGCCAGAACGCGATAGGCCGAGGCATAGCAATCCGGATCGTTCTCGGCGTTGCGCCTGCGCAGCTGGGCAATCAGTTCGGGGTTGGCCTCCTGAAAGCCCTCGGTCAACCACCGCGACAGCGAACTGTCGTAATGCGCGCCACGTTCACCGCTTTCCAGTGCCGCGAGCCGTGCGCGAACCCGCTCCTGCTCCTCCGGGGTGCGCCCGGCGACGGTGGAGAGCAGGATCAGCCGCTGCAGCCGCTCGGGATGGGTCAGCGCCAGCCGCTGCGCGATCAGCCCGCCGAGCGAGAAACCGGCAAGGTTGAAGCGGTCAAAGCCGACATGATCGGCCAGTGAAAGGACCTCGCCCACGAAATCGTCGATCTCGTAGCGCCCCATCACCCGCGACGACCGGCCATGCCCGCGCAGATCGAAGGTCAGCACGGTGAAGGCCCCGCCCAGCCGGGCGACCACGCCCTGCCAGGCTTCGAGATAGGACCCGACCCCGTGGATACAGACCAGCGGTTCGGGACCGGTGCCGTCGAGCCGATAGTTCAGCTCGACGCCCCCGACCGAATGGCGCCCTGTCACCGGGCCCATGCTCAGGCCCCGGCCACGGCGGCGGTGCCGCGCGCGGCGTCGCGCTCACGCTCGGCAAACACCGGCATGATCTCGTCGATGAAGAGCCGCAGGGTCGTTTTCTGCATCTCGAACGGCAGGTTGAAGGTGAGGCCCAGGCAGTACTGGTCGACACCGGCGGCCTCGTAATCCAGCAGCTTCTCGATGGCCTCGTCCGGCGTGCCGAACATCAGGTTCTTGCGAATGTTCGCGGGGTCGTAGTTTTCCTTTCCCTTCACCTTCTCGTAGGGCACCGGCTCGGGGAACCCGTTGGTCACGCCGCCGATGTTCTGCATCAGGTTCTCGAAGTGGCGGCCGTAGTCGCTCGAATGGCGGACCGCATCTTCCCAGCCGTCGGCATGGTCGTAGACACAGGTGCGGCGCTGCATCATCAGGCGCGGCGTCGGCACCTCCGGGTGATCGGCCACGGCCTTGCGGAATTTCTCGCCCAGCACGGCGATCTCGGCGGCGGGCGCCGACAGCGGTGTCGTCATCAGGTTGGCGCCGTTCGCGACGGCCCAGTCGAAGGTGCCCGGATCACGCGCCGCGACCCAGATCGGCGGATGCGGCTTCTGCACCGGCTTGGGCACGGCAGCCGTCTTGGGGAAGTTCCAGTAGTGGCCCTCGTGGGCATAGTCGCCGTGCCACAGTGCCTTGACCGCCGGGACCAGCTCCTTGAGGTAGGCGACGCCTTCCTGCTGCGGCATGCCACCGGCCATGCGGTCGAACTCGTACTGGTAGGACCCGCGCGCGATCCCGAACTCGAGCCGCCCGTTGATGAGGTGGTCGCACATCGCGGACTCGCCAGCGAGGCGGATCGGGCTCCAGTAGGGTGCCACCAGCGTCGAGGTCCCGAGGCGGATGCGGTCGGTGTGCTGGCCCAGCCAGGTCAGCGTGAGAAACGGATTGGGGGAAATGGTGCATTCGATGGTGTGATGCTCGGCGGTCCAGAGCGTCTCGAACCCGCCCTCGTCGGCCATCTGGGCAAGCTCGAGCAGGTTCTGCTTGACCTCGGTCATCGGCGTCTCTGGCGAGAACCGTTCCATTGTAAGCGATACGGCGAACTTCATGCTGCTACTCCTGTCAAAATTCTTGTTGTCCCGGGGTCACTTGAGGCGGATCACGAAGGGGTCCTGCATGGCGCCCGAGTAATCGATCAGCACGTTCTTGGAGCGCGAGAACTCGCGCATGACGTCGAAGCCGCCGCGCCGGCCATAGCCGCTGTTCTTGAAGCCGCCGTTGGCGGACATGTAGGCGGCCGAGCGATAGGTGTTGATCCAGACGGTGCCCGCATCGACCTGATTGGCGAAGCGCATCGCGCGGTCGATGTCGCGGGTCCAGATGCCCGAGGCGAGGCCGTATTCGGTGTCGTTGGCCAGCGCTATCATCTCGGCCTCGTCGGTAAAGGGCATGACCCCGACGACCGGCCCGAACAGCTCGTCCCGCATGAAGCTCATGTCGTTGGTCACGTCGGTCATGACCGTGGGCTCAAAGTACCAGCCCTCTCCTAGGTCGCCGTTCTGCGGACGGCGCCCGCCGATCGCGACGGTCGCCCCCTCGGACACGCCAGAGGCGACATAGCCTTCGACCTTCTCCAGTTGCGACTTCAGCGCGAGGGGCCCGATGTCGGTGGCCTCGTCCATCGGGTGGCCCACGGTGATGCGCCGGGTCCGTTCGATCAGCGCGTCGAGGAAGTCGCCGTAGACGCTCTCCTCGACAAAGCAGCGCGATCCGGCCACGCAGGTCTGCCCGGCGGCGGCGAACACCCCCGATACGACGCCGTTCACCGCGCGCTCGATGTCCACGTCCGAGAAGACAACGTGGGGCGACTTGCCGCCCAGCTCCATCTGGCAGGGCACGAGGTTCGCCGCGGCGTTGGCGGCGATCCGGCGGCCCGTGGCGGTGCTGCCGGTAAAGACGATTTTGGCGATCCCGGGATGACGGGTCAGCGCCTCGCCGGTGACCGAGCCGGTCCCCGTCACCACATTCACCACGCCCGCCGGAATCCCGGCCTCGACGACCAGCTCGGCCAGCGCCAGCGTCGACGCGGTCGCGTGCTCCGAGGGTTTGATGACGACGGTGTTGCCGATGGCGAGACAGGGCGCGAGCGTCCCGGTCAGCAGCATCAGAGGCGAGTTCCAGGGCGTGATCATCGCCACCACGCCCAGCGCTTCGCGCTGCGAATAATTCAGCGAATCCAGCTTGTTGACGGGGATCGTATCGCCCTGCAGCTTGTCGGCCATCCCGGCGAAATAGCTGTAGCTGTCAGGCATGGCGCGCATCTGCGCCTTCATTTCCTTGATCAGCTTGCCGTTGTCGCGCGTCTCGATCAGGGCCAGTTCGTCGGCGTGCTCCAGCACCAGTTCGGCCAGCCGCCGGACCAGCTTGCCCCGTTCGGTCGGGGTGATCCGCCGCCAAGCCGTGCTGTGGAACGCCTCGGTCGCCGAGGCGATGGCCGCGTCGACGTCCTCGGCATTCGCCTCGGCGAACTCGTACCAGGGCTTGCCGGTGGTCGGATCGAAACTCTGGAGATAGCTCGCGCTGCGCGGCGCGCGGAACTGGCCGCCGATGAAAAGCTCCTGACGTGATCCTTCCAGGGATTTGACGGTGGTTTGCACGAAGTGTCTCCTGATTTACTGAATGTCGTTCTGGTGTTGCGCCCAGGAGCGCGTGTCGCCGTCGAGGATCGCGACGCGTCCGCCATCGTCGGAGTCGACAAAGATGCTGAACCGCCGGTCGCTACGCTCGCGGGCATAGCGGCGCAGCACCGAGCGCATCTCGTTCGTCGGAATGGCGTCGTAGGGAATGTCGTCGAAGTCGAAGACGTGCAGGTCAGCCGGCAGATCCATCGGCAGGGCGTCTCCGGCGAGGCGCGCGCGATAGATCAGCTGGCCCGGATCGTCGTCCGCGACGTCGAAGACGGAGTAGAGGAACATGGTCTCGGGGAAGAGCTGCAGACCGGCGCTGCCTTCCAGCAGCAGTTGCGCCTCGGGCCGCCTGCGGCGCGCGCGCGGCAGAACGAAACCACCCTTCCCGTCATCCCGCAGCAGGACTCCGCGCTGGGTCTCGACAAGATAGCTCACCACCATGCCGTGAGTGTCGAGCCAGCCTGTCGGCAGCGGATCCTTCACGCTGGCATAGGCGCCCCGGCAGAAGCCGAGCGGCGCGGCGGTGCTGGTGCCGAAGGCCTGGACCTGTCCGATCAGGATCACGTGGTCCCCGGCATCAACGCGCTGGTGCAGCGAGCAGTCGAACCACGTCAGGCTGTCGGTCAGAACCGGCGCCCCGGTGTGCACGCTGTCGTGCGAAATGCCCTGAAACTTGTCGGCCGACTTGGAGGCGAAGGTGCCCGAGATGTGGGTCTGACCCTCGTGCAGGATGTTCACCGCGAAGGACTCGGTCGTGCTGAACACCGGGTAGCTGCCCGCCGATTTCCCGACGCAGACCAGCAGGAGCGGCGGGTCGAGCGAAACCGAGGTGAAGGAGTTGGCAGTCATCCCGCGCGGCGTTCCATCGCGGTCGCGGGCCGTGATGACAGTGACCCCCGTGACGAAGGTGCCGAAAGCCTGCCTCAGAGCCTTTGGGTCCATCGTGATCTCCTCCGTCGCCAGTGCTGAAAGCATCCGTTCCGTCTTTCCCTTGCTTGATGTGGGGACGGTAACGGGACGAGGGAGGGGGATTCTTCCTGACATTCTCAGGAGAGATCGGAATATCTTTGCTTCGTTTCGGAGGAAGGATTTTCGGCGCCGAGAGAGCGGCGATGACGGGGGTTCAGACGCCCGTCATCATCTTCTGCAACTGGATCGCAAGCTCGACCGAGAACCGCCGATCCGGGGCTTCGACGTTGATCCCAAAGAGTTCCTCGATCCGCTTGAGCCGGTAGCGCAGCGTGGTGACGTGGAGCCCCATGGCATCGGCGGCAGCCTGGCTGCGGCCACGTTCCCGCAGGTAGATTTCCAGCGTTTCGAGGTATGGCGTGTCGTTCTCGCGGTCGTGCTCGACGACCTGCCCGAGGACCTCGGAGAGGAACAGGCGCACCTCGTCCACCCCGGCGGCGGCAGCCAGCATCGGCATCGGGCCGAAGTCCTGCAGCGAGAGCGCCCCAGTCCGACCGAGCGAACGCGCGATCTCGACCACCCGGCGCGCCCGTTCCCAGGCTTCGGGGTAGTCGCCAAGGTGCTGGCAGGGCTGACTGGCCACCACCACCGGCGTCTGCCCGAGGTAGCGCCCCACCTCGCGCGCAACCCTCTCGGCCAGCTTGGCGGTGCGTTCGGCCGGGTCATCCTCGGCCAGGGGGCAGAGGCACACCATCGCGCCATCCACGCTCAGCACCGAGACCTCGGTGCCCTGCGCCTGCACAAAACGGGTCAGGGCGCGGTGCAGATCGACCGTCATGCTGGCGGTAACCCGCTCCGCGCCGCCAAGATCGACCACCAGCATCTGCTGGCGGCGTTCGAAATCGAGGCCCAGCCGCTGGGCCCGGAGCAGCAGGTCACCGGCATCGCGCCAGCGCCGCTCGATGATCTCGTAGAACAACTCGGACTGGGTCCGCGTCTCGAACCGGAAGCGGATGAAGTTGCGCATCATCACCACGCTGAGCGCAAAACGCGCGCTGTCGAGAACCATCAGTTCCATCAGGTCGGGCGCCGCGTCCTGATCGAACACCACCAGCGCGCCAACCCTGTCGGCATCCACCTCCAGCGCCTGCACCGTGCCCTCGATCCGGATGGCATCGGCGCCGTCGTCCAGACGGATCGACACCTTGCCGTTCCCCGATCTCTCGAGCGTATCCCGCGCCACCTTGAGAAGCTGCGGACCAAAGACACGCTGCACCTCGGCCTGCCACTGGCGGTCGGTGAACCGCCTCTGGTCGGGCGAGCGCCCGGGGACGACCTGCGACATGGTGAAATCGACGATCACCAGCGGAACGTGCAGCCGTGCATTCACCAGTTCGCTGAGCGAGAGCACCGAACTGTCCGTCAGCGCGTGATCCAGCAGCGCCGTGTGCGTCGCAAGCGCCATCTGCTGCCGCTCGGCGTCCTGCCGGGCCGCCTGCACCCGCCGCTCCTGCTCGACCGCGGTCACACCCAGCTGAACCACCATGTCCAGCACGGCCTGATCTTCGTCCGACAACTCGGACACCTGGCGAGACAGCAGGTTCAGCACCATCGGACGCCCGTTGAAATCGACGCAGTTCATCGGGATCACGAGGATCGAGCGATAGTCACGTTCATAGGATTCGATGCGGTAGCCGTGAAACTCGTCGGACTCGCGGATGTCGGGCACATAGATCGGCTGGTTGCGTTGCAACGCGATCAGCGAGGGGCTGGTGGCCAGCTCCCAGCGGTCCGGCAGCGTGCGCTGGATCAGCGTGGGATCGTGCCGCGCCATGACATAGGCAAAGCCGTGCTCGGCATCGATCGACATGATCGAGCCCAGCGCCCAGCCGACCTGCTTGCAGGCGGTCGCCACGAGGTTTTCAAGGATGGCCTCGATGTTTCCCGTGCCGTTGATCAGGGTCACGGCCTGCGTCAGGGAAGATAGTTTGGCTTTCCAGTCGATGGCGGAAAGGCTCCTCTGCGGTGATGTGGCCACGCCGGGCCGCGCACGAGCATGACCCACGGCGGGCCCGAATTCATACTCCCCTTCAGAGCATGAATGTCAAATCACGACCCTCGAAACATAGGAAGAACCAAGGATGCGACCGCACCTATAGAGGGTGTGAAACAATAACGAAGGTGTCCCCATGTCTCTTGGCGTTCGCAAGTTCGCAGCTTTTGTCGAAGAAACGGTGATCGAGGCCGGGCGTCCCGCCCCGCGCCCCATCACCTCGGTGGTGATCGCCGCCGTCCTGCCGAACCCGTGGGCCGGACAGGGCTATGTCGAGGATCTGGATACCGAAATCCGGCGGATCGCGCCGGGCCTCGGGGCGGAGATGACCCGCCGCCTGACCGACCTGATGGCGCCGGACATGGTGGAAGCCTTCGGCAAGGCGGCCTGCGTCGGGGTCAATGGCGAGATCGAGCACGCCTCGGCGCTGATCCACACCCTGCGGTTCGGCAACCAGTTCCGCGAAGCGGTGCACGGCACCGCCTACCTGAGCTTCACCAACACCCGGAACGCGCCCGGCGCGCTGATGTCGCTGCCGATGATCCACAAGAGCGAGACCGGCAAGCGGTCGCACTTCCTGACCACGAACTTCCAGATCGCGGACGCACCCGGACCCGACGAGATCCTCATCGCGATCGGCGCTTCGGACGGCGGGCGCGCCCATCCGCGCATCGGCGACCGCTTCAGCGACATGGAAGCCATGAAGGCCGAGGCCGAAACCGCCTGACGCCTCCGGGTTGCAGTACCGACCGGATTGCCCCAGTCTCGATGAAACGCCCCGGTTTCATCGAGACTGGGGCATTTCTCATGAACCGACGGAACAAGGGCCGGCGCAAGAGCCAAGACATGACGAGACTGGATCAGAAGGACATCGACATCCTGCGCGCCCTCTCGGTCGACGGTCGCATCTCGAAGGCGGCCCTCGCCGAAAAGGTCGGCCTGTCGGCCACGCCCTGCTGGAACCGACTGAAACGGCTGGAAGAGGCTGGCCTGATCGAAAGCTACCGCGCCCGCATCAGCCTGCGAAAGCTCGGGCCGCATATCGTCGTCTTCCTGACGGCGGAACTTGCCGATCACACCGCCGCCAGCTTTCGCACCTTCGAGGCCAACGTCCAGCGCTATGACGAGGTCATCGGATGCTGGGCGCTGGGTGGCGGGTTCGACTACATCCTCCAGATCGTGACCCGCGACATCGACGCCTACCAGCGGCTCGTCGACGAGATGCTGGATGCGCGCATGGGGATCGCCCGCTACTTCACCTACTTCGTGACCAAACCGGTCAAGACCGATGGCGTGCTGCCCTTTGCCGAGTTGATCGCGGGCTGAGAGGATTTCTCTCCTGCCCGCCGACTTGCAGGAGAGATCCTCTCCGAACGGCGTGAAATTCGGTCTCGGGCCCTTCTGTCGCCGTCCTAGCCTCGCCCCATGTATTCGGAGGCGAACATGCTCGATCACGCGATCACGGCCAGAAGCGACATTGCCGACAAACGGCTGTTGCGCAGCTTTTCCTACATCGACGGCAAGTGGAGAGCCGCCGAGTCCGGGGCAACCTTCGCGGTGCGAAACCCCGCCAACCTTGAAACCATCGGCGACGTGGCCTCGCTGTCGGGGGCCGAGGCGCGTTCGGCCGTCGACGCAGCGCAGCGCGCGTTTGGCGGCTGGGCACAGAGCCTGCCACAGGACCGCTCGGCCGTGCTGCGACGCTGGCACGACCTGATCCTCGCCCACCGCGAAGACCTGGCGCGGATCATGGTGCTGGAGCAGGGCAAACCGCTCTCCGAGGCTCGGGGCGAGATCGACTATGCCGCCTCTTTCGTCGAATTCTACGCCGAGGAGGCCAAGCGCCCGGACATCGAGGGCGTGACCAGCCACCTGCCGGATGCCGAGGTCGAACTCTGGCTGGAGCCGGTCGGCGTGGTGGCCCTGATCACACCGTGGAATTTTCCCTCCGCCATGCTGACCCGCAAGGCCGCCGCCGCGCTGGCCGCAGGATGCACCATCGTCGCCCACCCGTCGGGCGAAACGCCCTATTCCGCCCTCGCGCTGGCGGAACTGGCCGAACGCGCCGGGCTGCCTGCAGGCGTGCTGAACGTGGTGACGGGCGACCCCGCAACCATCGTCGAACCCTGGACACAGGACACCCGGGTGCGGGCCCTGTCGTTCACCGGGTCGACCGGGATCGGCAAGCTGCTCTATCGCCAGTCGGCGGACACGGTGAAACGGCTGGTTCTGGAACTCGGCGGCCATGCGCCTGTCATCGTCTTCGCCGATGCCGACCTCGACGCCGCCGTGGCCGAGACCGTGAAGGCCAAGTTCGCCACCTCCGGGCAGGACTGCCTTGGCGCCAACCGCATCTACGTGGAACGCGCGGTTTACGACGCGTTCTGCGAGCGCTTTGCCGAGGCCACGCGCGCCCTCTCCGTGGGCGAGGGCATGGCAGACCCCGATATCGGCCCGCTGATGAACGAGGCGGCCGTGGCCAAGCAGGCCGAGCACGTGGCGGACGCGCTGAGTTGCGGTGCCCGGCTCGCCTGCGGGGGCGCGGCGCACCCGGCGGGGCCGCTGTTCTACCAGCCGACGGTTCTGACCGATGTGCCCGACACGGCGCGGATCATGCGCGAGGAAACCTTCGGCCCGGTCGCGGCGATCACGCCATTCGACACCGAGGAGGAGGTCATCCGCCGCGCGAATGACACCGAGTACGGTCTGGTGGCCTACCTGCACAGCATCGACCCCCGCCGCATCTACCGCCTGAGCCGCGCCCTGCAGTTCGGCATGGTCGCGGTGAACCGGACCAAGGTAACCGGCGCGCCCATTCCCTTCGGCGGCACCAAGCAGTCCGGCCTCGGGCGCGAGGGCGCGGCGACCGGCATGCGCGAATTCATGGAAATCAAGTACGTCTGCCGCGACTGGGCATGACACAGAAGGAAGGAGCAGAGATGCTGACCAACGACCAACTCGACCGCTGGGACCGGGAGAATTTCTTTCACCCCTCGACCCACCTTGCCCAGCATGCCCGGGGCGTGTCTCCCAGCCGGGTGATCCGGACCGCATCGGGCGTTCACATCGAGGACCGCGACGGCAACCGCCTGCTCGACGGCTTTGCAGGTCTCTACTGCGTGAATGTCGGTTATGGCCGCCCCGAAATCGCCGAGGCGATTGCCGAGCAGGCGAAGGAACTGGCCTATTACCACGCCTACGTGGGCCACGGGACCGAGGCGTCGATCACCCTTGCACAGATGGTGCTGGAGCGGGCGCCCAAGGGAATGTCGAAGGTCTATTTCGGGCTCGGCGGTTCGGACGCGAACGAGACCAACATCAAGCTGGTCTGGTATTACAACAACATCCTCGGCCGCCCCGAGAAGAAGAAGATCATCTCGCGCTGGCGCGGCTATCACGGCTCCGGCCTGATGACCGGATCGCTGACCGGGCTGGAGCTGTTCCACAAGAAGTTCGACCTGCCGCTGGTTCAGGTCAAGCACACCATCGCGCCCGACTACTTCCGCCGCGACGACCTGCCGATGAGCGAGGCCGAATTCGTCGCCCATTGCGCCAGTGAACTCGAGGCGCAGATCCTGAGCGAGGGGCCTGACACTGTCGCCGCCTTCATCGGCGAGCCGGTGCTCGGAACCGGCGGGATCGTTCCGCCGCCCGAAGGCTACTGGCCTGCGATCCAGGCCGTGCTCGACAAGTACGACATCCTGCTGATCGCCGACGAGGTCGTGACCGGCTTCGGGCGGCTGGGGAGCATGTTCGGCTCGGACCACTATGGCATCCGCCCCGACCTGATCACCATCGCCAAGGGGCTGACCTCGGCCTACGCGCCGCTCTCGGGGTCCATCGTCGGAGACCGGATGTGGAAGGTCCTCGAACAGGGAACCGACGAGAACGGAGCCATCGGTCATGGCTGGACCTATTCCGCCCACCCCATCGGGGCAGCCGCCGGGGTCGCCAACCTCAAGCTGATCGACAGCCTCGGGCTGATCGACAACGCGGCCAGCGTCGGCGCCTATCTGAACGAGGCGATGAAGGCCGCACTAGGCGACCATCCGAACGTCGGCGACATCCGGGGCGAGGGGATGCTCTGCGCCGTCGAGTTCGTCGAGGACCGGGCCGACCGCCGCTTCTTCGATCCGGCGCGGAAGATCGGACCGCAGGTGTCGGCGGCACTGTTGAGCCAGGACAAGGTGATCGGACGGGCCATGCCACAGGGCGACATCCTCGGCTTCGCCCCGCCCTTCTGCCTGACCCGGGAGGAGGCCGACCTGATCGTCGGAGCCACGCAGCGCGCGGTCGAAACCGTGCTCGGCTGACACCCCGGGTCAGGACCGAACAGCAGGGTCGTCCGTACCCCCGGGCGGCCCTGTCGCGTTGTCTCCACCGATGCGGAGGAAGCAACCGGCGGCGGTTCCTACCGATCGCGTCAATCCGGCCCGCGCCGCGCGCGGTAGACCTGCGGTCGAACGGGCCACCCCTGTGGCCCGGACCCGCCAAAGGAGAGCCGGATGAGCCTGCAAGACCCCGACCTGTTTCGCGAACGCGCCCTGATCGGCGGGGCCTGGACCGGGACGGCCACGTTGCAGGTGCATGACCCGGCCACGGGGCAGGTCATGGGCCGCGTCCCGGAGTGCGGCGCGGACGAGACGGCAGAGGCCATCGCAGCAGCCGAGGCGGCCTTCCGGACGTGGCGCAGGGTTCCGAACGCAGACCGGGCCGCGGCGCTGATGCGCTGGCACGACCTGATGATCGCCAGTGTGGACGACCTCGCCCGCATCCTGACTGCGGAACAGGGCAAGCCCCTGTCGGAGGCCGCGGGCGAAATCCGCTACGCCGCGAGCTATATCAAGTGGTTCGCCGAAGAGGCCCGCCGGATCGAGGGCAGCCTCCTGCCCGAACGCGGCCGCCGGGTTCTGGTCAGCAAGGATCCGGTCGGGGTCTGCGCGATCATCACCCCTTGGAACTTTCCCGCCGCCATGATCACGCGCAAGGTCGCTCCCGCCCTCGCGGCAGGCTGCACCGTGGTCATCAAGCCCTCGGACTTCACGCCCTTCACCGCGCTGGCCCTCGCCCTGCTGGCGGAACGGGCGGGCATTCCCGCCGGTGTGATCAACGTTGTGACGGGTCGCCCGGAAACCATCGGACAGGTGCTGACTGCCAGCCCGACGGTCCGCAAACTGTCTTTTACCGGCTCGACCCGCGTGGGCGCCCTGCTGATGGCGCAATGCGCGCCCACGGTGAAACGGCTCTCGCTCGAACTGGGCGGCAACGCGCCCTTCCTCGTCTTCGACGACGCCGACCTGGACCTTGCCGTCGAGGGCGCAATGGCGTCCAAATTCCGCAACGGGGGACAGACCTGCGTCTGCGCCAACCGGTTCCTCGTCCAGTCCGGCATCCATGATGCCTTTGTCGAGCGGCTGGCCGCCCGGGTCGACGCGCTGAAGGTCGGCCTGGGCACCGCGCCCGGAACGGATATCGGACCGATGATCAACGCCGCCGCGATCAACAAGATCAATGGCCACGTCGCCGACGCCCTCGCCCGGGGCGCGCGGCGCCTTACCGCGCAGCGCGACCTGCCCGCGCACTACGCCTGCCCCACCGTCCTGACGGGGGCCCGGGCCGATATGCAACTGGCGAGCGAAGAGACCTTCGGCCCGGTCGCGCCGGTCTTCCGGTTCGAGACCGAGGAGGAGGCCATCGCCCTTGCCAACGACACGCCCTATGGCCTTGCCGCCTATTTCTACACCCGCGACCTCGACCGTGCCTTCCGCGTCAGCGACGCCCTCGAATTCGGAATGCTCGGCCTGAACACCGGCGCGATCTCGAGCGAGGTCGCCCCTTTCGGCGGGGTCAAGATGTCGGGCCTGGGCCGCGAAGGCGCCCACGCGGGGATCGAGGAATACCTCGAAACCAAGGCCCTGCACCTCGCCGGCGCGTAGCTCCACCTCCTCCCGCTGACCTTTCACCCAGAGATCCTTCAATGACCGCAAATTCCCTTGTCGAACTCGACCGCGCCCACCTTGTTCACCCCGTCGCCTCGTGGCGCGGGCACGAAGCGACGGGCGTCCGCCTCCTCTCCTCGGCGCAAGGCGCGCGAGTCACCGACAGCGAGGGGCGCGAACTGATCGACGGGTTCTCGGGGCTCTGGTGCGTCAACGCAGGCTATGGCCACGAGAGCATCGTTGAAGCCGCCGCCGAACAGATGCGCCGCCTGCCCTATGCCACCGGCTACTTCGATCTTGGTGCCGAGGCCCCCATCCGCCTTGCCGCCGCCCTTGCCGAGCGCGCGCCCGGCGACCTCAACCACGTCTATTTCACGCTGGGCGGCTCGGATGCGGTCGATAGTACGATCCGCTTCGTCCGCTACTACTGGCATGCGCGCAACCAGCCGCAGCGCGACCAGTTCATCTCGCTGGAACAGGGCTATCACGGCTCGTCCTCCGCCGGGGCCGGACTGACCGCCCTGCCGCTGTTCCATACGGGCTTCGGCGCGCCCTGGGACTGGCAGCACAAGATCCCCTCCCACTACAGCTACCGCAATCCCGTCGGGTCGGCCCCCGCCCACATCATCGCCGCCTCGACCGCCGCGCTGCGCGCAAAGATCAGGGAGATCGGCGAGGAGAGGGTCGCCGCCTTCTACGTCGAGCCGATCCAGGGCTCCGGCGGCGTCCTCGTGCCGCCGCCGGGCTGGGTCAGGGCCATGCGCGCGGTCTGCGCCGAGAATGACATCCTGTTTATCGCCGACGAGGTCATCACCGGCTTTGGCCGCACCGGCCCCCTTTTCGCCTGCGAGGACGAGGGCATCGTGCCCGACCTGATGACCACGGCAAAGGGCCTGACCTCGGGCTACGCGCCTATGGGCGCCGTGTTCCTGAGCGAGACGGTCTACGAAACCATCGCCGACGGCGCGGGAAAGGCCGCTGTCGGGCATGGCTTTACCTACTCTGGCCACCCCGTCTCGGCAGCGGTCGGGCTCGAGGTGCTGCGGCTCTACGAAGGCGGCCTGCTGGCCAATGGGCGCGAGGCCGGTCTGCGCCTGCTCGAAGGGCTCGGAGGTCTCTCGGACCATCCCCTCGTCGGCGAGGTCCGCGGGCGCGGGATGCTGGCGGCGGTGGAACTGGTCGCCAACAAGGAGACCAAGGCCCCCCTGCCCGCAGAACTCGACCCGGCACGACGCTTCTTCGACGGCGCCTGGCAACAGGGCCTGATCCTGCGGGCCTTTGGCAACGGGGTCCTCGGCTACGCGCCGCCGCTCTGCTGTACCGGCGACGAGATCGACGCCATCGTGGAGCGCACCCGAAACCTGCTGGACCTGACGCTGGCAGACCGCGAGGTGCGCGCCGTTCTGTCCGGCGACTAGGACGCTACGCCGCCCCGTCGCGTTGCCTGCTGCGCAGGAAATCGACGAAGGCCCGCAGCGGGGCCGGGGGGCGGCGGCCGTGGAAGTAGAGGAACGGGCCCTCGAACTCGGGCCACCAGTCGGGCAGGACCGGGACCAGCGCACCGCTTGCGAAATGCGGCTCCAGCCAGTTCCGGAAGACGAAGCAGAGCCCCATGCCCGAGATCGCGTGCCCGATCATCGCCGCCGAACCGCCGGTGCCGATGGTCAGCCGCGCGCGGACGTCGAGGGTGATCGTCTCGCCCGCGCGCTCGAATTCCCAGGGCACCAGCGCCCCGCTGCTGAAACGGCCCCGCAGGCAGTCGTGCTGCAACAGGTCGCGGGGATGTTCCGGGGTTCCGGCACGTTCGAGATAGGCGGGCGACGCCGCCAGCGCCGCCTGCTGGCGCCGGGGCCCCAGCGGCACGGCGATCATGTCCTGCGCCAGCGCCTCGCCATAGCGGATACCGGCGTCGCAGTTCGCGGCGACCGCATCGACCATGCGATCCTCCACCATGATCTCGACCTCGACGCCGGGGTGTTCGGCCATGAAGGCCTCGATCAGCGGCGGCAGGATGTCGACCATCACCGCCCCGGGCACGTTCAGCGTAAGCCTGCCCTGCAGGGTCCCGCTGCGGCTGCGCACGGTGTCGAGCGCGTCTGCCGCCTCCGCCAGCAGTGGCGCGATGCGGTCGGCAAGCTCCCGGCCCGCCTCGGTCGGTGCCACGCTGCGGGTGGTGCGGGTCAGCAGCCGGGTGTCGAGCCGCGCCTCGAGCCGCGCGACGGTCTCGCTCACGGTTGCCGGTGACATTCCGAGGGTGCGGGCGGCGCTGCGAAAACCATTGGCCCGCACGACCGCGATGAAAACGCTGAGATCATCAAGATTGTTCGTCATGTCGATCAGCCTATTCGGATTGAGCGCCGTTTTCAAACAGCTCGCAGTCCCCCATCTCTCCGGCAGCACTCAAGGAGACCAGACATGACACGCCCCGCAATGGCCGCCGGCCGCTTTACCTTTCCCGGAACCGACCTCACCGTGAACCGCATGGGTTACGGCGCGATGCAGCTTGCCGGTCCGCACGTGATGGGGCCGCCGAAGGACCCGGACGAGGCGGTGGCGGTGCTGCAGGAGGCGCTCGCGCTCGGCATCGACCACATCGACACCAGCGACTTCTATGGCCCCCATGTCACCAACGAGATCATCCGCAAGGCGCTGCACCCCTACCCGGGCAACCTTGTCCTCGTCACCAAGGTCGGGGCGTGGCGCGACGAGAGCGGCGGCTGGAACCTCCGGCGCGACGATGCCTTCCTGCGCCAGTCCGTCGAGGACAATCTCGACCGGCTCGGGCTCGACCGGATCGACATCGTGAACCTGCGGATGGGCGGTGCGGAGGACGATATCGCCACCCCCATGCGGGCCATGCGGGCGATGCAGGAGGAGGGGCTGATCGGCCATATCGGCGTCAGCACCGTGACCGCCGAACAGGTCCGGGTCGCGCGCGACATCGCCCCGGTGGTCTGCGTCCAGAACCACTACAACCTTGCCCACCGCGACGATGACTCGCTGATCGACGCGCTGGCCGAGGATGGCATCGCCTATGTGCCCTACTTCCCGCTCGGCGGGTTCAGCCCGCTGCAATCGGCGGTGCTGGATGGCGTGGCCGGGTCGATGGGAACCAGCCCGCAGAAGGTCGCGCTGGCGTGGCTGCTGGCGCGCAGCCCTAACATCCTCGTGATCCCTGGCACCTCGCGCCGCGCCCACCTGCGCGAGAACATCGAGGCGGCCGCCCTGCGGTTCGACGCCGGGCAGAAGGCAGAACTCGACGCGCTGTAGGCCCGCGCGTCAGGGCACCAACAGGCCGGGCGACATAGCGCCCGGCCCAGTCGCCCCATGAACCGTCAGGCCGGGACCTTGCACCGCACCGACGACAGGAAGGCGATCAGGATCAACCCTGCCCCGAGCAGCCCGGTCACGACCTCCGGGATATGCACCAGCGCCTGCGCGTACATGACGATCGACAGCGACAGGATGGCGTAGAAGGCCCCGTGTTCCAGATAGCGGTATTCCGACAGCGTCCCCTTCTCAACCAGCATGATCGTCATCGACCGGACGTACATCGCCCCGATCCCCAGCCCGATGGCGATGACAAAGATGTTCTGGCTGAGCGCGAAGGCCCCGATCACCCCATCGAAGGAAAAGGAGGCGTCCAGCACCTCGAGGTAGAGAAACGCCCCGATGCCGCCGCCCGCCGCCGCCCGCGTCGCGTTCCCCGCGTCGATCAGCCCGCCGACGACCTCGACGACGAGGAAGGTCAGCAGGCCCATGATGGCGGCATCCATGAATACCTCTCCCTTCGCGTCCGGCAGGGCGGAGGAGAACAGCAGCGCCAGCAGCAGGACAATCGCCACCTCGATCCCGCGCACGGTGGCCGAATGGGCCATCTTCTCCTCGATCCAGCGGACCCAGTGAATGTTCTTCTCCTGATCGAAGAAATAGCTCAGCCCGACCATCATCAGGAAGGTGCCGCCAAAGGCGGTGATGGGCAGATGCGCGGCATGCATGATCCGGCCGTACTGCGCGGGGTCGGACGCCGCGAGATAGATCGCCTGCACCGGCCCGATCCCCGCCGCGACGACGACGATCAGCAGCGGAAAGACGATCCGCATCCCGAAGACCGCGATCAGGATGCCCCACGTCAGGAACCGCCGCTGCCATTCCGGGCGCATCGACTTCAGCTTGTTTGCGTTGACGATGGAATTGTCGAAGGACAGCGAGATCTCGAGCACCGCGAGCACGGAGCAGATGAAGAGATAGGACAGCACGCCGCCAAGCGTGCCGGTGTAGAACCAGCCGACGAGGCTGCCGAGGGCCAGCCCGGCCACGGTGACGACGAAGGCCCAGGTGAAGTAGCTCGCCATCACGCGGCCCGAAGGTGAATTGGTGGTCATGTCGACGTTCCTTTCGGGACCTGACCGGCCGCGCCCGGGGGCATGACGCACCGACCGGCATCGCCTGCTGGCCCGATCCCTGCGGTTGACAGATTTTCAGCGCCGACATCACAAGCGTACCGCAGACGCTTGCCAGAGGGGCCCGGTCACCATGGGTAAGCTCCGGCCTTGGCCGGTTCCGAATGGCAGGGGTTTCCTCACCTTCCTTTCACGGGTCGGGCGGAACGACGGCCCCTTTCCCGATGCCCACATATGTAAGTCGCGACTCGGACTCCACGAAGGCCCCGTCCCGTCTTTTTTGCAGGGCCGGAAGCACGGTCAGGATCAGGAAAACGCGGCGCAGGGTTTCCTCCGTAAGCCGCCCCGGAACGAGGACGGGCAACAGGGGCGCCAGCTGCGGGTCTGGCACCGGCTCAGGCGGGATCGCCTAGCCCTCCGACCCCACCGAAGCAAAGGAATGGGCCCGGCAGAAGTCCAGCAGGTGCCCGATCTCGTCCGATCCGTCCTGCACCACCTTCGGATTGGTTCCGATCAGGGTGATCGCCGCCTGTGCCTCGCCCTGCCAGTCAAGGATCGGCGCCGCCACCACGACGAGGCCGGGGATATAGTCGCCATAGACGGTCGCGTAGCCCATACCGCGCACCCGCTCGATCAGGGCGTCGACGCCCGAGCGCGTCGGCTCCACGTCGCCGAGCACCGCCGGATTCTGCGCCGCTTGTGCCAGTTCCTCGGCCAGCCGGGCCTGGACCGTGGCCTGCGGCGCGTAGGCCAGAAAGATGCGGCCGGTCGACGAGTTCAACAGCGGCAGCGTGGTGCCCAACCCCATCGAAGTCACGATGGGGGAGGCGGCACGCTCCCAGCGCACCACGGTCGCACCGCCCCCGCCCCAGACCGAGAGGAGCACGGTCAGCCCCGTCGCATCGCGGAGCTCTTCGAGATGGGCCGAGGGCTTGTTGACGAAGTCGTGCCGCCCGATGGCCGCAAGGCCAAGACGGATGGAACCGGCCCCGAGGTCATACTTGCCCGAACGCCCGCCCTGCTCGGCCAGACCCGCGTGAAGGAAGGAGGCGAGGTAGCGGTGCACCTTGGAGGGCGGCATGTCGACCTCGCGCGCCAGTTCCGACAGCGACAGCGGCCCCGGGCGCGATGCCATGAACATCAGCACCCTCAGCGCGGCATCGAGCGACTGGATGCCCCCGCCAGTTCCGCCGCCAGTCTCGTTGTCGGTCTTATCCTTCGCCATGGTCGTCGATCATGTCCCTGAGCGGCTGCAAATCTCCCGCTTTCATACCAGCGGGCGTGGCAACGAACAACGCGCGGGCCTCCTGCCCGGTAAAGGCCACCTCTCCGGCTACAGTCCCGACATAGTGAACCGTGAGGGTCCGCGGCGACCATTCCAGAAGCTCGATCAGAATCGTCAGATCGTCCCCGTCGCGCATCGGACGGAGGAAGCTGGCACTCGCATTCCGCAGCCCGACCCCGAGCGCCCCGAGCGATTTGCAGAGTGCATCATGGCCGCCACGACTGCGGAGCAGGTCGTGAAAGCAGCGGTCCATCCATCGGTAAACGTTTGGATAGAAGACGATTCCGGCGGGATCGCAATCGCCGAAGGTAACCTGGTAGCGGATCTCGTGCGGCATGGCGGTTATTGCACTATATGAAACGTATTGCGTGATACGCAATTATTCTGATAGCTTTTCCCCGGGTGGATGTCGAGCGGGAGGAAAAGCGATGTCACAGCTGAGCAAGATGGCGATCATCGGAGGAGGACCGGCGGGGCTCTATGCGGCGATCCAGATGCGCCGCCGGATGCCGCAGGTCGAAGTCACCGTCTACGAGCAGAACCCGCAGGGCGCGACCTTCGGCTTCGGCGTCGTCTTCTCGGACCAGGCGCTGGCCTTTCTCAAGGCCGCCGACCCGGAAATCCACGACCTGATCCTGCCCCACATGGAGCGCTGGCAGAACATGACGCTGCAGCATCCGGAGGACCGGATCACCATCGACGGCGTCGGCTTCACCGCGCTCGGGCGGCTCGAACTAATCGAGATCCTGCGCACCCATGCCGAGGGTCTTGGCATCGACCTGCGCTTTGACACGCGGATCGAGGATCTGGCCGCGCTGGAGGCCGATATCGTGGTGGGCGCCGACGGGCTGAACTCGCTCGTGCGCCAGAGCTTCGAGAGCGCCTTTGCACCCGAGGTCGAGCATTTCAACTGCCACTTCGCGTGGTTCGGAACCGACCGCCCCTTCGATACGCTGACGCAAAGCTTCATCCGTACCGACAAGGGCGCGCTGAACGCCCACCACTACCGTTTCACCCCCGACCGCTCGACCTTCATCGTCGAATGCGAGCACGAGACCTTCGAACGCTACGGCTTTGGCCAGATGGACGAGGCCGAGAGCGCGGCCCTGTGCCAGGACCTCTTCGCCGAGGTGCTCGACGGCGCCAAGCTCATCACCAACAAATCCATCTGGCGGCAGTTCCCGCGCCTCTGGTGCCCGCGCTGGGTCCACGACCGCTACGTGATCCTGGGCGACGCGGCGCATACCGCGCATTTCTCGATCGGCTCGGGCACACGGCTGGCGCTGGAGGATGTGATCGCGCTGATCGGCGCGCTCGAGGCCGAACCGGACTGGCGCAAGGCGCTCCATCGGTTCGAGGCCGAACGGCTGCCCATCGCGAAGAAGATCGTGGAGGCCGCCAATACCTCGGCCACCTGGTACGACACCTTCGGCGCCAAGATCGACAAGGCGCCGCTGGACTTCGCCTTCGACTACATCACCCGCTCGGGCCGGGTGGACATGGACAGGCTCCGCCGGATGGCGCCCGAATTCACCGCCCGCTACGAAGCCGAGAAGCGCGCGCACCCCGACGCCATCAGCGACCCGGTGGGGGACGACACCCCCGGCGCGGCCGAGATCGGCTTTGACCGGTCGGCGCATCCCAACTGCTCCGAAACGCTCTGGCAGAACCTCGCGCGCAACCCCGACAAACCGGCGGTCATCGGGCCCGCCGGCACGCTGACCTACCGCGAACTGATCGCCGAGGCCGCGCGCTGGGGCAATGCCTTTGCCGCGGCGGGGCTGCAACGGGGCGAGCGCATTCCGTTCTTCCTCGACGATACGCCCGCCTACCCCGCCGCCTTTTTCGGCGCGGTCCGGGCCGGGTTCGTGCCGGTGCTTCTGAACACTCAAACCACCGACGACACGCTGAACTACTTCCTCAAGGACACCGGCGCGCGGCTCGCCGTCTGCGAGGCAGGGCTCGCCCGGCACTTCGGGCCGACGGTGCGCGAGGGCACCGAGGTCGCCACGGTGGTGGCCGTGAACGGCAGCGTCGCGGACAACGGCTTTGTCAGCGCCGAGGACTTTCTGAAGGATCAGCCCGACACGCTCGCCTGCGCCGACACCGGGCCGAACGACATGGCCTTCTGGATGTACTCCTCCGGCTCGACGGGGCGGCCCAAGGGCATCGTCCACCTGCATCACGACATGGCCTATTCCGAGGCCAGCTTCGGCCAGCAGGTGCTCCGCCTGCGGCCCGACGACATCTGCTTCTCGGTCCCGAAGATCTTCTTCGCCTACGGGTTCGGCAACGCGATCACCTTTCCCTTCTCGGTCGGCGCGACAACGGTCCTGATGCCCGGCCAGCCGCGCGCCGAGGCGGTGCTGGACACCATCGGGACCTACCGCCCCACGGTGTTCTTCGGCCTGCCGACGCTGTTCACCTCGATCACCCGGCACCCGGCGGCGCAATCGGCCGACCTCTCGTCGATCCGGCAGAGCATGTCAGCCGCCGAGATCCTGTCGGAGGAGGTCTACAAGGCATGGGTCGCCCTGACCGGCCACGGCCCCACCGAGGGGCTCGGCTCGACCGAACTCCTGCACGTCTATCTCTCCAACCGCCTCGACGATCATCGCCTCGGGGCCGCCGGGGCGCGGGTGCCGGGCTACGAGGTCAAGCTGCTGACGCCGGAGGGCGCGCCCGCAAGGCCCGGCGAAGAGGGCGTGATGTACGTGCGCGGCCACTCCTCGGCCCCAATCTACTGGAACCGCCCCGACAAGACCCGCGACACCATGCGGGAAGACTGGATTTACACCGGCGACAGGTTTATCGAGCGCGATGGCTACTTCTACTTCCAGGGGCGCGCCGACGAGCTGATCAAGGTCTCGGGCCAGTGGGTCTGGCCGCTCGAGGTCGAACGCTGCCTCGCCGAGCATCCGGACATCCACGAGGTCTGCGTGCTGGCGCACGAACTGGCGGACAAGCGGATGACCCTGCGCGCGGTGGTACACCTGCGTGACGGGCTCGAACCCGGCGAATGGTCCGACGCCTCGATCAAGGCCTTCGTCAAGGAGCGGCTCCAACCCTTCAAATACCCGCGCCTCATCGAATACTGCGCCGCCCTGCCCAAGACCGGCACCGGCAAGATCGACCGCCGCGCCCTCGCCCAGGCCCCGCAAACCCCCGCGCCCGCGCTCTGATCCGGCCCCGCCCTGGGGCGGGCCGGACCAACTCCGGGGTGGGCGCAGACCGTGGACGAGTTTCGCGACACCGGATCAGGCGGCGATCGGGTCTCGACCGGGTCTGTTGCTTGCGAAGATAGTGGCGCTCCCACGAGGACTCGAACCCCGAACCTGCCGATTAGAAGTCGGCTGCTCTATCCAGTTGAGCTATGGGAGCGCGCTGGCACCGGGCGCTAGGGGTGTGCAGGAGTTCCCGGGTGTTTTCAAGCTTTCATTCGCGCCCCGGCGGGAGTTCCCCGGCGATCGTGTCGCGGCGGGCCCGAGGGGGCACGTGTCACAGCTGGGAGGACCAGCGGGCGATCTCTGCTGCTGCCCTGTTCAGGTGATCGGTCTGGGTCAGCCCCGTCACGCCCTTGCGCGGCGACAGGTCGTGGTCGCCGTCCTCGAACCAGCCCAGCGTGATGGCGGGGGACAGCGCGTAGGTCCCGACCTCGGCCTGCGTGCCGAAGGGGTCGCGGGTGCCCTGGCAGATCAGCGTGGGTGTCCGCAGGTCGGCCAGGTGCGCGGTGCGCAGCTTTTCCGGCTTGCCGGTGGGATGGAACGGGTAGCCGAGGCAGACCAGCCCGGCGATGCGACCCTCCCCGTGCAGGGAATCGGCGACGAGGCTGGCGACGCGGCCGCCCATCGACTTGCCCCCGATGATCAGCGGCCCCTCGCAGGCCAGCGCCTCGACCGCGGCGAGGTATTCCGCGCAAAGCAGTTCGACCTTGGGCGGCGGCCGCTTGCTGCCGCCGGTCCGGCGCGCGGCCATGTAGGCGAACTCGAACCGGGCAACGCGCAGGCCCTGCGCAGCCAGCGCCCCGGCGATGCCGGACATGAAGGCGGTGTCCATCGCCGCACCGGCCCCGTGGGCCAGCAGGACGGTGGTGCGCCCCGGCGCGTCGCCGGTCAGAAGAAACTCGATCTGCGCCATTGCCCCTCTCCCGATACGACAAAGGCGCCCAATGGGCGCCCCTGCGATTGCTGCTCTGGCTCGGTCGCGGTGCCCCTGCCCCGCGACACCGCGCTCAGTGGGTCCAGGCGCCGCGGCGGTTGGTGGCAAAGTTCTCGCCATAGCCGCCCGTGCGGATGTTGGGCTTGCGGGTCTTCGGCTCGAACACCTGTGCCTCGATGCCGTTGGCCTCGGCATATTCCAGCGCCGCGTCCTTGGTGGAAAAGCGCAGGCGCACCTGGCTCTGCATGTCGCCCGACGAGGTCCAGCCCATCAGCGGGTCGACTTCGCGTGCGCTGGCGGGGGCGTATTCAAGAACCCAGTCGCGGGTCTTGGCAGTTCCCGACTGCATGGCGTTGCGAGCTGGCTTGTAGATACGTGCGCGCATGGGCTGCTCTCCGGTCTGACCTTCGATGAGCCTTTTGCCATGCCGCGCAGCGATTGCCAAGGCGCGCCCTGCGCGGCATTCGCCGGAAATGTCAGGATGTGGCGGGAGCGACCCCCGCTGCCGCCGGATTCGGCGCTGCCCCTCTTGAAGTGGAACAAAAACAGATCAAATCTGTGCATGTCCCGAGGAATCGCCCATGCCCTATGCCAACTCCGACAAGTCGATGCCGATGCTGCACGCCCCTGCGCCGGATGTCCGCACGCGGGAAAAACTGGAGGGCGGCAAGCGGCTGGTGATGAACACCGAATTCCAGCCGGCGGGCGACCAGCCCAAGGCGATCAGAGACCTCAGTCAGGGGGTGCTCGACGGCGAGCGCGACCAGGTGCTGCTGGGTGCGACCGGCACCGGCAAGACCTACACCATGGCCAAGGTGATCGAGGAAACCCAGCGCCCGGCGATCATCCTCGCGCCCAACAAGACGCTGGCGGCGCAGCTCTACGGCGAGTTCAAGGGCTTCTTCCCCGACAACGCGGTCGAGTACTTCGTGTCCTTCTACGACTATTACCAGCCGGAGGCATACGTGCCGCGGTCGGACACCTATATCGAGAAGGAAAGCCAGATCAACGACCAGATCGACCGGATGCGCCACTCGGCCACCCGGGCGCTGCTGGAGCGTGACGACGTGATCATCGTGGCCTCGGTCTCGTGCATCTACGGTATCGGCTCGGTCGAGACCTACGGGGCGATGACTCAGGACCTCAAGGTCGGGCACGAGTACGACCAGCGGCAGGTGATGGCCGACCTCGTCGCGCAGCAGTACAAGCGCAACGATCAGGCGTTTCAGCGCGGGTCCTTCCGGGTACGGGGCGACAGCCTCGAGATCTTCCCGGCCCACCTCGAAGACCGGGCGTGGAAGCTTTCGTTCTTCGGTGAAGAACTGGAGAGCATCACCGAGTTCGATCCGCTCACCGGAGAAAAGACCGGCGCCTTCGACCAGATCCGCGTCTATGCGAACTCGCACTACGTGACGCCCAAGCCGACGATGCAGCAGGCCATGGTGCACATCAAGAAAGAGCTGCGCCAGCGGCTCGACCAACTGGTGGGCGAGGGCAAGCTGCTGGAAGCGCAGCGGCTGGAACAGCGCACCAACTTCGACCTCGAAATGCTCGAGGCCACCGGCGTTTGCAACGGCATCGAGAACTACTCGCGTTACCTGACCGGCCGCGCGCCTGGCGAGCCGCCCCCGACGCTCTTCGAATTCATCCCCGACAACGCCATCGTCTTTGCCGACGAGAGCCACGTCTCTGTGCCCCAGATCGGCGGCATGTACCGGGGCGACTACCGGCGCAAGTTCACGCTGGCCGAGCACGGCTTCCGCCTGCCTTCCTGCATGGACAACCGCCCCCTCAAGTTCGAGGAATGGGACGCGATGCGCCCGCAGTCGGTGTTTGTCTCGGCCACCCCCGGCAAGTGGGAGATCGAACAGACCGGCGGTGTGTTCACCGAACAGGTGATCCGCCCCACCGGCCTGCTGGACCCGGAGGTGGAGATCCGCCCGGTCTCGACCCAGGTCGACGACCTGCTCGACGAGGTGCGCCATGTCACCAAGCGCGGGTTCCGCACGCTGGTCACGACGCTGACCAAGCGCATGGCCGAGGACCTGACCGAATACATGCACGAGCAGGGCATCAAGGTCCGCTACATGCACTCCGACATCGACACGCTGGAGCGCATCGAGATCCTGCGCGACCTGCGCCTCGGTGCCTTCGACGTGCTGATCGGGATCAACCTGCTGCGCGAAGGGCTCGACATCCCCGAATGCGGGCTGGTGGCGATCCTCGACGCCGACAAGGAAGGCTTCCTGCGCTCCGAGACCTCGCTGATCCAGACCATCGGCCGGGCCGCCCGGAACGCCGAGGGCAAGGTCATCATGTACGCGGACTCGATCACCGGCTCGATGGAGCGCGCTCTGGCCGAGACCGACCGCCGCCGCGCCAAGCAGGTGGCCTATAACGAGGAACACGGGATCACCCCCGCGACGGTCAAGAAGAACGTAGATGACATCCTCGCGGGCCTCTACAAGGGCGACACCGACATGAACCGGGTCACCGCCACCATCGACCCGGCCCGCGCCGGGGCGAACCTGCAGGCGGTGCTGGAGGGGCTCAAGACCGACATGCGCAAGGCCGCCGAGAACCTCGAGTTCGAAGAGGCCGCCCGCCTGCGCGACGAGATCAAGCGGCTGGAAGCGGTCGACCTCGCCGTCCACGACGACCCGCTGGCGCGCCAGCAGGCCGTGGAGCGCGCCGCCGAGGCCGCGGTTGGCTCCAAGGGTCGCTCGACGGCGGGCCGCGCCGGTCAGCACGGCGGGAACGTCAGGCGGCGGAAGCGGTAGGGCGCTCCCCGCCCCCGGCTCCCGTCACTCGGTAGACCGCAGGATCTGGTTCAGGTCGCGTTCGATGGTCTGGAACTGCTGCAATTCCCGTTGCGGCAACCGCACGGCCGGGTCCGCTTTCAACCTCTCCAGCTGCGACGACAGGCTGTTGGCGAATGTCCTGGCCTGTGTCAGGGCTTCGGCCTGCGTCTCGATCCGCGCCTCCGCCTGCTGGAAAAGCCCGACCGCGCGTGTCACGTCGACATCGATGCTGGAGGCCCCGGTAAGGACCAGCGGCTCGTTTCGATAGTCGATCGCCCGGCCGTTCAGCTTGATCTCCGGCTCGGGGAAAGGGCTGTCGATCAGGTCGTTGGGATATACGGCAAGCCTCAGGCTCAGTTCGCCCTCGGGCTTCAGGTACTGGAACAGCAGGGCCGCGACAAAGCAGAGCGCGCCGATGACCATGAAGAACTTGAGCAGGCCAGCCCGCTGCGCGGTGATGTCCAGCGCCAACGCGATGACCACAAGAACGAGCATAAGCCCGGCCAGCCCCAGCGGCCCCCATTGAAGAAATTGCTGCAATGCATTTATGTTTTCGGTGGGCATGATGATCTCTCTAAAATGAATGAAATAAGCATCACTCTACCATAGGTAGAAAATCAGACCAACGCCGCTGGCGGTTCACCCGTTCGTCTGAGCCGCATGGAGAGCCCGAAGGATGGCCACCCTCCTCGCCACCCACACCCATCTTTACCCCGGCGCACGGGGCCGGGCGGAGGGCGTGGTCGAGGACGGGCCAGCAACGATAGTGTTCACCGATGAGGTCCGCGTCGCCGCGCGGCTGGAGGGCGAAACGCTCCATGTCGAGGCTTACGAGACCGGCGCCGGAACCGGCATCGTCGCCAAGACATGGCGCGTAAAATTCGCGGAAGACGGGTGCTTTCGGGTTATCGAACGCCTTACGCGTTGATTCCGTGAAATATCCCGACTAGGCTCTTCCCTGTCCGGCGCGGGCTATATTTCAACCGTCCGGATCCTTTCATCCGCCCCGTTTTGGGGAATTTCGTATCGCATTTTTAAGAGTGGCCTAGTCATGAGTCCCATATTTTCCGGTTATTTCTGCGCGCTATCCTGCGCCCTCGCGGTCATCGTAGCCGACATTCTCCTGAAACTCTCGGCCGATCGCGGCCACACCTTCTGGTCGCCGGGCGTGATGATCGCCTGCGGGCTCTACGTGCTCTCCGCGCTGTTCTGGTTCTGGTCGATGCGCAGCATGTCGCTGGCGCAGGCCGGCGTCACCTACACCATGTTCTCGCTGGTCTCGCTCTTCGTGATCGGGCTGCTGTTCTTCGACGAGGCCGCCGCCTGGCGCGAGTTCGCCGGGATCGCCTGCGCCCTCTGTGCCGTCCTGCTGATGGTAAAATTTACCTGAACCGGATCGCATTGTTCTGCGACTAATACCTGTTAGTCTTCCACCGCCTGCCAAGGCTCCTCCCAGGCCGGGCACATTACAAGGATCGTCATTCAGCCATGCGTTACCTGCTCGTCCTCGGCATCGCCGCCCTCCTCACCCTCACCGAAACCCCTGCCACCCGGGCCGGCGGCGGCGGATACGATGCTGCGCCCACCGGCCTGAATGACTCGCTGACCAACCGGGTCTCGAAGATGCTGACCAAGGGCGTGCGCGGCTGCTGGGACAAGCTGGACAAGCCCTATCGCTACGACTGCTACCGCGATGTCTACCAGAGCTCGGCGCGGCTGCTCGAAGGCAACCCGGCCTATGACGGGGCCCGCAAGGCGCTGCTGGATGTCGAGGCCTCGCTGACCCGCACCATCCAGAAGAACGCCGACCCCGCCGCGCCCCGGGCCCGGCGCGGCCTCAAGTCCTTCCAGGCGATCCGGCCCGAGGCGCTGCCCAGCGCCAAGCAGGACTTCGTCAAGGCGCTCGACAGCGGCTATACCCAGCTGTTGCGCTCGCCCTCCAGCGGCACCCACTACACGCGGATCGCGCAGGCGCTTGAAACCAACAAGCTGCTGCTGCGCTCGGCGATGCTGATGCTGCCGGTGCCCGACGTGATGAAAGCTGCGCTGTTCCGGGCGATGGCCCTGCCGGAGCCGGTCAGCCTCTGACCGGCTCCTCCGCCGCCACCATGACCTGCGCCCCGAGCGCCGCAAGGTGGCGGTCCACCAGCGCGACCTGCGCCGCCTCGAGAGTCTGGCTGCGGGGATAGCGCGGCGCGGCGCGGTCGTTCAGCACCGGCGCCTCCCAGCCCGAGGTGGTTTCGAAGAAGCGCGCCACGCCCGCCTCGCCGAATTCGCGCAGGTAGCCCTGCACCACCACATCGAGATAGCTCAGCAGGATCGGGTGCGCCGTGTCGCCCTCGCGCTGGCGGTGCGCGGGCACCGCGTAGACCGCGATCTCGGGCGCCTCCGGCAGGTCATGCGTCACCGCCGCGCTGGCCCCGATCCGGTCATAGGCGTACTCCCTTTCATCGAGCGCAGCCCAGTCGGCGCCCGGCACCCGCGCGATCAGCCCCTCGATCTCGGCCCCCGCCTCGGGCACGGCAGTCAGAAAGGCGATGGGGCGCAGCTCGGTATGGCACCAGGCCCGCCGCCAGCCGGTCAGCCGCGCGGGCCGGGCATCGGCGAAATCGTGGGTCCACCGGTTCACGAGACTTCCGTAACCAAAGAAATACGGGTCCGCGCTCATGTGGTCTCCTCCTTCGCCGTTATTGATGCATGTCAAATCACGCTTTGACCGTTTGTGGCAAGGTCACCGCCAATTTCCTGCCCCCAACAGGCGAGATTGAACCATGCGAATTACGAAAAGAACGAACATTGCCATGCGTCTGCTGATGTTCTGTGCCGCCAACGCGGACCGGCTGGTGACCAAGACCGAGGTCGCCGAATGCTGCGGAACGTCCGAGAACCATCTGGCGCAGGTGGTGAACCAGCTCAGCCAGCTTGACTACCTCAAGACCCAGCGCGGCCGGCGCGGCGGCCTGAAGCTGGCGCGCCCGGCCTCAGACATCAACGTCGGTTCGCTGTTCCGCGAGCTGGAAGGCAACCTGCCCCTGACCGAGTGCTTTGCCGAGGGCGAGGAACGCTGCCCGCTGGTCAGCTCCTGCTGGCTCCGGCTGGCCCTCGCGGATGCGGCAGAGGCCTTCTACCAACGCCTCGACGAGGTCTCGCTCGACGCGCTGGTCTGCGACAACGTCGATCTCGTGCGCTTGCTCAGCCCCAGCTGTGCCCACGCCCAGGCCACGGCCTGAGCCCACTGGCGCGCCCTATTCCCGGGCGCGCAGCACCTGCGCCGGGCGGGCCGCAAGCGGGCGCCATGCGAAAAGAAGCCCGGCCAGCATGGTCGCGATGATGCCCCCGGCGATGATGCCGAGCGCCGAGGGCCAGATGACCGCATAATCGGTCTCGAAGACAAAGGCGCTGACCGCCCAGCCGCCGCCGATCCCAGCGGCGAGCGCGACCACCCCGGCAGCAAGCCCCAGCAGCGCCGACCGCAGGGCAAAGCTCGCAAGGATACGGCTGCGCGCCGCGCCCAGCGTCTTGAGCACGGCTGCCTCGTAGGTGCGCGCGCCTTCGCCCGCAGCCGCCGCGCCGATCAGCACGAGGAAGCCGGTCAGCAGGGTCGCCGCCGCACCGTAGGAGGTGGCCGAGGCGATGCCCGACAGCACCTCGCTCACCCGGTCGATGGCGTCCCGCACTCGGATCGCGGTGATGTTCGGATAGGAGGTTGCAAGGTCGCGCAGCAGCGGCGCCTCGGCATCGGGCGCGGCATAGACGGTCGCGATGTAGGTATGCGGCGCGGCTTCCAGCGCCTTGGCGTTCATCGTCAGGACAAAGCCCATGCCCGCGTTCGAGAAATCGACCTCGCGAAAGCTGGTGATGGTCGCGGTGATGTCGCGCCCGAGGATGTTCAGCGTCATGGTATCGCCCAGCTTCAGGCCGATCTCGGCGGCCTCCTCGGCCGAAAAGCTGATCTGCGGCGGGCCGTCATAGCCCTCGCCCCACCACGTCCCGGCCGTGATCCGGGTGCGCTCGGGCAGCGCGTCGGCATAGGTGATGCCCCGGTCGCCCCGGACGACCCAGTGCCCCCCGGCCACCTCCTGCGCGGGGCGGCCGTTGATGCGGGTGATGACGCCCCGCAGCATCGGCGCGCTGTCCATGCGCGATACTTCGGGGTCACCCTGCACCCGCTCGGTGAACCCCTCCATCTGATCCTTCTGGATGTCGACGAAGAAGTAGGAGGGGGCCACGTCGGGCAACTCGCCCGAGATCGCGCGGCGGATGTTGCCGTCGATCTGTCCGACGGCGGCAAGGACCGACAGGCCGAGCCCCAGAGACAGCACGACCGATACCGCGCCTTCGCGCGTGCCTGACACAGCGGAGAGCGCCCAGCGCAGGGCCGGTCGCCCCCGCGCGACGGAGGCGCCGCGCCGGGCGAGGCGGCGGATCAGGAAGGCGGCAAGCGCGAGCAAAACCAGAGCCCCGGCAAGGCCCGCGGCCATCCAGACCGTCAGCCGCCATGTCCCGCTGAACCAGACCGCGCAGCCGATCAGCAGCGCCAGCGCCAGCAGCGTCGCCACCACGTAGCGCGGGCGCGGCACGATCCGGGCGGACGAGAGCGCGTCGCGGAACAGCGTCGCGGCGCGCACCTCCTCGGTCCGGGCCAACGGCCAGAGGGTGAAGATGAACGCGGTCAACAGGCCGTAGATCGCGGATTCCACCAGCGGTCGGGGATAGATGGCAAAGACTGCTGGCACCGGCAGCTGCGCCTCCAGCAGCGGCCCGAGGAGCACCGGGATGCCCGCGCCGAGGACAAGGCCCAGCACGATCCCCACGAGGGAGAGCGCGCCGATCTGCAGGAAATAGGTCTGGAAGATGGTCGCCCGGTCCGCGCCCAGCGTGCGCAGCGTGGCGATCACGCCGGTCTTGCCCGCAAGGTAGGCCCGCACCGCCGCAGAAACCCCGACCCCGCCCACGGCAAGGCCGGAGAGACCGACCAGCACGAGGAAGGCGCCCAGCTGATCGACGAAGCGTCGCACGCCGGGTGCCCCGTCGCGCGCGTCGCGCCAGCGCATGCCGGTCTCCTGAAACCGAGCCCGGGCCTGTGCCGCCGTGGCCGAAAGGTCCGCGCCCGGTGGCAGGTCCAGCCGGTAGTCGGTGGAAAACAGCGACCCCGGCGAGATCAGCCCAGACCCGTCAAGCGCCGGGGTGGCCACGATGGTGCGCGGCCCCAGCCCGAAACCGGCCGAGGCATTGTCGGGCTCGCGCGCGAGGATCGCCGACAGCACGAAGTTCTGCGTGCCCAGCCGGAACCCGTCACCGGGCCGCAGCCCGAGCCGGTCGGCCAGCACCCGCTCCATCACTGCGCCGGGCACCCCGTCCTGCCCCGCCAGCGCCTGCGCCAGCGGCATCTCGGGGTCCAGCTGCACCGTGCCCACCAGCGGATAGGCATCATCCACCGCCTTGACCTGGGTCAGCGCCCGCTCGGCGGTGCCGTTCTCCCCGACCACCGCCATCGAGCGGAAATCGACCACCTCCGACACCGCAAGGGCGTTCGCTCTCATCCAGTCCCGCTCTTCCTGGGTGGCGAAGCGGTAGGTGAACTCCATCTCGGCATCGCCGCCCAGCAGCGCCGCCCCCTCGCGCGCCAGCCCCGCCTCGATCGAGGACCGGACGGTGCCGACGGCGGCAATGGCCGCAACGCCCAGCGCAAGGCAGGCAAGGAAGATGCGAAACCCCCTGAGACCGCCCCGCAATTCGCGGCGGGCGAAGGTAAGGGCAGTCGGCAGGCTCATTCGGCGGCGGCGTGTTCGAGTTCGCGCTCGAGCTGACCGTCGCGCAGGCGGATCACCCGGTCACACCGCTCGGCCAGTTCGGGCGCGTGGGTCACCATCACCAGTGTTGCGCCATGACGGTCCCGCAACCCGAACAGCAGGTCCATGATCGCCGCGCCGTTGCTCTCGTCGAGGTTCCCGGTGGGCTCGTCGGCCAGCAGGATGTCGGGGCGCGGCGCCGAGGCCCGCGCCAGCGCCACGCGCTGCTGCTCGCCCCCGGAGAGCTGCGCCGGATAGTGGTCGGCCCGGTGACCAAGGCCCACGGCCTCCAGCTCCTCCATCGCGCGGCGATAGGCATCGCGCTTGCCGGCAAGCTCCAGCGGAGTCGCCACGTTCTCGAGCGCGGTCATGGTCGGGATCAGGTGGAAGGACTGGAACACGACGCCCATGTGGTCGCGGCGGAACCGCGCCAGAGCGTCCTCGTCCATCGCCGTCAGGTCATGGCCCAGCGCGGAAATCCGGCCGCCGGTCGCCTGTTCGAGGCCGCCCATCAGCATCAGCAGCGAGGACTTGCCGGAGCCGGAGGGGCCGATCAGGCCGAGGGTTTCGCCACGCGCGACGTCGAGCGAGATGCCGCGCAGGATATCGACCCGCCCGGCATTGCCATTCAGCGACAAAGACGCATCATAAAGGGAAAGAACTGGGTCAGACATGGGCCCTGTTGTCTTGCTAGCGGTATCATTTGAAACGTGACCTCTCATATGGAGCCCTGCCCGCCATGCACAAGGCCTTGACGTGCATTGTTTTCGCCTGTTTCGCACTTGCGGCGCGGGCCGAGCCCGTGACCATCGCCGCACTGGGCGACAGCCTGACCCAGGGCTACGGGCTGCCGCAGGAGGATGGCCTCGTCCCGCAGCTTGAAACATGGCTTGCGGCGCATGGCGCCGATACCGTGCTGATCAACGCGGGCGTCTCGGGCGACACCACCGCAGGCGGCGCCGCACGGGTGGACTGGACCCTGACCCCCGAGGTCGACGCGATGATCGTGACGCTGGGCGGTAACGATTTGTTGCGCGGCATCGACCCCGCCGTCTCGCGCTCCAACCTCGAAACCATCCTGAAAGCAGCCGAAGCCGCCGACGTTCCCGTCCTGCTGATCGGCATGGAGGCGCCCTCCAACTACGGTCCCGACTACAAGGCGGCGTTCGAGGGCAACTATGCCGAACTGGCCCAGCAGTACGGGACCCTGTTCCTCCCCAGCTTCCTCGCCGGGCTGGCGGGGCAGGGCGCCGACCCGGCGAGCCTCGCGCCGCTGATGCAGGCGGATGGCATCCACCCCAACGCCGAGGGCGTCCGCCGGATCGTCGAGGCCATCGGGCCAACGGTGCTCCAGCTGATCGACCGGGCAAGGGCCGGCTGAACCATGCCGGGCCGCGTCTTCCTGACCGCCACGCCCGAGGATATCGCGACCGCGCTCGGCGTCCCGGCCGCCCCCATCGCAGACGAACCCCCACGCCGGAATATCGCGCCCGGTCAACAGGTTGTCACGCTGGCGCCCGAGGGTCTGACGCGGATGCGCTGGGGGATCATCCCGGTGGGCCGGGTCAACGCACGGGGCCGCCCGGTGATGGAAACCATCATCAACGCGCGGTCGGAAACCGTCTTCGACAAGACCGCGTTCGTGGGCGTCGGCCGGGCCGTTCTGCCGGTGAACGGCTGGTACGAATGGACCGGCGAGACCCGGCGCAAGACCGCGTGGCGCATCACACCAACCGGGGGCGGGCTGCTCTTCTTCGCCGCGATCAGCGACGTCTGGACCGCGCCGGGCGGGCAGAGGCTGCACCAGGTGGCGGCGGTCACCTGCGAGCCCTCGGGCGACGTGCGCGCAGTCCATCACCGGATGGCGGTGATCCTTGCGCCAGAGGACATCCCCCTCTGGCTGAACGGTGGCGAGGCAGAGGCGCAGGCCCTGTGCAGGCCCTGGCCCGATGGGCGGTTGTCGGTGGAAAAGGCGGACGACGTGGACTGGGCGGCGCCCTGAGGGAACCGGCCTGATCAGACATCGGAGTGCGGGAGAGATCGGATTTGGACAGAGCCTGCGCCCGTCCGCCCCACTGGGCGGGCGCGGCCCCTTCCAAACGTCAAAACCGACCCCACGGGAAAGGTTCGATCACCACATTCCCGGGTCTTGCCGATTGAAACGCGTGGCAGGGGCCCGCCGCTGCGGCCCCCTGCCGAATTCGGTCAGCGACGTATCAGTCAGCCAGCGCGATGTTCACCGCGGACTCGCGGCCATCACGGCCGGGCTGAATGTCGAAGGTCACCTTCTGCTGGTCGGCCAGGCCGGTCAGGCCAGCGCGCTCGACAGCAGAGATGTGGACGAAGACGTCCTTGCTGCCACCATCGGGGGCGATGAAGCCGTAGCCCTTGGTGGTGTTGAACCATTTGACGGTGCCCGTAGCCATCGTCGTTACTCCTGTTTTAGTATCCTACCCGCAGGATGCGGCAGGCCGGCAAAGTCAATAGATCGAGGACTGAGCCGTAGAGGAGCAGTGGGGTCGATAGCTTAACGTCGCGCTCTCCCATATGCTTCAAAACCCGGATTCGTGCAAGGATTCGCGAAAACCCGGCTCAACGCGCCTCCAGCCGGCGCAACGCGCGATAGGTGTAGCTTGGGGCGATTTCGCCGTCGTCCCCCTCGCGGAAGGACGGATCCTGCGGCAGGCAGCCGGGCCCGCAGATCTGGTGCACGACCATGCGGCGGCTGTCGATGAACCAGAGCCGCCCGCCCGGTGTCGCGACGTAACCGTTCACCCCTTCGCTGCGGTCGCTCTGCATGTCCAGCACGGTGGGAAACTCGGCCGGAACGTCGGGATCATAGGCGCCGTGGGTGTGCAGCGACGCGATCGGCACGATCCCGCCAGCGGGCATCTGCGGGGTGCAGCCGTCCCGGTCGCCGCGCTCCATCTCGGTGAAGGCCAGCGCGCCCGCCGCATCTCGATAGAGGTAGCCGCAGAACTCCCGCTCGGTCACGAAGGAGAACAGCTGCAACGGGGCGAGCCGTCCGCGAACTGCGGCCACCTCCTCTTTCGGCGGGTCGCTTGGCGGGGTCTCCGCCCCGAAGACAGCCGCAAAGAAAAACGCAATGAAAACAAATAGATTCACGCCATGCTCCACCGCGTATCTGGCCTGTCGGACATGGATCGGCGGGGCATGACGGCGGCTTTCACAAGGTCCCTTGACCCGCCGAGAATGGAGCGCCCCGGTGCGCAGGGTCAATGGCCGCCACGCCCCTCAGGAACCATTCCGGCCTCCCCTCGGTTGTCATGTGAACCAGTTCACGGACGGACCTCCCACGACATGATTGACAGTCCAGACCCGTCGGAGCGGGCCCCGCGCCCCTCTCCGGCAAGAACTCGCGCATCATGGAACGGGGCGGAAAACACATGTGGATCAGATACTTGAACAATCCCTGCCCGATCCTGATCAGCGCCCCGCGAAACGCCCACGAAAAGTCCCAATTCGCGCCCAAATCAAGTCCAATTTCGGCCCGCATTATCCTCGATACGTGAACCAAACCGAAATCCTTCCGAGCATTCGGGCGTACCCGAGGGAGACAGGCACAAGATGCGAATACTGGCCGTCGATGATGATCCGATCATCCAGGACCTGCTGCGGGACAGCCTTGCCGCTCAGGGTCAGACCGATCTGACCCTCGCCTCCAGCGCCGAGGAAGCTGTTGCCTTGCTCGAGGCGGCCAAGCGTCCGTTCGAGACGTTCCTGCTCGACATTCACCTGCCGGGATCGGACGGGATCGACCTCTGCCGTCAGATCCGCGCGCAGGACCGGCACCGCATGACGCCGATCATCATGATCACCGCCTCGCGCGAGCCCGACATGATGCATCGCGCCTTCGACGCCGGCGCGACCGATTACGTCAGCAAGCCATTCGACAGCCTCGAACTCGGGACCCGCGTCAAGCTGGCCCAGATGCTGAACGAGAGCGTTCTGCGCGAACAGAGCAACCGGCACCGTCTGGAAGAGCTGACCCGCCTGACCAGGATCGAGTTCGACGAGCGCGTCGCGCTGACCGGCATCGAAGGCATCTGCGACATCCTCGAAATCGAGAACCAGCTGCTGCGCAGCACCACGGGCTGCTACGCGATGAGCCTCCTCGCCGTCGAGATGATCAGCGCGCACTCCCGCTACTCCTCGGTCAGCGCCGCGCAGTTCCGGCAGGACCTCGACTCCATCGGCAAGGCGATCGCCGACTCCGTGAACGTGGGCAACACCCGCGTCGCCTATGCCGGGCACGGTATCTTCGTTCTGGTGCTGCATGGCCGCAAGCGGATCGACGTGCGCAGCCTGAGCCAGGAGATCAACGACCGGCTCGCGGACGAATGGTCCCCGATCAGCGACACCGCGCGCAAGGCGCCCGAGACCCGCACGCTCGAGATCTCGGGCAACCGCCTGTGGTCGGGCATGGCCGCCAGCAACGCGCTGAACGCCTTCCTCAGCAAGAGCGACCGCATCCCGATGATCAAGCGCGCCGAAGAAGAGCAGCTCTTCGCGGCCATGCGCAAGCGCATGTTCCAGAGCGACTGAGTTCACCAAAGATTAACCTCGACTTTCGAAAAGTTCCTTCATGACCCTGTACCTGCACCCGAATTCGACCCGGAACCTCATGTTCTTCTCCCTGAACCTGGGGCAGAGCGGTGGCACCCTGCTGACCGACCGGATCGACTCGCTGCGTGCAGCCATCGCCCTGACGGCAACCGCCCTACCCTTCATCGAGGAAGCATGGGCGGTCCTGCCCGACCGGATCGAGGCGGTCTGGTCCCTGCCCGAGGGGGATACCCGGCTGGAACAGCGCTGGACGATGGTCGAACGGGTCTTCTCCTTCTGCCTCACCGAGGCCGAACAGGCCGGGTTCGCCATTGCCCGCCCTGCCCTGCAGCACAGGCTGGACGACGTGGTGTCCTATGCCGAGGCCGTGCGCCGCTGCTGGTTCGCCCCGGTCCGCGCCGGGCTGGCCGACCGCCCCGAGGACTGGGTCTATTCCTCCATCCATCGCGAAAGCCCCGCGATGCAACTGGTGGCCTGACAGGCCCGCGCCCAGGCGCTATCTGCCGCGCACGGGGATGGCCTCCGGGGGATGACGCCCGGCGCCGACGCCCCTATATATCGACAAACGCGAATATGTATGGGGCGATGTGATGGCTGGCGTAAAGCTTACCTGCCTTGACTGCGGTCAGGGCAACCGGATTCCCGAGGCAAAGCTCTCGGACAATCCCAAGTGCGGCACCTGCGGGGCGCCGCTGATGACCCAGAAACCCAAGGAAGTCAGCCTCGACTGGCTGAAGAAGGCGCAGAAGATCGACGACCTGCCGTTGGTCGTAGATTTCTGGGCGGCGTGGTGCGGCCCCTGCCGCATGATGGCCCCCGAGTTCGCCAAGGCGGCCGGTGCGCTCAAGGGCAAGGCGCGCTTCGTCAAGCTCGACACCGAGGCGAACCCGCAAGCTGGCGGGCTCTACGGCATCCGCGGCATTCCCCTGCTGGTGGCCTTCAAAGGCGGGCGCGAAACGGCCCGTCAGGCCGGAGCCATGCCGGCGGGGCAGATCATCGACTGGGTGGGCCGCGCCTGACTCCGCGCAGAAAAACCGCCACGCTTCGACACGTGGCGGTCTTAGCGAAGCATCTCTGAGCGCACTTCGACAGGGTTTTTCCGGGGGTGAGGCGCTGTAGACTGGCTTCCTTCGCACAGCATACCACATCTCTGACCGAGTCGCACCTCACGGCGTCGAGAAGTCAGCGCACCTGATTTTCCGCCCGTTTCATGCTAGGATGGCCCATGTCATCGCCGCAGGGAGGTGAAGCGATGCGATACATCACCATCACGACATGGGAACTGACCAGCGGGGCGGACTTTGCCCTGACCGTCAAGCAGGTGGAGGCGGTGCGCCTGCCTGCGCTGCTCGCCCTCGGTGCGGAGCGGGTCCAGCTGGTCCAGACCAGCGACCGGACTGTCGCGGCGATTTCGGAATGGCCCGACAAGCCCACCCGGGACGCCGCCGAGCGCGCCATTCAGGAGGTGCGCGACAAGGTGCGCCGCGAGGATTTCACCCGCATGACCGGAGAGATGGGCGGCAAGGTGGTCGCCGGGCTCTCGGCCGAGGAAGCGCGGGCGCTGGCGGGCTGAGATCCAAGCGAAGAAAAGGGCGAGCCAGATGGCCCGCCCCTTCCCTTGTGGCATGACCTGCGGCGATCAGGTCATGTCGTCGACGATCAGCGTCACCTCGTTAGCGCCCTGCACGCTCACCAGCACGACGTCATCCGCCGAGTAGTTCTCGTCCTCCAGCGCCTGGGCCACATGCGCGTTCTCCTCGATGGCGGTCCGCGCCATCTCGGCATCGGACTGCACGCGCGACATCTCGCTTTCCAGCGCGGCCGAGTTCTCGGCGCTTTCACCCTTCAACTCGCTCAGCGACACGATGTTCACGGTGGCATCATCGCCGAGCGCGGCGATCTGGCTCGACCACGAGGCGCTGTTGGCCTGACCGTTCTTCAGCTCGGCCATCAGGTTGCCCTGCGACAGGCCCGACGCGTTCTCGCTCGAGCTTGCGCCCATGCCCGTGTTGGCCTCGGCCGACACGGCTGCGTCCGCGCCGGCACCGCCGGCATTGGCATCCGCGCCCACGGACGCACCGCTCGCAAAGGCGGCGGTCGACATGGTTGCGGCAAGGGCGGCTGCGGTAACAAACTTGATCGTCATGGTTTCCTCCATTCACTACTGAACGCGCTTGTTGGCGTTCGGGAAGAGAACGAGGAGATCTGGCGTTGGTTTCGTGCGGATTGCGTTCCGGCGGAGCGTCGCCGGAAAGCGCCGAAACCATCCGCATGACGCCGCCGATCGGGCGACATCACATCAAATCGTGACCGATAGAGGGTTGAAACCGAGGGAGGCTTCGTGCCGTCGCGCGCCTGCGCGGGAGCGAAATCCGAAGCCGATAGCTGCCCGACCTGCGGACAGAGGGGTCCGGGACGGGGCATCCCCGTCCCGGACCAATTCGTGCCTTAGCGGTTGAACTTCTTGAACTTGACCCGCTTGGGCTCCAGCGCGTCCTCGCCGAGGCGGCGCTTCTTGTCTTCCTCGTAGTCCTCGAAGTTGCCTTCGAACCACTCCACGTGCGCCTCGCCTTCGAAGGCGAGGATGTGGGTGCAGATCCGGTCGAGGAAGAAGCGGTCGTGGCTGATGACCACGGCGCAGCCGGCGAAGTCGACCAGCGCATCTTCCAGCGCGCGGAGCGTTTCCACGTCGAGGTCGTTGGTCGGTTCGTCGAGGAGCAGCACGTTGCCGCCCGATTTCAGCAGGCGGGCCATGTGCACGCGGTTGCGTTCACCGCCCGAGAGCTGGCCGACCTTCTTCTGCTGGTCGCCGCCCTTGAAGTTGAAGGCCGAGCAGTAAGCGCGCGAGTTCATCTGCGCGTCGCCCAGTTCGATGATCTCGGCCCCGCCCGAGATCGCTTCCCACACGGTATCGCCCGCGTTCAGGTCGTCGCGCGACTGGTCGACGTAAGAGAGGTCGACGGTATCGCCATACTCGATCGAGCCGCCATCGGGCTGTTCCTGACCCGTCAGCATCTTGAACAGGGTCGATTTACCGGCGCCGTTCGGGCCGATCACGCCGACGATGCCGCCCGGCGGCAGGGCAAAGTCGAGATCCTCGATCAACAGCTTGTCGCCCATCGCCTTCTTCAGGCCGGTGACCTCGATCACCTTGTTGCCAAGGCGGGTGCCGTTCGGGATGACGATCTGGGCGCGCGACAGCTTCTCGCGCTCGGACTGGTTGGCCAGCTCGTTATAGGCCTGGATACGGGCCTTGGACTTGGCCTGCCGCGCCTTGGCGCCCTGCCGCATCCACTCGAGTTCGCGTTCCAGCGTCTTCTGCTTGGACTTGTCCTCGCGCGCCTCCTGCTCCAGCCGCTTGGCCTTCTGCTCCAGCCATGCGGAGTAGTTGCCCTCGTAGGGGATGCCCCGGCCCCGGTCGAGTTCGAGGATCCAGCCGGTGATGTCGTCGAGGAAGTAGCGGTCGTGGGTCACGATCAGGATCGTGCCCTTGTAGTCGATCAGGTGCGCCTGCAGCCAGGCGATGGTCTCGGCGTCGAGGTGGTTGGTCGGTTCGTCGAGCAGCAGCATGTCGGGCGCTTCGAGCAGCAGCTTGCACAGCGCCACGCGGCGGCGTTCCCCGCCCGACAGGTCGGCAATGCTGGCGTCGTCCGGCGGGCAGCGCAGCGCTTCCATCGAGACGTCGATCTGGCTGTCGAGATCCCAGAGGTTCTCGGCGTCGATCTGGTCTTGCAGTGCCGCCATCTCGTCCGCCGTCTCATCCGAGTAATTCATGGCGAGTTCGTTGTAGCGGTCGAGGATGTCCTTCTTGGCCTTCACGCCCAGCATGACGTTCTCCCGCACGTTCAGCGACTCGTCGAGCTTGGGCTCCTGCGGAAGATAGCCCACCTTGGCGCCTTCGGCGGCCCAGGCCTCGCCCGAGAAATCCTTGTCCATGCCGGCCATGATCTTCATCAGGGTCGACTTACCGGCGCCGTTGACGCCGACGACACCGATCTTCACGCCGGGCAGGAAGTTCAGGTTGATGTTTTCAAAGCACTTCTTGCCGCCGGGATAGGTCTTGGAGACACCCGACATATGATAGACGTATTGATAGGCAGCCATTGCTTCGATCCCGCGTTGTAAGGAGTTTGGCCGTATCTAGTGGATCTCGCGCGCCCTGACAACGCGGCGCGCGGAGGTTTTCGGGCCCCGGAGGGCCGGGCGTCAGTCGCCCTTCTTCCACTTGGCGCGGGTGCTCTCGGTGATCGGCCAGACCACGCGCGAGTTGTCGAAGTGATGCACCCGTGCGCCCTCGGAGTTGCGGCCCGACTGGTGATTGAGACAGGTGGCGATGGCGGCAACCACGTTCGGATCGGTATTGGCCGCGAGGTCGACCTCGTTGCCGTCGATGTGGTTGCTGAGCGCGGACCAGTCCGCCTTCTTGTTCAGGAGCTCGACAAAGGCATCCTTGGCCTTCTGCTGCTTGAGCTCGTCGAGCTGCACCCGCAGCTTCTCGTTCTTTGCAAGCCAGGCGTTGTCCTTGCCCCGGCGCAGGTGGCTCTGCCAGTTGGTATAGAGCGCATTGGCCTGCTGCGGCTTGCTGCGCTGGCCCGAGAGGATGGTGACCGGCTCGCCAAAGAAGGCCGAAACCTCGGTCAGCACGTTCAGGATCTTGCGGTCGATGCCGCCGGACTTGCCGTTGACGGTGCCCGCAGGGCCTTCGGCGGCTGCCGGGGCGGGCGCCGGTTCGGGGGCCGCAGCGGCAGCGGGCTGGATGGCGAACTCCTTGCGGGCCTGCTTGGCGACCATCTTGGCGATCTTGGCGGCGGCCTGCTCGGCCGGTTCCTTCTTCATCTGGCTGACCGCGAAGTACTTCTCGAACAGCTCGCGCGAGAAGGCCGCGATGGCCTCCGGGTCGGCGGCCTCCCCCGCTTCTGCGGACAGGCTGGCGATCAGGGCATCGCAAGCGGCGTCGCGCACGGCGACGGCTGCGGGATCGAGGGCGGCGGTATTCATGGCATATCCAGATGTTTCGGGGGCCGCGCGGCGGCGCGGGTCGGTCGCCAGACTATCGGAGCCGCCGGGCCCCGTCAAAACCGCCCTGTCGATTTTCTGCATCTTTCCGAGGGGGTTCGCGGGGGTTTGCCCCCAGCTTGTCATTGACAAAGCCGACAACCCCGGCAGAACGGGCAGGACAACTTTTGGAATTGCCTTGAACTATCGCTATCCCTTTGCCCGGCCCGGACAGACCATCGGCCTGCTCGGCGGATCCTTCGATCCGCCGCATCCCGGGCACGTTCACATCACCCTGCAGGCGCTCAAGCGCTTTGGACTGGATCGGGTGTGGTGGCTGGTCTCGCCGGGCAACCCGCTGAAGGCGCGCGGCCCGGCGCCGCTGGAGACGCGGATGGCGGCCTGCCGCGCGATCATGCAGCACCCGAGGGTCGAGGTCACCGACATCGAGGCGCAGGTCGGCACCCGGATCACCGCGCATACCATCGCGACCCTGCGGGCGATGTATCCCGGCGTGCGGTTCGTCTGGCTGATGGGCGCTGACAACCTTGCGCAGCTGCACCATTGGCAGGACTGGCGCTATATCATGGACAACGTGCCCGTCGGCGTGCTGGCGCGTCCGGGCGACCGGATTTCCGCCCGGATGTCTCCGGCAGCGCGCATCTACGCGCCCTACCGGATCAGCGGCACGGCGAGCCACCTGCTGGCTCAGGCGGAGCCGCCAGCATGGTGCTTTGTCAACGTGCCGATGGTGGACTGGAGCTCGACCGAGATCAGGGCGCGCGGGGACTGGTCAGCGTCTTAGGCTGGCCGAGACCAGCCCGGCGCCGATGATCAGCACGAGGCCCGCGATGGTGATCGGGTCGGGGAAGTCGCCGAAGACGGCCCAGCCAAGGCCGGTGGCTGCGATCAGCTGGAAATATACGAGCGGTGCGAGACGGGTGGATACCGTCCGCGAATAGGCCCAGAGCAGCAGCAGGTTTCCGGCCATCGAGAAGGCCGCGCTGGTGGCCGCGAGGCCCGCGACCGGCCAGGACGGCGCGGGCAGGCTGGCGAGACCCAGCGGCGCGAGGATCAGCGCGCTCATGACCAGCTGGGTAAAGGTGATCTCCAGCGGGCTTCCCACCTTGGCGACCCAGCGCGAGGCGGTGAGGTAAGCCCCGTAGAAGCTGCCCGCCAGTGCCGCCCAGATCAGGCCGCCCGAGCCGCCGATGCCGGGGCGCACCACCAGCAGCACACCGCAGAAGCCCAGCAGCATCAGCAGGCTGCGCCACAGCCCCGCCGGTTCGCGCAGCAGCACGGCGGAGAGGGTGAAGCTGACGATGGGGCCGACAAAGAAGGCGGCGAAGACATTGGCCAGCGGCTCGGTCCGCAGCGCGGTCTGGATCGACAGGATCCCGCAGGTGATGAGCAGCGCGCGCAACCAGAGCCGCCAGTCGGCAAGCAGCCGGAAGGCCGAGAACCGCACGAAGGGCAGCAGGATCGCCATGCCGATCAGGAAGCGCGACCAGGCCACGAAGACCGGGCTTGCGCCATAGCTGCCGGTCAGGAGCTTGCCCGCCAGATCGCCGGCGGGGATCATCGACATAGCGATGAACATGATAAGTACTGCCTGCCACATGGCGACGGCAATACCATGCCGCAAGAGCCTGCAAAAGACGAATGATCGCGCTTGTTTGCCGCGTCGGGCTGGGGTTAAGTACGGCCATGCAAATCCGTCCTACGCGTCGTTTCGTACTGGGAGGTCTGGCCGCCTGTCTCGCGGCTGGCGGCGCCCATGCCGGAGCGCCCGACGCCTCGCTGCGACCCGTGCCGCGCCCCGGCGAACCCCGCTCCCGGCTTCCTGCGCGGCCCGAAACCATGCTCGACCAGACCGGGTTTTCCGGCGATGTCGGCTGGGCCGTTTCCGATGTTAAAACCGGGCTGCCGCTGGAGGCCGTCGGCGGCGACCGGCGTCTGCCCCCGGCCAGCGTGGCCAAGGCGCTGACGACGCTCTACGCGCTTGAAACGCTGGGCCCCGATCACCGCTTCACCACCCGGATCCTCGGGGCCGGCACGCTGAGCAATGGGCGGCTGGACGGCGACCTGATCCTTTCGGGCGGCGGCGACCCGTTCCTGGATACCGACGCGCTGGCCGACCTGGCGAGCAAGCTGAAGGCGGCGGGCGTGCACGAGGTGCGCGGTGATTTTTACGTCGACGACAGCTGCCTGCCCTACACCCACAGCATCGACGAGGAACAGCCGGAACAGGTGGGCTACAGCCCGGCGGTTTCGGGCATCGCGCTGAACTTCAACCGGGTCCATTTCGAATGGAAACAGGCCTCGGGCGGGTATCAGGTGGCGATGGACGCGCGGACCGAGAAGTACCGCCCCGAGGTGGCCATGGCCGAGATGAAGGTCGTGAGCCGGGCCGCGCCGGTCTATACCTTTCAGGATGGCAACGGGCGCGACCAGTGGACCGTTTCGGCGCAGGCGCTTGGCACCGGCGGGTCGCGCTGGCTGCCGGTGCGCAGGCCCGCGGACTATGCGGGCGACGTGTTCCGCACCCTTGCCCGTGCCAACGGGATTGTCCTGAAGCCCGCCCGCAATGGCACCGGCCCGGCGGGCCAGCGGCTGGTGCTCGCGTCGCACAGCAGCCCGACGCTGACGGTGATCCTGAAGGACATGCTGAAGTACTCGAACAACCTGACCGCCGAGATGGTCGGGATGTCGGCCACCGCCGCGCGGGAAGGGACACCGCCGCGATCACTGAAGGATTCGGGGCTGTCGATGAGCCAATGGGCGACGCAGCGGTTCGGCATGAAGAGCACGCGGATGGTCGATCACTCCGGGCTTGGCGCCGACTCTCGCATGACGGCGGAGGACCTCGTGGCCGCGCTGGTCGACGCGCGGCGCAGCGGGGTGCTGCGGCCGCTGCTGAAGGCGGTTCCGGTGCTCGATTCCAAGGGGCGGCTGGTCAAGAACTCGAAGGTCAGGATCGACGCCAAGACCGGCACGCTGAACTTCGTCTCGGGGCTGGGCGGGTTCATCACCACCGACGACGGGACCGAACTGGCCTTTGCCATCTTCGCCGCCGATCCCGAAACCCGTTCGCATATCCCGAGGGAACAGCGGGAGCGCCCGCCGGGGGCGCGGCACTGGAACGGGCAGGCCAAGGTCTTTCAGCAGAAGCTGATTGCGCGGTGGAGCTCGATCTACGGCACCTGAGGCGTCGGCCCCTCAAGCAAGATCAGGGGGTTGCGCGGAAAATGTTTCGCGCGCGAAACATTCCAATTTTGCGACGTTTTACAGTGTGTTAGCAGGCCGCACGCCGTGTTAACCCGGAACATCGCCGGGACTGAACAGGACTATTTTTGATCCGGACGGGCGCTTGGCGCATATTCGGATCAGACCTGCGAAAGGCCCAGCCATGCGCCGATTGTTCCTGATCCTGTTCCTTGCCTTCTCGGCGGCCGCCCCTGCGGGAGCCCAGCAGGACGAGATACGCTCTGCCATCACCAGCCAGTTCGATGCCTTCCGGCAGGACGACTTCGACCGGGCGTTCTCGTTTGCCAGCCCCGGCATCCGGTCGCTGTTCCAGACCCCCGAGAACTTTGGGCGGATGGTGCAACAGGGCTATCCGATGGTCTATCGGCCCGCCGAGACACGGTTTCTTGACCTCAGCGAGATCGACGGCAGGCTGTGGCAGCGGGTGGAGGTGCTGGATGGCGCCGGGCGGCGGTTCTACCTTGGTTACCAGATGATCCCCACCGAGAATGGCTGGAAGATCAACGCGGTTACCCTGCTCGATCCGCCCGGCGCGTCGGTCTGACCTGCGCCAAGGGTCCGCGAGGACCGTGACGGTGCCCTGATCCGGCCTTAACCGATTTCCCTTACCCCGTCGGGCGCCTCCGGGACCGGCCCGGAGCCTGCGCGACCGGCAAGAAGGGAACCACATGAACATTGCGATCACCGATGGCGTCGAACTGGTGCCGCCCGCCTTTGCCGAGGGGCTGGACGTCTGGTCCAGCGGCAACGGCACCCCCGGATCGGACACCTACGATGGCGACCCGAACGCTGTCTTTGTCCCGTCGGATCAGGATTTCGCGGGCTGCCTCGAGCTTTACAAGACCAATGCCACCCAGAAGCTGCGCTACATGGGCGAGACGCCACTGCTGCCGGGGGCCTACCTGCGCGTCACCGCCCGGGTGAAGGCGGTCAGCGGCAACCTCCCCTCGGTGCGGATTGCGGGTTGGGCCGGGGCCGCGGGGGGCGGGCATGTATCGGATGTGACCGAGACCGGGCCCGCCACCGCGCTGACCACCTATGGCGAGGTGGTCGAGATCACGGCCATCATCGGGACCGGTATGCGGGTTGGGGTGGACATGGCCTGGGGCACCGCCGCGCTTTACGGGCATTTCGGGGTGGACCTGACCGGGCCGACCGGCGGCGTCGTGCGGATCGACGATATCGTCATCGAGGACATCACCTCGGCCTTTCTGCGGGACATGCTGAGCCTTGTGGACGTCCGGGACTTTGGCGCCCTGGGCGACGGCACCACCGACGACACCGCCGCGTTCGCAGCCGCGAATGCCGCTGCCGAGGGACGCCGGGTGCTGGTGCCCGCCGGTATCTACCAGCTGGACGACAGCGTGACCTTTGACGTGCCGGTGATCTTCGAAGGTACGGTGACGATGCCGACCGACAAGATGCTGCTGCTGACGCGCAACTACGACCTGGCGAGCTACGTGGACGCCTTTGGCGACGAGGAACTGGCCTTCAAGAAGGCCTTTCAGGCGCTGCTGAACAACTCCGACCATGCCGAGCTGGACCTTGGCGGGCGCAAGGTGAACCTCTCGGGTCCGGTCGACATGCAGGCGGCGGTGCCGAACAAGGACAGCTACGCCACCCGGCGGGTGATCCGGAACGGCCAGCTGAACGCGACCGGGGGCGCGGCATGGGACACGGAGACCGTGACCTCGCAGGCGAGCTACAGTGCCAGCAATGGCAGGACGCTGTCGGATGTCGCCAATGTTGCGAACATACCGGTGGGGGCGCTGGTCGAAGGCAACGGGGTGGGACGCGAGGTTTATGTCACTGCGCGCAACATCGGCGCACAGGAGCTTACGCTCAGCGCCCAGCTGCATGACGCGGAGGGCACGCAGACCTATACCTTTCGTGATTTCAAGTACATGCTCGATTTCTCAGGCTTCTCTCAGCTCAGCAAGTTCGAGCTGACCGAGGTCGAGATCCAGTGCAACGGTATCGCCAGCGGCATACGCCTTGCGCCGGCCGGGTCGGTGTTCAGCCTGCACCACTGCATCCTCAACAAGCCGAAGGATCGGGGGGTGACCTCGATTGCGGAAGGCTGCCAGGGCATGATCATCGACAATTGCCAGTTCCTCTCGAACGAGGACGCGCTGGATGTCGAGGACCGTGTCTCGATCGGGCTGAACGTCAACGCCAATGACGTCAAGCTGCGGCACAACCGGATCACACGGTTCCTGCATTTCGCGGTGCTGGAGGGGCAGAACCACACGGTGATCGGCAATCACCTGTTTCAGGGCGACACCAATTCGAACGGCGTGCGGACTGCGGGGATCGTGCTGATCGGCAACTACCACTGCACCACGATCGCGGCGAACTATATCGACAACTGCTGGATCGAGTGGACCAACGAGCACGACTCGACGCCGGATTTCACTTCGGGGTTCTCCTTTGCCTCGCTCAGCATCACCGACAACATCTGCCTTTGCACCGATGTCGCGGACTGGTTCAGCTTTATCGTGATCAAGCCTTTCGGCAGCGGGCACTACCTCAACGGGCTTTCGGTCACCGGCAACAAGTTCCGCTCGATCTCGGGCAGTATCGACCGGGTCGAGCGGATTGACAGCAGCCATGCCCCGCTGGATGCGAGCCGGTTCAAGAACGTGACCTTCGAGGCCAACACCTTTCACCAGGTCTCGCGTCAGGTGACCAATCCCGCCCGGGTGCAATACGTCGAGGCGACCCCGGCCAAGACATGGGTCGTCAGCCTGACCGACGCGATCCCCTTCGATGGCATGGCCCGGCGGGTCGACTCGGTGGTCAGCGTGGGCGCGATCAAGACCGCTGCGGACCAGACCCACTATGGCGTGCCCTTCATCCGCACCGAGCAGGGTGGCAGTGGCGACAAGGTCGACCTTGTCTGGGAGGAGGAGGTGCAGGGCGAGGTCGCGCTGACGGTGCGGATCGACCTCTGAGCGCCGTCAGAGCGACAGATCGGCCGGGGTCAGGTTGAAGGCCCGGCCGAAGCCGCCGTTCAGGAAGGCCCCGGTGACGCGGAAGCAGACGAAGTGGAAGTCGGCGAAACCGATGTAGAGCTTGGCCTTGGGGTGGCCGCGCAGATAATGCGCGGCCAGTGCCTCGCGCCCGGGGTCGTCCCGCCCGACGAATTCGGCCCCTGCCTGCAGGGTCAGCCTCGGGTGTGTCAGCGGATCGCCCCGCTCCCCCGGAGTTCCCACAAGTAGCGAACAAACCGGATCGGCGCGCAGGGCCTGCGTATGGGCGGCAAGGTCGGAGACCAGCGAGATCGGGCCGCCCTCGGGCGCGAGGCCGAGGGCGATGCGGGTGACGAAGGGGGCGCCCCCGCGCAGAACGGCCAGCGCGGCGGTGGTTTCTTCCTGCAGCAGGCGGCGGGCCAGCGCGCGGGCCTCGTCATCGGTCGGGCGGATGGGATCTGTCATGGCGCGGAGGTTAGGCGCAGGCCGGGTCAGCCACAACTGCGGCCATCGCAAGCCGCGTTCGCGCATGGGGCGAACGAGCGCTCAATTGCGCATTGTATTGGTGCCCGGCCCTGATATGCTGCATTGCAGCGAAGAGAGGGAGAATCCCTTGGGACACGTGATTACCATCGCCCAGCAGAAGGGCGGCGCCGGCAAGACCACGCTCGCCATCAACCTCGCCATCGGCTTTCTGCGCGCCGGAAAGACGGTCGCCCTGATGGATACCGACCCGCAGGGCAGCGCCGGACGCTGGTTCATGACCCGGATCGAGTCGCAGCAGGAGCCGGGCCTCGATTTCTCGACCGCCTCGGCCTGGGGCGTGCCCTACGAGTGCCGCAAGCTGGCCGACAGCCACGATATCGTCATCATCGACACCCCGCCCAAGGCCGACAGCGACCTGCGCCCGGCCCTGCGGGTGTCGGACCTCGTGCTGATCCCGGTGGCGACCAGCCATGTCGACCTCTGGGCGGTGGAGGTGGTGCTCTACCTCGCCGAGCGCGAGAGAAAACCGGCCATGATGGTGATGACCCGTGCCCGCCCCGGCACCCGGCTGGCCGCGGACGTGGCCGAGAAGGCAGCCGAGATGGAGGCCGAGGTGGCCGCGACCCCGATGGCGAACCGGGTCGTCTATGCCGAGACCCTCGGGCAGGGCAAGGCCGCGCTGGAGGCGCGCAAGGGCCCGGCCCATGCCGAGGTGATGGCGCTTGTCAGCGAAGTGGAGACGGCGCTCGAAAAGCTGTGATAGCATCGGGGTCAGCCAAGGGAGGAGCCAATGCTGACCATTTCGTCCGACGCCAATGTCCAGACCGTCATCACCACCTTCGAGATGACCCCGGGCACCTGTCATGACCTGCTCGAGGCGCTGACCGAGGCCTATGAACAGTTCATCTCCAAGCAACCGGGCTTCATCGCCGCCGGGCTGCACGTGAACGATGCCCAGACCCGCATCGCCAATTACTCGCAGTGGGAACGGCGCGAGGACTTTCAGGCCATGCTGCGCACCACCGAGATGCGCAAGCGCAACCGCGCCATCAACGAATTGTGCCGCAGCTTCGAGCCGGTGATGTACGACGTGGCGCAGAGTTTCGGCTGAGATCGCGGCGGCAGGTGATCTGGATCAAGGCCGAGCGCGGCCTAACTGTCCACTCTGGGCATCATATCGCACCGGAGGGCCGATCATGTACAAGAACATCCTGATTCCCGTCGCCTTCGACACCGAGCACGACGTCACCGGGCCGATGAAGCTGGCCGGGCTGCTGGCATCGCCCGGCGCGCGCATCACGCTGCTGCACGTGATCGAGCACATCCCGGCCTATGCCATCTCCTACATGCCGGTGGATTTCGTCACAGAAACGCGCAAGGCGATCCAGGCCCGGCTGGACGAGCTGGCGCAGCAGCTGCCCAATGCCACCGGCGAGGTGATCGAGGGGCACTCGGGCTCCAGCATCCTCGACTGGGCCGAACAGCACAGCCCCGACCTGATCGTGATCGACTCGCATCGCCCCGGCATGCAGGACCTGCTGATCGGCTCCACCGCCACGCAGGTGGTCCGGCACGCCAAATGCGCGGTGCACGTGGTCCGCTGAGCGACCGGGCGGCGGGTGCGCCGCCCCCTCGGCTCAGACCAGTTCGCCGGCCAGACCCTTGTCGATCAGGGCGATGGTCTCATTCACGCCGTAGAGCGCGATGAACCCGCCGAACCGCGGGCCCTGCGAGGCGCCGAGCAGCACCTCGTAGAGCGCCTTGAACCAGTCGCGCAGCGGTTCGAACCGGTCGCGGCCGCAGGCATAGACGATGGATTGCAGCGCCTCGTCGTCGAGCGGGCCGTCATAGGCGGCCAGCTGCGTCCGCAGATCCTCCAGCGCCTCGCGCTCGAGATCGGTCGGCGCGCGGAAGGTCTTCTCGGGCTTCACGAAGTCGTTGTAGTAGCGCACAGCGAACCCGGCGGCCTCGTCCATCTGCGGGTTGGTCGCCGGGCTGGCCTCGGGCGCATAGCGGCGGATGAAGCCCCAGAGCGCTTCCTTGTCCTCGGCGCTCGACACCGAGGCGAGGTTCAGCAGCATCGAGAAGGGCACCACCATGTCCGAGGCGGGCACGTTCGCGCCGTGGATGTGGTAGACCGGGTTGTTCAGCTGACCGGCGGCATCCTGCGTCGGGTAGGCGCGCAGCTGCTGGTGATACTCGTCCATCATCCGCGGGATGACGTCGAAGTAGAGCCGCTTGGCCGTCTTGGGCTTCTGGTACATGAAGTACGAGAGGCTCCCGGTGGAGGCATAGGTCAGCCATTCGTCGATCGAGATGCCGTTGCCCGAGGATTTCGAGATCTTCTGGCCCTTGTCGTCGAGGAACAGCTCGTAGGTGAAATGCTCGGGCTTGCGGCCGCCGAGGATCTCGCAGATCGAATCGTAGATCGGCGTATTGGTCGAGTGGTCCTTGCCGTACATCTCGAAATCGACGTCCAGCGCCGCCCAGCGGGCGCCGAAATCGGGCTTCCACTGAAGCTTCACGTTGCCGCCGGTGACCGGCAGGGTCCATTCCCGGCCATCCTCGTCGTCGAAGGTGATGGTGTAATTCTCGGGGTCCACCTTCTTCATCGGAACGTAGAGCACGCGGCCCGTCTCCGGGTGGATCGGCAGGAAGATCGAATAGGTCAGCTGGCGCTCCTCGCGCAGCGACTTGAGCATGACCTTCATCACCGCGTCATAGCGTTCGCAGGCGAGCTTCAGAACCTCGTCGAACTGGCCCGACTTGTAGAACTCGGTGGCCGAGTAGAACTCGTACTCGAACCCGAAGGTGTCGAGGAAACGGCGCAGCATGGCGTTGTTGTGATGGCCGAAGCTCTCGAATTCCTCGAAGGGATCGTAGACGCTGGTCAGCGGCTTCTGGATGTCCTCGCGCAGGCGTTCCTGGTTCGGCACGTTGCCCGGGATCTTGCGCATCCCGTCCATGTCGTCCGAGAAACAGATCAGACGGGTCGGAATGTCCGAGATCACCTCGAAGGCGCGGCGGATCATGGTGGTGCGCAGCACCTCGCCGAAGGTCCCGATGTGCGGCAGGCCCGAGGGGCCATAGCCGGTCTCGAACAGGACGTAACCCTTCTCCGGCGGTGCCTTCTCGTAGCGTTTGGCCACCCGGCGTGCCTCTTCGAAAGGCCATGCTTTGGATGCGAGAGCGGCTTCGCGCAGATCAGACATTGTTTACTCCGGAGGTTCCTTGCCGCGCACGCCGCGCGACCCGACGCCGCTACCTATTGTGCTGCGCCTGCGGCGTCAATATTTTGCTCATGAACCGAGCAAAGCGAAGGATACGCGACCTTGTCCGATACAGACCAACACCCGCTCAGCGCGCAGGACTGTCTTGTCGCCCTCATGGTGGCCGTTTCCGCGTCGGATGAGAACATCCGCACTGCCGAGCTGGTCAAGATCCAGTCCTCGGTGAACATGCTGCCGATCTTCGCCGACTACGACATCGACCGCATGAACAGCGTGACCCAGACCGTGTTCGACCTGTTCGAACAGGAGGACGGGCTCGACGCCCTGTTCGGGCTGATCCGCGACAACCTGCCCGAACGCCTGTTCGAGACCGCCTATGCGCTGGCCTGCGACGTGGCGGCCTCCGACGGCACCCTGACCGAGCCGGAACTGCGGCTGCTGGAAGAGGTCCGCTACGAGCTGAACCTCGACCGCCTGCACGCCGCCGCCATCGAGCGCGGTGCCCGCGCCCGGCATCTGACGCTCTGAGACACGAAAAAGGGCGGCCCGCGCCGCCCCTTCTTTGGGTTCCAAGTATCCCGGGGAGCGCGAGGGGCTGGCCCCTCGCTCCTGCCCTCGACGTCAGCCGCGCGCGCGGATCACCTGCAGCAGCGGCAGCAGCGCGGCCATTTCCGGCCCGCGTTCCTGCCCGGTCAGCGCCTTGCGCAGCGGCATGAACAGGCCCTTGCCCTTGCGGCCGGTCTTTTCCTTCACCGCCGCCGTCCAGCTGCCCCAGGTGGTTTCGTCATGGGGCTGCGGCGGCAGCATCGCCATCGCCTCGGCGATGAACTCGCGGTCCTCGTCGGCGATCAGCGGCTCGGCACCGTCGCGGCAGAGGGTCCACCAGCCTTCGAGATCGGCGAGGGTGGTGATGTTCTCGCGCGCGACGGTCCAGAAGGCCTCGGCCTTGTCCGCCGGGACGCCCAGCGCGTCGATATGGGCGCGCACGGACTCCAGCGGCTGCTGCTGCAGGAAGTGCGCGGTCAGCGGGAAGAGGTCGTTCTCGTCGAACTTGGTCGGGGCCGAACCGAAGCGGGTGATGTCGAAGCCCTCGATCAGCTTCGCCATGTCCGACTGCAGTTCCACCGGGTCGGAGGAGCCGAGCCGCGCCATCAGCGAGAGCAGCGCCGCCGGTTCCACGCCCTTGGCACGCAGGTCGCGCAACGAGAGCACGCCGAGGCGCTTGGACAGCGCTTCGCCCTGCGGGCCGGTCAGCAGCGAGTGGTGCGCGAAATCGGGGGCCTTGCCGCCCAGCGCCTCGATGATCTGGATCTGGGTCGCGGTGTTGGTCACGTGGTCCGAGCCGCGCACGATGTTGGTCACGCCCATGTCCATGTCGTCGACCACCGACGCGAGGGTGTAGAGCACCTGACCGTCGGCGCGGATCAGCACCGGGTCCGACACGCTGGCCGCGTCGATCGAGATGTCGCCGAGGATGCCGTCGTGCCACTCGATGCGTTCCTGGATCAGCTTGAAGCGCCAGACGCCCGCACCGCGTTCGGCGCGCAGCTTGTCCTTCTCGGCCTCGGACAGGTTCAGCGCGGCGCGGTCATAGACCGGCGGCTTGCCCATGTTCAGCTGTTTCTTGCGCTTGAGGTCCAGTTCGGTCGGGGTCTCGAAGGCCTCGTAGAAGCGGCCCTTGGCGCGCAGTTCGTCGGCGGCCTCGGCGTAGCGGTCCAGCCGCAGCGACTGGCGCTCGAACCGGTCCCAGGTCAGACCCAGCCAGGTCAGGTCTTCCTTGATCGCCTCGACGTATTCTTCCTTCGACCGCTCCGGGTCGGTGTCGTCGATGCGCAGGATGAACTCGCCGCCGGATTTGCGGGCGATCAGGTAGTTCATCAGCGCGGTGCGCAGGTTGCCGATATGGATGTAGCCCGTGGGCGACGGGGCGAAACGGGTGGTGGTCATGTGCGTCTCCAGGTCGCCGTCCTGTTGTCACATGGCTTTGTGTTTGTCCAGTTTGCTTGCTGCAACTACGCTATGCCCCATGCCCATGCCCTACCCCTATCGCCATGCCGATGCCGAGTGGCGCGCCTTTCTGGCGGATGCGCGAGAGCGTATGGACCTCGCGTCGGACAACATGGCCTACAATGCCATCGACGGCGTGTTCCGCGCCTTTCGCCGCCGCCTGACGGGCCCGCAGGGCATCGGCTTTGCCAGCGTTCTGCCCGCCGTGCCCCGGGCGATCTTTGTCTTCGAGTGGGAGGTGGATGCCGCGCCGGTGCCCTTTGCCAGCCGCGAGGAGATGACGCGCGAGGCGCAGGCCCTGCGGCCGCATCACAACCTGACGCCCGGCAATTGCATTGAAGCCGTCGCCTATGCGCTGCGCCGCGCGGTCCTGCCCGCGCCGCTGGCCCGGGCACTGGCCGCCTGCCCCCAAGGCTCAACAGAGTTCTGGCGGACCGATGCGGATCCTTCGGACCTCGGCCCGCGCTTTGGCTGAAAGGGTCAGAACCCGGCGTCGGGCCGGATTTTGCTGCCGTCGAAGAACCGTGCGAGGCGGAATTCGTGCGGGTCGACCACGGGTGTGCGGCCGGTGACGAGATCGGCCATCAGGCGGCCCGCGCCGGGGCCGAGGCCGAAGCCGTGGCCGGAAAAGCCGGTCGCGATGTAGAAGCCCGGGATCTGGTCCACGGCCGAGATCACCGGGATGGCATCCGGGGTCACGTCGATCATACCGGCCCAGCTTTGCACGATGTCGGCCTGTTCGAAGATCGGAAAGGCGCGGAGGATGGCGTTCCAGCTGCGCCGCAGCATCTTTTGCGAGGGCGCGGGATCGAGCACGCGGCATTTCTCGAAGGCGGTGGTCTCGTCCGGGCGCCAGCGCCGGGCCTGCGAGGCCTCCACCGCCCAGCGCCCGGACAGGCGGAAGCCGAGCGAGCGCCAGTCGGCGCGATAGGCGGGCAGGAAGCGGAGCCCGAGGCGGAAGCTGTCGGGCACGATGTCGACCACATTCTCGTGGCCCGAGGCGATGGTGTAGCCGCCGTCCTCGCGCTTGCGGAAGGCGAAACCGTCGGACCAGACCGAGGCGGCGGGGCCGTCGACCGGGGTGGTGCGCAGCACCGTGTTCATCACCTTGAGCTGCGGCAGGGAAATGCCCGCATTGCCCGAGAACAGGCGCGACCATGCCCCGCCGGCAAGGACGACCTGCTCGCAGCGGATGCGGCCTTTTTCCGTGATCACACCGGCGACCCGGCCGCCCTGGATGTCGAGGCTGCGGACCGCGCAGGCAGTCATCACCGTGGCCCCGGCGGTGCGGGCGCCCTCGGCGATGGCGGGCGCCGCCCATTGCGGTTCGGCCCTGCCGTCGACCGGCGTATAAAGCGCGCCCTTCACCTTCATCCGGTGGCCGGGCATCAGGTTGTCGAGTTCGCTGCCGTTGATCACGCGGCATTCGATCTGGTGTGGCGCGAGGTGGCGCGACCAGCGTTCGTTCTCGGCGACGCCACGTTCGTTCGGCGAGGTGAAGAGAATGCCGCTCTGGGTATAGCCGGTGCGCCCGCCGACGCGCGCATCGAGCCCTTCCCAGATGCGGATCGCCTCGATCATCAGGGGAATTTCGCGCGGGTCCCTCTGCGAGAGGCGGACCCAGCCCCAGTTGCGGCTGGACTGTTCCCCGGCGATCTGGCCCTTTTCGCAGAGCACGACCGACAGGCCCCGTTCGGCCAGTTCCAATGCCGTCGAAGCGCCGACGATGCCCCCGCCGATGACAACGACATCGACTTGTTCGGGCACACGGTAATCACTTTCAAAATGGGGCAGCGACGGTCCAGGCATGGCGTTATCTAGCCGTAGCGAGTCGGGCCGGTCCATACGGGAAAACCCGACCTTCAGAGGTTCCCCGGGAACATCGACATTAAGCACACAGTCCAACGCTAACATGCTAGTGCGCCCGGGCGGCCCTTCTCCGCAGGGTCCCGGTATCCCATATCTTCGCGATGCAACAGAACACCAGCACAGAGCATTTCGAGGACGTCGCCCGCCGCACCGTGGAGGCGATGCCGGGGATCTTTCGCAAGGCCGCGCGCGAGGTCGCCCTGCTGGTGGCGGAGTGGCCCGCCGCCGAGATGCTGCGCGAGCTCGGGATCTCGCACCGGCTGGAGCTGACCGGGCTTTACGAGGGCATTCCGGTGACCGAGAAATCGGTCTGGGACCAGCCGCAGCAGCCCGATGTGGTCTGGCTGTTCCGGCAGCCGATCCTCGCCGAATGGCGCGACCGTGGCGACGTGACGCTCGACGAGCTGATCACCCACGTCACGATCCACGAATTCGCCCACCACTTCGGCTGGAGCGACGACGACATCGCCGCCATCGACCGGTGGTGGGAGTAGCTCAGCTCGGGTCGCGCCAGCGGTTGACGATGGGGTAGCGACGGTCGAGCCAGAAGGCGTGTTTGGTCAGGCGCGCGCCGGGGGCGGACTGGAAGCGCTTGTATTCGCTGATGTAGATCAGTTTCTCGACCTTCTGCGCGGTGGCGCGGTCGAAACCGGCGGCCACGCAGTCGGCGATGGAGCCGTCCTTGTCGACGAGGATCTCGAGGATCGCATCGAGTTCCGGGTAGTCGGGCAGGCTGTCGCTGTCCTTCTGGTCGGCGCGCAGTTCGGCGGAGGGCGGCTTGTCGATCACGCGGGGCGGGATCACCTCGCCCGCCGGGGCCAGCATCCACGGGCGGTGGTTCTGGTTGCGCCAGCGGCATTGTTCGAACACGCGGGTCTTGTAGAGGTCCTTGATCGGGTTGTAGCCGCCCGCCATGTCTCCGTAGATGGTGGCATAGCCGACCGCGACCTCGGACTTGTTGCCGGTGGTCAGCAGCATCTCGCCGAACTTGTTCGACATGGCCATCAGGAGCAGGCCGCGCAGGCGCGACTGGATGTTTTCCTCGGTCAGGTCGGGCTGGAGACCGGCGAAGAGCGGCGCCAGCGTCTCGGTGATCGCGGCGCGGCCCTGGCTGATCGGGACGTAGTCGTAACGGCAGCCGAGCGCCTTGGCGACGGCCTCGGCATCCTCCAGCGACTCGGGCGAGGTGTATTCGGACGGCAGCATCACGCAGCGCACGTTCTCGGGGCCGATGGCGTCGGCGGCGATGGTGGCGACGATGGCGGAGTCGATGCCCCCGGACAGGCCCAGCAGGACCTTCTTGAAGCCGGTCTTGCGCATGTAGTCGCGCAGGGAGTCGACCATCACGCGATAGTCCTGCTCCCATTCGCTGGGATGAGCGTGCTCCTCGCCCTCGACGATGCGCCAGCCCTCAGGGCCGCGTTCGAGGTCGACATGGGCGATCCCCTCGTCGAACTGGGGCATCTGGAAGGCCAGCCTGCCGCCGGGGTTCAGCCCGAAGGTGGCGCCGTCAAAGACCTGATCGTCCTGACCGCCGACCATGTTGAGATAGATCAGCGGCAGGCCGGTCTCGACCACGCGGGCGACCATGTGGTTCAGCCGGGTGTCATGCTTGCCGCGATAGTATGGGGAGCCGTTCGGGACCAGCAGGAACTCGGCCCCGGTCTCGGCCAGCGTCTCGGGCACCTCGGGGTGCCAGGCATCCTCGCAGATCGGCGAGCCGACGCGGGTGTTGCCGACCGAGTAGGGCCCGCCGAGCGGGCCGCTGTCGTAGATGCGCACCTCGTCGAAGACGGTCTCGTTCGGCAGGTCGTGCTTGAGCACGCGGCTGACGACACGTCCGGCGCGGCAGATGTGATAGGCGTTGAACAGGCCCGCGCCTTCGATCCAGGGGCCACCGACGGCCAGCGCCGGACCCTCTGCGCAGTCTTTCGCCAACTGCTCGATCGCGGCGATCGCCGTCTGGTGAAAGATCGGTTTCATCACCAGGTCCTGGGTGTTGTAACCGGTGATGAACATCTCGGGCAGCGCGACCATGTCGGCCCCGGCCTCGCGGCCCTGCTCCCATGCGGCGCGCGCCTTTGCGGCGTTCCCCTCGATGTCGCCCACCGTGGGATTCAGCTGTGCAAGTGTGATGCGAAAGCGATCGCTCATGCGGTCCTCTGCCCGTTCCCTATCTGTCAGCCCGTTTAACAGATAGACACCCGGGGGAAAGCGGATAACCGCAAAAGACGTTGCTCCGGACCCGCCCGTCGCCTAATTTCAACGGGCCGTGGCACGGTTCCGCGGCAGAACGGGGCAGACAGGAACTATCATGACTCGACCCTCTTACGTATTGGCAGCGACGCTCGCGCTCTCGCTGGCAGGCCAGGCTTTCGCCCAGCAGTCTTCGGAAGTGATGACCACGCAGGACGACATCGGCGGCGTCTACGAGGGCACGTTCCGCAACGGTCTTCAGCACGGGACCGGCACCTACAAGCTGCCCAACGGCTACGAGTATTCGGGCGAATGGGCCGATGGCGAGATCAAGGGCAAGGGCACCGCGCGCTTTCCCAACGGATCGGTCTACGAGGGCGAATTCGCCAAGGGCAAACCCGAGGGGATCGGCAAGATCACCTTTGCCGACGGCGGCACTTACGAAGGCGAGTGGCTGGACGGCAAGATCAACGGCAAGGGCATTGCGATCTATGCCAATGGCGTGCGCTACGAGGGCGAGTTCCGCGATGCGCGCCACCACGGCACCGGCACGATGACGAGCCCCGGCGGCTACGAGTACAAGGGCAGCTGGGTCGACGGCGAGAAGCAGGGCCAGGCGGTCATCACCTACCCGGACGGGGCCGTCTACGAGGGCGACATCGTCGCCGGTGAACGGGAGGGCAATGGCACGCTGACCCTGCCCGACGGGCTGGTCTACGTGGGCAGCTGGAAGGACGGCCAGATCGACGGGACCGGGACGCTGACCCAGCCCAACGGCGACGTCTATACCGGCGCGCTGGTCGCCGGGCGGCGGCAGGGCGAGGGCCGCGTGCAGTACGCCAACGGCGACATCTACGAAGGCAGCTTTGCCGACGACCGCCGCGACGGACAGGGCACATTTACCGGCACCGACGGCTACGTCTACACCGGGTCCTGGGTGGCCGGGCAGATCGAGGGTCAGGGCCGGGTGACCTATCCCGACGGCTCGGTCTACGAGGGCCAGTTCAAGAGCGACCTTGCGGACGGTCAGGGCAAGATCACCTATCCCGACGGCTCGACCTACGAAGGCGGCTGGGTCGCCGGGGTGATCGAGGGCGACGGCGTGGCGCGCTATGCCAACGGCACGGTCTACGAGGGGTCTTTCAAGAACGCCAAGAACGACGGTCAGGGCGTGATGACCTACGAGGACGGCTATCGCTACGAAGGCGAATGGCGCGACGGACAGCGGCATGGGCAGGGCACGGCGACCTATGCCGACGGCTCGGTCTACACGGGCCAGTTCATCGCCGGCCAGCGCGACGGCGATGGCGAGATCACCATGGCGGGGGGGTTCCGCTACAAGGGCCAGTGGCGCGATGGCGAGATCAGCGGCGAAGGCGTGGCGACCTATGCCAATGGCGACGTCTACGAAGGGTCCTTCGTGAACGGCAAGCGGCAGGGTCAGGGTACCATGCGCTATGCCTCGGGTCAGGAAGCCAGCGGCACCTGGGAGAACGGGGCGCTGCAGAAGGACGAGGCCGGGACTGGGACCGACACTGGCACCGGTGCCGCCAGCGAAGCGGCGCCTGCCGCCGAGACGACCGAGCAGACCGCTCCGGCCGAGCAGGACACCACCCAGACACCGAGCGAGTAAGGTGAGAGAAAGGCGGGCGGTCCGGGTCCGGACCTAGCTTGCCACCTGAACCGGGGCGGGCTTTGCCACCACGGGGTCGGCGCCCTTGTCGGCGACCGGCGCGGCGACGGCCAGCGGCACGAGGGCGATGAAGGTCGTCCCTTCTCCGATGACGCTCTCGTAGTCGATGCTGCCGCCGTGCTGCTCGAGGATCTGCTGGGTGATGTGCATCCCGAGCCCCGAGCCGCCGCGATTGCGAGTGTCGGAGGAATCGACCTGGGTGAAGCGGCCGAAGACCTTGGCGCGGGCGTCCTCGGGGATGCCGATCCCGTTGTCGCTGATCCGGACCTCGGCCTGCGACCCGACCACCGAGACCGACAGGCGGACGACGCCGGGATCCTTGGAGAACTTGATCGCGTTCGAGAGGATGTTCGCCAGCACCTGCATCAGCCGCTGGCGGTCTCCGTCCACCGGAACGGCAACCGGGGCCGGGCGGAACTCGAAGGTCATCGGCTTGTTCGCCTGATAGCTCTCGATCCGAGTCAGGGCGGTTTCGGCCAGCTGGTTGAGGTCGAGCCGCTCCATCGAGATCGAGAACTCGGCCTTTTCGAGGCGCTGGACGTCCAGCAGATCGTCGACCAGCCGCGCGAGGGTCTCGGCGTTGTCGCGGGCGAGGCGGATCAGCTTTTCCACCTTTTCCGGTTCGGCGGCGACGTTGGCCCGTGCCAGCAGTTCGGTCGCGCCCTTGATCACCGTGAGCGGGGTGCGCAGCTCGTGGCTGACCGTCGAGAGGAAGCGGGTCTTGGCAAGATCGGCCGCCTGCGCCTTTTCCGCCGCTTCTTCCTGGGCCGAGACGTCGACCAACGAGATCAGCCAGCCCAGCTGGTGCCCGGCATGCAGGAAAGAGAGCGGATAGACGCGGGCGGCGAAGCTGCGGCCATCGCGGCGTATGATGCGCACGGCGCCCTCGGCGTCGCCTGTCCGGAGGTGGCCGATCATGTCGCCGATGTCGGGATGGGCCAGCAGGCTCGACTGTTCGGCCACGCCCTTCAGCGCCAGCACCGACTTGGCCTCGGGGTTGGCGTCGATCAGGCGCCCCTGCATGTCGGCCAGCACGATGGGATCGCGGGTGTTGTAGAAGATCAGGTCGCGCCCGATGGCGGTCATGTCGACCCAGCGATGATCGGTCGACATCCAGAACACGAAGGACAGGCTGACCGAGAAGACCAGCGGGGTCGGGTCCATGCCGAAGATGGTGACGCCGCCGAAGGTGTAGGCGAGGTCGGCGGTGATCGGCAGCATCGTCACCACCAGCAGCTTCTTCAGGAAGCTGCGCACGCCGAGCGAGGCCAGCGTGAGGGCCCGGAAGGTGATGGCGACCGAGCTGAGCACCACCACGTAGAGATAGGCGACGGAGGCGAAGAACACCGGCCCGTGGTCATAGATCACCGAGAGGCGGACGCCGTTGTCGACCAGCCGCGTGCCGGTGCCGTAGAACCCGTCGTAGTAGGGAACGGCAAGGGCCGCTGCCGTGATCAGCGCGGGCGCGATCAGCAGGCCGACCCAGCGCGCCCAGCCGGGCACCCGGCGGGCCAACGCGTATTCGTAGAGGAAGAAGGCCCAGGCCGTGGGGGTCAGAACGATCCCCGGCCAGGCGACGCGCGCGGCCAGCACCTTGCAGTCGAACGTATGGCTGGAGAACTCCAGCAGGACCGAGAGCAGCCACCACGCCATTGCCGCCATCGCCAGCATGAACCAGCCATGCCCGAGGGTATTGGGAAAGCGGCGCACGAGGTAGGAAACGGTCGCGACCAGCGTCAGCGTCGCCAGCACCGTCCAGACGGCGGGATCGCCCGCGTCGAACGCGAGGCACGCACTATCGTACAGGCTGGCTATGGTCTTGCTCTTTCTGCTTCAGGGTCTCTTTGCCGACGCGTCGGCACGAGCCTTGTCATTGTCGCCGAATTAGGCCCTCGGGCCGGTCAGGCCAAGCCGGCAAGGGGCCGCGGGGAAAAATTCGGTTTCTTGTTGCACGAATGCACGGCAACCGTGGCGGAAACCGGACCGCGCGATGGCATTATTGCAGCCGGGAGAACAGTTCCGGCGGCGGTATCGCCCTGACCCGGAGGAAATTCTTCCTTTCCATTTACCAAGATCGCGGTATAACGGCCCCCATGTTGAACCGCGCCCATACCTCGACCCTGACCGCATTCCGCGGAACGTCGCTGCGCGGCCTACTGATCCTAACACGCCTCTGAGCGTGCCACCCCTGGCGCGCCCGCTCAGAGGATGATGCCTGCGCGCCATTGGCTTTAGGACAGATACAGAAAGTTTCGGACATGACCCAAGCAATCGACAAAGATCGCGTGCTGATCTTCGATACCACCTTGCGTGACGGTGAGCAGTCTCCCGGCGCGACCATGACCCACAACGAAAAGCTCGAGATCGCTGGGCTGCTCGACGAGATGGGCGTCGACATCATCGAGGCCGGTTTCCCGATCGCCTCGGAAGGCGACTTCCGCGCTGTTTCGGACATTGCGAAGAACGCCAAGACCTCGGTGATCTGCGGCCTCGCCCGCGCGAACTTCGCCGATATCGACCGCTGCTGGGAGGCGGTGAAACACGCGCGTCAGCCGCGCATCCATACTTTCATCGGCACCTCGCCGCTGCACCGCGCCATTCCGAACCTGACGATGGACGAGATGGCCGAGCGCATCCACGAGACGGTGAGCCACGCGCGCAACCTCTGCGACAACGTGCAGTGGTCGCCGATGGACGCGACGCGGACGGAATGGGAGTACCTCGCCCGCGTGGTCGAGATTGCCATCAAGGCGGGCGCCACCACGATCAACATTCCCGACACCGTCGGGTATACCGCGCCGGCAGAGAGCGCCGACCTGATCAAGCGCCTGATCGCCGAGGTGCCGGGTGCGTCGGACATCATCTTTGCCACCCACTGCCACAACGACCTTGGCATGGCGACGGCGAACTCGCTGGCCGCCGTCGCGGGCGGTGCGCGGCAAATCGAGTGCACCATCAACGGCCTTGGCGAGCGCGCGGGCAACACGGCGCTGGAAGAGGTGGTGATGGCGCTGAAGGTGCGCCACGACATCATGCCGTGGACCACCGGGATCGACACCACCAAGATCATGAACATCTCGCGCCGCGTGGCGACCGTGTCGGGCTTCCCGGTGCAGTTCAACAAGGCGGTGGTCGGCAAGAACGCCTTTGCGCACGAGTCCGGCATTCACCAGGACGGGATGCTCAAGAACGTCGAGACCTTCGAGATCATGCGCCCCGAGGACGTGGGCCTGACCGCCTCGAACCTCGTCATGGGCAAGCACTCGGGCCGCGCCGCGCTGCGCGACAAGCTGCGCCAGCTTGGTTTCGAGGTGGGTGACAACCAGCTGAAGGACGTTTTCGTTCGCTTCAAGGAACTCGCCGACCGCAAGAAGGAAGTCTACGACGACGACCTCGTCGCGCTGATGCGTGTGGGTGAGGACTCCGAGAACGATTACCTCAAGATCAAGTCGCTGAAGGTCGTGTGCGGCACCACCGCGCCGCAGACCGCGGAGCTGATCATGGAAGTGGGCGGCGAGGAGAAATCGACCACGCAGACCGGCGACGGTCCGGTCGATGCGACCTTCAACGCGGTGAAGGCCCTGTTCCCGCATTCGGCACGGCTCCAGCTTTACCAGGTGCACGCGGTGACCGAGGGCACCGACGCACAGGCCACCGTCTCGGTGCGGATGGAAGAGGACGGGCGCGTCGTGACCGGCCAGTCGGCGGATACCGACACCGTTGTCGCCTCGGCCAAGGCCTATGTGAACGCGCTGAACCGCCTCGTCGTGCGCCGGTCCAAGACCGCGCCGGGGACGGACTCGCGCGAGGTCTCCTACAAGGACGTTTCCTGAGCTTTGGGTGGCGCGGCCTGCGGGTCGCGCCACCCTACCCGTTTCGCAGCATCCGCGCTGCGAGGGCGGGCGACAGCCGCTGAATGATCCTCAGCAGGCGCGTGTTGCCGACCCAGATATCTCCCCTCTCCTGCCTTTCGATCCCGGCGATGACGGCCTGCGCGGCCTGATCGGCGCTCAGCTTGCCGCGGCCCCGGCCGGTGGTCATCTCGGTATCGACCAGCGCCATCACGATCTCGCCCACGCGCAGGTTGGGCGCCCTGTCCTCGGCCTGATAGCGCAGGGCGGTGGTGAAGGAGCGCAGACCGGCCTTGGTGGCGCAGTAGACCGGGGCCGATGCCTTGGGGGTGAGGGCAAGGCCGGAGGTGACGTTGAGCAGGATCGCCTCGGGACGCGACGCGAGGTGCGGGGCCAGCGCGGCGGAGAGGTGGAGCGGCGCCGCGAGGTTGATGGCGATTTCGCGGTCGATATCGCAGGCGGGGTCGCAAGGGGTGTCGAGGTAGCTGGCCTGAAGCTGGATACCGGCGTTGTTGATCAGCCCGTCGATGGGGACGAGGTCGCCTATTAGCTGCGCGATCAGGGATTGTCGGGCGGCCATGTCGGCAAGGTCACAGGAGACCGGGACGATCCGGTCGCCCGCAAGTGCTGAGGGGTCGCGGGCTACGGCGAGGACAGTCGCCCCACGCCCTGCCAGTTGCTCGGTCAGCGCCCGCCCGATCCCGCGCGAGGCGCCGGTGACGACGATACGCTTGCCCTCAAGCCGCATCGCGTGCCGCCTCGTAGGCGCGGAAGCCGTCCTCGTAGGCGGGCACGATCTCGACCATGCGGAAGTAGCCCCGGGCGATCAGGTCTGAATCGCGCAGCAGTTCGATGGCGAAGTAGTAGTCCTGCGGCGAGTCCGCCTCGATCATCGCGACATCGCTGATCCGGGCGTGGAAGGCCTCGGCATCGAAGTAGCGGCAGGAGAGGCCGGGCCGGGCAAAGGCATCGGCCATTGCCGGGTCGGCGATTTGCGACCGCTCCTCGCGCGAAAGGGCCAGCCAGGCGGGCGTCGCTTCGAGCAGGAGAAAGACGGTGAGTTTCATCGGTGGTGCCCCTTGTTGCATCCTTGCCGAAAAGATGTGAGCATTCGCTCACATTCTCAACTCGCATTGCGGCGGAGCGGCGGGACGGCATGAACCAGCCAAGAAAACAGGCGCGGCAGGCCAGGTCGCGGGCGACGCAGGAGGCCATCCTCGAGGCCACCGCTCGCATTCTGGAGAGCGAGGGGCGCGACGCGCTGACCACCAATGGAATCGCGCGGCGCGCGGGGGTGAGCATCGGCTCGCTCTACCAGTACTACCCGCACAAGGAGGCGATCCTTGCCACGCTGATGCGGATCAAGCGGGCGGAACTGCTGGAGCTGATGCGGGAAGCGCTGGCCGGATCGGGTGACCTGCCGGTGGAGCAGGCGGTGGGCCAGATGGTGAAGGCGGGGATGATCCACCAGTTCAGCCGCCCGAGGCTGGCGCTGGAGCTGGAGTATGTCGAACCGCAGCTTGGGCTGATGCAGGAGACGGCGGATCTGGCCGAGGAGATGGCCGGTGTGGTGCTGGAAATGCTGCGCCAGCGCTTTCCGGCGACGGGCCTTGCCGAGGCGCGCGACGTCATTGCGATCTGCAAGGGAATGATCAATGCCGAGGCTCTGGCGGGTGCACCGGGAGGAGAACAATTGCAGCTCAGGTGCACGCGCGCCGTGCTTGGGTACCTCCGCGAGTGCTCAAACGCCCCTCGACAAGCGAAATGACGCTTGATCTGCACGGAATCCGGCCTTTCGCCGCACGCAAGCGGCGCATATAAGTGGCCTCGCCCGCGCCCCCTGGGATGAGTCGCGGGCCAATCGGCAGTTCATACAGGATCACTCATTCATGGGTATTTTCGACTCGTTAGGCGGCATCTTCACGGCAGACATGGCGATCGACCTCGGTACGGCGAACACGCTTGTCTACGTCAAGGGACGCGGCGTGATCCTGTCCGAGCCTTCCGTGGTCGCCTACCACATCAAGGACGGCGTCAAGAAGGTTCTGGCCGTGGGCGAGGACGCCAAGCTGATGCTCGGCCGGACGCCCGGCTCGATCCAGGCCATCCGCCCGATGCGCGAGGGCGTGATCGCCGACTTCGACACCGCCGAGGAGATGATCAAGCACTTCATCCGCAAGGTGCACAAGCGCTCGACGTTCTCGAAACCCAAGATCATCGTCTGCGTCCCGCATGGCGCGACCCCGGTTGAAAAGCGCGCGATCCGCCAGTCGGTTCTGAGCGCAGGCGCTCGCCGCGCCGGGCTGATCGCCGAGCCGATCGCGGCTGCCATCGGGGCCGGGATGCCGATCACCGACCCGACCGGCAACATGGTCGTCGACATCGGCGGCGGCACCACCGAAGTGGCCGTGCTGTCGCTGGGCGACATCGTTTACGCGCGCTCGGTCCGCGTTGGTGGCGACCGCATGGACGAGGCGATCATCAGCTACCTGCGCCGCCAGCAGAACCTGCTGGTCGGGGAATCGACGGCAGAGCGCATCAAGACCTCCATCGGGACCGCCCGCATGCCCGACGACGGGCGCGGCACCTCGATGCAGATCCGTGGCCGCGACCTGCTGAACGGCGTGCCGAAGGAAATCGAGATCAGCCAGGCGCAGGTCGCCGAGGCGCTGGCCGAACCGGTGCAGCAGATCTGCGAGGCCGTGATGGCCGCGCTGGAAGCCACGCCGCCCGATCTGGCCGCAGACATCGTCGACCGCGGCGTCATGCTGACCGGCGGTGGTGCCCTTCTGGGCGACCTCGACCTGGCCCTGCGCGAGCAGACCGGCCTGGCCGTGTCGATTGCCGACGAGAGCCTCAACTGCGTGGCGCTCGGCACCGGCAAGGCGCTGGAATACGAAAAGCAGCTGCGCCACGCGATCGACTACGACAGCTGACCCTGCGAGAGCCCGCCCTGCGGCGCGGCTCTCTCAGAACTCCAGGTTCTTGTCCCAGTCCTTGTGGTGCAGATAGCGCCACCCCTTGCCCCTGTCCGCGAACCAGATCGTTCGGTTGATCTGCGAGTCGAGCGGCCAGGTGTATTCGCGGATCCGCACGCCCGCCGCGATTTCTTCGGCGGTAAAGAACTCCGGCAGATCGGTCCGGAACTCGACCATCTCCGGGCGCAGGTCGAATTCCTCGTGTTCGCGCGCGGCACCGAAACGGTCCAGCGCCTCGTCGAGCGACAGCTCCTTGAGAGCTTCTTCTTTCATCGAAACAGTCAACTTGTTCTCCATCAATGTCTGGGCCTGCACCGGCAGCGGGGCCAGCGCGAGCAGTACGGGCAACAGCGGCGCACCTAGGCGCATCAGCTTACGCTCTTCACGGTAAAGGTGGTGTCCTTGATCATCTTGTTCAGTTCCATGATGAGGTGATCGGCGTGGCGCTTTTGCAGCTGGTTGCCAATGTTCATCATGCTCTTCTTTTCTTCGTGGAAAGGACTGGATGCCTTGTATTCATCGCCATGACCCGCCGGACCATGTTTTGAGTTGCCGACGGCATGGCCGAATTCATGGGCAAAGGGCGATTGCTTGTCCTTCTTCTTGCCAGTGCCCTGCAGGTCGCGCAGCTTGGTATCCTCCGAATCGAGGGTGATCTTCTGGCCGTTCCAGTCCACCGAGCTGGTGGGCGACTTGCTGCCCTTGGGGACCTTGGTCACGGTCACTTTCCAGTGTCCGCCCGAGGTGACCTTCTTGATGTCGAAGTTCACGTTGAAGACGACATCGGCGTAGGCGCGGGCAAAGTCGGACTTGCCCGCGCAGGTGATCTTGAACTTGCCGCTCCAGCGCGCCCAGATCGACTTGTCCGCGGCATTGTGGAAGTCCGTCTTCTCCTTGCTGGTCCATTTGCTGACGCCGGACTTCTCGACGAAGGTGTATTCCCATTTCTGCTGGACGAAGATCAGCGCCTTGTCGGCGTCGACCGAAATGGACATGCGCGGCATGTCCTTGCTGTGCTTGCCCTCGACCGTGGCGGGGCACGGCGGGATGGTGATCTTGTCGCCGGGCTCTATGCGGTTGGGATCGGGGCGCAGTTTGCGGAACTTGGCGTTCTCGGCGGCCTCGTAGATGTCTTTCCACTTGGCGATGCTGTACTTGCGGGCGATCTTGCCCAGGGTCTCGCCCTTCTTGACGGTATGCACGGTTGGCATCGAACAAATAACCTCTTCTAACAATGCAGCGGACGGCGCCGCCGCGTGACTCGAAAAATGCCGACTCCGGAGCCGCGCGAGGCGGAGGGGGCAGGAATTTCCCCCGGCATCCGGACCCGTCCCGAAAAATCTCCGCGCGGGCGCGGCAGGACGGCGATCAAATTATATGCAGAGCTCTTCGTGGCACAATGCGGATCAACTTCCGTCACGGAATTGCGCGGGGATCCGCCACTTCGTGATCGCCCCTTTCCCTTGTTCTCGGCGCCGATTTGCGGCATCTGTCAGGGGCAGGCGAATGGTCTGGCTTTGCCCATCGCACCTTCCGACGAGACCCGTATTGGCCAAGGATAGATCACAGCGGGACGACTATACCGGCCCCCTGCGGCGTATGCTGCTGGCGGTGCTGTGCCTATGCCTTGTCGGCATCTTCCTTGTCTGGCGGATCGACAGCCCGAGGGTCGAACGGTTCCGCGCACAGGTGGTCGACAAGGTCGTTCCGAACATGGAATGGGCGCTGGCGCCGGTGACCGGGGCGATCAACCTGATCCGCGATTTCCAGAGCTATCGCCGCCTGAGCGAACAGAACCAGGAACTGCGCAGCGAGCTGCGCCGGATGCAGGCGTGGAAGGAAGCCGCACTGCAGCTGGAGCAGGAGAACGCCCGCCTGCTGGATCTGAACAACGTGCGGCTCGACCCGCGCCTGACCTACATCACCGGCGTCGTCATGGCGGACTCGGGCTCGCCCTTCCGCCAGTCGGTGCTGCTGAACGTCGGGGCGCGTGACGGGATCATGGACGGCTGGGCCGCGATGGACGGCATCGGGCTCGTCGGGCGGATCTCGGGCACCGGCGAGACGACGGCGCGGGTGATCCTGCTGACCGACGCGGCCAGTTCGATCCCGGCGACGATCCAGCCCTCGGGCCAACGCGCGATGATCAAGGGCGACAATACCGCGGCCCCGCTCATCGACTTTCTCGAGAACCCCGACCTTGTGCGCCCGGGCGACCGCGTTGTCAGCTCCGGCGATGGCGGGGTGTTTCCGGCCGGCCTGCTGATCGGTCAGGTCGCCGCCGCGCCCTCGGGCCGCCTGCGGGTCCGGCTGGCCGCCGACTACGAGCGGCTGGAGTTCCTGCGGGTGCTGCGCCACCACGGCACCGAGTCGCTGCGCGATCCGGGCGGCCTCGTGCTGCCGGATGGGTCGACCGAGAGCAGCGAGGGCGTCGAGGACCCGGAAACCACCGCGGCAAAGGCGCCCGCAGATGGCTGACCGCGTCACCCCCCACGTCTGGACCATGCGCTTCGTCTACTTCGCGCTGGCGGCGGTGATCATCTTCTTTCACCTGATCCCGCTCGACACCGTGCCGCGCCGCTGGGCGCCGCCCGACCTGCTGATGGCCTTTACCTTTGCCTGGGTGCTGCGGCGCCCCGACTACGCGCCGCCGCTCTGCGTCGCGCTGGTGATGCTGATGGCCGACCTGATGTTCCAGCGCCCGCCCGGCTTGCAGGCGGTGCTGGTGCTGCTGGGCAGCGAGTACCTGAAGTACCGCACCAACGGGCTGAGCGACGCGAGCTTCGTCGGCGAGTGGACCGCGGTCTGCATCGTGGTGATCGGGATCATCCTGATCGACCGGCTGGTGCTGGCGATCCTGCTGGTCCCGGCCCCGACGCTCGGGATCAGCCTGATCCAGATGGTCCTGACGATGCTGACCTACCCGCTGGTGGTGCTGGTGTCGCAACTGCTGCTGGGCGTGCGCAGGCTCGCCCCCAGTGACGCCGTGGCGATGGGAGGCCGCGCATGAAGAAACCGAACAGCAAGGATCAGGCCTCTTCGTATCGCAAGCTGACGCGCCGGGCGCTGGTGGTCGGGGGGCTCCAGCTGGGCTTTGCCGGGCTGCTGGGGCTGCGGATGCGCTACATGCAGGTCGAGCAGGCCGACCAGTTCCGCCTGCTGGCCGAGGAAAACCGGATCAACATCCGGCTGATCGCCCCGTCGCGCGGCGAACTCTTCGACCGCAACGGCGTACCGCTGGCGCGCAACGCGCCGAGCTATCGCGTGGTGGTGGTCCGCGAGGACGCGGGCGATGTGGACGAGGTCATCAACCACCTGGGCCAGCTGATCCGGCTCGATCCCGGCGAGACCGAGCAGGCGCTGGCCGAGATCAAGCGCAGCGCGCCCTTCCTGCCCGTCACCCTGGCCGACCGTGTCAGCTGGGAGGACGTGAGCCGCGTTGCGGTCAACGCCCCTGCCCTGCCCGGGATCAGCCCCGAGGTCGGCCTGACGCGGGTCTATCCCCACGGCCCCGACCTTGCCCATGTGATCGGCTACGTGGGCCCGGTCAGCGACTACGACCTGCAGAAGATCGAGGATCCGGAACCTGTCCTGCGCATTCCCCGGTTCCAGATCGGCAAGGTCGGTCTGGAGGCGCGGCAGGAAGAGCTGCTGCGCGGCAAGGCCGGGGCCAAGCGGGTCGAGGTCAACGCCACGGGCCGCGTGATGCGCGAGCTGGACCGCCGCGAGGGCCAGCCCGGCGCCGACCTGCAGCTGACCGTGGACATCGGGCTGCAGAGCTACGTGCAGGCCCGGCTGGGCGACGAGAGCGCCGCGGCGGTGGTGATCGACTGCGAGAACGGCGACCTGCGGGCCATCGTCTCTTCGCCGAGCTTCGACCCCAACCTCTTCGTCCGGGGCATCTCGGTCGCCGACTACCGCAGCCTGACCGAGGACAAGCACCGCCCGCTGGCCAACAAGTCGGTGCAGGGCGCCTATCCGCCCGGCTCGACCTTCAAGATGGTCACCGCCCTTGCCGCGCTCGAGGCGGGCGTGATCTCGAACAACGACACCGTCTGGTGCCCGGGCTACCTTGAGGTCTCGGGCCGCCGGTTCCACTGCTGGAAGCACGGCGGGCACGGTCACGTGGACCTGATCAACTCGCTGAAGCAGAGCTGCGACGTCTACTACTACGACGTGGCGATGCAGGTGGGGATCGACAAGATCTCGGACATGGCGAAGACGCTTGGCATCGGGGTGCGCCACGAGCTGCCGATGTCGGCCGTCGCCCGTGGCCTTGCGCCGAACCGTGCCTGGAAGCAGGAGAACTACAACAAGACCTGGCTGATCGGCGATACCGCCAACGCGGCCATCGGCCAGGGCTATGTGCTGGCCTCGCCGCTGCAACTGGCGGTGATGACCGCGCGCATCGCCACCGGACGCTCGGTCACCCCGCGGCTGGTGAAGTCGATCGACGGCATCGAGCAGCCGAGCGGCGCGGGCGAACCGATGGGGATCAACGAGAACCACCTGCGGCAGGTGCGCAAGGGCATGTTCGCGGTCAGCAACGACCGGCGCGGCACCGGCTACCGCTCGCGCATTGCCGAGGACACCATGCAGATGGCCGGCAAATCGGGCACCAGCCAGGTGCGCAACATCACCAAGGCCGAACGCGCCGCCGGTGTGATCAGCAACAACGACCTGCCGTGGGAGCGGCGCGACCACGCGCTGTTCGTGGGCTTCGCCCCCGCCGACCGTCCGAAATACGCGGTCGCCGTGGTGGTCGAACACGGCGGCGGCGGCTCCTCGGCGGCGGCGCCGATCCTGCGCGACGTGCTGCTGCAGGCGCTCTATGATGGCACCCCGCCCCTGGAGGCCTATCCCAGTTCGGACCGCGAGCGCATCCGCGAGCAGCAGGAAAAGCTGCAGCAGGAGCGCATCGACCGTGAGAACCAGCGCAAGACGAGCGACCGGGCATGAGCTATCTCGAGTATAACGTCCAGTCTACCCCGACTGGCCCAAGGAAGATCCTCTACCTGAACTGGCCGCTGGCGCTGCTGCTCTGCACCGTCGCCTGCGTCGGGTTCCTCCAGCTCTACTCGGTCGCCGGCGGCTCGCTCTATCCCTGGGCCGAACCGCAGATGAAGCGTTTTGCGCTCGGCCTCACCGCCATGATGATGGTCGCCATGGTGCCGATCTGGTTCTGGCGCAACATGTCGGTGGTCGCCTACCTGCTCTCGGTCATCCTGCTGATCGGGGTGGAACTGATGGGCATCGAGGGCAAGGGCGCGCAGCGCTGGATCGACCTCGGGGTCATCCGCCTGCAACCTTCGGAGCTGATGAAGATCACCCTGATCATGCTGCTGGCGGCCTATTACGACTGGTTGCCCGCGCGCCGCACCTCGCATCCCTTCTGGGTGCTGGTGCCGGTGATGATCATCCTGTTTCCCACCTACCTCGTGCTGCGTCAGCCCGACCTCGGCACCTCGATCCTGCTGTTGGCGGCGGGGGGCGGCATGATGTTCCTCGCAGGGGTGCACTGGGCCTATTTCGCGGCCGTCATCGCCTCGGGCGTGGGCCTCGTGAGCGCGGTGTTCGAGAGCCGGGGAACCGACTGGCAGCTGATCAAGGACTACCAGTTCCGCCGCATCGACACCTTCCTCGACCCGGCCTCGGACCCGCTGGGCGCGGGCTATCACATCACCCAGTCCAAGATCGCGCTGGGGTCGGGAGGATGGACCGGGAGGGGCTTCATGCAGGGAACGCAGTCGCGGCTGAACTTCCTGCCCGAGAAACACACCGACTTCATCTTCACCACGCTGGCCGAGGAATTCGGCTTTATCGGCGGCATCTCCCTGCTGGCGCTCTACGTGCTGATCATCGTGTTCTGCATCCACACCGCGTTGGCCACCCGCGACCGCTATTCCTCGCTGATCACCCTCGGGGTGGCGATCACCTTCTTCCTGTTCTTCTCGGTGAACATGTCGATGGTGATGGGCCTTGCCCCCGTGGTCGGGGTGCCGCTGCCGATGGTCAGCTACGGGGGGTCGGCCATGCTGGTGCTGATGGTGGCCTTCGGTCTGGTCCAGAGCGCCCATATCCACCGCCCGCGCGGCCGCAGACGATAGGAAGACCATGACCGCAAGAGTTCTCTATGCCGGCGCGCCCGCGCGCTGGGACGAATATCGCCCCGCCCTTGCGCGGGCGCTGGAACAGGCGGGCGTCGATTGCGTGCTGGGCGACGATCTGCCCGCAGATGAGGTCGACTACATCGTCTATGCCCCGAACGGCCCGGTCAGCGATTTCACCCCCTTCACCCGCCTGAAGGCGGTGCTGAGCCTCTGGGCCGGGGTCGACACGGTGGCCGGGAACCGGACCCTCACGGTGCCGCTCGCCCGCATGGTCGACCACGGGCTGACCCGCGGGATGATCGAATGGGTCACCGGCCACACGCTGCGCCACCACCTCGGGATGGACCGCTACATCCACGGCCTCGGCGGCGACTGGCAGCCCGCCTATCCGCCGCTCGCCGAGGAACGCGGCGTGACCGTCCTCGGCCTCGGCGCCCTGGGCCGCGCCTGCGCCGAGACGCTGGCCGGACTCGGCTTCCGGGTGACCGGATGGAGCCGCAGCGCCAAGACCATCCCCGGTCTCACCTGCCTGCATGGCGAGGCGGGCCTGGCCGAGGCCCTCGCCAGCGCCGAGATCCTCGTGCTGCTGCTGCCGAACACACCCGAAACCGAGAACACCCTGAACGCGACAACGCTGGCCCAGCTGCCCGAGGGCGCGGTGATCCTCAACCCGGGCCGCGGCCGGCTGATCGACGACGAGGCACTGCTGGCCGCGCTGGATTCGGGTCATGTGGGCCACGCCACGCTCGACACCTTCCGGGTCGAGCCCCTGCCCCGCGCGCATCGCTACTGGTCACACCCGCGGGTCACGGTGACCCCGCACGTCGCCGCCGAGACCCGGCTCAGGACTTCGAGCGAGGTCATCGCCGAGAACGTCCGCCGCGCCGAGGCGGGCGAGCCGCTGCTGCACCTCGTCGACCGCAGCGCGGGCTACTGACGCGGCCGGGGGCGCTGCCCCCGTCGCCTGACGGCGACTCCCCCGGGATACTTGGACCCCGAAGAAGCCATTTCTTTGGGTCCGCAAATATCCCCGCCGGAGGCTTGCGCCGCAGGCGCAATCAGGCTGCGAGGCCGCGGCCCTTGAGCAGCGCCTCGACCCCCGGCAGACGGCCACGGAAGGCGATGTAGAGCTCTGCCGCGTCCCGCGAGCCGCCGGTCGAGAGTATGTTCTCCTCCAGCGCCCTGGCGCGCGCGGGGTCGAAGGCGTCGCCTGCCTCTTCGAAGGCCTCGAAGGCGTCGGCGTCCATCACCTCGGACCACATGTAGCTGTAGTAGCCGGAGGAATAGCCATCGCCCGAGAAGACATGGGCGAAGTGCGGGGTGGCGTGGCGCATGCCGATGGCGTGGGGCATGCCGAGACCCGACAGGATCTCCTGCTGCGTCGCCATCGGGTCGGTCGGCGCGGGGCCGTCGTGGAATTCGAGGTCGACGAGCGCCGAGGCCACGTATTCCACCGTGGCGAAGCCCTGGTCGAAGTTCGCCGCCTCCAGCACCTTGTCCAGCATGGCCTGCGGCATCGCCTCGCCGGTGTCGACATGGGTGGCGAATTCCTTCAGCACCGCCGGGACCTCCAGCCAGTGCTCGTAGAGCTGGCTCGGCAGTTCGACGAAATCGCGCGCGACGGAGGTGCCCGAGATGCTCTCGTAGGTCACGTCGGACAGCATCTGGTGCAGCGCGTGGCCGAACTCGTGGAACAGGGTGCGCGCGTCGTCGTAGGAGAGCAGCGCGGGCTTGCCCTTGGCGAAGTTGCATACGTTGATCACCACCGGCGCCTGTGCGACCGGGAACTTCGCCTGGCTGCGCATGGCCGAGCACCATGCGCCGGAGCGTTTCGAGCCCCGGGCGAAGTAGTCTCCGATGAAGACCGCCACGTGCTCGCCGTTCCGGGTTACCTCCCAGGCGCGGCAGTCGGGATGGTAGAGCGCCACGTCGAGCGGCCGGAATTCGAGCCCGAACAGCCGGTTGGCGCAGGCGAAGGCCGCCTCGATCATGCGGTCGAGCTGGAGGTAGGGTTTCAGGGTCGCCTCGTCGAGGTCGTGCTCGGCCTTGCGGCGCTTCTCGGCGTAGTAGCGCCAGTCCCAGGGCTCGAGCGGGCCGTTGACGCCCTCCGCCTGCATCATCCCGGTCAGCACGGCACCGTCGGCCTCGGCGCGGGCCTTGGCCGGTTCCCAGACCGCCGTCAGCAGGTCGCGCACGTGCTCCGGGGTCTTGGCCATCTCGGTTTCGAGCTTGAACTCGGCGAAGTTGGCATAGCCGAGCAGCTGCGCCCGTTCCTCGCGCAGGCGCAGGATTTCGGCCGCGATCTCGCGGTTGTCGGTCTTGCCGCCGTTGGCGCCCCGGGCGGCCCAGGCGATGTAAGCCTTTTCGCGCAGGTCGCGGCGCGGCGAGAACTGCAGGAAGGGGGTGATCAGCGAGCGCGAGAGCGTCACCACCGGACCCTCGGTGCCCTTCTCCTCGCCCGCAGCGCGGGCCGCGTCGACGACGAAGGCGGGCAGCCCCTCGAGATCGTCCTCGGCGAGGTCCATGAACCACTCGCGTTCATCCGCGAGCAGGTTCTGGGTGAACTCCGTGCCCAGCGTGGCGAGGCGCGATTTGATCTCCTTCATCCGGGCATCCTGTGCGCCGTCAAGCGCCGCGCCGGAGCGGACGAAGTTGCGATGGGTCAGCATCAGCACCCGCGCTTGCTCATCGGTGAGGCCCAGCGTGTCGCGCCGCTCCCACAGGTCGGCGAGGCGGTGAAACAGGGCCTTGTTGCTGGAGATGGCCGAGAAATGCGCGGCGAGCCGGGGCGAGAAGGCGCGCTGCAGCTCTTCGCGCTTGGGGTTGCTGTCGGCGCCCGCCACGGTGAAGAAGACCGAGAGCACCTTGTCGAGCGCGCCCCCGGCGGCTTCCAGCGCCTCGACGGTATTGGCGAAGGTCGGCGTCTCGGGGTTGGCGGCGATCGTGGCGATCTCGGCGTCATGGGCCGCCAGCGCCTCGTCAAGCGCCGGGGCGAAATCCTCGTCCGAGATGCTGTCGAAGGGCGCGATGTCGAAGGGCGTGGCCCAGGTGGCCAGAATCGGATTGGTCATGGAGGTCTCCTTTGTCGGGAAACCTATGGTCCCCGTGCGGGGTTTTCCAGCCTCAGGCCGGGTGCAGACCACCGCAGACCGGGCAATCGGCACGCGGTTTCAGCGTGATCCTGCGGGTTTCGCCGTAAAGCGCATCGTAGATCAGCAGCTCGCCGCGCAGCACGGCCCCGGCCCCGGTGATCAGCTTGACCGCCTCTACCGCCATCATCGAGCCGACGACGCCGGGCAGCGGCCCCACCACGCCCGCCACCGCGCAGGAGGGCGCGAGCCCCGGCGCCGGGGCCTCGGGAAAGATGCACTTGTAGCAGGGACCGCCACGGGCCGGGTCGAACAGGCTCACCTGCCCCTCCCACTGCGACAGCGCGCCCGAGATCAGCGGCTTGCCCAGCGCCACGGCGGTGCGGTTGGCGAGGTAGCGGGTCTCGAAATTGTCGGTGCCGTCCAGCACGACATCGTAGTCGGCGAAGAGGTCGGCGGCGATGTCTTCGCTCAGGCGGCGGTTGTAGGGGCGCACCGTCACGTGCGGGTTCTGTGCCAGCATCGCGGCCTCGGCCGAGAAGACCTTGGGCTTGCCGATATCGGCGTCGCGGTGGATGACCTGTCGCTGGAGGTTGGCGTTGTCGACGACATCTTCGTCGATCACGCCGATGGTGCCGACGCCTGCCGCCGCGAGGTATTGCAGGACCGGCGCGCCCAGCCCACCGGCACCGATCACCAGCACCTTGGCCTGCTTGAGCTTCTTCTGGCCCGGTCCGCCGATTTCCCGCAGCACGATGTGGCGCGCGTAGCGGTCGAGTTCGGTCTCGGTGAAGCTGCCGCCCGGCTGTGGCGCTGCCCCGGTGGTCGCGCCCGGCTCTGCCGCCTGCGCCCGCCGCCGCAGCGCGCGGATCACCGAGGCGTAGCCCAGTGCCAGAACGGCGAAACCGCCGATCAGCAGCCAGAGCGCTGCCGAGCCCCCTGTCGCCTCGCGCAGGGGGTGCCCGTCGGGTAGCGCCAGTTGCACGAGCAGCACGGCGGCGAACAGCAGGGCGACCATCAGGAGGCGTGGACCGCGCGGCGTTCCGAGGGCCCAGCCGAGCCCCCAGAGCAGCGCCGCGAGGGCCAGGACCAGAAGCATCAGCCGCGCCCGGTCGAGCCGAAGCCGCCGGCGCCGCGCGCGGTGTCGCCAAGGCTGTCGACGAGGTCGAAGGCCGCGCGCAGTACCGGTGCGACGACCATCTGCGCGATGCGCTCGCCGTGGGTGACGGTGAAGGGCGCGTCGCCCGCGTTCATCACGATAACGCCCAGCGGACCGCGATAGTCGCAGTCGATGGTGCCGGGGCTGTTCGGCAGGGTGATGCCATGTTTCAGCGCAAGGCCCGAGCGCGGGCGGATCTGGACCTCGTAGCCCTCGGGGATTTCCAGCCGGAGGCCTGTCGGGACCAGCGCGCGCTGGCCGGGGGAGAGCACGATCTCGCCCCGGTCGGGCAGGTTGGCGCGCAGGTCGGCGCCCGCCGCGCCGGCGGTTTCGTAGGACGGCAGGGGAACCGAGGCATCGGCATCGGCATCACGGGTCACGCGGATCAGGACCAAGGGCCACTCCTCAGCATCTTTTCTCTCCAAATACTCACGACGCGACGGCAGCCGCGATGCGCGCCGCCAGCCGGGTCGCGACCTCGGCCTTGCCCATGCGCGGCCATTCCTCGGCGCCTTCGTCCGATATCAGCACCACGGCGTTCTCACTGCCGCCCATGATACCGGTGGCGGGGCTGACATCGTTGGCCACGATCCAGTCGCAGCCCTTGCGGGCGCGCTTGGCGGTGGCGTGGGCGATGACGTCGTCGGTCTCGGCGGCAAAGCCCACCACCAGCGGCGGGCGGCCCCCGGTCATCTGCGACACGCGGGCAAGGATGTCGGGGTTCTCGGCGAACTCCAGATTGGGCATGCCGTCGCGGGTTTTCTTCAGCTTGCGGTCCGAGGCGGAGGCGACGCGCCAGTCGGCCACGGCGGCGGCAAAGACGGCGGCGTCGCAGGGCAGCGCGGCATCGACGGCCTCTGACATCTCCCGGGCCGTTTCCACCCGCACGACCTCGACGCCCGAGGGTGGCGGGACAGAGGCCGGGCCGGTGACGAAGACGACATGCGCGCCGAGATCGCGCAGCGCCGCCGCCAGCGCGGTGCCCTGCGCCCCGGAGGAGCGGTTGGCGATGTAGCGGACCGGGTCGATGGGTTCGTGGGTCGGGCCCGAGGTGACCAGCACCCGGCGGCCCTTGAGCGGCCCGTCGGCGAGCTTTGCCTCGATCGCGGCGACGATCTCCAGCGGCTCGGACATGCGGCCCGGGCCGAATTCGCCACAGGCCATGCCGCCCTCGTTGGGTCCGATCACGCCGACGCCGTCGGCGACCAGTTGTGCGAGGTTGCGCCGGGTCGCGGGGTGGTCCCACATGCGGACATTCATCGCGGGCGCGATCAGCACCGGCGTGTCGGTCGCCAGCAGCAGGGTGGAGGCGAGGTCGTTGGCGAGCCCGTTGGCCATCTTGGCCATCATGTCGGCGGTGGCCGGGGCGACGACGATCAGGTCGGCCGAGCGCGAGAGCTGGATGTGACCCATCTCGGATTCTTCGGTGAGGTCGAAGAGGTCGCGGTAGACCTTCTGCCCCGCCAGCGCCGAAACCGTCAGCGGGGTGACGAATTCCTCGCCCGCGCGGGTCAGGACAGGCGTGACAGAGGCGCCGCGATCCTGCAGGCGACGGATCAGGTCCGGCACCTTGAAAGCCGCGATCCCGCCACCGATGATCAGAAGAATTCTTTTGTTGGCCAGCATGATCCGCGCCCGTCGTTCCTACCCCTCACGACAATAGGGATGGCTCACCGGTAGTTCCAGAGCCCAATTGGCGGCGCGGCGCCTAGCGGAACGCGGCGCAGGGGTCGCCCCGGTCGACCGCCGGGCCGGGCAGGACCGTGTCGAAGGCCCCTTCGATGGCGCCGTCCTCGTCCTGACCGACGGCCAGAACGTCGACCGAGGGGCGGACGCGCGCGAGGACAGAGGGCACGCCCCAGTCGGACCGGACGTGACCGTTGCCGGTGATCACCACCACCGGGCCGCCGGTTTCGTCGAGCGCGCGGAGGGCGGCACGGGCCAGCGTTGCGTCGCGCAGGCGTTGCAGGTCCACCATGCCAGGCAGGAGATCCTCGGGAAGGGCGTCGCAATGGGCCGCCATCTGAAGGGCCTCGCGCTCGGCCTGTTGGCCGGGCGGCAGTGGCGTGGTCAGGCCGTAGGCGGCGGCCTCGTCTCCGAAGCTCGCGACGATGCCGGTCTTGAGGGCCTCCCGGGCGGCCTCGCGGGGCACGCCTGCGCCGTAGATGATCGCCGAGGGGGCCGCCGCGAAGATCGGGAAGTAGAGCGCGAAATCGGGCCAGCCGCTCTCGGCCCAGCCGAGCGCCTGCGCCAGCGTGGCGGGATCGTTGCGGTTGTCGTCGGTCACGCGCGCCGCCTGCCGGGCCGTCAGCATCTCGAAGACCAGCGCCCGGGGCGCGATCTGGGCGACCGCGCGCGCCTGCACGGCGTGGTGGGCCGGATTGTCGTGGGATTCTCCCAGCAGCACGATGTCATGGGAGGTGTCGAAGGAGATCGCGGGCGTTTCGGCCAGGGCCGCGCCCACGCTCAGCAGGAGGGAGCAGCAGAACCGAAAGAGTATCCTCATCCGAGGAACTCAAACACCTCGTCGCTCTGCGCCGCAAGGCTCTTGCGCATTTTCTGGAAGGCGGCCGCCTCAAGCTGGCGGACCCGTTCCTTGGAGAGACCGAGCTCGGTTCCGAGGCTTTCGAGGGTGCGCGGCACCGATTGCAGCTTGCGTTCGCGCACGATGAAGCGTTCGCGCTCGTTCAGCGTGCCCAGCGCACTGACCAGCCAGTCGCGCAGCTGTGCGTTGTCGTGACGCTCGCCCACCACCTCGGCGGCCTGCGCGCTGTCGTCTTCCAGCACGTCGATCCACTCGCGCCCTTCCTCGTCGGCGGACTGGACAGCGTTCAGCGAGAAGTCGGACCCCGAAAGACGGCCCTCCATCATCTCGACGTCATGCAGCGGCACGCCGATCTCGGTCGAGATCAGCTGGTGCAATTCCTGACGGCCAAGCACCTCGCCGCGACCGGCGGCCTCGCGCTCGAGCCGGGCCTGCACGCGGCGCATGTTGAAGAACAGGGATTTCTGCGAAGAGGTCGACCCGGTGCGCACCATGGACCAGTTGCGCATCACGAAGTCCTGAATCGACGCCTTGATCCACCAGACGGCATAGGTGGAGAAGCGCACGCCACGGTCGGGGTCGAACTTGTCGGCGGCCTTCATCAGGCCGAGCCCGGCCTCCTGGATCAGGTCGTTCATGGGGGCGCCGTAGCGGCGGTACTTGGACGCCATCGAGATCGCGAGACGCATGTACGCATTGATCAGCCGGTGCAGCGCCTGCTCGTTCCGATCGTCGCGCCAGGCATAGGCAAGGCGCAGCTCGGTGTCCGCATCGAGCAGTTCAGCTTTCATCGCGTGACGTGAAAGCGTGCGTTCTGGGGTCGTGTCCAATGGCATCTACAATATCCCTGACCTTGCCGGCGCCTTGTGAACGGAGCTTTCTTTTTCTACGCATGATAACTGAGATTGGTTCCATCCGAGGTCAAAAAAAGTTGTTGTCAGATACTTGTCTCGTGCTCGGGGGCGCCGCCTCGGGCAAGTCCGCCTTTGCGGAAAACCTTGTCGAAAGGCAGGATGCGCCCCTTGTCTACATCGCCAGTGCGCAGGCCTGGGATGCCGAGATGCGCGCCAAGATCGACACCCACGTGGCCCGGCGCGGCCCGCGCTGGCGCACGGTGGAGGCACCGCTGGATGCCGCCGCCGAACTGGCCCGGCTGGTGCCCGGCGAGATCTGCCTGTTCGACTGCGCCACCATGTGGCTGAGCAACCACCTGCTGGCCGAGAATGACCTCGAGGCCGAGCAGGCGCGCCTGCTGGCCGCGATCCGCGACTGCGCCGCGCGACTGGTCATCGTGTCGAACGAGGTCGGCTTTGGCATCGTCCCCGACAATGCGCTGGCCCGCCGGTTCCGCGAGGCGCAGGGACGGCTGAACATCGTGCTGGCCCGCGAGGCCGGGCTGGTGGTGCAGGTGATTGCCGGGCTGCCCCAGGTCCTGAAGGGAGAATTGCCATGACCCGTCTTCACCTTGTGCGCCACGGGCCGACCCATATCCGCGGCATGGTCGGCTGGTCCGATCCGCCCGCCGACCTGAGCGACGTGGAGGCCATCGCGCGCCTCTCGGCCCACCTCCCGCCCGAGGCGCTGGTGATCTCGTCCGACCTGTCCCGCGCCAGCGCCACCGCCGACGCGATTCAGGGAACCCGCCGCCGCCTGCCGCACCGCGCCGCGCTGCGCGAGATCAACTTCGGCACATGGGAAATGCGCCCCTACAAGGAGATCGAGGCCGAGGACCCGGAGCGCGCCCGCGCCTACTGGGATCAGCCGGGCGAGGTCCGCCCGCCCGAGGGCGAAAGCTGGAACGAGGTCTGCGCCCGCATCGACGGGGCCGTCGACGCCCTGATCGCGGAACACGACGGCGCGGATCTGGTGATCGTCGCCCATTTCGGCGTGATCCTCTCGCAGGTTCAGCGCGCACTGGGAGTCGCGCCGAACGACGCCTTCGGCTATCGCATCGACAACCTTTCGGTCACCGAGATCCAGCGCCTGCCCGAGGGCTGGAACCTGGGGCGGATCAATCACCTGCCGTGATGGAGGCGCGCACATAACTGCGTTTTACCGCGCGCCGAGGTCGTGGCTAATCTCTGCCCATGACATATGACCTCTTCCTCGGCGATCGCATGTATTCGAGCTGGTCCCTGCGCGGCTGGCTGATGTTCGACGCCTTCGACATCCCCGTGACGCCACGGTTCGTCGGTCTCTACACCGGCACCATGGCCGATGATCTTGCACCCCTCGCGCCCGCGCGGCTGGTGCCTGCCCTGCGCACGCCCGAGGGCACCGTGATCGGCGAGAGCCTCGCCATCGCCGAAACCCTGGGCGAGCGTCATCCCGACGCCGGTCTCTGGCCTGCCGACCCGGCGGGGCGGGCCACCGCGCGCTGGCTCTGCGCCGAGATGGTCGCAGGCTTCCGCGAGTTGCGCGGCAATTGCCCGATGCAGTTCCAGCGCCGCTACCAGGGCTTTGTCCCCTCAGAGGGCGTGCTGGCCGACCTCGACCGGATCGAGACGCTCTGGGCCCACGCCCGCGCGATCTCGGGCAGCGCCGAGGGCTGGCTGTTCGGCGCCTACTCGCTGGCCGACGTGTTCTACACCCCGGTCGCGGCCCGGATCATCGGCTATGGCCTGCCGGTCAGCGCCGGGGCCGGGGCCTATTGCGACGCCCTGCTGAACACCCCATCGGTCCGGGCGTGGCGGCGCGAGGCCGGCGCGGTGCATTACGACCCCGAGCCCTATGCCATCGACCTGCCGGGTGAGAGCTGGTCCGTTCCCGACTGAGCACCACGGTTAACCAGTCCTAAACGGCTGACCGATTACCCATGTCCCCGGTTAACCCATGAACCGGGGAACGCATGGTCTCGCGCACCTACACAGTGGCCTTTCAGGGCGTCCAGGCACGACTGGTCGAGGTGCAGTGCTCGGTCACCCCCGGCCTGCCTGCCTTTGGCGTCGTCGGACTGCCCGACAAGGCGGTCACCGAGGCGCGCGACCGGGTGCGCAGCGCGCTGAGCGCCATGGCCGTGGCGCTGCCGTCGAAACGCATCACCGTCAACCTCTCGCCCGCCGATCTGCCGAAGGAAGGCAGCCACTTCGACCTGCCCATCGCGCTGGCCCTGCTCGCGGCGCTCGACATCGTGCCCTCCGAAGCGGCGCAGTGCACCGTCTCGCTCGGTGAGTTGTCCCTCGACGCCTCCATCGTGCCGGTGGTCGGCGCCTTGCCCGCGGCGATGGCGGCGGCCGAGGAGGAGCGCACCCTGCTCTGCCCCGCCGCTTCCGGCCCCGAGGCGGCCTGGGTGGGCGCCGCCACCGTGATCGGCGCGGCCAGCCTCGTCGAGGTGGTGCGCCATTTCACCGGGCAGGCCCCGATTGCGCCCTCGGAACCCGGCGAGGTGATCGAGGACGGCCACTGCCCCGACCTGCGCGACGTCAAGGGACAGGAACGGGCCAAGCGCGCGCTGGAGATCGCCGCCGCCGGGCGGCATCACCTGATCATGGTCGGCACGCCCGGGTCCGGCAAATCCATGCTGGCCGCGCGCATCCCCGGCATCCTGCCGCCCCTGACCCCGGCAGAGGCGCTCGAGACCTCGATGATCCAGTCGCTCTGCGGGCTGCTCGACCAGGGCGGGATCAACCGCACGCGGCCCTTCCGCGAACCGCATCACACCGCCTCGATGGCGGCCATCGTCGGCGGCGGGCGGCGCGCCAGCCCCGGCGAGATCAGCCTCGCGCACAACGGCGTCCTGTTCATGGACGAATTCCCCGAGTTTCCCCGCACCGTGCTCGAAACCCTGCGCCAGCCCATCGAAACGGGCGAGGTCATGGTGGCCCGCGCCAATGCCCATGTGAAATATCCCTGCCGTTTCATGCTGATGGCCGCCGCCAACCCCTGCAAGTGCGGCTACCTGAGCGACCCGGCGCGCGCCTGCGCCCGGGTGCCCCAGTGCGGCACGGACTACCTCGGCCGCATCTCGGGCCCGCTGATGGACCGCTTCGATCTGAGGCTGGAGGTGCCGCCCGTCGCCTTCTCGGACCTCGACCTGCCCGCCACGGGCGAGAGTTCCGCCACGGTCCGCGCCCGGGTCGCCGGGGCGCGCGATGTGCAGGAGCGCCGCTATGGCGCCCATCCCGGCCTTCGCCAGAACGCGGATGCCGAGGGCAGCCTGCTGACCGAGGTCGCCGAACCCGATGCGGACGGGCGCGCGCTGCTGACCCGGGTGGCGGAAAAGACCGGCCTCTCGGCGCGCGGCTATCACCGGGTGCTGCGGGTGGCCCGCACCATCGCCGACCTCGACGGGTCGGAGACCGTCCGCCGCCCCCACGTGGCAGAGGCGGTCAGCTTCCGGATCATGACACTGGCGGGCTGATCAGGCCAGCTTGGCCTCGATCGCCTCCCAGATCATCGCCGCCGCGTTGATCCCGTCGAAGCGCTCCAGTTCCTGGATGCCGGTGGGCGAGGTCACGTTGATCTCGGTCAGGTAGTCACCGATCACGTCGATGCCGACAAAGACCTGGCCCTTTTCCTTCAGGAGCGGGCCGATGGTGGCGCAGATCTCGCGGTCGCGCGCGGTCAGCTCGACCTTCTCCGGCCGTCCGCCCACGTGCATGTTCGAGCGCGTCTCGCCCTCGGCCGGCACGCGGTTGATCGCCCCGATCACCTCGCCATCGACGAGGATGACCCGCTTGTCGCCCTTGGTCACCGCCGGCAGGTACTTCTGCACGATCAGCGGCTCGCGCGAGAAGCCGGTGAACAGCTCGTGCAGCGAGGACAGGTTGCGGTCGTTGGCATCCAGCCGGAACACGCCCGCCCCGCCGTTGCCGTAGAGCGGCTTGAGGATGATATCGCCATGCTTGGCCTTGAAGGCGCGGATCACCTCGATATCGCGGGCGATGGTGGTCGGCGGCGTCAGCTCCGGGAAGTTCAGCACCAGGAGCTTCTCGGGATAATTGCGGACCCAGAAGGGATCGTTCACCACCAGCGTCTGCCCCGCAAGGCGGTCCAGCAGATGGGTGGAGGTGATGTAATGCATGTCGAAGGGCGGGTCCTGGCGCAGCCAGACCACGTCGAAATCCGCGAGATCGACCATGCGCCGCGGGCCCAGCACCGCCGGATCGCCCGGCACGCGCTGCACCGTCATGTCATGACCGCGCGCCGTGATCCGCCCCTCCTCGAAGGCCAGTTGGTCGGGCCCGTAGTAGAACAGCTCGTGGCCCCGGGCCTGCGCTTCCTCGGCAATGCGGAAGGTGCTGTCGGCGTTGATGTTCACGGCCCCGATCGGGTCCATCTGAAAGGCGATCTTCATCTGCGGGTCCTCTCGTGCGCTGCGCGCAAGTCATGGCGCAGAGAAACGGCGGGCGCAATCCCGATCCGCCCCGCACACGGCATCGTTGCCCTCCGACCCGCCTGCTTCTTTGGGTCCCAAATATCCCGGGGGAGTCGCGCACGGCGCGACGGGGGCAGCGCCCCCAGCGACCTATCCCGCCCTCACCCCCGGCCCGTCAGACCTCGGCGGTCAGACCAGGCCAAAGGCGTTCTCGATGATCTCGAACCGGCCCGCGCCGTCCACCAGCGCCACGTCGAAGCGGGAGGGGGTCAGCTGACCTGCAGGTTCCCCGGCCAGGAACTGTTCGGCGCTGGCATAAACCCGGCGCATCTGGCGCAGGCTCAGCCGTTCGGCGGCGCGATGCAGGTCGCGCGACTGCTTGACCTCGACAAAGATCACCTCCTCGCCGTTGCGGGTGATCAGGTCTATCTCGCCCCCGGCGCCACGCCAGCGGCGGCGCGCGATGGTCAGGCCGCGCCGTTCATAATCCTGGGCGATGCGCTGTTCGGCCGAAAGCCCGCTCTCGTAGGCCCGCCGTCCGGAGAGGCCCCGGCGCTGCCGGGCCGAGACCTGAGCCGCATCGTCGCGTTCCAGCACCGCCTCCGCCTGCATCACTCAATCCTTCCCGAGGTTCAGCGCCATCTGGTAGACCTTCCTGCGCGGAAGATCGTGCATGCGCGCCACGATGTCGGCGGCATCGCGCAGGCTGTTGTCCTCCAGCGCCCGCCGCAAATCCTCTTCTACATCGGATTCGCTAATTTTCTCCGAACGCCCCCGGTCCACCACCAGAACGATCTCGCCCTTCGGCGGCGCCTCGGTGACGGACTGCGCGAGTTCGTCAAGCGTGCCGCGGCGGACCTCCTCGAACTTCTTGGTCAGCTCCCGGCAGAGCGCCGCGGGGCGCTCGCCGCCCAGCACCCCGGCCATATCCGCCAGCGAGGCGGCGACGCGTTTGGGCGACTCGTAGAAGACCAGCGTACCGGGCACCGCCTTCAACTCTTCCAGCCGCCCCTTCCGCGCGCCCGTGGCGTTGGGCAGGAAGCCCGCGAAGAAGAAGGCGTCGGTCGGCAGTCCGGCGAGGGTCAGCGCGGTCAGCAGGGCCGAGGGGCCCGGCGCCGTGGTCACCGGGTGACCGGCCTCGGCCACCGCCCGGCTGAGGTCGTAGCCCGGGTCGGCGATCAGCGGCATCCCGGCCTCGGAGGCATAGGCGACGGACTGACCGGCGGCCATCGCCTCGACCAGTTTCGCCCGCACGCCGGGGCCGCTGTGGTCGTGATAGGCGATCACCTGCCGACCGCCGAGGGGGATGCCGTGGATGTCCATCAGGTGACGCAGGCTGCGGGTATCCTCCGCCGCGATCAGGTCTGCCGAGGCCAGCACGTCGAGCGCGCGCAGGGTGATGTCGCGCGCGGTGCCGATCGGGGTTCCGACAAAGTGGAGACCCGGCCCCAGTTTGACCTTCTGATAATTCAACGCTGGACCCGCCCTGATTGAAGTCTATTATCCCAGACCGACTGCCACGCGGAACCATTCCGCAGGACAAGAGGGAAAAACAGTGACCATGTTTGCCGGTTTCGCCCGGGCCCGCAAGGCGGCCCATGTGCTCTTGGGGCTCTTCGCCGTCCTGTTCCTCGCCTCCTGCGACGCCGTGCCGGTGGGCAACGGCGGCCCCTCGATCGACACCTCCAAGCCGGTTCCGGTGGCGCTGCTGGTGCCGCGCGGCTCGTCCCAGTCGGGCGATGCGATCATCGCGCAGAGCCTCGAGAACGCGGCGCGGATGGCGATGGGCGACCTGCAGGGCGTGCAGATCGACCTGCGCGTCTACGACACCGCAGGCAACGCGGCCACCGCGGCGAATGTCGCCAACCAGGCAGTCGACGACGGGGCCAAGATCATCCTCGGGCCGGTCTATGCCGAATCCGCCAACGCGGTCGGGCTTGCCGTGCGCAACCGCAACGTGAACGTCCTGAGTTTCTCCAACAACCAGACCATTGCGGGCGGCAACGTCTTCATCCTGGGCGCGACCTACGCCAATACCGCGAACCGGCTGGCCTCCTATGCGGCACGCCAGGGCAAGCGCAACGTGGTGATCGTGAGCGGCAACGACCTGTCGGGCCAGACCGGCAGCGCCGCGATCCGTACCGCGCTGTCGCGCGCCGGGATCCAGACCGCCGCCACCGCGCCCTACGAGCAATCCCAGCAGGGCGTGATCAACGCCGTGCCGAGCATCCGCGACACTGTCTCCAGCTCCGGTGCCGACGCCATCTTCCTGACCGCCAACAGCGCCGGCGCGCTGCCGCTGCTGACCCAGCTGCTGCCCGAGGCCGGGGTTTCGCCGCAGTCGGTCCAGTACATCGGCCTGACCCGCTGGGACATTCCCCCGCAGACGCTGGATCTGCCGGGCGTGCAGGGCGGCTGGTTCGCGCTGCCCGATCCGAACAAGGCGGCGGCCTTCGCCAGCCGCTACCAGGCGGCCTATGCCAGCTCTCCGCATACCATCGCCGGTCTGGCCTATGACGGGATCGCCGCCATCGGTGCGCTGGTCGGGTCCGGCAACAGCAATGCGCTCAGCGGCTCGGCCCTGACGCAGGGCGCCGGTTTCCAGGGTGTCGGCGGCATCTTCCGCTTCCTTCCCGATGGCACCAGCGAGCGCGGCCTCGCCGTGGCCTCGGTTCAGAACAGACAGGTGGTTGTGATTGACCCTGCCCCGACAAGCTTTGCAGGCGCCGGTTTCTGATAGCGCGGCGGCGCCCGCAGTCGATCTGATCTGCGACGCCGACCGCATCTTCGACAGAGACGGCCTGCGCGCGCGCATCGACGCGCGGGCGGTGGAGATCCGCGACCCGGGCAAGCTGAGGAACGAGGTCGTCCGGCTGCTGCGCGAGGCCAATGCCTTAGGTCGCGAGGCCATCGCCGAAGCCTTTGCGGCGGCGCCCTTCGCCGCGCGGCCGCTGACCCGCTCCTACAGCTACCTGACCGACGGGCTGGTCACCACCGCGCTGCACGTGGCGATGACCCATCTGCATCCGCTGGCGAACCCCACCTCGGGCGAACGTATCTCGGTCATCGCCGTCGGCGGTTACGGCCGGGGCGAGATGGCGCCCTTCTCGGACGTCGACCTGCTGTTCCTGACGCCCTACAAGATCACCGCCTGGGCCGAGAGCGTCATCGAGTCGATGCTCTACATCCTCTGGGATCTGAAGCTGAAGGTCGGCCATTCGAGCCGCACCATCCGCGACTGCATCCGGCTTGGCACCTCTGACTTTACCATCCGCACCGCGCTGCTGGAGCACCGCTATCTTGCGGGGGACGAGCCGCTTGCCCAGAACCTGCATCGCCGCCTGCAGAACGACCTGTTCTCGCAAGGTACGCGGGAGTTCGTGCAGGCCAAGCTGGAGGAGCGCGAGAAGCGCCACCTGAAGCAGGGCCAGCGCTATATGGTCGAGCCCAACGTCAAGGAGGGCAAGGGCGGGCTGCGCGACCTGCAGTCGCTGTTCTGGATCGCGAAATACGTGCATCAGGTCGAGGATACCGCCGATCTGGTGAAGGTCGGGGTGTTCCGCCCCAACGAGTACGAGCGCTTTATCCGCGCCGAGGAATTCCTCTGGGCGGTGCGCGCGCACATGCATCTGGTCACCAACCGGGCGACCGAACAGCTGACCTTCGACCTGCAGGTCGATGTGGCGAGCCGGATGGGCTACGAGGACCGTGCCGGGCGCCGGGCGGTCGAAATCTTCATGCAGGAGTATTTCCGCCACGCCACCGCGGTGGGCGACCTGACCCGCATCTTCCTCAGCAAGCTGGAGGCGATGCACGTCAAGCCGGAGCCGCTGCTGGAGCGCATCTTCCGCCGCAAGCGCAAGGTGAAGCCGGAATACATGGTGATCAACAACCGCCTGGGCGTGGTGGATCCCGAGACCTTTCTGAATGACAAGCTGAACATCCTTCGGCTCTTCGAGGAAGGGCTGCGGACGGGCATGCTCATCCACCCGGACGCGATGCGGCTGGTAGCCGCCAATCTCGACCTGATCGACGACGAGATGCGCAACAACAAGGAGGCCCAGCAGATCTTCATGGGCCTGCTGCTGCGCCACGGCAACCCGGAGCGCGCCTTGAGGCGGATGAACGAACTGGGGGTCCTGTCGTCCTTCATCCCCGAGTTCGAACCCATCGTCGCCATGATGCAGTTCAACATGTATCACAGCTACACGGTGGACGAGCACATCATCCAGTGCATCCGCAACCTCGCCGAACTCGAAAAGGGCGACCTTGTCGAGAGCCTGCCGGTGGCCTCGGGCATCCTCAAGAAGGGGGTGAACCGCAAGGTCCTCTACGTCGCGCTGCTGCTGCATGACATCGCCAAGGGCCGACCGGAGGATCATTCGATCCTCGGGGCCCAGATCGCCCGCAAGGTCGCGCCGCGACTGGGCCTGAACAAGGCAGACAGCGAGACGGTGGAATGGCTGGTGCGCTATCACCTGCTGATGTCGGACATGGCGCAGAAACGCGACATCGCCGACCCGCGCACCGTGAGGGATTTTGCCAAGGCGGTGCAGACGGTCAAGCGGCTGGATCTGCTGACGGTGCTGACGGTTTGCGACATCCGTGGCGTCGGCCCCAACGTCTGGAACAACTGGAAGGCCGCCCTGCTGCGCGGCCTCTATCGCCAGACCCGTCGGGCGATGGAGAACGGCATGGAGGACCTGAACCGCGAGAACCGCGGGACGGAGGCCAAGAAGGCGCTGCGCGATGCGCTGCCCGACTGGCCCCGCTCGGTCCTCAAGACCGAGACGGGTCGGCACTACCCGCCCTACTGGCAGGGCCTGCATGTCACCGCCCACGTGGATTTCGCGGGCATGCTGCGCGAGATGGACGAGGCGAACGATCCGAACAAGATCATCATCCGCCTGTTCCCCGACGTGGACCGCGACGCGACCCGGGCCTGCATCGTCATGCACGATCATCCGGGTATCTTCGCGCGGCTTGCCGGGGCGCTGGCGCTGGTCGGGGCCAACGTCGTCGACGCGCGCAGCTACACCACCAAGGACGGCTACGTGACCGACGCCTACTGGCTGCAGGACGCCGAGGGGAAACCCTACGAGGCCGCCCGCCTGCCGCGCCTTGCGCAGATGATCGAGAAGACGCTGCGGGGCGAGGTGGTGGCGCGCGACGCACTGAAGTCGCGTGACAAGATCAAGAAGCGCGAAAAGGCCTTTGACGTTCCGACGCATATCACCTTCGACAACGAAGGCTCCGATATCTACACGATCATCGAAGTGGATACGCGCGACCGGCCCGGGCTGCTTTACGACCTTGCGCGGACGCTGTCGGCCAACAACGTCTACATCGCCAACGCGGTGATCGCGACCTTTGGCGAGCAGGTGGTCGACACCTTCTACGTGAAGGACATGTTCGGCCTGAAGTACTACTCGGAATCCAAGCAGCGTTCGCTGGAAGCCAAGTTGCGCCGTGCCATCGAGGAGGGTGCCGAGCGGGCCGACCGCTGAGAGCCGGCCTGCCGATCCCGGGCGGGGATCTTTCCTCAGCCGCGGGAAACGGCTAATCCTGTCGCCAAGAGCACGATACACGCGCCGTGAACGCGGCCACCGCAGGCAGTCATCAAGATGAAACCGATCCGTCTCATGTCCGGGTTCCTGACCGTTGGTGTCTGGACCATGCTCAGCCGCGTACTGGGCTTTGTCCGCGACGCCATGATCCTGGCCTATCTCGGCACCGGGCCGGTCTACGAGGCCTATGTCGTGGCCTTCCGCCTGCCCAACATGTTCCGCCGGTTCTTTGCCGAAGGCGCCTTTAACGTCGCCTTCGTGCCGATGTTCTCGAAGCGGCTTGAAACCAGCGACGACGCACGCCGGTTTGCCGAGGATGCGATGTCGGGGCTGACCTCGGTGCTGGTGGTGCTGACCGCGCTGGCCATGGCGACGATGCCCTGGCTGATCTATGCACTTGCCAGCGGCTTTGCCGGACAGGAGGAGTTCACGCTGGCGGTCGAGTTCGGGCGCATCTCGTTCCCCTACATCCTGTTCGTGTCTCTTGCCGCGCTGCTTTCGGGCGTGCTGAACGCCACGGGCCGCTTTGCCGCCGCCGCCGCCGCGCCGGTCCTGCTGAACGTCGTGCTGGTGGCGGCGATGATCCTTGGCGCCTGGGCCGGGGGCGATATCGCGCCCTGGCTGATCTGGTCGATCCCGGTTGCCGGGCTGGCCCAGCTGGTCATGCTGTGGTTCGCGGCGCGCAACGCGGGCTTTCCGCTGGCGCTGCGCCGTCCGCGCCTGACGCCGGAGCTGCGCAACCTGCTGCGCGTCGCGGTTCCCGCCATGCTGGCCGGGGGCGTGGTGCAGGTGAACCTGCTGGTCGGCCAGCAGGTTGCGAGCTATTTCGACCGCGCGGTGGGCTGGCTTTATGCCGCCGACCGCCTGTACCAGCTGCCGCTGGGCGTGGTGGGCATTGCCGTGGGCGTTGTCCTGCTGCCGGACCTGTCACGCCGCCTTGCGGCCAATGACGACATCGGCGGCCGCTATGCCTTCAGCCGTGCGGGCGAGGTCTCGCTCGCGCTGACCATCCCCTCGGCGGTGGCGCTGGTGGTAATCCCGCAACCGCTGGTCTCGGTGTTGTTCGAGCGGGGCCAGACGACTGCTGCGGATACCGCGGCCATCTCGATGGCGGTGGCGATCTACGGGCTGGGCCTGCCCGCCTTTGTCCTGCAAAAGATCCTGCAGCCGGTCTATTTCGCGCGCGAGGATACGCGCTCGCCATTCCGCTTCGCGGTGGTGTCGATGGTGGTGAACGCGGTGGCCGCGCTGGGGCTGGCGCCGCTGATGGGCTGGACCGCCCCGGCGCTTGCCACCACGCTGGCGGGCTGGGTCATGGTCGTGCAGCTGATGCGCGGGGCCCGGCCGCTGGGAGACGTCGCCCGGTTCGACGCGCGGTTCTGGTCGCGGCTGTGGCGCATCTGCCTTGTCTCGGCAGTGATGGGCGCCGTGCTGTGGCTGGGGGCGCTTGCGCTCGAAGAGCCGCTGCGGACCGCCTACTGGCGCTACCCGGCGCTGGCGCTGCTCGTGGTGGCCGGTATCGTCGTCTACTTCGGCCTTGGCCAGGTCATCGGCGCGGTGAAACTCTCGGAGTTCCGCCGCCCGCTGAAGGGCTGACCACCTATTCCTGCCGGATGCGGGAGACGAGGCGGGCCCAGGCGCCCGGCGCGACCACGAAGGACAGCAGGAACCCGGTGGTGAAGGCGGCGAGGTCTGCGACCCAGTCGTAGTCGAGCCCGAAGAGCAGACCGAAGAGCAGGCGGATCGCCATCAGCATGCCGATCAGGCTGAACGCCCGCGCCTGATGCGCGCCGACGGCGGCGAGGCGCTGCCACAGGAGGTAGGTGAAGGTGCCGATCAGGCCGTAGACCGGCGGGAAGGCCCCGAACAGCCAGGCCTGCTGGCTGATCACCAGACCGAAGGCCAGCGCCCCGACAATGGTCGAAACGAAGAAGACGGCGAGGAAAGCCAGCGTGCCGCAGGTCTCGGTCACCAGCTTGCCCATGGCCAGCAGCATGACCCCGGCGATCAGCGTCTGCGTGAAGGTCATGTTCACGAAGGGATAGCTGACAAGGCGGACCAGCAGCTCGGGAGGGGTCTGGCGCGTCTCCCACATCCAGCGGACCATCTCGGTCGAGAGCGAGTAGCGGTTCGCGGCCTCCTGCCGCCAGCCGATCGCCTCCGGCCCGCCGGCGAGCCCGTGGGCGCCCAGTTGGAACACCACTTCGATCCCGACGAGGATCAGGAACATGGCCGCCACGACGGGCGGCAGGGGATTGACCGGACCTTTCGGCTGGGTACTCGTCATCGCTTGCCTCTCTTGCCCGGCAGCTTGACGCCACCTGCCCTCATGGGTAAGCGAGGCAGGTCGATTTTGCCAGCCGGGAGTTGCACCAGAAATGAGTGAAACCACGTTTACACCGCGGGTTTTCTCCGGGATCCAGCCGTCGGGAGGACTGACGCTGGGCAACTATCTGGGCGCGTTGAAGCGTTTCGCCGACGCCCAGAACCAGGGGATTCAGACGATCTATTGCATGGTCGATCTGCACGCGATCACGGTCTGGCAAAATCCCGAGGACCTGAGGAACAACACGCGCGAGCTGTGTGCCGGGTTCATTGCCAGCGGCATCGACCCCGAGAAGTCGATCCTGATCAACCAGAGCCAGGTGCCCGAGCACGCCCAGTTGGCGTGGGTTTTCAACTGCGTGGCGCGGATGGGCTGGATGGGTCGGATGACCCAGTGGAAGGACAAGACCGCGGGCAAGAACGCCGAGGCGGCCTCGCTGGGGCTGTTCGCCTACCCGGCGCTGATGGCCGCCGACATCCTGATCTACCACGCCACCCACGTGCCGGTGGGCGAAGACCAGAAGCAGCACATCGAGCTGACCCGCGACATCGCGATGAAGTTCAACCATGACTATGGCGTCGACTTCTTCCCGATCACCGAGCCGGTGATCGAGGGCGCGGCCACGCGGGTGATGAGCCTGCGGGACGGCACCAAGAAGATGAGCAAGTCGGACCCGTCCGACGCCAGCCGGATCAACCTGACGGACGACGCCGACGCGATCTCGAAGAAGATCCGCAAGGCCAAGACCGACCCCGAGCCGCTGCCGTCGGACGCCAAGGGGCTGGAAGACCGCCCCGAGGCGCGCAACCTCGTCAACATCTACTCCGCGCTGTCCGAGCAGACGGTGGACCAGGTTCTGGCCGAGGTCGGCGGGATGCAGTTCGGCACCTTCAAACCGATGCTGGCGGACCTCGCGGTTGCCAAGCTGACGCCGATTTCGAGCGAGATGGCCCGGCTGGTGGCCGACCCGGCCGAGATCGACCGCATCCTTGCGCGCGGTGCCGAGCAGGCCCGCGAGATCACCGCGCCGATCCTCAAGAAGACCTACGAGATCGTCGGAATGATCGGCTGATCGCCCGCGATCAGCCCCCGAACACCTGTCTCCGGCGCCGGTCGGGCGTGGTTCGCCATCCCTTCGCCGCCGGAGAAACGCGCCTCTTGCGCCTCTCCCGGAAAAGCTGAAACGCGGACTTTCGCACCCCGGCAAGCATATTGCCTGAGGTTGCGCGGGGATCCTGCAATGTCGGATTCCGTTCAATTACCGCACACATTAACATAAACAATATCTAGGGAGATCAGGCCCGAGAATCGTCAATATTTGCCGTGGCATGGCGTATTTGTCGGGGGAGTCTCAGCGGCGTTTCGCGGGCGTAAGGGGTTGATTCGCAACCCGTGGGCGGTGTGGGGCCCCTACCTCCGAATCATCCGGAAGCAGAGCGACAAATTCGCATCAGATCTGCTAGTTCCGATGAGTGGCGCCGAATCCACACAACCCAAGGGAGAGAAATTCGGCAAGAAGATGGCACGATTGCCTCATTGTGACGGAATTGGGGCCAAATATGGCGGAATTTCTTTGTCCCGCAGTACATTCAGGTTAGTTTGGTCGTGGGATCGACATTGTAGCGTAATGCTGCAAGTCGGGTGAAAACGGTAATATGGATATGTATGATGTTTAACAAAGTGAAAGTCCTCGCACTTGCTGCAGCGATTACGCTGGCTGCACCTGTTGGCGCCATGGCTGCCCAGATCAATGGGTACCTCGGCATCACCGGCAACATCGAACTGGCTTCGGCAGTGTTCGACGAAACCGGCAGCGTCAATGTGACGAACGCTTACGTGACCGAAGCAACCGGCACGTTCTCGGACCTCGCAATCAACGACACGGTGACGATGAGCCTGCTCGACTTCGACGTGACCCCGGCAACTGTCTGGAGCGTCGGCGACTACGAGTTCACCGTGACCGCCTATACCGACTTCTATGAGAACACCATGACTGTTGGTGGCTCTGACTACACCTTCGCAGGTTTCTCGGCTGATGGTTACATCACCAAGGCCGGCGACGATGCAACCAATGCTACCATGCTGTTCTCCACTCAGTATGAGAATGGCACCAAGGTCCTGCGCGTGACCTTCTCTTCGGGCACCACCCCGGTTCCGGTTCCGGCCGCTGGCCTGATGCTGGTGACTGGTCTGGGCGGTCTGGCCGCACTGCGCCGCCGCCGCAAGGCAGCCTGATCGGTACGCCGACGACCTTTGCAGAGTTGGAAAAGAGCCCTTCGGGGCTCTTTTTTCTTTTCGGGGTATCGTTCAGCGGGGCTTCCGTGTCTGGCCTTCGCCCTGCGCCGGTCCTAGTCTGACGCCAGACGAAGGAGAACCCCGATGGCAACCGGCACCCATATCCGCACCTATTTCAACGGCACCTGGCACGACGGCGACACCCCGATCATCAGCGCGGCGGATCACGGCGCGTGGCTGGGCTCGGGCGTTTTCGACGGCGCCCGCTGGTTCGAGGGCCTTTCGCCCGACCTCGATGCCCACTGCGCACGCGTCAACCGCTCGGCCAAGGCGCTGATGCTGACGCCGACCGTCTCGGCCGAGGACATGGTGGAGATCGTCCGCGAGGGGCTCTCGGCCTATGACAAGAGCCAGGCGATCTATATCCGCCCGATGTACTGGGGGATCGACGGGGACCCGACCGCGATCATCCCGCAGCCGGACAAGACCGGCTTTGCCGTCTGCCTCGAGGAAATCCCGATGGCGCCGCCCAGCGCAGCGACGACCCTGACCCGCACCCGGTTCCGCCGCCCGGTGCTGGAGGATGCGGTGGTGAATGCCAAGGCGGGCTGCCTCTACCCGAACAACGCCCGGATGCTGGCCGAGGCGCGGTCGAAGGGGTTCGGCAACGCGCTGGTGGCGGATGCGATGGGCAACGTGGCCGAGACCGCGACGGCGAATATCTTCATGGTCAAGGACGGCGAGGTGTTTACGCCGATCGCCAACGGAACCTTCCTGGCCGGTATCACCCGGGCGCGCCATATGTCGAACATGCGCGCCGATGGGATGAAGGTGCATGAAACCGTCCTGAGCTTTGACGATTTCGAGAGCGCCGACGAAGTCTTTCTCTCCGGCAACATGAGCAAGGTGACTCCGGTCACCGCCTTTGACGACCGGCAGTACCAGGTCGGGCCGGTGACGCGGAAGGTGCGCGAGATGTACTGGGACTGGGCTGCCTCGGCCGCCTGACAGCCCGGGCGGGCCGCGGCCCGCCCTGCCCTGCCTCAGATCAGGTCGGTGAAGGCGACGGTCTGGTCCGCGAAGACGAGCCAGTCGATGTCGATCAGCTTGTCGCTGCCTTCGTAGTAGCCGTCCCGCCCGCCGCTGGCCGTATCGGTCACGGTCAGCTGCACCACGGTCTCTCCATCGCGGTAGCTGTCACTCCAGCTGGTGGAGGAGAAGGTGAAATCCTCGAAGTTGCCGTCGAAGTAGACCCTGTCGTTCTTCGCGGTCCCCGCATCGTTCCACTTGCCGCCGTAGATCCGGTCATCCCCCAGCCCGCCGTAGAGATTGTCGTTGCCGTCCTCGCCGTAGAGCTGGTCGGCCCCGTCACCGCCGCGCAGGAGGTCGTTGCCGGTCCCCCCGTACAGGCGATCGTCGCCCGCTTCGCCTTCCAGCTTGTCCGCTCCGCTGCCCCCGAAGAGGTCATCGTTGCCCTCGCCCCCGCGCAGGAGGTCATCGTTGCGCCCGCCGTAGACGTCGTCGTCGCCGTCCTTGGCGAGGATGACGTCGACGCCGTCGCGCCCGTAGAGCGTGTCGGCCTTGCGCGAGCCGAACTGGACCTCATCGGGCCGCAGAACGGTGTCGCGGAAGGAGATGAAGGCCACATCGTCGCCGATCACGGTCTTTTCGGTGCCGAGCTTGAGCACCAGGTCTCCATCGTTGCGGGCGAAGTCGTAGCGGGAGATCACCTTGTCGAAGTAGGCGTAGTCGTCGCGCGGGTCGTCGCCGAAGATTTGCTCGCCGGCGATCTGGCGGTCGTAGATCGCGAAGTCCGAGATGGTCCCGTCGAAGTAGCTGTGGATCATGCTGGTTGTGCCCGGGGTGCTGCTCCACCCTGTTGCGCCAACCACCAGCGCCTCGGTGTTCGAGGCGAGGTTGATGGTCAGGTCCTCCTCGTAGGCCACCCGCGCGCCGTTCAGGTAGAGCTCCAGCCCGGCGGGCCCGAAGGAGAGCGCGAAGTCATAGCTCTCGCCGACCTCGACGGCATAGTCCGCCGACAGGTAGTGGCTGCCTTCGCCATCCTGAATGCGCACGACCAGCGAGCCGAGTTCGTTGATATAGGCCGCGATGTGGCCCTTGCCGTCGCCGGAGGCATCCTTGGAGAACAGGGCCTGAAAATCGCCGGTATCGTTGGCCATGAACGAGAAGGCGATGGTCCCCTTCCTGATCCCGAGGGCGTCGCGGTGATCGAAGACCAGCGGGGCCGGATCGTCGGGCGAGAAGTCATGGCTGCCCGCGAAGGCAAGCACCGGCGCGCGGCCCGTGCCGGTATCGAGGTCGTCCATGTTCACCAGCAGGCGGTTTCCGATCCTGATCTTGCCGCCGTCTTCCGCCGTCTCGGCCGGCGCGAGCGCCTCGTCGAGGTCGGCGATGGTGGAGACGATGCCATAGGCGGGCGCGGAGGTCGTTTCGATATCCGAGCGCTTCACCAGATCCCCGTAGACGGTGATGGTGCCCAGACGGTCGTCATTGTGCGCCCCGCCGTTGTTCCCCTGATCGGAGTAGAGCGTGATGACCGAGTGATCCATCACCCCGTCGCCGTTCTTGTCGCCGTAGGTGATCGAAAGGATCTTGGTCGTGTGCCCCTCGATCACGAGCCGGTCGCCCTCGGCGCGGCTGTAGTCGGTCACCACGTCGTTGCCCATGGTATCGACCCAGTGGTCGTGAAGCTTGTCGTTCTCGCCCGCAACGCCGTGCCAGTTGATGGTGCCGTCGTCGTTGGTGTGTTTGCGTATGTAGCGCTCCTTGGCGTTGATCAGGGTCTGGAAGTAGAAGATGTCCGCCCCCTTGCCGCCGGTCAGCACGTCGTCTGCCGGAACAGGCTGGTCGGGATACAGCTTGCCATTGGTCAGCTCGTTGAGCGGGTCGCCCTCGTCGCGGTCGGGATCGTAGTAGATCGCGCCCTCGCGGCCGTCGGCGCGGGAGATCAGCAGGTCGTTCCCTGCTCCGCCGTAAAGCCTGTCCTCGCCATCGCCCCCGTCGAGGATATCGCGGCCGGCGCCGCCCTTGAGGGTGTCGTTGCCGTAGCCCCCCTGCAGGATGTCGTTGCCGCCTAGGCCGTTCAGCATGTCGTTGCCGCCGCCACCGTTGATGCCGTCCGCCATCGCGGTGCCGCTGACGGTGTTGTCCTTGCCGCCGCGCGTGGTCATGTCGATCATGCCGTGCATGTGGCCGTGTTCGTTGATGCCAAAGCCTGCGAGGATCTCCTTGAGCGTGTCGCTGCCGTGGTGCACCTGCTCGAACAGGGGGGACAGCGCCGCCATCTCCTCTGACATCTCGGCGGTCATGGCGAGCGCCGGATCGACCAGCCCGGCGAGCGTGACCATGTCTTCGGAGCCAAGCTGTTCATCGAAGATCTGGACGTTGCCGATCGTTCCCCGGAAGAGCGAGTGGGCGTCGTCGCCCATCGCGCTGTAATGCGTCCCGCCGATCACGAGGGGGTTCCGGTTGCTCTCGAGGCCCTGAATGAAGGACGGCTCTGCCGCGACCATCTCTCCGTTGACCCAGATCTGGAGACCGCTTTCACCGAGGGTGAGGGCAAGCTGATAGGTGGTGTGCGTTTCGAGGACGAAGTCGGGCACGCGCAGCCACTGGGTTGTTTCTCCGTTCTCCTGACTGAGGACAAGCGCACCGTCCTTGACCCAGAGCGTGAAGTCCCCGGCAGAGTTGCCCGCACCATCCTTGGAGATCAGCGCACGGTCGCCGGGCAGCCAGTCGGTCGAGAAACTTAGCGAGATGGTCAGCTGCGACTGGGCAAACTTGGCCTTGTGGTCGATGCTCAGGTAATCGCCCGAACTGCCCGTGTAGGCGCGCGTCCGGTCGTTGGCGTAGATTGCGGATGCTGTCAGATCTTCAACGGAATAGGTGGCAGCCATCAGGTATCCTCTTGGGGCAATGGGCAGAAAACTCGGCGCAAACTGGATAGGTGGGAAAAGGGGAGATTCTGTGACCCCTCCTCCCCCTGCCACGCGTGCGAAACCGGCTAGGAGGTTATCCGCCGACCGCCGCGAAAGCGTCTGAACCTAAAGGGAAAGAACCTGTGCCTGCCGAAGCGGGGCCGGCGCACTGTTGCCCGGTTGCGGCGGCGATCGCCGGGTGGGGCCACAGGGATGCCATGTTTCGGCCCGGATCAGGGTGCCGCCTGTCGCGCGCGCCGTCCGAGTGTTGACCGGCGCCTTCGGGCGCCGGTCGGTGTCGTGGGTCGGGTCAGGCCGCGAGGGCCTCTTCGATGGCTGCGACGAGGCGTTCGTCGGTCGGGGCCACGTCCGGAGAGAAGCGGGCGATGACCTTGCCGTCACGGCCGACGAGGAACTTCTCGAAGTTCCACAGCACCTCCTCGGGTGCCCCGGTGTCCACGCCGAAACCTGCCAGCCGCTCGCGCATCGGGCCTTCGCCGGTGGCGGCGGGCTGGATCTGCACGAGTTCGCGGTAGAGCGGGTGAGCGTCGTCGCCCTTGACGCTGATCTTGGAGAACAGCGGGAAGGTCACGTCGTAGGTCAGCGAGCAGAAGCTGGCGATCTCCTCGTCGGTGCCCGGTTCCTGCCCTTTGAAGTTGTTGGCGGGGAAGGCGAGGATGGTGAAGCCCTGCTCTGCCTTCTCGCGGTAGAGCGCTTCCAGCGCCTCGTACTGCGGGGTCAGGCCGCACTTGGAGGCGACGTTCACGACAAGCAGGACCTGCCCGGCGTAATCGCCGAGGGTGCCGGGGGTGCCGTCGTTGTGCGTGAGCGGGATGGTGGTGATCGAAGTCATGGAATTTCCTTTCCGGCGCGTCGTGGAGACGGGCGCGCGTGGTGGCGCAGGCGAGTCTTAGCGCTGCCGCCCGGCAATGCGAACCCATCTTGTCGCAGGCAGGGCAGAATTGGCCCCGGGGTCTTCAAGAATTGGCCGATCCTGCACAAATTGCCTGTCAGCGGGGAACCGACGCGGTATGTTTCGCGTCAGGTCATGTAAGCAGGAAGGCCAGTACACGCGACCATGCCGATACGACTCGTCAGTTATAACATCCGCAAGGCGGTAGGACTGGACCAGCGCTGGAACCCACACCGCATCCTCGACATCCTGAACGAGCTCGAGCCCGACATCGTGGTCCTGCAGGAGGCCGACCGCAGGCTGGGGCCGCGCCCCGCCGCCCTGCCCCGCCAGCTGATCGAGGCGGAGACGGACCTGCGGATCGCGGACCTTGCTATCAACGACGTCAGCATCGGGTGGCACGGCAACGCGATCCTCTTTCGCAAGGGGCTGAAGGTTCTCGATACCGACCGGATCGAATTGCCGAGCCTTGAGCCGCGCGGCGCCGTCCTGACCAGGATAGGGACCGGCAAGGGCCAGTCGGTGACGGTGATCGGCGCGCACCTCGCGCTGCTGCGGCAATGGCGCAGGCGGCAGTTGGCGGCGATCCGCAACCACCTGAGCCGGGAGGAGACGGAGAACACCGTGGTCGCGGGCGATTTCAACGAATGGTCGGTGCAGCGCGGGTTCGAACCGCTGTCGGACGAGTTTACGGTTGTCTCGCCGGGGCGCACGTTTCATTCCAGCCTGCCCCGCGGACAGCTTGACCGGATCGCCCACGGTGCGCGGATCGAGCCGGTGGCGGTGGGGGTGGCGCAGTCCAAGCTGGCGCGCCGCGGGTCGGATCACCTGCCGATCTGGTTCGACATGACGGTGCACCCGGACAAGGGCTGAGGCCGGTCAGAGGATGGGCGCAAAGAGCCGCGCGACCCGCGCGCCGTAGCGCTTGAACAGGCTCGGCATGTCGTCGAGACGGATCACGTAGGGTGCGGCGCGGGCGAAATCGGCCAGCAGCATCTCTTCGACCTTTTCGGCGAATCCCTTGTCGAGCACCACCGCGGTCGCCTCGAAGTTCAGCTGGCACGACCGGTTGTCGAGGTTGATGCTGCCGACCGAGGCAAGGCAGTCGTCCACGAGGATCACCTTCTGGTGCATGAACCCTTCCTGGTAGTGGAACAGACTCACCCCCGCGTCGAGCATCCGGTCGAAGTAGGCGTAGGCCGCGAGCCAGACCAGCCAGTGATCGCGCCTCTGGGGGACCAGCAGGCGCACCTCGACCCCGCGCTGCGCGGCCACGCAGAGAGCGGTCTGGACGTCGGTGTCCGGCACGAAATAGGGCGTGGCGATCCAGACCCGGCTGTGGGCGGCGTTGATCGCGTTGCAGAAGTACATGCTGCCGGTTTCGAGTTCGTCCGCCGGACCGGGTGCCACGATCATGGCGTTCAGGTTTTCCGGCTGCCCCCCCGCGTTCCAGTTCAGCTCGGGCTTTTCGTCGGTGGCCCATGACCAGTCCTCGGAAAAGACCTGCTGGAGTTCCGAGACCACCGGCCCCTTCAGCTCGGCGTGGGTGTCGCGCCACGGCCCGAAGAAGGTGCTGCGCCCGAGGTACTCGTCGCCCACGTTCAGCCCGCCGATAAAACCGATGGTGCCATCGACGACGACGATCTTGCGGTGATTGCGGAAGTTGATCTGGAGCCGGTTGCTGGCGCGGCGGATCGAGTGGAAGTTCTCGACCAGCACGCCCGCGTTGCGCAGCGCCTGCAGATAGCCTGAATCGAGCCCGTGGCTGCCCAGCGAGTCATAGAGAAAACGGACCTTGCAGCCGCTCTCGGCCTTGCGGATCAGGCGCTGCTGGAACTCGGTGCCGATGCGGTCGTGCAGGACGAGGTAGTATTGCACGAGAATGTAGTGCTCGGCCGCGTCGATGGCGGCGAAGATCGCGTCGAAGGCGGCCTCGCCGTCGATCAGCAGGCGCACCGCGTTGCCCGAGGTCAGCGGCAGGCCGGTCATGGTTTCGAAGCCCCGCATGTAGGGTTTGAGCCGGGTGCCCGTCGCCTCGTAATCCGGCGGGTTCTCGTTCCGCAGCTCGGTCAGGGAGCGCATCATCGTCTTGGAGGAGCGGCGGGCCGAGACGTAGCCGGGATAGCGGGAATGCCCCAGCACCACGTAGATCGGGATCGCGATCAGCGGCAGCACCAGAAGGAACAGGACCCAGACCACCGCGCCCTGCGGCGTGCGCGCGGTCTTGAGCGAGAGAAGGGCAGCGATGGCCCCGACGATCTGCAGCAGCAGGGCGATGACCGGAACGACCACCGTCCAGATATGCAGCGCGTCCTGCTCGATCCCTCCGTCCAGCACTCGATCCGCTCCCACTTGCCGCAAAACGGCCTGCCCTGCCCGAGTCGTCGCACGGCGGGTCGGCCCGTGGCAAGCGGCGCGGCGCCGCTGCCCCTAGGGACTTAGTCCTTGCAGAAGCACGGTAAAGCGCGTTCGGAGTGTATTTTCAGGGGCCCGGCTTCAGCCGAGAAAGCGCTCGCTGCACCAGCCGAGGTGGCGCAGGGACTCGTCGATCAATGCGGCGTCTTCCGCAGGCATCCGGCGCAGCATGGTCTGAAACGCCTGGAACTTCTGTTCGTAGGTGCCGCCCACGTAGCGGCCGAGGATCTCGGTCGCGTGCTTGGCGCCCTCCTCGCGGTTTTCCCAGGTCAGCAGGCCGCGCTGTTCGAGAACGTAGGTGGAGTAGGTGAAGTAGGCGGCGCAGCGCAACGCCTGCGCTTCGAGGCCACTGTAGACGCGCGTGGCGTTATCGGCCTGCAGGGGGGTCGAGAGCGTGCCGATCAGCGCGCAGAGAAGCGGTATCCATTTCAGTCGAGACATGCCGGGGGATGTCCTGAAACCGTTGACGATTTTCAGACAATGCCCGGTCGACATGGCCGACCGTTGACCTCAAGCAGGTCATTTCAGGGCAAGATTCAGGCGGAGTGGGCGCCCTGGGCCAGTGCCGCCACAAAATCCAGTACCTCGGCGACCGGTTTTCCGGCGGCGATCTGCGAGACGATGGCAGAACCGACCACGGCGCCATCGGCGACGCTGCCGATGGAGCGGGCCTGTTCCGGGGTCTTGATGCCGAAGCCCACGACCACGGGCAGATCGGTGCCCGCCTTGATCCGCGCGACCTCGGGGCCGACATCGGTGGCCTGTGCCTCGGCCGAGCCGGTGATGCCGGTGATCGAGACGTAGTAGACGAAGCCCGAGGTGTTCTGCAGCACGCGCGGCAGGCGCTCGTCATCGGTTGTCGGCGTTGCGAGCCGGATGAAGTTCAGCCCGGCGGCCTGCGCGGGCAGGCAGAGTTCGCTGTCTTCCTCCGGGGGCAGGTCGACGACGATCAGGCCGTCGATCCCGGCCTCCTTGGCCTGCGACAGGAAGGTGTCGACGCCGCGGCTGTAGATCGGGTTGTAGTAGCCCATCATCACGATCGGGGTGGTGTCGTCCGTCTCGCGGAAGATGCGCGCCATCGCCAGCGTCTTGTCCAGCGTCTGCCCTGCTTCAAGGGCGCGCTGACCGGCCAGCTGGATCGTGGGGCCGTCGGCCATCGGATCGGTGAAGGGCATGCCCAGTTCGATGATGTCGACGCCCGCCGCGGGGAGACCTTTGACGATCTCGAGCGAGGTGTCGTAATCCGGGTCCCCGGCCATGACGTAGGCAACGAAGGCCTTCTTGCCCTTGGCCTTCAGGTCAGCGAATTTGGCGTCGATGCGGGTCATGGGCGGATGTCCTTCCTGATCCCGCCTGCCATGCCAAAACTGCCGGGGGAAATCAATGCGGCTTTTCCGTCCGGCTCAGAACCCGAAGGTATAGCGCAGCATCAGGGCGTTGACGCCGGGGTTGGGTGTTTCCGTCGATGCGTTGGACATGTGGGTCAGGCCGACCGACACCTTGTCGCCCGAAGCCAGCGTCCGGCCTACACCGAAGAGCGAGCGGAAGTGGAACTTGCCACCGATGCGGTTCAGCGGGTCGTACTCGTTGTAGTAGCCCGGCATCACGCTCGCCTCGATGAACCAGTCGTTCTTGAGGGTCCATGTCCCGACCACGCCGAAACCGATGAAATAGTCCTTCTCGCTGTCCACGCTTGCCATGGTGCCCAGCGCAAAGCTCGAGATCGCACCCTGATGGAACGGTGCAAAGTGGTATTCCAGTGCGATCCGCGCGGCGTCCTTGGACTGGTCGTCGCTGAAATCCGCGTATCCGGCACCGAAGGTGACGGATTGTGCGTGGGCCGCTGCGGCGGTCAGGGATAGGGCAGCGGCGATCAGCAGTTTCTTCATCTTGGCCTCGGCGGTCTGAAAGCTTTGTATTATCCGTCACTTCCCCCTATGTAAACTTGATCCGCGCATGTACCAGAGGCATGGTGTGCATTCATTTGTTCGCGGAACCGGGCGTCGTGCTTGCGCCTACAGGCAAGCCTGCTAGAAGCAGCCCAGCAAAAATCTCGGAGATTTGGCCGATGGGCTTCAAGATGGGGATCGTCGGGCTGCCGAATGTCGGCAAGTCCACGCTGTTCAACGCGCTGACCAGAACCGCCGCGGCGCAGGCGGCCAACTTTCCGTTCTGCACCATCGAGCCCAACGTGGGCGAGGTGGCGGTTCCCGATGCCCGGCTGGACAAGCTGGCGGCCATCGCGACCTCCAAGCAGATCATCCCCACGCGGATGACCTTCGTCGACATCGCCGGGCTGGTGAAGGGCGCCTCGAAGGGCGAGGGCCTTGGCAACCAGTTCCTTGCCAACATCCGCGAGGTCGACGCCATCGCGCACGTGCTGCGCTGTTTCGAGGACGGGGACGTGACCCACGTCGAGGGCCGGGTGGACCCGGTCGCCGACGCCGAGACCATCGAGACCGAGCTGATGCTGGCCGACCTCGAGAGCATCGAGAAGCGTCGCGCCAACCTCGTGCGCAAGCTCAAGGGCAACGATAAGGAAGCGCAGCAGCAGGATCGCCTGCTGGCCGCGGCCCAGGCCGCCATCGAGGACGGCAAGCCCGCCCGCGTGGTCGAGGTTGATGCCGAGGACGCCAAGGCGTGGCGGATGCTGCAGCTGCTGACCACCAAGCCGGTGCTCTACGTCTGCAACGTCTCGGAGGAAGAAGCGGCAGCGGGCAACGCCCATTCCGAGGCCGTCGCCGAGATGGCCGCAGCGCAGGGCAATGCGCATGTCATCATCTCTGCCCGGATCGAGGAAGAGATCAGCCAGCTTGAAGACGAGGAAGCCGAGATGTTCCTTGGCGAGATGGGTCTGGACGAGCCGGGGCTCGACCGCCTGATCCGCGCGGGCTACCAGCTGCTGCACCTCGAGACCTATTTCACCGTGGGCCCGAAGGAGGCCCGCGCCTGGACCATCCGTCAGGGCACGATGGCCCCGCAGGCCGCCGGTGTGATCCACGGCGACTTTGAGAAGGGCTTTATCCGCGCCGAAACCATTGCCTACGACGACTATGTCGCCTGCAACGGGGAACAGGGTGCCAAGGAAGCCGGCAAGATGCGGGCGGAAGGCAAGAGCTATACCGTCAAGGACGGCGACGTCCTGCACTTCCTCTTCAACAACTGAGGCGGGGCTGCCGGGTCAGTAACCCAGCAGCTTGCCCATCTCCTCGATGCTGACGCGGTGCGCGCCCACGACGATGGGCAGCGCGGCGCGGATCGCCTCACGGTCGGGCTCGGCGACGGCCTGAAGCCCTGAATCGGCGCGGTGCGACGCGCGATGGATCGCCTCGCCCTCGAAATGCGCGATCGGCCCGGCCTCGGCGAGGTCGAAGGCGGAACGGAACGCGGACTCGTGGTTGAGCACGTCCTCCATCTGCACGATCGGCGCCCCGAGCGCGAGCGCGGTCAGGTTGAAGGTGCAGACGTGGCGTGCGGCGAAGATGTAGACAAGGTTCGGCAGGTTGGCCTCGAGCCGCAGTTCGGCGGCGGGCTGTACCGCCATCTTGAACGCGGTGAGCAGCACGGCGGCATCGCCATCGAGCACCTTTTTCATGGCCCAGGCATAGCAGCTGTCGATCTGGCGCTCGGGCGCGCGGACCAGCAGTTCGTAGCGGACGCCGCGCGTGTCGCAGGCGCCCTTCATCGCGACCGGGGGGAAATTGGTGTGCAGGGCCACCGGGTGGCTGCCCGCGTCGCGCGCGCGCAACATGCTGTCGACGAAGGCCTCCGGGGTCTGGGCGGGCGTGCCGATGGGCCCCCTCGTTTCGAAGTTCTGGGTGCCGTGCGAGGCCTCGACCCCGGGAATGCCGGTGAGAATATCGCAGATGCTGTGCGTTCCCGCAAAACCGATGGATTCGGCGACGATCATGTTTCGCTCCGCTGCTGGGCGATCTGCCCCCCCCACGCGCGCAGTTGTTTCGCAGCCCACCGGGGGATTCAACCTGACCGGGTCCGGTTGCCGACCTTGCCCGCGGCGCTGCGGCAATTCTGCCGCAGCCTTCCCCCGAACGGGTCCCGCCCGGCGCAGGACCGTCCCTGAACGCAAACCAGCCTTGCAGCGGAAGCCATTGCGCGGGCCCCGGCGCGGGGCTAGCCATCTTGCATCCACTTTCACGGCAGACAGGGGCGGCATGGGCACAGAGTACGAGGTGATCGTTGTCGGGGCAGGCATGATGGGCAGCGCAGCTGCCCGGCATCTGACCCGGATGGGCCGCAAGGTCGCCCTGATCGGACCCGGTGAACCGGCGGCGCCCGCCAGCCACACCGGTGTCTTCGCCAGCCACTACGATGCGGCCCGCATCACCCGCGCGCTCGACGCGAACGCCGACTGGTCCCGGCTGGCGATCGAGTCGATGGACCGCTACGCGGATATCGCCACCGAGGGGCAGCGGACCTTTCATCACCCCGTCGGCGTGCTGATGGCCGGCCCCGAGCGCGGGCCGCGCAGCAGCTTTATCGACGACAACATGCGGGTGGCGCTGCGCAACCGGGTGGCCTTCGAGGCGCTCAGCGGGCCGGAACTCGCGGTCCGGTTTCCCTACTTCGACTTTCCCGAGGGCATCATTGCGATGCACGAGGCACGGGGTGCCGGGCACATCAACCCGCGCGAACTGGTGGCGGCGCAGATGGCGGCGGCGGCCGCAGGCGGAGCCGATCTCTACCCGACCGAGGCGCTGCGCATCGAGGAAACCGCCGGCGGGGTGGTGGTTCATTGTGCCGACGGCACGCAGTACGGGGCGCAGAAGGTGATCGTGGCCTGTGGTGCCTTCTGCAATGCCGACGGGCTGCTGCCCGAGCCGCTGCCGCTGACCGTCTTTGCCCGTACCATCGCCTTCTTCGAGCTTCCCGAGGCCGAGGCCACGCGGCTGAAGCAGATGCCCTCGGTGCTTTACCGCCCGCTCGAGGATGGCATCGAGCCCTACATCCTGCCACCCGTGCGCTACCCCGACGGACGGCATTACATCAAGATCGGCGGCGATCCGGTCGACGTGGTGCTGGAGACGGTGCAGGACATGAAGGACTGGTTCCGCAGCGGCGGCAACCGGGATGTCGGGGACGCGCAGGCCGATGTGCTGCTGCGGCTGATGCCGGGGCTGGGGCACACCGCCCTGACCTATGGCGCCTGCGTCACCAGCTTTTCGCCCTCGGGCAAGCCGCTGATCTTCAACCAGACGGACCGGATCACGGCGCTGGCCGCCGGTTGCGGCGCAGCTGCCAAGAGTTCGGACGAGATCGGCCGGCTGGGGGCACTGGCCGCCTGCGGCGAGCCCCTGCCCGCCGACCTCTACGAGAGCGACTTTCGCTGAGCGGGTCTCGGCAGGCGATCAGCCTGCCGGTTTCCACTTGTCCGGATGGGACGCGGCAAAGGCCGGGTGCGCGGCGCAGGCAGCGGCGACGGCGGTGACGCGCGGCAGATCGTCGGTCTGCGCGCCCCAGCGTTCGGCGTTGTAGAGCTGCGGCATCAGGCAGATGTCGGCGAGACCCGGCGCGTCGCCGCAGCAGAAGGGCGACTGTTCGAAGGCACCGAGCATTTCCTCGAACGCCACCATGCCGGGACGGATGAAGCGCTGCATCCACTCCTGCCGGACCTCTTCGCGCCCGGTGATCTCGACCGCGTAGGCGGCCACCTGCAGGTTGCAGACCGGGTGGATGTCGACCGCGATTGCGTGGGCCAGCGCCTGTTGGCGGGCGCGCTCCACCGGATCCTTTGGGAGCAGGCCGAGGTTGCGGGTAGTGTCGAGGTACTCCAGCATCGCCAGCGACTGGGTGAAGCGGTGCCCGTCGATATCCAGAACCGGGACAAAACCCTGCGGGTTCCGGGCGAGGTGCTCGGGCGTCTTGTGCTGGCGGGTCGGCAGGTCGACCGCGACCGAGTCGTACTCGATCCCTGCGAGGTGCAGCGCGATGCGCAGGCGGTAGCTGGCGGAGGACCGCCAGAAGTCGAAGAGGGTCACGTCAGTCATTCACATAGTCCCGGGCTGCGGCCAGCAGTTGCTTCAAGGTTTCGAGGTCGCCGATCTGGTTGGCCATCAGGAGCACCAGTCGGGCGTTGAGCGCGTGGCTCTCGGCCTCGGGCAGTCCGCTGTGGGCATCCATCAGCGCGTTGTAGAAGTCGTCCTGCTTCGGGCTCAGCTTGTCGTCGGAGTAGTTCATGCCGCAATCTCCTGCCGCAGTTGCGCGCCGAGCGCGCGCGCCATCGCCGCCTGCACGTCATGCGCCGTGGGCGCGACGAAGGTGGCGCAGACGTGACCGTCGGGGCGGAACAGGTAGGCCCGCTCGGAGCCATAGCGCCGGGTTCCGTGGCCATCGACGGTGGTGAAGTGCGGAAAGTCCGCGGTTTCGAGCTGGTTGATCCCGATGCGGCGCAGGCCGTCGACAACGGGCATCTGCACCTCGCCGAAGCCGACCAGCGTGAACTGGCCCTGCACCTCGCTCAGCAGCCAGGTCTCGCCCCCTGCTGCACTTCGCAGCGGAGCGTCGAGCATGGCAAAGCCCGGCTCCAGCGGAGCGATGCCCGGGGTCTGGAGCGCCATGCCTTCGAGCGAACAGGGTTGCGACAGGCGGCCGGAGTTCAGCAGGCGGCGGGCAAAGCTGTACTTGTGCGCGAGCCGCAGGGTCTCGGCCCGGAACAGGGCTTCGACCGGGGTCTTGGGAGTCATGAAGTTGGTGGCGCGGCTGGAGTTCAGGATGTTCTCGGCCGAGCCGTGGCTGCGTTCCTCGTGGTAGGTCTCGATAAGGGCCTCGGGCGCATTGCCCTTCAGCACCGCCGCGAGCTTCCAGCCGAGGTTGTCGACGTCCTGGATGCCGCCATTGCCGCCGCGCGCGCCGAAGGGGCTGACCACGTGGGCGCTGTCGCCGACGAAGATCACCCGGTTGTGCACGAAGCGGTCGAGCTTGATGCAGCGGAACTTGTAGACGCTGACCCAGTCGAGCTTGAACGGCTTCTCGCCCACGATGGCCTTGATGCGGGGGATCACCTTCTCCTCCGCCGCCTCGGCCTTGCCGTCGGCGTCGACGTCGAGCTGGAGGTCGATGCGGTAGATGTTGTCGGGCTGCATGTGCAGCAGCGCGGACTTGCCGGGATGGAACGGCGGGTCGAACCAGAACCAGCGCTCGGGGACGTCGGAATCGCCGAAGGGGCTGTCCTGCATCTCGATATCGGCGATCAGGAACTGTTCCTGGAAGGTCTGGCCGGTGAAATCGAGCCCCATGCGGGTGCGGGTCGGCGACCCGGCCCCGTCGCAGGCGATGTAGTACTCGGCCTCGATGCTGTAGTCGCCATCGGGCGTCTCGACCGTGAGCACCACGAAATCGCCGTTGTCGCGGTGGCCGGTGACCTTGTTCTTGAACCGCAGGTCGATCAGGTCGGGAAACGCGCGGGCGCGGTCGACGAGGTATTCCTCGACGTAATACTGCTGGAGATTGATGAAGGCGGGGTACTTGTGACCGGCCTCGGGCAGCAGGTCGAAGCTGTAGACCTCTTCGGCGCCGTGGAAGTTGCGGCCGACCTTCCAGGTCACGCCCTTTTCCAGCATCCGCTCGCCCACGTCGAGGCGGTCGAAGATCTCGAGCGTCCGCTTGGACCAGCAGATCGCGCGCGACCCGACCGAGACCACGTTGTTGTCGTCCAGCACCACCGAGGGAATGCCCTGCTGCGCGAGGTCGATCGCCATGGCGAGCCCGATGGGCCCGGCGCCGACGATGGCCACCCGGTGGCGCGGTTCGGGCGCGGTCAGGCCCGGCGGCGCCACGTAGGCAAAGGGTTTGTAGTCATATCCCATCGAAATCTCCTCCCTCGACCGGTCAGGCCGTCAACAGCGCCAGACCGATCATCCAGACGAACAGCGCCATGGTGAGACCCGTCAGCCATTGGCGCAGCTTGCGGTCCCTCTCGCCGCGAAAGAACCGGCCCCAGTGATTCATCGTTTCCCCGGGGCCGGGAAAGGGTTTGCCGCTCTCCTCCTCGGCGCGCTTGCGCAGCAGGAACAGCATGCGGAACATCAGCGCGGCCCAGGCGGTGAAGATCACCGCCCCGATGGCCAGCATGACGATCCGCTCTGCGCTCATCCCTGCAGCTGCTCCCACATCTCGAGGTCGCGCTGCGCGGTCCAGATGCGCGGCGTGTCGATCCCGCGCGCCTCGTCGTAGGCACGGGCGACGTTGAAGGGCAGGCAGTGCTCGTAGATCGCGTAGTCGGCGAACTTGGGGTCGCACTCGGCGCGCACGGCATCCCAGGCATCCTTGAGCGTGCCGCCCTTGGCCGCGACCTTGGCCGCGGGCGCATAGGTGGACGAGACGAAATCGCGGGTGTTCTCGATGGCGGCGTTCACCATCTCGGAGCCGACGAGGGCATCGCCCCGGCCCGGCGCGATGGCGGCGACGTCATAGGACTTGATGTTGTCGAGCGTGCGGGACCAGTCCTTGAGGTGGCCGTCGCCGCAGTAGCAGGCCGAGTGGTATTCGACGATGTCGCCGGTGAACATGACGTTCTCGTCGGGGACGTGGATCACGATATCGCCCGCGGTGTGGGCGCGGCCCAGCTGCATCAGGTCCACGCGGCGCTTGCCGAGGAAGACCGACATGCGGCCGTTGAAGGTGGTGGTCGGCCAGGTCAGGCCAGGGATGCTCTCGTGCCCCTCAAAGAGACGCGGGAAGCGCTGGAACTCGCTGTCCCAGTCCTCCTGCCCGCGCTCGACCACCTGGCCGCGCGTGGTTTCGGACATGATGACCTGCTGGGCGCCGAAGGCCGAGGCCCCGAGCACGCGGACGGCGTGGTAGTGGGTCAGCACCACGTGGCTGATCGGCTTGTCGGTGACGGTGCGGACGCATTCGATCACCTTGTTGGCGAGACGCGGGGTGGCCTGCGCCTCGACGATCATCACCGAGTCGTCCCCGATGATCACGCCCGAGTTGGGATCGCCTTCGGCGGTGAAGGCGTAGAGCCCCTCGCCCACCTCGGTGAAGGAGATTTTCTTTTCCGTCATGTCGCCTTGCGACGCGAATGCCTTGGCCATGTGGTGCCTTTCTTTCCTCTGTCGCGCCGGAGGCGGGTGCGGGAGCCTCCGGCGGGGATACTTATCAACCCAAAGAAGGGGTCAACGTTTGTACGGGTCGTCCAGCGCCGGCAGGATCTTGCCCGCGCAGGGGCCGAAGCCGATGGTGTAGCCGTCGCCGCGCGCGCTGCCGTGGAGGGTCAGCGTGTCGCCGTCCTCGAGGAAGTTGCGGGTCTCGCCGGTGTCGAGCTGGACCGGCTCCTTGCCGCCCCAGGACAGTTCGATCAGCGAGCCGCGCTGCGTCTTCTCGGGGCCGGAGATGGTGCCCGAGCCGAGCAGGTCGCCGACGTTCATCGGGCTGCCGGCGGTGGTGTGATGCGCCAGCTGCTGGGCGGAGGAGTAGTACATCTCCTTGTAGTTGGTCCGCGCGATGGTGGTCGCGGGCTTGCCGTCGGGGGCGAGGGTGACCTCGAGGTCGATGTCGTAGAGCATCGGCCCCACGTCCTTGAGGTGGTCGAGCAGTTCGAACTCGCGCGCGGGCGCATCGACGCGGAAGGGGTCGAGCGCGGGTTTGGTCACGATCCAGGGGCTGATCGTGGTCGCGGTCGCCTTGGCCTGGAACGGGCCCAGCGGCTGGTATTCCCAGGCCTGGATGTCGCGCGCCGACCAGTCGTTCAGCAGGACGTAGCCGAAGATGTTGTTGTCGGCTTCCTGCACGGTGATCGGGCCGTCGCTGTCGACGCCGACGATGGCGCCCATTTCCAGTTCGAGATCGAAGCGGGCGCAGGGGGCGAAGCGCGGCTTGTCGTCGTTCGGGCCCTTGAGCTGGCCCCAGGGGCGGCGCACGGGGGTGTCGGAGACCACCACCGAGGAGGCGCGGCCGTTGTAGCCGATCGGGATGTGCAGCCAGTTGGGCGGCAGCGCGTTCTCTGCGCCGCGGAACATGGTGCCGATGTTGGTGGCGTGATGGCGCCCGGCGTAGAAGTCGGTGTACTCGGAGACCATGAAGGGCATGTGCAGGGTGGCCTGCGCCATCGGAACGAGCAGCGGCTCGACCGTCTCGCGCGCCTCCGAGCCTTCCTCCAGCAGCGCGGTCAGGCGCTCGCGCAGCGCGGCCCAGACCGCCGGGCCCTGCGCCATCAGGTCGTTCCAGTAGGGCACGTCGAAGAGCGGGTCGTCCGCGAGCGCGATCAGCCCGCTTTCCTCGGCGGCGGCCATGTCGAGGATCATGTCGCCGATGGCGACTCCGCATCGCGCTTCGGTGCCGTCGGTGGAGAACACGCCATAGGGCAGGTTGTTCAGCGGAAACGGGGTCTCGGCGCTATTGGCCGTGGCGACCCAGCTTGTCTTGAGGGGCATTTTTCGTCCTTTTTTGAGCCTTGCGGGCATGGTGCGCGCCGGAGCGCGCACCCTTCGGGTGACGAGTCGGGGGCCTTGCGGCCCCCTCTTCGTTACTTGATCCCCGGGGTGCCGTCGAACTTCTTCTCGATGTCCGACCAGCAGTCGATGTAGTCGTCCTGCAGCGGCGCTTCCTTCCCGGCGAACTCGGTGAGGTGCTGGGGGAAGCGGGTCTCGAACATGAACGACATGGTGTTGTCGAGCTTCTCGGCCTTGAGATCGGCGTTCGACGCGCCTTCGAAGGCGTTCTTGTCGGGTCCGTGCGGCAGCATCATGTTGTGCAGGCTCATGCCGCCGGGCACGAAGCCCTTGGGCTTGGCGTCGTACTGGCCGTAGATGTTGCCCATCAATTCGGACATGACGTTCTTGTGGTACCACGGCGGGCGGAAGGTGTTCTCGGCCACCATCCAGCGCTCGCGGAACAGAACGAAATCGATGTTGGCGGTGCCTTCGACGCCGGAGGGCGCGGTGAGCACGGTGAAGATCGACGGATCGGGGTGATCGAAGAGGATCGCGCCGACCGGGCAGTAGGTGCGCAGGTCGTACTTTACCGGGGCGTAGTTGCCGTGCCAGGCCACCACGTCGAGCGGGCTGTGGCCGATCCTGGTCTCGTGGAACTGGCCGCACCACTTGATGGTGACGGTCGAGGGCGTCTCGCGGTCCTCGTAGGCGGCGACCGGCGTCTTGAAGTCGCGGCGGTTGGCCATGCAGTTGGCGCCGATCGGGCCACGGCCCGGCAGGTCGAACTTCTGGCCGTAGTTCTCGCAGACGAAGCCGCGGCAGGGGCCTTCCAGCACCTCGACCCGGTAGAGCAGGCCGCGCGGCAGGATGGCGATTTCCTTGGGCTCGAGGTCGATGATCCCGAGTTCGGTGCAGAACCGCAGGCGGCCCTCCTGCGGCACCACCAGCAGCTCGCTGTCGGCGGAGTAGAAGTAGCTGTCGACCATCGACTCGGTGACGAGATAGATGTGGCTGGCCATGCCGACCTGGGTATTCACGTCACCGGCGGTGGTCATGGTGCGCATGCCGGTGAGCCAGGTCAGCGGCTGGTCGGAATGCGGCACCGGATCCCAGCGGTACTGGCCGAGGCTGGTCACGTCGTCGACGACGTGGGGCGCGGATTTCCAGTAGGGCAGCTCGATCCGCTCGTAGCGGTGCGAGTGTTTCACCGAGGGCCGGATGCGATAGCACCAGGTGCGTTCGTTCTGGTGGCTCGGCGCGGTGAAGGCGGTGCCGGAGAGCTGTTCGCCATAGAGGCCGTAGTTGCATTTCTGTGGCGAGTTCATGCCCTGCGGCAGCGCGCCGGGCAGGGCCTCGGTCTCGAAGTCGTTGCCGAAGCCGGGCATGTAGCCCTCGGTCGTACCGGTCGGGCTCGCGGCCTGTACCATCTTATGGGGATTGGTCGGACGATTCATCGTGGCTCCTCCATTTGCTGGTTGCGGATGTAATAGTTGATTTTGTAACTAACAACAGGAAAGGTGTTCACATGACCGGGAAAGATGACTTCGATCTGCAGTATTTCCTGCCTTACCTGCTGAACCAGGCGGCGGAGGAGGCCAGCATTGCCTTTCAGAAGGTCTACAAGAGCCGCTACGGGATGCTGCGCACCGAGTGGCGGGTGCTGTTTCACCTCGGGCGCTATGGCGCCATGACCGCGACCGACATCGGCGAGCGGGCGCGCATCCACAAGACCAAGGTCAGCCGCGCGGTGCAGCGGCTGGAAGACCGGCGCTTTCTGACCCGCGAGCGGATCGCGGTCGACCGCCGGTCGGAACGGCTGGAGCTGACCGCGACAGGCCAGACGGCCTATCGCGAGCTGAGCCAGGTGGCGCAGGATTACGACCGCGCCCTGATGTCCGAGTTCAGCGCCGAGGAATCGGAGATGCTGAAACGGTTGCTGGTGCGGCTCGCCAAGTAGGCCGCCCCTGCCTCATGCGGTGCCGCTGGGGCGCGCCTTGATCCCGTCGAACCAGGCCTGCGTCGCGGTGTGTCCTTCGGGGATGCGCTGCTTGATCACCCGGGCGAAGTCGACAAAGACGTAGGTGGTGATGTCGGCCAGCGTGAAGGTATCGGTCGCCACGTAGGGGCTCTGCTGCAGCCGGTCCTCCAGCATGTCGAAGAAGGCCCGGGCGCGGGTGCGTCCGCGTTCGGCGAGCTCGGGGATCTGGGCGTGGTTCACCACGCCGGTCACCGCGCGGTCCTTCATGTGAGGGTTGCCGTTGCGCAGGGCCTCGGCGATCGGCAGGCCGCCCTGATGTTCGGCGATGGCGGTCCAGGTCGCGATCAGGCCCTTTTCGACCGGGGTCACGCCCATCAGCGGGGGGTTGGGAAACCTGGCTTCGAGATAGGCGGCGATGCCGAGGTTCTCGGTCAGCACCTCGCCCTCGTCCGTCACCAGCACCGGGATCGTCGCGCGCGGGTTGACCGCGAGGAACTCGGGGCGCAGTTGCTCGGCCTTGGCGATCGAGACGTCGCGGGTCTCGATGGTCAGCCCCTTCTCGGCGATGAACATCCGGGCGCGCCGCGGGTTGGGCGCGGTGGAACAGTCGTAAAACAGCATGTCGGGTCTCCTCCTTGCCGCGCAGCTTCCCGGTGAACGCGGGGCGTGACAAGGGGAGACCGCGCCGACGCTGCGTCAGCCGGCGCTGTCCTTCAGCTGCGCGGCGACCGCCCTGGCGATGACCTGTTCCTCGTCGGTGGGGATCACCAGCACCTCGGCCCGGCCGGTGCCGATGCGCGGCCCTGCGGCGGCGTTCGCCTGCGCGTCGAGGTCGAGGCCGAGGAAGCCCAGCCCCTCGATGATGCGGCGGCGGATCTCGGTCGAATGTTCGCCGACGCCGCCAGTGAAGACCACGCCGTCGATCCCGCCCATCTCGCCCGCCAGCGCGGCGATCTCGCGGCGGATGCGGTGGACGTAGTAGTCCAGCGCCTCGGCCGCGCGGGGATCGTCGGCGGCGAGAAGGGTGCGCATGTCGTGGCTGATGCCGGACATGCCCTTGAGCCCGCTCTCCTTGTAGAGAAGGTGGGTCAGGTCATCGTATCCCATGCCCCGGTTCATCAGGTAGAGCAGCACGCCCGGGTCGATCTGGCCGGGCCGGGTGCCCATCGCGATCCCGTCGAGTGCGGAGAAGCCCATGGTGGTGGAGAAGCTCCGGCCATCCTTCAAAGCGCAGAGGGAGGCGCCGTTGCCGAGGTGGGCGATCACCGTCTTGCCGGCGGCCAGCGCGGGGTAATCGCGGCGGAGGACGCCCGAAACATAGTCGTAGGACAGGCCGTGGAAGCCATAGCGGCGGATGCCCTCGTCGTAATACTGGCGCGGCAGCCCGTAGGTGTCGCAGACGAAGGGATGCCCCTGGTGGAAGGCGGTGTCGAAACAGCCGACCTGGATCGCGCGGGGGAAGGCCGCCTGCGCGGCGGCGACGGCGGCGAGGTTGTGCGGCTGGTGCAGCGGGACCAGCGGGATGATCTCGCGCAGCTTGGCGATGATCTCGGGCGTCAGCACCACCGGCGCGCGCAGGTCGGCGCCACCGTGCACGATGCGGTGCCCGACCCCGAGGACGGCGCGCCCTTCGAGGATGGGGCCGAGCGAGGTCAGGATGGCGATGACGGCGCCGTTGTGGTCGGCCTGCCCGATCTCGCTGGTTGCTCCGCCGCTGATCTCGAGACGGGCGTGGGCGCCGATGTTCTCGACCTGGCCCGTACGCAGCAGGCGGGGTTCGCCATCGGCCGACTCGTAGAGCCCGAACTTGAGCGAGGAGGACCCGGCGTTCAGCGTCAGGATCGCGCTCATGCCGCGCCACTCCGGGCCGCGTTCAGCGCCGCCACCGCGCAGGAGGCCAGCCGCGACTGTTCGTCATCGGCGCGCGAGGTGAGGATGATCGGGCATTTCGCCCCCATCACGATCCCGGCTGACCGGGCGTGGGCGAGGTAACTCAGTTCCTTGGCCAGCATGTTGCCCGCCTCCATGTTCGGTACCACGAGGATCTCGGCATGACCCGCGACGAGAGAGCGGATGCCCTTGGTCTGCGCGGCGCCGAGGTTCACCGCGTTGTCCATTGCCAGCGGGCCGTCCACCAGCCCGCCCAGAATCTGACCGCGCTCGGCCATCTTGGAGAGGATCGCGGCGTCGAGGGTCGAGGGGATCGCCGGGTTCACCGTTTCCACCGCCGACAGCACGCCGACCTTGGGTTCGGGGATGCCGAGCGAATGGGCAAGGTAGATCGCGTTCTGGATGATGTCGGCCTTGGTCTGGAGATCGGGGGCGATGTTGATCGCCGCATCGGAGACGAACAGCAGGTGATCGAGCCCCGGCACGTCCATCACGAAGACATGGCTCAGGCGGCGACCGATGCGCAGGCCGGTCTCGCGCCGGACCACCGCGCCAAGGAAGACGTCGGTGTGCAGGTGCCCCTTCATCAGGGCCGCGGCCTCGCCCTCGTGCACCAGCTTGACTGCATGTTCGGCGGCGGCCGCGTGGCTGGCGATGTCGATGATGCGATAGCCGGAGATATCGAGGCCCGCCGTCTTGGCCGCGCCCTCGATCTTCGCAGCATCGCCGATCAGGATCGGGTCGATGAGCGTGTGCTGCGCCGCGAGGATGGCGCCGCCGAGCGAGTCCTCCTCCTCTGGCGCGACGACGGCGGTGGGCATCGGCGGCAGCGGTTCGGCCTGTTCCAGCAGCCGTTCGAAATGCTTGTGGCTCTGCAGCATCAGGCCCGGGATCTCGGAGCTGTCAAAGCTCAGCGGGCGCTCGGGCGCGACGACGACGGCCTCTCCCTCGACGATGGGGCGGCCGTCGGACGTGGTGACCGAGGTGGCAAAGGTGACCAGCCGGTCGTCCCCTTTTGCGGTCAGCCGGACCCGGACGGTCAGCGTGTCGCCCGCGTGCGCCTGCCCCCGGAACTGGAGCGTCTGGCTGCGATAGAGCGTCCCCGGCCCGGGCAGGTCGCACCCCAGAACGGCGGAGATCAGCGAGGCGATCCACATGCCCGGCGCAATGGCCTCCTCGACGCCATCACCATCGCCATCCTCGCGGGGGAGGTGCATCGGGTTCACGTTGCCGGAGGAGTTGGCGAAGACGTAGAGATCGTCGGCGACCAGCGTCCGGGTCTGCTCGGCCTCCATGCCGACCGCCAGCTGGGCGAAGGGGATGTTGTGAATAGGTCTGTTCATCCTGCCAATCCCTTGGGTCGCGTTTGCTGTCCGCACCCGCGCAATGCCCCAAGGTGTCGGCAGTTTTGTCCGCAAAGTCCAGTATTGTCGGGGATTTGCCCCCATGACTCGCCGTCGCAGGGTGACAAGCGTTCATGACGATTGCGCAACGCCCCACGGTCGGGCGCCCGGAATGCAAACAGGGCGGCCCCGGTCTTTCCCGTGCCGCCCTGCCGTCTTGTCCGAAACGTGCCGCGCCTAGAGATCGGGCACCGCGATGTCGATCACCTCGCCATCGGTCGCCAGCTCGCCGCCGGTCACCGCGCGCAGATCGTCGACCGAGAGCCCGGCGACCTTCTCGCGCAGGACGAAGCGGCCGCCCTCGACGTCGATCACCGCCAGCGACGAGTAGACGCGTGTGACGCAGCCCACCCCGGTCAGCGGCATGGTGCAGCGGTCGACCAGCTTGGGTTCGCCGTTCTTGGTCACGTGATCGGTCAGCACGCAGACCCGCTTGGCCCCGTTGACGAGGTCCATCGCGCCGCCCACGGCAGGCACGCCCTTGCCGGTGGACCAGTTGGCGAGGTCACCGTTCTGGGCAACCTGGAAGGCGCCGAGGATCGCCACGTCGAGGTGGCCGCCGCGGATCATCGAGAAGCTGTCGGCATGGTGGAAGAAGGCCGCGCCCGGGTTCAGGGTGATCGCCTTCTTGCCGGCGTTGATCAGGTCCCAGTCCTCTTCGCCTTCCTTCGGCGCCTTGCCGAAGCCCAGCACGCCGTTCTCGGTGTGGAACACCGCCTGACGGTTCTCGGGCTGGAACTTGGCGACCATCTCGGGGAAGCCGATTCCGAGGTTCACATAGGCGCCATCCTCGATGTCCTGCGCCGCGCGCCATGCGATCTGGGCGTTGCTCAGCTTGTGCTTTTCCAGTGTCTCGCTCATGGGTAGACCGCCCCCTCGCGGTTCAGCACTTCTTCCTGTTTCGCATCGCTTACCTCGACCACCGCGTCGACGAAGATGCCGGGGGTGATGACCTGCTCGGGCTCGATCCCGCCCAGCGGGACCAGCGTGCCGACCTGCGCCACCGTGTGCGCCCCGGCCATGGCCATGATCGGGTTGAAGTTGCGTGCGGCCATTCGGTAGGTCAGGTTGCCCATCTGGTCACCCAGCTCGGCCTTGATCAGCGCGAAGTCGGCCTTGAGCCAGCGCTCCTGAACGTAGTGCTTGCCGTCGAACTCGGCGGTCGGCTTGCCCTCGGCGAGCTCGGTGCCATAGGCGGTCGGCGTGTAGAAGGCGGGGATGCCGGCGCCACCGGCGCGGATGCGCTCGGCCAGCGTGCCCTGCGGGACCAGTTCCAGCTCGATCTCGCCCGCGAGGTACTTTTCGTTGAAGACGCGCGGATCGCTGGAGCGCGGGAAGGAACAGATCATCTTGGCAACGAGGCCCTGTTCGATCATGGCGGCGATGCCGACATGCCCGTTGCCCGCGTTGTTGTTGATCACCGTGAGGTTCTTCGGCCCCTTGTCGATCAGCGCGTGAATCAGCTCGATCGGCGCGCCGGAGCCACCGAACCCCCCGATCATGACCGTTGCACCGTCCCCGATCGGGCTGACGGCCTCGGCCAGGGACCCAAGTCTCTTGTCCATCTGTCTTCCTCTTCGACGCGGCCAGGGGCCGCTGCACAGGTTCCCTTAGCTTATCGTCGGGGCAAGGTGAATGCACAGTCGCTGTGCCTGACGACCGTCGCGGCCGGCCGCTCCCGGAATATGCAAGGCTTTCAGGACGTTCGCCGATCAAGGGGGGCGCGGGGTGCGCGCCCGGACCTGAAATCCGACAAAAACGGCAGGGTATTCTTACCTGACAATTCCAGTCAACTACTTGATTTTTAACGATTTTCTCTTGCACCCGCCGGAACCCGGGGCTATATGATTCTCAAGACAGCAAGCCAGCGACAAAGCCAGCAAGCGATCCAGACCCAAGCTAGGCAGACCTATCCACCTAGCCAGGCAATTCCACCGAAACCGGCGCCCATGCGTCGGTTTTTTGTTATCCCGGACAAACGAAAACGCGCCGCACAGGGCGGCGCGCTGGTGCAGGCAAATCGGCCTGAGCGTCAGAGGGTGACCCAGCCCTCGGGCGGCTTGCCCTTGCCGGGGTGGACCTCGCCGCAGCTCGGGCAGGTCCGGGCCTCCATGTCGGCGTGGAATGCCTCGTAGATCTTGGGCAGCTGCGAGACGATGCCCTCGGGGCCGTCCAGCGACACCTCGGCGCGGTGCACGAGGCTCTTGCAGTTGAAGCAGTACCACTCGAACCCCTCGCTCATGCCGGGCTGGCGGGGCGCCTCGACCACGATGCCGATGGAGCCTTCCTGCGGGCGCTGGGGCGCGTGGCGGGTGTGGGCGGGCAGCATGAAGACTTCGCCCTCGCGCACGGGCACGTCGTAGATTTCGCCGCCATCGGCGATCTTGAGGACCATGTCGCCCTTCTGCTGGAAGAACCATTCCTCGACCGGGTCGTCATGGAAATCCATCCGCGTGTTCGGGCCGCCCACGACCATGACGATCATATCGCCTTCCTTGTGGAGAAGCTGGTTGCCCACCGGCGGCTTCAGCTTGTCCGCATGGTCCTCGACCCATTTCTTGAAATTGAACGCCTGGAGTTTCGGGTGCGGGGTCATTTCTGGCCTCTCTGTTGCGGTTTCGCTTGTTGCTGCGATCTGGCGCGAGCCTAGCAAGGCTTGGGCCCCTCATGGAAGAATATCGGCGCATGTGGCTATCCAAAATGCGAATAGCCGACGCGCTCAGGTCAGGACGATGGCCGTTCCGGCGAGGGCCAGCACCGCCCCCAGCCAGACCCTCAAAGCCGGACGGCTGCGACCGCGCGGGGCAAGCGCCACCAGCCCGGCGGTAAAGAAGACGTCGAGCGCGGCAAGCACGGCGACAAGGGTCACCTCGGCATCGCGCAGGGCGAAAAACTGAAGCGTCTGGCCGGCGGTCAGCGCAGCGGCCCCGGCGAACTGCCAGGGGCCGAGATCGCGGAACAGTCGGGAGAGCGCATCGGCCCGGTCGCGGCGAAGCGCGGCGGCGGCGGTGAACCAGAGCAGCCCGGTGATCGCCCCGACGAAGGTGCCGAGCATCGGATCGGGCAGGTCCATCAGGCCGAGCCGCCGGAACCCAAGCGCGAGCGCGTAACCCGCCGCCGAACCGATGGCGAGGCCGTGACCGCCCAGTGCGCCCGCCGCGCCCCCCTTGCGGGAGACGCCCAGCAGGACCGCCATCAAGATCAGCGCGCCGCCCGCGAGGACCTGAACCTCGGGCACCTCGCTGAGCATCAGGAAGGCGACCGGGACCGCCAAAACCGGCACCAGACGGCGGTAGAGGCTGGTGGAGACCGCGCCGATCAGGGCCGTGGCGCGGTAGTTGAGCAGCCGCCCGACCACCATCGAGAAGACACCCGCGAGCACGAAGAGCAGCATCGCCCAGTGGCCGCCGGGGGAGAGCACGTCCGGCAGCCCCGCCGACCCGAAGGACAGCCACAACACCAGCGTCACGGCGCAGGTCATCAGCACCGAGAGGTACATGCCATTGTCGCCGCGCGCGGTGCGGGCCCCTTCGGCGACGCAGTAGCCGCCGATGCCGTAGCTCGCCGCCGAGAGGATCGCGAAGAGTTCTCCGGTCAATCCCGGCCCGTCACAGTTTTAGGCCGCAGGAGTCGAAGGCGGCTTTGGTCCGCTCCTTCTCTTCCTCGGTCAGTTGCAGCAGCGGAGACCGCACCGGACCTCCAACCTGGCCCAGCAGTTCCTGCCAGTACTTGCTGTGCGCCTGCGGCTTGCCGCCGGGCCGCGTGCTCTTGATCGCCTGCCGCACCGGGTCGAGGCTGTCGCGGACCTTGCGCGCCTCGTCGAACTTTCCGGCGAAGGCGAGGTCGGTGTATTCCTTCATGCGCTTGTCGTTCTTCGTCTGCAGCAGATACGGCGGGGCCGAGCAGAGGTAGAGCTTCCAATCCAGTTCTTCGATGTTGTCGAGCCATTCCTCCTCGGAGGCGGTCGAGACCTGGATCTTGTCGCCGACCATCTGGGTCAGGCGCACATACATCTCGCGCGGGACCGAGTACTTGATCGCCACGATGTTCGGCAGCTCGGCCACGCGGGCGCAGAGCTCGGGGCTCATCAGGTAGCCGCTGTCCGGGTGGCTCCACATGGCGATGCCGATGTCGACCTTGTCGCAGAGCTGCTTGTAGTAGTTGAAGACCGTGTCGTCCTGATCGTGGACGAAGTGGAGGATGGGCGCGTGCACCACGACGTAGTCGGCGCCGCAGTCCTGCGCGTGTTTGGCCAGTTCGACCACGGTGTCGAAGTTCTGGTCGGAGGCGGACATGATCGTCGCGGCCTTGCCGTTGCATTCCTCGACCGCGATCTCGAAGTTGGTCTTGCGCTCGTCCAGCGACATGGAAAAGAACTCGCCCTGCTTACCGGCGATGAACAGACCGTTGATGTCGAGGTCGTCGACCCAGTGGCGGATGTTCTGGCGCAGGCCCGCCTCGTCGAAGGCGCCATCGGGCTTGAACGGGTTCAGGGCGGCGGCCCAGATGCCCTTCATGTTCTCGCGGGCATAGTCCTTGGCGTCGAGCTTGGAATATTTCATGGCGTGGTCTCGTCTTGCGCGGCGCGGATCGCGCGCCACAGGGTTTCAGGAGTCAATGGCATGTCGAGGTCGCTCACGCCAAGGGGGCGCAGCGCGTCGATGGCCGCGTTGAGTATGGCGGCCGGGGCCCCGATGGTTCCGGCCTCGCCCACGCCCTTGGCGCCCAGCGCGTTCAGGGGGCTTGGCGTTTCGGTCTTGAACAGGTCGAGCGGTGGAATGTCGGTGGCGCGGGGCATGGCGTAGTCCATGAACGATCCGGTCAGCAGCTGGCCGTCCTCGTCGTAGACCACGCGCTCCATCATCGCCTCGCCCACGGCCTGGGCAAAGCCGCCGGTGATTTGGCCCGCGACCGAGACGGGATTGATCACCCGCCCGGTGTCATCGACGCAGACCGCGCGCTCGAGCGTCGGGCTGCCGGTGTCGCGGTCGACGGACATGACGGCGAGGAAGGCACCATAGCCCCAGGCCATGCCCTCGTTCTCGTAGCGCAGTTCGGCGGTGATGGGCAGCGCCTCGCCCGCGCGTTGGCGGGCCATGACCTCTTCGCAGGCCCTGAGGACCGCGCTGCCTCCGATGGGCGTGCTGCGGCTGGCCAGCGCGCCGATGCCTTCGGGGCAGGTCGCGGTATCGCCGCAGGTAACCGCGATCTCGTCCGGGTGCAGCCCGAGCGCGTCGGCGGCGATCTGGGCAAAGGCGGTCTCGCGCCCGTGTCCCTGCGAGGAACTGCCGCTCTCGACGGTCGCGGTGCCGTCCGTGCCAAGCGTGACCCGCGCGCTTTCCCAGCCGCTGCCCGAGGGTTCGACGTAGAAGCCGATGCCGACGCCGACCAGTTCACCCTCGCCGCGGCGGCGGTCGCGGTCGGCGATCAGGGCGGGCCGGTCGACGGCCCGTTCCAGTTGATCGAGCGCGGCGGCGTAGTCGCCGGAATCGAGCAGGTTGCCGGTGCCGGTTTCGTGCGGCAGATCGGAGGGCCGCAGCAGGTTGCGCCTGCGCAGGTCCAGCGGGTCCACCGAGAGCTCGGCGGCCGCCTTGTCGATCAGGCGCTCCATCAGGCAATTCGCCTCGGGGCGCCCTGCCCCGCGGTAGATGCCGGTCAGCCCGGTGTTGTGCAGTTCTGCCCGCGCGGTGACGTCCAGCGCCTCTACCCGATAGCCCGAGGGCAGGACGCGGGCGGCATTCCACGAAGTGACGAGGCCGCTCTCTGGGAGCCAGTGGCCGACCGGGCCGACCGCTTCGGCCCGCAGGGCGAGGAAGGTGCCAGCGGCGTCGAGGGCGAGTTCGCCGGAACTGGTGACGCCCCTGCCGTGGGTTGCGGCGAGGAAATCCTCGGACCGGGTCGAGGACCACTTCACGTCGCGCCGGTGGTGCAGTGCGGCCCAGACGGCGAAGACCTCCTCGGGGTAGAGCGAAGCCTTCATCCCGAAGGCGCCGCCGACATGCGGGGCGATCACCCGGATGCGCGCCCGCTCGACCCCGAGGATGTCGGACAGGGCGTTGCGGGTCCGGTGAGGAGTCTGGCTGGACTGCCAGACCGTCACGCCGTCGGTGGCCGCGTCATAGGCAACCGCGATGGCCCGGGGCTCCATCGGGGCGGGCGCGAGCCGGGGGTGTTGCAGGCGGACCGAGACCACGCGATCGGCCTTGGCGAAGGCGGCGGCCACGTCGCCCGACTGCCAGCTTTGCCGCGCGACCTCGCGCGGGGCGTCGATGGCGAGATCCTCGATCTCGGGAAAGACGGCTTCGGCGGCGTCCTGCGCCTCGGCCAGGGTTTCGGCCAGCACTGCCGCGACGGGCTGACCGACCGAGAAGACCTCGCCCCCTGCGAGGACCGGAAAGTCGGGCAGGTCGTGGAGCGGGATCACCGGGTTCACCGCAAGCTGCCCGATCTCGCCCAGATCGTCGCGCAGGTGGATGGCCAGGACGCCCGGCATCTCGGCGGCATCGTCGCGGTCGACCGAGACCAGCCTGCCGCGCGCGACCGGTGAGCGCACGAAAGCGAGGTGCAGCGGCGCATCGAGCGGCAGATCACCGGTGAAGGTGCCCGCGCCACGGATCAGTACCGGGTCTTCCCGGCGCCTTAGCCCTTGGCCGACATATGGCGCGCCATCGCCTCGCATCGCTGTTCGCATCTCCTGACTTCGCCGGGATACCATCAAAGGTCAGGCTTGAAGCCAAATAGAAAGAAAGCAACCAGCTATAACCACGACGGATAGGCAAGCCGCTTGAACCAACGAATGATTAAGAGCAGTGTCGCATCGTTCCAGCCGGAGGTTCGATCTTGGCCACCAGCCACACCCGCATTGTCGAACGGGTCCTGACCCGCTTGAAGCTCAAGCAGCTGAGGCTGCTTGTCGCCGTGGGCCAGCACCATTCGATCCAGAACGCCGCGCGCGAACTCAACGTCTCGCAACCGGCCGCCACCAAGATGATCAAGGACCTTGAACTGGACTTCGAGGTGCAGCTGTTCGAACGCACCAACCGGGGCGTGGTGCCGACCCCGCATGGCGAGGCGCTGATCCGGCACGGCAAGCTGATCTTCGCCCAGATCTCGAATGCGGCGCAGGAACTCGATGACCTGAACGAGGGCAACAAGGGGCGCGTGGTTGTCGGCACCCTGCTGGCGGCCTCGTCACACCTGCTTCCGATGGCCATTGAAAAGCTGATCGCCGACCGGCCCAACGTCGCCGTGAAGGTGGTGGAGGGCACCAACGAGATCCTCATGCCCGCCCTGCGCTCGGGCGAGATCGACCTTGTTGTGGGGCGCCTGTCGACGCACCGGCACCGGCAGGAGATCGAGCAGATCGCGCTGTTCGACGAAAGGATCGTCGCGGTGGCCGGGGCGGATCACCCCCTGCTGGGCAAGAGCGTCGACAGCTTCGACGCCTTCAAGCCGTTCGGCTGGATCCTGCCCCCGCTGGAAACCACGCTGCGGCGGCAGATCGACCACTTCTTCGTCAACAACGGCCAGTACATCCCGCCGGTCACCATCGAGTCGGTATCCTACCTGACCAACCGCACCCTGATGCAGCGGCGCGACCTGATCGGGTTGCTGCCCTCGCACGTGGTGGCGCAGGACATTGCCAGCGGACTGCTCGGGCGGCTCGACTGGGACGTGCCGTTCGGCACCGGCCCGGTCGGCATTTCGCGGCGGATCAAGGAACGTCCCTCGCCCGCCTGCGCCGAATTCATCGAGGCCCTGAAAGAGGTTGCGGCCCGGATCTGAGCGATCAGTCCCGGACCAGCGCCAACAGGGCCTGCGAGAGCACGCTGGTTTCCTCGCACCAGTCGAGGATCACGTCGAAGTGGTTGCGCCCGCCGACCACCTGAAGGTCGGTCGGCGCACCGGTCGCGCCCCAGGCCGAGGCAAAGCTGCCTGACTGGCGGGTAAAGCCCGCGGCCTCGTGTTCGGCCATGGCGACGGTCATCTTGCAGCCGTTCTCGGGCACGTGCCGCAGCGGGCTCAGCGCCTCGACCTCGGTGTCGCCGAGGGAGAGCCATTCCTGCGCAAAGCTGCGCTGGATCGGCGCGAGGTCGAACAGCCCGCTGACCGGCATCGCCCCGGCGAGGATCGAGGACGGCAGACCGGCTTCCCGGTGCCACCCGTCCGCCGCGAGGGCTGCCGCGAGGTGACCGCCAGCCGAGCTGCCGGTGACGTAGATGCGCTTGCGGTCGATGTTCATCTTGCCCGCGTTGCGCCAGATGTAGGTCAGCACGGCCCGCATCTGCCGCACGATCTCGGACAGCGAGGCGTCGGGCGCCAGCGTGTAGTCCGGCACGATGGAGGAGATGCCGTGGCGTGTCATCAGGTCGGCGGGGAACAGCATGTGCTGACGCGACAGCGCGCGCCAGTAGCCGCCGTGGATGAAGACCACCACCGGCGTCTTGTATCCGCGTGGACCGAGGAAATCGAACTTCTCGCCGGACTTGGTGTCATAGACCACGCCCTCCTGCTTCATGTGACGCAGGCCGAGATTGCGCGAAGCGTTGAGGTAGTCGTCCATGATCCGGTCGAACTCGGCCGGGGTCACCGTCGCGCGCGCGTTGTAGTCCTGATCGATCTGGTCCTTGTCGAGATGGCTATCGAACCCTTCAGACACCGACATATCCGTGTATCTTCTCCCTGTCGCGCTCAAGATCGGAGTTGCCGCCAGACCATACTACCACGCCTTTCTCAAGCACATAGTGACGGTCGGCCAGCCGCTTGAGCGCGGCGAGGTTCTTGTCGATCAGCAGGATCGACTGCCCCTCGGCCTTGAGCTTGCCGATGATATCCCAGATCTCGGCACGGATCACGGGGGCCAGCCCCTCGGTCGCCTCGTCGAGGATCATCAGCCGGGGGTTTGTCATCAGGGCCCTGCCGATGGCCAGCATCTGCTGTTCGCCGCCCGAGAGCGTTCCGGCCTTCTGACCGGCGCGTTCCTTCATCCGCGGGAACAGGTCGTAGACCCGTTCGAGCGTCCAGGGGTTGCTGCGCTTGAGGCGGTTGCCCGCTGTCGCGACAAGGTTCTCGCGCACGCTGAGCGTCGAGAAGATCTGCCGCCCCTCCGGCACCAGCCCGGCGCCCAGACGCGCCACCCGTTCGGGCGAGGCGCCCGCGATCTGGGTGCCGTCGAAGGTCACCTGACCGCCCTTGGCGCCCAGCAGGCCCATGATGGTGCGAACGGTCGTGGTCTTGCCCATGCCGTTGCGGCCCATCAACGTGACGAGTTCGCCTTCCTTCACTTCGAAGGACACATCGAACAGCACCTGGCTGGCGCCGTAGCCGGACTTGAGTTGATCGACAACCAGCATCAGACGTCCTCCTCGGCGCCAAGGTAGGCTTCGCGCACCTCGGCGCTCTCCCTGATTTCCTCGGCCGTTCCGGTCATGATGACGCGACCGTAGACCAGCACGGAAATGCGGTCGGCAAGGGCATAGACGGCGTCCATGTCGTGCTCGACCAGCAGCATCGAGAACTTGCCGCGCAGGGCGCCGAGTTGTTCGATCATCCGCTGGCTCTCGAACTGGCCGAGGCCCGCCATCGGTTCGTCCAGCAGCAGCAGGCGCGGATTGCCCGCCAGCGCCATGATCAGTTCGAGCTGTTTCTTCTCGCCGTGCGACAGGTCAGAGACCAGCGTGTCGCCGCGACCGTGCAGACCGCTTTCCGCGATCATCGCGTCAGCCTCGGTCCAGACGTCGCGCCGGGCCATGCGGCGGTCGAACAGCCGCATGTTGTGGCCAACGTGCGCCTGCACTGCCAGCCCCACGTTCTCGCGCACGGTCGATTCCTGCAGCAGGCTCGCGATCTGGAAGGTGCGCCCCAGACCCATGCCGATGCGGTCGGTCTCGGGGCGCTGGGTCACGTCTGTTCCGGCCAGCCGGATGGTGCCCTCGTCGGACACCAGTTCGCCGCATAGCTGGTTGATGAGGGTGGACTTGCCCGCCCCGTTCGGCCCGATGAGCGCGTGGATCTCGCCTTCGCGCACGTCGAGAGTGACATGGTCGGTCGCGGTCAGCCCGCCGAAGCGTTTGACCAGTCCTTCGATCTGGAGGATCGCGCTCATGTTCGGCCTCCTGTCAGCCGCGAGATCAGCCCGCCGATGCCGCCCTTGGTGCCGAGGACGACGACCAGCAGGATGGCCCCGAGGATCAGCGGCCAGTGTTCGGTCCAGCCAGCGAGGTAGAATTCCAGCAGCATGAATGCCGCCGCGCCGATAATCGGGCCGAAGAAGGTGCCGACCCCGCCAAGGATGATCATGATGATCAGGTCGCCGGACTTGATCCAGTGCATCATGTCCGGGCTTGCAAAGCGCAGCAGGTTCGCCTCGAGCGCGCCCGCGAGGCCGACGCCCATGCCCGAGAGGACAAAGGCGACCAGCTTGTAGCGGTAGGCCGGGATGCCCATGGCCGACATCCGCCGCTCGTTCTGGCGCAGGCCCGCGAGGATGCCGCCGAAGGACGAGTGGACGATGCGCCAGAGCACGAGGAAGAACAGCACGGCGATGACAAGGGTGACGAAGTAGAGGGTCATCCGGTTTCGCATGTTCAGACCGAAGAGCGCGTTGGTGCGGCTGATGATCAGGCCGTCATCGCCGCCATAGGCGGTCAGCGAGACGAAGAAGAAGAACAGCATCTGCGCGAAGGCCAGCGTGATCATGATGAACTGGACACCGCCGGTGCGCAGCGACAGCGCGCCGATCACGAGGGCGACCAGCCCCGAGACGATCATGGCGACCGGCAGGGTGATCAGCATCTGGTTGGTGCCCGGGATGAAGCCCAGCAGCGGGTCGCCCCCGGCGTGGTAGGCAAGGATGCCGACCACGTAGGCGCCGACCCCGAAGAAGGCGGCATGCCCGAAGGACACCATGCCGCCATAGCCGAGGATCAGGTTGAGGCTCGCCGCGGCGATGGCATAAGCCAGCATCCGCGCGCCGAGGATCATCAGAGAAGATTGCCCGACGGCATCGGCGATGAACGGCAGGGCGATGAACAGCGCCAGCAGGATGGCGGCGGAAAGAAGATGTTTCATCTCAACCCTCCGCCGGGAACAGGCCCTTGGGCCGGAACAGAAGAACGATTGCCATCAGCAGGTAGATTCCCATCGCCGAGACGCCGACACCGACGGCCTGTGCGTCCGAAGGCTCCATGAAGTGCAGCAGCAGGGTGGGGAGGAAGGCGCGGAGCATGGTGTCGACGATGCCGAGGCCCAGCCCGGCGACGAGTGCGCCCTTGACGGAGCCAAGCCCGCCGATCACTACCACGACGAAGGTCGCGAGGAGGATCTGCTCGCCCATGCCGACCTGAACCGAGAGGATCGGGCCGGTCATGTAGCCCGCGAGACCGGCCAGCAAGGCGCCGAGGCCGAAAACGAGAGTGTAGAGCAGGCGGATGTCGACACCCAGCGCGCGCACCATGTCGCGGTTGGTGGCGCCAGCGCGCACCAGCATCCCCACACGGGTCCGGTTGATCAGCAGGTAGAGCCCGATGGCGACCACCAGACCTGTCGCGATGATCAGCAGCCGGTACATCGGGTAGAACAGACCCGGCAGGATCTCGAGCGACCCGGAGAACAGCTCGGGCATCGGGGTAAAGACCGGCTGACGGCCGAAGATCAGCACCACGAGCTGGTTGAAGATGAGGATCAGGGCAAAGGTGGCAAGGACCTGGTCGAGGTGATCGCGGGCATAGAGGCGGCGGACCACCAGCGCCTCGACGACGACACCGGTGACCATCGCGGCGACCAGCGCGGCCGGCAGGCCCAGCCAGAAGGAGCCGGTCTCGGTTGCGACCCAGGTGCCGACGAAGGCGCCGACCATGTAGAGCGCGCCGTGGGCGAGGTTGATCACCCCCATGATCCCGAAGATCAGGGTCAGACCGGCTGCCATCAGAAACAGCATGACGCCGTATTGCAGCCCGTTCAGCAGTTGTTCGATGACAAGTATCATGAGCTTCCCGTCACGCGTGCGCGTGATGCAAGAAGGGGCGGGCGCGCGCGGCGCCCACCCCCGTTTGACGTTACAGCCGGATTACATCTTGCACTGTTCGGCGTAGCTGTCGCCGTAGTTCTCCAGCAGCACTTCGCGGGTCTTGGTGTGGACGCCGGAGTCGTCCTTGACCACGTCGAGGATGTACCAGTTGTGGATCGGGTGCTGGTTGGCGCCGAACTTGAAGTCGCCGCGGACCGAGGCAAAGTCGGCCTCTTTCAGAGCGGCGCGCAGGGCGTCGAGGTCATCGACACCACCGGTCTTGGCCAGGCCGGAGGCGATCAGCTTGCCGGTGTCGTAGCCCTGCGAGGCGTAGTAGGTGATCGGACGATCGCCGTACTTTTCTTCCCAGGCGGCCACGAATTCCTTGTTGGCCTCGTTGTCGAAGTCGCGGTTCCAGTGCGCGGTGGCAACCACGCCCACGGCCGCGTCACCCACGGCGTTCAGCACGACGGCATCGGTCGACGGCTCGGACAGGACCATCGGGATCTGCCCCAGAAGGCCGGCCTGCTGGTACTGACGCATGAAAGCGATCCCGAGGCCGCCCGGGTGGAACTGGAACACCACCTCGGGGTTGGCGGCGCGGATCTGGGCCATCTCGGCGGAGTAGTCGGTCTGGTCGAGCTGGGTGTAGAGCTCGCCCGCGATCTCACCGCCGAAGGTGCGCTTGAAGCCCGCGATGGCATCCTTGCCGGCCTGGTAGTTCGGGGCCAGCACGAAGGCGTTCTTGTAGCCGAGCTTCTTGGCGGCAGCGCCTGCGGCCTCGTGCAGGGCGTCGTTCTGCCATGCGACCACGAAGTAGTTCGGGTTGCAGCCTTCGCCCGCCAGCGTCGAGGGTGCGGCGTTGGGGCTGATGTAGATCACGTCGTTGGCGACGACATCGGGCACCGTGGCACCGGCGACGTTGGAGAAGATGATGCCGGTCATCAGCTTGACGTCTTCGTCGTACATGAACTTCTCGGCGATCTGGCGGCCGTTGCCCGGCTTCAGACCGTCATCCTCGACGAGGAATTCGACCGGGACGCCGCCCAGCTTGCCGCCTTCCATCTCGGCGGCGAGCATCAGGCCGTCGCGGGCATCCTGCCCGAGGTAGCCCGCAGGACCGGAGAGCGTGGTGATCACGCCGATCTTGACGGCATCCTCGGCAAGGGCCGGGGCGGCGAGGGTCAGGGCCGCAGCGGTCGCAGCGGCAATACGGTTGAGGAACATAGGTGACTCCCTTGTTGCTTTGTTCGTTCACGGCTCTTCTTGCGTGGCCTGTCCGATTGTGGCCGGGAAACCCCTCCCGCGGCAACCGGCCTTCCGCGAGGGGGCCGACGGCACGCCGGACGAGGGCCGGGAACGTCTCGAATTGCACACGGCTTCGCCGAGTTGTTTTAACATTAAAATAATGTCACCCCCGACAACGCAAGCAAATTGATGTTGCGGCATGTCGATATCTCATTTTGGTATGGCCAGCCGGGAAAGCGGGCCCCGGACGGGTCGAACCAGGCGCGCCGGAGGGCGGAATCCCCTGTTTTCCGCCGGTTCGGGAGAGCGTTTCGGAAATAGTCGACAATCGACAAATCCTCGGCTAGTCACGGGCCCGAACACGATGCGACGGACCCGGGATGGCCACCACCGACAACAGCCTCAAAACGCGCACTCCGCCCTTCCTGCCGGTCACCCGCGACGGGCTGGTGGACAGGGTGGCCGATTCGCTGGCCGAGGCCATCCTTGCGGGCCGCATGGCGCCGGGGGACCGGATCGCAGAATCTACCATCGCGCGGCAGATGGACCTGAGCCGCGCACCGGTGCGCGAGGCGCTGCGGCGGCTCGAGAGCTCGGGGCTGGTGGACTACAAGACCAACCGCGGCTTCTTCGTCCACGCGATCACCGGCGAGTCGCTCGCCAATCTCTACGAGCTGCGGATCGTGATCGAGACGGCGGCGGTGGCCCGGCTGGTCCGCACCAATGCCGGGGCCGCCCTGCCGGGCCTGCAGGCGCAGCTCGGCGAGTTGCGCCGGCTCGCCGAGGTCGGGGCCGACATGGCCACCCATGTCAGCGCCGACATGGAGTTTCACCGGATGATCTGCGCCGCCTCGGGCAACCCGCGGTTTCTGCAGGTCTTCGACCAGATCGCGAACGAGACCCGGCTCGGCATCCTCGTGATCGGCCGCCTCTACGACGACCAGTCCGTGCTGGCCGAGACCCACGAACCGATCGTGCGCGCCATCGAGGCCCGCGACGCCGAAGCCGCCGTGGCGGCCATCGCGCACCATATCGGCTATGCCCGCGATCAGGTCGCCAAGCTCTTTGACTCGAACCAGGAAGGCACGCACAGATGAAATGCTTCTACGCATCCGCGACCGAGGCGCACGATCCGAAATTCCGCCTGTCCGCGGGGGTGATCGCCCGCAACGCGGAACAGGCCGAGCGCGCCCACCTGCTGCTGGCGGGGCTCGACCGGCTCGGGCTCGCAACCAGCGAACCCGGCCCGGTCGCGCGCGAGGTGCTGACCCGAGTGCACCCCGAGCGGTTCCTGTCCTTCCTCGAAACCTGCTGGGAAGACTGGCAGAAGCTGCCCAACGCCGGACCGGAGGTGGTGCCCAACGTGCACCCGCTGAACTCGGTCGCCACCTATCCGCAGCACATCCTCGGCAGGGCGGGCTGGCACCTCGGCGACACCTCGGCGCCCATCGGCAGGAACAGCTGGGTCGCCTCCCTCGGCGCCGCCGCCGCCGCGCATGACGCCGCCCGGGCGGTGCTGGCGGGCGATGACTCGGCCTATGCCCTGTGCCGTCCGCCGGGGCACCACACCTCGGCCGAGGTCGCGGCGGGCCACTGCCTGCTGAACAACGCGGCGATCGCGGCAGAGGTGCTGCGCGAGTCGCACGAGCGCGTCGCCGTGCTCGACATCGACGTGCACCACGGCAACGGAACGCAGGACATCTTCTACGACCGCGACGACGTGCTGATGGTCTCGGTACATGCCACGCCCGAGTCCTACTACCCCTTCTTCACCGGCTACGAGTCCGAGACCGGGCGCGGCAAGGGTGAGGGCTTCAACCTCAACCTGCCCCTGCCCCGCTCGACCTCGGACGATGGCTGGTGCACCGCCATTGAGGCCGGCCTCGCCCGGATCGCCGAGTACAAACCCGGCGCCCTGGTCCTCAGCCTGGGACTCGACGCGCACGAAAACGATCCGCTAGAAGGGCTGAAGGTGACGTTCGACGGCTTCCTTCGGGCCGGTCGGATGATCGCCGCGGCCGGCCTGCCGACCGTTCTGGTACAGGAGGGGGGCTATCTCTCGCCCGACCTGACCACCTCGCTCACCGCCTTCCTTGCCGGATACACCGGCCAGGACATTGAACTGACGCCCCCGGCGCAACCCGCCATCTGACAACCCGGAGCTTTTGATGAACACCCGTTCCAACTCGCTGCACGAAACCGACATCGCCTATCAGGTGCACCCCTATACCAACGCGCGGGTGCACGAGAAGCAGGGCCCGATGATCATCACCAAGGGCGAAGGCGTCTACGTCTACGACAGCGAGGGCAAGAAGTACCTCGAGGGCCTCGCCGGTCTCTGGTCTGTCGCCGTCGGCTTCTCCCAGCCGCGCCTTGTCGAGGCCGCGGCCAAGCAGATGGCCGAACTGCCCTACATCCAGAACTTCGCGCACAAGGCCCATGCGCCGGGCATCCTGATGGCCGAGAAGCTGGTCCAGATGACCCCCGAGCACCTGACCAAGGTGTTTTATACCAACTCGGGCTCCGAGGCGAACGACACCGTCGTCAAGTTCGTCTGGTTCATGAACAACATGCTGGGCCGCCCGGAGAAGAAGAAGTTCCTCGCGCGCAACAAGGCCTACCACGGCATCACCGTCGCCTCCGGCTCGCTGACCGGTCTGCCGGGCAACCAGCGCGGCTTCGACCTGCCGGCTATCCCGGTCACCCACCTGACCTGCCCGCACTACTACCGCTGGGCTAACGAGGGCGAGAGCGAGGCCGAGTTCACCGCGCGCCTGCTGAAAGAGGCCGAGGACACCATCCTGGCCGAAGGCCCCGAGACCATCGCCGCCTTCATCGGCGAGCCGGTCATGGGCGCCGGTGGCGTGATGACCCCGCCCGAGGGCTACTGGCCGGGTATCGAGGCGATCTGCCGCAAGTACGACATCCTGCTGGTCTCGGACGAGGTGATCAACGGGTTCGGCCGCACCGGCAAGCCCTTCGGCTGCCAGACCTACGGCTTCAAGCCCGACATCCTGGTGACCTCGAAGCAGCTGACCTCCAGCTACATGCCGCTGGCCGCCATCCTGATGTCCGACGAGGTCTATCAGGTCATCGCCGACTACACCGCCGAGCTCGGCACCCTCGGCCACGGCTTTACCGCTGGCGGTCACCCGGTGGCCTGCGCCGTCGGCCTCGAGAACCTCAAGATCATCGAGGAAGAGGACCTGATGGGCAACGCCGCGCGGCTGGAGGACAAGTTCCAGTCGGGCCTGCGCAAGTTCTCCGATCATCCGATCGTGGGCGAGGTCCGCGGCGTCGGCCTGATCGCCGGTGTGGAACTGGTGCAGGACAAGGCGACCAAGAAGTCCTTCGAGCCCGCCGGCAAGATCGCGGCGATGGCGGCCAAGTTCGCCGCCGACGAGGGGCTAATCGTGCGCAACATCTACGAGACCATCGGCATCTGCCCGCCGCTGATCATCACCGAGGCGCAGGTGGACGAGCTGATCGAGAAGCTCGGCAAGGCCCTCGACGCGACCCACGCCTGGGCCAAGTCCGAAGGCCTGCTCTGAGGCCCTGACGGCCGGATAAGAACCTCCCGGGCCATTCGCGGCCCGGGACTTCATCTTCTTTGGGGTCCAAGTATCTCGGGGAGCGCGAGGGGCTGAGCCCCTCGCTCCCGCCCCCTCCACTGATACGCCCGGCTAGTCCTCGCGCCGCCCGTCACGCTCGCGGTTGCGCTCGTAGCGATGCCGCACCGGGAACTCCGGCAACCAGGCTTCGCGCCGGATCGTCCAGTTCTCGTAGGTCGGGACCAGCTGGTCCGGGGCATCGAGCGTCCCGAGGTGGACCTCGACCTCATCTTCCCAGACTGCATAGACCGAGGACCCGCAGGCGGGGCAGAAGTGCCTGCCGTGGTAATCCCGCGTTTCTCCGGTGATCTGCACGGCCTCGCGCGGATAGATGGCGGCCGCGTAGAACAGCGCGCCGTGGTGCTTGCGGCAGTCGAGGCAATGGCAGATCCCGACCCGCCAGGGCTCGCCGCTGGCCGCGATGCGCACCGCACCACACTGGCATCCGCCGGTGAATGTCTTCATCTCCGCTCTCCTCGCCCTGCTCCGCGCAAAGCTAGGCCGGGCGGGGTTCAGCGCAAGGCGAAATGAAAACCCCGGCGCCGAGGGGGCACCGGGGTCTCCGTGAGTGACTGGAATCGGCAGGGCCGCGCCACTTGGGGGCGCTGCTGTCCCCGCCTTCCCTCGAGATCAGAGAACGACCACGTCCAGCGGGGGGAAACCATTGAAACCGACCGACGAGTAGGACGACGTGTAGGCGCCGCAGGCGCGGATCACGATGCGGTCCCCGGCCTTCAGCCCGACCGGCAGCTGCACCGGGCGGTGCTCGTAGAGCACGTCGGCGCTGTCGCAGGACGGACCGGCCAGGATGCAGGCGCCGGTTTCCTCGTGGTCGCGGGCGGTCTGGAACTGGTAGCGGATCGCTTCGTCCATCGTTTCGGCGAGGCCCGAGAACTTGCCGATGTCGAGGTAGACCCAGCGGTGCAGATCGTTGGGCGACTTCTTGGACACCAGCAGCACTTCGGCCACGATCTTGCCGGTCTCGGCGACCATGCCACGGCCGGGCTCGGCCATGATCTCCGGCACTTCGCCAAAGCGGGCGCGGATCAGTTCCATGACGGCGGCTGCGTAGGTGGTCGGGTGCTCGATTTCCTCGCCGTAGAAGGCCGGAAAGCCGCCGCCGATGTTCAGCAGGGTAAGGCCGAAACCGGCGTCCTGTGCGGCGTGCCAGATGGCCGCGACCTGGTCCAGCGTGCCGGTCCACATGGCGGCGCGCTTGGTCTGCGAGCCAACGTGGAACGACAGGCCGACCGGGCGCAGGCCGAGGTCGCGGGCGTACCCCAGCAGCGACAGGACGTGGGTGGTGGCGCAGCCGAACTTGCGCGACAGCGGCCAGTCGGCTTCGGAGTTCTCGACGATCACGCGGATGTAGACGCGGGCGCCCGGGGCGTGCTCGGCGATCTTGGCCAGCTCTTCCTCGGCATCGGCGGCGAAGAGGTCGATCCCGGCGTTGAAGGCGAATGCGATGTCCGACGGGCGCTTCACGGTATTGCCGAAGGAGATGTGCTCGGGGGCGGCGCCCTGGCTCAGGCAGAGCTCGATCTCGCCACGCGATGCGGCGTCGAAGCGGCTGCCCTTGCCGACCAGCACTTCGATGATCTCGCGCGCCGGGTTGGCCTTGACGGCATAGTGGATGCGCGCGCCACCGTTGTCGGTGCCGAGGCCACGGGCAAGTGCATCGTACTGCTCGGCGACGAGCGCGGAGTCGATGACGAGGGTCGGGCGATCGAAGGTGTTTGCCGCGATGAAGGCGTCGATGTTGCGAGCGCGCGCGTCAGCGACGGCTCCGACGAAGTCGGTTACGTAAGCGTTCATGGTCATCTCCAATAGACCCGGCCATCTATGACCGCTCAGTTCCAAGGGAGACGTTACCGTCGCTACGTAAACACGGGGCTGGTAAGCCCTGCCCGGCCAGAGGCGCGTGCGTTGGCGTCTATGGCGGCGCATTTAAGCCATCTGCGGATTCGTTCAAGATGGAAAATGTGGCGCGCCCAACGAATTCCCGGGAGGTGCAGTCCGCTGTGCTTTTGTCACCTCAGATCGGCGGAATCGGGCCGCTTGGAAGAGGTTTCGATACATCGTCAGACGGGAGATCGGCGGGTTATGCGGCCGCAGCGAGCATTCGCCGCCATCCGTTAACTCATTAATTTTTAATAAGTTATTCCAGACCTTCGGGCGATCTCGCTCGCGATGACACGAAAGCGTGACTTGCGCGCGACCTATTTCGTTATATCTAAATTATCGAAATAACGAAAACGGAAGCAAGATGAGACATCGACATCACGATCACATGGATCGCAGACACCAGCGGCCCGAGCGCGACGACGCCGAGGGCCGTGGGCATCGCCACCACCGGGGCGGCGGCAAACATCATGGGAAAGGCCCCCGCGGCGGAGGGCATCGCGGCGGCGGACGGCCGCTCGATCACGGCGAATTGCGCCTGATCGTCCTCTCCCTCCTCTCCGAGGACCCGCGCCACGGCTATGAGCTGATGCGCGGCATCGAATCACTCTCCGGTGGCGCCTACAGCCCCAGCCCGGGTGCGATCTACCCGACGCTCTACTGGTCCGAGGACACCGGCTATGCCGAGGTTGCGGCTACCGAGGGCAGCAAGAAGAGCTATCGCCTGACCGAGGCCGGGCAGAGCTTTCTGAGCGCCAACGAGGGCGCGCTGAAGGAGGCGGTGGAACGGCTCGGCTCGCTGCGCGAACGCAGCCAGGCGCGGGACCGCCACCGGCAGGCCGGGGAGGACGGGCTTGACCGGAACATCCTCGAGGTTCTGGCCGTCTACCACGAGCGGATCGAACGCGAGCAGGAAGAGCGCAAGGCAGCCCGCGAGACCGGGAAGGAGTTCAGCCGTGACAACCGGCTGCTGGCGGTCGGGCCAAAGACCGGGCGGTTCATCAATATCCTCGCCCGCAGCCTTGAGAGCCCGACGATCCTCGAGCTTGGCACCTCGTTCGGCTACTCCGCCATCTGGCTGGGTGAAGCGGCCCGTGCCACTGGCGGCCGCCTGATCACCATGGAGCTGAGCCCGGAGAAATCCGAACAGGCGCGGCAGATGTCGGAGAAGGCGGGGCTGGCCGAGCACGTGGACTTCCGCGTCGGGGACGCGGTCGAGTTGATCAATACCATGCCCGAGCGGGTGGATTTCGTTCTCGTGGATCTGTGGAACCACCTCTACGAGCCCTGCCTCGCGGCGCTGGCGCCCAAGCTCAACCCGGGGGCCATTCTGGTTGCCGACAACATCCGCCCGGGCGACCCCGGCACGGCGCCCTATATTGCCGCGCTGCGGGCCATTCCGGGAATGCAGAGCGTTCCCCTGCCCGTCGGATCCGGGCTGGAGGTCAGCCGTTACCTGCCCTGAAGGCACTGACCCGAAACGAAAAAGCGCCACGGAATGATCCGTGGCGCTTTTCTGTATAGGTCGGACGGACCGGTGCGATCAGCGGCGGTCGTCTTCGTCCTCGTCGTCGTCATCGCTGCCGCCGGGCAGGTTGAAGAAGCTGTCGGCGTCGGCGAATTCGTTGTCGCGGCGCTCGTCTTCCTCGTCGTCATCGTTGTTGTCGCCCGAGAGCGTAAAGGTTTCGAGACCTTCGATGGCGGTCGGGATCTTCGGCTCGGGCGCCATGCCCAGCGACTGTTCGGTGGAGACCAGCTTGCGGCGTTCGTCGTCGCTCATCACCGCGCCTTCGGCAGCACGCTTGGCGGCGGCCTTCTGAACAGCGGCGTCGAGTTCGGACTGCTTGCAGAGACCGAGGGCGACCGGGTCGATCGGCTGGATGTTGGCGATGTTCCAGTGGGTCCGCTCGCGGATGGCCTGGATCGTCGGCTTGGTGGTGCCGACCAGCTTGGAGATCTGGCCATCGGAAAGTTCGGGGTGGAACTTGACCAGCCACAGGATCGAGGCCGGGCGGTCCTGCCGCTTGGACAGCGGGGTGTAGCGCGGGCCGCGGCGTTTCTCTTCACCGACGGCGGCGGCGTTGATCTTGAGCTTGAGCCTGTGCATCGGGTTGTTTTCGGCAGCGTCGATCTCGGTCTGGAGGAGCTGGTTGTTGGCGACCGGATCAAACCCCTTGACCCCGCCCGCGACGTCGCCATCGGCGATGCCCTGGATCTCCAGCTCGTGCATCCCGACGAAATCCGCGATCTGTTTGAAGGTAATGGTCGTGTTGTCCACCAGCCAGACGGCGGTGGCCTTGGGGTGAAGCAGTTTCGACATCCTTCGTCTCCTTAACGCAATTCTCTCCCCTTGCCTGACTTTGCAGGCTGCCTCGGGCATTCCGGGGCGGTTTCCGTTGTCGGGGAACTGACGGCCTATATAGTCAGACGAGAGGCATAAGGAAAGAGGCGAATGCAGGCACCTTCAAACCGGCTGATCCCCGCGCTGGCGCTTCTGGCGGCCATTCTCGCGGCTCCAGTGGCGTGGGCGGGCGGCAAGCCGGGCGACTTCGACTACTACGTCCTGTCGCTCAGCTGGTCGCCGAACTGGTGCGCGACCACCGGCGACGCGCAGGGGTCGGAGCAATGCGACCCCCGGCACGATCACGGATGGATCCTGCACGGCCTCTGGCCGCAGTACCATCGGGGGTACCCTTCCTACTGCCAGACCTCGCAGCGCGCGCCCTCGCGCGCGATGACTGCCGAGATGGGCGATGTCATGGGCACCTCCGGCCTTGCATGGCATCAATGGAAGAAACACGGCACCTGTTCCGGCCTGAGCGCGAGTGACTACTATGCGCTGTCGCGCACGGCCTATGACCGGGTGAACCGGCCCGAACTGCTGCGCAAGATCGACCGATCCCTGCGCCTGCCGGCCTCGGTGATCGAGGCCGCGTTCCTTGAAGCCAACCCGGAGTGGAGCAAGGATACGGTGACCATCACCTGCAAGGACGGCTACATTCAGGAGGCCCGGGTCTGCCTGTCGCGCGCGCTGAAACCGGTGCCCTGCGGGCAGGACGTGGTGAAGGACTGCACGCTGAAGGACGCGCGGTTCGAACCGATCCGGTGAGTTTGGGGCCGGTCCCGGCCTTCGCCAAACCACGCTCAGAAAATGGCAGGTAGAGACAGAAAGCCCCGCGACCGGGCAGGTCACGGGGGATCGTTTGTCAGTCGTGTCGCGCTCAGGCGGCCTTGCGGCGGCGTCCGGCGGCGAACAGGGCGATCAGGCCGGTCCCGATCAGAACGCCGCCAGCGGGCAGCGGAACGGGGGTGACCGTGACCAGGTCCTGGTTCTGGGCGCTTTCGAGGAAGGTCAGCTTGTAGTCGCCGACCTTGCCGGTCCAGAGGTTGGTGAGATAGCTCTGCGCCTGCGTCTTGACGGCGACATTGCTGCCCATCTTGAACGCACCGCTGTTCAGGTCATACGCGCCGCTCGAATCCAGCATGACTTCCCAGATCGCCACCTGCAGCGCGGCCGCTTCGAGCGAGGTGTCGATCACCTCTGCCAGCGACGAGCCGCCGAGAACGCTCGAGAACAGGCGGGACAGGTTGTCGTAGGTGGTGCCGGTGAACAGGTTGCTGTTGTACTCGGCGGTCATCGGGCTGCCGATGTACTGGGTCAGGTCCACGCAGAACGCCAGGAAATTGCCCAGCGCGTCATCCGACTTCATGTGGAACATGCCTGCCTTGACGTTGCCGTCGTAGCCGGGACCGGAGGTGGTGATCTTGACGGTCTGCTGCAGGTCCGACGCGCCGAAGAGGCCGCTGTCCTGATAGGTGAGGTTGATGCTGGAGGCAGAGGCCGCACCGGTGAATGCGGCGATCGACAGGGCGAGGCCCAGGAAATGCTTTTTCATTACTGGTCTTTCAAATCACTCGTTACATGTCACGGCCCGGCCAACCACTGGCCAGACCGTCATGCGCACAGCTTGTGCCATATTTCCGCCCCATTTCACAATTGCCGGATTGGAAACGGACCGTCTCCGGACGTATGGCTCCTCAGATTTCCAGCACCGTGCTGCCGGTAGTCTTGCGGGCTTCGAGCGCAATGTGGGCCGCTGCGACCTCGGCCAGCGGAAAGCGCTGGTCGATCCGGATCTTCACGTCACCGGACAGGACCTTGTCGAAAAGTTCCCGCGCCATCGTCTGGCAGGCCTCGTGGTCGGCGATGTGGGTGAAGAGCGTCGGGCGCGTGACCTTGAGCGATCCCTTCTGACCAAGGATGCCGAGGTTGAAGTTCTCGACCGGACCGGAGGCGTTGCCGAAGGAGATCATCATGCCCAGCGGTTTCAGCGAATCCAGCGAACCCATGAAGGTGTCCTTGCCGACGGAATCCATGACCACGTCGACCCCTTTGCCGCCGGTCAGTTCCTTCACCCGGGCGGTGAAATCCTCGGTCCGGTAGTTGATGCAGTGGTCGGCCCCGTGGTCGAGGGCCAGTTGGCATTTCTCGTCCGAGCCTGCGGTGGCGATCAGGCGGATGCCCTCGGACCGGGCCCACTGGCAGGCGATGAGTCCGACGCCGCCCGCGGCCGCGTGGAACAGCACGGTGTCGCCGGCCTTGATCGGCGTGGTGCGGCGGAACAGGTAGTTCACCGTCAGACCCTTGAGCATCATTGCCGCGCCGGTCTCGAAGTCGATCCCGTCGGGCAGCGGGCAGACCTGTGCCGCGGGCATCACCCGCGCCTCGGAATAGGCGCCCGGCGGCACGGCGGCATAGGCGGCACGGTCGCCGATCTTGAGGTGCGTCACGCCTTCGCCGACCGCTTCGATCACGCCGGCGGCCTCCATCCCCAGCGCCTGCGGCAGCTTCATCGGGTAGAGCCCGCTGCGCTGATAGCAGTCGATGAAGTTCAGCCCGCAGACCTTGTGGGCGATACGGATCTCGCCCGGGCCGGGCTCTCCGACCGGACGGTCGGCCAGCTTGAGGACCTCCGGTCCGCCGTGTTCCTCGATGATGACGGTGCGCGCTGTACGGGTCATGCCGGTTCCTCTCCTCGTCGGGTTTGGCGCGACTAAACGCCGAATGCGGAGGACTGTCCACCGGGTGCCGTTTCACTCGTCGCATGGTTTCCGTGCCACGCAATCCGGCGTCGCAAAAGAGTGACGCGAAATTTCCGCTGTGACGTGGTAGGATAGCCCTGTCGAGGCGACCGGATCGGACGCCCGCAAAGACCGCGACGCTCCGGTCGCCCGGCTGCACAGGCACTCGGGAGGAGCCAGGCCATGGCCACGACTATCGGAAACCCGCTGAGCTGGACCGCGCGCAATATCGGCGCCACGTCCCGCCATATCGCGTCTGCCACCGAGGAGATCGGCAGCGACGTCGCCGCCGACCCGCCTCATGTCAGGCGGCTTTCAACGACGGACATAAGGGCCGCCCTCCGCGCGGGTTGGGAGGATTTCCAGGCCAACCGGTCGGACGCCATGTTCGCGGCGGTTTTCTACCCGGTCATCGGGCTGATCCTGTTCGGCGTCGGCATGCAGCTGTCACTGGCGCCGCTGCTGTTCCCGCTGCTGTCGGGGTTCGCGCTGCTGGGGCCTGTCGCCGCCATCGGCCTCTACGAGGTGAGCCGCCGCCGGGAAATGGGCGAACCGGCCAGTTGGCGCCACGCCTTCGGCGTGCTCAGCTCTCCTGCCCTTGGCTCGATCATCGTGCTCGGGCTCTACCTCGCCGGGCTGTTCTGTCTCTGGATCATCGCGGCCCACGGGATCTACATGGCCACGCTTGGTCCAGATCTGCCGACCAGCCTCGGCGGCTTTCTGACCGAGGTGCTGACGACCGGAGCGGGCTGGACGATGGCGATCATCGGCATGGCCGTCGGCGGGGCCTTTGCGCTGCTGGTTCTGGCCATCAGCGTCGTCTCGTTCCCGCTGCTGATCGACCGGCACGTTGGCGTGCCGGTGGCGGTGGTCACCTCGGTCAGGGTCTTCCGGCGCAATCCCGAGGTGATCCTGACATGGGGCGTCGTGGTGGCCGCGCTGCTGGTTCTCGGCGCGATCCCGATGCTGCTGGGTCTGATCGTCACCGTGCCCCTGCTGGGGCACGCGACGTGGCACCTTTACCGGCGCGCGGTGGACTGATCAGCCGCCCGCGACCTTGAGGACGATCTTGCCGATGTGGCCCGAGCCCTCCATCCGCGCATGGGCGGCGGCGGCATCGGCAAGGTCGAACTCGCTGTCCATCACCGGCGCGATACGCCCCGCGTCCAGCAGCGGCCAGACCTTGGCGCGCAGCTGGTCGGCGATGGCCGCCTTGGCCGCAACGCTCTGCGGCCGCAGGGTCGACCCGGTGATCGTCAGGCGGCGCGCCATGACCAGCGCGAAGTTCAGTTCGACGACCGGGCCGGAGAGAAAGGCGATCTGCACGAGGCGGCCGTCAAGGTCGAGAGCCTTGACGTTGCGCGGGATGTAGTCTCCGCCCACCATGTCGAGGATCAGGTCGGCACCGCCCTCGGCCTTCATCACCTCGACGAAATCCTCGTCCCTGTAGTTGATCGCGCGTTCGGCCCCGAGATCGGTGCAGGCCTTGCACTTGTCCGCCGACCCGGCGGTCGCGAACACACGTGCGCCAAAAGCATTGGCCAGCTGAATCGCCGTCGTGCCGATGCCCGACGACCCGCCGTGCACCAGAAACTTCTCGCCGCCCTTCAGGCCGCCGCGCATGAAGACGTTGGACCAGACGGTGAAGAAGGTTTCGGGAAGGCAGGCGGCCTCCTTGAGGCCCAGACCCTTGGGCACCGGCAGGCAGTGCGCCGCCGGAGTCGCGACGTACTCGGCATAGCCGCCGCCCGGCAGCAGGGCACAGACCATGTCGCCCAGCTTGACCTCGCTGACGCCCGGACCCACCGCGACCACCTCGCCGGAGGCTTCCAGACCCGGCAGGTCGCTGGCATCCGGCGGCGGCGCGTAGGCGCCCGCGCGCTGCAGCGCGTCGGGGCGGTTCACCCCGGCCCAGGCGACCTTGATCACCACCTGCCCGTGGTTCGGCACCGGCATGGGCCGTTCGCAGAGTTTCAGCACCTCGGGCTTGCCGGGTTCGGTGATCTCGACAGCGCGCATGGTCTCGGACATGGTGGTCTCCCTATCAGTTCGGGCGCACTCTGTCCGATCCGCGCCGGTATCGCAATCGGGTCAGCGGCGCGGTGCGGTCCAGCCGGGGAAGCCCTTCATCCGGTCCGCGGACGGCGCCTTGATATGGCTCAGGAGCCAGTTGGGGCCGGCCAGCAGCGGCTTCAGGACCGGGCTGCGGTTCACGTCGGCCTTGAACTTCTCGAACTGCATCACGTTCTCGATCCGCCGATCGAGGAACTCCCATGTCGCGCGATGATCCTCGCTGTCGTCACCCAGCCAGTAGAGCACGGTGGCCGAGTAGACGGCGGAGAGCGTCGCGCGCTTGGTGTACCAGTTGTAGTCGTCGGAACTGTCGCCGAGGGTGTCCCAGATCAGGTCGGCGGTGCCCCAGATCGCGCGGGCGCCGTCGCCGCTGTATTGCGGCAGCGAGAACAGCGTGGTGCCACGGCGCACCAGCTCGCGGTCGGTCACCGCTTCGAGGCGGTAGCGGATCGCGGAAATGATCCGGTCGCGGATTCGCATGGAGGCGAGATCTGCCCCCTTCAGCCGCTCGACCATCGCGGCATCGCCGCGCTTGTGATAGGCAATCGCCAGTTCCACGGCCCCGCGCGGGCAGGCCGCGCGCGCCTGCGCGAGCGGGATTCCGGCGTCGTCGGCCGCGGCCCGGAACGTGGTGTCGCTCCAGCCGTCAAAGGCCACGTGAACCAGCGCCGCATCGAGCAACCGGTCTGTCAGGGTTTCCGATGTCGCGTCCATCTCGGCTCTCCTTGGATGCATTCGCCCGGGTGCTGGACAAGATAGGATGATCTTGCTATAGAGCCACCTCCTGCAAATTCCTTGCAACTTTAAACTAGAAAGGTGGTGACAACCACATGCAGGTTAGTGTTCGCGACAACAATGTCGATCAGGCGCTCCGTGCCCTGAAGAAAAAGCTGCAGCGTGAAGGCGTATTCCGCGAAATGAAGCTCAAGCAACATTTCGAGAAGCCGTCCGAGAAGAAAGCGCGCGAGAAAGCTGAAGCGATCCGCCGCGCCCGGAAACTGGCTCGGAAGAAAGCGCAGCGTGAAGGTCTGCTCTAAGCAGCCCTACGGCATTGCGACACGAAAGAATTTGACGACCCCCGTGGCAGACGCCTTCGGGGGTTGTTCGTTTCTGGGGGTTCGCTTCTAAAGGGGCCGCCCGCGCGGCGGCGGCAATCCGGTCCGGACCCCGTGAGGGGATTGCAGGGCCCGAACCGGGACGGGGCCGCGCAAAAGGGAACGGCCCCGACAGGTCACACCGCTACATCAGGTGCTCGACGAACCATGCGCATTGCGCCGGGGCCGAGATCCTGAACATCTCGCCGGTGTAGGCCTCGAAGTGGTGGCAATCGAGGATCAGCAGCTTCTTGGGTTCGAGCGCGCGCTCGTAGGCCGCCAGCGTCATGTCCGCCGGTGTCAGGTGGTCGTAGCGCCCCACGACCATCATCAGCGGCGTCGGCCCGATCCGGCTGATGTAGTCGGCCGGTTCATACTCGGTGAACATTTCCATCGACCGCAGGGTGATCTCGTTCTTCCACGACCCGAGGTTCTCGGGCGGGAGCGAGGTGAAGAACTCGCGGCTGTCATCGGTCGGCAGGGCACAGGGATCCTCGGGCCCGTTGCCGACGACCGGCAGCGTCAGCGGCGCCTCGCCGCGCATCCGCCCCTGCCGGTCGGCGACGAATCCGGCACGCAGACCCAGCCAGTGATCGGACCGGACCAGCCGGCGGGCGTTGTCGAGACCCTGCACCAGGGGCACCTGGCTGATCACGCATTTCACCCGGCGATCCTTGGCCGCGACGACCAGCACGTGACCGCCGCTGTAGGACGAGCCCCAGATCCCGATGCGCTCGCCGTCGACGTCGTCGCGGCTTTGGGCATAGGTGATGGCATCGCGGTAGTCGCGAATCTGCTGCTCGGGGTCGATCTCTCCACGCGGTTCGCCCGCGCTGTCGCCGAGGTTGCGGTTGTCGTAGACCAGCACGTTCATTCCGGCGGTCTGGAAGGTCTCGGCGAACCCCTGCAGGTGCATTTCCTTGGTGGCCGAGAACCCGTGGCTCATGATCACGGTCGGCGCCGGGCCTGTGGCCCCCTTGGCGGCAAAGAACCATGCGGCCAGAGCGACCCCGTCCTCGGTATTGAAGCTGATATCGGTTTTCATGAACGTTTCCTCCTCCCGTTCGAGTGGCCGGAAACTAGGGCAATCCCCGCGATGCCGCTTGACGCGGAGCGCGCTAATTGTTGACCATCCGTGCAGCGGACCTCGGGGAGGGGGCCGCCGGGAGGACCGCATGGAGCATTGGAGCACGGCGCAGGCTGGCGCGCAGGACCGTTTCGACGCCTGGACGACAGCGCTGGGGGAGACCCACCTGCCGTGGCGGATGCGTCCGCCCCGCAGCGCCGACTTTCATGCCGAGCTGCAATCGCTTCAGACCGACACGCTGAGCATCGTGAACTGCCGCTGCGCGCCTTGCGCGGGGTATCGCGATCCCGCCGCGATCCGGGGGGCCGAGGACGGGCTCTACGGGGTGCTGATATTGAGGAGCGGGCGCGAACGGGTGCGGCAGGGCGATCAGGCCTACGAACTTGGCGCCGGATCTGCGCTGATCTGGGACTCGGCCAGGCCGATCGAGTTCGAGGTGCTGGAACCGCTGGACAAGTGCACCCTGTTCATCGGCAAGGACATGCTGCACCGGCATACCGGGCGGTCCGATCTGCCGCTGGGTCTGCTGAACAGCCGGCAGGGCTTTGGCGCGCTGCTGTGGTCGCGGGTCGCCGCGCTCGACTCGCTGATGACCGACTTCGATGGCGCGGCACGCCATGCGCTGGGGCTCGCGCTGTTGCAAGACCTTGCCAACTCGGCGCATGGAATCGAGCGCCCCTCGCCGTCCGGCGCGCGGCAGTCGCTGTTGCAGCGCATCGGCAGGCTCGTCGAGGCCCATTACGCGGATGCCGAGTTCGGACCTGTCGAACTTGCCGCGATGGCTGGCGTGTCGCTCCGCTACCTGCACCAGCTGTTCCAGGACGAGGGCGAAACCGTTGCCGCCCGCATCCAGCGCCTGCGGCTTGAAGCCGTCCGTGCCGATCTGGCCGACCCGGCCCTCGCCGGTCTGTCGATCACCCAGATCGGCTTTGCCCGCGGCTTTTCCAGCTCTGCGCATCTGAGCCGCAGCTTCCGCGCGCGGTTCGACATGTCGCCACGGGACTACCGCACCGCGCAGCTCTCAAGATAGGTCCGATCAGGGCGCGTCAGCTTTCCGCCAGCCACGCCTTGGCGGCGTCCATCTGTTCTGCGGGGAAGTATTGCACCTCGCCCTTCAGGACCCGCTTGCCGACCTCGGCGGCCATGCGCTGCCACCCGGCATCGCCGACGATTGCCGCACGGTCCACCAGCCCGGCATGATCCCGCACCAGTCTGAGGTGATCGCCAATGGCGCCGAGGCCCTGCCAGCCGTCGAACTCGCGGATGTCGAGCAACAGGCGGAACCGGTCATTCCGGCGGATGAAAGCGTCGAGGTCGCCGGCCTCCTCGGCGTAGACCGCACCGTCGAGCTGGCCGCGCAGCTGGAGGTGGAGGACGCCGCCGCCAAGGTCTGTCTGGTGGATGGCGCCCAGCGACTCGACCAGCCAGCGCCGCGCCTCGTCGACCTCATCCGGGGCGAAGACCTTTACCGGGCAGGGCATGAAGACCCAGAATGCCTTGATGGTGCGGCGCATGCCTGCCGAGCCGGTGACAACGGCGACCCGGTCGAAGCCGCGCCAGTGCTTGAGCCCCGTCCGTGCGTCATCCATCATCGCGCCGAGGGTAAAGTCCTTCAGGTCGCTTTCGAGCACGATCAGCACGCGGATCCGGTCTGACTGTTCGATGGCCTTGTCGATGGCCGGGACAAGAACGGTCTTGTAGTCCTCGTCGGTGACCGCGCCGGACATGCGGAATTCCAGCAGGTCCTCGTGGCCGGTGTCTCTCTGTTCAATCATCGGTTCGATCTCCTCAAGGTCATGGTCTCAGCCTACCCCTCTGCTCCGGGCCGGGCCTTGACCTGAATCACCCCGAGGTGCCGGTCATCCTCCGGCAGTGAGCGATGCCAGATCCACCTCGCCGGCGGCCACGCGGGCCAGCAGCGCGACGTGCACATCCAGCGCGTCGATCACCCGGTAGCCGGGATCCTGCCCGTCGAAGGCGAGATTCAGGTCCGTTCCGGCGAGTACGATGGCCTCGGCGCCCTGCTCCGCGACCATGCGGCGGCCCGCCTCAAGGAACAGCTGGCGCTGCGCATCGCTGCACCGCCCCGCGACCGCGACATCCTGATAGGTCTGGCCGATGGTCTCGATCTCGTCATCCAGCGCGACCGCCTCGGTACGCTCCAGCTGGCCGAAGAGCCGCGTCCGCATCACCACGCGGGTGCCCAGCAGGCCGATCCGCCCGATCCCCTGATCCGCGAAGAAGCTGTCGAGCGGCGTCACCGCCGAGATCAGCGGCAGCGGCGAGATCGCGGCCAGTTCGTCAAAGCAATAGTGCGCGCCCAGCGAGGTCAGCGCCGCGATCTCGGCGCCCGCGCCTTTCAGCTCTGCGATCTGGTCGGCGAAGATCCGGGCCTGCGGTTCGCGGATATCGGCGAGGTTGTTGCGGATCAGCGTATGGATGTCGCCGTGGGACAGGGTCATGCGCAGGCGCGCGCCCTTGGCCTCGACCGCCGCCGCAAGCCGCTGGTAGTAGACGAGACTCGCCGCGACCCCGATACCGCCAACCAGTCCGATGTGCATGCCTGCGCCTCCTCAGGGCCATTGCTTGCGAGCAGACTGCGACTGAATCGCGTGCTTTACAAGGGAGCCCCGTCAGCCCGCGAGGATCATCTCGCTCGCCTTCTCGGCGATCATGATGGTGGGCGAATTGGTGTTGCCGCTGGTGATCGTCGGCATCACCGAGGCATCGACGACCCGCAGCCCCCCAACGCCGCGCAGCCTAAGCTGAGGATCGAGCGGCGCGGAGTCGTCAGCGCCCATGCGCACGGTGCCGACCGGGTGAAAGATCGTGGTGCCGATGTCCCCGGCCGCAGCCTCGAGCTCGGCATCGGTCGCGGCCTGCAGGCCCGGCTTCATTTCCTCGGGCCGGTAGCGGGCCATCGCGGGCTGGGCCATGATCCGGCGCACCTGACGGATCGCCGCCACCGCGACCGCGCGGTCGCCCTCGGTCGAGAGGTAGTTCGGTGCGATCCGGGGGGCGGTCGCCGGGTCCGGCGAGACGATACGGACCTGTCCCCGGCTCTCGGGACGCAGGTTGCAGACACTGGCCGTCATCGCCGGGAAATCGTGCAGAGGCTGGCCGAAAGCCTCGAGCGAGAGCGGCTGGACATGGTATTCGAGATCCGGCGTTTCGAGATCCGGGCGCGATTTGGAGAACGCGCCCAGCTGGCTTGGCGCCATCGACATGGGCCCGGTGCGGCGCAGCATGTACTCAAGCCCGATCATCGCCTTGCCGAAGAGGCTGGAGGCCATGGTGTTCAGCGTCTTGGCCCCGGTCAGCCGCCAGGCGCAGCGCAGTTGCAGGTGGTCCTGCAGGTTGCCCCCGATCCCCTCGACCTCGCGCAGCACGTCGATGCCGTGGTCCTGCAACAACGCCCCCGGCCCGATCCCCGAGAGTTGCAGGATCTGAGGCGAGTTCACAGCGCCCGCCGAAAGGATGACCTCGCCGCCGCAGCGCGCGGTTTTCAGGACGCCGCCCTGCCGGTACTCGACCCCGACGCAGCGGCCCTCCTCGATCAGCAGCCGGGTGGTATGCGCTCCGGTTTCGACCTGCAGCTTGTCCTTGGGGGCGGTCCGGAGAAACGCCTTGGCGGTGTTCAGGCGCCAGCCGTTTCTCTGGTTGACCCGGAAGTAGCCGACGCCCTCGTTGTTGCCGGTGTTGAAATCATCGGTCTTCGGCAGACCCTCGGCCTCGGCCGCCGCGATCCAGTCGTCGAGGACATCCCAGTGCAGCCGCTGGTTGTCGACCCGCCATTCACCCCCGGCGCCATGCATGTCGCTGGGCCCGTCGACGTAATCTTCGACCCGCTTGAACAGCGGCAGCACGTCGTCCCAGCCCCAGCCGGTGCAGCCCATCTGGCGCCAGTTGTCGTAATCGGCCGCCTGTCCGCGCAGGTAGAGCATGCCGTTGATCGAGGAACATCCGCCCAGCACCTTGCCGCGCGGGTAGAGCAGGGAACGCCCGTTCAGGCCCGGCTCGTCCGCCGTGCGGTACATCCAGTCGGTGCGGGGATTGCCGATGCAGTAGAGATACCCCATCGGAACGTGGACCCAATGGTAGTTGTCGCGGCCCCCGGCCTCCAGCAGCAGCGTCTTGCGCCCTGCCCGGCTCAGCCGGTTCGCCAGCACGCAGCCGGCGCTGCCCGCGCCGATGACGATATGGTCCCAGGTCATTCACGTTCCTCCCGGCGGAACCTTCTCCGAGCCGCCGGGAGGGTGCAAGTGCGAACTCCGCCGCCGGTCAGGCGCGGGTGCCGACGATGCGCCGGAGTTGCGAGGGGAAGAGCTGCAGCAGCAGCGTCTCGGTCATCGCCTTGCCGCGCACCTCGACATAGGCCGCGATGTCGATCGGATCATCGTTGTTCTCCGGCAGGGCCGAGAAATCGATGTCGAAGATCGCGCGCCAGTAGTCCTCACCCGCCACCGGATAGACGGAGGTGTTGTCCACCAGCCCCTGCGAGGCCGAGACGTGCAGGACGGCGTCGCCGCGCCCGAGTCCGTCGAAGCCGTGCGGATCGAAGTCGCAGACCATCTTGGCCACGCCAGCCGGTCTGGGCTGGCCGGGAACGCCGCCCGCACCGATCCGCGTCGCGGTGAAACAGGCGGTGTCGGGCGTCACCGGGCAGCTTTCGGCCCAGTGCAGGCGATAGGCCAGATCGTAGCGGCTGCCCGCCGCGGCCCGGGGGCCCGGGGTCCAGAAGGCGACGATGTTGTCGTGGATCTCGTCGTCGGTGGGAATCTCGACCAGCGAGACGGCACCGTTGCCCCAGTTGCCCTTGGGCTCGATCCAGGCGCTCGCGCGTTTTTCGTAGAAGACGCCGTCGTCGAGGTATTCCTGAAAGCTCCGCTCGCGCTGCATCAGCCCGAAACCGCGCAGGTTGTCGGCCATGAAGGCGTTGGCCATCGTGCGCGGCGGGTTGTTCAGCGGACGCCAGGTGCGGCGCCCCTCGGAATCGTGGATCTCGAGGCCGTCGGAATCATGCACCTCGGGCCGCCAGTCGGGCGCGAGATTGCGGTTCTGCTTGCCGTACCAGAACATCGAGGTAAGGGGCGCGATACCCAGCCGCTCGACGTCGCCGCGCAGGAAGAGGGTCGCGTCGATGTCCTGGATCACGCCCTTGTCGCGCGACGAGGAGATGCGATAGGCGCCGGTCGCGCGCGGGCTCTCGAGCAGGGCATAGGCGACGAGGCCGCCGTTCTTCTGCGGTTCCAGCCAGAAGCGGGTGAAGCGCGGGAACTCCTCGGGGCCGGTGGCGACGGCCGTGTCCAGTGCGAGGCCCCGGACCGACAGGCCGAACTGGCCGCTGTAGCCCGAGGTCCGCCAGTAGGAGGCGCCAAGGAAGGCCATCCAGTCGAGGCCCGAGGTCTCGTCCTGCACGCGGAAGCCTGCGAAGCCCACGGAATCCTTCAGCGATTTCGCCGGGTTGTCTTCGGGGATATCGAACAGGCCCTTGGAGAACAGCACCTCGCGGGCCATGCCGCCCTCGACGGAGTAGACCTTGATGGATTCCTTGAAGTAGCGGCCGGGGAAGAAGAACTGGACGGGCGAGCGGCCCGCCTGACCCTTCCACAGGCTGCGGTCGGGTTTGAACCGGATCTGGTTGTGGCGGTCGTAGTCGAGCTTGTCGAGCGTCTCGGCCTCGGCGATGCGCGCGGGCTTGAAATCCTGCCGCGACAGCAGGCGGGCCTTTTCTTTCAGAAGTTCGAAGGAGAAGGCTTCTGCCGGGCCCTCGACGGGTGTCGTTGCGCGGGCAACGTCGGGCAGCAGATAGAAGGCGCCCGCAGCGAGGGCGGATGCCAGAGCATCGCGGCGGGTAAGGGTCGTGTCGGACATGATAATCCCGGGTCAGTGTGCCAATGGCGACAGAAATGATAGGGCAGAGGGAAAACGCAATGCGGCGTTTGCAACAGGACTGGATTCGGCAGTCTCCCGCCCGAAATGGCGGCGCATCTGCCCGGCTGGCGGTCCGGGGTCCGGCGATCTGCACACTTGGGCGGCAAAGCCCGTGGCCTCTCGTCCCGACCCGGTGAACGCCACCGCGGTCAGACGGGCAAGGCCGTTGTCCTGAAGACGGTCCGCAGGGCAAAGCTCGACTGCATCTGCGCGACCCCCGGCAAGCGGCTGAGATGCTGGCGGTGGATGCGCGCAAAATCCTCGGTATCCTCGGCGACGATCTTGAGGATGTAGTCCGCCGTGCCCGCCATCAGGTGGCATTCGAGCACGTCGGGGATGCGAGAAACCGCCTTTTCGAAGGCATCGAGCACCTCGTCGGACTGGCCCTGCAGGGTGATCTCGACGAAGACCACGGTGGACACGCCAAGCTTCTTGGCGTCCAGCAGTGCGACGTAGCCCTTGATGTACCCCTCGCTCTCCAGCCTCTGCACCCTGCGATGGCAGGCCGACGGCGACAGGTTCACCTGCTCGGAGAGGTCGGCGTTGGACATGCGTCCGTTGCGCTGAAGCGCGGAGAGAATGTTGCGATCTATCGAGTCGAGGGTCATTGGCGCACGAGTTTTGCAGATAGCGCCGTATTTTTCGAAGAGGCTTCGAAGTCAACCCCCTTTCACGACCGATATTCTCACGGAAATTGCAAAAGGCCGGGCGCATAGTGGTGAAAAAATCAGCACAGGGAAGGTCAACAATGAAAATCGGATGCCCCCGCGAGATCAAGCCGCAGGAATTCCGGGTCGGGATGACCCCGAATGCCGCGCGCGAAGCCGTCGCCCACGGGCACAGCGTGGTTGTCGAGGCTGGCGCGGGTGTCGGCTCGGGCTTTGACGATGCGGATTACGTGGCTGCGGGCGCGACGATCCTGCGAACGGCGCAGGAGGTCTTTGCCGAGGCCGATATGATCGTCAAGGTCAAGGAACCGCAGATGAGCGAGCGCCGCCTCCTGCGCGAGGGGCAACTGCTGTTCACCTATCTCCACCTTGCGCCCGATCCGGCCCAGACCAATGACCTGCTGGCCTCCGGCTGTACTGCAATCGCCTATGAAACCGTGACCGACGCGCAGGGTGGCCTGCCGTTGCTGGCGCCGATGTCCGAGGTTGCGGGCAAGCTGGCGCCGCAGGTTGGCGCATGGACCCTGCAGAAGGCCAACGGCGGTCGCGGTGTGCTGCTCGGCGGCGTGCCCGGCGTGTCGCCCGCCAAGGTCGTGGTGATCGGCGGCGGCGTTGTCGGCACCCATGCGGCCCGTGTGGCCGCGGGCATGGGCGCGGATGTGACCGTGCTGGACCGGTCGCTGCCCCGAATGCGCTACCTTGACGATGTGTTTGGTGGCCAGTTCAAGACCTCTTACGCCAGCGCGGGCAACACCGCGGACATGGTCGCGCAAGCCGATCTGGTGATCGGGGCGGTTCTGGTGCCCGGCGCGGCGGCGCCCAAGCTGGTGACCCGGGCCCAGCTGGCGACCATGAAGCACGGCGCGGCCATCGTGGACGTCGCGATCGACCAGGGCGGCTGTTTCGAGACGTCGCACGCCACCACACACGAAGATCCGATCTACGAGGTCGAGGGCATCATGCACTACTGCGTCGCCAACATGCCCGGCGCGGTCGCACGAACCTCTACCATCGCGCTTGGCAATGCCACCATGCCCTTCCTGCTGGCGCTTGCCGACAAGGGCTGGAAAAAGGCCTGCGCCGACGATCCGCACCTGATGAACGGCCTGAACGTCCATGCCGGCAAGCTGACCTACGCGGCTGTCGGCGAGGCGCTTGGCATCGACACCATCTCTCCCCTGGAGGCGATCCGGGCCTGATCCCCAGCCCCGCCTCCAACCAGGTGCACGGGACGGTGTCCAGACCGCCCCGTGCACCCCTGATCATCCCGGCACCCCCTGCCGGTCCCGCCGGATCAGCGCGTAGAGCGTCAGGCTGACCGCAAGCGCGGCGAGAGATAGCGCGATGAGAACGCCCAGCGTCCCCTCCGGCCCGATCCGTGCCACCAGCACGGCCCCCGCCAGCGGCGCGGCCGAAGAGGCCAGCAGCACCGGCATCGCGATCTGCCCCATGATCCGCGCGTAATCCTCCGGCCCGAAGACCGCCAGCGGCAGCGCACCGCGCGCGATGGACCAGAGCCCGTTGCCCCCGCCGAAGGCGATCAGCGCGGCGGCGGCCGGGAGGCCAAGCTCGAGCCCGGCAAAACCGAAGAGGATCAGTCCGGTCGAGACCAGCAGCGTCCAGATCGGATGATGCCGGCCCCGCCCCATCATCTCGACCACCCGCGCTCCGACCTGCGCCGGTCCGATCAAGGCGCCGAGCGAAACGGCGGCGGCGAGCGAATGGCCCAGCGAGGTGAGGATCGACATGAGGTGCACCATCCACAGCGAGGACAGCACCGCCAGCAGGATACCGGTGAGCGCCATGCACCAGAACCGCGGGTCCATGTGCGCGGGGCGTCCGCCCTCGGGCCCGCCGCCGACCCGGTGGGCCAGTTCGGGCGGCACCCGGGGCAGCGCGAACCAGCAGAGCGGCAGGGTCACGCAGAGGTGCAGCGCGGCATAGGCGAGGCAGGTGCCGCGCCAGCCCAGCGCCTCGACCAGAAAGGCCGAGATCGGCCAGCAGACCGTACTAGCGAAACCGCCCCAGAGGGTCAGAGCGGTGATCGCCCCGCGCGCGCCCGCGCCGTAGATCCGCCCAAGGGTCGAGAAGGCAGCGTCGTAGAGCCCGGCGCCCATGCCGATCCCGGTCAGCAACCATGCCAGCAGGTAGACGGCCTCGCTCTGCGCCAGTGCCATGATCACCAGCCCCAGCGCGATCAGGCCCATGCCTGTCGAGAGCACCCGTCGACCGCCCTGCGCCTGGATCACCCGGCCCACGCGGCGCGAGACGAGTCCCGCCGCAAGCAGACCAACCGAGAGGCCACCGCTGACCAGCCCGGCGGACCAGCCGGTTTCCGCCTCGACCGGTGCGGCGAGCACGGCAAGGAGGTAGAAACTGGAGCCCCATGCAAAAATTTGCACGATCCCGAGAACCGAGATCGTGCGTGTCCTTTCCGAAAGGATCATCTGCGCCTCATGCGCAAAGCGAAATCGCGTGTCTGTCCTGCCCTCACCGGGCCTGCAGGGCGTCGCGGATCTCGATCAGGATGTCCTTTTCCGAAGGGCCGGCCGGAACCTCGGGGGCGATATCCTCGGGCTTTTCTGCCAGCGACTTGACCCGGTTCACCATCTTGACCAGCAGGAAGACCACCCATGCGATGATCAGGAAGTTGACCACGGCCATGATGAAGCTGCCATAGGCGAAGATCGAGGCACCCGCTGCGCGCGCGGCTTCGAGGCTGGCGTTCGCCGGTACGTCACCGGACAGAACGAAATAGTTGTTGGTGAAATCCAGGCCCCCGGTGAAAAGGCCGATGATCGGGTTGATGATGTCGGCGACCAGCGACGACACGATCGCCGTAAAGGCGGCACCGATGATGATACCGACCGCCATGTCCATCACGTTGCCCTTGGCAATGAACTTCTTGAATTCCTGAATCATTCCTAGTCCCTCGATAGATCCGGCCCCGGCACCTGTTCACCCAGACACAGGGTGAAGCGCGCCGATGCACCGAACCAAGGCTGTTATCCATGGGAAAAAGCCTTAGCTTCCCCCGCAAGTTTCGCAATGGAGTCCTCGATGTCAGCTCTCACCGATTTTCCCATCACCCGCAAATGGCCCGCGACAAATCCCGGGCTGCTGCAACTCTACTCCTTTCCAACTCCGAATGGCGTAAAAGTTTCCATCGCACTGGAAGAAATGGAAATTCCCTACGAGGCGCATAAGGTCACGCTGGCCGACGCCGACGTCAAAAGCCCCGAGTTCCTCTCACTGAACCCAAACAACAAGATCCCCGCGATCATTGATCCGAACGGCCCCGATGGAGAGCCCATCGGCCTGTTCGAGAGCGGCGCGATCCTGATTTACCTTGCCGAGAAAAGTGGCAAGTTGATCGGCAAGACCGCCGCCGACAAGGCCCATGTGATCCAGTGGCTGATGTTCCAGATGGGCGGTGTCGGCCCGATGTTCGGCCAGCTCGGGTTCTTCTACAAGTTCGCCGGGAGCGAGATCGAGGACCCGCGCCCGCGCGAGCGTTACATCAACGAGGCCAAGCGCCTGCTGGCGGTCATGGAGAAGCAGCTGGAAGGCCACGACTGGATCGCGGGCGACTTCTCGATTGCCGACATCGCGTTGGCCCCCTGGGTCAACTCGCTGGACTTCTACGGCGCGCGCGAGGTCGTGGGCTGGAGCGACCACAAGAACCTGATCGCCTATGTCGACCGCTTCATGGCGCGCCCCGCCGTGAAGAAGGGCATGAACATCCCGCCGCGCGGCTGATGCCCCTCAGGACCCGGGAGCAACAGGTTCCCGGGTCTGTCCCCTGCACGATTGAGCGAGAGCGCCCTGCTGCCCTATAAAGTCCGGATCGAGACAAGCCGGAAAGGACCGCAGGTGTTCAACCGACTGAGGATGCTCTACACCGCCGACACCCCGGCGGCCCACCGTTTCCGCTATGGCCTGCTGATCTTCGACCTCGCGACGATCCTGTTTGTCGTCGTCACGTCCTTCTTTCCCCACACCCCCACGGTCGAAGTCATCGATTTCCTGCTCGGCGCCCTGATCCTCGGCGACTTCCTGATCCGCCTTGCCATCGATCCGCAGAAGAAGAGTTTCTTCCTGCGGCCCGCCAGCTGGGCCGACATGGTGGCGGTTGCCTCGTTCCTCGCGCCGATTGCCGGGGAGGGGTTCGGGTTCATCCGCGTCCTGCGCACGCTGCGATTGCTGCACACCTACGAGCTGACCTCGCGGCTGAGGAAGGACTTTGCCTACTTCCGGCGCAACGAGCAGGTGGTGCTGGCCTCGGTGAACCTCTTCGTCTTTCTCTTCGTGATGACCGGGCTGATCTACGTGTTGCAGCACCCGACCAATCCCGAGATCGGGAACTACGCGGATGCGCTCTATTTCACCGTCACGACGCTGACGACAACGGGGTTCGGCGACATCACCCTGACCGGCACCTCCGGCAGGATGCTTTCGGTCGGGGTCATGATCGTCGGGGTCACCCTGTTCCTGCGACTGGCGACGGTGCTGTTCCGGCCTGCCAAGGTCCGCGAGGAATGCGACACCTGCGGGCTTCAGCTGCACGACCCGGACGCGGTGCACTGCAAGCACTGCGGGGCGACCATTCACATCAAGACTGAAGGCCACGTCTAGCCACAACGGAATTGGGGGTAGCAACGAAGAAGCCCCGGGAGTGACCCGGGGCTTCGTGCTGTCGTGTCTGGCCCGCGTCAGCCGCGCAGCGTGCCGCCGGTCGCCTTGGTGACCTTCTCGACGATCTTGGCGGTGACCGCCTCGATCTCGGCCTCGGTCAGGGTCTTGTCCTTGGGCTGGATCCGGACGGTCACGGCCAGGGACTTCTTGCCCTCGCCAAGCGAGCCGCCGATGAACTCGTCGAACACGCGCACGTCTTCGATCAGCGCCTTGTCGGCCCCGGCCGCCGCGTTGACCAGCGTCAGCGCCTCGACGTCGCCATCCACGACGAAGGCGAAGTCGCGCTCGACCGCCTGCAGGTCGCGCAGTTCCAGCGCCGGGCGGGTCGCGCCGGTCTTGCGCGGCATCGGGATTTCCTCGGGATAGAGGGTGAAGGCCATCGCCGGGCCCTTCACGTCCATCTCCTTGAGCACTTTCGGGTGCAGTTCACCGAAGACGCCCAGCACCTTCTTGGGGCCGAGGCAGATCTTGCCGTGACGGCCCGGGTGCCACCAGCCCTCGGCACCGCGCAGGATCTGCACCTTGGCGGGTGCGCCCATCGCCGCGAGGATCGCCTCGGCATCGGCCTTGACGTCGAAGACGTCGACCGGGCGTGCTGCGCCGTGCACGTCCTTGGGCCCGGTGCGGCCCACCAGCAGGCCGCTGATGACGGTCTTCTGTTCCTGCGGCTCGCCGCCGAAGAAGGTCGGGCCGACCTCGAACAGGCCCATGTCGAGGAACCCGCGCGCCTGGTTCTTTGCCGCTGCCTGCAGCAGGCCGGGCAGCAGGTCAGGCCGCATGTGGCTCATCTCGGAGCTGATCGGGTTTTCGAGCATCGTGCCATCGTCGCCACCACCGAACAGCGCCGCGCTGGACTGGTCGATGAAGGAGTAGCTGACGCATTCGTTGTAACCCAGCGCCGCCGCCGTGCGACGCGCCGCCTGTTCGCGGCGCTGCATCGGGGTCATCACTGACGCGGGAATGCCATCGGTGACGCGCGGCAGCGGACGGCCCTCGAGCCGGGTCAGCGAGGCGACCCGTGCGACTTCTTCCACCAGGTCGGCAGAGCCCAGCACGTCGGGGCGCCAGCTTGGCACCTGGGCCATGTCGCCCTGCATGCGGAAGCCGAGGGCCTCCAGCGTGGCGACCTGCGTCTGAGCCGGGATTTCCATGCCGACGAGGCTCTGCACGCGGTCGGTGTCGAGCTTGTAGGCGCGGGAGTGATCCGGGACGGCGCCCGCGACAACCACCTCGGACGCCTCGCCCCCGCAGAGATCGAGGATCATCTGCGTGGCCAGTTCGAGGCCGGGAACGGTGAACTCGGGGTCCACGCCGCGTTCGAAACGGTAGCGCGCATCCGAGTTGATCTTGAGCGCGCGACCGGTCAGGGCGATCTGGACGTTGTCCCAGAAGGCCGACTCGAGGAAGACCGTGGTGGTCCCGTCGGTCACGCCGGTGACTTCACCGCCCATGATGCCGGCAATGCTCTCGGGGCCGTTGGCGTCCGAGATCACCATCATGCCGGGCTGGAAGGTGTAGGTTTTCTCGTCCAGCGCTTCCATCGTCTCGCCGCCCTTGGAGCGGTGGATGCGCAGGCCGCCCGACATCTTGTCGACGTCGAAGACGTGCAGCGGGCGGTTGCGGTCGTAGGTGAAGAAGTTGGTGACATCGACCAGCGCCGAGATCGGACGCAGGCCGATGGCGCGCAGCAGGTCCTGCAGCCACTGCGGGCTGGGTCCGTTCCTGACGCCCTTGATCACGCGACCGGCGAAAACCGGGCAGCCGTCGAGCGTGTCGTCCTCGATGGTCACGTCCACCGGGCAGGGGAAGGTGCCCGCCACCGGCTCGATGGCGCGGGTCTTGAGCGTGCCGAGGCCGCGCGCCGCGAGGTCGCGGGCGATGCCGGCCACGCCCAGCGCGTCCGGGCGGTTCGGGGTGATGGCGATCTCGATCACCGGATCCACCTTGGCCGGGTCGTTCTCGGCCAGCCAGTCGACGAAGCTGTCACCGACCTTGCCCGAGGGCAGCTCGATGATGCCGTCATGTTCCTCCGACAGTTCAAGCTCGCGCTCGGAGGCCATCATGCCGAAGCTGTCGACGCCCCGGATCTTGCCGACGCCGATGGTGATGTCGAGACCGGGGATATACATGCCCGGCTTGCAGACCACGACGGTGATCCCCTCGCGCGCGTTCGGTGCGCCGCAGATGATCTGGAGTTCGCCTTCGTCGGTGTCGACCTTGCAGACCCGCAGCTTGTCGGCATCGGGGTGCTGCTCGGCGTGCTTGACGTAGCCGAGGGTAAAGCCCTTGAGCGCGTCGGCCGGATTGACGACCTCCTCGACCTCGAGGCCGAGGTCCGTCAGCGCCTCGGCGATCTCGTCGACCGTTGCGGTGGTGTCGAGGTGATCCTTCAGCCAGGACAGGGTGAATTTCATGGGTCTTATCCTTGCTCAGCTCTTGAGGCGCTCGGCCAAATCCTTGGTGTCACCCATCGCGGCCAGCTTCAGTTCGCGTACCAGCCGCAGGGTCGGCTTGGCGGCGAAGAGAACCGAACCGGCGATGAACAGCCAGGTTCCGGTGGTCTGCCAGTTCTCGGACAGGAACATGATCGAGCCCACGAGGAAGGTCAGCGCGGCGCCGAAGTCGATCGCGGTATAGGCGATCTCGTACAGCGCGTAGAGGCGGCTGCTTTCGGGGTTCTGGTTGCGCCTGTCCTTGTGAAACAGCATGTCCGGTCCTGTCCGGTCTGATGGGTGACGGTCAGCGCTGGCAATGGCAAAGAAAGGCCAAAGATGCAAGGCTCACGGGGCCTGCATCGCCCCGGTGCGCGTCCTGTTGACGGGTCAGAGCGACGCCAGCCAGTTCGCCAGTTCGAGCATCCGCACCGGCGCGGCAAGTTCGCCCGCCCGGACGCCGAGCCGCTCCGCCGCATCGGCGTCGTGATCGGCCACCGCCAGCAGCGCACCCTCCTCGGGGTCGAGGCGCCCCGAACCGGCAAGGTAGGGGCCGATCTTTCCCGGCACGAACTCGGGATGGTACTGGCTGCCCCAGAACCGGATCCCGTCTTTTTCGTAGGCGAAGGCCTGCACCGGCGAATGGGCGTTCCCGGCAAGAAGCACCGCGCCCTCGGGCAGGCGGCGGACCTCGTCGCGGTGAACGCAGGGAACGGCGTAGCCCTGTTCCCGGCCTTTGAGATAGGGGTGACGCAAGCCATCCTCGGTCATCCGCACGTCGCGGGCGAGACCGACCTCGTTGCCATTGGGCGACTCGCCCGTCTCGCCGCCCAGCACCGATGCGGCCAGTTGCATCCCGTTGCAGGATCCGAGCACAGGGATGCCGAGCGCGAAGGTCGCGCGCATGATCGTGGCCAGCGGTTCGACCCGGTCGTCCTGCGTGCTCCATTCGACCGCCGATCCGGTGAAGACCACACCGTCATAGACCGAGAGATCGCCCGCGCGGTCACCGTCATAGGGCGCGATGATCTCGGTCTCGATATGCGGATCGCAGGCGGCGAGCGCCCGGGCGTAGCCCTGCCCGGCGGCGTCGCTGCCCCCGGCTACCTGACGGGCGTTACAGTCGGAGGGATTGGAATCGACGATCAGGATACGGGGCATGGTAGCACTCACAGGAGGGGACAGGCCCCTGCCTAGGCCAGGGCGCTCTCCCCATCGCGCGGCTTCGCGACCCGGGCGTGCCAGATCGCGACTACTCCACGACCTCGACCACATCGAAGTATTCGAACAGCACCATCATCTCGGGGTCGAATTCCCCGATCCGCCGGAAGTAGGCCTCGTGCCCGCGCCGCCAGCCTTCGAGCGAGTCGTCCTCGCCCTCGGCCAGCGCCATCTCCTCGGTCACGTCGCAGAACCTGATGCGGTGCAGCGCCGTGGTCTTGGTCACCAGCGCCGGGTTGCCGTCCCAGTCGGTGGCGATATCGCAGCGCCCCACTCTCGGCATGGCTGTCGGTTCGACCTCGAACAGCCACATGGCCGCGCAGGTGGCCCGCTTGCGGCCCTCGCGTACGAGATCGAGCAGTTCGTCGCACAACAGCGCGTTGTCCCCGAACCGGTAGGTCACCGCACCCGGGTACTTTTCTTTCAGCTTGGCAATCGGGTCGCTCATGGGTTGCCCCGTCAGGCTGTCTCCACCGCTCAACGCGCGAAAACGAAAAAGGGTGCATGACTGACATGCACCCTACTTAGCCCGGTCCGATCCGGTCAACTGGTCGCGCGTGCCTCAGCGCGAGAGACCGCCGTGCAGTGTCGGCATGTCGAGGCTGGCAAAGCCGTAGTGACGCAGCCAGCGCAGGTCGCTGTCGAAGAAGGCGCGCAGGTCGGGGATGCCGTATTTCAGCATCGCGATCCGGTCGATGCCCATGCCGAAGGCAAAGCCCTGGTAGACTTCGGGGTCGATGCCGCCGGCGGCGAGCACCTTGGGATGCACCATGCCCGAGCCCAGCACTTCCATCCAGCCATCGCCCTCGCCGATGCGCAGCTGACCGTCGACCCAGGAACACTGGATGTCGACCTCGGCCGAAGGCTCGGTGAAGGGGAAGTGGGAGGCCCGGAAGCGGGTCTTGATGCCGTCGATCTCGAAGAAGGCCGAGAAGAATTCTTCCAGCACCCACTTGAGGTTCGCCATCGAGATGTCCTTGTCGACGGCGAGGCCCTCGACCTGG
>NZ_QEHM01000005.1 GCF_003116585.1 Albibacillus kandeliae
GCGCGATACACGCCGCCCGGGCAGATGATGCGCAGCGGCGCGCCCATCTTTTCCATCGAGCGGATCTGCACCGGAGAGGTATGGGTCCGCAGCACGTGCGGCGGGCGATTGTCGCCCTCGGCGCGGTGCATGTAGAAGGTGTCCATCTCGGCGCGCGCCGGGTGGTGCGAGGGGATGTTCAGCGCGTCGAAGTTGTACCAGTCGGTGTCGATGCGCGGCCCTTCGGCGACCGAGAAGCCCATCTCGGCGAAGATCGCGGTCAGCTCTTCGGTCACCTGGCTGACCGGGTGGACCGTGCCCTGGCGGCGGTCGCGGCCCGGCAGGGTCACGTCGAGCCATTCGCTGCGCAGGCGCTCGTCCAGCGCGGCATCGCCCAGCGCCTCTTTCTTCGCCGCCAGCGCCGAGTTGATCTCGTCCTTGAGCGCGTTCAGCGCGGGACCGGCGGTCTGCCGTTCCTCGGGGGTCATCCGGCCCAGTTCGCGCATGGCAAGCGCCACTTCACCCTTCTTGCCGACGGCGGCAAGGCGGATCGCCTCCAGCGCGTTCTCGTCCGCCGCGTCCGCGATTTGGGTCAGGTATTTGGCTTTCAGATCGTCCATGACGGTTCCCCGGAAATTCCCGTGTCCTGCTAGCCTCAGAGCCTTCCGAATGCAACCCGGCGCGTCCGGACCGCCGCAAATGGCCGATGGACATTCCCTTTGCCGCGCGGATAGCGTGCCCCCACATGATGGGAGGAGATCATGACAGAACTGGATCTGGTCCTTGCGGACGCCGTCGCCGAACGCGACGTGCCCTTCGCGGTGGCCATGGTGACACGCTCGGACGGGGTGACCTACAGCGGCGCGGCCGGGACCGCAGCCGAAGGGCGCGCGGCGGCAGAAGACACGGTGTTCCGCATCTTCTCGATGACCAAGGCCATCGGCTCGACCGCCGCGATGATCCTGATCGACCGAGGGCAGCTTTCTCCCGACACCCCTGTCGGAGACATCCTCCCGGCTTGGAACGATCTGCAGGTGATCGACGGCTGGGATGGTGACAGCCCTATCCTGCGCGCGCCCCGGGTCCGCGCCACCGTCCGGCATCTCGCGACACATACCAGCGGCATCGAGTACGAGTTCTGGAGCGCCGACACCGCGAAGTACCTGCAGCAGACCGGCCAGCCGACGATCCTTTCGGGGCTGGAGGCGGCGCTGGCCTATCCCCTGACCTCGGATCCGGGCACGCGCTGGGGCTACGGGATCTCGATCGACTGGCTGGGCCGCCTGGTGCAGGAGGTCGATGGCCGCCGCATCGACCAGTTCTGCCGGGAAGAGATCCTCGATCCGCTTGGCATGACGGATACCGCTTTCGAGGCGGACGGGCTGGCCGCCCGGTTGTCCGACGTCAGCATGCGGACGCCCGACGGAGGGTTCCGCCCCACCAAGATCGCGCCGCCATCGCATCCCGAGTTTTACGGCTTGGGCCACGCGCTCTACTCCACCGCGCCCGACTACATCCGTTTTATCCGGATGATCCTGAACGACGGCCAGCTAGAGGGGAACCGCATCCTCAGTTCCGAGGCGATGCAGACCATGCGGGCCGACCAGATGCAGGGCCTTACCGTCCAGCCGATGACCTCGGTCGCGCCGCCGGTCAGTGCCGACGTGAACCTGTTTCCCGGCATCCGCACCAGCCACAGCTTTGCCTTCCTGCGCAACGACAGCGATGTTCCGGGCAAGCGCAGCGCCGGGTCGCTCGGCTGGGCCGGGATCTGCAATACCCATTTCTGGATCGACCCGGCCCGCGACCTTGGCGCGGTGCTGATGACCCAGTCGCTGCCCTTTGCCGAACCGGGGCTGATGAAGACCTACGATGCCTTCGAACGGGCGGTCTATGCCCGTCGCTGAGCCCCTTTCGCCAACGCGCGAACCCGCGCGACCGTGGCTGGTGCTGCTGGGCCTTGCCTTTGGCGTCTGCGTCACCAATGGCTTTGCCCGCTTTGCCTATGGGCTGATCCTGCCCGCGATGAAGGCCGAACTGGGCTGGACCTATGCCCAGGCCGGGTGGCTGAACACGGCCAACGCGTTCGGCTACATCGGCGGTGCGGTCGTCACCATGGTGATGATCTCGCGGATGAACCCCTCCTACCTGTTCAACTTCGGCCTGATCACCACCGCCGTCTCGCTCTTTGCCACCGGCATGGACCCGGCGCTGTGGTGGCAGACCACCTGGCGCATCCTTGCCGGGTTCTTCGGGGCGATGTCCTTTTCCACCGCCGGTGCGCTGACCGCGCAGCTGTTCCAGCGCGAGCCGAAGAAGAACGCGCTCGCCATCGCGCTGCTCTTCGGGTTCGGGGGCGGGCTGGGAATCGTGCTGTCCGGCGCGGTGCTGCCGCTGATGCTGGAACGCTATGGAACCGGCGCGTGGCCGCGGGCCTGGACTCTGATCGGTATCGCCTGTTTCGCCATGCTGCCGCTGAGCTTCTGGGCCGCGATGAGCGTGCGGCCCCCGAAGCAAGCGGTTCGCCTGAAACCGAACCTGCCGCTGCGGCGTATCCTGCCCGAGATGGGCGGTTATGCCGGGTTCGGGCTGGGCTATATTGTCTACTTCACCTTCCTCAGCGCGTGGATGACCGAACAAGGCGAAGGCGCATGGCTGATCGCCGGAACATGGGTGATGCTGGGGCTCTGCCTGTGCCTGTCGCCGTTCCTCTGGCGTCCCGTGCTCAGCCGGTTCCCGAACGGTCTGCCGCTGGCCATGATCCTGACCGGCATCGCCATCGGTTCGGCCATGCCGGTGGTCTGGCCCAACGGACCGGGGCTGGTGCTGTCGGCCACCATCTTCGGGCTCTGCGTGTTCATGTCGCCCAGCGCGGTCACTGCCTTCCTGCGTCACAACCTGCCCGCCGAAAGCTGGGGCCCGGCGATCAGCCTGTTCACCGTGGTCTTTGCGGTGGCGCAGACGATCGGGCCCTATGCTGCGGGATGGCTCGGCGACTACTCGGGTGACATCGGCACCAGCCTGCTGGTTGCCTCGGGCATCCTGCTGACCGGTGCGGCCTGCGCCTTGTTGCAGCGCCCGCTCCGCCCGGCACCGGAACAGGCGGTGAAACAGGGGGCTTGATCCCCTCCCCGCCGCGTGACCATCCTGACACCGCAAGAGACAAGGACACCGATGATGATCAGGCAGGCCCGCCCCGAAGATGACGCCGCCGTGCGCGCGGTGGCCGAGGAGGCCTACGCCCAGTATGTTGCCGCTATCGGGCGCAAGCCCGCTCCGATGACCGCCGACTACACGGCGCTGATCGCCGAAGGCGTGCTGTACGTCGCCGAGACCGCGCCCGGGGAGGTCGGGGGATTCATCGTCTACTTCCCGCAGGACGGCGTGATGTTTCTGGAGAACATCGCGGTCCACAGTTCGGCTGCGGGCGAGGGCCTTGGCAAGGCGCTGATGGCGCATTGCGAAGACACGGCGCGCGACATTGGCCTGCCGGCCATCGAGCTCTATACGAACGAGAAGATGACCGCGAACCTCTCGATCTATCCGCACCTTGGCTACGTCGAGACCGGACGGCGCGAGGAAGACGGGTTTAACCGGGTCTATTTCCGGAAGGCGCTCTGACAGGGAAAGCGGCCGGAGCGCAGTTGCGGGCATTGTTCATTGGCCGCACCCTAGTGGTAGCAAACGTCGAATTTTCGGAGAGGAAGCATGATGAGAACCATTCAGGTTGGGCAGCACCTCGTTGGCAACGACAGGCCGATGACGGTGATCGGCGGCATCAACGTCATCGAGTCCCGCGATCTCGCGCTTCGCGTGGCGGACGAATTCGTCAGGGCAGCCGAGGAGCTTGGCCTGCCCTATGTCTTCAAGGCCTCGTTCGACAAGGCGAACCGCTCCTCGATCCATTCCTATCGCGGTCCGGGGATGGAGGCGGGGTTAAATGTCCTGCGCGAGGTCCGCGAGAATTTTGGAGTGCCGGTGATCACCGACATTCACGAGCCTGCCCAGGCCGCGCCGGTGGCCGAGGTCTGCGACATCCTGCAGATTCCAGCGTTTCTGGCGCGGCAGACGGACCTCATTGCCGCAGCGGCTGCGACGGGGGCGGTGATCAACGTCAAGAAGCCCCAGTTCATGAGCCCCTCGCAGGTTCGCAACCTTGTCGAGAAGCTCGGCGAGTGCGGCAACGACAAGGTCATGCTGTGCGAGCGCGGATCGTGCTTTGGCTACGACAACCTCGTGGTCGACATGCTCGGTATCAGCGTCATGCGCGCCAGCAGCAACGACGCGCCGATCATCTTCGACGTGACCCACGCCCTGCAGATGAGGGACGCGGCGGCAGGCGCGTCCGGCGGGAGGAGAAGCCAGGTGGCAGAGCTTGGCCGGGCCGGGCTGGCTGTCGGGCTGGCCGGTCTGTTCGTCGAGGCACACCCCGACCCCGACAAGGCCCTGTGCGACGGCCCCAGCGCCCTGCCCCTCGACAAGTTGCGCCCGTTCCTTGCCCAGATGAAGGCGGTGGACGACCTGGTGAAGGGTTTCCCGAAGCTGGACATCGACTGATCCGCCAGACGGCACCCACGCGAAACGAAAAAGGCCGCCCCGAGGGACGGCCTTTCTGTCAGGTATCGTCAGGCGATCAGGCTGCGAGAGCGCCCTTGGCCTGCTCGACGATTGCACCGAACGCTTCCGGCTCGTGCACGGCCAGATCGGCCAGCACCTTGCGGTCGACTTCGATGCCTGCCAGCGCGAGGCCGTTGATGAAGCGGCTGTAGGTCAGCGCTTCGTCGTGGGCGCGCACGGCGGCGTTGATCCGCTGGATCCACAGGGCGCGGAAGTTGCGCTTGCGGTTCTTGCGGTCGCGGGTTGCATACTGGTTGGCCTTGTCGACGGCCTGGGCTGCAACCTTGAAAGTGCTCTTGCGGCGGCCATAGTAACCTTTGGCGGCGTCGAGGACTTTCTTGTGACGGGCGTGGGTGACGGTACCACCTTTGACACGGGACATGTGATCAGCCTCCTATCAGCGGTCGTAGGGCATGTAGCCCTTGACGATTTTGGCGTCGGGGGCACTCAGCGTGGTGGTGCCGCGTGCGTCGCGGATGAACTTGGTGGTGCGCTTGATCATGCCGTGGCGTTTGCCGGCCTGAGCAGACACGACCTTGCCGGTCGCGGTCACCTTGAAGCGCTTCTTGGCGCTCGATTTCGTCTTCATCTTGGGCATTTCCGTCTCCTTCCTTAAGGTCGGTTTTAGCGCGACTCGGCATGCCACATCGGCCGGCCACGCGGGTCAGAAGCGCCCCTATAGGCGGCATGGTCTGGGGATGCAAGCGTGAATCTGGAAATCGCTCAGCGGAGCAGGTCACCTATCACCACGTAGACCGCTTCGGCCAGTCCGGCAAGGTCGTAACCGCCGGGCTTGTGCAGTTGCGCGTAGACGCCAAGGCCCATGCCCGAGAGCAGTACCACCGAGGCCACGCGCGGCGGGCGGCCATCGGCATAGGCGCGGATCATTGACGGGATCGCGAGCACGATCAGGAGCAGGCCAAGAACGACGATCTGATCGGGATGCATGGCCTCTCCGAAGGGCGCGGGGCGACGGCCCGCCGGGGCGAGCCTAGCACGGGGCCGGCGCCGCCCTCAATCCGGCCGGGCCGCCTCAGCCCGGATCTGTGTTGTAGATCAGCCGCTCGTCGCAAGGCGCCACGCGCAGGATGTTGGTTGTGCCCGGCACGTTGAAGGGAACCCCGGCCATCACGACGATCTGGTCGGTCTCGACGGCGAACCCACCGGCGCGGGCCGCGCGGGCGGCGCTGACCACGGCCATCTTGAACCGCTCGAGCTCGCCCACGATGACGCAGTTGCAGCCCCAGCTGAGGCAGAGGCGGCGCGCGGTGCGTTCGAGCGAGGTCAGCGCGAGGATCGGGACGCGCGGGCGTTCGCGCGCGGTCAGCAGGCCGGTCGTGCCGCTCTGGGTAAAGCAGCAGATCGCCTTGATGTTGGTCGTCTCGGCGATCTCGCGCGCTGCGGCGACGATGCCTTCGGCCACGCCGTACTTCCGTTCGCCCCGCGAGGCGGCGATGATCTGCATGTAGTTCTCGTCCGCCTCGACCTCGACCGCGACCTTGTCCATCGTGGTGACGGCCTCGACCGGGTAGCTGCCGGCGGCCGACTCGGCCGAGAGCATCACCGCATCCACGCCTTCGTAGATCGCGGTGGCGACGTCCGACACCTCGGCGCGGGTCGGCATCGGGCTCTCGATCATGCTTTCCAACATCTGGGTCGCGACGATCACCGGCTTGGCCGCGTTGCGGCACTTGCGGGTCAGGCGCTTCTGGATCGGCGGGACCGCCTGCACCGGCAATTCCACCCCGAGGTCGCCGCGCGCCACCATGATCCCGTCAGAGACCGCGAGGATGGCATCGAAGTTGTCCACGGCTGCCGGTTTCTCGATCTTGGAGAGGATCGCGGCGCGGCCTCGGGCCAGTTCGCGCGCCTCTTCCACGTCGCGCGGGCGCTGCACGAAGGACAACGCCAGCCAGTCCACGCCGAGTTCGCAGGCGAACTCGAGGTCCTTGCGGTCCTTTGCCGAGAGCGCGGCGAGCGGCAGCACCACGTCGGGCACGTTCACCCCCTTGCGGTTCGAAATCACGCCGCCGGTGATGACGGTGCACTCGGCGAAGTCCTTGCCGTAGCTGTCGACCTTGAGGCGGATCTTGCCGTCGTTGACCAGCAGGTGCGCGCCGGGTTTCAGCGCGGCGAAGATCTCGGGGTGCGGCAGGCAGACACGGGTAACATCGCCCTCGGCCTCGTCGAGGTCGAGCCGGAACCTGGCCCCTTCTTCCAGCAATTCCTCGCCATTGGCGAAGGCCCCGACGCGCAGCTTGGGACCTTGAAGGTCGGCCAGGATGGCGATCGGGCTGTTCAGGTCCTGCTCGACCTGACGGATGATCTGGTGCTTGGACCGGATCTCGTCATGGGTGCCGTGGCTCATGTTCAGACGGAACACGTCGGCGCCCGCCTCGTGGAGCGCACGGATCATCTCGTAGGTTTCCGACGCCGGGCCCAGCGTGGCCACGACCTTGACGTTTCTCAGCCGCCTCATGCTGCTGCGCCTCCCATCATTTTCTTGTAATAGCCTGGTCTCATTGCGCACATGTTAACGCAAACATGCCTCGTTTTCCGTTATGGCCCAATTCCAATCGGCGGGCAACTCGCGTAACCCTTCGCCCAAACAGATCGCAGGCATATGACATATACCCCCTATTTCGTTCATGGCGAGGACCGTCCGGGCCGCTGGCTGGTGACATGCGACCACGCCAGCAATCTCGTCCCGCCCTTCGTCAACGGCGGCGATCTCGGCCTCCCGCGCGAGGACATGGAGCGCCACATCGCCTATGACGTCGGCGCCTACGGCCTTGCGCAACACCTTGGCCAGTTGCTGAACTCGCCCGTCGTTGCCTCTAATTTCTCGCGGCTGGTCATCGACCCGAACCGGGGCGAGGACGACCCCACGCTGCTGATGAAACTCTATGACGGCACGCTGATCCCGGCCAACCGCAACGCCGATGCGGAGGAGACGGAAAGACGGCTGACCCTCTGCTATCGCCCATATCATGAGCAGCTTGCCCGCTTTGCCGCCCTGCCCCATGCGGTGATCCTGTCGGTGCACAGCTTTACCCGGCAGCTGCGCGGCCGCGATCCGCGCCCCTGGCAGGTGGGCGTGCTGCACACCGAGGACACGCGGCTCTCGGACCCGCTGATCGCCGAACTCGCAGCCGAGGGCGATCTCTGCGTGGGAGACAACGAGCCCTACGGCGGGCACCTGCCGGGCGACGCGGTGGACACCCATGCCTCGGCCTTCGGGCGGCCCAACGTTCTGATCGAGGTGCGCAACGACCTGATTGCCGATCACGAGGGTCAGCGGGCCTGGGCCGAGCGGCTGGCGCCGGTGCTGGTCCGGGCGCTGGCTCGGGCGGGCGTCTGACCGCGCAGGAGCGCCCGGGCGCACGCAGCCATCTTGATCCTCGCCTGAAATCCGTGCGTTATGCGATGACGCCACGTCGGGTGCGGTTCGCCCTCGCCCGCCGAAAGCCGAACCGCGCCGTCCTGACCGACGGTGACAGGTGAGCGACCCGGGAGCAGAGCGATAGAACCGAGAACCAATACCTTCGCCCCCTTCGGCAATCCGACCTTCCGCGAGTTGTGGCTGGCCTCGCAGACGTCGAACCTCGGCGGGCTGGTGCAGATGGTCGGCGCAGGCTGGCTGATGACCTCGCTGGCCGGCAGCAGCGACATGGTCGCGCTGGTACAGGCGTCGAACACCCTGCCCATCATGGTCTTTTCGCTGGTCGCCGGGGCGCTGGCCGACAGCTTCGACCGCCGCCGCATCCTGCTGGGCGCGCAGGTCTTCATGTTCGTGGTCTCCGTCGGGCTGGCGGTCAGCGCCTACCTCGACCTGCTGGGGCCCTGGGGCCTCCTTGGGTTCACCTTTGCCATCGGCTGCGGCATGGCGCTCTACAACCCCTCGTGGCAGGCCAGCATGGGCGACATCGTCAGCCGCCAGAACCTGTCGGCCGCGGTCACCCTGAACGCGATGGGCTTCAACCTGATGCGCTCGGTCGGGCCCGCCTTCGGCGGCTTCCTCGTCGCGCTGGCCGGGTCTGCCGTTGCCTTTGCCTTCAACGCGGTGACCTACATCCCGGTGATGCTGGCGCTGCTGCGGTGGAAACCGCCGGCCAAGGAGGAGCGGCTGCCGCGCGAACCGCTGGGGCAGGCCCTTGGCGCCGGGCTGCACTACATGTCGATGTCGCCGCATCTGCTGAAGGTGCTGGGGCGCAGCTTTCTCTTCGGTTTCGCCGCCTCCTCGGCCATGGCGCTGCTGCCGCTGGTCGCCCGCGACATGCTGGGCGGCACCGCCGTGACCTACGGCCTGCTGCTGGGCTTCTTCGGCCTTGGCGCGATCGGTGGCGTCTTTGCCAACAGCCGGGTGCGCGAGCGGTTCCGCAACGAGCAGATCATCGCGGCGGCGTTCCTCGGCTTCGCGGTCGGCATGGTCATCCTTGCCCTTGGACGGCATATCGCCGTCAGCGCCATCGGCCTGCTGATCGCCGGGGCCTGCTGGGTGCTGGCCCTGTCGCTGTTCAACGTCACGGTGCAGATGTCGACGCCGCGCTGGGTGGTGGGGCGTGCGCTGTCGTTCTACCAGACCGCAACCTTTGGCGGGATGGCCCTCGGCGCATGGATCTGGGGCCTGCTGGCCGAGCACCAGTCCGTTTCGCTTGCCCTGCTGGTCGCCAGCGCGCTGCTGCTGGTCGGCACCGTCTCGGGGCGCTGGCTGGGCATGGGCGAATTCGGCGCGCTGGATCTCGACCCGCTGAACACCTTCAAGGAGCCCGAACTGAGGCTCGACCTGCAGGCGCGGTCGGGCCCGATCGTGATCATGATCGACTATATCATCGACGAGGCCGATACCGACGACTTCCTTGCCGCCATTCACCGGCGGCGGCGGGTCCGCATCCGCGACGGGGCGCGCAACTGGTCGCTGCTGCGCGATCTCGAGAACCCGGACCTGTGGCGCGAGCGGTTCCACGTGGCGACGTGGAATGACTACCTGCGCCACAACGCGCGGCGCACCAAGTCGGACCTCGAGGGCTTCGAGGCGCTGCTGGCGCTGCACCGGGGACCGGGCCGCCCGCAGGTGCACCGGCTGATCGAACGCCAGACCGTGCCGCTGCACGAGGATCTTGCGCTGAAACCGCTTCCGGCGGAGATCACGCCGCACTGACCGGGCGGCGAGCGCCGGGGCGCTGCCCCGGACCCCGGGATATTTTCAACCCAAAGAAGCGGCGGGGTGACAGGCGGGCACTGAGGCCCTAGATCCGTCGCAGAGCCAACCGGAGGACACGTCATGGACCGCCAGACCGAAATCGAGCTTGAAGCCGCCGCCTTCCGCCGCCTGCGCCAGCACCTGATGGAGGACCGCACCGATGTTCAGAACATCGACCTGATGAACCTTGCCGGGTTCTGCCGCAACTGCCTGTCGCGCTGGTACCAGGAAGCGGCCAACGAGAAGGGCATCGAAATGGGCAAGGAGGAGGCCCGAGAGCTGTTCTATGGGATGTCGATGGATGAGTGGAAAGCCAACCACCAGACCGAGGCGAGCGACGCGAAGAAGGCCGCCTTCGAGACCTCCTTTGCGGAGAATGTCACCGCCAAGGAGTGAGGAGGTTGTGCAGGCATGCACCATCCCTCTGCAACCTTGGCAACTTCCGCACAGGCCGGTGGCATCCTATTCTTCATGCCACTGGCGGTAAGGAGACTGTGCCATGACCCGTATGCCCACCTACTTCATCTCGCACGGCGGCGGCCCCTGGCCGTGGATCGACGACATGCGCCGCGCTTTTGCCAAGCTCGAAACCTCGCTTGCCCACATGCCGGCGGAGTTGCCGGAGACGCCCAAGGCGATCCTTATGGTCTCGGGCCATTGGGAGACCAACGAGGTCGCGGTGATGCACTCGGCGCAGCCGAGCATGGAATACGACTACTACGGCTTTCCCAAGCACACCTATGACATCGTCTATCCCGCGCCCGGTGCCCCGGCGCTGGCGGAACGGACGGCGGAGCTGCTGAAGGCGGCGGGGTTCGCCGCGCGGCTGGACGACAGCCAGGGGTTTGACCACGGGACCTTCGTCCCGGCCTACATCATGTACCCCGAGGCACAGGTCCCGGTGTTCCAGGTCTCGATCCGCAAGGATTACGACCCGGCCAAGCACTTCGCGATCGGTCGCGCCCTCGCACCGCTCAGGGACGAGGGTGTCCTGATCGTCGGGTCCGGCCTGAGCTATCACAACCTGCGCCTGTTCGGACCGCAGGCCAAGGTGCCCTCGACCGAGTTCGACACCTGGCTGGCCGGGGTGATGCAGCTGCCGCCCGCGGAGCGTACCGCGGCGCTGCTGGACTGGGAGAGCGCGCCCTACGCGCGGATCTGCCACGCGCAGGAGGACCACCTGGTGCCGCTGTTCACCGCGCTGGGCGCGGCCGAGCAGGACGCGGCCACGCAGGTCTATCACGAGACCGGTATCTTCGGCGGCGTAACGGCGTCGAGCTATCGCTTCAACTGACCGGTCTGGTCAGCGGCGTCCACCTCGTCCTCGACCGGGTCGGGGTGGACGATCTCTTCTGCCATCGGTTCCTCGGGGAGGGGCTGATCCTCGATCCCCGCGATCTTGCGGATGAAGGCGATGCAGAGGTCGGGGGCGGTCAGCGGCAACATGTGCCCCCGCCCCGGCAGTTCCTCGTAGGTGAGGTTGTAGCGCTTCATCGACCGTCCCTGCACCACCGGGCTCAGCAACGCGTCCTCGGCACCGTAGAGCACCCCGCCGGGAACAGTCAGTTCGGGGTAGCGCCGCACCTGCGCCGGCAGGGCGTTTTCCAGCATCACGAGATCGCAGGAGGCGGTGACGAAGGCCCGGGGCCGCAGCCCCAGCGCCGCGCCGCCGATGGTCATGAAATGCGGCACCGGCGCCTCGGGGGCGAAGACATGCTCCAGCACCTTGCCGGCGGTGGCCTTGCCGATGGGGCCCGCGATGGTATTGGCGACCAGCCGCCGCATCATCGGCGAGTGCAGTTCCAACCCCTTGAACACCGGGTCGATCTCTTCCTGCACGTGCGTGAGCGGCGCCAGAAGGGCCAGTGCCTTGGTCTTCAGCGGCCGTTCGAGCGCGATGGCCAGCGCCACCGCCCCACCAAGGGAATGCCCCACCACGACCGGAGACTCGATGCCGCGGGCGTCCATGAACTTGCCGATCATCCGCGCCTGCGAGAACAGGCTGGCGTCTTCGTCGGCTTCGCGCTCGGAGTAACCGCAGCCGGGGCGATCGATGGCGAAGACGTGGAAGTCTTCGGCCAGTTTCTCGGCCATCGCATAGGTGAAATGCTGGAGCTGGCCCGAGATGCCGTGGATCAGCACCAGCGCCGGTTTCTCCCGGTTGCCGAACTCGACGTAGTGGATCGCCCCGCCGCGCACCGGCTGGACCTGTCCCGCCCTCGGCACCATCCGCTCGGCCCGGCGCGCCAGGGACCGGGACCAGAGGAACAGCCACAGGGCGACCGCGATCACGAAAAGCAGGGGAACGAGCAGATAGACCATAGGTGAACCACGTGCAGTTGAACAACCGGGAGGAGATCCCGCCCCGACGCTACACCGCGCGGACAGGGGAGTCTCCCTGCCCCCGCGCAGAAGACGGGGCAGCGTGACCTTCGCGCCGCCCCTTGGCCGCAGCCTAACAGGATTCGTCAACGATGGGGAAGCTTGCGGGCAGAGCGGCCACGCGGCGCCGACAATCACGCGCTTCGGCCGGCCCGGCGGGGCCCGCGAGAGCACGAATCAGGTTAGCGCCAGAACCAGTGCCCCGGCCGAGATCAGGCCGACCCCGGCCCAGCCTCCCGCGCTCAGCCTCTCGCCGAGGAACACGGCGGCGAAGAGCGCCACCAGCACCACGCTCAGCTTGTCGATGGGGGCCACCTGCGAAGCCTTGCCGATCTGAAGCGCGCGGAAATAGCAGAGCCAGGAGGCGCCGGTGGCGAGGCCCGAAAGGACAAGAAAGACCATCGCCTTGGGCGGCACCTTGCCCAGGGGTTCGAAGCCGTCCGTGGCAAGGAGGATGCAGGTCAGCGCCACGATCACGACGATGGTGCGCAGGAAGGTGGCGAAGTTGGAGTTGATATCGCTGACGCCCACCTTGGCAAAGATGGCGGTCAGCGCCGCGAAGGCCGCGGAAAGAAGGGCCCAGAACTGCCAGCTCTGCAACATCAGGGCCCTCCTCAGGCTCAGATCGCCGTCTTCAGGCTCTCATCAAGATAGATCTCGCGCAAGCGCTTGGACACCGCACCCGGCGCGCCGTCGCCGAGGGCCACGCCGTCGATCTCGACCACCGGCATGACGAAGGCCGAGGCGGAGGTGGTAAAGGCCTCGTCGGCCTCCTTCGCCTCTTCGACGGTGAAGTTGCGCTCGACCACTTCCATCTGCGCTTCCTTGGCAAAGCGCAGCACGGCGGCGCGGGTGATGCCGTGCAGGATGTCGTTCGACAGCGCGCGGGTGATGATCTTGCCACCCTTCACGATATAGGCGTTGTTCGACGAGCCCTCGGTGACGAAGCCGTCCTCGACCAGCCATGCGTCGTCGCAGCCCGCCTTCTTGGCCATCATCTTGGCCATGGAGGGGTAGAGCAGCTGTACCGTCTTGATGTCGCGGCGGTGCCAGCGGATGTCAGGCACGGTGACGATCTTGGTGCCCTTGGCGGCCTTCGGGTCCTTGTCGAGGCCCGGCTTGTTCTGGGTGAACAGCACGATGGTCGGCGCGGTGGTTTCCGGGTCGGGGAAGACGAAGTCGCGGTCGCCGGGGGCGCCACGGGTGATCTGCAGATAGACGAGGCCGTCGACGATCTCGTTCTTCGCCACCAGCTCGCGGTGGATCTCCAGCAGTTCGTCCTTGCTGACCGGGTTCGCCATCTCGAGCTCGCCGAGGCTGCGCGCCAGGCGCACCGCGTGGCCCTCGAAGTCGATGAGCTTGCCGCCCAGCACCGAGGTCACCTCGTAGACGCCGTCGGCCATCAGGAAGCCGCGGTCAAAGATCGAGACCTTGGCCTCGGTTTCCGGCAGGTACTCGCCGTTCAGGTATACGGTGCGTGTCATTGTTCGTCCTTTCGTCCCGGTACTGTCTCAGCCCCACAGCGCAGCGGCCGGCGGGTGCACACCCTTGTCATCGAATTCCAGCGGCACCTCGCGGTCCTCGCCCAGCAGCAGCGGACCGTCGAGGTCAGTCACCAGCGCGCCCTGCGCCACCAGCGTGGCGGGCGCCATGGCCAGCGACGACCCGACCATGCAGCCGACCATCACCTTGTAGCCTTCGGCCAGCGCCGCGTTGCGCAGGGCCAGCGCCTCGGTCAGGCCGCCGGTCTTGTCCAGCTTGATGTTCACCACGTCGTACTTGCCCTTCAGGTGGGGCAGGCTGGCGCGGTCATGGCAGCTCTCGTCGGCGCAGACAGGCACCGGGCGGTCCATGCCGATCAGCGCCTCGTCCTGCGAGGCCGGCAGCGGCTGCTCGACCAGTTGCACCCCGAGGCGCACCAGATGCGGTGCGAGGTCGGCGTAGACCTCGGCGCTCCAGCCCTCGTTGGCGTCGACGATGATCCGCGATGTCGGTGCGCCGGCGCGTACGGCTTCCAGGCGCGGCATGTCGTCCGGCGTGCCGAGCTTGATCTTCAGCAGCGGGCGGAAGGCATTCTTGGCGGCCTGCGCCTGCATCTCGGCAGGTTCGGCCAGCGACAGGGTATAGGCGGTGATCTCCGGCCCCGGAACCGGCAGGCCCGCCAGCTCCCAGGCGCGTTTGCCCGCGCGCTTGCACTCCAGATCCCAGAGGGCGCAGTCAACGGCATTGCGCGCCGCCCCGGCGGGCAGAAGACCGGCCAGCGCCGCGCGGTCGAACGTGGCGGGCAGCCCCTCGATCTCGGCAGTCACCGACTCCAGCGTCTCGTCATATCGGGCATAGGGCACGCATTCGCCCCAGCCGGTCACGTCGCCATCGGTGATGCGGACGGTCAGCACCTGCGCCTCGGTGCGCGACCCCCGGGAAATGGTAAAGACCTGTGCCAGCTTGAACACATCGCGGCTCACTTCGATCTTCATCCCGGGGTCATCCTTCTTTGGGTCTCAAATATCCCCGCCGGAGGCTCCGGCGGGGTCAGTCTCGCGTCCGGCTGCAAACCGGGCCTTACATCGCCAGCAGGGCGTCCGCCAGACGGTCCGCACCCTGGCGGAAGGGGTCGATGGTCGGCAGGCCCAGACGTGCCTCGACCTCGGCCATATAGGCCAGGGCCTCTTCCTCGCTCAGGTGCTGGGTGTTGATCGACACGCCCACGACCTTGCAGTCCGGGTTGGCGACCTTGGCCAGTTCCAGCGCCACGTCGCGCACGGCTTCGAGGGTAGGCAGCTTGTAGCCCGGCAGGCCGCGCATGTGCTCGCGGGTCGGCTCGTGGCAGAGGATCAGCGCGTCCGGCTGACCGCCGTGGACCAGAGCCATGGTCACGCCCGAGTAGGAGACGTGGAACAGGGAACCCTGCCCCTCGATCAGGTCCCAGTGGTCCGGATCGTTGTCGGGGGTCAGCCATTCGATCGAGCCGGCCATGAAGTCGGCGATGACGGCATCGAGCGGCACGCCGCCGCCGGTGATCAGGATGCCGGTCTGGCCGGTGGCGCGGAAGGTGCTCTTGGCGCCCTTCTTGCGCAGCGACTCGTCAACGGCCAGCGCGGTGTACATCTTGCCGACCGAGCAGTCGGTGCCCACGGCCAGCATCCGCTTGCCGGTGCGCTTCTCGCCGTTGGCGATCGGGTACTTGACGGAGGGCACGCGGACGTCGTGCAGGGTGCGGCCACAGGCCTTGGCGACGGCGACAAGGTCTTCCTCGTCGCGCAGCAGGTTGTGCAGGCCCGACGCCAGGTCGAAGCCTTCCTCGAGCGCCTGCACGAGAACCTTCTTCCACGCCTGCGAAATGATCCCGCCGCGGTTGGCAACGCCGATCACCAGGGTCTTGGCACCGGCGGCCTTGGCTTCGGCCAGGGTCATGTCAGGCAATTTCATGTCCGCCTTGCAGCCTTCCATCCGGAACTGGCCAACCGCGTTCTCCGGGCGCCAGTCCTTGATGCCCTGGGCCACCTTGGCGGCGAGCGCATCGGGCGCATCGCCCAGGAACAGAAGATAGGGGGTCTCAATCATTGCGCGGATCTCCTTTGGATTTCCCTACAACATAGGGGGTTTCACGGTCGACCGCTTTGCGAAAATCGCCGCGTCGCGGCGTATGGCTGCACGTTTCTTCGAAGGAATACCAGTTCTGCCGGAGATTCTTGCGGGTTAGTCGAAAGGTAAGGCTGATACGTGCCGCGAAACCCGGCAGGTTTCTGCACCCGCACAATGCGCTTGCGATCATGAGCGCAATTTAATAACTCAAGATCAGATAATGACGTAATATCCTTTCGCCACGGAGCACCTGATGTCCTTTCGCCTCCAGCCTACCCCGCCGGCCCGCCTGAACCGCTGCCAGCTGTTCGGCCCCGGGTCCAACACCAAGCTTCCGCCGAAGATGGCGGCGAGCGAAGCGGACGTGATCAACCTCGACCTCGAGGACTCGGTCGCACCCGACGACAAGGAACAGGCGCGCAAGCTGGTCATCGAGGCGATCAATGATATCGACTGGGGCACCAAGACGCTGTCTGTGCGGATCAACGGGCTCGACACGCCCTACTGGTATCGCGACGTGGTGGACGTGCTGGAGCAGGCCGGCGACCGTATCGACATGATCATGATCCCGAAGGTCGGCTGCGCCGCGGACATCTACGCCGTCGACGCGCTGGTCACCGCCATCGAGCGCGCCAAGGGCCGCACCAAGCCGATCGCCCTTGAGGTGATCATCGAATCCGCAGCCGGGATCGCCCATGTGGAAGAGATCGCCGCCGCCTCACCCCGGCTGCAGGCCATGAGCCTCGGCGCCGCCGACTTTGCCGCCTCGATGGGGATGCAGACCACCGGCATCGGCGGCACGCAGGAAGATTACTACATGCTGCGCGAGGGGCAGAAGTACTGGTCCGACCCCTGGCACTGGGCCCAGACCGCCATCGTCGCCGCCTGCCGCACCCACGGGCTGCTGCCGGTGGACGGCCCCTTCGGCGACTTCTCGGACGACGACGGGTTCCGGGCTCAGGCCCTGCGCTCGGCCACGCTCGGCATGGTCGGCAAATGGGCAATCCATCCCAAGCAGGTGGCCCTTGCAAACGAGGTCTTTACCCCGCCCGAGCACAAGGTGACCGAGGCGCGCGAGATCCTCGCGGCGATGGCAGAGGCGACCAAGTCCGGCGCCGGGGCCGTGGTCTACAAAGGCCGCCTCGTCGATATCGCCTCGATCAAGCAGGCCGAGGTGATCGTGAAACAGTCGGAGCTGATCGCCAAGGGCTGAGCCAGTTTCGACGGCTGGACCGCCTCCGGCGGGAGTATTTGGAAAGAAAAGAATAGACGCGCGGGACCGGCTGGCCTCGCGCGTCCTTTTCGTTGCACTGGAAGAGGTTGCTGACGCAGCTATGTCAGCAGCCATGTGCGAGACTGAGCCGGACTCACCAAGGAGAACTTACATGAAAGACGTCAATGCGCTGCTGTCGACCTGCCAGTTGGAGCCGGTCTGGTTCGTCCGCGCGGAGCTCGCCGACCGTGACGATGCGCGCGTGCGCGAGGCCGTGACCGAGGCTGTCGGCCTGGTCTACGGCTCCTACGACAGCGTCGCCTTCGAGAGCGCGCGGGGCATGCAGTACTGCCGCCCGATCGAAGGCTCTCACGAGGGGTCTCCGGTCGGCCTGGTCGAGATCCCGGTGCGCGAGTTGCGGTTCTCCCTGCCGCGCGATCGGGAGACGCTCACGCGGGCGCTGGAAGCCATCCGCGCGGTGCATTCCTACGAGGAACCGGTGATCTCCGTCACCGAAGGCTGGGCCACGCGGGCCGACTATTCGAAAGGCAAGGACAACCCGAACCGCTGGTGGAACCGCGAAGGGGAGCGTTGAGGGAGGGAGCGGCCGTCTGAGGTCTCAGATACCAAAAGGCCCCCGGCGAACGATCGCTCGGGGGCCTTATTTTATTGGTTGCGGGAGTAGGATTTGAACCTACGACCTTCAGGTTATGAGCCTGACGAGCTACCGGGCTGCTCCATCCCGCGCCAGTTGCGAGGGCCTATCTAGACCTGTCTCCGGGCAGTTGCAATGCGTTCTGCCAACTTTTTTGACATTTTTCTTACACGGTTTTGTGCGTCCCGAAACACGCCGATTCCTGCCGGTTCGAGGCTTTGAAAACCAGGTTTTACGGGCATTCCCGTGCTATGGTGGGCGCGAGACTAGGGAGGTGCGGGCATGACCGGAAGGACCAGTTTGCTGATCGGGACGACAAAAGGCGCGTTCCTGCTGCACGGGGACGATTCCCGATCGGCCTGGCGACTCGCGGGGCCCTTCTGCGACCTCTGGCCCATCAACCACGTGGTGGGCGATTCGGAGACCGGCGCGCTCTGGGCCGCCGGGGGCAGCGCCTGGCACGGGGCCGGGGTCTGGCATTCTGCCGACGGCGGAGAGAGCTGGACGCTCGCGCGGCTGTCGGGGGGAGAGAGCGATGCCTTCGTCACCGAGAACCCCGAGGTGGCCGAGCAGCTGGGTATGACCGCCCCCGAGCCTGCACCCTTTACCGGTGCTTTCGATTCGGTCTGGTCGCTCTGCCGCGCCCACGGTCGGGTCTATGCAGGAACCCGCCCCGCAGCGCTCTATGTGAGTGAGGATGATGGCGTGAGCTGGGAGAAGCTGACCGGCCTCACTGATCACCCCAGCGCCGCGGAATGGGAACCCGGTGGCGCTGGCCTCACACTGCACACCATTGTCGCCCATCCCGAGGAGCCGGGAAAGCTCTGGGTCGGCATCTCGGCCGCCGGTGTCTTTGCCACCGAGGACGGTGGGCAGAGCTGGGAGCGACGGATCAGGCGCTCCAATGCCGGTGCGACGCCCGATCTGAACCACCCCGCCGGCGGGAGCGATACGGAGGTTGGCATGTGTGTCCACAACATGGTGCGGGCGCCAGGAGCGGAGGGCGACCTGCTCTACCAGCAGAACCACCACGGGGTTCTGCGCAGCACCGATGGCGGGCGGAGTTGGGAGGATATCACGCCTGGCCTGCCTTCGAGCTTCGGCTTTCCCGTCGCGGTGCACCCCCGCGATCCAGACATGGCCTGGGTCTTTCCCCTGAATGGTGACTCCCTCGGCCGCTTTCCTACAGACGCAGCGGCGGCGGTCTGGCGGACATCCGATGGAGGCGGGTCCTGGGCACGTATGGATCAGGGACTGCCTTCGGAGGGCTGCTTCTTCACCGTGCTGCGCCAGGCGATGTCGAACGATACCCGCGAGCCGTGCGGCCTGTATTTTGGGACGAACAGCGGGTCAGTGTTTGCGAGCCGGGATGCTGGTGAGAGCTGGGCGGAGATCGCGCGTCATTTGCCGACGGTTCTGAGCGTTGAGGCTCTTGCCCGGATTTGAAGTGATGTGTTTTGAACCCGAGAACGCCGCGCGGGTTGTGTCCGTGCGGCGTTCTCGGGATTGTTTTGTTTTGATCGATATAGAGAGAAGGATGTTTACTAGGTCTGGCGATGCCCTACTCTCCCACGTCTTGAGACGCAGTACCATTGGCGCAAAGGCACTTAACTTCCGGGTTCGGAAAGGGACCGGGTGT
>NZ_QEHM01000006.1 GCF_003116585.1 Albibacillus kandeliae
AGCTCGCTGATATCGGTGAGGCCGACGCCGTATTCCTTGCTCCGCCCCGGGCTGTCGAGCGACGTGCGATCGCGGTATTCTTGGGTTTCTTCCGGGATCCCGACCGTCTTGCAGCCCGGGATCTCGGCCCAGGTTGCGCCGTCGTCCGACCAGTTGATGGTGCAGAGATCGCCGGCAATGACCTTGTCTGCCATTCCTTCATCCTTTCAAGATTGTGAGAGAGAGCCGATGACCCGGCCCTTGTTCAGGCGCGATACCGCACCATGAAGTCCAGCATTTGCTGCCGGACCACATCACCGCCGGTTTCCATCGGAAAATCCCGCCGGGATATCTCTTTGCAGCGGATCACCGATCCACCGCGGAAGTCTGTCAACGTGCGCGACACCAAGGGCACAAGGCTGATCAGGTGCCCATACCGTTCGGCCGCGACATTTACCTGTATGCGCGCCGTCTCGATCGCCGCACGACCCTTGAGCGAATAATCAGTCACGTTGCTGATGCGCTGCAGGCTGATGCGCGGGAATCCCACATTTCCGCCGAACGCCCCCCAGACCACCGGATGCCCGAGTGTCTTCAGGAGATCCTTCAGGTCGTCCTCTACACTCATTTCGCAATCCTTTCCGCCTTGTGCGCCGCCCGCGCGGCCGCCTTCTCGATCTCGGCCCAGACCTCGCGGCGCAGGATGGCCAGCATGTCGGCGAGGTTCGCGTCCCACGCGGGACGCATGAACGGGTCCGCCATGACCGCCCCGACATACTTGCCGCTGGCGTGGTATCGCGGGCCCGTACCGAACTCGACCAGGTGCGCATGCGGCGCCGGCGATCCGTCGCTCTCGACCGGGCCCACGTAGAGCGTCACCCGCGACGCCGCCCGGTCGCCCCGGGCCTGCCCGTACTGGCGCGGCGTGAGGCGACTGGTGATCGCGATCTCGAAGGCGGAATTGTCCGCCGCCTCCGCCACCGGCTGCAGAGCCTTGTTCATGGCGCGGCGCATCACGCCCTTGGCCGTACCGCGCGCGAGCTCCGCCAGCGCGCGTTCGATATCGCCCGCGCCCTCGATCTTCATCTTGACCGACATGGGCCTAAGACCCCACCAGCCGCCATGCGGAGATTTCCAGGAACTGCCGCCGACCGATTTCCTTGATCCCGGTGATCCGCCAATCCGATCCATCGAACCGAAAACGAAACTCGCCGGTGACCATTGCCAGTCTGCTCGTCCAGCGGACCCTGAAGCGAGCATCCGTCTTCTGCTCGACCGCCGCCGCCCGCAAACGTTCACCGTCGCTCACCGGCTCGTAGGAAGCCCGGGCCGACGCGAACTCATCCCACGCCAGGGCTTCCAGTTCACCGGCCTCGTTCTCCTCGACCACCGCCCGCAAGAAGACGATCCTGCGGTCGAGACGCGGAACCTCCACGGTCTTCATGCCGCGAACATCCGGTACCGATTGGTCAGGCGGTCGACCCCGCGCTGTACCTGTTCCGGAATGCCGGTGGCAGCATCGGCCAGCGGATGGTCATAGTAGAACTTCACCAGCTCCCGGGCTGCGGCCTTGATGTCTTCGGGCACGTCATTGACCGAGGCGAAACCCGATGTGAACAAAACCTCGACAGCATCGGGCCGCGACGCATGCGAAGGCCAGGACTTCCCCGGCAGCAGGAAGACCTGCCGCGCCCGCCCGCGACCGGCAAGAAAATAGTCCGAGGGCGGGACACTAACCGTTGCTCCGCCCTCCGAGATGTAGCGAATTGCATCGAGCGAAACGATACGCGGAAACGGCAGGCGGAGCACCTCACGGGTGAAACCACTTCCCTTGCGCACCCACTGCTGCGCCACGAGTGGAAAGCCAAGACCACCAAAACCATCGGCGTCCACGTCGAGAAACGCAGACGCGGACGCGACCGCGCGACTGACTTCCGCATCAAGCTCTTCATCCTCTCCTTCCGGAGAGATGATGCGCAACTTGTTCTTCGCATCCTCCAGCGTGATCAGGTCATCCCCGCCGCCGTCCAGCCGTTCCAACCACATCGGGACCGCTCCGCCTTACAGGTTCAGCTGCGGCTCGCCGCTGTCGCCCGCGTCATCAGCAGGAACGTCCGGCAGGATATCGAGGAGAACGCGGACCTCCTCCGCCAGGGCCTCACCTTCATCGCCCTGCACCGCCCCGACCATGCCGAGAAGCTTTTCGACCTGCGCCCGCGCGGTTGCAACGGTGAGATCCATATCGTGCAACGCAACGCGGAGGCTCTCGGCAGAACGTGCGATTGCATCGCGCTCCGCAACCGCCTCCTGCATTGCTGCCTCGCGCGCTGCGAGGGTGGCCGAGACGTCCGGATCATCGCTCGTCGCCTCACAGATGCCAGCGGCCTTCCAGCCCTCATAGACAGCCGGAGCAAGCCAGATCTTCTGGTGAGGTCTCAGGCTGTACCGCCCCCCCTCAACAGCACTCAGCATCTTGGCAAAGACGCCCTCGGCGCACAGACCCGCCTCGGCCATCGCCTCGAACTCCTCAGGCCCGAGCTCAAGACGCTGCCCTGCGGTGAACACCACCGCATCGGGGCCGTCGCCCTCACTGTGATCTTTGAGCATGAACGCCACGATGGCCTTGGTGCCATCCCCAGCGACTGCGGCGGTTTTCTTGGTAGCCATTTTCAGCGCCCTTTTCCGTTAAGCGTTAAGGCCGCCCAGCACCATGCCAGGCGGCCAACCGTTCTCGTCCTGCCGTTAGGCAGCGGCGTGGCGCATCTTCTTGATTGCCTTGTTGTTGGCGGCGATGGTCTTCCCATCGGTGCGCAGCATGGCAAGGAAGCCAACCTGACCCTTCTTGGTGTAGGCGGAATCGGTGAAGCGGAAGAGCGTCACATCCATCACGTCGCGGATCTGGTATTTCGACATGTCCCCGAACAGGATCGAGTCGGCCCCGGCGGCAGGCACCGCCATGTCCTGGTTGATGGTGTAGCCGTACCCGTTCACCTCGGCCGGCGCCTCGCTGGAAACACCCGGCACCCAGAGCGGGCGGCCATCCGCGTCTTTCAGCTTCTTGGCCGACTTCAGCACGGTGTCATGGAACATCCACGAAGACGCGCGACGGTAGATCGGATCGATCGAGTGCTCCAGCTCGGTGAAGTCGTCCCAGACGAAACTGGCCGTCATCCCTGCTGCCGTGGTGTGGCCGAGACCCGCGCCGTTGACGATCCCCGTGGGCTTACCCGCGCCATCCCCGACCGTGTACGCCTTGTTGGTGGTGCGGAACAGGCGCGCCGACAGCAGACGGCGGATCATGGCGTCGAAGTTACCGATCGCCGCATCCTGCAGCAGCGCGAAAGGCACGGTCACCACGCGCGAGGATGCGAGGTGTGCAGCGATCATCACCGTGCCAAAGCTCACATCCCCATCCGTGGCGCCCGCGTTCTCCGCCAGCCACTCGCCTTCCTCGGCCGTCTCATCGACGGTCGGCCACTGGATCGGCTCGCCCGACCCGGTGCTTTCAACCGAGGCCACCGAGCGCACCCCACCGCGCGCCGCCATCGCTTCGAGCAGCTGGCCGCTGAAGGTGGTCGGAACCAGGTACCCACCTTCGCTGTCAACGCCGGTGGACTGCGCATTCTGGACCTGACGCGCGTATTCGGACAGCACGTTCTCGGGAAGACGGTTCACCGCGTTTTCGCCACCGCGCACGAAGGCATCAAAAACCAGGGTGCGAACTTCGTCGCCTGCCCGGGCCTGCGGCTCGGTGCGACCGCGAGGAGCCGGGGTATCCGGATCATCTTCCTCGGTCGCCAGACGGGCTTCCAGATCAAGCTGCTGCTGCTCGCGCTTGATCTTGCCGTCGATCTGCTCGATCTCGGCGTAGATTTCATCCACGCGCTTCTCGTCATAGTCCCCGGTGGTCGCATCGAGGATGTTGCGCGCCTCTTTGGAAAGCGCGTCGCGCTGTTTGCGCAGTTCTGCAATTCGCTTGGACATTGCCAAACTCCCATAAAAAAACCCGCCATGCGGCGGGCGGTTTCAGATTATGCGGACGCGCCGCAGTTCAGGGCGCAACCCGTTCGAAGAACTCAAGTTTGCGCATCTGGGCTGCGCGCCGCGCCGCCACAGTTTCTTCCCAGCCCGGCGCGGACAGCGCGGACGGGGTGTTCTCAAAGACCGTCAGGTCATATCGGTTCTGGGTTCCGCCGTCCTTCACGTAGACCCGATCAGCAAGCCCGGCCTCGACGGCCTCGGAGGCTTCGAACCAGGTCTCGGCGTCCATAAGAGCGATGAAGTGCGCTTCCGGCTTGCCGGTACGGGTGGCGTAGTCCGCACGGATAGAGGCATCGATCTTTTCCAGAAGATCCGCCTCGTCGCGCAGATCCTGCTTGTCGCCCAGCATGATCGTCCACGCGTTGTGGATCATGACAAATGCACCCTTTGCGATCTCGATCTCGTCCCCCGCCAACATCAGGTAGGAAGCTGCCGACGCCGCCAGCCCGTCCACGTGGGTGACCACGCGCGCCGGGTGCTGTTCGAGGGCGGTCTTCATCGCCCGCGCCATGAAAACGTCGCCACCCGGGCAATCGATACGCAAATGGATCGTATCTGCCTCGACCGCGTTCAGCTCGCGCTTGAACTCTTCCGCAGTGATGCCCCAATAGCCGATCTGGTCATAGACCAGGATCTCGGCCTCGCCCTCGGCGTCGAGGGCGCGAACCCGCAGCCCCGTCACGCCATTCTTCGGCCGCATGGCCTTCGCCAGTATCTCCTTGAACTTCATTCTTCGTCCTCTCGGCTTGTCTTGAACATGGGCGACGGCGGCTGGTTGCCGGGCGCGGGTTCCTTTGAATCCTCGCTGCCTTTCGAGGCAGGGCGATAGAGCTTGTAGGCGTCCGGATCATCGGGCGCCGGAAGGCCTTCGAGCTCACAGATCTGCGCGACTGTCATCCAGCCCGGATGCTGCGTACCGCCGACTGCGATCTTGTGCGCCTCGTATCGCGCCGCGAGGTCTGCCCGCAGCAGCGCGTCGATATTGAACTTGATCTGCACACCGTCCAGCCGCTCCTCCGGGGTAAGCAGCTTGCGCGAGAGCTCCGCCTCAAACCGCTTGATGTGCTTGCGCAGGCCCGTGATGTAGAATTGCGCGGTCTGGGCATTGATGCCGGTGCCCCAGCTGGTGGATTTCTCCGTCATGCCGATCAAGTGCGGCGGCACGCCATACGCCCGGGCAACATCCAGAACCTGGAACGAGCGAGACTGGAACAGTTGTGCGGTCTCCGGATCGGTCAGGAGGCTGGTGAATTTGCCGCCCTCGGAAAGCACCGCCGGGATGTGAGAATTCTGAACCCCTCCGAACTTGCGATGCCAGTATTCTCGCACCTCGTTCGCGATCTCTTCGCTGACCTTCCCGTCAAAGCTGATGTAGCCCGGCGGATTGACACCTTGCTTGTAGAAGCGTGACGCGTATTCGTCCCCGTCCAGACCAATGCCGATCGAGCGACCGAAGCATTTCAGCGGCGACAGCGCCTCGAGCCCCCGGATCGTCGCGGATCCTCGGAAGTGCAGGAGGTCGGCCTGCTCCCGCCCGACAGTACCGCCATCCTCGGTGAGAGCATACGCAACATCTCGCCCGCGACGGAAGGGGCGCGCGGTGCCGTCAAATATCGGCCTGAGGCCGGTAACCTCACCACGTCGATTGCGCTCGATCTCGGCGTAGGCGTTGCCCTCCAGAAAGGTGAGCGCAAAAAGCCCCTCAAAGAACACCTCGGCAGACCAGAAGTCATGCGGGTCAAGATTCACCAGAGCATGCACCGGATGGTCTGTCAGGATTTCGGTGCCCTTACCCTTCCCTTTCCTGATCACCCGCACCGGCATTGTACCAATCGTACCCGCCAACAGAGAAACACAGCCGAAAACTGCGGTCAGCTTCATGGCCGTATCCCGGTTTACCATGCCGGTACCGAGGAACGAGAATTGCTCGGACCACTCCTCGAAGCTTGCCGAGGACTGCAGGTTGACCACCTTGCCCGCCGCTTCCTGAGGTGCCGCCAGGACAGGCTCCACCCGCGCTGTTCCCGCCGCAGGTTTGGCGCCAAACCAGTTCTTAAACATCGACAAACCCTTGCGTTACGACGCCCTTTTGCTCTTCCTCGACCGCCTGACACAGCGGCCAGAGGGCGTTGATCAGCGCCACGATTCCGTCAATCTTGTCTTCCGGAGCCAGCTTGGCCGGATAGATGTAGTCTCCGCCCTGCACCTGCTTCAGAAGCGTGTTGCCGGCCATCCAGGTCAAAACCGGGTTGCCGTCATTGATCAGGCGGCGATTGTCCACGGCCGCAATCAGCTTGTTGAAGGGCTCGTTGAGGTTCGAGGCCCTTGACCGCAACTCCACGGCCATGATGCCCGCAGCCTCCCAGGCTGCCGCCATTTGCGCGGCGAAAAGGGCATCATAGACCACCATTTCCACATCCAGCGCGGGCAAGCCGCCCCAGCCCCAGCTATCATCGCCAACCCCGCACAACTGCATCACGAGCGACTCGACAATGTGCAGATCCAGCTCCGCGCCAGGCGTGGTATGAATATGACCCTCTCGCTTCCAGCCCCAGAGATGCTCATTGCCCGCTGCCTCGACCACCTTCTCAGGCAGGAAGTGCCAGCTGAATACGTGCAAAGGCCCTTTGTCCGGATCATCCGCATCCGGAAACACAACCGTGACGCTTGACGGGTCATGCCGCGTGGCAAGATCCACACCGATCAGAGCCCGCCGGCCCGCAAAATCCTCAATCCTCAGGCCGCTGTCTTCGCTGCCCTTCCACGCCGCCATATCGATGGCAGAGGCCCCGACGCTCGTCCAAACGTCCAGGTGCTTGCGCAGAAACTCCCCCATTGCGGCCGGGCTTGCGGCCGCCTTGCGCCACTCGTCCTGCATGTATTGCAGGGATTTCGCAGCATGAAGGCTCGGGTTCGCCTTCGCCCAGGTGGCCTCGTCACCCGGATCGTCGCCCTCGTCGGCCTCGAAGATCAGCCCGAAATAGCTGTCATCCTCGCGCGAACCGTCGAGGATACCTTGCAGGTATTTCCGCTGCTCGTAGCAGATGCCAGCCGTGTTGTATCCGGCTGTCGTGATCGCGATCAGCAGCGGTTGCTCCCGCGCCCCGAGCGCCGAGGCCATGGAATCCCAGACGTCCCGCTTTTCGTGCTCGTGCAGCTCGTCAACGATGGCACAATGCGGGTTCTTCCCGTCCTTCGACTTCGTCTGGCTGGCAATCGGCTGGAACACTGCCGCCGGGTCCGCCGTTTTGATCTTGTGTTCCTCGACCGTTAGACCCAGCAGGTCCGCCAGCGGATCCCCATCCACCTCGCCCGTCAGAGCCATGACCCGCGCCGCATCGAACACGATCCGCGCCTGATGCGTCGAAGCGGCAGCGGAATAGACCTTCGCACCCGGCTCCCCGTCCGGCACGAGGAAGTAGAGCGCCACGCCAGCCAGGAGCGTGGACTTTCCATTCTTCCGGGGCACTTCGATGTAGGCAGTCCGGAAACGCCGAACCCCGGTCAGCATATGTCGCCAGCCGCCGATCTGGCTAATCAGGTACGCCTGCCAGCCAAGAAGCGAAATGCACTCGCCGCGCGCGGCCCATGCCCCCTCGATGTGAGGCAAGGCCTCCATGAAGGCGCACATGTGTTCAGATGCCTCTACGTCGAAGACGAAAGGAAACTGGTCAGTCCCGGCTCGCGCCAGATCATTCTTGAATCGCTTACAGGCCAGCTTGACCCGCTTGCAGCTCGGGATGGCGTTCGACAACACACCATCGACCCAATCAAGCGCCCTTTGCGTGATTGGCGTTTCCATCGCTCCGTCCAGCACGGGCCTATCCGCGTCCAGCCTTGCGCGTCAGAGGCTTGAAGGGTGTTACCTTCCCGCCGCCATCGGAAGGAGACGGCGTGTCGAGCAGATCCATGAACGAGGTCTGCGAAGCCACACCATTCTTTGCCCGCACATACGGCGTCCCCAGGAGCTCCTTCTCCAAGGCCGCCAGCCTGTTCTCATGAAAGGCGCGCTGCTGGCAGAGACCAGACAGGAAGTTGCCCTCCATGACCTCGAAGCCTTCATCCACGATCAGGACCGACAACCGATCAAAGGCCGCGCGATGAACGGCGTAGCGAACCACCTGCCCAAAGACAGGCTCGTCAACGAGCCCGTCCCGCTTGAGATACCGCAGAAGGCTTTCGCCGTGGGCCCTCTCCATATCATCGAAGTGCGGAGGCCACCCGCCGAGGAGGTCGACCAGCTTTTGCATGTCTGTTCCACTATGCTGCATACCCCCCCCTCAAAAATTGTGCGCGGAGAAATCTGATTATCCCCGCCGGTTTCAATCTAGGAGGCCGTGAACTTTTCACCCCCCCCTACCAAGCCAGCGCGCCGCTCGACCCGCTGCTTTTTGATGTCATGGCAGGACTTACAAAGCGATTGCAGCTCCCCGAACCAGAACAATCCATAGTCGTCATTGTGCGGCACCACGTGGTCAGCCACTTCCGCCAATCGCTTGGAGTCCGAAGGGCAAAGCCGACATAGCGGCTCGGTGTCCAACTGACGCTCACGCCTGCCCCCCTTCCCGCGCCATGCCTTGCTCGCGTACCATTTCCGGCTCGGCCGATTGGATCGACGCCGAACCTCAGAAGGTCGGTCCCGTTCGCGCTTTTCCGAAACAGCATGGGTCTGGCAATACGCGGTGCCAACATCGACAAGGCGTGAACAGCCAGGATGCGCACAGGGTTTCTTCGGCATGGCGATATCCCCGGAACGCAAAAGCGCCCGCCGGTTTCCCGTGGGCGCAGTTGTTGATGATGATGAATCTGTTGCACACAGTCGTATTAAGCGTCAATCCCCTTTCTGATCGACCACCGGCGCCCCTTCCTGCATGCCAGCCATGAAGAACTCGGTGCCACCGTCCCTCGCCTGCCCCGCGAACTTGGAAAATCCCGCCTCGGCGTCTCGGCGCAAGGCTTCCTGCTGCCAACGTTGCGGCCCCATCATCCTGTCGAGCGCGGCGCCCAAGGACACCCGGAGAGCCTTGATGTGCGCGCCCTGCGCCTTCTGCCCCGGTGCGACCCAGCCGCAGGCCTCCAGCACATCGGACAACGCCCGATCCTGCAGGCAGACCATGTCAACCAGCTGCCTGTCGCTGATCAACTTGCGCCGGTTCCTCTGCGATGGTCGCACCCGACGCACCACCATTGCGAAACCATCCCCGACGCGCCGGCGTATCCGGTCAATCTCCTGCTTGTCTCGGAGCACTGCATCAATGAACTCGCCGCCCTGACCGCCACCCGAGCGCTGCGCCTCGACCGAAGAACACCGAACACCGGCACAGGCGTGGCGCTCGACCAGCGTCCGATAGTGTCTGCCCATCGCAACCTGACCCGTAGAGAACGGTGCAGCCCTTCCTTTCCTCGCCGCTCCTGCAGCCATGACGTCAAAGGCATCGAGGCATCGCATGACGGATCGCCCCTGATGACCCGCGTCCTTGTAAGCCCAGCCTTCTTCTCCCTTGGGATAGAGCTGCTGCGGCCGCACAACCTGAAACGGCCCGCGCGCCGGGGCTTCCGGCACCGCGGATCCGCAAGCCCCCGGAACAGCGCCCCGAGCCTTGACCGCGCGAATCCGCTCGGCCTCTTCGAGCTCCCGCTTGAGCTTATCGGCTCGATACCTCTCAACCGGGGTCAAGACAGCCGCGCCATCCACCCCGACGATCACCACATGCTCGCTCACGCCCGCGCCCCTTCGCCTTCGGCTTGCATCACTTCGAGGCAGCGCCGCTCCTGGTCCTCGAACCAACCCAGCCACTGCCGGTCTAACTCGGCCACGTCGCCACGCGACACGGCGCGCTGCACCCGCTCCCGCTTCGAGCGATTGTCGTCGGCCCGCTGCCGGAGCTTTGAGATTTCATACTTGGAAGGCGGCGGCCCCCAGCGGCAGGCGGCAATGAAGAGCTCGACATGGTAACCGCCCATGAAAGACTTCTGCCCCATCGCGCTCCGCATCAGGCTGCTGACATACTCGTTGCGCTCGGCCGGTGGCGCCTCCTGCCGGTAAGCCCAGTTCACGATATGCTGCTCTTCCGGCCAGATATCATGCTCGCGCCCACTGGCCGCCCTGATGCAGAACTCGCGCAGGCCGCTGAGCTGCTCCTCCGAGAGATATGACAACTTGCCGGCGATCCGGTCCAGCATCGCACAGTGATCCTCGGCCTTGTGCTTTGGGCTCTTCCGCATTCCCCCCTTAACCAGCGGCTCGATCAGAATCCGCTTCACCTTCGCCTTTCCTGACTCTCCGGTCATTGCTGCTCACCTTTTCTAAGCCTGTAAGCCGATCTCGGCTGTTCCAACGGTCATTTTTGGCGGGGCACGGCCCTATCGTTTCTTTCTCATTTCTTTTCCTCTCTCCTTTCAGAACCGCAAATTTCGGAAGAAAAAAACTTTCCGAAACCTTCCAATTTTCTTCCGCCGGAAGATTTATTTTTTTCCGCCGGAAACTTTTGAGGACTTGTTCACACCCGAGATGAGAGAGCATTCAACGCCTCTTTCACCCGCGAAATGGTGCAGCTACGACCCGGATATTGGGCCTCGATCCAATCGCTGATCTGCTCGACCCAAGCGTCACCCTCGGCAAACCGGGAAGCGCCAGGAATCCCCGACAAGCTCTTCCGAATACTGATCACGCGTTTCCGGTGGCGCTCATTCGCATTAGCCGCGGCGTTGAGCCTCTTCGACTTCAACGCGTCCTCGGCCACCAGCGTGACGATTGGATGCGCGAAGCGGACCTCTCCATTATCGCACCGGACCCGGTGCCAGTTGTGCAGCGGTGTGATCTTGCGCTCCATCATCGCCCGCCACTTTTCCAGCGGGACGCGCAGTTCATAGGCAAGCTGCTCTTCGTCACATGGCAACGTGCCCACCGGGGTCTCGTCCTGCGCGATGCAGAAGAGATTGAACCCATACCAGCCCACCTCGGGATCCGCCTTCCGGCGGAACTCACTCGCGCGCCAGCGCTTCAGGTTCCACTGCATGAAATAGTGGGAGTCCAACCGATCCTTAACCGAGATCGGGTAGAGCTCCAGCTCGTCTGCATCGACAGGCTTCAAGATCGGCGAAAGCGACGTCACAGTCCGAGCTCCTGCTGCTCGTAGGCCGAAACGGTCAGTTCCAGGCCCGGCACATACCGGGCTGCAGCAACCCGCTCACAGGCGACCTCAAACCATTTCGGGTCCAGCTCGATGCCAACTGCACGGCGGCCCGCCTTGATCGCGGCGACACAGCTCGAGCCCGAACCCGCGAAGGGATCAAGGACCAGGTCGCCGGGTTCGGTCGAGTTACGGATCCAGTGCTGCAGCAGCGCCGTGGGTTTCTCGGTCGGATGATCCGTCACGTCCCGATGTGGCACCCGAATTAGCGCCTTTGAGGAGCAGTCAGTAATCCGGCGAGCGCGGCCCCGATAGAGATAGAGACCAAACTCGCAGTTCGGCATGTACCAGCGGTTTGGCGTCACCGTCGCCTTGTCCCAGACCAGCAACCGATGGAATCCAAAACCGGATTCTTCAAAGGCCATCCGAGCAGCGCATTCCTCACGGTCGGAAGTCATGATCACGGCGTCTGAGCTCTCGGCCGAGGCCGCGTAGATCAACGGCGCCATGTCGGCCCACTCAACAATCGGAAACAGCTCGCCGTTCCCACTGTATCGATCGCGCGAAAAGCAACCGCCCATTTCGCCGGTGGAGTTGCCCCCCCTGACAATCCGGTAAGGCGGGTCTGACATGGTCATGTTGGCGCGGAGATTGAGCGCAGGAAGCACCTGGCGCATATCCCCGAGGTAGAGGGTGCAATCCCCGATCACGACCTTTTTCTGCCAAGGCGTCAAAGCGCGCCTCCAGAGAAAGAGGGCGCGTGACCACCGCAGCGGCCCTGCGCCCCAAGTCCAACAGAGAGGTATTGAGGAGCCACCTGCAAGTGCGCCTGCCCCCGTTTCGGCGTTACCGCGGAACTACCCTTTCCGCCAACCGCGACGTCTTGAACCGCACTAATCGCTTGTTTTTTAGACGCTTTGCGAACAGGTTTCCCTTCAACATCACAGTCAGAAACAGGAACAATGATTTGAGACTGACAATTCCGGCCCTTATCGCAAGCCAACTCCTGGCCCCGGCCGCGATGGCCGAGGAACTCGATTTTCGTGAAGCAGAAGTAAAGGCCGAGTGCTCCGCGAAGTGGGGAGCCAAATACGACATGATTGCTTACTGCATTGATCGCCGTAAAGAAGGCTTCGAGAAATTCGCCTTTGTCAGAAACAACACGGGCCCAATCTTTGACGAGACGCTCGACCACTGTGCGGCGAAGTGGGGAATAAAATGGGACATGGTTTCCTACTGCACGGACAAGCAGATGGATGCCATCAACAAGCTTGCCGATACTGTAGCCAGCGTCCCCGAGCAGACTGGCATCCAGATACAAGTCGCATGTGACGAGAAGTGGCGCCCGGACTGGGCTATGGTGGTTTACTGCATGGAGCGCCAAGTCGCCGGCTGGCATTCTGTCAACGACTAGACACTTTATAGAAAGCTGGTCCAAAACTTTGGAACCACTATTTCGGGAACTGCCGCCGTAGCCCTGAAGGATCATGAATGCACCGCCTCCAAGAACCTAGAAAGACCATCCTGATTGCGCGGGCGGCTCTGGATGAACTTAGGCAGGCCAGCTCTGACTTTTTCTCCGAGAAGCTTGTTCCGCCAAACGTCGTGCCAACGAGGCCCTATTCGGTAGTTGAGTACCCCGAAATTGCGACCGGTGACTTTGTTTACAAGTTTCGAATAACTCAGCCCTATCCGTTTAAAATGGAGAGACTGGCGGCCGAGGCGATCCAAAGCGGGAAGAATGCCTTCGACCAGGCAATCTATTCTGCGACCAAAGCCCTTGGAAAGTTGCCAAAGAGAGGGAATCTCCACATGCCGTGGTCCCGGGACCCGTCCGACATGAGGGGCCGTGTTGAGAAAAAGAACATTATCCCTGAGGTGCTGAGGGATTCCATTTACAGTCAGGAACCATACTACACTGGGAAAGGGTATATCGGGGGCAATGACACGATCAGAAGAATCGCACAGCTTGCAAATGCCAAACACACTGTTGGGTTCGCGATTAACACAACGGCGGTGATCTTGCAGCGCCCGAGTATCTCCGGAACCGGGGTCTATCGCGTCTCGACGCAGGTTCCAAAAGTATGGAACACCGCAAAGAACGAGGTATTTATTGCTCGAACGCCGGCCAAAGCAACGATCCACGACGACTACGTTGTTGACTTTCAAGTCGCCTTGGACGAACCGGCGCCACTCTGCGATATACCCGCGTTTGAAGCGCTCAGCAGATTTCTCGACAAGGCCGAGGAACTGACACTCGACCTTGAGAAGGTCCTCAACGAGCACATCTAGCCCATCCGTCACTTTTGCCGCTCCCATTCGGAAAGAAACCAAGCAGAAGCTTCTGGAAAGTGGAGGAAGGTCAGCGCCACGGTGTCGCCGCTCGCCCTGTTTGTCCCCGACCACCAGTTATATGCGGTCGAGTTCCGCACCCCAAACTGCACAGCGACATGCTCAGGGGTGGCAAAGTTTGCCCTTAGGAACTCCGCAAATTTGGGGGCAAACCACCGGCGAAAGGCATCTGCCGAGATCCCTGCCTCTTCCGCGTTCCGGGCCCGTGCAAGCGGCAAAGCCCGCTTAACGTGGATATCCAAAATTTCGGACCGCGACATGGAGTTAGCCGGCGTGGTACGGGAAAGACGGGCGCCGACTGCAACGCTGCCCGGGTTGACGTGCTTCATGCCGGAAACTCCAAATCTAGATGGGCAGGCCGCCCTTGTTGCCACTCGAAACGGCCTGCCCCCTTCACCCGCGCACGAGAGGAGGCGCACACGGATGATTTGCCCGCCGACACGCTCAAGACGCGCCCTCACTGCACCCAATCCTCTTTGTGTGGCTGGTGAACCTCAGAAAACCTTTGACCTGATCGCTCATGCTGCCGCCGCCTGGTCGTCGCTGCGCTCGGGCGGCGGATTGTCAGAAATAAATTTCATGATCCGATCGACGGTATGAAGCGTTGGGCTGCTCTCGCGACTTTGCCAGCGCCGCCACTTGTCTCCACTCACGCCGACTCGCTGAATAACCGTTGAAGGCTTCAGGTTCACCTGCGCGGCGTAGTCGCTCACATCTTTCAGAAACTGCTCCATGATCCGAATGAATAGGCTTTTAGGCCTATTAAGGTCAAGCACTATTAGCCGATTTCTGGGCGCGGCAAGATAGGCCTAAAATACGCTATGGAAGAAACACGCATCACCGAGCCGTTCCTGGTCCGCCTAAAGGCAGTGATTGATGCCGACCCCGAGCTCAACGTCTCGAACCTGGCGGTGCAAGCTGGCCTCGCCAACAGCACCATCCGCACCATGTTCCGGGACAACAAAAGCCCCCGCGTAGCCACCATGCGAAAAATCTGCGCCGCCCTCGGGACGACGCTTGAAGATTTCATGGGCGAAGCTCGAACCCCAGAACAGCAAGAAATTGTGCGCCTAGCGCTCTCTCTACCTGATCACTTGCTCCGCGAGCTCTTAGGGTACGGACGAGGCTTAGCTGCTGCTGCTCATCTCCCCCAGACAGAAGACTCCGAAGAGCCCGAATGATCTCTTGATCGGTCATACTTAGTCCTTCTCTCCCCCAACCGATCTCATCCGTCACCCCCAAGCCGGGCCAAATCGCGCCCGCCAAAAGGCGCAGCCGTGGTTTCCGAAGCGTCAATGCGAGGCGTATTCCGTCGCAGCACCTCCGAAGAAGAGAATCGAAAACACATTTTTTAAACCGGTTGTTGCACGAGCACGACCCGCATCACAGCCCATTAGTAGGCTTATAGGCCTATTAATGTTGTTGACATAGGCTTATAGGCCTATACGTTGCCCTCCATCACTCACCGATGGAGGTGCAAGATGCAGGCTCAAGTCAGCACAAGCAGCAGTTTTCAAGCGACCAACCCCGCGCAGATATCGGCCCACCTCGGCCAAGCCCGAACCGAACTCGCCGACAGGCTCAAGAACCTTGACCCCGCCGCCCGCGTGGCAGCGATGGAATTTGCCTGCATTCGTTATGGCGGCACCTTTGTTGACGATAAGCAGAGCTCTCGCCTCTTCGCCGAGATCAGCGTGCTCGGCATCTACGAACAAGGCGCGGACTCCGAAGAAGCCGTCGCCAACTGGATCAAGGCCATTGACCGCATGGCGCAGGAGCTCGCGGCATGATCAGTTCCACCGCCCTCGGATACGGCGCGATCACGCTCTTCGTCATGCTCATGGCATCGCTGGCGGCTGAGCTCTTCCGGAGCTACGTCGCGTTGCTTGATCGGGCCCCACAACCTGCTCCCCTGCGCAGCACAACCACCATCCTGTTGCTGCTGATCGCTCTTTGGCTGTTTGCCCAATGGGTGCAGGCATGAACTGCGTCACGAAGAAGATGGACCACAAGGACGCGCAGCACCAAGGGGCCATCCCTGACAACTGGCACCAGGTCGAGCATCTCGACAACCTGAGTGCCCTGCGAGCGTTTGCATGGGCCGCCATCGCGACCGTGATCTTCTGGGTCGCGGTCGGCCTCTACGTCGCCGTGCAATTCCTCTGAACACCACCCGGGGCGCGGCAAAAACAGCCACCACTCACGAAGCCGGCCGCGCCCCCATTGCCGGGAACGACACCTTGGAGCAGCAACCGAAAGACCCGCAGAGCCCGTTAGCTCGAAGAGCCGGGATCCTCTGCAATGACCCCCGCTTCCAGCGCTTCGCCGCTGTCCGTTCTGGCCTCCCCCAAGGCCAGTTCAACGCCTCCGCCACCGCCGAGTATCTCCGGACCTGCTGCAACGTCGCCAGCCGCCGGGAGCTCGACAGCAGTGCGGAGGCCGCCAACCGATTCCACACCGTCCTAACCGAGTTCGACGCTTGGCGAGGACGGATCGCCAGCCCGCGTTAACAGAGAGGATTCACGCGTGATGACAGCAATGAAGCCCCCGGCCACATTCAAGGTCGAAAACAACGATCCCTATCGGATGCGCACCCTCGAACAGATCCTGTCCCTGTTCGATGGCGGCGACTTCCTCCGCGAACTCATGAAGGACCACCGGCAGCTGCAGGTCGATCTGCTCGACCACAAAGGCGAGCACGGCGCGAAAGGCTGCTCGGGCAGCATGACAATCACTGTCAGTTATGCGCTTGGCAACTCGGGCGACGTCGCGATGGGTGCCACCGCCACCTTCAAGGGCCCGAAGAAGCCCCCCTCCAGCGCCGCGGCGTTCATCAACGATCAGGGTGAGCTAACGCTCTACAGCCCGATGATGCGGCAGATGAACGAACCCGTCCGCGACGTCGCGGACTTCGACCCTGACACCGGCGAGGTCCGCGACGCCGACTAACCCCCAACCCTGAAACCCATCGAGAGTGAACCAATGGACTTCGAAGAGATCCAAACACCCGAGAACACCGCTGAAACCATGCGCAAGGTCATGGAGCAGCTCGGACGCCACGACCCCGTAGACCTTCCCGAGAAGCTCGACCTGTCCAAAGCGACCATGCTGGCGCTGCCCACGCACCGGAAGATCGAGAACATCACCAGCGACCTGCGCTCCGCCGCCGAGTACCTGAAACCTGCGCGCCGCAAAGGCACCGCAGCGCTCGAAGAACTCGGGAGCCTGATCCACTGGGCTAACCGCTTCAAGGGCGAGACGTCCGCCCTCTTCGCCAAGCCCGACATGGCGGCGCCCAAACTGACCTGCATTGCCGACTATCACGCCGAAGGGCCGATCAATCCCGACTCTGTCACTGGCGACGAGACCGCGCGCCATTGCCACCACCGCGCCGTCTACAGCTTTCCACTCTCGGACGAGTGGAAGGCATGGATCGGCATTTCTGGCAAACCGCTCGACAAGGACGAAATGGGCGAGTTCATCGAGGCAAACGCCAAGGACATCATGGACCCGACTCCCGCGATCCTGAACCGCGCCGAGAGTGAGCAGAACCAGAGCTGGGAAAACCGCCTGATCAGCACCGCGAACCAGATCGAGGGCAAATTCGGCCAGCTGTCCCAGCTGCTGCAAATGTCCAAGCAGTTCCAGGTATTCGAGACCAGCGACCTCTCCGTCACCACGAACCGGGATACCGGCGAGGCCCAGATCATGTTCTCCAGCGAGCACAAGGACGCCGCAGGAAAGCCGCTGAGCATCCCGAACCTGCTCATCATCACCATCCCTGTTTTCCGGGGTGACGCGCCCTACCGGATGGCCGTGCGGTTCCGCTACCGCAAGAGCGGCAGCACGGTGAAATTCATCATGACGCTCTACAACCCGGAGAAGTCCTTCGAAGCCGCCTTCAAGCAAGCCGTAGACCGGGCTCAGGAAGCTACCGAGCTGCCCCTCTTCTTCGGCACCCCCGAAAGCGCCTGATTTCTCTTTCTGCCCCCTCGCGAGAGGGGGCAGCGACGGAAAGCAGGAGATCGCAATGCCCTCACCAAAGTACACCGACAAGCTCACCGAGAAGGCCGCCGCACTGCGCGAGGACGGACTGAGCTATACCGCTATCGCCGAGCGCACCGGCATGTCCGCGAGCGCAGTCTACTATCATTGCCTCAAGCTCGGGGCTGATCACCCGACCCAGTGCGAAAACCCGCCCCCATGGACCGGGCCCATGGAGATCAAGCGCGGCAACCACGTTCTGCGTCGTTTCACGGCCGAAGAAGACAAGCGCATCCTGAAAATGGAGCTTGAAGGTTCGCCCGTCGCCGAGATCGCTCGAGCCCTCGGCCGTAGATCCAACTCGGTCAAGGGCAGACTGATGACCCTTGCTCGCCGCGAGGCGCGGGCCGAGGTAGCAGCATGAAGGCCCTGCGTGTCCTGATTGGCTGTGAGACTTCGGGCGTGGTGCGGCGTGCTTTCCTTGAACGGGGTCATGACGCCTGGTCCTGCGATCTACTCCCAGCGGATGACCGCAGCAACCGGCACATGCAATGCGACATCCGCGATGTGCTGGGCATGAGCTGGGACCTGCTAGCCGTCATGCATCCACCCTGCACCCGCCTCTGTAACAGCGGCGTGCGCTGGCTCAGTGCTCCACCCAAGGGCCGCAGCCTACCGGACATGTGGGCGGAGCTCGACGAAGGCGCAGCACTGTTCTCCGCCTGCTGGAACGCACCGGTTCCGCGAGTGGCCGTAGAGAATCCCGTGATGCATCGGCATGCAAAGGCGCGGATCGAGAACTATCAACCCGCAGCGCAGCATGTTCAGCCGTGGTGGTTCGGCGAGCCCGCGTTCAAGGCGACAGGCCTCTATCTGCGTGGCTTACCACCCCTTTCGCCCACCGACAGGCTCACACCGCCAGACAAGGGAACGGAAGATCACAAACGCTGGTCCGCCATCCACCGCGCCAGCCCCGGACCAGGTCGATGGAAGCAGCGAAGCAAAACCTTTCCCGGCATTGCCGCCGCCATGGCCGACCAATGGGGCGGCTGGGCGACCAATCAGGAGGCCGCGGCTTGAATACGTTCTGGCTACTTACCGCGAAGTATGAAGGGAACCCGTTGGTTTCCGTTGACGCCCTTCGCGCAGACTACTTCGGCGGCATGAGCCGAGAAGTATTCCTCCGAAAACTGGAAAGCGGCGAAATCCCTTTACCTCTGACTAGGTTGGGCGAAGGCCAAAAGGCACCCCGCTGCGTCCACATTTCGGACCTCGCGAAGTACATCGACGCCTGCGCAGAGCAGGCCAGACAGGAGCTTTCGAGGAAGGTAGGTTAGGTGAGGCACGAGGGAAGTATTCCCCAAGGTATGCCTCACCCCACAAAATCACCAATTAATTTATAAATCCCAACTAGTTAAAGACGCAAAAATCCGATAACAAATCGCCACGTCGTCTGAACGGCGCTTTACGCCCCGTTATGTTGCGCGTCAACCACTCAATCCCCCGGTCACATGGCTGTAACGCGCGCGTCACGCCCGCGTCATATGCATCGGCCATAGGGCAACACAACATATAGTGTGAGAGATGCCATGCCGATCATCAGGATCAATGCACGAGGGGAACAGGCACATCTGCATCGCGGCAAGCGCAGCGTCGCGGAGGCCATTGCACGCCACGAGGACCAGGGGCCGGTGATCGTGATGATCCACGGCTACAAGTACCGCCCCGGCGTTCTCCAGCACTGCCCCCATCTCCACATCATGGCGCTGCATCCTCAGGACATGCCGTGGCGTGCGCCCAGCTGGCCGCGCCAGCTGGGGTTCGGCACCGGCCACGCGGGCGAGGGCCTTGCCATCGCCTTTGGGTGGGACGCGCGCGGCCTGCCCTGGGCCGCGCAGCAGCGCGCCGTGCAGGCAGGTCGTGCGCTGGCCCGGGTCATGGCCGAGGTGCACCGCCACACTCCCGGGCGCCCCGTCCACATCCTCGCCCATTCGATGGGCATCGAACTGGCGCTCGAGGCGCTGCACCACCTGCCCGCCGGATCGGTCGACCGGATCGTGTCGATGGCGGGCGCCGGTTTTCTCTCGCGCACGCGCGCCGCGCTGCAGACCCCGGCCGGGCGCACCTGCGAGTTCTTCAACGTGACCAGCCGCGAGAACGACATGTTCGATTTCCTGTTCGAGCGCCTCGTGGCGCCCGGCGAGCGCGGCGACCGAGCGCTCGGCTCGGGCCTCGACCTGCCGAACGTGCTGAACCTGCAGATCGACTGCGATACCACCCGCACCCACCTCGCCCGGCTTGGCACCCCGATCGGAGAGCCGGACCGGCGTATCTGTCACTGGTCGGTCTACACCCGCCCCGGCACGCTGCGCTTCTACAACGAGCTGATGCGCCAGCCCGACCGTCTGACGCTGGCGGCCCTGCGGCGCGGCCTGCCGGAGACCCCGGCCCGGCGCTGGTCACGACTGGTTGCGCTGCCAAACGTCACCCTGCCCTTGCCCGCGGCGCAGAAAGCGTCATGATCCTTCCCGACACGGGAGGCTTTCATGACCATTGACCTATACTTCTGGCCCACGCCCAACGGCTGGAAAATCTCCATCGCGCTCGAGGAGATGGGCCTCGACTACGAGACCCACCTGGTGAACATCCAGAAGGGCGAGCAGTTCGCACCGGATTTTCTCGCGATCTCGCCCAACAACCGGATGCCCGCCATCGTCGACCGCGACGGGCCGGACGGGGCGCCGATCTCGGTCTTCGAGTCCGGTGCGATCCTGCAGTACCTCGCCCGCAAGACCGGCAAGTTCTACGGCAAGACCGAACGCGAGCGCATCGCGGTGGACGAATGGCTGATGTGGCAGATGGGCGGGGTCGGCCCGATGGCGGGTCAGGCCCACCACTTCCTCCAGTACGCCCCCGAGATGGACCCACCGCAGGACCTGCCCTACCCCAAGGACCGCTACCGCAAGGAGGTGGCGCGGCTCTACGGTGTCCTCGACAAGCAATTGTCGCAGCACGCCTTCGTCGCGGGCGACGACTTTTCCATCGCCGACATGGCGATCTGGCCCTGGGCCCACCTGTGGAAACGACAGGAGCAGATGATCGACGACAAGCCGCATTTCGCCCGCTGGCTGGATACCGTGGCCGCCCGCCCCGGGGTTCAGGCCGGACGCGGGCTGCACGCGGAGCTGCGCAAGACCCTGCCGGACAAGTCGGCGCAGGAGTTGCTGTTCAAGAGGTAGCGGCGGAATGGTCTGCCGACCGTGATGGTCGGCGATGCGGGGGTACGACTTAGCGACCGAAGATACGGGAAAGGAGGCCCTTCTTCTGAGGCTTGGCAATGGTAAGAAAGGCCTCGACATCGCCTTGCTCCAGGTAATGGTCGTGCCTGAAGCCAAAATCCAGTGCGGCCAGATCGAGCGGGATATCGAATATGTGGTCGACGCCCTCGCCATCGTTCTGTTGCGCAGAAATGTGCTCTTGTTTCAGGGCCGGAAAGCCTTCCGGCAGAGCACCGGTTTGCGACAAATCAAAGATATCATCGCCATCACCAGCGTGTGTTACCTTCCAAACCTGCCGGCCATCTTTCCAGAGTTCGGCCGAACTCCACATAACCGTTTCATTTACTTCACAGATATACGTGTCAAACTGCTTCGAAAGCTCAGCTACTCGACCAACAGACTTCTGACCGAAGTCTTCGCTTTCTGACCACAGCAATGTCCAACCACTCTCTTTGAGCGTGGCAATCCACCAATCGTCGCTTGGCATTTCAGTTACGGGTTCGCCGAGCGTCAAACTCAAGTGGTCCGCGAGTATTTCCGGAGATGCCTTGCTGGCAAGATAAGAAACCCTAAACCCCAATTGCAATTCTCCTTAGTAATTCAATTGAAACACTAATACCGGGATTTGCCCCTTGCAATAAAAGACAAGGGGCCGGATCTTTGATTTTTTGCGATGGACTCCCAGCGCCCCATGCCGCCGAGCGCCAAGGGCGCTGCCCTGTTCCGGAACGCCCCTCCCTCCCCCACGAAAAAGGCCGGAGGTTTCCCCCCGGCCCTTTCCCTATCTCAGCTCAGCGCGTCGTTGCAGCGGTTGCAGACGCCTGCGTGGCTGTGGGTGCCGACGTCGGGAAGGATCTTCCAGCAGCGCTGGCACTTGTCTCCGTCGGCCTTCTCGAAGACCACGCCGACCCCCGGCACTTCCGGCAGGCGGAAGGCATCGTTCGGCATCGGGTCGCCGGTCAGGTAGATGGCCGAGGTGATGCAGATATCGTCGAAGGCGATGGATTTCAGCGCCGCCAGCAGGTCGGCCTCTTCGACGTGCACCACCGGAGCCGCTTCGAGCGAGGCGCCGATGACCTTTTCGGTCCGCTGGATTTCCAGCGCGGCGGTCACCACGCGGCGGGCGCGGCGGACACCGGCCCACTTGGCGGCAAGCGCGTCGTCACGCCATGCGGCGGGCGTCTCGGGCATGTCGACCATGTGGACCGAGCTGTCCTCGCCCGGAAAGCGCTCCAGCCAGACCTCTTCCATCGTGAAGACGAGGATCGGGGCCAGCCAGGTGGTCAGGCGGTGGAACAGCAGGTCCAGCACGGTGCGCGCTGCCCGGCGGCGGGTGGTGTCGCCGTCGCAATAGAGCGCGTCCTTGCGGATGTCGAAGTAGAAGGCCGAGAGTTCGACGGTGGCGAAGTTGAACACCGCGCTGAACACGCCCTGGAAGTCGAAGGACTTGTAGCCCGTCTTGACCACCTCATCGAGTTCGGCAAGGCGGTGCAGCACCCAGCGCTCCAGTTCGGGCATCTCGGATGCCTCGATGCGGTCGGCCTCGGTGAAGTCCGCAAGCGAGCCGAGCATGTAGCGCATGGTGTTGCGCAGGCGGCGGTAGCTGTCGGCGACGCCCTTCAGGATCTCCGGCCCGATCCGCTGGTCGGCGGTGTAGTCGGTCTGGGCCACCCAGAGGCGCAGGATGTCGGCGCCGTACTGCTTGATGACTTCCTCGGGCACGATGGTGTTGCCGAGCGATTTGGACATCTTGTTGCCCTTCTCGTCCAGCGTGAAGCCGTGCGTCACCACGTTGCGGTAGGGCGCGCGGCCCTTGGTGCCGCAACCCTGCAGCATGGAGGAGTGGAACCAGCCGCGGTGCTGGTCGGTGCCTTCCATGTAGACGTCGGCGATGCCGTCCTCTGTCCCGTCCGCGCGGTCGCGCAGAACGAAGGCATGGGTCGAACCGGAGTCGAACCAGACGTCGAGCACGTCGAAGACCTGCTCGTAGGCCTCCGGGTCGACGATCCCGTCGAGCACCTTGGCCTTGAAGCCCTCGGTGAACCAGACATCGGCGCCCTCGGCCTCGAAGGCGGCGACGATGCGTGCGTTCACCTCGGCGTTGCGCAGCAGGTAGTCGGCGTCGGTCGGCAGCGCCCCTGCCTTGGTGAAGCAGGTCAGCGGCACGCCCCAGGCGCGCTGGCGCGAGAGCACCCAGTCGGGACGGGTTTCCATCATCGAGTGCAGGCGGTTGCGCCCCGTCTGCGGGGTGAACTTGACCAGCTGGTCGATCGAGGCCAGCGCCCGTTCGCGGATGGTGCTGCCGTAGCTGCCCATGCCGTCATCGAGCGTGCGGTCGATGGCGGCGAACCACTGCGGTGTGTTGCGGTAGATCACCGGCGCCTTGGAGCGCCAGGAGTGCGGGTAGCTGTGCTTGATCTTGCCGCGCGCCAGCAGGCCGCCGACCTCGATCAGCTTGTCCATGACCGCCTTGTTGGCGTCGCCTTCCCAGCTGCCGTTCTTGGCCTTGTTGCGCAGGATCTGCCGGCCACCGAAGAACGGCAGGTCCTCGCGGAAGGAGCCGTCGTCCATCACGTTGTAGGTGATGACCTGCTCCAGCATCCCGAGATCGCGGTAGAGCTCGTATTCCTCCATCCCGTGCGAGGGCGCGCAGTGCACGAAGCCGGTGCCTTCCTCGTCGGTGACGAAGGGCGCGGCGCGGAAGTCGCGGACATCGTCCCATTCGCCGTTTGCGCCTTCGGCGCCCGCCAGCGGGTGCTGGAGCGCGAGGGCGGCCAGTTCCTCGGTGGGCACGTCGCGGACGCGGGTCCACTGGCCGTCCTCGAGACGGGCCTTGGCAAAGGTCTGCGCCGCCAGCTTGTCGGCCAGCAGGTATTTCTCGCCGACCTTCAGCCAGCATTCCTCGGGCGTGCCGGTGACCTCGTAGAGGCCATAGGCATAGTCCGCGCCGAAGACGACGGCCTTGTTCGACGGGATGGTCCAGGGCGTGGTGGTCCAGATCACCACGTAGGCCCCCAGAAGATCACCCGCGTCCCGGGCCTGCCCCGGGACCTCGTCGCCAGAGGCCCCGGCGCCAAGGCCGGGGCGGTTTTCAACCACCTTGAACTTCACCCAGATGGTGAAGCTTTCCTTGTCGTGGTACTCGACCTCGGCCTCGGCCAGCGCGGTCTCTTCCACCGGCGACCACATCACCGGCTTGGAGCCCTGGTAGAGGGTGCCGTTCATCAGGAACTTCATGAACTCGTCGGCGATCACCGCCTCGGCGTGGAAGTCCATCGTCAGGTAGGGGTTGGCCCAGTTGCCGGTGACGCCAAGGCGCTTGAACTCCTCGCGCTGGATATCGACCCAGCCCTCGGCGAACTTGCGGCATTCCTGGCGGAAATCGACGATCGGCACCTCGTCCTTGTTCTTGCCCTGGGCGCGGTACTGTTCCTCGATCTTCCACTCGATGGGCAGACCGTGACAATCCCAGCCGGGGACGTAACGGCTGTCGAACCCCATCATCTGGTGGCTGCGGACGATCATGTCCTTGATGGTCTTGTTCAGCGCGTGGCCGATGTGCAGGTGGCCGTTGGCATAGGGGGGACCGTCGTGCAGCACGAAGGAGGGGCGGCCCTCCTTCTCGCGCAGGCGGTCGTAGACGCCGATCTTGGCCCAGCGCTCCAGCCACTCGGGCTCGCGCTTGGGCAGGCCCGCGCGCATCGGGAAGTCGGTCTTGGGCAGGTTCAGCGTGTCTTTGTATTCAGGTGTGTCGGCGCACATCGGTGGCGTCCTTCGTCGGTGATCTGGCGTGAAATTGGTGCGGTCGGTGCGAGGGCTCGAACACCTTTGCCCGGCGGCTCGTGGATCAGAGCGCCGGGATACTAATTCGACGGATAATGAGGCTCGTGTAGCTCATGGGGCGCGTTATAGGCACGCCGGCACGCAGGGTAAAGTCCGCCAGAGCAGGCCGGGGCCCGAAATACACGGGGAACCGGGCCTTTCAGGCGCTGAACAGCGTCCCGACGAGGTAGGCGATGGAGGCGGCGGCCCCGCCGATGCCCAGCGTCTCGAGGCCCGAACGCCACCAGGGCGAGAGCGACCAGATGCTCTTGAGCGCGCCGATGGCGAAGAAACTGCACCCGGTCATCCAGGCCGAGATGGTGAAGGGCCCCGGCAGCGAGGCGATGAAGGGCACCAGCGGCACCATTCCCGCGACGAGAAAGGCGCCGAAAGTCGCCAGGGCCGCCCGCATCGGGTGCGGGTCCACCCCGCCCAGCCCGTATTCGCCCTCGATCATCAGGTCGACCCAGTTGTCGCGGTTCGAGGTGATCTCGTCCGTGGCCTCCTCCAGCACGGTGCCCGAGAGCCCCTTGCGTTCGAGGATGGCAAGCACCTCGGCCCGCTCGCCCTCGGGGTACTTGGCGATGTGCCGCGTCTCGATGGCGCGGATGCGGCGCAGGTTGTCCTGATCGGCCTTGGTGCCCGAGTAGTTGCTGGCGGCCATGGAAAACCCGTCGGCCAGCACGTTGGCAAAGCCCAGCGCCACGATCACGAAGGGCGAGAGCCCTGCCCCCGCCACCCCGGCGACGATGGCGAAGGTGGTGACCGATCCGTCGATGGCCCCGTAGACAAGGTCGCGCAGGATGCCCCGTCCGGGCGGCGCGTCGATCCTCGCGGCGATCTCTTCCGGCGAGTGTCCGTGATCCGTCATCGACCGCCCCCTGCTGGCTGGCCGCCGGTCGCGGCCGCTACGGGTGGCAGTATGTCAGGCCTTTTCCTTGGAAAACAGACCCGTAAGCGCCCGGCGCACGATGGTTCGCACAGAGGGACGGCGCACCGAAGTAAAGGGCAGCGGACGGCAGACCTCGATGGCGGCGACGCCGACACGGGCCGAGAGCGCGCCGTTGACCAGCCCCTCGCCAAAACGGCGCGACAGCTTGGTCAGCAGCGAGCCGCCGAGAATGGGTTCGAGGAAATCGTCCCCCACAGCCACTGCGCCGGTGGCGACGAGGTGGGTGAACACCGCCCGTGTCAGCCGCCAGCTGCCCAGAAAGCCCGAGCGCCCGCCGTAGATCTCGGCGATGCGGCGGATCATCCGAAGCGAGGCCGTCAGGGCGGTGATCACGTCGGCCAGCGCCAGCGGCACCAGCGCGGTGACCGTCGCCACCTGCCGCGCCGCGGCCTCCACCTCGCGCACCGCGGCGGCATCAAGGGGGGCCAGCAGCTCGGACTCGGCGAGGGCCAGCACGGCGGCGGCGTCGAACTGTTCAGCCGCCCGCTCCTTCAGCCGCTCGCGCCCCCATCGGGTTTCCTCGCGATGGGCATAGAATGCCAGCAGACGGTCCGAGACCGCGCGCGCGGCCTTGAGGTCGTCCTCGGCAAGCGCCGCGTCTGCCTCGCGCCGCAGCGAGTCGATCCGCCCGAGCCGGGCGAAGGCCGCCAGTTCGCGCAGCGCGATCAGCAGGGCGACGAAGAGCAGCGCCGTGAAGATCACGGTGACGAGCCAGCCCAGCACCGGCACCCGCTGCAGCAGGTCGGTGACGAAGTTCCACGCGGCCACCGAGACCACCGCGCCCAGCCCCGCCCCCGCGAGGCCCCAGAACCACCGGGTCAGACGGGAGGGCCGGCGCGCGGCGAGGCGTGCGGCCATCTGCATCGCCTGCCCCTCGGGTGCGGGAAGCCCGAGGTCGGGCACCGGCGGCGCCTCGGCCACGTGGGTGCCCTGCCCTTCCTCTTCCAGATCGATCAGCACCGGCCCCTTGGTCATGCACACGCCTCCCCGGCCCAGATGTAGGTGATGTCGGGCAGCTGTTCGGCCCGATCGCGCCCGTCGCCGCGCGCGTGTTCGACAAAGCCCTCGCGCAGGTAGAACCGCTGGGCCCCGCCATTGTCCTGCGAACAGCGCAGCCACAGCGCCCGCGCCTCCTGCTTGGCCTCGTCCAGCATCTGCTTGCCGATCCCGAGCCCCTTGGCCCGCGCGTCGAGGTAGAGCGCGCAGATCTCCTCGCCGTCGCGGGCGAGAAAGCCGCGCACCGCGCCGTTGACGCTGGCCACCCGCACCCAGCCCCGCGCAATCATCACCGCGCAGTAGCGGATGCAGTCCACCCGCCCGTAGAGATGCGGCATCCAGTCCGCCTCGCGCTGGGTATGCCACAGGATGCGGCCCAGCGCGACCGCGTCGGTCAGGCGGGCATCGCGCAGCCGCAGCCTCACAGCCGGTCCCCGATCAAGAACTGCGCTGCGCGGTCCAGCCGGATATGTGGCGGCCCCTCGCCGGGGCGCAGGGTAAGCGCCGCCGGCGCAAAGGACATCGCCTCGAAACTTTCGTCCAGCCAGCCGGTGCGACCGCTGTCGAACAGCGCCGAGGGGCTCTCCGGCAGCTCGCCGGGATAAAAGGCCGCCGCCTTGCCACTGTCGAGCAGGCGTCCGCGCACCATGTGCAATTCCTGCCCGTCGTGGGTGCGCGTCTCCTCGGTGGTGGCCCGCAGGGCGGCCAGCGAGAGCGCCGCCGTCTCGGCCCCGGCAAATCGGGCGCGCTCGGTCGCGTCGCGCACCAGCGTCTCCATCAGCGCGGTCAGGCGCGGGTGCTGGGTGTGGTGCAGGTGGTCGGCCTTGGTGGCGGCAAAGAGGATCTTCTCGACCCGCCGCCCGCGCAGCAAGCGTGACAGGAAGGCGTTGCGCCCGGGTCGGAAGGCCCCGAGGATCTCGGCCAGCACCTTGCGCGTGTCGGCCACCGCCGCCGGCCCACGGTGCAGCGCGCCCAGCAGGTCGACCAGCACCACCTGCCGGTCGATCCGCGCGAAGTGATCGCGGAAGAAGGGCTGCACCACCCGGGACTTGTAGACCTCGAAGCGGCGCTCCATCTCGCGCCAGAGCGACCGGCGCGGGGCGCCCGATTGCGGCGGAAGCGGCGCGAAGGTCAGCACCGGCGAGCCCGCAAGATCGCCCGGCAGCAGGAACCGACCCGGCGTCAGATCGGCCCGCCCCGCGGCGCGCGCGGCTTCGAGATAGGCCGTGAAAGACTGCGCCAGCGCCTGCGCGCGCGGTTCGTCCAGCGGCTGCGTGGCGTCCTCGGCCCCGGCGAGCGCGAGAAAGGCGGCCGCCTCGGTGCGCGGCGCGACGCGCTTCAGCGTATCCTCGGACCAGGCGGCATAGGATTTGTCGAGCAGGGCCAGGTCCAGCAGCCATTCGCCGGGGTAGTCGACGATATCCAGATGCACCGTGCGCGGCCCCTGCAGCCCGGCCAGCAGGCCCGAGGGGCGGACCCGGAGCGAGAGCCGCAGTTCCGAAACGGCGCGCGTGCTCTCGGGCCAGTGGGGCGCGGCGCCGGTCAGGGCGGCGATGTGGTTCTCGTAGTCGAACCGGGGCACCGTGTCGTCGGGCTGGGGCTGGAGAAAGGCCGCTTCGATGCGCCCCTCCTGCGCCGCCGCGAGGCCCGGCATGCGGCCCCGGTCGATCAGGTTGGCGATCAGCGAGGTGATGAAAACCGTCTTGCCCGCCCGCGCGAGGCCGGTGACGCCAAGCCGCACCGTGGGCTCGAACATCGAGCCCGACAGCAGGTCACCCACCTGGTCGGCGCGGCGGATCAGCCCGTCGGCAAGTGATGAAATGACCAATCTTCCGCCTCGTCCGTTCGCTTGCCCGATACCGGTTTCGGATCAAGATAGGCAGCCCCGCGCCGCGTTACCAGCCATTACCTTGCCCCGGCGTGGCGGCCCGCGCCCGCCGGACTTGCCGCGCGACGTGGCGCAGGCTAGAGCCGACCCATGCCACGCTATGCTCTCAAAGTCGAATATCACGGCGCCCCCTTCGCCGGTTGGCAGCGCCAGGCCGACCAGCCCTCGGTCCAGGGGGCCATCGAGGCCGCGCTCGCCCGTCTCGAGCCGCGCGCCCATACCATCGCCGCCGCCGGGCGGACCGATGCCGGGGTGCACGGGCTGGGCCAGGTCGCCCATTGCGACATGGAGCGCGAGTGGGACCCCTTCCGCCTGTCCGAGGCGCTGAACTTTCACCTCAAGCCCGACCCGGTCGCCATCGTGGCCTGCGCCCGGGTGGAGGACGACTGGCACGCCCGGTTCTCGGCCGTCGAGCGCGAGTACCTGTTCCGCATCCTCGTGCGCCGCGCGCCGGAAACCCACGATCACGGGCAGGTCTGGCGCGTGAACAACCCGCTCGACATCGCCGCGATGCAGGCCGGGGCCGACCTGCTGATCGGCCGGCACGATTTCACCACCTTCCGCTCGTCCATCTGCCAGGCCGCGAGCCCGGAGAAGACGCTGGACGAGCTGACGGTCTATGCCGCCGAGGGCCTCTCCGGCCCGGAGGTCCGGTTCCGCGTCCGGGCACGCTCCTTCCTGCACAACCAGGTCCGCAGCTTCGTCGGCACCCTGGAACGTGTCGGCGCAGGCGCATGGTCCCCCGGCGACGTGCAAACTGCCCTCGACGCCCGCGACCGCGCCGCCTGCGGCCCGGTCTGCCCACCGCAGGGGCTCTACCTCAAGCGCGTTGGCTACCCGGTGGATCCCTTCGGCTGAGGGAGCCCTTGGCCGCCTTGGCCCTTGGATGGGGCGAGGAGGTTGGTGGGGTTGCGGTTGGTGGGGTCGTGTTTGTTGGTCCATCTGTGTGCGGAGAGGCGCATGGCGAGGCAGTCGTTGGCGGAGCAGCGGTGGGCAGATTTGCCTTCGGCGGAACTCCGATTGGAAAGGTTGCCTTTGGCGGAACCACAGTCGGCGGAACGGCGGTTGGTAAGGCAGCCTTTGACCGAACCGCTGTCGACGAAGCGACTGTCAGTTCGAGCAACCGTCCGCAGTGCCGCCGTGCTCAGGACAGCAGCCGGCAAAGTGCCACTTCTGGTTGATCGGCGGCCCTCCCTCGGACCTGTCTGATCGTTTGCGAGGCGTCGGCGTCCCTTTAGAGGATTACGCTGACTGACGCCAACACCCTCTCAGCTCTCTCCCAAGTCCCACATCCTACGCCGTTTCACAGACTGCAAAGCGCAGCGAACAACGGAACCCGACAGACCGGAAACGGCTGACGCGCACGCCTCCTTACCCTGACTTCATGAACACCTCCCTTTCCGCAGCCCAGACGCCGCAATTATACCGATTTTTCATCTGATTGAGCTTCCTCCTCTCAAAACAAGTCCACCTCCCCAGTCACTCTGCCGGCTTCGTCCACGATGGACCGGCGCGCGCCCCCCGAGAGGGCACGGGCAAGGTCCCGCAGACTGATCCGGGCAAGGGGCGCACTCATATCCAGCACCGCTGCATCCCCGACCATTTCTCCCATCGCCCCGACATAATCGCCGAGCTCATTCAGCGTCTGCACGATCAAGTCGATACCCTGCAGGTTCTCCAGGGTTTCCCGCGTCGAGGGCTCCTCGCCCAGGATCGAGCGCCCGATCGCATCCTCCAATGCTCGGCCGTCCCTTTGCAGCACATGCAATTCGTCCGCGACCCGCCGCAAGAGTTGGCCCAGCGGCTGAGGTGGGGCCGGTGGCGGCGTCATGATCACAGCGGCCCGACAACCTGCTGAATGCAGTTCTTCAACTGCGGCGTGGTAAAGGGTTTCTGAATGAAGTTGTTCATCCCGAGCTGCCGACCCGTCGACAGGATCTTCTGATCGACCCGGCCACTGACGAGGATGAAACCGATCTTCTGCGTCGTCTTTCCCTGCCGCAGCGCATGAAGGAGGTGAAGCCCGTCCATGCCCGGCATGTTGTAGTCGGAAATCACGAGGTGCGCCGGACGCTGCCCGAGGGACTGCAGCGCCGAGGGCCCGTCCTTGCTGAAGTCGATCTTCTTGATGCCCATTTCTTCCAGCGCCATGATGATCAGGCTGCGGCTTGTCGACATGTCATCGACGACCAGGATGGAAAGCGAGTCTCTCAGAGCCATGATGACATTCCTTTTTCTGTCCGTTTGCGCGCCGGATCAGACGCGGCGAAAGGTGGTCTTTCCAACGAGTTCCAGTTGATCTCGCAACTCCGGCCCGATCCTTTCGGAATGGCCGATGAACAGGTATCCGCCGGGTTCCAAAAGGTTGGCCAAGGCAGCCCAGATGCGCGCCTGCGTGGATTCCTGCATGTAGATCATCACGTTACGACAGAAAATCGCGCCAAAGGGACCCCGCACTGGCCATGGCTCCATGAAGTTCATGTAGCGAAAACTGATGAGGGCGCGCGCCTCCTGGCGAACGGACACAGCCTCGGGCCTTGCTCCCGGTTCGAAGAGCAATTGAGCGTGGTCGGTAGGAACCCCGCTCGCGGCCGAAGCCGGGTAGATGCCCTCTTCCGCAGTTGCCAGGACTTCGCGATTGATGTCGGTGGCAAGTATCCTGACATCATGGCGCGCGACCTCCGGAAAGTGCCGCAATACCACCGAAGCGAGCGAGTAGGGTTCCTCTCCACTGGAACACCCCGCAGACCAGAGACGAACCCGCCCGCCACCGGTCGCGCGATCCCGTAGTCCTGGCAGTACATCCCGAGCGAAGGTTTCAAAGTGATAATCCTCGCGAAAAAACCGCGTCGTATTGGTTGTCAGCGCCGCCACCATGGCGTCGCGCTCCGCAGGATCCTGCCCCGAGGCGATGTGGGCGATGTAATCCGAAAACCGGCTGAACCCACGGCCCCGGACCCGTTTGGCCAGGCGCGAAAAAACCAGTGCCTCGTTCGAGCCAGGCATGTGGATACCCGCGATGCCGTTCAACATGTCCGCGATCCGTTCGAAATCCCGGGTCGAATACTCGATGTCGCCAGACACCGGTAATCGCGATGCCTCTGCGCCCGGTGCCGTCATCCTGCCTCCGCCGTCTCCATGGACTTCGGCAAAACGGTCTTAATGTCGATCACGCGCAACATGCGTTCCTCGGTCACGATCACACCTTCGATGAAAGCGCGGGTCGCGTCAGAGGCGACGTCGGGCGTCGGTTGCACCTCCGACTGATTGATGCCGATGATGTCCGCGACCGCATTGACAAGGAACCCGACTGTCTGCGTTCCGACCACCGCGATGACGATGACGTGACGATCATCCGGTTCCGATGGGCGAAGACCCAACCGGGCAGAGAGGTCCACGATCGGGACGATCGACCCCCGCAAGTTGATCACCCCCAGAACAAATGGAGGGGCATGGGGCAAAATGGTCGCGGGGGTCCACCCCCTGATCTCTCGTACCATCATGATATCAATGCAGAAATCCTGCTGCCCGACGCGAAAGGTCACCAATTCGCGCAGGCCGAAGTCCGCAATCTGGGTCTCAGCCATGGTCACACCTCTTCCAATCTGGCCCGGTCACCAACGTCTGCAACGGGGCCGGAACGATGCGCGGTTTCCTCCGGGTCGATGATCAGCGCGATATTTCCGTCCCCTAGGATTGTCGCCGCGGCCACGCCCGGAACATGGCCATAGTTGGTTTCCAGCCCCTTGATCACCACCTGCCGCTGATCGAAAATCTGGTCGACTGCGAGCGCCCAACTCTCGGAACCGTCCGACTCGACCAGCAAGAGCACCATGTCGGAAATCGGCGCGGGCGTTCGACGATGTCCGAAAACGACGCCGAGGTCGATTACAGGCACCAGCTTGTTGCGGACGGATACAACCTGATTATCCGCTCCTAGTGGATGAATGTCTTCCGCCTTGGGGCGCAGGGTTTCGACAATCGCGGTGATCGGCACGACCATGGTCTGCCCGGCAACGTCGACGACCATCCCGTCAAGAACCGCAAGCGTGAGGGGAAGGCTTATCGACATTGTCGTTCCCTTGCCCGGTTGCGAGAAGATGCTTACTCGTCCGCCGAGCTTCTGGATCGCGCTCCGGACCACATCCATTCCGACACCCCGCCCAGAGAGGTTCGACACTTCCTTGGCAGTTGAAAACCCAGGCAGAAACAGAAGGTTGTCAATCTCCGCGTCCTTGAGAATGGAGTCCCCCGGGATCAGCCCTTTCTCCACGGCAATCTGGAAGACCTTCTCGCGATTGATCCCTGCTCCATCATCAGACACTTCGATCAGAACCCGGCCAGAGCGATGCGCGGCGGTAAGTTTAACGTGACCGGTTTCCGCCTTCCCCGCGGCGCGGCGCTGCTCCGGCGGTTCAAGGCCATGGTCAACAGCATTGCGGATCATGTGCGTCAGCGGATCGACAAGACGCTCAATAATCGTCTTGTCAACTTCCGTAGTCTCGCCCTCGGTCAGAAAATCGGCGTCCTTACCGGAGAGCTCGGAAGCCTCCCTCACGATCCGCGCCATACGTTGGAACAGCGGTTTGACCGATTGCGCCCGGATCGCCATCACGCTTTCCTGTATATCCCTGGCAAGATTTCGAAATTCCGCCAGTGACGTTGAAAGTTCTCCCCGATCCAACAACCCGGCGTCCTTGATGCACTGTGTCAGGACTGCCTGATTGATAACCAGTTCCCCGACCATGTTGATCAACCTGTCGACGAGATCGAGATTAACCCTCACCGTTGCTTTCGGGCCAGTCGCAGGTTTGGCCCGTTCTGTTCCTGAATCAGGCGACGAAGCAGCTACCATTGTCGGGGAATCGCTCTCTTCTGCCGCTACGCCAGAGCTTGCCTGGGCTTCATCATCGACATCTTTGGTCGCGTCTGGTGACCCCTCAGGCATCGTCGCGTCGAGATCGAGGTTGATCTGCAACTCACAGAGACCGTCGACAAACTCGAACACTTCGCGCAGCGATTGCTCTGACTCTTCGGTCAGTAGGATTACAACCCAGGACAGATATGATTCTCCGGGATCGACATTCTTCAGATCTGGAAGCCGATCTGTTTCAGCGGTTACCTCGAGTTCTCCTAGTTCGGCGAGTTCCCGAAACAGGAGGGATGTGTCATTGCCACTGGTATACAGTCCTGCGCTAGGCGTGAACCGAACACAAAAGCGATTTAGCGCAAGCTCCTGGTCTTCGTCATCCGTATTGGTGGGAATCGGCAGGCCCAACGGAACGAATCCGAAAGTTTCGGATTCAGTGTCATTATCCGGTTTCGCGCTCTCCGACCCTACGACTAGACCGCTCAGTTTCGCCGCGATTTCAGTGCCGAGATCGCCCTCGACTATCTCATTGTCGCGGCCCGCAGCCACTAGATCGCTCAGGTGATCTGCCGCCCGATGACAGACCTTCATGACGTCATCGTTGGGTGTCAGTTCCCCTGCTCGCATCACGTCCAAGACCGTTTCGAATTGGTGCGCAAAGTGGACGAGGGCATCGAGGCCAAACGCGGCTGCGCCACCCTTGATTGAATGAACAGCCCGGAACACCGCGTTGACGGTTTCCAGGTCGAAGGACTCGTCAGCGATTCCTTCGTCGATTTCGCAAAGACCGTCGTCAAGCGCCTCCAGCAATTCGTCGCATTCCTGGAAGAAGGTCTGCCTTATCTCGTTTGCTGTGCTCATGGGGTCCTCATGCCACCGTGATACGACGAATGGTGCCGATCAGTTTTCCGTCATCAAAGGGCTTCACGATCCAACCGGTTGCACCACTGTTGCGCGCCCGTTCCTTGAGATCCTGGGCGCTCTCGGTGGTGAGCACTAGGATCGGCATCCCAGCGAACTCTGCCTCGGCCCGGATTGCGTTAATTACTCCAAAGCCATCCATACGGGGCATATTGATGTCGGTGATCACGACATCTGGGGCAACCTGGGGAAGCTTCTCCATGCCATCGATACCATCTTCGGCGACGTGCACCTCAAAACCACCCTGGGTGAGGGTGTGCCGCAGCATTTCTCGGATGGTACGCGAGTCATCTATCGCAAGAACCTTAATCGTCATGATTGCCCTTCCTGAGCGAGCAGCTCTTCTTCGAGCCCCAGTCTCTCCAGATCTTTGCGCATAGGCTCGGACGCAATGATCCGAAAAGCCGTTCCTTCCGACTTGCAGGCCCGACTAGCGGCGAGAAGAACCTGTGCTGCAAGTCCGCCAATCCCTCGTACGTCACCGCCGTCGAGTTCGATGTCGCCTCCCTGCCACTCCTGGAGAGCGGAGAGCAATGTTCGCGCAGCAGCGCTGTCGAGCCTCTCTCCAAGTACGATCCGTTCAGCCATGACGGGGCCTCCCCTCAAAACAGTGTCACATTGTTGTTGGTACTGGCAGACGGCGGCTTTGGAGGAGATTCGAGTTCGATCTGTTCACGCAGCATCATCTGCTGCGCCGAACCGGTTGTTGGAACGAAGCGAATTCGACGAGCCTGAGCGCCTCCGAGACTTTCTGAATGGCAGTGGATCCCTTCGTCTTGCAGGAACTTTCGGGCGAAGATCGCATTTGACTCACCAATGTGCGCGAGGTTGTCATTCATGATTGCCCCTCCGAAGAGCTTTGCTTGCAGTCTGTTTCGATCAGCCCCCTTCTTCAGCAGGCCATTGATTAGCAATTCCATTGCGAGGAGACCGTAGCGGAAACCCATCCCGCCCTTTCCACTGCCTTCGGGAAGCAGAAAGTGGTTCATGCCACCTACCCGAGCCGTCGGATCACACAGACAAAGTGACACGCAGGAGCCGAGGATCGTAGTGAGCACGATCCCTGGGTCGTCGGACACCCGGTACTCCCCCTGGATCACATGCTCGATCCGAAGTTCCCCGCTCTCTATTTCTTTTGTGAACCCGGCCACCTGCAGCACTACCTCTTCGATCAATGTTCAATTTCAGCATCTGGGATCATCGTCATCTTCATCGAGAAGTGCGCTGCCGGCTCCGGCTAGAAGTCTTCCCATTCAGCCGCCGCCTTCTCGATAGGCTTCGCAGCCCGGGCTGCCATCGACACTCCGACTTCAGCAACTGGGGACGAGCGTGTGTCCACCTTGGGGTTGGTTGGAGACTGACGCTTTTTGTGACGTTGCTGTACGACACCGCCGGTTTCGCTGGTTTCCTCGGACATCTTGAAGTGTGAAACTGTTTCGACGAGGGAGACTGCGTCATTCCGGAGGGCGTCGCTGGCCGCCGTGGTTTCTTCAAGGCGCGCTGCGTTCTGTTGGGTGGACTGATCCAGCTGTGTAACAGCCTTGTTGATCTCGGCGAGGCTCGCGGATTGCTGCTTGGACGAAGTCGCAATGTCGGAAACGAGAGTAGAGATCTCGGTTACGGAGTCCACGATCTGGCGCAGAGCGTTGCCGGTACGTCCGACCAGGTCGACACCGGTCTTAACCTGACTTCCGCTTTTGGCGATCAACTCGTTTATTTCCCGCGCGGCATCCGAGGAGCGTTGTGCGAGCGCGCGCACCTCCGAAGCGACGACTGCAAATCCACGGCCTGCGTCGCCGGCACGGGCCGCTTCGACACCTGCATTCAAGGCGAGCAGGTTGGTCTGGAACGCGATGTCGTCGATGACCTTGATGATGGAGGTGATCCGATCCGAACTTTCGGCGATCTGGTCCATCGCTGCGACCGTGTCGAGCACGACGCGACCGCTGTCTTCGGCGTTGCCCTTCGCCGCGGTTACCGCCTCATCTGCACGGGCTGCACCGCTCGCGGCCGCACGGACCGAGGTTGTCAGATCGTCCAGCGCTGCGGCGGTTTCCTCGAGGGTGGCCGCGGTACTTTCGGTTCTGCGGGACAGGCCATCGGCGGTCGTGCTGATGTCGCGTGCCTCGTTGTGGATGTTCTCGGCGTTCTCGGCGATGTCCCGCAGGGCCTTTGCCAGGTTGGCCACCGTGCCGTTGTAGTCGACCCGGAGCTCTTCGTAGCTGCCGGCAAAGGGCTTCTCGATGGAGGCCGTCAGGTCCCCGCCGCTGAGCTTGCGCAGGCCGACACGCAGCGCGTCGACAACTTCGTTCTGCTGGCGCTCCGCAACCTGCCGCTGGGCACGGGAGTCGCTCAGCTCCTTTTCCTGCAGGGTCACATCGTTGCCAAGCAACAGGACCCTGATCGGTTCACCCTTGGGATTGCGCACGCAGGTGATGCTGCCATCGAGTACGAGCTCTTCTGCGCCGCGCGTCCGAAGGGTGGTCTTGCCGATGTAGGCTTCGCCGCCGACAACGTCCTGAAGAAGCGTCTTCGCCGTTCTGTCCCCTGCCCCGCCCGGCAGCATTTCGTGAAAGGCCATCCCGCGGGTGTCACGTTCGCCCATTCCGAGGGCCTCCCGGGCTCTGGGGTTCGCGGTAAGGAAATCGCCTCCGAGGTCGAACTCGGCCTTGATCTGGTTGGCTTCGATGGCCTCGATTACCGCCCGGTTCAGCCAATCCTGGGTCACGTCCTTCCACTCCAGAACGTGGCCCAGTGGTTTGCCAGCGTCGCCCACGACACTGGAGACGGTCAGGGCAATGCGTGCTTCGCCAAAGCGCAGGGTGGTGACGAACGGGGCACCTTTGCGGCTTTGCAGGGCGCGGCGGATTTCCTGCTTGCTTCCCGGGAACCGACCGGGGCCGTGGAAGATCTCGATCGGTTGGCCGACGAGCTTCTCTGCGTCGAAATCGCGGATGGTTTCGCGCACGGTTTCCTTGAGAGCGCGCATGAGTTCGACCATCTTCGGGTTCACATAGGTGATCGTGAGGTCTTCGTCGGTGATCATCTGAGCCGAGGATGCGGCGGTGAAGGCGGCGCCCTTGAAGGTGGATTCCCGCTGTGCCTCCGCGGCCTCGGTCAGGGTGTCGCGCAGGGTGACCAGAGAGCGGCCGATCGAGCCGATCTCGTCGCGACGCCGGGCCTGGGGTATGTCGACCTCGTAGTTCCCTTCCGTCAGCGCCTGGATCACCGCGCGAGAGCGATTGAGCGGCACGATCACGATCTGGCGGAAGAGGAACAGGCAGGCGAGAACCGAGATGGCAAAGACCACGCCGGCGATGATCATCGCGACCCGACCTTCGGCGCGGAACTGCTCTCTCAGCTTTTCCGGGGTCCAGGCGTTGACGATGGCGCCCACGATGTCGCCGTTGGCCCCGAAATGCAGCGGGATGGCGACAAGCAGACCGTCCATCGCGGTGGCTGTCTCGTCTGTCTCGAGGGCTTGCCTGGCCAGGGTCAGTGCCGCGGCCCGGTGCTCCGTGCCGGCTTCGGCGGCGGCCTCGACTTCGGCGACGATCTCGCCGTCCGCACCGATCGCGATGGCGCCGACCAGTTGCCCGCGAGACTGTTTCATGGCCTGATCCAGGGAGGCCGTGATCTGGTCGGCCTTGCGGAACTTCACGGCGCCAGCCACGATTTCGCTGATCAGGGTGGTCTGCTCGAGGGCAAGGTTCGCGACGAAATCGCGCGTGAGGTTCGCGGCGGAGCGCCCTTCGAAGTAGGTCAGGGTTCCGCTGACGGCACCGACGGCTATGGCGAGCACGAGGGCGATCTTGGCGAGCATCGAATTGAGGCTGAGCTTGGGTGCGCGGGACATGCCTGTTGTGTCTCCTGACGTCAGATTTCGCGTGGGCGGCGGAAGAGGAACCTAGAAGGCCTCGGCGTTCAGGCCGATGGTGGCGGCGCCGATGGGAACGCCGTCGGCAGTCGTGACGACGAAGGAGACCTGCACCTGGTAGGTTTGCGAGGACTCGTCGAGCTCGATTTCGGAGAGGTGCACCGCGTCACCCCCCTTGGGAAAAGTTTCCTGGAACTTGGCTTCGTCGCCTTGCCATGCGTCGGAGGTCACGTGGCTGACGGCGACATTCATGCCGCGGTTGTCCATCAGGATGATCTCGGTCAGCATGCCGCCGCTATCCTCGACGCTCTTCCTCAGGGCGCGTGACAGCGGCGAGTCGAGCATCGCGTCGATGACCGGTGTGTCCACGTGACCGACCTCCGCCCGCCAGACGCCGTCGAGTTCAATAAGTTCCTCCTCGGACAGTCCCGCATGGGCGTGGTTGCTCTGCGCGATCGCCTCCTGTGCCTCGGGCGTCTGGAACCAGGCGCGGGCGGTCTGGTTCACGTAGTCCAGCATGGCCGACTGGCTCCCGCTGGCGTGCAGGGGCATAGCGAACAGCAGCCAGAGCGTGGAAAGCGCAACAGTTCTCATCTCGGACTCCATCCTTTTTCCGGCCCCTGCTCCCAGGTGCTGACGTCAGGTTGGCGCCAAAGACTTAAATATCGGTGAAGCCAGCCCCGGCGGGTCTATCGCTCCCAAAAGCACGCGCACCCGGGGCTGCGGAACGAAGGCAACCACCCCTCAAAATATTGCAATATCAAAAGAAAAGTACGTGTAGCCCGGTAAAACCGCGCTATTCCCTCCCCTCTGCGATGCAGCGCCCGGACCGCTCTGGATCGGTTTCGCTAAACTTCGAGCGATTATTGCGAAGCGCCCCCTGCGCCCATATGTGACTCCCCGGTGCCCGGCCCGCCGCGCGGATCGTCACGGTGCCCTTTCCACCAGCATGGGGGCTGATACTGTGCCCCGGAACCTGCGGAGCGCAAATTGACCCGATACTCGATCCTCGATCTTTCCCCGATCACCGAAGGCGGCAGCGCTGCCCAGTCTCTCGCCAACTCGCTGGCGCTGGCCCGCCATGCCGAGGCGCATGGCTTTACCCGGTTCTGGCTGGCCGAGCATCACAACATGCCCGGAATCGCCAGCGCGGCGACCTCGCTGGTGATCCAGCACGTATTGCAGGGCACCGAGCGCATCCGGGTCGGCTCGGGCGGGATCATGCTGCCGAACCACTCGCCGCTGCTGATTGCCGAGCAGTTCGGCACCCTCGCCACGCTCTATCCCGGGCGCGTGGACCTTGGCCTTGGCCGGGCGCCGGGCACCGACGGGTCCACGGCCTATGCGCTGCGCCGCAACCAGAACATGGCCGACAACTTCCCCCGCGACGTGGTGGAACTGATGGGGCTGCTGGGCGATGCTGTGCCGGGTCAGCCGGTGCGCGCCGTGCCCGGAACCGGGACGCATGTGCCGGTCTACATCCTCGGCTCGAGCCTCTTCGGCGCCGAACTGGCGGCGCAGCTGGGCCTGCCCTACGCCTTTGCCTCGCACTTCGCACCCGCCGCGCTGGATCAGGCCCGCGAGATCTACCGCAGCCACTTCCAGCCCTCCGCGGCCTGCGAGAAACCTTACTTCATCCTCGCGGTGAACGCCTTCGGGGCCGAGAGCGCCGAGGCGGCGATCCGGCTGAAATCCTCCATGCAACTGGCCTTTGCGCGCCTGCGCACCGGGCAGCCCGGCCCCCTGCCGCGCCCGGTGGACGACATCGCGGCGGTGCTGGACCCGGCGATCCTGCGCATGGTGAACCAGGCGCTGAGCGTGGCGGTGCACGGCCCCGTGGCACAGGTCGAGACCGAGTTGCGGGCGCTGATCGAGCGGCACCGGCCGGACGAGATCATGTTCAACGGCAACATTCACGACCAGGACTCGCGGCGGCAGAGCTTTGCGATCGCGGCGGAGGCGATGGAGCGCATTGCCGCCGGGGTCGCAGCCTGATCGCGGACAGACAGACCTAAGAGGGAGGAGAAGACCTTGGGAAAGACATTCGATCTGAGCGGAAAGGTGGCGCTGGTCACCGGCGGAAACGGCGGCATCGGCCTCGGCATGGCCGAGGCGATGGCCGAGGCCGGGGCCAGCATCGCCATCTGGGGCACCAACGCCGACAAGAACGCGGCGGCGGTTGAAAAGCTCCGGGCGCATGGGGTCGAGGCCGAGGGCTTTGTCTGCAACGTGGCAGACCGGGCCGATGTCGAGGCCAAGATGGCCGCCACGCTCGACCGGTTCGGTCGCGTCGACGGGTGTTTTGCCAATGCCGGTGTCTCGGGTCGCGGCGCGCGCTCGTTCCTTGATATCGAGCCCGAGGAATGGCGGCGCGTGCTCTCGGTCAACCTCGACGGGGTCTATCACACCTACCAGGCCGTGCTGCGCCACATGGTGGCCCGCGCCGAGGCGGGCGATCCCGGCGGGCGGCTGGCCTGCGTGTCGAGCCTCGCCTCGGTTTCGGGTGCGGCGCGCAACGAGCATTACGCCGCGTCCAAGGGCGCGCTGAACGCGATGACCTATGCGCTGGCGGTCGAGTTCGCGCGCTACGGCGTCACCGCCAACGCGATCCTGCCCGGCTGGATCGAGACGGAGATGACCGAGCAGACCTTCTCGAATGACAAGTTCAAGCAGGCCGCCGGCAGCCGCATCCCGGTGCGGCGCTGGGGGGCCCCGGCCGACTTCGGCGGCATCGCGGTCTACCTGATGAGCGATGCCTCGGCCTATCACACCGGCCAGCTGCTGCAGATCGACGGCGGCTACTGGCGGTTCTGAGAGCCTTCGGCGCCGGGCACAGCCCCGGCCTGAATCGGCGCATGCGGCGGGCGGGTCCCCAAATGGGGATTTTTCCGCCCGTCCTCCTCGCGCTAGCGTGATCGGGATTTTGAGCGGGACGCCTCGCAGCGGACCGGATTTTCGATGACGCAACCAGCAACGGGAGGACCCCGTTTGCCTTACGAACAATCAATTGTGGCGCAGTGGAACGAGCTCATGCTTGACGCCATTCGCTCGGGTTCGGCAAAGCCCACTGAAACCACCTACCAGCTTCACCTGGTGTCTTCCGCGATCTACGACGCCTGGGCGGCCTACGACACGGCCGCCTACGGGCACTATGGCAATATCGAACGCCCGGTGGGCGAACACACCGAGGCCAACAAGGCCGAGGCTGTCAGCTACGCCGCCTACCGGGCACTGGTGGATTTCTTTCCGAACCAGAAGGCGACGTTCGATGCCTTCATGGAAGCGCAGGGCTACGACCCAACGGTCGCCTCCACCGACCCTTCGACGGCGGCCGGGGTCGGGAATCTCGCGGCTCAGACCGTCCTTGCCGCGCGCGAGGGCGACGGGTCGAACCGCGAGAACGGCTACAAGGACACCACCGGCTATGTCGCGGTGAACAGCCCCGACGAAACCTCGGAGTCGGGCACCGGCGGCGCGGATTTCGACCCGAACGCCTGGCAACCGCTGCGGATCCCGAACGGAACGCTGACCGACGAGAACGGTGTGCCGATCTACGACAACGACGACCCGAGCACCTATGTGGACCAGCCCGCGCTGACCCCGCACTGGGGACAGGTTGATGCCTTTGCACTGAGTTCCGGAGACCAGTTCCGACCCGACGCGCCGCCCCGCCTTGGCGATTTCTCGGAATACGTGGACGGGCTTGGCAACGTGACCACCAACGATCAGGCCTACCGCGACCAGTTCGCCGAGGTCATGGAGATGAGCGCCACGCTGACCAACCGCGAGAAGGTCATCGCCGAGTACTGGGCCGACGGGCCGCGCACCGAGTCCCCTCCGGGCCATTGGAACCAGATCGCGCAGGATATCGCCCTGCGTGAAGGGCACGGCATCGACGACGACGCCAAGATGTTCTTTGCCCTGAACGCGGCGCTCTTCGACGCCGGGATCGCGACATGGGACGCCAAGTACGCCTATAACTCGATCCGCCCGCAGTCGGCGATCCGCTACCTCTACCAGGATCAGGAGATCGAGGCCTGGGGCGGGCCGGACGCCGGAACCGTCACCATGCTGGGGCAGGACTGGCAGCCCTACCAGAACGTGACCTTCGTCACCCCGCCCTTCCCCGAGTTCGTGTCGGGCCATTCGACCTTTTCGATGTCGGCGGCCAACACCATCGCCGCTTACGTGGGCTCCGATACCTACTACGACGGCACCACGCTCGGGAATTACGACCTCGACCATGTCGGCGGCGTCGATCTGTTGGGCCAATACGTCGCCACCGGCCTGTCGTTCGAGACGATGACGGGCGACCCGGTAGTGCTGCAGTGGTCCACCCTGACCGAAGCGGCGGAAGAGGCTGGGATCAGCCGGCTCTACGGCGGCATCCATATCCAGGATGGCAACCTGATGGGTCAGGAACTGGGCCGGAACATCGCCTCCGAGGCGGAGCTGCGCTGGGAGGCGCTGTTCACCCGTGGCGGCGATGACGAGATGCGCTCGCGCCTTGACGGGCGGCTGACCATTGCCGGCGCGGGCGACGACATGGTGGTCGGGCGCAGCATCGCCGATACCATCGAGGGCGGCCTTGGCAACGACACGATCTGCGGCCTCGGGGGCGCCGATGTCGTCATGGGCAACGAGGGCCGCGACCTGCTGATGACCGGCCGGGGCAATGACAGCCTGTTCGGCGGCAGCGGCGCGGACGAGTTGCGCGGGCGCAAGGACAACGATCTGCTGTCAGGCGGCGACGGCTGGGACATCCTCTGCGGTGGCGCGGGCAAGGATACCTTCCTCTTCGTCGCGGGCGAAACCGGCTGCGACGAAATCCGCGACTTCCAGATCGGGGTCGACCGGATCGTCCTGAGCGGCTTTGCCGAGGACGCCGAACTGGAGCTCATGCAGTACCGTCGGGCCACGGCCTTCTTCGTGGACGGCGATCACATCGCCAACCTGAAGCGCACCGATGTCGAGGATATCGACATCGGCACCGTGTTTCACTTCAGCGACAGCGTGATCGGCTGACGAGGGGTCAGCAGACCACCTCGACGAGGTAGGGTCCCTTGTGGTCGAGACCGGTGTCGATGGCCTTGGCCATGTCGCCCGCCTCTTCCACCCGGACGGCCTCGACGCCCATGCCACGGGCCAGCTGCACCCAGTCGATCACCGGGCGGTCGAGCGACAGCATGTCCACCGCGCGCGGACCGGGGTTCTGCACGCCGACGTTGGTCAGCTCGCCCCGCAGGATCTGGTAGGAACGGTTGGCGAAGATCACCACGGTCACGTTCAGCTCTTCCCGCGCCATGGTCCAGAGCGACTGCACCGTATACATTGCGCTGCCGTCGCCGGTCAGGGCAAGGACGGGACGGTCTGGACAGGCCACGGCGCAGCCGATGGCGACGGGCATGCCATAACCGATGGAGCCGCCGAGGTTGTTGAGCCACGTATGAGGTTCCGCCCCCTTGGTCCACGAGGCGAAGCCGCGCCCGGTCGTCACCGATTCATCCACCACGATTGCCCCTTCGGGCAGGGTGGCGGCGATGGCCTGCGCCATGCTCTCGTGGGTGATCGGGCCGCTGGGCACCGGGGGTACCTCGCGCGCGGCCACGTGGGCCGGTTCGATCCCGGCGGCATCGGTGGCCGCCACCAGCGCGTCGAGCGCGGCGGTGAGGTCGGCATCGACGTTCGCGAGTTCGACGATCTCGGTGCCCTCGGCGGTCAGGACGGCAGGCTTGCCCGGGTAGGCGAAGAAGCCGATGGGCGCGCGCGCACCGAGCAGCACGATGCGGCGATAGGGTTCGAGGCGCTTCAGGGCGAGGTCGATCGGATAGGGAATCCGGTCGACCACCACGCGGCCCGCGCCGCGCTCCATGCGGGCGTTCGACCACTCCGACAACAGGTGGCAGCCGGTCTTGGCCGCGATCCGTCCGGCGCGTTCGAGGTTCTCGACGCTCAGCGCCTCGCCCCCCAGAAGCAGCAGGGTATCCGCGCCGCCAAGGGCCGCCGCCGCGTCTGCGACCTTGTCGGCCTCGGGGAGCGCGCGGGCCGGAACCGGACCGGCCTCGTGCACGCTCGCGCCGTCGGTCCACGCAGTATCGGAGGGCAGGATCAGCGTTGCCACCTTGCCTGCGCCGGTGCTGGCCGCCTGCACCGAAAGGGCACCGGCCTCGCCGACATCCGCCGCGCTCTCCGAGGTGTGCACCCATGCCGACATGGGCCGGGCCAGGCCGGGAATATCGGACATCAGGGGCGCATCCAGCTCGCGATGGGTCTCGGCATGTTCGCCGACGATGTTCACGATGCCCGAGGCCGCCTTCTTGGCGTTATGCAGGTTTGCCAGCCCGTTGGCGAGGCCGGGCCCGAGGTGCAGCAGGGTGCAGGACGGCTTGCGCGCCATGCGCCAGTAGCCATCAGCCGCCCCGGTCGCCACGCCTTCGAACAGGCAGAGCACCGAACGCATTCCGGGCACGTGATCCAGCGCCGCGACGAAGTGCATTTCCGACGTTCCGGGATTGGTAAAGCAGGTGTCGACCCCGCTCGCGATAAGACTGCGCACAAGGCTTTCGGCGCCGTTCATGGTAGTGTTTCCTTTCCCGGAGAGTGTATTTCAGAGGCCGAACCTGGCTTTGAGTCCGGCGAGCGCCACAAGGGCAGCATCTCGCCGCTGCGTCAAGGTCGCCTCGTCCTGCCCCGCCAATTCCGCCTCGACCCCGGCCACCAGCCTGTCTTTCAGCGCCTCCGAGAGAGGCGTCTCGCCCAGCTCGCGCCAGCGCGCTTCCTGCGTCGGGCCGAGGTGATCGAGGTAGTGGCGATAGCCACCAGCCCCGCCGCCGAGGTGATAGGTCAGGTGCGGCCCCATCAGCGCCCAGCGCATCCCGGGGCCATAGGCGATGGCCTTGTCGATGTCGGCCACATCGGCGATGCCCTCGGCGACCATGTGCACCGCCTCGCGGTAGAGCGCCGAGGTCAGGCGGTTGGCGAGATGCCCCGCGACCTCCTTCTTCACCCGGATCGGCACCCGCTTCATCTCGAGATAAAAGGCCTCGGCCCGGTCCACGGTCTCGGGCACGGTCCTGTCACCGGCCACCAGTTCGACCATCGGCACCATGTGCGGCGGGTTCATCGGGTGCGCCACCATAATGCGCTCGGGGTGGCGGGCATGGGCCTGAATGTCGCTGGCCTTGAGCGAGGATGTGCTGGAGGCGATGATCACGTCGGGCGCGATAACCTCTTCCAGCCGGGCCACGAGATCCTGCTTGATCCCGATCCTGTCCGGGCCGTTCTCCTGCACGTAGACCGCGCCGGAGAGCGCCGAGATGTCGGTGGTGACGGTCGCCCGCGCCGGGGTGGCGGAGAGCGTCAGATCCAGCGCCGCGAGATTGGGCCAGGCTGCCGCGACGAAGCGGTCGAGGTCCTCGACCGCCTCGGGACGTGGGTCCACCACGATGACCTCGGCCCCGCGCGCGAGGAACAGGCTGGCCCAGCTCATGCCGATGAGCCCGCCGCCCAGCACGCCGATGGGGCTGCTGATGGTCATGCGGGCTGTTTCTCCCAATAGGGCACCCGCAACTCGCGCTTGAGAATCTTGCCGATGGAACTGCGCGGCAGCTCGTCCCGGATCTCGACGCCCGACAGGCGCTGGCTCTTGCCCAGCTTGGCGTTCGCCGCATCGCGGATGTCGTCGGCCGAGCGGCTCGTCCCCGCGCGCACCACGACGAGGCCCAGCGGGGTTTCGCCCCAGGCGTCGGACGGAACACCGATGGCCGCCGCGTCCACCACATCCGGATCGGCCAGCAGCACCAGTTCGAGGTCGTTGGCATAGATGTTCAGACCACCGGAGATGATCATGTCCTTCTTGCGGTCGGAGAGGACAAGGAACCCGTCCTCGTCGAAGGAGCCCATGTCGCCGGAGCGGAAGTAGGCATTGCCGGCCGCGTCGCGCCAGATGTAGTCGGAGGTCAGGTCCTCGCGCCCGAAGTAGCCCGCCATCATGGTCGGCGAGCGCCCGCAGATCTCGCCCACCTGCCCCTTGGCCACTTCCTTGCCGGCCTCGTCGATCAGACGGATTTCGCAGTTCGGCGCGGGCTGGCCCACGGTGTGCAGCTTGTGCGGGGTCTCGTCGGCGATCAGCACGGTCACCCCGCCGCCCTCGGTCAGGCCGTAGTACTCGACCAGCTTGCCCGGAAAGCGCGCCAGCACGTCGGCCTTCACGTCGGCGCGCAGCGGTGCGGAGGTCGAGCATTTCATCCGCATCAGGGACAGATCGAAGCTGTCGAACTCGGGCACGTCCATGATGCGCTTGTACTGCACCGGCACCAGCATGGTGTGGGTGATCTTCTCGCGTTCGGCCAGCTTGAGATACTCGCGGGCGTCGAACTTGGGCATCAGCACGACGGTGGAGCCGCCCACCAGCGTCGGCAGGAAGGCGACGATGGTGGTATTGGAATAGAGCGGCGTCGAGAGCAGCGTCCGCGCCTCGTCGGCATAGCCGTTGGCCTCCACCCGGTCCATCTGGGCCGCCCGCATCCAGTGATTGTGCAGGATGCCCTTGGGGGTGCCGGTGGTGCCCGAGGAATAGATCAGGTTCACCGGGTCCGACATGTCGATCTCGACCATCGGGTCGGTCGTCTCGGCCCCGGCCAGCATGGTCTCGTAGTCCTCGAAGCCCGGCGCGGCAAAGTCGATCGCCACCTTGAGACAGTCAAGGCGGTCGACGAAGGGAGCGGCAAGGTCGCGGTACTGTTCGGCCAGGAACAGCGCGCGGGCCCCGCAATCGGCCATCATCTTCTCCAGCGCCTCGGGCGAGGCCATGGTCGAGAGCGGCGTGATGCAGGCCCCGGCGCGGGTGATCCCGATGAACAGCTCGGCGTAGGGAATGGAATTCGGCGACAGGACGGCCACGTTATCGCCCCGTCCGATCCCGCGCGCGATCAGCGCATTGGCCACGCGGTTCACCCGCGTATCGAAGGCGCCCCAGGTCAGCCGGGTGTCGCCGCAGACCAGTGCCTCCTTCTCCGGATGCTCCTGCGCCCGGACGCGGATCATCTCGACAATGGTCTCCTGCGGCGCCACCTCGGGCATCGGCGGATTGATCTCGACCATGGGAACGGTTCCTCCTCCTCTTCCTCCGGGCCGGAGATTAGGCGCCCCGGCGCGGAACACAAGGTCTCTTCCGCTCTGCGGAGCGGAGTTCCGCAAGTCGGCGCGCCGGGCCCTCCCGCCGCGCCGATGGAGTCAGGCGAAGCTGTAGGCGCCGCCGCGTTCCATCGCCCGTTTCCAGGCGGGCCGCGCGTGGATCTCCTCGACGAACTGTGCAAGGCGCGGCAGGCGCTTGCCCCAGCCCTGGCGCACCGCGATCTCGGCCGGGAAACTCATCATCACGTCGACGGCGGAAAGATCATCGAGCACGAAGTGCCCCGAGGGGCGCAACATCTTGTCCATGAAGTGGAAATGGCTGTCGAGCTGCTGTTCGATACGGGGATGCAGCGGCTTGCCCGCCTCGCCCAGCCGAGAGGTGTAGAGCTGCAGCAGGATCGGCAGCATGGCCGACCCCTCGGCGAAATGCATCAGCTCGAGATGGGTGATCGCCTCGTCGCTGTTCACGCGGGGCAGCAGGTGACGGCCATAGCGGTGGCAGATGTACTCGACGATGGCCCCGCTCTCGGCGATCTTGCGGCCGTCGTGTTCGAGCACCGGCGCCTTTCCGAGCGGATGCACCGAGGCAAGCTCGGACGGCGCCAGGTTGGTGACCGCATCGCGTTCGTAGCGGCGCAGGTCGTAGCTGACCTCCAGTTCCTCCAGCAGCCAGAGAATGCGCTGTGAGCGCGAGTTGTTCAGGTGATGAACAAGAAACATGCGGTCCTCCCTCTTGCGGCAGAGAGTGGGGGCGGAGCCGGTGAATGACAAGTCCCCGCTTTCGGGGGGAGTTGCCGGGACCGCAGCTCGCTGTTCCTTTCGGTGCGGCGAGGCCCTAGAACTCGGGCGAGGCAAACGACAGGAGAGAATGATGCGCAGCGTGATGATGGGCGGTCTGGCGGCGGTGCTGCTGCTGGCGATGCCCCTGCCCGGCCCGGCCGTGGCGGCCCCGATGGGACAATACGAGGTGTCGGGCGTGGACGGCGACGACATGCTCAAGATGCGCGCGGGCCCCGGCACCGGCTACAAGGTTGTGCTGGGCCTGCCGAACGGCACCCGGCTGCGGGTTCACCAGTGCCAGCAGACCGGCAGCACCCGCTGGTGCGAGGTCTCGCTCGACGGCGCGCGGGGCTTCCGGGGCTACGTGTCCTGGGCCTACCTGCGCAAGCTCTAGGCCGGACGGCCAACGGCCATGCGCCCGCTGCAGGGCGGGATGCCGGTGCGGGGGCGTGACAGGCCGGGCAAAGAGGCTAAGCTCGGCCCGGTCAGTTGCAGGAAGGAGCTCCCATGCCGTTCGAATCCACCATCGCCGCCGTGCCCACCGTTCTGGCCGAGGATGCGCGCACCAAGGTCACCCGCTGGGACTTTGCCCCCGGCGCGACGACAGGCTGGCACGAGCACGGCATGGACTATTGCGTTGTGATCCTGACCGACTCGATCATGGCCTACGAGGCCGAAGGCGTGGTGACGGAGAAGCCGGTGAAGCCCGGCGACAGCTACCTGCGCCCCAAGGGCGTGAAGCACGATGTGAAGAACGCGGGCGACGGGCCGCTGTCCTTTGTCGAGATCGAGATGAAGTAGGACGCCGGCGGCGGAGAGTGCGGGAGCGAGGGGCCAGCCCCTCGCGCTCCCCGGGATATTTGCAACCCAAAGAACTGCGAGAGTTGCTTTGGGTAGCCGTGGAGTGAGGGGGGCGGCGCCCCCCGCCCCTGTTCTCAGATCGTCTCGATGAACAGCGCCTTGGTGTTCTGCAGGTTCATCTCGACCGGGTTGCCGCCGACGCTCGGGTCCTCCAGCGCCATTTCGGTCAGCTCGTCGATACGGTCGGTGCCGACGCCCATCTCGGACAGGCGGTCGGGGATGCCGAGCATCTTGCGCAGCTCCAGCACCCGGGCGCAGAAGCCCTCGTAGCCGCCCTCGATCCCGAGGTAGGCCGCAGCACGGTCCAGCCGGTCCTCCACCGCAACGCGGTTGAAGGCGAGCACGGCGGGCATCACCACCGCATTGGTGGTGCCGTGGTGGGTGTTGTAGACTGCGCCGATGGGGTGGCTCAGCGCGTGGATGGCGCCGAGGCCCTTCTGGAAGGCCACCGCCCCCATCGCCGCCGCCGCCATCATCTGGCCACGGGCCTCGATGTCGGTGCCGTCGGCATAGGCGCGCGGCAGGTATTCGTTCACCAGCCGCATGCCTTCGAGCGCGATGCCCTGGCTCATCGGGTGGAAGAAGGGCGAGCAATAGGCCTCGAGGCAGTGGGCGAAGGCATCCATGCCGGTGCCAGCGGTGATCATCTTGGGCATGCCCACGGTCAGTTCGGGGTCGCAGATCACCACGGTCGGCAGCACCTTGGGGTGAAAGATGATCTTCTTCACGTGTGTCTCGGAGTTGGTGATGACGCTGGCGCGCCCCACTTCCGAGCCGGTGCCCGCGGTGGTCGGGACCGCGATGATCGGCGCGATCCCCGCCGGATCGGCGCGGGTCCACCAGTCGCCGATATCCTCGAAATCCCAGACGGGCCGGGTCTGGCCCGACATGAAGGCGACCATCTTGCCGAGGTCGAGGCCGGAGCCGCCGCCGAAGGCGATCACGCCGTCATGGCCGCCTGCGCGGTAGACCTCGAGACCGGCGGCGAGGTTCTTCTCGTTCGGGTTCGGATCGACCTCGGAGAAGAGCGCGCGACCGAGGCCCGCAGCGTCGAGGATGTCGAGCGCCTGGGTGGTGATCGGCAGGCTTGCGAGGCCCTTGTCGGTCACCAGCAGCGGCCGGGAGATGCCGGCGCTCTTGCAAGCGTCGGCCAGTTCCTTGATGCGGCCGGCGCCGAACTTGATCGCGGTCGGGTAGGACCAGTTACCGGTGAGGGTCATTTCGTCACCTTTTTCAGATGGTAGGATTTGGGCCGGGTCAGGTTGTGATAGCCGATCAGGCTGAGCGAACCGCCCTTGCCCGTCTGCTTGCACCCGGTCCAGCAAAGCGCCGGGTCGAGATAGTCGGCGCGGTTCATGAAGACGGTGCCGGTCTCGATCTGGCCGCCGAGCCGCTCGGCGCGCTCCACGTCCTGCGTCCAGAGCGAGGCGGTCAGGCCGAAGTCGCTGTCGTTCATCAGCGCCAGCGCCTCTTCGTCGGATTTGACCGGCATGATGCCGACCACGGGGCCGAAGCTTTCCTCGCGCATGACGCGCATGGAGTGGTCGACATTGGTCAGGATCTGCGGCGTCAGGTAGGCGCCGCCGTCATCCCCGGCGAAGGTGTCGATATGGGGCGTGGCCCCTGCCGCGATGGCCTCGGCGGTCTGGGCGCGCACCAGTTCGGCAAAGCGGACGTTGGCCATCGGCCCGATCGAGGTCTCCTGCTCCAGCGGGTTGCCGAGTCTGTAGCCCTTCACGATCTCCACTGCCTTGGCGAGGAAGTCGTCGAACAGGCTCTCGTGGACATAGATCCGCTCGATCCCGCAGCAGCACTGGCCGGAGTTGAACATGGCGCCGTCGATCAGCGTGTCGGCGGCCGCTGCAACGTCGGCGTCCTCCATCACGTAGCCCGGGTCCTTGCCGCCGAGTTCCAGCCCGACGCCAGTGAAGGTGCCCGCCGCCGCGCGCTCGATGGTCTGTCCGCCGCTGACGGAGCCGGTGAAGTTGACGAAGCCGAAGGACTTGGCCGCGATCAGTTTCGCTGTGGTGTCATGGTCGAGGAAGAGGTTCTGGAACACGTCCTCGGGTACGCCGACTTCATGGAAGGCGCGCGCCATGCGTTCGCCCACCAGCAGGGTCTGGGTGGCGTGTTTCAGCACCACGGTATTTCCCGCGATCAGCGCCGGGGCGACGCCGTTGATCGCCGTCATGTAGGGGTAGTTCCACGGCGCGATGATCAGCACGACGCCATGCGGTTCGCGCTTGATCAGGCGGCGGAAGGTGGCGCTGTCCTCGATCTCGATGGGCGCAAGGCCCTGCGCCGCGATCTCGGCCATGTAGGAGGCGCGCTCGTTGAAGCCACGGAACTCGCCGCCGTAACGGACCGGGCGGCCCATCATGCGGGCCAGTTCCGGCACCACCTCGTCGTTCATCTCGCCCACGCGGGCGACGCCCTTCATCACCAGCTCGATCCGTTCGCCCAGCGGGCGCGCGGCCCATGCCTTCTGGGCCTTGGTTGCGCGTGCGACAGCATCCGCCGCGGCCTCAGCCGACAGCACGGGGCGCTCGGCAAAGACCGAACCGTCAATGGGGGAAATGCATTTCAGCACTTGTGTCATATCGTTTAGTCCTCAGGCCCGCTCGAACCCGCGGGCGATCTCCCAGTCCGTGACCGCGTTGTCGAAGCATTCCTGCTCCCACGTTGCGGCATGGGTGTAGTGGCGGATCACCGCCTCGCCGAAGGCGTCCTTCAGCATCTCCGACCCGGCCAGCGCCACCGTGGCGGCGATCAGCGATGTCGGGATTTCCTTCCGGTCGCCCTCGTAGGCGTCCCCGGTCGACGGCGAGCCGGGGTCGAGCTTTTCCTCGATGCCCTTGATGCCTGCGGCGATCATCGCCGCCATGGCGAGGTAGGGGTTCACGTCGGAACCCGGCACCCGGCATTCGATGCGCACGGCCTGCGTGCTGTCCCCGCAGATGCGGAAGGCGGCGGTGCGGTTGTCGACCGACCAGACCCGGCGCGTGGGGGCAAAGCTGCCCTTCTGGAAGCGCTTGTAGCTGTTCACGTAGGGCGCGAAGAAATAGGTCACCTCGCCCGCGTACTTCAGCAGCCCGCCGAGGAAATGGCGCGCCAGTTCGGACATGCCGAGCTCGGCGTCCTTGTCGAAGAAGGCGGGCTTGTCGTCCTTGTCGCGCAGCGAGATATGGACGTGCGCGGCGGAGCCGACCTTGTCGATCTTCCATTTCGGCAGGAAGCTCACAGCATGGCCCTGCTGCTCGCCCACTTCCTTGGCCGCGTGCTTGGCGATGGTGTGGAAATCGGCGGTCTCGAGCGCCGCGCCATAGCGGATGTTCAGCTCTTCCTGCCCGGTTTCGGCCTCACCCTTGGAGCTCTCGACCGGAATGCCGGACTTGTAGAGGCCGTTGCGCAGGGCGCGCATCACGTGCTCGTCCTTGCCGGTCTGCAGGATCGAATAGTCGATGTTGTAGTGCAGCAGCGGCTTCAGCTCGCGGTAGTGCTCGTCATGCAGCTGGGCATAGCTCTTCTCGAAGATGAAGAACTCGAGCTCGGTCGCGGTGATCGGCGCATAGCCCATCTCGTTCAGCCGGGCGATCTGCTTCTTCAGCATCTCTCGCGGGGAATGCTCGACCGGCGCGTGGCCGTGGTGGTCGAGCATGTCGCAGAGCACCATCGCGGTGCCTTCGAGCCAGGCGCAGACGCGCAGCGTCGAAAGGTCGGGGCGCAGGGTGTAGTCGCCGTAGCCGCGCTCCCAGCTGGTCGATTCATAGCCCTCGACGGTGTACATCTCGAGATCGGTCGCCAGCAGGTAGTTGCAGCAATGCGTTTCCTTGTAGGCGCTGTCGATGAAATGCGCGGCATGAAACCGTTTGCCCATCAGGCGGCCCTGCATGTCCACGGTGCAGGCCAGCACAGTGTCGATCCGTTCTTCCGCAACCGCGGCGGCCAATTCCTCGTACGTCAGGTTTCCGGGCATTTGCCTTCCTCTCTACCGTCAGCGGGGCGGCCCCGAGGGAGGCCGCCCCAATTCCATCCATGCCGGCCCCCGTTAGGGGCCGGTTCCTTTATCCGAAGGTGTACGGCGGACCGGCTTTCTCGATCACGCTGTTATACTCGCGGAAGATCTTCACGAGCTTGGCCGAGGTCTCGTTCGTCTCGGCGATCTCGTCCCAGAATACCTTGGCCGCGTCTTCGACCTGCTTCCACTCTTCTGCGGGAATCGAGGTAAGTTCAAGCTTGTCCCCGGTGGCGCGCAGTTTTGCCTCACCGCCCCAGTACCACTGGTTGCGATAGGTGTGGCTGGCCTCGATCCCGGCCATCACGACGGACTTGAGGTGCTCCGGCAGGTCGGCCCACTTCTGCTCGTTCACGTAGAACGACCCGATCCATGCACCCGAGATGTTGTTGGTCAGGAAGTAGTCGGTCACGTTGGCCCAGCCGACGGTGTAGTCCTCGGTGATGCCCGACCATGCCATGCCGTCGAGTTCGCCGGTCTGCACCGCGACTTCGGCGTCTTCATAGGGGATCGACATCGGCACCACGCCGAACTGCGCGAGGAACCGGCCCGCGGTCGGGAAGGTGTAGAGGCGCAGCCCGTCGAGATCGGCCAGCGAGGTGATCTTCTTCTTGGTGTTGAAGTTGCAGGGGTCCTGCCCGGCGGCCGAGAGCCAGGTCACGCCGACCTTCTTGTAGGCGTCGCGCCAGATGTCGGCCAGGCCGTACTGGTTGAACAGCACCGGAACGTCGAGCGAGTGCTTGGTGGCCAGCGGGAAGTAGCCGCCGAAGACCGTCACCTCGGTCGGCGCCGCCATCGAGTCGTCGTCCGAATGGACCGCGTCGATGGTGCCGGTCTGCAGCGCGCGGAACAGTTCGCCCGTGGGAACGATCTGGTCGGCGTAGAACAGCTCGATCTCCATCTCGCCGTTGGCGGCGTTGTTGATGTAGTCGATGGCGGGCTTGGTCACATGCTCGCCCAGCGCCGCACCGGCGTAGGTCTGGAAGCGCCATTTGATCGGGGTCTGGGCCTTGACGATGGCCGGGGCGGCCAGCGTCCCGGCACCGCCCAGGGCGGCGGTCGTCAGGAACTTACGTCTTGTGGTCATCCGTCTCTCTCCTTGTTGTCGGGTCCAGTTGGTCATGCCCCCTTTGCCGGGGGTCTGGTTATTTGTTGTAGAAGTAATCGGGCAGCCAGAGCGCGATCTCGGGCACCAGCATGACGATGACAAGCGCCAGTACCATCACCATGACAAAGGGCGTGATCGAACCGTAGATGTCGCGCATGGTGATCTCGGGCGGGGCCATCGCGCGCATCAGGAACAGGTTGTAGCCGAATGGCGGCGTCATGTAGGCGATCTGGCAGGTGATGGTATAGAGCACGCCGTACCAGATCAGGTCGAAGCCGAGTTCGCCCACCAGCGGCACGTAGAGCGGCGCGACGATCACCAGCATGGCGGTATCGTCGAGAAAGGTGCCGAGCAGCAGGAACGAGACCTGCATCAGGATCAGGATGGCCCAGGGGCTGAGGCCGAGCTTTTCGGTAAACAGCGACTCGATGGCCTTGACCGCGCCCAGCCCGTCGAACACCGCGCCGAAACACAGCGCCGCGAGGATGATCCACATGAACATGCAGGAGATGCCGAGCGTGTTCTTCACGCAGGTCTCGAACACGGTGCGGTTCATCCGTCCCTTGACCACGGCGGCAAGGAAGGCGGCGATGGCACCGATGGCCGAGCTTTCGACAAGGCTGGTCCAGCCTTTGACGAAGGGCACCATCATCACGAAGAAGATAAAGAGCGGCAGCAGCCCCGCCCCCAGAAGGCGGATCTTCTCGCCCATCGGAACGTTGCGCTCCTCGGCGTTCAGCACGGGTCCGAGGTTCGGCTGCAACCGGCAACGGATGGCGATGTAGATGACGAAGAGCGCCGCCATCATCAGCCCCGGGATCACCCCGGCGAGCCAGAGCTGGCCGACCGGCTGGCGCGCGATCATGGCGTAGAGGACCAGAACCACCGAGGGCGGGACGAGGATGCCGAGCGACGAGCCCGCCTGGATCACCCCGCTGACCATCCGCTTGTCATATCCGCGTTTCAGCAGTTCGGGCAGCGCGATGGTGGCCCCGATGGCCATCCCGGCGACCGACAGACCGTTCATGGCCGAGATCAGGACCATCAGGCCGATGGTGCCGATGGCGAGACCGCCGTGCAGCCCGCCCATCCAGACGTGGAACATGCGGTAGAGATCGTCGGCGATCTTCGATTCCGAGAGCACGTAGCCCATGAAGATGAACATCGGCAGTGTCAGCAGCGGATACCACTTCATCAGCTTCATGGCCGAGGAGAAGGCAAGGTCGTAGCCGCCCCGGTCGCCCCACAGCAGCAGCGAGGCCACCACCGCGACAAAGCCGATGGCGCCGAAGACGCGCTGCCCGGTCAGCAGCATCAGCATCATCGACGAGAACATCAGGATGGCGATCATCTCGTAGGACATCAGGCGGCGTCTCCGGTCAGGCGAAGAATGTCACGGAAGAACTCGGCAATCGCCTGAAGCAGCATGAGGAAGACCCCGATACACATTAGGAATTTCACCGGCCAGACGACCGGGCGCCAGGGGCTGGCGGTGCGTTCGATAAAGCCCAGCACCTCGCCCGCGGCCTCGGTCCCGCCAGTGAAGAAAGCGTGGAACAGCTCGCTGAAGAAGGCGATGGGGCTGCCGCCGAAATGGCCCAGCGAATAGGCGAAGGACGCAAGCCCGCCGTAGAGCAGGACGCCGAGGTAGAAGATCAGCGCCAGCACCGTGATGGCATCGACCCAGGCCTTGGTCCGGGTGCTCCACTCGGCATAGAGCAGGTCCATCCGCACGTTCGAGCCCATCTGGATCGAGTAGGGTCCGCCGATCATGTAGTAGGCGACCATCGCGAACTGGGCCATCTCGAGCGTCCAGAGCGAGGGCGTGCCCATGATCTTCGACGCGGAGGAGTACAGCAGGATCGCCATCATGACGAAGATGCCGTACATCATGATCCGCCCGACCCGGTAGTTGAACCCGTCGATGATGCGGATGTAGCCGCGCAGTGCCCCGGTCATCCCCTGCCCCCCTGCGCCAGTGCCCCGGTGTCGGCCAGCGACAGCGCCAGCGCGCCGCCCAGCAGCATCCCCACCCGCTCGATCCCCTCGGGATCGGCCAGAAGGTCGTTGCGGACCTCCAGCATCACGTTGAGCAGACCGCGCGACTGCGCGTGCTTGAGCAGCGAGTGGGTAACCCCGTCGTCGGGGCCATAGGGCTGATTGCGTTCCACTGCTTCTTCCGTCCGTTCGAGCCGCGCCAGCATGGCATCGGCAAGCCGGCTGTCGCTGTCGTGGAGCACGCCGATCTCGACCCGGCGGTGCCGCCCGAAATAGACCGGCGTAAAGCTGTGCACGGTGACGATTGCCACGGGATTGACGCGTTCGATGGCCTCGTCCACGGCCTTGCAGAACGGGCGGTAGATCAGCTCTTCCCGCTCGGCCCGTTCCTGCGCCGAGAGGTCGAAGTTGCCGGGAATTTCGTAGATCTCGCTGACCGCGGGCACCGCGTCGGGCGCCTCGGGCGGGCGGTTGCAGTCATAAAGCAGGCGCGACACATTCCCGGCGACCAGCGGAACCGACAGTGCCCGCGACAGCAGCCGCGTCAGTTCCAGTGCGCCCGGATCCCATGCCACGTGGCTGCGGGCCACCTCGGGCGACAGGCCAAGCCCTTTGTATTGTTCCGGAATTTCGCGCGAGGCATGCTCGCACAACAGCAGAACCGGGGCCGGTCCTTCCGGCCCCTCGAAGGTTGCAGCAGTGAACATCTTCTGGTGGCCGGTCATATTTCCCCCAACAGGCTCAGGTTTCGTCACCGCCCCGCGACCTGTCAACCTGATTTCTGAAAGTTTCTCTTCTTTTCTGATTGGAATGAAAATAAGGTTACAAAACTGGCAAGGCGGAGACGGACCCGGACAGTGGACGACACGGTACAGGAGCGACTGAAACGGGTGCAGGACTCGCTGACGCGGGCCGAGCGTCAGGTCACCGGTGTGATCCTCGAAAACTACCCCATGTCCGGCCTCGGCTCGATCACCCGCCTCGCCGAAAAGGCCGGGGTGTCGAGCCCCACCCTCGCGAGGATGGTGCAGAAGCTGGGCTATTCCGGCTTCCCCGAATTCCAGGCCGCGCTGCGCGAGGAACTGGAAGCGCAGATCTCGAACCCCATCGCCAAGCGCGACAGCTGGTCCGAGACCGCGCCGCACGGCCATATCCTGAACCGCTTTACCGATGCGGTGATCGGCAATATCCGCCAGACCCTTGCCGGGGTCGATCCGGGCGAGTTCGACGCGGTCACCGCCATGCTCGCCGACGAGAGCCACCCGGTCTACATCGCGGGCGGCCGCATCACCCACGCGCTGTCCGAGTACCTGTACCTTCACCTACAGGTGATCCGCAAAGGCGTGCACCACATCCGCGCCACCTCGAACGCATGGCCACATGCGCTGCTGGACCTCGAGGAATCCGACACCGTCGTCATCTACGACATCCGCCGCTACGAGAACTCGACGCTCAAGCTGGCCGAGTTCGCCGCCGCCAAGGGCGCGCGCATCGTGCTGATGACCGACCAGTGGCAGTCGCCCATCAGTCGGCTGGCCGAGTTCACCTTCAGCAGCCGCATCGCAGTCCCCTCGGCATGGGATTCGACCGTGGCGATGACGCTCCTCTCGGAAACGCTGATCGCGGCCGTGCAGGAGGCCGCATGGGATCGCACCCGCGAGCGCATGAAATCCCTCGAAGACATGTTCGACGCGGCCCGCATCTTTCGCAAATTCGTGTAGTTCATCCGCCAGAGTGGTCTCTGTCCCGGCTTTCCGGGGCCAGCCAAATGGTGTTTGATCGACATCAAGGGCGTTTCGTTTGCGACATGCGAAGGCGGTGCCATGAAGGACGAGTCACAGACCCACGAGCCCACCGGGCCCTCCCTGCCCTCCGACGCCGAGCGTCTCGACGGCAAGGCGCATGCCACGATTGCCCGCCTGACCGGCGGACTCTCCCCGACCGCGCTGGCCCTTGCCTGGACCGACTGGGCCATGCACCTTGTCGGCTCGCCGTCAAAGCAGCTTGAACTGCAGTCCAAGGCCCTCGAGGCGATGGCCCATGCGGCCGGGAACAGCGTGCGCGGCGCGCTCGAGGACAGCGGCGCGCCGGGGCCCGACCTTGCCGCCGACCACCGCTTCCGCGACCAGCCCTGGGCGCGCTATCCCTACGACGCCATCGCCCGCAACTTCCTGCTGATGCAGGACTGGTGGGACAGCGCCACCACCGGGCTGCGTGGGGTCGAGCGGCATCACGAGAACATGGTTCATGCCGGGGCGCGCCAGTGGCTCGACGCCATTTCGCCCTCCAACTGGCCAATGCTCAACCCCGTCGTCGTCGACCGGACGCTCGAGGAAAAGGGCATGAACCTGCTGCGCGGCGCCCGCAACCTTGGCGAGGACATGCTGCAGCAGGCAACCGGCGACCGGGTCACGGCCGAGGCGTTTCAGCCCGGCAAGAACGTGGCGGTCACCCCCGGCGAGGTGGTCCACCGCAACCGGCTGATGGAACTGATCCGCTATCGCCCCGCAGGCGACACCGTGCAGGCCGAGCCACTGCTGATCGTTCCGGCGTGGATCATGAAATACTACATCCTCGACCTGTCGCCCGGGAACTCGCTGATCGGCTACCTCGTCGAACGGGGGTTCGAGGTCTACGCCATCTCCTGGCTGAACCCCGGCGACGAGGACTCCGACCTCGGGATGGACGACTATGTGCGCCTTGGCGTGCTCGACGCGCTCGACACCATCCGCCAGATCGTGCCCGGCCAGAAGGTGCAGGCGCTCGGCTATTGCCTCGGCGGCACTCTCCTGAGCCTGTCCGCCGCCGCGATGGCGCGTGAAGGGCGCGACGACCTCGCGTCGATGACCCTGCTCGCCGCGCAGGTGGACTTCACCGAGGCGGGCGAGATCACCCTGTTCATCAACGACAGCCAGGTGGCGTTCCTCGAAGACATGATGCACCAGCAGGGCTACCTGAAGGCCAACCAGATGGCGGGCGCCTTCGAGATGCTGCGCACCAACGACCTGATCTGGGCCCGGATGATCCGCGAGTACCTGCTGGGGGATCGTCTGCCGATGAACGATCTGATGGCATGGAACGCCGACAGCACACGGATGCCGGCGCGGATGCATTCCGAGTACCTGCGCCACCTCTTCCTCGAGAACCAGCTTGCGCTCGGCCAGTTCGAAGTGGGCGGTCGCCCCGTTTCTCTCAGTGACATTGCCGTGCCGATCTTCGCAGTCGGAACCGAGACGGATCACGTGGCGCCCTGGCGTTCGGCGTGGAAGATCGGCCACCTTGCCGATGCGCCGGTCACCTTCCTGCTGACCAACGGCGGCCATAACGCCGGGATCGTCTCGGAACCCGGGCATCCGCGTCGCCACTACCGCGTCGGTGCGGTGTCGGGCCATGTCCAGCGCGCGGACGACTGGTTTGCTGCCCACGACCCGAAGGACGGGTCATGGTGGCCGGTCTGGGCGGACTGGCTGCTGCGGCAGTCCACCGGCACGCGCCCGGCAAATGCAAAGCCGCCCCGATCTCTCGGCGCGGCTCCCGGAACCTACGTCTTTGGCTGAGCTGGGCCGGTCGCCTCAGGCGGCCGGCGACATCAGCGTGCGGCTCATCTCGTAGAGCTTGCCCATCTCGGCGCGGTAATCGCTCATCGCGCGCTGGCAGAACTCGGTCTGGATATGCAGCGCCTCGCCCGGCGTGGTGCAATGCAGCAGCTTGTGCTGCGTCTCGACATCGTCATGCAGGCGCTCGGTCACGAAGGTCTGGATCTCGTTCCCGATTTCCAGCCACGCATCCATCATGTCGCGCGGCATCCACTTGGACAGGTCCCACTTGATCGAGACCACTTTCTCGGCTTCCGGTGCCCCGGCAGCCACCTCGACCTTGGCCACGGGTTCGACCTCGGGCTGGGTTACGTCAGGAAGTTCAGTCGTCACTACGGCTTTGGCCATCGGGATACTCCGTTTCGCATGACATCGCGGTCAGGAGTACCATGATTCTCCTGCCCCGCGTTGACATCGATCAATCCCACGGGAACCTCACGGAATTGTAATCGCGATTGCGATGCCTATTTCATCATCAACACGCAATGCGCCGTTCAGCGCCGGAGACCGGGGCGGCGCGCGGGTCCGTTGGCCGGAGGCGGCCCGGCCTGCGCGACCAGCCCGTGGTGCCGCCACTCGCCGGAAGGTCTTGCGGCTGCGTCAGCATTTCTGTTGCAGCGCGCGCGCTCCCGGACGACGATGGCCCCATACAGCCCGGCGTCACAGGCGGCGGTGCGCCGTCCGCGAGGCGGCGCCAACGGAGACGAACTGAATGAGCGACGATCCATACAAGATCCTCGGCGTCGAGAAGAGCGCCACACAGGACGAGATCAAGAAGGCCTACAGGAAGCTGGCCAAGACCCTGCACCCCGACCTTCACCCGGGCGACAAGGCCAAGGAGGCCGAGTTCCAGAAGGTATCGCAGGCGCATGACCTGCTGAAGGACCCCGAACAGCGCCGCCGGTTCGACGCGGGCGAAATCGACGCCAGCGGTCAGGAGCGGCCCGAACGCGCCTTCTATCGCAACTACGCGGGCGCCGGTGGCACCCGCGGGCGCTACGACTCCAGCGCGGGCTTTCAGGACTTCGCGGATGCGTCCGACCTCTTCTCCGACCTCTTCGGGCGGCGCGGCCGTTCGGGCGGCGGCTTTGGCGGCGGCCAAGGCGGGTTCGACTCGCGCGGCGCGGATTCACGCTACAACCTCGAGGTCGACTTCATGGATGCCGCGCGCGGCGGCAAGCGCAGCATCAGCATGCCCGACGGCAAGCCGATCGACCTGTCCATCCCCGCCGGGCTGCGCGACGGCCAGACCCTGCGCCTGCGCGGCAAGGGCCAGCCGGGGCAAGGCAAGGGTCCCGCCGGAGATGCGCTGGTCACCGTGAACGTGCGTCCGCACCCCTACTTCGAGCGCGACGGCAACGATATCGAGATCGAACTGCCTGTGACCTTCGACGAGGCGGTCCTTGGGCTGCAGGTCGAGGTGCCGACGATCAGCGGCACGGTGTCGATGAAGCTGCCCAAGGGCACCTCCTCGGGCGACCGGCTGCGGCTCAAGGGCAAGGGCATCCAACCCGCCAAGGGCACCGCGGGCGACCAGCACGTGCGGCTCAAGATCGTCATGCCGGACCGGGTCACCGACGAGATGGAGGCGCTGGCGCAGCGCTGGCGCGACATTGCGTCGTTCAATCCGAGGGAGTCCTTTGGGAGATCGTCATGAGCTACAGCGAAAGCGACGTGCTGGCGCGGATCACGCGCCTTGACCGGCAGGAGCTGAGGATCTGGGTCCAGCAGGGCTGGATCGTGCCCGCGCAGGGCGAAACGGGCGTCGTCTACGACGAGATCGACGTGGCCCGCATCCGGCTGATCTGCGACCTGCGGCAGGATATGACCATTCCGGACGACATGGTGCCGGTGGTGCTGTCGCTGATTGATCAGGTGCATGGCCTGCGCCGCGAGTTCCGCACGCTGGCCGAAGCGGTCGAGCACCAGCCGGAAGAGATCCGGGCCGCCGTGATCGCCGAGTTCCGTACCCTGACACAGGACGCGGACTGAGGCGCCCCCGCCGGGGACGCCTCGCTATTGGATCAACCTGCCCGGCCCGGCGTCAGGACGCCTTGGCCTTGCGCCGGTTGAAGACGCGCTGCACCAGCACGAAGAACAGCGGTACGAAGATCACCCCCAGCACGGTGCCGGTGATGGTCCCGCCCAGCACGGCCGAGCCCACGGCCTGACGCCCCCCTGCCCCGGCCCCGGTCGAGAGCGCAAGGGGCAGAACGCCCAGCGAGAAGGCCATCGAGGTCATGATGATCGGGCGGAAACGTGTCCGCGCCGCACCGAGCACCGCGTCGAACAGCGGCTCGCCCGCGTCGAAGCGCTCGCGTGCGAATTCGACGATCAGGATCGCGTTCTTGCCGGTCAGACCGATCACGGTCAGCAGGCCCACCTGGAAGAAGACGCCGTTCTCGAAGCCGAACTGGTGCGCGGCAAAGAGCGTGCCGAGCACGCCGACCGGCATGGCCAGCATCACCGAGAAGGGGATAGCCCAGCTTTCGTAGAGCGCCGCAAGGCAAAGGAAGATCGCCGCCAGCGACAGGGCGTAGAGCATCGTCGTCTGCCCGCCTGAATCCTGTTCCTCCAGCGAGAGCCCGGTCCAGGCCACGGCGTAGCCCGGCGGCAGTTCCGAGACGATCCGCTGGATCTCGGCCATGGCATCCCCCGAGGCCACGCCGGCGGCCGGCGTCCCCTGGATCTGCATTGCCGGGATGCCGTTGTAGCGGATCAGGCCCTGCGGACCGTGCTGCCAGGACTCCGTGGTGAAGTTGGCCAGCGGCACGAGGTCGCCCGCCGAGTTCCGCACCCGCCACTTGGACAGGTCCGACGGCGTGGCCCGCGCGTCCGGCGCGCCCTGCACGTAGACCCGCTTGATCCGGCCGTTGTCATTGAAGTCGTTCACGTAGCTCCCGGCCCAGGCGATGGACAGCAGGTTGCCCACATCCGTCGGGGAGACGCCCATCGCCCCGGCGGCACGCCAGTCGATGTCGAGCGCGAACTGCGCCGCATCTTCGAGGCCGGAGGGACGCACCGACCCGATCAGCGGGCTTTGCGAGGCCGCCCCGAGAAGCTGGTTGCGCGCGGCAAGAAGCTGTTCGTGGGTCTGCCCGCCAACGGCCTGCAGGTAGAAGTCGAAGCCCGAGGCAACACCCAGTTCAGGCACCGGCGGCGGCACGATCGGGAAGACGAAGGCGTCGCGGATCTGCGAGAGCGCGCCAAAGGCCCGTCCCGCCACCGCGCCCGCCGACTGGTCGGGGCGCGGACGCTCCTCCCAGTCCTTCAGCCGCACGAAGGTCAGACCCATGTTCTGCCCCGCCCCCGCGAAGGAGAAGCCGACCACGCCGAACATCGACTGGACGTTTTCCTTCTCGTTCTCGAGGAAGTGGTGCTCGATCTGCTCGACAACCTTCTGGGTCCGCTGCGCGGTGGCCCCGGTCGGCCCCTGCACCAGCGTCAGCAGGATGCCCTGGTCCTCGTCGGGGAGGAATCCGGTCGGCGTCTGGTTGAACAGCCAGACCATGCCGAAGCCAAGCGCCGCGTAGACCACCAGCATGCGCAGGGGGCGGCGGATCGAGAAGCCCACCGTGCCGGTGTAGCCGCTGGTGATCCAGCCAAAGCCCTTGTTGAACCATGCCCCCGGACCGCGACGCTCGTGATGCGGCTTGGGTTTCTTGAGGATCGAGGCGCAGAGCGCCGGGGTCAGCGTCAGCGCCACGACCACCGAGAGCGTCATCGCCGAGACGATGGTGATCGCGAACTGCCGGTAGATCACCCCGGTCGACCCGCCGAAGAAGGCCATCGGGACGAACACCGCCGAGAGCACCAGCGCCACGCCGATCAGCGCGCCGGTGATCTGGTCCATCGACTTGCGCGTCGCCTCGCGGGGGTCGAGCCCCTCTTCTTCCATGATCCGTTCGACGTTCTCGACCACCACGATCGCGTCGTCCACCAGCAGGCCGATGGCCAGCACCATGGCCAGCATGGTCAGGGTGTTGATGGTGAACCCGGCCAGCGAGAGCACCGCGAAGGTGCCCAGGATGACGACGGGCACGGCCAGCGTCGGGATCAGCGTCGCGCGGATGTTCTGCAGGAACAGCAGCATAACGAGGAACACGAGGATGATCGCCTCGAACAGCGTCTTCTGCACCTCGTGGATCGAGATCTCGACAAAGGGGGTGGTGTCGTAGGGAATGACGTAGGTCACGCCCTCGGGGAAGAACGGCTTGAACTCCTCGATGCGGTGCTTGACCCGCTCGGCGGTGTCGAGCGCGTTGGCGTCGCTGCTAAGCTGCAGCGCCATGCCCGCCGCCGGTTTGCCGTTGAAACGGCCGATGGTCGAGTAGTCCTCGGCCCCGATCTCGACCTCGGCCACGTCCCGCATCAGGACAAGGCCGCCGTCGGTCTCGGACCGCAGCACGATGTTGCGGAAGTCCTCGGGCGTGGTCAGGAGCGATTGCGCGGTGATCGTCGCGTTCAGCTGCTGGCCATCGACTGCCGGAAGGGTACCGAAGGCCCCTGCCGAGATCTGCGCGTTCTGCGCCGAGACCGCGCTCACCACGTCAGACGGGGTCATCTCGTAGGCGGCGAGCTTGGAAGGGTCGAGCCAGATGCGCATCGCGTACTTGGCCCCAAAGACCTGCACCCCGCCGACGCCCTTGATCCGGCTGAATTCGTCGACCAGCGTGCTCTCCATGTAGTCCGAGAGGTCGGTCTGCTCGAGCCGGCCATCCTCGGAGATCAGCGCGATCACCATGAAGAAGCTGGACGAACTCTTCTGCACGACGACACCCTGCCGCTGCACCGCTTCGGGCAGCAGCGATGTCGCCTGCGAGAGCTTGTTCTGGACCTGCACCTGCGCCACGTCCGGATCGGTGCCGGTATCGAAGGTCAGCGTGATGGTGGACGAGCCCGCCGAGGTCGAGCTCGACGACATGTAGCGCATGCCGTCGATGCCGGTCATCTGCTGTTCGATGACCTGCGTGACGGTATTGGCCACCGTCTCGGCGGATGCCCCCGGATAGGTCGCCGAGATGCGCACCGTGGGCGGCGCGATCTGCGGGTACTGGGCGATCGGCAGGGTGTAGACGGCCAGCAGGCCGATGCCCATGATCAGGATCGAGATCACCCAGGCGAACACCGGCCTGTCGATGAAGAAACGTGCCATAAATTCTCTCCGGTCGGGGCAGCGCCCCGCTGCGTCAGTCGGTGGCCTGGCCGCCGGCGGGGGCCGCGCGTTCCTGCGGGGCGACCGTCATGCCGGTTGCGATCTTCTGCAGCCCTTCGACGATGATCCTGTCCCCGGCCTTCAGACCTTCGGACACCACCCAGTACGCGCCCTGGTCGCGCTGGATCGTGAGTTCGCGGGTCTCCACCACGTTGTCGGGCGTAACCACCATGGCCACGGGCCGGCCGCGCCGGTCGCGCGAAACCCCTTCCTGCGGAGCGAGGATGGCGTCCGAGACATTGGCCTGCGGCAGCTCGACCTGGACGTACATGCCCGGCAGCAGGAAGCCATCGGGGTTCGGGAATTCCAGCCGCAGCAGGATCGTCCCGGTCTGCTCGTCCACGTAGGGCTCGGCCGCCGAGAGGCGCCCGGACTTGTCGTAGATCACCCCGTCGGCCAGCCGCAGCGTGACCACGGCCGAGTCATCCTCGACCGAAGCCCCCTCGCGGCGCCAGCGCAGGATCTCGGCCGCGGACTCGGTCACGTCCACGTAGACCGGGTCCAGCCGGCGGATCACCGTCAGGGCGGTCGCCTGCCCCGAGGTGACCAGCGCCCCCTCGGTGGCCTGGCTCAGCCCGGTGGTCCCGTCGATGGGCGCGCGGATGGTGGTGCGGTCGAGGTCGATGTTGGCGGAGAGCAGGTTGGCCTCGGCCACCTTGACCGCCGCGGCGGCGACGTCACGATTGGCCAGCGCATCGTCCAGCGACTGCTGGCTCGACACCGCGCGGCTGCGCAGTTCCTGCTGACGCGACGCTTCGCGCTCGGCCGAAGTCAGGGTCGCCTGTGCCTGCGCCAGGGCGGCCTCGGCGGCAGCCTTCTGCGCCTCGTAGCTGGCCGCGTCGATCTGGTAGAGCGGCGTGCCCTGCCCGACCGGCTTGCCCTCTTCGAACAGGCGTTCGGTGATGATGCCGCTGACCTGCGGGCGCACTTCGGCCACACGCGATGCCGCGACTCGGCCCGGCAGGGTCGAGGTCAGGGTGACCTCGCTGGGCTCGAGAGTGACCACGGTCACGGCCTGCGGCGGCCGCTCGCCCTGCTGTGCAAAGGCGGGAGCCGCGAGAATCGGTGCGCAAAGAATGGCCACCAGCCCGCCCAGCCGGGCATAGTGTCTAGGAAATTGCATGTGTATCTCCCGAAAAGATGGGGTACCGACACGTCGGCCTTGCGCTCGAATATGGAAACCGTCAAGTTTTGTAAAGAAGCTTGGCGGCAAAAAGATGTGAGCCCGGGCGTCCCGTCACGGATTGTGGAGAAAACATGCAAAAGCGACCGGACCGGAGCAAGTCACTTTCGCGACGTCGCGGAAGGCCGGTTCAGATTTCGCAGGACACGCGGGCCGAAATCGTCCTCGCCGCCACCGTCCGACTGCTCTCCGACCACGCGCTCGACGACATCTCGATGGCCGCCATCGCCCGCGAGGCGGGCATGTCCAAGCGCACCATCTACGAGCTCTTCGACAACCGGGAGTTCCTGCTGAGCCAGTGCATCAGCCGGATCAGCCAGTCCTTCTTCCTCCCTCTCCGGCCCGACGAGATCTCGCTGCCGCTGGCCGAGCGGCTGAAACGCCTGATGACCATCAACAACGTGCAGGGCTTCGATCCCAACTCGGTCGAGCTGCTGCGCACTATCATCGCCAAGGCCAACAGCTATCCCACGCTGGCCAGCAACCTCTATAACAACGGGTTCTGCGGGCTGGTGGACCTGATCGCGGTCGAACTGCGCGCCGCGCAGGAACAGGGAGAGATCGCCCTGCCCTGCGACGCCATCGAGGACGCTGCCGACATGCTGTGCCAGATGGCGCTGGAAAACCCGATGCGCAAGCTGCTGATCGTCGACAGCCCGCCCCCAACCCCGGACGAGATGGCCGACCGCCGCGACCTCGCGCTCGACCTGTTCATGAACGGCGCCTGCCGGGGGTGCTGCTCCGACGAATGAGCGCGCGGCTTGCCTTGACGGGCACGCTGGCGTAGCGGATGCCAAGAAAGGAAGACCGCCATGCTCGACGACTATCTCGACCAGATGAAACGCGAGGCCGACCCGGCCCGCGCCGAAGGCATGGCCGCCTACCACAAGGTGCCCCGCACCTACCTCGGCCTGACCAATCCCCAGATCAACGACCTCGCCACCGGCTGGCGCAAGGAACTGAGCGTGCCCGAGCGCGTGGCGCTGGCCGATGCCCTCTGGCAGACCGACATCCACGAAGCACGGGTGGCCGCCGCGAAGCTGCTGACCCAGGCCCGCATCCGTCCCGACGACGGCGTCTGGGCCCTGATCGCGTCCTGGGTGCCCCAGTTCGATGCATGGGCCATCGCCGATCACGTCTGCGACGCCGGTCAGCGACGGTTGCAGGCTGATCCCTCCCGCATCGACGAGGTCGAGGGCTGGACCCGATCCGAGCACATGTGGTCGCGCCGCGCGGCGCTGGTGATCACCCTGCCCTGGACCAAGCAGAACCACCCCAAGCCCGAGGAACTCGCCGTGCGCGACCGGGTGCTGGGCTGGGCGGCGGGTTACGTGCCGGACCGCGAGTGGTTCATCCAGAAGGCCATCGCGTGGTGGCTGCGCGAACTCTCCAAGCACGATGCGCCCCGCGCCCGGGCCTTTCTCGACCAGCATGGCGACGGCATGAAGGCCTTTGCGCGCAAGGAAGCGGCCAAGTACCTCGGCTGATCAGCGCCGCAGGCGCTGCGCGGTCAGGTGCACGATACCGCCCAGGATCAACCCCCAGACCGGTGCGCTGAGGCCAAAGGCGGACATGCCCGAGGCCGTGGTGAGGAAGGTCACCGCCGCGGCCTCCCTGAACGCGACCTCCTCCAGCGCCGCCGAGGCGGAATTGGCGAAGACCCCCAGCAGGGCCACCCCCGCCAGCGTTTCCAGCGTCATCGCCGGAGCGGCAGCGGCCACCGCCGTGATCAGCGCGGCAAAGAGCCCGAACAGGCTGTAGAACAGCCCCGCCATCGCCGCCGACCAGTAGCGCCTGCTTGGGTCCGGGTGGGATTCCTCGTTGCTGCACATGGCGGCGGTGATGGCCGCCACGCAGGTGGCGGGCGCGCCGAAGGGCGCGGACAGGATGCTCGCGCTGCCGACCCCGGCCAGCAGGCGGCCCGGTGACGGCGCGTAACCGAAACTCCGCAGCACCGCGATGCCGGGAATGTTCTGCGTCGCCATCGTCACGATGAACAGCGGCACCCCGAGCCCGAGCGCGGAAGACAGCGAGAAACTGGGCCAGGTGAAAACCGGCGCCGAGAGCAGGTGGTCCGGCATCGGGATCGTCCCGCCCCCGGCCACCAGCGTGACCGCCAGCGCCGCCGCGACGGCGGCGGGCACGGCGAAGGCCCGGTTGATCCGCCCGGCGACGAACCATGTGAGCAGGATCGGAAGCGCCGTTTCCGGCGCCGTGCCGAGCGCCACGAAGGGCCGGGTACAGAGCGAGATCAGCACCCCGGCCAGCATCGCCTGCGCCAGCGGCGTGGGGATCGAGGTCGCGAAACGGGCGAAGGGACGGAACAGGCCCGCCACCAGCGTCAGCAGCCCCGCGACGAGAAAGGCGCCGACGGCACCGGCATAGCCCTCGGAGGGGATCGCCATGGTGGCCAGCAGCGCCGCCCCCGGCGTCGACCAGGCAACGCTCGCCGGGATCCGGGTCCAGAGGCTCAGGATGATGCCCGACAGCCCCATCGACAGCGCCGCCGCCATCAGCCCCGAGGCCGCCTGCGGCCCGTCCGCCCCGACCGCGTGCAGCGCCTGCAGGATGATCGGAAAGGAACTGAAGAAGCCTACGACCGCGACGGCAAAACCCGTGGTCACCGTCTGCATCGGGGGAAGAGAGCTGGTCATGTCGGGGAACTCTTTCGCGGGCCTTGGATCGGCGGCACCCTATTCCGCCCCCAGGGGAGCTTCAACCGCGCGCAGCGCCCGCCTGAGCCCATGCCGCGCTGGCGCGAGGGGGCCGGCGCCGCGATGCGGCCAGAGATCACCCTTGCCGCCTGCCCTCTCCATCTCTACCTATACAGACATGAAAGCCCCGCTGATCGACCCATTTGCCCGCGCCATCAGCTACCTGCGCGTCTCCGTCACGGACAGGTGCGATTTCCGCTGTGTCTATTGCATGTCGGAGAGCATGACCTTCCTGCCCAAGAAGGAACTGCTGACGCTCGAGGAACTCGACCGCATGTGCACCGCCTTCGTCGGGCTCGGGGTCGAAAAGCTGCGCATCACCGGGGGCGAGCCGCTGGTGCGCAAGGGGATCATGACCTTCTTCGACAGCATGACCCGGCACCTCGAGAGCGGCGCGCTGAAGGAGCTGACGCTGACGACCAACGGGTCGCAGCTGGAACGCTTTGCCGACGATCTCTACGCCGCTGGCGTGCGCCGGGTGAACGTCTCGCTCGACACGCTCGACGAGGCGAAGTTCGCGGATATCACCCGCTGGGGCCGCCTGCCCCAGGTGCTGCGCGGCATCGACGCCGCCCAGCGCGCCGGTCTGCGGATCAAGATCAACGCCGTGGCGCTGAAGGGCTTCAACGAGGACGAACTACCCACCATCACCGAATGGTGCGCCAGCCGCGACATGGACCTGACCTGGATCGAGGTCATGCCGATGGGTGACATCGGCAACGAGAACCGGCTGGGCCAGTACTGGTCGCTGAAGGACGTGCGCCGGACCTATGCGGAGCATTACACCGTCACCGATCTGGCCGAGCGCACCGGCGGCCCCGCGCGCTATGTGCGGCTGGAGGAGACGGGTCAGAAGATCGGCTTCATCACCCCGCTCAGCCATAACTTCTGCGAGAGCTGCAACCGCGTGCGCCTGACCTGCACCGGAGAGCTCTACATGTGCCTCGGACAGGAAGACATGGCCGACCTGCGCCGCCCGCTGCGCGAGTATCCCGACAGCGACGTGGCGCTGGAGGAGGCGATCCGCGCCGCCATTTCGCTCAAGCCCAAGGGCCATGACTTTGACTATTCGCGCCAGCGCCTCGACGGGCAGATGCCGCGCCACATGAGCCACACGGGCGGCTGATGTCCGGCGCCGCGCCGCGCCCCACGGGGCTGTTCCGCGTCTATCGGGGCGCCACGCGCCTGCTGTTGCCCCTCGCCGCGCGCAGTGTCGCCAAGAAGCTGCGCGCCCATGACGTGCCCGAGGCCCGCATCGCCGAGCGACAGGGTCATGCCAGCCTGCCCCGCCCCGATGCGCCCCTGATCTGGGTCCATGCGGCCAGCGTCGGCGAGAGCCTTGCCGTGCTGACACTGATGACCCGGCTGGGCGAACGCCTGCCCGGGCATGAGTTCCTGATCACCTCCGGCACCGCGACCTCGGCCGAGCTGATCGAGAAACGGATGCCGCCGCGCTGCCGTCACCAGTTCGGCCCGCTCGACGCGCCGGGGCCGGTGGACCGGTTCCTCGCCCACTGGCGCCCGGACGCGGCGATCTTCGTCGAGAGCGAGATCTGGCCCCTGATGCTGGTGCGCACGCGCGCCAGCGGGGCGCGGCTGGCGCTGGTCAACGCGCGGCTCTCGGCAGGCTCGGTGCGCGGTTGGAGCAAGTGGCCCAAAACCGCCGCCTATGTGCTCGACCAGTTCGCGCTGTTCCTCACGCAGAACCGCGCTTCGACCGACAACCTGCTGGCGATGGGCGCGGACCCCGCGCGCGTGGTGACGGGCATCAATCTCAAATCCACCTCGGCACCGCTGCCGGTGGACCAGAGCACCCTCGCCGCGCTCGGCACGGCCCTCGGCAGCCGCCCGGTCTGGGTCGCGAGTTCGACCCACGCGGGCGAGGAAGAGACCGTGCTGGCCGCGCACAAGGCGCTGCTGGCGCAACATCCCGACCTCTGCCTGCTGCTGGTTCCGCGCCACCCCGACCGCCGCGACGAGATCGCCGGTCTGATCGCGCGGGCCGGGCTGACCCATTGCACCCGCAGCACCGGGGCGCTGCCGGGGCCGCAGGATCAGGTCTATCTTGCCGACACGCTGGGCGAGCTTGGCACATGGTACGCGGCGGCGCCGATCGTGTTCATGGGCGGCTCGCTGCTGCCCATCGGCGGCCACAATCCCTTCGAGCCTGCCGATGCCGGGGCGGCGCTGCTGACCGGGCCGCATGTGACCAACTTCGCCGAGAGCTACGCGCCGCTGTTCTCGCTTGGCGCCGCGCGCGAGGTGAAGGACGCACGAGAACTCACCGGGGCCGTCGGAGCGCTGCTCGGGCATCCCGACACGCTGGAGCGGATGCGGGCGGCGGTCCGCGACTTTGCCACGCGGCGCCAGTCGTCGCTGGACGAGATGGTCGAGACGCTGTGCACCGCGCTGGCGCTCGACACGGCGGAGGCTTCCCTGCCGCGCCGCGATCGGACATAGAGGCGACATGGCCAAGCTCGACGTAAACCGCATCGACGTGATCGCGCCGAACTTCAAGCGGCGGCTCTCGGGGGTGACCTCGACCATCATCCGCCTCGTGCCGATCCAGTCGCGCGAGATCGCCATCGCGGCGACCGGCCCGGTTCTGCCCGAGGATCTGCCGCAGGTCTCCCTGAGCGCGCTGCTCACCATGTCCCGGCGCGGACCGAGCGGCTGGCGCGTCTGGCACGCGCGGCGCAACGTCGAGATGCTGGGCGGGCTCGCCCTGCGCCACCTGCTGGGCAAACGGCTGAAGCTGCTGTTCACCTCGGCCTCGCAGCGCGAACATACCGGCTTCACCCGCTGGCTGATCGCGCGCATGGATGACGTGGTGGCCACTTCTGCCAAGACCGCCGCCTACCTCGAACGCCCCGCGCATGTCGTGCATCACGGCATCAACTGCGAGACCTTTGCACCCGCCGCCGACAAGACAGCGCTGCGGGCGGAGCTCGGGTTACCGGTCGAGGGGCGGATCGCTGGGTGTTTCGGACGCATCCGCGCGCAGAAGGGCACCGATGTCTTCGTCGACGCGATGATCACGGCCTGCGGGACCTACCCCGACCTGACCGGCATCGTGATGGGCGGCACGACCGAGGGGCACCGGGACTTTCTCGCCGGTCTCAAGGCAAAGGTCGCCGAGGCCGGGCTCTCCGAGCGCATCCTCTTCCTGCCCGAAGTGCCGGTCTGGGAGACCCCCCGCTTCTATCAGGCGCTCGACCTCTACGTCGCGCCCCAGCGCTGGGAGGGGTTTGGCCTGACCCCGCTGGAGGCGATGGCCTGCGGCGTGCCCGTGGTGGCGACCCGCGTGGGCGCCTTCGAGGAACTGGTCGCCGATGGCGAGACCGGGCGTCTGGTGGAGAAGGACGATATCCCGGCCCTGACCGCCGCGGTGGTCGAGGTGCTCGGAACGCCCGGGACGCTTGCCGCGATGACGGCGGCGGCACGGCCCCATGTCGAGGCGCATTTCCGCATCGAGACCGAGGCGGCCCGGCTGAACGCGATCTACCGCGCCCTGCTGGAGAACAAGGCGCCGGCCTGACACCGGCGCCTCGATTGTCAGGCAGCGGGCATGCGCTGTTCGACGATCTCTGCCCACCACGAACAACCGGCCGGGATGGCCTCGTCGTTGAAGTTGTACTCGGGGTGGTGGACCATCGCGGTATCGCCGTTGCCGACGAGGATATAGGCGCCCGGACGCTCTTCCAGCATGTAGGCGAAATCCTCGCCCCCCATCACCAGCGGCGCCTCGGCGCAGTCGCCCGAAACCTTGCGGGCCACCTCGGCGGCGAACTCGGTCTGTTCCTCGGTGTTCACCATGACGGGATAGCCCGGCATCCAGTTGACATCGACGGTGCCGCCGAAGGTCGCCGCGATGCCGCTGCAGATCTCCTTGATCCGCTTCTCGGCCAGCGCGCGCATCTCGGTGCTCATGGTCCGCACGGTGCCGCGCAGCGTGGCGCGCTGCGGGATCACGTTGAACGCCTTCGACGAGGTCTCGAAGGAGGTGACCGAGACCACCACGCGATCGACCGGGTCGGCATTGCGGCTGGCGATGGTCTGCAGCGCCAGCACGGCCTGCGCGGTCATCACGGTGGTGTCGATGCCGTCGTGCGGCTTGGCGGCGTGGCCGCCCTTGCCTTCGAAGGTGATCTCGAACTGGTCGGTCGCGGCAAAGAAGGCGCCCGGGCGGATCGCGAAGGCGCCGACCGGCATGCCCGGCCAGTTGTGCATGCCATAGACTTCCTGGATGCCCCAGCGCGCCATCATGTCGTCGTCGCACATTTCCTTGCCGCCACCGCCGCCCTCTTCGGCGGGCTGGAAGATCACCACGACAGTACCGTCGAAGTTGCGGGTCTCGCTCAGGTACTTGGCGGCGCCCAGCAGCATCGCGGTATGGCCATCGTGGCCGCAGGCGTGCATGGCGTTCGGGGTCTTCGAGGCATAGTCGAGGCCCGTCGCCTCGTGGATAGGCAGCGCGTCCATGTCGGCGCGCAGGCCGATGACCTTGCCCGAAGTGTCGCTCTTGCCCTTGATCACCGCGACAACGCCGGTGCGGCCGATGCCGGTGACGATCTCGTCACAGCCGAATTCCTTCAGCTTCTCGGCGACCAGCGCGCTGGTGCGGTGGGTTTCGAAGAGAATCTCGGGGTTCTCGTGGATATCGCGACGCCAGGCGGTGATTTCCCCCTGAAGTTCGGCGAAACGGTTCTTCACTGGCATTTTTCTGTTCTCCTTCCAGCGTTGTCCGGGTGGCGCGAGGCGCCGTGTCGGGTTGGCGGCTCAGGCCGCCGGCATCCGCCGCTCGATCAGTTCGGCAAAGAAACTGGTGCCGAAGGGGATCGCCGCGTCGTTGAAATCGTACTCCGGGTGGTGCAGACCCGCGCTCGGCCCGTTGCCGATACGGATCATGGCGCCCGGACGTTCCTCCAGCATGAAGGAGAAGTCCTCGCCGCCCATCACCATCTCGCCCGGCTCGCAGCCGCCCGACACCGCCACCGCGACCTCGCGGGCGTATTCGGTCGGGGCCTCGGCGTTGATGGTCACCGGAACGCCGTGATCATAGACCACCTCGGCGCGTCCGCCCATCGCCGAGGCGATGTCCCGCGCGACGGCGGTCAGCCGTTCCTCGATCTGCGCGCGGACCTCGGGCGCGTGGGTGCGCACCGTCCCGCGCAGCTCGACGCTGTCGGGGATCACGTTGAAGGCCTTGGACGAGGTCTCGACCGAGGTCACCGAGAGCACCGCCTGTTTCACCGGATCCACGTTGCGCGACACGATGGACTGCAACGCAACGATCAGCTGGCTCGCCATCACCGTCGTGTCGACGGTCTCGTGCGGCTTGGCCGCATGGCCGCCCCGCCCCTGAAGGCGAATGCGGAACTCGTCGGCCGAGGCGAGGATCGGGCCGGACTTGATCGAGAAGCTGCCGATGGGCAGCCCCGGCGAGTTGTGCATCGCGTAGACCTCCTGGATGTTCCAGCGGTCCATCATGCCGTCGTCGCACATGGCCTTGCCCCCGGCCCCGCCCTCTTCGGCGGGCTGGAAGATCATCACGGCGGTGCCGTCGAAGTTGCGCGTCTCGGCCAGGTACTTGGCCGCGCCCAGCAGCATGGCGGTGTGGCCGTCGTGGCCGCAGGCATGCATGGCGTTCGGCGTTTTCGAGGCATGTGCCAGCCCGGTCTGCTCCTGCATCGGCAGCGCGTCCATGTCGGCCCGCAAGCCAACCACCCGACCGGCAGAGTCGGACTTGCCCCGGATCACGGCGACCACGCCGCTCCGCCCGATCCCCGTCACCACCTCGTCGCAGCCGAAGGCTTTCAGCCGTTCGGCCACCAGCGCGCTGGTGCGGGGGATGTCATAAAGGATTTCCGGGTTTTCGTGCAGGTCACGGCGCCACGCGGTGATTTCGTCGTGCAGTTCGGCCAGGCGGTTCTTGACGGGCATCGGCTCTGTCTCCTTACGCCGCCGGCATCCGGCGCTCGACCAGTTCGGCAAACCACGAGCAACCCGCCGGAATCGCCTCGTCGTTGAAGTTGTAGGCCGGGTGGTGCACGCCGGCGGTGTCGCCGTTGCCAAGGAAGATGAAGGCGCCGGGGCGCTCCATCAGCATGTAGGAGAAATCCTCGCCCCCCATGACCAGCGGCGCCTCGTGGCAGGCACCCGAGACCGAGCGGGCGATCTCGGCGGCGAATTCCGCCGGTTCGTCCGAGTTGATGGTGATCGGCACGTGGCGCAGGTAGCGCACCTCGGCGGTGGCACCGAAGGCGGCGGCGGTATTGGTCGCCACTTCGCTGATGCGCCGCTCGATCATGTCCTGCGTCTCGAGGCTGTGGGTCCGCACGGTGCCGCGCATCGCGACGCTCTGCGGGATCACGTTGAAGGCGGTGCTGGAGGTGGTGAAGGCCGTGACCGAGAGCACGCCCTGCAGCACCGGGTCCATGTTGCGCGAGATGATGGTCTGCAACGCCATCACGATCTGCGAGGCGACCACCGTGGGGTCCACCCCGGCGTTCGGCTCGGCCGCATGGCAGCCCTTGCCGGTCACGTCGATGAAGAATTCGTCGGTGGCGGCCATCATCGCGCCCGGTCGGATGGCGAATTCGCCCACCGGCATCCCGGGCCAGTTATGCAGGCCATAGACCTCCTGCACGCCGAAACAGTCCATCATGCCATCGTCGCACATGGCCTTGGCGCCCGACCCCAGCTCCTCGGCAGGCTGGAAGATCACCACCACGGTGCCGTCGAAGTTGCGCGTTTCGGCAAGGTACTTGGCCGCGCCCAGCACCATCGCCGTGTGGCCGTCATGGCCGCAGGCATGCATGGCGCCGTCGGTCTCCGACTTGTAGGGCACGTCGGTCGCTTCGAGGATCGGCAACGCATCCATGTCGGCGCGCAGGCCGATCACCTTGCCCTTGCTGTCGCTCTTGCCCTTGATCACGCCGACGACGCCGACCTGGCCGATGCCTGTCACCACCTCGTCGCAGCCGAATTCCCTGAGCTTCTCGGCCACCAGAGCCGCCGTGCGCACCGTGCCGAAGCCGATCTCGGGATGGGCGTGGATATCCTGTCTCCAGGCGGCGATTTCGGGTTGCAGGTCGGCGAGGCGATTCTTCACGGGCATTGCAGGCGCTCTCTTGGGCTGTTCATGAAACGGGTCACCGGGACCTTGGACAAGACCCCGGTGAAAGACGAGTGGTGACGCGGCGGATCAGGCTGCGGGCATGCGCCTCTCGATCACTTCGGCGAACCAGGAACATCCTACCGGGATGATCTCGTCGTTGAAGTTGTAGGCCGGGTGGTGCACGTGCGCGCCTTCACCGTTGCCGAGGAACATATAGGCTCCGGGGCGTTCTTCCAGCATGAAAGAGAAATCCTCGCCCGCCATCACCGGCACGGTGTTGCGCTCCACCGATCCGGCGACGATCTCGGCCACGTCGGCGGCAAAGTCGGTGTTCTCCGGCGTGTTCATGGTCACCGGGTAGTTGCGCTGGTAGTCGACCGCGGCGGTGGCGCCATAGGCTTCCGCCGTGCTCTGCACGATCTTGGTCAGGCGCGCCTCGGCCAGGTCACGCACGCCGGGGTCCAGCGTCCGCACGGTACCGCGCAGCAGCACGGTATGGGGAATCACGTTGTGGGATTCGTTGTCGCTGCGCAGGGTGCAGACCGAGACGACGACCTGCTTCAGAGGATCGACATTGCGCGAGGCGATGGATTGCAGCGCCACGATGCAGTGCGCCGCCGCGAGGTTGGTGTCGATGGCCTCGTGCGGGGCAGCGGCATGGCCGCCCTTGCCGGTGATCACCACGTCGAAGAAATCGGCCGAGGCCAGCAGCGCGCCCTCGCGGATGTGGAATGTGCCGACCGGATTGTTCGGCATGTTGTGCATCCCGTAGACCTCCTGGATGCCCCAGCGGTCCATCATGCCTTCCTTGCACATCTCGCGGCCACCGCCGCCCCCCTCTTCGGCAGGCTGGAAGATCAGCACGACCTTGCCGTCGAAGTTGCGGGTCTCGCTCAGGTACTTGGCCGCGCCCAGCAGCATGGCGGTATGCCCGTCATGGCCGCAGGCGTGCATCTTGCCCGGATGGGTCGAGGCATAGTCGAGCCCGGTCTGTTCCTCGATGGGCAGCGCGTCCATGTCGGCGCGCAGCCCGATGACACGGCCCGAGGTGTTCGTCTTGCCCTCGATCACGGCGACGATGCCGGTCTGGGCGATGCCGGTGGTGATGTCTTCGATCCCCATTTCGCGCAGCTTTTCCTCGACGAAGGCCGAGGTCTTGTGCAGGTCGAATTGCAGTTCGGGGATGGTGTGCAGATGCCTGCGCCAGCCGGTGATCTCGTCGTGCATCTCGGCGAGGCGGTTCTTGATGGGCATTGGACTTATCCTTCCTGTAGTCGGCTCACCAGTCGCTCCATGAAGGCATGGCCCGCGTTGAACTGGGCAACGGTGATGAATTCGTTGGGCTGGTGTGCCTGGGCGATATCGCCGGGGCCGCAGACCACGGCGGAGTAACCCGCCGCCTGGAACTGGCCGGCCTCGGTGCCATAGCTTACCACATGCGTGCCGTTGTCGCCCGTGATGGATCGCGCGATTTCCTCGGCCAGCCCGTTTTCCTCGGGCCTGAGCCCCGGCACGGCGAACCGAGCCTCGACGTCGATCCGCGCCTCGGGATGAACCGCCTTCATGCCGGTCTCGACCTCGGCGATCTTCGTCCTGACCTTGTCGCCCCATTCGCCGATGTCAGCATCCGGCGTCGCGCGGAACCCGATATCGAAGCGGCAGTGCTTGGCGGTGATGTTGGAGGCCGTGCCGCCCTCGATCAGGCCGACGTGCAGGTTGGTCCACGGCGGATCGAAGGCGGCGGCGACCACCGAGGGGGTCTTCTCCGCCTCTTCCGCGTTCACCTGGTTGGCCCAGTCGACGATCTTGGCGGCTTCCATGATGGCGCTGACGCCGGTGTGCATGATCGAGCTGTGGACCTCGAAGCCCCAGACATCGACCCAGAACCCCTGCCCGCCCTTGTGGCCGGTCACCGCCTGCATCATCGAGGGTTCGCCGACGATCACCGCCGCGCCCTTGGGCAGAACCGGCTGCATCGCCTCGATCATCGGGGGCGCGCCGGTGCAGCCCAGTTCCTCGTCGAAACTCAGCGCCAGCTGCATGGGCGTCCTGACGCCCCGCCGCTTGGCCTCGACCAGCGCCCAGATCGCCAGCGCGTCAAAGCCCTTCATGTCGGCGCAGCCGCGCCCGAAGTACTTGCCGTCGCGTTCGGTCACCGTGAACGGGTCGCTCTCCCAGGGCTGCCCGTCCACCGGAACGACGTCGGTATGCCCCGACAGCACCACCGCCCCGTCTTCCCAGGGGCCGACGTGGGCGAACAGCGCCGCCTTGGGCTGCTCGGGGTCGTAGTATCGGTGGCACTCGATGCCATGCCCGTTCAGGTAGTCTTCGACCCAGTCGACCAGCGGCAGATTGGTATCCCGGCTGACGGTCGGGAACGACACCAGCTTGTCCATAAGGACCTTCGGCGACAGGACTTCGGGCATGATCAGTAGCCGCTGTCCGTGGTCAGGATGAAATGCCCGGGTTCGACTTCCTGATAAACCGACGGCTCGGGCTTGTAGTCCAGCCCGTGAATCGGCGAGGGGATCGGCTTGAAGTTCAGATCCTTCTCGGACTTGCGCAGGCGCGGGTCGGCGATCGGAACCGCCTTCATCAGCGCCTTGGTATAGGGGTGCTGCGGGTTCTCGAAGACCGCCGTACGCGAGCCCATCTCGACGATGCGGCCAAGGTACATCACCCCGACCGAATGGCTGACACGCTCGACCACCGCCATGTCGTGGCTGATGAAGAGGTAGGACAGCCCCAGTTCGGCCTGCAGTTCCATCATCAGGTTCAGCACCTGCGCCTGCACCGACACGTCCAGCGCCGAGACCGCTTCGTCGGCGATGATCAGCTTGGGGTTCAGGGCGAGCGCGCGGGCAATCGCGATCCGCTGGCGCTGGCCGCCCGACATCTCGTGCGGGTACCGGCGCATGAAGCTGCGCGGCAGGTGGACCCGGTCGAACAGGCTCGCCACCCGGTCGTTGATCTCGGACCCGCTGGCGATGTTGAAGTTCCGCATCGGCTCGGCCACCTGGTCGATCAGCTGCATCTGCGGGTTCAGCGAGGCAAAGGGGTCCTGAAAGATCATCTGCATGTCGAGCCGCGCGCGCCGCAGTTTCTGCGGGTTCAGGCTCATGATGTCGACGCCGTCGAGGTTGACCTCGCCCGCCATCGGCTCGACCAGACGCAGGACCGAGCGACCGGCGGTCGATTTGCCGCAGCCGGATTCGCCGACGAGGCTCATCGTCTGACCCTTGTTCAGGGTGAAGGAGACGTCTTCGACCGCGTGAACGTTGGCAACTGTGCGGCGCAGGAAGCCGCCCTTGACCGCGAAACGGGTGGTCAGGTTCTTGACCGACAGCAGGGTCTTCTCGGTGCCTAGAATCGGCGCGATCTTCTGACCTTCGACACCCAGCAGCTTCATCGGCTCGGGCGCCGACTTGCCGCGCATCTCGCCCAGTTTCGGCACCGCCGCCAGCAGCGCCTTGGTGTAGTCATGCTGGGGATTCTCGAAGATTTCCTCGACTGTCCCCTCCTCGACCTTGTTGCCGCGGAACATGACGACGACGCGGTCGGCCATCTGCGCCACCACCGCCATGTCGTGGGTGATGAACATCACCGCCGTGCCGGTCTCGCGCTTGAGCCGGTCCATCAGCGCCAGAATCTCGGCCTGAATGGTCACGTCGAGCGCGGTGGTCGGCTCGTCCGCGATCAGCAGGCGCGGGCGGCAGGCCATCGCCATGGCGATCACCACCCGCTGGCGCATCCCGCCGGACAGTTCGTGCGGGTATTGCTTCAGCCGCCGCTCCGGTTCGGGGATGCGAACCTCGCGCAGCAGTTCCAGCGCGCGCTTTTCCGCCGCCGACCGGCTCATGCCACGGTGCACCCGCAGCCCCTCGGTCAGCTGACGCCCGACGGTGAACACCGGATTCAGCGCCGTCATCGGCTCCTGGAAGATCATCCCGATCTCGTTGCCGCGGATATCCTGCATGACATCCTGGCCGGCCTTGGCGAGGTCGAGCTCGCCTCCGTCCTTGCGATCAAAAATTAGGCGGCCGCCCGCGATGGAGCCTCCGCCGAACTCGACCAGCCGCATAAGTGACAGTGAGGACACCGATTTTCCGGAGCCCGATTCGCCAACGATGCAAACGGTTTCCCCGGGTTGCACCGAAAAACTAACGTTTTCGACGCCGACAACCGGACCGTCCTTGGTCTGAAATTCTACGCGCAGTTCTTCGATCCGGGCGATCGGATGATCCAGCATTTGGGGGCCTCGTGCAGTTTCACTGGAAAACGCTAAGGCGGGCTGTCCCACGCTGTCAAACCCGAAAGAGTTTTCGCTAAGGCAAGGCTTGCAATTTTTTCAAACTCTGTTTCGATAGACTTGTATCCGTGGAAAGAATGTCACCAGACACGCCACACGAGGGGAGTTTTAGCGTTACTTTACAGTAACTTGCCCAATGGCGAGCTTGCTGGCGTCTTTCGTATAAAGCGGAGCAACCGAGGCACGCGAGTGTCCAACATGGAGTGGAATATGAAAACCAAAGCCCTATTGCTTGGTGCGATCGCCGGTATGGCGATGGCCCCGGCCGCGTTCGCGGAACGCGGCTCGGATGGCACCGTAAGCATCTTGTACTGGCAGGCGCCGTCGATCCTGAACCCCTTCCTCTCGGGCGGGACCAAGGACGTCGAGAGCTCCAGCATCATCATCGAACCGCTTGCACGCTATGACGAAGCCGGCACTCTGACCCCCTGGCTGGTCGACGAGATCCCGACTGTCGAAAACGGCGGCGTGAGCGAGGACCTGAAGTCGATCACCTGGAAGATCACCCCGGGTATCCTGTGGTCGGACGGCACGCCGTTCACCGCAAACGACGTCAAGTTCACCGCCGATTACTGCATGCATCCCGAAGGCGGCTGCGCGCAGGTAACCAAGTTCGAAGGCGTGACCTCGATCGAGGTCGTGGATGACCTGACCGTCAAGGTCACCTTCGCCGAACCGACCCCCTTCCCCTACGGCCCCTTCGTGGGCGGTGAGAGCCCGATCATCCAGGCCGCGCAGTTCAAGGACTGCATGGGCGCCAAGGCTCCCGAGTGCACCCAGCAGAACTTCAACCCGATCGGCACCGGTCCCTTCGTGGTCGACGAGTTCAAGCCGAACGACGTGATCACCCTCTCGGCCAACCCGAACTTCCGTCACCCGGACAAGCCGGCCTTCGCCAAGGTCCTGTTCAAAGGGGGCGGCGACGCAACCGCGGCCGGCCGTGCGGTCATGGAAACCGGCGAATTCGACTACGCCTGGAACCTCCAGCTCGCACCCGACGTGATCGCGAACATGGAAAAAGGCGGCAAGGGTGTTCCGGTTGCAGGCTTCGGCCCGCTGATGGAGCGCATGGAACTGAACCACACCAACCCCGATCCGGCCCTCGGGCCCGACGAGCGTTCGGTGGTCCGTCCGCACCCGTTCCTCGATGACCCGGCAGTCTACAAGGCCATGTCGCTGGCAATCGACCGCCCGCTGCTGGTCGAAGTCGGCTACGGCCAGGCCGGCAAGGTGACCTGTAACTACGTCCCCGCTCCGGAAGCCTTCAACTCGACCTCGATGAAGTGCGACGTGCAGGACATCGAAGGCGCCAAGGCCATGCTCGAGGAAGCAGGCTACAAGGACACCAACGGCGACGGCATCCGCGAAACCCCGGCTGGCGTTCCGATGAAGATCCTCTACCAGACCTCGACCAACGCCGTGCGTCAGGACTTCCAGGCCCTGATCAAGCAGTGGTGGAGCGAGATCGGCATCGACGCCGAGCTGCGCAACGTCAACGCGTCGGTCTTCTTCGGTGGTGACCCGGGCTCGCCGGACACCTTCCAGAAGTTCTATGCCGACGTCGAGATGTACGCCAACACCTTCAACGGCACCGACCCGCAGGCCTACCTGGGCAACCTTCTCTGCGACAAGGCCCCGAGCCCGGCGTCCCAGTGGCAGGGCGAGAACATCTCGCGCTTCTGCAACGAGGAGTATGACGCCCTCTACAAGGAACTGACCAAGACGGCAGGCGCCGAAGCCCGCTCGGAAATCGGCAAGCGTCTGAACGACCTCGCCATCGAGAACGGTGCGATGATCCCGCTGGTTCACCGCGGCCGCCTCTCCGCCCACGCCAATTCGCTGGGCGGCGTCATCCTGAACGTTTGGGACAGCGAACTCTGGAACGTTGCGGACTGGTACCGCATCAAGGAGTAAGCCGTTACCGGCCGAAACCCGCCCCGGCTCTGACTGAGCCGGGGCACCCCCGGCGCCCCGATCCGCAGGTCCGCACCGCGATCCGTGGGCTCTCTGGCCTTTCCCAAACCCTTCAAGGACGGCGTATATGTTTACGTTCACCATACGACGTTTGGTTCTAGCGGTACCGACCCTGCTGTTCATCAGCCTGGTCATTTTTCTCCTTCTCGAACTCGCGCCCGGCGACCCGATGGCGCAGGTTCCCCTGACTGTCCCTCCCGAAGTCAAACAGAAGATGCGCGAGGCCCTCGGTCTCGGCGAGCCGCTCCCCATTCGCTACTGGAAGTGGATCGTCCAGTTCTTCTGGATCGAACCGCAGGTTCTGATCGACCACTACTTCGGCACCTCCTTCAGTGCCGGCGACCTGCGCGTGATCTCGTGGCAGACGCGCTCGCCGGTCATGGACATCGTGATCCAGCGGATCCCCCAGACCCTCTGGGTCGTGGGCACCGCCTACGTGGTCGCGACGCTCATCGCCATTCCCATCGGCATCTACTCGGCCTACCGGCAGTACTCGTGGTTCGACCAGGCGGGGACCTTCATCTCGATGATCGGTTTCTCCGTCCCCCCCTTCTTCTCCGGGGTTCTGGTCATCGTGATCTTCTCGGTCCAGCTGGGCTGGTTCCCGTCGATCTACGACACCACCCTCGTCGTCGACAGTTGGAGCAGCTTCGTCCAGCAGCTCAAGCAGATGATCATGCCGGTCATGGTGCTGGCACTGCAGATCACGGCGCAGACCAGCCGCTTCATGCGGGCCTCGATGCTCGACAACCTGAACCAGGACTACGTCCGGACCGCACGGGCCAAGGGCCTTGGCGAATACACCGTGGTCATGGTGCACGTTCTGCGCAACTCGATGATCCCCGTGGTCACCGTGATCGCGCTCGGCGTGCCCTCGATCTTCGGCGGTGCGATCATCACCGAGCAGGTGTTCAAGGTGAACGGCATCGGGCAGTTGCTGATCGGGGCGCTGCAGGCCAACGACCTGCCGATGGTGCAGACGCTGACCTTTATCTTCGCCGCGCTCATCGTGATATTCAACCTGATCGCCGACGTGCTCTACGGCATCCTGGACCCGAGGATCCGCTATGACTGACCGCGAACCTCTCATCCCCGACGAGGGCCTTGCGCCCGCCTCCGGCGCCCTGCCCGGCGCCGCGGGCCCGCTCAAGGAGTTCACTGCCCCGCCGCGCAGCCAGTGGCTGAACGTCTGGGACCAGTTCAAGCACCACAAGGGCGCCATGGCCGGGGGGATCATCTTCCTTGCCATCGTCGTGCTGGTGTTCCTCGGGCCGCTGGTCTGGACCATCGACCCGACCCACATCGACATCCGCGCCCGCAACCAGGGCCTCAGCCTGGCGCATCCCTTCGGGACCGACCAGCTGGGGCGCGACACGCTGGCCCGGATGATGGCCGGAGGGCGCACCTCGGTAGCGGTCGGCATCGCGGCCATGCTGCTGGCGCTGTTCCTCGGATCGCTGGTGGGCGTCGCGGCGGGGTACTTCCGCCGTCTCGACGACCTGCTGATGCGTCTGACGGACCTGTTCCTCGCCCTGCCCCTGCTGCCGCTGCTGCTGGTGATGATGCTGCTGTTCCGCGAACCGCTGAGCGCGACCTTCGGACCCGAGCAGGGCATCTTCATCCTGATCGTCTGCGCCATCGGCATCACCTCGTGGATGCCCACGGCGCGGATCGTGCGGGGCGACGTGCTGGCACTGAAGGAGCGCGAGTTCATCCTCGCCGCCCGTTCGATCGGGACGACGAACTGGATGATGATCGCCCGGCACATCCTGCCCAACGTGCTGTCGCCGATCATGGTCTCGGCCACGCTGGGCATCGCCAACGCGATCATCACCGAAAGCGCGCTGTCCTTCCTCGGCCTCGGCTTCCCACCAGACTTCCCGACATGGGGCCGCCTGCTGTTCGACGCGACGGACTACCTCCAGCAATACCCCGAGCGGGTGTTCTGGCCCGGCATGGCGATCTCGCTGACGGTGCTGAGCGTGAACTACCTCGGCGACGGCCTGCGCGACGCGCTCGACCCCCGCATCCGCGGACGCTGATCCGGCACAGGGACAAGAGACAGGGGCCGCCTTCCAGTGACGCATTCCGCGCCGTGGGGCATGAAGAACGGTCAGGCGAGATTTTCGGTTGAGCCTGACTGAAATGACACAAGGCCGGGGAGCTCTACGCTCTCCGGCCTTCGGCGTTCTTGAAAAAGGTTTGGTCCAACTCTCGCCGCGATTTCTGGACATCGACTGTCGGCTTCAAGTCCAAGTCAACCGTCAAACACGCCGATCTGGCACTCCGCCGCCACCGCGAGCGAAGGGTCCGGCCCAATGGCGACCTTTGCCTGGCCGGTCATCGCTGCAGCGCCGCTTCCCCATCGCGGTCATTGAGCGCAACCCCTGATGCCCTACTCTGCCGTCCCGAGAGCATCCTGCCAGAGAGCGACGGCGCGTGGGTCATTGAGACGATCCATCCGCTCGCGAAGCTGCTCGCCCCATGGGCCATCCGCGCCGCGGGCATTCTCGATGGCGCGCGCGAAGGCGATCCTCGCCTCCTCCTCCCGTTCCAACTGAGCCAACGCAATGCCGCGTTCGAGATGGAGAAAGGCGCCCTTCGCCTTCTGGACCGGGGACAACTCGAACCCTCGGCTGGCTACGAGCGAGATCGTGCAGAACCGGAGCTTTTTCGCCCCTTCGTACCGATCCTTCCCACATGCTGCGCCCGTCAAGGCCGCCGTCAATCCGGAGATCCAGAAAATCAGGAACGCCCAGGCGAAAATGGCCATGGCCCATGTCCTGAACCGCGACGCCTCGACGCGCTTCGCCTCACCACCGATGCCTTGATTTAACAGACCCATGCCGCAGCGTAACAGCCCGCGACCGCAATTCCCAGATGAGGCACTTGGTCGGCGGGAATTGGTCTCGCGACGTGATCTCCGCGCACCCAAACTGTCGGCGACCACAGGAACCAAGCGCAACCTGCGCGCTGCATTCGAAACGCCACGCACCACCTCCTCACGCGGCCCAGACGACGCATTGTTCGCAACGTGATCCTGCAGCAAGGGCGCAGGCAAAACTTGCGGGACAAGGATGGTGTCCGTTTCCTCAAACACAGAATGAGAAATCTGTCCGTCGTGGGGATTTTCAACTGTGTAGAGCGGCCAGTCAGTTTTGCGTAGAAATTTCTACGCATTTTTGCGGCGTGATCGGTCACGTTGTCCGAATGAAGCACAAGAAAAATGACCTTGCCGACGGATTTCCGACAAGGTCTGATTTTATTGCGCCCCACAGCGCGGAATGCGTCAGCCTTCCGGGGCGGCCCTTTTTCATTTGTGAGTGTGAGCAGGGGGTGGCTCCGGGACGAGGTCAGGCCGATGAACGATCCCATCCTTGGGCAGGTGACAGGTCAGGTGCTAGGTTGGGTCGGCAGCTGCGATGATCGAGGGGCGGCATGGAACGGAAAACTCGAGGGGGCTTCCGGTTCAGGTACGAGGTGCGTGACTCTCCGGGCAAGGGTCTGGGGGTCTTCGCGCTCGACACCATTCCCGCGGGGCAGATCGTCTGGCAGTTCCTCCCCGGCCTGTTCGTGGTCCACGACGAACCGACCTTCCGCGCCCTGCTCGCCCCGATGACCCGCGACGAGGCGGTTTACCTGTTCACGCATTCCTTTGGGTTCAGGGACCTGCTGGACTGCGTGATCCGCGTGCTCGACGATGGGGCATTGATCAACCACGCGGTCGACGGGAACCTCGCGACCGGCTTCGACATCCCCCTGCACACGAGGCTCGACACTGCGTCACCGGCCTACCTCGGGCAAGTCGGGCGCGCCTTGTGTGAAGACAGGTTTGCCCTCTGGTCGTCGCGCACCATCGAGGCTGGCGAGGAGTTCACCAACAACTACTCGGACGACCTGTGCGAGCCGGCATTTTTCAACCAGTTGTACGAAGACTACGGGATCGTGGAGGACTACCTGGACTGAACCCGCTATCGGACCGCAGGCACCCGCCCGCACCACGCCCCGGAAACTCCATGAAAGCTCGTGGCGGACTGACGCCACGAGCCGAAGTTGACCGGGAGATCGGGCCTCAGAACTTCCAGGATGCCCTGAGGCTGACGCTCCATGCGTCGGCGTCTATGCCGGACCCACCGATGTTGTTGAACTCATGCTCCAGCAGTTCCACGCCGACAATCGTCTGCGGTGTGACGGCAAAGGCCGCGCCCAGACCGTAGAAGCCGCCCCAGTCATCACCCAGACCGTTGACATCGACTTCCGCGGTGCCTGCCGCGAGATACACCAATGCCTGGCCGAAATCGTAACCGGCGGTCGCCTTCACGCGCATGACCCGATCGACCGAGATCGCTCCGGGGACGAGCTCAACATCGGTCCAGTCGTATTCAAGTTCGCCGCCGAAAACCCATTGGCCCGTATCGAACCTGTACCCGGCGTGAATGCCGTAGGAGGTGTCGTCTTCCTCGATCCCGGCGACGCTGGTATCCACCTCGAGATTGCCTATGCCAGCACCGGCATAGAATCCCGACCAGTCGTTCGCGAGCACCGAAGTTGGCAGGAGCGCCAGAAGCGCGGCGCCGATCGCAAGATGCTTTTCCACTGCTGGTCTCCAAATTCACGTTGTTTCAGGCAAACCCGTAAAGTTCGAGGTTTTGCGCGGAGCGTTACGCGCAGGGTCCGACGCCGGATCAAATTTTCACACAGCCATCTCCAGACCATCAGTCGAGCGCGGACTGAAGATAGCGGGCCAAACAGCACCGCCTTGCCGGACTGCGGAGGGCGCCGGCTTTGGCCCGGCTGAGGCCTGCCTTTTCAGGCAGTCACGACGTTCGCACGCGCCAAGTGATGCCTTGGCCCGCGTCCAGCCTCGCCACCTCGCAGCAAAGTGGTGTCGACCCCGCCCCGCCCTCTCAGCCGATCCGCTTGCGGATGCGCCGCATCGCCAGCCAGACCAGCCCCACCACCACCGGCGTCACCATCGCGGTCAGCATGCCCTTGCTGGTGCCCGAAGCGTCGGCCAGGGGGTAAAGTAGGTAGGACACCAGCGAGACCGCGTAATAGCTGATCGCCACCACCGAGAGCCCCTCCACCGTGTGCTGCAGCCGGAGTTGCAGCGCCGCGCGCCGGTCCATGCTGGCCAGCAGCGCCTGGTTCTGGGCGCTGCGCTCCACGTCCACCCGCGTGCGCAGCAGGTCGCCCGTGCGCATGGCCCGGTCCGCCAGTGCCTCCAGCCGCCGCTCGGTCGACTTGACGGTCCGCATCGCCGGTTCATAGCGCCGCATCATGAACTCGCGGAAGGTCTGCCGCCCCTGAAACCGCGTCTCGCGCAGCGCGTCGATCCGCTGGTTGACGATGGCCTCGTAGGCCCCTGTCGCGCCCAGCCGGAAGGACGAGCGCGCCGCCGTGGTCTCCAGCTCGGCCGAGACCGAGAGCAGTCGGTGCAGCGTGCCCTCGGCCTCGCTGTCGGGCCCGCCCATTTCCTGCATCAGCTCGGTCAGGCGGTTCTCCATCCGTCCGATGCCGTCGGAGATGTCGCGCACGCGCATCAGCCCCAGCATCGACATGGCCTTGTAGGTCTCGATCTCGCAAAGGCGCTGAACCACCCGGCCGATCCGCCGCTGCCCGGTCGTGGGCGCGACGAAGACGGCAAAGCGCATGTGCCCCGCCGGGTCGATGCGGAAATCCCCGGCGATCACGGCGGCGTCGTCCAGAACCCGCGACACCGCGAGGCTTTCGGGCACGAACCAGGCCGCGATGTCCTCGGCCACCTTCGCGTCATCCTCCCACGGACAGACACGGAGGATCGCCGAGGTGATCCGCTGCCCCGGTGCGCGGTCCAGCCAGTCGCCGGGAAAGACCGCAAAATCCTTGGCGTCGAAGGCACCGCCGCCGGGCCCGTCGAGGAAGGCGCTGTAGGTCACGAACTCGGTGTGCTGTTCCCACTTCAGTTCGTGCCGTCCGATCCGGCCGGAGTAATGGGTCGCGCCCGGCGGCGGATGCGCCACGCCGTGTCGGTCCAGCAATTCGATCAGGTGCGCGCGGTCCGCGCCAAGGTCCCGCGCCGCCGCATCGACCGGCTGCTTGATGGCGATGAAGACCGCCGTCGAGGGGGCCGACAGCGACGGAAACGGCCGCGCGTGCAGCTCGTTGGCCAATTCATAGCGCAGAGGATGGTCAGCGATCGGTGTCATGGCAAATCCTCGATTTGCCGGACAGACTAGGGCACCGCGCGCCGAATGGGAAGTTTGATGTTTAAATTCAGAAGCTTACCGGAATGCAATGGTATACCGGGCTGTTACCCGGTCCGCTTTAGCATCTCAGGCCGCGCGCCACCCGCCCAGGCCCGCGTCGCCTCGCCGAAGGCTTCGAACAGCGGGCGCGACACCGGATCGTTCTCGGCATCCCATTCCGGGTGCCATTGCACGGCCAGCGTAAAGCCCGGCGCATCCTTCACGTAGATCGCCTCGGGCGTGCCATCGGGGGCGTAGCCGTCGATGACGATGCGCGGTCCCGGGGCCTTGATCCCCTGCCCGTGCAGCGTGTTGGTCATCACCGCCGTCTTGCCGAAAACGCGGTGGAACGGGCCGCCCTCGGTCACCGTCACCTCGTGGCGCAGCGCGAATTTCTCTTCCATCGTGCCGTCCGGCGGCATCCGATGGTTCATACGGCCCGGCAGTTCCCGGATCTCGGGGTAGAGCGTGCCGCCCATCGCCACGTTGACCTCCTGAAACCCGCGGCAGATGCCGAGAAAGGGCTGCCCGCGCTCGACGCAGGCCCGCACCAGCGGCAGGACGATGGCATCGCGGGCGCGGTCAAAGGCGCCGTGTTTCTCGGTCGCGGCCTCGCCATATTCTTCCGGGTGAACGTTGGGCCGACCGCCGGTCAGCACGAAGCCGTCGCAGGCTTCCAGCAGGTCATCGACCGAAACGAGGTTCGGATCGGCGGGGATCAGCAGTGGCAGACCGTGCGCCACATGCGCCACCGCGCAGGAGTTCATCGACCCGCCGGCATGGACCGGATACTGGTCGTTCAGAAGGTGGACGTTTCCGATGATACCGATGACGGGACGTTTCATGGCTCTGCCTGGCCTCTCTTCACGCCCATAATGTAGTAGACCCCGGCCCGGCCCGCAACAAGACGGCCCTGCACCACGGCGCAAGCCAATCTGCCCATACGCACAATTAAGCGGCAAAGCGCCTGTGACTGCGCTCTGCCGCTCGCATGAGTTCCAATGGCCCTGATCCGGCCTCAGCCGGCCGACTTGAGCTCCAGCCGGCGCGCGTGCAGCACCGGTTCGGTATAGCCCGAGGGCTGAACCCGGCCCTTGAAGACAAGGTCGCAAGCCGCCTGGAACGCGATGCCCTCGAATCCGGGCGCCATCGGGCGATAGGCCGGGTCATCGGCGTTCTGACGGTCCACCACTGCGGCCATCTTGCGCATTGCCGCCATCACCTGCGCCTCGTCCGCGACGCCGTGGTGCAGCCAGTTGGCCAACGCCTGGCTCGAGATGCGGCAGGTCGCGCGGTCTTCCATCAGGCCGACGTCATGGATGTCGGGCACCTTGGAACAGCCGACGCCCTGATCGACCCAGCGGACGACGTAACCGAGGATGCCCTGCGCGTTGTTCTCGATCTCGCGGGCCAGTTCCTCGTCCGACAGGTTGCGCCCTGCCATGACCGGAATGGTCAGCAGGTCGCCCAGCGTCCCCCGCGCGCCCCCTGCCCTGATCTCGTCCTGACGGGCAAAGACATCGACCTGGTGGTAATGGGTGGCATGGAGCGTGGCGGCCGTGGGCGACGGCACCCATGCACAGTTCGCGCCCGATTTCGGGTGACCGATCTTGGCCTCCAGCATGTCAGCCATCCGGTCGGGAATGGCCCACATGCCCTTGCCGATCTGCGCCTTGCCCTGCAAGCCGCAGGCCAGTCCGATATCGACGTTCCGGTCCTCGTAGGAGGCGATCCAGGCCGTCGACTTCATCTCGCCCTTGGGCAGCATGGGCCCGGCCTCCATCGAGGTATGGATCTCGTCGCCCGTCCGGTCGAGGAAGCCGGTGTTGATGAAGGCCACGCGCGCCTTTGCCGCGCGGATGCATTCCTTGAGGTTCACCGAGGTGCGGCGCTCCTCGTCCATGATCCCGAGCTTCACCGTGTTGCGCGGCAGACCGAGGATGTCCTCGACCAAGTCGAAGATCTCGACCGCAAAGGCGACTTCCTCGGGCCCGTGCATCTTGGGCTTCACCACGTAGACCGACCCGTGGACCGAGTTTCCACCCTCGGCCTGCAGATCGTGGATGGCGATCGCCGTGGTCACCAGCGCGTCCATCAGCCCCTCGCCGATCTCGCGCCCTTCGGCATCCAGAACGGCGGGGTTGGTCATCAGGTGCCCGACGTTGCGCACCAGCATGAGCGAGCGCATCTTGATCACCTTCGTCTCCCCGGACGGGGTGGTGAAGGTCTCGTCGGCGTTCAGCTTGCGGGTAAAGGTCTTGCCGCCCTTGGTGACCTCCTCGGCGAGGTCGCCCTTCATCAGGCCAAGCCAGTTCGAATAGGCCAGGACCTTGTCCTCGGCATCCACGCAGGCGACCGAGTCCTCGCAGTCCATGATGGTGGACATGGCCGACTCGAGCCAGACGTCGCAGATGCCCGCCGGGTCCTGCTGGCCCACCGGATGGCTCGGGTCCACCACGACCTCGATCAGCAAACCGTTCTTGTTGAACAGGATTTCGGGCTGCCCATTGTCGTTGGTGCGGTAGCTGTCGAACTGCCCCGGCTCGGCCAGCGCGACGGATTTCCCGCCAGCCTCGACCACCAGCGCGCCGTCCTCGACCGCGATCTTGCTGACCTCGGCCCAGGACGCGCCGGCCAGCGGCACCGCCTTGTCGAGGTGCGCCTTGGCCCAGGCGATGACCCGTGCGCCGCGTTCGGCGTTGTAGCCGCCGCCAGCGGGCAGGTCGCCTAGCGCATCGGTGCCGTAGAGCGCATCGTAGAGCGAGCCCCAGCGCGCGTTCGCCGCGTTCAGCGCGAAACGGGCGTTGGTGATCGGAACCACCAGCTGCGGCCCCGGAACCGCGGCGATCTCGGGGTCGACCCCGGCCGTCTCGATCGCGAAGTCAGCGCCCTCGGGCAGCAGGTAGCCGATTTCGCGCAGGAAGGACTCGTAGGCGGCCGCGTCGTGGGGCTGGCCGCGTCGCTGCACATGCCAACCGTCGATCTGCTGCTGGATCTCCTCGCGCCGCGCCAGCAACGCCCGGTTCTTCGGCCCGAGTTCAGCGGTCATGCGCGCGAGACCCGCCCAGAAGGCCGCGGTGTCGACACCGGTGCCCGGCAGCGCCCGCCCCTCGATGAACTCGACGAGTTCGGTGGCAACTTGCAGGCCGTTTCTGTCCTGTCGCGTCGTCATGGATTCTGGTCCTTCGGCTGGTGTTTGCGCCAATTAGAACCAAAAGTTTCCTATAGGCAACAAGCTGGTCAGCTTTTGTTACCAATCTTCGACGAGATCTATTTCAAAAAAATTTTGCTAGTCTCCGGACATTCTTCGCTCGTTCGAGAAGGCGCCTCTTAGGAGCCGTTCCCGCTCTCGCCCTCCATCACCTGCGGATTGGTGTCCGGCGCGGCCCCCGCCGGGTCCTCGGCCTCCTGACCCGCAAGGATGATCCAGCCCGCCGTCAGGACCACGACAAAGGCAAGGCACAGGCCGATGCCGATCAGCGGGCCACGATGGCGTTTCACCTGTTTCTCGGTATTCGTTTCGGGAGCCGACACAGCGTTCTCCTCTCTATGGTCGTCAGGCAGCACGGGCCTACGCCACCCGAACGGTCGCGAGTGTTGCAGCCTAAGGGTTTGAGACTTAACAACAGGGCAAAGGGCATGGTTCCGCCTTGTCCAAGCTCAGCAAGGATCAGACATGAAAGACGCCGCGCCGCAGACCATCTACCTCAAGGACTACCAGCCCTTCGGCTTCGTGCTCCGCTCGGTCAGCCTCACCTTCGTGCTCTCTCCCAACGCCACCCGGGTCAAAAGCCGGATCGCGTTCGAGCCGAACCCCGACGCCCCGGCGCACAGGTTCTTCCTGCATGGCGAAAAGCTCAAGCTGATCTCGGCCCGGATCGACGGCAAGGCCGTCACCCCCGAGGTCACGCCCGAGGGGCTGACCTGCGATGTCCCCGATGCGCCCTTCATCTGGGAGGCCGAGGTCGAGATCGACCCGGCCAACAACTTCGCGCTCGAGGGGCTCTACATGTCGAACGGCATGTACTGCACCCAGTGCGAGGCCGAAGGTTTCCGCAAGATCACCTACTATCCCGACCGCCCCGACGTGATGAGCGTGTTTACCGTGCGCATCGAGGGCGACCTGCCGGTGCTGCTGTCGAACGGCAACCCGGTGAAGAGCGGCGATGGCTGGGCGGAATGGCACGATCCCTGGCCCAAGCCCGCCTATCTCTTTGCCCTCGTCGCGGGCGAACTCGTCGCCCACTCCGACAGCTACACCACCTGCTCCGGCAACCATGTCGACCTGAACCTATGGGTGCGCCCGGGGGACGAAGGCAAATGCGCCTTCGGCATGGAGGCGCTGAAGAAGTCGATGCAGTGGGATGAAGAGGTTTATGGACGCGAATACGACCTCGACGTGTTCAATATCGTGGCCGTGGACGACTTCAACATGGGCGCGATGGAAAACAAGGGCTTGAACATTTTCAACTCTTCCGCGGTTCTGGCGAGCCCGGAGACCTCTACAGATATGAATTTCGAACGTATCGAGGCAATCATCGCCCACGAGTACTTCCACAACTGGACCGGCAACCGGATCACCTGCCGCGACTGGTTCCAGCTCTGCCTGAAGGAAGGTCTGACGGTATTCCGGGACAGTCAGTTCACCTCTGACATGCGCTCGGCCCCGGTCAAGCGCATCGGCGATGTCATCGACCTGCGCGCGCGCCAGTTCCCCGAGGACAACGGCCCGCTGTCGCACCCGGTTCGGCCCGAGAGCTTTCAGGAAATCAACAACTTCTACACCGCGACCGTCTACGAGAAGGGCGCCGAGGTGATCGGGATGCTGAAGCGGCTGGTCGGCGACGCCGCCTATGCCGAGGCGCTGGACCTCTATTTCGCCCGCCACGACGGCGAGGCCTGCACCATCGAGGACTGGCTGAAGGTCTTCGAAGATGTCACCGGCCGCGACCTGAGCCAGTTCAAGCGCTGGTATTCGCAGGCCGGAACGCCGCGCGTGCAGGTGGAAGAGGATTATTCCGAAGGTACTTACACGCTGACCTTCACGCAAAGCACGCCCGCCAGCGTCGCCACGCCCGCCCCCCAGCCGCAGGTGATCCCGGTGGCCGTCGGACTGCTGGGCCAGAACGGTGACGAGGTGCGCGAGACCGAGCTGCTGGAACTGACCGAGGCGCGCCAGAGCTTCGAATTCACCGGGCTCGGCAGCAAGCCCGTCCCTTCCATCCTGCGCGGGTTTTCCGCCCCGGTGATCCTCGAACGCGAGAGTACCACCGAGGAGCGCGCCTTTCTGCTGGCGCATGACACCGACCCGTTCAACCGCTGGGAAGCGGGCAGCGCGCTGGCGCGGGCCAACCTGATGGAGATGGCGGCCGAGGGCGCGGTGCCTGACAGCGCCTATCTTGACGGCATCCTCGCGGTGCTGCGCGACGACACGCTCGACCCTGCCTATCGCGCCCTGATGCTGGGCCTGCCCGGGCAGTCCGAACTGGCCGCGTCCCTCGCCGAAAAGGGCATCACACCCGATCCGATGGCGATCTGGACGGCGGTCGAAACCCTGCGTCAGGCGCTGGCGGAACACGCGCAGGACACCCTGCCGCGCCTCTTCGCCCAGTCCCGGGTCGACGCCCCCTATGCGCCCGACGCCGAGCAGTCGGGCAAGCGGGCGCTGGCCGGGGCCGTGCTCGCCCTGATCAGCCGGCTGGATGGCGGCGCCGAGGCGGCGCGGCAATACGCGACGGCCGACAACATGACCCTGCAGCTCTCGGCCCTGACCTGCCTGCTCAAGACCGGCAAGGGCGAGGCCGAACTCGGCGCCTTCTACGACCAGTGGCAGCATGACCGGCTGGTGATCGACAAGTGGTTCTCGCTGCAGGTGATGATGGCGCAGCCAGGACAGACGGCTTCGGTCACCAAGGCCCTGACCCAGCATCGGGATTTCAACTGGAAGAACCCCAACCGCTTCCGCGCCACGCTGGGTGCGCTGGCCGGCAACCATGCCGGGTTCCACGCTGCCGACGGGTCGGGCTATGCCCTGCTGGCCGACTGGCTGATCACGCTGGACCCGGTCAACCCGCAGACCACCGCGCGCATGTGCTCGGCCTTCCAGACCTGGAAGCGCTACGACGCCGGGCGGCAGGGCCTCGTGCGGGCCCAGTTGGACCGGATCATGGCGCAGCCCGGACTCTCCCGCGACACCAGCGAGATGGTCTCGCGCATTCTGGGGGCCTGAGGATGCGCCCGGTTCTCCTGATCACCGGTGCCAGCTCCGGCATAGGGGCCGCCATCGCGGCCCTCGCCGCCGCGCGCGGCTATGATCTGATGCTGACCTACAACGGCAACGCCTCCGGCATCGAGGAGGTGGCGCGCACCGCCGGGGCCGCAGGTGCGCGCGTGGTGACGCACAAGACCGACGTCGCCGACCCCGCGCAGATCGACGAGTTGTTTCTGGCGCTCGACGCCGCCTATGGGCGGATCGACGCGCTGGTGAACAACGCGGGCGTGGTCGACATGCCCGCCAAGGTCACCGACATGACCCACGAGCGGTTGCGCCGGATGTTCGACATCAACGTGATCGGCGCGATGCTGGTCGCCAAGGCCGCCGTCCTGCGGATGCAGGCGCAGGGCTCGGGCGGTGCAATCGTCAACATCTCGTCGGCAGCTGCACGTCTCGGCTCGGCAAACCAGTTTGTGGATTACGCAGCCTCCAAGGCCGCAATCGACATATTTACCAAGGGCTTGGCGGAGGAGGTTTCTGTGGACAAAATCCGCGTCAACAGCCTGCGCCCCGGCCTGATCGACACCGGCATCCATGCCAAGGGCGGGCAGCCCGACCGCGCCCAGCGGCTGGCGCACATGGTGCCGATGCAACGGGTCGGCACCCCGGAGGAGGTGGCGGACTCCGCCCTCTTCCTGCTGTCGGACGCCGCGAGCTACGTGACAGGGGCCTTTCTCGACGTCTCGGGCGGTCGGTGAGCGCGGCGCCCCTCGTCTTTACCCGGCAAGGCCGATCGCTGCGCGCCCTGCTGGCCCTTGCCCTCGCCTATGCCCTGATGGCCGCCGCGCTGCTTCTGCTCGATGCCGCGTGGTGGATCGTCGGCTTCTTCGCGCTGCTGACCCTGCCCGCGCTCCACGATCTCTGGCGCAACCCCGAGGCGGGGCTACACCTCGACAACCTGATGTTGCACTGGCACAGCGGCCGCAGGCAGGCGAGCGTGGCTCTGGCCGAGATCGATCACATGCGGCTCGACACCCGATGGGACTTCTCGGTGCGTGCCACCGCGATCCTTACCAACCGCACCCGCCTGCGCATCCCGGCCGAGTGCCTGCCGCCCCACCGGGTGTTCGAGGCCGCGCTGGAGGCCCGGGGCGTTGCGGTGCAGCGCCATCATTTCACCGTGTTCTGAGCCCTTCCGGCAAGAAGCCGCCGCAATTGCCCGCAACTGTCCCGATAAGCCACAAAGCTTGTCCCGAAACACCCCACCCCCGCCATCATTGCGCCCGAAACGGAGCGGAGGATGTCCGAACCTACCGGACACCCAATCGCGGACTGCTGCCAATGAATACCCTGCCGCTCGGGCTCGACAGACTGAACAGGATGGTCTCGACGACCCTCGCCCGCCTGACCCGCGCGCAGGGGCCCGCCGAAGAGCCGACCCCGGTCTATGCGCTGGCCTCGCCCCGCTACGACCAGCACCTCTCGATCCCCGTCAAGGAAACCACCGCCGATGCGCGCGCCGCCCGCGACACCGAGGCGCGCGGCCAGTTCCTCGCGCGGCAGGAACGCTGGGACGAGCTGATCGACGAAATCCGTGAAGCCGACCAGACCCGAGCCGTTACCCCCGGCGGTGTCCCCATCGGCGAACTGCTGGCCTTTGGCGCGCGCAGCGACGTGGTGCTGGCGGCGGAACATGCGCTCGACGAGGGCACGCCCTCGGACGAGAGCTTCATCACCGACGGGATCAAGTCGCTGGAGAACATGCGCCGCGACATGAACGACGACCCCTACATGGCGCTGGTCGTCGCCCTCACCCATATCGACGTGGCCTGGGCCTGGCACGGCAACCGGCCCGACTCGCGCCTGCCCAAGCTGCACCGCACCCGGTTCAAGACGCACTTCGACCGCGCCATCGCCATCATGGCCCCGTTCAGCGGCCTCGAACTCGACAGCCCGCTGATCGCCACCGCCCAATGCGCCCTGCTGGCCGGCGAGGAAGACCCCGAGGGCCGCGTCAGCGACGACTACGAGGACCTGATCGACCTCGACCCGCACAACCACCGCCACATGCGCGCGCTCGGCTATCATCTGCTGCCGCGCTGGTTCGGCTCCTACGACAGGCTGGAACTAGAAGCGCGGCGCACCGCCGCCCGCACACAGGACATCTGGGGCGCCGGGGCCTATGCCTGGGTCAACTTCGACGCCATCGCCATGGACGAGATCGCCTGCGCGCGCCTTGACGTGGAGTATTTCATCGAGGGCCTGCGCGACATCATCGCCGCCCGCCCCGAGCAGGAGATGATCAACCTGCTGGCCGCCTATTGCTCGATCACCATCCGCCAGAACGAGGGCGAGAGCAGCGAGGCCGACTTCAACCGCTACCTGATCGCCGATTGCGCCGACTGGCTGATCCGCGACCACCTGACCGAGGTGCATCCGCTGGTCTGGGCCCATGCGCTGGACCCCTTCGACAACAACGCCCGCGTAAGCTCGGTCAACCGCTTCGCCGCGCGCGGCCGCCGCTTTGCACTTCAGGCCATCGGCGAACTGTTCCGCGAAGAGATCAACAAGGGCGGGCACGTGACCTTCACCATCGACGGCCCCCGGTTCGACGCCGCCTGAAGACCGGGCCTGCACACCGGGCCCACAAACCGGGCCCGCCCCCCTCTTGCCCCCTCGCCGTGGCTGGCCTAGAACGCAAGCCGATATTGCGATGAAGAGGCGCGGAACATGCTGGATCTGACCTACGAGGCCCCCAAGGTGAAGACCATCGCCGGGGCCAAGCACGACTGGGAACTGGTGATCGGCATGGAGGTCCATGCGCAGGTCTCGTCCAACGCGAAACTCTTCTCGGGCGCCTCGACCAAGTTCGGCGCCGAGCCGAACTCGAACGTGGCCTTCGTGGACGCGGCCATGCCCGGTATGCTGCCCGTAATCAACGAGTTCTGCGTGGAACAGGCCGTGCGCACCGGGCTGGGGCTCAAGGCCGGGATCAACCTGACCAGCGCCTTCGACCGCAAGAACTACTTCTACCCCGACCTGCCGCAGGGCTACCAGATTTCCCAGCTCTACCACCCCATCGTGGGCGAAGGCGAAGTGCTGGTCGAAATGGGCCCGGGTGTCGCCCGCAAGGTCCGCATCGAGCGCATCCACCTCGAACAGGACGCCGGCAAGTCGATCCACGACATGGATCCGCACATGTCCTTCGTCGACCTCAACCGCACCGGCGTGGCGCTGATGGAGATCGTCAGCCGCCCCGATATCCGCGGCCCGGAAGAGGCCGCCGCCTACATCACCAAGCTGCGTCAGATCCTGCGCTACCTTGGCACCTGCGATGGCAACATGCAGAACGGCAACCTGCGGGCTGACGTCAACGTCTCGATCTGCCTGCCCGGCGCCTACGAGAAGTATCAGGAAACGCAGGACTTCTCGCACCTCGGCACCCGCTGCGAGATCAAGAACATGAACTCGATGCGCTTCATCCAGCAGGCCATCGAGTACGAGGCGCGCCGCCAGATCGCCATCGTCGAGGGCGGCGGCAAGGTCGATCAGGAAACCCGCCTCTACGACCCGGACAAGGGCGAGACCCGCTCTATGCGATCCAAGGAAGAAGCGCACGATTACCGCTACTTCCCCGACCCCGACCTGCTGCCGCTCGAGATCGAGCAGGCGTGGGTGGACGACATCGCCGCCTCGCTGCCGGAACTGCCGGACCAGAAGAAGGCCCGCTTCATGGGCGACTATGGCCTGTCGGACTATGACGCCAGCGTCCTGACCGCCGAGCACGAGAACGCCGCCTTCTTCGAGGACGTGGCGAACGCCTCCGACGGCAAGCTGGCCGCCAACTGGGTGATCAACGACCTGTTTGGCCGCCTGAAGAAGGACGGCGACAAGGGCATCTCCGAGAGCCCGGTAAGCCCGGCGCAGCTGGGCGGGATCATCAACCTGATCCAGAAGGGCGACATTTCGGGCAAGATCGCCAAGGACCTGTTCGAGATCGTCTATGCCGAAGGCGGCGACCCGAGCCAGATCGTCGAAGAGCGCGGCATGAAGCAGGTCACCGACACCGGCGCCATCGAGGCCGCCGTGGACGAGGTGATCGCGGCCAACCCGGCGCAGGTCGAGAAGGCTCAGGCGAACCCCAAGCTCGCGGGCTGGTTCGTGGGGCAGGTCATGAAGGCCACGGGCGGCAAGGCCAACCCGGCCGCCGTGAACGAGCTCGTCATGAAAAAGCTCGGTCTCTGAGACGGGCGACACAGGATAGCGGGGCCGGCAATCACTGCCGGCCTTTTTCTTGCCCGGTCCCGACCGGGTCGCGGGACCACCCAGACGGAGGACAGGATGAACCGCCCATTCAGATCGCAGCCGATGATCGTGAAACCCGAGTGGATCGACTATAACGGCCACCTCAACATGGCCTACTACTCGGTGCTGTTCGACCAGGGCGTCGATGACGTCTGGGACCGTTTCGGCCTTGGCCCCGCCTACCGCGACGAACGCAAGATGACGACCTACACGGCCGAATTCCACATCCGCTACATCCGCGAGCTGCATGTGAACGACAAGGTCACCTGCTCGTTCCAGATCGTCGACTACGACGCCAAGCGCGTGCACAGCTATCAGGAACTCTACCACGAGGACGGCTGGCTGGCGGCCACCGGCGAGTCGCTGTTCCTGTCCATCGACCAGTCCGGCGCCCCGAAGGTCGCCCCCTTCCCCGAGGACATCATGGCGAAGATCCGGGAATTTGCCGGCGAGCAGTCCGATCTGCCCCGTCCGGACAACGCCGGGCGGCAGATCGCCATCCTCCGCAAATAGTCGCCGACGTCAGGACTTTTGCCCGGTGCGAAACCTGTTAGATTGCGGGAACAAAGACGTTCGGCAGTAAAGGCGCGACAGGCTTATGGCAAGGTTCGAGTACAAGGTGGTTCCCGCACCGACCAAGGGGCAGAAGGCGAAGGGCGTGAAGACGTCGGAGGGCCGCTTCGCCCTCTCCGTCGAGTCGCTCCTGAACGAGATGGGCGCGGAGGGCTGGGAATACCTGCGGGCCGAACTGCTGCCCAGCGAGGAACGCACCGGCCTCACCGGCTCGGCAACCAATTGGCGCAACGTGCTGGTGTTCCGCCGCGCGCTCGGCAAGGGCTCGGTCAGCCGCGCACCGATCGAGGCCGAGGATGACGACGGCGCAACGCCCTGGCAGGTGGTCGGCTCGGGCGCGCCGATGATGGCGCTGGCCGCCGGTGGCGGTGTCACCCGCGCGGGTTCTGAACTGGGCGGCGCCAAGGGCCGCGAGGGGCGCACGCCGCCGCTCTTTGCCAAGCGTCCGGACCTTGATGAGGGCGACAGCGCCCCCGCCGTGAGCACGACCCCGGCCAAGCCCGCGGCGCGCCCGATCGAACCGCCCTCGGCAAGGCCCCCGGAACCGGAGAAACCGGCCGAGGCAGAGCCCGCAACCGGCATGGACGCCGACAGCGAGACCCTGACAGGGATCGAGAAGGTCGTGCGCCGCAACGCCGAGGAACAGGCCAAGAAATCCTGACCCCGGCGGCGATTATTCGCCCGGAACCCCGATATCGAGGGACAGCGCATGGATGCGGCCCACAAGGTCGCGTCCAAGGGCGGCGTGCACGGCGCGGTGACGCGCGATCCGGGATTGCCCGGCAAAGGATTCTGACCGAATCCGCACGTTGAAATGGCTCTCGCCACCTTCCTGGTACCCCGCGTGACCGCGGTGGCGTTCGCTGTCGTCGACCACGTTCAGATCGGTCGGCGAAAACGCGCTTTCGAGTTTTGTCTTGATGTCGTCAATCACGGGCATGTGGCCTGTATCGGCAAAACTTTTTTGCCGCCCCCTCTTCTATCTCTCGGCACTTACAGTAAACTCCTGCCTCCGAGTCGAAAAGATGTGCCTGGAGGTAATGCGCAATGGCGAAACCAGACCCGTTTGGCTTCGATATGTCCGTGTCATCGGCCAAGAAGAAAAACCCACGCGGGCGTCGGGGCATGTCTGGTGCGTCCGAGACCTCGACACGTGCCTGCGAGCACGAAGGCTGCGAGAAGCCGGGCAAGTTCCGCGCGCCCAAGGCGCCGGACGTGCTCGATGAATATTTCTGGTTCTGCCAGGAACACGTGCGCGAATATAACCTCAAGTGGAACTTCTTTGACGGCACCACCGAGGCCGAGATCAATGCGCAGCGCTCCAAGGACAAGGTCTGGGAGCGCGAGACCAAGGCCTTCACCGATCCCGAGACCCGCGCCTGGGCGCGCCTCGGCATCGAGGACCCGCACCAGGTGCTGGGCAAGAACGCCACCCAGAACCCGGGCCGCAACGGCGGCACCAACGCCGGCAAGCGACTGCCCCCCACCGAACGCAAGGCCATCGAGATCCTCGAGGCCAAGGACAGCTGGACCAAGACCGAGGTCCGCAAGGCCTACAAGTCGCTGATCAAGGTGCTGCACCCCGACATGAACGGCGGCGACCGCAGCCAGGAAGAACAGCTGCAACAGGTCGTCTGGGCCTGGGACCAGATCAAGGTCAGCCGCAACTTCAAGGACTGACACCACGAGGTCAGACACGAGAAAGGCCGCCGGGACACCCCGGCGGCCTTCGTCGTTTCGTGAGTGGCAGTAAAGTGATTATTCCGCGGGCAGCAGGACCGCGTCGATCACGTGGATCACGCCGTTCGACTGCTTGACGTCCGCGATGGTGACGGTGGCGGTGCGGCCCCGCTCGTCTTCCAGAACGATGTTGTCCCCGTCCATCTTGGCCTTCAGCGTGCAGCCGCCCACGGTCGGGACAGGGTGCACGCCGCCATCATCGGCGATCATGCCCTTGATCGCGTCCGACATCGCATCGGCCGCCACCACGTGACAGGTCAGGATCTTGGTCAGCATCTCCTTGTTCTCGGGCTTGAGAAGGGTCTCGACGGTGCCCTTCTGCAGCTGGTCGAAGGCCGCGTTGGTCGGCGCGAAGACGGTGAAGGGCCCCGCGCCCTGCAGCGTCTCGGCAAGCCCGGCGGCCTGAACGGCGGCGACGAGCGTGGTGTGATCCTTGGAATTGACCGCGTTTTCAACGATGTTCTTGTCCGCGTACATCGGCGCGCCACCCACCATCGGATTGTCGGCGGCCTGCGCGGACAGGGCAAAGGCACCGAGGGCGGCGGCGGCGGCAAAGGTCTTGAACGACGTCATAACAAACTCCTTGTTGCACATACCCGGCGTGGCGCCGGATGTACCCAGAGGTACGGGGCGAAGCGCCAGTTAGTTTCCCCTGCGTCATCACGATGAATTCATGCCCGCAGACTGATCCGGAGCCCTGCCCGCGCGGTACGCGCGCGCAAGCGTCACATGGTCCGTTTCCAGCCATGACGCCGCACATCGCCCTCCCCCCTCTTGCCCTTGCCCCGGATATGGTGCACCACGGGCCAGTCCGGGAAGCGCTGTCCGGATGATGCATACGAAGGACGACAGGAATGGCCGACGGCGGAATCGACGTGAACGCAAAACCGACCGAAGAAATCTCGGTCCATGAGGTCTTTGGCTTCGACACCCAGATGGTGGTGAAGGGCTTTGCCGAGCATACCGACCGCGTGCCCGAGATCGACCCGACCTACAAGTTCGATCCCGAAACCACGATGGCGATCCTCGCGGGCTTCTCGCACAACCGCCGCGTCATGATCCAGGGCTACCACGGCACCGGCAAGTCGACCCACATCGAACAGGTCGCTGCCCGCCTCAACTGGCCCTGTGTGCGCGTCAACCTCGACAGCCACATCAGCCGGATCGACCTGATCGGCAAGGACGCGATCAAGCTGCGTGACGGCAAGCAGGTGACCGAGTTCCACGAGGGCATCCTGCCCTGGGCGCTGCGCAACCCCGTTGCCATCGTGTTCGACGAATACGATGCCGGCCGCGCCGACGTGATGTTCGTGATCCAGCGTGTTCTGGAGCATGACGGCAAGCTGACCCTGCTCGACCAGAACGAGATCATCACCCCGAACAAGTATTTCCGCCTCTTCGCCACGGCCAACACCGTCGGCCTCGGCGACACCACCGGCCTTTACCACGGCACCCAGCAGATCAACCAGGCCCAGATGGACCGCTGGTCGCTGGTCTCGACGCTGAACTACCTGAGCCACGACGCCGAAGTTGCGATCGTGCTCAGCAAGGCGCCGCACTACAACAACGAGAAAGGCCGCAAGACGGTGAGCCACATGGTGCACCTCGCGGACCTGACCCGCACCGCCTTCATGAACGGCGACCTGTCGACCGTGATGAGCCCGCGGACCGTGATCACATGGGCGCAGAACGCCGAGATCTTCCGCAACGTGGGCTATGCCTTCCGCCTGTCGTTCCTGAACAAGTGCGACGAGCTGGAGCGCCAGACCGTTGCCGAGTTCTACCAGCGCTGCTTTGACGAAGAGCTGCCCGAGAGCGCGGCCAGCGTCAGCATCGGCTGATCCGCGCGCGCCCCGGCGGCGCCGCAACTCGATAGTCCAGAGGCCCGGCCCCGCGCCGGGCCTCTGTGTTTTCGGACCCACATGCGAAAACTTGAATAAACTGCTTTGTAACGGCTGTTTGACAGGTCACGGAGGCAGGCGCATCATTCTTGCATGGGCAAGATGATAACAATCATACGGGCAGCCCTCTTGGCTCTGTGCCTTCCAACTCCGGTGATCTCGGAACCGGCCGACGACCTTGTCACGACATTCGCAACCTGTACCGGGCGGTTCTCGGCGCTGATGGAGCATCAATGGCTCATGGGCGACGCACGGGCCGACGCGACACAGCGCCAACGCGCGCGGATGGAAACCCTGCTGTTCAGCATCATGCCCCAGGATCGGGCGCGCCAGACACTGGCGCGGCGGATCGAGGCAAAGTTCGCGCTCAGCCCCCTTCTGACACGGGCCTCGTTCAACCGGGACAAGCGTGACGCCGCGCGCGCCACCAACCGGATGGAGGTGCAGATCGCCTCCTGCAACGCGCTGTTGCTGGGCTGAAGGCCGGCGCCATCCGCGCCGGAACGCGGGATTTTCCCGCGCAGGAGATACGTACGCGGCGCGAGCACCTCATGAGGCGGGCACTGCGCCCAAAATATCAACATGTTGAAGCGCCGCTCCCGACAGAATGCGATAGGTCTATACTTTGGCAATCTTTTGCATATAATATGTATATACGTTTTTATTAATCTTTCTCAGTTCAGAGGTAAGCAAGATGACCCGACTCGGTGCTTCCTTCGCAATTGCACTGATCACCGCCCTTCAGGCGGCCCACCCCGCCCTCGCGCTGCCCAACCAGCCCAAGGAGATGGTCGAGATTTTCGCGATCTGCTCCGGCCGGATGGAGGCGATGGCCACCCGGGAACGCGCCCATGCCCGGCCCGAAGCGGCCGAGATCGAGCGGCTGCGCTCCACCTTCGAGACCCTGCTGGAGGCCACCCTACCCGATGCCATCGCCGACGGCGTCGGTGCGGGACAGGCCGCGCTGTGGCGCAACGGCGGCTGGCGCGAGATCGCGGGGCTGCTGGCCGACGTCGATTACAGCCTCGACCAGCGCCGCGCCGACATGGCCCAGAACATGCTGCGCCGCCATATCGCCAACTGCCGCGCCTTGCTGCTCTGAGCCGCGAAATTCGGCGGGCGCGGCTCTGGTCATCGCCCGGCAATGGTTCTAGGTTGCCTTCGCAAAGCTAGCGACCGAAGGCCCAATATGGCGCAGAAATCCGACAACCCCGCCGATCCTTTCAAGAAGGCATTGGCCGAGGCCACCAAAGTCATGGCGAACGACCCGGAGCTGACCGTCAGCTACTCGGTCGATCCCTCGGGACTGGCGGGCGAAACCATGCGCCTGCCGCAGGTCAGCCGCCGGATGACCCGCGACGAAGTGCTGCTGGCCCGCGGAACCGCCGATGCGCTGGCAATGCACCGCAGGTATCACGACGATGCCACCCACGCTAAATACGCCCCTCCGGGCGACATGGCGCGCGACCTCTACGAGGCGATGGAAACCGCCCGCTGCGAGGCGATGGGCGCGCGCGACATGCCCGGCACCGCGGGCAACATCGACGCCAAGATCGGCCACGAGGCGATGCGCCGTGGCTACGACCAGATCACCCAGACCTCCGAGGCGCCGCTGGCAGTGGCCGCCGGCTACCTGATCCGCAACCTCGCCACCGGGCGCGATCTGCCCAAGGGCGCGCAGAACGTGATGGAGCTGTGGCGCGGGTTCATCGAGGATCAGGCCGGGGGCACGCTGGAGAACCTGCAGGGCATCCTTGACGACCAGAGCGCCTTTGCCCGCTTTGCCCGTCAGGTGATCAAGGACCTCGGCTATGGCGACCAGCTGGGCGACGACCCGGACAGTGCCGAGGACGATCAGGAAGAGACCGCCGAGGACCAGCCCGACGAGGATCAGGAGCCCGACAGCAACGGTCAGGACGACTCGGAGGAGCAGGAGGCCGACGCGGACCCGGACCAGAGCCAGGACGACCAGCAGGACCAGGCCGAGGCCCAGGTCAGCATGGACGACCTCGCCGACGAGGAACTGGGCGAAGACGCCGAGATGCCCGAGGGCGAAGCCCCGCTCGAGCCGCCTGCCCCGCCGCCGGTCTCGGACGCCGATCCGAACTACAAGGTCTTCCTGTCCACCTTCGACGAGGAAATCGCCGCCGAAGACCTGGCCGAGCCTGCCGAACTGGAGCGCCTGCGCGCCTACCTCGACCAGCAGCTCGAACCGCTGAAGGGCGCCGTCTCGCGCCTTGCCAACAAGCTGCAGCGCCGCCTTCAGGCCCAGCAGAACCGCAGCTGGGAGTTCGACCGCGAGGAAGGCATCCTCGACGCCGGGCGGCTGGCCCGCGTGGTAGCCAACCCGACGACTCCGCTGAGCTTCAAGGTCGAGAAAGACACCGAGTTCCGCGATACCGTGGTGACGCTCCTGCTCGACAACTCCGGCTCGATGCGCGGCCGCCCGATCTCGATCGCGGCAATCTGTGCCGACGTTCTGGCGCGCACGCTGGAGCGCTGCTCGGTCAAGGTCGAGATCCTCGGCTTTACCACCCGCGCATGGAAAGGCGGACAGGCACGCGAGGCATGGCTGAACGAGGGCCGTCCGCAGCAGCCCGGCCGCCTGAACGACCTGCGCCACATCGTCTACAAGGGTGCCGATGCGCCGTGGCGCCGGGCCCGCCCGAACCTTGGCCTGATGATGAAGGAAGGCCTGCTGAAAGAGAACATCGACGGCGAGGCGCTGGAATGGGCCCACCGCCGGATGCTGGCCCGCCGCGAGCAGCGCAAGATTCTCATGGTGATCTCGGACGGCGCGCCGGTGGATGACTCGACGCTCTCGGTGAACCCGGCGAACTACCTCGAGAAGCACCTGCGCGACGTGATCGCGATGGTGGAAAAGCGCAAGATGGTCGAACTGCTTGCCATCGGCATCGGCCACGACGTGACCCGCTATTACGAACGCGCGGTGACCATCACCGATGTCGAACAGCTTGCCGGTGCCATGACCGAACAGCTTGCCGCCCTGTTCGACAGCGATCCGCGTGCAAGGGCGCGGGTCATGGGGATCAGACGGGCGAGCTGACCTCTACGGGATGGGGGTGACCCCATCCCGCATGTTTTGCCCCGGCATGGAGGCCCGCCAAGGGGCCGCGGGGCCACGCCCCGCTATGCCAGCAGGGCCCAGATCTCGTCCTTCAGCTTGGCGCGCTTCTTGCGCAGTTCGACCTCGGCGAGTTCCTCCATCGGGGTCACGTTGGTCTCGGCAAGATACACCGCCTTGTTCACCTCTTGGTACTGCTCGGCCAGCTTGGCGAAATGCGGATCGCTCTGGCGCAGCGCATGGATCTGCTCGGCCTTTTCGGGGAATTCCTCGGCCAGTTCGTGCGGGGTATGGGACATGTGCGATCTCCTTTGTCCGTGTGTTGCCCGAGACGTAACCCGCCCGGGGGCAGGCCGCCTTGACCGGGATCAAACACCGGGATGCAAAAGACACATATGACGCGCACCTAAGGATAAAAGACGCCGCGACCCGGTAACATCATTGAAAATATTCAACGTTTCGCGCGGCGCCACCCGGCCGCCCGCGCCGCGGCCTCGCTGCAGAACCAGCGCTCGCCCTTGGAGGGAGAGATCCGGGTCGCATTGTAGTTCTCCTGCCCCGGCACGTGGTAGATGCGCACCCCCTTGGACGAGATGTTGCCCTTGATCCGGCAGTCGCTGCCTTCAGGCAGGGGCTGAAGCGTCGCCGCGCTGCGCTTGGCCGCGCGGAAGTCCGAGGGGGCCTGCACCTGCGCCGCGTGCAGCCCGCGCCGGGCCACGTGGGCGGACTTCTCGTCGAGGTCGTAGTCCATCGAGTACCGGCGATAGGCCAGCGCGAGGCCCCGCGTCACCAGTTCGCGCCCCACGTCAGCGCCCTCGACCTCGCAGCGCGCCACGATGCGGCCGTAGCGGTCGATGTTCACCTCCCGGCAGGCCGCCCGCCGCCCCTGGTAGAGCGTGCGCACCTGCTCGGTCGCCCAGGCCCCGCAGGCCCAGTCGCGGCCGTCCTGACGAGTGCAATGCTGGTCCTGCTCGGGGGCGTCCACGCCAAAAAGGCGAACGCGCGCGCCGCCCACGTCCCAGGTATCGGCGTCGACCACGCGGATCTTGCCGGCTGGATCGGCGGCAGCGGCCCCGGCCATCAGGAGAACGAAGAGTACACAAATCCTTAACATGCCCCCGGGCTATGACATCGCCCGGGCGCAATCAATCCGCCCCGTTAGGGTTTCGTTAACGCCTGTGGCCCGGAAGCCCGACCGGTCAGCGCTGTGCGGTCTGCCACTCCGGATTGATCCACGGCGCATCATTGGCGGCGGCCAGCGGTGCGCGCTCCAGCAGGTGGTCCGACATCTTCTCGCCCACCATGATCGACGGCCCGTTGAGGTTGCCGTTGGTGATGCGCGGAAAGATCGAGCTGTCGGCCACCACGAGGCCCTCCACCCCGATCACCCGCCCCTGCGGATCGACCACCGCCATCGGATCGTCCCGCCGCCCCATCCGGCAGGTGCCGCAGGGATGATAGGCGCTCTCGGCGTGGTCGCGGATGAAGGCGTCAAGCTGCGCGTCGGTCACCGCCTCGGCGCCGGGCTGGATCTCGTGGCTGACGAAGGGGGAGAAGGCCGGCTGCGAGAAGATCTCGCGCGTCAGCCGCAGGCAGGCGCGGAAATCGACCCAGTCCTGCTCGGTCGACATGTAGTTGAAGGCGATCCTCGGCGCCTCGGCCGGATCGGCCGAGCGCAGGGTCACGGCGCCACGGCTGGGCGAGCGCATCGGCCCCACGTGGGCCTGAAACCCGTGCCCCTCGGCCGAGGCCTTGCCGTCGTAACGCACCGCCAGCGGCAGGAAATGATACTGGATATCAGGGTATTGCACCCCGGCCCGGCTGCGGATGAAGGCCGCGCTCTCGAACTGGTTCGAGGCACCGAGCCCGGTCTTGGTGAACAGCCACTGTGCGCCGATGATCCCCTTCCAGACCATGTTCCAGTACTTGTAGAGCGTCACCGGCTGGCTCGCCGCCATCTGGAAGTAGACCTCGAGGTGATCCTGCAGGTTCGCCCCGACGCCGGGGCGGTCGGCCACCACCTCGATGCCGTGCTCCTGCAGGTGCGCGCCCTCCCCGATGCCCGAGAGCATGAGGATCTTGGGCGAGTTGATCGACGAGGCCGCCAGCACCACGCTGCGCCGCGCGCGCACCACCTGCCCGCCCGCCAGCGCAACGCCCACGGCACGGCCTTCCTCGATCACCACCTTCTCGACCAGCCCGCGCACGAGGTCGCAGTTCTGGCGTTTCAGCGCGGGCCGCAAATAGGCATTGGCCGCAGACCACCGCCGCCCTTGCCAGACGGTCATGTCCATCGGGCCGAAGCCCTCCTGCTTCTCGCCGTTGTAGTCGTCGGTCAGTTCGTACCCCGCCTGCGCCCCCGCCGAGACAAAGGCGGAATGCAACGGGTTGTTGCGCGGCCCGCGGCTCACGTGCAGCGGGCCGTCGGTGCCGCGCCAGCCCCGGTCGCCGCCGTGGCCGCGCGGGTGCCAGTGCTCCATCCGCTTGAAATAGGGCAGCACGTCGGCATAGGCCCAGCCATCCGCCCCGCTCTCGCGCCAGAATTCATAGTCCATCGCGTGCCCGCGCACGTAGACCATGCCGTTGATCGAGGACGATCCGCCGATCACCTTGCCGCGCGGCACCACAAGACGGCGGTTGTTGAGGTTCGGCTCGGGTTCGGATTCATAGCCCCAGTCGTACATCTTCATGTTCATCGGGTAGGACAGCGCGCCCGGCATCTGGATAAAGGGGCCCGCGTCGGTCCCGCCATGCTCGACCACCAGCACCGAGGCTCCTGCCTCGCTGAGCCTGTAGGCCATGGCGCACCCGGCCGATCCGGCCCCGACAATGACGAAATCCGCTTCCATTCTTCAGCCTGCCTCCGGATGCGCCAGCGGCGCGTAGTCGACCATCACGTGCTCGGCAAAGGCCGGGCGGGCGCAGAGACGGTCGTAGTAAGCGCGCAGGACCGGACGGTCGGCGCGCGGGATGTCGATGTCGAAATAGCGATAGAGCACGTGGCCGATCACGATATCGGCCAGGGTGAAGTCGCCAAGGACGTGGTCCTGCCCGCCGATCTGGCGCTCCAGCACCCCGAGCTGCGCATCGAACCGCAGCAGCGCCGCCGCCAGCGCGTCCTCGTCACGCGCGCGCGCCGCCGTGCGGACCCGCGCCCAGAAGATCGGGCCGGTAAAGGCCTGCGCGATGGCGTGCTTGCCCCACTCCGCCCACATGTCGACCTCGGCCCGACGCGAGGGATCGGCGGGCCAGAACACGCCGCCGTCGCCATAGAAGGACGCGAGGTAGCGCAGGATCGCGCAGCTTTCCCAGATCGCCTGCTCGCCGTCCCGGATCACCGGGACCAGCCCGTGCGGGTTCATCGCGCGGAATTCGGGCGTGTCGAGCCCGCCGTGAACATGGCCGTAGTCCAGCCGCTCATAGGCCAGCCCCAGCTCGCCAATGCCCCACATCACCGCCTGCACGTTCGAGGAGGTCGCGCGCCCGTAGACGGTGATCATGCCACCGCCTCCCGCGATATGACGCGCGCCGGCCGCATCAGTAGGGCGCCTCGACGTCGGTCATGCGGACAAAGACGGATTTCAGCTGCGAGTAATGTTCGATCGCCGCCGAGGAGTTCTCGCGCCCGACGCCCGACATCTTCACGCCGCCGAAGGGTGCCTCGACCGGCGCGTCGTTGTAGGAGTTGATGAAGCACGAGCCCGCCTCGAACCCGGCCACCACGCGGTGCGCGCGGGTCATGTCCGAGGTGAAGACCCCCGCCGAGAGGCCGAACTCGGTGGCGTTGGCGCGCAACATCACCTCTTCCTCGCTGTCGAAGTCCAGCACCGCCATCACCGGGCCAAAGATCTCTTCCCGCGCGATGGTCATGTCGTCGGTCACATCGGCAAAGACGGTCGGTTGCAGCCAGAACCCGTCGCGGTTCAGCCGGCTGCCACCGCAGACCAGCCGCGCGCCGTCCTCGATGCCCTTGGCAATGTAGCCCTCGACGATCTCCATCTGCCGCTGGCTGACCATCGGCCCGAAGCTCGTGGCCGGGTCCATCGGGTCGCCGATCACGGCCCTCTCCAGCCGCTCCGACAGGCGGTTCAGGAAGGCGTCCTTGATACCCTTCTGCACGAAGACCCGGGTGCCGTTGGAACAGACCTGCCCCGAGGAGTAGAAGTTGCCGAGGATCGCCCCGCCCACCGCGTTGTCGAGATGCGCGTCATCGAAGACCAGCAGGGGCGACTTGCCGCCCAGTTCCATCGTCACGTGCTTCATGCCCGCGGCAGCGGCGGCATAGACCTTCTTGCCCGTCAGCACCGAGCCGGTCAGCGAGACCTTGTCGACCCGCGGGTCCGTCACCAGCGCCGCGCCCACGTCACCGAGGCCCTGCACGACGTTGTAGACGCCCTTGGGCAGCCCGGCCTCGACGAGGATCTCGGCCACCTTCAGCGCGCAGAGAGGCGTGGTCTCGGAGGGTTTGAACACCATCGCGTTGCCGCAGGCCATCGCGGGCGCGCCCTTCCAGCAGGCGATCTGCGTCGGATAGTTCCACGCCCCAATGCCGACGCAGACGCCCAGCGGCTCGCGCCGGGTATAGACCCAGTTCTCGCCCAGCTGGATGTGCTGGCCGGTCAGCGTCGCCGCCATGCCCCCGAAATACTCCAGCGCATCGGCCGCCGAGGTCGCATCGGCCACCGAGGTCTCCTGATAGGGCTTGCCGGTGTCATAGGTCTCCAGCACCGAGAGCTCGTGGTTGCGTTCGCGCATCAGGTCGGCGGCGCGGCGCAGGATCCGACCGCGCTCCATGCCCGACATCTTGGCCCACTCGGCCTGTGCCCGGCGCGCGGCGGTCAGCGCCTTCTCGATGATCGCGGGCGTGGCCGAATGCAAGCGCCCGATGACCTCGCCGGTCGCTGGATAGATCACGTCGATGGGCGTGCCGGCGGTATCCTCGACGTACTCACCGTCGATGAAATGGCTGGCCGTGGGTTGGGTCGGATAGGTCATTGCGGATTTTTCGCCTCCGGCGGGAGTATTTCTGAAGAAAAGATGGGCCTATTCGCCCCTCGGGAAGCGCTGGCTTTCCTCGAGGATGTTCAGGTCCATGTGGTTGCGCATGTAGCGTTCCGAGGCGTCGCGCAGCGGCTGGTAGTCCCAAGGGTAGTAGCCGCCCTGCCGCAGCGCCTCGTAGACCACCCAGCGCCGCGCCTGGCTGGCGCGCACGTCGGCGTCGAAGCGGTCGAGATCCCAGCGCGCCTCGGACTTGGCCTTCAGGCTCTGCAGCGTGCCCGCGTGGGCCGGGTCATCCGCGAGGTTGGTCAGCTCGTGCGGGTCGGCCTCGAGGTCGAAGAGCTGGTCCGGGTCCAGCGCGCAGCGGTTGTACTTCCACTTGCCGTAGCGCAGCGACACCAGCGGCGCGTTCGAGCCTTCGGCGGCGTATTCCACCGCCACCGGGCTGGTACGCTCGGCGCCATTGGCAAGGCCCGAGATATCCTCGCCATCGGTCCAGGGCGCGATCTCGGCCATGTCGACGCCCGCAAGCTGACCCAGCGTCGGCGTCAGGTCGATGGTGGAGACCGGCGTCTCGACCAGCCCCGGCGCCATGCCCGGCGCAGAGATCATCAGCGGCACGCGCGAGGAGCCCTCGAAGAAGGACATCTTGAACCAGAGCCCCCGCTCGCCCAGCATGTCGCCGTGGTCGGAGACGAAGACCACGATGGCCTCCTGCCGGGTATCCTCCAGCACTTGCAGCAGCTCGCCGATCTTGTCGTCGAGGTAGGAGATATTGGCGAAATAGGCCCGGCGCGAGCGGCTGACGTCCTCCTCGCTGATGTCGAAGTTGCGCCAGTCGTTAGCGTCGAACAGCCGTTTCGAGTGCTTGTCCTGCTCCTCGTAGGGGATCGGCCTGACCGTGGGAGAGAGGTGTTCGCAGTCCTCGTAGAGATCCCAGTACTTCTTGCGCGCGACGTAGGGGTCGTGCGGATGGGTGAAGCTGACCGTCAGGCACCACGGACGCTCGTCCTTGCCGCGCGCGAGGTCGTAGATCTTCATCTTGGCGAAATGCGCGACCTCGTCGTCGTATTCCATCTGGTTGGTGATCTCGGCCACGCCGGCGCCCGTCACCGAACCCATGTTGTGATACCACCAGTCGATCCGCTCGCCCGGCTTGCGGTAGTCCGGGGTCCAGCCGAAGTCGGCCGGGTAGATATCGGTGGTCAGGCGCTGCTCGAACCCGTGCAGCTGGTCGGGGCCGACGAAGTGCATCTTGCCCGAGAGGCAGGTGAAATAGCCCGCGCGCCGCAGGTGGTGGGCATAGGTCGGAATGTCGGAGCGGAACTCGGCGGCATTGTCATAGACACCGGTGCGCGAGGGCAGCTGCCCCGACATGAAGCTCGCCCGCCCCGGCGCACAGAGCGGCGAGCCGGTATAGGCATTGGCGAACCGCGTCGAACGCGCCGCCAGCGCCTTGAGATTCGGGGCGTGCAGCCAGTCGGCGGGGCCGTCGGGGAACAGGGTCCCGTTCAGCTGGTCGACCATCAGGATCAGGATATTGGGCTTGGTCATTTCTTGTTAACCGTCAGTTTGGCCAGGACGTCCAGCGCATGGACGGTGGCGCGTTCGGGGGTCTCGGGGTCGCTGAGCGCGGCGCGGATGTAGAGCCCGTCGATCAGGGCGACCATGGTGTCCGCCACGCCTTCGGGGTCGCGGCTGAGCGCACGCAGCGCATGGATCAGGTTCGAGCGCAGGCGCCGCTGGTAGATGCGCCAGAGGCGCAGCGCCTCGGTGTTGGTCTGCGCCAGCACGTAGAAGGTCATCCAGGCGGTGATGGTCTCGCGGGTAAAGCTGGTGGGCGAGAAACAGGCGCGGATGATCGCCGCCGCGCGGCTGTCGGAATCGGCCATCAGCAGCCCTGCCCTCGCCTCGGCGCCGAAATCGCTGAGGATGCGGCGCATGGCGGCCAGAAAGATCTGCTCCTTCCCGCCGAAATAGTGATGCGCCAGCGCACTCGACATGCCCGCCCGGCGGGCGATCTGGCTGACCGTGACATCGAGCGACCCCTGCGCGCCGATCTCCGCGATCGTGGCCTTGACCAGCGCCTCGCGGCGAATGGGCTCCATTCCGACTTTTGGCATGCGTTCGGCTCCATCTGCGTCCGGGGAGACGCTATTTGGAGTTTATTGACCCGTCAATCAATAACGGACCGGAGAGGCACCTCTCCTGACATGTTTGGAGCGCCCGGTGCGTGGGATGGGCAGGTTCGGGGCAGCGGCGCGCGGAGGTCCCGCACCGCCGCGACCGGGTCACGCTCAGAGCTTGGTGGCGATGGCCGGCGGGGTCACCGGGCGGCGGTTCAGCGCCGCCTCACGCAGGGTGATGAAGGTGACCGAAGCGATGATGATCACCCCGCCCGCGACGACCCAGAGGTCGATCGGCTCGCCAAAGGCGAAGTAGCCCAGCGCCATCGCCCAGACCAGTTGCAGGAAGGTGACCGGCTGAGTCACCGACAGTGGCGCTGCCGCCATCGCAAGGGTCATCATGTAGTGCCCGGCGGTGGCGAAGAAGGCGACCGCGAAGAGGATGCCGATCTCGTGCAGGGTTGGCGGCACCCAGACGGCCCAGGCAAAGGGGGCGAGCACCACGGTCACCCAGAACGACAGCATCCCCAGCACCAGCGCCGGGTTGGACTTGTCCACCGTCACCTTGGCGAGGATGTAGGAGGCGCCGAAGACCAGGGCCGCGCCCATCATCGCCCAGTGGCCGAACTCGATCGCGCGGACGCCCGGGCGCAGGATCACCACCGAGCCGATCAGGGCAAAGACCACGGCGGCGATGCGGCGGATCGCCAGCTTCTCGCCAAGAAACATCGCGGCGCCAAGCGTGACGTAGATCGGCGAGAGGTAGTTGATCGCCGTCACATCGGCGAGCGGGATGCGGGCCATGGCGTAGAACCACAGCATCACGCCCATCCCGTGCATCAGCCCGCGCGTGGCGAACTGCCCCCAGAGCCGGCCCGAGACCGGGGTCGAGACCATCGTGCGCAGCATCGGGATGAGAAAGACGAGGCCCATGGCATAGCGCAGAAAAGCCGCTTCGGGCGCCGGGACCCTCTGACCGACGAGCTTGACCAGCGCGTTGACGAGGATGAAGCAGATGCCGGCCATCAGCATCCAGAGAACGCCGGCAACGGGCCGGTCTTGCACGGGCTTTGTCATGCTTTCCTTCAACACCGATTTCGGCGTCTGGGCAAGCTTCACATGAAAACCAGTCGCGCGGCGATGGCCAGCATGGTCAGCCCGATCAGCAGGTTCAGCACCTGCCATGCGGCGGGCCGGGCAAAGAGCGGGGCCAGCAGCCGCGCGCCATAGCCGAGACCGAAGAAGAAGACGAAGCTGGCCAGCACCGCACCAAGGCCAAAGCCCGCCCGGCTGGTCGCCTGCGCGGCGATCGAGCCCACCAGCACCACGGTATCGAGGTAGACATGCGGGTTCAGCCAGGTAAAGGCAAGGACGGTCAGCAGCGCAGGGCCCAGGCGCCCGCCCCCGGCTCCGGTCGAGGCCAGGCTCTCCTGCCCGCGCCATCCGCGCCACAGCGACAGCAGGCCGTAGCAGACGAGGAAGGCCGCACCGCCATAGCGCAGCAACTCCCCGAGCCAGGGCAGCGCGGCGACAGTCGCCCCCATCCCGGCCGCGCCGGCGGTGATCAGCACCGCGTCGGACACGGCGCAGGTCAGGCAGATGGCGAAGACATGCTCGCGCAGCAACCCCTGCCGCAGGACAAAGGCATTCTGCGCGCCGATGGCGAGGATCAGGCTGAACCCAAGGACAAAGCCGGAGAGAAGGGAGGATGTCATCATGTGCCTTTCGCGGAGTCCGGTTTGACTAGCCGCCGCCGCAGGCGTATTCCAGTTAATGTTTCTTCTCTCAGATTAGAATTTCTAATGCAGTTCGATCGCGATCACCTGGCCGCGCTGGCGGCCGTCCTGCGGCGCGGCAGCTTCGAGGCCGCCGCGCTCGACCTCTCGGTCACCCCCTCTGCCGTGTCGCAGCGGATCAAGGCGCTGGAAGACCGCGTCGGGGCCTCGCTGATCCGGCGCGGCACGCCCTGCACCGCCACCGCCATCGGCGCGCGGCTGGCCCGGCACGCGGGCGACATCGCCCTCCTCGAAGGCCACCTTGCCCGCGACCTCGCGCTCGAGGACGGGCCGGAACCTGCGGTGATCCGGATCGCTGTGAATGCCGACAGCCTTGCCACATGGCTGATCCCCGCGCTGGCCGAGGTCCCGCAGGTGCTGTTCGACCTCGTCATCGACGATCAGAACCACAGCGCGGACTGGCTGCGCCGGGGCGAGGTGGCCGCTGCGGTGACCTCGCTCGCCAAACCGGTGGCGGGTTGCGACGCCATCCCCCTCGGCGCCCTGCGCTACCTTGCAACGGCGAGCCCCGGTTTCGTCGCCCACTGGTTTCCGCGGGGCACCACGCCCGGCGCGCTGTCGCGCGCGCCCTGCCTGATCTTCAACGCCAAGGACATGCTGCAACGCGACTGGATCGAACGCGCGGCAGGCCGCAGGCTGGCCCCGCCCGCCCACTACCTCCCGTCAAGCCATGCCTTCATCGACGCGGCCTGCGCCGGGCTCGGCTGGGGCATGAACCCCGAGGTCCTCGTGCGTCCGCTGCTCGACGAGGGGCGGCTGCTGGCCCTGCCCCCGGCCGAGCCGCTGGACGTGCCGCTGGTCTGGCAGGTGAGCCGCATCATGGCCCCGGCCCTGCGCCCGCTGACACAGTCGATCCGCAAGGCGGCGGCACGGATGCTGCGCTGAGCTTGCGCCTTCCTCCGGCCCCCGATACGCAAGGGACAACGGAGGAGAAATACATGTTTGCCAAGGACGCGCTGAGCTATTCCGCCATCCCCCTGCCCGACCGGTCCGAGATGACCGACGACGAGATGCAGGCGGCGGCACTGGCCTTTTACGACAGGATGCGCACCCGCCACACGGTGCGCGACTACATCGACCGCCCAGTGCCCCGGCAGGTGATCGAGGACTGCATCCGCACCGCCGGTGTCGCCCCCTCGGGCGCCAATCACCAGCCCTGGCACTTTGCCGCCGTTTCCGCCCCGGAGCTCAAGGCGCGCATCCGGGCCGAGGCCGAGGAAGAAGAAAAACGCTTCTACGCGGGCGGCGCGGGCGATGAATGGATCAAGGCGCTGGAGCCCATCGGCACCAATGCGGTCAAGGAACACCTGACCGTCGCGCCCTGGCTGATCGTGGTCTTCGCCCAGCGCTGGGGCGAGTTCGACGATGGCACGCGGTACAAGAACTACTACGTGCCCGAGAGCGTGAACATCGCCACCGGCTTCCTGCTCGCCGCGCTGCATCACGCCGGGCTCTGCACCCTCACCCACACGCCGAACCCGATGAAGTTCCTGAACGAGGCGCTCGGCCGCCCGGCCTCGGAGAAACCGACGATGATCATCGCCGTCGGCCACCCGGCACCCGACGCCACGGTCCCGGCGGTTGCCAAGATCAAGAAACCGCTGGACCAGATCGCCAGCTTCTTCGACTGATCACGCCGCCGCGCGGTCATCGCGCGGCGCGACCCCGAACTTGCGTGCATAGTCCCGGCTGAACTGGGCCGGGCTCTCGTAGCCGACCGCAAAGGCGACGCCCGAGATGGCGACGCCCCCGGCCTGAATCTGCCGCCGCGCCTCCAGCAGGCGCATGTCCTTGATGTACTGCAGCGGCGTCGAGGCGGTGATCGCCCGGAAATGCTCGTGAAAGCTCGAGGGGCTCATCCCCGCCATGTCGGCCAGGTCCGGAACCCGCAGGGGCGCGGCATAATCGGTGCGGATATGGCCCAGCACGCGGTGGATGCGGCTCTCGTGGCTGTCGCGCAGGGCAAGGCGCCGCAACATGCCGCCATGCGCGGCCATCAGCAGACGAAAGTGGATCTCGCGCTTCAGCAGCGGCGCCATCACGCGGCGCTCGACCGGGTCCTCGACCAGCGCAAAGAGCCGCCCCATGGCCGCAACCAGCCGCTCCGCCGCCACCCCGGTCTCAATGGCGCGCGAGGCGCCCTCGCTCTCGCCCGGCGCGTCGATCTCGTCGGCAAGGCCGCGCAGCATGGCGAGGTCCAGTGCCAGCGCCAGCGCGACGTAGGGCCGTGACGGGCTCGCCTCGACCACCTGCGAGACGGTCGGAAGATCGAGGCTGACGATCAGCGCCTCCCCCGCGCCGAACCGGATCCGCTCATGCCCCAGCGCACTCTCCTTCGCGCCCTGCAGCACGAGGCACAGCAACGGGTCGTAGCTGGAATGCTCCTGCAACGTGGGCGCGCGGCAGCGCACGATGCTCAGGCCCTCGACCTCGGTCGGCTGCGGCAGATGGTTCGCGCCACGCCGGTCGGCATAGCGGCAGATGCCGTCGATCAGATCCGTCACCGGCATGTTCATTCCCCTCGCTTGGTCAGGCCGAAGATGGGAGTGACTCATCCAGATTTCCAGACATTCGGAGAATCCATCAAGTCAGGCGGAGAATATGGCAGGTTTTCCGGTCAGCCCCGCCATACCTCCGGAGCATCGGAACAAGCCCTCACGGAGAACAACTATGACCGACAAGATCGCACTCGTCACCGGCGGCAGCCGGGGCCTCGGCCGCAGCGCCGCCCTTCACCTCGCCGCCAAGGGCGTCGGCATCGTCCTGACCTACCGCGGCAACCGCGAAGAGGCCGGGGCCACCGTCGCCGCGATCGAGGCCGCAGGCGACACCGCCGCCGCGCTGCAACTCGACACCTCGCGCACGGCGGGCTTCGCCGCCTTCGCGGACCAGCTGCGCACCACCCTCTCGGCCACATGGGGCCGCGAGACCTTCGACCTGCTGCTCAACAATGCCGGCATCGGCATCCACGCGGGCTTTGCCGAAACAACGGAGGAACAGTTCGACCAGCTGATGAACATCCACCTCAAGGGCGTCTTCTTCCTGACCCAGCGCCTTCTGCCGCTGATCGCCGACGGCGGCCGCATCCTGAACCTCTCGACCGGCCTCGCCCGCTTCTCGCTGCCGGGCTACGCCGCCTACGCCACCATGAAGGGCGGCGTCGAGGTTCTGACGCGCTACCTCGCGCGCGAACTGGGGCCGCGCGGCATCGCCGTGAACGCCATCGCCCCGGGCGCCATCGAGACCGATTTCGCGGGCGGCGCGGTGCGCGACAACGCCGGTCTGAACCAGATGATCGCGGCGAGCATCGCCATGGGCCGGGTCGGCCTGCCCGACGACATCGGCGGCGCGGTGGCCAGCATCCTGACCGGCGAGAACGGATGGATGACCGGGCAGCGCATCGAGGTCTCGGGCGGCCAGAACCTCTGAGCCACGCGGCGGCGGCTATGCCACGATGTGATAGCCGCCGTCGACGTAATGAACGCCGCCCGTGACGTTCGCGGCCTCGCGGCTGGCGAGGAAGGCCGCATAGGCCCCGACGTCCTCGATGGTGGCCAGATGGTGGGTCGGCGCCCGGTCCGCCGCGTCGTTCAGCAGCTGGTCGAAATGCGCGATGCCGGAGGCCGCCCGCGTCATCAGCGGCCCCGGCGACAGCGCGTGCACCCGGATGCCCTTCGGGCCCAGCTCCGCCGCCATGTAACGGGTCGAGGATTCCAGCGCCGCCTTGACCGGCCCCATGACATTGTAGTTCTCGACGACCTTCTCGGCGCCGTAATAGCTCACCGTCATGCAGGTGCCGCCCCCGGCCATCAGCGGCTCGGCCAGCCGCACCATCTGCAGGAACGATCCCACCGAGATATCCATCGCCACCTGAAACCCGCTGCGCGAACAATCGGTGACGCGGCCATGCAGATCCTCGACCGGGCAATAGGCGATGGAATGCAGCAGCACATCCAGCCGCCCCCACCTCTCCTTCACCGCCTCGAACACCGCCTCGGTCTGGCCTTCGGTCGCGACGTTCAGCGGCAGGATGATCTCGGCGCCCAGCGCCTCGGCCAGGGGCCGCACATGGGGCTCTGCCTTCTCGTTCAGGTAGGTGACGGCAAGCTCCGCCCCCTGCTCCTTCAGAGCCCTGGCGCAACCGTAGGCGATCGACTGGTCATTGGCGATACCCACGATCAGGGCCTTCATGCCGGTTAGGGAAAACATGGGCGGACTCCGATATGTCGCTGTTTCGCCAAGGATATCGGGGCAATGTAACGAAGCCGCGTTGCGCCACGTCAATCACGGCCCCGGCACGCGCCGCGCAACAAAGGCCGCTGCGGCCCCGTCGCGCCGCAAAGCCGGGCACCGCGCCTGCTCTGCGGGCAGGAGCGAGGGGCCAGCCCCTCGCGCTCCCCGGGATACTTGCAACCCAAAGAAAAGGCCGCGCGCCTTTCGACGCACGGCCCGGAATTCCTTGTCAGGCGATCTCCGGTCAGAGCTGCGCCATCACCTCGTCGGAGGCTTCGAAGTTGGTGGTGACGCGCTGCACGTCGTCGTCGTCTTCCAGCGCATCGACCAGCTTCATCAGCTTCTGCATCGACTCGAGGTCGAGCTCGGTCGTGGTGGTCGGACGCCAGGCCAGCTTGGTCGATTCACTCTCGCCCAGTTCGGCTTCCAGCGCGGTCGAGACCTCGTTCAGGTCGGTGTCGGCGCACCAGATGGTGTGGCCCTCTTCCGAGCTTTCCACGTCCTCGGCACCGGCCTCGATGGCCGCCATCATCACCGTGTCCGAGTCGCCGACCGTCGCGGGATAGGCGATCTCGCCCTTGCGCTCGAACATGAAGCCGACCGAGCCGGTCTCGCCGAGGTTGCCGCCGTTCTTGGCAAACAGCGAGCGCACGTTCGACGCAGTGCGGTTGCGGTTGTCGGTCATCGCCTCGACGATCACCGCCACGCCGTTCGGGCCGTAGCCCTCGTAGCGGATTTCTTCGTAGTCTTCCCCTTCGCCCGCCATCGATTTCTTGATGGCGCGGTCGATCACGTCCTTCGGGACCGAGACCGACTTGGCTTCCTTCACGGCAAGGCGCAGGCGCGGGTTCTTGTCGGGGTCCGGATCGCCCATCTTGGCGGCCACGGTGATCTCTTTCGAGAGCTTGGAAAAGAGTTTCGACCGCGCGGCGTCCTGCCGTCCCTTGCGGTGCTGGATGTTTGCCCATTTGGAATGGCCGGCCATGTGTGCCTCCGAAAGTCCTGTTCTGCGGGTTTGCGCCTCTATATTGCAGCCGCCCACGGGCCCGCAAGGGCGCATATGCGCGGCATCGGCGGGCCACCCCATGTGGTCCTGCCGCCACCGCGCATTAGGTTGCAGCCCTGCCCCGGTTTCCCGGGCCGACCTTCCACGCTAGGACTCCGCATGGCCACCGACCAGATCATCCTCTTCGCGCTCTTCGGGGCGGTCTTCGCCCTCCTGCTCTGGGGCCGCCTGCGCTATGACCTGATCGCCTTCGGCGCGCTGCTGGCCGGCACCGTGCTGGGGGTGATCCCCGCCGAGGAGGTCTTCTCGGGCTTCGGCCACGAGGCCACCATCATCGTCGCCCTCGTGCTGATCATCTCGGCCGGGCTGGTGCGCTCCGGCGCGGTCTTCCTGATCACCCGCACGCTGATCGACAGCAGCCGCGGCCTCGGCGCCCATATCGCGCTGATGGGCAGCGTCGGCGCGGTGCTCTCGGCCTTCATGAACAACGTGGCCGCCCTTGCCCTGCTGATGCCGGTCGACATCCAGACCGCGCGCAAGGCCGGGCGCGCGCCCGGTCTCTCGCTGATGCCGCTGAGCTTTGCCACCATTCTCGGCGGCATGGTCACCCTGATCGGCACCCCGCCCAACATCATCATCGCCGCCATCCGGCAGGACAGCCTCGGCGCCTCCTTCGACATGTTCGACTTTGCCCCGGTCGGCGCCATCGCCGCCGTCGCCGGGCTGGTCTTCGTCGCGCTGATCGGCTGGCGCCTGATCCCCGACCGCGGCAGCGACCAGATCGGCAGCGCCGGGCTGCAGCCCTACATCGCCGAACTGACCGTCCCGCAGGAGAGCGACCTGATCGGCCGGCGTCTGGGCGAGCTCGACCCCGAGGCCGAGCAGGCCGATGTCGCCATCCTCGGCCTCATCCGCGACGGCAGGCGGCGCTATGGCCGCTCGGCCAATACCCTGCTCGAGGCCGGGGATTCCCTCGTGCTCGAAGCCTCGCCCGAGGCGCTCGACGAGTTCCGCGCCGCGCTCAAGCTCGATTTCACCGACAAGGACCGCCAGAACAAGCTCACCGCCGAGGGCGAAGGGCTGGAACTGGTCGAGGTGGTGGTTCCCGAGAGCGCCCTCATCGCCGGGCGCACCGCCACCGGCGTCGGCCTCGCCTGGCGTCAGAACTCGCTGCTCCTCGGCATCTTCCGGCGCGGCGAGCGCATCACCGAGCAGGTCCGCCGCACCGAGATCCGCCCCGGCGACATCCTGCTCCTGCTCTGCCCGCAGGGCCGCAGCGCCCATGTCATCGAGTGGCTCGAATGCCTGCCGCTGGCCGAGCGCGGCCTGAACGTGACCGCGGATGACAAGACCTGGCTCGCCATCGGCCTCTTCGCCGCCGCCGTCGCCGCCGCCAGCTTCGGGCTGCTGCACCTGCCGGTGGCCCTCGGCATCGTGGTGGTCGCCTACGTGCTGTTCCGCATCCTGCCCTTGGCCGAGATCTACGATCACGTGGAATGGCCCGTGGTCGTCCTGCTGGGCTCGATGATCCCCCTCGGCACCGCGCTCGACTCCTCCGGCGGCACCAAGCTGATCGCCGAGAGCCTGATCGACCTCACCTTCGGCATGCCCGCCTGGGCCATCCTCACGGTGCTGATGGTGGTGACCATGACCCTCTCGGACGTGCTGAACAACACCGCCACCGCGATCGTCGCCGCCCCGGTCGGCATTCAGATGGCGCAAAGCCTCGGCGTCTCGCCCGATCCCTTCCTGATGGCGGTGGCCGTCGCAGCCTCCTCGGCCTTCCTCACCCCCATCGGCCACAAGAACAACACGCTCATCCTCGGCCCCGGCGGCTACCGCTTCGGCGACTACTGGCGCATGGGCCTGCCGCTGGAGATCCTTGTGGTCGCGGTCTCGATCCCCGCCATCCTGCTGGTCTGGCCGCTCTGAGCCCGGCCTTCTTTGGGTCCCAAGTATCCCGGGGGTGAACTGGCCGCAGGCCAGGAGGGGGCAGCGCCCCCTCAGAGCGGCAGTTCGGTGGTCTCCTTCAGCTCCTCCATCACGAAGCTCGCCGAGACGTCCGACATCTCCAGCTTCGAGATCAGCCGCCGGTAGAGCGTGTCATAGGCCGCCACGTCCTTCACCCGGGCCCGGATCAGGTAGTCGAGGTCGCCGGTCATCCGGTAGGCGCCGAGGATCTCCGGCATGCTCCGCGTCGCCCGGGCAAAGGCCTCCAGCCAGTCCGGGTTGTGAGACCGCGTGCGCACCAGGATGAAGACGGTCAGCCCGAGGTCCAGCGCCCCGGGATCCAGCAGCGCCACCCGGGCGCGGATCACCCCCGCCTCCTCCAGCATCTTGATGCGCCGCCAGCAGGCATTGCGCGAGAGCCCCACGCGGCGGCCCAGCTCCTCCAGCGGGGCGTCGGCGTGGCGTTGCAGTTCGGAGAGGATGCGCCGGTCGATGTCGTCAATTTTCAACATGATGTGCATTTTCACGGGAAATCATCCCACGATCAACTGAAATCGCCTCATCTTTGGGATCCCTGCACAGGACATCGCACCTATCATGGCCTGAACCAACCCGCAGGAGCCCTGCCATGATCGACCGCGTCTTTCTCGACCATCCCCGCAGCGTCGAGGAAACCTACCTCGAACACGCCCGTTTCGCCGGGGGCTTTGCCCTGCGCCTCTTCGCCGCCGGCTGCGCCGCCGCCATCCACGCGGTGATCCCCTGCCTGTTCGAGAAGACCGCCAGCACCATGATCGCGGGCATGTACGCGCGCACCCACAACCGGGGCAACTGAGCGCGCCTCAGGCGGCCCCCGCCTGAAACCCGCCCTCGCGTCACGATTGCCTGCACCGCCGCCTTTGCCCTAGGCTTTGCCCAAGGGGAGGACAGAGATGACAGACAGCGCGGATGTGATCATCGTGGGCGCCGGCCTGGCCGGGCTCGCGGCGGCGGCGGAATTGGGGGACCGGGGCAAGACCGTGCTCCTCCTCGACCAGGAGGGCGAGCAGAACCTCGGCGGGCAGGCCTTCTGGTCCCTCGGCGGGCTGTTCATGGTCGATACCCCCGAACAGCGCCGCATGGGCGTGAAGGACAGTCGCGACCTCGCGCTGCTCGACTGGATGGGCTCGGCGCAGTTCGACCGCCCCGAGGACGAGCTGCCGCGAAAATGGGCCGAGGCCTATGTCGATTTCGCCGCGACCGAGATGCGGCCCTGGCTGCACGGCATGGGCCTGCGCTGGTTCCCCGTGGTCGGCTGGGCCGAGCGCGGCGGCTCCTATGCCGACGGCCACGGCAACTCGGTGCCGCGCTTTCACATCACATGGGGCACCGGACCGGGCGTGGTGGAGCCCTTCGAGGCCCGCGTGCGCGACCATGTCGCCGCCGGGCGCATCACCCTCAAGATGCGCCACCGGGTCGACCGGATCGTCATGGAGAACGGCGCCGCCAGGGGGGTCGCCGGGACCCGGCTGGCCGAGGACAGCGTCCTGCGCGGGCAATCCTCGAACCGCGACGCGGTGGGCGATTTCGAGTACCGCGCCCCCTCCGTCATCGTCAGCTCCGGCGGCATCGGCGGCAACTTCGAACTGGTGCGCAAGTCCTGGCCGGTCGAGCGCCTTGGCCAGCCGCCCCGGAAGATGATCGCCGGGGTGCCCGCCCATGTCGACGGCCGGATGATCGCGATCAGCGAAGAGGCTGGCGGCCACGTGATCAACCGCGACCGCATGTGGCACTATACCGAGGGCGTCACCAACTGGGATCCGATCTGGCCTGCCCACGGCATCCGCATCCTGCCCGGCCCCTCCTCGCTCTGGTTCGACGCGACGGGCCGCCGCCTGCCCCCGCCCTGCCTGCCCGGCTTCGACACCCTCGGCACCCTCAAGGAGATCCTCTCGACAGGGTACGATTACAGCTGGTTCATCCTGACCCAGAAGGTGATCAAGAAGGAATTCGCCCTCTCCGGCTCCGAGCAGAACCCCGATTTCACCTCGAAGAAGTGGAAGGAGGTGCTGACCGGCCGCGTCCTCACCGGCAGCAAGGCCCCCGCCCCGGTCGAAGCCTTCAAGACCCATGGCGAGGATTTCGTCGTCGCCGACAGCCTCGCCGAACTGGTCAAGGGCATGAACGCGATGACGGGCGAGGCGCTGCTCGACCCGGCGCGCCTCCACGCCCAGATCGCGGCGCGCGACGCGCAGGTCGACAATCCCTTCACCAAGGACGCGCAGCTGATGGCGATCCACGCGGCGCGCAACTACCGGGGCGACAAGCTGATCCGCACCGCGAAACCGCACCGCTTCCTCGATCCCGCCAACGGCCCGCTGATCGCCGTCCGCCTTAACATCCTGACACGCAAGACGCTGGGCGGGCTGCAGACCGATCTCGACAGCGCCATGATCGGCGCCGACGGCCAGCGGGTCCCGGGCCTCTTCGCCGCGGGCGAGGTGGCGGGTTTCGGCGGCGGCGGCTACCACGGCTACAACGCGCTCGAGGGCACCTTCCTCGGCGGCTGCATCTTCTCCGGGCGCAACGCCGGGCGGTCGGACAGCATCGCCTGAGCGGTCCGCCCAGGGCTTCTTTGGGTTGCAAATATCCCGGGGAGTGTGAGGGGCTGGCCCCTCACCCTGTCATGCCCTGCCCCCTGAAACGAAAGCGGGGCCGCCCGGCCGTGCGGCCCCGTTCCGCAAGACCGGGTGGGGGGATTACTCGGTCTCGGCAACCTCGTCTTCGCTCACGTCCTCGACGGTCGACACCGCCGCGGTGACATCCGGCACGCTTTCCGGGCTCAACCCCAGCATGCCGTGCAGGGCGCCCAGCGACTCCTCGGAGAGGTCCTCGATGTCATGGGGCGCAAAGGCGTCGGCCAGCGCTGCCAGCTGGTCGTTCTGGCTGGTCGTGATCTGGCCCTCCAGCGCCGCGATGTCCTCGGTGATACCGGCCTGCTCGTCCTGCGCCGTCACCGTCGAGTCGATGCTGTCGGCCATGGCGGCCAGCGCCCCGGCATTGGCCGGGTCCTCCGGGTCGAGCCCGGTGATCGCCGCCGCGATGGCGTCCACGTCGTCCTTGTAGGTCTGCGATTCCGGGTCCAGCGCGTCGATGGCCGCGGCGATGTCTTCCGGGCTCAGCTGGCTCTCGTCGGTGATGTTCTCGTCGACGAACTGTTCGGTGGTCGGAACGGTCTCGTCCACCAGCGCCTCCAGCACCGTCAGCTGCGTGCGCAGGCTGTCGATGGTCTGAACCGTCTGCGCATAGGTGGCGACCCGGCCGACCCGGCTGTTCGGGGCCGCGTGCGCCATCGCGTTGGCGCTGGCATGGGCCGCGTTCAGCCCCTTGAGGTTGCTCGCGATGGCGCCCCGGTTGGCCGACTTGCTCTTGGATTTGGAGGCCGTGTTCGCAGTGGCGACCGCGCTGTGACCCTTGGCGCTGGACGACTTGCCGGGGCCCGTCGTCGAGGCACCGCCGGCATGGCCCGAGGCATTTGCATTGCCGCCCGCGTTCCCGTTGCCGTTGCCATTGCCACCACCGTGGCCATTGCCGCCGCCATTTCCGTTGCCGTTACCGCCACCGTTGCCGTTACCGCCACCGTTGCCGCCGCCGCCGCCATTACCGCCGCCGCCGCCGTTTCCACCGCCGCCGCCGCCTCCATTGCCGCCGCCTTCACCCTTGGCAAGGGCGGCATTCGGGGTTGCGAAGATGGCTGTTGCGGCCAGTGCCACCGGCGCTGTGCTCAGCGCCGCGGCAACCAGAACCGCGAATGTTTGGCTCGTCTTCCCTGACATGGTCAGTGCTCCTCGATCTCCCCCGCACGCCAGAAGAGCGAGGGGACCGGGGACTGTCAACGACAGCGCGTCCGGAGCGAACCGGGCGGCGGATTCTTGCGTGAAATGTTGCGCAAATCCTGCTGTCAGAGCGGCCAGATCAGCGGAATGACCGCCGAGACCAGCACCGACATCGACAGGTTCAGCGGGATCCCGATGCGCAGGAAGTCCGAGAAGCGATAGCCGCCGGGGCCATAGACCAGCGTGTTGGTCTGGTAGCCGATCGGCGTGGCAAAGGCGCAGGAGGCCGCGATCATCACCGCCACCACCAGCGGGCGCGGATCGAGCCCCAGCGCCTGCGCCAGTCCGATGGCCAGCGGCGTCATGATCACCGCAACCGCGTTGTTCGACACGATCTCGGTCAGCGTGGTGGTCATCAGGAAGACCACGAAGACCACCAGCGCGGGCGGCAGGTTCTGCAGTCCGGGCACCACGCTGTCCACCACCAGCGCCACGGCGCCGGTATGTTCCAGCCCCGCACCCACGGCGAGCATCCCGAAGATCAGCGCAAGCAACCGGCCGTCGACAAAGGAAAACGCCTCGTCGGCGTCGATGCAGCCGGTGACCAGAACGACCGCCACGGCGATGACCGCCAGCAGCAGGATCGGCGCGACGTTCAGCGCCGCCAGCACCACGATCCCGGCCAGGGCGACGATGGCGATGGGCGCGTGGCCACGGCGATAAGCCCGGGCCGAGGGCTGGGTCACGTCCACCATCTCCATCTCGGTCGCCAGTCGCTGGATGTCCGCCGGCGCGCCTTCCAGCAGCAGCGTGTCGCCGACCCGCACCACGAGGTCATCTAGCTGGCGCCCGATGTTCTGGTTCCGCCGGTGTACCGCAAGGACGTAGACCCCATAGCGACGGCGCAGGCGCATCCCGCCCAGCGCCCGGCCCACCATCTTGCAGCCCGGTGTGATCAGCACCTCGACCGTCGTGGTCTCGACCGCCGAAACCTGGTCGACCCGCTTCAGTTCCTTGTTGTTCTGCAGGCTCAGCAACTCGGTCATCCGGGTTCGCAGCACCACCCGGTCACCGACCTGAAGGGTGACACCCTGAAGGTTGCGCCGCAGCGAGACATCGCCCCGGATCACGTCGATCAGCCGCACTCCGTCGCGCTTGAACAGCTGCACCCCCAGCACCTCGCGCCCGATCAGGTTGCTGTCTGGCGGGATCACCGCCTCGGTAAAGAACTTCATCTTCGACCGGTCAGAGAGCATGTTGGCCATGCTGTCGCGATCCGGCAGCAGGCGCGGCGCGAAGATCGCCATGTAGATCAGACCCCAGACACAGACCACAAGGCCGATGGGCAGGATCTCGAGAATGCCGAAGGGCTCCAGCCCCTTGGTCCGGGCCACGCCGTCCACCAGCAGGTTGGTCGAGGTGCCGATCAGCGTCAGCGAACCGCCCATGATGGCCGCGTAGCTCAGCGGGATCAGCAGCTTCGACGCCTTGGTGTCGAGCGCCTTGGACAGCTGGACGAAGACCGGGATCATCACCACCACGACGGGCGTGTTGTTCATCACCGCCGAGCCCGCCATGACCATGGCGATGACCGACATCACGGCGATCTTGGGATGGGTCCGCGCATAGCGCTCGGCAAAGCGGGTCAGCACGTCCAGCGCCCCCGTCCGCACCAGCGCCCCCATGATGATGAACATCGCCGCGATGGTCCAGGGCGCCGGGTTCGACAGCACCTCCAGCCCGTCCTTGTAGGGCAGCACCCCGCAGATCAGCATCAGCGCCACGCCGGCGATAGCCACGACCTCGGTCGGAAAGGTTTCGCGCAGGAACAGGGCGAACATGGCCACGACGATCGCCAGGGCCAGGAACGCACCGGCCGTCTGGGAAAGGGCGAATAATTCCATTCAGGTATTTGCTCTCAGGGAGTTCATGTGCGCGACGCCGGTCAGACGCCAGTTTCACCGATTGGCGGGACCTCGGCAACCGCCTCGTTCCGGCGCGGCTGGACCAGCAGGACCCCGAACAGGATCAGCCCCATCGCCGCCCAGAAATAGGGCGAGTAGGTTTCCTGCAGCAGGAGCAGCGCCCAGAGCACCCCGAAGGCGGTGACGCTGTAGCCCACCTGCAGGGCAAAGACCGGCCCGGTCCGCCCCACCAGCCAGACGTAGACGCAGTAGACGCCGACATGCACCAGCGAGGCCAGCACCAGCGCGAGTTCGGCCGGGCCATAGCTCTGCAGCGGCGTGATGAACTGGCCCGTTCCCAGCGCCAGCGGCAGCGCGATCGCCGCCCCCAGCAGCGAGGCGCCATGCAGCACCTCCACCGCGTCGAGCCCGGCAGTGCCCCAGCGGGCCACGTAGTTGCCCTCGCAGGCATAAAGCAGCGGCGCGACCAGCCCCATCGGGACCCAGGCCAGCATGGCCACATCCGGAAGGCTGGCATCGGGCAGCACCAGCAGCATCACCCCGCCAAGACCAGCGGAGAGCCCCAGCAGGCGGCGCGGGCTGAACCGCTCCAGCCCGAGGGCCAGCGCCATCGGAAAGCTCATCATCGGCACCAGCGAGATCAGCACCGAGACCACCCCCGAGGGCAGATGCGCGATGGCCTTGTAGGAGGCGGCATTGGGCAGCAGCGTGCCCAGCAGCGCGATGGCAAGATAGACCTTCAGCGCCGGAAGGGTCAGCGTCAGGCGGCGGCGCCGGATCACGGCGACGACGCTCAGGACGATGGCGCCGATGGCCAGTTGCCAGAAGATCAGTCCGAACGGCTGGTAGCCGGTGCTCACTGCCACCTTCGTCAGCGGCTGGGTCAGGCCCCAGCCCATCCCGAGCAGAACCAGAACGCCGGTGAAGAAGGCGATCTCGCGCCGGGTCATGGCGCCGCCGATTCCAGCCGCCCGCCCACGCGGACCATGGCGACGCGCGTGGCCTTGCCACTCCTGTCGTCGGTCTCGACGAAGACGCCCGACAGCGTCGCCTCGCCCAGCGCCGGGGTGAACCGCGCCTTGGGCATGCCCGTGATGAAGCGGCGCATCGGCTCGGCCTTGTCCATGCCGATGACCGAGTCGTAGTCGCCGCACATGCCCGCGTCGGTCAGGTAGCCGGTCCCGCCCGGCAGCACCTGCGCATCCGCCGTCGGCACGTGGGTATGGGTGCCGACCACAAGGCTCGCGCGGCCATCGCAGAAATGGCCCATTGCCATCTTCTCGCTGGTCGCCTCGCAATGCACGTCGACAAGGATCGCCGCCGCCTGCCCGCCCAGCGGATGGGCCTTCAGCACCGTCTCGATGGCCGAGAAGGGATCGTCAAAGGCGCGCTTCATGAACACCTGCCCCAGCACCTGCGTCACCAGCACCTTCTTGCCGTTCCTCGCGGTGAACAGGCGATGCCCCTTGCCCGGCGCGTTCTTGGCAAAGTTGAGCGGCCGGATCACCCGCGGCTCGGTCTCGATGAACTGCATCATGTCCTTCTGGTCGAAGGCATGATCGCCCAGCGTCACGCAATCCGCCCCCGCGTCGAGCAGGCCCTTGGCATGTTCGCCGCTCAGCCCCATCCCGTTCGAGGCGTTCTCGCCATTGACCACAACGAAATCCAGCCGCCAGTCGTCACGCAGACGCGGCAGCCTCTCGCTTACCGCGCTGCGGCCGGCACGGCCCATCACATCGCCCAGAAAAAGCAGTCTCATGCCATTCTCCTAGGCTGCGGACTGCCCGAGGACAAGAGCCGTCGCGCGCGCGCGCCAAAACGGCGCCCCGCCGCAGGCGGTTCAGAAGCTCAGGATACGGCTCTCGGTGACGATCATGTCGAGCGGCTGGTCGGTCTCCTCCAGCGGCAGCGCCTCGGCCTCCTGCGCGTCATAGGCAAAGCCGATGGCAAGCACCGCGCGCCGCGCCCGCAGCCCCTGCAGCGTGCGGTCGTAGAAGCCCCCGCCATAGCCAAGCCGCCCGCCCCTCGCGTCAAAGGCCACCAGCGGCACGATCAGGATCTCCGGCTCGACCAGCACCTCCTCGGCGGGCACATGGGCGCCGAAGGGCCCCGGCACCAGCGCGGCGCCCGGCTCCCAGCGGCTGAACACCAGCGGCTGCCCGGCGGCGCGGATCACCGGCACCCCCACAGGCCCGTGGGCCGCAGCCTCCTCCATCGCCGGCAGCGGATCGATCTCGGTGCGGATCGGCAGGTAGCCGGCCAGCGCAACGCCGCGATACCCGGCGAGGATCTCCGACAGATGCGCCGCCCCCGCCCCGCCTGCCGCCGCATGGGCGGCCTTGCGCCGGGCAAAGGCCGCCGTGCGGGCCGCGGCCTTGATGTCCTCCAGCCCGCTCACATCAGGTACAGCGAGGCGAAGCCGAGGAAGGCGAAGAAGCCCACCACGTCGGTCACCGTCGTCACGAAGGCGCCCGAGGCCAGCGCCGGGTCGACCTTCAGCCGCTCCAGAACCACCGGGATCACCGTCCCGGCCAGCCCCGCCACCACGAGGTTGATCACCATCGCCGCGCCGATCACCAGCGCCAGCCCGAGCGAGCCGAACCAGATCAGCTCGATCAGTCCCATGGCCACGGCAAAGACCAGCCCGTTGGCCAGCCCCACCAGCACCTCCCGCCGGATCACCCGCCAGACGTTGGAACCGGTGAGGTCGCGGGTGGCGATGGCGCGCACGGCCACGGTCAGCGACTGGGTGCCCGCGTTGCCCCCCATCGAGGCGACGATCGGCATCAGCACCGCCAGCGCCACCAGCTGGGCGATGACCACGTCGAACTGCGAAATCACCATCGAGGCGAGGATCGCGGTGACAAGGTTCACGGCGAGCCAGGGAAAGCGCCCCTTCACGGTGTCGAACACGCGGTCCGCCAGCGAGCCCTCGCCCACACCGGCAAGGCGCAGGATGTCCTCCTCGTGTTCCTCGTCCAGCACGATCATGGCGTCGTCAATGGTGATCTGCCCGACCAGCCGCCCCTCCTCGTCGACCACCGGGGCCGAGATCAGGTGGTACTGGTTGAAGGCATAGGCCACGTCCGCCTCGTCCTGGTCCACCGGGATGGTGCGGAACATCTCCTCGGTCAGGTCCGCCAGCAGCGTCTCGCGCCGCGCCGCCATGACCTTGCCCAGCGTCACGTTGCCGACCGGGTGCAGGCGCGGATCGACCAGCACGATGTGGTAGAACTGCTCCGGCAGGCTCTCCGAGCCGCGCATGAAGTCGATGGCCTGCCCCACGTTCCAGTGCTCGGGCGCCATCACCACCTCGCGCTGCATCAGGCGCCCGGCCGACCCGTCGGGGTAGGACAGCGCCTGCTGCACCGCCAGCCGCTCGGAATCCTCGAGCGCGCCGAGGATCGCCTCCTGCTGGTCGTCCTCCAGGTCCTCGACCAGGTCGACGACGTCATCGCTGTCGAGTTCGCGGACCGCCTCGGCCAGCACCTGCGGCGACAGGATGCCGATCACTTCCTCGCGGACTGTCTCCTCCAGTTCCGAGAGGATCTCGCCGTCGAACTCGCGGTCGTAGAGCCGGATCAGCCGCGCCCGGTCGTAGGAATTGATCTGTTCGAGAAGGTCGGCGATGTCGGCCGCGTGCAGCGGCTCCATCAGCTCGACGAGCTTCTCCCGGTCGTCGATGTCGACGGCATAGAGGATCGAGGCCACCGCCTTGCGGTCGAGCGAATAGGCGTCCTCGTCGCGGACGTCCTCGACCTCTTGTTCCTCGGTGTCCGCCGTCATTGCCACCTCTGCTTCGCGCCTTGCTGCAACTTAGAGTGCAACGCGCGGACATGAAACCGCTTTTCCGCCCCGCGCCCCGGAACGGGCCCCCGCGCGCAGCGCTTCTTTGGGTCCCAAGTATCCCCGCCGGAGGCATGCGCCGCAGGCGCATCCCCCGACTTTCCGGCCTGCCAAGAAGCTGTCACTGCAAAACAATGACAATGGCGCGATTTACCCGGGGCCCGACACCATCTAGGGTGCCTCGGTCGATTTCAAGCGCGAGAGGGCGGAACATGAACGGCACCACCATCCTCCGGGGCCAGGTCCTGGGCTTTGCCCGCTCGCCCTTCGACGGCGACCCGGAAGGCGCCGCCCGCGTGGACGAGGCCGTTGCCATCGCCGGAGGCCGGATCCTCGCCACCGGCAGCGCCGAGGCGCTGGCCCGCGCCCACCCCGGGGCCGAGATCGTCGACCACGGCGACAAGGTGATCCTCGCGGGCTTCGTCGATGCCCATGCCCACTACCCCCAGACCGCCATCATCGCGAGCTGGGGCAAGCGGCTGATCGACTGGCTGAACAGCTACACCTTCCCCGAGGAGATGCGCTTTGCCGATCCGGCCTACGCCGGGACGATCGCCGCGCGCTATCTCGACCTGACCGCCGCCCACGGCACCACCACGGTCTGCAGCTACTGCACCATCCACCCCGAAAGCGTCGAGGCGCTGTTTTCCGAGGCCCAGCGCCGCGGCCAGCGGATCGTGGCGGGCAAGACCTGCATGGACCGCGACACCGCGCCCGAGGGCCTGCGCGACACGGCGCAGTCCGCCTATGACGACAGCCGCGCGCTGATCGGGCGCTGGCACGGGGTCGACCGGCTGAACTATGCCATCACCCCCCGCTTCTCTCCGACCTCGACGCCGGAACAGCTGGAGGCGCTCGGCAGCCTCTGGGCCGAACACTCGGACTGCCTGATGCAGACGCATCTCTCGGAACAGACCGACGAGATCGAATGGGTGCTGGGCCTCTACCCGCAGGCGCGCGACTACCTCGACACCTACGAAGCCTACGGGCTGCTGGGCGAACGCGGCCTCTACGGCCATGCCATCCACCTTGAACCGCGCGAGCGGGACCGGTTGAGAGAGACCGGCGCGGCGCTGGTGCACTGCCCGACCTCGAACACCTTCATCGGCTCCGGCCTCTTCGACATGAACGGGCTGATGGCCGAGGGCCAGCGCATCGGGCTCGCCACCGACACCGGCGGCGGCTCCTCCTTCTCGATGCTGCGCACCATGGCGGCCGCCTACGAGATCGGCCAGCTGCGCGGCCGCCCGCTGCACGCGGCCGAGCTGCTGTGGCTCGCCACCGCCGGATCGGCGGCCGCGCTGCACATGGGCGACCGGATCGGCAACATCGCCCACGGCATGGAAGCGGACCTCGTGGTGCTGGATCTCGCCTCCACCCCCGCCATCGCCCAGCGCACGGCGCGGGCGGAGACGCTGTGGGAGGCGTTGTTCGCCACCATCATGATGGGCGACGACCGGGCCATCGCCGAGGTGCGCATCGCGGGGCGCAAGGCCGTCTGACGGTGTTGGGGGCGCTGCCCCCGTCGCGCTGCGCGCGCCTCCCCCGGGATTTTTGGCACCCAAAGAAGGTGGCTGTCAGCAGCCCGGGCGGGCGAGCACCATGACCCAGACATCGCCCGGCGCATGGGCGACCGCCGCCTCGGTGGCGCGCGGGTCGAGCATGTTGTGCAGATGCGGGGCCGAATGGGCCCAGGCCTGCAGCACCTCGGCGAGGCTGTCCTGCCCCTTGGCGATGTTCTCGGCGACGAAGCAGAAGCCGTAGCCGGTGCGCCGGACGCGCGCGCCAACGGAACTACCGTCGGTGCCGCCGTGCGAGAAACGGCCGCTGCGCGAGAGGTCGTCGCCGTGGGCCTGCGCGGCCTGGGCGAGGCCCGGGGACCATGCGACGGGGCCGACGTTGGCCGCGGCGCGGATGCGGTTCAGCAGTTCGGCCGCTTCGGGCACCGGCGCGGCACCGGCATGGGAGGCCAGCGTCAGCAGCAGCCCCGCAAGGACCGCCCTCACCCGCGGCCCCGGTAGGGCGGCACGCCCTGGTCGGGGATCCAGACCGAGGCGGGCGCCGCGCCGGTCTGGTAGAAGACGTCGATCGGGATGCCGCCGCGCGGGTACCAGTAGCCGCCGATGCGCAGCCAGCGCGGTTCCAGCAGGTCGACGAGGCGGCGGGCGATCATCACCGTGCAGTCCTCGTGAAAGGCGCCGTGGTTGCGGAAGGAGCCGAGGAACAGCTTGAGCGACTTGCTTTCCACCAGCCACTGGTCGGGGACGTAGTCGATCACGAGGTGGGCGAAATCGGGCTGTCCGGTCATCGGGCAGAGCGAGGTGAATTCCGGCGCGGTGAAGCGCACGCAATAGTCAACGTCGCTCTGGCCGTTCCCGACCCGTTCGAGCACGGCCTCCTCGGGCGCGGCGGGCAGCGCGGTGGCGCTGCCAAGCTGGGACAGGGACTGGAACCGCGGATCATCGGTCATGGGATCGCTCCTTTTCGCCGCGCCATAGCAAGCGCGCGCCGCCCGCGGAAGGGGGTTTCGCCCTACCCGGCAAGCGCCCGCGCCAGCCTGTCCTGCCGTTCGATCACCCGGGGCAGGTCCAGCGTGGTCACGTGACCGTCGCGCACCACCTGCCGCCCCTCGACGAAGAGATGGCGCACCTTCATCGGACCGGCCAGCAGCAGCGCGGCCTTGTCCCAGCTTCCCGCGCTGTCGATGCCGGAGACGTCCCACACCGCAACATCCGCGCGCTTGCCCAGGGCAAGCCGACCGCAGTCGGGGCGGCCGAGCACGTCGGCCCCGCCGCGCGTGGCCAGTTCCAGCGCCCGGCGCGCGCTCATTGCGTCGGCCCCGCGCGTGACCCGCTGCAGCAGCATGGCCTGCCGCGCCTCGGCCACGAGGTTGCCGGCATCGTTGCTGGCGCTGCCGTCGACACCGAGGCCGACGGGCACGCCCGCATCCAGCATGGCCCGCACCGGGGCGATGCCCGATCCGAGGCGGCAGTTGGAACAGGGGCAATGGGCGACCCCGGTGCGCGAGCGCGCGAAGAGGTCGATCTCGGCCCCGTCCAGCTTGACGCAATGGGCATGCCAGACGTCGGGGCCGGTCCAGCCGAGGTCCTCTGCGTACTGCCCCGGGCGGCAGCCGAACATCTGCTCGCTGTAGGCGATGTCCTGATCGTTCTCGGCGAGGTGGGTGTGCAGCATCACCCCCTTGTCGCGCGCCAGCAGCGCGGCGTCGCGCATCAGCTCGCGGCTGACCGAGAAGGGCGAACAGGGTGCGATGCCGACCCGGCACATCGACCCTTCGGAGGCGTCGTGGAAGGCGTCGACCACGCGGATGCAATCCTCGAGGATCGCCGCCTCCTCCTCGACCAGCGCATCGGGCGGCAGACCGCCCTTGCTCTCGCCGATGCTCATGGCGCCCCGGGTCGGGTGGAACCGCATCCCGATCTCCTGCGCCGCCGTGATGGTGTCTTCCAGCCGCGCGCCGTTGGGATAGAGGTAGAGGTGGTCCGAGGTCAGCGTGCAGCCCGAAAGCGCCAGTTCGGCCAGCCCGGTCAGGGCCGAGACGTGCATCTCCTCGGGTCCGAAGCGCGCCCAGACCGGGTAGAGCGCCTGCAGCCAGTTGAACAGCAGCGCATCCTGCCCCGCCGGCACCGCGCGGGTCATCGACTGGTAGAGGTGGTGGTGGGTGTTCACCAGCCCGGGGGTGACGACGCAGCCGCGCGCCTCGACGATCTCGCCCGTGGACTCGAGGCCATGCCCGATGGCGGCCACCGCCCCGTCGCGCAGGAGGATGTCGGCGCCGGCGAGTTCCCGGCGCTCGTCGTCCATGGTGAGAATGGACTCGGCGTTCCTGATCAGGATGTCTGGCATGCGAGGTCTCTGCTCCTACAAAGACCCATTTCATGTTCGATGCGTCGGGCAGACGTTGGAAAACGGGTGAAGAAACGTATGCCTCTGCAAGCATTAGACGCGAAGCCCGCGCGTCTCAACCCCTCTTGACGGTGATGTCAGGCCGCGTTGACCAGCGCCAGCGCCGCCGCGTGTACCTCGGGCGTGGCGGCGGCAATGACCTGCCCGCCCCCATGTGCCGGGCCGCCCTGCCAGTCGGTGACGATGCCCCCGGCGGCCTCGATCACCGCGATGGGCGCCTGGATGTCATAGGCGTTGAGCCCGGCCTCGATCACCAGGTCGATCTGGCCGGCGGCCAGCAGCGCATAGGCGTAGCAGTCCATGCCATAGCGCGTCAGGCGCACCTGCGCCGCGACCCGGCGAAAGGCCGCGCCCTCTGCGGCGGTGCCGACTTCGGGAAAGGTGGTAAACAGGATCGCCTCGTCGAGGCTGCGGGTGCCGCGCACGGCAAGGGGGCCGTGCCCCATCGGGCCGGTCATCGCGGCCTGCCCCATGCCGCCGGTAAAGCGCTCGCCGATATAGGGTTGGTCGATGACGCCCAGCAGCGGCCCCCCGGCGTCGGAGAGCGCGATCAGCACGCCCCAGGTGGGGGTGCCGGAAATGAAGGCCCGGGTCCCGTCGATGGGGTCGAGCACCCATTCACGCCCGCTGCGTCCCGCGACCTTGCCGAATTCCTCGCCATGCACGCCGTCCTCGGGCCGGTGTTCGGCGAGGATGGCGCGCATCGCCTCTTCGGCGGCGCGGTCGGCCACAGTCACGGGATCGAACCCGCCTGCGAGCTTGTTCTCGGCGGCGAGTCCGGGTCTGCGGAAATACGGGAGGATCGCCGCGCGGGCGGCGTCGGCCATCAGGTTGGCCACATCGAGATCGGAGAGCACCGGGGACGTCATGCGCCCCAAGTGCCACCCAATTTCAGTCGATGCAAGCGCCCTCTCGGGCCTGCCGTCAGGCGACGTCGCTGAGGACGCGGGCCAGTTCGAACAGGCGACGGCGCTGGTTCTCGGGGATCGCGTAGTAGGAACGCACGAGGTCCAGAGCTTCCTTGTCGCCCATGATGTCGGCGGGCACGGAAGTCTGCGTGGTGGTTTCCTTGTCCTGATCGTCCAGACCCTCGAAGAAGAAGGCGACGGGAACGTCCAGCGCCTCGGCGATGTCCCACAGGCGGGATGCGCTGACGCGGTTCGCACCGGTCTCGTACTTCTGGATCTGCTGGAACTTGATTCCAACCTGCTCTGCCAATTGCTGCTGGGTCATACCGATAAGCCAGCGGCGGTGCCTTACGCGTTTTCCGACATGCACATCAACGGGGTGGGTCATGCCTATCTCCTTACAATACTGACAACACACAGAGGTCGTACGTGACGGGAACGGGTCCGCATGGAGGCGTGCTCCGGCGTTCGTCGGACTTGGTCATGGGGCGATCGGCGGCCGCGGCCGCGTGTCTCCCGGAAGGGTGGGAAAAATCACTCATTGATCAAGAAAGTCGAATTGGGCCGGCATCTGCGGTTCCTGCGGTTGTATTTCGTTTCCTTCACGTCTCGATTGCGAGGCTCTGGCCCTTGTCCCGGGGTCCGGGTGCCGCCACCGTGGCGACAGGCCGTTGCCTTGCGATGGTTTCATATGGCACAGCCGAAGAAACACGTCTGCAACTTTCAGTTAAGCTGGAACCGTTATGCTCGCCTACCAGATCGCCGCTCCGAACGAAAAAGCCCAGTTCAACCAGATAGATGTACCCCTTCCGGGGCCTCACCAGATACGCGTGAGCATCCACGCCTGCGGCCTCAATTTCGCGGATCTTTTGATCCAGAATGGAAACTATCAGGACATTCCAACGCCACCGTTTACACTTGGCATGGAAATCTCCGGAGTTGTCAATGCCCTGGGTGAGTCGGTCGATTCCCTGAAAATCGGCGATCGGGTGGCAATTTTCGCCGGTCAGGGCGGTCTGGCCGAGCAAGGCGTGTTCGACGCGAACCGGGCCACGCGCATCCCCGATGGCATGAGTTTCGAGCAGGCGGCCGCCTTTCCCGTCGCCTACGGGACCAGCCACATGGCCCTCGCGCACCGCGCCCGACTGCAGCCGGGCGAGACGCTGCTGGTGACCGGCGCGGCGGGCGGCGTTGGGCTGACGGCGGTCGAGATCGGCAAGCTGATGGGCGCGAACGTGATTGCCCATGCGCGCGGGGCCGAGAAGCTCGCCATCGCCAGGGCCGCCGGTGCCGACCACCTCGTGGATGACAGCGAAGACCTGCGCCAGCGGGTGCTCGACCTCGGCGGGGCGGACGTGGTCTATGACGCCGTCGGCGGAGACGCCTTCCGCGCCGCCTTCCGCGCCTGCAACCCCGAGGCCCGGCTGATCGCCATCGGCTTCGCCAGCGGGGACGTCCCGCAAATCCCGGCCAACCACCTGATGGTCAAGAACCTCGACGTCATCGGCTTCTACATCGGCGGCTACATGAAGTTCCGCCCCGACGTGGTGCGCGAGAGCATGGCGACGCTGATGCGCTGGTTCGACGAGGGCCGCCTCCAGCCCCATATCAGCCACAGCCTGCCGCTGGACGAAGTGGAACAGGGCTGGGAATTGCTGCGCGAACGCCGCTCGACCGGGAAGGTGGTGATCCGCCTGGGTTGAGCGAGGACCCGCGGCAATCGTTAATTTTCGGTTGCAATATTAGAACAAAATGGCAACATGCGCATGTTTCAGGGGGCTGCCATGCACCATTTTGACGAAATTTTCGGAATTGCAGCCGGTCGCCACGGCGGCGAGGCGGCGCTGGAGGCGCGGCTGGGCAAGCCGAAACCGACAGACGAGCTCACCGCCATCCCCGAGGACCGCTGGCTTGCCACCTTTGCCCGCAGCGTGTTTCAGGCCGGGTTCAACTGGAAAGTGATCGAGGCCAAGTGGGACGGGTTCGAGGCCGCCTTCCAAGGCTTCGATGCCGGACGCTGCGCGATGATGGACGACGAGATGTTCGACGACCTGCTGCGGGACGAGCGCATCGTGCGCAACGGCACCAAGATCGCCTCGGTCCGCGACAACGCCGCCTTTCTTCTGGAACTGCGCGACCGGGGCGGCGCGGGGGCAGTGTTCGGCGGTTGGCCGGCGAGCGACTACATCGGCCTGCTGGACCTGCTGAAAACACGCGGCGCGCGGCTCGGCGGCACCACGGGGCAATACGCCATGCGCTTCTCCGGCGTCGACAGCTTCATCCTGTCCAAGGACGTGACCGCCCGGTTGATCGCCGAGGGCGTCATCGACAAGCCCCCCGGGTCCAAATCGTCGATGACCGCCGTCCAGAACGCCTTCAACACGTGGATGGACCAGTCCGGCCGGTCGCTGACCGAAATCAGCCGGGTGCTCGCGCTCAGTCTCTGAGCGCTGCGACCAAGGAATTCGCCACTCCGTCCATCGTCCCCCTACCCGAGTCGCTTGCATCGCTCTAACTTCTCGGCATGAAAACCGTTTTTGCCCTCGCGCTGTTCTGCGCCCTGCTCGCCTGCGGTCGCCCGCTCACCCCGTCCGAAATGGCGTTTGCACACACCATACAGGGCGACCAGCTGGATCTCTCCAAGGTGCGGCTGGTCGAGGGCGCCCCGGTCGGCGCCGTCACCTTCCACCGCAAGCCCCGCCCGCGCGTCACCTGCCGCGAGCGCATCCTGCCGCCGGTGACCGAGGCCATCGTCACCGCCAAGCCCGTCGCGGTGACCCTGTTCAACCGGGTCTTCTTCGACCGCGACTGGTACACCGAGGACTACCTCAGAGAATACCCTGACGCGATCCACCTCACCGCCGCGATGCTGATCGCGCACGAGATGACCCATGTCTGGCAGTGGCAGAACCGCGAGCGCACGGGCTACAGCCCGTTCCGCGCCGCCGCCGAGCACGGCAACAAGGAAGACCCCTACCTCTTCGATCTGGAGGGCGCGCCGAACTTCCTCGACTACGGCTACGAACAGCAGGGAGCGATTGTCGAGGAATACGTCTGCTGCCGCTCGCTAGCGCCCGAGGCCGCGCGCACCCAGCGCCTGCACGACATGCTGAAAGTGGCTATGCCGGTGGCCGACCTGCCCCGGAACGGCAAGCGCGAGTCCGACGTCTACCTGCCGTGGAAGGGCGCCGAGGTGAAAGGCATCTGCGACTGACCTAACCGGCCAGCTTGGTCGAACAGGAGATCCCGGTAACCTCGAGATGGGCCTCCGCAAGGTGCAGGCCCAACAGGTCCTGCAGCACCGCGTCGACAAGGCTTCCCGCGTTGGGCACCAGCAGCGCCAGCCGCCGCGAGACCATCGCCACGGCGTTGTCGACCAGATCGCCCGCAGCCACCTCCAGCGTCTTGGTCTCCTGCGCCGCCACCTCCTCGTGGGTGAAGGTCACCTCTTCCTCCACGCCCACGACGCTCAGCAGTTGCGTCACGCGCGGCAGCAGGCCGGTCAGCGAAACGCCAAGCACCGAAACGTCGATGTCCAATTCCAGCAGGCTCGACCGGGTGGGCGTGAACACCGCGGCGCGCAGCTCCGGGTCGCCGATGCAATGCTCCCCATCGCCCGAGAGCCGCGCCGCCGCCGCCGCCACGTCCAGCGCAAGGCCCACGTCCAGCAGGTTCAGCAGCCGGATCGCATCGGCCTCCAGCCGGATCTGCGCGGTGCGCGCCACCGCGTCCTCGTCGCCGGGGGTGGCGCCCAGCACCACCTGGCGCGGTTCGGAAATCTGCAACGACAGGGGCACCTCCCCCGCACTGCCAAGGTCGGCGGTCAGCTCCAGATCGACGATCCGCTCGCCCAGCACCTCGGCCGACCCAAAGACCAGGTCCGCGACGTTCAGTTGCAGCGGCGGCAGGGGCGAGGTGACCTTGAGATCCCGCAGCCCCTCGCTCAGGTAGAGGAAGCTGCCAAGGCTCAGGGCCTCCCCCGAAAGCGGGCCGGTGCCGATCCCGAACCCCTCGGGGATCAGCGCCTCGCGCAGGACCTCGTCCAGCGTCAGCTCCATGTCGAGGATGTCGCCATAGGTGGTATCCGGGCTGGCCGCCTCGGCATTGATGGCGATGCGCTCCAGCAGCTCGGCGGCGTTGATGCGGACCCCGTGGCCCGAACACAGCACGTCCAACTGGGCACCGAGGATCGGCTGCAGCATCCCGTTCAGCAGGTTCAGCGAGGCAAGGCAGTTCGACAGGGTAAAATCCACGGCCGGCTTGGCCTGCGCGATGGCCGCGCGCCGGATCACCGGCGTTGTGTCGGTAAAGAAGCGGTCAAGCACGACAAGATCCGCCGGCGAGGCGGTCCTGACCCAGATGGCCGAGACGTTCTCGAGGCTGTTCTGATCCGCGCTGGCCACGAAATCGTAATTCTCGAAGCGCCCGAACAGGATGTCGTCGTGGCGCGGCGCGCGCATGTCGAAGAACACCTCGCTCAGGATCGTTTCGCTTGCCGTGTCCAGCACATCCTGGCGCGACCTGAGGTTGCGGATGCCCGTCAGCGCCGCCATGTCCGCCTGCGACTGCACGAACTTGCGTTGCGCGTTGAGGATGGCAAAGTCCACCGCGATCCCCGCGATCAACAGCAGGCCCGGCAACAGGATGATGAAGCCCACCGATATCGCGCCCGAGGTTCCGGCAAGGAACCTCTGCAGCGACGACGACAAAGAAGGAAATCGCGGAACGTCCATCGGTTACAGCCTCATGTAGCCCCGGCGGGTAAACACATCCACATCGAGCCCGAGGAACGATCCGAACCGCTGGATGTAATGACCGTTGAGATCGTAGGTCACGCTGACCGAGACGTTCTCCTGCCCTGCACCGATGGAACAGCTCAGACCGCTGATCCGGCTGCTGTCGGCAAAGGCGAACTCCTGCGAGATCACTGGCAGGATCTCGGAATTCAGCGTCGCACAGAGCTGGGTATCGTCCTCGCCTGCATCGACATATCGCAGCGATTGCCGCGTCAATTCCGAGGCGACCTGCTGCACATCGCTAATGGTTGCGATGTACGTACTCAATGCAACGAATGTCAGGATCAGAACCAGGATCGCCGGAAAGATAATGACGAATTCGACGGTACTGGTTCCCTCTTCATTTCTGGCGAAAGCCCTGAAAACGTGGCCTTTTGGCTTGAACTGCATTGCATTCCCTTTCCATCACTGGAACTCGACCTGCAAGGTTAATGAGACGAAACAAGTTTGTTTGAAATGTGTCACTTCTCTGTCGAACGGAAAAATTGCACGGCATTATTTGCAATTAGATTTGCAGGCAAACGATGTTTAAAAAAACTTCATATTTAAAATAGATACAGGTTAAACTTACCTTTTTGGCAATGCAGAAAAAGGTCAAAGTACTGTATTTACATGATTTTCCGTAATCACCTCGCGACCAGTACACACGCCTTACGTGTTCTTTCCCTCCGATTCTCCCGCCCAGGAACCCCCGAAAAATGATGTATCCTGGACATCACTTTTGTGCCCCCCACCACCTCAGGACGCCGTATTTCGCTTAACAAATGTGGCAAGATTTAGTTACCCAATTAAATCAAAGTCATTTTCTTCAGAAAAGTTTTCATAGATTTCGGGACGTTATTGGCGGAACTCCCTTTCCGAAAGACAGAACGGAAACAATACACACTTTAAGGCAACTCCGGCATGAAGCTGCCGCATTAACCTCGCACCCTTTACCTCGGGTAGGGGCGATCAAACTGTCAACGAGGTAGACGAATGTTTTGTCTTTCCAACAACTTAACGCGCCACGTTGCAGCCTGCGCAATTCTGGCTGCCGGCGCATTCGCAACCAGTGCCGCCGCGGATATCGGGATCGGTGCGGACGTGGGCATCGGCGGTGACAATGGCGTCGGCGTCAGTGCCGATGTCGGCATCGGCGGCGACAGCGGCGTGAGCGCAAGTGCTGATGTCGGCATCGGTGGCGACAGCGGCGTAAGTGCCGATGCCGACGTCGGGATCGGCGGCGACAGCGGTGTCAGCGCCGATGCGAGCGTCGGGGTCGGAGGCACCGGCGGTATCGGGGCCGATGTCGGCGTCGGCGTCGGTGGCACCGGGGTCGGCGTGGATGTCGGCGTCGATGTCGGCACCAATGGAACCGGCACCAACGGGACCGGAACCAGTGGCACCACCAACAGCTTCGGCTTTGCCGCCACCGGCGGCGTGCCCAAGAGCGTCACCATGAAGTCGCTCGTCGGGATGGTGGTGATGTCCTCGGATCGCCAGGTGCTTGGCATCATCCAGGAGGCCAAGGAGGCCCGTGGCGGCGTCCTGCTGCAGGTTCAGGTCAACGACGCGCTGGGTATTCCCCACGACCGTGTCCGCCTGCAACTGCGCTCGGTCACCCCGCGCAATGGCCAGATCCGGCTCAAGTCGTCGGCCTGGCAGTTCCGTCAGCAGCTCAGCTGACAGAACCCAAGGCACAGGAAAGCGCCCCGCCCCGCGGGGCGCTTTTCTATTCGACCTGGATGCTTTCCAGATAGGTCGCCAGCGCCGCCAGCGGGCGCGGCGTCGGGGTCAGCACCCCGTCCACCTCGACCGGGATCAGGTCGCCCTTTAGCCATTCGCCAAACTCGGGCATCACCTCTCCCGGATGGTTGCCGCGCGCGAACCCGTCGATCTGCGACATCACCGCGGCCTTGGGAAACACTCCGCCATTGCGCGCGCTGATCTTGGTGAGGTCCGGCGCGACCGTCCCGGTGGCCAGCTTGCGGCCATGCGCATCGCTGCCGTGGCAACCCACGCAGTTCTCCGAGAACAGCGCGGCCCCCTCGGCAGGTTCCGGCATGGATTCGGCGGCACAGGCGGCCACCACCGCGAGCAAGGGAATGATCAGCGCATAGCGGGCTTTCATCGGTCTCTCCGGGGTCGTCCCGGAGGGAACCCGGGATAGTCTGCTGGCTTGTCGGCAAAGATTGACCCGTTCCTCGGGCCAAGATCAAGGCCCCTCTCAGGCGCCCAGCCGACCGTCTTCCAGGCGCAACACCCGGTCCATTCGCGCGGCGAGGTCAAGGTTGTGCGTGGCGATCAGCGCCGACAGCCCGGTGCCCCGCACCAGTTCCATCAACGCGGCAAAGACCTGGTCCGAGGTGCCGGGGTCAAGGTTCCCGGTCGGCTCGTCCGCCAGCAGCAGGCGCGGCGCATTGGCCAGCGCCCGGCAGAACGCCACCCGCTGCTGTTCGCCCCCCGACAGCGCCGCCGGTCTATGTCCGGCCCGCGCCGCCACGCCGACCCGCCCCAGCAGCTCCGCCGCCCGCGCCTCGGCCGCGGCGCGGCTGGTCCCGTTGGCAAGCTGTGGCAGGATCACGTTCTCGGCCGCCGTGAACTCCGGCAGCAGATGGTGGAACTGGTAGATGAACCCGACGTCGCGCCGCCGCGTCGCCGTGCGGGCCGCGTCGCCCTGCCCTGCCATGTCCTCGCCCGCGATGCGCACCGCGCCGGTGTCCGGCGTGTCGAGCAGCCCGGCGATATGCAGCAGGGTGGACTTGCCCGCCCCCGAGGGCGCGACCAGCGCAACCACCTCGCCCGGCGCCACGGTCAGGTTGACCCCGCGCAGAACCTGCACCTCGCCCGGACGGCCCCGGTTATAGGTCTTCTCGATCCCCTCGAGCTGCAGCGCCGCCTCATTCATAGCGCAGGGCCTCCACCGGGTTCATCCGTGCGGCACGGCGCGCCGGGAAATAGGTCACGAAGAAGGACAGGCCCAGCGACAGACCGACCGCCTTGAGCACGTCATCGAGATGCAGCTCGGCAGGCAGGGCGTAGATCCCCCTGATCGAGGGGTCCCAGACTCCGCCGCCCGCGACGTAGTTCACGAAGGAAAAGATCGGGTCGATGTAGATCGCAAACAGGCAGCCCAGGACGACGCCCAGCGCGGTGCCTATGATGCCGGTGAAGGCGCCGCAGATGAAAAACACGCGCAGCACCGAGGCTTCGCTGAGCCCGATGGTCCGCAGAATGCCGATGTCCCGACCCTTGTTCTTGACCAGCATGATCAGCCCCGAGACGATGTTCATGGTCGCGATCAGCACGAGGATCGAGAGGATCACGAACATCACGTTGTCCTCCACGTCCAGCGCCCGCAGGAACCCGCCCGCGTAGTCGCGCCAGGTATAAATCATCGCCTGCTCGCCCGCGGCCCGCAGGATCGGCATGACCTCGGAATCGATCTGCTCCGGGTCGGTGACCATGACCTCCAGCTCGTCGGCCACGCCCTCGCGGTTGAAGAAGGACTGCGCCTCGGCAAAGGGCATGTAGATGCGGACACGGTCGATGTCCCAGCGCCCGGCGGTAAAGATGTAGACGACCTCGTAGCTGCTGACCCGCGGGCTGGTGCCCATCGCGGTCTGCAACCCGTTGGGCGAGGTCACCTTGATCCGGTCGCCCACGCGGGCCCCGATCTGGCGCGCCACGCCCGAGCCGAGCGCGATGCCCTCGCCGAAACGTGTCAGGTCGCCCGCAAAATCATCGGCCTGCGCGATCCCCGGCAATGCCTCCAGATCGGCCTCCGAGATGCCCAGCACCTCGGCACCACTGCTCTGGCCGCCCTTGGTGACCAGCACCTGCCCCCGGATCAGCGGCGCGGCGCGGGTGACGCCCGGCACCTCGGCGACCCGCTTGGCCATCGCCTCGTAATCCTCGATCGTCCGGTTCACGTTGCCAAGCGGGTCGATCTCGCCCGCGCTGGTCACCGTCGCATGGGCGTTGGCGCCAAGGATCGTGCTGACGAATTCAGCGCGAAAGCCCGAACGCACCGCCAGCGTCGCGATCAGAGCAAAGACCGCGAGGGTGATGCCGATCAGGCTGATCCACGTCATCACGCTCACGCCGCCCTCGGCGCGGCGGGCACGCAGATAGCGCCAGGCGATCATCCATTCGAATGGGGCAAAGGGCGGGGGCGTTTTGTCCACGAGAGGCTCCGGGCTGGAATCCGGCGGACATTGCGTCGCCACCGATGGGGCGTCAAGGCCACCGCGCCCGACTACGGGCGCGGCGCGGCAAGACCGGGTCAGTTCAGCGCGTGCTGCGCTTCTTCAAGCCGCTGGATTTCCTCGGTCTTCTCGTCGACGATCACTTCCTTCAGCTGGCCATTCTCGTCGGCGACAAGGATGGCGCCCTCGGGGATCGCATCGAAGTAGGGTCCGCGCTGTTCCTGTCCCGGTGCGCCCACGATCGAGCGGGACATCTCGTCGACATAGGTTCCGAAGCCGGCGGGTACCGCGACCGCCCAGCTTGCGGCGGCCATAACGCCCGCAAGTACGGCGCTGCCGATCATGTATTGCGATTGTCTCATGTCATCCTCCGGGGTTTCTCCCTGTTCACAGGAGCAACGCCGAAACCGCCGAAGGGTTCCGCGGGAATCCGCCGACCGGGGTCCCTGATGTGCCGACGCCATGCGCCGGGGTCCGCCGATCCCTCCCTCCCGCGCCTGTAAGGCCATCGCGAACGACCAAGGCGGGCATGAAAAAAGGCGCGCCGCAATCACGGCGCGCCTGTCTCGTCTATCGCTCGGGGAAGACCTCAGAGCCAGGTGTGGAAAGACCGTCCCGCCATCGGCTCGGTGCCCGGCGCGTGGCCGTGGTGGGGCGCGTAGATCTCGGCCACCTTCTTCACCGCCTCTTCCGGGCTCAGCTCGACGCTTTCGCCGGTGCGGCGGCTGGTCAGCTCGACCACCCCGTTCTTCAGGCCGCGCGGGCCCACGGTGATCCGCCACGGCAGGCCGATCAGATCCATGGTGGCGAACTTGCCCCCCGCGCGCTCGTTGGTGTCGTCGTAAAGCGGCTCCAGACCCACGGCGGTCAGCGCGGCGTAGATCTTGTCACAGGCGGCATCCGCCTCGGCATCGCCCTGCTTGAGGTTCACGATCCCGCAGTGGAACGGCGTCACGCCCTCGGGCCAGATGATGCCCTTGTCGTCGTGGCTGGCCTCGATGATGGCGCCCAGCAGGCGGCTCACGCCGATCCCGTGCGAGCCCATGTGCACCGGAACCTTCTCGCCATCGGCAGTCTGCACCGCCGCATTCAGCGGCTCGGAGTACTTGGTGCCGAAGTAGAAGATCTGCCCCACCTCGATCGCGCGCGACGTGCGGCGGCTCGCCTCGGGGAGAGCGTTGAACTTGGCCTCGTCGTGGGTCTCATCGGTGCGGGCGTAGGGCGTCGTCCACTCATCGCAGATCGCGCGCAGCTGCGCCGCATCGTCGTAGTTGATCGCGCGGTCGCCCAGCGTCAGGTCGGTGATGGCCGCATCGTAGAACACTTCGCTCTCGCCGGTGTCGGCCAGCACGAGGAACTCGTGGGTGTCGTCGCCACCGATCGGGCCGGAATCGGCGCGCATCGGGATCGCCTTCAGTCCCATCCGCTCGTAGGTGCGCAGGTAGCTGACCATGTGGCGGTCATAGGCGCGCATGGCCGACTCGTAATCGACGTCAAAGTTGTAGCCGTCCTTCATCAGGAACTCGCGGCCGCGCATCACGCCAAAGCGCGGGCGCACCTCGTCGCGGAACTTCCACTGGATGTGGTAGAGCGTCAACGGCAGGTCCTTGTACGAGCCGACGTGGGCGCGGAAGATGTCGGTGATCATCTCCTCGTTGGTCGGACCGTACAGCATGTCGCGGCCATGACGGTCCTTGATCCGCAGCATTTCCTCGCCGTAGTCGTCATAGCGACCGGACTCGCGCCACAGGTCGGCGGACTGCAACGTCGGCATCAGCATCGGGATATGGCCCGCGCGGATCTGCTCCTCGTGGACGATGTTCTCGATCTTGCGCAGAACCTTGAAGCCCAGCGGCAGCCACGAATAGATGCCGGCCTGCGCCTGCTTGATCATGCCGGCCCGCAGCATCAGGCGGTGGCTGACGATCTGCGCTTCGGCGGGGTTTTCTTTTAGGACGGGCAGGAAATAGCGGCTCAGGCGCATGTCGGCTCCAGGTCGAAACGGTTTTGCAAGGGTCTAGGCGGTTGAAGGCGGCGAGACAAGATCTGCCGCACTGCAGGGCGGGCCCCGGCGCTACTTCTCCGGCATCCCCAGCTCGGTCAGCCGCTCGTAAAGCAACGGGGTCGAGGCCTTGGCGCCCGGCGGGATCGACTCGAGGAAATAGGCATAGGTCAGGCCCGGACGTGTCGCCATCAGCTTGTCCAGCATCTCGATGGCCTCCTTGTCCTTCCCCAGCTTGATGTAGGCCGAGACCATCAGGCGGTAGGCCCACGTCATCCCCGGGGCCAGCGCCAGCGCCTCGTTGATCAGCTCGATGGCCCGGGCCGGATCGCGGTTGCTCTTCACCAATGCGCCCGCGCGCGCCATCACCATGTTGAAGCGAAAGGGGTCCAGCGGGCTCAGCGCCTCGGCCCGGTCGATGGCCGCGAGGCAGGCGTCGTAGTTGGCCGAATAGGTCTCGACCCAGCCAAGCCGCATCCAGCCCCATGCGTTGTTGGGGTCGATCGTAAGCGCCCGGTTGACGAACCGCCGCGCCCGCTCCTGATCGGGCGTCGCCATCGAATAGGTCGCGGCGATGGCAACTAGCGAGGGCGCGTGATCGGTCGTCAGCTCCGCCGCGCGGTCGGCGCAGGCCACCGCCTCGCGCCGGTCTCCCTCCGGATCGTCCGACCACAGGTAGCTCGGCGCCTGTGCCAGCGCCCATCCCCGGTAGGCCAGCGCCGGGGCATAGTTCGGCGACAGCTCCAGCGCCCGGTCCAGATGGGCGATGGCGCGCAGGTTCTCTTCCTTCCGGTGCAGCCAGAAATGGCGCATCGCGCTCAGCGTCTGCGCATAGGCCGAGCGGTGCTCCTGCGGCAGCCGCTCCGCCCGTTCGATCTCGGCATAGCGCAGCCCCGGCCACAACTGCCCCGCCACCTGCGCCGCAATCCGGTCCTGCAGGTCGAACAGGTCGTCGAGCCGGTCATCGAACCGCGCCTGCCACAGGCTGCGGCCATCCACGCCGTTGACCAGCTGGACCGAGATGCGGACCCGCTCCTTCGCCCGCTGGATGGTCCCCTCGACAAGGTAGTCCGCGCCCAGCCGCGCCGCCTGCTGCGGGACATCCAGCGAGGTCCCCTTCAAGACGCAGGAGGATTGCCGGGCAATGACCTGAAACTCGTGCACGCGCGACAGGGCATTGGTGATCTCCTCGACGATCCCGTCGGCGAACATGTCGTCCGGATCGCCCCCGATCTCGTCAAAGGGCATCACGGCAAGGCTCGGCGGCCTGTCCGGAGAGGTCTCTGCCGCAGCGCCTGAAGTGCTCGGCGCCGCAGCCGGCGCGGCCTCCCCCTTCAGCGCCTGCGCCAGTGCCAGCGTCTCCGGCGCGGGGGCCACGTCGAGCTCCTGCCGCAGCCGGTCTCGGAACCGTTCGAAGGCCTGCAGCGCCGCACCGCGCGGCGCGCCCCGGGCCGCCGCCCGCAGGATCAGCGCCACCGCCTCCTCCGAGAGGTCGTCCACGGCCAGCGCCGCCCGGGCCTCGGCATCGGCCACTTCCACCTGCCCGGCAGCCAGCGCCGCGTCGCCCGCAGCCAGCCGCCCGGCGATCCACTGGCGCGACAGGTCCTCGCGCGCATCTCTCAGCCAGTCGTCGAAACAGGGCGAAGTCACCTCGGGCAGGTCGAGAAAGCCCCCCTCGCCCACCATGTTCACCGCGCTCAGCGTCGGATCGAGCCACACGGCGTCGCGGTCGGCCATCAGCGTGCCCTGCGGCAGGTGGCGGCGCAGCACCGACAGCTCCTGTCGCAGCGAGGCCCGCGCCTGCTCGTCGCCCCGGTCGCTCCAGACCCGTCCCGCCAGCGTGGCGCGCGGCATCCGCCAGCCCGGGGCAAGGGCAAGGCTGGCCAGGATGGCCTGCCCCCGACGCGACAGCCCGACAATCGCTCCGCCGTCCGCCCCGCGCAGGCCGAACGGCCCGCGAAGATCGAATGTGAGCGGCTTGTCCATCGGCAGCGGCAATCCCTCTAATTCCCCACCGGGAAAGCGTTTTTGCGCGTTCCCCTCACGTTTTTACGATTTTTTTGCGCAGGTCGCGAGGACTTTTGCGCCCGCTCTTACGCTGGCTTTGCAGCCCTCTGTCAGATTGGTCTCAACACCAACCGACCCACCGGTCACATCAACCAGGAGTTCAGATCATGCAGACCACCGCACGCACCGGCAGCCGCATCAACCCGCGCCTGGCCACCGCCCCGTCCCAGTCCGTCCTGCTGCGCCTTCTCGACGCGTTCAACCGCTGGGAAGAAACCAAGCGCCAGCAGCGCAAACTGACCGAGATGCCGCAGCACCGGCTCGATGACATGGGGCTGACCCGCAGCGACATCGACCGCGCCTTCCGCTGATCAGGGCCGCGCCCGATGAGATATCCCCGCTGAGGGCGGGAGCCGCGCTCAGGCTTCCGCCACCCGCCGGACGATGTTCAGGCAGACCTCGGTCGCCTTCGCCATGTCCTGCACGCTGATCCACTCCAGCGGCCCGTGGATCTCCTGCATCCCGGTAAAGACGTTGGGCGTCGGCACGCCCATCTCGGTCAGCCGCGAGCCGTCCGTACCACCCCGGATCGGCACCGAAACCGGCTCCATCCCCGCATCGCGCACGGCATTGCGCGCCAGCTCCACCGGGGTCATATCCTTTTCCAGCCAGTAGCGCATGTTCCGATACTGCGGACGGATCTCGCAGGTGATCTCGGCCTTGGGCTCGGTCGCCGCCACCGTCTCGCAGACCTGCCGCAGCAGCGCACCCTTGGCCTCCAGCCCGTCCCGTTCGAAATCGCGCAGGATGAACTGCAGCTCGCAGGCGGCCGCCTGCCCCTTCATCTCGACAAGGTGGATAAAGCCCTCGCGCCCGTCCGTCGTTTCGGGCGTCATGGTGACATGCGGCAGGGTCATCACGATCTTGGCCGCAAGGTGCAGCGCGTTCACCAGTTTGTCCTTGGCCCAGCCCGGATGTGCCGCAACGCCGGTGACCTTCACCACCGCGCCATCCGCCGAAAAGCTCTCGTACTCGATCTCACCGGGCTTCGACCCGTCGAAGGTATAGGCGAAATCCGCACCAAGGTCCTTGGGCAGCTTCGCATCCACCCCGCGCCCGATCTCCTCGTCCGGGGTAAAGGCCAGCCGGATCCGCCCATGCGGGATCGCGGGGTTCGCCAGCAGGTGCCGCGCCGCCGTCATGATGATGGCCACCCCGGCCTTGTCGTCCCCGCCCAGCAGCGTGGTTCCGCTGGCGGTGATGATGTCCTCGCCCACCTTCTCGGCCAGGTAGGGAGAGTTCTCCGGCGAGAGCTTGAGCGCGGGCGCATCGGCAAAGGTGATGTCGCCCCCGTTGTAGCCGCGATGCACCACCGGCTTGACGCCCGTCGCGTTGAACGCGGGCGCGGTGTCCACATGCGCCAGCAACCCGACCACCGGCAGATCGCCCTCCGCCGTCGCGGGCACCGTCGCCAGCACGGCGCCATAGGCGGTGATGGTCACATCCTCGGCGCCCATCTCCTTCAGTTCGGCCTCCAGCATCCGCGCCATGTCGAGCTGACGCTCGGTACTGGGAGAGGTCGGCGAGGCCCCGTCGCTCTGGCTGTCCACGGCAGCGTAGCGGACCAGCCGCTGTTCCAGTTCGGCGTCGAATTCACGGGTCATCGGGGCACTCCTTGTGATTGCCGGCATCAGGGCGACGGGTCGCGCCGATGTCAAGCTGGTGTCCCGCGCGGCGCACCGCAAAGCCACGATGCTCCGCCAAAACCGCCGAGCCTCTTGAATCCGGTGCAGTCATGGGCGATGTGACATGAAACCGCCATCCGGAGATCCGAGCCCCGCCATGTCGCTCCCCGTCAAGGTACAGCTGAAATACTGGGGCATCGCGGCCCTGATCTTCGCCGCCGTGCTCTGGCTTCTGGGAGACGTGCTGCTGCCCTTCGTGATCGGCAGCGCGGTGGCCTATTTCATCGACCCGCTGGCGGACCGGCTTGAACGCGCCGGTCTCAGCCGGGTCGCGGCCACCGGGGTCATCACCATCGCCGCCATCCTGATCTTCGTCCTGATGCTGCTGCTGGTGGTGCCGACGCTGATCAGCCAGACCTCGGGCCTCATCAACACGCTGCCGCAGGTGGCCGACCGGGTGCAGACCTTCCTCGGCGAACATTTCCCCTCGCTGCAGAACCGGGAATCGACCCTGCGCCAGACCCTCTCGTCCATCGGTCAGGCGATCAAGGACCAGGGCCCGCAACTGCTGCAGACCGCGCTCGGCTCGGCCGTCTCGGTGCTCAACGTCGTCATTCTGCTGGTCGTGGTGCCCGTGGTCAGCGTCTACATGCTGCTCGACTGGGACCGCATGGTCGCCCGCGTCGATGAACTGCTGCCGCGCGACCTCGCCCCGACCATCCGCATGCTCGCCTCCGAGATCGACCACACCCTCGCCGCCTTCGTGCGCGGCATGGGCACGGTCTGCCTGATCCTCGGCACCTACTACGCCGTGGCGCTGATGATCGTCGGGCTCAACTTCGGCCTCGTCGTCGGCTTCATCGCCGGACTGGTCACCTTCATCCCCTACCTTGGCGCCGTGATCGGCGGCGTGCTCGCCATCGGGCTGGCGCTGTTCCAGTTCTGGGGCGACTGGGTGTCGATCGGCATCGTCGCCGGTATCTTCGTCATCGGCCAGGTGGTCGAAGGCAACCTGCTCACCCCCAAGCTCGTGGGCAGCTCGGTCGGCCTGCACCCGGTCTGGCTGCTGCTGGCGCTGGCCGTCTTCGGGGCCCTCTTCGGCTTCATCGGGATGCTGGTCGCGGTGCCCGTCGCCGCCGCCCTCGGGGTGCTCGCCCGCTTCGCCGTGCGGCACTACATGTCCAGCCCGCTCTACACCGGGTCCAGCACCGGCGGGCAGGACCCCTACTGACCATGGCGCGCCAGCTGAGTTTCGACCTTCCGGCCCGCGAGGCGCTGGGGCGCGACGATTTCTTCGTCGCCCCGTCCAACGCCATGGCCGTCGCCATGATCGACGCCGCCGGATCCTGGCCGACGCCCCAGCTGGTGCTGAGCGGCCCCGCCGGATCGGGCAAGACCCACCTCGCCCATGTCTGGGCAACGATGACCGGCGCCCCCATCCTCTCGGCTGCCGATCTGCCGGGGCAGGACATCCCCGCCCTTGCCGCCCGGCCCGCGGTGATCGAGGACGTGCCCGCCATCGCCACCGACGCCGCCGCGCTGGAAGAGCTGTTCCACCTCTTCAACCTCTCGCGCGCCCTCGGCCAGCCCCTGCTGCTGACCGGCCGCCCGGCCCCGCGTCACTGGAACCTCGCCCTCGCCGACATCCAGAGCCGGATCGACTCCGCCTGCCACGCCGAGCTGGAACCACCGGGCGACCAGCTGCTCTCCGCCGTGCTGGCCAAGCTCTTCAACGACCGTCAGGTCACCCCGAAACCCGATGTCATCCCGTACCTGCTGCGCCACATGGAACGCTCGTTTCAGGCCGCTGCCGCAACGGTTGCCGAACTCGACCGCCTGTCGCTCTCCGAGGGGCGTCAGGTCTCGCGGACACTCGCCGCAAGGGTCGTTGGTATCGGCCCGGATAAAGACTAAACTGACGTCACCAAACGGTTACAAGACACCGGGATAAGACGCGCATGACACATGCAGATTTCCTTGAAGGCCCGTTTCCGCCGGCCGTCGAACTCCCCGACCTGAACATCTCGGGGCCGGGACGATTCTATAACCGCGAACTCAGCTGGCTGGGCTTCAACTGGCGCGTTCTGGAAGAGGCCGAGAACACCCGCGTGCCGCTGCTGGAGCGCCTGCGCTTCGTGTCGATCTCTGCCAACAACCTCGACGAATTCTTCACCGTCCGCGTCGCCGGTCTGCGCGAGCTGGCCCATGCCGGCAACACCCTGCCCGCCGCCGATGGCCTCAGCCCCGCCGAACAGCTGGTCCTGATTTCAGACGATGCGCGCCGCCTGATGCAATCGCAGCAGCGCGTCTTCGGCGAGCTGAAGGTCCTGATGGAAGAGGCGGGTATCTCGCTGCTCACCCGCGACGACCTGACCGAGGACGACAAGACCTACCTCGACGACGTCTTCCTGAACCGGGTGTTCCCGGTTCTGTCGCCGCTGGCCATCGACCCGGCGCACCCCTTCCCCTTCATCCCGAACACCGGCTACTCGCTGGCGCTGCAACTCGAACGCAGCCGCGACCGCCGCAGCCTGCAGGCGCTGCTGCCGATCCCGGCGCAGATCGACCGCTTCGTCTCGCTGCCCTCGCCCGCAGGCGAGAACCGCTTCCTGCCGCTCGAGGAACTGCTGCTGCTCGAGATCGGCAGCCTGTTCCCCGGCTACAAGCTGAAGGATCACTTCGAATTCCGCGTGCTGCGCGACAGCGACCTCGAAGTCGAGGAAGAGGCCGAAGACCTCGTGCGCGAGTTCGAGGTGGCGCTCAAGCGCCGCCGCCGTGGCGAAGTGGTCCGCATGACCCATTCCGCCCGCGCCCCCGAGGCCCTGCTCAAGACGGTGATGGACGAACTGCACGTGATCGACAGCGAGGTGATCGAGGTCGACGGCATGATCGGCATGGCCGACCTCGGCGAGCTGGTGATCGACTCCCGCCCCGACCTACTCTGGCCCTCCTTCACCCCGCGCGTGCCCGAGCGCGTGCAGGACCACGAGGGCGACATGTTCGCGGCGATCCGCCAGAAGGACATGCTGCTGCACCACCCCTACGAGACCTTCGACATGGTCATCCGTTTCCTCGCCCAGGCGGCGCGCGATCCGGACGTGGTGGCGATCAAGCAGACGCTCTACCGGACCTCCAAGAACTCGCCCATCGTCGACGCCCTCTGCGAGGCGGCAGAAGACGGCAAGTCGGTCACCGCGCTGGTCGAGCTCAAGGCCCGCTTCGACGAGGCCGCCAACATCCGCCAGTCGCGGCGGCTGGAACGGGCGGGCGCCCACGTCGTCTATGGCTTCATGGATCTCAAGACCCACGCCAAGATCTCGACCGTGGTGCGGCGCGAGGGCGACCAGCTGGTCACCTATACCCACTACGGCACAGGCAACTACCACCCGATCACCGCGCGCATCTACACCGACCTCAGCTTCTTCACCTGCGACAAGTCGCTTGGCCGCGACGCGACCAAGGTGTTCAACTACCTCTCGGGTTACGCCCAGCCCGAGGCGCTGGAAAACCTCGCGATCTCGCCGATCTCGCTCAAGCCGCGCCTGCTGGAGCTGATCGACGCCGAGATCGAACACGCCAAGGCCGGCAAGCCCGCCGAGATCTGGGCCAAGATGAACTCGCTGATCGACCCCGAGGTGATCGACGCGCTCTACAAGGCCAGCCAGGGCGGGGTGAAGATCAGCCTCGTGATCCGTGGCATCTGCGGTGTCCGCCCGGGCATCAAGGGCCTGTCCGAGAACATCCGCGTCAAGTCCATCGTCGGCCGCTTCCTCGAACACTCCCGCATCGTCTGTTTCGGCAACGGCCACGGCCTGCCCAGCAAGAAGGCCCGCGTGTTCATCTCGTCCGCCGACTGGATGGGCCGCAACCTGAACCGCCGGGTCGAGACTCTGGTCGAGATCAACAACGCCACCGTAAAGGCCCAGATCGTCAGCCAGATCCTCGCGGCGAACCTCGCCGACGTGGCGCAAAGCTGGGTCATGGCGCCGGATGGCAGCTTTACCCGCGCGCCGGTTCCGGACGGGGCCTTCGCCTTCAACTGCCACCGTTTCTTCATGGAAAACCCCTCGCTCTCGGGCCGGGGTTCGGCAGGTGCGGCGGACGTCCCGAAACTGACGCATGGCGAGGATTGAGGCCGGTTCCGGTTGCCCCTACGTCGGCGGCAAACCGCACCGGGCCGGGGCATTCAACGATTGACCACCCCTGCCCCATACATCATCTTGTCCCGGCCAGACCGGGGATGACATGACCTTGCAATCCGAAGCCGCGCCATCCGAATGGGGTCCCTTTGGCCGCCCCCTGTTTGACGACCCGAGCACCCATGCGCTCGCGCGCGTGGGCGTGGTCGATATCGGCTCGAACTCGGTCCGTCTGGTGGTGTTCGACGGCGCGGCGCGCTCGCCGGCCTACTTCTACAACGAAAAGATCATGTGCGCCCTTGGCGCGGGCATGTCCGAAACGGGCCGCCTGAACCCGCAGGGCCGCGAGCGTGCCCTCGCCGCGCTGAAACGCTTCCGCTGCCTCGCCGATGGCCTCGACCTCCCCCCGCTGACCGCCGTCGCAACCGCCGCCGTGCGCGACGCCGAGGACGGCCCGGAGTTCTGCGCGCAGGTCGAGCGCGAGACCGGCCTCAAGATCTGGGTGATCGACGGCGAGGAAGAGGCACGACTCTCGGCCCAGGGCGTGCTGCTCGGCTGGCCCGGATCCTACGGGCTGGTCTGCGACATCGGCGGCTCGTCGATGGAACTGGCCGAGATCCACGACGGCCGCGTCGGGCGCCGCGTCAGTTCGCAGCTCGGGCCGCTCAAGCTCGGCGGGCTGAAGGGCGGTCGCAAGGGCCGCAAGGATTACATCAAGGCCGTGATGACGGAACTGGCCCAGACGATGGGCGAACAGCACAACCGCCTGTTCCTCGTCGGCGGCAGCTGGCGCGCCATCGCCCGCATCGACATGCAGCGCCGGGGCTATCCCCTGAAGGTCCTGCACGAATACCGCATGACCGCGACCGCGGTGCGCGAAACCGCCCGCTACATCGAGGAACAGGACCACGAGAAGCTGCGCAGCGCCTGCGGCATCTCCTCGGCCCGCATGGCGCTGGTGCCGCTGGCGATGGACGTGCTCACCCGGCTCGTGCGCACCTTCGGTCCCAAGGATATCGCCGTCTCCAGCTACGGCATCCGCGAGGGGCTGCTCTACGAACAGATGCCGCAGCGCTTGCGCGACCGCGATCCGCTGATCGAGGCCTGCCGCTTTGCCGAGAAGAAGGACGCGCGCCTGCCCGGTTTCGGCAAGATGCTCTTCGACTTCGTCATGCCGCTGTTCCGCTCTGCCCCGCCCGCGCGCGTACGCCTGATCAAGGCCGCCTGCCTGCTGCATGACGTCAGCTGGCGCGCCCACCCCGATTACCGGGCCGAGACCTGTTTCGACAACGCCACCCGCGCCAACCTCGGCGGGCTCAAGCACTCCGAGCGCGTGTTCCTCGGCCTCGCCCTGCTGCACCGCTACAAGAACAAGCGCGAAGGCACGAGCTTCGAGGCGCTCTACAAGCTGCTGGACGAACGCGACCTGCACCAGGCCGAGATCCTCGGCAAGGCGATGCGCTTCGGCGCGATGCTCTGGATGCACAAGGACGAGCAGATCGGCGAATTCAACTGGCAGCCCAAGAAGAAGGTGCTGACGCTCACCCTGCACGACCATGCCCGCCCCCTCTTTGGCGAAGTGGCCGAGGCGCGGCTCATGTCCCTCGCCCAGACGCTGGGCGCCGAGGTTCAGGTCAAGACAGCAAGCTGATCAGATATCCTGCGGCTCGGTCACCGGCGGCGGGTCTTCCTCGCGCGGCACCGGGCCACTGTCGGGGTCGGCATCGTCTGACGGGTCGGGCTTGCGGCGGATGATGATGTCGCCATTGTCCAGCATCTCCGGCGCCTCGTAGCGGCTCCAGTCGTCGACCTCGTCAAGGACACGCCCCAGCGCGGGGCCCATCTCCTCGAGAAAATCGCGCATCTTGGGGCCGTATTCCGAGATCACCCCCTGCAGATCGCGCAGGGCGGGCGACATCTCTTCCTTCAGACCCCGGAAGAACAGGTGCATCCCCTCCTCGATCTTCGAGCGGCCATCGCCCTCTTCCTCCTCGCCGGTGGCAAGGGCGGGACTGGCGGCAAGCGCCATCGTGAGGATCAGGGGCACAATCTGTCGCATGACTCCAATATAGGCCGATGCAGGCCCCGCGTTAAGGGCTCAGAGGTCGATATCGAGCGTGATCGGGAAATGATCGGAGGCCGTAAGCAAGGCTTCGCGCAACTCCGGCACTGCGTAACACCGCTGATCGTCAAAGGGATGCCAGATGCGCCAGGCCGGGGCCCGGGCCATCAGGTCGGGCGAAACCATGATGTAATCCAGCAGGGCCTGCAGATAGCGCTGCTGCGTCGGCAGCCAGAACCGGGCCGAAACAGGCGTGGCCCCGATCCTCTGCTGCAGGGCCATCCGCGCGTGGGGGTCGTACATGTCGTCGCCCAGCAGGATCTCGACCGACGACCGCCCGAACAGGTGCTCGAATTCGTCCAGCCCCGGGCCATCGTTCAGGTCGCCCGCAAGGATCACCGGCTCGCCCGCATCAAGATGGCGCTGCAGCCGGGCCCGCAGCCAGATCGCCTGCGCCAGCTGCTTGCGCCGGTTCGAGATTTGCGCCCGCATGATCGCGTCATGCCCCCGCGCCCCGTGCGGCGCCTTTGATTTCAGGTGCGCCCCGATCATCCGGAACTCGGTGCCCGTGGTCGTGCGGATTGTCAGCTCCAGCGGCGGCTTGGAAAAGCGGACGTGATCCTCGGTCGCGTCGATGTCGAGGTCGATGTGGAAGACACCGTCGAACCGGGGCGGCTCGTCCCCGTCGCGCGGCGCGGCGAAGTCGCCCCGCGGATCATGCCATGCATCCAGCTTGTAAGGATCGTAGAGCAGCGCGATTTCCTGCTGGGTCTCGTTGGCGAACCCCATCACGGCGCTGTGCTGGCGCAGACCATAGGTCTTTGCGAAGTTCTCCAGCGCCCGCACCGTGCTCTGCCGCCGCCCCGAGTTCGGCGCCTCTATGATCATCACCGCGTCGGCGTCGATGGCCGTCAGCACCACCGCGATGGCCTCGGCCTGATCCTGCCGGGTCACGTCGTGCCGCCCCGACCAGCCCCCGTCGGCCAGCAGCCGGTCCTCATCGTCAAAGAGGTTCGCGAACCATTCGACGTTGTAGGTGGCCAGCCGCATCAGGTGACCGCGCCGTTGATCTCGTCCCACGCCCTGTTGATGTCGCGCATCCGTTTCTCCGCGAGCTTGATCGCCTCCTCCGGCACCCCCCGCGCGATCATGCTGTCCGGGTGCGTCTCGCGCACCAGCTTGCGCCACGCCTGCCGGATCTGGTCGGGCGGCATGTCAGGGGTCACGCCCAGCACGGTGTATGGGTCGGGCTTGGCATCCGGCACGAAGCGGCTGCGCATGGCGGCGAACTGCTGCTCGCTCATCCCGAAGATCTCGGCGACATCGGCCAGAAACTGGTCCTCGTCAGGATGATACAGCCCATCCGCCATGGCGATATGGAACAGCCCCTCCATCAGGTCCGAGAGCGTGTCCGGGTCGCGTTCGAACATCCGCTGGATGCGCTGCGCATACTCGCGATAGCCCGCGATATCCGTGCGGGCGAGGTTGAACACCCGCGCCGCCCCAGCCTCGTCCTCGCGCGCGATCTGGAACACCTCGCGAAAGGCCGTCACCTCGTCCCGCGTCACCCGCCCGTCGGCCTTGGCCATCTTCGCACCCAGTGCGATCACCGCGATGGCAAAGGCCACCGAGCGTTCGGGGGGCGTGCGCAGGCGCTCGAAAACCTCCGAGAGGCTTTCGCCGTTGGCCAGCGCCGCAAGCGCGTCGGATATGCGGGTCCAGATCGACATGGGTTCAGGATATCGTGGGAAGTTGTTGATGTCAGGCCGCGACTTGCGCCGCCTGACGCCGCGTTTCAGACCAGCCGGCGCAGCCCGTTTGGCGTCTCGATCTCGGCCATCAGCCCGGCGGGTCCGGCCTCGAACACCACGCGCGCGTCGGCAAAGACGGGCAGCAGGGCCGCCTCCAACGCCGCCGCCTCGGGATGCGAGACGACGAGCCGCCGCAGCGTGCAGCCCGAGGGAGTCAGCAGGCTCGCCGGATGCACCGGGCTCTGCCACTGGATCACCGCGGGGTGCATGTTGTCGAACGGCAGGATACCATCGGCAGGCACCGCCATCTGCCAGCGCAGATCACCGCGCCGCAGCGCCACCGGCGCCCCCGCGCCCTCCGGCAGTGCCGCCAGCGCCTCGGCCATGTCCGGCGTCGCGCAGATCCAGTTGGTCAGCCGCGCGGGTCCGGCAAAACGGTCAAGGTCGAACCAGCGCGGGCGCTCCGGCACCGGCGCATCGGGGTTGATCGCGATGGCCTCGAGGTAGAGCCCGTCCGCCAGCCCCAGCAGCGCGTTGTGGGTATGAAACACCGCGTGCTCGCCCCCCGGCTGCATCCGGACGCCCAGCGCCTCCTCCACGGCGGCAACGGCTTCCGGCAGCGTCGTGCCGGACACGGCGATATGGTCGAGGATCATCGGCTTGGCTCCGGATCGAGGGGTCAGCGAAACCTATGAAATCGCCCCGGAAAGCGCAACGCGATAGCCCGCGCCCGCAATCACATCCAGGCCACCAGCGTCCAGACTGCGACCAGCACGGTCGGGTAGAAGGTCGCCGCGAAGCCGAATGCGCGCAGCGGCGGCGCGCGGTGGTAGCCGTACCAGAAGGCGAGCCGCGCAATGGCAAAGCCGAAGCCGAGGTAGAGCACGACCTGCCCGCCAAGGGTCAGCGCCGCAAATGGCCAGATCAGACCGGCCAGAACCGCCTGCTCCACCGTGTTCGCCAGCACCCGCTGGTCCACCCAGCCGGGCGATCCGGGCGGAAACGCCTCGCCGTCGATCACCGTATCGTCAAAGAAACGCCGCTGCGCCAGCCGCCCGATCATCAGGATCATCACGAGCCCGGGCGCAAAGACCGCGCCCGGAAAGGCGATGGCCGGCGGGGCAAAGCCGCCCCGCGTCCCGCCCAGAACCAGCAGGGCAACGGCCCATGCAAGCCCCGCCGCCATGCCCAGCAGTATCGCCGTTCTCTTGCTCAACTCAGCTCCGCGCGTCGCGGATCAGGCGCAGGATGTCCTCGGCCGCCTTCGGGATATTGGTGCCCGGTCCGAAAATCGCCTTCACCCCGTTCTTGTAGAGGAAATCGTAATCCTGCTGCGGGATCACCCCGCCGCAGATCACGATGATATCCTCCGCGCCCTGATCCTTCAACGCCTGCACCAGCTGCGGGGCGAGCGTCTTGTGGCCGGCCGCCTGCGAAGAAATGCCGACGACATGCACGTCGTTGTCGATGGCGTCCTGCGCCGCCTCGTCCGGCGTCTGGAACAGCGGGCCCACGTCCACGTCGAACCCGATGTCGGCAAAGGCGGTGGCGATCACCTTGGCGCCCCGGTCGTGCCCGTCCTGCCCCATCTTGACCACCAGCATGCGCGGGCGGCGCCCCTCTTCCTCGGCAAAGTCCTCGACGGATTTCTGAATGGCGGCAAAGCCTTCGTCGCCCTCGTACGCCTTGCCATAGACACCCGCGAGCGTCTTCACCTCGGCCCGATGGCGGCCGAACACCTTCTCCATCGCCATGCTGATCTCTCCTACGCTGGCTCGGGCACGTGCCGCCTCGACCGCCGCTTCCAACAGGTTTCCGCCTTCGCTTGCGCGCCGCGACAGCTCCGCCAGCGCCGCCTCGCAGGCCGCCTGATCGCGGCTGCCCCGGATGCTCTCAAGCCGCGCGATCTGGCTCTCACGCACCTTCACGTTGTCGACATCGAGAATGTCGATCGGGTCTTCCTTGTCCTTGCGGTACTTGTTGACCCCGACGATCACCTCCTCGCCCCGGTCGATCATCGCCTGCCGCATCGCCGCGCTCTCCTCGATGCGCAGCTTGGGCATGCCGGAGGCCACCGCCTTGGTCATGCCGCCCATCTCGTCGACTTCCTCGATCAGCGCCCAGGCCTTCTCGGCCAGGTCCGCCGTCAGGCTCTCGACGTAGTAGGAGCCCGCCAGCGGATCGACCACCTTGGTCACGCCGGTCTCTTCCTGCAGCACCAGCTGGGTGTTCCGCGCGATCCGGGCCGAGAAGTCAGTCGGCAGCGCGATGGCCTCGTCCAGCGCGTTGGTGTGCAGCGACTGGGTGCCACCCAGCACGGCGCTCATCGCCTCATAGGCGGTGCGGATGACGTTGTTGTAGGGGTCCTGCTCCTGCAGGCTTACGCCCGAGGTCTGGCAGTGGGTCCGCAGCATCTTGGAGCGTTCGTTCCTGGCCCCGAACTCGGTCATGATCCGGTGCCATAGCAGCCGCGCGGCGCGCAGCTTGGCCGCCTCCATGAAGAAGTTCATGCCGATAGCAAAGAAGAAGCTCAGCCGCCCGGCGAACTTGTCGACGTCCATCCCGGCCTCGATGGCCGCCTTCACGTATTCCTTGCCGTCCGCCAGCGTATAGGCCAGCTCCTGCACGAGGTTCGCACCGGCCTCCTGCATGTGGTAGCCCGAGATCGAGATCGAGTTGAACTTGGGCATCTCGTTCGAGGTGTACTCGATGATGTCCGAGATGATCCGCATCGAGGGCTCGGGCGGGTAGATGTAGGTATTGCGGACCATGAACTCCTTGAGGATGTCGTTCTGGATGGTCCCCGACAGCACCGACTTGTCGTGCCCCTGCTCTTCCCCGGTCACGATAAAGCTTGCCAGCACCGGGATCACCGCGCCGTTCATGGTCATCGAGACCGAGACCTTGTCGAGCGGGATGCCGTCGAAGAGGATCTTCATGTCCTCGACGCTGTCAATGGCGACACCGGCCTTGCCCACGTCCCCCACCACGCGCGGGTGGTCGCTGTCATAGCCCCGGTGCGTCGCGAGGTCGAAAGCCACCGACACCCCCTGCTGACCGGCCGCGAGGTTGCGGCGGTAGAAGGCGTTCGATTCCTCTGCCGTGGAGAAACCGGCATATTGCCGGATCGTCCAGGGACGGCCCGCATACATCGTTGCCTTCACCCCGCGGGTAAAGGGCGCCTCGCCCGGGAACGAGCCAAGGTGCGGCAGGTCCTTCACGTCTTCCTCGGTGTAGAGAGGCTGGACGTCGATTCCCTCCAGCGTCTTCCATGTCAGGCTGTCCAGCGGCTTGCCCCGCAGTTCAGCCTCGGCGCGCTTTTGCCATTCGGCTTTCTTCGTCGTCATTCCGTCTTCCTCTTGTCATGCCATCGACGCCGGGGTTGGCCCCCAGCCGGGTCTTGTTCGGATCGTCCGCCAGCAGCGCGAGCCCGTCGGCCCCGCCCGCCAGCCACATCAGGTCATCCGCATAGGCCTCGCGCAGCGCGGCCAGCTGGAATGCATCGAAAGGCGCCCAGCGCCCCGTCTCCGGGGGCAGCGCGGCGGCTACATCCGCCGTCACGACCGCCCGCAACTCATCGAGGTTCGGCGCGGGGTTCAGCCGTTCGCGCGCGCGTTTCGGCGCGCTGAACCCGGTCAGGGCAGAGAGCAACAGCTCCGGGCGCCCCGCGAAGGTCTCGAAGGGATAGACCCGCACCTGCGCGCGCGGCATGGCGCAGGCCACGTCCGCGATCACGTCGCGCCAGCTGCGGTCACTGCGCGCCATCGCGTCGCGCCGCGCGGATGCAGGCAGCGCATGGCCCCGCCCCACCATCACCGCCAGCAGCGACGGCCAGTAGCGGTCCTGCCCCCGGATCGTGACAGCCACCTCGCCGACGTAATCGCCAAAGCCCTGCCAGAGCCGCGCCAGCCGCTGCCCCGCCCCGGGGTAAAGCGCCCCGGCGGCGAGGGTGTCGCGCAGACCGCCCAGCAGCTCGGGGTCGCAGACCAGCAGGTGCCGCACGCCCCGCTCGGCCTCTGCACGCATCCGCAGCCTGATCCGCCCGGTCGCCCGGCGCACGGGGTCGCGGCGGAACACGGGCCCGCGATGCGGCGTCAGCCCGTGTATCAGCCCGCCGCGCAGCGCCTCCGGCCCCCAGACCGCAACGCCAAGCCGGTCGAGCGCGGCCTGGTTGCTGCCCGCATAGCCCAGAAAGCTCTGCGTGGCGCAGCGGTGCGCGCCGATCATCAAGGTTACCTTCATCGCCGCTCGCTCCGCACGGAAACCACAAGGCCCCCGCCCGGCGGGAGCGCGGCGATCATCGCGCCCCATGCTGACAAAGCGATTAACGGCGCCGGAATTCAGCCCCGCCCCTCCCGGTTTTTTGCGCGAGAGGGCGCAATCGGTGGTCGCATTCCCCGCGCCACCCCCTATATTCAGAGCAACAGGAGGACAAATGACCCGGATCTTAGCCCTTGTTCTGGCGGCATTTATTCCCGCCCTGACCTTTGCGCAGGATGCCTCGTCGACCGAGGCGGCACCGCTGATCCGACCTGCGGGCGACAGCGACCTGCCCGAGTTTCTCTGGGTCGCCCGCCCGGTGGTGGTCTTCGCCGACAGCCCGAACGATCCGAGTTTCATCGAACAGATGGAACTGCTCGAATCCGGGCAGGAAATGCTGGCCGTGCGCGATGTCGTGGTGCTGACCGATACCGATCCCTCCGCGCGGGGTCCGCTGCGCAAGAAACTCAGGCCGCGCGGCTTTGCACTGGTGCTGATCGCCAAGGACGGAACCGTCGAATTGCGCAAGCCGCTGCCCTGGACGGTGCGGGAACTGACGCGGTCCATCGACAAGATGCCCGACCGCCAGCGCGAGGTCGAAGAGCGCCGAGGCCCGGGGCTCATGCAATAACGGCGCAACGGCTCCTGCCGTTCGCCGATACCGCTATGCCCCCGGACCGTGCTCACCCCAAAAGCCTCCGCGCCGCCGCACCCCCGATGCCGAAGAGCATGACCAGCACGACGATCAGCGCTTCCATCGCCGTCAGCCAGCCGCCCCGGATCGCGAACAGCGCCAGCGCCACCAGCAGCACCGTCGCCCCCGCGCCGGAGGCGAGCCATCCCGCGCCGAGCCGTGCCTTCAGCAGGTTCGACAGGACCGCCACGTAAACCCCGAACCCGGCAAGCGCGGCCACCAGAACCATCGCCGCCAGCACCAGCAGGGCGCCCCCCTCGCCCCGGCTGACCGTGGGTGCGGCCAGCGTGAGGGCGAACCACGCAACCACCAGCCCCGCGCCAAAGGCAACGGCATGCATCAGGTAGGCGCGCAGCACGGGTGACATCATTCGAACTCCATGATCACGTCATCGACCGCGAGGCTGTCGCCTGCCGCCGCGTTGATCTTGGACACGATGGCCTTCTTCTCGGCGCGCAGGATGTTCTCCATCTTCATCGCCTCGACGGTGCAGAGCGGCTGGCCCTCCTGCACCTCGTCACCGACCTCGACATTCACCTTCACGATCAGGCCGGGCATCGGGCAGAGCAGCAGCTTGGAGGTATCCGGCGGCAGCTTCTCGGGCATCAGCGCGGCCAGTTCGGCGGCGCGCGGCGTGCGCACATGCACCTTCAGGTCCGCGCCACGGGTCCGCAGGCGGAAGCCGCCCGAGATCTTCCCGACCTTCAGCACCAGCTTGCCACCATCGACGTCGATCTCGGCCAGCTGGTCGCCCGGCGTCCAGCCGCTCGCCACGCGCAGAACCGCGCCATCCTCGAAGGCCACGCTCGATCCGCCCTGATCGGCCTTGACCGTCACCGGAAAGCTTTCGCCCTGCAGCGAGACCACCCAGTCCTCGCCCACCTTGCGCTCGTGGTTGTCCATCCGGCCCGAGATGCGGGTACGGCGGATCTCGGCGACCCGGTACATCGCCGCCGCGCTGGCCGCGATCTTGCGCAGCGCCTCCACCGGCAGGTCCACACCGTCGAAACCCTCGGGGTATTCTTCGGCGATAAAGGCCGTGGTCATGTCGCCAGACACGAACTTGGGGTGATCCATCACCGCTGACAGGAACGGCAGGTTGTGCCCGATCCCTTCCAGCTCGAACCCGTCGAGCGCGTTACGCATGTGCTCGATGGCCTCGGCCCGCGTCGGCGCCCAGGTGCAGAGCTTGGCGATCATCGGATCGTAGTACATCGAGATCTCGCCGCCCTCGTAGACGCCGGTATCGTTGCGCACTGCGTGGCCGCCTTCCGGCGCCTCGCCCTGCCACTTGCCGTTCACCAGCAGCGGGCCCGATGCCATTTCCTCTGGCGGGCGATACCGGATCAGGCGGCCGATCGAGGGCAGGAAGTTGCGATACGGGTCCTCGGCATACAGCCGGTTCTCGATGGCCCAGCCGGTCAGCTTGACGTCGTCCTGCGTCATGGTCAGCGGCTCGCCGTTGGCAACGCGGATCATCTGCTCCACCAGATCGACGCCGGTGATCAGCTCGGTCACCGGATGCTCCACCTGCAGGCGGGTGTTCATCTCGAGGAAGTAGAAGTTCTTCTGCCCGTCGACGATGAATTCGACGGTGCCCGCCGAGGCATAGCCCACGGCCTTGGCCAGCGCGACGGCCTGTTCACCCATCGCCTTGCGGGTCGCCTCGTCAAGGAAGGGGCTCGGCGCCTCTTCCACGACCTTCTGGTTCCGCCGCTGGATCGAGCATTCCCGCTCGCCGAGGTAGATGCCGTTGCCATGCGCGTCGCACAGCACCTGGATCTCGATGTGGCGCGGCTGGGTTACGAACTTTTCGATGAAGATCCGGTCGTCACCGAAGGAGTTCGCCGCCTCGTTCTTGGACGACTGGAAGCCCTCGCGCGCCTCGGTGTCGTTCCACGCGATCCGCATCCCCTTGCCACCGCCCCCGGCGCTGGCCTTGATCATCACCGGGTAGCCGATCTGGTTCGAGATCTTCACCGCCTCTTCGGCGTCCTCGATCAGGCCCATGTAGCCGGGCACGGTCGACACGCCCGCCTCCTGCGCGATCTTCTTCGAGGTGATCTTGTCGCCCATCGCCTCGATGGCCTTCACCGGGGGGCCGACAAAGGCGACACCGGCGGCTTCCAGCGCCTGCGCGAACTTCGGGTTCTCCGACAGGAAGCCATAGCCCGGGTGCACCGCCTCGGCGCCGCTCTCCTTGATCGCCGCCATCACCTTGTCGATGACGATATAGGACTGGTTCGCCGGCGGCGGCCCGATGTGGATCGCCTCGTCCGCCATCTGCACATGCAGCGCCTGCCGGTCCGCGTCCGAATAGATCGCGACCGTCTGGATCCCCATCTTGCGAGCCGTCTTGATCACGCGGCAGGCGATTTCGCCCCGGTTGGCAATCAGGATTTTCTTGAACATCTCTGGTCCTTCGTCTGGAAGATGGGGAAACGCAAAACGCCGCAGCCGGACGTGAGCCCGGTTGCGGCGTTGCGAAATACGGATGGGACGGGGCCGACGCCCCCGCCTACGCGGCCCGCCGTAGCGGGCGCGCGCTTAGCACTTGCCGGGGTTTTCCTGGCAATAGATGAGGTTGGCAGCAGCGCCGACGGCCGCGCCGGTAACGAGGTTACCGTTGAGCAGCGCCGAACCGGCCGCACCGGCGCCTGCGCCGTAGAGGGCCTGTTCACCGGTGGTATCGCCACAGGCTGCAAGTCCGCCGCAGAGGGCAAGGGCAGCCACGATTTTTGCAGTCGTTTTCGAATAAAGCATTTGGGGAGTCCTTGGTTTTTCTTGTCACTCGACAAGTGAACCCATGAACTACGCTGCGGGTTCCGCAACACGATTTCGCGGACACGCGATTTTTGAGCGATCCGCCGCCCAAGGCTCGGCGCGCCCTTGCCGGTTCCCGGCTCCGCACGGTGAAAAAAGTCGGGCGGAGCAGCATCCACGATGCGGTCCCGCCCGACCAGGGAAGGGGTACGGAAATTGTGATTTGCGGTCTCGGTTCCGGACGGACCAAAGCCCACGCTTGCGACACTGCGGCCAAACGTGGGTTTCGCCAAGCCGCCTGCCGCGACCTGCCTGCTTTGGGCCGAATCGCGCCGAAATGCTCTGGCCGCCCGCAAGTTCATGCCGAAAACGGCCGCATGGCTCATTCGAAAGCCTCCGGGAACGTCTGGCGCGCCACGTCCGCATCGATGCGCAGCAGCGCCTCGTAGCTTTCCGGGTCGAACGGCTCTTCGGCCGGAACCACCTCGCGCCCGAACAGCCAGCTCAGCCGTCCGGCATCGAGGTTGCCGCGCTCGAAGGGTTCCTCGCCGAAATGGTACCACAGCGCCTCCATGAAGGCGCTGTCGGCCCGCCGGTCGGCCGCTTTGCGGTCGCGGAACCGCTCGCGGCGGATGATCTCCGTCACGCCCTTGGGATTGGGTCTGCGGATGGTGAACTGGTAATCGGTGCCGGGCAGTCGCCCGGGAAAACCACGGTGTTTGAGCATGTAGGCGTCCTTGCCGGCCATCAGAAGCCCTCCCAGATACACTGGCCGTCGTCGGGCCGGTAGGCCTCGAAATACTGCGTCGCCTCGGGGTCGGCGCTGCCAAAGGGAAGCTCGCGGTCGGCAAGGGAAATCACCACGCGCGCGGCCTCGATCCCCTCGCGTTCGAGGTAGGGCAGCGCATAGGTGGCGCAGAGATCGTCGATATCGCCCGCCGCCGCGTCATGACCGACCGAGCCGCCCTCGCGCGCGATGCCTGGCGCGACAAAGCGGAACCGCACCCAGATCTCGCCGGGGCTGTCGTCGATCAGTACCTCGCTCAGAACGACGTCCTGCCCCGAGGGTACTTCCACGGCATCAAGCGCGCGCACCGGTGGCGCGGCGAGCAACAGCAGGGATAATGCGGAAATGGCAAAGGGACCAAATCCGCGACCCCGACCCCACCCTTGCGGGCGGGCTCCTCCTGTCGGGGTCGCAGGCGCGCCGCTAGTTGCGCGCGCTATCTCTTGGTCCGCTGGACGGATCATGACGCATTTTCGCCCGTTGTGTCAAATTCTGCACGAGTTTTAGTCGAAGATTTTTTCGACGCTGCGGAACATGCAGTTTCGGCGCGGGTGTTGCGCCCCTGCATCGGCGGAAAAACCGGCGCTCCGCCATGCCCGTCGCCTGTAACAACTGTCCAAATATTGTATGAAAAATCAGTGGCTACGCAGCATACAGCGGCATACCGGAGCATCTCTCCACGCGCGCCCGAATTAAATTCGAGCGCTGAATTATTGTTTGTTTTCATGCGCGTTTTTTCATCCGCGCCGCGCCGGTCGTGATTAATTTTCCGCGCCGATCCGGTCCGAAGGGATGCATGTACTGACCTTTTAACGCGTTCAGGACGAATCGCCCGCCCCGCGCCGGGCATCCGGCGAATCACGCCCCGCCCCGCCTGCAGGCGCAGGTCGGTCGGGTGCGTCCCGGCGATGTCCCAGAAATCGGTCATTGTCATTCCACGTCCGGTTGAGCGGCCCACGAGGCCAAAACGAAGGCACTGGGGCGGCATCGGGCCGCCCCGGAGGACACCCCGCTCAGAGCGGGATGTTGTTGTGCTTCTTCCAGGGGTTCTCGAGCTTCTTGTTGCGCAGCGAGGCAAAGGCCCGGCACACCCGCCGACGGGTCGAATGCGGCATGATCACCTCGTCGATGAAACCGCGCTCGGCCGCCACGAAGGGGTTCGCGAACCGGTCCTCGTAGACCCTGGTGTGCTGCGCGATCTTCTCTGCATCGCCCAGGTCGGCGCGATAGATGATCTCGGTCGCCCCCTTGGCCCCCATCACCGCGATCTCGGCAGTGGGCCACGCATAGTTGAAGTCGCCGCGCAGGTGCTTGGAGGCCATCACGTCATAGGCCCCGCCATAGGCCTTGCGGGTAATCACCGTGACCTTCGGCACCGTCGCCTCGCCATAGGCGAACAGCAGCTTGGCCCCGTGCTTGATCACGCCGCCATATTCCTGCGTCGTCCCGGGCAGAAAGCCCGGCACGTCCACAAAGGTCAGGATCGGGATTTCGAAGCAGTCGCAGAAGCGCACGAAACGCGCGGCCTTCTTCGAGGAGTCGATGTCGAGACATCCCGCCAGCACCATCGGCTGGTTCGCGACCACGCCCACGGTCTGCCCTTCAAGCCGCATGAAGCCGGTGATGATGTTCTTCGCGTGCTCCTGCTGAATCTCGTAGAAATCGCCCTCGTCCGCGACTTTGAGAATCAGTTCCTTCATGTCGTAGGGCGTGTTCGCATTCTCGGGAATCAGGGTGTCGAGACTGTTGTCGATGCGGCCCGGCTCGTCGAAAAACGGCCTCACAGGCGGTTTCTCGCGGTTGTTCAGCGGCAGGAAATCGACCAGCCGGCGCACTTCGGCCAGCGCCTCGACGTCGTTCTCGAACGCCCCGTCGGCCACGGAGGACTTCTTGGTATGGGTCGAGGCACCGCCCAGTTCCTCGGCCGTGACGACCTCGTTGGTGACCGTCTTCACCACGTCGGGGCCGGTCACGAACATGTAAGAGGTATCCTTCACCATGAAGATGAAGTCGGTCATCGCCGGAGAGTAAACAGCACCGCCCGCGCAGGGGCCCATGATCACGCTGATCTGGGGCACCACGCCGCTGGCCATGATGTTGCGCTGGAACACGTCCGCATACCCGGCGAGCGAGGCAACGCCCTCCTGGATGCGCGCGCCGCCGGAATCGTTCAGCCCGATGACCGGCGCGCCGTTCTGCACCGCCATGTCCATGATCTTGCAGATTTTCTGCGCGTGGGTCTCGGACAGCGAGCCGCCGAAAACGGTGAAATCCTGACTGAAGACATAGACCATCCGGCCGTTGACCGTGCCCCAGCCGGTGACCACGCCGTCGCCATAGGGTCGGTCCTGCTCCATCCCGAAGTCGGTGCAGCGATGGGCCACGAACATGTCGAATTCCTCGAAGCTGCCTTCGTCCAGCAGCAGCTCGATCCGCTCGCGCGCGGTCAGCTTGCCACGGCCGTGCTGCGCATCGATCCGACGCTGTCCGCCGCCCTCACGGGCGCGCTCGCGGCGGTTTTCCAGCTCGGTCAGGATATCTTTCATGTGCGTGCGTCCCCTCTGAATGTGGCGCGAGCATATCGACAATCGATCGCGCCCCATAGGAATTTCTGGCAAATTTGCAAACGAAATGCTTTGCGCGAGAGGTGACTTGCAAAGTCGCAAATCCGCCGATCGTGGCAATCCTAAGGAAAACCTGGCTGCAGCCGGTCATACAATCGCCTAATCTCCCCGGCAAAAGGGCCGAAATGGAAACAGGCCCCTACCCTGAGGATTCGAGCTGATGGCAAAACCCAACCTGGCCGCAATGCAATTTTCGTTCATCGCGGATTCCGACGCGATCAACACGACCAGTTCCACCCCCTACACGATCACCTACCAGTTCGCGACCACCAGCCAGCCGAACGACCTGCCCACCAGCTCTGAATATGACGGTTGGACGGCAATGACTGCCGCCGAGAAAGCGGCAATCCAGCAGGTCTTCGACATCCTCGAGACCTTCCTCAACGTCGAATTCGTCGAAGTGACGGGAAAGAGCGACCCGGACCTCAACCTCGGCAAGGTCGACCTCGACGCAGGGATCTCGGGCTATGGTGGCCTCTCTGTCAGCTACTTTGGAACCGGGATCGGAACCTGGGACGGTTACGCCGTCTTCGACAACGCGCTCGACCTCAGCGACAGCGATCAGTTCAACCTGCTGCTGCACGAGATCGGCCACGCCCTCGGCCTCAAACACCCGTTCGACGGCGACACCGCGCTCTCCGATGCCTACGACACCAACAAGTACACGGTGATGTCCTATGACGACAATCCGGACACCGGAGGGCTGAGCGACACCTACATGCTCTACGATGTCTATGCGCTGCAGGACATCTGGGGATCGGCGTCCTACAACAAGGGCGCGACGACCTACACCGGCCCGCGCACCGACACCGTCGACGTGATCTGGGACACCGGCGGCAAGGACACCTTCGATGCGTCCTCCTATTCCAACGACGTCACGCTGGACCTGCGCGGCGGCCAATTCTCGCAGTTCGGCGACTACGAGGACGTGGTGATCGCCTATGGCACCAAGATCGAGAATGCCACCGGCGGCAGCGGCGATGACACCATCATCGGCAACCTGCTGGACAACATCCTGATCGGCGGCGAGGGCCGCGATATTCTGCGCGGCCGCAACGGCGACGATACCATTCAGGGTGGCACCCAGGGCGACCGCCTGTCCGGCAACCTCGGCAACGACACGCTGAGCGGTCAGGGCGGGCGCGACAAGCTGAACGGCGGCCAGGGCGACGACCTGCTCTACGGCGGCGCGGGCAAGGACAAGTTCGTCTTCGGCCTCGGCTATGACAACGACCAGATCCTCGACTTCCAGGATGGCCTGGACCGGATCAAGTTCAACGATCTCGGCACCGTTGAAGACGTGCTGGGATACGCCACGCAGGATGGCGACAACGTCGTGTTCGATTTCGGCGACGGCGACAGCCTGACGGTCTGGAACACCACCATCGCCGCAGTCAGCGACGATATCTTCGTCTGACGTCGCGGCCCGTCCGGGCCCGGAGTTGGACTCATTCCAGGTTAAGCATTGGCCCGGCCCATCGGTCGGGCTATATGCGTTTTCATAAATCCTTTCCGCCAGGATGGGACTTCCACCAATTTGATTGCAGCCGTCCCCACATGTCCGATTCCGTCACTGTCCGTTTTCTGGACAGAACCACCGCTCCCCATGTCTCCACGCTGATCTTCGTCGCGGGCCTGTCGGCACTGGCGATGAACATCTTCCTGCCCAGCCTCAACGACATGGCCGAGTACTTCGACGCGGACTACGGGCTGCTGCAACTCTCGGTCGCGCTCTACCTCGCGGTGAACGCCGGGCTGCAGATGCTGATCGGCCCCATCTCGGACCGGTTCGGGCGGCGGCCGATCATCCTCGGCGGCTGCGTCATCTTCCTGCTCGCCACGCTCGGCTGCCTGTTCGCCACCTCGGCCTTTACCTTCCTTGCCTTCCGCATGTGCCAGTCCTGCGTCGCCGTGGCGATGGTGCTCAGCCGGGCGGCGGTGCGCGACATGTATACCGCCGACAAGGCGGCCAGCATGATCGGCTACGTCACGATGGGCATGGCCGTGGTGCCGATGATCGGGCCGGTGATCGGTGGCCTGCTGGGGCAGGCTTTCGGCTGGCACGCCTCCTTCTGGCTGCTCTTCGTGCTCGGGGTGCTGACCGTCGGGCTGGTCTACCTCGACTTCGGCGAGACCGCGAAGAAAAGCACCAAGTCCCTCGTGGCGCAGTTCCGCGACTACCCCGAACTGCTGACCTCGCCGCGCTTCTGGGGCTACTCGCTGGCCTGCGGCTTTTCCTCGGGCTCGTTCTTCGCCTACCTCGGCGGCGCGCCCTTCGTCGGGAACGAGGTCTATGGCCTCAATCCCGCCCAGTTGGGCCTGTCCTTCGGCGCCCCGGCCATCGGCTATTTCTCGGGCAACTTCGTCACCGCCCGCTTCGCCGTGCGCTACGGCATCAACCGCATGGTGTTCTGGGGCAGCCTCATCATCTGCCTCGGCGTCGCACTGGCCCTATTGCTCTCGACGATCGGCATCGACAGCGCGCTGACCTTCTTCGGCTGCATGATCCTCGTCGGCCTCGGCAACGGCATGTGCATCCCGAACGCCACCGCAGGCGCGCTCTCGGTCCGTCCGCATCTCGCCGGAACCGCCTCGGGCCTCAGTGGCGCGATCATGCTCGGCGGCGGCGCGGCACTCAGTGCATTGGCGGGCGCGATGCTCACCCCCGGCAGCGGCGCCTCGCCCCTGCTCTGGATCATGCTCGGCACCTCCGCGCTCGGCTTCGCCTCCATCCTGCTGGTCATCTTCCGCGAGCGTCAGCTGGGTCTCTGACCCCTTGCCGGGCACGCTTTGCAAACATACCCTGCCGACGTCGCAAACCTGCAAAGCGACGTTGGAGGGATGCCCGTGGCCAACCAGAAGCTCTACGCCGGTGCCAAGCTGCGCGAGATGCGCGCGCGCTTCAGCCTGACCCAGAAGGATTTCGCCGCCAAGCTGGGCGTCTCCCTGCCCTACCTGAACCAGATGGAGAACAACAACCGTCCGGTCTCGACCACGGTCGTCCTCGCCCTTGCGCAGGAATTCGGGATGGATGTTACCGAGCTGACCAGCGGCGACAGCGAGCGCCTTGTCAGCGACATGCGCGAGGCGCTGGCCGATCCGGTCTTTGCCGACAGCGCGCCGCCCGTGGCCGACCTGCGGCTCGCCGCCTCCAACGCCCCCGCCCTCGCCCGCGCCTTCATCGAACTCCACCGCGCCTACCGCCGGATGCACGAACGCCTCGCCTCGCTCGACGAGGCGCTTGGCCGTGACGACGCCCGCCTTCAGGCCAGCCCCTGGGACGAGGTCCGCGACTTCTTCCACTACTGCGACAACTACATCGACGCGATGGACCGCGCCGCCGAAAGCCTCTCGGCCCAGGCCCAGGACGGGCAGAGCATCCGCGACGTCGCCCTTGCCCGCCTCGCCCGGCTCGGGATCACGGTGGAAGTGGCCGAGGGCGAGTCGCTGCGCCGTTTCGATCCGCGCGCGCGGGTCCTGCACATCTCGTCGCGCGCCACGCCCTCGACCCAGACCTTCCAGCTGCTGCTGCAACTGGCCCTGCTCGAACATGACAAGCTGATCGAGGCGACCCTCGATTTCGCCCGCTTCCACAGCGAAGAGGCACGTGCCATCGCCAAGATCGGGCTCGCCAACTACTTCGCCGGGGCGGCCCAGATGCCCTACAGCGCCTTCCTTGCCGCCGCGCAGGAATGCCGCCACGATCTCGAAATCCTCTCGGCCCGGTTCGGCGCCTCGGTCGAACAGGTCGCGCACCGCCTCTCGACCCTGCAGCGCCCCGGCAACAAGGGGATCCCTTTCTTCTTCGTCCGCGTCGATCAGGCCGGCACCATCACCAAGCGGCACAGCGCCACCCGCCTCCAGTTCGCGCGCTTCGGCGGGGCCTGCCCCCTGTGGAACGTGCATCGCGCTTTCGAAACCCCCGGCCGCTTCCTGCTGCAACTGGCCGAAACCCCGGACGGCGTGCGGTACATCAGCCTTGCACGGGACGTGTCCAAGTCCGGCGGCTCCTACGGGGCGCCGGTCCGCCGCTACGCCATTTCGCTGGGCTGCGAGGTGCGCCACGCCGACAGCCTCGTCTATGCCGACAACCTCGACGTCACCAATGCCTCGGCCTTCGAACCCATCGGCATTTCCTGCCGCATCTGCGAGCGCAAGACCTGCCACCAGCGCTCGGTCCCGCCGCTCGAACGGCGGCTGACCATCAACAACGACGAGCGCGGCGTGCTGCCCTACCAGGTGGGCTGATCCGGCCTCAGATCGCGGTGGCCGAGATTACGACAGAAGGCAGCGGCACGGTCCACGGCCCCACCTCGCCCAGTTCCTTCCGGACCCGCGCCGCCACTGCCGCGCGGATGGCCGCCGCGTTCGCCTCGGGCTGGCGGCCCAGCAGCGCCGCGCCCCGCACCGTTCCCTCAAGGAAATGGTCATAGGGCGCGCCAGGGTCGTCCACCGTCCAGACGCTGGGCACGTAATCGAAGTTGATGCGCGAGAACCCGGCCTCTTCCAGCGCCGGAATCGCGAAGGAGCGCACCGCGAAATCGCTGGGGCCCGGCCCCGGCGGCAGGGCAAGCGCCGGATCGCCGTACTGTTCTGCGGCCTCGAAGACATAGGTCAGCGCGCTGGCCACGTCCTGCCCGTCCCAGACAGAGAAGGCGAGTCTGCCGCCCGGTCGCAGCACCCGCCGCGCCTCGGCCAGCGCAACCGCCGGGTCGGGAACGTGCGCGATGCCGAACCCGATGGTGACCGCGTCAAAGCGGGCGTCGCCAAAGGGCAGTTGCATGGCATTGCCGGGAATGAAGGTCGCCGCCGGGACCCGCGCCCGCGCCAGTTCAAGCATGGCGGGCGAGAAATCCAGCCCCGTCACATGGGCCTCGACCCGGATCAGCGCCTCGGTGACGATCCCGTGTCCGCAGCAGATGTCGAGCGCATCGTCCCCCCGCCCCGCGCCGGATTGCGCCACCAGCGTCGGCACCGATTGCAGCGCCGCGAGCGTGAATTCCCTGGCATAGCCCTGCACGACATCCGGGCGGGCCCAGATGTCTTTCTCCAGTGCCGCGAAATCCCCGTGCTTCGCTCTGTCCATGGACGGTCCGGGCTGTAATTACCTACCAGATATTCAATTGTTCGAAATTTCGCCGATGTTCGGCATCCTCCAAGCATAGCAAAGATTTCACGTTGTGTCTCGAAGGGCTTGCGTTCCCGGGGCGTTCGCGTTTCCCTCCGCCCGACAACCAAGTTCCGGGAGAGCACAATGTTCCAGAGTTTCGAGGTATCCGCCCGCCCCGAGCAGGGCCCCCCGCGCCTGCAGGCGCTGCGCTCAGAACTTGCAAAGGACGGGCTCGACGGGTTCCTCGTGCCCCGCGCCGACGTCCACCAGGGCGAATACGTGGCCGAGCGCGACGCCCGCCTGGCATGGCTCACCGGCTTCACCGGCTCGGCCGGGTTCTGCGCCGCCCTGACCCACATCGCCGGGGTCTTCATCGATGGCCGCTACCGCACGCAGGTCAAGGCGCAGGTCGCCGATGTCTACACCCCGGTCCCCTGGCCCGACGTGTCGCTCTCCGAATGGCTCATCCAGCAGCTTCCGGACGGCGGCAAGGTCGGGTTCGACCCCTGGCTGCATACCGTCGGCCAGGTCGAGGGCTGGGACAGCGAGCTCGACGGAACCGGCATCGAGATGGTGCCGACCGACAACCTCGTGGACCGCATCTGGTCCGACCAGCCCGCCCCGCCGATGAACCCGGTCAAGGCCCATCCGATCGAGTTCGCCGGGGAAAGCGCCACCGACAAATGCGCCCGCCTCGCCGCCGAACTGCGCAGGGCCCGCCAGGACGCCGCGGTGATCACCCAGCCCGACTCGGTGATGTGGCTGCTGAACATCCGCGGCTCCGATATCGAACGCAATCCGCTGGCCCATTGCTTTGCCATCCTGCACGCGGACGCCAGCGTCGATCTCTTCATCGCCGCCGCCAAGCTCGCCGAGCTTGGCGACCATCTCGGCGCCACAGTCACGGTGCACCCGCCCGAGGCTTTCGTCGATGCCCTCTCCGCCCTCTCGGGCCGCATCCGCGTCGACAAGACCACCGCGCCGCAGGGCGTGGCCGACGCGCTCGGCTCCCGCATGGTGGCGGGCAGCGACCCCTGCGCCCTGCCCAAGGCCCGCAAGAACGCCGCCGAGATCGAGGGCACCGTCCAGGCCCACCTGCGCGACGCCGCCGCGATGATCGAGTTCCTCGCGTGGCTCGACGATCAGCCCGCCGGGAGCCTGACCGAGATCGACGTGGTGACCCACCTCGAAGCCTGCCGCCGCAAGGACAACGCCCTGCAGGACATCAGTTTCGAGACCATCGCGGGCACCGGCCCCAACGGCGCGATCATGCACTACCGCGTCACCGAAGAGACCAACAGCCGCCTCGAGGACGGCCACCTGATCGTGGTCGACAGCGGCGGCCAGTATCTCGACGGAACCACCGACATCACCCGCACCGTCGCCATCGGCGTGCCGGGCGACGAGGAACGCCGCGCCTTTACCCGCGTGCTGCAGGGCATGATCGGCATGTCGCGGCTGCGCTGGCCCACCGGCCTCGCCGGGCGCGATATCGAGATGATCGGCCGCCTGCCGCTCTGGATGGCAGGGCAGGACTTCAACCACGGTCTCGGCCACGGCGTCGGCGCCTATCTCAGCGTCCACGAAGGCCCACAGCGCCTCAGCAAGGTCAGCTCGGTCCCGCTGGAACCCGGTATGATCCTCTCGAACGAGCCCGGCTACTACCGCGAGGGCGCCTTTGGCATCCGCATCGAGAACCTGCTGGTGGTGCGCGAGGCCGACCCGCTTCCGGGCGGCGACCCCGAGCGCAACTTCCTCGACTGGCTGACCCTGACCTGGGTGCCCATCGACCGCCGTCTGATTGTGACCGAGATGCTCAGCCGCGAGGAACGCGACTGGCTCAACGCCTATCATCATGACGTTAGGGAAAAAATCGGACCGCGGGTGGGCAAGGCTGCCAATCTATGGTTGGATGCCGCGGCTGCCCCCCTCTAGAAACATGCTCGTGACATGAACGTGTTACAGGCACAGGGCAGGACATCACGGTGAATGGGGAGAACGTCAGATGGCCGATCATATCAAAATCCGCAGGGCAGCCGGCAAATGGACTGTCCGGTCCGGTGGCGCCGTGCTGGGAGAATCCACGAACGCCCTTGAACTGACGGAGGGGGATTACCCCCCGGTCATCTACTTCCCGCGCGAAGACATCGCGATGGCCTTCCTCGATCGCTCCGACCACAGTACCCATTGCCGCTGGAAGGGTGACGCGAGCTACTACTCCATCGTCACCCGCTCCACCACGCACGAGAACGCGGCTTGGAGCTACGAGGACCCGTTCGAGGCCGTGGCCGAGATCAAGGGCCATCTCGCCTTCTATCCCAGCGACGCGGTGACCGTCGAAGAGATCTGAGCGACAGGCCCGGCACGTCCGGGCCTTCGTCTTTCTGGCCAGGGCGTTCGTTGCCCCACCGCCGCCGCGACTCAGGAATGTTCTTCCTTCGCCGTCGCCGCCAGCACCCGGTTGTAGGCCTTCAGCGCGTCGATGTGATAAAGCGCGCCGATCAGTTCGGGCGCATCGCTTCCACTCCCCGCGACCACCGGAACAAAGGCAAGGTCCCGGCTTTCGAACAGCGGCATCGCGGCTTCCAGCGTGGCCGAGGCGTCGATCAGGACGCCCTCCGCCATCAGCGCGCGGCAACTCTCCTCGTCAGCGCCCCGCGCGCTGCCCAGCGGGCGCATGACCGCCCCCGCGCGCAGCAGCGCCAGCAGGTAGGCGGGCCCGCGCGCAAGGTGAATGCGCCGCCGCGCCAGCTGAGTCAGAAAGAACGACCGGTCCACCAGCCGCGAGGCCAGCGCAGTCGAGAGTGAGACGGACACCATCAGCGCCAGCCCGGTCTGCCAGTCGCCGGTCAGTTCGAAAACGATCAGCGTGGTCGAGATCGGCGCCCCGAGCACGGCGGCGGCCACCGCCCCCATGCCCGCCAGCGCATAGAGCGTTTCGGATCCCGACACCTCGGGAAAGATCGCCGTGGCAACGATCCCGAAGACGAGCCCGGTCAGCGCCCCCATCATCAGCGAGGGCGAAAAGACCCCGCCCCCCATGCGCCCGCCGATGGTGATCGAGACAGCGATGGCCTTGATCACCGCAAAGACGATCGCATCGTGCAGCAACAACTGCCCCGTCAGCGCGGCCGAAGTGGTCTCGTACCCCACGCCGATGACATGCGGAAACCGGATCGCCAGCAGCCCCAGCAGCAACCCGGCCACGGCGGGGCGCAGCACCGGCGGCATGTGCAGCAGCTTCTGCACCCGGTCCCCCACGGTCTCCGCCCAGAAGATCGACCGCATCAGCGCCACCGCCACAAGCCCCGAGATCAGGCCCAACAGCAGGTAGGCAGGCAGCTCGCCGTAGAACTCCAGCACGCTCGCCTCGGGCAGCGTGAACTCGGTGACATCGCCAAAGGCCAGCCGGTTCACCACCGTCCCCGCGACCGAGGCGATGACGATGGGCGCATAGGCCGAAATCGCGAAATGCCGCAGGATCACTTCCATGGCAAAGAGCGATCCGGCGATCGGCGCGTTGAACGAGGCCGAGACCGCCGCCGCCACCGCGCAGCCCAGCAGGTCGCGCGCGGTCACCCCGTCATAGCGCAGCCGGTCCGACACCCATGTCGCCAGCACCCCGGCCATGTGCACCACCGGCCCCTCCCGCCCCGACGAGCCGCCGGAGCTGAGCGTGATCCACGACGCCACCGCCGAGGCAAGCCCCGCCCTGATCTCGACCCGGCCATCCTTCAGCGCGGCCCCCTCGATCACGTCGGCGACCGAGCGCACCCGGCCATCATCGGTAAAGCGGTTCAGGATGATCCCCACCACAAGGCCACCGACAACCGGGATCAGGAGCACCATGTACCACGGCAGCGTGCCTGCGTGGCTGTGCAGGTGCAGGACGTCCTCGGTGCGATAGAGGGTCGATTGCAGCCAGTCGATTCCCATGCGGAACACCATCGAGGCACAGCCCGCCCCGGTGCCGATCAGCAGCGCGATCAGCCAGAACCGGAACTGCGCCGGCCCGCGACGCCGCAGCATCACCCAGCCCTTGCGAAGCTCGCCCGGCAGCGGCGTGCGCCCCATGTGCCTGTGCGACCTCAACGCGCGGCCCGCGCCGCTCGGGCACTCTCAGCCCTGCCGCACCGCCGGTTGATCCGCCCCTGCCGCTCTACCATGTCGACCTCTCACACGCCGTGTCACGGGCACAGGATAGCGGCAGCGACCGATACCTTGTCCACCCGAAACTCCACGGAAATCACCCGCTTGCGCGCGTCAGCTCCGGTAATCCCGCAGAACCGAGGCGGCAATGGCATCGCGCGTCAGCACGCCGATCACGTTCTCGGCCCTCGGCATCGCCTTCTCGGGCAGAACCAGCAGCGCCGCGTGGTCGCGGTCCGCCATCAGGGTCATCGCGCTCTGCAGAAAGCTCGACTCCTGCGCATAGCCGACCGGCGCGATGATCGGACCGTGGCGCTTGGTCGGATCCTCGGGGTGCACCCGCACGATCCCGACCACATGGCGGCCCTCGGTCACCACCGCATAGACCCGCTCGGCTCCCAGTTCGGTATCGACGACACCGCTGCTGCCCAGGTCGGATTTCTCCAGCACCGCAACGGCGGGCATCATCAGCTCGCGGATGCGCCGGATCGAGAAGCTGTGCGAACGGCTCTCGCGCGGAATGTGGTGTCCCCGGCGGCTGAGCTTGGTGGTGTAGATGTCATCCTCCGACAGCCAGCGGCGCACGCCCACCGCGCAGACCACCGCGATGATCGCGGCAACGGTGATGGTGTAATCGCCGGTCATCTCGAACAGCATCATGATCGAGGTGATGGCGGCCCCGGTCGAGGCGCCCACGATCCCGGCCATCCCGATCAGCGCGAAGGTCACCGAGTGGAACCCGAGGTGCGGGAACATCAGGTCGAGCGCGCCGCCAAAGGCCCCGCCCAGCATCGCCCCGAGGAACAGAGAGGGCGAGAACACCCCGCCCGAGGCCCCTGCCCCCAGCGAGACCGAGGTGGCGATCATCTTCAGCACGAAAAGCAGGAGCAGAAAGCCCGGCGCGGCCAACTGGCCCGTCAGCACCGCCTCGATGGTGGCGTAGCCCACGCTCTCGGTGTGGTACTGACCGGTGGTCAGCAGCAGCACGTAGAACAGGATGCCCAGCGACAGCATCCCCAGCGCGTTCTTGAGGTAGGGATTGGCCTTCCAGCCGTCGAACAGGTCCTCGGTGCGGTACAGCACCTTGACGAACAGCCATGCGGCCACCCCGGCCAGCAGGCCGAAGATGACGTAGAGCGGCAGCATGTCGACCGACAGCGGCACGAAAACGTCGGGCCGGTTGTGCGCCGCGACGAGAAAGGCAGGCTCGATCCCGAAGGCCGCGCGCCCGACATAGGTCGCCGTCCCGGTGGCCAGAACCACGGGCAACAGCGTGCGCGCGCTGAACTCCGGCAGCATCAGCTCGACCGCGAACAGCACCGCGCCGAGCGGCGTGTTGAAGGTGGCGGCAATCCCCGCCCCCGCGCCGGCGGCCACCATGGTGATCACCTGCCAGCTGCGCAGCCGGAACATGCGCCCCAGCACCGAACCGATCCCCGAACCGATCTGGATGATCGGCCCCTCGCGCCCGACCGAAGCCCCCGATCCGATGGAGAGCGCCGAGGCCAGCGACTTGACCAGCACCACCTGCGGGCGGATGTGCCCGCCGCGGTAATAGATCGCGTCCATCACCTCGGGCACGCCGTGGCCCTTGGCCTCCGGCGCAAAGCGCCGCACCAGCCAGAGCACGATCGCCCCGCCCACCACCGGCGCAAGGATCACCAGCGGCCCGTAGGGCGCCGGCGGCGTCGGAATGTTGGCGTCGTAGTCGAACGAGAAGATCCCGAGGAAGAAGAAGTCGTGGATGACCGAGATCAGGTACCGCAGGACGATGGCCCCGATCCCCGTGACCACCCCGATTCCGATGGCGATGATCGACAGCGCGATGATCGAGACGTTTCGGTTGTCGGAGGGCGGGTTGACGAGGTCGCTTGTGGTTGTATCGGTCATCTTTGATGTGCAGCAATTGTGAAATCTGACGCGGAAGCCTATAGAGGCGGCGCGGCGGGCCCGGCAGTCCGAATGGTCGGGTCGCCCCCAGCTACGACTTTGAGGACGGCAATGCAAAGCCCTTCCGGTCGGAATTTCTGGGAAACATCACTGGTTTTGACGGAAAGGACCTCGAAATGGCGACCTCGGGACAATGGCGCACCTACCGGCCGGGCCGGGCGGAGCTCGCGTATCTCGGACTCTCGGTCGCCGCGATCGCCCTCTACTTCGGCGTCCTGCACACGCTCGACGGACGGGCCCAGACCTATTTCGAGGAGCTGCGCGAGTCCGATCCCGACCTCTACCTGTCCCAGCTGCGCGAAAGCCGCAGCTTCGAGGCCTACATCGAGGAATACCGCGTGATGAAGGGCTATGACACGTTCAAGCCCGCCGCGCCCAGCTTTCTCGTCGGCCGCTGGACCATGCGCTCCGAACCGCTGCGCCTGAACCCCGGCACCACCCTGTCGCAATGCAGCGACCCGATCACCTTCGACTACGGCATTCTCCTGATGCTCGAAACCGGCGGCGAGGCCCTGCGCGTCTCCTACGGGATCGAGGGGCAGAAGGTGATGGTCAAGGAAGCGGGCATCGCGACCTTCCCCGTCGACCTGATCAGCTACGGCGCCCGGCTCGACCACATCGAGTTCACGCCCCCGGGCGAGACCGAGAAGGTCTACGCCTACAACTGCGCCCGCTGATCAGCAGCGCGCGGCCAGCTCCGCGCCGATCCGACAGACCTCCCGCACCAGCAGATCGAGGTCCGACTGCCGGGTCCGGTGATTGGTCAGGTTCACCCGGATCGCCTTGACCCCGCCGATCATCGTCGTCGAGGGCGCGGCGATCCCCTGCTCCTGCAGTTCGATCACGATTTCCTCGTTCAGCGCATTCAGCGTCGTGTCGGGAATCGCGCCCGCTAGGAAGCGGAAACAGCAGATGTTCAGCGCCACCGGCGCCAGCCGTTCCAGCTCCGGTGTGGCATCGACAAGGCCGCCAAGGTAGCGCGCCTGCACGCAGTTGCGCGACACCACCTCGCCCAGCCGGGTCATGCCATGCTCGGCGATCTGCGCCCAGATCTTCAGCGCCCGGAACCCGCGTGACAGCTCTGGCCCGTATTCCACCGGCCAGGGGTTGCCCGCCGCCAGCCCGCGCTCGGCCCCGGCAAGGTAGTCGGGTCGGTCCGAGAACGCGCGCCGATGCGCCTCTTCCGAGCGGATCAGCACGAAACCCGCATCGTAGTTGACCTGCAGCCACTTGTGAAAATCGAAGGCAAGGCTGTCGGCCCGCGCGATCCCCGCCAGCCTCGGGCGGATGCCCTCGTCGAGGATCGCCAGCGCCCCGAAAGCCCCGTCGACGTGATACCACATGCCCTCACGCGCGGCGATGTCCGCGAGCCGGTCCAGATCGTCGATCGAGCCGAGGTTGACGCTCCCCGCCGTTCCGATCAGCGCGAAGGGCATCAGCCCCGCCGCCCGGTCGGCGCGGATCGCCTGTTCCAGCGCGTCGATATCGATCTCGAAGGCGGCATTGGTCGGAATCATCCGCAGCGCACCGGTGCCAAGGCCGAGAATATCAAAGGCCCGCGCGACACAGGCATGGGTCTGGGTCGAGGTATAGCCGACCAGCCCCGCACCGCCGACACCCTCCGCCCGCGCGCCAAAGCCGGTTGCCCGGTCGCGGGCCGCCTTCAGCGCCACCACCGTCGCCAGCGAGGTCCCCGAAACGATCAGCCCGCTGGCCTCCTCCGGAAAGCCGAACAGGCCGCGGCACCAGCGCACGACCTGCTTCTCGACATACATCGCGCCATGATCCCGCCCGCCAAGGTTGGCGTTCATCGCCGCAGCCGCGATCTCGGCCACCATGTTGCCCGGCGTCCCCGCCCCGTGCACCCAGCCGAAGAACCGGGGATGGGTATTGCCGACACCATAGGGCAGCAGCGCCGCGATCTGCTCTGCCACCGCGTCGCCCCCCTGCCCCTGCCACGGCAGGTCCCGTTCAAAGGATGTTTTCAGCGCCTCCGTCGGCGCGCGCCAGACTGGGCCTTCGCCCGCGCTCTCCATCCGCGAAATCGCGGCATCGAGAATGGCATGGGCCCGGCCCCGGAACGCCTCCCAGTCTTCGGGATCGAGAGAGCGGTCATCCGGGGTGTCGGTCATCGGCCTATCCGTCCAGCAGGGCGCGGGCCGCCGCCCGGGCCTCCTTGGTGATGGTATCCCCGGCCAGCATCCGCGCGATCTCGTCGATCCGGTCGGACTCGGCCACCGGCACGACGGTGGACAGCGTGGCATCGTTGGCCACCTGTTTCTGCACCCGCCAGTGATGGCCCCCGCGCGCAGCGACCTGCGGCGAATGGGTCACGACCAGCACCTGCCCGTTGCGAGCAAGCGACGCGAGCCGCCGGCCCACCGCGTCGGCGGTCGCCCCACCCACGCCCCGGTCGATCTCGTCGAAGATCATGGTGACGCCGGAGTTCTCGCCGGTCAGGCAGACCTTCAGCGCCAGCAGGAACCGGCTCAGTTCCCCGCCCGAGGCGATCTTGTTCAGCGGACCTGCGGGCGCGCCGGGGTTGGTCGCGACGGTAAAGGCGACCGCGTCCCGCCCGTCCGGTCCCGCTTCCCCCTCTGCCACGTCGGTGTGGAACACGGCGCGCTCCATCTTCAGCGGCGCGAGTTCGGCCATCACCGCCGCATCGAGCCGCCCGGCCGCCGCGCGCCGCGCTGCCGACAGTGTATCGGCGGCCTTGTCATAGGCGGCCTCGGCATGGCTCAGGGCCTCCTGCCGTTCCGCCAGGTCCGCGTCGCCCGCATCGAGCCGGGCAAGCCTCTGCCGCAATTCCCCGGCGAAGGCGCCCAGATCGTCCGCGACGATCCCATGCTTGCGCGCCAACGCCCGGATGGCGAACAGCCGCTCCTCGGTCGCTTCCAGCTCGCGCGGGTCGAAATCCAGTCGGTCGAGGCTCTGCTCGACCCCGTCCTGCGCCTCGCCCAGTTCGATCATCGCCCGGCTCAGCGCGGCAAGCGCACCGTCGAGGGTTCCCTCCGCCTTGTCGGCAGCCCCCTCCAGCCAGCGGATCGCATCCCCCAGCGCCGCCTCGGCGCCCTGCGGCCCAAGTATCTCGTGCGCCCGCGCGATGTCGGTGCGGATGCGCTCGGCCCCCTGCATCAGACGCCGCCGCGCGTCGAGTTCGGCGTCCTCGCCCGGTTTGGGGTCGATCTTGTCGAGTTCCGCCACCGAATGGCGCAGGAAGTCCTCTTCGGCGCGGACGGCCGCCAGCGCCGCCTCGGTCTCGGCCACCGCCTTGCGGGCCTCGCGCGCCGTGGCCCAGGCCGTGCGGACTGCCACGCGCTCCGCCTCGAGCCCCGCGAAAGTGTCGAGCATGTCGCGGTGTCCGCGCGGGTTCAGCAGGCCCCGGTCGTCATGCTGACCATGCAGCTCGACCAGCGTGTCCGACAGCGCCCGCAGCACCTCGCCGCTGGCCCGGCGGTCATTGATCCACGCCGTCTTGCGCCCGTCCCCGCCGTTCACCCGCCGCAGGATCAGTTCCTCACCCGCAGGCAGGCCCGCCTCTTCCAGCACTGCCCGCGCGGGATGGTCCGGCGCGAGGTCGAAGACGGCAGTCACCTCGCCCTGCTCTGCCCCCTGCCGCACCAGATCGGCGCGGCCGCGCCAGCCCAGCACGAATCCCAGCGAATCCAGCAGGATCGACTTCCCCGCCCCGGTTTCGCCGGTCAGAACGTTCAGACCCGGCTGGAACGCGATGTCCAGCCGGTCGATGATGAGAATATCGCGGATTTCAAGCGCGCGCAGCATCTGCAGGATCCGTCAGGCGAACCGGCCCGTTACGGCTCAGAGCCATGCGCCCTTGACGGTCTGGCGATAGACCTTTGCCAGCCAGCTGTCGCCCTGCACCTTCATCTCAAGGCCCTTGCTGGTCAGCAGCTTGTACCCGTCCTTGTACCAGTCGCTGGACTGGAAGTTGTAGCCAAGGATGGCACCGGCCGTCTGCGCCTCGTCGTCAAGACCCAGCGACAGGTAGCACTCGATCAGGCGGAACAGCGCTTCGGGCGTGTGCGTCGTGGTCTGGAAGTCCTCGACCACCACGCGGAACCGGTTGGTCGCCGCCGCAAAATGCTTGTGACGCAGGTAATAGCGCCCCACTTCCATTTCCTTGCCGGCCAGATGGTCGAAGGCCAGGTCGAACTTCAGGATCGCCGCCGAGGCATACTCGCTGTCGGGATAGAGCTCGATCACCCTGCGCAGCGACTGCAGCGCCTGGAAGGTCAGGCCCTGATCGCGGCCGACCTCGTCGATCTGGTCGTAATAGCTCAGCGCCAGCAGGTACTGGGCATAGGCCGCGTCCTCGTCCGTCGGATAGTAGTCGAGGAAACGCTGCGCCGCGGCCCGGCTCTCTTCATAGCTGCCGCCCTCGTGCAGGGCATAGGCCTGCATGATCAGCGACCGTTTGGCCCAGTCGGAATAGGGATAGAGGCGTTCGATCTCGGAAAAGAAATAGGCCGCATCCGCCTCGCGGCCCCGCGAGATCTCGAACTCGCCGCGTTCGAAGATCTGGTCCGGCGTATAGGCTTCCAGTGAAATGGCGCTCTTGGATACACCGCCGTCACCGCCACAGGCCGAAAGCCCAACCGCCAGGATCAATGCGCTCAAAGCCTTGGCCCGCAACATGCCGCCCATCATGCGTAACTACCCTTGTCCTCGCGACCGGATTACCCCGGCTTGGGGTCGGTCTAGCACAGAAACATCTGGTGCAAAATGGCTTATGGGCGCCCTGCGGGGCGAGGTCAACCGCATGGCGCGCATCGCGTCAGGCGACGTTCGGGATTTCCGAAAAGACCAGACCCTGCCCCGGCAGACGTGCCGCCATGGCCTCGTCGCACAGCACGGTACGGACCGCGCCGGGGGTGTGGAACAGCTCGCGCAGCAGGGTATTGGTGAGCGAGTGACCGGCACGTTCACCGATGTAGTGGCCAAAGATCGGCCCACCGGCAAGCGCAAGGTCGCCGAGCGCGTCGAGCATCTTGTGGCGCACGGCCTCGTCGGGGTGACGGAAGCCGCCCGGGCTCAGCACCCGGTCGCCATCGACGACGACAGCGTTGGTCATGGTGCCACCCAGCGCCAGCCCGTTCTCGTGCATGGCATCGACGTCGGACTGACGGCAGAAGGTACGGCTGTCGCAGAGTTCGCGGGCGAAGGAGCCGTTGCGCATGTCGAGCCGCTTGCTCTGGCGGCCAATGGCGGCATCGGCAAAGTCGATGTGGAACTCGATCTCGAACTTGTCGGCGGGCTTCAGCGTCGCGCGGGCCCCGTCCTTCTCGACGGTAACTTCCTGCATGACCTGAAAGGCCAGAACCGGCGCGTTCAGGCGGCGGACGCCGCGCGCCATGATGCCGCGCACGAAGGGCGCGGACGAGCCGTCGAGGATCGGAACTTCGGGACCGTCGATCTCGATCAGGGCGTTGTGCACGCCGCAACCGGCCAGCGCGGCCATCACGTGTTCGACGGTGGAAACGGACACACCCGACTGGTTGACCAGCTTGGTGCAGAGCGGCGAGCGTTCGGCCACGTCCCATAGGGCCGGGATCATCGCGTTGCCGATATGGATGTCGGTACGGCGGAACCAGATGCCATGACCGGCCGAAGCGGGGCGCAGCACCATCCGGACGTCAGAGCCCGTGTGCAGGCCGACGCCTTCGAAAACCACCGGTGATTTGAGCGTATTCTGCAAGGATCTGCCCCGTCTCTAACCCATTCGCCAAACCCACTCCGGGCCTGGATGTGAATGAGGTAGTCGCAGGGGCGCAAACCCTCAACTCAATCTTTGCAACCGATTGAAACATGCCTGTAACAAACTGGCAAAACCCCGCTAATCGCGCCACAAATCATTGATTTAAAACAGAAAGGGCCGCCACTTGGCGACCCCTTCGAGTTTATTTCGTGACGAGATTAATTCGCCTGACGCCGCAGAAACGCCGGAATTTCGATGCGTTCCTGGTCCCGGTCGGGCTCGGCCTGGGCCCGCTGCGCGCTCTCGGTGTGGCGCACCGTGGGCTGCTGACGCACCGGCTTGGCGGCCGGGCGCTCGGCCGGAACGTCACCGGCATGGCCGGTCATCCGGTTGATCAGCGAGTTGATGCCAAAGCCCTTCTTCTCGGCCGGCTGGCGGTTCAGTTCCAGCGGCTCGCGGCGGTTGATCCCGCCCGGCGATTTCTGGGCGGCGGCAGCGGCCTGCAGGCGGCGCAGCGTTTCCGGCGAAGGCGTGCCCGGGGCCGGAGCTTTGGGCGCAACGAAGGTCTCGGGAGAGACTTCTTCCTCGTAGGCGTCGGTCTGCGGCTCGAAGGCCGGGACGTTCGGACGGTACGCCGGCGGCGGCAGGCCGTCGTCGCCCCGCAGTTCCGGCTCGTCGTCATACCCGGTCGCAACGCGGCGCGGTTCCGGCTGGCGGTGTTCGACAACCGGCTCCTGCTCCATGCCGGTGAACAGCGAGGGCTCGGCTTCCGGCTCCTGCGCCATGGCCACTTCCTCGACCATCGGCTCCAGCGTGGCCGCGGCAGCGGTCGCGGGCTTTTGCAGCGGCTGCGACAGCGACCGGCGCGGCACCGGGATTTCCGCCACTTCGCTGGCGTCGATGCCGGTGGCCACAACGCTCACGCGCATGGTGCCTTCCATGGTCTCGTCCAGCGTCGAGCCGACGATGATGTTCGCGTCCGGGTCCACTTCCTCGCGGATGCGGTTGGCCGCTTCGTCCAGTTCGAACAGGGTCAGGTCGTGGCTGCCGGTGATGTTGATCAGCACGCCCTTCGCCCCGCGCAGCGAGATCTCGTCCAGCAGCGGGTTGGCGATGGCCTTCTCGGCGGCCTGGATGGCGCGATCTTCGCCCTCGGCCTCGCCGGTCCCCATCATGGCCTTGCCCATCTCGTCCATCACGGCGCGGACGTCGGCAAAATCGAGGTTGATCAGGCCCGGACGGACCATCAGGTCGGTCACGCCCTTCACACCCTGGTACAGCACGTCGTCGGCCATCGAGAACGCCTCGGTAAAGGTCGTCTTCTCGTTGGCGAGGCGGAACAGGTTCTGGTTGGGGATGATGATCAGGGTATCGACCATCTTCTGCAGCGCCTCGACGCCCTCCTCCGCCTGGCGCATCCGCTTGGCGCCTTCGAACTGGAAGGGTTTGGTCACCACGCCCACGGTCAGGACACCAAGCTCACGGGCAGCCTGCGCGATGATCGGCGCGGCGCCGGTCCCGGTGCCGCCGCCCATGCCGGCGGTGATGAAGCACATGTGCGCACCAGCGAGGTGATCGACGATCTCCTCGATGCTTTCTTCGGCGGCGGCGGCGCCCACGGCGGCACGGGCCCCGGCACCCAGCCCCTCGGTCACCTTCACGCCCATCTGGATGCGGCTGGTGGCGGCGCTTTGCTGCAGCGCCTGCGCATCGGTGTTGGCCACCACAAACTCGACGCCGTCGAGCTTCTTCTCGATCATGTTGTTGACCGCGTTACCCCCGGCGCCACCGACACCGAAAACCGTAATACGGGGCTTGAGATCTTCCTGGCCTGGGATCGAGAGATTCAAAGTCATTTTTGGGTTCCGCCTGTCATTAATCGGTTCACGCACACCACCGCCTCTGCCGGGCGGCTATTTGGTTATGACTGTATAGCTAACGCGACCGAGCGTCACCCAAAAAACACAGAAGTTATACAAAATATGCTCACAAATTGACGAAGCCCGGCGGTATTTCGCCAAACCGCCAAGATGTTGCGGATTTTGGTGAATGTGACACTAAAACCGAGCCCGGACGCCTGGCGCGATGGCCGGACACCCCGATCGGAGTTCAGAATCATCTGTCGTGTCTAGGAAGACTGCTCAGTCTGCCACGGGCTCTGACGGCCCCTGTGGATAACCCTAGCAAAACCGACGATCCCGGTCACCTGATTCTGTTTAACGCTAACGTTCGCCTCACCAATTATCCTTGAACCACTTGACCGCCCGGCGGATCGAGCGAGACGAATATCTATCCACAGGGATTTCGAAGTCCCACCATTCGTCCTGTGGATGAGCTGCGAAAAGCGACAGGCCGACCGCCGAGGCAAAGCCCGGTCCGGTGGCCGATTGCGGCAGCCCCTGCACCCGCAGCGGGCGTCCCAGCCGCACCTGCTGGCCAAGGATGCGCGCCGCCAGCCCGTCAAGGCCCGGCGTCTGGCTGCCCCCGCCCGTCAGCACGATCTGCTGGCTCGGCAGGTACGAGAAACCCGCAGCGTCCAGCCGCTCGCGGACCTCTTCGAGGATCTCCTCGACGCGTGGCCGCATGATGCCGATCAGCTCGGCCCGCGACACCCGCCGCCGGTCGTGCTCGTAGTCGCCGGTATCGCCGCCGATCTCGATCATCTCGCGGTCGTCCATGCCGGTGGCGTGCACCCCACCGTAAAAGGTCTTGATCCGCTCGGCATTGGCCATCGGCACGGCAAGGCCCATCGAGATGTCCTGCGTGACGTGGTCCCCACCCATGCGCACGCAATCGGCATAGATCATGTGCTTCTTCATGAAGATCGAGACCGAGGTCGTACCGCCGCCCATGTCGACACAGGCCGAGCCCAGCTCCTGCTCGTCCTCGACCAGCGCCGAGATGCCCGAGACATAGGCCGAGTTCGCGATCCCCGCGAGCTCGAGGTCACAGCGCTTGATACAATGCACGAGGTTCTGGATGGCGTCAGAGTCCACCGTCAGCATGTGCATGTCCACGGCCAGTTCATGCCCCAGTTGTCCGCGCGGGTCCGACAGGCCCGAGCGGTGATCAAGGGCAAAGTTCACCGGCTGGGCGTGCAGCACCTCGCGCCCTGCCCCGTACTCGGGGACATCGCAGGAGGCCAGCACCCGCGCAACCTCGTTCTCGGTGACGACATTGCCTTCCAGCTCGACCTTGGCGTCCAGACCATAGGAGCGGGGCTGCGCGCCCGAGAAACAGGCGATCACGTGGTCGACGCGCACTTCGGCCATCTTCTGCGCGGCCTGCAGCGCGGTACGGATGGCGCGCTCGGTCTCCTGCATCGCGGTGATCTCGCCGAACTGCACCCCGCGCGACCGGGTCGTCGCCGCGCCCACCACGCGGAACCCGGACTGGCCTGCCAGCGCGCCGATGGAGTTGTCGTCCGACAGGCGCACGGTGCCGTCGAAGCGCAGGACAAGGCAGGCGATCTTGGAACTGCCCACGTCCAGAATGGCGATGACACCGCGCTGAAGGGCCTGCTGGCGCATCTGCCGCATGGCCCGCTGTGATTGATAGAGATCCGTCATTTACCGCTGCCCGTCGTTCTTCTTGCTTTTTTAACCGTTGTGTCTTGCTGCCCTCTGCGGGGCATTAATTCCTGTCGGAACTGATCTTCCTCAGATGCCACCAGTCCTTGACCGCGTTGTCGCTCATCCGCAGCGTCGGGCGTGCGCCCAGCCGCATGTCAACGACGGCCACGTCGCGCGCCAGCATGTCCTGCGCCTCGCTCAGCGCGATCACCCGCTCCAGCGCGCGCACCGGCGCCTCGGTCGGCAGCATGATGCGCTGGTTGCGGTCCAGCACCACGTCCCAGCGCCGTTCGCCCACCCGCACTAACCCGCGCAGACGCCCGTCCAGGGGCGTGGCGGCGGCGATGATCGCCAGGGCCTCGGGCACGACCTTGTCCGCCCCCTCCCCCGCGATCAGCGGCAGATCGGTGCGATCCTCGCGCGCCGGAAGCTCGCCGATATAGGCGCCGGTCTCGTCCAGCAGCGACAGGCCCTCGCGGGTCCGCCATGCCACCACCGGCTGCCGCTCCACCACGTCCACCTGCAGGATGCCGCCGGGCCGGATGCGCAGGCTCACCGCCTTGACCGGGTCGAGCCCCGCGATGGTCTCGCGCATGGCGTCGATATCGAGATCGAAGGACGACACCGGAAAGTCCAGCGGCACCACTTCGCGCACGTCCATGGCAAGGGACTCGCTCGCCCCGTCGATCGCCATCGCCGAGACCATGAATTCCGGCCGCGCCTCGATCGACGAGCGGACGTCGGCGACCAGCCCCAGCAGATCGTTGCGGCGCCCCTCGTCGGCCAGCCACAGCGAAGTGGCGGCGAAGATGGCGAAGAAGGGCACACCGATGCGCAGGCCAAGCCGGATCCCCGGCGTCAGCATCCAGCGCTGCACCCGGTAGGACAGCCGCGACGGCGCCGGGTCGTGGCGCACCCGGGCCTGCTGGCCCCGCATCCTCTGCGCTCTCACCTGTTGCAAGAGGCGTCCTCCACAAGCCAGCGGCACAGCGCGCCGAACGAGATCCCCTGCGAGGCCGCCTGCTCGGGGCTGAGCGAGGTCGGCGTCATGCCGGGCTGCGTGTTGGTCTCGAGCAGCACGAGGCCCTTGGCCCCCCGGCTCTCGTCCCAGCGGAAATCGGTGCGCGACAGGCCCCGGCACCCAAGCGCGCGATGCGCGTGCAGCGCGTAGTCGAGGCAGAGGTCGAAGATGTCGCGCGGCAGGTCGGCGGGCACCACGTGGCGCGATCCGCCCGGCGCATACTTGGCGTCGTAGTCGTACCAGCCCTCGGTCAGGATATCGGTCACCGTCAGCGCCCGGTCGCCCATCACCGTTGCGGTCAGCTCGCGCCCGGGGACATAGGCCTCGACCATCACCCGGTCGGGGGTCTTGTCGTCCAGCACCGGCGGACCGTTGGCAGCCTCGTGCACGAAGTAGATGCCGACCGACGACCCTTCGTTGTTCGGCTTCACCACGTAGGGCGGCTGCATCACGTGCCCGGCCATCACGTTGGCCTTGCTCTCGATCACCGAGGCGACCACCGGCAGACCCGCGGACTCGTAGGCCGCCTTGGTTCGCTGCTTGTCCATCGCAAGGGCCGAGGCCAGTACGCCGGAATGGGTGTAGGGAATGCGCAGCCATTCTAGGATGCCCTGCACGCAGCCATCCTCGCCCCAGCGGCCATGAAGGGCATTGAACACGACGTCGGGCGCGATCTCGGTCAGGCGCACAGGCAGACCGGGGCCGGCATCGACCTCCACCACCTCGAATCCTTCGCCCCTGAGTGCGGCGGCGCATTCGCGACCCGTCGACAACGACACCTCGCGCTCCGCCGAGGCACCGCCCATCAACACCGCAACTTTCCTGGGGGCCGCGCTCGACTGACCCACGAGAAGTGCCTCAAATTACCCGGGCCTGTTGCGACCCGTTGTGTCTGTTTATCCTGTTGATCGACAACCGGTTTTGATTGTTTGAAATTCTGGTGCGATCAGGACTGCTCTGTCAGCGGATCACCGATCCGCATGATTTCCCATTCTAGCGTTATGCCGCTGGACTCGTAAACCTTTTTTCGCACCTGCTCGCCCAGCGCCTCGAGGTCGGCCGCCGTCGCATCGCCGGTATTGACCAGAAAGTTCGAGTGCTTCTCGCTCATCTGCGCGCCGCCGATCCGAGCCCCGCGCATGCCCGCATCGTCGATCACCTTCCACGCCTTCAGCTCGTGCGTGTCGTCGGCGCGCCCGGTCGAGGAAAATCCCGCCGGGTTGCGAAAGGTCGACCCCGCGGTGCGGTCCTTTGTCGGCTGGGTCGCGTCGCGCTTGGCCAGCTGGTCCGCCATCCGCGCCGCCAGCTCCTCCGGGTCGCCCGCCGGGCCCTTCAGAACCGCCGAGACCAGCACCGCGCCCTCGGGCAGGTCGGACTGGCGATAGCGAAAGTTCAGGTCCCCCGGGGTCAGCGTCAGCAGGTCGCCCGCCCGGGTGATCACCGTGGCGCTTTCCAGAACGTCCGCGACATAGCTGCCATAGCACCCCGCGTTCATGCGGACCGCGCCGCCGATCGAGCCCGGGATGGTCCGCAGGAAGGTCAGGTCCACTCCGGCCTCGGCCGCCTTCCTCGCAACATGGGCGTCGAGCGCGGCGGCCCCGGCGACAACCCGCCCCTCCGCCACCTCGATGCCGTTGAAACCACGCCCGAGGCGGATCACCACCGCCCGCAGCCCGCCGTCGCGCACGATGAGGTTGGAACCGACGCCCATCGGAAAGACCGGGACAGAGGGATCGAGCGCGCGCAGGAACTCCGCGAGGTCCTCGGCATCGGCAGGCTGGAACAGCCAGTCCGCCGGCCCGCCCACGCGCAGCCAGGTGAGATCGGAGAGCGGTCGGCCCTCGGTAAGCCTGCCGCGGGGCGTGGGAAGCTCGATGTGCACGTCTGGTCTCTTTCTGCCGGTGGTCTGGCCCTGGTGGGTGCCCGTCTGGATGTCACGTGTGGATGTCACGTCCCTACACCAGAGGGCGACGCGATGGCCAGAGGCAGCCCCGGGGGCTCTGCCCCCGTCGCCTGACGGCGACTCCCCCGGGATATTTGGAACCCAAAGAAGCGGTCTCAGCCGCCGTCGCGGTGAAGGGCGCGGGCGCGCGCCCAGCGCACCAAGTGGATCACCGGCCAGCGCAGCACGCTCATGCCCATGACCATCACCGCGAGCCCCACCCAGGGGCCATTCTGCCAGGTCACGTAGCCGAGCAGCGGAATGCCAAGCCCGATCAGGCCGTAGGCGGCGCGCCAGTGGTAGTCGCGGCTGGGCAACATGCCGATGACATTGGCCACCACGGCCCAGATCGCGGCGAGGATGAGGGAGAGGCTCATCGCGGCCCCTCCGTTTCCTGGCCGCGCCACTTGCGCCAGAAGTAGCGCAGCGGGTGGCGGAACATCGACACGAAGGCGGCCAGCGACAGCAAAGCGGCGATCCAGCCGTAGTCGATACCGATCCAGACGATCAGCAGCGGCGCGGCGATCAGCAGGGTCAGGCCCGGCGCATACTGCAGGCGCATGGGAAGGAAGGCGGTGGCCGTGGCAGCAAGGGCCCAGAACACGGCGGCGGCGAGCGAGGCGGTCATGCCATGCCTCCCGCCTGCCCGTCCGGGCGGGGTGACAACGGCGCGGGGCCGATCCGGTGTGTCATCAGATCGGCGCCCGACACCGCCGCTATCCCTTCAGCCGGTCCGGCAGGGCATTGGCCCATGCGCTGATGGTACCGGCGCCGAGGCAGACGACCATGTCGCCCTCGCGCGCCTGCTCGCGCACCAGCCGTTCGAGGTCGTCCTCGGAGACGATGGCGCGGGCGTGGCGGTGGCCGTGCCGGATCAACCCGGCGACGAGGTCATCGCGCGTGGCGCCCGGGATCGGCTCCTCGCCGGCGGCGTAGACATCGGCGATGGCGACCACGTCGGCCTCGTTGAAGCAGTTGCAGAAGTCCTCGAACAGCGAGGACAGGCGGGTGTAGCGGTGCGGCTGGTGCACCGCGATGACCCGGCCGGTGGTGGCCTGCCGCGCGGCGCGCAGCACGGCGGCGATCTCGACCGGGTGGTGGCCGTAGTCGTCGATCACCGTCACCCCGTTCACCTCGCCCACGCGGGTAAAGCGGCGGTTGACCCCGCCGAAGGCGGCCAGCGCCTCGCGGATCTCGGAGGACTTCATGCCGAGGTGGCGTGCGACGGCAACCGCCGAGAGCGCGTTCGACACGTTGTGGTCGCCCGGCATCGGCAGGGTGCAGCCCTCGATCACCATCTCGTCGGCCTGCAGGGCGACGTCGAAATGGGCGATGCCCTTTTCATAGCGCAGGTTCACCGCGCGCACGTCGGCCTGGGCGTTGAAGCCGTAGGTCACCACGCGGCGGTCGGTGATCCGCCCGACAAGGCGCTGGACCTCCTCGTGGTCGGTGCAGCAGACGGCGAGGCCGTAGAAGGGAATGTTCGACACGAAATCGTAGAAGCCGTCGCGCAGACGGTCGAAGCTGCCCCAGTGCTCCATGTGCTCTGGGTCGATGTTGGTCACGATGGCGATGGTCGCCGGCAGGCGGGTGAAGGTGCCGTCGCTCTCGTCGGCCTCGACCACCATCCATTCGCCCTGCCCCATGCGCGCGTTCGAGCCGTAGGCGTGGATGACGCCGCCGTTGACCACGGTGGGATCGAAGCCGCCCGCATCCAGCAGGGTGGCGACCATCGTGGTTGTGGTGGTCTTGCCGTGGGTCCCGGCGATGGCGACGTTGGATTTCAGCCGCATCAGTTCGGCCAGCATCTCGGCCCGGCGCACCACCGGCAGACCCCGGCGGCGGGCCTCGTCCAGTTCCGGGTTGCCCGGCTTGATCGCCGAGGAGATCACCACGACTTCGGCCAGTTCGAGGTTCTCGGCCTTCTGGCCCTCGAAGATGGTCGCGCCCATCGCGGCGAGGCGGTCGGTGATCTTGGAGGATTTCAGGTCCGAGCCCTGCACCGTGTAGCCGTGGTCGATCAGCACCTCGGCGATGCCGGACATGCCGATGCCGCCGATGCCGACGAAGTGGATCGGTCCGATATCGAGCGGGAGTTTGGTTGCAGCGTTCATGATCTGGCTTCCATCCATCCTGTCATTCCCTTCCGGCGAGTTCGGTCACCAGTGCGACCAGCCGGTCGGTCGCATCGGGTGCCCCGGCGGCCAGGGCCGCCCGCGCCATCCGCGCGGCGCCATCGGGATTCGTGAGCAAAGTGGTGATCTGCTCGCAGAGGCTCTGGGCGTCAAGGGCCTTTTCCGGAATCAGGATGGAGGCCTCGGCATCGACCAGCGTGCGCGCGTTGGCGGTCTGGTGGTCCCCGGCGGCGGCGGCGAAGGGGATCAGGATCGAGGGCCGCCCGATCACCGTCAGGTCGGCGATCGAGGAAGCCCCGGCGCGCGAGATCACCAGCTGCGCCTCGGCCATGCGGCGGGGCACGTCCTGAAAGAAGGGTTTGACCTCGGCCGGGATACCGGCCTCGTCATAGGCGGCGGTCACGCGCTCCATGTCCTCGGGCCGGGCCTGATGGCTGACGCGGAGGTTGCGCTTGAGCTCGGGATCGAGGCGGGCCAGCGCATCGGGCAGCACGTCGGAGAGGATGCGCGCGCCCTGGCTGCCGCCCATCACCAGCAGCGACATAGGGTAGTCGCCGGGGCTGATGTAGCTCGCCCCGGCCCGGTCCAGCACCGCGGCGCGCACCGGGTTGCCGGTGTGGATGCCATAGGCGCCCTCGGGCAGCTCGGTCGGCCAGACGCCGCAGGCGACGAAGGCCACGCGCTTGGCAAAGACCTGGTTCACCTTGCCGAGGATGCCGTTCTGCTCGTGGATCATGCGCGGCAGGTTCAGCAGCGTCGCCGCCCCCAGCGCCGGGATCGAGGGGTAGCCGCCGAAGCCGACCACCGCGTCGGGCTTGTCGCGCCACATGCGCCAGGCGGTGCCCAGCACGCCCGCGGCGATCCGGGGCAGCACCATGGCCTTGGCCAGCACGCCGCCGCGCGCGAAGGTCGCGCTCGGCACCTCGACGATCTCGGTCGAATGGGGAAAGCCGCTGGTGTAGCGCGCACCGCGCGCGTCGGTCGACAGGCGCACCCGCCAGCCCTTGCGCAGCATGGCCTCGGCCAGCGCCTGCGCGGGGAACATGTGGCCTCCGGTGCCGCCGGCCGCGATGATCAGCAGCGGGCGGTCTCCGTCGCGCTCCGTCATCGGCCCCTGCCGCGCAGGATGTCGGCGATTTCGCCCTGCGGGCGGCTGCGGGTGAAAGCCAGCAGCATGCCCACCGCGATGCCCCCGGCGATCAGCGAGGAGCCGCCGTAGCTGACGAACGGCAGGGTCATGCCCTTGGCGGGCAGCAGCCGCACGGCGACGCCCATGTTGATGATGGCCTGAACGCCGAAGGTACAGGCCAGCCCGGTGCCCGCGAGGCGGATGAAGGGGTCACGCTCGCGCATCAGGCGCATCAGCGACCGCACCACGACGATGGAATAGAGCGCGATGATCACCAGCACGAGGATCAGGCCGTATTCCTCGGCCGCCACGGCGATGATGAAGTCGGTATGCGCATCCGGCAGCGACCACTTGACCTGCCCCTCGCCTACGCCGACGCCGAACAGCCCGCCTTCGCGGATCGCGTTGGTGGCATAGCCAAGCTGGGTGGTCGGGTCGAGGTCGGGGTTCATGAAGCCGTCGATGCGGCGCGCGAAGTGTTCGGAATAGGAATAGGCCAGCGAGCCGCCCAGCACGACCATCGCGGCCATGCCCACCAGCAGCAGCATCGGCGCGCCCGCGACAAAGTACATGACGCCCCAGCCGAACAGCACGAGGCAGGCCTGCCCGAAGTCGGGCTGCATCGCCAGCATCAGCACGATGGCGATGCAGAGCGAGAAAGACCAGAGCTTGCCCGGGGGGCCGTTGATCTCCTGGCTGGCCGCCAGCATCCACGCTGCGGCGACCATGAAGCCGGGCTTAAGAAACTCGGAGGGCTGCACGCTGGCGAAACCGAGGGAGAACCAGCGTACAGCCCCTTTGCCGAAATCCGTTCCGAAAAACGGCAAAAGCGCCAATGCCACGAAGGCGCCGAGAAAACCGATTACCGCCAACCGGCGAACCACAACCGGCGACATCATAGAGGTCAGAAGCATCGAGATGACGGCGAGCCCTCCGAAGAAGGCCTGCCGCTGAACGTAGTGAAACGGTTGGAACCCGTTGCGCGACGCCAGGGGCGGCGACGATGCGAGCCCGAGGAGGAGTCCGATCACGAACAGGAGAAGGACGCAGCACATCGACCACTTGTCGAGTGTACGCCACCACTTTGGAAGTATGGGTTCGCCGCCCCTGTCAGGGACCGCGCCATATACCATTTCGGTCATGGTTTACCGCCGTTTCTGCCTCTATCCGCCCCTTTGCGGGGTCTGATGCAGATACTCTACAGTGAAAATAATTCTGTCGCCAGCCTCTTCCTCTTGCCATCCGCGCAAATCCGCGCCACCCGGGGCCGATGGAGTTCCGGACGATCATTCTGGGTGCAGGTGCCGCGGGCATGATGTGCGCCGCCCATGCGGGGCCCGGCGCGCTGGTGCTCGACCATGCCCGCGCGGCGGGCGAGAAGATCAGGATCTCCGGCGGCGGGCGCTGCAATTTCACCAATCTCCACGCCGCGCCCGAGAACTTTCTCTCGGGCAATCCGCATTTCTGCAAGTCGGCGCTGGCGCGGTACACGCAGTGGGATTTCCTCGACCTTGTCGGTTGTCACGGCATCGCATGGCACGAAAAGACACTGGGCCAGCTGTTCTGCGACGACAAGGCCACGCAGATCACCGCCATGCTGCGCACCGAGATGGAGCGCGCGGGGGCCGCGCTGTGGCTCCAGACCAGCCTGGCCGACCTGCGTCGCACCGAGACGGGCTTTGCGCTGGAGGTCGAGCGCGAGGGCGCGCGGCACAGCCTGACCTGCCGCAACCTCGTCCTTGCCACCGGCGGCAAGTCGATCCCCAAGATGGGCGCGACCGGCCTTGCCTATGAAATCGCCCGGCAATTCGGCCTGCCGCTGACCGAGACGCGGCCCGCGCTGGTGCCCTTCACCTTTTCCGACAGCCGCTTCGCCCCGATCTCGGGCGTCGCCACCCCGGCCCGCCTGTCGAACGACCGGGCGAGCTTTGACGAGGCACTGCTGTTCACTCATCGCGGGCTGTCGGGCCCGGCAGTTCTGCAACTCTCGTCCTACTGGCGGGAGGGCGAAGAGATCGTGGTGGACCTCGACCCGGCCAACGCGCTTTACGACGCGCTCCGCGAACAGCGGCAAAGCTCGGGGCGGCGCGAGTTGCGCACCGAATTGGCCCGCCACCTGCCCGCCCGGCTGGTCGAGTTCCTCGCGCCCGACCTCGGCCTCACGGGCAACCTCGCCGACCAGTCCGACACCGCGCTGCGCGCGCTCTGCGACCGGCTGAGGGGCTGGCGCCTGACGCCTTCGGGCACCGAGGGCTATCGCACCGCCGAGGTGACGCTGGGCGGCATCGACACCAATAGCCTCTCGTCTCGGACGATGGAGGCGACCTCGGTGCCGGGCCTCTACGCCATCGGCGAGGCGGTCGATGTCACCGGCTGGCTGGGCGGTTACAACTTCCAGTGGGCCTGGTCCTCGGGCCACGCGGCGGGACGCGCGATCGCCGCAGCCTGAGCGGAACCGCCACGCCCCGCGCGGCGTTTTCCCCGCGTCAGAGGGGAGAGGTGACGATGGCATTCGAAACCGGGGACCGGGTTGAATGGGACTGGGCGCAGGGCAGTGCCGCGGGTCGCATCGAGGAAATCCACCACACGCGCATCTCGCGCCTGCTCAAGGGATCGCGGATCGTGCGCAACGGCAGCGCGGAGAACCCCGCGCTGGTGATCCGCCACGAAAAGGGCGGCGAGGTGCTGAAACTCGCCTCCGAAGTCAGGCACGCCTGAGATGGGCGCGGGGACACAGGGTCCGACCGACCTGCCCCGGGGCCTGACGTGGTATCCGGACAACCGCCCGGGGATCAGCCGCCGCCGCAGGGGGCGCGGCTTTTCCTACGTGGCGGCGGACGGCACCACCATCGCCGACAAGGCCGAACGGCTGCGGATCGAGGCCCTTGCCGTGCCCCCCGCCTACGTGGACGTCTGGATCAGCCCGCGCGCCAACGGCCACCTTCAGGCCACCGGGTATGACGCGCGCACGCGCAAGCAATACCGCTATCACCAGAGATGGGCCGAGGCGCGTTCGGAACAGAAGTTCGAGAGCCTGACCGAGTTTGCCCGCGCCCTGCCCCGCATCCGCCGCCGGGTGACACGGGATCTTGCCGAAGAACCGGGTGACGAACGCTTTGCCCTCGCCGCCGCCGTCCTGCTGATCGACCGGTTGTCGCTGCGTGTCGGGAACGAGGCCTACGCGCGCGAGAACGGGTCCTATGGTGCGCTGACGCTGAAACGGCGCCATCTGAAGCTGACCGAGGCGGGGCTGAACCTCAATTATGTCGCCAAGGGCGGCAAGAAGGTGCGCCGCCGCCTGACCGACCGCAAGCTGCTGCGCGTGCTGAACGAGGTGCGCGACCTGCCGGGCGCCGAACTGCTGACATGGGTGGACGACGGCGGCACCGTCCGGCGGCTGAGTTCCGGCGCGCTGAACGCCTACCTTGCCGAAGCGGGCGGCGGAGACTTCACCGCCAAGACCTTTCGCACATGGGCCGGAACGCTCGCTGCCTTCGAGGCGGTCGAGGCCGGAGCAGAGACCATCAGGGCGCTGAGCGAGGTGGCGGCGGAACGGCTGGCCAATACGCCCACCGTTGCGCGCAACGCCTATATCCACCCGCGCGTGATCGCCCTGACCGAAACCGGCCTGCCGGAGATCGACAGCGCCGGGCTGCGCGGCCTGACCGCCGCCGAGAACCGCCTGCTGGCCTTCCTCGGGTCCTAGTCCGCCAGGGCCCGCACCCGCGCAGCGAAATCGTCGCCGCGCTGCTCGAAGTTGTCGTACTGGTCGAAGCTGGCCGCCGAGGGGGCGAGCAGAACGGTCTCGCCCGGTTCGGCCTCTGCCGCCGCGCGGGCGACGGCCGTTGCCATGTCGGTGCAAACCTCGGTCTCGCAGTCGAGCTGCAGCGCGAAGTTCGCCGCCTCGCGGCCGATGACATAGGCCTTGGCCACGTTGCCCATCGCCGGTTTCAGTGCGCCAAGCCCACCTTCCTTCTCCAGCCCCCCGCAGATCCAGCGGATGCGCTCGAAGGCCTGCAGCGCCTTCAGCGCGCTGTCGACGTTGGTGGCCTTGCTGTCGTTCACGTAGGTGACGCCGCCGATGGTCGCGACGATCTGGCTGCGGTGCGGCAGGCCCGGATAGCTTGCCAGCGCCTGTTCGATGACGCGCGGGGCCAGCCCCAACGCGCGGCAGACCGCGTAGGCGGCGCAGGCGTTCTGGTGGTTGTGCGCACCGGGCAGCCCGGTGATCGGGCGCAGGTCGATCGAGCCGACCTGCTTGCCCTTGCGATACTCCGACAGGAAGCCCTTGCGCGCGAAGACCTGCCAGCCCGGCCCGGCGAGCTTGCGCGCGACCGAGACGCGGATCACGCGGTCATCGGTCGGGCCCTCGGAGAGCTGGTTGGCGAGGAACAGGCCCTCGGTCTCGTCCACGCCGACGACGGCCCGGTCCGGCCCGCCCTCGGCAAAGAGGCGGCGCTTGGCGGCGAAATAGCCGCCCATGCCGTTGTGCCGGTCGAGGTGGTCGGGCGAGAGGTTGGTGAAGACGGCAATGTCGGGCGTCAGCGCGCGGGCCAGTTCGGTCTGGTAGGAGGAGAGCTCGAGCACCACCACCTCGCCGTCGATGGCCGGGTCGAGGTCGAGCACGCCGCGCCCGATGTTGCCCGCGAGCTGGGTGGGGCGGCCGACCTCGGAGAGGATGTGATGAATCAGCGCCGAGGTGGTCGACTTGCCGTTCGACCCGGTCACGGCGACGACCCGGGGGGCGGTGTCGAACTCTTCCCAGTCGGCGGTGGCGAAGGAGCGGAAGAACAGCCCGATGTCGTTGTCGACCGGCACACCGGCCTCCATCGCGGCGGCGATCACCGGGTTGGGGCGCGGGTAGAGATGCGGGATGCCGGGCGAGACGATCAGCGCGTTCACCGTATCGAAAGCGCCCGCGCGGGTCAGGTCGACCGGCTCGAACCCCTCGGCGGCGGCCTTGTCGCGGGTTGCGGGGTTGTCGTCCCAGCAGAGCACCTCGGCCCCGCCCTCGCGCAGCGCCTTTGCCGCGGCGAGCCCCGAGCGCCCGAGCCCGAGCACCGCGATTGTCTGTCCCTCTACGCCTCTGACCGGAATCATGCCTGCCCCTTTCGCCTTTTGGCCGGGACAGTGCCCCGTGCGCAGGGCCGAGTGCAAGGTGATGTGGTTGTTGGGGGCGTCTCGGGGCCCCGGATCAAGTCCGGGGCGTGGGGGGTGGTTGCCCGCCCTGGAGTTGCTCCGGGGGCGCGTGTGGGGGAGTGGTCGGCGGGCGTCTCGGGGCCCCGGAGCAGGTCCGGGGCGTGGTGGGGTGGCTGCGCGCCCCGGATTTACTCCGGGGCCACGACACAGAACCCCCCAGCTAGTCCCTTGCCGCCTCAGCCGCCTCGGCCAGCAGTTGGTCGGAGGGGTGCGGCGGGCCTTCGGCGATGCGGCGGGCGACCAGTTCCTGCATTTCCCAGAGATAGCTGTCGTGGATGCCGTGCCCGGCGAGGTGGGTGATGGTGTTGTAGAGGTATTCGGCCATCGAACCGCGTTCGCCCGCGGCGGTGGCCAGCGCCTCGACCACGAGTGCGGTCTCGAGCCCCGCAAGGTAGTGATCGCTTTCGCGATCCACGGGGAAGGCGATGGCGCGCACCGGGCCATCGCCGGTTTCGACGGTGACCCAGCGCGGCAGCAGGCGGGTCCACTTCAGTGGCATTTCACGGCGGAGGATCTTCAGCAGGTTGTCGCGGATCGCATCGCTCGGCAGACGGAAGATGAGCCCCTGGCAGGAGCCGCCGTGGTCGAGCGCGAGCATTAGGCCCGGCCGCTCGGGGGTGCCGCGATAAAGGCGGACCCAGCCCTGGCAGAAGGACCGCTGCCAGCCTTGAATGGTGCCGAGCCGTTCCTCGGCCACCTCGAACTCGGGGTTCCAGATCAGCGAGCCGTAGGCAAAGATCCAGACCTCGCCCGTGTCCGGGGCGTCGGCCAGCAACGTGTCGGCGGCGGCGGCCCAGTCCGTCTCGGTCGCGCGATCGGTGCGCCCTGCCAGCCGGCCCGACGTGCCCTCGAACGGGGGGACCCGCGCGACGAGTTCGGGCGTGAGGCTCATCAGGTTCTCGGACATCTGCAACTCCTTTGCGCGCGAGGGTATCGTCCTGCGCGACAGGACTGCAAGACGGCGAAGGGTTCACAGGCGCACAGGCCGGGTCCGCAAGATCAAAGAGTTGGCGGAAATTTGTTTCGCGCGCGAAACATTCGGTTTTTGCGACGTTTTACAAGGTGTTTCCGGGGCGAACGCCGGTTACCGAAAGGTTCCCACGGCGCGCGCCCGGAGACTGCCCTAGCCCTTGGCGGCCCGCTTGCGCAGCACGTCCAGCGCCTCCTGCGCGAGGTAGGCTGGCACGAAGACATGGTCATGGTGATAGGCCGCGACCACGTTGCAGGGGATGTTGGCCATCGCCAGCGCCTCGGCCACCGCCGCCGTCAGGCCAATGCCTTCCAGCGAGGAGGTGACGGTGAGGGTGATGCAGGCCATCGTGAGCGAGGTATCGAGCCCGTGCCGCTCGGCGGTTTCGACGGGGAGGATCAGCGACATGCCCTCCTCCTCGCGGTAGGTCGCGATGGCCTCGTTGGCACAGCGCAGGAAGAAGGCCCGGTCGTTGCTGGTGCAGAAGACGAAACGGCCCCTGTTGAGCTCGGGCGACATGCCCGAGATCATCGCCTTGCCGTCGCGGACCGGGCTGCTCATCGCACCTTCAGGGTTGCGAGGCCGATCATCGCGAGGATCAGCGAGATGATCCAGAAGCGGATCACGATGGTCGGCTCGGCCCAGCCCTTTTTCTCGTAGTGATGGTGGATCGGGGCCATCAGGAAGACCCGCTTGCCGGTGCGCTTGAAGTAGAGGACCTGGATGATCACCGACAGCGCCTCGACCACGAAGAGGCCGCCGACGACGGCCAGAACCAGCTCGTGCTTGGTGGCGACCGCGATTGCGCCCAGGGCGCCGCCGAGCGCCAGCGAGCCGGTGTCGCCCATGAACACCGCCGCCGGGGGCGCGTTGTACCACAGGAAGCCGAGACCGCCGCCGAACAGCGCGGCGGTGAAGATCAGGATTTCGCCCGTGCCGGGCACGTAGTGCACGTCGAGGTATTCGGAAAAGTCGATGCGGCCGACGGCGTAGGCGATCACCCCGAGGGTCCCGGCGGCGATCATCACCGGCATGATGGCGAGCCCGTCGAGACCGTCGGTCAGGTTCACCGCGTTGGCGGCGCCGACGATGACGCAGATGCAGAACGGAACGTAGAACCAGCCGAGGTTGACGAGGGTATTCTTGAACACCGGCAGCGCAAGTTCCCAGCGCAGCGCGTCGGGGTGCAGCTGTGCCGCCCAGTAGGCCGCAAGCCCGCCGATCAGCAGGCCGAGCGCAAGGCGGAGCTTGCCCGGAACGCCCTTGGTGTTCTGCTTGGACACCTTGGCGTAATCGTCGGCAAAGCCGATCATGGCAAAGCTCAGGGTCACGAACATCACCAGCCAGACGAAGGGATTGTCGAGCCGCGCCCAGAGCAGCGTCGCCGTCATCAGCGCGCCGACGATCAGCAGCCCGCCCATGGTGGGCGTGCCGGCCTTGACGAAGTGGCCCTCGGGGCCGTCATCGCGGATCGGCTGGCCCTTGCCCTGGGTCCGGCGCAGCACCGCGATCAGCGGGCGGCCGAAGATGAAGCCGAAGATCAGCGCGGTCAGGAAGGCCCCGCCAGCGCGGAAGGTGATGTAGCGAAACAGGTTGAAAAAGTCGCCCCCATCCGACAGCGCGGTCAGCCAGTAAAGCATGTCAGACGGTTCCCTTCATGTCAGGCAGTCTCGCCCAGATCCGGATCCGGCTGCCCATGACCCATTTTGCGGATGGCGTCAACGATGCGCGCCATGTTCATGCTGAGCGAGCCCTTGGCCAGCACAACATCGCCGCTGTCGACCTTGTGGCTGATGTCTCCCTCCATCGCCGAACTGGTCTCGGTCCAGACCCCGCGCTGGTGATCCGGCAGGGCCTTGTAGAGATGTTTCATCAGCGGGCCGACGCAGTGGATGGTGTCGATCCGCTTCATCGCGGCGAGGTCCGCGAGGCCGGCGTGCAGCGCGGCGGCGTCCGGGCCCAGCTCCTTCATGTCCCCCAGAAAGGCGATGCGGCGCCCGAGGCGCACGCGCCCGGTCCCGTCGCGCACCGGCGAGGCCGCCAGCACGTCGAGGGCGGCCGCCATCGAGGTGGGGTTGGCGTTGTAGGCGTCGTCGATGAGGTGGAGGTTCAGGTCGGTTTCGGTCGGGTCGAGCCGGATGATCTCGTGCGCGCCCCGGCCCGAGTAGGGCTGCCAGCGGCCCAGCGAGGCGATGAGCAGGGCGCGGTCGGCGCCCATGCTCCATGCGGCGGCCAGCGCGCCGAGCGCGTTGACGGCAAAGTGGCGGCCGGGCGCGGAGACCTTGTAGAGCAGCGGCGAGCGCCATGCGCGGGCCTGAACCACGCTGGTGCCGTCCACGGTTTCGAGCGAGAGCACCCGGTGATGGGCCGCGTCGGACTCGCCGAAGGTGATCACGCGGGCTCCGGCAGCCTGCGCCGCCGCCTCGAGGATCGGGAAGGTTTCGATATCGCAGTTCAGGACGGCGGTGCCATCGGGTTCGAGCCCCTCGACGATGCTGGCCTTTTCGGCGGCGATGCCTTCGATATTGCCAAAGGCTTCGAGGTGCGCGGCGGCGACGGTGGTGACCATCACCACGTGCGGGCGGGCCATCCGCGCCAGCGGCGCGATCTCGCCGGGGTGGTTCATGCCGATCTCGATCACCGCGAACTCGGTATCCGCCGGCATCCGCGCCAGCGTGAGCGGCACGCCCCAGTGGTTGTTGTAGCTGGCCACGCTGGCATGGGTGCGGCCCTGGTCCGACAGCATCCCCGCGAGCATTTCCTTGGTCGAGGTCTTGCCGACACTGCCGGTGACCGCGACGACCTTGCCCGTCATCCGGGCGCGCCCGGCGATGCCGAGCGCTTCGAGCCCGGTCTGGACGTCGTCGACGATCAGCAGCGGCGCGTCGGCGGCGACGCCTTCGGGCACATGGGTCACCAGCGCTGCGGCGGCGCCCTTGTCGAGCGCCTGCGCGACGAATTCATGCCCGTCGCGCGCGACCTTGAGCGCCACGAAGAGATCGCCCGGCTGCAGCGTGCGGGTGTCGATGGAGACGCCGTTGGCATGCCAGTCGCCCTGTGCGCGGCCTCCGGTTGCCTTTGCTGCCTCGGCTGCTGTCCAGAGTGTCATGCGAGCCTCCCGTCGAGCACGGCCACCGCCATGCTCGCCTGTTCCACGTCATCGAAGGGCAGCACGTCATCCCCGACGATCTGCCCGCTTTCATGTCCCTTGCCCGCCACCAGCAGTGCGTCGCCCGGTTCGAGCAGGTGCACGCCGCGCAGGATCGCCTCGGCCCGGTCGCCGATCTCGGTCGCGCCGGGTGCACCGGCCATGACCGCCGCGCGGATGGCTGCCGGGTCTTCGCTGCGCGGGTTGTCGTCGGTCACGATGACCTTGTCCGCGTAGTCCACCGCCGCCTTGCCCATCAGTGGCCGCTTGGTGGCGTCCCGGTCGCCCCCGGCGCCGATGATGGCGATCAGGCGCCCCATCACATGGGGGCGCAGCGCGTCGAGCGCCGTGGCGATGGCATCGGGGGTATGGGCGAAGTCGACGAAGACCGCCGCGCCGTTCTCGCGCGTGGCAGCCAGCTGCATCCGGCCCCGCACCGTCGTGAGGTGCTGGAGGGTCTGGAACACCATCTCGGGCGCGTCGCCCGCAGCGATGGCAAGCCCCGCCGCCAGCAGAACGTTCTCGGCCTGGAAGCCGCCGATGAGGTTGAGCCGGGTCTGGTAGACCCGCTCCGACCATGAAAAGCGGATATCCTGCCCGGTGGCATCGAAGCGCTGGTTCAGCAGGTTGAGGTCGCCCACCCCGCGCCCGGTGGTCAGGATGCGCTGGCCGCGGGCGGCCGCCACGGCACGCATCTCGGCGCCGCGAGGGTCGTCGAGGTTGATCACCGCCGTCCCCTCTTCGGGGAGAACCCGGCGGAACAGACCGGCCTTGGCCGCGAAGTACTCGTCGAAGTTCGCGTGGTAGTCGAGGTGATCCTGGCTGAAGTTCGAGAAGCCCGCCGCCGCAAGCTGCACGCCGTCGAGGCGGCGCTGGTCGAGCCCGTGGCTGGAGGCCTCCATCGCCGCGTGGGTCACGCCGTTCTGGGCCGCCCCCGCAAGCATCCGGTGCAGGGTGATCGGCTCGGGCGTGGTATGGGCCAGCGGCGCGCTCCACGCCCCCTCGACCCCGGTAGTGCCGAGGTTGACGGCGGCATGGCCCAGTTCGGTCCAGATCTGGCGCACGAAGGTCGCGACGGAGGTCTTGCCGTTGGTGCCGGTCACCGCGACCATCGTCGCCGGTTGCGCCCCGAACCAGAGGGCGGCCGTATAGGCCAAAGTCTGCCGAGGATCGTCGGAGAGGATCACTGCCACATCGGTTCCCGACAGGACCGGGGCGGCCAGCTTGGCACCTTCGGCGTCGGTCAGAATCGCCGCCGCGCCCTTTTCGAGCGCCGTGGGGATGAAGTCACCGCCGTGGACCTTGGTCCCCGGGAGGGCCGCGAAGAGGTAGCCGGGCTGGATATCCCGGCTGTCCACGGACAGCCCTGTAATCAGTGGATCGCGCCCCGCGCGTGCGGTCAGTGCCAGTTCGCTAAGCTTCTTGGCGGGTCTCTCGGTTGATGCGCCCATTACCCCCCTGCCCGGTTCGTTTCAGTTCGAGGCAAGGGTTACACTAGGCTGCACCCGGGGTTCAATCTCCGGTCTGAGGCCGAGCAGCGGGGCGACGCGCGCGATCATCTCGGCGGCCACCGGCACGGCGGTCCAGCCGGCGGTGCGGCGCGGTTCGCTGCCCGAGTTCTCGGAGGGTTCGTCGAGCGTGACGATCAGGACGTATTTCGGATCGTTGGCCGGGAACATGCTGGCGAAGGTCGCGATGACCTTGTCCTCGTAGTAACCGCCGCGCGGCTTGGGCTTGTCGGCGGTCCCGGTCTTGCCCGCCACCGCGTAGCCCGGCACCTCGGCAAGGCTGGCGGTGCCCTCGGTCACCACGCGCCGCAGCATGATCCGCGAATCCCGCGATGCCTGCTCGGACATGACCTGCGGCCCGTGCTGGACGCCTTCCTTCTTGAGGATCGTCGGGCTGACGTAGTGCCCGCCGTTGGCGACGGTCGCATAGGCCGCCGCAAGGTGCAGCGGGCTGGCCGAGAGGCCGTGACCATAGGAGATGGTCATGGTCGAGAGTTCAGACCAATTCTTGGGCAGGAGCGGCTGGGCCCCAGCGGATTCGACGACCTCGAAGGGGGTCGGCTCGAAGAAGCCGAGCGAGGCGAGGAACTGCTTCTGCCGTTCCGCGCCGATCTGCTGGGCCAGCCGGGCGGTGCCGATGTTCGACGACTTCTCGATGATCTTGGTAACCGACAACTCGTTGCCGTAGTTGTGGAAATCCGAGATCCGGAACTTGCCCCAGCGGATCGGGCCGCGGGTGTCGATGATGGTTTCGGGCGTGACCAGCCCGAGGTTCATGGCCTGCGCCACGGCAAAGATCTTGAAGGTCGAGCCGAGTTCGTAGAGGCCCTGAACCGCGCGGTTGAAGAGCGGGCTCACGGAGGGATCGAAGCCCGAGGTCGGCGGCGCCGGACGGTCGTTCGGATCGAAGTTCGGCAGGCTGACCATCGAGATCACCTCGCCCGTGTGCACGTCCATCAGGATCGAGGCCGCGCCGCGCGCGTTCATGATCTTCATGCCGCCCGCCAAAACCCGCTCGGCCGCGGCCTGCACGGTGAGATCCAGCGAGAGTTCAAGCGGTTGGCCGGCATTGGCCGGGTCGCGCAGGTAACCGTCGAACTGCTTTTCCACCCCGGCCACGCCGATCACCTCGGCGGCGTTCACGCCTTCCTTGCCGAAGGAGGCACCGCCGAGCACATGGGCGGCCAGCGTGCCGTTGGGATAGAGGCGCATTTCGCGCGGCCCGAACAGCAGGCCGGGATCGCCGATATCGTGCACCGCCTGCTTCTGCTCGGGGCTGATGCGCTTCTTGATCCAGACGAACTTGCGCTTGCCGGTGAAGTCGCGGATCAGCCGCTCTTCGTCCAGATCGGGGAAGATCGCCTTGAGCCCCTTGGCCGAGGCGACGGGGTCGACCATCTGGGGCGGCTGGGCATAGAGCGAGTGGGTCTCGAAATTGGTGGCGAGGATACGACCGTGGCGGTCGACGATGTCACCGCGCTGCGCGGCGATGGGCGTGCCGATGGCGTTGGCCTCGGGCTCCTCGGCCTCGGAGACAGAAACCACGCCCATGCGGGCACCGATGGCGGAGAAGGCACAGAAGAAGACCAGCCCAAGCACGAGAAGACGGCCCTCGGCGCGGGCGCGGGACTTGTCCTGCATCTCCTCGTGGCGGCGGCGAAGGTTCTCGCGTTCGATCGCGTCCGGGTTCTCGCCCCTGTCGCGGGCAGAGAGAATGCGGGCCAGTGGCCTCAGCGGCGTGCGGATCATGGATCGGATTCCTCAGACATGCTGGAGATGTCGACCGGGTTGGTGATCGGGAGCAGCGGCTCGGCCGGGTAGGACACCTCGTCCACGCGGCCGAACTGGTCGGGGCGCAGCGGCAGGAGGCCCAGCCGGTCGAAGTTGATCTCGGCCAGTTCCATCAGCCGCTCGGGGCGGTTGAGATAGGCCCACTCGGCGCGGAGCACGGCCAGTTTGGCCTGAGCGTCGCCGATCTGGCGCTGCAGGGTCTTGGTTTCCCTGAGTGCCTGCTGGGTCGCGTAGTTCTCGCGGTAGGCCCAGAAGGCGAGACCGAACACGGCAAGTGCGGTCAGGACGTAGATGAAGCCTCTCACGAGCGCGCCTCCCTGAGCTGCGGCATGCCGATGTCTGCGGGTTCGATCCGGCCCGCGGGCGCATCCGTGCGGCGGGCGACCCGCAGCTTGGCCGAGCGCGACCGTGGGTTGGCGGCCAGTTCCTCGTCGTCGGGGCCGATGGCCTTGCGCGAGGTCAGCGTGAAGCGGGGCGCGTCCTGTTCGACCTCGGGCGCGTAGCGGTTGGCGCGCCCGGTCTGACCGGCGCGGGCGGTGAGGAAGCGCTTGACCATGCGGTCCTCGACCGAATGGAAGGTGACCACGGCCAGCTGCCCGCCGGGCTTCAGCGCGCGTTCGGCGGCCATGAGCCCCTCGTAAAGTTCGCCGTACTCGTTGTTGACCGCGATGCGCAGCGCCTGGAACGAGCGCGTCGCCGGATGCGACTGGCCCGGCTTGGCGCGCGGCAGGCAGGATTCGACGATCTCGGCAAGGCGCAGGGTCGTGGTGATCGGCTCCTGCTCGCGCGATTTCACGATGGCGCGGGCGATGCGGCGGCTGGCGCGCTCTTCGCCGTAGTGGAACAGGATGTCTGCGATCTGCGCCTCGGTCGCTGTGTTCACGATGTCGGCGGCGCTTTCGCCGTCCTGCGACATGCGCATGTCGAGGGGGCCGTCCTTCATGAAGGAAAAGCCGCGTTCGGCAAGATCAAGCTGCATGGAGGATACCCCGAGGTCGAGCACGATGCCGTCGAGGTCGGAGGCGTACTCGTCCAGATCGGAGAATACGCCGGGCTGCATTACCAGGCGCTCGCCAAACTGCGACGCCCATGCGCCGGCAAGTTCGAACGCCAGCGGGTCGCGGTCGACCGCGATGACACGGTCCGCGCCTGCGTCGAGGAGACCGCGGGTGTAGCCTCCAGCACCAAAGGTGCCATCGAGCCACGTGCCCGCAACCGGCGCGACCTGCGCCAGCAAAGGACGTAGGAGGACAGGGATATGAGGATCAGAAGGATCATGTGCATCACCGTTGGACATGCTGTCACGTCTCGCGTCCGGCATTGGCCGGAACGCCATCGAGGAACATCAGCGGGTCGAAATCTTCCGGCAGCGCGTCGAGCCACTCTTCCGTCTTGGAGAGTTCCTCGTTGTCGTAGGTGGTCGGGTTCCAGATCTGGAAGGTGTCCCCTGCCCCGGTAAAGAGAGCTTCGCCGTCGAGGTCGATCTTGCTGCGCAGTTTCGCAGGAAGGACCAGGCGGCCGGTTTCGTCCACGGTCAGGGTCTGGCTCTGGGTATCATAGAGGCGCTGGAGCATCTTGCGCTCCTGCGAACCGCGCGGAAGGGCGTCGATCTTTTCGTTGACCTCGTCGATCGCGGTGATGGTGTAGCATTCGAGGTAGCTGCGGCGGTGATCGCCGTAGACCACGACAAGCTCGGGGTTCTGACCGGATTCCCAGTTCGGATCACCGGCTTCGAGCACACGCCGAAACGAGGCCGGGATGGACACCCTGCCTTTCGCATCAACCTTATGCGTACTCTCGCCTCTGAACCTGTTCCGGCTCACCTAAACCTGTCCTCGTCCGCGCCCCCGCGAAAATGCCGTTCCCCAGATGAGAAACGGCGAGTTGATCTGCTGCCACTGATCAACCCGCCGCCCTCTTCCCGCTTAGCGGGGTGTCCAGCTGCGCGCGCCACCTGGGGGGATGTCTGCTCGCCCGCGCGCCGGATCTCTTTGTTTCGATGAAGCCGAAGTGCCTGTATGAAACCTGCTTATTTTTGGTCGGGGTCGTTTTGGTGCCCCTTAGCTGTCTCGCCCTCATTCGATGTAAAAGGGATGACATGGGAATTCATGGAAATCAACGGAAATCTGCACCGTCTTTCCGCATCACTTTGTAGAGACGCAGCAGGAAACATGCAATTTTCTGCCATCGGGCGGGTGAATTTTGGCTCAAGTTGCGATTGGAGCTTGATCTGACACCATATATAGAACCACAGGGCTAGCGCGCTCAATTCCCGCGAAATCCCAAAAAATCTGCCCACAGCGCCAGGATCACGCGATCTCCCGGGCAATCACGGCGCCTTGAGGGTCGGATCGAGGGTGATTCGCGGGCCGGTTTCCCACGTTACGGGCGGTGTGCCGGGGCCACCCCATGATTTCCCACGGCGTGTTCCATGATTTCCCACGGCGGCTCCTACGGCGTCCCACCCCATCCCTGGTCGGGGCAGATTGGCTGTCCCATGACATCCCATTTCGAGCGCGATCCGAGTGGCCGCCCGATTCAGTCGACAGGGCAAGGGAGCAGAGACGGTCGGGAGACCAGTATAAGTAGTAGAGAAGGCAGCTGCGCCCTCCCCGGCCACGATTCGATGAGAAGAGGTTCCACGCCCGTCATGGCCCGGGCTGAAATATGCCGCTCGGAACAGCGCGAAAAATCCGTTCAAGTAGCCGAAAAAACGCATAAAAAGCAGGCAAATCCGGAGTCGATAGTCAAATAAATCAATGGATTACGGGACATCATCTCGTTCGCATGCAAATCGTCGTGTCGATCCATGCGATTGCTGCATAGCAGCATTGAAATTCTATCTATTGTGCAACTGCAGCATTCGCGTAAATTGGGGTCATCAGGTTGAGGCGACAACCAGCGCCAAGGCCAACGGAATACGAAGGGGTCGCAAGGCTCCTGCCACTCGGAACCGGCCAGCAGGCCCCGTCGACGACGCAGTCGGCCGCGAACGGAACCGGAAGGCGAAGGACTAAAGAGATCAGGTGCTCCTCTCCTCCTCCCTGGAGCATCTGTGCTTAGCGGCGGCGTCACTCTCCTCCCCGACGCCGCCGCACCTAATACCCTCCGGCCCAGATGGTCGGATACGAGATACACCGAAGGCTGCTCCTCCCTTTGCCGACGGTGTTGTTCAGAGAACGATGGCGCCTCTCCTCCTCCCTGGCGCTTTCGCTTTCGCAAAACCGGGTGCGCATCACCTCCTCCCGATGCGCACCCGTTGAAATTCCGGCCTTCGTGGCCACATGAGATACATCGCGGCTCCTCCTCCCTTTGCCGTGGTGTTGTAAAGAGAACGGTGGCGCCTCTCCTCCTCCCTGGCGCCGCCGTTCCTCTCAAAACCGGGTGCTGCATCACCTCCTCCCGATGCACACCCGCCGAATTCAGGCCTCGCGGCCAAACGAGATACATCGCGGCTCCTCCTCCCTATGCCGTGGTGTTGCAAAGAGAACGGTGGCACCTCTCCTCCTCCCTGGTGCCACCGTTTTCGCTTTTCTGGGGGTTCCGATCAGAGATCAGCGCAGCGGTTCGAGCCAACCGCGATAGCGCACCAGCAGCCCGCCGACCGGCAGGGTCAGCTTCACGTCGAACCATGCTTTCCCGTCCCGGTCGGATTCGGTCACCTCGCTGCGGGGCAGGAGTGCGCGCGGCAGGGGAAGGCCGAGAAGGCGTATCGACGAAATCGGCCAGCCCAGCCCCTGCCCGGTCAGGGCAAGCGGCACGGTGGCGCGTACCGGGCCCATACGTTCCCATATCAGCCCCGATCCGGGCGGGCCCGCGAGGCCAAGGCGCGATTGCAGCGAGAAGGTGCCGAACTGGCGCTGCCATGTCTCGCCCTCGCCGTCGCTGGTCATGGTCACGGTGACCGCCATGCCGCTTGCCGCGGGTGGCAGGCCGAACAGGCGGCCCGCGGTCCGCGCGATCAGGGAGGTGCCGCGCTCGACATCCGCGAGCCCGCGCCATACGCGGACGCCGGTGACGTCGTGCAGTGCGCGCAGGTTCGGAGGCAGCGCGGCGAAGGTCTCGGACCCGAGCGCCCGTTCGAACAGCGGAGAGGTCACGATTCGATCAGCCGCCCGCGCAGTTCGGCCGAGGGCAGATGGCAGCTGCGCCGCCCGAACACATAGCGGTTGCGCGCGATGCGGTCGTAGAGCCAGTCGGAGGGCGGATTCGGGATCGCCCCCAGCACCGAGAGCGCCTTCCACGGCCAGCCGATCGCCTTCATCGCCGCCGCGAAGGCGGGCATCTTGGTGTAGGCGCGGCCGTCCACGATGATGATGTTGGTTTCCATCAGTTCGGGGTCGAGCCCGTGGCGATGGTAGAGCGCCTGTCCGAGAGCGCTCTGCGCTATGACGAAGCGGAAGCGGCCGCGCCTGTCGTGCCGGGACATGAAGCGCGCGAAGCCGGAGCAGAAGATGCAATCGCCGTCAAAGACGATCAGGTCCCCCTCCGGCAGCGCGGTCAAAACGGGATATCCTCGCTGGAGGTGACGAACCGGCTGACGATCTTCTTGGTCCCCGCCTTTTCGAAGTCGATTTCGAGCTTGTCGCCCTCGATGCCGATCACCGCGCCATAGCCGAACTTCTGGTGGAATACCCGCTCGCCCACAGTGAAGCTGCTGACGGCGGTGGCGTCGATCACCGTGTTGCGCGCCTCGCTCGGTTGCGCCATGCCGCGCTGGCCCGAGCGCTGTTGCAGGCGCTTCCAGCCGGGCGAGTTGTAGCCGTCGGCCTGAGCGACCTTTTCCTCGATGCTGGAGCGCCCGCCCCCGGAAAAGCCGGGGCTCGCCGCACCGTAGCCACCGCCGTAGAGGCCCGGAGGGGTCAGCACCTCGACATGGGCCTCGGGCAGTTCGTCGATGAAGCGGGAGGGCAGCGCCGACTGCCATTGGCCAAAGACGCGGCGGTTGGCGGCGAAGGAGATGGTGCAGACCTCCTCGGCGCGGGTGATGCCCACGTAGGCAAGGCGGCGCTCTTCCTCCAGCCCCTTGAGACCGGATTCGTCCATGCTCCGCTGCGAGGGGAACAACCCGTCCTCCCACCCCGGCAGGAACACTGCGGGGAATTCGAGCCCCTTGGCGGCGTGCAGGGTCATGATGCTGACCTTCTGCTCGGAATCGGACTGTTCGTTGTCCATGATCAAGGCAACGTGCTCGAGGAACCCCTGGAGGTTCTCGAAGCTTTCCAGTGCCTTGACCAGTTCCTTTAGGTTCTCCAGCCGACCCGGCGCCTCGGGCGTCTTGTCGTTCTGCCACATGGCCGTGTAGCCGGATTCGTCGAGGATGATCTCGGCCAGCTCCGTGTGCGGCACCTCCGGCGGGCCGTATTCGACGCGCTCGGGTGCCTGATCGTCGATCACCGCGTCGTCATCGCCGACCACGCGGCGCAGCGGGCCGCGCGTCATGTCGTGCCAGCGTGCGATGCTGTCGACGAGGTGGCGCAGCTCGCCCGCGCCCTTGCCGGTGATCTCGCCGTCCTGCAGCAGCAGGCGCGCGCCGTCGAGGAGGCCGACGCCATTCTCGCGGGCCTTCATCTGTATCTTCTGCTGGGCCTTGTCGCCGAGGCCGCGCTTGGGCGTGTTCACGATCCTCTCGAAGGCGAGGTCGTCGTCGGGGCTGGTGACCACCCGGAAGTAGGCCATCGCATCGCGAATCTCGAGGCGCTCGTAGAAGCGCGGGCCGCCGATGACGCGGTAGGGCAGACCGATGGTCAGGAACCGGTCCTCGAAGGCGCGCATCTGGTGCGAGGCGCGGACGAGAATCGCCATGTCGTCAAGGCTGTAGGGGCGCTGGCCCCGGGTGCCACGCTGCATCGACTCGATTTCCTCGCCGATCCAGCGCGCCTCTTCCTCGCCGTCCCAATGGCCGATCAGGCGGACCTTTTCGCCCTCGTCGGCCTCGGTCCAGAGTTCCTTGCCGAGACGGCCCTGGTTGCCGCGGATGACGTTCGAGGCGGCGGCGAGGATATGCGGGGTCGAGCGATAGTTCTGTTCCAGCCGGACCACGTGGGCGCCGGGGAAGTCCTTTTCGAAGCGCAGGATGTTGCCGACCTCGGCCCCGCGCCAGCCATAGATCGACTGGTCGTCGTCACCGACACAGCAGATGTTCCGGTGGGCGCTCGCCAGCAGGCGCAGCCAGAGGTACTGGGCGACGTTGGTATCCTGATACTCGTCCACGAGGATGTACCTGAACCAGCGCTGGTACTGGTCGAGCACGTCGGGATGGGTCTGGAAGATCGTGACCATGTGCAGCAGCAGATCACCGAAATCGACCGCGTTCAGCTCGCGCAGGCGGGTCTGGTACTGGTCGTAAATCTCGGTGCCACGGTGGTTGTAATGGCCCGCGTCCGCCGTCGGGACCTTGTCGGGCGTCAGCGCGCGGTTCTTCCAGCCGTCGATGATGTTGGCGATCATGCGCGCCGGCCAGCGCTTGTCGTCGATGTTGGCGGCCGAGATCAGCTGTTTCAGCAGGCGGACCTGATCGTCGGTGTCGAGGATGGTGAAGTTCGACTTGAGCCCTACCAGTTCGGCGTGGCGGCGCAGCAGCTTGACGCAGATGGCGTGGAAGGTGCCGAGCCACGGCATCCCCTCGATGCTCTGCCCCAGCATCTTGCCGACGCGATCCTTCATCTCGCGCGCGGCCTTGTTGGTGAAGGTCACCGCCAGAATCTCGTTCGGGCGGGCGCGCCCGGTGTTCAGAAGGTGGACGATGCGTGCGGTCAGCGCCCGGGTCTTGCCCGTGCCCGCCCCCGCCAGCATCAGCACCGGGCCGTCCAGCGTTTCCACCGCCTCGCGCTGTGCGGGGTTCAGCCCGTCGAGGTAAGGGGCGGGACGCGCGGCCATCGCGCGCGCGGAGAGGGAGGCTGCCTCAAAAGCGTCCATGTCGTCGAAACTGCTCATGTGCCCAACCTACAGTGTTCTTGTGCGGCCTTAAAGGTACGTTCGCATTTCGTTCCGGTAATTTCCAGTGCTTCCGTCCTGCCCCTCGCGCCTACTGGACAATTGCGGGGCCCTGGGCACAAATGCGCCGCATGGACCTGCACAGCACCTATCCCGGCCTCGACGACCTGCGCGCCCGCGCGCAGCGCCGTATCCCCAAGTTCGTCTGGGAGTATCTCGACAGCGCCACGGGGACCGAGGCGACCAAGTCGCGCAACCGAGCGGCGCTGGACCGGATCGGTTTCATGCCCTCGATCCTGCACGGCGCGCAGCAGCCGGATCTGTCCCGGTCGCTGCTGGGCCACAGCTTTCCCCTGCCCTTCGGCGTCGCGCCGGTCGGGATGTCGGGGCTGATCTGGCCGGGGGCGGAGGCGCGGCTGGCGCGGGCGGCGGCCGAAGCGGGCCTGCCCTATTGCCTGAGCACCGTTGCCAGCCAGGGGCCGGAGGACATGGCCCCGCATATCGGCGAGAACGCGTGGTTCCAGCTGTATCCGCCGCGTGACCCCGAGATAAGGGCCGACATGCTGCGCCGCGCCCGGGATTCCGGGTTCAAGGCGCTGGTGCTGACCGTCGACGTGCCCGTCGCGTCGCGGCGCGAGCGGCAGACGCGTTCGGGCATGACCCAGCCGCCGAGGCTGACGCCGCGCCTGCTGGCGCAGATCGCGCTGCGCCCGGCATGGGCGCTCGGGACCGCCCGGAGGATGGCGCAGGACGGGCAGCTGCGGATGCGGGCGCTGGACAAGTACATCGAGGGTGACATGGGCAGCCTGCCCCCCACGGCGCATATCGGCTACATCCTGCGGACCTCGCCCGACATGGACTACCTGAAATGGCTGCGCGACCACTGGGACGGGCCGCTGATGGTCAAGGGCGTGATGCGTCCGGGCGACTGCGCGGCGCTGGAGACCGCAGGGGTCGACGCCATCTGGATCTCGAACCACGCGGGGCGGCAATTTGACGGAGCGCCCGGCAGCATCGAGATGCTGCCCGCGATCCGTGCGGCGACGCGGCTGCCGCTGATCTTTGACAGCGGTATCGAGGGTGGGCTCGACATCCTGCGTGCAATCGCGCTTGGCGCGGATTTCGTGATGCTGGGGCGGGCGTTCCACTTTGCCCTCGCCGCGCTTGGCGACAAAGGGCCGGCGCATCTGATCGAGATGCTGAAGCTCGACATGATCGCCAACATGGGCCAGCTCGGGGCGCAGCGGTTCAACGAGTTGCCGGAGCCGGTGATGCTCTCGCCCGGCGTCAGCCCCTCAGACCTGCGGGATTGAGCGGCGGCAGGACCGGGCGCAGGGTTTCCCCGGTTACCAGTTTACGCTCGGCGCGCAGCGCGGTGTCGAGCGCCTGCCAGGGGTCCGGACCCGCAGCACCGCTGCCGTAGCGCGCGGCGCCGATTCCGATCAGCGCGGCCTGCACTTCGGGCGCGCGGCGCGGATCGTGGCCGTGGCATCGCTCGGCCCAGAGATCCAGCGCCGGGCGCAGCGCGGCTTCGTCCCGTTGCGACACGGCGGAGGCCAGCGCGGACCACGCATGGCCCTCGGAGGCAAGGACCCGGGCGCGATGGCGGGCGCAGCGCTCTCGCCAGATCGGGATCATCCGGCGCAGGCCTACCGCCAGCACCAGCAGGACCAACAGTGACGCGGCGGAGACCAAGGCAATCATCCGCCAGTCGCGCGGTTCGCCTGAGGCAACCGGCGGGCCATCGACGTGAAAGACGACCTCCTCGACCGTTGCGGTTTTGACCGCGCGCTCCTCGATATCGTACCAGTCGAGCGAGACGCCCGGCGCGGTGCCGTCCCCGCCCCCCTCTGCCACGTAGGTCACGCTCTCGGTCCGGGTTCCGCTGGTCACCCCGCGATCCTCGGACTCGCTGAGCCGGGGCTCGTCGGGATAGGCGGCGAGGCCCGGCAGGTCTGCCTGGGGCAGCAGCGTCGGCAGGAACATGGGCGAGACGCCGGTCACCTTGGCGACGATGCGGCGGACCACGCTGTCGCCCGCTGCCATCGCATCGGGCGTGCCCTCGAGCTCTTGCGTGAGGGTCAGGTCCGAGGCGGCGATGAAGGGGTCGAGCCCTTCCGCCCCCTCCGGGACGGTCCCGGTGAAGGTGAGCGCCTCGGTCGTCAAGGTTGCCCGCGTGTCCTCGCCGGAGTCGGGATCGCGGTAGGTGACGGTGATCTCCTGCGGAGGCAGGCTGAAGGTGCCGGGCAACATGGGCGCGATGTCATAGCGCCGGGTGATGCCGGACCACGTGTCCGAGCCGACGCGCTGGGAGGTCGGGTTGGTGGCCCGTCCGGGCAGGCGCACCAGCAGGTTCGGGGCCTCGTAGCTGGGCCAGATCGGCGGCTTGGGCATGAAGGTCGGGACGAGAACGGTCAGCCGCAGGGTCAGCGGCTGGCCCGGCAGCGTCTCGGTCTCGGGGAAATCGACGATGAGTTGCGGTGCGGTGTCCTGTGCGGCTGCCGGAGCCGCGAGGATCAGAAGGAGGAGCAGGGCAAACCGGCGCATCACTGGTCGCCTCCCGTGCTGTCGCCGGGTGTATCCTGCGCCGCCGCCGGGGCCTCGCTCTGCTGTGTCGCCTCCAGCGCGAAGCGCATGCGCAGGAAGTCCTCGGTGCGGGTGTCGACCGTGTTCATCCATTGCTCGGTGGTCAGCAGGCCCGCCCCCTCGCCCTGTTGCGGGGCGCGCTCGGTGTCCTGGCCCTGCCCACTTTCGTTGTCGTAGACCTCCTCGTCGGCCCCGATGCCCCCGTCCTCTCCGGTGTCGGACCCGAGGCGCGCCTCTTCGACGTAGGTGACGATGCGCCGGGCGGTTTCGAGGTTTTCGGCGGCGCCCGGATACTGCGGGTCGCGCTGCAGCGCGGTCTCGAAGGCGCGGACGCCGTCGCGGTAGTTGCGCCCCTTGATCTGCGCCATGCCCTGAATGAAGGCGGCCTGCGCGGTCTCGACCCGGTCCAGCACCTCGACCGCCGCCTCGTACTGGCCATCGCGGTAGAGCGCATAACCGCGCCAGAGCGGATCGTAGAACAACTCGCCCGCGCGTTCGAACTGCTTGCGCTGATAGGCGATACGGCCCTGCTGGTCGGGGGTCAGGAACCAGTCGGCCAGCCCGTCGGCTCGCGCGCCTTGCGGCGGCATCAGCAGAGCGAGCGCGGCGATGACGGCCCAGCGCATGGTCCAGCCCTGCCGGAACCAGAGCAGCAAGAGCAAGGCGGCGGGCCATGCCAGCCAATGCGCCCTGTCCTCCCACGGCTGTTCGACATCGTCGAGCTGGGCGCGGCGGTAGGCCGAGTTCAGCAGGCCGTCGATCCGCCGCACGTCGGCATTGTCGGGGGTCACGGCGATGACCGGGGCGGAGAGCGCGTCGAGGCCCCGGTCCCGATTGCCTTCGGGCCGCATCGAGAGCACCGCGACCGGCGCGGCGCTGCCGTCGAGCGCGGCGGCATCGACGGGATCGAGGCTGTCGGTGACAAAGAGGATGCCGCCGGGCGCGTTCTCGCTCTCCAGCAGGGCCTGCGCCAGCGCCAGAGCGTCCCCGGCGACCAGCCCCTTGACCGGCATCACCTCGGGCGAGAGCCCTTCGAGGTAGGGCACCATCACCTGCGGATCCTCGGTCATCGGGAGCACGACGTGGGCCGTACCGGCGTAGGCGACCAGCGCGGTCCGGGCCCCGGCGCGCAGGTCGAGCAGGTCGCGGATCTTCTGCTTGCCGCGTTCCAGCCGCGTGGGCGGAACGTCCTTGTCCTCCATGTCCGGCGTAATCGCGAGAATCACGACGACGGGGGCGGACTGGGCCGCGAAGGGATCGGGCTGGCGCGACCATGTGGGACCGGCGGCGCCGAGCGCGGAGAGGATGAGCAAAGCCGCCACGCTGTCCACCGGCAGGATGCGGTGACGGCGCGAGCGCCGGACGGTCAGCGCCTCGCGCAGGTGGGGCGCGATGCCCTCGGCCAGCATCGGGCGTTGCCGCCCCGACCGGCGCACCATCCACCAGAGCAGCAGGACCAGCGGGATCAGCAGCAGGAGCGCCGGGCGAATGAAGTGAAAGGCCTCTGCGAAGAGGGCGAGGTCGTTCATGGCGTGACCTCCCGCGCCCGCCCGGCCCGTGCGAGACGCCGCGCGGAGCGGAGTTGCAGGATGACCAGTGACAGAAGGCCGAGCACCGCCGCGAGGCCCATCGGGATCCACGAGAGCGATTGGCGGGGGCGGAACGACAGGGTCTCGGTCTCGCGCGGGGCGAGCTCGTCGATCCGCGCGTAGACCTTGGTGAGCGCGTCCTCGTCGGAGGCAAAGAAGTACTGGCCGCCGGTGCGTTCGGCGATGGCCTGCAGCGCGGCGACATCGACCCGATCCTCGCCGGTAGCGTCGGGGTCGCCGACCCCGATGGAGTAGATCTCGACACCCCGGTCCGCCGCGATCTCGGCGGCGTTGACCGGGCTCATGCGGCTGGCGGTGTCGGAACCATCGGACAGCAGGATCAGCAGCCGCTGGTCAATATCGCTGGCCTCGAAGGTGCGGATCGAGAGGCCGATGGCGTCGCCCAGCGCGGTGTGGGGCCCCGCCATGCCGACCTCGGTCCGGTCGAGCAGTTGCAGGATGGTGTCGAGGTCCTCGGTCAGGGGGGCCTGCAGGTAGGCGGCGGTGCCGAAGACGATGAGCGCCATGCGGTCGCCCTCGCGCCCCTTCACGAAGGTGGCGACCACGTCGCGGACACCGGCGAGGCGCTGTTTCGGGGCTCCGTCCGGCGTGGCGAAGTCGCGGGCGTCCATCGAGCCGGAGATGTCGATGGCCAGCACCACGTCGCGCGCCGCCTTGTCGATGGTGATCGGGGCGCCCACCCGCTCGGGCCGGGCCAGCGCCAGCACGATCAGCGCCCAGCACAGGCAGCCGGTGACGAGAGAGACCACGGGGCGCGAGAGGATCACTGCACCGGCCCGGGGTTCGGCCCCGGCGGCCTCGGCCACCCGGCGGAAGAAGGGAAAGCGCAGGGCGTCCTCCTGCTCGCGATGGGGCGGCAGCAGGTAGCGCACCAGCAGCGGCAGGGGTAGCAGCGCGAGGAGCCAGGGCGCGGCGAGCGAGATCATCGGGCGCCCTCCGCCCGATGGGTCCGAAGCCAGCGCTCGGCGGCCGTTCGCAGCTCGGCCGAGGGGGCGGCGCCGTCTTCGCGATAGACCGCACGGCGCAGTTCGTTGCCCAGCGCCTCGGTGAACTGCGCCGCTGACGAGCCGTTCAGGAAGGCGACCCAGGATGGCCCCGAGAGCGCGGCGACCTCGGTCCGGGGATAGGCCACGAGGGCGGCCCGGCGCAGGATCGCGGCGAGCCCGGCGGTGGTGCCGGTGGCCGAGAGCTCGTCAAGCGCGGCGCGGCGGTAGGCGTTGCGCCTGCGATGGAGCAGCCAGCGCCAGACGCCCCAGGCCAGCAGCAGCGCCAGAAGTGCGGCGAGCACCGCCCAGCCCCAGGTCTGCGGCATCATCGAAACGGGCGCGGGTTCGGGCGGTTCGACCAGCAGGTTGATCAGCCCGATCAGGCTGTCCGGTGCTTCGCCGGTGGGGGTGGCCGCGTCGCTCATCGCGGGCCGAGCCCCAGCAGGCGCCGCATCTGTGGCAGGGTCTCCTCGCCCGCCGAGAGCGGCAGGACCGGCACGCCGAACCGGCGCTGCCAGTCGAGTATTTCGCCGATGCGACCGCCCGCCATCTCGGCCAGCCCGCGTCGGGCCGCCGGGGCGCCGGTGTCGATCTCGGCCTGCAGCTCCCCATCGGTGACGATCAGGCGCAGCCCCTTGGGCAGGTCCCCCGCGCTGGGGTCGGAGACCGGGACGAGGATCAGGTCGTTGTGCCGTGCCAGACCCGAGACCACACGCTCGGTCTCGCCATCGATGCCGTCGAAGTCGCTCAGCACCACGATCAGGTGATTGCGCCGCGCGATCCGGGCCACCGCGCGCAGGACTTCGGTCAGCCCGATGGGGTCGACATTGGGGGCCTCGGCGTGGAGAAGCCCGTTGGCCTCGGCCAGCGCGGTGAGAAAGCGGTTGAGCGCCGCCCTGCTTCGCTGCGGTCGTATCTCGGCCAGAACCTCGTCCCCGAAGACGATGCCGCCGACACGGTCGCCCTGTTCGAGGATCCGGAAGGCGGCCATCGCGGCGGCCTCGGCGGCGGTGACGGATTTCATGCTGCGTTCGGTGCCGAAGAACATCGACATACGCTGGTCCACCACCAGTAGCGCCGGGCGGTCGCGTTCCTCGGTCATCACCCGGACGTGGGGTTTGCCGGTGCGGGCGGTGACTTTCCAGTCGATGGCACGGATGTCGTCACCCGGCAGGTAATCGCGCAGTTCCTCGAAGTTCAGCCCCCGCCCGCGCAGGCGCGAGGCGTGGCGCCCGTTCAGCACCGATTGCGCCGGCTGACGCGGCAGGAAGCTGAGCCCGCGCGCCGGGCCTTCGAGACTGCGCAGGTGGGCGAGGTCGACATGGATGCGGGGATCGCCCGTCACCTGCGGCGCCTTGGGCAGGGTCCCGGTTCGGATGCGGGCGGCTCGGTCCTTCATCGTCTCCCCCCTCAGGGCAGCGCCACCTGCCGCACGATCTCGGCGACCACGGCGTCGGGCGTGACGCCCTCGCCCTGCGCCTCGTAGGTCAGGCCGAGGCGATGGCGCATGACGTCGGCGACCACGGCGCGGATATCCTCCGGGTCCACGTAGTCGCGGCCCTCGAGCCAGGCCCGGGTGCGCCCGCATTTGTCGAGCGCGAGAGAGGCGCGCGGGCTGGCGCCCACCTCGATCCAGCGTTTGAGGTCGTCGCCGAATTCGGACGGGATGCGCGTCGCGTTCACGAGGTCGGCCATGTAGCGCTCCATCTCGGGTGCGACGTGCAGGGCGGCAATCGCGCGGCGGGCGGCAAAGACGGCCTCCTGCGGGACCGGTGCGGGGGGCTCGACGTGCGCGGCATCCGCCGGGGCCTGCGCGGCGATTTCCTCGCCCCGCACCAGACGGATCACCTCGACCTCGTCCTCGACCGGCGGATAGGTGATGTTCACGTGCATAAGGAAACGGTCCATCTGCGCCTCGGGCAGCGGGTAGGTGCCTTCCTGTTCGATGGGGTTCTGGGTCGCCATCACCATGAACAGCGGCTCCATCTTGTGGGTGGTCCCGGCGACCGTGACCTGCCGCTCTTCCATCGCCTCCAGCAGGGCCGCCTGCACCTTGGCCGGGGCGCGGTTGATCTCGTCCGCGAGCACGAGGTTGGCAAAGATCGGCCCGGCCTCGAACCGGAATTCGCCACCGCCCTCGCCCTGGTAATAGACCTCGGTGCCGGTGACGTCGGAGGGCAGCAGGTCGGGGGTGAACTGGATGCGGCTGAAATCGCATTCGAGGTTCTTCGCCAGCGCCTTGATGGCACGGGTCTTGGCGAGGCCCGGCAGGCCCTCGACCAGCAGGTTGCCGTTGGCCAGCAGGCCGATCAGCAGCCGTTCGATCACTTCGCGCTGGCCGATGATTGCCGCGCCCATGCGCTCGCGCAGGGCGTCGATCTGCGCGCGGGTCGCCTCTTCTGTCATTGTCTTACGTCCTTGATCTTTCGCGCCTACGGCTTGCCCGAGAACACCCGGTTCCAGTCCTCGGCCATGTCGACGATGAGCCAGCCGCGGTCGCCTGCTTCGTCGAGGCCGCGTGCCAGCGTCCCGATGTGGCTGTCGCGGTCGTAGGCGTATTCGCGTTCTGCGTCGGTATGGTGGACCAGCATCCCGAAACGGGGGCCCTCGCCTGCCGTGGTGTATTCGAGCATCTGGAAATCGCCGTCCGAGTTTCCGGCGGCGAAGATCGGGCGCTGGCCGATGTGGCGCATGATGCCGACCGGCTTGCCTTCCTTGTCGTCGACAAAGGTGAGACCGCCGTTCTTGGTGATGGTCGGCGTGCCGCTCTCGGCGGAATAGGTGGTTTCGCCCTCGGTTCCGACGACCTGCCAGGGCGGAATGCCATAGGCGTCGTCGGCAAAGGAGCGGATGAAGTCGATGCCGCCGCCGGAGACGATATAGGTCGAGAAGCCTTCCTCGCGCAGGTAGCTCAGAAGCTCCAGCATCGGCTGGTAGGTCATCTGCGTGTAGGTCAGGCCGCTGGTGGGATGGGGCGTCGTGGTGAGCCACTCGGAGGACTGGGCCTCGAAATCTTCGGGGGTGATGCCACCGTGGCTGATGTTGATGATCTCGAGCAGGCCCTCTTCGCCCTTGGCCATGATCCCGGCCATGTCTCCGGCCGCCCCGGCCTTGAGCACGTCGGAGGTGAGGATAGAGGGATCGGCGTCGGACTTCTGCTTGAGGATGTCGAGTGCGTAGAGCAGTTGGAAGTAGACCGGCTGTTCGGCCCAGAGGGTGCCGTCGTTGTCGAACACGGCGATCCGGTCTTCCGGGGTCACGTAGGTCTCGGCCCCCGGGGTGGTCACGCCGTCGACGAAGGCAATGATCGCGGCCTTGGCCTCGGTGTCGTTCCACGACGGAAGCGGATCGGCCAGCAGGGCCATGGGCAGGACGGCGACAGCCGCTGCGAGGGAACCTGTGAAACGCATCGGAGTACTCTCCTAACAGAGTGATGGGTCCGGCGGCTCGCACCGCCGGACCCGAGTTACTCTTTGATCAGTTGCCGCCGCCGAGGTTCGCCAGCGAGCGGTTCAGGTCTTCCTGAACCTGGTCGATCGAGAAGCTGTCCGGCCGCTGCGACGGCGGGAACTCCTTGAAGGTTTCAAAGAACTTCGCGATTGCCATCGAGGCGGGGGCCACGAGGTAGGCGTGATCGCTCAACCAGTCCCAGTAGGTGTTCGAGGTGATGTCGGCCCGCTCGTAAGGGTCGGCGCGCAGGTCGAACATTTTTGGCACGCGCAGTTCCGTGAACGGTTCTGCCCAGACGGCCATGGTGCCCTTCATGCGCTGTTCCTTGAACACGACCTTCCAGTTCTCGTAGCGCAGACCGACGATTTCACCGTCGTCGTTGAGATAGAAGAACTCGTCACGCGCACCTTCTTCGGTCTTGCCGGTGAGGTAGTCGAGCTGGTTATAGCCATCGAGGTGGTTCTTGTACTCCTTGCCGTCGATGGTGGTGCCAGCCAGCAGGCGTTCCTTGATGTCGGTGTCACCGACGGCCGCCATCAGGGTCGGGAACCAGTCGAGACCCGAGAAGATATCGGTGTAGACCGTGCCGGGCTCGATGACGCCGGGCCAGCGGATCAGCGCAGGCACGCGGTAGGCCCCTTCCCAGTTGGTGTTCTTCTCGGAGCGGAACGGCGTGGTGCCGGCATCCGGCCAGGTGTTCTGGTGCGGGCCGTTGTCAGTGGTGTAGATCACGATGGTATTGTCGGCGACGCCCAGTTCGTCGAGCGCATCCAGCACGGTCCCGACGACTCCGTCATTCTCGACCATGCCGTCGGCATACTCGGTCGGTGCGGTCAGGCCCGGTGCGCTGCGGTTCTCTTCGCGGACGTGGGTTTTGTAGTGCATCCGCGTGGTGTTGTACCAGGTGAAGAAGGGCGTGCCCGATTCCACCGCGCGCTTCATGAAGTCGATGGCCCCGGCAGCGGTCTCTTCGTCCACCGTTTCCATGCGCTTGCGGGTCAGCGGGCCGGTGTCCTCGATCTGACCATCGGCATAGGAATGCAGCACGCCGCGCGGCCCAAAACGCTCGCGGAAGGCCGGATCCGTCGGGTAGTTGAACTGTTCGGGCTCTTCCTCGGCGTTGAGGTGATAGAGGTTGCCGAAGAACTCGTCGAAGCCGTGCGCTGTCGGCAGGAACTCGTCACGGTCACCCATGTGGTTCTTGCCGAACTGGCCGGTGGCGTAGCCGAGGTCCTTGAGCGCCGAGGCGAGCGTCGCGTCCTTGGCCTGCAGGCCGGCGTTGGCGCCCGGCAGGCCGACCTTCGACAGGCCGGTGCGCAGCGTCGACTGCCCGGTCAGGAAGGTCGAGCGGCCGGCGGTGCAGCTCTGCTCGGCATAGTAGTCGGTGAATTTGGCACCCTCGTTGGCGATCCGGTCGATGTTGGGCGTGGTGTACCCCATGAGGCCGAAACTGTAGGTCGACAGGTTCGTCTGACCAATATCATCGCCGAAAATCACGAGGATGTTCGGCTTTGCGGCGCCATCGCCTCCAGCCGTCTGAGCGGCAGCCTGGCCGCCCACGAGGACAGTGCTGCACATGGCCAATACGGCCAAGAATTCCGTTTTCATCGGAAACTCCTCAAGTTAATGACATTTCTGAATCGAAATGCATGAAAATTTGCGCCGGGCGGACCGGTGCGACGTTCCGGCGGAACGTCATTCAGAGGAAGGCCGGAGCCGGGCAATCGCATGGGTGATCTCTTCTTCGAGTTCGGAGGCGATCCGCGCGTACTCCCGGCTCCTGGCGAGACCGAGTTCTCCTTTCGCTTTCCAGTGTTGTTCGGCTTCCAGGGCGTCACAGAAATCCTCGCAGATCGCCGCGAACTTCTCGTCCACTGCTACGAGGCGGCGCAGTGTGAATTCGTCCAAAGCGAAGTGCGTTTTCAGGAAGCTATGCATCACCCCGTCGACCTCCTGTGGAAAAGCTTCCACAAACAGAGGTTGTGCGGTAAGTTCGAACATGTTCGTACGTGGTGACTCTTTTTACCAACCTTTTGGAACATTGTATTTTTTTGGTGCACTATGACTCTTACGAAGCCGCCCCTTCGCGAAGCGTCGCCACCTGACCTCGAATTTTCGAGCGGGTTGATTCGAACCGAATTGAGGCGTCTGCTGGACGATGCGGATTTCCCCGCCAGCGAAATTCGGCGCAAGCTGTTGGCCCATGTGGTCGAGGAAACGATTTCGGGACGCGGCGAGAAACTGAAAGGCGTCGTCCTGGCGCAGGACGTGTTCGACCGGGACGCCGATTTCAACCAGCAGACCGACCCGGTGGTGCGGATCGAGGCCCGCCGCCTGCGGCGTGACCTCGACAGCTACTACGCCCACCATGCCGACCGCTGCGTGATCCGGTTCAGCATCCCGAAGGGCGCCTATGTGGTTGCCTTCGAGCGTCAGGCCGCGCCGGGCTTTGTTCCCGACACACACCCTCTGGTTGATCCATCCGATGGGGCAACCAAGCGCGGGTCGCGCCTGAGCCTGCCGGTGATCGGCCTCCTGGGCGTGATCCTCGTGCTGGTCGCCGCGGTGGTCGCCGCCTTTTTCTACGGCAAGCGCTTTCCGCAGGCCGCGCCGGCGGAGCTGGCGCCGAAGATCGCCGTGGCGGATGTGCGTAACCTGAGCGGCGCGGACGACCTGACCTATTTCGCCGACGGGCTGACCCACCAGATCATCGACCGGCTGATGCGCTATGACAGCTTCTCGATCACCGCCCTGCCCGACGCGGAGACGGTTCTGACGGCCGAGACGCTCGCGGCGCTGCGAGCCGAGCACGGCATCACCCATGTCGCCAGCGGGTCGCTGATGCCGGGCGGCGGCGATGCGGACCTGCGGTTCCTGGTGCAGCTTTATCGCACCGACGGGCAGATCGTCTGGAGCGGCACCTACGGCGGCGAGATGACCGCGCGCAGCATGCAGCACCTGCAGGAAAGCATCGCGACGCAGGTCGCCGGTGTGCTGGCGCAGACCTATGGCGTGGTGGCGCTGGACGAACACAACCGGGTGCAGCCGGACACCGCTGCCGAAGAACAGACCTTCGGCTGCCTGCTGCGTGCGCATTACTATCGCCGGAACTTTGCCAGGGCGCTGCGGGCGCCGGTGCTCGACTGCCTGCGCGCCGCTACGGTCAGCGAGCCGGACAACTCGGACGCCTGGGCGATGCTGGGCTGGGTCCTGCGCGACGCGGCCATGTTCGAGCCCCATGACGAGACCGAGCGGCGTGCCCTGATGGAGCAGGCCCTTGCCTCGACCGACCGGGCGCTGGAACTGGGCCAGAACAGCCAACTGGCCCTGCAGGCGCATTCGGCGAACCTGTACTACACCGACCACTTCGCCGAGGCGGAGGCCCTGATCCGGCGCGCCCATGACCTGAACCCGCAGGACCCCGAGGTGCTGCACCAGCTGGGTTGGAGGCTGGCCGCGCGCGGTCATCTGAGCGAGGGGGTGGGCTATGTGCGCGAGGCGATCTCGCGCTCGATCGACGCCCCCAGCCGCTACTACAACTTTCTGGCGATCGAGGCCCTGATCGATGGGCGCGACGACGACCTGAGGGGCCCGGCCGAGTTGAGCTCCAACGGTGGCTCCGCCGTGGGTGACATCCTGCTTGCCATCGCGCAGCACAGGGCGGGCGCCGACCCCGCCCAGGTCGAGGCGACGTTCCGGCGGGCGGAGCGCCGCATTCCCGGGATCGTCGCGGACCCCGTCGGTTACCTGGCGGGCCATCGGGTCGTTCCGGAGATCATCAATCCGATCGTTGCCGCAATGAAGGATGCCGGGTGGTCGCCGGACCTGGCAAAGGCACAGTAATTCGGTGGGTCTAATTCATTCGGATTAGATTTCGAGCGAACCGGCCCTGCTACAGCAGAAATCTAATTCGTTGGAGCAGTATCGTTTCGCCATTCGCAGGGATTGCAGAACCCTCAATGCGCGCGATGCATCGAGATGGAATGGGCAATTGCGTTTCGGGAAACGAATGAGACGTCTGTTGCTGGTTGCTCTCGTGGTCAACAGATTGCGATGAACAACCCAAGGTTGCGGCCAGCCCCCTGCCCGTTGCAGGGGCCGCCCGAAACGACCGGCAGAACAGACCGGCCAGACAACACGGCGCGCCCATGCGCTGCCGCGTCAACCGATCCGGAAGAGTGAGAAGTGTTTGGAGCGGGCGATGAGATTCGAACTCACGACCCTAACCTTGGCAAGGTTATGCTCTACCCCTGAGCTACGCCCGCGTCCTGTTTACGACGGCAGTGCCGTCGAAGGGTCCATCTGGAGCGGGCGAGGCGATTCGAACGCCCGACCCTAACCTTGGCAAGGTTATGCTCTACCCCTGAGCTACGCCCGCAACCGATGGTGAGGGGCGATGTAGAGGCTACGGCGACGGTCTGCAAGAGGAAATTTGCGCCTCGCCGCGGAAAACCGCACGCGCCCCCGCGTCGGGGAAATCACGGGGACCGGGGAAGGCAAAGGCGGCAACTGGCCGGGCCCGCGCGCGGGGCGACGGATTTTTCCCGGCGGCGCGTTGCAGATGCTATACTGGCAAGGACCACAAGAGGAGACAGGGTCGATGAAAGGTTTCGAAACGGTGAAGATCGCCGTGCTCGGGGCGCTGATCTTCATCGCGATGCTTCTGCGATAGAGTCAGCCCGCGCGGCACCCAACGTCATTCAGCAAGCATCTCAGCCAGCGACCTGACCGTTCGCAGGTTGCGCGCCGTGGCGTCGCAGCCCAGCAGGTTCGGCAGTTGCGCCGCCAGCTTGGAGCGCCCGATTCCCGAGGGCGCGTGCAGGTAGGCCACCTCCCCCGCGATCACGAGTTCCTCGTCCGCCGCCTGAATCGCGGCGATCCTGTCGGTGTTCGGATTCGCCGGGGCGAACAGGAAGAAGAGATGGACGTGGCGGTCGTCCTCGGGCGTCCAGGGACAGCCTGAGAGCGCCTCCAGCAGCACCTGCCCCGGCAGGACCAGCACCCGCACGTCCAGCCCGGTGTCCTGCGCTATGGCAGCGTGCAGAGCTTCGGAGAGCGCCTTGGGCTGCCCTTGGGACCGGAACAGCAGGTTGCCCGAGGCCAGGTAGGTCCGGACGTCCTGCCAGCCGAGCGATCCGGCGATCGACGTCAGCACCTTCATCGGCAGGCGGTTGGCCCCGCCCACGTTGATGCCGCGCAACAGTGCGACGCTGGTCCCGACGGTCACTTCCCAGACCTCCCGACAGGTTGCCGGGCCACCAGGGGCGGCCCGGCCTGATGCTTCACTCCAGCTCGACCAGCAGGTCCTTGGCGTCGATCTGGCTGCCGGGCTGGACGTGCACGGCCTTGACCGTCGCGTCGCGCTCGGCGTGGAGACCGGTTTCCATCTTCATCGCCTCGATGGTCAGCAGCAGGTCTCCCGCCTTGACCGCCTGCCCCGCGCTGACGCCGATGCTGGCGACGACACCGGGCATGGGCGCGCCGATGTGGTCATGGTTGCCCGGCTGAGCCTTGGGCCGCTGGACCGTCTCGGAGGTGACCATGCGGTTGGGAACCCGGATCACCCGGGGCTGGCCGTTCAGTTCGAAGAACAGCCGCACCTCGCCCTTGTCGTCGGTTTCGCTGATGGCCTGCAGGCGGATTTCCAGCGTCTTGCCTGGGTCGATCTCGGCGCTGATCTCCTCGCCCGGCTCCATCCCGTAGAAGAAGGTATGGGTCGGAAGGGTCCGCACCGGGCCATAGAGCCTGTGACGGCCCATGTAGTCGAGGAAGACCTTGGGATACATCAGGTATCCGTTCAGATCCTCGTCGTCGATCTCCTTGCCGTCGAGCTCTTTCGAGAGCTTGGCGCGGGTCTCGTCGATGTCCACCGGCGCGACGTTCTTGCCCGGACGGTCGAGGTTCGGCTTCTCGCCCTTCAGCACCTTCTTGAGGATGGTCTCGGGAAAGCCGCCCGGCGGCTGGCCGAGGTTGCCGCGCATCATGTCGATGACCGAGTCGGGGAAGGACACGTCGGTTTTGGGGTCTTCGACCTGGGCGCGGGTGAGGCCCTGGCTGACCATCATCAGGGCCATGTCGCCGACCACCTTCGAAGACGGCGTCACCTTGACGATGTCGCCGAACATCTGGTTCACGTCGGCATACATCTGCGCCACATCGTGCCAGCGTTCCTCCAGCCCCATCGAGCGCGCCTGCGCCTTGAGGTTGGTGAATTGGCCGCCCGGCATCTCGTGCAGGTAGACCTCGGAAGCCGGGGCCTGCATGCCCGATTCAAAGGCCGCGTACTGGCCGCGCACGGCCTCCCAGTAGTCCGAGATCTCGCGGATCGCCTTGATGTCGAGCCCGGTGTCGCGGTCGGTGTGGCGCAGCGCCTCGACCACGGAGCCGAGGGTGGCCTGCGAGGTATTGCCCGAGAGCGCGTCCATGGCGCAGTCCACCGCGTCCACACCCGCCTCGGAGGCGGCCATGATGGTGGCGATGGCGACGCCGGCGGTGTCGTGGGTGTGGAAGTGGATCGGCAGGCCGACCTCCTCCTTCAGCGCCTTGACCAGCACGCGGGCGGCGGCGGGTTTCAGAAGGCCCGCCATGTCCTTCAGACCGAGGATATGGGCCCCGGCCTCGCGCAGCTGCTTGCCCATCGCCACGTAGTACTTGAGGTCGTACTTGGCGCGGTCCGGATCGAAGAGGTCACCGGTGTAGCAGACCGTGCCCTCGCAGATCTTGCCCGACTCGACGACCGCATCCATCGCCACGCGCATGTTCTCGACCCAGTTCAGAGAGTCGAAGACGCGGAAGATGTCGATGCCGGTCTCGGCGGCCTGTTTCACGAAGAAGCGGACCACGTTGTCGGGATAGTTGGTGTAGCCCACCCCGTTGGCCCCGCGCAGGAGCATCTGGGTCATCAAGTTGGGCATCCGCTCGCGCAGGTCGCGCAGACGCTGCCACGGGCATTCCTGCAGGAAGCGGTAGGCCACGTCGAAGGTCGCGCCGCCCCAGCATTCCATCGAGAAGAGCTGCGGCAGGTTGGCGGAATAGGCAGGCGCTACCTTGATCATGTCGATCGAGCGCATGCGCGTCGCCAGCAGGGACTGGTGCCCGTCGCGCATGGTGGTGTCGGTGATCAGCAGCTGGCGCTGCGCCTTCATCCAGTCCGCGACGGCCTGCGGGCCCTTCTGTTCCAGCAGGTTGCGGGTGCCCATCATCGGCTCGCCCTTCAGCGCGGGGGGCTTCGGCGCCTTCAGGTCGGTCGCGGGCAACGGGCGGTTCTTGGTCTCGGGGTGACCGTTCACCGTGATGTCGGCGATGTAGGTCAGGACCTTGGTGCCCCGGTCGCGCCGCTTGCGGAAGTTGAACAGCTCCGGCGTCTCGTCGATGAACTTGGTGGTGTACTCGTTGCCGAGGAAGGTCGGGTGCTTGAGCAGGTTCTCGACGAAGGCGATGTTGGTGCTGACGCCCCGGATGCGGAACTCGCGCAGGGCGCGGTCCATACGGGCGATGGCCATCTCCGGGGTCGGCGCCTTGGCGGTGATCTTGGTCAGCAGCGAGTCGTAGTAGCGCGTGATGACCCCGCCCGCGTAGGCGGTGCCGCCGTCGAGGCGGATGCCCATGCCGGTGGCCGAGCGATAGGCGGTGATGCGGCCATAGTCGGGGATGAAGTTGTTCTGCGGATCCTCGGTGGTGACGCGGCATTGCAGGGCGTGGCCGGTGAGGGTCACATCCGCCTGCGTGGCCTTGCCGGTCGCCTCGGCGATGGTCTTGCCCTCGGCGATCAGGATCTGGGCGCGCACGATGTCGATGCCGGTCACCTCTTCGGTGACCGTGTGCTCCACCTGCACGCGGGGGTTCACCTCGATGAAGTAGAACCGGGAGGATTCCATATCCATCAGGAACTCGACCGTGCCCGCGCACTCGTAATCGACGTGCTTGCAGATGCGGTAGCCCAGCTCGCAGATCTCGGCGCGCTGCTCCTCGGTCAGGTAGGGTGCGGGGGCGCGTTCCACGACCTTCTGGTTGCGGCGCTGGACCGAGCAGTCACGCTCGAACAGGTGGTACATGCCGCCGTGCTTGTCGCCGAGGATCTGAACCTCGACGTGGCGCGCGCGGGTGATCATCTTTTCGAGGTAGCCCTCGCCGTTGCCGAAGGCGGCCTCGGCCTCGCGCCGGCCTTCCTTGACCTTCTCGGCCAGTTCCTCGGGCTTGAGGATCGGGCGCATGCCGCGACCGCCGCCGCCCCAGCTGGCCTTGAGCATCAGCGGGTAGCCGATCTCGCCGGCCTCCTTCGCGATGGCCTTCATGTCGTCGCCCAGCACCTCGGTTGCCGGAATCACCGGCACCCCGGCCTCGATGGCGACCTTGCGGGCGCTGGCCTTGTCGCCCAGCTTGCGCATGGTCTCGGCGCGGGGCCCGATGAAGGTGATCCCCGCGTGGTCGCAGGCATCGACGAAATCGGGGTTCTCGGACAGCAGGCCATAGCCCGGGTGGATCGCGTCGGCGCCCGACTCCTTGGCGACGCGGATCATCTCGGGGATCGACAGGTAGGCTGCGACTGGCCCCAGCCCCTCGCCGATGCGATAGGCCTCGTCAGCCTTGAATCGGTGCAGTCCCAGCTTGTCCTCCTCGGCATAGACTGCGACTGTCTTCTTCCCCATTTCGTTGGCCGCTCGCATGATCCGGATGGCGATCTCGCCCCGGTTTGCGATCAGGATCTTGGAAAACTCCGGCATTATTGGCCGCTCCTCGGTTATTCTTTGTCCAGCGCCGGGCCAGCGACGCAGGCAGCAGCAAACGATATGCCGCAGCGCAGCGCAAGGGCGATTAGGTCCTGTTTGCGCTCGCAGCGCCAGGCCCCGGGCGCCGCACTGGATCAGATTGCGCGCATCCTTGCCCGCCGACGAAGACCGAAACGACCGGGCGCCAGACACATACGACATTCCGCGCCCGGACGGGGCGGCCCGAGCCCGGCGTCAGCCGGGCAGATCGACCTCACCGCGCATCAGCACGAACCCCTCGCCCGCGATGCGGACGCCGGTGATGGCGCCGGACGTGCCTACCCGCGTCACCAGGGCGCTGCCGGGGCGGTTCATCCAGTGGCCCTGTTCGGCGGTGAACTGGTCCTTGTCCATGAGGCCCCGGGACCAGAGATAGGCGGCCATCGCGCCGGTGGCGGACCCGGTGAAGGGGTCTTCGGCCGGGCTGGGCGGGGCCAGCAGCAGGCGCGAGAAGGTATCGCCCGCCCCGGTCGCGCCCTTGAGCGTGACGAGGAAAGGTTCGGCCATGTCAGTGCCGTCGTAGCCCGAGGCCTCGGCCAGGTCCCGCAGGGCCCCGACATCGAGTTTTGCCGCGCGCAGCGCCCCGTGATCGCGAAGGACGGTGATGCAGAAGGGCAGCCCGGTCGAAACCACCTGCGGCTGGCCCACGACCTCGTCGGGCGACAGGCGGATGGCGCGAGCCACCAGCGATGGCTCGACCTCGGGGCCGAAGACGGGGGCCACCTGGGTCATCTCGATGCGGTCACCGTCGAGCGTGACCGGCACGATCCCTGCCCCGGTTTCGAGGGTGAGGCTGTTGCCCGCGATCATCCCGCGCGCGCGCATGGCGGCGACAGTGGCGATCGTGGGGTGACCGGCGAAGGGGATTTCGCGCGAGGCGAGGAAATAGCGCACCCGGATGTCGGCCACCTCGGACGGGCCGGTGAAGGTGCATTCGACCAGCGAGGTCTCGCGCACGTAGGCCATCGCCACCTCCTGCGACAGCACGGCGCCGCCATGCACCACGGCGCAGCCATTGCCGCCGAAGGCACGGGAGGTGAAGGCATCGACCCAGTCGAAGGGGAACGTGGTCATCGTCGCGGCTCCTGCTCCGGTTCGCGCCGGGCCGCAGGGCCCCGCACGGGCACAGTCGCCCCCGGGGGAACGGAAATCAACAGAACTGCGCCACTATTGTGTCAAATTGCGCTGACACCTTCCGCGCAGCCCCGCCCCGCGAACGCCCGAGAGGTCAGAGCATGGAAGAGATCCTGAACATCCTGCTGGATGGCGGCCGGAACGTCGTGACCGCGCTGGCGGGCCTTGTCTTTCCCGCCGCGCTGGCGCTGATCCTCGCGATCCTGTTCAAGGGCAAGACCTGGCTGGCGGACCTGCGCCGCGCGATGCCCGAGATGCGGCTGACGCTGAAGATCGTGGTGTTCAACGTCCTCGTCACCGGGCCGATGCTGGTCATCACCATGACCGCGTTTCACCAGTGGCTCGTCAACCTCGGCCTGACCCTGTTCGAACCCGGGGACTGGGACGGCCTGCCGAAATGGCTGGTGATGTTCACTGCCGTCTTCATCTGCGACTTCTTCAGCTACTGGCGGCACCGGCTGGATCACATGCCGCTGCTCTGGCCCGCCCACGCGGTGCATCACTCTGACACCCATGTCACCTGGATTACCTCGGCGCGCTGGCATCCGATCAACCTGCTGACCGTGCGGGGGCTCGTCGGCAGCGCGATGCTGCTGGTCGGCTTCCCGGTCTATGCGTTGGTGTTCAATTCGATGCTGCGCGGGCTCTACGGCTACTTCATCCACATGGACCTGCCCTGGACCTATGGAAAGTGGGGGCAGTACTTTGTCTCGCCCGCGATGCACCGCTGGCATCACTCGGCGGAGGAGAAGGCCTTTGACAAGAACTTCGGCGAGTTCTTCTGCATCTTCGACAAGACCTTCGGCACCTTTTACCTGCCCGGCCCCTGCGACGGTCCGCTGGGCGTGAGCGACGACATCGCGCCGACGCTGCGCAGCCAGATCCTCTATGCGTTTTCGCCGAGGGCCTATGGGGGCGTGATCCGACGCTGGGTCGCGCCGGCGAAGAAGGCGGAAGAGACCGTTCTGTAAGCGGTACGGTCCGGAGCGAGGGGCCAGCCCCTCGCGCTCCCCGGGATATTTGCAACCCAAAGAAGCGGGGCGCGGCGGATCAGCCGCGCCGGGTGCGGACAAGGCCGCGGTTTCCCGCGGCCCTCGGTGCCGTGACGGTCGCCCTCAGTGGACGTTGACCGGTGCGTAGTCGTGCTGGCGCGCCAGCGAGAAGGCCAGCTGGCGGTTGGCCACAAGGGCCAGCTGTTCGCCGTCTGCCCCGTGTACCGCGTAGAGATGCTTTAGCTCGCCCGCTTCGGCCTGAACCTCGGCCGGGAGATCCGCCACATCGACAGGTTTCACGTAGACCAGCCGCTGTGCGGTGTCTTTGAAATCAAAGGTCGTGTTCATGGACTTACCCCTTCCTGATACTGATCGTCTGCACCACCGTCTCGGGGACGGCGCGCGTCAGATCGACATGGAGCAGACCGTTTTCCATAACGGCCTCTCCCACCTCAACGCCTTCGGCCAGCACAAAGGTCCGTTGAAATTGGCGTGCAGCGATTCCGCGGTGCAAGAAGACCCTGCCGGCGCTGTCGTCGCGCTGGCGCCCGCGGATGACCAGCTGACGGTCTTCCACGGTAATGGCGAGCTCATCCTCGGAGAAACCGGCCACGGCCAAGGTAATCCGGTAGGAGTGGTCGGAGGTCTGTTCGATGTTGAACGGGGGATAGCCTTCGCTGCCCGACTTGGCGGTACGTTCCAGGAGGCGTTCCAACTGCTCGAACCCCAACAGGTGCGGGTATGAGCCCAGAGTAAGCTTCGACACTTTATTCGGTCCTTTTACGGCAAAGCGACACGATGCAAGGCCCCGATCCGGCGACCTCACGTCAGGAATATGGGAGCAAAAGCCGGGCGCTACAAGGTCTAGGCGAAAACAACCTGCGACGATATCATGGGCTTCCACCGGACTGCCAGGTCATGAGTCGCCCCTGATGAACGCCCCGCTCGAGATTTCGATGAAGACCGACGATGTGCTGCGCGTCGAGCTGGAAGTGTTCCGCCGCCAGCACCGCGATCTGGACGAGGCGATCACCGCGCTGGTGGAGCGCGGCACCGGCGACCAGCTGACGATCCAGCGCCTGAAGAAGCAGAAACTGCGGCTGAAGGACGTGATCGCGCTGATCGAGGACCGCCTGACCCCCGACATCATCGCCTGAGCTGTTGCCGGTCGCCCGGGCATTGCGCCGGGAGCCGGTTGACGGGTGCGCTGTGGGACGTGCGGCCCCGGATCAGGTCCGGGGCGTGGGGGTTCGGGGTGTGGGGGCGGGTTCGGGGCCCCGGAGCAAGTCCGGGGCGTGGGAGCACGGGGCGTGGGGGTTCTGCGCTTGTGCGGGCCTCGCGCAATATCTGCTGCCCCGCGGTGTGCTCCGTTGCACCCCCGTTCCGAACCGGCTAAGCCACGCGGAACTGCGAGACATGAAGGACAGGCAGATGACGGAACCTTTGCGGCTGGGAATTGCGGGACTGGGTACGGTGGGCGTGGGCGTTGTCCGCATCGTCCGAACCCACGCGGCGCTGCTGGCCGCGCGCACGGGCCGTCCGATCACCATCAGCGCCGTCTCGGCCCGCGACCGGGGCCGTGACCGCGGGGTGAACCTGTCGCAATACGCCTGGGAGGACGATCCGGTCGCCCTTGCCCGCCGCGACGACGTCGACGTCTTTGTCGAGCTGATGGGCGGCTCCGACGGCCCTGCCCTCGCCGCGACGCGGGCGGCGCTGGAGACCGGCAAGGACGTGGTGACCGCGAACAAGGCGATGCTGGCCATCAACGGGCAGTCGCTGGCCGAGCAGGCTGAGGCGGCCGGGCGGGTGATCCGCTTCGAGGCGGCCGTGGCCGGGGGCATCCCGGTGATCAAGTCGCTGACGGAGTCGCTTGCCGGCAACGAGATCACCCGCGTCATGGGCGTGATGAACGGCACCTGCAACTATATCCTGACCCGCATGGAAGCGACCGGACAGGGCTATGACGTGCTGTTCGACGAATGCGCGCGCCTGGGCTACCTGGAAGCTGATCCGAACCTCGACGTGGGCGGGATCGACGCCGGGCACAAGCTGACCCTGCTCTCTTCCATCGCCTTCGGCACGCGGCCCGATTTCGACGGCATGGAGATCGAGGGGATCCAGCGGATCACGCTGGAGGACATCCGGCAGGCCGCCGACATGGGTTACCGCATCAAGCTGCTGGGCGTGGCGCAGAAGACCGGGCGCGGGCTGGAGCAGCGGATGCAGCCCTGCCTGGTTCCCGCCGAGAGCCCGCTGGGGCAACTCGAGGGCGGCACAAACATGGTGGTGATCGAGGGCGACGCGGTCGAGCAGATCGTGCTGCGCGGACCGGGCGCCGGACAGGGCCCGACGGCCAGCGCGGTGCTGGGCGACATCTGCGACATCGCGCGCGGCACCCGCCTGCCGACCTTTGGCCAGCCCGCGGCGACGCTGGAGGCCGCGCCGTCCGCGCGTTCGAGCCTGCCCGCGCCCTACTACCTGCGCATGAGCCTTGTCGACAAGCCGGGCGTGCTGGCCAAGATTGCACAGATCCTGGGCAACGCCGGCATCTCGATCGACCGGATGCGGCAGTACAGCCATTCCGAATCCGCCGCGCCGGTGCTTATCGTGACCCACAAGACCACGCGGGAGGCTCTGGACGAGGCGCTGTCGGCGATGGAGGGGATCGACGTCATCATGACGCGCCCTGTCGCCCTGCGCATCGAAAGCGTGTAAGCCTGTTCGCAAGCAATAGAGTGCCCAGAAGGAGATTGGCATGACCAGCACCGTTGAATTCCATGACCGCATGCTGTCCCTGGGCCTGGCCCGCGTGGCGGAACAGGCCGCGCTGGCCTCGGCCTCGCTGGTCGGGCGCGGCGACGAGAAGGCGGCCGACCAGGCCGCGGTCAACGCCATGCGCGAGCAACTCAACAAGCTGGACATCAAGGGTGTCGTTGTCATCGGCGAAGGCGAGCGCGACGAGGCTCCGATGCTCTACATCGGCGAGGAAGTGGGCACCGGCAACGGCCCCGGAGTCGACATCGCGCTGGACCCGCTGGAAGGCACCACGCTGACCGCCAAGGACATGCCGAACGCGCTGACCGTGATCGCCATGGGCCCGCGCGGCTCGATGCTGCATGCGCCCGACGTCTACATGGAAAAGCTGGCCATCGGGCCGGGCTATCCGCAGGGTCTCGTCACCCTCGACATGCCGCCGGCGACCCGCGTCTCGGCGCTGGCGACGGAAAAGGGCTGCCTGCCCAAGGACATCACCGTCTGCATCCTCGAGCGTCCGCGCCACGAGGAGATGATTGCCGAAGTCCGCTCGACCGGCGCGTCGATCCGCCTGATCACCGATGGTGACGTGGCGGGCGTGATGCACTGTGCCGACAGCGCCACCACCGGCATCGACATGTACATGGGCATCGGCGGCGCCCCCGAGGGCGTGCTGGCCGCCGCTGCGCTGAAGTGCATGGGCGGGCAGATCGAGGGCCGCCTGCTGTTCCGCAACGACGACGAGAAGGCGCGTGCCGAGAAGGCCGGCATCACCGACCTCGACCGCGTCTACCTCCGCGACGAGATGGTGACGCAGGACGTGATCTTTGCCGCCACCGGCGTCACCGGGGGCACCCTGCTTCCCGGCATCCGCCGCGAGCCCGGCTGGGTGACCTGCACCACGCTGCTGATGCGCTCCAAGACCGGGTCGGTCCGGCGCATGGAGTACCGTACCCCGGTCGAGTGAGCCCGGCCCTGCACGGGCGGATCCTGCGGGAGCCTCCGGCGGGAGTATTTGGAAAGAAAAGATGGAACGGGCGCGCGACGAGCGGGCCCGTTTTTCTTTTGCTTTCAGGGGATTCCGGCAGGGCGCGCGGCGCGGGGCGGCGGCAGGCCGCTAAAACTTAGCAGATCGACTAAGTTTTTCTTGCGCGGGCCGGTTGCGGAGCTATAGTTAGCAACATGACTAAGTATGAACCCGATCTTTCGCGCCTGTTTCACGCCCTTGCCGATCCGACCCGACGGGCCATGGTGACCCGGCTGGCGCGCGGCCCTGCCCCGGTGAGCGACCTTGCCGAGCCGACAGGCCTGCGCCTGCCGACGGTGCTGCGCCACCTTGCCGTGCTGGAGGAGGCCGGGCTGATCACCAGCGCGAAGGACGGCCGGGTCAGGACCTGCGCCATCGTGCCGGAGAGCCTTGCCCCGGCGCGGTCGTGGATCGACGAACAGCGGGCGCTCTGGGAGGACCGGTTCGACCGGCTGGACGCCTATGTGACACAGGCAATGAGGGAGACCGAGACATGAGCCAGCAGATGACGGACGAAGCCGATCGCACCATGGTGCTGGAGCGGCGCATCGGGGCGCCGCGCGCCCTGGTCTGGGGCGCCTGGGTGAACCCCGAGACCCTGCCGCAGTGGTGGGGGCCGGAGGGGTTTTCCTGCCGCACCGACCGGATCGACCTGCGCACCGGCGGCGAGTGGGTCTTTGACATGATCGGGCCCGACGGCACGGTGTTTCCGAACCACCATCGCTACACCCTGATCCGGCCCGAGGATCTGATCGAGTACACGCTGCTCTGGGGTGAGAACGGGCCGAAGCATGCCGATGCCACGATCACCTTCGCAGCGGAGGGCGAGGCGACCCGGGTCACCCTGCGGATGGTCTTCACCTCGGCCGCCGAGTACCAGCAGGCCAAGGGCTTTGGCGCCGAGGCACTGGGGCAGGAAACGCTGGGCAAGCTGGAACGCTTCGTGACCGCGCGCTGAGCGGGCCTCAGCCGGACCGGGGCATCTCCAGCGCCTCGTCGAGGCGGCGGTGATCGTCGTCGATGGGCAGCTGTGCCCGTGCCCGGGTTAGCGCCACCTCGAGCTGGCGCCGGGCGGCGGCGCGCGAGGGCTCGGGACCGATCGTGGTCAGGGCCTTCAGCGCCTTGGTCAGCCGGAGCACGACCTCGACCTGGGCCGCGCCGTCGCGGGCGATCAGGTTGAAGGCGTCCTCGAACATGTCGTGGTAATCGAGCGCGGGCACCCGCAGGCGCGGATACTTGGGCTCGACCCTGTCGGCCCCCTCCCAGGCGTCGCCCCAGTAGGAGAGCAGCCGGGTCTGGCGCCCGATCACGTCGATGGCGGTGCCGGGATCGTTGACGCCGGGCGAGAGCGCGCGCTGCGCCACCTCGCAGAGCACAACGAGGCCGAAGCGCGGGTCCTGGTCGATGGTGCGGACGAGACCGATGGTGAAGGTATCGCGGATGCGCTCCGCCGCCTCCTCTGCCACCTCGTCCTGTCCCGCCACCCGCGCCAGCACCGAGCCCTGGTAGACGAAGACACCGGGCAGCACCTGGACGTCGATCTCGGCCCCGAGATCCTCGCAGATGGCAGAGAGCTTGTCGGTGTCGATGAACTGGACATAGCCGACGGTGTCGGAAGGCACCGGCGCGCCCCGCGTTTCGTCGCCGAGCGGACCGCCGCCTAGGTAGGGCAGGTCCACCCGCCCCCGCATCGAGGTGTCCGTGGCTTCCTCAATGCGGTCCACGGTGTCGCGGACGCGGCCGAGCTTGGTCAGCTGGTTGATCCAGCGCAGCAGCGCGATGACGATCAGCAGGATCACCCCGAGGGTGACGAAGAACAGGATGGCGCGGCCCTCGGGTCCGTATACGCTGACCTTGAGGGCGACGATGCCCACGATGCTGAAGAGGAAGGAGCCGACAAAGGTGGCCAGCGCGTTCTGCACCAGCTGGTCCTCGGTCAGCAGCGGTGTCGCGCGGGGCGTCGCGTTGGAGGTGGCCGAGCTGTAGGCCGAGGTGAGCGCGCCGACCGAGAAGCTGGTGACCGTCAGCATGCTGGTCGCGATGATGGTCAAGAGGCCCTCGATGGCCTCGGTGCTGACCTCGACCGGAACGTTGCCGTTCAGGAGCCGCCCCCCGAGCGAGGCGAACATGGCGGCGAGGATTCCGAGCAGCGCATAGGCAGAGACACGGACCCAGAGCGCCCGGGCCAGTCGTGACAGGATCCAGTAGAGTTTGGACAAGGTTCGCTCCGCATTGCCGTGATGCGCCCGCTCGGGCCAAGGCACCATATGGGGCGATGGGAGCGGAGGTAAATCGGCCGCGACCGGAAAACCCGGGCCCGGCCGGCGGGGCCGGTGCTGCGGCGGCGCGTTGACCTCGGGCCCCGGCGTTGTAAACCTGAGCCGGAGTGGTGCAATGGCAAACGGGGGTCGCGGGGTGCTGACAGTGACGGAGACGAGCGGGTTCCTTGGCGTATCGCAGTCGCTGACCGGGCGGCGCTGGGTCGGGCCCGGCATCGAGGTCGAGCGGGCTGCGGAGGCCATCGAGCAGGCGACCGCCCTGCCCCGCGCGGTCTGCCAGGTGCTGGCGCGGCGCGGCGTGCCGGTGGCGGAGGCGACCGGGTTCCTCACCCCGCAGCTGCGCGACCTGCTGCCCGACCCGAGGCGGCTGCGCGATATGGAGAAGGCTGCCGCCCGCTTTCTGCAGGCGGTGCAGCGGCGCGAGCGGATCGCGGTGTTTGCCGACTACGACGTCGATGGCGGCTCCTCGGCCGCGCTGCTGCTGGTCTGGCTGCGCGACATGGGGCTGGAGGCGACGCTCTACATTCCCGACCGGATCGACGAGGGCTATGGCCCCAACGACGAGGCGATGGCGATGCTGGCGGCGGCGCATGACCTGATCGTCTGCGTCGATTGCGGGACCCTGAGCCACGGGCCCATCGCCGCCGCCAAGGGGGCGGACGTGGTGGTGCTGGACCACCACCTCGGGGGCGAGACGCTGCCTCCTGCGCTGGCGGTGGTGAACCCCAACCGGCAGGACGAGGATGGCGAGCTGGGCTATTTCTGCGCGGCGGGGGTGGTGTTCCTGATGCTGGTCGAGACGCGCCGGCAGATGCGCGAGGCCGGGGGCGGCACCGGGCCCGACCTGATGGATCTGCTGGACCTCGTGGCGCTGGCCACGGTGGCCGACGTGGCGCCTTTGATCGGGGCGAACCGGGCGCTGGTGCGGCAGGGGCTGAAGGTGATGGCCCGGCGCGAGCGGCCCGGTCTCGTGGCGCTGGCCGATATCTCGCGCATGGACACTGCGCCGAACACCTATCACCTCGGCTTCATGCTGGGGCCGCGGGTGAACGCGGGCGGGCGCATCGGCAAGGCAGACCTCGGCGCGCGGCTGCTCGCCACCTCCTCGCTACACGAGGCGCAGGCGCTCGCGGAACGGCTGGACCAGCTGAACACGGAACGGCGCGAGATCGAGAACGCGGTGCGTGCCGCCGCGCTGGAGCAGGCGGAGGCGCGCGGGCTGGAGGCGCCGCTGGTCTGGGCCGCAGGTGAGGGCTGGCACCCGGGCGTGGTGGGAATCGTCGCCGCACGGCTGAAGGAGGCGACCAACCGCCCCGCCGTGGTGATCGGGCTGGAGGATGGAATCGGCAAGGGTTCGGGGCGTTCGGTTTCGGGCGTCGACCTTGGCGCGTCGATCCAGCGACTCGCGGGCGAGGGCCTGCTGCTGAAGGGGGGCGGGCACAAGATGGCCGCCGGTCTGACGGTCATGGAAGGCCAGCTGGAGGACGCGATGGCGCGTCTGAGCGACCTGCTGGCACGCCAGGGTGCGGGCGAAGGCGGACCGGCGGACCTCAGGCTGGACGGCGCGCTGATGCCGGGGGCCGCGACCCCTGCCCTGATCGAGCAGATCGAACAGGCCGGGCCCTTTGGCGCCGGGGCGGCGGCTCCGCGCTATGCCCTGCCCGACATGCAGATTCGCTTTGCCAAGCGAGTCGGGGAGAGCCACCTGAAACTGTCGATCAGCGACGGAATGGGCGGCGGATTGGACGCCATCGCCTTTGGTGCCTTCGATACGCCCCTTGGTCCGCGCCTCAGCGAACACGGCGGCCAGCGCTTTCACCTTGCCGGGCGGCTGGAGATCAACACGTGGGGCGGCCGACAGCAGGTCCAGCTGCGTCTGGACGACGCCGCACCCGCCTCGGGAGCATGAAAAAAAGGGGTTTCGGAGGGGGGCGAAAAAATCTTCACCGAGGCCCCATTTTCTCTCTTGCACCCACCTGCGCTATTGCCTAATTAGCCCCTCACCAACGCTGGCCCGTTCGTCTATCGGTTAGGACGCCAGGTTTTCAACCTGGAAAGAGGGGTTCGATTCCCCTACGGGCTGCCACTTGGTTCTCCCCCAAAAGTGCAGCAAAAGACGCCCTAGACGAGCGGTGAACGCGTCTGTCTGGCGGTTGCTTTTCTTTCCATGACTTGACGGTTCGAGCGGTCATCGCGCGGATGCGCGGTGCTCGCCGGGATTCGAAAAGGGCCCGGGTGCGCGAGGCTCCCGGGCCCTTCGTGAATCAAGCGAGTCGCGGTGCCCGGACGAGCGGGCGGGGCACGCTGGGCCCTCGCGACATGCCCTACAGCCTAGCGCCCGAATCCCGCCGCGGCGGGCAGCCATGTGGCGAGTTCGGGCACGGCGATCAGGACGCCGAGGCCGGCGACCATGATTGCGACGAAGGGGGCCGCGCCGCGCACGATGGTGCCGAGTTGCGCTCCGGTGATGCCCTTGATCACGAAGAGGTTCATGCCGACCGGGGGCGTGATCATCGCCAGTTCGAGGTTGATCATCAGCAGGACCCCGTACCAGATCGGGTCGATGCCCAGCGAGATCATGGTGGGCAGCAGGATTGGTGTGGTGATCAGGATGATTGCGATGGATTCGAGGAACATCCCGAGGACAAAGATCAGGCCCATTACCACGAGCACAAAGCCGATCGGGCCCAGCCCGAGACTGACGACCGCCTCGGTGACGCCGACCGGCAGGCGGACCAGCGTGATCGCGTGGCCGAACATGGCGGCGCCCGCGATGATCAGGAAGACCATCATCGAGGTCCGCATGGTCGCGTAGGCGCAGTGCCAGAGGTCGCGCAGCCCGAAATTGCGGTAGACCAGCACCGCGACGAGGATGGCATAGAGCGAGCCTGCTGCCGCGGCCTCGGAGGCGGTGAAGATGCCGAAGTAGATGCCCCCCATCACCACCGGCGGTGCCAGCAGCGCCCAGACGGACCGGCGGAAGGCCGCTACGGCGGCAGGCCAGCCTGCCCAGTCGGGCGCGTCGATGCCGGAGCGGCTGCGAGCCTGGATCATGCAGTAGACCGAGAACATCAGCGCCAGCAGCAGGCCCGGCACGATCCCGGCGAGGAACAGCGCGCCGATGGAGGCCTCCGAGACGATGGCATAGAGGATCATGGGCCCTGACGGCGGGATCAGGATGCCGAGCGTGCCGCCGGCTGCGACGACGCCAAGGGCGTCGCGCTCGGCGTATCCGAAGCGCTTCATCTGGGGAATCGCGCTCGACCCGATGGAGAGCGCCGTTGCGACCGACGAGCCCGAGATCGCGGCAAAGATGGTGCACGCCATCACGGTGGCGACGCCGAGGCCGCCTTTGACATGGCCGATGACCGTATGGGCGAAGCTGTAGAGATCGTCGATGACCTTTGCCCGGATCATGACCTGCGCCATGAAGACGAAGAGCGGGATGGTGCTGAGGATCGGCTTGTTCAGGTGGACGTAGACCGCGTCGCCCAGCCCGTCGACATCCCCCTCGACGATCAGGAGGATCGCGCTGGCCGTCAGGCCGAGCGCGGCGAAGATCGGGATGCCTGTCAGCAGGAGAAGGATCAGCCCGGCAAAGACGATGAGCAGCGTCATTGCGGCAGCCCCCTGATCGAGCGGTAGAGGCCCAGCGCCGCCGTGAGGAACAACAGGGCCATGCCGATGACGACGGGCACCTGCGGGATCCATGTCTCGATCTCGATGTAGCCCACCGAGTAGGAGCCGAAGCTGCGCGCGAAGGCGATGCTGTCCCAGATCGACATTCCCACGATCACCGCGAAGGCCATGATCGAGAGGTTCGCAAAGATGCGCTGGAGCCGTGCCACGCCGGGTTTGAGATGGGCCGAGACGAGGTCGATGGAAATGTGGTCGCCGCGGCGCAGCGCCTCGGCGGCGCCCAGCATCACGAGGGTGACCAGCAGGTAGCCGATCATCTCGTCGTTCCACTGGAGGGGCCGGTCGAAGATGTAGCGCCGGGTCACGGCCACCACGATCTGCACGAAGATGACGAGGATCAGCAGGGTGCTCAGCGCGCCGCAGAGACGAACCAGAGCGATGACGATGCGGTCGGGAAAAAGGGGAGCGTTTGCCGCTCCCCCCTCGCTATTGTGCTGCATGTCCCCGCCGGCTCACATCTTGCCGAGCAGTTCGAGCAGCTTCTGGCTGTCGGCGTCGCTCTCGCCAAAGGACTTGTCGAAGGCCGGACGCATGACGGCCTCGAGTGCCTTGTTCTCCTCGGGCGTGGCGATGTGGACCTTGACGCCCTTCTCTTCCAGTTGGGCAGGCCCTGCGGAACCGGCCTCGGTGGAGGCTTCGATCGCCCATTCGGATGCCTTGAGGCCCGCCTCTTTCAGCGCTTCCTTGGACTTGTCCGAGAGGCTGTCGTAGAAGGCCGGGTTCAGATAGCCGTGCAGGTAGGCGGAGAGCACCGGAACCACGGTGAAGGCATCCTGCACTTCGTAGTACTTGCGCGAGACCGCGGCGGCCACGTCGGTGATGGCACCGTCGATCACGCCGGTTGCCAGCGCCTGATAGACCTCGGAGCCCGGCATCGCCGTGGGGGTCGCGCCCAGCGCCGCGAGCGAGGCGTCGAACGGCGGAGTCAGACCGCGCATCTTGAGGCCCTGGAAGTCTTCCGGCTTGACCAGCGGCTCGCCGTTGGTGGTGAAGACCGAGGTATTGGTCTGGAACATCCAGACGACGTTCTTGACGCCCTTCTCCAGCAGCTTCTCCTCGAGGAAGGCGGCAGCTTCGGAGGTTGGCCATTTCTTCCAGATCTCGATGTCACCGAAGGCGAAGGGCGCGACGGTGACGTTCATGATCGGCAGGGTCTTGCCCCACTGGAAGTTCAGCGAGAAGGCGCATTCGATATCGCCCTTGGCGGTCGACACGATGTTCTCGCGCGCGCCGACAAGGCTGTCTGCGCCAAAGACCTGCACGTCGAGCTCGCCCTCCGAGAGCTTCTCGACCTCGGCGGCCCAGCGGTCGACGACCTTGGCAATGTGGTGCGCCGGGGGCAGCTGGTGGCTGCAGCGCATCTCGGTTGCCGCCTGCAGGGCGGGGGCCGTGCTTGCCAGGAAAGCCGCGCCGATGGCGGCGGATGCGAAATACTTCATATGGTTCTCCTCCCAATTAGTCGGTCAAGCCGCTCCCACGGCCTGCCATGTCGCATTCTTTGGCGGGCCTGCGCGATGCAGGGCGCCGTGGAACTCCTCTCCGGGCATCGCCTCCTCCGCGATGGCCCGTGCGTCTTTCAGTTTCTCGAGGTCGATCCCCGTGGCGAAGCCCATGCTCTCGGCCAGGAAGACGACATCCTCGAAGACCACGTTGCCCGTGGCCCCCGGCGCGAAGGGGCAGCCGCCCAACCCGCCGAGCGAAGCGTCGATCACGCGGGCGCCATTGTCCAGCGCCGCGGCGGCATTGGCGACGCCCATTCCGCGCGTGTCGTGCAGGTGGATGATGAAGGGCCGGTCGCCGCAGAGCCGCGTCATTCGGGCGCAGAGCGCGCCGACCGCCTTTGGTCCGGCATAGCCGACGGTATCGGCCACCCCGACGAGATCGGCCCCGGCGTCGAGGCAGGCCCCGGCCAGGCGCACCACCTCCTCGGGGTTCACGTCGCCGGAGAGGGAGCAGCCGAGCGCCATCGCGATCCCTGCGTTCACGATCTTGCCGGGGGCTGTCGCATCGCGCATGGCGGCGACCTTGCCAACAAGCTCGACCGCCGCATCGCGGGAGCGGCGCATGTTGGCCTGGCTGTGTGCCTCGGTGGCCGAAACCACGCAGACCATCTCGCGGATGTCGGTGGCGAGAGCTGCCTCGGCGCCGCGTTCGTTCAGGGTGAGGCCGGCGGAGTGCAGGCCCATGTCCTCGCTGGCCCGGATCATCGCCTCGATGTCGGCGAACTGGGGAAAGCGGGCGGCGGGCAGGAAGGAGCCGATCTCGTAATGCCGGACACCGGCGGCGTGTTCCCGCCGGAGCCACTCGATCTTGGCATCGGTCGACGGCAGCGCCTTGGCCAGTTGCAAGCCGTCGCGCAGCCCCACCTCTCGCAGGGTCACGCGGTCTGACGGATAGATGCCCTCGAGCCGGTTCATGCCAGCATCTCCACCCCGTCCGCCTGCGCGATCTCGTCCTCGGTCATGCCGAGGGCCGCCAGTACCTCGCGCGTGTCGGCGCCGATGGCCGCGATGTCGAGGTCCCCTCCCCGGATCGGCTGGTCGTCGATCTCGAAGGGCATGGCGGGGGCGCGGTAGGTCCCGCCCTCGGGCAGGGTCGAGGTGAACAGCCCACCCGGACGATTGACGTGCGGGTCATCGTACATTTCCGCCGGGCGGTGGATGGGCGAGAAGGGAATGCCCGAGCTTTCGAACTCGGCGATCAGGTCGGCGAAGGTCCGGCCCCGGACGGCCTCGGCCACGATGGGCAGGGTCCAGTCGCGGGCGTTGATCTGGTCCATGCGGGTCTGGAGGCGCGGATCGGCCTTGAGCTCAGCGAGGCCCAGAAGGTTGCAGAGCGTCACCCACTGCCCCTCGGTCACAGCGCCGATGAAGATCTGGCGGCCCTCGGCGGTCTCGAAGATGTCGTAGACGGGCCAGGAGAACTCGCGTTCCGGCATCGGCGGCGCCTCGCGGCCCTCGATGTCGAACTGAACCATGTGCTGCGCCACGAGGAACAGGCAGTTCTCGAAAAGGCCCGTGCGCAGGACGTGGCCCTTGCCGTCCTTCGCCCGCTCCAGCAGCGCCGCCAGCACGGCGAAGGCGCCGAAGAGCCCGCCCATGATGTCGTTGGCGGAGGAACCGATGCGCAGGGGCCGCCCGGTCGGGCCGGTCATGTAGGCCATGCCGGTCATCATCTGCACGACCTCGTCCATCGCCGTGCGGTTCTCGTAGGGCCCCTTGAGAAAGCCCTTGAGCGACGAGACGATCAGGCGGGGATAGCGCGCCCGCAGATCCTCGGGCGCCAGTCCCATTCGGGCGAGCGACTGGTCGCGGAAGTTCTCGACGAAGACGTCCGCCGTTGCCAGCAGGCGGTGCAGCGCGGCCTTGCCCGCCTCGGACTTGAGGTCGAGCGTGATGCTCTTCTTGCCGCGGTTGAAGGTCGGGTAGAACCCGCGCCCCATTCCGGTCAGCGCGCGGGTCTTGTCGCCCTCGGGCGGCTCGACCTTGATCACCTCGGCGCCCAGCATTCCGAGGAACATGCCGCAGGACGGACCCATGATCATGTGCGTCATCTCGACGACCCGCAGTCCGGCCAGCGGCCTGATGTCCGTTGTCATGAAATCGTCCTCCCGACTCGGACCATAGCCAAATCAGACTCCACGGGATATTATAATGTTTCGATGAAACCGTTCTGGAAAACAGAATGCTCGACACCCGTCAGTTGCAGTACTTCGCGGTCATCTACGAACAGGGATCGCTGGCGCAGGCCTCGGCGCAGCTGCGGATCGCCGCCTCGGCCCTGAGCCATCACCTCGCCCAGCTGGAGGCGCGGTTCGGTGCGCCGCTGTTCCTGCGTAAGCCAAGGGGAATGGAGCCGACCGCCGCGGGCCACCGGCTATATGAACATGCCCGGTCGATCCTGCGCGCGATTGCGGCGGCCGAGACCGACATGAACGACCGCGCCGGGCAGATCTCGGGGCCGGTATCGGTGGGCATGTCCTTTTCCGCGGTCAAGGCCATCGGCGTCGACTTCGTGACGCAGGTCGTTCGCGAATTTCCCAAGGTCCAGCTTGCACTGACCGAGAGCCTGTCTGGCGCCGCCCTGCCCCATCTGATGGCCTCGGACGTGGACCTTGCGCTGGTCTACAATCCGCCGGTGGACCCCGTGTTCCAGTCCGTGCCGGTGCTGGAGGAGAAGATGGTCTGCGTCGGGCGGCCCGAGGTGATCGGCGACACCGACGACCCCATCCCCTTTGCCGAGCTGCTGGATCTGCCGATCATCCTGCTGCGGCAGGGCCTGTCGGCGCGCGCCATCGTGGACGATGTCACGCTGCTGAAGAAGATCGAGTCGCGGGCGATCCTCCAGATGAATTCGGTGCAGGCCATCGCGGGTTCCATCGAGGCGGGGCTAGGCTGTGTCATCGGCACGCGGCTGTTCATGCAGGACCAGCTGGATCGCGGGACGGTCAAGGCGCGCCCCATCGTGCAGCCCGAGCTGTCGCGCACGCTGCACCTCTGCCGGCTGGCCTCGCGTCCGCCGACCTTTGCCTCCGAGGCGATCCGCGACACCCTGCTGGCCCTCGTGCGCAAGGCCGTGCTCTCGGGCGCGTGGGAGGCGCAGATCGTCGAGCCCACGTGACCGGGGGCCGCGCCCGGTCGGCCGACACTGGCCGATTGCGGAGGTTTCTGTCGGGCATTGACTTGGACAGGTGCCCCCTGCCCGGCCTACAAAGGCGGCGGGCAGGAACGAGGTATCGAGCATGAAGAAGGTGGCACTGGCCGCAGCGGCCGGTCTGGTCGCGCTGGTATCGCGAGCGGCGGCGGAAGAGCGCGTGGTCTGCACGCTGGCGTGGGAGTTGGGATCGACCGAGCCGCTGGTGTCGGAGGGCGAGTGCGACACGCGGATGTCCTCGGCCTCGACCTTCAAGATCGCGATCAGCCTGATGGGGTTCGACAGCGGCATCCTGAGCGGCCCCGATCTGCCGGAGTGGCCGTTAGTGGAGGGTTACGCGGACTGGCGCCCGGAGTGGAAACGCCCGCAGACGCCGCGCAGCTGGCTGAAGTATTCGGTCGTCTGGTACTCGCAGCAGATCACCCAGCGGCTGGGGCCGGAGCGTTTCGAGAGCTATGTGCATGCCTTTGGCTACGGCAACGAGGATGTCTCGGGCGACCCGGGCAAGAGCAACGGGCTGACCCGTGCGTGGCTGAGTTCGTCGCTTCAGATATCGCCACAGGAGCAGGTCGCCTTTCTTGGCCGGATGCTGGAGGGCGAGTTGCCGGTGAGCGAAGAGGCGGTGGCGCAGACGCGGGCCATTCTCGACCACCGCGTGCAGCCTGAGGGCTGGGAGACCTTCGGCAAGACCGGGGCCGGGCTGCCGTTCGGGCCGGATGGGACGCACCTGAAGGGCCAGCCCTTCGGCTGGTACGTGGGCTGGGCGGAAAAGGGCGAGCGCCGGGTGATGTTCGCGCGGCTGAGCCGCTTCGATGCGCGCCCCGAGCGGACGCCGGGGGAGATCGCAAGGGACGGGTTGCTCGGGTACCTTTTCGCGTCGGACGGTCCGTTGTCCTAGCTGTTGGCCCGGCCTCTTCGTGTGGGGAGCTAACGTCTGGCGAAGCCTTCGCGGCCCCGGCGCCGGGAATCGCACAGGCGGGGCCACGGGGACCCCGCCTGCGACATGAGCCTGATCAGCAGGCCTGGCGTTGCTTGCGGCGTAGGCCGCCCAGCATGAAGAGCCCCGAGAGCAGCATCATGGCCGGCAGCGGGAGCGGAACCGATGCCACGGCATAGGGATCGGTCCAGGCCAGCGCGAAGGTACCGCTGCCGTTTCCGAACAGGCCCAGCCCCTCGTAGCCTTCGCCGAGCGGCAGGAGCAGGTTGGCGTACTCCATGAAGGTATCGAAGGCGCCGCCGATGGACAGGAACTCGAAGTAGTCCCCTTCCGCCGGGAGGAAGTCGTCGAGGAAGTTGAAGCTGATCGTGAAGTCGGACAGCGCGGTGAAATCGCCACCGACGAAGAGGGTGTCGAAGCCATCGGCGCCGATTTCGAAGTCGAGCAGCGAGGCCCCGAGGACGAGGCTGTCGTCGATGAAGAGCGAGCCGACCCCGTCACCGGGACGCAGCGTGCCATTGTCGGTCAGGACGAGGTTGCCGACGTGGCCATTGCCGCCGAGCGCCGCGCCCGACTGGACCGTGACCTGCGACGAGGAGGCGATCGAGCCGTTCACCAGCAGCGTGCCTGCTTCGACCGAGGTCGCACCGGTGTAGGTGTTGTCGGCGTTCAGACGCAGGGTGCCGGCGCCACGCTTGGTCAGGTCGCCGCTGCCGGAAATCACCTGATCCATCGCGACCGCGGCCTCTGCCTCGACCACATCAATCGAGCCGCCTTCGCCTTCCAGCGAGACTTCGCGGTTCAGGCTGTCCATCTCGGTGCCGTCGATCCGCAGGCCCCCGTTGGCGAGGCGCAGACGGGCGTCGGAGTTGCCCAGCGCGGCATCCTCGGTCACCGCCACCACGCCGCCATCCGCGACCAGCGTCTCGGTGATGAAGGAGTGGTCGTCGATGCAGTACTCGGCAATCGCGCCGGCGAGGCGGCCATCGGTGCTGCCGCAGTCCAGCAAGGTCATCTTCTCGGCGTCGGTGAGCCAGTCGAGGATCGGGATGCCGCTCTCGTCCGACACCTGCCCGAGGTAGACATCGGTGCGCATGTTGTTGCGTGTCAGTTCGAACACGCCGTCACGGGCTTCGAAGGTCGATGCGTCCTTGTCCCAGACCAGCCGCTGACCGGTGCCGTCCTCGGTGTCCATCGACTCGAGGCGCGGCCCGACCCAGGTGAACTCGTGCCCGACGGGTTCGTGATCGGAGAGCGGTACGGTCTGACCGTCGGCGCGTTCGACGTAGACCTTGTCGACCACGCCCAGATATTCGTCCGCCGGATCGTCGGTCAGTTCGTACCACTTGGCATAGGGGCGCGAGACCAGGAAATGGTCGATCTGCACGCGGTCCCAGCTGGCCCAGGTGTTGGTGGCGTCTTCGCCGTAGGACGGCCAGGTGGTGGTGCCGTCACCGGCGGTGTGGGGCTCGAACCCCTCGCGGATCGCGTCGGTCTGGAACATGACGAAATCCTTCTTGAGGATGTTCATCGTGACCGGGGTGTTCTTGCTGACGGGCAGCGTTTCGTTCTTCAGGCCGACATCCTTGCCCTCGCTGCGGGCCGCCTGCAGGGCGTCGCCCCACTGCCGCCACGAGAGACTGTCGATGTCCTGAGAGGGATAGGCCTCCTGAATGATGTTGCGCAGCTGCGCCTCGTCGCCCGAGCGAATGTATTCCCAGCTGAGGTCGCGGTAGAGGCTGTTGCTGCCGACGCTGCGGATCAGGCGGATCTGCGCGTCGATGTCGTGCAGGCCGCGTTCCGAGACGTCACCGGCGTTGAAATCGCCGCCCATGATCACCGGGCCTTGCACCGACTGTGCCCAGGTCGAGAGCGCCCTGGCCTCGGTGATGCGCTTGTCCGACCCGTCGGAGTAGTCGAAGTGGACCGATCCGATGGTCGTGGTGGGACGGCCATCCGCGGCCTCGGCGGTTGCATAGGAGATACTGCGGCCCTGGCTGGACACGCCCGGCAGGGTCACGGTGCCGACGTTGCCCTCGAGGCGCGAGATGATGCCCGCGCTGCCGTTGCGGGCGCCCTGGTAGGTGCCGAGACCGGCGTCTTCGAGGATACCCGGCAGGTCGGTCACGAAGCGGCTGCCGTTCTCTTCCTGAAACAGGACGGCATCGTAGTTGCCCGGAACCAGCAGCTGTGCGGCGGCCTGCGGGTCCTGCTTGAGCTTGTTCCAGATGTTGTAGGTGAGAATGCGCAGCGTGTCCCCGTCCGCATGGGCGACGCTGGCCGTGGAGCCCGCCATCAGGGCGGTGGTCAGCAGGAGGGCGGCACGTTTTCGGATCAGGTTGGCAAGGGTGCCCTTGCCGGTGGAGGAGGGAGTAATCGACATGGTGCAAGTTCCATTGAGAAGTGAATGTACTCGGATGTCGACTTACGACCACAAAATGTCATGTTTATTACAATGTGGCATTTTCTGGGCAGAGCGGGCCCAGTTTTCGAGATTTACTCGGCTACCTTGTTGGTGGGTTTGATGGTTGGGTAACGGCGGCGGCAAAGAAAGCGCGCCCAGCGAGTACGTTACCGATCCGACACGCGCGAGACGGGTGAGATTCTGTCAGTCGGGGGCGTCTTCGCCCGCGACGATGACCCGCCCACCGGCCCGCGACAGAATCTCCAGCACCGAGTCGGGCGGCGCGGCGTCGGTCACGAGGCACGAGACCTCGGACAGGTTCCCCATCCGGACGAGCCCGAGGCTGCCGAACTTGCTGTTATCGACCGCCAGCAGCGTGCTGTTGGCCTGTGCCATCGCCGCCCGCACCACCCGGACCTCGGCGGGGTCGTCATCGGCAAGGTCACCGTTCTCGTCGACCCCGGTCACCGAGAGGACGGCGACGTCGAAACGGAAGCCGGAGAGGAAGCCCGGCGTCGCCTCGTGAAAGATCGCGCCATCGACCGAGCGGACAAAGCCGCCGGGCACCGCCAGAACGAAGCTCGTGTGTTCCGAGAGGAAAGCCGCAATGCGCAGGCTGTAGGTGACGACGCGCAGGTCGCGGCACCGGAGCAGCGCATGGGCGATTGCCTCGCAGGTCGTGCCGGTGTCGAGGAACACGGAGCTGCCATCGGGAATTTCGGCGGCGACACAGGCGCCGATGCGTTCCTTGGCGGCGCGGTTGGCGACGCGCCGGTCGCGCAGCGCCCCTTCGCCGATACGGTCGAGGGTCATCGCCCCGCCCCGGACCCGGCGCAGGTGTCCCTTTTCGTCGAGTTCCTGAATGTCGCGGCGGGCTGTCTGCGTGGTGATCGAGAAGATCCGGGAGATCTCGTCCAACGTCAGGTGGCGGTCGGCCGCCAGCCTCTGGAGCAGGCGCCCCTGACGCAGTCCCTTCTTGTCCCCCGTGGTCTCCATACCGTCCTTTGGCGTCATGGTGTCAGGGCATGTAACAGCGCGAGCCGCACCAACACAACGACAACCCGCGTTGGCGGCGGGCTTGCCGGAGCGGGGGGCTTCAAAAGTTCGCAGCCGGGAGAGAGGGATCGCGAGGCCCGGTGGCGCATTCGGCCGTGTCGGGTCTCGCGATGCAAAGGCACCCTGACCGGGCCGTCACTCGGCCAGCGTGATCTCGGTTTCAAGGTGCGCGCCGTTCACGGCGAGCGCCTTGTGGCTGTTGGAGTAGAGGCCCACCCGGAGGACATTCTGCCCCGCGGGCAGGGCCGCGAGGTGGTACCAGTCCCCGTAGATGCGGGCGATCTTCTCTCCGTTCAGGTAGAGGTGCGCGTGCCCCTCGCCCGGAACGTCGCCCTGCCCCGCGTGTTCGGGCGCAAAGCGGAAGTGCGTGGTGACTATATGCAGGTTCCATCCCGACGCCGGGTCGGGCGCGACCTCGAGGTCCACCGTGGGCGCCTCCGGTCCGGAGACCTCCATCATCTCGTCATGGCTGTGGCTGTGGCCGGTGCCTTCGGCGGCGTCGTGCCCGCCGTGATCATGTCCGCCGTGGTCGTGCCCTTCGAGGGTCACGCCGTAGGAAGCAGCGGTCGCGAAACCGAGACCGCCGCCCAAAACGAGACCGATCAGCAACATGCCAAGAGCTCGGTCGAGCATTCTTCAGGTCCTTTCCGCAGCCGGTCTCAGGCCGCGCGGGGCGCAGGGCTTATCAGCGCCTCGCGGCTCCAGAAGTAGCCGCAGAGCGCGCCCAGCGCGGTCCAGACCGCCAGCCCGGAACCAAGGGCCCGTGCTGCGAAGAGACCCGCGATTTCCGGCGGAACCGGCCCGGTGAAGCTCTCGGGCTCGGGCGCACCGACGAGGTGCGGCGCCAGCATCAGCACTACTGCCGCGCCCCATGCCGTCCAGGACTTGCCAAAGGCGATGAGCCAGACGGCGACCCCGGTGGCGATGATGGTCGCGGCCCACCACAGCTGACGGGCGATCACGTCTGCGGCGGCAACGCCCGGCACTTCGGGCGGCAGCGAGAACGCCGGGGCGAGGTGCACGGTTACGAAGCCGGCGATGCCCCAGAGCAGGCCGGTGCGTGCGTTGATGTTGTCACGCGTGGACATCAGCGCGACCATCACGAGCGCGTAGCCGCAGTAGAGCAGCATGTTGAAGACCACCGACAGACCGTCGCGCACGAGGTCGATGCCGCCGAGGTCGGGGTGGGCCGAAACCGGGGCCGCGCCAAAATGGGCAAGCTGGCCGGATTCGTAGAGTTCGGCATGCAGCAGAACAGGCTGTACGAACAGCAGTTGCAGCGCGGCGGCTACGAGCCCCGCGCAGAATCCAGCGAACAGCGCGCTGGTTACAATCCTGGAAAACATGTCAGTGGCAGGGGAAGCCGGTCGCGTGGCGCACGTCGTGTGCCGCGTCGTGCAGGCTCGACGCCTGGACCAGGCCGGTCATGAAAACCATGCCAAGGCCGAGAGCTGCAGCGAAGACAGCGGCGATTGCGCCGGTGCGGACCGAGCTCTGGCTTGCGGAAGTTGCGTTCATCTTAATCTCCTTTTCTGTCACACCCGACAGATTTGAACGTTCCAATTTACGCCTGGCAGGTCTCCTGGCTCGCGGGTCAGGGCCTTGCACCATCCTTCCCCGCCGTCGATGACGAGTGGTTTCGTTGGCACAGGCTCACCGCTTACAGTCGCGGGGGCGGCTCCGGCATTGGGCTGTGGGGCCCGCACCGTATTCCCTTTTGGCACGGCACCGCCGTGCACCAAGCACTACAGGTCTAGCGCGCCGAACCTTGCCGACGCAATAGATAAGTTCCCCGACTCAGGCCGGACGGCGGCGCAGCAGGTAGATGTCCATGATCCAGCCGTGGGCGGCGCGGGCCTCGGCGCGGGTTTCGACGATCTGGTCGGCGACCTCGGACAGGCGGCCGTGGATCAGCAGTTCCTCGGGCATTCCGAGGAAGGCGCCCCACCAGATGTCGAACTCCTCCGGCGGGAGCGTCAGGAACGAGCATTGCCCGTCGAGCATGAAGGCGGCGGTGTCGACCCCGGTCGGCCAGCCGTTGTCGCGGAGCTGGCGGCCGGTGGTGACCACGAAGGGCGCGCCGATCTCGTTCACCGGGATCGCGTGGGCGGCAGTCAGGGCCTGCAGCGAGGTGATGCCCGGAATCACGCGAATCTGCGGCGCGGGCGAAAGCCGTGCGGCGATGCGCAGGGAACTGTCGTAGAGAGAGGGATCGCCCCAGATCAGCAGTGCCACCCGCTCGGCATTGCCAGCGGCCTCGGCCCAGGCCAGCGCGATGGCGTCGTGCCAGTCGTCCACCCCGGCGCGGTAGTCGCCCGAGGCATCGCGGACCGGCAGGTCGAATTCGACGATCTCGGGGCCCGGCGCGGTCAGCACCCGGTCGCAGATCTGACGGCGGAGGTCGGCCAGGTCGGCCTTGTCCCTGCCCTTGCGCGGAATCAGGATGCGGTCGGCGTCCTGCATCGCCTTGATGCCCGCGCCGGTCAGGTGATCAGGATTACCGGTCCCAATCCCGATCAGAATCAGCTCGCGCATCTCAGTCCTCCGCCAGCGGGCCGTAGAGGATCAGCGCGGGGGTGGTGCTGGACGCGCCCTCCAGCCGGGCCGCCAGCGCGCCCACCGTGGTACGGCTCAGCGCCTGATCCGGCGTGCTCACGGCCTCGGCCAGCAGGGCCGGGGTTTCGGGCGGCAGGCCGTGGTCGGCGAGCATGGCGGCGAACCTGGGGAAGGTGCGTTTGCCCATGAAGACGACTGTGGTCGCCTCCGGGTCGGCCAGCGCGGCCATGTTCAGGTTCTCGGGCAGATCGCCCGTCACGTCGTGGCCAGTGACGAACTGCACCCGGCGCGCGGTGAGGCGGCGGGTTAGCGGGATACCGGCGGCGGCGGCGGCGGCGCAGGCAGAGGGGATGCCGGGAATGATCTCGTAGGCGATTCCAGCCGCACGGAGGGCGACGAGTTCTTCCTCGAGCCGCCCGAACAGGCCGCCATCGCCGCTCTTGAGGCGCACAACGCGGGCGCCGCTGCTGGCGTAGTCGACCAGCAGGCGGCTGACGTGGTCCTGCTTTGGCGAGGGGCGCCCTGCCCGCTTGCCGACGCCGACGAGGTCGGCGGTCTCGGGCGCATGGGCGAGGATCGGACCCGAGGAGAGGTCGTCGAACAGGATGGCGTCGGCGCGCTGCATCCGGTCGACGGCCTTCAGCGTCAGGAGTTCGGGGTCGCCGGGGCCGGAGCCGACGAAGCTGACGAAACCGCTCATGGGCGCGCCTCTGCGATCAGGTGGAAGAAGGTGCCGGTGACGTTGCCGCGGCGCGAGCCGGTCTCGGGCACCTCGGCGCCCTCGGCATCGACCACGCGGGCCAGCGGGGCGTCGGGTTCTTCGAGGATGGTAGAATAGTGGAACTCGTGGCCGCGCAGTTGGGTGCCTGCGGCAAAGCCCGGCATGGCCTCGTGCAGGGTGGCAAGCCGGTACCCGAGGTGGAACTTGCGCTTTTCGTAGGAGGTGACGAGGCCGAGCAGGCCCGCCATCCGGTGGCGGTTGCCCTCCTTGTCGATCAGCGCCTCGCCCAGCGCCATGTAGCCGCCGCATTCGCCGTGAACCGGCTTGGTCTCGGCGTGTTTGCGCAGGCCGGTGCGGAAGGTCTCTGCCGCTGCCAGCGTACCGCCGTGAAGTTCCGGGTAGCCGCCGGGGAGCCAGACGAGATCAGCCGACGGATCCGGGGCCTCGTCGTTCAGCGGCGAGAACGGGATGATCTCGGCACCCCCGGCCCGCCAGCCTTCGAGCAGGTGCGGATAGGTGAAGGAGAAGGCCGCGTCGCGGGCCAGCGCGATGCGCTGCGCGGGGGGGGTCGGCAAGGAGGCCGAGGAGGGCTCGCGAGAGACCGAGGAGGCGGCGGCGCGGATGGCGTCGAGGTCGACATGTTCGCGCAGGAAGGCGGCATAGCCGGCGATGGCCGCGTCGAGGTCGGGGTGCTCCACCGCCTGAATAAGGCCGAGGTGCCGTTCCGGCAGGGTCAGGTCGCCCCGGCGAGGCAGGCTGCCGAGCACGCGGAGTCCCGCCTGTTCCATGCCAAGCCGGGTGAGCCGCTCGTGCCGGGGGCTGGCGACGCGGTTCAGGATGACACCGGCGATCTGCACATCGGGGTTGTAGGTGGCAAAGCCGAGCGCGGTGGCGGCGGCAGATTGCGCCTGACCGCTCACGTCGATCACCAGTACCACGGGCCAGCCCATGCGCACTGCCGTCTCGGCGCTGCTGCCGTGGCCCGTCGCGCCGGGGAAAGCGACACCGTCGAAGAGGCCCATCGAGCCCTCGGCGACGATCAGGTCAGCGCCCTCGGACTGGGCCGAGACCGCGCCCAGCAGCACCTCGTCCATCGACCAGGTGTCGAGGTTGAACGAGGACCGCCCCGCCGCGGCGAGGTGGAAGGCCGGGTCGATGTAGTCGGGTCCGCTCTTGAACGGCTGCACCTTGAGCCCGTCGTCGGCGAAGGCGCGCAGCAGGCCGAGCATCACGGTTGTCTTGCCGGTGCCCGAACTCGGGGCCGAGACCAGGAGGCCCGGAACGTCAGCCATCGGCGCGCGTGCCCGTGGCGCTCTGGGGGCGGAAACGGCGGTCGTAGTCGGTGGAATAGAGGCAGCTTTCGGTGAAGCCCTCGCCCGCGAGCGCGGGGCCGACGAGGATCAGCGCGGTGCGCTCGATCTGGGCGGTCATCTGCTCCTCGATGGTCGCCAGCGTGCCGCGCAGGATCTTCTCGTCGGGCCAGCTGGCGCGGTAGACCACGGCCACCGGGCAGTCCGCGCCATAGGCGGGCGTGAGGTCTTCCACCACCTTCTTCAGGTTGTGGATCGACAGGTGGATCGCCAGCGTCGCGCCGGTGGCGGCGAAGTTGGTCAGCGTCTCGCCCGCGGGCATCGACGACGCGCGGCCCGGGGTGCGGGTCAGAATCACCGACTGGGCGAGGCCCGGCAGGGTGAGTTCGGCGCCGAGCGCGGCGGCGGCCGCGGCGAAGGAGGGCACACCGGGGGTCACGCTGACCGGGATGCCCTCGGCACGCAGGCGGCGGATTTGCTCGCCCATCGCCGACCAGACCGAGAGGTCGCCCGAATGGAGGCGCGCCACGTCCTGCCCGGCATCGTGCGCCTTGCGGCACTCGGCGACGATGGCGTCGAGGTCCAGCGGAGCGGTGTTGATGATGGTCGCATCCGCCGGGCAGTGCGACAGGATCTCCTCGGGCACCAGAGAGCCCGCGTAGAGGCACACCGGGCAGGAGGCGATGATGTCGCGGCCACGAAGGGTCAGGAGGTCGGCAGCGCCGGGGCCGGCGCCGATGAAGTGAACGGTCATGTCTCGGGACTTTCTGCGAGGGCGCATGTGGCCATGTGATCGGGCGACACCGAACGCGCCGCGAGGAGCCGCGCGCCGGGACCGGCGGCGACCAGCGCGGCCGCCTCGGCGACGGAACCGGTGCCGCGCTTTGCCTGCACGCGGAGGGAATGGGTCAGGGTTTCGGGCTGTTCCAGCGCCTCGGCGGGCACCGGGGTGACTGGCAGGCCCAGTTCGGCCGCGAAGGCGGCAAAGGCCGGGGCATCGCACTTGTCGGCGGGGGCGGCGATGGCCTGCGGCGCGCGGTCGCCCGCCGCTTCTGCCAGCGCGTCGCGCAGGCTTTGCACCGTGGCGGCGCCCCGAAATCCAAATCCGGCGGTGATCATCTGGTCACGCTCCATTGCACGATGGGATAGCTCGATTTCCAGCCCCGCTTGCGCCCCAGCGGCGCGGCCTGCGCCAGTTCGATGCGCAGGAGGGTGCCGCCGTGGCTGCCCTGCCAGTCGGTCAGCAGCGCCTCGGAGTCGAGGGTGACCGCGTTGGCGACAAGGCGGGTGGCGGGGGCCATGTCCTGCCAGACCACGGTCAGCAGCGCCTCGGACAGGCCGCCGCCGATGAACACCGCGTCCGGGTCGGCAAGGCCGGTCAGCGCGTCGGGCGCCGCGCCCTCCACCACGGTCAGGCGGTGCGCGACGCCAAGGGTCTCGGCATTCTCGCTGATGCGGGCGGCGCGCTCGGGGTCGGCCTCGATAGCGGTGGCGCGGGTGGTCGGGTGCGCCAACAGCCATTCCAGCGCGATGGAGCCGGAGCCTGCGCCAATGTCCCAGAGGTGTTCGCCGGGGCGCGGCGCGAGGGCCGAGAGGGTCAGCGCCCGCACCGGGCGCTTGGTGATCTGCCCGTCGTTGGCGAACCAGTCGTCGGGCAGGCCCGAGGCATGGGTCAGCACTCTGCCCTCACCCGCAAAGGCCAGCGCGGCGCATACGGGGTGTTGGACATCAGGCAAGTCGTAGCCTGCGGCAATGGTTTCGCGGATGCGTTCACGCGGGCCGCCGAGGGCTTCCATGACGGTCATTGTGGTGGCACCGAAGCCCTGCTCCGTGAGCCAATGCGCCAATGCGCCTACGGCGTCGCCATCGCGCAGCAGGACGATGGCCCGCTCGCCGGGGGCGAGGTGCGGGCGCAGGCGCGTGAAGGGGGCGGCGTGGAGGCCGAGGCAGGCGGTCGCCTCCAGCGGCCAGCCGAGGCGCGACGCGGCAAATGCGAAGGTCGAGACACCGGGAAAGGCGCGCCATTCGCCGGGCGTGAGATCGCGGGTGATGACCGATCCGGCACCGAACCAGAAGGGATCGCCGGAGGCGAGCACGACGGTCGGGCGGCCGCGATGGCCCATCAGCAGCGGCAGACCATCTGCATAAGGAACCGGCCAGGTGACAGTCTCGGCCCTGAGGTCCGGCAGCAGCGCGAGGTGACGCGCGGCGCCCATCACCACCTCGGCACTTTCGAGCGCGGCACGGGTTGCAGGCGACAGGCCATCCGGGCCATCTTCGCCCAGACCCACGATCGTCAGCCAGGGAATTGCGTTCTTGCTCTCAGACATGGCACCGAACCTTCTGGTTCTGGGAGGTACCACCGAAGCGACCGCCTTGGCCAGCGCACTGGCCGCGCGGGGGCTTAGCGGCACCTTTTCCTATGCCGGACGGGTCGAAAGCCCGAAGCCGCAGGCCCTGCCCCTGCGGGTGGGAGGCTTTGGCGGGGCGGCCGGGCTCGCCGCCCATATCCGCGAGGCTGGCATAACCCATGTGGTCGATGCGACCCATCCCTTCGCCGCGCAGATGAGCCGCAACGCGGTGGACGCCTGCGCCGAGACGGGCGTGCCGCTGGTCGCGCTGACCCGCGCGCCGTGGCGCCCGGAGGCGGGAGACGACTGGCAGCACGTGCCCGACATCGCGGGCGCCGTTGCGGCGCTGAGCGGTGAGCGTCGGCGTGTGTTCCTTGCTATCGGGCGCATGCACCTCGAAGATTTCGCCACCCGACCGCAGCACTTCTACCTCGCCCGGCTGGTCGATGCACCCGAGGGCGCCCTGCCCCTGCCCGACTGCGCCGTCGAGGTGTCTCGCGGGCCCTTCACCGTGGAGGGTGACGTGGCACTGATGCAGGCGCATGGGATCGAACTGGTGGTGTCCAAGAACTCCGGCGGCACCGGTGCGCGGGCCAAGATCGACGCGGCGCGGACGCTTGGCCTGCCGGTGCTGATGATCGACCGCCCCGCCCTGCCCGTGAGGGCCGAGGTGCACGAGGTGCAGGGGGTGATCGACTGGCTGGCTCATACGGGGACCGACCTCGGGGTATAGACGAGGTTGCCGATGGGCCGCTCCACGATGCGGGTGAGGCTGGAGCCGACGATGACGACGGTGCGCATGTCGGCCATCTCTTCGGTCGCCTGTTGCAGCGGCACGGTGAGGATATGTTCCTCCGGCGTCGAGACGGCGCGGGCGAAGATGATGGGGCGGTTGTCGCCGCAGGCCTGTTTCAGCAGCGCGAGCGCGCGGCCGAACCCTTCGGGGCGCGACTTGGAGCGCGGGTTGTAGAAGGCCATCGCGAAATCGCCCTCGACGGCGAGGCGCAGGCGCTTCTCGATCAGCTCCCACGGCTTCAAGTTGTCGCTGAGGTTGATGGCGCAGAAATCGTGGCCGAGCGGAGCACCGGCGCGGGCGGAGGCGGCGAGCATGGCGGTGATGCCGGGCAGCACGTCGATCTCGATCTCGCGCCATGCGGCAGGGCCGGCTTCCAGCGCCTCGAAGACGGCGGCGGCCATGGCAAAGACGCCGGGATCGCCCGAGGAGACCACCACGACGCGCCTGCCTTCGGCGGCCATGTCGAGCGCGTGGGCCGCCCGTTCGACCTCGACCCGGTTGTCGGTCGCGTGCAGCGTCAGCCCGTCGCGCGGGGCCACGCGTTTGACGTAGGGGATATAGCCCACCACGTCGGTCGCCTCGGCCAGCGCGGCGCTGACCTGCGGGGTCACGAGATCCTCGGCACCGGGGCCGAGACCCGCGATGGTGACACGGCCCGTCACGGGCGGCGCCCCTGCCCGTGGACCACGACAATGGAGAAATAGGGCTGTTTCTCGCAGTCGGCCTCGGCCAGCGGGGTCACGGTCTGGCCCGGCATGGCGGCGTATTGCACCAGCCACGCGCGGTCCGACAGGCCGGCGGTGTCGAGCGCGCGGCGGATCTTGGCGATGTTGCGGCCGATCTTCATGATCACCAGCGCGTCGGTGTCCTTCATGTGGCGCACCAGTTCGTCCTCGGGCAGCGTGCCCATGAGAACGGTCAGGACGTCATCGCCCCAGGTGATCGGCTGGCCGGTCGCGGTCCAGGCGGCGGACATGCCGGTGGTGGCGGGCACGACCTCGACTTTGCAGACGTCCTTCAGCCGCGAATGCAGGTGCATGAAGGAGCCGTAGAAGAACGGGTCGCCCTCGCAGAGCACCACCACGTCCTCGCCCGCGTCTGCCAGTTCGGTCAGGCGCAGGGCGCAATCGGCGTAGAAGGCCGAGAGGACCTCGTTGTAGCGCGGGTCGTCCAGCGGGATCTCGGTGGTCACCGGGTATTCCATCGGGAACTCGATGGCGCCCTCGGGGATCATGCCATTGACGATCTGGCGGGCCTGCCCCTTTTTCCCGGCCTTGCGGAAAAAGGCGACGTGGCGGGCGTTGCGCAGCAGGCGGTCGGCGCGGACGCTCATCAGGTCCGGGTCACCGGGGCCGAGACCCACGCCGTAGATGGTGCCCCCGCTCATTCCGCGCGACTCGCGATGGCGTTGATGGTGGCGACGGTGATGGCGCTGCCACCAAGGCGGCCCTCGACGATGACGGAGGGCACCGGCTGGGCCTCCCACAGGGCGTCCTTGCTCTCGACCGCACCGACGAAGCCGACGGGGCAGCCGATGATGGCGGCGGGGCGCGGGCAGTCGGGGTCTTCGAGCATGTTCAGCAGGTGGAACAGCGCGGTGGGCGCGTTGCCGATGGCCACCACGGCCCCCGCGAGATGCGGGCGCCACAGCTCCAGCGCGGCGGCGGAGCGGGTGTTGCCCATCTCGGCGGCTTTCTCGCGCACGCCCGCGTCATGCAGGGTGCAGATCACCGCATTGTCGGCGGGCAGGCGCGGACGGGTCACGCCCTCGCTGACCATGCGGGCGTCGCAGAGGATCGGCGCGCCGTTCTCCAGCGCGGTGCGGGCGGCGGTGACGAAACCCGGCGAGAACCTGATGAAGGGCGCGAGATCGACCATCCCGGCGGCATGGATCATGCGCACGGCCACCTGCTCCTCGTCGCGGTCGAAGCGCGCGAGGTCGGCCTCGGCACGGATGGTGGCGAAGGACTGCTTGTAGATGGCGGCGCCATCGGTCTGGTATTCATAGGGCATTCAGAGTGGCTCCGTGCCGGTCGTGAGGTCTTCGGGGGCAAGGCCGCGCCGTTCGGGCTCATCCCATGGCAGGCCGTTGCGGACAAGATCAAAGGCGCCGTCCCGTCCCACCAGAACGACATCGGCGGCGCGCGGCAGGGCACAGCCCTTGGCGCAGCCCGATACGTGGAGGTGGCCCGCGACGCGCGGGGCGAGGGCCAGCGCCAGCGCCCGGGTCTCGACCGTGGCCGAGGGACAGGCAGGCGCGCCGGGGCAGGCATGGGTGCGCAGCGCCGGGTGGTTCGGGTCACTCAGGAAGCCGGGGCGCTTGGCCTCGCTCACGCCGGGCAGGAAAAGCAGGCGCCACGGCGTCAGGCGCAGCTCTTCGGGCCTTGCCTGCAGGATCAGCTCGGCGAGGCCATCCGCGTTCATGCTGCCGAAGGCCGCGCCGAGCAGCAGTCCGTCGCGGTGCTTTCCGGCCCTGATCCGTCCCTGCGGCGGGGCGGAAAGCTCCTGTTTCCAAATCTCCGGCACCTCGGGCGCGAGCCATGCCATGCGCCGACGGTCGGGGGTCTGGTTGCGGGAGAACCAAGCGGCGAGGTCTATCACCGCGTCGATGGCCCTGTCCGCCTCGACCGCCCTGCCCCAGTCGGTGCCGTCCGCGCGGACCACGACGCCGCCGACCGGGTCGCGTTCTACCCGGATGTCGGCGGGGGCATCATTGAGGACGGGCGTGTCGCCGGTATCGAGGGCGAAGCCGAACTTGGCGGGCAGCGGCGGCAGCTCGGGCAGGCGCGCGATCAGTTCTTCGCCCAGTTGCTCGGTCAGGTCGCCGGGCTGCCAGAAGGGCGTCGCGATGATGTTGCGGCGGGTTTCGAGGGCGGGGTCCTCGTCGAGCAGGCCGAGGCCCAACAGGGCCTCGAGCAGCGCCTCGTGCTCCTGCTCCTTCACCCCGCGCAGTTGCAGGTTGGCGCGGTTGGTCAGGTCGATGAACCCGTTGGCAAAGGACTTGGCCGCAGCGCAGAGGCCGAGCGCCTGTGTCGCGCTGAGCCGCCCGAGGCGCGGGCGGACACGGACGATCAGCCCGTCGCCCGAGCGCATCGGCGTATAGGCGCCGGGGCACCATCCCTTGACGTCGAAGGTGCTCATCCCAGCCGCTCCAGCTGGGCCCGGATCGAATTGCGGCGGGTCTGCCAGAGGCCGGACTGGGCCAGCGCCGCGAACTGCGATTGCATGGCGCGCAGCGCCTCGGGGTTGGCCTCGGCGAGGAAGGCGGCGATCTCGGCATCGCCCAGCGTGGCATCGAAGTAGAGGTCGAAGAGATGCGGCTGGACCGCCTCGGCGAGGTTGGCGAAGGCGGCCATGTGGTCGAGCGTCGCCGCGATCTCGGCCGCGCCCCGGAAGCCGTGGCGCTGCATCCCGGCGATCCATGCAGGGTTGGCGGCGCGGGCGCGGACCACGCGGGCGATTTCTTCGGACAGCGCGCGGGCGCGCGGGTCGCCGGGGCGGGTGTTGTCGAGGTGGTAGAGAGCAGCCTTGGCCCCGCCGGTCACCGCCTTGGCGGCGGCGAACCCGGCCTCGTGGGTGGCGTAGTCGGCGGCGAGCAGCAGGTCGGATTCGGCGAGGTCCTGCGGGTGGACGAAGGCATCGGCCTGCGTGATGCGGGCGGCAATGCCGTCGCTGTCCTTTGCGATCTGTTCGCCGTCCATCGCCCATGCGCTGGCATCAAGCCACGCCTGCCCCGCCGCGTGGCGGGCGTCGTCGGTGAAGGTCTCGGCGAGGTGCCCCATGCCCAGACCGTAGCTGCCGGGTGCCGGGCCGTAAACGCGGGGGGTGGCGGGCTGACCGGCGTAGGGGTTCCAGTCGGGTGCCTCGTCGCGTTCGGCCAGCGCGCGGATGGCCTGCGCGTAAAGCGCCGAGAGCGTCGGGAAGACATCGCGGAACAGACCGGAGACGCGCAGGGTCACGTCGAGACGCGGGCGGTCGAGGTCGGTGATGGGCAGGATCTCGATGCCCGACACCCGTTCGCTGCCCGCATCCCACGTGGGTTTCACGCCAAGGAGGTGCAGCGCCATGGCGAATTCCTCGCCCGCCGTGCGCATGGTGGCCGAGCCCCAGAGGTCGATCACCAGCCCCTTGGGATAATCGCCCTCGTCCTGCAGGTGGCGGCGCACCAGTTCCTCGGCGAGCTTCACGCCCTGCGCATGGGCCGAGCGCGTCGGCACCGAGCGCGGGTCGGTGGTGTAGAGGTTGCGCCCGGTGGGCAGCACGTCGGTTCGACCCCGGTAGGGAGAGCCGGAGGGGCCGGCGGGGACGCGTTTGCCGGCGAGCGCATCCATCAGCGATTTCAGCTCATTCTCGGGCGAGCCTGTGGTGTCGAAACTGGCGGGCGTGGTGACCGGCTGGCCGAAGACATGCAGCCCCTCGCCGAACTGGCTTTCCTTGATGTCGCAGACGAAGCGGTCGATCCGGGTGATCGCCTCGGCCGGGCTGGCGGCGGCGTCGAGGCCGAGATCTTCCTCCACGCCCAGCGCCTGCGCCTCGGCCCGGATATCCTCCTGCAGGCGGGTCCGGCGGCGCGGGTCGAGGCCGTCGGCGTTGGAGAATTCGTCGAGCAGGGATTCGAGGCGGACGAACCGCTCGGGAGTGCCGCTGTCGCGCAGGGGGGGCGGCAGGTGGCCGATGGTGACGGCCCCGATGCGCCGCTTGGCCTGCGCCGCCTCGCCCGGGTCGTTGACGATGAAGGGGTAGATCACCGGCAGCGCGCCGGTCAGCGCCTCGGGCCAGCAGTCGTTCGAGAGGGCAACAGCCTTGCCCGGCAGCCATTCAAGCGTGCCGTGGGCGCCGATGTGGATGAGCGCGTCGGCGCGCAGGGCGTGGCGCAGCCAGAGGTAGAAAGCGACGTAGCCGTGGCGCGGGGTGCGCGAAAGGTCGTGGTAGTCGTCCTCGCGGGTGTCGGGCTGGCCGCGCTCGGGTTGCAGGGCGATCAGCGCCCTGCCCCGCCGGGTCGCGGCGAAGTGGAAGGCACCGTCGCGGACCGCGGGGTCGGCTTCGGGGGCGCCCCAGGCGGTGGCGAGGTCATCGCGCAGGGTATCAGGGAGCGTGGCGAGGGCGGACAGGTAGTCGGCGAGCGGCCAGGCGATGGTTTCGGTGGCGAGGGCGAGGTGGAGTTGGGGGGCGACGGGTTCGTTTTGGGCGGGGGCGGCCGGGTTGATCGGGGCCCCGGCTCGAGGCCGGGGCGTGGTGGGGGGGGCGGGCGTTGTGAAGGTAGACAACGCCCCGGGCTCGCCCCGGGGCCCCGAGGTAAGTTCGGGCGAGGCCCCGGCGCAAGGCCGGGGCGTGGCGCAAGGCCGGGGCGTTGCGCCAGGCCGGGGCGCAGGCGCCACATCCCAGCCATCCGCGCCGAGCGCCTCCAGCACGCTCTCGGCCGAGGCGAGGGCGTCGAGGCCGACAGCGTGGGCCATCTGCCAGTTCTTGCCGGGATAGGTCGAGAGCACCAGTACCGGCGTCTTCTCGGCAGCGGGGCGCTTGGCGAGGTTCGCCCAGCCCTGCACCCGGTCGGCGATGGCGGCGATCCGTTGCGGTTCGGCGCGGTGGGCGGCGCGGGCGAATTCGAGGTCGGGGTCGCGCTCGCCCGCTTCCTTGAAGGAGGCGACGCCGGCAAAGATGCGGCCGTCGACCTCGGGCAAGACCACATGCATGGCGAGGTCGGCGGGCGAGAGGCCGCGTTCGGCCTCGGCCCAGGGCTGGCGCGCGTTGGTGGAGAGCGCGACCTGGAACACCGGCACCCCGGCGGCGTCGAGCGGCGAGGCGCCGCTCTCGCCGATGCCGGAGAAGGAGGTGGCGTTGACGATGGCGTCGGGGCGCAGGGCGGCGACCTGTTCGGTCAGCCAGCGGGCGGCCTCGGGCGCCTTGAGCGAGGGCGCGAAGAGCGTGGCGACGTCAAAGCCGCGCGCGGTCAGTTCGCTGTAGAGCGCTTCGATGGGCGCCGTGTCGGCGGCGGAGAGATAGGTGCGGTAGAAGGTGATGAGCGCGCGGGGTTTGCCGCTGTCCTCGGGAAAGGCGGTGTCTGGCGCGATCACGCCGCGCGCGGGGTGCCAGGCGCCGAAGTCGGGCAGCACCTTGGCGCCCATCACCGGGGCAGCGTAGAAGCCGGCGGCCAACGCCATCTGCGCCAGCGCGGCCTGCGCCGAGACGGGCCCGCCGGTGTCGCAGAGGTGCGCGAGCCGCCGCAGGGTCGAGACCGGCAGGGTCGAGACCGCATCGAGCCGCTCGTCCACCCGGCCATCGGCGGGCAGCACGGCGAGCGCGAGACCACGCTCGCGGGCGAGCCGTTCGACCTGCTGGATGCCGTAGGCCCAGTAGGGAATGCCCCCGATCAGCCGAATCAGGATGCCCTTGGCGCCCTCCAGCGTCTGCTCGAGGTAGGTGTCGACCGAGAGCGGGTGTTTCAGCGCGGCTAGGTTGGCGAGGCGCAGGGTCGGCAGCGGCGTGCCCGCGTCGCGCGCCCGGTGCCACCCGGCGGCAAAGGCACCGAGGTCGCTGTCGGAGAAGGAGAGCGCGACGAGGTCCGCGGGGCTCTGCCCGAGGTCGCGGGGGGTGTCGGTTTCTTCCAGACCGTGGGATTCGCGAAAGACGACATGCATGGGTCAGGCTCCGCCCCGGAGGTGGGCCGGGAGATGCCGGTGGTGCGGGGCGAGGCCCCGGCTCGGGGCCGGGGCGTGGGGATGAAGCGGAGCGCGGGGTGAGAGAGTCACGCCCCGGGCTTGACCCGGGGCCTTTTGCTCGGGTGAACGGGGGCCCCGGCTCAAGGCCGGGGCGGAGCTCAAGGCCGGGGTGTGTGGATAGGCCGGGGTGTGTGGATGCGTCACGCCCCGGGCTTGACCCGGGGCCCCGATGAGGCGGGGTACGTGGCCCCGGATCAGGTCCGGGGCGGAGGGGGCCGCCCAGCGCATCGCGTTAGCCTGCGAGGACCGCGTGGATGGCGGCGGGGTCGATGTCGTCGTGCTCGGCAATCACCACGAGGCGGGTGCGTTTGGCCTCGCCTGCCTTCCACGGGCGGTCGTACTGGTGGCGCACGCGGGCGCCGACGGCCTGCACCAGCATCCGCATCGGCTTACCCGTCACGGCGACATAGCCCTTCACCCGCAGGATGTTCTGCTCTTTCGCCAGCGTCTCGATCCGGGCGACCAGATGGGCGGGGTCGGCGACCTCGGGCAGTTCCACGACGATGCTGTCGAAGTCGTCATGCTCGTGATCGTCGGCGCCGTCGTGGTGGCTCGGGCGGGCGTCCATGTCGTCTTCGGCGGCGGCGCCGAGCCCGAGGATCACGCGCGGGTCGACCGCGCCCTCGGCCACTTCGACCACCGGCAGCGGGCGCGGTGCCTCGGCGGCGATCACTTCGCGGGCGCGGGCCAGCCCCTCGGGTCCGGCGAGGTCGGGCTTGGTCAGCAGCACGATGTCGGCGCAGGAGATCTGGTCTTCGAAGACCTCCGAGAGAGGGGTTTCGTGGTCGATGCTGTCGTCGGCCAGGCGCTGGGCATCGACCAATTCGACGTTCGGTGCGAAACGCCCCGCCGCGACGGCCTCGGCGTCAGCCAGTGCGATCACGCCGTCGACGGTGATCTTCGAGCGGATATCGGGCCAGTCGAAGGCCTTGAGCAGCGGCTTCGGCAGGGCGAGGCCCGAGGTCTCGATCAGGATGTGCTCGGGGCGCGGGTCGAGGGCCATCAGCGCCTCGATGGTCGGGATGAAGTCATCCGCCACGGTGCAGCAAATGCAGCCGTTGGCCAGTTCGAGGATGTTCTCCTCGGGGCATTCGGGGATTGCGCAGGATTTCAGGATCTCGCCATCCACACCGACGTCGCCGAACTCGTTGACGATGACGGCAAGGCGCTTGCCCTGCGGGTTCTGCATCAGGTGGCGGATCAGCGTGGTCTTGCCCGAGCCGAGAAAGCCGGTGATCACGGTGACGGGGAGTTTGGCGAGGTCGTTCATTCGGGAAGCTCCAGCGGAGGGATTCGGGCGATGCAGTTCTTGCGGAAATGTTCGGGGCGTTCGCGCCAGGGCACGAGACCGGTGTCGGTCGCATGATAGCGGGTGGCGCCGTCGTGCACGACGCCCGCCATATCGGGGGTCAAGCGGCCGTAGACATAGGTCCAGCGGGCGCCGCCGCCGCGCAGGACGACCGAGCAGCCCTCGTCGCAGTTCGACAGACATTCGACGGGTTTCACCGTCACGCCCTCGGGCCAGTCCATGTCTTCCAGCGCCGACATCAGGCGGGCGCCGGGGCGGACGCCGCCCTCGGGGATCTCCTGCCCCATGCGGCAGGTGGTGCAGACCAGCAGTTCGGTCGGGGCCAGTTCCACGGCCGTCTCGCTATCTTTCACAGGCACGCGCCTTTCAGGTTCGCAGCGGGAAAGGGGAGCCGTGTCCGCTCAGGGACCCGTCCCCAGGGCACCCCGCCTGGTTCACGTCGTCTTGCGCTGGCAGGTCTCCCGGCTTGCGGATGTCGGAGCCTCGGCTCCGGCGATCACCCTGCCTTCCCGGGTGAACCCAGTGGCCAGCGGGCGACCTCTCCGGTCACGGTCGCGGGGGCGGCTGCGCTTGGGGGGTGTCCCCTGTCGCATTCCCTTTTCACCCGGGAGAGCCCCGGGCACCAGCAGAAGGCATCTGCGCAGCGGGCGGGGGGGATGTCAAGCGCGGGGTGGCGGATCAGAGCCCGGGCACGCCGGGGATGCGGGTCTGGCGGATGAAGGCGACGTTGCGCATGTCGTTGTCCCCGGCCCGGGCCGCTGCCTCGTCCGGGCTCAGCCCGTGATCGAGCCAGCGCCGCACCAGCCGGTCGCGGAGGACCTCGTCCGGGGCGTCGATGAAGGCCGCGAGAGACCAGAGCGGCATCAGCTCGTGCCACGGCGCCTGCGCGCAGCAGAGGTAATTGCCCTCGACAACGGCGATCCCGTGCTCGGGCCCCACCACGATGCGCCCGGCCACCGAGAGGTCGGCGGCACGGTCGAAATCGGGCAGGATCACCTCGCCCTCCTGCGTCAGCCGGCGCATCGCATGGACGAAACCGGCGGCGTCGAAGGTCTCGGCCGCGCCCTTGCGCGCCCGCAGGCCGCGCCGGTCGAGCACCGCGTTGTCGAGGTGGAAGCCGTCCATCGGGACGAGGATCGCCCCCTGCCCGCACGCGGTCAGCGCCGCGACGAGGTCGCGGGCGAGGGTCGATTTGCCCGCCGCCGGGGGACCGGCAAGCGCCACGAGGTGGCGGTGCTGCGGCCGGGGCAAGGCGGCGATGTCGTTCAGAAGGCGGGCCAGCGCCGTGCTCATGCGGTGCCCTCGCCTCCGCCGACATCCTCGGGCGCGATGGCCACCGATTTGACGACGGCATGGCATTCGACCCCGACCGCGAGGCCCAGCAGATCGGCCGAGCGCCGCGTCACGCGGGCCAGCACCCGGCCCGCCGGGGTCGCCAGTGCGACCATCGCGCCCGGCCCCTCGCCGCCCCGGATGCTTTCCACCGTGCCGGGAAGGATGTTCAGGGCCGAGAGCCCCTCGGGCCTCTGCCGTGACAGGATCACCTCCTGCGCGGCGATCCTGAGGCGTAGTTTGCGCCCCGCGTCCTGCGGCACGCGCGGGATGAACAGCGGGACGCCCCCCGCCGAAAGTTCGGTCAGCCCGTCCTCGTGATGGCGCACCACCACCGCTTCGAGCAGCGCGCCCGCGCCGCGCACCCCGGTCGGCAGGACCATCGGGTCGCCCAGAACCTCGGCCGCCGGTCCCTGACGCAGCACGCGCCCGTCCTGAAGCGCGACCACGGTGGTCGCGAGCCGCGCGACCTCGGCTGCGGAATGGCTGACGTAGAGGATCGGCACCGACACCTCGTCGCGCAGACGCTCGAAGTAGGGCAGGATCTCGGCCTTGCGGGCCTCGTCCAGTGCGGCGAGCGGTTCGTCGGCGAGGATCAGACCCGGCCCGGAGAGCAGCGCGCGGCCGATGGCGACCCGCTGCCGCTCGCCCCCGGACAGCGCGCCGGGGCGGCGGTCCAGCAGGTGACCGATGCCCAGCATCTCGACCACGCGGGCCATATCCTCGCGCGGGGCGCTGCGCGGCGCGAACCAACGGCCATAGCGCAGGTTGCCCCGGACACTGAGATGCGGGAAGAGCCGCGCCTCCTGAAAGATGTAGCCGAGCCTGCGGCGATGGGTCGGCAGGCTGACGCCGGTGCGGGTGTCGAGCAGCGTGCGCCCGTCGATGGCGATGTGCCCCTCCTCCGGGGTCAGCAGGCCCGCCACGGCGTTGACCACCGTGGTCTTGCCCGACCCGGAGCGCCCGAACAGCACGGTGATCCCCGGCGGGGCGTCAAAGGCGGCGTCGAGCGCGAAGCCGGAAAAGCGGTGCCGGAGCGAGACGGACAGCATCAGCGCCCCCCGACCCGGCGGGCCACGCGCGTGGCGAGCAGTTCCGACAGCAGCAGAGCCGCCATGGCGATACCGACCGAGATCAGCACCAGCCGGATCGCCGACCCTTCGGCACCCGGCACCTCGAGGAAGGCGTAGATCGCCAGCGGGATGGTCTGCGTCTGGCCGGGAATGTTCGAGACGAAGGTGATGGTGGCGCCGAACTCTCCCATCGCCTTGGCGAAGGCGACGATGCCCCCGGCGAGGATGCCCGGCAGGATCATCGGCAGTGTCACGGTGGCGAAGACCCAGGCACGCGAGGCGCCGAGCGTGGCTGCCGCCTGTTCAAGCCTCGGGTCGACCGCCTCGATCGAGAGCCGGATGGCGCGCACCATCAGCGGGAAAGCCATGATCCCGGCGGCGAGGGCCGCGCCGGTCCAGCGAAAGGCGAAGATCACGCCGATCTCCTTGAGCGGCGCGCCGATCGGCCCCTGGGTGCCGAAGAGCAGCAGCAGGATGTAGCCGGTCACCACCGGCGGCAGGATCAGGGGCAGATGCACGAGGCCGTTCAGCAGGGCCTTGCCCGGGAAGGCCCTGCGCGCGAGCAGGTGGGCGGTGAAGACGGCAAAGGGCAGGCTGACGAGGGTGGCCAGCGCCGCCACCCTGAGGGAGAGCGCGACCGCCTGCCATTCCTCCGCGCCCAGCCCCCACACGGCTCAGTCGCCCGTGACGCCGAAGCCCTGCCGTTCGAAGGCGGCGCGCGCCTCCGGCCCTTGCAGGAAGGTGAGGAAATCGGCCGCTGTGGCGCCCTGAGCGGCGGCCAGCAGGGCCACCGGGTAGACGATGGACGGATGGCTGTCCGCCGGGAAGGTGCCGACGACCGCGACGCCGGGCTCTGCCACCGCGTCGGTCGCGTAGACGATGCCCAGCGGCGCCTCGCCCGTGGCGACGTAGGCAAGCGCCGCGCGAACGTTGGCGGCCTGCGCGACCTGCGGCTCGACACTGTCCCAGAGGCCCAGCGAGGTCAGTGCGGCCTTGCCGTAGAGGCCCGCCGGAACCGAGTCGACCATCGCCATGGACAAGTGCCCGCCCGCGAGCATCGCGGAGAGGTCGAGACCGGCCCCGATCTCGACCTTCGGCGCCTGCGCGTCATGGGCCACGAGGACGATGGAGTTGGTCAGCAGGTCGCTCCGGGTTTCGGGCACGATGAGGGATTTGTCCTCCAGTTCGTCCATCCAGCCCGGGTTGGCCGAGAGAAAGATATCGGCCGGGGCCCCTGCCTCGATCTGGCGCGCGAGGCTGGAGGAGCCCGCGAAGGACATCACCACCTCGTCGCCGGTGTTCGCCTCGTAGGCGGCGGCGATCTCCTCCAGCGCGTTGCGGGTGCTGGCGGCGGCAAAGACCGTGACGGTATCGGCCTGCGCGACGGACGCGATGCCCCCCGCGAGGACAAGGGACTGGAACGCGAAGCGCAGGGAGGCACGAGGGGGCATGGGTTCTCCGAAGAAAGCGATATGTTTCTTCGGGTATATCGCAGAGCCCGCGCGGCCCGCGCAACCGTTATTTTCCATCGGACATATCGACATGCATCTCCAGCAGGCGCTGCAGGGGTTCGCGCCCTGCCGCTCCGGCGGCGGCCTCGAGCGCGCGGTAGGCTTCGAGCACCGCCTGCCCCGTTTCCGTCACCGAGGCCCCTCCGCCCTTGGACCCGCCCCGGCTGCTGTGCACCACCGGTTCGCGGAACATCGCGTTCATGGTCTCGACCAGCTGCCACGCCCGCTTGTAGCTCATCCCCATCTCGCGGCCTGCCGCCGCGATGGACCCGGTGCGCGCGATCCGTTCCAATAGTTCCGCCTTGCCCGGCCCCATCATGTCGTCGGGTCCGAAGGTCAGGCGCAGGCGCAGGCGCGGGTAGTCTGGGAGCTGTGTCATGCCCGCAGAATGGCCCGCCGCCCGGGCGCGGGCAAGCGGATGTGCGGTGCCGCGCTTTCGCGACGTGCCGGACGGCCCGGGCGCAAGACGAAGGTGACAGTTTCGTGAAGGGAGATGCTGTAAATTCGCGCGCTAAAACTCCGAAATAAAACGCTTTCTTCTTGAACCCGTTCAGCGCCTGAGGGAATCTGTCGGCAAATGGAGACACGCCTCCCGAATGGAGGCGCATAGCGGAGAAATCGCATGCCCCTCGAAGTGAACCGGCGCGCATTTATCGGGGCCACGGCGAGCTTTATCGCTCTCCACCCCTTCTCGGCACGGGCTGCCGCGAACCAGGCGCACCTGCGAATCATGGAGACCACGGACCTCCACGTCCACGTGTTTCCCTACGACTACTACAGCGACAAGCCGGTCGACACCGTGGGTCTTGCCCGCACGGCGGCACGGATCAAGGAAGTTCGCGACGAGAGCACCAACTCGCTGCTGATCGACAACGGCGACTTTCTTCAGGGCAACCCGATGGGCGATTACATCGCCTATGAGCGGGGCATGAAGGAAGGCGATATCCATCCGATCATCGCCGCGATGAACACCCTTGGCTTCGACGGGTCCACGCTGGGCAACCACGAGTTCAACTACGGGCTCGATTTCCTGACCAAGACGCTGTTCGGCGCCAACTTCCCGGTGGTCTGCGCCAACGTCTCGCTCGACCTCGGCAGCGCGCCCGGCAAGGGCAAGACGCTGCTCAAGCCCTACGTGATCCTTGACCGCACGGTCACCGATGGCGCGGGCACGGTGCATCCGATCCGCATCGGCCTGATCGGGTTCGTTCCGCCGCAGATCATGAACTGGGACCGCAAGCACCTTGAAGGCAAGGTGCAGACCCACGACATCGTGGCCGCCGCCAAGGCCTACCTGCCCGAGATGCGCGAGAAGGGTGCCGACCTGATCATCGCCCTGTCGCACTCGGGGATCGGCGAGGCGGATCATATCGAGGGGCAAGAAAACGCCTCGATCCCGCTGGCCGCGGTCGACGGGATCGACGCGATCCTGACCGGCCACTCGCACCTCGTCTTCCCCGGCCCGACCTATGCCGAGACCCCCGGCGTCGACGTCGCAGCGGGCACCATCATGGGCAAGCCCGGTGTCATGGGCGGGTTCTGGGGCAGCCACATGGGGCTGATCGACCTGATGCTGCAGCGCGATGGCGGTATGTGGAAGGTCGTCTCGCACAGCTCGGAAGCGCGCCCGATCTACCAGCGCAACGAAGACCGGTCGATCACCCCGCTGGTCGAGAGCGTCAGCACGGTGCTGGAGGCCGCGCAGGCCGAGCACGAGGCGACGCTGGCCTACGTGCGCCGGGCCGTGGGCGAGACGGAAGCGCCGCTCTACAGCTACTTCGCGCTGGTGGCGGACGATCCGTCGGTGCAGGTCGTGTCCAATGCACAGACCTGGTACATCGCGCAGATGATGGAGGGCACCGAGAACGAGGGCCTGCCGATCCTCTCGGCGGCGGCGCCGTTCAAGGCCGGTGGCCGCGGCGGCCCGGAGTACTATACCGACGTGGCCGTGGGCCCGGTTGCCATCAAGAACGTGACCGACCTCTACCTCTACCCCAACACCGTGCGCGCCGTGAACATCTCGGGCGCCGAGGTGCAGGAGTGGCTGGAGCGTTCGGCGGGCATGTTCAACCAGATCACCCCCGGCGAGGCGGACCAGGTTCTGCTGAACCCCGACTTCCCCTCCTACAACTTCGACGTGATCGACGGCGTGACCTACAAGATCGACCTGAGCCAGCCGTCGAAATACGACAGCAAGAGCGGCGACGTGGTGAACCCCGAGGCGCAGCGGATCGTCGACCTGTCCTTCGACGGCAAGCCGATCGACCCGGAGGCGCGCTTTGTCGTGGCGACCAACAACTACCGCGCGGGCGGCGGCGGCAACTTCCCCGGTGCCAACCCCGGAACCGTGGTGTTCGAGGGGCCGGATACCAACCGCGACGTGATCGTGCGCTATATCGTCGAGAAGGGCACCATCAACCCCAAGGCCGATGCCAACTGGTCCTTTGCGCCCCTGCCGGGCACCTCGGTCCTGTTCGACACCGGCCCGACGGCGGCGGACTATGTCAGCGACGTGCAGGGCCTGACGATCGAACCCGCCGGCGAGGGCCCCGACGGGTTCGCGCGGTTCCGCATCACGCTCTGACCGGGCGAAACCGTTCTCCTGCGCCTCAGACCATGCGGCGCAGGAGGTTGGTCTTCCACCAGAACTGGTGCACGACCACTGCCGCCACGTGCAGGAGGGCGAGCCACATCAGCACCGTGGTGCCGAACTCGTGCGCCTCGGCCGCGGCGCCCAGCTTGCCGAACCACGCCACCAGCCCGATGACCGGCAGGCCGATCAGCAAGACGTACAGCAGCCCGTGGGCCACCTTCGACACCTGCGCGAAGAGGCGCGGTTCGCCCGCCGGGGCGGCCGGCGCGCCGTGGCGGGCCCGCAGGGCAAGACGCCAGAGCGCCAGCAGCAGAACTGCCACGCCGATGACGATATGGGCGAACACCGTGGTCGAGTAAGCGGCGGCGCCGTCCATCAGCTGGTGGAACGGGCGCCCCATCCCGTCGAACAGCAGGTATTGCAGCAGCAGCAACAGCACGACGGCCCAATGCAGGTGCTTTTGCAGCCCGGTATAGGCGGCGGGAGGGTTGGACATGGCGGTGAATCCTTCTGGCTGGTCCTGAATGCAAGGGTTCAACGCGGCAGCACCGCGTTTCCATCGAAGCTGGTCGCGGATTTTTCTTGCGGGAACCTTACGGTCGCGGGTTTGCGCTCCGGTTGAAGGTCCTCGCTTTGGCAGGTTGCGCGGCGGCGCGGCGCTTTTCAGGCGCGCGCCATCGGCAACAGACGCGGGGAAAGGGCGATAATGCCTCGACATTCGCGCCCCTGCCGCCGATAAGGCAATTTCGGTACAAGCGGTAGCGCATGGATCGCAATGAGCTTTGTCGTCTTCGTCAATGGACTTCTGCTGTTGGGGCTGGGGACACTCATGCTCGGCAACAGCGTGTTCTTTGTCGACACGCGGCAGGTCTTTTTCGAGGCCGGGGTCCTGTCGGTCTTTGCCGGAACCTGCCTCGTGCTCTCCACCTCCTCCTCGCTCAAGGGGCTGCACCGGCTGCACACCTTCATCCTGACCGCCTCGGTCTGGCTGACGGCGGCGGCGGCGGGCGCCCTGCCCCTCTGGATGTGGCACCTGACCGCGACCGATGCCTTCTTCGAGGCCATGTCCGGCATCACAACGACCGGATCGACGGTGATGACCGGCCTCGACAGCACCCCGCGCGGTATCTTGCTGTGGCGCGCGCTGCTGCAATGGATCGGGGGGATCGGCTTTGTCGTGACCGGGATCGCGCTGCTGCCGATCCTGCGGGTGGGCGGCATGCAGCTGTTCCGGACCGAGAGCTCGGAAAAGGGTGAAAAAGAAATGGCCCGCGCGGCCCGGTTCGCCTCGGCCACGGTCAGCGTCTATCTCGGGCTGACCCTGTGCTGTGCGCTGTTCTACCTTGCCGGGGGCATGACCGAGTTCGAGGCGCTGGTTCATGCGATGACGACCCTGTCGACCGGCGGCTATTCGACCTCCGACGCGTCCTTCGGCCATTTCTCAAGCGGTTTCCTCGAATGGTCGGGCACCTTCTTCATGCTGGCGGGCGGCCTGCCCTTCGCTTGGTACATCCGCGTCTACAACACCGGGCAATGGCAGAGCGAGCAGGTGCAGGCGCTGGTCGGCGGGCTGGCGGTCTCGACGCTGGCGCTGACCCTGTGGCTGGTGATCATGAACGGCATGCCCTTCTGGGATACGCTCCGCCATGTGGCCTTCAACATCGTCTCGGTGGTCACCACCACCGGGTTTGCCTCGACCGACTACACCCTTTGGGGTCCGCTCGCGGTCGCGGTCTTCTTCTTCCTGACCATCGTGGGTGGCTGTACCGGCTCGACCGCGGGCGGCGCCAAGGTCATGCGCTGGCTGGTCACCCTGCGCGCGGCGCGGGCCAAGCTGATCTCGGTGCGCTATCCCCACAGCCTGACCACCGTGCGCTACGAGAACCGACCGCTGGACCGGCAGGTGATCAGCGGCATCATGGCGTTCCTGACCATCTACGCGGTGACCATCTCGCTGCTTGCCATGATCCTCGGCCTCTACGGGCTCGACCTGCTGACCTCGGTGAGCGGCGCGGCGACGGCCGTTGCCAATGTCGGCCCCGGCGTCGGCACCATCATCGGACCGGCGGGCAACTTCACCACCCTGCCCGACGGGGCCAAGTGGTTCCTGAGCTTCGGCATGTACGCGGGCCGGCTGGAACTGATGACGGTCTTCGTGCTCTTCACCCCGATGTTCTGGCGCGAGCTGGTCTGAACCCCTCGCCCGCCTGAGTCGCGCGAATCCGGTGAGTCGCGCAGGCCCGGATGCGCCCCCAACTGCCCGAAAAATGAGCCGGTCAGGTGCCTGCGCGTTGCCTTTGCAACCGCAGGTCGCACGGCCCGAAGGGATCGCAACGGCAGCCCGGAGCGTGGCGGGAACCGAATGCCCAAGCTTCCGGCAGTGGGTGATGGAGGGGGTCTGGGGAACGGGCTGCCGCCGCGTTAAGCACATGAAATTTCATATATCTTAGACAAAAGACGCCATCCGCCAAACCGGAAACAAACCGCCTGAAATCCGCGACTTGCAGCGTCCTGCGGCAAGATCAGCCGAGAGCGAAGGCGCCGGAAAGAGCCCGAAAACATGGGTCGCAAAGGCGAGCGTGAAACGTACAAATTACTTTAAGCTTGAAAAACTCTGTACTACGCTCGGCCACAACAACAGCAACAAAGCGCCAGCAACCCAACGGGAGAACAAAATGCTGAAAACCCTCAAGGCAACCATCGCGGCCGTCGTCGCATCGGCGGGTCTCGCCGCGGGCGCGGCCTCGGCCGAAACCGTGCTGACCTATTCCTCCTGGATCCCCTGGACCCACCCGGTGAACCTCGCCGTCTACATCCCGTGGATGGAAGCCGTCGAAGAAGCCAGCGAAGGCCGGATCAAGTTCAACCGCCTGCCCAAGGCCGTCGCCTCCCCGCCGGCGACCTACGACGCCATCCGCACCGGCCAGGCCGACGTATCGTTCTCGGTCCACGGCTACGCGCGCAAGCAGTTCGCCTCCTATCTCTTTGCCGAACTGCCGATGCTGGGCGACAGCGCAGAGACCACCTCGATCGCGCTGCAGCGCACCCATGACAAGTTCATGGCCGACAAGGACCTCTACAAGGGCGTTCACCTTGTCGGGATGCTGATGCACGGCCCGGGCCAGGTGAACCACACCAAGAAGATCATCCAGACCCCGGCCGACATGGAAGGCCAGAAGATGCGGACCGGCGGCCCGATCCCGACCGCGATCACCGAAGCCTGGGGCGGCGTCTCGATCCAGCAGCCCTCGTCCAAGTCCTACGAGATCCTCTCGTCGGGCATCGCCGATGGCATCATGTTCCCCTTCGAGAGCGTGACCAGCTTCAACCTGACCGACATCGTCCCCTACACCACCACCCTGCCGGGCGGCTGGTACTCCTCGAGCCACTTCCTGCTGATGAACCAGGCGGCCTATGACAAGCTGCCCGACGAGGACAAGGCGATCATCGACAAGTTCTCGGGCGAAGCCTTTGCCAAGCTGGCCGGCCAGGGTTGGGACAAGATCAACGCCAAGGGTCTGGAAGACATCCTCGCCAACGGCAACACTGTCGAGGAAGCCTCGCCGGAGCTGATCGCGGCTGTCGAAGAGCTGAAGAAGGGCTTCCTGGAAGAGTACTATGCCGCCGCTGCCGAAGACGGCATCGATGGCAAGGCCGTCATGGAGTACTTCAACGCCGAAGTCGCCAAGCTGGACGCCGAAAAGGCGTCTAACTGATCCGGCGGCAGGAGCGAGACATTGGATCTTCAGCCAGCCAAAGAGACCGCGGAGGACATCCGCGGTCTCACCCCGATCAGCAAGTTCCTTGGCCTGATCGCCTGCTTTCTCCTGTTCTGCATGATGATGGTGACCTTCGTCGACGTGGTCGGGCGCTACCTGTTCTCAAGTCCGCTCCCCGCCGCCTACGAACTCGTCATGCTGATGATGCCCACCCTGATCTTCTGCGCCCTGCCGCTGTCGGTGCTGCGCGAAGGCCATGTCACCGTGGACCTGCTGGACAGTTTCGTTCCCGCATCGCTCGCGAAGTTGCAGGCCGTCCTGATCAACATCTTCTGCGCCGCCTCGATGGCTCTGATCACGTGGCGTCTCGGGGTTCGCTCGATGGACCAGTACACCTTTGAAGAGGTGACCGATGTAATGATCATTCCGCTCTGGCCCGTCAGCGCCTCGATGACCGTCCTCAGCGCCGTCGCCACCATCGCCTTCCTGGCGAATGTCTGGCAGTCCGCGACCCGCCGTTCGTGAGTATCCAATGACCGAAGCGCTTATCGGCCTTGCCGCCCTCCTTATCCTTGCCTTCATGCGGATTCCGATCGCCTTTGTCATGGCCGCGATCGGTTTCATCGGCATGGCCTACGTCAACAACCCGATCGCCGCGCTGTACAATGTCGGGCAGACCACCTTTGACGCGGCGCTGAATTACGAGCTGTCGGTGGTGCCGCTGTTCGTGCTGATGGGCAACTTCGTTGCCCGCGCACAGCTGGCCGCGCAGCTCTACAACGCCTCCAACGCCTTTCTCGGCCACCGCAAGGGCGGGCTCGCCATGGCGACGGTCGTCGCCTGCGGCGGCTTCAGCGCGATCTGCGGCTCGTCGCTGGCCACCGCCGCGACCATGTCCAAGGTCGCCATGCCCTCGATGCGGCGCTACGGCTATGCCGACACGCTGGCCACCGGCTCCATCGCCGCGGGCGGCACGCTCGGCATCCTGATCCCGCCCTCCGTGCTGCTGGTGATCTACGGCATCCTGACCCAGCAGAGCATCGGCAAGCTGTTCGCCGCGGGCATCCTGCCGGGCCTGATCGGCGTGCTGTTCTACCTTTTCGCCGTGCGCTACGTCACCTGGCGCCGTCCCCAGGACGGCCCCGCCGGTGAGCGCATGAGCTGGCCCGAGCGGTTCCGCACCCTGTCGTCCGTCTGGGGCGTGCTGCTGCTGTTCGTCATCGTCATGGGCGGCATCTACGGCGGCGTCTTCAGCCCGACCGAGGCCGCAGGCATCGGGGCCTTCGGCGCCTTCGTCTTTGCACTGGTGCGCGGGGCGCTGACCTGGAAGGTCTTCATCGAGATCATGGAAGAGAGCGTCGCGACCACCGCCATGCTGTTCACCGTGCTGATCGGGGCGCTGCTGTTCGCGAACTTCATCAACCTGACGGACTTCCCGCAGGCGCTGGTGCGCATTGCCAGCCTGTTCGAAGATACGCCGTGGATGGTGATCGTCGCGATCCTGGTGATCTACATCCTGCTCGGCTGCGTGTTCGAGAGCATGTCCATGATCCTGCTGACCGTGCCGATCTTCTTCCCGCTGGTCGACCACCTGGGCTACGACCCGATCTGGTTCGGCATCGTCTGCGTGGTGGTGACCGAGATCAGCCTGATCACCCCGCCGGTGGGCCTGAACGTCTTTGTCCTGCGCGGCGTGCTGCCGGATGTGACCACCGGCACGATCTTCAAGGGCGTGACGCCCTTCTGGGTGGCGGACATCTTCCGCCTTGCCGTGATCGTGCTGGTGCCCTGGGTCTCCCTGTGGCTGGCGGGCTATGTTTCCTGAGCCCGCCGCCGGGTCATGTTCAGCTGAGCGAGAAGGACACCGCGCCAAGCCCGCTCATCTGAACATCGACCCGGGAATTCTCGGGCTTGAGCGTCATCAGAGGCAGGTGGGTGCCGCACATGATCACCATGCCGGGCTCGGCCTTGAGCCCGTGCGCGGCAAGGTGGTTCAGCAGCCAGGCGACCGCGTCCAGCGGATGCTGGGGCGCGGTGTTCACCGTGTCGCCCACGCGGGCGCCGTCGATGTCCAGCGTCACCTGCATGCTGGCAAGGTCGAGGTCGCCCGGCGCGATGCTCTCGGGGCCGAGCACGATGCCCGCGTTGAAGACGTTGAGCGCGATGGCCTGCGCCAGCTCAAGGGCCGGTACGGCGTAGCCGCGCTGGTCGATCAGTTCGATGGCCGGGTGGAACCGGTCGATGGCCGCGAGCGCCCCGGCGCGGTCCACGGTGCCGAAGAGCGCGCTGACGCCCTCGCCCAGCACTGCCGCGATTTCGGGCTCGATGCTGACCGCGTCGTAATCCGCCTTGGGCAGCGCCACACCGCTGTCGTGGACCTCGCCCGCGAAAATCCGCGCCGCCGCCGGGGCGTCCACCCCGAAATGCTTCTGCTGCGGCGCGCCGTTCACCGCCAGCTTGTACCCAGCGACCGGCTTGCCGACCGCGGCGACATAGGCGTCCTGAAAGGCATAGGCCTCGTCGAAGGGCGCGCCGCCAAGTCCCTGCGGCAGCTCGTAGACGGAAACGGAAGCCCGCGCCTCGGCGACGGCTTTGGCGGCGGTATCAAAAGTGCTGGTAGTCATGACAGGTCCTGTGCAGTTTGCGCGCACTGTGACCTGCCGGCGGCCGGATTTCCAGATTGAACATGTCAGTACACTTGTCACAAGGCGGAGGACCCAGATGACAGACGCCCCTACCCCCCCGAAGAAGCTGCGTTCCCGCGTGACGGTCGACGGGCTCGACCGGGTCCCCCACCGCGCGTTCTATCGCGGCCTCGGCCTTGACGACGAGGCGATGTCGCGCCCGATGATCGGCGTGGTCAGCACCCACGGCGAAACCTCTCCCTGCAACGCCAACCTCGGCGATCAGGCGGCGCATGCCTATCGCGGCGTGCAGGAAGCCGGTGGCACCCCGCGCGAGTTCACGACGATCAGTGTCTCGGACGGGTTCTCGATGAACCACCAGGGCATGAAGAATTCGCTGATGTCGCGCGACCTGATCGCGGATTCTGTCGAGCTGGTGATGCGCGGCCATGCCTATGACGGCCTTGTCGGCTATGGCGGCTGCGACAAGAACCTTCCCGCGCTGATCATGGCCATGGTGCGCTGCAACGCGCCGTCGGTCTTCGTGTTCGGCGGCTCCACCCTGCCGGGGATGTACAAGGGCAAGACCGTGTCGATCCTTGATACCTACGAGGGCGCGGGCGCGGTCATGGCCGGGACCATGACGCAGGAAGACCTCGACGGGATGGAACGCGCGGCGATGCCGACCGTGGGCGCCTGCCCGGGCCAGTTCACCGCCAACACCATGGGCATGGTCTCGGAAGTGCTCGGGATCGCGCCGCTGGGCAGCGCCACCATGCCTGCCGTCTACGCCGAGCGCCGCGCGCTGGGGGAAAAGGCCGGGCGGCTGGTGATGGATATCCTCAAGCGCGGCGGCCCCCTGCCCCGCGACCTGATCACCCGCAAGAGCCTCGAGAACGCCTGTGCCATCGTCGCGGCAACCGGCGGCTCGACCAATGCCGGGATGCATATCTCGGCCATCGCGCATGAGGCGGGCATCTCGTTCACCATGGATGACGTGGGCGCGGTCTTCGAGCGCACGCCACTGATCGGCAACCTGCGGCCCGGCGGCGCCTATTATGCGCTGGACGTGCATCGCCTTGGCGGTGTGCCGATCATCATCAAGGAACTGATCCGCTCGGGTCACATGCATGGCGATACGCTCACCCTGACCGGCCAGACGCTGGCCGAGGCGGTGGCCGACGCGCCCGCGCCCGATGGCGAGATCATCCGCCCGGTCGAGAACGCCATCGACACCTCGGGCGGGGTGATCGTGCTGAAAGGCAACCTCGCGCCCGAGGGGGCCTTTATCAAGGTGGCGGGCCTGAAAGTGCGCGTGCACGAGGGCCCGGCCCGCGTGTTCGAGAGCGAGGAGGATTGCATGGCCGCCGTCCGCAAGCGCGACTACAAGGAGGGCGAGGTCATCATCATCCGCAACGAGGGCCCCGCAGGCGGCCCGGGGATGCGCGAGATGCTGGGGCCCACCGCCGTGATCTACGGTCAGGGCATGGGCGAAAAGGTCGCGTTGGTGACCGACGGGCGCTTCTCCGGGGCGACGCGGGGCATGTGCATCGGCTATCTCTCGCCCGAGGCGCACAACGGCGGGCCGCTGGGTCTGGTCGAGAACGGCGACATAATCCGCATCGACACCAATGCCGCCCGCGCCATCGACCTGCTGGTGGACGACGCGACGCTGGAGGCACGGCGCAAGGCGCTGGCCGCCCGCCCGCCACGCCGACTGGCTGGCGCGCACGAAAAATACGCCGCGCAGGTGAAGAGCGCCTATTACGGCGCGGTGACCCACTCCGGTGCGGTGGACTGGCCGATGGATGGACTGGACAATGAGTAAACCGAAACTGGGATATCTCGGCACCGGCCTGATGGGCCTGCCGATGGTGCTGAACCTGCTGAAAGCGGGCTATGACGTGGTGGTGTGGAACCGCACCGCCAGCAAGGCGGATGCCGCCGTGGCGGCGGGGGCGACGCTGGCCGATAGCCCGGCGGATTTGGCCGCCAAATGCGACGTGGTGATGGCCTGCCTCACCAACGCTGCGGCGGTCGAGGCGGTGTTGTTCGGCGAGAACGGGGTGGCCTCGGTCAAGGGGCCCGCGCTGTTCGTCGACTTCTCGTCGATGGACCCGGAACTGACCAAGACCTATGGCGCGCGGCTGCGCGCAGCCAACGGCATGGGCTGGATCGATGCGCCGGTGTCGGGCGGCACCCCCGCCGCCGAGGCCGGGACGCTGACCATCATGGCGGGCGGCACGGAGGCGGATTTCGCCGTGGCCGAGCCGCTGATGGCGCCGATTGCCCAGCGGGTCACGCTGATGGGGCCTGCGGGCGCGGGGCAGATGACCAAGCTGGTCAACCAGATCATCGCGGGCTGCACCATGACCATCGTGGCCGAGGCGGTGAACTTTGCCAAGAAGACCGGCGTGGATGCCACCCGCCTGACCGAGGCGCTGGCCGGGGGCTTTGCCGATTCCAAGCCCTTCCAGATCTTCGGGCCGCGCATGGCGAAGGAGACCTTCGAGAACCCGCTCGGCACCGTCGCGATGATGCTGAAGGACCTCGACACCATCGCCGCCGTGGGCGCGGGCAAGGCGGCCACCCCGATGACCGAGGCGGCCCGTTCGATCATGCGCGAGAGCGTGAACCGGGGCCGGGGCGAGGCGGATATCTCCACCCTCGTCACCACGATCTCCGAGGACAGCTGAACCATGACCCGCATCGGCATGATCGTTCCGCCCGCCGCCGGGCATGTTCCGCCGGAGCCGCCGGAGCTTTACCCCGATCTCGACTTCATCGCCGAGGGCATGGCCCTGCCCCGGCTGACGCCCGAAGGCTATGACAGCGTGATCGACCGTGCCGCCGAACTGGCGGCGCGACTGAAGGAGCGCGGGGCCGAGGCGGTGTCGATGATGGGCACCTCGCTGAGCTTCTATCGCGGTCCGGAGGGCAATGCCGAGGTGCTGGAGGCGATGGGCGCGGCGACGGGCCTGCCGGTCACCACGATGACCGACTCGGTGCTGGAGGCGCTGGCCGCCTTCGGGGCACGGACGGTGGCGGTTGCGACAGCCTATACCGATGCAGTGAACCAGCCGCTGAAGGACTACCTTGCCGCCAGCGACTTTCAGGTCGCCGGGCTGGAGGCGCTGCACCTGACCGGCGTTGCCGAGATTCAGGCCACCACCGAGGAGCAACTCCTCGACCTCGGGGCGCGGGCCATTGCCGCCGCGCCGGGGGCCGAGGCGCTGCTGATCTCCTGCGGCGGGCTGAAGACGATCAACGTCTGTCCGGCGCTGGAGGATCGTTTTGGCCTGCCGGTGATTTCCAGCGCCACCGCCGGGGCATGGGGCGCGGTCCGGCTGACCGGTCATACCGGGAAATCCGCAGGCCACGGGCGGCTCTTCGAGCTCGGGTAACCAAGTCTTTGCCGACGCTGGCGCGAGCCCCTTGGCGGGGTTCGCGCGGCGCGCTATCACGGGCCTCCCGAAGATCAGGAGACCGCCTTGGACATCACCGCCGACCGCATCGCCCGGACCATCGCCACCGAGATCGCCGCGACCTCCAAGCAGGTGACCTCTGCCGTCGCGCTGCTGGATGAGGGCGCCACCGTTCCCTTCATCGCGCGCTACCGTAAAGAGGTGACCGGCGGGCTGGACGACACCCAGCTGCGGACGCTGGCGGACCGGCTGGCCTACCTGCGCGAGCTGGAACAGCGGCGCGCCTCGATCCTCTCGTCGATCAAGGAACAGGGCAAGCTGACCGACGAGCTGGCCAAGGCCATCGCGGGCGCCGAGACCAAGGCGACGCTGGAAGACATCTACCTGCCCTACAAGCCCAAGCGCCGCACCAAGGCGATGATCGCGCGGGAAAACGGGCTGGAGCCGCTGCTGGAGGCGATCCTCGCGGATCGGTCCAAGGCGCCCGACGTGCTGGCCGAGGGATTCGTCACCGAGGCGGTGCCGACGACCAAGGCCGCGCTGGAAGGTGCGCGCGACATCCTCGCCGAGGGGCTGACGGAGAAGGCCGGACTGCTGGGCAAACTGCGCGATTTCATGCGGGCCGAAGCCTTCATTAGCGCCAAGGTGATCCCCGGCAAGGAAGAGGCCGGGGCCAAGTTCTCGGACTACTTCGACCACCGCGAGAAATGGGGCGACATCGCCTCGCACCGGGCCTTGGCCATCCTGCGCGCCTCGAAGGAAGAGATCGTGACCATCGAGATCGCGCCCGACCCGGAGACGGGGGCCGACCGCGCGATCACCATGGTGGCCGCCGAGATCGGCGTGGCAGGCGACGGGCCGGGCGACACCTGGCTGCGCGACGCGGCGCGCTGGACATGGCGGGTCAAGCTGAGCCTGTCGATGTACCTCGACCTGCTGGGCGAATTGCGTCAGCGCGCGCATGAAGAGGCGATCACCGTTTTCGCCCGCAATCTCAAGGACCTGCTGCTGGCCGCCCCCGCCGGGACCAAGGCGACGCTGGGGCTGGACCCGGGCATCCGGACCGGCGTGAAGGCCGCCGTGGTCGATGCCACCGGCAAGCTGCTGGCGACCGAGACGCTTTACCCGTTCCAACCCAAGAACGACATTCGCGGCGCGCAGGCGAGCATCGTCGAGCTGGTCAAGCGCCACGGCGTCGAACTGATCGCCATCGGCAACGGCACCGCGAGCCGCGAGACGGAACGGCTGGTGGCCGAAACGTTGAAGCTGCTGCCCGCCTCCGTCAAGCAGCCGACCAAGGTGGTGGTGTCCGAGGCCGGGGCCTCGGTCTATTCCGCCTCGGAACTGGCAGCGCGCGAGTTTCCCGATCTCGACGTGTCCCTGCGCGGTGCGGTCTCGATCGCCCGGCGCCTACAGGACCCGCTGGCGGAGCTGGTGAAGATCACCCCGCAGTCCATCGGCGTCGGCCAGTACCAGCATGACGTGGACCAGCGCCGCCTGAGCCAGGCGCTGGAGGCCGTGGTGGAGGATGCGGTGAACGCCGTGGGCGTGGACCTCAACACCGCCTCCGCCCCCCTGCTCGCCCATGTGGCGGGCCTCGGGCAGTCGCTGGCGCAGACCATCGTGGTGCATCGCGATGCCAACGGCGCCTTTCCCTCGCGCAAGTCGCTGCTGAAGGTCGCGGGCCTCGGCCCCAAGGCGTTCGAGCAATGCGCGGGCTTCCTGCGCATCCGTGACGGCGAGGAGCCGCTGGATGCCTCCTCGGTTCACCCCGAGGCCTATGGCGTCGCGCGGCGGATCGTGTCGGCCTGCGGGCGCGACCTGCGCGCGATCATGGGCGACGGCAGCGCGCTGAAGACGCTGCGCGCCGAGGATTTCGTGGACGAGACCTTTGGTCTGCCGACGGTGCGCGACATCCTGAGCGAACTCGAGAAACCGGGCCGCGACCCGCGCCCGAGCTTCAAGACGGCGAGCTTTGCCGACGGGGTGGAAGACATCAAGGACCTGAAACCCGGCATGTCGCTGGAGGGCACGGTGACCAACGTGGCCGCCTTTGGCGCCTTCGTGGACATCGGGGTGCACCAGGACGGGCTGGTGCATATCAGCCAGCTGGCCGACAAGTTCGTCAAGGACCCGCACGAGGTGGTCAAGGCCGGTGACGTGGTCAAGGTCCGCGTGACCGAGGTGGACGTGGCGCGCAAGCGCATCGGCCTGACCATGCGCAAGGATGGTGGTGCGGCCACTGGCGGCGGGCGCGAGCGTGACGAGCGCGGCAAGGGCAATGCCAGCGCCCCGCGCCGCGACGGTGGCAAGCCGCAGCGCGGCGGCTACGCGGGCCCGGCCAAGGGTGGCGCCCGGTCCGACGCGCCCGGCGCCCTCGGCTCGGCGCTGATGGACGCCTTCAAGAACAAGAAGTGACGCTGCGCGGCGCGCCGCCCGGTGTGGTGCGCCCGCCTCTCAAAGCCTTTGCACCTTGGCGCGCGCGGCCCTATATGCGGGCGAATGAGCACCAACCCGCCCGATCTGCGCCCCGACCTCGCCCCGCGTGCGAAGTTTGGCGATGCCCCCCGCCCCGGCCAGCCGACAATCGGCATGGTTTCCCTCGGCTGTCCCAAGGCGCTGGTCGACAGCGAGCGCATCCTGACCCGTCTGCGGGCCGAAGGGTACGGCATCTCGCCCGACTACTCGGGCGCCGACGCGGTGATCGTGAACACCTGCGGCTTCCTCGACTCGGCCAAGGCCGAGAGCCTCGAGGCCATCGGTGAGGCGCTGAAGGAGAACGGCCGGGTGATCGTCACCGGCTGCCTCGGCGCCGAGCCCGAGTACATCACCGGCGCGCACCCCAAGGTGCTGGCGGTGACCGGCCCGCACCAGTACGAGCAGGTGCTGGACGCCGTGCACGTGGCCGTGCCGCCCGATCCGGACCCGTTCATCGACCTGCTGCCAGCCTCCGGCGTGTCGCTGACCCCGCGCCACTACAGCTACCTGAAGATCTCGGAGGGCTGTAACCACAAATGTAAGTTTTGCATAATCCCCGACATGCGCGGCAAGCTGGCCTCGCGCCCGGCCCATGCCATCCTGCGGGAGGCGGAAAAGCTTGTGGATAACGGTGTGCGTGAATTGCTGGTTATCTCTCAGGATACCAGTGCTTACGGGCTGGACCGTAAGTACGACACGAACCCGTGGAAAAGTGCCGAGGTGCGCAGCCATATCCTCGACCTCTCGCGCGAGCTGGGCAAGCTCGGCGCGTGGACAAGGTTGCATTATGTCTATCCCTACCCCCATGTGCGCGACCTGATCCCGCTGATGGCGGACCCGGAAAACGGCGTGCTGCCCTATCTCGACATCCCCTTCCAGCACGCCCACCCCGACGTGCTGAAGCGCATGGCCCGCCCCGCCGCCGGTTCGAAGACGCTGGAAGAAATTGCCGCCTGGCGCGCGATCTGCCCCGAGATCACCCTGCGCTCGACCTTCATCGTCGGCTACCCCGGCGAGACCGAAGCCGAGTTCCAGACCCTGCTGGACTGGATGGACGAGGCGCAGCTCGACCGGGTCGGATGCTTCAAGTACGAGAACGTCGACGGCGCGCGCTCAAACGCCCTGCCCGACCATGTTCCCGAAGAGGTCAAGCAGGAGCGCTGGGACCGCTTCATGGAAAAGGCACAGGCGATCTCCGAGGCCAAGCTGGCCGCCAAGGTCGGCAAGCGCCTCGAGGTGATCGTGGACGAGGTCGACGAGGACGCCGCCACCTGCCGCACCTGGGCCGACGCGCCCGAGATCGACGGCAACCTCTTCATCGACGAGGGCTTCGAGGAGCTGAAACCCGGCGACGTGCTGACGGTCGAGGTGGACGAGGCCGGGGAATACGACCTGTGGGGCCGGATCGTCTGACCGGCTCTTCTTTGGGTTTCCAAGTATCCCGGGGAGTCTGAGGGGCAGCGCCCCTCAGTCCCGCATCCGCAGCCTGCGCAACGCTTACTTCCGTCCGAAAACCTCATCCGGCGTCCAGGTGCGCTTGCCGTCCAGCGGGCCCCATTTCATGTGCAGGCAGGAGGTGCCGAGGCGCTGGAAATAGAGGATGTCGACCGGGTACCAGCCGGGCTCGGGCACGCTGACCTCGATCACCCGGGTCGAACCGCAGGCCTGCCGTCCGTCGAAGTGCCCGACCCGTTGTCCGCCGATGCGCGCGTCGAGGCCGTCGTTGGTCAGGAACTCGATGTCATAGGACCCGGCGGCGTCGAACTTCACGTAGCCGGTGATACGGGCCGCCACGTTCTCGACCCGGTCCGAGGTCAGGGTCACCTGCCCGGGGCTCGTATCGGAATAGTCGAGCCCGGTCAGGGGTTTGCCTGCCTTCGGGGCGGCGTTCAGGGCGGCGGTCGCGTCGGCGAGGCTCTTGATGTCGGACCCGGGGTAGGCATAGGTCACCGACAGGCCGGATGACAGCCCGCCCGGCTGCGGCGAGGCCGGGGTGAGCGGCAGCGGATCGGCGGCGGCGGCGCTGGCGGCCAGCGTCAGAGTGGCAAGGAAGGCGGCAATTCGAGTCATCGGTCGGCTCCGGCAGGCAGCTCCGGACGTCCTGTCCGGCCCGGCGAGCCTAGACCGGCAGGGCCGCTCCAGACAAGCGCCGCGTGCCCTGCCCGGTCCGGGGACGGATCCCCTCAGGCAGCCTCGGGCGCCCAGGCCGGGAGACCCTCGTTCCAGAAGGCGATGCGCCGCATCTCGCGACGGTGGCCGTGGTAGTCGTTGATGGCATAGTGCTGGGTCGCGTAGTTGTCCCAGACCACGATCATGTCCTTCTCCCAGCGGATCCGCAGGCTGTGCTCCGGCAGGGTGCAATGGGCGAAGAGCTCCTGCAGGATCGGCCGGCTCATCTCCTCGCTCAGCCCGTCGAGGCGCAGCGCGTAGGTCGGGTTGATGTAGAGCCCCTTGCGGCCGGTGACCGGGTGGGTCAGCACCGCCGGATGCATCCGCTCGCGGTCGGCGTCCGGGTCGCCGCGCTTGGTCGAGCCCTTCATCGCCTGCTCTTCCAGCGGTGGTGCCCACTTGATGCCATAGGGCTTGCCCACGTGGGCGACGCGGCGGCCGTCGAGCAAATCCTTCAGGGCAGGCGCGAGCGAGTCCCACGCAGCCTGTTGCGAGCAGTACATGGTGTCGCCGCCATAGGGCGGCACCTCGAGCGAACAGAGCACCGATCCGCCCGGCGGCTGGTCGAGGAAGCTGAGATCGGTGTGCCAGCCGCCGCCGAAGACGCCGGTGCGCTCGTGCGCCTCCTTCACGATGTAGGTCATTTCGGGGTGCGCCTCGGGGCCCGGGGCATAGGGGTTCACCGCCGGGCGGCCGAACACGCGGGTCAGCGCATAATGCTGGTCCTCCGAGATCGCCTGATTTTTCAGCACGATCACCAGATGATCGGCCAGTGCCTGCCGCAGGAAGGAGGCGACCTCGTCGGTGATCGGTGCGGCGAGGTCCACGCCGGTGATCTCGGCCCCGAACAGGCCGGTGATGGGATGGGTTTGCATGTGAGAGCCTCCGCGCGGTTTGCGGCGAAGGTTCCAGCCCGGGGCCGGGCTGTCAATCCGTTGCCGCGCGCGGTTCGGCCTGCCTGTTCGCGGCCTGCGTCCGGCCCAGCGCCATCAGGAAGACCCGGTTGCGGCAGGGCTCCGGCGGGTCCGCGCGATGCGGATGGCGGTCCAGCCAGTCGGCACAGCCCTCGGCCCAGGCGCAGCCCCGGCAGGAGCGGACCAGATCGCACCAGCCCTGCTGGCTGATCGCACCCGAGTCGTAGGCCGCGGCGAGGTTCACCCCGGCGGCCTGACCCATGCGCATCACCAGCCTGACGTGCCGCCCGGTCTCGCCCAGCAGCTGCATGGTCAGGCCCTCAGGCGCATCAGCAGGTCACGGTTGCGGCAGTAGGAGGGCGTCTGCTCGGCCGGCGTGCCGTGCAGCGCGAGCCAGCCGGCGCAATGGCCCGGATCGGAACAGTCGGTGCACCGCAGCACAGCGTCGGCCAGTTCGTCCATCCGCATGGTCCCGGCGACCAGAACGGCCTCTTCCAGGTCAACGCCCACGGTCGTTGCCATCCGGTCCAGCAGGTCGGCATGCCGCCGCAGCTTGGCTTGTTCGATCATCTCGCAGGTTCCCCGCTTGCTATCGCCCCTCTCGGATCACGATAGCGTGGCGGAGCGCCCGCGGCCTTGATTCAGGTCAAGCGGACAGGGACCCGCTCAGAAGCCCAGCCGCCGTGCCGTCCGCTTGACCGTGGCGATGCGCTCGGCGTTGGGCGGATGGGTCCCGAGGAAGCGGTCGCCCGGGTCGGGAATGCGGGTGAAGTAATTCGCGCCGATCAGGGGATTGAAGCCCGCGCGATAGGCGATGATGGTGCCGAGTTCGTCGGCTTCCAGCTCGAATTCCTTGGAGTAGGTCCGCGCGCCGACCGCCGCGCCCAGCTTCTGGGCATTGGCGACGTCCGCCTCGGTGCCGCCGGTGAGCGTGGCAAGACCGGCGAAGACCACGGCGCCCGCCTCGGCGTTGCGCCGCTGGCGCGCGAGGTGGTCGCGGATGTGGTGCGCGGCCTCGTGGCTCAGGACGAAGGCCAGTTCGTCGGCGTTCTCCGTCCCGGTGATCAGGGCGAGCGTGAAGGTGATGACCGGCCGACCGTTCTCGTCGAGGCTCTGGTAGGCGTTCTCGGGTGCGGACCGGCGCTTGTCCAGCTGGATCAGGAAGTCGCAGTTCAGCTGCGGCGCGTCCTTGCGGCATTCCTGTTCGGCCACCGGTTCGACCCGCCCGACGACCTCGGAAAAGTTCCGCATCGCCTCCTGCGTCGAAAGCCGCCCGTCGTCGCCGTAGCCGACACCCGATCCGACATCGCAGGCCGAGAGCACGGTGAAGAGACACAGGGCCGACAGCATTGAAATGGCGCGCATCGGTACTCCTTCTCACCCTAGTCGCCCGGGCAACCTAGCACAGGGAGATCTTCCTGCCAGCCCAAACGCATGGCCCGTGTCGAAGCGACGCTTGCAATGGCCACGGAGCGACGGCAGACTCGAGGAATGTTTACCATCGAGCACGAGTTCGACTCGACCGTCATCACCCTTGTCGACGAGGGCGCGTCGCCGCTGCAGGAAGACGTGGTGATCAACAGCTTTGCCGAGTGCGTGACGCTCGAGCAGTACGATGCGCGCACCGACACGATGATGCGGATCACCCTCTCGCCCGAGCAGCTGCGCGACCTCGGCGCCGCGCTGGACCTGCCCGAAGGGGTCTATCAAATCCGCGAAGTTCCGCCGGAATAGACGAAGACCTTGTCGCGCGAGGTCTGTCCCCGCACCAGTTCGAGATGGCTGGGCGCCACGCCCATTGCCGTTGCCAGCAACGCCTGCACCGCCGCATTGGCCCGGCCGTTCTCGGGCGCGGCGGTGACCGTCACCCGCAAGGCGCCGTCCCGGCGCTCCATGCCGTTGCGCGCGGCCTTGGGCGTGACGCGCAGCGCGATCTGCGTCCCCGGCACGGCGAGGTCGGTGAGATCCGGCAGATCCCTGGGTTTCGGCTTGGCCATGCTGGCGGCTCCATGCGCTCTGGTTCCCTCTTGTCGCCGCTGGTGGCGCGCATGGAAAGGGCCAAGGCACGCCACCAGTTCCGCGCCCGTTGCGGGCCGCGCGCTGCGAGGGGCCAGCCCCTCGCGCTCCCCGGGATACTTGCAACCCAAAGAAGGCCGGGAATGGGGTGGTGCAATCCGGCGGCAAGAAAGCTAAGCCTGCCGCTTGAAACGCCATTGCGTGACGCCAACATAGTAGCCGGATGTAAAAAGGTTTTACATATGCCCGAAAAGAACAGCGCCGCCCTCGATTTCCTGCTGACCCGCCGCTCGCGACCGGCCAAGACGCTCGCCGAACCGGTGCCCGGACGTGAAGAGCTGATGACCCTGCTCACCGCCGCCGGACGCAGCCCGGATCACGGCAAGCTGGAGCCCTGGCGCTTTATCGTGCTGGAGAAGGGGGCGATGCCGCGGCTGGCCGAGCTGGCCGGGGCGCGCGCCGCGGCGGAGGGGCGGGCCCCCGAGGACATCGAGAAGGCGCGCAACCAGTTCGACCAGGGCAACCTTGCCGTGGTGGTCGTCGAGATCCAGAAGGAGTCGGACAAGATCCCGGCGCTGGAGATGACCTATTCAGCCGGGGCGGTGTGCCTTGCCCTGCTGAACGCCGCGCTGGCGGCCGGATGGGGCGCCAACTGGCTTTCGGGCTGGGCCAGCCACGATGCCGCCTTCTGCCGCGAGGGGCTCGGGCTGGACGAGAACGAGCGGGTGGCGGGGATCATCCACATCGGGACCGAGCGGGCCGCGCCGCCCGACCGTCCGCGCCCCGACATCGCAACCCTGACCACCTGGGTGGCATCGTGATCGTTCACGCCTTCTTCCTCGCCCTCGGCCAGATCGGCGACCGGCGTTTTCGCAAGGTCCTGCTGCTGGGCGTCGGGCTGACGCTGGCGCTGCTGATCGCGACGACCGCCGGGTTTGTCTGGCTGATCGAGACGCTTGCGGGCGATACCGTCTGGCTGCCGGTGCTGGGTGACGTGACCTGGGTGGGCGATCTGCTGAGCGTCGGGTCGGTGCTGCTGATGCTGGTGCTCTCGGTGTTCCTGATGATCCCGGTCGCCTCGGCGATCACCTCGATGTTCCTCGACGAGGTGGCGCAGGCGGTGGAGGACAGGCACTACCCGATGCTCCCCCCGGCGATGCAGGTCTCCTTCGGGGATGCGCTGAAGGATACGGTCAACTTCCTCGGCGTGCTGATTGCCGCCAACCTCGGCGCCTTGGTGGTCTACCTGATCCTGACGCCGGTGCTGCCCTTCGCCGGGCCGATCATCTTCTACGGGATGAACGGCTACCTGCTGGGCCGGGAATACTTCACGCTTGCCGCCATGCGGCGGGTCGGGCGGGACGGGGCGCGCGAGTTGCGCCAGCGCCATTCGCGGACCATCTGGGCGGCCGGGGTGCTGATGGCGCTGCCGCTGTCGATCCCGCTCCTGAACCTGGTGATCCCGATCCTCGGGGCGGCGACCTTCACCCATATCTACCATATGCTCGGCGACCGCCGTGCATAGGGACGGCGCCGGGGGAGACCCCCGGCGCCCCGGTCTCAGCCCGCGAGGGCGGATTTGACCATTTCGGACATCGGCGTCGTCGGACGCCCGATCAGAGCCGAGAGCGCGTGGCTGTCATCGAAGAGACCGCCGCGCGAGGCGCCCACGTCGGAATCGGCGAGGATCTCGGCGAAGGGGCCCGGCAGGCCGAAGCCCTTGAGCGCCTCGGCATAGGCGGCCTGGGGCATGTCCTGATAGGTCACCGGCTTGCCCGACTGGCGCGCGATCTCGGCGGCGAGGTCAGCCAGGGTGAAGGCCGTGTCGCCCGCCAGTTCATAGGTCTTGCCCGCATGGGCCGCCGGATCGGCCAGCACGGCCGCTGCCGCCGCCGCGTAATCGGCCCGCGCCGCTGCGGCGATGCGCCCCTCGCCCGCAGCCCCGATCACCGCGCCATGCTCGGCGGCGGTGGGAACCGACCCCGCATAGTTCTCGGAGTACCAGCCATTGCGCAGCAGGACGTGGTCCAGCCCGGAGGCAGCCAGCGCGGCCTCGGTCGCGCGGTGTTCCTCGGCGAGCGCCAGCGGCGAGCTGTCGGCGTGCAGGATGCTGGTATAGGCGACGAGCCCGACCCCGGCGGCGGCTGCGGCGTCGATCACCGCCTGATGCTGCGGCGCGCGCTGGCCCACCTCGGAGGAGGAGATCAGCAGCAGGGTGTCCACGCCCTCGAGCGCCGGGAACAGGGTCTCGGGCTGTGCATAGTCGGCCTGGCGCAGGGTGACCCCCATGGCCGCGAGATCGGCGGCCTTGGCCGGGTCGCGCACCAGCGCGGCGACCGAGGCGGCGGGCACCTTTTCGAGCAGGGCGTCGATGACGAGGCGGCCAAGCTGGCCGGTGGCTCCGGTTACGGCAATCATGAAGCAATCCTTTCGATGTTTTGCGTTCCGATTGACCATATGGCCCCTTGCAAACTTTTCGTAAGTACGTACATTTTTGTTAGTTTTGAGAAATCGGAGAGATGTCGTGGATCAGCCGCCGAAACTGTCGGAACTGGTGTCGCGCGGGCAGCTGCTGGCCGCCGAGTGCCCCTCGCGCGATGTGCTGCGGCACGTGACCAGCCGCTGGGGCGTGCTGGTGTTCATGGTGCTGGCCGACGGCACCCACCGCTTCAGCGAGCTGCGCGGCAAGATCGGCGGTGTCAGCGAACGGATGCTGGCGCAGACCCTGAAGGCGCTGGAAGCAGACGGCTTCGTGCGGCGGGTGTCGCACCCGGTGGTTCCGCCGCACGTGGAATACTCGCTGACCCCGCTGGGCGAGGAACTGGCGCCCATGGTCACCACCCTCGCCGACTGGATCGAGACCAAGTTCCCCTTCATCCAGGCCGGGATGGCGGCTGAACCGGCGGAGTGACGACGGGGTGACCGCGCCGGGGCGCTAGTTGCCGGTTCCCATCTGGTGGAACCAGTCGAGATCGCGCACCGTGATCCATTCCGAGAGGATCACCGTGGCGATGATGCCCCAGATCACCAGCGCGACGCCGGTGGTGATCAGCGCCTTTTTCTTCAGATGATGGTTCTCCGGCGCGCCTGCGTGGGTGCCTGGCACGACGGACCCCTTGTCGCCCTGCGTCTCGACCCGGATCGGCAGCGCCACGAAGAAGGTCAGGAACCAGATGATGACGTAGAGCACGATGCCCGAAACGACGCCCATGCCAGCCTCCCCGGTCAGACCTGCTCGAGTTCGATGAGGGTGCCGTTGAAGTCCTTGGGATGCAGGAACAGCACCGGCTTGCCGTGGGCGCCGATCTTGGGCTCGCCCGAACCGAGCACGCGGGCCCCGGTGCCCTTCAGGTGATCGCGCGCGGCGAGGATGTCCTCGACCTCGTAACAGACGTGGTGGATGCCGCCCGAGGGGTTCTTGTCGAGGAAGCCCTGGATCGGAGAGTTCTCGCCCAGCGGGTAGAGCAGCTCGATCTTGGTGTTCGGCAGCTCGATGAAAACCACGGTCACGCCGTGGTCGGGTTCGTCCTGCGGTGCGCCGACCGAGGCGCCGAGGGCGCTGCGATACTGCTCGGACGCGGCCTCGAGATCCGGCACGGCAATGGCGACATGGTTCAAACGGCCGATCATCTGGGCTCTCCTCCCCGGTGGGTCTGTCATGACAGGTTGTCTGGGTTATGGGGCCCGGCCCGCGCGAGGGCAAGGGGACGAATGGGCGCGGGCGGGGTGCGAGCGCTCACATCGTCCGGGGGCCGCCATTAACGCCACGTTAGCCAGCGTGACCTAGCCTTTTCCCATGAGCGGAAAGGATGATCTCATGGACGATTCGGAACAGCTCGCCACCCCCCACCCCCCTGCCCAGCCGCAGCGGCCCCTGCTGGGCCTGACCATCCTCGTGGTCGAGGACAGCCGCTATGCCAGCGAGGCGATGCGCCTGCTCTGCCTGCGCAGCGGCGCGCGGATCCGGCGCGCGGATTGCCTGCGCTCGGCGCGGCGCCACCTGCAGGTCTATCGCCCCACCGCCATCATCATCGACCTCGGCCTGCCCGACGGTTCGGGGCTGGACCTGATCCGCGAGCTGCACCACTCGATGCCGCGGATCGGCATCATCCTCGCCACCTCCGCCGATGACCTCGCGGGCCCGGCGCTGGAAGCCGGGGCCGACGGGTTCCTGTCCAAGCCCTACCAGTCGCTGTCGGGGTTCCAGTCCGAGATCATCGCCCGCCTGCCGCCGGACCGCCGCCCGACCGAGCTGCGCCCGATCACGACCGAGCAGGTCCTGCCCGATCACATGGCGCTGATGGACGATCTGGAGCTTGCCGCCAGCGGTCTGACCAGCCCCGGCGAGGGCGCGACGCTCGACTACCTGGCCCAGTTCATCGGGGCGCTGGCGCGCAGCGCGCACGACAGTGACCTCGCCAGTGCGGCGGACCGCCTTGCCCGTGCCTGCGCCTCCGGCCATCCGGAGGCAGACGCCGCCCGGGTTGCCGGTCTGGTGCAGGACCGCATCCAGCAGAAAAGGGCCATCTGAGATGATCGCCACCTTTCTGATCACGCTGCTCACCCTGCTGATCGCTCTCTTCGTGCAGGCGCGCAAGGCCGCGCGCGAGGCGCGGCGCTGTCAGCATCCCCCTGCCCCGGTTCCCGCACTGGGACCGTCGCGGAGGCTGTTGCGGTTCTGAAATGCTACGCGCGGAAAAGGGGCACCAGCGAACGGGCCGAACCATGGCGCCGCTTGAGGCAGAACGCCCCGTGCGCCGCCGGTGCCTTGGCTCAGAGGCTCGGGTCGGAGGCGACCCGCACCGGGGCGGTCAGGTCCTTGAGCGCGATGCGCTGGGTCCCGTCGGATTCGAAATTGGCCGGGTCCAGCCATTGCTCGAAGGCCCCGCGCAGAGTGGTCCAGTCCTTGTCGGTGATCGCGAACCACGCGGTATCGCGGTTGCGGCCCTTCACCACGACCGCCTGCCGGAAGATGCCCTCGTAGCTGAACCCAAGCCGCTGCGCCGCGCGGCGCGACATGTGGTTCAGCGCGTCGCATTTCCACTCGTAGCGGCGATAGCCCGCGTCGAAGGCCCAGCGCATCATCAGGTACATCGCCTCGGTCGCCGCGCGGGTCCGCTGGAGCCTTGGTGCGTAGTTGATATGCCCGACCTCGATGCTCCCGGCCGCCGGGGTCACCCGCAGGTAGGACGCGACGCCGCCGAGCGCGCCGGTCTCCAGGTCGCGGATCGCATAGAACAGCGGATCAGGCTGGCCCTGCATCCCCGCCATCCAGTCGCGATAGCTGTCAGTCGTCTCGAAAGGTCCGTAGGGCATGTAATCCCAGACCCAGTCCTGCCCGGCATAGGCCGGAAACAGCGCCTCGGCATGGGCGGCGGCCTCCAGCGGCTCAAGCCGCGTGTAACGGCCTTCCAGCACCTCGCCGGTGGGGGCCTGCGGAGGGGTCCAGCCGGGAACGAGGGGACCAACGGGGCGGGAGGGATCACGGTCTGTCATGGGCCTGACCTTATGCGTAATCGCGCCGCTGGCAAGCCTCGGCGTCGGGGCCTAGAGCAGCAGACCCGGATCGCCGCCAAGCTCCAGCCCGGGAAAGACCACCTGTTCCAGCGCGGCGCGGTCGAGCCCGGCCATCGCCCGCATCATCCAGGCCGCCGGGGCGCGCACGTCGCGCGTGGGCATCAGGTCGCGCCGCTGGTACAGGCTGGCCTCGTCGAGGCCCGGCCAGTCGCCATAGACCCGGCCGCCGCGCAGCGCCCCGCCCGCCATCACCATCACGCCGCCGGTCCCGTGGTCGGTGCCGCCGGTCCCGTTCACCCGCGCGGTCCGACCGAATTCGGTCATCGCCACCACTGCCGTCTTTTGCCAGACCTCGGGGCCGACGCCGTTCTGCAGGGTCAGGATGGTGTCCGACAGCCGCCCCAGCGCCGGGCGAATGGCGCGGTCCTGCCGGCTGTGCGTATCCCAGCCGTTGATCGAGAAGGAGATGACCCGCGTGTCGCCGCGCAGCTGTTCGGCGGCGAACTGGGCAACCTTGACATGCGCGCCGCCAGCCGGGGCGCGGGCGTTCATCGCGGTGCCGCCCATCATTTCCCCTGCCCCGTCCTCGTCCGCCATGCCGAGCCCGGCCGCGCCATCGCCCGAGAGCAGCATCGCCTCGGAGAGCGCGGCATGGAACGCCGGGTCTTCCTCCATCACCATTTCCGCGAGCCGCACGGCCTGCGGCGACAGCGCGAGGTTGGCATCCGGCGACCAGTCCGACTTGGGCGCGGGCCCGCTCAGCACCTTCATCTCGCCATAGCCGATGGCAAAGGCGGTGCGCGCCTCGACGCCGGGCACCCGCGTCAGCATCCGGTTGAGCCATCCGTCGTGGCCCCCGCTGCGCCCGTCGGTCCCCGCCTCGAGAATGTCCTGCCCGTCGAAGTGGCTGCGCTTGTCGCGGTAGGGGGTCGAGACGGCGTTGAAGAAGCCAAGCTGCTGGCTCTGCCAGAGCGGCATCAGCGGTTCCAGCGCCGGGTGCAGGGCGAAGTACCCGTCGAGATCCAGCGCCCCGCTCTCCGGTCCGCCACCGATCGCGCCGCGCAGGGCGGCATAGGAGGGATCGCCATAGGGCCGGACCACGTCGAGCCCGTCCATCGCGCCGCGCAGGATGATCACCACGAGGCGCGTGTCCCAGGGCGCGGCCGCATAGCTCACCGGGGTCAGCAGCGGGCTCGCGGCGAGGGAACATCCGAGCAGCGCGGAGCGGGAGAGGAAGGCGCGCCGGGACAAGACTGGGGGCATGACGGGCTCCTATCGGCGTTGAAAGGCAGGGGAGGCGAGGATCAGCCCGATGGCGTCGGACTTGCTTTCGGCCGCGCGGGCGGCAAAGTGCACCGGCTCGGTCGCGTAAGGGCCGAGCACCTGATCGACGAAGGCGGTCGGCTCGGGCAGGTCGGGCCGCAGGGTTCGCGGTGCCGAGACGGCCCAGCGCAACCGGGTGGCCACCCCCTGCGGCGTCAGCCATGCCTCGTCGTGTTCCGACCAGCCGTCCGGCCCCACCGGGCGCTGCCACGGCTGGCCCATCAGTTTCAATGGCTGCACCAGCGTGCGCCGCAGGTCGTTGTAGGGCAGCTGCGCCGCATGGTCGGGATCAACCGCCAGCGCGCGCCAGGCCGAGGCGATGAAATCGACCGGGGGCTTGATGTTCACGCGCGGCTCCTGCCAGGCGGCAGGGTGGTCCAGCAGGGCGGCATAGACCTGCATCAGGTCGCCGGCGGTGTCGGCGTAGCGCGCGGCGAGGTGATCGACCAGCTCGTCCGGCGGCGTATCCGCGACGAAATGCACAGCCAGCTTGCGCGCGATGTGGCGCGCCGTCGCCGGATGGACCGCAAGGTCGTGCAGCGCGTCGATGATCGGCTCCACCCGCGCCGGGTTGCCGCCATAGCTCTTGCCCAGCAGGGTCTCGGCCCCCGGTTCGGCCTGGGCCGCGCGGAACACGAAGCCCTTGGCGGGGCTGAAGCCCATGCCGGTGAACAGCTCGGCCAGCTGGCGCACGTCATCCTGCGCATATGGCCCGCCCACGCCCAGCGTATGCAGTTCCATCACTTCGCGGGCGAGGTTCTCGTTCAGACCGAGGCCGCCGCCCTTTTGCAGCGCCGCCTTGCTATCGGGCCCAACCGAGCGGTCCTGGTCGAGGTAGTGCAGCATCAGCGGGTGCGTCGTTACCGCGACCAGCATGTGGCCGAAACGCCCGGTGATCCGGGGCCGGATCGCGTCCTCGATGTAGGGCGTCGTCGCCGTGCCCATGACGTTGTTCTTGCCGTAGGCGGTGAAGTGATCGCTCCAGAACGCGACCAGCCTCTCACGGAAGGGGGTGGTGCTGTAGGTGCAGCGCAGCAGCGTGTTGACGCTGAACTGCATGTCGGTCTGCCGGGCGCGGTCCTTGGCCTGCTGGAAGGCCGCGCGCTTGTCCTTGTCCTGCCGGTCCTTGTTGAAGGCGCGCTGCAACTTGCGGGCCTCGAAGAGGTAGTCGCGGTAGCTGTCGAAGGTGCCGATGGGAAACCGGGCCGCCATGTCGTCGGCATCTGCCAGCCCGTCGAGCATGTCGCCCGCAGAGCGCGGCGGGGTCACCACCGGGGACAGTCCACAGCCAAAGCGGGTTTCCGCAAGCTCGGGAGAGAACACCACCTGAACACCTCTTTCCCTGATCACCTGCCCGCAGGATATCAACGGGCGAAGGCACTTACATTCGCCTTCGGTCCTTGAACGCATCACTTTTGTCTGTCCGTCCCTGCGTCGGCGGATCGGCGCGCGATTAGGGTTTGAGAAACCGCCGCCGTTCTACTATTGTTCCACCTCGGGCTGGCCGATGTTCCGCCCCGGCAAAGACGTGGCGGCAGGAAACTGGCGCGTGACAGAACGGGAAAGGCCGCGCTATATGTTGGATATGTCAGATTCACCCGCACAAGACCTGTCGCGCTTTCTCGGGAAGGACCGGTTCGCCACCGTCATGGCCGATCCGCCCTGGCGGTTCACCAACCGTACCGGCAAGGTCGCGCCCGAGCACAAACGCCTCGCGCGCTATCCGACGATGACGCTGGAGGAAATTTGTGCGCTTCCCGTCGCCGACCACCTGGAAGAGCGGGCGCACTGCTACATGTGGGTTCCCAACGCGCTGCTGCCCGAGGGGCTTCAAGTGCTGTCGTCCTGGGGATTCGAGTACAAGTCGAACATCATCTGGCACAAGGTCCGCAAGGATGGCGGCAGCGACGGGCGCGGCGTGGGCTTCTACTTTCGCAACGTGACCGAGATCCTGCTGTTCGGCACCCGGGGCAAGAACGCCCGCACGCTCGACGCCGGACGGCGTCAGGTCAACATGATCCAGTCGCGCAAGCGCGAGCATTCGCGCAAGCCCGATGAACAGTACGAGTTGATCGAGAGCTGTTCCTGGGGCCCCTACCTTGAAATGTTCGGGCGCGGCGTGCGGCAGGGCTGGACCGTCTGGGGCAACCAGGCCGACGCGGACTACAAGCCCAGCTGGAAGACCTACTCCTACAATTCCGGCGTCGCCGCGGAATAGCGGAAACCATTTTCCGGCCTGTTGCGTTTGCTCCCGGTAGCTAGGGAGCCAATGCAATGAGTGACATCTACAAAGCCATCAAAGCCGACCACGACCGCCATCGCGAGCTGCTGGAAATCCTGGGCAACACCCACGGGGACAGCAAGGAGCGGCAGGAGGCGTGGACCGAATTCTACCACGATGTGAAAAGCCATGCCGCGGCGGAGGAAGAAACCTTCTATTCCAAGCTGATCTCCAAGACATGGGGGCAGGACGATGCCCGCCACTCGGTGCACGAGCACAAGGAACTGGACGATCTGATGGAAGAGCTGCGCGAGACCGACATGAGCTCGGGCGCGTGGCTGCAGAAGTTCAAGAAACTGCGCCACGACTACGAGCATCACATCGAGGAAGAGGAAGACGAGGTCTTTGCCAAGGCGCGCGAGATCATCCCCGCAGCCGATATCAAGGGCTACGGCGACCGTTTTCTCGAGCGCAAGGAGCAGGAAGCCAAGCTGATCGAGAAGAAGCGCGAGGAAGCGCTGGAGGAGTGATCCTCAGCCGAAGAGGTCGGGGGCCGCGTCCGTGGGCGCGGCGTCCGACAGCAGCGTATCGGGCAGCCCGATCAGCAACAGCGGGCACGGGTTGCCCACGCCGCGCGCCACCCGGTCGGCCAGCTTGGACCAGTGGGTTGTGGCCTGCCCGAACTTGCTGTTGACGAAGTTCCGCGCAAAGGCGTCCGGAAAGGGCACACCGCGCGCCACGTGGCGGGCCACGGCGTCCCGCTGGGCACGGGTGCGTTCCGAGATGTTCAGCCGGTCGATGTCCTCTTCCGAGGTCAGGCCCTGCGCCTTCATCCAGTTGGTGACCCGCGGCAGGAACGCCTCCTGCATCGAGGACCCGCGCGTCACGATCATCCCCACCGAGATGGCTGAGAGCGCGTGCAGCCGCTGGAAATTCTCGAGGTCCCGATCGAAGAACGGGTCCTTGTTATTCCACTCGATCTCGAGCGCCAGCGTGCCCTTTTCGGCAAAGCGGACGTGATCCACCTCGTGGCTCACCCCGGCGCGTTCGCGCCCGTCGACGATGGTCTGGACCGAGAAGTGATGCTTGCGCCAGCCGCTCTCGTTCAGCGCGTTGCGCAGCCGCTGGGTCTGCCCGGACTCGCCCCCGCCCCCGCCGACGATCTCGCTGATGCCGATGCGGAAAGCGGTGAGCTGTTCGACGAGGGTCGAAAGCTCACCGGGGAAATCATGGGCGAGGATGGCCTCGGCATGGTTGCGGGTCGCGATGTCGAACCCGGCCTTGCGCAAGGCATCCAGCATTGGATCAGTCCTGCGGGATGACCCGCAGCGACAGCTCCATCAGCTGCTCGGCGGTCGGCTCGCTGGGGGCGTTCATCATCAGGTCCTCGGCGCGTTGGTTCATCGGGAACATGATGACCTCGCGGATGTTCGAGGTGCCGGCCAGCAGCATGACGATCCGGTCGATGCCCGCCGCGCAGCCACCGTGCGGAGGGGCGCCGTACTGGAAGGCGTTGACCATGCCGCCAAAGCGCTTGATCACTTCCTCGTTCGGGTAGCCCGCGATCTCGAAGGCCTTGAACATGATCTCGGGCTTGTGGTTCCGGATCGCGCCCGAGACCAGCTCGTAGCCGTTGCAGGCGAGGTCATACTGGAAGCCCATGACCTTCATCGGGTCGCCGTTCAGCGCCTCCATCCCGCCCTGCGGCATCGAGAAGGGGTTGTGCTCGAAGTCGATCTTGCCGGTTTCGTCGTCCTTTTCGTAGATCGGGAAATCCACGATCCAGGCAAAGGCGAAACGGTCTGTCTCGGTCAGGCCGAGTTCGTCGCCGATGACGGTACGGGCCTTGCCCGCGACCTTTTCAAAGGCCGACGGCTTGCCGCCAAGGAAGAAGGCCGCGTCGCCGACGCCGAGGCCCAGCTGCTGGCGGATCGCCTCGGTGCGCTCTGGGCCGATGTTCTTGGCCAGCGGGCCGGCGGGCTCGACGCCGGAGGCGATGAGGCCTTCGAGAAGTTTTGCAGTCTGTTGGTCTCCAGAACTTTTTGCAGTAGCCAAGCTCTCTGCCACTCCAGCCCAGTACCCCTCCGGCAATACATCTTCAAACCAAGCTTTCCAAATTGCAGCACCATATTCGGAGTTTGTGCTGAAATCTTCGCGCTTAATGTCAGCGATCTTTTTTGCCCTAAGATCAGCATCTTGCGCTGTCAATCTGGCGGAACGTTCGCGCCAGAAGATGTAGCCCATCCCCGGCAGGCCCTCTTTCTGGGCAAAGGCGTTCATGCGGTCGCAGAACTTGCGCGAGCCGCCCGTGGGGGCCGGGATCGCGCGGATCTCGGTGCCGTCCTGCTCCAGCAGCTTGGCGAAGATGGCAAAGCCGGAGCCTGCGAAATGCTCGGACACCACCTGCATCTTGATCGGGTTGCGCAGGTCGGGCTTGTCGGTGCCGTACCAGAGCGCGGCGTCACGGTAGGAGATCTGCGGCCACTCGGCGGGGGCGTCCACCTTCTTGCCGCCGCCGAATTCCTCGAACACGCCTGCCAGCACCGGCGAGACGGTGTCGAACACGTCCTGCTGGGTGACAAAGCTCATTTCCATGTCGAGCTGGTAGAAGTCGGTGGGCGAGCGGTCGGCGCGCGGGTCCTCGTCGCGGAAACAGGGAGCGATCTGGAAATACTTGTCGAAGCCCGAGACCATCATCAGCTGCTTGAACTGCTGGGGGGCCTGCGGCAGGGCGTAGAACTTGCCCGGGTGCAGGCGCGAGGGCACGAGGAAGTCGCGTGCGCCCTCGGGGCTCGATGCGGTGATGATCGGTGTCTGGTATTCGCGGAAGCCGTTGCCCCACATGCGCTTGCGGATCGAGGCCACCACGTCGGAGCGCAGGGTCATGTTCTTCTGCATCACGTCGCGGCGCAGGTCGAGGTAGCGATAGCGCAGGCGGGTTTCCTCGGGATACTCCTGATCGCCGAAGACCATCAGCGGCAGTTCCTTGGCGGCGCCCAGCACCTCGATATCACGGACAAAGACCTCGATCTCGCCCGTCGGCAGCTTGGGGTTCACCAGTTCCGGAGCCCGTGCCTTTACCTCGCCGTCGATGCGGATACACCACTCCGAGCGGACCTTCTCGACATCCGCGAAGGCGGGGCTGTCGGGGTCGCAGAGCACCTGCGTCACGCCGTAGTGGTCGCGCAGGTCGATGAAGAGGATCCCGCCGTGATCTCGGACGCGATGCACCCAACCGGAGAGGCGGACCGTTTCGCCCACATTTTGGGCAGTCAGGGCGGCGCAGGTATGGCTGCGATAGGCGTGCATTCTAGATAATCCTTCGGGCGGGTTTTCCGGGTCGCGCCGATACAGCCTGCCCGGCTTTGGAAGTCAAGGGGGAGGCCAGATTACATGAAACTTGCATACAATTGTTGGCAAACTAAATCTCTGGTGTATGCTGCTGACCGCGCTGGATAAAAAGGTAAACTTTTCATCGGGGGTGAAGGGATGTGGGAAACCATTTTTGACAAAATGCTCTCGCGGCTGGTCCGGGACGGTGAGCTGAGCGTCACTTACCCGGACGGCAAGACGCGATCCTACGGCTCGGGAGGGTCCTACGCTGCGGCGGTGCGGATCAAGGACACCGACACCCTCCGCAAACTCTGCACCGCGCCCGACCTCGGCCTTGGCGAAGCCTATATGGACGAGCGCCTGACGATCGAGAATGACGACATCGAGGGGCTGATCAGCCTGATCCTCAGCAACAGCTACCATGACGTGATGCCCTTCTGGGTCCGGGCGATGGACCGGGCGCGTTTCCGCCTTGGCAACTGGATCACGCGGAACACGCCGCAGATGGCGCAGGCCAACGTGGCCCATCACTACGATATCTCCGACGATCTCTATCGCCTCTTCCTCGATGAGGACATGCAGTATAGCTGCGCCTATTTCTACGACCCCGATATCTCGCTGGAAGAGGCTCAGATCGCCAAGAAGGCGCATATCGCCAACAAGCTGCAGATCGAGCCCGGGATGCGCGTGCTCGACATCGGCTGCGGCTGGGGCGGCATGGCCCTGACGCTGGCGCGCGACTATGGCGCCAAGGTCACCGGCGTGACCCTTTCCGAGAACCAGCTGGCGCGGGCGAAGATGCGCGCCGAGGAGCAGGGCCTGAGCGATCTGATCGATTTCCGCCTGCAGGACTACCGGCTGCTGGACGAACCCTTTGACCGCATCGTCTCGGTCGGGATGCTGGAACACGTCGGCCTGCCGCAGTACTCGGTCTACTTCGACAAGGTTTCGGACCTGCTGGCACGCGACGGCGTGGCGCTGATCCACACCATCGGGCGGACCGGTCCGCCGATGGCCGAATCGAAGTGGATGACCAGGTACATCTTCCCCGGCGGTTACGTGCCCTCGCTGTCGGAACTCGCCCCCGCGATCGAGAACTCGGGTCTCTGGAACCTCGACCTCGAGGTCTGGCGGCTGCACTACGCCTATACGCTGCGGCACTGGCTGCGCCGGTTCGATGCCAACATCGAGCAGGTGAAGAAGATGTACGACGCGCGCTTCATCCGCATGTGGCGCTATTACCTGACCATCTGCTTCCTGAGCTTCGAGCTGAACCGGCAGGCGGTGTTCCACTTCCAGCTTGGACATCAGCGGGATGCGGTGCCGATCACCCGAGACTATCTCTATCGCAGGCAAGACGCGCGCAAGCGCCAGGCGGCGGAGTGACAGGGTTCGGGGGATGGGTCGTCCGACTGGCGGCCTGCCCCGCGCCCGCGCCAAGGGCCCGCCTGCGCTGCCGCGCGGGGCGCGGTCGGAGGCCCTGCGCGAAAGGCCCCTTGCACCCACGCCCTCCATGCCTATAACGCACGACAATTTGGGTCCGCCCTCGCGGACCTGACTCGCGGAAAATGGGGACCGAACGATGCCGAAGAGAACTGATATCAAGTCTATCATGATCATCGGAGCCGGACCCATCATCATCGGGCAGGCCTGCGAATTCGACTATTCCGGCGCTCAGGCCTGCAAGGCCCTGCGCGAGGAAGGCTACCGGGTCATCCTGGTGAACTCGAACCCCGCCACGATCATGACCGACCCGGGCCTGGCCGATGCGACCTACATCGAGCCGATCACCCCCGAGGTCGTCGCCCGCATCATCGAGAAGGAACGCCCCGACGCGCTGCTGCCCACGATGGGCGGCCAGACCGGGCTGAACACCTCGCTGGCGCTGGAAGAGATGGGCGTGCTGAAGAAGTTCGGTGTCGAGATGATCGGCGCCAAGCGCGAGGCCATCGAGATGGCCGAGGACCGCAAGCTGTTCCGCGAAGCGATGGACCGGCTCGGCATCGAGAACCCGCGCGCGACCATCGTGACCGCGCCCAAGGGCGAGAACGGCAAGAAGGACCTCAACGCGGGCGTCCGCCTTGCGCTCGAAGCGCTGGACGACATCGGTCTGCCGGCGATCATCCGCCCCGCCTTTACGCTCGGCGGTACCGGCGGCGGCGTCGCCTACAACCGCGACGACTATGAACATTACTGCCGCTCGGGCATGGATGCCTCGCCGATGGGCCAGATCCTCGTCGACGAGAGCCTGCTGGGCTGGAAGGAATACGAGATGGAGGTGGTGCGCGACACCGCCGACAACGCCATCATCGTCTGTTCCATCGAGAACGTGGACCCGATGGGCGTGCACACCGGCGACTCGATCACCGTGGCCCCTGCCCTGACGCTGACCGACAAGGAATACCAGATCATGCGCAACGGCTCGATCGCCGTGCTGCGCGAGATCGGCGTGGAAACCGGCGGGTCGAACGTGCAGTGGGCGATCAACCCGGTCGACGGCCGCATGGTGGTGATCGAGATGAACCCGCGCGTGTCGCGCTCCTCGGCGCTGGCATCCAAGGCCACCGGCTTCCCCATCGCCAAGATCGCGGCCAAGCTGGCCGTGGGCTATACGCTGGACGAGCTCGACAACGACATCACCAAGGTCACCCCGGCCTCCTTCGAGCCGACCATCGACTACGTCGTCACCAAGATCCCGCGCTTTGCCTTCGAGAAGTTCCCGGGTTCCAAGCCCGAGCTCACCACCGCGATGAAGTCGGTGGGCGAGGCCATGGCCATCGGCCGCACCATCCATGAATCGCTGCAAAAGGCGCTGGCCTCGCTGGAAACCGGCCTGACCGGGTTCGACGAGATCGACATTCCGGGCGCCGACGATCCGACCTCGGGCGAGGCCGCGATCACCAAGGCCCTGTCGCAGCAGACGCCGGACCGGCTCCGGGTCATCGCGCAGGCGATGCGCGAGGGCATCTCGGACGACCAGATCCAGGGCATCACCAAGTTCGACCCGTGGTTCCTGGCGCGCATCCGCGAAATCATCGAGGCCGAGCAGGAGGTCGAGCAGAACGGCCTGCCGACCACCGAGCACGGGCTGCGCGCGCTCAAGATGCTGGGCTTTACCGATGCCCGTCTCGCCAAGCTGACCGACAAGACCGAGAGCGAGGTCCGCAAGGCCCGCACCGACGCCGGTGTCGTCGCCGTGTTCAAGCGGATCGACACCTGCGCCGCCGAATTCGAGGCGCAGACGCCCTACATGTACTCGACCTACGAGATGCCGGTCTACGGCGAGGTCGAATGCGAGGCGCGCCCGTCGGATCGCAAAAAGGTCGTGATCCTCGGCGGCGGTCCCAACCGGATCGGTCAGGGCATCGAGTTCGACTACTGCTGCTGCCATGCCTGCTTTGCGCTGACCGATGCGGGCTACGAGACCATCATGGTCAACTGCAACCCCGAGACCGTGTCGACCGACTATGACACCTCGGACCGCCTGTATTTCGAGCCGCTGACCTTCGAGCACGTGATGGAAATCCTGCGCGTCGAGCAGGACAACGGCACCCTGCACGGCGTCATCGTGCAGTTCGGCGGCCAGACCCCGCTCAAGCTTGCCAATGCGCTGGAAGAGGCCGGGATCCCGATCCTCGGCACAACGCCGGACGCCATCGACCTGGCCGAAGACCGCGAGCGCTTCCAGGATCTGGTGAACCGCCTCGGCCTCAAGCAGCCCAAGAACGGCATCGCCCATTCCGACGCCGAGGCGCTGGAAATTGCCGATAACATCGGCTTCCCGCTGGTGATCCGCCCCTCCTACGTGCTGGGCGGCCGCGCGATGGAGATCGTCCGTGACATGGACGGGCTCAAGCGCTACATCCGCGACGCGGTCGTGGTTTCGGGCGACAGCCCGGTGCTGCTCGACAGCTATCTCTCGGGCGCGGTGGAGCTGGACGTGGACGCGATCTGCGACGGTACGCAGGTGCACGTGGCTGGCATCATGCAGCACATCGAAGAGGCCGGCGTGCACTCGGGCGACAGTGCCTGCTCGCTGCCGCCCTACTCGCTGCCGCAGTCGATCATCGACGAGATCAAGGTGCAGACCGAGGCGCTGGCCCACGGGCTGAACGTCGTCGGCCTGATGAACGTGCAGTTCGCCGTCAAGGACGGGGTGATCTACCTCATCGAGGTGAACCCGCGCGCCTCGCGGACCGTGCCCTTCGTCGCCAAGGCGACCGACAGCGCCATCGCCTCGATCGCGGCACGTGTCATGGCAGGCGAAAAGCTCTCGGCCTTCCCGGCACGGGCGCCCTATGACGCCAATGCCGACTACGACACCGTGCTGCCGCTGGCCGATCCGATGACGCTGGCCGACCCGAACATGCCGTGGTTCTCGGTGAAAGAGGCCGTGATGCCCTTTGCCCGCTTCCCCGGCGTCGACACCATCCTCGGCCCCGAGATGCGCTCGACCGGCGAGGTCATGGGCTGGGACCGCGACTTCCCCCGCGCCTTCCTCAAGGCGCAGATGGGCGCGGGCAACCCCCTGCCCCGCGAAGGCCGCGCCTTCATCTCGATCAAGGACACCGACAAGACCGCCGAGATGCTGGAAGCCGCGCAGGTGCTGGTCGAGCAGGGCTTTGACATCGTCGCGACCCGCGGCACCCAGAGCTGGCTGGAAGGCCACGGCGTGCCGTGCAAGCTGGTGAACAAGGTCTACGAAGGCCGCCCCGACATCGTCGACATGATGAAGGACGGCAATGTGCACCTGGTGATGAACACCACCGAGGGCGCACAGGCGGTCGAAGACTCCAAGGGCATCCGCTCGGTCGCGCTCTACGACAAGATCCCCTACTTCACCACCGCCGCCGGCGCCCATGCCGCCGCGCTGGCGATCAAGGCGCAGGCCGAGGGTGACGTCGTGGTGAAGTCGCTGCAGGCTTGATGATCACAGGGGCGTGCGATGGCGCGCCCCTGACCCAGTTGGGAGTTGTGCGGCTTACCCGCTGTATCTGCGGTTGTTTCGCAGTTTCTGCTGGCGTGCGCGGAAGTACGGCCGCAATGGCGGCCCGAGAACCTTCTGAATGAAGAAGTTCGCCACGGGGTTTGAATTGCGGAACATCGCCCTGGCATAGGCCTCCGCCTCCCGCTCCTGCTCTTCGATCTGGCCACCCTCCTTATGGCCGTGGTGGTGATGCCCTACCTCGTGAAAGAAGGTCATCTTGGCCAGAAGATCCCGCACACGCCGTTCCGAGCGGGATATGTCGACGCCGGACCGGGTCAGAACGATGGAGCCGTAGTGCAACCGGTAGAGGCCAAGATAGCTCAACTCGGGCGATGCCCGGATCACGTCGATCCGCGTCACCGTCGCAATGGCCAGCCCGGGGGTGCGGCTCCATTTGCAGAGCTCGCGAAACACCCGCTCCCGGTCTGCGACCTCGTCCGAAATGTGCACCGGAACACCGCAGTCGAGATGGCCATAGGGCCGCTCGCCCCAGCGCTGCGCCATCAGCTCCACGGTGCGTCGGTGAAGGGGGTTCAGCCTCCTTCGCGAGAGCCGGTCGATTTCTGCCTTGAAGGCAGCCTCGTCAAGCTCGTGCAGCATCGCCAACAGAACCCCAAGGTATTTCGCGGCGGGTCCGACAGGTGCCTTCTCCCATTGACGGCTGTCCAGCTTGGCCAGCACCGCAGGCACCGCCGACGCCCCGGTCTCCAGCAGACCCCGCCAGGCGGACTGGGTGAGCACGATGTTGTCCGATGCAATGCCCCGCAGCAAACGGGCCACCAATGCTTTGACGTCCTCTGAATTGGGCAAGTGGTCGCTCCTGCAGGTTCCGCATCTAAGCGCCGCGCGCTGATGGGAACAAGCCCGGCCGCCCCGTCGTCACAGACAGGTGCGGGGAAAGCACGCCGTTCGGGGGAAGGCGCCGAAATCCCCTCCCCCGCCTTGCCCTCGCCCCATTCCTCGGCAACTCTCCCTCCATCGAGCCAACGACAAGGACCGCACCGAATGCGCCTCGCCCTGACCCTGATCGCCCTCACTGCCCTCTCTGCCTGTGGCGGCGTTCCCTTCGTTCCCCTGATCTGATCCGCCCCAACAGGCTTGCCCAGACGCGCGCGCATGGGTAAAACCGCCGAACCTTTTGGGAGCGGAGCGGTCCTTTGACATATACGCCAGCCATCACCGGCACCGGGGTCTTTACCCCCGAACAGGTCATCACCAACGCCGAGCTGGTGGAATCCTTCAACGCCTATGCCGACCTCTACAACGCCGAGCACGCCGCCGAGATCGAGGCGGGCGAAGTCGAGGCCAAGGCGCATTCCTCGGAAGAGTTCATCGTCAAGGCGTCGGGCATCGAGCAGCGCTTTGTCATGGACAAGACCGGCGTGCTGGACCCGGCCCGCATGTACCCCGCCCTGCGCCAGCGCGCGGACGACGAACCCTCGATCATGACCGAAATGGCGATGGACGCCGCGAAGAAGGCCATCGCCGAGGCCGGCATCGACGCCTCCGAGATCGAGCTGGTGATCTGCGCCGCCTCGAACATGGAGCGCGCCTATCCCGCCGTGGCGGTCGAGATCCAGCAGGCCATCGGCGCGGGCGGCTTCGCCTTCGACATGAACGTCGCCTGTTCCTCCGCCACCTTCGGTCTGCAGGCCGCCGCCGACATGATCCGCGCCGGCTCGGTGAAGAAGGCGCTGGTGGTCGACCCCGAGATCTGTTCGGGCCATTTGGAGTGGCGCGACCGCGACTGCCACTTCATCTTCGGCGACGTCTGCACCGCCATGGTGCTGGAGCGCGCGGAGGACGCCAAAGGCGCCCGCTTCGACATCATCTCGACCCGCTGCGCCACCCAGTTCTCGAACAACATCCGCAACAACAACGGCTTCCTGCGCCGCTCGCGCCCCGATGGCGTGGCCGACCGGCGCGACATGCAGTTCATGCAGAACGGCCGCAAGGTTTTCAAGGAAGTGGTTCCGATGGTGAGCGAGCACATCCTCGACCACATCGCGGCGGACGGTGTAGGGCCGGATCAGCTGAAACGCCTCTGGCTGCACCAGGCCAACAAGTCGATGAACGACTTCATCGGCCGCAAGGTGCTGGGACGCGAGCCCGAACCGGGCGAACAGCCCAACATCCTGCAGGATTACGCCAACACCTCCTCGGCCGGTTCGATCATCGCCTTCTCCAAGTATTCGGACGATTTCGCCGAGGGCGACCTCGGGCTGATCTGCTCCTTCGGGGCGGGCTACTCGGTGGGCTCGGTCCTGCTGCGCCGCCACGACTAAGACGGGACGGGGGCCGCGTGGCCAAGCTCTACTTCAACTACTCGACCATGAACGCCGGCAAGTCGGCGGTTCTGCTGCAGGCCTCGCACAACTACCGCGAACGCGGGATGGAGACCTACCTGCTGACCGCCCGCATCGACGGGCGCGCCGGGACCGGCCGCATCGCCTCGCGCATCGGCATCGGCGCGGATGCCGAACTGTTCTCGCCCGGCGATGACCTCTTTGCCCGCATCGAGGCCCGGCTGGCACAGGGCCCCGTGGCCTGCATCTTCATCGACGAGGCGCAGTTCCTCGAACCGGCGCAGGTCTGGCAACTGGCGCGTGTGGTCGACGACCTCGACGTCCCCGTGCTCGCCTATGGCCTGCGCGTCGACTTCCGCGGCGAGCTCTTTCCCGGCTCGGCCACGCTCCTCGCCCTCGCCGACGAGATGCGCGAAGTGCGCACCATCTGCCGCTGCGGGCGCAAGGCCACCATGGTGATCCGGCAGGACGCCGAGGGCCGCGCCATCACCGAGGGCGCGCAGGTGCAGATCGGCGGCAACGAAACCTATGTCTCGCTCTGCCGCCGTCACTGGCGCGAGGCCGTGGGCGACGCGGCCCGGGACTGACCCTGCGCCGCGCCAGGGACCTGCCGTCAGGCCGTGAGTATTTTTCGAGAAAAGATGGACAAGGGATCTTTCCCGGAACCCATCTTTTCTCTCTAAATACTCACGGCGCGCCCTTCCCCGGGAGCGCAGCGCCTGAGGTCAGTACATCCGCGCGCCGTTCGCGACCGTGATGTCGGGGCGCAGCAGGACGACCTCGTCCTCACCGTCGGGCATCCCCAGCACCAGCACCTCGGACATGAACTTGCCGATCTGGCGCGGCGGAAAGTTCACCACGGCGATCACCTGCTTGCCGACCAGCGTTTCCGGGTCGTAGTGGCGGGTGATCTGGGCCGAGCTTTTCTTCTCGCCGATCTCGGGGCCGAATTCGACCCAGAGCTTGATCGCGGGTTTGCGGGCTTCCGGGTAGGGTTCCGCGCGGGTGATGGTCCCCGCGCGGATGTCGACCTTAAGGAAATCGTCAAAGCCGATCTCAGCCACGGGAGAGCTCCCGGGAGCGTTCCGTCGCCGCGGCGACCGCGCGCTTGAGGAGCGGCGGAAAGCCTGCCTCCTCGTCCATCAGTACCTCGAGGGCTGCCTGAGTGGTGCCGTTGGGGCTGGTCACGTTCACGCGCAGCTGCGACGGGTCCTCGTCTGCGGCCTCGGCCAGCGCACCCGCGCCCGCCACGGTGGCCTTGGCCAGCGCCATCGCGAGGTCGGGTGCGAGGCCCTGGGCCTCGCCGGCGGCGGCCAGCGTCTCGATCAGGTGGAAGACATAAGCCGGGCCGGAGCCGCTGACGCCGGTGACCGCGTCCATCTGGCTCTCGTCCTCGAGGCGCACGGTCTGGCCCACGGCCGACAGCAGGCCCTCGGCCAGCGCCACGCCGTGCTCTCCGGCGTTGGCGTTGCCGATAAGCGCGGTGATCCCACGCCCCACCGCGGCCGGGGTGTTCGGCATGGCGCGCACCACCGGGGTCCGGTCGCCGAGCGCGGCTTCGAAGGCGGAGATCGGGGTGCCGGCGGCGACAGAGACGAAGATTGTCTCGGCGTTGCCAAGGGCCTTCATCGCGGGCAGTGCATCGCCCATCATCTGCGGTTTGACGGCGACGATCACGATGGCGGGGTTGGCGGGCAGGTCAGAGTTCAGGTGAACGCCCTGCGCCTTGACCCAGTCCGAGGGGCGCGGGTCGAGCACCCAGACCGAGGTGGACGGCAGCCCGTCCTTCAGCCAGCCGGCCAGCATTGCCGACCCCATCTTGCCGCAGCCCAGCAGCACAAGCCCCCGGGCCGCGATCTCTGTCATGTCCATGTTCCTGCCCTTTCCCTTGCCGGTTCAGGGCAAGGGTTTAAGCGCGCCCGTAAGCCTCTGCAATGGCGACCTGAAGCGCATCCTTCGGAGACTTGTCGCCCCAGACCAGCAGCTGGATCGCCGGGTAGTAGCGCTCGGCTGCGAGAACCGCGGTGGTGATCAGCGTGTCGATCTGCTCGGGGCTGGCCATCTGGCCGCCGGAGAGCACGAGGCCGTAGCGGTAGACCATGAGCTTCTGGTCGGCCCAGTAGGTAAAGGCGCCGGCCCAGCAGGAGTCGTTCACCGAGTTCAGCAGTTCGTAGAGCGCGGGGAGCTTTTCCTGCGGCGGTTCCATCTCGAACGTGCAGACCATGCGCAGGGTCTCGTCATAGCCCGACCAGGCCAGCGTGATGGAATAGGTTCGCCACTGACCTTCGACCGCCATCGCGATCTGGTCATCCCCGATGCGATCGAAATCCCAGTCGTGGTGCTCGGCCAGGTGTTCGACGATGTCGATGGGGTGAATGTCTTCTTCCAGAAACTGCTCGGAAAGTGCCATGGTGCCACCTCTTTATCTCTAGCGGCGTGGTGCCCGTGAGCCAACGAACGCTAGGTGACTGCTCTACAGGCCGGGGCGATCCCCCATGCCCATACCAGATATGGTGCGACCGGGAGGGCCGTCTGGCAACCCCTTATTTTGGGGATATCTGCAATAAGTTGTGGACAGCCGCTAAAGCCGCTCAACATATCGGCAATCGCTTTTGCGACTGGAAGGCGGGCGGAAACAAGTCCCGGACATTTCCGGGATTCCCGCGCGAACGGAAACGCACGCGCGGGCGGTGCGGCCGGACCAGCCTCAGGAGGCCTTGTCGGCCTTGGCTTCCAGCGCGGCGAGCCGGGCCGAGAGGGCCTCGTTCTCTTCGCGGGCCTTCTGGGCCATCGCGCGCACGGCGTCGAACTCTTCGCGGGTCACGAAGTCGCGATCGGCGAGCCAGCGGTCGATCAGGCCCTTGAATGCGGTCTCCGCCTCTTCCCTCGCGCCATGAGCGACCCCCATGGCGTTGGTCATCAGCTGTGATATGTCGTCCAAAATCTTGTTGCGGGTCTGCATCTGTCGTCTCCGGGTGGGTTGTGCCCTATATGGGCTCCCCGGCGGACGGCGGCAAGGTTGACTTCGCCCGAAGACCAGAGGCATTCACATCGCCATGCAGGCTGTTCTCACCTTCCCGAACCTCTCGCCCGAGCTGTTCTCCTTCACCATCGGCGGCATGAGCTTTGCGCTGCGCTGGTACGCGCTGGCCTATATCGCGGGCATCCTTATCGCGTGGTGGCTGGCGGTACGCGCGGTGCGGTGCCCCGCGCTCTGGCCGGCACAGACCCCGCCGATGACGCCGAAGCAGATCGAGGATCTGCTGACCTGGATCATCCTCGGCGTGATCCTTGGCGGGCGGCTGGGCTTCGTGCTGTTCTACCAGCCCGCCTATTACCTCCAGAACCCGATGGAGATCCTCCGGGTCTGGGAGGGCGGGATGTCGTTCCATGGCGGGATGATCGGCGTCATCGTCGGCACCTGGCTCTACACCGCACGGCAGGGCGTGCCCCGGCTTGCGGCGGCGGACCTGATTGCCCACAGCGTGCCCCCCGGGCTGTTGCTGGGGCGGCTAGCGAACTTCGTCAACGCCGAGCTCTGGGGCCGGCCGAGCGACCTGCCCTGGGCGGTGATCTTCCCCGGTAACGCGGCGCAGGAATGCGGCCAGCTGACCGGTCTCTGCGCCCGCCACCCCTCGCAGCTGTATGAGGCGGCGATGGAGGGGCTGATCCTTGGCGGGCTGCTGTTGTGGCTGGTGTACCGGCGCGGGGCCTTCCGGCGCCCGGGGCTGGTGCTGGGAACGTTCCTTGCGGGCTACGGGGTGGCGCGGTTCATCGTCGAGTTCTTCCGGCAGCCGGATGCGCAGTTCGTTTCGCCGGGCAACCCGCTGGGTCTGGCCTGGCACATCGGCGGCTACGGCCTGACGATGGGCCAGTTCCTGTCGCTGCCGATGATCGCGCTTGGCCTATGGTTCATCTGGCGCAGCCGGACCCGCGCGGCATGACGCTGGGCGAGATCATCGCCGCGCGCATCCGCCAGACCGGGCCGGTCTCGCTGGCCGATTACATGGCCGACTGCCTGCTGCACCCGGTCCACGGCTATTACACCACCCGCGACCCGCTTGGGGCGAAGGGCGATTTCGTCACCGCGCCCGAGATCAGCCAGATGTTCGGTGAGCTGATCGGGCTAGCCCTCGCGCAATGCTGGCTGGACCAAGGGCAGCCCGCGGCCTTTACCCTTGCCGAGCTTGGGCCGGGGCGCGGAACGCTGATGGCCGACGCACTGCGCGCCGCCTCGCGCGTGCCCGGTTTCGCCAAGGCCGCGCAGCTGGTTCTGGTCGAAGCCTCTCCCCTTCTGCGCGACCGGCAGGCCGAGGCTCTGGCCGCGCATCATCCCAGCTGGATCGGTGCGGTCGGGGACCTGCCCGAGCAGCCGCTCTTCCTTGTCGCGAACGAGTTCTTCGACGCCCTGCCCGTCCGGCAGTTTCAGCGGACCGAGACCGGCTGGCGCGAGCGGCAGGTGGGGCTTGAGGGCGGCGCTCTGGCGCTGGGGCTGGCGGCCGAAGGCGCCTATCCCGCGCTGGACGAGCGGCTGGCGGACACCCGGCCCGGCGATATCGTCGAGCTGTGCCCGGCAGCGGCCACGGTTGCCGGTGAGGTCGCCCGGCGCATCGCGGATCATGGCGGCGCGGCGCTGATCCTCGACTACGGCGACTGGCACTCGCTCGGCGACACGGTGCAGGCGCTCAAGGATCACAAATCCGTGTCCCTGTTCGAGACGCCGGGACACGCCGATCTGACCGCCCATGTGGACTTCGAAACCCTTGCTCGCGCCGCGGCCGACAACGGCTGCAGGTATACGCGCCTGACCCCTCAGGGCGTTTTCCTCGAACGGCTGGGCATCACCGCGCGGGCGCAGGCGCTTGCGAAATCCGGTGGCAACGAGACGCTGGAGGCGGTCGCCGCTGCACATCGCCGGTTGACGCATCCCGACGAAATGGGAAACCTGTTCAAGGTTCTGGGGTTCTACCCGGATAACACCGCTCCTCCGCCCGGACTGGAAGCATGACGCTGGAAATCATCACGTCTGATCATCTTGCCCCGCTGCGGCACGGGTTCTTCACCCGTCGCGGCGGCGCCTCCTCCGGCATCTTCTCCGGCCTCAACTGCGGCAGCGGTTCGTCGGACCAGAGCGAGATCGTGTCGATCAACCGCGCCCGCGTCGCCGGCGCGATGGAGCTCGAGCCCGAAGCCCTGCTCGGGGTGCATCAGTCCCATACCGCCGACGTGGTCATGGTTGATGAGCCGATGACCCAGAAACCCCGTGCCGACGCGCTGGTCACCCGCACACCGGGCCTTGCGCTGTCGATCCTGACGGCCGATTGCCAGCCGGTGCTGTTCGCCGACCACGAGGCGGGTGTGATCGGCGCGGCCCATGCGGGCTGGCGCGGCGCGCTTGACGGGATTCTCGGAGAGACCGTGGACGCGATGGAGTCCCTCGGGGCCGAGCGCGGGCGGATCAGTGCGGTGATCGGGCCGACCATCAGCCAGCGCTGTTACGAGGTCGGACCCGAGTTTCTTGACGCCTTCCTCGCCGAAGCCCCCCAGAACGCGAGGTTCTTTGCCAATGGCGAGGGCGACCGATATCATTTCGACCTGCCGGGCTACGGGCTGAAGAAGCTCCGCGATGCCGGGGTCGGTCAGGCCGAGTGGACGCACCACTGCACCTACTCGGACCCGGAGCGGTTCTATTCCTATCGCCGCAGCACCCATAACCTCGAAGTCGACTATGGGCGGCTGATCTCGGTGATCCGCCTCTAGGCGAAAACACCGGGATTGTTTGCGAATTGTGACCACTGCGGCACTGATTTCGCCACAATTCCATGCCCCGCCCCGAGTCGGAAGTCGGGCTGCGCCGAACCAGCCAGAATTTTAGTAAAATTTTCCATGCACTTACCTTGCCCGAGTGGCGCACCCAGCGATTCCTCGCGCTGACCCCGCGGCAGGCACGAATTTCAACAAACGGCCCAATCCCTGCCCGAATGCGGGACGACAGTGAACTTGACCCAGAACAAGGGCGAAGCCCGGAAGTCCAAGAGGAAGAACGCCATGAAGCCCAAGGCCCGTTTTGTGAAATCCGTGACCGAGACCACCCGGAAGACCGAGATCGAAATGCCCTGGACCCGTGGCGCGCGTCGCGCCGCGATGATCGCGCGCCGCAACGAGGCCCAAGCGCCCAAGCGCGTGCTGCGCTCCGCCTGAGGAATTCGCGGCGGGGTGCTGCCCTCGGCCCGCCGCAAAAATGTGTCCGTCTCGTCCCCCCGGCGAGGCGGACATATTCGTTTCGGGGGAGGCTTTTCACTTAACTCGATACCTGCCCCGATTCTGGCCATCAGCCGAATCCCGCAATCAGGACGAGCATGACTCCGCCGATGGATTCGCGGCGATTGCAGCCCGATTGCCGGACAACTGATTAACAATCCGTTAGCGAGATTCCGGATTGTCGACCGAAGCCATAACAATGTTCGAATTTTTTGACATTTTGAGCCAAATTACGCCATGAATGGCCTGTAGCAGATCAAGACCACACTTGTCGTCTTTCTGTCGTTGTCGGTGGGGGCCGACGCAGATACGACCCGCTAGGAAAGGGCCGGTATTCGTATGTCTATCCCCACGTCGCTTTCGCGCGCGGCGAGCCGTGCCGTCCAGGCAACTTCGCCCCAGTTTTCCGACCCTGCTGCCCTCCGAGCCCGCCCCAAGCAACAGCTGCGCCGCTATGATGTCATGGCCCTGCTGCCCAATGGGGACATCTCGGAAACGCGCCATATCGCCCCGGCCCTGCCGATCTTCGAGGATGCCTTCTGCGCCTTTTCGCGCGGGACGCTGATCCCGACGCCCTCGGGTCACATCGCGGTCGAGGATCTGCTCCCCGGCGACGAGATCGTGACGGCCGAGGGGTCGATTCAGACGCTTCTATGGAAGGGCAGCACCGTTCTCGTCCCCGCCCGCCCCGGCCCGCAGGGGCGCAACATGCGCCTGACCCGCGTGGTCGCCGATGCCTTCGGGATGCAGCGCCCGCTGTCGAACGTGGTGACCGGCCATGCCGCGCGCATCCTCTACACCCCGCCGCACCTGCGCGGCGATCCTGCCCACGAGCGCAAGCTGACCCTGGTGCGGGAGTTCGTCGACGGCATGAACGTGATCGAAACCGCGCCGCCGACCCCTGTGGAGCTGTTCCACCTCTGCCTCAAGCGTCACAGCACCTTCCGTGTCGGCGGTCTGGAGTTCGAATCCTACCATCCCGGCCGCAACGCCGCGCGGATGGTCAGCCACCAGATGCGGCAGCTGTTCTTCGATCTCTTCACCCATGTGGATCAGTTCAGCGACTTCGGCCCCCTCGCCTTCCCGCGGGTCGATGATGACCTGCCGCAGGGCGACGCGCTGATCGCCTGAGCCAGCCGACCGGCCGGATCAGGCCGTCCGGCTGAGCCGCTCCTCCAGCACATCGAAGGGCACGCCGGGTTCATCCTTGGCGACCCGGATCACCAGCGACGTCTTCACGCTCGCCACGTTGGGCGTGGTCAGCAGCTCGCCGGTCAGGAAGTTCTGAAAGCTCGACAGGTCAGGCGCGACGCACTTCAGGATGAAGTCCACCTCGCCGTTCAGCATGTGGCACTCGCGCACCAGAGGCCAGTTGCGGCAGCGCTCCTCGAAAGCGGACAGTTCGCTCTGGGCCTGGCTGTCGAGGCCGACCATGGCAAAGACCTGCACTTCGAACCCGAGTTCGCGCGCATTGACATCGGCATGGTACCCACCGATAAGGCCAGCCTCTTCCAGCGTTCTGACACGACGCAGGCAGGGCGGCGCCGAAATGCCGACGCGGCGGGCGAGTTCGACGTTGGTCATGCGCCCATCGGTCTGCAGCTCGGACAGGATTTTGCGATCGATCGGATCCAGCCGTGTCGCGACCATGAAGTTCTCCCAAGCGATTTGCGTTTGTTATAGCAGCGTCCTATCTGCGCGCAATATTATTTCGCAACTGCAATTAATTTGCTGTGCGACTGCAGCAATTCCGCTCGTTCCGATCAGTGCGGACATGCAGATTTCTGGGGTTTAAGCCATGCCCCGGCATGGCTATATCCTGAGACCGGACGGCGCCTGCCGTCACCTGCTGCCAAGGGGAATGACATGAGCGACACCCGCCACACCAAAGTCCTGATCATCGGTTCCGGTCCGGCCGGGTATACCGCCGCCGTCTACGCCTCGCGCGCCATGCTCGAACCGATCCTCGTGCAGGGTCTCGAACCGGGCGGCCAGCTGACCACCACCACCGAGGTCGAGAACTGGCCCGGCGACACCGAGGTGCAGGGCCCCGACCTGATGGTCCGGATGGAAGCCCACGCCAAGGAAATGGGTGCCGAGATCATCGGCGACATCATCTCGGACCTCGACCTGTCCAAGCGCCCCTTCACCGCCAAGGGCGACAGCGGCACCACCTACACCGCCGACGCGGTCATCCTTGCAACCGGCGCCCGCGCCAAGTGGCTGGGCCTGCCGTCGGAGGAGAAGTTCAAGGGCTTCGGCGTCAGCGCCTGTGCCACCTGTGACGGGTTCTTCTACCGCGGCCAGGAGATCATCGTGATCGGCGGCGGCAACACCGCCGTGGAAGAGGCGCTGTTCCTGACCAACTTCGCCTCGAAGGTCACGCTGATCCACCGCCGCGACGAGCTGCGCGCCGAGAAGATCCTAATCGACCGGCTGATGAAGAATCCCAAGATCGAACCGCTGTGGTTCCACGAACTGGAAGAGGTCGTGGGCAGCGACAGCCCGCTGGGCGTTGAAGCGGTCCGAGTCAAGCACGTGAAAACCGGCGAGATAACCGAGATCCCGGCCAAGGGCGTGTTCGTCGCCATCGGCCACGCGCCGGCCAGCGAACTGGTCAAGGACCAGCTCGAACTGCATCACGGCGGCTACGTCAAGGTGAACCCGGGCTCGACCGAGACCTCGATCCCCGGTGTCTTTGCGGCGGGCGACCTGACCGACCACAAGTACCGCCAGGCCGTGACCAGCGCCGGCATGGGCTGCATGGCCGCGCTCGATGCCGAGCGGTTCCTCGCGGCCGAGGGCGAGGCCGAAGTCGCGCCCGAAGCAGTGGTCGCCGCCGGGGCCTGAGAGGCCCCGAACCGGCACCCCGGAAACAATACCTGAGTTTCACCCTGACCGCGCGGGAATGTATCAACATTCACCGCGCGGTTTGCTATTCTCGCCATCGAATTTTTGACCCCGCCCCAGCCGGGCTCTAAGCTCGGCCACCGATGTTAACGAGAGCCCTTTTCCAGTGAGTGACGTCCCCTTGAAGACCGACAAGCATATTTCCAGCCTCGACGGCATCCGGGCGCTCAGCATTCTTCTGGTTCTGTCCTGCCACATGCTGCCCCTCGGCCCCAGCAGCCTGCAGCTGAACTCGCTGGCCGGGGCGCTTGGCATGAGCCTGTTCTTCGGCCTCTCTGGGTTCCTGATCGCGCGGTTTCTCTGGAACGACCAGAACATCCCCAAGTTTCTGGTGCGCCGCCTTGCCCGGATCGCGCCGCTGGCGCTGCTGGTCAGCGCGGTCTACTGCCTGATCCTGCAGTATCGACCCGACAGCTTCGCCGCGATCAATCTCTACGTGCTGAACTACTGGCACAGCGCCATCAATCCCTACGTCAGCCCGCTGTGGTCGCTGGGGGTCGAGATGCACTTCTACGTCGCCATCGCCATCGCGGTCCTCTTCCTCGGGCGCGGCGCGTTCTGGCTGGTGGGGCTTGGCGCGCTGGTGGTCACCGGGCTGCGGATCGAGGATGGCGGCTTTGCGAACATCCAGACCCACCTGCGGGTGGACGAGATCCTTGCCGGATCGCTGGCCGCCATCGCCTACGAGAACCGCGCAAAGCCTGCCGTTGCCCGGGTCTGGCGATTTCTGCCCCACGCGTTCTGGCCGGCGGTGATCCTGCTGGTGCTGTCCAGTTCGCCGCTGACGGACCCGCTCTATTACTTCCGCGCCTATTTCGCCGGGCTCTCCATCGCCTCGGTCGTGGCCATGTCGAACACCTGGCAGACCCGCGTGCTTGGCCTGCCGTCGCTGCGCTACGTCGCCGAGATCTCCTTTGCGCTCTACGTCTGGCATTCACCGTTCCGGCATTTCTGGTGGGACGAGGGCACGACGGTCGAGCGCTACCTGTTCAAGCGTCCCCTCGCCTTCTTCTGCATCTTCGCCCTCGCCCACCTCAGCACCTTCTATTTCGAGAAGCCGATTCAGCGGCTTGCGCGAAACATCCGGTTCGACCGTGCGGGCCGGGCAGGCAGCCGGGCCAAGGCACCGTGACTGAGCGCGAATGCACATAGGCTGACGCTTGACCGTTTCCGTCGGGAAACGCAGTCTGCGCGAAACCCTAGGCGGAGGTCGCATGAAAAGCCGGTGGCGGGGAAACCTGAGAACGCGGATTCGCGTTGCGTCCGGCCTCGTGCTGTTCGCATTCGCCCTCACGCATTTCATCAACATCGGCTTCGGCCTGTTCTCGTCCGAGCTGATGGCGGCGGGTCAGGCCCTGCGCCAGACGGTGACGCGGAGCCTGCCCGGGTCGGTCCTGCTCTATGCCGCGCTGTTCACCCATGCCGGGCTGGCGCTCTACCGGCAGGGGCGGCGCACCACGCTGCGGATGCCGCTCTGGGAAGCGATGCAGATCGTGCTGGGGCTGCTGATCCCCCTGCTGCTGACCGCCCATATCGTGCACACCCGCGTCGCCCATTCCCTCTTCGACGTGAATGACTCGTTCAAGTATCTCGTCGCGCTGATCTTCGACACCACGGACGGCTGGCTGCAAAGCCTGCTGATGCTGATCGTCTGGACCCACGCCTGCATCGGCCTGCACTTCTGGCTGCGTGCCGAAGGCTGGTGGCAACGCTTCCTGCCGGTGCTGGCCGCGCTTGCCGCGCTGGTTCCTGCCTTTGCGCTGGCCGGATTCCTGACCGAGGGCCGCCGCATGGCCCGCGTGCTGGCCGACCCGGAGGGCCGGGAGCAGCTCTATGCCGCGACCAACTGGCCCGACTGGGATGGCTTTGTCACCCTCATGGGCATCGCGTGGGACGCGCGTATGGTCTTCGTCGCGCTGGTTCTGATCACCGCGGCGATCTACGCCGGGCGCAAGCTGATCCGCCGCAACACGGTGCGCATCCGATACGTCGACGGACCCGAGATCTCCTCGCCCAAGGGTCCGACCCTGCTGGAGATGTCGCGGGCCAATGGCGTGCCCCACACCGCCCTCTGCGGCGGACGCGGGCGCTGCACCACCTGCCGGGTCATCGTAGAGGACGGCGGGGCGACCCTGCCCGCCCCGAGCGAGGCCGAGGCACGTAGCCTGCGCGCCGTCGGCGCACCCGCGGGCAGCCGGCTGGCCTGCCAGATCCGTCCGAGCGAACCGCTGACCGTCTACCGCGTGTTCCAGACCGACGGCAAACGCGCCCGCGATCATGCCAGCCACGGGCAGGAACGGCGCATGGCGATCCTGTTTCTCGACATTCGCGGCTTCACCGCTCGCACCACGGGCCAGTTGCCCTATGACGTCGTGTTCCTGCTGAACCGCTTCTTCGACGCCATCGTGCCCGCGATCACCCAGTCTGGCGGCGTCGTCGACAAGTACCTCGGCGACGGCTTGCTGGCGCTTTTCGAGGCGCCGAGCGAGGCGCTCTCGGCGCAGGCGGCGCTGAAGGCAACCGGCAGCATCGGCGCGGCGCTCGAGACCTTCAACGAGACGCTGGCCCGCGAAGGCATCCCGCACATTCGCATCGGCGTGGGCCTGCACCTTGGCGACGTGGTCATGGGCGAGATCGGCGCCGTGGGTAACGCGCCCCGCACCATCATCGGCGAAAGCGTCAACGCGGCGAGCCGTCTGGAGGCCAAGACCAAGGAGCTTGGAGTCGAGGCGCTGATCTCGGCGCCGGTGCTTGCCGGAGCGGGAATCGACTGCGCTCCCCTCGAATTATTGACCCTTGAACTGCGCGGTGTGCATGCCCCCGTGAACGCCCTCGCGGTGTCGCGCGCGGCGGCCCTCGAAACGGTCCTCAAACCGGCCTGAAAGACGCTGGATCGTCCCATTTCGGCAAGCTTTCGCGCCAAAATATCCCAACTTGGCAAAATCGGGTTCCAACACCTAGACTTTGCCTTGCCCTTAAGTCTATTCGCACCCCGACCCGGTGCGACGGGCCCATCCGACACGATGCAGAACGGAAAGATTTGAAATGACCATGCTCAGCAATCTGGCCCCGATCCCGGAGCTGTATGTTTCCTACGACTCCGCCCAGAAACTGAAGGTCGAAGCAGCCGACCTGACGAGCCATGACCTGACCCCGCGCCAGATCTGCGACCTCGAACTGCTCATGAATGGCGGCTTCTACCCGCTGAAGGGCTTCCTGAGCGAGGAAGACTACAACGGCGTCGTCGACGACATGCGCCTGGCCGACGGCACCCTCTGGCCGATGCCGATCAACCTCGACGTGTCCGAGAAGTTCGCCGACAGCATCGAGATCGGTCAGGACATCGCGCTGCGCGACCAGGAAGGCGTGATCCTCGCCACCATGACCGTCACCGACAAGTGGGTGCCGAACAAGGCGAAGGAGGCCGAGAAGGTCTTTGGCGCCGATGACGACGCGCACCCGGCGGTGAACTACCTGCACAACACCGCGGGCAAGGTCTACCTCGGCGGCCCCGTCACCGGCATCCAGCAGCCTGTGCACTACGATTTCCGCGCTCGTCGCGACACCCCGAACGAGCTGCGCGCCTACTTCCGCAAGCTCGGCTGGCGCCGCATCGTGGCGTTCCAGACCCGCAACCCGCTGCACCGCGCGCACCAGGAACTGACCTTCCGCGCCGCCAAGGAAGCACAGGCCAACCTGCTGATCCACCCGGTCGTTGGCATGACCAAGCCCGGCGACGTCGATCACTTCACCCGCGTGCGCTGCTACGAGGCCGTTCTCGACAAGTACCCGGCCGCCACCACCACCATGTCGCTGCTGAACCTTGCCATGCGCATGGCCGGCCCGCGCGAGGCGGTCTGGCACGGCCTGATCCGCAAGAACCACGGCTGCACCCACTTCATCGTCGGCCGCGACCACGCGGGCCCGGGCAAGAACTCGGCAGGCGAGGATTTCTACGGCCCCTATGACGCGCAGGACCTGTTCCGCGAGCATGAGGCCGAGATCGGCGTCGAAATGGTCGACTTCAAGCACATGGTCTGGGTGCAGGAACGCGCCCAGTACGAGCCGATGGACGAGATCGAGGACAAGGACAACGTCACCATCCTCAACATCTCCGGCACCGAACTGCGCCGCCGTCTGGCCGAGGGCCTCGAGATCCCCGAGTGGTTCTCGTTCCCCGAGGTGGTCAAGGAACTGCGCCGCACCAAGCCGCCGCGTTCCAAGCAGGGCTTTACCGTGTTCTTCACCGGCTTCTCCGGCTCGGGCAAGTCGACCATCGCCAACGCCCTCATGGTCAAGCTGATGGAAATGGGCGGCCGTCCGGTCACCCTGCTCGACGGCGACATCGTGCGGAAGAACCTCAGCTCCGAGCTCGGCTTCTCGAAAGAGCACCGTGACCTGAACATCCGCCGCATCGGCTATGTTGCCTCCGAGATCACCAAGAACGGCGGCATCGCGATCTGCGCGCCCATCGCGCCCTACGCGACCACCCGCCGCGCCGTGCGTGAAGACATCGAAGCCTTTGGCGCCTTCGTCGAAGTGCACGTCGCGACCACGATCGAGGAATGCGAGCGCCGTGACCGCAAGGGCCTCTACAAGCTGGCCCGCGAAGGCAAGATCAAGGAGTTCACCGGCATCTCCGACCCCTACGACGTTCCGGAAAACCCGGAACTGCGGGTCGAGACTGAAGGCACCGACGTGGACAACTGCGCCCACCAGGTCCTGCTCAAGCTGGAAAGCATGGGCCTGATCGCAGTCTGATCGCCCTGCCCCACCGACATACGAAAGCCCCGGTCCACATGGTCCGGGGCTTTTGTTTTGGGCGTTTGCCGTTCAGGCGGATGCTACACCGCGGGTACAGCTTCAATTCATTTTACATATAAAGCTTATTGCGCCAATCTGGGGCGGACCAATCAGGACCACCTCTATGCGCTTTGATCTCGACCAGCTCGAAACCCCGATCGTCTACAAGCTGCTGGCGGCCTCGGTGCATCCGCGCCCGATTGCCTGGATCACGACGATGGACGCCGGGGGTGGCGTCAATGCCGCGCCCTACAGCTTCTTCAACGTGATGGGTTCGGCCCCGCCGACAGTGGCCATTGGCTTGCTGGCCGACCCCAAGCGCGGGTTCAAGGACACGGCTCAGAACATCCTCGACACCGGCGAATTCGTGGTCAATCTCGTGCCAGAGCGTTTGGTGGAACAGATGAACGTCACCGCCATTGATGCGCCCCGCGGGACCGATGAGCTGGCCCTCGCCGGTCTGGAAACCGCGCCCTCCAGCCTGATCGCCCCGCCCCGCATCGCGGCGAGCCCGGTGTCGATGGAGTGCACGTCGCTCTCGACCGTGGTCACCGGCCCGTCGCAGTCGGTGGTGATCGGCCGCGTCCTCGCGATTCATATCGACGACGCGCTGGTCAAGGATGCGGCGCGCGGGCACCTGCACGCCGAGGCGCTCGAACTCGTGGCGCGGGGCCACGCCAGCACCTACTTCCGCACCACCGACCGGTTCGAACTCGACCGGCCCTTCTGGTCGGAGACCGAGGCCGCGCCAGCGCCCCGCGCGACCGCAACCGCGCGGGGGGACTGACGGCGCGGGTCAGCGGCCCGGGAGGATTTCCCGGGTCTGCAGCGCGTAGTGGCAGTTGCCGCCCTCGAAGGCGGGGAACTGGGCGAAATCAGCCGACATCCGAGCGCGCACCGGCGACTCGATCGCGGCCATCAGCCCCTCCACCGTCTTGAAGGCGATCTTGTTGCGCTGCATGTAGTTGACGCGCGCCCACGGCAGGAAACCGATCCAGTCCAGGCGCGAACAGACCTCGATCTCGCGGATGCCCGGGAAGTCCTGCATCACCGCGGTATGGTTGCGCAGGTAGTAGTCGAGCCAAACGTTCAGGTCCTCCGCCTTGCCCGGGTAGTGGACGAGGTAGCTGCAGAAGGTCTTGTCCTCCTCGCTCTCGGGAACGGTGTCCTTGAATCGGCGGACGACCATCGCCTGCTGTTCGACCTTGGCCCCGGCGAGGCTCTTGACCGCCTCGGTTCCCAGCAGGCCCTGCAGGTGGCCATCCTTCGCCAGCGCCCCCTCAAGGTCCTCGATGGCGTCGAAGTAGAGTTCCATCGCCAGTTGCGGCGGGGCGTCGTCATTGGGGTAGTACTTGGCGACCGACTGCACACCGGCAAACAGCAATCCGCGCGTCAGGCCGGGCGTCGCCTCGATCAGCTCCGCCACCTGCGCAAGGTCTTCGGCGCCGATTTCGCGGGTCGGCTGGGCAGTGTCGAAGAACGAAAGAAAATAGGCAAATCGCATGGCGGTGAGCACTTTCCTGCTGGCTGTTAGGTGAAATTTTGCACTTTTTTGAGGACGGACCTTTCCCCGGCCCGGGTTCACGTTGACACGCAGGATTTTGTTGGGCAACAATTATTTTATACATAAAGCAAATTCCGGGACCGCGCCGGAAAACTGCTGAAACGGCAGGCTGAGATGCGGGTCCGGGTGCTTTGACATCGCCTGACGGGAGGATAGGCCAATGGGCAGGACCGACAGCATCGACACCAAAGTTCCCGGCCCGGTGTCCCGGCCGCTCTACCGCATGGACCAGACCTTCGAGGTGAACGCAGCGGCGGGTCCGGACTTTGACGGGCCCTTCCCCGCCGTGCCGGTGACGCCGACCAAGGAGTTCTTCGGCCACCCCGTCGCCTCGCGGATCGGGGTTGCCGCCAGCCTCGTCCTAAACAGCGCTTGGGGCGAGACCTTTGGCCGTCTCGGGTTCGATCTCCTGACCTACAAGACCATCCGCAGGCGCAGGAAACTGGCCCACCCTGCCCCGAACTGGCTCTACCCGGATCAGACCAGCGTCTCGAAGAGCCGGGATGTTCCCATGACACTCGGCCTCGCCCTGCCGGGCGATCCGGTTTCGGCCACGGCGGTCGGCTCCATCGGGATGCCCTCGGTCGCGCCCGAGGTCTGGCGCGAAGACATCGGCAAGACCCGGCAGGCCCTGCGCGAGGGACAGGTCCTGATCGTCTCGGTTGTCGGTACGGCGGTCGAGGGGATCACCCCCGAGGCTTTCGTCGAGGATTTCTGCGCCCTTGCCGCCGAGGCAGTGGAAGCCGGCGCGCAGGTGGTCGAGATCAACCTCTCCTGCCCGAACGTTGCCAGCAGCGAGGGCGAGCTCTACCTCGACACGCCCTTCGCGTCGCGCGTCGCGGGGGCGGTGCGCGCGCGGATCGGCACGGTGCCGCTGCTGGTCAAGATCGGCGCGATTGAGGACGACGCGCAGATGGCGATCCTGTTGCGTGCACTGGCGCCCGTCGTCGACGGCGTCTCCATGATCAACGCCCCGAGCCGGGTGCTGCTGAACCGCGACGGCACCCACGCCTTCGGTGAGACCCGCAAGACCGCCGGGATGATGGGGGGCGTCAATTTCGAGATCGGGCTGGACTGCGTCCGGCGCGCGGTTGCGATCATCGACCGCGAGGCCCTGCCGCTGCGCATCCTCGCGGTCGGCGGCGTCACCTCGCCCGAACGGATCGCGGCCTATTTCGAGGCCGGTGCCTATGCAGTCATGGGGGCCTCCGCCCTTGCCTGGGATCCCTATCTCGCCATACGAAGCAAGCAGCTTCACCCGGAGTTCTGACATGCTGGCCATCCAATACGAAGACTTCGGCGCGCCCGATGTCCTGCACCTGCGCGACGTGGCCACCCCCGAGCCCGGCCCCGGCGAGGTGCTGGTCGACCTGCGCGCGGCCAGCGTCATCCCGGCGGACTGGAAGCTGCGCGCCGGGCACCTGAAGGGGATGTTCCCCGTCACCTTTCCCAAAATCCCCGGCCGCGACGGCGTGGGGATCGTCAGCAAACTGGGCGACGGCGTCGATTACGTTTCGCTGGGGGACCCGGTCTGCGTGATCGCGCAGCACACCGAGAACGGCACACATGCCCAGTGCATCGTCCGCGACCGCGACACCCTTGTTCCGCTGCCGGTGGGGATGGATTTCAACCATGCCGCCGCGCTCATGCATGCGGGGATCTGCGCGTGGATCTGCCTGGTCGAAGACGCCAGGGTGCAGCCCGGCCAGCGGGTTCTGGTGCAGGGCGGCGCGGGCTCGATCGGCAGCCTTGGCATCCAACTCGCCAAGCACCTCGGCGCCCATGTCACCACCACCTGCCGCGCGGCGAACGCAGCGTTCGTGCGAGAGATGGGGGCGGATGCCGTGCTGGCCTATGACGAGGTCGACTTTGCCGAGACGCCCGACCGCTTCGACGTGATCTTTGACCTGATCGGCGGCGACACCCACCGCAAGTCCTATGCGCTCCTGAAGCCCGGCGGTCACATGGTCTGCCTGCGCGCGGCCCCGATCGAGGATCTCTCAGCGCAGTACGGTGTCACCATGCACGTTCCCGTGGTGCATGACCGGCTTTACGCCATCGAGGCGACGGTCAAGCTGGCCGAAGAGGGCGTGTTCCGCCCGCAGATCGCCCGGCTTCTGCCGCTGGCTGAGGCGGCCGAGGCGCAGCGGACGCTGGAGGCCGGGGAAGTCACCCGTGGCCGCGTGGTGCTGGAAATCCCGCCGCGCTAACCGTCGGCGCCCAGCATCATGTCGCACATGGTCTCGGCCAGCCGCTCCAGATCGCTGATGTCATTCAGGCGGCGATTGATGACGAAACCGTCGTAGGCCATCATGATCAGGTTCGGCAGGCTCTCGACATCGAGCCGTGCCAGAACCTCCTGGGGCAGACACTGGCGCAGCATGTCCAGCACCCGCTGTTCCGTTGCCTTGAGCAGCGGGGTCGTCTTGCCGCCCACCGGGTCGGCGGCCGACAGCGCCTCCATCAGGCTGTTTGCCAGTCCGATGTTGTCCTGCGGAATGTCCCGCCAGATGCCGAGGAGCAGGCAGCGCAGCTTGTCCCGCGGTGTCGCGGCCCGGTCCAGTTCCACTGCCAGCCAGACAAAGCGCGACTCCTGCCAGGGTTCGTAGACCGCATAGAGCAGCGCCATCTTGGACGTGAAGTAGGAGTAGATGCTGCCGACGCCCACGCCCGCGCCCTCCGCGATCTTCGGCAGCTTGGTCTTGTGATAGCCATGCTCCGAGAACTGCGCGAGGGCGCTGTCGAAAATCGCCTGGCGCACCGCCTCCTTCTTCACCTGGACCAAGCCGGTCCTCCTTTCAGAACGGGATGGTGATCAGCGGCAGCGTCCCCCCGGCGTTCACCAGATCGACCCGCTTGAGCAGGATGCGGTAGGAGTCCCCGACCGGCTCCAGTTCGAAGCTCTGGCGCCCGGCAAAGGTCTTCTGTTCGCTCGACTGGTACTGGATGCACAGAAACGTGCAGTTTGCCCGGACGATCCCGTCGTCACCTTCCTCAACCTCGATGTTGCTCAGCATATGCGTCGTGCTGGGCATCGGGGTCAACACCAGCGCCCGCGCCTCGAACAGGCGCTGCACCCGGATCGAGAGGATCGGGTAGTCCTCGTAGATGATCGAGGCCACGTTCAGCGGGTCGGTCTGCCCCGGCTGGCTGGGCATCCAGTAGACGCCCTCGGGGGCATAGAGCTCCAGCCATGCGGCGAAATCGCCGGTATCGAGCAGGCGGGCTTCCCTGAAGAGAAACGCCTCGACCCGGGATTGCGGTGTCATGTCCAGCATCACGCGGCCTCCCGCGTCATCATCTCGACCCAGGCCTTGAACTGGACCCGCATCGGCATCTCGCTGGCGACACCCGAGACGGCGCCCGTGTCGTCCGTCTGGTCGATGTCGAGCCCGCGCGAGAAATCGACCCAGGGGCTGTCGTCGCGGTCCAGTCCAACCTGGACCCGCTCCAGCATCTCGACGTCATCGGAGAAGATCATCGAGGCGGGCGAGGCCAGCGTCGACAGGAACCGCACCGCGCGATGGTACATCGCATCGGGCGCGCCCTTGAGGCGGAAGCACTGGACGCGCACCAGCGTCCGGTCGTGCGACAGCGGGATGGTGATGCGCATCTGCTGGTGCTGCGCGTTCAGCACCATGTTCGGGTAGATGATGTTGTTGAACCGGTCGACGCTCAGCGTCTCGATGGTCTTTTCCTTGCCGTAGGCCGCGACCAGCTGCTGCTTGTATTCGGCCATCACCGGGTCTTCGTCGCTGTCGACCATGACCCCCTTGCTGTAGAAGTTGGACATGTAGGTATGGCCGTTCGCCAGCCCCTTGAGCTGGATGCCCTCCCACTGCTGCACGCCGAACCCGTTCGCCTCCAGCATGACGCGGGTCTGGTCGCTGTCGATCTTGGAGGCGTTCTGCGGAGCGCGGCGCGCGGCACCGACCGAGGAACTGTGCACGAAGGTCGGGTGGAAGATATCCGCCGCGTTTTCGAGGTGCAGCTTCCAGTTGCCCTTGTACTCGAGCGTGAAGGAGCTCTCGGACAGTTCCACCTCGCCCTCCGGCGCGCGGTCGTTGAGGTTGTCGATGATGTCGGTCATCTCGCCCAGCTGTTCGAGCAGCGGCGCGGGGTCCTCGTTCAGTGTGGCGAAGATGAAGCCGCGATAGGTCTGCACATGCTTGACCCGCTGCATGTGGTTGATCGGGTCCGCCATGTCGAAGCTCTCGGGATAGCTCTGCTTGTGCGGCACGGTCGAGAGGGTCCCGTCGGGACGGAAGGACCACGCGTGGTAGGGACAGTTCAGCAGTTGGCTCTTGCCCTTGTCGACCATGCACATGCGCGCGCCACGATGCGGGCAGCGGTTGTGCAGCACGTAGATCTCGCCATCGGTGTGGCGCGTGACCAGCACCTCGTACTGCGCAAGGCGGGTGCGGAAGAAGGCGCCGGGTTCCTTCACCTGGCTCTCGTGCGCGAGGTAGATCCACATCCGGCCAAAGATGCGCTCCATCTCGAGCTTGAACACCTCGGGGTCGGCATAGGCGCGGCGGTGGACCTGGTGGGGGCGGACGAAATCGCGGATCTCGTCGGTGGTGGGTATCTCTTGCATATCCATGGCTGGATCACCTCTGTTCCTGTTGGGTCATGTCCGGTTCAGTGCGCCAGCACCTTTCCGAATAGCTGTTCGAAGACGGGGAGTTGCTCGAACCCGACGCCGGGTTCCGAGGGAAGCGTCGCGATGCCGTCGGCAATGGGCACCTGTGCGGTGATCTGGCCGAACAGGCTGGCCGTGCTGATCGCCACCTCGGCCAGTCCAAGGCCAAGGCCCGCCGCCGTGTGCATCGCCAGCAGGTGCCCGGCGTGGGGCGCAAAGGCGCCGCGCTGCCAGCCCGCCCCGGCGAAGAGGTCGAGGATGCGGCGATACTCGACGATCCCGTAACTGGCCGAGATGTCGAACTGCAGCAGGTCGCGGTCCGCCCGCAGCCCGCCGTAACGCAGCAGGTTGCGCGCGTCGTCGAAGGAGAACAGGTTCTCCCCCACCGCGAGCGGCAGGGCGGCTTCGGCGGCGATCTCGGCGTTCAGGGCATAGTCCAGCGCCGTGCCGGGTTCTTCCAGCCAGGCGATGGGATAGCCCGCCAGCGCGGCGAGATAGGCGCGCGCGGTGGTCAGATCGAAGATACCGTTGGCATCGAGCGCCAAGGCGCCGTCGCCGACCACCGCCAGCGCGGCCTCGATCCGCGCCATGTCGTCCGCCAGCGGGGCCGCCCCGATCTTGATCTTCATCCGGGTGTGGCCCGCGTCGATCCCCTTTTGCAGGTCGGCGCGCAGCACCTCGCGGTCGTTCTCGTCCGCGTAGTGCCCGCCGCTGGCATAGACCGCCACGCGGCCCGGCGCGTCGGCCTGCCCGTCGAGATCCGCGAGGTAGCGCCAGAGAGGCACCCCCGCGATCTTGGCCGCCAGATCCCAGACCGCCGCGTCGATCACCCCCACCGCGCCGCTGCGCTCGCCATGCCCGCCGAACTTTTCGTTGGCCATGAGGATGCGCCACACGGCGTCCGGGTCGATCTGGGCGCCGTCCCAGTAGAGCTCCGGATCGGCCGACAGCAGGCGCGGGATGAAGCGCTCTCGCAGCAGGCCGCCGTGGCCATAGCGCCCGATGGTATCGAAGCCGTAGCCGACCAGCGGACGCCCCTCCCGGACCACGTCGGTGACCAGCGCCACCGCGCTTGCCGTCATCGCGTCGAAACTGATGTTGGCGCTGCGCGCAGCGACCGAGAGCGGGACGGTCGCCTCGTGGATGGCGACGATCCGCATTACGACTTGCTCTGCAGCCAGTCGTGCGAGGACATGTCGAAGACGACCCCGTTCACGTCCTTGTACTTCTTCTCGGCGTCCACGCCCGGATGCGCTTCGAGTTGCATGAAGAACTCGCCGCCGAACTCCTTGATCTTGGCATCGGTGGCCGCCTCGTCCTCGACCACGAAACCGATGTGGTGCAGGCCCGCCCAGTCCGGGCCACCCTTGCCGCCTTTGGTGCCTTCGGGGAAGTGCAGCAGCGTCAGGTTCATCGTGCCGTCCGACAGCGAGATCGCGTTGCCGATCGGGCTGACGGCCGATCCCACGCGCTTCAGTTCAAAGACGTTCTCGTAGAAGGTCGCGGCCTTTTCCAGATCCGGGACCTGAATGGCGACATGTCTCAGCTTGCCCATGAGTCACTCTCCTTGTTGCTGGCGATACGCGGCTCCCGGATGCCCCGGCCCCGCGCGATTTGTTTTACCAGTAAAAGAACAGCAGAAATCGGGGAGTCGATCAATACCGAATCTCTTTCGGTTTTGGTCAACATCAAAATATCTGCCCTGAATGAATGTTTTTCGAGCGACGACGCGCCTGCGCCTGCCCGGAAACGGAAAACGGCGCACCCCGGGGGGCGCGCCGCCTGTCGCGAATCTGTCTGTCGGGTCAGCTCTCGTGGATCGCGAAAACCCGCAGCGGGCTGCCCGAGCCGCCCTGGATCTTGAGCGGGGCCGCCACGATGACCGCGCCGCGCACCGGCAGCTGGTCAAGGTTCCTGAGGCACTGGAGACCGTAGCGCCCGTTGCCATGCAGGATCGCATGCGCGGGCAGCGGCGGATCAAAGGTGCTGCCCTGCCCCGCGTCGGTCCCCACCGTCTCGACCGCGAGGCCGAAACAGTCGCGGTCGTGGACGAGGAACTCCATCGCCCCGGCGTCGGGCCCCGGCGAATGCGCCCCGTCCTCCCGCAAGTTCAGATAGGCCGCCGTGCCGACCCGCTTGTGCCAGTCCGTCCGCAGGGCGATCCAGTGGCGCGGCGGAATGGGCCCGTTGCGGGCCTCCCAATCTTCGAGAAAGGCGCGGGTCAGCACGAAATCGGCATCCGCCGCCGCCTCTGCCACGATGTCGATCACCACCACCGGGGCCATGAAGTGCTCGGGCGGGACCGCGTCCACCGTATTGTCGGGCAGGTCCCTGCCGGTGACCCAATGCACCGGGGCGTCGAAATGGGTGCCCGTGTGTTCATTCATGGTGATCTGGTTCCAGTACCACGCTGGCCCGTCGGCGTCATAGCGCGAGACCTGCTCCATCCGGAACGGGGCGCACTGGCCGAACTCCTCGGGCAGGACGATCACCGGGAAGTCGGGGCTGAGGGTATTGGTCAGGTCCACCACGCGCAGCCGCCCGTCCGCCAGCGCCGCGATCAGGTCCAGTGCCAGTCCCATCCCTACACCTGCCGTTTCTTCTGGGCGCGCGTGTCGTGAAAGCCGCCTTCCGCCATCGTTTCGGACACCACGTCCTTCAGCGCCCCGCGCTGGATCTTCTGCGTTGCGGTCAGCGGCAGCGAGGGAACGAAGGCGACCCAGCCGGGCACCTTGTAATACGCCATCTGCTCCAACGCCCATGCCACCAGTTCAGTGGCTTTTTCCGCATCGCCCGCACCCTGCTCCAGCCGGATCAGCGCCGCGACCTCGTCGCCCCTGATCTCGTCGGGAACCGCCGCAACCGCGGCCATCGCAATCGCCGGATGGCGATTGAGGATCGCCTCGACCTCGACCGCGGCGATGTTCTCGCCCGAGCGGCGGATCACGTTCTTCTTGCGGTCCACGAAGTGCATCAGACCATCGGCGTCGCGCAGAACGATGTCGCCGGTGTGGAACCAGCCCCCGGCCCAGGCCTCTGCCGTGGCCTCGGGGTTCTTGAGATACCCCTTGGCGAAGCCATAGGTCGGATCCGCCCCGGCGCGGCGCACCAGCAGTTCGCCAGGCATCTCGTCGGCGACATCCGTTCCGGAGTCATCGACGATCCGCACCTCGACCTCAGGCGTCGGACGGCCAAAGCAGGAAGTGCCGATCTTGCGCGGCTCCTCGTGGGCGCTGATCACGCCGCCGTTGCCGGTCTCGGTCATCGCCCAGGCCTCCAGCAGCGGAAAGCCGAACCTGTCCTCGAAGGCCGCGTGCAGCTTCTGATCCACCCCGGCCCCGAAGCCGAAGCGCACCGCATGGTCGCGGTCGGCGGCGGTGGGCGCGGCGCCCATCAGCATCGCGGGCATGACGCCGAGGTAGTGAACCACGGTGGCCCCGCTGTTGCGCACCGAGTCCCACCATGTCCTCGGGTGGAAACGGTCGAGCAGGGTCAGGCAGCCGCCAACGGCGATCATCCCCATCAGCGAGGACGCCAGCGCGTTCATGTGGAACAGCGGCAGCGGCGTCAGCATCCGCTCCGCATCGGGGCGCAGACTGATGTGGCCGCCGGTTGTGGCGTACCAGTCGGCTGAGTTCAGGAAGTACTCGTTCGGCAGGATGCAGCCCTTGGGCCGCCCGGTCGTGCCCGAGGTATAGAGCAGCGCGCATTCCGTCAGGCTGCCCAGCTCTGCCCGGTCCGCCGGGGTCGCCGCATCCGGTACCGGCAGGTCGGGCGTGATGACCCGCGTTGCCAGCCCGGCGTCGCTCACCGCCGCCTGCATTTCCTCCAGCCGATCTGGCAGGACGATGGCCAGCACCATCTCAGAATGTTCGGCCTGATAGGAGAGTTCCGCGCGCCGTAGGTCCGGGTTCAGCGGGACGATGGAAACCCCGAGGGAGTTCAGGGCGAGGAACAGCTCGACCAGAACGGGACGGTTCTGCAACAGCAGCCCGACCCGGTGGCCGGGTCCGTAGCCCGCCGCCCGAAACGCCCCGGCCCAGCCTTCGGCCCGCGTGAGCATCTCGCCATAGGAGAGGTCGCCGGAGGGGATGCCGTAGATCGCCGCCGTCTCTTCCAGCACATGCAGGAAGGGGGCGGCGCCCCGGCGGCGGGCCACCGCCTCGAACAAGGTGAAAACGGTCGTTGCCGTCATGGGCGCATCCCCAGGGTTGCGGGTGGGCGGCCGGGCCGCCCTGCCCCGTCAGTCGCCGATCTTGACCACCGGGTTGCGCAGCACGCCGATGCCGTCGACCCCGCATTCGATCACATCGCCCGGCCACATCCACTCCTGCGGATCGCGCCCTGCGCCGACGCCCGAGGGCGTGCCCGTGGCGATGATGTCGCCCGGCTCCAGCGTGATGCCCGAGGAGATGTCGGAGATCAGCGTCGGGATGTCGAACAGCAGGTGTTTGGTGTTCGAGCGCTGCTTTTCCTCGCCGTTTTTCTTCAGCCAGAGGGTCAGGTCGTGCGGATCGGGAATGTCGTCTGCGGTGACGATCAGCGGGCCGAAGGGCGCGTAGCTGTCCTGCCCCTTGGAAAAAATCCACTGACCGGCGCGGCGGTTGTCGCGGGCCGAGACGTCGTTCATCACCGAGTAGCCGAAGACGTGGCTCATGGCGTCATCCTTGGCGATCCGGGTCGCGCGCTTGCCGATGATCACCGCCAGCTCGACCTCCCAGTCCAGCTGCTGCGTCATGCCCGCGTTGTGCAGGATCGGCTCGCCCGTCGCGATCACGGCGGTCGGCGGCTTGGAGAAGACCACCGGCTTGTCCGGCAGGTTGGCCGAGGTGTCGAGCGACTTGGCGCTCTCGGCGACATGCTCGACGTAGTTCAGGCCGATGCCGAAGATGTTCTTGCGCGGGCGCGGGATGGGCGCCAGCAGCCGGACGTTGGCCAGCGGCACCGCGATGCCCGGACGGCGCGAGGTCGCGGTTTCGGCCAGCGCCGCCTTGAGCGCCGCCAGGGCGTCCGGCCCCATGTCGATGAAGTCGAGCATGGTCGAGGGAAGCGGCAGGGCAACGCTCTCGCCCAGCTTGGCGACATCCACCACGAGGTCGTCCACGATCACGCCAAGGCGGCCCTCCGCAGCAACGGAGGCACGGTAAGTCACAAGTTTCACGGCAGTTTCCTTATTTCTCAGTCGGCGACGATCTGGTGTCCGTCGTTGTCCACCAGCGCCTGTTCCTTGTAGAAGCCCAGCTTCTTCATCACCGGAAGGTCGTTGAACTGGAACAGGCAGGCATCCTCGCTGGCCGAGGCGTTGGCATGTTCGTGCCACATCCAGGCCGGAACGCAGAAGATGTCGTTCTCCTTCCAGTCGAAGCGCTTGCCGCCGATGATCGAATGGCCCGATCCCTTGGCGACGTTGTAGATGATGTTGCCGGTATGGCGGTGTGCCTTGGTGGCTTCACCCGGACGCAGCATCTGCATCGCCGCGCCCATGGTCAGCATCGGATCGCCCCCGGTGTAGGGGTTCACATAGCGCATCATCACCCCGTCGTAGGGCGAGCCATCGGTCACCTTGGCGTAGTTCGACAGCGCCTCGTAGGTCTGCTCCCAGCTGAACTTCAGCAGCGGCGAATAGGGTTTGTCCCAGGTCTCGGTCGCGGGCAGCAGGCCCGGAGCGCCCCATGCCGCGATGCTGTCGTTCACCGGCAGGTTGGAGGACTGGTAGTCGTCGGGGTGCACCGCGTAGAAGTTCGCCTCCAGCGCGTTGGTCAGCGGAATGTCCAGACCATCCTGCCAAAGGCAAGTGGTGCCCGTCTCCTCGATGCCATGCTCGTGCCATGTGCCGTTCGGGGTCAGCACGAAGTCGCGCGCGCCGAGCGTCACCTTGTGGCCATCGACGATGGTATAGGCGCCGCTGCCCTCCATGATGAACCGCAGCGCCGAGGCGGCGTGGTTGTGGGCCCCTGCCCGCTCGCCCTGCTTCATCACCTGGATGCCGGAATAGAGCCAGCCGCAGGCCGCGCTCACGTCCTTGCGCTTGGGGTTGCGCAGGTAGATCACCCGCCGCCCGGCGTCCTCGGGGCGGACGAGGTCGATCGACCGGATCACCTGCTCGCGCAGGTCGGCATAGCGCCAGATCACCGGATCGGACTTGGGCGTCGGCTCCCACGGCTCGATATCGTTGGCGACGGTCCAGAGCGCCCCGGTTTCGAGTTCTGCGAGCTCTTCGTAGTAGGCGGTCAGCTCGGCGCTGTCCTTGACCCGGGCCCGGCCCAGCACGTCGTCGCGGGGATCTGCGTTTGCCATCGTATCGTCCTTTCCTCGCTGTCACGGGCGGTCTCGGAAACGCCGCCCCGATCGCGGTTTCAGCACCCGGCAAGGCGGGGCAGCCGCATGTTCCGAATTTTATTTTACATATAAAATTCTGCATCGCCAGATATTTTTGCCAAGGGCGCGGCCGATCCGCCCCGCACGGGACCAATGCGCTAAAAATGATGCAACAGGCCGATTTCCCCGGGTGTTCGCCGCTACGCAGCGGAAACTCTTGCGCACCGCACCGGCCCGCTGGTACATTTTACATGTAAAATTAATCGAGAGACGCGGGCGACAGGGGCCAATCCCCAATCGGACCGCCCGGCCAGGGGACAGGACGATGAACACTCAGGATACAACGGACAGGGCATTCCCCATCCCTCTGACACGGGCCGCGCTTTCCAAGGCATGCTGGTCGCATCCGGTCACCTTCCGGCACGGCCACTGCGACCCTGCCGGGATCGTCTACACGCCCCAGTTCTTCCATGTCTTCAACGAGGCCATCGAAGCGTGGTTCGGGGCCGAGCTTGGCATCTCTTACTACGACATCATCGGCCCCCGCCGTACCGGGCTGGGCTATGTCTCCGCCTCGTCGGTGTTTTTCCTGCCGTGCCGCATGGGCGAGCAGATCGACATTCACGTCACCGTCGCCCGCGTGGGCCGGACCTCCTACAGCTTGACACTCCACGCGATGCTGGGGGACAGTGAAGCGCTTCGGGGGGAGTTCACGACCGTTACGACCTCGCTGGACACGCACCGGCCGATCCCCGTGCCCGAGGACATCCGCCGCGCCCTGACCGACTATTCCGCCCGCTGCACGTGATTTCACCCAAAGCCCTTTGACCGGACCCAGATGACATTGCACGACGCTTCCTCCGAAGACACAAAGGCCAGCGTACTGGTCGACCGCGACCTGCCCCTGACCGAGCGGCAGAAGGCCGAGACCCGGCTGTGGCTGCAGGTGCTGAACGTGCACCGGATGATCTATGAAGACCTGAACGCGACCATGATCGCCGGGTCGGGTCTCAGCATCCCCAAGTTCGACGTGCTCGCCCACCTCTACCGGTTTCGCGATGGGCTGACGATGGGCGACCTCTCGAAGAAGCTCAAGGTGAGCAACGGCAACATCTCGGGCCTTGTCTCGCGCCTGCAAAAGGACGGCTACGTGGACCGGCGCAACGCGCCGGGCGACCGGCGTTCGTTCCTCGCCTCGATCACCGAGAGCGGGGTGGCGGCCTTCGAGAAGGCGGTGGACCTGCACCACGAGGTGATGACCGAGAAGCTGGAGGGCACGGCGCCCGAAACCATCGACGCGCTGGCCGCCGACCTCAAGGCCATCTCGGACCGCATCCGCAAGGCGCGCCAGGCCTCGTCCTGACGCCCGGTTTCCGGGCGATCCAGGCCGGCCCCGGCGCACTGATCTGCGCAAATTATATGCATATGCAGATGATTCGTTGACCGACACATGAAACTATTACATACATAAAATAAATCACCATACGCAGCACAAGGCTCCGCCCGTGACCGTCTTTGCCGCCTACTCCCAGGATGAACTCGACCGGCAGTACGACCAGTCAAACTGGTCCACCCGCCCGCCGGGAGCCTATGGCGCGGACTACCGGGAGCTGACGGACAAGGCCAAGGCCACGCTGGGCGCGCCGTTGGAGTTCTCCTACGGCGACGGGCCCAAGGAAACGCTCGACGTCTACCGCACGGACCAGCCGGATGCGCCGGTCCACGTCTTCGTGCACGGCGGGGCATGGCGGACGATGGACAAGGCCGACAGCGGCTTTGCGGCTCCCTTCTTCGTGTCGCGCGGCATCCACTTCGTCGCGCTCAACTTCGGGCTCTGCCCCGAGGTGGACCTGCCGACGATGGTGGCGCAGGTCCGCGCGGGGATCGCATGGGTGTATAGCAACGCGGGCCGGTTCGGGGGCAATCCCGAGCGGCTCCATATCAGCGGCCATTCCTCCGGCGCCCATCTCGCCGCCTGCGCGGTGATCACCGACTGGCAGGCCGAGTTCGGCCTCGACGCCTCGCCCATCAGGTCCGCCCTGCTCTGCAGCGGCGGCTACGACCTCGACGCCGTGCAGAAGAGCGCGCGCAACGACTACATGCATATCTCGGACCAGTCGGTCGAAGAGCTCAGCCCCACCCGGCACCCGGAGCGGTTCACCTGCCCCGTCGTGCTCGCCGCCGGGGGGCGGGAGTCCGACGAGTTCACCCGCCAGTCGCAGGCACTGGCCGAGGCCCTCGGGCAGCCGCTGCACATCGCCGAGGGGATGGATCATTTCGAGGTCAGCTTTACGCTGGCAACACCCGACGGGCTGCTCGCGAGATACGCGCTGGAGCTGATCGGCAAGGACTGACGACCGGCAACCGACAACGGCGACACAAGCAGGGGACGACGCGTTGAAAATCTACTGGCAGAGCTTTGTCGACGGTGTTGTCGGCGCCTCCTACCTGGCCCGCCTGCAGGACTACCTGCGCGAGATCGCAGCACCGGGGACCGAGGTCACGGTGTTCGGCATGACCCCGCCCGACCGCGATTTTGGCCGCCTCTCCGAGATGCGCTGCGCCATTCAGGCCGTCGCGGCGGGGATCGACGCCGAGGACGCGGGCTATGACGCCTTCGTCATGGGCCACTTTCAGGATCCGGGCCTTTACGAATTGCGCTCGACCCTGCGGATCCCGGTGATCGGGACCGGCGAGGCCACCCTGCTGGCCGCCTCGCAGCTTGGCCGCCGCATCGGGCTGGTGACGCTGGACCCGGCGTTCGAGGTCTGGCACCTCGAACAGGCCGAGCGCTACGGACTGGGCGACCGGGTGAAGTTCTGCACCGGCATGGGACTGACCCCGCAGGATTTCGACGTCTGCTTTGGCGGGGATTCCGGAAAGCGGCGCGAACTGCTGGACGGCTTTACCCAGATCGCCCGCCCGATGGTGAAACAGGGCGCCGACGTCATCGTGCCCGCGGGCGTCCTCCCCGGGCTGCTGGTCGGCACCGAGAAGGGCTTCAACGTCGATGGCGCGCCGGTGGTGAACTGTGCCGCCGTGGCGCTCAAGTCCGCCGAGATGTGGGTCCAGTTGCACCAGATGAGCGACCTCGAACCGAACCGCGGCGCGGCCTTCGCCCTCGCCCCCCAACGCGCCCGCGAGGATTTCAGGAAACTGGCCGCGCAGGGCATTCCCGCGCTCGCCCAGAACGCCCCGGCCACGCCCGGGACCACCAGCCAAGGAGTATCGGACATGCCCGCCAAGATCGTCTACAGCACCGAAGTCACCGCCACCGGGGGCCGCGAAGGCACCGCCAAAAGCGCCGACGGCAACCTCGACGTTGCGCTGGTCATGCCCAAGGAATTCGGCGGCCCCGGCGGTGACGGCACCAACCCGGAACAGCTGTTCGCCGCCGCCTGGTCGGCCTGCTTCCTCAGCGCCACCAAGCTGGTCGCGCGGCTGAACAAGATCACCCTGCCCGCCGATCCGGTGATCACTGGGCGCATCGACGTGCATTCCGGCGACGATGGCTATTCGCTGGGGGCCGAGCTCAAGATCTCGATCCCCGGTCTCGAGAAATCCGTGGTGCAGGAGATCGTCGACGGCGCGCACCAGCGCTGCCCCTTCTCCAAGGCCACGCGCGGCAACGTGGACGTGATCCTGACGGTGGTCTGATCCCCTGTACTTCCGTCTGACTGGCCCCGGCGATTGCACCCGCCGGGGCCTTTTTCGTCAGGCCGGCTCGAAGGCGCCTTCGAGCAGCTTGCCGTAGCCCGGATAGCGGTCCCCGATGCCGAGCATCCGCAGGCAATGCCAGACCACCGCCTGATTGCTGGCGATGACCGGACGGCCAAAGGCCGCCTCGATCCGTTCCAGCACCGGGCTGATCTGGATCCCCGCGCAACTGATCAGCAGCCCGTCGGCCTCCACATCAAGAAGCGTCAGCGCTTCCTCGTACCAGCGTTCGGGCGGGATCGCCCCCTGATCCAGCGGGTTGGTGCAGGGAATGCCGCCGCAGGCCACGACCTCGAAACCCTCCCTTTCGAGGATCTCGATCTCGGCCCGGTTCACCTCGTCCACATAGGCGGTCATCATCGCGATGCGCTTCATGCCCGCCGCCCGCATCGCCGCCAGCACTGCCTCGAAGGTGGTGGTCGAGGTCACGCCCGTCGCCTTCTCGACCCGCCCGTTGATGACCGAGGGGCCGACCACCGCGCTTGCCGCGGTGCAGTTCAACAGGATCAGCTGCACCCCCGCATCGGCGCCAAGCTGGGCGTGCACCTCGATGTCGTCCACCAGCTTGTGGTCGTCCTCCAGCCCCGAGCGGGTGAAGGTCAGCCGCGTGGTGACGAACTGCACCCCCTCGGGCGCCATCCGCTGCACCTCGAAGTCGCATTGCCCGCCAGAGGGGTAGAGCTGCGCGATCTTGGCGCGCCATCCGTAACCAAGGTACATGGCCGGTCTCCTAGCGGCTGGCGGTCATGCGACCGCCATGCATTCGATTTCGATGTCGAACTCCATCGGCCACGAGGCCACGGTGACGAAGGTCCGTGTCGGAAACGGCGCCTTGAAGTACTTCATGTAGACCTCGTTCACGATCCGGAAGTAGGCCGAGTTGGTGCAGTAGATCGTCGTCTTGACCACCTTGTCGAAGGACGAGTCCGAGGCGGCGAGGATCGCCCCGATGTGGCGCAGCACTACCTCGGTCTGGGTCGCGATGTCGCCGCGCACCAGTTCCCCGGTCTCCGGGTCGATCGGGGGAGCCCCCGAGATGAAGAGGAACCCGTTGGCCCGGATCGCGGGCGAGATCGGGACCTTGTTGGATTCGAGGAAGTCCGAGATGTTGGGCACCCGGATCGCTTCGAAATCGTCGCTCATTTGGTTCTCCTGTCCTGAAGGTTCAAAATCTGTCGGGGCTGCTGGCGGCCAGCGCCTGCGCCGCCTGTGCATCGCCCGTCATCGCGGCGGCCAGAAGCACCCCGCTGCGCGCAGAGAGGGTCAGCCCCAGCATGCCGTGGCCGCAGGCGTACCAGACGCGGTCATCGCCCTTGCGCGGGCCCAGCACCGGGACGCTGTCGGGCGTGCCGGGCCGGTCGCCGTACCAGCGCGTTTCGATCTGGTCTGGCAACGTCGGGATCATGCGCCGGGCCAGCGGCATCAGCATCTCGGCGCGGCGCCAGTCCGGCGCGGCGGAGTGACCGGCGAATTCCATCGTCCCCGCCACCCGGTTGACCCCGCCCACCGGGCTGACGGCGATGCTCATCTCGCCCTCTATGACCGGCCCCTGCAGGGCGTCGGCACCGGGCGGCAGAGTGATGTGGTAACCGCGCTGCGGCTCGATCGGCAGGCGCGGCCCGAACCAGCCCGACACGCCACCGGCAGCACTGCCCGCCGCGACGACCAGCCGTTCGGCCCCGAAGGTCCGGCCGCTGTCAGAGGTCAGGAACGGTTGCCCCTCCACGCTCCGCCCGCCCTTCACGATGCGGCACCGTTCGAACTGGCCCCCCTCGGCAAGGAACTGATCGAAGATCAAGGTGGAGAGCCGCTGGGGATGATCCACGTAGGCGCTGCCCGGAACGTAGACGCCGTGGCGATACTCGGGGGACAGCAGCGGTTCCAACTCGCGGATGCGCGCGGCGTCCAGCACCTCGATCTCGACCCCGTTGTAGCGGCAGGCCTCGATCTTGGCGCGGTAGGCGGCAAAGGCCTGTTCCGTCCGCACGACGTAGAGCTCGCCCCGGTTCCGGATCACCCCGTGGGCCGGGGTGCCCGCCAGCAGATCGTCGAAAGCGCGCCGCGCGCCCGACAGCAGCCCGGCCAGGGCCGCCTCGTTCCGAGCGGTGGCTTCGGGCGTGGCGTTGTGCAGCAGCTTGAGCCCCCAGGGCATCAGCGCGGGCAGATGGCGCCAGCGCATCACCAGCGGCCCCTCCGGGTCGGTCAGCATGCCCGGGACGCGCCGCAGCAGCCCCGGTGCGGCCAGCGGCAGCGATGACCCGATCTGGATCATCGCCGCGTTGCCCGCCGAACAGCCGGCACCGGGCTCTCCCGAATCGATCAGGGTGACTGCCAGCCCCCTGCGTTGCAGCGCCAGCGCCGTGCACAGCCCGACGATCCCCGCACCGAGGACGAGGACTGTGGAACCGGGCTCGACCCTTGTCATCATCTGTTCCCTTTCAAAGGAAAAATGCCCCGCATCGACCAGCGATACGGGGCAAGGTGTCATTCAGCGGCCAGGGATGAGCAGCTGAACAGTCGTTCGTCGTGCACGACCGGCTGACCGAGGTTCAGCGGGGTCAGATAGTATGACAGGTAGGTAACATCGGGATTACCATCCGTCGGACGGGCCGCGCGCAGCGTGGTGCGTTTCTCCTCGATGGCGGCAAGGTCCACGCCGCCGTCCGGCCCCATGATCACGCCGTAGACCGCCGCGGCGTAATCCGGCGTCACGATCTCCAGCTTGACGTCCTCGGCCACCTGCGCCGGGTCCCGCTCCAGCGGATCGCCGTTGCCGGCACCGCCCGCCGAAACGTGGCAGAAGATGTCGCCCTTCTTCATCGGCACCTGCAGCATCGGCATCACCGGCAGCACCTGCTGCCCGGGCCCCGGGTTCAGGATGTTGTAGCTGGGCGTGCCCGGATAGCCCTTGTCGACACCGTAAGGCAGGTGGCGGCGACGGTCCGAGCGCATGATCAGACCGGCCTCGTCGGCCAGCAGCTCATACTCCCGCACGAAGGCCGGAGCGCCCCTGTACTTGCCCGGCCCGCCCGAGTTCTGCACCAGCCCGTAGCGCGTGACGCGCACCGGGAACTGCGCTTCGATCATCTCGACCGGCTGGTTGGTCCCGTTGCCGCCCGGGTTCGGGATGCCATGCTCGCCGTCGCGCCAGTTGAGCGCGCCGCCCGCCCCGGCCAGTGTCTCGGTACAGACGAAGGCCGCGCCGTTGTGACGACCGGCGATCACCGGGAAGGTCACCCCGCCCTCGCCCGCCGCCGGGGTGTTGTCGGGCAGGATCTTGCCCAGCGCCCCGAACAGCGCGTCGAGCATCCGCCAGCCCATCAGCGCGCGCGCGGCGCAGGCGGCCGGCGGACGCGGGTTCACGATGCAACCCTCGGGCGCGATGGTCTTGATCGGCCGGGTGAAGCCCTCGAAATTCGGGATGTCGCTGTCGAGCACGCACTTGATCGCCATGTAGCCGGCGGCCTTGGTGAAGGGGATCGGGCAGTTGATCGCCCCCCTCACCTCGCCCGAGGTTCCGGTCCAGTCGATGGTCAGCTCGTCCCCTGCAACGTGGATCGCCAGTTGCAGGACGATCGGCTCGGGCGTCTCGCCCAGCCCGTCCACGTAGTCGGTAAAGGTGTAGACGCCATCCGGGATCCTCGCGATTTCCTCGCGCATCATCGCCTCGGAGGTGTCGTGCATCTCTTCGACAAAGGCGCGGAAGGTGTCCGAGCCGTATTTCTCCAGCAGCCGCACGAAGGCGCGGTCGGCATTGGTCACGGCGGCGATCTGCGATCGCATGTCGCCCGACACCATCTCGGGCAGGCGGTTGTTCAGCGCCATGATCTCGAAGAAGGTCTCGTTCGGCTTGCCCCGCTCGTAGAGCTTGAGGATCGGGATCCGCACCCCCTCCTGGAAGATCTCCTGCGCGTAGACGGCGGTGGAGCCGGGTGCGAGGCCGCCCATGTCGGTCTGGTGCACCAGCGTACAGGCATAGCCCTCGAGCTCGTTGTTCACGAACATCGGCTTGACGATGTAGACGTCGGGCAGATGCATCCCGCCCGCGACGTAGGGGTCGTTGAAGACGAAGATGTCGCCCGGATAGGTCTTGTCCCGCGTCTTGGCCACCAGCTTCTGCATCGCGTCCGGGAACGACCCAAGGTGCAGCGCCATGGTCATGCCGTGGGCGATCACGCGCCCCTCGCGGTCGCAGAGCCCGGTGGAATAGTCCATCGAGTCGCGCACGATGGCGGAATGGGCGGTGCGCATGATCACCAGCGCCATCTCGTCCGAGATCGAGGAGAGCGCATTGCGGATCACCTGCGCGGTGATGGGGTCGATGGCGTTGCTCATTGCACGTCCTCCTCGCGGGTCAGGATGATGTTGCCGTTCGGGTCAAGCGTCGCCGCCCAGTCGGGCGGCACCACGCAGGTGGTGTCATATTCCTCGACGATCATCGGGCCGCTTCGCGGTGCCGCGCCCAGATCGCTCCGGCGCAGGATCGGGGTGTCGAAGCTGCCCGCCTCCGCGCCGAAGTAGACCTCGCGCCGCCGTGTTTCGGCCTCCGGCTGCGCCAGCGCGGCGCGCAGGTCGACCTCGGCCTCGTCCTTCAGCGCCACGGTGCCGATCACCCGCAGGTTCACGCTCTGCACCGGAGCTTCGTCGGTGCGGTGGCCATAGGTCGCCTCGTGTTCGGCGCTGAAGGCCTCGCGCATCTGCGCCTGATCGCTGCGCCCGCCCGCACCGGACTCCACCGGGACCGTCAGTTCGTGCGCCTGCCCATAGTAGCGCAGGTCGGCGAAACGCTCGATCTCCACCGTCGCAGGGTCGCAGCCTTCCTCGGCCATGAGCGCCAGCAGGCGCGCTTCGAGATCGGCAAAGACCGCGTCGATCCCCTCGCCGCCCGCATCGCCGAGCAGCCCGATGAAGGACTGGGTCAGTTCATGCTGGATCGGGGTGCGCAGCAGGCCATAGGCGCTGAACACGCCGGGGTTCAGCGGGATCACCACCCGTTTCATCTCCAGCGTGGTCGCGATCTCGGTGGCTAGAACCGGCCCGTTGCCGCCCATGGCGAACAGCGTGAAATCGCGCGGATCGCGGCCGCGATAGGTCGACACCGCCTTGACCGCACGCACCATCGTGCCCGCCGCCACCTGGAACACGCCATGCGCGGTCTCGTTCAGCGACTTGCCGACCCGGTCGGCCACCTTCTCGCGCAGGATCGCCTCGGCCTTGGGCTTGTTCAGTTTCAATTCGCCCCCGACGAGGTACTCCGGGTTGATGTAGCCCAACATGATCATGGCATCGGTCAGCGTGGGGTCCTCCCCACCTGCGTCGTAGGCCACCGGGCCGGGCGCCGCGCCCGCGCTGCGCGGACCCACGGTCAGCACGCCTGCCCCGTCGAAGCCGATGATGCTGCCACCGCCCGCGCCGATCTCGGAGATGTCGATGACCGGCAGCTTCAGCGCGTGGCCGCCGCCCATCTGCAGACGGCTGGACAGGTTGATGCCCGCGCCCACCTCGTAGTCCGAGGTCTTGGCGACCATGCCGCCCTCGACCATCGCCGCCTTGGCCGTGGTGCCGCCCATGTCGAGCGTGATCAGGTCCGGCAGGCCGGAACTCCGTGCGAGGTCCGCCGCTCCGATCACCCCGGCGGAGGGGCCGGATTCGACGATGTAGGCCGGTTTCAGCGCCGCCTGCGTCACCGACATCACCCCGCCGTCCGACTTCATGACCTGTACGGGCGCGTCGATGCCGATGGCCTTCAGTTCGTTCACCAGCGAGGTGAAGTAGCGCTCGAGCACCGGGCCGAGATAGGCGTTGATCACCGTGGTAGAGGTCCGCTCGTATTCCCGGATCTCCGGCAGCAGGTCGGCCGAATAGGTGACGAAGGTACCCCCCGGCATGACCTCGGCCAGCCGTTCGGCCACCGCCACCTCGTGCGCCTTGTTGGCGTAGGAGTTGATCAGGCAGACCGCGACCGACTCGACGCCCTCGGAGATCAGCCGCTCGGCAATCGCGTCCACCTCGGCCAGGTCGAGCGGGCGCACTGCGGCGCCATCCGCGCCCATGCGCTCGCCCAGTTCAAAGCGCAGGTTGCGCGGCACCAGCGGTTCGGGGCGCTTGAAGGTCAGCGTATACATCTCGGGGATGCGCAAGCGGCGGAACTCCAGCACGTCGCGGAAGCCCTGAGTGGTGATCAGCCCTGCCTTGGCGCCCCGACCTTCGAGGATCGTGTTGGTCGCAACGGTGGTCGCGTGGATCACCGCGCTGATCCTCCCGGCACCGATGCCGTGCAAGTCCATCAGCTGTGAAATGCCCGAGACGATGCCCCGACCGTAGTTATCGGGCGTCGTCGGCACCTTGCGCGTCAGCAGTGCCCCCCTGTCCCCGACGAAGACGAGGTCGGTGAAGGTTCCCCCGACGTCGATGCCAATGCGGAATGTCTCTGGTTCGGTCACGGTCTTGTTCCTGTCCTGCCGGTCGCCGGCACCTCGCCCCGTTGGAGCGGGGATTCGCCCGGCGGCCTCTTCTGACTCCACCTTAAATGTGAAAACTCACAGGTAAACGATTTAATGTGAATTTTCACATCTTTTGCAACAACTGCCCCTTTTCTCCGCAGAGCCCCCGGCCCTGCCTGCAAACAGAAAGGGCCCGGCGATGATCGCCGGACCCTTCCCCAAGTCGTCCAGATGCACCGGGCCGCACCGCAGAGGCACGGCCCCGCCTCATTGCAGCAGCGCCGGCAGCCACGAGATCGTTCCCGGGAAGAATAGGATGATCGCCAGCACGAGTATCTGCAGCCCGATGAAGGGGAACACCGCCTTGTAGATGGTTCCCATCGACACCTTGCCATCCAGCACCCCCTGTATGACGAACAGCAGGATCCCGAAGGGCGGCGTGCAGAGCCCGATCTCCAGCGCAACCATCATCATCAGCCCGAACCACAGGATATCGACCTGGATCGCGTTGAGGATCGGGAAGAAGATCGGCACCGTCAGCATGATGATCGACGCGGACTCCATGAAGAAGCCAAGCACGATCAGCATTGCCAGCATCATCACCACGATGGCGAAGGGCGTCAGGTTCGAGCCCTCGATCACCGCACGGGTCAGCGCCGAGGTGGCCCCGGTGAAGGCGAGGATCTGCGAGAAGGTGCCCGAGCAGCAGATGATGAAGAGGATCATCGCCGAGAACTTCAGCGACTCCATGAAGGCCGCGAAGAAGTTGGCCAGCGTCAGGCAGCGGTAGGCCACGGCGGCAAGGAACGAGGCCAGCACACCGATGGCCGCGGCCTCGGTCGGGGTCGCGAAACCACCGAGGATCGCCACCACCACCGCGAGGAAGATCAGCATCAGCGGCAGCACGTTGCGCAGCACCGGACCGACCCGCTCGCGGAAGGGCACCCGTTCGCTTTCGGGCTCCATCGGCGCGAGGCTCGGGTTCAGGCTGCAGCGGATCATGATGTAGGCGAGAAAGGCGATCATCATCATGATGCCGGGGATGATCCCCGAGATCAGCAGTTCGTTGATCGAGATCTTGGCAAGGCTACCGAGGATCACCGCCAGCGCCGAGGGCGGGATCAGGACGGCAATGCCGCCGACCGCCGTGGCCGGACCGATGGAGAGCGCGTTGGAATAGCCCAGCGCGCGCATCTCGGGCAGCAGGGTCCGCCCGACGATGGCGGCGTTGGCGACCGACGACCCGGAAAGGGCGGCGAAACTCGTCCCGCCCAGCACCGCCACGACCGACAGCCGCCCGGGCACCCGCGAGATCAGCTTGTCGATGGCCTCGATCGAGCGCTTGGCCATCCCCGTCTGCAACATGATCTCGCCCATCAGCACGAACAGCGGGATCGGAGCCATCGAGTAACTGGCCACCGAGGGGCGCAGGTTGCGGATCATCTGGATGATCCCGATCTCGCCCCCGAAAAAGACGATCGCCCCGATGAGGTTGGCGGTCATGAAGGCCATCACGACCGGAAGGCCGAGCATGATCAGCACGATCACGCTGCCCAGCATGACGCTCAGCGCCAGGATCCATTCCATCCGGTTATTCCTTCGCAGTCTCGTAGGTGGGCGGTGCGTCCGGGTCGGCCAGCACCAGGTCCCTGGCAAAGCCCACCGCGAGCAGCAGGAACGCCACGGGCGCCTGCCATTGCAGGTACCATTCCGGGAAAATCAGCTCGCCAAAGATCAGTTCGTCGCGTTCGACAGAGACGAAGAAGTTGTCGAAGGCGTAGTAGGTCAGGATCGCGCAGACCACGGTGCAGACCGTCAGCGTGAACAGCTCGAGCAGGTAGCGCGCGCGTGGCGGCAACGCCTCGGGCAGGACCATCACCCGGACGTGGGCCCGGTGGTACTGGATCCAGGGTGCCGCCAGCATCGCCATGGCGTAGATGCTCGCCTCGGCGAAATCGACCAGCCCGTAGATGGATGGCATCCCGAGCGCCCTGAGGAAGACCTCCAGCGCGATGCCGGCGGTGATCAGGAAGAAGAGGATGACGGCGATGATCGCCAGCAGGTAAATGAGACCGACATAGCCGGTCTCAAGGGTCTTCATTGCTTGCTTCATGGCACAGTGCCCTACCCAGACAGGTATGTGTTCCCGTTACTTCTGGAACATCTCGCGCAGCTTGGCAGTGCCGTCCGCGTCGATCTTTGCCATTTCACCCCAATAGGTGTCGCCCGCCTGCTTTGCGAACTCCGGTCCGGCGTCGAAGGAGACGATGCCCGCTTCGTCCTGCACCTTCTTGTTCAGCGCGTCCTTCTCGGCGTTGAACTTCGGCAGTTCCTCGTCCAGCCATGCGGCCGCATCTTCCAGAACCTTGCGTTCATCGTCGCTCAGCCCGGCCCAGGTATCGCCGTTCACCAGGATGTTGATGGTCACGTTGTAGAAACCGGGGTCGATGCGGACCTTGGTGTACTTGTCCCAGCCGAGGTCCTGGATGCCCCAGAACGGCCAGCCGTAGCCGTCGACCACGCCGCGCTCCAGTGCGGTGAAGGTTTCCGGCACCGGGGTGTTGGTGGTGCGCAGGCCGAGGTTCTCGAAGAACACGGTATAGAGCGGCGAACTGCGTACGCGCATGCCCTTCAGGTCGTCGAGCGAGCTGATTTCCTTGTTGAGGTAGATGTGGAATCCGACGCCGTCCCCGTAGGTGGTCAGCAGGTAGGAGCCCAGCTGGTCCATGGTCATCTGGCGCAGGTACTCGTAGGCACCGCTTTCGCGCTGCTCGGCCACGGGCACGTCCGAAATGTCCTGTGCGTTGCCCAGCGGAACCTGCTGCTTGTAGAGCGACGGCGGGATCGCCGCGATGTCGAGGAGGCCGCTGCGCAGCGCGTTGGACTGCTCCACCGCCGGGATCGCGTCAGGCCCGACGAGGTTGATCTGCAGAACGCCCTTGCCGATCTCGTTGACCTTGTCGGCGAAGAGGACGGCGGGCTCGGCAAACGCCAGCTGCGTGGGCAGGAAGACAGCTGCCTTCAGGGTCCTTTCGGCCATGGCCGAGGCAGGCGAGAATACGGTTGCTGTCAGCGCAAGCGCCGCAGAAATCGCGGTCATTCGTGTAAACATTGGCTACCTCCTTGTGGGATCGTTTTTCATTACCAAGAACGCTAGCAGAGGTATTTCGTATGTAAATGAAAATGTTTTAGCCTTAAAACATGCAGCCTTTTTTGCCTTCATTTGCCTCAGAAGCGATCAAACCCGAACCAGATTCGGGTTAAATTCCATGACAATTCATACAATATCGCCTGGCGTGACCGGAATCGCCCACCCTGCCCGCGACTCGGTCCCGCGCCGGGTGATGCCGCCCGAGCGCATCGGCGACGGTTCCCGAGTGATCCGATTTACAACCCGCCTCGTAATCCGGTTATGTTGACACGGACCAGAGATCTCACGGCCCAGAAACCTCCCGCGCCGCGACGGTCCGGGAGTGAGAGAGTGAACGTGTCGCAGAACAAGTCGGACCTGTCACAGCAGACCATCTGGATGCTCGCCGTGCGCGACAATCGCGACCGGCAGGCGTTCGCCGCCCTGTTCGATCACTTCGCCCCCCGCCTCAAGGGGTTCATCATGCGCTCCGGCACCTCGTTGGAGCGCGCGGAGGAAATCGTTCAGGACGTCATGCTGACCATCTGGCGCAAGGCGGCGACCTTCGATCCGCACCGCGCACAGGTGTCGGGATGGATCTACCAGATCGCGCGCAACCGGCAGATCGACATCCTCAGAAAGGAAAACCGGCCGCTTCCGGAAGAGCTGAAGGAGGAGCCGGGCCAGGAGCCCGACGCGAGCCAGCTGCTCGCCCTCCAGCAGGAAGCGGACAAACTGAAGCAAGCCCTCGCAAAGCTCAGCGACGAGCAGCGCGAGATGATCGAGAAAGCCTATCTCGGCGAGCTGACCCATCAGGAGATCAGCACCCAGTCCGGCCTCCCGCTGGGCACCATCAAGTCAAGGATACGCCTTGGCCTGGACCGCCTGAGATACGAGCTGAAAGACCTGCAAGAATGAGCAAGATCGTACATCATATCCCCGAAGACATGCTGGCCGCCTATGCCGCCGGTACCCTGCCCCACGGCTTTGCCGTGGTCGTTGCCGCCCACGTATCGCTTTGCCCCGACTGCCGTGCCGCGCTCGAGGCGCATCACGCGGCTGGCGGTGTCCTCCTCGAAAGCGCCGGATCCGTCTCCGTGTCGGACAGGTTGAAGGCCGACCTCCTCTCGCGCCTTGACGAGCCCTTCACGCCCGAGCCGGTCTACGAGCGGTCCGGCGTCTACCCGGGCCCGGTGGTTCAGGCCCTCAAGGGCCGGGCGCCCCGTTGGAAATCGCTGGGCATGGGCGTGCGTCAGGACATCCTGTCGAACGATGCGGAAAGCTCGGTGCGCCTGCTCTACATTCCGGGCGGACAGGCCGTACCCGATCACAGCCACCACGGGCTGGAACTGACTCTGGTGCTGCAGGGCAGTTTCCACGATGAAACCGGGCGCTTTGGCGTGGGCGATCTGGAAATCGCCGATGACACGCTGGAACATACGCCGATCGCCGACGAGGGCGAGCCCTGCATCTGCCTTGCCGCCACCGACGCGCCCCTGAGGTTCCGCGCCCTGGTGCCGCGACTGCTGCAACCCTTCTTCCGGATCTGAGGGATCAACCTCCGCGATAGACGAGGATGTCGGGCAGGTAGTCCAGAAGACGGATCGCCCAGGAGAACGGGGCCGGGAAATCGGTGCGGAACCGCTTCCGGCCCATCGCCTTCAGCACTCGCGCTGCGGCCTCCTCGGGCTCCATCAGCATGGGCATCTTGAAGCTGTTCTTCTCGGTCAGGCGGGTGCGGATGAACCCCGGGTTCACGACCCGGACCGTGACGCCGCTGCCGCGCAGGTCGTGGCGCATGGTTTCTGCGATGCTGACCACCCCCGCCTTGCTGGCGCTGTAGCCGACCGAGGCGGGCAGGCCGCTGTACCCGGCCAGCGAGCCGACGAGGGTGATATCGCCCTGCCCCGCCCGCACGAGGCGCGGCACTACCTCGCCCAGCACCCGCATCGCGCCCATGAAGTTGACCTCGCACATGGTCAGGGCCGCATCGCTCTGCCACTCGGTGGCGCGCATCGGCTCGTAGGCTCCGGCATTGTAGATCAGGCCGTCGATCTCGCCAGCCTTTGCCGCGGCGGCCCGAACCGCCTCGAGGTCGGTCACGTCCAACGGGATGACCTCCGCGCCGCCCAGTTCGTCGGCAAGGCTCCGAAGCCGGTCCTCGTTCCGCGCCGAAAGGATCAGCCGCGCGCCCTCGGCCGCCAGCAGTTTCGCCAGTTCGCGGCCAAGCCCCTCGCTCGCGCCAACCAGCCAGTAGGTCTTGCCCGAGAAGGTCATTCGCCCGGCATCTGCAGCCTGTCGTTGTCCGAGAGCAACCGCTCCGGCGCGGGCTGACGGCGCAGGAAGGGCGCGCGCTTGGTCCAGAGGACCAGGGCCTGCCAGTGGATCAGGGCCAGCACGCGGGCACCGCCGAACGGCCTGCGGACGGCAGCCCAGAGCAGCGACCCATCGCTCGCCGCGCGCCTTGGCCCCGCCAGTGTCGCGATCACCCCCTGAGTGCCATTCTCATAGGCGATGCGGATGCGCACGGCGCTGTCGGTCAGGTCGAAGTTGAAGTGGTACTGCCCGGCGACCGTCTGGAACGGGGAAACATGCATCAGTTTCTCCGCCGACAGCCGGTCCGTCGCAAGGATCGGCCGGAAATCCGGATGCGCACAGAAGTAACAGTGCCGCTGGCCAAAGGTGCTGTTCACCTCGGCGACGAAGGCGCGGGGCGTACCGTCGATCACGGCAATCCAGAAGCTCACCGGGTTGAAGCGGAACCACAACAGGTCCGGCTGGGTCAGAAGCAGCAATTGCGCCTGATCGGCCGGGAAACCGCGCTCGGCCAGAATCTCGCGGAACCATGCCACGCCCTGCCCCTCATCGCGCGGGCCACCGTGGCGCTCGTCCCGCAGGGACCAGAGGTTGAACCGGTTGCGCGAGAACAGCCGGGGCCGCGCCGGGCCAAGATCGCTCAGCACGTAATCGACCCCATAGCGGAAGGCGTTCTTCACGGCGCCGCGCCGGGCATGATGGGTGGTGGCCTGAATGTGATCTAGCATGGTGTCCCTGATACGGGGCGGCACGCGAAACGGATCACCCCCGGCGCATCACTTAGCGCCTTTGATGCGGTCGGACAGGTCGCCGCGCGCATCCCGGAACTATCTGACATCCCTGAATGATCCGAAACGCCCGGCGCCGCGTAGTCTCCACGAATGCAGAAAGACAGAGGACGACATGTTCGACCAGACACAGGGACCGCGCAAGAGGATCGCCATCGTCGGCGGGGGCATCTCGGGGCTCTCCGCCGCCTACTACCTGTCCCCCCGCCATGACGTGACCCTCTACGAAGCCGCGCCGCGCCTTGGCGGACATGCGCGGACCGTGGTCGCGGGGCTGCGCGGCGACCAGCCGGTCGATACCGGGTTCATCGTCTTCAACTATGCAACCTATCCCTATCTCACCCGGCTGTTCCGCGACCTCGACGTCCCGGTGATCAAGTCCGAAATGAGCTTTGGCGCCAGCATCGACGGCGGTCGGATCGAGTACAGCCTGAACTCGCTGCGCGCGATGACCGCCCAAAGGCGCAACCTGCTGCGCCCGCAGTTCTATGGCATGATCGCCGACATCCTGCGCTTTGGCCGTGACGCCGAGACAGCAGCGCGCGACGACGAGGTGACAATCGGCGAATTGGTCGCCGAACTCGGCCTCGGGCGCTGGTTCCGCGATCATTACCTGATGCCCATGTGCGGCGCGATCTGGTCGACCCCGACCGGCAGCGTCGACCGCTTTCCCGCCCGCTCGCTTGTCCGCTTCTTCCGCAACCACGGGCTGCTGGCGGGTGTCGGCACCCACCAGTGGTGGACGGTGCGCGGTGGCAGCATCGAGTACGTCCGCCGGCTCGAGGCCGCGCTGGTCGCCCGTGGCTGCACCCTGCGCCCGGGTACGCCGGTGCGCACCGTCGAGCGTGACGCGCTCGGAGTGACCGTCCGCGCCGATCACTGCGAAGCCGAAAGCTTCGACGAGATCATCCTCGCCTGCCACTCCGACCAGTCGCTCGCCCTGCTCGGCGGCGGTGCCACGGGGGAAGAGAGCCGCGCGCTCGGGGCCATCCGTTACCAGCCCAACCGTGCCGTGCTGCACCGGGACGCCGGGCAGATGCCGCTGCGCCGCGATTGCTGGTCCAGCTGGAGCTATCGTTCGCAGCAGGGCGGGATCGGCATCACCTACTGGATGAACCGGCTGCAGGACATTCCCGAGTCCGACCCGCTCTTCGTCACGCTCAACCCCACCGCCACGATCCCGGACGAGGCGATCTACGACGAAGTGGATTTCACCCACCCGGTGTTCGACCGTGCCGCCATCGCCGCCCAATCCGCCATCCGCGACATGCAGGGCCGCAACCGCACGTGGTTCGCCGGTGCCTACAACCGCCACGGCTTTCACGAGGACGGTATCGCCAGCGCGATGCGGATCGTGCGCGCCCTCAACAGCCCCAACGCCTTCGGAGACCGCGAAGATGAACTTGACCCACAAAGCCCTGAAATCGCAGTTCCTCTCAACCTGCGAGCGTCTGCGTGAGGGCCAGCTGACCCTGCGCACCCCCGAGGGGGAGCGCTACGAGTTCGGCACCTCGGGCCCTGAGGCGGAACTGAACATCAACGACTGGGCGACCGTCTCGGCCCTTGCGTCGAACGGTCAGGTCGGGCTGGGCGAGGCCTATGTGCAGGGCATGTGGGACACGCCCTCGGTCGAGGGGCTGGTGACCCTCGCCCTGCGCAACCGCGACCTGCTGAACCACTACGACAAGGCGGGGGTGATGCAGACCGCCAAGTTCCGCCTTGTCGACACCATGCTGCGCGCCAATTCGCGGCGCGGGGCACGGCGCAACATCCGGTCGCACTATGACGTCGGAAACGAGTTCTACGCCCTCTGGCTCGACGAAGGCATGACCTATTCCGCCGGGCTCTTCGATCCCGCCGATGACGACCTCGCTCTGGCGCAGACGCGCAAGAACGCGCGGATCCTCTCGCGCCTTGCCGATGGCGAGCGTACGCTCGAGATCGGCTGCGGCTGGGGTGGCTTCGCCGAGCAGGCCGCCGACGACGGGCGCGCCGTGACCGGGATCACCATCTCCCGCAACCAGCACAGCTTTGCCGAAGCGCGGCTCGACGGGCGCGCCGATATCCAGCTGCGCGACTATCGCGATATCGAGGGGACCTACGACAACATCGTCTCCATCGAGATGATCGAGGCCGTGGGCGAACGCTACTGGCCGACCTACTTCGCCACCCTCAAGCGCCACCTCGCCGAGGGAGGGCGCGCCGTGGTGCAGGCCATCACCGTGGCCGAAGACGCCTTTGCCACCTACCGCAGCTCGTCGGACTACATCCGCCAGTACGTGTTCCCGGGCGGGATGCTGCTCTCGGACCGCGTGATCGCGGACCATGCCCGCCGCGCCGGGCTGAAGGTTCAGGACAGCTTCGACTTCGGCCAGGACTACGGCAAGACCTGCCGCATCTGGGCCCAGCGCCTGAACGAGCGCAAGCGCCAGCTGACCGAGATGGGGTACGGGGAAGCCTTCTTCCGGAATTGGAAATACTACCTCGAAATCTGCGCCGCCTCCTTCACAGTCGGCCAGACGAGCGTGGTTCAGGTCGAGCTGGCCCATGCCTAGGGCCCTGCTCGCACTCCTCGCGGCCGCATGGCCCGGGCTGGCGTTGGGTTCGGCTCTCTCCTCGGCCCTGCCCGACGCCGAGCTGCGCGGAGAGGCGACCTATCGGCTGGTCGGCCTCCCGGTCTACCACGCGCGGCTCTACACCCGCTCGGGTGGCGCGCTGGACTGGTCCCGCGACTTCGGGCTCGAGCTGACCTACCTGCGCGACCTCTCGCAGCAGATGCTGGTCGACAGCACCCTGCAGGAATTCGACCGGCTGGGTGCGCCGCTGCCGCTGCGCGACGAGCTGACCACCTGTTTTCGCAACGTCGGCAAGGGGGACCGGTTCACCGCGGTTTCGGCCGGGCCGGACCGGCTGAAGTTCTGGTTCAACGACCGCCAGACCTGCGACCTGCGCCACCCGCGCATCAAGGAACGCTTCATGTCGATCTTCCTCGGCCCTGACACCCGCGCCCCGGCCTTCACCCGCCAGCTCAAGAGCGAATGATGATCTACCCGCGCGTCAGCCTCTATGCCCTGATGCTGGCGGCGGTGGGCATCCCGCTCTACATCCACCTGCCGCGCTTTGCCTCGGTCGAACTCGGGATCGGGCTCGGGACGCTCGGCACCCTGCTTCTGGCGCTGCGCGTGATCGACCTCGTGCAGGACCCCGCCCTTGGCTGGGCCATCGACCGCTGGCCCGAGCGGCAGGGCCTCTTCGCCATGCTCGCGGCAACCGGGCTCGCGGTCGGCTTCCCCCTGCTCTTTTCGCTGCAGGTGGGCACGTCGGTCACGCTGAAACTGTTCCTCGTGCTGGTTCTCCTGTTCTCCGCCTACAGCCTCGGTTCGATCCTCCTCTACGGGCGCAGCGCCACGCTGGCCGAGCGCGCCGATGACAGCGGATTGATGACGCTGGCCGCCTTCCGCGAGGGCGGCATGCTGGCCGGGGTCCTCCTGTCAGCCATCGCGCCCGCCGCCCTCGTCGCGCTTGGGGCGGCCCATCAGGGCTATCCCGCCTTCGGCTACCTGCTTGGCGGCCTCGCCATCGCGACCGCAGTGCTGACGCGCCCCATGTGGCGGCGCCCGGTGGTGCGCGGTGAAGGCTTCCGCCTCGCCGATCTTGCGGATGCGGGGGCGCTGCGCCTGCTTCTGCTGGCGCTGGTCAACAGTCTGCCCGTCGCGGTGACCTCGACCCTCTTCCTGTTCTTCGTCGAGGATCGCCTGCAGCTTGCCGGGATGGCGGGCCCGCTGCTGGTCCTGTTCTTTCTCAGCGCCGGGCTCAGCGTCCCGCTCTGGACAGCGGCCAGCCACAGGATCGGGCCGCGCGCCACCCTGCTCGTCGCCATGCCGCTGGCCATTCTCGGGTTTTCCGGCGCGGCCCTGCTGGCGCCCGGCAACCTGGCCGGTTTCGCCCTCGTCTGCCTGCTCTCCGGGGCGGCAACGGGGGCCGACCTCGTGATCCTGCCGGCCATGTTCTCGATCGTGCTGACCCGCTCGCGCATCAACGCCTCGATGGCCTTCGGCATCTGGTCCTTCGCCACCAAGCTGGGCCTCGCCCTCGCCGCCGCCACGCTGCTGCCGCTGCTGGACCGGTTCGGCTTTGTCCCCGGCACGGCGAACAGCGCCCGCAGCCTCGGCGCGCTGAACCTCGCCTACGCCGTCCTGCCCTGCGCGCTGAAGCTGGTCGCGCTGGCACTCGTCTTCACCCTCCCGGCCAAGGAGCACCGCCTCGCATGAAACTGATCGCCGCCCTCCTGCTCCTGATCGTCCTCGCCTTCGCCGCCCGCAGCGTCTGGCTGAGCTTCCGCGCCCAGAGCCCGGCGGACTACGCCGGGACCGAACCCGCCTTCTCGTTGCAGCGCCACCTGTCGGGGGACCTGTTGTGCGAGGGGATCATCTATGGCCCGACCGGCCGCGTCACCAGCCGCTTCACCGCGCGGATGGTCGGGGACTGGGAAGGTGACACCGGCACCCTGACCGAGGCCTTCACCTACGCCAACGGCCGCACCCAGAACCGCAAGTGGACGCTGCTGATGCAGGATGCGACGCATTTCACCGCGACCGCTGATGACATCATCGGCGAGGCGAGGGGGGAGCTTTCCGGCGCGACCCTTAAGATGAGCTATCGTATCCGGCTGCCCGAGGACGCGGGCGGTCACGTGCTGGACGCGACCGACTGGCTCTACCTGACCGGCGATGGGGTCATCATCAACCGCTCGGAGATGCGCAAGTTCGGGATCAAGGTGGCCGAACTGATCGCCACCATGCGCCCCGCGCCCACCGCCCCGGAGTGAGGTCACCCCACTAAGCGATGCGGCAGACGCGAAGGCAGAACCGGGTAATTTCCCTTTTCTGCCAAGGTATTGCCGCACTGCGGCAAATCCTTCCTTGATATCTGACGTCTGGGGGTTAGTCTCTAGCTCACTGGCACCGGCGAGATTTCGCTGGTCGCCGGATCGCCCGGGGGAGGACGTGCCGGGCCATCCGAACCCAAGCCGCGCGGCCTGTGACAGGGCGGGGGAGCGCGCAGAACCAGAACGAGAGACCAGACCGAAGGGCAACCGAAAGGCGCTCCCATCAAGGATACCCCCACGCATAAACCGTCCCGTCCCTTTGGCCGGATCGCCGTGCTCGGCGCTGGCAGCTGGGGAACCGCCCTCGCCTCCGTGCTTGCCCGCAACGGGCGGCAGGTGCGCCTCTGGGCCCGTCGCCCCGATCTTGCCGACAGCATCGCGCGCGCGGCGGAGAACGCCGAGTACCTGCCCGGCGTGACCCTGCCCACAGGCATCCGCGCCACCGCCAGCCTCGCCGAGGCGCTCGACGGCGCCGAGGCGGTTCTGCTGGTCACCCCTTCCTCCACGCTCAGGCCCATGTGTCAGGCCATCGCGCCGCACCTGCCCGACCGCATTCCCATCGCGCTGGCCTGCAAGGGCGTCGAACGCCGCTCGGGCCTGCTCCTCTCCGAGGTCGTCTCTCAGGAACTGCCGGGCCACCCGGTCGGCGCCGTATCGGGGCCCACCTTTGCCCGCGAGACCGCGCTCGACTATCCCACCGCCGCAACCGTCGCGTTTCCCTTTACCTATGCCGACCGTCTCGATCCGCGCAGCAGCCCCGCCGCGCGGCTTGCCATGTCGCTCTCGGGCGGCGGGTTCCGGCCCTATGTCTCGGACGATCTCGTCGGGGTCGAGGTCGGCGGCGCGGTCAAGAACGTGATCGCCATCGCCTGCGGGATGATGTCGGGCGCCGGTTTCGCCGAGAACACCCGCGCCGCGCTGATCACCCGGGGCATCGACGAGATGAAGCTGCTGGCGCAGGCGCTCGGCGGTCGCCGCGAAACGGTGACCGGCCTCTCCGGCGCGGGCGACCTGACGCTGACCTGCTCCTCCACCACCTCGCGCAACATGTCGCTGGGCCACCAGCTGGGTCAGGGCATCGCCCGCCCCTCCTGTTTCGAAGGCCGTAACGTGGTGGTCGAGGGCGAGGTCAATGCCGTGTCGGTCACCGACCTTGCCCATCGCGTGTCGGTCCCCATGCCGATCTGCGAGACGGTGAACGCGGTGCTGCACAAGGGCGCCCGCCTGCAACAGGCCTTCACCGAGCTCTGGGCCCGCCCCATCGAGGCCGAACCCTATGCGCTCGATCTCTCGCTGGACCATCCCTCGCCCGACCTTCCGCTGCAATTCGGAGCCGACTGACCCATGAACGTGCACGCCACACCGCGCCCGGCCATCGCCGCGCGCCGCTTCACCCTTGCGACCGATCTCGATGGAACCTTCCTCGGCGGCAGCGATCAGGAGCGCGCGCGCCTCTATGACTGGATCGAGGCGAACCGCGACAGCATCGGCCTGATCTTCGTCACCGGGCGCGACCCGGATTTCATCATGGAGATGTGCCGCGAACAGGGCCTACCTTGGCCCGAGTACGTGGTCGGCGACGTGGGCACGACGATTGCCGAGGTCCTGCCCGACGGAGCCATAGCCCCCATCGCCCCGCTCGAGGCCGACATCGCCGCGCGCTGGAACGACAGCGGCGACCGTGTGCGCGCCGCCCTTCAGGGGCATCCGGGCCTCACGCTGCAGCCCACCGCCTTCCGCTACCGCGTGAGCTATGACCTCACGCCCGGTGCCTACGATCCCGCCGCCGAGCAGAAGGTCCGCGACCTCGGCCTCGACTGGCTGATCTCCGACAACCGCTTCTTCGACGTGCTGCCGGCGGGCGTGTCCAAGGGCCCGTCGATCCGCCGCCTGGTCGACCACCTCGGCATCCCGGGCGCGCGCGTCCTCTGCGCCGGGGACACCATGAACGACCACTCGATGCTGACCTCCGGCCTGCCCTCCGTCGCGGTCGGCAATTCCGAACCCGCGCTGATCGAGGGGCTGGCCGGGCACGATTGGGTGCACCTCGCATCCGCCCACGGTGCCGCCGGAATCCTCGAGGCCATCGCCGCCTTCGACCTGCACGACATCCCGAAAGGAGCCTGACATGTCTTCCAACCTCGTCATCGTCTACCACCGCCAGCCCTACGAGGAGGTCGAGGTCGACGGAAAGATCGAGTACCGGGAGAACAAGAGCCCGAACGGCATCGTCCCGACGCTCAAGAGCTTTTTCGGACGCTTCGAAAAGGGCGCATGGATCGCGTGGAAACACGCCGACGATCCTTCGGCACCCGACTTCGAACGCGTCATCGAGATCGACGACAACTATGGCAAGTACACCGTCTCGCGCCTGCCGCTGACCCCGGCGCAGGTCACCAGCTTCTATCACGTCTCGTCCAAGGAAGCCTTCTGGCCGATCCTTCACGGCTTCAAGGAACGCTACAACTACGACCCCGTAGACTGGCCGACCTTTCGCGAGGTGAACTGGGCCTTTGCCGAGGCTGCCGCTGCCGAGGCCGCGCCCGGTGCCGTGGTCTGGGTGCACGACTACAACCTGTGGTTGGTGCCCGGATACCTGCGGCGCCTGCGTCCCGACGTGAAGATCTCCTTCTTCCACCACACGCCCTTTCCCGGTGCCGACATCTTCAACGTGCTGCCCTGGCGCAAGGAAATCCTCGAAAGCCTGCTGGCCTGCGACGTCGTGGGCTTTCACATTCCGCGCTATGCCAACAACTTCGTTGCCGCCGCCCGCTCGCTGCTGGAGGTCGAGACGCTGAAGCGCGAGAAGGTGAAACCCGAGCTCTGGTCGGAGAACACCGCGCTGGCGGAACAGAGCATGGTGACCGAGATCGGCTATGGCGGCCGCACGATCCGGATGCAGGCGAGCCCGGTGGGCGTCGACGTCGACTATATCGAGCAGGTGGTCTCGCGCGAGGAAACCGAGCGCCGCGTCGTCGAGATCCGGCAGGAACTGGGCAACCGCCAGCTTATCCTCTCGGTCGGTCGCACCGATTACACCAAGGGGGGCATCGAACAGCTGGAAAGCTTCGAGCGGCTGCTGGAAACCCGCCCCGACCTGCGTGGCAAGGTCCGCCTGATGCATGTCTCGGTCGCCGCCAACCGGAACATGACCGCCTATGTCGAGATCCAGCAGGACCTCGAACAGCTCGCCGGCAAGATCAACGGGCGTTATGGCTCCTTCGACTGGCAGCCGGTCTCGCTGATCTCGCGCCCGGTGCCCTTTACCGACCTCGTCGCCTACTACCGTGCCGCCGATGTCGCGTGGATCACGCCGCTGGCCGATGGCATGAACCTTGTCTGCAAGGAATTCTGCGCGGCCCGCACCGACGGAGACGGGGTGCTGGTGCTCTCCGAATTCGCCGGGGCCGCGGTGGAACTGGCCGCCGCGGTGCCGACCAATCCCTTCTCGCACAAGTCGATGGACAGCGCGATCCAGTTCGCACTGGACATGCCGCGCGAGGAGCGGCTGGGCCGGATGAGGGAAAGCCGCGCGATGGTGCACAAGCAGGACATCCGCTTCTGGGCGGAAGATCAGATGCAGGCCTTTGGCAAGGAGACCTGGCCCGCGCCCGAGACGCAGGAAGTCGCCTAGGCGACCAGTTCCGCCTTGCGCAGGCGGACCTTGGCCTTGGCCCCGCGCGGGTCGAGGTCATAGAGATGCGGCCGCGCCAGCAGGTAGCCGCGCCATGTCTTCTCCGGGTGGCGGCTGATCCGGATGCCGTGTTCGCAGTACATCCGCTCGCTGAGCTTCGAGATCGGGAGGCCGGTTCCATCGGTGCTGTCGCGGACGATCAGCGGTCGGATCAGGCGGTCGATGTCGTTGGTCGAGAGCTTCTTCGGTGTGGCGGAGGTACTGCTGGGCGCGACCACCGCGATAGGCGCCAGTTCGGCGAATGAAGAGCAGGCACTGCGGAACGAGGCGGGCGCCTTGACCTCGCCCATGCCCAGCACGGGATAGCCATATTCCCGCAGCCGCAGGGCGAGATGCGAGAAGTCCCCGTCCGAACTGACGAGGACGAACCGGTCGAGCCGGTTCGACAGCGCCAGTTCCATCGCGTCGATCGCCAGCAGCAGGTCCGAGGCGTTCTTGCCGCACCCCGCGTGGATCATCCGGAACCCGGGCGCCGACAGCCATTCCGACTTGCAGCCCGCATCCGCATAAACCCGCATCACATCGGGCGCGCCGTGTTCGCGCGCCGCCGCCGCGATGCGCGAGGCATAGGCCCCGCTCACATTGTCTCCATCCACCAGGACTGCCAATCGCTCGGTCATCCCGCTCTCCACCTTGGTTTCGAACCCGGGCAGACTGCCAGAGGATTGTGTCGAGCTTTCGGCAGGGATTGGGCAGCCGTTCAGGGCAACAACCGCCGTCCCTGCCCGCCCGCTACGCAACTGCCTCCGCTGCCCCGCGCCCCGGTCACTGGCCCCTTGCCCGTTGCGCAGGCGCGTGGTCGAGTGAGGCAAACCACAGGCTTGCCCCCATGCGTCGCGTACTTCCCTCCCTCCCCTCGCTCACCGTCTTCGAGGCCTCGGCGCGGCACGGCAGCTTTACCCGCGCCGCGGAAGAGCTGAACATGAGCCAGTCCGCCGTGTCCAAGCGCATCGCCGCGCTGGAGGACTGGCTGGGCACCCGCCTGTTCGAGCGCGTCCGCCAGCGGATCGTGCTGACCGAAGCGGGGGCGCATTATCTCAGCCGCATCCGCGAGGCGCTGGAGATCATGGAAGAGGCAACGATGGAGACGCTCGCCTTCCGTCCCGGCGGCGTCACGCTCAACATCGCCACCCTGCCCTCCTTCGGCAATCACTGGCTGCTGCCGCGCATCGCCGCCTTCACGGCGCAGCACCCCGAGATCTCGCTCAACGTCACCTCGCGCCAGTGGCCCTTCGACATGGTGCAGGAGAACATTGACGCCGCCATCTTCTACTCGGCGAGTTCATGGCCCGGCGGGCCCTCGGACCTGCTGTTCGGCGAGCGCATGGTGCCGGTCGCGCGGCCCGGGCTGATCGCGCCGGAGGATGCCGCCGCGCTCGACAAGCTGCCGCTGCTACACCACCGGGCGCGCCCGCGCGACTGGCAGCACTGGCTGGAAGAAGGCGCGCTGAACAGCACGCAGGCCTTTCGCGGCAGCCGGTTCGAGACCTTCGACATGATCATCAGGGGCGCACGCCACGGGCTGGGGGTCGGGCTGGTGCCCAGTTTCATGGCGCAGGAACACGTGGAGGCGGGCGAACTCGACCGCCCCTTTGCGCGCAGCATGAGAACGCCGGGCTCGTATTTCCTGGTCCACCCGGAACGCAAACAGCAGATGGGCGAACTTGCGGCCTTTCGCGACTGGCTGCTGGCCGAGGCGTCGGCGTGGACCGGGGACTAGAGATCATTCCCCAGAGGAATGAATTCACGCAGATTCACCGTTTGGCTGCGCCGCAGCACGCGCATAGCCTGACCCCACAATAACAAGTCCGAAGCGGCACCCCGGAGTCATTGCGATCATGACCTGCGGGACTGGTAAGGACCAAACCTCCGCCTCTTCTCCAACAGGAGCACCCCCATGTCACTTTCCCGCACATCCAGTCTTGCGCGCCTGGCCGGCGGCGTAGCGCTCGCCGCGATCACCGCCGCCGGCGCCGCGCAGGCCGAGGGCACCGTCACCATCGGCCGCACCTCGGACGCCGACCGCTACGATCCGCAGCGCTCCAGCGCCCTTGCCGCCGCCGAAGTCCTCTACATGATGGGCGACACGCTGGTGACGCTGTCGCATGACCTCAAGACCGTCGAACCGGCCCTCGCCGAAAGCTGGGAACTGTCCGACGACGGGCTGACCTATACCTTCCACCTGCGCAAGGACGTGACCTATTGCGACGGCAAGGCCTTCACCGCCAAGGACGTGGTCGGCAGCATGGAGCGCTGGCTCACCCCCGAAGGACCCTATGTCAGCGCGTGGAAGGCGGGCACCGTCGACAGCATCACCGCGCCGGACGACTACACCGTCGTCTACAAGCTCAAGTCGCCGAGCTCGGGCCTGCTCTACCAGATGGCCCAGTTCAACTTCATCATCATCGATCCCGAACAGGCCGCGTCCCTTGGCGATGACTTTGGCGTAAAGGCCTTCAACGGCACCGGCGCCTACTGCTTCGACAGCTGGACCCCGAACGACAGCCTCGTGCTGAAGAAACACGAAGGCTACGCCTGGGGCACCGCCGCACTGGGCAACACCGGCCCGGCCAAGGTGGACGAGGTGGTGTGGAAGATCATCCCCGAGGAAGCGACCCTAGTGGCCAGCCTTCAGGCGGGCGAGATCGACGGCACCTACGCCCTGCCCGCCTGGGCCTTTGCCCAGTTCGAGGCCGACCCCGGCTTCAAGCTGATCCAGCCGGTCGCCAGCTTCCGCACCCACTACGTCGGGATGAAGGTCACCCGGCCGTTCATGCAGGACATCAAGGTCCGCGAGGCGGTGAGCCACGCCATCGACCAGGGTGCGATTGCCGATGCGATCTTCTTCGGCACGGTAAAGCCCGCCGAGGCCTACTATTCCGAGGATGCGCTCGACTTCGACCCGTCCACCGACCTCGCGCCCTTCGCCTACGACCCGGACAAGACCAAGGCGCTGTTGGAAGAGGAAGGCTTCACCATGGGCAGCGACGGGTTCTGGCAGAAGGACGGCGAGAAACTCGCGCTTACCTACTACGGCTTCAACACTTCGCGGGAACAGGCCGAGGCGATCCAGGGCGACCTGCGCAAGGCGGGGATCGACCTGAACGTCGAACTCTACGACTCGACCGCGATCTGGGCCAAGCTGCGCGAGCAGACCTATGACCTCTACCAGATGGACTATCCCTACCTGAACGCAGGCGACGCGCTGAACCTCTACTTCTCGTCCGACTCGATCCCCTCGCCCAACCGGATGATGTGGGACGACGCAGAGACCGACAAGCTGCTGGCCGAAGGCAACAGCGCGGTGAACGACGAGGCTCGCGCCAAGGCGTTCATGGCGCTCGGCAAGCACCTGCACGAGTCGATCCTGTGGAAGCCCCTGCTGCTGGAGAAGCCCACTGTGGCCATCGGTCCGCGCCTCAAGGAGTTCCAGCCCGCCGGGATCTCGGGGGCGGCCTTCGGGACCGGCCTGAACCTCGAATTGAATTGATGACTGCCACTCACGCCAGCCGCCACGGCCTCCCCCGGGGGCCGTGGCACATCCGGAGACCCCAAGCATGATCGCCAGACTGCTCCGCCGCGCCGGAATCTCCCTGATCGTTCTCGCAGGTGTCCTGCTGATCGGCTTCCTGATGCTTCAGGTGATCCCCGCCGACCCCGCGGTCGCCATCGCCGGACCGCAGGGCACCGACGACGAGATCGAGGCCATCCGCCGTCACCTCGGGCTCGACCAGCCGATCCTGCTGCAATTCGTCTGGTACATTTCCCGGGTCGTCACCGGCGACATGGGCCAGTCCGTGATCAACAACGCCTCGGTCTCCGCCGAACTCCTGCGCGCCGCCGGGCCGACCATCGAGCTGATGTGCGCCGCGATGATCTGGGCCGTGCCCACCGCGCTGGCCCTCGGCATCCTCGCCGCGCTGCGCCGGGGCGGCATCGTCGACCGGCTCGTCATGGCCGTCTCGGTCATGGGCGTCTCGGTCCCCGTCTTCTGGGTCGGCCTGCTGATGATCCAGTTCGCCGCCCGCACCCGCGCCTTTCCGATCCAGGGGCGCGGCGGGCCGCTCTGGACCGCCGAGGGCCTGTCTCACATCCTGCTGCCCGCCACCGCGCTTGGCCTGATCCTCGTCGGCCCCGTTGCGCGGATGACCCGCACCACCCTGTCCGACGCGCTGCATGCCGACCATGTGCGCACCGCCCGCGCCAAGGGCGCCTCCGAGCTTCGTGTCGTGCTGAACCACGCGCTGCGCACCGCCCTTCTGCCGATCATCACCCTCGTCGGCCTGCAGGTCGGCACGCTGATGGGCGGCGCCGTGGTGACCGAGACCATCTTCTCATGGCCCGGTGTCGGCCGCCTCGCCGTCGGCTCGATCATCACCGGCGACTACCCGATGGCACAGGGCGCGATCATCTTCCTCGCCTCGGCCTTCATCCTCGTGAACATCACCGTCGACGTGCTGAACGAACTCGCCGACCCGCGCATCGGGTCCAGATCATGACCGACGCGACCTATACCGGCAGCGGCTCGCGCACCTGGCGGCGGCTGCGCCGCAATCCGATGGTGACGATTGCGCTCGGCGTGCTGATCCTGATCGCGCTGGCCGCCATCTTCGCCCCCTGGCTCACGTCCTTCGACCCTTACGAGACGGCCCTGCGTCAGCGCCTGAAGCCGCCCAGCGCCGAGCACCTCCTCGGCACCGACAGCCAGGGCCGCGACCTGCTGACCCGCCTGCTCTACGGCGCCCGCACCACGCTGCTGATCGGCTGCGCCGGGACGGCCTTCGGGGCGCTGCTCGGCGGGGCGATCGGCCTCTGCGCCGCCTTCTACCGCCGCCTCGACGGGGTGTTCATGCGGGTGATCGACGTGTTCCTCTCGTTCCCCTCGATCCTCTTCGGCCTTTCGCTCGCCGCCATCCTCGGCCCCGGCCTCGACAGCCTGATCATCGCCGTCGGCCTCTCGGTCATGCCCGGCATCGCCCGCATCTCGCGCGGTGCCGCGCTCTCGGTCATGGCGCAGGACTACATGGACAGCGGTCGCTCTATCGGTCTGCCCGACCGCAGCCTGCTCGGCCGCTACCTGCTGGCCAACGCCTACCCGCCGATCCTCACCTACACCACGCTGGCCTTCGGCGATGCTGTGCTGCTGGCCGCCACCCTCGGCTTCCTCGGGCTCGGCCTGCAGCCGCCCACGGCCGAACTCGGCTCCATCGCCGCCGAGGGGCGCTCGTTCCTCTTCATCGCACCGCATGTCTCCACCGCCGCCTCGATCCTGATTTTCGTGATCGTCCTCTCCTTCAACCTGCTCGGCGATGCGCTGCGCGACGCGGGCGACCGGAGGGCCTCGTGAAACACATGACCCTGCCCGACTCCGTCATGACCGCCCCGCCGCTCCTCACGGTCGAGAACCTCTCGGTCACCTTCCGCACCGACAGCGGGCCGCTGCCCGCGCTCGACGGCATCAGCCTCTCGATCCGCCCCGGCGAGACGGTCGCCGTGGTGGGCGAGAGCGGCTCGGGCAAGTCCGTCCTGTCGCTCGCCGTGATGGGCCTGCTGCCGCCCACCGCAGAGCTCACCGCCAGCGGCCTGATCTTCGACGGCGAAGACCTGCAGGCCATGTCGAAACGCACCCGCCGCGACCTGCGCGGGCGCGACATGGCGATGATCTTTCAGGAGCCCTCGACCGCGCTGAACCCGGTCCAGCGCATCGGCGACCAGCTGATCGAGGCGATCCGACTGCACGAGGACATCCCGACGCCCAAGGCCCGCGCCCGCGCGATCGAGGCGCTGGCGGCCACTGGCATCCCCTCGCCCGAACTGCGGGTGCGCGCCTATCCGCACGAACTCTCCGGCGGCATGCGCCAGCGCGCGCTCATCGCCATGGCCCTGATCCACCGCCCCCGCCTGCTGATCGCCGACGAGCCGACCACCGCGCTCGACGTGACCGTGCAGGCCCAGATCCTCGACCTGATCCGCGACCTCGCCCGCGACAACGGCACCGCGACGCTCTTCATCACCCACGACATGGGCGTCGTGGCCGAGATGGCCGACCGTGTCGCCGTGCTCTACGCGGGCCGCATGGTCGAGACCGCCAGCGCCTCCGACCTGTTCGAGAGCCCCGAGCATCCCTACACCCTCGGCCTGCTCGGCTCGATGCCCCAGCTGAACCAGCGCGGTGCCGCGATGCTGCCCATCGCCGGTACGGTGCCCGACCTGCGCCAGATGCCCCCGGGCTGCCATTTCCACCCGCGCTGCCCCTTTGCCGACCACAGGTGTGCGACCCAGCGTCCCGACCTGCGCCCGCTGGCAGGCAACCGCCGCTCGGCCTGCCACTATGCCCCGCTGCTGGAAACGCTGGAGACGCGCGCATGACCCTGCTGACCCTGCGCGACGTGACCCGCGACTTTCACCTGCGCGGCGGCGTGCTGGGCCGTCGCCGGACCCTGCGCGCGCTGGACGGGATCGACCTCGTGCTGCACCCGGGCGAGACCCTTGCGCTGGTCGGGGAGTCCGGCTGCGGCAAGTCCACGCTCGGGCGGATCGTGGCCGGATTGCTGCCCGCGACCTCGGGCGAGCTGCTGGTCGAGGGCAAGCCTGCGCTGAAGGGCAAGGCCCGCGCCCGTCAGATCCAGGTAGTGTTTCAGGACCCCTTTGGCTCGCTGAACCCGCGCATGAGCGTTGGCGACCTCATCGCCGAACCCGCCCTGCTGCATGGTCTGGTCGAGCGGCGCGATGTTGGCCGCCGGGTGGCCGAAACGCTGACCCTCGTCGGCCTGCGCCCGGCGCTCGCCGAACGCTATCCGCACGAGCTCTCCGGCGGTCAACGCCAGCGCGTCGCCATCGCCCGGGCGCTCGCCGCCGAGCCGCGCCTGATCGTCTGCGACGAGGCGGTCTCGGCCCTCGACGTCTCGGTGCAGGCCCAGATCGCCAACCTGTTGCAGGACATCCAGCGCCGGACCGGCGTCAGCCTGCTGTTCATCTCGCACGGGCTGTCGCTGGTGCGGCACATCTCGCACCGGGTCGCGGTCATGTACCTTGGCCGCATCGTCGAGGAGGGCCCGACCGAGCAGGTCTTCGACCACCCGCGCCACCCCTATACCCGCGCGCTGATTTCGGCCACGCCCGAGCCGCTGCCCGGCACCACCGGCCCCGGCGCGGCGCTTTCGGGCGAGGTGCCGAGCCCGCTGGCGCTCCCCTCCGGCTGCGCCTTTCGCACCCGCTGCCCCCACGCCACCGCCCAATGCGCCGCCAGCGTCCCCCCGCTGTCCGGCCCCGAACACGCGGTCGCCTGCTGGCACACCGACACCCTGCCGCCCCATGCGGGCCGTCACACCGAACCGACGCCGCGCATGGCCGCCGCGCTCGACCTCTACCGCCGCGCCGCCGCGCGCAGGCAAGACCTCACCGAGGAGACACTGACTTGACCACCCAGATCTGGGCCACCGTCGATTACGAGGCCGAAGGTTACCAGACCGGCGACCTCTGCCTGCCCCACTCGGTGCACCGCTCGGCCTATGGCGTCCTCACCATCCCCGTCGCCGTGATGTCGGGCGGCCCCGGGCCCACCGTGCTGCTGACCGGCGGCACCCACGGCGATGAATACGAGGGACCGGTGGCCATCCGCCGCCTGCTGAACTCGCTGAAGCCCGAGCAGGTCCGGGGCCGCATCATCGCCCTGCCGATGCTGAACGCCCCCGCCTTCCGCGCCGGGCTGCGCACCTCGCCCGAGGACGGTGGCAACCTCAATCGCGCCTACCCCGGTGATCCGGCCAACGGGCCGACCTCGTCCATCGCGCACTATGTCTCCACCGTGCTGCTGCCGATGTCCGACTACTACCACGACACCCACGCGGGCGGCTCCTCTCTGCAGTACCTGCCCTTCGTCTCCACCCGCCGTAGCGGCATCACCAGCCTCGACGACACCGCCCTGACCTCTGCCCGCGCCTTCGGGGCCGAGCGCATCGTGATCTGGGACTACTCCCCCGACACGCGCCTCTCGACCTCCGAGGCAAACCGCCAGCAGGTCGTCTCTCTCGGCGGCGAATTCGGCGGCGGCGGCTCGGTCTCGCGCGGGGGCGTGCGGCTGGTCGAGCGCGGCCTTCGTCGCCTGCTGTCGCACTGGGGGCTGATCGACGAACCGGCACCCGACCTCCCCGCCGCCGCCGAGTACCGCATCGCCGGGCGCGACTACTACGTCTACGCCACCCGCTCCGGCGTCTTCGAACCGGCGGTGGACCTTGGCGACAGGATCGACGGCGGCGCGCTCTGCGGCGCGATCTGGAGCACGGAGGACCTTGCCGACGCGCCCAGCGACCAGCATTTTCAACGCGAGGGCACCGTCTTCTGCCTGCGCCACCCGGGCCTCGTCCAGCGCGGCGACTGCCTTGCCCACCTCGCCACGGAGATCGCGTGATGACCACGACCCTTGCCACCGCCCCCTTCCGCATCGCGCCCGAGGCCCTGCCCGAGGGGGTCGCACCGGCCCAACGACCGCAGGCCGCCCGCATCCACGCCATCGGCATCGGTGACCCGGCCGCGCCCGCCGCCATCGCCGTGCTGCGCCAGCGCCGCACCTCCGAGATGGCCGTGGTGATCGGCTGGCACGCGAACGGTCACGGAACCGCGCTGGCCGAGGGCGTCCTCGCCTTCGCCGAGGCCGAGAGTATCCGCCTGCTCCGCGCCACCCCCGATCAGCCCGAGGCCATTGCCGACCTCGCCCTTACCGACACCGCGCGCGGCTATGCCCAGCGCTGGATCGGCCCCGAGGTCGTCAGCCAGTACGAGACTGGCCAGTACCGACAGAGCACCGGCTTCACCTGCGGCCCCGTCTCGCTCTGCATGGCGATGGCCCCCGAGGTGTCGCGCAGCGAGGAAATCGCCATCTGGCGCGAGGCGACCTCCATCGTCAGCCTCACCGGCCCCGGCGGCTGCGACCCCTACGGCCTCGCACTCTCCTGCGCGAAACGCGGCTTCGACGTGACGGTTTACTTCGACGCCACCGACGCCGTGCTGGTCGACCGCGCCAGCACCGAGGAAAAGAAGGGCATCATCCGCTTTGTCCAGGCCGAGTTCCGGGAACAAGCGCAGGCGAGCCTGCCCATCATCCCAACCGCCATCACCCCCGAACAACTCACCGAGGCCGTGCGCACCGGCGCGCAGGTGATCCTGCTGATCGACCAGTGCCACACCCACGACCACCACGCCCCGCACTGGATCCTGATCCATGCCGAGCGTGATGGGCTGTTTCTGGTCAATGACCCGTGGTCGGAGCCGGAGGATGGCGAGGGCATAGCCGACATCGACTGCACCCCCACGACGCTGGAGAACCTGATGCTCATGGGCGCCTATGGCGACCCGGCCTACCACGGCGCGCTGATCCTGCGGCGTGCCGGTTAGGCAGCCTCAGCGCGGGTCCAGCATCGCCTCGGCTTCGGCGCGCGTCGGGATCGCCCCGACCGCGCCCTTGCGGCCGACCTGCACGGCTGCAGCGGCTGACGCGAGTCCCAGAGCCGCCGCGACCGGGCGGTCGCGGTCCAGCTCGGCAAGGAAGACGCCGAGGAATACGTCCCCCGCCCCGGTGGTATCGACCACGGGCACGCGAAGCGCATCGACGCGCTGGGACCGGCCCTGCGCGATGTACTCCGCCCCCTCCGCCCCGCGCGTGACCAGCAGCGCCAGCCCGGCGGGCAGCCTGTCCTCTCCGCCGACCGCCGTGACCAGCTGTTGCAGTTCCACCGCGTTGACCGACAGCAGGTCCACCGTGTCCAGCAGCGGCACGACCACCTCGGCCACGAAGGGCGCTGCGGAGAGCGCAACGCGCATCCCGTGGGCGCGGGCCAGCCGTGCGCAGTCTCCGGCCTGATTGGTCTCGTTCTGGATCAGCAGCCAGTCCCCCGCGGCAGACTCCCCGATCGCCTGCGCGACGACCTCGTCCGGGATCGCGCGGTTCGCGCCCGGGTCCAGCACGATCAGGTTCTCGCCTTCGCCATCGACGAAGATCGTCGCGCTGCCCGTCTCGCAGCCCTCGACCCCGGCAATCCCTGCTCCGTCCACACCCAATCCGGCGAGCGCCTCGCGAACGCGCTGGTCGTTCGCCCCCACCGCGCCCACGTGACGTACGGCACCGCCCGCGCGCGTGATGGCAACGGTCTGGTTCAGTCCCTTGCCGCCCAACCCGATCTGCACCGAGCTGGCCTGAAGTGTCTCGCCCGGGGCCGGGAAATGCGGCACTCGCAAGACCCGGTCCCAGTTGATCGACCCGACGTTGAGGATGGTCATGCCACCGCCTGCGCCGCGATCTCCGCCCGGAACTGCGTGGTCCCGGTCTCGATATGCTCCAGCAGGTCCATGACCGCCCAGTAGCGCTCGGTGATGTCAAAGTCGGTCACCCGCGAATGGGCCGAGCCGAAGGTCCCGAGGCGCGTGTGATAAATCTTTGCCAGCCCCGGATAGCCCATCGGTTCCGCCATCGCCGCCAGCGCGAGGAAGACTTCCAGCCGCCGCCGCAGGTCGCTGTCGGCATCGCGGTTGGCATAGAGCCAGGCGTAGAGGTCGGGATGGATGTTGGTGAACACCCCGGCAAAGCCCTTGCCCCCGGCGCGCATCGCCTCTGCGGCGATGGCGGCATTGGCATTCACCACGGCAAAGTCCGACCCATCGGCCATCGCCACGCGGCGACGGACGGTGTCGATGTCGCAGGAGACGTCCTTGAGCGTCACGAAGCGCCCCGAGTCGCGGCACAGCTTGAACTCGTCATCGCTCAGCAGGCGTCGGTAGGGCGCGGGGCATTCGTAGAGACCAAGCGGCATGTCCGACGGAACGCTGCCCATCGCGAGGTCCAGTCCGGCGCGAAACGCCTCGGTCCCGCTGTTGTTCGGGTCGAGGTGGTTGGTGACAAAGACCATCGCGTCGACGCCGGTCGCCGCCATCGCCTTCAGCTCCTCGCGTTGCGCCTCGGGCGCGTCGCTGATGTGTCCGGAGCCGATGACCGTCACGCGACCGGCGGCAAACTCCACCGTCCTACGCGCCAGTTCGACCCGTTCCGCAAGGGTCAGGCGCTGCATCTCGCTCGACTGGCACACCGCGAACAGGGTGTCGGCCCCATGATCCACGTACCAGTCGACGAGTCGGCCCAGCCCTTCCCAGTCGATGCGATTGTCGTCGGTGAAGGGCGTGAGCATCACCGGGACGATGCCGTCCGCTTTTTTTTGCATTTCTGCCTCTTTCGGATGGATTTGTAATCAATTTTGTTTTTAGAATAGCATTCCAAATTTAGGCGAAACAAGGAGATTCATCAGGTGAGCGTCAAAAGATGGGAGGATGACGCAACGGTCTGGCACGGTCCGGACTACGGTGCGGAAGCGCTGGAGTATCATCCCGACGTGACCTCGGCAGCGGTGGCCGGGCGGATCATCACCTGTGTCGACGTGGTGGACTGGTCCGGCACCGGCACCCGCGACCTTCTGCTGTCGGCCTGGGACCCCTGCTATGACGGCAAGGTCTTCCTGCGCCGCCAGATCGGCACCCATGACGACGGCACTCCTATTCTCGGCGAAGAGGAAGAGGTCGAGGGCGTACGCGGCTACGTGACCGCGGTGCCTGACGGTGACGTGTTTCACCTCGTCTCGGCCTCGCGGATGCGCAAGACGATCTACCTGTTCCCCAACATCGGCACCAAGGGCGCGCCCGCCTTCGGCGATCCCGTCGTGCTCGAGCTCGACGCCGACTGGGTGAAGGGCAACGAATACTACCACATGGCACGCTTTCACGACATCGACGGCGATGGCGTGCCCGAGCTGATCGTGGGCAGCGACTCGTGGGACGACTACTGGCCCAACGGGCTGGAATGGAACGACCACGGTTACCGCGGCTACGACGCCGCCGGGCGCTGGCTGGGCGGTCCGCTGCGGGGCTTTCTCTACGCCTTCAAGAACACCGGCACCCTCGCCGCCCCGGTGCTGGACAAGGGCCGGCCGATGATGGCGGGCGATACCCCGCTGGAGGTTTACGGTCAGCTGGCCCCGGCCTTCGGTGCCTTCACGCCCGGCCAGCAGAGCCTTGTGGCCGGGGAGTTCTGGAACATCCTCCACATTGCGCGCCAGCGGCCTGACGGGCATTTCGAGCCGAACCGGCTGATCCAGACGCCGGACGACCGGACCCTGGAGCTTGACCAGTGCATCCACCTGCCCTGCGTCACCGACTGGAACGGCGACGGCACGCTCGACATCCTCGTCGGGGCCGAAGACGGCTATGTCACCTACCTGCGCAACCGCGGGCTGGGCGAAGATGGGCTGCCCCGGTTCGAAAAGGTCGGAAGGGTCGAGACCACCAAACCCCTGATCCACGCGGGCGTGCTGCCGAGTCCGGCCGCGCATGACTTCACCGGCAACGGACGTCCCGACCTCGTCGTCGGCAACTCCACCGGTGAGCTGCTGTTCTACGAGAACCGGGGCGACGACGACCCTCGCCACCTCGGCAAGGACGTGATGCTGACCGCCGGGGGCGAACCCGTCCGCATTGCCGCCGGCCTCACCGGCTCGATCCAGGGGCCGTCGGAAAAGATGTTCGGCTATTCCTGCCCCACCATCGCCGACTGGACCGGCAGCGGGCGCGGCGACATCCTGTGCAGCGACGTGACCGGCTACCACCGGCTGTTCCGCAACCTCGGCGGTGGCGTGACCCCGCCGCGCTTTGCCCGCGAGGAGCTGCTGACCTACGAGGGCAAGCCGCTCAAGACGGTCTGGCGGGTCCGGCCCGCCGTGACGGACTGGACCGGCAGCGGCCAGTTGCACTACCTCGCACTCGACGCCGAGGGCGTCCTCTCGGATTGGACCCGCGCCTCCGATACCGAGCTGACGGACAAGCGGCACCTGACATGGGAAGACGGCCGCACGATCCGCTTTACCGTCGACGTCGGCGGCGGGCGTGGCCGGGTCAAGCTGTGCCTCTGCGACTGGGAAGGAACCGGGCGCACCGACCTGATCTTTGGCACCCACGCCCGCGCCTGCGTGCCCGACGACCCGGCGACCGGCGCGCCGCGCAACACCACCAGACAGGCGGGGCTGTTCTATTCCCGCAACGTGGGCACGCCCGAGGAGCCACGCTTTGCCCTGCCCGTCCCGATGAAGCACAAGGGCGAGACCATCGCCATGGCCATGCATGTCGCCTCGCCCGAGGCGGTGGACTGGGCCGGGCGCGGCACGCTCGACCTCGTGGTCGGGGTCGAGGACGGCAGCCTCGTCTGGCTGAAACGGGAGGACCTGTCGTGGCAGTGACGATCAACGGCACCACCCGGCTGATGGGCGTGATCGGCGACCCGATCGCGCAGGCCCGCACCCCCGGCGCGATCAACCCGATCTTTGCCGCCAAGGGCGCAGATATCGCCTGCGTGCCCCTGCATGTGCCGAGCGCCGAGCTTGCCACCGTCTGGGCGGGCCTGCGGGCCATGCCCAACCTCGTGGGGTTCGGCATCACCCTGCCCCACAAGCAGCAGGCGCTGGACCTCTGCGACAGCCTCGACCCGGTGGCGGCGCGCGTCGGCGCGGTGAACCTCGTCCGGCGCGAGGCGGACGGCAGCCTGCGCGGCTACCAGTTCGACGGTGCGGGCTTCGTGCGCGGGCTGCTCACTGCCGGCATCGCCATCGAGGGGCGGAGCTGCCTCATAGTCGGCGCGGGCGGCGCGGCGGTGGCCATTGCCTTTGCCCTGGCCGAGGCCGGGGCGTCGGAGATTGTCGTGGCCAACCGCACGCGCGACAAGGCCGAGGCGCTGGTCGCCAAGGTGAACGCCGACCTCGGGCGGGAGGTCGCCCGCGCAGGCGATCCGCTGCCGCAGGCCGGGCAGCTGGTCGTCAACGCAACCTCGCTCGGGCTGAAGGACAGCGATCCGCTGCCGCTGGACCCGGCCCTGCTGCACCCCGGAATGACCATGGCCGAGGTGATCGCGCAGCCCGAAGTCACCGCGCTGCTGCGCGCCGCCGAGGCGCGCGGGGTTCAGGTCCACTCGGGACTGCGCATGATCGAAGGTCAGGTCGGCGCCATCGCCGACCATATCTGCGAGCTCTGGGGCTAATGATCGCCGGGCCGGTGTCGCAACCGGCCCCGCCTCAGCGCCCGAGCGCCTCGCCCGCGGGCAGCCCGGCGGCAAACCCGGCGATCAGGGCAATCTGCGCCTCCAGCATGTCATTGCCGTCCGAGGTCGCGGCCCCCGCTGCCTTCGCATCGCGCAACAAGGCAGTGTCGCCCTGCAACGCGGCGATGTCGGCCACCAGCATGTCGCCCGTCAGCGCCTCGGCCGGAACCGGGAACCGGGCGTCGCCCTTGATGCCGATGGGCGAGGCATTGACGATCACGTCATAGTCGAAGCCCTCGCCCGGATCGGCGGCAAAGGCCGTCTTCGCCCCGGTGACCGCATTCACCATATCGGCGGTAAAGCGGACCGAGGCCGCATCGAGGTCCATCAACCCCAGTGCCGCGATCCCTTCGCCCGCCAGCGCGTGGGCAATCGCCCGCCCCGCGCCGCCTGCACCCACCATCAACACCCGCGCGCCCCTGAGCCGCGCCCTCGCAGAGCCGAGCCCGAGGACAAAGCCCATGCCGTCGAACAGGGCGCCATGCATCCGCCCATCGGCGCCGCGCTGGATCGAGTTCACCGCCCCCACTGCCCGCGCGGTCGGCGTCAGCGTGGCGCAGCGCTCGGCGGCCGCCACCTTGTGCGGCACCGTCACCCCGATCCCGGCGATGCTGTCGAGGGCCGCCAGCGCATCCCACGTTGCCCCGAACTGTGCGGGCGTCACATGGAAGGGCACGGCAAAGGTATTGACCCCGGCGGCGGCAAAGATCGGGTTGATCAGGCGCGGCGTCTGCACCTGCGCCACCGGATCGCCGAAGACGGCATAGACCCGCGAGGCGCCGTCGAGGTTGGGGATCATGCCCGTCATGCCGCCCGGTCCCGTCCGAAGATTGCCTTGCAGCGGTCCAGCGCGATGTCCATCACCTCTGCCGGATCACGCTGCCACCAGTCTTCCGAAAAGATCTCGACTTCGATCGGCCCGGCGAACCCGGCCCGGCGCACCATGCCCTCGATCCCGGCAAGATCGATGATGCCATCGCCCATCATGCCCCTGTCGGTCAGCAGGTGCCGCGTCGGGATCAGCCAGTCGTTGACGTGAAACCCGAGGATCCGCCCGGCCTTGCCCGCCCGGGCAATCTCGGCCTCAAGGTGTTCGTCCCACCAGAGGTGGTGGACGTCGATGACAACGCCGACCCCCTCGCCCAGCCGCTCGCAGATATCATTGGCATGGCCAAGGCTGGCGATCACCGTGCGGTCGCCCACCAGCATCGGGTGCAGCGGCTCGATGGCCAGTTTCAGCCCGAGGTCCAGCGTCATCGGCAGCAGCCCGGCGATGGCCGCTTCGGCCCGGTCTCGCGCGCGGGGAAGATCTCGCTCGCCCTTGGCCAGCCCGCCGGTGAACAGGAACACATGGTCCGCGCCGAACCGCGCCGCACGCTCCAGCTCCGCCCGGGCCTTGCCCAGACCCTCCGGCGTGAACGGGCCGATGCGGTTGTACCCCGACACGCGCATCCCGTGCGCCCTCAGCGCCTCCAGCGCACGCGCCTCGCCCACCTTCTCGATCTCGTTGCCCCAGATCGAGACCGTGCCCAGCCCGCGCTCGGCACAGAGGTCGAGGAACTGCAGCATGTCGGCCCGATTGCGCACGGTCGCATGGTTGAAGACGACGTCGATCATGCCGGTCAGAACTTGTAGACGCCAAGCTTGGCGAAGATCTTGTAGATGCGTTCGGCGTATTTCGAGAACTCGGGGTACTCGCCCAGATGCGCCGGACGCGGGCGCGGCAGGTCGATCTTGATCTCCTCCACGATCTGCCCGGGGCTCTGCGACATCACCAGCACGCGGTCCGACAGGCCCACCGCCTCCTCGATGGAGTGGGTGATGAAGAGCACGGTCTTCTTGGTCTCCAGCCACAGCATTTCGAGGTCATGGCGGATCTGGGTCCGGGTGATCGCGTCAAGCGCGCCGAAGGGCTCGTCCATCAGCAGCATCGAGGGGTCATGCACCAGCGCCCGCGCGATCGAAACACGCTGCCGCATCCCGCCCGAAAGCTGCCGGGGGTACTTGTTCTCGGATCCGCGGATGCCCAGCCGGTCGAACAGCATCTCGGCCCGCGCGCGGATCTTCTCGGCGTCCAGCTTGCGGATCTCCTGCTGCAGCAGCACGTTCTGCATCGCGGTCCGGAAGTCGAGCAGCAGGTGATCCTGAAACACGATCCCCACCTCCGAGATCGGCTTGGTCAGCGGCTTGCCGTCGACCTCCACGGTCCCGTCCGACACCGGCTCCAGCCCGGAGGTCAGCAGCAGCGTCGTGCTCTTGCCGCAGCCCGAGGGGCCGATCAGGCTGACGAACTCGCCCGGCTTGATGTCGAGGTCGATGGGGCCCAGCGCGTGGAACGGGCTCACCCCGCCCTGCCCGTAGACCTTGGTGATCCCCTTGGCGTGGATCGAGGCCCCGGCGCGGCCGCTGCCGTGGGCGCCAAGGGCGCTTTGCAGGGGCTGGGTGGTTTCGGTCATCTGTGCCATTGTCTTGGTCCTTTGTCTGCGCGGCACCTCAGTGCCCGGCATTGCCCCAGGGCATGAGTACGCGCTCTGCGATGCCCATCGCGCCGTTGAAGATCAGCGCCACGATGGCCGCCGCGATCAGCCCGGCGAACATCAGCGACATGTCCATGAAGCTCGACGCCTGCATGATCATGAAGCCCAGTCCCTTGTTGGAGGCGATGAACTCGGCGATGATCACGCCCTCGACCGCCTTCACCACGCCGATCTTCATGCCCGAAAAGATCGCCGGCATCGCCGCCGGCAGACGGAACTTCCAGAAGCTCTGCCACCTGGTCGCCCCCATCGAGCGCGAGATGTAGAACAGGCGCGGATCCACCGCCCGGAACCCCGACATCGAGTCGACGAGGATCGGGAAGAAGCACATCAGGAAGACGATCAGCGCCGCCACCACCGGTCCGATGCCGAACCAGATGATCAGGATCGGCCCGATCACCGTCTTGGGCATGATGTTCAGGAACACGATCACCGGGTAGAGCCCGCGCTCCAGCGCGGCGATCGAGACGATGGCCAGCGCCAGCGGCACCGCGACGATCACGCTCAGCGCGAAGCCTTCGAGAATGGTCAGCGAGGTCGCCCCCGCGTGGTAGCTGATGGTCTGCCAGTCCGCGACCAGCCGCCCGAGGAAATCCGAGGGTTTCGGCACCAGCCAGGTCGGAACCTCGAACCACACGGCCAGCCATTGCCAGAGGCCCAGCAACGCCGCGATGGCCACGGCACCGATCAGGAAGGACCCGACGAAGGAGCCGTAGAGGCGCCCCAGCGCGTGGATCACGGGATTTGGGCCGGTCGTCTGCATTGGCATGATGTGATGATCTTGGGATGTCGCCATCCAACCTGTCCTGTCGCTCTGTCATGAAGGGCGGCGGGGGCGCCCGCTCCCGCCGCCACGTTACACCCGCTTACGGGCAGGTCACCGGCTCGGCCGGGACGAAGTCGTTGGTGTAGTAGGTCGTCACCGGCTTGTCCGAGGACAGGTCCATCGCCGTGGTCATGACGCTGAACATCTCGTCCCAGGTCTCGGGCGCGGTCACGCCGATGGTGTCACCGGCACCGCCCGGGCAGACCGAGGCAAAGCTGTAGACGGCCGCCTGCTTCAGCGACTCCTTCGAGTTCTCGGTCTCGGGGAAGATCTGCAGCAGGTCGTCAATCGCCTTGTCGGGATCGGCCATCGCCTGTTTCCAACCCTCCGCCGTCGCCTGGATGAAGCGCTTGTAGACGTCGCCATTGGCCGCCAGCTTGTCCTCGCGGGCGATCAGGCTGAGGCTCGCGATGGGCACACCATTGTCATAGAAGTACATGTTGCCCGCCTCGATGCCCTGCGCCGCCAGCGGAACGACGATGTTCTCGGGCGTCTGCGAGACCGCGTCGACCTGATGCGAGGTCAGCAGGCCGAGGAAGGCGGATTCCGATGCGGTGACCAGCTCCACGTCGCCCTCGGCAATGCCGTTGGCCTTCAGGAAGACCGGGATCAGCGGCATCATCGCCGAGCCGGGCGAAACCGCCAGCTTCTTGCCGACGAGGTCCTTGGGCTCCTTGATGCCGGAGTCGGCGAGGAACTGGATCCCGAACTGGCCCGACTTCCAGATCGTCGAGACGATCTTGATCGGTGCCCCCTGCGAAGCGACCTTCAGCGCCGCGCCGGTGTCGGCATAGCCCAGTTCCACCTGCCCGGTGGCGACCAGCTGTGCCGCGACGGACGAGCCGCGCCCTTCCACGAGGGTCACCTCGAGGTCATGGGCGGCATAGATGCCCTCGGCCTGCGCCACCGCGAACCCGAGGTGCGCGGAGTCAGCGGTCCAGTTCATCTGCATGGTGACCTTGTCGGCGGCAAAGGCGCCCGCCGCGACCAGCGATGCGGCCGTGGCACAGACAGAGGTTATAATCAGGTTCTTGAAGCGATACATTGGTCTCCTCCCAAACGTCTCTTTTTACTGGCAGATGTTGCCGCCGGCCGGCTCAGTACCTCCGCCACGGCAGCAGGAGGCGCTCCAGCAACGCCATCCCGAAACTCAGAACCACGCCGATCACCGACCCCACCACCAGCACGGCGAAGATCAGGGGCGTATTGGAACTGTCCATCGCGCGCAGCACCAGGTAGCCGAGCCCGTTCTGCGAGTTCAGCCATTCGACGACGATGACGACGGTCACCGCGATGACGATGGTGATCTTGAACCCCGAGAAGATGCTCGGCGCCGCCGAGGGCAGTTCGAACAGGCGGAAGGTCTGCCACCACGAGGCGCCGACCGACCGGCTCAGGTAGTACTGGCGCGGGTCGATGGACTTGAACCCGGTCACACTGTCGACCAGCACAGGAAAGAAGGTGATGAGCGCCGTCAGCAGCACCTTGGGCAGGTCGCTGAAGCCGAACCAGACCAGCATCAGCGGCGCCAGCGTCACCTTGGGCAGGCCTTGGATGAAGATCACGATCGGATAGAGGATCCGCTCCGCGATGCGAAACTTGGCGATCAGGTAGGCCAGCACCACACCCGGTACCGCCCCCGCCACGAACCCGATGAGGATCAGCTTGGTGGTGATCAGCCCGTGATAGAACAGCCGCTGCCGTTCCTCGACGATATCGGCGAGGAAGTCGGTCGGCGCGGGCAGCACGAAGATCGGCACGTCGAAGGCGCGGACCAGCAGTTGCCACAGCAGCAGCAGCCCGGCAAACCACAGGATCGGCTCCAGCACACGGCGAAGGGGGGAAACGGCGGTCATGTGACGGCTCCGGTTTTCTCTGCGGCGACCCGCTTCATGTCACTCACGCCGCGCTGGCGCATCCGCAGCGGCCAGAGCTGGCTGATCTCGGCGGCGGAGCGGTGCAGCGCCTCGGCCAGTTCCTCCCAGCGCTCCGGCTGGATGCGGACCAGCGGACCCGCGATCGAAATGGTTCCCGCGACCGGATCGGACTCGTCCGGCCCCGAGCGGAAGGGCACCGCCAGCGCGGCGGTGCCTGCCTCGGCCTCTTCGACCGAGGTGCCGAAGCCCCGGCGCCGGGTGTCCTCGAGCCGCTCGCGCAGTTCGTCGATGGTACGGGCGCTGTTCGGCCCCAGCTCGCGGTTGGCCTTGAAGCCCCGCGAATAGACGATGGCAAGCGCCTCTTCCTCGGGAAGGGTCGCCAGCCACGCCTTGCCGTTGGCGGTGGCGTGCAGGACGATCTCCTGCCCCATGTCCGGGTCGTAGCGAAGGCCGGTCACCGCGCCCTGCGCCCGTGCGACCCACACCAGGTCCTGCCCTTCGAGAATGGCAAGGCGGCAGTATTCGCGGGTCTCGGTCGCCAGCCGGTCCAGCGCGGCCTGCACCACGTCAGGCACGTTGCGCCCATCGAGGTTGCGGAAGGCCAGCGTGCTCATGCGCAGCGACAGGGCGTATTTCTGACTGGAGGGGTCCTGCGTGACCCAGCCGTGATCGGCAAGGGTGGTGACAAGACGGTGCGCCGCGCTCGGCGGCACATCGAGCCGGGCCGCCAGCTCGGAAAGTTCGACCGGCTCACGCTCTCCGGCCAGCACTTCAAGCAGGTTAAGGCAACGGGTTACGGCTGCGACTGTCACTTCGAATCTCCTCCTTCGGAAGATGTTATGGGATAAATTTCCAAATTGGAATTACTTTCTAAAAATTAATCAGAGTTCATTCCCCTGCCATATGGCCACAATCCGGACCCCGATGCAAAGCCGCAGCCACCGCGCACGACAAAGGGGACCGGGCGGGCCCGATCCCCTTCTGTCTCTTGCATAAAGTGCGCGCTCCGCTGCCGGAGCGGATGGCAGCGTCAGAGACGGACGGTCTGTCCGCGCCCCTCTGCCTTGGCGCGCTCCAGCACGTGGTGCGCTGCGGCAAGGTCCTGCGCCGCGATCCCGAGCGAGCGGTAGATGGTGATCTGATCGGCACTCTCTCGCCCGGCGACCCCACCCGACAGCAATGCCCCGATCTCGCCCTTCAGGTCCTCCGCGCGGAAGGACCCGGCAGCGATCATGTCGACGATCTCGCCGGCCTGCGCCAGCGTCGAGGGCAGGTAATCCACCCAGATCGCGCCGCGCTGGATCATGCGGTCGTCGACCTCGCGCATCGAGGGGATAGATGAGCCTACCACGTTCACATGCGCGCCGGGCCGCACCCAGTCGCCCATGACAATCGGCGCGGGTGAGGCAGTGACCGTGCAGACGATCTCGGCCCCCTCGACCGCCGCTCGCAGGTCGTCGCCGCTGGTGAACTGCACCCCGGGGTGGTGCTTTGCCGCCGCCTCGGCAAAGGCCGCCGCCTTTTCGGCGGACCGGCCCGCGACCGCGACCTGCCGGATCGGACGGACCGCCAGCATTGCCTCGAGGTGATGCTCGGCCTGTTCGCCATAGCCGATCAGCGCAAGCGTCTCCGCCCGCTCGGGCGCCAGAGCGCGCGTCGCCACGGCGCTGGCCGCCGCCGTGCGCACCGCCGTCAGCAGGCTCGCGTCCATCATCGCCACCGCCGCGCCGGTCTCGGCCTCGAACAGCACGATGGCGCCCCGGTGCGAGGACAGCCCCTTGGCCGGGTTGCCCGGGAACAGGCTCACCAGCTTGACCCCGTAGCACTGCGGATCGGCAATCGAGCCGGGCATGACGCCCATCTTGTTGTCGCCCCCGACCGGCACGATGGCCCGCAGCGGAAGTTGCGCGGTGCGGGCCGAGACGCCCTTCATCACCGTCGCGACAACCTCGATGGCCTCGGTCATCGGCAGCAGGTCGGCGACATCTTCGTGGGTCAGAACGATCACAGCTCGCGCTCCCCGCCGGTGCCCCAGTCGGGTCCGGTGACATCGAGGCCCAGCGCCTGCTCCAGCATGGCGGTATACTCGGCCGGGCGCACCGCGTAGGGGAAATGCCCGCCCCAGGCATAGCGATAGGCGACCGAGGGCTGTACCAGCGCCCGCACCGCCGCGCGCATCTCCTCGGGGATCAGCGGGTCGTCTCCACCCTCCACCGTGATCCGCCGGTCCGCTGGCAATTCCAGCAGCGGCAGCTCGGGCGCGAACTTCAGCGCCTTGAGGCGCATCCTCAGTTCCGGCTCGGGAATGCGTCCCCCCACCTCCTGCATCAGCAATTCAACGAGGTCGCCCTGGTCGGGATGGGTCTCGGCCCAGACCCCGAGCCCACGACCGAACCCGGCGCGCAGCTCCTCGATGGGGGCCGCGTCGAGGTCGCTCGAATAGGGCGGGCGCTCGGAAAGACCCGTCGCCGAATGCAGCGTGTTGGCCGCGAACAGCAGCTCGGTCCGCTCCGGATAGGTCGCCGCGAAGAACTGGGCGAGGTAACCGCCCAGCGACGAGCCGAGAACCGAGGCGCGCGCGATGCCGAGGTGATCCATGAGCGCGGCAAGGTCGTCGCTCCACTCCGCCACGCCGCCAGTTTGCGGATAGGTCACCGCGACGATGCGCAGCCGCCCCCGCAGCGCCTCGATCTGCTGCCAGAAGATATCACCGCGCCCCAGCGTGCCGGGGATCAGCACCAGCGCCGGGCCCTCGCCCGCATCGATGTAGCCCCACTCGTTGCCGTTCAGCGTGATGCGCTGCTCGGGGTTGGCGGCGGCAAAGGCATCTCGGGCGGAAATCAACGGATTGGTCATGATGCAAACGGATCCTCGATGGCGGGGAAATAGTCCCTCTTGCGGATAACATAGGGAATGTTGGGATAATCCGGCGTGATCGAACCGGGCGTCGCCACGCCGATCACCTTCTTGCCGATGGGGTTGAACCCGGCCTCGTAGTGGTTCGACGACTTCACGCAGACATACCGGCGCTGCGACAGGTCGATCCCCAATTGCTCGAAGGCTTCGGGGTGGAAAGTCTGGCTGCGGATATCGTTCAGCACGATGTCGATGCCCTTGTACTCGACCCAGACGACCTCGCCCATCGGCGCGGGCAGCTTGCCAAAGCGCTGGGTCAGCCCCGAGGCGATCCGGCGCACCGTCACTTCCAGGTCGAGCGGATCGCCCGACATCGGGCCGCACTTGCCACCGATACGCAGCTTGAGCGTCGCGCCCTCGCCCGCCTCCTTGCAGATGCGCACGGCGATCGGGTCCCAGAACAGCCCGGTCGCGACACTGGTCATGCCCCGCTCGATCATAGCGCGCAGCAAGAAGGTCGCGTCTGACGGAGCCCCACCGCCCGCGTTGTCGGACATGTCGGCCAGCACCACCGGCCCCTCGGGCTCGGCCTCGGCCATGTCGAGCGCGGTGGCGATGTCCGGCTTGATCTGGTGCAACTCGTGGCGCAGTGCAAAAAGCCGCTGGCCGAGCGCCTCGGCCTCGGCGGCGGCCTGTCCGGCGTCACCGTCACAGATGGCAACCGCATGGGCCCCGGTGCGCGGGTGATCCGACCACGGAAAGCCGTGGATCTGCGACAGCGACAGGACCCCGCCCTGCCCCTCGCGCGCCAGCATGTCATCGACGAAACCGCGCATCGGCTGCTTGGTCGTCGGCATGGCGACGATCATGCGACAGTCCCATTCGCGCATCACCGGCCTGATCTTGCCCTCCGCCGTCTCGGCGGCAAGGCGGAACAGGTCCGCCGCGCGTTCCGGCACGTCCACGTGGGGGTATTCCTTGAAGGCAACGAGCAGCGTGGCCTCGGTCATCATCTTGTCGGTGAGGTTCGAATGCGGGTCCAGCAGGCCGCCGATCACCGCATCGGGGCAGACCGCGCGCAGGTGCGCGATCAGGTCGCCCTCGCAGTCGTCATAGCCGTCCGCGATCATCGCCCCGTGCAGCGCCAGCAGGACAATGTCCGCGCCGCCCGCCTTCTCCAGGTCCGCCACGATCTCGTCGCGGAACCCCTCGTAGACCGATTTCACGGTCGGGCCGGAGGGCTGCGCATGGGCCGAAAGGCTTTCGATCACCTCCCAGCCCAGCGCCTCGGCCTTTTCGCGCCAGATGTGCAGCGGCGCGGTCCAGTACATCGGCGCGTCGCGGGTGGCGTCGCCGTGATGGATCGACCCTTCCTCGAACGAGGCCATGCCCGTCGGCAGGGGAGAAAACGAGTTGGTCTCGGTGCTGAGACCCGCGATGAAGAGCTTCATTTCAGTCGTCCTATTCGGAAATCGCCACCGGCGCGGGCGCCGGCAGTTGCCCGGTGGCCTGCATCAGAACGCGGGCCAGCAGGTGAATCGTGATCAGCGCAAAGGCGAGCGGTACGGCGGCGGTGAACCAGACCATCGGGATGTCCAGCATTTCGGCCTGCCGGTTCAGGCTGCGGCCCAGAAACCCGCGCGCCATGTCCATCTGGCCGTTGAACAGCGAGAACCAGATCACCGGCCCGGCAAAGGCCACGACGCCCGCCGCGCGGATCAGGGCCAGCGCCATGCCCGGCGCCCCGCGCACGGCCTGCATCGCCGGAAACAGCGTCGGGTCGCTGGCCGCGCGGAAGGCGCAGCTCGCCCCCAGCATCCCGGCCCAGACCATGGCGCGGCGCGCCAATTCCTCGGTCCAGATCGGAGGCGACTGCAGCACGTAGCGTGCCAGCACCTGCCAGCCGGCGGCAAAGACCATGGCCAGCACGGCCAGCACCGCCCCCCAGAGGGCGATGCTGTTCAGGACCGATGACAGCCGGTCCAGTGTCCTGGCGAGGGCCTTCATCGGCTCAGTTCCCCTTTGCCGCTTCCCACTCGGCGATCTCTTCCTGACTGATCAGATCGCTGTTGTAGGCTGGGGTAGAGGCTTCGCGGAACTCGGCACGGGCGGCTTCGTCCAGCTTGACCACAGCGACACCCGCCGCCTCGAGCTTGCCGATGACCGCGTCCTGCGTCCCGAGCCATTCGCGGTTCGCCGCGTTCGCCGCTTCGGCAGCCGCGTCGACGGTGGCGCGCTCTTCGTCGCTCAGGCCCTGGTACCAGTCTTCCGAGACGATGGTGATCCGCAGCGAGGGCGAAACCGCCGCGTCGGTGAAGAACTTGAGGAAGTCGGTGTGCCCGAACAGCAGCGGCACGAAGGCCGGGTTCATGTAGCCGTCGGCCACGCCGGTCTGCAGCGCGTTCGGCACTTCCGCCCAGCTGACGATGGTGCCCGCAGCGCCCCATGCCTCGTAGAGCTCGATCTGGCTCTCGTCCAGCGCGCGCATCCGCAGGCCCGCCATGTCGGCGACAGAGTTCACCGGGTGCTTGGAATTGAAGATGCCGCTTGCCTGTCCGACCGTGTTCATGGCCAGCACACGGACGCCCTCGGGCGTGGTGTCCTCGTTGATCTTGGCCAGCATCCCGCCTTCGTAGAGCGCGTGGTCGACCTCGGCCATGTCCTTGAAGAAATAGGGCAGACGCAGGCCGTAGATCAGCTTGTCGATGGAGCCGACGATGTTCAGCGGCGACATCGAGACTTCCAGCAGCCCCTGGCTGACCTGGTCGAACAGTTCGTCATCGCCGCCCAGCGCGCCGCGCTGGAATTCTTCGGCGGCCATGCCGTGTTCGTTCAGGTAGGTGGCAAAGGCATGCGCCCAGACGTAGGACCCCGACCCCTCGAGGTCCGGCGGGCTGTCCAGCGCGATCTTGATCTGCGCCTGGGCGGCCCCGGCCCCCAGCGCCATGGCCGCCGCGATCAGGCCGCCACTCAGGAAATTCGACAGTTTCATCTCAGGTCTCCTTGTTGGGTTCATTCGTGTTGTTATCGTTGTCGCTCGTCTCTCATGGGCTTCCGACCGACAGGCCGAAGGCCCTTGGCAGGAACAGGCTCAGTTCGGGTACCTTCACCAGCAGCACCAGCACCAGAACCTGCGTCAGCACGAAGGGGATCACCGCGCGCGCCAGCTTCCAGTAGTTCACGCCGGTAACGGTCGAGACCACCAGCAGGCAGCCCCCCATCGGCGGCGAAACCAACCCGATGCAGAGGTTGAAGCACAGCACGATGCCAAGGTGCACCGGGTCGGCCCCCTGCTCCAGCGCGACCGGCGCCAGCAGCGGCACCAGCAGGGCCAGTGCCACGGGAATATCGAGGACCATGCCCGCCAACAGGAAGATCACGTTCATCACCAGCATGTATCCGGCGGGGCCCAGCCCCAGATCGGCCACCATGCCCGAGATCGCCTCGGGGATTCTCTGCAACGCACCGAGGTGGCCCAGCACCGACACCGCGCAGATGATGACGAAGATCGAGCCCGAAAGGATGGCCGTGCGCCGCAGCGCCTCCAGCACCGCGCCCGCCGAAAGCCCGGAATAGAACCACCCGGCACCAAGCGCGGCAAAGACTGCGACACCGGCAGCCTCGGTCGGGGTCATCCAGCCGAAGACGATACCGCCGAGGATGATGATCGGCAGCGACATGGCAGGCAGCGAATGCACCAGTGTGGGCAGGAAGGGCGGCATGTCGGCCTTCTCGACCCGCGGGTGATCCTGCCGCGCGGCATAGACCGCGTTGACCGCCAGCAGCGCCGCCGCCAGCACCAGCCCCGGGATGATCCCGGCAAGGAAGAGCGCGGTGACCGATGTGCCCATCAGTGCTCCGTAGAAGATCAGCACGATCGAGGGCGGCACGATCGGCCCGATGATCGACGAGGCGGCAGTGACCGCGCTGGCATAGGTCAGCGTGTAGCCGCGCCGCGTCATCTCGGGCACCAGCGTGTTCGAGAGCGCGGCCGCATCGGCAACTGCCGATCCCGAGATCCCGGCGAAGAAGACCGAGGTCAGGATGTTGACGTGCCCCAGCCCGCCCCGCACCCGGCCCACCAGCGCCATCGACAGGTTGATCAGCGCGCCTGTGATCCCGCCCCGGTTCATCAGCTCGCCCGCGAGGATGAAGAGCGGCATCGCCATCAGGGCAAAGACGTCGATCTTGGAGAAGATCTGCTGCGGCATGATCGCGAGGTAGCGCGTGTTGTCGGTGGCCACGAAGGCCAGCACCGCCGCCCCGCCGATCACGTAGGCGATGGCCAGCCCCGAGAACAGGAACAGCAGCGCCGCAAGTCCGACCAGCATCATCATACGGCGAGGCCCTCCCTGCCGGGTGCGAGCAGGGCGCGAGAGACGCCCTCGTCAATCACGTCGCCCGGCAGATCGCGGCCCAGCGCCAGCGCCGCTGCGGCGCGCGCCATCGCGGGCGCGGTCTGGATGCCATAGCCCCCCTGCCCGGCGAGCCAGAAGAACCCCGGCGCCCCGGCGTCATATCCCACGGCGGGCATCTTGTCGGGCAGGAAGCTCCGAAGCCCCGCCCACTTGTGCTCGATACGCCGGACCTCGAGGTCGAACGCCCCCTGGATGCGGTCCACGCAGATCGCCACATCCATCTCGTCGGGCTGCGCGTCCGAGGGCGGCGCCGGTGTCTCGTCGGCGGGCGACAGCAGCAGCTTGCCCGCGTCGGGCTTCAGGTAGAAATCCTCGTCGACATCCACGACCATCGGCCAGGCGTCCGGCACCACTCCCGCCGGAGGCGCCACCAGCAGTGCCGTCCGGCGCAGGGGCCGCAGCCCCAGCTGGGCGACCCCGGCCATGCGCGCCAGTTCGTCGGCCCATGCCCCGCCCGCGTTGATCACCACGGGCGCCCGGAAGGTGCCCTGACGGGTCTCGACCGACCAGTCGCCGCCGTTTTGCTCGAGCCCCAGCACCTCGGTCTTGAGGTGCAGCGCTCCATCACGGGCGCGGAAGGCGCGCAGGTAATGCTGGTGCAGCCCGTGCACCTCGATATCGGCGGCCAGCGGGTCGCTCATCGCCGAGGCGACATAACCCTCGCGCAGGATCGGAACCATGCGGCGCGCCTCGTCGGCCGGCACCGGGGTCACCGCATCGCCCAGTTCGTCCGCCAATTCTTCCCGCGCCTCGGCCTGATCCTCGCGGGCGATGAACAGCACACCGCGCGGACGCACCAGACCCGGCGGCGGCTCGCCCGGTCCCTCGCCCCGAAAGAAGGCATGGCTGGCGCGCGACAGGGCGCGGATCACGGGAGGCCCGTAGGCGACGGTGAACAGGGCGGCGGACCGGCCCGTGGTGTGATAGCCCGGCTGCGTCTCGCGTTCGAGCAGGACCACCCTTGCCTCGCGCGACAACTCGGCCGCCACGGAGGCCCCGGCCATCCCCGCCCCGATCACGATGAAATCTGCCCGCACGTCTTCCTGCGCCATCGTCCCTTCCCGGATTCCCTATTCTGAAGGGGAGCCTAGCACCGGTTTTCCAATCGGAAAACAAAAATTTTCCTATCGGAAAAATTCTTGGCTCTCCAGTGATTTGGAAGTAAACTGCCGCCATGACAGATACCCTCGACGCCCCGAACGCCCGCGCCGATTTCGGCCGCCGCCTGCGCCAGCTGCGGCAGGATCGCGGCTGGACCCTCACGGATGTCTCGCAGCGTTCGGGCCTTGCCATCTCGACCATTTCCAAGGCCGAGAGGGGCGTGATCTCCCTGACGTATGACCGGCTGTCGCAACTCGCGCGCGGGCTCGACGTCGACCTTGCCGCGCTGTTCCATGCCGAGGGGCACAGCTTTGAACCCGGCAGCTTTGCCGTCGCCCGCAAGGGAGAGTTCAAGCGGCAGGAGACCCCGAACTACGTCTACGAGATGCTGTTCCCGGACATGTGGAACAAGGCGATGACCCCGATGATGGGCTCACTCAAGGCGCGGGAATTCGTGCAGTTCGAGGACTTCGTCCGCCACCCCGGGCAGGAGTTCCTCGTGGTGCTCGACGGGTCTGTCACCGTCTTCGTCGAGGGGCGCGAGCCAGTGCTGCTGAATGCCGGAGACAGCATCTATTTCGACAGCTCGGTGGGCCACCTCTACGCGTCCGACGGCGACCGCGACGCGCGCATTCTGGTGGTCTGCGTCCCCTCGCCGGGGGTCTGAGCCGCGCCGCTCAGGCGGCGGCGCCGGTCTCGAGCATCTCGCGCAGCGGCGCCATCTCGGCGGCGCGCATCTTGCCGTCCCGCATAACGAAGAGGCCGCGCAACTCGTGCCCCTGCACGACAACCCGGTCATCGACCCGGCCTTCGTAGCGCAGGCGCAGCGTCTTGCGGCCCCATTCCTCGATGGACATGCTCAGCATCAGCTCGTCGCCCTCGGTAGTCGGCGAGGGAAAGTTCGCGCCAAGGTCGATCAGGCCGATGCCCTTGGCCCCCAAGGCCGCGCAGATCGCCCGGTGCCCGCCCGCGCGCTCGGCGAGGAAGGTGTGAAAGCATCGGTCGAACCAGCGGAAGTAGTTGGGATAATAGACGATCTCGGCCGGATCGCAGTGGCCAAAGCTGACACTGACGGGAAGGGTGAAGGCGCTGGTCATCAGGGGCTCCTGGTCGGGGTCTGGGGGATCGTCCGAAAGCCGGAACGATCCGAGTGAATTCCCCTCCCCGACCGCGACGCGCTGGCCCCTGGTCCCACCAGCCCCGCGTCGCGTTCCCTGGTCCGCCCCGATCAGGACAGTACGGCGGTGGCCTCGATTTCGACCTTCGCCTCGTCCTCGACCAGTGCGGACACCACGACCATGGTCATGGCCGGGAAGTGATAGCCCATGACATCGCGATAGGCCATGCCGACTTCGGCTTGTTTCGCGACGTATTCCGCCTTGTCGGTCACGTACCAGGTCAGCCGGGTGATATCGGCGACCGAACCGCCGGCGGCCTCGACGACCTCACGGATGTTCAGCAGGGCCTGGCGCATCTGGCCGATGAAGTCCTTGGCCTCGAAGACCTGGTCGGCGGTCCAGCCGATCTGCCCGCCGACGAAGAGCACGCGGCCCTCGCCGATCATGCCGTTGGCATAGCCCTTGGCGGGCTTCCAGCCCTCGGGGTGAACGGTGATGGTGGCCATATGCATCCTCCATTGGCAGCGGACCATTCCCGCCTGCAGCTCGGATTGCTTCAGGCAAGAAATTTTAAGGTTGAAATAAATATGCCGAATTGACCTCGGCGGGCAAGGGCCATCAGGCCCTTGCAGTGATTTCCGTATCCGGCGTGACGAACGAGCGGATGGTGGCCAGCGCGCCATCCAGCGCCTCGCCTTTCGGATCCGCGAGCGCGGCCGCGATCAGCCGGCCCATCCAGTCGCCCGCGTCCTGCCGCGCCGCGACCAGCGCACCGCCCTGCATCACGCGGTCGAACTTGCCAAGGCCCCGCGCATGGGTGTCGCTGTAGCCCTTGATCAGGCGGCGCGCCTTCAGCGTCTCGGTGGCAAAGGCATAGTCCTTGGGCAGACGCGCCAGCGCGGTGTCCAGCCAGACTTGCATGTGCGCCATCTCGCGGCTGTGGCGCAGCAGCGCGCGGCGCCAGTGGCGCAAGCCGCCCATGAAGTAGAGCATCGTGAACGGCACCATCCGGTCCGAGCGCATGCGGCGCCCTTTGTTCACCATCCGGTCGATCAGCTTGTAGAGGCCCGGGCTCTTCTCGATCCCGGCCCCCAGCCAGCGCGGCATCAGGCTGACGAACTCCGCCGCCCCCGGATGCACGAACTCGGTTACCTGCACCAGCGTCTCGGGGCGCGCGCTGACCTCGGCGGCGACGCGTTCGAAGCGCGTGCCACGGGTCTTGAGGTCGGCCACCCGCAGGATATCGTCGTAACACATTGCATTCGCGATGTATTTCGCCGCGTTCAGGGTAAAGTCAAAGCCATGCTCGGCCCCGCCCGCCGCCGTATCCGCCGCCGCGACGGCATCCAGCCGGTCAAGGTACTCGGTCCCGTAGGCCAGGTCCTGATAATCCACCACCTTGCGCAGACCGGCCTTGGCCATGTCCTGCGCGGGCAGCGGCAGCGCCGCAAGGCGCGCACCGAGCGCCTCCAGTTGCTTGACCTGCCGCGCCGGACCGTCCGCCGTCAGCGGACGTGCCTTCGGCGGGACCACCTCGGGGTCGCGGCGCCGCTCGAGCGCGGCCTCGCAGGCAAGGTCGAAGGCCGCCAGCGACTTCTCGACGCCCCGACCAGAGGCGCGGATGGTCTCGCGGTAGCTCTCGATCTCGAACGGCAGCGCGCCGGAACCGGCAAGTGCGCCGAACAGGCTGGCCGAGATCACCGACCCGGCCTTGAGCGCCAGCGCCTCCATGTCGAAGGCGATGAAGGTCTTGGCGGATTTCTCCGCGACCTCACGCACGGTCGCGCTGTCGGAGATCCCGCTGCCCGGCACCACCTTCTCGACCGTGGCGAGGTTGCGGTGGGTCGAGGCGATCAGCGTCGTCTGGTCCGGCGTCACGAAGCCGCGCATGATCGCCCGGCCCGCCTCCATCATCTCGGCGGCGATCAGGATGTCGACGTCGCCCTCGGCGGGCGCCAGCGAGAACACCGGCTGCGCACCGGATTCCGGCAGCATCTCGACATAGTAGATCGTCGCGCCGGTCCGCTGGGCCACGCCCGCGACCGAGGTGGACTGCACCGCGTAGCCGTTGCGCTCGGCCACCGCGACGATCCAGTTCGACAGCACCCCGCCGCCCTGCCCGCCCACGGCGAGCACGGCAAGCTTGATGATCTGGTCGACCCGCAAATCGCGCTGCCCGGCCGGGAGGATCTGTTCCATCTGGGTCATTCCGCGGGCTCCATCGTTTCGATCCACGTCAGGCGTTTCGCGGCGCGGCGGCGTTGCAGCCAGCCAATTGCCTTGCTGTTCACCCCGGCCCACCACTTCTCGAAGCCCGAGGGATTGTGCACGAGGTCGGCGCGGTAGAACGACGGGCAGAGCACCGCCTCGTCCGCCACCTCGCCACAGTTGCCGCAGCCGACGCAGGAGGTGTCGATATGGGCGACCGGATCGTCCTTGAGCGGATCCTCGGGCATCTTCAGCGTCAGCGAGGGACAGCCCGACAACCGCATGCAGGCGTGATCGCCGGTGCAGACATCCTCGTCGACGCCGAACTTTGGCTTCTCGACGCGGCGGCCTTCCTTGATGGCCTGCGCCATCAGGGGTTTCTCGCGGCGCTGCCGGTTCAGCATGCATTCCGACGAGGCGACGATGACCTTGGGGCCCTCGTGATCGGTGCTCAGCGCTTCCTTGATGGTGGCGCGCATCTTGCCCACGTCATAGGTCCGGTCGATCTGGCGGACCCATTTCACCCCGATCCCCTCGATTGCCTTCGAGATCGGGTTCTTGGTCTGCTTGGTCGCGTTGCTGGCCCGGCTCGACAGCACGTCCTGCCCGCCGGTCGCGGCCGAGTAGTAGTTGTCGACGATGACCGTGACACCGTCGGACTTGTTGAAGACCGCGTTGCCGATCGAGGAGGTCAGACCATTGTGCCAGAACCCGCCATCGCCCACGAAGCTGACCGGGCGCCGCTCGCCGCCGCCGTCAAACGCGGCGTTGGAGGCAGGGCCGAGGCCATAGCCCATCGTGGTGCCGCCCAGTTCGAACGGTGGCATGATCGAGAACAGGTGACAGCCGATGTCACAGGAGATCTGGTGCTGGCCCAGTTCCTCCTCCACCAGCTTCATCGCGGCGAAGATCGGACGTTCCGGACAGCCGGTGCAGAACCCGGGCGGACGGATCGGCACGATCTTGGACAGGTCGGGCACATCGTCGGCATCCTCGGGCCGGTTCGGCGCGCGCTTGCGGGCGGGCAGCAGGTCGGCGGCATGGGCGCGCAGGAACCCTTCCAGCGCCTCCAGCATCACCTTGCCGGTGTATTCGCCCGCCATCGGCAGCATGCCCTTGCCCTCGATCCGGACCGGGTTGTTGCCCGCCTTGTGCAGGATCGCGCGGAACGCCTGTTCAAGGTAATCCGGCTGGCCTTCCTCGACGATCAGGACCGCATCCTTGCCTGCGCAGAAGTCGAGGAACTCGTCCTCCATCACCGGATAGGCCACGTTCATCACGTAGAGCGGCAACTCGGTCTCGCCGTGCACATCGGCCAGCCCAAGCCGTTGCAGCGCGCGGATCAGGCCGTTGTACATGCCGCCCTGCACCACGATCCCGACCTTGCCCTGTTCGGGGCCAAAGTGCTCGTTCAGCTTGTTCTTGCGGATGTACTCCATCGCCGCTGGCAGGCGCTGGCTGATCTTTTCCTGCTCGTGCATGTACGAATAGGGCGGCAGCACGATACGCTTGGTGTCGCGGCGCGGATTGGACAGCGCGTCGCGGACGCTCAGCTCGGGCTTGCGGTTCTCGCCGGCCACGAAGGCCCCGTGCACGTGGCACGAGCGGATCCGCATCAGCATCATCACCGGGGTATTCGACGCCTCCGACAGCTCGAACCCGTGCTTCACGGTCTGGGTCAGCGAGGTCAGATTCGGGCGCGGGTCCAGCAGCCACATCTGGCTCTTGGTCGCGAAGGAATGGCTGCGCTCCTGCATGATCGACGAGCCTTCGCCGTAGTCCTCGCCGACGATGATCAGCGCGCCGCCGGTCACCCCGCCCGAGGCGAGGTTGGCCAGCGCGTCGGAGGCCACGTTGGCGCCCACCGGCCCCTTGAAGGTCACAGCGCCGCGAATCGGATATTGCACCGAGGCGGCGAGCATGGCGGCGGCGGCGGCCTCCGAGGCGTTGGCTTCGAACCGGACACCCAGCTCGCCCATCAGCTCCTCGGCATCGGCCAGCACGTCCATCAGGTGGCTGATCGGCGCGCCCTGATAGCCGCCGACATAGCCGACCCCATTCTCAAGCAGCGCCTTGGTGATCGCGAGGATCCCCTCGCCGCGAAAGACTTCGCCCGCTCCGATACGAAGCTGTTCGACTTCCTTCTTGAATGACCGCTCGGCCATGAGTCTTCCTTCCTTCCCGGGTGGGTACAGCCCAGAAATATCCAAATGCATATTGTTTGGGAAGAGAGAGTTTCGAAATTGCACGCCGGAAGGGTCGCGGGGACAGCTTTCACCGGCCAGCAGCATACATTTTGATCGAATCCTGCGCGCCCCGGGGGGCCGAACCGGACAGCCCATCACCCCGCGCGGAGGGCGTCCGGCGCAGACAGGGATTCGGCAGGTGGGCGGTCAGGTGGTTCGGTCAGAAGACCTTGAAGGTCATCGTGGTCAGCGAGCGCTCGATTCCCTCGATAACCAGCAGGTTATCGTTGATGAAATAGCCAACGTCCTGACCTTCGGGGATGTAGAGCTTCATCAGCAGATCGTAGTCGCCGCTGGTGGAATAGAGCTCGGAATGGATTTCCCTCAGCGCGATTTCCTCGGCGACCTTGTAGGTGGTCCCCGGCTTGCATCGGATCTGGATGAAAACGCATGTGCTCATGTGGCGCGGCCTCGGCTTTGTTCCGCCGCCAAGCTGACACGTCGCGCGGGGGCTGCGCAATCCCCCAACGCGGCAAAGCAGGTCGCAGAACCGGCACGGCGCGGGCATCGCCGATTTGCCGGATGACAATCCGGCGGCCCGGCCCTAGCGTTATGCAATGATCCTCAGCCCCGGCCGCCGCTACGTCTTCATCCACATTCCCAAGACCGGGGGCACCTCGCTTGCCCTGGCGCTGGAAGAGCGTGCGATGAAGGACGACATCATGCTCGGCGACACGCCAAAAGCCCGCCAACGGCGCAAGCGCGTGCAGGGGATCGAGGCGCGCGGGCGGCTGTGGAAGCATTCGACGCTGGAAGACATCGAGGGGCTGGTGACCGACGAGGTGCTCGACGGGCTCTTTGCCTTTACCCTTGTCAGGAACCCCTGGGACCGGATGGTCAGCTATTACCACTGGCTGCGCCAACAGTCCTTTGCCCACCCTGCCGTATCGTTGGCGCGGAGCTCCGATTTCGCCGATTTCGTGATAGCGCCCGCCACCCGCAGCTCGTTCCGCGCCGGCCCCGCCGCCAGCTACATGCGCCGCTCGGACGGGCGCGAACAGTGCCACGCCTATATCCGGCTCGAACACTTCGAGGAGGATTCAGCTCCGCTCGCGGCACACCTCGGGTTCGACCTCGCCCTGCCCCACGCCAACCGGTCCGAGCGCCGTGCCGACTTCCGCAGCTACTACACCGACCGCACCGCCGAGGCGGTCGCCACCGCCTGCGCCGAGGACATCGGGCGGTTCGGCTACAGCTTCGACGGGCCTCAGTAGCCCACCACCCGGCGGCTGTTCCCGGCCAGCACCAGCTTGATCCCGCCCGCGATCGCCATGCAGAAGGCAACGTTGACCGCCGTCACCAGCCACAGATCGACCCAGGGCAGCCCGGTCACGCGGGTATGTCCCAGCGCCCCGAGGATCAGCAGTCCGATGGGGTGGAGGAAGAAGATGGAAAAGCTCATGTCAGACACCCTGACCAGCAGGGGCGACGACCAGTCCGACCAGCGCTCGAGCACGGCAAAGAGGGTCAGCGAGATCAGCAGCTTCTGGATCAGCATGATATCCGGCGGGGCCAGTTCGAACATCGGTTTGACCGCGTTGCCGGGGACGGTCACCGCCGTCTGGACGGCGACAAGGGCCAGCGATGCGACGATCAGCAGGGGCTCCTTGCCCCGCACCCAGTTCAGGAACGGCTCGCGGTAGACCGAGGTCAGGATGCCGATCAGGTAGACCGGCGTGTAGTAGACGACCGACTGGATCACGTTCAGGTTCGCCACCGGGCGATATGCCAGCAGACCCAGCACCAGCGTCACCGCCACCACCGCGGCCTGCACCCGGCCCGGCGCCTTGGCAAAGAGGTAGTGCAGCGGCGACAGTGCGAACATCACGATGATGAAGGGCACGAACCAGTAGGCCACCATTACGTTGCCGGTCGCCACCAGCTTGGCCCCCTGCCACAGCGGATGCGACTTGCCCACGGCCCATGCGCCGTAGTCGGGGTCGCGGGTCAGGAACCACACGGCGGCGAGGCTGGCGAAGATCAGGTAGGGCGTCAGGACGTTGTTCACCTTGCCGCGCATGAACTTGCCATAGGCATATCGCTTCACGAAGACATGGTTGAACATGTAGCCCGAGATGAAGACGAAGAACGCCGTGCCGCCGGTCACGATGTTGATCGCATAGGCCGAGGCATAGCTCTGCCCGGTGATCCCGGCGAGGTCATAGCTGTGGCCCGCGACGATCAGCAGGATCACGATGGCCCGGAAATAGACGATGGACGACAAGTGCAAGGCGACGCATCCCGAACTGTTTGCCCGGGTGAGCTAGCTCAGTTCCGGTGCAAGCCCAACGGGAATGTAACGGGATGGCAAAACGCCGCCGCAGGTCCGGCAGCGCGCGGCCTACTCCATGGCAAGGATCATGTTGCGCACCACCGGGTAGATCTCCTGTTCCCACCGGCGGCCGTTGAAGACGCCGTAGTGGCCCACGTTGGCCTGCAGGTGATGGCGCTTGAGGTGCGGACGCAGGGACGAGCAGAGATCATGCGCCGCCGTGGTCTGCCCCAGCGAGCAGATATCGTCGCGCCCGCCTTCCACGGTCAGCAGCGCGGTCTTGCGGATGGCCGAGGGCTCGACCGGGTCGCCCCGGTAGGTGAACTCGCCCTTGGCGAGTTCCGCCCGTTGGAAGATCCGGTCGATGGTCTCGATGTAGAATTCGGCGGTCAGGTCGAGCACGGCAAAATACTCGTCGTAGAACTCCTTGATCTTGCGCGCTTCCTCGTCCCTGCCCTCGGCCAGCAGGTCGTAGAGCTTCTTGTGCTGCTCCTGATGGCGTTCCATGTTCATCTGCATGAACGAGAACAGCTGGACAAAGCCCGGATAGACCCGCCGCCCGGCGCCCGGATAGCGGTAGGGCACCGTCGCGAGCACATTGCGCTTGAACCAGCTCAGCGGCTTGCCGAACGCCAGTTCGTTCACCACCGTCGGGCTCTCCCGCACGTCGATCGGCCCGGCCATCAGCGTCATGGTGCGCGGCGTGCAGGGGTGATCCTCCTTCGACATCACCGCCACGGCGATCAGCGCCTGCACGCAGGGCTGGCAGACCGCCAGCACGTTGTTCTCGGGTCCGAGCACCTCGAGAAAGCGGATCAGGTACTCGACATAGTCCTCCACCCCGAACTCGCCCGCCTCCAGCGGGATGTCGCGGGCGTTCTTCCAGTCGGTGATATAAACGTCGTGATCCTGCAGCATGGTGCGGACCGTGCCCGCCAGCAGGGTGGCGAAATGGCCGGACAGCGGCGCCACGATCAGCACCTTCGGCTGGGGCGCGTCGATGTCCTTGGCAAAGTGCAGCAGGTTTCCGAACGGCAGGTCCAGCGCCACTTCCTCGGTCACCGCCACGTCGCGGTTGCCGACCCGCACGCTCTCGATCCCGAAGGGTGGACGCGCGTGGGTCAGCTGGAACCGCGCGATCATCTCCATCATCGCATCCAGCCGCAGCGCGCTGCCGTTCATGTACCGCGTCCAGGGCAGATCGTTGAACCGGGTTCGCCCCGCAAAGGCCCGCATCGGGGCGATCATGTCGTCCTGCCACTGGTACATCTGGTAGAGCATTTTTTCGTCCTTCCACCCGGCAGACGACCGGACTCACTAAAAAAGTAGTGCATAAAATGCTGCACTGCGACAGAATTATCTGCAGTGCAGCACCGAAAGGACTCGGCATGGCTCAGGCAACACTCACCATTACATCAAAGAACTATGGCGCGTGGTCGCTGCGGGGCTGGCTGCTGTGCAAGATGGCGGGTCTGGATTTCGTCGAAAAGCCGGTGGACATCGACGACCCCGAGATCCGGCAGGAGTTGCTGCTGCTCGCGCCCTCGGTGCGGGTGCCGCGCCTCGTGCACGCGGGGGTCGAGGTCTGGGATACCCTCGCCATCGCCGAATACCTGAACGAGATCGAGCCCAAGGCCAACCTGCTGCCCCGCGCCCGCAAGGCGCGCGCGCACTGCCGCGCGGTGTCGGGCGAGATACACTCGGGCTTCTACAACCTGCGCTCGGCCCTGCCGATGAACATCAAGGCGCAGCACCAGAGCTTCAAGATCTTCTCGGGCGCCCGCCCCGATGTGCAGCGGGTCAAGGAAATCTGGGCGGAATGCCTCGAGACCTACGGCGGCCCCTTCCTGTTCGGCAAACCGACCATCGCCGATGCGATGTATGCCCCGGTCTGCACCCGGTTCCGCACCTACGCGGTCGAGCTGGAGCCCGAACTGGAGGCCTACTGCGACACCATCTACAACTGGGCCCCGATGAAGGAATGGATCGCCGCGGCGATGGAAGAGCCCGACGAGGTGGTGGAACTCGAAGTCGAGTTCTGACCCCGCCCTCAGCGGAGCCCCGCCAGACGCACCATCCCATGCTTGGAAGGCGCGCGCCTTACCTCTAGGCTGATCCCGTCAGGGTTACCGAGGGGAGCGTTCTTCATGCCGTCAAAGGGTCTTCGCCGCGCCGCGCGCGCCCTTCTTGTTATGCTTGCGCTCACCCTTGCGGGACCGGCCCCGGCCCAGAACAAGGCCAAGGTCGAAGCACAGTTCCGCACATGGCTGGAACAGACGGTCTGGCCCCGCGCCCGCGCCAAGGGCGTGTCCCGGAACACCTTCGAGGCCGCCTTCTCCGGCGTCACCCTGAACTGGGAGCTGCCCGACCTCGTGCCGCCCGGAACCAAGCAGAAGACACCCAAGATCCAGCGGCAGGCCGAATTCGGCGCCCCGTCGAAGTACTTCAACCGGGGCTCGATCGACGGCGCGACCCGCACCGGCCGCAGCATGGCCAAGCGCCACGCCATCACCCTCGCCAGTGTCGAGCGTCAGACCGGCGTGCCGAGCCGCATCATCCTCGGGATCTGGGGCCGGGAAAGCGGCTATGGCCAGGTCCCGATCCGCCACGACGCCTTTCAGGTCCTTGGCACCAAGGGCTTCATGAGCACCCGCGCGGACTATTTCACCGACGAGTTGGTCGCCGCGCTCCAGATTGCGCAGGCGGGTCACGTGTCCCCGCGCGGCATGAGGAGCAGCTGGGCCGGCGCGCTTGGTCAGCCCCAGTTCATGCCCACCAACTTCCTTGCCTTCGCCGCCGATGGCAACGGCGACGGGCGCGAGGACATCTGGACCTCCGACGCCGACACCATCGCCTCCATCGGCAACTACCTGCGCCGTCATGGCTGGAAGTCCGGGCGCGACTGGGGCTTCGAGGTGACGGTGCCCCCCTCGGTTTCCTGCACGCTGGAAGGCCCCGACCAGGGCCGCGCGATCTCGAAATGGGCGGCGATGGGCATCCAGCGGGTGAATGGCCGCGCCTTCCCCGACAACGAATTGCGCGGCGAGGGCTTCCTGCTGATGCCCGCCGGCCGTCACGGCCCCGCCTTCATCGTCACGCCCAATTTCTACGTGCTGAAGGACTACAACATGAGCGATCTCTACGCGCTCTTCGTCGGTCACGTGGGCGACCGCATCCAGTACGGCGTCGGCGATTTCTCGGCACCTTGGGGCAATGTCGGAACGCTCTACCGCTCGGATGTAGCGACGATGCAGCAGGCACTGGAGCGCATGGGCCACGACGTCGGCGGTGCCGACGGCCTGCCCGGCTTCAAGACCCGCCGTTCCATCGGGCGCTGGCAGGAATCCACGGGCCGCGCCGCGACCTGCTTTCCCGAGGCCAGCATGAAATCGGCATTGCGCCGCTGACCCCGGCGCCCCGAAACGCTCAACTCATGGGCGTTTTCGGTGCCGCCCCGGACAGGCTGGGATTGATCCGCCTCCGGTGATCACCCCATTTCGACATCACCTTTTCACGTAGTTCTGGCGATATGCCGCGTCTCCTCTATACTCGTAGGCGTTCCGAATTTGATTTCACCGGGACCGCTGAAGACCGGCACCGCCGCCTCGCGCCGCATTCTTGAGAATGAATTTACCGGGTGTCGAGGCACCTCGCCCGTCCACAGCGATACTGTGGAAGACGCCATGTTCGCACTACGTCCGGCCCTTATCCTGGCCCTGTTCATCCTGTGCCTCGGCAGACCGCTGGGGGCGGAACCGCGCTTTGCTCTCGTGGTCGGCAACTCCGACTACCAGCACGTCACGACGCTCCCCAACCCCTCCCGCGATGCCGAGACCATCGCCAAGACGCTGGAGGCGCTGGGGTTCGAGGTGATCGAACTGATCGACGTCGACCGCACCGGCCTGACCCGTGGCATCGTCCAGTTCGGTCGCAAGCTGCGCGAGGCCGGCAGCAGCGCGACGGGGCTGTTCTACTACGCCGGGCACGGGGTCCAGTCCTTCGGGGCGAATTACCTGCTGCCCGTCGATGTCGAACTGATCGACGCCGCCGACCTCGGGCTGGTCGCGCTCGACGTGCAGACGGTGCTGCGCCAGATGTACTCGGCGGGGAACCGCACCAACATCATGATCCTGGACGCCTGCCGCAACAACCCGTTCAGCGCCCTGCCCGACTTCAACGAAAAGGGCCTTGCCGAGATGCAGGCGCCCACCGGCACCTTCCTTGCCTATGCCACCGCGCCGGGCAGCGTCGCGCTGGACGGCGCCGGATCGAACAGCCCCTTCACCAGCGCGCTGGCCCGGCTGATGCCGACGCCGGGCCTGCCCATCGAACAGATGTTCAAGCAGGTGCGTATCGAGGTGTTGAAGGAGACCGGCGGGATGCAGACGCCGTGGGACTCCTCCTCGCTGACCGGGGATTTCTCGTTCGTCGAGGGCGAGAAGCTGACCGCGCGCGATCTCGAGGCCCAGCAGTTCTGGGAGTCGATCAAGGAAACCCGCGACCCGGTGCAGATCATGCTGTTCCTGCGGGGCTACGGCGACACCGCCTTCGCGGGCGAGGCGCGCGGCCTGCTCTCCAACATCATGGAACAGGAACTGGCCGGGGTGCCAAAGGCGCCCGAACCCGAGGCTGGCCCCTCCGACGACGAGGTCCGCCTGTTCGAGACCGCGCGGGAGGAGAACACCATCGCCGCCTACGAGGCCTACCTCGCGCGGTTCCCCAAGGGTGTCTTCGCCGAGATGGTCCAGCAGGAACTGGTCGCCTTGCGCGAGAAGTCCGGGCACGACCCGGTGGGGCCCGGCACCGCCACGGGCCCCGCGCCCAAGCCCCCCGCCGCACCGCAGCCGGTCGCGACGCTGGAAAACGTCACCTTCACCTCGCCCATCCCCTCGGACACGCCCCAGGTGAACGGGCGTTCCATCGCCCAGCTGATCGACTCCGAGCCGCTGTTCCCGCCCATCGAGGGATTGCCCGAGACCTACTGGAAGGGGCAGCACTGTTCCAACTGCCACCAGTGGACCGAGGAGCGGATCTGCACCCAGGCGCAGACCTACCTGTCGCCCGAACTTCAGCACTCGCTCGACAAGAAGCACCCGCTGGGCGGTTCGTTCAAGCGCGCGCTCAAGGTCTGGGCCGAGGGCGGCTGCCCCTGACGCCGCCGCCCGCCAGCGCTAAGTCCTCGCCGCTCCGGCTGCGGTCTCCCCGGCCACGCCCCGGCGTCGGTGCCAGACCAGCAGCAGGGCGAACACGCCGAGCGCGGGCAGGCAAAGCCAGATCGACTTCTGCAATACCAGCAGCACCAGCCCCAGCCGCAGCAGCCCCTCGACCCGCCCGATCGGCCGTGCCTCGAACCGGGCCAGGACACTGGCCAGCAGGTAGAAGGCGACCACAACCCGCAGGATCACGAAGGCCAGACCGCCAAGGTGGATGCTGCCGTCATAGCCGGGCAGATAGCGCTCGCCCCCCGGCAGCGGGTTCAGCTGCGCCGCGTCGATCAGCAGGAGCTCCGGGTAAAAGGCGAAGATGAATGGAATGACAAAGATCACCACGCCCGCACGCACCGCCGCCAGCCCCGTCCGCATCGGATCGGCCCGGGTGATCGACGAGGCGGCAAAAGCCGCCACCGCCACCGGCGGCGTGATCGCGCTCGCCACCGCGAAGTAGAAGATGAACATGTTGGCGGTGAAGTTGGCGATCCCCAGCCCCACCAGCATCGGCCCCATCAGCAGACCGACGTTGATATAGGCCGGCACCGTCGGCATCCCCATACCCAGCAATATCGCCATCACGGTCGTTGCCAGCAGTGCTACGAAAAGGAACAGCGCATTGTCCCCGATGGCCCCGCCGGAGGCCCGCAGCCAAGAGATGATGTCGACCGCCACGTAGTTCGAGAAGCCGGTGAAGTTCAGGCAGAAGTCGATGACCGACACCGCGAGGAACATCAGGTAAAGCCGGCTGACCAGCAGCCCCGCGTCGGCCAGCGCGGCGACGATCCGGCCCGGCGCCTGCCGGATCTCGTGATCGAGGAAGAACAGCACCACCAGCAGCGCCGCTGCCCACCAGCCTGCCGATCCTGCGTCCCCGGCCGAATTCTGGAACAGTTGCAGCAGCCACGGCAGGTTCTCGGCCCGGCAGCCGTTCTCGGTAATGATCCGCTCCACGCCCCAGATCCCGGCGAAGGGACCGCAACCGATGGCCTCTTTCGGGGTCAGCAGCAGGACGAGGATCAGGAAGATCGGGGCGAAGATCATCAGCAGGTGCAGCCGGTCGGCGCCGGTCAGGCGCATGTCCTCGCCCGCGTCGCCGATGGGCTCGATGCCCATCTTGCGCGACTGGAAGACGACGGTCAGGAACAGGCACCCGAAGTAGGCCAGCGCGGGCAGCGCGGCGGCGATGATCAGCTCCCGGTAGGGCACCAGCGTCATCGCCGAGAGGACAAAGGCCGCGACGCCCATCACCGGCGGCATGATCTGCCCGCCCGAGGAGGCCGCCGCCTCGATCCCGCCCGCAAAGACCCGGTTGAACCCGCTCTTCAGCATCATCGGGATGGTCAGCACCCCGGTCGAGAGGACGTTCACCACCGGACCGCCCGAAATGGTCCCGAACATGGCCGAGCTGACGATGGCCGCATGGGCCGGGCCGCCGCGCAGGTTGCGGGTCCAGAGAAAGGCGATCTTGATCAGCGCCCGCCCCCCGGCCGAGACGCCAAAGAGCGAGCCCAGCACGATGTAGGGAAACACGGTGTCCATCAGGATGCCCATGAACCGCCCCAGCAGCCCCTGCGCATTGTTGACGAGGATATCCTGTATGTTCGGACGTCCGTCGATCAGCTGTCGCGGCTCACCGCCCAGCTTGGTGACGAGGTACTTGTTGATGTCGTCCGCCCCGAACCAGTACCAGATCAGCACCGTCAGCAGCGTGTAGCAGGCCACCAGGATCGCCACCGCGACCAGCGGAAAGCCCCAGACACGGACGTTGTAACCAAGGAAGATACCGACCGCGATGGCCACCAGCGGAAAGATCCACAGCCCCAGCGTATTGATGCAGGAGGGATCGTCTACGCTTGTTGGCGGCGGCAGCCCCATGGACTCGTTGAATTCCTTCTCTTCCTGCAGCGCCTTGGCAATCAGCTCGGCCCGCTCGCCGGTGAACTGGTCGATCAGGCAGACGCTGTCGATCTCCACCAGATAGCCCAGCGCGATGGCGACGGCGGCCACCACGAGCGCGATGTCCATCGCCAGACCGAAGCCGAACCAGCCCGCGCCCCGCGCCCGGAAGTCCCGGGCAAAGGAGTTCTGGATGGCCACGGCCACCATCATGATCACGAAGACCAGCGGATAGAGAAACTCGTAGGGAAAGCGCCGGATCGACATGCCGTCCCCCAGCACCCGCTCGACCCATTCGTCGAGCCCGGGGATCGAGGGCATGGTGTTCATCAGACCGATTATCACCAGCGTCAGGCCCAGCGTCAGGGCAACCCCGCGCAGGACACCGCGCGGTTCGGCAGGGGCTTCGTTCATGGCATGTCTCCCGCAGAAAGATAGGCTCAGGCCGGGGCCGGGTCATGCCCGGCCCCGCGTGGTCCTATTCCTTGGCGCAGTCCGGCACGGTGTAACCGGCCTCTTCCCAGGCGGCGACGGCGCCCGGATGGTACTTGACCGGGTTCACCCCGCAGAAGCCGGACAGCTCGGGGGTCAGTTCGGCCAGCCCGACGTTCTTCATGTAGGGCGTCTTGGCCTTCAGACGGTCAAGGTTCGCGATATAGGCTGCGACAAGGCCCTTGGCGGTCTCGAAGGGCATGCTCTTGTTCACCACGTCGGTGAATGCGGTGCCGAGCCCGCGGAACGTGCCGTCTTCCGAGACCAGCCGGATGCCCTTGCCGTCCTCGTAGCCCATGTCCTCCCACTTCACGACGATGGGCACGTTGCCCGGCGCCTTGAAGATGTTCTGATAGCTCTCGCTCTCAAACGTGTCCTTGGGGGTCGAGACGATCACCACGTTGCCCGCCGCCTGCATGGTGGTGGCGCGCGCCGAGGGGAAGGTCAGCGGAAAGACGAAGGCGTCCATCGAACCATCGACCAGTGTCGTCGGCAGCTGGCCCCAGTTGGCCTGATGCCCGGTGTAGTCGTCGCCGTCCTTCAGGCCCGACGCCAGCACGATGGCCTGCCGCGCATTGACCAGAGCCGCGCCGCGCGGCGGGCCGTTCCAGACGTTCTTGCCCTTCAGCTTGTCCCAGCTGTCGATACCCTCGCTCTCCAGCGCGATCAGGCCATAGGCCCCCGCGTTGTAGGGGTAGAGCGCCCGCAGGTTCGCGGCCAGCTCGGCGCCCTTCTCACCCTGCTTCGAATAGGGCCCGCGGCCCTTTTCCAGCAGGAAGCCAAGGATCAGCGGCATCGACGAGATGTCGGTGCGCCCCTCGGCCACGTTCAGCACCGAGTTGGTCAGCGTCTGGCCTTCCTGCACCTGCAGGTTCGCCACACCGGCCTCCGAGGCCACTTCGGCAAGGTACAGAACCGAGACATGGGGCGAATTGCCCGGGCTTGCGGTTTCGGCGGTCAGGTTCGACTGCGCCGAGGCGCCGCTGGCGGCAAGCGCCCCGGCAAGGCACAGCGCTCCGAAGTGCCGGGTAATCTTGGTCATTGGGTCTCCTCCCTGGGTTTGGGGAGCGGCTCCTCTTCCGCCCCCGTCGTCCTGTCAGCCGACCTTGGGCCCGTTTCGCATGTCGGGCGCCTTGCGGCCGCGATAGTTCACCGTCAGTTCCAGCGGCGTGTCGTTCTCGTCGTAAACGCCGATCACCACGCCCCGCCGCCGGGTCTTGGTCCGCATCTCGACCAGCTGTTCCTCGCTGCGCGTGGTGCGCTGCGACTGGCGCCGCGTCCATTCGAAGAGCTTGTCGTACATCCCGCCGATGACCTCGGCGAGGTCCTCGCGGTCGCCCAGATCGACCAGTTCGTCCGGGTCGTTCTCGAGGTCGAACAGCATCGGCCGGTGACCGCCCTCGAAATGGATAAGCTTCCACTTCTTGTCGGCCACCATGAACATCACCGCGTCGCGCACCGCCACGTCGTGCAGGTGGGCGACCGGGGTCGCCGAAAAGTCGTACTCGCAGATGACGTAGTCGCGCAGCGTGTCAGTGCGTTCGCCATGCAGGATCGGCAGCAGGCTCTCGCCCTCGAGGATGTGGTAGGCCGGTTTGCCCCCGGCCACGTCCACGAAGGTCGGGGCAAGGTCGATGCATTCGACCAGCGCGTCGCAGACCATGCCGCGCGTCGCGTCGGCCTCGGGCGACGGGTCGTAGATGATCAGCGGTACCTTCGTCGAACTGTCCTGGAAAAAGGTCTTTTCCCCCATCCAGTGATCGCCGAGGAAATCGCCGTGGTCGGAGGTGATCACGATCATCGTGTCCTCCATCCGGCCCGTGTCCTCCAGCCACTTGAACAGGCGGCCCATCTGGTCGTCCGCCTGCTTGATCAGCCCCATGTAGGCGGGGATCACCGCCTCGCGCACATCCTGCCGCGAGAAGGTTTCGCCCACCTTGGTATCCATGAAGAACTTGAAGACCGGGTGCGCCTGCTGGCGTTCCGCGTCCGAGCGCACCACCTCCTGCACATGCTCGGGCCCGAACATCGAGGCATAGGGTTCCGGCACGATGTAGGGCCAGTGCGGCTTGATATAGCTCAGGTGGCAGCACCACGGGCCGGTCTGGCTCTCGATGAAGTCCATGCCGCGCCCGGTCAGGTAGGGCGTCTCGCTGTCCGGCTCGGCAATGTTCGCGGCCTCGGACGAGTTCTTGAGGAACCAGCCCGACAGCACGTTGCCGTCCTCGTCCAGCCCCGAGTTCGCAAAGTCGTGCCAGGGGTTGTCGCTCTCGTAACCCTTCGCCTTCAGCCAGGCGTTGTAGTTCCTGGCCCCGTCCGGGTCATAGGACCCGTCCGGCCCCTCCGGCAACATCCCGTCGTCACGCTCGAAGACGTCGAAGCCGCATTCCGACACCCGCGCGCCGATGATCGAATCCGGTTCGATCCCCAGCCGTGCCATGCCTTCCTCGTCGGCCCGCATGTGGGTCTTGCCGACAAGGTGGCAGCTCATGCCGACCTTGCGCAGGTGGTCGCCCATGGTGATCTCGCCCACCTTCAGCGGGATACCGTTCCAGCTTGCCCCGTGTGAGTGCACGTAGCGCCCGGTATAGGTGCTCATCCGCGAGGATCCGCAGATCGGCGACTGGATATAGGCCCGGGTGAACCGCACGCCCATCGAGGCGAGCCGGTCGATGTTCGGCGTTTTCAGGTGCTTGTGACCGGAGCAGCTGAGGTAATCCCAACGCAGCTGGTCGAACATGATGAACAGGATATTCTTGGCTTTGCCCAATGCGATCTTCACTGTCGCGCGCAGCTCGTCCGCCCCGCCACGAGGGCGGTTCACCGGTCGCGCGACACCTCCTCCCTGATGTCGTTCTGGGCCTGACGATAGCGAGAGGGGATCCGTGTGAGAAATACTTAATGCGCCGGAGCTATAACAATTCAGCTATATAGCCGCCCGGCCGTTTCTTCTCCTCCACCTCCAGCCGGATCATCTCCATCAGCCGCGCCGTCGCCGCGCTGACGCTGCGGCCCGCCGGCGTGGTCAGGCCCACCGCCCCCACCAGCTCGCCCACGGCAAAGTCCAGACGCACCACTTCGCCCTCCGCCAGTTCGCGGTGCATCGCACCAAGCGGCTGGAACACGATGGCGTCGCTCATCTCGACATAGCTCCGCGCGAATTCGAACGAGATGGTCTCGGTCACGTTGGAGAAACCCGAGAGCCCCTTTGATATGACGAAGCGGTCCAGCTCTGCCCGGATGATGGTATCGGGGATCGGCATGACCACCTCGAAGCGGTCGAGGTCATGGACCGTGAGATTACGCTCGCCCGCCAGCGGATGCCCCGCACGCACGAAAAACACCAGAGGTTCGCTGAACAGCTGCTCGAAGGTCAGCCCGTCCATGTGCTCGGGCGCCAGCAGTCGGCCGAAGCCAAAGTCGACCCGGCCCGCGCGCAGGTTCTCGTGCAGCCCGCCGCCGGTGGTCGCCAGAAAGCTCAATACAGTGCGCGGGTACTCTGCCTTGAACCGCCGCACCGCCCCCGGCATCAGCACGCGGATCACGTTGGGCAAGACGTAGGCAGAGACCCGCTCCTCCCCCAGTTCGCCGCGCAGCGCGTCGAATCCGCGATCGACCATGCCCATGCCGTTGGACACGTAGGAGAACAGCCGCGTGCCCGCCGCGTTCAGCACGAGCCCCGAGGCGGTGCGATCAAAGACCGGGCTGCCCAGCTCCTCTTCCAGTTCCCGGATCGAGCGCGAGACACTCGGCTGTACCGTGCCCATGACCTCCGCCGCGCGCGAGGCCGACCCGTGCCGCGCTACGGCAAGGAAACAGCGCAGGTGGCGCATCCTGATACGGTTTGCCGGCATGGTGGTCCCTCCCCGTGATCCCGGCGCCATCCTGTGACGGATGGGCCGGGATTACAAAGGGGGACTCAGTGCTTGTCCTGCCGAAGGTAGATGAACCCCAGCGCCGAAGGCTCGCCCGACGACGCCCCCCGCCGCAACGAGGCGATGGTCAGCACCACCAGCGTCAGCGCGTAGGGCAGCATCGCCCCGAGGTAGACGGGAAAGTCGACGCCAACTGCCTGCAGCCGCAGGGTCAGCGCCTCGGTCCCGCCGAAGAGGAGCGCGCCCCACAGCACCCCGGCAGGACGCCAGCGCGCGAAGATCACCAGCGCCACCACGACCCAGCCGCGCCCGGCCACCATGCCCTCGACCCAGACATGTGCCGAGGCAACCGACAGGTAGGCCCCCGCCAGACCGCAGAGCGCGCCCGAGCCCAGCACCGCAGCCAACTGGATCGCCTGCACGTTGGCCCCCGCCACGTCCGCCGCCGCCGGATCCTCGCCCACCGCGCGCAGGCGCAGCCCCGCGGCGGTGCGGAACAGGACCCACCAGACCGCGACCAGCAGGACCAGCGCCACGGGGATCAGCAGCGTCTGCTGCCCGATCAGCCGGGGCAGGTCCGCGCCCCAGCCGGTTTCGGACAGGCGCGCCAGCCCCTCGAAGGGTTTCTGCACATGGGCCCGCCCGATCACCCCGGTGATGCCCAGCCCCAGCGCGACGGTCGCGAGCCCCGCCAGAGTCTGCTCGGCGCGAAAGACGACGACGGCCAGTCCGAACCCCAGCGACAGTGCCGTTCCGGCGGCCACCCCGGCCAGCACGCCGGTCCAGGGATCGTGGCCGCCAAGCACGGTCAGCGCCCCGGTCATCGCGCCGACCGCCATCATCCCCTCGGGCGCGAGGTTCAGGACCCCTGCCCGCTCGGACAGGACAAGGCCAAGCCCCGCCAGCAGCAGCGGCGCGGCATAGCTCGGCAGCACCGTCAGCCAGGCCAGAAGAAATTCGCTCATGCCCGCCTCCGCGTGACGATCCGGTAATCTCCGAACAGTTGGGCGCAGAGCACCGACATCAGGACGATGCCCTGCGCCAGCAGCACCACTGCCTCGGAGACGCCGTAAAAGACTTTCAGCACGTTGCCCGCCGTGTAGATGCCGCCCAGCACGAAGGCGACGACCAGCACGCCCAGCGGATTGGACCGGGCGAGGTAGGCCACGACGATCCCGCTGAACAGGTAGCCGGCACCGATGGACTGGGTCAGGCGAAACTCGGTCCCCGAGACGATCACCGCGCCCGCCAGCCCGCAGAGCGCGCCGGAGCCCAGCACGAAAACGCAGACGGTCAGCAGCACCGGCAGCCCCGACGCCAGCGCGGCGCGGCGGTTCGCGCCGACCGCACGGGCATAGAACCCCAGCCGCGTAACCCCGGTCAGCAGCGCACAGACCACCACGGCGGCCAGCGCGATCCACAGCCCGGCATGCAACTGGTCCCAGCCAAGCAGCGGCAGCCGCTCGACAGGATCGAGCGTCGTCGATGTGGGGAACCCGGTCGCCGCATCGCGCCATGCGCCGAACAGCAGGTGCTGCACCCAGAGAAAGGCGATAGAGCCCATCAGCAGCGTCGAGATCACCTCGCTGACGTTCCACAGCAGCTTCAGCGCCAGCGGCAGCGCCATCCACAAGGCCCCGGCAACCAGCGCGGCGGCCATCATCAGCCACAGGCGCAGCGGCCCGGGTCCGAAATCATGCAGCGAGATCCACGTGGCCGCCATGGCACCCAGCCAAAGCTGCCCCTCGATCCCGATGTTCCAGAACCGCACCCGCATCGACAGGGCCGCACCAAGGCTGACCAGTACCAGCGGAATGGCCGCGGTCAGGGTCTGGCCCAGCCCCTGCTGTGTGAGGAAGGTCTGAACCACGAACTCCTGCCACAGCGCATTGGCGGGGACGCCGAGTTGCACGAGACACAGCGCGGCAGCACAGAGACCAAAAATCAGGCCACCGGCATAGGTGGCCACCGACAGCCAGACGGGAACGTCCTGGCGCCGGATCAGCAAAGCGGTATCAAGCATGGCCCACCATCAGTTCGCCCAGCCGCGCGGGCGTCGCCTCGGCGGCATTCAGCGGCGCGCTCAACGCGCCGCGGTTCATCACCGTGATCCGGTGCGACAAGGCGATCACCTCTTCCAGTTCCTCGCTGACCAGCAGGCAGGCCGCGCCCTGCGCCACCGCCTCGACCAGCGCCACGTGCACGGCCCGGGCCGCCCGCATGTCCAGCCCGCGTGAGGGCGAATGGGCGACGATCACCCGCGCGCCCCCGGCAAGCTCGCGCGCCAGCAGCAACTTCTGCGCGTTGCCGCCCGACAGCAGCGCCGCCTGTGTCGCGGGGCCGCCGCCCCGGATCTCGCGGTCCGCAATGGCCTGCTCCGCCGCCTTGCGCATGGCACCCCGGCGCAGGCGAAAGGCTCCGCCGTAGGCTCCGGTCGGCACCTCGGTCATGGCAAGGTTCTCGGCCAGCGTCAGCCCCCGTGCCATGGCGCTGTCAAAGCGATCCGCCGGGATCACCCGCAGCCCCGCCGCGCGCCGCGCCGCGATGCTCGCCCGGGTCATGTCCACGCCGTTGATGTCCAGATGCCCGCCCGCAACCGAAAGCAGCCCGTTCAGGCAGGCCACCAGTTCCGACTGGCCATTGCCGCCGACTCCCGCGATTCCGAGGATTTCTCCCGCCCTCAGGCTCAGCGACAGGCCGTCCACTGCCAGCCCGCCCCCCGCGCGCGCAATGGAAAGGCCCTTCAGCGCCAGCACCTCCGCCCCCGCGCTCTCGGCGGCGCTGCGCACCGGCGCCGGGCTGGTCTCGCCCACGGCGTGACGCGCGACCTCTTCCATGGTCACCGAGGCAATCGGGGCCTCGGCCAGCACCGTGCGGCCCTGCCGCATCACCGTGATCCGGTCGCAGTAGCCCGCCACTTCGCGCAGCTTGTGGGTGATCAGCACCACCGCATGTCCCTGCCCTGCCAGCCCCTTCACCAGCGACAGCAGCGCCTGCGCCTCGTCCTCGGTCAGCACCGCCGTCGGTTCGTCCAGCACCAGGATACCCGCGCCCAGCAACAGCACCTTCAAGATCTCGGCGCGCTGCTGTTCGGCCACCGACAGCGTCTCGATCCGCGCTGCTGGGTCGAGGCGGAAACCGATCTCGGCGGCCTTCTCGCGCACCAACCGCGCGGCCTCGGCCACCGAGCACTTGCGCCCGGCCCCGCCCAGCGACAGCGCCACGTTCTCGGCCACGCTGAAGCGGCCCACGAGGCGGAAGTGCTGGTGCACCATACCGATCCCCGCCGCGATGGCATCGGCCGGGTTCTTCAGCGGCACGTCGCGCCCGTCGACCACGACCTCGCCCGCATCCGCCGCGTAGACCGCCGCCGCGATGTTCATGATGGTGGACTTGCCCGCGCCGTTCTCGCCGACCAGCGCGTGCACCTCGCCCCATTCGAGCCGAAAGCCCGCGTCGGTCAACGCGGGCTTGCCGTCAAAGGCCTTGTCGATGCCGCGCAACAGCAACGCCGGAGCACGGCCCGTCCCCTCGTGAGGGCCTGGCCGTGCCACCGGTGTGGGCGCATCCGCGCCCGCTGTCATTCCTGGGCGGCCGGCATGGTGCCGGTGATGCCCGTCACGAAGAAATCCATGCCCCACAGTGCCTCGTCCGACAGCACTTCGCCAGCGGCAACCTTCTCGTCCCCTTCGCGCGAGGACAGCGGCCCGGCGAAAGGCGCCAGCTCACCGGCGATGATCGCGGCCTTGGCCGTCTCGACCTTGGCCTTGGTCTCGTCCGACACGCTCGGGCCATAGGGGGCAAGGCCGACCACACCGGCGGACAGGCCCTCGAAATAACCCCACTCCTCCGGCTCCCAGCTGCCGTCGATCACCGCCTTGATGCGCGGCACTAGGTACTGATCCCAGTGGAAGACGACCGAGGTCACGATGCCCTCGGGCGCGGCGGCCGACATGTCGAGCTGGTAGCCGATGGACTTCGCGCCGCGCTTTTCGGCTGCGTTCAGGGCCGAGGCGGCGGAGAGGTCGGTCGCCACCACGTCGGCGCCCTGGTCGAGGATCGCCTCGGAGACCTGCCCTTCCTTGACCGGGTCCCACCAACTGTTGGTGTAGACCGCGACGGTCTCGATATCCGGGGTCACCGACTTGGCGCCCTGTGCAAAACCGTTGATGTCCCAGTTCACGACGCCCACGGGGAAGCCCGCCAGCATCCCGATCTTGCCGCTTTCCGAGGCGTCCGCCGCCACGATCCCGGCAAGGTACCACGCCTCGTAGGTCCGGGCGTAGAAGCTCTCCATGTTCTCGCTGTTGTGCACGCCCGACGCGTTGAAGAAGGCGACGTCGGGATAGGCGGCAGCGGCTTCCGACATGGCTTCGGAATAGCCGTAGGTGGTGCCGACGATGATGTTGTAGCCGCGCTTGACGTAGAGGTCGATCGCCGCGCGCAGGCGGGTCGCTTCCTCGGGGATGTTCTCGGCCACGGCAACGTCCAGCCCCAGCTCGCTTTCGACCGCGGCGCGGCCCGCGTCCAGCGCCTCGTTCCAGCCGCCATCCTGTGCGGTGCTGGCGTAGATGAAGGCCACCTTCGGCGCGCTCTTCAGCTCGAACGCCGCAGCGTCGAGCGGCAGGAGCAGGGCCAGAAGGGACGTGGCGGCGAGTATCGTGTTGGGCGCTTTCATCGGCTGGTCTCTCTTGTTGTTCGCGACGGCCCGGCACAGGCTTCCACCCCGGAAAAACACTGATTTTTCAATCAGTTCCGGGAGAAAAAGGCTGGGCTTCCATCCTTGCACAAACAGCTAAACCAACCTACCATCGTTCACGCAAGCCGAAAATTTTCGGCCAAAATGACTAAAATCGTCTAACATTCTGGACAGTACATCGTGGATTTTCAGGCACTTGACTGCTTCATCAAGGTTGCGGAGGCGCATTCGCTTTCCGCGGCGGCCCGACTCCATGACCTGCCGAAATCGACCATCAGCCTGAAATTGAGGCAGTTGGAGGAGCAACTCGGGGCCGAATTGTTCACCCGACAGGGCAAACAGCTGGAACTCACCGATTCGGGGCGCGTCCTGCTGGAACGCGCCCGCCGCATCCTCGCGCTCTGCGACGATACCGCCGCCGCCGTGGCCTCGGTACAGGACGAGGCGGCGGGTGTGCTGCGCATCGGCGCGACCGGCGAATTCGGCACCGCGCTGAACGCCCAGATGCTGAACGCCTTCCGCGCCGCATACCCCCGGATCCAGCTGGACCTCGTGTTCTTCTCGCCGAGCCTCTTCCTCGACCTGTCCCGCCAGCGCGCCTTCGACGCCGTGCTGTCCTTCGACGAGGGCGATGCCAAGGGTGCCGAAGTCCTGACCGAGGTCAGTCACGCGCTCTTTGCCAGCCCCCGCTACCTTGCCGAGCACGGGATGCCCGGGGATACCGACGCGCTCGCCTCCCACCGCGGTGTGCTCTACCGCGCGCCGGAGGGCGTGCAGCCCTGGCGCCTGAAGAAGGGCAAGCGCAGCGTCGAACACCTGCCGCCCGCCGATATCGTCGCCAACGACTACTGGACGCTGAAGTACTTCGCCGTGGCCGGGGCGGGCATCGTGCAACTGCCCGAGTTCTTCACCGAACTCGAATGCCGCGAAGGCCACCTGGTGCCGGTGCTGCCCGGCTGGTCCTCCGACGCACGGCCCATCACGATCCGCGTGCCCGACCCGCGCTACGTCGCCCCCAAGACCCGCGCCTTCATCGGCTTCTGCAAGGACTACTTCCAGCCCGGCTTCGTCTTTGCCGGACCCCGCTATTACGTCGAGGCGCTGGATGTGCCCTCGGCGGGAACCGCCACCGGGCCGGACCGGCCCAGAACAGGAGTCTCCTCATGACCACCCTCACCACCGGAAACGGACCCCGCGTCCTCAAGAACAGCGGTCTCGACGCCGACCGCGTTCCCTTCGACAGCCTCCCGGTGATCGACCTCGCCCCGATCTTCGGCGCCGATCTCGACGCCAAGGCGAAACTGGCCGCCGACCTGCGCCGCGCCTGCACCGAGGTCGGGTTCTTCTACATCAAGAACCACGGCGTGCCGCAAACCGTGATCGACGGCGCCTTCGACACCGCCGCGCGCTACTTCGCGCAGCCGGACGAGGCCAAGATGGACATCCACGTCGCCAAGTCCCGCAACAACCGCGGCTACGCGGCGATGCTGGAAGAGAACACCGACCCGACCGCGCGCGGCGACCTGCACGAAAGCTGGGACATGGCGCTGGAAGTGCCCGCCGACGACCCGGACGTTCTGGCCGGCAAGGTGCTCTACGGCCCGAACCAGTGGCCCGTGGGCGACGCCGCCTTCAAGGACAGCGTCGAGGCCTACTATGCCGAGATGATCAAGCTGAGCCACAACCTGCTCCACGCCTTCGCACTCTCGCTGGAACTGGAGGAACGTCACTTCGACGCGATGGTCGACAAGCCGCTGGCCACCCTGCGCCTGCTGCACTACCCGCCGCAGTTCGGCGAGATCGACGAAAAGCAGATCGGCATCGGGGCCCATTCGGACTACGAATGCTTCACCATCCTCGCGCAGGGCGGCGGCATCGAGGCGCTGCAGGTGCTGAACTCCGATGGCGACTGGGTCGCCGCGCCGCCGCTGCCGGGGCATTTCGTGGTCAACGTGGGCGACCAGATGGCCCGCTGGACCAACGACCTTTTCGCCTCGACCGTGCACCGCGCGATCAACCGCTCCGGCAACGAGCGCTACTCGATCCCCTTCTTCTTCGGCCCGAACTACGACGCCATGATCGAGCCGCTGGAAAGCTGCGTGGATGCCGAGCACCCGGCCAAGTACAAACCGATCAGCTCGGGTGACTACGTGAACGGCCGCTTTGCCGAAACGCTGGCGCACTACGACCCCAGCAAGGAACTTCCGGCGGAGTAACCACCGGGGGGCGGCGCTCCGCAGCGCCGCCCCGATCTCTCAGATGTCCTTCAGCAGGCGCAGGGCATCATAGACCGCCGCGTGGATATTGCGCGACGACACCGCATCGCCGATCCGGAACAGCCGGTAGCCGCCCTCCGGGTTCCGCACGACCTCCTGCGGGCGTCCCGCGATCAGCGCCTCGTAGTCGACCTCGCCCAGGTTCACCGACCCGGGTTTCAGCGCGAAATACAGCTCGTCCAGCGGCCGCGTGCTGTTGTTGACCACCACCTGATCCACCCGGCGTTCCCGCGTCGCACCGGTAAAGTCGCTCCCCAGCACCGCCACCAGTTCGTTGCCGTCACGGCGCACCGCGTCGAGCTTCCATGTCACGGTGAAGGTCACGTCGCGCTGTTGCAGCACCCGCATCGCCGGGGTCAGCGACATGGTCATGACCTCGGGCGAGAAGATGCGCTCGCGCGAGAGGATCTCGACCCGCGCCCCGGTCTCCGAGATCTTCTCGGCGGCCTGCAAGGGCGGGTAGTCGCCCGCATCGTCGAAGATCAGAACGTTGCTGCCCGGGCGCACGTCACCCGACAGGATGTCCCAGGTCGAGACCACGTGCTCGTTCCCCTCCTGCAGGACCTCGGTGTAGGGCAGCCCGCCGGTCGCCACGATCACCACGTCGGGCCTGTCCTCCAGCACCGTCGCCTCGTCGGCGAAACTGTTGAAACGAAACTGCGCACCCATCCGCGTCGCCTCTTCGAACCGCCAGTCGACCACGCCGATCATCTCCGAGCGCCGCGCGGTCTGCGTCAGCAGCCGCACCTGCCCGCCCGGATCGTTCGCCGCCTCGTGCACGATCACCTCGTGCCCACGCGCCGCCGCGACCCGCGCCGCCTCCAGCCCGCCGGGACCCGCGCCGACGATCACCACGCGCTTCTTTTCGGGCGACTCCGAAACCACGTTGGGCACCGAAAGCTCCCGTCCCGTGGCCGGGTTATGGATGCAGAAGGCCGCACCGCCCTGGTAGATGCGGTCGAGGCAGTAGTTGGCCCCGACACAGGGCCGGATCCGCTCCTCCTGCCCCGCGACGATCTTGGCGACGATCAGCGGATCGGCCAGATGCGCCCGAGTCATGCCCACCATGTCGAGCTTGCCGCTGGCCACCGCGTGCCGCGCCGTGGCCACGTCCTGGATCCGCGCCGCGTGAAAGGTCGGGATCTGCGAGGCCGCCCGGATCTCGCCCGCGAAGTCGAGATGCGGGGCGCTCTTCATGCCCTGCACCGGGATCACGTCGGTCAGCGCGGCGTCGGTCTCGATATGCCCTCGGATCACGTTCAGAAAGTCGACCAGCCCGCTGTCCTTCAGGCGCCGGGTGATCTCCAGCCCCTCGGTCTTGTCGATCCCGCCCTGCATCATCTCGTCGCCGACATAGCGGATGCCGACGATGAACTCCTCGCCCACCCGCCTGCGGATCTCGCGCAAAACCTCGAACGAGAACCGCATCCGGTTGTCGAGGCTGCCGTTGTAGTCGTTGTCCAGCGTGTTCTGCGCGGGCGACCAGAAGGCATCCATCAGGTGCCCGTAGGATTCGAGCTCGATCCCGTCGAGACCCGCCGCCTTCATCCGTTCCGCCGCATCGCCATAGTCCTTGACGATCCGGTCGATGTCCCACTCCTCGATCAGCTTCGGAAAGGCCCGGTGCGCCGGTTCGCGCATGTGCGTCGGCGCGACCGAGGGCAGCCAGTCACCGGCATCCCAGCGAGTGCGCCGGCCCAGGTGGGTCAGCTGGATCATCACCGCGCAGCCATGATCGTGACACTCGTCCGCCAGCGCCTTGAGCCAGCCGACCACCTCGTCCTTGTAGGCCAGCACGTTGTTGAAAGCGGGCGGACTGTCCTTTGAAATAGCGGCCGAACCCGCCGTCATCGTCATCGCGATCCCCGCCTTCGCACGTTCCACGTGATAGGCGCGGTAGCGCTCCTTGGGCATGCCGTCCTCGGCATAGGCGGGTTCGTGGGAGGTGATCATCAGCCGGTTCTTCAGCGTCAGATGCTTGAGCGTGTAGGGCTGGAGAAGCGGGTCGTTGGACATGGCAGGCTCCCTGGCGAGTCACCGGAGATTTCCGCAGAATGTTCATATCTGTCAAGTTTTCATTCAGTACTGTCCATTTTTCTTGTTCCCGGCCCGTGGGCAGGGTAATTTCCGGGCATGGAGACGCACCACGACCCTGTTCCGAACGACAAGACCAGCGGCTGGCGCGGCTCGCGCGAGGTCTGGCTGGATGCCGCACGGCAGGCCTTGCTGGAAAGCGGGCTCGACGCGGTCAAGATCCAGCCGCTGGCCACCCGCCTCAACCTGTCGCGCACCAGCTTCTACTGGTTCTTCAAGGATCGCACCGCCCTGCTCGACGCGCTGCTGCAAGCCTGGGAGGAAAAGAACACCGGCGCCTTCCTCGATGCCTGCGCCGAATACGCGGAAACCCCGTCCGAGGCGGTGCTCAACCTCACCGGCGTCTTTTTCGACGAGTCCCGCTTCGAACCCCAGTTCGACTTTGCCGTGAGGGGCTGGGCGCATCAGTCGGACGCGGTCATGGCGCGGGTCAACCGGGCCGACGAACAGCGCCTCGCCGCCATAACCGCCATGTTCGAGCGGTTCGGGGTCGAGCCCGTCGAGGCCGATGTCCGCGCCCGCACCATCTACCTCGTCCAGATCGGCTACATCTCGATGCAGGTCCGCGAGAGCCTCGAAACGCGGATGAGCCGGGTGCCGGATTACATGGCGATCTTCTCGGGCCAGCGCCCCAGCGAGAGCGAACTGGCCCGCTTCCACGCGCGCCACGGTCACGTCCCGGCGGGCGGCAACTGAACAGGCGTTGCGCCCGGCGAATGACGGCTATACCGCTGGGCGGGCTGTCACATCTGCGTGCCGCGCTACCTCTGCCAGACATCGACTGACACGGATCCTGCCTTGAGCGAAACTTATCTCCTGATCTTCGCCGCCCTGATCGTCGGCATGTCCAAGGGCGGCCTCTCGTCGGCCGCCGCCATCGCGGTGCCGATGCTGGCGCTGTTCATGAACCCCATCAAGGCGGCGGCGACCCTGCTGCCGGTCTACATCGTGACCGACTGGATCGGCGTCTGGCTCTACCGCCGCGACTTCTCGCGCCGGAACGTCCAGATCCTCGTCCCCGCGATCCTGCTCGGCGTCGCCATCGCGACGCTGATCACCCCCTACGTCTCGGAGGGCGCGCTGCTCGTCTTCACCGGTGCCATCGGCCTCTGGTATTGCGCCCGCGCATGGTTCAGACGGGCCTCGACCGAGGTGCAGGAGGCCCGCGTGCTGCCCGGCCTGTTCTGGGGCACGATCACCGGGATCGCCAGCTTCATCACCCACTCGGGCGCGCCGCCATCGCAGGCCTACCTGCTGCCGCAGCGGCTGCCCAAACTCCAGTTCGCCGGCACTGTCGCCATCAGCTTTGCCATCGGCAACCTCGTAAAGCTGCCCGCCTACTACGCCATCGGCCAGCTCGAAGGGCTGAACTGGCCCCTGATCGCCGGGCTGGCGCTGACCGGGATCATCGGCACCTATTTCGGGCGCTGGCTGACCCACCTGCTGCCCGAGGCGGTCTACATGCGCACCATTCAGGGGATGCTGCTGATCCTCTCCGTCATCCTGCTATGGCGCGGCGGGGTCGAGATGATGGGGCAGACCGCCGGTCAGGGCTGACCGCCCTTGGGCGCGTAGTCGGCCGGATTCACCCGCGTCGGCCGCCCGGGCAGCGAGAGATCGGCCTGCACCACCGGCATGCGCGAGATCACCGTGCCGCCCTTGATCACCGCCAGCCGGTTGGCCTTCAGCCGGATCGCCTCGATGGTGTCCTGCGCCTGCAGCAGCACCATGTCGGCCTTGCAGCCGACCTCGAGCCCGTAGCCCTCCAGCCCCAGCGCCTTGGCCGGGTTCACGGTGACCGCGTCGAAACAGCTGCGGATCGCCTCGCGCGAGGTCATCTGTCCTACGTGCAGCGCCATATGCGCCACCTCCAGCATGTCGCCCGAGCCGAGCGAGTACCACGGGTCCATGACACAGTCGTGCCCGAACGACACGTTGATCCCCGCCGCCATCAGCTCCGGCACCCGGGTCTGGCCGCGCCGCTTGGGATAGCTGTCGTGCCGCCCCTGCAGGGTGATGTTGATCAGCGGGTTGGCGATGGCCTGAATGTCGGCCTCGGCCATCAGCGGCATCAGCTTCGAGACATAGTAGTTGTCCATCGAATGCATCGAGGTCAGGTGCGACCCGGCCACCCGCCCCTGCAGTCCGAAGCGCACCGCCTGTTGCGCCAACGTCTCGATATGGCGGCTCATCGGATCGTCGCTCTCGTCGCAGTGCAGGTCCACCCGCAGCCCGCGATCCGCCGCGATCCGGCACAGCGCCTCGACCGAGGCCGCACCGTCGGCCATCGTGCGTTCGAAATGCGGGATGCCGCCCACCACGTCCACGCCCATGTCGAGCGCCCGCTCCAGCGCCTCGGCGGCGCCCGGCGCGCGGAAATAGCCGTCCTGCGGGAAGGCCACCAGTTGCAGGTCGATGTAGGGCTTCACCCGCTCGCGCACGTCCAGCAGCGCCTCGACGGTCAGCAGCCGCGGGTCGGACACGTCCACATGCGAGCGGATCGCCAGCAGCCCGCGCGACACGGCCAGATCGCAATAGCGCAGCGCCCGCTCCACCAACCCCTCGTGGGTCAGCAACGGCTTGAGCTCCCCCCAGAGCGCGATGCCTTCGAGCAGGGTGCCCGAGGTGTTCATCCGCGGCATCCCCAGCGACAGCGTCGCGTCAAGGTGGAAATGGCTGTCAACGAAGGGCGGCGAGACCAGCAGCCCGCCCGCGTCGATCACCTCGCCCGCCTCGGCGGTCAGACCAGCCTCGACGGCCTCGATCCTGCCACCGCGCGCGCCGATGCTCATTCCGGTGCGCCCGTCGGGCAGCGTGGCGTTGGTGATCAGCAGGTCGAACATGGGAGAGGCCTTTCCGTCAGGGTCGCCCTCTTGTTGGCGTCACTTCGCGCCCGGCACAAGGGCCAGATCGACGAAACCGTCCTGACGGCGGTCAGCACCAAACTCTTCAAAGAGTTTTGCCAGGAATATTTGAGTATTCCTGCCCCAGATCGGCGGTCAGTGCGCGTCGACCGCCTTGCCTTCCGGGGGCTTCTTCATCAGCAGCGCCATGATCGCCAGCCCGCCGAACACCACCGAGATCAGCACGAAGATGTCGATGAAGGACATCACCGCCGCCTGCCCGTGCAGGCGCGACGCCATCTGTGCCAGCGCTCCGGTCGACGCCGCCGCGCCGTGGACGCCATGCGCCTCGAGGTTCTGGGTCATGATCCCGATCTGCCGCATGGCCTCGGGATTGCTCCATGTGATGTCCTCCGACAGGCGCTCGTAGTGCAGCACCTGCCGGTTGGTCAGGATCGTGTTGATGATCGCGAGGCCCACCGCACCGCCGAGGTTCCGCATCAGGTTGTAGAGCCCCGAGGCGCCCTTGATCTTCTCGGGCGGCAGCGTGCCCAGCGACAGGTTGTTGATCGGTACCATGCAGATCATCAGCGACATACCCCGCAGCACCTGCGGCAACAACAGTTCGCGGAAATCCCACTGATCGGTCATACCCGTCAGCATCCAAGTCGAGACCCCGAAGCCCACGAAACCCAGCAGCAGCATCACCCGCAGGTCAAGCTTCTGCGACAAGACCCCGGCCAGCGGCGCGGTAAAGAACATCGCCATGCCCGACACAAAGACGGTTTCGCCGATCTGCAGGCTGTCATAGCCGCGGATCTGGGCAAGGTAGAGCGGGTAGAGATAGGTCAGACCGTAGAGGCCGATACCCATCACGAAACTGAACACCGACCCCACCGCGAAGTTCGCGTTGGAAAAGGCCGAGAAATCGACCAGCGGCTCGTCGCGGGTGAAGGCCCGGTAGAATGTCACCACACAGCCGACGACCATGACGACCGAGAGGATGGCGACGACCTCGTCATGCAGCCATTCGTTGCTCGGCCCTTCCTCCAGCACGTATTCCAGCGCCCCGAGAAAGGCCGCCAGCGCGCCGAGCCCGATCCAGTCGAACTTGTCGAAGAGCTTCCACTCCGGCTTGTCGAAGTCGATCATCATCCAGGCCCCGATGGTCACCCCGATGCCCGGGATCACGTTGACCAGGAACAGCCAGTGCCACGAGAAGGCGTGGCTGAGGTAACCGCCCACGGTCGGCCCGACGGTGGGGGCCAGCGTGGCGACAAGGCCGATCATCGGCGAGACGATGGCGCGCTTGGAAGGAGGGAAGACGGTATAGGCGGCGGCAAAGACCGCAGGGATCATCCCGCCGCCCAGGAACCCCTGCAGCCCGCGCCAGAGGATCATTTCCTCGATCGAACTCGAGGTCGCGCAGAGAAAGCTCGACAGGGTAAACCCGGCGGCGGCGATGCTGAAGAGGATCCGGGTGGACATCAGCCGGGCGAGAAAACCCGACAGTGGGATCATGATCACCTCGGCGATCAGGTAGCTGGTCTGGACCCAGCTGATCTCGTCGGAGGAGGCGGAGAGACCGGCCTGGATATCGGTCAGCGAGGCCGAGACGATCTGAATGTCGAGGATGGCCATGAACATCCCGAAGACCATGACCATGAAGGCCGCGATACGCCGGGGCGTCAGCTCCGGCGTCTGCGATTGGGCTGCGTCCATGACACGTGCCCTCTTTACTCGGCCGCGGCGAGGCGCGCCCGCTGGTCCGGAACGGTCCGGCTGTCGACGTTCACCTCAACCGAGAGACCGGCGCGAAGCTGCCCGGTGGCCAGGGCCTCCTCGGGGATCTCGATGCGCACAGGCACCCGCTGAACCACCTTGGTGAAGTTGCCCGTCGCGTTGTCGGCGGGCAGCAGGGAGAACACCGAGCCGGTGGCCGGGGCGGCCGAGGCGACCTTACCTTCGAATTCACGGTCCGGCAGCGCGTCAAAGCTGAGCGTGACCTCTGCCCCGGCCGCGATGCCTTCCATCTGCGTTTCCTTGAAGTTCGCCTCGATGTAGAAGCCCTGATCCGGAACCAGCGCGGCCAGGCGCGTGCCCGCGCTCACAAGGTCGCCCTTTTCCATGTTCAGGTTGGCGATCACGCCGTCGGCGGGCGCGCGCAGGACGGTGCGCTCAAGGTCCAGTTCGGCCTGTTTCACCGCCAGCTCCAGCTGATGCTTGGATCCTTCGGCCTCGGCGCGCTGCGCCTTCAGGACACTGACCTGCGCCTCGGCGCTGACCACGGCCGCCTTGGCCGAGGCGAGGCTCGCGGTCGCGGTGTCCAGCGTCTCGGTGGCGGTATCGAGCGCCGCCTGCGTGGCAACCGCGCGATCCTTCAGGCCCTTGGTCCGGTCATAGCTGGAATTGGCGCTGCGCAGCGTGGCCTCGGCGGCGTCCTGCCCCGCGACTGCCTGCGACACGGCCGCCTTCGCGGCGGTGATCTGCGCGTCGATCCGCGCCAGCGTCTCGTCGGCGCTGGTCACCTTGCTGCGCGCCGTTTCCAGGGCGATGCGATAATCGCCGTCATCCAGCCGGACCAGCACGTCACCCTTTTTGACATGGGTGTTCGCCGATACCGGCAGCTCGGTCACGTAACCGAGCACCTTGCTCGAAATCAGGGTGATGTCTGCCTGTACGTATGCGTCGTCGGTCGACTCCATGAACCGCCCCACGGTCCAGTACTTGTAGCCTTCGTACCCACCTGCCCCGAGCACCAGCAGCGCCACGAGACCGAGGATGGCCTTCTTGCGCGAACCTCCACCGGCCTTGCCGGCAGGCGCTTCGGGGGCCTTCGGCGCCTCGACGGGCGCGGCTTCGGCTTCGGGGGTGACAGCGACCGAGTCGGGATCTTGGGAGGGCAGCGGGCGGTCGTGTTTCATGACGAGGCAATCCTTGGGTGCGCGAAGACGCGCGAAGGGGGGCAGCAGAATCGGCGGAGGCGCGCCGATGGTCGAACCGAGCGGTTCGATCCGTCACGTAATCTATTGCGTTCTCCATTTCAAGGGTTCATCGAACCGTTTGGTTCGATTATATAGGACCCAGGCAATCCTGCCCCGGAGAGACCCGCGCCCATGAGCGACCAAGCCGACAAGACGTCCGACTGCTGCATGCGCCGCACCCGCCACGCGGCCGGCACCGATCCGGCCAAGCGCGACCAGATCCTCGACGGGGCCTACCGGGTGTTCTTCGACAAGGGTTTCGACGCCACCAGCATGAACGACGTCTGCAAGACGGCCGGCGTGTCCAAGGGCACGATCTACGTCTACTTCGCCGACAAGACCGACCTCTTCGAGGCGCTGGTCGGCCGCGAGCGCGACCGGCTGTTCACCGGGCTCGACGCGCTGCTGGAGTCCGACCGGCCCCTGCGCGACAAGCTCATCGCCTACGGCACCGCGCTGGCGACGGCGCTCTGTTCCGAGCGCGTGATCAGCGCTCAGCGCATCGTGATCGGGACCATCGAAAAGCTGCCCGACATGGTGCGCCGCTTCTATGACGCGGGCGCCCAGAAGTCGCACAACCGTCTCAGGCAGCTGCTGGAACAGGAGATCGCCGCCGGGCGCCTCCAGCTCGAAGACACCGAGTTGGCCAGCTATCAGATCATCGAACTCTCGACCGCCGGCCTCTGGCGCCAGCGCATCTTCAACAAGCGCCCCACGCCGCCCTCTCCCGAGGAGATCGACCGCGTGGTGCGCAGCGGCGTGGACATGTTCCTCGCCGCCTCCGCCCCCTCCGAGGCGTGACCCGCCTCAGATCGGGTAGTGCAGCGGACCGTCCTGCACGGTGATCCAGCGCAGCTCGGTGAACTCGGCCACGCCCCAGGTTCCGCCGAACCGGCCATAGCCCGAGGACTTGACCCCGCCAAAGGGCATCTGCGCCTCGTCGTGCACGGTCGGGCCGTTGATGTGGCAGATGCCGCTCTCGATCCGGCGCGCCACGGCCATCGCGTTCATCACGTCCCGCCCGAACACGGCCGAGGACAGGCCGAACTCGCTGTCATTGGCGATCCGCACCGCCTCGTCCACCGACTGCGCGCGGATGATCGCGACCACGGGGCCAAAGCTCTCTTCCGAGTAGAGCCGCATCTCGGGCGTCACATGGTCGATGGCGGCGGCGTTCAGGATGGTGCCCTCCCCGCCCCCGGCGATCTGCACCGCGCCCTTGTCCACGGCATCGGCGACGAGGTCGCGCACCCGGTCGGCCGCCGAACGGTTGACCAGCGACCCCAGCGGACTGCTGCCCTCGCGCGGATCGCCCGCCGTCAGGGTCTCCACCTTGGCCGCGAAGGCCTCGGCAAAGGCGTCGCCCGCCGCGCCCACTGTAATGATCCGTTCGGTCGACATGCAGATCTGACCCTGGTTCATGTAGGCGCCAAAGCCCGCCGCTGCGACCGCCGCGTCGATGTCGCCGTCCTCCAGCACGATCATCGGAGCCTTGCCCCCCAGTTCCAGCAGCGCGGGCTTCAGATAGCGCCCGGCCAGTTCGCCGATCACCTTGCCGACCCGGGTCGAGCCGGTGAAGTTCACGCGCCGCACCGCCGGGTTGGCCACCAGCGCCTCGACCAGCGCCGGGGCATCCTCGGGCGCGTTCGAAATCGCGTTGACCACGCCTTTCGGGAACCCGCCCTCGGCCACCGCCTCGACGATCAGCGCATGGGTGCGCGGGCACAGCTCGGAGGTCTTCATCACCACGGTATTGCCACAGGCCAGCGGCGTCGCGATCGAGCGCACGCCAAGGATCACCGGCGCGTTCCACGGCGCCATCGACAGCACCACGCCCGCGGGCTGCCGGATCGCCATCGCCATGCTGCCCGGACGGTTCGAGGGCACGATCTCGCCCTTGATCTGGGTGGTCAGCGACGCCGCCTCCACCAGCATGTCGGCGGCCAGCATCACGTTGAACCGCGCCCAGGCCTCGGTCGCGCCGATCTCGTCCTTCATCGCTGCGACGATGTCGTCGCCCCGGGCACGCAGCGAGTCCGCGGCGGCCAGCAGCGCCGTGCGACGCGCCCCCGGCCCGGTCTGCGACCAGCCCGCATAGGCGCGCGCCGCCGCATCCACGGCGCGGGCGGCGTCTTCCAGCGAGGCTGCCGCCGCGCTCGTCACCACCTCGCCCGTCACCGGATTCTCGCGGGTAAAGGTCCGGCCGCCCTCGGCATCCAGATGGGCGCCGTCGATGTAGAGTTTGAGTTGTTCCATGTCCTGTCCTTTTACGAAGTCCCGGCAGAGGCGCCGCCGAGGAAGGCGCGCACCACGGCGGGGTCATTTCTCAGTTCCTCGGCCCGGCCGGACCCGATGATCCGCCCCGCCTCGATCAGGTAGGCGCGGTCCGCCAAAGCCAGCGTGGCCCGCGCGTTCTGTTCCACGATCAGCACCGTCAGCCCGGTCGCCCGGATCCGTTCGAGCGCGCAGAAGACGCCCTGCGTCACCACCGGGGCCAGCCCCAGCGAGGGCTCGTCCAGCAGCAGCAGGTCGGGGGCCGACATGAGCGCGCGCCCGATGGCCACCATCTGCTGCTCGCCGCCCGACATGGTGCCCGCGATCTGGTCGCGCCGCTCGGCCAGCTTGGGGAACAGGTCAAAGACCTCCATGCGCTGCGCGGCGGCGTCCCCCCGCGCACGATCGGGAAAGGCCCCGAGGGCAAGGTTCTCGGCCACGCTCATCGCCGGAAAGATGCCCCGCCCCTCCGGCACGATGGCGATGCCCATCTCGACCAGCCGGTGCTGCGGCACCCCGGCCAGGGCCCGCCCGCGATAGGTGATCTGTCCGGCCCGCGCCGCGACCCGCGCACTGATCGCGCCCAGCAGCGAGGACTTGCCCGCGCCGTTCGCCCCGAGGATCGCCACCATCTCGCCCTGCCCGACCGACAGCGAGACATCGTTCAGCGCGACGTGCTTGCCATAGGCGACCGTAAGCCCCTCGACCTCAAGCATCGCTCACCTCCCCCAGATAGGCTGCGATCACCTGCGGATCGGCCAGCACGGTGCCGGTCTCGCCGTCCGCGATCAGCTTGCCCGAATTCATCACCAGCACGCGCGGACACAGCGCCCGGACCGCCTCCATGATATGTTCCACCATGACGATGGTGATGCCCGAACCGGTCAGCGCGCGGATCAGCGCGATCCCCTCGGCCAGTTCCGTCGGGTTCAGGCCCGCCAGCCATTCGTCCAGCAGCAGCAGCCTCGGCTCCGCCGCCAGCGCCCGCGCCAGTTCCAGCCGCTTCTGGTCGATATAGGTCAGCTCGCCCGCCGTGACGCCCGCGCGCCCGGCCAGCCCGACCTGCTCCAGCGCCCGCGCCGCCACCTCGCGCGCCGCCGCGCCCCAGTGCGCCCGCGCCCCGAACACCGCCGGGATCATCACGTTCTCCTCCAGCGTCAGCGAGGGCAGGATGCGCACCAGCTGAAAGGTCCGCGCCACGCCCGCGCGGGCGATCCGGTCGGCCCGCTGACCGGTCAGGGTGACATCTCCCAGCCGGACGGTTCCCGCCGTCGCCGGAAAGGCCCCCGAGACGAGGTTGATCAGCGTCGTCTTGCCCGACCCGTTCGGCCCCAGCAGCCCGACGATCTCGCCCTCGGCCACCGTGAAGGACACATCGTCGACCGCCCTCAGCCCGCCGAAGGACTTGGCGAGCGCCTTTACCCGCAGCAGCGTCATGACCGTGCCTCCCGCCGCCGGGCCCGCAGCTTCTCGATCCCGGCGAGCACCCCGTCGGGCAGCAGGAAGACCACCGCGATGAACAGCAGGCCAAGGAAGATCGGGTAGGTGTCGGGGAAGTGCACCGACAGGTATTCGAACACCAGGAACAGCGGTGCCGCGCCCAGCACCGGCCCCCACAGGCGGTTCGCTCCGCCCAGCAGCGCCATGATCACCGTCAGGAAGCTGACCGTCGGATTGAACACGATCGCGGGTTCCACGTAGACATAGCGCGGCGAGGCGATGGCCCCGGCGACCGTCAGGATGGTGGCCGAGAGGGCAAAGGCGACCAGCTTGGTGCGGGCCAGCGGAATGCCGGAATGCGCCGCCACGACCTCGTCGTCCCCGACCACGCGCAACGCCAGCCCCAGCCGGCTGCGATGAACCCAGGCGGTCAGGGCGATCGTCGCCGCGCCCAGCGCCAGCATCTGCCAGTAGATGCCCCGCGCGGTCACGTCGAGGAAGATGTAGCGCCCCAGCGTCCCGGTCACGTTCACCTCGTACCAGGTGATCAGCTGCCGGACGAGTTCGGCGAGGCCGAAGGTGAAGATCACGAAGTAGATGCCCGCCAGCCTGAGCGTCGAGAGCCCCACGACCAGCGCCATCGCCAGCCCGACGCCCGCCGCCGAGAGCAGGACCAGCGGATAGGGCAGCACCTCGTTCAGCACGGCGACCACGTAGGCCCCCGTCCCGTAGAAGGCCGCCGTCGCCAGCGAAATATAGCGCGTGTGCCCCGAGAACAGCGCCCAGGCCGAGGCCAGCGTCACATAGGTCACGAGGCCGATCATCAGGCCGAGACCATATTCGCTCAGCCACATCGGCATCACGGCAAGGGCCGCGAGACCGGCAAGGGGAAGAATAAACCGCATCTGCCTCACCCCCGCCCGAACAGGCCCTGCGGCCGCCACAACAGGACCACGAGGAAGATCGCGAAGGTCGCGGCCAGTGTCAGGCCCGGGTCGATCGCCGTGGCCACGAAGGTCTCGACCAGCCCCAGCGCCAGCCCGGCGATCAGCGCGCCGGTCACGTTGCCGACCCCGCCCATGATCACGATGATCAGCGCCTTCATGGTAAAGATCACCCCGTCCGTCGCCGAAAAGGTCTGGTACATGGCAATGCTCGCCCCGCCCGTCGCCGCCAGCGCGGTGCCCAGCGCAAAGCCCTGCCGCGCCACCCGGTTCACGTCGATCCCGACCAGCGGCGCCGACCCCGGCGTAAGCGCCACCGCCCGCATGGTCAGCCCCCAGCGCGTCCGCGTCATGGCCAGCGCCAGCCCGCCCCCGACGACCACGCAGATCCCAAAGGCGATCAGCCGGTTCAGCGCCACCGAGACGCCAAGCACGGAAACCCCGCGGTCGAGGTAGGAAATGGAGGTGAGGTTCGCCCCGAAGATCACCAGCAACACGCCCTGCACCACGAACAGCAGCCCGAAGGTGGCAAGGATCGAGTCGACCTCCAGCCGCCCCGACGCGCCGGACCGGCGCACCAGCGGGCGCATCATCACGGTATAGAGGAGCCAGCCCACGCCATAGCCCGCCGGTGCGATCAGCACGATTGCAGCCAGCGGCGACAGCCCCAGACCGCTGAACAGCGCCACCAGCACAAAGGCGGCGGCCAGCGTCAGTTCGCCATAGGCAAGGTTCATGATGCGGGCGATGCCGTACTGCAGGGTCAGGCCAAGCGCGAGCAGCGCATAGGTTCCGCCCAGCACAAGGCCGAGGATAAGCGTTGTCATGATCATGTTTCTTCAGGGTTGATCGGCCCACCCAGCGCGGCAGCATGTCCGCCGCGCTGGGTGGAGCTCAGGGTCTTACCATTCGGGCTTCGGAATGGTCGGCGCCGAGGCGCCCGGCTTGTCGGAGGGGTTCACGCCCTTGAACACGCCGTCCTGCCACTGCCCGACCCACCAGAGATCGCGCAGCTGGTTGTCCTCCAGCTTGACCGTCCCGATGAGGGTGTCGAAGGAGCCGGTCGACAGTTCCTCCGCCAGCGCGGCGTGGTCCAGTCCGACCCGCTTGACCGCCTGCTCCAGCATCTGCAGCGAGGCGTAGGTGATGGCCGAAGCCCAGCTGTCGGGCGGGTTGCCCGTCACCTCGGCGTGGTGGGCGAAGTAGTCCTTGATCCCCGGCCCGTTCACGTCCACGCCGCCGATCGACATCACGCCGTCGGATTTGCCCTCGGTGATCCCCGGGTAGATCGGGAAGGCACCGCCGACACCAACGTAGAACACCGCCGGGTTGTAGCCCATCGAGATCGCCGTCTTGGTCATGCCGAAGCTGTCCGGCGGATAGGAGAAGGCGACGAAACTGTCGGCCTCCGAATTCTGCGCCTCGCTCATCATCGCGGCGAAGTCCGAGGTGCCCAGCGGATAGCTCTTGTCATAGACGAGGTCGAAGCCCGCCTCTTCAAAGGCCGGGCGCGCGCCGTTGATCAGGTCGATCCCGAACCCGTCCGCGACCGAAACCACCGCGACCTTGTCGTTGATCTTGCCCGCCTCGCGCGCCGCCGTCAGCACCTCGACCAGCCCCTTGGCATAGTCGTGCCCGCCGCCCAGCATCCAGAAGCTCCGCTTCCATCGCCCGGCGAACTCCGGGGCCTTGTCGGTCACCGCGGTCACCGCCAGCTGCGGATAGCCGAACCGGTCCATCAGCGGTGCGATGGCCAGGTTGGCCCCGGTGCTCCAGGGTGGCAGGATCAGGTCGACCTTGTCCTGCGATGCCAGCCGTTCGATGGCGCGCACGAGGTCCTGGTTCGAGGAACGGTCGTCGTACTCGATCACCTCGATCATCCGCTTCGAGCCGTCGGGCATTTCCAGCCCGCCGGCATCGTTCACGTCCTTCACCCACAGCTTGTAGTTCGGGATCGTGGTGATCCCGGCCCCAGTGGCATTGGGCCCTGTCAGCGATACCGCGTAGCCGATCTTGACCGTCTCGCCATCTGCCAGCGCCGGCTGCGCCGTCAGTGCAACCGCGGCAAGCGCCATCGCGCAGAGCGACCTGCGTCGTGTGAACTTGTCCATTCTGTCCTCCCTTGCGGCCCGCCCGCAGCAGGGCCGTCTTGTCCCGCCGTCCCCCCTCGGTCTCCTCCCGGGATGCCGGCGCAGGACACAGTCTAGCGCTGGCCCCCGGCTTCAAAAATGCACATATGCGGCGAACTCTTGTACTTTTGCTTGATTGTATGGCTTCACCGCGCAAGGCTGCCCGCACCATGCACCAGCCCACACCGCCCCGCCTCGCCGTTTCTGTCCAGACCATCCGCAACCCGCTCACCCGGGCCGCCTATGGCCTGCGCAACGGGGCCGCGCACCTTCTCGTCCTGCAGTCGGGCGCCGCCCAGCTGCGCAGCGAGGGCGACCTCGCCGCGACCGAGGCGCCGCGCCTTGCGTGGTGGCCCGACGGCGGTGGTCGCGAATGCGTGGTGGAACCGGGCAGTCGCGGCACCCTCGTCTCGATCCCCGAGATCCTTCTGCTGCACGGCATTCCCGCGACACCGCTTGGCGACCACATGCGGCGCACGCTGGCACAGCGCCTCTCGCTCGCCCTCTCCCCCGACCTGCGCATCGCCCCGCTGCTCGACAACCTCGCGCAGGAGCGCGCCTCGGCGCTGCCCGGCGGCGAGGTGGCCGAGACCCACATCCTCGGGCTGCTGCTGATCCAGCTCTGGCGCGCGGCGCGGGCCGACCTGCTGGACCATGGGCACAGCCCCCAAGGACTGGCCGAGCGCTTCGTGCAACTGGCGAGCCGCCACCGGCTCGAACATCGCACCGTCGCGGATTACGCGCGGCTGCTCGGGGTCACCCGCGACCGGCTGGGCTCGGCGGTGCGGCGGGCTACCGGCTTGTCGCCACAGGGCTACCTGCACCGCGACCTCATGCGCGAGGCCTGCGAGCTGCTGGCCAACACCGGGATGCAGGTCGGTCAGGTCGCCTTCCGGCTCGGGTTTTCCGACCCGGCCTATTTCACCCGCTTCTTCGCGCGCCAGACCGGGCTCAGCCCCGCCCGCTACCGCCGCCGCGCGCAGGACCGCCGCGCCGCCGGTGACCGCTCCTACGCCGCCTGGCCGTAGCTATCGCCAGCCCGCATGGCACCCCCCTGAATCCGGCAATTGAACTTTTCGCTCAACAGGCGTTCCATTCGACTCTTGATTGCGGCAATACCTGCCGGAAGTGGGGAGGACAGCATGACCGCATTTGATCAATCCGCCATCGAGGCGGAAATCCGAGAGGCCGTGGGCGCTTATGAACACGCGCTCGGGACCAACGACATCACGACGCTCAGCACCTTTTTCTGGGAGGACCCGCGCGTCGTGCGCCTCAGCCCCGATGGCGGTCTCTACGGACACCAGCAGATCTCCGACTTTCGCCGCGCGCGTGACATCAGCGATATCGAACGCGAGGTGACCGACCTGCGCATCCTCGTGCTGGGCCCCGATACCGGCGTGGCGACCTGCGAGTACCGGCGCACCGGCTCGGGACGACGCGGCGCGCAGAGCCAGGTCTGGAAGCGCACGCCCGAGGGCTGGCGCATCGTGGTGACCCACGTCAGCCTGAACTGCGTGAACGGCTAGCGCCCGGAGACCAGCGCGAGGATACGCTCGGCCGCGAGCCGGACATGGCCCTGCGCGCGCATGAAGGCCCCGTTCTCGCGCAGCCGCTCCTGCATCCCGGTATCCGCCAGCAGCCCCTCGACCGCGGCGCCCAGGGCCTCGGGCGTCCAATCCCAGCGGTGGAGCATCTGCCCCGCGCCGCAGTCGACGGCGCGCCGGGCATTGTCGTGCCCGTCCCAGCAATAGGGCAAGATCAGCGAGGGCACGCCAAAGTACAGCGCCTCGCAGAAGCTGTTGTTGCCGCCGTGGTGGATGAACAGGTCGCATTGCGCCACCACCGAGGGCTGCGGGAACCAGTCCTGCAAATGCACGTTGTCGGGCACCCGCGAGTAATGCTCGATCTGCGCCCCCACGTTCACGAGGAACCGCGCGGGCAGCGTCTCGAAGACGTCGATCAGGCGCTGGAAGAAGGCCACGTCCATCGCGCCGAGGCTGCCGAAGCTGACATAGACCAGCGGCCCGCCGTCCCGGGGAAACTCCGGCACGCGGTAAGGACTCTCCTGCCGCACGCACCCTTCGAGGAACACGAACCGGTCCGGGTCGAGCGGCCGGCTCCGGTCGTGACGCACCAGCGAGGGCGAGAGCAGCAGGTTCAGGTCGGGCGAGGCTTCCATGAACTCGCCATCGGGCAAGGGGTCCAGCCCGCTGTCCCGCCGGAACGCGTTGTAGCGGTCATGCGCCGCCCCGGTCTCGGCGACGTAGCGCGCGCGGAAGGCGTCGCAGTCCTCTCCGGCAGCCAGCCCCGAGAGGTACGGCGGCACCCCCGGGTCGGCCAGTTCGGTCTCGGCACAGGACACCACCCGCACCCATGGCGCGCCCTGCCGCGCCACGGCAGGAAAGGTGATGACGTTGTCGACCACGACGACATCGGGACTGAGCCGGTCGAGCAGCGCCGCCAGCCCCTCCTCGGCTCCGAGCGCAGAGTCCACGATCGCCTCCCAGACCGGCGCCACGTAGGTCGGCAGCTGCGCCTCGGGCGTCAGGTTGAAGTGCGGCAGGTGCTGGTTCAGGAACGCCTGCCAATAGCTGCGCGTCTCCTCCGCCGAAAGCTCGGCCTGACCGGGGATCGCGTATTCGTCGAAGCCATAGCCCGAGAACACCCCCTCGAACCCGCCGTGTGTCAGGAACACCGGGTTCGCCCCCAGCCGCCGCAACTCCTGCGCGATCCCCACGCAGTTCAGCGCCGCCCCGAAGCTGGCTTCGGGAAACATCGCGATGACCGGGGCTGTGGATCGGTTCATACCTGTCTCGTCTCAGCGCGCCTTGGCGTCCCTGTGGCTCATCGCGCGGCCCGCAGCGCAAAGGCCAGCGCGGGCGCCCCCCGGTTGGCCACGCTCGGCCGGCGGTTGCGGGAAATGCGCAGGTGTACCCGCATCAGGTCCGCCGCCAGCTCATATTGATCCTGGCTCAGATAGTCCAGAATCCGCACATGCTCGTCCAGCGCCTGCCGGATGCGGAAGTCGTTGAGGTCGCCGCTGTCCCCCGCCATCGCCCGCAATCCGTGATGCGCCATCAGCGTCTCGGTGACAAAGGCGTTGCCGGACGAGCGCGCGATGAGCCGGTGAAAGGCAAGGTCGATCTCGCGGAAGTCGGCCGGGTCGATGGAATGGTCCGACTGCGCCAGCAGCGCCTCGGTCCGGGTCCGCACCAACGTCGCCCGCGCCTCGTCCAGCCGGAACCCCGGCGACAGGATCGCCTGCGGTTCGAGCATCAGGCGAAAGTCGTAGCTGTCGGCCAGCGCCGCCCGGTCTCCCGGCATCCGGGCAAAGACCCACGACTGCCCCTCGGCGCGCTCGATCACCCCGCGCCGCTGGAGGGTCTCCAGCGCCTTCTGCGCCGCGTTCCGGGTCACCGCGTAGCGCCGGATCAGGTCCGAGATGTTCACCGCCGAATCGAGCCGCCGCGCGTTGCGGTCGCGGATGATGCGCTCGGCCAGTTCACCGTCGCGCCCCCCGCTCCCTGCCCGCAGCCGCGCCACCGCATCGTCCGCATCGCAGGCGAGGACAAATCCGCCATCTTCGGGCTTCTCCGCAACCCCTTGCCCCTCAAGGAATTTCAGCGCCGACCGGATCGGGGTGCGCGAGACGTTGCAGGTCTCGGCCAGCTGCTTCTCCACCAGCCGGTCACCGCGCCGCAGCCCCATGCCCAGCACGGCATCAAGGATCTGTTCCGCCAGCTTCGCGTGCCTGTCGGCGCCCGCCATGTCGCATCCCCTTCCGCAGGAAGACTATTTTTTCATCAATAAAAACTGCGCTTTACCGATTGGAACACGGCCCAACAAGATTTCCAACAAAATTGTTGTGTTTTTTTGACGTAAAAAATACCGTCATCTCATAAACAAGCGAAAACCGCAAAACATACGTCTCGACACAACAGGGAGACCCCGATGACCACCTCCGATGCACCACGTCGCACGTTCGCGCGCCTGACCGCGTCCACCGCCTGCGCCCTCGCGCTGCTGGCCGGCGCGGCCCATGCCGACAAGATCGTCATTTCCAACTGGGACGGCTACATGCCCCCCGACCTGCTGGAAAAGTTCACCGCCGAGACCGGCATCGAGGCCGAGCTCTCGGTTCACGCCACGAACGAGGAGATCATGGGCAAGGTCGTCGCCGGTGGCGGCAAGGGCTATGACGTCCTCTTCGTCTCCTCCCCCTTCGCCGAGGCACTGCACAACCTCGGCCTCGTCGCCGACATCGACCACGCCAAGGTGCCCAACGTCGCCAACCTCTACCCCGAGGCGACCGAGCTGGCGCACGATCCGGGCAACGCCTACTCCATGCCCTACGCCTGGGGCACCACCGGCCTCTGCTACCGCGCCGACCGCATGGAAGAGCCCACCTCGTGGATGGATCTGCTGGCGCCCGCCGACGATCTCAAGGGCAAGGTCACCATGCTCTCGACAGACCGCTGGCTGATGGGCGCCGCCGCCCTCGCCCTCGGCAAGTCGCTCAACGACACCTCGACCGGCACCCTGACCGAGGAAGAGGAGCTGCTGATCAAGGCCAAGAAGGACCTGCTGGCCTACGACGACTCGACCTTCTACCTCAAGCTGGTCTCGGGTGAGGCGACGATGGTTCAGGCATGGGACGGCTGGTGCAACTACGGCATCGCCGAGAATGCCGAGATCAAGTACACCATTCCCAAGGAAGGGTCGGACCTCTGGGTCGATACCATCGTGATCACCAAGGCCTCCGAGAACAAGGATGCGGCGATGAAGTTCGTCGATTACGTCCTTGGTCAGGACACCGGCGTCTGGGTGGCCTCCAACATCCTCTACAAGACCCCGAACAAGGCGGCGATGGAGGCCCTCGATCCGGCGCTGATCGAAAGCTTTCCGAACATGGGCATGAAGCCCGAAGAGCTGATCAAGTACGAGCAGCTTCGTGACCTCGGCAAGGGTCAGAAGGAGTTCGCGCGGACGGTGACCCAGATCATGGCCGCGCAGTAAGGCTACATACAGGCAATCCGGTCCGGCCCGCTGCGAAAGCGGGCCGGACCGCTCGACCGGGCAGGCTGCCGAACCTCATGAGAAACACGCTGAAATCGGTGATCCTGCTGGCCCCCGGGCTGGGCTGGCTGGCCCTGTTCATGGTCATCCCCTGCGCGCTGATCTTCACCTACGCCTTCTTCGAGCGTGGGGTCTACGGCGGCATCGACTACATCTTTACCTTCGAGAACTTCCAGCGCGCGGCCGACCCGCTCTACCTCGGGATCTTCCTGCGCTCGGCCAAGATCGCGGGGCTGGCCACGCTCTTCGCCATCCTGCTGGCCTATCCCGCCGCCTATGCGATCACCCGGGCGCCCCAGCGCTACCAGACCGCGCTGCTGATTTTCGTGATCCTGCCCTTCTGGTCCAACTACCTGATCCGCACCTACGCATGGATCGTGATGCTGAACCGCGAGGGGCTGATCAACCAGTCGCTGATCGGGCTCGGCGTCACCAGCGAACCGCTGCCCCTGCTCTACAACAACTTCGCCGTCATCGTCGGGCTGGTCTACAACTACACGCCCTTCGTGGTGCTGGCGATCTACTCCTCCCTGAACCGCATCAACCGCGAGACCATCGAGGCCAGCGAAGACCTCGGCGCGCCGGGCTTCACCACCTTCCGCCGGGTGATCCTGCCGCAGACCATCACCGGCGTCGCCGCCGGGGGCGTCTTCGTCTTCGTGCTCTCCATCGGCAACTTCATCACGCCCGACCTGCTGGGCGGTGGCCGCCTCCAGATGGTCGGCAACCTGATCTACGACCAGTTCCTCTCGGCCCGCGACTGGCCCTTTGGCGCGGCCCTGTCGATGTTCCTGATCGCAGTGATGATGGCGCTGCTGTTCACCCAAGCCGTTCTGACCAACCGCGCCGCCGGCGAAGGACGGGCATCATGAAGATGGGCGCCGGTCTGAAACTGCATCTCGTGCTGTTCTATGCCTTCCTCTACGTGCCGATCCTCGTGCTGATGGCCCTCAGCTTCAACCGCGCGGGTCTGCCGACGGTCTGGACCGGCTTCTCGCTCGAATGGTACGGCAAGCTCTTCACCGCCGACCCGATCATCAAGGCCGCGCGCAATACGCTGATCGTCGCCGTGATCTCGACCGTGCTCGCCACCGTGATCGGCACCGCGCTCGCCGTGGGGGTCGAAACCCGCCGCAAGTCCTCGGCACTCGATGCGGTCCTCTTCGCCCCGATGATCATCCCCGACATCGTGCTCGCCATCGCGCTGCTGTCGTTCTACTCGTTCCTGAACGTGACGCTGGGGCTGCACTCGATCATCCTCTCCCACGTGGTCTTCAACATCGCCTTCGTGGTCGCCGTGGTCCGCACCCGGATGCGCAACTTCGACCATTCGATCCTCGAGGCCAGCGCCGACCTCGGCGCGTCCGAGTTCACCACCTTCCGCCGCGTCCTGCTGCCCGCCATCGCGCCGGGTGTCATCGCGGGCGCGCTGCTGAGCTTCACGCTCTCGGTCGATGAGTTCATCATCGCCTTCTTCACCGCCGGGCCGGGCTCCTCCTCCACCACCCTGCCGATGCAGATCTACGCGATGATCCGTTTCGGCGTGACGCCCGAGATCAACGCGATGGCGACCATCGTCATGCTTGTTTCCTTCACGCTGGTGCTGGTGGCCCAGCGCGCAGACAAAGAGGTTTTCACCCGATGAGCACAGGCGTCGAGCTGCGCAATATCGTCAAGCGCTATGGCACCTTCACCGCCATTGACAGCGTGTCGCTGTCGATCCGCGACAACGAATTCTTCGCCCTGCTCGGCCCCTCTGGCTGCGGCAAGACCACCCTGCTGCGCACGCTGGCCGGGTTCGAGATGCCGCAGGAAGGCACCGTGCTGGTCGGCGGACAGGACGTGACGCACACCCGGCCCCGCAATCGCCCGCTGAACCTGATGTTCCAGTCCTACGCCCTGTTCCCCCACATGAGCGTGGAGCGGAACGTGGCCTACGGGCTGGAGATGGAGAAGCTGCCAAGGGACGAGATCCGCTCCCGTGTGGCCGAGGTTCTGGCCAGCGCCCAGCTGACGCAGTTCGCCAACCGCAAGCCCGACCAGCTCTCCGGCGGTCAACGCCAGCGCGTCGCCCTCGCCCGCGCGCTGGTGAAACGCCCGCGCGTGCTGCTGCTCGACGAACCGCTCTCGGCGCTCGACAAGAAGCTGCGCGAGGAGATGCAGCTGGAACTCAAGCGGATGCAGTCCGAGGTCGGCATCACCTTCCTCATCGTCACCCACGACCAGGAAGAGGCCCTTGTGATGGCCGACCGCATCGCCGTGCTGCGCGACGGGCGGCTGGAACAGGTCGGCGCGCCGCAGGAACTCTACGAACATCCCTCGTCCCGTTTCGTCGCGAACTTCATCGGCGTGATGAACTTCCTAGACGGCACCGCCACGCGGGAGGGCGTCGAGGTCCCCGGGATCGGCCTGCTGAAGGGCGAGAGCACCCTCTCCGGCCCGGCCTCCATCGCCGTCCGCCCCGAGCGCGTGACGCTGACGACCGAGGCCCCGACAGACGGGCGCAACGCGGTTCCCGGCACGGTCGAGGACATCGCCTATCACGGCATCGACCTCGTCGCGCATGTGCGCGCCGCCGGCACCTCCATCGCCGCCCGCATCCCCGCCGCCCGCGTGGGCGAAAAGGTGCCGCAGCCGGGCCAGCCCGTCTTTTGCGTGTGGGAGCCGGAGTATTCCCGCGTCCTGCCGCTCAACTGAACAACGAACAAAACAGGGAGTCACCGCATGTCACAGAAAACCATCGCCTTCTTCCCCGAGGCCGCGTTCGGCCCCGCCCTCAACTCGGTCGGCATCGCGCAGGCCTGCGAAAAGCTCGGCCACCGGGCCGTCTTCCTTTCCGACCCCGGCTTTGTCGATGTCTACAAGGGCTACGGCTTCGAGGCGCACCCGGTGGCGCTCTCCGAACCGATGGACCCGGAGGTGATGGCGAAGTTCTGGGAAGACTTTATCAACGGCCACATCCCCAACTTCCGCAAGTCGCCGATCGAGCAGATCGACAACTACGTCAAGGAATGCTGGGAGGCGATCGTGGACAGCGCCAAGTGGGCGCAAAAGGACCTGCCGGGCGTGCTGGCCGCCATCAAGCCTGACATGATCTGCGTCGACAACGTGATCATGTTCCCCGCCATCAAGCAGTTCGGCGTGCCCTGGGTCCGCATCATCTCCTGCTCGGAGAACGAGATCCCCGACCCCAAGGTGCCGCCGCATCTCTCCGGTGTTTCGGTGAACGACCCCGAGGGCATGGCCGCCTATGACGCGCGGTTCAAGGAAGTGATCCAGCCGATCCACGACGACTACAACGCCTTCCTCGCCGAGAACGACGAAGCCCCCTATCACCTCGGCGAATTCTTCGAGCCCTCGCCGACCATGAACCTCCTGCTCTACCCCGAGCCCGTCGCCTTCGAGCGCGAGACGCCGCTTGATCCGGGCCAGTTCCAGTACCTCGAAGGCTGCGTGCGCGAGGAGGAGCCCTACGAGGTGCCGACCTTCAAGGCCAACAACGACAAGCCGCTGCTCTACGTCTCCTTCGGCTCGCTCGGTTCTGGCGACACCGACCTCTTGAAGCGGATCATCAAGACCCTCTCGGGCCTGCCCTACCGCGCACTGGTCAACGTGGGCGACTACATCGGCGAGTACGCCGACATCCCCGACAACGTGCATATCGCCAGCTGGTATCCCCAGCCCTCGGTGATCCCGCAGGTCGACGCGGTGATCCACCACGGCGGCAACAACTCCTTCACCGAGTGCCTCTATTTCGGCAAACCGGCGATCATCATGCCCTATGTCTGGGACGGCCACGACAACGCCATGCGCGTGCAGGAAACCGGCCACGGCTTCGGCTTCCACCGCTACGACTGGACCGACGAAGAACTGGCCAAGGCGCTGGAAACCTGCCTGACCGATGCGGCGATGCAGGCCAAGCTGGCAGAGACCTCGGCCCACATGCAGTCGCGCCACGGTCCGACCAAGGCGGCGAAAATCCTCGACGGGATCCTGTCCAAGTGAGCAGTGCACCGCACCTCTACGACGTCTCCACCCGAACCGATCTGGTCGACTGGGGCGTTCAACCGGCAGCGCTGGAGGGGCAATCCCGTTCCTCCGGGCGTCTGGTCCACAAGGGCCCCGACAACCGCCCCGAGATCGGCACATGGGTCTGCACCCCGGGCCGCTGGCGTCTGGCCCTCCCCGCCGACGAGCTCTGCCACTTCGTGGCGGGCCGCGCCACCTACACCTCCGACGAGGGCGAGGTGATCGAGGTCAGCGCGGGCACGGTGGTGATGTTCCCCAAAGGCTGGAGCGGCGAATGCGCCGTCCACGAAGAAATGCGCAACGTCTATGCGCTGTTTTGAAAGGTAGAAACCGATGACGACTCCGGTGATGAACAAACCGCTGGAACAGGACAACCTCGTTGACTGGGGCGTGATCCCCACGATGATCGAGGGCAGCTCGCACACCTCCGGCAAGGTCCTGCACAAGGGCCCCAATGGCGAGAGCGAATGCGGACTCTGGGTCTGCACCCCCGGCAAGTGGGAGTGCCACGTCACCCGTGACGAATTCTGCCACTTCCTCGAAGGGCGCTGCACCTATGTCCATGAATCGGGCGAGGTGATCGAGATCACCCCCGATACCGCCGCCTTCTTTCCGCAGGACTGGAAGGGCGTCTGCACGGTCCACGAGACGATCAAGAAGGTCTACATGATCCGCTGAGCGCGGGTCATCCGAAAGGTTTCCCCATGTTCGACCCCGCCAAGCCCAGCTATTTCCTGAACCCCGCGCATGTCCCGCTCGACGGCGCCGGGGTGACGCTGATCAACCCCTCCACGCTGGAGCCCGCCGGGGTCTATGGCGAACCCGGCCCGGAGGTGATCGACAGCGTGCTCGCCCGTGTGAACGCGGCGCAAAAGGGCTGGGCGGCGCTCGACCAGAAGAGCCGCGCGCGCATCCTGCATCAGGTCGCGAACGATATCGAGGCGGGCGACATGACCGAGGTCGCCCGCCTCATGACGCTTGAGACGGGCAAGCCCTTCCCCGAGGCCATCGGCGAGATCGCCAACATCCCGCCGGTGTTCCGCTATTACGCCGAAATGGCCCGCAACGACGGCGGCAAGATCGCAGGGACGATGCAGCCCGGTTCGTTCCAGTTCCAGACATGGGAGCCGCTGGGCACCACGGTCCATATCGTCCCCTACAACTTCCCCCTGATCCTCGGCTGCTGGTCCATCGCTGCCTCGCTTGCTGCAGGCAACGGCATCGTGTTGAAGGCCGCCCCCGCAGGCACCCTCTGCGCGATGAAGTTCATGGAGTTCTTCCACGCTCTTCCGACCGACCTCATCGCCTGCCTCCCCGGCGGTGGTGCGGTCGGGCAGCACCTGATCGACAGCCCGAAGACCCACGCTGTCGCCTTCACCGGCTCGGTCCCCACGGGCAAGGCCGTGGCCGTCGCCGCCGCGCAGCACCTGAAACCGGCAGTGATCGAGGCCGGGGGCAGCGATCCGCTGATCGTCTCCAAGCACGCCGACCTCACCGTCGCCGCCGCCGGAGCCGTCACCGCCGCCTTCCTGCAATCGGGGCAGGTCTGCACCTCGACCGAGCGCATCTATGTGGTGGACGAAGTTCACGATGCCTTTGTCGCGGCCTTTGTCGCCCACGCGCAAAAGCTCCGCATCGGCGACGGCATGGGCATCTCCGAAATCGGCCCGCTGGTCTCCGAACCCGCCCGCGCCAAGGTGATGCGGCTGGTCGAGGACGCGGTGGCGCAGGGCGCCACCATCGAATGCGGCGGCAAGATCCCCGAAGGCGCGGGCCCCGGCTGGTTCTACGAACCCACCATCCTCACCGGCGTCAAACCCGGCATGGCGATCCTGACCGAGGAAATCTTCGGTCCTGCCGTCTCGATCATCCGGGTCAAGGACTTCGACGAGGCGCTGACGATGGCCAACGACAGCCCCTTCGGCCTCGGCGCCTGCGCCTTCACCGATGATCTGGAAGAAGCCTTCCGCGCGGTGAACGAACTGCAAGCCGGCATGGTCTGGGTCAACAACCCGCTGGTCGACAACGACGCGCTGCCCTTCGGCGGCATCAAGAATTCCGGCCTCGGCCGCACGCTGGGGCGGCAGGGGCTCGACGCCTTCCGCCAGCCCAAAATGGCCGTGATCGACCCCAAGGCAAGGCTCGCCGACTGGTGGTACCCCTACCCCGACGGCTGGTTTTACTCCGAGGACGCACAGGGCGGCCGCAGCCACGTGGCTGGCTGATCAGCCGAACACGATATCGTCGCGCAGGTCGGCGATGGTGATGTTCTGAACCGTCAGGATATCGCCGTCGCCGAAGTCGAATACCACGTTGCCCGAAACCTCGCTGGCATGACGCAGGGCCTGCCGCAGGGTCGACACCCCCAGATCGGGCAGCAGCTTGAGCGTGTCGTGGTCGTCCTGAAAATCGATGATCCGGTCGCGGTCGTCGCCCGCACCAAAGACAAAGGTGTCCTTCCCGGCATTTCCGCGCATCACGTCGTTGCCTGCCTCACCGCGCAGGCGGTCGTTGCCCGTGCCGCCCTTGAGCACGTCCTTGCCCGCGCCGCCCAACAGGATGTCGCGCCCCGCGTCCCCGTTCAACTCGTCGTTGCCGCCGTCCCCGCGCAGCCGGTCCGCACCTTCGCCGCCCGAGATCGTGTCGGCCCCGGCCCCTCCGCGCAGGTCGTCGTCGCCCCGCCGCCCGCCTATACGGTCGTCCCCGCCGCGCCCCATCAGCGTGTCGTCAAAGGCCTGCCCGGCCATGACCTCGCCCCGGTTGGCACCAAGGCGATACATTCCGGTCGTGACCTCCGGCAGGTCACCCACCAGTTCGATCGCCCTTATGTCGAGCATCCCGGTCTCCGGGTTCGCATCAACGCTGACATAGCGCAGCACCCCGTTGTCGAAGGTCGGCAACGTGTGCGAGCCAAAGAAGTAGGTCTGGTCGGACTCGACATCGACCGCATCGTAGATCTGGAAAACGCCCTCGCCGCCGTTCAGCAGCAGCACCGGGAACGCGCCGTCGTTGTAGGGCCCGCTCCAGCCCTGCGGCACGATGTCGAGGCGCCCGTCGCCGTTCACGTCGTAGAAGTTCAGCCCGTAGGGAATCTGGGACCCCGAGAAATAGCCCGCGTCGGCCCCGAACCACCGCGCGCTGTCATCGGTCACCTTGCCGTTGTCCGACACCTCGAAGACCTGGATCGCGAACTCCGAGGTGTAGCCCTCGCCCGCGCGACGCCCCTGACCGATCATCACCAGTTCAAGGTCGCCGTCGCCGTCGAGGTCGACGGCCTGCAGGTCGATCACCTCCTGCGCGTTCCTCAGCTTCTTGTGGTCCGGCAGAACGACGGCATGGTCGTCGTCAAAGCTGCCGCCCTGATTGAAGAAGATCCACGATTTGCGCGGCGGATTGGTCCCGGGTTCCTCCTGCTTGCCGACGATCAGGTCCGCCAGACCGTCGTTGTTCAGGTCGGCGAACTCGGCCCATTGCTGGCGAATGTAGCTGCTGGAATCGTTCTGCGTCGCGATGCTCTCGGGCAGCGCGCTGCGGTCGAGGGTAAAGCTGCCGCTCCCGTCATTGATCAGCAGGAACGGCTGCGCGTTGTCCTCGTCGCCGTTGGTCTGCACGAAGATGTCGAGGTCGCCGTCGTCGTCGATGTCGCCTATGGCGACGCTGTGCGAGAACCCGGTCGCCGGGTTGGGAAACGACACCGCTGTCCAGCCGCCCGCCCCGTCGCTCATCATCAGGACGTCTTTCTCGCCCGGCGCTTCGGAGGTGTCGGGCCCGGTGTAGGCCACGTAGAAATCCATGTCGCCGTCGCCGTTCAGGTCGCCCACGGCAGCATCGCGGGGCACGTAGCGGCCGGGCAGTTGCGCCCCGATGGAAAAGCCCCCGTTGGCGTCGCCCAGCAACAGGTACGCCGCATAGTCGGTGCTGTCGTCGCCGTAGTTGTCTGTGGCGGCAAGGATATCGGTAATGCCGTCACCGTTGGCGTCGAAGCTGCGCGTGTAGGTGATGTTCGGCAGCACGTCCGGCATACCGAGCGATGCAATGTTGTAGTTCCACTGGAACCGGTCGGAAATATCCATCGGGCAGTCTCAATCACGCGCTGACAATGACAGCGGGGATCTCTCCGCAGCGGGGTCCGGCCTGTCAACGCGCGGGGCCCACGGCCCGCGCGTTTAGGGGCCCGCTGTGGCCGCCCTGCCGCGTGGCGCCTCGCCCTCAGGCCACGGCCTGGCAGAACTTCTTGCCCTCGCGCTCGATCTCCTCGATCTCGCCGCGCCGGATCAGTCGGTTGGCATGCGCCAGCGTCTCGGTGAAGGCAAAGCTCATCTGGTGCGGGTCGAGCGGCCGGGTGAACAGGATCGGCACCAGCTCGGCGATGGAATGGGGCTTCTCGGCGCAGGCCGCGCGGATGCGGTCGCAGCGCTCCTCGTGATGCGCCTCCAGTTCCTCGCAGCGGTGGTGCAGCCCATGAAACGGCCGACGGTGCCCCGGCAGAACCAGAACGTCATCGGGAATCTCGGCGCGCAGGTAACGCAGGGTGCGCAGGAAGTGACCCAGCGGATCGCCGTTCGGCTCGCCCGCCCAGACGCTGACGTTGGGCGAGATCTTCTCGAGCACCTGATCGGCGGCGAACAGCAGCTTGTCGGCCTCGCTGTAGAGCATGATCTGCTCGGGCGCGTGTCCGTCACCGGTAAAGACGCGGAACTGCCGCTTGCCGATGGTCAGCTGGTCGCCCAGCAGCAGGCGCAGGAAGGTCGGCGGCAGGTTGTCGACCAGCTTGAGATACTCGTTGCCCTGGATCGCGACGAGGCCGGCGGCCTCCTCGCTCATCCCGTGGCTGCGGTAGAAATCGAAGTAGTAGCGCGAGCCGAAGTCCTGCGGCGCGAGCGAGATCACCCGGCTCGACATATAGGCGGTCTGGCTGGTCAGCAGCGGCGCACCGCTCTTTTCGCAGAGGTAACCGGCCAACCCGATGTGGTCGGGGTGGTGATGGGTCACGATCACCTTGGTCAGCTTGAAGCCCTTGAGAGCCCCGTCGAACAGGGTCTCCCACATGTCGATGGCCTTCTTCGTCTTGATCCCGGTATCGACCACCGCCCAGCCGTCGCCGTCCTCGATGAGGTAGATGTTCACGTGATCCAGCTGAAACGGCAGCGGGATGCGGAACCAGAGGATGCCCGGCGCGATCTCCTGCACCGCGCCGTATTCGGGCACCTCGGCAATCGGAAAGGTCAGCGCATCATGGATCTTGGCGGCGGCGTTGGTCAGGGGCATTCGGGTTCACTCGACAGTGGCAGTGGCGGCGCAGGACTGCGCCGCGGGGCGTTTCAACGGGAGCGCCGGAGGGCGATCAGGCCATCGCGGCAATCGGCGGCTCGGCGCTTTCCGGCAGCGGGCAGACGTATCCCGCGGGCCCGGTCCGGCGCGCAAGGTCTTCCTTGGCCCGCGCCCGCAGGTCCGGGTCGCGCATCGCGTCGGCCCCGGTCGCGGCCATGACCGCCGCCGCGTGCACCATACCCTTGATCGCCGGCTGGCTCTTGCCCTGTGCAACCACCTGCCAGCTGTGCAGCTGCGTCCCGATGGCATGGGTCGCGCCCCAGAGCTGGATCGTCGGCACCACCCAGCTGACGTCCGACACGTCGGTCGAGCCGCCCATCGGCACCACCGGGGCGTCGGCGGGCACCACGAAATCGGCCAGCGGCTTGCGGCTTTCCTCGACGAGGCCCATCGACTTGTAGGCGGCAAGGATGTCGTCCTCGCTCAGCGTGGCCTGGAACCGCGCCGCATAGGCCCGGTCGACGTCCGAAAACGGCGGCGGCCCGAGCTGTTCGAGGTTGCGCTGCATCGCCTCGCCCAGCGGGGCGTTGTAGATCAGGTTCGACACGGCGGCGAGGACCTCGTCCGACACCTCGGTCTCGGTCATCATCGCCGCGCCCTTGGCGACCTTGCGCACGCGGGCCAGCAGCGCCAGCATTTCCGGTGCCGTCGCCGCGCGGACCACATAGCGCACCTTGGCATGGGCCTGCACCACGTTGGGTGAGATGCCGCCGCCGTCGATGATGGCGTAGTGAATCCGCGCCTCGTCGGGCATGTGTTCGCGCAGGTAGTTGATGCCGACGCTCATCAGTTCGACACCGTCGAGCGCGCTGCGGCCGAGGTGCGGCGCGCCTGCCGCGTGCGAGGCCTTGCCCTCGAAGGTGAAGTCGACCCGCGCATTCGACAGCGAACTGCCCTTCAGCACCCCCGGAATGCTGCCCGGGTGCCACGTGATGGCGATATCGACGTCATCGAAGGCACCGTCGCGCACCATGAATGCCTTGGCCGCGCCGCCCTCTTCCGCGGGGCAGCCGTAATAGCGCACCCGACCCGGCGTTCCGGTTTCTTCCAGCCAGTTCTTGACCGCCGTCGCCGCCAGCAGCGCGGCCGAGCCCAGCAGGTTGTGCCCGCAGCCGTGCCCGTTCGCCCCGGCAACCAGCGGCGCCTTCTCGAAGACGTCGGCCTCCTGGCTCATGCCCGCCAGCGCGTCGTACTCGCCAAGGAAGGCGATCACCGGACCACCCTCGCCCGCCTCGCCCATCACCGCGGTCGGGATGTTGGCAAGGTTCTCGGTCACGCGGAAACCCTGAAAGGTCAGTTCCTCAAGGTGCGCGGCGGCGCTCGCCTTTTCGGCATAGCAGGTCTCGGGGGTGGCCCAGACCTTGTCGCTCAGCGCCTTGAACCGGTCCTTTGCGTCCTCGACATATGTCCACAACGGGTGTTCGTTCATCGCGCCGGCTCCTGTGTTCGGAAAGATCGGCAGGATGGATGGTCCCGCCCCGCCGGGATGTCCCCGAACCTAGAACCGCGATACGGGATTTGCAATCGGAGGCGGGACATGCGCCCGCACGTCACCGCGCCTCTGCCGTTTCGGCAGGCTTGTCGCGGGTCGCCCCGGCCGGAAACACCAGCGAGACCCGCAGGCCCGGCGCGGCATCGCCCAGCACAAGCCGCGCCTCGTGCAGCCGCGCGACCACCGAGACAAAGTTCAGACCCAGCCCCGAACCGGGCGTGCCGCGGCTGCGGTCCAGCCGGTAGAGGCGGCGCAGCACCTTGTCGCGTTCCTCTTCGGGGATGCCGGGGCCATCGTCCGCCACGTCGAGCACGACCCGCCCGCCCTCCTGCCGTAGGGCAATCGCGATGCGGGTGCCGTCCGGCGTGTGGCGCAGGGCGTTCTCGACAAGGTTCGCCAGCAGTTGCAGCAGCAGGTTGCGCTCTCCCTCGACCATCGCGACCGGGCCCTCCCGGGGCACCGCGACCAGCTGGTGGCCGGTTTCGCCCGCCATCGGCTCGTAGAGCTCGACACAGGTCTCGATCAGCGCGGCAAGGTCGACCGGCGCGAATTGCGAGCGGGGCGTGCCCGCCTCGATCTGCGCGATCTGCAGCAGCGCGTGGAACACCGCCACGATCCGGTCCAGCTCGTCCGTCGCCCGGTCCACGAGGTCGCGCGCCTCGCCGTCGAGGCTCGGGTTGCGCGACAGCTCGTCGAGGTGGACCGCGACCCGCTGGATCGGTGTCTTCAGGTCATGGGCGATATCGGACGAGACCTGTCGCAGCGAGGCGACCGAAGCCTCCTGCGCCTCCGCCATCTGGTCGATCTTGGCACCAATCTGGGCAAGGTCGTCGGACCAGCCGCGCTCGGGCTGGACCCGCGCGCCGAGGTTGCCCGTGGTCAGCCGGTCGAGCGTGCGTCCGACCCGGTCGACATGCCCCGCGCTGCGCGAGGCGATGTAGACGGCCCCCGACAGCGCGATCAGGAAGGTCGGCACGAGGCTGATGACGAGGATGTTCAGGAACACCCGGCGCAGCGCCTCGATCTCACTGCGGCTGCGGGCGATGGTCAGCTGGCCGCCGTAGAGACCGGTGGTAAGAGCAAGGTAGCGTCCCTCGACTGTCTTGCCGTTCTGCGCGACGGAGACGACGTGGTACCCTTCGTTGTCCCGCGCGATTGCGGCATTCCCGAAGTGCCGCCCGTTGGGCGCAAAGTAGCTCAGCACCATGCGCTCCGGATCGGTGCTCTCGGCCTCGGCCCGCACCAGCGTCGCCACGGCCGCCGCGCTGGGGGCGGCGCGGAACCCGGCGATGTCCTGCACGAGATCCTCGCGCATCTGCTGTTCCATCGAGCGTTGGGTGACCACGTAGCTGGCGCCGAAACTGAGCAGGCTGACCATCGCAAAGACCGCGACCAGCCCAAGCGCAAGCCGCAGGGGCATCGAGCGGATCAGGCTGCGCAGACGGCTCCTCACGCGTCGATCCGGTAGCCCGCGCCACGCACCGTCTTGATCAGCTCGGTGTCGAAGGGACGATCCACCTTGGCGCGCAGACGGCTGATGTGGGTCTCGACCACGTTGGTGCCGGGGTCAAAGCTGATGTCCCAGATCGCTTCCAGCAGCATGGTGCGGGTCTGCACCCGGCCCTTGCGGCGCAGCAGGTGCTCGAGGATCGAGAACTCGCGCGGCAGCAGGTCCAGCGTCTGCCCTGCCCGTGTGACCCGGCGCGCGATCAGGTCCATCTCGAGATCGCCGGCGCGCAGCACGCTCTCGCGCTCCATCGCCTGCGGGCGGCGCGACAGGGCCGCGACCCGGGCCGAGAGTTCGCCGAATGCGAAGGGCTTGACGAGGTAGTCGTCCCCCCCGGCATTCAGCCCGTCGATCCGGTCGTCCACGCTGCCGAGCGAGGTCAGGAACAGCACCGGCGTCCGGTTGCCCGCGCCGCGCAACGTCTTGACCAGCGTCATGCCGTCGATCTCGGGCAGCATCCGGTCCACGATCATGACGTCGTAGTTGCCCGTCGTCGCCTGGATCAGGCCCTCGCGCCCGTCGGCGACGAGGTCGACGCTCTGACCTTCCTCGCGCAGGCCCCGGGCGATGTAGTTCCCGGTGGTCTCGTCATCCTCTACGACCAGTAGTTTCATCCCAACCTCGCAAGCCTGCACGCCATCGGCGCAAGGCTTCATATAATACGTCCAAGCCTCTACGAAACACGGGGCGATTACCATCCGTCGTCGGCAAGGTTACAAATGTGACAGGTTCCGGCCGATCCCGGGGGGTCAGGCCGCGCCGCGCCCCGGCTGACGGGCCAGCAGGAGCAGGACGCCAAACACCACCATGCCCGCGCCCGACAGGCGCTGGAACCAATGCAGGCGCGTCGCGGCGAATGCGGCCGCGAAACGGCCCGCCGTCGCGTAGACCGCGATCGCGACCACTTCCAGCAGCAGGAAGATCCCGCCAAGCTGCGCGTAGCTGAGCCAGTAATGGTCGGCGACGACGAACTGGGGGAAGAAGGCGGCGAAGATCAGGATGGCCTTGGGATTGCCGAGGGCGGCCAGACCTTCGCGCCGGAATGCCTGGGCCAAGGGCACCGCGCCGCGCTGGGATACCGAGGCGCCGGTGGCGGCGGGGGTGCGCAGCAGCTTGATCCCCAGCCAGATCAGGTAGGCCGCGCCGATGATCTTGACCACACCGAAGACCGTGGCCGAGGCCGAGAGCAGGACGCCGAGCCCGAGCGCGCTCGCCGCGATCATCGGGACGAAGGCGGCAAGGCGCGCGGTGCTGGCGGCCAGCGCGAAACGGACCCCGCTCTGCGCGCCATGCGTCATCGCCAGCAGGTTGTTCGGCCCGAAGGCGAGGTTCAGCGCAAAACAGGCCGGGGCGAAGAGAAGCAGGTCGATCATGGCTCTGACACAGATGGAGGCGATGGCTCCTTATGAACCACGGCGAGGCCGTTGAGAAGGCTGTCTCATGCGGGCAATGCGGCTGGGCAGACGACACGAGGCAAGGCTAACAAGTGGTTAACGCCCCTTTGTTTCCAGATACTTGCCCGAAAAATGTTTCGCGCGCGAAACGGCAAACAAAGGGTTAACGGGGCCGCGCCTAGCGGTTGGTGATCCAGCGGCACTGGTAGGGGGCCAGCACCATCTCCTCGCCCAGCGCCTCCACCGCCTCGCCCGAGAGGATATCGACCCAGTTCTCGTCCTCGATCAGGTTGATCGACGAGGGCGCGATGCGGACCTCCTCGTCGCTGACGTTGTGAAGGGCAAAGATAGACTGGTCGCGGTCGAGGCTCTGGCGCCAGATACCGAATACCCGCTCGTCGAGGGCGAGGGTGAACTGCGTCGCGTTGGGATGAAACGCGGTCTGCCGTGACCGCAGGCGCAGCCGCGCCGACAGCGCGTTCAGGACCCGGGCGTGGGGCGATTCCGGGTTGTCGAGCTGGTCCAGCAGCGTCGGGTAGTCCCAGCGGTGCCGGTTGATCGCGCGGTTCATCCCCCGCCGTTCCACCGCCTCGTGGTCGTTCGGCGTGGCCAGCAGCGAGTGGATGTAGAAGGCCGGGATCCCTTCCAGCGACATGACGATGGTCTGCGAACACATGAAGCGCTCGAAATGCAGGTCATCCTGCCCTTTGAAGGTCGCGCCGAGCGCGTCGTAGAAGGTGGTGTTCAACTCGTAGGGTGATTGACCCCCATCCGGCAGCGCCCGCATCGACACCAGCCCACCCTGCGACAGCACCGTGTCGATGACCTTCTGCTTCTCGTCCTCCGGCAGCACGCCCTCGGCGGGGCGCATCCCGATGCCGTCGTGGCTGGCGGTGAAGTTCAGATAGGCGCAGCCCAGTTGCGCGGGCGGCATCCCCGCCTGCCAGCGGTTCAGGTAACGCGCGCTGCCCGACATCATGGCGTGCAGGATCAGCGGCGGCAGTGGGAAGTTGTAGACCGCGTGCGCCTCGTTGCGGTTGCCGAAGTAGGAGAGGTTCTCGGCCTTGGGCACGTTGGTCTCGGTCAGCAGAATCACCGGCTCGGTCGCGAAATCGCAGAGCAGCCGGATCAGCCGCACGATGGCATGGGTCTGCGGCAGGTGGATCGACTTGGTGCCGACCTCCTTCCAGATGAAGGCCACCGCATCCAGCCGGACGATCCGCACGCCGTTGTCGATGTGCAGCCGTATGATGCGCAGGAACTCCAGCAGCACCTCGGGGTTGCGGAAGTCCACGTCGATCTGGTCGTGGCTGAAGGTGCACCACACGTGACGCGGGCCCTGCACCGTCTCGACCTCCTGCAACAGTGGCGTGGTGCGCGGGCGGACCACCTCGCTCAGGTCATCGTCGGGCGAGGCCTCGAAGAAGAACCTGTCGTAGGGCGCGATGCCTTGCCGGTAAGCGTTGAACCACGGGCCCTGGCTCGAGACATGGTTGAGCACGAGGTCCGACATCAGGTGAAACTCGCTCCCGATGCGGTTGATGTCGGCCCATTCCCCCAGTTCACTGTTCACGGCGCGAAAGTCGGTGACCGCGAAGCCGTCGTCGGAGGTGAAGGGAAAGAACGGCAGGATGTGCACCCCGTTCACCACGCCCTTCAGCCGCGAGACGAGAAAGTCGTGCAACAGGTCCAACGGCTTGTGCTTCCCGTCGATCAGCGTGTTGCCGTAGGTGATCAGCAGCGCATCGTGTTCCGACCAGAGCCGGTTCCCGGGCGTGCGCGAGCGTTTGCGGCGGTGGCTGCCCTCGGGCCAGAACGCCTCGACCACGTGGGAGGCGAGGATGTCGGGGTCGATATCCGGGTAGATGCTGCGCAGCAGGGCCGAGAGCTTCTGGCTGAAGGAAAGCGCGGAGGCGGTCATCGGTTGGCGATCGGTACTCTTGTTGCGGGACTGGCTAGGGGGAGCATGGGTAAAGCCGGCCCGAGGATCAATCAACAAGCCCGAATTTGTGGCAAGGACCCGCCAATCGCTTTGAAACGCGCCATTTTCTCATGCAGCGCCGGGCCGTTTCCCTCCTGTCCGCGCCACCGGACAGGCCCGACGGACGGGTACCGGAAACATCGCGGCTGAAAAGATAGCAAAAACGTGATATGTTGCAGATCTAGCCAATTTTTCACGTAAATTTTTTTCGGGGGAGGCGTCGAGATGACACCTTGGGAAATTCACGGGTACGAGTTAGCTAACTGTAACTGCGCCACGGGTTGTCCGTGTCAGTTCATGCCACTGCCGACGAAGGGCAAATGCGAGGCGGCAGTGGCCTTTATCATCGAGTCGGGAAAACACGGGGACGTCGACCTGTCGGGCACCAAGGTGGCGCAGGTCTATCAATGGCCGGGTGCGGTGCACGAGGGCAATGGCACCATGCAGACGATCATCGACGAAAGCGCCACCCCGGCACAGCGGGCCGCGCTCGAGAAGATCGTGACCGGTCAGGACACCGAGGACATGGCCACCTTCTGGTGGGTCTATTCCGCGATGAGCCCGAACAAGCTGGAGACGCTCTACAAACCCATCGAGATCGAGATGGATTACGAGGCGCGGACCGGCAAGGCGAGCGTGGCGGGCGTCTTCGACACCGTCTGGGAGCCGCTGAAAAACCCGGTCACGGGGGCCGAGCACAGGGCCAGGATCGACTTGCCCCACGGGTTCGAGTACCGCGTGGCCGAGGTTGGCAAGGCAACCACCCGGACCAAGGGAGCAATCAACCTGACCGGGACCGAGGGCAGCCACGCCCATTTCTGCGCCCTGCACATCACCGGAACCGGCGTCCTCGAGGCCGCGGCCTGAGCCGCAGGATGTCATGACACAACTGAGTGTGACCGAGCGCCTGCTGAGGCGCGACAGGCATCTGCTGGTCCTGATGATCTGCGCGCTGTTCCTGCTCGCGGGTCTTTACACGGTCTTCGGCGTCGGCATGGACATGTCGGCGCTGGAGATGACGGCGATGCGCGACATGCGCGACATGCCGGGGGTGCGTGCGCCCGGTGACTGGAGCGCGTCCCACGCACTCCTCGTCTTTCTGATGTGGTGGGTGATGATGATCGCCATGATGCTGCCCAGCGTCGCGCCCACCGTGCTGCTGAATGCCGCGATGCTGCGGCATACGGAGGACGCGGATCGCGTGGCCGAGCTCTGCTCGGTCTTTCTTGCGGGCTACCTCGTGGCCTGGGCGGGCTTCAGCCTTGTCGCGGCGTCGGTGCAGTGGGCGCTGGAAGCGGCCGGGGTGGTTTCGGCCACGATGATGACGCTGATCGACACGGTGCCCGGGGGCCTCCTGCTGATCGTGACCGGCGTCTTCCAGTTCAGTTCGCTCAAGGCCGCGTGCCTTGCCCATTGCCGCGCGCCGATCAAATTCCTGACGGAGCGCCGAAAACCCGGCGTTCGGGGCGCCTTCCTGATGGGGCTGGAGCACGGCACCTACTGCCTTGCCTGCTGCTGGTTCCTGATGGCCCTGCTCTTCGTCGGCGGTATCATGAACCTCATCTGGATCGTCGGCCTCGCGGCTTTTGTTGCCCTCGAACGGCTCAGCCCGTGGGGGGAAACAGCCTCCCGCGTCGCGGGCGTCGTGCTGATCCTCTGGGGCGTCGTGATCCTTGGCGGTCTGATCTGACGGTCAGACCGCCTTGAGACGGCTTTCGACCAGCAGCCCCTCCTCGTCGAGGATCGGGTGCGCGACCGAGACCACATGGGCGTTGACCCGCTTGAGATCGCGCAGCATGTCGAGGTGCAGCGAGGACGTCTGGAGGCTGGCGGCGTCGCCGTCCTGCAGGCGCATGAAATGCCGCTGGGCCGACTGGCGCTCCATCTTGCGGATGTCGACCTTGACCTCCATCAGCTGCTTGGCGAGGTCGCGGTCGCCGGTCATGAAGATGGTCTGCGCGACCTTGATGTTCTCCAGCGTCATGACGAACATCCCGCTGAGCTCGCGGTAGCCCTCCTCGGAGAAGCGCAGGCCGAGGCCGATCTTCTTGCGCACCTCGGGGCCGAGCCCCTTGTCGATGATGTCGCCGACGTGTTCGAGGTTGATCACGTAGTCAAGGATGTTGATCGCACGGCGGCGGTCGGCCTCGCCCGCCTCTCGGCCCAGCCGCGAGAGGTAGACCTTGACCTCCTGCTGGAGCCGGTCGACGCGGTCTTCCAGCACTGAGACCTCGGCCAGCGGGGCCGCGTCGTTCTTGCGGAAGGCGGTATGGGTCTGGACCATCATCCGCTCGACGATGTCGCCGATCGCCAGCGCCTCGCGGCTGGCCCCGGCAAGGGCGAGCGCGGGGGTCTCCAGCGCCTCCTCGTCGAGCCACTGGGTCCCGGCCTCTTCCATCTTCTCGGCGTCGGGCAGCATCCACTCGACCACGCGCGAGATCACGCCGGAGAACGGCCAGATCGCCACGGCGAGCAGCAGGTTGAAGGCAAGGTGCACCTCGACCGCCAGCCCGGTGGGCGGCAGCGGCAGTTGGCTCACCGCCTGCCCTGCGAACCCCGCGAGGGGCAGCATGACGAGGCAGCCGACGCTGCGCACGATCAGGTTGCCGACGGTAACGCGGCGCGCCGAGGGGTCCGAGCGCAGGGTCGCCAGCACCGGGGGCAACGCGCCGCCAAGGTTGGCACCCAGCACCAGAGCCACGGTCAGCCCGGGCTCCATGCCGAGCGTCAGGATCAGCATGACCACGGCCAGCGAGGAGGAGCAGAGCGCGGCCAGCGCGGCGGCGAAGAGCATCGCCACGGGCCAGGCGTTGTTCAGCAGGGACAGGAAGGCCGCCATCGCCTCGGACCCGCGCAGCGGGGCGGTCGCCTGCCCCAGCAGCGTCAGGGAGAGCAGCATGAGGCCGATCCCCATGAGTGCGAGGCCCGCACCGGAATAGGCCACCCGGACCTGCCGGCGCAGCACGTAGCCCGTGAGCAGCAGAAAGGGCACCAGAGCTTCGAGCCCGGCGGAGACGATCCATGCGGTCAGCGCCGTTCCGACGTTGGCGCCCAGCAGTACGATCTGCGCCTTGCGTCCGGTGATCACGTCACGCTCGACGAAAGAGGCGGTCATCAGGGCGGTGGCGGTGGAGGATTGCAGTCCGAGGGTGGCAAGCAGCCCGGAGACGAAGGCGCGCGGCCCGGTCCGGGTGCCGAGCCCGAGCGCCATCTTGAGCCGCATTCCGAAAGCCTCGGTCGCGCCGTCGCGCACGAGACGCAGACCGAAAAGAAGCAGGGCAACCGCGCCCGCGAGCTGAAGAACAACCGATACCGACTGCACGCCTTGACCTCCGCCCCCGTTTCCCGGGGTGCCTGTCCTGGCGGGGCCGGACGAACCGGCCCCGCTGAATTTGTAACTACAATGTATATACTGTAGCGATCTGGCCCGAGGTCAAGCGGCCAGCCTCCGAAGCGCCCTCACGGGGGCTCAATAGAGGTTGAAATATTCCGCCTGCTCCCATTCGGACACAGTTCCGAGATACCTTGCCCATTCCGCGCGCTTGATGTGAACGAGGTAGTCGACGAAACCGTCCCCCAGCACCCGGCGGTAAAGGGCCGAACCCTCGAAGGCGGCGATGGCCTCGGCAAGGGTGGTCGGCAGCGGCGCCGCGCCCGGATCGTAGGGCGAGGTGGTGGGCGGTGGTGCAGACTTGCCCGCCTCGATCCCGGCCAGCCCCGAGATCAGCTGCGCGGCGAAGGCATAGTAGGGGTTCGCCGTGCTGTCGGGCGCGCGGTTCTCGACCCGGCTCGCCGCGTCGCCCGGTGCCATCAGCGCGCGGAGCATGGCGCCCCGGTTGTCCTCGCCCCAGGCGATGCGGTTGGGTGCCAGTTGGAACGGCTGGTAGCGCTTGTAGCCGTTGATGGTGGGCGCCAGCAGGAGGCTCGATTCCGCCGCGTGATCCAGCAGGCCGGCGATCCATCCGCTGGCCGTGGCCGAGATCGCGCCGTCGTCGCCGGGCACGAAGAGGTTGGCCCCCGTCATGTCCTGGATCGACTGGTGCACGTGCCAGCCGTTCGCCGAGATGTTCTCGAGCCGGGGTTTGGCCATGAAGCTGGCGTGCAGCCCCTCGGCGGCGCAGACCTCTTTCACCATGGTCCGAAACATGACCATCGTGGCGGCATGTTCCATCGGGCCGCCCGGCTCGAAGGTCAGTTCGAACTGGCTTGGCCCCATTTCGATCTCGACCGAGCGGACCGGCATCCCGAGCCCCTGCGCCATGCGGCGGATGCGGTCGAGCACGTGCTCGGCCTCGCCGTAGCGGGTCTCGGTCAGGTACTGGTAGCCCTGCGTCAGCCCACGGGTGACCACCGGAGCGCCCGGCATGGTGGACTGCGCATGGCCGAGGCTGGGGTCGAGGCGTTCGAAGACGTGGAATTCCACCTCCAGCCCCATGCAGGCCTGCATGCCCTTTGCCGCCAGCGCATCGACCGCCGTCTTCAGCACGGTGCGCGAGGCGAAAGGGATCGGCGTGCCGTCGCGGAACACCACGTCACAGAGCAGCCAGGCCGAGTGCGGCGACCACGGCAGAACCTTGTAGGTGGTCGCGTCGGGCACCATCAGGACATCGTTGGCGCCGCGCAGCGGCCCCTTCACGCCCGGATCGTCGGACCAGACCGGAAAGACGGTCCGGTGCGACGTGTCCTTCAGCAGCAGGGTCGAGGGCACCCCCACCCCGCTCTTGAAGGCGGAGGCAAGAGCGCTGGCGACGATGGTCTTGCCGCGCAGGATGCCGTGCTGATCGGCGAACAGCAGCCGCACGGTCTCGACACCACTGTTGGCGACGCGGGCGACCAGTTCCTCGGCGGCGGCAAGCGCCGCCGCGTCGAGGCAGCCCATCCGGGCCAGAGCGCCGTTCCTGAGGTCAGACATTCGCATCCCACGGGCAGGCGTCGCGGCGGACCTTGTCGCTGGCCTTGGCCGAGGCGAACCAGTCCTTGTCCTCGGTGATCGAGTCATTGGAGACCGGGCCGGTGATCTCGGAGGGCTTGACCCCGTTCCACATCGGCAGCTCCTCGATCTTGCCTTCCTTGACCGAGGCGATGGCGGCGCGCAGCTTGCGACGGTTGCGGATGATGCCCACGTCGGTCTTGCCGAGGTGTTCGTCGGTGCGGTCCTGAATGCCGCCCATCGACTCCACCGCCCACTGGTCGTGCACGTTGATGTCCATGCCCATGCCGGTGTAGGTCTGGGTCCCCTGCTCTTCGGGGTCGTAGCCGTAGTTGTTCCGCTTGTTCTTGAGCGGGGCATAGTCCGGCAGGCGGTGTTCCTTGAGCCGCTGTTCGCGCATCTTCACCTTGTCCACGGGTTTGTCGAAGCTCGTAAACATCGAATACCAGTAGCAAGTCTTGTCATCTACCGGAACGTGCCACTGGGTGATTGTCATCTCGCGGCTCATCGGGATGCAGATCGCCTCGGGGAAGATCTGGTTGGTGACGCGCACATGGGTCAGGCCGCCGTCCATGTGGCGCAGCGCGGTCAGGCGCAGGCCATAGTCGGTGTCCTCGACCTGGATGTCCGGGCGCGGGTAGTCGCGCAGCAGCTTGGTCATCGGGATCTCGGTGTTCGCGGCCTTGTCGCGGAACTGCTTGCCATAGCTGTCGGCCGGGTCCTCGTCTTCGAGGAAGCGGTGCAGGAAGGAGGCGTGCGCCGGGTCGATGCCGACCTCGAGCGCCTGCAGCCAGTTGCATTCCCACAGGCCCTTGAAGGCGAAGACGTGGGTGTCGGGCGCGCGGAAGCAGTCGAACATGGGGAATTCCGGCGCCTCGCCCGGACCCATGTAGGCCCAGATGATGCCGTTCTTTTCCACCACCGGGTAGGAGCGTGCCTTGATCTGCTCGTGCATCTTGGAGCCTGCGGGCTCGCCCGGCTGCTCGACGCACTGGCCGGACCGGTCAAAGTGCCAGCCGTGGAACGGGCAGCGCAGCCCGTTGTCTTCAAGTCGGCCAAAGCACATGTCGGCGCCGCGGTGCGGGCAGTGGCGCTGGATCAGGCCCAGCTCTCCCTGCTCGTCGCGGAACAGCACGAGATCCTCGCCCAGCAGGCGCACGGGCACCACGGGGCGGGCGGTCATCAACTCGTCGCTGAGGGCGGCGGGCTGCCAGTAGTAGCGCAGTACCGAACCGGCATCGGTGCCCGGGCCCACGAGGGTCAGGCTGTCGTTCATTTCCTGGCTGATCATGTCGAAATCCTCATCAGTCTAAGTGTTGCGGCGCCTTGCGGCACCGGGAGCCGGGCCTCCCTACATCCTCCCCGGCAGAAACAGCGTGATGGCGGGCACCGCCAGCAATATGGCGAGACGCACGAGGTCGATCGCCACGAAGGGTAGCACCCCGGTCATGATCGTGCCCATGCTGAGATCGCGGGCCTGGCCCTTGACCATGAACAGGTTCATTCCCATCGGCGGGGTGATCAGGCCGAGCTCGACCGTCACCACGGCGATGACGCCGAACCAGACCGGGTCGAACCCGTTGGCCATGATGACGGGAAAGAAGATCGGCACGGTCAGAAGGATCATGGCGAGGCTTTCCATGAAGCAGCCCATGATCACGTAGAACAGCAGGATCAGACCCATGACCTGCCAGGGCGTGAACTGGTTCACCGTCACGAAGTCGACCATGGCGAAGGAGATCTGCGAGGTGGAGAGCACGAAGCCGAAGACCTCGGCGCCGATCAGGATCAGGAAGATCGCGCCGGTCGCGGCGATGGTCTCTCGCGCGACCTCGATCAGTTGTTTCCAGCGCAGACCACGGAACAGCGCGAAGATCAGGGCGAGCGCGGCCCCTGCCCCGCCCGCCTCGGTCGGGGTGAAGAAGCCACCGTAGAGGCCGCCCATGACCAGCCCGAAGAGCACCAGCGCGGGCGCGAAGAGTTGCAGCGTGCGCAGCGCGCCGCCGGTGGTTTCCGCATAGGCGACGGTATCGGGTGCGCCCTTCCAGATGCGGGCCATGAAGATGATGGTCAGCACGTAGAGCGCATAGGCGAGGATGCCGGGCAGGATGCCCGCGAGGAACATGTCGCCCACCGATTGTTCGGTGATCAGCGCATAGAGCAGCAGCGCGATGGAGGGCGGGATCAGGATGCCGAGGGTTCCACCCGCAGCCAGCGAACCGGTGGAGAGGCGCGGATCGTAGCCGTGTTTCTGCATCTCCGGCAGCGCCACGCGGGTCATGGTTGAGGCGGTCGCGAGCGAAGAGCCGGAGACGGTGGAGAAGACCGCGCTGGCGGTGACCCCGGCGGCGGCGAGCCCGCCGGACCAACCGCGCGTCAGGCGCTGTGCGCCCTCAAACAGGTCGCGGGCGACGCCCGAGGCGGAGATCAGGTTGCCCATCAGCAGGAACAGCGGAACCAGCGTGAAGGAGTAGTTCGAGGCAGTCTCGAAGGTCGCGGTCTGCAGCACGCTGAGTGCCGGATTGAGGCCGATCATCCCGGCGAAGCCGAAGAACCCGGCCAGCAGCATGGCGAGGCCGACGGGGCAGCCCAGCAAGACGGCGGCGAAGAGGCCGGCGACGGCGATGTATCCGATGACGAGAAAGCTCATGACAGGTGGCCCTCGCCGTGGTCGGGTTTGGGTGCGCCGTGGGTCAGCGCCTCGCCGAGGCAGACGATTGCCAGCAGGACCGTTTCGACCGCCACGGCGGCGTAGAAGATGTAGAGGGGCAGGTTCATGTCCTGCGTGGCGTCCCCGCGGGCCTGCGTCGCCTGCATCTCGTGCCAGAACAGCCAGGCCAGCGTCAGGGCCGTGGCGCCCAGGACGAGGAACCAGAAGCGCGTGGCGAGACGCTGGATGGATACGGGAAGCCGGGTGACGAGGATGTCGACCGAGATCATCCCGTCGCGCAGCGAGGCCGCGATGGCGGGCATGGTAAGGATCAGCAGGGAATAGGACGCGATCTCGATCGCGCCGGGGATCATGAAGTTGACCGCCGTGCCGGTGGCGTCGAACACCATCCGTGCGATGACATTGAAGGCGACGACCCCGAGCATCAGGGCGACGGCGAGGATGGCGACAGCCTCGCTGCATCTGCGGGCGATATCCGCGAGGGCGGAAATCAGTTTGATCATGGCTGGGGCAATCCTGGCCTTGCTTATGGTCTTTTGGTGTCGGGGCCCCGGCTCGGGGGCCGGGGTGGGGTCTTGTGGTGTCGGGGCCCCGGCGCGGGGGCCGGGGCGGGGTTGTCAGAGTTCAGCTTCGCATTCGGAGACGTAGCCCTTGACCGCCTCGTAGGTGGCGGTGCCCGGCAGGCCCTGGTCGTCGAGCGACGTGACGTAGGCGTCGCTGGCGCGCTGCGCGGCTTCTTCCCAGCGGGCGCGTTCCTCGTCGGTCAGGGTGTAGACCTCGACCTCGGGATCGGCTTCGCGCTCGGCCAGCACCTTGGCGCCTGCCTTGTCGTAGCCGCTGCCCGCGATGACGGCCCACTTCATGCCCGAGTTGTCGTCGACGGCCTTCTTGGCCTCGGGCGACAGGGCCTCGTACTTGGCCTTGTTCATGGTCGAGACGAAGGCCAGCGCGTAGAAGCCGAACTTGGTGTGGTACTTGGTCAGCTCGGCGAGACGGAAGCTCTCGACCGATTCCCACGGCAGCATGTAGCCGTCGATGGTGCCGCGCTGGAGCGATTCATAGGTGTTGGGTGCGGGCATCCCGACGGGTTCCGCCCCCAGTTCCTCCAGCAGGCTGCCGACGACCTGGGTCGGGCGACGGAGCTTGAGGCCCTTCAGGTCCTCCAGCGTGTGAACCGGCTTGTTCGCGGTGTGCAACTGGCCCGGATCGTGGGTGTGGACGAAGAGCACGTGGGTTTCGTTGTATTCTTCGTCGAGCGCACCGGAGTCATAGAGCTTCTGGAAGGCGCAGGAGCCGACGGCACCAGTCTTGAACAGGCCCGGCAGTTCCATGATCTGGCTCAGCGGGAAGCGGCCCGCGGTGTAGCCCTGCACGGTCCAGGCGATGTCGGCGATGCCGTTCATCGCGTTGTCGTAGCCTGCGGGGGCCTTGCCAAGCGTCTGGGCGGGAAAGACGGTGACGTCCAACTCGCCGCCAGAGGCCTCTTTCACGGCCTCCGCCCAGTCGAGGAAGATTTCCTGGTTCTGCCAGCTGTTGGCAGACATGAAGTGCGCATAGCGCAGATTTTCAGCCTGGGCCGCGCCGGTCGAGAGACCGGCGGCGAGGACACAGGCTGCAGCTAGCTTTTGGAGCATGAGGGGAGGACCTCCAGTGTTGGGTGCCGGGGAGAGGCACATCTTTTTGCTTGCAGTTTGTGCGATTATCGAACATAAGTTCAATATACATACTTTCTGATACATCTTTCGGATCTGTCAAGTGAGCCGGAGGGAATATTCACCTTTCGATGAGCGCCCTCCGGGCCATGCTCATTTTTGCGGCGTCACCGGGGAGGGACGATGAGCCAGGACGAGAGCGCGCTGAAATCGGTTTCGCTGACGGTGATGAAGGGCATGGCCGTGTTGGCCGCCTTCGACGGGCGCACCCACTCGATGACCCTTGCCGAACTCGCCCGCGCCACCGGACAGGACCGCGCCACAGCGCGGCGTGGGGCGCTGACGCTGGTGCAGCTTGGCTATCTCCAGCAGAACGGGCGGGGTTTCAGCCTGACGCCCAAGGTCCTGCTGATCGCGGGCGGCTTTCTGCAGGCGAACCGGTTCGGCCTGCACGTCCAGCCCGTGCTGAACGGTCACGCCGAGACGCTGGGCACCGAGATCACCCTCGCGCTGCGCGAGGGATCGGACGTGCTGTTACTGGCGCAATCGACACTGCATCACGGGCGGCCAGTGTCCTTCGGGTTTACCGTGGGCAGCCGCCTGCCCCTGCTGCACACCAGCCTGGGCCGCATGTTGCTGGCCTGCGAAGCGGACGAGGCCCTGCCCGATCTGATCAGCGCGGCCCCGCCGCCGCGGTATACCGACCTGTCGCTGGCCAGCCCCGCGGAGATCACGGAGAGCATCCGGCAGGCACGGGCCGACGGCTATGCCATGACCGACGGCGAGTTCGAGGCCGGGATCGTGGGCTTTGCGGTTCCGGTCAGCCGCCCCGGCCATCGCGGGCTGGTGGTGGGGGCCAACGTGGCGCGCGGTGCCGGGGGGACCGACAAGGACCGGATGCTGCAGACCCTGCAGCTCTGCGCCGCCGATCTGCGGCGCAACGAGGCGCTGGAGGCGCTGTGACGGCGGCGGCCTAGCGCAGTTTCTGCAGGTCGTAGCCGTTCCAATAGAGGATGCTCTCGCAGGCTCCGAGCCCGCGCTCCTGACAGACCGTGGCCCGTTCGGCCGAGGAGATGCCCATGTTGCCGTTGGTCAGGGGCCGCAGGCTGGGGCCCATCGCAAGGAACTCGATCGGCTCGGGCTGCAGTACGTAGCGTGCGCTGAGGAACACCCCGGCGGTGCATTCCGACGCTCCGCAATAGGGCCTTGGCGGACCGGAGAGGCAGGTGACCCGCGACCAGTCGAGCACGGCGTCCTCGATCCCGTCGCCGTCGATGTTGCCGGTCTGAAGATAGCCCGGCTCGCGGTCGGCGGGTCCGTTGCAACCAAGCTCGATCGACGCCTCGGCCGCCTGACGCATGGCGCCCTCGGTGACATCGGGACGACCATCCCAGGACTTGCCGATGGCGAGGAACATGGAGCGGCAGTACTGGCCAAGCTGGCGCACCGCCCGGTCGAACCCGGCGGCGGGCGTGCGGCGGGTGCCTGCCTCGCTGCGCAACTCCACCACCGGCACGGCGGACATGGCCGAGAACAGCGCGTCGTCGACCACGAGGTCGACGTACCAGACCGCGAACAGCTCGTCCCACTTGACCGAGCGCAGCTTGTAGCCGGTGCTGCCCGCGACGATCATCACATCCGAACGCGGGGTGCGCTCCGGGTCCGGGGCGCCGATATCGGCCTCGCTGAGGTAGAGGCGGAAGGCCCCGGTCGGGGTGATGTCGGGCTCGGTGTTGCCGGTGGTGTGCGGCGACATCCCGCGCGGCGAGCGTTCGCCGCAGAGCAGGGTCATCTGCGACCCTTCGGGCGCGATGATGGCCCCGGTGAAGTAGGAGCCGTCGTCATGGGTCTGCAATTGCCAGCCCTGCGCCTGGGCAAGGGCCGGGAGCAGCAGCAGGAGCAGTGCGGAAATCAGTCGTTGCATCATGGTCCCGTCAGTCCGCCGTCCAGCCGCCATCGACCAGCAGCGAGGTGCCCGTCACGAGGGCCGAGGCCGGGGTGGCGAGGTAGAGCACCGCGCCCATGATGTCCTGCACCTCGCCCGGGCGGCCGAGCTTGATCTTCTCGCCCAGCCATTCGACCAGTTCGGGGCGGGCGAAGGTGGGCTCGGTCAGCGGTGTGCGGATGAACGTCGGCGCGATGGTGTTCACCCGGATGCCCGCCCGCGCCCATTCGAGCGCCATCGACTTCACCATCCCCTCGAGCCCCCACTTGGAGGCGCAGTAGAGGGTGCGTTCCACCCCGCCGACATGGCCCATCTGGCTGGAGATATGGATGATCGAGCCCTTGCGGCCCTCGTCCAGCATGGCCCGCGCGGTGAGCGTCGACAGGTAATATGCGGCCCGCAGGTTCAGGCCGATGACGCGGTCGAACTCGGGCACCGGCATGTCCACGGCAAGCGCCGGATAGGTCGTGCCGGCGGCGTTCACCACCACGTCGAAGGCGCGCCCCTCGAGCGCGGCGGTCATGGCGTCGAGATCGGCGATGTCGAGGGCCAGCGCCTCGGCGGACCAGCCCCGCGCGGCCATCGCGTCGACCGTCTGCTGCAGGCGGTCGGCCCCGCGCGACACGCAAACCACATGCGCGCCTGCCGCCGCGAGGGCCACGGCGGCGCCCTGCCCGATCCCCGAGGACGCGCCGGTGACCAGCGCCGTCTTCCCGGCGAGTCCGAAGGATGGCGGGTCGGGCAGGTCGATCATGGGCGGTTCCTCGGTCTTCGAATTGCGCGCAGTTTCGTTCAAGGCGGCGCGGAGTTCAACGGCCCACCCCGGCCATCGGCGGGCAATTTCAAATTTTCCGGAACAGTCCTGTGCCCGGGCCTCCCCTTTCCTCCGTCCCGGTTTTCACCAACTATGGCGCAACAGGAAATCGGAGACCGCGCCAATGTCGACGCCACGCTACTACACCGGGATGGGCGGCCACCCGGGACAGGACCAGCTCCTGACCGACCGGGCCATGTTCACCGAGGCCTACGCCGTGATCCCGAAGGGCACCATGCGCGACATCACCACGAGCTACCTCCCGCATTGGGAGAACACCCGGCTCTGGGTCATTGCCCGCCCGCTGAGCGGCTTTTCCGAAACCTTCTCGCATTACATCATGGAAGTGAGCGCCGGGGGCGGCAGCCGCCGTCCCGAGACCGACCCGGAGGCCGAGGGCGTGCTCTTCATAGTGGACGGCGCGGTGACCCTGACCCTTGCCGGGAACGACCACGTCTTGGAGCCCGGCGGCTACGCCTACCTGCCCGCGGGCAGCGACTGGCAGCTTGCCAACCATGCGGGCCCGGCGGCCCGGTTCCACTGGATCCGCAAGGCCTATCAGCCCGTCGACGGCATCGAGGCGCCGGAGGCCTTCGTCACCAACGAGAGCGCGCGCGAGATGATCCCGATGCCGGGAACCGAGGGCCGCTGGGCCACGACCCGCTTCGTCGCGCCAGACGACATCCGCCACGACATGCACGTGAACATCGTCACCTTCGAGCCCGGCGGGGTCATTCCCTTTGCCGAGACCCACGTGATGGAACACGGGCTCTACGTGCTGGAGGGCAAGGCGGTCTACCGGCTGAACCAGGACTGGGTCGAGGTTGAGGCGGGCGACTACATGTGGTTGCGCGCCTTCTGCCCGCAGGCCTGCTATGCTGGCGGGCCGGGGCGGTTCCGCTACCTGCTCTACAAGGACGTGAACCGGCACATGCCGCTGCGCCTGTCGGCGCGGTAGCAGGTCCGCCCGTGCCGGGCGGAGCCTCCGGCGGGGATATTTCAGGACCCAAAGAAGGCGGGTCAGGCGCGGGCGTCCCACGCCTGAAACTGCGCATCGACGAGGGCGTGCAGGCGGGCGCGGCCGAAGCTGGGGCAATGCCCGCCGTGGACCACCTCGACCGGCAGCGCCCTGAGGCGGCCGAGGCTGGCGGCGTAATCGGCGAGATCGGAATGTTCGAGGTCGTCGACGAGGCCGCCGTCGTAGAGGGTGTCGCCGGAGAACAGCGTGCCGGTCTTCGCCTCCCAGAGCGCGATGCCGCCGGGGGAATGGCCCGGCAGGTGCAGCACCTCGAAGGCGCGGTTGCCGAGGTCGAGCACGTCGCCCTCGGCCACTGTGGCGATGCCGGTGGCGGGGCGCAGCGCGTAGCTGCCGGAGCCGAAGCCCTCGTGGGGGAGCGCCGTGACCATCGGGCCAGAGAGCACGCCCGGGGGCAGCAGAAGGCTCGCCATCTCCATCGGATCGTAATGCGCGTCGAGCAGGTTCAGCGGGTGGGGCGGCGCGCGCAGGCCCTCGGCCTCGAGCGCGTGCACGCAGCAGTCGTCGAACTCGTGGTGGCCGCCGACGTGGTCCATGTGCACGTGGCTCGCGACCGCCGTCACCCGCTGGCCAAGGATGTCGCGGGCGAAGCTGCGCAGACTGGCGAGGCCGGTGCCGGTGTCGATCATCAGGTCGCGGTCGCGGCCGCGGACGTGCCAGATGTTGCAGCGCAGGAAGGGGTGGACATGGGGCTCCCAGATCAGGGTGATGCCCTCCCCCGCGGTTGCCTTCTCGAACCAGCGATCGGCGATCGGAAATGCCATGCCCTGCCCTCTCGTTGCATGCTCCGACCTGACCCCGGATCGTAGCCGAAAGCAACCGGGGGCGCGGAATCGGGATTGAGACGGCGCGGGCTTGGTGCCATCACTCGCGCATGCGTATCGCCATCAACGGATTCGGCCGCATCGGCCGCACCATTCTGCGGCAGGTTCTGACCGGCCCGGAGCGGTCTATCGAGATCGTGCGGATCAACGACATCGCGTCGCTCGAGATGTGCGCCTATCTCTTTCAGTACGACAGCACCTTCGGCCCCTACCCGGGGCAGGTGGACACGCAGGACGGGGCGCTCGTCATCGACGGGCGCGCGATCCCCTTCAGCCAGGATGGCGACCTGCACGCCGTGGACCTTGCGGGGGTGGACGTGCTGCTGGACTGCACCGGCATCGCGCGGAGCACCGACGTGGCGCGGCGCGGGCTGGCGGCGGGCGCCGGTTCGGTGCTGATCTCGGGGCCCTCGCCGGCGGCGGAGGTGACCATCGTCACCGGGGCCAACGAGGGCATGCTGGGGGCGGCGAAGGTCGTCTCGAACGCCTCCTGCACCACCAATGCGCTGGCGCCGCTGGCCAAGGCGATCCATGCGATCGCCGGGATCGCGCGCGGGCACATGACGACGATCCACTGCTATACCAACAGCCAGCCGATGGTGGATGCGCCGCGCGGCGATTTCGCCCGGAGCCGCGGCGGGGCCCAGTCGATGGTGCCGACGACCAGTTCGGCGACGCATCTGGTGGACGTGGTTCTGCCGGAGCTGAAGGGGCGCATCAGTGGCTCGGCCGTCAGGGTGCCGGTGGCGAGCGTCTCGGCGGTGGACCTCGTGGTTCAGCTGGAACGGCCGATGGGCGAGGATGTCTTTACGGCGGCCCTGCGACGGGCCGCGGCGGAGTCGGGCGGCGTGCTGGGGTGGATCGAGGGGCCGCTGGTCTCGACCGATCTGCGCGCGCGGCCGGAATCGCTGGTCATCGCGGCACCGGAGCTACGCATGGTCGAGGGTCAGGTGCGGGTGTTTGGCTGGTACGACAACGAATGGGGGTTCTCGGCGCGGATGCTGGACGTCGCGGCGCGGATGGCAGCGCGGTAGGGGCTCTGCCCCGTCGCGCGGCGCGCGACTCCCCGGGATACTTGGGACCCAAAGAAGACCTGGGATACGTGAAGGGGGCCGCGCGGGCCCCCTTTTGTCTCTTTCAGATCAGTCGCGGGCGAAGCTGCCCTTGCCGTGGCCGGACATGCCGCCGGAGACTTCCTCGGTCGACTCGTCGGCGAGTTCCTCGGGCAACACGAGGTTCAGCACGATGGCGATGAGCGCGGCGGGCAGGATGCCGGAGGCGCCGAGGATGCGCAGCGTGTCGGGCAGGTGCTGGAGCGCGTTGGGGGCGCTGTCGGAGACGTTCATCACCTCGAGCTGGAGGCCGAGGCCGAAGGAGAGCGCCACGGCGAAGATCACCATGTTGCGGCGGTTCCAGTTCACGTCGGACAGCATGGAGATGCCCGAGGCGACCACCATGCCGAACATCACGATGACGCCGCCGCCCAGCACCTCGATCGGCACGGTGCGGATGACGCCGCCGACCTTGGGGACGAGGCCGCAGACGATCAGGAAGATAGCGCCGATGGTGACCACGTGGCGGCTCATCACGCCGGTCATGGCGATGAGGCCGACGTTCTGCGAGAAGGATGTGTTGGGGAGCGCGCCGAAGAGGCCTGCGACGGCGGTGCCGAGACCGTCGGCATAGGTCGCGCCGGCGATCTCCTTGTCGGTCGCCTCGCGCCCGGCGCCGCCCTTGGTGATGCCCGAGACGTCGCCCACGGTTTCCACCGCCGAGACGAAGGCCATCAGGCAGAAGCCGATGACGGCGGCGAAGCTGAATTCGAAGCCGTACTTGAAGGGCACCGGCAGCGAGAAGGTGGCGGCGCGGGACCAGCTGGCGCCGATCGCGTCGAAGGTGAGGTAGCCGGTCAGGAGACAGTAGACGTAGCCGACGATCATGCCGATCAGAACGGCCGAGATCGAGAGCATGCCCTTGGTGAAGAACTTTACCCCGAGGGTGACGAAGACGACGATCAGGGCGATGGACCAGCTCATCGCGCCGCCGTAGCTCTCGGCGCCAGACGCCTTGGCCGGGACGCCGCCCGCGGCATACTCGATGCCGACCTTGACCAGCGCGAGGCCGATCATGGTGACCACGAGGCCGGTGACGAGCGGCGGCAGGGCAAAGCGGATGCGACCGATGATGGTGCCGAGGCAGGCGTGGAACAGGCCGCCGAGCAATACCCCTCCGAAGAGGGCAGCGAGCGCATCGACGCCCTTGCCCGCGACCAGCGGGATCATGATGGGCAGGAAGGCGAAGGAGGTGCCCTGCACGATGGGCAGCGCCGCGCCCACGGGGCCGATGGTGATGGTCTGCAGCAGGGTCGCGATGCCGGCGAAGAGCATCGACATCTGGATCATGTAGAGCAGTTCGGGAAAGTCCGGGCTGTTCGAGCCGAAGCCGAAGCCCGCCGCACCGGCCACGATGATCGCGGGGGTGACGTTGGAGACGAACATCGCCAGCACGTGCTGGATGCCGAGCGGGATGGCGCGGGCGAGCGGTGGGGTGAAATTGGGGTCGCGCAGCTGCGCGGGTGTTCCGAGTGAACTGTCTGCCATGTCCCTGTTGTCCTTTGTTGGGTTTGCGGGGTCCGCCGCCTCTTGCCGGGCGGTCGGGTCCGGGTGTTATCCGGTGATTTCGTAGGGCTCCTCGAACCAGTATTCCTCGAGGTTGCTGCCCTCGCCGATGCGGTCGACGACGGCGAAGAGGCCGGGGGCGTGGAGCGGGGTCAGCACCCCGTGCCAGGTGCCCCGGTGATAGTTCACCCCCTGCCCCGGCCCGGTCAGGAAGGCCACCGGCGTGCCCGGTCGGCCGCCCGCGTCGGGCGCGACGATGACAAGGAAGGGCTGCAGGCTCATCGGCAAGAAGGCCTGACTGCCGAGCGGGTGCCGCTCCATCATGTCGAGGGCGTAGGGAAGGCTGCGCGGGACGGCGTCGAACAGGCTGATGCCCGTCCTGCCGTCGCTCACGTCGATGAGGGCGAGGTCGTGGTGGCGCCCGCAGAGGCCCTGGTTGATGATCCGGTCCGGTTCGCCCTCGGCGCGCAGCAGGTCACCGAAGGGCGCGAAGGCCTCGGCCGTGATCGGCTGGATCGAGATGGTCCGGCTCATCCGGGCAGCAGGGCCGCGAGGCGGATCAGGGCGATGCGCTCGACCTGGCGGCAGGCCTCGGCGAACTCGGTGTCGCGGTCGTTGTCGAGGCGGGCGCGGAAGGCGGCGAGGATCGACTGCTTGTCGTGGTCGCGCACGGCGATGATGAAGGGGAAGCCGAACCTGGCGGTATAGGCCTCGTTCAGGCCGGTGAAGATGCCGTGCTCCACCTCGGTCAGCGCGTCGAGGCCGGCGGAGGATTGTTCCGCCGTCGACTCGGCGGTCAGGCGCTTGGCGGCGGCGAGCTTGCCCGCGAGGTCGGGGTGTGCGGTGAGGACGCCGAGGCGTTCCTCGTCGGAGGCGGAGCGGAACATCCGGGCCAGCGCGTTGTGCAGACCCACGGCGGTGTCGTGGGCGGGGCCGAGTTCAAGCTCGAAGGCGCGCTCGGCGATCCACGGAGAATGCTCGAAGACGCCGCCGTAGGTGGCGACGAAGCGGTCGCGGTCCATCAGGTGCGGGCGCGGACGGTCGACGGGCGGATGCTCGCGCGCCCAATGCTCGGCGATGTCGAGGCGGGTGGCGAACCAGACGTCGGTATGGCTGCGCGCATATTCCAGGAAGCGCTCCAAAGCGCGGATGCGGCCCGGGCGGCCGACGAGGCGGCAGTGCAGGCCGATGGACATGAACTTGGCCTGCCCCTCCTCGCCCTCGGCGTAGAGCGTGTCGAAGGTGTCACGCAGGTAGGTGAAGAACTGGTCGCCGGAGTTGAAGCCCTGCGCGGTGGCAAAGCGCATGTCGTTGCAGTCGAGCGTGTAGGGCACGATCAGCTGGTCGCGGTCGCCGACCCTGAGCCAGTAGGGCAGATCGTCGTCATAGGTGTCGGCGACGTAGTCGAAGGCCCCGCATTCGGAGGCGAGGCGCACGGTGTTGATCGAGGCGCGGCCCTCGTACCAGCCGCGCGGGGGCTCTCCCACCACCTCGGTATGAAGGCGGATCGCCTCGGCGATGGCGGCGCGCTCGTCCTCTTCGGGCATGTCCTTGTGTTCGATCCACTTGTAGCCGTGGGTCGCGATTTCCCACGGAGCGGCCTTCATCGCGGCGACCTGCTCGGGCGAGCGGGCGAGTGCGGAGGCCACGCCGTAGATGGTGATCGGAGTATCCTTGAGCAGGCGGTGGAGACGCCAGAACCCGGCGCGCGCGCCGTATTCGTAGATCGACTCCATGTTCCAGTGCCGCTGGCCCGGCCATTGGGCGGCGCCGACGATCTCGGAGAGGAACGCCTCGGAGGCGGCATCGCCGTGGAGGATGTTGTTCTCGCCGCCCTCCTCGTAGTTCAGTACGATCTGTACCGCGATCTTGGCGCCATTCGGCCATTTCGGATCCGGCGGGGTCGCCCCGTAGCCGATCATGTCACGCGGGTATCGGTTCATTCTGAGTCCCAGGATTTTTCTTTCGGTTTAATTGACATAGCCTATCGTGTTTTTCAAAAAATGACGAAAGCAATCTCAAACAGCCTGCGTTTGCGCAATGCGGTTTCCTGCGGCAGACCATGTGCATCCAAAGGAGGCATTCCGATGACCGGCTACCTGACCACCCATGTGCTCGATACCGCGCGGGGCTGCCCTGCCGAGGGGGTCGCCATCGATCTCTACCGGATCGAGGGCGAGGCGCGCATGCATCTGCGGCGCCTGACGACGAATGCCGACGGGCGCACGGATGCGCAGATCCTGCCGGAAGGCGAGTTCGCGACCGGCGTTTACGAACTGGTGTTCCACGCGGGCGATTACCTCGACGCGAGCGGCGCGCCGGGCGAGAGCCCGAGGTTCCTCGACACCATTCCGCTGCGTTTTGGCATGGCCGAGGCGGCGCACTACCACGTGCCGCTGCTGCTGTCGCCCTACGGCTATTCGACCTATCGCGGCAGCTGAGGCGAAGCGGCGCGCCGGGATGGCGCGCCTGCGCTCTTACTTGTTCAGCAGCTTGCCGACGGCGAGGCCGCCGATGAAGGCCCCGATCTGGGCATTGGCATTGCTGTTCGAATTGCCCGAGGACGAACTCCCGCTGCTCTTGCGCTGGCTCGGCGCCGCCTGCGTGACCACGACGGGGTTGCTGGCGGCCCAGACCATGTAGGCCTGCTGGGTGTTCGTCGCCATCACCTGATACTGAAGCTGGTTCAGGTAGCCGGTGGCAATGAAGCCGTTGATGACCTGCCAGTTGGTGATGCCCGCCCGTGTACGCGGGCCGAACTGGCCATCCGGTGTTCCGACGTTCTGACCGGTGATGTTCAGGCGCGCCTGGATCTCGCGGCGCAGGCCCGGGGTCATGCCCATTGCCGCCTCGGTGAACTCTGTCCCCGGCTGGGCCTTCATCTCGGGCGTGATCATCGGTTGGGCCTGTGTCTCGCCCACGGTGCGCGTGGCGCTGTCGGTCACCGGCGCCGGGTTCGCCGCCGCGCCGATCGGGTTGGCGGGCTGGGCGAAGACCGGCAAGGTCGCGACAGGCGCGGGGGTGGCGGGTGCGGGCGCTGCCGTCTGCGCCGAGGCCACCGCGACGCTGCGCTCGGACTGGAGCCGTTCGATGGACTTGCGTGCCACCGCCGAGAAGAGGCCCTCCGGGAAGGTCTCGAGATAGGCCTCGTAATCCTCGATCCGGTTGCTCTCGCGCGCGAACTGGAACAGCATCTGGTCCCGCTTGAGTGTCTCGGTGTCGGCATTGCCCGATGCATTGGCCGTCTCGGCGGACCCGGTCGCGGCCTCGGTGGCCTCGGGCGCAGGTTCGACGGCGCGCACGTTCAGTGCGACCCGGCCGGTCAGCGAGGAGTTCAGCCAGGGCCGCTGCATCTCGTTGGTCGAGGAATACACATCGCCGGTCACCCGGCTCATCACTTCGGTAAAGTCGGTGTCGGGGGCCGAGATGTGCTTGAGCAGGGCCGTGGTGAAGGGCGAATGCTCGCCCTCGCCGTCCAGCGCCACGTCGCCGGGCGCGGTGGCAAAGGCAATCGCCATACCGCGCCCGGGGTTCTGGATATCCATCCGCGCGAGGCCCGAACCGATATCGACCGAGCGAGAGGCGCCGCCCAGCGACCGCGAGAGCGTGCGCGCCAGCGGGTTGTTGCGGCAGGCGTCCAGCACGACGAGGCTCACCCCGTCGGAACGCTGCATCTGCTTGGCGACGAAGTCGACCTCGATCGCCTCCCAGTCGAGCGAGGTGGCCTCGGCCATCTTGGCGTCGACCGGGATCAGGTAGTTCCTGCCATCGACCGCGAGGCCGTGCCCGGCGTAGAAGAACAGGGTGAGGTCGGCGTCGGAGGCCAGCCGGGCGAACTCGCGCACCGTGGCGCGGAATTCATCCCCGGTGAGGTCGTATCCGTCGACGGTGACGAACCCGAGTTCCTTGAGAGAGGCGGAGACCGCCTCGGCATCGTTGCGGGGATTTCGCAACGGCTCGACGCTGGTGTAGGCGCCGTTTCCGATCACAAGGGCCACGCGCTTTTCGAAGGTGTTCGCCTCTCCCCGCACAGCAAGGGTAACGACGAGCAGCATCGCCATCAGAAGCTTCATAATCGGCATCCAGAATAAATGAAAAAGAACTGGGCGCGAGTAATGGCCGCGCGCCGGAACCTGTCAAGATGGATGCGATGGGAGGTATGGAATACCATGACATCCGGGGGCCGGGCCGGGCGAGCGGGGGGCGGATTTCACACGTTCCCTGGGTAAATCTTGCTCCCTACTCGGCTTCACCGCGCCGCAGGCAATCGGAGCGAGTCGGGGTCAGAACTGGCTCTCGTCGTGGTCGCGCAGGGCCTCGGCGATGAAGTCCTCGGGATCGACCGTGAAGGACTGGTAGAGCCTGAAATGAGAGGTGTCGCGATAGTTCACGTCGCTGATGCCGTTCCTCGTCACCTCGAGCACCCGCGCGCCGGGCAATGCCATCAGGATCGGAGAATGGGTTGCCATGATGACCTGCGAGACCCGCTCTTCCTGAATGCGGCTGAGAAGGCGGAGCAGCCCGAGTTGCCGCTTGGGCGAGAGCGCGCTTTCGGGTTCGTCCATGAGGTAGATGCCCTGCCGCAACATGCGCTCTTCGAAGAGCCGGACAAAGCCCTCGCCGTGGCTCCATGACAGGAAATCGGCGGCGGGGCTCTGGACCTCGTCCAGATACCGCGCGACGGAAAAGAAGGTTTCGGCCTTGAAGAACCAGCCATCGGTGACCTTGGGGAGCCAACCGGCGCGCATCACCTGAGCGAGGTCCCCGCCACCACGCTCGATCGCGCGGGAGTGGTCGACCGGCAGGTAGCCCTTGCCCCCGCCCGCCTCGTCATAGCCGCTGAGGGCCGCGATGGCCTCGATCAGCGTCGATTTCCCGGTGCCGTTCTCGCCGACGATAATGGTGACCGGCGTGGTGAACGCAATCTCGAGGTCATCGGTCTGAAGCCACGGCAGGTTAAAGGGATAGCCGGTCTTTGTGGCGAGTTCGTCGCCCCGGAATTCCAATCTCTGGAGGAAGGGCGACGGCAGGGTGGTCGTGGTTCTTCGGCGTGCCATGTCATGAACTTGCGTTTGGGTCTGGCGGAACCATACCCAACAATCCGGCAAGAGTGAGATGGCGGTGCGGCACGCCCGAGACCCCCGGGCGCGCCAAAGGCGCCTATTCGGCGGCCTTCACGTTGCCGATGCTCTCGGCCGAGGCCATGCCGGGTGCGTCGGACTTGCCTCCGAGCTTGTCGCGCACCCCCTTCTCGATGGCGGCGCCAATGTCCTTGTCGATGTTCTTCCAGTAGTCGAAGGCGCGCAGGAGGACCTTTTCGCTGACCCCGTCGGAGAGATGCCCGACCACGTTGGAGACCAGCCGCTTGCGCTGCGCGTCGTCCATGACCTCGCGGATCAGCGTCCCGGCCTGGCTCCAGTCGTCGTCATCCTTGCGCAGGGTGTAGGCCGTGCGGACCATGTCGCCGTCCGCGTGCCAGAGGCCGGCCTCGGTTTCGGAGGGCTGCGCCGCGGGGCCGCCGTAGGAGTTGGGCGCATAGACCGGGTCCGACACCGGCTCGACCCGCATCGCGCCGTCCTTGGAGTAGCTGTGGACCGGGGACTGCGGTTTGTTCACCGGTATCTGCTTGTAGTTCACGCCGAGCCGCGCGCGGTGCGCGTCGGCGTAGGAGAAGCCGCGCGCCAGCAGCATCTTGTCCGGCGACAGGCCGACGCCCGGCACCATGTTGTTGGGCTCGAACGCGGCCTGCTCGATCTGAGTGTGAAAGTCGGTCGGGTTGCGGTCCAGAACCATCTTGCCGACCTCGATCAGCGGGTAGTCGGCGTGCGGCCAGACCTTGGTGAGGTCGAAGGGATTGAGGTGATAGGTCTTGGCGTCCTCGTAGGGCATGACCTGCCACTTGAGCGTCCAGCTCGGATACTCGCCCTTGGCGATATGATCGAAGAGGTCGCGGCGGTGGTAGTCGCCGTCGGTTCCCGCCAGCTTGTCGGCCTCGTCCTGGCTCAGGTAGGCGTTGCCGTCGCCCTGATCGGTGTGGAAGTGGAACTTGACCCAGAACTTCTCACCCTTGGCGTTGACCAGCGAATAGGTGTGGCTCGAATAGCCGTTCATCTCGCGCCAAGTCTTCGGAATGCCCCGATCGCCCATCAGGTAGGTGACCTGGTGGGCGCTCTCGGGGCTGAGGGTCCAGAAATCCCACTGCATGTCATGGTCGCGCATGTCGTTGTCGGCGCGGCGCTTCTGGCTGCGGATGAAGTTCTGAAACTCGATCGGGTCGCGGATGAAGAAGATCGGGGTATTGTTCCCGACCATGTCGAAGTTGCCTTCCTCGGTATACATCTTGACCGAGAAACCGCGTGGATCACGCCAGGTGTCGGGGCTGCCGCGCTCGCCCGCGACGGTGGAAAAGCGGATCAGCACGTCGGTCTTTGTGCCGGGCTGGAACACCTTGGCCTTGGTGTATTTCGAAACATCCTGCGTCACTTCGAAATGGCCGAATGCGCCGCCTCCCTTGGCGTGCGGCTGTCGCTCGGGGATGCGCTCGCGGTTGAAGTTGGCCATCTGCTCGAGCAGGTAGTGGTCGTTCAGGACGATCGGGCCATCGGGCCCCACGGTCAGCGAATGCTCGTCGCTCTGGACCCGGATTCCGGCGTCGTTCGTGGTGGGGGGAACTGATTTCTTGCTGGTCATGTCCGCGAACCTCTGGCTGTTGGAAGGATGTACCCGGTCAACGGACGCGCGAGGGCAAAGTTCCTCCGTCCCCGGAATTTCCCTCCGGGGTCCGCGCGGGGCGCGGGGCCTGCGGTTTACCGCCGGTTCAGAAGGTCAGGGTCAGGCGGCTGCCGGAGTCGTCGAGGAAGGTTTCGAGTTCGCCTTCGACCTGCGAGGCCGCCGCAGCGATCAGGGATTGCCCCAGACCGGCACCCGATGACGTGGCGCCGTCAAGCTTGACCGCCCCGACCCCGTTGTCGTGGCAGTCGAGCCGCATGGCCCCGTCGCCGTTCACCGAGAAGCCGACGCGGATCTGCCCCTCGCGGCCATCGGGAAAGCCGTGCTTGATCGAATTGGCGAGGAATTCACTGACAATGATGCCGAGGGCCGAGACCTTCTCGGACGAAATGGCGGCATGGTCGGCGGAGAGGTCGAGGCTGACGCCAGCGGGCAGCGACACTTCGAGCAGGCCCGCGATACGCTTGAGGAACGCGGCCACGTCGACGCGGCGGTCGCCCGCGGAATACTGGAGTTCGGTATGCAGGGCGCCGATTGCCTCGATCCGGCGGCGGATGGTCTGGAGCGCGTCGAGCGCGATCGGGTCCGAGATGCCGCGCGAGGAAAGGCGGAGGATGGAGGCGACGTTCTGCAGCGAATTCTTGACCCGGTGATCCATTTCCTTCTGCAGGATTTCGCGGTCGCGCAGGGCCTTGCGCAGTTCCATCTGGCGCACCACCTGCCGCGCCAGCACGGTCAGGGCATCGCGCTGGAGGTCGTTCAGGCGGCGGGGCTTGTCATCGAGCACGCAGAGCGAGCCGAGCGGCAGGCCATCGCTGGTGATCAGCGGAGCGCCCGCATAGAAACGCAGGTGGGGGCTGCCGCTGCAAAGCGGGTTGTCGGCGGTGCGCGGGTCGGCGAGGGTGTCTTCGACCTCGAAGACCTCGTCCTGCAGGATCGCGTGGGAACAGATCGAGCGGCTAAGGTCGGTCTCGGTGTCGTCGAGCCCGACGCGCGCCTTGAACCACTGGCGGTCTTCGTCCACGAGGCTGATCAGCGAGATCGGCATCTCGCAGATGCGGGAGGCGAGCTGGACGATCTCGTCAAAGTCCCGTTCGGCCTCGGAGTCGAGAATATCCAGTGCATGGAGGGCGGACAGCCGCTTTGCGTGGTCCGGGTGTCTGTCTGCCAGCACTCTGTCTCTGCCTTTCGTTTCCAAGGGACAGTCGGCGATACTAGTGCGGTTTCGGGCCGCGTCCACATTGAAAATGGGTTTGGTAAAGACGCCCCGGGGGCTCAGGGGGCCACTCCGCGCGCCTCGGCCTCGCGCACGGCGCGGCCGATACGGTCGGTGGTGAAGTCCATGAAAAGACGCGTCTTCGGGTCCTGATGGCGGCGGTGGGTGTAGAGGCAGGCCATCTGCACCGGCACCGGCGGGGTGCGCCGTGCCACCGGGACGAGCGCGCCGGACCGCAGATGGTCGGCGATCTCGAAGACCGGCTTGAGGGCGATCCCCTCGCCCGCGAGCGCCCAGTCGGTCAGCACGTCGCCGTCGTCGCACTCGAACCGCCCGGAGACGGCAAAGCGCTGCGGGCCCTCCGGGGTGGCCAGCATCCACTGGAACTCGGTCGCGCCGGGAAAGCGCAGGTTGAGGCATTCGTGCCGGTCGCGGATCAGGTCGGTCCCGGTTTCGGGCCGCCCGCGCGCATCGATGTAGTCCGGCGAGGCGCAGAGCACGCGCTGGCAGTCGGCGATCTTGCGGATGCGCAGGGTGCTGTCGGCGGGCTGGCCGAGGAAGAAGGCCATGTCGAGCCCCTCGGTCGTGAGGTCCACGGTGCGGTCGGAGAGCCGCAACCGCAGCTCGATCTCGGGGTACTGCGCAAGGAACTCGGGCGCGAGCGGCGCCACCAGCCGACGCCCTACCCCAAGCGGAGCCGCGACATAGAGCGATCCGCGCGGGCTTTCGGTCAGGTTCATCACCTCGGCTTCGGCGCGTTCGACCGTTTCGAGCACGGCGCAGGCCCCGCCGTAGAAGGCCTTGCCCTGCTCGGTCGGTGTCAGGTTGCGCGTGGTGCGCTGGAACAGGCGGACGTTGAGGTGATCTTCGAGCTGGGAAATCCGCGCCGAGGTGACCGCCGGTGAAATCCGCAGGTCGCGCCCGGCGGCGGACATGCTGCCCAGTTCGTAGACCCTGACAAAGGTCCGGATGTTGTCGAGGTAGGACATTTTCAGCGCATTTTTGATAGTGGCGGGAACTATGCGAAAATACCGAATACTCGCGCCATTGACCAGCACCGCCGTCAAGGGGTTCGGATTTCACGCCGCGCACCCCTCACGGGTGCTGCCGCGGGCGGCAACCACTGGCGGGCGATTGGCCGATCTTCGCCCCCTCGATCAAGAAGTCGGCATGTTTCAAGTTTGACCGAGCGGCAAGCCATGTTACTTCGGTCAAAGGGTTCGACTTGTTGGGGTAAGGCAATTGTTTCAGGTCCGTTCAGTCCTAGGCTTTTCGTTTTCGCCCGAGGCACCGCGCGCCCTGCTTCGCGTCGCAGGAGTCATGGCCGTCCTGGCGGCCCCCCTGCCCGCGCTGGCCTTCGAAGCGACGCTTTCGGCCCCCGGCGCCCCCGACGATATCGCGGACAAGCTGCGCGGCGCCTCCTCGCTCATGGGGGCGGAGGACTCGGGGCTGAGCACGTCGCAGGAGCTGCTGGCCGCCGCGCTTGCCGATTACCGGACGATCGTTCAGGTGCTCTATGACTCAGGCTATTTCAGCCCCACCGTCAGCATTCTCGTCGATGGCCGCGAGGCCAGCGCGATCCCCCTGATCTCTCCGCCCGGCAAGATCGACAAGGCGGTGATCAAGGTCGACACCGGTCCGATCTTCCGCTTCGGCCTTGCCCGGGTCGCGCCGCTGGCGCCCGACACCGAAATGCCCGAAGGGTTCGCCAAGGGCGAGACCGCGACCACCGGCATCATCCGCGAGGCGGCTTCGGCCGGGCGGGATGGCTGGCGCAACAGTGGTTACGCCAAGGTCGCTATCGGCGACCAGCGGATCACGGCGAACCACCGGAGCAACACGCTCGACGCGGATATCAAGCTGATCCCGGGCCAGAAACTGCGGTTCGGCAACCTGACGGTGACCGGCAACAGCAAGGTGCAGACGGCGGCGATCCGGCGCATCGCCGGGTTCCCGACCGGCGAAGTCTACAGCCCGCAGATGGTGCAGAAGGTCGGCTCGCGCCTGCGCCGCACCGGCGCCTTTTCGTCGGTCGCCCTGGTCGAAGCGCCGAAGGCCAATCCCGACGGCACGCTCGATTACACCATCCAGGTGGCCGAACAGCTGCCTCGGCGCATCACCTTTGGCGCCGAAGTGGAATCGAACAGCGGCGTGACGCTCTCGGCGATCTGGCTGCACCGCAACCTGCTGGGCCGCGCCGAACGGCTGCAGCTCGAGGGCGAAGTCCGCAACATCGGCGGCACGGACGATATCGACGGGCGGCTGGCCTTCCGGCTCGACTTTCCCGAGCGGCTGGGGCCCGACAACAACCTGTTCTACCTCGGCTCGCTGGAGCGGATCGACCGCGATCACTACACGATGAACGTGGCACAGCTGGGTGTCGGGGCACGGCGTACCTTCTCGGACCAGCTCTATGCCGAGCTTTCGCTGATCTACAGCTATTCTGACGCAGATGACGCCTATGGCGAGGGCCGCAAGTTCCGCGTGCTCAAGATGCCGTTCCACGCCGAGCTCGACCGGCGGGATTCGTCGCAGAGCGCGACCAGCGGGTATTACCTTGACGCCAAGCTGACCCCCTTCGGCGGCATCAGCGGATCGTCCTCGGGCCTGCAGGCGGTACTGGACGGGCGCAAGTACCTCAGCCTCACCGAGACCGGCAGCATCGTGCTCGCCGGGCGGGTGCAGCTGGGGTCGGTGCTGGGCGCCGAGGCCGACAGCACCTCGCCCGATATGCTGTTCTTCTCGGGTGGCGCGGGTACGGTTCGCGGCCAGCCCTATGAATCTCTTGGCATTCCGGTCAACGGCGACGTCGCCGGCGGGCGCTCGCTCCTGGCGGCGAGCGCCGAGGTGCGCGCCCGGGTGACCACCGCGATCTCGGTCGTCGGCTTCTTCGACTGGGCGGCGGTCGGGTCGTCCAGCTTTATCGACGGCGACACCGAGTCCCATGCCGGTGCCGGTCTGGGCCTGCGCTATGACGTCGGCGGTTTCGGCCCCATCCGGCTCGACCTCGCCATGCCCGTCAGCGGCGACACCGGCGACGGGCTGCAATTCTACCTCGGGATCGGGCAGGCCTTCTGATGCGGTACCTCACTCTCGCCCTTGCGCTCCTGTTCACCCTGACCATCACGCAGTCGCAACCCCTGCTCGCGCAGGACAGCACCGATGATGATGGCGGTGGCAGTTTCATCTCGAACCTGCTGGAAAAGTCGCTGTCGGGCGACAACCGCAACGTGCGGGTCGTCGGGTTGTCGGGGGCGCTGAGTTCCTCGGCGACCATCCAGCAGATCATCATCTCTGACGACGAGGGGCCGTGGCTGACGATCAGCAACGCCCAGCTGGACTGGGCTCGTGCGGCCTTGTTGCGGGGCAATCTGCGGATCAACAAGCTGAGCGCCGAGACCATCGAGCTGAGCCGTGCGCCGGGGACGACGACCACCGAGGAAGACCTGCCGAGCCCCGAGGCCACGCCGTTCCAGATCCCCGAGCTGCCGGTCGCGGTCAACATCGGCGAGCTTTCGGTCGGCACGCTGACGCTGGGCGAGCCGGTGATCGGTGTTGCCGCCAGCCTGACCATCAACGGCAAGCTGGTGCTGGAAGACGGGTCACTCGACACCACGATGGCAGTGACCCGCCTCGACCGGCCCGGCGACGAGATCGACCTGACTGCGGGCTTTTCCAACGCCACGCGCCAGCTGACGCTGGACCTGAGCGTGACCGAAGACGCGGGCGGCCTCGTCTCGGAACTGATGAAGATTCCCGACCGCCCCTCGGTGCGGCTGACCGCGAAGGGCGAAGGCCCGGTGACCGATTTCACCGCCGACCTGTCGCTGGCCACCGACGGCACCGAGCGAGTGACCGGCCAGGTCTCGCTTGCCGGGGACGGCGCGGGCGGCGACATCGACTTTGCCGCGCAGATGGACGGCGACCTGACCCCGCTGCTGGCGGAACCCTACCGCGAGTTCTTCGGGACCTCGTCGCAGCTGCGCCTCGACGGCAGCAATGGCACGGAGAGCGGGCTGGAGATCAGCGAGTTCAGCCTTGCCGCCAGCGCGCTGGACCTGTCGGGCTCGGCCAAGATCGGGCCGGACGGCACACTGCAGAACGTGGCGCTCGACGGGAGCATCTCTCCGCCCGAAGGCGAGACGGTGACCCTGCCGACCGGCGATCCGGTGACCGAGATCACCTCGGCGACGATCAAGGGCGGGTTCGATGCCGCCGAAGGCAACAGCTGGCAACTGACGGCCGACATTCGCGGCATGTCCCGTGTCGATATCTCATTCGACCGGGTTGAGCTGACCGCCGAAGGCACCCTCGAGCAGGGTGCAAACACCCATCTTGCAGGGAACCTGACGGCGGGGCTGACCGGCCTGACCTTCCCGGAAGAGCAGTTGCGCGAGGCGATAGGCGAGACGCTGGACCTCGACGGCAGCTTTGACTGGAACAACGGCGCCCTTACCCTCGACGGGTTCGAGCTGACCGGCACCGACTATGCCGCGCGCCTGTCGGTCCTGATCGACGGGCTTGATACCGGGTTCAACATCGGCGGCACCGCCGAAGTGGAAGCGACCGACCTCTCGCGCTTCTCGGCGATCGCGGGCCAGTCGCTCGGCGGATCGGCCAAGGTGGCGCTGGAAGGCAATGGCGCGCCGCTGAACGGCACCTTTGACGTGCGGCTGAACGCCGACGCGCAGGGCCTGCGGGCGGGGATCGAGATGGTGGACCCGCTGATCGGCGGCGAGACGACGATCCGGATGGATGCGGCGCGGGACGGGTCGGGCACCATGCTGCGTTCGTTCGAATTGCAGGGCGAGGCCCTGAGCGCCTCGGCCAGCGGTACGGTGCGCACCGGGCGTGCCGACCTGACGCTGCGCGCGGCGCTGGACGACCTTGGGCGTATCGTGCCCGCCTCGCCCGGTCCGGTCACGATCAGCGGCGACCTGAGCCATCAGGAGGGGACCGTCACCGGCACGGTGCAGTTGAACGCCCCGAACGAGACCTTCCTGACCGCCGACGGCACCATGACGCCGGATGGCGCGCTGACGGCAACTTACCGCGCGGCGTTCAACCAGCTAGAAGACTTCGTCGCGCAGATCGCGGGTAACGTGACCGCGCGCGGAGACGCGACCCGCAGCGCGGCGGGCATCTGGGAAGTGACCAGCCTGACCGGCGGGACCGCCGGGATATCGGGCCGGATCAGGGCGGGGTACGACGAGAAGGCGGGGACCGCCGACCTCGATTTCGACGCGGGGCTTGCCCGGCTGGAACGACTGGTGCCGCAGCTGACCGGCGCGGTGAACGCGCGGGGCAAGGCCAGCCGCACCCATGAGGGGCAGTGGAACGCCAGCCTGGAGACCGGCGGCAGCGCCGGTATCGAGGGCAGTTTCGAGGGTGACTTCAACGAGGCTTCGGGCGAGGCGCACCTCGCGCTGGACGCCGCCTTTGAGCGGCTGGAGCGCTTTGTGCCGCAGCTTGCCGGTACCGTGGAGGCCAAGGGCCGCGCCGAGCGTTCGGCCGATCAACGCTGGAGCGCCAACATCACCACCGGAGGCAGCGCCGGGATCACTGGCCGGTTCAACGGCGCCTTTACCGAACCCACCGGCGAGGTCGACGTCTTCTTCGACGCGGCGCTGGAACGGCTGCAACGGCTGGTGCCGCAGGTCAGCGGTACGCTGGAAGCCAAGGGCCGGGCGCGGCGCGATGACGTCGGGAAGTGGCTGGTCAACGCCGTGTCGCGCGGCGATGCCGGGCTGTCGGGCACCTTCAAGGCCGAGTTCGACGAGGCCCTGACCGATGCCGAGGTCTACTTCGACACCACCGTCGAACGGATCGAGCGGTTTGTGCAGGACTTTGCCGGGACCGTCACGGCGGCGGGGGTTGCCAACAAGGAAGGCGACGTCTGGTCCCTGAATGCCAAGGGCACCGGCCCGGGCAGCATCTCGGCGGACGTGAACGGCACCTATGACCAGGCCGCCAACACGGCGGATATTACCGCAGTCGGACAGGCGCAGCTGGGGCTGGCGAACGCCTTCATCTCGCCGAACTCGGTGCGGGGCCTTGGCGAGTTCAACCTTGCCCTGCGCGGCGCGCCCTCGCTGGAGGCGCTGTCGGGCACCGTCTCGGCCTCGGGCGTGACCATCGCCTTGCCCTCGGCGGCGCAGACCATCACCGGCCTGAACGCGACTGCCCGGCTGTCGGGTGGGCAGGCACAGATCGGCGTGACCGGCGGGCTGCGCGCCGGTGGCCAGTTCCGTGTCGACGGCTCTGCCGGGATGGCGGCGCCCTACAACGGCAACATCACCACCCGGCTGGTCAACCTGATCATCACCGACAACCTGAGCTACACCACCACCGCGAACGGCCAGATCACCATGAACGGTCCGCTGACGGGCGGGGCGACCATCGCGGGGCAGATCGATTTCGGCGACAGCGAGATCAACATCAACACCGCGGGCGGTTCGGTCAGTGCAGCCCCGATCCCCGAGATCGGGCACATGTGGGAGCCGGGCAGTGCCCGCCAGACCCGCGCCCGCGCCGGGCTGATCGAGACGGGTAACGGCGGCGGCGGCACCAGCCGCCCCTACAACCTGAACGTCGTGCTGAACGCGCCCAACAAGATCTTCGTGCGCGGCCGTGGCCTGAACGCCGAACTGGGCGGCCGCCTCGTGGTGGGTGGCAATACCAACCAGATCGTGCCCTCGGGCCAGATCGGCCTGATCCGGGGCACCTTCAGCCTGCTGGGCCGCAGGCTGGAACTGGACGAGGGGCAGGTTTCGATGCAGGGCAATCTTGAGCCCTACCTCTACTTCGTCGCCACCACCTCCACCTCGGAGGGGGACGCCACGCTGACCATCTCGGGCCCGACCAGCGCGCCGGTGATCGAGGTTACCTCAACCCCGGAACGCCCGAGCGAGGAGGCCCTTGCGCTGCTGCTGTTCGGCGACCAGTTCAACGACCTGTCGCCGCTGAAGATCGCGCAGCTTGCGTCGCAGGTCGCGACGCTCAGCGGCAAGGGGGGCGGTCTGCTGGGCAAGATCCGGCGCGGGCTTGGGGTCGACAACCTCGACCTCGGGACCGATGACGACGGCAATGCCCAAGTGGGCGTCGGCGCCTACCTGTCGGACGATCTCTATACGGACGTGTCGGTGAATGCCGATGGCCAGAGCGAGGTCAACCTGAACTTTGACCTGACCGACAACCTGACCATCAAGGGCTCGGTCGACAACGCGGGCGAGACCGGGATCGGCCTTTTCTTCAAGCGGGACTACTGAGGCGCGAACGATGCAGGTGGCTGGCCTGCCTCGGGGTCTAGCCTGCCTCGGCCAGCGGACGTGCGAGCCGGGTCAGGCCGAAGAGCGCGGCGGCGTCGTCGGCGATCACCCGCAGGGGAACCTGGGCGATCAGGTGCTCGAAGGGCCCGTCCGAGGGCAGGCTTTCGAGGAAGGCTTCCTCGCGGTTGCCGCCGAACAGGCCGCGCGCGACGCTGCCGGCAAAGTATATGCCATCCAGCGGAAGGTACTGGAAGACCAGCTGGCGGGTCAGCAGGCTGAGGTACCGCACCACATGCTCGACCGTCTGGCGCGCGAGCGCGTCGCCGTCCGCCGCCGCATCCACGATCTCGTGCGCGGGGGATTCCCGCCCCCCCGACAGGGCGCGGTAGAATTGCACCAGCCCACGCCCCGAGAACAGGTCCTCGGTGGTGGGAAAGCCGAGCGCGGCCTTGCCGATGGCGGCCTCGACCGCCGCGACGACAGAGGCGGGAAGGCTGGAGTGGCCCAGTTCCGCCTCGATCACCATCGAGCCCTCGGGGCTCGATTTGGCGAGGCAGACGTTGAAACCGGTGCCGATGCCGACGACCAGCGCCTGCCCGTTGCTGGGCCCTGCACCGGTGGCCGGGCGCATCAGGCGCACCTGATCGCCCCCCAGCGCGGGCAGCGAGTGGCCGAGCGCGGCGAGGTCGTTGACCAGCCGGACTGGCACCCTGTCCTGTTCGGGCAGGGCGCGAGACAGGGCCTCCCTCTCGAAGGTCCAGTCCCGGTTGGTCAGGCGCGCACGGTCGGATGTCACCGGGCCCGCCACCGCGATGGTGATGGCCCCCACCCTGCCCCGCACCCGGTCGGTCGCGAAACGGTGCAGCACCTCGTAGAAGGAACCATAGGCCTCGTTCGGGTACCGGGTGATGGCGCTCAGCGCGCCATCCGGCCCGGCGAGCGCGAGGCGGGCATTGGTGCCCCCCACGTCCGCCACGAGCACCTGGGAGGGCATGTCACGCATTGGCCCCGCCGGGTTTCTTGCCGAGGATGATCATGCCGAGCAGGTCGTCGTCGGTGACGTCATCGACGTCCACGGTTCCGACCAGCTGGCCGTTCTTCATCACGCTGGCGCGGTCACAGAGCTTCATCACGTCGTGGATGTCGTGGCTGATCAGGAAGATGCCGATCCCCTGCGCCTTGAGTTGCTCGATGAGTTCCGCGACCATCTGGGTCTCGTGCGGGCCGAGGGCCGCGGTCGGTTCGTCCATGATCAGGATCTGGGCGTCGAAGTATACCGCGCGCGCGATTGCGACCGACTGGCGCTGGCCGCCGGAGAGGGCCGAGACCGGCTCGTTGAACTTTTTGAAGTTCGGGTTGAGCTTGGACATGATCTTGCGGGTCTCGGCCTCCATGGCGTCGTCGTCGACGAGCCCGAAGGACGTGACCAGTTCGCGGCCAAGGAAGAGGTTCGAGGCGGCATCGAGATTGTCGGCCAGCGCGAGGGTCTGGTAGATCGTCTCGATCTTGTAGCGCCGCGCGTCGCGCGGGTTGGTGATCGTCGCCTTCTCGCCCCGGATCAGGATATCGCCCGAGTCGGCCTGATAGGCGCCCGAGAGGATCTTGATCAGGGTCGACTTGCCCGCGCCGTTGTGACCCAGCAGGCCGACGACCTCGCCCGCGTGCAGGTCGACGCTGACATGATCCACCGCGTGCACACCGCCGAAGCTGATGCAGATGTCGCGCATCTCGACAAGTTTCTCGCCGACGGCTGCCTTGTTGGTGTCTGCCATGATCATGCCCCCCCGGTGCGTTTGCGGTAGATGATGTCGATGAGCACGGCGAGCACGAGAACGCCGCCGACCACGATGTTCTGCAGCGGCGCGTCGACGCCGACCATGGCCATGCCCGATTGCAGCGACTGCATGATCAGCGCGCCGAGAATGGCGCCGTGGATGGTGCCGACCCCGCCCGCGAGCGCGGTGCCGCCGATCACGGCCGCCGCGATCACGCGGAGTTCGTCCAGCGTGCCGATGTCGTTCGAGTGGTTGGTCAGGCGGGCCGAGGCGACCACTGCCGAGATGGCGCAGAGCGCGCCCATCAGCGCAAAAATCTTGACCGTCAGCCAGCGGGTGTTGATGCCCGAGAGCTCGGCCGCGTCCGGGTTGCCGCCGGTGGCAAAGATGTAGCGGCCGAACCGGGTGCGACGGGCCAGGATGGTCATGCCGATGGCGAGCGCGATCAGCAGCAGGACGGAGTACGGGATGCCGTAGGACTGGGTAAAGCCCTCGGGCATGGTCTCGCCCCGCAGTTCGAAGATGCGCTCGAGGCGGCGGGTCGGGATCTCGTAGGCGTTCAGGATGGCGACGAAGCCAAGGATGGCGATGGCCATGATCGCGGCGACGACGCCCTCGGCCCACATCGGTTTGACTGGGAAGCCGTGTTTGACCTTGTTGCGGCGCGCATTGAACAGGCCGTAGAGCGCGGCCAGCAGGGCGATGATCCCCACGACCCACGAGGCGGTGTTGCCAAGCGTGCCGTTGATGCCGCCGAATTTCTGGAAGGTCTCGTCGAGCGGGCCGATGGTCTTGCCGCTTGTGATGTACCAGGCGACGTTGCGCCAGACCAGCAGGCCGCCGAGGGTCACGATGAAGGCGGGGATCGCGAGATAGCCGACCAGCCACCCCTGGAAGGCGCCGATCGCGATGCCGGTCAGCAGGCCGACGATGATGCTGAGCCAGGGGATCAGCGGATGGCCCAGCCCGAGGCCGAGCGCATCGGGCAGCCAGCTGGTCTGGGTCATCGCCATGACGGCGGAACAGGTGGCCAGCAGCGCACCGACGGAGAGGTCGATGTGGCGGGTCACGATGATGAAGACCATGCCGGTGGCCATGATCGCAACGCTGACGGTCTGAATCGTGAGGTTGAAGATGTTGCGCGGCGTCAGGAAGCGCCCGTCGGTCAACACGTTGAACACCAGGCACACCAGGATGAAGGCGCCGACCATGCCCAGCAGGCGCATGTCGATCTCGAGTGTCTGGAAGAAATTCTTGCGGGCCGGCCCTGCGGGCGCGGTTCCGGTCTTGGACTGGTCCATTGGAATGTCCTGGCTGTCTGGTCGCCCTGCCCCCTCAGCTGGGGACAGGGCTCTTGAGCTTACGAATAAGCGACGAGTGGCGAACTTAGTTGCAGGGGGCGACCGCTGCGGTCACGCCCTGGCACAGCGAATCCTGGTCGATCCAGCCGGCATCCACGACGACGTTCAGGTTGTCCTTGGTGATCGGGATCGGGTTCAGGAACTCGGCCCAGAGCGTGGTGCCCGCGGGGCTGGTCCACTCCTCGGCTCCGTCGATCTCGCCCATCTTGGCACCACCGGCCAGCTTGAGCGCGATTTCGGCAGCCGCCTTGCCCAGTTCGCGCGAGTCCTTCCAGACGCTGACGGTCTGGGTGCCCTTGGCGACACGGTTCAGCGCGGCAAAGTCGGCGTCCTGCCCGGAAACCGGGATGCCTTCCATGCCCTGCGCGGTCAGCGCCGCGACGACGCCGCCGGCGGTGCCGTCGTTGGAGGCCACCACGGCGTCGACGTCATTGTCGTTGGCCGTCAGGATCTGCTCCATGTTGCGCTGCGCGTTGGCGGGCAGCCAGCCGTCGGTATAGGCCTCGGCCACGATCTTGATCTTGCCGGAGTCGATCGCCTCCTGCAGGACCTCCTGCTGACCGCCACGGAGGAAGTCCGCGTTCGGGTCGGTGGGCGAGCCCTTGATCATCACGTAGTTGCCTTCGGGCTGGGCTTCCAGCACGGCGCGGGCCTGCATGCGGCCGACCTCGATGTTGTCGAAGGTCAGGTAGAAGGCGCGCTCGTCCTCGATCAGACGGTCATAGCCGACGACCGGGATACCTTCGGCGGCGGCGGCAGCCACGGCGGGGCCGATGGCCTGCGTGTCCTGCGCGAGGATGATCAGCGCGTCGGCGCCCTGGGCGATCAGGCTTTCCACGTCGGAGAGCTGCTTGGACGACGAGCTTTGCGCATCGGCCGAGATATAGGTCGCCCCGGCGGCTTCCAGCGCCTTCTTGATGGCCGCCTCGTCGGTTTTCCAGCGCTCTTCCTGGAAGTTCGACCAGCTCACACCGACGGTCTGGGCCATCGCGGCAGAGCTCATCATTGCGCCGACGAAGATCGCCGTCGCGGTTGCACGGATTTTCATATTCTCCTCCACGTTTATTGCACCGCTGCAGATGAATCCCCTTGCAGGGTGGGTTCGGGCATCGTGATCCATTTTAATTTGAAAATCAAATTAAATTGTCTACCCTGTGCGCAGTACCGTAAAAAGTGTTAACCTGACCCTGGGGGCGAAAGCAGGCATCCGCGCGCGACGAGCGCCGGAGGCGGAAAGGCGACACCTGAGAAATGGCTGTTATGCAAAGAGAATACGGACGCCGGCGGCTGTTGCAGGAGATCCGGAAGGCGGGGAACATTCCCCGGATCGAGCTGGCGGATCTGACTGGCATTAGCCGGGCGACCGTCACCACCATTACCGCGGAGCTGCTGCAGAACGGGCTGATCGAGGAGGTCCCGCGTGCCGACGATGAGGGCGACGCCCGGCGCGGCCGCCCCCGGGTGGCGCTCAAGATTCGCGGCGCCGCGCACCTTGTCGTGGGTGTGAAGGTTTCGCACCAGCAGCTTTCTCTGGTGCTGATGGATTTCGAGGGCAACCAGCTGGCCGAGCTGGAAACCGAGATGGACAAGCCCGTCTATCCGCCCGACGAGCTTGCCTCGGTGCTGGCGGAAGCTGTGAAACGGCTGGCGCGCAAGGCGGGCCACGCGATGCGGGACATCTCGGGCGTGGGCCTTGGCATCGCCGGGATCGTCGAGGCGGAACAAGGGGTTATCTACTGGTCCCCCTCCCTCACCCAGCGCAACGTGGAGTTCGGCCGCCTGCTGAGCCTGCGGCTCGGCCGCCCCGCCTTTGTCGACAACGACGCCAACCTCGTGGCGGTGGCCGAGAAGAGTTTCGGCCTCGGGCAGGACCATTCCGACTTCCTCGTCGTCACCATCGAATCCGGCGTCGGCATGGGCATGGTGATCAACGGCGAGCTCTACCGCGGCACCCGTGGCTGCGGCGCCGAATTCGGCCATACCAAGGTGCATCTGGACGGCGCGCTCTGCCGCTGCGGCCAGCGCGGCTGTCTCGAAGCCTATGTGGCCGACTACGCCCTGCTGCGCGAGGCGCAGACGCTGATGGGCTTTGACACGAGGCTGTCTTCGGGCGAGCGGGTCGAAGCGCTGCTGACCGCTGCCCGCGAGGGCGACGACATGGCAGGCCGCGTGGTCAGCCGCGCGGGGCGGGTCTTTGCCCTTGGTCTCGCAAACCTGGTGAACATCTTCGACCCCGAGCTGATCATCCTCGCGGGTGAGCAGATGCAGTCCGATCACCTCTATGCCGAGGAGGTCATCGAGGAGATGCGCAAGTCGATCGTGCAGGTCGACAAGGCCCCGCCCGAGGTGGTGGTGCACCGCTGGGGCAACCTGATGTGGGCGCGCGGCGCGGCCGCCTATGCGCTCGACAAGGTCTCGCAGCTGGCGCTGGAAGGACTGGGAGAGAACGCAGCCTGAGGGCGCGAAGGGGAGGACGGGATGACCTACGAGACCGCGCGGAGGCGTCGCGCCCCCGCCCTCTGCTCTGCGGCCCTGATCGGCTGCGCCGCCGTCCCGGCCATTGCCGGACCCCGGTTCGAGCCGGTGGCGATCCCCGAACACGTCTATGACGGCGGCTGGGAGCATTTCGTCGGCGGCGGGCTGGCGGTCTTCGACTGTTCCGGCGACGGGCTGCCCGAACTGCTGGCGGCAGGCGGCACGAACCCGATGACCCTGCTGCGCAATACCTCACACCCCGGCGGCGCGCTGACCTTCGAGGCCGCCGCGCCCGGGGCGCTGAGCCTGACCGGGGTCTCCGGTGCCTACCCGCTCGACATCGACGGCGATGGTCTGCTCGACCTCGCGGTGCTGCGGGTCGGTGAGAACGTGCTGCTGAAAGGCGGGCCCGACTGCAGCTTTGCCCCCTTCGAGGGGCTCGGGTTCGAGGGCGGCGAGGACTGGACCACCGCCTTCTCGGCCACCTGGGAGGCGGGGCAGAGCCTGCCGACCCTCGCCTTTGGCAACTACGTTGACCGCGACGCCCCCAACGGGCCGTTCCGGGCCTGCGACGACAATGCACTCTACCGCCCCGAGGGAGCGACCTACGGCGCGCCGGAAGTGCTGGCGCCCGGCTACTGCCCGCTGTCGATGCTGTTCTCGGACTGGGGGCGGCAGGGCCGTGCGGACCTGCGCATCAGCAACGACCGCCACTACTACGTCGATGCCGGGTCCGAGCAGCTCTGGGCCATGACCACCCCGCCCCGGCTCTACACCGAGGCGGACGGCTGGCAGACCCACAAGCTCTGGGGCATGGGGATCGCCACCCGCGACATAGACCGCGACGGCGATCAGGACGTGTTCCTGACCTCGATGGGCGACCAGCGCCTGCAGGTGCTGGTCGACAGCGCCGCCGGGCCGCGGTTCGAGGACGTGCCCTACGCCCTCGGCACCACCGCGACGGCGCCCTACACGGGCGGCGACGGGCGCCCCTCGACCGGGTGGCACGTGGCCTTCGGCGACGTGGACCTCGACGGGCGCGACGACATCTTCATCACCAAGGGCAACGTCGAGCAGATGCCCGACAGCGCCTGGGACGACCCCAACAACCTGCTGATGCAGGGCGAGGACGGCCGCTTTGTCGAAGCGGGTCTCGAGGCGGGGCTTGCCAGCCTCCTGCGCGGGCGCGGCGGTGCTCTCGCCGACCTGAATGGCGACGGGCTGCTGGACGTGGCGGTGGTGAACCGGCGCGGCCCGATGGAGGTCTGGCAGAACGTGACCGAGACGCCGGGCCACTGGCTCGAGGTCGCCCTGAGCCAGCCTGCCCCCAACACGCGCGCCATCGGCGCGTGGATCGAACTCGACGACGGCACCGGCTCGCGCCTGCGCGAGATCACCGTCGGTGGCGGCCACGCTGGCGGCGCGGCGGTAGCAGAACATTTCGGGCTGGGTGCAGCTGCGACGGCGCGGCTGCGGGCGATCTGGCCGGACGGCACGATCTCGCCCTGGTCCGAGGTCGCGGCGGATCGCCTGGTGACGATCACCCGGCAGGACCGATAGCCACGCGGCGGCGTCGAAGGTGGCTTTGTGAGTATTTGAGAAGAGAAGAAATGGGATGGACAAACCCAGTTCTTCTTTCCTTCTCAAATACTCAAATCGCCCCCTCGGCAAAGAGGCAGACGCCGGGTTTCAGCGCTCCACCGGCAAACCGCTCGGCAGGCTCTCGGGCACGCCGAGGCGTCCGTCGATGCTGGGCTGATCCGTCAGGGCTCCGAGAAATGCGAGAAGGTTGGCGACCTCGGCATCGCTGAGCTCCATCGGGGCGAGGCTGTTGGCGGCGGCGATGGCCTCGATCTCCTCGGGGCGGTCGAGCACCCAGGTGTCTTCGACGGCGAGCGCGGGCAGAATGGCCTGGGCCGGGTCATAAGCCCGCAGGCTGGCGACGGGGGCGAGGTGGTGGCGGACCACCGCCTCGAGCGAGGCATAGGCGCCGTCGTGGCCGTAGGGCGCGGTGGCGGTCACGTTGCGCAGGCTGGGGGTGCGGAAGGCGTAGGCGTCCTTGGGATCGCCCGTCACCCGCAAACGCCCCACATCGCGGGCGTGGCGCTCGAAGCGGGCGGCCTTGCCGGGGCCGAGCTGGGGCATGGCGATGGCGTGGAAGTCGTGGTCGGTCTGGAAGCGGCCCGCGTGGCAGCCGTCGCAGCCCGCCTTGCCGTAGAAGAGCTCCATCCCCGCCGCCGCGTCGAGCGCGAGCGGCTCGCCGGTGCGCAGGTAGCGGTCGAAGGGGCTGTCGTCGGCGCGCCATTCGAAGGCGATGAAGTCAGCCATCACGTTGGCGATGTCGGCGAAGTGCAGCGGGCGGGGGCCGATCACCTTGTCGAACTGCTCGCGATACGCGGAGATCGCCTCGACCCGGGCGGTGAGCGTTTCCCATGCCCCGCCCTTACCGGTGATGAAGCCCTGGCGCACCGCCTGCGAGACATCGCTTTCGGCGTAGTGGCCTGCCATCTCGTCGGGCGAGAGGACCGGGAACATGGCCTGCGCCGAGAGGGCGTTGCGGAAGCCCTCGGCCATGTCGGGGCCAAGCGGGGTGCGGATGCCGTGGGGTCGGGAGGGATCGTCTTCCAGCCGTCCGTCGTGGAAGAAGCGGGTGAACTCGGTGGCGCCGAGATTGAAGAGCGCCGGTGCGTTCCGTGGGATGCGTTCCTCGGGGAGGTTCGCCGGGTCGGTCACGCGGTCCGGGCCGAGGCCGATGCCGCCATCGCCGAGCCCCAGCGAGAGCCCGTCGGAGGTGGCGAAGCGGGGGTGGTGGCAGGTGGCGCAGGAGACGTCGCGGTTGCCCGAGAGGATCGGGTCGTAGAACAGCAGCTGACCGAGCTTGACCGAGGCCATGTCGGTCTCGGGGAACTCGGCCTCGGTGCGGGGCAGCGGCCCGGCGAGGGCCGGCGCCGCCGCCAGCAGCGCCGCGAGGCCAAGGGCCCTCATGGCGTCACCCTGAGCGCGAGGCACTGACGGTAGGGTGCGTCGGGGGCCGCGATGGATTGCGGAAAAGCGGGGTGGTTGACCGCGTTGGGCCAGCCCTGCGGTTCGAGGCAGAGGCCGTGAAAGGGGGCATGGGCGCTGCCGTGCAGCGGCCCGATATAGGCGCCGGTATAGGCTTGCAGGCAGGGCTGGTCGCTGACCATCCGCATCTCCCTCCCGCCCGGCGCGGTGAGGATCACCGGGCTCTCCTCCGTTGCGGCGAGCCTAGCATAGGTCATGTCGAGTCCGGAACTCTCCGGATCGGCCTCGGCGATGGTTCTGCCGGACCGCAGGTCCAGGGGGGTGCCCGCCACCGGCTCGGTCCGCTCGGTCGCGACGTTCGCGGCGTCGCTGACCACGCGGGTGTCGGCGGGGACACGCAGGTGGTGGCCCCAGATCGTGCCCTGCCCCGCGAGGTTGTAATAGGAATGCTGGGCAAGGCTGACCGGCGTCGGGTGGTCGGCCTCGGCGGCCATGTCGTAGGTGAGCCAGCCGTTTTCGAGCCGGATGGTGACGGTGAGGTCAAGCCGCCCCGGAAAGCCCTGGTCTCCGTGCTCGGAAGTCAGACGCAGCTCGACGGCGCGGGCACCGTCGGTCTCCATCTGCCAGAGCCGGGTATGGATGCCCCCTGCCCCGCCGTGGAGGCAGTTGGGCGGCTCGCTGGCGTCGACCTGCCAGCGGGTGCCGTCGAGGATAAAGGCGGCGCCGCCGATACGGCCCGCGACCCGACCGACGATGGCGCCGAGGAACATCGGGTTCTGGCGGTAGTCCCCGGCCTTGTCGTAGCCGAGGACGATGTTGGTGCCGTCGCGCATCTCCCAGCTCTGGGTGATGCAGCCGAGGTTGAGGAGGGCGACCCGCTGGCCGCCGTCCTCGAGAACATGGCGCCGGATCTCCTCCCCCATTGCCGTGCTCAGACGAAGCGGTTGACGTAATTTTCCAGCTGCTCCTGACGGCCAGAGCGCGGCTCGGGTGCGATCTCGCCGCCGTGAACGCGGGCGAAGATGCTGTCGAAGTCGCTGTCGAGCATGGCTTTGGCCTCGGGCGTTGCCCAGCCCGCGTAGCGGTCGGCGAGCGCCTTTTCCAAGCCGCCGTCTTCCAGCATCGCGGCGGCGGCCTTGAGGCCACGGGCGCAGATGTCCATGCCGCCGATGTGGCCCGCGATCAGGTCCTCGGCGTCGAGCGACTGGCGGCGCAGCTTGGCGTCGAAGTTGGTGCCGCCGGTGGTGAAGCCGCCGGACTTGAGGATGTGGTAGTAGGCCAGCGCCACCTCGGGCACGTTGTTGGGGAACTGGTCGGTGTCCCAGCCGGACTGGTAATCGTTGCGGTTCATGTCGATGGAGCCGAGCATCCCCTCGGCGGTTGCCACCGCGATCTCGTGCTCGAAGCTGTGACCGGCGAGGATCGCGTGGCCCTGTTCGAGGTTCAGCTTGACCTCGTTCTCCAACCCGTACTTGCGCAGGAAGCCGATGCAGGTGGCGGCATCGAAGTCGTACTGGTGCTTGGAGGGTTCCTGCGGCTTGGGCTCGACGAGGATGGTGCCCTTGAAACCGATCTTGTGCTTGTATTCGACCACCATGTTCAGGAAGCGGCCCATGTGGTCCAGTTCCTGCCCGAGGTCGGTGTTGAGCAGGGTTTCATAGCCCTCGCGGCCGCCCCAGAGCACGTAGTTCTCGCCGCCGAGGCGGTGGGTGGCGTCCATGCACATCTTTACCGTCGCGGCGGCATAGGCGAAGACATCCGGGTCGGGGTTGGTCGAGGCGCCTGCCATCCAGCGGCGGTGGCCGAACATGTTCGCGGTGCCCCAGAGCAGCTTGGTCTTGCGGGTCGACATCTTGTCTTCGAAATAGTCGATCACGCCCTGGAAGCGGTCGAAGCTCTCGGCAAAGCTGTCGCCCTCGGGGCGGATGTCGGCGTCGTGCCAGCAGAAGTAGGGCGCGCCGAGGATGTCGAACATGTCGAAGGCCACGTCGGCCTTGACCTTGGCGTTCTCCACCGCGTCCTGCGGGTACCACGGGCGCTGGAAGGTCTGGCCGCCGAAGGGGTCGCCGCCCTCCCACGCGAAGGAGTGCCAGTAGGCGACGGCGAAGCGGAGGTGATCCTCCATCCGCTTGCCCATGACCACCTCGTCCGGGTTGTAGTGGCGGAAGGCCAGCGGGTTGTCGCTGTCGGGTCCCTCGTACTGGACGGGGGCGATATCGGCAAAGAACGGATGGGTCATGGCGGAACTTTCAGGGATGGGCCTTCAGGGCCGGGTAAGAGGCGGCGAAATCGGCATAGGCGGCCTCGTAGGCGGCCTGCAGATCGCTGCGCGGGTCGATGGTGGCGGAGATGGCCGGAGGCGTCATGACCTCGGCCGGAGACGCGCCGCCGACACCGCAGACGGCAAGGCGGGCGGCGCCGAGGGCGGCTCCGAACTCGCCCTTCTGGGGCAGGTCGACAGGCATGTCGAGGATGGTGGCCAGCAGCTCGACCCAGTAGCGCGACTGGGCGCCGCCGCCGATGGCGAGCACGCGATTCAGGTTGGCACCGGTGGATTTCAGCGCCTCGAGCGAGTCGCGCAGGGCAAAGCTGACGCCTTCGAGGACCGCGCGGGTCAGGTCGGCGCGGTCGGAGCCGATGGAGAGGCCGGTGAAGGCACCGCGCACGGCGCTGTCGTTGTGCGGCGTGCGCTCGCCTGACAGGTAAGGCAGGAAGCGGACCAAACCGGGGGCGGTGATGCTGTCGCCCAGCGCTGCGGTCAGCTCGGCGGGCTTGGCCCCGGCGATGCGGGCGAGCCAGTTGAGGCTGTCGGTCGCGGCGAGGATCACGCCCATCTGGTACCATGTGTCCGGGATGGCGTGGCAGAAGGTGTGCACCGCACTTTCCGGCTTGGGCGCAAAGCCGTCACGGGCGGCCAGCAGAACGCCGGAGGTGCCGAGCGAGACGAAGCCATCGCCCTCGCGCAGGGCCCCTACCCCGCAGGCGGCGGCGGCGTTGTCCCCGCCTCCGGCCACCACGAGGACGCCAGAGGGCAGGCCCAGTTCGGCGGCAAGGGCGGGTTTCACCTCGCCCACGATGCCGGTGCCTTCCAGCAGGTCGGGCATCTGGTCGGGGCGCATGCCGGACTTTTCAAGCAGGTCGGCGGACCAGTCGCGCGCGCCCACGTCGAGCCAGGAGGTTCCGGCGGCGTCGGACATGTCGGAGACGGCGCGGCCCGTCAGCCAGTAGGACAGGTAGTCCTTGGGCAGGAAGACCTTGTCGATCTTCGCGAAGGTCTCGGGTTCGTTCTCGGCGACCCACAGCACCTTGGGCGCGGTGAAGCCCGGGAAGACGATGTTGCCACTGATCTCGCGGAAGCCGGGCGTGGCGTCGAGACGCGCGGCCTGCACGTGGCTTCGGGTGTCGTTCCAGAGCATGCAGGGCCGGACGATCGCGCCTGCGGCGTCGATCATGGTTGCGCCGTGCATGTGGCCGGAAAGGCCGATGCCTTTTACGCCCGCGAGCCCGCCGGGCACGGTCATTCGCAGTTCGGCCAGTGCGCTGTGGACAGCCGCGACCCATGTGGCCGGGTCCTGTTCGCTCCATCCCGGATGGGCGTGGGCTGTCTGAAGCGGCACGTCGGCGACGCCGACCACCGCTGCTTCGTCATCGACCAGCAGCGCGCGCAGACCGGACGTTCCTAAATCCAAACCGATGTACATCGGGATCCTCCCCTTGGCGGGGGACTCTTTCCCGATTTAATTCTGGTGTCAAATTAAAAACGCGCCGAGTGGTCTGCCCTGCCGTCAGCCCGCCGCTGCGGTGGCGGCCCGCCGCCGGGGCCAATTCCGGGGCCAGCGCCATGCCCGGATGGCTCCGTGATGCGATGACCGGGTGGCGTGGGGCACCGAGACGATCGGCATGATGCCGGTCATGCGCTGCATCTGCTCGGCGCTGCGGATCACCGGGTTGAACCACTCCAGCGTCCAGGCGAGCCCGAAGGCGAGAATCGCGCTGACCACGCCCCCCAGCCCGACGATCAGCCCGCGCACGTCGGTGACCGGTCGCACGGGCCGTTCGGCTGGAGCGCTGACCACCAGCCTCTCGGACTGGCGCCGCATTTCGAGGTCCAGCCCGATGCGCGCCCGGGCGCGTTGCGTGGCGGTTTCCTCCAGCTGGCCGCGAAGCCTTGCCAGCTCGCGCTGATAGCGGTTCATCTCGGCCAGCAGGTGCGCGGTGCCGTTCTCGTCGAGCTCGGCCTCGGGCGTGCCCGGTTCGGGCACGGCGGGCGCGGCACGCAGGAAATTGGTGTACCGGGTTTCGAGCCGCGACAGCTCCTCGCTCAGTTCCGCCTCGCGACGGGTCAGGAAGTCGAGCGTCGCGCGGGCTTCGCCGATGCGCATCTGCACCGACAGGTTGACGAGGCGGTGGCCGAGTTCCCCGGCCACAAGGCGCGCCTCTTCGGCATCGTCCATCCGGGCGGTCGCAACGACCTCGACCTGCCCGTCCGGGGCGGTCTTCCAGTTGAGCGAGACCGCGTCTCTCAGCAGCTCCGTACGGCTGGCAAGCGGTTCGCCGGGCGAGATGCGGAACAGGTCGTAGGCCGAGGCGATTTCGGACAGGGCGGTATCGCCCAGGACATGCTGTTTCAGCAGCGGCAGGCGCTGGACGATGGTTTCGGGCACCGAGGTCGTCGCCATCGCTTCGGCCACCCGGGGCGGCGCGACCTGCAGGATCTCGCGCGCCTCGTAGACCGGTCGCTGGCCCAGCCCGATCCAGGACGAGACGAGAAAACCGAGGATCAGAACGCCGAGGATCAGCGGTGCGCGGCGCCGGACCATGTCGACGGCTTCGTCGATGGTGGCCACCGGGTTCATCTGGAGGCGCGGTTCCTTGGCCGCCGCGCGCGGCGGAAAATTGTTACGCATAGGCGGGCAGCGGACCGGTCCGCCGGGCCTGGTTCAGGACGACGCCCAGAACCCGTGTCTGTCCGTGCAGGCGCCGCTCGCAGGCCGCCACGTGCTCCGGCAGGGTCTGGCCCCCGTCGGCCACCAGCAGCACACCGTCGACCTGCGGCAGAAAGGCCGAGAGGTCGTCGTGTTCCAGCAGGGGCGGCAGGTCGCATAGCATGACGTCCGGCGACAGCTGGTCCATCATGTCGCCGATGACCCGGGCGCAGACTTCGCTTTGCAGCAGGTGGGCCGCCTCGGGTTCGGAGTGCTGCGACAGCCCGATCGCGAGCGTGTCGCCGGTGCGCACGACGTGATCGTCAAGGCTGACCTGACCGCCGAGGAAGGCGCGCATGCGGCCGGTGCCGGGCATGTCCAGCATGGCGGCAAGGCCGGGGCGGCGCAGGTTGAGATCCATCAGGAGTGTGCGGCTGCCCGGCACCTGGGCAAGGCTGTGGGCGAGATGTGCGGCGGAATAGGTGGTGCCGCAGCCCCGCGTGGGCGCGGCGATGGCGACACGGTTCCATCCGTTCGCGCGCAGCATCTTGAGCAGCGTGGTGCGCAGGTGGTCGAAGGACCCGGCGACAGCCTCCTCCATCTGCTCGCGGTCAAGGAGTTGCGAGGCGGAGCCCGGCGCGCGGACCGTCAGCGCTTCCCACGGGTCGGCCGGGACGACGGCAGGCCGCGGGAGCATGTGCATGTTTTCGGAAACGAGACGCAGGGCCGCCCTGCCCCGTGTCGCCGGAGTGGGTTCCGGCGCGGTGCGGAAGGCACGGCGCAGGCGATCCTCGACCGACTCTCCCGAGGGAGCGGCGCCGGTCCGGCGCGGACCGGTGATACCGTCGCGGCCTTTACCGGCGCCGCGACCCTGGCCATCCCCTTCCGGGCCGGCCGTGCCCGGGACATGGTCATCACTCATTACTGGCCCTTCCTTTTTACCGCAGGGACCGGTTGGTTCCGGTCCCGTCTGTCTGCCGGCCTAGCCGGGTCTTCCAATGTGTCAGGAGGCCGGCCCACCGTTGCACCGCATCGGTCATCGCCCGATACAGGTGCCCGCGGCCACGCAGGGCAGCCTCGCGTTCCAGCCTCTCCCAGTGTTCGGGCGGAACGAAGGGTGCCGACGGCCCGGAGAAAGTGTCCACGCAATAGTGAACCGAAGCCCTGTCAGCCGGAACATCCCCAGTTTCCGTCCCGCCCGGCTCGGTCCCCCCGGTCCCGTGCCGGCCAATGGGTCCCGATAATGGGAACTGACCTGACTCCAACAATTTACTTCCTCCGGACCGCCTGCCCGGACAAAGTCCGGTCTCGGGTTTGCCCCCACAGACAGTCCAACTCGTCACGCACCGCGATGCGTTGGATCGAATGTCGATCCTGCATCGGGCTGAAGCGGGTACCGCCGGAACCGAAAACAACCGGAACACACTCGTAACTACCGGCGGCGCCTCAACTCGTTCAGCCACATCCTAGGTAACAGTCGGTTTCAGGTTCGCGCAGAAATCCGCGAAAAACAGATCGTTTCCAGATCTGGACCCCTTGTTTTTATGGAAAAAGGCAAAAATGGGTTGGGACAATTGCGGATGACAGCGGCCTTTGTTTCCATTTTATTGACACGAGTAGGTGTCTGAACGGGTTCGGCCACGTTTCGAATCCGGCGCAGGGGCTGTCAGGCATTGGACAAAGCTGGGAGCCGCCTTTGGCGGTCGAGCCAGACGCGCGCGCGCAATCGACCCTCAGACAGTCGAATTGCGGGCTGTATTGAGGGCCGCGATCAGGACCGGACTGAGTGAGGGCCGGGCCGCAATTGCGTAGCCCGGCCCCCGGTCAAACTCTGCGAAGCAGCCAGTGCGCGCCAAGGGCGTTCGGGATCAGCCGCGCGCGGTGGCCATCGCGTTGGCGGTGTCGAGCATCCGGTTGGAGAAGCCCCACTCGTTGTCGTACCAGCTGAGGACGCGCACCAGCCCACCGTCGCTGACGTTGGTCTGCGCCGTGGCGAAGATCGACGAATGCGGGTTGTGGTTGAAGTCGGAGGAGACCAGCGGCAGGTCTGATGTGGTCAGGATGCCCTTCAGCGGCCCCGAGGCCGCAGCGGTGCGGATGGCGTCGTTGACCCCGTCGACCGTAGCGGGACGGGAGGGCATGAAGCAGAGGTCTACCACCGAGACATTCGGAGTCGGCACCCGGATCGCCGAGCCGTCGAGCTTGCCTTCAAGGTGCGGCAGGACGAGACCGACGGCGCGGGCGGCCCCGGTCGAGGTGGGGATCATGCTGAGCGCGGCGGCGCGGGCGCGGTAGAGGTCCTTGTGCGCGGTATCCAGCGTCGGCTGATCGCCCGTGTAGGAATGGATGGTCGTCATGTAGCCCGTCTCGATCCCGAAGGCATCGTCCAGCACCTTGGCCACGGGCGACAGGCAGTTGGTGGTGCAGGAGGCGTTGGAAACGATCAGGTCGGCAGCGGTCAGCGTGTCGTGGTTGACGCCGAAGACGATGGTCTTGTCCGCGTCCGTCGCGGGGGCCGAGCAGAGAACGCGACCGGATCCGTTCTTGAGATGGGCGGACGCCTTGTCCCGGCTGTTGAAGACACCGGTGCATTCCAGCGCGATATCGACGTCCGACCAGGGCAGGTCTGCGGGGTTGCGCTCGGAGGTCACCCGGACCCGGTGGCCGTTGACGATGATGGCGTCCTCCTCGACCGAGATCTCGGCGTTCAGGTATCCGTGCACGGAGTCGAACTGGAGTAGGTGCGCATTGGTGGCCACCGGCGCGAGGTCGTTGATCGCGACGATCTCCACGTCCTTGCGGCCGCTTTCGATCCAGGCGCGAAAGACGCAGCGTCCGATACGGCCGAATCCGTTGATGGCGAGTTTGACGGTCATGATGTCCCCTCAGGTGTCAGGGTATTGGCTCAGGGCGGCTCGGCCCAAATTGATAGCGCTAACATAGGGGTATCTAGCACCTCCGGCGCCATATGGCCAGCCTCTGTTCCGATGCCCGCAATCTTGCCGGTCGTGATCGGGCGTGACAGGGTGGGCGGACCCAAGACCGGACACCGTGACATGAAGACCCGCCTGACGCCCCCTGCCCCCGCCCTCCCGTGCCGGAGGCCCGGGGCATGAGCGGTTGGGTCGCGGTGGATTGCGCGCCCTCGGGTCCGCGCAGCTGGCAGATGACGGGCGGAGATGCCGGGGCGCCCCAGACCTGGCCGGCGGGGACGTCGCCTGCCGAGGTCGCCGCGGCCTTCCCGGGCCGGACCGTGGTCGCCTGCGGTGCGGCGGCGGCCCCCCTGTCGAAACTGCCCTCGACGCCGTCCGAGACAGCGCCGGTTGCTGTGCAGGACGGGCTCAACCTTGTTCCCGGGCTGCGGCAGGCCGAACCGGCGCTGGAGATGCGTGGCGGCGAGACGCGGATCGCGGGGTTCCTGTCGCTGAACCCCAACTGGGATGGAGTGATCTGCCTGCCCGGTCCGCGCAGCCACTGGGCGCTTGTCAGCGCGCGGGAAGTGGTGAGTTTCCAGAGCTTTCTCTCGGGCGAGTTGATTGCCGCCCTCAGTGCGACACCGTCCCTGTCGGGGATCGGCGGCGCGTGGGATGCGGATACGTTCCGCGATGCCCTGTCGGAGTCGCTGTCACGCCCCGAGCGGATGGCCTCGCGGCTGGCCAGCCTTGGCCCGGAGGACGCGGCGCGATTGGTGGGGCTGGTGCTGGGTGGCGAAATGGCGGCCGCCCGCCCCTACTGGCTCGGCCAGCAGGTCGCCGTGATCGGCGCTGGAGACGCGGCGCGGCCCTACGTTGCGGCGCTGGAGGCGCAGGGCGTGCCGGTGACCCAGACGGACGAGACGCGGATGGTGCTCGCGGGTCTCACGACGGCGTGGCGGCGGATCGGAGAGGCAAAGTGAGCGCGAACGGCGAAGACCGGCTGGAGGTGCTGATCATCGGCGCGGGCTTTGCCGGTATCTGCGCCGCGATCAAACTGCGCGAGGCCGGGGTCACCTCGCTGCGGATCGTCGACAAGAACCCGGACATCGGCGGGACGTGGTTTGCCAATACCTATCCCGGCGCGACCTGCGACGTGCCCTCGCATTTCTATTCCCTATCCTTCGCGCCCAATCCGAACTGGAGCCGCCTGTATTCGCCCCAGAAGGAAATCCTCGCCTACCTGCGCGACTGCGTGGAGACATTCGGGATCGCGCCGTTCCTGGACCTTGGCCACGAAGTCCGTTCTCTGACCTATGATGCTGTGCGCAGGGGATGGCGAGCCGAGATCGACGGGCGCGGACCGGTCTTTGCCCGCTTCGTGATCAACGGGACCGGTGGCCTGCACCGGCCGATCCTGCCCGAGATCGAAGGGCGCGACAGCTTTGGCGGGGTGACCATGCACACGGCACAGTGGGACCATGCCTTTGACGCCACGGGCAAGCGGGTCGCGGTGATTGGCACCGCCGCCAGCGCGATCCAGGTCATTCCCCAACTGGCGAAACGGGCGGCACGGGTGGATGTCTACCAGCGCACGGCAAACTACATCTCGCCGCGCGGCAACTTCGTCTACAGCAAGGAACAGAAGGCGCGATTTGCCCGGTTCCCGGCGTGGCAGCGACTTTATCGCCGGATCATCCGGACGCGGATGGACTGGTTGCTGTTCCCCCTGATCCTCAAGGAAAAGCGCCGGAGCCTGCTGTCGGACCGCATCCTGCGCTACCTTGGCAAGGCGGTGCCCGACCCGGAGTTGAGGGCCAAGCTGACGCCGGAGTTCGAACTTGGGTGCAAGCGCATCCTCGTTTCAGACGACTTCTACCCGAGCCTCAACCGCGAGAACGTGGATCTGATCACCGACCCGATCCGGCGGATCACCGGGACCGGGATCGAAACGCGGAACGGCGTGCTGCGCGAGGTGGACGCGATCATCTATGCGACCGGGTTCGACATGTATGCGCACATGAAGGCGCTGCCGGTGACGGGGCGCGATGGCGTCCGGCTGGGCGAGCTTTGGGGCGAGCGGATCGAGGCCTATCGCACGGTGATGGTCGCCGGGTTCCCGAACTACTTCACCGTCACCGGGCCGAACAGCGGCACCGGGACGACCTCGGTCGTCGACATGATCGAACAGGCGGTGGGCTGGATCGTGAAGGCGATCCGCGCGACGCCCGCGCAGGGCTCGGTGGATGTGAAGCCCGAGGCGCAGGCGGCGTGGAACAGGGCGCTGCATGCCAAGCTGGACAAGACGGTCTGGGCCACCGGCTGTTCGAGCTGGTACAAGCGGGCGGACGGGCGCATCGAGACGCTTTATCCCGGCAGTGCCGCCGCCTATGCGCGCGAGATGCGACGGCTGCGGCGCGGCGAACTGGCGTTCGAGGAATAGGCCGTGGCGGTCACGCTGAAGCAGATCGAGGCCTTTGTCTGGATTGCCGACCTTGGCAGTTTCCGGGCGGCGGCGGAGCGGCTGAACACCACCCAGCCGAACATCTCGGCACGGATCGCCGCACTGGAGGGGGCGCTGAACGTGTCGCTGATGGAGCGCGACGCGGGATCGGTCCGGCTGACCGCGCGGGGGCGCGACCTGCTGGACCATGCACGCGCCGTGCTGCGGCAGGTCGACGGGCTGATCGAGGCCTCGGGCGAGGCCGGGCTGTATGACGGGACGATCCGCCTTGGGGTGACCGAGCTGATTGCGAACACATGGCTTCGGGACTTCCTGCGCGCCTTCAGCGGGGCCTATCCGAAGATCAGCGTGGAACTGACGGTCGACATGTCGGCGAACCTCGAAGAGGAGCTGTTCAGCCACCGGATCGACCTTGCCCTGCAGAACGGGCCGTTCAGCCGCATCGCGACCGGGCACATGGAGATCGGGCGGTATCCGCTGATCTGGTGCGCGTCGCCCCGCCTGAAACTCCAGGACCGGGGCAACCTTACCGCGGCGGACCTTGCCGCGCACCCGATCCTGACCCATGCGCGTGGCGCGCGGCAGCACTCCGAGATCGCCCTGCATTTCAGCGAGGCCGGGGAACCCGTGCGGCTTGTGCCGTCGAGTACCCTGTCGGCGGGCATCCAGATGGCGGTGAACGCGATGGGCGTGGTGGCCGTGCCCGCAGCCCTCGTGCTGCGCGAGTTGAATGCCGGGGAACTGGTGGAACTGGACTATGCCTGGCATCCCGGCACGCTGGATTTCGCGGCACGCTACGATGCGCGCACGGCGCCGTCGTACCTTGCCCGGGCGGCAGAAATTGCCCGCGAGACGGCGCTGGGACATGATTGGCCGGCGCTGCCATAGGATCAATTTTTTCGATCCTTTCCAAAAAATCAAATAATTTGATGTGATCCACCGCCATCGCTAGCCTGCGACTCGAACCTTTCTGGATTAGCGACGGACGGCACATGGCGGCGACTTCTGTAAGAATGGGCATCGATATCGGCGGGACCTTCACGGACGTCGTTCTCGAGGTCGATGGCACCCCCTTTTCGACCAAGGTGCTGACCACCTACGGCGCGCCCGAGGACGCCATCGTCGAGGGCATTCACCGCGTCATCGCCCGCGCCGGGATCGCTCCGGGTGAGATCACGCAGATCATCCACGGCACCACGCTGGCCACCAACGCGCTGATCGAACGGCGCGGAGCCAAGACGGCGCTGGTTACCACGCAGGGCTTTCGCGATGTGATCGAGATGCGGACCGAGAGCCGGTTCGAGCAATACGATCTGAACCTGACCCTGCCCGAGCCGCTGCTGGCGCGGAACCACCGCTACACGCTGAACGAGCGGATGGATGCCAAGGGCAACGTGCTGATCCCGCTGGATCGCGCCGAGGTCGAGGCGCTGGCCGAGGTGCTGAAGGAAGGCGGCTTCGAGTCGATCGCCGTTGGCCTGCTGCACTCCTACCAGAACGACGCGCACGAGAAGATGGTGCGCGACGTGCTGGCCGAGAAGCTGCCGGGCGTCATGGTTTCGCTCTCTTCCGAGGTCAGCCCGCAGATGCGGGAATACGAGCGCTTCAACACCGCCGTGGCCAACGCCTACATCAAGCCGCTGATCAAAAGTTACCTCGGGCGGCTGGAACAGCGCCTGCGCGACGAGGGCGTGAACTGCTCGGTGTTCCTGATGCACTCGGGCGGCGGCATCATCTCGCTGGAGAGCGCGGCGGAGTTTCCCGTGCGTCTGGTGGAATCCGGCCCGGCGGGCGGCGCGGTCTTTGCCGCGAACATCGCCGCGCGCTATGGACTCGACAAGGTGCTGTCGTTCGACATGGGCGGGACCACCGCCAAGATCTGCCTGATCAAGAACCAGACCCCGAAGACCGCCCGTGTCTTCGAGGTCGCCCGCACCTACCGCTTCAAGAAGGGATCGGGGATGCCGATCTCGATCCCAGTGATCGACATGGTCGAGATCGGTGCCGGGGGCGGATCGCTCGCCCACGTAGACTCGATGCGCCAGATCCGCGTCGGGCCGGAATCGGCAGGCTCCGAGCCCGGACCGGCCTGCTATGGCCGTGGCGGCGAGCGTCCGGCGGTGACCGACGCTGACCTCGTGCTGGGCAAGCTGGACCCCGACAACTTTGCGGGCGGCTCCATCACCCTGCATAAGTCGAGCTCCGAGGCGGCGCTGAACGGCGCCATCGGCGAGGTGCTGGACATGGACCCGCTGGAGGCGGCATTCGGACTGGCCGAGGTGGTCGACGAGAACATGGCCAACGCCGCGCGCGTGCACGCGGTGGAGAACGGTGAAGACCTGTCGGAGTATACCATGATCGCCTTTGGCGGCGCTGCCCCGCTGCATGCCGGGCGGCTTTGTGAAAAGCTGGGCGTGTCGAACTGCCTTGTTCCGCCGGGTGCGGGCGTGGGTTCGGCCATCGGGTTCCTGCGGGCGCCCTTCAGCTTCGAGGCCAACAAGTCGGTCTATACCCGCCTGTCGGACATGGATGGCGGGACGGTCAAATCGCTGCTGAGCGATTTGGAGGCAGAGGCGACGAAATTCGTCCGCTCTTGCGATGCGACCGCGCAAATTGACTGCGAATACAAGGTCTACATGCGATACACCGGCCAGGGCTGGGAGATTCCCGTGGTGCTCTCGCCCGAGGATGCAGCCAACCCCAAGGCGGAGCGGTTCCAGGACTTGTTCGAGGCGGATTACACCCAGCTGTTCGGTCGCCCGGTCGAGGGGCTCGACATCGAGATCACTGTCTGGTCGGCGAACGCGACCACGCCGCCGCAGCCGGTTGAACCGGTCGACGACGAGGGCGTCGGCTCGAACGTCACGGCGCCCGCCACGCGGACCCTGTTCGACCCCGCGCTCGGCAAGACCGTCGAGGCCGGGATCGTCGAGCGCAAGACGCTGGAGACCGGGCAGGCCATCGCCGGCCCCGCCGCCGTCACCGAGGACGAAACTACCATCATCGTGCCTGCCAGCCGTCGCGCCCAGCGACGTGCCGACGGCTGCATCGAACTGCAAGTGAAGGGGTAAGCGATATGGCCCTGTCGAAAACCACAGTCTCCAACCAGGTCATGTGGAACCGCCTGATCTCGGTCGTCGAGGAACAGGCGCAGGCCCTGGTGCGCACCGCGTTCTCCACCTCGGTTCGCGAGGCGGGCGACCTCTCGGCCGGTGTCTATGACGTCAAGGGGCGGATGCTGGCCCAGGCCGTCACCGGAACCCCGGGCCATGTGAACGCCATGGCCGATGCCGTCGGGCACTTCATCCGCCGGATCGGCCGGCAGAACATGTACGAGGGCGATGTCTACATCACCAACGATCCGTGGGAGGGCACCGGCCACCTGCACGACATCACCGTCGTTTCGCCGTCCTTTCTGAACGGCGTTCTGGTCGGCTTCTTCGCCTGCACGGCGCATGTGGTCGACGTGGGCGGGCGCGGCTTTGGCGCCGATGCGAACTCTGTCTACGAGGAAGGCATCTACCTGCCGATCATGAAGTTCGCCGAGCGCGGCACCGTGGATCAGACGCTGATCCGCATCGTGCGCGGCAACGTGCGCGAGCCCGACCAGCTGATCGGCGACATCTACGCACTGGCCTCGTGCAACGAGACCGGCCACCGCCGCCTGATCGACATGATGGGCGAGTTCGGTCTGAGCGATCTGGAAGGCATCGCCGAATTCATTCTCGATAATTCGCGCCGGGCCACGCTGGAGCGCATCGCCGCCCTGCCCCGCAGCGGCGCCGAGGGCGAGATGGTGATCGACGGCTACGACCAGCCGATCACCATCCACGTCAAGCTGAAGATCGAGGAAGACCGTATCCTCTGCGATTTCGCGGGCACCTCGGGCGTGGACAAGAAGGGCATCAACGTGCCGCTGGTCTATACCAAGGCCTATGCCTGCTATGCACTGAAATGCGCCATCGCGCCGGAGATTCCGAACAACGCGGCCAGCCTTGCGCCCTTCGAGATCACCGCGCCCGAGCATACCATCGTGAACGCGGTGCACCCGGCCCCGGTGGCGCTGCGCCACGTCATTGGCCACATGATCCCCGACACGGTCTACGACGCGCTGGACAAGATCCTGCCCGAGACAGTCCCGGCCGAGGGCGCGGGCTGTCTCTGCAACTTCCAGGTGTCGCTGCGCCCGGCCTCGGAGGCTGCGCGCAAGGCGGGCGCACGGCGGGCCGAGGTGCTGGCCTTCAACTCCGGCGGATCGGGCGCGCGCCCGGCGCTGGACGGGATGAGCGCCACCGCCTTCCCCTCGGGCGTGATGACCATGCCGGTCGAGGCGACCGAGCAGGTGGGCCCGGTGATCATCTGGCGCAAGGAACTGCGGCCGGACTCCGGCGGTGCGGGCAAGTACCGCGGCGGGCTGGGGCAGTACATGGAAGTGGGCGCGGTCGAGGGGCACGAGTTTGACTTTCAGGCCATGTTCGACCGGGTCCGGCACCCGGCGCGCGGACGGGCCGGCGGCAGCGACGGTGCTCCCACGACCATCGCGCAGGATGACGGCACGGCGATGAAGGGCAAGGGCAAGCAGTTCGTCCCCGAGGGGCGGCGCGTGATGCTCGCCTTTCCCGGAGGTGCTGGCTATGGCGCGCCTGCAGAGCGCGATCCCGCGCTGGTGAAACGCGACCTCGCGCGCGGCTACATCTCGGCCGAGGCGGCGCGCGACGTCTACGGACTGCCCCAACAGGATATCGAGGCGGTGCAGAACGCCGTCGCACAGGGAGACACTGTATGAACCCAATCTATCCCGCGGAACCGAAACACGACGTCTATGACGTCGTGATCGTGGGCGGAGCCATGTACGGCTCCGCCATTTCGTGGTTTCTGACGAACGATCCCGCCTTCACCGGCCGGGTTCTGGTGCTGGAGCGCGACCCGAACTACGAGTTCGCCTCGACCACCCACACCAACAGCTCGATCCGCCAGCAGTACAGCCAGGAGATCAACGTCAGGATCTCGCAGTTCGGCGCGCAGTTCCTCAAGAGTTTCCGCGAGCAGATGGGCGGTGACACGCGCGTGCCACCGATCCACCTCGACAGCTTCGGCTACATGTACCTTGCCAGCACCCCGGCCTTTGCCGACGCGCTGCGCGAGGTACAGCAGATGCAGGCGGCCTGCGGCGCGGGCACCCAGCACATGACCCGCGAGCAGATCGCGGTGGCCTATCCGTTCTACTACCTCGACGACATCATCGTCGGGAACCACAACACGATCGACGAGGGCTACTTCGACGGGGCGACCATGTGCGAATGGTTCCGCCGCATCGCCCGCGAGCGCGGTGTGGAGTTCGTTGCCAGTGAGGCGGTGGCGATGGGTCTGAACGCCGCCGGAACCAAGGTCGAGACCATCACGCTGAAGTCCGGCACCACGGTCTCCTGCGGGCAGGTCGTGAACGCGTCGGGCCCGCGCGCGCTGCTGACGGCGCGCATGGCCGGGCTGGATATTCCGGTGGAGCCGCGCAAGCGTTTCACCTTCATCTTCGACGCGGAGAAACCGCTGGACCGGCCGCTGCCGCTGACCATCGACCCCTCGGGCGTGCACATGCGCAGCGATGGGCGGTATTACATGGCGGGCTGCCCACCGGATGAGGACGGCCCGGTCGACTACACCGATTTCGTGCACGATCATTCGATCTGGGAAGACAAGATCTGGCCCGCCCTCGCCCACCGCGTCCCGCAGTTCGAGGCGATCAAGGTGATCAACTCTTGGGTCGGGCACTATGCCTACAACACCAAGGATCAGAACGCGATCGTGGGGCGGCACCCGGAGGTGACCAACTTTGTCTTCTGCAACGGGTTCTCCGGACACGGGTTGCAGCAGTCCCCCGCCGTGGGGCGCGGCGTTTCGGAGTTGCTGATTCACGGCGAATACCGGACGCTCGACCTGACCCCGTTCCGCTACGAGCGCTTTGCCGAGGGTGACCTGCTGCTCGAGAAAGCCATCATCTGAGGCCGCCCGCGGCCGATACAAGACGACATTCGAAGGAGAGAAGATATGAAGAAGATCGTTCTGACCGGTGCCGCCGGCGCCCTGGGCAACCAGCTGCGCGCGCCGCTGGCCAAGCTGTGCGAAGAGCTGGTGTCGACCGACCTCGTCGAGGCGCTGGACAACGTCGCCGGGAACGAGAGCTACGTGAAGGCCGATGTGGGCGACGCCGAGGCGATGATGACGCTGATCGAGGGGGCCGACATGGTGGTCCACTTCGGCGCCATCGCCGACGAGGCGACCTTTGAGGAGATCATGCACTCGAACTTCATGGGCGCCTACAACGTGTGGAACGCGGCCCACAAGCATGGCGTGCGGCGGATCATCTACGCCAGTTCGATCCACGCGATGGGCATGTATCCGAAGACCACCCACATCACCACGGACATGCCGCACCGCCCGGACACCTTCTATGGCCTGTCCAAGTGCTTTGCCGAGGACATGGCCAGCATGTACTGGGACAAGTATGGGCTGGAGGCGGTCTGCCTGCGCATCTACTCGGCTTCGGGGCCGGTGCAGAACGCGCGCGCGCTGGGGTCGTGGCTGTCCTACGACGACCTGATCCAGATGGTCGAGAAGTCAGTCACCTCGCCCGTCGTGGGCTTTACCGTGATCTACGGCGTGTCGAACAATGATCGCTCGCCGGTGGACAACTCCAAGGCCGCTTTCCTAGGCTACCGCCCGAAGGACAATGCTGAGGATTATGCCGAGGAGATCCTCGCCAAGACGCCGGTGGTCGACCCGCAGGACAAGGCGCACATGTGCCACGGCGGCCCCTTCGCCACCGTTCCGCTGGGGGTCAGCGGCGTCCAGTTCATCAAGAAGATGAGCGAAGGCAAGTAAGACAGCAAAGCCCCGGCACCGCCGGGGCTTTGTTTTCTTGGGGGCGAAGTCTTTGAAGACTTCGGGGCAAATTCTTTAGGGAATTTAGGACCCTGGCGGTCTTTCAGGCCGCACGGCGGCGCACTGCGATGCGCAGCAACCTCTGGAATTTCGGGCATTCGAGATGCGTTGGCGCCGGGCATTCGGCCACGTGACGCATCATGTCGCGCAGTGCGGCAAGGCTCTTGATCTGGGCATCCAGCGCATCGGCGCGGTCGCGCAGAACCGGGCGCGGAAGCTCGGGCGCGCCGGTGCGTCCGAACATGCCGCCGATCTCGTCCAGCGAGAACCCCGCGCTCTTTCCCAGCGCGATGAGGGCGAGTTGCATCAGCACGTCGGGACCGAATTGCCGCCGGAGACCGTGCCGCCCGATGGAGGAAATCAGCCCGATCTCGTCGTAGTAGCGCAGGGTCGACGCGGGGACTCCGCTGCGCTCGGAGACCTCGCCGATATCGAGTACGTCCATGCTTGACCTAAAGTTGGCTTGAAGTCGTAGCGTGCCGCCTCTGCCTGAGTCTTGCAAGAGGAATGCGCTCATGACCACAGTTGCCCGGCCCCTCGCGGCCCCGAACACGACCCTCCCCGGGCTTGCCCTTTCGATCCTCACCGCCTCCCTCGGGATCAGCATCGTGATGGTCGCCCTGCCCCGCCTCTCCGAAGCCTTCGCGACCTCGATCGCCGCCTCGCAATGGGTCGTGCTGTCCTTCATCCTGGCCTCGACCGTCGCCAGCGTGATCATCGGACGGCTGGCCGATGTCGCCGGACGGCGGCGGCTGCTGGCGGGTTGCCTGCTGCTCTTCGCTGGCGCATCGGTGCTGGCCTTCGCCGCTCCCAACCTCGCAGTTCTGCTGGCGGCGCGCGGGATTCAGGGTGTTGCGGCGGCAGGTATGATGGCGCTGCCGATGGCGTTGATCCGGGACTTGCTGCCGCCGGAAAGGTCCGGCACCGCCATGGGGGTGCTGGGGTCGACCTCGGCCATCGGAACTGCGCTGGGGCCCTCGGTCGGGGGCCTGCTGCTGGGGCAGTATGGATGGCGGTCCGTCTTCCTTGTGCTGGTGCCGATGGCGCTCGGGACGTTGCTGCTGCTCATGCGCAGCCTGCCCCGGGACGTTCCGTCTGCGCGACGTTCCGGCGGGTTGCTGGGTGATCCGGCGGGTACGCTCCTTCTGGCCGTGACGCTGGTGGCCTATTCGCTGTCGATGACGCTCGGGGGCGGCCTGTTCTGGCCCCTGCTGGCAGCCACCGCGCTGGGGGCCGCGGTTCTCGCGGGCATCGAGCGGAGGGCCGCGGCGCCGCTGATCCCCCCGCGCTGCTGCGTGGCGGCGGTCTGCCGGGCAAGCTCGCGATGAACGTGCTCGTCTCTGCCGTCATGATGTCGACGCTGGTCGTCGGCCCCTTCTTCCTCGCCTTCGGTCTCGGGCTGTCGGACCGGGCCGTCGGGCTGGTCATGTCGGTCGGGCCTGCCGTCGCGGCCATGAGCGGTTTCCCGGCGGGGCGGCTGACCGACCGGATCGGGGCCGAGCGTGCCAGCCTTCTGGGCCTAGTCCAGATCGTGATCGGCACCAGTTGCCTCGCCCTCTTGCCCACGCTGATCGGGACCGTCGGTTACCTCGTGTCGCTGTCGCTGCTGACGCCCGGGTTCCAGCTGTTCTTTGCCGCGAACAACACCGCGACGCTCGCCCGTACGGAGCCGGACCAGCGGGGGACCGTTTCAGGGCTGCTGAACCTCTCGCGCAACCTCGGGTTCATTACCGGAACCTCGGCGATGGCCGCGCTGTTCGCCTGGGCCTCGGGCGGCACGGTGGCCACCGCCAGCCCCGGGGCGCTGGCGACGGGCATGTCCGTGACCTTCCTGCTCTCGGCAGCCCTCGTCCTCGGTGTCGTGGCAGCCTCGGTGCGGGCGGCGTGGCGCCGCTAGACCGAGGTCGCCGCCAGCAGTTCGTCGCGGGTCAATCCGCTGCGGTCGCCCGACTTCAGCACCGATCCGCGGCGCAGCACGACAAAGCTGTCCGCCAGCTCGTAGGCGAAATCGAAGTACTGCTCGACAAGGATGATCGCCATATCGCCCTTGTCGCGCAGGTACTCGATGACGCGGCCGATCTGCTGGATGATGTTGGGCTGGATGCCCTCGGTGGGTTCGTCCAGCAGCAGCAGCTTGGGCTTGGTCAGCATGGCCCGAGCGATGGCGAGCTGCTGTTGCTGCCCGCCCGAGAGGTCCCCCCCGCGACGCCCGAGGAATTCCTTGAGGATCGGGAAGAGCTCGTAGATCTCGTCGGGGATGTGGTGCTCGGAGCGCGGGAGGCAGGCATAGGCCGTCTCCATGTTCTCCTTCACCGTCAGCAGCGGGAAGATCATCCGGCCCTGCGGGACATAGCCGACGCCCTTGTGGGCCAGCACATGCGCCGGAACCTTGCCGATGGTCTCGCCAAAGAACTCGATCTCGCCCGAGGTGCGCTGATGGGTGCCCGAGAGCGCCTTGAGCAGCGAGGTTTTGCCCACGCCGTTGGTGCCCATGACGCAGGTCACCTTGCCCGCCTCGGCCTCCATCGAGATGTCGTAGAGGATTTGCGAACCGCCGTAGTGCAGGGTCAGGTCTCTTACTTTCAGCATCTGTTCCCCCTCGCCTCAGCGTCCAAGATACACGTCGATCACCTGCTGGTTCGCAGTGACATGGTCGAGGCTGCCCTCGGCCAGCACCGACCCCTCGTGCAGCACGGTGACCTTGCAGTTGAGGCGGCGGACGAATTCCATGTCATGCTCCACCACCACCACGGCGCGGGTCTTGGCGGCCTCCACCAGCAGGCTGGTGGTGTGCTCGCGCTCTTCGTGGGTCATGCCCGCAGCAGGTTCGTCCACCAGCAGCAGCTGCGGATCCTGTGCCAGCAGCATCCCGATCTCGAGCCATTGCTTCTGGCCGTGCGAGAGTTCGCCCGACTTGCGCCCGAGCTGGTCCCTGAGGCCGATCTCGGTGGCCAGCGCCTCGACCTTGGTGACGTCCTCGCCGCTCTTCTTGTAGGTCAGTACCGAGAAGGGGCTGCGGTTCTTCTTGAGCGCCAGCAGGAGGTTGTCGAAGACGTTCTGATCCTCGAACACCGTGGGCCGCTGGAACTTGCGCCCGACCCCGGCCCGCGCGATCTGGGCCTCGGACATGCGGATCAGCGAAATCGACTTGTCGCCCCAGAGTACCTTGCCCTCGTCGGGGCGGGTCTTGCCGGTGACGATGTCCATGAAGGTGGTCTTGCCCGCACCGTTGGGGCCGATGATGGCGCGCATCTCGGCCTTGCCGATGTTGAACGACAGGTTGTTGATGGCGCGGAAGCCGTCGAAGGTGACGGAGACGCCGGAGACCTCGAGAAGCATGGTCATGGCTGCACTCTCCCGTCCCGGGCCTGCGCCGGGGGCTGGTGGCGGATGTGGCTCAGGGGCCCCGGAGCGGGTCCGGGGCGCGTTGCGTCATGTGTCATTCGCGGCCCTCCGCTTCCTGGAACGAGCCCTTGTCGGGGCCGTAGTCGGCGCCGTGGCGATTGGGCACGATCCGGCCCGCCAGCAGGTCGAACAGGCCGCCGATGCCCTTGGGCGCGAAGAGCGTGACCAGAACGAAAGAGAGGCCGAGGATCACCTGCCACCATTCGACCCAGTCGATGCGGTAGAAGCCGAGGTTGACCGAGGGCACCTGCCCGCCGGTGAACCATGTCGAGACGAGGCTGACGAAGGCCGCGCCGATCACGGCGCCGTAGAGCCGGCCGCGCCCGCCGATGGCCACCCAGACGGCGAGGTAGATGGAGGCGATGGGCGCCACCTCGGCCGGGTTGATGATGCCCGCCTGCGGGTAGTAGAGCGCGCCCGCGATCCCGGCGATGACGGCGGTCAGCACGAAGATGAAGAGCTTGTAGCCCTCGACCGAGTAGCCGAGGAAGCGCACCCGCGCCTCGTCGTCCCGGATGCCGCGGATGACGGAGCCGAACTTGCCCGAGACCACCCAGGCCGCAAGTAGGTAGCCGAGCCCGAGCGCCAGCGCCGAGGCCCAGAGGAACCAGATCGAAACCACCGCCTGCGAGGCCTCGACGCCGGGCAAGTTCTGCAGGCCCGAGAGGCCGTTGTTGCCGCGCAGGCCGGAATCGTTCTGGAACAGGTAGAGCGAGAGCGCGAGGGTCATCGCCTGGGTCAGGATCGACAGGTAGACGCCGGTCACCCGCGAGCGGAACGCGAGCCAGCCAAAGACCAGCGCCAGCAGGCCGGGGATCAGCACCACGAGGGCCAGCTGGATCACGAGGCTGTCGGCGAAGGCCCAGACCGGTGGAAATTCGCTGGAGCCGACCACCCCGAAAATCTGGGTGCCGATGGCATCGACAATCTCCTGCTCGGTCGGCGGGATCGTCGCATTGGCCATAGAGGCGGCGACGATGTCGTGGGTGCGCTGGTACATCAGCCACATGCCGACCATGTAGCCGCCGAGCCCGAAGAAGGCGAAGTGACCGAGACTGAGAATGCCGGTGTAGCCCCAGACGAGGTCCATCGCCACGGCCACGAGGCAGAGGCAGAGCGTCTTGCCGAGGGTCTTGATGAAGCTGGTGGAAATCAGCCCGGCGCCGGCCCCCTCGCTCATCACACTAACCACAAGGGTGAAGGCGGCGAGGCAGAGCAGGAAGACGACGACGGAGGGGTTGCGGGCGAAGAAGCTCTCGCGTCTCATGCCTCGCCTCCCCTGTCATCGGTCACATTGGGGGCGCTGCCCCCGGGCCTGCGGCCCTCCCCCGGGATACTTGCCACCCGAAGAAGCCGGGGCGCGCGGTCGAGGTTGGCGGGCTTGGGGATATGGAAGGTCATGCGGTCAGTCTCCCGCTGCGCGGCCCTTGAGGGCGATGATGCCCCGGGGACGGAACTGGATGAAGATGATGATGAAGATGATCATGTAGGTCTGGGCGGCCAGCGTATTGGAGGGATTCAGCCATTCGACGCCCTTCTGGAAGAAGCCGATCATCGCGGCCCCGGCCAGCGTGCCCCAGATGTTGCCCACGCCGCCGACCACCACGGTCATGAAGCTCTGGACGATGTAGTCCTGCCCGAGTTCGGAGGTGACCTTGGCGAAGAGGCCGATGGCCACCCCGGCGATCCCGGCAATGCCCGAGCCGAGGCCGAAGGTGAGCATGTTGACCTTGTCGGGGTTGATGCCCATCGAGGCGGCCATGCGCGGGTTCTGGGTGACTGCGCGGGTTTCGAGCCCGAGGCGGGTCTTCTTCATGATGAAGAGGAAGAGGGCGAGGAAGATCAGCGCGAGCACGAAGATCGCGATGCGGATGTAACTGATCGAGACCACGTCGTTGAGCGTCCAGGCCCCGTCGAGCCACGAGGGCGAGGTCAGCGGGCGGGCCTGGGTGCCGAAGATGTTCTTGGCGATCTGCTGCAGCGCGATGGAGATCCCGAAGGTGGCGAGCAGGGTTTCCAGCGGCCGGTCGTAGAGCCAGCGGATCACCAGCCGTTCCATCGCCACCCCGGCGGCGAAGGTCACCGCGAAGGCCAGCGGCAGCGCGACGAGGATGGATACGGTGTAATTGGGGATCAGCTGCTGCACCACGTAGCCGGTGTAGGCGCCCATCATGATGAACTCGCCGTGAGCCATGTTGATCACGCCCATCACACCGAAGGTGATGGCGAGGCCGATGGCGGCGAGGAAGAAGATCGAGGCCAGCGAGAGCGCGTCGAGCGTCAGGTCGAAGGCCTGGCTGGCGCCGACGTTGAAGGAGATCGCGTCGAGCGCCTCTTCGGCGGCGGCGGTCACCGCCGGGCTGGCCTCGGCATAGGCGTCGTAGAAGCTGTGGGTGTCGAATGCGGCGTCGATTTCCGCCTCCGAGACGAACGGCGGCGCCTTGCCCGCCTCGACCAGTGCACGGTAGGCGCGTTCGCGCGCGGCGTCGGTGTTCAGCTGGGCCACCGGCACGCCGCCGACGGACCCGCCGTCGATATTGGCGCCCAGCGCCGAGAGCATGGCGGCGTTGGTGATCCGGGCCGGGGCCATGTCGGCGGCGACCAGCATCTCGTAGGCGGTGTCGCGCGAGAGATCGCCGCGCCCCGGTTTCAGCTCGCGGGCGACGTTGGTGCCCTCGGGGATCGCGCCCTCGGAGACCTTGCGGACGGTTGCGACCAGCGGGTTGAGCGTGGCGCGCACGTCGAGACCGATGTCACCCGACATCTCCTCGATGGCGGCGAGGCGCGCGGCCTCGTCTTCGTCGAAGCGGATCGTCAGAAGCCGTTCGAGGCGCTGCTTGAGGGCGAGGATGGCCGGGTCGCTCTCGCCCTCGAGCGAGTCGCGCAGGGGGTCGAGATGCGAAGCCTCGGCGTCGCGCTGGATGGCCTGGAGCGCGTCGCGGCGCAGGGCCGGATCGGGATCGGTAAGCTGGAAACGCACGAGGGCGGCGGCCAGCAGCGCGCGGATCCCGCTGTTGGGTTTCATCTGCTTGAAGCCGTCGTCGGGGAATTCCCCGGCGGCTGCGCCGGTGTCGAAATCATGGATGCGGAGCGTGTCGCGGTCGACCTGCTCGGCCCAGAAGAAGAGCCCGTCTTCGTCGCGGACCCACATCTCCTTGTTCTGCCATTTCTGCAGCACCGTCTGTGCCGCGGCCAGTCCGCTGCCCGCGAGCGCGTCGATGGCCGGGCCGATGGTGGTGCGCGAACTCTTGACGATCTCGTCGTGGTATTGCTGCAGCAGGTCCTGCACCGGGGTGCCCTGGGCCGACGCGGGTTGCGGCAGGACCGGGACAAGGAAGATTAGCGCGGCCAGGACCGCGAACAGATGCCGCATGAATTCGCCTCGGAACTGGAGGAGGAGGCGAGAGGGGGCGCGGGCCCCCTCTCACGGGTTCAGATCAGTAGTTGGACTTCAGCTGAACGCAGGTCTTGGTGTCGGTGTTGTACATGCCGCACTTGAGCTCGGCCCAGTCGGATTCCAGCACGGCCGATTCCGGCAGGAAGTCGGTCCAGGCGTCGCCCGGCACCGGGTCGGTCTGGCTGATGATGTCGAACTGGCCATCGGCCTGGATCTCGCCGATCAGCACCGGCTTGGTCAGGTGGTGGTTCGCCAGCATCTCGGCTTCGCCGCCGGTCAGGTTGGGGAACTTCTGGCCGACCATTGCGTCGATCACCGGGTCCACTTCGGTGGTGCCGGCCTGCTCGACCGCGTTCACCCACATGTTGAACCCGATGTAGTGAGCTTCCATCGGGTCGTTGGTCACGCGCTTTTCGTCGCCGATGAAGGCATGCCATGCCTTGATGAACTCGGCGTTCTCGGGCGCGTCGGAGGACATGAAGTAGTTCCACGCGGCCAGGTGGCCGACGAGGTTGGTGGTGTCGAGACCAGAGAGCTCTTCTTCACCCACCGAGAAGGCCACCACCGGGATATCGTCGGCCGAGATGCCTGCGGCGGCGAGTTCCTTGTAGAAGCCGATGTTGGCGTCGCCGTTGATGGTCGAGATCACGCCGACCTTCTTGCCGTCAGCGCCTAGCGCCACGACGTCGGAGACGATCTTGGACCAGTCGGAGTGACCGAACGGGGTGTAGTTGACGAAGATGTCTTCCTTGGCGATGCCCTTCTGCTGGAGATAGGACTCGAGGATGTTGTTGGTGGTCCGCGGGTAGACGTAGTCGGTGCCGAGCAGGGCGAACTTCTCGACGCCCAGTTCCTCGAGGTAGTAGTCCACCGCCGGGATCGCCTGCTGGTTCGGCGCGGCGCCGGTGTAGAACACGTTCTTGGAGCTTTCCTCGCCCTCGTACTGGACCGGGTAGAACAGCAGGCCGTTCAGTTCCTCGATCACCGGCAGCACCGATTTGCGCGACACGGAGGTCCAGCAGCCGAACATGACGTCGACCTTGTCGACGGTCAGCAGTTCGCGGGCCTTTTCGGCGAAGAGCGGCCAGTCGGAGGCCGGATCGACGACGACGGCTTCGAGCTTCTTGCCGAGGACGCCGCCCTTCTTGTTCTGCTCGTCGATGAGCATCAGCATGGTGTCTTTGAGAGTTGTTTCGGAAATGGCCATCGTGCCCGACAGCGAGTGAAGAACACCGACCTTGATGGTGTCTTCCTGAGCCAGGGCGGGCATCGCGCAAATCCCCAGGGCCAGCGAGCCGGCCAGCGCAGATTTCAAGAATGTCATAGAATTCCTCCTTACGGAGAGACGCACGCACCTAAGCCTTGCACTGCAAGGCCTGGGTACCCAAATTCCCCCCGTAACGTTTTTATCGTTGCACCCGTGTGGCGCGTCGCATCGTTGTCCAGAGTCTGCGATGCGTCACACACCTGCCCCGCGCTCTCACGCCGAGCCAGGCAAGCGTATGGAATGCGCCGGGATGCCCTCGCGGCAACAAGGACCGCAAGCATTGCCTCCTGATTGCGCTCGCCTGATTAAATGTTGTGCGCACCTCCCGACATCGCTCAATATTTAGGCTATGCTGGCGCTGATCGGCGCAATCAGGCCGATTCTGCCGTGTATTTGGGCCAATGTCGCCGCATGGCTTTTGTCCGGGTCCTAGGCCCGTCGACCCGTCGCGGGGCGATCCCGGAGGCAAGCGAATGGAGGAGCGCGCCATCACTCTCACGACCTCTTTCGCCCCGGCCGAAACGGTGCCGCGCCAGCCCCGGGCGATCGGCGCGCTGCGGGTATCCAGCAAGCGGCTGGGCGAGCGCTCGGTGATCGGCGACCTTTACCAGTCCGGCGCGTCTAAGCTGCTGTGGCCGCGTACGGCGTCGGGACTAACGGGCGTCATGCTGAACACCGCGGGCGGCGTGACCGGCGGTGACCGGTTCGAGATCGAGGCGCGGGCCGGGGTCGGGAGCCGCCTGACCCTGACGACACAGGCGGCGGAACGCATCTATCGCGCGCAGCCGGGCGAAGTCGGCTCGATCCGGACCCGGCTGACGGTCGAGGCGGGCGGGCGCATCGACTGGCTGCCGCAGGAAACCATCCTGTTCGACCACTCGGCCCTGCGCCGCAGCCTGTCAGCGGAACTGGCCGGGGACGCACGCCTGTTACTGGTCGAGCCCGTCATCTTCGGGCGCATCGCCATGGGCGAGGAGACCCGGGAGGGGCTGTTTCACGACCGCATCGAGATCCGCCGTGAGGGTGCGCTGGTCTTTGCCGACGCCACCCGGCTGGGCGGCGCCATTGCCGCGCATCTTGACGCCGGTCCGATCGCGGGCGGTGCGCGGGCGCTGGCCACCCTTGTCTTTGCCGCGCCCGATGCCGAGCGCCTGCTGGCCCCGCTGCGCGCCTTGTTGCCCCCCACCGGTGGCGCGAGCCTGATCCGGCCCGGTCTGCTTTTCGCCCGGATGGTGGCGCCGGACAGTTATCTTTTGCGCCAGAGCCTGCTGCCGGTTATCGAATTGCTGCAGGACGCCCCCATTCCAAGAACCTGGACGATATGACATGCAACTGACCCCCAGAGAAAAAGACAAGCTGCTGGTCGCGATGGCTGCCGAGGTCGCCCGCAAGAGACTGGCGCGCGGCGTCAAGCTGAACCATCCGGAAGCCATCGCGCTGATTACCGATGCGGTTGTCGAAGGCGCGCGGGACGGACGGTCGGTGGCCGAGATGATGGAGGCCGGTGCGCAGGTGATCACCCGCGAGCAATGCATGGAAGGCGTGCCCGAGATGATCCACGATGTTCAGGTCGAAGCCACCTTTCCCGACGGGACCAAGCTGGTGACCGTCCACAACCCGATCCGCTGAATCCCGTTTCGAGAGGACCCCACATGAAACGCCTGCTTCCTGCCCTCGTCGCTGCCCTGCTCTCTGCCGGTCCGGCACTGGCCCACCTGCGCCCCGAAGAGCACGGGTCTTTCGCCGCGGGGCTCAGCCATCCGGTGTTCGGTGCCGACCATGTCCTTGCCATGGTTGCGGTCGGCCTCTGGGCCGCGATGCTCGGCGGGCGGGCGGTCTGGGCGATGCCCTCGGCCTTTGTCGCGGCAATGACCGGCGGCTTCGTGCTGGCGCTGGCCGGGGTCGGCCTGCCCTTCGTCGAGCCCGCCATCCTCGCCTCGGTCATCGTGCTGGGCGCGCTGATCGCGCTTTCGGTGCGCCTGCCCGCCGCGGCGGCGACCGCGCTGGTCGCGGGCTTCGCGGTGTTCCACGGCCACGCCCACGGCGCCGAGATCGGCGGGGCAAGCGCCGCAACCTACCTGGCGGGCTTCGCCCTTGCCACGGCGGCGCTGCACGGGGTTGGCCTGGTGCTTGGCTGGACGCTGCACCGCCTCGCCCCCGCCTCGGTCGCGCGCGGCGCGGGCAGCGCCGTGGCGCTTGCCGGTTGCGCCCTGGCACTGGCCGGCTGAGGGAGGCGCAGATGATCCCCGGAGAAGTCTTTCCCGCCGCCGGCTCGCTGACCTTGAACGAGGGGCGCTCGGCCCTGACCGTGGAGGTCGCCAATACCGGCGACCGCCCGGTGCAGGTCGGCTCGCACTATCATTTCGCCGAGACCAACCCCGCGCTCGACTTTGACCGCGACGCGGCGCGCGGCATGCGGCTGGACATCGCCGCCGGGACCGCGGTGCGCTTCGAGCCCGGTCAGCGGCGCACGGTAAACTTGATCCCGATGTCCGGTGCGCGCCGGATTTTCGGCTTTAACCAGGCCGTCATGGGCGATCTCTGATCGCCCGCGACCAATCGAGAAACGGGGGCAAGAGGAAGGGCAGTATTTCGACAACCGTCCGCATGAATTTCAGCGGAGAACCAGGGAGATAGAGAAATGTGTCATGTTTGCGTGATCGAGAACGTAAAGAAATCCATGATGTCGCGCCGCGACCTGTTCCGGGGCGCCGCCGCGACCGGGATGGCCGCCGTGGCCGCCGGGGTGACCACCGCACGCCCTGCCCTTGCCCAGTCCAGCGGCAAGGTCGTCGATCTGACCCATACCTATGACGGGGCCTTTCCGACCTTCGACGGCAACCCCGGCATCCTTTACGAGGAGGCGGTCAATTTCGAACAGAACGGCTATCAGCTCTGGAAGCTCACCATTTTCGAGCACACCGGAACCCATATCGACGCGCCGCTGCACTTCTCCAAGGACGGAACCTCGGTGGCCGAACTCGAGCCCGCCAGCCTCGTCTGCCCACTCTGCATCATCGACATCAAGGCGAAGGCCGCAGAGGATGCCAATGCGATGGTGGAAGCCGAGGATATCGAGGCCTGGATCAGTGCCAACGGCGATATTCCCGAAGGCGCCTGCGTCGCGATGAACTCGGGCTGGGCGCCCAAGGTGACCGAGGAAGCCTATCGCAACACGCCCGACGGCAACTTCGCCTTTCCCGGTTTCGCCAAGGGCGCGACCGACATGCTGCTCGAGATGGGTGCGGGCTCCATCGGGGTCGACACACTCTCGCTCGACCCGGGCAACTCCGCCGACTTTGCCGTGCACTTCTCGTGGCTGCCTGCGGGCCGCTTCGGGATCGAGAACCTCGCCAACCTCGACGAACTGCCCGCCACCGGGGCGACCTTGTTCGTCGGGGCCCCGAAACACGCGAAGGGCACCGGTGGACCGGCCCGCGTCATGGCCGTGATGTAGACAATGGGAACTGTCCCCCTCCTGAGTGACGATGCGCTGAGCGACGAGGCGCACGCCGTGTTCGCCGATATCCGTGCCACCCGAGGCACGGACTACGTGAACAACTTCTGGCGCGCGCTGGCGCATGACCCCGCGCAACTGAAGGCAACGTGGGAGCGGATCAAGGAGGTCATGGCCCCCGGGGCACTGGACCCGCTGGTCAAGGAGATGGTCTACGTGGCCGTCTCCACCGCCAACAGCTGCTCTTACTGCGTCCACTCCCACACCGCCGCTGCCCGCGCCAAGGGCATGACGGACGAGATGTACGCCGAGCTGCTCAGGGTCATCGCGCTGGCCTCGCAGACCAACGGGCTGGTCACGGCCATGCAGGTGGAGGTCGACGATGCCTTCAAGGCGTGACACCGGCGAAAGTGTTCCGGCATGAGGTATCGCACCCCCACCCCGATGGACCTGGTCGCCATGCAAGTCGATTTTGCGCGGGCCTGGACCAGCGCCGCCATGATGATGATGGAGGCGCAGGCGGTGGTGAACATGCGGATGCTGGGGCTCTTCGGCCTCTGGTCCGTCGCCCCCTCGGAAAAGCGCCGCATGGTCGAGGAAAAGCTGCCCGCCTACAGCCGGGCGGTCATGGCGGGCGCCCGCGCCGCCGCTGCGGGCAAGTCCCCCGGCAAGACGCTGGAGGCCACCGTGATCCCGCTGCGGCGCAAGACCAAATCCAATGTTCGCCGGCTCGCCCAACGCGGGCCGCGCCTTCCCAAGACCTGATCAGATCCAAGGACATCCCATGCCCGCCACGATTTCCCGCGCCGAATACGCCGCCATGTACGGCCCCACCACCGGGGACAAGGTGCGCCTCGCCGATACCGACCTGATCATCGAGGTCGAACGCGACCTCACCGCCCTGCGTGCCGGGGCCTCGAACGCGCCGATCTATGGCGAGGAGGTCAAGTTCGGCGGCGGCAAGGTGATACGTGACGGCATGGGGCAGAGCCAGATGACCCGCGCGCAGGGCGCGGTGGATACGGTGATCACCAATGCGCTGATCGTGGACCATACCGGCATCTACAAGGCCGACGTGGGGCTGAAGGACGGGCGCATCATGAAGATCGGCAAGGCTGGCAACCCCGACACCCAACCGGGCGTCGATATCATCGTCGGGCCCGGCACCGAGGCCATCGCGGGCGAGGGCAAGATCCTGACTGCAGGCGGGTTCGACAGCCATATTCACTACATCTGCCCACAGCAGATCGAGGATGCACTGCACTCGGGCCTGACCACCATGCTGGGCGGCGGGACCGGCCCGGCGCACGGGACGCTGGCCACCACCGTCACCCCCGGCCCCTGGCACATGGCGCGGATGCTGCAGGCGGCCGATGCCTTCCCGATGAACCTCGCCTTTGCGGGCAAGGGCAACGCCTCGCTCCCCGCCGCGCTGGAGGAACAGATCCTCGGCGGCGCCTGCGCGCTGAAGCTTCACGAGGACTGGGGCACCACCCCGGCGGCCATCGACTGCTGCCTTGGTGTGGCCGACGCGATGGACGTGCAGGTGATGATCCACACCGACACGCTGAACGAATCCGGCTTTGTCGAGCATACGGTGAAGGCGATGAAGGGCCGCACCATCCATGCCTTCCACACCGAGGGCGCGGGTGGCGGTCACGCGCCGGATATCATCAAGATCTGCGGCGAGGCGCATGTGCTGCCCTCCTCCACCAACCCGACGCGCCCCTTCACGGTGAATACGCTGGAAGAGCACCTCGACATGCTGATGGTGTGCCACCACCTCGACAAGTCGATCCCCGAGGACGTGGCCTTTGCCGAGAGCCGTATCCGGCGCGAGACCATCGCCGCGGAAGATATCCTGCACGACATGGGCGCGTTCAGCATCATCGCCTCGGACTCGCAGGCCATGGGCCGTGTGGGCGAGGTGCTGATCCGCACATGGCAGACCGCCGACAAGATGAAGAAGCAGCGTGGCCGCCTGCCCGAGGAGACTGGCGAGAACGACAACTTCCGCGTGCGCCGCTATATCGCCAAGTACACCATCAACCCGGCCATCGCGCATGGCATCTCGTCCGAGATCGGCTCGATCGAGGAAGGCAAACGCGCCGATCTCGTGCTGTGGAACCCCGCCTTCTTTGGCGTGAAGCCCGAGATGGTGCTGATGTCGGGCACCATCGTCTGCGCGCAGATGGGCGACCCCAACGCCTCGATCCCCACGCCGCAGCCGGTTTATACCCGGCCGATGTGGGGCGCCTATGGCCGCTCGGTCGAACACTCGGCCGTCACCTTCGTCTCGGAAGCCGCGCAATCTGCAGGGATCCGCGAGAAACTGGGTCTCGCCAAGCAGACCGTCGCCGTGTCGAACACCCGCAACATCGGCAAGGCCGACCTGTTGCTGAACAACGCCCTGCCGAAGATCGAGGTGAACCCCGAAACCTACGAGGTTCGGGCCGATGGCGAGCTTCTGACCTGTGAACCGGCCTCTGTCTTGCCGATGGCACAGCGCTATTTCCTGTTCTGAGACAAGGCGTTGCGAGAAAATTGCTGCACTTGCATAACACACATGCTGCAATTGCATTGGTCAGGGCAGCCATGCTGACCTATTATCGTGAGCAGGGGAGGGAACCTGGGATACAAACCAAAGAGGTTTCCAATGGCCGTCACGACAAGCAAAACCGCAGACCAGCCGATTTTCGAGAGCGTCTTCAACGCCGTGGCACATGCGTTCAGCTGCTACGTGCAGAAGGCATCGCGCGCCGATCAGGTCGCCCGCCTGAACGACAAAAGCGACGAGGAACTGGCCAAGATGGGCCTGCGCCGCGAGGATATTCCGCGCTACGTCTTCCGCGACCTGCTCCACATCTGAGCGCGTTACCCCGGCGTGCAGCCTGCGCATTTCGCTGTTGCGCGCCGACAAAAACGATAAACTGCCCGCGCACCAGCGAAGGAGCGCGGACATGAAGATCTGGCAGGCCACCGTACTGTCCCTTGCGATGGCCGTTCCGGCCTCGGCGCAGGACGCCTGCCCGACCATCGACGACCTTGCCGGAGGCATCCGCTTCGAGACGGCGACCGGCGAGATCGAAACCTTTCGCCGGTATTCCGACGACATCGTCGAATCCTACTACGCCTATTCTCCCGACGAGGGCGTCCGCTCGATGCTCGCGCGCGGTCTCTACCTTGTCGAGGTCATGGAAATGGCCGACGGCAAGATGCTGCCCGGCAGTCGCACCACCTACAGCTTTCCGATGGCCGCCGACGCCCTGCCCCAACCGGAACCGGGCACGACGTGGAGCGTCACCCTCGCCCGGCTCGACAGCGCCGGACTCGCCTCCGAGCAACAGGATTACGTCTTTGGCCCGGCCCAGACCCGCACCTACGGCGGCTGCGCCTACCAGATGATCCCCGTCGAGATCGCCTATCCCGACGACCCCGATCCCGAGTTGCGCGACATCCTCCACTACCTGCCCGAACTCGGGCTGTCCTATGTCGCCGCGTTCAAGGACAGCAACGGCTCGGACACCTACGACTACATAGGGATCGAAAGACTGCAATGACCGACCTGCCCACCGCCCGCACCCTGCGCCGCAAAGGCACCTGGACCGACGCCGCCCTGGCCTGCACCCTGACCTACGACGACCGTTTCCTGCGCCGCAAGGTGCTGGAGCTCTCCGACGGCGGGCGCTTCCTCGTGGACCTCGAACACACGGAGTCGCTGGATCATGGCGACGCGCTCGAGCTTGGCGACGGGCGATTGGTCGAGATCACCGCGGCGGCCGAGGAGCTGCTGGAGATCAGCGGCCATGACCTCGTCCGGCTGGCTTGGCACATCGGCAACCGGCACACGCCCTGCCAGATCGAGCACGACCGGCTCCTGATCCAGCGCAATCACGTGATGGAAGACATGCTGGCGCGGCTGGGGGCCCATGTTCACAAGGTGGTCGAGCCGTTCACGCCCGAAGGCGGGGCCTATGGCCACGGCCGCACCCACAGCCATGAGCACTGACACCGACCCTGCCGTTATGCTGACGCTGGCGCAGTGGTTCTCGCCAGCCTTTCCCATCGGCGCCTTTTCCTACAGCCACGGGCTGGAGGCGCTGGTGGACCGTGGCGAAATTGGCACCGTCGCACAGTTTCGCGACTGGATGGCCCATGTCCTCGAGCATGGTGCAGGGCGCAACGACCTCATCTTTCTCTCCGCCGCCTATCGCGTGGATCGCTCGGAACTGGCCGGGATCGACGCGCTGGCGCGCGCCATGGCCCCCTCCTCCGAGCGCCTGCTGGAAACGGTGGACCAGGGCGGTTCGTTCATCCGCACGATCAACGCGGTCTGGTCGCAGGGCCTGCCGCCGCTGAGCTACCCGGTGGCCGTGGGCGCCGCCGCACGGGCCTGCGACCTGCCGCTCGAACCCACCGCACGGATGTACATTCACGGCTTCCTCAGCGCGCTCACCTCGGCCGCGATCCGGCTTGTCCCGCTGGGGCAGACCGAGGGGCAGCAGGCGATCCTGGCCCTCACCCCGCTCTGTCACCAACTGTGCGACAGCGCCCTTGACGCCCCGCTTGACTCGCTGGGCAGCAGCACGTTTCTGGCGGATATCGCCTCGATGCAGCACGAAACCCAATATTCAAGGATGTTCCGCTCATGACCTCTCCCAATGGCCCCCTGCGGATCGGCATCGGCGGCCCCGTCGGCGCTGGCAAGACCACCCTGACGGCCGCGCTCTGCGCTGGCATGCGCGACGACTTCTCGCTCGGCGTGATCACCAACGACATCTACACGCAGGAGGACGCCGAGGCGCTGATGCGGCTCCAGGTCCTGCCGCAGGACCGGATCATCGGTGTCGAAACCGGCGGCTGCCCGCATACCGCGATCCGCGAGGATGCCTCGATCAACCTCGCCGCCGTGGCCGAGATGCGCGAACGCCACCCGGACGTCGAAGTGGTGATCATCGAATCCGGCGGTGACAACCTCTCGGCCACCTTCTCGCCCGAACTGGCCGACCTGACCATCTACGTGATCGACGTTGCCGCCGGCGAGGAAATCCCGCGCAAGGGCGGGCCCGCCATCACCAAGTCCGACATCCTGGTGATCAACAAGACCGACCTCGCCCCCTATGTCGGCGCCTCGCTCGACGTGATGCAGCGCGACAGCCTGCGCATGCGCGGCGAGCGGCCCTTCCACTTTGCCTCGCTGCGCAACAAGGACGGTATCGACGAGATCATCGCACGCATCCGCGAAATCGGCGGCCTCTGATTGCAGAGGTGAGGTCGTCTTTCGGTCCCGGCAGGGAGAGGAGGCCACCTCTCGTCTGGCCGGAGTCACGACAGCCGGGATGGGCCGCGTGGCAGGCCCAACCCTTCTCAGCCTGCGCGATACGGTCAAATGCAATTCATGATTGCGGCGCTGTCGTGCGGCTTCGCGACGGGTTCTGACGGCAGCGGTTCTGGTCTGCCCAGACGGGGGGAACGCCAAGGTCTCGGTAGCTCTCTGCCAAGCTCCGAACGTCTCCGGGAAAGCAACGCCAGATCCGCAAATCTCTGCGGTAGTTGCAGTCTGACCCTCACGCGGCTCGGGCCTTCAGTTCGGCATGGTAGAGATCGAACAACCTCTGCGCGCCATCCGCATCCAGTGGCTTTTCGATGTACCCTCGGACCAGAGGTAGCTTGTCCGCCTCGGCCTTATCGCGCGGATTTCCCGACGACGTAAGCATGGTGACCACGATACTCGGCACAGCGAGGCCTCTCGACTGGCGAACTTCCATCTCTCTCACCGTCTCAAACCCGTTACGACCGGGCATGTTGATGTCCATCAGGATCAGCAAGGGCAATCCATCCGTCTCGATATCGGACGACCCGGAGCAATGGACATCAAGGAATACATCGCCGGATTCGACCTCGACCACATCGCGAAAGCCACCGTGTCGCGAAAGCCGCCGGCGAACGGTATAGCGATCGACCTGCTCGTCATCGACCACGGTCACAGGTATCTTCATCTTACCTCCTCCTCGTTGAGCGGCAAAGTAAAACTGAACTCCGATCCCTCGCCCGGCACACTGTTCACGCTGATCTGCCCGCCAAGTCGCTCGACCTGTTTACGCGCCAACGCAAGCCCCATCCCGTCGCCGCTCCGCGAGTCAAAACGTTCGAACATTCGGAACAGCTTTGCCCTGTCCCTTTTGGCGATCCCGATCCCGTTGTCCGTAATCGACACCCAGAAATGGTTTTCATCCTTGCGGCAACTTACCCGCACTTCGGCGCGCTCACGCGAATGGTCCCGAAACCGGATCGCGTTTGACAGCAGATTGCTCAGCACCATTGTCACCGGCACCCGCGCCCCGACAAAGGAGTCATCAGTCTGAAAATCGAACAAGAGACTGGGAGGACATTCTTCCGACACTACGATGTCGGACCAGATCGGGCGCACCAGTTCGCCAAGCGCCAGCCTCTCATTCGGGTATCTCTCCCGATGTGCACGGGCCAGTGCCAGGGCAGTTTCCAACTTTTCCGCGCTCTCGCGACTGACCGCCAAAGCCTTGTTTAGGTTTTCTCGCGCAACGGCAATGTCGCCCTCGTCCAAGTCTTCGATGCACAATGACAGAAGCCCCGAGATCGAAACCAAAGGTGCCTTCAGATCATGGCTCGCGCTCTCGGCGAACCTTGCAAGTTCGACATTGAGCGCCTCCGCCTCTCGCGCCTTCTCTGTCAGTCGGCGCTCGGTTTCCAGACGTTCGGTCAGATCGATGACGGTGCACATCACCATGTCACCCTCCGGAGTTTCGATCGGGGTAAGTGCTATTTCAACCGGGATCTCCCGACCGTCCCGATGTCGCGCAAAGAGTGGCCGCCCGCGCCCCATCGGACGTTCAGCGCGAGAACTCACAAGACCAATTCTGTAACCCGGATGATGAAGGCGCTGTTCCTCAAGCACCAAGACCTCAATGGGCTGACCCACAAGACTGTAATCTTCGTAGCCAAAAAGCCTGCACGCAGCCCGGTTGACCAGAGCGATACCACCCGTCTTGTCAACCATGACCGCGGCGGTCGCAAAAGCGTTGGCTACGGAGGAAATTCCTTTCGCCATTTCCCTAGAGTACATTGCACTAAGGGCCAGATCAGCACCCATTCGACAGCCCTCCGCCATCTCCGACTCCCCTAAAAGCGGCAAGGATGTTCGCCCACTATACGCCATGAACTTACTTAAAACCCTTCTCCCGATAGTAGAGTTTTTCCGCTCCCAGTTTCGCAATGCTCGGAAAACTCCTCAGATACAGATACTCCAAAATGAAACTTTCCCATTGCTCTCTAAACGCCATTCCTTCCCAAGACCAAACTCTAACCTTTTGAACTCACGCCCCGTCAATTCAGCCACTCTCGATCGCAACCCAGCCTTTAGTGTCGAAACTCCTGAGTGCCCGAAACGACCTTCGGGTCCAGCAAAATGGCCCACATCTGAATGCATTGCCTTTCGATTTTCTCAAGTTCGCCGGGAAGGTGACCTGCCCCCCGCGAAATCCCTCATCGTAGTGTAGAGTCTGCGCCAACACTGAAGGAGCAGACGAATGCGAAAGAGCCGTTTCACCGAGGCGCAGATAATCGGGATGATTAAGGAGCAGGAGGCC
>NZ_QEHM01000007.1 GCF_003116585.1 Albibacillus kandeliae
TCCTCGCCGAGGTGGGCTTTGTCGATTCCGTCTCGAACGGGCGGCTCGAGCTGGGCATCGGCTCGGGCTACCAGCAGTTCGAGTTCGAACGTTTCGGAACCTCGCTGGCCGATGCCGGCCCGATGTTCCAGGAGTACATGGACCTGATTCCGATGGCTCTGAAGGAAAAGACCTTCGAGTACCACGGCAAGTACCTCGACATTCCCGCCAGTTCGATCTCGGTCCGCTGCGTGCAGGACCCGATGCCGCCGATCTGGGTCACCACCGGCAACCCGAAAGTGCGCGAGCGGGCCATGAAGGAAGGTCACAACATCTTCGTCACCGTGCTGCACGGCGGACTCGACGCGATCCGTGGCCTGCGTGAAAAGCTCGAGGAATCCGCCGCCGAGGCCGGAACCGATGTCGATGACACCAAGATCGGTTTCCTGCGCTGCGGTTATGCCAGCGACAACAAGGCCGAGATCGAGGCCTACCTCGACAACGCCCGCTTCGCCCGCCGCCTCTCCGAGAGCCTGAAGGACCGCCGCCAGCACACCGAAGACGGCTACCTGATGCAGGAAGTGCCGCTGAACAAGGAAATGAGCTTTGACGAAATGGCCGCGAACCTGCCGGTCGGCTCCGTCAATCAGGTGATCGACCGCCTGCTGGCCGAGATCGAGATCCTCAAGCCCAAGCACATCGCGCTGCAGACCCAGCTGGGCGACTTCGACCAGAAGACCATGCTCAAGCAGATCGAGCTCTGGGGCGATACCATCATCCCGGCGGTCAACAAGGCGCTCGGCGAAGACGCCCCGCTCGCCAAGGTCGTGAACGGGTAACCCCATGCGGATCGTGCTGATGCAGAACGCCTTGCCCCGGCTGGAGGCGCCCGAGGATCTCGGGCGGTTCTCCATCGCGATGGACGAACGCCTGCGCCCCGCGGCACGGGCGGCACTGGCGCCGGTCGCGGTGCCCGTCTCCTCCGAAGCGACCCACGCCTGGGTCCGCCCGGACGCGGTGCGCGCGCTCTCGCCACTGGCAGGGGAGCCGGAATGGGAAAGCGGCTTTGCCAAGATGATCGCCTACGCGGCCTCGCACGGCTGGCTGGGAGACGACGGCGGCATCCGCGCGCACATCGACTATGTCGAGCCGCGCGCCTCGGTCTCGCCCGACGATTTCCGCAACGCGATGCGCAAGTTTGCCAGCGGCATCTGCATCGTGGCCTGCGGCGAGGGCGACAATCGCCGTGGCATGACCGTGTCGGCCTTCACCTCGGTTTCGGCCGAACCGCCGATGGTGCTGGTCTGCCTCAACAGCAGCTCCTCGTCGCATCAGGCCCTGACCAGCGCCGAAAGCTACAGCGTGAACATCCTCGGCGGCTCGCAGAAGGATCTCGCCCATGTCTTCGCCGGGGTCGGCGGGCTGCGCGGAGCCGATCGGTTCGACGACAGTGAATGGCGGCAGGACCCGCATGGCGCGCCGGTATTGGTCACCGCGCACCAGTCGTTGGTCTGCACCCAGGTCTCGGCTCATCGCGCCGGTACCCATACCGTGCTGATCGGGCAGGTGGTGGCGACCGGGGCGGCGCAGGACACCTCGGCGCTGGTCAACTACGACGGCGCCATCAAGCCGACCGCACCGGCATCCACAACGATGCACTGATTGCAGGGAAACCTGCTGTCTCCCCGCCTCCCCGGGGAGAAGATCGGCGCAGGGTCCTCCCCCCTGCGCCAAACCGCTTTCCGCGTCAGGGCTTGCCGATCCGGTAGACCGGGTCATCGGGAAACCGCCCGCCGATCGGCGTACGAACCCCGAAACGCTCCGCCTCGCCCTTCTCGGGCGGGCTCTGATGGTCGACCCAGTCGTAAACCACCGTGCGCCGCGCCACCCGCCATTCGCTGCCGCGCTTCTCGAACAGGTCGCAGTAGCGCCCGGCCAGCATCACCTGCCGCTCCACCCCGTCCGGCCCCGCGCCACGCTGGAGCGCGAGGAAGTAGGTCTCGACCTCGGCGCGGTCGTCACGCTGAACGTCGATCAGGATATTGCCCACGTTGTGAATATTGCGTGGCCCCCGCGCCCAGCTGGCGCGCACCCGTTCAAAGAAGCCCTCGACCGGCCCCGCATAGGCCCCGTGGTTGTCGTAGGCATCGGGCCAGTAGGACGAGAGCAGTGCCGCCTCGTCCGCGCGGTCGATGCCACGGCAATAGCGATGAATGCAGTCGCGGATCGCATCCTTGTCCAGCAGCCGTTGCAGCGCGGTCTCGTCCATGTCGTTCCCTTTCCTCGCCAATGGGCCTCAGCCCTCGTTCACCGCCTCGCCAGCCTTGCCGCGCCGCGCCCGACCGGAGAACGAAACGTAGAGCCCATAGAGCACCAGCGCCACCGCCGAACCCAGGCAGACCTGCGAGATGGCGCTGTCGAAGAAGGCCCCGAAATCGCCCCCGGACAGCATCAGCGTCCGGCGGAAATGTTCTTCCATCATCGGCCCGAGCACGAAGCCGAGGATCAGCGGCGCCGCCTGGAACCCGAGATAGCGCAACACGTAGCCAAAGGCGCCCAGCAGCAGCAGGACCCAGACCTGGATCACGTTGTTGTAGGTGGTCAGCACGCCCATCACGATGAACATCAGGATGGCTGGGTACATCAGGTGAAAGGGGATCTTCAGCAGCCGCACCCACAGCCCGACCATCGGTATGTTCAGAACCAGCAGCATCAGGTTCCCCACCCAGAAGCTCATGACCAGCCCCCAGAACAGATCGGGCTGGTTCACCAGCACCATCGGCCCCGGCTCGATCCCGTGAATGATCAGCACGCCAAGGATGATCGCCATCGTCGGCGAGCCCGGGATGCCAAGCGTCAGGGTCGGGATGAACGCGGTCTGATCCGCCGCGTTATTGGCCGACTCCGGCCCCGTGACCCCCTGGATCGCGCCCTTGCCAAACTCCTCGGCCCGGCCGATCCGCTTTTCCGTGGCGTAGGACATGTAAGAGGCGATCAGTCCCCCGGTACCCGGAAGCGCGCCAAAGAACGACCCGATGGCGGAGCCCCGGATCATCGGCATCCACGAGGCCCGCATCTCGGCCCGCGTCGGCAGCATCGCCCTGAAGGTAATGTCGTGATCGGCATTGCCCGCCCGCTTGACCGAGCGGATCGAGGTGATCACCTCCGACACCCCGAAGATGCCCATCGCCAGCGCGATGATCGAGATCCCCTCGAACAGCGCCATCTGGCCGAAGGTGAAACGCAGCGTGCCGGTGTAGACGTCGGAGCCCACAAGGCCCATGAGGATGCCGATCAGCACCATGGCGATGCCCTTGAACATCGACCCCGAGGCGATGGTCGAGGCCGCGACGAGGCCCAGCACCATCAGCCCGAAGTACTCCGCCGACCCGAACTTGAGTGCCGACGCGGCGATCATCGGAGAGAAGCCCATCAGCGCGATGATCCCCACCGTGCCGCCAAAGAAGCTCGCCACCGTGGTCATGAACAGCGCGGTGCCCGCCCGCCCCTTCTGCGCCATCGGGTAGCCGTCAAGACAGGCCACGGCCGACGAAGGCGTGCCCGGAACGTTCAGCAGGATCGACGAAGTCGACCCGCCATAGGTGGTGCCGTAATAGATGCCCCCCAGCATCACCAGCGCAGCCACCGGCTCGATGTGAAAGGTGATCGGGAACAGCAGCGAGATCGCCACCAGCACGCCGATCCCCGGGATCACCCCGAGGATGGTGCCAAGGAAGACCCCGAGAAAGCAGAACCACAGGTTGGTCGGCATCAGCGCGACCTCGAGCCCCATCAGGGCGTTGCTCAGGATCGAGTCCATCTCAGAACCCTCCCATCCCGAGGATCGGGAGCCTGACCCCGAGGATGCCCCGGAACAGACCCACCGCGATCACCGTGACGACAGCGGCTAGCGCCAGCTTGTGCACGAACTTCAGCTGCGTGTCCGCAAACCCCGCGATCACCGCCAGCGCAAAGACCCCCGGCCCGTAGCCCGCATAGGGAAAGATCACCGCGAAGGCGGCAATCGACAGCAGCACCATGAGAAAGGGCCGATACTCGAACTCCGTCGCCTCCGCCGCCTGCCGCTGCACCAGCGACTGGATCAGCAGACAGGCACCGATCACCGTCAGCGCACTGGCGACAAGGGTCGGGAACAGCCCCGGCCCCGGCGTGCGGAAGGTGCCGAGCTTGTAATGGGATTGCGCGTAAAGCGTGGTGGAAAGGCCAAAGCCGGTAACCAGCAGCCCGGTGGCCGTTTCGCGGTTCAGAAGGGATTTCATGTCGTTCCGTCCGGAATGGGAAAGAGCGGCCACAAGGGCCGCTCGCGTGTTCTCTGGCTGGACGCCTACTGCGGCGTCAGGCGGCCTTCCTCGACCAGCCCCTCAAGCTGAACCAGCTCCTGCGCGACGATCTCCTTGAACTCCGCCTGGGTCCGGTGCGTCGCATCGAGCCCCTGGGTCACAAACATCTCGTGCACCTCCGGCACGTTCGCCGCCTCGTCGAAGGCCGCGTAGATCTCGTCCTGCACCGCTTGAGGCGTATCCTTGGCGACATAGACGCCAAAGATGGTGCCAAAGACAAAGTCGATCCCCGCCTCACGGAAGGTCGGCACGTCCGGCAGCGACGGGTGCCGCTCTTCCGCCGCGATGGCGATGGCCTTGATATCGCCCGAGCGGACGTAAGAGACCGAAGACACGCCGTCCATCATGCCGTCCACCCGGCCCGCCATGACGTCCAACCGAGAGGGCGCGCTGCCCTGATAGGGAATATGCAGGTAGTCCACGCCGACCTTGCTGGCCCAGAGCTCCGCCGCGATATGCGGGCTGGCCCCCACGCCGGACGACGCCAGCTTCAGCTCGCCGGGATGCTCCTTGGCCCAGGCGGTGATCTCCTCGATGCCGTCCATCGGGTAGTCGGGCCGCATGATCAGCATGTTCGAGCCGCGCCCCAGCATGTAGACGGGCGAGAGGTCCGACAGCTCGAACGGAGCCTCGGGCATCAGCACCTCGTTCGAGATCACGCCATAGGCGGTGACCAGGATCGTGTAGCCGTCAGGGTCGGCGCTGGCGACATCCATCGCGCCCAGCAGCGACCCGGACCCGGGCTTGTTCTCGACGATGATCGTCTGACCCCAGCGCTTCTGCAGCTCGGGCTGCAGCTTGCGGACGTAAGTATCCGTCACCCCGCCTGCCGAGTAGGGCACCACGATGGTCACCTGCCTTGACGGGAAGTCCTCCGCCAGCGCCGCCGACGATACGAAACAAGCGGCCAGGGCCGCGAAAATGGCTTTCATCTGTTCTCCTCCTTGGCACGAACCCTCCCCGGCTCGGCCCCTGTCTGACCAGTCAGTCAGCCCGGAGGCTGGCGCAACGCGCGCGGCGGATCAACCTGAAACCGCTGCGCCCGGCGTTTATCACATATGTGAAAACTATGGGCTTTCCTCAGCCCAGCATCGACGCCGCGAGCGACAGGGTCAGCGGCAGCGTGACAAAGGCCAGCCCCGTCTGGAACGTGACGATCGCGTTCATCAGGGCCACGTCGCCACCCGTCTCCGCCGCCAGCGCGGTCGAGGAGGGCGCGGTCGGGACCGCCGCGAACATCAGCAGGATCAGCAGCGTCTGGCTGTCCAGCCCGGTCGGGATCAGCACCACGAACAGCGGGAAAAGCACGAACCGCCCGAGGGTGGCAAGCGCCAGCGGCCAGAGCTGCGCGCGCAGCCCCCTCAGCCGCAGCCCGGCCCCGACGCAGAGCAGCATCAGCGGCAGCGCCACGGCCCCGAGCATCGCGGTGGCGTCGTGCAGCACGGGTATCCGTCCGGGCACCAGCCCGTTCACGGCAAGGCCCGCGCAGATCGACAGGATCAGCGGGTTGCAGGCAATGTCGCGCAGCACCTGCCGGCCCATCATCGCCCCTCCGCTCCGGGTGTCGAGCAGCCGCAGCGCCGGCACGATGGCAACGTTGGTCACGAGCGCCAGCACCGCCGCCGCCAGCGCGGCCATCGACAGCCCCTCGGCCCCGTAAAGCGTCTCAGCCACGGCCAGCGCCATGAACGAGTTGTGGCGCACCGCGCCCTGCAGCACCGATCCGCGCTGAGGGGCAGGCATCCCCGCGCCCCACGACACGGCCAGAACCACGAAACCGACAAGGAAGAACGCGCCGCCCAGCCCCAGCGCAAAGGGCGCCATCCGGTCGATCTGAACATCTGCCGTCGACAGTTTGTAGAACAACAGTGAGGGGATCAGCACCCAGTATCCCAGCCGCGACGCCAGCGGCCAGAACCCGTCGCCCGGCAGCCCGAGACGACGGAGAATATTGCCCAGCACCACGATGACGAAGATCGGCGCGATGGTCAGGGCGAGGCCGTGCATGTGCCCGGCTCAGCCGCCGCAGAAGGCGACGACGGCGCGGCCACGGGTCCGGCCTGCGATCATCTCGGCCATGGTCGCGTCGATCTCCTCCGGTTCGATCACGCGCGCGATGGACGATATCCGGGGCGGGCGCAGATCGGTGCCCAGCCGTTCCCAGATGCGCCGCCGCAGCGCGGGCGGCGAATTGCCGTTGATGCCGGTCAGGGTGATGCCCCGCAGGATGAAGGGGATCACCGAGGTCGGCAGCCGGTTGCCCCCGGCATTGCCGATGGCGGCCACCGCCGCCTCGGCCTTGGCGCTGCGCAGCAGCCAGGCGAGCACGTCACCGCCCACCGTATCGATGGCCCCGGCCCAGATCGCCTTGTCGAGCATCCGGTCGCTGACCTCGGGCGGCGCGATCACGTCAGACGCGCCAAGCGCGCTCAGCAACGCGCCTGCGTCGGTCTTGGAGGTCACCGCCACCACCTCGTATCCGAGCCGCGCCAGCATCGCCACAGCCTGGCTCCCGACTCCGCCGGTTGCCCCGGTCACCGCGATAGGGCCGCTGTCAGGCTCCACCCCGAGGCTTTCCAGCCGGTCCACCGCCAGCGCCGCCGAGTAGCCCGCGACCCCGACCGCCGCGGCCTCCAGCAGGCTCAGCCCCTTGGGCAGCGGCACCAGCCATTCAGCGTCTGCGCGCAGGTAGTCGGCCAGCCCGCCATCCCGCGCCACGCCCAGCCCCATGCCATGCGCGATGACCGCCTGACCGGGCTCGAAGGCCGGGTCCGCGCTCTCGACCACGTGCCCGACCGCCTCGATACCGCAGTTCAGGGGCAACGCCTTGGCGATGGGCGCCTTGCCCTGCCCCGCCAGCGCGTCCTTGTAGTTGATGCCCGAGTAGAGCACCCGCACCAACGTATCGCCCCCGCTCAGCGCGTCGCGCTCCATCTGGACAAGGCGGCCCCGGCTCATCTTGCCATCCGCCTCAAGCCGGTAGGATTTCATGCCCCGACCCCTTCGCTCGCCCGCCGCCGCTGCATCTGCTTGACGATATTCAGCTGGTGGATCTGACTGGTCCCCTCGTAGAGCCGGAACAGCCGCACATCGCGGTAGTAGCGCTCGATCGAACTGTGGTTCGCCACGAACCCGGCCCCGCCATGCACCTGCACGCAACGGTCCGCGACGCGCCCGCACATCTCCGAGGCGAAGTACTTGCAGATCGACGCCTCGAGCGCGATGTCGCGCCCCTCGTCCCGCGACCGCGCGGTGGCCAGCACCAGCTGCTTCGCCGCCTCTATCTCGGCCCGGCAATCGGCCAGCAGCGCCGCCACCAGCTGAAAGTCGACGACCTTCTGACCGAACTGCTCACGCGTGGTGGCATGGTCCATCGCCATATCGAGCATTCGGATCGCGGGACCGGTGCAGAGCGCGGCAAGGTGAATGCGCTGCTTGTTCAGCACCTTCATCGCGGTCTTGAACCCGACGCCCTCGACCCCGCCGATCACGTTCTCGGCCGGGACGATGCAGTCGTTGAAATAGACCTCGCCCACGGGCGATCCGGCCTGCCCCATCATCTTGTAGGGCTCCGAGGTCGACAGCCCCTCGAACCCGCGCTCGACGATGAATGCGGTGATGCCCCTGGCGCCGGTGCTGTCCGGATCGGTCCGGGCAAAGACGGTGAACAGGTCGGCAATCGGCGCGTTGGTGATATAGCGCTTCATCCCGTTCAGCACGTAGTGGTCGCCCACCCGCCGCGCCGTCGTCTCGATGTTGCTGGCCTCGGACCCTGCGTTCGGCTCGGTCAGCGCCAGGCACCCGGTGGCCTCGCCCCGCGCCATCAGCGGCAGGTACTTCCGTTTCTGCGCCTCCGTCGCGTCGGCAACCAGCGCCTCGGACCCGATGCCGGTATTGGTCCCGACCCGGGCGCGATAGGCGACGGCGCATTGCGACAGCTCCATCGCGCCCATCACCAGCTCCTCGGTGGTCAGGCCCAGCCCGCCGTATTCCTCGGGGATCGACCAGCCGAAGAACCCGCGGGCCGCCATGTCGATGACGATGTCCTGCGGTACCTCGTCCAGCTCGGCCACGCGGGTCTCGTTCGGATGCGCCACCTCGCGCACCCAGGTGTGCACCTCGGCCAGAAGGCGCTCCAGCTTGTCAGCGTTCCTGATCACCCAAGGGTCTCCTTACGACTTGCCCGCGACATCGGGTTTGCGCTTTTCAAGAAAAGCAGCGAGCCCCTCGGCCGCCTCCGCCCCGAACCGCGCGGTGTTGATACCATGCGCCTCGACCACCAGCTGGGTGGCGAGGTCGTTGTGCGGCGCCGCCGCGATCTCGGACTTGATGACCGCCATGGCACCAACCGCGCCCGCCGCCAGTTTCGCCGCCATTCCCTTGGCCGCCGCGATGGCCTCGCCTGCGGGCACCACGAGGTTGACCAGCCCCAGCGCATGCAGCCGCTCGGCCTCCACCGGGTTGCCGGTCAGGCACATCTCGGAGACGATCTGGCGTGGCAGCCCCTCGCTCAGGAAATGGGTCACGCCGCCATCCGGTGCGAGCCCGACCTTGACGTAGGCCACCACGAACTTGGCCCCCTCGGCGGCCACGATCATGTCGCAGGCCAGCGCGAGCGACATGCCCGCCCCCGCAGCCCCGCCCTCGACCGCCGCGATCACCGGCGTCGGGCAATTGCGGATGGCGAGGATCATGGCGTTCAGCGCGTCGGTATTGCCGCTGACCACGGCCAGCGTGCTCTTGGCGCTTTCCTTGAGGTTGTTGATGTTGCCGCCCGAGGAGAAGAACCCGTGCAGACCGGTCAGCACGATGGCCCGCACCTCCGGGTCCTGACCTGCGGTGATGATCTCGCTCTGGATCTGCTTGTAGACCGGCGGGCTGATCGAGTTGCGGCTGTTCGGCCCGTCCAGTGACAGGATCAGGACCGGGCCGTCGCGTTCGACGCGCAGCTCGGTCACTGGGGCAGCTTGGGTATTCATGCGACTTTCTCCTGTGTCTGGGTCTGATCCAGACCCGCGCGGGTTTCCACCGCGATCATTCTGGCCAGCCGGGCGCCATGCGCGTCGGCACTGCCGTTCAGCATGTCGGCCACCAGCACGCGCTTGACGAACCGGCCAAGCGCGTACTCCTCGGTCATGCCGATCCCGCCGTGCAGCTGGATCGCCGAGGCGGCAGCGCGGCGCATCCGCCCGCCAAGGAACCGCTTCAGCGACGACACCGCCCGCATCTGCAGCGCGACATCATCGCCGTCGCAGGTCTGCGCAGCCAGATGGACCAGCGAGAGGAAATGCTCGGTGTCGTGGTAGATATCGACCATCGCGTGCTGCAGCGCCTGAAAGCTGCCGATCGGCCGCCCGAACTGTTTGCGCTCTTTCAGGTAGCCCTGCGTCATGTCGCGCAGCGCCAGCATCGCCCCGAGCGCGTCGGCGGCGAAAGCAGTGGCAGCGGCATCGCGCATCCACTCGGCAAGGCCGGGCACCGGCACACCGATCTCTGCGGGGCGCACCGACACTAACTCAATGTCCGCCGCCCCGCGCCCATCGACGAGGGCATAGCTGTCGCGTGCAACGTCAGCCATCGGCACCACCGCCAGCCGGTTGTCGGGCAGGCAGACCAGCAGTACCTCCGCCACGTCCGCCCCCGGCACTACGCGCAGCGCCCCGCTCAGCGCGCCACCCGCCAGCCGCAGCCCCTCGCCATCGGCGAAACAGACCACCCCCTCTGGCACCTCCGGCGCCGCCATCCCGGCCCGAGCCAGCGCCAGCCCCGGCAGCACGGCAGCACCGATCATGCCCTCCGGCGCAGCAGCGCGGCCCGCTTCGACCAGCCCATGCACCACATCCGCCATCCCGGCGCCAAAGCCGCGCGGTTCGGGATAGGTCGCGTCCAGCAACCCAAGTTCCTGCAGCGCGGGCCAGGTATCGTCCGCACCACCCGGATAACCCGCGTCCGAGAAGACCCGCGCAAGGCTGTCGGCGATCATCCGTTGTTCGTCATTCGCAGCGAAATCCATGATCCCCTCCTCAGAACCCGAGGATCTGCTTGGCGACGATGTTCTTCATCACCTCGCTCGATCCGCCGAAAATCGTGAAGGCGCGCGAGAACAGCCAGCCGTGGGTGCCATAGCTGTCCTTGGCCTCGCCCGCCCGCAGCACCTGCCAGGGCGCCGCCTCTGCCCCCGCCGCTTCCATCGCCAGCTCCTGTATCCGCTGCTGGATCTCCGACCCGCGCAGCTTGAGGAACGACGACAGCGCGCCCACGTCGCCTCCCGGCGAAACGCTCGACAGCATGCGCAGGTTGGTGACCTCCTGCGCGAGGAAGTCGGCCTCCAGATCCGCCAGCTTGGCGCCAAAGACCGGATCGTCGATCAGCGCCACGCCGTCACGATACCGCTCGGCCGCAAGCCGCTTGAGCAGTGTCAGTTCCGCCTTGCTCTGCCCGACGTTGGCAATGCTGACCCGCTCGTTGCCCAGCAGGTACTTGGCATAGGTCCAGCCCCTATTCTCCTCACCGACCAGCAGGTCGGCAGGCACCCGCACGTCTTCGAGGAATACCTCGTTCACATGGTGGTCGCCGTCGATGGTCCGGATCGGGCGCACGGTGACGCCCGGGCTGTCGAGCCGGATCAGCAGCATCGAGATGCCCGATTGTGGCCGCTCCGCCGAAGGATCGGTCCTCACCAGCGTGAACATCCACTCCGCATGCTGCGCCGTGGTGGTCCATGTCTTCTGACCGTTCACCACGTATTCGTCGCCCTCGCGCACCGCTCGGGTCTTGAGCGAGGCAAGGTCCGACCCGGCGCCGGGCTCCGAGAAGCCCTGACACCAATAGTTCTCGCCACTGAGAATACCCGGCAGAAACCGCGCCTTCTGTTCGTCAGACCCGAAACGGATCAGCACCGGCCCGATCATCTTGAGCCCGAAGGGCCGCAGCCGGGGCGCCCCCGCCAGCATCGCTTCGCTGTCGAAGATGTACTGCTGCATCGGCGTCCAGCCGGTGCCGCCATGCTCGACCGGCCAGTGCGGCGCGGCCCAGCCCTTCTGGCCAAGGATCTTGTGCCAGCGGATCATCTGCTCCCACGAATGCCGGCGGTAGCCGAAGAAGGTGGCGGAGATGTCCTCCGGCAGGCTCTCGGCGAGAAAGCGGCGCACCTCGTCGCGAAAGGCGAGATCCGCCTTGGTATAGAAAAGCTCCATGTCCTGTCTTCCGGCTTCGGGGTCTTGGATAGACCCGCGGCAATGCCTCCGCCGCGGGCCGGTTGGATCGGCTTACTCGGAGGCTTCCGGCGGGATCAGTTCCTCGGGAACCTCGACGCCGATTTCCTTGTAGTACTTGTAGGCCCCGATATGCAGCGGCGCGTTCATCTGGTTCAGCGCGGTTTCCGGGGTGATCGCCTCCATCCACTTGGCGGATGCAACGAGGTCGTCATGATGTTCGAAGATCGCCTTGGTGATGTTGTAGATCTGCTCCTCGTCCGCCCACTTGTTGGTGCCGAGTCCGACGATCGAGCTCACCATGCGGACCGGCTCCTGGTTCACCTGACCCTTGTAGGTGCCCGGCTGCAGGAAATCGAAGGTCCGGCCCGGAACCGCTCCCGCCGCCTGAATGCTCGGCTCGTCCATCTTGTCGTCGGGGATGCCGAGCACGCGGAACTCACCCAGCGCCGAAAGCTGCTGCAACTCCGCGCTCGGGATCGGCGTCGGCACGAAATAGGCGTCCAGCTGGTGATCCTGAAACGCCTGTTCCGCCGAGCCCCAGTCGAGGTTCACCGGTTCGAAATCCTTGTTCGCCTCGTAACCGGTCACGCCCTTGATCACCTGTTCGATCACCGTGCGCCCGGCGCTCGACGGCGGTCCGATGTAAACCTTCTTGCCCTTCAGATCGGCCATCGACTCGATCCCCGAGTCCGCCCACGTGATACCGTGATAGGCCCCCAGCGGGTAGTTCACGATGCTGCGGATATTGCCGAACAGTTCTTTCGAGTTCGGCAGCTTCTCGTACATCTTGGTGCCGTCGCGCAGGTAACCATTGATCGACACCGCGGTCATGAACAGGTCGAGCTGCTGGTTCGCCGCGTCGACGATCATCCGCGTCCCCACCGCGCCGGTGGTCAGCTGGGTGCTGTAGCCGTATTCCTTCTTGATGATCTGCGAGACCGCGATCGAAAAGACGGTGGTCGGCGAGGCCTGCCCCAGCGAAGCCATGCGAAAGTTCTGCGCCTCGGCTGCGACGGTTCCGGCCAGCAGGGCCGCTCCCGCCGCCAGCCCCAGCGCGCCGGTCTTGAGTTTCTCAAACATCATAGTCCTCCCTTGGTTTCTGAAATCCGTTCGTTCAACGCCACGCCCTCGGGCTCGCCCCGCAACCTCCCCGGCAGAACGAGCAGGGCTACCGCCGCGACGATCAGCACGTATTGCAGCGCCGGAACCTGCACGACGAGGCCAACCGCCAGCGCCAGCCGGACCAGCCGCATCGGCCATCCCAACCGCTCGCCCGCGTAGCCGACGAGCCCGGTGTTCAGCATCCAGATCGCCAGACCCAGCGCCACGCAGACCCGGACGAAGTCCAGCAGGTCGAAACCGATGACCAGCAGCAGCGAGGGCTCGTAGACAAAGATGAAGGGGATGATGAACCCGGTCAGCGCCAGCCGCAGGGCGACAAAGGCAGTCCGCATCGGGCTCGCCTGCGCGATTGGCGCGGCGGCAAAGGCACCGATGGCAACCGGCGGCGTGATCGCCGACAGCACGCCGAAGTAAAAGACGAACATGTGCACCGCCAGCGTGTCCGCGCCAAGCTTGGTCATCACCGGGCCCAGCACCAGCACGATGATCAGGTAGGCCGGCAGCGTCGGCATCCCCATGCCCAGCACGAGGCAGGCAAAGGCGGTGAGCACGAGCGAGCCGAACAGCCATGTGTCGCTGAAGGACGAAATCACCGAGGCAAAGGTCAGCCCGAGGCCGGTCAAGTTCAGCACCCCGAGGATCACCCCGATGCAGCCGACGGCCACGAGGATCGAGGCACAGGCCTTGCCGCCCTGAACCAGCGCGTCCCAGAACACCCTCGGGTTCTCCCGGTTCTGCTTGCGGAACAGGCCCAGCACGATGGTCGATGCCACCGCCGCGAACCCGGCCAGCGCCGGAGAGCGGCCTGCGACCAGCACGGCGACGATGGCAAGGATCGGCAGCATGAACTGCAGCGACAGCACGTAATCGCGGCGCGTCAGCTTGACCCGCTCGGCCTCGGGGATCGGCTCGATCCCCAGCGCCCGCGCCTGAACCGAGATCGCCGCGAAGAGCGACCCGTAATAGAAGATCGCCGGGATCAGCGCCGCGATGGCGATGGTGGTGTAGAGTTCGCCGGTCAGGTCCGCCATCAGGAAGGCGGCGGCCCCCATCACCGGCGGCACGATCTGCCCGCCGGTCGAGGCCGCGGCCTCGATCCCGCCGGCCATCGCAGGGGAAAACCCGCGCCGCTTGATCATCGGGATGGTGAAGGTGCCCGAGCCGACCACGTTGGCCGTGACGCTGCCTGACATCGACCCGAACAGCGCGCTCGCCACCACCGCCGCATGGGCCGGGCCGCCACGCGACCGGCCGGTCAGCGCGACGGAGCAGCGGATCAGCGCGTCGGAGGCACCGGTCCCTTCCAGCAGCACCCCGAAGACGACAAACACCATGACCACCCGGATCACCACGCCGGTCGGCATGCCAAAGACGCCCTGGAACCCGTACCAGACATTCTGCATCGTCCGGTTCAGGTCGACGCCTGCGTGGTTCAGCATCCCGGGCAGGTAGTTCCCGTAAAGACAGTAGAGGATCATCAGCGCCGCGATGATCACGATGGGCAGCCCGAACAGCCGCCGCGTCGCCTCCAGCAGAGCGGCACATCCGGCCAGCGCCAGCCAGGCGTCGTAGCCGGAGAAGATGTAGAAGGTCTCTTCCTGCAGGTGCTCCACCTGCGTGAACCGCCAGCAGGCGAGGATGACGATGCCCACGAGGACCGTGTCCAGTATCGCGCCCGCGATCTTCACCGCCCTGCCCGGCTCGTTGGCCAGATTGTAGACCGGCCAGTTGATCAGCACGATCACCAGCGCCGCGCCCATCAGCATGTTGCGCCCATAGTCCATGGTCCAGGGGCCCGACCAGGCGACCCAGACCGACTGGAGCGCCAGCGCGGCGCCCAGCACCGCGACGATGGCCAGCCCGATGGCCCGCAGCGAGAAGCGCCCGGTCATTCCGCCGCCCTCCGCTCGGTCTGTGCACCCTGCGGCACGGCAAGGTAGGGGCTGTCGGCCAGCGACCATTCCGGCTGCGGCTCGCTCCGGAAGATCTGGCGCAGATGCACCTCGTCGGGGCCGTCGCCGATCCGGAACCAGCGCGCATAGGCAAAGGCGTGGTGGATCGGCAGGTCGTCGAGCCCGCCCATCGCCCCGAAAATCTGCAGCGCGTGGTCCGCCACCCGTTGCAGCATGTTCGGAACCGAGACCTTGATCATCGAGACCGGCCGCCAGCTTGCGCTCTCGCCGCCCTGATCCAGCAGCCATGCGCAGCGCTGTACCGCCAGCCGGTTCATGTCGATCTCGACCCGCGCCTCGCCGATCCAGCGCTGGATGGTGTCGTAGTCGATCACGCTGCGGCCAAAGGCGGTGCGCTCGCGCGCCCGCACAATCATCAGCTCCACCAGCATCTCGGCCAGCCCGATACAGCGCATGGCGTGGTGGATACGCGCGGGCCCGAGCCGGACCTGCGCGCCCTTGAAGCCCCGGCCCCGCTCGCCCAGCAGGTTTGCCGCTGGCACCACGACATCCCTCAGCTCGATCTGCGCGATCGGCGCGACATGATCCTCCCAGCCGAGGTAACTCAGTTCGCGGGTAATCGTCACGCCCGGCGCGTCGGTCGGCACGATGACCATGCTCTGGCGCTCCGTCCGCCCCGCCTCCGGGTCGCTCACGCCCATGACGATCAGGAAGGAACAATCGGGATGCGCCCCGCCGGTGGCGAACCACTTGCGCCCGTTGATGCGGATCTGGTCGCCCTCGAAGTCGATCCGCGTGGCGATGTTCGACGCGTCGGACGAGGCCACGTCCGGTTCGGTCATCGCAAAGGCCGACCGGGTGGTGCCCTCCAGCAGCGGATCGAGCCAGCGCTCCTTCTGGTCCGGCGTCGCCAGCGACTGCAGCATCGCCATGTTCGGAACGTCCGGGGCCTGGCAGTTGAACACCTGCGACCCCCACGGCAGCTTGCCCATGATCTCGGCAAGCGGGGCGAATTCAAGGTTGCTGAGGCGCGTACCAGGCTCGGAATCGGCCAGTTCCGGAAGGGCAAGGTTCCACAATCCCCGTTCGCGGGCACGTGCCCTCAGCGCCGGAAGGAAATCGGCCTCGCGTCCCTCGCGCATGACCTGCTGCACCCAGTCCCGGTGGCGCGGCATCACCTCGCGCTCGAAGAACCCGGCAACCTCGTTGCGGATATCTCGTGCCCTGCCTGTTGGCTCGAAATGCATGGCTCCCCTCCCCAAGGATCACTAATTGCACGTCTTGACCGTCTTGTTTCAAATATCGTAACAAATGTCAAACATGTTTCACACTGGAGGAGCTTCATGACAACCGCCGACACCGGGTCCGGCCCCCTTTCAGGCCTCAAGGTCCTCGATATCGCCACCATCATCGCGGGCCCGATGGCGGGCTCCCTGCTTGCGGATTTCGGCGCCGAAGTCGTCAAGCTGGAGCTTCCCGGCGTGGGCGACGGGCTGCGCGGCTTCCCTCCCCTGAAGGAGGGAAAGGCGCTGTGGTGGAAGGTCACGAACCGGGGCAAGTACCACGGAACGCTTGATCTTCGTCAGGAAGACGGCGCCCGGCTCTTCCTCGAACTGGTCAGCCAGATGGACGTGCTGATCGAGAACTTCCGCCCCGGCACGCTCGACAAGTGGGGGCTCGACATCGACACCCTGTGGAAGGCCAACCCCCGGCTCGTCGTGCTCCGCGTAAGCGGTTTCGGACAGGATGGCCCGATGGCCAGCCAGCCCGGCTTTGCCCGTATCTTCGAAGCCATGGGCGGCCTCACCCACATCACCGGCGACCCCGACCGCCCGCCGGTCCACACCGGCTATCCGCTGGCCGATTCGATTGGCGGGCTGTTTGGCGCCTTCTCGATCTGCGCCGCGCTGCTCAAGGTGGTGCGCTCCGACCGACAGGAGGGCGAGGAGATCGACCTCGCGATGACCGAGGCCGTCCTGCGCCTGCTGGAATCGCTGCCCATCGAGTACGACCAGCTTGGCAACGTGCGCGAACGGGTCGGCAACAAGAACACCTATTCCGCCCCCTCCGATGTCTACATGACGGCGGACAAGCGCTATGTCTCGCTCGCCGGATCGACCAACCGGACCTTCCGCTACAACGCCGCCGCCATAGGCCAGCCCGAACTGGTGGACGACCCCCGGTTCAGTTCGAACGTGGCACGGGTGGAGAACGTGAAGGAACTCGACCGCATCTTCGGCGGCTGGATCGCAGCCCACACGCTCGACGAGGTCCTCGCCGCCTTCCGCGAGGCCAACGGCACCATCGCGCCGATCTACGGCATGGACCAGGTCTTTGCCGATGAACAGTACCAGGCCCGCAAGGCGATCGTCTCGGTGCAGGACGAGGATTTCGGAGAGGTCAGGATGCAGGGGCTGGTGCCGCGTTTCCGCATGGCCCCGGGCAAGATCCGCTGGGCGGCAAAAAGTCTGGGAGCGGATAACGAATACATCTACAAGCAACTCCTGAACCTGGACGACCAGGACATCGAGAGTTACCGGGAGCGAGGCATCCTTTGAACGACGGCAGGACGATCCTCAACCAATGGGCGGACGCGGGCGAGTGCGAACTGCCCGGCGAAGGCGCCACGGATCAGGCCTTGTCCTCGACCCTGATGAAGGGGCTCGAGATACTGGCGCTCTACAGCGACCAGGAAGATCGTTTCGCCAATGCCGAGATCGCGCGGCGGCTGGGCTTGAACAAGGCCACCGTCTCGCGGCTCTGCAAGACACTCATGCACATGGGCTACCTGCGACGTGACCCCAAGGGCAACTTCCGCCTCGCCCCGCGCATCCTCGGCCTGTCCTACCCGGTGATGGCAGCCACGCGCTGGCGGCACCAGCTGGTCGGCCCGATGCGCGAGATCGCCGAGATGAGCACCGGCAACGTCACCCTCGCGGTGATGTCCGGCGACCAGTTCGTGCAGGTCCAGACCGTCGGCGACCCGGTAAGCTTTCCGCATATCCCCGAGGCCGGGATCACCGGCCCGTTGCACCGCTCGGCCAGCGGACGCGCGTTGCTCTCGCTGCTCGACGGGCAGGAGCTCTACGACAAGCTGGCGGAACTCCGGCTGCGCTTTCCCGAGGAATTCGAGGCCCACGCCGACCTGACCGCGGCCAGCATCGCGCGGTGCCGGTCCGAGGGGTTCTGCACCTCCTACGGCGACTGGCGCCCGAACATCGTCGCGCTCTCCACTCCGCTCGGAGAAACCGACGACGGGCTGCGCGTCGCGCTGTCCTGCGGCCTGCCCCGGTTCCGCGCCCGCGAGGACGTCGTCGAGAACGACCTCGGGCCGCGCCTTGCCGAGGCCGCGCGCTCCTTCCGCATGATGGGTATCTTCAAGCCGCCCTTCTTCGCCTGACCCGGCCGGGTCTAACCGGCATCCCGCGCCAGCGGCTGCGCCGAGGTCTCGGCCATGCGCGCACGGCACCAGTCGGCGATGGCGTCAGCATCCTGCGTCAGCGCCTCGCCCAGATCCCCGGCAAAGCCCAGGAAGGCATCAAGGTTGCCGTGATTGATCGCGACCAGCACCGGCACGCCAGAAGACAGCGCCTCGCCGATCACCGGGCGAAAGCCGCGCCCTTCCAGCTCCTGCTTGCCGAACTTGTTGACCAGCAGCAGCGCCGCCCCCCTCTGCAGGCCCGCGCTGACCAGCCCCACGACCCGCTCAAGCCCCTGCGGGTCCAGCCGGCAACCGCGCGACAGCGCGCCAAGGTCCTGGCTGATCCGCACCCGCTCGGTGCCGCTCAGCACCTGCAGGTCCATGTGGCACTTGCTCTCCGGGCCGGTCTCGACGTTGTATTGCACCGCCCCGGCCAGCGGCCATCCCTCGGCCTGCAGCCGGTCCGCCACGTCGCGCAGCAGGCTGTCGACCTCACCGCGTCCCGTGCCCGTCACGTACCCAAGCATACCCGTCCCCTTGCAACTGGTCCGCGCAGGTTACAAGATGCCGGTCGCGCAGGCCAGAGGAGGCGCACGACCCCGACCATGCCCGATTTGCCGCTGCTTCCCACCCCGAACGACCCGCGCCTGACCCGCCGCATTTCCGGCACCGACCAGACCGGCACCGCCACCGAGATCTCGGTGGTGGAGGAACGTCCGCTGACCATCTACCTGAACCGGCAGGAGATCGTCACCGCCATGACCATCGGGGACTATCCCGAGTACCTCGCGCTCGGGTTCCTGCGCAATCAGGGCATGCTGCACCCCGACGACGTGGTGACCGCGGTCGATTACGACGACGAGATCGAGACAGTCGTGGTCAGGACCGAACGTGAAACCTCCTACGAGGAAAAGGTCCAGAAGAAGACCCGCACCTCGGGTTGTGCGGTCGGCACCGTCTTCGGCGATATGATGGAGGGGCTGGACGGGCTCGTGCTGCCCCGCACCGAAGTCCGCACCTCGTGGCTCTACGCCCTCGCGAAAGAGATCAACACCACCCCCTCGCTCTACCTCGAGGCCGGGGCGATCCACGGCACCGTGCTCTGCCAAGAGGATCGGCCGCTGGTCTTCATGGAGGACGTCGGGCGGCACAACGCGGTCGACAAGATATCGGGCTACATGTTCCGGCACGGCATCCCGGCGGAGGACAAGATCCTCTATACCACCGGCCGCCTGACCTCCGAGATGGTGATCAAGACCGCGCTGATGGGCATTCCCGTCCTCGCCTCGCGCTCCGGCTTCACCGCCTGGGGCGTCGAGATCGCGCGACAGGTCGGCCTCACCCTGATCGGCCGCATGCGCGGCCAGCGCTTTGTTTGCCTCTCGGGCGAAGATCGTCTTGTGCGCGACGCGGACCCGGCCAGCGTGCCGGAGGAAGACCGCAAGTCGCGCAGGAAATCAGCAGATGTCTCCTGAATACCGGATGCAGATGGACCTGACCGAGCGCGACGCGTCGAACGCAGTGCGGCTTCTGGTTCGCAACTATCTCTTTCCCGGCGGGTGGCGATGGGGGCGCAAGCTCTACAGCCTTCTGACTGGAGCAGGTCTGGCTGTCCTGTCGTTCGTCATAGCCGTCATCTTACTCAACGCCATAGGCAGAGACATCGAAACCGACGCATCCCTCATGTACCTGCTCGGCCTCGGCATGGGCGGCGCCATGGCCGTCCTCGGCTACCTGCTCAACCGTCGACAGGTCCGCACCCGCCTGGAAGTCCGCGCGCACAAGGGCCAGACCGTCATCTTGACGCCGCAAGGCGTCACCCTCGAAAATGGCCGCAGCCACGCGCATCTGGCATGGCAGGACTTCGATTATCTCGGCCATCGAAAGGGAACGGCCGTCCTTGTGCACGGGGACGCGGTGCTCACCTTGCCGGCGCGTCTGCTGGACACGGCTGCAACACCGGGCGCCGTACGCGCCGCGATACAGTCCTGGTTCGAGGACTCAAGATGAAACAACCCCTCGGCGTGATCCTCGCGGGCGGGCTGGCCACGCGGATGGGAGGCGGGGACAAGGGCCTGCTGGAGATCGGCGGCGAGCCCCTGCTGCAGCGCATCATCGACCGGATCGAACCCCAGGTCGCGGGCGTGGCGCTCAACGCCAATGGGGACGCCGCGCGCTTTGCCTCCTACGGCCTGCCGGTTTTGCCCGATACCATCCCCGGCTTCCCGGGTCCGCTGGCGGGCGTGCTCGCCGGCCTCGACTGGGCCGCAGCGCAGGGCGCCGACAGCATCGTGACCGTGGCAGCCGACACGCCCTTCTTTCCCTGCGATCTCGTCCCCCGCCTGCTGCTGGCCGCCGAAGACCGGCCCCATCTGCTGGCGCTGGCCTGCACGCCCCGCGACGGCGAGGAAGCGCTGAAGTCCGGCGGCGGGCGCAAGATCAACCGCCACCCCACCTTCGGCCTCTGGCCCGTCGCCCTGCGCGACGACCTGCGGGCGGCCCTGACCGACGGGCTGCGCAAGGTGGTCCTCTGGACCGATCGCCACGGCGCGGGCGAGGCGCTGTTTCCGGCCGACCCCTTCGACCCCTTCTTCAACGTGAATACACCCGAGGATCTCGCCCGCGCACGCGAGCTGGCGGCATGAGGCTCTACGGCGTCACCGGCACCAAGGATTCCGGCAAGACCGGCCTGATGGAGCGGCTGGTGGCCGAGATCACCGGGCGCGGCCTCACCGTGTCGACAGTCAAGCATGCCCACCACGACACCGACATCGACCAGCCGGGCCGTGACAGCCACCGCCACCGCACGGCGGGGGCGTCCGAGGTGCTGCTTGCCACGCCCAACCGCTGGGCCCTGATGCACGAGTTGCGCGGCGCGCCCGAACCGTCGCTGGATGATCTTCTCCCCCGCCTCTCGCCCGTCGATCTGGTGCTGGTCGAAGGCTACAAGGGCGCTCCCCACCCCAAGATCGAGGCGCACCGCATCGCCACCGGCCGACCGCTTCTTTCCCCGGAAAACGGCTCGATCCGAGCCGTGGCCTCCGACAGCGACGTGGCGACGGCCTTGCCCCGCTTCCACCTCGACGACACTTCAGCCATCGCCGATTTCATCCTCGCCGAGGTCGGGTTGTGAGCTTCGACACCATCGTGGTGGTCGACTGGTCGGGGGCGCAGTCGCCCTCGCCCCCGAAACCATCGAAGGACGCGATCTGGATCGGCGTCGCGCGTAACGGCACGGTCGAAGCGAGCTACCATCGCACCCGCGCGGACGCGACCGAGAGCCTTGCCGCCCTCTTCGAGACCGAGCGCGCAGCCGGGCGCCGGGTCATCGCCGGGTTCGACTTTCCCTTCGCCTATCCCAAGGGGTTTGCCGAGGCGGTCTGCGGCGCGTCCGACCCGCTCACCCTCTGGGCCGCGCTGGCAAAGCGGATCGAGGATGCGCCGGACAATGCCAACAACCGCTTCGAGGTCGCCGCCGCACTGAATGATCTGTTCCCCGGTGTCGGCCCCTTCTGGGGCTGCCCCGTCTCCTTCGACGATCCCCGCCTGCCGCCGAAGGGCACCGCGCGGCACGGTCACGGCCTGCCCGAACGGCGCGGCTGCGAAAGCCACCTGAAGACGACGCAACCCTGCTGGAAGCTCTACACCACCGGCTCGGTCGGCTCGCAGGCCCTGCTCGGCATCGCCCGCCTGCACACCCTGCGCAGCCGGTTCGGCACCGACCTCGCCGTGCGCCCCTTCGAGCGCCACGAGGCCCCGATCACCCTTGTCGAACTGTTCCCCTCGCTGATCGCGCCGACCGTGGCCGCCCTGAGCGAGGAGAATGAGATCAAGGACCGCGCCCAGGTCCGCGTCCTCGCCGGGGCGCTCGCCGCTCTCAATCCCGCCTGGCTCGACGCCATGACCCGCGAGGGTGATCCGGTGGAGGGGTGGATCCTCGGCCTCGGTCACGAGGAGGCAATCGCGCTGGCCGCCCATGCGGCCTTTCCCGCCGAGGGTACAGACGCTACCACGTCTCACATGACCAACTCCGACCTCCTTCCGCCGCGCCTCCGCGACGACTGTTTCGCCATGCCTCAGGGTGTCGCCTGGGTGCCCGTGGACGAGGCGCTCGCCAAGCTGCGCGCCGCGCTTTATCCGGTGACGGGGACCGAGAGAATACCTACCGCAAAGGCGGCAGGGCGGGTGCTCGCGGCCGAAGTCACCGCACAGCGCTCCAACCCGCCAATGCCGAACTCCGCTGTCGACGGGTACGGCTTTGCCCATGCCGCCACCGGCGAGGGTGTCCAGCGCCTGCCGCTACTTGCCGGTCGCGCGGCTGCCGGGCAGCCCTATCCTCACGCCGTTCCGCCCGGCCACGCCATCCGCATCCTGACCGGGGCGATCCTGCCCGAGGGCGTCGATACCGTGGTTCTTGAGGAAGACACGGCGACCGACGGCACCACCGTCGCCTTCGACGGGCCAATCAAGCCCCGCGCCAACACCCGCAAGGCGGGCGAGGACGTTGCTGCCGGTGAATCCGCGATCCCACGCGGAAAGCGCCTGCGCGCACCGGAACTCGCGCTCGCCTCCGCCCTCGGGATTGCCGAACTTCCGGTTCACCGCCCGCTCCGTGTCGGCGTGCTCTCGACGGGGGACGAGATCGTCGCCACCCCTGACGATCCCGCCGCGCCTCATCAGATCTGGGATGCCAACCGCCCGATGCTGCTGGCGCTGGCGCAGGGCTGGCACTGCGAACCGGTCGATCTCGGCCATGTCGGCGACGATGCGTCGGAGATCGAGGAACGGCTGAACACCGGTGCAGAAAGCGCCGATGTCATCCTCACCTCGGGCGGCGCCTCGGCGGGGGACGAAGACCACGTTTCGGCCCTGCTCCGCTCCCGCGGGACGCTCTCAAGCTGGCGCATCGCTCTGAAACCGGGCCGCCCGCTGGCGCTCGCCATGTGGAACCACGTGCCCGTCTTCGGCCTGCCCGGCAACCCGGTCGCGGCGCTGGTCTGCGCGCTGGTCTTTGCACGCCCTGCCCTGTCGCTGATGTCGGGCGCCGGGTGGACCACGCCGCAGGGCTTCACTGTCCCCGCCGCCTTCGCCAAGCGCAAGAAACCGGGCCGCCGCGAATACCTGCGCGCCCGTCTCACCGACGAGGGACATGCCGAGGTCTTTGCCTCCGAGGGCTCCGGCCGTATCAGCGGACTCTCCTGGGCCGACGGGCTGGTCGAACTGCCGGACGAGGCCGCGGACATCGCCCCCGGCACCCCGGTGCGCTACATCCCCTACGCCTCTTTCGGGCTGACCTGAGCGCTATCCCTTGCGGATCAGGTAGACCTGCGCCTCGCCCTCGTCGGCGGTGCCTGCCAGTGCGTGACCGGCCTCGTTGCAAAAATGCGGCACGTCGATCACCGCCGCCGGATCGGTCGCCAGCATCCGCAGCACCTGGCCACGGGTCATGCCCTGCAGCCGCTTGCGCGCCTTCAGCACCGGCAGCGGGCAGAGCAGCCCCCGCGCATCGAGTTCCTGATCCCAGTCCATGGCCATCGTGATAGGTTCCTCTCCGCCGCCTGTAAATCCTGCCCGTGTCTCAGTCTGCCGCGACCGGGAGCCACACGGTGAACACCGCGCCGCCCCCCTCGGCATTGGCCGCGCTGATCAGCCCGCCGCCGCCCTGCACGATGCTCTGCGAGATCGACAGGCCCAGCCCGGTTCCCTCGCCCCGCCGGGTGGTAAAGAACGGGTCGAACAGCGACGACAGGTTCTCTGGCGCGATCCCCGGACCGCTGTCCTGCACCTCCAGCGCCACGCCATCGACCCCGTCCCGCACCTCGCGCTTCAGCGCCAGCGACAGCCGCCCCTCCTGCCCCATCGCCTGCGCCGCGTTCAGGATCAGGTTGATCACCACCTGCTGCATCTCGCCCGCGTCCATGGCCACCGGCGGCACCTCGGGCAGCGTGGTCTCCACAGCGATCTTCCCCTTGTTCAGGGCATGCTCCACCAGCAGGAGCGAGTCCTCCACCACCGGCCCCAGCTGGATCGCCCCCGCATAGTCCGAGAATTCCGAGGGCCGGGCGAACTTCAGCAGCTTGCCGACGATGGCCTCCATCCGCATCACCTGCCGGTCGATCAGCCCGAGTTCCGTCCCCACCCGCGCGGCCTCCTCGCCCAGTTCCATGCGGATCACGTCCACGTTGCCCTGGATCACCGCCATCGGGTTGTTGATCTCGTGCGCCACCCCCGCCGTGATCTCGCCGATCGAGGCAAGCTTCTCGCTCATCACCAGCTGGCGGAAGGTTTCTTCCAGCTTGGCATTGGCCTCGCGCAGCTCGGCCGTCCTCCGGTCCACCCGATCTTCCAGTTCCTCGGCCCATGCGCGCAGCTTGAGGTCGCGGTCCTGCACCTGGTCCAGCAGCCCGTCGAGATGCGCCGCCACCTGCCCGATCTCGTCGCGCGCCCCCACCGGGCCGATGCGCGCGGCAAGGTTGCCGCGCCCGACCCGCCGCATGGTCTGCGTCATCCGCTCCAGCGGCGCGAAGATCCCCTTGGCCATCCACAGGAACACCGGCACCGACAGCGCCATGACCCCGGCAAAGGCGGCCATCATCCAGAGGTAGGCGGCGCGCTTGGCCTCGGCAAAGGGCGCCTCCAGAAAGCCGACGTAGAGCATCCCCACCCGCTGTCCGAAACTGTCGCGCAGCGGCAGATACCCCGAGATGTACCAGTCATTCACCACGAAGGCCCGGTCGAGCCAAGTCCGCCCCTCGTCCAGCACCGCGCGCCGGACCGAGGCCGAGACCCGCGTGCCAAGCGCGCGAACATCCTCGAACAGCCGCACGTTGGTCGAGATGCGGACGTCATCGAGAAACAGCGTCGCGGTGCCCTGCCGCGCCCCGCCGGTGACCGGGTTGAGATAGACCAGCGAGTTGATCGCGTCGATGAATCCGAGGTTCCCGTTCAGCAGGATACCCCCCACCAGCACCCCCTCGTGACCGGGCAGGGTCACCGGGCTGGCGGAATGGACCACCATGCCGCGATCCTCCACCTCGCGGCTCGTGGGCACGGCAGCCTTGGTCTCGATCAGGTCAATCCGCGCCCGGGTATCGAGCCCGCCGGGCAGCGCGGCCAGAACCTCGGGCGGAAAGATGTCGATCGCGGTTCCGGGCCGTCCCTCCCGCGCGGCGCCGATCACCGGCCAGCGCGCATCCCCTTCGGTGATCTCCGGGTCAGGCAGGTAGTAGAGAAAATCCAACCCCAGCGCCGCGCGCTTGTCCTGCAGGAACGCCTCGTCGGGATGACCGTCCGCAAAGGAACCGGCGAAGGCCACCGATCCGGCAACCCCGCCCAGTTCCTCACCGGTCCGGCTCATCAGCTGCAACAGGTACTGCTCGGCGATGCGCAGGTCGCTCTGCACGTTGGCCACCAGCAACTTGTCATAGTCACCGGTCCATCGGGTCATGCCCAGCAACAGCAAAAGCGGCATCAGCAGGACCATCGGCGCAAGCGCAAGGATCAGCAGGCGCAGGCGGACACTGGTCATCGGGCCGCCCCCGCCCCTGTTCCCGAACCTTGCACGATGCGGATCACCGGACCACGCAGATCAGTGCTGGTGCGGCTCGTCCAGCGAGCCATGCACCGCGAGCTGGTCCAGACCCGCATCGCTGACTTCGATCACCCGATAGGCCTCGCGGACGCCTGCGCCGGACAGTTCGCGCGCGACGGTCAGCAGCGTGTTGGGCGCGTGATCCTCGCACAGCTCCACCATCTGCGCCATTTCCTCCTCTGCCACCGGTCGCGCCGCCTCGACCGATGGGGCACCGTAGTAGGTCACGAAATGCTCGGCCAGGCGCCCGGTCAGCGCTTCGACCTCCGAGGCCTCCGCGACAGTCACCGCCACGAAAGTTACCCGCCCAAAGGTCTCGAGCCCGAGCCAGCCGTTGGCAAAGGCCTGCCGCGCCTTGCCCTCGAGGTCACCCTCGGTCCAGTCCGAGAACTCGAACCCGCCAGAGATGCACCACTCGCCGGTGCGCGCGGGAGAGGCAAAGACGCGGGTGTCGCTTTCGTCGAAATGTATCGCACGGGCAAGTTTCATGGGGCGGGCTCCAGCAGAGTGGTCAGCGGGATCACGTGGGTCGTCTCGCCATCTCGCAGCAGCATACCAAAGTCCTCGTCCACGCCAAGGAAGGTGCCTTCCCGTCCATCACGAACCACATCCTCACCCAGCCCCTGCGCCAGCCCGCGCCACTCGGAATGCAGGGCGCGACCGCCCTCGTCCTCCCAGCGGTTGATCCAGTTCAGGCTGTGCCGCGCCCATGCCTCGAGCAGGGCGGGCGGCGACACCTCGGCGCAGCCCTCGGCATAGAGCGAGGTCTGATCCGGCGTGTCGCCCGGCCGGTCGCTCTCGGGGATCAGCGGCAGCGAGAACCCGACAACCAGCCAGTCCGGCACCGCCTCCGGGTCCGGACTGGCCGCCATGCAACGGAAGCGCCCGCAGGCGGCACCGTTCACGCGGATCCCGCCGTCCCAGTCGAGGTGCACCGACACCTCCGGCGGCGCCATCACACCAAGGGCGTTCTGGAACCCGACACCGCAGACCGGCAGCATCGCCATGGCCTGCCGCAGCGGGACCTCCGGCGCAAACACCAGCGCCCCCTCCAGCACGTCCGCGCCAATGCGGTAGGCCACCAGCCCCGCGTCGCAGCCCAGCAGCGCCCGCTGGCAGGCGTGGTCGAAGGCGTCGCTCGTCACCTCCTCGCCCCAGAGCAGCGGCGGGAAGGCAAGCTCCTGCGTCCCGCTCATGCCATCCCCCGCGCCACCAGTCCCCCGGCGATATCGTGAAAGGCCCGGGCCTGCGCGCTGTCGGGCTGGCTGACCACCACCGGCGCGCCGCCGTCCGAGGCCAGCCGGATCTGCAGATCGAGCGGCACCTCGGCCAGCAGGGGAACACCCAGCTTTGCCGCCTCTGCCGCCACGCCGCCGTGACCAAAGACATGTTCCTCGTGCCCGCAATTGGAACAGATGTGGGTCGACATGTTCTCGATCATCCCCAGCAGCGGCACGTGCAGCTGTTTGAACATGTCGATCCCCTTGCGGGCATCGATCAGCGCCACGTCCTGCGGGGTCGAGACAACAATCGCACCGTCCACCTTCGCCTTCTGGCTCAGCGTCATCTGCACGTCGCCGGTGCCGGGCGGCAGGTCCACCAGCAGCACGTCGAGCGCGCCCCACTGCACCTGGAACATCATCTGTTGCAGCGCCCCCATCAGCATCGGCCCGCGCCAGACCACCGCCTGGTCGTCGTTGGTCATCAGCCCCATCGACATCAGGGTGACCCCGTGGTTGCGCAACGGCAGGATGGTCTTGCCATCCGGGCTCGCTGGCCGCCCCGAGACCCCCAGCATCCGAGGCTGGCTCGGCCCGTAGACATCGGCATCCAGCAGCCCGACGCGGCGCCCCTGCTGCGCCAGCGCGCAGGCGAGGTTCGAGGCGACGGTGGATTTCCCCACGCCGCCCTTGCCACTGGCGATGGCGACGATCCGGTTCACCCCCGGGATCGGCTGCGGCCCCTGCGGCTCTGCCCTGCGTGCCTTGAGGTCGGGCGGCGGCGCCTTGTCGGTGTGCCCGGTCAGCACGATCGCGACCGAGGACACGCCCTCGGCCTGCTTCAACGCCGCCTCGGCCCGATCCTTCACCGCCGTATAGGCCGCTCCCTGGCTCGGCGGGATCTCCATGACGAAGCGCACCGCGCCCGCCGCATCGACGTTCAGCGCACGGACCACGCCGCTCGCCATGATGTCACCGCCCGCGACCGGGTCGGCAATGGTCTTCAGGACGGCCTGAACCGTCTCCCTCGTGGCAGGCAAGTCCTACTCCTGTCCCTTGATCTCGCCATCGACCTCGTGGGTCAGGCCCAGTTCCTCGATGGTCAGCACGGCCTTGACCTTGTAGCTCTTGCCGGCACTGTCCGCCCCGCGCATGGCCTCTTCGATGGCCTGCTGCGAGGTGACGCCCACCTGCTTCAGGAACTTGCGCATGGACATGTTGAAATCGTCGCTCATCGGGTCCTCCTCCGGCGCTCAGTGATCGCGCCGCTTGCTCAGGTAATCGTCGGTGGTGCGCGGGCGGCGCGGCTCGCCCTGCGCAAAGGGATTGTTCTCGGAGTGGAACTGCGCGTTCACCCGGCAGTCGTCGCACATCTGGATCATCCGCAGCCGCTCGCCGCTGAACATCGCATGCGACTGCAGCTTCTCGGTGATCCGCTCCACGGTCGATTTGACGCCGAACAGCTTGCCGCATTCGACACAGGCAAACGGTTCCTCCTCATGCAGCACCCGCTGTTCCAGCGCGGCCTCGGTCAGCAGCAGGCGCGGCTCGTAGGTGATCGCATCCTCGGGGCAGACATTGGCGCAGAGCCCGCATTGCAGGCAGGCGTCCTCCTGGAACCGCAGCTGCGGCAGGTCCGGGTTGTCCCCCAGCGCGCCCGAGGGGCAGAGCGAGACACAGGACAGACAAAGCGTGCAGGCGTCGGTATTTACCAGCACAGCGCCATAGGGCGCCCCTTCGGGCAGCGCCAGCGTCTCCGCCTCCGGGTGCAGTGCACGGGCGGCCTGCCGGGTGATCTGCCGGCGTGTCCCCATCGGGCGCACCGGGCTCGCAACGGGGGCCGGGGCCTCCTCGGCATAAAGCGCCGCCGACATCGCCTCCGGATCCGTCGTGTCGAGCAGGGCGACCTTGCCCGCACCCGCGATGGCGCTCGACAGCGCCACCTGCGTCTCCAGTGCGGGCCGGTCCGCGCCCGGCCCGGGCAACAGCGTGACCGAGGCAAAACCGGCCGCCAGCGCCGCAACCGTCTCGGCATGGCCAAAGGCACCGATGGCCGCCATTTCCATCGGGATCACGTCGGCAGGCAGCCCATCGCCGTGGCGGGCTGACAGCCGGATCATCTCGGCCCCGTGGGCGTCGTGCACCAGCAGGCGCGGCGCGACACCACCTGCCGAGAGGAAGGTCTTGGCCAGCACCTGGACACGGCGAAAGGTCATGTCCACGGGCGGCGCGTCGTAGCTGATCGCTCCGGAGGGGCAGACCGACGAACAGGCGCCGCAGCCCGCGCAGATCATCGGGTCCACCTTCACGTGGTCCCCATCGGGCAGGATCGCCCCGGTCGGGCACAGATCGAGGCAGCTGGTGCAGCCCGTCTGCCCGGCCCGCGAATGGGCGCAGAGCAGCGCCTCGGTCCGCACGTAGAGCGGTTTCTCGAAGGTCCCGACCATGTGCGAGGCCGCCATCACCGCCGCCGCCACCGCCTGCGGACGGTTCGGGTCGGCGCGCAGGTACCCCTCGCGCTTTTCATGCGCCGGAAAAAGCGGCGGCGCGCGGCGCAGATCGACGATCAGGTCGCATTCCGAAACGCCGCCATCCCGCGGCTCTCCCAGTGTGAGCGCGCCGCGCCCGCCGGGCTCTACCTGCCGCAGCGCGTCGATGGTCACGCGGAACTGCCCCAGCGCCCCCTGCGCCTGCCGCAGCCTGCCGGTAACCACGTCGAAGGCGCGGCTGTCGGGCACTGTTTCGGTCTCGTCCAGCAACACGGTCACGCCAAGGTGGGGCGCCAGCTGGTCCGCCGCCTCCAGCGCCACATCCGCCGGGCCGAGGATCAGGCACAGACCCTCCGACACCACGTCGAGAGTCCGCTCGGGCGAGGCAGGCAGCATGGCCTCCGCGGCCAGCGCAGACATTTTGGCCAGTTTCGGGGCCGCGTCGGCGCTCCAGCCTGCCCGGTCTCGCAGATCCAGCAGCGGTGCGGGCTCCACCACGAGCTCCTCGGCAAGCGCCTCGAAGGTGCGCGCCTCCTGCGTGCAGCAGAGAACAACATTCCCCGACGTCAACCCCTTCGCGGCCAGCTCGATCTGCGCGGTGCAAAGCGCATGGCAGGGGGGCGTCACCTCGAATCCGGTCGCCGCCGACAGCGCCTTGGCGTCGATCGTCTGGGTGCCCATGCAATCGCATGTTATCAAGGTCTTAGTCATGTCATCCTTCCTGGCGAGCGGGGTCAGAACCGCCGTCTCTTCGCTCGGTTAGACACACAGCTAGCCCCGATTCGCCCCCTCTCACAACTCAATTTCCCGGGCGCCCCGAATCATCGGGGGCGGCCCGGGCATAGCCGCACGACCAGGTGATTCGCATGCCGCATCGCGGCATCATTCCAGAGAAAAAAGCTCGGATTGGACAGTTTGTCCCAACCACCATCCCTACCCCAAACGGACTACCCAATTTGACCTGACCACGCAAAAGCTTACCCTTTGCGCATATTGTCCCTTCCCACGGGGCAGGGGCCTGCTTCTATCATCGTTCCGGGGAGAGGCTGAACGAACGTGTCGAACTATCCGAGCAATGACCAATACATGCCGGTCGGGGTCGTCTTGCGACGCACGCCCGGCGTGACCCGCTGGGCCAAGTGGTCGTGGCGGGCCATTGCCGTGCTGCCCGGCGCCGGGCCTGCCCACTGGCGCGAGTTGCGCCGCGAGGGCGATGCCGTCGAGTACCACGCCGCGACCGTCTCCCTCGAACTCTACCAGGCCGAGACCGAGGCCTACCTCCACGGCATCACCGCCCGCGCCCCCAGCGTCTACGTCGTGATGCGCAAGGTCCTCGGAGAGTTTCCCTACGAGATCGTCCTGATCACCGCCTCGCCCTACGAGGCGCAGGACTACTGCGACAGCGGCGAGGACATCGTCGAAAAGGTTCCGATGCCGCCCGGGCTGCTGGCCTGGGTCGGCGACTTCGTCGAGCGTCACCACGAGGACGAGGAATTCGTCAAGCGCCGCCGCAAGGGCGAGAAGGTCGATGGCCATCAGGATGGCATCGGCGATCCGCGCATTGCCAAGCCGGCCGATATCTACGCCTCGCCCACCCTCAAGAGGGGGAGGCTGCTGTGAGCGACTTCTGGTCCCGCCGCAAGGCCGCCGTCGAGGCCGAGTCCCGCGCCGAGGTCGACGCGCTGGAGCAGGCACAACGCGCCGAGACCGAGGCACAGCTGGCCGAACGCTCCGACGAAGACCTGCTGGCCGAGGCCGGTCTGCCCCTGCCCGAGGAGATCACCAACGGGGAAATGGCGCGCAAGTTCCTCGAGTCCCAGCTGCCGCGCCGCCTCAAGAACCGCGCCCTGCGCGCCCTCTGGCGGTCGAACCCGGTGCTCGCCTGCCTCGACGGGCTGAACGACTACGACGAAGACTTTACCATCGTCACCCCGGCCAGCGACTTCCGGACCACCTATCAGGTCGGCAAGGGTCTCCTCGCGCACCTCGAACACATCGGCCGGGACGAACCGGCCACCGGCGAGGCGGAAGCCGATATCGCCACTGCCCCCCTTTCGCAGCTCCGCGCGCCCGAAACCCGGGGCCCGACCGTGGAAGTGCAGCCAGACCTGCCGCCACTGCACCCCGCCGAACCCACGGTGACCGCCATCGCCGAACCTGACCCCGAACCGGAGGAAAGCCCGCTGCCGCCAAGCGCGCGCCGCATGCGCTTTACCTTCGAAACCAGCTGACACGGACCGCCGACATGACCGCAGCCCCCGACCTGACCGCCGCCAAGATCACCGAGGAGGATCGCCTCCGCGCCGATCTCTACAATTTCCTCGGCCTGATCCTCGCGCGGCCTGCCGATCAGGGCCTGATCGACCAGACCGCCGGGCTGACCGGCGATGCCAGCCCCATCGGCGAAGCGGTGACCACGCTTGCAAAGGTGGCACGCATCTCCAAGCCCCGCGCGGTCGAGAGCGAGTACAACCGCCTGTTCATCGGTCTCGGCCGGGGCGAGCTTCTGCCCTATGCGTCCTACTACCTCACCGGCTTCCTGAACGAGAAACCGCTCGCCGCGCTGCGCCAGGACATGACCGCGCGCGGCCTCGCCCGGGCCGAGAACGTGTTCGAACCCGAGGACAACATCGCGTCGCTGATGGAGATGATGGGCGCGATGATCGTCGGCCGCTTCGGCTCGCCCGCGACCCTCGGCCAGCAGAAAACCTTCTTCAACAAGCATGTCGCCCCCTGGGCGGCGCATTTCTTTTCGGATCTCGAAGGCGCAAGGAACTCGGTCTTCTATGCCCCGGTCGGACGTCTCGGCCGGGCTTTCATGGAGATCGAATCCGAAGCCTTCCGGATGAGCGCGGAGTGATCCGCAACAGGGCGGGCAACCGCCATAACCCAGAGAGAGGAGGTCTCTCGATGAAGCGGAAAGACGAGGAGGCGACCAGCCGCCGCGATTTCCTGAAACTCGCCTCGACGGCGGCGCCGCTCGCGGCGGTCGCCGTGGCGACCACGACCGGCACCGAGGCAGAAGCGTCGGAACCGGACCTGTCATCGAACAAGATGCAGGACACCGCGCACACGCGCGCATACTACGCCGCCGCCCGGTTCTGACCGGACGAGGCACTTCCCGCCAAGGACGACTGGTTGCGTGACGCCCGACTGTCCAAGGCACTGAGCATAATCCAAGCAAGCAAGGCACCATGCGGGGGCCGAGCACGCACGGGGAGATAGAAACATGTTGAGGAAAAAGACCAACGGGGTTGCGCGACGCCCCCAGCGGACAAGTATCCTTTCCGAGGTGGCCAACGCCTCGGTCGACCGCCGCGCGTTCCTGCGCGGGTCGGGTCTGGCAATCGGGGGGCTCGCGGCCGTGGCCGCAACGGGCGACACCGTGACCCGGGCAACAGCCGCGACAGCGGCGACGGGCGAGGTGAAGACGATCAAGTCGGTCTGCACCCACTGCTCCGTCGGATGCACCGTCCTGGCCGAGGTACAGGGTGGCGTCTGGATCGGGCAGGAGCCCGGCTGGGACAGCCCCTTCAATCTCGGGGCACACTGCGCCAAAGGCGCATCGGTGCGCGAACACGCCCACGGCGAACGTCGCCTCAAGTATCCCATGAAGAAGGTGGGCGGCGAATGGCAGCGCATCTCCTGGGACGAGGCGATAAACGAGATCGGCGACCAGCTGCTGTCGATCCGTGACAGCTCGGGGCCGGACTCGGTCTACTGGCTGGGCTCGGCCAAGCACAGCAACGAGCAGGCCTACCTGTTCCGCAAGTTCGCGGCCTACTGGGGCACGAACAACGTGGATCACCAGGCCCGGATCTGTCACTCGACCACCGTTGCGGGCGTTGCCAACACATGGGGCTACGGCGCCATGACCAACTCCTACAACGACATCCACAATTCCAGGGCAATCTTCATCATCGGCGGCAACCCGGCAGAGGCGCACCCCGTCTCGCTGCAGCACGTCCTGAAGGCCAAGGAACAGAACAACGCCCCGCTGATCGTCTGCGATCCGCGCTTTACCCGCACCGCCGCCCACGCGGACGAATACGTGCGGTTCCGTCCCGGTTCGGACGTGGCGCTGGTCTGGGGACTGCTCTGGCACATCTTCGAGAACGGCTGGGAGGACAAGGAGTTCATCCGCAGCCGCGTCTGGGGCATGGACGAGATCCGCACCGAGGTGAAGAACTGGACGCCCGAGGAAGTCGAGCGTGTGACCGGGGTTCCCGGTGCCCAGCTCGAGCGCGTGGCGCGGACGCTGGCCAACAACCGTCCCGGCACCGTGATCTGGTGCATGGGCGGCACCCAGCACACCAACGGCAACAACAACACCCGTGCCTACTGCATCCTGCAGCTCGCGCTGGGGAACATGGGCACCGCCGGTGGCGGCACCAACATCTTCCGCGGCCATGACAACGTGCAGGGCGCGACCGACCTCGGGGTGCTTGCCGATACGCTGCCGGGCTATTACGGCCTGACCGCGGGGGCATGGGCCCACTGGGCCCGCGTCTGGCAGGAAGATCTCGACTGGCTCAAGGGCCGCTTTGCCATGCTGAAAGGCAAGGATGGCAAGGACAAGGAGATGATGGGCCTGACCGGCATCCCCGTCTCGCGCTGGATCGACGGCGTGCTCGAGGCAAAGGAGAACCTCGAACAGCCCGACAACACCCGCGCGATGGTGTTCTGGGGCCATGCTCCGAACTCACAGACCCGCCTGAAGGAAATGAAGACGGCGATGGAAAAGCTCGACCTGCTGGTCGTGGTGGACCCCTATCCGACCGTCTCGGCCATCCTGCACGACCGGACCGACAACACCTACCTGCTGCCGGCCTCGACCCAGTTCGAGACCTCCGGCTCGGTGACCGCGTCGAACCGTTCGCTGCAGTGGCGCGACAAGGTGGTGGAGCCGCTCTTCGAGTCGCTGCCTGACCATACGATCATGCACAAGTTCGCCACCAAGTTCGGCTTTGCGGACCGCCTGTTCCGCAACATCGAGGTGAATGGCGAGGAGCCGCTGATCGAGGACCTCACCCGCGAGTTCAACCGCGGCATGTGGACGGTGGGCTATACCGCCCAGTCCCCGGAACGGCTCAAGAAGCACATGGAGAACCAGCACACCTTCGACCGCACCACGCTGCGGGCGAACGGCGGTCCCTGCGACGGTGACTTCTACGGCATGCCCTGGCCCGCCTGGGGAACGCCCGAGATGAACCACCCGGGATCGGCGAACCTCTATGACCTGTCGCTGGCCGTCAAGGACGGCGGCCTGCCCTTCCGGGCCCGCTACGGGGTCGAGCGCAATGGCGAGAACCTTCTCGCCGAGGGCTCCTACACCGTCGGGTCCGAAATCGAGGACGGCTATCCCGAGTTCACCATGCAGATGCTGATCGACATGGGCTGGGACAGCGATCTGACGCCCTACGAGCGGCGGATGATCGAGTGGGTCGCGGGCTACATCGACGCGCGCCCCGAAACGGACACCGAGGTGGGCGAACAGTCCCACACCGGACCCTACCCGTCCGACTGGACCGAGCAGATCGGCGGCGTGAACTGGAAGACCGACCTTTCGGGCGGGATCCAGCGCGTGGCGATCCTGCACGGCTGCGCCCCCTACGGCAACGCCAAGGCCCGCTGCGTGGTCTGGACCTTCCCCGACCCGGTCCCGATCCATCGCGAGCCGCTCTACACCAACCGGCGCGATCTGGTGGCCGACTACCCGACCTACGAGGACAAGTCCTTCTGGCGGGTGCCGACCATGTACGCCTCGATCCAGAAGAACGATTTCTCCAAGGACTTCCCGATCATCCTCACCTCCGGCCGACTGGTCGAGTACGAGGGTGGCGGCGACGAGACACGGTCGAACCCGTGGCTCGCCGAGCTCCAGCAGGACATGTTCGTCGAGATCAACCCCCGCGACGCCAACAACTACGGCATCCGGGACGGCGCACAATGCTGGGTCGAGGGTCCGGAGGGCGGCAAGGTCAAGGTCATGGCCATGGTCACCCCGCGGGTGGGCGAAGGCGTCGCCTTCATGCCCTTCCACTTCGGCGGCCATTTCGAGGGGGTCGATCAGCGGTCGAAGTATCCCGAGGGGGCCGACCCGATCGTCCTGGGCGAATCCACCAACACCGCGCAGACCTACGGCTACGACTCCGTCACCCAGATGCAGGAGACCAAGGCCACCCTCTGCAAGATCATGCCGGCGTAAGGAGAGCGATACATGGCACGAGCTAAATTCCTCTGCGATGCCGAACGCTGCATCGAGTGCAACGCCTGCGTCACCGCGTGCAAGAACGAGCACGAGGTGCCCTGGGGCATCAACCGCCGGAGGGTCGTCACCATCAATGACGGCGCGCCCGGCGAGCGCTCGATCTCGGTGGCCTGCATGCACTGTTCCGACGCGCCCTGCATGGCCGTCTGCCCGGTCGACTGCTTCTACCAGACCGAGGACGGCATCGTCCTGCACTCCAAGGACCTGTGCATCGGCTGCGGCTACTGCTTCTACGCGTGCCCCTTCGGCGCGCCGCAGTATCCGCAGGCGGGCAACTTCGGGTCCCGCGGCAAGATGGACAAGTGCACCTTCTGCGCCGGTGGCCCGGAAGAGAACAACTCGGCGGCCGAGTTCCAGAAGTACGGGCGCAACCGGATCGCCGAGGGCAAACTGCCCCTCTGCGCCGAGATGTGCTCGACCAAGGCCCTGCTTGCGGGGGATGGCGACCAGGTGTCGGCCATTTACCGCGAGCGCGTGGTGGCCCGTGGCTTCGGCTCGGGCGCTTGGGGCTGGGGCACCGCCTACGAGAAGAAGAACCCCTGAGGTTCTCCCGGCAGGCCCGCACGGCCTGCCGGCACCGGACTGACCCGCGCGGGGCGGCGCCTGCCGCTGTTCCGCGCGGCGTTCATGCGACTCTATTCTGGGAGAAGACCATGCTGGCCCGGCTTACGGCCCTCTTCGCACTGGTCCTGCTGGCCGCCGCCCCCCTGGGCGTGGCGGCGCAGGAGACGGACGCGCCCACGCAGATCGACCGTTCCGCCACCGGCGGCGCGCAGACCCTCGAAGACATCCTGCGGCGTCAGGAGAACCTCAAGGTCGACGACACCTTCCGACGCGAGAACATCGGCGGCGAACCCCCGCAGGTATCCGACCTCTACACCCGCGGCGGCGCCTCCGACGCCGACCTCTGGCGCGCCATGCGCTACAACGAGGCCGACGTGCGCACGTCCACAATCAACCCCAACGGCAAGGTCCTGATCCAGGACGGCGGCATGTGGTGGCTGCACTTCCGTCAGGGGCCGCTGGCCACCTACGGCGGCTGGCTGCTGCTCGGCACCATCGTCCTGCTCGCGGTGTTCTTCCTGCTGCGTGGCCGGGTCAAGATCGAGGGTGGCCGCACAGGCAGCACGGTGCTCCGCTTTCAGTGGATCGAACGCTTTGCCCACTGGTTGCTGGCCGGATCCTTTATCCTGCTGGCCTTCACCGGGCTCTTCACCCTGTTCGGGCGCAAGTTCCTGATCCCGGTCTTCGGACACGAGTTCAACTCGGTGCTGCTAATCGGCTCCAAGTTCATCCACAACAACGTCAGCTGGGCCTTCATGCTGGGCCTCGTCATGGTCTTCGTAATGTGGGTCTGGCACAACCTGCCCGACCGCACCGACCTCACCTGGTTCGCACAGGCCGGCGGGATCATCGGCAACAAGCACCCGCCCGCGAAGAAGTTCAACGCGGGTCAGAAGATCATCTTCTGGGGCGTGATCGTTCTGGGCACCTCGGTCTCGGTCTCCGGTCTGTCGCTTCTCTTTCCCTTCGACATGCCGCTGTTCTCGCACACCTTCTCGGTCCTGAACGGCTGGGGCGTGCCCGGGTGGTTCGGCTGGAGCGAGTTCCCGGTCCATCTCGCCCCGCAGGAAGAGATGCAGTACGCCCAGCTGTGGCACGCGATCGTCGCCTTCGTGATGATGGCCATGATCATCGGCCATATCTATATCGGCACGCTAGGTATGGAGGGCGCCTACGACGCCATGGGCACCGGCGAAGTCGACGAGAACTGGGCTCACCAGCACCACTCGATCTGGTACGACAAGGTCAAGCGGGAAGAGGCCGAGGCAGGCCGCGCCACGACGACCCCGGCCGAGTGACCCGCGCACCGCGCGACACGACAGATCCATCGGCGCGCTTTGCGAACGGCGCGCCGACCGTTACAATCCGCAATCACAGCGCCCCGTCCAGGTGACGGCCCCCGCCCGGCCCGCCGGGGTTCGGCGGGCCGCAAAGGAGAGTGAATCGAGATGAAAGCCATGCTCACCGGCTTTGCCGCCATCATCGTCATCGGTATCGTGGCCTACTTCGGCCTGCACGAGGTCGGCATGTCCTCGGCCGAGGTCTACTCAAGCCCCAATGTCCGTCTCGACTGATACCCGGCGCGTGACCAGAAAGGACCTGCCCCGGGACGATTACGGGCCGACGCTCGCGGGCGCCTCGATCCTTGTGGTCGATGACGAACCCGGAATGCGCAATTTCCTCGTCAAGACGCTGGCCCCCCGGGTACAGCGCGTCGAAGAGGCCGGCTCGACGGCCGAGGCCACCGCCCGCATCGACGCCGCCCACTTCGACCTCGTCATCCTCGACAACGTGATGCCCCGCACCACCGGGCTGGAATGGCTCGCCGAACAGCAGCGGCGTGGCTTCTTCGGCGACACCATCCTGATCACCGCCTACGCCGACCTAGAAACCGCCATCGCCGCCCTGCGCGCCGGAGTCAGCGATTTCGTCCTCAAACCCTTCCGCGCCAACCAGATCCTCGGTGCCGTCGCGCGCACGCTCGACCGCAAGTACCTGCGCCGGGACAACGCCCTGCTGCGCCGCGAACTGCGCACCGGCCAGTTTCAGGGCAAGCTGCTCGGCAAGTCCGAGGTCATGGTGGCCACCCGCGCCCTTCTGGCCAAGCTGGCGCCGCTGCCCACCCCTGTCCTGTTCACCGGGGCCAGCGGAACCGGCAAGGAGCTTGCCGCGCGCCAGCTGCACCAGCTGTCCGACCGGGCCGCAAAACCCTTCGTGCCGGTGAACTGCGCCGCCATCGCGACCGAGCGCATGGCACAGGAACTCTTCGGCAGCATCGCCGACGGCGAGCGGCTCAAGCCCGGCCTCCTGCTGCTGGCGGATGGCGGCACCCTGTTCCTCGACGAGGTGGCGCAGATGCCCGAACCGCTGCAGGCGGCCCTGCTGCGCGTGCTGGAAGACCAGCGCATCAGACCGGCGGGCGCCGAGCGTGAACTGCCGCTGAACCTGCGGTTTCTCTTCGCGACCAACGCCGACCTCGCCGAACTGGTGGCGCAGGGCCGCTTCCGCGCCGATCTCTACCATCGCATCAACATCCTGAACGTCGAGATGCCCCGCCTCTCGGACCGCTCCGACGACATCCTCGAACTGGCCGCCCTCTTCATGACCCAGTTCTCGCAGGCGCTCGGGATGCCCGGCCTCGATCTCGACGAACAGACCCTGCTCAAGCTGCGCCGCTACGACTGGCCCGGCAACGTGCGCGAGTTGCGCAACCTCGTGGAGCGTTCGGTGATCCTCGGCAGCTTTCCCAAGGAATTCGCGGGCGCCGGTTCGGTCACCGGTGCGCAGGCCATCGAGAACCTCGACCTCGTGCTCCAGCGGCACATCCTGCACATGCTCGACCTTTGCGATGGCAACCGGGCCGAGGCCGCACGGCGGCTCGGCGTGTCGCGCAAGACCATCGACCGCAAGATCGCGCAGTGGGATCAGGACCAGACCTCGCCGCCCTGAGGCGTCAGGCGTTCCAGACCACCTCGCCCAGCCCCCTCACGTCATACCCGCCAAGGCTCTTCGCCCGCTGGCTGAACGCATTGGACCGGCAAAAGGCCATCAGCCCCTGCATCGTCGGTTCAAAGTAGGCCCGGCGGTCGATCAGCAGGTCGAACCGCTCCTCGATGACCGGCACGAACGGCAGCCCGTAGGCCAAAGCGACAGATTCGAGCCCGAAGGTCACGTCCGCCTCGCCCCGCCTGACGCTCTGCACTGCGTCGTCCTCGGTCCGCTCCATCGGCGTCTCGCTCACCCGGCCAAGGTCCAGCCCGGCCTCCGCGGCAAGGTCGCGCAACAGCCCGGCGGTGCCGGAACTCTCCTGCCGTGGCGCCAGCCGCAATCCGGCAAGCTCGGCCAGCCCCTGCGGTGCGGGTCCGTCCGGCCGCAGCACCAGCCCCCGCCGCCGCGCGGCAAAGCGGATCAGGACCGCGTCCTGCCCGGCTGCGGCCTCGCGCACGGCCGCGAGGTTCCAGCTGCCGACGCTGTCGCGCACGTGCAGACCCGTCGCCACGCCGTCGCCTGAAACAAAGCGCACCAGCCCGTCCAGCGAGCCGTCAAAGAAGGTGGCCAGCCCGCACCGTGACTGGCGGATCGCCCAGTCGAGCAGGGGATCGTGACTGCCAAGGAACACGCCCGGCCGCGGGACCGATGGTCGTGCCGCGCCGCTCTGCGCGCCCTCGATCCACGCTCGAATACCCGCCGCCGGGAACAGCAACTTGCCCGTCGCCCGCGAACAGGGCACCTCGCCCGAGGCGGCAAGATCATAGACCTTGCGCTCCTTCAGGCGCAGCAGATCGGCCAGTTCCTTGACGGTCAGGTACTCGTGGGGCGGGATCTGCTGGTCGGTCATGGGCTCTTGAGTCAGGGGGCGGCACAGCGCCGCCCCCCGGAGCCTATCACTCCTTCGGCGCGTTGGGGAAGAACAGCTGCTGTCCGTCCACCTTGTAGGCCGCGATGGCCTCCTGTCCCTCGGACGAGAGCAGCCAGTCGGCAAAGTTCTGCGCCGCGTCGATCTTGACCGAGGGGCACTTCTCCGGGTTCACCGGGATCACGCCATACTGGTTGAACAGGGTCTCGTCGCCCTCGACCTCGATCTTGTAGTCCTGCTTGTTCTGAAAGCTGATCCAGGTCGCCCGGTCGGTCAGCACGTAGGCCCCCATCCCGATCCCCGCGTTCAGCGTCGCGCCCATGCCCGACCCGGTTTCGCGATACCAATCCCCCGAGGCGGAGCTGGGATCGACGCCCGCCGCCTTCCACAGTGCGACTTCCTTCTTGTGCGTACCCGAGTCATCCCCGCGCGAGGCGAAGAGCGCACCGGTCTCGGCGATCTTGGTCAGTGCGGCCTTTGCGTCGCTGCTGCCCGCCACGCCCGCCGGGTCGTTCTCGGGGCCCACGATGACAAAGTCATTATACATCAGGTCGGTCCGCTTGGTGCCGAACCCCGCTTCCACGAACTTCTCTTCCGATGCCTTGGCGTGGACCAGCAGCAGGTCGCCGTCGCAGTTCTCGGCGTTCTTGATCGCCTGCCCAGTGCCCACGGCAACCACCTTGACCGTGATCCCGCTCTCGCCGCTGTAGATCGGCAGCAGGTAATCGTAGAGCCCCGAGTTCGCCGTCGAGGTCGTGGACTGCACGATGATCGACGTATCTTCCGCGGCAACCGCCCCGGCGAGGCAGAGCGAGAGCGCGGTGGTCGCGATGAGTCTGACAATGGTCATGAGAATTCCTTTGTGCCTTGCTGTCTTGCGTGGTCGCGAGCGCGATCAGACGATGATCTTGCCCGCCAGATAGTCCCGCGCCGCCTGCGAACGGGGCTCGGGAAAGAAGTCGGTGGCGCGGCTGTGCTCGGCCACCCGCCCGCGGTGGAGAAACACCACCTCGTCGGCGATGCGCCGCGCCTGCCCGATGTCATGAGTGACAAAGACGATCCGTGTGCCCCGGGCACAGGCCTCGCCCACGATCCGCTCGATCACCAGAACCGAGGCGGGATCGAGGCTCGCGGTGGGTTCGTCGAGGAACAGAACCTCGGGATCGGTCGCCAGCGCACGCGCCAGCGCTAGCCTTTGCGCCTCGCCCCCCGAGAGCAAGCGCGCGGGCTGGCGCGCCTTGTGGGCCAGCCCGACATCCTCCAGCAGCGCATCGCGCCGTCCCCGGTCGGCCCCGCGCGCCTTGAGGACGAAATCCATGTTCGCGGCAACCGACCGGCGCAGCAGCACCGGCTTCTGGAACACCAGCGCCTGCCGCGCTGTCGCCTGCGTCGCCGGCAGGGCGTTCCAGCTCACGCTGCCCGAACTCGGGGCCAGCAGCCCGTGCAGCAGCTTCAGCAGGATGCTCTTGCCCGCCCCGTTTGGCCCCATGATGACGGTGCAGCCGCCCGGCGCCAGCGTCAGATCGACCCCGTCCAGCAGGGCCGCACCCCCCACGTCGAGGCGCAGTCCACTGACCTCCAGCGGCAGCAGCGGCGCGACATGTCCCACCCCGGTCCGCGCACGCGGAACCAGCGGAACGACATCGGTCATCTGAAGATCAGACATGGCTTGCCCCCACCATCGCATGCCGCGCGGCGCTCATGCGAAGGGACTGAACCCCCGCATTCACCCCCAGCGCCAGCACCAGCAGGACGATCCCCAGCGCCAGCGCCAGCGGCAGGTCGCCCTTCGAGGTCTCCAGCGCGATGGCCGTGGTCATCACCCGGGTCGCGTGGTCGATGTTGCCGCCAACGATGATGACCGCGCCCACCTCGGCGACCGCCCGGCCGAACCCCGCGAGCCCGACGGTCAGCAGCGCGTAGCGCCCGTCCCAGAGCAATGTCGTGACGCTCTGCCAGCGGCTCAGGCACAGCGAGCGGAACTGCTCGGCATACTCGGCATGAAGATCTTCCAGCACCTGCCGCGACAGGGCCGCAACGATGGGAACGATCAGGATGGTCTGCGCAAGGATCATGGCGCCCGGGGTATAGAGCAGGCCGAGAAATCCGAGCGGCCCGGAACGGGACAAGTAGAGATAGACCAGCAGGCCAACGACGACCGGCGGCAACCCCATGAGCGCGTTCATCACCACCAGCACAAGGCCCCGTCCCCGGAACCGGCTGACCGCGACCAGCGCACCGATCGGCAGACCGACAAGACAGGCGAGCAAGGTGGCACTCAGGCTGACCTGCAGCGACAGGGCCACGATCTCGTACAGATCGGCCTCCCCGGTCACCACCAGGGTAAATGCCAGCCGGAAAGCCTCCCCAATACTCTGCAAAATTTACCCTCCCGCCGGAAATTTTGCGCTATTTCGACTATGCATCCAATGGCCATTGATGCAAGCGCCATCTCGCCCGCTCCGGCGAGGCGCGGGTCATCGAATAACCAGTGGAGGTGAGGGCAGAGCCCGGAAATCAGCGACTGGTCGCCATCTTCCAGTACGAGCCTTCGTTCTGCCCGATATGATCGCGCAGGATCGCAAGCGCCTTGTCGGTATCGCGGGCCGCGACGGCATCGCGCATCTCGATGTGTTCCCGGTAGGACTTGGCCATGTGGTCAGGATGCCGACCCAGCCGGTTGCGCAGCGCCGACATCTTCTGCGCGATGGTCTGGTAGGCGTCGTTCAGAAACCGGTTGTCGGACTCGTCCAGAAGGATCTGGTGGAACCGGGAATCGAGCTGGAGATAGGCCGGAACATCATCCGCCGCGCGGGCAGCCGTCATCTTGTCCACGCATTCCCCAAGCTGCTGCGCCAGCCGGTCGGGATCGTGCCGGATCGCCGCGATCATCGCTGCCGACTCGAGGCACAGCCGCGCATCGCAGAGCTTGGCAAGTTCGGTCGGCTCCAGCGAGAAGACGAAGCTGCCGCGCTGCGGCTCCACGATCAGCAGGCCCTCCATCTCGAGACGGTTGATCGCCTCCCGGACCGGGGTGCGGCTCACCTGCATTTCCGAGGCGATTCGGGCCTCTGAAAGCTGGCTGCCCAGTTCCAGGTCGCCCGAGATGATCCAGTCCCGCAGGGTTTCGGAAACCAGTTCCGTCAATGACTTGGGACGCTCAAAGTTCTTCATCGCGGCCTCCTTCGCCAGATCTTAGACCATGAGGAACTGGCATACAATGTACTGCCGTTGACAAACTGGCATACAGTATGTCAGGCTGCGTGAAAATGCTCTTAAGCGTATCGGGGAGGAACGCTTGGAACGACTGGAATCCGCCTTCGTGGCCGCGAACCGCTGGTTCGTCGCCCTCGTCCTGGCCATAGTCTTCTTCATCGTCTTCATGAACGTGGTGGGCCGCTACGGCTTTGGCCATTCCTTCGCCTGGGTCGAAGAGTCGGCACGCCACCTGATGATACTCGGCGCCTTCGCCGGGGCAGGGCTCGCCCTGCGCGAGGGCCGCCTTGTGGCGATCACTGCCCTCCAGACTATGCTGCCCCCGCCTCTCGCCCTCGGGCTGCGCATCCTGACCCTGCTGATCATGTTCGCCTTCATGGCCACCATGCTCTGGCTCGGGATCAAATTTGTCCAGTTCGGCTGGAACAAGGAGACCATGTCCACCGGCATCCCGCGCGGCATTCCCTATATGGCCATCCCGATCGGCTGTGCCCTGTTCCTTGTCCATCTCCTGTTCTTCGCGCGCCGCTTCGTGACGGAAGACTTCGAATTCGCCGGCGGTGGCGAGGCAGGGTCGGACGCGTAACAATGGCCAAGACCCTCATCATCCTCTTCTTCGCCACCATGTTGCTCGGCCTGCCGGTGGCCTTCACCATGGGCGTTGCCGGCATCTCGGCGATCTTCCTGCACGGCGGGCTGAACCCGCTGGTGGCGACCCAGCGCATGTTCGCCGGGATCGACAGCTTTCCGCTGATGGCGGTGCCCTTCTTCATCCTCGCCTCCGAGTTGATGAACGCCTGCGGGCTGACCCGCGCGCTGCTGCGTTTCGCCAATGCCCTCGTCGGGCACCTGCGCGGCGGCCTCGGTCACGTGAACGTTCTGGTCTCCATGCTCTTCGCGGGCATCAGCGGCTCGGCCCTCGCCGACGCGGCAGGCCCCTCGGCCATCGTCATGCGCATGATGCGCGAGGCCGGGTACGAGAAGAACTACGCCGGGGCGCTCTCGGCCGCCACGGCGACCATTGGCCCGATCATCCCGCCCTCGATCCTCGCGGTCATCTTCGCGATCTCCACCAGCGGCGTGACGGTGGCGGGCCTGTTCCTTGCCGGCATCGTGCCGGGCCTGCTGCTGGGCCTCTCGCTCGCGGTGGCGAACCACATCGTGTCGGTCCGCAACGACTATCGCGGCCGCGACCAGCGGGCCTCACGCTCGGAACTGGCCGAAACCACGCTCGCGGCACTGCCCGCCATCGTGATGCCCGCCATCATCCTTGGCGGCATCGTCTTCGGCATCTTCACCCCGACCGAGGCGGGCGCGGTGGCCTCGGCCTATGCCCTGCTGCTTGGCGTCGTGCGGCGCGCCTTCACGCTCCAGTCGCTCTTCGGTGCCTTCTCGCGCGCAGCCGTGGTCACCTCCTCGGTCTTCCTGATCATCGCAATGGCCTCGATCTTTGCCTGGCTGCTGACCTACCTCCAGATCCCGCAGTCCCTCGCGGCGCAGATCGCGGCCATCACCGACAGCCGCCTTGGCATTCTCTTCATCCTCGCGGGCTTTGCGCTGGTCTGCGGCTTCTTCATCGACACGCTGCCCGCGCTGATCATCCTGACCCCCGTCCTCGGCCCCATCGCCTACAGCGCCGGAGTCGACCCGCTGCAATTCGGCATGATGCTGGTGCTGAACCTTACCATCGGGATGATCACGCCTCCGGTCGGCCCTGTGCTCTTCGTCATCGCCACCGTGGGCCAGCTCCGGCTCGAAGGACTGTCCCGCGCCGTCCTGCCGCTTCTCTTCGCCGAACTCATCGTGCTGCTTCTGGTCATCCTGGTGCCCGGGATCAGCACATTCGTCCCGACCTGGCTCGGGTTTTCAAACTGACATGAAAGGGAGGAACCTCATGAAAACCATGTCAAAGCTACTGACCGCGACGGCAACCGCGGCTCTGGCCATCTCCGCGCAGGCGGCGGTCGCCAAGGATCTGAAGTATGCCCATTTCCAGTCCGCCGACCTCAGCTCTCCCAAGCACGCGGCGGCGCTGGCGTTCGAGAGCTGCGTCGAGGGCAAGACCGCCGGGTCGATCGACGTCCAGATTTACCCCGCCTCGCAACTTGGCGGCGACGCCGAGATCATGGAGGGCCTCCAGCTTGGCACCGTGCAGATGGCGGCAATCCACGATGGCCCCATCTCCTCGGTCTACAAACCCTTCTCTGTCCTCGCGCTTCCCTACCTCTTCGATGACCAGGCGATGGCGTGGTCGGTGATGGACAGCGACTTCGGCAAGGAGATGGCCGAGGACATGCTGGCCCAGACCGGCATCCGCATGTTCGGCGTTGCCGACAACGGCGTGCGCAACTTCACCAACAACATCCGCCCCGTTGCCGAGCCCGCCGACATGGAAGGGCTCAAGATGCGCGTGATGACCGCACCGGTCTGGATCACGCTGGTCGAAAGCCTCGGCGCCTCGGCCACCCCGGTGCCCTGGCCGGAACTGCCCGGCGCCCTGCAGCAGGGCGTCGTCGACGGGCAGGAGAACGGCGTGACCAACATCGTCAACGCTTCGCTCTACCAGAACCAGAAGTACGTCTCGCTCGACGGGCACGTGTTCAGCTGGCACGCCTACCTGATGAACGAGGACTTCTATCAAGGCCTCACCGATGTCGAGAAGACCGCCGTCAACCAGTGCGTCCAGATCGCCATCACCATCCACCGCGGCATGACCGCCGCGCAGGATGCCAACGCGGCCACCATCCTCAGCGAAAAGGGCATGGAGGTCGTCCCGGTCTCGCCCGAGCAGAAGGAAATGTTCCGCGAGAAGTCTCAGCCCGCCGTGCGCGAATACATCGTGAGTGAGATCGGCGAGGACTGGCCCAACAAGCTGGACGCCGCCGTCCAGGCCTATCGCGACCAGTTCTGAACCATGCGGGATCGCGTTGTGAAGATGCAGACCATCGCCATTCTCGAACCGGGTTACGCCGATTACCAGACCGAGCGCTCGGTGCTGGCCGGGTTTGACGCCGAGATCGTTCCGATAGGCGAGCAAAGCAACGCGGTCCCGGCCCTGAAGGCGCTCGATCCGGTGGCGCTGCTGGTCAGGGAAACCGAGGTCGGGCAGGCCGAACTGGACGCCTGCCCGAACCTCAAGGTCATCGTCCGCTACGGCGTGGGCGTCGACAACATCAACAGGGACCTCGCGGCGCGCCGCGGGGTCTACGTGGCCAACGTGCCCGACTACGGCGCCGAGAACGAGGTCAGTGAACACGCGCTGGCGCTCTATCTCTCGGTCCAGCGTCGCATCGTCTCGCGCGATGCCGAGGTGCGTAGGGGCGACTGGGGCATCGGCCAGCGCGCCCCTGTCCCCAGCCGCGTGAACGCGACTCTCGGGCTGATCGGCTGCGGCCGCATCGGCCTCGCAACCGCTGCCAAGTTCCGCGCCATCGGCTTTGCGCGCACCATCGTCTACGACCCCTTCCTCGACGAGGAGGCCGCCCGCAGCGCCGATGTAACCAAGGTCGCGCTCGACGACCTCTTCCCGCAGGCCGATGTCATCAGCCTCCATGCGCCGCTGACACCCCAGACCCATCACATCCTGAACGCCGAACGGCTGGCCCGGATGAAGCCGACCGCCATCGTCGTGAACGTCTCGCGCGGCGGTCTCGCCGACGAGGCGGCGCTGGCCGACGCCCTGCACCGGGGCCTCATCTTCGGCGCCGGGATCGACGTCTTCGAGACCGAACCCGTCGCCCCCGACAACCCCCTGCTCTCCGCCCCGAACACGGTGCTCTCAGATCACACCGCCTGGTACTCCGAACGGTCCGTCGCCGTGTTGCAGCGCAACGCCGCGGAAGAGATCGCGCGGGTCCTGCAGGGCGAGCCGCCAAGAAACTGGGTGAACCGCTGGTGAGGCGGCGCACCCCGATCAACAACGAAACGAAAGGACGAACGACATGACACTGCAAGAGCTGATCGAAGGGTTCCGTGGGACAGCCACCGCCTCGGTCGCGGACGCGGTCGACAAGATCGCCGGCAAATCCGGCCTGCTGAACCACGAGATTCGCCCCCGGATCAACGAGACCAAGATCGTCGGCCCCGCCGTCACCGTACTCGAAGGGCCGACCGACGAATTCCTGCCGCCCCAGCATGCGCTCGACATCATCGACGCCTCGGAGCCGGGTTCGGTCATCGTGATCTCGACCAATGGCAGCGTGGATGTAGCCGTCTGGGGCGGGCTGATGACCGCAGGTGCCGTGGCGAACAAGCACGAGGCCGCCGTGCTCGACGGCGGCGTGCGCGACATCGTCGAGATCCGCCGTGACTACGATTTCCCGGTCTATTCCCGCACCGTCTGCCCCGGCACCACCCTCGGGCGCGCCAAGACGCTGGCGGCCAATGTCGAAGTCGACATGGGCGGCGTCATCGTCCACCCCGGCGACCTGATCGTGGGCGACATCGACGGCTGCGTCGTGGTGCCGATTGCACATGCCGAGGCCGTCCTCGAGATGGCGCGCGAAATCGACGCGCGCGAGGCCGAACAGGCCCGCCTCATCATCGAATCCGGATCGCTCAAGAAAGGTCTGGAGAAATACGGGCGCATCTAGCCCGGTGACTGGTGGCCTGCAGGCTGCTGCAACAGCCCACAGGCCGTCAAAGCTCAGCAAGGGAGGAACGAATGCTGAAACGAAACGTCACAACATTGGCCCTTACCGTGGCTCTGACATCCCCGGTTTGGGCGCAAGACCATCAGCCCGAAGTGGTGGCAGAGTGGAACAGCCTGCCCTATGCCGTCAAGGATGAGGCCACCCGGACCGCATGGGAGCAAAGCGCCATCTTCGGCAAGGCCCTGATGCAGGGGGCCAAGGTCGACAGCGCGGGCAACATCTACGTCTCGACCGCCCGCTGGGGCGGGCCGGAGATCCCCTCGACCCTGTCGAAACTCGTCAAGAACGGCGAGACATGGGAGCTCGAGGCCTATCCCTCGGAAGAGATGAACGCGATCGGCAATGCCGCCGGTCTCAAGGCGGTTCTCGGCTTCGAGATCGACCGCAACGACGTGATGTGGATCCTCGATCAGGGCCATGTCGCGGGCGCCCCGAACCAGCCGGGCGACGCCAAACTGGTGCTCTGGGATATCAAGGCGAACAAGGAAGTCCAGCGCTACGACTTCAGCGCCGAAGAGGCCGACCCGGCCTGTTCCTTCCTCAACGACGTGGCCGTCGATAACGACACCGGCTTCGGCTACATCACCGACAGCGGCATCTTCTGCAATCCGCTGCACGGCGGGCTGATCGTCTACGACAGCAACACCGGCACCGCGCGCCGCATCCTCGATCAGTCCAAGTTCACCAACAACGAACCGAACTTCTTCTTCAACATCGACGACCGCACCGTGCTCAAGGGAGGCGGGATGCTGACCGGCGCCGACGGGATCGCGCTCAGCGCCGACAAGGACACGCTCTACTGGACCAACCTGACCGGCAACACGCTCTACAGCCTCGACACCGACCTGCTGCGCGACTTCGAGGTCAGCGAGACGGTGCTCGAAAACGCGGTCGACGTGGTGACGTCGCTGCCCTCCAACACCGACGGGATGACCGCCGACAGCGAGGGCAACGTCTACCTGACCGCCCTCTCGCTCGACGGCCTGATGAAGCTCGACGGCAAGACCGGGCAGCTCTCGCGCTTCGTCCACCACCCCGAGATGAACTGGCCTGACACGCTGGCCTGGGGTCCGGAGGGCGCGCTCTATGTGGTCTCCAACCATCTCCACGTCTGGGTCGATGGCGACATGAACTTCGAAGACCCCGCGATCCCCAACTTCCGGATCTGGAAAATCCCCGGCGTGGGACAGTCCTACACCGCGGAATGAACCGACCACCGGCCGCGCTCTCCGGGGCGCGGCCAAACCAAGAGAAGGCGATATGACACCTGATATCCTCTGCCTCGGGGAACCGATGCTGGAGTTCAACCAGCAGCCCGACGGCAGCTACCTGCCCGGACATGGCGGCGACACCTCGAACTGCGCCATCGCCGCCGCCCGACAGGGCGCGCGGGTCGGCTATATCACCCATGTCGGCGCGGACACCTTCGGCGACAGCTTCATGCAGCTCTGGGCCGAGGAGGGCGTCGACACCTCCGGCATCCGGCAGCGGCCCGATGCGCACACCGGCGTCTACTTTGTGACCCACGGCCCCGACGGGCACCAGTTCAGCTACTTCAGGGCCGGCTCCGCCAGTTCGCGCATGGGGCCCGCCGACCTGCCGGTCGCGGCACTGAAGTCGGCGAAGATCCTGCATGTCTCGGGCATCAGCCAGGCCATTTCGGACAGTGCCGCCGACGCGGCCTTCGAGGCCATCGACATCGTCCGAGCCGCTGGCGGCAAGGTCTCCTACGATACCAACCTGCGGCTCAAGCTCTGGTCCCTCGCCCGCGCCCGCGCCGTCATCCATTCGGCCATGACCCGCTGCGACATCGCCCTGCCCGGGCTCGACGACGCCCGCCAGCTGACCGGCCTCGACGATCCGGATGCGATTGCCGATTTCTACCTCGGCCTCGGCGCCGGGGTCGTCGCCCTGACCCTCGGGGCCGAAGGCACGCTGGTCGCCACCCCCGACGAACGCCGCCGCATCGTCGGCCGTCAGGTCAAGGCGGTGGACGCCACCGCTGCGGGCGACACCTTCGACGGCGCCTTCCTTGCCCGCATCGTGGCAGGCGACACCCCCTTCGACGCCGCCGCCTATGCCAATGCCGCCGCCGCCCTGTCGACGCAGGGGTATGGCGCCGTCGCCCCGATGCCCCGCCGCGAGGCGGTGCTGAAATTCCTCTCGGAGACCTGAATGAAACACGCAGTCATTATCGGCGGCACCCGGGGCATCGGCGCCGGTGTCGCCTCCACCCTGCTCGACGCGGGCTGGGCCGTCACCGCCACCGGCGTCTCGGCGGAGGAGGTCGGGACCTTCGCCGCGCAGACACCCGAGGCGCGCACCGCCGTCCTCGACGTGACCGACACGGCGCAGGTGCGCACCTTCTTCGCCGGAATCGAACAGCTCGACGGTCTGGTCAATTGCGCCGGCATCCTCGTGCGCGGCGGCGAGTATGACATCGAGACCTTCGAAAAGGTGATCGACATCAACCTGACCGGCACCATGCGCTGCTGCCTCGCCGCCCACCCGCTCCTCGCCAGACAGGGCGGCGCCATCGTCAACACGGCCTCGATGCTCAGCTACTTCGGCGGCCCGCTGGTCCCCGCCTACTCGGCCTCCAAGGGTGGCGTCGCGCAGCTGACCAAGGCGCTCTCGGGCAAATGGGCGGCAGACGGGATCCGTGTCAACGCGATGGCACCGGGCTGGATCGCCACCGAGATGACCGAAGCACTGCGCTCCGACCCTGCGCGCAACGCCCCGATCCTCGGGCGCACGCCCCTGAACCGCTGGGGCCAGCCCTCCGAGGTCGGAGCCCTGGCCGCCTGGCTACTCTCCGACCAGGCCTCGTTCGTCACCGGCAGCGTCTATCCTGTCGATGGCGGCTACGCTGCAATGTAACCCCCCGAAGGAGCCGACATGCCACTCGAAGACACCGATACCGACGCCCGCACCCCCTACCAGCTTCCCTTCCCGCAGGACGCGCTGCAGGAGATCGTGATCCCCAAGGCCATTCCCGATGACGAGAGGGTCTGGGTCCCGCAGGCCGAGAACGTGGCCTTCCGCCCGCTCTGCCTCAACCGCAGCCAGGGCTACTGGATGAACCTTCTGCGCGTGCGCAAATCCGGCGTCCTCTCGCGCCACCGCCACCCGCAGGCGGTACACGGCCTCGTGCTCCGGGGCCGCTGGCACTACCTCGAACACGACTGGGTCGCCGAGGAAGGCGGCTATGTCTTCGAAGCCCCGGGCGAGACACATACGCTCGTCGTGCCCGACGACGTCGACGAGATGATCACCATGTTCCAGGTCAACGGCGTGATGCTCTACGTCGATCCCTACGGCAAGACGATGAGTTACGAAGACGTCTTCACCAAGATCGACATGTGCCGCGCGCACTACGAAAAGGTCGGCCTTGGCGCCGATTACGTGGACCAGTTCGTTCGCTGAACGACCCTGCCCCGGACGGTAATGTCCTCACCAATTGACCCTTGACGCAGATGCGTTAATGCCGGAATGTCCGACACTAACGCATCGCATTTGAGATCAAGGGAGGGATTCGATTGCGTGGGCGAACCAGTGCTCCGTCCGGGAAAGAGGTGACACGCCTCTGATCGCCCCCGGGCAATAGCTACAGCAGCAAGATCAAGGACCGGCCCCCGCCGCGACCCAGTCGCGGTGCGCGGACCGTTGACCGATGCGGGCCCAACTCCCTGCGTCGGAACGATATTCCTGCGCCTCGTTCCGCCTGAACACCGACAGCAACACCGACCACGCCGCCAATCCGGCATACCCGCAATGACCAGCAAAGCCACGGAAGAGACCGCACGATGACCCTGCGCGCACGCCCTCTCAAGATCAGCTACGCCTATCAACAGGTCGCCGAAGAGATCGAAAGCCAGATCCTCGACGGCACCCTCAAGACAGGAGAGCGCCTGCCCGGCGAGGTGGAACTGGCCGAACTCTTCGGGGTCACCCGCTCGACCGTGCGCGAGGGCCTGCGGCAGCTTGAACGCGACGGGCTGGTGTTCCGCCCGACCCCCCGCACGCTCGAGGTGACACTGCCCCAGATCGACAAACTGGCCTCGCGCGCCGGGCGCGCCATGACCCTCATGAACGTCAGCTTCCGCGAACTCTGGCAGGTCGCGCGCCAGACCGAACCGCTGGCCGCCACCCTCGCCGTCGAATGCGGCACCGACGAAGAGATCGCCGAACTCGACGCGCTGCACCAGCAACTGGTCCAGGCCCGCAAGAACATCGGCGAGACCATCGAACTCGACACCAAATACCACACGATGATCGCCGACATGGGCAAGAACCGCGTTCTCAGCCTCGCCCGCGAACCCATCGCCCTGCTGCTCTACAACGGCTTTCATCAGGTCGCGCCACGCGTGCCGCAGTGCTTCGACCGCCAGATCGAGGCGCACGGCCGCGTGGTCGAGGCGATCAAGGCCCGCGACGCCGAGACCGCGCGCGACTGGGCCCTGCGCCACATCGAAGATTTCTGGCGCGGAGTGAACCTCGCCGGGCTGGCCGACCAGACCCCCATGATCAACGCCAGCAAGGTCTTCTGATGACGATCGCACCCGACTTCGATCCGGACAGGCTGACCAAGGCCCTTGGCGGACCGGTGACGCTTGCGCCGGTGGCAAGCGGCCAGTCGAACCCCACGTGGTTCGTCACCTGCGGCGGGCGCGAGATGGTGCTGCGCAAGAAACCCGGCGGCGAGACCGCGGCCAGCGCTCATGCCATCGACCGCGAATACCGCGTGCTGTCCGCTCTCGCGTCAAGCGGCCTACCGATCCCCGCGATGGTGATGATGGAGGAAGACCCCGCCGTGATCGGGACCCCCTTCTACCTCATGGAACGCCTCCACGGCGACGTGACCGAGGACAGCGCCCTGCCCGGGGTCGCCCCGGAAGACCGGCGCGCGATCTACCGCGACGCAGCCGCCGTCCTCGCCCGGCTGCACCGGGTCGACTGGGCCGCCGTCGGCCTGTCCGACTACGGCCGCCCCGGCGGCTACTACGAACGGCAGGCCCGCCGCTGGTCGCGCCAGTGGGAGGCGACCCGCACCCGCCCCGATCCGCTGGTCGATGAACTGGCCGCATGGTTCGCGGACAACCTCCCGCCCGAAAGCCCGACGACCATCGTTCACGGCGACTACCGCATCGGCAACCTGATGCTCGGGCTCGCCCCCGCACGCATCGCGGGCGTGCTCGACTGGGAGCTGTCGACGCTGGGCGATCCGCTCTCCGACCTCGCACACTGGCTGATGTTCCACGCCTTCCGCCCCGACCAGATGGGCGGGCTCGCCGGGCTCGACCTTGCCGCGCTGGGGCTGCCCTCCGATGCCGAACTGCTCGACCACTACCGGGCCGCCGGTGGATGCGCGGCCGAGCTGCGCCCCTTTCACCGCGCCTTCGCCCTCTTCCGCATGTCGGTGATCCTCGAAGGCATCACCGCCCGCGCCCTCTCCGGTCAGGCCGCACATCACGACGCCATGGCCATCGGCGCGCTGGCCCCCGAATTCGCCCGACTGGCCGCACAGGTGCTGGCCTCCGACAAGACCCTCACTCCCGCAAGGACCTCCTGATGGATTTCGATTACTCCCCGCTCACCCTCCAGATGCTCGACCGCCTGCGCAGCTTCATGGCCGACGAGGTCATGCCGGCCAACCGCCGCTTTCACGAGCTGGCCGCCGAGGGGATCTACCCGCTGGAGGTCATCGAGCCGCTCAAGGCCAAGGCGTTCCAGGCCGGTCTGTGGAACCTCTTCACCCCCGAGCTGGAAGAGGACGAACCCGGCACCCGCCTGACCAACCTCGAATACGCGCCGCTGGCCGAGATGATGGGCCGCGTGCCCTGGAGCCCCGAGGTGTTCAACTGCAACGCGCCCGACACCGGCAACATGGAAATCCTCAAGCGCTTCGGCACCCCCGAACAGAAGAAGCGCTGGCTGGAACCGATGCTGCGGGGCGAGGTCCGCTCGATCGTCGGCCTGACCGAACCCGACGCCGCCTCGTCCGACCTGACCAACCTCGCCACCACCATCCGGCGCGAGGGCGATGAATACGTGATCAACGGGCGCAAGTGGTTCTCGACCGGGGCCAAGCACCCGAACGCCCAACTCGCCATCGTCTTCGGTGTCTCCGATGACGCGCCCGATGCCGACCCCCACCGCAAGCACTCCTTCATCCTCGTGCCGATGGACAGCCCCGGTTTCGAAATCGTCCGCGACGTCCCCATCATGCATCACCACGCGCCCGAGGGTCACTGCGAGATCGTGCTGCGCGATGTCCGCGTCCCGGCCACTGCCATGCTCGGCGAGGAAGGCGACGGCTTCATGCTGGCGCAGGCCCGCCTCGGGCCCGGCCGCATCCACCATTGCATGCGCACCATCGGCCAGTGCGAACTGGCGCTTGAACTGATGTGCGAACGCGCCCTCGAACGGCGGACCTTCGGCAAGGCCCTGGCCGACAACGCCAACATCCAGGACTGGATCGCGCAGTCGCGGATCGAAATCGACGCCGCGCGCCTGCTGATGCTTCAGACCGCGTGGAAGATGGACAAGGGCGGCGCCAAGGCGGCCCGCATCGACGTCTCGGCGATCAAGGTGATGGCCGCCCGTTTGCAGACCACCGTGGTCGACCGCGCCATGCAGGTCTTCGGCGCTGCGGGCATCACGCCCGACACACCGCTCAGCTACCTCTGGACCTGGGGCCGCGCCATGCGCTTCCTCGACGGCCCCGACGAGGTGCATCTGAAGGTCATCGCGCGCGACGAACTCAAGCGCGCCAAGGCCGAGATGGGCCGCAACCTTGCCCACTTCGTTCCGCCGCACACGGCAGGGGGAAAACGCCATGCCGGGTGACAGCTACCAGACCATCGCCACCGATCTCGACGGCGGGATCCTGACCATCACGATGAACCGGCCAGAGCGGCTGAACACCTTTTCCGCCCTCATGGCGCGCGAGCTGATCGCCGCCTTCGACGTGGCCGACAGCGATGACGCCGTGCGTGCCGTCATCGTCACCGGCGCGGGCCGCGCCTTCTGCGCCGGGGTCGACCTCGACGATGAGGATGCCTTCACCTCCGCCAAGGTCGATCCCGCCTCGACCGACCCAGCGGTCTGGTCCGACCCGGCGAACCGCGACATCGGCGGGCTGCTGACGCTCCGCATCTTCCGCTGCCTCAAGCCGGTGATCGCCGCAGTCAACGGTCCGGCCGTCGGCGTCGGCGCCACGATGCAGCTGGCGATGGATTTCCGCCTCGCCTCCGACAAGGCCCGCTTCGGCTTTGTCTTCGCCCGCCGCGGCATCGTGCCCGAGGCCTGCTCGTCATGGTTCCTGCCCCGCATCGTCGGCATCTCGCAGGCACTGGAATGGACCATGTCGGGCCGCGTCTTCGACGCCGACGAGGCTCACGCCGCCCGGCTGGTGCGCTCGACCCACGCCCCCGACGACCTGCTGCCCGCCGCCCGTGCGCTGGCCGAGCAGGTCTCGGCCCCCACCGCCCCGGTCTCGGTCGCGATCACGCGCCAGATGATGTGGCGGATGCTGGGCGCAGACCACCCGATGGCCGCCCACCAGATCGAGAGCCGGGCCATCGCCGCCCGCAGCGCCTCGGGAGATGCCGCCGAGGGCGTCGCGAGCTTCCTTGAAAAGCGCGACGCCCAGTTCCCCGACCGGGTTGGCAGCGACATGCCGGGCTTCTTCCCGTGGTGGGAGGAACCGCAATGGGCCTGACCCCGAACAGCGCAGAGGAGAGAAGAGCGTGACCCAGACCCTGCTTATCGAACGTACCGGGCCTGTCTCGGTCATCCGCTTCAACGACCCGGCCACCATGAACGCGCTCACCGGCGACATGGCGGCGGGCCTGCGCCGGCACCTCAAGGAAGAAGCCCGGACTGCCCGCGCCATCGTCCTTGCCGGCAGCGAGCGCGCCTTCTCGACCGGCGCGAACCTCGGCGGGTCGATCCCCGACACGCTCGAAGGTTTCGACGTCGGGGCAACGCTCGAAGAGGAATACAACCCGCTGATGGAAACCATCCGCGACCTGCCGGTGCCTGTCGTCTCGGCGGTGCGCGGGGCGGCGGCCGGTGTCGGCGCTTCCATCGCGCTGGCGGCAGACATCATCTGCGCGGGCCGCTCGGCCTACTTCCTCGAAGCCTTCGCGCGCATCGGCCTCGTGCCCGACGGCGGCGCTACCTGGCTGCTGACACGTGCCGTGGGCCGGGTCCGCGCGATGGAGATGATGCTGCTGGCCGAGAAGATCCCGGCGCAGCAGGCTCTGGACTGGGGCCTGATCACCCGCGTCATCGACGATGCCGAGGTCGAAGCCAGCGCGATGGAAATCGCGCAGAAGCTCGCCGCCGGACCGTCGCGCGCGCTCGGCCTCATCCGCAAGGCCTGCTGGAGCGCCGCCGACGAGGACTTCCTCGCTGCCCTGCGCACCGAGCGCAAGCTTCAGCGCGAGGCCGGCGAACACCCCGATTTCGCCGAGGGGGTCGCCGCCTTCCGCGCCAAGCGCCCGCCCGATTTTTCCGGTCGCGGCTGACCCAAAAACCCGGTTGCCCGGCCGTTCACGAAAGGAGACCCACCCGACTTTCATCAATTTCCTGAACCCGGTCGGCCGGCGATGCCCGGCCAATGGAGGAGCTGCCCGAGGGCAGGAGACCGGGTTCGATTTTCATAGCGACAGCTAGACCCAACTGGAGGAGAACACAGAATGCATTACACCAGACGCGCCCTGATGGCCGGCGGAGCGATGATCGCCCTGGCCACTTCTGCCCACGCGGCGGACCAACTCAGCTATGCCGGCGGCTGGCCGCCGAACTCGGGGCCCACGGGCGCCCTCGAGAACTACGCCAAATCGGTCGAGGAAAACTCGGGCGGCAACCTGACCATGAAGGTCTACCCGCTCAGCCTGCTCAGCTTTGCCGAAAGCAACGCGGGCCTCAAGGACGGGCTGGCCGACCTCTCGACCATCCTGACGCCCTACTTCTCGGCTGAGTTCCCGACGCTCAACATGATCTCGGAATTCTCGACCCTGATGGAACTCGACGGCCTGTCTGGCGAGCGCAGCTCGCTGGCCTTTGCCGGGGCGGTGTCGGAATACGTGCTGCTGAACTGCCCCTCCTGCAAGGAAGAGGTCGCGGCCCAGAACCAGGTCTACATGGGGGCGGGATCGACCACCTCCTACGCGCTGCAATGCGTCGTCCCGGTGACCTCGCCTGCCGAACTCAAGGGCAAGCGCATCCGCGCCGGTGGCGCCTACTGGGCCCGCTGGGCCGAGGCGATGGGCGCCGTGCCGGTCTCGATCTCGATCAACGAGACCTTCGAGGCCCTGAGCCAGGGGGTGCTGGACTGCACCGCCTCCAACCCCGCCGAACTGGTGAACTTCTCGTTCATCGACGTGGTCAAGCACGTCTATACCGGTCTGCCGGGCGGCCAGTTCACCGTTCCGACCATGATGAACCTCGACCGCTGGCAGGGCCTAGGCGACGAGGACAAGGCGGCGCTGATGAAGTCCAACGCCCGCCTCGCGGCCGAAATGACCTGGGTCTACCTCGAAGAAGCCAACAAGGGCATGAACGACTCGCGCGCCAAGGGCATCGAGGTCGCAGCGGCATCCGACGAGCTGAACACGATGAACCAGAAGTTCATCGAGGAAGACCTCGCGGCGATCGTCGACAGCTACCGCGAAAAGTTCGGCGTCGAGAACGGCGAGGACGCCATCGCCGGGATGCGCGAACTTGCCGCCCGCTGGACCAAGCTGATCGACGGCGTCGAGAACGTTGACCAGCTCGCCGATCTCTACTGGAATGAAATCTATTCCAAGATCGACATCGCGACCTACGGGATGTGATCCGACAAGGTGGCGCGCGGTGACATCCGCGCGCCACGCCTTCCAGTCCAGACAGGCGTTTGAAACATGAAACTCATCGGCAGGGCCCTGGCGGGTCTGGTCAGCATGGCGTCCTTCATCAGCACGATCAGCATCGTGCTGATGATGCTGCACGTCACGGCGGACGTCACATGCAGGTATCTCCTGAACCAGCCATTGCCGGGCACGCTGACCATCGTCGCCCACTACTACATGATCATCGTGACCTTCGTCGCCCTCGCGGTCGCCGAGAAGCAGGAGGCGCATATCACCGTCGAGATCGTCGCCGACATGTTGCCCCCCTTCGCGCAGCGGCTACTTGGCTGGCTGTCCTTCGTCCTCACCTCGGCGGTCTTCACGCTGCTGGCCTGGCGCGGCTTCGAGATCGCCATGGGCAAGACCAAGATCCGCGCCTCCATCGAACAGGGCTCGGACATGATCCCGGTCTGGCAGAGCTACTGGGCCATCCCCATCGGCGCCGGGCTTATCGCGCTGGTCGCGCTCTACAAGCTGGTGACCGAAGTCTTCGGGGTGAAAAGCGCCCTGACCCATCCCCTCGACGACCTGGAGATGCTTCATGAGTGATGTGGCCATCGGCCTGACCGGCCTCGGCGCGCTCTTCGTGCTGATCGCCATGCGGATCCAGATCGGCGTCGCGCTGATCGCGGTCTCCTTCGTGGGCCTCTGGATCCTCAAGAACTGGAACGTCGCCTGGGGCTCGCTCGGGGTCATCCCCTACCAGTTCGCCGCGAACTGGGTGCTCAGTTCGATTCCGATGTTCCTGTTCCTCGGGTTCATCAGCTTTCACACCAACCTCACCGCCGGCCTGTTCCGCGCCGCGCGGGCGTGGATGTCGGTGCTGCCGGGCGGCCTCGCCATCGCCGCGATTTTCGGCTCGGCGGGGTTCGCCGCCGTCTCGGGGTCGTCGCTGGCCTGTTCGGCCGCGATGGGGCGCATCGCCGTCCCCGAGATGATGAAGCACAAGTATCACCCCGAACTCGCGACCGGCACGGTCGCCGTCGCGGGCACCATCGGGGCGATGATCCCGCCCTCGATCATCCTCATCCTCTACGGCGTCATCGCGCAGGTCTCGGTCGCCCAGCTCTTCCTTGGCGGCATCGCCGCGGGGGTCCTGACGGCAATCGGCTACGTGGCCGTGGTGCTGATCCGGGTGCGGCTCAACCCCGAGCTCGCGCCGATGCGCGACGAGCCGGTGACGATGGCCGAACGCTTCTACGCGCTCAAGGACACCTGGCCGATCCTGATGGTCATGCTCGGCATCTTCGGCGGTCTCTTCAGCGGCATCTTCACCCCGACCGAGGCCGGGGCCGTCGGCGCCTTCCTCGCCTGCATCGTGGCCACCCTGCGGGGCGAGATGACCCTCTCGCGCTTCATGCAGGCCGCGCGCGAAACGATGACCACCACCGCCTCGCTCATCATCATCGCCGTCGGGGCCAGCCTGCTCACCCGCTTCCTCGTGCTCTCGGGCGCGGGCGACTACCTGTCCGAAGCGATCATCGCCATCGGGGCCAACCCGGTCCTGCTGCTCGCAGGCATCATCCTCGTCTATCTCGTGCTCGGCATGTTCCTCGAACCCATCGGCTCGATGCTGCTCACCTTGCCCATCATCCTTCCGGTGGTGGACCAGACGGGTTGGAGCCTGCTGTGGTTCGGCGTGGTGCTGACCAAGCTGCTCGAGATCGGGATGATCACGCCGCCCATCGGCATGAACGTCTTTGTCATCAAGGGCGTTGTCGGGGACCTCGTAAAGACCAGCGCGATCTTCCGTGGCGTCATGTGGTTCATCCTGATGGACCTGCTGGTGCTGCTCCTATTGTCGGCGGCCCCGCAACTGATACTGTTTCTGCCGACCCACTTTGGCTGAGGTTCGCCGGGATCGGAGGAGATCCCGGGATGGAGGATAACATGAACATGCAGACCAACGACAATGTCACCACGGGCATACGCCGCGCACGCGGCCAGCAGCTCGGTGACCTGCTGCGCCGCAGTGCGTCGCGGACCCCGAACAAGCTCGCCCTCGCCTTCCGTGATCATCGCGATACCTTCCGCGATCTCGACGAGGCGGTGAACCGGACCGCGAACGCACTGGCCGCGGCGGGCATCACCAAGGGCGAGCGTGTCGCGCTCCTCTCGCGCAACAGCCGCGCCTTCGTGATCCTGCGCTTTGCCATCGCCCGGATCGGCGCCGTCACCACCCCGGTCAACTTCATGCTGAACGCCGAGGACGTGGCCTATATCCTCGACCATTCCGGCGCCTGCGCCCTGATCTGCGAGGACTCGCTCTGCCCCACCGCCGAGGCAGCCCTCGATCTGGTCAAGTCCCGCCCGCGTCTGCTCTACGCCATCGACCATTCCGGCGCGGCGGTCTCCGCGCTCTGGTCCCCGGTCGAGGCCCTGTTCGACCATCCCGACGCCTCGGAACCCTGGGTCGACATGAGCCCCGACGACCCGATCCAGATGATGTATACCAGCGGCACCGAGTCCCGCCCCAAGGGCGCGCTGCTGACCTCGGGCGCGCTCTATGCCCAGTACGTCACGGTGATCTCCGACGGCGAAATGCGCCCGGACGCCATCGAACTGCACTGCCTGCCGCTGTTCCACTGCGCTCAGCTCGACTGCTTCCTCACCATCGACCTCTACCTCGGCGCCACCAGCATCCTGCATGACGGCGCCAACCCGGCTGCCATGCTGGAAACCATCGAGCGCGAAAAGGTGACCAAGCTGTTCTGCCCGCCGACGGTCTGGATCGCGCTGCTGCGCCACCCCGATTTCGACAAGCGCGACCTGACCAGCCTGCGGCAGGGCTATTACGGCGCTTCGATCATGCCGACTGCGGTGATCGAGGAACTGTCGCGCCGCCTGCCCGACATGCGCCTCTACAACTTCTATGGCCAGACCGAGATGGCCCCCTGCGCCACCATCCTGCGCCCCGAGGAACAGCTGACCAAGCTCGGCTCTGCCGGGCGGCCCGGCCTCAACGTCGAGACCCGCGTGGTGGATGATGAGGGCAACGACGTGGCGGTGGGCGAAGTCGGCGAGATCGTGCACCGCAGCCCGCACCTGATCCTCGGCTATTACAACGACCCCGAGAAGACCGCCGAAGCCTTCAAGGGCGGCTGGTTCCACAGCGGCGACCTCGGACGGTTCGACGACGAGGGCTATCTCTATGTCGTCGACCGCAAGAAGGACATGATCAAGAGCGGCGGCGAGAACGTGGCGAGCCGCGAGGTCGAGGAAGCGATCTTCCGGCACCCCAAGATCGCCGAGGTCTCGGTCTTCGGCATCCCCCATCCCAAGTGGATCGAGGCGGTCACCGCCGTCGTGGTGCCCAAGGAGGGTGAGGATCTGACGGTGGAAGAGATCGAGGCCTACTGCCGCGAGACCCTCAGCCACTTCAAGTCGCCCAAGCATGTGGCGATCCGCGCAGCCCTGCCCAAGAACGCCAGCGGCAAGATCCTCAAGCGTGAGCTGCGCATCGAGTTCGCCTCGGTCTTCGGCAGCTGATCCATCCATGCCGGGCGCCTTCGGGCGTCCGGCAAAAACACCACATTCGCAGGGCGTTCCCACTGCCGGCCCGGCGACAGGCCTTCGGCCTTGTGCTAGTCTGGTTCAAACGCCGGGGCAGAAGCGACACCAGTTTGCGCGGCGCTTTCACTTCAAAATGGACTAGCAAACCGCCGCCCTGTGAAGGGTCAGGTAACGTCCGATAATCCCAGCTCCCATCACTCCCGGCATATCGCGAAAAGCCCGGCCCGCGAGGTGACCCCCAGCTTGGCATAGGCCCGCTTGCGGTAGGTCACCACGGTCGAAGCCGCGATGTCGAGGTCCGCCGCGATCGCCTCGGCCTTCCTCCCCGACAGGATGCCCTCGCAAACCGCCCGCTCACGCTCGCTCAGCACGGCAAGGGCCGGCGGGCCCGATGTCTCCCCCGACCGTTCGAAATGCACCAGCACCAGCCGCCCCAGCAGGCGCGCCACATCCTCGGCCGGGGCCCCGGCGCCCGGATTCGCCTGATACAGGCTCACAAAAAGCCGCAACCGCTCGCCCGCCGCCAAGAGCGTCGTCTTGGCCCTCAGCCCCACCTCGTCGAAAAAGATCCGCCGGTAGTCCGGACTCATTCCTTCGGCGATCTGATCCAGGTGCCGCACGGTTACCGCCCCGGGGACCAAGGACCGCAGTTCCGGCAGCAGCGGGTCCTGCAGGAACCAGCCGTCGAGGTAGCTCGCCGCCAGCGTCCCGGCCAGCGCGCCCTTGCTGAAATGGCGGGACAGCAGGCAGCGCGCCCGCGTCTCCTCGATGGCAAAGACCATGATCTGCTCGACCGCCAGCGTCTCGACGAAATCCGCAAACGCCGGGGCAAACCCGTCCGACCCGATCCGGGCAAGACACAGCTCGACATGTTCCGCGAAGGTCGTCATGCCTTCCCCTAGCATGTCCCCCCCGAAAGAGGACAGACCCCACCCGGCGTCGCGGCTAGAACCACGCCCGAGACCAGGAGGACGCGCAGATGAGACCTGCAGGACGTGGCGAGACCGACTCGCTCTATTTCGACTACCCCCACTTCCCGCCGCCCTCGGCGCGCGAGGGGCTCTCGGCCCCCTGCCCCGTCGCCATCGTCGGGACCGGTCCTGTCGGCATGACCGCGGCCCTCGCGCTCGCCCGCGAGGGGGTGGCCTCGGTTCTGCTCGACGCGAAATCCACCTTCAACGACGGCAGCCGCGCCATCTGCGTCTCGCGCTCCAGCTTCCGTATCCTCGAACGCATCGGCGCGCTGGGGCCCTTCCTCGACAAGGCCCTGCCATGGACCACCGGGCGCAGCTTCTATCGCGGCCAGCAGATCCTCGAGTTCGACATGCCGGACGGGCCGGGAGAGAAGTTCCGCCCGATGTACAACATCCAGCAGCAGTTCATCGAACAGTACCTCTGGGATGCAGTCACGCGCGAACCGCTGATCGACGCCCGCTGGCAGAGCCGCGTCACCGGTGCCACCGACACGCCCTCCGGCGTCACGCTTCAGGTGAGCGATCCGAAGGGGAGCTATGATCTGCCTGCCGCCTGGGTCCTTGCTGCCGACGGCGCCCGCAGCACCCTCCGGGGCCTGCGCGGGCTGCGCCTTAGGGGCGAGAACTACGAAGGCCGCTACGTCATCGCCGATGTCCGGATGCGTCACGACTACCCCACCATCCGCCGCGCGCTCTTCGACCCCGACTGCCGCCGCGGCGGCACGGTCCTCGTCCACCGCCAGCCCGACGACATCTGGCGGATCGACTACCAGCTCCGCGATGGCGAGGACGAGTCGGAAGCGATCCGCGAAGACACCGTGCGGGCCTCGGTCGCCGCCGTCCTTGGTGAGATCGGGCACAGCGGCGACTGGGAACTGGAGTGGTGGAGCATCTACTCCGCCAACACGCTCGCCCTCGACGACTACCGCGACGGCCGCATCTTCTTCATCGGCGACAGCGCCCACATCGTCCCGATCTTCGGTGTGCGCGGGCTGAACAACGGGCTGGCCGACGCCGACAACATCGGCTGGAAACTCGGCTGGGTCCTGCGGGGAGATGCACCCGAGACCCTGCTCGACAGCTACACCCCCGAACGGCGCGGCGCGACCCTCGATGTCTTTGCAAACGCGTCGAAATCCGCCCGCTTCATGACCCCGCCGAGCCCTGGCTGGCAGCTGATGCGCGACGCGGCTTTGAACCTGGCCCTGACCCATCCCTTCGCGGGCGAACTCGCCAACCCGCGCCAGATGGCTGCCTATACCTACGCCGACAGCCCGGCGATCCAGCCCGACAGCCCCGGGTTCGAGGGCGGCCCGGTTCCCGGTGCCTTCCTGCCCGAGGCCCGGGTGGGCGACGGCTTCCTCTCCGACCTCGCCGGCCCCGGGTTCACCCTGCTGCTGTTCGACGAGACCGCCACCGAGGCCTATGCCGACCTCGGCCTGACCGTCGCAACGGTCCCCGCCGCGTCCGAGGCCGCGCGCCTTCTCGCCGCCGACCGCTCCAGCGCCTACCTCCTGCGCCCCGACACCCATATCGCCGCGCGCTGGCGCCACCCCACCCCGGCGCTCGTCCGCGATGCACTGCGCCTTGCCCTCACCGGAGAGCCCGCATGACCCCGACCGACGTGGAAACCGTCTACGAAGCCCTCGCCCGCCAGATCGACGCCACCCCACCGAACCGGCGCGAGTTGTTCCTCGCCAAACTGGCCCTGCTGCTGGCCCACGAACTGGGCGACGCGACGCGCGTCACACACCTCGTCGCCGAGGCCGCCCAATCCCTCGACGCCTGACGCGGCGCGATTGCGCGCCGCCATTGCCTCGGGTTAGGGTCTGTTCTGATGCAGGACCGATCCCGCCCCGTACCCCCTTCCCCGAAGGTGCTCTCCGACAACACGCGGCGGGCCTACAGTGCCGATTGGACCGGGTTCACCCGCTGGTGCCGCCTGAATGGCGCCACCCCCCTGCCCCCCTCGCCCGAGGCGATCAGTCTCTACCTTGGCCATTTGGCCGGATCGCAGGGCGACGGTCGGCCGCTCTCACTGGCCAGCATCGAACGGCGGCTTTCCGGTCTGGTCTGGAACTACGCACAGCGCGGCTTTGTCCTCGACAGGCAGGCACCGCTCATTGCCGCTGAACTGACCACGATCCGCGAACGCATGACCCGGCCACCCGCGCGCAAGGATACCATCGGCACGGAAGAGATGCGCGCGATGGCCGCCACCCTCCCGCACGACCTGCGCGGCCTGCGCGACCGCGCGATCCTGCTGATAGGACATGCCGCAGCCCTACGCCGGAGCGAGATCGTCAGTCTTGACCTCGACGGACCAGACAGGATCACCCCGGCCGGGGCACAGCTTCGCCTCGGTGACCGCCCCCTCGAAATCCCCCGCGCCACGTCCGAACGCAGCTGTCCCGTAGCCGCCCTCGAAAGCTGGCTGCGGTTCGCCGGGATCACCTCCGGGCCGATCTTCGTCCGCATCTCGCGCGACGGAAAACGCGCCCTCGCCGCGCGGCTGAGCGACAAGCACGTCGCGCGACTGGTCAAGCGAACGGCGCTGGAAGCCGGTTTACGCCCCGACCTGCCGGAACGCGAGAGAACTAGACTCTACGCAGGGGAATCTCTGCGCGGCGGCCCATCGCTTCAGGACTGAACCGCCTCGTCGAACAGCCCCGGTTCCATCTCTTCCCAGAAGGCATCGATGCGGCGGGCGTTCAGCGGCGACATCCACCCGTGCTTCTCGAAATCCTGCCGCGACGCCTCGTCCGGCAATTGCCCCAGGAACATGCGCTTGTCGGCGTCCCGCTGCGTCGGCGTGCGGCGCTTGACCATGTCGAGGACCCGCTTCAGCCGCTCGGTGTTCGCGCTCGGTGCCGCGGGCGCCGCCTCGGCACTCTCTTCGGTGAAATCGCCCTCCAGGGCGGCACTCAGATACCCGACCTTGCTGCGCACGTTCTTGCGGGTTTCGACATAGTCGAGCTTGGCCGCCACCTGGGTCTCGCCATGCACCGAGAGCCACTGCCGCGCCAGCCGGTCGCTGACCCCATGCTCGCGCAGCCGCGAATAGACCGCGCCGTGCCGCATCCCCTCGCCGTCGTCGATGTCGAGGATCGCCAGCTGCGGGTTCTCCTTGATCCGAAACCGGATCTCGGTGACCACCCTGCCCTGCTTGCGGGTTTCGGGCGTCACGATGATGTTGCTGGTCTTGTTGACCTCGGCCACCGCCGGTTTGATGACCTTCGCGTTCAGGTGCTTGAAAGTCTCGTAATAACTCGACCCGTCCAGCCCCATCAGCCGCCGGAACAGGTCCAGCGGCCACCACCCGGTCGATCCGGTCCGGACGAAACGATAGCAGTTTTCGTAGAGCGCCAGCGCATGGCCCGAGGTGAACCGCCGCTGGATATTCAGGTTGATCAACGCAAAGACCTTGGGGTCGTGCAGCTTCTCCGCCAGCGCGGGCGAATAGGCATACTCGCAAATCCCGCCCTTCAGCTTGGCATAGCTCAGCAGCGAGGACACCCCCCATTCCTGCTGGCCCTTCTCGTCCAGCATATCCCACTCGGCAACAGTCTCTGCGAGGCCCTTTAGAGACTGTTTGAGCGTTTCCATATCGTTGGAATTGTAACCGATCATCAGGCACAGCGTGCGCGCGTCGATCTGGTGTTTCTGCCGACTGACCAGGGTGTCGTAGGCGTTCAGCAACAGGACGTTTGACAGTTTTCGCTGTAATAGAGTCAGCTTGCCCGAAACGTGGATTGCTGCCACGTGTTTCTTGACCGCCCCCCGACGCAATGCGCCCGGAAGCTGATCGCGTGGAATCTCGTCCATCGCCCTGCCCTTCTTATCATTATCCACAGTATGAAGGATCAGGTACCTCATGGCAACAACGGATAGGGTTCCTTCCCGGCTACCAGATGCGATCCCGTAAACAGGTACCCTTTGTCTGATGCGCCTGCCGGGTACGGGCCTTTGGGTACCCTTTTACAGGATCGGTCAGCGGTCAGGCAGGCGCGATAGCCCTTAAAACAGGCTCTAAACGGCCAAACCTGCAGCCGGAGCCCCTTCCCCCCGCGAATCGGCACCTCGGGTCCCGGGAATGGGTCCTGTTCGTCCTGTATCCGGGTCCCTCGAGACCTGTATCCGGGTACCCGTGCGCCACTAAGACATTGATGATACGTATTAATCTGAACGCAAAGATCTTAAAGTACTCAAAGATCCTACAAGCTTGTAGCTGTCTTTCTTGATCCGAAATCCGGATTTTGCGTGTGTTTTCCACCTTCGCGATTCACTTGCCGCATCTCATGTGCGATAGTTTTGGGAAAACAACCAAATCACTAGAACATCACAGAGGCTTCGAGATGTCCGCAGGCAAAGACCCCCTTCCCCCGTATTTCAACATCGACCCGGAGGCGGCGGCGCGGCGTCTCTCCGAACCTATCGATACTGCGCGATTCGCTAAAGCCGCCGCCTTCGCGGCCCGGGGTCGCGAGGACCTCGCCAAACGCGGCTATGCGCCCGACGGCCGCAAGCGGCTGCGCCGCTTCTCGACGTGGGAAGTCTGTCGCTACCTGATCCCCGTCGCGACGGGCCACTTCCGCCGCGTGCTGCGGAACAATCCCGATCTGCCGCAGGGCACCGGCGAGGGCAACTCCAAGTGGTTCACCCTCGATGAGGTGCTGCGCCTGCGCGATCACTTCGCGACGGAGGGCGCGGCCCGACGCGAGTACCGTCCTTGGCGGCCGGAGGGTCTGCCGGCCAAGACCATCGCCGTGGCGAACTTCAAAGGCGGCGTCGGCAAGACCTCGACCGCCGCGCATCTCGCCATGTCGGCGGCGCTCGACGGCTACAAGGTGCTGGTCATCGACCTCGACTCGCAGGGCTCCATGACGTCGATCATGGGGGGCCAGGTGCCGGACGAATGGTCCACCGCCTTCCCGCTTCTGGCCAAGGACTATGCCCTCGCCCTGCAGGACGAGAACAAGGTGCGCGATGCGGCGGGTCAGACGCCCCTGCCCTTCGACGAGACCCTGACCGAGGCGCTGCGCACCTCGGCGCGCGACATCATCCAGCCGACGCACTGGCCCAACATCGACCTGCTCGGCGCCCAGCTCAATCTCTACTGGGCCGAGTTTCAGGTTCCGGTCTGGCGCATGGGCCTGCGCAGCTGGCCGTTGTGGGATGCGCTGTCGAACGCGCTGGTCAACGAACGCATCGTTGACGATTACGACATCATCCTGATCGATACTCCCCCGGCGCTTGGCTACCTGACCATCAACGCTCTGGCGGCAGCGGATATCCTGCTGGTGCCGCTCGGTGCGTCCTTCCTCGAGTTCGATTCCACGGGGCGGTTCTTCGACATGCTCTACTCCACCTTCGCCAGTGTCGAAGAAGGCGAGAACGCGGCGCGTCGGCGGGATGGCTTGCCCGAGATGCGGTTCGAATGGGACGCGGTGCGCGCGCTGGTCACCCGGTTCGACGCGGCGCAGCAGACCGACCTCGCCAACGTGATCCAAGCGTATTTCGGCGACTTCATGACGACTTACCGGCAGGAGGTGACGGCGATGGTCGGTCAGGCCGGCGAACAGGTGAACGGCATCTACGAGGCGGACTACCGCGAGTTCAACCGCGACACCTACGTGCGCGGGCGCGAGACCTTCGACCGCACCTGGGCCGAGGTCAAGGAACTGGTCCTCGGCACCTGGTGGCGCGACCAGCAGATGGAGCAGGCGGAACGGCAGGCCGGAGACGGCGTCGATGTGAAGGAGCAGGCGGATGGTTAAGCGCAGACGACTGGAAGCGCCGAGCACGGCAGATCTCGACCGCATCGAGGAGGAGTTTCGCAGCGAAACCTCCGACCGTCCGAACCTCTCGCGCGGGGTCGCACCCATCGCGCAGGTTGCCGCAGACACGGCCGCGCTGACCCAGGCCGAGAGCTCGGAGGTGCGCGCGGCCCGTGCCAAGACCGAGGCCGACGCGCAGCGCTTGCATCAGGCCGAGGCAGCGGGGTTGCTGATCTCCGAACTCCCGATCGACGAGATCGAGGAAGGCGCTATGATCCGCGACCGGATGGTCCTGCTGGAGTCCGACATGCTCGAACTTCGACTCTCGATCGCTGCGAACGGGCTGCGCCTGCCCATCGAGGTCTTCGAACTCGAGACGCCCAGCCACGGCAAACGCTACGGTCTGCTCTCTGGCTACCGGCGGCTGCTGGCATTCCGCGGTTTGCTCGAACTGACCGAGGCGGCCAAGTACCAGCGCATCCGCGCCATCGTCCGGCCCCGGTCCGAGGCCGATGCAGCCTTTGCCGCGATGGTCGAGGAGAACGAGGTCCGCGCCGAACTCAGCCATTTTGAGCGGGGCCGCATCGCGGTGATCGCCGCACAGCAGGGGGCCTTTGCCAATACCGAGGAAGCGGTGAACCGGCTCTATGCGACCGGCTCCAAGGCCAAGCGGTCCAAGGTGCGGTCCTTTGCGCTGATCTTCGAGGAACTGGGCGACATGCTGGAGTTTCCCGAAGACCTGACCGAGAAGCGCGGGCTGCGGGTCTCTGCCGCGCTGCGGCTCGGGGCCGAGGCGCAATTGCGCGAGGCGCTGTCGGGGCGTCCGGCCAAGGACTCGGACGAGGAATGGGCCGCTCTCGAGCCAATCATCGTCGGCTTTGAATCCGGCCCGCGAGACGCCTCGCGCGGGGGGCGCCCCAAGAGCAAGCCCAAGGAACTGGGCTGGACCAATGCCAAGACGCTTCAACTTTCCAGCGGCATCACCATCCGCTGGGCGCAGGACAGCAGGGGCCACATCCTACGGTTCGAGGGCAGGGGCATCGACAGCGAGATCATGAAGAGCCTGATGACCGAGATTCGCAACCTTCTCGAAAAGCCCTGACTTCTGGGAGGAGGTTTCGCCGCGAAACCTCCTCCACGCGCCCGGTGCAACGCACGGGCACCCTCCAATCCAGACCCTCCTGCTTCCCCATAACCCGCTGACAAAGGGCGGGCCAGTTGCGGTTGAAAATACCGCTTCTACGAATATCCTTTGGTAATCGTCATTATTACGATATTTTGCAAATATGACGAGCGAACTCGCTGAACCCTCAGATCTTCCCCAGAACCCCGAAAAGCCCCATTCGGGGCCCGAACAGACACGGGACGAAGAGCTGTGGTTCATACCCGGCCCTGTGGAGAATGAACCCGACTACCTGCCTCCGGGGCCCAAGTCCGACCCGAGCGAGACCGCCGTGGTCGAGGACTGGCGGCAGGCCGAGGCCGGGCAGGCTGCGCTGCTGGCGCGGGTCGCGGCGCGGCTCGGAGCACTGGACGACCGGCTGGGGCGCGGCCCCGAGGGATGGCGGCATCGTCTCGCCCTGATCGAGGCTGCGGAACTGAGCTGGGTGGCGGGAGACAGGATCGGGCCGGACCGGCTGGCGCTGTGGATTGCCCTGCGACTGGCAGGGGCGCAGGAGGATGTCGAGGCTCTGTCCCGCGTGGGCTGGGCGGTGCGCCGGCTCACGGGCGGCCCCGGACCAGAGAGCAGTCTCGGCGATTTCCTCGGGCGACAGGACCCCGCGACCGATACGCCGGGGGAGGACCTGTTCTCGGATCGGGCTGCAAGCTGGCTCTACCTGATGAACGCAGGGCGCACGCTGCATCCGATCAGCCGCGCCTGCATGGGCTTCCATTTGTGGAACATCGCCGGATTGGGCCAGCACGGCGACACGCTCGAAGCCGCGGTAACCGCGGTACGCATCGCTGCGAGCGACGGGGCAGGGGCGCTCTTTGCGCCCCTTGCGATGGGAGGAGCCTGGGCGCTGCGGGCCGATGGCACGCCTTCCGAGCGCCTGTCCCGCTGGCTGAGCGGTATGGAGAGCGCCACGCTCAGGGCGATGCGGCACCTCGACGATATCGAGGCCTGGTCGATACGGGCCGAGGCCACCATGACGGTGCTCTCGGGCCGCACGCCACCAGCTTTGCGCAAGGTGCTGGCGGATTGGCCACTGGTCTCGGCCCCGATGGCCGAGGCGCTGACGGGGGCCAGCCGGGCCGCCGTTCAGCGCAACCTCGGGTGGATGGAGAACCGTGGCCTTCTGTACGAGGTGACGGGGCAGGGACGGTTCAAGATGTGGCGGGCGCAGCTATAGGGTTTACCCCCTAGAGGCCGAGCCTCACCCGGGTCACGGCCGCGAAGGCGAACCCGGCAAGGGCAAAGGACAGGCCGAGCGGCAGACCCCTTGGCCGCGCGACAAAGGCCCATTGCGCTGCCTGTGCCGGCGCGCGACTGCGGAGCAGCGTGACGCTGGCAATCGCCAGCAGGATCGACCCGGACAGGCAGAGGGAGAACAGGGCCAGTTGCGCGGGCGGCACGAAGAGCAGCAGCGCGGGCAGGAACTTGACATCACCTCCGCCGAAGAGGCCGAGCGCGAAGGCAACGATGCCGATCGCAAGCACGGTCCCGGCGACGAGCAGACGCGGGGCGAGTTCGGGCAGGGAGAGCGTCGGCAACAGCAGCAGGAACAGAGCCAGCGCCGCCAGCGTCAGCCGGTCAGGGATCCGCATGTAGCGGAGGTCGAAATAGGCGACGACGGCCAGCAGCGGCAGGAGCAGGGCGGTCACGGCTTGGCCTCAGCCAACGCTGCGTTGTTCGCCCGCGAGGGGCGATACAGAGAGCAGCGCGTAGAGCAGTTGCGGCAGCCCGGAGGTGTTGGTCTTGGCATAGATGTTCCGCAGATGGGTGCGCAGCGTGGCCTCGCCGATCTCCAGCTCGGTCTGCACTTCACTCAGCGACAGGCCGCGGTTCAGATGCAGGCAGACGCGGTACTCGGCCCGGCTCAGCCCGGCAGGATTATGAAAACTGATGATCGGCTCATGGTGGCGCTTGGTGACCTTCTGCGCGCTTGGATTGCGCGGCAACGAGGCGCTGAAGACGCCGGCGTTCCGGTTCTTCCAGGTCTGCGCCAGGCTTTCCGTCAGCATGTTCAGAGCTGCCTGCTGGTGTCCGTCCACCGGCTTCGCCGAGTGCAGTTCGAGAAAGTACAGTTCCTTGCTGTCCGCCGAGAGCGGCACGACGATCAGTTCGCGCAACCGGTGGCGGCTCTGAAAGCTGCGTAGCTCGTCGCTCAGGATATCGCTCAGCGTGCGCGAACTCCAGACGCTGCCGACGCGCGCCTTTGTTGCGTATTCGCGCAACAGTCCGTGGGCGAAGGAGACCTCGACCGACCCGTCGATTTCCTTGGGGCGGGTGTTGGCGACGACGACATTGGCGATGCCGTCGGGGCTGTGCGAGGTGCGGGAAATCAGGGCGACGTCCGCTCCGACACTGATGGCGATCTGTCTCAGGGCCTTGCGCAGCGGGGCGCGTCCGTTCAGGGCGTCACACCAGAGGACGATGGTTTCAATCATGCCCAACTGGGCGGAGTGATCATTACGTTCAACTAACAATACTAGCTACCTTCAAGCTGGCCCGCCCCGAAATTCGGCAGGTCGTTGCACTCAAACTTGCTGGGTTTAATATTCGTTAACGCCGGGTGAACTTGTCAAACGCGCGCCATGATTCCGACATATTCCGCGCCAACTATGTGAAATCTATCGTTCAGTCTTTTCGTCAGGGCTCCCATTGTTTCCGGATCGGACCATAAACGAATCTCCTCGCTACTGACCGAACAACTCGGTGTAGCGGATCAGGGTGGGTCCGACGGCGAGGATGATCAGCACCGGCAGCATCAGCAGACCCAGCACGGCAGACATCTTGACCGGCAGCTTGTTGGCCATCTCCTGCGCCTTGTTCTCGCGCATGGCCCGCAGTTCGTCGGCGTAGCTGGTCAGCGCATCGGAAATGCTGCTGCCAAAGCGGAGCGACTGCTGCACCACGGTCGAGAAGGACCGCACCATCTCGACCCCGCAGCGATCGGCCATGTCGTGCATCGCCTCGTCACGCGGACGCCCGGCGGCGATCTGGCGCTGGACGGTCAGGAACTCGTAAGCGACCTCGGGCGAGACCTCGGCCAATTCGTTGGCGACGCGGGTCATGGCCGCGTCGAACCCGAGCCCAGACTCGACCGCGATGCGCATCAGGTCGAGCGCATTGGGAAAGGCGTATTCGATCTTCTGGCGGCGTTCCGCGACCCGGTCATTCAGGACCTTCATGGGGCTGAAGTAGCCGAGGCCGATGAGGAGGGTCAGGATGATGTAGCTGTGGAGGATGCTCAGACCCTGGAGGCGCGAGCTGATCACATAGGGCAGTTCGATGCCCGAGGTCCGGCTTGCCACGACGAAGCACAGGAAGGTGAGGGGCAGCAAGACGCCGAACACAATCCTTAACATGGTAAATATGTAGAGCGCGGAGGGAGAGGTGAACCCGGCCTGCTGCAGCTTCAGCTGGAGCTCGCTGCGACCCTTGCGGTCGGTGGGCACAAAGGCCTTCAGCAGCCCGTTCACGTCATCCGACTGGCGGATCAGCAGGGCCTTGTCCTGACGCGCCTTCCGTTTGACGTCAGAACTCGCGGCGATGCGCTGCGCGGCGTAGTCGGGCCGGCTGACGAGCATCACCAGTCCGATGAAGAGGATCGTCGCACCGCCAAGTACCCCGGCAATCGCAAGGAAGTCTGTCGGGATTCCGGTCCGAGCGGCGAACTGGTCAAACCATGTCTGCAACATCATTCTGTCCTCACACCTTGAAGTTGACGAGCTTGCGCAGGATCACCGCGTTCAGGACGGTGAAACCAATGACGATCCCGGCCATCGGCATGAACCACGGGTGATCCATGACGCCGCCGTAGTAGTCCGGCGAAACGCCCATCGTGAAAATGAACATGATCACCGGAAGCGCGGAGAGGAACCACGCGGTCAGGCGGCCCTCGGCCGAGATCGAGTGAACCTTGCGGCGCAGCGCGATCCGGGCGCGGATGACCCGCGACAGGATGTCGATAACCTCGGCGAGGTCGCCGCCGGTGCCATGCTGGATGCCGATGCTGGCGGCGAGGTAACTCACGTCTTCGATCTCGACCCGCTCGGCGAACTCGTTGAAGGCGTCGGTGAGTTCGTCACCATAGCTGACCTGGTCGAAGATGATGCCGAACTCGGTCGCCAGCGGATCCTCCATCTCGTCAGCGACCGCCTGGACCGAGGTGTTCAGCGGATGCCCGACGCGCAGGCCCCGTGCCAGCAGGTCCAGTGCATCGGGCAACTGCTGCACCATCGCGGCCTTGCGGCTGGCCACCCGGGCGTTCAGCACGGCGAAGGGCAGGAGCATCGCGACGACGAAGGCCAATGCCGCGAGGGCCGGAATGCCCGTCAGGATGAAGGCGACCAGTGCGGCGACGAAACCCGCACCGATGCAGGCGGTGATGAAGGCGACCGGCGACAGCGAGACCGCCGCGAAGTGGAGCCGGGCCGGGAGCTTGGACAGCAGGGGCAGATTGTCAGCCAGCCCGCTGCGGACCGGGGGCTTGAGGATCGAGAGGATGTCTTCGGTCGACTTGCCGCTGGCGATCAGGCGAAGCCGGCGGTTGCGGGCTTCCCTGGTGCTCTCCCTCGGGTTCAGCAGGACCGAAACGCCGGTGACCAGCGCCAGAAGCCCAAGGAAGATGCCGACGTAGAAGAACGACAGTATTTCCTGTTCTGTGAACATGTCGGTCATGGCTCAAACCTTTTCCGGATCGCGGGACAGGGTGCCGAGGGTGACGCCCGCGAGGGCGAGTTCCTCGGCGCAGCGCGGGCGCAGGCCGGTCGGGACGAAGTTGCCGAGGATGCGGCCGTCGTCCGCGACGCCGGTGCGGCGGAAGACAAAGATGTCCTGCATGGTGATCACCTCGCCCTCCATCCCGGTGAGTTCCGACACGCTGAGGACGTGGCGGCGGCCATCGGAGAGGCGGGCGACCTGGATCACGAAATGGATGCCCGATGCGATCTGGGCGCGGATTGCGCTCAGCGGCATGTCGGCACCCATCATGCTGACCATCTGTTCAAGACGCCCGAGGGCATCGCGGGCGGAGTTGGCGTGCACCGTGGTCATCGAGCCGTCGTGACCGGTGTTCATCGCCTGCAGCATGTCGAAGGTCTCGGATCCGCGCACCTCGCCGACGATGATGCGGTCGGGCCGCATCCGCAGCGCGTTGCGCACGAGGTCGCGCTGTGCCACCGCACCATTGCCCTGCGGGTTTGCCGGGCGGGTTTCGAGCCGTACCACGTGGGGCTGCTGAAGCTGGAGTTCGGCGGCGTCCTCGATGGTGACGATGCGTTCCAGCGGGCTGATGCTGGCGGACATGGCGTTGAGCATCGTGGTCTTGCCCGACCCGGTGCCGCCCGAGATCAGGATGTTCATCCGCGCCTTCACCAGACCCTGCAGCAGCTGCGCGGCCTGCGGCGAAAGCGAGCCGGTCTCGACCAGCCGCTTCATCGTCAGCGGCGAGCGTGAGAACTTGCGGATCGACATCGAGGGGCCGTCGATGGCGCAGGGCCGGATGATGGCGTTCACGCGGCTGCCGTCTTCGAGACGGGCATCGACCCAGGGGTTGCTCTCGTCGATCCGGCGGCCAACGCGGTTGACGATCTTCTCGATGATCCGCAGCAGGTGCTTTTCATCGCGGAACCGCGCCCGGCTGAGTTCCAGCACGCCGCTGCGTTCGACATAGACCGTCTCGTGTCCGTTGACGAGGATGTCGTTGATCGTCGGGTCCGCAAGAAGCGGTTCGAGCGGGCCGAGGCCCAGAACCTCGTTCAGCAGCTCGTCGACGATCCGCTTGAAGTCTTCGGACCGCATCGGGCGGTTCTCGGCGGCGAGGAATTCGCCGATCAGGCCGGCGGCCTCGCGCCGCAGCTCGGTCAGTTCGACCTTTTCGATGACGGCGAGATTCAGTCGGGTGAGCAGCATGTCATGCAGGCGCGACTTGAGCTCGAGGTGTTCGAGAAGCTCGGGATCGGGCTGGACGAACTGGCTTTCCTCGGCCTCGGCCGGTTCCGGTGCGATCACCGCGGTTCCGTGCAGGTCGACGACCTTGGGGGCCGGGGCATGAACGGGGGTCTTGTTGAATTGCTTGAACATACCTCGGTTCCTCAACGCTTGTCTTTGTTGGCGGACTTGTTTTCGAACTCCGCGTGCATCGCGGCGGCGATGGCGGAGATCTTCTTGCGCAGGGCAGAGCCGCGCGCGGCCTCTTCGAGCGGCATGCCGCGGTCGATGGCGTTGCGGGCGGCCTTGGGATCGTGCGGCAGCCAGTGCGCCAGCGGGCGGCCCAGCAGCCTGGCAGCCTCCTTGTGGTTGGCGCCGGGCAGCATCGGCTTTGACTCGCCGCTCACCACGATCTCGACGGGCAGGGCGAGGTTGTCTTCCTCGTAGAGGTCGAGAAGGCGCCGGGCCTGGCGCACGCTTGGAACCGAGCTGTCGGTGACCAGCAGCAGCTTGTCGGTGTCGCTCAGCACGGCTGAAACCCAGCCGACGAGGGTGCGGGGAAGGTCGACCACAACGTAGTCGTAATGGGCGCGCAGCGCGGTCAGCAGGCTGGTGATCTGCTCGGGGCGGATCGCGTCCAGCGGGATCATCCGCGAGGGGGCGCTGAAGACCGAGAGGCCGGAGGGCAGGTCGATCAGGGACTGGGCGAGGAAGGTATCGTCGGGCAGGGTGCCGTCGCTGGCCATCGCGTAGAACCCGTCACGGGGATCGACGTCGAGGCCGCTTGCCACGGTCCCGAACTGCAGGTCGAGGTCGACGATGACCACCTTGTTGCGCGCCTTCCGGGTGCGGAAGCCGCGGCGGTCCAGCAGGCTGTTGGCGAGGTTCATCGCGAGCGTGGTGGCGCCCACGCCGCCGCGCGCCGGGGCGACGGTGATGATCTTGCCCTGCGCGGCGGGCTTTGCCGCCGGTGCCGCGGCGGCCGTGTTCTGGCCCGAGTGGCGGTAGATCTGGGCCACCAGCGCCTCGGTCCCGATGGTGTCGGGGAGAACCTCGTTCACGCCGGCCTCGTTCAGCATGCGCGCCTCGGCCAGCGAGGTGGAGGCGTCGGTCAGCGCGAGGATGATCGCCTCGGGCCCCAGCGAGCGCCGGATCGCGGCAACGGCCTGGGCATCGCGCTCGGTATTGCCCTGGGCGCGGAACAGCAGGACGCCGTGTTCGCGGGCGAGCGCCGTGGTGGCCGCATCCATCCTGCCGAGCGGGCTCTTGAATTCCTGCAGCGACAGGTCGGGATAGTCGCGCAGGTCGAACCCGAGTTGCGGAGCGCCCTCGGCCCCTGCGAAGTAGACGATATTGCTGTTATGCATGGTCATGGCACTGTCTCCGGAAACTCAGTTTCCACCCCCCTGCGCGAGATCCTCGCCGGGCATGGTGACGCTCATGGATGCGAGCGAGATGGTGGCGCCGACATCGGCGTCGGTGGGACCGCCTGCGAGTGCGACGAGCACGGCGAGCGGGGATAGGAACTGGAAGTCGACGTTCTGCAGCTCGACGGTCACGAGCGGGGAGTAGGGTCCGCCGAGGAAGCCGAGGTCGCTGTCGTAGGTATAGCTGAACCGCAGGTTGGCCTGCGTCGAGCCGTTGGGCAGGGTGCCCGAGACCAGCGCCCAGATCTCGGCGCTGGTGGCGTTCGAGGACGACCCCGCGCAGCTGATGACGCCGACGTTCGAGCAGATGTTGGCCCCGGCGTTGCAGCGGGTGCCAAAGCGCGGCGGCACTTCGTTCTGCGCGACCGGGCCGCGGGCGTTGAAGGCGGGGACTCCGGGGCAGGCGGGGGGGCGCACGGCCGCGACACGGGCGGCCACGTGCATCGCCCGGTTCGCCGCGACGTTGTGGAAGGCATAGCGGGCAAAGTCGATCACCGCGAAGAGCAGCAGCAGGAAGAACATCAGCGCGATGACGTACTCGACCAGGAACGCGCCGTCCTCGGACCGTGCGAACCGTGCGGCCTGAGTGCGCAGCTTATGAAGAACCCGCGCGATCATGTTCCGAAGATCCTGTGCTCGTCGGCGATCGAGGTGGTGATGGCAGACTGGGTGTGTCCCCCGAACGCCAGCAGGTCGGCGAAGGGGAAGGTGATGTTCAGCGTGGCCGACACGCGCACCACGGGGACCGTGTCGATGCGGTAGCTGCCGCTGACGCAGCGCAGGGTGGGGGTGACCGAGGCGATGGTGATCCCGGTCGGGAACAGCGCCTGCCCGTCGATGGTGTTGCGGACGATGTCCTCGACCGCGGCGGTGTAGCTGCCGATGGCGGCGGTTCCGTCGCAGATGTCGTTCGGCGCGATCCGTGCGACGTAGCGTGCGGCATCCCGGACGCCCGCGATGGCCGACTGGTACGACCAGAGCATCCGCCCGCCCTCGACGATGACGGCGAAGACCAGGCAGGTGATCGGCAGGACGATTGCCAGTTCCACCAGGGCGGCGCCGCTTTCGTCCCGCCCGAAGCGGCGGAGGCGTTGCGCGATATGGGAGAGAGGTGCCATCGCCATCACCGGTACAGCTGCACGACGTCGTGGAAGACACCGCCGGTGCCACCGGCGCCCGCGCCACCGTTATCGGCACGGCCGATGATCTCGGCCCAGATGTCCACGGTCGGGGGCGAGGTGCCGTCGTCGCCGACCGGCTCGGTCAGGAACATCTTGACGAACTGCTTGACCGGCACGTTCTTGGCGGCGCCGCCGATGCTGTTCGCGCCGCAGTCGATGCCGGCGGCGATGATCACCCGGCGTTCGGGATCGGGGGACTGGTTGCTGGAGCACTGCGGGCGGCCCGTTTCGGCAAGCCCGGAGAGGATCGCCGTGCTGGAGCCGCCGCCGCCTGCTGCCGCGATCTCGGCCAGGTAATAGTCATAGCGCGTGCTGGCGGAGAGGTGCGGGTCGGTCCCGGCATAATTGTAGTTCACGTACTCGGTGCGGCCAGCGCTCCAGTTGCCGTTGCCGAAGCGCCCGCAGGTGCCAGCGGCAAGGCAGTCGTCGCGCGGCATGCCCTTGGTGTTGGGCGACGTGACCTCGTTGTTGCCGATGCAGGCGCCGCCGCCCTTTGGGACGATGCCCTTGATCACGTTCGGAGCCGGCGCGTAATCGGGGTCGTTCTTCTCGCCGTTCATGATCGCCTTGTAGATGTCGAAGCGCACATTGAAGATCGCGTCGGCGATGCCGACCTTCTGGCCGGGCTCGATATCGACCCCGCGCTGGACGAAGCACTGGGTGATGCTGCCGACCGCGCCGAGCAGGCAGGCATCGAGGTTCACACCCGTCTTGCCCGCGCAGGGGCCGCTGCCGTCGACCTTGAGTTTGGCCGGGTCGAGAAACCCGAAATCGCCGGGGCCCCAGGCCGATCCGTTTCCGCCCGAGCGCAGGTTGACCATCGACCCGATGTTCAGGTCGGCGTCCCAGTCGCTGTCGGGAATGCAGAACATGAGCGGGGTGACGTCGCAGGCGTACTGGGTGAAGCCCGCGATGGCCGAGGCGGTCGCGGTGGTGTCGATCGGCGTTTGCCCGGAAAGGGTGAAGAAGGCCGCAGCGAAGGTCTGGTCCACCGTGCTGGGGGTGACGGTCGCGCGGACATAGGCGGCGGCCCGGCCATTGGTGGTCGTCGCGCTTGGCGCGGTGGTATCGCTGGCGGGAAGGGCCGAGAAGAAGGTAAGGGTGTAGTCGCTGTCCCCGGCGAGGGCGGCGTCGCGGCTGCCGTAGGTCTTGAGATCGCTGACGAGGTTCGCGGCGGCGGCCCGGGCGCGGGTGATCGAGTCGTCGTTGCCGTCCAGTTCGCCCGCTGCGGCCAGGGCCACGCTGTCGGCGAAGGATTGCAGCTCGGACCGGGCGATCCCGACGCGGCCAATGTCGAAGGACAGGGCCACCAGGCCGAGGAAGGCGGTCAGGGAGAGCACCCAGAAGACGAGGATTCCGCCTTCTTCGGAGGTGGTGAACCGTTGCATGGGATCACGACCGAGCCGCCCGAAGGCGTCTCAGTCGACCTCCTGTTCGGTTACGACATTGGCGCGGCGGACCTTGACGGTGCGCACCGGGGCCTCTTCGGGCACGGGCGACACGTCGCGCATCAGGTCGCTGAGCCGGATCGACTCGAGCGGGGTGTCGTCGGTGGCTTCGAGGGTGCGCAGGGTCAGGCTCAGTGTGCCGGCCTTCTGCGCCAGCGCGAGGCGCTGGCCCTGTTCAGGGCTGACCTCGACGGTCACGGTGCGCGCCACCTCGGGCGTGTCGATCTGTTCGTCGGACTGCTGGTCGACGCCGATCACGCGGATGTTCTGAAGGATGGTGACCGCGCGCAGGCCTTCGTCACGGCCCTGGGTCAGCACGACATCGACGAAGTCACCGGGGGTCACGAAGCCGCCGACCGCGGTCTCGGCGTCGACCTTGATGGCCATCGCGCGACCGTTGGGGCCGAGGGTCTGGGTGATGGTGACCTTCTCACCGAAATCGGAAATCTTGGAGAGCAGGATCAGCTCTCCCTGCGCGATGGCGCGCTTGGCCCGGCGCGGCTGGCCGCCGGGCTCGGGCAGAAGGTCGCGGTAGTCCGCGAAGATCCCGGCGGGCACGGCGTCGCGCGGCCAAGCGATTGTCGTCAGCAGCTGGGCGTCGATGCTCTGGCCGAAGTTGATGTCGCGGCCGGCCACAATGACCGAAACCAGTGCCTCGTCGGTATCGACGGCGGCCTGGGCTGAGCGGGCTTCGAGAAGGTCCTTGGCGAGATACGCGGAACCCCCGGCAAGTCCGACCCCGATGACGGTGACAAGAAGTGAACCGATACGCATTGCATCTCTCCCGGACGGTAGGTTGCTTTGAAAGGGACGGGCGCCAGCGATCTTCCGGGATCAGAAAATGGGCATGGGAAGATCGCTGGGCCGCGTCAGGTCTTGGATCAGTTCGGCATCGCGGTGCCGGCTGCACCCAGAGCGCCGCTGATGTCGCCGGACAGTGCGGTGTAGACACCGGCGCCAACGCCGAGGGCGATCGACAGGGCGATGCCGTATTCCACCAGGGTGACGCCCTCGTCATTGTGACGCAGACGGATGTAGAGGTTCAGAAGATAGTCCCGCATGATATGTCTCCTATGGCTGCAGGTTCCGTTTTCCCCGAGATCGGGCACAGCGTTTGTTTCGCTGTTGGACCGATGATTCCGGATCTGCAGGGCGGCCCACATCCAAGTTTCAGATGAGGAACTCGCTCATAGGGTGAATCTTTTTCTGGATTCGGGGTCGGGGGCGCTGATGGTGCGGGAGACTCGCCGAGGCGAAAGGAATCGGGCCGGGGAATCGGGGGTGGGGCGCACGAATCGGGGGGTATTGCGGACCTGCGGCGCGGATTGCATGGCATGTCCGCAAAAGATGCAGGGCCCATCCACCCAAGGGGGACAGGCCCTGCAGATGTCCGGCCCGTCGTGTGGGCCGGGGGAGTTACTGGTCGGCGGTCAGCAGGGACCGGGCGTTGTCGACGCTGATATCGCCGCTCTCGGCGAGGGCGCGGGCGATGCGGTCGACATCCGGACCGGTGGCGCCGGCTGTGATCGCGATGTTGCGCGCGTGCAGGGTCATGTGACCGCGCTGGATGCCTTCGGTCGCCAGGGCGCGGATGGCCGCCATGTTCTGTGCGAGCCCGACCGATGCGGTGACCTCGGCGAGTTCCCCTGCGCTCTCGACCTTGAGCATGCGCAGCGCGGCCTGTGCCGCCGGGTGGGTCTTGGTCGCCCCGCCGACGAGGCCGAGCGCCATCGGGAGTTCGATGGTTCCGACCAGCTTGCCGGCCGAGGACATTTCCCACCGGGTCAGCGAGGTGTAGCGACCGCTGCGCGCGGCGTAGCTGTGGGCGCCGGCCTCGATCGCGCGCCAGTCGTTGCCGGTGGCAACGACAACCGGGTCGATCCCGTTCATGATGCCCTTGTTGTGGGTCGCGGCGCGGTAGGGGTCGACGATGGCCAGCGCGCAGGCCTCGACGATGCCCTTGCACACATCCTCGCCCTTGAGCTTGGCGGTATCGAACGTCGCGGGCGACAGTTCGACCTTGGCGCGCACGACGCGGAGGTCGGCGAGGTTGGATAGGATGCGCAGCCGCACGACGCCGCCGGTGATCCGCTCGACATCGGGGGCCAGCATCTCGGCCATCGTGTTGACCGTGTTGGCGCCCATCGCGTCGCGTACGTCGACCAGCAGGTGCATGACGAGCATCTTGCCGACGGGGGTGTCCTCGAAGATGTGGACCTCGATATCCTTGCAGCCGCCGCCGAGCCCGATCAGCACCTTGTCGCGCGAGTTGGCCTTGGCGATCAGCGCGTCGCGGTTCTCGATCAGGCGCTGCTTGGCGCCGAAGGGATCGGTCAGGCCCAGCACCTGAACCTGCGCGCGCATCACCGGGGTATCGGCGCGGGCGGTAAAGCCGCCATCGACCGCGGCGAGCTTGGCCATGTAGGAGGCGGCGGCCACGACCGAGGGTTCCTCGACCGCCATCGGAACGAGGTACTCCTTGCCGTTCACCACGAAATTGGTGGCCACCCCGAGGGGGAGCTCGAACTTGCCGACCACGTTCTCGATCATGCCGTTGGCGACATGCAGGGGCAGCACGTCGGCGCCCGCGAGCAATGCGCCATCCTGCTGGTCGAGCCCAGCCGCCGCGCAGACGGCGCTCCGGCGCTCTGCCGGTTCCATGCCGCGCATGTTCTCGATGCGCGAGCGCACGGGTGTATCCTTGGGTGTTGCGTCCATGGGCTCCTCCTTGACTTGACGGCTTGATACCGGATGGCCAAAGGCCAATTAAGGCACACTTGCGGAAATCATTTTTGTTTTGTACCCAGATCTGTACTGACACACTTTGGGACGGTTGCCGGCAGCATGAGCAAGGTCGACAAGATCGTGGAAGACCTCGCGGCCGATATCGCCGGAGGCATCCTGCCGCCGGGACAGCGGCTGCCTTCGATCCGGCGCGCGGCCGAGGACTTCTCGGTTTCGAAGAACACTATTGTCGAAGCCTACGACCGGCTGACCTCGAAGGGCCTTGTTCGGGCGGTGCACGGGTCGGGATTCTACGTGGCCGAACTGGGCACCGAGGTGGGGCAGGCCACCCCCCAGCCACAGCACATGGTGGAAGCCTTCGATCAGGTCTCGCTGCTGAACGCGCAGCTGAATCAGGATCTGCAGGTGCGGGTCGGGGATGGGCGGCCGCCGCTCTCGTGGATGCAGGATGCCCTTCCGCAGAAGCTCTCGGGGAATTTCCTTCAGCGGTTCGAAGGGGATCAGACCGCCTATGGCAGCGCATTCGGTAACATCGCGCTGCGCGAGTTGATCGCGCAGAAGTACCGGCGCGAGGGGATGCAGGCCTCGGCCGAGCAGGTGGTGACGACCTTCGGTGCCAATCATGCGCTGGACCTGATCATCCGGCGATACCTTGAACCGGGGGACACGGTCCTGGTGGACGAGCCGGGCTACTACCCCCTGTTTGCAAAGCTGAAATTCAACAAGATCAACTATATAGGCGTTTCGAGGACGGTCACCGGACCGGATCTGGACCAGCTGCGCAACCTTGCCCGGCTGCACCGGCCCAAGATCTTCTTTACCCAATCCCGGTGTCAGAACCCGACCGGCTCTGCCATGGACCTGCCGACAGCACATGGGGTGTTGCAGGCGGCCACGAGCTACGGGATGCGGATCGTCGACAGCGACCCCTTTGTCGATCTGCCGGACCAGCGCGGTACGCCTCTGGCGCTGATGGACCAGTTCGACAACGTCATCGCCATCTCGAGCTACTCCAAGCTGCTCTCGGCGAGTTTCCGGGTCGGCTACATGATCGCGGCGCCGCAGATCGCGAGGGAAATCGCCGAGCTGAAACTGGTCACGGTGGTGAACAGTTCGCGGTTTTCCGAGATGCTGACCTGCGACATGATCACCAACCGGCGGTATCTGCGGCACCTCAAGAAGACGGCGCAGCGGCTGAAGGAACGGCGCGACGACTTCCGGGCCCGGGTAGAGGCCATGGGCCTTTCGGTTTTCGATCCGGAGGGCGGCGGTTATTACAGCTTCCTGCAGTTGCCCGAAGGGTCGGACGAGGCACAGATTGCCCGCCGCGCGCTGGCGAAAGGGATATTTCTGGCGTCCGGAAAGTTCTTTTACGTGAATCAGCAGAGTCGTTTGCCGTCGTTCCGGATCAACCTGACACGGTCCGACGATCCGAGATTCTACAGCTTTCTCAAGAAGGAAGTCGCGTCGGCGGCCTGATGCATGTGGGCCGGTGGGATGCCGAGGCATCAGGTTAAGGTAACTTAACTAACTCAAATAAAATAGTAAACGTGGGAAATCTCTAATCCGCTCTGTTAAGAGACGGATTAGGAGACACCCGGTGATGCGAGATCCGTGAGGGAGGCGCACACCTCGGTGTATAGGATTTTTGACAGGTACAGTATCCGCATGTTTGCGTTCACTGTACCTGTATGTGTTCCAAGACTGTGCTTAGGAAACTCAAGTGGGAGGTAAGCCGATGAATATTGACAGGGCACTACTGCCTGGTGCCGGAGATCTTGCTGCGCGGCGGGGGCCGCTCTCGGGTGTTGTCGTTCTGGACATCACGCGGGTGGTGGCCGGACCTTATTGCGCCATGCTGCTGGCCGATCTCGGTGCGACCGTGATCAAGGTCGAGAATCCCTCGGACCCGGACTACGCGCGGACCTTTCCGCCCTTCGCGGGCGACAACCGCAAGAGCGCCTTCTTCACCCAGTACAATCGCAACAAGAAGGGCATCACCCTGGACCTGAAGTCCGAGGAGGGCCGGTCATTGCTGCGGGCGTTGGTGGCCAAGGCCGATGTGCTGATCGAGAACTTCCGCCCCGGCACGATGGAAAAGCTGGGCGTCGGCTATGAGGAGCTGTGCAAGGCGAACCCGGCGCTTGTCTATACCGCGATCAGCGGCTTCGGGCGGACCGGGCCCAATTCCTCGCGCCCTGCCTATGACAACACCGGGCAGGCGGCGGGCGGTCTCTGGTCGATGAACGGCTATGCCGACCAGCCGCCGGTGCGGGTCGGGACCATCATCGGCGACCTTGCCGCATCGCTCTACGCGGCGCTCGGCACGGTCGCGGCGCTGCGCGAGGCAGAGCGGACCGGCAAGGGGCAGGTCGTGGACGTGTCGCAGCAGGACTCGGTGCTGAGCCTGACCGAGAACGCGGTGGTGCGCTACACGCTGGAGCAGGATGTCGCCACGCCGCTTGGCAACGATCATCCCTTCGTGCGGCCCTATGGTCAGTTCGCCTGCAAGGACGGGCACGTGTTCTTCGGCGGCTATACTGACAAGTTCTGGCGCATTTCCTGCGAGATCTTCGGCACGCCCGAGCTGGCGTCGGACCCCGAGATCGACACCATGGAGAAGCGGTTCGACCAGGGGGTCTACGAGCGGCGTATCCTGCCGATCCTCGATGGCTGGTTCATGGGCCATACTAAGGCCGAGCTGGAAGAGATGGCCGGTGACAGGGTGCCGCTGACGGCGGTCAAGACCATCGCCGAGGTGGTCGAGGACCCGCATATCGCGGCGCGGGACATGATCGTCGATGTGCCGGTCGATGACCGGATGGTGCGGATGTTCGGCAACCCGGTGAAGCTGTCGGCGCTCGGGCTGCCCGAGATGGGACCGGCGCCGGACGTCGGGGCGGACAACGCCGAGATCTTTCGCGCCCTGCTGGGGCTCGACGACGACGAGGTCGAACGGCTTCGCGCGGCAGGAGCGTTGTAGGATGGGGATCGGGTACGAGACGCGCGGCGCGGTGGCGATCATCACGCTGGACCGGCCGGACAAGCTGAACGCCATGTCGCTGGCGATGTACGATGACCTTGGCGCGGCCTATTGCCGGGCGCGGGACGATGACGCGGTGCATGCCATCGTGCTGACCGGGGCGGGCGAGCGCGCCTTTTCGGTTGGGGCGGACCTGCTGGAATCGATCCCGGCGCTGGCGGAGGACCGCTTCGACATCAGCGAATGGGACGCGGCGCATGCCAAGGGCATCGGGCTTTTCAAGCCGGTGATCGCGGCGGTGCGGGGCGCCTGCATCGGCGGCGGCATGGAGTTCATGCTGTCGACCGACATCCGCATCGTCGCCGAGGACGCGGTGTTCCAGCTGCCCGAGCCCGAACACGGGTTCGTGCCCGCGGGCGGGACCTTGGTGCGGCTGGTGCGGCAGGCGTCCTACGCGCATGCCATGCAGATCATGCTGATGGCCGAACGGATGAGCGCCGCCGATCTCTATCGCATGGGCATCGTGAACGAGGTGCTGCCCGCCGGTCAGGTACTGGAGCGCGCAATCTCGGTTGCCGAGCGGATCGCCTCGCTGGGGCCGATCGCGGTGCAGACGATCAAGGAGGCGGCGCTGACCACGCAGTCCGATCCGCTGGACGAGGCCTTTGCCAAGGAGGCGGTTCTGGGACAGCGCGCCTTTACCTGCGACGACGCCAAGGCCGGGCTGGCCCGGTTCGTCGAACGCGGGCGCAAGCGCAGGGAGGCGGTGGAATGAGCTCGCGCGGGCAGTCCACCAGGAGGCGAGAGTGATCATCTCCATCGACCGCGCGGCGTAGTCGGCGCCGGGGTGCTCCGGCCGGATCGCCATCCTACGCGACGCGCGACCGGCGGTGTCGGACCGAGAAGACCATCATGTACGCGGCCGTGCATTAGCGCTGGCCACACGGATTTCTGAAAGGACCAACAATGAGTTTCATTGCGGGTGCGGCGACCTGCTTTTCGTGGCTTGCCGCCGTGCTGATGCTGTTTCAGGTCAGCCTCGACATTCTGGGCAAGTTCCTGTTCGGCACCCCGGTGCCGGGGACGGCCGAGGTGGTGGCCTCCTACTACATGATCGCGCTGGTGTTCATGGCGCTGCCGCTGATCGAAAAGCGGCAGGACGCCATCGTGGTCGACCTGCTCTACGAACGGTTCGGGCCGCGGTTGCAGCGGGTCTGCCGGATTGCGGCGCTGGTCTTCACGCTGGTCTTCTACCTCGCTTTCGCCTGGATCACCTTCGGGATCGCGATGAAGTCGATGGCGATCCGCGAGGTGATCATCGGGAGCCGCGAGTTCCTTGTCTGGCCGAGCCGGTTCTTTCTGCCCGCGGGCTGTGTGCTGGCGGCAGTGGTGGTGATCCTGCGGCAGTTCGTGCCGGTCGAGGACACCGCCCATGACAGCATCGGGGCGGCCTGAGATGGATCGTGTCGATATTGGATTCATCGGGGTCGCGATCACCATCGCCCTGATCCTCTTCCGCATTCCCGTGGGCATCGTCCTGGCCACCGTCGGTTTCGTCGGGATCGCCCTTCTGACCAGCCTCAAGGCCTCGTGGTCGATTGCCGCCAACGTGCCGTTCGAACTGATCGGGGACTGGAACCTGAGCGCGGTGCCCATGTTCCTGCTGATGGGCTTTCTCGCCTCCGAGGCGGGGCTGACACGGGGATTGTTCAAGGCCGCACGCATCTTTCTCGGGCGGATCCCGGGCGGGCTGGCCTCGGCAACCGTGGTGGCCTCGGCGCTGTTCGCGGCGGCGTCGGGGTCTTCGGTTGCGACCGCCGCGTCCTTCTCGCGGATCGCCATTCCCGAGATGCTGGATGCCAAGTATGACCGGGGGCTGGCCTGCGGCAGCGTGGCGGTGTCGGGGACGCTGGGCGCGCTGATCCCGCCGAGCATCCTGATGATCCTGTTCGGCATCTTCGCCGAGGTTTCGATCGGCAAGCTGTTCCTTGCGGGGGTGCTGCCCGGACTGCTGTCGGCGCTGGTCTTCATCCTGCTGATCACGGTGCGTGTCTGGCTGAACCCCGATCTTGCGCCGCGCACAACGCTGACCGTGACCCGCGAGGAACGGATCGAGGCGATCCTCGACATCTGGCCGCTGCCGCTGCTGATCCTGCTGGTGATCGGCAGCATCTTCCTCGGGATCGTGACGCCGACCGAGGCGGGCGCGCTCGGGGCGTTGATCGCCATGATCATCGCGTTGTTCCGCCGGGCGCTGACGCTGCGCATCTTCTCGCGGGCGGTGACCGATACGATTGCCGGGACGGCGAGCATCTTCGTGGTGATCGTGGGGGCCTCGGTCTTTGCGCGCTTCGTGGCGCTCAGTGGGATGGCCGGGGCGCTGACCGACCTGCTGGCCTTTGCCATCGAGCGGCCCGTGCTGCTGATCGTGCTGACCAGCGTGATCTACATCTTCCTCGGCATGTTCCTCGAGAGCGTGTCGCTGATGCTGCTGACCCTGCCGCTGCTGCTGCCGCTCTACAACGTCGCCGGGATCGACCTGATCTGGTTCGGGGTGATCTGCGTCAAGCTGCTCGAGATCGGGCTGGTGACGCCGCCTGTGGGGCTGAACGTCTACGTCATCAAGGGCGCCTTGGGCGACCGGGTGAACCTGGGCGAGATCTTTCGCGGCACCGCGTGGTTCCTTGCGGCGGACCTGGTGACGCTGGCGCTGCTGATCGCCTTTCCGACGATCAGCCTGCTGCTGCCGATGCTTTCAAAATGACAATCAAATGGAGGTACTGATATGAGAATGAACGGAATTATCGCGGGCGGGATGGCCGTCTGCCTTGCGGGACTGGCGCCGGTGGCGGCCAAGGCCGAGCGCTACACGGCGTCGACATGGTTCGCGCCGACCCACCTGTTGTCGCACTTTCCCTACATGGAATGGCAGGAGGCCGTGGAGAAGGCGACCGATGGCGCGATCAGCTTCGAGATCTACAATGGCGGCACGCTGCTGCCGCCCAAGGCGACGATGTCGGGCGTTGCGGATGGCGTGGCGCAGGTCGGGATCGTCTATCCCGGGTATCAGCCGGCCGAGCTGCCGCTGAACAACGTGCTGATCGACGCCTCCTTCGTGTCGGACAACCACTACGCGGCGGCCTTTGCCTACACCGAGATGATCATGACCGATCCGACGGTCTACGCCGAGTGGTCGGAAAACGGGGTTGTCGTCGGGCCGGGGTTTGCCACCGCGATCTACAACTTCGTCTGCGCCAGCCCGGTCTATTCGCTGGAGCAGGCCAAGGGCAAAAAGTTCCGCACCGCCGGGGCGGCGCAGGTGGACTGGGTCGAGAGCATCGGCGGGATCGCCGTGAGCGTGCCGTTCTCGGACGTCTACACCGGGATGCAGCGTGGTTCGCTGGACTGCGCGCTGGTCGATCCGACCACGCTGACCGTCGGGCCCAAGCTGGCCGAGGTCGCCAGTGACGTTACGCAGATCCCGGTGGGGATCATCATCGGGGCGAGCTGGGTCTACAACAAGTCGTTCTGGCGCGGGCTGCCGGTGGAACAGCGGCGCACGCTGATGGAGCAAATGAAGCTGGCGCTGGCGCGGATGGAGATCGGTTACGAGGTGCAGGGCAACGAGGGCTTCGACGGGGCCAAGGCGCAGGGCGTGACCGTTGCCGAACCGGAGGCCGACCTTGCCAATGCGCTGACCAAGTTCAACGCGACCTTCCTGGGCGATCTGCCGGCGGCTGCGGCCGAGCGGTTCAAGATCGACCAGCCTGACGCGCTGCTTCAGGACTTCATCGCGCGTCAGGAGGCGTGGAAGGAGCGCCTCGCACAGGTTGATATCCAGGATCAGGACGCGATCCTCGGGCTGCTGGACGAGTTCATCTTCTCGAAGATCGACGTCGACAGCTACGGCATGGCGGACTGATCCGCCGATCGCTCCCGAGCGGGCTCGAAGCACCCCGGCGCGCGGCGTCCGGGGTGCCTTTCGTTACTGGCTCAGTAACCGCGCGCCCGGTCCACGCGGTTGAGCAGGGGGTCGCCCCGGTCGAGGCGGCGCAGGTTCTCGGCGATCTGCGCGACGATGCGTCGGGGCTTGGCGAGGGCGGACATATGGGGCGTGACCAGCACCCCGGGTTCGTGCCAGAGCGGATCGTCGGCGGGCAGGGGTTCTTGCGGGAAGACATCGAGCACCGCGCCGCGCAGGTGGCCGCTGCGCAGGAGGGTGACGACGGCGGCGCGGTCGAGATGCTCGCCCCGGCTGCAGAGGACAATGGCGGCGCCGGGCGGCAGGGCGGAGAGCGTGGCGTGGCCGAGAATGCCGGTCGTGTCGGGCGTGAGGGGCAGCAGGCAGATCAGCACCTGGGCGTCGGCAATCGCGAGAGGCAGGGCCCCGGGGCCCGCATGGCAGAGGACGCCCGGAATGTCGTGCGGACTGCGCGACCAGCCGCGCACCGGGTAGCCGGCATCGCGCAGACGGCAGGCGACATGGCGACCGGTGTCGCCGAGCCCCAGCACGCAGACAGGCACCTGCGAGGCGGGGCGCTGTTCGAAGCGGTGCCAGTGCCCGGCGGTGGCATTGCGGGTGACGGCATCGAGACCGCGATGAAACCAGAGCGTGGCCCAGTGACAGTACTCGCCCATCGCCACGGCCAGATCGTCGTCGCGGATGCGGCAGACCGGAACGTCGGGCAGGGTCGGGTCGGCAAGGATCCGGTCCACCCCGGCGCCGATGGAGTGGACAAGGCGCAGGTTGGGCATATCGGCGAGCGTGCCGTCCGGCGGGTCCCAGCAGATGGCGACCTCGGCCTCGCGCGCCGCATCCGAGGGCCAGTACTCCAGCCGCGCCCCGGGGCAGGCGGCGCGAATGTGGTCTTCGAGAAACTCCAGTCCGCCGGTTCGGTTGATCAGCGCAAGGCGCATGGGTCGGCTCTCCTCTTCCAGTTGTTGGCAGTATGCGGCGCCGCCCCGAGGCCACCCGTCGCGCGCGGGCAGTTGATCATCGCGAATGGGCCAACCTCCGGCCGGGCCGCGCGCGGGTTGGCCCAAGTCCGGCAGTGGTTGGCCTGTTCGAGGCGATCGGGTCGCGCGGGGGGCGGTAGGATCGATTCCAGCAATAGAAGGGCGCAGGCCCGCACCAACGACAAAGCTCACAGGAGAGGACGATGAATAGGCGCGAATTTTCGAAACTGTTGCTCGCCACCGGTACCACCGGGGTTGCGGCGCAGACCGGGCTGTTCGGCGACATGGTCGCCTACGCCCAGAATGGCGAGGGCGGGCTGACCGCGATCATCCAGCCGGAACCGCCGCTTCTGGTGGTGGCGCTGAACCAGCAGATCCCGGTGGGGATCATCGGGGGCAAGCTGTACGAGAGCCTGCTGTCCTACGATTTCGACCTGTCGCCGCGGCCTCAACTGGCCAAGAGCTGGACCGTGTCCGAGGATGGCCTGACCTATACCTTCGAGCTGGTCGACAATGCCAAGTGGCATGACGGGACACCGTTCACCGCCGCCGACGTGGTGTTCTCGTGCGACGTGATGCTGAAAGAGGTGCACCCGCGCGCCCGTGCGAACTTTGACCGTTGCGAGAGCATCACCGCCGAGGGCGACCACACGGTCGTGTTCAAGCTGAAAGAGCCCTTTGCGCCCTTCCTGCTGGCCTTCGAGACCTCCTCGGCCCCGATCATGCCGAAGCACCTCTACGAGGGTACCGACTATCGCAACAACCCGGCCAACGACACGCCCGTTGGCACCGGCCCGTTCAAGCTGGCCGAGTGGGTGCGCGGTTCGCACATCCGTCTGGAGGCGAACGCGGACTATTACCACGAGGGCGAACCGGGGCTGACCGAGATCTTCTACCGGGTGGTTCCCGACGGTGCCTCTCGCTCGGTCGCGATGGAAACCGGCGAGGCGCAGCTGTCGCAGTTCAGCGATATCGAGACCTTCGACGTTCAGCGCCTTGCGGACATGCCGCACCTCGACCTGACCACCAAGGGCTACGAGTTCTTCTCGCCCGTGCTGTGGTACGAACCGAACCTGCGCCGCGAACCGTTCAACGACGTGCGGTTCCGCAAGGCCATGCGCCTGCTGCTGGACCCGAACTTCATCGTCGAGCGGATCATGTTCGGCCTGGCCCAGCCCGCCACCGGTCCGATCGCCTCGACCACCAAGTTCTATGACGCGAACGTCACGACCTACGAGCAGGACGTCGAGAAAGCCAATGCGCTGCTGGACGAGATGGGTCTGGCCAAGGACGCCGACGGCAAGCGCATCACCATCCATCACCTCGTGGTGCCCTTTGGCGAGATGTGGACGCGGCTGGCCGAGTACTTCCGGCAGGCGATGTCGGCGGGCGGGATCGAGGTCGTTCTCGACAGCACCGATCCGGGCGGCTTTGCCGAGACCGTGTCGAACTGGGATTACGACACCACCTGCAACATGCTCTACCAGTTCGGTGATCCGGCGCTTGGCGTGGCGCGGTCCTATATCAGCTCGAACATCCGCAAGGGCGTGATGTTCACCAACACCCAGGGCTACGAGAACGCGGAGGTGGACACGCTGTTCGCCGAGGCGGCGGTGCAGACCTCGGAAGAGGCGCGGCAGGAGCGCTACAGCAAGGCACAGCAGATCCTCTGCGACGAGCTGCCGGTGCTGTGGATGACCGAACAGAAGTTCGCCACGCTCTACGACAACCGGATCGCCGACCTGATCGTCACGGCAACCGGGGTGAACGCGAACTTTGCCAAGGCCCATTACGTCAAATGAGGCTGCTGCGAGGCATCGTGACAAAACTGGCGGGGATCGTTCTTGCGATCCTCGTCATCGCGACAATCAACTTTACCCTCGTCCATTCCGCGCCGGGGGACCCGGCAAGCGTGATGGCCGGGCAATCCGGGGCCACCGACGAGAAGTTCCTCGAGGAACTGCGGGCGGAATACGGGCTGGACAAGCCCTTCATGGTCCAGCTGGGCACCTACCTGAAAAAGGTGGTGACGCTGGACCTCGGCTATTCCTACCGCCAGCGCCGCCCCGTGAACGAGCTGATCCTCGACCGGCTGGGGCCGACCCTGCTGTTGACCCTCTCGGCCTTCTTCCTCTCGCTGATCGGCGGTGTCGTCTTTGGCACGCTGGCGGGATTGAGGCACGGGAAGTGGTCGGATCTTGCGATCTCGCTGGTCGCGCTGCTGCTTTACGCGACGCCGGTGTTCTGGCTGGGGCTGATGCTGGTGCTGATCTTCTCGATCCAGCTCGAGTGGCTGCCGGCCTTCGGTTACGTCGACATGCGCGCGTCGAGCTTTGGCCGACTTGAATACGCGTGGGACGTGCTGCGGCACCTGTTCCTGCCGGCGATCACGCTGGGGGCGATCTACATGGCCGTCTACACCCGGCTGATGCGCGCCTCGCTGATCGAGGTTGCCGCCGAGGATCACGTCAAGACCGCGCGCGCCAAGGGACTGGGCGAGGGGGCGATCTTGCGGGGGCACATGCTGCGCAACGCGGCGCTTCCGGTGGTGACATTCGCCGGTCTTCAGGTCGGCGCTCTGGTCGGGGGCGCGGTGGTTGTCGAGACGGTGTTCTCGTGGCCCGGCCTTGGCCGTCTGACCTTCGACGCGGTAACCGCCCGTGACTATCCCGTGCTGCTGGGGATCTTCCTGGTGATGTCGGTTCTGGTGATCGTCGTGAACATCCTGACCGACCTGTTGCAGCGCCTGATCGACCCGAGGATTGCCGTCCGATGAACAAGACATTGCGAACTTTCCTGCGTCGCCCGGCGGGCATCGTGGGGCTGACCCTGCTTGGGCTGGTCTGCCTTGTGGCGGTGCTGGCGCCACTGCTCTACCCCGCCAGCCCCTGGGACATCGCGGGGATGCCCTTTGCCCGTCCGGGCGAGGACGGCATGGTGTTCGGCTCGGACACGCTCGGCCGCGACATTGCCGCCGGGGTCGTCCACGGCGCGCGCGTCTCGCTGATCATCGGTGTGACATCGACCATCGCGGCGCTGGCCATCGGCGTGACGCTGGGCGCCGTGGCGGGCTTTGCCGGCGGGATGACCGACCGGGTCATCGTCCGGATCACCGAGATCTTCCAGACCATTCCGAACTTCGTTCTGGCGATCCTGCTGGTGGCGATCCTGACTCCCACGCTGTCCACCATCATCTTTTCCATCGGTCTGGTCAGCTGGCCGCCGCTGGCGCGGCTCACGCGGTCGCAGGTGCAGTCGGTGGCGCAGCGCGAGTTCGTGCAGGCCGCGCGGTGTCAGGGCCAGTCGGCCGCTTCGGTGCTGGTCCGGCACGTGCTGCCGAACGCGATCTCGCCGATCATCGTTACCGGCTCGCTGACCGTTGCCGCCGCGATCCTGATCGAGGCCGCGCTGAGCTTCATGGGGCTCGGTGATCCCAACCACATGAGCTGGGGCTACATGATCGGGGCCGGGCGCACGGTGATCCGGCAGGCCTGGTGGATGAGCGTGTTTCCGGGGCTTGCCATCCTGCTGACGGTGGTGGCCATCAACCTTGTGGGCGAAGCGCTGAACGATGCCCTGAACCCGAGGATTTCCCGCTCATGACCCTTTTGCAGGTGCAGAACCTTTCCATTGCGCTTCCGTCCGGGGCCGACCGCGATCTGGCCGTGAACGATGTGAGCTTTGACATCGAACCGGGCGAGATCGCGTGCCTCGTGGGCGAGTCCGGTTCGGGCAAGTCGATGATCGCGCATTCGATCCTCGGCCTGCTGCCGCCCAAGATCAGGCCGGTCTCGGGCGCGCTCCGCTTTGGCGGGAACGATCTGCTGGCGCTGCCGCCGACCGAGATGAAGGCGCTGCGCGGGGCCGACGTGGCGATGATCTTTCAGGAGCCGCTGACAGCGCTGAACCCGCTGAAGAAGGTGGGCGAGCAGGTGGCGGAGTCGATCCGCGTGCATGACCCGAAGATGACGCCGGGCCAGACCGTTGCGCGGGTCGAGGAGCTGTTCGCGCAGGTCGGGCTGCCCGAGCCTGCACGGATCCGCAAGGCGTTTCCGTTCCAGATGTCGGGGGGGCAGCGCCAGCGGGTGATGATCGCCATGGCGCTGAGCAACAACCCCAAGCTGCTGATCGCGGACGAGCCGACCACGGCGCTGGATGTGACGACGCAGCGCCAGATCCTCGACCTGATCAAGGAACTGCAGGCGCGCATGGGCATGGGGATCCTGTTCATCACCCACGATATCGGGGTGGTAGCGGATATCGCCGACAAGGTCGTCGTGCTGAAGCACGGGAAGGTGGTCGAGCAGGGAGAGGCGGCGCCGCTGCTGGAGCACCCGACGCAGGACTACACCCGGATGCTGCTGGACGCGGTGCCGGGCCGGGGCGCGCCGCGCACCCGTCATGTCGAGGCGGCGCCGTTGCTGGAGGTGAAGGCGCTGGAGAAGGCCTTTGTCACCCGGCAGGGAATGCTGGCCCCGCCACGGCGGGTCACGGCGGCGGAGAACGTCAACCTGAGCCTTGCCACCGGCGAGACGCTGGCCGTGGTCGGCGAGAGCGGCTCGGGCAAGTCGACGCTTGCACGGATGGTGCTGCGCCTGATCGAGCCGGACGGCGGTGCGATCCTTTGGCGCGGCGAGAACGTGCGCGGCAAGCGGCGCGAAGGGCTGCGGCAGTACCGGCGGCGGGCGCAAATCGTGTTTCAGGATCCCTATTCCTCGCTCGATCCGCGCCTGCAGGTGGGAGAGAGCGTCGTGCGCGGCCCGATGGCCTTCGGAACCTCCCGCTCCGAGTCGGAAAAGATCGCGCGCGCCTGGCTGGACCGGGTCGGGCTGGACGCCTCGGCCTTCGACCGTTTTCCGCATGAGTTCTCGGGCGGGCAGCGGCAGAGGATCTGCATCGCCCGCGCGCTGGCGCTGGAGCCCGAACTGCTGATCGCGGACGAGGCGGTGTCGGCGCTGGATGTATCGGTGCAAAGCCAGGTGCTGGACCTGCTGGCGGATCTGAAGGCGCAGATGGGGCTGTCGATGCTGTTCATCACCCACGATCTGCGCGTCGCGCGCGAGATCGCCGACCGGATCATCGTGATGCAGCGCGGACGGATCGTCGAGATGAGCGATGCGGCGACGCTCTTCGATGCGCCCACGAGCGATTACACGCGCAGCCTTCTGGATGCGGTGCCGGGGAGGGCCTTCTTCGCCCGTGCCGAAGCCGCAGCGGCAGGCGCGCGAGAGGCCAAGGCCTGATGCCGGGCCGCAAGACACAAACCACCTACAGGAAAGAGAAGTGATGTCAGAGTTGTGGAGTTGGACTGCCGCCGAGCAGGCCGCGGGGATCGCGGCGGGGCAGATCACCAGCGTGGAGGCGACGGAGAGTGCGCTGACCCGCATGGATGCGGTGAACCCGGCGATCAATGCGGTGGTCGATACGCTGCACGAGGACGCGATGGCCGCCGCACGGACCGCCGACGCGACGCTGCGCAAGACCGGTCCGCTGGGCCCGCTGCACGGTGTGCCGGTGACGGTGAAGATCAACGTCGACTACGGCGGGCGGGCGACGACCAACGGCGTCGTGGCCTACAAGGACCTGATCGCGCCCGAGGACGGTTCGGTCGTGCGCAACCTGAAGGGCTCGGGCGCGGTGATCATCGGGCGCACCAATACGCCCTGCTACTCGATGCGCGGTTTCACCAGCAATGACCTGCACGGCCATACCTACAACCCGCATGACCGGGCGATCACCCCGGGCGGTTCCTCGGGCGGGGCAGGCGCGGCGACTGCCGCCGGGATCGGTGCCATGGGGCATGGCAACGACATCGGCGGTTCGGTGCGGCATCCGGCCTTCTGCAACGGCATCTACGGTCTGCGCCCGACCACTGGCGTGGTCCCGGCCTACAACCCGAGCCAGCTGGCCGAGCGGTTCATCGTCTCGCAGATGGCGGCGGTGCAGGGGCCGCTGGCGCGATCGATGGAAGACATCCGGCTGGCCATGCTGGCGCTGCAGGCGCCCGACCCCCGCGACATCTGGCAGTTCCCCGCGGGCGACATGTTCGCGCCGGTCGGGCACAAGCCCTGCCGGGTTGCCCTCCATGCCGAGACCGACGAGTCCGAGGTGCACCCCGAGGTCAGCGCCGCCATCCGGCAGGCGGGCGACATGCTTTCGGATGCAGGCTACGAGGTGGTCGAGACGGCACCGCCCTCGCTGTGGGAAGCGATGGAGTTCTGGCTGCTGGCGCTTGGCAACGAGATGCGGGCCGGGCTGGGTCTGCTCATGGAAGCCAATGGCGACTGGAAGATGAAGCAGGCCTACAAGGTGCTGGTCGACGGGATCGAGAAGGTCGAGGATCGCGACGGGTTCCTCAAGATGTACGCCGTGCGCTCGGCCCTGCTGCGCAAGTGGCAGCTGTTCCTCGAAGACTACCCGCTGGTCCTGACCGCGGTGACATGGACCCGCCCGATGCCGGACGATCACGATGTCTCCGAGGGGCTGGACCCGGAATGGTTCCGCCGCGCCACCGCTCCGATGAGCGGCACGCCGACGCTGGGTCTGCCGGGGCTGACCGTTCCGGTCGGCTCGCAGCCGGGCAAGCCGCTTGGCGTGCAACTGCTTGCCGGTCGCAATCAGGACCGCAGGCTGATGGAGGCCGGGTTCGTCCTCGAACGCGCAATCGGGAAGATCGCGCCGGTGACCCCGGCGGCCTGAGTCCCGAAACCTGTCTGAAAGGCCTTGCAATGTCGATGGGAAACCAGATCATCAACGTCAGGTTCAACTCTTCGACAGGGTCTTCGATGACCAAGGCTTTGCGCTCTTCGCTTCCTTCGGAAGTCCTGACCGTTCACGGCACGCACCGCTATTTCACCGATGTGATCAATGCGACGTGCTCGATGGTCTCGACTCTGGCGGAAGGGGAGGACGAGGTCTTTCTGATCGAGGCGACCTATCCGGACGGGTTCAACTCGCGCTGGCACTGCCACGACCGGGGGCAGGTGAGCTTTGTGCAGAACGGCGGGATGACGATCACCGGCGAAACCTATTCGCTGGTGGTGCCCGCCGGGCACGCCGTATGGATCCCGCCGGGGCACATGCACAGCGCCACCGGTGGCGGCGAGGTGACGGTTCTGAGCACCTATGCCGATGCCTGCCACCTGCCGCCGCTGCCCGACCGGGCCTGCGTTCTGCATGTCTCGGACCTGTTCGAGCCGCTGCTGAAGAAGCTGATCACCCGGCAGGTCACGCGCAGCCGGGACGAGATCTTTGACGCCATGGTGGTGCTGCTCTACGAGGAGCTGCGCACCAGCCGGCCGCTGAACGCGGTGGCACCGATGCCGCAGGACAAGCGGCTGCGCCGGGTCTGCGAGGCGATCCTCAAGGACCCGACGATCGGGACCGGCAAGGAGCAGCTGGCCGAGATCGGCAACATGAGCTGCCGCACCATGACGCGGCTGTTCCGGTCCGAGCTGGGGCTGACGTATTCCGACTGGGTGCAGCTGACGCTGGCCTTTTCGGCCATCGGTCGCCTGTCGCGCGGCGAAAGCGTGTCGAAGGTCGCGTCGAGCCTGGGCTACGGCAGCCCGAGCGCCTTTTCGGCCATGTTCCGCAGGCGGTTCGGGATCTGCCCGTCGGAGCTGACCCCGCGCAAGGCCGCCGCGGCGAGATAGAGGGCCGAGCTGGGACGGTGATGCAGAACGACGCGAGATTTCCTGAGCTGCCGGTTGCCGTGCCGCCCGCACTGCTGGCCGCGTCGAGCCGTTCGTTTCAGGAATTGCAGGAATCCAGCGATCCGGTGATTGCCTGGGCCGATCGTTACGCGGGCCCGGTGCGCAGCAGCTTTCACAGCCACAGCCGGGGCCAGCTGATCTTTGCCACCGAGATGCCTGCCGCCGTCGAGACCGGACAGCGCAACTGGACCATGCGCGCGGGGCAGGGCATGTGGCTGCCCGGCGGGCAGAAGCACCGCGTGTCGGCGCAGGCGGACCCGGTGTTCTGTTCGATCTACGTACGGCCCGACCTTGCCGCGCGTCTGCCGGTGCGTTGCGGCGCGATGGAGATTTCGCCCTATCTGCGCGAACTGATCGCCAAGCTGGCCCAGCTGTACCGTGGCCGTGTGGATCCGGCAGCCTATCCGCATCTGGTGGCGCTGATCTTTGGTGAACTGGCGACCAGTTCAGTCCATTCGGACTGCCTGCCGATGCCGCAGGACGAACGCCTGCTGCGCCTGTGCCAGTCACTTGTGGACCGGCCCGGCGACCGGCGGACGCTGGCCGCATGGGCGCGGGACATCGGGGCCAGTGGGCGGACGCTGGAACGGTTGTTCCGCGAGGAGACGGGTATGACCTTCGTGGCCTGGCGGCAGACCTGCCGGGCGCTGGCGGCCATACCGCTGCTGGAGGCCGATCTGCCGGTGCAGCGGGTCGCGTGGATGTGCGGCTATGACAGCCAGAGCGCCTTTGCCGCCATGTTCCGCCGGGTGACGGGCCTGTTGCCCGCCTCGTTCCGGCCCGGACGCTAACCCCTCAGCACTGCAGTGTGACATCGCCCGACGGGATCGCCTGACACAGCAGGGCCTGGCCCCGGCCGGGTTGCGGCCCTTCGAGCGCCGGGTGGGTGACGCCGCCCTCGAGCACGCGCTGCAGGCAGGACTGGCAGTCGCCCATGCGGCAGGAGTAGGCCACGTCGACCCCGTTGACGAGGGCGAGATCCAGCAGGGTGCCGGACTCCGGGGTCCAGACGGCCTCCTTGCCGGTTTTGGCAAAGCGGACCGCGGCGCTGGCCGGGCCCTTGGCGGCAAAGAGCGCGGTGGGATCGGCGGACTCGAAGGCCTCGAATCGGACGCTGTCGGGCGCGGCACCGCGCGCCACCAGACCGTCCCGCAGGCCGGTCATGAAATCGCCAGGACCGCAGATGTAGAAATCGGCGTCGGCGGGAGGGACCAGCGCGGCGATTACCTCGGCGTCGATGCGGCCGGTGTGGTCGGCGTGGTCATCCTCGTGCGGGCGGGAGTAGGCGGTGAAGGGGCGAATGCGCGGTCCTTTTGCTCCAGCGGATATGCGCGCGACCTCGGCGGCAAAGAGGTGATGTCCGCTGTTCGCCGCGCCGTGCACGAACCAGACATCCCGCGCGCCAGATTCGGCGGCGAGCGTTTCGAGCATCGGCAGGAGCGGGGTGATCCCGACGCCCGCGCTGATCAGGACGACGGGCCGCCCGGCGGGGCTTTGCAGCACGAAATGGCCGTTCGGGGGGCCGATGCTGACGTCGTCGCCGAGCTGCAGGCTGTCGTGCAGCAGGTCCGACACGCCGCCCTTGCCGATGCGGCGCACGGTGAAGCGCAGGGCGCGGTCGTCAGGCCGGCCGGAGACGGAATAGCTGCGCCGGCGGGGCAGCGGCGTGGGATCGGTCGGAAGCGAGACCGAGATGTACTGGCCGGGCTTCACCGTGCCGACCGGCGCGGCGTCCTGCGGCTCGACCACGAAGGAGACCACGCCGGGGGCCTCGTCGATCCGACGGGTGCAGACAAAGCGCCGCTGGCCGGACCAGTAGGTCCGCTCGTCATCGTTCCAGATGCGGGCCCGGCCCATTGCGGCCGAGCAGTGGAAGAAGACTTCGTCGGGCCGGATGCGGAGACTGTCGCTTGCGGTTGCAGGTTCCGGCGCACGCTCGTAGCGGCCGTTCATGCGGACCAGTTCGTGGCGACCGGGGGCCAGTGTCAGCAGGGCGATCTCGCCCGTGTCGAGGATGGAGAAACCGGCGGGCAGGGCGAGGCGATAGGCGATCGAGTTGCTGCCGGGTACTGGTTGCAGGGGCGCTTCGCCGACGAGGTCCATCACGATCTCGCCCGCTTCATCTTCGCGGGCCAGAGCGATCAGCCCGGCATCGCGCAGGAAGGTCATGGCCCCGGGCCCGGCGAAATCGGCGACCTTCTCGCGCACCAGTTGCGAGGGAAACCCGTAGACATCGCGCATGCCGCTGGAGAGCAGCAGATCTTCCTCGGAGTTGTTCTTGAGGATCGGGCCCTTGCCCGCCTCGGCCACCGCGCCGGTGTCTTCGCGCACGAGGGCGAGCACGTCGAGGGGCTGCTTGCGCGCGTCGGGGTCGATCCAGAAGCCGGAGGCGTCGAAGGCGGTGGTCTCGACCATCGTCGCGGCGGTCGGGGTCAGGACGAGGACGCCGATGGGCGGGTTCTCGTCGGCGGGAAAGGCGAGCATGTGCTCGGGCGCGCGGGAGAAGGAGGCGCGGGCGGAGACGCGGAGATAGCGGTCTTCCTCGTGGTTCACGAAGAGCAGCGCCACGTCGGGACGCGCGAGGATGTTGCCGACGGTGTCGAGCCTGCGGTTGCCCCGGTAGTCCGGCAGGAGGATGTCGCCCGCATCGCTCAACCCCACCACCCTCGGCTGTCCACCGCGCGGCGAGACGTCGAGCTGCCCCTCGGCATTGCGCGAGGCGATGAACAGAAGGGTGGACCGGGAGATGAAGTCGAGCTGCTCTGGCGCCATGTCGGCCCTCGTGGACACTTGGAATACCCGATCGAGCTTAGATCGGATGCCGGTGGGTCAGAAGCGCGGCCTTGGCCGCGAACCCGTCAGATGTGGCTGCGATGGCGACAGACCGGTTAGAGCGCGTCGCGCAGGGCCTTTTCCAGCGCATCGGCCACCGGGGCGATGTTGGCGTGGTAGGAGAGCGGATCCTCGAGCCCCGGCAGCAGGTCGTCGAGGTTCCCCGAGTCCGATATGGCGACCTCGGCGATGTGGCTGCGCCCGATGGGGTCGGCGTAGTCGTGGAACTTGCCATCCGTCGCTTCGAGGTTCGCGCTGAACTTGAGCCGGAGGTTCGGGATGCCGTAGCAGTCGGCGGCGATGAGTCCGTGCAGGCTGGAGGAAGCGATGAAATCGCATTCGCCGATCCGCTGCAGGGTTTCGAGCGGCGGCGCGTTGACGGGAATGTTTACCGCGCGGGGCGTGTTCTCCAGCACCTTGGCGAGGCCCGGCGCATCGGCATCGGTGTAATGGGCGATGACACCCCAGCGGTACTTCTTTTCCGGCCCTGGCTGAACGAGCCGGTCGAACAGCAGGCCGGGGTCGCCGAAGGGCACGGCAGGGTTGCCGAGCCGCTGTGCGGTGCGCGGCCCGCGCAGGGCGAGGGGCTTCATGTAGAGCCGCGAGATCGGCTTGCCCGGCATCAGGCAGCCGGAGCCCCAGACGAGGACAGGGTCGAACCGGCCATGCAGGACGCGCTTCATCCGCCGTTCCGCGATCATCTCGATGATGCTGCCGATCGCCGCCATGTCGCAGCCGGAAACGCGGGCGTGCACCACCTTGCGGCCGGTGAGTTCGGCCACCAGCATGGGCGAGATGTCGTCGCCGAAGTTGACCTCTCGGTTCCGACGTCTGCTGTAGAAGAGCTTGATTTCACCTGACATGACGTGGTCGGACCCGAAGTTGCAACGCGGGGCGGCCCGCTTTCGAGGGTCCAGTCTGGATACCAGCGCGCGGGGTGTCCAGTGCCTGTTTTGCGCGCCGCTCTGGGCAAGGCGGCGGAACGGATCTATCAAGTCGCACCGGAATGCTGGGGAGCAGGGAATGAGCGAGCGGAAGGTCCTTATTGCGGGCGGCGGAATCGGCGGGCTGGCGCTGGCCCTGACGCTTGAGCAGATCGGCGTGGACTGTGTCGTGTTCGAGGCGGTGCAGGAGCTGCGACCGCTGGGCGTCGGGATCAACATCCAGCCGAACGCGGTGCGCGAACTGCTGGACCTCGGGATCACCCGCGAAGACCTCGATGGCGTCGGCCTGCCCGCGAAGGAGTGGGCCCTGGTCGGGCTGAACGGCAACGATATCTATGCCGAGCCGCGCGGGCTGCTGGCGGGCTACAACTGGCCGCAGTATGCCGTGCATCGCGGGCAGTTCCACATGCTGCTGCACCGCAAGTTCGTGGAGCGCGCGGGGGCGGACGCGGTGCGGCTGGGTGCCCGGGTGACCGGCTATCGCAACAACGACGACGGCACGGTGACCGCGATCATCGCACAGGCCGATGGCAGCAACACGGAAGAGACCGGCACGCTGCTGATCGGGGCGGACGGGATCCATTCCAACATCCGGGCGCAGATGCATCCCGATCAGCCGCCGATCCACTGGGGCGGCGCGGTGATGTGGCGTGGCACGACCCGGGCGAAGCCGATCCGGTCTGGTTCGTCCTTTGTCGGGCTGGGAACGCACCGGCAGCGGATGGTGATCTATCCGATCTCGCAGCCGGACGCGGAGGGCATGGCGATGATCAACTGGATTGCCGAGGTGACCTATGACTCGCCGCCCGACCGGCCTACGGGCTGGTTCAAGCCGGTGGGCATCGACGATTTCGCGCATCATTTCGATGGCTGGACATGGGATTGGCTGGATGTGCCCGCGCTGCTGCGCGGGGCCGATGTTACCTATGAGAATCCGATGATCGACCGCGACCCGATCCCGACGTGGCAGGACGGGCGCGTCGCGCTGATGGGCGATGCGGCCCATGCGATGTACCCGACCGGGTCGAACGGGGCGAGCCAGGCGGTGATCGATGCGCGGACGCTGGGCGCCCGGATGGTCGAGCTGGGCGTGACGCCCGAGGCGCTGGCGGCCTACGACGAGGCGCTGTGCGGGCCGGTGTCGCAACTGGTGCTGCGCAACCGGGGCGCGGGGCCCTTCGGGCTGCTGAACATGGTCGACGAACGCTGTGGCGGGGAATTCGAGTCCATCGACGACGTGATCCCGGCGGAGGAACGCGCGGCCTTCATGGCGGGCTACAAGGCCGCCGCAGGCTTCGCGATCGAGGCGCTGAACGAGGCGCCGCCGACCATCGCGCCGGGGGCAAAGGCGGCCTGAGTCAGGATCGCGCGGCGGCCCGGAACCGGGTGAAGAGGTCGGCCTCGCCCATTTGTCCGCCCTTCAGGATCAGACGCATTCCGTCAAGGTCGGGCGTGTCATGGCGCGCGCGGCACAGTCCGACGCCGGGCGAGAAGGCCTCGAGGTAGTCGATGGCGGTGAAGCCGAGAAGCCCGCAGATGCGGCTCGATGTGTCGCCGCCCGCGATCCCCAGCCAGCCGACGGGGGAGGTCGTGACGATCTTGGCCAGCAGCTCGCCAGAGGCCAGCGCGAGGTGGTCGGGCGACATGTTGTAGTCGAGTTCCGGATCGGTGTGCAGCAGGACGGGCGTGTCCGAGGCCAGTGCCGCGGCGGCGGTGGCGATGGTCTGCCAGCTGTTCGCGAGATCGGAGGGCAGGATGCGGATCTTGCTGAAGCCGTCGGCGGCCTCGACCTGTGCGCGGGTCACCGAGGACCGGCTGCCGGCAAAGACCAGAACCCGGCGATTGGCGGGCGGCGCGGCGGGCTCCGGGGTTCCGGAGCCGGGGTCGGCTGCGGTGAGAACCTGAGCGACCGAGCTGGCACCGACCAGCAGGCGGCGACCGGACAGGGGGCCGACTCCGCGCGCGATGCGGGTGATATCGTTGCCATCGAGCACGTCGAAGAGGGCGCGCAGCGGGAGGGTCGGTGTGCCGGCGCAGGTCACCAGCGCGAGATCGTCGAGGCCCTGCGCGGACAGCAGGAGGCGCAGGTCGGCCTCGGTCATCGGGGTGACCGGATGCTGCGCCATGACCGGGTGACGGTCGATGCGATAGGTGACGCCATCGGCCGCGCGGGCAAACAGGTTACCATAGACGCAGTGGCGCCCGAGGTTCGGTTGCCCACCGATCACCGCCAGATGCTCGGGGGAGAACCGGCGGGCGAGGTCGTTGGTGACTGCCCCGATGGAGCCGATTGTGGGCGAGGAGTCGAAGGTGGAGCAGACCTTGTAGTGGACCGTCTGCGGATCGAGCACCGCGATGGCGGGCCAGAGGTCTTCAATCACCTGCAGCGCGGCCTCCGGGGACAGGGCGCGCAGGGCGGTGGCGATGCCGACCGCATCGAGGCCCTCGCATTCGGCTGGCGTGGGCGCGCGCAGGAACAACCGCGTGCGCCAGCCCGCGCTGGCGAAGGTCGCCAGCGTGTCGGACGCCCCGGTGAAATCGTCGCCGATGAAGACGGCGCGAACCATCAGCGTTTGCCGAAGAAGTCGATGGCCGCGGCGAGGGCCGGACGGGTTCTCGCCGCCTCCGCCAGTGTCTCGCCCGCCGTCAGCGCCTCGTAGGCTTCGCGCAGCGAGGCGATCCCGGCCTCCGGCCCCTGCGGGTGGGCAAGGATGCCGCCACCGCACATGAACATGAGGTCGGGGCCCTGGGCGGCTTCCAGCGTGGAGGGCAGGGTGCCTGCCCACTGACCGGAGGAGAACGCGGGCATGACGCGGTCGTCCGGGCCGCCCTCGGACAGCGGGGCGAGGCAGTCGCGGGCGGCTTCGGTCACTTCCTCGGCGCTGTCGACGAACTTGCCGCCGATGCCGTGGACGTGCATGTGGTCGATCCCGGCGAGGCGGTAGAGCGCGTGGTAGGCCTGAAACCCCATGCCGAGGCGGGGGTGGCGGCTCATCGCGCCGAACCCGTTGCGGTGGGCGTGGATGGCGAGCGGTGTGTGGGCGCGCAGGGTTTCCATGCCAGAGAGACCGCACCAGTTGAGGCTGGCCATGACGCAGGAGCCACCTTCCGCCGCAACAAGGTCGGCATGGCGGCGCATGGCGTCGGTCTCGTCGGTGATGTTGAAGGCCATCATCACCTGCCGACCGGTTTTCTCCTGCCACTTGCGGATCACGGCCATGACGGCGGGCACGCGTTCCGCGATAGGCGCGATATCGGGGTTGGCGCAGACCTCATCATCCTTGATGAAGTCGACGCCCGCCGCGCAGAGCCTGTCGACCAGCGCGGCGATGTCCTCGGGTGTCATGCCGACGTTGGGCTTGATGATGGTGCCGAAGACAGGCCGCCCCTCGACCCCCATCGTCGCGCGCGAGCCTACGATGCCCTGCGTCGGCAGGGCGTAGCGGTTGCGGTACTCGGCCGGGATCGAGAGCGACATCAGCTTGAGCCCGGTCACCTCGCCGATGTCGTAGAGGTTGCCCGAGACGGTGGAGGCCAGAGTCGCGAGGTTCTTGCCTATGTTGCCGGTCGGGTAGGCGATGCGCACGCGGGCGAGGTGGTAGGGCCCGCCGATCTTCTTGCGCTCAAGGTAGGCCGAGGCGAGCGTCGGCGTGTCGCCATCGCCAAGGGCCTCGACCGAGAGCACTTCGGCGGCGGAACGGGCGCGCAGTTCATCCGTCTCGCCCGCGACGCGGACGAAGGTGCCGCTCGACTGTTCGCCAGCCATGGTGGCGGCGACCTCTTCGGGCGGGAAGGGGGTTTCCAGCAGGTATTCGGCAGTGACGCGGGTCATCGGATCAGAGCTTGCTGAGGTCGGGGAAGGGGCGGATCGGGTCGGACCCGTCCCAGCCTTCGGAGGCGGCGCGGATCATGTCGAACATCTTGCCCTTCGGCCCCATGACCTCGGAGAGTTCGATGACGGTGCCCGGATGATGTTCCTCGGCGAAATAGGCGAACCGCCCGTTCACGCCGACGCAGCCGGACATCCTGAGGGTGAAGCCCCGGCCCAGCATCATTGCCAGATCCTCGTCATATTGCGTCGTCCAGAAGGCGACATGCTGGAGCCCGCGCAGGCCCTTTTCCTTGAAGTCGCGATACATCGAGGGCACGTCGTTGCGGGTCTGGATCAGTTCCACCTGCATCGGGCCGGAGTTGGCCAGCGCCACGGAGTTGTGCGGCTGATAGCTCTGGCCGTCGTACTGGTAGTCCTCGATGGGGACCTGCGGGTTGTAGAACCACGGGCCGACGCCCATGACCTCGGACCAGTGCTTCATACCGGCTTCGATATCGTCGACGACATAGCCGAGCTGGCGGATGGGGCCGAGAAAGGTACTCATGATAGGGCTCACTTCATTAGGAGGTTGGGCAGCCAGGTCGAGATCGCCGGAACGGCGGAGACGGCCAGCAGCGACAGGAACAGCGGGATGAAGAAGGGCATCACCCCGGCGATGACACGGGTGATCGGCATCCGCGTGATGATCGAGACCATGTAGAGACTCATGCCGACGGGCGGGGTCAGCAGGCCGATCATCAGGTTGAGGACAAAGACGATGCCGAGTTGCAGCGGGTCCACCCCGGCGGCGGTGAGGGCCGGTGCGATGATCGGGGCGATGATGAGGATGGCCGCGATGCTCTCCAGCACCATGCCGACGATCAGCAGCAGGATGTTGACCAGCAGCAGCAGGACCAGCGGGTTGTCGGACAGCGACAGCAGGAAGGCCGAGGCCTTCATCGGCACCTGGTCGAGCGTCAGAACCCAGGCGAAGAGCGCGGCGGCGGAGACGATGAACAGGATGTTGGCGGTTGCCTCGACCGTCTCGCGCAGGGCCAGCAGGGTCGCGCGGAAGGAGAGGCTCCGATAGACGAAGACGCCGATCAGCAGGGCATAGGCCACGGTCATGCCCGCGACCTCGGTCGGGCCGAACCAGCCGGACATCAGCCCGCCGATCAGCAGCACGGGGGCGAGCAGGGCCGGGAAGGAGACCACGAATTTCTTGGCCACGTCGGCGGCCTGCGGGCGGATGTCGTCGCGCGGCAGGTTCGAGACGCGGGCGATGATCGCGACCTGGATCATCAGAAGCGCGGTGATGACGAGCGCCGGGACGATGCCCGCCAGCAGCAGTTGCACGGTCGAGACATTGGCGACCGAGGCGTAGATGATGATCGGGATCGAGGGCGGAAAGATCGGGCCGATTGTGGCGGCGGCGATGGTGAGGCCCGAGGCGAATTCCTTGCGGTAGCCCTGTGCGGTCATCTGGTTGATCTGCACCGCGCCGAGCGCGCCGATATCGGCCAGCGCGGCGCCGGAGATGCCCGAGAAGATCAGCGAGACAAAGATGCTGACCTGCGCCACTGCGCCCCGGATGCGGCCGAAGAGCATGCGCACGAGGTCGAAGAGGTGGGTCGTGACGCCGATGGCGTTGAGCAGGCTGGCCGCGAGGATGAACAGCGGCACGGCGAGCAGCGGAGAACTGTCGAGCGCGTTCAGGCTGCGTTGGGCGAGGACCGAGACGGGCAGGCCCTGGGTCACGATCACGATGGCCGAGGACAGCCCGAGGCAGACCGCGATGGGCGCACCGCAGATCAGCAGCACGATGAAGATGGCGAGAAGGAGGGCGGTCATTCGATGGGTCCGATCTCGGCGTCGTCGGGGAAACCGGCAGAGGGCGCGCGGCCCCGGGCGAGGTTCGCCAGGCGATAGAGCGTGACGAGGGCAAGGAAGGCCGAGCCGAGCAGGGCGAGGGAGTAGTAGAAGTAGTTGGGCAGGCGCATCGCCGGTGTCAGGAACTTGCCCGCGCGGGGCAGGAATTCGGCAAAGCCCCAGAGCAGGAGGATGCAGAACGCCAGTGTGGCGAGGTCCGAGACCAGCGTGAGGCCGGTCTTTCCGCGCCCGCCCAGCATGTCGGGCAGGATCGAGACCGAGACCAGCGCCTGCCGACCGGCGAGCGCGGGGATGCCGACAAAGACGAGGCCGATGGAGCAGAAGCGCGCCAGTTCGTCGGCCCAGGGCAGGCCCAAGTCGGCGAAGTTGCGTGCGCCGACCTGCAGGACCACCAGCCCGGCCATGAGCGCCAGAAGCGCCATGCCGAGCCAGATGCCGACGAGGGAAAGCCGCGCGAGAATCGCGCGGCCCTTGCTTTCGGATGTCATCAGGAGACTGCCGCGATCTTTTCGTAGAGGTCGCCGAACTTCTCGCCGAAGCGTTCCTGCACCAGCTTGTTCACGCTCTCGCGGAAGGCGGCGAGGTCGAGCCCGTCTTCTTCGCCGATCACGGTCATGCCCGCGTCGCGCAGTTGCTGGGTTTCCGCTTCCTCGTTGTCGAGGATCGCCTTGGTCGCCTTTTCGCGGGTCTCGCTGGCAGCCTTTTCGACGGCGGCCTTCTGTTCGTCGCTCATGCCCTGCCAGACGTCTTCGTTCATCACGACGACCTCGGCGTTCGACATGTGGCCGGTCAGCATGAGGTGCGACTGGACTTCGAACAGCTTGACCTTGAGGACCACGTTCACCGGGTTCTCCTGACCCTGCACGACGCCGGTGGCGAGCGCGGTCGGCACCTCGGACCAATCGACCGGCACGGCGACAGCGCCCATGCCCTCGACGGCGGTGGTGTAGATCGGGAAGGGCACGGCGCGGATTTTCACGCCTGCGAGGTCGGCGGGCGACATCACGGCCTTGTTGCAGGTCAGGTTCCGGCGGCCGAAGTAGTGGGCATAGATCACCCGCACGTTGGCGGCTGCAATCAGGCCCTCGTTCAGTTCCTGCATCACCGGCGAGTTCACATCGGTCACCGCCATCAGGTGGTCGATGTCGCGGTAGAGGTAGGGCGTGTCGAGCGCGGCGAAGGGTTCGTAGAGCGACCCGAGCGCGCCGGCGGTGTTGTGCGAGAAGGCGATGGTGCCGAGCGAGACGGCCTCGGCCAGTTCCTGCAGCTTGCCGAGCTGGCTTGCCGGGTAGACGTCAACCTTGATGTCACCACCGGATGCCGCGCCGAGTGCCTCGGCGAACCAGTCGGCCTGCGCACCGGCGACCGAGGCGGGCTCGTTGTTGTGGCCATAGCGCAGAGTGGTCTGGGCGCGGGCGCGCATGGGCAGCGCGGCGCTGACGGCGGCGGCCCCGCCAAGGGCGAGGACAGAACGGCGGCCAAGCCGAGTCGAAGCGTGGGTCATGTGAATTCCTCCCTCAGAATTCTGATGTGTTTTGATGGCAATATGCCATCTCCTCCAGGTGTTCTGAAATGCATTTTATCAAAAACACCACAATTGTTGACCAAATTAGGTTTCCACTTCATGCTGAGTCAAAACAAAACTCATGATGGGTTTTGAGGTGTTTTGATGTGTAGTGAAAAAACGTCCTCCGGGACCCGGGTGCAGATGACCGACGTTGCCGAGCGCGCGGGCGTGTCGCTGGCGACGGTTGACCGGGTGATCAACCGCCGCAAGGGCGTGAAGGAAAGGACGCGTCAGCAGGTGCTGGACGCGGCGGTCGAGCTGGGGTTTCTGGGCACGGCCGAGATGGGCAGGTTCAACGCGGGGCAACAAGACAAGATCGTCTTCCTGCTGCCCGCCGGGACCAACCCCTACCTGCGGGATCTGGGCGAGCACCTGCGCGCGCGGGTCGCCGAGCGCGAGGACAGCGGGCCGCGCATCCGCTGTTTCTTTATCGAAGGGTTCAACGCGCGGGCGCTGGCCGAGGCGATCCGGCGCAACGCGGACTGGGCGGACGGGATCGCCTTTTTTGCCATCGACCACCCCGAGGTGCGCGAGGCCGTGGCGGAGGTGGCCCAGCGTGGAGTCCGGCTGGTGACCATCGTGTCGGACCTCGGCCATGCGGACTGCGACGCCTACGTGGGGCACGAGAACCGCTCGGTGGGGCGTACGGCGGGCCTGCTGATCGGACGGTTCGTCGCCGGACGCGAGGGCTCGGTGGCGCTGGTAGCCGGATCGCGCCATTACCGGGCGCACAGCGAACGCGAGGCGGGGTTCCTCTCGATCCAGGAAGAGTTGTTTCCGCATCTGCGGCTGGTCGGGATGCGCGAGGGGCACGACGACAGCGCGCAGAACTATCGCCACACCATCGCGCTGCTGGATCAGAACCCGGACCTTCTGGGCATCTACAACGTCGGCGGGTCCTCGGGCGGCATCGCGCGGGCGCTGCTGGAGCGGGACCGGCCCGATGTGGTGTTCATCGGGCACGGGCTGACGCGGGACACCCGCAACGCGCTGGTCGACGGCACCATGGACGCAGTGTTCAACACCGATCCCGAGACGCTGGTGGAGCGGGCCATTGACGCCATCGGCCAGCCCGGGCGGCCGGTCGCGCCGATGAAGCTCGAGATCATCTTTCGCGAGAACCTTCCTTAGGGGAATGCAATCGAAAGCCGGTTGCAATCGGGCCCGCGCTGCGCGAGTCACGGGGTTCAGAACGGAGAGCAGACATGCAGATCGACGCGAACGGGATCACCCTCGAAGTGGAAGACCACGGGCCAGCGGACGGGGTTCCGCTGATCCTAGTGCGCGGGCAGGGGAGCCAGATGGCGCACTGGCCCGCCTCGCTGATCGACGGGTTTGTCGCTGCCGGGTTCCGCACGGTGATCTTCGACAACCGCGACGTGGGCCTGTCGCAGCGTTGCGGCAAGCCGGGTGTCCCGGCGGATGCCGATGCGATTCTGGAACGGCTGCAGCGCGGCAAGCTGCTGGAACCTCCCTACCTGATCGGGGACATGGCGCAGGACGTCACCGGGCTGATGGATGCGCTCGGGATCGCGCGGGCCCATGTCTTTGGCATTTCGATGGGCGGGATGATCACCCAGCAGATCATGCTGGATGCGCCCGGACGGCTGCTGTCGGCGATCATCGTGATGTCGTCGTGCCGCCCGAACATCGCTGCGGAGGAGTCCGACCTTTCGGCGATGGTCGACCGGGCGGAACGGCTGCTGGTGCGGCCGCGCAGCCGCGAGGAATACCTGGACGACCAGGTGCGGGAACATGCCATGTGGGGCAGCCCGGGCTACCCGATGCCCGAGGCCGACATCCGGGCGATGGGTGCCATCGCCTATGATCGCGGCGTTGATGCGGATGGGATGAACCGGCAGATCGTCGCGCTGGCAGGCGCGCCGGACCGGCGCCCGGGGCTGGCCGAAACCGACCTGCCCTGCCTTGTCATTCACGGCGAGAACGATGCGCTGCTGCCGCTGGATCACGGACAGGAGATCGCCGATGCCGTACCGGGCAGCCGGTTTCTGCCGGTCGCGGGCATGGGGCACATCATCACCCCGGCGCTGGCGCCGCTGATCGTGGATGCCGTCAGCGGCTTTGTCGCCGGGCGGGACTGACCCCGCTCAGGCGGCGGGCTGGCGCAAGCCGAGAATGTCGCGCGCCTGCTGCCAGGTGGCCACCGGGCGTTCGTTGCGGTCGCAGATCTCGACCACGCGCTGAACCAGTGCGGCGTTGGAGGGGGCGAGCCGGTCGCGGTCGAGGCGCACGTTGTCTTCCAGACCGGTGCGCGCATGGCCGCCCGAGGCGACCGCCCATTCGTTCAGGGTGAGCTGCTGCGCACCGATGCCTGCGGCGCACCACGGCGTGTCCTCGCCAAACAGGCGTTTGACGGTGTGGATGTAGTAGTCGAAGACCTCGCGGTCGACCGGCATGGCGTTCTTCACCCCCATCACGAACTGGACATAGGGCGTTGCCGCGATCTTGCCCTCGGCATGGAGCTTGGCGGCCTGAAAGATGTGGCTGAGATCGAAGGCCTCGATCTCGGGCTTCACGCCATGCGCCACCATCTCGGAGGCGAGCCAATCGACCAGATCGGGCGGGTTCTCGTAAACCCGCGTCGGGAAGTTGTTGGACCCGACCGAGAGCGAGGCCATGTCAGGCGCCAGCGGTAGCATGCCGCCGCGCGTCTTGCCCGCGCCCGAGCGCCCGCCGGTGGAGAACTGGATGATCATGCCGGGGCAGTGCTTTTCCAGCCCTTCCTTGAGGCGGGCGAACTTTTCCGGGTCGGAGGAGGGCGTCTGATCGTCGTTGCGGACATGCGCGTGGACGATGGTGGCGCCCGCCTCGAAGGCCTCCTGCGTGCTTTCGACCTGCTCGGCCACGGTGATCGGAACTGCCGGGTTGTTTTCCTTGGTCGGCAGCGATCCGGTGATTGCGCAGCAGATGATGCAGGGGCTGGTCATGACGGCTCTCCTTCGGTCAGACGTCGAAGAATACGGTTTCGTCTTCGCCTTGCAAGCGGATGTCGAAGCGGTAGACCGGGGTCCCGTCGCGCTCGGACCGCGCGGCGATCAGGGTGGCGCGGCGGTTCTCCCACTCGATGAGGTTCAGCACCGGATCCGTGGCGTTGGCCTCTGCCTCGTCGGAGAAGTACATGCGGGTGTTCAGGCCGATGTTGATGCCGCGCGCGACGATCCAGAGGTTGAGGTGCGGCGCCTGCGTGCCGACGTTGCGGCCCCGGGTCTTGCCCGGCTTGACGGTGTCGAAACCCCATTCGCCGGTGTCGAAGTCGGTGATCACCCGGCCCCAGCCGCGGAATCCGTCCTCGACGGGACTGCCGCCCTCGGGGTGGGCGTAGTTGCCCGCGGCATTGGCCTGCCAGACTTCGAGCAGGACGTCCTTGATCGGGGCGCCCATGCCGTCGATCACCCGGCCCTCGACCCGGATGCGTTCTCCGGCGGCGTTCGGGCCGGCGATGTCCCAGCCGAGTTCCTGCTTGTAGATGTCGAAGCCCGCCGCGCCGGGGGCGAGACCGATGTGGACGTAGGGGCCCGCCGTCTGGGAGGCGGTCTCGCGCAGGTAGTTGAGGTTCTGTGCCATCGGATCAGTTCCCTTCCAGTCGATTTTCGAAGAGCGTCGAGCGGCGGCCGCGCAGCACGACGTCGAACTTATAGGCCACGCTGTCGAGCGGGATGGTGGCGTTCAGGTCGAGCCGGGCGATCAGCTGGTCCACCGCCTCGGGGTCGGGGATGGTCTGGATGATCGGGCAGATCGGCAGGAAGGGATCGCCTTCGAAGTAGAGCTGCGTGATCAGGCGCTGGACAAAGCCCGAGCCGAAGACCGAGAGGTGGATGTGCGCCGGGCGCCAGCTGTTGACGTAGTTGCGCCAGGGATAGGCGCCGGGCTTGATGGTGCGGAAGAAGTAGTAGCCGTTTTCGTCGGTCAGGGTCCGGCCGCAGCCCCCGAAGTTGGGGTCGATCGGCGCGAGGTAGGTGTCCTTCTTGTGGCGGTAGCGCCCGCCCGCGTTGGCCTGCCAGATCTCGACCAGCGTGTTGGGAACGGGGCGTCCGTTCTCGTCGAGCACCCGTCCGTGCAGGATGATCCGCTCGCCGATGGCGCTCTCGCCGGGCTTGGCGTAGTTGAAGATCAGGTCGTTGTCGCCAGCGTCGATGTCGTTGTGGCCGAACACCGGGCCGGTGATCTCGCCGACAGAGTTCTGCAGCGAGATCATCGAGTACCGGGGGCTGCGCGCGACGCTGGTCTTGTAGCCCGGCGTGTGGGCGGGCGGGTGCAGGGTGCGGTCGCGCTGGTAGAATTCTCCGGGGGTCGTCATTCCTCTCCCTCCATTTCGGCAAAGGTGGCTTTGGCCAGCTTGATGGCGTGGTTGGCCTTGGGCACGCCGGCGTAGATCGCCACGTGCAGGAAGGCCTGCATGATGTCGTCGCGTGATGCGCCGGTGTTGGCGGTGGCGCGGACGTGCATCGGGATTTCGTCGAAGTTGCCGGTCGCGGCGAGCAGCGCGAGGGTCAGCATCGAGCGCTCGCGGCGGCTGATGGTGTCATCGGCCCAGACCGTGCCCCAGGCGCCCTCGGTGATCAGGGTCTGGAAGGGGAGGTCGAAGGCGGTCTTGGCGGCTTCGGCCCGGTCAACATGGGCGTCACCCAGGACCGCACGGCGGGTTGCCATGCCGGTATCGTATCGCGTTGTCATGTGATCCTCTCTCTTTCGGAGAGGGATAACCTATCAGTCAGGGGAGTGAATATTGACGGTTCTGGAAATATGCATATCAATTTCGGTATGAATTTTGATGCCGCGCTCCGCCTTCGCCATATCCGCTGCTTTCTGGAAGTGGCGCGCGCCGAGAGCGTTTCGGTTGCCGCAGAACGGCTGCACATCACCCAGCCCGCCGTGTCGCGCAGTCTGAAGGAGCTGGAGGAGATGCTGGGTGCGCGGCTGTTCGACCGGGTCGGGCGGGGCGTGCGGCTGAACGAGGCCGGGCGAGTGTTCCAGGCCCATGCGGCCTCCTCGATGGTGGAACTGCTGCGGGGACGCGACCGCCTTGCCGGGGCAGAGGTGACCGTGCGGCTGTCCATCGGGATGCTGCCGACAGCGGCGGCGGATATCGCGCCGCGCGCCGCGTTGAAGTTTCATCAGGAGGTGCCGCACGCGCGGGTGCATGTGCTGACCGGGCCGAACTGGCTGCTGTTCAACCAGCTGCGCGAGGGGCGGCTGGACCTTGTGGTGGGGCGGATGCCCGAGCCCTCGGTCGCGGTGGGCGTGACCTTCGAGCAACTCTACTTCGAGGACGTGGTGCTGGTGGCGCGACCGGGGCACCCGATCCTGTCGGAGGCCCGGCCGGAGCGGCACATTGCCGAGCAGACGCTGGTGATGCCGCCGCCGGGTGCGGTGATCGCCAGCACGGTGGATCGCTACCTGTCGAGCATCGGGCTGCCCGAGATGCGGGGGCCCATCGAGACCGTGGCGCTGCCGGTCGGGCGCAAGATCGTGCAGGTCTCGGACGCGCTGTGGTTCATCTCGCGCGGGGTGGTGGCGGACGAACTGGCGCAGGGCGTGCTGGTGGCGGTGGGGCTGGCCTCGCCCTTGCTGTCCGGGCCGGTCGGGATCAGCGTTTCGCGCAGCGCCCCGATCAGTGCCGAGCGCAGCCATTTCGCCGCCTGCCTGCGGCAGGTCGCGGCCGAGACGCACTGAGCGCCGCGTCAGTCGGCAAGCACCTCGCCGGGGACCAGCGCCCGGAACCGTTCGGGCGCGATACCGGCGGCGGCGAGGGATTTCTGCAGCAACTCGAGGGGTTCTTCGCGCGCCTCGTCGGTCAGCTGGAAGGTGCCCCAGTGCATCCCGACCGCCCTTTGCGCGCCGATGTCGAGGAACATCTGGACCGACTCTTCGGGTGCGACGTGCTGGGCCGACATGAACCACCTTGGCTCGTAGGCGCCGATGGGCAGGATGGCGATGTCGGGCGCGCCGTGGCGCGCGCGGATGTCGTGGAAGACGGCGCCGTTGCCATAGCCGGTGTCGCCCGCGAACCAGATCTGCGCCTCGGGCGTGTCGATCCAGAACCCGCTCCAGAGCGCGTGCCGGCGGTCGCGCACCCCGCGCGAGGACCAGTGGTTCGCCGGGGTCAGGGTGGCGGTGACGCCCGGTGCGAGGGCATGGCTGTCGTGCCAGTCCCCGGTTTCGACACGGGCGCCACGTACGCCCTTGCGCACCGTCGCGTCGGTGCCGAGGGGCATGATCATCCGGGGGCCGTGTTCCCTGTGCAGGCGCTTCAGCGTGTCGATGTCGAGGTGATCGTAGTGGTTGTGGCTGAGCAGGACCGCGTCGATGGGCGGCAGGTGTTCGAAGTCGATCCCGGGCGCGGTCACCCGGCGAGGCCCGGCAAAGCGAAGGGGGCTGGCGCGGTCCGACCACACCGGATCGGTCAGAAGGTTCAGCCCCGCGACCTGGATCAGCAGCGTTGCGTGGCCGACCATCGTCAGGCGCGGTCTGGCGCTGCGTTCGGGCGGGATGCTTTGGGTGACCGGAACGGTGCTGGGCCATTTCGCCCGCGCACCGCTGCGTTGCCAGCGCCAGAGGTCCCGGAACGAACGGTCGGTGACGGGCTGGCCGGGAGAGTGGAAGCGGGTCCCGTCGAAATGGTCGGTGACGGGGCCGGAGTAGTAGCGGTTGCGGGGCATCGTGGAGTCTGATCCCTTGGGTCTCTGTCCGATGTAGGCGCTAACCTGTCCGACGCAAGCCGTGCACGGCCTCAGCTCTTGTCCGCGAGAAAGAGCTGGCGTGTGGTGCGCCAGGCCCGTTCGACAAGGTCGGCGGTGACCTTGGCGGCGCGGTTGCCGTCGCCGGAGCGGATCGCCGAGATCATCCGGTCGTTGCCGTCGATCATGTCGTCCAGAACCGTGGTGGCGCTGCGGTAAGCGCGGAAGCGGTAGCGCAGCGCGGACTTGTCGAGCTGATCCATCAGGCGTTGCAGCACGGAGTTGGCGCAGCGGGCATGCATGAGGGCTGTCATCTGGACGTTGGCCTCGAACCCGGCAACGAAATCGCCGCCTGTTCGTGCGCGGCGCATGGCCTCCAGAGGAACCGTGAGGTCATCGGCGACGGCCACGTGATCGGGTCGTTCCGCCAGCAGGCGGCTGCAGGTCGCTTCCAACGGAATCCGGCAGACGGTGATCTCGTCGAGGTTCGCGACCGACATCTCGGTCACGCGGGTGCCGAGGCGGGGGCGGCGTTCGACGAGGCCGCGCCCCTCGAGCACCTGGAACGCCTCGCGCAGGGGCGAGCGGGAGATGCCGAAGCGGGCGCAGACCTCGAGTTCGCGCAGCTTTTCGCCCGGCGCGAAGACCTCGCGCACGATCGCGGCTTCGAGCCGGTCGGCGACCTCGAGCCCGATGGGCCGCAGGCTGAGGGGTTCGTCGAGATCCGCCATGACGGCGCTCACTCGCGTCCGAAGACGAGGTCGGAGACCGTGACGAGGACGAGGGTGAGCAGGATCGAAACGGTGGACACGGCGGCGGCCTCGGGCGTGAAGTTGAATCGCAGGTAGTCGTAGAGCTGGATCGGCAGCGGCGCCGACCCGGCCCCCTTGAGGATGAAGGATATCCCGAAGGTATCGAAGCTGATGATAAAGGCAAAAATGCCGCCGGTGGCCAGCCCCGGCGCGATCAGCGGCAGGGTGACGCGACGGAAGGCCGTGTAGCGCGAGGCGCCGAGGGTCCGCGCCGCCAGCTCGACGGACTCGTCACGCCCCTGCAGCGAGGTGGTCACGTTCAGGAAGACGAAGGGCAGGGTCATCAGGACGTGGCCGGTGAACAGCGCGATCTGATGCTCGGTGCCGATGCCGATCTCGTAGAAGAAGAACAGCAGGGCGATGGCGGTCAGGATCTCGGGCAGGATCAGCGGGAGCAGCATGCCGACGCGCACCACCTCGGCCTCGCGGGTGGCGTGGCGGACGAAGTAGAGCGCGGCCATGGTGCCGATCACCAGCGACACGGCGGTTGCGCAGAGGGCGAGGACGGCGGAATAGATGATCGCGTCGATGAAGACGTCGTTCTGCAGGAAGGTCCAGAACCAGCGCAGGCTGAGGCCTTGCGGCGGGAAGGTCAGGAAGTTGCCGGCGTTGAGCGAGGCCAGCACCACGATGACAATGGGCGCGAGCAGGAAGACGTAGACGGAGACCCGGATGAAGGTCAGCAGCGGCGTGGCGAGGCGCATCGGTCAGGTCCACTTCATGCGGGTGAGGCGGGCGAAGATCAGCACCACGATCCCGGCGCTGACAGCGAGGATCAGCGCCATCGCTGAACCGAAGGGCCACTGGAACTGATCTATCAGGGCGTCGACGACCAGCAGGGTGGTGGTCTTGACCCGCATCCCGCCGACCAGCGCGGGCGTCACGTAGGACGAGATCGCGAGCACGAAGACGAGAATGCAGCCGGACTGGACCCCGGGCATGGAGACCGGGAAGGTCACGCGCCGGAAGATGGTGAAGCGGCTCGCGCCGAGCGAGCGCGCGGCCTGGGTGATCGCCGGGTCCATCGCCTGCAGCGCCGAGAGCAGGGGCAGGACCATGAACGGCAGGAAGACATGGGCGAGGGCGAGGACCACGCCGAAGTCGTTATACATCAGCGGCAGGGGTTTCTGGATCAGTCCCATGTTGCGCAGCGTCGAGTTGATCACGCCGGAGTTGCCGAGGAGTATGGTCCAGCCGTAGCTGCGAACCACGATGCCGACCAGCAGCGGTGACAGGACGATGCCGTAGAGAAACCCGCGCCAGCGCTTGGACGCAAAGGCGATGTGGAGCGCGACGGGGTAGGCGAGGACGAGGCAGACCAGTGTCGTGAGCAGACCCAGGAACATGGTCTGCGGCAGCGACATCGCATAGTAGCTCTCGTTGAAGAAGTGGGTGTAGCCCTCGAGGCTGAAACCCTCGCCATAGGGCTGACCCTCGGCCGGGGCGCGGAAGCTCATCACCAGAACGGTGATGTAGGGCAGCACGATGAACAGGAAGATCAGCGCCGCCGAGGGCGCGATCAGCAGGCTGGCGCGCAGACGCTTCATTGTGCCGGGCCCTTCGGATCGGGGATCGGCCAGAGCCGGGCCGGGTCGAAGGCGAGGGCCACGGTCTGGCCTTCGGCGACGGTCTGGGTGGTGGGGCCGAGGACGACGAGGGGGCCGCATTGGGTGTCGACGTGGTACTCGACGTGGCCGCCGCTGAAATAGCGCTTGGAGATCTCGCCGCCGAGATGGCCTGCGCCGGGGTCCGTCAGGGCGATCTGTTCCGGGCGCGCCATCACGCGGAGGCGGCCGTTGGCCCAGGGCGCCGGGCTGTCGACCCGCAGCGCGCCGCCGCCCGGCAGGGCGAGGTCGCTGCCGGCAGCATCCTTGCCGGTGACCGCGAGGTCGAGGATGTTGGCATTGCCGACAAAGCGCGCCACGCGCTCGGAGGCGGGGTGGTTGTAGACTTCCTCGGGCGGGGCGGCCTGGGCGATTTCGCCGTCGAACATCACCACCACGCGGTCGGACATGGTCATGGCCTCGCCCTGATCGTGGGTGACGTAGATCGTGGTGATGCCGACCCGTTTCTGCAGGTCGCGGATGAAGCCGCGCATCTCGTCACGCAGCTTGGCGTCGAGGTTGGCGAGCGGCTCGTCGAGCAGCAGGATCGCCGGTTCGATCACCAGCGCGCGGGCCAGTGCGACGCGTTGCTGCTGGCCGCCGGAGAGCGCCTTGGGAAAGCGCTCGGCATAGGGGGTGAGCTGGACCATCTCCATCGCGCGGGCGACGCGGGTGGCGATCTCGGACTTGGGCACCCGGCGCATCTCGAGCCCGAAGGCGAGGTTCTGGGCGACCGTCATGTGGGGAAACAGGGCGTAGGACTGGAACACCATGCCGATATCGCGCTGTTCGGGCAGGCGGCGCGAGATGTCGGTGTTGTCGAAGAGGATCTTGCCGTCGGAAATATCTTCGAAACCGGCGATGCATTTGAGCGTCGTCGACTTGCCGCAGCCCGAGGGGCCGAGCAGCGAGACGAATTCGCCGTGGCCAACGCTGAGCGAGATGCCCTTGAGCGCGATGGACTTGCCGTAGGATTTCACGAGGGAGAGAAGCGAAACTTCCGTCATGTGGGTCGCGCCGGTCCTTGGTTCAAAAGCCCGCACCGTGGGGACACGATGCGGGAAGTTTCAGGGGAGGGAATTCGGGTGGTGGACGTCAGGCGCCGAAAATCTCGTTCCAGCGGCGCGCGATTTCCTCGGCATTGCTGTTCATGAGTTTCCAGTCCCACTTGATGAACTGCTCCATTCCGTCGCCGAAGACCGGCACGTCCCTTTGCAGGTCTTCGGGAACCTCGAGCGTCTTGTTGACCGGCGATACGAAGAATTCGCGCATCAGCAGGTCCTGCCCCTTGGGGCCGAGGACGAAGTTGAGGTACTCGTAGGCCTGTTCGCGGGCCGGGGTGTTGGCACAGATGTTGAAGGTCTGGTCCCACATCATCAAGCCCTCTTCGGGGATGATGCATTCGACCGGCAGGCCCTGATTGCGCAGGCGTGCGATCTCGCCGAAGTCGAAGGGCGCGACCGCGATCTCGCCGGTGGCCATCGCGGTGCTCATGTTGAAGTCGGTCTGATAGACCGGCCCCAGTTCCTTGAGCTTGGCAAAGCCGGTTTCGAGGTCGTCGATGCCCGAGCCGTAGATCATCGAGGTCAGCATCAGGAACATCTTACCGGCCGAGTTCTTGATGTTGTATAGGCCGAGGCGGCCCATCAGTTCGGGGTTGTCCCAGAGATCCTTCCACGACTTCGGAGCCTCGGACACCATGTCGGTGCGATAGCCGATGCCGATGGGAGAGATCAGGCCGACGGCGGCCCAGCCGTCGGATGCCTCGGTGGCGACCGGGTAAAGGTCGGCGTAGTTGGGCACGAGGTCGAGATCGAGTTTCTCGAAGAAGCCCTCGTCGCGCAGGACGGTGGCATAGATCTCGTTGGTCATCAGGCAGCCGTAGGGCGGGTTCTCCGCCCCGGCGGCGCGCAGGTTGGTGGTGTAGGTCCGGCCGAGGCCGATATCGAGCTGCGGGTCGACCCCGGTTTCCTCGGTGAAGGCGGGGACGAGGATGTCACGCCAGAACTTTTCCCACGAGCCGCCATAGGTCGTGATCACCAGCTTTTCCGCTTCGGCGCGCACGCCGGGAACCCCGAGAACGGAGGCCCCGCCGAGCGCGACCAGCGCCTTGAGCATGTAACGTCTGTTGATATCGGTCATTTTTGTTTTCCCTGTTGTCGGTGCCGGACGGGTGCCTTCGGAGGGGAAGGCCGTCAGGACGCTTTCTTGCGGTAGTCGTAGTTCTTGTTGAGCCTTTCCAGCAGATAATCCCCGTAGAGGACCGGCTCCATCTGAGGTGTCTCGCCCGCGTCGAGCATCGCGGGGGGGCATTCTACCAGGGCACTCATCGACGGGTCGTAGAAGAAGGGTTGCGAGTAGCGGTCGCGGCGGCTGAGGTTGCGCACGCGGTGCGGGGTGGAGACGAAGCGGCCGTTCGACCACTTGGCCAGGATGTCGCCCACGTTCATCACGAAGGTGCCTTCGATCGGGGGCGCGGGGATCCACTCGTTGCGCTTGTTGCGCACTTCGAGGCCGCCGACATTGTCCTGCTTGAGCAGCGTCACGAAACCGTAGTCGGTATGCGGAGCCGAGCCGAACAGTTCTTCCTCGTCGGGCTGCTCGGGGTAGTGCAGCAGCCGCAGGAACAGGGTCGGGTTGTCGAAGTACTGTGCGAACCAGTCACGCGGAAGTCCGAGGGCCTCGGCCAGACCGCCGGCGATGCGCTCGCCCAGTCCGGTCATCTCGGTCATGTAGGCGCGCGCGGTCTCGGCCACCTCGGGGAGCGATGCGGGGAACTGGTTGGGACCCTGCAGCGGCTCGCCCGCATAGGGCGCGTCCTCGGGCACCTCGTGCATCACCATCAGGCTCTCGGAGCGGTTGGGCTTGGTTACCTTGGCGACCGAGGAGGTGACGATGGTCGAGGTGGACATCGGCATGTAGCCGCGGTGGAACGCGTTGATCTTGAGCGCCAGCTTGTCGTCCATCGGCAGGTCGTGGAACGCCATGTTCATCTGGCGCATCTGCTCGACCAGCTCTTCGGAGACGCCGTGATCGGCGAGGTAGGCAAAGCCCGAAGTCTCCAGCGCCTCTTTCAGCGCGGCAACGGTCTTGGCCCGGTCGGCCGGGTCCGCGCCGTCCGCCAGCCCGGCGAGGCTGACGATGGGAATGTTGTCGAAATCGCCTTTCATCATGCGTCTCCCTTTTGCATATTGTATACAGAATGCAGCATTGACGCCGAGGAAAGCAAGAATTTCACGCATCGGCGTCGCCGGGCCGTTTTTTCGGTGGGCCTGCTCAAAAATGAAGCGCAGATGTATGTTTCGCTCTTCTTCCCTCCGCTGAAAGGACCCCAAATGGCCGCGCGCCCCGTCATCATCGACACCGATCCCGGCCAGGACGACGCTTTTGCGATTCTCCTGGCGCTTGCCTCTCCCGAACTCGAAGTGCTGGGTCTGACCACGGTGGCGGGCAACATGGGTCTGGCGCAGACCACCGACAACGCGCGCCGTATCGTCGAACTGGCGGGGCGGGGTGCGGTGCCGGTGCACGCGGGGTCGGCGCGTCCCCTCCTGCGCGCGCCGAGGCCGGTGCCGGAGATCCACGGCAAGATGGGGATCGACGGCTGGGACTGGGCGCCCGCAGAGCGCGGCGCAGAGCCGATGCACGCGGTGGACTACCTCGTCACGACGCTGAACGCGCATCCCGAGAAGGTGACGCTGATCGTTCTGGGGCCGCAGACCAACATCGCGCTCGCCCTGCGCCGCGCGCCGGAGATCGCGGAGCGGATCGAGCGGATCGTGTTCATGGGCGGTGGGTTCTTCGAGGGCGGCAACATGAGCCCCGCTGCGGAGTACAACATCCTCGTCGATCCCGAGGCGGCACGGATCGTGCTGAACGCCGGGATCCCGGTGACGGCGGTGCCGCTGGACTGCACCCATGCCACCCCGGCGCCGGTGAACTGGTCGGCGACGCTGGCGGCGCACGGCAGCGAGGTCATGCGCGCCTGTGCCGGGATGATGGAGTTCTTCGAGCGCTACGGGAACGCCAAGTACGGCACCGCCTCGCGCCCGCTGCATGACGCGGTCGCGGTGGCGGCCCTGCTGTGGCCCGAGCTGTTCACCGGGCGGCAGTGCACGGTCGACGTGGAGTGCGCGGGGGAACTGACCACGGGCATGACCGTGGTGGACTGGCTGCGCCAGACCGGGAAGCCGGACAATTGCCTCTGGCTGAACGGCTGTACGGATCCGGGCGAGGTCTATCGCCGCATGGAAGCGGCGCTGTCCCGGTTGGGCTGAAACCCTCGCTGCTTCGGCCTTGCACAGGGCCGGGGCAGCCCGTCATTTCCCTGCCGCATTTCGGACCTATTCGGTTAAGGTGTTCATGCGGGAATCGATTTTTGCGACGAGTGATTTATACCCCGCCCCTGCACTGTTCCGGGCCTGTTCGTCGGGCGATATCGGGCACAAATGCAGGTTTGACAGGTAGTTACAGAGGCACCATGATCGGCGCCGAATTGGCCAGGGAGTAGACTGCCATGCCGTTGAACGAGGCGCAGCGCAAGTTTATCAAGAAGTACCTTGGCAACAGTTTTTTCACCAAGAAGTCGGACGCCAAGAAGATCTCGGAATACGAAGCATTCCTTGAAACGGAAGCGAAGTTTCTCGAGGTCAACAATCGCGTTCCGCTTGGGTCTGTCGGCAAGGCTGCGGTGATCGAGGATCACCTTGCGGCCCTTGCCTATCGGGACGACGGCAAGTTCAAGCAGGCCAATGCGGCGATCAAGCAGGTCTATACCGCGATCCTGGCGGTGGAGCAGCAGGTCAAGCAGACCCGCGCGGATCTGCTGAAGCGCAGCGCCGGTCTGACACTGGCGGCAGGGGCGACCAAGGCCGAACAGGACTTTCTGGACACGGCGCGCAAGGCGATCACGGATCACCTGAAGGCGGAACTGCCGACACCGGACGATTTCGCCGCGGCGCGGAAGGAGCTGGAGAAGGCCGCCCTGCTGGTTGCCCGGACCGGCAAGCTCAAGGATTTGCACGACCGCAATCCGGCGGCGGCGGCTGCGGCGCACCTCGCGTTCGACTCGATGCGCGCCAAGACCGGCGGCGGGGAGATCACGCCCGAGCGGATTGAAGAGGCCGAGAAGGCAGCCGCGGCGGCGCATGCCGAGGTGGAGGAAGCGGACAAGAAGCTGAAGGAGGCCGAGGCCCTTCCGGTCAACAGCATCGACGAAGCCATCGAGCGGATGAGCCAGATCGTCGATGCGCGGGAGGCCAAGGAGAAGGCCGAGAAGAAAGAGAAGGAAGCCAAGGACCTCGCCAATGCGCTGATCGGGACCCAGATGCTGACCGAACAGCTGGAGTCCGGCCCGCTCTCGGGCAAGGGCGGGGCGCGCAAGATGCCGGATGAGGCGCTGAAGGAGCTGATCGCCGGGTTCGAGAACCACCCGCGTCTGGCTGCCGATGCGGTGGGTATTGCGAATGCCGCGATGGACCCGGTGGCCGTGGCAAAGGGCCTTGCGACGGTTGGCGCGCAGCTCGATTCAGGCTTCAAGTCCGCCAAGGGCGACGCGCCCAAGGACTTCGATGCGCAGGCCTATGCCAAGCAGATCATGGAGATGGGCGGCACCTGCGGCGGTGACTACTTCGACCGCCTGGACGATTACGTCCGGATGGGCGGGCTGGTCGAGGCCTCGCCGCTGCCCGACAGCAAGACCGACGAACTGTCGGCGCGGGGCCAGAAGCGCAGCGTGGCGGCGGCGGCCGGGATGCTGGACGACAAGGGCAAGCTGGCGCTTGGCTCGGACGAGGCCAAGACCGCGATCGGCCACATGCTGTTCCATCCCGACGCGATCGAGAACGCGACGCCCGCGCTGAACAAGCACGTGCTGGAAACCGTCAAGCTGCTGAGCACGGAGCCCGGCAAGAGCAAAGCAGAGACCATCCTGGCCGGGGTGACACCGCCGCCGCCGGGCAAGAGCGGATCGAAGCTGGTGAACTCGGCGCTTGGCAAGACCGGCGACCCGACAGACAACGACGCCCGTCAGGCGGTGCTGGCCGCGATGCTGCAATCGGTGGACCAGGGGCCGGTGGGCTCGTGTTTTGCCACCGCGCCGACCCGGCGCCTGCGCATGAACGATCCGCTGACGGCGATGGAGAAGTACAAGGAGCTGGCCGTCGACGGCACCTTTACCACCGCTGGCGGCACCAAGGTGCCCGCCGTGACGAACCTGCCGCCGGGCGAGGATCCGCTGATCCGCAGTCTGGAATACTCGCTGGCCACTGCCGTCGGCCGCGAGGCAGGCATGGTGGTTCAGCAGGGTCTCAAGCAAGATACGAAAGCTGCCGCGCAAAAGATGAAAGCGGCGACGAAGGCAAAGCTTGGCAAGGACGCAGGCCCCAAAACGGCGAGTTTCCTCGTTGCCATCCGGAACGAGTTCTCGACAGTCTACGATCCAATGGTCAAGAGCGCGAAGGTGGCAAAGGACGGTTCGTCCGACCGTGGCCGATACTTGCTGATCGACTCCGGGGGAAACCAGATCACGACCCGCGACCAGTACAAGGCGCGTGCGGTGCAAGTCGCCCTTAGTTCCACGGGCTACGACAAGGATTCGGAAGAGGGCAAGGCCGTTGTGGCCGCCGTCGAGAACGACTTCATGGCGGAGCTGGACAAGAAGAAGGCGCCGCCCTGGAACCTCGCCTCGGGCGGTTTCTCGGAGGAAACCATGGTTGCCCTGACGCCGGGCGCCACGGGTCTGCGGACCGAGTGTATCGGCGAAGCGGCGAAAGAACCGAGCACCCCGGCGGAGGTCGGCGCACGCACCAAGAGCATTCTGACGGGGCTGCTCGACAAGCTCGGGCCGAATCCCTCCGCCACCGTTGCGGTCGACACCGCGGGCATGCACGATTTCAGCCTGACCGCCGACAGCCCAAGCATGCAGGAGTTCCTCTCCGGCCCGGGTTCGACGGCGCAGAAGATTCAGGACAAGCTGGTCAAGCCCGGTAGCGACCTTGCGAAGAAGGCGCTGACGGTCGAGGAGGCGCAGAAGACGTTCGACGATATCCTGAACCCGGAGATCGCGGAACTGGAGGCGGACTCGGTGAATTCGGGCAAGTCGACGACAGAGCGCAAGAAGGCGGAGACGAAGCTCAAGCAGCTGAAGGCAAATATCGCCACGCATCGCCCGACTGCGCCAGTGACGCCGAAGGATTTGAAAGCGGCTATCGGCTCTGCGGTTAAGGGGGTCTATAGAGCCGAGTATTTCGAGAACAAGCTTCAACGGAAACTTGTGCAGGAGTATTCGGAGCCGCAGATCGTGCTGGCGGATACCAACTGGGGCGATGCGGAGTCGCATACCTTTTTCGTGGTGGCCCCCGACCCGATCTCGGGGGAACCGATGCTCTGGCAGAAGTCTGACCCGCCGGGCAGCATGAGTCAGCTGGGCGGGGATTGGCTGCAGGCGAGCTGGGGCCTGCTGAATTGACAGGGGACGCATGATGGACACACTGGAACTCACGCTGGGAGACGACGGGATCGTCGGGCTGGTGAACGACGAGGAGGTGCTGGAGGATCTCGCGGCCCTGCAGCAACGCGCGCCGGATGCGCCGGCCGAGGACCTTGCAAGGGTCGCCTCGGCTCTTGGCGAACCGGGATACGACGTGATCCTCGATCCGGCCAAGTACGAGGCCCTGACGATGGCGCGCTTCGAGAAGGAGGACCCGGCCATGCCGTGGCAGCCGACTGTCATGCGGATCCGGGACTTTGGCCTGCCGGATTTCTCGGCCATCGAACGGCCCCGTCTGGAAGGGCAGACGCTGGTCTACTTTGCGCGCGATACCCACACCGGGCTGCCCTACCGGGTGACGTTGCCCATCGGGTCGGTCGGCGACGCCAGTTTCGAGCCGATGGCGCTGACGCCTGTTCCGGGCGATCCGGTGCCGGTGCCGGAGTCGATCCGTGAGAGTGCGCTGGGGCCCCGCGCGGGCGACGAGGACAACCTCAAGACAGCGGTGGACGACGAGGACGAGGAGGGCTGATCTAGCCCGCCTTTTTCAGCACTTCGATGGCCTGCACCACGGCCTGCGTGGTGTTTTCGATATGGCTGCGGATCACCGATTGCGCGGTGACCACGTCCTTGTCGAGGGCCGCTTCCATCAGGGCACGGTGCTCGGCATGGATGTCGCGGGTCAGGACCGTGCGCACACGGCTGAGGCGGCGATAGCGTTCATGATGCTTGAACATGCTGGCCCGGGTACGAAGCAGCCATGTGGAGGGGCAGGCGGCGACCAGAGCCTCGTGGAAGGCGTGGTTCAGCCGTTCCCATTCAGCAAGGGCCTGGACACCCTGCGCCGGTCCCGTTTCCAGCCGTTCGAGCCGGTGGAAGGTGGTGATCACCCTTTCTTCCCACGTGCTGTCCCCCTTGGGGATCGACAGGCTCAGCGCCTCGGCCTCGACCAGCTTGCGAAGGTCGCCGATTTCGCGCGCATCCTGCGCGGTGAAGGGGGCGACGATGAAACCGCGCTGCCCGAGGATCTCGACGAGGTGGTCGCCTGCAAGGCGTGACAAGGCCTCGCGCAGGGGGCCCGACCCGATGTCATAGCGGTTGCGCAGCATCTCGATCTTGAGCTTCTGCCCCGGTTCGAGCGCGCCCGAGACGATGTCTTCGCGCAGCAGGCGATAGGCCCGTTCCGCCGTTGTCTTCTCGGTCATTGCCGTCTCCGCGCCGTTCAAGCTGTTCATTCGGTCCCTCCTGTGCCGGATGATAGCCGGTTCTCCGGTCTTGCTCCAGAATTTTCATGTTTTGGTGAATAATGCAAAAATATCAATATTTGTATTGACGATGACAGAATATCGATATTTCTTCCGCCTCGGGAGGACGAGATGGACGAAACACTTCGATCAGATTCGGTGAGGGGCGGGCTGACGCGGATCAGCCGGGCGCTCGCGCGGGCAGAATCCTTCGGCATCGGTGCGCTTATGGTCGGGATCTTTGCGCTCCTCATGCTCAACGTGGTGTCGCGCAGCATCGGCTCGCCGGTGATCTGGGTGGACGAGGCCGCGGTCTACCTGATGATCTGGGCTGCCCTGCTGGGGGCCTCGCTGGCGCTGGCGCGGCGCGAACACCTTGCCGTGACGCTGCTGCCCGACCTGCTGAGCGAACGGGCGCGTGCCGGACTGGCGCTCGCGGTCGATATCCTGCTCTTCGTCTTCTTCATCCTCCTCGCTGCAATCCTCTGGCGCTGGTTCGATCCGGTGACCCTGTGGCGCGCCGGCTCGGTCGCGGACTTCTCGCGCGAGACCTTCAACTTTCTCTACCAGGAGCCGACCGTGACGCTCGGCCTGCGCAAGCTGTGGTTCTGGCTGATACTGCCGGTCTTCTGCTTCAACGGTCTGATCCACAGCCTCGCGCACCTGACCGGTCCCCGGGAGGACATCGCATGATCGCGGCGGGCAGTTTCATCGGGTTTCTTGCGGCGGGTGTGCCGATCTCCTTTGCGCTGATCCTGCTGGCGCTGGTCTATATCGCGGTTACCGGCAACTGGATCCTGTTGCAGTCGTTCCCGCAGCAGTTCTTCGGAGGCATGGAGAACTACGGTTTGCTGGCGCTGCCGCTGTTCATCCTGCTGGGCGAGTTCATGAATGCGGGCGGCATCGGGAGGCGCTTGATGGCGCTGGCGCTGGCCATCCTCGGGCAGCTGCGCGGCGGTCTGGCCTATGTGAACCTCGTGGCCAACATGATGATGGCCTCGATCCTCGGTTCGACCGTGGCGCAGATCACCATCATGTCGCGGATCGCGGTCCCCGAGATGGAGCGCGCGGGCTATCCCAAGGACGTGAGCGTTGCGATCACCGCCGCTGGTGGCCTGCTGGCGCCGATCATTCCGCCGTCGATGATGTTCATCATCTTCGGGGTGATCGCGCAGTTGCCGATCGGTGACCTGTTCATCGCCGGGATCGTGCCGGGCGTCATGATGTTCGTCGGCTTCCTGCTGGTCGTCGCGTGGCTGGGGCGCAAGCACGGCTTCCCGACCACGCCGCCGATGCCGCTGCGCGAACGCATCTTGGCCGTGCGCAACGCATTGCCCGCCGCGCTGATTCCGGTGACCATCGTGGGCACGATCCTGGGTGGTATCGCCACCCCGACCGAGGCTGCGGCAATCGCTTCGGCGGCGGCGGCCTTCATCGGGCTCTTCGTCTACCGCGAAATGACGTGGAAACAGATCCTGCCGGCCTTTGTCAGCGCCGGGCGCGGATCGGCGGTGGTGCTGTTCCTGATCGCCGGGGCGCAGGTGTTCAGCTGGGTGATCACCTTCGAGAACCTGCCGGCGATGGTGGCCGCGTGGATGCAGTCGCTGACCACCAACCCGGTCGCCTTCCTGCTGATGCTGAACGTCATGCTTCTGTTGCTCGGCATGGTGGTTGACCCGATCCCCGCGATCATCCTCGTGGTGCCGGTGTTCCTGCCGGTGGCGATGGGGGTCTACGGGATCGACCCGTTCCAGTTCGGGGTGATCCTCTGCCTTAACCTGACGCTGGGGTTGCTGACCCCGCCGGTCGGCACCGGGCTCTTCGCGGCGGCGCTGATGAGCGGTATCCGCGCCGAACGGATCGCGCGGCTGATCCTGCCGTTCCTGTTCTCGATCGCGCTGGTGCTGGTTCTGCTGGCGGTGTTCCCGTGGCTCTCCACAGCGCTGAAGGATGCCGTCTGATGGCGCGGGTCATGGTTCTGGGCGGCGGGCTGATCGGATGCGGCTGGGCCGCGGCCTTTGCCGGGGCGGGGCACGACACCTGGGTGGTCGACCCCGATCCGGCCACGGCAGAGCGGCTGGCCGGGGTGTGGGAGGCGGCGCGGCCGGTGATGGCGGCGCTGGGGTCCCTGCGTGAGGGGAGCGAGGCGCCGCGCCATGCGCTGCGCGCCGAAGATGCGCCTGCGCCGGAGCTGGTTCAGGAGGCGCTGCCCGAGGATCTCGGGCTGAAGCACCGGGTGCTGGCCGATCTTGAACGCCGGATCGGGGCGTCGGTGCCGGTGGCCTCCTCCTCGTCCGGGTTCACCCCCGGTGCGATTGCGGAGGGCATGGCCCATCCCGAGCGGCTGTTCATCGCGCATCCCTGCAATCCGCCCTACCTGATGCCGACGGTCGAACTGGTGGGGCAGGAGACAACACCGGACCAGATGCTGGCGGATGCAGAGGCGCTCTACGCGGGCATGGGCAAGACCGTGCTGCGCATGGCCAAGCCGATGCAGGGGCATCTCGTGAACCGGTTGCAGTTCGCCCTGTGGCGCGAGGCCGTTCACCTCGTCGCATCCGGCGCCGCGACACTGGCGGACGTGGAGCGTGCGGTCAGCGAGGGGCTGGCGCCGCGCTGGTGCCTGATGGGGCCGGGCGGCGTGTTCCACCTGTCGGGCGGCGCATCCGGCATGGCGGGATACCTCGCGGCCCTCGGTCCCGCGACCGAAGCGATGTGGCGGGATCTCGGGGCTCCGGCCCTGGACGAGGCGACGGGCCGCGCGCTGGAACAGCAGATGAGCGCCGCCGACCCGCGGCCCGTGGCCGAGATTGCCGCGGCGCGCGACCAGGCCCTGCCCGAGGTGATGCGGGCGGTGGCCGAGATCAGATCGAATTCTCATGGAGAGGGAGGAAGACAATGAAACGTTTCTACAAGAGGGCCCTGGGCCCAATCCTGAGCCTGGCCGCGCTGGCCTTGCCGCAGGTGAGCCAGGCCGATGAATACCGGCTGGGCCTGATCACGCCGCCGCCGCACCAGTGGACGGTCTCGGCGATCGAGGCCGCGGCGGAGATCAAGGAGAAGACCGAGGGCCGTGTCGATATCCTGATCTTCCCGTCGGGGCAGCTGGGCAACGAGGCGCAGATGCTGCAGCAGCTGCAGACCGGCGCGCTGGACTTTGCCTTCTTCACGCTGGGCGAGTTTGCCAACCGGAACCCGAACTATGGCATCTTCCTCGCGCCTTACCTCGTCGATGACGTGGCCGGTGCGCGCGAACTGCTGAAGGGGCCGACCGCACAGAAGCTGCTGGACGGCATGGCCGACTTCGGTCTCGTCGGGTTTGGTTGGGGCATGGCCGGGATGCGGATGATCGTGACCGGGCCCGAGGTCAAGACGGTGGAGGACCTGAAGGGTCTGAAGATCCGGACCATCCCGTTTGCGCCCGAGCTGGCGTTCTGGACCAGCCTTGGTGCCGCTCCGACCCCGATGCCGCTGCCCGCACTGTATGATGCCTTTGCCAACGGTCAGGTGGACGGGATGCAGATCGACGTCGAGGGAACCTGGAACACCAAGTACTACGAGCACGCCAAGTCGATCATCATCTCGAACCACATGATGTTCCCGATGGCGGCCATCGGCTCCGGGCGCAAGTGGCAGGGTATCTCCGAGGCTGACCGGGCGGTGATCAGCGAAGTCTTCGCGGCCAAGCTGGACGAGATGGTGGGCAAGTACGGCGAGATCGACGCCAAGTACAAAGCCGATCTGGAGACCACGAATGTTCCGGTGACCACGGTGGGCCGCGACTGGTTCGGCCCGGCCATCGATGCATGGTATGAGGAGTGGCGGACCAAGGCCCCGATGCTGAGCGAGATCGAGGCCGAGGCCGGCCACTAGGAGGAACGGCGCCGGGCCGGCATGTGTCGGCCCGGGCCCGCAGGCGATTGAGGGAGAGAGAGACCATGACTGCACCATTCCGCGACCTTCGTTACCTGCGCCTGCCGGTGCCGAGCCTGGACGCCGCGGCCGAATACGGCAGCGACGTTCTGGGACTGAAGCTGGAGGACCGGACCGACGCCGCGCTCTACTTCCGCTCGGACGCCCGCAATCACGCGCTCTGTTACGTGGACGGCGCGGGCGAGCCCGTGGCCTCGGTTGCCGTGACGGTTGCCACCCGCCCCGAGCTGGACGCGGCCAAAGAGCGGCTGGAGGCGGCAGGGTTCGCAGCCGACTGGCTGGATGCCGAAAGCTGCGCGGCGCGACAGATCAAGGCGGGTGTCACGGCGCCTGCGCCGAATGGCGTGATGGTCGACATCGTGTGGCGCCCGATGACCTCGGGCTGGCCGTTCCACGGGCCGCGTCCCACCGGCATCGTCGGGTTGCAGGCGGTGCAGATGGCCTGCACCGACGTCGCCGCCAATGAACGGTTCTGGACCGAGGGCATCGGCGGCACGGTGTCGGACTGGGCCGGGCAGGCGGCCTTTATCAATATCGACGGGGCGCACCACCGGGTCGCGCTCTACCCCTCCGCGCGCGACGGGGTGCTCGGTATCTCCTTTGGTGTCGAGACCACCGATCACGTGATGCGCAACTGGTACTTCATGCAGGGGCGGCAGCTTCCGGTCGTGCACGGGCCGGGGCGGCAGCCGACCTCGGGCGCCAAGTTCGTGAGCACCCGAGGCGTGGGCGACATCGTCTACACCTATGCCACGCCGATGGGTGCGCCGGAGGCGAACGGTCCGCGCCAGTTCCCGGACGAGGCGCTGAGCCATTGCGCATGGGGCTCGCCCAGCACCATGCCCGAGTTCAACGGAGGAGCCGACAAATGATTGAGTTGAAGGACGTCGTCTATTGCCGCCTCGGCACCACCGACCTCGCGGGGGCGGAATGGTACGCGGTGAACATCCTCGGGCTGGAGATTTCCGGGCGCCGCCCCGGCGCGGTCTACTTCAAGTCCGACGACCGCCAGCACACGCTCTGCTACTTCGAGGGCAACCCGGAGGATCAGACCACCGCGTTCGAAATCGGCTCGGCGGACGATCTGAACCGTGCGGGGGCAACGCTCGACAGCCTTGGCCACGCGGTGCACTACGGCACCCGCGAGGAATGCGAGTTGCGCCACGTGGCGGCGTTCATCGCCTTCAAGGACCCGATGGGCAACCAGATCGAGTTCGTCCTGCGCCCCGATACCTCGGCGCGGGCCTATCACGGCACCCGCGATGCGGGGATCACCGGGTTCAGCCATGTGGGTCTGTGTTCGAACGACCTCGAACGGGACGAGGCGTTCTGGACGCAGGTCTGCAACGCGCGGGTGTCGGACCGGATCGGGGATGCTCCGCTGATGCGGCTGGGAACGATCCACCATTCCATCGCGCTGTTCCCGTTCCACAAGCCGGGGATCCAGCACATCAACCACCAGGTTGCCGGGACGGACGACATCCAGCGCAGCTTCAACTTCGTGCGCGAGAAGCAGCTGACCGTGACCTTCGGGCCGGGCCGGCATCCGACCTCCTCGGCGGAGTTCCTGTATTTCACCGGGCCGGAGGGGATGACCTTTGAATACTCCAGCGGCGTGGCCGAGATCCACGACGAGCCGCTGTGGCGCGACCGCCAGTTCCACTTTGCGCCCAAGGGCTTCTGCCAGTGGGGCGCGGCCCCGAACATTGCCGCGTTCAAGGATTGATGACGATGGAAGAGTTTGCACGCACGACGCGGGTCGCCGCCCGCGCGCTGGGTCGGGCCGGGCTGGTCCATGCCTATGGCCATTGTTCTGCCCGGGTCGATGCCGCGCGTTTCCTCGTCTGCCCGCCGGTGCCGATGGCGCATGTGCAGGTCGGCCAGGACTGTGACGAGGTGCCGGTGCACGGCCCGCTGCCCGAAGGGGTGCTGGGCGAGGTGCGCCTGCACCAGCAGATTTACCGACGCCGTTCCGGCGTGGGCGGCGTGGTGCGCTTCATGGGGCCAGCCATGATGGCACTCGCCGCCCTGGGCCGGGTCCCCGAGATGCGGCACGGGTTCGGAACCTATTTCGCGCCGCGTGTCGGTTACTGGGACGACATTCAGCTGGTGCGCGACGACGCGCGCGCCGTTGGCGTGATCGACGCGATGGGCGAGAGCGCCGGGGTCATCATGCGCGGCAACGGCGCGGTGGTGGCGGGCGAGACGCTTCAGGAGGCCGTGGGCCTTGCCTGGTACCTCGAAGACATGTGCCGGGTCGAACTGGCCGCGCTGTCCTCGGGACTGACGGATCTGCCGGTGGTTCTGCCCGCCGAAGCAGAGGCGCGCGCGACCCGGCAGGGGCGCATTTTCGAACGCATGTGGGATTACCTGAGCTATGGCGACCCTGAGTTGCCCCAGCCGAACCAAGGGACGACAAAGTGACCAAGATACTCAACTTCATCGACGGCCAGTTCACTGCCGGATCCGGCGGCACCTTCGCCAACCACTTCCCGACAACGGGCGAGGTCTTTGCCGAGGTGTCGGCGGCGGGAAAGGATGACGTGGACGCCGCCGTGGGCGCGGCCCGTGCGGCGCTGAAGGGTCCGTGGGGCCGGATGAGCGTGGCGGAACGGGTCGGGTTGCTGCGCAAGCTGGCGGACGGGATCAACGCGCGGTTCGACGAATTCCTCGCGGCCGAGATCCGCGACACCGGCAAGCCACGCAGCATCGCGAGCCACATCGACATTCCGCGCGGCGCGGCCAACTTCAACGTCTTTGCCGACCAGATCCTGACCGCCTCGACCGAGACCTTCGAGATGGCGACGCCCGATGGTGGCGGCGCGCTGAACTATGCGCTGCGCGGGCCGCGCGGGGTGATCGGCGTGGTCTGCCCGTGGAACCTGCCGCTGCTGCTGATGACGTGGAAGGTGGCCCCGGCGCTGGCCTGCGGCAACACGGTGGTGGTGAAACCGTCGGAAGAAACCCCGGCCACCGCAACGCTGCTGGGCGAGGTGATGAACGCCGTCGGCATCCCGCGCGGGGTCTACAACGTTGTTCACGGCTTCGGCCCCGGCGCGGCGGGCGAGTTCCTGACAAGCCATCCCGGTGTCGACGGGATCACCTTTACCGGTGAGACCCGGACCGGCGAGGCGATCATGAAGGCCGCCGCCAACGGGGTGCGCCCGGTCAGCCTCGAACTCGGCGGCAAGAACGCGGGGATCATCTTTGACGACGCGGATCTCGACAAGACGCTGGAAGGGATCGGGCGCGCCTGTTTCGCCAATACCGGGCAGGTCTGCCTTGGCACCGAGCGGCTGTATGTGCAGCGTGGCATCTACGAGCGGATCTGCGAGGGGCTGGCCGAGAAGGCACGCAGCTATCGCATGGGCGACCCGTTCGATGACGCGGTGACCATGGGCACGGTGATTTCGGCTGAACACCGCGCGAAGGTGCTGGGCTACTACGACAAGGCGCGTGCCGGTGGCGCCGAAATTCTCGCCGGGGGCGGGGCGCCCGAGATGCAGGGCTACGAGGGTGGTTACTGGGTCGAGCCGACGGTGTGGACCGGGCTGGAGGAAGATCACCCGGTGGTCACCGACGAGATCTTTGGCCCCTGCACCCATATCCGGCCCTTCGACACCGAGGAGGAGGGCGTCGCGCTGGCCAACAACTCGCCCTATGGGCTGGCGACGACGATCTGGACCACCAACCTGGGCACCGCGCATCGCGTGGCAAGCCAGATTGAGGTGGGCATCACCTGGGTGAACTGCTGGTTCCTGCGCGATCTGCGCACCCCCTTCGGCGGGTCCAAGTCCAGCGGCATCGGCCGCGAGGGCGGGCTGCACTCGCTTGAATTCTATTCCGAACTGCGCAACGTGTGCATCAAGCTCTGAAGGACAAGACATGCTGAGTGATAAGGACCGCCAGGCCTGCGTCGAAGGACTGCTCGAAAGCCACCGCACCAAGGTGCAGGGCCGCCGCCCCTCGGAAATGTTTCCCGATATCGAGATCGCGGACAGCTATGCCATCTCGAGCGCCGTGGCCGAGGCCAAGGTCAAGGCCGGGGCTAAGATCGTGGGCCACAAGATCGGGCTGACCTCGAAGGCGATGCAGGCCTCGTCCAAGATCGACGAGCCCGACTACGGTTACCTGTTCGATGACCTCGTGCTGAGCGACGGGGCGCAGGTGAAGTTCGAGGACTTCTGCGTTCCACGTGTCGAGCCGGAACTGACCTTCATCCTCAAGGAGCCGCTGAAGGGGCCGAACGTGGGGCTGATCGACGTCATGCGGGCGACCGAATGGGTCGTGCCTTCGATCGAGATCATCGACGCCCGGGTGACCGAGCCGCGCAAGATCTACGACACCGTGGCCGACAACGGCGCGGCGGCGGGGATCGTGCTGGGCGGCCGCCCGGTGCGCCCCGAGGATGTCGACCTGCGCTGGGTCGGTGCCGCCTTCTACCGCAACAGCCAGATCGAGGAGACCGGGCTCGCCTGTGGCGTTCTGGGACATCCGGCGATGGCGATTGCGTGGCTGGCGAACAAGCTGGCGCCCTTCGGGACGGTGCTGGAGCCGGGGCACATGATGCTTTCGGGCAGCTTCACCCGGCCGGTCTGGGCTGCTAAAGGTGACACGCTCCACGCGGACTTCGGTCCGCTGGGCTCGGTTGCGGTGCAGTTCGTATGAAGACGCCGGTAAATCAGTTCAAGAAGCGGCTGCTCGCGGGCGAAGACCTCGACGGGCTCTGGATGTCGCTGGGCAGCCCGGTCGCGGCCGAGGCGCTGGGGCTGCTGGGCTTTGATTGGCTGCTGTTCGATACCGAGCATTCGGCGCTGGACCTCGCGCAGGTCCAGCCGCTGCTTCAGGCGGCGTCGGCGGGCGAGTCGAGCCTGGTGATGCGCCCGGCGTGGAACGACAAGGTTCTGATCAAACGGGCGCTGGACATCGGGGCGCAGACCCTGCTGATCCCCTTCGTGCAGACCGCGGAGGAGGCGGCCGCAGCGGTTGCGGCAACGCGCTATCCTCCCGAGGGCATCCGTGGGGTGGCCGGGGCGACGCGGGCCAGCCGGTTCGGTCTTGCCACCGACTACTTCGCGCGGGCCAACAGCGAGATCGGCGTTCTGGTGCAGGTCGAGACGGTCGAGGCGCTCGACCGGCTGGAGGAAATCGCGGCGGTTGAGGGTGTCGATGGCGTCTTCATCGGGCCGTCGGACCTTGCCGCGAGCTTTGGCAAGCTGGGCAGCCCGGGTGACGCGGGTGTGCAGGAGGCGATCGAACTGGCGGCGCAGCGGCTGAAGGCCGTGGGCACCCCGGCGGGGATCCTCGCGACCAACTCTGCCGACGCGCTGCGCTATCGCGGCTGGGGTTTCAGCTTTGTCGCGGGGGCCGTGGATCTCGGGCTGCTGATGCGTTCGGCCGCGCAGGTACTGAAGGACCTTCGCGGCGAGTCCTGAACACATGTTTGCGCGGCTGCCGGATCAGTGCGGCCGCGCGAAGTTCGACGGGCTCTGCCCGATGCGCCGCTTGAACATGGCAGTGAAGGCGCTGGGGCTGGTGTAACCCAGCTCGTAGGCCACGTGGGACACCGGGAAGCCTCGCACCAGCAGGCCGATGGCCGAGAGGATCAGCGCCTGCTGGACCCACTCCGAGTAGGTCACGTTGAATTCGGAGCGGAACAGCCGGGTCATGGTGCGGCTGCTCATGTTGCCATAGCGAGCCATCTCTTCCTTGTTCTGGGCCATCGTCGGGCAGCGCAGCACCCGCTCGCACACCCGGCGCAGACGCGGGTCCGAGGGCATCGGGGTTCCGGTGGCGAGCTTGGGGCTGCGGATCGCCTCCTGATGCAGGAGCAGCAGCAGCGCATCGTGGATCGGCCCGTCGTCGCGGGTGAGCTGGCAGGCGATGACCCGCTTGATCAGCGGCTCCAGCATGTCGGAGGCCTGGAACACCTGGCAGGTGCCGGGCAGATCGCCCCAGCATTCGCGCGCGGCATAGGCCGACATCACGCAGACATGGCCCTGTGCCAGCGGTTGATGCGACATGTGGGCGGGCACCCAGACCGCGTGGCGCGCGGGGACTATCAGGGTCTGGTCGTCGGTCACCAGCGACATCATCCCGTCGCGCACAAAGGTCACCTGCCCCCGGTCGTGGGAATGGCGGGTGGTCTCGAACCCGGCGGGATAGATCGCCTCGATGGCGAAGAAAGGGTCGCTGTCTTCAGCCAGCCGGTCGACCATGGTGCAGGTCTCGGCGATATCACTGCTGTAGTAGCGATGGGTGCCGAAGGCCGTAAGCATGTTCGCATGCAGCTTGGATCGGGTGTCGGGCGCGTCTTTCCGCATTGGGTCGTCCTCGGGTTCGTCTGGCGTCGACGATGCCACGAGACCGGGGTGGGGTGCATTGGAAATCGCCGGCGCGGGCGCAGGTTCAGAGCGCCGCTGCCGGATTCACGGGCAGTAGCGGGCCGATGGCTCTTTCGATCACCGCCCCGGCTTCCAGCAGTCGCCGGTCGCCGTAGCGGTGCGACATGAGCTGCACGCCGATCGGCGCTCCGGGGCGGGTGCCGACCGGAACAGCGAGACCGGGAAGCCCGATGATCGGCGGACCGGCGGCGGGGGCGCTGGCGCGGGCGATCCATTCGCCGTCGGCGTCCTCGGCGATGTCGTAGCCGTCGGGCATGGGTCGGGCCCAGCTGGTCGCGGTCAGGAGGAGCGGGCAGTCGGTGAAGAAGTCCTGCCATTGGCGCAGCAGCGTCGCGCGTTGCGCCAGTGCGCGCAGAAAGTCGTCGCGCCCTGAGAGGTCCGGCAGGTCGTGCGCGAGGATCTCCCATGCGCGGCGCATGCCTGCATCGCCCTGCGCGACGATCCGGGGGCCGAGCCCGGCCCGCATCTCGTTGCCGAGCATCAGCCGCCAGTAGCCGAGCAGGTCGAGCATGGAGGGTGGTGGGGTCTCGACCACGTCGTAGCCCGTGTCGGCGAGGATGGCACCGGCCTGCCGGATCGCGGCGGAAACTTCGGGGGCCACTTCGCTTTCCTCGGTTTCGGCCAGCATGGCGACGCGGCAGGGGGTGTGACCGAGCGGTGCGAAGAGACCCGCAGCCGGGGTCTGGATCGCGTCGCGCGGGTCGGGGGCCGAGAGGGCCAGCATGGCAAGGCGCAGGTCTTCGACCGAGCGGGCCTGCGGGCCGTCCACGTTGGCGAGCTCGGTCACGATGAACCGGCCATTGGTCTCGGTCGGATTGTAGCAGGCAGACAGCCCCACGGAGGGGCGCAGGCCGTAGAGCCCGTTGCAATAGGCGGGATAGCGGATCGAGCCGCCGATGTCGTTGCCGTGGCCGATGGCGCCGATGCCGGTGGCGGTCGCCGCGCCCGCGCCGCCGGAGGAGCCGCCCGGGGTGAGCCCCGGGTCGTGCGGGTTGCGGGTGTGGCCGTGCAGGTCGTTGGCGGTGCAGATCCGCATGGAGAAGCAGGGGGTATTGGTGCGGCCGATGATGATTGCCCCTGCGGCTTTCAGGTTGCGCACCACCGATCCGTCCTCGGGGGCGATGTTGTCGCGCAGGGCGACGACGCCGTTGGTGGTGGCGCGCCCGCCGTAATCGACGTTGATCTTGACGGTTACGGGCACCCCGTGGAGCGGGCCGAGCGGCAGGCCCGCGCGCTGTGCCGCGTCGGCGGCGCGGGCGACCGCAAGAGCCTCTTCGGGGAGGGGATCGACGACAGCGTTGATCGCGGGGTTCACCGCTTCGATCCGGCGCAGGGCCGACTCGATGGCCTCGACCGCGCTGATGTGGCCCTCGCGGATGGCCCGCGCGAGCGCCTCCGCCGTCAGGTTGAACGGTTCCGACACCTGTTGCCCCGATCTGAGTGGAGAGGAGGAAGGCGCGGGCCGCCCGAAAGCTGCCCGCGCCGGGGAGTCGCTCAGGCGAAGTGGGCCCGGGCGAAGTTCGCGTTCACGCCGTTGGCGGAAACGATAAGGTCCTTCAGCTGGTCGCTGTAGATTGTCGCGTAGCGCTGCTCGGTCATCCAGAGCACCGGCAGTTCCTCTGCCAGGATGGTCTGGAGCTGGGTGTAGAGCTCCTGCCGCCGGGCGTCGTTGGTTTCCTGCGAGGCTTCGGTGAAGAGGCGATCTACCTCGGGGTTCTCGTAGCCCTGGGTGTTGGTGAAGAGCACGCCCTTGCGGATGTTCGTGCTGACATAGCTGCGCGATACGCCAAGCGCCGGGTCGCCGTACTGGAAGATCATGTTGGTGGAGACCTCGTAATCCCAGTTGGCGACGCTGGTGCCCCAGCCGGCCACATCGGTCGAGTCGAGGATCACCTCGATCCCGCCCGCGCTCATCGCCTGCCGGAAGTACTCGGCGAGGCGGGTCCAGATCTCGCCGTAGGGTGCGACGAGGAAGCGGATGGTCGTGCGGATGCCGTTCTCGCCCCGGGTCATGCCCATCTCGTCCAGGATCGCGTTGGCGGCGTCCACGTCGAAGTCGTACTGCGGGATCTGCGGATCGTAGTACTTGGTCGTCGAGGCGACCGGGCCGGTGGCGGGCGCGGCGAGGCCGAACATGATGCGTTCGACGATGAAGTCCTTGTCGAGTAGGTGCATCATCGCCTTGCGGAAGCGCAGGTCGTTGAAGGGCGCTTTGCGCAGGTTGACCTCGTACCAGAGCACCGGCGAGTAGAATTCGTAGCCCTTGGTGGTCATCTCGAGGCCCGGCATGGCGGCGAGCCGTGCGACGTCGAAGGTCTCGATATCGCCCCATTGAGCAAGCTGCACGCTGCCGGTCTCGATCGCGACCGAACGGGAGGCCGCATCGGGGATGATCTGGTACCAGATCTCGGTCAGGCCGGGCTGCCCCTCGCGGTAGTAGTCCTCGAAGGCGACAAGGTGGATGTGCTGGCCGCGCTGCCATTCCGAGAACTTGAACGGGCCGGTGCCGACGGGCGTGTCGTTGGCCGGGGCGTTGCGGAAGTCGGTGCCCTCGTAGAGGTGCTTTGGCATCATCGGTGAGGAGGAGGATTCAAAGCACAGCAGGAACGGCGCAAAGGGCGCGTCCAGCCGGAACTCGACCGTGTGGTCGTCAAGCGCGGTGATGCTCTCGCAATGGCTGAAGTAGTCCCGCGCCAGCGGGTGTACGGCGGGCAGAAGTTCGGTGCAGGTAAAGACGACGTCGGCGGCGGTGAACGGCTCGCCGTCGTGCCACTTGGCGTTCTTTACCAGCTTGAAGGTGTAGGTCAGCCCGTCCTCGGAGATCGACCATTCCTCGGCCAGCTGCGGCTTGGGGTTCAGGTCGAGATCGAAGTCCAGCAGGCTTTCGTAGATCTTGCCGGCAACCTGCATGGTCGGAAGCTGCTGGTTGAGGGCGAGGACAAGGATCGGCGGCTCGGGCTGGACGATCGAGGTCAGCCCGCCGGTGGGGGTAGCGGCATAGGCCAGGCCGTCGCCCATCACGCCGGTACCGGCGGCGAGGGCCGTCGAGGCGGTTCCGAGCAGCAGTTTGTGAAAATCGCGTCTTTTCATGGGACTCTTCCTGTCGGGTTGTTTCCGGTGCGGGCCGGTTGCGCTGTTTGTCCGCAGTGACGCTCCAGACTTATGCCAGCGGCCCGAGGCGTGGTTTCGCGAAACGGACAGGGAATATCGTGATGCGGCCACGCGGGGCGCGGGGGCTCAGACCTCGGTGAACCGGGGCAGGGTCAGAGCGACGGTGGCCCCCCGGTTGGCCTGCGGATCGAGGCTGAGGAGGCCGCCGTGGGCCTCGATCAGGCTGCGCGCGACGGCGAGACCAAGCCCTGCGCCCCCGGTCGCCCGGTTGCGCGACCCCTCGCCACGGGTGAAGGGCTCCTGCAATGCCTCGCGCGCTTCGGGCGGGATGCCGGGGCCGTCGTCCTCGATCCGGACAAGGACGCTGTCGGTGGTGCCCTCCAGCCCGATGCGGGCGGCAGCGCCGTAGCGCACCGCGTTCTCGGTGAGGTTCAGCAGGATCCTGCGCAGCGCGAGCGGGTCGCCCAGAACGTAGAGCCCCTGTTCGGGCGTGCCGGGCAACAGGGAGACCGCCATGCCGCGCCCGGCCAGTTCAGCCGCCTCGGACCGGACCAGTTCAGCCATGTCGACCAGTTCGCGCAGATCCTCGCCGCTGCTGCCGCGCGCGGCGAGCAGGGCATCGTCGAGCAGGCGGGTCATGCTCTCGATGTCGGCGATGGCGCGGTCGCGCTGATCGGGGTCTGGGATGGACTCGACCCGCAGGCGCAGGCGCGTGGTGAAGGTTCGGACATCGTGCGAGATGCCTCCGATCAGCGCCATGCGGGCCTGCAGAACGGCGGCGAGCCGGGTCTGGAGCTGCGACAGGGCGCGGGCGAGGGCGCGGATCTCGTGGCTCTGGCGGCGGGTTTCGGGCAAAGGCACCGGCGCGCCGGAGAGGTCGATCCGCTCGGTCGCCCGCGCCAGTTCCGCGAGTGGCCGGGTTTCGCGCCAGAGGGTCCAGAGCGCAACCAGCGAGATCAGCGTGCCGACTGCACCGGCCATCAACCCGACCGGGGTGCCGAGCCCGGTGACGATGGTGGGGCTGGCCGCTTCGATCACCAGCCGTTCGCCCGAGGTGAGGCCGATCTGGAGCGTCAGTAGCTTGCGGCGCTGCCAGTTCAGGTGGATCGGGTCGTCGGGCCGGGCCGCGCCGGGCTGGCGTGTCGCGGTGAAGGGATGGCCCGCGAGCGCCCCGGTGTAGCGGCGCATCAGTGTCTCGTCGGTCCGGGCCGGGGCGCCTGCCTGCAGGGTGCCCTCGGGCAGGAGGGTGAGCGAGAAGGCAGGTGTCTCCAAGGCTGCAAGCAATGTCTCGCGTTGATCCGGCGGCGTGTCCTCGACCAGCGTCACGATGGCGGCGATGCGCTCGGGCGCGGGCTCGTAACCGAAGATCGCCCCAGAGCCGCCGGTGTAGCCCGCGATGAGGAGGGCGAGCCACATGGCCAGCAGGGCGGCGACGAGGAAGGCGCCGAGCCTGCGGATCCGGGTGGGCGAGCGTGTGGCCATCTCAGGGCAGGGTCCGGACCACCTGTGTGAACAGGTAGCCACCGCCACGCACGGTCGAGATCAGCACCACGTCGGGGCTTGCCGCCGCGAGCTTGCGGCGCAGGCGCGAGATCAGCACGTCGATGGTGCGGTCGAAGGGATCGGCGCTGCGGCCGCTGACCGCGTCGATGAGCTGGTCGCGCGACAACAGCCTGCGGGGGCGCCGCACGAAAGTTGCCAGCAGGTCGAACTCGGCGCTCGTCAGGGTGACGGGCAGGCCGGCGGTATCGCGCAGATCGCGGCCGTCGAGGTCGATCACGAAGCGGTCGAAGGCAAAGGTCTTGCGCGCCTCGGATTCGGGCGAAGCACCCATCCGCGAACGACGCAGCAGGGCCCGGATGCGGGCGACCAGCTCGCGGGGAGCGAAGGGTTTGACGAGATAATCGTCGGCACCGAGTTCCAGCCCCAGAACGCGGTCGATCTCGTCCCCGCGCGCGGTGAGCATCAGGATCGGGACAGCGGAATGCGCCCGGATCCTGCGGCAGAGCGAGAGCCCGCTCTCGCCGGGCAGCATGACGTCGAGGATCAGGAGGTCGGGATCGCCTTGGGCAAGCTGTGCCTCTGCCTGCGCGGTGTCGGCGGCGGTCGTGACTCGGAACCCCTCGGTCTCGAGCAGGGCGGCGACCAGTGCGCTGATCTCGGGGTCGTCCTCGACGACCAGCAGGGTGTCGGCCGGGGCCGGGGCGGGGCGGGGTTCCATGTCCGCAGTCTCGGCAATCGGTCGGGGCGGCGCAATCAAATCCGCCGCCGTTTACAAAACGACATGTTTCGACACGGGCGGTTCAACGCGGGTTCACGAGAGGGTTCCAGACATGCAGGACCAGAACCATCCAGAGGACCCCGCCATGCTCCGCTCCGCCATTCTGATCGTTGCGCTTGCCATCTGCGCCACCACCGCCACCGCCCAGACCCTGACCAAGAGCCAGAGACTCGAGCTGAAACAGAACTGCGGCGCCGACATCAAGCGGCTGTGTACCGGCGTCAAGGCGGGCGAGGGGCGGTTGGCCCAGTGCATCCGCGACAAGCGCGAGGCAGTCAGCCCGGCCTGCGCCAAGACGGTGGACGAACTGCTGCCGCAGGCCAAGGGCTGAGGCGCGGAGCAGGCCAGAGTCCAGACCCGATGACGCAGGTTCGCTTTCGGCCCCGATGGGCCCTGTTCGCCGCGCTGTGCGCGCTTGTTCTCCTTGCCCGGCCCGTTGCCGCCGCCGAGGAGGTGCGGACCGTCGTGCCGACGGTTGCGCCTGCGTCGCGCGCGCTGAGCGAGGTGGGACTGGTCAAGGCGGCCAGCAGCGTCGACCTCGTCGCGCGGGTCAGCGGAACGCTGGAACAGATCGCCTACCGCGACGGGGAGCCGGTGGAGCAGGGCGCGCTGCTGTTCGTCATCGAGCCTGCGCCCTACCGTGCGGCGCTGAAGCAGGCCGAGGCGGCTGTGACCAAGGCGCAGGCGACGCTGGACAACGCGCAGGCCAGCCTCGAGCGCGATCTCAAGCTGAATTCGAACAGCATCGCCAAGGCGCAGATCGACGCGGTGCGCACCCAGCGGGACGAGGCGCGCGCGCAGCTTGCTTCGGCCGAGGCGCAGCGGGACGCGGCCGAGATCAACCTTGGCTACACCGAGATCAGGGCGCCCTTTGACGGATACGTCAGCGCCCATCTTGCGGATGTGGGCGCGCTGGTGGGGCAGGGCGGCGTGACGACGCTGGCAACCATCGTCCAGCTCGACCCTGCCAAGGTGACCTTTGCCATTCCCGATACCGACATGCTGCGCCTGCGCGACGTGGGCAAGGCGCGGGGCCTCACCCGAAAGGACCTGTCCGACATCGTGGTCGAGGCGCGGACGCGCGAGGGGGAGGATCCCTTGATCGGCAGCATCGACTATGTGGCGCCGCTGACCAATGCCGCGACCGGCACACTCTCGGTGCGGGCGGTCTTTCCCAATCCTGACCGGGTGCTGTTGCCGGGCCTCTTCGTGCGGCTCCGCATTCCTTACGAGACCGTGGCCGACGCGCTCTACCTGCCAGACGCGGCCATCGGCTCGGACCAGGGCGGCAGCTATGTGCTGGCGGTCGGATCGGATGGCCTCGTGCAGCGGGTCGATGTCACGCTCGGCGTGAGGGGCGAGGCCGGGCAGGAGGTGAAGGGTTCGCTTGGTAATACGGCTCGGGTAGTCGCCAACGTCATGTCGGGGGCCAGGCCCGGCGACATCATCAACGCGGTGGAGTAGGGCCTTTGTTCGCACGTTTCTTCATCCGGCGTCCGGTTCTGGCCAATGTCATCGCGCTGCTGACCATGCTGATCGGCGCGGTGTCCTTCTTTCGCCTGCCGATTGCGCAGTACCCCGACATCACCCCGCCGACGATCCAGGTCTCGGTGCGCTTTCCCGGCGCGAGCGCGGCGATGGTGATGGAGACGGTCGGGCTGCCCATCGAGCAGCAGGTGAATGGCGTGGCGGGCATGATCTACATGCAGTCCACCAGCACCGGCGACGGGGTCTACAGCCTGACCGTGACCTTCGCCATCGGGACCGATGCGGACCAGGCCCAGATCCTTGTGCAGAACAGGGTCGACGCGGCGACCGCGCTGCTTCCCTCCTCGGTGCAGACGCAGGGCGTGACCGTTGGCAAGCGGTCGACCGCGATCCTCGAGTTCGTCACGCTGTCGGGGGCGGATCCCAAGTACGACAGCCTGTTCCTTGCCAACTACGCACGCATCAACCTCGCGGACGAACTGGCGCGAGTGCCGGGGGTCGGCGGGGTTTCGATCCTCGGGGCGGGGGACTACGCCATGCGTATCTGGCTCGACGCCGAGCGGATGCGGGTGCTCAACCTCTCGCCCTCGGACGTGTCGAACGCGATCAAGGCGCAGAGCCAGACGGTTTCGGCGGGGCAGGTCGGCATGCCACCGGTGGCGACGGGGCAGGGGTTTCAGAGACCGATCGTGATCGACGGGCGGCTGAACGACGTGCAGGGGTTCGAGAACGTCGTGGTGAAGAGCGACCTGGCGAGCGGCACGGTGACCCGGCTGCGGGACATCGCCCGGATCGAGCTGGGGTCCAAGAGCTATGGGCAGGTGTTCCGGGTGAACGGACGTGCCTCGGCGGCACTGGCGATCAGCCAGTTGCCGGAGGCCAACGCGCTGGACGTGGCGCGGGCGGTCGATGCGCGGATGGAGGACCTCGCAAAGGACTTCCCGCCGGGGCTTGGCTACGACGTTCCCTTCAATACCACGCTGTTCGTCGATGCGGCGGTCGAGCAGGTCTGGCACACGCTGGTCGAGGCCTTCGTGATCGTGCTGGTGGTGATCCTGCTCTTCCTGCAGGACTGGCGCGCGACGCTGGTGCCGGCGACGACGGTGCCGGTAACACTGGTGGGCGCCTTCGCGGTGATGGCCGTCATGGGGTTCACGGTGAACATGTCCACGCTGTTTGCGCTGGTGCTTGCCATCGGGATCGTGGTGGACGACGCCATCGTGGTGGTCGAGGGTGCCGCAGAGAAGTTGCGCCCGGGCGTTTCGGGCCCGGATGCGGCAGAGGCGGCGATGCACGAACTGTTCGGCCCGATCATCGGCATCACGCTGGTGCTGCTGGCGGTGTTCCTTCCCGCGGCCTTCCTCCCGGGGCTGACCGGCGAGCTCTACAAGCAGTTCGCGCTGGTGATCGCCGCGACCGCGCTGATCAGTGCGGTCAACGCGATCACGCTCAAGCCGGTGCAGGCGGCGCAGTGGATGAAGCCGCTGGCCCCGCCGGAAAAGCGCAACGCCGTGTTCCGGGGGTTCGCGCGGTTCGAGGCGTGGATGGAGCGGGTCTACATGCGGATCCTGCCGCGCGTGCTGCGCTGGCGCATCGCGGTCTGCGTGCTGGCGGTGGGGCTGATGGGGCTGGGGTTTACGGGGCTGCAGAAGGTGCCGGGCGGGTTTCTCCCGATCGAGGATCAGGGCTACTTTGTCGCTTCCGTCTCGCTGCCGCCCGGTGCCTCGCTGGAGCGGACCGATGCGGCGCTGCTGGAGGTGGTGCGGCGGCTGGACGGGACCGAAGGCATCGCCAATGTCATCACGGTTGCCGGGGTTTCGCTGCTGAACGGCAATGCCTCGCTGTCCAATGCCGGGGCCGTTTACATCGTCCTGACCCCGTGGGAGGAGCGCGGCAAGGACCACGGCCTGCTGCCGATGTACCTGCATCTGAACGAGGTGCTCTCGGATCTGCCCGACGGGTCGGCACTGGTGGTGCCGCCGCCCCCGATGCAGGGTGTGGGCAGCGCGGCGGGCGCGCAGATGATGCTGACGCTGCAGGGCGGGAGCACCGATTTCGCCCGCTTGTCGGAGACCGTCGACGATTTCACCACGCGGCTGCGGCAAGACCCGCGCATCGGCAACATCAACGTCGCCTCGGCCACCGATGCACCCCAGATCATACTGGACGTGGACCGCGACAAGTCGGCGCTGATGGGGGTGAACGTCTCGGACGTGTTCTCGGCGCTGTCCGGCTATCTCGGGTCCAGTTTCGTCAACCAGTTCACTCGCTTCGGCCAGACGTTTCAGGTCTACATTCAGGCGGAGGGCGACACCCGCGCGATGGCGGAGGGGATCGGGCGGCTGAGCGTCGCGAATGCCTCGGGCGAGATGGTCCCGCTTGCGAGCCTTGTTCATCTGAGCGAGGGCTCGGGTCCGGCGCTCGCCACGCTCTACAATCTGCGTCCGGCGGTGCAGCTGCTGGTGCAGCCCCAGCGTGGGGTCAGCACGGGCACGGTGATGGAGATCATGGAGGCGGCCGCGGCCGACCTGCCGGCGGGCTTCGGGACCGAATGGACCGGTCTATCCTTTCAGGAGGAGATTGCGGGAAACCAGGTCTATTTCGCCTTCGCGCTGGCGCTGGTGCTGGTCTACCTGCTGCTGGCCGGGCAGTACGAAAGCTGGCTCGGGCCGCTGCCGGTGATCCTCTCGGTGCCTATCGCGCTGACCGGGACCGTCGGGGTCCTGCTGGCGCTCGGCTTGCAGAATACGCTCTACACGCAGATCGGGATCGTCCTGCTGATTGCGCTGGCGGCCAAGAATGCCATCCTGATCGTGGAGTATGCCCGCGACATGCGCATCCATCACGGCAAGTCGCTGATCGACGCGGCGCTGGCGGCGGGCGAGCGGCGGCTGCGGCCCATCGTGATGACCTCGCTTGCCTTCATTCTCGGGATGCTGCCGCTTGTGCTGTCGAGCGGTGCCGGGGCGAACGCGTCGAAATCCATCGGGATATCGGTGATCAGCGGGATGCTGGTTTCGACGGTGCTGGGCCTTTTCGTGGTGCCCGCGATGTTCGTGGTGGTCCGGCAGGTGGAGGAGCGGCTGGCGCGGCGCGGTCGCGCCCACGCCAGCCACGAGAGCTGAGAGCGGGAACGCCCGGACCGGGGAACCGGACCGGGCGCCGCAATACCTAGGCGATCAGGGTGAAGACCGCAGCGATGGCGATGCCGGAGATGGCGAGCCAGATCAGCAGGTAGCCCATGATGTCGCGGGCGGAGAGACCGGCAACGCCGAGGAGCGGCAGCGCCCAGAACGGCTGGATCTGGTTGGTCCAGCCGTCACCCCATGCGAAGGCCATGATCGTGTGCGCCGGGTTGGCGCCGAGCGCCGCCGCGGCTTCCATCATCACCGGACCCTGGATCGCCCACTGGCCGCCGCCCGAGGGGATGAAGAAGTTCACCACACCTGCGCAGAGGAAGGTCAGGACCGGGAAGGTTTCCGGCGTCGCGATCGAGATGATCGCGTCGGAGAACTGGGTCACGAGGCCCGAGCCGGTCATCATCCCGGCGATCCCGGCGTAAAGCGGGAACTGGATGATGATGCCTGAGGCCGCGCGCACGGCCTGATTGGTCACCGCGACATAGGCCGCGGGGCTGCGGTGCAGCACGAGACCGAGGGCGAGGAAGATCAGGATCCAGCTGTTCAGGGTGACCGAGAAGGAGCCGTTCACCATCTGGATGATCACGTAGGCGGCGGCCAGAAGGCCGAGGATCAGCGTGGGCAGGCGGCTGTGTTCCAGCCGGTCCGAAGGGGTCATGTCGGCAGGGGCCGGACGCGGCGCGAGCTCGTCGTCGGCCTCGCCCTCGAACTTGACGATCTTCTCGGGCTGTTTCTGGAACATGAAGAAGATGACCAGCAGGACCAGCAGGAGCAGGGTCAGCAGGATGTTCCACCAGGCGTAGAGCGTTTCGGACACGGGCACGATGCCGATGGCCTGCTCCATGAAGTGACCGGGCGTGGCGATGACCAGCGGGATCGAGGAGGAGGGGCCGCGCACCAGTTCACCGCCATATGCGGCGGCGACGATCAGCGGGAAGTGGACGTGAACCCGGCGGCCCATTTCACGGGCGAGGATCGCACCCGCGACCATGCCGAAACCCCAGTTGAGGTAGTAGCAGACGAAGCTGGTGATGATGGTGATGGCAAGCGCCTGGCGCATGTTGCCCGCCTTGCGGGTCAGCGCCGAGAGCATGGCCTGAACCGGCGGGGTCATGGCCAGCACGTAGCCGGTGACCAGCACGAGGACCATCTGCATGGCAAAGGTAAAGAGCTTGGCAAAGCCGTCGCCCCAGAAGCCGGCCATGGCAACGGGCGACTGGCCCGCCATGCCCATGCCGAGCAGGAACACGATGAAGGTCAGGATCAGGGCCAGCACGAAGGCGCTTGGCAGGTAGCGCTGCACGATGCGCACGGAAAAATTGGTAATCGCTTCCACGGGAATTGGGTCTCCTATGCGATAGAGAACCGTTCGGCAGCGCCTGCGGAGGAGTCCGGAAATGTCCGTGCCTCGGCACGACACGGGGGTCGGCTGCCGGGTGGGACACCAGGAAAGCTGCGGGGGGTCTCTGTTGTTCTAGTCGATGTCCAGTGATTGGGCTGGGTCGGCCGCTGGCCAGCGGCTTACGGTGACAGCCGATAGACCATGGTTCACGGGTGAACAAGGCGCCGAGGGCGCGGTTGACCGGAAAATCGAACCCGGTTCGGGTGCTTTTTTGCGCTGTTCCCTGTGCCGGACCGCACAGAGGTTGCCTAAGGGGAAGGTACAGGCGCATCCGGCCCGGTGCGGGGCGACCTGTTCGGAGCCCTTGCCCGCGACCCGGAGATGCCCGACAAGGGGCTGGACTGCCGATTGCCGGGACGACCCCGGGCGATAGGCTACGCTGATGTTCTCACCGGAGTAGACTGATGAAGTCCCTGTTTCACCTGGCCATCCACATTACCGACCTCGACGAGGCGCGGGCCTTTTACGGCGGCGTGCTTGGGTGCAAGGAGGGCCGCAGCACCGAGACCTGGGTCGATTTCGATTTCTTCGGTCACCAGCTGTCGCTGCACCTCGGCGAACCCTTCAAGACGACCCGCAGCGGCAAGGTGGGCGATCATATGGTGATGATGCCCCACATGGGCGCGGTCCTGCCGCTGGAGGATTGGCTGGCGCTGGCCGACCGGCTGGAGGAGAAGGGCGTTGCCTTTGACATTCCGCCAGTGGTCCGGTTCGAGGGGGAACCGGGCGAACAGCGCACCATGTTCTTCTTTGACCCGTCCGGAAACCCCATCGAGATCAAGGGGTTCCGTGACTTCGCCTCGGTCTACGCAAGCTGAGGCGCGCTGACTGGCGTTGAAGGGGAGGCATGGTAGAGCCATGCCTCCCCGGCTTTAGGCGATGCCGATCAGGCCTCGGGGAGCCAGCGGCGGGCCTGCTCGCTGGCATCGTCGTAGCTGCCTTCGAAGACCGGCGAGGCGATTGTCGCGCGGACGTGCAGGATGTCTTCCGAGATGTTGCGGAACCCGTGGCGCACCCCTGCGGGGATCAGGACCGACTGGTTCTTCTCGGCGATGACCTTCTCGCTGCCCACGGTGATCTCGGCGCGGCCGCTCATGACCTCGAGCACTTCTTCCACCGCGTGGTGGTGGATCGGCGCACCCAGCCCGGGCTGGCACCATTGTTCGAAGATGCAAAGCTGGTGCGATCCGCCGACGGCGGCGATCCGCATCTGGGTCTCGACGCCTTCGCGCCAGAGTTCCCGTTCGGGCGTGTTGTGATCGATGGCAAGCATTTAGACTTCTCCTGTCTGCTAAGCGGTGGTTCGGAAGGCGGGCCGGCACGACCCCTCTGTTCAGGCGGGGCGGCGGCCCTGCCTGTGTCTTGAAACTGTGGGTCCCGCCGTCAGCGGGGCCGGATGTGCAGGGTGTCAGGTGGCGGGCGGGGCCCCGACGGACTGCCTGAGAATGACGTGGGTGTCATAGCGGTAGGATGACAGCGGGCGGCCCTCCTCGAGATAGCTGATTACCTGTCGCGCCGCGTTCCGCCCGATCTCGGCCGCCGGAACGGCGACCGTCGTTAGCGGCGGGTAGAGCAGGCTGGCGTATTCCAGTTCGTCGAACCCGGTCAGCGACACGTCTTCCGGCACGCGGATCCCGAGTTTCATGCAGACAGAAAGGGTGCGGTAGGCCAGCACGTCGCGGTTACAGAGGATCGCCGAGACCCGGTTCTCGCCCTTCAGCAACTTTTCCAGTCGCGGAGAGGGATCGGCCTCGGGCGAGGACAGGTCGATGTCTTCGAGGAACACGGGCAGGCCATGTTCGGCCATCACGTCGCGGTAGGCGTCGATCCGTGACTGCTGCCGGTCGTTGGCGATCATGTTGGCCGAGAGCATGGCGATGCGCTTGTGACCCAGCTGCAGCAGCAAGTTCACGAGGAGCTTGGTGGCCGAGTAGTTGTCGATCCCGACACAGGGCACATCGCTGCCCTCGTGGTAGGAATAGGCGCTAATCAGCGGGAACTTCTGCGCCTTCTGCAGCCTGAACAGGTCCGGGTCGTCGATCCGGCCAAAGACGATGATCCCCTCTGCACCGTTGGCGATCATGGTGCGGGCGTGCTTGCTGAGTTGACGGTTGTCCCAGCCGACGGGCTGGATGAAGCCGACGTAACCTGCCTCGCTCAGCGCGCTGTGCACGCCAGCGGCGAAGACCGAGAACAGCGGGTTGTCGAGCTGCGGCAGCAGCGTGCCGATCACCCGGGTCCGTTGTTTGCGCAGCGCCTTGCCGACCGAGCTGGTCACGTAGCCGAGTTCGGCCACGCTGGCCTCGACCTTGCGGCGCATGTCATCGCTGACCACGTCGGGCGTGTTCAGGGCACGTGACACGGTCGCGATCGAGACACCGGCATGCCGGGCCAGGTCAAGGATCGTCGGGCGACCGTTCGGCACGGTCTCTTTCTTCTGTGTCTTCCTAGGCTTGTCCATGCCGGTCCCCCCTGACGCACCATACGCTTATGTGCCATCGCATGGCCTTGATCAACGTTTTCTCCACGGAAGTCTCCTGACCGGGCCTCAAAACTGGCTGTGGCTCAGAAACTCCTTCAGGCGGGGGCTCTTTGGTGACAGGAAAACCTCTTCGGGGTTGCCGGATTCAGCGATCACGCCCTTGTCGAAGAAGACGACGCGATCGGCGACCTCACGGGCGAACTTCATCTCGTGGGTCACGGCGATCATTGTCATCCCTTCGGACGACAGATCGCGCATGGTGGCCAGCACCTCGCCGACCAGCTGCGGGTCGAGCGCCGAGGTGACCTCGTCGAACAGCATGTAATTCGGCGACATCGCGAGCGCGCGGGCGATGCCGAGGCGCTGTTGCTGACCCCCGGACAGGGCGCCGGGATAGACGTCGGCCTTGGCCAGCAGGCCGACCCGGTCAAGCTGCCGCCGGGCGATCTCGTCCGCCTCGGCACGGGGCAGGCGCAGCACCTTGCGCAGGGCGAGGGTCACGTTGCGCTGGACCGTCATGTGCGGGAAGGCGTTGTAGCTCTGGAACACGATCCCGAGCTTCTGGCGCAGCTTGTTGAGGTCGGTGTCGGGCGCGAAGACGCTGGTGCCGTCGACGTGGATTTCGCCCGAGTTGATGGTTTCGAGGCCGTTGATGCATTGCAGTAGGGTCGACTTGCCCGAGCCGGACGGGCCGATCATCGTGACCACCTCGCCGCGCTCGATCGTCAGGTCGATCCCCTTGAGGACCTCGAGCTGGCCGAAGCTCTTGTGAACGTTCTGGATGCTGATCATCGCTCAGGACCTTTTCTTGAGGGAGCGTTCGAAATAGCCCCCCACCATCGACAGCGGGAAACAGATGACGAAGTAGAAGCACGCGGCCAGCGTCAGGAGGGGCAGGGGATCCTGCGTGCGGGTGATGATGGTCTGCGTCGCCTTGAGCAGTTCGGCGTAACCGATCACGGCGACGACCGAAGTGTCCTTGACGATGCCGAGCATGAGGCCGAGCCAGGAGGGGAAGGCCTGACGCACGCCCAGGGGCAGGACGACGTAGGCGTATTCCTGGCGCGCGGTCATGCCGAGGCTGCGGGCGGCGCGGCGCAGCGGGGCGGGCACTGCGAGGATGGCATCGCGAACCACCTCGGCGGTGTAGCTGCCCGCGAAGAGGGTCAGGGCGATGGTTCCCGCGGTGAAGGCCGAGATCGGGGCCCCGAGGACCGCGAAGCCCGAGAAGATCAGCGTGACCTGTACCAGCAGGGGGATGCAGCGCAGCACGTCAACCAGAGTATCGACGGCGAGACGCACGACGGCAAAGCGCGACATCTTGAGCAGACCGAGGACGATGCCGAGGAGCGTTGCCAGCAGCCCCGCGGCGAGGGTCATCTGGATCGTCTTCCACGCGCCGTAGGCCATCATCCAGTAGTCGCGCGGCGTGATGCCGGTTGAGAACATATCGTTCATGCGTTTGCGCCTCCGGGCTTGAGGAACCGCATGCCGAACATGATCAGCTTGGCCAGCACGATGTAGGCGACGGCGATGGCGAGGAAGAACTCGAAGGTCTTGAAGGTGCGCATCTGGTAGTCCATCGCGACGCCACTGAGGTCATAGAGACCGATGAGTGCCCCGAGGGAGGTGTTCAGCATCGACCAGATGAACTGGTTGGACACCGAGTTGTAGGTGTTGCGGAACACCTGCGGGAAGACCACGTAGCGGTACGCCATCGCGGGGGTCAGGCCCAGCGAGCGGCTGGCCTTGAACTGGTTGGCGTTGATGCCGTTCAGACCGCCGCGGAAGATCTCGGCGAGGTAGCCCGCGTTGTTGAAACTGATGGCGAGGAAAACGGCGGCCCAGGCGGGCATGAAGATGCCGACCGCGCCGAGCCCGTAGTACATGGCGTAGATCTGCGCGAGGCAGGGGGTGTTGCGCGCCAGTTCGATCCAGGCGCGCGCAGGGGTCTTGGCCGCGAGGTTCCGGCCCGCCGCGGCAACTGCCAGAGGCGCGGCGAGCAGCATCCCGACGACCATCGAGGCGACGGCGAGCGAGAGGCTGACCGCCGCACCCGAGAGCAGGTCGGGCAGAGCGTCCAGGACGACGCCGAATTGAAAGGTGTATCCCATTCCGCTCTGCCCCGGGTCTTACTGGGCCAGGGTCGGCGCGGGGGCGTTGAAGAACTTGGTGTAGAGTTCCGCGTAGCGGCCGCTGTCGATCTGCCAGAAGATGAAGTAGTTCAGCCAGTCGCGCAGGCCGTACTCGCCGCGCACCACGGCCATCGCGTTCCAGTCGGTGTTGCCGGGAACGGCGCAGCACAGGGCGATGCCCTCGGCGACCGGCGAGCCGATGAAGGCGGACATGTAGGCGTCGGTTTCGATGTAGGCATCTGCGCGGCCCTGGCGCAGCGCGGTGACCGCGTCGGCGTTGGTCGCGAGCGAAAGGTTGTCGCAGCCTTCGTCCCACTTGGCGCATTCGGCAAGGTAGGCGGTTTCGTTGATGGTGCCACGGACCACGGCGACGGTCTTGCCCTTCAGATCCTCGAACTGGGTCATCTCACCCGAGTCCTGCTTATAGGCGACGAACATCCGGCCCATGTTGTAGGGGCGGGTGAAGGTGACGGTCTTGGCGCGTTCCAGCGTGGCGGTGGTGCCCGCGACGGCAATGTCGGTGGTGCCCGCGATCAGCGACGGGATCCGCTGGGGTGCGGGGGTTTCGATGATCTCGAGCTCGACACCCATCGCGGTGGCGATGTCCTTGCAGGTCTCGACGTCGAAGCCCTGCGGGTCGCCATTGGAATCGCGGTAGCCCAGCGGCGGGTAGTCCAGCATCACGCCGCAGCGGAGGGTGCCGCTGGAGAGAATGTCGTCAAGCTTGTCTGCCTTGGCCTGACCGGCGCCGGCCAGCACTCCGGAGGCGACGAGGGCGGCCACCAGTGCCGCGTCGCGCAGCCGGGCCGCGGACGAAGAGAGAAGGTTGTTCATTGTCATTTCCCTGTTGGTGAACGGTGGGTCTGCCGATGGTTGCCCTGGCCATTCGTGGCGGGGGGACTGAGCAGCACTTTATGTAAACGTTGATCAGAATGACGTGTCAACGTTCGTGGCGGGAAAGTCGTGGATTTGCGTTGATCGCGCGATCTGATCGGAGAAAGAGAGCGATTTTCGCCTATTTTTTAATCATAAAGTGCCAAGTTATGCGATTTTCCGTTGAAATAACCTGTTCATGCGGTCCGAACGGATTCGGAACTCCAGGATGCTGTATCTGGCATCTGGGCTAGAAAACGATACTCATGATAACAAAGAAAAAGCCGCGCCGGGTGTCCGGCGCGGCAGGTGCTCGTGCGGTGATCAGGGGGGATCAGCGCAACGGGGAGTAAGAGGTCGGGGTCAGGATCCGGATGTTCTGGACATCGATCAGGCCGTCGATGGCGGCAAGGTAATCCGCCCACTCGGGATCGTTCAGCATGTTCGCCCGGCGTTCGCTGCGCTCGGCGTAATCGGCATAGCGCCACATCGCGACGACGTGGTTCAACTCGCCGATATCGGTGCTGAAAAAGCCGACCGGTTCGCCGAGATGACGCCGCTGCACGGGAAGGCCGAGCCGCTCATAAGCCTCGGTAAAGGCGCCGAGCTTGCCGGGACGGAGACGATAGTCGCGTTCTTCGAGAATCATCGGGGTCACCAGATCGAGGAGCCGCCGTCGACGGTCAGCATGGTGCCGTTGGCGTAACGGGCGCGGGGCGAAGCGAGCCAGACGATTGCAAAGGCGATGTCCTCGGGTTCGCCCCAGGTGTGCGAGGGGGAGCGTGCGCGCAGCCCTTCCTTGAAAGCCTCCGGGTCGGGCACCTCGGTCAGGATCTTGTCGTAGTAGTTCGACCAGATCACGCCGGGCGCGACCGAGTTCACGCGGATATTGTCGACTGAGAAGTCGAGTGCCATCGAGCGGGTCATGGCGGCCACGGCGCCCTTGGAGGCGACATAGGCGGCGCGGTCTCTGATCGCGACGGCCATTGCGATATTCGACGCAGTGTTGACGATCGCGCCGCCACCGCGCTTGCGGATTTCCGGTACGGCGTACTTGGTGCAGAGGAAGACGCCGTTCACGTTGACGTCCATGATGCCGTTCCAGTCGTCTTCGGCCGTGGTCTCGACAGTGCCGAGCATGCCGCGACCGGCGTTGTTCACCAGCACGTCGACGCCGCCAAACTCGGCGACGGTGAAGTCGATCAGGCGCTTGCAGTCTTCGGCCTTGGCCACGTCGATTTCGATCGACACGGCGTTGGAGCCAATCGACTCGGCCACGGCGCGCGCGGCCTCGCCGTTGTTGTCGGCAACGACGACCTTGGCCCCTTCTTCGGCGAAAAGCCGGGCAGTCGCTTCGCCGATCCCGGCGGCGGCGCCGGTGACGATCACGACCTTGTCGTTGAGTTGCATGTCCATATCAGAGCTCCAGGTTTGTAAAGTGCCGGAAGACGGCCTGCTCGGCGCTGAGAGCGGCAAGCCAGGAGGTCTTGGGGTTTTCCGGCAAGGGGTTGTTGTCGAGAATGATCCTGAACCGGCCAAAGGCGCCAATGGCCTCCAGTTCATGGGAATTGGTCTGCTGGTGCGGGTCGGCGACAAGGCGAACGCGGGTGCGGTCGAACCCCAGCCCGGCCAGTGCGACGGCGGCGGTCACGTTGGCATTCTTCGGGTACTCGGCCGCGGCGCTTGCGGCGTCGCCATTGAAGAACTCGGTGGGCTCCCGCAACGCATCGAGGTCCAGCAGGTGCTCGGCCGGGGTGCCTTTCCACGCGGGAGGTGGCTTGCGGCCGACGTAGGTGACCTCATCGAGGCCGGCGAGGGCGGCGGCGCGCAGCACGTCGAGGCCACCGATGGCGCCCGAGACCACGGTGGCGCGGGCCTTTCCGGTCTGCGCGGCCCTGTCGATGCGGTCGCGCGTCTGGCTGTCGGCCAGTGCGCCAACAGAGGCGATGATCACGTCGATCCCGGCCTCCAGCAGTTTGGGCACCACCTCGCGGACGGCGGAGTGACCGGCGCATTCCACGACGAGGTCAGGCTTTGCCGCGATCAGCTCCTGCGCGCTCTGCCAGAGGGTGAAGTTTGTTGTCGCCTCCTGATTGGTTGCCGACCGGACCAGAGCGCCGGACAGGCGGAGCGAGTCGGAATTCCGCGCCAGCCCGTCCTGCAGGGCGCGGGCCATTGCTCCGAAGCCGATGGATGCGATGGTCGGCAGGTTCACCCGGCGATCTCCCGGTGAAATGCCAGAACGGCCTCGGCATAGGGGGCCGGATAGCTTTTGGGAAAGAAGTGCCCGCCGCTCAGCTGCGCGAGGCGCGCGTTGGGGATCCGTTCGGCGAGCTGTTCGGAGCCGTGGAAGGGGATCAGCGCATCGTCCATCGCGCCGAGCACCAGTGCAGGGCAGGCGAAATCCGGCAGCCGGTCGTAGACGTCATGCTCGAGCAACATGTTGAGGCGGGCCAGCTGGATCGCCGGATCGGCCAGCTTGGCCTCTGCCGCCAAGACCTCGGCATCGAGTGCCTCAGCGCGCGATTCCATCCATTCGGCGTCGTAACCAAGGGCCTGTGTCAGCTTCTGGTAGGCCGCGCCGCCCGCATGCTGGAGGAGCGCGATGCGGGATTCGAACATGCGGCGGAAGCGCAGGTCGATGCGGGCCCATGTGCCCGAGAGGACGGTGCTGGCAATCCGCTCCGGTGCGTTCAACGCCATCGTCTGGGTGACGATGCCGCCGGTCGAATGGCCGACGAGGTGGACGGTGTCGAGGCCGAGCGCGTCGATCACGGCAAAGGTGTCATCGGCAATCCGGGGGATCGAATAACCGCTCTCGGGGCGGTCGCTCTGACCTGCGCCGCGATGGTCGATCAGGATGACGCTGTGCGTATCCGCCAGATAGGGCAGGAGGGGGCGCCAGAACCCGCTCTCGCCGCCAAGGCCGGGGATGAGGACGCAGGGCAGGCCCTCGCTGATTACTTCATAGTAGATGCGGCAGCCGTCGGTCGCGGTAACGTGAGGCATGGTCTCAGTCCGGGCTGCGCTGGTCTGCGGGTTGCGGCGCAAATGCGGTGCGGCGCTCGATCTCCAGAACGTCATCGGGGCGCGGGAAGGGGGTCGGGTCGGGTTGGCCGATCTCGACGGGGCGGCCCACCTGTTCGAAGAAGTCCTCGAGCCCGTTGGGCTGGATGAACCAGACCCAGTGCAGATCCGTGTCCTGCTGGGTGTTGATGAACATGTGGCGGCGGTTGCGACCGACAAAGATCGTGGTGTCGGGCAGCATCTCGTATTCCTGCCCTTCGACCACGGCGCGGCCATGCCCCGAGATGACGTGAATCACCTCGTCATGTTCGGGGTGCGAGTGTTCACGCACGTAGCTGTTGGGCGCGACGGTCTGGGTGCCGAGGCTGAAGGGCGTCTGCAGGTCGACGAAGGCCGGTGCGATCTTGACCGAGATCTGGCCGTTCGCGGGGGTCGGTTGCCAGAATGTCTTGCCCTCGTTCGGGCCGAGCACCATGACCTGGCCCAGGTTTTCTGCGGGGGCGGGCGCGTGGCCCGGGAGGCTGTTCTTCAGCATGGATCTGCTCCGTTCGGTCGTATCGGGTTGCGCGCCGGTCACCACATGTCCCCGAGGCGGAAGCCACGCGGGAAAGGGTCCGTCGGGTCGAGGACGTGCTGGTGATAACCGGTGACCCAGGCGCGGCCGGTGATGCGGGGGAGAATGGCGGGGGTGCCGCCCTCGGTGGTGATGCCTGCGACGTGGCCGGTGAACTCGGTGTCGATGATCGAGCGGTGCAGCAGGCGCTCGCCTTCGGCCAGTTCGCCCCGGGCGTGGAGCACGGCCATGCGGGCCGAGGTTCCCGTGCCGCAGGGCGAGCGGTCTATCCGGCCGGGCGAGACGATGACCGCATTGCGGGAGGTCAGGCCGCCCTCGATCCGCTCGATCGGGCCGGCAAAGAGGGTCTGGTTGATGGTGTGGATCTCGGGATTGACCGGGTGGATCGCCGGGATCTGTTCGGCAGCGGCGGCCTTGATGCGTTCGCCAAGCTCGACAAGGGCGCGGGCCTCGTCCGGGACGATGTCGAAGCCGAGCGCGGCGGCGTCGACCAGCACGTAGATCATGCCGCCGTAGGCCACATCCACGGTGATTTCGCCCAAGCCGGGCACATCGACCTTGGCGTCGAGCGCGAAGACGAAGGAGGGGACGTTGTCGAAGGTGACGCTCTCGCAGCTGCCGTTGTTGCAACGCGCCTCGACCGAGATCAGCCCGGCGGGGGCTTCCAGAGTGAGGCGGGTCACCGGCTCCTGCATCGCCACCATGCCGGTTTCGAGCGCGGCGGTGACCGTGCAGATGGTATTGGTGCCCGACATCGGGACGTAGAAGTCCGACTCCATGATCACGTAACCGAAGTCCGCCTCGGGCCGCGACGAGGGCAGGATCAGGTTCATGCAGAGGTTGGACTTTCCGCGCGGTTCGTTCAGCAGAAGCTGGCGCAGGTCATCGCCCTTGGTCTGTAGCCAGGTCATCTTTTCGAACATCGAGGTTCCGGGCACATCCAGCACGCCGCCGGTGATGACGTCATTGGCTTCGCCTTCGGCGTGCGCGCTGACCACGTTGATCATCCGAGATAGCCGCATGGGGGCCTCCGTCCTCGATTTCGGTATGCCTCTACTCGGAACAGAAAACGTTTTCTTGCGCAAGATGTATTCTGATCCGAGGCTGATTTTGAGGATTTCAGGCGGATATGCATAAATTTTAGGCATCCGGGTCTGGATAGCGGAGCGACGGTTTTGTGCCGAATTATAGCGAAGAATTTCACTTTATCATTTAATTTCAGCATTTTGATCGAGATGTCGCTCGCCGTCCTGGCTGAGTTTCCGGTGAAGGCTCGGAGGAAGTAGGTAGGGAGGTGATTTTCAACGCTTGCAGTGTTTTCTGTAAACGTTAATCATCGAGTCGGCCTGCCAACCGCTGTCCTGTCCAGGGATTCTGTGTTGGCGAGGTCGGGCGATACGGCGGTGAGAACCGCATTTGAACTGGGAATGCAATGACAGCAGAGACGGTGGTCATCGGCGGGGGCGCGATCGGGCTGGCACTGGCGCGCGATCTGCGCCTCAGGGGCAAGTCGGTGACGATGATCGAGCGCGACCCCGAGGGGTTCAATGCCTCCTGCGGGAACGCGGGCGGCTTCGGGGTCACCGAGGTGCTGCCGCTGGAAATGACCAACCTGCTGCGGAACCTGCCGCGCTGGCTGCTCGACCCGCTGGGCCCGGTCCGGGTCGGGGTGGGGCACCTGCCCTCGATGGTTCCGTTCATGGCGGGCATGGCAAAGACGATGCGCCCGGGCGAACGGGCGCGCATCAGCCGTGCGCTGTCGGCGCTGCTGTCACGGGCGCGGGCGGACTCGCTGCCGCTGATCGAGAGCCTCGGCCTGCGGTCGCAACTGCACGAGCGCGGCGCGCTCTGGGTCTACGAAACCCTTCAGGCGTTTCGGGCGGACGAGACCTCGCGCAACGAGCGGCGCGCGCTTGGCATCGAGATGCAGGAACTGAGCGCTGAGGAAGCCCGCGCGCTGGAGCCCGCGCTGGGGCCACGGGTTGTCGCGGGGGTGATGACCCCGCAATGGATGCACATGGACGATCCGGCCGAGGTGGTCCGCCGCCTGCGCGCCCAGGTGGTGGAGCAGGGTGTCGATGTCGTGACCGGCGAAGCGACCGCGATCAGCGGCAAGGCTGTCCTGCTGGCCGACGGGCGGAAGGTTCCGTTCGGGTCCGAGGTGATCGTGGCTGCCGGGGCATGGTCGGGGCAGCTTGCCCGGTCGGTCGGGGACCGCGTCGTGCTCGACAGCGAGCGGGGATACAACCGCACTATTCCCGGCGCGGATATCGGCCTGACCCGCGAGATCATCTTTGCCGAGCGCCATTTCGTGGCGACGCCGATGTCGGTTGGCCTGCGGATCGGCGGCGCGGCGGAGTTCAGAGGCCTGACGGGCAAGCCCGACTACCGGCGCAGCGCGGCGCTGGCCGAACTGGCCCGGCGCTACTTCCCCGGTCTCGAGACCACGGATGGCACCGACTGGATGGGGCACCGCCCGGCCACGCCGGATTCCCTGCCCGTCATGGGCGCCTCGGCCCGGCGCGGCGATGTCTATTATGCCTTCGGCCACGGCCATGTGGGGCTGACGCTTGCGGCGACCACGGCAACCCTGCTGGCCGACCTGGTGACAGGACGCGCGCCGGATGTCGACCTGACCCCCTACGCGATTTCGCGCTTCTCACGATGATCCCTTCGGAAATTCAAGGTACCCCCATGACCTCGCACTCCTTCTTCTGCATCGACGCCCACACCTGCGGAAACCCGGTCCGGCTTGTCGTCGGCGGTGCCCCGCAGCTGCGTGGCAAGACCATGGCCGACAAACGGGCCGAGTTTCTGGCCGAGCATGACTGGGTCCGCAAATCGCTGATGTTCGAGCCGCGCGGGCATGATGCCATGTCGGGCGCGATCCTCTATCCGACCCAGCGCGAGGACTGCGACCTCGGCTGGATCTTCATCGAGGTTTCGGGCTGCCTGCCGATGTGCGGGCATGGCACCATCGGCACCATCACCGCAGCGATCGAACATGGTCTCGTGACCCCGAAGGTGCCGGGGCGGCTTGCCGCCGAAGTGCCGGCGGGCCGGATCGAGATCGAGTACACCATGTCCGGTGATGGTCGCTTCGTCGACAGCGTGCGCCTGTTCAACGTGCCCGCCTATCTCCACGCCAAGGACGTCACCATCGACGTGCCGGGCCTTGGCGAGCTGACCGTCGATCTCTCCTACGGGGGCAACTACTACGTGATCATCGAGCCGCAGAAGAACTGGGCGGGCCTCGATGGGATGGACGTGGCGCAGATCGTCACGCTGAGCCCGGTGATCCGCGCGCTGGTGCAGGAGAAGGTCAAGCCGGTGCACCCGGAGGACCCGGCCATTCACGGGGTCAGCCACGTGATGTGGACGGATGCGCCGAAGCATCCCGAAGCCACTGCGCGCAATGCGGTATTCTTTGGCGAGCGTGGGATCGACAGGTCGCCCTGCGGCACCGGTACCTCGTCGCGGATGGCGCAGCTGCATGCGCGGGGCAAGCTGGAGGTGGGCAAGGATTTTGTCCACGAGAGCTATATCGGCACGCTGTTCCACGGCCGTATCGAGGGCACGGCGACCGTCGCCGGGCAGCCGGCCATCCGGCCGAGCGTTGCCGGCTGGGCGCGGGTGACCGGGCACAACACCATCATCGTCGACGAGCGCGACCCGCTCTGGGAGGGCTTTCAGCTGCTCTGAGCGCGCCCTCGACCGACCCCAGCCATTCGCCAAGAACAGGGAGACGACGATCATGAAACTGCTGGCCCGGATCAACGGGGGCATCACGTTTGTTGTCGGAGCACTGCTGCTCGTGGCGACGCTGTCGATCACGATCCAGATCGCGATCCGCTTCCTGCTCACCCGGTTCGGGCTCAACATCTCGGCCCCCTGGACCGAGGAACTGTGCCGGTACTGCATTACCTGGTCGGTGTTCCTCGGGGCGGGGGTGCTCTGTCGGGACGGGCGGCTGATCGCGGTCGACTTCCTCGTGCATGTCCTGCCGGTCAAGCCATCGATGGTGCTCGAAACCTTCTCGATCGCGATGACGCTGGTCTTCTTCGGGCTGACCGGCTGGCTCGGCTGGCAGCTGTTCCACGACGGGTTCAACGAGACCTCGCCGGTGATGCGGATCCCGATGGCCTATGTCTACGCCGCCGTGCCGCTTGGTGCCGTGCTGGCCGTGGCGAACGGCCTCGCCTTCATGGTCGACCGGCTGAGTTTTCCCGAGCGGCCCCACCCCTCGGAAGTGATGGAATAGGAGCCGACCATGACCTCATCGATCCTGGCGCTTATCGTCATGCTCGCGAGCGCGGTGCCGATTGCCGTGATCCTCGGGCTGTTCTCCATCGTCGGCCTGTGGATGATGGGCATCCCGCCGATTGCAGCGCTGCAATCCTCGCTCGAGAGCCTCGACAGCTTTTCCCTGATGGCGGTGCCCTTCTACGTGCTGGCCGGGAACATCATGCGGGCCGGGGGCATCTCGGACCGTCTGGTCGATTTCGCCAATGCCATCGTCGGCTGGTTCCGGGGCGGGCTGGGGGCGGCGGTGGTCCTGACCTGCATGTTCTTCGCGACGATCTCCGGCTCCTCCTCGGCCACCACGGCGGCGGTCGGCGGGATCACCGTGCCCGCGATGGTGAAGAAGCGTTACCCCAAGAACTTCTCGGCAGCGACGGTGGCCGCGGCGGGCGAACTGGGCGCGATCATCCCGCCCTCGCTGCCGATGATCGTCTACGCGCTGGTGATGGGCATCTCGGCCTCGGACCTGTTCATCGCCGGGATCGTACCGGGCATCCTGATCGGCCTGTCGCTGATGGCGGTGGTGATCGTCACCGCCCGGGTCAAGAAGTTCGACGAGATCCAGACCCTGACCTTTGGCGAATGGCGCGGCAACCTCTGGTACGCGAGCAAGCGCGCGGTCCCCGCCATGGTCATCCCGATCATCATTCTTGGCGGGATCTACTCCGGCAGCTTCACCCCGACGGAGGCTGCCGTGGTCGCGACCGTGGCGGGGTTCCTGATCTCCACGCTCGTGTTCCGCCAGATGGGCATGGCCGAGATCATCGAGACCTTCCGGCGCAGCGCGCTGACCTCGGCGGGGTTGCTGCTGATCGTCGCCTCGGCCTCGGCCTTCGGGTTCTTCCTGACGATCAACATGGTGCCGCAGACCGTGGGCAACTGGATCACCAGCATCTCGGACAACCCGGTGATGTTCCTTCTGATCGTGAACCTCGTGCTGTTCGCGACCGGCATGTTCATGGAGACGCTGGCGGCGATCATCGTGATCGGTCCGATCCTCGCGCCGGTCGCGCAGAACTACGGCATCGACCCGGTTCACTTCGGGCTGATCATGATCGCGAACCTTGCCACCGGCATGGTGACGCCGCCCGTTGGCGTGAACCTGTTCGTGGCCTGCGAGACCGCCGGGCTGCGGGTCGACCAGATCATCCGGCCGCTCCTGCTGTTCCTCGCGACGCTCATCTTCGACGTCTTCCTCATCACCTACGTCCCTGCGCTTTCGCAGATATTCCACTGAAGAAAGGATCCCCATGCTGAAGACATTCTCTCTCGCCGCGCTGTCGGTGACCCTGACCGCCGGCGCCCTCTGGGCCGATCCGGTCCAGCTCAAGATCGGTCACGTGCTGACCGAGGGCAGCAGCTACCACGTGGCCGCCGCCACCTTTGCCGAGGAACTGGAAAAGAGCGGCGAGTTCGAGGTCCAGATTTTCCCGCGCGGGCAACTGGGCGGCGAGGTCAAGATGATCCAGCTGGCCACGGTCGGCGCGCTCGACGTGGTGGTGACCGGCTCGGCGCCGGTGGAAAACACGGTGCCGCAGATGGGCCTGCTGGCGATGCCCTACCTGTTCGACGACCTTGCGCAGGCCGAAGACGTGCTGCGCGGTCCGGCGGGCGTCCACTTCCTCGACTACCTCTCGGAAAAGAAGCTGAAGGGCCTGACCTTCATCTCGGCGCTGGAGCGGAACGTGCTGACCTCGCAGAAAGAGATCGTGACGCCGGACGACATGGACGGCCTCAAGATCCGCGTGATCCAGGGCCCCGCCTTCATCGAGACCTACAAGGCGCTCGGCGCCCAGCCGACGCCGATGGCCTACTCGGAGCTTTACCTCGCCATGCAGAGCGGCGTGGTCGACGCGGCCGAAGCCTCGCCCGACACGATGATTGCCGACAAGTTCGTCGAGGTGTCGAAGTACTATACCCTGACCAAGGCGCAATACATGCCGGCGCTGATGTTGATGTCGGGCGCGAAGTACAACTCGCTGACCGACGCGCAGAAGGAGATCGTGGCTGCCGCATCGGACAAGGCTGCCGAGGCTGCCTTTGCCACCTACAACGACAGCTACAAGAAATCGATCGATGCGATGGCGGGCTTTGGCGTGACCGTGAAGGAAGTGGACGCCGCGCCCTTCGCCGAGAAGGCCCGTGCGGCATGGCCTGCGCTGATGTCGAGCATTCCCGGCTCCGAAGCTGATCTGAAGGTCATTCAGGACGCCAAGGGCGAGTAAGCTGCCGGACTGGTAGAATAGAATAGCGCGCTGCCGGATCCGGTCCGGCAGCGCGTCGTTTTTTGGGGGCAGGTGCAGAGGGGCTGCGGGTGCACGGAGCCGCCGCCGGGTATCCAGTTGTCCGTCATCTTTGCACGAGACTTCCCGGCATTTTCGCACTACCCCTGATACGCAATGCGTAAGGAGAACGGGATCATGGTGCGAATCGATGAGGTGGATCAGGAGATCATCCGGGAGCTTCAGGCTGACGGACGGGCCTCTCTGAGGGAGATTGCCCGCAAATTGGGCGTCGTCGAGGGCACCATCCGCGCGCGGCTCAAGCGGCTTCAGGACGAGGGGGTTCTGCGGATCATCGCCTTTGCGGATCCGGCCAAGCTGGGTCACGGGGCGATGAGTCTCGCCTTCCTTGAGGTTTCGCCCCAGCGGCACGACGCGGTGATCGAGGAACTGCTGGGCTGGTCCGAGATCAGCTATCTCTCTGAAACCCTGTCCGAAACCGGCATCTGCGCGCAGCTTGTCTGCCGGGATCAGGAAGAGCTGTGGGCCATCCGCCAGAAGATCGCGTCGCTGGAGGGGGTGAGCCGCATCCAGATGCTGCCCGAGGTGCGTGTTCACAAGATACGGTTCACGCAAGAAATCTGAACCAGCGTTTCCTCTGATTATTAGCCTCAAAAATACGCAATGCGTAATATATGACGCAACAGATCTATTGACTTCGTAAAACTTGGTCGCATGATTGAGCCAAGGCCCGGGTGTCGCCACCGGTCCGCACGTTCAATTCGGAGACCAAGATGCTTGATCAGAGCCAGATACCATCCAGCCCGCTGCCCGCGTTCGGTGGCCCCAAGCGAGAGGCCGCCGAGGCGGCGATGCGGCGCGCATGGTGGCCGGTCGCGCGGTCGGTCGACCTTGCCACACCGCAGCCCGCGATCCTGCTGGGCGAGCGGCTGGTCGTCTACCGGACCGAGAGCGGACGCGCCGTGGTGCAGTCGCGCCGGTGCCCGCATCGGGGCGGCGACATGTGCCAGGGCAAGGTGCACGGCGAGGCCATCGGCTGCCCCTATCACGGCTGGCAATTCTCGGCGGAGGATGGCGTCGTATCGCACGTGCCCTCGATGCCGGATCAGTCCAAGCGCCCGATGAAGGCGCAGCTGAAGACCTATCCGGTGATCGAGCAATGGGGCCACGTCTGGACCGCTCTCGAAGGGGAGGGCCCCGACTTCTACGAGGTGCCGGCCTGGGACGGGGTCACATTTGAATGGATGGCGGGAACGCCGCTTGATTCCGTGACCGGCGTTGCGGTCGCCATCGAGAACTTCCGCGATGTCGCGCATTTTCCCTTCGTGCATGAGGTCAGCATGGGGCCGACGCCGCATGTGGTGGAGCCCCTGCAGGTCAAGCGTGAAGGGCTGACGATCACCATGGATCGCCCGCTTCTGGCTGGTGCAGGCGACTGGGCGACCGACGGGAATTGCGACATGCATTACTTCTGTGCCGCGCCCGGAATCGCCACGATCACCTACGACTATCCTGACAAGGGCAAGCGCGTGGTGGTCGGGTTCCCCTCGCCGATGGCCTACGATCACGTGATGATCTTCTGGGGGGTCGCCAACGAGGTGGGCTTCAAGGGCGAAAGCCTCGAGGAATGCCTGCGGCTGGAGGAGATCGTCTATCGCGAGGACTTGCCGATCGCCGGGGCGCTCGAGCCGCGCGAGGTCGACTGGGATGGCGGTTACGAAGAGCATTCGGTGCCGGCCGACCTGTTCACCCTGAACTATCGCCGGGCCTTCAACGAGTTCGTGACGCGAACCCTCGCGCCCGCCGGGTCGTGAGATGACGGTGGCGTTCGATCATACGCGCCGGGCGGGAACGGAGAGCGGGCAGTGTACTGCCCGCATCCTCCAAATGCGCCTCGAGGCGGAAGGCGTGGTTTCCATCGACCTTGCGCCGGTGGATCATGCGCTGGTGCCCTGGACGCCGGGCGCGCATATCGACCTCGTGCTGCCCTCGGGTACGGTGCGCCAGTATTCGCTGTGCAACGGCCCGCAGGACGGGGTCTATCGCGTCGCCGTGCTGCGACAGGATCAGGGGCGGGGCGGCTCGCGCGAGGTGCACGACGGCCTGCGGATCGGTCAGGTTCTGACCATCAGCCCGCCGCGCAACGCCTTCGAACTGGTGCCCTCCGCGCGATATGTCTTCGTCGCCGGGGGTATCGGGATCACGCCGATCCTGCCGATGATCGCCGCAGCCGAGCGGGCCGGTGCGGACTGGCGGCTGGTTTATGGCGGTCGGCGGCACGCCAGCATGGCCTTCACTGCCGAACTGGCGGGCTATGGCGGCGAGCAGGTCGACCTCCGCACCGACGATGGCGTCGGGCCGATCGACGTCGCGCGGCTGGTTCAGCAATCAGACGGGGCGAAGGTTTTTGCCTGCGGACCGCTGGGGCTGCTGGATGCGCTTGAAGCGGCGTTCGGCGCGGCAGGCCGGTCGGACGATCTGCACCTCGAACGTTTCTCGGCCGCAGCAAAGCCCCTGCCGGGCGACGGGACCTTTCGGGTGAACCTCGCCAGGAGTGGTGGCCATGTCGATGTGCCGCCCGGCCAGTCGATCCTCGAAGCCCTGCGCGCGGCGGGCGTGGATACCCCCTGTTCGTGCGAGCAGGGTTTCTGCGGCACCTGCGAAACCCGTGTTCTGGCGGGAGAGCCCGATCACCGCGACGACCTGCTGACCGAGGAAGAGCGGGCACGGGGCGACGTGATGATGCCCTGCGTCTCACGTTCGAAAACGCCCGAGCTGACGCTCGATCTGTAAGGTCCCGGCGGCCTAACCCGCCGGGGGTATTCAGCGAAATGAAGAACGAAACAACACTGACAGAAGTCGAAGTTGCCGGAGATGCGAAGAAGATGACAAGCGGAACGGTCAGCCAGAAGATCGCCATCGTGACGGGCGCGGGCAGCGGGATCGGCCGTGCCGTGGCCGAGCGGCTGGCGGCGGAAGGGGCGGTGGTTCACCTTGTCGATCTGAACGCCGACAGCCTTGCCGAGACCAGCCGCCGCATTGGCGGGGTGGCGGGCACCCATGTTCTCGACGTGCGCGATGCCGACGGGTGGGATGCGCTGCTCGACGAGGTCATGGCGACGCACGGCAGGCTCGACGTTCTCGCGAACTGCGCCGGGATCCAGCTGACCCGCGGGTTGCTGGAGACCTCTATCGAGGATTTCCGGCAGGTCATGGGCGTCAACGCCGAGAGCGTGTTCCTGGGCACCCGGGCGGCGGTGCGGGCGATGCTGCCGGCGGGGCAGGGGTCGATCATCAACATCGCCTCGAACTTTGCCAACATCGCGGACGGGCTGAACACGGCCTATTGCGCCTCCAAGGCGGCGGTCGCGCATTTCACCAAGGCCGCCGCGCTCGACTGCGCGCAGCGGGGGACACGGATCCGGGTCAACTCGATCCACCCGGGCTGTATCGCGACGCCAATGCTGGAGCGCGAGATCGAGGATGTCGCGGCGCGCCGTGGCGATCCGGACACCAGCGCCGTGCGCGCCGAGTGGGACGCCCTCGCCCCTCTCGGGATCGGCACTGCCGAAGAGATCGCATGGACCGCGCTGCACCTAGCGTCCGACCACTCCACCTACACCACCGGCGCGGAATTCGTCGTCGACGGGGGCCACATCATACGGTGATGGGCCGAAGACAAACCAAGAAAATAACCCGACAGGAGAGACTGATGACCACCACCAACAAGACTGGAACCCCAGGCACCAACGGGACTTACCAGAGCGGTCTGCGCTTCTCGCGCCGCTTCTTCATGGCGGGCGCGGCCACGGCCGGGGCCGCCTGCGGGCTCGGTATCGCACCGGCCCATGCCGGGCGCGGCGACGTCGCCTTCCTCGGGTGGGAGGGCTACGACGGCGCCTTCAAGGCCGACGACCTGCTGGCCGAGGCAGGGGCGAGCTTTCAGCCGACTTACATCGCCGCCATCGAGGATATCATCACCAAGCTGCGCTCGGGGGGCATCGGTTCGGTCGACCTGACCACGCTTATCCATCAGTATGTCGGTTTTTCGGCCCAGAGCGGCCTGCTCGACCCCATCGACGAGAGCCTGGTGCCGAACATCGCGCAGATGCATCCGCGCTTCCAACAGCTGGACGAGCTGCTGCGGGTCGATGGCAAACTCTATGCGCTGCCCTTCACCTACAGCTCCATTCCGCTGCTCTACAACCCGGAGAAGGTCGAGGTGCCGACCTCGTGGCGGGCGCTGCTCGATCCGGCGATGAAGGGCCGGGTCGTCGGCTTCCCCGATGTGATGAGCATGATCGTGACCTGGTCGCGGGTGGCCAACGAAGGCATCGAGGACCCGACGCGGATGACCCGTGAACAGCTCGACAAGACCGTCGAGATCATGGTGCAGCTCAAGGAGAACTCGCGCACGGTTCCGTCGAGCCTCGGCGAGATCTCGGACATGTTCGGCCGTGGCGAGATCGACATGGCGATGGGCTGGGAGCCGATGCTGACCTGGGTCGAGGGAACGGGCGTGACGCTCAAGATCGCGTCGCCGGTCGAGGGCACTTTCGCCTATTTCGACACGGTGAACATCGCCAAGGACGCGCCCAATCGCGACCTCGATCACGCGCTGATCAACCACGGGCTGGCCGCCGAGACCCAGAAGGCATTTGCCGAGCAGAACATCCTCGGGATCGTGAACACCGAGGCGATGGGCATGGTCGAGAACCCGCTGGTGTCCGAAATCTACGGCTTTGACGAGATCGAGGGCTACTTCGGCGACAAGTTCCTGCCGGGCATGTTCCCGCTGGAACCCGAGGGCGACTTCGTGTCCTGGGACGAGGTTCTCGGGGCCTACGAAACCTATCAGCGAGCCTGAGGACAAATGTTGCAACGCGCGATCGACTCCAGCCCTCACAGCCCGATCACCGACGCGGTTCCGGCAGGCGCACCCCTCGTGCGCCTGACCGGGGTGGCCAAGGACTATAACGGGTTCCAGGCGGTTCACCCTCTCGACATGACCATCGAGCGCGGCGATTTCGTCTCGATCCTCGGGCCGTCGGGATGCGGCAAGACCACCCTGCTGCGGATGCTCGGGGGCTTCATCACCCCGAGCCAGGGGCGGATCGAGGTCGACGGCGTCGACGTGACGGCGCTGCCGCCGGAGAAGCGCGCGACCAACATGGTGTTCCAGGGCTATGGCCTGTTCCCACACATGAGCGTGCGCCAGAACATCGGCTATGGCCTGCGGCTGGCGAGGACGCCCGCGCGCGAAGTGGCGGAGCGGGTGGAGGAGATGGTGGACCTCGTCCAGCTTGGCGCCTTTGCCGAGCGGGCGCCGACGGCCCTGTCCGGCGGGCAGCAACAGCGGGTGGCGCTGGCGCGCGCGCTGATCATGCGGCCCAAGGTGCTGCTGCTGGACGAACCCTTTGCCGCGCTGGACCTGAAACTGCGCAAGGCCATGCAGGACGAGATGCGCCGCCTGCACGATGCCATCGGCGGAACGTTCGTCTTTGTGACTCATGACCAGACCGAGGCGATGGCGCTCGCCAACCGGATCGCGGTGATGGAGGGCGGGCATTTGCGCCAGCTTGGCACCGCCGAGGAGATCTACCTGCACCCGGCCAACCACTTCGTTTCCGCCTTTGTCGGCGAGGCGAATTTTGTCCGGGCAATGCGCCGCAACGGGCGTGTCGCGCTGTCGAACGGGCTGACGGTGGTCTCGCCGGGTGAGGATGGAGACGTCGAGATCGGCGTGCGCCCCGAACGGTTGATGATCGGGGCCCCGGCGGAAGGGGCGGATGTCTGTCTGCGCGGCTCGGTGACCGAGCGCCTGTTCCTTGGCGCCCATGTCCAGTACCGGGTGCTGACGGAAAGCGGGGAGACCCTCGTGGCCAATGCGCTCGAAGGGCATTTCAGCCCCGGCGACAGCCTGCGCATCGGCTGGAACCTCGCCGATCAATGGGTGGTCGCGTCATGATGGGCGTGGCGGTTGCGACGATGCGGCGGAATCTGCTGCTGGTGCCTGCCATCGCGGTGCTGGGCGGGCTGTTCCTCGTGCCGCTGGTCTGGTTCCTCGTGGTCTCCTTCTACCGGGTCTCGCTGTTTCAGCTGGTCCACGAGCCCAACCTCGCGAACTACGCGCGCATCTGGTCGGACTACCTTGGCCCTATCGGCTATACCGCCGGGATCAGCGCGCTGATTGCCGTTGTCACCACTCTGTTGGCCTTTGTGGTGGCCCACCTGATCTGGTCGCGCGGCGACGGCTGGGGCAACTTCCTGCTGGGGGCGACCTTGCTGACCCTCTTCGGCGGCTACCTCGTCAAGATCTACGCCTGGCGCACGCTGCTGGGGCGCGAAGGGATCGTGAACAACACGCTAGTCGGGCTGCACCTGACCGACAATCCGATCGACGCGCTGCTCTACAGCCCGCTGGCGGTCGTGCTGGTGCTGGTCAGCTACCTGCTGCCCTTTGCGATCCTGCCCGTTTACGGCGCGCTGCGCCCGATCGACCCCACCAGCCTCGAGGCGGCGCGCGACCTCGGGGCCTCGCCCTGGGGCGTTCTGCGCGACGCGGTGCTGCCGCGGATCGTGCCCGCGCTGCTGACCGCCTTTGCGCTGAGTTTCCTCGTCAGCGCCGGCGACTACGTGACGCCGCGCATGGTGGGGGGCACCCGGACACAGATGATGGGCAACTTTATCGAGAGCCAGTTCGGCCTGCGGATGAACATGCCACTTGGCGCGGCGATGACTTTTTCCACCCTGCTGACCTCCATCGCGGTGATCGCCGCCGCATGGATCGGGATGCGCACTTTCCTGAGGGCGAAATGAAACAGCACGTCGCACGCAACCTTGGGCTGGTCGTAGGGATCCTGACGGTGGTGTTCATGACCGCGCCGCTGGTCCTTGTGGTGCTGTTCTCGTTCAACGACTCTGTCGTCATGACCTTTCCGATCAAGGGGCTGACCTTTGACTGGTACCGGACCCTGCTGTCGCGTGACGATTTCTGGGGCGCCCTGCGCAACAGCGTGATCGTGACGCTGGCGGTCGGCGCGGGATCGACGGTGATCGGGACGCTGGCCGCGATGGTGATCGTCCGGATGCGCCCGCGCGTCTCGGCGCTGGCCATGTCGCTCTTCGGACTGCCGATGATGATGCCGCCGCTGGTGCTGGCGCTGGCGCTGCTGACGCTGTTCTCGGCGCTGGGGGTGCGGCTGAGCCTGATGACCGTGGTGCTTGCGCATCTGACCTTTACCATGCCCTTCGTGATCCTGATCGTCACCGCGCGGCTGCGGGATTTCGACACTGCCATGCTCGACAGCGCGCGCGACCTTGGCGCCAGTCCCTGGACCGCGTTCCGGTCGGTCACCTTCCCCATCATCCGGCCCACGCTGTTCGGTGCAGGGCTGATCGCGATGGCGCTGTCGCTCGATGACTTCATCATCACTTTTTTCATGCTGGGCGGCGGCAACACGCTGCCGACGCTGGTCTGGGGCATGTTGCGGACTGGGGTTGATCCGTCGATCAACGCCCTTGGCGCTCTGATCCTGCTGGCGACGCTCGGCACCTCGGCGCTCGCCCTGCGGATAACCGGGTATCGCGGATGACACTTTCGTCGGCCATAGGCGACATGGCCGGTCGGGAGGCCGGCCCCGCGGTCCGCTGTGATCGCGGGGTTGTGCCGGCCGCGGCGCTTGACCACGAGGCCTGGGTGAACCCGGGCACGCTGGCCGGACTGGTCACCTCCATCGGCTGCGACAGCTTCTTCGATCAGCTCCTTGTGTTTGTCTGCGCCCACGTGCCGATCGACAATTGCGTCGTCGTGGTCTTTACCTCGATGGGACGGCCGCTGATCCTGCACCAATGGTCGCCGCAGGAGCCGAACTACTTCAAGATGATGTACGCCCAGGGGGCCTACCAGCTTGATCCCTTTTACCTTGCCAGCCTCGATGACCGGCGCGACGGGGTGCATTGCCTGAGCGCCATCTCGCCGGACAACTTCGAGGAGTCCGACTTTTTCGAGACCTATTACCGCAAGGTCCAGATGCGGGACGAGATCGGGCTGCTGGTGCCCTACGACCGTCACCTGACGCTGCACCTGTCGCTGGGGCGGCGCCTAAGTTCCCCGGTCTTCACCGAGGCGGACCTGGAGGGGATCCGGTTCCTTGAACCGTTGCTGCGCGCGGTGCTGCTACGCCACTGCGGGTCGCTGATCGAGAGGGCGCTGCATGCGCAGAGCACCTCGCAGGGGGCGGCGACGACCTTCGCCACCATGCTGGCCGACCGCTGGGCGGAGCCCTTCGGGGTGACGATGCGCGAGGCCGAGACCGCCGCGCTGATCCTGCGGGGGCATTCCAACACCTCGATCGGTCTCGTGCTCGACATCAGCCCCGAGACGGTCAAGGTGCACCGCAAGAACCTGTATGCCAAGCTCCGCATCTCGTCGCCGACGGAGCTTTTCATGTTGTTCATCAACCAGATGATGCCGCTCGACCTGCCGCCTATCGCGGTCAGGTCGTGAGCGGCGAGAGCGCGACGAGGACCCGATGAAGACAGTCGTTTGTACCGGCACCGCCTTCGAGCGGGGGCTTTCGCATGGCCACCAGCTGCGCGAGCTGATCGTGGCGGGAGTCGCGAAATGGCGGGTGGCCCTCCTTGGTCCTTCGGCGGATGAGGCCGCGTTGCAGGTCTATGCAGAGGGGTTCCTTGGTGGCACCGGTCTCTGCGGTAGCGCACGTCGGCTGACCCCCGGGCTGGTCGAGGAGGTCGCGGGGATCGCCGCCGGGTCGGGTCAATCCTTCGAGGTGATCATGGCGTACAACCTGATGGACGAGCTGTGGTGGTTCGCGCTCGAACCCGAGTTGGCGCCGCCGGGTTGTTCGGTGATCGGACGGGCAGGGGTCGGACGGCGGCGAAGCTTTGTCGCACAGAACATGGACCTTCCGCTTCACATGGCGGGGCAGGACGTTGTCCTTCAGCTCTCCGGGCCGGACATGCCGGACACCCTCCTGCTGAGTGCGGCGGGTATGATCGGGCTGACAGGGATGACACGCCACCTGGCCGTCTGCGTGAACACGCTACTCATGTTGCCGCATGAAGCGGGTGGACTCGGCGTGGCCTTTGTTCTGCGGGCCTTGCTGGCATGCCGGTCTGTGGCCGAGGCCGCCGCGCTGATTCAAGAATTGCCTCATGCGAGCGGTCAGCACTACGTGTTGGTCGATCAAAGGAACCTCGTGGGGTTCGAGGCGAGTGGAGGGGGTGTCGTTGCGGTCGGTGGTGCGGATCGGTATCTCCATACCAACCATCCGCTAACCGAGCAGGCGTGCGATCCTTTGACCGAGGCGCTGCTCGACCGGTCCGGGCGGATCGCCAACTCGCGGCAACGCATGAAATACCTCGAAGGCGTTCCCGGGACGCTTCATGCCCGTGCAGCCCGAACGATTCTAGACGACTCGACCACACCGCTCTGTCTTCGGGGTGATGCCGGCGAGGGGATGCGGACCTTTGGTTCGGTCCTCTTCCGGCCCGGCGAGGGGGCACGGGCAGAGGTCAGGGGCGGGATCGCCGGTTCGGCGCGCTGGAGCGTCTTCCCGATGTGAAAAAGCCCGCGCGGAGACGCGAGCCGTTCTCGGTGGAGGCTGTCCTCAGGATCGTCCGGAGATCGCGTCTGCCGGGAGACAGGGCACCCGGCCAACCCGCCAACGTGTAACGTGATCCGAGATGGTAGTGAAGCGGACGCCCGGGCGCCCCTTGATGTGGGCGATCAGCCCTTCGAGCAGTTGGAGACGCGCGCCGCGCCCGGAGACCTGCGGGTGCATGGTCGGCACGAAGATCCCGGTTCCGACCCGGTCATAGAGGTAGTCGAACTCGTCGATCCAGGTCTGCAGGACCTGGCGTGGGCTGCCGCCCCCCTGCAGGACACCGCCGTTGAAGCCGACGTACTCGAAGTGCGGGAAGTCATCGAGCATCCAGTGCACTGGCACCTCCACCAGATCGACAGGTGTGCCCCAGCTCCAGGCCTCGGTCATGGAGGCGACGTCGCCCTCGCGACACCAGTAGGGTTCGTACTCCGATCCCATTTGGCTGCTGTCGTAGGCAAAGCCGTATTCGCGCAGCAGGGGAAAGGTGTTGGCGGTCACTTCCCAGCCAGGAGAACGGTAGCCCACCGGGCGCAGGCCGACGACCTGTTCCAGCGCCTCGAACCCCTTGTCGAGAAAGCGGCGTTCGTCGTCCGGACCGAACAGGGCCGGGTTTTCGTGTATCCAGCCGTGGTGCCCGATTTCGTGACCGGCATCGGCGATGGCCTCGACCGTCGCGGGAAAGGCGAGCGCGGTGTGGCCGGGGACGAAGAAGGTGGCGGGAATGGCATGTTCGGCAAGGAGAGTGAGGATTCGCCGCACGCCCTGCGGGCCGAACTCGCCGCGAGAGAGCATGCTGGGCGCGGTCGATCCGAACCCGCCGAGCCACACGGACATTGCGTCGAAGTCGAAACTCAGCGCGACGCTGACGTCTTTTTCGGTCATGGAAACCTCCTGGTCTGGCGTGTCAGTGGTCTGGCTCGGTCATCGCAAAGGCGTCGATCTCGATGATCATGCCGGGATAGGCGAGCGCGGGCTGTGCGATCTCGGTGGTGGCGGGGCCGGGCGCGGTGAAACGCTCGGCGCGGGGCAGAAGGCTCTCGCGCAGAGCGGGCAGGCCTGACGACCCCTCGTACATGGTGGTCAGCTTGACGATGTCGGCAGGGGTGGCACCAAGGTCCGAGAGGATCGCCTCAATGTGCCCCATCGCCGTTCGGGTCTGTGCTGCGAGCTGGTTGGGGTCGACCGCACGGCCCTGTTTGTCGAGCGAGACCTGGCCGCCGAGAAAGATCATGTCATGACATTTGAGGCCGTGGTGGTAGGGCAGACTGGTGGTCCAGTCCCAGAGACTGTCGGGCCAGGCGTGGCGGCGCGGCAGGTGGGCGCCGTCCTCGCCGAGCATGGCGACCATCTCGATGCGGATCATCTCGTCCTCCTGCGCCATGGCGGGAAGCGGGATGCCGGTGGCGGCGGGCCCCGGTTCGGTGAAGTGCGCGGCACAGGCGAGCGCGGCGGGTTCGAAGTCTTCGACGGTGCCGTGTCCGAGATACCAGCGGTTGATCTTGACCACGTCGCCAAAGCCCGCGCCGCAAGTCGCGAGCCCGGCGCTGAGCTGGCGCATCAGCTGCCGCGTTTGGCTGACGATGTCGCCCGGGGCGGCCACCGTACCCTCCAGAGAGGCCCACTGGGCCGAGAGGAAGATCATCTTGCCGCAGCGAATGCCCTGCGAGAAGGGCGCGGGGTGGGAGGCCATCTCGGGGGTCGCGATCCGATGGCGGGCGAGCGGGGTGCCGTCGGCAGCGCGCATCGCGATGCCCTCGACCAGAATGGAACAGCCCGGGTAGGGAAGGTATGGCACCGGCAGCGCGGTGATGGCGGGGCAGGCGTTCGGAGGCAGGGCAAAGGCCAGCGCCCCGAGGACCTCGGACTCGGTGGTCTCGTCGGACCGGAAGAAAACCAGCAGTTTCACTAGGTCGGTGAGGTCGGCGCCGACCTCGGCGAGCGATGCCGAGAGGGCGGAAAGGCAGTGGGCCGCCTGAACTCTGACGGGGCGCGGGGAACCGTGGCCGAAATCGCCCTCGGCCGAGAGCCAGATCATGTCGCCGGATCGCACCGCACGGCTGAAGGGGAGCTCCTGTTTGAAGGCTTCGGCGGGGTGGCAGGCGGGGCCGACGATCTCTCGGTCCATCAGAGCGTTGCCTCTAGACTTGGCGCCGTGCAGGGACCGCCCGCGTGGACGTTCAGGACACCGGCGGCGAGGTCGAGGCTGAGGGTCGCGAGGGTTTCGTACTGGTCGGCGGCGTTGCGGCGGGGGTCGTGGTGGCAGCAGACCGCCGCGATGGAGCCGAGGTGCGAGGTCATTGCTTCGACCACCTGCATTGGCGAGGTGATCCGTTGTCCGGCAATGCGCCGGTGCAGCAGGTTGTGCCGGACGAGCGTATCGGGAAAGGCGGCAGGTTCGGTGTCGCACTGCGCGGGCGCGGGGGCGAGGAAGTGGTTCGTATGGATCAGCAACCCGTCGTTGTCGGGCAGAACGAAGCTCGGGCCGCCGGGGTGCAGCTCGACGGTTAGCGCGGCTGCGGTGCCATCCTCGTAGGCTGCGAGGTTGATCGAGCTGGAGGCCGAAACACGGGCGGCGGCGAGGATCTGCGCCGCGCGGTTGATGTCGGCGCCGAGGTCGAGGGCAGCGCGGGCGGCGACGTGAACGGGCACGCCGATCCCGGCGCCGTCGCCGGTGTGATGGAGGATGGTGAAAAGCAGGCCGATCCCGCGCGTGTTGAGGCCCGCCTTGCCGACGATACCGTACTCGGTCATCGTCTTGGTCATACTGCCGTCGGCGTGGGGGATTTCCCAGACCAGCCAGCCGCCGGAAAACCGGTGATACCAGTCCCATGTCTGTACCGCGACCGGCGCGCCGCCGCCTGCCGGAAGCGCGATCACGGCGGAGCATTCGCCGCGCGTGCGTGTGCCGATCCGCGCGAGGATCTCGGTGCGGGCGTTGATCGCGGCGACGAGACGCGGATCGAGGCCCGCGCCCTCGGCCATGCCGCGGACCTCTTCGGCGAGGTGCGGTGCGAAACCTTCGATTGCCACCAGGGCTTCGGCGCCGTCGCTCTCCAGATCGTAGGCCGTTGCCGATAGGTCATCGCACATGGCGCGGTAATTCGCGACGGTTGTCGCGATCTGGCGGGGGTGTGCCGCGCCGAAGGCACGGCCGCGCGCGAAAGGGTCGCTCTCTTGCGAGCGGTAGACATAGGTCATGGCAGTTTTCCGAATGGGTCAGAGCGTGTCGCGGCCGCAGCCGTTGGTCGCCTGGGGTGCGCCGGATGTTTCCCACTGGGCCAGCGGGTTCGCGCTGCGCCAGGCATCGGCATAGTCGATCATGCGGGTGAACCGGACATCCTCGCGCTGTTTGAAGGACAGGATCAGCCGTTCGAGCATCATCAGCCGGTGGCCGCGCCCGATGACCTGCGGGTGCATGGTGATCGAATAGAGACCGCCGGGGACGTTCTCGTAGGCATAGTCGAACTCGGCTTGCCAGATCTCCTGCACCTTCGAGGGTGCGGAGAGGCCGAAGGTGTCGTTGTCGACGAACTCGAAATGCGGAAAGTCGTCCATCAGCCAGGTGACCGGCAACTCGACGATGTCGACGTTGGGGCCGAAGTGATATGGTGTTAGGCTGTCGAACGCATCGTCGCGCCGGGCATAGTAGGGGGTGAAGTCGGCCCCCATCAGCGAGCTGTCGTAGGTGAACCCGTATTCGAGCAGCAGTCCGATGGTGCGGGTCGAGAAATCCCACGAGGGGGAGCGATAGCCGCGCGGGCGGACGCCTGCCGCGCGTTGCAGTGCGTCCAGCCCCCGGTCGAGGTTGGCGCGTTCCTCTGCCTCGCTGAAGTCGGCGGGGTTTTCGTGGACCCATCCATGATGCGCGATCTCGTGGCCCTCGGCGTCGATGCGCCGGACGAGGTCGGGGTAGGCGAGCGCGGTATGTCCGGGAACGCAGAAGGTCGCCTGCAGGTCGTGTTTCTTCAGCAGGTCGAGGATGCGCGGCACCGCGATGGCGCCGAATTCACCGCGCGAGATCATCGAGGGGTTGCGGCTCTTGTAGGAGCCGAGCCAGACCGACATGGCGTCAAAGTCGAAGGTGAGGCCGCAGTGGAGTGTCATTTGGCAGTCCTTGGAAATCTGTCCGGCAGGGCGCCCGCCCCGCGTGATGGGGAGTGTGGCGGGGGCGGGGCCCCCGCGCTCAGGTCGAGTACTCGGGATCGGTGGTGATGTGCTCCTTGAGGATGATCCACCGGTCTCCCCGCTTTTCCATCGGGAAGGTGCACCACTGGCGGAGCTTGGCCTGGGTTCCGTCGGCAAGTTCGCCGCCGCCGCGCAGGATGAAGGAGGCGCAGGCGATGGAGCCCTCGGTCCAGATCTGGATGCTGTCCTCCTCGGGAAGGATCTTCCAGATCTTCATGTACTTGGCGACCATCGGGCCCCAGATACCGGCATAGTCCTTGTGACCGTAGAGCAGCGAGAGCTCGCCGCCGTAGTCGTCGATTACCATGCAGTCCGGGTCGAGGATGGCTTCGAACTTGTCGAGGCTCCAGGGGTTCTCGGGGCTGAAGGTCCAGCCGTCGATCCAGCGATCGATCGCGGCACGGACGCCGGCAATATCCTTGTCTGCCATAGCAGGTTCCTTCCTTCGTCACATGTTCTGGACCCAGACTGCATGGGACGGAGGAGGATTCGTATAACCCGCCGGGGGTAATGCGCGGCCTTCGTTCGGAGCGCTAGGGGTCTGGCCGTTGACGGCGGCAACGCCATGATCGAGGTAGAAGCCAGATGAACGATGGAGCGATGGAGCGAATGATGCCGGGCGCGGACCGGCACGGGGCCGCAGAGGGTCACGTGCTCGCCGCGATCTGCGACATGAACGGTGTGCTGCGCGGCAAGCGGGTGCCGCGGGCGCAGGAGGGCAAGCTGCTGGCCTCGGGCATCCGGATGCCGATGTCCTCCATCGGTGTCGACATCTGGGGCAGCGACGTGGTCGGCAGCGGGCTGACGCTCGACAGCGGCGATCTCGATGGCGTGTGCCTGCCGACGGGGCGCGATCCGCTGCCGCTCGACGGACCAGCCCGGGGGATGCGCCTGCTGCCGATGGTAATGGGGAAAGAGAGCGGCGGACCTTACTACGCGGACTGCCGCAATATGCTGTCGCTTGCGGTCGAAAGGCTTGCGACCCGTGGCCTTCGGGCGATGGTGGCGACCGAGCTGGAATTCTACCTGCTGGCGCCGGGCGACCGGGCCGCGGCGCCGATGGCGGGCGGGGCGGGGTCCCCGCCGAGCGGGTTCGAGAACATCTATTCGCTGGCGGAACTGGCCGTGGTCGAGCCGTTTCTCGACGCAGTCTATGCGACCGCCGGGGCCTGCGGGATCGAACTGGACGCGACCATTGCCGAGGGCGGTTCAAGGCAGTTCGAGATCAATCTCAAGCATCGCTCCGATGCGCTGCGGGTGGCTGACGATACGGTTTATCTGAAGGAAATCATCCGCCGCGCTGCGCGCAGGCAGGGGATCATGGCGAGCTTCATGGCCAAGCCGTTTGAGGATCAGGCCGGAAGCGGGATGCATGTCCATTTCTCGCTGGTCGATCAGGCGGGGGTCAACGTGTTCGACGATGGTGGTCCGGCTGGCACGGACATGCTGCGCCATGCCATCGGCGGGCTGATCGAGTCGATGCCGGATCTCAGCCTCGTCTTTGCACCGCATCTGAATTCCTACCGCCGCCTTCGGGCGGGCAGCCTCGCGCCGACGCAGGCCGCATGGGGTTACGAGAACCGGACGGCCGCGATCCGCGTGCCCGGCGGACCCAGTGCCGCGCGCCGGATCGAGCACCGCGTGGCGGGGGCCGATGCCAACCCCTATCTAATCCTCGCCGCGATCCTCGGCGCGGCGGAACGTGGCATCGAACTTGCCAAGCAGCCGCCGGCCCCGGTCAGCGGCAACGCCTATCGCGAGGCGGCGCCGAAACTGGCGTGGGACTGGCTCTCGGCCACCGACCGTTTCGAGACGTCAGAGCTGGCGAGGCTGATCCTGCACCCCGAGCTGGTGGAGACCTTCGTGGCCTGCAAACGGCAAGAACAGGAGGTTTTCGCCGGACGCATATCGCCCTTTGAATTCGCGACCTACCGGGTTTCCGTGTAGGACCGCACCCGAACCGAAAGGACTGACCATGGCCGCGCCCTATGCCGCCTCCTATTACGCCGCGACGGCAAACCCCGTTGCCCCCTTCGAACGGTTCGAGGGAGATCTCGACGTCGATGTCGCCATCGTCGGCGGTGGATTTACCGGCATCGCGAGTGCCGTCGAACTGTCCGAACGCGGTTTTCGCGTCGCTGTCCTCGAACAGAACCGGATCGGCTGGGGCGCGACGAGCCGGAACGGCGGTCAGATCACCGGGTCACTGTCCGGCGACATGGCAATGCTGCGCCAGTTTCGCCGCGCGCTCGGGCCGGGCGTGGATGAGTTTGTCTGGAACCTGCGCTGGCGCGGCCATGCGATCATCCGCGAGCGGGTCGCGCGTTATGGCATTTCCTGCGATCTGACCCCCGGCCATATGCTTGCCGCTTGGAAGCCCTCTCACGTGGCGGAATTGCGTGAGCAGCTCGAGAGCTGCCGGGCGCATGGCATGGGCGACGAGGTCGAACTGGTCGAGGGTGCGGCGCTGCGCGAGGTGGTGGCGACCGATCTCTATGCCGCCGGGCTGATCAATCGGCGCAACATGCATGTCCATTCGCTGAACCTCTGCCTTGGTGAAGCGGATGCGGCGCGCGGTCTTGGCGCGCGGATCTTCGAGGATGCCGAGGTGATCGAGGTGCGGAGGGGCGCCCGTGTTTCGCTGGTGACGCCGCGTGGGGTGGTGCGGGCAGACAAGGTGCTGCTGGCGGGCAATGCCTATCACCGCTTGGGCGGCGCAAGGTTGCAGAACATGCTGTTCCCCGCCTCGCTGGGCGTGGTGGCGACCGCGCCGGTCCCGGAGGCCCTGCGCCAGAGGCTGAATCCGCAGAACCTCGCCGTTTACGACACGCGTTTCGTGCTCGATTACTACCGGTTCACCGCCGACGGGCGGCTGCTGTTCGGGGGCGGCACCAACTATTCGGGCCGTGCCAGCGCCGACATCGCGGCGGAACTGCGCCCGGCCATCGAGCGGACATTTCCGGACCTCGCCGGGATCGGCATCGACTTTGCCTGGCAGGGTCAGGCGGGGATTACGGTGAACCGCATCCCGCAGCTCGGGCGACTGGCGCCGAACATCTTCTATGCGCAGGGGTACTCGGGGCATGGCGTTGCCACCAGCCACATCGTCGGCGAGATCATGGCGCAGGCGATGACGGGGGATCCGCGCGAGTTCGAGATCTTCGAGGGCGCCTTCCACTTCCGCAATCCGCTAGGCCGGAAGGCCGGGAACGTCATGCTGGCGCTCGGGATGTGGTACTTTCAGAAGAAGGCGCTGCTGTTGGGACAATAAGGCCGCGCCGCCCTCAGAGCCGCAGTTCGGAATGGTTTTCGACGAACCAGCGGTAGGTGGCGGCGAGGCCCTCCTCCAACTCGATCCGCGGACGCCATCCCATCGCCTTCATCAGCGAGTTGTCCATCAGCTTGCGGGGTGTTCCGTCAGGCTTGGACGGATCGGTGAGGATGCGCCCGCGAAAACCCGTGGCCCGGGCGATCATGCCAGCCAGTTCCCGGATCGAGACATCGGTTCCGCTGCCGATGTTGATATGGGACAGCATCGGGCGCGTGTTGTCGGCGTAGATGCGGACGGGGAGGTCGAGGATGTAGAGCGCGGCCAGCGCCATGTCGTCGACGTGCAGGAACTCGCGCCGGGGCGTACCGGTGCCCCAGATGGTCACGTCGCTCGCGCCGGATTGCACCGCCTCGTGAAACCGCCGCATCAGGGCAGGGATGACATGCGCGTTCTCGGGGTCGAAGTTGTCGCGCGGGCCGTAGAGGTTGCAGGGCATGACCGAGCGGTAGTCGCGCCCGTACTGTCGGTTGTAGCTCTCGCAGAGCTTGATCGCCGCGATCTTGGCAATCGCATAGGGCTCGTTGCTGGATTCGAGTTTGCCGGTCAGGAGCGCCGCTTCGCGGATCGGCTGCTGGGCGTGGCGTGGATAGATGCAGGAGGATCCGCATTGCAGCATCCGCTGCACCCCCACCTCGTGCGAGGCCTGGATCACGTTGGAGGCGATCATGAGGTTCTGGTAGATGAACTCGGCGGGGTAGGTCGCGTTTGCGTAGATACCGCCCACCTTGGCGGCGGCGAGGATGACGACCTCCGGCCGGACCTGGTGAAAGAAGTCCCGCACGGCGGCCTGGTTGGTCAGGTCAAGTTCGCTGCGCTCGCGGGTGATCAGTTGCAGGGAGGGTTCGGCCTGTCGCCGGGACTCGAGCGCGCGAACGATGGCGCTCCCCACCATTCCGCGATGGCCTGCGACGTAGTACCTGGTCATTCTCGCCTCCCTGCCAAGTGGGCCAAGCTACCAGTTGATCGCGATAGGCACGTGGTGGCCGGTGTCCCGCAACGCCGCTATCCGGCGGGCTGCCGCCAGGTCGGAGGCGACCATCTCGGCGCACATCTGGCGCACATCCGTTTCGGGTTTCCAGCCAAGCCGGGCGTGCGCCTTTGAAGCATCGCCAAGGAGTGTCGCCACCTCTGCCGGGCGATAGTAGCGCGGGTCGACCCGCATGATCACGCTGCCGGAGTGCAGGGCCGGGGCCGAATGACCGGCCACGCGAACCACGCGGGCGATCTCGTTCTCTCCGGATCCCTCGAAGGCAAGCGTGAGGCCGAGCGCCGCCGCCGACCAGGTGAGGAAGTCGCGCACCGAGTATTGTTCGCCCGTGGCGATCACGAAGTCCTCGGGCGTGTCCTGCTGCAGCATCAGCCATTGCATGCGCACGTAATCGCGCGCGTGGCCCCAGTCGCGCAGCGCGTCCAGGTTGCCGAGGTAGAGGCAGGGTTCGAGCCCCTGGGCGATATTAGCCAGACCCCGAGTGATCTTGCGGGTCACAAAGGTCTCGCCCCGGCGCGGGCTCTCGTGGTTGAAGAGGATCCCGTTGCAGGCATACATCCCGTAGGCTTCCCGGTAGTTTACGGTGATCCAATAGGCATACATCTTGGCCACGGCGTAGGGAGAGCGCGGATAGAACGGGGTCGTTTCCGTCTGGGGTGACTCGCGCACCAGACCGTAGAGCTCGGAGGTCGAGGCCTGATAGAAGCGGGTGGTGTCCTGCAGGCCGAGGAAGCGGATCGCTTCGAGCAGACGCAGGGTGCCGAGGGCGTCGATATCGGCGGTGTATTCCGGAGACTCGAAGCTGACGCCCACGTGGCTCTGTGCGGCAAGGTTGTAGACCTCGTCGGGGCGGACCTCGGCCAGGATACGGGTCAGGTTCGAACTGTCGCTCAGATCGCCGAAATGCAGGTGCAGGCGCGGGTCGTGATCGTGCGGGTCCTCGTAGAGATGGTCGATCCTCTGGGTGTTGAACTGCGATGCCCGGCGCTTGATGCCGTGGACCTCGTACCCCTTTTCCAGCAGGAATTCCGCAAGGTAGGAGCCGTCCTGACCGGTGATCCCGGTTATGAGCGCACGTTTCATTCCTGTACCTTTTCCTTTCGGTGGGGACGCGGCACGCCGCATGAAGGCCTTCGTCAACCGCTCATAGCAGAGAGACAGGGCTGCCTACGGCTTGCCCAAATGGCTGCGCGCTCATCCGTTCGGTGTGTCGCCGCACCCAAAGGGCAGGCTGGCCTCCTGCGATCAGAGGATCGCATCGGAGGCCTCGAAGATGACGTCCACCCAGTAGTTGGACGATTGGTAGCTCTGGGTCGGGAACAGGCCGGTGGAGCCGCTGCTGAACACGCCGTTGTTGCCGCCCGCCGCATTGACGGTTCCGTCCGGTCCCGACCAGCCGCTCCCGAAGAAATTGCCGCTGAAGGCGTAGTTCTGGGTCGTGCCGTAGGAGGCGATGTAGGTGGTGTCGGCGTCGATGGCGACCGGGGTGGTGAGGACGGCGGTTTGCCATCCCGTCTGGCCCGGCGTGGAGGCGAGCGTTGCACTCGCCAGCAGTGTTCCGGACCCGTCCCACAGGTTGAGCGTGCGCGTATCGGTATCCGATGCGTCGGCGGCACCCCGGTAGTAGCGCAGCGCCGTGATATCGCCATCCGTCTCGACCGAGAACCGCACCCCGAGTTCGTAATCGGTGGGGTCGTTGGTGACGATCTGGGAGGGGAGATCGGTATCGCCGAAGAGGCTGGTTGCGTCCGGGGTGCCCGGTTCGCTCTGGTCCGTGACCTCCACGGTGATTGCCTGCAGCACGGCCGGGTTGATGCCATCCGAGACGGACAGGACCAGGTCGTAGATGTTGTCGCCGCCGGTATCCGCCGGGTTCTCGTAGTCGGGCGCGTTGACGAAAGTCAGCAGACCGGTGTCCGGGGTGATTGCGAAGGCACCCGCATCGTCGCCACCCGCGATCGCGAAGACGAAGGTGTCGTTGTCCGCGTCGAAGGCCGTGATGGTCGCGACCGCCGTCTGCTCCTCCGGTGCGGTGAGCGCAGTGCTGGCAAGCGTGAAGGTGGGCGCGGTATTGGTCTCGGGCTCCGCGCGGAAGCCGACATCAACCCAGTAGTTGGAGGCGAGATAGCTCTGCGTCGGGTAGAGACCCGTGCTCCCGGCTGAGTAGACCCCGGCGTTGGTCGAGGTTCCCAGCACGCCATCCGGGCCAGTGTGGCCGGAGCCGAAGTAGTTCTGGCTGAGGGCGTAGTTCTGGGTGGTGCCATAGGACACCGTGTAGGTCTGGCCCGCGTCGATCTCGACCGCCGAGGACAGCACGCCCACCTGCCAGCCGGACTGACCCTGACCCGAGACGACGGTCGTGGAGGCGATCAGGACGCCGGAGGCGTTCCACAGGTTGAGTGTTCTCGTGTCGACATCGCCGGAGTCCGCCGCACCGCGCCAGTAGCGTAGGCTGACGATCTCGCCGTCGCTCGCGGCGGTGAAGCGGGTTCCCAGTTCGTAGTCGGTCGTGTCGCCGGTCTCGGTGAGCGCGGGGGCCGTTCCCGGGGCGAAGAGTGTCGAGATCAGCTTGCCCGACTCGGCGGGATCGTCGGTGATGGTCACCTGTACGGTCTGGGTTCCGACCTGACCCTCGGTGTCGGTCGCACTGAGCTGGATCTCGTAGACGTTGTCACCGTTGCTGTCCGACGGCGCCTCGTAGTTAGGGGCGAAGACGAAACTCAGCACACCGGTCGAGGCATCGATGCTGAAGGCCGAGGCATCGGCCCCTCCGGCGATGCCATAGACAATCGGGTCGGTATCCGTCGCGGTCACCGAGGCAGCGATCAGCGCGTTTTCGGTAACGCTAAATGCCGAGGCCGAGGTGAACACGGGGGATGTGCCGGTGACCTCCCCTGCTTCGAAGGTGACATCGACCCAATAGGTCGAGGAGGCATAGCTCGACGTGGGCAGGATCGCCCCGGAACCGACGGCAAAGACGCCGCCGGTTGTGGCCGGTGCGACCAGTACGCCGAAGGGATCGGAATAGGCGGAGGAGAAGAAGCCGGAGCTTGCGATGTAATTGTCCGCCGTTTCGTAAGTGACGATGTAGGTCTGGTTGGCCTGCAGCGTGACCGGGGCATTCAGCACGGCATTCTGCCAGCCGTCCTCTCCGGGGTTGGAGACAAATTCGACGGTCGCGAGTAGCGTTCCGTCCGCACTCCAGAGGCGACCGGCCCGGACGTCGGTGTCACCGGCATCGGAGGTGTCGCGATAGTAGTGCAGCGAAGTGACCTGCCCGGCCTGTGTCACGGAGAACTGGGTGCCCAGCTGGAGCGTGGTGCCGTCCGAGAAGGCCTGCCCGGTGACTTCGGTCCAGGGATTGAACAGGCTGAGGCTCTCGGGCGTGGTGGCGTTCACGATAATGCTGTCGAGGCTCGTGACGGTCGGAATGTTCAGGCTGTCGTCGATGGCGCGGGCGAGGATCTCGAAGCTGCCGACGCCGGTCGGCGCCCAGTTGTAGGACCAGGTCGAGGTGCCGGTCGCAGGCTTCCAGGTCTGGCCCCCGTCGAAGGAGAGCTCGACCAGCGCGACCGCCCCGTCGTTGGTGAGGGGGTCGCCATCATCGTCGGTCGCCGTCCCGGTGATCTGGATCACGGTACCCGCAGGCAGGCTTTCTGGCAGTGCATCGAAGGACGCCGTTGCCGCTGCGAAATCGGTCGAGGCGATGGCCCGGAGCAGACCCTGCGACGCCAGAACCGCATCGGCCACGGCGGGCTGGATGCCCATGTCGGCGAACAGGTTGATTGTAAACTGCTGCAGCGCCGTGTTCTCGATGTTGGCGGCGTAGGGTTCGTTGTCGTGGGTGTCGCTCAGGCCCCAGCTCCAGAACACGGTGCCTGCGCCGAAGACGAGCGCGCCGCTTTCCGCGCGATAGAGCGAGAGGTTGTGGGTCGCGACCCCGGCTTCCACGGTGTTGCCCTGATCCACGAGGATCCCGCTCCAGGGGATCGTCGTTTCGGACAGGTAGATCAGACCGGCGGGACGATAGTCATCGACCGGCGAGGTGTTCCATTCGTACCCGAGGATCCCCGGCGACATGTCGAGCGCGCCGCTCCCGGCGACGCTCGTGTCGCGCCAGAAGCGCAGGTTGGCGAACTCCTCCGGCACGTCGAGCGCGCCGCCGAATTCGCCGGTGCCGTCAGGGCCGAAGAGCTGACCGGTCAGCGAGTTCTCGGCGCAGTTGCAGAGGTCGGGCTGGCCCGAAAGGGGAGGCCGGTCGGCCGCGTCCCCGGCGAGCGGGTTGTCGATGAACCGGTCGTCGCGCCAGGTGCCGGTCCAGATGTTGGTGGGATCGAGGTTGTAATAGTCGTCGGCGCCAGCGTTGGGGTCCGCGACGGCCCAGGTCTCCTTGTAGCAGACCAGCGTCCGGTACTCCTGCCCGTCGATGGTGCTCGTCTCCCAACGGGTCTTCCAGTAGACTTCGTTGCCGCTCCAGAACAGGAGGTTGACGCCCGCATCGCGGGCTTCCTCTACGTTGTAGCGCTGGTCGGCGGACCAGTATTCGTCGTGCCCGACCGAGATGAAGGCCTCGTATTTTTCGAGGTATTCGGCCCCGAGCCGGTCGGTATCGACGCCGGAGATATAGGCGACGTCGTAGCCGTTCTGTTCAAGCCAGGAGATCGCCGCGTAATCTGCGCCGAACAGGTAGTCCTGCGCGCCCGCTGCCGGACCGCCCTGTTCGCCGTTGATCCCACGGGTCACAAAGGGGCGGTTGTAGCTGACCGCATAGGCGCGATCCTCGGCATAGCCGCCCGCGCCTTCGATCGTGGGGTTGTCGATCGTGCCGCTGCTGTCGCCGTAGAAGTTGGCGCCGATCTGACCGTTGTTGCCGATCCAGCCGTTGTAGGCGTGCCAGGTCGTGTCGGAAGTTTGCAGGACGATATCTGCCTCGCGGTCGTCCTCGCGCACCACGAAGGGGATCTGGTTCACCTCGCCCTCGATGGGGTTGCCATTGGCGTCGAGCCGCTGGAGGCGGGCAAGATAGACGCCGGACACGGCGTCGTCTGGCACGTCCCAGGTATCGGTGACGCTCCAGTTGCCGGCATCCGCCGTCCCGGTGGCCTCGATGAAGATCGCGTCCGGCTGCACCGTGGCGTTGGTATTGGTCCAGGAGGCCACCATGCGCGCGCCAGCGCCGTCATAGTAGCCGAGCCGGAAGATCTCGACCTTGTAGTCGCTGCCAGCTTCGTCGTTGACGTTGATCTTGAAATCGATCTCGTCCCCGGCGTTGACGCTCATGTCGGTGGCAAAGCCCTCGATATAGGTCGAATGTTCGACATCCCAGTAGGACTGGGGCATGCGTCCGTCCGTGCGGGCATTCTCGTCGACGATCTGGTTCATGCGAGGTCTCCAACCTTGAACGTGTTACCGAGGGGCGGTGAAGGTGGTGTCATTGGTCGCAGCGGGACCGGTGGTCTGCGGCGCGGCGGGGAGGTCGCGACACAGCAGGCGTCGAGTGCCGCGACGATCGCCGGTCGGTGCATCTGTTGTGTCCCGATAAAGACGATCTCTTGTCGCCGGTCGCCGTAGGGCGGGCTCCAGTGCTCTGAGATGCGGGCGACCGCAGCGGGATCGGTTGGCCAGTGGGGGCGCGGGACAGACGCCCACCACCGGCCGGTCGCCCGGATCGAGCTCAGGCGGCCCGCCAGGCTGACTTCCATGACGGTTCCGGGCATCCGGGCGGTCCAGAAATGCCCCTTTGCGCGCAGGACGCCGTTGAAGAGGCAGGGCGCTCCGCCGCCGAACACGTGGCGGACGCGGTTCCAGTCGAACGGGGCCCGGGCGCGATAGACAAAGGACGAGAGGCCGTACTCTTCTGTCTCCGGCACGTGATCGGCAAAGCCGTTCAGTTCCTTGAACCAGAGGGCATGGCTGCGCGCGCGGGCCGGGTCGAACAGGCCGGTGCCGAGGATCTCCTCGGGCGCGACCGCGCCGTGATCGGTTTCGATCAGGCGCGCATCGGGGTTGAGCGCGCGGATGATGCGGCGGGCCTCTGCCGTGCGCGCTGGCCCGGCGGTTCCCACCTTGTTCAGGATGATGATGTCGGCGAACTCGATCTGGTCGACCAGCAGTTCGACCAGCGTCCGGTCGTCCTGATCGTCGCGCGCCGTGGTGCGGTCGCGCAGGAACTCGTTGCTGTCATAGTCGGCCAGCAGGTTCGCGGCGTCGACCACCGTGACCATCGCGTCGAGTCGGGCCACTTCGGACAGGCTCGCCCGGGACTCGTCGCAGTATTCGAAGGTCGCCGCTACGGGGAGCGGTTCGGAGATGCCGGTGGACTCGATCAGCAGGTGGTCGAAGCGCCCGGCCAGCGCCAGCCGCCGCACTTCGAGCAGGAGATCTTCGCGAAGGGTGCAACAGATACAGCCGTTCGTCAGTTCGACCAGAGTCTCCTCGGTCGCGCTGAGCCCCGCGCCTCCCGAGCGGATCAGATCGGCGTCGATGTTGACCTCGGACATGTCGTTGACGATCACCGCGACGCGCAGACCGCCCCGGTTGTTGAGAATGCGGTTGATCAGCGTGGTCTTGCCCGCCCCCAGAAAGCCGGAGAAGACCGTGGTCGGCAGCCGCGTGTCCCGCTTTTCGGGCGGCCGCGCCCAGGCGCCCCGCGTGAGCGTATGGCCGTTGTGGTGCGAGGTCATCGTCATGGCTGTGCTCCCGACTGTCGCAGGGTGTGCATCTGGCTGTTCAGGGGGTGCGACATGCGCAGGCCGTGCCTGTTCGGGACTCGCGTTCGGACCCCTCCTCCGAGGCAATCAGTTTGCCGCCGGGCGCGTATGGGACAACCTGCGCCAAGGTCAGCCGGGTTCATCCTTTCGGCGTACCCCGGGGAGGCGTCCACACCTCCTTTCGACCAGCGGTTGTCCCGCTGGGTGGGGTCTTGGGGCGTCTGTTCGGTCATCCCTTGTCTTCCTGTTGGCTGTCCGGGTGGAAGGCGTCCAGCCCCAGGCGGCGGCGCAGGTCGGGATGCCACGAGGCTCGCTGCCTGTGTGCGGAGGGCGCGACCGTATGGCGGTCCGTGAACCCGTAGCGGCGGTGCTTGCCCGGGATGACGCCGACGATCAGCGAGAAGGCCTGCGGCACACTCAGCTTGGTCAGCAGACCCGCCGCGAGTTCGACCACGTTGCGGGGCGTGTGGCCCCATCTGAGCACCACGAGGACGGGACCGCCGAGCCGCAGATAGCGGATCGCGCCGGGACCGAGCAGCGGCGGGGCGTTCACGATGGTAAAGACCTTCTCGAACTCGGCGTCCTCGATGACTTCGTGGAGCGCCACCGAGATGTCCTCGTCGCACTGCCGCGCAAGGTCCGAGAGATAGCGCCGCATGACACCGTGCCGTGGCTGCGGGTGAAGCTCTTCGATGGGCGAGTCGGGGGTAATGTCGGCCACGACGGGTGGGCTCGTCTCGATCAGTTGCACCTGCCGACCGGTCGCAGCAATCTCGATCGCGATCCACTCTGCGACGGGCAGGGTCATGTCCTGCTCGCGCAGGGCGCAGACGGTCAGGACCTGCGGCAGACGATCACCCGACGCGCTTTCCATCAACATCAGCATGTCCCGCAGGTTCTCGGCGTGGGGCGTGGTGGCGCGGGCCCCGAGGTCGGACGCCATCGATGCGCGCTGTTCCGGAGTAAGTTCGGACCAGAGGCCGACGGGCGACAGCTGCGGCAGGTGGGTCAGTTGCTCGTGGCTGCGGATTCCCTTGTCACGCAGTTCGGCGATGGCCGCGATCAGCAGCGAGATCAGCAGAGCGCCGAGGGCGGTGCCCAGCAGGTAGATCTTGCGGCCCGGGCCGAGAGGATCGAGCGGCACGGTCGCCGGTGTCAGCACCTCGAGCGAGACGGGGGCCAGCCGGGCCTGCGACATCAGCAGCTGCTTGCGATGTTCGAGATCCGCGAGGGACTGCTCCCGCGCCTGCAGCAGTTCGGTCTGTTCCTTGATGCGGGGCGTGGCGATCTGGATGGCGGACAGTCGCTTCTGTGCATCCTCGGAACCGATGGCGAGCCGTTCCAACTCCACCAGGATCGCCGCGTCTCGCTGTTCCAGCGCCCGGTCGTAGGCCAACAGCGCCTTGTGGATGTCCACCCGCATCTCGGCGACCCGTGCCATGCGGCGCATCACCGTTTCGTGGTTTTCGCCATAGACCAGCGTGAGCCGTTCCAGCTCTCGCACCTCGGACTTCAGATCCTGCCGCAGGGCAACGAGGGCCGAGGGTTCGGCAAGCGCGGTGGACTCGGGGTTCTCCAGCGCCTCCTTGATGGAGCGGCGGTTGTTGGTGATCTCGAAACTCTGCTGCGCGAGATCGGCCTGACGGCCCTGGATCGCCATCAGGAGGTTGGAGGCCGCTTCCTCCGTCGCGCCGCCACCGGATTCCTCGCCACGCAGGAAGGCCTCGAGATCCGAGCGGATCTGGGTCACGTAGGCGCGTTCGAACACCAGCCGTTTTTCAAGCCATGCGGCTGTTTCGCCGATCTCGCTCTGCCATCGGGCCGTGCGTTGCGCGATGTAGGTATCGGCCACTGCCTGCGGCACCTCGGCGGCGAGCACGGGATCGCGCGAGACGAAGCCTATGGAAATCACGTTGTTGCCGCTCGGTCGCGTTACCGACAGCACCTTGGCGAAGGCGCGGGCGACCTGATCGGCCCCGTCCTCGCCACCGGCCGCGTCGTCACCGCCGCCGGTCAGCGCCGACCGCAGGGACGCCGCCATGCGATGAAGCAACCCGTCCGATGATTCCAGCGCGCGGTTGAATTCCTCTCTCTGGTCCAGATCGAACTGGCGGATGACGGCATCCGCGACATCGCGCGAGAGGATGCGCTCCACCTCGCTGTTCAGGTCGAAGCTCACCTGACGCCCGTCGAGACCCGCCGTCAGCGAGAGGGCGGGCGCGGGCGAGGCCAGCACGCGCATCCCGGCATAGTAGACCTTGTGGGTGGCGAGGATGGCCGGCAGCGCGAGCAGGCAGATCAGCAGGATCAGCCCGCCGATCAGGGCCGATCGCCTAAGCAGGATCCGGTAGATATTGATCCATGCCGTTCCATCGTCCGGAACGGCATGGATCTCGGGGGCGGCCAGCGAAAGGGGTTGAGCGGGCGGGAACTTGGTCGACGTGTTCATGCCGATCTCGGGACAGGAGCGGCGGCATGAAGGTGATCGGCGAGCAGTTCCTCGAACGCTCTCGCATAGCCCTCGATGTCGAAGCGGGACAGAAACAATGCGCGGCCAGCCTTGCCGAGGCGCGCGCGCAGGTCGGGGTCCGCGACCAGGCGGGCCAGGGCGCGGGCCAGAGCCTCGCAATCTCCCGGCGGGACCAGCAGGCAGGTTTCGCCGTCGACCAGGACCTCGCCCTGTGCGCCGACAGGCGTCGTGACGACCGCCAGTCCCTGCGCGAGCCCTTCCAGCACAGCCATTGCGAAACCCTCCGCATGAGACGGTAAAACAAGGATATCGGCCCGGGCGCGGAGGCGTGCCGCCTCGTCCGCGTCGACCCAGCCGGTCAGGTGGACCTGCGACGACAACCCAAGGCTCTCGGCGTCCGCGCGGTAGGTTTCGACCGATCCGTCGCCAGCGAGCGTTGCGTGCCAGTTGCCGCCCGCCATCAGCGGGTCGCTCAGCGCGGCGAAGAGTTCCGGCACACCTTTGCGCGGTCCCAGTTGCCCGAGGAAGATGATCTCGACCGTGGCGCTTCCCCCCGGTACGCGTGGCCCCGGGTCGGGGACGCAATTGCGCAGCAGGGCGATCCGCTCGGCGGGGACACCGAGCGCGCGGTTGACAGTCTCGCGGTCGCGGTGCCCCAGAACGATCACGCGTTCGGCATTCTGGAACAGCGATCGGAGCCTGTGGCGTTGCCATCTCGATCGGCGGGCCAGATCCTGCGCGTAGTCATAGTCGTGCAGGTGCAGGACATAGGGCGCCCGGAGCAGGCGTGCCCAGTGCCCAAGGACGAGCTTGCGCACGGTGCTGCCGCGACCAGCGATATGGAAGTGGTGAAGGGTCGGATGGCCGCGGAGGCTGTCGGCAACCAGCACGGACATCGCATGAACGAGGTGAGCGGGGGAGCGCAGGATGCTGAGGCGTGGGCCCCGGGTGTCGACGACCCTGTGGTCAAAGCCGGTGCTCCGGGACGAGAGGATGTAGCCCACGAGCCGGCCGATACCACCTCCGTGCTCGGCACCTCCAGCGACGTAGTGCCTTATGCGTGGCGCTCCTGATGCCGCTCGAGACATGTGATACCCTTGTATACTCATGGAGTTGCGTGACGTTTGACCCATTACGAAGCCACGGCGCCCGGCAGGCAATCTGCGCCCTTGGTTGACCGACTTATCCTTTTGGGTGAGTGGCCCGCCGCCGATTGATCATCTCGTTGTAAAGTGCCGTTGCCGATGCACCGATCGTGCAGGGGGCGTTCTGACCTTCCGACCAGTCGAGCGCGTTCTTTCCCAGCCGGGCGCGCAGTTCCGGATTCTTGCCCAGTTGTACCAGCGCGCGGGCCAGGGCCTCGGGGTCGCGCGGAGGAACCACCAGCCCCAGGCCGTTAGGTTCGACCGTCGCCCGCAGTTCACCGACATCGGTGACCACCACGGGCTTTCCGAAGGTGGTCGCCACGTGCAGCACACCGCTTTGCGAGGCCTCGTCGTAGGGCAGGACGACGAGATCGGCGTCGGTGAAGAGTTGTGCGGTCTCGCGATCCTCGATGAAGCCGCGCCGGATGTCGTATCGGGCAGGGTCGCCCATGAGGTGCGCAGCCATTTGGGGGTCGTCCCCGCGCCCGGCAATCACGACCCGGAGGTTGGGCAGCGCATCGCCCACCAGCGCCTCGGCGCGGAGCAGCGTCTGAAGCCCCTTGTAGGCGAAGATCCGGCCGAACAGCAGAACCACGAACTCGTCCGCCGGGCGTCGGCGGGTCATGCCCAGGTAACCGGCAAGGTCGGCATAGCGGCGGATCGCCGGGTGCGGCAGGACATGGACCTGCGTGGCGGGTTTGCCAAAGGCACCTGCGGCGGCGGAGCGCAGCGTTTCACCGTGAACGATCAGGTGATCCGATTGCCGCGCGAACATCCGCGCGCCCCAACCCGGAAGCTGCGTCGTCTCGCGGTCGCCGGGGTGCACGGCCACGTCGTGGACCGTGGTCACCAGCGTGGGAGGAGACCAGAAGGGCACGGCGGCATTGAGCCAGAGCGTGGTATTGCTCAGCACGTGGAGGATATCGGGCCGGAGGGCCCGGATCCGGCGAGTCAGGCAGGTCAGGAAGGCCGGGTTCCTCAGGCTGCGGGTGCGCGGCCAATCCAGCAGTTCGACCCGGACACGGGGGTCGATCCAGTCGCTCAGGCTCTCGTAGCGGGACTTGGGCAGGATGGCGGTGGTTTCGACGTGGGAGGCCAGCCCGTTGGCAAAGGCGATCGTGTAGTCGATCGGTTCCGAGTTGAGCAGAACAACCCTCATGATGTGTCGACCTGCCCCGCTGTTTCAGTCCGGTCCTGGCGGAGCGCGGCCATCGCGCCGAGGATGGCGCGCAGGCGGCGCAGCACATTGGGCTCACCCGCATCGAGCAGTCCGAGTCGCGCGAGTTCAAGCGGACGCAGCGCGCCGGGGCGGCCCAGCCGGGCGGCGGCGACCTGATAGTCGAAATGGTCGCGCAACCTGACCCTTCCGCGCATCTGGCGGGACGCGAGGAAGGTGTTGGTGATCCTGACGGTGTGCTCCCAGTGCGCCATGCGACGCGCCAGCATCCCGGCGTCATCCTGCGCGCGGAACCACGCGTTGTTGTGGATGCGATAGCAGGCCAGCGGCCGGGGCAGCGCGACCACGGGAGAGATCATCGGCAGGATACCGGTGATCCAAGCATCGGCGGAAATGCTGAAGTCTCCGGGTATGTTGCCCGCGTTGCGCCAAAGCGACTGGCGGACCGCGAGCGAGCTGGTCATGGGAAAGGGCCAACGGCCGCCGCTGCGCTGGAGACGCGGGCCAAGGTCGCCCTGACAGAGCGACCGGGGGATGGCCGAAAAGGCGGGCGAGCCGTCGGAATAGACGGGCTGCAGACGGTGATAGACGATCCCCGCCTTTGGGGAGCTGTCGAACGCGTCGAGGACGGAGAGCAGCTTGCCCGGCAGAAACCAGTCGTCGGCATCGAGAAAGGCCAGTATCGGGGCCTCGGCCATTGCCACGCCGCTGTTGATTGCGCGGGCCTGTCCACCGTTCGGCTGGAAATGCGCGCGCACCGCACTGCCGAAACCGCGAATGACGTCGCCCGAGTCGTCGGTGGAGCCGTCGTCCACCACGATAACCTCGGCCTTCACGTCCTTCTGGTCGAGCGCCGACTCGATCGCCTGGCCGACGAACTGTCCGTAATTGTAGTTGTTGATGACGACGCTGATATCCGGCGATCGGGTCATGGGCGCCCCCCGGTGCTCCGCTCGGCCTGAGTTGTCTGGTCGGAGGAGCGCAGCAGGGGAACCTCGAAGGCAACGTCAACGACATCACCGGGTTGCAGGGGTTCGTCCATCTCGACGTCGAAGGTGCTGGTTTCGGCACCGGTCCGGCGGTGGACAGTCACGCGCATGACCGGCGCCTGCCGCGAGGGTGTCACGCCACTGGCCTGAAGCCGCAGGTCGAGCGCCTCGATGGAGGCCTCAAGCGCGGCGCGGTCCTGAACCGCCGTCTGCAGCTCGAGCCTGAGCGCCTCGCGCCGTTTCGCCTGTTCCTCGGCATACTCGTAGCGCGCGGCCTCTGACTGTTGCCGGGCACGGGCGGCGAAGGCGGAGGTTTCCAGCCGGTCGCGGGTCAGCTGCGATTTCTCGCGCAGGAGTTCCTGCAGGCGTGTGCGGGGTGTCAGTCCGCGTTCGACCAGTTGGCGCACGTCATTTATCTCGGACTGCTGCAGGTCGGCCTCGCTCTCTTGCAGCTTGACCTGTTCGAGGAGGGTGTCGAGTTCGGAGGACAGCATGCGCAGCAGCTTGCCGGTGTATTCCTTCCGGTCATCCTGTCGCTGGCGAATGTCGGTAAGCAGCGCCGCCTCGGCCTGCATGGTGTCGGCCAGAATGGCGGGCGGCGCCAGCGAGTCCGCGTCCGCCTGGCCCATCGACGGCTCGCCCGCGAGTTCCGCGTTCAGCCGCACGATGCGGGCGCTTGCCTGCGCTAGCCGGAAGGTCAGGGCCCGGCGTTCGGCCAGTGAGGCGAGGGTGGCCTCGGCGGTGGTCTTGCCCTCGGCCTGGGGCAGACGGCTGCCGCCTGCCGCGATGACCGCCTGCCGCACGGTGAGGCCGGGCACGAAATCAAGCGATCCGGCGGCCCCGACACTGCCACCGACATAGACTCGGCGGTAGGAGGCGACCTCGACCAGGATCACCGGCGCGACCAGCACCGAGCGGTCTACGAAAATCTCGGTGATGCGGTCGCGGATGGTGTCCACGTCGCTGCCCGCGACGGTGATGGTTCCGAGCAGGGGAAGCGCGATGCGCCCGTCCACATCGACCGGCGCCACGCGGGAGAATTCCGGGGCATTGATCACGTCGACACGCAGCACGTCGCCGCGCTCCACTGTCGTTCCTGCAAAGAGGGTGGATGGCACCGCCAACAGCAAGGTGGCGGTCATGCAGGCAAGTAAAGAAGCCCGAAACGAGGTAACTATCTTCGGTGTCCGCGACATGGTGCCCTGTCGATTGATCTGCCCCCTGCCTCCTGCCGACGGCAATCAAAGGATCACTCCGAGGCGCCAGCCGGTGAACGTGTTCGTTCGGTCAAACCGCGGCCCGAGGCTCCCCCATGCGGCGGAGGCATGACCCGCCGGATTATCCGAATGATGGAGCCGCAGGCCGATCCGGGACATTTCAAAGCCCTTCTGCCGGGGGTTTCATCGAGCCGAGACATCTGCGGCTGAAAGGGACATGACCGGAGTGACGTCCAGACCGACCTCGGGAAGACACGGCCTGCGCTGGATCGAGTGGTTCTGCGTCGGGGCCGCGCTGTTCCTGTTTTCCGGGGCCCTCTTCCCGCTGTTGCAGGCCGGACCTGCGGGCATCCTCACCGATGGCGACCGCGGCTCGCTGCGCCGCCTCAGCCTGCCGATCTATGCCCTGACGGTCGTCCTGCTGATCCGCCGGCCCGCGCTGATGGGTGTGGCCCTGCGGCGCAATGTGCCGATGCTGTTGCTGATCCTGTTGCCGCTTGTCTCGGCCTTCTGGTCGATCAGCCAGACCATCACCCTGCGCCGTTCGGTGGCCCTGCTCCTGTCGATGGGGGTGGCCTACCTGATGGCGACACGGTTCACGCCGCGACAGCAGATTCTCCTTCTGATACCGGTTCTTGGTGGCGCCACCTTGCTAAGCCTCATCGCGGCGGTGGCCTTGCCGCACCTTGCCTATATGCCCGACGATCATGCGCTGCGGGGAATCTTCCTGCACAAGAACGTGCTGGGCTGGGTGGCGAGCTATACCGTCATGCTGGGGCTGGCGGCGCAGCACGACACCATGCGGGGTATCCGACAGGCGGGATGGGCCATGCTCGGGATCGGGTCCGTCGCGGTGGCGCTGTCTACTTCGGCCACGGGTCTGCTCTCGGCCATGTTCGGCTGGTCCGTCTTTCTCTCGGTGCGCGCCATCACGCGAAAGCAGGGCATGGCGCGGATCACGGTCAAACTCGCTCTGCTGGTCACGGCGATTGCCGTCTTTTCGGCTCTGTTCATCGGCTTGCTGCCCCTGCTCGAGTTCCTCGGCAAGGATGCGACGCTGACAGGGCGGGTTCCGCTCTGGCACCTTGTCGACCCGGAGATCGTGCATCGACCGCTGCTTGGCTATGGCTACGGCGTTTTCTGGTCCGAGGCGAACCCGGTCGCCTGGCGGATCTGGGAGGTCTCGGGGTGGCAGGCGCCGCATGCGCACAACGGCTATCGCGATCTCCTGCTTGGGGTCGGTTCCGTCGGGCTGGTCCTTTTCGGACTCGTCACCGTGAGGGCACTGCGGCAGGGCACCGACCTCTGCAGCGCCGAACCCCGGCAGGGCTGGTTGTGGTGCGTTGCCACCATTGGTGCGTCCCTTGCGATGAACCTGTCCGAAAGTACCTTCCTCATGCAGAACGACCTGATGTGGGTCCTCTTCGCGACGGCTGTGCTGACCCTTTCGCTGAGACATGCGGAACTGAAGGGTCGGGTCCCGGCCCATTTGCGGCTGCAACAGGCCGCGGCCTGACATTCCCGATGGCACGAGGGTCAGTGGCCCGTTCGTTCGATCACGCTGACCCGGGGGCGACCCAACGAACGGATGTGGGGGAGCGATGGCGCAGATCGGGGCTGCACCCTTTGGACAGGGCCGACAACCGTTCAGACAACTACCTCGCTTCGGCTGCTGCGGCCACCGTCTGGGGGAAGAAGTTTCGGAAAGGGACCGAAAGTGGGAAGTTTCACTATGAAATTCAGCACCAGCCCGGCGCGCCTGACAGGGACGGTAGCGGCATGAATTCCTCTTTCCAGCCCCGTCCGTGGAGCGACACCGAGGTCGACGGCCCATTGGCTGCGCCGCTGTCGCCTGTCCGCGCGTCGGGTTCCCGGATCGTTTCGATGGCCGCGCTGATCGCGGGCGACGTCGCTGCCGTCGCGTTGGTGGTCGAGCTTGTGCAGCTGCTGGTGACGGGCAGCGAGACCACGTCGAATGCCATTCGGCTGCTGGTGTTCGCCTGCGCGGTTCAGATCGTCATCAAGGCCGCCCTTGGCGCCTATCCCGGCTTCGGTCTCTATCACGAGGCGCGCCTGCGCAAGGGCGCCAGTGCCTGGCTCGGGGCCTGCCTCGTTGCCATCGCGGCGGCGCTGTTCCTGTCGGTGGGCGGCGTGATGCCCCTGGTCACCCTGTGCTTCAGTCTTCCGGCGGTGATCGCCCTGCAGGCGGTGGTCACCCTGATCGTACGCAGGCTGTTGTCCACGCTCGGCATCTGGGGCGTCCCGGTCCGGTTGGCCGGGAACCCCGCTATCGTTCAGGAGGTGGAGTCGTTTCTCCGCTCGCACCCGGAGATGGGATTGCGGCTGGCCGAAGAGGCGTATGCCGCGCGTTGCCTGCTCTGGGCTGACCGGGCGCTGCCCGATCCGGCGACGCTCGCCTCGCTGCGCAGGCGTCACGACGAGATCATCCTCGTGTCTGACCTGCCGCGCCTGCGCGTGTCCGGTGTGCACCCGACGGAACATGGCGGGCAAATCGGCCTGCGGCTCTCTCCTGTTCACGACGGACCGGCGCAGGCCGTGATCAAGCGATCCTTCGACCTCGTCCTTTCGGTTCCCGCCATGCTGGTCGCGGCCCCGATCCTGCTGATCGCCGCGCTACTGATCCGGGTGGCCGACCCCGGTCCGGCCTTTTTCGTCCAGCCCCGCGAGGGGCAGGGCGGGCGGCGCATCGGGGTGTTCAAGCTGCGCACTATGTACCGCGACGCCGAGAAGATGCTCGCCGAGGTGCTGGCCAAGGATGAAGACGCTCGCGCCGAGTGGGAGGAGCACTTCAAGCTGCGCAAGGATCCCCGGATCCTGCCGGTGATCGGCAAGTTCCTGAGGGCAACCAGCCTTGATGAGTTGCCGCAACTGTTGAACATCGTTCGGGGCGAAATGAGCTTTGTCGGTCCGCGCCCCTTTCCCGAGTACCACCTTCTGGCCATGTCGCCGGAGTTCCGCGCGCATCGGGCCTCGGTGGTCCCGGGGCTGACCGGGCTCTGGCAGATATCGGAACGCAGCACTGCGGATATCGCCGGCCAGCAGCAGCTTGATGACTACTACATCGCCGGGCGCTCCTTCTGGGGCGACCTCTCAATCTTCCTGCGTACCTTCGCGGCCGTGATCGGCGGCAAGGGCGCGTACTGAAGGCTCTCGACTTCGACTCCGCCCGAAGATCGCGGGCCCATAACCGGAAAGGATGGACAATGCCCAATACCAAGCGAACCCTGGTCACCGGAGGCTCCGGGTTTCTCGGCTCCTATCTCTGCGAAAGCCTGCTTGCCGATGGCCACGACGTGCTGTGCGTGGACAATTTCCAGACCGGGTCCCGCCGCAACATCGAGCATCTGCTGGGTCATCCGCGCTTTGAGCTGATGCGCCATGACATCACCGTGCCGCTCTATGTCGAGGTCGACGAGATCTGGAACCTCGCCTGCCCGGCCTCGCCGGTGCATTACCAGTCCGATCCGGTGAAGACGGTCAAGACCAGCGTGATGGGCGCGATCAACATGCTGGGTCTGGCGCGGCGGACCAAGTCGCGGATCTTCCAGGCCTCGACCAGCGAGGTCTACGGCGATCCGCACATCCATCCGCAGACCGAGGGCTACTGGGGCAACGTGAACCCGAACGGTCCGCGCTCTTGCTATGACGAGGGCAAGCGCTGCGCCGAGACGCTGTTCTTCGACTATCATCGCCAGTACAACGTGCAGATCCGCATGGCGCGGATCTTCAACACCTACGGTCCGCGTATGAGCGAGAACGACGGGCGCGTGGTGTCGAACTTCGTGGTGCAGGCGCTGAAGGGCGAGCCGCTGACGCTCTACGGTGATGGCTCGCAGACCCGCTCGTTCTGCTATGTCGACGACCTGATCCGCGGGTTCCGCGCGCTGATGTCCTGCGATGACAGTGTGCCGCAGCCGGTGAACCTCGGGAATCCGACCGAGCTGACGATCCTCGAACTGGCGGAACTGGTGGTTCAGCTGACCGGTTCGAGATCTCGGGTCGAGTTCCGGGCCCTCCCGGGGGACGACCCGCTGCAGCGCAAGCCGGACATCTCGCGGGCGACGGACATGCTGAAGTGGAAGCCGGAAATCGCCCTGCGCGTCGGGCTGGAGCGCACGATCAAGTACTTCGACGCCCACCTGTCCGGACGGCAGACCCGGATTCACCTCGAACTCATGGATGCCGGCGACACCGGGATCCCGGCGGCCCCGATGCACATCATCGGCAGGAACGGTGACGGGGCGCGCATATGAAGCTGCTGGTGTTCGCGCATCGGCTGGAACTGGGCGGAACGCAGATCAACGCCATCGAACTTGCGGCGCAGCTGCGGGACGCCCACGGGATGGATGTCGTGGTGCACGCGACTCCGGGTCCGGCCCTCCCGGTCCTGAAGGCGAGGGGGCTCGCCTTCATCCCGGCTCCTGATGCGAGGTTCCATCCCTCCCCTCACCGGATGCGCGAACTTCGACGGGTGGCGAAGGAGGTAAAGCCGGATCTCGTTCACGCCTGGGACTGGTGGCAGGGGTTGGAGGCCTACCTTGGCCTCCACCTCGTGTCCGGAGTTCCACTGGTTATCACCGACATGATGATGAGCCTGACCCACGCGATGCCGAGAAAAATCCCCACCACCTTCGGCTTCCGCGATCTGCTGACACAAGCCCGGCGGGCGGGCTGGACGAAAGCGGAGTTGCTGCTGCCGCCCGTCGACGTGACCGCCAATGCGCCGGGCGTGGTTGATGGGCAGTCCTTTCGCGAGCGGGTAGGCGTTGGCGCTGACGAGTTGTTGCTGGTGTCCGTGTCACGCCTTGCGACCGTCATGAAATCGGAAAGCCTTGTCCGCACGATCCGGGTCCTGCGCGACCTCGGCGAGACGTTGCCGCTGAAACTGGCGGTCGTCGGCGATGGCGAAGCACGCCCGCAACTGCAGGCGCTTGCCGACGAGGTCAACGGACACCTTGGCCGCAACGCGGTGGTGCTGGTCGGCGCGATGGAAGATCCGCGGCCGGCCTATGCGGCGGCTGATATCCTGCTGGGCATGGGCGGATCCTCCCTGCGCGGGCTGGCCCATGCCAAGCCGGTCATCGTGCTGGGCGAGAACGGGTTTGCGCGGGTTTTCTCTCCGCGCTCGTCGCCGCTGTTCCTAAGGACAGGCATGTACGGTCACGGCGACGGCGACGACAGCGCGCTGAGTACGGCCATTCGCGAGCTTGCCGTCGACGCGGACCTGCGCGCGGAACTCGGGGAGTTCGGCCGTCACTTCGTGGTGTCGCATCATGGCCTTGAACCGGTCGCCGAGGGGTTCGCGCGGTTTTGCCGCCAGGCTGCCGAGACCCGTGCGGCGCCGGTCACGCGCGCCTGGGATACCGCGCGGCTCAGCTATTGGTACCTCCGGCAGCGACGGTTCCGCGTGGCCTCACGCGATGAGATCGTCCCGCCGGTGCCCCAGCATTTCGACGCCGACCCCCTGAGACCATGACGCCAGCGGAAAGGTCGTCTCGCGTATCCGTTCAATAGGCAGCGATCCATGTTTCGACGTTCCATCGCCTTCTCCTTCCTCGACAAGTCCACCGGCTTTGTCCTTGCTCTGGTGACAATGGCCGTTGTCTCGCGGCTGATGACACCCTCCGAGGTGGGCCTGTTTGTCGTGGCGAGCAGCCTCGTGATCCTGCTCGAGGCCGTGCGCGACTTTGGAGTCGCGGCCTTCCTGATCCAGGCGAAGGAATTGCAGCCCGAGCTGGTGCGCAGCGCTGTTACGCTCATCGGGTTGATTTCGCTGACACTCGGGCTGTTCATCGTGTTAGGGGCCGACCTTGCCGCCCGGCTCTACGGGATGTCCGAACTGGCCGATCTCATCCGGATCGCGGCGCTGGCCTTTCTTGTCGCACCGCTTAGCAACCCGCTGTTGGCCCTGCTCCGGCGCGACATGAATTTTGCGGCGGTGGCCCGGATCAGCGTGGCCGCCGCGCTGGCGAACGCGCTGGTGACGATCGGCCTTGCCATGTTGGGCTACGGCGCCTTCAGCTTTGCATGGGGGTCCGTGGTCGCGGCCTGCGTGATGGCGGCGGGGGCGTTGATCTGCCGCCCCGAGTGGTGGATTTTCCGCCCGACCTTGCGCCATTGGCGCACCCTGTTGCCCTTCGGCGCCTGGACGACCGTTGTCACGCTGTTGGGCATGCTCTTCGATGCGATGCCGCGGCTGATCCTTGGCAAGGTGCTGGGGTTCAACGCGGTAGGACTGTTCACCCGGGCGGTGTCGCTATCGCAGATGCCCGACAAGCTGTTCCTGAGCGCGGTGCAACCCGTTGTCTTGCCCGCGTTCTCCTCGCAGGTCCGGTCGAACCAGGGGCTGGCGGGGCATTACCTGCACGGCATCGCATTGATAACGGTGCTGCAATGGCCTGCCCTCATCTGTCTTGCGCTGCTGGCGGATCCGATCGTTCGGCTGCTGCTCGGGCCGCAGTGGCTGGGCGTCATTCCCCTGGTTCGGGTCGTCGCGATCGCGGCGATGGTGCTGGCCCCGGTGTTTCTGACCTTTCCCGTGCTGGTGGCGATGAACCGGGTGCGCGATCTAGCGCTGATCAGCCTGTTGGCGTTGCCGGTGTCCATGCTGATCGTCCTCGTGGCGAGCCGTTTCGGATTGCAGGCCGTTGCCTGGGCCATGATCCCGGCCAATGCGGTCTACATCGGGATGACGCTGATCTGCATCCACCGGGCGGTGCAGTTTGCGTGGAAGGACCTGGCGGTGATCGTCTCTCGCAGCGCTGTCGTCACCCTGTGCACCGGCTTGGTGCCGGGGGCTCTTGTTCTGGCGTTCGGGGCTGAACTGTCCTGGCCGGTTACGATCCTGGGGGCGGTCGGCGCGGCTGTGGGTTGGGGCGCCAGCCTAGCGATGACATCGCATCCGCTGGCCTCCGAGATGTCGCGTCTGCCGATGCCGCGCCTTCTGGCGAGGGGAGTGCGCCGTCGGGGTGGCATCGGCATTCCGTGATGTCAGTCTTCGGGCAGAACCTCGATGTCGTCGCTGCCGTTGGCCAGCTCGTTCAGACGAAAGGCCGCCTGGGTCCTGTTCGTTGCCTTCAGCTTGCGCATGATGTTGCGGATGTGGACCTTGACGGTGCTTTCGCACAGGCCGAGATCGTAGGCGATGATCTTGTTGGCATCGCCGCGCTGGAGCGCGCGCGCAACGGCAAGCTGCCGTTCGGTGAAGAAGCGTTCGAGCCCGGGCTTGCGCTCCGGACGGTCGCCGAGCGCTTCGAGCATGGAGGGGATGCTGCTTCTCGGGATCACGACGCACTTGGACGCCGGTGCGCAGAGGGCCTCGACCAGCTCATCAACGCCGGCGTTGGGCGGGATGAAGCTGGAGGCGCCGCAGTCGATCGCGTGGAAGACCGCGAGGGAGTCGCCGCTGCGCGAGATCAGGATGACCTGCCGCGAGCCGGCGTCCTTGATGAACCCCTGGACCTCGGTCTTCACGTCCGGATCCGAGATCCGGCGATCACCCAGGTTGTAGAGCACGATCTCGATGTTCGATGCGTCCGACTTTTCGTTCTCCCAGTCCGTGGAGCTCTCGAAACGACGGATCTGCGCGTCGGGGAAGATGTGATGGAGAAGTGAACCGAGCACTGCGATTTCGAATGGATTGCCGAAAATCATGCTGATGATTTCGGGCGCGGAGGGAGCACCTTCGCCCTCAAGGCGATGCAATGCGGAATTAATTTCGTCGTCCGCTTTTTCAAGTTCCCTGTAACTATCCAACTGGCTATGTTTCATGTTCTGACAATCCTATGATTAACTTATTAATGTCCCTTTATTGATCCCGGCGAAGTATTTAATTCGCCCCTGCTGCCTGTAATTGAAATTTAAATTATAACAATATTCACTCGACATGATCGGTGCGTAATATGATGAATCGCACATTCATGTTTCTGCTTTTGCCACCGATTGTCGCCAAAGGCGGAACGGAAGAGGTGGCGGGCGTTCACCGTTCAATTTTCGCGGCAATACTGCCCTTGATCATACACTCTCGCCCTTTGAAAGGTAACAAAATTCGACAGTTCATGAGGAATATGGTCGTACGGGTGACGGAAAGGTGATTTAGTAATTCTTTAGGGGTAGGCCATCCGTCGCTGCCGCATCATCTTTGGTTATAGTTTGTGCGGCGTGTCATAATAAAAGTCATGAGTCGGACGAACTGCCTTACAGGTTCACGCGGTCGTGATGGATAATCTGACTGAGTCTCGAATCTAAAAGAATCGCCAATAGGAATAATATATTTTTAAATATAAAGCTTAGAATCTCAGGAGTTGAAAGTGAAGCGACAGACTCTCGTTCCGATCGGCATGAGCGGCAACTGCGTCGAGATCATCGAGGCGCTGACCGCGGCCTACGAGGTGCCCGCGATCCTCGATGACGGGGAGCAGCATCAGGGGACCAGCTTCGAAGGCGTCCCGATCTTTCCGCTGTCCCGGGCGACCGACTATCCGAACGCCGAGTTCCTTTGCCTGATCGGCTCGACCAGGAGCTTTCGCGTACGCAAACGACTTATCGATGGGGTAGCGGTACAATCGAAGAGATATGCGACCTTTGTCCATCCGGATGCGTCGGTTTCCCGGTTTGCCGAGCTTGGGCTTGGCGCGGTGATTTACTCCGGAGTTCTGGTGACATCTAATGCACGAATTGGAAACCATGTGCTGACTCTCCCACGCAGTGTAATTCACCACGATGTCAATATCGGGGATTACTCGCTCGTCGGGACGGGCGTAATCCTCGCCGGTGGCGTTCAGGTGGGCGAGAGCTGCTACATCGGCAGCGGCAGCGCGATCCGCGACGGGATCACCATCGGCGAAGGCGCCCTGGTCGGGATGGGATCGGTCGTGGTGCGGGATGTGCCGGCCGGGGCCGTCGTGGCGGGCAACCCGGCGCGTCCCGTGAACAGACGGGACTAGCCGGGTTGACTGTCAGGAGTGCACGAGGTGCAACCTGCCGCTTCCATTGAGATCGGACAGGGCGTCTGACAAGGCGGTCAGTACGTCGACCTGCTCTTCCGCGGACATCTGCGCGAAGATCGGCAGCAGGATCGTATGGTCACGCGCCGCCTCGGTGTGGGGCAGCGGGAAGGGCAGCGGCACGTCGGCCTGCGCCGGTTCCTGGTGCATGTTCATGATCCCGCGCCGCGTTGCGACACCCTGATCGAGCATCGATTGCATCACGTCCTTCTGGTCGAAGTGATCCGACAGCAGGACAGGATAGCTCTGCCAATTCGAGCGCGCCCATTCCGGCTCGCTTGGCGGGGTGGCGCCCTTAATGTCAGCGAGAGCAACCCGATAGCGGTCGGCCAGCGTTCGCCGGTTGGAGATGATCTTGGGCAGGCGCTTGAGCTGTTCGCGCCCGATGGACGCCTGAATATCGGTCATACGGTAATTGTAGCCGCGCACCGGATAGCTTTCGAAGATCACCGCGGCGCTGTCGTGTCGTGCGGTGTCCGACACCGACATGCCGTGCTGACGCAGCAGCCGGAACATCTGGTCGAGCTCCGGCCGGTTCGTCGTCAGCATGCCGCCTTCGCCGGTCGTGATCACCTTGCGCGGATGGAACGAGAAGCAGACGACATCGCCCAAGGGTCGCCCGATCCGCTGCCACGCGCCGCCGGTCAGGATTTCCGAACCGATCGCGCAGGCGGCGTCCTCGATCACGGGCACGCCAAAGCCCTTGGCGATCTCAAGGATCGCGGGGACATTGCAGGGCATCCCCATCTGGTGAACGCAGAGGATGGCCGTTGTCCGGCTGCTCAGCGCTTCGGCCACGCGGGTCGGGTCGATGTTGAAACCGTCCGGCTCGATGTCGACGAAGACCGGGACCGCGCCGCATTGGCGAATGGCGTTGGCCCCGGCGATGAAGGAATGGCTGACGGTGATGACTTCGTCGCCCGGTCCGACACCGACCGCTAGCAGGGCGAGATGCAGTGCAGTGGTGCAGTTCGAAACCGCGCAGGCATGGTCGGCGCCGGTGAAGGCAGCAAACTCCGACTCGAAGGCGGCAACCTGTGGGCCCTGGGACACCCAGCCCGACATCACCACCCTGCTGGCGGCAATGGCTTCCTCGAGGCCGAGAAGGGGCTTGGCAATTGGTATCATTACACGACGTCCTGCAACTCTGGTTTCGCCTGGGCTGCCAGCCACCATTCGACGAGATCCGCCATGCCCTCCTCGGGCCCGATTTCGGCGGTAAAGCCGAGGTCGCGTGCCGCCGAGGCGCAATCGGCCAACCGACGCGGCACCGGATTGACGTTGCGCTCGGGCGCATGTTCGGGCGTGAGGTCGCTGCGGCCCATGGTGCGGGCCAGCAAATGCGCGAGTTCGAGCAGCGAGGTTTCGGTCTGCGATCCGACATTGTAGACGCGGTCCGTCGCGGTGCTCCGCGCTGCGAGGATATTGGCCCGCGCCACGTCGCGGACGTGGATCAGGTCCAGCGTCTGCAATCCGTCACCGAAGACCACCGGTCGCAGCCCGGCGGCGAGGCGTTCCATCCAGCGCACCATCACCTCGGTATACTTGCCGTGAAGATCCATGTTCGGCCCGTAGACGTTGAAGTAGCGCAGCGCCACGTAGTCGAGCCCGTACATGTCATTGAAGGAACGCAACAATCCTTCGCCAAAGCTCTTCGCCGCGCCATAGAGGGTGCGGTTGTCATAGGGCGGATCGGTCTCGGGCGTCGGGAAATGCGGGGCAAGTCCATAGATCGAGGCCGACGAGGCCATGATGACCTTCTGCACCTGACTGCGCACGCAATCCTGCAGCAGATCATAGGTAGCCTGCACCATGACCGAAATCGCCTCGTCCGGTTCAGAGGCGCAGTGGGTGATCCGCAGGGCGGCCTGATGAAAGACGATGTCGCTGTCGGCGATCAGCCGGGGCATGACGTCGCGGTTGCGGATATCCGTAGTATGCAGCGTCACCCGTCCCGAGGACATGGCGCTGGCAAGGTTTTGCGGTCGGCCCCGCACCATGTTGTCGACCACGGCGACATGTTCGACCCCGGATTCCAGGAGCTGATCCACGATATGGGACCCGACGAACCCGCTACCGCCGGTGACGAGGACCCGCGCCCCGCCGAGATTGGTCTGGATCGTCATGCGAAAGCCCTCTCGCTGGCCACATCGGATCGCTCCGCAAGGGCGTTTACGGCAGCCACGACCTGCGCGATCTCGGCCTCGGTCAGTTCCGGGAAGATCGGCAGAGAGAGCGTGCGCGCGGCATAGGCCTCGGCGAAGGGGAAACTTCCCTTGCCGTTGGCGATGCCCGCGTAGGCAGGCTGGAGATGGACGGGCAGGGGATAGTGGGCATTCGTTGCCACCCCCATCTCGCCCAGTTCCTGGCGCATCCTGTCGCGGTCATCGCTGGCGATCGCGTAGATGTGGTAGACGTGATCCTCGCCGCTGGTCGGGGCCGGGCGCGGAATATGCGGCAGCAGGCCATGATCATAGGCGCGGGCGACCTTGCGGCGGGCCGCAGTCCAGGCGTCGAGGTGTTTGAGTTTCACGTCGAGAACCGCGCCCTGGATCGAGTCCATCCGGTAGTTGTAGCCGCGCAGTGCGTGGATCGAGCGTTCGTACTGGCCCCAGTCCCGGAGGGCACGAAGCCGCGCCGCCAGTTCGGGGTTGTCGGTGGTGATGGCGCCACCTTCTCCCGCAGCGCCAAGGTTCTTTCCGGGGTAGAAGCTGAAACAGCCCATCTGGCCGAAGGCGCCCGCCCGGATCCCGTTGCGTCGGGCTCCATGCGCCTGTGCCGCATCCTCGATCAGGGTCAGGCGATTGGCAAAGGCGATCTGGTCGAGCGCGGTCATGTCGGCGAGGCGGCCCTGGAAATGGACCGGCAGAATGACTTTGGTCCGCGATGTCACGGCGCGGGCGCATTGCTCGGCGTCCATGGTCCAGGTGTCGGGGTCGATGTCGACCAGCACGGGGGTCGCGCCGCAGTAGAGGACGGCGGCCACGGTGGCCGCAAAGGTGGTGGGCACCGTGATCACCTCGTCGCCCGGGCCGACGCCGGCTGCGAGCAGCGCAAGGTGCAGCGCGGCGGTGCCGGTGCTGACCGCGATCGCATGCTTCGTGCCGCAGAAGGCTGCGAAGTTCGCCTCGAAGCACTCGACCGGCTCGCCGAGGATGTAGTGGCCGCTGCGCAGGGTCGCGAGAACAGCCGCTTCGACATCCGAGGCGATGGTCGCGTATTGCCGCCCGAGATCGAGATATGGGATCATGATGCTTCCTTCCGGGTGATAAGGTCGATGGGATGGCCCCGCTGCTGGGTCGAGCGGGCGGCGGCGGCGAGCATTTCGACCACCCGGAGGCCACCTTCCCCATCGGTGAGCGGGGCGGTTCCGGTGTCGATGGCGCGAACGAATTCCTCGACCTCGCTCAGCAGCGCTTCCTTGCTGGACAGCGCCGGGGCGTACATGTCGCCCAGCCGATAGGAGACCAGGTGTTCGTAGGGGTTGCCGTTGCAGGTTGCCCCCCGGTCGTAGATCTTCAGCTTTTCGCTGGTTTCCATGTCATCGTAGACCAGCATCTTGCGGCTGCCGCCGATCAGGGTCTGCCGGATCTTGACGGGGGCGAGCCAGTTGACGTTCAGGTTCGCCATCGTCCCGCCGCTGTAGTGAACGGTGACATGCGCCATGTTTTCTGGGCTGCCGGAGAGAAAGCCCGCCGCGCTCGCCGAGATGGCGACGGGTTGCTGGTCAAGAAGATGATCCATGATCGCGAAGTCATGAACGGCGAGGTCCCAGATCACGTTCACGTCGCGCTGGAACAGGCCAAGGTTCACCCGGGTCGAGTCATAGTAGTAGATCTCGCCAAGGTCGCCCTCGCGCACCAGACGCGAGATGGTCTGGACGGCAGGCGTGTAGACGAAGGTGTGATCCACCATGAGGGTCAGGCCACGGCGCCGCGCCTCGTCGACCAGTTGCACCGCTTGCGGCACGGTCTGGGTCATCGGCTTCTCGACCAGCACGTGCTTGCCGGCGCACAGCGCCTCGAGCGCCAGCGGAAAGTGGGTGTGGACCGGCGTCGCGATCATGATCGCGTCGACCTTGCCGTCGCGCAGAAGTTCGGCGAAATCCTCGGTGATGCGCGCCGATGGGTGGCGGATCGCGGCGCGCTGACAGGCCGCGGGGGATGCGTCGGCAATCATCTCAACGCGGGCGATGCCACTTTCGGCCACGGCCCGGGCCAGATTGGGCCCCCAGTATCCGTAGCCTGCGATGCCTACACCGATCATGAGAGTTCTCCTACTTGCCGCAGGGGGCCGTTGTCGGACCCTATGTCGTTGCGGGTGTAGCCGACGACGCGGGCGGGAACCCCGGCGACGATGGCATGGTCCGGCACGTCGCGGGTCACCACCGCGCCTGCGCCAACCAGCGCGCCGGTGCCGATCTTCAGCCCGGGGAGCACGGTTGCGTTGGTGCCGATGGAGGCCCGCCGACCGACGTGGGTCGGCTCGCACGACCAGTCGCCCGCGCTCATCATCGAGCCGTCCGGGTTGGTGCTGGCGGGATAACGGTCGTTGGTGAACATCACGCCGTGACCGATGAAGACCTCGTCCTCGATCGTGACGCCTTCGCAGAGGAAGCTGTGCGATGAAATCTTGCAGCGGGCCCCGACGATGCACCCGGCCTGGATCTCGACGAAGGCGCCCACGCGGGTACCGGCGCCGATGGTGCAGCCGTAGAGGTTTGTCAGGTCAGGCTGTACGACGCGCGCATCTGGCGCGATCTGGCAATTCGCGATGGGCAATGTCCCTGTCTCCCTTCGGCCGCCCTGTCCTTGATGCGGGGCGATGACATGAAGAGAGAGTATTGGGATGGCGCAATTGCGAAAGCGTCCGATCGGATTCCCGTGATCATCCAAAGGGACAATCTATTGCGCGGGATTGGCTAGATGGAGCGCTGTCAGTGTTTTCCGATGGATACGGGACGGCCCGGCCGCTTGCGCAGCCGGGCCGGGACCTACCTCAGTAGGGGGTCAGATCGTAGGAGGTACCTTCGATCGCACCGAGTTCGAAGCCGACGAAGCCGACGTCTTCCATCCGGTGGTTCAGTTCGGAGTCGAGCGAGCGCTCTTCGCGGACACGCAGGGTCACGGAGTCCTCGTCGAGGTCGAGCAGCTGCACAGTGGCCGTGTCGCGACCATTGGTCGTCTGCATGCCGGTCGCGAAGGCGAAGGCATCGGCCGTGAAGGTTCCGTCAAAGCTGAGCTCGGTGGCCTGGTGATTGACCGCGTCACCCGTCGAACCGGCAAGAGCCCCGTCCGTCGCGTTGCCACCCTCTTCGACCGCGATCCAGTTGAAGTCGGTCGCGGCGATCTTGCCGTCCTTGGCTTCTTGCTGGAACAGGCGTGCCTTGAAGCCGTTGGACGTCACGTTGTTGATGCGCTCGGTCACGGCGATGTCGTTCATGTCGCCGATCGACTGGCCGATGACGACCGGAGCATCGTCGAAGGCGCCATCGTCGAATCTGATGGACTCGAAGCGGTTGCCGATGGAGTCCGAACCCGCGCTGATGGTGCGGCCGTCGGCCAGAACATGCGTCCCGCTTTCGATCGCGATCCAGCTGATGCTTTCGGCAACGTGGGTCCCGTCGAGGTAGTCCCACTCGTCGATCTGGAAGTCGAACCCGGTGCTGGTCACGTTCTGGATCTGCACAGTGTAGGGTTGGCTTCCGTTGGCGCTGAACCCGCCCATGACCACCGAGGGGTTGTCGAGGGCATTCTCGAAGGTGACATGGTGCCAAGTGCCGGCATCCGACTGGTCCTGCACCACCACGCCGGCCTCACCGATCACCGAAGAACCGCCGCCCGGCGTCGTTGCATCCGCCTCGACGTTGATCGCGACCTGTGCGGTATCGGTGCCGCCCTTGCCGTCCGACACGGTGTAGCGGAAGCTGGCGTCGCCCGAGTAGTCGGCATTCGGGGTAAAGCGGATGGTGTTGCTGTCCACCATGGTCACGGTGCCGTTCTGTGCACCCCGCACACCGGTGATCGACAGCGAGTCGCCGTCGGCATCGGTATCGTTGGCCAGCAGCTGGGACGCCTTGATGGTGATCGCGGCGCCCTCGGAGGTGGAGAAGCCGCTGTCGTTCACTGCATCCGGAGCCTGGTTGCTGGGCGTGGTCGGAGCCGCGCCGTCACCGCTTTCGTAGGCGCCGATGTCAACCTGGCCATCTTCGCGCGAACCGCCGTCGAGGTCGGTAGAGGCGAGACCGTATTCATCGGTGCCCGCGTCGATCGCTGCGGAATCCGAACCGAGGCGGAAGTCGCCCGGGGCGCCGACAAACTCGGGGTTCACACCCAGCAGGTTGCCGTCCGACGCGCTCGGCATCGCATTGCCGCCATCGGTGCGGACCGACGCCTGACCGTCAACGCCGTTGTAGGTCAGGTTGTTCGACCAGACGACGTTCTCGTTCTTGTAGCCACCATAGGAGGTGTTATCGAGCGCGCGGTTGTCGGAGTCGATGGAGGGATCGGCCACCGCGATGTTGTTGACGAAGGTGTTGTTGCTCGACTGCGAGTTGCTGATTTCGCCCCGCCAGGTCCCGGTGTTCTGAAGGTCCTGGTTGTTGTGGTAGGCGGTGTTGCCGCGCACGGTGACGTTGTCGCTCCAGGTCACCTGGATGCCCTTGCCGCCGTTTTCGTAGACCAGGTTGTTCTCGACCAGCGTGGGGTAGGTGTAGCTGGGATAGCCGCTGGCTTGCGTGTGCTGGAAGTCGTCGATGATGATGCCGTTGCCGTCGGTGTGCTGGCCCGACTCGGTCACGTTGTCATACGAGATGTTGTTCCGGATGATCGTCCGGAAGCCTTCGGTCGTGGTGTCGCCGGTGATGTTCCGGTTCTCGTAGACCGAGATGCCGGAGAACCAGTTGCTCGACGCGTTGCTGTAGGTGGTGTTGCCTTCGATCAGGTAGAACTCGCCGTAGATGGCCGAGAGCCCGGAGGCGCCGTTGTCGTGCGAGATGTTGTTCAGCAGGGAGATGTGATGCGAGTTCTTCGCCTCGATCCCGTGGTAGGAGCTGCCGCTGATGTCGAAACCATCGATGGTGATGTAGCTGCCCTCGATGGTGAAGCCGTTACCGGAGCTTCCGGGCATGATTTTCGCTCCGCCGGGAACTTCCGAACGGATGGTGATATCACCTGCGGCGGAGCCGTCGATGCCGACATAGACGCTCTCCCGATAGGTGCCGGATTTGACCACGACTTCGTCGCCCGGACGTAGCCCGGAATTGACGGCCTGGGTGATGGAGGAAAACGGGGAACTTGCGCTGCCATTCCCGCTGTTCGTGCCTGTTGTCGAAACGTAGTAAGTTGCCATTTCTGGTTTGTCGCTTTCGTTTTTAGGTTGTCCGATTGGACCAGTGGACAGCCTAAGCGATACCAGCGGCGTGATTCCCCTAACCAGTTTGGCAACCCCTTTTTGAAACACGTCGGGCAACGACCCGCCGACTCGCTCTTCCGGGGTAGCCGCCTGCAAGGGGGCTGCGTTTCGAATTGATGTTTCACTCCAATGAGTTGCGTTGAAATTCTCCGACGCCGAAAGATGCGTCACGGCCATCAGCAGAACGAAGATTCCGAGAAGACATGGGCGGAGAATTGCGCACAGAAGGTCGGGAGGACTGTATCCGCGCGGTTCCGGAGGGCCAAAATCGCCCGAAAAGGACGAAAACGGGGCTACTTCACCCCTCGGAGAGGGGGAGGATTCGCGCCTTTCGTACAATTGCAATACCCGCGACCTACGCCTTTTGGTGGAGGCAGGGTGGTCTAGATCTCTCGCCGGGTTTCGTGGTCCCGAACCCGTCGAAGAGACCCGAATTGGGGCTGTTACGACGCAATGCGACACGATGCAGAAACTTTGATCCGCGAGCCTTTTCCAGCCCGGTGAACAACCACGAAACCGTCCGAAACGGGTTGCCCGACAGAGGCTTTCCGACTGGTCAGGAATGCCCTCAGCCAGGGTATGTTCCGAAGGACAATGCGCGCTCTCTCAAGCGCGCCATGTGACTTCCCGAAGTCGTCGACCGATTGCTTGAATGCCATGTCCCGTCACCCTTTCGGTTCCTCTCAGGTTCGCCCTCGCGGGTACTGCAGCACCGCCTGACCGGCCGGGCCGGTGACGGGTTCCGGGTAGCGGCGCAGCCCCGTTCGCTGCATGGCCAGCAGGGCAAGATACCCCGGCACGACCCGCAGATAGCGGCGCCACAGCCGTCGCGGCTCCATGCCTAGGCGGAAGGCCCATTCCAGCCCGGCGTTCTGGACCCAGGCTGGCGCCTGCTGGGTGTTGCCAGCGTGAAAGTCGAAGGCCGCCCCGACGCCGATCAGCATGGAGGCGTCGAGCCGGTCGCGCATCTCTGCCATCCAGCGTTCCTGCTTGGGCGCGCCCAGTCCGACCCAGACGATGTCGGGCTCGGCCTTGTTGATGCACCGGGCGACATCCAGCTCCTCGCCCCGCGTCAGCGGCCGGAAAGGCGGAGCGTAGCTGCCCACGATCTGCGTTTGCGGGAACTCGCGACCCAGCCGCCGTTCAAGGCGGAGCAGCGTGGCCGGGGTGGCCCCGTAGAGGAAGGCGCGGTGTCCTTTTTCGAAGAGCGCCAGCATGAGGTCGGGCCCGTAGACCCGCCCGGCCTCGGGGTAGCCCCGCCGCCGGAGTTCCCAGACCAGTGGCATGCCGTCCGGGGTCACGAGGAAGGCGCCGTTGAAGACCGCGCGCAGCCCTTCGTCGGACTGGCTGTCGACGAGGCCATGCGCCCCGCAGATGCAGATATAACCGCGCAGCCCCGTGCGGATCGCGTCGCGGACCTTGCCGACGGCGGCGTCGAGGTTCAGGGCCGAGACCTTTACCCCGAGCAGGTTGATGAACGGCGTGGCGTCCGCAGATGTGTCGTTCTGGAGGGGGGATGTCGGCTTCATGGGCGATCCAGATCTGGCTGCTTTCGCACCAGCTTGGTCATTGGACTTCCCTTGCGGGAGTCGGTCGTTCAGCCAGACCAATCCTCCAAAAGTCGTAGAGCGTTTACGGCGACCCGGCCGCTGCTGTCTTGGGCGAGGGCCACGCAATCAGGGCGCGCGAGACGACCATCAGCCAGTGGCCCGCAACGATCCCGATCGCCAGTCCGCCGAGGATGGCAATGGCGTCAAAACTGCCCTCCGAGAGGTAGGGTCGCACCGGCGGCATCAGCACCTCGGGAACGATGCGGTGCAGGAGGTAGATCGGGAAGGCGGCATGGGCGAGACGCATGACCGCGCGGACCGCCATGCGGGGTAGGGGCACGGCCTGAACGTAGAGAAGTACGCTGACGAGCCCCAGCAGGCTGAGATACTTGGTCCAGGATCCGTACCAGTTGCCGCCGAGCCAGGCCACGAGCGGCAGGATCATCCCTGCGAGGAGGAGAGCCACAGCGCGCTGGCGTGCCGTTTGCGCCGCAGCGATGCACCAGCCAAGGGCCAGCAGGTAGAAGACCCAAGGCACCGAGAACTGCGAGCGACCCGCCGGAAGCGGCCAGATCTCGGGCAGGCTCACGCGGAGCAGAACCGCGAGGCCGAGCAGAGCAACCCCCGTCCCGAACAGTGAGCGGGACAGCCATTGGCGCATCCAATTCGGATGAAACAGGAGGACCAGCAACAGGCACATCTGCACGTAGGCTTCGACGAACCAATAGAGGTAGGGCAGCATCAGGTGCGTCTCGGGCGTGGTCAGCGCGAGATTCCCGACCAGCGCGACCGAGGCCCAGGGCACCTGCTGCCAGGCGATGGCAAACCCCGCCAAGACAACGAAATAGGGCACGAGCACGCGCCCGAGCGGGGCGAGGAAGGCGGCGGCGTCTCCGGCGGCGAGAAACTTCGAGCGATGCTCGGCGATGCTCATCCCGAGGAGCAGGACCATGGCTGCGGCGCCTCCGTACACCGGCCAGGAGGTCTGATGCGCGACCACCACCGCGAGAATGGCGAGGGCCCGCGCAAGCACCGGCATGGGTACACGGCTGGTGCCGGACGGGGCGGCGGACTCGAGGTCGCGGATCGAGCGATCTTCCCAACCGTCTGGAAGCCCCCCGAGATGCTGATCGAGCGCCAGCGAAAGTTCGACGTGTTGCAGGGAGTCACCGCCGAGGCTGCGGAAGCTGTCGCTCCGCCGGACCCGCGTGGGCGCAAAGGAGCGCGAGAAGATCTCGAGCAGGTTCCTGTCGGTCTTGGGGGCGGCGAGCGCTCGCAGGGCGGGGTAGTCGACCTTGCCGTTGGCGCGGCGCGGGAGTTTTGGGCAGTGAACGAGCACCACGTGCTGGGCCCTGATCCCGGCCATTTGCGCGACCTTGGTGCGCAGAGTCTCCCCGGTTTCGCCGGTCGCGACCCAGATGTGATTGTCGTCGCCCCAGACCGCGGCCTCTGTCCCCACAGCGGCGAGCGCCTGTTCCAGCGCATCGTGCCCGACCCGAAGCCCGGCGATCTTTGACAGCCGCGCACGACGCCCGGTGATCCGATAAAGCCCGTCCTCGCCCAGCACCGCCATGTCGCCGGTCACGAGTTCGCCGGTTTCCGGGCCGCGGGAGAGGTCGGCCGCTGCCTGCGCGTAGCCCATCATCACGTTGGGGCCGCGGTAGACGAGTTCACCTTCCTGCCCCGCGCGGGTGATCGGCCTCCCGTGATCGTCCCGCAGGACAAGGTGGCCGCCGGGGATGGCACGGCCAATGGCCTCGGGCGCCTGCGCGGCGAGGTCGTGCGGGAGGTAGGCGATGCGGGCGGTGGCCTCCGTCTGGCCATACATCACCACGAAACGCCCCTCCCGCTCTGCCATCCGCCGGGTCCAGTTCAAGACCTGTGCGGGTGGCATCGCCCCGCCCGCGACGGTCAGGCAGTTGAGGCGCGGCGGCAGAGCGTTGTTCGCAAGCGCGCTCTCGAGCAGTCGGAAGTGGTGCGGGACGCCCGCGAGGCTGGTCGCGCCGGACTCGGCAAGATGCGGCAGGAAGTTTGGGTCGAGCAGACTGTCCTGACAGAGCCAGAGGCTTGCACCACGGGCGAGATGCGAGTGCAGGACCGAGAGACCGTAGGAATAGTGGAGCGGCAGAACCAGTGCGGCGCGATCGTTCGATCCCAGTTCAAGGTATTCGGCGATGGCGGTTGCGTTCGCGGCGATTGCATCTTTCGAGAGACGTACACCGCGCCCCTTTCCGGTGCTGCCCGAGGTCATCAACAGCAGGCCGAGGTCGGGATGGATGTCGGCGCTGTCGCGATGATGTTGCATCCTGAAATGCGCCCCGTCCCGGCGCCAGCTTGCCACCGGCCGGAACCTCGCCACGAGGTCATCCCCGAGCGGACGATCCCCGCAGGGCAGCGGCAGGACCGCGTGACCGGCCTGCATCGCGCCGAGATAGGCTGCAATGGTGGCGGGGGTCGGTGTCATCTGGATCGCGACCAACCCACGTTCCTTCGGAAGGCGGCGGGCAAAGCGAGCCGCGGCATCTGCCAGTTCGACATATGTCGTGATCGCGTCTCCCGCGATGAGTGCAGGGCGATCGCCATATGCCTGAAGGGCGTCGAAGGAATGGAACATGGCGGCTCGCTGAACTTGACAAAACACGACGAGCGCATCGCCTATATTTTGCGATAATTTTAGTCAACTATTCAACCAACGACCTCGGAGGCAAAGCGCCGATGGTCGCATGCAACTTCTGCGAGCTTTGAAATGAGAGCGGATTTAGGGCCGACAACGAGGTCAGAGAGAGGCCCCGTGATCACCGGTGGCGCGGTCACACCGCGTGGTTGGCCGGAGGCGATCCGTGACCAAGTGACAACGTCAGGCTGATGGCGTGTCTGTCGGTCGGAGCCCCGGTGAGGGCCCCGACCCGTTTCAGGTCAGACTCAGGCGGTCTGGTCGTCGAGCTTGGCGTCCGGCGCGTTCTTCTTGACCGACTCGATGCCGTTGTCGCGCGCGCTGTCGCTGCTGTAGGACTCGCTGGTTCCGATCACCTGACCGTTGCTGGCCTTGAGGTTGAACATCGGCTTGCCCGACGAGGTTTCCTTGCGCTCGTAGCGCTCATCAAGGGGGGCATTCTTGCGGACGGACTCGATCCCGTTTTCCGCGCTCGGCTTCTGCTTGTAGCCTTCGCTCGCGAGGATGATCTCGCCATTGCCGGCCTTGAGCCGGAACCGGAACTCGCCCGCCTTGTCCTTGTAGAGTTCAAATTTGCCCGCCATCGTCACTGTTCCTTGCATAAATTGATTTGCTGTGCGGCCAGTCTGAAGCGAGGCGCCGCCAGATTGCAAGCTGTAAGGCGTTGCACTTCCAAGCTGATCGCCCTCGGCGCGAATGGGCATGGGCCGGCGCGATGGCTCCGGCCAGTGTCTCAAGCGACATCAGCAAGGGCCGCGGGCTGGAGCCAGCTCTCGCCGTGATAGGCACTGTCCCAGAAGCGCCATTCATGCCAGCAGCTGCGCGCAAAGGCGCGGTGCATCCGCGCGCGCCCTTCGTCGGTGGCGGCGACCCCTAGCCGGTCGGTCAGGTCCAGCATCCGGTTGACGCCTTGGTCGAACGCTTCGCCCGCATAGGTCGCGATCCACGCGGCATAGGGGTTCTGGGCCCCGCTTTCCTGCGCGATTTCCTTGCCGACATCTCGATAGATCCAGAAGCAGGGCAGCAGCGCCGCGACGGCCTCGGAGAAGTCGCCGGTCGCGGCGACGCGCAGCAGGTGGGAAACGTAGTGGTCGCAGGCAGCGGAGGGTTCGATTGTCGCGAAATCTGCGGCTGAGACCCCGAAAAGCCCCATGTAGTGCCCGTGCAACTCGCGCTCTACCGCAATCGCGCCTGCCGCGGACCCTGCAAGCTGGGCAACGCTCGGGGCATCGGGCGCCTTGGCGGCCGAGAGCGCCAGCGCACGTGCGAACCCTTCGAGATAGTGCGCGTCCTGAATGATGTAGTCCCGGAACCGCGCCTGATCGAGGGTACCTTCCGCGAGCTCACGATTGAACGGCATGGTGTGGATCTGGTGACGGAGCGTGGCGGTCTGCCGCGCGAGGTCTTGGGTGAAACTCATTGATCAGTCTCCGGGATTGCGTGGAAATGGTGGACCGGCCCGATGCCCGATCCGACCGAGAGGCGGTCGGCGGCGGCGAGCGCGGCGGTCAGGTAGTCCTTGGCCCTCTGGACGGCGTCGGGCAGGGAGCGGCCTGCGCCCAGTTGGGTCGCCAGAGCAGAGGAGAGGGTGCAGCCTGTTCCGTGGGTATTGCGGGTCGCGATCCGGGGCGCATCGAAGCGTTGCTCGCTCTGCGCGGTCACCAGCAGGTCGGGGCATTGATCGCCCGCGAGGTGGCCCCCCTTCAGCAGCACCGCTCGGGGCCCCAGGGCGAGCAGCGCATGGGCCTGATCGCGCATCTGTGCCAGGGTCGCGGCCTCGTCGCAGCCAAGCAGATCGGCCGCTTCGGGCAGGTTCGGCGTGATCAGATCGGCCCGCGGCAGCAGGTCGCGCAGCGCGCTCACGGCCTCGGCTCGCAACAGCCGGTCGCCGCCCTTGGCGACCATCACCGGGTCGAGCACCACCGGCGCGTCGAGCCCGGCGATGCCCTCGGCCACGCAACCAATGATCGCGGCGTCCCCCAGCATCCCGATCTTGATCGCGTCGATCCGGATATCGGCGCGCAGCGAAGCGATCTGGGCCGCAATCACATCGATGCCGCAGAGGCTGACTGCCTGAACGCCGCGCGTGTTCTGGGCCGTAAGGGCGGTGATCACGCTCATCGCGTAGCCGCCGTTGGCCGAAATCGCCTTGAGATCGGCCTGGATACCGGCACCACCCGAGGGATCGGATCCGGCAATGGAGAGGATGTTGGGGATCATGTGCTGCTCCATGCGGTGCGAAGGTCACGCGCGGCGCGCACCATGTCGGGCGCGCGCGAGATGGCCGAGATCACCGCGAGACCCGCGCCGCCCGCCGTCCTGATCGCGGCGGCGTCGGAGGTGGTGATCCCGCCGATAGCGAGGCAGGGCAGATCGGTCCTTGCTCGGATCGCGGCAAAGCCCGCGTGGCCGATCGGCGCCGCGTGGTCGGGTTTCGAACCGGTGGCATGGATCGGTCCGACGCCGAGATAGTCGACACCCTCGGGCACCGCCGCGATCTGCGCCTCGGTCTCGATCGATAGGCCGAGGATCATGTCCGGCCCGAACCGGCGTCGGATCTCGGCAGGGTCCCCATCGCCCTGACCGATGTGCAGCCCGGCGGCACCAACGTCGATTGCCACCTCCACCCGGTCGTTCACGATCAGCGGCACCCCGACACTGGCGAGTGCAACCATCAGTTCCCGGGCGAGGGTCGCGAAGTCCGGATCGGAGAGGGTTTTGTCTCGCAGCTGGATCCAGCCCGCGCCACCCTGCGCCGCGGCGAGGGCCTGCGCGATGACCGGCTCGGGCGCGCCGGGATCGGTGATGAAACAGAGCGGCGGTATCATGTCAGGCTGATCCGCGCGCCTGCGTCGAGCGCGGCGGCGTCGAGCGTGTAGAGCGCATCGAGGAAGGCGGTCTGGAACGATCCCGGACCCTGCGCCGTGGCCCCGGCATGCTCCCCCGCCAGCCCGTAGTAGGCCAGAGCCGCGACAGTGGCCTCGAAGGGATCCTGCCCGGTGAGGAAGGCTGCGGCCACCCCCGTCAGCGAACAGCCGAGCGCCGTCACGCGGGGCATCATCGCGTGCCCGTTCGCGACCCGAGCGGCGCACTTTCCGTCGGTCACGAAATCGACCTCCCCGGTCACCGCGACAACGGCGCCGCAGCTCCGAGCCAGCGCCCGGGCTGCAGTTTCGGCGGTTTCGACCGACTCGGTCGCGTCCGCCCCCTTGCCCGCGGCCGTCGCGCCGGCGAGGGCGAGGATCTCGGAGGCATTGCCCCGGATCACCGTCGGTCGGAGTGCAACCAGCCGCGCGCCGAGCGCACGCCGATAGCCCGTCGCGCCAACCGCTACCGGGTCAAGCACCCAGGGCAGGGATTGCGCGCCCGCGACAGTGGCGGCCATTTCCATCGCCTCCGCCCAATGGGGCGAGATGGTGCCGATGTTGATGCTCAGCGCCTGCGCGATCGGCGTGAACTCGGCCACTTCTTCGCGGGCATGGACCATCGCGGGCGAGGCTCCAGCGGCGAGCAGGACGTTCGCCATCACGTTCATCGCGACGTAGTTGGTGATGTTATGGACCAGCGGCGCAGTGTGCCGCATCGCCGCGAGATAGGTGCCGGGATTTTCCATCGCATGTTCCTCCATGGGCCGGGTGGCGGGAAGAACGCGAGCGGCGGGCGGGATGCGCCTGATCAGCTCATGCGCCTCCCTCCGCCGGCATTATCCGGTTCAGGTTCTAAGGGTTCATCTCAGCCCGGTCTCCCGAGCGCCCCTGTCGCTTCGCGGCGAGAGATGACATCCCCCGCGCCTCCCGTCAAGCGGGTGAGGCGGGCGACGTCTGGCGGCGTCCGCGCAGGGGGACGGGCTGTTTGTAGGTGGCAGCGGTCGGCGATGCGATTTTCGCCGACCAGGCATCCAGTGCCACCCTGAACCGGGTTCAGGTGTCGGCGATCAGGATGCGTTCCACTGCGGTTGCAGTGTTCTGAAGGTGGGAGTGCATGAGTTCCAGCGCCTTGGCCGTGTCGCGCTTGATCACCGCATTTGCGATGTTCTCATGCTCTTCGATCATCATCTCGACCTTGCTCCGCGAGGTGCGGAAGGTCAGCAGGCGCAGGTTGCGATAGCGTTCGGTCTGGTCGACGAGCATGTTCCAGATGTGCAGCGACCAGTCCGAGCCGCAGGGATGGACGAGGGAGAAGTGGAACGCGCGGTGCAGCCGTTCCCATTCCGCTTCTCTCTCGCGGTCGTCAGGTCCCTCGGGCAATTCGGCGTGATTCAACAGGTAGAGGTGGCGCAGAACGTCGGCCTCCCAGACCTTCGTGCCCTTTTCCATCGCCCGCTCGAGGCACCATGCCTCGATCTTCTGACGGGTCTCTGTCAGGTCGTGGAGTTCGGCGAGGGAGGTCTCGCGCACGCGGGCGCCGCGATTGGCCTCGGTCACGACGAGGCCCTCCGAACTCAGGCGCACCAGCGCCTCGCGGATCGGCGTCAGGCCAAGCTGGAACTTTCCGTTCAGCTCGGACACCCGGAGCCGCTCTCCGGGTTTCAGGCCGCCACGGAGGATCTCCGTGCGCAATTTTTCATACGCTGTGACAGGTTCCATACGAAAAGCCATATTCTATGTTGACTTGTAGATTTTATAAAATGCTAATGACTTCATGTCAAATGCCAAGAATCATGATTTTCACCCGGAGCTTCGATTGACTGACGCCTGCGATCTCTGTCCAGTCCTGGCGGCGTTGCCAAGCCTTGCGCACCTTTTTCCGTGTGGTCGTACGGGTGTCGGAGGCATTGCTGGGCTTCGGAGAGCCGACGGATGACCACCGCCGTTTCCCCCAGTCTCGATAGTCAACAGGGCGCCGACCTTGCGGGCTCCGTCGCGGGAACCGAACTCGAGAACGGCTTCCTTCCGGCGGGTCCGGGACTCGAGCGTTATCATTCCGATTGGTACGGCTCTGCGACGGTGGTGGCCCCTGTCTTGCGCCCGCGGGATACCGAGGGCGTTCGTGCTGCGATCAACCTATGCAGGACACGGGGCGCGCGGATCGTCACGCAGGGCGGGATGACCGGGCTGGTCCGGGCCTGCATGCCGCAACCGGGTGAGGTGGTGCTGAGCACCGAGCGGTTGCTTGGCATCGAGATCGAACCGAGGCAAGGCACCGCGCTGGTCGGAGCGGGGGTCACGCTGGCCTCCCTCGATGCGGCGGCGCGTGAGCATGGGCTGATGTTTACGGTGGACATGGGAAGCCGGGGATCCGCGACGCTGGGCGGCATAATTTCGACCAACGCCGGGGGCAACCGGGTGCTGCGATACGGCATGACCAGAGCCAGCGTTCTCGGGCTGGAAGCGGTGCTGGCGGATGGCACCGTGTTGTCGAACCTGTCCCCGTTGATGAAGAACAACACCGGCTACGACCTCAAGCAATTGCTTGTCGGGGCCGAGGGTACGCTCGGGGTCATCACCCGCGCGATGGTGCAACTGGTGCCGGTCCCGAACGCGCGGCGTGTGTCACTCGTGTCTGCGCAGACACTCGACGAGGTGCAGGAGCTGCTGACGGCCGCGCGGCAGGGGCTTGGACCCATGCTCAGCGGCTTCGAGGTGATGTGGCGTGACTATGTCGAGTGCGCTCTGTCGCTTCCAAGTGCCTCCGCCATCCCAGGGTTCAGCTTCGGAGAGCTTGCCGTTCTCCTCGAGGTGACCGGCACGTCGGACGAAGCCTGCGAGGAAGCTCTGGCATCCACCCTCGGCAATCACCTCGTGGCCCATCCGGAAGCGGATGCCATCATCGCGCAGTCCGAGGCCCAGGCAGATGCGCTCTGGACGCTCCGCGATCTGAGCGGCGAGGCGGCCACGGTCTTTGCCCCATTCGCCGGGTTCGATGTCAGCCTTCCGCTGTCGGAGATGGAGGGCTGGGTCGGCGACATCCGGGCCAAGCTCGCGAAGGCGGGGTTCGAACGCACGCAGTTCTACGGTCACCTCGGCGACGGAAACCTGCACGTGGTCGTCGGGCTGGGCGATCTCCGGCGCAAGGAAGAGGCCGAGACGATCCTCTACGATGCGCTCGCGGGTCGCAGGGGGTCTGTCTCCGCCGAACACGGGATTGGCCTGTCCAAGCGGCAGTGGCTTCCGATGTCGCGGACACCGGAGGAACTCGCGGTCATGCGTCGCCTGAAAGCGGCCTTCGATCCTGACGGAATTCTCAACAATAACAGACTGTTCAACAAGGAGTAACACCATGAACCATGCAAGATACCTCACGTCTCTGGCGTTCGCCTGCGCCATGGGCGTGGCGGGCGCGGCGAGCGCGGAAACCGAGATCCGGATCTCGACCGCAGCCCCGGGCAACGCGCCGCTGACGGACGCGTTCAACCACATCGCCGAGGTCATGAACACGACCTACCCGGGCGAGGTGAACGTCACCGTCCACCACTCCAGCACGCTGTTCAAGCAGGGCACCGAACTGCCGGCGATGCAGCGCGGCAACCTCGAGATGGCCTCGCCCGTCACCTTCGAGATCGAACAGCAGCTGCCCGAATACGGGGTGTTCGGCGCGGCCTACCTGTTCCGCGACAGCGATCATATGCTCAAGGTTTTCAACAGCGAGATCGGCGAGCAGTTCTACAAGGATGTCGCCGACAAGATGGGGATCGTAATCCTCAGCACGGCCTACCTCGGGACCCGGACCGTCAACCTCGCCAAAGTGCGGGACGTGAAGGGGCCGGAGGATCTGAAGGGCGTGAAGATGCGGATGCCCCCGGGTGCGGCGTTCCAGACGCTGGCCTCCTCGCTGGGTGTGACCCCGGTCTCCATGCCGATCACCGAGGTCTACCTCGGGCTCAAGACCGGTTCGATCGACGGGCAGGACAATCCGACCAACATGACGCGCGACTGGAAGTTCGACGAACAGACCGAGCAGGTCATCCTGACCAAGCACCTCGTGCAACCGGTGTTCATCGCGATCAACAAGCCGACCTTCGACAAGCTGACGCCGGAACAGCAGGCGACCCTGCGCAAGGCAGCCCAGGAAGGAGCGGACATCCAGATCGAGAAGACCCGCAAGGATGAACTGGACGCCATCCAGACCTTCAAGGATCGCGGCCTGACCATTACCGAGGTCGACACCGAGCCCTTCCGTGCCGCGGTCTGGGCCGCTTACGAGAAAGAGGGCCTCACCAAGGCCTGGAAACCAGGCCTTTCCGACGAAATCGCCGCAATGAAATGATGTGGCGCGGACGCGGCGGCCCCGGGTCGCCGCGTCCTCTCCTCTCCGACCAAGCAGACAGGGACATAGCCATGTTTCGCTCCGCGACATCCCGGCTGTCGATCCTTGCCGAAGGTGTAACGACCTTTGGCATGATCGCGCTCTTCGCACTCTTCATCTTTGGCATCATGATGCGTCACGTCTTTGGCCAGCCGCAGACCTGGGTGGACGAGGCCGTCACGCTTCTGGCCACCTGGCTCATCTTCTGGGCGGGGGCCTTTGTCCTCAAGTGGAGCGACTACATCTCGTTCGACGTGGTTTTCCGGCTTGTTCCAGAAAGCGGCAAGCGGTTGATGATGATCGTCGGGTGCCTCGCCTTCATCGCGGTGATCTGCGCCTCGATCTACGCGATCATCGACTACATCATGTTCATGAAGATCATGACGACCGACATGATGCGCCTGCGCCTCGATTACGTCTATTCGATCTTCGCGGTCTTCCTGATCGGGATCACGCTGCGGCTCGCTATCCTGACCACGCGGCTGATCTTCGGAGACTGGCGCGCGGCACTGAAATCCCTCGACGCCACCCCGGAGGAAATTCTGTGACCTACGGCCTCTGGGTACTCTGCGCCGCCTTCGTGGTCGGCGCCATTCTCCGCCTGCCGCTCTCGCTCTCGATGTTCGGGGCAGGGGCGGTCTATTTCCTCGCAACCGGGCAGGATGTAGGCCTTCTGGCCGATCAGGTGATGGGGCAGATGACCGGCACCTACGTGCTTGTTGCCATCCCGATGTTCATCCTTGCCGCCAACGTCATGAACGCCGCCGGCATCAGCGAAAGGCTCTGGGCGGCGGCGGATGCCATCATGGGCCGGTTCCGGGGTGGCACCGGTCACGTGACCGTTCTGGTCAGTATCATCTTCTCGTCGATGAGCGGTTCCGCCGTCACCGACGCCGCTGGTCCGGGCATGGTCTCGATCCGCATGATGCGGCAGTTCGGCAAGTTCCCCGGGGAACTCGCCGTTGCCGTGGCGGCCGCAGGATCGGTCATCGCGCCGGTTATCCCGCCCTCCATTCCGCTCGTCATTTACGCGATGCTCTCGGGAGCCTCAGTCGGCGGGCTCTTCCTGGCTGGCATCGTTCCCGGCCTGCTGATGGGCCTGACCATCATGCTGACGGTCGCGATGGTCGCCAAGAAACACGGGCTGCCCGCTGGCCGCGCCGTGGGCTTCTCCGAGGCGATCCCCGCCTTTGGCCGCGCCACCATGCCGATGACATTGCCGGTCGTGCTGCTGGGCGGCATCTGGACCGGTTGGTTCAGCCCGACCGAGGCCGCTGCGGTGGCTGCGCTCTGGGCCATGATCCTCGGGCTGGTGATCCTGCGGAGTTATCGCATCGGGCAACTCGGCGAGTCGTTCCGGGAGTCCGTGCGGCAGATGGCCTCGACCATGCTGCTGATCGCCTCGGCCTTCGTCGTGAACTACGCGATTGCCAACGAGGGTCTCGCTGCCGCGCTGGGGCACATGCTGGAATCTGCCGAGGTAACCCAGCTTCAGTTCCTGCTGATCGTGAACGTGGTCCTGTTGCTGCTGGGTTGTTTCCTTGACGGGTCGGTCATCCTGCTCGTCTTCATCCCGCTTCTGTTGCCTTCGGCGCGGGCGCTCGGGCTGGACCTCACCTATTTCGGCGTTGTCGTCGTGATCAACTTCATGATCGGCCTGATCACACCGCCCTACGGGCTCGTGCTCTTCGTGCTCGCCTCGCTGACCGGGGTTCCGATCCAGAAGATCTTTCGCGCCGTTGTGCCCTTCTTCGTCGCCCTGATCGCCTTCCTCGGGCTTCTCATCCTCTTCCCCGAAATCGTGCTCTTCCTCCCGCACGCGTTCGGCTACTGACCAAGGACCACCATCATGACCACTCCACGTACCGCCTTCGTGACCGGCGCGGCCCAGGGCATCGGCTTTGCCATTGCCGAGCGTATGGCAGCGGACGGTTTCCGCACCATCCTGATAGACCGGAACGGCGAGGCCGTGACCAAGGCGGCGGCCGACCTGACGGACAAGGGCTTTGACTGCACTGGCTGCGCCGCCGATGTCATGGACCGCAATGCGATCACTGCCATCCTCGACGCCGAGAGCAGCGTGGACGCTGTGGTGACCGCTGCAGGGCTCTACTGGGATCGCGCCCTGTTCGACCTGACCGAAGACGATTTCCGCAAGATGATGGACGTCAACCTGATCGGCACCTTCATCCTCGCGCAGGAAGCCGCGCGGCGGATGAAGGAAGGCGGGCGTATCGTGACCATTTCGTCGCGCGGAGCATTGGGGGGAACGCGGTTCGCACACTACGTCGCCTCAAAGGCAGCCGTGGTCGGACTGACCCGTGCCATGGCCATGGAACTGCGGGAGAAGCGGATCACGGTCAACTCAGTCGCGCCCGGGTTCACCGACACGCCGATGACACGCTCTGCGCCGTCAGAGATGTTCGCCGCGTGGGAAGCACTCGAGCCGAACGGCCGGGCGGCGAGCCCGTCCGAGATTGCGTCCTCGGTCGCCTACCTCTGTTCGCCGGATGCGGGTTTCATCACCGGGCAGACGCTGTTCGTCGATGGCGGCAAGTCGCTCGGCGGTCTGAACATCTGAACGGATCCGACATGACTTTGCTGAACTTCGATCTCGATCCGCAACCGCCGCTGCCCTTTCATGCCGCCGCGCTCTTTGCCGCGCAGGCGCTGGCCGCCTCCGCCGGCGACTGGCCCGGAGTGCGGAGCATACGTGATGTCGCCTTTGGCCCCGACCGGTGGCAGAGGTTCGACGTCTTTGCACCCGACACGGGCGAGACGGACCGCGACGTGGTGATCTTTCTACACGGCGGAGGCTGGACGCACGGCTACAAGGAATGGTGCGGCCTGATGGCGCCCGGCATCACGGCCCGGGGTGCGCTGCTGGTGGCACCGACCTACCGGCTTGCACCCGAATACCGCTACCCGACGGCGGTCCTCGACACCCTCGCCGCAATCGCTGCCATCCGTGCGCGCGTCGCGGAATGGGGTGGCAGCCCGGACCGCCTGTTCCTCGGCGGTCATTCAGCGGGCGGGCATGTTGCCATGCAGGCCGCGCTGAACCCTGAGCTGTGGAGCGATGCGCCCTTCGATGCGCTGAAGGGCTGCCTGCCGCTGAGCGGGATCCTCGACCTGCGACACCCGGCGCCACCTCCCGGCAGCCTTGAGGCGCGCGTCTATGAGATGGTGCTGGCCGATCCCGCGCAGGACGTGGAGGCAAGCCCGCTCCTCGCCCTGGAGCGCCTGAGCGTGCCGACGCATTTCTGCTGGGGCGCTCGTGACAGCGAACGCGTCCGACAGTCGAACCAGGCCGCGCGGGACCTGCTGGAAGGGAAACCAGACCTCGCCAGCTTTCACTGTGTCGACGCCGACCATTTCGGCACTCAGCTTGCCCTGATCGACCCCGGGCATCGCTGGTATCACGATCTGCAAACGATGAGGGACAGCACCAGATGAAGGAAGAAATCACCGGCGGCCTGCCGCCAGCGCCGCAGCCGTTTTCCTGGGGCATTCGCGCCAACGGCCTGCTCTACACGACCCACGGGCCGATCACGGCAGAGGGCGCCATCCTCAAAGGCGACATCACCGCCCAAGCCGAGCTGACGTTTCAGAACATGCGCGCCGTGCTTGAGGAGGCGGGTGGAACGCTGGACGATATCGTGCAGGTGCAGATCTTCCTGCTGGACGTTGCCGACATGAAGCCTGTGGACGAGGTCTACAAACGCTACTTCAGCGCGCCCTATCCGAACCGGGCGAGCCTTGTTGTCGCCGCGCTGGTGGCGGAGGGGATGCGCATCGAGGTGACGGCTATCGCGGATCTGACTCTCTCCGCGTCCGGAACGGCAGGCTAGGAAAAATCAAGCTCTTCGCGACGTGTTGGTCAGCCAGCCGTCGCGAAGGGTGCGCCGAATTGCTCGGGATCGACAGTGATGCCCAGTCCGGGCCCCTCGGGCAGGTGCAGCAGCCCGTTCGAGCAGGGCGGCATTCCGGTTGCGTTCTGCACGGTCACCCAGTTCATGAAATCGACCGTATGAGCGACATGGCGCGCCGGAACGCTCGCCATCAGATGGGCGGTGGCCGCTGTGTCGATGGTGCTGCCGCCGGTATCCTCGATGGTGACCTTCAGCCCCAGCGCTGTCGCCACATCGCGGAGCACGCGCGTCGGTCCGACGCCGCCAAGGCGCGCGATCTTGAGTGTCACGCCCGAGATCAGCCCATCGGCATGCGCCTCCAGCAGCGAGGTCAGGCCGGTAATCCCCTCATCCAGGATGAAGGGGTGGGGGCAGGAGCGGGCGAGCCTGCGGTTCTCGGCAAGCGTCATGCAGGGCTGTTCGAGCCAGAAATCGACGTCACCGGTCCCGCGCAGGAAGCGCAGGGCGTCGTCGACCAGCCAGCCGCCGTTGGCATCGGCATAGAGGACGACGTCGGCGGGCACCGCCGACCGCACCGCGCGCAGGCGTTCGATGTCCTCCAGCGGATCCTGCCCGACCTTGACCTGCAACCTCCGGTAGCCTTCGTCGAGGTAGTGGCGCGCACTCTCGGCCATCTCGTCGGGAGTCGCCTGGCTGATCGAACGGTAGAGCGCGGTCGATCTCTGGGCCACGCCGCCCAACAGGTCGGCCAGCGGCAGCCCTGCGCGCCGCGCGGCGAGATCCCAGGCGGCCATGTCAAGCGCGGATTTCACACCCGGTTGGCCCAGCATGGCCTCGTTCAGCCGGTCCGAGAGCCGCGCAGGCGCATCGGCAGAGAGGCCGATCACCTCTGGCAACAGGCGCGCGGTGCCTTCCGCCATCTCTTCGGGAAAGGCCTCGGCATAGAAGGCGCCGAGCGGTGCCGCCTCGCCCCAGCCGACGGTCCCGTCCGCCGCCACAAGTTCCACGATCACTGCATGAAACCCGTGTTCCGTCTGGCCCCGGCAGATGTACGAACCGCCCTCGAAGGGCTGGTACTGGCGCCACGCGCGCGCGGATACGATCGGAACAAGCGCGGTCATTCAGCAGATACTCCCCGAAATGTCTCTCGTTCAGAAGGGCTTAAGAGATTGCCTTGAGACTACGGAGGGTTTCGAGCAGCGCTGCGTCAACAGCGACTCCATTTGCCTCTGCGCGACGCCGGTTGGCATGTCGCCGGTCGCCGGGGACACGTGTGCCCGGCTGATCGGTCATCGCCGAGAGCATGGAATCCAGCCTCGGCACAAGCGGGTTACCCGCGTTCAGCCCGTCGGCGCGGATGGCAATCAGCGTCTGCCCGAGGTTGGGCGGACCGCCATTGTCGTCGCCCAGCGAGGAGGCTTGGTAGGACCAGTTCGCGCCGGTCAGACCGGCGGCCAAAACCTCTACCATGAGCGCGAGCGCCGCGCCCTTGTGGCCGCCAGCCGGTGCGATGGAGCCAGCCAGCGCCTGTGCTGGATCGGTCGTCGGCTGCCCGTCGGCATCGAGGGCCCAGGTCGGCGGAATTGCCTGACCCGCCGCCGCCGCGTTGGCGATGTTGACGAAGGCGGTTGCCGAGGAAGAGGAGTCGATGACCAGCGGTTCCTGCGCCCGGGGCGCCGCGAAGGACCACGGGTTGGTTCCGAAGAACGGTGCGTGGCCACCGAATGGCGCCATCGTGGACGATGCATTGGCGGTCATGATCGCGACGAGGCCGCGCCGCGCAAGCCGGTCGGTAAAGTAGCCGAGAACGCCACAGGCATAGGCGTTGGCTATGCCCATCAGCGCGATGCCCTGTGATTGAGCTGCGGCGATCAGCATTTCCTCTCCGGCAATGTAGGCCGGGTGGGCAAAGCCGGACGCGGCATCGACCCGGATCAGCGCGGGCGCGGGAGAACTGGCAACCGGGCTCGCATCGCCGACGATCTTTCCGACGGTGAGGTGCCCGCAGTAGTAGGGCAGGTAGCCGAGGCCGATGCCTCGTGTGCCCTCGGCCTCGGCTGCCCGGATCGAGTGTGCTACCGGCGCGGCCTGGGCCGCTGACGCGCCTGTCGCCCTGAGCGCGCGAAAGGCGGCTGCCTCGACCTCGTCCAAGGTCATCATGGTCTCGGTCATTCCGGCCTCCGTGCATGACGTCCTCCGGGGCGGAGAACCAACTGCGCCCCAGTAACGGACGCACTGGGCGGTCGATGCAATCCGGAAATCGTCTTTTGCCGCAGAGGGATGGTCTGATGCTGCAGGCAAGCCCAAAGGTCACGCAGGGCTCGCGCACCGCGCCATGCCGCGCGGTCCGGGCCGAATTGAGCGGCTGGCGCAGACCCCGAGGTCGCGCCAACCGCCCCGGTCACTGCAGGTCGCGCGGGAGGAGTCCGACCGGCAGGTTCTGGTAGCAGACCGGGCGCAGGAAGCGCCGGATCGAGAGGGTGCCGACTGAGGTCGCCCCAAAGTTGGTCGAGGCGGGGTAGGGGCCGCCGTGGACCATGGTGTCGGTCACCTCGACGCCGGTCGGGAAACCGTTGGCGAGGATGCGGCCGGCCTTGCGTTCGAGGATCGGCAGCAGGTCAGCGGCCAGCGCCGCATCGCCTTCGTCCATGTGCAGGGTCGTGGTCAACTGACCGTCGAAGCTGCGCGCCACCTTTGCCATCTCGGCCGCATCCTGCACCACGACGACGAGACCGAGCGGGCCGAAGACCTCTTCGCTGAGGGCGTGGTTGCCGAGCCAGTCGGCGGCGGAGACCTTGAAGAGGAAGGGCTTTGCCTCGCGCCGGTCGCACATGGAGGTGAGCAGGTCCTTGACCCCGGCCTGACCACCAATACGGGCCGCGCCGGAGCTGTAGGCAGCGGCGATGCCGCCGGTCAGCATCACCTGCGCGCCGCTCTCGGAAAGCGCCGCGCGCGCCGCCTCGACAAAGGCGTCGGACTCGGGGCCCTCGATCACGACGGCGATGCCCGGGTTGGTGCAGAACTGCCCCGCGCCCATGGTCAGCGAACCGGCCCAGCCCTTGCCGAGGTCGGCACCACGAGCCGCGATGGCCTCCGGCAGCATGAACATCGGGTTGACCGAACCGAGCTCGCCAAAAAAGGGGATCGGCTCGGGACGCTGGGCGCAGAGGTCGAACAGGGCGCGGCCGCCGCCGAGCGAGCCGGTGAAGCCGACCGCCTTGATCAGTGGGTGCTGCACAAGGGCCTGCCCGACGGTGCGGTTGCCGCCCTGCACCAGCGAGAAGACACCCGCGGGCATGCCGCAGGCCTCGATCGCGGCATTGATGGCCTCGGCCACGATCTCGCCGGTGCCGGGGTGCGCGCCGTGGCCCTTGACCACGACCGGGCAACCGGCGGCCAGCGCGGCGGCGGTGTCGCCCCCGGCGGTCGAGAAGGCGAGCGGGAAGTTCGAGGCGCCAAAGACGGCCACCGGGCCGATCGGACGCTGGATCATGAACAGCTCCGGGCGGGGAACCGGCTGGCGGTCAGGCAGTGCCTCGTCGTGGCGGCGGTCGAGGTAGTCACCGGCGCGGATGTGGGACGCGAAGAGGCGCAACTGGCCGGTGGTGCGGCCGCGCTCGCCCTGCAGGCGGGCGGTGGGCAGGCCGGTTTCCTCGGTGCCGATCTGGGTGATGGCCTCGGCGCGGGCCTCGATCTCGTCGGCGATCCTCTCGAGGAAGGCAGCGCGGGCTTCGCGGGTGGTATAGCCATAGGTCCAGAATGCGTCTTCGGCAGCCTGGCAGGCGCGGTCGACGAGGGCGGGGGTGCCAACGGAGAAGTCATGCGCCTCGCCATGGGCGGGTTCGGAGCGGAAGGTCTCTTCCGTCGCGATCCACTCGCCTGCGATCAGGTGCTTGCCGTGCGGGGTGAAATTGGCGGTCGTTCCGTCCATGAAGGGCTCCTTTCGAATGGGGAACCCGGGCCGTGACGGACCCGGGTCTGTGTTACGCGCGGGGCAGGCTTACTTGCCCTTCTTCTCCATCCACGCGTCGAAGTTCTTCTGGTTCTCTTCCTTGGTGCAGGGATAGAGGCCGATGATCGGGGTACCGTTCAGCACTTCTTCGAGCACGAAGGCTTCGAAATCCTCCATCCCGGCGCAGACCTCGGCGATCTCGTCGGCGAGGTGGGCGGGGATCACCATCACGCCGTCACCATCGCCGACCAGCACGTCACCCGGGAACACGGCGACCCCGCCGCAGGCGATCGGCACGTTGATGTCCAGCGCCTCGTGCTTGGTGAGGTTGGTCGGGGCCGAGGGACCGGCGCAGAAGGCGGGCATGTTCAGTTCGCCGATGCCTTCGAAGTCGCGGAAGCCGCCGTCGGAGACGACACCGGCACAGCCGCGCACATCCATGCGGGTGATCAGGATCGACCCGGCGGTCGCCGCGCTGGCATCACCGCGCCCGTCCATCACGAGGATCTGGCCCGGGGGGCATGTCTCGACCGCGACGCGCTGCGGGTGGTCGGCGTTGCGGAACACCTCCAGCTGGTTGCGGTCTTCGCGCGCCGGGATGTAGCGCAGGGTAAAGGCCTGTCCGACCATGGTTTCGGCCTTTTTCGAGACCGGCTTGACACCCTGGATGAACTGGTTGCGCAGGCCGCGCTTGTAAAGCTGGGTCGCGATGGAGGCGGTGGAGATGCGCTTGTAACGCGCGCGGGTCTCGTCGGAGAGGACGTAGTCGGTCATTGGTAACCTCAGAAGATATCGGGTTCGCCGGCAGTCTTGCCGAAATCGGATTGCAGGAAGTCGAAGTCGCAGCCCTGGTCGGCCTGCGTGACGTGCTTGGAGAACATCCAGCCCCAGCCGCGTTCGAAACGGGGTTCGGGCGCGACCCAAGCCTTGCGGCGCTCGGCCAGCTCCTCTTCGGAGACCAGCATGTCGAGGGAACGGTTGGGCAGGTCGAGCCGAACGATGTCGCCGGTCTTCAGCAGCGCAAGCGGGCCGCCGACGTAGGACTCGGGCGAGACGTGCAGCACGCAGGCCCCGTAGGAGGTGCCCGACATCCGCGCGTCGGAGATGCGCAGCATGTCGCGGTGGCCCTGCTTGATCAGCGCCTTGGGGATCGGCAGCATGCCCCATTCGGGGAAGCCGGGGCCGCCGAGCGGCCCTGCGTTGCGCAGCACCATGACAGTGTCGGGGGTGACCTCGGCGTTCTCGTCGTCGACGAACTTCTTCATCTCGGGGTAGCTGTCAAACACCACCGCCGGACCTTCGTGCACATGGTACTTCGGATCGCAGGCGGCAGGCTTGATCACGGCGCCCGAGGGGCAGAGATTGCCCTTGAGCACCGCGAGCGAGCCCTCGTGGTAGACCGGGTTCGACAGCGGTCGGATCACGTCCTCGTTGTAGACCACCGCACCTTCGAGGTTCTCGCCCATGGTCTTGCCGGTGACGGTCATACAGGAGGTATCGAGCCGGTCCTCGATCTGCTTCATCAGGGCGCGCAGACCCCCGGCGTAATAGAAGTCCTCCATCAGGTAGTCCTTGCCGGAGGGGCGGACGTTGGCGATCAGCGGCGTGGTGCGGCCGAGTTCGTCGAGCTCTTCGAGCTGCATCGGGACCCCGGCGCGGCGGGCCATTGCGATCAGGTGAACAACAGCGTTGGTGGAGCAGCCGGTGGCCATGGCGACGATGGCAGCGTTGCGGCAGGCGCCCGCGGTGATGATCCGGTCGGGCGTGAGGTCTTCCCAGACCATCTCGACGATCCGGCGCCCACAGGCCGCCGACATGCGCTGGTGGTTCGCATCCACCGCCGGGATCGAGGACGCGCCGGGCAGGGTGATGCCCATCGCGTCGGCGATGGCGGTCATGGTCGAGGCGGTGCCCATGGTCATGCAGGTGCCCGCCGAACGGGCGATGCCGCCCTGCACGCCCAGCCACTCCTCGTCCGAGATGTTGCCGGCGCGGCGCTCGTCCCAGTACTTCCAGGCGTCCGAGCCGGAGCCGAGGATCTTGCCCGCGTAGTTGCCGCGCAGCATCGGACCGGCGGGCAGGTAGATCAGCGGCACCCCGGCCGAGATAGCGCCCATGACGAGGCCCGGCGTGGTCTTGTCGCAGCCGCCCATCAGCACCACGCCGTCGAGCGGGTGACAGCGGATCATCTCCTCGGTCTCCATCGCCAGCATGTTGCGGTAGAGCATCGAGGTCGGCTTGATGTTGCTTTCATCGACCGAGAGTGCGGGCATCTCGACGGGGAAGCCCCCGGCTTGCAGTACGCCGCGCTTCACGTCCTGCACGCGGTCTTTGAAGTGCGCGTGACAGGTGTTCAGCTCGGACCAGGTGTTGAGCACGCCGATCACGGGCTTGTTGCGGAAATCGTCCTCGGCATAGCCAAGCTGCATCATGCGCGAACGGTGACCGAAGCTGCGGAGGTCGTCCGGCGCGAACCAGCGGGCTGAGCGGAGATCCTGAGGGGTCTTGCGGGTCATTGCGGTTATCCGGTGAGAGCGAAGGTAAGCCAGACGAGCAGGGCGGTGAGGAGGAGGCCGAAGACCTCGGGCCAGTTGCCGAAGTCATAGTTGCGGAAGGCGTTCTCGGCCTCGAACTCGGGTTGCGAGATATCCTCGTCCTGCCGGGTGAGATCGTTGTCGGACATCTGTGTTCCTCCTTAATCCAGCATCGACGGCAGCCAGAGCGCCAGTTCGGGGATGAAGAGCACGAGGAACAGTCCGACCGCCTGAAGTCCGATGAAGGGCAGCACAGCGACGAAGATGTCCTGCAGCTCGATGCCCTTGGGCGCGACGGACTTCAGGAAGAAGCAGGCCGGTCCGAAGGGGGGCGAGAGGTAGTAGATCTGGATGTTCATGGCGAAGAGAACGCCGAACCATACCGGGTCGAACCCGAGGTCGACCACCACGGGGGCAAAGATCGGCACGGTGATGAAGATGATCGCGATCCATTCGAGGAAGGTGCCGAGCACCATCACGATCAGCATCATCACGACGATCACCATGATCGGCGCCAGGTCGAGCCCGGTCAGCAGGCCGCGCAGGAAGTCGCCGCCGCCGATGCGGTTGTAGATGCCGATCAGCGACACGGCCCCGAGGACCAGCCAGATGATCGAGCCGACCGTCAGAACGGTCTGGCGCATGGCGTCGCGGGTCATTTTCCAGTTCAGCTCGCCCCTTACGGCGGCTACGACCAGCGCGCCGACGGCACCGATGGCGGCCGCCTCGGTCACGGTGGCGATGCCCGTGTAGATCACGCCCAGAACCGCACCGATCAGGATACCGGGCAGGATCACCCCCTTGAGGAAACGCAGCCGCTGGAAGAAGGGCAGGCCGGTTTCCGGGATGTCGTAGATCGGTGCCATCGACGGTTTCAGCCGCACGCGGACGAGGATGTAGACGATGTAGAGCGATGCGAGGATCAGGCCCGGCACCGCCGAGGCGGCGAAAAGCTTGGTGATCGAGACCTGTGCGGCGAGGCCGTAGATGATCAGAACCACCGACGGCGGGATCAGCGTGGCGAGTGCACCGGCGGCGCAGATGATGCCGATCGAGAGGTGTTTGTCGTAGCCGAGGCGCAGCATCTGGGGCAGGGCGATCAGGCCCAGCATGACGATCTCGCCGCCCATGATCCCGGACATGGCCGCGAGTACCACGGCGACGATGCAGGTCTGAACCCCGACCGAACCGCGGAAACGCCCGCCCATGATCGCCATCGAGTCGAACAGCGACTTCGCGATGCCGGAGCGTTCGAGGACGTTCGCCATGAAGACGAAGAAGGGAACCGCGATCAGCTCGTACTTGTGCAGCACCTCGCTGACGTTGGCGGCAACGATGAAGAAGCCCGCGCGTTCGCCGAAGTAGAGGATCGCCGTCGCCAGCGAGACGGTCAGCGTGGTGATGCCGAGCGGGACGCCGATGGCCATCAGGGCCAGCAGCGAGACGACGATCAGGAGGGTGATGATTTCAATGCCCACCGGACAGGTCTCCTTCGGTGTGCTGGAACCAGCGGATCAGGTTGGCGATCAGCTGGGCGAGGTAGAGGAAGCAGCCGATCACGATCAGCACCTTGAAGATCGTGGGCTGGATCGAGTTGAAGGCGGTGCCGGAATACTCGGTGCGGCTGAGAACCTTCATCGCAGGCTTCCAGAGGGCCATGGTCAGCACCGCGATTGCGCCAAAGGCGATCAGCATCTGGAACAGCCGGAACAGACGCCAGATGCGCGGACCGACGACGAGTTCGAGCATGGTGATCGAGATATGGCGGTTGCGTTCGGTGACGAAGCCAACGGCCAGCACCCAGGCGGTCGCGCAGAGCGTCATGGCGAGCTCGGTCGACCAGACCGTCGGACGATCGAAGCCATAGCGCAGGACGACCTCGGCGGCAGAGATCACGATGCAGGCCAGAAACAGGATGGAACAGCCCTGACCGATGAAGACGCTGACGCGGTCCATGCCATCGGCGAAGCGGGCCAGAAGGTTCTTCATGACACCCCCCGGAGAATGTTGGATGCGCCGCACCGGCAGCCCGGTGCGGCGGTTCGGATCAGTCCTTGAACAGGCCGATCTGCTTCATGTAGGCGAGGTTCGCGTCCAGCGCTTCCTTAGCCAGGTCGGATTTGGTCGCGTAGTCTTCCCACTGGGCACGGGCGACTTCGCGCAGCTTGTCGCGGCTGTCCTGCGGCCAGTCGATCACCTCGATCTTGCCGCCGGCCGCGTCGCGCTCGGCCAGTTCCTTGTCGAGCTTGGTCACTTCGGCGGCCATGGCGTACATCGTATCGTACCACCACGTCCGCAGCGCCTGCTGATCCTCTGCGGACAGGCTTTCCCATTTCTCGGCGTTGATGGTGAACTGCATCGACGGCATCGAGTGGATGCCCGGATAGAGCGGGTAGGGCGCGACGTCGTGCAGGCCGGTGGCGTCGTTGTTCACGTAGGCCGAGGCGTCGGCAGCATCGACGATGCCCTTTTCAAGCGCCCCGAAGACTTCGGAGAAGGGGATCGAGACAGGCGAAGCGCCAGCGGCCTGAAACACGGCTGCGGCCAGACCTTCGGGCGAGCGGATCTTCTTGCCGGCGAGGTCTTCGAAGGTACGGATCGGCACGCGGGCGGGCAGCGCCTCGCGCGAGTAGGGGCCACATGCGACGACGTGCACTTCGCCATCGGTCACGGAGTCCGCGGCCTTCTGCATCATCGCCTCGCCGCCGCCGTCCTTGCAGAAGCCGAGCATCTGTTCGGGCGTGTCGTAGCCCGAGATCAGGTCACCCATGATGGCATAGGCGGGTTCGAGACCGGCGAAGTAGTTCACCGATGTGAAGTCGCCGTCGAGCACGCCTGCGGCGACCGCTTCGGGGGTCTCACGCGCGGGCACGACCGAACCGTTGGGGGTCAGGACGATCTCGATCCGGCCATCGGTCATCTCGCTGATCTTCGGCAGCCAGGTCTCGGTCAGGTACTGGGTCGAGAAGTCACCGGCGTTGAAGGACGTCTGGATGTTCAGAGTTTCGGCAGAAGCAGCGCAAGCGAGCAGCGAAACGCCGCCGGCCAGCACGGATGCTTTGGTGAATTTCATAGGTTTTCCTCCCTCATCGTTCGGGAATCCTCTTCCCGACTGACTAATGCACTAATATATTAGTATTCATCAGGCAAGAGTTCTTTATACTCGACCAGCAGACTTCGAGACTTCAGGTGTAATGATCGCTTCGACCAACAAACTGGCCCCGCCACAACCGATCCGACAGCAACTCAAGCGCGGATCCGTCAGCCTGCAGCTGCACGATTCGCTGCGGGAGCGGATTCTCGACCTCGACCTTGAGCCCGGACAGGCGCTGTCCCGCGCCGAGATCGCGGCCGAGTATCGCGTCAGCCTCACGCCCGTGCGCGACGCGCTGATCAAGCTGGAAGAGGAGGGGCTGATCGACACCTTTCCGCAGTCGAAGACCGAAGTGTCGAAAATCGATATCGAGCATGCCCAGGAGACCCATTTCCTGCGGCTCTCGCTCGAGCTCGAGATCGTACGGCGTATCGCAGCGAAACGGGATCCGGCGCTGACGGCGACCGCCCGGTCGATCCTCGCGCAGCAGGTCGTGGCCCGCGACACCGGGGATCTAGACGCCTTCGCGCGGCTCGACCGGTCATTCCACCTCGCGCTCTATGAAGCAGGGGGGATGGAAAAGCTTTATGGCCTGATCGACGCGCGATCCGGCCACATCGACCGGCTTCGCAAGCTGAACCTGCCGGATCCGGGCAAGATCCAATCCATTCTCGACTGCCATACACGGATTCTTGATGCGATCGAGGCGGGAGATACGGACGCGGCCTGCGCGGCGCTGCGGGAGCACTTGTCCGGTACGCTTGCGATGGCCAACACCATCCGGGACCGCAATCCCCAGTACTTCTAGAAGTCCTCGAACAACTCTCGTCTATCGAGTCATCAACGCGCCAATGGGCGCCTATAGTCACTCCCGGATGGCTCCGGGAGTGACCTTTGCCAGTGTCAGTCGCTGATCGCGCCCTCTTCGTCGCGGCGGGCGTGCATGCCGGACTTGACTCGCGCCCCGACGATCAAGGGCAGAACGAACCCGATGATCGCGATGACCCAGAGCGTCAGTGCCAGCGGGCTGTCGAACAGCGTGAACCAGTTGCCGTTGTCGATGGTGACTGCCCGGCGCAGGTTGTTCTCCATCGCATTGCCCAGCAGCGTCCCGAGGATGATCGGCACCAGCGGCACGTCGAACTTGCGCAGCACCCAGCCCAGGACGCCAAAGCCGATCATCACCAGCAGGTCGAAGGTCGACCCCGAGATGCCGTAGATCCCGACGAAGCTGACCATCGCGACGATAGGCATCAGGATCCGCGAGGGCACCATCAGCACCCGTGTGAACAGGCCCACCATGGGGATGTTCAGCGCGAGCAGCATGAAGTTGGCGATGAAGAGCGCGGCGATCAGACCCCAGACCACATCCGGGTTCTGGGTGAACAGCAGCGGCCCCGGCGTGATGTTCAGCGAGAGCAGCACGGCAAGCAAGACCGCCGTGGTGCCCGATCCGGGAACCCCGAGCGCGAGCATCGGCACGAGCGCACCGCCCGCCGCAGCGTTGTTCCCGGCTTCGGGCGCAGCCACGCCACGCGGATCGCCGGTGCCGAAGGTGCCTTCCTTGTCGACCAGCCGCTTCTCCATCGAGTAGGAGATGAAGGACCCCAGCGAGGCCCCGGCCCCCGGCAGGACGCCTGCGATGAAACCCAGAACGGAGGTCCGCAGCATCGTCGGGGTGCACTGCTTCAGCATCGACATCGGCGGATAGAGCTTGCCGATCTGCATATTGCGGCCCGCGGCATCCGAACCGCCGTGGCGGGTTTCAAGGAAGATGAAGACCTCGGACAGGGCGAAGAGGCCGACGATGGCGACGAGGAAGTCGAGCCCGTCATAGAGATGCACCTCGCCGAAGGTGAAGCGCGGCACACCGGTTTGGGTATCCACGCCGATGGTGGCGAGGCCGAGGCCCAGTGCCGCCGCGAAGGCCGACTTGGCTTGGTTGGTCGAGGACACCCCGCCAAGCGTCATGAAGGCGAGCGCGAAGAGCGCGAAATACTCGGCCGGGCCGAACAGCAGCGCGATCTTGACCAGTTGCGGCGCCAGCAGGATCAGGCCCCAGGTGGCCAGGAAGGCCCCGATGAAGGACGCGATGCCCGAGAGCGACAGCGCTTCGCCCGCAAGACCCTTCTTGGCCATCGGGTAGCCGTCGAGAACGGTCATCATCGCAGGCTCGTCCCCGGGAATGCCCAGCAGGATCGACGAAATACGGCCACCGTACATGGCGCCGTAGTAGACCGAGGTGAGCAGGATCAGCGAGGGTGTCGCGCCGAGGCCCAGCGTGAAGGCGAGGGGGATCAGGATGGCGACCCCGTTCGAGGGGCCAAGGCCCGGCAGGGCACCCATGATGGTGCCGAGAAAACAGCCAAGTAGCGCCAGCCCGAGGTTCTGCCATGTCAGGGCGATGAAGAAGCCATCGCCGAGGTTCGAGAGAAGTTCCATTGCGTTCCCTCCTCAGAAACCGAATGGGCCGCGGGCCAGCGAGAGGCCGAGGACAAGGTGGAAGATGACGTAGATGCCGATGGAGGTGCCGATGCCGACGGCAACCGCTTCGAGCGCGGAGGAGCCTAGCCGCCATGCGAGGTAGGCCGCAGCAAAGGCCGTGGCGATGATGAAGCCCGCGACCGGCAGCATCTCGGCATAAAGAATCAGGACCACCACGGCGGCAACGATCTCGACCAGCCGACCGAGCGCGGGCCATGTCGGTTCCGCGTCGGGCCGCAGGACGATGACCGCGCTGGAGAGGCCCAGAATGGTCGCAATGATAAGGGGAAAGGCTTTGGGTCCGACGGCATCCGAAAGAAAGCTCTCCTCGATCGCAAAGGCCGCAAGAGCGTAGCCGATGGCGAGGAGCATGCCGACGACACCGAAGATGCGATCGCTCATGGCGGATCTCCTGTGTCCGAGTTCAGTTAGGTGCCGGGCACCGCACTTTCGCGCAGCACCCGGCGAGCGCCCGTGAGTGGCAGGCGGTTACTTGATGATGCCGATCTCTTTCGAGATCGCCTGGATCTGTGCGACCGAGTCATGGACGAAGGACTGGAATGCGTCCCCCTGCAGGTCCAGCGGCGCCATGCCGTTGGCATCCATCACGGCTTTCCATTCGTCGGAGGCGTAGAGCTCTCCGATCTTGGACACCCATGCATTGTAGGCTTCGTCCGACATGCCGCCCGGGGCATAGAAGCCGCGCCAGTTCGCGCCGATGGCGTCAACGCCCTGTTCGCGCGCCGTCGGGAAGTCGGCGAATTCGCCGCCCAGCCGCTCGGGCGCGAGGACGGCGATCACCCTGATGTCGCCGGAGTCGACGAAACCCTTGGCTTCGGAGATGTCGCCGGTAAAGCCCTGAACCGAACCCGCCAGCAATTGGGTCACCGCCTCGCCGCCGCCGTCGAAGGCGATGTATTTGACCTTCCGAACATCCTCGATGCCGTAGGCCGAGGCCGCGATCAGCACCTTGAGGTGGTCCCAGCCGCCCACGGCGGAACCGCCTGCGATCGAAACCGCGCCCGGGTCCGACTTGATCTTGTCGAGCAGCTGCGGGAGCGTTTCAATGTCGCTGTCCTTGGCAACGGCGATCACGCCGTAGTCGGCACCGACCGAGGCGAGCCAGCGCACCTGCTCCATCGTGTTGCCCGGATAGGCGCCCTGCGCCAGCCGGGTCGCGGTGGCGGACGAGGCCGCGACGATCAGGCTGTCGTCGTCATTGCGCTTGTTCACCACCTCGGCAAAGGCGACACCACCGCCACCACCGGCGAGGTTGACCACCTGCATGGTCTGGTCGATCAGGCCGAGATCCTGCAGCGACTTGCCGACCTGCCGGCAGGTGAAGTCCCAGCCGCCGCCCGGGTTGGCCGGCGCGATGCATTCGGGGTTTTCCTGTGCCGAGGCCGCGAAGGCGCTCAGGGACAGGGCGATGGCGGCAATCGCGCCACGGGTTGCGGTTCGTTTCATTTGGTCCTCCTCAGGCTTCGCCCGGCGCGCTCCCATGCGCCGGAACCGAACTCCGACAGGGCCGGGCCAGCGGCCTCTTTCCTGCGGGTTCAGGATGTGTAACCAATGTTCCTGTCGTGAACCTGTCACTCACGGCGAAAACGCGGGGGAGGAGCCGTGCGTATTCTGATGGTCGAGGACGCCGAGGACCTCGCCGAGGGAGTCGTCGCTCACCTCGCGCGCTCCGGCCTGACCTGCGACCTTGCCGCGAGCGTCGAGGAGGCTCGCGACTTTCGCGCGGTGCAGGCCTATGACGCCATCATTCTGGATATCAACCTCCCCGACGGATCCGGCCTCTCGCTCCTGCGCGAGATGCGGGTAGGCGCCGACCGCACCCCGGTCCTCATGCTGACGGCGCTGGCCTCGGTCGACGACCGGGTCGAGGCGCTGGACCAGGGGGCGGACGATTTCCTTGGCAAGCCCTTCGACCAGCGCGAACTGGAGGCACGGCTGCGCGCGCTGGTGCGTCGCGATGCCGCCCGCAAGTCCGAGACGATCACGCTGGGCTCGCTGACCTACGTCCTGAAGGACCGGAGCGCGATGCTGGGAACGCTTCCGCTGGACCTGACCCGCCGTGAAGCCGCGCTGCTGGACGCGCTGATCCGCCACCAGGGGCAGTACCTGTCAAAGGCGCGCCTCTACGACACGCTCTACGGGTTCGAGGATGCCGATGTCGGGGAGAACGCAATCGAGCTCTACATCGCCCGCCTGCGCAAGAAATTCAGCGGCAGCGATGTCGCCATCACCACGCAACGCGGCATCGGATACCGGATCGGCCTGAATGACTAGGCCGCGCGCCCTTGCCACCCGCGTCCTGTTTGCCGTCCTCGCGATCATGGTGCTGGGTGGCGTGCTGGTTGCCGCGTCGACGTGGTGGAACGGGCGGCAGGCGGCGCGTCAATCCTACGACCGGATCCTGCTAGGCGCGGCCCATGACATCGCCGAGTCGATCCGAATCCAGGACGGTGTCCCGCTGGTCATGCTGCCGGTCTCGGCCTTCGAGTTGTTGGCGCAGGCGCCCGATGACCGCGTTTACTACTCGGTGCGCGGGCCCGGCGGGACGTTGATCACCGGCCTCGATCCGGAGGTGCAGATCACGCCGCCGGAGCGGGGGCGATCGGTCTTCTTCGATGCTGCGCTGCACGGTGAACCCGCCCGTTTCGTCTCGGTCAGCCGCCGCTTTGTCGAACGCGATTTCTCGGGCACCGTCGATGTGATCGTCGGGCAGACCCTGCGGGCGCGCAAAGTGATGACCCGCGAACTGAGCCTCGACGCGCTGCTGCCTATGGCCGCGGCGGGGGCTGCCCTGCTGGTCATCGCCTGGGCCGTCGTGCGACAGGCGATGCGACCGCTGGAGGCGATAACCGAAGACCTTGCCCGGCGCGATCCCTACGACCTGACCGCCATCCCGATGGCCAGGCTTCCGCGCGAATTGCAGGTGATGCTGGGCGCGCTGAACCGCTTCATGGGACGGCTGGAGGGGCAGGTGGAATCCATGCGCACCCTCATTTCCGACACGGCGCATCAGCTCCGTACGCCAGTGGCCGCAATCCGGATCCAGGCCGAACTCGCGGCCGACGAGCCGGAGGGTGCAGCCCGCAATCGCGCGCTGGACCGGCTGCTGGTCAGGACCCGTTCGCTGGCCACGCTGCTGGATCAGCTTCTGAGCCGCGCCCTCGTCATGCATCGCAGCGACAGTGCCCCGCGCGTCGCGGTCGATCTGCGAGACATCGCGCTGGAGATCATGGAGCGGGAGGACCACGCGGTTCTTGCGCCCGGCGCGAGCCTGAAACTCGAGATCGGCGACGAACCCGTGATGGTCCGCGCCGATGCCTTCTCGCTGGGAGAGGCGACGCGCAACCTGCTGGTCAATGCGCTGACCCACGGGGCATCGCCAATCCTGATTGGGACCGAGCGGCGCGGCAACGATGCGATCCTCTGGGTCCGCGACAGCGGCCCCGGCCCGGATGACGCGGTGATCGCGCGGATGGGCGAGCGGCACAACCGCAGTGCCCGCTCGGGCGAGAACAGCAGCGGTATCGGCTTGTCGATCGTGCAATCGGTTGCCGCAGCGTTCGGTGGCACCATGGAGATTACGCAGGACGGGCAGGGCTTTCGCATTGCCCTTGTCCTGCCGGCCGCTAGGGACACCGCATGATCCGGGTATTTTGCCTTCTCCTTTTGCTTGCCCTCTGCCCGAGCCTCGCGCCCGCTCAGGAGACGACCGAGCGGTTCGGGCAGGGCGACACTCCCTTCCTCATCCGCTCGACCACCGACATCGCCATCATTCGCCCCCTGATCGAGAGCTTTGCCGCCCGTCGATCCGACCTTGCCATTACCTACGAGCAGTGGGGATCGAACGCGCTGTTCGAGAAGAGCCGAGAGGATTGCCGCCGCGACGAACCGGGCGCCGACGCGATCCTGTCTTCCGCCGTGCAGCAGATGGTGTGGCTTGTGAATGGTGGGTGCGCCTCGCCCTATCGCTCTCCGGAAACGCTTGCCCTGCCATCCACACGGCGCTGGCGCGACGAGATCTGGGGGATCACCACCGAACCGGCAGTGATTGCCTACAACAAGGCAGCGTTTGCAGGTCATACGGTTCCGAACAGCCGATTTGCCCTGCTGGACGCGCTGCGCAACGATCCCGACCGCTTTCGCCGCAAGATCGCGACCTACGACATCGCGGAGTCGGGGCTCGGCTATCTCTTTGCCTTCAGCGACAGCTTGGAGGCCACGACCTTCGGTGCGCTGCTGGAAAGCTTTGCCCGGGTCGATGCGGTGGCGACCTGCTGTTCCGCCGAGATCATCGCCGGGGTGGCCGAGGGACGCTATCTCGTCGCCTACAACGTTCTGGGATCTTACGTCACCAGCGCGGCCCGCCCCGAGGTGGGCACCATCCTTCCCGAAGATTACACCCTTGTCCTGTCACGCGCCTACATGATCCCGCGACAGGCCCGGCAAAAGGGCGCGGCGACTGGCCTGCTCGACTTCCTGCTGACAGCCGAGGCGCGCGCCATGCTGGACCGGGTCGGGCTGATCACGACGATGGAAGCCTCCGAAACTGGTCTGCCGCTCAGCGCGCGGCGTTCCATCGCCCTTGCGCCGCCCCTGTTGGTGGCTTTGGACTCCAATCGCCGGGCACAACTCCTGAAACTCTGGAAGGATACCTTCGCCGCAGGCAGCGTGCCGTGACAGGGGAGGTCAGCCTTCGTGACCTCGGGCAGCCGAAACCCGGGAAAGGTTGTCAGATGCCGAGATCCCGGTAGGCATAGGCTACCTCCTCGATCGCAAGGACATATCCGGCCTGACGCAGCGAACCGAGCTCGGGTTGGTCGCGCAATCGGTTGGCCATCCGCCGGTAGGCTGCCCGCATCATGTCTTCGAGGCCCGAGCGGACAAAGTCGAGTTCGGAGCCGCTCTCGGCCAGTTCGGAGCGGACATTGACCGGAAGCGCCTGCCGTGTCAGCCCCTCGATCAGGTTCGCGACATGACCGAAGCGGCGCTGCGAAATGCGCCGTTCCATCAGGCCGAAGGGCATATGGGTCAGGTTCTTGACCCACTCGAAGTAGCTCACGATCACCCCGCCCGCGTTGGCGCAGAGATCGGGAACGATCTCGACCCCGCGTTCCTGCAGTATGGCATCTGCCTCGGAATCGACCGGCCCATTCGCCGCCTCGACGATGACCTGAGCCTTGATGTCCGCGGCATTCTCGGCGGTGATGGCATTCTCCATCGCCGCCGGGATCAACACATCGCAGTCTGAACAGATGGCCGCGGGAGAAGGCGCGCGGAAGTGGCCGGTCGGGCTGGTGCGGATGGTTCCGCCCTCGGCCACATGGGCAACCAGCGCGGGGATATCGAGGCCATTCTCGTCGAAAAGATTGCCATCGCGCTCCAGTATTCCGGTGATGGTGGCCCCGAACTCGCGCGACAGGATGAGCGCGGCGTGGCTTCCGACATTGCCGAACCCCTGGATGATGATGCGGCAACCCTCGAGCGACCGTCCGGTCGCCTCAAAGTGCTCGGCCAGCACGTAGGCCACGCCGCGCCCCGTGGCCTCGGTCCGTCCGGCGATGCCGCCGCGCGAGAGCGGTTTGCCGGTAACGCAGGCCGCCGCGTTCAGGGTCTCCAGCGGCGAGATGCGGCGGTACTCGTCGGCCATCCACGCCATCTCGCGCTCGCCGGTACCCATGTCGGGGGCCGGAACGTTGCGACCGGGCGAGATCAGCCCGCGCCGCGCCAGTTCCTGCGTGAAACGCCGGGTGATCTTTTCGAGTTCGAGCTCGTTCCACTCGCTCCGGTCGATGCGCAGGGCGCCCTTGGACCCGCCGAAGGGCACGCCGACGAGGGCGCATTTCAGCGTCATCAGCGCGGCCAGCGCCTCGACCTCGTCGCTGTTGGCGTCAGGCGCGTAGCGAATGCCACCCTTGACCGGTTCGACATGTTCCGAGTGGACCGCGCGCCAACCCGTGAAGCTGACCAGTTCGCCCCGCAGCCTTACGCCGAAGGTGACGCGATAGATGGAATTGGTGGCGCGGATTCGCTCGGCGAGACCCGGTGCCAGTTCCATGTGAGAAAACGCCTTGTCGAATTGCGCGCCGACGCTGGAGAGAAAGCTGGCTCCTGACATCATGCGACTCCCTGTTTGGCCGCCGCGTCCGGTGCCGTTCAGCCCCATCGGCGACGAGCGATTTGCGCTGCTGGTTCAGTTTCCTGCACCAGAGCCGGGGCCGGGGCTGTCCAGACGCCTGGCAAGCTCGGCCCATCCTTTCAGGTTCTGCCTCGCCGCCTGCAAATACTAGTCGTGCGCGACCCGAAAACCGATGTGTCCCGTGGTTGTTACCGCTGCGACCACGAGGCGGGAGGAGGTGCGGTAGCGGCTGCAATAGCTGTCGTGGCACAGGTGCGATCCGCCTCTCACCGGGCGCAGGTCCGTTCGCTCCTGTCGCCGGTCAGCGGCGGGGCGCAGGCACCATTCCCAGACATTGCCCGTCATCTGGAACAACCCGTATCCATTCGCCGGATGGTGGCGGGCCGGGGTAGTGCCAAGGAACGGTCCCGTGCAGTCCGGGGTCGGGAAGGTACCGGAGAAGGTGGTGGCCATCGCCCTGCCGCCGGGGGTGAACTCGTTTCCCCAGGGATAGCGGCACTGATCCAGTCCGCCACGCGCGGCGAACTCCCATTCCTCTTCGGTCGGCAGGCGCGTTCCCGACCAGCGGCAGTAAGCGATCGCGTCGTGCCAGTCGACGTGGGTGACCGGGTGATCCTCGGGCACCGCCTGCTCCGAGCCGGGGCCGTGCGGCATGCGCCAGTTCGCGCCCGGAACCTCCCGCCACCAGGGCGCGCGATCGTCGGCGGGAAAGGCTTCGGCGTCTTCGAGGCAGGCGTGGAACACGAAGGAAAGGCCGCTGCGTTCCGCCGAGGTGAGATAGCCCGTTGCCTCGGCGAAACGGCGGAACTCGGCGCGCGTGACCGTTGCAGCTGCGATCCGGAAGGCACCGACGCTGGCAGGGCGGACGGGGTGTTCACCGTCAGAGGAGACGATCTCGGGCCCGTCGTATCCCATCAGGAAGGTACCCCCGGGAATGGCGCGCAGGTCTGTCGCCACCGTGCCGGGGGAGGGTGCGGACAGGGGTGAAGCCGCTGGAACCACTGGCGACGACTGCGGCGTGCAGCAGCCCATCGGTTCAGGCCCTGCTGACTAGCGCGTCGAGCCGCTCGACCAGCTCGCGCGCCTCGCGGCAGACAAGGGCACCGGCCTCGGCAAGCTGGTCGCCAACGTCCACCGGGAGCGAGGTATTCGACCCCTCCGGGATCTGATTGAGCCGACCGCCGATCAGGACGGGAATGTCGAGCCCCTGTTCAGCAAGCGCCTGTCGCAGGGCGCGGTAGTATCCCAGCGCGACGCCGTTATAGGTGCTGATCGCGATGATGTCGGGCTTGTGCTCGGCCGCGAGACGGGCAAGCTGCTCGGGCTCGGTCGAGACTCCGCCATCCAGCGGGATCGCCCCGATATCGACCGCCATGCGGTCGATCAGCATCTTGCCGTGCTCATGAACGTCAGAGGTGGCGACCATGACGCGGGGAGCCGCCCGGCGGATACGGTCCAGACTGTCGGCGGGAGCGCCCTCGAGCGCGGCGGCGCTCATCTCGGCCAGTTCCTCGATCAGGGTCGCGGCGATCAGCGGTGCGCGCCCGCCGGTGGTTTTGGGATCCTCCGGGCCCGCACCGTATTCGCGTTCCAGCACCCGCGCGCCAAGGCGTCGCAGCGCCAGCAGCGACTGGAACAGGCAGCCGGTATCGACGCCACGGTCCGCCAGTCCGCGCATCACATTTGATTGAAAGCGTTTCGCTCCCTCGAGCAGCCGCGTTGCCAGCAGGTCGACCGCCGGGTTGTCGATCATCGGCGGAAACCCCTCGGCATGGCGGATCATGGAGCCGGCAAAGAGCTGCGCCTCGATGACCTCATCCACTTCGGGGATCCGTTCGTTTTCGGTCACCGGAACGGCGTTGATCGCATGACCCGTGGGACGCATCATCTGCCCCAGCGCGTCCGCCAGCAGGTAGGAGGCGAGCCCACCGTAGTTCTCGGCCGCGGAGCCCCGGTAGGAGGTCGTGTTCCCATAGATCATCGTGCCGGGCATGGCGCCGGCCATCGCCATGGCGCGCTGGAATGCGAGCCGGGCGAAGGGGTCGGAAAAATGGTGACCATAGCAGTGGCCCATCGGCGCGCCGGTCAGGCGTTCGATCAGGTCACGCTCGATCAGCACCATGCCAAGGCAGGAGGTCAGGTCGGTGAACTGCGCGGCATAGCCGTCGTCGATGTTGGAATGCACCATCACCGGAACCGGCTGCGCCGCGATCAGGCCAAGCGCGCGCACGGTCTGCTGGGTCGCCTCGACATCGTCGTCGTGGCCCGGAATGCGGAAGGTGAAGTATTGCCCGAGGTTCCCGATGACGGTCCCACCGGCGGCAATCGCCGCCTTGGTGTTCTCGAAGGCCGCTGGAAAACCGAGAACGAAATCGCCGAAGTGCGCCGCGACCGGGGCCGAGTTGGCGAGCCTCGCGAAATCCTCGGGGCCTGCAAGGATCATGCCGGTGCCACGGGTGGCGCGGGCGCGCAGGGCGCGGGGCACCGCCATCGACCAGTCGAGGCAGAGGCCATAGCGGTCGACCGTCACCCCGCGCTTGTCGCAGGCCGCCCAGATCTCGGCATAGGCGCGGCAGCTTTTCTCAGGGTCGCGATAACCCAGCTGGGCATGCTGCATGACGCGCCCCTCGGCCATGCAGCGCAGCTTGTAGGCGTGTTCGCTGGTTTCGCCCACCTGCGCGAGAAAGGCAGACGGACCAACCGACCAGTCCCGCGCGGCAGCCGCACCCTCTGCGAGGAGTTCACGCCCCGTCGGCAGGGACTCGACGGGGAGGAGGGGGCTCGAGAGGGTCATGCGCTGGTCAGCAACTGGGGCATGTCGGAATGCAGCTGGGGCGGCCAGTGGTGGCCGCGCTGGCTCGACAGATCGCGGTTGCGGCGGGGCCCAGCCTCCTTGGCGGGGAGCCCCGTCAGCTGGCCCTCGGTCAGCCAGTCGAGATCGCTGCCGTAGAGCTCCGCGATCAGCAGCTCCGTCAACCGGGCGAGCGTTTCGGCATGTTCGGGGGCCTTCGCCAGATCGTGGGATTCGGTCGGGTCGGCCTCAAGGTCGAAGAGTTGCCGCACGTTGCCGACCGGGTAGTAGATCAGCTTGAACCTTGCGTCCCTGACCATACGGGTCGCGCCATCACTGGTGCCGAATTCGCCGTAGACCGTCGCGCGCGGGTCCGGACCTACCATCGGCCTCCCGTCGGCAGTGTCGGGAACCTCCAGCCCGGCGAGCGACAAGAGCGTCGGCATGACATCGGCAAGGGTGACGAGACGGTCCTCCTCGGTGCCGACCCCGATATCGGTATCGCAGGGACGACCGAGCAGGATCATCGGGACGTTCACCGAACCCTGGTAGAACAGGCTCTTGGCCCAGAGCCCGTGGTCGCCAAGCATGTCGCCGTGATCGGAGGTGAAGAGGATGATGGTATTGTCCAGCAGCATCTCTTCGCGGAGCGTGCCGATAACCAGCCGGAGCTGGTGGTCGATATGGGTGCAGAGCGCGTAGAAGGCGCGGCGGATCGCGGCGATCTGGGCGGGTGAGTACTTTTCGCCGCGGGCCCGCTTGGACGAGACCGCGAAAGGCAGGTCCTGAGTCTCGGCCCAGTCGTCCGATAGCGGAGAGTCGATCTCGACGTCCCGGTACATGTCCAGGTAAGCCTGCAACGGCACCAACGGGGGGTGCGGGTGGCGGTAGGACAGGTACCAGAAACCGGGGCGCTTGGGATCGCGCCGCTTGATCTGGCGGATCATCTGCTGGGTGGCCCAGTTGGTCACGTGGAGATCCTCGGGCAGATGCCAGGGCCTGTGCACGTAGCCGTCGGTGCTCATCCCGTGATCGAACTGCTGGCCCGGGTAGCCCTTGTCGCCGAGCCAGATCTCGTAGTCATCCATCACCCCGTACTGCGCGCGCCCTTCTTCCTCGAGCTGCACGTCGTCAAAGCCGATGCGGTCCCGCTGGGGAAACACATGCAGCTTGCCGACACCCTGGGTCTGGTAACCCGCGGCCGAGAAGGCCGCGGCCAGTGTTTCGGCGGGCATGGCGAGTTGGTCATCATACACCCGGTCGCCGTGACGGCGCGGCGAGGCGCCGGTCATCAGCGTGCGCCGGGCCGGCACACAGATCGGGCACTCGCTCTGGGCGTTGGTAAAGCGCGTGCCGTTGCGGCAGAGCTCGTCCAGCGTCGGGGTCTGGATGACCGGGTGGCCCGCGGCCCCAAGAAGGTGACCGGGCCACTGGTCGACGGTGATGAGGAGGATGTTCGGACGGTCTGTCCCTGTCATGGTCTACTGGCCTTGCTTCAGTTGGTCCCGCTCGCGCAGGAAGGCTTCGGTCCTGCTGAAACCGCGCACCATGTGGTCGCGGATTTCCGAGATCATGAGGTCGAGGTCCGTCCCCTGGGCCAGCGCGACATAGCGCGCATGACCCTCGGGCAGGGGGCCTCGCCGTCCGTGGGCGCGGTGGTGCGCGGCCCAGTAGAGCTGCAGCTTGCCACGCATCCCGTTCCAGACCCCCAGCAGCAGGGAATGACCGCAGGCCTCGTAGACGTGGCTGTGCAGGGCCAGTTCGTCGACGATGCTGGATTCGTCGTCGCCCTCGGCGATGCTGGCAAGCAGCCGGTCGTGACGGCGGTTCAATTCCTCGAAGTAGGCGGCGTCGCGCTTTTCCCAGAGCTGGCGGAAGGCGAAGATTTCGAGCTCGGTGCGCAACGAGAAGATCTCGTTCACCTCGTCGAGGGACAGGTCGACCACATGGGTACCCGTATACGGGATGGTGACCAGCAGGCCTTCCTTGATCAGGTCGCCCAATGCCTCCCGCAGCGGGCCACGGCTGACGCCGAAGGTGCGCGCCATGTCGGACTCCACGATCGGCGTGCCGGGCGCGAGTTCGCCGCTGATGATCGACCCGCGCAGGGCCTCGACGATCTGCTCGCGAAAGGTGCGGCGCGCCAGCACTCCCATCCCCGGTTTGGTCTCCACCGTACTCATGGCTCCTCCGTGCCCAGCTGTAGTGCCCAAAATTGGCTCTCCTCCCAATGCGCTAGCAGAAGTTGACGGGCGGATCTCAGTTTTTTGTTGATTACATTCCGATTGCGGTTGATTGTCAACAATCAGCGATCATCGGTCAACGACTCTGAGGTTCGCGACCAAGAATCAAGCAATCAACCAACAGGAAAGTCCCATGATCTCACGACGCAGAATGATGCAGACGATAGCCGCCACCGCTCTGAGCCTTGGCGTCGCGCTCCCGGCGGTTGCGCAGACCGCTCTGGAAACCGTCACCCAGCGCGGCACGCTGCGGGTCGGGATGGCGGCGGCGGACCCGTGGTTCTACAAGGACCCGATCTCGGAGAAATGGACCGGCGTCGGCGTTCAGATGGGGCAGGCGATGGCCGAAGAACTGGGCGTGACCTTTGAGCCGGTCGAAACGACCTGGGCGAATTCCGTCGCCGCGATCCAGGCCGGACAGATCGACCTGATGTTCGTCCTCGACGCCACCGACGAGCGGAAGAAGGCAATCGATTTCCCGGATCACCCGCTGTTCTACTATGCCATGGGTGCGCTGATCCAGGATGGCATGGAGATCTCCGACTGGCAGGACCTGAACGTCGAAGGCACCACCGTCGGTGTGACGCTGGGCACCACGGTCGACCGGCTGCTGACCGAGACCCTGCCGAACGCCAAGATCGAGCGCTTTGCCTCGAACGACGAGGCCGTGGCCGCCTTTGCCTCTCGCCGCGTGGACGCGGTATCGCAGTTCCACCCGGCGCTGATCGTACAGGTGTCGCGCATCGGGACCGGCAGCGTCGTGCTGCCCAAGCCGATCCACGCTGTTCCCACCTCGGTCGGCCTTCCCAAGGCGGCGGATCCTTCGTTCAAGGACTGGGTGAACGACTTCATCACCAAGTCCTACGAGAGTGGCAAGACCACCGAGATCTTCGAGGCCTACATCAAGACCAAGGGCATCGACCCGGCGAAGGTGCCGGGGCTGGTCAAGGAAAACTGGAACTGATGCCTTGGACCGCCGGGCCCGATGCGGCCTGACGGACGCTTGAGACATCGCGTCGCCCCCGGGCGGCGCGAGACAAGCAGGAGACACGATGCAGCAATATGAGTGGGACTTCGGAGCGGTGCTGGCCTATTGGCCGATGCTGTTGCAGGGGTTGTGGGGCACGGTCGCGATCTCGGTTCTCGCGATCATCCTCGGGATCCTTGGGGGCGGGCTGGTCGCGACGCTGCGAATGTCGCGCCACACGCCGCTGCGGGTGATCGGCACCATCTACGTGGAGTTCTACCGCAACACGCCGGGCATCGTGCACTTCTTCTGGGTCTACTATGCGCTGCCGGTGGTAGCCAACGTGAACCTCGGACCGCTGGAGGCCGCGATCATCGCCTTGGCGACACAGTCGAGCGCCTTCTACGCCGAGGTCCTGCGCGGCGGCATCCAGTCCATTGGCAAGGGACAGTGGGAAGGCGCGACCGCGCTCGGGATGTCGCATACCGAGGCCCTGCGCCGGATCATCGTGCCGCAGGCGGCCCGCCGGATGGTCGCGCCCTTCGTCGAACGCTCGTTCGAGATCATCAAAACCTCGTCGCTGGCCTCTACCTTGGCCTATGGAGAACTGCTCTACCAAGGCATGCAGGTCGCCTCGATCACCTACCGGCCGCTCGAGACCTATACCTTGCTGGCCCTGATCTACTTCCTGCTGCTCTACCTGCTCTCGTCGCTGGCCAAGCTGGCCGAAGACCGGCTTCAGGAGGTCTGAGACATGGGATACCAGTTCGATTTCTCGATGGTCATCAAGATCCTGCCGGTGCTCTGGCGCGGGGTGATTGTAACCGTTGAACTCACGATCGCCTGCCTTGCGGTCGGCCTGATCCTCGGCTTCTTCGTGGCCCTCCTGCGGGTTTCGCCTGCAGCGCCGCTGCGCTTTGTCGGGCGGGCCTTTGTCGAGATTTTCCGCAACATCCCGGCGCTGATTCAGCTGATCTGGTTTTTTTACGCCTTTCCCATCGTGATCGGCGCCCAGCTCTCGCCCTTTGTGGCGGCAGTGCTGGGGATCAGCCTGAACACGGCCGCCTTTTCGGCCGAAATCTACCGCTCGGGGATCCAGTCGATCGAGCGGGGGCAGTGGGAAGGCGCCATGGCCATCGGGATGAGCCGGGCGGCCACCTTCCGGCGCGTGGTGCTGCCACAGGTGTTCCGCCGGATGCTCCCCGCCTTTACCAACCGCGCGGTGGAAGTCGCCAAGGTGACCTCGCTCGCCTCGGTGCTGAGCGTGCACGAACTGATGTACCAGGGGCGGGTGCTGTCCTCGACATTCTACCGCCCGCTCGAGATCCTGACGACGGTGGGCCTTGTCTACCTTGTCATGATTTACCCGATGACATGGGCCTCGGCCGCGATGGAGCGCCGGATGCGGCGCCGGGCATGAGGACCGAGATGACAGACAAAGCCGGAGAGACGACGATGAACGACACACCCACGCCAGACACCGGAGCGCCGATCCTGCGCAGCGTCGGCCTACGCAAGTCGTTCGGGAGCCTTGATGTCCTCAAGGGCATCGACCTTGACGTGAAGCGCGGCGACCGGATCGCCATCATCGGCGGATCGGGGTCGGGCAAGAGCACCCTTTTGCGCTGCCTCAACTTCATGGAGCGTCCGACAGGTGGGCAGGTGATCCTCGACGGAGAGCGGATCGGTGACGCGCGCGTCGCGAAGGACGGCAGCGAGACCATCACCTATCGCGAGCGCGACCTGATGGCCGTCCGCAAGCGCGTCGGCATGGTGTTCCAGCAGTTCAACCTGTTTCCCCACATGAGCACGGTCGAGAACGTCATGGAGGGGCTGGTGACGGTCCTGCGCAGGCCCAAGGCCGAAGCGCGCGAGCGGGCGGCGCAGGAACTGGCCCGCGTCGGCCTCGGCGACAAGCTCGATGTCTATCCCGGCCGTCTCTCGGGCGGACAGCAGCAGCGCGTCGCCATTGCCCGCGCCTTGGCGATGGATCCCGAGGTCCTGTTGTTCGACGAACCGACTTCGTCGCTCGACCCCGAGTTGGTGGGGGAGGTGCTGCGCACCATCCTGTCGCTGGCTGAGGACGGGCGCACCATGTTGCTGGTCACGCACGAGCTGGGCTTTGCCTATCGCTTCGCCACCCACGTCATCTACCTCAGCGATGGTGTCGTGCACGAGACCGGCACCGCCGAAGAGGTCTTCCGCAATCCGCAACGCGACAAGACGCGCGCCTTCATCGCGCGGTCTTCCGAATTCTCACTCTGAGTCAACGTCCGACAGAAAGGCACCCCATGACTTCCGCTTCCAGCGCCCAGGCCTATGACGGCGATCCCCGCAACGACGACGCCCTGGTCTACGTGAATGGCGAGTTCGTTCACCGCGACAAGGCGTCCGTCTCCATCTTCGACGCCGGCTTCGTGCTGGGCGACGGGATCTGGGAGGGGTTGCGGCTGGTGAACGGCAAGCTCCTGTCGCTCGACCTGCACATGGATCGTCTGTTCGAAGGCGCGCGGGCGATCTCGCTCGACATCGGGATGACCCGCGAGGAGGTGGCGCAGGCGGTTCTGGACACCTGCGCAAAGAACGGGTTCATCGATGACACCCACATCCGGCTGATGATCACGCGCGGGCGCAAGACCACGCCGAACCAGGATCCGCGCTTCATGGCATCGGGGGCGACGGTGGTGATTGTGGCCGAACTGAAGAAGCCGCGCGCGACCTTCGCCGAGAAGGGCCTGACGCTCTTCACCTCGACCTTCCGATGCTCGACCCCGGACGTGTTTGACCTGCGCCTGAATTCGCACAGCCGCCTCAACCTGATCCAGGCGCTGATCCAGGCCATCGCGGCGGGTGCGGACGAGGCGCTGATGCTGGACCAGCGCGGCATGGTCGCAAGCTGCAACTCGACGAACTTCTTCATTGTGCGCAAGGGCGAACTCTGGACCTCGCCGGGGCTCTATTCGTTCAACGGGATCACCCGGGGTCATGTGTTCGACCTCTGGGGCGAACGGATCGGCACGGCGCAGATGAAGGACTTTACGCTGGCGCAAACCTATTCGGCCGACGAGGCTTTCGTGACTGGAACGCTCGGCGGGATCACCCCGGTGACCAAGATCGACGGTCACATTATCGGCGATGGCAAACCCGGCCCGATGACGCGCGAAGCCACGAAAGTCTACTGGGACTGGGTCCGCAGCAGCTGCGCCTGAGCGCGGTCAGCAGGTATCGCTTGAGTGACGGATTTGCCGGGGAGGTTGGTCTTCCCCGGTGAGGCCGTAGTGACAGGTTCAGCTGCCAGAAGGTTAGCCACCACAAAGCGCATAATGAGAGTTATGTTAAGGCTTAATTGTCTGCGCGAGAAAGCCCGCACGACCTACGCGGGCCTCTCTAAGTGCCGTTATCGGCCCAGGTACTCCGGGAGCCACAGCGTGATGCCGGGAAAGACGATGATTAGCCCAAGCGCAATAAGCTGCAGCACCACGAAGGGGATCACGCCCTTGTAGATCGTGGTGATCGGCACGTCCTTGGCGATCCCCCTGAGATAGAACAGCGCATAGCCGAAAGGCGGTGTCAGGAAGGATGTCTGCAGGTTCACCGCCAGCGCGATGGCGAACCATGCCAGCACCTCATCCTTTGGCAGCCCGAAATCGAGCCCTGTGATGACGGGCGCAACGATGGGCACAACCACCAGAGTGATCTCGACCCACTCCAGGAAGAAGCCCAGCAGGAATACCACGAACATGATCAGGAGGAGCGACGCATAGGGGCTCGCCCCCTCCAGCGCGAAGAGGTCGACGATCATCTTGTCGCCGCCGAGCTTGCGGAAGACGAGGCTGAAAATGGTCGCGCCGATCATCACGAAGACGATCATGGCGGTAGTGCGGGTGCTGTCGGACAGCGCCTGCCCAAGCGTGCGCCAGTCCAGCCGCCGCGAGAGCAGAGCCAGCAGCATGGCACCGGCGGCACCGATGGCGGCGGACTCGGTCGGGGTAGCGACACCCGCGACGATGGTGCCAAGCACCGAGAGGATCAGGACGATGGGCAAAACGAGGTCGAAGGCCAGCCGGCTCACCACCTCGCCAAGGCCCGAGGGCGCTTCCTGCGCAATCGGCGGCATCCGCTCGGGAGAGCGCAGGACGATCAGGATCAGGTACCCGAGGTACAGCGCTGCAAGAAGCAGGCCCGGCCCGACCGCGCCGATGAACAGGCTGCCGACGGAGATCGACAGCTGGTCGCCAAGGATGATCAGCATGACGCTCGGCGGGATCAGGATGCCGAGCGTCCCGCTTGCCGCGATCAGCCCGGTCGAGACCTTGGGGTCGTAGCCGTTCTGCAGCATCGGCGGGAGCGCCATCATGCCCATCAGCACAACGGACGCGCCGATGATGCCCGTGGAGGCCGCCATGATCACGCCGATCAGCGCCACCGCGAAGGCATATCCCCCGGGCAGACTGCGGAACAGAGTGGCGAGCGAGCGCAGCAAACGCTCGGCCACGCCTGATCGTTCGAGCATCAGGCCCATGAAAACGAAGAGCGGGATGGCGATCAGCAGCCAGTTGGTGAGGACCCCGGAAAAGATCCGCTGCACGCCGATGGAGAGGAACAGCACGGGGATGTCGGCAGCAAAGGCAAAGATGATACCCACGCCTGCCAACACGAAGGCCACCGGGTAACCGGCAAAGATGCCCGCCATCAGGCCAAGCAGCATGGCGATGGGCCAGATGAAGTCGTTCATTCGAGGGTCTCGTCTTTGGAAAGCTCGCCCCGCACGAGGCCGAGGATCGTTCGGAGGGCACGGGCACATGCGGCGACGCCAAGCAGGCCGAAGCCGAACGGCACGCAGGCCTTGATCAGCCAGCGGTCCTGCAGCCCGCCGTAATTGGACCCCTCGCCCGACGTGAAGGCTGTCATCGCGAATTTGGTCCCGAACCAGACGATGATGACACAGAAGGGCAGCACGAAGAACAGGTCACCCAGAACCCGGATCACGGCACGCGTCCGCGGTGAGAAGCTCGCCGATAGGAAGTCCACCGACACGTGGGCATTGTCGCGGAAGGCATAGGCACCACCGAAGAGCACCAGCAGAGCGAAGATATGCCACTGGAGGTCGATCATCGTGTTCACGGTGAGACCTGAGCCAAGGAGGAAACGGTCCCCCTCCCAGGTGACAAAGTTGTTCCACCCGGCCTGCCCCGCGAAGACGGCGAGACAGACGAAGAGGATCAGTGGCAATAGAAGCCATCCCACCAGTCGTCCGGGAAGGACGCAGAGGTCGATCATCCGTTTCAGGAATTGGTCCATGTGGTGCTGCCCGATGTTGAAGAAGGGCCGCCGCGACGGCCCTTCGATCAGTCTAACAGGAACGGATCAGTGCGGCAGGGCCTGCAGCTCGCTCCAGCGGCCAACGCGCGCGACATAGGCTGTCAGCGACTCGTAGGCTTCCTTGAAGATCGGGTCCTTTGCGGCCTCCTCTTCCATCACCTGCATCGAGGCTTCCTTCATCGCCGCCAGCACCTCGTCAGGGAAGCGCTTGACCTCGACCCCGGCGGCCTCGATCTCTTCGATGGCGGTGACCTGCTGGTTCAGCTGGTCGGCCATGTTGTCGACGATGTTCGCCTTGCAGGCCTCGATCATGACTTTCTGGTCACGCTCGGAAATGCCGTTCCAGACATCCATGTTGATGATGATGGAATCCCAGCTCGACGGCTGGTGCCAGCCCGGGAAGTAATAGGTCTTGGCGATCTCCTGGAACCCGAAGTTCTTGTCGAGCTGCGGCGCGGAGAACTCGGCGGCGTCGATCCGGCCGGTTTCCAGCGAGACATAGATCTCGCCCGCGGGCACCAGTTGCGTGTTGGCGCCGAGCTTGGCCAGCGCCTGCCCGCCCAGACCGGCGATCCGCATGTTCAGACCTTTCAGGTCGTCGACGGTGTTGATCTGCTTGTTGAACCAGCCGCCCGCTTCCGGCACGACGAGGTGGCAGGGAATGATCTTCACGTTGTGCGGGTCATAGGCCTTCTGGATGATCGCGAGGCCGCCCCCGTTGAACATCCAGCTGAGCGCGATGTCCGGCGACGGGCCGAACGGCATAGAGCCGACAAGGTTCGCGACCGGGATTTGCCCCGCCCAGTAACCGATCCAGTCAAAGCCCATCGGGATAGCGCCCGAGCTGACCGCGCCGAACACCTCGAACGGCGGCACGAAGTCGCCGGAACCGTGCACGGTGATGTCCACCTCGCCATCGGTCATGGTGCGCACCTTGTCGGCCCAGTTCACCGGGCTCGGCCCGATCGAGGGAACGTTCAGGCCAAAGACACTCTGCAGGTCGTAGCTGTCCGCCGCCGCCGAATGGCCGAACGCAACCGTGGCCGCAACGGCCATCGCAACAAATCTATTCATATTTCCTCCCACTGCGGGGCGCGGCCCCGCTGAAGCGTTTCGCACGCCAGACACCCGAGTTCCAGTTCACCATCCTCTCTGGTCCGAACTGAATATGCCTTGGCGATGCATCAATTATTAGATATATGCAAACGCGTTTGCAATACGTGAAAGTGAAAATGAGATGCATGTTCTTCAAGGGGAGGTCGCTGTCGTCACCGGCGCGGGACAGGGGAACGGGGCCGCTATCGCACTGGGTCTCGCCCAGGCCGGAGCCCGCGTGGCACTTGCCGACATCAACGGCGAAACCGTTGCAAAGGTTCGGGAAACCATCGCCGAAGCGGGCGGAGAGGCCATCGCGGCGCAGCTGGACGTGACCGATGAAAACGGCGCACGCGCCTTCCGTAACACGGTGCACGCGCGCTTTGGACCGGCGTCGATCCTGGTGAACAACGCGGGCGTGATCCGGCGCACGGAGATCGAAGGCACAAATTACGAATCAGACTGGGACGCGACATTTGCGGTGAACGTGACCGGCCCCCGGAACATGGTTCGCGCCTTCCTGCCCGATCTCAAGACCACCTCCGGCTGCGTGGTGAACCTCGCCTCGATCATGTCGCTCGTCGCGGGCCCCGGCCTGACGGCCTATGCCGCCAGCAAGGGCGCGGTGGCGCAGTTCACCAAGGCGCTAGCGCAGGACATGGCGCCGCACGGCGTCCGCGTGAACGCGATCCTGCCCGGCGTGATCGAGACCCCGATGACCGAGATCACGCGCCAGACCCCCGAGGCGATCGGCCGGTTCATGGCCCACACGCCCATGCGCCGGGTCGGACAGCCCGAAGAGCTCGTCGGCCCGGTCGTCTTTCTAGCGTCCAAGGCGGCGAGCTACGTCACCGGAGCCCTGCTGCCGGTCGACGGCGGCTACCTGACCGCATGACGAAATACTGACTGGAGGAGAAAAGATGAAACCCCAGACTTACGATTGCGACGTCCTTGTCGTCGGCTCCGGCGCAGGCGGTCTCTCCAGCGCGGTCAGCGCGGCTCATCGCGGGCTGAAAGTGCTCGTCGTTGAAAAGGAACCTGTCTTTGGCGGCACCACCGCACGTTCGGGCGGCTGGATGTGGATCCCCAACAACGCCCCTGCCAAGCGTGCCGGGGTCGAGGACAGCGTCGAAAAGGCCCGTATCTACATGCAGAACGAGGCTGGCGATCACTTCGACCCGGCCCGCGTCGATGCCTTTCTGGAAGCCGGCCCCAAGGCGGTCGACTTCTTCGAGAATGAAACCTCGCTGCAATTCGACCTCGGCCCGACCTTTGCCGACTACCACCCGAACGATCCGGGCGGGATCGACGGAGGCCGTTCCATCGTGGCGCGCCCCTTCGACGGGCGCGAACTCGGCGACCAGATCAGGCGTCTGCGCCCCCCGCTCTCCGAGATCACCTTCCTCGGCATGATGATCGGGACCGGCAAGGAACTGCTGCACTTCTTCAACGTCACCAAGTCCCCGGTCTCGGCCTTCTACGTCGCCAAGCTGTTCCTCAAGTTCTTGCGCGACATGGCGTTCCACGGTCGCCCAATGCGCCTGATGAACGGCAACGCGCTGGCCGCTCGGCTTGCCAAGTCGTGCTTTGACAAGGGCGTGCCGATCTGGACCCGTTCCGCCGTCAAGGACCTGATCCGTGACGAGGCTGGCCGCGTCATCGGTGCCCGGGTCGAAACCGCGAAAGGCACGGTCGAAGTGCGCGTGGCCAAGGGCGTCGTGATGGCCGCGGGCGGTTTCCCGCAGGACGTCGCGCGGCGGATGCGGCTGTTCGGTCATGCGCCGAGCGGCAACGAACACGCCTCGCCCGCCCCTCCGGGCAACACCGGCGACGGCCTGCGGCTTGGCGAATCTGTCGGCGCCTCGGTGGACGAGGACCTGCCCAACGCGGCGGCCTGGGTCCCCATCTCGCGCCCGGTGCGCAAGGACGGCACGCTCGGAACCTTCCCGCACTTTGTCGACCGCTCCAAGCCGGGGGTGATCGCGGTCACCCGCTCGGGCCGCCGCTTCTGCAACGAGGCGGACAGCTATCACGACTTCGGCCAGTCGATGGTCAAGCGCTGCACGGAGGAAGGCGGCGAGGTCTGTGCCTTCTTCATCGCCGACCACCGCACGCTCAGGAAATACGGGCTGGGCTTCGTCAAACCCTACCCGGTGCCCTACAAGCAGCACATCACCACCGGTTACCTGTTCAAGGGGGACACCCTGAAGGAACTGGCGGCAGAGATCGGCGCCGACCCGGAGCAGTTCGAGAAAACCGTCGAAGCCTTCAACGGCCCAGCCCGGCGCGGCGAGGACCCGGAGTTCCACAGGGGCTCAACCTCCTACAACCGCTCGCTCGGCGACCCCGAGCACAAGCCGAACCCCTGCGTTGCCCCCATCGAGAAGGGTCCGTTCTACGCGGTCAAACTGGTGATGGGCGATCTTGGCACCTTTGCCGGGCTGCGCACCAACGAGTACGCGCAGGTGTTGGACGAGGCGCGCAAGCCCATCGCGGGGCTCTACGCGGCAGGCAATGACGCGGCCAGCATCATGGGCGGCAACTATCCGGGCGGTGGCATCACCCTCGGCCCCGCGCTGACGTTCGGCTACATCGCCGCGCGCCACATGGCCGGGGGGAATGCGTGACGCGCAGCGGCGGGATCGCCTTTGGGCTGGCTGCATCGCTGGCTTGGGCGATCTACAACGTCGGCGTTGCCATCGGCCACCAGCAGGGACTTGGCAATGCCGAACTCACCCTGCTGCGCTATGTGGGAGGGGCAGCCGTGATGCTGCCCCTTCTCCTTCTGATACGGGTGAATCCCTTTGCCGGAACCACGCCCTTTCGCGTGGCGCTGCTCTTCGTCGTTGCGGGCCCACCCTTCGCATGGGTCATCAACACCGGCTACTCGCTGGCACCGCTCAGCCACGCCGTGGTGATCAGCCCCGGCGTCACCATGCTGGTGGCGAGCGCCCTCGCCCGCTATGTCGGCGGCAACCCTGTCCCGCTGAACCGCAAGATCGGCATGGGACTGCTCGTGCTCGGCCTCGTCTTCATTGCCTCCGACCAGGACAGCGCGCTGAACCCTGACGTGGGAACATGGGCGGGCGACCTCTGTTTCGTGCTCTCCGGAACGCTGTTCGGAGTCTTTACCTGGCTGATGTCCTACTGGCGGCTCGAGGCTATCCGAACGACCGGGATGATCGCCATCGTCTCGACCCTCGTCTACCTGCCGCTCTATCTCGCGCTGTTCGACATCCCATCGCTTCCCGCGTCGGTCTGGGCGCAGCAGATTGTCTACCAGGGGGCATTGGGCGGCGCGCTGGCGGTCGTCTTCTTCACGGCGGCCATCGCGCACCTCGGCAGCGGGTCGGCCGCGATCTTTCCCGCGCTCGTGCCGCCGATGGCCGTGCTCTGCTCCATCCCGATGACCGGGCAGGCCCCGAACCAGTTGCAGATCATCGGCCTCGCCACGGCAACCACGGGGCTCTTTGTCTCGCTCGATCTGCTGGGCAACCGCCTCAGGCGGCGGCCCCTGCCCCCAGATCCCGCGAGAGATCGCCGGTGAATTCGAGCAAGCGCCGCACCGGCTCGCCGGCCTTTTCAAGATCGATGTAGCCGGTGGGGCCGATCACCGTCACCGCCAGCTGCATCTGGCCGGTGTGGTCGAACACCGGCGCGGCAACGGCCGAGACGCCGGGGATAGGCATGTCGCGGGTGATGGCATAGCCGTCTTCCTTGGCCCGCGCCGCCGCCGCGTCATAGACAGCCTGATCGACCTTGAAGAAGGCCCGGCGCTGGAATTCCGAGTCCGAGAGCTCTTTCTCGACAATGGGCCGGGTGATGGACTTTGGCAGGAAGGCCCCGAAGACCGCACCTGTCGCGGTGACCGTCATGTTGTAGTTGCCGCCGACCTGCACGTTGGCATGGATGCGCCCGTCGAACTCCTGCACATAGGTGATCGTCGGCCCATGCATCCCCCAGACCGATATCGTGACCATCAACCCCAGTTCATCGGACAGCGCACCGACCCGCGCGATGGTCTCGCGATAGGCATTCTGGTTGCGCAACCGCGACAGACCGAGGTGCAGCGCGAAGGGGCCCAACTGGTAGCGGCCCCGCTCGGTCTGTTCGACCATCGCCATCTCTCGGAAGGAAACGAGGTAGGGATGAAGCTGCGCCGCCGAGATACCCACCTGCTCGGCAAGATCGCGCAGTTGCAGCGGATTCTTAGCCAGCGACAGGGCCGTCAGGATGCGGCCACCGGTCTCGATGGTCTGCACGCCCCGGGATTTGGACACTTTGGAAGACTGGTCGTTCATGGCAATCCTTATCTCGCCCGAAGGTACTGTCAGGCGGGGGGAAAAGTCGAGCGGCTGAAAGGGCCCCCTGCCCTTATCTCCTCGTTTGGCCTGCAACCCAGGTGTCCCCCTGCAGGCCAACCCACGTCCCGCGTCCCGCAGAGAACCCTGTTCCGGAGGTACGGCCCAGGTTCCCCTCACGGAACCCGCTAACGTCTTGAAAGTATGGACGTCACTCGCAGCCGGTTGCTGTTGATCCAGACGTCGGAGTATTCGACCGGCCGCCCGTCGGCGAGGTAGGTGATCTGCTGGAGGTATTGCACCGGCGCGCCTGGTTGCATCTCCAGCGCGGCGCTGACGCGTTCATTGGCGGCTTCCGCCGAAAAGGTCCGGCGGGCGGAGCTGATCTTCAGCCGATAGCGATCTTCCAGTGTTCCGAAAAGGCTGTTGGCGGAAAAGTCGATTGCCTCGATCCCCGGCGTTAGGTCCGCCCGCACGTAGTTTTCCATCAGCGCGACGGGCCCCGCTTCGGTCCTGCGAAACCGCGCAAGAAACAGCGCCGACTGCTCCTGCGGCAGGTCCAGCAAGGCCGCCACCGGCTTTGGCGGCACGGTGAGAGTACAGTCGAGAACGATGGCCTCGGTCGGGATCCCGTCCCGCACGAAGTCCTCGGTCAGGGTACTGAGCCGCTGCGCAATGGCTGGCTCGATGATCGCCGAGGCGACGTAGGTTCCGCGCCCCCGTACCCGTCTCAGTAGGCCCTCGTCCAGCAAGGTCGTCAGCGCGCGCCGAAGTGTTCCGCGGCTGACACCAAGTTCCACCGCCAGCTCCGGCTCGGTCTTGAGCCGGTAATGCGCGGGCCATTCCCCCGATGCAATCCGTGCCCGGAAGGCCTCGGAGATCTGGCTGTGCAGCGATGCGGGCGCATCGCGCAGCAGGTTTTCAAACCCGTCTTTCGCCCCGTCGCTCAACCGTACCTCCCTGCCCTGCGTCTTGCCCCGATCCCGTCGGCGCCCCGGAACCATACGAGCGGCAAGCGCCCGGCGCGAGCGCGAAAACCGATGTTGACGGCTTTGGTGCGGATCCAATATGTCCATAGATGTTCATATACATAATTGCAGTGCGGACAAGTCGCCCTGCCGCCCCGGCACTGCGCCCTTCCAGCCGAAAGTAAGACCCATGACCAGCACCACGGACTATCGTTCCCTGTCACCAGCGGAACTTGCGCCTTTTATCCAGCACACCAAGATTTCGGTCGGGCTGACCCGCGCCGACATGATCGCTCACGCCGAGGAAGCCGCCCGCTTCGGCTTTGGTGCCGCGATGGTTCCCGGGTCCTGGGTCAGGACGGTTGCCGATGTTCTTGCGGGGACGGGTGTACCCGTCGCCTCCGCGCTGGATTTTCCGACCGTCGGAGTCATGACCAGTGCAGGCAAGGCCGCCGAGGCGGCAGAACTGGTCCGTCTCGGCGCCACCCAGATCGACATCGGCGTTCAGGTCGGCTGGCTGAAATCAGGCGACCATGACCTCTTCCGCGAAGACATCGCAGGCGTTGTCCGCGCTTCTGGCGTCCCGATCAAGGTGATGCTGGAGCTTCCCCTGCTCACCCCCGAAGAGCGCGAGATTGCCGTGGAACTCAGTATCGAGGCCGGCGCCGCCTATCTCAAGAACGCCAGCAGCGGCCAGATCGAAACTGCGAGCCCCGAGAACATCCGCTTTCTTGCAGCCCGCGCGCCCGATGGTGTCCTCGTGAAGGCATCCGGTTCGATCACCCGCTACGAGCAGACGATCGCCCTCCTCGAAGCTGGCGCCGCTTGCGTGGGCACCAGCGCGGGAATCGAAATCCTCAACAACACCGCAGATGCGCTGACCGAAAGCTACTGACCCGTCACAGCCCGCTTTCAAGCTCGCGCCAGTCCTTCGGTGAAATGCCGGTCACCCGGCGGAAATCCCGGCTGAAGTGGTAGGCGTCGAAGAAACCGCAGGTCTGGGCGACTTCGTAGATCGGCAGTCGGCTTTCCAGCATGATCGCCTGCGCCATGATGATCCGTTCCCGCCGCACAAAGCTGCGCGGGGTCGAGTCGAGGTGCTGGCGAAACAGGCGGCGGATTTGTGACGCCGAGAGGCCCGCCGCCGCCTCCATCTGCTCTTCGGTCCAGGGGTGATGCGGCGTTGAGCGGATCGCCTCGGTCAGTCGCGCCAGCGCGGCGGGCAGCCCGGCGCGAGCGGCCGGGGCGCGCTCGGCGCTGACAAGTTGCAGGAAACGGGCGACTGCCGCGTGCAGGTGCACATCGGTATCTATCCCTCGGCTGCCCATCGTGTCGAACAGATGCTGGAACCAGCCAATCAGCTCCGAGGCATGCGCGATCTTGAGGCGTGGCCTGCCCGACCCGAAGAACCGCCTGCGCAGCGCCGCCGTATCGTTCCCCGCCAGCCGGAACCACATCACCGACCACGGCGCGACGGTATCCGCCGAATGGGCATGCGGTGTGGTTCCGTCGATCCAGACCAGCTCGCCCGGTGCGACCTCGAAGCTCATCCCGCAGGTCTCGACCGTACCGCGCCCGGACAGGCAATAGAGCACGTCATCCCCCGGACAACTCTCTCGCCGGATGCCCCGGTTGGGCGAGGCATCGAGCCAGCCTGACCGCAGGATCGTGGTCAGACCGAACTTGGTATCGGGGTCCGGCGTGAAGTGGTGCGACAGCCGGACAACGGAATGAGAGCGAATATTGGCCATGCGCGATTTATACATGTATCCTTTTCGCTCTGTCCATTGAGACAACCCGCCTTCCTCCGACATCCTGCGCATGAGGAGATCGGCGTCCGCGCCGAAGATATTTGGGAGGAAAGAATGCTGTTTCCCAGCAAAGCCGAGATGCGTGCCTACGAGGTCGATGGATACTTTGTGCGCAAGGGGTTCCTGTCGCCTGAGGAGGTCACCGATTTCCGCGAAAGCTCCCGCCGCCAGCTCGAAGAAGAGAGCAAGGGCGGCAACGTGATGAAAAAGGGCGACAAGTCCGGCAACGCGACACTGCTCAAGCTCTGGAACCATGCGGGCGACGACAAGTATGGCCTGCTTGCCCGAGACGAGCGTATGGTGCGCATCTCTGAGGCCCTGATTGGCGAGGAAATCTATCTTTACAGCCATAAAATGACCATGAAGCAGCCCCGCGAGGGCGGCGCATGGGAATGGCATCAGGATTATGGCTACTGGTACAACAACGGTTGCCTCAGCCCCGAGATGCTGTCGATCTACGTCTCGCTCGACCCCGCCAACCGCGAGAACGGCTGCCTTCAAGTTCTCAAGGGCAGCCACATCCTCGGCCGCCTGAACCACGTGCGCGAAGACGGGCAGACCAACGTCGAGGCGCCCTACCTGGAAGCCGCCGTCGAGCGTTTCGAACATGTCTACGTCGAGATGGAACCGGGCGACGCACTGGTGTTCCACTGCAACCTTCTGCACCGCTCGGACGCCAACAACAGCGACACCTACCGCTGGGGCTACATCTGCTCCTACAACGCAGTCCACAATGCGCCCTTCATGCAGGCTCGCGACTACGGTCACTTCCAGAAGCTGGAAACCGTGCCCGCCGGAAGCTTCATGAACGCGAAAGTGGCGGCGGAATGAGCGAGAGCACGAGCATCGCACGGGAAGAACCGGCCACGTCGCACCAGCGACGCGGCCAGCTCTGGTCGCGCCTCGTGGCACGCAAGGAACTCGGCGTGTTCCTCGCTCTGGTCGTGATGTGCGTGTTCCTGAGCCTCGCGACCTCCAACTTCCTCAGCTCGCTCAACCTGCTGAACGTCGGTCGACAGGTCTCGCTGCTCGGGATCATGGCCGTCGGCATGACCTTCGTGCTGATTTCGGGAGAGATCGACCTCTCTGTCGGATCGACCTACGCCCTCTCCGGGCTCAGCTCCGGCATGCTCATCGTGATGGGTTGGGGTCTGCTGCCCGCGGTTGCCGCCGGGCTCGTCATCGGTGTCTGCATCGGCCTCGTCAACGGGGTACTCTCGACCTACGGGCGGCTGCCATCGCTGATCGCGACGCTCGGCATGATGTCCATCGTGCGGGGCGTGGCACTGCTGATGACCGGCGGGCAGCCCGTCACCGTCAACACCCGGAACGGCGCGATCCCCGAAGTGCTCGACCGCTTCGAGTTCATGGGTCAGGGCTACCTCTTCGGCATCGTTCCGATGCAACTCGTCTTCTTCATCGTGATCGCAGTGATCGGCTGGCTACTGCTGTCTGGCACCGCTTTCGGCTTCCGCGTCTTCGCGGTTGGCGGCAGCGCCAAGGCTGCGCGCGTGTCGGGCATCAACGCCGAACGGGTCAAGCTCTGGTCCTTTGTCATCATGGGCGTGCTGGCTGCGCTTGCCGGGATCCTGTCGATGGCCTTCCTGCCGTCCGGTCAGGCTGGGCGCACCGGCCTCGGGCTGGAACTCGATGTCATCGCGGCGGTCGTGGTCGGGGGCGCCTCGCTCTCTGGCGGCGTCGGCACGGTGCTCGGCACGGTCCTCGGAGTGCTGATCATCGGGGTTCTTCGCAACGGCCTGGTCCTGCTGGGCGTCTCGCCCTTCACCCAGGAGGTCATGATCGGCCTCGTCATCATCATCGCCGTCGCGATCGACAAGTGGAGTACGCGCAGCCGCTCTGCCTGAGCCTGCAAGACACAGCGTCCGGCCCGCCAGAGGAGGGTTGGCCGGAGCGCCTTATCCAACAGACTTTCATCCAGGGAGGATAAAGAATGCTCAACAAACTCAAAACACTCGCCGGGGCAGGCCTGCTCTGCATGGCTCCCGTCATCGCCAGTGCTGACCCGGTCAACGTCAGCGATTTCCAGCTCGCGCCGCGCATTGCCGAGAAGGTTGCCTCGGGCAAGCCGCTGAACATCATGGTCAGCTATCACGATGTGTCGAACGAGTTCGCACCCTTCGTGAAACAAGGCGTCGAGAAGGCTGACAAGGAACTGAACGTCGATGCGCGTTTTATCGGCCCCGTGGGCGCCGACGCAGACGGGCAGATCTCCGAGATCGAAACCCTGCTCGGTGACATGGACGGCCTCGCGATCTCGGCGGTCTCGACCGACGCGCTGTCGCCGCTGATCAATCGCGTGATCGAGGCCGGGATCCCGGTGATCTCGTACAACACCGACAACCCGGATTCCAAACGGCTCGTCTTTGCCGGCCAGGACCTTGTTCAATCGGGCCGCGATGCCGGCGAACAGATGGCCAAGGTGCTCGACGGCAAGGGTCGTGTCATGATCACCACCATCGACGCGGCTGCCCAATGGTCGCTCGACCGCGAGAAGGGCGTGCGCGAAGCGCTGGACAAGGTCGAAGGCATCGAGGTGGTTCGCACCTTGAACACCGGTACCGACCCGCAAGAGATCTATGCCGCCATCGAAAACGCGATGCTCTCCGATCCCGGTATCACCGGCATCCTGTCGCTCGAATGCTGCTCGACGCCCGCCGCCGGCGAATGGGTCAAACGCAACGGCCAGGCCGGCAAGGTCAAGGTCGTCGGCTTCGACCTGCTGGATCAGACCGTGGACCTCGTCGCCGACGACGTGATCCAGGTGACCATCGACCAGGCGCCGGCGCGCCAGGGCTTCGAGGCGGTGAACCTGCTGGTCGAGTTCCTGAACGGCAAGACCATCGACGATCTCGATACCGGCGTCGGCATCTACACGCCCGAGAACATCAAGGAAGCGATGTAACTGAAGAGGTCCGGTCCCGGACTACCGGGATCGGACCGGCGCAGGTGGAATGCCCATGACCCAGAACCCCATAGTCGAACTGGTCGATGTCACCAAACGCTATCCCGGCGTCGTCGCGATGGATGGTGTCTCGATCCGGTTTCATCCCGGCGAGGTCCATGCGGTCATCGGCGAGAACGGAGCCGGCAAGAGCACGATGATGAACGTGCTTGCCGGCGCGATCCAGCCGAACGAGGGCGAACTGCGAGTCGATGGCAAGACCACCAGTTTCTCGAGCCCACTGGCCAGCCAGGCCGCAGGCATCGGGGTCGTCTATCAGGAACTGTCGCTCTGCATGAACCTCTCGGTCGGCGAGAACGTGATGCTGCCGGAACTCGCCCGCCGCGGAGCGCTTTCGCCGCTTGCAAGCCTCCGCGCCGGACAGGCCGCGCGGCCGGTCCTCGAACGGCTCGGCATGGGTCGGCTCGATCCGGCGACCCCGGTCGCAAAGCTCTCGGTTGCGCAGCAGCAGCTGGTCGAGATCGCGCGGGTGATCAACCAGGACACCCGGCTTCTGGTGCTTGACGAACCCAACTCCGCCCTCTCCCCTGCCGAGAGCGAGAAACTCTTCGAAGTGGTACGCGCCCTTCGCGCACAGGGCGTATCCATCGTCTACGTGTCACACCATCTGGACGAAGTGCTCGACCTCGCCGACCGCTTCAGCGTGATGCGCGACGGACGACTTGTCACAAGCTTCGAGAAGTCTCCGGAGCTTACAACCGACACGCTGGTCTCGCACATGGTAGGGCGCGACGTTGCCACGGCTGACCAATACGCGACCAGACCGGGCGTTGCAGACCACATGGGCGAACCGGTGCTGGAAGTCTCCGGCCTGACCGCCCCCGGCGTTTTCGAGGATGTGAGCTTCACGGTCGCGCGCGGCGAGATTCTCGGCGTTGCGGGACTGCCCGACAGCGGCAAGGACGCATTGGGCGACGCGCTCTTCGGCCTCACCCCCCGCAGCGGCGACGTGCAGGTCAACGGCATCCGCCTCTCGCCGAACCGGCCGGTCCACTCGATTGCCGCAGGCATCGCCTATATTCCAGCCGACCGGCGCGGCGCCGGGGCTCTGCTGACGATGTCGGTGGCCGAGAACACCATCGCCTCGGCGCTCGGCCGGTTCCTCCGGCGCGGCTTCCTGCATCGCAAACCCATCCGCGAGACGACCGAGTACTACATCGGCCGTTTCGGCACCAAGGTGGCCCAACTCGACCAGGCCATCGCGACGCTATCGGGTGGAAACCAGCAAAAAATCATTCTCGCGCGCGGCCTTGTCACCGAGCCCAAGCTGCTGATCCTGCACGAGCCGACCCGAGGCATCGACGTCGGCGCCAAGGCCGAGATCTACGACATCCTCAAGGGCCTTGCCGCCGAGGGCCTGGCAATCCTGATGATCTCCTCCGAACTGCCCGAGATCGTGCTGCATACCAGCCGCGTGCTGGTGATGGCGGAGGGGCAGGTGACCGGGCAACTTTCGGGTGCGAAGATCACCGAGGAAACGATCATGGCGCTGGCGACCCGGTCGCGACGCCATGCGGCATGAGAGACAGAAGATGAGCAAGATCACAGTGGTCGGCAGCTTTGCCGTCGGCATGACAATCCGGACCGATACGATGCCGGTCTTCGGCGAAACCATCCGGGGCCGCGATTTCGACTTCGGCCCCGGCGGCAAGGGATCGAACCAGTCGGTAGGGGTTGCGCGCCTCGGCGCGGACTCGGCGCTTGTCACCTGCCTTGGCGAGGACCAACTCGCCAACGTTGCCAGGGATCTCTACGCCGCCGAGGGCGTCGACACATCGGGCATCCGCTATACCTCCGAGCGCGCCACCGGTGCCGGGGTCATCGTGCTGAACGCCGAGGGAGAGAACTTCATCATCCTCGACATGGGTGCGAACGAGTTGATGGACGCGGCCTTTGTCGATGGAGCGCGCGAGCGTATCGCGCGCAGCGACATCGTCATGACGGTACTCGAGATTCCCGTCCCTGCCGCGCAGCGGGCGATGGAGCTCGGCAAGGCCGCTGGCGCGCGCACCATCCTGAACCCGGCACCCGCCACGGCCCTGCCCGACGCGATCTTTGCCCATGTCGACTACCTCACGCCCAACGCTACCGAACTGCGCATCCTGATGGGACTGGACCCGGACGATCCGACGCCAACCCGCGACCTTGCCGGGCAGCTTCGCCGCCGGGGTGTGGGTAATGTCATCGTCACGATGGGCCCCGAGGGCGCGCTGGTGCTGACGGACGAGCACGATGTCATCGTCCCAAGTCCGCAGGTCGAGGTCGTGGACACCACCGGCGCGGGGGATGCCTTCAACGCAGGGCTCGCGGTCGCCCTCGGCGAAGGGCAACCCCTGCTCGATGCTGTCCGGTTCGCCACCTGTTGCGGCGCCCATGCCTGCACGCGGCTCGGGGTCATCCCCTCGCTTCCCACGCGCGCCGAACTCGACGCGCTCTTCGAATTCAATTGACCGAGGATCCAAGATGAAACGCAGTGCCCTGCTCAACTCCGAACTGAACCACGCGATCGCCTCGATGGGGCACACCGACCTGATGATCGTCTGCGACGCAGGCTTTCCGATCCCTTCCGACGCTTGGCGCATCGACCTCGCTCTGGCCCGCGACCTCCCCGACCTCAAGACCGTTCTCCGCCTGATCTCTGCCGAGCTCATCGCCGAGAAGGTCGGCTATGCCGAGGACCTGCCCGAGCGTAACCCGATCCTGCTGGAAACCGTCCGCTCCATCTTCTCTGACTCCGATCATGAGCAGGTGCCGCACGACGACATCCTCGGGAAGTACGCCGCGCAGGCCAAGGTGATCGTGCGCACAGGCGCGTTCGACCCTTGGGGGAACGTGCTGCTCTGGTCGGGCGTCGACGCGCCGAACTGGTTCAACAAGCCCGGCGTGAAGCCCACCGACTATTACGCAGAGAAACTGAAAAGGTCCTGAGGCATGGCCGACCGGATCTTTAGTTTCGGCGCCCAGCCGGTGACGCGCCTTGCGACTGTGGCGAGCCTGCGCGCGGCAAAGGGTCGGTATGGTTCCTTTGCGCAGGTGACCGCAGAAACCGCCGAGGAGGCCGCGGCCGCGGAGGCGGCGGGGATCGAGATGGTCACCTGCCGCGCCCGCAATGTTACCGAGGTCAGGCGCGGCTCGCAGGCGGTCTTCGTTATCGCGGCGCTTGGCTTTGCCGAAGCGGTGACGAATGACGAGATTCTGCGCACCGCTTTCCGAGCGGTCACCGATGGCGCCGATGCCGTGATCACAGGTCGTCGGCTGGAGGTGGTTGAACTGCTCGCGGCAGAGGACATACCTGTCGTCGGCCACCTCGGCTTCGTGCCCCGCAAGTCCACCTGGGTCGGGCGTATCAGGGGGGTCGGCCGTACGCCTGACGAGGCCGAACAACTGCTCGGCCGTTTCCGCCGGCTGGAAGACGCGGGCGCCTTTGCCGTCGAAGCCGAGCTCATCTCTGCCCCGCTGCTGGAAGAAATCGGCAAGCGTTCCGGGCTGGTGACGATCTCGCTCGGCTCCGGGCCCAGTGCCGAGGTCCAGTTCCTGTTCGGCTCAGACATCTGCGGCGAAACGGACCGCGTTCCTCGTCATGCCCGCAAGTACGCCGATCTGGCCTCTCTCTATCGGACGATACAGGACACGCGGATCTCGGCCTTCAGGTCGTTTCGGCAGGACGTGGCAGGAGGCACCTTTCCGGCCAGTGGCGAAATGATCGAACCCGATGCCGAGGCCGCGCGCGCAGTGCGGGATCGTCTGGCACAGCTCTCGGACGGTTAGTACCTCAGAAATCCCGTTTCGGCAGGGTCTGTGCATAGACATCGGTCGCCAGCATGTGCTCGTCCGCCTTCCTGAGCGCCTCAACCGCTGCGGCGCGGTTGCGATGTGCGAGCAGCGCACAGAGAACCTCGGAGATTGCCAGCGCGGGGGTGAGGGTGTGGAAGAAGCTACCGCTTTCGATCGGGCACAGCAGGGCCGTATCGCTGAGGTTGACCAATGGCGACACGACACTGTCGGTCACCGAGATCACCTTCAGCCCCTTCCCGCGCGCAAGTTCCGCCATCTTCAGCGTCTGTACGACATAGGGGTTCAGCGAGACGCATAGCAGCGCGTCCTCGTCCGTCGCCCAGATCAGCGCGTCGCCCGCGGTGTTGGCGGTCCCGTCGAGGAGGACGGCCTTGTCTCCCAGCAGGGACAGCACGTAGTGAAAGTTCCAGGCGACCGAATGGGTCGACCTGAGCCCCAGCACATAGACGCGGCGCGCGGTGTCGAGATGCTCTGCGGCTTCGCATAACTTGGCAAGCATGTCCCCTGTGCCAAGCTGCATCAGCTGTTGGCCCAACACGCTCAGCATGTCGCGGGCCATGTCGCTGGCCTCTACCGCCTGCCCCGCCACCCCCGACGCCTGAGCGCGCGCGGCAAAGCCCTCGCTGGGTTTGCGCATGGCATTGGCGTGGGCATCACGTATCGCATTGAACCCATCGTAGCCCAGGAATTTGGACAGGCGCGTCATGGTCGAAGGTTGCACCCCGGCCTTCGCCGCGAGGTCTCTCATCGAGTTCAGAGCAACTTCGCTGGGATGATCGAGGATGTAGCGCGCCGCGATCTGCAGCTTGCCCGGCATCTGCTCGAAGAGCTCCACGATTCGCTCTCTTGCGGAATTTTCATGCAACAAATGTTTCATCCCCGGCTCGAAGTTGGTCACGATCTTAGCCAAGCACCTCGATCAGGCAACCGATTTTCATTTTAAAATCAAAGATCGCTCAAGCTTTGATCGTTTCACATGCGGCAGCTATGAAACATTTAGATTGCTTTATGATGTTTTTGGAACAAACGTTGCAAACATCGAGAATCTCTCGTACCGAGATGCCGACTCGGCTCGGAACGCCTGCAACTGACTGGAATACGCCTGTGACCCGCCTTCTCCATCGCTCGACCAAAGCCACTTTGCCTGTCGCCGTTTCCGGGCACGGCGTCTACCTGACAGATGCCGAAGGACGCGACTACATCGACGGGTCCGGTGGCGCGGCGGTGAGCTGCCTGGGCCACGGTCACGCCGGTGTCCGGGCTGCGATCCATGCGCAGGTCGATGCGCTGGCCTACGCCCATACCTCCTTCTTCACGACCGAGGCGGCCGAAACGCTTGGCGAGCGCCTCAGCGCTCTGGCGCCGCCGAAGTTGGATTATTTGTACCTCGTCTCGGGCGGATCCGAGGCGGTCGAAGCCGCGCTGAAGATGGCGCGCCAGTACCACGTCGAGCGGGGCGAGCCGCAGAGGCGGCACATCATTGCGCGACGCCAGAGCTACCACGGCAATACCATCGGCGCCCTTGCTGCTGGCGGCAACGAATGGCGCCGCGCCCAGTTCCGCCCGATCCTGCCGGAGACCCATCACGTCTCGCCCTGCTACGCCTACCGCGACCAGATGCCGGGAGAGACCGAGGCGGACTATGCCGCGCGGCTTGCCAATGAACTGGATGCCAAGATCAGGGAACTTGGCGAAGACGCCGTTATGGCCTTCGTCTGTGAACCCGTGGTCGGGGCAACGCTTGGCGCGGTGCCGCCGGTCGAAGGTTACCTCCGCGCCATCCGCGAGGTCTGCGACCGCTACGGCGTCCTGCTGATCTGCGACGAGGTGATGTGCGGCATGGGCCGGACAGGCTCGCTCTTTGCGGTCGAACAAGAGGGCGTCGTTCCCGACATCATCACCATCGCCAAGGGGCTTGGCGCCGGATACCAGGCCATCGGGGCGGTGTTGCTGAGCGAGGAGATCTACCGGGCCTTCGCCGACGGCAGCGGCGCGTTCCAGCATGGGCACACCTACCTCGGGCACCCGGTGGCTGCCGCCGCCGCTAATGCCGTGCTCGACGAGATCACCCGCCCCGAGATGATGCAACGTGTCCGCGACATGGGCAGGCTATTGCAGGAGGGGTTGGAAGAACGTCTTGGCCAGTCGCCCCATGTCGGAGATATCCGTGGTCGCGGCCTGTTCCGCGGGATCGAACTGGTCGAGGATCGCGATACCAAGGCGCCCTTCGATCCCGCCAGGCGGCTCCACGCCAAGGTGAAAGCCGCCGCGATGGATCATGGCCTGCTGTGCTACCCGATGCCCGGCACAATCGACGGACAGCGCGGAGATCACATTCTGCTCGCGCCGCCCTTCATCATCTCGCCCGAAGAGATCCACCAGATCGTGGACCGCGTCGCCCGTGCGATCGACGTCGCCACCGCCGAATAGCCCGAAAGCCAAAGGAAAACATCATGCCCTACCGCGTCGCCTTTGCCGGGTTCATGCTGGAATCGGTTAGTGCCGTTCCGGTGGTCAGCACCAAGGCCGAGTTTGAACAGCGCATGACCCGTGGCGCCGAATTGCTGGACGGTTTCCGAGGGACCAACACTGTTGCCGGTGGCTGCCTCGACGTCCTCGAAGCGGCTGATGACGTGACGCCGGTCCCCCTGTTGCAGACCCTGATCGGCGCCCTAGGCCCCGCCTCTGACGAGGCAATCTCCTATCTGACCGCCGAGATCCTCCGGGCATTGGCCGATGCCGGTCCGCTCGACGGTATCGTGCTCTTCCTGCATGGCGCCTCCTGGGCGCCCGGCTATCCCGACATCGAACGCCATATCATCGACGAGGTCCGCAAGGCGATGCCCGGCATTCCGCTGGCCATCGCGCTGGATTACCACGGCAATGTCGACAGCCGGACCTTTGCCAATTGCGATGTCGCGGTCGCCTACCGGCACTCGCCGCATACCGACATGGGCCAGACAGGGCAGCGCGCCACCGAAGCCCTGATGCGCATTCTCCGCGAAGGGAGGAAGCCGGGTCTCGCGCTGTGCAAACCCGGGGTGATCATTCCCTCGATCCTCTCTGCCACCCGCCTCGAACCCCTCGCCAGCGTGATCGCCGAAGCACGGGCAATGGAAGCCGAGGGCGATTGCGACATCTCCATCATGGCTGGCTTTTCCTATGCCGACTCTCCCAACACCGGCATGTCGGTCCTCGCCATCGACTGGGATGGTCAGGAGGCCGCCGAGGCCAAGGTGCGCAAACTGGCCGAGCGGCTCCACGACCTGCGCCGCGAAATCTCGAACTCGATCGAGGTCATGGACGTCGCAGGCGCGCTGACGGATCTCGAAGCAAGCCCCGGCAACGGCAAGCCGGTCGTCCTGCTGGAACACGCGGACCGGATGAATGACTCGACTTACCTGCTGCGGGCCCTGATCGGGCGTGACGTGGGACGGGTTGCAGTTCCATTCCTGCTGGACCCGGAAACGGCCGAACTGGCGCTGAAGGCCGGGGAAGGCGCTGAGATCGAGGTTGCGATTGGCGGCAAGAGCTCGCCCGAGAGCGGCGGTCCGGTACACGCCACCGCCAAGGTGCTCTGGGCCGGGACCAAGTCTTACAAGGTCACCGGGCCGATGGAGACAGGCAAGCTGGTGAACCTCGGAACAACCGCGCTGCTCGACATCGGCAATATCCGGGTCTCGGTGGTCTCTGCCTTCGCTTTCGGCGTCGATGGCGACCCCTTCTACATCTTCGGGGAAAAGCCCGAGGACTATGACGTGATCGTGCTGCGGTCCAAGACCCACTTCCGCGCCTTCTACGAACCTGCCTCGGACCGGATCATCGTGGTTGATACGCCCGACCTCGGACCAGCCGACGTCCGCCTCATCGCGTTTGAACAGCTGCAGACCGCGCAGGTCTACCCGTGGCTGGAAAACCCGCCCCTCACAAACTGAACCAATAAATCCCACAACAGGAGAGCCAACCCATGAAACTCAACCTTCGATCCGCCCTGTTCGGCGCGGCGCTCGCGCTGCCGCTGGGTGCGCTGCCCGGCCTGACTCTGGCCGAGGATTTGACGGTGGTGATGAGCGCGCCGCTGCGGACACTCGACCCCACCAGCAGCACTGCGCGCATCGTACGTTCGCACGGGTTCATGGTCTTCGACACGCTGCTGGGCCTTGACGAGAACATGGCGGTCCAGCCCGAGATGGCCTCCTACACCGTGTCGGACGACAACCTTGTCTATACCTTCACCCTGCGTGACGGCCTGATGTTCCACGACGGAACCGCAGTAACCGCCGAGGACTGCATCGCCTCGATCCGTCGCTGGGCCGCGCATGACGGTGCCGGTGGAAAGATGCTGACCTTTGTCGAGAAGATGGAGGCGACGTCGGACAAGGGCTTTACCATCACGCTCTCTGCGCCCTTCGGTCAGCTGCCCGACCTGCTCGCCAAACCTTCGCCGATCCCGGCCTTCATGTTGCCCAAGCGCCTTGCCGACACTCCGGCAGGCGAACAGATCACCGACATGGTCGGGTCCGGTCCCTTCCGCTTTGTTGCGGACGAGTTCCAACCCGGTGTCCGCGCCGTCTATGAGAAGTTCGAGGACTACGTCCCGCGCGAGGAACCCGCGTCCGGCAATGCTGGCGGCAAGGTCGTCAACTTCGACCGGGTGATCTGGGAGGTGATGCCCGACATCCAGACCGCGATCAACGCGCTGCAGGCAGGCGACGTCGACTACCTCGAAACCCTGCCGACCGACCTAGTGCCCCTCGTCGAGATGGCCGAGAATGTCGACTACGGCGTGATCAAGCCGGTCGGTTCGCAGGTCACCGGGCAGTTCAACCACCTGATCCCGCCCTTCGACAATCCCGAGGTGCGCCGCGCCGCGATGTACGCACTGGATCAGGAACAGATCCTGATGACTGCGATCGGAAACCCCGAGTACTACTCGATGTGCGCCTCGATCTACGGCTGCACCGTCCCGCTCGCCTCCGACGCCGGGTCCGAGTACCTGCAAGGTACTGCCGACGAGCGCATGGCCAAGGCCAAGGACATCCTCGCGGCGAGCGGCTATGACGGCACGCCCGTGGTGATGCTGCAACCGACCGACCTCGCAATCCTCCAGACACCGCCCATTGTCGCCGCCGAACTGCTGCGCAAGGCGGGCTTCACCGTCGAGGTCGAGTCGATGGACTGGGCAACTCTCAGCTCTCGCCGGACCAGCCAGGCCCCTGCCGCCGAGGGGGGCTGGAACATGTTCTTTACCTACTGGGGCGTCGAAGGGATCTGGAATCCGCTGGCCAGCGTCCTGATCGACGGCACCGGCGAACCCGGGGCATGGTCCGGCTGGCGCAAGAGCGACGAGGTCGAGAAGCTTCGGGTGGACTACATCGCTGCGCCGACACTCGAAGAGCAGAAGGACATCGCCGTTAGGATCCAGCAGATCGTCTACGACGACGGCTTCTACTTCAACGGGGGCGAATTCCTGAGCCTCTCCGCATGGAGCTCGGACCTCGACGGGATCGTTCCCGGCATGGTGAACCAGTTCTGGGGCATCCACCGCTGACATTGTCCCGACCGCAGCGCACCACGAGGGAGCGCTGCGGTCGGACCTTAGACACACGGACCCATTGAACCGACCGACACCATCGGAGCCCCAGCATGATCCAGTACTTCGTCAAGCGCCTCGTCATGGCGATCCCGGTGATGTTCTTCGTTGCCGTCTTCGTCTTTCTCCTGCTGCGGCTGACCCCGGGTGACCCCGCAGTCATCATCGCCGGAGACCAGGCCACCCAGAGCCAGCTTGAAACGATCCGCAGCAATCTCGGGCTAGACGAGCCGCTGCTGGGCCAGTTCGTCACCTGGATGGGCAATCTCCTGCAGGGTGACTTCGGCGTCTCGCTGATTTCGCAGCAACCGGTGATCGAGCTGATCGGTCAACGGGTCGGGCCGACACTGTCCCTCGCCGTGGTCGCTATGGCGATGACTCTCGTCATGGCGCTCCCGCTCGGCGTGATGGCCGCGTGGCGTCATGGCCGCCTGCTGGATCGCGCGGTGATGATCTTCTCGGTGCTGGGCTTCTCTGTCCCTGTCTTCGTCACGGGTTACGTGCTGATCGCGATCTTCGCGGTCCACTTCCAACTGTTCCCCGTCCAGGGCTACAAGCCGCTCTCGGAAGGGCTCGGGCCCTTCCTCCACCGCATCTTCCTGCCCGCCCTTGCGCTGGCTTCCATCTACATCGCGCTGGTCTCGCGAATGACCCGCGCCTCGATGCTGGAGATCCTGCAGGAGGACTACGTCCGCACCGCCCGTGCCAAGGGGCTGGGCGAGAAGATCGTGCTGTTCCGCCACGCCCTGCGCAACGCCGCCATCCCGATCCTCACCATCGTCGGCACCGGTTTCGCGATGCTGATCTCGGGCGTGGTCGTCACCGAGAGCGTGTTCAACGTCCCCGGGCTCGGACGGCTTGTCGTCGACGCTGTGCTGGCCCGCGACTACCCGCTGATCCAGGCCATCATCCTGCTGACCGCCGGCCTCTACGTTCTGATCAACCTTCTGATCGACCTCTCCTATGCCCTGACCGACCCGCGAGTGCGCTACCAATGACCCTTTCCGCAGCTTCCGTCCTCGCCCCCCGACAGCGCAGGGGCCTGCCGTTCCGCCGACCGCACTGGCTGACGACCCTGGCAGTTCTCGTGCTCGTCATCATCATCATCACGGGTATCCTCGCTCCCCTTCTCGCGCCCTTCGAGCCTACTGAACTGAATTCAATGATGCGGCTGAAGCCCTCGGACACGACACACTGGATGGGCACCGACAGCTACGGACGGGACATGTTCTCGCGCGTGCTCTACGGCGCCCGCATTTCCCTTTTGGTGGGGTTCGGGACGGCCATTGGCTGCCTTGCAGTTGGTATGCCGCTGGGCCTGATCTCGGGCTGGTTCCCCTGGGCAGACGGCGTGCTGATGCGCATCATGGACGGCCTCATGGCAATCCCGGGCATCCTGCTGGCCATCGCGGTTGTCGCCCTGACCAAGGCCGGGCTGGTCACGGTGATCATCGCCATCATGCTACCCGAGATTCCACAGGTCGTCCGGCTGGTCCGCTCCCGTGTGATCGCGATCCGAAGCGAGGCCTACGTCGAGGCCGCCCGCCTGCTTGGCACCTCCTCGACCCGGATCATCTGGCGCCACCTCCTCCCGTCGACCTTCGGTCCGATGATTGTCCAGGGCACCTACATCTACGCGGCCGCCATCCTGACCGAAGCTGCCCTGTCCTTCCTTGGCGTCGGCATCGGCACCGAGACACCCACCTGGGGCAACATCATGGCCGAGGGTCGGCTCTATTTCGCGATCAACCCCTGGCTGGTGTTCTGGCCCGCGATCGTTCTCTCGCTGTGCATCCTGTCGATCAATATCCTGGGCGATGCCCTGCGAGACAGCCTCGACCCCAAGATGAAATCGCGGCGCTGATGGCACCGCGCGTAGGAACCGAGACCATGACGACCACGTCCTCACCCGTCCTTTCGGTCCGCGACCTGCGGGTCGCCACCATCGGCTCGCGCCCCTCCGAGATCCTGAAAGGGATCAGCTTCGACATCAACCCGGGCGAGGTTGTCTGCCTTGTCGGGGAAAGCGGGTCGGGCAAGTCCGTCACCTCTCTGGTCACCATGGACCTGCTCCCGGAACAGGAGCTGCGCGCCACCGGGGGCGAGGTCCTGCTGAACGGCGAGGATATCCTCAGGGCAACCCCTGCCCGTACCAAGGCCCTGCGCGGTGCCGAGATGGCGATGATCTTCCAGGAGCCGATGACCGCACTCAACCCGGTCCTGCGGATCGGCCTGCAGATGGAAGAGGTCTACATGGCCCATCGGGACATGAGCGCACGCGACCGCCGTGCCGCCGTTCTCGAAGCCTTTGCCTCGGTGCAGCTGCCTGATCCACCCCGCATCTACGACAGCTATCCGCACCAGCTCTCGGGCGGGCAGCGACAAAGGGTGATGATCGCGATGGCGTTGGCGCTGAAACCGCGCCTGCTGATCGCGGATGAGCCGACAACGGCCTTGGACGTCACGACGCAGAAGCAGATCCTGACGCTGATCCGTCAGCTTCAGGACGAGAACGGAACCTCGGTTCTGTTCATCACCCATGACATGGGCGTGGTCGTCGACATCGCCGACAGGGTCTGCGTCATGCGGAAGGGGGAAATGATGGAATCCGGTCCGGTGCGCGAGCTGCTGGCCGCGCCAAAGACCGACTATACCAAGGACCTGCTGGCCGCCATTCCATCGCTGACCCCGCCCGAACCGGTCGAGTCGGAAGACGCCGACATTGTCCTGTCGGTCAGTGGTTTCAGCAAGGAATTCCGCCTCGGCAGCGCCCTGTCCCGGATCATGGGTCGCGCCGATCACGCGGTGCGCGCCGTCGATGACGTATCGTTTCGCCTGCGCCGGGGGCGCACCCTTGGCATCGTCGGGGAAAGCGGCTCGGGCAAGTCCACGGTCGCGCGCTGTGTCATGCGATTGGAAGAACCGAGCGCGGGCGCTATGCTGCTGGACGGACAAGATATCTCGCACATTCAGGGCGCCGAGCTGATGCGCGCGCGCCAGCGCCTCCAGATGGTGTTTCAGGATCCAAACCGCTCGCTCAACCCGCGGATCCCGATCCTCGAAAGCCTCTGCGAGGGTCCGCTGAACTACGGCCGAGATCGTGCCGAGATCCGCGAGCGCGCGGTCGAGATCATGGAGACCGTGGGGCTCGATCCCGAGGGTCTGTCACGCTACCCCCACCAGTTTTCCGGCGGACAAAGGCAGCGGATTGCCATTGCCCGGGCATTGCTCATGGACCCCGAAGTGATCGTCGCGGACGAGGCGGTGTCGGCACTCGATGTCTCTGTCCAGGCTCAGGTCCTCGACCTGCTCGACCGGATCCGGCGCGAGCGGAACCTGTCCATGCTCTTCATTACCCATGACTTGCGGGTGGCCGCCCAGATCTGCGATGACGTCATGGTCATGCAGAAGGGGAAAGTTGTCGAAATGGGACCGGCGTCGGAAGTCCTCTCCAATCCCCGACATGCCTACACCGCTGCGCTGATTGATGCAGCGCCGGGACGGTCGTGGGATTTCGAAGCCGGACGCCCGGTGACAGAGGTCCAACCCGCATGATCCGCGCCGCGCTCGTCCAGATGGATGCGACCGCGCTCGATCCGGCGGGGAACTTCGAGAAGATCCTCGGCTTCCTGGAGCAGGAGGCCAGCGTTGGTGCGGACCTGGTGATCTTCCCCGAGCTCTCCAACACGGGATACGTCGAGCCGCTGGTACCGGGTGGACCCTTCGTCAGCGACGTACCGGACTATGCGTCGGCGCTGGTCGCCGCATGCGCCGACATCGACGGGCCGGAAGTCGCCCGGATCGTGCAGCTCTGCCGCGAGCGACAAGTTTCTGCAATTGTGGGCCTTGGATTGCGCGACGCGGTGCAACCCGCAGTGATCCGCAACAGCGCCTTGGTCGTGACCCCGGACGGCATCGCAGGCTGCTATGCCAAGGTCCACCAGTGGCACAACGAGAAACTGTACTTCACTCCCGGGAGTTCTATCGAACCCTACCCGGCACTGGGAACCCGTCTTGGCGTCCAGATCTGCTACGATATCCGCTTCCCCGAGATCACCCGGATACTTGCGGTCAAGGGCGCGTCCATCGTGGCATCGATCTGGGCCTCCTTCGGGGCCGATGGCGCGCCGGTCCCAGACGAGGACCTCTTCGTGCACCGGTGCTATACCCGCGCCGTTGAGAATGGCATCTTCGTGCTCTCCTGCAATCGCGCGGGTCTGCACGGCACCTCCCGGTTCTTCGGCCGCTCCTGCGCGCTTGCGCCGGACGGTCGTGTTCTTGGCCGCCTGAACCACGACCGTGAAGACGTCCTGCGCATCGAGATAGATCTGGCCGACATCGCACGGTACCGCGCCGCCACCGGCATTTGGGCGGACCGGGTCCCGATGATCTACGCCGCCAACCTGAGCGAGACGACCATATGACACGCCCCACACTCTGCCCCCCGATCAGCGACGCCGACTGGCCGGAGGCGCTGGACGACATGCGCGGCGGGTTTGCCACCGGGCTCAACGTCTACCGCACCATGGCTTATCATCCGGCCCTGTTGCGGGCCTGGGCGCCGCTGCGCCAGCACATCGTCAAGGAAAACGCTCTCGGGATGGAACTGCTGGAGGTCGTGATCCTGCGGGCAGGGTACCGGCTCGGCTCGGACTACGAATGGTCCCAGCATGTCGACCGCGCCCGCAAGCTCGGCTTTCCGGATGACCGTATCGAGGCCGTGCGCCGTGGTGCCGAAGGGCTGGACCTGAAACTCGTCGAGGCGGTGGATGCGCTGCTGGACGACCACCGTCTCGGGTCCGAGCAGGAGGCTGAACTGGCAGAGCTCGTCGGGCGCGAAGCGGTGTTTGACCTGATCGCTACCGTCGGTTTCTACTCGGTCCTCGGCTATCTGCTGCTGACTTACGAGACACCACTCGACGACGACATTTCCTACTACCCCGTGGCTCCGGCCTAGGCTGACAGGCGCCCTGAACGGCAGGCTCCCGGCCTGTCGGGTCGGGTCCGGACAAGGCCGTCAGCAAGGTACCAATAAGATGCATTTCGGATGCATCTATGGAGATGGGCCAAACTGCGGTAGTCTGGGAGGAGAAGTTTAGCATTTACTAGGGAGGCGCCGCGTTTTCCCGATGGCTTATTTCGATCTTGGCTCTTTTGGCCGCCGATTTCAGAATACCGCTGGCGAAGCCCAGACTTGGTTCGACCGGGGTCTGGTCTGGCAGTACGGCTTCAACCACGAGGAGGCCATTGCCTGCTACGAGCGGGTGCTGGACTTTGACCCAAGGCATGTGATGGCACGGTGGGCCATCGCCCACTGCCTCGGCCCGAATTACAACAAGCTCTGGGAGTTCTTCGAACCCGACGAGAAGGCCGCGGCGCTGGCGCGGGCCCACGGGCTTCTGGCCGAGGCCCGGGACCTACCGGCAAGCGACGTGGAACGCGCCTTGGTCGATGCGCTCTCCGCGCGGTTCCCGACCGATCCCGAGATCGAGGACTACGGGCCTTGGAACGACGGCTTTGCCGAGGTGATGCGCCCTGTTTACCAAAGGTTTCCCGATGACCTCGACGTGACCGCGATCTTTGTCGAGGCCCTGATGAACCGCACGCCCTGGGCGCTTTGGGATACGCGCCTCGGCCAGCCGGCAGAGGGCGCCTCAACGGAAGAAGCGCGGGCAGCGCTGGAACGCGCCTTTGCCGAGATCCCCGCCGCCTGGGATCACCCGGGGCTGCTTCACTTCTACATCCACCTGATGGAAATGTCGCCGACGCCGGAAAAGGCACTGCCACACGGCGACCGCCTAATCGGGCTGGTTCCCGATTCCGGGCACCTTGTCCACATGGCCAGCCATATCGACGTGCTGTGCGGCGACTATCACAATGTGGTCGCTCGGAACCGAGCGGCGGCGCGGGTGGATCGCGCTTATTTCAAACATGCGGGCGGCGAGAATTTCTACACCGTCTACCGCATCCACAACCTCCATTTTCAGATCTATGGCGCGATGTTCCTCGGTCGCCCGTCAGATGCGTTCGAGGGGGCTCAGGCGCTGGTCGAGACCTTGCCCGAGCCGGTCGTCCGCTACCTGCCGGAACTGTTCGAAGCCTTTGTGCCGATGCGTCTGCACGTCCTGATCCGCTTCGGGCGCTGGTCCTGCATCCTGAAAGAGGCTTTCCCCGAGGATGCAGACCTCTACTCCTTCAGCACGGCCTTGCTGCACTATGCACGCACCGTCGCGCTCGCCAATCTGGGCCGCCTTGCCGAGGCCGAGGAGAGCGCGGCGCTCTTTGCCCAAGCGCGCGACGCGGTTCAGCCGGAACGGATGATGTTCAACAACCCCTGCAGCGACGTGCTGAAGGTTGCAGAGGCGATGATGCTGGGCGAGCTTCACTACAAATCCGGCCGGACAGCCGAAGGTCTCGATCACTTGCGCCGCGCGGTGTCACTTGACGATAACCTGCTCTACGACGAGCCCTGGGGCTGGATGCAGCCCACGCGCCATGCCCTGGGCGCTCTCCTGATGGACGCGGGACAGTTTGAAGAGGCGGAAGCCGTCTATCGCGCCGACCTCGGCCTTGACGACACGCTGCCGCGCCCCTGTCGCCATCCGCGCAACGTGTGGAGCCTGCACGGCCTGTCGGAGTGCCTGTCGAGACGGGGTGACACGGTCGAAGGCGTTCACGTGCGCCAGCTGCTGGATCAGGCCGTGGCCCGTGCCGAGGTGCCGATCACCGCGTCCTGCGCCTGCCGATCCGCAGTGTCGTGCTGTTCGTCCTGACCGGAAAACGGCAGCGCTCGCCCAAAGTAAGCCCGCAGGCGGCCTAGTCGGCCTCGTCCAACGCCGGCCTGTCCAGGTCAGAGAACTGGCCGATGCGCTTGAGGGTGCTGATCAGTTCTTCGCGGTGATCTGCCCCGATCAGGTCATTCAGGGCGGTCAGATGTTGCCGCGCCCTGATTTCCATGCGCGCCTGCAGATCCACGCCCTTGCGCGTAGCCTGGCTGAGATGGGTACGCCGGTCGGTATCCGGGCGCACGCGCGAGATCAGGCCGGTTTCCTCCATCCAGCGCAGCGCCTTGGTAATGCTGGACTTGTCGCGTCCGGCGGCCCGGCCGATCTGCGTCTGGCTGATCCCGGGGTTGTTCACGACCAGCGTCAGGATGGTGAAGTAGCCCGGGCGCAGGGCATCATCCCCCAGACGCTCGACGAAATCGGCATAGGCGCGTTCATAGGCAATCCGGAGATGCATGCCGACGAACTCGTTAAGGATGCCAAACTCGAGGGCATCCTCAACGTCCTGAGCGACGATATCGCCTGCGGCGCCAGTGTTGGTCGCATCATTCATGCGGCATCCCGCCTCCCAATCAGGCCTTGCCGGTACCGGCCGAGAGCGGCCGCTTGGCGAGTTCCTTCACCGCGTCCAGATCGAGCTCGAACCCGAGGCCCGGTTTATCCGGCAGCGGCAGTGTCTGTCCCTTGGCCTCTGGCAGACCCTTGAAGATCGGTTTGCTCATCTCGACTGCAACAAGGTGCCATTCGACCAGCCCGCCATGCGCGAAACCGGCATGAAGGTGCATGTTGTGATAGGGAAAGGCCCCGCCATTTGCCAGCGTTACGTTCCGCGCCTCGGCAAGGGCAGCAACCTTGGAACCCGCGGTCAGGCCGCCGCAGATGACGACGTTGGGCTGGATCACGTCAACCGCACCTGCATCCAGAAGCGACTGGAACCGCCAGAGCTGACCCTCGTTCTGGCCCGCGGCAACCCGAACCCCGGTAGCGCGCCGAAGCTCCGCCATCTGCGCCGGATCGTTGTCGCGGACAGGCTCCTCGAAAAAGGTGATGTTGTACTCCGTGAGGCGCTCCGCCAGCCAGCGTGCCGAACTGGGGTCAAGCGAGCAGTTCGCGTCGATGAACAGATCGCTTTCGTCGCCGATGGCTTCCCGGGCAACCCGCACCCGCTGAATATCCTCCTCGAGGATGGAGCGCAGGTCGGCCCCCCGGATCCGCTTGTGCAGACCGTGGTGACCGACGACCATCTTGAACCGGCTGATCCCGTCAGCACGAAGATGGCGCGCGACATCGCCAAGCTGATCGCGGTCGAAGGCGCCGAAGCCGAATGTCACGTAGAGGGGAACCTCGCGGCGTGCGCCGCCGAGCAATTGCCAGCAGGGCTGCCGCGTCACCTTGCCAAGAATGTCCCACAGAGCGAGGTCGATGCAGGAGACAGCATGGCTGGCATATCCGGTCTGACCCCGCGGGGTAAGCAGCCAATAGAGCTCCTCCGAGATTCGCTCGCGATCGAGAGCATTCAGACCGATGATGTTCGGAGCAACCACCGAGTTGATCGCCTCTGCCACGATTTCCTCCTCGGTGATCGCGGTGAACCCGTGACCGACAATGCCGTCGGCGGTGGTCACCTGCACGACGACGCAGGACAACCCGGTCTTGGCTGTCGCACCGGCAAGCGAGAACTCCACAGGGATATTCAGCGGATAGGCGACAACTTCGGCAATCGTGGTGTTCATGTCGGTTCCTTCTTGGTCCGGTTCGGCAATCTGCCGACTCCTTCTATGGCTCACCGAATTAGTTGACAAGCAAACTTTCTTCTCTGAGAGTATTTTTCAGGGAGACAGAAAAGGGAGGTTTTCATGTTTCGTCGAGTGATGACGGCTGTGGCCGTGACGTCGCTGTTTGCGGGCGCCGCGCTCGCCCAGGACGACTATCCGAACAAGCCCGTGACGCTGGTCGTCGGCTTCTCGGCCGGTGGGGGGATGGACACGCTTGGCCGGTTGGTGGCTGATCGCGTGACCAAGGAGCTTGGCCAGCAGATGGTCGTCGAGAACCGGCCCGGCGCCGGTGGCACCATCGCCCCGGGCTACGTCGCCAATGCGTCGCCGGACGGCTACACGCTCTACCTGGGTGAAACCGCCGCGACCGTGGCGGACGTGGTGATCGGCGAGGTCGGGTATGACCCGATCAAGAGCTTCACCCCGATCGCACAGCTGGCCGTCGCTCCGCTTGCGCTGGTCGCGAACAATGACGTCCCGGCCTCGAACATGAGCGAGTTCGTCGAACTGGTGAAGTCTAAGCCCGGAGAGTTCTTCTATGCCTCGTCTGGAGTCGGGACGCTGCAGCACCTCGCAGGCGAGCAGCTGAACCACGATGCAGGGCTCGAGATGGAGGCGGTCCACTTTCAGGGCGGCTCGCCCTCGATTACGGCGCTGATGTCGGGCGAAGTGGAATTCGCGATCACGAGCCTCAATGCCGCGTCCTCGCAGGCGGAGGGCGGCAATCTCAAGGTGCTGGGCGTGACCACGAAGGACCCGGTGCCCGGGTTTGAATCAATCGACACGGTGAGTTCCGTTGTCGACGGGTTCGATGCGGCGCCCCGCCAGTTCGTCATGGCCCCGGCAGGTACGCCCGCTCCGGTCATCGAAAAACTGGAGGCAGCTTTCGCCGCGGCACTCGCCGACGAAGCGCTGAGGGCGGACCTGTCTTCGCGCGGTCTGGTGCCCACCTACCTGAGCGGCGCCGAGCTTGCGGAACAGTTGCCGGGCGTCATCGAGACGTGGTCGAGTACAGCCCGTAAGGCCCTCGACAAGTGAGACACCTCGCCGCCCGGTCCTCCGGGCGGCCACTCAGCCAGCGCAAGGAGCAGCCAAGTGAACACGCCGGTCATCGGTATGATCGTCCCGCCCGCAGCCGGAGAGGTGCCGCCCGAGGCATACGGCCTTTTCCCCACCGGAATTCGCTTTGCCGCGCGCGGCCTCGCCCTGCGGGAAATGGCGATGAACGACTACTCCAGCGCAGTGCGACGCGTCCGCGAACTGGCGCGCGCACTTAAGGAAGAGGACGGCGCGCAGGCCATCTCCCTGATGGGGACCTCGCTGAGCTTCTTCCGTGGAGGCACGTTCAACGACGAGTTGGTCGAGATCATGCAGGCCGAGACCGGGCTGCCCGCGACCACCATGAGCAATTCGATCCGCGACGGGCTGCTCGCGGTTGGCGCCCGGCGCATCGCGGTGGGAACAGCCTATTCGAACGAAGTGAACGACTGTCTCGTGCGCTTCCTTGAACAGTCCGGATTCGAGATTGCAGCGCTTTCCGGGATGGGCATCGTCGGAGTGGACGACGTTCTGCGGGTCACGCCCGACACCGTGACTCAGTTAGGCCGGAGAGTCGCCGAGGCAGCGGAGGGCCCCATCGACGCGGTCCTGATTTCCTGCGGCGGCCTACCCGCGCTGCATCTTTGCGACGCGCTCGAAACGGACCTCGGCGTTCCGGTGATCGCAAGTTCGACCGCCGGAGTGTGGCGTGCGGCGCAGTTGCTGGGGCTCTCCGCCGAGTCCCCTGCTTTGGGCGCGCTTGGCCGTGTGCCGGCCGATCACCTGAGCCGGTTGATCTGATCATGTCCGACAGAATGGAAATCGACAGTGACCGCCCGCTGGAAAGCGACGCGGATCAACGACTGGACGTGCGGGCTCTCATCGCCGGGATCGTCATCCTGTGCGGGTGCCTCGCCCTCACCTGGACAGCATCCGGTTATGGGATCGGCACGCCGCGCCGCATGGGGCCGGGCTTCTTCCCCTTCTACCTTGGCATCATCGGAACCGGGCTGGGTGCCCTGATGACGATCCGAGCTTTCGTCGCCCCGCTGCACGCGGGCGCGGACGTACCCCTCAGACGGGTGATTTTCATCGGCTTGGCGTTCGTCTTCTTCGCCATCGCCGTTGAACCGCTGGGGCTGGTCCTGACAATCATCGGAACCACGCTGCTTGGCGCATTTGCCGACAGGGAGGCGCGACCGCTGCAGAGCCTGATGCTTGCCGTCGGCCTCGCCCTCTCGATCTGGGTCCTTTTCGTTGTCCTCCTCGGGCTGTCGATCCCCGTCTGGCCGGGAGCGCAATGATGGAAACCTTCGCCAACCTCGCCGGCGGGTTCGCCACGGCCCTGACCGCCGTGAACCTCTTCTACTGCTTTGCCGGTGTCGCCATGGGAACGCTCATCGGCGCCCTGCCCGGCCTCGGCGCCATGCTGGGCATCGCCCTGCTGCTGCCTCTTACCATGTACCTCACCCCAGAGGCAGCGATCATCATGCTCGCCGGGATCTACTATGGCGGCGAATACGGAGGGTCAATTTCCGCGATCCTGATCAATGTCCCCGGCACCCCGTCCTCGACTGTTGCAACCCTCGACGGGCACGCGATGACCAAGCAGGGGCGTGCTGCCGTTGCCTTGTTCGCGTCGGCCATGGCGTCCTTCATCGCGGGCTCGGTGGGCATCATCCTGATGATGCTGTTCTCACCGCTCATCGCCAAGATCGCCCTCAGCTTCGGCTCCGTCGAATACTTCGCGGTCATGTTGCTCGGCCTCGTCGGCGCCGCTGCGGTTGCAAGCGGGTCGCGGCTGAATGCCCTCGTCGCGGTGCTCATGGGTGTGGTCTTTGGCACCGTCGGCACAGACATAAGCTCTGGCGTCCAGCGCTTTACCCTCGGCTTCCCCGAGTTCATCTCGGGCATCAGCCTTGTTGCCCTCGCGATGGGCATTTTCGGGTTCGCCGAGATCGCCTGCTCGCACACCACCAGCATCTCCGACAAGTCGAGCAGCAAGATCCGCCTTCGCGACATGCTGCCGACCCGCGACGAGGTTCGCAGAAGCTTCGGACCGCTCTTTCGCGGCACGGCGCTTGGCGCGCTGCTCGGCGCCCTGCCCGGAACCGGGCCGACGATCGCGTCCTTCATGGCCTACGCACAGGAGAGACGGGTGTCGCGTCATGGCGACCAGTTCGGCAAGGGCGCGATCGAAGGCATCGTGGCGCCCGAATCCGCGAACAACGCGGCGGCGCAGACGGCGTTCATCCCGACCCTGACGCTCGGCATTCCGGGCACTGCGACAATGGCCCTGATCCTTGGCGCCCTGATCGTTCAGGGCATACAGCCGGGCCCACGGATGATGGTCGAAAATGCCAACCTGTTCTGGGCCCTGATCGCCAGCTTCTGGATCGGCAACCTGTTCCTGCTGGTCCTGAACATCCCGCTGGTCGGGCTCTGGGTCAAACTGGTGCGCGTCCCCTACCGCTTCCTGTTTCCCAGCATCATCTGCCTGATCTCGGTCGGGGTCTACAGCATCGACCTGAACACTTTCGGCGTTCTGGTCGTCACCGGGATCGGGCTCATCGGCTGCCTGATGCGTGCGGCAGCCATTCCTGCCGCACCGTTCCTCATGGGGTTCATTCTGGGGCCGCTGATGGAGGAAAACCTCCGACGCGCGCTGCAACTGTCCCGGGGAAGCTTTGTCGACTTCCTGTCGTCCCCCATCGCCGCAGTCTGCTTCGCGCTGACGGCGCTTGCGCTTCTGCTGCCTATTGCGGCCGCCTTGGTCGCGATGCGGCGGACCTGAGCCGCCCGGAGAGGCAGGCCGGGGTCAGCTCCGGTACTGAGGCTCCTCGGCGTCCAGCTGGCGCCGGACCGAGGCCAGATGCAGCTGCGCAGATTCCAGCGCGCCTTCCTGCATCTGCGCCGCTGTGGCCTCTGCGATCTCGGGCGAGACCGGGAGGACCTTGCGACCGGTGGACATGGCGAGGGTCTGCACCTGGGCGGCCCGCTCAAGGTAGTAGAGGTCGTCCCAAGCCCTGGCGATGGTCGGGGCCAGCACCATCACGCCGTGGTTCTTCATGAAGACGATGTCGGCATCGCCCACCGCTTCGGCAATCCGGGCCCCCTCGGCCTGATCGAGTGCAAGGCCGTTGTAGTTCTCGTCCACTGCCGTCCGGCCGTAGAACTGCAGCGCCGTCTGGCCCGCCCAGATCAGCGGCTCGCCCTCGGTCATGGCCAGCGCCGTTGCGTAGGGCATGTGCGTATGGAACGCGACCCGCGCGCGCGGCAGAAGCCGGTGAAGCTCTGCATGGATGTAGAAGGCGGTGGCTTCGGGAGTGCCATCACCGTCAACGACGTTGCCGTGGAAATCGCAGACCAGCAGGTCAGGTGCTTTCAGTTCGCGGAACGCATAGCCATAGGGGTTCACGATGAACAGGTCGTCGTGACCGGGCACCAGCGCCGAGAAATGGTTGCAGATGCCTTCCTCGAACCCGAGACGGGCAGCCATCCGGAAGCAGGCCGCCAGGTCTTCCTTTGCCTCCCGGATCGCATCGCTGGCGAAATCCGGGTGGTTGTGCCTGAGGCTCGCATCCGAGGGACCGGTCGAGTTGGAAAGAGAATGGGCCATGGGTCGGGACTCCTGTACGTAAGGTTAGCCTGTCATTGCCAGCAACGGGCGACAGGCGAAAGCCCCATGTGGGCCCGGCACACTTCGGCGCCGGTTGCGGCTGAACCTCAGGCCTTGTCTTCGTAGCGACGGCCATTCTCGATCATGGTCGGCGTGCCGATCCGCTGGTTCAGACCGTCAAAGTCGAACATCCGCTCGCGGAAGGCCACGTTGGATCCGGTCCCGAGCAGGCTGGCGTAATATTCCTCGGCCGTCCGTGCGAGCGCACGTACGATCCCGCCCGGGAAGATCACCAGCGAGTAGCCGAGGTCCTGCAACTGCTCCGGCGGCACCATCGGTGTCGCCCCGCCCTCGACCATATTCGCCATGAGCGGTACGCGGCTGCCGAGAATTTCACCGACCTTTCGAAGCTGGTCCAGGCTGCGCGGCGCCTCGATGAAGAGCGCGTCGGCCCCGGCCTCGATATAGGCAGCCCCCCGTTCCAACGCGGCATCAAACCCCTCGACGGCAATCGCATCGGTCCGACCGATGATCAGCGTCTCCTCCGAGGCCCTCGCATCCGCCATCGCCCGGATCTTGCCGCACATCTCGCTTGTCGGGATCAGCGACTTGTCCGAGAGGTGACCGCATCGCTTGGGATAGGTCTGGTCCTCGACCTGCAGCGCCGAGGCGCCCGCCCGCTCATATATCCGCATGGTTCGCTGCGCGTTCAGCGCATTTCCGAACCCGGTGTCGGCGTCGATCACGATGGGCAGAGAAATCCGGTCCCGGATCAGCGCCAGCGTGTCCGCCATCTCGGTCATCGTGGACAGGCCGATGTCGGGCATTCCAAGGCGCGTGTAGGCGACTGCCGCACCGGAGAGATAGACGGCCTTGAACCCCGCCTTTTCAGCTATGGAAGCGGTGAGGGCATCGAAGACGCCCGGCGCCAGAAGGATTTCGGGTGCTGCAAGCAGTTCGCGCAGGCTGGGACCGCTCATGATGCCAACTCCTGTCGGGCGAGGAAGTCGGCGCAGGTCTCCTGCTCGACGACCGAGCCAAGCGAGACCAGCGTCGCGTCGTGCACGTCGCTCTTGAAGGCCCCGCAGCCGTCAGTCAGCAGGATGATCCTGTACCCGCGCATATGCGCATCGCGGACGGTCGAGGCGACGCCGCCGTTGGTGACGATGCCAGCCACCACCAGCGTGTCGATGCCCAACCCCTTAAGAACATGTTCCATCCGGGTCTGGTAGAAGGCGGAATAGGCGACCTTCTCGATCTCCACGTCGGGCGGGAGAAGCTCATCCACGGCCTTGTTGCCCCAGGAGTCCGGGGCGAAGTCGCCTTCCTTCAGGAAGGGACGCAGCTCCTTCAGGTGCGGCGCGATCAGGAAGGGGCGCCCCCGCACATGCTCGATGGTGAACTGGACCGAGACAAAGACCCCGCCCTTGTCGCGAAGGGCAGGCAGGATCGGCGCCACGCGCCCCGGCAGCGCGGCGAGTTCCGGTGTGCCCTGCCCGGCGCGGCCATAGGCGCCATCGGGATGCAGGAAGTCGTTGGTAAGGTCGATTGTCACCAGCGCGGTTTTCGCCGGATCGATTGGTCCGCCGCTCATGCCTGTTCTCCCTTCTGTTCGATGATGATGTTGCCGTAGCTGTCAACAGTGGCGCTGAGCCAGGGTTCGACAAAGATCGTCGCATCGGGCTGCTCCAGCACCGCGGGTCCGTCGACCCGCGCCCCGACGGGCAATTCGAGCCGTGCCACGATGCGCGCCTCTTCCCACTGGCCCCGCACGAAAACAGGTCGTGATCCGCGCTCGGCGGCTTCGACAGTGGCGTCCTTGGCCGGGGCAAGGCGGGCAAGGTCGAACTTGGGCCGCTTGCCGATAACCGAGGATCGCAGGTTCAGCACCCGGATACCCGATTTCAGAAGCCGCCCGTACAGCCCGCGATAGCTGGCCTCGAACGCTTCGCGAACGGCTTCCCGCGTCGGAGCCTGCACACGGCCATTCTCGACCTTGACCGTGATCGGCACCGACACCGTGTGGGTCTGGCCGATGTAGGCCATGTCGAGCTCGAAACGCTCCTCGCGGGAGGCGAACTCGGATCCGGCGCTTTCCAGCACCATCTGGCCCTCGTCGAAATGGGTCTGCATGTGGTCGGCCAGACCGGGCAGATCGAGCGCGTCGAGCGTGGCGTTGACGGTTTGCACGAAATCCTGCCGCATGTCGGCAATCACGCAGCCCATTGCCGAGGTGACGCCCGGAAAGCGCGGGATCAGCGCGCGCCCGATGCCCACCTCGTCGATCATCGCCCCGGCATGCAGGGCTCCGCCGCCGCCGAAGGGCATGTAGGCGAACTTGGCCGGATCGTGCCCGCGTTCGATGCTGACCAGCCGGATCGCGCCCGCCATGCGCGAGTTGGCAACCCGCACGATGGCCTCCGCCGCCTCCATCACCCCAAGCCCGAGAGGCTTGGCGACGTGTTCCTCGATCGCGACCTTGGCCGCCTCGAGGTCCAGTGCGCCCAGTCCCTTGCCGAGCGGCCGCGTCGCGTCGATCCGGCCCAGCACGATGTTCGCGTCGGTCACCGTGGGACGGGTATTGCCGCGCCCGTAGGCGACCGGCCCCGGGTTCGACCCGGCGCTTTCCGGCCCGATGGTCAGCAGACCGCCCGCATCGACCGACGCGATGGAACCGCCGCCCGCGCCGATGGTCGCAATCTCGATCATCGGGGTCCGGACCACCATTCCGAAGTCAATCGAGGTCTGGGGCGAGACGACGGTCTCGCCACCCACGATCATCGAGACGTCAAAGCTGGTCCCGCCCATGTCGCCGGTGATCAGGTTGGCATAGCCAGCCGTCTCGGCGATGTAGCCTGCAGCAATCACCCCTGCGGAGGGGCCGGACAGCGCTGTTCGCACCGGACGCTTGCAGGCGGTGTCGACCGACATCACCCCGCCGTTCGACTGCACGATCATGAATTCGCCACCGAAACCGCCACCCTTCAGCGCTGTTTCCAGCCGCGCGAGGTAGCCCGCGACCTCGGGCTGAAGATAGCCGTTCAGCGCGGTCGTCGAGAACCGCTCGAACTCGCGGATCTCGGGCAGAATCTCGGAGGACGCGGCGACGTGCGGGTTGTGCCAGACGGCGCGCAACGCCTCCACCGCGGCCTGCTCGTTGACCGGGTTCGCATATGCGTTGACGAAAAGCACCACGACCGCCTCGCAGCCCTGCGCCTGCAGAGCCTTCGCCGCGTCGCGGACCGCGTCGAGATCGACCGGCTGATCGACCGTCCCGTCGGCAAGCACGCGCTCCGAAACCTCCAGGCGCAGGTCGCGCGGAACAACAGGCGTGAAGTCCCCGCGCAGCCCCCAGGTGCGGGGCCGGTCGCGGCGGCGCATCTCCAGCACGTCACGGAAGCCCGCGGTGGTGATCACCCCGGTTCTTGCACCCTTGCGTTCCAGCAGCGCGTTCGTCCCGGCCGTGGTGCCGTGCACCAGCGAACGGATCCGGCCCATGTCTGGCTGGGCGGCGCGGATGCCGTCGAGAAACCCGCCGGACTGGTCCGGGCGCGTGGTCGGCACCTTGGCGACGGCGGTTTCCCCGGTCCCCAGGTCCAGCGAGAAGACGTCCGTGAAGGTCCCGCCGACATCGACTCCGATGATGCTCCCGAGGCTCATTCCGCGTTCCCTCTCCAGGCATTTCCATAGGCTGCGTCGGCCTGATCGGCCGACAGGTATCCAAGCGCCACGTCACGGGCGACCTCAGCCGCCGGACGCTCCGAGGCCGGGCCGTAGCCGCCGCCGCCGGGGCTTTGCAGGCGCACTTTCTGCCCCTGTTTCAGGACGATCCCGCGCATCTTCGAGGTCATCGGGGGCTGGTGCCAGCCATCGTCCTGTTCGTAGTCGAAGCGGTTCACCGCGGCACCGCCGCCCCCCGCAACACCCTTGGGTGGGAACTTGCCCCGCTCGCCGAAGAAGAAGGCCTCGGCCCCGTTCTCTTCCAGCACCTCGATCTCGTAGACCGCGCCAAGCCCGCCGCGGTGCTTACCCACACCGGCGGACCCTTCCCGCAGCGCCCATTGCCGGAACGCCACAGGGTAAGCCGCCTCGAGGATCTCCACCGGCGGGATCGTCGCCATCGAAATCGGAGCCGACCCGTGGTTCAGCCCGTTGCCTTCGGGTGTGCCGCCGTGACCGCCCCCGTAGAAGCTGAACATGACCCAGCGCTGCCCGTTCGATTTCTTACCGGCGATGGAGAGCGCATTGATCGTGCCATAGGCATTGGCCACCACACGGTCCGGCGCGGCCTGCGACGCGGCCGAGAAGATCACGTCGATCATCCGCAGGATGGTCTCGGTATAGCCGCCCGTCGGGGCCGGGAACTCGGCCGACAGCAGGCTGTGCTCGGGCACCTTGATGTCGATGGGTTTCATCACCCCGGCGTTGGCCGGCAGCGACGGGAAGATATGCTTGATCGCCACGTAGACACAGGCGATCGAGGTCGGCAGGGCAATGTTGATCGGTCCCGCCACCTGCGGCGCGCAACCGGTGAAATCCAGGCTCAGCCTGTCACCCTTCACCTCCAGAGCCACCTTGATTGGCAGCGGCACGTCGGTGATGCCGTCGTTGTCGAGGTAGTCGATCGCCTCCCAGCGGCCATCTGGCAGCGCCTCCACCTCGCGCCGCAGCAGCGTTTCGGCCCGGATGGCGAGCGCCGCCAGCGCCTCGTTCACCGTGTCGCCGCCGTATTCGTCGAGCAGCGCGTCAAGCCGCTTGATCCCGAGATCAAGCGCGCCGAGCTGGCCGTTCACGTCGCCCTCGGCGGATTGCGGCAGGCGGGTGTTGCGCAGGATGATGTCGAGGATGTCGGTCCGCAGTTCGCCCTCGGCCATCAGCTTGACGGGCGGCAGGACAACCGCCTCCTGAAATACCTCGGTGGCCGCCGGGTTGTAGTTGCCGGGCACCGCGCCGCCCACGTCGTGCCAGTGGCCAACGGAGGCGAGCCAACAGAACAGCTTGCCCTCCCGGAAGTAGGGACGCACCAGCCGCATATCAGACAGGTGGGTGCCGCCGATGTGGGCGTCGTTGAAGATCCAGACGTCACCGTCCTTGGGCCCGCCGGACTCGGCCGCCTTGTCGATGACCGCCTTCACGGCAAAGGCCATCACACCGACGAAGATCGGCAGGCCGTTCTTGCCCTGCACCATCGTTTCGCCGGTTTCGGCGTGGTAGATACCGTGGCTTGCGTCGTGGGCTTCTGCAATGATCGGATTGAAGGCCGAGCGGAACAGCGTCGCATCCATCTCGTCGGCGATCTGCTCCATCCGCCCCGCGAGGATCGCGAGGGTGATGGGGTCGACCCCCTGCTCCGGCCCGCGCGCCTTTTCCGTTCTGTCCACGGCCTCTCCGGCCGTACCGACATGCGCCATCAACGCGACTCCCTGCTTTTTGTCATTGATCAGCCTACAGGCTTCCTGTATCTTTTAAAATACAAATTTCTGATTTTCAACTCAGGATATTCGCTGGTGGCAAAAGTACAGAATAGTTGCATGATGTGTCATCAGACCGCTGCGACGGATACATAGGCAGGAAAGGCATTTCATGACGGTACAGAACGGAGCCGCAGCCCCGGAAGGCGGGAAGGCAAGACGCATCTACCTGCTTCTTCGCGACGAGATCCTCGGCGGGACCCACGCCCCCGGAGAGGCGCTTCCCGGTGAGCTCCGACTGGCCGAGAGTCATGGCGTCTCGCGCGTGACCATTCGCAGGGCGCTGGATGCGCTGGTCGGCGACGGCCTTGTCGAGCGGCGTGCCGGCAGCGGCACGGTCGTGCGCCAGCCGAGTTCGACGCCGGTCCAGCTCAAGGCCGATTTCGCGACCCTTATGCCCCAGCTCGAACGGATGGCCGCCGAGACCACGGCGCGGCTCCTGTCCTTTGCCTATGTCTCGCCACCGCAACAGGTCGGCAAGGCGCTGAACCTCGGTCCCGACGAGAAGGTGCAGCGCGCGGTTCGGCTTCGCCGCGCCCACGACAAGGCCTTCTCGCACCTTACCACCTACGTTCCCGAGCGCATCGCCGAGAGCTACTCCGAGGCCGACCTCGCCAGTACGCCGCTGTTCCGCCTGCTGGAACGCAAGGGTGTGCGGGTCGATCATGCGCGCCAGACCGTGTCGGCCGTGCTGGCGACCCCGGAAACCGCCGAACCGCTGGAAACGACCGTTGGGGCCGCGCTGATCTCGCTGACCCGGGTGGTCTATGACGCCAGCGGCGACGGAATCGAATACCTCTACGCCCTGTACCGCCCGGACCGGTTCCAGCTCGAGATGCTGCTCAACCGGGTCGGCGGCAACGACGACCGGCACTGGGCGCCGGTGCTCAGCGAGACGACTCAATGACCCCACGGACGATGCTCGACAAGCTCTGGGACAGCCACGAGATCCTGACGCGCGAGGATGGCGCGTCACTTCTGTGGGTGGACCGGCATTTCGTGCATGAAGGCTCGCACCACGCCTTCGCCAAGATCGCCGAGCGCGGCATGAAGGTCCGCCATCCCGAGCTGACTTTCGGCGTGGCCGATCACTACGTTCCGACCCACGGCACCGCCGCTTCGCCCGATATCGCCCGGATGATCCGGACGCTGTCCGAGAACACCGCCCGGCATGGTATCGAGCTGTTCGGCGTCGGTGACCCGCGTCAGGGCATCGTCCATGTCTCCGGCCCCGAACAGGGTGTCACGCTGCCCGGCCTGCTGATCGTTTGCGGCGACAGTCACACGGCAACGCACGGCGCGCTGGGGGCCTACAGCTTTGGCATCGGCGCGACCGAGGTGGCGCATGTGCTGGCCACGCAGACCATCTGGCAGAATAAACCCCGCCGGATGCGATTGGCCGTCGAAGGCGAACTTGCTCCCGGGGTGGGCGCAAAGGACATTGCCCTGAACTGGATCTCGCTGCTCGGGGCAGACGGGGCACGGGGCCACGCCATCGAGTACACCGGATCGGCCGTGCGCGGCCTCAGCGTCGAAGGCCGCCTCACGCTCTGCAACCTCTCCATCGAGGGTGGCGCGCGCAGCGGCATGGTGCCCCCCGACGAGGTGACGCTGGCGTGGATCAAGGGCCGCCCCTACGCCCCATCCGGCGCTCAATGGGCGCGTGCCTGCGACAGCTTCCTCGCGCTCGCCCCGGATGCAGGCGCCGAATACGACCGCGAGGCCACGCTCGACGCCGCCGAGATCGCCCCAATCGTGACATGGGGCACCAGCCCGGAAGAGGCCCTGCCGATCACCGGTCGTGTCCCCGACCCGGCGCGGGCGCGGACCGAAGCCGAGGCCAAGCGGATTTCGGACTCGCTGGACTACATGGGCCTGAAACCGGGTCAGTCGCTCACGGATACGCAGGTGGACCAGATTTTCATCGGCTCCTGCACCAATGGCCGCATCGAGGACCTGCGCAGCGCCGCCGCCGTTCTGCGTGGCCGCAAGGCCGTTGTCCCCGGCCTGATCTCGCCCGGCTCGGCACAGATCAAACAGCAGGCCGAGGCCGAGGGGCTCGACAAGATCTTCACCGAGGCCGGTCTCGAATGGGTCGACTCCGGCTGCTCCATGTGCGTCGGCATGAATGGTGACCTCGTTGCCGCGGGCAAGCGCTGCGCCTCCACCACCAACCGCAATTTCCGGGGTCGGCAAGGCAAGGGCGCACGTACGCACCTGATGAGCCCCGCCATGGCCGCCGCCGCAGCTGTCACCGGCCACCTCACCGATGCCCGCCCCCTGCTGGAGGGACGTCTCTGATGACCGGCTGGACAAGGATCGAAGGCCGCGCCACTGCCCTGCCCGTCGAGAACATCGATACCGACCAGTTGATCCCCGCGCGGTTCATGTCGACGCCGCGCTCGGAAGGATATGGCGACTTCCTGCTCTACGACATGCGCCACGGGGACGACGGCCAGCCCGACCCGGAGTTTGCCCTGAACCGGCCCGAGGCCAAGGGCGCGCGCATCCTGATCACCCGTCGCAACTTTGGCGCGGGCTCCTCGCGCGAGGCGGCCGTCTACGCGCTGGTCGACGCCGGGATCCAGGTGGTGATCGCCCCGAGCTTTGGCGATATCTTCTCGTCGAATGCCATCAACAACGGCCTGCTTCCCGCTCGTCTTGATGCCGAGGTGGTGGAGGTGTTGCTCGCCGCCTGCGCGGTGGACCTGACCGTCGATCTGGAGAGCCTCATGATCACCGGGCCGGGGGTGAGCTTTGCGTTCGAGCTGGACCCGGTCTGGCGGCAGAAGCTGATCAACGGCTGGGACGACATCGACCTGACGCTGGCCCATGCGGATGAGATCGCGGCCTTTGCCGAGGATCGGAAAGAGCGTGCGCCCTGGGTCTGGCCCGCCCCGGTTCAGGGCTGACCGGCGCGCCGCTCCGCCATGTCGTTCCAGACCTCCTGACGCTGGATCAGGCCGTTCTCGAGCTCGAACCGGTCGATAAACCGAATACCCGAGAAAACTTCGCCGTCGGGCCATTCACCCTCCAGCGTGCCGCTGACATAAACAGCATTGCCCGCCGTATCGGTACGGGCGATGACCTTGGTAATCCTGCGATAGCGCGGCTTCGACCAAGCGAAGAGCTCGGCCAGGACACGAAATTCGACACCGCCGGGAAAGATCATCCGGACATCGGGCGCCAGCAGCGCCGCCGCCTGATCCACCTCGCCCTCGGCCAGGTGCCCGAGGAACGCGAGTGCCGTCTCCGCCGGGCTCACGACGTCTCTCCGAAATCGCCAACCGCCGCGCCCGAGGCCGGATCGTAGGCACCCATGCCCGACATCTCGGCCCAGACGCGAAACCGGGCCGAGGGGGTCACCTCGCCCGATTGCAGCAGGTGGTGCCACGTCTCGCAGGCCTCGACAAAGCGGTTCACCCCGACTGGCCACATCACGTAGCTGAGCGCTTCGAGCATCTGCGGCTCGGGAATGCCGAGGGCGTAGGATGCCGCAAGGTGGTGACGCACGGCGGGCTGATCGCCGCGCCCGGCCTGAGCGCAGAGCATGGCGAGTTCCGCGGTCTCCGCGCCGATCTGGCCGCCATTCAGCGCGGTAAGGCCGCGCGCATAGGCTGCGCCGGGATCGAGTGACGGCAATTGCCTGTTCCAGCCCTCCCCGGCGAGGGAAAGCGCATCGAACCCGCCCGAAAAACCGGCCATGGCAATGATCGCCTCGGCCTGTTCGCCGGTGCCGCCATGAGCGAGGAACAGTTCGATGTGATGGGTTCCGATCACCTCCCGGGCGACCACCAGCAGGGCCAGCCAGACCGCCTCGCGGTCGAAAGGTGTCAGCGCGCGTTCCTCGACGGTAAGCGCCCGGTACATGGCAAGGTAGGCCTCGTGCAGCGCCGGATCTCCCGCCGCCATCGCGCCATGATGGGGCAACAGGAAGCCCCGCGTCGACTTCAGCGCCTCCAGCCGGTTTCTCAGATCGTCAGTCATCGGGGCCGCCGCCGTGTCCGCCCTGCCCCGCGAAATTTGCCCAGGCGGCAAAGGTCTCCCCGGCCTCCAGCTCACCATTGCGGATCATCTCGCGCCAGATCTTTGCCGTGGTCACAAAGTAGGGCACCGAGGCCGGGAACATCGTCAGCGACAGCGCCTCGGCCAGTTCCATCTCATCGACCCGGGCCGCATAGGCATCCCGCAGCTGCCAGCGCAGCCCCTCCCAGTCGCCCCGGCAGATCTGCACCGCGCAGGCCGCCATGTGCACCAGCCGCGCCTCGGCCCCCGCGCCCGCCGCCGCCACTGCACCGGTCCATTCCTCAACGATGTCGATCTCGGGCAGGTGATCAGCCCAGTGCTTTTGGGTAAAGCGATAGGCCCGGAAGCCGCAGACCGTCGCGGTGATCCGCAGGATCGCCCTTAGCTCTTCCGCCGTCCCGCCGGCCTTGTGGAACTTCTCGATGTGGTGGGTCGCGATTTCCTCGTCCGTCGCGATCAGGATCGCGAGCCAGACGAACTCGCGGTCGTGATGGCTGAGCACGCGATCTTCCAGCGCCAGCGCGGTATAGGCGGCATCATAGCCCGCCAGCAGGTTGGGCGCGGTAATCGCCAGCAACCCGTGATGCGGCAGGATGTACCCGCGCTTGGCCTTCAGCTCGGCCAGATCGTCTTCGAGTTTCATGCGGCGGCCTTTCCGTTCAGGTCTGCCATGACAAAGTCCGCAGCCTTGGACCCGATCATCTGCGAGGGCGCGCCGGTGTTGCAAGAGGGCATGGTCGGCATCACCGAGGCGTCGGCGACGCGCAGCCCCTCGATGCCGCGCACCTTGAGGTGGGTATCGACGACGGCCATCGTATCGTTGCCCATCTTGCAACTGCCGACCGGGTGAAACACCGTGTCCGCAACCTGCCGGATCCACTCATCCAGTTCCGCATCCGTCTGACGCTGCGGACCGGGCGCATTCTCGGCGCCCCGGAATGCGTCAAAGGCGGGTTGGGCAAAGATCTCCCGCAATCGCCGCACCCCGGCGCGCAGAACCGCGATGTCTCTCGGCGCGGAGAGATAGTTGGCGCGGATCCGCGGCGCATCGAACGGATCTGAGGAGCGCAGGGTGATCTCCCCGGTGCTGTCCGGCCGCATCTGGTAGATATTGGCAAAGAACCCGTGCCCCCGGTCCGGCGCGCGACTGAAGGGCATCCGGACGGCCGCAGTCGACCGCCCCGGAAGAAAATGGGCCTGAAGGTCCGGTTCGTCGAGCGCGTCGTCGGACTTGAGGAACGCCCCGGCCTCCAGCGGAAAGCGGGCCGCAGGCCCCGTCCCGCGCCACATCGCCTCGAGCAGGGCCAGCCCGGCCCGGTCGGCGCGCAGCAGGTTGTGCAGGGTGATGGGCTGGGTGCAGTCGTACTCGACCCGCACCAGCAGGTGATCGCGCAGATTGCGCCCGACGCCGGGCAGATCATGGGTCACCGCGATCCCGTGGGCCGACAGGTGATCGGCAGGGCCAATCCCCGAGAGCATCAGGATCTGCGGAGAATTCACTGTCCCTGCCGACAGGATCACCTCACGGTCCGCCTCGACCCGGACCTGCCGCTTGCCCATCGCGATCTCGACACCCGTCGCCCGGCCCTTTTCGGTCACGATCCGCAGGACATGGGCGCCGGTCAGGATCCGCAGGTTGCCCTGCTCCTGCGCCGGGACCAAAAAGGCCCGGGCCGCGCTCATCCGGCGCCCGCCCGAAATGGTGTAATCGTATCGACCGACCCCTTCGGGAGCCGCGCCGTTGAAATCCCTTGTCAGCGGATGGCCCGCCTGTTGACCCGCCTCGAGAAAGGTTTGCGACAGCGGGTTGATCTCGGAATAGGTCGAGAGCTTTTGCCGACCCTTGCCGCCATGCAACTCGGTCTCGCCGCCCCAGTGCCCCTCGATCCCGCGAAAGCTGTTCAGGACCTTGTCCCAAGTCCAGTCCGGCAGGCCCATCTGCGCCCAGTTGTCGTAGTCGGAGGGCAGGCCACGGGTCCAGACCATGCCGTTGATCGCCGAGGACCCGCCCAGCACCTTGCCGCGCGGCCAGAACAGTTTGCGGTTGTTCAGGTGCGGTTCCGGCTCGGAATGATAGAACCAGTTGGCATGCCGGTTGCGCAGAAGGATGCCGGTCATCAGCGGGACCCGGATCAGAGGGTTCCAGTCCCGTCCCCCGGCCTCGATCACCACCACCCGGGCGCCGCTTTCCATGGCGAGCCGTCCGGCGGCCACCGCCCCGGCCGAGCCGGATCCGATGACGACGATATCGGCGCTGATGGTGTCCATGTCTTATCCTTCAGAGTGTGCGGGCGACGCGCTGCGCATCCTGCATCGCCTCGAAGAGCGTGCGGGGCGCAGTCGCGTCGCCGATGACGATTGGTTTGACCCCGCTGTCTTCCAGCGCGGTCTGCAGATCCGATACGGCAGTGCCCGGTGCCACGTGGACGAGTGCATCGTAGGGACCGAGCCGCTCATCCCGGCCCAGCGGGTTGATCCGGCAATGCAGGGCGCCCTCAGAGCCACCGCTGATCGCGTGGCCCAGGCGGAAGATCACCCCGGCCTTTGCCAGCCGTTCCAGCGCGGTCATGCGGCTGTAGAGCGAAACGGACCAGAGCGGGGCGGTAGAAACCTGAAAGATCTCGACCGACGCCCCCGCCTGCGCCAGCGTTTCCGCCGCCGACAGGGTTGCCCAGGATCCCTCATCATCGCGGATGGCGACACGACGCCCGGCCCAGTCCCCGGCAAAGGCGATCGCCTGTTCCGCAGTCAGCGTATCAATCCCGGCGACCGGTTGCGCCGAACGGTGCGCCCCGGTGGCAAGGATAACGACATCGGGGGCAGCCGAGGTCACCTCCTCCGCCGTCGCTTCAACACCGAGCCTGACCCTGACGCCCGCGCGTTCGACCGCGCCCGACAACCAGTCCCTCAGCTTGTGCAGATCCCCACGGCCCGCGCCTGTCCCGGCGAGGGTCAGCACGCCGCCAAGCCTGTCGGAGCGCTCCCACAGGCTCACATCGTGGCCCGCGAGGGACGCGACCCGCGCGGCCTCCATGCCCGACGGCCCACCGCCCAGCACCAGCATCCGGCGCGGCCTATCTGTGATCGCGGGGTCTTCCGACCAATGCTCTTCCCTGCCTACGCGCGGGTTGCTCATGCAGGAGATCGGCCGGTGCGCACCAACCTGTCCGATGCAGAAGTTGTGCGCGACGCAGGGTCGGATCTCGTCCTCGCGCCCCACCAGCGATTTCTCGATCAGGTGCGGGTCCGCCATATGCGCCCGGTTCATCCCGACCATGTCGATCTGGCCGCGCGCCAGCGTGTCCGCGACCTCGGTCAGCGTGCGATACCGGTTGGCCGTCAGCAGCGGCAGGTCCCCGATCACCGGCCGCAGCGCCTCGGTCAGGTCGCGGAAGGGATGCGGCGGATGCGCCATGTCGGCCACGTGGTGCCCGATCGACGGCCACTGGTAAGCGGCAACCGAGGCGTTGACGAAGGCCACGCCCGGAACGCGGACCGCGCGTGCCGTGATCTCGCGTTGTTCTTCGGGCCCGAGCGCGCCGGCCATCAGATCATCTACGCTGGTGCGGATCCCCACGGGCATGACGCCAGCCATCGCGCCGGTCACCGCCGCGAGCACCTCCAGCGGAAACCGCATCCGGTTGTCGAGCGACCCGCCATAGTCGTCGTCGCGCTGGTTCGACGAAGGCGACAGGAACTGGTGCAACAGGTGGCCATGGCCGATGTGCACCTCCATCCCCTCGAACCCCGCCTCGGCCGCCAGCCCGGCGGTTTCGAGATAGGCCTCGCGCACCTCGATCATCTCGGCGCGGGTCATCGCGTGGGGGATTTCGCCGCCTGCGACCCAGGGGATCGCCGATGGCCCCCAGGCGGGCAGCCCCTCTGTGTCGTTTGGGCCATGTCGCCCCGCATGGGTGATCTGCACGAAGACCCGTGCGCCTTCTTCTCGCACCGCGTCCACGATCCGGCGCAGCCCGTCCAGCGCACGCCGGTCCGACCCGGAGAGACCGCCGGAGCGGCCTAACGAGGTGCGATGCACCCGCAGCGGCTCCACGATGACCAGCCCGACCGACTTTGCCCGCTCGCGCAGGTAGGCCACGTGCCGCTCGGTCGGCAGGAAATCGACCCCGAAGTTCGTGGTATGCGCCGGCAGGAAGACGCGGTTGCGAACCTCGACCCCGGCAAGGTCGAACGGCGTCATGACCTTTTCGTAGCGGCTCATTCCGGTTTCGGCACCGTCTGCCCGGTACGCCCGTCGACCAGCGACATCTCGACATAGACCTTGCCGGTGCCGCCATGGTCGATGCCCGTGTCGAAGCAGTCGAAATGCGCGTAGCCGCCGATCGGGTGCAGCCCCTCGGCCAGCCGGTCCTGCGCCATCATCAGCACCGGTTGCAGCTTGCAGATCATGCCGATGCACAGGTTGGCGCTCGACTCTCCGGTCAGCAGGATACCCCGGTGATCAAAGACGAAGGTCTCGCCCTCCCCGATCTTGTTGGCGCAATGGAACGCGCGCGTCACCGTGGCGACAAGGCGACAATCCTCGGGTGTCATCTCGTTCGGCAGGCTCATTTGATGCCCTCCGGGGTGCTGGAAAAATCAGACCCCGGAGGGACCCGGGCCGTGACCGCTTCGTGAGTGGCAGAGTCACGGATATGAACCTTGGCCAACGCCTTGCCCGCGCCGTGATCAGGCCCGGTGATCGGGCATTCGACGTAGCGCCAGACGCAGGTCAGCGGATTGAGCCCCTCGGCCGCGCGGTCGAAGGTCATGTAGAAAATGGACAGCACCGGCGAAATCAGGTGAACACACAGCGGCGCATCCGACAGTTCCGGCTTCACCTTGTGACGCATGTCGAACACGATCTTCTGACCCGGCTTCATGCCGCAATGGCACCCGCCCGGCGCCTCTGTCACCTCCAGCACGATCTCGTATCGGTCGAGCCAGTCGATCCCCAGGTGACGGCGCCCCGAGAACAGGTTCTTGGCCTCGGGCGACAGCCGTTCGATGTCACCCTCCTTGAACGCCAGTGCTGGTTTCAGGACCTCGGCCATCTCGGCGAGGTTGTCGTCTTCCTGCACGTAGTAGGGGTCGATCTCTTGGGTCATGGCTGTCCTCAGATAGCTGTGACGCCGCCATCGGCGACGAGGATGTGCCCGGTGATGTAGGAGGAGGCCGGCGCGGCCAGAAAGAGAGCGGCGCGGGCGATCTCGTCGGGCTGGCCAAACCGCGCGAGCGGCACCGCTTCGACCAGCTTGCGGGCACGGTCGGCATCGGCGCGGGCGACCGCCGTCATCGGTGTCTCGATCGGGCCGGGCGCCACTGCGTTGCAGCGGGCCCCGAAGGCGGCGAACTCGATGGCGAGCGTCCGGGTCAGGCCGTTCACCCCGCCCTTGGTCGCCGCGTAACCGGTGGCGCGGCGGTGGCCCACCAGACCGATCTGGCTGGAGAAGAGCACCAGCGACCCCGTCCCGGCCTGCCGGAAATGCGGCGCGACCGCGCGGCCCACGTGGAAGGGGCCGGTCAGGTTCAGCGCGACGATCCGGGCCCAGTCCTCGTCCGAGGTCTCTTCGACCCCGCGATGATCAAAGATCCCGGCGGTGAGGATCACCCCGTCGAGCCCGCCAAGCGCCTTGACTGCGCCGTCGACCGCAGCGTTCACCTGCGCCGCATCGGTGACATCGCAGACGAAGGCCGGTTCACCCCCCGTCGTCTCGCCCGGCAGGTGGGAGACGGCGACTTTTGCCCCGGCTTCCACGGCAAGCCGGGTGCAGGACGCACCAATCCCGCCTGCCCCGCCCATGATGAGCAGGCGCAAGCCGTTGAGATCGACGAGGGCAGCCATCACGCCGCCTTGCGCGCGATGATCAATGTCCAGGGAAAGCGCCACGCAGCCATCGACGGATCGAGCGCACCATCGAATTCCTCGAAGGGCACGATTTCCACCTCGTCAAAGCCCGCGTCCTTGTGCGCCTGCACGATGTCCATCTTGTTCAGCGGGACCATGAAGGGCTCGTTGTTACGCGCCGAATGGCCGTAATGGACGTATTCCTTGAACGGGTCGTCGCGGACCAAGAAGTCGAGGTGGATCGACAGGCCGCCCGGAGCGAGCAGCCGGTGGCTTTCCTTGAACACGCCCTTGATATGGCTCGGGGGCATCTCGTGCAGCATCATGGTCGAGGTCACGATGTCCGAGGTTCCAGCTTCCAGCCCGGTATCCATGGCGTCCGCCTGCTTGAACAGCACGTTGCGGGCCTGTGTCTCGGCCGCGCGCTGCGCCGCCAGCCGCAGGCAAGGTGCGGAAAGTTCCACGCCAACCACGTCGACCTCCGGGTCCTCAGCGTAGTACGGCAGGGTAGAGGCGCCGAAGCCGCAGCCGAGGTCGACCACGCGCTTCACCTCCTTGCCGACGCGCTGCATCGCCTGAGCGCGCATCCGGTCCCAGAGGCTCGCGTGTTTCTTGAGCATCGGAGCGGTCGATTGCGCGCCGCGCTCGTAGACGTAACCGGCAATCTCGTCCGACCAGACGCCGCCCGGGTGCTGGTGGATGTCGATGTTGGTGTAATAGACCGGCTGTTCGAACTCCGGATCGAGCTCCAGCAGGTGCGACGGAACCGTGGCGTTCAGCCCCTTGGCAATATCCTCGCGGTACTGGCCATAGTGCACGGCAAGGCCGCGCTGGCCCGAGTACTTCATCCGCTGCAGGTGGCGTTCGTACCAGCCGAAGAACTGCGCGGTGGTGTCGTCCTTCATCAGCGCAGCGACGTCGGCGCCGGTTTCCGGTTCGCTCGTCCCGACTTTGGCCGCATAGCGCTTGCGCACCTCGGGGAAGATCTGGCGGGTCCAGTAGAGTTTACAATCCAGCACGAACTGCTGGTAGGCGTCGAAAGACCGGTTCTGGGGGATATCGTCAAACATTTGGAGTCTCCGGGAGGGGGCCGCCGGGAGTGCCCGCGGCACCCCCGGGGACCGGCCTTATTCCTTGTTGAACTGATCGACGCCGTCTTCGGGCGCGCCGAGCGAGGCTTCGATGCCGAGCGTGCAGAACATGAGCTCGTTGGCAAAGCTCTGTCGCGCGGCGTCCAGTTTCGCCTTCTGCTCTTCCGTCGGCTGGAACTCGTCCAGGGCCTTGGCCGTCACCGGCGCACCCTGTTCCAGCAGCATTTCCAGTGTGGTGAGCCGGTCGCGCGTGACATTGAGTTCCGCCGCCATGGTCATGATCATGGCCAACAGCCGGTCGATTGCCGGATCATTGAAAAAGGTCTGCTCGGCCTTCATCGGCAAACCGGTCGGGTGTTGGATCATGCCCATGGCAGGGTCTCCTTTGTCAGTTCAGCTCAAGACACTCAGAGAGCGTTGATCTTGTCCCACGCACCTTCACCGAAGGTCTCGTCGGCGAGCTTCTTGTTCACCGGCGTCATGGCTTCGATCAGGCCCGACGCGTCGAGGTTGATCAGCGCGTCGTCGCCATTGGACTCGGCCCAGGTCGCAAAGTCCTTGTCCTTTTGCGCGACCCCGACCTCGTAGTAGTCGGTGACTTCGAGCTCATCGAAGGTCGCCTGCATGATCTCCTGCTGCTCGGCGCTCATGGAGCCCCATGCCGCGTTCGAGATCACTTCCTTGTCGAGGGCGAGGCCGAAGTCCGGCACCACAACGTGCTTACACACTTCGTAGAACTTGAACTGGACCGCCGGGTTCAGCGCGGTAAGGACGCCATCGACGATGCCCGATTGCAGCGAGAGATACACCTCGTTGAACGGGATCGGGGTCGGGATCGCACCAAAGAAGTTCAGCGCCTCGATGCAGCCCTTGATCTGGGGCGCACGGATCTTGCGGCCCTTGAGGTCGGCCAGCGTCTCGATCGGTTCCTTGATCATCAGGTTGTAGGACCCGAGGCGGCCGACACCCAGCAGCTTGGAGTCGTACTTGGCAGAGAGCGCCTCGGAGGCCTTCGCGCCGATCTCGGACGCCATCACCGCCTTCGCATGTTCCGCGTCGCGGAAGAAGTAGGGCGAATAGAGGATGTCGAACTCGTCGGTGCCGGTGTAGGCGCCGTTGTAGATATCGAGGCTGCCGAGCGCCATCGACTCGATCAGGTCCTTCTCGCCACCGAGCGTACCTGCGAAGATCTCGAAGGAGATCTCGCCGCCGGTCTTTTCCGACATGGCGTCGGAGAAGGCGGCGTTGAAGGTGTTCGAGACGGTCTGCGGCCCGCCGGCGTTGCCATAGCGGAAGACGGTTGCGGCGCGCGCACGGTGCGGCAGCATACCCATTGCGGCGACGGCGGCAGCGCCGCCCATCAGTCCGCGTCGAGAGATATTGTAGTTCATCTTTTCAAGCTCCTGTTGGTGTTGGGTTCAGGCCGATTTCTCCGGCTCTTGTTGCCGCTCATCGCATCAGCAAGGAGGGGAGTAGAACAGTGATCCACGGGACGTAGGTCAGCAGGATCAGCGCGACCCAGAGCACCGCGTAGAAGGGCAGACCCCCGCGAAAGACCTCGAGCATCCCGAGCCCCGAGATCCGCGCCATGACGAACAGGTTCAGCCCGATTGGTGGCGTGATCATGCCAAGCACGAGGTTGAAGACCATCACGAGCCCGAAATGGATCGGGTCCACACCCAGAGAGGTCATCAACGGAAAGAAGATCGGCGAGAGGATCAGCATCAGCGGCATCGCGTCGAGGAAGGTGCCGAGGATCAGAAGCAGCACGTTGATGATCAGGAAGAGGACATAGGGATTGTCCGAGATCATCAGCAGCGTGTCGTGAACCAGCTTGCCCAGTCCGGCGAGCACGGCGATCTGGCCGAAGATCTGACTGAAGGCCACGGTCATCATGATCACGGCCGTCGTCATCGCCGCGTTCACCAGCGAGTCGATCAGACGGCGGATCGTCATGTCGCGGTAGATGAAGAAGCCGATCAGCAGGGTATAGGCCACCACGATGGCCGCCGCCTCGGTCGGCGTCGCGATACCGGCCACCTTGGTCACGATGATGATCACCGGGGCCCCGAGCGGCAGGATACCGGCCCTGATCTTCTGCTTGCGTTCGGCCCACGAAGCCTTGGGCTCGCGCGGGATGTTGTAGCGCTTGGCGAGGAAGACGCTCATGCCGATCAGCCCGAAGTACATGACAAAGCCCGGCAGGATCCCGGCAATGAACAGCTCGCCGACCGACAGGTTCGCGATGGAGGCGAGAAGGATGAACAGGATCGAAGGCGGAATGATCGGACCCATCGCGGCCGCGGCCGAGATGACCCCGGCGGCATAGCGAGCCGAGTAGCCGCGCTTGCGCATCTCGGGGATCAGGATCGAACCCGTCGCGGCGGCGTCTGCCACGGCGGAGCCCGAGATCCCGGCCATGAAGAGGTTCGAGGTGATGCCGACGTTGGCAAGGCCCCCCGGACGATGGGCCACCATCGCCGCGGCAAAGTCGATCAGCCGCCGGGTCACCCCGGCCTTGGTCATCAGTTCCCCGGCGAGCACGTACATTGGGATCGCCAGCATCGCGTAGCTGTCGACGCCAGAGGTGATCGTCTTGGTGAACAGCACTGGATTGACCGGACGAGGGTCGAACTGGCTGGCCACGATGTAGGTCAGCGCAGCGGCGCCAACCGAAAAGGCGATGTCCATGCCCAGCAGGACAAGAATGAACAGAAGGACGATACAGAGCGTAAGCAGCATTTATTCTTCAGCCTCGCGCCAGCCGTCCACGACCGCGACGGGTTCGTCGACACCGCCTTTGAACAGTTTCCAGAGCCGGAATCCCTCGTTCGCCAGGAGCAGAACGGCGCCCACCGGAAGGACGATGAACTTCCAGCCATCGGACAGGCCGGTGGCATAGGACACCGAGCGCGATGTCAGCTTGAGAATGGGCACCGAATACCAGAGGATCCCGAGCAGCATCGCAACGACAGACAGGTGGATCACGATCTCGATGACCCGCCGCGTGCCATTGGGGACAAGGTCGATCAGCGCCGTCATCCGGATGTTCTGACCCGAGAGATAGGCAAAGCCCGCGCCGATGAAAGTCATCCAGATGAAGAGGAGCTTCGGCAGTTCCTCACCCCACATCGGGGGCGCGCTGAAGACGTAGCGCATGAAGACCGAATAGAGGACCAACCCGGTAAATGCGAGCAGCATGAGGCCGCAGAACAGCGCCCCCGCCTTGCAGAATACCCCGAATGCAGCCGATGCCTTCATCGCCAGCCTTTCCTCCTGTTTCGAGACGGCCCGACTCTCTTCCGGAGTTTTCGCCGCAGAACGACCGATCCGGAGCATGAGTCGGACCAGTCAATTTAATTGTATTCCTTTTCGTTGACTTAATGTCTTATAAATGGAACAGCTTGTCTACGATTTTTTGAACAAATCCGGCGGCGCTTCCGCAGGTGCGGAAGAATCAAGCAAGCCGGCAGGACAGGTGAGGCAACTCGGAATGGACCGGTTTGACATTGTCATCGTCGGGGCTGGCACGGCAGGAATGCCATGCGCGATCGAGGCAGCAGAAACAGGCGCCAAGGTCCTTGTGGTCGAGGCGGAAAAGCAGACAGGCGGGACCCTCCATGTCAGCCTCGGTCAGCTGAGCGGGGCCGGCTCCCGGTTGCAGAGCGAACGCGGGATCACCGATACGTCAGCAGCCCACCTCGCCGACATCGAGCGCATCAACCGCGGGACCGGACGGCGCGAGATTCTGGATCTGACCCTGCCCCGGCAGGGCGAGACAATCGACTGGCTGATGGAAAACGGCTTCGACATGGACTCCTCCTGCCCCACCATCCTGCACCTGCACGAGGCCTATCGCGAGGCGCGCACCTATTGGGGCGTCGAGGGCGGTCTCTCGGTCTACAAGGTGCTGAAGCCCCTGTTCGAAAAGGCCATGACCCTGCCCAACGCCGAGCTGCGACTCGAAACCAGGGCCACCGGATTGCGGCTGAGCGACGGTGCCGTGACGGGTCTGGTGCTGGCAGGACCCGACGGAGACTATGAGGTCGCAACGGACAGGGTCGTCCTCGCGACCGGCGGTTATGGCAGCAACGCTGCGCTCTTCGCGCGACTGACCGGCGGTCGAGATCTCTATACTGCCGCCATGCCCGGCTCTGACGGCTCCGGCATCGAGATCGCCGAACAGGCAGGCGCCGCCCTGCGCGGACAGGACCTGTTCCTCCCGACCTACGCGGGGGTTCCGGAGAAGCCCGGCAGCAACCGGGTGATCTGGCGCCAGATGCCCAGCCTTACCCCGCAGGTCCGCCAGCCGTGGGAGCTGCATCTGACCGCCAATGGCGCCCGTTTCGTGCGCGAAGACGACCCCAGCGTCGACAACCGCGAGCACGGGCTGGTGGAACAGCCCGACATGTCCTTCTGGTGCGTCTTCGACGACGACATCCTGCGCGAGGCACCGCCCGTCCTGCCCGGCTGGACCGAGGACGAGCTCTCGGCCGCATGGGACAAGCGTCCCGATTTCGTGACCGCCCCGGACATCGCGACGCTCGCAGAGCGGACCACCATGTCGCCCGACACGCTGGCCGCGACCATCACTGCCTACAACGCGGCCTGCGATGGCACGGCAGAGGACCCGATGGGCCGAATCCACTTGCCCCGCTCCATCGGTCCCTCCGGGCTCAGGGCGATCCGCATGCGCGGCATGGTCCTGAAAACACCGGCCGGCATCGACGTGGACGAAACCCTCACCGTCATTCGCCCCGATGGAACACAGATTGTCGGCCTGCACGCCGTGGGCGAAGCCATCGGCGGTTCGACCCTTTCGGGGCGCGGCTTCATCTCCGGCATGAGCGTGACGCCCGCCCTTACCCTGGGTCGCTGGCTCGGTCAGCGCCTTGGAACGCTTGCAATGGAGGCAAACGCAGAATGACAACCACGTCGTACCGCATCACCCGGGGGTTCGCAGACATCGGCGACCGCCAGATCCACTACCGCCGTGCCGGACCGGCAGGCGAGAGACCGCTGGTGGCCATCCACCAGTCGCCGGGGTCTTCCAAGCAGCTGGAAGGCGTGATGGCCGAGCTTGCGGCCCTTGGCCGTGACGTAATCGCGCCCGACACGCCGGGCAACGGCGACTCGGAACCCCTAGCGCTGCCGCAGCCCGAGATCGGCGACCTTGCCGCCGCAGCCTTCACCGCCATCGACCAGCTCGCGCCGGACCAGTTCGACCTCTACGGCAGCCACACCGGCGCCTCCATCGCCATGGAGATCGCAATTGCTCATCCCGACCGCGTCCGCCGGATCGTGATCGACGGCATGGGGCTCTATTCGGGTGGTCTGCAAAGCGAGGTGCTCGACCGCTACGCGCGCGAGATCGCGCCCGACGCCGAAGCCACGCACCTGATGAAGGTCTGGCACTTCTGCCGCGACCAGCACCTGTTCTGGCCGTACTACAACCGCTACACCGCCGAAGGCCGCCTGCCCGATGGCCTGCCTGACGACGATTACCTTCATGATTTCACGGTCGAGGTTCTGAAGGCGCTGCGCACCTACCACCTGTCCTACCGCGCCGCCTTCCGGCACCCCAAACGCGACCGGCTGCCAAAGATCACCCAGCCCGCGCTGGTAGTCTGTTCGACCTCCGACATGCTGTTCGAGTACTTCGGCCAGGTCGCCGAACTGATCCCGAGCGCTGAGAAGGTAGAGCTCAAGGCGTGGAGCGACCCCGACCACCACCGCCATATGGCGGAGGTTATCGACAGCTTTCTCGGTGCGGCATGAGCGCGCTCGAGGACTGTCCGCTCGTCATCTTCATCGCCTACACGGTCCCCCCGGACGCCGAGGCGCGCGGCTATTCGCAATGGCTGGTCGATGTCGACATGCCCTTCTTCAACGCGATTCCCGGCACGGGCCATTATGCGAACTGGCGCATCTCGAAGCGTTTGTTGGGGGACGAAACCGCCTGGGATTACTTCGATTTCCAAGGGCTCGCGCGCGAGGACGACCTCGAAAGGGTCTGGTTCAATCACGATCTGGACGGGTTCCGCAAGAACTGGCTCTCGCTCTGGGGCTATGGCGGCGGGGAGGCACCTCCCGTACTCCGTCACGCCTACCTCATGCGCCGGGTGGGCCCAGCCACGCCGCGTCTGGATCGCGAGCTCACACTCACCGGCGGGCTCGGAACGGTTCCCGAAGGCACGGGCGACGTGCGCTGGCAGGTGGAAGGCGTGCTGCACAAGCACTTCGGTGGCGCAGGCGACGGCGATTGGCTTACCCCGCCCAAGGCGTTCAACCCGCTGGGACTCGACTGGATCGCGATCGACTACGGCAAGGAGAACGCGCTGTCGTCATCGGCCAAGCTCGCCTGCACCGCGAACCTGATCGCCGCCCCCGATCGCTGACCCGGGCGGCATTCTGGCGGGCCGGACTGGCCCGGTTCAGTTATCCGGTTGTTCATCGACCGGTGACACGCCTATGACTTGAGTGCCCGGCACATCGTCGCGAAAAGGGGGCCCTCATGCGTTCCATCAAGACCATTCACGTGATCTCGGCCCATGCCGAGGGCGAAGTAGGTGACGTGATCGTCGGCGGCGTTCTGCCCCCTCCGGGCGATACGATCTGGGAACAGAGCCGCTGGATCGCACGCGACCAGACTCTTCGCAACTTCGTTCTGAACGAGCCGCGCGGCGGTGTCTTTCGGCACGTCAATCTTCTGGTTCCGCCGAAACACCCCGAGGCGCAGGCCGCGTGGATCATCATGGAGCCCGAAGACACGCCACCGATGTCCGGTTCGAACTCGATCTGCGTCGCCACGGTGCTGCTCGACGGGGGGTTGGTGCCGATGCAGGAACCGGAAACCCACATGGTTCTCGAAGCGCCCGGCGGGCTGGTTCGCGTGCGCGCCGAATGCCGGAATGGCAAGGCCGAGCGTATCCACGTCCAGAACGTCCCCTCCTTTGTCGCCAGACTGGACCAGCGGCTGGAGGTCGAGGGCCTCGGGACGCTGACCGTGGACCTCGCCTATGGGGGCGACAGTTTCGTCGTGGTCGATGCCGCGGCCCTTGGGTTCTCGCTGACCGAGGAGGAGGCGCATGACATCGCCACGCTCGGCGTCCGGATCACCAATGCTGCAAACGAACAGCTTGGCTTCGAGCACCCCGAGAACCCCGACTGGCGGCACATCTCGTTCTGCCTGTTCGCGGGACCGCTGGTCGAGGGGCCGGAGGGCCTCGAAACCGGTGCAGCCGTCGCCATTCAGCCGGGCAAGGTTGACCGGTCCCCGACCGGCACCGCGCTCTCGGCCCGGATGGCACTCCTGCATGCACGTGGCAGGATGAAGACAGGGGATCGCCTGACCGCCCGCTCGCTGATCGGATCGACCTTCTCGGGAACCATACTCGGCGAAACCGCTGTCGGATCCACACCGGCCATCATTCCCGAGATCTCCGGACGTGGCTGGATCACCGGCATCCATCAGCACATGCTCGACCCCACCGATCCCTGGCCTGAAGGATACCGGCTCTCCGATACGTGGGGCGCACACTGACGCGCGCGCGGCGGGCGCGTTTCCATCCCGTTTTCTGGAGATCAATTCTCGGCGTCCATCGGGAGTGTCAAAGCGCGCCCCTCAGCCAACCATCGCAAAACCGCTCCATCCTTGACGCACATTTGTCATAGTTGAAGAGCCTATGCCAAAACGACAGGGCTGCTCTTCAAGTCAGCCTGCGTTAAGAGCGGGCGCGAAGAAGGATTCGATCCGCGACCCGGACGACACGGTCAAAGAGCGGCTGACGGATCCGAAAGAAGGAGGGCTGAGCATGCCACTGGCGCGAGTAAATGGTAAGCTCCTGCACTTTGTCCACATCCCGAAAACCGGCGGATCGAGTGTCACCAGCTACCTGCGAACCATCGGCAAGGTCGCGCTCTACAGCCGCAACCCCGTGGACTGGGCACGGACCACGCCCCAGCACATGGACATCCAGACCGCAAAGACCCTCCTGCCCGCCGACTTCGTGGACGTCCGCTTTGCGATCATGCGCGATCCGCTCGAGCGCATTCTCAGCGAGTTCCAGTACCGTTACACGCGGCTGGCGCATCGCGCCCCGCATCTGCACCCGGTCGAGGCGGATGAACCCGTCACGGTGGAACTGGACTGGAACAAGACCTTTCACGGCACCTTCGAGGAATGGGTCGACCTGGTCTTCACCCTCTACGAACGCGACCACTCCGCCTGCGACAATCACATCCGACCGCAGAGCGATTTCGTGGACCCCGATGTCAAGCTGTTCCTGTTTGAGAACGGGCTCGGTCCGGTCATCGAATGGATCGACAAGTTCACCGGCGCCAAGGGTCAGGCCTCGCGTCTGGACCGGAACGAAAGCATCGTGCTGCCGGTAAACGTACGCCCTATTGTACGGCGGCGCATCGAGAGCTTTTATGCCAGGGATTACGACCTCATCGCGAGGCAGAGCTACGTCTGCTAGGTCGGCTTTTCTACGCCGCCGCCCGGCCAACCTCGGCGGCTTCGGTCGGAGCCCGCTTGAGCGTGATCCAGAAGATCGAACCCTGACCGAGCGTGCTGGAAAATCCGATGCCCCCCTCGTGCATCTCGATGATCTGCTTCGAGATGCTCAGGCCAAGGCCGCTGCTCTTCTTCGAGCCGCTCTCGCCGGGATTGACCTGATGGAACCGTGTGAACACGTTGCCGTGTTCGTTCTCGGGAATACCCATTCCGTGATCCTCGACTTCGACACGGACGGTATCCTCGGTCGCGAAGGCCCGCACCACGACCCGGTCGCCGGGCGAGGTGAACTTGGCCGCGTTCGACAGGAAGTTGCAGATCACCTGCGAGATCCTGTCTTCGTCCGCGAGGACCTCCAGCCCGGTGTCCTCCACCTCGGCCACATAGGAGACACCAATCTGCGAGGCATAGGCCTGGCAGTCTTCGACGGCGGTCAGCACGGTCCTTGCGAGGTCGATCTTCGCCAGCCTGAGATCGGCCTTGCCCTCCAGAATGCGCAGCGCATCGAGGATGTCGTTGACCAGCGTCATCAGGCGCTCACAGTTGCGCTCGGCGATATCGAGGATCTTGTTCTCCTGCTCGCTGTGGCTGTCCGCGAACCGCATCCGGATCAGCTTGAGCCCCCCGATGATGGAGGTCAGGGGTGTACGGAGTTCGTGGCTGACCGCGCTCATGAACTTGTCCTTGGCGGCGGAGGCCAACTCGGCTTCCTTTGCCATGCGTTGCAGGTTCGCGGCCGTTGACCGGCTGGCCTTGAGGTCGATGATCAAGAAGGCGAAGAAGATGACCGTCAGCACGATGATGGTCGCGAAGAGATAGATTAGGGTCTGTGACAGCGATAGCGCGCCGGTCCGGAAATCGGACATCATGCGGGCCTTGGACTGGGCAAGCGCGAGGGCGAATTCCCGGAGCTTGAGGTCATAGGGTTCGAGGGTCGTCAGCACCCTGTCCGACAGCGCCTGCCGTTCGGTGTCGTCGGTGCTCAGCGCCAGCGCACCGATGGTCGGTTCGAGCTCTTGAAAGGTGGCCTCGAGTTCGGTGATCACCGAGTCGTCAATCCTGAAGGACTCGACCAGAGTGGCCATCTTGCCGGTCTGGACAACATTCACCCGACTCCACGCGATGTCGAACCGCTGCAGAACCTTCTCGCCCGCAGTCTCTCCGTCGAGATAGGTCCGGATATCGTCCTTCAGCCTCAGCAACTCGAACTGGAGCTGGGAGGCGATCCACAAGGGATCGCTCTGCTCAGCCGTGTTCACCTCCCTGACGCGGTTGTTCAAAGTCCACAACGCGCTGCCACCGAGAACGGAGGCAGCCACGAAGAGGACCATGAGCAGGGTCCGCGCCAGAGAGTTGGTGTTCTTCATTGAAGGGCGATACTCTTGAGTTGCCAGACCAGCCGGCCGTTGTAGAGGTCGTCCTGCAACTCGGGGTAGTTGTCCATCGGGTAAATGACCCAGATGGGACCTTTGTCGCGAACTGACATTTTCTTGTCATTCATCTGCAACGCCAGGATGACCTCGTACTTGAAGGCATCCGAGGCGGGTATGGTGTTGGAGAAGTCATTCAAGGCGACCAGTTTGATCTGTGCTTTCTCGTCGATGCCGTTCTGGGTCAGCACGTCCCGCAGCAGCGGGCCGGTGAAGGTCGATTTCGCATCCACATAATCGTTGATTGTCGTGACGCTGGCCTGCGGCATATTCACCAGATCCTCGTAGGAATACGTGGTCGTCTTGCCGTCCGCCTCGACGGTCAGGATGCCATCGGCGGCCCGCGCCTGCGAGACCGAGACGATCAGCAGGGCCAGCGTCAGCAGGCGTTGCAACAGTTTGAATGGGTGCCGCATTTCTAGGATCCTCCTCTGGAACTCTTCCGCGATCAAACGCAAGCAATGGGTTCGGTCAGGCTGGGCTACAAGTTTGGCCTTAATTGGGCACATGACCCGCCAGCCCCCGTCTGTCACTTGTCCCGACTGCCCGCGCGGACGCGATACACGGCCCCCGCGAGGACCGCATCCAGAATGCGCAAGGGTCTGTTCCAGATACCCAAAAACCCGGTGTGGAAGTCAAGTGGGCAAGGGCGAACAGGGCCCTCACGACGTTGGAGGACCCTGCCCATAGTTGCCCGAACGCGACACATTGAACGGTCGCGTCGCCGCCTCAGGCCGTCAGTTGGCGATGACCTTGGGAAGCCAGGTCACGATCTGCGGAAAGGCGAACAGCACGGCGATCGCGAGGATCTGGAGCGCCACGAAGGGCATGATCCCGCGATAGATCGCAGAGGTCGGCATATCCGCCGGCGCCACGCCGCGCAGGTAGAAGAGCGCGAAGCCGAAGGGCGGCGTCAGGAAGGAGGTCTGCAGGTTCACCCCGACCAGAACCCCGAGCCAGATCGGGTCCACGTCCATCATCAGCAGCACCGGCGCGGTGATCGGGATGACGATGAAGATGATCTCGAAGGTGTCGAGAATGAACCCGAGGAAGAACATGATGACCATGACCAGCGCCACCGCCATCAGCCGCCCGCCGGGCAGGTTCGACAGGAACTCGTGGACGAGGTTGTCGCCGCCCATCATGCGGAACACGACCGAGAAGACAGAGGCCCCCAGCAGGATCACGAAGACCATGCTGGTGATCGTCGCGGTCGACATGACGGTCGATTTCAGCACCTCGAAGCTCAGCCGCCAGCGCAGCGCCGCGAGGATCATGGCTCCGACCGCACCCACCGATGCGGCCTCGGTCGGGGTCGCGATGCCCCCGAGGATCGAGCCGAGAACGGCGAGGATCAGCAGCATCGGAGGTACCAGCGCAACCAGAACCTCGCGGCCGAGGTTCTTCTTCTCGTCCGGTGCAACCGGCGTGGCCGGGCAAGATGCGGGATCCGTCACCGCCTTGAAGATAATGTAGGCGAGGTAGAGCAGGACAAGCATCAACCCCGGCAGCAACGCACCTGCGAAGAGGTCGCCCACCGAAACGGGGACCGGGGCAAAGTTGCCCTTCTGCATCTGCACCTGGCTGTTGATGCCCGACAGCATGTCTCCCATGAAGATCAGCACGGTCGACGGCGGGATGATCTGGCCCAGCGTTCCGCTGGCGCAGATCGCGCCGGTCGCGAGGCGCGGGTCGTAGCCCGCGCGCAGCATCGCCGGGAGCGAAATCAGGCCCATAGTGACCACGGTCGCGCCGACCACGCCGGTCGAAGCCGCCAGCATCGCGCCCACCAGCACGACCGAGATGCCAAGACCGCCGCGCAGGTTGCCGAACAGCTTGCCCATGGTCATGAGCAATTGTTCCGCGATCTGGCTGCGTTCCAGCATGACGCCCATGAAGATGAACAGCGGCACGGCCACGAGGACCTCGTTGGTCATGAAGCCGATGTAGCGGTTCGGGAGCGATCCGAAGTTGCTAGGGTCGAACACGCCGAATGACATCCCGACGAGACCGAAGAGAAGCGACACGCCGGCCAGGGTAAAGGCGACCGGGAAGCCGAGCAGCAGAAAGCCGATCACGCCGAAGAACATGAGCGCGGCGAGCATTTCGCCAATCAGGACGGGATCCATCAGTAGGTCTCCTCGCGGGGGACATCTTTGACGACATCATCGGGATATCGGATTGCAGCGGGGACCAGAGCAGCACGGCCGGTCAGCACCAGGATCGAGCGGATCAGCATCGCCACGCCCTGAAGGGCGATCAGGGCGGCGAAGGCAAGAATGAAGCTCTTGAGAACGAACAGCCCGGGCATGCCGCCGACGTTGGCCGACGCCTCGTGGTAGCCCCAGGCCCGCAGCACGAAGGGCAGCGAATAGGCATAGACCACGTAGCAGAAGGGCAGGAGGAACAGCAGCACACCGACGAAATCGGCCAGTGCCCGCGTCCTCATAGAGGCTGGACGATAAAAGATGTCGACCCGCACGTGATCGTCACGCATCAGCGCGAAACCAGCGACGGCGGTAAACATCGCGCCGTTCAGCCAGATGTAGAGGTCCTGCATCCAGACATAGCTCGTCGCAAAGACATATCGTTGGACGACAACGGTGAAACACACCACGACGATGGCCAGCGACAGCCAGGCGAACAGCCTGCCGATGACCTGATTGAGGCCGCAGATCGCTGCGGCTACCCCTGCAAGAAAACGCATGTGTCCACCTCTGTGCTGTTGGGACAGGACCGAGCTGCGATAGTTTGCTCCGGCGCAAAGGGAAAGCGGATAATGCATTGTGCCGCAGTCCCCTGGATCATCCTCGCTCCCCCCGGCTCGACTGGCCTACCGGGGCGCGCGGAAAGGGGACCGGGGCAATGCCCCGGCCCCCCGAAGGCGAATGATCGCCTCAGATCTGGAAGTACTTCTCGCGCGCCTGAACGAAGGCACCGTCGGTGTCGCGCGACCGCGTCCGGACGATGTTCAGCGACTCGATGAAGCTCTCGGCGGTCTTCTTGACCAGCGGATCGCCGGAGTCGCGTAGCCCGCCGATGATTTCCTGCGCCGCCTCTGCACCGGCTTTCAGGATTTCCTCGGGGAACTGCATGACGTTGACGCCGTGATCGTTGATCAGCGTCTGCAGCGCGCGCGGGTCGTTGGCGTAGAAGTCGGACGCAACCTGGTCGTACTCGGCCTGGCAGATGTCCTTGATCAGCGCCTGCAGGTCAGCCGGCAGGGCCTGGTACTTCTTCTTGTCGACGACCAGCTCGGTGGCGAGGCCGGGTTCCACGAAGGACGGGAAGTAATAGTTCTTCGCCACCTGGTAGAAGCCGAGCGCGAGGTCGTTGTAGGGGCCGACGAACTCTGCCGCGTCGAGAGTGCCCGACTGCAGCGCCTGGAAAATCTCGCCCGCCGCCATGTTGGTCACGGTCGCGCCAAGCTTCTCCCACACGCGGCCGCCGAGGCCGGGGGTACGGAAGCGCAGGCCCTTGACCGAGTCGACGCCGGTCAGTTCGTTGCGGAACCAGCCGCCCGCCTGGGTGCCGGTGTCGCCCGACAGGAAGCCCTGAACGCCGAACTGGTCATAGATTTCGTCCCAGATTTCCTGGCCGCCCATGTAACGGACCCACGCGGTCAGCTCGCGCGAGGTCATGCCGTAGGGAACGCCGGTGAAGAACGACAGCGCCGGCGATTTGTTCTGCCAGTAGTAGGCGGCGCCGTGGCTCATCTCGGCGGTGCCGTCGATGACGGCGTCCAGCGATTGCAGCGGCGGCACCATTTCGCCGGCGGAATAGACCTGAACGGTCAGGCGGCCGCCGGAGGCCGCGGTGATGCGGTCAGCCAGACGCTGAGCGCCGACACCCAAGCCCGGGAAATTCTTCGGCCAGGTGGTGACCATGCGCCAGGTGATGTTGCCCTGTGCGACGGCCGGGGCCGCAAGGCTGGTTGCTGCGACGCCGGCGCCAAGTGCGCCCGCGCGGATAAAGGAACGACGATCCACTCTGTTTCCTCCCAAAAATACAATAATAAACGTGCCGTGCCGCTCCGCAGGCAGGTTCTGGCGCCAGCTAATATATCTGCTGTGATAATGTCCATGACGTCAGCAGCAATTTTTTCGCAGTATTTGCGCACGCTCCGGGCGGACTTTCGCCACTCCCAATTCCGCGAAGGCCGCCCCCGGATCGACCTGATGCCGGATTGATCGCTTCAAGGGCACCCGAGGTCAGGAAACAGCGGCGAAGCGTCGCGGAAATGCTGTGGTTGAGCGGAAAAAATGCTTTCCGACACTACATGTGAAAATGGGCGTGCGCCCCCAAATTCTTCTGATATTGCCACCGCATGGACATCATACTCGTAACCACTGTTATCGCGTCTCTCTTCCTTGTCATCGGCCTCGCCGAACCCTTTGCCGCGCGTGTGCGATTGCCCTACAGCGTGATCCTCGCCGTTCTGGGGATCATGATCGGCGCCGGGGCGACCTTCTTCCTCCGAACCGAACTGACGGACGCGCTGAACCCGGTGGCCGAGGCGATCCTGGGCCTGCCGATCAAGTCCAACGTGTTCCTCTACGTCTTCCTTCCAACCCTGCTGTTCCAGGCGACAATCGGGATGAACCTGCGCCGGATGCTCGACGACTGGGTGCCGATCATCGTGCTGGCGGTGGTCGCCGTCGTGGTGGCGACGGTCAGCATCGGCTATGCGCTGTCCTGGGCCAGCGCGCTGCCGCTGGCGGCCTGTTTCCTGATCGGCTCTATCGTCTCGACCACCGACCCCTCGGCCGTGGTCTCGATCTTCCGCTCGATCTCGGCACCGCGACGGCTGGCCCGGATTATCGAGGGTGAAAGCCTGCTGAACGACGCCGCTGCCATCGCGCTCTTCGGCCTGTTCATGGGCTTCGTGATGCTCGGGCTGCCGGACCCCAGCCTCGGCGAGGCGCTTGCGCGGTTCCCCATCCTGATCGCGGGCGGTGCGCTGACCGGCTGGGTGGCGGCGCGCATCGCGGTCTGGGTGATGTCCCTGTTCAGCCGTCACGAACTGGCGCAGCACTCGATCTCGGTCGCCCTGCCCTACCTGACCTACATCATCGCGGAACAGAGCGTCGGTGCCTCTGGTGTCATCGCCGTGGTCGCCGCCGGTCTCACGCTCAACCTGACTGCCCCCGCGCGCCTGCCGCCCCAGTCGTGGAGCAACCTGCGCGACCTGTGGGATGTGCTGGCGCACTGGGCCGGGGCCCTCATCTTTATTCTCGCCGCGCTCCTTATCCCGCGCCTGCTGAAGGAAGTGCGGCTGGAGGACTTCGCCCTTGTCGGCGTGGTCGTCGTCGCGGCTGTCGCCGCGCGCACCGTGATCCTCTTCGGGCTGATGCCTTTGCTGACGGCGCTGAAGCTGTCTCCGAACGTGGAAAGACCCTATCGCGCCGCGATCCTCTGGGGCGGACTACGCGGTGCGGTGACGCTCGCGCTGGCCCTCGCCGTCACCGAGAGCGTGCGCGTGCCCGATGGGATCCAACGGGTCGTGGGTATTCTGGCCACCGGCTTCACCCTCTTCACCCTGCTGGTGCAGGGGACGACACTGCGCTGGATCATCGGTAAGCTCGGCCTCGACCGGCTGTCGCCCATCGACGAGGCCCTCTCCCGGCAGGTGGTCGCGGTTGCCCTGCAAACCGTGCGCGAAGACGTGGCGCGGACCACCGAGAACTACGACCTGAACCGCGACACGGTGCGGTCCGAGGCCAAGCGGTTCGGCGAGCGCCTCGAAACCGCCGTGAAGATGGCCGAGGACAATGCCGATATACTCGACCGCGACCGCATCGCGCTGGGGCTGATCGCGCTGGCGGGTCACGAACGCGACACCATCCTCGCGCGCATGAAGGAGCGGACCATCTCGGCACGGATGGCGGAACTTGTGCTCTCGGACGCCGACCGGCTGATCGAGGGCGCACGCTCGCAGGGCCGGAACGGCTATCAGCGGGCCGCCCGAAAGAGCCTCGCCTATGGCCGCGCCTTCCGCACGGCAGTCTTGTTGCATGGGCGTCTGCGTCTGTCGGGCCCCCTCGCCCGGATGACAGCGGACCGCTTCGAGCGGCTGCTGTCCCAGCGGCTGATCATGCGCGACCTCGGCTCCTTCATCGACGGCCGCATCCGGCGCATTCACGGACGGCGCGTTGCTGAACTGCTGCACGAGCTGTTGTCGCGGCGGATCGAAGCGGTCGAAACCGCGCTGGAAGGTTTGCGCCTGCAGTATCCGGGATACGCAGAGGAACTGGAGCGCCGTTTCATCCGGCGGACCGCGCTGCGGATGGAGGAGCGGGAGTACGCCGCAATGCGCGAAGACGGCCTGATCGGCGCCGAGGTTCACATGGCACTGATGCAGGACCTCGCCGCGCGCCGGGGTGCTGCGGAGGAGCGGCCGCGCCTCGACGTCGCGATCCAGCGCGCCGCCTTCATCCGCGAGTTTCCCCTCTTTGCCGAGATGGACGACGGCAGCCTCAAGCGTCTGGGCCGGTCGTTGATGACACGCTACTTCGACGCCGGAGAGCGTGTCATCCGCAAGGACAGCACGGCCCGAAGCGTCTATTTCATCGCCTCCGGTGCCGTCGAACTCGAGAGCGCGGGACAGACCTCGCGCCTGGGTCGGGGGGACATGTTCGGGCAGATGGCGCTGCTGACCAACAAGGCGCGCCGCGCCGATGTCCGTGCCATCGCGCCCACGACCCTGCTGGTGCTGGACGAGGAGAGGTTTCGCCGCCTGCTGGAGCGCAGTGAAGCGCTTCGTGCGGCTGTCCGCGAAAGCGCGGAAAAGCGCGGCATCGACCCCTCGGGTCTGTTGCCCGGAACCGACGACGCGGCCTGAAAGACGTGGCCGCGTCGAGTCCCCCATTGCAATTTTTCGTGCCCGCCCCATTTGCTCTCCAAATGTCCGTGTCCCTGACCCGCCTTGCCCCGGCCTTCCGCGTGATGCTCCTCGGCCTGATCCTCGCGATCGGGGCGGTGCAGCTTGGCGCCGCCGCCGGGACGCGCGACACACGGCTTGAAACGGACCAGACCGGGGCGGCCACGGTGATCGGGACGACCCTCATCGCCGATGTGGCGATCCTGTCGCCCGCCGCGCTGCTGGCCGATCAACACATCCAGTCCTCGGACCCCACGACACCCGGCCTCCTGCCCCGGATCACCGAGGTGCCAACGCCGTCGTGGCGCCGGTCGATGCTGGCCGGGGCGCGAGAGCCGCCCTTGGTTGACGACGTCGCGCCGGGACACCTACGCGCTAGAAGCCCTCCGCAAGCCTGACCTCCGAGCCCTGATCCGCCCATGCGGACCGGGGTTCCTGCGTTGCGCCACGGTCGACCGATCGTGACCGCAGCGCCCGGCCCTCTGCCCTCCCGGATTTGTCCCGATGTGGCCAGAGGCACTGCACTCCTTCCTGCGCGAACTCATTGCAGCACGGTATCCACACCTCGCATCCTGAAACTGGCAGGTCGGCCTCCCCGACTGGCCTCGGACAAGCGCGCCATGCGGTCAGATTGACCCGGGCGCTCGGCCTTCTGTTGCTGATCGCGCCGATCCTCCGCCTGCTGGGGCCCTCCCGGATGCGCGCGGTCTTCCGCCACCTGGCCGACTTCGGATACGCGCTCTCGGTGCTGCCCGTCGCGCTCGTCTCGGCGCCCGCGGTTTCGTTCCCCGTGCCCGAGCCGCGCCCGGCGCAGGCGACGATCACCAGTCCGACCCTCGTGGAAGAGGTGGGCATCGTCCTGCCAGCGTCGCACGCGCGCGGCATCACCCGCGCGGCCGATCCTTCGGGACCCGGCCCGCTGCCGCAGACCGCACACACCGCGCCCCCCGAATGGCCTCTGCCCGCGACCGGGCAGGTGCTCAAGCCGGGCATCACTCGCGACGCGGCTCATACACACTACGGCGCGCCCGATGCTCATCCGGTACGTGCGCCACCGATGGTGCCGCGAGACGCCGCCTGATCCCGCCCGGGACCGGCGCCGCCATTCATCACCACGATTCCAAGACATTTTCGACAGGACCCGCGCCGTGACGGTGCCGGCCTGTCAGGATCCCATCATGAACAGACCTTCCATCTGGAAACGTATCGGCGTCTGGGGCATCTGCCTGCTCTGCCTCTGGCTTGCCCTGCCGAACGCCTTCTATTCCCGTGTCGAGCATCACAACGACCTCGCCACCACAAGTACCCCCGCCGAAGCCGACAACTGGCCGTCGTGGCTGCCCTCGAACCTCGTCAACCTCGGGCTGGACCTGCGCGGCGGGGCTCATCTGCTGGCCGAGGTCGACGTCGACAGCGTTGCCCAGCAACGCATGGACTCGCTCTGGCCCGACCTGCGCGACGCCCTGCGCAAGATGGAGCCGAAGATCACCAGCGTGCGGCGGCTCGACGCCCCCGTCGGTGAACTGCGCATCGCCGTCGCCGGACAGTCCGGCATGGATGCCGTGCTGAAGACCGCGCGCGGCTTTGCCGCTCCGGTCAGCTCCCTTTCCGGCGCCGGGCAGTACGATATCGAGGCAGTGGACCAAGACGGTACGCTCGTCGTGCGCTACACCGAAGCCGGACGTGCCGCGATGACGGACCGGGTTGTCGCGCAAAGCCTCGAGATCATCCGCCGCCGTATCGACGAAGCCGGGACACGCGAACCCACGATCCTGCGCGAAGGCGCCGACCGGATTCTCATCGAAGTCCCCGGCATCGACTCCGCCGAGACGCTGAAATCGCTGATCGGCACCACGGCCCGGCTGTCCTTCAACCCCGTGCTCGGAACCGGCAAGAGCGCGAGCGGTGACGGCCTCTCGCTGCCCTCCGCCGACCAGCCTGAGCTGATCTACAACCTCGACCCGCGCGCGGTGGTAACCGGCGAGGACCTCGTGGACTCGCAACCCGGGTTCGACCAGAACGGCAGACCGGCGGTCACCTTCCGCTTTGACACCTCGGGCGCGCGCGCCTTTGGCGACTACACTGCGAACCACATCGGCGCGCCCTTCGCCATCGTGCTGGACGACAAGGTGATCTCTGCCCCCGTGATCCAGAGCCATATCGCGGGCGGTTCGGGCATCATCACCGGGAACTTCACGGTAGAGGAGAGCACGGAGCTCTCGACACTGCTGCGCGCCGGGGCCCTCCCTGCCGAGCTGCACTTCCTCGAAGAGCGGACCATCGGCCCCGAACTCGGTCAGGACAGCATCACCGCAGGCGCCCGCGCCGCCGTGGTCGGCCTGATCGCGGTCTGCGCCCTGATGGTGCTCTGCTATGGTGGGTTCGGCCTTGTTGCGACCTTCGCCCTCGGCATGAACATGGCGATGCTCGTCGGCCTGCTCTCGGCCATCGGCGCCACGCTCACCCTGCCGGGCATTGCGGGCATCGTCCTGACCATGGGCATGGCGGTTGACGCCAACGTGCTGATCTTCGAACGCATCCGCGAGGAACTGCGGGCCCAGAAATCGGTCTGGCGTGCCTTCGGCAAGGGGTTTGACAGCGCCTTCTCGGCCATTCTCGACTCGAACCTCACCGGCCTTCTCACCGCCGGGCTGATGTTCTGGCTCGGGTCAGGGCCGGTACGCGGATTTGCCGTGACCATGGGCCTCGGGATCATGACCTCGATGTTCACCGCCATCCTTGTGACCAAGCTGGTGCTTCAGGGCTGGCTGGAGTGGCGCAAGCCCAAGACCCTGCAGATGAGGGGCCTGCTCTCGCTCATCCCGGCACAGACCAACATCAACTTCTTCCGCGCGCAGTTCGCCACCTTCGGCGCTTCTGCCATCGCGGTCGTGGTGTCTCTGTTCTTGATCGCGACGATGGGGCTCAACCTCGGGATCGACTTCAAGGGCGGCGCCAGCATTCGGGCCGAGACGCATCACGCGCTCGACATCGGGGCCTACCGCACCGCGCTGTCGGATGTCGGGATAGAGGGTGCGACGATCACCCAGGTCTTCGACCCGTCCTTCGCGGCGGACCAGCACGTGGTCTCGATCCGCATCGGTGGCGAGGGGAGCGACGGCTCTGTCTCGCAGCAGACCCTGACCAAGGTCCAGGATGCGCTGCGCCAGACCGATCCCGGCATCGACTTCACCTCGGTCGAAACGATCGGGGGCAAGGTCTCGGCGGAACAGCTCTGGACCGCCTTGCTGGCGGTCAGCGCGGCGACGCTGGGCATTCTCGTCTACGTCTGGTTCCGGTTCGAGTGGCAGTTCTCGGTCGGGGCGGTCGCCGCTCTGATCCATGACATCATTGTCACCCTCGGCTTCTTCTCGCTGTTCCAGTTCAAGGTGGATCTGACCATCGTCGCGGCCCTGCTGACGATCCTCGGATACTCGATCAACGACACCGTCGTTGTCTTTGACCGGGTGCGCGAGAACCTCAGGAAGTACCGGCAGATGCCGCTTCGGGATCTTCTCAACCTCTCCGCCAACGAGACGCTGAGCCGGACCCTGATGACCTCGTTCACGACGCTGGTGGCCCTGATCGCACTGCTGGTGCTTGGGGGCGACGTGATCCGCGGCTTTGTCACGGCCATCACCTTCGGCATCGTCGTCGGGACATGGTCGTCGATCTACGTCGCCAAGAACATCGTCCTGATGCTCGGGGTCGACCGACGCAGCCGCGAGGAGCGCGACGCCGCGCTGGAGCCGTCGCACGCGACCTAAGCGCACCGCCCTGTCCGCCTCCGGCGGGCAGGGCAATCCGTCTACATCGACGAGGCCGCGACCGTCTCGACCAGCGCCGCGCGGAACGATTGCAGCCCCGAAAGGTTCTCGTGCTCGACGAGCGTGAGAAAACCGACCTCGACCGGCGGGAGGCGCAGGTCGTCTGACTCCAGCATCACCAACTGATCGCCCGCCGACGCGGTATCGAGCACCATGCGCGGCACCACCGCCAGCATCGGCATCTCGCGCACGATGTTCATCAGCCCGTTGGGATCGGCGGCGACCTCCACGGCGATCCTCGGCTCGCCCAGCCCGAGGTTGCGATAGGCCGAGGCGAGCCCGACCCGGTTTTTCGAATCCTCCGGGGGCAGGGCCCATGTCGCCGCTTCGAGGTCAGCGGGCATCACCCTCCCCCGCGACGCAAGGGGATGCTCTCGGGAACAAACCACGACCAGCTCGGTCTCGTAGAGATGGGTGTGCCTGAGGCTGTTCTTCATGTCCGAGGGCACGACTTCCCAATCGATGCGCCCGACATAGCAGTTGATCTCGCCGTTCCAGAGCGCGCGGGCCATGTCGAGTGCGAGCCCGGTGCGCAGGGCATAGCGGATCGGGGCCTCCTCACGCCGCGCGACCTTCAGTGCGGCGGGGATCAGGTGGAACATCATCGCCGGGTTGGTCCCGACCTGCAGGACCGGCGGCAGCCCTTCGTCCAGTTCCGCCGCCAGTGTGTGGAACGCGGCGAGCCCCGACCGTGACCGTTGCAGCGCGAGGCGACCCACGCCGGTCAGTTCGACGCCGCGCACCGAGCGTTCGACCAGCGTCGCACCAAAGGCGAATTCGAGATCCTTGACCATCTGCGACACCGCCGGCTGCGTCAGGCCAAGCTGATCGGCCACGGCGCGCAGCGAGCGGTGCGTTTCGATCAGTTCCAGCAGGCGAAGGTGGCGCAGGCGCAGCCGGTCGAGGTGATGAGGCGAGTGAGGCATAAGCTGGAGCTTTCACACTACAGGTTTTTTTAAGTTTTTCTATTGGCGTCGATTTCGTAAGGCAAGACCGGGTGGAGAATGTCCGGCCGTTTCACGTCAAGGCAGGAGAGCGTGATGACCAGCAGAACCGAAACCATTGACTCGCCGGAAGTGCGCCCGACGGACCCGTCCGAACCGGCCGGATTCCAGCCTCTCGCGGGCCTGCGGGTCGTCGATCTGAGCCAGGTCCTCGCGGGGCCCTTCGCGACCTACCAGCTCTCGCTGCTGGGCGCCGAAGTGCTGAAGATCGAGAAGCCCGGCGAAGGCGACTGGACCCGGCAGGGTGGCCCCAGTGCCGAGCTCGGAGAGCTTGGTATGGGCCTCAACTACCTCGCCCACAACGCCGCCAAGAAGTCCGTCACGCTGGATTTGAAAGCTCCCGAAGGCCTCGCCGCGCTGAAGCGGCTTATCGAGACGGCCGATATCTTCGTCGAGAATTTCAAGCCGGGCGTCGCCGAACGCCTCGGCCTCGGTTTCGATGCGGTCCGCGCCCTGCGCCGCGATATCGTCTACTGCTCGATCTCGGCCTACGGTCAGGACGGACCGTTCAGCCCGCGACCGGCATACGATCACGTGATCCAGGGCATGTGCGGCATCATGCTGACCACCGGGCAGAAGGGCGACGGCCCGACCAAGGTGGGCGCGCCCTATGTCGACTATGCCACGGGCATGAACGCTGCGATGGCGATCATGGCCGGTCTGGCCCAGGTGCGCCGCACGGGCAAGGCGGTCCGGCTCGACGTCGCGATGCTCGACACCGCGCTGATGCTGATGGCCTCGCTGGTGACCCAGCACCTGACCGCGGGCTGGCAGCCCGCACAGAACGGCAACGAGGCATGGAGCCAGAGCCCGTCCTCGGGCGCCTTCCAGACCCGCGAGGGCGTGCTGATGCTCGCCGCGAACAACGACCGCCAGTTCCGGCTGCTGTGCAAGGCGGTCGGCCGCGAGGACGTGCTGGCCGACCCGCGCTGGTCGACGCCCGCCGAGCGCGCCAAGGCCGCCCCCGCACTGCGCGCCGAGTTGGAAGCCCTGTTCATGACCCGCACCGCGGCAGAATGGGAAACCCTGCTCGAAACCAGCGGCGTTCCCGCCGCGCGGGTCCGCAGCCTCGATGAAGTCGTCCGCGAGGACCAGTTCGCGACCCGTGACCTGATCAGCGAGATGCAGATCGCGGGCTATAGCGCCCCGGTGCACGTGCCGAACCTGCCGTTCAAGGCCGACGGCACAAACCGGCATCCATCGCAGGCCCCCTCGAGCCTGGGCGCCGATACCGAGGCCGTCCTCAGCGGCGCCGGTTTCGACACGGCGGCACTCGCGCGGATGCGCTCGATGGGGGTCATCTGACCCGCCGGGTCGGGGATAGATGGGACAGGGAGGAGCACAGAATGACAAATGACATGCCGATCGCGCAGTTTCCCGCTGGCTGGGCCCGGGGCCGGGCCGAAGGCGGGCTGCACGTCTATCGCGGGCTGCCCTACGCCCTGCCCCCAACGGGCGCCCGGCGCTGGCGCCCGCCCGTCGCCATGCCCGACTGGGAGCGCGTCCGCGACGCGACTGCCTTCGGCCCTGCCTGCCCCCAACCCTTCCGGCGCAAGGGCAGCGTCTACGAGTGCGATATCCCGGACAAGGATGAGGATTGCCTCAACCTGAACATCTGGGCGCCCGAGGAGGCAAAAGACCTGCCGGTCTTCGTCTGGATCCACGGTGGCAACCTGCTGCGCGGCGCGGGCAGCGAGGCGCTGACCGATGGCGCGGCGCTGGCCCGCAAGGGGCAGGTGGTGGTGACGATCAACTACCGCCTCAACGTGCTGGGCTACCTTGCCCACCCCGAGCTGAGCGCAGAATCCGGCGATGGTGTTTCGGGCAACTACGGGCTGCTCGACCAGATCGCCGCGCTCGAATGGGTGCAGCGCAACATCGCGGCGGTGGGGGGAGACCCGGACAATGTCACTGTCGCAGGCGAGTCCGCGGGCGCTCTCAGTGTCTACTACCTGCTCTGCGCGCCCGCCGCGAAAGGGCTCTTCGCCCGCGCCATCGCACAGAGCGGCCATATCTGTTCCGCCCAGCATCTGAAGGAAAACCGTCACGGCATGGGCACCGGCGAGGCGACCGGCGAACGCCTGCTGTCCGCCCTAGGCGTGTCGAGCATCGAGGAATTGCGCGGCTGGGATGCGCAGACCCTCTCGCTCGCCGCCGACAAGGCGGGCTTTGCCGCGCAGGGCGTGGTGGACGGGCTCGTCCTGCCCGACCAGCCGCTGACGCTGTTCCGAAGTGGCCAGACCGCTCAGGTGCCGCTGCTCACCGGCTTCAACGCGCGCGAAATCCCGACGCTGGAGTTCCTGATGCCGCCAGTGCCAGCCGACGCGGCGACCTACGAGCAGATGATCCGTGACCGCTACGGCGATCTGGCCGAACGCTTCCTCGCACTCTACCCCGCCGATGATCTCAGCCGCAGCGGCGAGACGGCGGCAGGCGACGCGCTCTTTGGCTGGACGGTATTGAGCGCGGCCAAGGCGCAGGTGGGCAACGGGCTGCCCGTCCACGTCTACTTCTTCGACCACGGCTACCCAGAGGCCGACGACCGCGACCTGCACGCCTTCCACGCCTGCGAGCTGCCCTACGTCTTCGACACGATGCGCCAGTCGCCCCCGGCATGGCCAAAGGCGCCCGACACGCCGGAAGAGGCCGAGATCACCCGCATCATCGGCGACTACTGGACCGGCTTCACCCGCGACGGCACCCCGTCCGCCGAGGGCGCCCCGGTCTGGCCCGACTACTCCGACGGCGGGGCGATCCTGCACATCACCGACGCACCCGCGGTGCGGCACGATCTCTTCCACGAGATGTACGCGCTGATCGACGAGGACTTCGCCCGACGACGCGCGGCAGGCGACCAGCCGTGGAACTGGCTGGTCGGAACGGCGGCGCCGCTGCGGCCCCTCCCGGCCGAGACGTGACGGGCGGACCACGATACACACTCAAACGAAGCCCCGGCCTGGGCCGAGGCACTGACCTTGCGAGGAACCCCGATGATTGACCTTTCCGGACGCGTTGTTCTTGTCACCGGCGCTGGCGGCGGACTGGGCCGCGAACATGCCCTGCTGCTGGCCCGCCACGGCGCGCGCGTTGCCGTCAACGACATGAACGAGGCCAACGCCCAGGCAGTGGCCGACGAGATCACTGCGGCTGGCGGCGAGGCACTGGCCGTCGCAGCCTCGGTCGCCGAGATGGAAGCCGTGCAGGCGATGGTCGACCGCATCGTCGCCGAATGGGGCCGGATCGACGGGCTGGTAAACAACGCCGGCATCCTGCGCGACAAGACCTTCGCCAAGATGGACCTCGCGGACTTCCGCCTCGTCATGGACGTGCACCTGATGGGCGCGGTCCACTGCTGCAAGGCGGTCTGGCCGCTGATGCAGGCGCAGGGCTACGGGCGGATCGTGATGACGACCTCATCGTCCGGGCTCTACGGCAACTTCGGCCAGTCGAACTATGGCGCCGCCAAGATGGCCCTCGTGGGTTTGATGCAGACGCTGGCGCTCGAGGGCGCGCGCTACGACATCCGGGTGAACTGCATCGCCCCGACCGCCGCGACACAGATGCTCGACGGCCTGCTGCCCGAGGCCGAGCTTGACCTCCTGCACCCCTCCCGGGTCAGCCCCGGCATCGTCGCACTGATGCGCCCCGAGGCCCCGACGCGCACCATCCTTTGCGGCGGCGCGGGCGCCTTTGCCGCTGCCAACGTGACCCTGACCCCCGGTATCCTCGCCAATGGCGAAGCCGAAGACATCGTCGCCCGGTGGGACGAGGTCACCGACCGCAAGGACGAGTCGGTGCCGGCCTCCGGTGGTGAACAGGGCCGGCAGGAGCTGGCCCACGCCGGTTATCAACGCGCTGCGGCGGCCGCCCGCTGACTGCCATCGCCGCACAACGGAGACCCAGATGCCGCCGCTGAAGACCACCCGACCCGTCCGGCCCGTGCGCGGGATCGAGGACATCCGCGCGATCGAGGCAGAGCCCTACGACTCGCTGGTGACGGCGCGCAATCTCTACGACCTGTCCCGCGCCACCGCCGAGCACTGCGGCGACAGGCCGGCCCTGACCGTCCTGCGATCGCCCGATCCGGCAGACGTGGGCGTATCTCTGACCCACGCCGGACTGCTGGCCGAGGTCACCCGCGCCGCCAACCTGTTTCGCGGCCTCGGGCTGACCTCGGAACAGGGCGTTGCCGCCTTTCTCACGCCGACCCTGCCCGACCTGCCCGCGCTGCTGCTAGGCGCGCAGGTGGCCGGGGTGGCGAGCACGCTCAACTACCTGCTCAGCCGCGAGGCCATCGCCGACCTGCTGAACGCCGAGGGCGCCACGATCCTCGTGATCCCGGCGGCCCAGCTCGACCGGATGTGCTGGGACAAGGCGCAGGGCCTGTTGCAGGAGGTTCCGACCCTCCGGCACCTCTTGGTGATCGGCGGCGCGGGCGCGATGGCTGATGGGTTCACCGCGCTCGGCCCGCTGCTGGAAAGTGCTCCCGCCGCCCGGCTGGAGTTCGAGCCTTCGAATAACCGCGACACCGTCTGCGCCCTGTTCCACACCGGCGGCACCACCGGTCGGCCCAAGCTGGTTCCGCTGACCCACGGCAACCAGATCCACGCGGCCTTCGGCTTTGCGCAGGTCTTTGGCTACGACGAGACCGACACGGTCGTGAACGGCTTTCCCTTCTTCCATGTCGGCGGGACGATGACGGTCGGCCTCTCCGTGCTCGCGGCGGGTGGGCATATGGTGGTGCCCTCGCCCTATGCCCTGCGCCCGCCCGAGGTGATCGGCACCTACTGGCGGCTGGTTGACGCATTCAGTGCGACCGTCGTCAGCGGCGTTCCCACGTCCATCGGCGCGATGGCTGTATCCTACGAGCCGGGCCCCGACATCTCGTCGGTGCGCATGGCGGTCACCGGCGGCGCCGTCCTGCCGGGCGCCATCGGGGCAAGGTTCACGGGCAAGACAGGCATCCCCATCCACGAAACCTACGGCATGACCGAGACCTCGGCGGCCATTGCCTTCACCCCCGGTCACGGTACTCCGGTCGCGGGCAGCGTTGGACTGCGCGCGCCCTTCTCGGAAACCCGGATCGTGCAGGTCGAGGATGGCGTGACGCCCTGCCCCCCCGGCGAAAGCGGTCTGGTCCAGGTGCGGGGACGCCAGGTGTTTCCCGGATACGTCGAGGCAAGCCACGACACGGGGATACTGGCAGAGGGCTGGCTGACCACTGGCGACGTCGGTTTCCTGACGGAAGACGAGCGGCTGGTGCTGACCGGGCGCGAAAAAGACCTGATCGTGCGCAGCGGCCACAACATCGACCCGGCCTCGATAGAGGATGTGGCCAATGCCGCCCCCGGGGTCGAGATCAGCGCCGCCGTCGGTATGCCCGACCAGTACGCGGGCGAGGTGCCCGTGCTCTTCGTCGTACCGAAGGCAGGCGAGAGCGTGAACCTGCGCGACCTCTACGAGACACTCGAAGCCGGGATCCACGAACCCCCGGCACGCCCTCGCCGGATCCTTGTGATCGATGCCCTGCCGGTGACGGCGGTCGGCAAGATCTTCAAGCTCGCCCTCCGCGAGGAGGCGATCGCCGAGAAGGTGAGGATGGAAGTGGCCGCCCATTGCGGCGAGTCGGCTTCGGTGCAGGTCACTGTCGGCAGCGACGCCCGCAAACGCACCCTTGTCGAAGCCTTGGTGTCCGGCGCGGACGCGGCGCAGATGCGCGCATTGGCCGAGGCCCTCGCGCCGCTGCCACAGACCTATACGCTGGTGGCCTCCTGCGTCCGGCTGGAGGTGCGGGACCAGATCGCCATCCTGACCCTGGACCGCCCCGAGGCACTGAACGCGGCCTCCCGGGCGCTGATGCGGTCGCTCGCTCACCGGCTACAAGAGGTCGCCGCGATGCCCGACCTCCGGGCCGTCATCCTCACCGGCGCCGGTCGCGCCTTCTGCGCGGGCGGAGACCTGATCGAATTCGAGGCCGCGCTGGCCGAAGGAGGCAGCACGCTGACCGATACCCTCTTCTACAACCAGCGGGTCATCACCATGATAGAGGAACTGCCCTGCCCGGTGATCGGCGCCGCAAATGGCGTCGCCGTCGCGGGCGGGCTCGAGATGCTGCTGTGCTGCGATATCATCCTTGCCGCAGACGGGGCTCGGCTTGGCGATGGCCACGCGAAATACGGCATCGTTCCCACCGGCGGCTCGACCGCGCGTCTCCATGACCGGCTGGGGCCATCCCGCGCCGCCCAGCTTCTTTATACTGCCGGTCTGGTGGACGCCCGGACCGCCTGTGACTGGGGGCTGGTGAACGAGGTTCTGCCGCCTGACCAGCTGATGGAACGCGCCCTCGGCATGGCCCGCGAGATCGCCGCCTGCAGCCCGCAATCCCTGCGCGAGGTCAAGCGGCTCGTCGCCCCGGCTGCACGTCGGAAGGCTCCCGAGATACGCCTCGCCGCCGAGATCGACAGCTTCGCTTCCACCCAGCGCGATGGCGATCTGGAGGAAGGGTTGCGCGCCTTCCGCGAAAAACGTGCGCCGGGCTTCGGTGCGCCAAAGGACGACCCCGAGAGCTGAGCCACTCCGCTGGTCAGAGCCACGTAGCCTTACTGCAGCTCCCGCCGGGCCCCGGCGGGAGTTTTTCGTTCTGCTACCCGGCTTTTCAGACCTCGACCCGGCCCAAACGCCAGCGGGCACGGCGCTAGGGTCCCCGGTGCCATCCCCTCCCACCACGCCCCAAGGCATCACTCAAACTTATCATCCCTCAGAAAGTTTTGAGTATTTGTGATCGCTCTTTCTGGGATAGGTCTGGGCCCGAGGAGACATACGGGCTGGGAGGGCCTGACATGACCATTTCATTCAAGACACTTGTGGCGTCTGCGGTCCTGAGCGTTGCGCTCAGCGCCCCGGCAGCTTGGGCCGAGCCTTCGGGCACGCTGCGACTGGGCGAACAGGCCAAGTTGATCACGATGGACCCGCACCAGCACTCGGGCGGCGGCGCCGGCTACCTGCGGCCCGTCTACGAGTCGCTCTTCGACCATGACGCCGACAACAACCTGATCCCGCTGCTGGCCGAAAGCTACGAGGTCGACGGCACGACCATCAAGGTGAAGCTGAAGGAGGGCATCAAGTTCTCCGATGGCGCAGAGTTCAACGCCGAGGTGGCGGCGGCCAACCTGAACCGGGTGATCGAACTCGGCGTACAGGCCTCGATGAAGCTGGCCGAAAAGGCCGAGGCGACTGGCCCCTACGAGATCACCATCTCGCTCAAGAGCCCCGATCCGTCGATCATCGACGCCCTCAGCGGAACCGCCGGGATGATGGTCAGCCCGAACGCGCTGAAGGATCCCGCGCTCGACCGCAACCCGGTGGGCACCGGCCCCTATGTCTATTCCGCGGCGGACTCCCGCGAAGGCGAACTGCGCGTCTACCTGCCCTCGCCAGACTACCGCACCCCCGACGACCAGGGCGTTGCGCGGCTGGAGCTGTCGGAGATCCCCGACGCCACCGCCATGCTGAACGCGCTCAAGACCGGGCAGATCGACATTGCCATCTTCCTGTCCAGCCCGCAGGCCGCCATCGTCGACCGCACCTCCGGCATCCAGCTTCTGCGCCAGCCCGGCGGGACGACCTATCACCTTGGCCTGATGGACCGCGAGGGCACCAAGGTTCCCGCCTTCGCCGACAAGCGCGTGCGTCAGGCGATGGCCTATGCCATCGACCGGGCGGCCTTTTCCAAGGCGGTGGAGTTCGGTCTCTCCGTTCCTGCCTATCAGCCCTACGGCGATGGCCTCTGGCCGCATGACCCGGCGCTTGACGGGAAGTACGCCTATGACCTCGACAAGGCCAAGGAGCTGATGAAGGAAGCGGGCTACGAGGACGGCTTCGAATTCGACATGCCCTCGATCCCGGTCTTCGCCTCGCGCCTCGAAGCGGTCGCCGGCTTCCTGAAAAAGATCAACATCACCATGAACATCGTGACGGTCGAGCCCGGCACGCTGGCGCGGCGGTCGATGTCGACCGATTTCCCGGCCACCAACCTGGTCTGGAACACCTTCCTCGACCCCAAGTACCTGACCACCTACTACGTGGCCAAGGAAGCGCTGTTCAATCCCTACCGGGTCGAGCCTGATCCAAGGCTGATGGAACTGAGCGAGGAAGGGCTGGCCAAGGTCGAGTACGCGGACCGCGCCCCGATCTACAACGAGATGTTCGAAAACGTCTCGGACGACAGCTATATCATCTTCATCACGACGACGCCGATCCTCTTCGGGGTATCCGACGCCATGGCGGAGAATCCGACGGTCAAGTTCCGCCCGGGCACCGATACGCCGATCCTGCGCGGCCTGCGCGTCGACAACTGAGACCAGCGGGAAGGTCAGGCCATGACACGATTGATCGGGCAGCGGCTGCTGGCGATGGTGCCGCTTCTGTTGATTGTCTCCTTCCTGACCTTCTCGCTGACCGCGCTGCTGCCGGGCGATCCTGCAGACCTGATCCTAGGCGACCGGGCAACGGCGGAGCAGTACGAGATGGTGCACGAACGGCTGGGCCTCGATCAGCCCTTCCTCGTGCGCTACGTACAGTGGCTCGAGGGCGCGGTCCGGGGTGACCTCGGCACCTCCTTTTTCAACTCGGTGCGGGTGGTGGACGCGGTCGTGCAGCGGATGCCCGCGACCCTTTCGCTGACCCTCGCCTCGGTGCTGATCTCGGTGGTGGTGGGCCTTGGCGCGGGTGTGGCGGCAGCGCTGCGGCCACGGTCCTGGATCGACAGGCTCGCCACCTTCGGCGCCACCATCGGTCAGGCAATCCCGAACTTCTGGTTCGGCCTGATCCTCGTCTCGGTCTTTGCCGTCGCGCTGAACTGGTTCCCGGCCACCGGATATGTCCCGTTCAAGGACTCGCCGGGGCAATGGCTGCGCTCGATCACCCTGCCCGCCCTCGCCCTCGGCCTGTCGACCAGCGCCGCCATCGCGCGGCAGGTGCGCTCGGCGATGGTGGGCGTGCTGCAACAGGACTACATCCGCGCGGCGCGGGCCCAGGGCCTGTCTGCGCTCCGGGTCACCTTCAAGCACGCCCTCAAGAACGCGCTGGTGCCGGTGATCACCGTCCTGTCGTTCCAGGTCACGGTCCTCCTCGGCGGTGCCCTCATCGTCGAGCAGGTCTTTGCCATCAATGGCATCGGCTCGCTCGCCATCGCGGCAGTGCGCCAGCAGGACATCCCGATGATCCAGGGGATCGTGCTGGTCCTCGTGCTGGTCGTGATGTTGGTGCAGCTCGTCACCGACATCCTCTACGGCCTGATCAATCCGAAGGCGCGCCCGTCATGACTTCTGCCTCCCTCCCTGCACAGACGACGCGCAAATCGCGCCCGGCCTGGATGACGCCCTCGACCCTCGCCGTGGTCATCCCTTCCGTTCTCGTGCTGGCGGCACTGGTGGTCTGCGCCCTCTTCGCCCAATGGCTCGCGCCCTACGACCCGCTGGATCAGGACCTTATCGCATCGCTTCAGGGTCCCTCGGCCGCGCATTGGCTTGGCACCGACGACCTCGGGCGCGACGTGCTCTCGCGGCTGATCTACGGGAGCCGGATCGCCGTCATCGCCGCGGTCGAGGCCACGAGCCTCGCAGTGTTGATCGGCGTGCCCATCGGGCTGTTCATCGGCTACCGGGGCGGCTGGTGGGATCGCCTCACCATGCGGCTGGTCGAGGCCATCGTCTCGATCCCCGGCATCATGGTCGCCATCGTCATCATCGCGATCCTCGGCACCGGCCTGCATCGCGCCATGTTCGCGCTCGGCATCCTCTATTCCACCGCCTTCCTGCGTCTCGCGCGCTCCGTCGTGCTGACCGAGCGCGAGGAGGTCTATGCCAAGTCGGCCCGTGTCATCGGCGCTTCACCAACACGTATCCTCGTGCGCCACATCTTCCTGAACATCGCACCGCCGCTGATCGTTCAGGTCACGCTGACCGTCGGCGCGGTGCTGCTGGCCGAAGCGGGCCTCAGCTTTATCGGCATCGGGGTTCAGCCGCCGCAGGCGAGCTGGGGCACCATGCTGAACACCGCAGCCTCCTACATGGAGCTCAACCCCTTCCTTGCCGTCCCGCCCGGGCTGGCCATCGTCGCGACCGTGCTGGCGGTGAACCTGCTGGGCGACGTGCTGCGCGACTCCATCGGCCGTGGCATCCGCGTCCCCGCGGCGCCCTCGACCGCCCCTGCCCGGGTGCGGACCGCGCCGAGCCGCCCCCTCCCCCCACGCGCGGACGACATGCTACGTGTCGAAGGGCTCGAGGTCATGGTCTCGCCCAAGGGGGGCGCCGAGGTGCCGGTCGTGACCGATATGTCCTTCCGCATCGCGCGCGGCGAGACCCTCGGCCTCGTGGGTGAATCCGGTTCGGGCAAGACGGTGACGGGCCTTGCCCTGATGGGGCTGATCGGTGCCGGTGGCCGGATCACCGGGGGCCGCGTCACGTTGGATGGGACGGACCTGCTCGGCCTCTCGAAGGCCGGTCTCGAGAAGGTCCGGGGCAACGACGTCGCGATGGTCTTTCAGGACCCGACCACCAGCCTCAATCCGGCCTATACCGTCGGCAACCAGATCTCCGAGGTGCTGCGGGTCAAGCAGGGCCTCTCGCGCCGCGCCGCTTGGGACCGGACGGTCGAGCTGATCGACCGGGTCGGCATCCCCCGCGCGACCGAGCGTGCGCAGGCCTATCCGCACGAGCTCTCCGGCGGCATGGCGCAGCGCATCGCCATCGCGCGGGCTCTGTCCTGCGGGCCCAAGCTGCTGATCGCGGACGAACCCACCACCGCGCTCGACGTGACCGTGCAGCAGGAGATCCTCGACCTCTTTCGCGACCTGCAGGACGAATTCGGGATGGCGATGCTCTTCGTCACCCACGACCTCGCCGTGGCGGCAGATGTCTGCGACCGGATCGCGGTGATGTATTGCGGCGAGATCGTCGAGACCGCGCCGGTGGACGATCTCTTTGCCAACCCGCGCCATCCCTACACGTCCGGTCTGCTCTCGGCGATGCCCCACGGCGCCAGCGGCACGCCACCCCTGCCAGTCATCCCCGGCTCGGTCCCGACGCCCGGCCACTGGCCCGAGGGCTGCCGCTTTGCCGCGCGCTGCCCGCATGTCACCGAGGCCTGCGCCGCCCCGGTGCCGCTGAGCGGCGACGCCCGGTTGATCCGCTGCGTGCGCGCCGACGAACTCGTGCTGGAGGCCGCGCAATGAGCGAGACGCTGCTCGACATCAAGGACCTGCGGGTGAGCTATGGCGGTCGGTCGTTCCTCGGTCTCCGGAGTACCGGTTTCGAAGCGGTCAAAGGCGCGTCCCTCTCGATCCGCGCGGGCGAGACGCTGGGGCTGGTTGGCGAGTCCGGTTCGGGCAAGTCCTCCATCGCCAACACGCTGCTGGGTCTGGTGCCCGCGGCCAGCGGCACCATGCGGTTCAATGGCACCGACCTCGCCGCGCTCGACACGCACTATCCGCCCGAGGTGCGCCGCAACATCCAGGCCGTGTTCCAGGACCCCTACTCCTCGCTCAACCCCTCGATGACGGTCGAGCAGATCGTCACGGAGCCGCTCAAGATCCACACCAGCATGTCCCGGGCCGAACGCCGTGAACGCGCCGCCGAACTGCTGCGCCTCGTGAACCTGCCCGAAACCCACCTGCCGCGCTTTCCCAACGAGTTCTCGGGTGGCCAGAGGCAGCGGATCGCCATCGCCGCCGCCCTCGCGCTGCAGCCAAAGCTGATCGTGCTGGATGAGCCGGTCAGCGCTCTGGACGTCTCAACGCAGAACCAGATCATCAACCTGCTCTACGAACGGCGCGACGCGCTGGGGATCGCCTACCTGCTGATCGCCCATGACCTCGCGCTGGTTCATCACATCTCGGACCGGATCGCGGTGATGTACCTCGGCCATATCGTCGAGGAAGGGCCTGCCGACCGGGTCTACCACCGCCCTGCGCATCCCTATACCAAGGCGCTGCTGGATGCGGTACCGCTGCTGGACCCGGCACGGCAGAGGGCCCGGCGGGCGGCGCGGCGCGCGGCCCCGGCGTCGGAACTGCCGAGAATGGCCGAGGCCGGCTGCCCCTATCGCAACCGCTGCGCCTTTGCGATGGAGCGCTGCCACAAGGACGTGCCGACCTCGCTGGACGTAAGCGGCGGCGGCACGGCACAGTGCTTCCTCGTCGAAGGCGGAACAGCAGGCGTAAGCGGTCTGAAGGAAAAGGTGACGACATGAACATGCCCTGGAACCCGAGCAGCGATCCCCGTGCGGTCACGGTGTCGGACATGGTCCTTTCCGACGGCGCGGGCGGCAAGATCTCGCTGGTATGCCGTCACCCCGCCACCGGGCCGGTCAAGGGCGTCGTGGTCTTCTGTCACGGCCTCGGATCCAGCGGCAAGGCCTACGGGTCCATGACCGACACCTGGGCGGCAGCGGGCTACCTCGTCATCCACCCGACCTTCGCCGACAGCATCTTTGCCGTGGCCCGCGCCAAACCGGAACTGGGGCTTGACCCCGACGATCCGGAACTCGTGCTCTGGGCCCGCAAGCTGCCCGCGGTGCGGCCGACGATGTTCCAAATCCTGCACGACCCGGCCTACTGGCTCGACCGGATCCGCATCGTGCGGCGCATCATGGACGAGATGCCGTCGATCCTTGCCGCGATGGGCGCGACGGAAACACAACTGCCGGTCGCCATCGCCGGACACTCCTTCGGGGCCTATACCGCCCAACTCTTCGCCGGCGCGGTCATCGACCTGCCCGACGGGCCGCAAAGCTTTCGCGACGAACGGTTCCGCGCCGCGATGGTGCTCAGCGGACAGGGACGCAACCAGCAGGGCCTGCGCGAAGGGTCTTGGGATGGCATGACCGGCCCGGTCCTGACAGTGACCGGCAAGGAGGACGGCGGGGCCAAGGGGCAGGACTGGCACTGGAAGTGCGAACCCTACGACCTCGCTCCGCCGGGCGGCAAGTATCTCGCCGTTCTGGACGACGCCAACCACTACCTTGGCGGCATGACGCCCGAGGGGCATACCGTGCCCTACCAGCTCGAAGCGTTGGCACTGGTGACCACGGCGTTCCTCGACGCCCATGTCACCGACCTCACCGATGCAAGGGACTGGCTGGATCGCATTGACGACCGCGTCGCGGACTGCCCAGTGATCTTCCGCCACAAGTGACGTAATCCCGACCGGCCTGTTTGACGTGCCAAGACCCGCCCATCGGTGCGGGTCTTCCACGCCTGTATCTGCCCATTCCCATCAGCGCACCTGCGTGCCGCCAGCCTTTCCGCGCCCGACCTGTCGGTCGCCGCAAACCTGCTTGCTCAAATCCTTCCCGCCTTCTACTGTTTACAATTAACAATTTTCCCGGCCAAACCCTTGGCAGATCGCAGCGAGGCCCGAGCAAATGACGAAGATCGAAGCGAAATCCCTGGTCGACGCGGCAACCGAACGGCTGGAGGCCGCGATCATCGGGGGCGAGCTTTCGCCTGGAGATCGGGTGCGCGAACAGGTTCTCGCCGAGGAATACGGGATCAGCCGAGGCCCGCTGCGCGAGGCCATCCGGCGGCTGGAGGGGCGCCGCCTGTTGGAGCGGACCGCCAACATCGGCGTGCGGGTGGTCGAACTCTCGACCCGGCGGCTGGCGGAACTGCTCGATGTGCGCGAGGCCCTCGAAGGCATGGCCTGCCGCCTTGCGACCGAGCGGATCTCGCCCAACGAACTGGCCAAGCTGCGGGCCATGCTCGACGATCACGCCACCCACGAAGAGGTGCGCTCGGGCGAAGGCTATTACCAGCAGAGCGGCGATTTCGACTTTCACTTCCGCATCGTGAAAGCCTCGCAGAACGACTACCTGATCTCGATGGTCTCGGGCGATCTCTACGACCTGCTGAGGCTCTATCGCTACAAGTCGTCGACGATGACGGGGCGCGCGGCCCAGGCGCTGGCCGAACACCATGCGATCCTCGATGCCCTCGAATCCGGCGACCCCGACAAGGCCGAGGCCGCCATGCGGACCCACATACGTAATGCCCGCATCCACGCGCAGCTTGCCATGGACAAGGTCGAGCAGGAGGCGAAGGCGGGTTAAGCCGCCCCGCCCCGCAACACCGCCGAGAGATCGGCAAGCTCGAGATGTTCGAGGTCGATCACCGCCTGCCGGATGCGCATCGCCTGCGCCTCGGGAATGGCGAGGGCGGTGTTCTGGAGAAACTTCTCCGTCGTCTCATCCAGCGTCATCTTCTTGTCGCCCGCCCCGCTGTTCACCGGAACATGTTGCGACAGCACGCGACCATCCGCCAGCGTCACCTTCACCCCGCCCGAGAAGTACTCGGGGAAGAGGGACTTCGGATCGGCATGACAGCTACACCGCCGCGCCAGCGCCTGCACCGCCGGATCGGCGATGGCCTCTTCCGTCAGGTCGGACAGGCCGAAACGGCCCCGCAAGAGGGTCGAGGCGACGACGAAGGGCGCGGAGAACTTGGCCTCGTACTCGTTCCGGGCGTTCCGCTTGTGCTCGATCGGTTCGGCCACGATCTTCAACGTGTCCTGCGGCAGCAGGATATCGACGGAGGCAATCTCGGCCCCGGCGATCTCTGCCTGCAACGCCAGCGCGGCATCTGCCGCGCCGTGGATGAAGTGGCAGACCGGATAAGGCTTGAGAGCCGTATCCGCCATCATCCACCTGTCACCCAACCCTTCCGTCAGAAAGCTCGGATCGACGACCTTGGCGTGCTCGTGCAGGTGCGTATCGAACAGGCCAAAACGCCCCTCCAGCGCCCGCGTGGGCCCGACGAAACCGTGCCGCGCGAGCGTCGCCGCGGTGATGCCACCTGCGGCCGCCCAACCCGGGTGCAGGCGCTTGGTCCAGGCTCCTTCCTCCAGAAAGACCTGCACGCCCGAGGCCGTGCTCGCGGCGATCCCGAAGGCATCGACATGCTGCCGCGCGTTGGCCCCCATGAGCCGCCCCGCCGCGATGGCCGAACTGAAATGCGCGAGAACACCGGTCGCGTGGAACCCGGTGTGATGGAACCCGCCCTTCACCGCGGCGCCAAGCCGGATGCAGACCTCCATCCCGATGCAGAAGGCGGCCAGCGCCTCGCGGCCCGAAAGTCCACGATCTTCGGCCACCGCCAGAACGGCGGGCAGCACCGCCGCAGTCGGGTGCACGATCGCTTCGAGGTGCGTGTCGTCGTAGTCGAGACCGTGGATTAGCACCCCGTTGGCCATCGCCGCATCGCGCGGCGCGGCGCGGAAGGCCTGCCCGATAACGGTGCACCCCGCGCCGCCGCTCAACTCCTGCACCGCCGTCAGCGTCGGCTTGGCATAGGGAAAGACGGTGGAAGCCACGGCCAGGCCGAGGCCATCGAGAATATGGATGCGCGCGCGCTCCAGCACCTCGGTCGGGATTTCGTCGAAGGATACCCGCTCGGCAAATCCGGCCAATGCCGCCGAAGGCCCGATGGCCGATGTGGTCTGCATGTTCATCGCCCTACCCCTGCGCCTTGCGCCACCGGATCAGCCGCTCGATCCCTGCCTCGATGCTGACCTGCGGCGTCCAGCTGATCATCCGTCCGATCTTCTCGATCGAGAAATCAAGTTGGCTGGAGGTGGTGACGCGCACGGCGCCTTCCTTGTCCTTGTACTCCGGCGTCAGGTCCGACCCGACAATCCCCGCGATGATCTCGAACAAACGGTTGAGATTGGTTGCGACCCCTGTCGCCACGTTGAACGCCTCGCCGGTCACGTCGCTCTCCATCGCCATCAGGTTTGCGCGGGCAACGTCGGCGACGTGGATGTAGTCATGAACCTCCGACCCGTCGCCCGGGATCTGCGGGCGCTCGCCCCGCACCAGCTTGTCGTAGGTGTCGATGATGTAGAGCGCGTTCACGCCCCGATAGTGCTGCCGTTCACCGTAGACGGTGGCATAGCGCAGTGACACGGACTCGACGCCGTACTTCTGCGAATAGAGCCGCCCAAGCTGCTCGCCCATGATCTTGGTCGAGCCATAGAGCACGCCCGGCGGCGTCATGGTGTGAAAACGGAAGGGCCGCGTCTCGTCGATCAGCCCCGGCTCCGGGTCGCCATAGGTCGCGACTGAGGAGGAGAAGATCACCTTCTTCACCCCGCGATAGCGCGCCGCCTCCAGCACGTTGACGTGGCCGAGCGCGTTCACCGTGATGCCGAGTTCCGGGTTGGCCGCAAACGGCAAAGTCAGGAACCCCGCGATGGCAAAGATCCCGTCGACCCCCTCCAGCGCGTTATACAGCTCCCCGACCCGCGTGATGTCACCCCGCACCAGCCTGACCCGGTCTTCGGCCAGGATATGCGCGATCATATCAGTGGTGCCGAGCGAGTAGTTGTCGAAGAGGATCACCTCCGCCGCGCCCTGTTCCAGCAATTGCTCGGTCACATGGGACCCGATGAGGCTGATGCCCCCGGTCACCATGAACTTGCCGCCCTTGATCTTCATGTAACGTCCTCCCTTGTGCGCCCTCCGGCGCGTCAGTTCTTGATGGCGAAGGGGTCTCGGGCTTCGCTGGAATAGTCGATCATCACGTTCTTGGTGGTGGTGAATTCCATGATCCCGGCTTCGCCGCGTTCCCGGCCGAAACCGCTCTCCTTTGTACCGCCGAATGGCGCCTGCGCGGCGACCATGCGGTAGGTGTTGACCCAGACCACCCCGGATTTCATGCGCGGCACCAGACGCATCGCCCTCGAGATGTCGCGCGTCCAGATGCCCGAGGCGAGGCCGAAGGGGATGTCGTTGGCAATCCGCACCGCCTCCTCCTCTTCCTCGAAGGGGAGGATAGTCAGGACAGGGCCAAAGATCTCGGTCTGCGCCACCGCCATGTCGTTGCGGGCATCCGCAAAGATCGTCGGTTCGATGAACAGCCCCTTGCCGAGGTGCGCGCCCTTCGCCGCACCGCCCCCGGTGACCAACCGCGCCCCGTCCGATTTTGCGCTCTCGATCGACGCGATGATCCGGTCGAACTGCGGCTGGTTGGCGACCGTTCCCATTTCCGAAGCCGGGTCCAGCGGGTCACCCAACCGGATCGCCTGCGCCCGTGTTGCCAGCCGCTCGGTGATTTCGTTGTAGAGCCCGCGCTGCACCAGCAGCCGTGACCCCGCCACGCAGGTCTGCCCCGTCGCGCCGAAGATCCCGGCCAGCGCCCCGATGGTCGCCGCCTCCGGGTCGGCATCATCGAACACGATGTTCGGAGACTTGCCGCCGAGTTCGAGCGTCACCGGCTTGAGCATCTCGCCCGCCATCGACGCGATCTTGCGGCCGACGCCGGGCGAGCCGGTAAAGCTCACCTTGGCGATGTCGGGATGACGCACAAGTGCAGCTCCGGTCTCGGCGGCACCGGTGACCACGTTCACCACCCCCGGCGGCAACCCGCCCTCGGTCAGCAGCTTGCAGAATTCCAGCGTCGAGACCGAGGCATGTTCAGAGGGCTTCACCACAATAGTGTTCCCGGCCGCCAGCGCAGCGGGCAACTTGTTGCAAAGCAGCGTGATCGGCGAGTTCCACGCGGTGATCAGCGCCACGACGCCGTAGGGTTCGCGCAGCGTGTAGTCAAAGATCGTCGGGCTATCGAGCGGGATCGTGCTGCCATAGAGCTTGTCCGCATAGCCCGCGTAGAACCGGAACAGCCGCGCCGCGAAGAGCATCTGCGATCCGGTCTCCCTGATCACCTTGCCGTTGTCCGTGGACTCGTAGACCGCCATCTGCTGCGCATTCTCGACAATCACGTCCGCGATGCGATTGAGAATCGCGGCCCGCGTCGCCCCATTGGTTGCCGCCCACGCAGGCTGTGCCGCGACTGCCGCTGCCACCGCGGCATCGACATCGCCCTGCCCCGCCTCTGCCAGCTCTGCCCACGGCTCTGCCGTAAACGGATTGACCGCCGGAAACCGGGCGCCCCGCCCCGTTTCCGTCCACTCTCCCCCGATGAATAAGCCGTACTTCCTCACCATGTCCTCCCGTATTTCCGGCGCAGGCTGTCTAGGCTGCCACATATTGTCAACAGTTGACGTATTGGCGTGACTCCAGCCTCCTTCGCATGTGAAGGTGACGCATTCCTGCTACCGAAATGCATCGAACAGGCTTGACTGTCAACTGTCTACAATTTACGAAAAGGCATGAAATGCAGCGCCGTGCCCGCCGCGGCCGCGAAATTGGGAGAGAGAAACGTGAGCGAATATGACGTCATCGTGGTGGGAGCCGGAAACGCGGCCCTGTGCGCCGCCCTGTCGGCCCATGAGAACGGCGCGCGGACGCTGGTCCTGGAACGCGCGCCCGAGGAGGAGCGCGGAGGCAATTCCTACTTCACGGCTGGCGGCTTCCGCTTTGCGCACGAGGGTCTCGACGACGTGGTGCAGGACATTCTGACCGACCTGTCGGACGAAGAGCGCGACCAGATCATCCTGCCCCCGCACAGCCGCGAGTTCTTCATGGACCAGATGCGCGAGGTCACCCGCTACCAGACCGACGAGGATCTGGCACAGCTGCTTGTCGACCGGTCGCGCATGACGATGGGCTGGCTCCGCAGCCACTCCATCCGCTTCGTCCCGATGTTCGGACGGCAGAGCTATCTCGTGGATGGCAAGCATCACTTCTACGGTGGCGTGAACATCGAGGCGGTCGGCGGCGGCGCGGGCCTCGTCGAAGCCGAGATTCAGCGCGCCGAGAAGCTGGGCATCGAAATCCGCTACGGCACCGCCGCCATCGGCCTGCTCCAGTCGCAGGACCGTACCGTGACCGGGGTCAAGACGCGAACGAAGGAAGGCTATGGCGAGATCACCGGCAAGGCCGTGATCCTCGCCTGCGGCGGCTTCGAGTCGAACCAGCAGTGGCGGGTGCGCTACCTCGGCGTCGGCTGGGACCTGTGCCGCGTGCGCGGCACCCGGCACAACATGGGCGAAGGCATCCAGGCCGCGCTCGAAATCGGGGCCAAGCCCTATGGGAACTGGTCGTCCTGCCACGCCTGCGAATGGGACATCTCGGCGCCGCCCTATGGCGACCGCTGGGTTCTCGACAACTTCCAGAAGCACTCCTACCCGCTGGGGATCATGGTCAACACGGACTGCGAACGCTTCGTCGATGAAGGCGCGGACTATCGCAACCTGACCTACGCCAAGTACGGGCGCGAGATCATGGCCCAGCCGAACCGCACCGCGATCCAGATCTTCGACCAGCAGACCATCCACCGCCTGCGCGATGAATACCGGATCAAGGAGGTCACCAAAGCTAAGGCCGACACCATCGAGGAACTGGCCGAACAGCTCGACCTCGATCCGGCCAAGCTCGCCGCCACGGTCAGCGAGTACAACGACGCCTGCCAGGGTGGCGACTACAACCCTTCGATCCTCGACGGTGTCGGCACCAAGGGCATCGAGCCGCCCAAGACCAACTGGGCCCTGCCGATCAACCAGCCGCCCTACGAGGCCTATGTCTGCACGACCGGCATCACCTTCACCTTCGGTGGGCTGCAGATCAACACCAAGGGCGAAGTGCAGGACATGACCGACCAGTCCATTCCCGGCCTCTATGCGGCGGGCGAGCTGTTGGGCGGCCTGTTCTACGAAAACTACCCGGGCGGCACCGGCCTCATGTCGGGCTCGGTCTTCGGCAAGCTGGCTGGCGAAAGCGCCGCCGCCTATGTCGGGACCAGGGCGAAGGTTGCCGAACCGGCGGAGTGAACGACGACAAAGCCTCGGAAAAGGCCGGCCCTCGGGACCGGCCTTTTTCCTTGCCTTGATCAACCGCGATAAAAGACAGCGCCCGAGAACAGCTTGCGGGCCGTCCGGTAGACACTGCCGCTGATGGCCTCCCACTGCCCTCCGCGCTCGGCAGCCTCAGCATCCACGAGTATCGTCCCCGAGGGATGCGAGAATGTCAGCGGACCGGAAGCGGTGGAACACACCTCAGCGACCACCGTGCCGGGCACCCTCGCGGCCAGCGCAAGGCAGATCGACCCGGTGATCGGCACCGCGCGATGTGGCTGCTCCATCGACAGCATCCGCACCATCAGCGAAACCTCTTCGGCCGCGATCATCGCACCCGACAGGCTGGTCGCGTCGACCGGAGCGCCGACGATGGCAACCTTGGGAATGCTCGGAATGCGCCCCGCCGCCTCCAGACTGGCCGCCAGCCCCATCCGGACAGACCCGGCGCGGCGGATGTCCTCCATCCGGCGCATGAACGCCGCATCCTTCGCCAGCGCCTCGGGTGCCTCGGCCCCGGTCTTGCCGAGGTCCGAAGCCGTCACAAAGACGCAAGGGTTGGCCGCATCCACAAGGCTCGCCCGCACAGTGCCGTCCGGGGTCTCGAGCGCGTCACTGGGCGACCCCGTCGGCAACAGGCGCCCCGTCTTGGCGCCACCGGGCGCAAGAAATTCCAGCCGGATCGGCGCGGCGGTTCCGGCCACGCCGTCGATCGCCAGCGCTCCCTCGGCCTCCGCAGCCCCGTCCCGCACCGGGAAATGGCTCACGATGATCTTGCCTGTATTGGTGTTGTGGATTCGCACGCGCGCCGTGCCATCCGGGGGAAAGGCGACATAACCGAGGTCGATGGCCGCCGGACCGACAGCCGAGATCATGTTGCCGCAGTTGCCGCCGTAGTCGACCGGCCCGGGCCCGACGGGTACCTGTCCAAAGGTGAAATCCACGTCCGCATCCTCGCGGCTCGGCGGTGCCAGGACACAGACCTTGGATAGCGAGGAAATGCCCCCGCCCATGCCATCCAGCTGACGTCCGTTCGGATCAGGCGAGCCCATCGCGGCGAGCAGGATCGGCTCCCAGTCCGCGCGGCTGCCGGGCAAGTCCTCCGCCCGAAACACCAGCGCGTTCGACGTTCCGCCGCGCCAGAAACTCGCGGGCACACTCTTCAGGCTCATAAGGCGTCAGGACCCTTCGTAGCGCGCGCTCAGGGCATCGATCTCGGGCTTGCCGACCAGCCTCTGGCGCTCGGAAAAGCTGGCGAGACGGTCAGAGACTTCCGACAGGGAACCGGTCCGCAGCAACGAACCGAGCACCTCGTGCATCGCCTTGACCGATGCCTGAAGCGCCGCGTTGGCATAGAGCACGCAGGAGAAACCGGCGTCGCGCAATGCGTCAAGCTCCATCATCGGGGTCTTGCCACCGACGACAAGGTTGATCACCTGCGGCGCGGGCAGCTGACCGATCGCCTCGATCTCCTCCCGTGTCTCGGGGGCCTCGACAAAGATCATGTCGGCCCCCGTCTCGATCATCTGGTGCGCACGGTCCATCGCGGCCTCGAAGCCATCGACCGCGCGCGCATCGGTCCGCGCGACGATCATCAGGTTCTCGTCCTCGCGCGCATCAAGACAGGCGCGCAGCTTGCCCAGCATCTCCTCGACCGGAACCACACCCTTGCCCGAGAAGTGACCGCATTTCTTCGGAAAGATCTGGTCCTCGATCTGGATGGCGGCGGCCCCCGCCCGCTCCAGTCGGCGCACGGTGTGATAGGTGTTCAGCGCATTGCCGAACCCCGTGTCCATGTCCACCAGCAGCGGCAGATCGCAGACATCGGCGATCCGCCCGGTCGCTTCGACGAGGTCGGTCGCGGTGACGAGGCCAAGGTCCGGCAGGCCCAGCGTGGTGTTGGTGAGGCCCGCGCCGGTCAGGTAGACCGCCGAGAACCCCAGATCCTGGATGATCCGCGCGGTCAGCGGGTTGGCCGCCCCCGGCAGCAGTTCGGCAGTTCTGCTTTCCATCAGGGCGCGAAACGCGGCGCGGCGGGTGCGCAGGTCAGTGTGAATGATGCCGACGGGCGAGTTGTATTTGTTATCTGGCATGGCCTTCTTCCGGCTGAACGTTCCGGAAGTATGAGCGCCGGATAATCTTTGTCAACTGTTGACATTTTTCACTTCGCATCACCCTCAACGGATGATGCATTCTTGCAGGGCGCTTATTCGGCTGCCTTGTTGGCGCGCGGCAAGGCCCAGAGCGGCGCCCGGTCATCCGACACGACAGCCCCTCCCGATCCGACCAACTCGTCGATTTCCGCCCCGTCAAACCCCAGCTCCGCGAGGATCTCTGCGGAATGCTCACCCAACAGCGGCGGCGGCACCGCCCTCCCCTCTCCGCGTAACAGGGCCGGGACCGGCAGGTCTGGCGCGTGAAAGGCATAGCCCCCGAAATCAAACGAGGCGATCTTGTCCCCGGCCCGCGCCTGCGGCGTTGCCAGCACCCGATCCAGCGGCAGAACCTCGGTGAATCCGACCCCGGCCTGCCCAAGCATGGACGCCAGCGATTCGTAGTCGTGTGACATGATTCTCTGGGTCACCGCCCCTTCGACCTCCGGACGACGCGCGCGCCGCTGGCGCAGGGTCGCAAGCTCGGGGTCCGGCTCCAGCCCAACGGCAAGACAGAATCGCCGCCAATGCTCGTCGGTCAGCATGACGAGGTACATCCACCGCCCGTCCGCCGTCTGGTAGGCCCCATAGCCCGGCATGGAGAACTCTGCCGAAGGCTCCTGTTCGGGGCGACCGAGCAATTGAGACTTCAATTCCACCCCCAGCAGATCGCGCGCGGCGATGTGCAGCCCCGTCTCGTACAGGCCAATCTCGATGTTCCGCCGCTCGGGCGCACCATCGGACATCAGCGCCGAAAGCACGGCAATGGCTGCATAACACCCCGCGAACTGGTCATGATACGAAGGGCCCATGCGCGCGGGTTTGCCCTCGGGCCGGTTGTAGTACATCACGCCCGTGGCCGCCTCGGCGATCGGATTCGACGCCACCTGCTCCTCCAGCGGGCCCGCTCCGTATCCCTTGATATGGCAGAAAACGATGTCGGGATTCAGTGCATTGCACGCCTCGAACGTCACGCCGAGCTTGCGTGCCGCAGACGGTGAAAGGTTCTGAACCACGATGTCGGCGCTGGCCACCAGTCTGCGAAAGGCCTCGCTGCCCGCCGGCGTCGCCATGTCGAGACAAAGGCTCCGCTTGCCGCGATTGAAGGCCAGGTAGCTGCCACTCGGACCGCCCCTGACCAGTTTCCGGGTGGTTTCACCCGCGGGCGGCTCGATCTTGATGACCTCGGCGCCCAACTGATTCAGGATGTGGGTGGCGAAGGGTGCGGCAATCATGCTGCCCAGTTCGATCACCGTCTTGCCCGAGAGGTTTCCGGATATCATGCATAATTCTCCTGTGTTCCCGGGGCATGGAGAAAGGATTCTCTCGCCCAGAAGGATTTTCCTTGTCATCCATATAATGCATAATGCATTATCTTAACGTCAAGAGCGCGCAGCCTGCGCCTATCGACTGCGAAATCTTGAAAGGAAAGCGAGTCTCTTAAAATGTAGATTGTTGACACTATGCCGTTATGATGCATCATGCCCGCGTCGCCAACGATCGGCATAGCCGCAGCGCAGAACGACAAATTCTCAGGGAGGAGAAGAAATGCTAGACAAGATTTGGAAAGGCTCCGCACGAGGGATCGCGGTCGCCGCCGCCCTCGCGGCCGCGCCCGCCCTTGCCGAAACCGGGATCGACACCGAGAACAAGGTCGTGACCATCGGGGCCTTCACCCCGATCACCGGTCCCGTGCCCTTCTACGCCACGCTGACCCACGCATCCGAAGCCTACTTCAAGATGCTGAACGAGAGCGGCGAAGTCGACGGCTGGACCTTCAACTTCATTACCAAGGACGATGGCTACGATCCCGCTCGCAGCGTCGCGGTGGCCCGCAGCCTGGCGGAAGATGACGGCATCTTTGCCCTCGCCGCACCGCTCGGAACCGCGACCAACGTCGCCGTGATTCCCTATGCCAACGAAGCCGGCGTGCCGATCATCGGCCCGGTCGGCGGCGCCAGCGCCTTCTTCGTTGAACCGAATGTCTTCCCGCTGCTGCCCGACTACGGCTGGTCTGCCGGGGCCTCGGCGGAGTATGCCGTCAACGGTCTGGGCCACAAGAAGATCGCCCTGCTGTGGGAGAACGACGAACTCGGCAAGTCGGCCAAGCGCGGCTTCGACCTCGTGATGAAGGACCTCGGCATGGAGCCAGTCGAGTCGATCCCGTTCGACGTCAAGACCACGAGCTTCAGCGCCCATATCCGCCGCGTCCAGAAATCCGGTGCCGAAACGGTGGTGCTCTACGGCTCCAACGCCAACCTCGCTGCCGCGCTCAAGGCGGCGGATCTGCAGGGCGTCGACGTCGCATGGTTCGCGCCCTTCTTCACTGCCGATCCGTCGACCCTCAAGCTGGCCGGCGATCTGCTGGACGGCGTTTACTTCTCGTCCTGGCTGCTGCCGGTGTCGAGCGACGAACCCGAGGTCAAGGCTTACCGCGACGCCGTGGCCAAGTACTATCCCAATGACCCCGTCGGCGTTCTCGGCCTGAACGGGTGGAGCAACGCCGCCCTGTTCCACAAGGGCTTCCAGCTCCTGCTCGACAGCGGCGAGGAGATCACCCGCGAGAACATGGTCAAGGCGATGAACACCATGTCCAATGCCTCTGTCGGCGGCGCCCGGGGCGTCACCTTCAGCGCGGACGATCATCGCGGCACCCGGCAGGAAGGCATCATCCAGTACAAGGACGGCGAATTCGTCCTGGTCCGCGATTTCCAGCCCTACCCTGCCGTCGCCTTCGACGTCGCCAAAAGCGAGTAACGCGCGCACATCTCCCCGCCGGCCCGATGCCGGCGGGACTCACTTCAATACCCAGGAAACGGGGAATCCCATGTCCTTCATCCCAGTCAGCGCGCCCGCACGGCTCGACGGCAAGATCGCGCTGGTCACCGGCGCAGCGGGCGGCATCGGCCGCGCCACCACCCTGGCCCTGGCAGAAGCCGGAGCGACCGTGATCGCAACCGATATCGCAGACAGCGCCGAGTTCGAAAGCAACCGCATCCACTATCGCCGCTACGACGTGACCTCGCGCGACGAGTCCCGCACCATCCTGTCCGAGACGAAGGAAGAGCATGGCAGCATCGACGCGCTGATACTCTGCGCCGGAACCATCTCGCACAAGCACCTCGTCGACTCGACCGACGAGGAATGGCGCTCGATCCTCGACGTGAACCTGATGGGCGTGGTCAATCCGGTGCGAGAGATCTTCCCGATGATGGAGGCGCAGGGCTTCGGCAAGATCGTCGCACTCGGCTCCATCGCCTCCAAGATCGGCGGCGTTGCCTCCGGGCCTTCCTACGTCGCCGCGAAATCGGCGGTGCATGGCCTGATGAAGTGGGTCGCCAAGAACGGCGCGGCCAAGGGGATTTACGCCAGCGTGATCGCCCCTGGCCCGGTGGAAACCCCGATGTGGGAAACCGTGACCCAGCGCGCCGCGCCCTCGCCCAACGGCAGTGTGCCTCTGGGCCGTTTCGGCCAGCCCGAGGACATCGCGCAGGCCATCCTGTTTCTCGCCTCGCCTGCCTCGAACTGGATCACCGGCACCGTTCTCGACGTGAACGGCGGGATGTTGATGGACTAACACCATGAAGACGACCGACACCATAGGTTTCATCGGGCTTGGCGTCATGGGCGGCCCGATGTGCCGCAACATCGCGACCAAGCACCCGGGCCGCGTCCTTTGCTTTGATCTCTCCGCCGATGCGCTTGCGGCCCTGGCAGACACCAAGGCCGAACCGGTGGACACGGTCGAGGCGCTCGCCGCTGCCTGCGATATCATCTGCCTTTCGCTGCCCGGCGGGCCGCAGGTCCAGAAGGTGGCCGCACTGATCGCCGCCACCGCCGCTCCGGGCACCGTAGTCGTCGATCTTTCGACAACCACGGTCGCCTCGGCGCGCGAAACCGCCGAAACGCTCGCCGCATCGGATATCGCATTTGCGGACTGCCCCGTCGCGCGCACCCGCGAGGCCGCGCAGCAGGGCAAGCTCAGCATCATGGTCGGCGCCGATCCCGCGGTCTACGAACGCATCCGCCCGGTGCTGGACTACATCGCGTCCGACGTCACCCACGGCGGCGCGGTCGGCGCGGGGCAGGTGCTGAAGCTGGTCAACAACATGCTGGTCTTTGCCAACACCGTCGCCCTCGCCGAGATGATCGTGCTGGGGGAAAAGGCGGGGGTTACCGCCGAGACCCTGCTCGACGCCGTGTCGAAGGGCTCGGGCGACAGTTTCGTCCTGCGTAATCACGGAATGAAGTCGATGGGTCCGCGGCAGTTTCCCGACAGGTCCTTCCCGCCCGAGTACGTGCTGAAGGACATCGGCTATGTCTTCGACCTCGCCGCCGACACCGGCGTGCGGCTGCCCGCAGCGGCACGGGTGCGCGACTATTACGAGGCATCGGTCGCCAACGGGATGGCCGGCAAATACTTTCCCGGCGTGATCACGCTGGTCGAGAACGGCACCATGGAGGAGAGTTGATGACGTTCTGGGACACCCTGCTTTACGACCTGTTCCCGCTGATCTGGTCGGGCATGATCACCGGCTGCCTTTACGCGCTTGGCGCGCTGGGGCTGGTGATGATCTTCAAGTGCTCCAAGGTGGTAAACTTCTCGCACGGGAACGTCGCGGGCCTGACCGCCTTTCTGGTCTACGGCCTGTCCTCCGGTGTGCTGCTCTCGCTGTCTTGGGGCGCGGCGGTGATCGTCGCACTGCTTTGCGCCGTCGCCATCGCCTTCCTGATCTACGCGATCATCTCGCCGCTGGTGTTCGAGAGCGACCTGACCTCGACCATCGCGACTCTCGGGTTCGGCCTGATTGCCCAAGGCGTCACGCTGCTGCTATTCGGCGCCGACATCGTCGCGCTCGACCTGCCGATCCCGCGCTTTGCCTTCTCGGTCTTCGGACTGCTGGTGACGGGCTATGACCTGACCGTGCTCGCGGTCGCCGTCGTGACCATTGGCGCACTGTTCATCGTGATCGACTACACCAAGCTCGGCATCGCCTTCCGCGCCATCTCCGAAAACCCCTTTGCCGCCGAGGTCTGCGGGCTCAACCTCCGCTCGGTCCACCTCTTCGCCTGGGTCACCGCCGCGATCCTCGGCGTGATCGGCGCGTTGCTGATCGTGCCGACGACCTTCCTGAGCGTGACTACCGTGGCCACCTTCATGCTGCAGGCCTTTGCCGCCGCCGTCATCGGGGGCTTTGCCAGCCTCCCCGGCAGCCTTGTCGGCGGCATCCTGATCGGGGTCCTGATGAACCTCTTCACCTTCTACGTCTCGCCGGAGTTCTCAAGTACCTTCCTGCTCGGCATCATCCTTCTGGCGCTGAACATCTTCCCCAACGGCGTTCTTCAACGCGTAGGAGGCAGCCGTGTCTGATCAGGCCCAACCCCTCTCGAGGACGATCCCGATGACACAGCGCCTTCAGGACATCGCCGCCAGCAGCATCGCCAGCTGGATTCCCGTGGCGATCCTCGCCGCGCTGCCCTTCATCGTCGGCGGCTCGTGGACCTTCACGCTCGGCCTCTGCTTTGCGAACTCCATCGGCGTCCTGGCGGTGTCGTTCCTCGTGCGCTACGGCGGCGAGGTATCCATCGGCCACACCTTCTTCACCGCGCTCGGCGCCTACGCAGTCGGTGTCCTCGACACCCGCTTCGGGGTCTCGCTCTGGGCCAGCGTTCCGCTCGCCCTCCTTCTGGGTGTATCCCTCGGGATCGCCTTCGCCTGGCCCTCTCGGAACCTGCACGGCATCTACCTTGCAGTCACCACGCTGGCTCTTGCTCTGGCCGTCCCCGAGATGATCAACAACCTCGACTGGATCACCGGCGGGTACGAGGGGCTCTACGTCTCCACCCCGCTGGTTCCCGGCGTCGAGATGGGCCTCCAGCGCTACTACCTCGGGCTCGCCATGCTGGTCGCGGTTGCCGCTGCGGTCGCCCGCTTCCGCCTGTCGCGGCAGGGCATGACCCTGTTGCTGGCCAAGACGCACCCGGCCGCGGCCGATGCCTTCGGCACACGGCGGGTCTGGGCCCGGATCGCCGTCATGGGCATCAGCGGCGGGATCGGCGCACTCTGCGGGGCCACGCTGGCCTTCTCCGGCTCCACCGTCTCGCCGGGCGGCTTCACCTTCTGGCAGGCGATCTTCCTGCTGGTCGGATCGGTGGTCAGCTTCTACGGCTTGTCGCTGGTCCGCGTCCTGATCGGCGGCGCCTTCGTCACATTGGTGCCCCAGCTCCTCTCGGCCTCGGGCGCATGGATCCCGGTTTTCTACGGCCTCTCGCTGCTCGGCATGATCCTGCTGGGTCACTACCTGCCCCGCATCCAGAAAACGCTGGCACGCCGCAAGGGAGGCGCATGATGGACCAGGTCACCAACGCCCTGCGCGGGGACGGCATCGCGCTCTCCTTCGGTGGCATCAAGGTGCTGAAGGGTCTCGACGTCGAATTCCGCGCCGGAGAAATCACCGGGCTGATCGGCCCCAACGGTGCGGGCAAGACGAGCCTGTTCAACTGCCTGACCGGCGCCTACCGCCCTCAGCATGGCTCGATCACCTACGCCGGGACATCGCTCGACGGGCTTCCACCCGCCGCTCGGGCCGGCAAGGGCATCGTGCGCAGCTTTCAGCATGTCGCGCTCTGCCCGGACCTGAGCGTCCGCGAGAATGTGATGATCGGCGTGGCCCGCAACTATTCTGCCGGATGGGCCAGCGCCTTTCTCCCGCTCAGCGCAGGCCGGAAGGAACGGCAGGACATGGCCGCCGCCGCCGACCGCGTGCTGGCCGACCTCGGCCTCGCGGACTCGGCCGATCTCCTGCCCTCAGAGCTCCCTCCCGGCACCCAGCGGCTGGTTGAGATCGCCCGCGCCATCGTCGGCAAGCCCTCTGTCCTGCTGTTGGATGAACCAGCGGCCGGGCTGAACAACTCCGAAACGCGCGACCTGATGAAGGTCCTGCGCAAACTCGCCTCCACCGACCTCGTGCTGGTGGTGGTCGAACACGACATGGATCTCGTGATGTCGATCTGCGACCGCATCTACGTGCTGAACTTCGGCGAGTTTGTCGCCGTCGGCACACCCGAAGAGGTTCGCGGCAACGAGGACGTGGTCCGAATTTACCTGGGGAGCGATGACGATGAGTAACCTGCTCGAGGTCCGGAACCTCACCGTGAGCTACGGCACCGGGGCCCCCGCAGTCGACAGCATCAGCTTTTCCGTCGCGGAGGGCGCGGTCGTCGCTCTGCTCGGCGCGAATGGCGCGGGCAAATCGTCGACCATGAAGGCAATCTGCGGCGTCATCCCCGCCTCGGGAGAAGTCGACTTTGCCGGTAGCCCGATCACCGGCGACCCGGCGCGGCGGCGCGTCGCCAAGGGGATCGTCTATGTCCCCGAAGGCCGCGAGATCGTCGGCGACCTGACCGTGCGCGAAAACCTGGTGCTCGGCGGTTACCAGAAATCCGCCGCCGAGCGGCGCCAGCGAATGGACATGGTGCTCGACCTCTTTCCCGAGATCGCGGAAAAGGCCAATCGCTCCGCCTGGCGGCTCTCGGGTGGCGAGCAGCAGATGCTCGCCATCGGGCGTGGCCTTGTCGCCGACCCGAAACTCCTGCTGCTCGACGAGCCCTCGCTCGGCCTTGCCCCGCTCCTCGTGCGCAGGGTCTTCGACCGGCTCGCGGTGATCCGGAAGGAAAGCAACCTCGCCATCGTGCTGGTGGAACAGAACCTCGCGGTGACCATGCGGCTCTGCGACGAGTTGCACTTCCTGCGCGGAGGCCGGATCGTCGGCCATCGCAGCGCCGAGGCGCTCAGGGACAAGACCGCGCGGCAGGAGGCGATCGACGCCTTCCTCGGAGCCGCGGCGGCCTGAGGGGAAGACAATGAAGACCTGGGAAATCTACGCCATCCGGCACGCCACCAACGACACCCGCACCCGCGGCGTGAACTTCATCAGCGACCCGGACCCCACTGCCCTGCTGACGCTCGACTTCTTCTGCTGGGTTCTCAAATCCGGCGAGGACATCATCGTCGTCGATACAGGGCTTGACCCCGCCAAGGGCGCCCGCAACGGACACAGGCAGGTGATGAGCCCGCCCGACGGCTGGGCCGCGCTCGGCGTGGACCCGGAGAAGGTCGAGACCGTGGTGCTCACCCACGCCCACTACGACCACCTCGGCTATCTCGACGCTTTGCCCAACGCCCGCTTCCTGATGCAGGCCGAGGAAATGGCCTATGTGACCGGGCCGTGGATGGAAAAACCGACCTTCCGCCATGCCTACTGGCCCGACGAAATTGCGCGGCTGGTGCATTATCTACACGAAGGCCGCCTGCACCTGCACGGACGCGACCACGAGGTCGCCCCCGGCGTGACGGCGCATTGGGTCGGCGGCCATTGTGCCGGGCAGGAGATCCTGCGCATCCATACCGCGCGGGGCTGGGTCGTTCTGGCGTCGGACGCGCTGCACTATTACGAGGAATACGAGCGCGGCATTCCCTTTGCCGTGGCCTTCAGCATCGCCGAGATGATCGCCTCGCACGACCTGATCCGGGATCTGGCCGACAGCGACGATCACGTCCTGCCCGCCCATGACCCGCGCCTGCTCGACCTTTACCCGGCCGCCGCGCCGGGGCTCGAAGGGCAGGTGCTGCGTCTGGATCTTGCGCCCGGGGCGCAGCGATGAGAAAGTGCAGAATGCACCTTTTCCGTCATTTTTCCGGGGAGGGGAAAAATGAACATGGACGGCAGCTTGAAACACCAGACCAAGGAAGAGCGGGTCGCGGACTTTCTGCGAGAAGGCATTATCTCCGGTCAGTTCCCGCGCGGATCAAAGCTCAAGCAGGCCCAGATCGCCGAAATGATCGGGACCTCGATCACGCCCGTCCGGGAAGCGATCAAGCTTCTCGAGGCAGAAGGCTTTGTCCTTGGCAACTCGCATCGTGGTGCGGTCGTGGCTCCCTTCGACATCAACGCGACCGAAGAAATCACCGACCTGCGGGTCACGCTGGAATCGAAACTTGGGCTGAAGGCCCTTGGGCGGCTCACCAACCGCGACCTCGACGCGCTGCGCAAGATGCAGGACGAGTTCGAGGCCGCGTCGAAGGCCGGAGACCGGGACGCGGTGCGAGCCATCAACTACCGGTTTCACGAAACCATCTACCTGGCCGCCGATCTGCCACAGACCCTGCGCTTTGTCCGCACGCTCTGGGCGCGCTACCCCTTCGACCTGATCAACAAGCTCGATCACCGGATCGACCGCGCCTCCCAGGAACACCGCGAGATGCTCAATGCCCTGATCACCCGCGACGAGGCCGCGCTGCTGTCGTCCCTGCGCACGCACATCCGCGCCGGCTGGGACGAGTTCAAGGCCAGCTATACCGAATAGCCCGCGGCGCCGCCCTGGTGTCCGGGTCTGATACCCCAGGACACCCGAAAGGAGCCCGCGATGCCCTCTGACACCATACTTCTCGTCATGGACATGATGAACGACCTCGTCCACCCCGATGGCGTGGGCGGCAAGAGTTACGTGCCCCTGATGCAGGAGCGTGGCGTCTACGAGGCAACCCGACTGGCGATTGCAAAGGCGCGCGCCGCCGGGGTCATGGTCGGTTATGTCCGGGTCGGGTTCTCACCCGACTATGCCGAATGCCCGCCGGGCTCGCCCGTGTTCTCCAAGGCAAAGGAGAACGGGCTGTTCAAGCTCGGAGAATGGGGCACGCAGGTCCACGAGGATTTCGCGCCCCAGCCCGGCGATCCCGACATCATCAAGCACCGGGTCAGCCCCTTCTACGCCACCAAGCTGGAACCGCTGCTGCGCGCACAGGGGATTCGCCGTCTCGTCCTGTCGGGGGTCTCCACCAATGGCGTGGTCTCCGCCGCCGTGCGCGAAGGCCACGACCGCGACTACGCCTGCGTTCTACTCGAAGACTGCTGCGCCGGGGCGACCCGCGACGAGCACGAGCACGCCATGTCCGGCCTCAAGCGCTATGCCCAGGTCACCAAGGCCGCCGAATTCGACTTCTGACCATTATAATGCATTATAATGTCAAGAAGGGCGCCCCAGCTGCGCCCTTCTTTTGCTATCTGCACTCAGTTTTTTGCAAATAATATAGACTGACGGCAAATTACGCCGCTTGACGCCTCAAAAAATAATGCATTATATGAAATGCATCACATGGTGCCACGACGGCACGATCATCACACAGCCAGGGAGGCACCACCCGTGACCACCGCAGAGAAAATCAAGGAAGACGACACCAAGGGCATGGGCGGCGCCCCAGCCGAAGGAAAGATCACCGACGAGGCCATCGCCGCCGCGAAGGACATGATCGGCCTGCAGCTGCGCCCCGAGGGCCCCTACCTTCAGGACGCAACCTCCGACACGCTGCGCAACTGGTGCAACGGCATCGGCGATCTCAACCCGCTCTACCGCGATACCGGATACGGTGCGGCCAGCCGGTTTGGCACGCAACTGGGGCACCCGATGTTCCCGATGGCGCTCGGCTGGATCGGCCGCACCCGCTGGGGCCTTCCGGGGGTCCACGGCTTCTACGCCGGGAACGACTGGGAAATCTTCCGCCACATCCGCCCCGGTGACCGGATCAACGCGATCGAGCGCGTGATCGGCATCGAGGAGAAGGAAAGCAAGTTCTCCGGCCGTCTGGTCCTGCAGTATGTCGAGGCGACCTATTACAACCAGCATGGCGACATGCTCTCCCGCGCCCTCGGGACCTGCACCCGCCACGAACGCAAGGCGGCCCGGGACGCAGGCAAGTACAAGGACATCACGACCCACGAATACACCCAGGCCGAGTTCGAAGAGCTCGACGCCTGCATCATGGAGGAACCGTCGAAGATCCGCGGCTCCAAGGTGCGCTACTGGGAAGACGTCACCGAGGGCGAAACGCTCGACACCATCGTACGCGGCCCGCTGTCCCTGATGGACACCATGGGCTTCCTCGTCGGCTCCGGACGCGGCCATACCCACGGGGTCGTGTTCCAGAACGCGATGAAGCACCCCGGCCACTTCTTCCGCAACCCCGAGGCCGGCGGCGGCATTGAATACACCGGCATCGGCCATCACCGCGAAAGCACCGCCAAGGAAGTCGGCGTGCCCGGCGTCTACGACTATGGCCCGCAGCGGTCGTCGTGGATGGCCTCGCTCGTCACCAACTGGATGGGCGATGCGGGCTTCCTCAAGCGCGTCCGCACCGAGATGCGCCGCTTCAACACCATGGGCGACAGCACCTGGTGCAAGGGAAAGGTCTCCAGGAAATACATCAAGGATGGCCACGCCCTCGTCGACATCGAGATCTGGGGCGAGAACCAGCGCGGCGAACTGACCACTCCGGGCGTCGCCACCGTGGCGCTTCAGTCTCGCGACCCGAGCCTCCGCGTCTTCCTCGATTGCGGCAACCTCGAACTCGACCTCCCCGTGGTCCGCTAAGGAAGGGACCGGCCATGACTGCCCCGAAGCCCCTCGCAGGTATCCGAGTCGTCGAACGCGCCACCGGCGTGGCGGCGGCTCAGGCGGGCCGCCTGATGTGCCTGATGGGGGCCGAGGTCATCATGGCCGAACCTCCGGGCGGCAGCCCGCTCCGGCAGGAGCCACCCCTCCTGCCCGGTAGCGACAGCGCGCTGTTCACCTTCCTTGCCACCGGCAAGCGCAGCGTGACCTGCGACCTCGACCAGCCGGACGACCGCGCGGCATTCGATACGCTGCTTGCCTCGGCCGACCTGCTGATCGACGACACCGCCCTGGCCGACCGGGCCAGGGCAGGGCTGGACCAGGCCCGTATCTCGCAGCGGCACCCGCACATCGTGCACCTCTCGGTCCTGCCCTTCGGCGCCTATGGGCCCAAGGCGGATTGGCTGGGCGAGGAGCTGACGCTGGTCCACGCGGGCGGAGAGGGCTTTTTGCTCCCCAATGGCCTCTCCGCCGACCTCTTTCCCGACCGCCCGCCGCTCAAGATCGCGGGCCATTTCGCGCAGATGCAGGGCGGCGTTGCTGCCGCCTTCACCGGACTCTCGGCACTCTGGGCCGGGGGCGGCCAGTATGTCGACGCCTCGGTGCAGGACGCCAACGTCGCGGTCGGCGCCTTCGCCATCCAGCGGTTCGGCGACGGATCGGTCGAGCATCGCCTGACGCGCTCCTTCCGTTTCGGCGGCGTCATCGAATGCAGCGACGGCTATGTCGAATTGCTGACCCTTGAGGAACGCCAGTGGCAGGGCCTCGTCAAACTGCTGGAAGCCGACGACTGGGCCGCCGACCCGGACCTTGCCGACGCCGTGGGGCGCAGCGCCCGTGGCGACGAGATCAACCGCCGCATCCGCGATTGGGCATCACACCGCAAAGTCGCCGACCTCGTGGCCGCGGCGCAGGAGCTAGGGGTGCCGATGGCCCGCTACAACGACGCCGCGCAAGTGTTGTCCGGCGCACAGGAAACCGCGCGCGGCATCTTCCACGAAGTCGCCGCATCCGGAGGCACCGTGAAGGTCCAGTCGCTCCCCTTCCGCTTCGACCCCGATGCGCTGCCGGTCGACTGCCCTGCCCCCGCGCCCGGTGCCGATCAGTCCCTGCTGGAAGAACCCGCGCAACGGAGGGCCAGTGCATGACACCTCTGTCCGGACTGCGCGTCGCCGATTTCACCGTCCACGCGGCGGGTCCCTTCTGCACCCATATGCTCAGCCAGCTCGGGGCGGAGGTGATCAAGGTCGAAACCGCGCTGCGCCCCGACATCTTCCGCAAGTCCCATGCCGTCTACGGGCGCAAGGGCCCGGCCACCTTCGACCAGGTCTCGTCCAACAAGCTGTCGGTGCGGCTGAACCTGAAACACCCCGACGGCATTGCCCTCGCCAAGCGGCTGGTGGCGGTGTCGGACGTCGCCGCCGAGAGTTTCCGGGCCGGCGTTATGGAGAGGCTCGGCCTGTCCTACGACGACCTGCGGGCGGCCAGGCCCGACATCGTCATGGTTTCGGTCTCCTCCTCCGGGCAGACCGGTCCGGAAAGCCACTTCGCGGGCTACGCTCCGCTGTTCGGGGCCTGGGGCGGCCTCGGTCATCTCAGCGGGCACGCCGACGGCCCGCCCGTCGAGATGCGCCACGTCATGGACCATTCAGTCGGCATGAACGCCGCGCTCGCGACAATGGCCGCGCTGCTGCAACGGCGGCGCACCGGCCGCGGCTGCCACGTGGACGTCGCCGCGCGCGAGGTCGCCTCCTCGCTGGTCGGCGACGCGCTGGTCGCGGCATCGGCAGGCATCACGGTCGAACGGATGGGCAACGGCGATCTGCGCCGCGCCCCCCACGGGCTGTATCCGACGCGCGACCCCGACCGCTGGCTTGCGATTGCGGTTGCCAACGATGCGCAATGGTGCGCGCTTGCCATGCTCATGGATCAGGCCGACCTGGCAAGCGACCCGCGCTATGCCACCGAAACCGCGCGCCACGCCAACAGCGCAACGCTCGATCCGCTGATCGCGAACTGGTCCCGCCAGAGCACAGGCGAGCAGCTCGCCGCGTCGCTTCAATCGGCGGGCATCCCTGCGCACCTGTCCTGGGCCGCCTCCGATATCGTAAGCGATCCGCACCTGCGGGCGCGTGGCGCGATCCTCGACGTTACCGAAACGGGCGGCGCCACCCGCGCCGCCGTGGGCCGCGTCGCGCGCTTTTCCGGCGATGACACGCCCGGGATCACCCAGGGCACCCCCACGCTCGGCGGTGCCGAATCCTACGTCTATGGCGAGCTGCTTGGCCTTTCGGACACCGACATTTCCGCGCTGGTCGCAGACCGCGCGATCTATTGAAGGACAGGACGTGACCACCGACACCATCGAAGACTACGCCGACGCGATCGGCCGTACCGAAACCCGCACCGAGCTCATTGCAGCAGACCGCGCCGCCGCGCTGACCGCAACACTCGACCTCGCGCGGTCACTGCAGTCCGGCGACCCGCTGCCGCCGGGCTGGCACTGGCTCTACTTCAATCCCTTCGTCGCCCGCAGCGGGCTGGGGCCGGACGGCCACCCGAAACGCGGCGGCTTCCTGCCCGACATTAAGCTGCCCCGCCGCATGTGGGCCGGCGGCCGGATCACCTATCACCGCCCGCTGACCATCGGCCAGCAGGCCGAGAAGGAGAGCACCATCCTGAACGTGGTCACCAAGTCCGGACGCGCCGGGGCTCTGGTCTTCGTCACCCTGCGCCACCGCCTGATGCAGGGCGGCGCCCTCTGCATTGAGGAAGAACAGGACATCGTCTATCGCGAGGCCCCTGCCCCGGGCGCGCCCAAACCGGCCCCGGCGCCCGCGCCCGATGGCGCCGCGCGGTCGTCCGGTTTCACGCCGGACCCGGTGCTGCTGTTCCGCTTTTCCGCCCTCACCTCCAACGGGCACCGCATCCACTACGACCGGACCTATGCGCAGCAGGAGGAAGACTATCGCGACCTCGTGGTGCACGGGCCGCTGACCGCCACCCTGCTTCAGGGTTTCGCCACCGAGGGCACCGGAACCCGGCTCACGCGGTTCGAATTTCGCGGCATGGCCCCCCTGTTCTGCGACCGGCCCTTCACGCTCGAGGCCGACGCGGTGGAGGATGGCACCCTTTCGCTCTGGGCCAGGGGACCAGACGGAGAACTCGCCATGCAGGCAAGCGCCACGGTCGAGTCGCTCCGATGAGGACTCCCCGCAGTTACCTGTTCGTCCCCGGGCACAAGCCCGAGCTCTTCGCCAAGGCCGCCACCTCGGGCGCCGACGCGATCATCCTTGACCTCGAGGATGCCGTCGGGCCGGGGCTGAAGGACAGCGCCCGTGACAGTGTTGGCGCGCACGTCAGGACTGACGAGCGAGCGGTCGTTAGGGTCAATGGCATGGACAGCCTGTGGTTCGACGCCGATCTCGACGCGCTGGCCGGGGCCGGCTGCGCTACAGTCATGGTGCCCAAGGCGACGCCCGCCAGCCTGCGGGCGGTCGCCGACCGGCTGCCCGGCACGCCGCTGATCGCCCTGATCGAGACCGCCGAGGGCCTCGCGACCGTCCGCGAGAGCGTGACCATCGCGGGGCTGTCGCGGCTGGCTTTCGGCAATCTCGACTTTGCCGCCGACCTGCGCATTCCCGACACGGGCGCACTCCTCGACCCCGCGCGGTTCGAACTCGTGCTCGCCTCCCGTCTCGGTGGTCTGGCCCAACCGGTCGATGGGGTGACGCAGGACTTCCGCGATACCGCCGTCGTCGAAGCTGACGCCCGCCGCGCCCGCACCCTCGGCTTCGGGGCCAAGCTCTGCATCCACCCGGCCCAGGTGACCGCGACGAACGAGAGTTTCCTGCCAACCGACGCCGAGGTCGACCGGGCACAAAGGATCATCGCCGCGCTGGAGGCTTCGGGAAACTCCGTGGTCGCGGTGGATGGCAAGATGGTCGACCGCCCGGTCATCGACTGGGCCCACCAGATCATGCGGCAGAGGGAAGTCGTCTGACCCCGGAGGCCTCACTTCGCGAGCTCACCCCCTTTATCCTACATTACGTAAAAAATAGGATCCTCTCCCATTTCCTCCCGTGCGGCCTGCGTATAGGATCACCAGGACACCCGGAACCAAGCCGCGAGCCTGCCGTGAAGATCTTCGTTTCCGAAACCGCCGGCGAGTCCGTCGGGGACGCCACCCTGCGCAAGCTGCGCTTCGACATCCTGCGCTGCGCCTTAAAACCGGACGAGCGGCTGCGTCTCGATCGGCTGCGCGAAGCCTATGGGGTCAGCGTCACCACCCTGCGCGAGATCCTGAACCGGCTTGTCGTCGAAGGCTTCGTGGTTGCCGAAGGCCAGCGCGGGTTCGAGGTCGCACCCGTCTACGAGGCCGACCTGCGCGACATCTGCGAACTGCGCCTGCTGCTGGAGTGCCACGCCCTGCGCCGCTCGATCGAACTTGGCAGCCTCGACTGGGAGGCGCATGTCGTGTCCGCCCATCACAAGCTGCAATCGGTCGAGGCCAAGCTGATGGACGGCGCGCCCTCTTCGGTCGAGCAATGGGTGCAGTTCGACTGGGATTTCCACCACGCGACGATCTCGGCCTGTGACATGCCCGCGCTGATGACCACCCACTCGAACGTGTTCGACCGCTACCTGCGCTATCACCTTCTGGCGCTCGATTTTCGCGGCAAACCGGCCGCTGACGAGCACCGCCGTCTGCGTGACCTCGTCATTGCCCGCGATGCCGAGGCGGCGGTTACCTTGCTGACCTCGCATGTTCGGGCGGGGATGGAACACATCCTCGCCACCGGCAAGTTCAGCTGAAGACTAACACGCCCGTTCGTCGACCATCTCGCGTAGGATCCGTACCGCGTGGGCATAGCCCCGCGCGCCGGTGCCCGCCATCACGGCGGTCGCGACCGGCGAGACCAGCGAAGTGTGGTACATCGGCTCGCGCTTGTGGACGTTGGAGATGTGGAACTCGATCATCGGGTGCGGGTACATCTTGAGCGCATCCATCACCGCCATCGAATAGAAGGTGAACGCCGCCGGGTTGATCAGCAGGGCCGAGGACTCGTCGATGGCCTCGTGGATCCAGCCGATCAGCTCGGATTCCGAATTGGTCTGGCGAAAGACCAGCCCCTCCTGCCCCGCAGCCGCCTTGCAGCGTTCTTCGACTTCGGCCAGCGTTGTCCTGCCGTAGATCTCGGGCTCGCGCAGGCCCAGCCGGTTGAGGTTGGGGCCGTTCAGAACGTAGAGGGGTTTGCGCATGATCTTTCCCTATGCACGCCTTGTCTGATCCGGGAAGGACGGCGCACCGCGCCCTTCCCGGCTTTCCCGGTAGTGGCGGCCCGGTACCGGGCCGCGCGTCAACTCAGAGCGCGTTGATCCGGTCGAGCATCCCTGCGGGCCAGTCCTTGGACAGGTCCGAGTTCAGGTACATCTCCTGCGCGTGCTTGCGGAACGCGTCGACGTCGGGCGTCGAGATCTTGAGCCCCTCGCTCTCGAAGAACGCGCCCAGCTTGTCCTCCTGTGCAAGATGCTGCTCGGTGCTCCAGGCGATGGCCTTGTCGGCTGCGGCCTGGAACGCCTGCTGCTGATCCGCGCTCATCGCGTCCCACGCCTGCTGCGAGATCACCAGCAGGTCATAGGCGACGAGGTGAGAGGTCCGCACGATCTGGCTCATCACCTCGTAGAACTTCATGTTCTCGACGTTCGGATAAGGGTTGTCCTGCCCGTCGATGGCCCCGGTCTGCAACCCGGTGTAGACCTCGGCATAGGCCATCGGCGTCGGGTTTGCCCCAAGGGCCGAACCAAGGAATTGCCACGCGTCCCCGCCCGGCATCCGCAGCTTGATCCCCTGCATGTCCGCCGGCGTCTTGATCTCCTTGTCGACGCGCAGCCCGACCTGCCGGGTGCCGAAGTAGGTCGGCCCGAGGATGTGGATGCCCAGCTGGTCCTCTGCCATTGCCTTCATCTCGGCGCCCGCGTCGCTCTCGAAGAACGCCTTCAGATGCGCCGCGTCGCGGAACAGGTAGGCCGAGGTCAGGATCGAGAAGGCCGGGATCTGCTTGGCAATGTCCTGCGGCGCGACGTTGCCCATCGACAGGTTGCCGCGCTGGATCGCAGTGATTTCGGTCCCCTGCTTGAACAGGTTGCCGCCGTAGTAGAGCTGCAGGCTGGCGATATCAGCCACATCCGCCTTGAACATCTCCATCATCTCGGCGCGGATGTCCTGCTGCGAGAACACCGCCGAGAAGGTCAGCTCGGGCTTGTCCTGCGCGATAACCGCCTGCGGTCCCCCAACGAAGAGTGCCGCGCCCGCGAGGGCCCCCAGCATCAGTCTCCGGTCCATCATGTTGTTTCCTCCCCATTTTGAATCATACGAATCTATCTTCGTATTATGATCATCAAAATCTAATACGATTTCGGATGCCTTGCAAACCGCGTCGAACGCGATCGATCACGTGGCTCCCCGGTCGCGATCCCGCTAGAGTGGCGCGAACAGGGAATTGACGGAGGGCAACATGACCGATCTGACCGGGAAAACCGCCATCGTGACGGGTGGACTTTCGGGCATGGGCCTCGCCATCGCCGAAGCGCTGGCCCAAGCCGGGGCGGCCGTCGCGGTCGGTTCCCGCTCGGCCCGGAGCAGCGACGATCCGGCGCTTTCCGCGCTGAGAACTGCGGGCGACCGTGTCTTCGCCGCGCCGCTCGACGTGACCGACCAGTCCAGCATCGACGCCTTCATCGCGGGCGCGGATGCCGCGATCGGCCCCGCCGACATCCTCGTCAATGCAGCTGGCATGACCCGCGAGCAGCCAGTCTGCGGCCACGACGACGCCCTCTGGAACGCGATCCTCCACACCAACCTCACCGGCGCCTTCCGGATGACCCGCGCCCTGCTGCCCGGCATGATCGACAAGGGGTTCGGGCGCATCATTAACATAGGTTCCACCGCCGCCAGCGTCGGGTGGAAGGACAACCCGGCCTACTGCGCCTCAAAGGCAGGGCTGCTGGGGCTGACCCGCTGTGTCGCCCTGGAAGGCGCGCCCCACGGGGTGACCTGCGTGATGATCAGCCCCACCTGGGTGGAAACCGACCTGATGCGCCGCGACGTGGCCGAGATCGTCCAGCGAGAGGCGCGCGGGCGCAGCGTCGAGCAGGCAATGGCGGATATCGCCTCGGAGAACCCGCAGGGCCGCATCCTCCAGACCGATGAGATCGCCGCGCTTGCCCTTTACCTGTGCAGCGATGCGGCACGCGGCATCACGATGGAGAACATTCAGGTGACCGGCGGCGCACTCTGGTAGGCGCCGCGCGGCCCGGCTTGTCCTGCGGACCGGAAAGCGCCAGAGTCGTCCTGCCGACCCGCACGAGCGACAGGATGCCGAGATGGAGACCAACCGCTTCGTTGAGACCCTGCCGGAGATAACCGGCGCAATGGGAACCGCGCGTTTCGAGAAACAGCTCGCCGACGCGATCGGCACCGTGCTCGATTACGATTTTATCACGATGGCGCGTTACTCGGCTTTCGACCAGCCCCGCTTCCTGATTCACTCGCACTCCTTCCCATCGCACCTGGCCGAGCTCTATCTTTCGGAGTTCATCGAGGACGACCCCTATCTCGAACACTGGCGCGAGAGCGAGAAACCGGGGGTGATCTGGCTGCAGGACATGATCGCCGGGCACAACCGGTGCGACAACTACGTGCAGAACTTCCTGCCCCAGATCCGGGTGAAGGACGAGATCGGGGTCTTCATGCCTGCCGTCGCGCGGGATTCCGTCGCCTTCTTCTACAACAACCGCCGAGGACTGTTCACGCCCGAGGACGTGCTGAACCTGCGCGGCATCTTCCCTGCCGCGGCCTCGCTCTACAGGCTGCACATCCGCCTTCTGATGAGCGGCGAGCAGCCCGATATCGAGAGTTCTCCGTCGCTCGGGCGCCCCATGCGTCTTACCAGTGTCACGGGCGAGACCATCTGGGTCACCAACGAGTGGCGCGAACAGAAGAGCCCCTTTGGCCAGATGATCCGCACCTCCATCGCCGGCGAGTTCGGCGGAACCGAGCGCTATGTCTGGACCCCGGCACCCCAGAGAGCCGGTGCGCCGGGCCGCTCGACCAGCATCGAGGCCTGGGGCAACCAGTTGGGTCTGACCCCGCGCGAGCGCGATATCGTCGGCCTGACCCTCGAAGGCCACAACAGCTCCGGCATCGCCGGGGCGCTGGGGCTCTCGGTCGGCAACATCAAGAACCACAAGCGCCGGATCTACAACAAGCTCGACATCACCAGCGAGCGCGAGCTCTTCCTGCTCTACATCGAGGCGATGTCACTGGGCCAGCCGTCAGCGTCCTGACCGGATCACCGCCTGCAGGATCCGGTCCGCCGTCATGGCGATCAGCGCCATGCCAAGCCCTGCCACCAGCCCCGCCCCGGCGTTGGCCTTGCCAAGAGCGATGTAGATCGCCTGCCCGAGGTCGGTGGTTCCGACCAGTGCGGCGATCACCAGCATACCGAGCGCGTAGAGAATGGTCTGGTTGATGCCGATGAGGATCTGCGCCTGCGCCAGCGGCAGACGGATCTGCCAGAACATCTGCCAGGGCGAACAGCCGCTGGACACCCCGGCCTCGATCAGCGGTCGCGGAACCGAGCGCAGCCCATGCTCGGTATAGCGGATCATCGGAACGATGGCATAGGCGACCACCGCCAGCAGCGCGGTGAAGTCACCGACCTGAAACAGCATCAGCGCCGGGATCAGGAAGACGAACTGCGGCAGCGTCTGCAACATGTCGTTGATCGGGCGGATGACCTGCGAGACCACGTCGGAGGATGCCGCCCAGATGCCGATGACACCGCCCAGCAGGATGCAGATCACCACCGCGACGAAGCAGAGGTAGATCGACAGCATGGCCGGGGGCCAGATGCCGTTCAGCAGCAGGAAGCCGAGGCTGAAGACGGCAAGGGCCAGCAACCGCCCGCCGCCGACCTGCCAGGCCAGCAGGCCCACGGCCAGCACCACCAGCGCCCAGGGCAGCCCGGTCGCCCCAAGGAACAGGAACCCCGCGACAATCACCGCCGCCACCCCGGCGCGCCAGCGGCCGAGGCCAAAGGCGACGGCACAGGCCACTGCCGCCAAAAGCCAGTAGATCGTCTTGGCAAGCGGGGTAAAGGTCACGCCCCAGGTGAAGGGCACCACCGCCCGCTCGAACCCGAGTTTCACCGGCAGGAGCAAGAAGTAGAGGATTGCGTTCTTGATCCGCGACATCACCTCGCCAAAGGCCATCACGAAGTCGGTGGTCGCCGCGTTGATCGCGTTGGCGGGAAAGAACACCAGCGCCTCGGGCCAGTCGGCGAAGAAGGGAACCAGCCAGGCCAGCAGCCACGCCCCGCAGATCGCGGCGACGAGGATCACGGCGAACCGCCGCCACGGCCAGCCCGCGTGGCTTGTCGTCGGCAGCTGACGCGCGGCATAGGCGGCGGTCAGCCGGTCGAGCATGACCGCCAGCACCACGATCACGATACCCGAAAGCAGCCCCTGCCCGAACTGCGCCTTGCGCATCGCCGAGAGGACCTCCCACCCGATGTCCTCGAATCCGCCGATGATTGCCGCGATGATCACCATCGACAGCGCCGCCATGGTCGTCTGGTTCACCCCGATCAGCATCTGCGGCAGCGCGGTCGGCAACTCGGCCCAGAGGAACTGCTGCCGCCGCGAGCATCCCGACATGCACGCGCTCTCGATGATCGCGGGCGGGATGCGCTGAAACCCCAGGATCGTGTTACGCACCATCGGCGGCACCGCAAAGACCACGCTGGCGATCAGCCCCACCACCGGACCGAAACCAAAGAGCAGCAGGATCGGGATCAGGTAGGCAAAGGCCGGAACCGTCTGCATCAGGTCGAGCGTGGGCATGATGATCCCGCGCGCTGTCTCGGATCGGTAGCCGAGATAGCCTGCGGCAAAGCCGAGAAGCACCGAGAGCGGCAGGGCGACAAGGACCAGCGCGAGGGTGTTCATCGCCTCGGTCCAGTAGCCGGACACCAGGATGTAGAGCAGGATCGCCCCGATCAGAAGCGTCAGCCGCAGGCCGCCGCCCTGCCAGCTGATCAGCGAGATCGCGGCGAGGGTGACCAGCCAGGGCGTATGCACCAGCATCTCCTGCGCCAGCCAGAAGGCCCAACCGAGCCCCCCGCTGATCGCCCGGGTGACGCCGCGCAGGTTTTCGACGATCCAGTCCATCGCGACGTTGATCGGCCCCTCCAACGGCAGCAGCCAGCCATCGGGAAAGGTCACCACCTGGGGATATGCGGCGCGGGCCAAAACCAGCGCCGCGCCCACGGCAAAGACCAGCAGCCAGGGCCAGGCCGCACCGCAAGAGACCACGAAACGCCGCGCGAAACGGCTCATGCAGCGGTCTCCGGCTGGTCATGATAGAGCGAGCGGATCACTTCGAGCGGGTGCAGCGAGCCGATCACCGCCCCCTCGGCATCGACGACGTCGACCGTCTCGGTGGTCTCGTCGAACAGCTTGATCGCCTCGTCGAGGATCGCCTGCCGCGCCACCGTCGGATGGGGTTTGCCGTCGTCCCATGCCGGGCTCATCACGTCCTCGGCGCGCAGCACATTGGCCAGCGGCACGTCACCGATGAATCGCCGCACATAGTCGTTCGCCGGGCGCAGCACGATCTCTGCAGGGGTGCCGATCTGCACGATCTCGCCGTCCTTCATGATGCAGATCTCATCGGCCAACTTGAGCGCTTCGAGGAAGTCGTGAGTGACGAAGACGATGGTCTTGTTCAATTGCGTCTGGAGACGCAGGAACTCGTCCTGCATCTGCGACCGGATCAGCGGGTCGAGGGCCGAGAAGGGTTCATCCAGGAACCAGAGTTCGGGTTCCACCGCCAGCGAGCGTGCGATGCCGACCCGCTGCTTCTGCCCGCCCGACAACTCGTGCGGATAGGCATGCTCGCGCCCCTTGAGACCCACCAGTTCGATCATCTGGCGCGCGCGCTCGCGCCTCTCCTCGCGCGGACGGCGCTGCGCCTTGAGCGGAAAGGCGACGTTCTGGATCACGTCGAGATGCGGCAGCAGTCCAAAGTCCTGAAACACCATTCCCATCTTGTGGCGCCGGATCTCGATCAGCTCGCTTTGGCTGGCCCCCAGCAGATCGGTGCCCTCCAGCGTGACCGAGCCGAAGGTCGGCTCGACCAGCCGCGAGATCGAGCGCAGCACCGTGGACTTGCCAGAGCCCGAAAGCCCCATGATCACGAAGATATGGCCGGTGGGCACGTCGAAACTGACACCGGCGGCGGCAACGTGATGCTGGCTGGCGCGCACATGCGCCAGCCGCTGCTCGTGGGTCATCCGTGGGAATTCCCCTGACACGACGCCCTTCGGATCGGGTCCGAATATCTTCCACAGGTCCCTGACCGAGAGCTTCGCTTCGGGTTGGTCGTTCATCGCATGATCCAGGCAAGTCAGGTCACGCGGCCCGCCCGTTTGCGGACCGCGCCAGTCGCGGGTTACTGGGTAGCGGCGTCGACCCAGGGTTTCCAGACCGCCTCGTGATCGGCGACCCATGCGGCGGTCACATCCTCGACCTTGCCGCCGTCCTGGTCGATGGCTTTCATCATCAGTTCCTGCTCGGAAGTATCCACCGAGAAGGCTTCGAGGAACGCCCAGGCTGCCGGCCACTTCTCCTCGAAGCCCGACCAGGCCACCTTCACGGTCTCCGGCGCCTCGACCCCGCAGTCACCGGTGGCGTCCGGGTTCGGGCCCCAGGACGGATCGGTATCGCAGGCGGGTTCGTAGGCCGGCAGTTCGACCCAGCCGACGTCGACATCGGCAAAGACCCAGTGCGGTGCCCACATCATCATGACCAGCGGCGTCTTGCGCGCGTCGGCGGCCTTCAATTCGGCCACCAGCGCACCCTCGGATCCGGCGGGCACGGCCTTGTAGTCGATCCCCAGCGCCTTGATGATATCGGCCGAACGGGTACCCCAGTCGGCCGGGTAGGACAGGATGCGGCCCTGCGGGAAGGTCTCGGGCGTGACCATCGCGTCCTTGCACGACTTCAGCGCTTCCCAGTCGGGCAGGCCGGGGCAGAGCTCTTCCATGTGCTTGGGATAGACCCAGCCCTCGCGCGTGGCGAGGCCGAGGGGACCGATATCGACGATCTTTCCCTCTTCCTTCATCTTCGGATAGATGTCGCCGACGTTGTTGGTCCAGACCTCCAGCGTCGCCGACAGGTCGCCGTCGGCCAGCGCGGTGTGCTGGGGATAGTTCCCTGCGGTCACGTACTCGACCTTGTACCCCATCTTGGTCAGCAGGTCGCCGGCGATATGGGTGGTGATATGCTGTCCGGTCCATTCGTTGATGGCCAGCTTGATCGGGGCATCGGTGGCGCCCAGGTCGGCGGCCTGTGCCGCACCGGCAAGCGCCAGCATCGCGGCCCCGGCGCAGATAGCGGATGCCGGACTCTTGAACTTGGTCATGTCTTCTCCTCTGTCAGTGCGGTGTTGTTGTTTTGTATGTCCCGCCATCGGCGTCCCGCAGCCGCCCTGGCGGTCGTCATGGGCCGGTGCGCCGAATGTGTCGGGTGAATAGACCCGAAACGGCGCGCCAGGTGCAAGCTTGACCCCCGCCTGCCCCCCTGCATAGGTGCCTTCCGGCACCTATCCGGTCTGCCACCCACTGTTGCCGGAGCGGCCTCGAAACGCTCTCCCGTTGCTGCCAGTGCCCAAAGGCATCATGACACCATAGGAACTGCACCCATAGCATCGCGTCAACCCGGTCTCTTGCAGACCCCGGATTTGCCCCCCGAAGGGAGAAGACGATGCATCCGATTATCGCGCTCTGGTCCCACCCGCGCTCCATGTCGACGGCGATGGAGAGGGTCATGCGCGAACGCGGCGACCTCACCTGTTTTCACGAGCCCTTCATGTACGACTACTACGTGCACCGGAAGGTCCGGGAGATGCCGCACTTCGAGGCCGAGCCCGACCGCCCGCTCAGCTACGAAGCGGTGCGCGACATGCTGATGGAGGAGGCCCGGACCCGGCCGGTCTTCATCAAGGACATGAGCTATTACGTGATGCCCCGCATCATGGAGGACCGCGCTTTCGGCAATGTGCTGATCAACGCCTTCCTGATCCGCGACCCGGTGGCCTCGATCATGTCCTATTTCAAGCTGGACCCCGAGGCCACGCTCGAGGAGATCGGACTGGAAGCGCAGGCGCAGCACGTTGCCGCCCTGCGCCGCGCCGGGCGACCACCGGTGATTGTGCAGGCCGAGGACGTGCGCGCCGACACCCCGGGCACCGTTGGCGCCCTCTGGCAGGCCATCGGCCTGCCCGCAGCCGATCATGCCTTTGAGTGGCAGGAAGACAAGCCGGAGGACTGGAAACAGGTCGAGGGCTGGCACGGCGCGGTAAGCGCCTCCAAGGGCATCCGCCCGATCACCGAAGACGAACTGCGCGAACGCGCCGCGCAGTTTGACCGGATCGCCGAACAGCATCCCCGGATGCGGGCCTACCTCGATCACCACCGGCCCTTCTACGAAGAGCTGAAGGCGCAGGCACTGAAACCCTAGGCGGTCGAGGCAAAGGCCCGGTCGAGACCCTCGGCCACCGTGTCGACGTCATCGAGCGACAGGCACAGCGGCGGCACCATCCGCAGGCAGGACTGGTAGGGCCCGGATTTCGACAGGATCAGCCCGCTGTCGCGGCAGGCCTCGAACACCGCCGAGGTGGTCGCAGCATCCGGCTCCTTTGTCTTGCGGTCCTTGACCATCTCGATGGCCAGCATCAGGCCCCGGCCCCGCACGTCCCCGATCGCGGCATGCCGCTGCTTCAGATCCTGCAACCGCTCCAGCAGCGCCGCGCCAACCACCCTGGCGTTCTCCTGAACCCGATCCTCGCGGATCACTTCCAGAACCGCGCGCCCCGCCGCACAGGAGGTCGGGTTGGCCCCGTAGGTGTGGAACATGAACTTCTCGGCCATCGGCGCCGCGATGTGTTTCTGCGCCACGACCGCAGCAAGGGGAAAGCCGTTGCCGATGCCCTTGGCCATCACCACGATGTCGGGGATGACGCCATCGGCCTCGAACCCCCACATGTGATCGCCGGTCCGGCCAAAGCCCGACTGCACCTCGTCCGCGATGTAGAGCCCGCCCGCCGCCCGCACCCGTTCCGCCGCGCCGGTCATGTAGCCCTTGGGCATCTCGATGATACCGCCGTAACCCTGCACGCTCTCGACGAAGATGCCCGCGACCTTGCCGATCGTCGCCGCATGGATGGTGCGCTCGATCTCCTCCAGATAGGGCTGCGCGCCCGCATTCTCGCCAAAGATGCCCCGGTACTGGTTCGGCTCGGCGACGAAGGCCACGTTGCCCGGCATTCCAGCGTGACGCCAGCCGCTGATCCCGGTGATCGACTGCGCCGCGCCCGTCGGCCCGTGATAGGCCGACCGCAGCGCCAGCAGGTCGAGATTGCCGGTGTAATCCCGCGCCATGGTCATGGCGAGGTCGATGGCCTCGGACCCCGAGTTGGTGAAATGCACCACCCATTCCACGTCGCCCTTCGGCCCCTTCGGCAGGGTCGCCGCCAGTTCCTCGGCGAAATGCGCAGGGACCGGGTGGTAGAACATCGTGGTGCAATGGGTCAGCTCCTGCGCCTGCTCCATCGCCGCCGCCACCACCTTGGGGTGCGAATGCCCGACCGAGATGCAGACGTTCATGCCCAGCAGATCGGTGTACTTGCGCCCCTCAACGTCCCAGAGGTACTGCATCGACCCCTTGCGAAACACCATCGGTTCGCGAAACGGCACGAACTTCTTCTGGCTCGCCGCATAGAACCGGTCTCGCCGCGCCGCGGTATCGGCAAGGGTCCAGGTGGTCTGCATCGTCATTTGGGGTCTCCCTCGATCTCGCGGGTGCGCCGCGCCACGAAATCGTCCAGCGCCTCGCGCGTGGCGACGTCCATCTCCGGCGGCATGTAGGTGTCCAACAGTTTCTTCACGCGCGCCGAGGCGCGTTCGTGTTCCCATGTCGCGCCCTCGGCGCTCCATTGCTCGTAGGTGCCGTTGTCGGACATGTCGCCCAGCCAGAAGGCCGACTCGAAATTGTCCATCGTGTGCTTGGCCCCAAGAAAGTGCCCCCCCGGCTCGACCTCGTGAAAGGCCTCCATTGCCTGCGCGGCCTCGGAAAAGTCCACGCCCTGAACGAACCTCTGCATGGCCGAACAGCGGTCGGCATCCATCACGATCTTCTCGTAGCCGGTGGTAAGCAGCCCTTCGAGGCAGCCGGTCGCGTGGATGATGAAGTTCACCCCAGCCAGCGCGGCCCCCATCAGCTGCGACTGGCTCTCGTAACCCGCCTGCGCGTCCGGCACCTTGGACGAGGTCAGCCCGCCGACCGAGTGGAACGGCAGGCCCAGCCGGTCCGCAAGCGTCTTGGCGCACATCTGGAACTGGGTCCCCTCGGGCGTGCCGAAGGTCGGCGCCCCTGTCTTGAGGCTCAGCGGCGAGAAGAAGGTGCCAAAGACCGCTGGTGCGCCGGGCCGGATCAGCTGGATCAGCGCGACCGAGGCCAGCACCTCCGCCAGCACCTGCGCCAGCGTCGCGGCGACCGAAACCGGGCTCATCGCACCGCCGAGGACGAACGGGGAGACCACCGTGCACTGCCCTGCCTTGGCGTATTCCTTCAGCGCCCACAGCATGGTTTCGTCCATCACCAGCGGCGCGTTGGTGTTCACCACCGAGTAGAGCACGCAGTTGTTCTCGACGAACTCCTTGCCCATCGCGATCTTGCACATCTCGATTGTGTCGATGGCCCGTTCCGGCGCCGTCACCGCGCCCATGAACGGCTTGTCGTTCAGCGTCAGGTGCGTATGTGCCATGTGCAGGTGGCGCACCGGCACGGGCAGATCCACCGGCTCCACCACGACGCCGCCCGAATGCTGCACGGCGTTCAGCTGATGGTGCAGTTTGGTGATGTTGCGAAAGTCCTCGATGGTCGCATAGCGCCGACCTTTCTCCATATCGTGCACGAAGGGCGGGCCGAAACTCGGCGCATAGACCTGCGCCTCGCCGCCAACCTGGATCGATCGCGCGGGGTTGCGCGCGTGCTGGGTAAAGATGGACGGCGCCGTCTTGATCTTGTCCCGGCACCAGCCGGGATCGAACCGCACCCGCTCGCCACTGACCCGCGCGCCATGCGCCCGGAACAGCTCCAGCGTCTCGGGGTCGCCGCGAAAATCCATGCCGATCTCGTCAAGAATCCGGTCGGCGTTGCGCTCGATGATCGCGACCGACTCTTCGCTGATGAGGCTGACCATACCGATGCGCCGCAGCGTGTAGGGTGCCGCCAGCCCGTTCGACGCGGCGCGGGCCTCCATCCTCACGCGACGACCCGCTCTCCGGCTCATCCGCTGATCCTTTCGCTGAAAGGCGCCACTGATGGTGCGCCACCCTGATTCTGGATCTCAGTCTAAGCCCGCGGAATCCGCTCCGCACAGCGGCAAGACGCTTTATCGGAAATCCTAATGAAGTGGATTAGCCGCGGCGCCATAGTCCGGACCGTAGTCAATGCCATCGGCAATGCCCGGAAAGCGGCGCTCGAAGTGTTGGCGCAGGATCGCGCGGCTCTCATGCGCCAGCAGCGCGGGCAGTTCGCCAAGATCGCCGCGCCGCGCAACGAACTGGATGCCGCGCTTGAACCCCGCAAAGGGCAAGGGCGCCAGCCGCAGGGGCATCCCCTCGGCCACCCCGTCGATCAGCAGCGAGGGTGTCAGGATGGCGAAACACTTGCCCGTCACCACCCCGGCCACCACCATCGAGGCGCGGTCCGCCTCCATCGCGTGGGGCAGGTCCAGCCGACAGCGCTGGAGGTGTTGATCGGTCCGCCTTCCGACCGGGGTCGAGGCCCCGAACCGCACCAGCGACAGACGCCGGGCGATTTCGGTGATGTCGTCCGCCGGGCCGTCGTATCCTTCGGGCAGCACCAGCAGAAAAGGCTCTTCGAGTATCTGGAAAACGTCGTAATCACTTGTGTTTAGCAAGAGATCAGAGGTCACGGCCACGTCGATCTTGCGCGCGTTAAGCAAGCTCTGGTGGTCAGAGGCAAGACCGGCGGACAGTACCAGTTCGGGAATCCGCAGCCGGTTCTCGACAAAGTCGTAGAGGCCCGGCGTCAGCGTCGTGGCTATCGACGCCAGCAGGCCGATGCGCAGCACCGGCAGGGCCGAGGCACTGAGGTGGCGCAGCTCGGACTTCAGGTCTTCGATCTCATTCAGGATCCGGAACCCGTGCCGCTGCAACGCCTCGCCCGCATGGGTCAGCGAAACCGGGCGGCGGCTCCGGTCGAGCAGGGTGACGCCGAAGGCCAGTTCGAGGTTCCTGAGGTGCTGCGAGGCGGCAGACTGTGTCATCCCCAGCGCGGCGGCTGCGGCGGTCACCTGCCGCATCTCGGTCACCGCCATGAAGACCTCGATGGCACGGAACAGGTTGATGTCCATTTCCTTGCGCGTCTTGCTCATCTGCGCCCCATTCGCCTGTCCCGGCCGTGTTACCGGCGCGTAGCTTGCGATGCAGAGGCCGATAAATCAAATGCTTCCGGCTTGGGCACCGATCTGTTCTGACTTTCATTAGTTGTCCTAATGCAGCAGCCATGACCTTGATCGCGCCGCCGGTTTCGGGCTCCCTTCGGGCAGGAACTGTGGCGGCCGGGCAGGACGATGACCAGCACACTCATCATAGGCGGGGGCGCCATCGGCCTGAGCCTTGCCTATCACCTCACCCGGCTGGGCGAACAGGTGACCCTGCTGGAGCGCAACCAGCTGACCTCGGGCACCTCGTGGCACGCGGCGGGCATCGTCGGGCCCCTGCGCGCCACCCCCAACCTGACCCACCTCGCCATGTACGCCGGAGAGTTGTTTCCCCGGCTGGAGGCGGAAACCGGCCTTTCCACCGGCTACCGCCGCACCGGCGGCTACTGGATCGCGCGCGACCCGGCCCGCATGGACGAACTGCACCGCATCGCCGCCCTCGGCCGCCATGTCGGCCTTACTCCCACGGTCGTTCCGCCCCAGTCCATCGACGTGCCCGGCCTCTCCCTCGATGGCGTGACCGGTGCGCTCCGGGTCGAGGAAGACGCCAACGTCAACCCGGTCGACCTCTGCATGGCCTATGCCCGCGCCGCCCGCGCACAGGGCGCCGAAATCCGGGAGGGCACCGAGGTCGCCGCACTGCTGATCGAGAACGGCACGGCGAAAGGCGCGCGCCTTGCCGACGGAACCGAGATCTTCGCCGACCGCGTCGCCCTCTGCGCCGGGGCATGGTCCAAGCGGCTCGCCGATGCGGCGGGCGTCGCGCTCCCGCTACAGGCGGTCGAGCACATGTACGTCGTCACCGAACCCATGCCCGGCCTGCCCCTGCCCTACCCGGTACTGCGCGACCTCGACCGTGGCATCTACGTCAAGGGCGATGCCGGCAAGCTGGTGATCGGCGGCTTCGAACCCCACGCCAAGTGCTGGAACGCCCACGGCCCCGAAGGCAACCGCCCCTTCCTCGAACTGCCAGAGGACTGGGACCAGTTCACGCCCTTCATGGAGGCCGCGCTCGCCCTGATCCCCGCGCTGGAACAGATCGGGATCCAGCATTTCATGAACGGGCCGGAAAGCTTTACGAAGGACTCAAAGCCCCTGATCGGGCAGACTAATGAGGTCGACGGGCTGTTCATCGCCGCCGGCATGAACTCGGTCGGCGTCATGTCCTCCGCAGGGATCGGTCGTATCCTCGCCGACTGGATGATCGAGGGCGCCGCACCGATGGACATTTGGGAGGTCGACATCGCCCGCGTCGACCCGCTGACCGCCACGGGCGCTCACGTGCAAACCCGGATGGAGGAAGCCGTCGCCGATGTCTTCGCGCTGCACTGGCCCTTCAAGCAGCCCAAGGCCGGGCGCGGCCTTCGCCAATCGCCGCTGCACGGAAACTGGGAACGGGCGGGCGCCGTCTTTGGCCTCACAGCCGGGTGGGAGCGCGGCCTCTGGTACGCCTGCGACGAGAGCGAGCGGCAGTTTCCCTACTCCGTCGGCGAACAGGGCTGGCAGCCCATCGTGCACCGCGAGGCCGCGATCATGGAGACCGGCACCGCGCTGGTCGACCTGTCGCCATTCGGCAAGTTCGACATCTCCGGCCCCGATGCCCTTGCTGCCCTGCAATACCTTGCCGCCAACGATCTCGACGTCGCCCCGGGCCGGGCCGTCTACACGCCACTCCTGAACGCCCGGGGCGGGATCGAGGCGGACGTGACCATCACCCGGCTTGCCGAGGACAGCTTCCGCCTCGTCTCCGGAGCGGCGACCCGCTGGCGCGACCTTGCCTGGCTCCGCCGCAACAGCGCGGGCAGCGATATCGTGATCCACGACGCGACCGAGGACGAGGCCGTGATCGGCGTCATGGGCGCCGGTTCGCGCGACCTGCTCTCCATTCTCTCTGCTGATGACTGGACCGCTTTCCCCTTTTCGACCTCTCGCGAGGTGGCCGTCGCCGGACAAGCCTGCCGCGCCACACGGGTCAGTTTCGTCGGCGAACTCGGCTGGGAACTCTACGTTCCCGCCGCCACGGCACCAGCGGTGTTCGATGCCCTTCACGCGGCGGGCGCCCGCCCGCTTGGTCACTACGCTCTCGACGGCTGCCGCATCGAGAAGGGCTTCCGCCACTGGGGTCACGATCTCGGCCCCGAGATCTCTCCGCTGGAGGCCGGCCTCGGGTTTACCGTCTGCTGGCGCAAGGATTTCCTCGGCAAGCCCGCCCTCGAACAACAGAAGGCCGAGGGCCTCACGCGTCGCCTCCACCTCTTCGAAATCGACGGCAGCCCCCTCGTCCTCCACGACGAACCGATCCGCGAGAATGGCAAGGTCGTCGGCCTCACCACCTCCGGCGCGCGCGGGGCGCGGACTCGCAAGACACTTGCCCTCGGCATGATCGGCGTCGCCCCCGGTGAACGCCCCGCCGACACGGCCCAACGACAGTTTGAAATCGAGATCGCGGGGCGGCTCTACCCGGCCCGGGCGCTGGCGCGCCCCCCCTTCGATCCCAAAGGCGAACGGATGCGCGCATGACACTCAAGGCCCAGGTCCTGATCATCGGCGGCGGCGCGATGGGCGTCTCGCTGCTCTACCACCTGACCAAGGCGGGCTGGACCGATGTCGTCCTGACCGAGAAAAACGACCTCACCCACGGCTCCACCTGGCATGCCGCCGGGCTCTGCACCCATTTCGCGCACAACCCCACGATTCAGGAACTGCGCGCCACCTCGGTCCGGCTCTACCGCGACATCCTGCCGGAAGAGACGGGCGACACCTGCGGTTTCCATCGGTCCGGCGCGATGCGGATCACCTCCAACCCCGACCGGATGGATGAATTCGCCCATGTCGCGGGCCTGTCGCGATTCACCGGCTATGACCTGCGCCTGCTGACCTCGCCCGAGGAGGTCGCCGAACTGCACCCGCTGGCCCGCACCGAGGGCATCATCGGCGGCATCTACGAACCCGACGACGGCCACGTCGACCCGACCCTTGCCACCAACGCGATGGCCAAGGGCGCCCGTTCGCGCGGCGCCACCATCCTGCGGCAGAACCCGGTGCTCTCGATCCGCCGCGAGGGCGCGCACTGGATCGTCGAGACCGTGCGCGAGGAGATCCACGCGACCCACATCGTCAACGCCGCGGGCACATGGGGCTGGGAGATCGGAAACATGATGGGGCTGAACATCCCCTCCGTGCCGGTGCTGCACCAGTATCTCGTGACCGAAACCATTCCCGCCGTTGCCGACCGCATCGCCGCCGGACTGCCGGAGCTCCCGATGATCCGCGACCCGGAAGAAAGCTGGTACGTCCGGCAGGAACGCGACGGGCTGATCCTTGGCCCCTACGAGAAGGACGCGCAGCCCTGGTCCATCGACGGCGTACCGCCCGAGTTCGGGGCCGAGCTGATGCCGCCCGATCTCGACCGCGTCGAACACATCATCATGGCCGCCATGGCGCGGATCCCGGCGCTCGAGACCGGCGGGGTGAAATCGGTGGTCAACGGCCCCATCACCTTTACCCCCGATGCCAACCCGCTGATCGGCCCGGCCCACGGCCTGCCGAACGCATGGCTCCTCACCGGTTCGTCCATGGGGGTGATGGAAGGCGGCGGCGCGGGCTGGTTCCTTGCCCACTGGATGACCCACGGCGCCCCGCCGATGGACGCCCTCGCCGTCGACAGCCGCCGCTTCGGCTCGTGGGCCGACCGGGACTACCGGGTGGAAAAGGCCATCGAATGCTTCGGGCTCCAGTTCGGGGTCCACTACCCGCACGAGGAACGCCCCGCGGCCCGGGGCAAGCGCCTCTCGCCACTGCACGACCGGATGCTCGCGCGGAACGCCGTGATGGGCGCGGCCTATGGCTGGGAACGTCCCAACTGGTTCAGCGACAGGTTGGGGGACGAAGCCATTCCGCGTTTCCGCCGCTCGAACTGGTTCGACGCCGTGGCACGCGAATGCCAGACGGTGCGCGACGCGGTCGGTCTGGCCGACCTGTCGGTCTTCTCCAAGTTCGAGGTCACCGGGCCCGGAACCGAAGCGTTCCTCATGAGCCTCGGAGCCAACACGCCCCCAAGGGTCGGGCGCGTCGGCCTCACCCACGCGCTGTCCCCCGCTGGCGGCACCCAGTCCGAGTTTACCGTCGCGCGGCTGGCCCCGGACCACGCCTACCTCACCTCCGCCGCCGCTGCCGAGGAGATGGACGACGACCTGCTACGTGCCCGCGCGGCGGATCACGATGTCACCATCACCCGCGTGACCGACCGGATCGGCGTGATCGGTCTCATGGGTCCGAAATCGCGCGACGTTCTGGCCACTCTTACCGATGCGGACCTCACCGGGGGCTTTCCTTGGCTTTCCGTCCACGAGATCACCGTCGCCGGAGTCCCGGTGCGCGCCATGCGCCTTTCCTATGTCGGTGAGCTCGGGTGGGAACTCCATGCCCCGGCTGTCGAACTCCCGGCCCTCTTCGACGCGGTGGTCGAGGCGGGCGTGCCGCATGGCCTCGGCTTCTTCGGCGCCTTCGCGATGAACTCCATGCGCCTTGAGAAAGGCTATCGCGCCTGGGGTGCGGACTTCACCACCGAACGCACGCCCGGCGAAACCGGCGCAGGGTTCCTGATCCGGCCCGAGGGCCGCGAGTTTGTCGGCAAGGCGGCGATGCTGGACCGGCAGGCCCGCGACAATCGCTGGGAAATGGTCCTGCTGGACATCGAAACGCAGGATGTCGACCCGTTCTACAGCCACACCGTCTATCGCGACGGCGCCCCCGTGGGCATCGTCACCTCGGCGTCCTGGGGTCATCGCACGGGCAAGGCGCTCGGCCTTGCCTACCTGCGTGACCGCGGCGCACATGACGGGTTGTCGGTCGAGATCCTTGGCATCGCCTATCCCGCGCGCGTGCTTGACACGCCGCCCTACGATCCGGGCAACAGCCGTCTCAGGGGCTGATCGCGCCGACACATCCGCCGGCGCGATCCTTCGTCCTACTCGGTCATCCAGTCCTGATTGTACCAGGTCGACAGATCGCCCAGATCCGCAACCGGCGCACCGTCAGCCCCTTTCAGGACCCCGTTTTCGGCCAGGAAACCGACCATCCGTTCCAGCCGCGCGCGGTCGATGGCCCCTACGGGTGTATCGCCATCCCGCAGGTAGTTCCCGTCGACGATGGCCTTCATCGACCCCTCCACCAGCGCGGCGTTCGGGAAGTCGCCCGCCGCGATCATCAGAGCCGCCGCTTCCTGCGGGTGGTCAGCGGCCCAGGCATAGCCCCGCTGGGTCGCCTTCATGAAGGCGGTCACCATCTCCGGTTGCTCGGCCAGCAGCTCGGGGCGCGTCCCGATGTAGCCGTTCTGCTGATCCGGCACGCCGTAGTCGGAATAGTCGAAGTGCGACTGCTTGCGTCCGAGTATCTCGCTGTTGACGCCTTCCCACGTGGCCACTTCCAGCGTGAAATCGACCGCGCCGCTGGCCAATGCCTCGTAGGCCCCGGTCCCGAGCGTCACGGTGTCGAACTCGGGCGAGCCGCCGTCTGCCTTGATCATGGTGCCGATCAGCGCCGCCTCCCAGGCGCTTCCGAAGCCCGCGTAGATCTTGCCCGAGAGGTCGGCAGGGCGGGTGATACCCTCGTTCTCGCTGTTGTAGACCAACCGCCCGGTCTCGTGCTGCATGGTCGCCCAGAGCGCGACGAGGTCCGCGCCGGAGGCCCGCGCGTTCAGGAATCCGAGCGCGGTCATATAGGCGAAATCGGTGGCGCCTGCCGCAAGCAGTGCGGTCGAGGCGCTGTCGGTATAGGGCAGGATATCGACGTCGAGCCCGGCCTCGGCGTAGTAGCCGAGATCGCGCGCCGCCACGAGGCCGACATGGTTGGTGTTCAGCGTCCAGTCCAGCGCGATGCTGATCTTCTCGTCCGCCTGCGCCGCCAGCGGCAGGGCGAGGCAGAATGCGGTCATCAGGATCCTGTTCAAGTCATTTCCTCCATAAGCAGGGATCGGAGCACCGTTCGGATCTCGGCAAGGTTCGCCTCGGTCCGCGCGGCGCGCGGGGGGGTGATCGGGATATCGGCGACGATGCGTCCGGGTCGGGCCGCCATGACCAAGACGCGGTCGGCCAGCTGTGTCGCCTCGTAGAGGTCGTGGGTCACCATGAGCACGCCACGCGGCGTCTCGCGCAGCCGTTCGCAGAGCCAGGTCTGCATCCCCAGCCGGGTGACCGCGTCGAGCGCCGAGAAAGGTTCGTCGAGCAGCAGAAACCGGCCCGGCTGGACGATGGTCCGCAAAAAGGCCGCGCGCTGGCGCATCCCCCCCGACAGTTCACGCGGAAACCGCGCCGCCTGCCCGCCGAGACCGAAAGCCTCCAGCAGCGGCAGCACCCACGCCCGCGCCTCGCTCCGCGACATCCCCCGGACTTCCAGCCCGAGTGCCGCGTTCTCGGCAATGGTCAGCCAGGGAAACAGGCTGTCCTGCTGCGGCTGGTAGGCCACTGCGGGCGTCGGCAGAGACAGCCTCTCGTCGTCGAGATGCGTCGCGCCTTCCGCGACCAGACCGTCCGGCAATACGCCCGAGAGCCACTTCACCACCGAGCTCTTGCCGCATCCGGACGGGCCGATCAGGCAGGTGATCCGCCCCTCCTCCAGTGCGAAAGAGACATCGCTCACCAGCAACCGGTCCTCCGACCGGATGGTCAGCCCCTCAACCCGCAACATCGTCGCCTCCCCGGAACCGGCGGCCGGTCAGCCTGTCGGCGAGTTGCAGGAGGCCCAGCAGAAGGAGCGTTAGCGCGGCCGAAACCGCGACCGCCGCCAGCACGAGGTCGGCGCGGAAGTTGTTCTTGGCGCTCAGTATGTAGATCCCCAGTCCCTGCCGCGCCCCGGCGTATTCGGCAAAGATCGTCGCGACCACGGCGTAGGTCGCAGAGATGCGCAGACCGGCCAGGAACAGGGGCCGCGCCACGGGCAAGGTCGCGCGGCGGAACACCGTCAACGGCCCGGCCCCCATCGAGATCAGCTGGTCACGGTAGGCGGCGGGCAGCCGACCATAGCCCGACAGCAGGCTCAGAAGCATGGGAAAGAAGGTGACGAGGATCACCAGCAAAACCTTGGGCAGCAGCCCGAAGCCGAACCAGAGCACCATCAGCGGCGCGAGGGCGACGATGGGGATCGTCTGGCTGGCGACCAGCAGCGGCATCGCCCCGCGTCTGAGCCACGGAGTGAAATGTAACACCACCGATGTGACAAAGGCGAAGACCATCGAGAGCGTGAAGCCGACCAAAGTCACCTTCACGGTCGCCAGCAGGTGCAGCGCCAGCCGCGCGCGGTCCATCCAGAGGGCGGCCAGCACGTCGGAGGGCGCGGGCAGCACCAGCGGCGAGACCTCGGCGAGGCGGCAATAGCCCTGCCAGGCCAGCAACAGGGCAGCGGCGATCAGGAGAGTCGGGATTGCGTGTCTGATAAACGGCATGATGCCTCCCCCGGCCAAAGGGGCCGGGACTCTCGCGCGTCAGGCGCGCGGACTTGGGCTGTTGGCAGAGGCGGTCATGTCGATGGTGACATGCCCCTCGGCGGGACCGAACCGCAGGAAGGCCTGCCGCAGGGTCTCGAACACCGCGCCCGCGTCGCCGCGCAGCCGGGTGCAGAAGTTCTTGGACTTCAGGAAGGTGCCCGAGGCCTTGAGAAAGTCGATGCAGCCATAGATCTCGTCCATGTGCCGATCCTGCCCAAGCACGTAGAGCGAGAACTGGAGGTCGATCTCGACCCCGAGGTCCGGCGCATCGGCAACCGCCTCGCGCGCCAGCACCTGACGCTCGGCGAGGGAAAGGTCCTGCGCACGGGTCAGCGTCTCGCAATGGCAGCTCGGATCGTCGGGCTCGCCCGGGCATCCGCGCGAGAGGGTGACGTGCATCGTCACGTGCTCGGGCCGCCGCGCGGCAGCGGCAAATAGGTCGCGGATGGCATCCAGCAGCGGACCGGGCGCACCGACCATGAGCGTCGACATGTCGTCCGTCTCGATCCGCAGATCCGACTTGTAGGGGGTGAGGGCTTCGAGACCCGAGAAGATGACGTCGATGAAATCGGACGTCATCGGATAGAGCGACACTTGCGCGCCTATGAACATGACTACCTCGCTCCGCTGGTATTACCCAGATCAGCTGTGAAGGGTTCGCGCCCTGTTGCGCATCTCAGCCCCTCGCGGAGCACCCCTGGTTACGGCGGCGACTATAGGCATGCGCCACGGCGTGTCAACGCCGTGGCTATCGGTTTCTCGATAAAGGGTATTCCGGCTCAGGCCGGGGTCTTGAACGCCTCTGCGAACTGGTCGCGCAGCATGTTCTTCTGCACCTTGCCCATGGTGTTGCGCGGCAGTTCCGTGACCACTTCCAACACCTTGGGCTGCTTGAACTTGGCCAGTTTCTCGCCCACCGAGGCACGGATCGCGTCGAGGTCCGGGGTCGCGCCCGGCTCGGCCACCAGCACCCCGACCACGCCTTCGCCAAAGTCCGGATGCGGCACGCCGATCACCGCGCTTTCCAGCACGCCGGGCTGGTCGTCCAGCACCAGCTCGACCTCCTTGGGGTAGATGTTGTAGCCGCCCGAGATGATCAGGTCCTTGGCCCGGCCCACGATCTGGACATAGCCGTCCGGGTCGATCACGCCGATGTCGCCGGTGATGAAGAACCCGTCCTCACGCAGCTCGGCCTTGGTCTTCTCCGGCATCTGCCAGTAGCCTTGGAACACATTGGGCCCGCGCACTTCGATGATGCCCGCCTCGCCGTCCGGCAGGGTGGCGCCGGTCTCGGCGTCGGTGATCTTCAGTTCCACGCCTGGCAGCGGAAAGCCGACGGTGCCCGCGCGGCGATCGCCCTCGTAGGGGTTCGACGTGTTCATGTTGGTCTCGGTCATGCCGTAACGTTCGAGAATGCGATGACCGGTGCGCGCCTCGAAGGCGCGGTGCGTCTCGGCCAGAAGCGGAGCGGAGCCCGAGGTGAAGAGCCGCATGCCCTTGCAGATCTCGCGGTCGAAACGCGCGTCATCCAGCAGACGTGTGTAGAAGGTCGGCACGCCCATCATCGAGGTCGATTGCGGCAGGAACCGCAGCACCGTGTCCACGTCGAACTTGGACAGGAAGATCATCGACCCGCCAGCGGCCAGCATCACGTTGGAGGCCACGAACAGCCCGTGGGTGTGGAAGATCGGAAGCGCGTGCAGCAGCACGTCGTCGGCGGTGTAGCGCCATTCCTCGACCAGTGTCAGCGCATTCGACAACAGGTTCGACTGGCTCAGCATCGCGCCCTTCGACCGCCCGGTCGTGCCCGAGGTATAGAGCAGCGCGGCAAGGTCGTCGTCACCGCGCGAGGCCACGTCGAAACGGTCCGGCTGGGCCGCCGCTGCGTCCGAAAGGCTGCCGCTGCCATCGGCCGCCAGCGTCAGGACCTTGGCGGATCCCGCAATCGCGCGCAGCGTCTCCTCGGCACCCGGTCCGCAAATCACCGCACCCGCCTGGCTGTCGGACACGAAGTATTCCAGCTCGTCGGCCTTGTAGCCGGTATTCAGCGGCAGGAAGACCACGCCGGACATGACGCAGGCGGCGTAAAGAGCCAGCGCCTCGGGCGATTTCTCGACCTGCACCGCCAGCCGGTCACCCGGCACCAGACCCGCCGCAACCAGCGCGCCCGCCTGACGTGCCGCAAGGCGGTGAAAGGCGTCGCCCGACAGGGTCCGGCCATCGGCGAGGATCAGAAAATCGGACGCGCGTCCGTCGAGCGGCGCGATCAGCCGGTCGTAAAGCGGGTTTGCCAAGTCTTGTCTCCTTTCACGCCGCTGCGGGCGTCTTGACCAGCGCGCGCACCGCCTTGCTGGCCACCACTTCCTGCTGGCCGGCGAACCTCTCGTGGTTCTCGGCAAAGCTCTCTGCCTCGTAGCGGTAGTTGACCATCGCCCCCGCGCTTTCCGCCATGCCCTTCTTCGACAGGTCCGCCCCCGCATGCACCGCGTAGACATAGGCCCCGTTGCCAAGGTGGAACCGGGCCACCGGGTCATAGGGCATCCCGTCGCCGCGCTTGGCATGCAGCAGGAACTGCGCCGCCACCGACTTCAGGCCGTCGTCGTCAAGCTTGTCGGGGTCGATCCCCTGCTCCGCCATCCATTTCGTGAGCGTGGGAATGGGCGAAAGCGTGACGAATGTCGAGAGGTTCGGCAATTCCGCCGCGAGGTCCTCGGCCACCTGCTTGATCAGCGAGTTCCCAAAGGAGATCCCGGCGAGCCCCGCCTGGCAGTTCGAGATCGAGTAGAACACGGCGGTATCCGCCTCCTCGGCCGCCAGCGGCGCGCGTCCCTCGGTCAGCAGGCCCTGCACCGAGCCGGGAATGCCCTTGGTCAGAGCCACTTCGACAAAGATCAGCGGCTCATCCGGCATCGCCGGATGGAAGAAGGCAAAGCAGCGCCGATCCGACGGCTCGACCCGGCGGCGCAGGTCGTCCCACGAGTGGATCGCGTGGACCGCCTCGTAGGCGATGATCTTCTCGAGGATCTGCGCCGGGCTTTCCCAGTTGATCCGGCGCAGCACAAGGAAGCCCCGGTTGAACCACGAGGCAAAGAGGTGCTGGAAATCGAGGTCGATGCGTGCGCGCGGGTCCTTGCGCGGGATCAGCCTCAGCAGGTCGCTGCGCATGGCCACAAGTTGCGGCGTGGCCCCGGGCACCCGGTTCAGCCGCCGCGCCAGCTCTTGCCGGCGGGGCTCTGCAGCCTTCAGGAACGCTCCGTACGATCCCTGCCCCGGCTCTGCCTCGAAGGCGTCGAGCGCCGCGCGCACCTCGCCGATGTCGATGCCCAGACCCTCCGACAGATGGTCGAAGAAGGCCAGCTTGCCCGCGTCGTCCAGCTCGCCGTAGCGGTCGAGGATCTGCGCGGCGGTGGTCATCCCCGAGATCTCGCCGTGCCCCGACAGCAGGTCGCCGATCAGGGCTTCGGTGCTGCGGTTATCCGGCGCGGACAACAACCGGCGCCGGTTGCTGCGCGAGAACACGGTGGTAAGGACATCGGACAAAAGGCTCACAGCGCGACCCCCATCACGGCTTGGGGCAGCCAGGTGGCCAGCCCCGGGAACAGACACAGCAGGATGATAGCAAGGATCATGCAGCCGACGAAGGGCATCGAACCGACCAGCACCTGCCGCAGGGTGATATCCGGCGCGATTCCGTTGATGACGTACAGATTCAGGCCGACCGGCGGCGTGATCAGGCCGATTTCCATGTTGATGGTGACGATCACGGCGAACCAGTAAGGGTCGAATCCCGCTGCGGTGATGATCGGCAGCAGGATCGGCGCCGACATCAGGATCACCGCGACCGGCGGCAGGAAGAACCCGGCCACCAGCAGGAACAGGTTGATCACCGCCATCAGCACCCAGCGGTTGACCTCCAGCGCGGCGATCCACTGCGCAACCGACTGCGTCACGAAGAGCGAGGACAGCATGAAGCTGAACACCCCGGCCGCACCGATGATGAACAGGATCATCACGCTCTCGCGGGTGCTGTCGCGCAGCACCACCCAGAGGTCGCGGCCGCTGAACATCCGGTAGATCAGGATGGCGGCCACGATGCAGAGCAGCGCACCTACTGCGGCTGTCTCCGATGGCGTCGCCACCCCACCGTAAAGCGCGTAGAGCACCCCGGCGATGATCGCGAGGAACGGCAGGACGCGCGGCAGGATCTCGAACCGCTGGCGCCAGGTGTAGCGCGCCGAAGCCAGCGCCGCGCTCGCCGCGCCACGCCGCCAGGTGTCGAAGATCGCCCAGGCGATGAACAGCAATGTCAGCAGAATCCCCGGGATGACCCCGGCAAGGAACAACCGCCCGATCGAAGTCTCGGTGGCGATCCCGTAGACGATCATCGTGACCGAGGGCGGGATCAGGATGCCGAGTGTGCCACCGGCGGCGATGGATCCGGCGGCAACCTCCGACGGATAACCGCGGCGGCGCATCTCGGGGATCCCCATCTTGCCGATGGCCGCGCAGGTCGCCGGGCTGGAGCCCGACATGGCAGCAAACAGCGCGCAGGCCCCAAGGTTCGACACCACCAGCCCGCCCGGCACCTTGGTCAGCCAGCGCTCCAGCGCCTCGTAGAGGTCGGGCCCCGCGCGGGTCGAGGCGATGGCCGCCCCCATGATGATGAACATCGGAATCGACAACAGCGCAAAGCTGTTCAGCTCGGCATAGAAGAGTTCGGGCAGTGCCTCGAGCGAGCGGGCGCCGTCGAAAACCCACAGGAACAGCGTGGCGACGATCAGCAGGCCCACGGCCACGGACACGCCGGAGAACAGGACGACGACGGTGGCAACCGCCACCAGAAGTCCAAGCATCAGGGGATCCATCAGTCGGGGCTCCGTTCAGGATGAGGTTCGGGCAGCACGGTCTCGGGACCGAAGGTCGCGAGCCAGAGATCGCCCAGCAATTGCAGCAGGTAGAGCCCGAAGCCGAGCGGCACGGAAAGGTAGGTGATCCACAGCGGGAAGGCCCAGACCGACTCGGATTTCCAGCCGCGTTTCCAGGCGAGGTGGAACATCTCCCAGCCGTACCAGACCATCGCGGCGACCATGGCAACCGTCGCCAGCATGACCACCACGGCAAGGATGCGGCGCAGTGCGGGCGGCAGCATCTGCGGCAGCAGATCAACGCCGACGTGTCCGCGCAGCTTCTGAACATAGGGCAGGCCCAGCAGGGTCGCCCCGATCATCAGGTAGATCACGGCCTCGGTCTGCCAGATGGTCGACTGGCCCAGCACACCGCGCACAAAGATCATGTGGCAGGTGATCAGCACCGAGGCGAGGATCATCACCGCGGCGGCGACACCGAACAGCGTGGACACCGCACCGATGGCGCGCAGCGGGAACGGCGGCCGGTAATCGGCGCGCGGATCCCGCGCGCCGATGTCGGCGCCCGCCGAACGAGGAGCGACGGGCGCAGCACTCATTCGACCGACAGAGCCATGTCGAGAAGGTCCTGGCCACCGTCGACCGAGCCAGCGAAGGCCGGGTAGGACGTTTCCTTGGCCAGCTCACGCCAGGCGTCGAAGTCGGCCTGCGTCATTTCGGCGATCTCGACCCCTGCGTCGGCAAAGGCCTTGGTGGTGACGGCGTCGCCTTCCTTGGCCTTGTCGAGATACCAGGCTTCAGCCTTGGCCGAGGCATCGGTCAGCGCCGTCTGCTGCTCGGGCGTCAGTTCGTCAAAGGTGGTCTTGTTGATCAGCAGCGGCTGGTACATGAACCACAGCGCGGTTTCACCCGCCGGGGTATAGCACTTCAGCTGCTCGTACAGGCGATAGCTGAGGAAGCTTTCCGACGAGGTATTGGTTGCGTCGAGCACCCCGGTCTGCAGTGCCGAGTAGATCTCGGACGACGCCATCGAGCTGATCGAGGCCCCTGCCCCGGCCAGCATCTCCTCAAAGGATTTGCCCGCCGCGCGGATGGTCACGCCCTGCACGTCCGCCGGCTTGGTGATGCAGCCCTTGTTCGATCCGAACCCGCCGGCCAGGTAGCCATGCACCAACGTCTTGACGTCGTCGCCGCCCATGATCTCTTCGATCTTGTCCATGAAGGGCGAGGCCGACAGCCGGGCGGCGTGGTCATGGTTCTTCACCAGGCCCGGCATCAGGGTCAGGTTGTAGGCCGGTTGCTGGCCACCCGCGTAGGACAGCGGAAAGATCGTCATGTCGAGCTGGCCGCGCGACAGCGGCGTGTACTGCTCGCGGGCCTTGAACAGGGTCTGATTCGGGAAAATCTGGATCTCGAGATCCACGTTCGCGGCCTTGACCTCGTCGGCCACCATCTGGGCAACCTGGTGGCGCACGTCGCCCTCGGACCACTGGTGCGACAGTTTCAGGGTCTCCGCCCAGGCGCCACTGGCACCCGCAGCGACGACAACGGCGAGCGCGCTCGCCGCGATAATACGTCTGGTCATCATATCTCCTCCCAAGGCGCCGTTTCTCCTCCGGGCGCCGATGGGGCTCATCAGGCAGGCTATTGCGTACCTTGTCAACCTTCTCGTATACAAAAACCATGACATTGGATATCGACCCCGCCGACCAGCGCAGCCGGTCGGACCAGATCGCGCAGATCCTTGAGGATCAGATCCTCACGGGGCGCTTTGCGCCGGGTACCCGGCTGGACGAGGCTAGCCTCGCCGAAGAGCACAAGGTTTCGCGGACGCCGATTCGCGAGGCCTTCCACCGGCTCGCGCAGTCAGGTCTCGTGGTGCAGCAGCCGCGTCGCGGCGTGTTCGTCCGCATCAGCTCCCCGGTCGAGATCCTTGAGATGTTCGAGGTGATGGCCGAACTCGAGGCGGTCTGCGGCCGTCTCGCCGCACGCCGCGCCACGGATCCGGCAATCGCAGAACTGCGGCAGGTCAACGCCGAATGCCGTGCCGCCCGCGAGGCGGGCGACGTCGATCTCTACTACCAGAAGAACGGCGTCTTCCATCACCTGCTCTATGCCCAGTCGGGGAACCGGTTCCTCGAGCAGGAGGCCTCGCGCCTGCACCGCAGGCTGAAGCCCTATCGCCGGATGCAGCTGTTCCTGCGCGGGCGACTGCAGCAGTCGATGGAGGAACACGAGGCCATCGTGGAGGCCATCGCCGCGGGCGACGCCAACCGCGCCGCCGACCTGCTGCGTGACCACGTCGCGGTGCAGGGCGAGAAGTTCCACCACGTCATGTCGCACCTGCCCGAGGCCTGAGCCCGGGCAGCGCCCTCAGGCCTGCGCGTCCGCCCGGACCACCACGGACATGCCCGGCGCCAGCTTGGCCGCAGCCGACTGGTTCGCATCCACCGAGATACGGACCGGGATCCGCTGCGCGATCTTGATGAAGTTCCCCGTCGCGTTGGAGCTGCCCAGCACGCTGAACTGCGACCCCGTCGCGGGCGAAAAGCTCTCGATATGCCCGGTCAGCCGAGCCTTGCCGAGGGCATCGACCGTAAAGCTCACGGCCTGTCCTTCCTGCAGCCCTGCCAGCTGGGTCTCCTTGAAGTTCGCGACCACCCAGATCGTGTCGGGCACCACCGTCACCAACCGCGTACCCGCGCTCACGTATTGCCCGAGGTGAGCCGAGAGTTCGCCAAGACGCCCATCGACCGGCGCGACGATGCGGGTGTTGTCCAGCGCGATCTGCGCCAGCGACACGGCGGCGCGCGCTTGCTGGACCCCGGCCTCGCGGCTGCGTTCCTCAATGTCGATGGCCGCCAGCTTCTGCCGCGCCGTTTCGGCCTGTGCCTTGGCCTGCCGCAGCGAGGCCGTGGCCTGGCGATAGCTCAGCTGCAGGTCCTCGTCGTCACTCCTGGTGACCACGCCGCGTTCGCGCAGCTGGCTCGAGCGGTCCATGTCGGCCTTGGCCCCGGCCAGCGCCGCCTCGGCCGAGTCCACCGCCGCATCCGCCGACTCGACGCTCGACTTGGCGATGCTGCGGTCCTGCGCGGTTCCCGACAGCGAAGCTTCCGCCGACGCCAACTGCGCTCTGGCCGAGGCCAGTTGCTGCACATAAGAGGAATCGTCGAGCTGGATCAGCAGGTCGCCTGCGGCGACGCGCTGGTAATCCTGCACCGCGACCAGCTTGATATTGCCGGAGACCTGCGGCGCCAGCGTCGTGACCTGGCCGCGCACGTAAGCGTCATCGGTGGTCTGTGTGCTGGCGCGGAACGGCGGCAGGCCCCAGGCGTAGAGAACTCCGACGACCCCAAGAACTCCGACGATCAGGGCTAGGGCGGTTGCGATATGGCGGGATGCTTTGGCTAACATGGCGGTGGTCTTTCTTCAGGCGGCTTGGGGCCGTGCCTGCGGGGGTTCGGAAACAATCGGGGCGGGGGCCGGGGCCGCGGTCTCGGCGCGGCGGGCCAGACGGGCCTGGCGGGCGCTGAGCGCCGCGTGACCCAGAAGCAGGACAAGGGCAGCCGACGAGACGCAGGCGACCACGAGGAAGGCGTCGTTATAGGCCATCACGGCCGCCTGTGTGCTGACCTCACTGGCCAGTTGCGCGGCAGCCTGCGCACTGCGCAGAGTCGGGTCGGTGACCACGGGGGCAAGCGAGGCCGAATAGGTCCCGATCCGCTCGGTCACCAGCGGGTTGGTCGAAATCAGCTCTTCGTAGAGCCGCTGAGTGTGCAGCGTGGTCCGCACCTTGACGAAGGAGGAAAAGATCGCGGAGCCGAGAAAGCCGCCGATCTTCTGCGTCGTCAGGAAGACGATCACGAAGGTCAGGATGTAGTCCGGGCCCTTCTTGAACGCGAGCAGGATGCCGGACAGCATGGCCGGGGGCAGGAACAGCGCCGAAGCAAGTCCGATCATCCCCTGCGAGAGGTAGAGGTCGCTCGGCACTGTCTGCGCGGTCGAGTTGGTATCCATCAGCGAACCGGCGATCAGCAGCAACAGGGCGACGGCGTGAAACTCCTTTTCCCGCCCCGGCTTCAGCAACAACGCGCAGATGACCCCGCCAAGGATCGTCGCGGCCAGCACCACCAACCACAGCCCGCGCGCCTGTTCGTTCATCACGCCCAGGGCCCGGATCAGACCGGCGGCCCCCGCACTCTGTTCGCTCAGCACAAGGCGGAACAGCAGCAGGGTGGCGGCAAAATGCATCACCGTCGGGCTGGTCAGCCAGCGGATGTCCAGCAGGGGGTTCTTTCGGTTCAGTTCGATAGCCCCGGCGAGGCCGATGGCGGCGGTACCAACGGCAATGGTCCAGCCCAGCCAGGCCTGCTCGGTCCACCAGTATTGGGCACCGGTGATGGTGGCGACGGCGATGCAGCCGAAACCCACGGCGATCAGCAGAAAGGAAATCACGTCCCCCGCCTCGATGGTCATCGGCGTGGCGGGGTTGCGCAGCGGGAAGCGATAGATCAGGGCCAGCCCGATGGCCGCCATGCTGGCCTCCAACACCGTCAGCCCCCGCCACGACCCCATTTCGATCAGTTCGGGCGAAATCAGCCGGGTCAGGGTCGAGCCCATGAACATCAGCGTGAGCGCGGCCGAGAGGCCCACGTTCATCTTGCGCTGCTGCGGCAGGGGATCGAGCATGTAGAGGAAGGCCAGCGAACTCATCGGCGCGGCGGCGCATCCTGCGAGAAAGCGCACGGCGAGGTGCGACCAGAAGTCGTTCGCGGCAAAGCTCAGCAGACCCGAGGCAAGGAAGACGACAATCGAGATCTCGGCAAATCGGCGCAGGCCGAACCGGCCCCGCAGCTTGATCAGTGCGATGGTCAGCGATGCGTTCGGCGCCATGTAGGCCGCCGTGAACCACAGGGTCTCGGCCTGCGTAGTGCCGAAGAAACCCTGCAATTGCTGCGAGTTGACCGAGATGACGCTCTGGCTGAAACCCTGGGCGAGGGCCAGAACGGCGGCGGTGAAGAAATAGAACACCGCCTGCCACGGCGGCATGACCAGCCCAAGGGCATAGGTGGCCGGAGCGGCAGGCACCGGCTGCGGCGCTTCGGGTTCATCAGGCTCTTCGGGCTCTTCCGACACCTCTTCGACCGGCCCAGAGTGCTCCAGATCCGCCAATTCGGTTTCACCCGACGCGGTCAGGGCGGCGATTTCCTTCTCGGTCATCGTTCTGCCCTGCCTATGTTTTCGATCATCTGGCAGATCACCCGGTCGGCAACGTCGAGGTCTTCCTGCGGGATCCCGGCAACCACATCCTCGCGCAGCGCCTTGGACAGGGCGCGCAGGGCCTGCACTTCGCCTTGGGCGGCCTCGGTCAGCACCACGTTGCGGATCCGCCGGTCCTGCGGCGATACCTCGCGCCGCACCAGCCCGCCGCATTCCATCGCATCGACCAGCCGCGCCATGGTCGGGCGCTCCACGTCCATTTCCTCGGCCAGTTCGGCCTGACTCATCGAGCCCTTGAGGTCGAGGTAAAGAAGGATCAGCGCCCGTGCCTGAGTCAGGCCGTGTTCACCCGCTCGCTTGTCAAACTGCGTGCGGATGCGCCGCGCCAGCAGGCTGATACGGCGGACGAAGTTGCGGGTTGGATCGGAGTCGGGCATGGCGATACGAAATAGGTAGGTTGCTAACTATTAGCTGCCTACCTAGCTGTCCCGGCCCGATTTGACAATCCCGGCGCAATGCATGGCTGCCAGTCCGAATTCGCAGACCGGCAGCCGTGAAGACCCTTTTAGGCGGGCGCAAACGCCTCCGACCGCGCGTCGCTCTCCGCCCGGCCCGCGTCCGCCCCGGCCACCGCTACCTCGGCCAGACGCTGCCCCGAAACGCGGTCAAAGGCGTGGAGCCGGGCCACGTCCGGGATCAGCGAGACATGCGTCCCTTCGCGCACTGCACTCTCGCGCGGCAGCACGGCGGAGGCATAGCCCCCGGGAAGCTGGCAATGCGCGACCCTCATGCCGCCAAGGTCCTCGATCAGGTCGACCTGCGCGGGCAGCCCCCCACGACCGGCAGGCGCCACGGTGAAATCCTCGGGCCGCACACCAAGGGTCAGTTCCGTTCCCGACGGAAGCTTGAGGTCACCCGCCAGCATCCGGTCGGGGCACATATCGGCCCGCAGGATGCCCTCCCGGTCCACCGTCGCGGGCAGAAGGTTCATCGCGGGGGCGCCAAGGAACCCGGCGACGAAGGCCGACGCAGGGCGCGCATAGACCTCCGACGGGCTGCCGATCTGCTCGATCCGGCCCCCGTTCATCACCACCAGCCGGTCGGCCATTGTCATCGCCTCCACCTGGTCGTGGGTCACGAGCACAGAAGTGGCCGAGAGGCGCCGGTGCAGGCGCCGGATCTCGATCCGCATCTGCACCCGCATCTTCGCGTCGAGGTTCGACAGCGGTTCGTCGAAGAGGAACAGCCTGGGCTGTCGCACGATGGCGCGCCCCATGGCCACCCGCTGACGCTGTCCGCCCGAAAGCTGTTTGGGTCGCCGGTCCAGATAGTCGGTGAGCCCGAGGATCTCGGCCGCTTCGCGTACACGTTGCTCACGCTCGGCGCGCGGTACGCGGGCCAACTTCAGCGGATAGCCGATGTTCCCCGCCACCGTCATATGCGGATAGAGCGCGTAGTTCTGGAACACCATGGCGCAGCCCCGGTTCGCGGGCTCCACGTCGTTGACGACCTGCCCGCCGATGCCGATCTCGCCCGAGGTGATATCCTCCAGCCCCGCGATCATCCGGAGCAAGGTGGACTTGCCGCAGCCAGAGGGGCCGACGATCACCACGAACTCCCCCTCTTCGAACCCCAGGTTCAGCCCATGCAGGGTCTGCACGTCGCCATAGCTTTTCCGCAAGTCGCGGATCGAGACATAGGACATCAGGCAGCTCCTTCCATCGCTTCGGCCTGCAGCATTCGGCTGCGCAGTGCCGCGATCTCTCTCTCGGTCAGACCATGGGTCAGCAAGTAGACTTCAGCCCCGCCATGCGCCGTGTCCAGATGACCGAGGAAGGCCTCCATCGTTGCCGCCTCGCTCAGCAGCAGCGGCGAGGCGAGGTCGAAGTCGCGCCCCGCCGCCTCCAACTCGTCGCGCAGCGCCGCGAACATTGCGGGCGAGTAGCGGCTGGTCAGGGCATAATCCGCGACGATCTCGGCGCGCGGCGTGCCGGCCAGCAACAGCAGCAGTGCCGCGATCATGCCGGTCCGGTCCTTGCCGGCCGTGCAGTGGAACAGCACCGCGCCCGGCGCGTCCGCCACCACCCGCAACACCTGCACGAACTCGGCCGCACACTCCTCCAGCGCCTGGCAGTAAAGCGCGAAGAGCACGTCCTCGGCCTCCTTCAGCCCGGGGCGGGACGGATCGAGCCCGGCAAAGAGCGAAATGTTGTGATAGAGGACGCCGTCGAACCCGGCGGCAAAGGGATTGGCCTGCGCACCGGTTTCCTCACTGTGCCGCAGGTCGATGACCGTGGTGCAGCCCATGTCGCGGAGCGTTTCCATCGCCTGTCGGTCCAGCCGGTGCAAGCTGTCCGCGCGCAGCGCGCGGCGCCAGGCTGTCTGCCCGCCAGAGGCAGTATAACCGCCAAGATCACGCAGGTTGTGGGCCCCGGTCAGGGGGATCAGTCGTTGGGGTATCATCAGCGTAGTCCGGATTTCATGAAGGAAGAGATCACCTGCCGTTGCAGGACAAGATAGATCAGGAGGATCGGAAGGCTCGCCATGGTCGAGGCCGCCATCAGCGGACCCCATTGTGTCCCTTCCGACGAGATGAACATCTGGAGGCCGATCTGCACCACCGAGTTCTCGGGCGAACGGGTCAGCAGCAGCGGCCAGAAGTACTCGTTCCAAGTGGTGATGAAGATCAGGATCGCCAGCGAGGCGAGCGTCCCGCGCAGGTTGGGCACGATCACCTGCCACAGGATCTGCCAATGGTTGCCCCCGTCCATGCGCGCGGCCTCGACCACTTCGGTCGGGAACGACCGCATCGACTGGGCCAGCAGCATGATGGCAAAGGCCGATGCGATGTGCGGCAGGATCAGCGCGCCCAGCGTGTCGATCATGCCAAGGCGGGCGACCAGCAGGTAGTTCGGGATCATCACCACCTGCAGAGGCACCAGCCATGTCAGCGCCACCGCTCCGAACAGGATCGCCGAACCGCGAAACCGCCAGCGGGCAAAGGCGTAGCCGGCAAGGATCCCCGACAGCAGCTGCACCGCCGTCACCGCCGCCGAGACGATGAAGGTATTCACCAGCATCCGCTGCATCGGAACCGCGCGCAGGGCATAGGCGTAGTTGTCGAGGCTTGCCGCATCGGGCCAGAGCCGGGTCGAGAAGATCGCGTTCTCGGGGCGCAGCGAGGTCACGATCATCCAGTAGATCGGAAAGACGCAGACCAGCGAGACGAGGATCATCAGGGCGTGGCCCACGCCGGTGTCCCATCCCGAGAGGGCGAGGGCGCGGCGGCGCGGCTGCACCGGGGCAAGCGTGGCGGCATCAGTCATCATGGAAGGTCACCTTGGCCTTGAGGGCGAAGAGCGCGGCGGCCAGCAGGCCGAAGCCGACGAAGAGGATCACCGCAGAGGCCGAAGACCAGCCGACCGAGAGCGACCCGAAGCCGAACTGCCACAGGAGGTAATAGATGTTGGTGGTCGAGCCGAGCGGTCCGCCCTCGGTCAGCACGTGGATATAGGAAAAGCTCCACTGCGCCCCCAGCAGCACGACCATCAGGATCAGCAGCATCAGCGTGGGCGAAAGCAGCGGCAGGCGGATATCGCGGATGATCTCCCACTTGGATGCGCCGTCGAGACGGGCCGCCTCGACGAGGCTCTCGTCGATGGCCGCGTTGGCCGCCGAGAGGATCAGGGTGGCAAAGCCGATCAGCTTCCACCCGGTGATGAAGGTGATGGTCCAAAGCGCGAGGTCCGGGTCCGAGAGAAACCCGATCGGCTTCGTCCCAAGCCCCTGCAGGCCAAGGTTCAGGATGCCGTGGCTCGGGTCCAGCAGCCAGCGCCAGACGGCAGCGGCGACCACGGGCGGCACGATCATCGGCACGAAGATCAACGCGCGGTAGAGGTTGCGGCTGCGCGGCGGCAGATCCTGCGTGAACAGCGCGATCACCAATGGCAGCAGCACCGCCAGCGGCAGCAATCCGACGAGATAGTACCAGGTGTTTCCCAGCGCCTGCCAGAACTTCGGCAGGTCAAAGATGTTGCGGTAGTTGTCCAGCCCCACCCAGGTCTTCGGCGCGGTCGGCAGCAGGTTCCACTGTTGGAAACTCAGCACGAAGGCTTGGGCCAGCGGCTCGTAAATCCAGATCACGAAACAGGCGACGGCAGGCAGCAGGTAGAGGTAGGGCACCAGCTGCCGCCGAAAGCGGCGCGCCCGTGTCATCCGGCGCAGCATGCGCGGCGGGTGGGGTTCGGCAGCGAAATCGGTCATCGTCGGGTCCAAATGCAGGTGGCCCAGGCGCATGGGGCGCCTGGGCTCGGCCTCGGTCAGGTCAGGGCATCAGGCGCTGGGTGCGCTCCTGCGCTTCGGTCAGGATACCGGCCACGTTGTCGTCGTTGCCGAAGGTCGCCATTTCCATCGCGTCCATCATCGAGATCCCGATCTGCAGGTAGTTCGGCCCCGGCAGCGGCACGTAGGGCGCCAGCTTTTCCAGCTGTGCGAGGTTCGGCTGCACCAGCGGATGTGCCTTGACCCATTCCCCGAGGTATTCCGGGTCGTTCACGATCGACGGGCGCAACGGCAGGTAGCCGATCTCGGAGGTGATGATGGTATAGCCCCGCTCGGAGGTGAGGTACTTCATCAGTTCCCAGGCCGCGCGCTGCTTGACCGGGTCGGTCGAGTGCAGCGACAGCGCCGAACCCGAGTTCGAGGGCTTCACGGGCTTGTCGCCAAAGGCCGGCATGGCGGCCGCGCGCAGCTCGAAATTGCCGGTCGCGCCCTTCACCAGGTAGCCCTGGATCGCCGAGGTCTGCAGGTACATCGCCGTGTTGCCTGCGGCCATCCCCTCCATCTGGGCCGTGATGCTGAGGTTCTCGGTGATCCCCTCCTGCGCGAGGTCACGCAGCATCGCGATGGCTTCGATGGCCTCGGGCGAGGCAAAGGTCATCTCGGTCCGGTCGGCGTTGATCACCGCGCCACCGTTCGAGTTGATAACGCCCTGCATCAGCCAGTCGAGCGCGGTCGGCCCGTAGATGCCGGTGGCCAGCGGCAGCGCATCGGTACTGGCCTTGATCTTTAGCGCGGCTTCCTTCAGCTCGGCCCAGGTCGCAGGCGGCTGGTCCGGGTCGAGCCCGGCCTTTCGGAACAGGTCGGCGTTGTAGAACAGCACCGGCGTCGAGAAGGTATAGGCAAGGCCGTAGGTCTTGCCGTTCAGGCGACCGAGTTCCAGACCGTTCGGCACCATACCCTCGAAGTGCCCGGCAAGCTCCTCGGCAGGCACGATGTCTTCCAATGCCACCGCACCAAGGTTCTCGGCGGCAAAACCGAGCGCGGCAAAGGGCATCTGGACAAGGTCGACGGACTGCCCGGCGACGATGTCGGCCTGCAGCCGGGTGGCGATATCCTGCGGCTGCACCGGCACGCCTTCGACGTGGATGTTCGGATGGGCCGCCTCGAACTCGGCGATCATCTTGCGGGTGGCGTCCGCGCCATTCCCGGCCGAGGCGAGGTTGTAGTTGTAGAAGGTGATGGTGACCGGCTCGGTCACCTCGGCGGGCATGCTCTGGGCAAGGGCCGCAGTCGCGCTCAGTGCGACGGCAACGGCCAGCAGTGTGGTTTTCATCACGGGCTCCAATCGTTGGTCAGTGTGACGTCTGGTCGGGGAGGAGGAGGCGCGGCCCGCAGCAGGCCGCGCCGGTCGTTACTCGGCCGCGGTCTTGCGGGCCTCAATGAAGTCGAGGATGCGCTGCATGTCGAGCGTATGGCGCACCTCGCGGGTCTGCGGATGGGCGACGAAGGTCACCTGCAGCCCCGAGGGGTAGAGCGTGCCAACGGCAAAACCGGTGGCGTCCAGCATGTTGAAGGCGCCCGGCAGGGCGACGACATCGGTCCCGGCGTGGTGGCCGGTACCGATCACCACCGGCACACCGTGCCACAGGGCAACCCGGTCCATATGGACGTGACCCGAGAGGATGCCGACAACATTCACGCCCTCGATGGCCTGCCGCAGCTCTTCGGTGGCGACGCGCGACAGCGATTCCCACTCCATCTCGCCAGCCGTCAGGTCGATCATCGGCGCATGGTGCATGACCAGCAGCTTGGGCAGGTCGGCATGCTCGGCAAGGCGCGCCTTCAGCCAGTCGACCTGGCCCGCTTCCCAGAAGCCACCGATCTCGTCCGGCACCGAGGAATCCAGCACGATCACGTGCAGCCCGCCGATCACCGTATCGTGGTCATAGGGTTTCGTAGGGTCCGAGTAGAGCGCCGAGAACCCCTCGGCGAAGCCTTCCCGCCGATCGTGGTTGCCAAGCGCGTAGACCACCGGGAGGTCGAGCCCGGCCTCATCCATGATCGACGCGACAGTGCGGTAGGCTTCCGGCTCGCCGTGGTTGGTCAGGTCGCCCGAGGCGACGATAAAGTCCGGCTTCTGCTCCATGCGGGCGATCTCGGCCAGCGTGCGGCGCAGGGTGTCGCGGGTCTCGCTGAACAGCATGTCGTCCTCGACGCCGGGGGCGTTCACGTGGAGGTCGGTCATGTGGATGAAGGTGAGGGGACGCTCCGTCATCGGGCTTTTCCTTTCGGTTGCGGGTCAGATCGGCGGGCGGAATCAAATCGCTTGTGCCGAGTCGGCGGCATCCCTAAGGTGCGAGTGTGACAACTGAATGAAGGTTCATTCACTGATGACGAAAGTAATTCCGATGCGGGAACGCATTCTCGACGCGACGGCCGAATTGCTGGTCGAACATGGCACGCAGGCGTCCATGTCAAAGATCGCGTCCCGCGCCGAAGTGGCCACCGGCTCGCTCTACAATCACTTTGAATCCAAGGACGTGCTGATCCGCGCGGTCTACGAACGGCTGGCCGAACAGGTCACTGCCCTGCTCGTCGAAGGCGACGACCCCTCCGCAACGCCGGAACAGCGGCTCGACCGCTACATCGACAACTATATCGACTTCATCTGGAACGACCCCTCGCGGGCGATCCTGTTCGAATACCTGTCCAACGTCCCCCTCCTGCCCGCCCGAGACCTGATCCAGAGCTTTCGCGGCAGCTCGGACTACATCGCCGAGATCCTGCAGGACCTGCGCGCCAGCGGCTGGCTGATGGACGCCGAACCCTTCCTCATGGGCGGCTTCATCGGCGGCGCCATCCGCAACACCCTGAAATGGCAACGCACCTACGACCGCCCCCTCACCGACGCCGACCGCCAGCAGATCAAGACAATGTGCCTGCAATCGCTGCGCCGGATGGAGTAAAGCGGGGGGAGACGGCGCAGCGGGACGCCGCCTTCATGCGTCATTGCCGGAGGTGTCTCACCTCGCCAGCAGAAGAACGGGTTCCTCGTCTTCCTGCGCCGCGCGTTCGAGGTATGCCCGACCATGAACATCCCTGTCGATCAGCGTTTCGACAAGCGAGGGCAGAGAGGCCAGACGCAGCCTCAGGTTCGAAGACAGCTGATCTATCGCTCCCCCCTTCTCGCGATCCTCTCCCAGAGCAAGAACCAGCTTGTCCTGCGGCAACGCGAGTGTGAGTTCGCTGAGCTTGTCCAGATGATAGCCCACCCGTGACAGCGCCCGTTCCTTTTCATCAAGCCAGATCAATGCCCTCACCTGCACCATGCTGCACATCGAAAGGCGTGAAATCAGGTCGGTCAGCAGTTCGGCATCAATGCGGGGACGGCGAACGATATGCATCAGCCCGGAATGGGCCTGCATGAAAGCTTCGTTGAGGCTGGTTTCCGCTGGCCGCACTACCGCTTCCGCGTTCTTCGAGAAATCAGCTTCGGCCATTTGTTGCAGGCCGGCTTCGATCCGCGAAAGGACCTGACGAAGGTCCCAGTCCTCGCGCTCTTCCCGAACCCGCTCCTGCCGGTCCCCGATTGCCTCCAGTTGCCGGTCCATCGCCTGCATGCGCGAGAGGATGATCGCCGTGCTTGCCACGGTGACACCCATGCCCGCCACGGAGGACACAAGGGTCGCCATCTGGAGGGCCTGCATACCACCGAGCATTGATTCCAGGAGTTTCAGCTTTCCCTTGATCTGCTCGTTCTGGACAACCTGAATGATCCCGGTCGCCGATTGGAGCGGTGCGCCAAGCAGCGAGTTCACGACGCCACCGCCCTTCTCCACCGCCACGCCGACGATACTCTGCGTCAGGTTCGTTTCCTGCAGATGCCCAAGAATTTTCTTGGTCGTTGAATCGCGCACCAGCATTCCGACCACTTCGGCGCTCTTATCCAGAATCCTGTCAGCCAATTCCTCGGAGACTGACGCCAGTACGGACTCTATTCCGGTTCCTGCCATGTTCCTATTGCCCTCACCCTTATGTCACGCGCCTCGTCGAGCAGCTCCAGCAGGGATTGCCGGGTGCTCTTGGTTTCGCCCTTGTTGTTGTCCCCTATCAGCGCAGCTTCAATGCTCCGACCGATCTTTTCCTTGAGGTTCGACTTCAACCGTTCCGCCGCATAGCCCTGCATCCGAGTCGAGACCACGGCCAGTGCCGTTGCGCCAACCGCCGCCACCGCAAACACGGGCCATGAAAACGTAACGACTGTCCCGGCGGAGAAAATTCCGAGGACGGTCGTAACCGTTGTGGTGGTCGCCACCCCGGTTGCCACCACGGCCAGCCCGAGCGAACCAGCCGCGGTGACCCCGGTTCCTGCCAGCACCGCGGCCTCGCTCAGCAGGCTGTGTTCAAATTCGACACCTTCAATTCTCGAGATCGAAGCGACGCAGGTTTCCTGTAGTGATCTTTCCATGCGCCGATTGAATACATTCAGTCTGGAACGCAGTTGTTCTTCCACCGCCTTGCGTTTCTCCCCACCTCGGATGAGTTCCATCAAGGTTAATTCGTCGACGGATTTTCCGGCAATCTGGCGATAATTTTCTGCGGCGTCCCTGCAGTCCCGATCGACCCTGGCCCTTTCCGTGGACCACCAGGCCAGAATTTCCTGCTTGGCCAATGCCGCGCTGAACGAGTCCATTATTTCCCCACGACCAAAGTACGGCCCGCGCTGAGGCTCCATTATGTAATCGGATTTGCCAATAGTTATATGTCACGGCGAATAGAGGTTTTCCGGACTGTCGCGTGCGCCCCACTGCATCGGGTGCTGTTTCTGGGTTTTCTTGCAAAAGGTACGTTTTTGGTATATTTCCAGAATTCAACGTATCCGTTACCCAGCAGGCCACCCTCATGCACACCCAGTCCCTCCGCGACGCGACCGGTCTCAGTCAGGCGCTGCGCAGCCGCAGGCGGGAACTCGGGCTGACCCAGGACGAGCTGGGCCAGCGCGCGGGTCTGGCCGCCAAGCACGTTTCGCGGATCGAGAACGGCACGCACGAGCCGCGCGTCTCGACCCTCTTCGCACTGGTCTCGGCCCTCGGGCTGGAACTGGTGCTGGGCGAGGATGGCACCGTGCTGCGCGCACCCTCGGTCGGGGACATCTTCTGATGGGACGACCGGCACTGACCCGGCGGCTGGACGTGCGGATCAACGGGCGGCTGGCGGGCGACTACCGCTACAGCCCCTCCGGCGGAACCGCCTTCGCCTACGATCCCGCATGGCTGGACTGGGAACATGCCTTTCCGATCTCGCGCCAGTTGCCGCTGACCGGCGGGTCCCAGACCGGTGCGCATGTCAGCGCCGTGTTCGAGAACCTCTTGCCGGACAACAGCGCGTTGCGGCGGCTGATCGCCGAGCGCACCGAGGCGCGCAGCGCCCGGCCCCACGACCTGCTGGCCGCCATCGGGCGCGACTGCATCGGTGCCATGCAATTCCTGCCGCCGGGCGCAGAGCCCGGGGACCCCTTCCGCGTGGAGGGCGAACAGCAGGACGCCGCCGCCATTGCCGACACCATCCGCACCCTCGCCACCTCTCCCCTCGGGATGCAGGAGGACGAGACTTTCCGCATCTCGCTGGCCGGGGCGCAGGAAAAGACCGCGCTGCTCTGGAAGGACGGCGGCTGGTTCAAGCCGCTCGGGCTGACGCCCACCACGCATATCCTCAAGCGCCGCATGGGTGTGATCTCTCACGGCATCGACATGACCGACAGCGTCGAGAACGAATGGCTATGCCTGCAGCTCGCCGCCGCCCTCGGCCTTCCGGTCAACCCGGCACGGATCGAAACGTTCGAGGACCAGACCGTCCTCGTCGTCACCCGCTTCGACCGGACCCCGCGCGCCGGCGGCGGTATCCTGCGCCTGCCACAAGAGGATTTCCTGCAGGCGCTCGGGCTCGAGTCGGGCCAGAAGTACCAGGATCATGGCGGTCCTTCGATGCAGGACGGGCTGCGCCTGCTCGAGGGCTCGTCCGAGCGGGCGGCGGACCAGCGTATGTTCCTCAAGGCCCAAGTGGTGAACTGGCTGCTTGCCGCCATCGACGGACATGCCAAGAACTACTCGCTCTTTCTCGGCCCCGGCGGGTTCCGGATGACGCCGCTCTACGACATCCTCAGCGCCGCGCCCGCGATGGCCTCCGGCGCTTTTCGTCACCGCGATCTGCGCCTTGCCATGTCGGCGGGGCGGCGGCGGCACTACCGGCTAGACCAGATCCAGCCGCGCCATTTCGACCAGACCGCCGAGGCCGCCCGCGTGCCCGTACCGACCCGGCGGCGGGCCTTCGAGGAGATCGTCGCCGCTGGACTGCCCGCGCTGGAGCGCGTGGCCGACAGCCTGCCCGGCACCTTTCCCGACAGGGTCGCCAGCCCGATCCTCGACCATGCGCGCGCGCGGATGGCGCTGCTGACCGCCGAGGTCGGGGCCGGTCTGGCTACCCCGAGCTAGGCTTCGTCCACGCCCCGGATCGCGGTCAGAGAACGCGCGCTTCCGGCAGCCCCCGGCTGCCGAGCCCGTCCAGCACAAAGAGATGGCCGCCCTCCGGATGGGTCGAAACCGCGCGCCCGGTGCCGGAATCACGGATCGAGGTGACGAAGAGCCGGTCCATCTGTGCCCCCCCGAAGGCGAGGCTCGACGGCAGGTCGACAGGCGCCGGAACACGCCGCAACAGGCGCCCCGAAGGATCGAAGCAGCCGATCTCGGCACTCCGGATCAGCGCGCCCCAGAGGTTGCCATCGGCATCGACCGTCGCGCCGTCGATCCCGGACCCCAGCGCGTCCGTGTCGATATGCACCCGTGGCACCGAGGCCGCACCGCTCTCGGGGTCATAATCGCAGGCCATCACCTGACGGCGCGGCGTGTCGGTGAAATAGAGCACCCGGCCATCGGGGCTGAAGCAGATACCGTTCCCGACCGTCAGCCCCTCGCACAGCACCGCGTGACCGCCCCGCCGGTCGATCCGGTGCAGCGCCCCAAGCGGGGCGCCGGTGCGGCCCATGCCCGCGCAGAGGAACCGGCCCTGCCGGTCCGCCTTGCCGTCGTTCAGCCGCATCGCCGGATCGGCACCCGTCAGGACCAGCAGGAGCTCCGTTTGTCCCGCGTCGGGTCGGAAGGTCACGACCGAATGTTCCAGCGCGACAACGATACCGCCGGGCTCGGCCAGCGCGATGGAGCCCACATGCCCCTCGAACGCAAAGGTCTCGACCCCGCGCGGCGCATCGCCTTCGAACCCCATCCGGCGGACCAGCCCGGCAACGCCATCGATCCACCACAGGCACTGCGCGTCGGCATCCCAGACCGGGCTTTCCCCCAGCCGGTCCGGGGTCTCGCTCAGGCGGGTGACGGTCACGCCGTCGCCTGCCCCGTCAGGCATTCTGCTCATCCCGGTAACCGCCCCGACGCGACAGGGCGCGGCGCAACCCGGCGACGGTAAACCACGCGATGATCAGCAGCGAAGCGCCCATGATCACGCCCGAGATCGGTCGCGTCAGGAAGGTCGCGATCTCGCCGTTCGACACCACCAGCGCGCGGCGGAAGTTCTCTTCCATCATCGGGCCAAGCACGAAGCCCAGCAACAAGGGCGCCACCTCGAAGTTCAGCGCCTTCATGCCCCAGCCGAAGAACCCGAAGGCCAGCAGGACATAGATGTCCATCACCTGGAAGTTCACGCTGTAGATGCCGATACAGACGAAGGCGACGATCACCGGGAACAGCAGGTGATAGGGGATCGACAGAATCCGCACCCAGATGCCGATCAGCGGCAAGTTCAGGATCATCAGGAAAATGTTGCCGATGACGAAGCTCATCACCAGACCCCAGAACAGGTCGGGCGAGCCGGAAATCACGTTCGGCCCCGGCAGGATACCGTGCACCATCATGACGCCCAGCATGATCGCCATCACTGGGTCACCCGGGATCCCGAGGCTGAGGGTCGGGATGAAGGCCGCCTGCACCGCCGCGTTGTTCGCGGATTCCGGCGCGGCGATCCCCTCAATCGCACCCTTGCCGAATTCCTCGGGGTGCTTGGAGAGCTTCTTCTCGGTCGCGTAGGAGATGAAGGTGGCCACCACACCGCCGGTCCCCGGCAGCGCGCCGAAGAAGGCACCGATGCCGGACCCCCGCGCCATCGGCATGGCCGACCGGCGCCACTGCTCCCGGCTCGGCAGCATCGACCGCAACGTGATGTCCTTGGTGTCCATCGGCGCCTTGATGATCCGCCCTGCGCTCGAAATGATCTCGGGCAGGCCGAACAGGCCGATGGCGACCGCGACCAGCGACAGGCCGTCGTAGAACTCGGGCATGCCAAAGGCAAAGCGCGCGACACCGCTGTTCAGATCGATCCCGACCAGCCCGAGCGCAAGGCCCAGCGTCACCGCCGCGAGCGACCGGATCGAGCGGCCGGAACCGATCAGCGCCGCCGCGATCAGGCCGAGGAACATCAGCGAGAAGTATTCCTGCGGGCCGAACTCCAGCGCGACCCGTGCCAGCGGCACCGAGAAGAGCGAGAGCAGCACGACCCCGAACATCGACCCGACAAATGACGCGACCGCGGTCATGAACAGCGCCACACCGGCCTGCCCCTTGCGCGCCATCGGGTAGCCGTCGATGCCGGTCACGGCACTCGTCGCGGTTCCCGGCAGGTTCAGCAGGATCGAGGCGGTCGAGCCACCGTAGGCCGCGCCATAGTAGATGCCCGCCAGCATGATCAGCGCAAAGTTCGGCTCGAGGTGGTAGGTGATCGGTAGCAGCATGGCGAGGGTCGCCATCGTCCCGATCCCCGGCAGCACGCCGACAAGGGTGCCGAGGGTCACCCCGAGGAAACAGTAGGCCAGCCCGCCAAGTGAGGCGGCAACGGAAAGCCCGAGGGCAAGGTTGTTCAGCAGTTCCATTACCAGAACGCCTTGATCTGAAGTCCGAGAAGGAGGCTGAAGATCAGCCAGCACGAGAGCGCTGTCCCGACCGCAAGCATGGCGGCAGTCAGCAGCGAGGTGGTGCGGTTCGACAGCGACGCGAGGAACACCGCGACGAAGATCGCGGGCACCATTCCCACCCGTTCGATCAGAAGCGCAAAGGCCAGGAACGCGGCGGTCACCATCAGCACGCCGCGCAGGTTCGACCCTTCGCTCTCGGACTCCGAACGCCCGCCCGGTTCGGCGAAGACCAGCAGCACCGCGCCCAGCAGGCACATGCAGACCCCCAGCAGCATCGGGAAGTATCCCGGCCCCATGCGCGTCAGCGTGCCCAGCCGATAGTCGAAGGCCTCGGTCAGGATGAATAGTCCGACAGCGACGGTGATCAGCCCCGCGATCACGTCCTCGCGTCTCAGTTTCAGGTAAGCCAGCATGTTCCCTCCCACGGCCGGTCGGCCGCTCAATCAGTCGTCTCGTGTCTCGTTTCTGCGCCCGCTGCAAACTGTGTCCGCGCGGGCCCGGCCTGCACCGACTGGCCGGTGAGATAGCCCGCACCGTCACCGGTCAGCCAAAGCGCCAGTTCCGCCATCCCGTCCCGTCGCGCATCGCTCCAGTCGAGCGCGTTCACCCGGTGGCGGCGCGGTCCCCACTCCAGCGCAAGCAGACGCGCCATCATCCCGAGCGCCGCTGCCGTTGCCGGGTCTCCCCCGCCCGAAAGCAGCAGCACGGCAAGGCCCGCGCCGTCGTCCCGTGTCTCCAGCACCTCGGCGAGGTCGCGGACATCGGCCAGCGCCCGGGTCGTGTCCGTCACATCGCAGCCGCGCATGTCGATCACAGCGCCAAACGGCGACGCCTCCAAAAGCGCGGCGGGCGTTGCGACGTGCAGCACTTCCCGGTCCCGGCCCGCGACGCGGACCAGTCGCTCCGCCTCTGCGCCGGTGCCGATGACCGCCAGCCGGGTTGTCCCGACGGGCGGCTTGGTCTCGGTCGCCGGGAGCGCCGTGCCCGCAGCGGCCAGCGCACCGCCATCGACCGACACGCAACGCCCGGCAAGAACCCGGCCCGAGGGCGAGGCTGCGAAGGCAACCGCGCGGGCAATATCATCGGGCGTTCCGAGGCGGCCCAGAGGAACCCGCGCCGCGGCGGCCTCCGCATCCAGCCGCCCTGCCGCGATCAGCCCCTCGACCAGCTCGGTACGGACGAACCCGGGCGCGATGGCCGTCACGTCTATCCCGCGCCCCGCCGCCTCGGCATCAAGCGTCCGGGTCAGTTCCATCACCGCGGCCTTGGTAGCGCTGTAGGCCCCGCGCAGCGGAATCGCCCGCAGAGCGGCGCCCGAGGCGATGTTGACGATCACGCTACCCGGAGCCAGCAGCCCCAGCGCCGCCCGGCAGATCGCCTCGACGCTGCCAAGGTTCACGGCGACGAGACGCGCGAACTCCGCCGCCGGGATCTCGCCGATGCGCCGCCCCGAGGTATCGGTGATGCCCGCGTTGTTCACCACGATCTCAAGCCCGCCAAGCGCCTCGGCGGCCCGCCCGACCAGACCGGAAGCGGCACGCATGTCCGAGAGGTCCACCGCCAGCGCCACGTGCCCCGCGCCCAGCTCGGCGGCGCGCGCCTCGGCCCGTGCCGCATCCACATCGGCAATCGCGCAGCGCACCCCCTCGGCGGCCAATGCCCGGCAGATGGCCCAGCCGATCCCGCCAGCCCCGCCCGTGACGAGGGCGCGGCGGGCCGGGGAAGGGTCTGCGGGATCCCGTGTCATCATGACGACCTACAGGTTCGACGTGTTGATGCCGCCGTCGACCAGCAGCACCTGACCGGTCACGAAATCGCTCTCGGGCGCGCAGAGATAGACGATGGCGCGCGCGATGTCCTCGACCGTGCCGAGCCGTCCCAGCGGCGTACTCGCGATGCGCTTGGCGTCGAGGTCGGCATTGCGGTGCTTCTGCGTGCCCTCGGTGGGGATCGCAGAGGGCGCGACCGCGTTCACCCGGATGTTGCGCGCCCCGAGCTCGGCGGCGGCGGCCCGGGTCATGCCCATTACGCCCGCCTTGATGCCTGAGTAGACCAACGACCGCGGTGCCGAGCGGAACCCGGCGGCCGAGGCCACGTTGACGATGGCTCCGCCGCGGGTCTCGTCCATCACCTCGGCAGCGGCCTGCGTGCCCCAGATCACCCCGTTGAAGCCGATTTGCAGCATCCGGTCCACCGTCTCCGGCGCGATGTCGGGGATCGCCTGATACCGAACCCAGGCGGCGTTGTTCACCATGACGTCGAGCTGCCCGGCCGCGTCCATCACGGCCTTGACCGCCGCATAGACGCCTTCGCGCGTGGCGACGTTCTGCACCACGGGGATCGCCTTGCCGCCCTCGGCGGTGATCTCGCTCACCGCTTCTTCGACGAATTCGGGTTTCAGGTCGTTGATCGCCACGGTCCAGCCGCGCGCCGCCATCAGCTTGGCGCTCGCCTTGCCGATCCCGTGACCGGCTCCGGTGATCAGGGCGACCTTGTGTTCAGAGTGCATCTTGTCCTGTCCTCGTTCTTTCACGCCGCGTTCGCCAGCAGGTCGGCGGCCACCGCCTCGATCAGGTCGGCCGCGCCGCCCTGCGCGGCCAGCGCCTTGATCATCCGCAGGTGCCGGTGCAACGGCACCTCCCAGGTAAAGCCCATGCCGCCATGCACCTGGATCGCGCTCTCCGCAACCCGGGCTCCCAGCGTCGCCGCGCCGACAAAGGTCGCGCGGGCGGCAGCGGCAGGCACCGCGCATTCCGGCGAGAGGCTGCGGTGGATGTTGTTGCGAATGGTCTCCACCGCCAGACAGTCGCGGGCAAGGTGGTGCTGGATCGACTGGTTCGCCGACAGCGGACGCCCGAACTGGACACGTTCCTGCGCGTAGTCTGCGGCACGCGACAGGCAATCCTCGGCTGCGCCGAGGATCAGCGCCGCCCGAAGGACCAGCGCATCGGCCCTGAGCCGCGCCACCGCATCCGCCGACAGCTCGGGACCGGACGCCGCCGTGACACGCACCCGCGCCTCCGGGCGCTCAAGGTCCAGCGTCGACTCCGTCTCTACCATTGCGCCCTCGCCCGGCGTCACCAGCACGCCGCCCTCGTCGGCCCCCAGCACCAGCACCCGCGCGCAGGCCTCCGCCAGCGGCGCACGCCCCACGACGCCCGAGGTGCCACCGAGCATTCCGCTCCAAGCCACGGTCACCGGCATCTCGCCAGAGACAATCGCGCTCGCCAGAGCGTCGTCCACACCTGCAAAGGCGCGGGCCAGCAACATGCATTCCAGCAGCGGCGCAGCAAGGAACCCGCCGCCCGCCGCCCGCAGCACCGGCACGGCAAATCCCAGCGGCAGGTCCATGCCACCCACCGCTTCAGGGGCAAGGATGCCGGTCAGACCGGCCTCGGCCAGCAGGTCCATCCGCTCGGGCAGGCCCGCTGCCTCGGCGCAGGCCGTGGTGACCGCGCGGGCGGTCTCGACGAAGTCCTCGGGATTGAGTTCCGTATCCGTGGTCATGTCAGGCCTTCCGCTTGAGCTGGAGAATTCGCTTGGAGATGATGTCGAGCTGGATCTCGGTCGTGCCCGCATAGATCGTCTCGGCCCGCGACTTCAGATAGATATCCTCCATCCGCTTACGGGCGACCCTCAGAGTGTCGGACGCCTCGACCGGAAACTGCGAGACGATCTCCAGCGCCAGCCGTGCAAATCCCTGGTGCGCCTCGCTCCAGAACAGCTTCGGCAGCGACCCGCGCGGCCCGATCTCCTGTCCGTCGATCAGCGACCCGACGAGCGTTTCCACGTGGCCCTTCAGCAGCTCGATGTTCACCGAGACCTCGGCCAGAGCGCGACGATAGGTGCTCTCAGCCAGATGCCGGGTGGCCGGGTCCGACAGGCAGGCCGAGACGAGGTGGTTCAACTGGTTCTCGAAGCGCCAGGCGCGGTGCATCCGGTTGGTCGCCCGTTCGATCGACAGCACCCGCGTCGCGGCGGCCCAGCCCTCGTCGGGCGACCCGAGCATGTCCTCCTCGGGGATCACCACGTTGTTCAGGAAGACCTCGCAGAACGACCGCTCACCATCGATCGACTGGATCTCGCGGATGTCGACGCCCGGCGTGTCGGTGCGCAGCGCAAAGAGAACGAGGCCCCTGTGCCGGTCTTCCACCGGACCCGTCCGCGCCAGCAGCAGGCAGCGGCGCGACTTGGACGCGCCAGAGGTCCAGATCTTCTGGCCATTCACCACCCAGCCGTCCGCCGTCTGCACGGCGCGGGTGCGCAACCCGGCGAGGTCCGATCCCGCGTTCGGTTCCGAGAAACCCTGGCACCAGATGTCGCGCATCTCGAGGATGGCGGGCAGGTATTCGGCCTTCTGCTCGGGCCGGCCCACCGCCATGATGATCGGCCCGGCCAGTTCCTTGCCGATCGAGTTCACGCTTTCGGGCATCGGGGTCCGCCCGATCTCGCGGCTGATGTCGAGATGGGCGCGCAGGCCCAGCCCGCCGCCGCCGTACTCCTTGGGCCAGGTCGCCCCGACCAGCCCGGCGCGGTGCAGCTTCGCTTCCCAGTCGCAGAGCTCGGCCACGGTGTTGCGCCGCGTGCTCGGGCGATCTTCGCGCAGCGCGTCCGGCAGGTTGGCATCGAGCCAGGCCCGCGCATGGGCGGCCATGCCCTGTTCCGCCGTCCGGGTTTCGGCCAGTGCTGTCTGTGTCATTCGGCTGCCTCTGCCTTGGTCTCCCCGCGCGGCACGATCAGGGCATCGAGCGCGATGGCGCCCTGCCCGGCATCCCGGACGAGAAGGGGGTTGATGTCGATCTCGGCCACGTCCGCAGCGTGGCGGACGGCGAATTCGGAAAGCGCGACGATGGCCCCGGCCACCGCCTCCACGTCGGCGGGCGCACGGCCCCGCGCCCCGTCGAGCAGGGCAAAGGCCTTCAGTTCGCGCAGCATCGCGTGCGCCTCGTCCCGCGTGACCGGCGCCGTGCGCAGCGCGGTGTCGCGGAACACCTCGGCAAAGATGCCACCCAGCCCGACCATGACCACGGGCCCGAAAATCGGATCGGTCGTGGTGCCAAGGATCAGCTCGGTACCGCCGGTGATCATCGGCGCGACCAGCACGCCCTCGATCCGCGCCTTGGGCGCGTGATCGGCCGCGGCCGCTATGATGCGGTCATAGGCCGCCGCTGCCGCGGCCCGGCCGGTAACGCCCAGCACCACACCGCCGATGTCGGACTTGTGCTGGATGTCAGCCGATAGGATCTTCATGGCCACCGGCGCGGCCATGCGTTCAGCCGCCTCTCCCGCCGCATCGGCGGAGGTGGCGATGACCTCCTCCGGGAACCGGATGCCCGCCGCGCCAAGCGCGCGCTTGGCCCCGGCCTCGTTCGCGACAGCGGTCCGGTCCAGCGGCTCTGCGGCGATCACCGCCGTCGTCCCAGACGTCGCGGGGACCGACATGCGGCCCAGCCCGGCCACCCCTTCCATCATCATGTCGATGGTCGGGAAGGTCAGGATACCCATCTCGTTCAGCGTCCGCAGCGCATCGTCCGGGCTTGCCACGCAGGCCACGATCACCTTGTCGGGGTGGCTCTCGCGCACCCGGCGCAGTGCGCCGAGGTAGACGTCGCGCAGGCGCGGCACGTCGAGCCCCATCGCCATCATCACGCAGACAACCTCGTTCGCCTCATCTGCGCAGACCGCCGACAGCAGTTCCTCGAAGGTCTCAGGGTTGGCCGACATCTGCGCCGTCGCGTCCACCGGGTTGACGGGCGACGACAGCGGCAGAACGGCACGGATGCGGTCCTGCGCCGGTGTGCCGGTGCGGTTGAGCGCGATGCCTCGCGCATCGGCCGCGTCCGCCATCATGATCCCGAACCCGCCCGAGGCGGTGATGACCGACACCGACGGCGCGGCGCTGACACGACGGTCACCAAGGGCGGCCACCGCACTGCCGAGTTGCACAAGCAGTTCGAGCGAATGCACGCGCACCGCCCCATGTTTTGCGAAGACGGCGTCAAACACCCGGTCCGAGCCTGCGAGGCCCCCGGTATGCGACAGCGCCGCCGCCTGCCCCGCATCGGAGGCGCCCATCTTCAGCACGATCACCGGTTTGCCCGCCGCCCGCGCAACTTCCAGCGCCTCGGTCAGGCGGCCTGCGTCCCGGCAGGTCTCCATGCAGCACAGGATCACCCGCGTCGCGTCGTCACCCGCACACCATGCGATGGCGTCGGCAAGGTCCACGTCGCACTCGTTGCCCGAGGCGAGGAACCGGCTGATCCCGGCGCCGCTGCGGCCCAGCATCTTCATGGCGAGGCTGCCGACATTGCCGCTCTGCGAGACGATGGCCACCGGCCCCTCCGCCGGCATCTCGGTCTCCAGCGCGACCGAGAAGGTCCCGATCGCCCGCTCCGGCACGCTGACGGTCCCAAGGCAGTTCGGCCCTAGCACCCGCATCCCCGTGCGATCCGCGACGTCCCGCAGTTCCGCCTGCGCGGTAGCCCCTGCCGGCCCCATCTCGGCAAACCCGGCCGACAGCACGATGGCCGCCGGAACCCCGCGCGCGGCACATTCCTTGGCAGCGGCCAACGCCCCAGTCCCCGGCACCGCGATCAGCGCGAGGTCCGGCACCTCGGGAAGCTCGGCCACGCCGGTATAACCCGGCAGGTCCTGAATCATGCCGCCCTTGGGGTTTACCGGCAGGATCTGCCCGGCGTACCCGTGTTTCTTGAGGAGGGAGACCGGGCGGCCTCCCGTCTTGCGCGGATCGGTCGAGGCGCCGATCACCGCGATGCTGCGGGGGCGGAAGATCTGATCCAGCCCGCGCCCCAGCCTGCGTTCGCCACTCATGTCAGCGCCCCGTGAACTTGGGCTCGCGCTTTTCGAGGAAGGCCATGCGGGCCTCCTTGGCATCCTCGGTCTGTGCCAGCGCCATCGTGTAGTTCTGCTCCATGCGGTAGGCGTCGCGCTGTGGCATGTGCTCGACCAGCGTCATCGCCTGCTTGGCATAGCGGATCGCCAGCGGGCTCTTCGAGGCAATCTCCTGTGCGACGGCCATGGCAGTCGGCACCAGATCCTCCAGCGTCGTGATCTTCTCGATCACCCGCCGCTCCAGCATCTCTTCGGCGGTCAGCCGGACACCGGTGTAGAACATGCGCCGCATGGTCGAACGACCAAACAGGGTGTTCAGCATCGAAGCCCCGCCAGCGAGGCCCACGTTGATCTCGGGCATCCCGAAGGTGGCGTTCTCGGAGGCATAGAAGATATCGCAGGAGGCCATCAGCCCCAGCCCGGCCCCCAGCGCCGCACCGTTCACGGCGGCGATCACCGGCTTGGAGCATTCACGAATCGCGTTCCCTGTCTCGCGGGTGATCCGGTTGTGCTCGAGGAAATCGCCCGGCTGTTCCAGGTTCGGGCGATCCTTCAGGTCGGCCCCGGCGCAGAAGGTCTTGCCAGCCCCGGTCAGCACCGCGCAGCGGATATCCTCGCGCGCCGAGATCTCATCGAACACCGCGATGATTTCGGCCCTCGCCTGACGGTTCAGCGCATTCACCGGCGGCCGGTTCAGCGTAACCAGCGCAACATGCCCGTGCAGCTCGAACTGCAACGTTTCGTAGCCCATGACTCCTCCTCGAATCTTCTCCTCCGACCGCTGACTGACCAGACGGTCAGCCGCCGTGATAGCACCGGCACCGAATTGCGACAACCCGAAAAAGCACCTTGACTGACCGGACGGTCAGGCCCTAGCTTCCGGAACCGGGGGCCGCGCGACGGCCAGGAGAGGCAGGGGCCAGACCCCTGAAACGGAGGAGACCACCGATGAAGTTCAACCGCCGCGCGGCCATTGCCGCGCTTGCCGCTACCGCCGCTTTCGCCACGCCGCAGACCGTGATGGCGCAGTCCGATGACCCGATCACCTTTGTCGTGCCCTATGGCGCGGGCGGCCTGATCGACGGCATCGTGCGGCAGGTCGCCGACATGATGACCAAGGACCTGGGCCAGCCCGTCCTTGTCGAGAACAAACCCGGCGCCAACGGTATCGTCGGCGCGCAATACGTCGCCTCGGCCAAGCCGGACGGCCACACCATGCTGATCGGCGCAACCGGCCCGATCTCGCTCAACGTACTGCTGCGCCCGAACCTCACCTTCGGGCTCGACGACTTTGCGCCGGTCGCCACCATGCTCAGCGGTCCGCTCTCGGTCGCGGTGCCCAGCAACATCGGCGTCGACAAGATCGAGGACCTCGTGGACTACGCCAACAAGACCGGCAAGCCGCTGCGCTACGCGACCCTCGGGCCCGGCAGCGTGACCCACCTCTTCGGCCTGACCATGGCCAAGGAGCTTGGCGTCGAGATGGCCGACGTGGCCTACCGCAACAACTCCTCGGCCCTCGTGGACCTGATCGGCGGTCAGGCCGAGCTGAACTTCTCCAGCCCGATCTCGCTGCTCGAGCACCAGAAGTCGGGCGATCTGAAGATCCTCGCGCTGACCACGCCGGAACGGATGGAGCAGTTCCCCGATATCCCGACGACCACCGAGCTTGGTTACCCCAACCTCGTCTCCTCCTTCTGGTTCGGCCTGATGGCCCCCGCCGGAACGCCGCAGGAGATGATCGACCGGGTCTCCGCCGCCACCGAGAAGGCGATGAGCGATCCCGATCTGCAGGCCCAGATGCTCAAGGTCGGGATGATCCCCGAGCCGGGCGGCCCGGCCGACCTGCAAAAGCAGCTCGACAGCGACATGACCTTCTGGGGCGCGGTGGTGAAGGACAACGAGATCGTCCTCCAGTAACCCCAACCCTCGTTCTCAGGCGCCGGGCCCTCGGGTCCGGCGCTTTCCTGTTCCGGAGACCCGCATGTCCTGGCTTGACCTCACCGACCGTACCGTCCTCCTGACCGGCGCCGCCGGCGGCATCGGACGGGCCATCGCCGCCGCCTTCGACGCCCAGGGTGCAAGGCTCGCCCTCTTCGACCGCGACACCACGGGCCTCGAAGCAACGTCGGCCCTGCTCGCCGACCGGCACCCGGCCTTCACCCTCGATCTGGCCGAGGGCGACGGGATCGCCCCTGCGATGGAGGCCGCCAGCGCGGCCATCGGCGCACCCCAGATCCTCGTCAATGTCGCCGCCATGTCGGTGCCTCGTGCCCTTGCCGAGGTCAGCGAGGCCGAGTTCGCACGCCAGATCGCCGTGAACACCACTGCCGCCCTGCTGACCGGTCAGGCCTTTCTGCGCCTGCGCGACCGGGACCAGCCCGGCGCGATCACCAATATCTCGTCGATCGCGGCGACCCACTCCGTTCCGAACGGCGCCGGGTACTCCGCCAGCAAGGCGGCCCTCACCATGCTGACCCGGCAGCTCGCCGTGGAATGGGGCCCCGAGGGCGTGCGCTGCAATCTCTTGAGCCCGGGGCTGATCCTCACCCCGCTCAGCCAGGCGTTCTACGCCGATCCCGCCGACCGCGCCGCGCGCGAGGCCGTGGTGCCAGCCCGCCGGATCGGGCGGCCGGAAGACATCGCCGACGCGGTACTCTACCTGTCGAGCCCGCGCGCCTCCTATGTCAGCGGTGCGGATATCGTAGTGGACGGCGGTTTCACCCAGACACTGATGACCCACATCCCGCGCAAGCGGATGGGCTGACCCGCCCTAGCGCCGGGCGAGTCCGTTCAGGATGATCCCGAAGTAGGCATCCACGATCTGAGGAGGCGTCATCGCCTTCTCGGGGTTGTACCAGCGGTGCATCCAGTTGACCGAGGACAGGATCAGCCGCCCGGTCATCGCCGGGTCCAGATCGTTGAACTCGCCGCTCTCCACGCCCTCGCGGATCAGGTCGCGCAGATGGTGCTCAAGCTCCTTGCGCCGCTTCAGCCGCGCTTCCAGCCGGTGCCGGTCGGGGTCGTTCCAGAACGCGGTGCTGGCCGCGATCCACGCCCAGCGATGTTCGTGAAAGAAGGTCGCCATCGCGATCATGAAGGCCCGCACCTTTTCCGAGGCGGTTGCCTCCTCGGGCACGTTCTCCTTCACGAAGTCGTAGAGGTCCTTGGACGAGTTGAACGCGATCTGGGCGTAGAAGTTATCCTTGCTCTCGAAATGGTGGTAAAGTAGCGCCTTGGACACGCCCGAGGCGTCCGACACGTCCCGCATGGTGGCGGCGTCATAGCCCTTTTCGGCAAAGACACGGGCGCCAACCTCCAGCAATTCCCGGACTCGCGGGCTTACGTCAGGCGTCTTGCCATTGCCCTGGCCGGTGTCCTCGGTCATCGCTGAATGTCCCCGTATCTACAGTTTTCAAGCATATAGGCAGCGACTGACCCGCGGGTCAATGCTCGGGGCGGTCAGTGTCCGGAATCCGGGCATGGCTGCGCCAGTTCTCGGCCACGAAGTCCAGGTAGACGCGCAATTTGGTCGGCACCTGCACGGTTTCGGGGAAGGTGGCAAAGATGCCCTCCTCGAAGGTCGTGTTGGTGATCCTATAGTCCGGCAACAGCCGCACCAGCCGCCCCTCGGCGATATCCCCCGCCACCGTATAGTGATCCAGCAGGGCGATCCCGTGCCCCCGCCGCGCGGCCTCCAGCAGCACCTGCCCGTTGTTCGAGGCGAACCCCACCGGCACCGCCAGTTCCTCGGTCTTGTCCCCGCGCACGAAGCGCCAATAGACCGCGTCATGTCCCAGCACGTAGGGCAGGCAGGCGTGGTTCAGCAGGTCCTGCGGCACCTTCAAAGGCGGCGCGCCCTTCAGGTAGTCGGCCGAGGCGATCAGCACCCGCTCGCTCAGGAAGAGCCGCCGACGCATCAGCCCCAGGTCCTGCGGGGGTGAGATCCGGAAGTCGAGGTCGAACCCGTCCTCGCGCAACCGCACGGGCCGCTCCGAAAGGTGCAACTCGACCACCACCTCCGGGTACTGACGCGCAAACTCCGGTTGCAGCGGCGCCAGCACCGCGAGGCCGAACATTGTGCGCGAGTGCACCCGCAACACCCCGCGCGGCGTCTCCTGCATCGAGACCGCATCCGCCTCGGCCGAGCGGATCCCCGCGAGGATCGCCTCCGCCCGCGCGACGAATCCGCGCCCCGCTTCGGACAGGACGAGGTTGCGCGTCGACCGGTGCACCAGCGTCACGCCAAGATGCTCCTCCAGTTCGGTAACATGGCGCGAGACACTCGCCGGAGACAGACCGGCGCGACGCCCTGCTGCCGAGAAACTCCCCAGTTCCGCTGCCGAGACCAGCAGTTCCATCGCCCTGAGCTTGTCCATCTATCTTTCCACATTCTGAAAAGCTGCCCCTCATCTTTAGAATATTATGGCGAGATATCGAATGAAATAAGGTGACTCCCGAGGAAACATTTTCGGGAGGATTCACCATGGAATTCGGTGTCTTCACGCTTGCGCAGCAACGCGGATACCATCAGGACTCGCACGAGGTCATCGCGAACTCGATCGAGCAGACCGTGCTGGCGGAACAGGCCGGCTTCGACGCCGCCTGGTATGCCGAGCACCACTTCAACAACTACTCGCTGTCGCCGTCGCCGCTGATGACCGTGGCCCATTGCGCGGGCAAGACCTCGCGCATCCGTCTCGGCTCGGCCGTCTGCATCCTCCCGCTCTATCACCCGGCGCGCTTCCTCGCCGAGGTGGGCTTTGTCGATTCCGTCTCGAACGGGCGGCTCGAGCTGGGCATCGGCTCGGGCTACCAGCAGTTCGAGTTCGAACGTTTCGGAACCTCGCTGGCCGATGCCGGCCCGATGTT
>NZ_QEHM01000008.1 GCF_003116585.1 Albibacillus kandeliae
GCGACAAGGTCGAGCAGGCCACGGCCGACCGGCTCCGGTCCTTCGTCGAGCGCATCGAGCGCCTGGAGCAGGAGAAGGCGGAGATCGCTGGCCAGATCAAGGAGGTCTACGCCGAGCTCAAGGCCGAAGGCTTCAATGCCCCGGCCCTCCGCGCCCTCGTCAAGCGCCGCAAGCAGGACCCCGACACGCTCGCAGAGCACGAGGCCGTCCTCGAGCTCTACATGGCCGCCCTTGGGATGGGCTAAGCCCCTCGCCCACCCACACAACGCACCACGGAAGCACCAGGACCCATGCCAGCACGCAAGTATTCCGACACCCTGCTCGATCGCGCCGCAGCCATGCGGGATGAGGGCCATTCCTACACGGCGATCTCGCAGCGCCTCGGGATCTCCTACGGGGCCGCCTACTGGCACTGCCTGCGGCTCGGTGCCGACAGCCCCCGCGCGCAGCGAAGCCGGGAGCACGCGCCGGGACCACGGGTCGTCTCCCGCGGCAACCACCAGGTCCGCCGCTTCACCGACGACGAAGACCGTCGCCTGCTGGCCATGGAGCTCGACGGCGAAACCGTCTCCGCGATCGCACGCGCGCTCGGCCGCAAACCCAACTCCATAACCGGGCGCCTCATGACCCTCGCAAGGCGCGAAGCACGAAGGGAGCTGAAGGGATGACGGTCCTAATGCCGCGCGGCTTCAAAGTGAAGGATGCCGCGGATTACCTCGGGATCAGTGCTAGCAAGCTACGTGATCTGCCAATCGAACCTCGGAAGGTCGGTGGCAACGTACTTTATGACAGGGATGATCTTGACCGCTGGTTCTCGGCTCAGCCCTATAGAAACGGGGACACAAATGGACCTGAGGACATCCCTCAGTGGTAGAGATGAAACTAAAGTATCCGGGCCTTATCCGCGACGTATTGCCATCCGGGAACCTGCGATGGCTTGTACGTGTAGAAGGGAATCCGAGAAAGCGCATAACTCTGATGGTGGGCCCGGACCATCCTCAGTTCCACGAAGCCTATGCAGCAGCCAGAGTTGGCGTTTCCCTACGCCCCACAAAGACGCCTGTGGAGCGCGCCGAGCCGGGCACAGTTGGTTGGCTAGTGGATTCCTACATAGGCCATCTGGACCGGCTGATCGCAGCAGGACAGGCTTCCCCGCTTACCATGAAGCAGCGCAAGCCATTTGCCGAAGAGTTGAAGGCCCACACTTCAACCAGCCCGCGCTCGTATGGCCGAGCCTACCGAGATTTGCCGATGGCGATCCCGCAGGAGGAACTGGCTCGCTTCATGGACAGTTTCATCGCTACACCTGGGAAGGCGATAAACATGCGAAAATTCCTTCGCGCCATGTTCAAGTGGGCGGTGCAACGGAAATATTGCACGTCGAACCCGGCAGCAGGACTTGAGGTCGATTACAAAAGCCAAGGAGGCGCAACACCTTGGACGCTGGCCGACCTTGAGAAGTTCCGAGCCTGCCATCCGAAGGGCACGCAAGCGCACCTGACGCTCTCACTCTTCATGTTCACTGCCTGCCGCATAGGGGACGCAATCACTCTCGGGAGAGCAAACGAAATCAAGTTGAACGGCGAACCATGGCTCGGATGGCAGCCAGAGAAGAAGGGATCGAGCTACGTTGAGATTCCAATCTTGCCACCCCTGCTTTCCGCTATCCGTTCGCAATCTGTGATCGGCCCGACGTATCTGTTGACGGGATATGGGAAACCGTTCCGCTCGCCCGAAGGGCTGAGGAACCGGCTCAAGAAATGGTGCACAGAGGCTGGTATCCCGGATAGGTCCAGCCACGGCATCAGGAAGGCTGCAGGCCACCTACTGTCCATCAATGGCGCGTCTCAGTATGAGATTATGGCGGTCCACGGACACGCGAATGCCAGCACCTCTGAGGTCTACACGAGGGGTGTGGAGCGGCAGCGTTTGGCTGCGTCTGCTGCCTCGAAACTGGCAAGGATGGACTGGTGATGTGTCACACGCCGGATTCCAACCCTGTCATCTGTGACACCTAATCATTGAAAATATTAGGCTTTTTCCTGAGGGGTATTAGGCCTGCCGGGCCTACCAATTCCGCCGAAAATCCCAACTCTCGTGTCAGGTACGGGCCCCGCCTGGAGGCGTCACCGCCTCTGTTGCTGTCGCTCCGGACCTACAAGAAAACCAATCCGGTCGCGAAGCGAATGCCACATTATTGATTTGTTCAGCACTTGTGGTTTCATGCTAGGCTGTCTGAAGACTTGGTCCAAATTCTTCATTTCAAGGCAGTCACATGACGACTTTCACATATTCAGGTTACATCGCTACATTTCGTGCCAATAGAAGCGTATCCAAGGTTACCGAAGCAACCATGGACGTCGTTGCGGATGGGGCGGACGCGACCTTCCGCTACAGCCGCACCTACACCAACGGCGAACCCGACGCGTACATCTACATTCAAAGCGAGCTGCTCACGCTGCGCGTTGATGACGAGAACATCCCCCTCTACTCGATCGCCGGGCTTCATGCGGAGACCGAGCAGCTTGCGTGGTCGGGAGGGGTGTCGAACGTTCTTTCGGTAGAACTCGGCGATGGAACCACGTTCGTCACGCAGATCTCGGGGGACAGCATTCCCGAGTTCGACACCGCCGCCGACATGAATGCCTTCCTTTCCTCGGTTCACCGCACGCAGCTGCTGAACTGGGGGTTCTACGGACCGGACATGGATATCCCGCTCTCGCGGGTCGGCACGCCGACCATCAGCGAGCACGATGTGATCACCGGGGACAAGTTCGGGAACATTCTGGCTGGCGGCAAGGGGAAGGACACGATCTTCGGCGCCGGGGGCAAGGACCAGATCAGCGGTGGCGGCGGCAACGACACCCTGATCGGCGGTGGTGGCAATGACCAGCTTCGCGGTGGCAAGGGAAACGACATCTTCGTTTTCCAGAACCAGGGCGGGATCGACAGGGTCATGGATTTTGAAGTGTTCAACCGGCGCGAAAAGCTCGATCTGAGCGCGGTCGACGAGATCGCGGGATACCGGGACCTGGTCAACAATCATCTGACGTTCCGGAACGGCAATACCGTGATCGATGATGGGGATGGCACCAAGATTGTTCTGGTCGGTATCGATGTCGATGACCTCGCTCGTGGCGATTTTATCTTCTAGGAAAGCGCCTTAGCGTCTTTCTGTCAGCTATTGGCCATAGGCGGACCCTCGGGTCCGCCTATGGCCTGCGCGGGGTCAGGCCAGCATCGTCAACAGAACTCCGGTGAGGGCGGCGCCTGCCAGCACGGTGACCATGCCCAGTTTGAGGCGGAAGACCGCGACGATGGCGAAGGCCGTCAGCAGCGCCGCGCGCCAGTCGATTGAGGCGGGACGCGGGAGTTGCATCGTCATCGGGCCGGCCTGCCAGGTGATCACCTCGCGGAAGATGACGTAGATCGCGAACCAGATGGCGAGGTTCAGGATCACGCCGACCACGGCTGCCGTTACCGCCGTGAGCGCCGATGCGAGGGCGCGGTTCTGCCGCAGCCGTTCCATCCAGGGGGCGCCGAGGAAAATCCAGGCGAAGCACGGCGCGAAGGTGACCCAGGTGGCGAGCAGCGCGCCGAGCGTTGCCGCCCAGAGATTGCCGGTGGCGCTCCACGCGCCGAGGTAGCCGACAAACTGGAGCACCATGATGAGCGGCCCGGGCGTTGTCTCGGCCATGCCGAGACCGTCGAGCATCTGGCCGGCGGTGAGCCAGCCGTAGGTGCCGACCGCCTCCTGCGCCACATAGGCCAGCACCGCGTAGGCCCCGCCGAAGGTGACGACCGCCATCTTGGAGAAGAACAGCGCGATGTCGGCGAAGACGTTGCCGGGACCGAGGGCGAGGAAAAGGAGACCGACCGGGACCAGCCAGAAGGCGAGCGCCAGCAGACCGGCGACAAGGGCGCTGCGGCGGGCGGCGCGGGGCATCTCGATGGTCTCGTCGCCGAGGAGCGTGTCGCTGTCCGCCACATGGGCGCCGCTTGCCGCGCCATGCCCGCCCCCGGGGGCAAAGGCCGCGATCCCGGCGCGTGCGCCTGCGTAGCCGATGAGGGCGGCGGCGGCGACGATCAGCGGAAAGGGCACCTGAAAGGCGAAGATGGCGAGGAAGGAGCAGAGCGCGATGGCGCGCATCGCGTTGTTCTTCAGGGCCTTGCGACCGATGCGGACGAGCGCCTGGAGCACGATGGCCAGCACTGCCGCCTTGAGCCCGAAGAAGAGCCCCTCGACAAGGGGCACCTCGCCCCAGATCACGTAGATCCAGCTGAGGCCCATGATCGCCAGGATGCCGGGGAGGATGAAGAGCCCGCCCGCGATCACCGCGCCACGGGTGCCGTGCATCAGCCAGCCGATGTAGGTGGCGAGCTGCTGCGCCTCGGGGCCCGGCAGCAACATGCAGAAGTTCAGCGCGTGCAGGAAACGGTCGTCGCCGATCCAGCGTTTCTCTTCCACGGTGATGCGGTGCATCACCGCGATCTGCCCCGCGGGGCCCCCGAAGGAGAGCGCCGCGACGCGGGCCCAGACCCGCGTCGCTTCGCCAAGGGTCGGCCAGTCTTCCCGCGCAGTTGCGAGCCGGGTGTCGAGAGATGCGTCGGTCATGTTGCGGCTCCCGGCTTGTTGGTCGGCCAATTGTGGGTTTCCTCGGTGGCGTCGCGGCACCAGCGGTAGAAGGCGTCGTAGAGGCCCATCCCGGCCTCGAGCTGGTCGAGGTCGCCCGCATACATCCGCGACAGACCCAGCGAGGCGGCAAGCAGGCCCGGCACCTCGGGGGCGAGCTCTGGCCGCGCGGTGTCGGCGCCACGGACGATGGTGGCCAGCCGGTCGAGCGCCGGGGTGAAGAGGCCGAACTCGGCCAGCATGGTGTCGAAGGTGCAGGTCTCGTCCCGGTGGCTCCAGAACACGCCTTCGATGTCGAAGGGCATCCCTCCGAGCAGATCCGCAACGTTCACCACCTCGGTCGGTGCCACGTAGAGGAAGACCGCACGGGGATCGACGAAGCGCCGGATCAGCCAGGGACAGGCGATGCGGTCGATCTTGGGGCGGGAGCGCGTGATCCAGAGGCTCCGCCCCTGTCGGTCGCGCCCGGTGATGCGGTCGGCATTGATCAGCGGCAGACCGGCATCGCGCCAGCCGTTGTGGCCCTGGTCGAGGTATTCCGCCGCGATCCCCCGGCTCCGCAGCAGGGCGGCGAGGCCCTGACTGCGGCCGTGGCCCTCGGCGCAGACCACGATGACCGGGCCGGTCAGGTTGGCGATGAGGGCGTCGAGCGCGGCGGGCTCCATTTCGGCATCGCTCAGCGCGCGGGCGCCGGGCAGCAGGCGGGGATCCTCGGCGCGGATCGGGTCGCGCCGGTTGTCGAGGATGACCGGGCAACGGGGCGTGCCGATCAGTTTCAGAAGCTTGTCGTTGGTTATGGCATCGAGCGCAGGCATGAGCGTTCCTCCAGAAAGCCGGATGAAGTTGGAACGCGAGCTTCGGCTGTCGCCTCGTGGGGAGATCGCAAATCCCCATGCGGCAATCTTCCTGCAGGTCGCCTGTCTTGTCAATCGGGCGTTGCGGGGCCCCGGAGCGGGACGGGCTAGAGCCAGGCCAGCGTGAGCCCGGCCACCGCAAGGTAGCGCCCGGCTTTCGCAATAGTGACGATGAGCAGAAAGCTTGGCAGCGGTTCGCGCATCACCCCCGCGACGACGGTCAGCGGGTCGCCGATGACCGGGACCCAGCTGGCCAGCAGGCTCCAGCGGCCATAGCGGTGGTATTGCGCCTCGGCGCGGGCCAGCTGGCTGGCGGAGACCGGGAACCAGCGCCTGTCCTGAAACCGGCGCAGGAACCGGCCGCAGAGCCAGTTGACCACCGAACCCAGCACGTTGCCCGCCGTCGCGACACCGAGCAGCAGGGGCACGGAGAGCGCCCCATCGGTCAGGTAGTAGGCCAGCAGCGCCTCGGACTGGGCCGGCAGCAGCGTCGCCGCGACGAAGGCGGCGAGGAACAGGCTGGGGTACGGGAGCATCGGGGATCAGCGTGTCCGGGTTGTAGGGGCCGTGGCGGGGCTGTCGGCGACCTCGGCCTTGCCAACCCGGTGCGACGGGCTGTCGTAGACGGGTTTCGGGCCCGCTTTCAAGCTGATTTCACGCCGACCCGGATGGGAGCAGGCGCCGTTGGCGCCATGCCCCTGCCCCGCGTTCGCCTGCCGTCAGGGCGTGATCAGGATCGCGCCCTTGACCGTTCGCTCCTCGGCGGCTCCGTGCGCCAAAGCGATGTCGTCGAGGGAGAAGCGCGCCCCGATGTCGACCTGAACCACCCCTCGCGCGATGGCGTCGAAGAGTTCGGCGGCATTGGCCCGGAAGGTCGCGGGGTCAGCATTGTGGGGGAAGACGGAAGGACGGGTCAGGAACAGGCAGCCCTTCTTGTTCAAAATCTCGGGGTCGATTGCGGGGGCTTTCCCAGAGGCCGCCCCGTAGGACACGACGAGGCCGAAGGGTCTTGCGCAATCGAGGGACCCGAGCAGGGTGTCCTTGCCGATGGCATCGTAAACGACGCGGGCCTTCTCGCCCGCGGCGGCAACGAATGCGGCCGGCCATTCCGGGTCGTTGAGGTCGATCACCTCCCGGCACCCGGCCGCCAGTGCGGTCTCGCGCTTCTGCGGCGAGCCGGTGGTTCCGTAGACGACCGCGCCCAGGTCGGTGGCCCATCTGGCGAGGATCTGGCCGACGCCGCCCGCCGCAGAGTGAACGAGCAGCACGTCGCCCGGTTCGACCCGGTGGGTCCGCCGCAGGAGGTACTGGGCCGTCATCCCCTTGAACAGCAGGGTCGCCGCCATCTCGTCGCTCACCGCGTCCGGCAGCGTGACCAACTTGTCGGCGGGGACGTTGCGATGGCTCGCATATGCGCCGACACCCGCGTTCATGTAGGCCACCCGGTCGCCCACTTTGTGGCCGGATACATCCGGCCCCAGCGCCTCGATCACGCCCGCGGCCTCGAAGCCCAGCCCCGTCGGCATCGGGAGCGGGTACATGCCCTTGCGCTGGTAGATGTCGATGAAGTTGAAGCCGATGGCGGTGTGGCGGATCAGCGCCTCGCCTGCGGCAGGCGGCGGCAGCTGCCTGTCGACCAGTTTCATGACGTCGGGGACCCCGACCTCTGTCAGTTCCACGACACGGCTTTTCACCATTTTGGTGCTCCCCACACTGGTGCTAGGATCTCAGAATGACCCAAGGTATGATCGCCATCGTACCTTGCTGCAAGAGAAAAGGACGATGCGCGTGCCGGACGAGACTGGGCATCCCGAGATCGAAGAGATGGAGCTGGGCGTGCTGTTCTCGGCGCTCGCCGATCCGGTGCGTCGCAAGGTGGTGCTGGCGCTCGCGTCCGACCCCGATTGCATCCGGCATTGCAGTTCGTTCGATCTGCCCGTCACCAAGGCCACGCGGACGCATCATTTTCGCGTGCTGCGCGAGGCCGGGCTGATCCGGCAGGTCGATCTGGGCAACAGCCGCACCAACCAACTGCGCTGGACGGATCTGGAGGCGCGGTTCCCGGACCTTCTGAAGCTGCTGGTGGCGGAGGCGAAGGAATAGACGCTGGCCGGGCCAAGGTGGGAGCTTTGGGCGCGCCAGATGGTGGAATTTCCTGGTTAGATTAATTATTCAAAATCTGATACTTGAAAGATTATCCTCACCTGAAATCTCAGGTCTCTTCGATCAAGCGTGATGCAGACGAAGGCGGCACTGATACCGCCTTCGCCCAGGGTTCTGCCGATCAGAGCAGGAAGTCGTTGGCGGCCAGGTCGGCGACCGTCACGTTCTCGATCACCAGACGGTCGCCATCGCCGAAGGTGACGATGGTATCGCCGTTCTTGGTGACCATCATGTCCTTGAGATCGCTGAACCTGTCGATGTCGAACTCGCGCAGGTCAATGACCTCTCCCTTGACCCGGGTCTGGAAGTCCTCGATCACGTCGCGGCCGTCGCCGAGGCCGAAGATGAAGCGGTCGGCCTTGGCGCCGCCCGAGAGCACGTCGTTGCCCCGTTCGCCGCGCAGGACGTCACGCCCGTTGCCGCCAATGAGGCGATCGTTGCCGAGATTGCCGACGAGGGTGTCGTTGCCGCCGCCCCCGATGATGGTGTCATCGCCGTTCAGGCCGCGAATGGTGTTGGCCCTCGCGTCGCCGGTCAGAACGTCGTCGTAGCTGCTGCCGATCAGGCCCTCGACAGAGCTGTAGGTGTCACCGATCGCATCGCCGTGGGCCGCCGACGCGCCGCTGAGGTCCGCCGCGACGCCGCCATCTGCGTCGGCATAGCTGGCCATGTCCTTGCCTGCACCGCCCAGAAGGTCGTCGGCGCCCGCGCCGCCCATCAGGATGTCGTTCCCGGCACCGCCCTCGATCCGGTCGTCACCGGCGCCGCCGTGAAGCTTGTCGCCCTTGTCCTGGCCTGCCAGATGTTCGACGACCTGCGAGGTCGAGATCACCGTGCTGCTGCCGTCGCTTGCTACAGCGCGCACTTCGACCTTGTCGTCGGCCTTGGGATTCATTCCGGTCAGTTTGAACTCGAAGTAGCGCAGGCCGAAGGGCGTCACCGTCAGGTCGGCCGGGTCGATGGAGGCGACTTCGACGTCGTTGAGGTAGATCGTCAGCGATTCGAGGTCGGTGGCGGCGATGCCCGGATCGAGCAGCTCGTCCGACAGGCTCGACGGATCGAGCACGATGGTCGTGGACCCGTTGCTGAGGTTGTCATCGACGATGTCGAGATCGGCCTCGACGGCATAGCCGCCGACCCCGAAGCTCTGGATCTGCACGCCCTCCTTCAGCAGCGCGGCGACCTCGTCGGTCAGCGTGCCGCCCTCGTTGTTGCCGCCGTCCGAGAGGAAATACAGCACCTTCTGGCCTGCGTCCGAGCTCTTGAAATGGGCCAGCGAGGACTGGAGCGCGCTTTCGAAGTCGGTGCCGCCGAGGAAGTCCAGGCTGCGCACGTATTCGAGCGCGTCGGCGATGCCGTTGCCGTCGCTGTCCTCGGAGGCCGTGAAGGTCCTGGACACCGAGGAATCGGAGTCGAAAGGGACGATGGTGATCGCGGCATCGGGCAGGTTGGCATCGTTGATGATCGAGGCGTGCAGCGCCTCGAAGGAGGCGATTTCGGCGTCGAGGATGGTGTTGCTGTAGCCGTCGCCGTTGCGGTCGCCCACATCGACAGAGCCCGAGAAGCTGTCGTAGGTGCTGCCCGAGACGTCGATGGCGAAGACGAGGTCGACGTTGTCCGAGACGACCTCCTGCCGCGAGATGAAGCCGGAGATCTTGGCCGCGCGGCCGCTGGCGGCATCGTCCACGCTGAGGCTGATAGCGATTTCCTCGCCGGTCGAGAGGGTTTCGATGGACGAGGTGGTGACCGAGACCACGGTGCCGTCGCCATAGATCACGTCGTCGCCGTCGCCGCCGTGGATGACGTCGGCGCCGAAACCGCCGCGCAGTTCGTCGTTGCCCGCGCCGCCGACGAGGAGGTCGTCACCGGCGAGGCCGCGCAGGGTGTCGTCCGCGCTGGCGCCATAGAGGTCGTCGTTGCCGGAGGTGCCTTCGAGATCCAGCGAGAGGCTCGGGATCTTCCAGTTCACGATCGAGCCGATCTCGTCGGCGGTCAGCCCGTCGAGCGCGCCGATCGGCAGGCCCTTGAGCGCGTCCATCGTCGCCTTGAGATCCCGCACACCGCTGCCCTGCGCGGCGAAGGTGAGGAAGGAGGCCGTCTCGCCCGGGGCAAGGGTGACTTCGTACTGGTAGACGAGGTCGTCGTAGCTGAGGGAGAGGTCGCCGCCGCCCGCGTTCTTGTTGCTGACCAGAACGGCCGAGGGCGTGCTGGCGTCGGTGCTGTCGTAAGCGGCGACCCAGCTGTCCTTGTTGTTGACCGCGGCGTTGCCGCTGGAGGTCTTGGTGGCGATATTTCCGTCGGCCCCGAAGTCGGTTCTCAGCTGGTAGGTATAGGTGAGCGTGCTGTCAGACGTGTTGGTGATGGTGTCGAAGAAGCGTGCGTAACCATCGGTCTGCGACACTTGGATCTGCCGCTCGGCATAGATGCCCGAATAGCTCACGTAGGGCAGCGTGCGGAAGGTGTGGTCGTCCTCGGCAATCAGGTAGTAGTAGCTGCCGAGCCCGTTGAAATCCATTCCATAGTCAAATGCGTCATCGGTCCCGTCGTAGATGGACCCGTCGCTCGAAATGTCCCACTCGTACCCCTTGCCGTCGGTAATGGTGTAAGTGGTTCTAACAAAATCCTTAGCCAATGTACTCTCCACATGATCTTGACCAGGCTTTCCGGGAACGGAAAGCTGTGGGCGCATTTGTTACCCCTCGACCAGTTTGATTCAACTGGATATTTCAAAATGCAAATGCATGGGGATGCGCGGTCGCGTCAGGGTTGCGCGATCTGTGGAGAGATGCCTGCAAGGGTGGCAGCGGTGCCGGGAGCGGCAGGCGGCGCGGGAACGGGAGAGCGCCCGAAACCTGTGTTTTCCTGAGGGTTCGCCCCCGCGGTCACGGGATCGCGGGGGCGAGGGATTGCGTCAGTGCGCGATCATCACGTGGCGTGCGACGGTGTAGTCCTCGAGCGCATACATGGACATGTCCTTGCCGTAACCGGACTGCTTGAGCCCGCCGTGCGGCATCTCGTTCACCAGCATGAAATGCGTGTTCACCCAGGTGCAGCCGTATTGCAGGCGGGCCGAGATATCGAGCGCGCGGCCGATGTTGCCGGTCCAGACCGAGGAGGCAAGGCCGTACTGGCTGTCGTTGGCCCAGGCGACGGCGGTATCGGCGTCGTCGAAACGGGTGACCGAGACGACGGGGCCGAAGACCTCGCGCTGGACGATCTCGTCGGTCTGGAGCGCGCCTGCCACGACGGTCGGGCGGTAGTAGAAGCCCGATCCGGCCGCAAGCTCGCCGCCGGTGGTGACCTCGATGTGCTTGAGCTCGGAGGCGCGCTGGACAAAGCTTGCCACGCGGTCGCGCTGACGCTCGGAAATCAGCGGCGGGATCTCGTTCAGGGTGTCATCGACGTTGTCATAGACGATGGACGAGACGGCGCTGGTGAGGTCGGCGACGAGGTTGTCGTAGATCTTGGGCCCGGCGTAGATGCGGCAGGCGGCGGTGCAGTCCTGCCCGGCGTTATAGTAGCCGAAGGCGCGCAGACCGTCGACGACCCGCCCGAGATCGGCGTCGTCCATCACGATCACCGGGGCCTTGCCGCCCAGTTCGAGGTGGGTGCGCTTGACCGACTTGGACGCCGCCTGAAGCACCTTCTTGCCGGTGGCGACATCGCCGGTGATCGAGACCATGTCGACCTCGGGGTGGTTGATCAGCGCGTTGCCGACGCTGCCGCCCTGCCCCACGATCACGTTGACCACGCCGGTCGGGAAGATGCCCGCGATGATCTCGGCCATCAGCAGCGCGGTCAGCGGCGTCTGCTCGGAGGGCTTCATGACGACGGTGTTGCCGCCCGCCAGCGCCGGTGCCAGCTTCCACGCCATCATCATCATCGGGTAGTTCCACGGCGCGATGGAGGCGACCACGCCGATGGGGTCGCGCCGGATCATCGAGGTATGGCCGGCGAGGTACTCGCCCGCCACGGGACCGTGCATGTTGCGCACCGCACCGGCGAAGAAGCGGAAGCAGTCGGCCACCGCCGGAACCTCGGCGGTGCGCACCTCGTTGATCGGCTTGCCGCAGTTCAGTGCCTCGAGCGCGGCAAAGTCCTCGGTCCGCGCCTCGACGGCATCCGCCAGGGCCAGCAGCATGGCCGACCGCTCGCCGGGCGTGGTGCGCGCCCAGCCCGGAAAGGCTGCGCGGGCCGCCGCGACGGCGCGGTTGACCTGGTCGAGGTCGGCCTCGGGCATCGCGACGATGATCTCGCCGGTGCGCGGGTTCAGGACCTGCTCCTCGGTCTCGGTGCCAGCCTCCTGAGCGCCACCGATCAGCATCTTGGTCTGCATGGATTTCCTCCGTTACTTGCCTTGTCCGGCGACCGCTTCGGTGCCGCGTGTGAGATAGTAGGCGCCCAGAATGGGCAGCAGGGTGACGATGACGACGATCATGGCGACCACGTTGGTGACCGGCCGCTCGCGCGGGCGGACCAGTTCCTCCAGCATCCAGATCGGCAGGGTCTGCTGCTGACCGGCGGTGAAGGTGGTCACGATGACCTCGTCGAAACTGAGGGCGAAGGCCAGCATCCCACCCACCACGAGGGCCGTGGCGATATTGGGCAGGATGACATGGCGCAGGGTCTGGAACAGGTTGGCGCCAAGGTCCATCGAAGCCTCGATCAGGCTGCCCGAGGTCCGGCGGAACCGGGCAACCGCGTTGTTGTAGACGATCACTACGCAGAAGGTCGCGTGGCCCAGCACGATAGTCCATGTGCTGAAAGGGATCTCGGCGATGGAAAAGGCCGAGCGCAGCGCGATGCCGGTGACCACGCCGGGCAGCGCGATGGGCAGGATCACCAGCAGCGAGATGGTCTCGCGTCCGAAGAACCGGGTGCGGCTGACGGCGGCGGCGCAGAGCGTGCCGAGGATCATGGCGAGGATCGTGGCGATGGCGGCGACGCGGACCGAGAGACCCAGCGCCTCCCACACGTCGGGACGGTTCCAGGTGACCGCGAACCACTTGAGCGTGAGGCCCGGGGGCGGCCACTGAAAGGACTTCTCCTCGGTGGTGAAGGCGTAGACGAAGATCAGCAGGATCGGCAGGTGCAGGAACAGCAGCCCGGCCGCCGCGGCGATCTTGAGCGAGAGGGGGGCGCGGTCAGAGTGCATTGAAGGCCCCCATGCGCTTGGCGCCCCAGAGGTAGAACCCCATGATCACGATGGGCACCACGGCAAAGGCGGCGGCCAGCGGGATGTTCCCGGCGATGCCCTGATGCTGGTAGACCGCCTGCCCGATGAACAGCCGCGAGGTGCCGATGATCTGGGGGATGATGTAGTCGCCCAGCGTCAGCGAGAAGGTAAAGATCGACCCGGCCACGATCCCCGGCAGCGCCAGCGGAAAGAGCACGTGGCGGAACGTCTGCGCCGGGCGGGCGCCGAGGTCGCCGCTGGCCTCGAGCATGGAGGGCGGCACGCGCTCCAGCGCGGCCTGGATCGGCAGGATCATGAAGGGCATCCAGACGTAGACGAAGACGATGAAGGTGCCCGTGGGGCTGACCGAGAGCGAGTTGCCCCCGACCACCGGCAGAGAGAGGTAGGCGTCGAGCAGCCAGTTCAGGTGCAGCCCCTCCAGTGCCCAGGTCAGGATGCCTTCCTTGGCGAGGATCAGTTTCCACGCGTAGATCTTGACGAGGTAGCTCGACCAGAGCGGCATCATGATCCCGAGGTAGAAGACCGCGCGCCAGCGGCCCCGGGCGTAGCGGGCGGCGTAATAGGCGATGGGAAAGGCGATGACCGCCGAGGCCAGCGTGCAGATCGCCGCCATCGTCACGGTGCGCAGGATGATGTCGAAGTTCGCCGGGGTGAAGAGTTCGGCATAGGTCTTGAGCGTGAACTCGTAGTTCACCAGCCCGGTGAAGTGGTCGATGGAGAAGAAGCTCTGCAGCAGCAGCGCGAAGAGCGAGCCGAGGTAGATGATCCCCAGCCACAGCACCGGCGGCAGCAGGAGCAGGATCAGCAGGAGCCCGGGACGGCGCCAGAGCGTGTCGGAGAGGCGCGTGCCGATCCCCTCGCTCCGGGTCTGGCTGAAGCTGTCGCTGGTCTGGGCCATGCTCATGCCCCGGCCCGCATCAGGTGCAGATCGTCCGCCGCCCAGGTGAGGCCGACCGTTTCGCCCTCGACCGGGCGCGGCGCGTCCTGCGGCAGCAGGGCGGTCAGGCGCGTGCCCTCGGCCTCGAAGCTGACGCGCGTGGTAAGGCCGAGGAAGCTGAGGCCGGTGACCCGCGCCTTGAGCGGGCCGTCCGATGCCAGCCGGAGCCGTTCGGGCCGGATGGCCGCCGGGCAGCGCTCACCAGTCAGGCGGGCCACCAGCGCCTCGGGCAGCACGTTGGAGGAGCCGACGAAATCGGCGACGAAGGGCACCTCGGGGCGGAAATAGATATCCTCGGGGCCGCCCACCTGAATGATCTTGCCGTCGTTGAAGACGGCGACGCGGTCGGCCATCGACAGCGCCTCGCCCTGGTCATGGGTGACGAAGACGAAGGTGATGCCCAGCTGGCGCTGAAGGCCCTTGAGCTCTTCCTGCATCTGCTCGCGCAGCTTGAGGTCGAGCGCGCCCAGCGGTTCGTCGAGCAGCAGCACGCGCGGCTTGTTCACCAGCGCGCGGGCCAGCGCGACCCGCTGGCGCTGACCGCCAGAGAGCTCGGAGGGCTTGCGCGTGCCGTAGCCGCCGAGGCGCACCATCTCCAGCGCCTCCTCGGCGGCGGCGTGGCGCTGCTTGCGGCCCTGCCCGGCGATCATGAGGCCGTAGGCGACGTTGTCGATCACGTTCAGGTGCGGGAAGAGCGCATAGTCCTGAAACACCGTGTTCACGTGCCGCTTGTAGGGCGGCAGGTCGGCGACGGACTCGCCGAAGATGCGGATATCGCCCGAGGTCGGTCGTTCGAACCCCGCGATCAGGCGCAGGCAGGTGGTCTTGCCCGAGCCCGAGGGCCCCAGCATGGCGAAGAATTCGCCTTCGGCGATGGCGAGGCTGACGCCATCCACCGCCTTCACCGCCCCGAAGTGGCGCGAGACGTTCGCGAAAGATACGGCTGACATGGAGATGGTCCGGTCTTGGCCCGCGCCGACGGGGTCGGCACGGGCGGGGTTTCAGGAAATCAGCGGCCGCCGATCACGCCGATGTAGTCGGAGACCCAGCGGTAGTAGGGCACGCATTCGCCCTGGCTTTCGCAGTTGGCGACAGGGGTCTTCCAGAACTTGATCTTGTCGAACTGGGCGAGGCCGTTGGCATCGCAGCCCTCCTGGTTCTGCATCCCGCGACCGTCAGTGCAGGCCGCCGGAACCGAGGGCACTGCGCCGAACCAGACCGAGAGGTCGGATTGCAGGTTGGAACTCAGCTGGTGCTCCATCCACTTGTAGGCGCAGTTCGGATGCTCGGAGTCGACGTGCAGCATGGTGGTGTCGGCCCAGCCTGTCGCGCCTTCCTCGGGGATGACCGAGGCGACCGGCACGTTGTCGGCCTTGAGCAGGTTCACCTGGAACGGCCAGGAGCCGGAGGCGGCCATGCCCTCGTTCTTGAAGTCGTCGATCTGGATGAAGGCGTCGTGCCAGTAGCGGCTGACCAGCTCGCGCTGGCCGCGCAGCAGGTCGAGCGCGGCGGCGTACTGGTCGGGGGTCAGTTCGTAGGGGTCCTTGATGCCCAGCTCGGGCTTGTGGAACATCAGGTAGTTGGCGGCGTCCGCGATATGGATCGGGCCATCGTAGGCCTGGACCCGGCCCTTGTTGGATTGGCCGTCCGACAGGGTGGTTTCCTCGAACACCACGCTCCACGAGGTCGGGGCTTCGGCGAAGGCCTCGGTGTTATACATCAGCACGTTCGGGCCCCACATGTAGGGGGTGCCGTAGTGGGTGCCGTCGACGTAGTGCCAGGGCGCTTCCTTGAGGCGGTCATCCACGGTGTTCCACGAGGGGATCAGGTCGATGTTGATCGGCTGGACCCGCTTGCCCGCGATCATCCGCAGCGAGGCATCGCCCGACGCGGTCACGAGGTCAAAGCCGCCCTCGTTCATCAGCGCGACCATCTCGTCGGAGGTGTTCGCGGTCTTGACCGAGACCATGCAGCCGGTCGCTTCCTCGAACTTGGTGACCCAGTCGAAGCTCTTGTCGGTCTCGCCGCGCTCGATGTAGCCGGCCCAGGCGACGATGGAGAGCGCGCCCTCGCCTTCGCCGACCGCGGTCATCTGGGCGGTGGCCCCGGTCGCGACTGCCGCGGCGGTGATGGAGCTCACCACGGCAGTGATGAATGTCTGTCTCATTGCAATCTCCCTGCGGGGCAGAGCGCGCGACCTCGTGGACCGGCCGCAGGCGACCGGCCCGGCGGCGCCGCCGGATACCCAAGATGTTTTTTGCTATGGACCCGGCTGATCCGGGCGCGATCCGGGGCCGCACGGCCCCAGGGCCCACGGTCCATCCGTCGCAGGATCACTATGCAAAGGCGCGTCTGCGTTCGCAAATTCAATAATCAGAAACTACCATTCGGAATTTCCGATAGCTCGGACACGTCAAACGCGAAGGTGCTTGCCGCCCTGCCCCATCCGCGCCAGCGAGATGAAGTCGCGCACGGCGGGCGACAGGGGCAGTCCGCGGCGCCAGACGACCCCCACCTGCACGATGGGCAGCGCGCCCGAGACATCGCGGCTCTCGATCCGGTCGCCGTCGAGCGACCAGGGGCGGTAGACGAGGTCGGGCAGAAGGGCCACGCCCGAGCCGGTTGCCACGAGGCTGCGCACGGCCTCGACGCTGCGGGTCCGGAAGGCGATCTGGGGTCGTTTGCCGAAGGCCGAGAGCAGTTTGACCGCCTCTTCCTCCATCTCGTCCACGTTCAGCATGATCAGCGGCTCGCGCGCCACGTCGTCCAGCCCGATGCTTTCGCGGTTGGCCAGCTTGTGCTCCAGCGGCAGCCAGAGACGGAAGGTCGAGACATCGAGGATCTCGGTCTGCAGCGCCATGCGGTCGCGCAGGTTCGAGATGACCATGACGGCGACGTCCAGTTCGCCGCCGATCAGCAGGTGTTCGAGGTACTCCCCGGTATCTTCCAGCGCCGAGACGTTGACCGAGGGGTTCATCCGGCGGTAGCGCGAGAGCAGGTCCGACATGACGTAACCCGCCATCAGCGAGGTCACCCCGATGTTGAGGCGGCCCGCCGTCTTGCCCGGGGGTCGCTTGAAGGCCCGCCGCGCGCCGGAGACGTCGGAGAGGATCTTGGTGGCATGGCGCAGGAACTGATGGCCGCTGTGGGTGATGGTCAGGCCCCGCGCGTGACGCTCGAACAGGGGCACACCCAGATCGGCCTCGAGGTTCTTGAGCGCCTCGGTCACCGCGGATTGCGAGATCGAGAGGGTCTGGGCCGCCCCGATGACCGAGCCCTTTTCGGCGACGGCAACGAAGTATCTCAGTTGCTTGAGGGTAAAAGACATTGTCTGTGGCTCGGGGTTGTCCGGAGGACCGGAATGCGGCGGGGTTCGAGCCAGCTAACGACAGCCACGGTCAAGACACAAGCCGCCAGCGCGCCTACTTGGCGGGAGGCGGCACGTAGAACTTTGGCTTGAGCTTGTCCGTGCAGGCGGCGTTTACCGGGGCCTCGGGGTGTTCGAGGAAGGCCGCGGCGATGTCGCGGGCGCATTGCGAGAACTGGATGACCGCGTGCCCGGCCTCGGGGAAGAGCACCGCCTGCCCCTGCGGGAGGGTCCGCACCACCATCTCGGCGGCGTCGGGGTTGGTCTGGGTGTCCTTGGTGCCCGCCATCGCAAGGACGGGGAGCTCGCTCGACACCGGGTCGTGGTAGCCCTCGCGCGGGTGCTTGTCGAAGAGGTCGCAGAACCCGTAGAGCGGCATGGTGTCCTCGCGCACGCCGACGTCGATCACCGGGAAACGGTACTGCGCCGAGACCTTGTCGAACCCTTCGCGCGAGTTGAAGGGAAAATCCTCCTGACAGGCGATGATCCCCAGAGAGAACATCATCCGCGTGTTCGAGGTGAACTTGGCCGAGTCGATGCGCGCGCGTTCGTAGAAGGCGGCGACATCCTCGTCGGTCATCGCGGCGACGAGCCCGAGGATGCGGGGGCGCTCGGCCTCGGGGACGTGCAGGGTGACGAAACGCTCGATGGCCTCGCGGTCCGGCTGCTGGCCGATGAAGAGCACGTAGTCCTGCAGCATGGCGAGCAGGTCGTCGGCCTCCATCCCCTGCGCGACGGCGGACAGTTGGTCGTCAAACAGTTGTTCGGTGTCGGCGGAGCCGGTGGCCGAGACCTCGTCGGAGAGCGAGGACAGCAGCTTGGCCGTGGCGGCCTGAAGGCTGCGCATCTGGTCGGCCTGCATCAGCGCGACCTCGGCGACGGTGCGGTCTGCGTCGTTCAGGCGCGCGCCGAAGCGCGCCATCAGGGCGGCGGGAGAGGCATCGGGATTAAGACCGCCGGTCAGCAGCTTGTCGGCGGTCGCGGTCTCTCCCCGCGCCAGTTCGGTCAGAACCTGCGGCAGGTACATGGTAAAGGGAGCGGCGGTGCGGTTGCTGAGCTCAAGCAGGCTGTCGATGAACTCGGGGCCCACCTCCTGCCCGGCGACCTTCAGAGGGGGCTCCTCGCCCAGCCGCTTGCCGACGGCGGCGATGGTGGCTTCGAGATCGGGAAAGGCCTTGGCGCAGGCTTCGTCGGCGGCGCAGTAGTCCACCACCCAGCCCAGCGCCTGATCGGGCGGGACGCCGTTGCTGTCGTAGGAGGCATTGTCGACGCGCGCAATGCTGTCGATCACGAGGCTGCGCAGCCCTTCGGGAGCGGCGCGCAGCAGCTCCTGCCCCAGCTTGGTGCCGTAGGAGATGCCGAAGGCGTTGTACTCCGGGTAGCCCAGCGCATCCATGATGGCGCGGACGTCCTTCGCGCTCTGGGTGGTGTTGTAGAGCGAGAGATCGACACCGCTCTCGGCGGTCTCGGCGATGCAGCGGGCGAGCGGCTGGCCGGGCTCGAAGATCTTGTCCTCGTCATCGGGTTTCACGAACTGCATGAAGTCCTTGGAGAACTCGTTGTAGCAGGCGATGGTCTTGTCCGAGATGCCCGAGGCGCGCTGATCGAAGATGATCACGTCGCGCCGGTCACGCACGAAGTCGAAGACGCGCGCGTTGAAGGGGATGTCCTGCACGGTATAGCCGCCGGGGCCGCCATGCAGGTAGATCACCGGATCGGTCGCCGGTGCCTCGGATCGCGCCTTGAGCACCGCGAAGGCCAGCGGGATCGTCTGGCCGTTGTCGGCCTCGTGGTTTTCCGGGACGGAGATGCGTCCGCAGATCACCGTCTTGCCCTCTACCTCGAGCGCGCCGAGGGGACGCGGGCAGTTCTCGATGGCGACGGGATACCTGTCGTCGTGCCCGCCGTTCCGGAGGGCGTCGAAGGCCGGGTCGCCCGCCCCGGACAGGAGGGCGACGACGGTGGTCAGTACCTGGTCGGGTGTCATGGCGGAACTCTCCCTCGCTTGCGGTTGTCTGTGCCGGACGGAGCGCGTGTGACGTTAAGCGCCCTGCCCGCCTCAGCCCTGCGCCGTGCAGGTCGTGGCCTTGCCGTAGGCATCCTCCCACAGCGCTTCCGGACCGTTTAGCGTGACGCTCCCCATCTGGCGCAGGTAGTAGGTGTCGGGCGTATCGACCGAGGTCTGGGCGCCGACGCCGATGCTGTCCCCGCGCTCGACGCGGATGCCCGGCAGCTCGTTGGGGAACAGGTAGATGATCAACTCGTCTGCCGGGCCCTGACCGCAGAGATAGGTGGTTACCGAGGCCGGTTCCTCCAGCATCCATTCGGCGACCAGTTCGCCCTCGCGCCGCAGGTACTCGGTTTCGATGCAACTGCGCAGGTCGGTCTCCTTCCAGCACTCGTCACGCCCCTTGATCCATCCGCGCTGGTAGGCGCGCAACTCGTCGGTGGCGGTCTGGGCCCCCGCGTCGAGGCCGCTGGTCACGGCGACCGCCGCCTCGAAGACCTCGGCCAGGCGCCGGTCGAGGGCGGCGAGCGCCGGATCCTCGCAGATCAGCTTCTCGGCGGAGCTCTCCGCCTTGGCGCAGTCGAAGGTCGGGCCGTCCTGTGCTAGGCAGAGGGTGGCCGTGGCGGCAATGAAGGGCACTGCGGCTAGGTGGTATCTGATCACGTCGACGTCCTTTCAGAAATCGTCCGGCCCCGGCGCGCCGTCTTGCGTGGAATCCTAGACCGAAGGCGCGCGGGCCGACTATCCGGATCGGGCCGCGCATGTCCGAATTACGTACCCCCGGCCCTCCGGGGCGGGTTCAGTTCAGGTCCCGGCGGGCGCGGCGCAGGGTGGTCGAGGGCAGCTCGCGGTAGGTGCTCTGGTAGGTCTGTGCGAAACGTCCGAGGTGGCTGAACCCGCAGTCCATCGCCACGCCGGTTACCGTGCATTCCCCGCGCCCGGCCAGCAGGCGGTGCCTGACCTCGTCCAGACGGATCGCGGTGAGCCTCTCCCACGGGCTGCAACCGCTGCTGCGGCGGAAGGCGGACTGAAGATGGCGCGGGGTGATCCCCAGGGCGCGGGCGATGTCCTCTATCCGCATGGGTTCGGGGTAATAGGCCCGCATGTAATCCTCGGCCTCGCGCACGATGGCCGCCGGCTGGTCGGCGCTGCGGGCGGTGGCGGGATCGAGGAACAGCTGCTCCACGTGGTCGATCAGCAGCGCCTCGACCAGTGCCGCCGACCGGTCCGAGAGCAGCAGCGGGGTCTCGGAGGCGAGGTCGGTCAGGATGTAGCGGATCAGCTCGCCCAGCGCGGCGGCGGCGCCCTTGCGGGTGACCAGCAGCGGGTCGGCCGAAGCCTCCGGCCCCAGAGGCGGCTGCGCCAGCGTGAACGGGGCGGAGCGGACCGGCGCCTTGAGCATGTAGGCGGCAAAGCGGTCGCCCTCCTCGCCCATAACACGGGTCTGACGCCGGCTGGGACCGAAGCCGAGCAGCCCTCCGTCCCGCTCGACCAGCAGACGCCTGTCATGGACCACTTCCAGCCGCCCCCGGACCGGGAACATCAGGGTCATGCTGTCTTCGTCGGTCAGTTCGATCTGGTGGCCTGAGGAGGTTACGCCGAGCAGGCTGATACTGCTGTTGTCGAAGCTGGCGCGCCGGACTGCGAGCGCGCGTTTCGACCGGGTCAGAAAATCGAACCGCGCGGCCCGGCTGAACAGAAGCGCGGTGTGTCTGCCGGGGGCCGATGTGCCCTCTGTCCAGCGCTCGCTCGTATAATTCAGCATCTCCTCCCCTCCAGCGGCAGGATGCTCCGGACTTGGGGCCTCTGGGCGACGCAGGCCCCCTCTTGCAGGGTCTTCGGCCAGTCGCGCCCCGGTGCACGCCGGGTCTAATGATCTGTAAAAGTTGAACGTCTCAAATGTGCCTTGTGCCGAGACTAACCCGGAACCGGGAAATCACCAAGCCAATGCGCGCCGGGGTTGCGCCCTGCGATGCGTCGTCAGAACAGGATGTAGCCGCCCTCGCCATCGGAGAGCGTGAAGGTGAGCGTCGCGCCCTGCCCGTTCCGGTTGGTCGAGAGCACTGCGGTGCCCGAGGCGCCGCTGGTGCAGTGCAGGCGCGTGCTCTGGCTCTTGACGGTCATCGGTGCGCTCTGGAACAGGCCGGTGCAGGTGATGACATGCGTGCCCCCGCTGATCATGACGGCATAGGCGCCTTCCTTGTGACCGAAGACCTTGCCGTCGATCGAGCCGCCGCCCCCGTGCAGGATGCCCCGGCCCGAGAGGTTGACATCGGCCCCGCCGCCGGAGGTGCCCCCATGCCCACCGCTTTCGCGCATATGGCTCTCCACCGCTGCGTTCGCCCGGGTCAGCTGGGTACCGGAGCAGCTGCCGCCGGTTCCGATCCTGCGTCCGGAGGAATTGAACAGTGCGGTGCAGCCGGTGTGAAAGCGCACCTCCATCTCGCCGGAGCTGCGGATGAACAGTTCGGGCACGTCGTTGGCCTGCGATGTGTGATGGCCCGGAGCCCCGGATTCGGTGAGGTAGCGGCCAGCCACCCAGCCCGAAAGGCCGCCATCGGGTGTCTCGACATGGCACCAGCGGCTGGTGCCGGTGCCCTCGCACCCAAGGTTGCGAAAGACGTATCCGTTGGGCGCCATGCCGACCACGCGGTAAGAGGCCCCGGCCCCGCTGCGGATATTGAGATGGTCATCGGAACTGACCCCGGTGACCTTCCAGTAATCCGGCCCCATCTGCGCCATCGACAGTCCGGGGGACAGCAGCAGCAGCGCCATGACCGCGAAGCTGCGCAAACGCGCGGAACGCCTACGAGTGAACTTGGCCAGCAATGTCATCGCTTTCTCCCCCTCTCATGGTGCGTCCGCCCGAGGGCGGTCAGTTGGCGAATTCGCTGAAGACCGTCACGCTGCCGTCCGCCTCCTTGCGGCAGCTGTAGCTGGTGCCCCGCGCATCGAGGGTCAGGAGCGGCCCGCCCCCGGTCTGGATCTCGTTGGTGACGACGATCTGGTCCGCCGGGATGTTGGTCATCCTTGCAGCCTGGCTCACACAGGGGGCCTTCATCTGCGCGAACTCGCTCGGCGTGCCGGAGAGATCGCCATCGGAATCGTCGAGGCATCCCGCGATGAGGGGGACAATGGCAAACAGGGCTAGTCTGGGTTTCATCGGTCCAATCCATTCCAAGAAGAAAATCAAGAGATCTGCGGGAGGCCCGGACGAGGCATTGCCGGGCCTCCTTTGGTCGCGGGGGCATGTACCGGAGGACTCGTTGATGTGACCGGCACGCGCCCCTCGCGAAAAACCGCGTCAGGCTATGCCGACATTTCCTCACTGTGCAGGGCGATTGTCTATCCGGATCGGTCGGGGGGCTGTCCGGAATGCGAACGCCTCCGCCCCGGTGGGGGCGAAGGCGGCACGGATTGGACGGTTGGGCAGTTGGCCCCAGATGGACTAGGGGCGCGCCGTCTTGCCGAGCAGTCGGTTCACCAGCCCGCCGCGCGGCGCGGAACTCACCTCGGCAGTGAGCGCCGATTGCACCAGAAGTGCCGCGATGCGCGCCTCCCGGCCACTCACCACGCGGGGGCCCGGGTTGGCATTGAACTTGAGATCGGCAAGCGCGCCCTCGGCGGTGTCGGCCCAGTCGATCCGGAAGCTGTCCCCGGCCTCGAAGGTCAGCGGCTGGCCGGTCAGGGTGGGCAGCGAGATGAACTTCATCATGGGCTTGTCGTAGTTCTTTTCCTTGAACGCGAGGGAGATGCGCGCGGAGGAGCCGTTGAGGGAGACATCGATAACGCCCCCCTTGGTGGTCGAGAGCAGGACGAGCCCCACAACGGTACCGGCCTCTTCAAACTGGACCGACATGCCGCTCTCGCCGGGTTTCCAGACCTCGAACGCGCCTGCGCTGTTTTCGAAGCGGGACTGCTCGCCGCCCTCGAAGCGGTCATACACCACCAGATCGGTGCCCGGCCCGCTGTCAGCAGGCACCCGGGCTTGTTCGACCATCTCGACCGCACCCTTGACGATCATCTTCATGATGCTCTTCTCGGTGTCGTAATGCGCGTTGTCGCTGTAGTGGCTGGCCTGCACCCCGTCCTTGCGCGGACGACGGATCGCGAACTCGGCGTTCACGTCGAAGACCGGAACATCGTAGTGCCGGAAGAGCGCGGCCAGTTTCTCGGTATAGGTGCAATCCGTCGGACGCAGATGGCGGCGCCGGGTGCGGAAGACCATCGCGGCGAACTTGATCCCGCGCTGGTGACACCCACGCAGCAGCCACTCCACTCCGTTCAGCAGCGTGTCGACCTCGTAGCCGCGCAGGTCGATATGAAGCTCGTCGTTGATCGCATACTCCCAGAGCACCGTATCCCCGGCCTCCATCGAGATGCTGAACAGGCTGCGGTAGGCACCCATCTGGGAGGGCGCACCACCGATCGAGATGTTCCTGAGATCGGTCTGCGACCCAAGGACCTCGTGAAGCTTTGGGACCCAGCCGTCTTTCTTGAGGGAATTGGAGCCCCCGGAAATGTAAATCGTCACGTAGAGCTTCCCTTTTCACGTGCGGAGGACGGGCCGCCCGAGTCGCCCCGGCTTTCCGGACCCGGCGTCCTGCCGCCGATGGACTGGTTACTTTCCCCGTGGACCCACGGCAACCACCGCCGCGAGGAAAACGCGGCGCGGGCCGCTCCGGTCAGGAGCGGGGCGGCACTGCCTGCCTATTCCTCAAGCTGGGCGAGGAAGCGGCGTGCCGCGTCGTCGGCGGCGAGGGTTTCGGCGGGGGTGCAACGCGAGGAGGCGGCGCGCAGGGTGCGGTCGGGCGCGAAGAACAGCGAGCAGCCGGTCACGAAGGAGACTTCGAGGTCGCCGCCCTGTTGCAGCATGACGTCCGGCTCCTCGTCTCCGTATTGCCCCACGCGGCCCGGGGACTGCGGTTGCAGGGGCTCCGCGCGCAGCGGCGCGTAGGGTTCGACATAGCGGCGTTCGATCCAGCCGCTGACGGCGACGCCACCCAGCGGCGAGACCTGGCACCAGTCGCGCCCGCCGTGCCGGCTGCACCCATGGTTGCGCAGCGGGCGGCCGACGGGGAAACCGCCGAGCACGCGGTCGCGCGGGGACGGTCCGGCGCGGTAGCCGGCAAAGCCGCCGACGGCGAGGCCAGTCACCACCCACCGGCTCTCCTGCTCGACCGACCGCGGCGGGGGTGTCGTGCTGACGGATATCCGGCGTCCGGGGCCGGAGTCGTAGCGCAGGAAGCGCGCGACGACCCAGCCCTCGCCACTGGGAGTTTCGACGCGGCACCAGCGGCGGCCGTTCTCCGTGCGGCAGCCGAGGTTGCGCACGTCGGCCCCGCGTTCCAGTTCTCCGGTGACGGTTGCCTCGCTCTCGGGCGCGGCGTGCAGGGTCAGGATACTGCCCTCGGGCACGTCGACCTCGACATCTTCCTCGATCTCGCCGGTCAGCAGGGGCGCGTCGGGGTCCACCCCGGTCATCACCGCGCCGTCCTCCTCCAAGACGGGCTCGGACTCTTGCATCGGGGCCTCGTCGTCCTGCGCGGCCAGCGGCCCGCCCCATGCGCACAGCCCCGCCAGCAGAAGGGCGGCGAGCGCGCCGCGTCCTGCGAAGACCCCTGTTCTTTCAGACATCCTGCCTGTCTCTTCCTGTTGCCGTCCCGGCGGACCGTTCCGGCGCAGTATAGAGGCTCCAACCGCGAAAGACAGGCCTCAGCCGCGCTGACCTTCGCGCGGCGTGATCCGTTTCGCCGGTGAGATCAGCGACTTGCGACGCATCAGGTAGAGGGCATAGAGCCCGTTGGGCAGCACTAGCAGAACGGGCCAGATCGCGGTGGAGAGCGGCATGGTGCCGGACTGGCCCCCGGTCGGCGAGGCCTGCAGCAGCATGAAGGCCGAGAAATCCCAGAGCGCATGCAGCAGGATCGAGGGCCAGAGTGAACCGGAGCGCAGGCGGATGGCCATGAAGAGCAGCCCGTTCAGGAAGGCCGCCACCACTTGAACGCCGGTCAGAACGATGCTGGCACCAAGAAGCAGGTTGAGGACATGCACGGCGGCAAAGAGCGCCGTCACCGCGAGGACCGCGGGCCAGAGCGGCAGCGCGCGGCGCAGGCCGGCGAAGAGGATGCCCCGGAACATCAGTTCCTCGGAAAAGGCGATGAGAAGGCTGTTGATCATCACCATGATCAGCACCGAGACCGGGGGCAGGCCCAGCGAGACGGCGAGACCGAGCATCGCGACGACGTAGAGCAAAGGCAGCCACAGCATCGGCAGGTGCGCCCATCGCATGGGTTGCTCTACCCCGACGTCGTCCCAATCCTTGTAGAGGACGAGGACCATGAGGAAGGCCGAGATGACGGCGAAGGACCAGCCGATCTGTTCGGTGACGAGCCCCGGGCCCATCGCGCCCGCGCGGACGAGGAAGACCTGGAAGCCCACGGTCATGATGCACCAGGCCAGCAGCGTGGCCAAGGCGGAGGTTGGTCGGTTCTGCGTACCTTCGGGCAACGTGCCTACTCCTCGAGGCCACCTCGCTAAGGGTCTTCCGCGCCGGCAGTTGCTCCTGCAGGTCGCAGACAGTGCGGACGGCATCGACCGGGTTCACTGTCGCAGACATATGCCAGCCGGGTCTTTCGGCAAGCGGGCTACCTCTGCTTCTGGCGAGCCTCCGAAGATGACGCAGGGTAAATCTAGCACAGATTCCCTGTGAAAAAAGTTAACCCACCGTTAACCCATCACGAAAGCGGCAAGATCGACACTGGTTGGGGCGAGGGAAAGCCCTCAGAGGAACAGGATGTCGCCCGGTTCCAGCGCAGTGGGCTGTACGCCGAACAGGCGAATCTCGTCGCCACCGCCAAGGGTGACGAGGGTGTCGCCGCCGCTGGCCGACAGGTGAACATCGGTGCGGGCGCGGTCCTGCAGCTCCAGGCGGTCTTCGCCCGGGGTGAAGTCACGCACCACGTCCACGCCGTGCCCCGGGGCGAAGACGAAGGTGTCGCGACCCGCGCCGCCGGTGAGCGTATCGTTGCCCATGTGCCCGATCAGGCGATCATCGCCGCCCCGGCCGCGCAGGTCGTCATCGCCCCATGCCCCGTCGAGCCTGTTGTCACCGCCGTTGCCCAGCATGAGGTTGCCGAACCCGTTGCCGGTGCCGTTCACATCGTCCCGGCCGGTCAGCACGAGGTCTTCGATGTGCTGACTGTGAAAGCGCAGGGTGATGTCGACCGAGGCGCGGACGGTATCCCACCCCTCGCCCTCCAGTTCGACGATGCGGTTGGAGTGACCAGTGATCACGTAGGTATCGTCCCCGGGGCCCCCCGCCATCCGGTTGGCCCCGCGCGCGTCGATGAAGGTATCGTTACCGGCCCCGCCGAAGAGGGCGTCGTCGCCCCGTCCCCCGCGCAGCAGGTTGTTCCCGGCGTTGCCGGTAATCACGTTGTGGCCGCTGTTCCCGGTGCCGTCGAGGTCGGCGAGGCCGGTCAGCGTCAGCGTCTCGACCTGCGGGGCGCAGATCCGCAGGCAGACGGTGATACTGGCGATGACGGTATCGTTGCCGCCGCCGGCCCTTTCGTCGATCCGGTCGCCGGCGTGATTGACGAGGTAGGTGTCGTCCCCCCGACCGCCCGCCAGCGCGTCGGCGCCAGCGGTGCCGGTCAGCAGGTCGTCCCACGGGCCGCGGGCCAGCGACGGGCCCTCCGACAGCGCCGCGATCAGTGCCGTGGCAAGGGTGGGTCGCACCGATGCGGCGTAATGGAAACAGTCGGGGAAGACCGCACCGGGTTGCAGGCCCGCCATCAGGGGGTCGGGGTCGACCCGGCGGAACAGCGGCTCCGCCTCGGCGAGCGCCTGTTGCTGCGCGATGACGTCGCCCCACTGGCTCCGCTCCTGCGCCGCCGGGGCGCGGGCCGAGAGCGAGGCGAGCGCGACGGGGGCAGTCCCGATGCCGGTATCGACCGCCCCGAACCGGGTGGCGACAGCGGTGCGCCAGTCCTCCACCAGGTCGGCAAGGCGGGTGGCGTAGGTGTCGGCGCGGGCGACGGCATGGGTGTCCCCCTCTCCCTGCAGCCAGATCAGGCCCGCGACCCGGGCCTCCGGGTCAGCCTGCAACGCCGCGACCGTCGCGGTGACAAGCTCCTGCCGCAACTCGTCCCCGGCGGCCCAGTCTTCGCCGCTGCGCTTGAAGGTCAGGGGGGCCCCGGCAGCCGCGACCTCGACCAGCACGAAGCCACCCGGACCATGCCGCGCCTCTAGTTCCATGCGGATAGCGTCGCGCATCGCCTGCGCGTTGCTTTGCCCTGCCAGCACGTAGAGGGGCTTGGTCACGGTCTGGGCCTCCGGCAATGGAGAGGCCAGTTCTACCTTGCGGGCGTTAAGGGCGCGTTTCAGCGGCCCCGGATTATCCTGCGGATTGTAGCGATCGGCTCAGGCCGCCTCGAACGCGCCCGCGATCTGGTCGAGCACATGACGGCCATAGGTGGCGTTGGCATGCAGCAGGTCATCCTCGGGCTGGCGCCCCTCCGGGTTGAGCCTGCCCGCGCCGCGCGTGAAGGGCTCGGCGGTGAGGAAGCCCTGCACCACGGTTTCATCGGGCTGGGTCAGCAGGTGCACCCCCGCCATGTCGCCGAAGACATCCACATGGGCATTGCGCAGCGCCGCGACCGCCTGAGGCCCGATGCCACGGTCATGGATCTCGCGCAGGGCCGGGAACCGGGTGCCGGGGGCGATGGCGGCCTCGGCCGGGAACGGCTGGGGTACAAGGAGGACCGGCTTGTCACTGACCCGCCGGATCTTGCGCAGCATGCGGTGGGCGATGTTGTCCACTATCGAGGTACGCAGCGATGCCTCCAGCGCGGCCCGGGACATCAGCGGACGCTCGTCCTCGTTGTTGCCCCAGCCGTGGACCGCGTGGGACGAGACCATGCCCGACATCGAGAAGACCGAGGCGGTCATGGCGACGAGCACGAAACCGTCAAAGGTGGCGAGGTCGACGCGGTCGGGCATCCCCATGCGCGCGAGGGATTGCTGCAGCGACTTGTGCAGCGCGAACATCTCGGTGCCCTTCAGGCGCACGCCCTCCGGCCCGCGCCCCTGACGCGCGAAGAAGGTGAGGTCGAGCCCCTCGGGCGCGGCCTCGCGCGTGGCCTGAACCAGCATGGCGACGTGTGAATTGCCGATGACACAGAGCTTCATTGCGCCGCAAACGCCTCCAGCAGGGCCTCTTCGCAGGCCTCCTCCTCGCGGATGGGCCTGTCCGTCTCGTCCGACGCCTCGCGCGAGAGGTCGTGGGCGGCAAAGAACAGGTCCATCACCCGCGCGACCGCGGCATCGGAGACGTTGCGCAGATTCTTCTGGTAGTTGGCTGGTCCGAAGGGCAGCCCGGCGACGATTTCGTAGGACGGGAAGTAGTCGACCAGCGGGTCCGTGGCCGCGAGTTCGCCGGCGACGGCGCGGAGCACGGACTTGGAATAGGTGGTGGCGGAGAGAACATGCCCGCCGGTCGCCGTTGCGGTGAGCGGCACGGGAGAGACGGTGAGGATCACGCGCAGGTCTGCACGGACCATGCGCAGCACGGCGATCACGGCGCGCAGGTCGTCCATCACCTCGGCGAATCCGAAGTTCACGAAGCCATGCGCCGTGCTGTCGTAGGCTCCGGCGATCACGCCCGGCGCCGAGGGAAAGACGAGCCCGCTGTCACGGTCGATCCAGCTCTCGGTCAGGCCGAGGGTCAGCACGAAGACATCCATCGAGGCCACCACCGAGGCGACTGCCGCGAGGTGGCTGAGGCGATGGGCGACGACCTCGTCGGGCGAGTCCATCCCCTCGGGCTCGACCCCCGGGCGCAGCGCGTCGTAGAACCGCCCCTCGCTCTCCCAGATGGCGGTGTCGTGCACGCGGCCGTCGATGGCGTCGTCCAGCAGCTGGCGCATCTGGCGCGCGGTGTAGATGTTGCCGTAGCGGGCCGAGAAGAGACCGTAGCCGAAGGCCCGGGCGACGCCGGGCAACATGCCCCGCGGCGCGGGCTCGGTATCGACGAAGGTCAGCTCCGAGCGGCGCAGTTCCTGCGAGATGTTCTGGGCAAAGCAGCTGCCCGCCGTCGCCACGCGGTCTCCGGCAGAGAGCGCGAAGCGGGGCGCGTAGATGTCGCCCAGCCGGAACCCATCGCCGTCGCGGCAGGATTTCCAGAAGGATTGGGGTGGCAGATCTCGGTATGGCATCGGGAGCGGTCCTGCGCTGGAAGCTGGGCCAAACGAGGGCATAATGGCGGCAAAGCCCGGCAAGGGGAACAGGTTGCGGCGGATTTTCGGGAACTGACCGCCGATCCGCCCCTCGCGGCGCTTGCCCCCTTGCGCGCGGCCGCTAGAGTGGCCCCATGTCGACACCCATTTCCTCCATCCGCAACCTTGGCCCTGCCTTCGAGGAGGCCTGTATCCGTGCGGGCATTCCGGATGCGGAGACCCTGCGCGAAATGGGGGCGGACGCGGCCTATGCGCGGCTGCTGGAATCGGGCTCGAAGCCGCATTTCATCTGGTACTACGTGCTGCACATGTCGCTGCAGGGACGGCCCTGGAACGACTGCAAGGGGGCCGAGAAGGAAGCGCTGCGCAAGAGCTTCGATGCACTCAAGGCGCGGATCACGGCGGACCCGCTGATCGGGATCGAGGCGATCCTTGACGAGATCGGCGTACGCCGTCGCGCCTAACGGCGTTTTTCAAGCGTTTACAGTATCCTGACACCACAAACCTAAGGCGCAGCGCGTGCGCCTGCTGCGCCTGCGAGGGAACCGCCGGGGCGGTTTCGGTGTTGTCTGAGCGAACGTGAAACGCAATGGAGGCTCCGACCATGGACCTGATCCGCATCATCGCCGCCGTCATTCTGCCCCCGCTCGGGGTGTTTCTGCAGGTGGGCCTGGGCAAGCATTTCTGGCTGAACATCCTGCTGACGCTTCTCGGCTACATCCCCGGCATCGTCCATGCCGTGTGGATCATCGCCCGCGAACCCCAGCACGCGTGATCGCCGTGATCCCGAATGATCATTTCGATCGGCTGGAGCGGGTCGAGCGGGTCGCGCACCGGATGGACCGCGCGTTCCGCCTGCCCTTCACCTCGATCCGCCTCGGGTGGGACTCGGTCATCGGTCTTGTTCCGGGCATCGGTGATACGCTGGCGCTGGCCCCGGCGGCATGGATCGTGAACGAGGCGCGCGAGATGGGCGCGCCGACGATCCTGCTGGGACGGATGGCGGGCAACATCGCCATCGACTGGATGGTGGGTCTGCTTCCGCTGGTCGGTGACATCCTCGACGTGGGCTACAAGGCCAATACCCGCAACGCGCGACTGCTGCGCGACTGGCTGGAGCATCGCGACCGCATTCCCGAGGCGCAGCCGGTGCCCTTCGTGGAGCCCACACCGGCGCCGGCCGCTGCAGCCTGACTATTCCTGCAACGGGCATCCTGCGAGGGTGCCCGTTTCGTCGTCTTGGGTGCAGGTCTGCGGCATTGCCCTGATCCCGTGAGAGGTGCATGGTCCGCCTGAACCGAGGAGACCGACCATGCCCGATATCGCCACCCTGCCCGCCACCGGGGGCTGCCAGTGCGGCGCCCTGCGTTTCTCGATCAGCGCGCCGCCGCTCTTCAGCGCGGCCTGCCATTGCCGGGACTGCCAGAAGATGACCGGGGGCGCCTTTTCGCTGACGGTCGGCATTCCGAAACCCGCCTTCGAGGTAACGTCCGGAACGCCGGTGCGCGGCGGGCTCGGGGCCAGCGCTGCCTCCACCCTCAACCACATGCATTGCGAGAGCTGCAAGAGCTGGGTCTTTACCTTCTTCGATGACCGCGATTTCCTGGTGAACGTGCGGACCTCGATGCTCGACGTCACGCCGACCGAAGTGCCCTTCATGGAGACCATGCTGTCGGAGGGTATGCCCTTTGCCCGGCTGGGGGCGCCGCACCAGTATGACGGCTTTCCACCGCGCGAGGTCATGCCGGAGCTGATCGCCGAGTACGCGGCGGCCCGCCACTGATCGCCAGACATGAAAAGGCCCGCGCGGATCGCTCCGCGCGGGCCCTGTTCCGTCTCGGGAGAGCGGTGGCTTAGCCGACCAGCTCGAGACCGGAGAAGAAGTAGGCGATCTCGACAGCCGCGGTTTCCGGTGCGTCGGAGCCGTGGACCGAGTTCTCGCCAACCGATTCAGCGAATTCGGCGCGGATGGTGCCGGGGGCTGCGTCGGCCGGATTGGTGGCGCCCATGATCTCGCGGTTCTTGGTGATGGCGTTCTCGCCTTCCAGAACCTGCACGACGACCGGAGCGGACGACATGAACTCGCAGAGTTCGTCGTAGAACGGGCGTTCCTTGTGCACTTCGTAGAACACGCCAGCCTGCTGCTTGGTCATGAGGATGCGCTTCTGCGCGATGATGCGCAGGCCGGCTTCCTCGAACTTGGCGTTGATTGCGCCGGTCAGGTTGCGGCGGGTTGCATCGGGCTTGATGATCGAAAAGGTGCGTTCCAGGGCCATCTTGCGTCTCCTTGTTCTTGGCGCGTGATCGGCGCCGGAATGGTTCGCGCGCCGCCTAACACGGGAATTGCGCCAAGAAAAGCGCTATGATCGCGCGAAACTGCCTGCCGGGGCGAAAACCTTTCGCATTCGCGGCATCCCGCGCTCAGACGGCGTCCGGCAGGGGCTCGCGCAGGTCGACCCAGCGGACGAAGAGCGCCGAGGCGAGCCCGAAGACACCGCAGCAGAGCATCAGGCCGAGGACGGCAAAGGGGGCGTTGGTCGCCGTGACGATGGTGCCGGTGACAGTGGTCAGCACCGCGCCGAGCGCGACGGTCAGGGCGCCGGAGAGGCCAGAGGCGCTGCCGGCGAGATGCGGGCGCACCGACATCAGCCCGGCGTTGGCGTTGGCCATCGTCAGCCCGTTGCCAAAGCCGAGCACGATGGCGGACCCGAAGTAGACCCAGAGGTTGCCGAGGCCGAGGGAGAACAGAAGCAGACCGGCGAGCGGGCCGATGGTGGCGAAGACGCGCCCGGCGATCACCATTGTGACAAGCTGCATGCGCATCGAGAGGCGCCCGGTCACGAAGTTGCCGACCATGAAGCCGCCGGTGATGATGCCGATGCCCAGACCCACCTGCGCGGGGGACATGTCGAACCAGGCGGCGGCGACCAGCGGGGTGCCGGTGATGAAGCTGAAGAAACCGCCGACCGAGAAGGCGGCGCAGAGGCTGTACCCCCAGAAGCGGCGCGAGCGGAACAGGTGCGGATACTCGCGGATCTGCTGGGTCATGGTGGCGGCGCGGTTATTGTTGGTTTCGCCCAGGTCGACCCAGATCATCACGAGGATGACCAGCCCCAGCAGCATGTAGAGAACGAAGGCGCTGCGCCAGCCGAACACCATGTCGAGCCCGCCGCCCAGCATCGGCCCGAGCATCGGCGCCAGCGACATGACCATCGAGACATAGCCGAGCTTGGAGGCGGCCTCGTTCGGGGGGTACATGTCGCGCAGGACCGAGCGCGAGATCACCTGCGCCGAGATCACCCCGCCCTGCAGCAGGCGGAAGCCGAGGAAGACCCAGATCGACTGGGCCAGTGCACAGCCGATGGAGGCGAGCACGAAGATCGCCATCGACACCAGCAGCACCGGGCGGCGGCCGTAGCGGTCCGACAGCGGGCCGATCAACAGTTGAAGGACGCCGGTCACCGCGAGGTAGCCCGCAATCGACAGGTTCACGAGCCCGTAGTCGGCCTTGAACTCCTCTCCGATCCGCGCGAGCGACGGGAGGAACATGTTCAGCGACAGCACCGCGATGGCGGTGCACAGAACGAGGGTGAACAGGTGCGGGGGCGTGGTGGCTGGGCGCATGGGACTCGGGCGGAATTCGGGCAGTTCGCGCCCGGCCCGGCGGCTATCACAGCCTCTACGGCGAGACCATAGCGCGGCGTCTGGCGGCGGTGGATTCTCTCTGCTATGAGCCGCCCATGTTACGCATCGAAGACATCACATACGCCGTCGAAGGCCGGAACCTCTTTGAAGAGGCAGGCGCCGTCATTCCCGAAGGTCACAAGGTGGGCCTCGTCGGGCGCAATGGCGCGGGCAAGACCACGCTGTTCCGCCTGATCCGGGGCGAGCTGTCGCTGGAAGGCGGCACCATCACCCTGCCCGCCCGCGCCCGCATCGGCGGCGTGGCGCAGGAGGTGCCCGGCAACGAGGTCAGCCTGATCGACACCGTGCTGGCCGCCGATACCGAGCGCGCGGCGCTGATGGCCGAGTCGGAGACCGCGACGGACGCGCACCGGATCGCCGAGATCCAGACGCGGCTGGCCGATATCGACGCATGGTCGGCAGAGGGGCGCGCCTCGGCGATCCTGAAGGGCCTCGGGTTCACCTACGAAGAGCAGAAGATGCCCTGCTCGGCCTTTTCGGGCGGCTGGCGGATGCGCGTGGCGCTGGCGGCGGTGCTGTTCTCGGAACCCGACTACCTGCTGCTCGACGAACCGACCAACTACCTCGACCTCGAAGGCGCGCTGTGGCTGGAGAACTATCTGGGCCGCTACCCGCATACCGTGCTGATCATCAGCCACGACCGGCAGTTGCTGAACCGGGCGGTGAACGGGATCCTGCACCTCGAGAACAAGAAGCTGACCTTCTACACCGGCAACTACGACACCTTCGCCCGCACCCGCGCCGAACAGCGCGCCGTGCAGGCGGCGGCGGCCAAGAAGCAGCAGGCGCATCGCGCGCACCTGCAGAGCTTCGTCGACCGGTTCAAGGCCAAGGCATCGAAGGCCAAGCAGGCGCAGAGCCGGGTGAAGATGCTGGAGAAGATGGAAACCATCACCATGCCGGAAGACGCGGCACGGGTGGTCTTTACCTTCCCCGAGCCCGAGGAGCTTTCGCCGCCGATCATCTCGACCGAGGGCGTCTCGGTCGGCTATGACGGCAAGGCGGTTCTGCGCAACCTGAACCTGCGCATCGACCAGGACGACCGGATCGCCCTGCTGGGCCGGAACGGTGAGGGAAAATCCACTCTTTCCAAACTGTTGTCGGGACGTCTTGATGCGATGGAGGGGCGGATGACCTCCTCCTCCAAGCTGCGGATCGGGTTTTTCGCCCAGCACCAGGTGGACGAGCTTCACGTGGACGAGACCCCGTTGCAGCATCTGCTGCGCGAGCGGCCCGAGGAAGGCCAGGCCAAGCTGCGCGCGCGGCTGGCGGGTTTTGGACTTGGCGCCGCGCAGGCGGAGACCGAGGTGGGGCGCCTGTCTGGCGGTCAGAAGGCGCGCCTGTCGCTGCTGCTGGCCACGCTGCCCGCGCCGCACCTGCTGATCCTCGACGAACCGACCAACCACCTCGACATCGAGAGCCGCGAGGCGCTGGTGGAGGCGCTGACAGCCTATTCGGGCGCGGTGATCCTCGTCAGCCACGACATGCACCTGCTGAGCCTTGTCGCGGACCGGCTGTGGCTGGTCTCGAACGGTGCGGTCAGGCCCTACGAGGAAGACCTCGATGCCTATCGCGCCATGCTGCTGGCCTCGGACAAGCCGCAGAAGAAGAAGGAAGAGGCCGCCAAGCCCAAGCGGCCCTCTCGCGATGCCATCCTCGCCCTCAAGTCCGAAGTAAAGAAGGGAGAGGAACGCATTGAGAAGCTTAACGAAATGCGTGACAAGCTAGCCAAGAAGCTGGCCGACCCCGCCCTCTACGAAGAGGAAAAGCGCGGGGAAGCGGAAGTTTGGCAGAAGAAGTACGCCGAGGTCATGAATGGGCTCGACCGGGCCGAGGAACTCTGGATGAAGGCGCTGGAGAAGCTGGAGCGGGCCGAGACCGGAATCTGAGGTGCGGATCCGGCCTGTCACAAGGCGGTGAACGTTCCAATGGTAAAACCTGTATTTCCGCTGCATGATTTCCTCAAGGGGACAGTAAGTACGGAAATTCATGCCGGAAGAGGTAGCAGCCGCTGCAGGGAGGGCGCGGGCGACTGGCGCGCGTTTCTGGGTTATTGCGCAGATACTTGCGATCTGCGCCGCCATTGCTGCGCTTGCCGATCTGCTGCTGGGATGGGCGGGCGGATACCAGGTTTTTGTGCGCATCCGCCCCGGCTATCCGGCGATGGTGCCCGAAACGGCGGTCTGCATTCTCGTGCTTGCCATTGCGACGCTCTGCCTGTTCCGGCCCTCGCGGTCCGGTCCCTGGCAAATCGTGGCGCAGGGGGGCGGTGTCATCGTCCTGCTGGTGCTGATCGCCGAACTGACCCAACCGGTCCGTCTGAGCAACTTTGCCCCGGGCGACGCCATGTCGGCGGCGACCACGATCGGTTCCCTCGCCTGCGCGCTGACCCTGCTGATTCCGCTGAATGCCTCGGACAGGTGGATGTCCATCAGGTCCGGCCTTGCCTCGGTCGGTGCCTGCGTCGTCTGCATCCCGGTGATCGGCTACCTGTTCAACGCCGAGGCGCTGTTTGCGAACCCGGTCTACACCTCGATGGCGCTGCACACCGCGCTGGGGCTGCTCTGCGTTCTCTTCGCCCTTGTCACGGCCGCGCCCCAGCATGGCTGGATCGCGCTGGTGCTGGCGGGCGAGAACGGCAGCGTGATGCTGCGCCGCCTGCTGCCGGTGATCATCCTCGGCCCCCTTGTGCTCTGCGGTCTGGCCCTCTTCGCGACCAACCAGTCGGTTATGAGCGCGGATTTCCGGCTGGCGGTGCTGGCCTTTGCCATGATCCTGTCGATCGGGCTGGCCGCGTTCCACTTTGCCCACCGCGTGAACCTGACCGAGCAGCAGAACGCGACCACCCGCGAGGCGCTGCGGCGCAGTGAGCGGCTGCGGCAGAACTCGGAACTGGCCATCGTGCAGGCGCAGAAGGTCGAAGCGCTCGGGCAACTGGTGGGCGGTGTCGCCCATGACTTCAACAACACGCTGACCGTGATCCTTGGCAACCTCGAACTGATCGCCGACGAGGCGGAGGCCGAGAGCCGGGTGGAGTACCTGAACGAGGCCATCGACGCGGCCAACCATGCGGCCCACCTGACCCGCCAGCTGCTTGCCTATGGGCGCAAGTCGCGGCTGAACCCCGAGCCGCTGATCCTCGACAAGCTGATCGAGCCGACGCTGGCCATGTTCGGCAGGCTCTGCCCGGCCACCATCGCCGTCGACCGGTCGCTGGCGGCAGGCCACGTGGTGACCGAGATCGACGCGGTGAATTTCCAGCAGTCGCTGCTGAACCTGCTGATCAACGCCCGCGATGCGATGCCCCGTGGCGGCCATATCCAGACCTCGACCTCGGTGGTTTCGCTGGTCTCCGGCCAGATGGAAGACTTCGAGAGCGACGAGCCGCCCGTCGAGGGGACCTATGTCAAGGTGACCGTCCTCGATGATGGGAATGGCATGGACGAGGAGGTGCGGCGGCACGCGAGCGAGCCGTTCTACACCTCCAAGCCCGCCGGCGAAGGCTCGGGCCTCGGGCTGTCGGTGGTCATGGGGTTCTGCCGGCAGTCCAATGGCGGACTTCAGATCGAGAGCACCGCAGGTGCCGGCACGTCGGTCAGCATGTACTTTCCGGTGCGCGATATCGTGGCGCCCGGCGGTCATCCGGGGCCGGACCAGCCCGACAACGAACGCCCGACCGGCGCGGGCGTGTTGCTGGTGGACGACGAACCCGGGGTGACGCGCGTCGTCGCGCGTCAGCTGGAGCGGGACGGCCACAAGGTGAGCATCGCGGTCAACGCCGAGGAGGCGTTGAACCACCTCGCGCGGGCCAAGCAGCTGCCGGACCTCGTAATCACCGACCTGGTGATGCCCGGCCCGATCCAGGGCCACGAACTGGCGCGCCGGATCCGCGACCTCTATCCGATGGTGCGGGTGGTGATCATGTCGGGCTATGAATCCGAGCGGCAGCGGCGGCAGATGCCCTGGGCCACCGACATGCCCTTCCTGCAGAAACCCATCGACCGTTCCATGTTGCGCGCCGTGGTGGCGAGCCTGCTCGACAGCTCGCGCGACGACGACTAGCCTGCGCTCTCATGGAGATGTCGTTTCTCATCACTGCCTTCGTCACCCTCTTCGTGGTGATCGACCCGCTGGGGCTGGCGCCGCTGTTCGTTGCGTTGACTCAGGGCATGAAGCCCGAGCAGCGCCGGGCCATCGGGCTGCGTGCCTGTGGCGTGGCGATCATGGTGCTGGCGGTGTTCACCCTGTTCGGCGAGGCGGTGCTGGGCTTTGTCGGCATCTCGATGCCCGCCTTTCGGGTGGCGGGGGGCATCCTGCTGTTCCTGACCGCGCTCGACATGCTGTTCGAACGGCGCACGCAGCGGCGCAAGGGACAGGCCGACGAGGAGGAGCATCGCGACCCCTCGGTCTTTCCGCTGGCCATTCCGCTGATCGCCGGGCCCGGCGCCATCGCCTCGGTCATCCTGATCTCGGGTCAGCGGCCGGGGATCGAGGGGGTGATGGCGGCCTTTGGCGTGACCATTGCCGTGATGGCGCTGGTGATGACGCTGTTCATGGCCAGCGGCCTGATGGAGCGGGCGCTGGGGCGGACTGGCATCAACGTGGTGACGCGGCTTCTGGGGATGCTGTTGGCCGCGCTGTCGGTGCAGTTCGTGCTGGACGGTCTGCGCGCCTTTGGCTTCGCCTCCTAGCGGAACGCGCGGGCGGACCTATATCGGACAGAGACAGCAAAGGACCGCGCCCGTGACATCCGACCAGACCGCCCGACTGATCTACCTTGTCCTGCTGGGCAGCGTGCTGGTGTTCTGGATGTTCGTCCGCAACCGCGAGTCGCTGAACCAGAAGCTGCAGCATGCCGCGCTCTGGGCGCTGATCTTCGTGGGCATGGTCGCGGCCATCGGGCTCTGGGAGGATATCCGCAGCTCGACCACGTTTCAGCCCCGGATCAGCATGGAGGGCGGCGAGATCACGGTGCCACGCGCGCCGGATGGCCACTACTACCTGACGCTGGAGGTGAACGGAGAGCCGGTGCGCTTTGTCGTCGACACCGGGGCGACGGACATGGTCCTGACCCGTTCGGACGCGCAGAAGGCGGGGCTCGACCTGACCAGCAAGGGGTTCTACGGCACCGCCAGAACGGCGAACGGCACGGTCAAGGTGGCGCCTGTCTGGCTTGACACGGTGAGCCTCGGGCCGGTGACCGACCGCGATGTCTCGGCCACGGTCAACGATGGCGAGATGGACACCTCGCTGCTGGGGATGACCTATCTCCAGCGCTTCGCCAAGATCGAGATCTCGGGCGGCAAGCTGGTGCTGTCGCGCTAGGCGCCCTGCCCGCTCTCCGCCTTCTTCTCCCAGCGACCGCTTTCCTCGGACCAGTACTGGGCCGAGCAGCCCGCGCCGGTCAGCGCCTTCCACTGGCCGCGCGCGACCTGGACGGCCTCGGGGTCGTTGCCGTCGAACAGGACGCAGACCCGTTCGAGCCGCTGCACCTCTTCCGGGGCGACCTCGGCCCCGTCGATGGCCATCAGGCAGGCGGGATCGTTCGTCGCGGCGGCCGCGGTGGTCAAAAGGATGGGTTGCAGGGCGTCGTGCGGTCCACCGGCGAGGCCGTGCGGCAGGAAGCCGTCGTCGGCCCCCTGCCAGAGCTTTTCGTCCAGCCACTCCATCCGGTCCGCGTCGCGCCCGCGCACGGCGATGCGCCAGCCCGCCTCTCGCGCCTTGCCCAGCAGCACCGGCAGGGTCCGCTCCAGCGGGCCCCGCGTCAGGTGGTAGAAATAGGCCGCGCCCACGGGCCTCAGCCCTCGAACTTGTCCGCCACGAGGCGGTTCAGCGCCGCGACGCCCCAGCCGGTCGCACCCTTGGGCGCGAAGGCGGTGTCGGAGGTCACCGAGGCCACGCCAGCGATGTCGAGGTGGATCCAGGGCATCCCGTCCTTGACGAAGCGCTGGAGGAACTGGGCGGCGGTGACCGATCCGCCGGGGCGACCGCCCACGTTCTTCATGTCGGCGATGCGCGATTTCAGCTGGTCGTCGTAGTCCTGCCCCAGCGGCATCCGCCATGCGCCCTCGCCCTCGGCCTCGGCGGCCTTGAGGAAGGCGTTGCAGAAGGGATCGTCGTTCGAGAAGACGCCCGCGTTGTGATGTCCGAGGCCGATGATGATGGCGCCGGTCAGGGTGGCGAGGTCGACCATGCCTGCCGGATTGAAGCGGTCCTGCGCGTACCAGAGCACGTCGGCCAGCACGAGGCGGCCTTCGGCGTCGGTGTTGATGATTTCGACGGTGTCGCCCTTCATCGAGGTCACCACGTCGCCCGGACGGGTGGCGTTGCCCGAGGGCATGTTCTCGACCAGCCCGACGAGGCCGACCACGTTGGCCTTGGCCTTGCGCAGCGCCAGCGCGCGCATGACGCCCGCGACGACACCGGCGCCGCCCATGTCCATCGTCATGTCTTCCATGCCTGCCGCCGGCTTCAGCGAGATGCCACCGGTGTCAAAGACCACACCCTTGCCGATCAGGGCCAGCGGGGCGGTGCCCTTCTCGCCCCCTTCCCACTGCATCACGACGACCTTGGAGGGGCTGTCGGAACCCTGCCCGACGCTCAGCAGCGTGCGCATGCCGAGCTTTTCGAGCTCCGCCTCTTCCAGCACCTCGACCTTGAGGCCCAGCGCTTTCATCTCGGCCAGACGGTTGGCGAACTCGGTGGTGGTGAGCACGTTGGCGGGTTCGTTCACAAGGTCGCGGGTGAAATGCGCGCCCTCGGCCACGGCCAGCAGCGGCGCGGCGGCGGCGGCAATCTCTTCGGACTTGTTGTGGCAGATCACCGACTCGGCAGGCGCCTCGCCCGCGTCTGCGGCTGTCTTGTGGGCGTCGAAACGATAGTCGCGCAGAACCATGCCGAGGGCGAGGTCGGCGGCGTTCTTCATGCTCCCGGTCATCACCAGCGCGGGCTTGCCGCCCTTGAGCGCCCCGAGCTTGGCCCCGGCCTTGCGGGCCTCGACCGGGGAGGCGTTGCGCTCCAGAACCAGCACGTCGAGCGCCTCGGCGGCGAGGCCGGTGGGCCAGCCGATGGTGAGGACCTGACCGGGCTTGGCCTTGGCAAAGCGGTCGCTGTCGACAAGGCGCTGCAGGGCGCCGCGTGTCAGCTTGCTGGCCCGGCGCGCTGCCGCGTCCAGCCTGCCATCCGGCGTCACCAGCACGGCCACACGCCCTTCGGCGGTGGCGATCGCGTCGAGATCGGTGTCGGTGAAACGTATCGGGGTCAAGCTGCTCATCATCGGGCTCCGTCTGTCCAGTCGGACCAGAGGTAGCGCCCCTCTGCCGTCATTACCAGATAGCAGTTTTCCCCGTCCCTCTATTGCTCTAGGATCGAAGACCACGACAAGACCGCACGATCCGGGAGAACAGGGTGACTCGCTACGACAGATACGTCCTGTCGCAATATCTGCTCTTCTTCGGCTTTTTCTCGCTGGTTCTGGTGATCGTGTTCTGGATCAACCGCGCCGTGGTGCTGTTCGACCGCCTGATCGGCGACGGGCAGTCGGCGCTGGTGTTCCTCGAGTTCTCCGCCCTGACGCTGCCGAACCTGATCCGCATGATATTGCCGATGGCCGCCTTTGCCGCCACCGTCTACGTGACCAACCGCCTGAACGCGGAAAGCGAACTGACGGTGATGCAGGCGACGGGGTCGAGCCCGTGGCGGCTGGCGCGGCCCGCGCTGGCCTTTGGCATCGTCACCGCGCTGATGATGAGCATGTTGACCCATGTGCTCCTGCCCGCGTCGATCAACCAGCTGGCAGTGCGCGAGGCCGAAGTGGCGCGCAATGTGACCGCGCGGCTGCTGACCGAGGGGAGCTTTCTGCACCCGGCCGAAGGCGTGACCTTCTACGTCCGCGAGATCGGCAACGACGGCACCCTGCACGACATGTTCCTGTCCGACCGCCGCGACCCGGAGGTGAACATCATCTATACCGGCGAGAAAGCCTTTCTCGCGCGGCAGGACGGGCAGACCAACCTGATCATGCTGAACGGGATCGCGCAGCGGCTGAACACCGACACGCAGACGCTGTCGACCACGACCTTCGTGGATTTCTCCTATGACATCTCCAGCATGGTGGAGGTGGACGACACTCGGACGCGCAGCATCCGGGCCATTCCGACGCTTGAACTGATGACCGAGAGCCAGAAGATCTCGGAGACCGAGAAGTTCACCCGTGGCGATCTGGCCGAGGAGCTGCACACGCGGTTCGCGCGCGCGCTGATCTGCATCTCGGTGGCACTGATCGGCTATGCGACGCTGATGCTCGGCACCTTCTCGCGCTTCGGGGTCTGGCGGCAGGCGCTGATCGCCTTCCTCCTCCTCGTGGTGCTCGAAGGCCTGCGCGGTGTGGTCTCGCCCCCGGTGCTGGCCAACCCCTCGCTCTGGCCCCTGCTCTACCTGCCGACGCTGATCGGGCTGGGCGTGGCGGCGCTGTTCCTCCGCTTTGGCGGGCGGCCGTTCCCCAATCCACTGAAGCGGCGGCCGCGCAGCCCGGAGGGCGTGGCATGATCCTCGACTTCTACTTTGCCCGCCGCTTTGCGTGGAGCTTTCTGCTGATCGGGGCCGTCTTTCTCAGCATGATCATGCTGATCGACGTCTTTGAACAGGTGCGCCGTTTCGGCGATTCCGACGTGAACTATGGGCAGATGCTTGGCCTGACCCTGCTGAACACGCCGGGCGCGATCAAGGACATCCTGCCGTTGCTGATGATCCTGTCGACCGTGGTGCTTTTTGTCGGGCTTGCCCGCAGCAGCGAACTGGTGGTGCTGCGCGCCACCGGGCGCTCGGGCATCCGGGCGCTGCTGGCACCGGCGGTCGTCGCCTTCCTGATCGGCGTGCTGGCGGTGACCACGCTGAACCCGATCGTCGCGGCGACCTCGAACCGCTATCAGCAGCTCTCGGAGACCTACCGCAACGGCGGCCCCTCGGCGCTGTCGCTCAGCCGCGAGGGTCTGTGGCTGCGACAGGGCAGTGCCAAGGGACAGGCGGTGATCCACGCCAACGGCTACACCAATGCCGATCCGCTGACGCTGGAGGACGTGACCATCATCAGCTACGCCCCCGGCGGCGGACCGGTTCAGCGCATCAATGCGGGCAGCGCCCTGCTGGGCAACGGCGAGTGGATCCTCGGCGATGCCAAGGTCTGGAGCCTTGCCGCCGGTGTGAACCCGGAAACGACCGCCGAGCGCCATGACCGCATGACTTTCTCGACGACGCTGACCGAGGATCGCATCCGCGACACGCTGGGCCGGCCCACGGGGATCTCGGTCTATGACCTGCCCGGCACCATCCGGGCCTTGCGTCAGGCCGGGTTCTCGACCCGCCGTCACGAGGTCTGGTACCAGGTCGAGCTAGCGCGGCCGCTGTTCCTGCTGGCGATGGTCCTGGTCGGCGCCGCCTTCACCATGCGGCACACGCGGTTCGGCGGCACCGGCATCTCCGTGCTGATCGCCGTGCTGCTGGGATTCGCGCTGTACTTCGTCCGGAATTTCGCACAGATCCTCGGCGAGAACGGACAGATTCCGGTCGCTCTGGCGGCCTGGGGGCCTCCGGTGGCGTCGATCCTTCTGACGCTGGGACTGTTGCTTCACGCGGAGGACGGATGACAGCTCGTCGCATCACGGCACTGGCGGCAGCGCTGCTTCTGACAACGGCAATGGGTGCCCTGCCCGTTGCGTCTCAGACGACCGGACAGGCTGCGCCCGCCGGGGCGACAACTGCCCAGGCAGGCCCCGCCGCGCTGGTGGCGGACCGGGTGTTCATCACGCCCGAGCGCACGCTGGTGGCCGAGGGCAATGTCGAGGCGTTCCAGGGCGAGACCCGCCTCCGGGCCAAGAAGATCGTGTTCGACGACACCAGCGGCAAGCTGACGATCACCGGCCCGATCCGCATCGACCACGGCGGCGACGCCACCATCCTCGCGGATTTCGCCGAACTGGACCGCACCCTGCAGGACGGGCTGCTGACCGGCGCGCGCATGGTGTTCAACCAGCAACTTCAGATCGCCTCGCTGCAGATGACCCGCGTCGGCGGGCGTTATTCGCAGATGTACAAGACGGCGGTGACCTCCTGCCACGTCTGCTCCGACGGCAGGCCCCCGCTCTGGCAGATCCGGGCGCGCAAGATCACCCATGACGAGGCCGAGCGGCAGCTTTACTTCGAGGACGCGCAGTTCCTCGTCTACGACGTGCCGATCCTCTACCTGCCCGGGATGCGCCTGCCCGACCCCACGCTGGAGCGCGCGACCGGCTTCCTCATTCCCTCAGTGCGGTCGACCTCGACCCTCGGCACCGGGATCAAGGTGCCCTACTTCTTCCGTCTGGGCGACCACGCCGACCTGACGCTCACGCCCTATTACTCGAACTCGACCAGCACGATGGAGTACCGCTATCGGCAGGCGTTCCGCGCGGGCCGGGTGACCTTCGAGGGCGCGCATACACGCGACGACCTGATCGACGGCGAAGACCGGGGCTACCTGTTCGGCAACGGCCACTTCGAGCTTGGCCGCGGCTACATGCTCGACTTCGACATCCAGACGGTGAGCGACGATGCCTACCTTGTCGATTACGGCCACGAGGACCTCGACCGGCTGAAGAGCGAACTGGCGTTCAGCCGCTACAAGATGCGCAGCGCCTTCCGCACCCGGCTGATCTATTACGACTCGCTGCGCGAGGACGACGACGATTCGGAGCAGCCGAGCATCGTGATGGACAGCTCGCTGGAGCGGCGGTTCTTTCCCTCGCGCATTGGCGGCGAACTGCGCGCCAACGTCGATTTCCACGCCCACCACCGGACCTCGGACGAGGATGTCGTGGGCCGCGACGTCACCCGCGCCACGGCCGATCTGAACTGGCGGCAGAACTGGATCCTCTCGCGCGGGCTGCGGCTGGACTGGCAGACGGGCTTTGCCGCAGACACCTTCAGCATCGACGGCGACAGCAACTACCCCGACCGCATCGACCGCGCCACGCCCTACACGGCCGTCAAGCTGAGCCTGCCGATGACGCGGGTGGAAGCCGGCGGCGCTGCGACGCAGTTCCTCGAACCGGTGGTGCAACTGGCCTGGAGCGACGTGAACGGCGGCGACGTGCCGGTCGACGAGAGTACCATCGTGGAGTTCGACCAGGGCAACCTGCTGTCGCTCTCGCGCTTTCCCGCCAGCGACCAGCGCGAGGACGGGCTGGTTCTGGCCTACGGGGTGAACTGGGCGCGCTACGGCAGCAACGGCTGGACCGCCTCGGCTAGTTTCGGGCAAGTGGTGCGCCAGACCGCCGACAGCGGCTTCAGCGAGACCTCGGGCCTGTCGGGCACCACGTCGGACGTGCTGGCCGCGGCACAGCTGCGCCTTGGCAACCGGCTTTCGCTGACCGGCAGGACGCTCCTTGGTGGCGGTTTTGACATCGGCAAGGCCGAGCTGCGGGGCAGCTGGACCGGCGAGAACACGCGGCTGGAGGGCACCTACCTCTGGCTCAGCGAAGACGAGGACGAGGACCGCGACGAGTCGCTCTCGGAGATCTGGTTCAACGGCGGTTACGACATCACCCCGAACTGGTCGGCCAGCGCCTCGGTGCGCTACGACATCGCGAGCGGACAGACCACGCGCTCGGGTCTCGGGGTGGTCTACCAGAACGAATGCGTCACATTGGATTTCCGGGTGAACCGGCGCTATACCTCGTCCTCAAGTATTGAGCCTACGACGGATTTCGGGTTTAGCATCTCGCTGAGCGGATTTTCAGTCGACAAGGGATCGGAGAAGTACAAACGGTCATGCAGTTGAATTTCGGATTTCCGTGCGGGCACGGTCTGCCCAGAGCCCTCGCCGGCGCCCTGACGGGTGCCCTCCTGCTGATTGGCAGCCCCGCTGCCGTGACGGCGCAGAACCTCTTTGCGCCGGCCATCAGCGTCAACGGCGACGTGATCACCAACTTCGAGCTGCAACAGCGCATCGAACTGCTGAAGCTGCTGCGCGCCCCCGGCGATGTCGACCAGCTGGCCCGCAAGGGTCTGGTCGAGGAACGCCTGCAAGCACAGGCGATCAGTGCGGCGGGCGTTACGATCACCGACGAGGAGGTCGCGCAGGCCACCAAGGAATTCATCGGCCGCACCAGCCTGTCGGAAGACCAGTTCTACCAGGCGCTGGAGCAGAACGGCGTGTCGCGCGAGACCCTGCGCGACTTTGTCCGTGTCGCCGCAACCTGGCGCGACCTCGTCCGTGACAAATACATCGAGCGGGCCCGCCCGACCTCGGCCGAGATCGACCGCGCCCTGTCCGAGGATGCCACCACGTCGGACCTGAGCGTGCTGATGTCCGAGATCATCATCCCGATCGACGCGCAGAACGCGGCGCAGGTCGAGGAACTGGCGAATCAGATCTCCGCGTTGCAGTCGGCCTCGGCCTTCGAAGACGCGGCGCGGCAGTACTCGGCCTCGCCCAGCAGCGCCAATGGCGGCGAACTTGAATGGATGGCGGCCTCCAAGCTGCCCCCCGCCCTGCGCGGGATCATCGAGGGGCTGAGCCCCGGCGAGATCTCGGAGCCGATCCTGCTGAACAATGCCGTGGCGATCTTCCGGATGCGCGATATCGGCGAGACCGGTGGCGGCACGATCAGCTATTCCGAGATCGACTACGCCTCGTACTACCTGCCGGGCGGGCGCAGCCCCGAGGCGCTGGCGGCAGCCGCTGCCCTGAAGGCCCGCGTTGACCGCTGCGACGACCTCTACGGCGTTGCCAAGGGACAACCACCCGAGGTTCTGGAACGCACCAAGGCGTCGCCCGGTCAGATCCCGCGCGATATCGCGCTGGAGCTGTCCAAGCTCGATCCCGGCGAAGTCTCGACCACGCTGACCCGCAACAACGGGCAGACCCTCGTGTTCCTGATGCTGTGCAGCCGCACCGCTGCCGTGAACGCCAATGTCGACCGTGACCGGGTGGCGGGCTCGCTGATCCAGCGCCGCCTGCAGCAGTACGCCGACAGCGACCTTGGACGTCTGCGCGCCAACGCGGTGATCATCGAGCAATGAGCGCGCCCGTCGCGCTGAGTTGCGGCGAACCGGCGGGGATCGGCCCCGAGCTGGCGGTCAAGGCCTGGGCGGCGCTGCGCGAGACCTGTCCCTTTGTCTGGATCGGCGATCCGCGCCACCTGCCCGCCGGAACCGCTATCGAAGTTATCACCGACCTGGGCGATGCCGCCCGGGTGAGCGCCACGGCGATGCCGGTGCTGGCGCACCCCTTCGCCAAGCCGACCGTGCCCGGTGACGCCGACCCGGCCAATGCGCCCGGCGTGGTGGCCGTGCTGGAACGCGCCGTGGCGCTGGTGCAGGCCGGTGACGCCTCGGCGCTTTGCACCGCGCCGATCCACAAGAAGGCGCTGATCGACGGGGCGGATTTCGCCTATCCCGGCCATACCGAGTTCCTGGCCGCACTGGCCGGCGTGGACCGGGTGGTGATGATGCTGGCCTCGGACCAGCTGCGGGTGGTGCCCGCGACCATCCACATCGCGCTGTCGGAGGTGCCTCGGGCGCTGACGCCGGAGTTGCTGCGCGATACGCTGCGGATTACCGAGGAAGGGTTGCGGCTGCGCTTTGGCCTCGAGCGGCCACGCATTGCGGTGGCGGGGCTGAACCCGCACGCGGGCGAAGGCGGCAAGATGGGCCATGAGGAACTGGACTGGATCGCGCCGCTGATCGCGGAGATGCAGGGCGACGGGTTCAACGTCACCGGACCGCATCCGGCGGATACGCTGTTCCACGCGGCGGCCCGCGCCCGCTATGACGCCGCCGTCTGCATGTACCACGATCAGGCGCTGATCCCGATCAAGACGCTGGATTTCGACCGTGGCGTGAACGTGACGCTGGGGCTGCCGTTCGTGCGCACCTCGCCCGATCACGGCACGGCCTTCGACATCGCGGGGAAAGGCGTTGCCAACCCGAGCAGCCTGATCGAGGCGCTGAAGCTGGCGCAGGCGATGGCGGCGCGCTGATCCCGGAGACCGGCGCTGGCCGAGGGGGCGGGATTTGAGTATTTGAGAAGAAAAGATGAAGGGGCGCGGTGCCGGGAGGCGGCCGCGAGCGTGATGAAATGAGTGCGATCGACGGGCTGCCGCCCCTGCGCGAGGTGATCGCGACCCACCAGCTGTCGGCCAAGAAGGCGCTGGGGCAGAACTTTCTGCTGGACCTGAACCTGACCGCCAAGATCGCGCGGCAGGCGGGCGACATGAGCGGGTCGGACGTGCTGGAGATCGGGCCCGGGCCCGGCGGGCTGACGCGCGGGCTGCTGGCGGAAGGCGCGCGGCGGGTGCTGGCGGTGGAGAAGGACGCGCGCTGTTTGCCGGCGCTGGCCGAGATCGCGGCGGCCTATCCCGGGCGTCTGGAGGTGATCAACGGCGATGCGTTGGAGGTCGATGCGCTGGCGCATCTGACCCCGCCGATCCGGATTGCCGCCAACCTGCCCTACAACGTGGGTACCGAGCTGCTGGTGCGCTGGCTTACGCCGCCGGAGTGGCCGCCGTTCTGGCAGAGCCTGACGCTGATGTTCCAGCGCGAGGTGGCCGAGCGGATCGTGGCGGTGCCCGGGTCGAAAGCCTATGGGCGGCTCGCCATCCTGGCCCAGTGGCGGGCCGAGGCACGGATCGTGATGTCGCTGCCGCCAGAAGCCTTTACGCCGCCGCCGAAGGTGTCGAGCGCCGTTGTGCATCTGACCGCCCTGCCCGAGCCGCGGTTTCCCGCGCGGGCCGAGACATTGTCGCGGGTGGTGGCGCTGGCCTTCAACCAGCGGCGCAAGATGCTGCGCGCGGCGCTGAAGTCGCTGGGGCCGGATATCGAGGACCGCCTTGTTGCCGCCGGGCTAAAGCCGACGGATCGGGCCGAACAGATCTCGCTGGAGGGCTTTTGCGCCCTGGCACGGCAGATCGACGCCTAGGCGCCGGCCTCCCTTACCTCCCTGAAACCGGGGCGTCGTGCGCCCCGATACCGGTGGTCTTACTCGGCTGCCTCGGGGGCGCCGCCGTCCTCGCTGCTTTCGACCGGCGCGGGGGCCGCCTTCTTGGCGCGGGGCTTGCGGGTGCTCGGTTTCTTCGGCTTGCTTTCCGGCGTTTCGACCAGACCGCTGTCCTCGTCGGAACGGCCGCCGTCGTCGGTGGCGAGCGGGTCCCCGCCAAAGGGCTCGTCGGACTGGGCGGGAGCCTGTGCCTGCACCGGAGCCTGTTCGACCTCGGGCTGGTCATCCTGCGAGCGGGTGTTGTCGCGCTCGGAGCGTTCCCGGTCGCGCTCGGCCTGGCGGTCGCGGTTCTGGCGTTCCACCTCTTCGCGGCGCTGGTCGATTTCGCGCTGCGCCTGGCTCAGCAGGCGCAGGTAGTGTTCCGCGTGTTGCTGGAAGTTCTCGGTCGCCACACGGTCGTTGGCGAGCTGCGCGTCGCGGGCGAGCTGGTTGTACTTGTCGATGATCTGCTGCGGGGTACCGCGGACCTTGCCCTCGGGACCCGAGCTGTCAAAGACCCGGTTGACCACATTGCCGCCGCCGGACGAACTCCGGTTACGGCTCGATTTCGAACGCGAACGTGATTTAGACGATCTCATGTACTTCTTGTCAGCCTTGTTTTCGCTGTCCCATGATCCGTTTCACGCCCCTTGCGTTCAGAAATACGCCGGATCATCGACTTTTTGGGCTTGGCGTTGTGCGGGAGCCGCTTAGAGCATCTACCGAAGCAACGTCCTTGAGAAAACATGTTCTGGCGCGCCAGACAAGAGGCGTTGCGAAATTTTTTGTCTCTTTTTTGTTCTGTTTCGTTGTTTTCCGCCGATGGTAGCGCCAACGGCCTAGGGTTTGCGGAGATGAACCACGCGGTCGCGCCCGTCGAGATCGGGGATCACGCCGATCTGGGAAAACCCTGCCGATTCCAGCAGTTCGCGCACCTGGGCCGCCTGGGTCGGCCCGATTTCCATGAGCGCCCGCCCGCCCGGCGCGAGGTGGGCATCGAGCCCGGCGGCGATCTGCCGATAGGCTCCGAGCCCGTCTCCACCGTCGGTGAGCGCGAGTTCGGGCTCGTGGCGGCGCACCTCGTCCTCGAGCCCGCGCCATTCGTCGAGCGCGATGTAGGGCGGATTGGCGACGACGAGGTCGAACTGCCCCTCGACGCCCGAGAACCAGTCGGAGCGCAGGATCTGCGCCCGCGCCTGCACCCGGTGCAGCACCGCGTTGGCGCTGGCCTGCAGGCAGGCGGCCTCGGACAGGTCGATCCCGATGCCGGTGGCCTCGGGGCGCTCGGCCAGCAGGGTCACGAGGATGCAGCCAGAGCCGGTGCCGAGGTCGAGCACGCGGGAAAACGGTTCGGCCAGCGCGGCCTCGATCAGCGTCTCGGTCTCGGGGCGCGGGTCGAGCACATCGCCGGACACCTTGAAGCGGCGCCCGTAGAAGGCGCGTTCGCCGACGAGGTGCGAGACCGGCACGCGGATGGCGCGCAGCGATATCAGCTGGTCGAAGCGTTCCTCTATCTCGGGGGCGAGATCCTCGGGGGCGATCAGGGTGATGCGGGCCGCCTCGATGCGGGCGGCATGGGCCAGCAGCAGGCGGGCATCGCGGGCCGGGTCGGCCACGCCGGCGGCGCGCAGCCGCGCGGCGGCCGCGGCAAGCGCCTCGCCCGCCGTCACGCGCCCATCTCCGCCAGAAGTTTGGCCTGACCGTCGGCGATCAGCGCGTCGATGATCTCGTCGATGTCGCCCTGCAGCACCTGGTCAAGCTTGTAGAGCGTGAGGCCGATGCGGTGATCGGTCATGCGGCCCTGGGGGAAGTTGTAGGTGCGGATGCGCTCGGAGCGGTCGCCGGAACCGACCTGCGCCGCGCGGCTGGCCGAGCGTTCGCTGTGGGCGCGCTGGCGTTCGGCGTCGTAGAGGCGCGTGCGCAGCACCTGCATGGCGATCTCGCGGTTGCGGTGCTGCGACTTCTCGGAGCTGGTCACCACGATGCCGGAGGGGATGTGGGTGATGCGCACCGCGGAGTCGGTGGTGTTCACGTGCTGACCGCCCGCGCCGGAGGAGCGCATGGTGTCGATGCGGATATCGTTCGGGTCGATCTGGACGTCGACCTCCTCGGCCTCGGGCAGGACGGCCACGGTGGCGGCGGAGGTATGGATGCGGCCGCCGCTCTCGGTCGCGGGCACGCGCTGGACACGGTGCACGCCGCTTTCGTACTTGAGCCGGGCGAAGACGTTGTCGCCGTTGATGCGCGCCACCACTTCCTTGACGCCGCCGAGTTCGGTGTCCTGCTGCTCGATGATCTCGACCTGCCAGCGCCGTTCCTCGGCGTAGCGCATGTACATGCGCAGCAGGTCACCGGCGAAGAGCGCGGCCTCGTCGCCACCGGTGCCCGGGCGGATCTCGAGGATGGCGGCGCGGGTGTCGGCCTCGTCGCGGGGCAGCAGCGCCAGTTGCAGGGCGTGCTCGGCCTCTGGCAGCTGGCGGCGCAGCGCGGGGAGCTCTTCCTCGGCGAGGGCCTTCATGTCGGGGTCCGACAGCATCTCTTCCGCCTCGGCGATGTCGGACTGCAGGCGGCGCCAGCCCTCGATCTGTTCGACCACAGGCTTGAGGGCGGAGTATTCCTTGGCCAGCTTGGCGATATCGCCCTTGCCGTCGGCCATGGCCGCTTCCAGATACTGGAAACGCTGGAGGATCTGTTCAAGGCGCTCGTTCGGGACCATTCGCGGGGTGTCCAATATCAAACCGGTTTGGTCAAGAGCCCGCATGTGCTATCGTCGGCCCATGAAACGGTTTGTCGTGATGCTCTCGCTCGCGGTTGGCGCCGCCGGGTCCCCTGCCGGGGCCGATGTGATCGGACCGGGCGGCAAGGTGCGCGACTGCTATTGCACGGACACGGCGGGCGCGCGGGTCGAGCTGGGCGAAACCATCTGCCTCTTTGTCGACGGTCGGGCCTTCATGGCGCAGTGCCAGATGTCCCTGAACGTGCCGATGTGGCGCGAGGTGCAGCAGGGCTGCCAGACGTCACGGCTGCAGATCAGCAAGCCAGCGGTCGACACGGGCCTTGTTCACTCCAAAATCTGAGCGGCCGAACCGCAACCTGCCCCAAACCCTCAGCACGTCGTCATGCTGTTCTGCCGTGGTGTAGTCGGGAAAGCCGATCCACTTGGTGCGGGTGACATAGGTCACGCGCCCCTCGGCCACGCTGCCAGCGAGGACCTCGGTGCGCGGGGTCGCGCGAGCCACCGCATCGAGCCGGGCGAGCCCGTCGGGGCCGGTTTCGACCACCCGCTCCACCCCGCCCTTCATGTCGCGGTCGCTCTCGAACTCGAGCGGCAGGTGCCAGTCGGCAGCCGGGCTGGGCGCCAGCCGGACATAGCCGACGGCCACCACGCACAGGCAGATCACGATCCACAGAAACATCAGCGCCGTCTTCATGTCCTCACACCATCCTGTCGCCAGGCAGGAACAGGATGGCAGAGTTGGTCCGCGTTTGTCAGTGCGGCGTAACGCCCGGCAGGATGCAGAGCAGTTCGTAGAGGATATTCGCCGCGGTGAGAGCCGTATTGCCCGACGGATCGTAGGGCGGAGAGACCTCGACAAGGTCGCAGCCCACCACGTTCACGCCGTTCAGGGCGCGGATCAGCTGGAGCGCCTGCGGCGTGGTCAGGCCGCCGATCTCGGGCGTGCCGGTGCCGGGCGCATAAGCCGGGTCGAGACTGTCGATGTCGTAGGTGATGTAGACCGGGCGGTCGCCGATATCTCGGCGGATCTCGGCGCCGAGCGTATCGAGCGACTTGCCCCAGAGTTCGTGCGCCTGGAAGATCTGGAAGCCCCAGCCCTGCGCCTCGGTAAAGTCGGTGGCGGCGTAGCCGGTGCCGCGCAGGCCGATCTGGTAGACCTTGTCGGGCTGGATCAGCCCTTCTTCGTAGGCGCGGCGGAAAGGGGTGCCGTGGGCGATCTTCTCGCCGAACATCTCGTCGTTCACATCGGCATGGGCGTCGACGTGCACCAGCGCCACCGGGCCGTGCTTTTTCGCGATCGAGCGCAGGATCGGCAGCGTCATGGTGTGATCGCCGCCCATCGCCATCGGGATCAGGTCATGCTTGAGGATCACGTCGTAACTCTCTGTAATAATGCGAACAGTATCCGCCAGAGAGAAGGTGTTGATGGCCAGATCCCCGATGTCGGCGATCTGCAGGCTGTCGAAGGGCGCGGCCCCCGTGGCCATGTTGTAGGGGCGGATCATCGCGCTCTCGGCGCGGATCTGCTTGGGGCCGAAGCGGGTGCCCGAGCGCCAGGAGGTGCCGATGTCCATGGGAATGCCGAGGAAGGCGACATCGAGCGTGTCGAGCCGGTTGGTGACCGGCAGGCGCATGAAGGTGTTCGGCCCCGAGAAGCGGGCCAGTTCGTTCCCCCCGAGGGGCTGATTGAAGTCGTTCATTTCCGTAGTGTCCATCCCAGCAGGCAGAGTATTTCCACCGCGACATGGGCGCCCGCGATGGCCGTTGCCCCGGTGGTGTCGAAGGGGGGCGAGACCTCGACCACGTCGCCGCCCTTGATGTTGATCCCGGCAAGGCCGCGCAGCATGGCTGCCGCCTGCGCGCTGGTCAGCCCGCCCCAGACCGGGGTGCCGGTGCCGGGCGCATAGGCCGGGTCCAGCCCGTCGATGTCGAAGGTCAGGTAGACCGGGTGGTCGCCCACGATTTCCCTGACCCGTTCGACCACCGCCTCGGGCCCGATGCGGTGCACCTCGGGCGCGTCGATGGTCGGGACGCCGAGAGTGTCGTCGTTGGTGGTGCGGATGCCAATCTGGACCGAGCGCGCGGGATCGACGATGCCGGATTTCACCGCCTTGTAGAACATGGTCCCGTGATCGACGCGCGACATGTCATCGTCGGGCCAGGTGTCGGAATGGGCGTCGAAATGCACCAGCGAGAGCGGACCGTGCGTCTCGGCCAGGGCGCGCAGCACCGGGAACGAGATGTAGTGATCTCCGCCCAGAACGAGGGGCATGGCCCCGGCGGCGAGGATGGTGCGGATGTGGTCGGTCAGCTTGTCGGGAAAGGCCGGGATATTGGCATAGTCGAAGGCAAGGTCGCCATAGTCGACGATGTCGCAGTCTTCCATGACGTTGAAATCCCAGCCATAGGGCCGGTCGAAGGCCATCAGCGTGCTGGCCTCGCGGATGGCGCGGGGGCCAAGGCGGGTGCCGGGCCGGTTGGTGACCGCCTGATCGAAGGGCACGCCGGTCACGGCGATCTGGGCGCCGGTCAGGTCCTTGGTGTAGCGCCGCCGCAGGAAGGAGGTGGCGCCGCCGAAGGTGTTCTCGAAGCTCGCGCCCCGCAGCGACGCCCGCGTGAAGGCGTCGTCGACGACGGTCTTCGCGTCTTCCAGCGCCATGCCTTACCTCGCGGCCAGCGGCTGCGCGCGTTCGACGAGGCGCGCGAAGAAGGAGGCGCCGACCGGTGCGATCTCGTCGTTGAAGTTGTACTTGGGGTGATGCAGCCCGGCGCTGTCGCCCTGACCGATGAACAGGTAGGCGCCGGGGCGCTCCATCAGCATGTAGGCGAAATCCTCCGCCCCCATCTCGCGCCCCGACTCGGCCTCGACCCGTTTCTCGCCTGCGATCTCGCGGGCGACCTCGGCGGCGAACTCGGATTTGCGGGGGTCGTTCACGGTGGCCGGATAGCCGCGGTCGTAGTCCAGTTCGGCCTCGACCCCGAAGCTGGCCGCCTGCCCTGCGACGATGGCCGACATGCGCCGTTCGACCATGTCCTGAACCGCCGGGTCGAAGGTACGCACGGTGCCGTTGATGTAGGCCTTGTCGGGAATGACGTTGTCGGCGCTGCCTGCGTGGATCTGGGTTACCGAGAGCACGAGGTCGTCGAGCGCATAGTGATTGCGGCTGACGATGGTCTGCAACGCCTGCGCGATGGAGACCGCCGCCATCAGCGGGTCGCGCGTCTGGTGCGGCATGGCGCCGTGACCGCCAAGGCCGGTGACGTGGATGTGGAAGGTGTCCACCGCGGCCATGATCGGGCCCGGCGTGGTATGGAAGGAGCCCGGCGGGAAGCCCGGGGCGTTGTGCAGGGCATAGACCTCGCGAATGCCGAAGCGGTCGAGGATGCCCTCCTCCACCATGACCTCGGCGCCGCCGCCGGTTTCCTCGGCCGGCTGGAAGATCAGCGCGACGCGACCGGCGAAGTTGCGGGTCTCGGCAAGGTAACGCGCGGCGCCCAGCAGCATGGTGGTGTGACCGTCGTGGCCGCAGGCATGCATCTTGCCCTCGCGGGTCGAGGCATAGTCGAGCCCCGTCGCCTCGCGGATCGGCAGCGCGTCCATGTCGGCGCGCAGCCCGATGGTCGGACCATCGCCCTGCCCGTTGATGATGGCGACGATGCCGGTCTTGGCAAAGCCCTCGTGCAGTTCGTCCACGCCGAATTCGCGCAGGCGCTCGGCCACGTAGGCGGAGGTTTCGACGCAGTCCTGCCCCAGTTCCGGGATCGTGTGCAGGTGCTGGCGCCAGCGGGTCATATCGGCGGAAAATTCTGCGATACGGTTGACAACAGGCATGGGCTGTAACTCCTTGGGCGCGCACCTTACGGTCGCATCTGACACCGGATATGAGAGCGCCGCAATGCCAGAAGATGCCCTGATCCACGACAAAAACGCCGGAATCGAGCGGCTCCTCGAGATCATGCGTCGCCTGCGCGACCCCGACTCAGGCTGCCCGTGGGACGTGGAGCAGGATTTCTCGACCATCGCGCCCTATACCATCGAGGAGGCCTACGAGGTTGCTGACGCCATCGAGCGCGGGGCCTGGGACGAGCTGAAGGGCGAGTTGGGCGACCTGCTGTTCCAGTCGGTGTTCCATGCGCAAATGGCTGCCGAGGCTGGATATTTCACCTTTCAGGACGTGGTGCGGACGATGTCCGACAAGATGGTGACGCGCCATCCCCACGTCTTTGGCGACGAGAGCCGCGACAAGTCGGCGGACCAGCAGACGGTCGACTGGGAAAAGATCAAGGCCGCCGAGCGCGCAGGCAAGGCCCAGACCGGGACGCTGGATGGCGTGGCGGTGGGCCTGCCCGCCCTGCTGCGCGCCTACAAGCTGCAGAAACGCGCGGCGCGGGTCGGGTTCGACTGGCCAGACGCCAGCCACGTGCTCGACAAGATCGCCGAGGAATCGCGCGAACTGGTCGAAGCGCGCGACGCGCTGGGGCACGACGAGATCGAGGAAGAGTTCGGCGACCTGCTGTTCGTGATGGCCAATCTGGGCCGGCACCTCGGGGTCGAGCCCGAGGCCGCGCTGCGCCGCGCCAACGCCAAGTTCATCCGCCGCTTCGAGGGGATCGAGGCCAAGCTCGCCGATCGCGGCAAGATGCCGTCCGACAGCGACCTTGCCGAGATGGATGCGCTCTGGGATGCGGTGAAGGCCGAGGAAAAGGCCGCCGAGTAAGGTTCAGCCGAAGGTTATGCCCGGCATGCTGGCGAGCCGTTCGAGATCCCTCGCGTAGCGGTCCCGCAACTTTTCGGCCACGGCGTCGGGAAAGGCCGCAAAGCCCCGCGGCTCGGTGTCGGCGGCATGGTCCTGCAACACCGCCTTCCATTCAGGCCGCGCCAGTTTCTCCCCGGCGCGGTAGCGCGCCTGCAAAGCCAGCAGGCCTGCATCGGTCGCGCTGAGGTTCACGAGCCTGGCCGGTTCGGCAAGCTCGGCCCCCTCCAGCCCCGGCACGAGCCTCGCGAGCAGGTCGCGGCTGCTGCCACGGGCGCCGTATTCCAGCACCGTCAGCCGCTCGGGGCGCAGTTCGTCGCGGATGTCGGAGATCAGCCCGGACCAGCCGCGATCCATGTCGGCAAGGGTGGGCACCAGACCGTCGAAATCCAGCACGGGGTTGTCCTCGGCCCGCTTGCGATAAGCCGAGAGGAAGAGCGCGTCGTAGGAGCGCACGACATAGAGCACGTGGGTCGGAGGTGTCTCCAACGCCTGTGCCAGCGCGCGCAGCCGCTGCCGTGCCCCGGGAAAGAAGCGGCCTTCGAAGAAATGCCGCATCGGGCCGGGAATGTTCTCTTCCGAGAAGACCAGCCCGCGGTCCTTGTTGGGGTTCATCCGCGCGAGGTGACCGCGCAGGCGCTCGACGGTGTTCTCGGGCCAGTTGTCCCCATGCCAGGGCCTTGGGAGGCGCAGGTTTAGCTTGCCCTTCGGCGCGCCGTCGCGCCCGGGGTAAGCAGCATCCAGCCCATGTTCGGCCAGCACCGCGCGATTGCGGAAAAGGCATTGCTGAAAAGAACTTGTGCCGGTTCGATGGGCCCCGGCATGGATGTAGACTGACCTGCTCATGGGCCGCACGATGGCCTGCAATCGGGCGCTGGACAAGGCCCGACGCACCTGCGACTGTCGCGCCGCAACAAGGAGAGCCCATGTCCCCGCGCAAGATCATCATCGACACCGACCCCGGCCAGGACGACGCCGTCGCCATTCTTCTGGCGCTCGCCAGCCCCGAGGACATCGAGGTTCTGGGCATCACCGCCGTCGCCGGGAACGTGCCGCTGCCGCTGACCACCCGCAACGCGCGCATCATCTGCGAGCTGGCCGGGCGGACCGATGTGGCGGTCTACGCCGGGTGCGACGCGCCGCTGAAACGGCCGCTGGTGACCGCCGAACACGTGCACGGCAAGACCGGACTGGATGGCCCGGTGCTGCCCGAGCCGACGATGCCGCTGGCCGAGGGGCACGCGGTGGACTTCATCATCGAAACACTGCTGGCCGAGCCCGAAGGCACGGTGACGCTCTGCCCGCTGGGCCCGCTGACCAACATCGCCGCAGCGCTTGAGAAAGCGCCCGAGATCGCCGCGCGGGTGCAGGAGATCGTGCTGATGGGCGGGGCCTACTTCGAGGTGGGCAACATCACCCCCGCGGCCGAGTTCAACATCTACGTCGACCCGGAAGCCGCTGATATCGTGTTAAAATCCGGTATCAAGATTACCGTGATGCCGCTGGACGTGACGCACAAGGCGCTGGTGACCAAGGCCCGCAACGATGCCTTCCGCGCGCTCGGCACGCCCGTGGGCGTGGCCGTGGCCGAGATGACCGATTTTTTCGAGCGGTTCGACAAGGAGAAGTACGGCTCGGCCGGTGCGCCGCTGCACGATCCCTGCGTGACCGCCTATGTGATCAAGCCCGAGCTGTTCACGGGGCGCCACATCAACGTCGAGATCGAGACCGGCTCGGAGCTGACGCTGGGCATGACCGTGGCCGACTGGTGGGGCGTGACCGACCGGGCGCCGAACGCGACCTTCATGGGCGATATCGATGCCGCCGGCTTCTTTGACCTGCTGACCGAGAGACTGGGGCGCCTGTGACCGCGATCCACCTGGCCAGGCCCGAGGACATCGACCGGCTGGATACGCTGGTGGCCGCCTTTCACGAGGAAGAGGGCATCGCGCTCTCTCCCGAACGGCGGCGGGCCGGGCTGATGCCCCTGCTCGAGGGCATTCCGCACGGGGCGGCCTACCTGGTGGGGCCGTCGCGGGCGCCTATCGGCTATGTCATCATCACCTTCACCTGGTCGGTGGAATACGGCGGGCTCGACGGGTTCATCGACGAAATCTACATGCGCCCCGCCGTGCGCGGGCGCGGCATCGCGGGCGAGGTGATGAACGCCCTGCCCGCCTCTCTTGCGCAGCAGGCCGGGCTGAGGGCGATCCACCTCGAGGTCGACAAGACCAACGATCAAGCCCGCAGGCTTTACGAGCGGATGGGGTTCCGCGAGCGCGAGAACTACGTGATCATGTCCAAGCGGCTCTGATTGCCGGGGCTCAGCTCTCGGTCAGGTCCGCCCCGTAGAACAGCAGGTTCCCGGCGAAATCCGCAGGCGGGTCATAAAAGGGCGCGATCTGGCGGAAGCCGAGGCTTTCATAGAGCGCGATCGCCTCGGGTAGCCGCGTGGTGGTGTCGAGGACCATCTGCCGGTAGCCCGCCTCATACGCCATACGCATCGCCTCGACACAGATAGCGCGGCCCGCGCCGTGCCCGCGCGCGGCCCCCGAGACATAGACCCGCTTGATCTCGCAGATACCCTCTCCCCGCTCGTAGTACATGCCGCAGCCGACGATCTGACCGTCGATATCGGCCACCAGAACGGCGCCCTCGGGCGCGCGGTGCACCTCGGGCAGGCGTTGCAGCAGGGCCTCGTAGTCTTCCGCGCCATAGTAGCGGTCCCAGAACGGCCGGAAGTCGGGCCAGCGTTCGAGCAGCAGCGCGCGGTAGGCCCGGCAGAGATCTTGCACCGCCGCCAGTTCCGCCTCGCCCTGCATCTGCCGTATCTGCAACTTTTCCTCCATCGGGCAGAGCTTGCCCGCAGCGCTTGCCCGATGTCAAAGCCGTCGATGGCGTGCAGGTTCCCGCCGATGGCGTAACGGGGAAGGCAACCGGCATGGAACCTGCCATGCGCTCGGGCGTTAGCCCCTCAGCCGGGTGCGTCGAGGCGCCCCCCGTGCACCCTGCCCGAGAGGTAAGGGGTAACTTCGGACTGAACGAGGAGATGACTATGAAATCCTGGATGATTGGCGGCCTTTGCGCTTCTGCCCTGCTGGTATCGGCCTGTGACAACATGACGGCGGACCAACGCACCGTGGCCGGTGTGGCTGGCGGCGCTGCGGCGGGCCTGATCGCGGCAGACGCGCTAAAGGCCGACGACGACTGGAAACTGATCGCCGCCCTCGGGGGCGCAGCGGCAGGGACCATGGTGGCCCAGAACGCAAACCAGAAGACCTGCGCCTATTCGCGCGGCGACGGCACCTACTATACCCAGCCCTGCGGCTGACACCGTCGAAACCCGACGAAAAGACACCCTGCCCCTCGTGGCAGGGTGTTTTCGTTTGCGGCACCCTGTCCGATTAAGACAGATTAACGGCTCAATTTTCTCCTAATTAATTGACAATACGCCAATGTGATCCCGTTTACTTACCGCGTTAATCACGACGCGTATGAAACGGCACGCGAGCGGAATGTACGCGAGGGAAATGCCGGATGGTCCGGCGGAATTGGAGGATTGAAAGTGGCAGGAATTGAACCGGGGCTTTTCGTTATCAGTTGCCCGAACACGCTGAACGACAGCAGTTGGCAAAAGAAGAAGGGCAAGGTCGGCAAGATGGTGAAAACCGGGCTTGGCGACGAGCTGAAGAAGGTCGAGGCCCTCTTGAAGAAAGTCGATGTGGTCGCGCTGGACCCGTCGTCCATCCCGTCCAAGAGCGTCGAGGAACTGAAGGTCCGCGTCGACGCCGCCAAGAAGGAATACCAGGCGAGCGTCGTGCCGCTGCAGAAACAGCTGAAAGCCGTGCGTGACAAGGCCGAGGAAGCGGTCAAGAAGCTGAAGAAGATGCCGCTTGGCGGGGATGCGGCCAAGGCGGCCGCGCAGATCGCCAAGGATGCGGACGTCTATTCCGTCACCTGCAAGAGCCTCGACCTCGAAGGCGCGGTCAAGAAGGTGATGGCCGATATCCAGAAGAAGAACGAACTGGCCGCCAAGCACCTGAAAGCGTCGCTTGCGAAGTTCGCTCAGGGCGCCAAGACCTACCTTGGCGATCCGACCAAGGAATCCTGGGAGACGAATATCAAGCAGCAGGGTCGCAGCGTTTCGAACTCGGTGGCGCAATTGCAGAACTACCGCGTGAAATTCTGGACCGATTTCGAGAAGTTCAAGGGCTTCGACGCCGGGACCCTCGGGTTCGAGGATTCTGATTTTTCCGACAAGGGCGTGAAACTGGTCAAGGCCGCCATCGGTCAGGTCAAGGACATCGCCGCCTTCAAGGGGTGATTGAAGGCCTTAGGTCGCGCGCCATCCGGGTCGCGCCAGGTATTGCGAGGCTTCGGCGCCGGGGCCGGGGCGGATGTGGTTCGCGCCCCGGGCTTGACCCGGGGCCTCGCGCAGCGCGCTGTTCGGCGGGGCCCCGGCGCGGGGGCCGAGGCGTGGCGCCGGGGCCGGGGCTGATGCGGTTCCGGCAAAACGAAAAAGCCCCGGGGTCTCCCCCGGGGCTTTCCGCGTTTCAGCGATGAAGAACGATCACTTAAGGATCGAGGCACCGGCGTATTCGGCCATTTCGCCCAGCGATTCCTCGATGCGGATCAGCTGGTTGTACTTGGCGAGCCGGTCGGAGCGGGCCAGCGAGCCGGTCTTGATCTGGCCGCAGTTGGTGGCGACGGCGAGGTCGGCGATGGTGGCGTCCTCGGTCTCGCCCGAGCGGTGGCTCATCACGTTGGTGTAGCGCGCGCGGTGGGCCATATCGACGGCCTTGAGCGTCTCCGAGAGCGAGCCGATCTGGTTGACCTTCACCAGCATGGAGTTGGCCACGCCCTTCTTGATACCTTCGGCAAGGCGCGCGGGGTTGGTCACGAAGAGGTCGTCGCCGACCAGCTGGACCTTGTCGCCGAGCGCGTCGGTCAGCAGTTTCCAGCCGTCCCAGTCGTCTTCGGCCATGCCGTCCTCGATCGAGATGATCGGGTAGTTGGCGACGAGGTTCTCGAGGTAGGCCACGTTCTCGGCCGAGGTCAGGCTCTTGCCCTCGCCCTTCATCTCGTACTTGCCGCCCTTGAAGTATTCGGTCGAGGCGCAGTCGAGTGCGAGGTAGATGTCCTCGCCCGGCTTGTAGCCGGCCTTTTCGATGGACTTCAGGATGAAGTCGAGCGCGGCGGTGGCCGAGGCCAGTTCCGGGGCGAAACCGCCCTCGTCGCCGAGGCCGGTGGACATGCCGGCGGCCGAGAGCTCTTTCTTCAGCGTGTGGAACACCTCGGAGCCCATGCGGACCGCGTCGCGGATGTTGTCCGCAGCGACCGGCATGATCATGAATTCCTGGATGTCGATCGGGTTGTCGGCGTGCTCGCCGCCGTTGATGATGTTCATCATCGGAACCGGCAGGATGCGGGCCGAGGTGCCGCCGACGTAGCGGTAGAGCGGTTGGGTGGTGAAATCGGCCGCGGCCTTGGCGGTTGCCAGCGAGACGCCGAGGATGGCGTTGGCGCCGAGGCGGCCCTTGTTCTCGGTGCCGTCCAGTTCGATCATGGCGGCGTCGATGGCCTGCTGCTCGGTGGCGTCGAAGCCCACCAGCATGTCGGCGATCTCGCCGTTCACGGCGGCCACGGCGTCAAGCACGCCCTTGCCGAGGTAGCGGGACTTGTCGCCGTCGCGCTTTTCAACCGCCTCGTAGGCGCCGGTCGAGGCGCCCGAGGGCACGGCGGCGCGGCCCATGGTGCCGTCTTCGAGGATGACGTCGACCTCGACGGTCGGGTTGCCCCGGCTGTCGAGGATCTCGCGGGCGTGAATGTCGATGATCGTGCTCATGGCAATCCCATTCCGTTATGTTCGGGTCATGCGCCTCATACCGGCCCCTGACCGGCAGGAAAAGGGCTCACAGGGCGGAAGTTACGCTGTTTGCGCTCACGCCAGACCATATAGATGCCCGAGGCCACGACGATGCCCGCGCCGACCAGCATCGGCAGGTCCGGATGCTCGCCGAAGACCACCAGACCGATCACCAGTGCGAAGAGAATCCGTGAGTAGCGGAAGGGTGTCACGAACGAGACCTCGCCCGTGCGCATCGCGGCGACGATGGCGTAGTAGGAGACGGCCCCGAAGACCACGATGCCCGAGATCAGCAGCCAGTCGCGCCCGGTGAGGCTGACCCAGTCCTGCCCCGGGGGCTGCGCCAGCGCCGCGCCGCCTGGCACCAGCACTAGAAGCGCCACGAAGCTGAGCTGGAACGAGCTGATCCCGAGGTGCGCGCCGCGCGTGGCGAGATCGCGGACGGCGAGCCCCACCACCGCCAGCACGGCGAAGAGCGAAAGCACGTCGAAATCGGAGGCGCCGGGGCGCAGTACGATCAGCACGCCGATGAAGCCGACGCAGATGGCCGACCAGCGCCGCCAGCCCACCGGCTCCTTCAGCACCAGCGCCGCGCCCAGAGTCACGGCGAGCGGCGTCGCCTGCAGGATAGCCGAGGCGGTGGAAATGGGGATCAGCGACAGGGCGGTGACGAAGGAGGTGGTGCTGACAAGCTCGCCCGCGCAGCGCAGCAGCACCGGCTTGCTGAGCAGGTCGCGGGGAAACAGCTTTTGCCCGCGCAGCACGATCAGCAGCGCAAAAACCAGCGAACCGCCGAGGCCGTAGAGAAAGATGATCTGCGAGGTGGGCACTGCACCGGCGGTCAGCTTGATCAGCATGTCCTCGATGGCAAAGCTTGCCATCGCGAACACCATCATCACGGCTCCGCGAAAATTATCCATGCCAGCGATCTCCGGGGGGATTTGAAAAGGGTTGTACGCGCCGTGACGTAAAGCGGGAGGCGGCGCAAGAACAATATGCATCCGGGCAGATTGCCGCGGCGCGGTCCGGGTGCTAACTCACGGGCATGGCGAACCTCTCCGCGCTTTCCCCCCTCTGGACCACCGGCCTGTCCCTCGTGATCGGGGGCGTCGGCGCAGCCGCTGCGACCTGGCTCTCGTTGCCCGCGCCGATCCTGATCGGCCCCGCTGTCGCCGTCTGCATCGCGGCGCTCGCCGGTCTGAAAATGGACATCGACAGCCGCGCGCGCGACCTCTGTTTCGTGGTGCTGGGCGTCAGCCTCGGGGCCGGGTTCAACGCTGAAGCGGGGGCGGCGCTGCTGCACTGGCCCCTCGCCTTCGTCGCCCTGGTGGCCGGACTGCTGGTGACGATGCTGGCCAGCCGGCAGATCCTCGAACGCGGTTTCGGGCTGGACCGACGGTCGGCGGTGCTGGCCTCGGCTCCGGGGCACCTGAGTTTCGTGATGAGCCTTGCGGCCGACACCCGTTCGGACGTGGCGCGGATTGCCGTGATCCAGAGCATCCGCCTGCTGGCGCTGACGCTGATCGTTCCCTTCGTGGCGCTGGCGATGGGCTTTCCGATGGCCGATATCGGCATCATCGCGGGCCCGGTGATGTCGGTGCCGGAGCTGGTTGCGCTCTGCGCGCTCGGGGTGGTGCTGGGGCTGATCTTTGCGCGCTTCCGAGTTCCCGCCGCCCTGCTGCTTGGCGGTATGGCGGTGTCGGGCCTTGGCCATGTCACCGGCCTTGCCACCGGGAGCCTGCCCAAGGTGGTGATCACCCCGGCCTACGTCGTCCTTGGCACGCTGATCGGCACACGCTTTTCGGGGATCAGCCTTGCGCAGCTTCGCGACTCGTTCCTGGCCGGGACGCTGATCACGGTGATGGCCGCGGCGGTGGCCGTGCTGACCGCCGTCCCGGTGGCGCTGGCCCTCGGGATGCCCGCCGCGCATGTGTTGACGGCCTTTGCGCCCGGGGGGCTTGAGACGATGATCGCCCTCGGCACGACGCTGCACGCCGATCCGGGCTTTGTCGTCGCCTGCCACATCATGCGGCTGATGGCGCTGCTGGTGCTGATCCCGCTGCTGCTGGGGCGCAACCGGGCCGAAGCCTGATCAAACCTTCTTGCGCGGCACCCCGTAGAGTTCGAGGCGATGGCCGCGCAGGTCGTAGCCCAGCTTGGCGGCGATCTTTTCCTGCAGAGCCTCGATCTCGGGGTCCACGAATTCGATGACCTCGCCGGAATGCAGGTCGATCAGGTGGTCGTGGTGTTCGCGCGTGGCATCCTCATAGCGCGCACGCCCGTCGCCGAACTCGAGCCGTTCGAGAATGCCCGCCTCTTCGAACAGCTTCACGGTGCGGTAGACCGTGGCGATGGAAATACCGGAATCAAGCGCACTGGCGCGGGCGTAGAGCTCTTCCACGTCGGGGTGGTCGGTGCTGTCCTCGAGAACCTGCGCGATGGTCCGCCGCTGGCCTGTCATTCGCAAGCCCTTGGCCTCGCAGCGAGCCATGATCGTTTCCGGCATAACACCTCCCTCAGCGGTCCTGTTCCTGTGGTTTAGCGCGCACAGCCAGATGGTTCCACCGGCTTTTCTTGGCCTGCCCCGGTTGACTTTATCGTCCCGCCACGCCATTTGCGCCCTGACCGCTGTCTTCTGCCGCGTGAGCAGACCGCCGGCAGGCCACATGCCTGCCCGCCCGACCAAGGGCCGAACGCAAGACAGCGCTGACACTTCGTGTTCCCAAAATCACGCGTGGGGCAATCATGCCGATCCGGTCTGTTCGTGGCATCCGGCCCGCAGACCCGAGGAAAGGCATTCCCATGCGCCGCACCGGATGCGGCACACCATGGATCCGCATGTGCGGAGTCCGAAAGGAAAGACTTTGAGCGATTTCGAAATGATGGGCCTGCCGGCCAAGGTAGTTGCAGCCCTCGACAAGATGGGGATCACCGATCCCACCCCGATCCAGAAGCAGGCCATTCCGCATGCGATCAACGGCCGTGACGTGATGGGCCTTGCCCAGACCGGCACCGGCAAGACCGCGGCCTTTGGCGTGCCGCTGGTCAGCCAGATGCTGGAGATCGGCAAGAAGCCCGAGAAGAAGACCGTGCGCGGCCTCGTGCTGGCCCCGACCCGCGAGCTGGCCAACCAGATCGCCGTGCAGCTGCGCGCGCTGACCGAGGACTCGCCGCTGAAGGTGGGTGTCGTCGTCGGCGGCCAGTCGATCAATGCCCAGATCAAGCGGCTGGAGCGCGGCACCGACCTGCTGGTCGCCACCCCGGGCCGCCTGCTGGACCTGCTGGACCGCAAGGCCGTGCTGCTGGATGCCTGTACCTTCCTGGTACTGGACGAGGCCGACCAGATGCTGGACCTCGGTTTTATCCATGCCCTGCGCAAGATCGCGGCCCTGCTGCCCTCCGAGCGTCAGACCATGCTGTTCTCAGCCACCATGCCCAAGCAGATGAACGAGCTGGCCCAGAGCTATCTGAACCGGCCGATCCGCATCGAGGTCTCGCCTCCGGGCAAGGCCGCCGACAAGATCACGCAGGAGATCCACTTCATCGCCAAGGCGGAGAAGACCGACCTGCTGATCGAGCTGCTGGACAAGCACCGCGACGACCTCGCGCTGGTGTTCGGCCGCACCAAGCACGGCTCGGAAAAGCTGATGCGGGTGCTGGAGAAAAAGGGCTTTGCCGTTGCCTCGATCCACGGCAACAAGAGCCAGGGTCAGCGCGACCGCGCCATCGCCGCCTTCAAGGCCGGTGAGATCAAGGTGCTGGTGGCAACCGACGTGGCCGCGCGCGGCCTCGACATCCCAGACGTCAAGCACGTCTACAACTACGAGCTGCCCAACGTGCCGGACCAGTACGTGCACCGGATCGGTCGCACCGCGCGCGCCGGCAAGGACGGCGCCGCCGTGGCCTTCTGCGCCCCGGACGAGATGGACGACCTGAAGGCGATCCAGAAGACGATGGGGATCACCATTCCCGTCGCCTCCGGCCGCCCCTGGGCACCGGTCGACGTGCCGGACGCGCCGAAAAAGAGCAACGGCGGCAATCGCCGGCGTGGCGGTAGCGGAGGCGGTGGCCGGGGCGGCAACGCCGGGCCGAAGCCGGCCGAAGGTGCGGGCAAGCCGGGCGGCGTGCGCCGTCGTCGGCGCCCTGCCGGTGCCAAGACCGGCGGCAACCGCAGCGCGGCGTAAGGCACACTCGCTGAGACAGGAAAGCCCCGGCCAAGGCCGGGGCTTTTTCTGTTTTTGGTGCAGCGTGGGGTTTATGGGCTTGTGGGTGCTGCGCCATGCCGCGCTCAGGTTTCGGGGAGGTTTCGGGGATGGACGGCGATTGTGCGGACGGAGCGGGCGTTGGCTGTCGCCCTTGGAGGGTCCGTTGTTGCCCTTGCGCATTGATCCGGTAGTCTCGTCAACAAAATGGATGCAGGTTGGGTATGGATTTAGAATCTGTTTGGGCTCACCGTGAAGAAGTAATTTACCCTGAGACTTTCGGTGGCTTTTCCAGAGGCATTTTCCCGCTATCGCAGACGTATTTCCAGCCCTTCCCCAATGCTGAAATCGATCCACGCTGGATGCACTATGGTGTGTTCGAATTTGCCCCAACCGAGAAACGAGAAAGCTGGCTATACGTGACCTCTGGTCATTCAAACCCGTGGGACACTCCACCAGATGAATACCGACCAGACGCAACATCTGGTGCAGGCGTTGAATTCTCCATTGAAACACGGGAAAATGGTGATTGGGCGATACGGTTTCTGCTAAGGATGCTTGCGTTTGATCTCCTTCTGTCGTCGGGCCATTTCGGCGATAAGCCCCCTCTCGGCCTTCATGACAGAATTCCACTCGGAGGCCCTGTGGACGGCAATGCAGGAACCCCGGTGACCCATGTCATCCTGCATACGCCCGAAAGCTACCCGAACAGCTTTCAACTGCCTTCCGGCAAGGTCGAAATCCTGCAATTCATTGGCGTGACAGACGAAGAGTGCGACCTCGCGCGAAGCGACGGCTTTGATGCGCTCCGCGCCAAACTTCTTTCTGAGGGGAACTTTCCAGCCACCGATCTACACCGCCGATAGGTGATCTGTATTTTGCTCACAGTCGACGTTCAAACGACGCGCGGCATCGGTATATTTGGGCCCGGACCCGACATCGCGACACGTAACTCTACGAGTCACCCGAGCCCCTTGCACTGCAGGGGGCCCGGGACGAAACACCGGAGCTTAGTCAGACTTCCCGGACCCGATCAGAACGCGGCATTTGTCAGGCTGGTTGCGTCCTCGATCACGGTCAGCGTATCCGGGTGGACCTTGAGCACGCGCCCCTCCACCCGGTAGTAACGCCAGTACCCGTCAATCGGCGGGAGCCCGTAGTATTCCCGGTTGATCAGCATGTAGTACTGCCCCGCCGGCAACGTGTCGCCCACCCCGTACATCGGAGTCGTGCGCTCGGCCCTCACCGTTTTCACCGTCATCTCCGCACCGCTTACCGCCACACCACCTAAAGCGGTCCCGCAGGAGCCGCCGGCGGCGGCTGCAAAGCACTCCGCCTGGGCAAGTCCGGGACCAAGGGTCAGTGCCAGAACAATGGCAACTCTCGCAAACATGGGAACCTCGATACTCGTTAAAAACGCAACCGCTTAACCGGCGGTTCTCTGCTCAACTCCGCGCTGGTGCAGCGGGTTCCCGCCATCGAAAGAGAAATTTCACAGGATCCCGAAATTCATGAATTCGGATAGATAACAGGCGAACCACCCTTGACAGTCCGACTGCCGCGTCCTCCTGTGGCGCCGTGGAGGAGAAACGCGCCATAGACCTGTACGGCGCGGCAGCCCTTGTGGGCTTTGCCGCCCTGCTGGCATTCAACCAGGTCGTCATCAAGGTCACCAGCGACGGCTTCAGCCCGGTGTTCCAGGCGGCCCTGCGGTCGGTCATCGCGAGCCTGTTCCTGTTCTGCTGGCTGGGCGTCACCGGCAAGCGGGTCTCCCTGCCCCGCGCCGCCCTGCCCTGGGGCATCGTCAGCGGGCTGCTGTTCGCCTTCGAATTCCTCTGCCTGTTCATCGCGCTCGACCTGACCACCGTCGCGCGCGCCTCGATCATCTTCTACACCATGCCGGTCTGGCTCGCGATTGCGGCCAACTTCCTGCTGCCGGGGGAAAAGCTGCGCGCGGTGCATGTCCTCGGGATGGCCTTTGCCATCGGCGGTGTCGTGCTGGCCCTGAGCGACCGCTCGAACGGCGAGGCAAGCCTCGCGGGGGACATCCTCGCGCTGGTCGGGACCTTTGGCTGGGCCGGAATCGCGCTGGTGGTGCGGGCCACGCCGCTGCAGACCGTGGCGCCCGAGGGGCAGCTTCTGTTCCAGACCGTGGTCTCGGCGCCGATCCTGCTGATCGCGGCGCCCTTCTTCGGCCCGCTGATCCGCGACCTCGGTCCGGTGCACTGGGCCGGTCTGCTCTTCGGGGCCATTGCCGTGGTCGGCATCGCCTACCTGTTCTGGTTCGGCCTGCTGAAGATCTACCGGGCGAGCAGCGTCGCCTCGTTCAGCTTTCTCTCGCCCGTGCTGGCGGTCTTCTTCGGCTGGGCCCTGCTGGGCGAGCACATCGGCCCCGCCGTGCTGGTCGCGCTGGCGCTGGTGGCGCTCGGGATCACCCTCATCAACCGGAAGTGATCAGGTCCCGCAGAAGGTTGCGGGCACCACTTCCTCGGGCAAGGGCGGGCGCTGGAGGTCGGCGGCCCCGGGCTGGTCCTCGTAGGGTCGTGCCAGGACCTCGACCAGCCGGTTGAAGGGAGCGTAGTCCCCCTCCACCGCCGCCTCGATCATCTCCTCCATCCGGTGATTGCGCGGGATGAAGGCCGGGTTGGCGGCACGGCGCACGCCCTCCGGGTATGGCTCGCCTTCCAGACGGGCACGCCAGCCCTCCGCCCAGGCGGAAAAGGCCGAGGGGTCGGTGAACTGGTCGCCCTCGCGGCCCGAACCGAGGGCGCGGAAGGTATTGGTGAAATCGGCCTGGTTCCCGGCCATTCTGGTCAGCAGATCGGTGACCAGCCCCGCGTCTTCCTCGCGCGGCGCGGAAATCCCGAGCTTGGCGGCAAAGCGGCGCAGCCAGGCCCGCTGCATGAGGCCGGGCATGGCGTGGACGATCTCGGTCGCCTCCTCCACCATCGCCTCGCGGTCCTCGTACTGCTGGATCAGCGCGGTGGCGAGCTGGGCCAGGTTCCAGACGGCGATATCGGGCTGGTTGGCATAGGCGTAGCGGCCCATCCGGTCGATCGAGCTGAAGACCGTGTTGGGGTGATAGCTGTCCATGAAGGCGCAGGGGCCGTAGTCGATGGTCTCGCCCGAGATCGAGGAATTGTCGGTGTTCATCACCCCGTGGATGAAACCGACCGACATCCAGGCGGCAATCAGCTCGGCCTGGGCATCGCGCACGGCGCGGAGCAGGCCCATCGGCCCCTCGGCCTCCGGGTAATGGCGCTGGATGGCATAGTCGGTGAGCCGTTTCAGGCTCTCGACCTCGCCGCGCGCGGCAAAGATCTGGAAGGTGCCCACGCGCAGGTGGCTTCGCGCCACCCGGGTCAACACCGCACCGGGCAGCACGCGCTCGCGCACCACCGGTTCGCCGGTCTCGACCGCCGCCAGCGCCCGCGTCGTCGGGATGCCGAGCGCATGCATCGCCTCGCTCACCACGTATTCGCGCAGCACGGGGCCGAGCCAGGCGCGCCCGTCGCCCATGCGGGAATAGGGCGTGCGTCCGGCCCCCTTGAGCTGGATGTCGCGGCGGATGCCGTCGCTGCCGACCACCTCGCCCAGCAGGATCGCGCGGCCGTCCCCCAATTGCGGGTTGTACTGACCGAACTGATGCCCCGAATAGAGCTGCGCCAGCGGCTCCGCCCCCTCGGGCACGCGGTTGCCGGAGAAGACCTCGGCAAAGTCGTCTCCCGCCGATGGGGGCAGACCGAGAATCCGTGCCAGATCGCGGTTCCAGGCCACGAGGCGCGGGGCCTTCACCGGCTGCGGATCCTGGCGCGCATAGAAGACACCCGGCAGGCGGGCAAAGGTGTTGTCGAAGGCGATCATGGTGCTCATGCGCCAAACATAATCGCTCGGGGCGCAAATGCCATGGCCTCCGCGCCCTGCCCGCCCTAATCTTGGGTCATGACAGCCGACCAGATCATCGCCCGCCTGAACCTCGCCCCGCACCCCGAGGGCGGCCACTATCGCCAGACCTGGATCGCCGGAAACGCGGGCCGCGCGTCGGGCACCTGCATCTACTTCCTGCTCAAGGCCGGCGAATCGAGCCATTGGCACCGGGTCGACGCCACCGAGATCTGGCTCTGGCACGCCGGCGCGCCGCTGGTGCTGTCCCTCGCCGCCACCGAGGTCGGGCCCGCGACGGATCACCTGCTGACCCCGGACCTCGCCGCGGGCGAGCCGCAGTTCATCGTGCCGGAGAACCACTGGCAGGCCGCCCGCGCCACCGGGGATTACACGCTGGTCAGCTGCACCGTGAGCCCGGGCTTTGACTTCGCAGGCTTCACGCTGGCGGCGCCGGGGTTCGACATTCCCCGCGGCTGAGCGCCGGTGAGAGGGCCGGATATGAGTATTTGAGAAGAAAAGATGGGATCAGGGGAGCGCCCTCTGCCCATCTTTTCTCTCCAAATACTCAGGGCACGTCATCCGCCACGTTCGCCACAATGGGGTTCAGCGCTCGGGCCGCGACACGATCCCGCCGCCGACCGCAGCGCGCACGCCGGTGGTGCCCGGGCAGGAGGTCGGCAGGCCGCGCGCGACGCGCACGGCGAGGTGGGCAAAGGCCTGCGCCTCGAGCATGTCGCCGTCGAGGCCCGCCTCTTCGACCGGGACCACGGGGCAGTCGAGGCTGACCGACAGCATCTGCATCAGCACCGGGTTGTGCCGCCCGCCGCCGGTGACCAGCACGCGCTCGGGCGCGGTGGGGCAATGTTCCATGCCCTGCGCCACCCCGGCGGCGATCATCGCGGTGAGGGTGGCGGCGGCATCGGCATCGTCCAGCTCGCCGACGAGGCCGATCATCTCGGAGAAATCGTTTCGGTCCAGCGACTTGGGCGGCATGCGCGCGAAGTAGGGTTCGGCGAGAAACAGTTCGAGCGCGCCCTCTTCCACCGTGCCGGTGGAGGCGATGCGCCCGCCCTCGTCCATCTCGAGGCCGAGGCGGGCCTGCACCAGGTCGTTGACCGGGGCGTTGGCCGGGCCGGTGTCGAAGGCGAGCAGCGCGCCCGGGGTTTCCGGGCGCTCGAACGAGGGATCGACATAGGTGATGTTGGCGACGCCGCCGAGGTTGAGGAAGCAGACCGGCGCGGTGGTGCCCATCCACTTGGCGCAGGCGAAATGGAAGAAGGGGGCGAGCGGCGCGCCCTCGCCGCCCATCTTGACGTCGTCGGTGCGGAAATCCCAGACCACCGGCCGCCCCAGCCCCTCGGCCAGTGCGGCGCCGTCGCCGACCTGAAGCGTGCCGCGCCCGCGCGGCTCGTGCGCAAGGGTCTGGCCGTGGAATCCGACGATGTCGATGCCGTCAAAACCCTTCAGCGCCTCGAAGTGGGCCACGTCGATCACGTCGCCCGCGAGCGTCACCTCGGGCCCCGACCAGCGCCCGAGGCCTGCGCGCAGGATCGAGCGTTCCTCGACCGTGTAGGGCCGGTATCCGCTCTCGCCGAACTCGATGATCCTGTGGCCATCCGTGACCACCACCGCCGCATCCACCCCGTCTAGCGAGGTGCCGCTCATCGCCCCCAGCGCCCGAACCGGTCCGGACGCCCCTATGGCCTTATTCATTGGCCTTTTCCTTCGCTGCACTGCCGCCTATACGTTCACCCTGAATTTCAACCGGAGGCAAGCCATGACCTACCACCCCAAATCGGATTTCATCGCCATCATGATGGAACGCGGCTATCTCGCCGACTGCACCGATTATCAGGGTCTCGACGAGGCTTTGATGGTGCCGGGCCGGCCTGCCTATATCGGCTACGACGCGACCGCCAAGTCGCTGCACGTCGGCCATCTGCTGAACATCATGATGCTGCGCTGGTTCCAGAAAACCGGGCACAAGCCGATCACGCTGATGGGCGGGGGCACCACCAAGGTGGGCGACCCCTCGTTCCGGTCGGACGAGCGCCCGCTGCTGACGCCGGCGGCGATCGACGACAACATCGCCAGCATGAAGAACGTCTTTGCCAAATACCTCGCCTATGGCGACGGGGCCTCGGACGCGATCATGCTGAACAATGCCGAGTGGCTCGACGATCTGAACTACCTCGAATTCCTGCGTGACATCGGGCGGCATTTCTCGGTGAACCGGATGCTGTCGTTCGAGTCGGTGAAATCGCGGCTGGACCGCGAGCAGTCACTGAGCTTTCTCGAGTTCAACTACATGATCCTGCAGGCCTATGACTTCCTCGAGCTGAACCGGCGCTATGGCTGCATCCTGCAGATGGGCGGCTCGGACCAGTGGGGCAACATCATCAACGGGATCGACCTGACCCGGCGGGTGCTGGACCACGAGATTTACGGGCTGACATCGCCGCTGCTGACCACCTCGGACGGGCGCAAGATGGGCAAGAGCCAGGGCGGTGCCATGTGGCTGAACGCCGACATGTTGTCGCCCTACGAGTTCTGGCAGTTCTGGCGCAACACCACCGATGCCGACGTGGGCCGGTTCCTCAAGCTCTACACCGAACTGCCGGTGGACGAGTGCGACCGGCTGGCGGCGCTGGCGGGGTCGGAGATCAACGAGGCGAAGATCATCCTTGCCAACGAGGTCACCGCGCTCTGCCACGGGGCCGAGGCTGCGGCAGCCGCCGAAGCGACCGCGCGCGAGGTCTTCGAGAAAGGTGGCATCGGGGACGATCTGCCGACGCTGGACCTGACCGCGGCCGAGGTGGCCGAGGGCATCTCGATCGTGCAGGTGATCGTGCGCGCGGGCCTTGCCAAGTCCGGCAAGGAGGCCAAGCGGCTGATCGCCGAGAATGGCGCACGCATGGATGATGCACCGCTGACCGACGCCGGGCTGATGCTCGACGCGGCGGCGCTGTCCTCGCCGATCAAGCTGACCGCGGGCAAGAAGCGCCACGCGCTGGTCAAGCTGGCGGGCTAAAGCAGCCAGCGTTCCGCCAGCGAGAGCAACAGGAAGACCGGGAGCGAGAGCCCGGTCGCCAGCAACAGGGCCGCCGCCCGCGTCGGACGCGGTGCGGCGGCTTCTTTCGTGAGTGGCAGGCTTCGTCTTGTCATGCGATCAGTTAACCATGCGTTAGGTTAACATCGGGTAAACGGGGGCATGGATGATTCCGGCCCTCCTCCCCCTCGCCCGGTCCCCCTTCAGCAGCATCCGCAGTTCGCGGCGGCGCTGGCCGCTTGCGGGCAGGCCACGCTGCGCCCCGGCGGACCCTCGGGGCCCCTCGCCATGCTGCGCCGTCTGCCCGGTGGCCTGCCCCTCGCCATGATCTCGCGCGCGGCCCACCCGGCCGGGGACATACGGCGTATCGTGATGGACTCGGCACTGGCCCGCGTGCCGCTGCTGCTGGGGCCGGATGCCCCTGCACCGGACCTGCGCGAGATCGGCGCGGTGCCGCTGATGACACCGGCCACCGTTGCCGAACTGGATCTGCGCCCGGAGCCCGAGGCGCTGCGGGCCGGGCTGCTCCCGAAATGGCGCAATCGCCTTGGCCATGCGGAGCGTCAGGGGCTGCGGGTGGCGCGCGAGGGGCCGGATGGGTCTGCGCGCCACTGGTTGTTCCGTGCCGAGGCCGAGATGCAGGCCCGGCGAGGATATCGGACATGGCCGCTGGCGCTGATCCTTGCCTATGGCGCGGTGAACCCGGGGCAATGCGTGATCTTTGCGGCGCGGGAGCGTGGCGAGACCGTGGCCGCGATGCTGTTCCTTCGCCACGGGGGCGCGGCGACCTACCAGATCGGCCAGACCAGCGCGCGCGGGCGGGCGCTGTCGGCGCACACCCTTCTGCTGTGGGAGGCGATGCTGTGGCTGCGCGCCGAGGGACACAGCCGGCTCGATCTCGGGCCCATCGACATGCAGCGCGGCGCGGGGCTGGCGCGGTTCAAGCTCGGGACCGGGGCGGAGTTGCGCCGGCTTGGGGGGACATGGGGCTGGTGGCCGCCACTGGGGCGCAGCCTCGGCCCCCTCGCGCGGCTGGACCTGCATCGGATGTGACCCCGATGCGGACCTAAATTCAGCCCTCGGCCTTTTCCTCGAGCAGGAGCCATTCCTCCTCGGCCGCCGAGAGCTTTTCCTGCCGCTCGACGAGGGCCTCGGTCGCCTTGCGGAACTTGACCGGTTCGCGGGTGAAGAGCTCCGGGTCGGCCATCAGCTGTTCCAGCTTGGCGATCTCGGCCTCCAGCCGCGCGATCTCGTCCGGCAGCGCTTCGAGCCGGTGCTTTTCGGTAAAGGACAAGCCGGCCTTCTTCTTCGCCTCCTGCTTTACCTTCTGCTCGCTTGGCTTTGTTTTCTCTTCGGTTTTCACCTCGCGCGGGCCGCGCTGGCTGACGTAGTCGGTCCAGCCGCCTGCGTAGACGACGGCGTTGCCATCACCCTCCATCGCCACGGTGGCGGTGGCCACACGGTCAAGGAAATCCCGGTCGTGGCTGACCAGCAGAACGGTGCCGTCGTAGTCGTCCAGCACCTCCTGCAGGAGGTCGAGGGTTTCGACGTCGAGGTCGTTGGTCGGTTCGTCCAGCACCAGCAGGTTGCTCTGCCGGGCCATCAGCTTGGCCAGCAACAGCCGCGCCTTCTCGCCGCCCGAGAGCGACTTGACCGCGGCGCGCGCCTGCGCCTCGTCGAAGAGGAAGTCCTTGAGATAGCCGACCACGTGGCGCGGTGCTCCGCGCACCATAACCTGGTCCGCCTGCCCGCTCACGCGCATGTCCGGTTCGCCGGTCAGCGATTCCCAGAGCGACATGTTCGGGTCGAGCTGAGCCCGCGCCTGATCGAAAACGGCGATCTCGAGGTTGGTGCCAAGCCGGATGCTGCCCTCGTCGGGCGCCTCCTGCCCCAGCAGCAACTTCAGCAGCGTGGTCTTGCCCACGCCGTTGGGGCCCACAAAGGCCACGCGGTCGCCGCGTTCCACGGCCAGCGAGAAGCCCTTGACGATCTGCTTGTCGCCGAAGGTCTTGCTCACGCCCTCGGCGACGATCACCTTCTTGCCCGACTTGGGCCCGGATTCGAGCGCGAGGTCAGCCGTGCCCTTGCGGCGAATCTGCGAGGCCCGTTCGGCGCGCAGATCGGCGAGGGCCCGCACCCTGCCCTGATTCCGCTTGCGGCGCGCACTGATGCCTTCCACGGCCCAACGGGCCTCGGACTTGATGAGGCGATTGAGCTTGTGGCGCTGCATGTCCTCTTCCTCCCAGACCTGATCGCGCCAGCCCTCGAAGGCCTCGAATCCCTTCTCCTGCCGCCGCACCTGGCCCCGGTCGATCCAGAGGGTCGCGCGCGTCAGGTTCCGCAGGAAGGCGCGGTCGTGCGAGATCAGCACGAAGGCCGCCCGGGTCGCCTTGAGTTCGTTCTCGAGCCATTCGATGGCCTCGATGTCGAGGTGGTTGGTCGGTTCGTCCAGCAGCATCAGGTCGGGCGCACGCGCCATCAGACCGGCCAGCGCCGCGCGCCGCCGTTCCCCGCCCGAAGCGGTGGCGACGGGGCGGTCGGGGTCGAACTTGAGCCCCTCGCCCGCGCGCTCGACCTTGTAGAGTTCGCCCGGTTCCAGCCCCATCGAGGCGAATTCGCCCAGCGTCTCGCAGCCCGACATGTCGGGGTCCTGCTCCATGTAGCCGACGGAGAAGCCCGCCGGCAGGATGACCTCGCCGCGGTCGGGATCGACCAGCCGCGCCATCACCTTCATCAGGGTGGATTTGCCCGATCCGTTGCGCCCGACAAGCGCCACGCGGTCGCCCTGGTGAACCACCAGGTCGAGGTCGGAAAACACCGGGTCGCCCCCGAAGGTGAGCGAGATCCCGTTCAGCTGGAGAAGAGGTATACGTGCCATATGGGCGAGCTATCCCTGCGCCCGCGCAACGTCAACGGGGCGCGCGCGGCGGCCCCATCTTCTTTCGGCAAATACGCGACTCTACCCGGCCACTGCCCGCAGCAGACGTTTGCGCGCCGGGGGAATCGCCCCGATTTCGAGCCCGGTGAAAACGTGGAGGGTGTTCAGCTGCCGGTCCACCACGGCGTGATCGCTGACCCAGCCGCCCATCATCAGGTAGGTGCGCAGCAGCGGCGGCATCCGCAGCATGGCCTTCTTCGCGTCGGGCTTGCGCCGCAGCCGTGCGGCATAGCGGAAGACCTCGCCCGCCTTGACCTTGGGCCACCAGCGCTTGGGCGCGAGGTGGCGGGCCTTGAGCATTGCGAAGGCGTCGAGATAGTCCTCGGTCTCGGTCCCGGCGAAGGAGGAGCAGCCGAACAACATGCCGATGCCGTTGTCGTCGACGAATCCGGTCATCGCGCCCCAGGCGACGCGCAGGATGTCGGGGTCCTTCCAATTGGGGTGGATGCAGAAGCGGCCCATCTCGACCATGCGGCCCTCGAACCCGGCAAGCGCCTCGAGCCCGTAGAACTGCGCGGAGTAGCTGCGGCCGACCTCGGCCCCGCCTTCGAGCACCAGCATCCGGAAGCAGCAGACCAGTGTGCCGCTGCGCACCTCGTGCACCAGCACATGCGCGCATTCGCGGTCAAAACGGTCGCGGTCGGGGCCGGTGGTGCGGAAGGCCAGCGTGCGCAGGGCCTGCGCCGCGGCGAGATCCTCGGAGGTCTCCGCCAGCCGTGCGCTGTAGCGGCCTCTGGTCAGAAGGGACATCTTGCGCAACATGGGGCCTCCACGAGACGATACCTGTTACAGTAGGTCTGCGGCCTTCTACGCACAAGTTATGACAGGGGCATGACCCGGAAGAGGCGCGGCGTGACCGCCGCGCGCCGCCTTACTCCTGGGCGAAATCGCCGGGGTTGATGCGCCCTATGTTACGCAGCAGCTGCTGGATGAAGGTACGGTCGGATTCGCCGTTGTCGGTGACCCGGTGCTCCAGCGGGATCACCCGGCCGTCCTCGAGGCCGTAACGCTCGACCCCGCTGACCACACCGCGGCTGTCGAAGCTGATCGCCACCAGTTCGCGGTTGACCAGCTTGGGCTCGGTGGCGCCGTAATAGCGCATCCGGCTGGCGATGTAGTAATAGCCGCTTTCCTTGAGGACGCCCGAGGCACCGGGCGAGCCGATGGCCTGGAACACGGTCTCGCGGGTGTCCTTGCCGACCTGGATCTCGGACAGTTCCGACGGGGTGGGCACATAACCGAATTTGCGGTAGGTGGAGATACAGGCCGTGCAGGTCAGGGCCACCAGTCCCATCAGCACCATGCGGCGCACCACGGTCCACGAAGTCACGATACCACTCATTCTTGCCCTCTTGCCTTGGCCTTGACCGGCTTCTATCCCGATTAGCGGCTCCGCGCCACCGGTTCAAGAAACGAAAGTTCCGCCATGCCCACCACCCAGCCCTTCCGGGTCGCCGACCTGGCGCAGAACAGGTCAACCCCCTTCGAACTCCGCCCCGATGCGGCGGAACTGTCGGCCCTCGCCGAGGAGCTTGGACTTCTCGGGCTGCGCAAGCTCTCCTTCTCCGGCCAGATCGCCGGTCAGGGGCGCCGCGACTGGGTACTGACCGGGCAGCTTGGCGCGACGGTCGTGCAGCCCTGCGTGGTCACGCTGGAGCCGGTGACGACCCGGATCGACACCGAGGTCACGCGGACCTACCTGGCCGAGATGCCCGAGCCCGAGGGCGAGGAAGTCGAGATGCCGGAAGACGACACCCAGGAGCAGCTGGGGTCGGTCATCGACCCCGGTCAGGTCATGGTCGAGGCGCTGGCCCTTGCATTGCCGCTCTATCCGCGCAAGGAAGGGGTCGGATCGGGCGACGCGTCCTTTGCAGGTCCGGGCATCACGCCCATGACCGACGAGGAGGCCAAGCCCTTTGCCGGTCTGGCAGCGCTTCGCGACTCGCTGAAGAAGGAGGAGTAGACCTTCGCGGCACTACCGCGACGGAACGTCCCGCCAAAAAGCGCTTGCACGGAACGGGATTCGCAGTATTTTCGCGCGCTCATCGGATTTTTGGTTGGACAACGCGGGGCCTTGGCCCTAAACGCACGTCACGCCGCGACACGCGCCCGAAGAATGGAAACACAAGTCGCCGGGACCGCCCGCCGACGTAACGAGATAAAGGTTGAGACATGGCTGTCCAACAGAACAAAGTATCGAAATCGCGCCGCAACAACCGCCGCGCACATGACGCCCTGGTTGCGGCAAACCCCAACGAATGCCCGAACTGTGGCGAGCTGAAACGCCCGCACCACATCTGTGCATCCTGCGGCCACTACGATGACAAAGAGATCGTAGCGCAGGCGGAAGAAATCGACCTGGACGAAGACGCGGCATAAATTAAGGCGGCGGGCCATCCTACAATGACAGCCCAGCCTGAACAGCCGACTTCCCAGGCCGATACGTCCGACGGCCGTATCATCATCTCGGTCGACGCCATGGGTGGCGATGCCGGTGCAACCACCGTCATCGCCGGCATGGACGAATCCGCACGCAAGAACCCGAACATCGGGTTTGTCCTGCACGGCCCCCGGGCCGAGCTGGAACCCCTTGTCTCGCGCAGGCGCAGCCTCGCGGGGCGCGTAAGCTATTGTGACGCCGCCGACGTGGTGACGATGGAGGACAAGCCGAGCCAGGTGGTCCGCCACGGCAAGGGCACCTCCATGTGGTCGGCCATCGAGTCGGTCCGGACGGGTGAGGCGAAGGCCGCCGTGTCCTGCGGCAATACCGGCGCGCTGATGGCGCTGTCGATGATCCGGCTCAGGCGCCTGCCCGGCGTGAACCGTCCCGCCATTGCCATTCTCTGGCCCTCGCGCAATCCGCAGGGGTTCAACGTCATGCTCGACGTGGGCGCCGATGTGCGCGCCGACGCGCAGGACCTGCTGCAGTTCGCCCTGATGGGCACCTCCTACGCCCGCAACGGCATGAACCTTGCCCGCCCCCGCATCGGCCTGCTGAACGTGGGCACCGAGGAGCACAAGGGCCGGCAGGAGCTGAAGGACGCGCATGCGCTGATCTCGCGCGTGGCCGAGAGCAGCAGCTTTGACTTCGTGGGATTCGTCGAGGGCACGGACCTCGCCGGCGATGTCGCCGACGTGATCGTGACCGACGGGTTTACCGGCAACGTGGCGATCAAGACGGGCGAAGGCACCGCCGGGATGATCGGCGACGCGCTGCGCGAGGCGTTCCAGTACTCGCCCCTGTCACGGCTGGCATCGATTCTCGCCATCACCTCGCTGCGCCGCCTGAAGAAGCGGATCGACCCGCGCCGAGTGAACGGCGGGGTGTTTCTGGGGCTGAACGGCACCATCGTGAAATCGCATGGCAGCGCCGACGCCACGGGCGTTTCGGCCGCCATCAAGCTGGCCTTCCGGCTGGCCGAGTCGGGCTTCAGCGAAAAACTCGCGGCGCGGGTTGCATCCGCCGCCGAGCTTTCACAAGATGCCGCAAAATTCGGCGAAACGGACGCCGGCGATGAAAAAGAAGGACAGGCATGACCACGCGAGCGGTTGTTATCGGAGTAGGCCACTATCTCCCTGAGCGGGTGGTCCCCAATTCTGAGTTCGAAGCGACCCTCGACACGACCGACGAATGGATTCGCACGCGCTCGGGAATCGAGCGCCGGCACTTTGCCGCCGAGGGCGAGACGACCTCGCAGATGGCCGCCAATGCCGCGCGTGCCGCCCTGGCCGATGCCGGGATCGGCGCGGACCGGATCGACACCATCATCGTCGCTACCTCGACCGCCGACCTGACCTTTCCCTCGGCTGCCACCATGGTGCAGGCCGAGTTGGAGATGGAAACCGGCTTTGCCTTTGACGTGCAGGCCGTCTGCGCCGGGTTCATCTACGCCCTTGCCAACGCCAATGCCCTGATCGCCTCTGGTCAGGCCGAGCGGGTGCTGGTGATCGGGGCCGAGACCTTCAGCCGGATCATGGACTGGAGCGACCGGTCAACCTGCGTTCTCTTCGGCGATGGCGCCGGGGCCCTCGTGCTGGAGGCCCGCCCGGGCGGCGGCACCTCGGACGACCGGGGCATCCTCGCCACCGACTTGCACTCCGACGGGCGCTACAAGGACCTGCTCTATGTCGACGGCGGGGTTTCGACCCAGTCGACCGGGCACCTGCGGATGCAGGGCAACCAGGTCTTCCGCCACGCGGTCGAGAAGCTCGCCTCCACTGCCAACATCTCTCTCGGCAAGGCCAACCTGACGAGCGATGACGTGGACTGGATCGTGCCGCATCAGGCCAACATCCGGATCATCCAGGGCACCGCCAAGAAGATGGGCCTGCCGATGGACAAGGTCGTCGTCACCGTGCAGGATCACGGGAACACCTCGGCAGCCTCCATTCCGCTTGCCCTGTCGGTCGGAAAGCAGCGCGGCCAGATCAAGGAAGGCGACCTGATCGTCACCGAAGCGATCGGCGGCGGGCTTGCCTGGGGCTCTGTCGTCCTGCGCTGGTAATTCCTGCGCGGCATAGCAGTGCCTTTAAGGTAGCCCGCAAATCATTGACATTGACAGTTAATTTGCGCTGGCCCTATGCTGACCCGAAACAGCAGAGGGGGAAGTTATGAGTGAGAAGACTCTGACACGCATGGATCTGAGCGAAGCCGTCTTTCGCGAAGTCGGCCTCTCCCGCAACGAAAGTGCGCAGCTGGTCGAGAGCATGCTGGAACACATGTCCGACGCGCTGGTACGGGGCGAGCAGGTCAAGATCTCGTCCTTCGGCACTTTCAGCGTGCGTGACAAGTCGGCCCGCGTTGGCCGAAACCCCAAGACCGGCGAAGAAGTTCCGATCCAGCCCCGCCGTGTCCTGACCTTCCGCCCGTCCCACCTCATGAAGGACCGTGTTGCCGCCGGCAACAAGAAGTAAACGGGACCGCGTGTCATGAGCAAATCGCCCGACGCCTTTCGCACCATCAGCGAAGTCGCGGACTGGCTGGGCGTTCAGGCCCATGTCCTGCGGTTCTGGGAAAGCAAGTTCACTCAGGTCAAACCCGTGAAGCGCGCCGGTGGGCGGCGCTATTACCGCCCGTCCGACATGCTGCTTCTGGGCGGAATCCGCCAACTGCTCCACGACGACGGCATGACCATCAAAGGCGCCCAGAAGATCCTTAGGGAACAGGGCATTGCCCATGTTTCCTCTCTCTCCCGGCCGCTCGACAGCGACTTCGCAGAGGTCGCGGTGGATGCGACGGTGGTGCCCTTCATCGCGCCCTCCGCCGCCACCCCGGTGGACGAGCCGGAGCCTGCGCCGGAGATCAAGGCGCTCGAGCCGGTCGAGACAGACAGGAGCCTCGAGGCCGAGCCCGCCGACGAGGTTGCGGACGTGGAGGACGCACCCGAACCGCTGGAACCGGTGGATCAGGCGACCCTCTTTGATGAGTCGTCCGAGTCCGAGGAGGCCCCGGAAGAGGCCGAGACCGCCGAGTCGCTCTTTCCTGCCGCGGACACTGATTCCGATGACGGAGCCCTCGTCCCGGCCGAGGATGAGCTGATGGCCGATGCAGAGGCCGACGAGGCGCCCGAATCTGTTGCCGAACCGGAGCCCGAACTGCCCGCTTTCATCCGCTCTGCGGCCACACAGGCGCCCTCGGCGCCCGAAGCATCGGTTTCGCCCCGGGCCCGCGTGGTCGACGCGCCCGATCCGCCGAGCGAATCCGAGATCGCCGTGAGCCCCGGTTTGTTGAGCAGAATCGCCCAAATCTATGCCCTGGATGGCGCCGAAGCCCGGCGGCTGGCCCCTGTTGCAGGCCAGTTGGCGGACTGGCTGGACCGTTCCGGCACACGCCGCGTCTCCTGACGGGAAAAAGGAGGTGATTACCTCTTGTCCCCGGCTTCAAAACAGGTATGTAACGCCCATCGTCGGGCTATGGCGCAGCCTGGTAGCGCGTCCGTCTGGGGGACGGAAGGTCGCAGGTTCGAGTCCTGCTAGCCCGACCAAATCACACCGACGATGCCTAGGAACGCCCATCCCGCAGATGCAGGAGGATGTGGCGTGACCGGGGTATTTCCCAACCAGTTCATCGAAGGCATGATCGCGCGCGGCGAGATCGGGCTCTCCGAGCCTGTCGTCGCGGGACAGGTGCAGCCTGCCAGCCTCGATCTGCGGCTGGGGCGCACCGCCTATCGTGTCCGCGCCTCGTTCCTTGCGGGCAAGGGCCGCAACGTGGCCGAGCGCCTTGAAGAATTCACCATGCACCGTATCGACCTGAGCGCCGGCGCCGTGCTGGAAAAGGGCTGTGTCTACGTCGTACCCCTGATGGAATCGCTGGCCCTGCCCGAGGGAGTTCAGGCGGTGGCGAACGCCAAGAGCTCGACCGGGCGGCTGGACCTGCTGACCCGCACCATCACCGATGGCGGCGCGGAATTCGACCGAATCCCCGAGGGATACGCCGGACCGCTCTATGCCGAGATCTGCCCGCGCTCGTTCTCGGTGCTGGTGCGCCCCGGGATGCGGCTGAACCAGATCCGGTTCCGCTCGGGTCAGGCCGTGCTCTCGGACGACGAATTGCGCGGGCTGCACGCCCGCACGCCGCTGGTGGACGGCCCTGCCGTGATCCAGGAGGGTCTGGGCTTCTCCGTCGATCTGGCGCTGTCTGACACCACGCTGGTCGGCTACCGGGCCAAGCCGCACACGGGCGTCATCGACCTTGACCGCATCGGCCAGTACGCACCGCGCGATTACTGGGAAGAGGTGCACAGCGACCAGGGCCGCATCATTCTGGACCCGGGCGCCTTCTACATCCTCGTCAGCCGCGAGGCGGTGCACATCCCGCCGCAATACGCCGCCGAGATGGCACCCTACCTTGCCATGGTGGGCGAGTTCCGCGTCCATTACGCCGGGTTCTTCGACCCGGGCTTTGGCCATGCCGAAGCCGGGGGCGCAGGGTCGCGCGGGGTTTTGGAGGTGCGCTGCCACGAGGCGCCCTTCGTGCTGGAGGACGGCCAGATCGTCGGGCGGCTGGTCTACGAACGCATGGCCGAGGTTCCGACCCAGCTCTACGGCGCCGGCATCGCCTCGAACTACCAGGGACAGGGCCTGAAGCTCTCCAAGCACTTCCGAGCAGCCTGAGCCGAAACCCGGCGATTCCCGCGGCTTACCCCCCGAAACCGGCGCCGATCCGCCGGTTTTCACCTTTTCAGAGGATCGTCTGAAACCGGACGCGGCCTTTCCTTGTTCTTGTCCACAGGAAGGACGGCATCCCTGCCCGTCCGATGGTGAACAGCAAGGAGAGATCTGATGACTCTTAAGCGAAACCTGACCGCAACCGCCATTCTGCTGGCCGTTGCCGGCCCCGCCGCCGCCGCCGTGACTGCGACGGCCACCACCGACCTGAACATGCGTTCGGGCCCGGGCACCGAGTTCCCGGTGACCGACGTGATCCATTCCACCGGACAAGTCAGCGTCGAAAGCTGCGTGAGCGCCTCTGGCTGGTGCAAGGTCAGCTATGATGGCCAGTCCGGCTGGGCTTCGTCGTCCTATCTGAACGTGCAGCCGGGTCAGCAGGTCGTGGTGGGCGAGGCCCAGCCGCAGGTGCTTTACGAAGTGCCGGTGGGCCAGCCGACGGCCGAGCGGATCGACGACAAGACCACGCTCTACCACCCCGCGCCCAAGGTGCTGCTGGCCCCGGTTCAGAGCTCTGCGCTCGTCCCCGTTGCCCCCCAGGCGCAGGTGGTGACCTACGTCCAGCAGAACCCGGTCCAGCCGGTCTACCTCGATGGTGACGTGGTGGTTGGCGCCGGCATTCCCGGCAATGTGACGCTCTACCCGGTGCCGGAGACCCAGTACGAATACGTGAACGTCAACGATCACATCGTGCTGGTCGAACCGGAAGGTCGCCGCATCGTTGAAGTCGTCCGCTGAGGCGGTCGACCCGGGTGAGAAGATCTCGCCCAATACAGGCACGTTACGTATCGTTATGAATAAACGATACGTAACGTTTCTTATTTTCAGATACGGAACGTAACGTTAATTACTCCGACCAGTTATGAAGAGCATCCTAGTCCATGCTGATCGGTCGGGGCGCGGAGATGGGATTGGGCCGGTTCTCATCCGGTCTTAGAGAAATATCAGTTGTGGTCGGGTCCCTGCCCTGCCCTCAGGCGCGGGTCATACGGGTCATACCGGACCGGACGTGATTTGTGGGATCGCGGGTTGCCGTCGTAGCGGTAATTGCGACGGGACCTACGCACGGCAGATGTCCCCGTCTTACAGCAGATTGATCAGTCTCACAGGAGATCTACAGGTTCCACAAGCAATCGGGAGGTCTCACAGGAGATCAACAGATCCCACAAGCGATCGAGAGGTGCCACAGGAGAGCGTCCAGTTGCACAGGCGAGCGAACGGTTCCATAGCAGACCGACCGGTCTCAGCGCCATTTGACCGGCCCCACTGATCGCGATTGCACCAGGGGACGCTTCACTGAAAGCTCATGCCCGGGTTTCACGGACGGCCCAGACCCGCCTGGCCAGACCTGAATAGCGCTTGCCCAGCCTAGACCGTCCAGACGAGCCGACCTTTGCATCAGTCGCTCCAGCGCTCAATGCGGGAGTAGGACACCTGCGCTCAACGCGGGCTACCAGTTCCGCCTCAGCGCTCGGCGCGAGGTGCCATCTCTTGCACCTCAGCGCATATCGCGCGCTGCCGTCCCCCCCCCCCCAGTGCATGTCGCGCGGTACAATCCCTCGCACTCCAGCGCTCGTCGCGAGGCACCTGCCGTCGCACGTCCCCAAGACCCAACTCGCCCTTGCGGGGCGGTCAGTCCTCGAACAGTTCCGATTGGCCGGAGGTTGCCTCTTCCTCGTCGTCCTCTTCGCGTTCGCCCAGCGAGAAGGCGCCCGGGGGTGGGCGGTTTTCCAGCAGGCCGGCGGCGCGCAGTTCCTTGAGGCCGGGCAGGTCGCGGGCGTTTTCCAGCCCGAAGTGGTCCAGAAACTCCGAGGTGACAACGAATGTTACCGGGCGGCCCGGGGTCATCTTGCGCCGGCCAAAGCGGATCCATTCCATCTCGAGCAGCTGGTCGATGGTCCCCCGCGAGACGGAGACACCGCGGATTTCCTCGATTTCGGCGCGCGTTACCGGCTGGTGATAGGCGATAATTGCCAGCGTCTCGATCGCCGCACGCGACAGCTTGCGGGTTTCGACCGTTTCCTTCTGCATCAGGTAGCCGAGGTCCGGCGCGGTGCGGATCGCCCAGGCGTCGTCCACCTTGACCACGCGGACGCCCCTGCCCTCGTAGCGCTTGCGCAGGCGGACCAGCGCCTCGGCGGCGTCGCAGCCGTGCGGCATCCGGGTTTCCAGATCGCGCACGGTCACCGGTTCGGTGCTGGCAAAGAGCACCGCCTCGACCATGCGTTCCTGTTCGCCCATGGGCGGTGCTTCGAACAGCGTTTCTTCCTGCTCTTCGGGGACCTGGCTCACTATCAATCCGTTCTCTTGCGTATCTGTATCGGCGCGAAGGTCTCGGACTGCCGGATTTCCATGTGGCCTTCCTTTACCAGCTCGAGCGAGGCGGCAAAAGTCGCCGCGGTGGCCGAACGCCGGCGCACCGGATCCGTCTCCCACCCTTCGGGCAGGAAACTCAGGATGTCGGCCCAGTCGGTGGCGTAGCCCATGATCGGGCGCATGCGTTCCAGCGCCTGCTCCATGGTAAAGACGTTGTGCCGGTCCATCACGAAGGGGCGGAACTCGTCACGGGTGCGGATGCGGGCATAGCCCTGCATCAGGTCCAACAGGGTCGCGGTGTATTTCACCGTGCGGATGCGGGTCACGTCCTCGCTCTGGCCACGGGCGAAGAAGTCGCGCCCGAGCCGGTCGCGCGCCATCAGCCGGGCGGCGGCATCGCGCATGGCCTGCAGGCGTTCCAGCTGGAACGCGAGGTGCGCGGCGAGTTCCTCGCCCGAGGGACCATCCTCGGTGGGGTCCGGCGGCAGCAGCAGGCGGGATTTCAGGAAGGCGAGCCAGGCCGCCATCACGAGGTAGTCGGCGGCCAGTTCCAGCCGGAGCTGCTTGGCCTTCTCGACAAAGGCGAGGTACTGGCGCGCCAGTTGCAGCACCGAGATCTTGCGCAGGTCGACCTTCTGGGTGCGGGACAGCATCAGGAGGACGTCGAGCGGGCCTTCGAACCCGTCGACGTCAACGATCAGCGCCTCGGCCGCAAGCCGTTCGGCAACTGAAACCGTGTCTTCCTGAAAGATGTTCTCAGCCATAGACCATCCCGCGCATCAGTCGGCTAAGGTCGGCCTCTGCTGCGGGAATGTCAAGTTCGTCGGGCGCCTGCCGCGCGGCGATCGCCGCCTCTGCGCGGGCCTGCGCCGTGTCGGTCATCTCTCCGGCGGCCTCGGCAACGGCCATCCGCTCGGGCAGGGTCCCGTTACAATGGAGGATCACGTCGCAGCCTGCGGCGATAGCGCGGCGGGAGAGGTCGCCGAGATCGCCCTTGAGCGCCTTCATCGAGATATCGTCGGTCATGATCAGCCCGTCAAAGCCGATCTGTTCGCGGATCAGGCCCATCACCTTGGGCGAAATGGTCGCCGGGTCGGGGTCGATCGCGTCGTAAACGAGGTGCGCGGTCATCCCCATCGGCAGGTCGTTCAGCATCCGGAAGGTGGCGAAATCGCTCTCGGCGAGCGTGTCCGCGTCGGTCGCGACGTGCGGCAGGTCGAAGTGGCTGTCGGCGGTGGCGCGCCCGTGCCCGGGAATGTGCTTGAGCACCGGCAGGACCCCGCCCGCCAGCATCGCGTCGGCGGCAGCCCGACCCAGCCGCGCGACGGTTTCGGCCGTATCGCCATAGCAGCGGTTCTTGAGGAAATCGTGGGTCTCGGGCCCGGCGATATCGACCATCGGGGCGCAGTTGCTGTCGATCCCGAGGCCGCGCAGTTCGTCGGCGATCAGGCGATAGCGCAGGTACATGGCCTGTTCGGCCCCCTCGCCCGCGCGGGACACATGGTCGAGCGGCGGCAGCCACTGGCGCCCGAGCGGCGGGCGCAGGCGTTGCACGCGGCCGCCTTCCTGGTCGATGGTGATTGGCGCCTCGCGGCCCACGCAGTCGCGGAACTCGGCACAGAGTGCGCGGATCTGGTCGGCGCTCTCGAGGTTGCGTGCGAAGAGGATGAACCCGAAGGGGTTCACGTCACGGAAAAACGCCTTTTCCTCCGCCGTCAGGCGAAGACCCTCGGCGTCGAGGATGGTGGCACCGAACTTCAAATGAACCTCACCGGGTCGTCACGGGAATGCAGTCGGCGCTCTCGGCCACGAGGACCGAGCAGAAGCGCCGTGCATCGTTGATATCGTCAAAGCCCATCGCGCGCAGGCGGTAGAAGGTGCGCCCGCCGCTCTCGGCCTCCTGGATCACCCGCGCCTTGCCGCCCATGTAGTCGGCAAAGCGCTGGCTGAGCTGGTCCCATTCCGCGCGGGCGATGTCGGGCGTGTCGAAGGCGCCGAGCTGTGCAAGGCGGGTTCCTGCGGGCAGCGTCGCGGAGTCGATCTCCTGCACCGGGGCCGAGGCGCTGGCGCGCACCAGCCGTTCGGGCTGGTGGCTGGCGACATAGCCGGCGGGCCGGGGCGACGGGCGCAGCGACTCGCGCAGCCCGGGCGCGCGGCCCACACCGGATTCCGGCCTGAACATGGCCGGGGTTTCCTCGGGTTCGGTTGCGGGAAGTTGCACGGCGGCTTCAGTCAGAACCTCCGGCCCGTCGACGGCGCTGGTATCGCCCTCTTCGTCGACATCGCCCGAGTCCGACATCAGCTCGCGCACCAGCGCGTCGACGGTCGAACTGACGTCACCGGCCACCTTTTCCTGTTCCAGCTCGTCCATCGCCTTGTCTTCGGCGGCGAGTTCCACGGGCTTGGGGGCAAGCATCACCTGCTCGGCCGGTGCGGCGGCGGTGCCGTAGGCGGCAACCTCGTTCACCGCGAGCCCCTGATGGTCGGCGGGGCGGCCGCCCGGGTCCTCGGGCGCAATCCGCATCGGACCTTCCAGCGCGCGTACCACCGGCACGCCGCTGACATCCCGCATGAGGAGCTTGTAGCCCCAGACACCGATACCGGCGACAAGGGCGACCGAGGCCACCGCACCGAGAATGTTGACCAGCCTGCCAATGCCCGCAGATGCGGGAACGTCGTAGTCTTCGTCTACACCCTGAGTGTATTCGATATCCGCCATGTCGCCTCACTGCCCGTCTTGTACGGTTGACCCGCTTAACGGTGCTGTTCTTGAACTGCTCGATCGGCGCTTCGGGCGAATTTGTTACCGCATCTCCTGCGCCGGTGTGACACCCAAGATACCAAGACCTGCAGAAATAACAACGGAAACAGCCCGAGCGAGGGCGATTTTCGCCTGACTTGCGGCGGCATCGCCCTCCTGCAGGAAGCGCAGCTCGGTCTGGTCGTTACCACGGTTCCAGAGCGCGTGGAAATCGCCGGCCAGTTCGTAGAGGTAGAAGGCGACGCGGTGCGGTTCGTGCGTGCGCGCGGCGATCTCGACGAGGCGCGGCCATTCCGCCAACTTGCGCGACAGCGCCAGCTCGGCCTCGTGGGCGGCGAGCGACCGGTCGGCGGCCTTGAGCGTGTCGTCATCCGCGGCCACACCGGCCTCGGCGGCGCGGCGCAGAACGCTCATCACCCGGGCGTGCGCGTATTGCACGTAGAACACCGGGTTCTCCTTGGACTGCTCCACGGCCTTGTCAAAGTCGAAGTCCAGCGGGGCGTCGTTCTTGCGGGTCAGCATGACGAAGCGGGTCACGTCGGGGCCGACCTGATCGACCACGTCGCGCAGGGTGATGAAGGTCCCTGCCCGCTTGGACATCTTGAAGGGCTCGCCGTTCTTGAACAGCTTGACCAGCTGGCACAGCTTGATGTCGAGGGGCACGCGGTTGTCAGAAAGCGCCGAGACCGCCGCCTTCATCCGCTTGACGTAACCGCCGTGGTCGGCGCCGAAGACGTCGATCAGCGCGTCGAAGCCGCGCTGCACCTTGTCGTAGTGATAGGCGATGTCGGGCGCGAAATAGGTCCAGGCGCCGTCCGACTTCTTGATCGGGCGGTCGACATCGTCGCCGTGTTCGGTCGACTTGAACAGGGTCTGCTCGCGCGGCTCCCAGTCCTCGGGCGTCTTGCCCTTCGGCGGTTCGAGCACGCCGCGATAGATCAGGCCCTTGCTTTCGAGCTGGGCGATGGCCTGCTCGATCCGGCCGGTCCCGTAGAGCGACTTTTCGGAGTAGAACACGTCCATCTCGACGTTCAGGAGCTTCAGGTCCTCGCGGATCAGCGCCATCATCTCGTCGGTGGCAAAGTCGCGCACCTCTTCCAGCCAGACCGACTCCGGCTCGTCGATGTAGGCGTCGCCGACCTTGGCCTTGAGCTTTTCCCCGGCCGCGATCAGGTAGTCGCCCGGGTAGGTTCCGTCGGCGAACTCGACATCCTTGCCGTGGGCTTCGAGATAGCGGAGGTAGACCGAGCGGGCCAGCACGTCGACCTGTGCGCCGCCGTCATTGATGTAGTATTCGCGGGTGACCTCGTAACCGGCGTAGTCCAGCAGGCTCGCCAGCGCGTCACCGAAGACCGCGCCGCGGGTATGGCCCACGTGCAGCGGGCCGGTCGGGTTGGCCGAGACGTATTCGACGTTGACCTTCTGGCCCTTGCCCATGTCGGATTTGCCGAAGGCGGTGCCCTGCTCCAGCACGGCGCCGACGATGCCCTGCCAGACGGTCGGCGCGAGGCGCAGGTTAAGGAAGCCCGGACCGGCCACCTCGGCGCTGACGATCCGGTCGTCGGCCTGCAGGCGCGCGGCGAGGTCCTCGGCGATGTCACGGGGTTTCAGACCGGCGGGCTTGGCCAGCACCATGGCGGCATTCGTGGCCATGTCGCCATGCGCGGCGTCGCGCGGCGGTTCGACGGTCACGCTCTCCTGCGAAAGCCCCTGCGGCAGCGCCCCATCGGCGGCCATGGCATCGAGGCTCTCGAGCACGAGCGTACGGATTTCGGCAAAGAGGTTCATGACAGGTCCTTTGAGAGATTTGCGCGGTGTACCACGCGCGCCAAGGAGGTCAACGCCTCAAGCGTCGTCCCCTGCTCCCTTCCCGGCGTCCGGAGCCGTTTTCGGCTCGGCCTTTCGGGGCGAGAAGTGGACGATGCGCGCCCCCTCTCCGCCCGACACCTCGGTCTCGGGCCCCGGGAAGCGAAGCTGCCCGTTGGGGTAGATCATGGTCATGATCACCGAGTCCGGCCGCTGTTCGAGCCAGTGCTCCAGCGTGTATTCCTTGCTGAGCCGCGTGGTGCGGAATTCCCAGCCCTGCCGATGCCTGCTCTCGAGCTCGTCATAGGTCAGCCCCTGCGCGAAGAGCCGCCCGCCGAGCGTCGCAGGCAGGGAGTTGCGCGCACTCTCCTCGTTGGCGCGCTTGAGCTGGAACACGTTGTCCCGCCCGTACTCATGGCCCAGATCGGTTGCCACCAGCGTGTTGTAGGCGTCGTTGTCGGTGACCGCGACAAGGCGGGCGAAATGGGCGCTCTCGATGCGGTGCTCGGCGTCCTCGGAGAGGACGTCACCGAAGAACACCGGGATGCCGGCACTGCGGGCCGGGCGCAGGTGCGACAGGTTGCGGTCGCTGATCAGGACCGGGATCTCGGCCTTTTTCAGCGCCTCGGCATAGCCCGTGCTCCAGCGCGATCCCCCGACGACCAGCACGCCCGGCTGTTCGGCCCCGGTCAGGCCCAGGGCGCGGGCCAGCGGCGCGAGGGTGAAGCCGTGCACGACCACGGTGGCCGCCACCAGCGCGAAGGCCAGCGGCGCGACGAGGTCGCCATCCTCGACCCCGAGCCCCGAAAGGCGGGCGCCGAACAGGCCCGCCACCGCCACCAACACCACCCCGCGCGGGCCGGTCAGCGCCACCAGCGTGCGTTCGCGCCAGCCCACGTCGCTGCCGATCAGCGAGGTGTAGACCGTTAGCGGACGTACGAGGAAGATCACCAGCACGAGGAAGAGCGCCGCGCGCCATGTCAGCTGGCCCAGCATCGAGAAGTCGAGCGAGGCGGCGAGCAGGATGAAGACGCCGGAGACCAGCAGGATCGTCGCATGTTCCTTGAAGCGGCGGATTTCCTCGTAGGACGGCAGGTTGGCATTGGCGAGGATCACACCCATCGCTGTCACTGCCAGCAACCCGCTTTCATGCAGGGTCCAGTTTGACAGGGCGAAAACGCCCAGCAGCACCGTGAAGAGCACCGAGACCTTCATGTATTCGGGCACCCAGCCACGCTTGAAGGCGCGGGCGAGGCCCCAGCCGGCGAGGGAGCCGACGGCGATGCCGAAAAGGATGCCGCCGACGACCGAGAAGATCGCCTCACCCATGGTCTCGGTATCGAGATACTTGATGCGAACCACCTCGAAGGCCAGAACCGCGGCCATGGCGCCGATCGGGTCGTTGACGATGGCCTCCCACTGGAGCAGCGCCGAGGGCTTGCGCGACAGCCGCGCCTGCCGCAGCAGCGGCGCGATCACCGTCGGCCCGGTCACGATCATGATGCCGCCGAAGACCGCAGAGGTTTCCCACGTCAGCCCGGCCCCGAAATGCAGGGCGAGCGAGGACAGCAGCCAGCCGAGCGGCGCGCCGATCAGCACCAGCCGCCGCACCCCCTGCGCCACGCCCTTGAGCGTGCCGAGGCTAAGGGTCAGGCCGCCTTCGAAGAGGATCACGGCCACGGCGATGGAGATGAAGGGCTCGGTCAGGTCGCCGATGTCCCGCTCGGGGTCGAAGATGCCGGTGACGGGGCCGATGAGGATGCCCGCCAGCAGCATCAGCACGATGGCAGGAAGCTTGAGGCGCCAGGCCAGCCATTGCGCGCCGACCCCCAGCACCCCGACCAGCGCAATCGCCATCACCGGGGTCATCCCCGCGCCTGCCTCCGTCATGCCCTCTCCTTTTCTGCGGGATCAGAGGGGAGAACGATCCGTCAGCGGTTCCGTTCCCAGCAATCTCGCGTGTTCCTGCAAGGCGAAGCGATCCGTCATGCCCGAAACGTAGTCGCAGACGATGCGCGCCAGTTCGATTTCATTCTGCACCTCTTCGACGTCCTTGCGCCACTGTTTCGGCAGCTGGTCGGGATGCTCCATGAAATAGGGAAACAGTTCGTAAACCACGCGCGTCACGTTCCTGCGCATCTCCACCACGGTGGGCGCGCGGTACATGCGGTCGAACAGGAACTGCCGGATTACCTTGAGGTCGTCGAACAGCGGCTGCGAGAAACGGATCACCGTGCGCCCGGCATGGCGGATATCGCTGGCCGACTGCGGGTCGATCTCGTCCAGCCGGACCTTGGCAAAGGCGATCACGTCCTCGACCAGCACGCCGAAGAAGCGCCGCAGCGCCTCGTGCCGGCGGCGGTAATAGTTCAGGCCGGGATACTTGCGGTCCACCTCGGCGAAGTTGTCGCGCAGGATCGGGAGCTCGGCCAGTTCGTCGGTCGAGAAGAGCTCGGCCCGCAGACCGTCGTGCAGGTCGTGGTGGTTGTAGGCCACGTCGTCGGCGATGGCCGCCACCTGCGCCTCGCCGCTGGCATAGGTGTGCAGTTCCAGATCGTGGCGCTTGTTGTAGGCCTCGAGCGCCCAGGGCAGGTCCCCGACGACAGGGCCGTTGTGCTTGGCGATGCCTTCCAGCGTCTCCCACGTCAGGTTCAGCCCGTCGAATTCGGCATAGTGCCGCTCGAGCGAGGTGACGATGCGGATCGCCTGCGCGTTGTGGTCAAAGCCCCCGTAGGGCTCCATCAGCACGTGCAGCGCATCCTCGCCGGTGTGGCCGAAGGGCGGATGGCCGAGGTCGTGCGCCAGCGCCACCGCCTCGGTCAGTTCCTGGTTCAGCCCCAGCGAGCCCGAGATGGTGCGGGCCACCTGCGCCACCTCGATCGAGTGGGTCAGGCGCGTGCGGTAATAATCGCCCTCGTGCTCGATGAAGACCTGCGTCTTGTGCTTCAGCCGCCGGAAGGCGCTGGCATGGATGATACGGTCCCGGTCGCGCTGAAAGCACGAGCGGAAAAAACTCTCTTCTTCCGGCATCAAACGTCCTCTGGACTGTGCCGGATCCGAGGCATAGGGCGCCCACATGTTCGCCGATCCTTGTCGCCTGTTCCCGGGCTTTCTATATTGTAGGCGAAGCGGTTATGAAACCGCCCCTTTGAAATTGACGGAGCGCCCCATGCAGCTTCCCCCGAAAGTCACCGAACGCGCCTTTGAACGCCTTGCCGAGATCGGCGCGGCCACACAGGGCAAGGCCCTGCGGGTTGCCGTCGAAGGCGGCGGCTGTTCCGGTTTCCAATACGAGATCGCGCTGGATGACCCGGCGGAGGACGATCTGGTCCTTGAAGGTCAGGGCGAGAAGGTCGTGGTCGATAGCGTGTCGCTGCCGTTCCTGTCGAACGCCACCATCGACTTTTCCGAGGAACTGATCGGTGCGCGTTTCGTGATCGAGAATCCGAATGCTACCTCGTCCTGCGGCTGCGGCACTTCCTTCTCGATGTAATTCAAGCCCCGTGACTCTCAGGCCCGCGCCGGGCTCTCCCTGAGAGTCCCGGTGCCGAAGGCTTCGCCGAGCACAAGCGCCACCCCTGACACGATCACCGCCGTCGCGCCGAGCATGACGCGCATCTCGGGCGCTTCGCCGAAGGCGAGTGCACCAAGCGCGACCATCCAGACGAACTGGAGGTTGAGCAGCGGGGTCACCGCGTAGGCCGGCAAGCGGCGCAGCGAGAGCACCAGCACCCAGCGCGCGCTGAACAGCAGCACCGCATAGCCCACGACCCAGCCGAGGTCGGCCAGCGGCATGGGCCGCCAGACGAAGGGCAGCACCAGCCCCATCGCCACGCAGAGCGCGAGGTTGGGATAGAGCACGAGCGCCAGCCCGTTGCTCTCGCGCCTGCCGATGTAGCGGGCGAGCACGATGGAGAAGGTCCCCGCGACCGAGGCCAGAAGCGCCCAGAGGTGGCCCGCCCCGATGGAACCGAGACCGGCCGGGAACAGGCAGAAGACCCCCAGCACCCCGACCCCGAGCGCGGCCCAAGCCACCGGGCGCACCGGCTCGCCCAGCACCGGGCCGGACATCAGGGCCGCGATGATCGGGATCAGCGCGACGAAAGGGAACACCTCGGCGAAGCTCAGCAGGCGGAACGCCTGAAAGAAGGCGATGGCCGCGATCACGGTGGCCGCCGAGCGCATCGCCATGGCGCGGGGACAGGTGGTGCGGAACCCCCGCCGCTGGGCCGGGTGGCGGTCTGCGGCGAGGCTCATCAGTGCGACCAGCAGGCCGGACATCGCGTAGAGCTGGGGGGCTGCGTAGGCCCCCGCGATCACCTTGGTGATGGCGTCCGCGCCCGAGGCCAGAACGGTGTAGCCGACGGCCAGTGCCGCGCCGGTCGCGGCCATTCGCGCCGCGCTCACAACCGCACCCCGCACAGCCCGGTTCGGGCGAAGCCTTCGAAGAAGCTGCCGAAACGGGCGCTGCTGGCCTCGGCCCGGGCGAGGATGCCCTGCCCCTCGTGCCCGATGTCCTGCAGCAGGGTCGCGCGCATCGCGCCCCAGTCGCGGCGGCGCCGCTCGCCCAGCCGCAGCAGTCGTTCGGAGATCTGGCGCAACGGCGCGCTCGGGTCCGCGTAGCGGTGAAAGCCGAGCGCCCCGCGCCGGGGCGGAAGGGCAAAGGCGGGCCGACCGGCGGCTGCCATCGCCCAGTTGCTGACGAGGAAGGTATGGTAGTCATCGGCGCCCCGGACCTCGCTATGCGACAGCGAGAAGCCACGCGCCTCGCGGGCGATCCAGTCCTCCCAGAGCGGCGGCGGGGTGGCTCCGGCATGCCGCAACGCGATGCAGATCTCGGCCATCAGGTCGGCATCCTGCCCAAGGTAGGCGACAAGGCCCGCGTATTCGAGGCTGACCAGCGCGGCGGGCGACAGGCCCGGATCTCGGCGGCCGTATTCGCCGAGGTAGAAGACGATATGGGTCAGTTCGTAGGCGGCCTTGCGGTTGGGCAGCGCGAAGGTCTCGTTACGGTCGATGAAGGCATGCAGGCGCTGGTCGAGGTCCGGGTCCCTGGGGAACGGGTCCACGCCCCTGCGCTGCATCAGCCGGCGCGCCTCGGCGCGTTGCAGGTCCGAGAGTTCGGCATCGGCCAAGCCCTGCCGGGCCGACCAGAGTGCCAGTGCCTCGCCCTTGCTCCCGGGCATTCCCAGGTCTTCGAGGTCGAGGCAGAGCGAGAGGAAGAAACGGTAGTATTGCGGGAAGAAGCCCATGCGCTGCTCCAGCCCGGCGTAGAAATCGGCGTAGGGCGCGAGAATGTCATCGGAGAGAGGCAGGCCGGTGCATTCGAGGATGCCCAGCAACTCGGCGTTTTCTTTAAGCCAGAACACCTCTTCCTCGTTGCGGCGATGGCGCGCGAAGGCCTCGACCAGACAGGTGAGACGGTCGCCCTCTTGGCCTGTCCAATGCGGAACCACCGGCTGCAGGATGTTGGTCATCTCCGTTCCTCCGCAAGCGACGGATGGCAAACGCCATCCGCCGGTATTGCTCCCTTGCCCGGCTCAGCTGCCGGAGGTGAAAAGACCCGTCGCCGCGCCCAGCAGGATCACCCCGCCCGACGATGGTGCCGAACTGGAGGTGAACATTTCCACCCCTTCGCCGCTGGCCAGCCCCTCCACCGGTCCGGAACTGGAGGTGAAGAGAGCGATCTGGTCGCCAGCATGCATGTCGGCGTGGGCGGTTGGTTGCGAACTTGACGTGAACATCGACAGACCTTCGCCAAGTCCCATGGCATCCAGGTCTGTGGTACGGCTAACATTTTCTTTCAAAAAGACTTTCTGAGCGATCATCGCGGTCCCTCCTTTGCTGATGAACACGATGAGGCTGACACCATAGCGATAGTTCTGAAAACATTTTTCTCTGAGAGCGTGTATTGTTGCCCGCTTTTCCACATTAAAGCAGCGCCCTACCCTTGCGCCGGATCTCCGGATGCCTGACGGGCCTGTGGACAGAAAAAACTCTATCCACACCCTTGGATAACTCCAGAATCGCGCCGGGCCGCCCCGTTTGCGCCCCGAATCAGCCCTCCTGAATCACCCCGCGCCCTGGCTTCCCTTGCCCCCGGGGCCGGGCTGGGTCATAGATCGGGAACTGCCGGAACACCCGAAAGGCGCGCATCCAATGAAAGTGGCCACCTTCAACATCAACGGGATCAAGGCGCGCGCCGAGGCGCTGCCCGCCTGGCTTGACGAAGCGACGCCGGACGTGGTGGTGCTGCAGGAAATCAAGTCGGTCGACGAGGCCTTTCCGCGCGAGCTGTTCGAGGATCGCGGCTACAACGTGGAGACCCACGGCCAGAAGTCCTTCAACGGCGTGGCGATCCTGTCGAAACTCCCGCTGGAGGACGTGACTCGCGGCCTGCCCGGCGACGACGAGGACGAACAGGCGCGCTGGATCGAGGCGACGGTCGTCGGCAAGGAAGCACTTCGGGTCTGCGGGCTCTACCTGCCGAACGGCAACCCCGCGCCGGGACCCAAGTTCGACTACAAGCTGGCGTGGATGGACCGCCTGAAGGCCCGCGCGCAGGCGCTGCTCGATGCCGAGGAGATTGCGCTGATGGCCGGGGACTACAACATCATCCCCCAGGCCGAGGACGCCAAGAGGCCGGAGAGCTGGCGCGAAGACGCCCTGTTCCGCCCCGAGAGCCGCGCGGCGTTTCAGCGGATCGCCAACCTTGGTTTCACCGAGGCCTTCCGGACCCGCGTGCCGGGTCCGGGGCACTACAGTTTCTGGGATTACCAGGCCGGAGCCTGGCAACGCGACAACGGGATCCGGATCGACCACTTCCTGCTGACGCCGCAATGCGCCGACCGGCTGGTCGACACCGGCATCGACAAGGAAGTGCGCGGGCGCGACAAGCCGTCGGACCACGTGCCGGTCTGGGTCGAGCTCGACCTCTAGCGCCCGTTGCGGGCCGGGGAATTTCGGGTATTTTCTAAGTGAAGAAGCCGCGGGCCGACCCCAGTCGGGGCGCCCGCACAGCGAAAGGAGAACGCCATATGGCCATGCAAGCCCATGAAATCGAAGAGTTGATCCGGGCGAGCTTTCCTGCCGCCAAGATCACCATCACCGACCTTGCCGGGGACGGGAACCACTATGCGGCCGAAGTGATCGACGAGAGCTTTCGGGGCCAGAACCGGGTGCAGCAGCAGCGCGCCGTCTATGCCGCGCTGAAGGGCAAGATGGACGGCAGCGCCGGGGAACTGCACGCGCTGGCGCTGACCACCAAGGCGCCGGACTAGGCCCTCTGGGGACCGCCGCGGTCATAGGCATCGCGATCGGGGCGCTGGTTGCCCTGGCGATCTGTGTCGAGGCGGTCCTGCGCCGCAATCGCCCGCGGCGCCCCCTGTCGTCCCACCAGCCGAAGCCACGACGCGACCACGCGGTCGGCATGGACGAAACCGACCTGACGGGATTTAGGCAGGCTATGGACCGCAACCCTGACAGACCCTATATGTTCGACAAAGATGACGGGGCGCTCTCCGGGCCGCCGGACCCGACAGACAGGACCAAAGGACATCGCAAATGACCGAGACCACCGATATCGCAAGCCAGATCAAGGACACGATCAGCGCCAATGACGTGGTGCTCTACATGAAGGGCACCAAGGAAATGCCGCAGTGCGGGTTTTCCAGCCGCGTGGCGGGCGTGCTGAACTACATGGGCGTCAACTTCAAGGACGTGAACGTTCTTGCCGACGACGCCATTCGCCAGGGCATCAAGGATTTCTCGGACTGGCCGACCGTTCCGCAGCTCTTCGTCAAGGGCGAGTTCGTGGGCGGCTGCGACATCGTCACCGAGATGACCCTCTCGGGCGAGTTGGACACGCTGTTCGAAGAGAACGGTGTTGCCTACGACAAGGACGCGGCGAACAAGATCCGCGAAGCCAACGCCTGAGATCAGTGCATCGGATCGTCCGTGTTCCCAGAGGGGGCCGCGGACCTGAAAGAGAGGCGCCCTATTCGGGCGCCTCTTCTTCTTCCAGCATGGCCGCCAGCGACTCGGCGCGCGCGGCGAGTTCCGACAGCGTGGCCGTGACCGAAGGCGGGATCACCGGCACCTCGACGCGCTCGGCCACCGGGCGGCGGTCGCGCAGCTGGTCAAGTTCGGCCTCCTTCTCGGCGAGCCGGCTTTCGACCTCGCGGATGCGGTCCTCGACCGAGGCGGTCTTGTCGGCGAGCATCAGTCCCGCCATCAGCAGCATCCGAGCCTCGGGCATCCGCCCGATCTGGTCCGACAGCACCTGGGCCTCGTCGTCCAGCATCTTGGCGGCGGCCTGCAGGTAGCTTTCCTCGCCCGACTGGCAGGAGACATCGAAGCTGCGCCCGCCGATACGAATGGTGACTTCCGGCATCAGGCGTCCTCCCCGTGGTCTTCGCCCGCGCCCGCGTGGGCAAGAAGCGGTTCGAGCTGGGCCAGCACGGCGGCGGCCTCGGCGGCATCGGCGGCATGGGCGGCGCGCAGCCCCTCCAGCTCGGCCAGCATGGCGCTGTTGATCAGGTGCGGCTCGCCCACCCCGGCCTCGTTGGCCTCGCGCAGGGCGGCATTGCTGGCGCGCAGCTTGTCATTGGCCTGCCGCAGGCGCTGCAGATCGGTGTCGAGCCGCGAGACGGCAGCAGACTGGGCCTGAAGCTGGGCCCGCAGCTGTGCGACCTCGCCCGCGTCGGGGGCGGCGGCAAGCTCGGCCCGCAGCCGCGCCAGTTCCTCGGCGTCGGGCGCATCGGCCAGACGGCTCTGGAGGCGCGCGAGTTCATCGAAATGGTTCTGGTTCAGGACGCGCAGGCGTTCCTGCAGCTGGGAATTGGCCAGCTTCTCTTCTTCTAGAGCCTCGGCCAGCCCCGGCGCCGCGGGGGCAGCGGTGCCGACCCGGTCGTTCAGCTTCTCGACGCGATAGGCGATCCGTTCCATCGCCGAGGCGATACGGTTCTGCAAGTTGTCTAGTTCACTCATGCCCTCACCTGCCTTACTGACCTGACCGCCCGCGCGCCGCACCGTTGCCTCCGGTTTGAGCGGGCGAGCCGAATCGGTCCCTGCCCGGTTGTCCTGCCAGTCTAGCAAAGGGAATGCAAATTGCCTCCCCTTTGGATTCAGGGGCTTGCCCGGTGGACCTGATGTGATGGATTGAGCGGCGTCCGGCAATCGCTTGATCTTTGACCTATGGCTGTTATTAGCAGCGGGATCTCAGCCGAAACCAAAGGACCCGTCCCCGTGGATCTGACCTCTCTCGCTGCAAAGAACCCCGATCACTGGGCCAAGGCCACCGCCATCCGCGCCCTGACGCTCGACGCCGTCCATGCCGCCAATTCCGGCCACTCCGGGATGCCGATGGGCATGGCCGACGTAGCCACGGTGCTGTTCGAGAAACACCTCAAGTTCGACGCCTCCGAGCCGACCTGGCCGGACCGCGACCGCTTTATCCTGTCGGCGGGCCACGGCTCCATGCTGCTCTACTCGCTGCTCTATCTCACGGGCTCGAAGGAGATCACGCTGGAGGAGATCAAGAATTTCCGCCAGTGGGGCGCCAAGACCGCCGGTCACCCCGAGAACTTCCTCGCCAAGGGGATCGAGACCACGACCGGCCCGCTGGGCCAGGGCATTGCCAACTCGGTGGGCTTTGCCATTGCCGAGGAAGTGCAGCGCGCGCAGTACGGCAAGAAGGTCGTCGACCACCACACCTACGTCATCGCCGGTGACGGCTGCCTGATGGAAGGTGTGAGCCAGGAAGCGATCACGCTGGCCGGCCGCCTGCAACTCGGCAAGCTGATCGTGCTGTGGGACAACAACAACATCACCATCGACGGCACTGTCGAGATTGCCGACGCCACCAACCAGCCGGCGCGTTTCCGCGCATCCGGCTGGCAGGTGATCGAGATCGACGGCCATGACCCGGAGCAGATCGACGCCGCGCTGACCAAGGCCAAGTCCTCGAAGAAGCCGACGATGATCGCCTGCAAGACGCATATCGCGCTTGGCCACGCCGCACAGGACACCTCCAAGGGCCACGGCGCGCTGACCAACCCCGAGCAGCTGATCGCCGCCAAGGAAGCCTATGGCTGGAACTACGGCCCGTTCGAAGTTCCTGCCGACGTGAAAGCGGCCTGGGAAGCGATTGGCAGCAAGGGCGCAGAGGACCTCGCCGAGTGGCGGTCGCGTTTTGGTATGCTGTCCGAGCGCAAGCAGGCCGAGTTCAACCGGATCTATGCCGGTGAAGCGCCCAGGAAGCTGTCGGCGACCATCAAGGCGCTGAAGAAGCAGATGAGCGAGACCGCGCCCAAGCTGGCGACGCGCGCGTCGTCGGAAAAGGTGCTGGAAGTGATCAACCCGATCATGACCGAGACGCTGGGCGGCTCTGCCGACCTGACCGGGTCGAACAACACCAAGACCGGTGATCTGGGGGTCTTCCTGCCGGAGAACCGGAAAGGTCGCTACATCCACTACGGCATCCGCGAGCACGGCATGGCCGCCGCGATGAACGGCATGGCGCTGCATGGCGGGATCCGCCCCTACGGCGGCACCTTCATGTGCTTCACCGACTACGCCCGCCCCTCGATGCGCCTTGCCGCGCTGATGAAGGTGCCGACCGTCTTCGTGATGACCCATGACTCCATCGGTCTGGGCGAAGATGGCCCGACCCACCAGCCGGTCGAGCATCTGGCGATCTCGCGCGCGACGCCGAACACCTGGGTGTTCCGCCCCGCCGACACCATCGAGACCGCCGAAGCCTGGGAACTGGCGCTGACCTCGACCGAGACTCCCTCGGTTCTGTCGCTGACCCGTCAGGGCCTGCCGACCGTGCGGACCGAGCACAAGAACTCGAACCTGACCGCCAAGGGCGCCTACGTTCTGGCCGAGGCTACCGGCAAGCGGCAGGCGATCCTGATCGCCACCGGTTCGGAAGTTTCGATCGCGATGGAGGCCCGCGAGGCGCTTGAGGCCGACGGCATCGGCACCCGCGTCGTCTCGATGCCCTGCATGGAGCTCTTCGCCGAGCAGGACGAAGCCTACCGCCGCAAGGTCCTGCCTGCGGGCCCCGTCCGCGTCGGCATCGAAGCCGCCGTGCGCCAGGGCTGGGATCGCTGGCTGCTGGGCGAGCGCGGCCGCGAGGCCAAGGCCGGTTTCATCGGCATGGACAGCTTCGGCGCCTCGGCCCCGGCAGAAGTGCTCTACGAAAAGTTCGGGATCACCGCCGCCGCAACCGTGGCCAAGGTCAAGGACCTGCTGGGCTGATCCCCGGCCTCCTGACAGAATGACAAAGGGCCGCCCCGATGGGCGGCCCTTTTTGATTTCAATGGCTTGCGGGGTGATACCCGACGGTCACTCGCCGACGATGGAAAACACCACCGTCACGTTGGCGCCCACCGAGATCTCGCCCGAGGAGATCGGCATCGCGCCCTTGCGGAAGGACGCCGGGGCCATGTCCATCATGACGGGGCCGCCACCGCCGCCATGATCCGAGATGCTCTGGATCGGGCCGAGGTTGACGCCGGCGGCATCGGCCAGCAGCACGGCCTTGGCCATCGCATCCTTGACCGCCGCCGTCCGCGCCGCGTTCTCGAGCGGCTTGGGATCGGTCACCGAGAATTGCAGGCCGCTGAAGTCGTTGGCCCCTCCGGCCATGACGGCATCGAGCAGCGGGCCGAGCCCGTCGAGGTCGCGCACCCGGACCATGATGGTGGAACTGGCGACGAAGCCAGTGATCCGATGCGCGCCGTCTTCGCGGCCCGGTTCGGAATCGGACCAGACCGGCGAGAGCGAAATCGACTGGGTCTGGAGGTCGCGCGGGGCCACGCCAAGGCTCTGAAGGCGGCTGGTGATGCGGGCGATATCGTCCGACGTGGCGCTCATCGCGTCGCTGGCGTCAATCTGCTGATGGGTCACGCCAAGGGTGATGCGCGCCATGTCGGGCTCGGCCTCGGCGGTGCCTTCGCCGGTTACCGTGATCTGGCGCATCGGCGCGGCCTCGGCCAGGACCGGGGCAGCCTGCGACAGGCCAAGGCACAGAACGAGGCAGGGCAGGCCCACGGCCCGGAAACCGGCGGCACCGGCGCGCACGGTATCGGCGGCGAACTGCCGCCCAAGATTCGCAATACGGGTCAATTCCCACTCCTTTGCATTTTCTTAAACTTTGAGTCTTTGCTATGGAGACCGCAACCGTCCGGATGGTGTTTTTCTTTTCCTCGGCAGAGTCCTGCCTTAGAGTATCGGCACTGTCGCAGACGGCCCTCGCCCCCGGCATCCGGGGCGGAGGAGATCGAGCAAGGAATACGAGTGGCCCGGCGGATGAAACCCGAATTCGCGCTTTCACTGTCCTTCGAGGGCATTACCCTGCTGCATCGCGCGGCAGGTGGCTGGCGCCATGTGGGCGAGGTCGCGCTGGATACGCCCGACCTGCGCGCCGCGCTGGCCGATCTGCGCGAGACCGCGCTGCGCCTGTCGCCTGAGGGGATCACCACCAAGCTGGTTCTGCCGAACGACCAGATCCGCTATCTGAGCGTCGAGACCGGCAGTTTCGAAGGCGACGCCCGGCTCGAGATGGCGCGTGCCCAGCTTGCCGGTGCGACGCCCTACGAGATCGACGAACTGGCCTATGACATCTCGCCCGACGGGCGGATGACCCATGTCGCGGCGGTGGCGCAGGAGACGCTGGACGAGGCCGAGGCCTTTGCCAACGAGCACCGCTTTGCGCCGCTCTGTTTCGTGGCCAATCCCGGCGAGGAGGCCTTTCTGGGCGAGCCCTTCTTCGGCGAGACGGCCTGTGCCCGCGACATCACCGGCGGCGCCGAGGTCGAGCCAGACGGCATTGCCGTGGTGGTGGTTGGGCCGGCCGAGTTCCCCGACGAGACGCCCGACGAACCCGAGACGCCCGAGGTTGCAGACCCTGCGGCAGAGGCCGCCGAGGAAAGCACACCCGCGGCGGGTTTCTCCAGCCGCCGCCAGAAGAGCCCCGAGGGCGGCGAGACGCCGGCCCCGGCCACGCCGGTCACCGCCGAGCAGCCCCGCATCACGCTGGCCCCTGCCGAGGCCGATGTCCTTCTGGACGAGGCCGAGACGGAAAGTGCCGTGGCCCGTGCGGCCGTGACCGACCCGGGCATCGCGGTGCCGGAGTTCGAGACTGCCGACGAGGAAACACCCGGGACCGAAGAGAGCACGGAAACTCCGGACGCGAGCTTTGGCGCCCTTCTGGGGCAACGTCGCCGACGCGAGGCGCCGCGCGCGCCCCGCCCTGTCGCCGCCGAAGCGGTGGCACATACCGAGGCGCCGCCGCTGCCCGACGGCCAGACACCGCGGGACGAAACCGACCGGATGACCGTTTTCGGCGCGCGCCGTCCCGGCGAGGTCGGCGGCAAGCCCAAGCGACTTGGCCTGATGCTGACCGCCGCGCTGCTGCTGGCGCTGGCCGCCGTCGCCGCATGGGCTTCGCTGTTCCTCGACGACGGGCTGGCAGGGATCTTCGGCCCCCGCGACGACCCGAGCGAATTCGCCATGAGCCCGGCTCCCGCGCCCACGGTGCAGGATACCGACCCCGTCGCCATGGCCGCGCCCGATGGGGCGGCGACCCCGGCGATGCCCGAGACGGGCGACCAGCCCGCCGCCACGGCTCCGGCGCTGAGCGACACCGATGTCGCCGTGCTGGACGCGCTGTCGGCCACGCCGGACGATGCCATTCCCGAGACCTCGGAAGAGTCGGCGCCGGAGCTGACCGACGAGATGCTGGCGGATGAGACCGTCGCCGAGGAAGAAGCGATGGAGCTCGCGGCCCTGCCGGAGGAAGAACTGGGCGACTTCGAACCGGGCGACGAGACCGACCTGATGGCGCGCTATGCCGCCACCGGCATCTGGCCCGAAGCGCCCGAGACGCTCGAAAGCCCCGCGATCGTCGGGATCGACGATGTGTTCGTCGCCTCGATCGACCGCACCGACATGGCGCAGGATGCCGTCGCCCTGCCGCCCGACAGCGGGTTCGCCACCGACAACGCTCCGACCATCCTCAGCTCTCCCGCGGCGCATGGCACCGACTTCGAGCTTGACCCGCGCGGGCTCGTCGCCGCCTCGGCCGAGGGGACGCTGAACCCCGATGGCGTAATGATCTACGCCGGTCGGCCCCCGCTGGCACCGGCCACCATCCCCGCGCGCGTCGATGTGCCCGCCGAGACGGTGGAGGCGCGCAACCGTCTCGCCAACCTGCGGCCCCGCGCCCGTCCCGAGGACCTGCAGGAGCAGGCCGAGCGCAACCAGCTTGGCGGGCTGACCCGGACCGAACTCGCAACGCTGCGGCCGCGTCTGCGCCCGCAGTCCGAGCAGGAACAGGAACTGCAGGAACAGGCCGAGCCCGGCCTGCCCCCGACGAAACAGGCGGTCGCCGCGTCGCCGCGCCCCGGCGCGCGCCCGAGCGACTTTGCCAGCATCGTGCAGCAGACGGTGGCGAGCGTACCGAGTGTCGCCGCCCAGCCCGACACCAGCGCCGGCCAGTCCGACGCTGGCGACGACGAGCCGGAACCGGAACAGACGGCGGCCGCCGCAACGGTGCAGCCCTCGATCCCGACAGCGGCCTCGGTGGCCCGTCAGGCCACGCAGGACGGCGCGATCAACCTGAACAAGGTCAACCTGATCGGCGTCTACGGCACCTCGTCCGACCGCCGCGCGCTGGTGCGCCTGCCGAGCGGGCGTTACAAGAAGGTCCAGGTCGGCGACACGGTCGACGGCGGACGGGTCGTGGCGATTGGCGACAGCGAGCTTCGCTATCAGAAGAAGGGCCGCAACATGACCCTCAAGATCCCGAGCGGCTGATCATTTCCACCTAGGCCCCGGGTGGTTGCTCTATCCGGACACGCAGCAGTGCCACCGCCAGCAGCCCCAGCACAACCAGCCCCGCTATGGTGTAGGCTCCCAGAACCGTAGCGAGGGCGCCCTGATCCATTTGCCCCTCGCCCGGGATCGCATCGGCCGCGAACAGCAGCGTGCCGGCAAAGATCATGCGCCCGCTGAAGCTCTGCAATGACAGGTAGGTGGCCCGGCTGGCGCTGCTCAGCAGGGGTTGGATCCGTGCGAGGATCAGCGGCCATGACAGGGCGTCGGGCACCATCCGCAGGAACAGCAGGGCTATGGCCAGCAGCGACCCCGACAGGGCAAGGGCGGCGCAGAGCAGGATCTGGATCGCGAAGGCGACAAGCAGCAGCAGGGGCAGACCGAGGCGGCGGCGCAGGGGAACGACGATGAGGGAGGCTAGCAGCGAGACCGCCATCATGGTGGCCGAGACGCCGCCGCTGACGAGCGGTGCCTCGCCCGCGAGGCCGAGGCTGTCGAGCGTGGCGAGGATGAAAGGCTGGCCGAAGACGAAGGGCACATGGCCGAGGATATACATCGCCATGTTGAGCACGAAGAGCCAGACCAGAACGGGATGCAGGAAGGACCGGCCAAGTCCGCCGAGGCGCGCGAGCTCGCCACCTGTCGGCTTTGGGGTGGCGCTGTCCGGCTCGGCAAAGCGCAGGGCGATCACGAGGGCGCAGGCCGAGGCCGCCGCGCTGGCCCAGAACGGCAGCGCACCGGACGCGAGGGCCATGGCGCCCCCGGCCAGCCCCGCCATCGCGCTGGCGGCGAAGCCTGCGCGCCAGGCGCGCAGTTCCTCCCGCTCGATCTGGTCGGACCGGCCGTCTGCGGCGAGGCTTTCGTAGAGGAGCGCGCTGTCGGTTCCCGACATGAAGGCCATGCCCGCCCCGATCAGGACCTGCCCCAGAGCGAACACGGGAAAGCTGCCGCCGATGCCCAGCAGCACCGCACCGGCCATGCCGGATGCTGCGGCGGCGATCAGGGTCACGCGGCGCCCGAGCCGGTCGGACATGTAGCCCGAGGGCACCTCGAGCGCGAGGGCGCCGATGTCGTAGATGGCGTAGAGCAGCACCGCCTCGGCGGCGGACAGTTCGGACTGGAAGTAGAGGAACCAGACCGCGTGCCAGAAATAGAGGCCCTGAAAGAACTTGAACCAGGGGTAGAGGCGCAGGTTGCGCGCCATCTCGCCCTGTCTGAAATGCGCCATGCAACCTGCCCCGCCGTTTCCGGCAGGGTGGCATCATAGGCGCGCCCGGATCAAGAACAAAATAGGAACTCACTCGATCCGGGCATGCCGGTTCTCAGGTCAGAGAAGGAAGTTGTCGGCGTCGCGCAGGTCAGCCACGCGCACCCCTTCGACCAGAACGCTGACATCATCGAAGCTGACCAACACGTGCTGCCCCTGGCGTTCGAAGTCGAGTTGCCCGAAGCGCGAGGCGCCCTTGCCGATCTCGATCAGGTCACGGCCGATCTCGAAATCGGTGATCACGTCGTCACCGTGACCAGTGCGGAAGTAGAAGACGTCTTTCCCGGCACCGCCCGTCAGGATGTCGTTCCCCACGTGACCGTTCAGCCGGTCGTTGCCCGCACCGCCGATCAGCACGTCGTTGCCCTCGCCGCCGAACAGATCGTCGGCCCGGCCACCGCCCAGCAGGCGGTCATCGTGCGCCCCGCCGTCGAGGATATCCTCGCCGCCGCCGCCAAGCAGGGTGTCGAGACCATCGCCGCCCAGCAGTTTGTCGTTACCGGCGCCGCCCACGAGCCGGTCCCAGCCCTTTTCGCCGGCCAGCGTGTCGTCGCCGCTGCCACCCGACAGGTAGTCTTCGCCGTTGCCGCCGCGCAGGTTGTCGTTGCCGCCGTCGCCAAACAGGCGGTCGTTGCCGGTGCGCCCGAGGATGATGTCATTGCCACCCTGCCCGGCGATGTAGTCGTGTTTCGTCGCGGCGAAAGTGTCGCCCTCGATCTGCTGGGAGCTGTAGGTGCCAAAGCGGACCGCCATCTTGGCGTCCAGGAACTCGACGATCTCGACATCGTAGAGCTGGTCGCGGCCATAGGCACCGTCGATCACCAGCACATCGTAGCCGTGGCTGATCTGCCCGGGCGCGAACTTGGTCATGGCGACGAAGGTGTCGGTGCCCGAGCCTGCCTCGATGATGTCGTCCCCGGTCCCCAGACGGATCCGGTCATTCCCGGAATAGGCCCATATCTGGTCGTCATGATTCCAGTAGGAGACGATGGTGTCGTCGCCCCCGAACAGCTCGGCGTTGATGTCGTAGGCGTAGGCCAGGTCGATGATGCCGATCCGGAAATCCGTGTAGCTGGCGACGGCATGGCCCTGGTGCGTCATGGAGATGCCGGTCACCGTGCCCCCGCTCAGCTGACCGCCAGAGAAGGTGAAGCTGCCCGAGAAGGTCACCAGGAAGCCCCCTGCCGAACCGACGAGGCGGGTCGAGCTGACGCTGACCGTCTGGATGTCGTCCAGGAGGATGTTGGTGAGGTCCGAGTAGGTCCATCTGTTTGCGTAGTCGTAGACCGTGTAGGTGGTCATTCCGGTCTTCCCCCCTGAAAGTTCTTCATTCAATCCGCCGTCCCTAAACTAAGGATGCGGTCAGGCACGGTAACCCTTTCCCTGCGAGCGAAGAAGCCAATTCAGGCTGGCTGCGACACTTGCGCAACGCCCCCGCAACGGCGGGTTGAACGGCGTCCAAAAAGACAAGGCGGGAGAGATCGCAGCCACCGGCACCGCGCTCACCAGTTGTTTCAATGCGCGCGCTTCGTCGGCGAGGATACGCCGAGTCAGCGCTTGAACTTGCGCGCTTGTGAAACGCCTTCCCTGTTCAAGCGCGTAAATTCCGCACTATCTGTGCAGTAACGAGGGGATTCGCCGCACGTGCTTGACGATACCGACACCCGCCTTCTGGCAGCCTTGCAAAAGAACGCGCACCTGACCGCGCAGGAGCTGGGCGAGATGCTCAACCTGTCCCCCAGCCAAGCCGGGCGGCGGCGCCAGCGGCTCGAGGCCGACGGCTATATTCAGGGCTATTGCGCCCGGCTGGACCCGCTGCGGCTGGGGCTGGCCGTGCAGGGGTTCATCCAGGTTCAGCTGGGCACCCACGGCCCCGAGCAGTCCTCCTCCTTTGCCCGGCTGATCCGGGGCCGCCCCGAAGTGACCAGCGCCTGGACCATGACGGGCGAGGCCGACTACCTGCTGCGGGTCTACTGTGTCGACCTGCCCTCCCTGAACCGGCTGATCCACGAGGTCCTGCTGGCGCATCCCGCCGTCGCGCGGGTGCAGAGCCAGATCGTGATGGACCAGCTGAAACGCGACGCCCCGCTGCCGACCTGACCGCCACAAGGAACCGCTATCGATGGAAAGTTTCCTCTACCAGGCCTCGATCTACCTTGCCGCCGCGGTCATCGCGGTGCCGATCGCCTCGCGGCTGGGGCTGGGCTCGGTGCTCGGCTACCTCGCCGCGGGTATCCTGATCGGCCCCGCACTGCACTTCGTGGGCAGCGAGACCGAAGAGCTGCAGCACTTTGCCGAGTTCGGCGTGGTAATGATGCTGTTCCTGATCGGGCTGGAGCTGGAACCGCGCGCGCTGTGGGACATGCGCCACCGGCTGATCGGGCTGGGCGGGTTGCAGGTCGTGGTGAGTACGCTGGTGCTGATGGGCGCCGCCATCGCCAGCGGGCTCGACTGGACCTCGTCGCTGGCAATCGGCCTGACCCTGTCGCTGTCTTCCACCGCCATCGTGTTGCAGACGCTGTCGGAGAAAGGGCTGGTGCGCACAGGCGGCGGCAGATCGGCCTTCTCGGTTCTGCTGACGCAGGATATCGCGGTGATCCCGATCCTCGCCTTCCTGCCGCTGCTGGCGATCCCGACCTACGGGTCGATCAACGATGACGGCTCGATCTCGCTCGCGATCCAGGACGAGGCGCACCATGCCGCGCCCTCGCTGGTCGATGGGTTGCCCGGCTGGGCGGTGACGCTGGTGACCATCGCCGCCATCGCCTTCATCATCCTCGCCGGGGTATACCTGACCCGGCCCGTGTTCCGCTTTATCCACGCCACCCGCCTGCGCGAGATGTATACCGCGCTGGCTCTGCTGATCGTGGTCGGCATTTCCTTCCTGATGACGCTGGTGGGCCTCTCCCCGGCGCTTGGCGCCTTCCTCGCGGGCGTGGTTCTGGCCAACTCCGAATTCCGGCATGAGCTCGAGAGCGACCTCGAACCCTTCAAGGGGCTGCTGCTGGGCCTGTTCTTCATCACGGTCGGGGCCGGTATCAACTTCGAGGCCTTCTATGCCGATGCCGGCGACCTGATCGGCCTCGCGCTGCTGGTGATCGTCGCCAAGGGTGCGGTGCTCTACCTGCTGGGCAAGCTGTTCAAGCTCAAGGGGCGCGACCGTTGGCTGTTTACCTTGTCCCTCGCTCAGGCCGGTGAATTCGGCTTTGTCCTGCTGGCCTTTGCCGTGCAGATCAACGTGCTGCCCAATGACCTGTCCGAGAAGCTCCTGCTGGTGATCGCGCTGACCATGCTGATCACGCCGCTGCTGTTCATCCTCTACGACCAGATTTCGAAGCGGATGCGCGACAGCGGTCCGTCCTTCAAGCCCGACGAGATCAACGAGGAAGGCCCCGTGATCATCGCCGGTATCGGGCGCTTTGGGCAGATCGTGAACCGGCTGGTGCAGCACAGCGGGTTCAAGACGGTGGTTCTGGACCACGACATGCAGACCATCCAGCTGATGCGGCGCTTCGGCTTCAAGGGGTTCCTTGGCGACCCGACCCGACCCGAGCTGCTGAAGGCCGCCGGGCTGATGAAGGCGCGGGTTCTGGTCGTGGCGCTCGACGACAAGGACAAGGCGACCATGCTGGTGTCTTACGCGCGGCGCCAGCGGCCGGATCTGCACATCGTGGTGCGCGCCTATGACCGCAACCACGTGTTCCAACTGTTCCGTGCCGGGGCCGACGACATCGTCCGCGAGACCTTCGACAGTTCGCTGCGCGCGGGGCGTTATGTGCTCGAGAACGTCGGCCTGTCGGGGTTCGAGGCGGCGGAGGCGGAGCAGACCTTCTACGCCCACGACCGCCACGCGCTGCGGCAGCTGGCCGAGGTCTGGGACCCGAACATCCCGCCGAGCGAGAACGCCGCCTATGTGGCGCGCTCCCGCGAGCTGGAGAAGGAGCTGGAGGCGGCCCTGCTGAACCGGGCCAGCGAGGACAAGCGCAAGTCGGCCTGAGGGCCGACCTTGGCCTCAGCCGCCGGAGACGCCCGCCTCGGCAAAGGTGGCCATGCCGCTATGGCAGGCGACCGCGCCCTGAAGCAGCGGGATGGCCAGTGCCGCGCCCGACCCTTCGCCAAGGCGCAGGCCCAGCCGCAGCAGCGGCTCCATGCCGAGCCGCTCCAGCAGCATGCCATGCGCGTTCTCGGCGCTCTGATGCCCGGCCACGCAGTGGTCGAGCGCCCCGGGCGAGACCTGCCGCAGGCAGGCCGCGGCGGCGCAGCAGATGAAGCCGTCGAGGATCACCGGGATATGCAGGAGCCGTGCGGCCGCGATGGCCCCGGCCATGGCAGCGACCTCGCGCCCGCCGAGCGCGGCCAGCAGGTCCAGCCCGTCGCCCGCCGTGGCATGCAGCGCCACGCCTTCGGCCACCACGCGCGCCTTGTTGGCAAGCCCGGCGTCATCGACACCGGTGCCGCGCCCCACCCACTGATCGGGCGTGCCGCCGTAGAGCGCATGCGCAAGGGCAGCGGCGGAAGTGGTGTTGCCGATGCCCATCTCGCCCACGACGAGGAGATCGGCGGAGATGTCGACCGCACCCCAGCCCGCGCGCAGCGCCGCGACGCAGTCCGCCTCGCTCATCGCCGGGGCCTGTGTGAAGTCGGCGGTGGGCTGGTCGAGCGCGAGGTCCATCACATCCATCCGGGCACCCGCGGCCCCGGCCAGTTGGTTGATCGCGGCGCCACCGGAACGGAAGTTCGCGACCATCTGCACCGTGACCTCGGAGGGGAAGGCCGAGACGCCCTGCGCCGTCACGCCATGGTTGCCGGCAAAGATCACGACCTGCGGCGACTTGATCACCGGGCGCGCATCGCCGCGCCAGCCTGCGTACCAGATCGCCAGTTCTTCGAGCCGCCCCAGCGCGCCGGGGGGCTTGGTCAGCGCGGCGTTGCGCTCGCGCGCGCCCTCGAGTGCGGCCGTATCGGGCCCGGACGCCCCGGCAAGAAGGTTGCGAAGTGTGGCGAGGTCGGTCAGGTCGGGCAGCATTCAAAGCCTCATTGCATCCGCGTTGCCCCCGGTGTTTAACCGCTCGTGCAGAGGCCACAACCCCCGGAACGGTCAGGACAATGGGCAAAAACGACAAAGCCTGGCAGACCCCCTCGCTCTGGGACATCGGTGTTGCCTGCGTCCTGCTCACCCGGCTGCCCCTTCCGCACCTGCCCGAAAGGGTCTTTGAACGCCAGTCCGGCTCCGCATGGGCGTTTCCGCTCGCGGGCCTACCGGTGGCCCTGCTGGCCGCGCTGGCGGGGCATCTGGCGCTCGGGTTCGAGCTTGGGCCCGGGCTGGCGGCTGGTCTTGTCCTCACGGTGATGACGGTGCTGACCGGCGCCATGCACGAGGACGGGCTGTCGGATACCGCCGACGGGTTCTGGGGCGGGCACGACCGCGAGCGGCGGCTGGAGATCATGAAGGATTCGACCACCGGCACCTACGGCATCGTGGCGCTGGTGATGTCGCTGGGGTTGCGCTGGCTGGCGCTGGCGGCGCTGCTGCCAACCGACGGGCTTGGCCCCATCTTTGCCGCCGCCGCCCTGTCGCGCGCGGTGATGCCGGTGCTGATGCGGGCCCTGCCGCACGCCCGGCCCGGCGGCCTCTCGCGCCACGTCGGCGTGCCCGGCTGGGACCGTGTCGCCGTGGCGGTCCTGCTCGGGGTCGGTATCGCGCTGGCCGCCGTCGGCATCCAGGGCATCCTGCCCATCCTGCTGGCCTTTGCCGGAGTTGGGGGTCTGGCGCTGCTGGCGCGCGCCAAGATCGGCGGCCAGACCGGCGATGTCCTCGGCGCGGCGCAGCAGGTGGCCGAGATGCTCTTCCTCCTCGGTCTCATCGCCGAGCTTTGAGCGGCCTCAGTCCCGGGTTCTGAGGGGAGAAGCCTGCACCAGAACGATCGCGATCAGCGGCGCGGCCACGGTGATCACCGCGACCACGATCAGCAGGAGTCCCAGCTGCGAGTAATCGGCAGGAACCGTTATATTTCCGCTGGTTGGATCGCGAACCTCTCGCGCCACATGAAACATCTCGTTCATGTAGCGGGTGCCAAGGCTGCTGGCCGAGAGTGCAAGGTTGGTGAAGGAGGCCATCACCGCGAAGAAGGTCGCCTTGAGCCCGTCAGGCGCGTTCCGCGCGATCCAGGCCAGCATCGGGATCATCGCAATCTGTCCCAGCGGCGACTCGGCGGCCGTGTCGATGATCGCGATGAACCGCGCATCCACCACCCCGCCGGTCAACGGCGCGGTCCAGTTCTGGATGCCGTAGTAGAGGCCGATGTTGGGCAGCGAGAGCACCGCCTCGGCAAGGCTCAGCAGCACGACGATCCAGGTGATGGTGTGGCTGGCCATCATCGGGCGCAATACGATGATGCCCGCGAGGGTCAGGACCGAGGTGATGAGCGACAGGACTGAAAGGAACTGTTCGTCAAACCCCAACTGGTCAATGGCGAACCACGAATAGCCCGCACCCGGCAAGGGCACGGCGCGGAAGACAAAGATGATGATGGCGGTGCCGAAGAGCGACCGCGCCTGCGCCGGCGCGAGGTTGCGGGCCAGCTGGTGCATCAGGAAGACGACAACGAGCATCGAACCGAGAAAGATCAGCTCCTGCCCATAGGCGATCTCGGACAGGCCCACGGCCAGCGAGAGCCCCACGAAGGCAAGGCCTCCGGTGAAGTACCAGTGATTGACCCGGGGCCGCTCTCCCTGTCGTGCGAACCCGGCAGTGATGGTGGCTTCGGCCACGCCACGGCGGCGGAGGCGCCCTGCCCGCGCCCGCCGCTCCAGCGCGGCAAGGACCACACCCGAGATCGACAGCAGCGGCACCACCTGCGCGATCAGGTAGATGCGGGCGTAGATCGCCGCCTTGGCTGCCTGTGGCAGACCCTCGGCGCCGGAGAACATCACGATGTTGAGCAGCGCCACCCCCACGGTGCCCGAAATCAGCGCGAAACGCCCGAGCGTCTGCATCGTGGTGTGCATCGCACGCGAGGCTTCCTCGCTCACAGGCTGGCCGTGTTCATCGATGGTCGGGACGGCCTCGACCGACATGGCGTCGGCCACGGCATCCTGAATGACATAGCCTGCGGGCGCGAGGACCACCGACAGGACGTACCAAGAGCCCGGCGGCAGGATGGCCCCCATCGCATCGGGGCGGGTGATCAGCAGGTACATGATGCCGAGGCTCGCCGAAATCAGCGCCGCGCCGACAAAGATCAGGAGCGATTTCCAGCGCCACATGAGGTCGACCAGATGGCCCAACGGCATCTTGAGCGCCCAGGGAATGCCCGCCCAGAACCCCAATCCGGCAAGGAAGGCCGCGGAGAGGCCGAGGTAGTCCTTGACGAAGAACGTGCCGACGATGGCGGTCAGGGTGGAGACGCCGTAGGCGAGATAGACCATGAGCGGCGGCACGAAAGACCACCGCATCTGGCGACCCAGATCCAGAACGATCCGGTCATACCACCCCTTGCGCGCCGCCTGCTCCATCGCCGTCTCCTTTGCCCCTCACAGTCGGCGCGGGGCCGGAGCCAGTCAAGCTAGGGTGTTGAGAAGAAAGGGGGCGTCCGCACACTGGGTTGGTTGGTTATGCGGACGGAGAAGTCATTCGTTTGACCAGCGCCCTCAGCCGTTGGCGTAGACAAGGCGGAGCATGTGCTCCCTAACAGCGTCATACCTTACGCGCGCCCAAAGACCGATGAGCATTTCCTCATCCGATACTGCCCGGCGAAAGATCCACGATTTTCGAACTTTGCCGTCTGGCATGAGTTTATCGGGTTCCTGAGTAGCAGGCGTCAGTTCCGAGAAGCACAGGTACATGTACGCGAACACAATGAGTTGCCTCTTCCCAATGTGAGCAAGGTGGGCTTCCATCTTTGCGCAGACTTCGAGCACGGCGTCGAAACTTGCTCTCTCCTTTGCACGCTCAAGCTGCACGAAGAGAGAAAATAGCTCAGCATCAGTCAACGTTAGGCGACCGTCCGCCGTGCGGTCGACACCGTGGGTGATCAGCTTGGCTTTCACTGTTTTATAGATCGAAGAATCATTCATGTAGTACAGGATGGCTCGTATCCTGGACCGTCCGCAATGGGCTTAAGGCCGACCTTCGTCGCGCTTTGCCCAAAGGGTCCGCTCCAAAGCACATGATGGACCGACACGGTTTGCGGACACCTCCAAAAGAAAAGGGCCGCACCCACGGGTACGGCCCAGGCTCTGTCGGGGTTGCCGTTGATCAGGCAGCGCGCGACATCAGAACGTCGTCTACCTGCTTGGCGGCGGCGGATTCGTCTCCACCACCCACGGCGGCGACTTCGCGGGTCAGGCGCTCCAGAGCGGCTTCGTACAGCTGACGCTCGGAATAGGACTGCTCGCGCTGGTCGTCGGTGCGGTGCAGGTCGCGCACGACTTCGGCGATCGAGATGAGATCGCCCGAGTTGATCTTCTGTTCGTATTCCTGAGCCCGACGCGACCACATGGCCCGCTTGACCTTGGCCTTGCCCTTGAGGGTCTTCATGGCCTGGTTGATCACGTCAGGTGTGCTGAGCGACCGCATCCCGATCTCGGTGGCCTTGTTGGTCGGCACACGCAGGGTCATCTTGTCCTTCTCGAAGGAGATCACGAAAAGTTCCAGCGCGATGCCGGCCACTTCCTGCTCTTCGATCGAGATGATCTGACCGACGCCGTGGGCCGGGTAGACCACATAGTCGTTGGGGCGGAAATCCAGCTTTTTCGATTTTGTCATTCAGGTCTTCCTTGCTGACCGGCATGCCCGGCGACAACAACGCTGTGGCGGGACAAGTCCATGTCCCGTCATACAGCGTTTTCTGGTCACTCGGCTTTTTTCGTCCCCTGGTGAGTGCGCCGGGGATCAATCCGGTTGTTTCCTATATTTCGTGACAGGAATATATCATAAAAAAACGCCAAACGGAAGATGACGTTGGGTCAGAGGCAGCAAAGCCTTCTAGTTCCGACGCGAATCCGCGGCGGGGTCAAAGGGCGCTGCGGCCGACGGACAGGCGAATCGCTCAGCCGCCCTCGCCCGGGGCCTCGGAGAAGTACTTCTCCAGTTTTCCGCTCTCGCCATCGCGTTCCTCGTGCCCGGGCATCGGATCCTTGCGGGTCACGATCACCGGCCACAGCTCGGCATACTTGCGGTTGAACTCGACCCATTTCTCCATGTCCGGCTCGGTATCCGGCCGGATTGCGTCGGCCGGGCACTCGGGCTCGCAGACCCCGCAGTCAATGCACTCGTCGGGGTGAATCACCAGCGTGTTCTCGCCCTCGTAGAAACAGTCGACCGGGCAGACTTCCACGCAGTCGGTGTATTTGCAGGCGATACAGTTTTCGGTGACGACATAGGTCATTGGCGGGTTCCGTTGGGCCGTTTGAGCCCTAGCTAAATCAGCCGAGCCGGGCATTCAAGCACCTCGGCGCGAGAAAGACGTTAAGTCCGGTCCGTGCGTTCCCCGCGGTCCAATATCCGCGCCCTGCCCCGAAGGCGACGAATTCGTTCCCCGGGCCCTCGTCCCGAAACGCAAACGCCCGCCGGAACCGGCGGGCGCAGCGTGTTTTTTCAGGGCGCGATCAGTTGTTCGCGCTGTTCCCGAACACCGGCAGTGCCGCGCCGCCGCCGCCGCTGCCGTTGATGGCATCCTCCAGAACCGCAACTCGTTCGGGCGACTGGCCCATCACGGCGGTTCCGGCGGTGTTGGTGACCGTTTCGAGCGCCAGCTTCATCCAGGCGTCCGACTTGGCCTTGTCGGTCTTCGCGGTGCCGAAGCCCTCGCGCATGTGGTGGCTTACCGCCTCGCCATAGCCGAGCTGGCCCGCCGCCGTCAGCAGGACGGCAGAGGCAAGCGCCATCTGCGGATCGTCGATGCGATAGCCGACTCCGAGGCAGACCTTGCCGCTGGACACCAGCTGCGCCATCGGCTGGCCCGAGCCCTGCAGGATGGCCGAGGCATCGGCGATCACCATGTCAGGCCGCTTGCTGGACAGGCTGTCGACCTGCGGCTGGATCACCTGGGTCAGACCGCCGCACTGCTGTTCGATCTGGGCGTCGGTCAGGTTGGGGATCGTCGCCGTGATCGCCGAGCTTTCGGCCATCGCGTGGGTCCGTGCGAGGCAGAACTGCTCGTTCAGGGCAAACTCGGCATCGCTGACCTGCCCCGGCGCCGTGATGCCGCCATTGGCGGCGGTCAGGACGTTGATCTCGTTGCAGTGCTCGCTGACCGAGCGGTTGGTGGCCCCGAAGGTGAACGACGGCAGCGCCGCGTTGTCAGAGCGTGCGGTCACGTCGGTCTGCTGCGTGGTCTGGGGCGCGGGCGCGGGCACCGGCTGGGGTGCCGGGCTGGCGACCGGCTGCGGAACCGGGGCCGGTGCGGGGACCGGTGCAGAGGGCTGTACCGCGGTTGCGGTGCTGATGCCCAGCTGCTCGTTGCGATAGGTGCGCAGCAGCCCCGAGGGGCCCTGGGTTGCCATCACCTGATTGTAGGGTGCCATGTGCGAGCTTGCGAGCGCGCGCTGGTGGCTGCCCAGCAGGAAGTCACGCTCGTAGTCGTCGAGGTGGCCGTCGGGGTTGAAGCCCATCTGCGCCTGCATCTGCGCGATACCCGAGCGCGAGCGGCTGCCCAGCACGCCGTCGGCGCTGCCGACGTTGTAGCCGAAGTAGTTCAGCGCGTTCTGCACCTGGCGGTTCTGTTCCCGCTGGGCGCTGTAGGCCGCGTTGTTGCTGTAGCTGCGCGTGGTGGTGGTGGTCTTGCGTTGCTTGTTCTTGGCGATCTCGTTGCCGATCAGGCCGCCGACGATCAGACCGCCGAGCAGAGCGGCTCCTTCGTCGGCCATGGCACGTTGCACCGGAACTGCGATCAGGCTCGCCGCAACCAGCGATGCACAAACACTTTTCTTAATCATCATGAACTCCCTTCGCTGTTCACTCCACCGCATTCGGCAGCAGGGGAAAGCAAGTCATACTGAAATGATACCATAGTCTGATGAGTCAGACCAACAAAGCCCGGAATCAAAGTCAAGCATTACGCCCCGCGCCCCACTGGCGGATCGGCGCAACCCTCGCAGCCAAGCAAGGCGGAAGATTGCCGCGAATGGGGTCATGACGTGGCAGGTATGGCGTTCCGGCCCATGTTATTGCAGCGCGAGGTCCAGAAGGTCGTCCTGGCTCATGTCCGGTCGTTCCGAATAGGCGCCGAGATCGGCCCAGAACCTGTCGAGGCTGGCCAGCAACTCGCCCCGCCCGGCCAGCGACATCTCTTCGCGCAGCACCTCGTAGGCCGACTGGCGCTGCTCGGCGGGCACATCGCCACCGAGGGTATCGAGCGCGGTGGCAAAGGACAGCAGGTAGGTCGAGCGGCTGTCGCGCAGCTCGCCTATCTCGGTCACGTGCTTTTCCAGCTGGCGGGCAAAGAGCGCACCGGGTTCGCCGCTGGGCCGCAGGCCGACCAGCATGCGGATCACCGCCTTCTTGGCCTCGATCTGCGCCGTCAGGTCCACCAGTGTCTCGACGAAGACGGCACCGGACATCAGCGTGGCGCGCGCCGACTGGGTCTGGGCGATCTGCGCCCGGTCGTCGGCGCGGCGGAATTCCAGTTTCAGCTCGTTCAGCGCGGTCTGGCGCCGGGGGTCGATCTCGTTGTCGATGAGCGCCCCGAGCAGGTCGATCGGGTCGGTCTCGCCGGTTGTCGGCGCCACGGAGCCTGCCAGGTCCTGCCAGCGCGATTGGATCGAGCGCAGGCGCGCGTCGGAGGTGGCGATCTGGCTGGCGATGACGAGGCGCAGGCCGAAGGTGGGCGCACGCGTCGGCGCGCCGGTCGCACGGGCAAAGGGTGGATACTCGGTGCGTTGGGCGCTGTAGATCTGCTCGGCCGGCGTCAGGATCGACCCGCCGCGCGTCACCACGCCGCCCGCCTGCCCGCCGAGCCGCCCCAGCACGTTGACCCGGAACGGGTCGAGCATGAGTTCCTCGGCATTGCCGTAGACATCGTAGAGTCCGAGCGGATTGGGCTGGCGCAGCCCCACCAGCATCAGCTGGTCCCGGCCCGACCCGGCGTAGAAGAAGGCGTAGTTGCGCGGATCGTCCGAGCCGAAGAAGGTGCGCCCGGCGAACTCGGTCGAGTCGACGCGTGCGCCGCCACGGGTGGCGTATTCCCACTCGGCTTCGGTCGGCAGTCGCAGGAAGCCCGGGGTGCCGTCGGCCTGCGGCAGGCTCTCGGGGTGATTGGCCAGCAGCCAGCCGGAATAGCCTTGCGCCGCACTGATCGCGTCGAACCACGACAGGTCGCCCTGCGCCTGCCGGTCGGCGCGGGTAAAGGATGCGTCGCAGTCGCCCTGCAGGGCGCGGTACTGGCCCCGGGTCATCTCGTAGCGCGCGATGAAATAGAAGGTGGTGCCCGCCGTGTCGTCGGTAAAGGCGCCACGCAGGAAATCGGGGCGCAGGTAGTCGGAATAGCCGGTGTCGTCCAGCGTCTGGCCCAGCCGGATGCGTCGGTCGGCCAGCGGGTCGCCTGCATCCACCGGGACGGTGACCTTCTGGAACGCCATCGCCCCGCCACAGGGCATGGGCAAGACAAGGTCCGCCGGTTCGGTCGCCGGATCGTAGAGGTCGCGCGGCCAGGCGCGGTCCTGCGCCAGGGCGAGGGCGGGGCCGAGCGCAAGGCAGGCCGCGAGCAGAAGCGGTTTCATGATCCCTCCCTCAGAACGCTGGCCGGGTCCAGCCGGAGCGCCGACCATGCAGCGGCGCCCGAGGCCAGCAAGGCGAGCAGCAGCACGGCCGCCGCGATGGCGATGCCCTGCCCCGTCCCGATATGGGCGAGCGGCGCCTCTCCCGGCAAGCCCTGTCCGAAGAGCCATGTCGCCCCGCGCCCGGCGAGCACGTAGAGCAGGAAGGAGAGCGCGAGCCCGAGGGTGGCCGTGATCAGCGCCTGCACCATCGGGAAAAGCGCGAGGCGATGGCTCGGCACGCCGATCAGGGCGATCCCGGCCAGTACCGTCCGCTTGCGCAGGACATCGGACCAGAACCCCAGCACCAGCGCCGCGCCAAGGCCGATGGCCGCGAGGACCGCGGTGCCGAGCAGCGCGAGGTTCAGCTTGCGCCCGAGCCCCAGCAGCGACTCCACGTCCCGCGTCCGCGCCGAGGTGGCGAGAGCCAGCTGTTTCTCGATCCGCGTCTGGAGCCCTGCGAGGTCTTCGAGCGAGCGCGCGTAGGCCCGCAGCCCGGCATAGGTCGGCGCGCGTTCCGAGAGCGGTTTGGCACCTTCGATGCCATAGTCCGGCAGGCTGTAGGAATCGTAGAAGGCCTCGATCAGGTCGAGCGTGGCGAAAGGCGCCAGCACCGCGCGCCCCGCCGTCGCATTCGCGGGCAGCACAAGGCCGACACGGGCGGGCAGCACCAGCTGCTTCGGCCGGTCCTCGGCCTGGCTGATCAGCTGGACCTCGGTGCCCGGGGTCAGTTCCAGCTGCGCCGCCAGTTGCGCGCTGACCGCGACCTCGCCCTCGGCCAGCGCCGCGCCCTTGGGCAGGGTCGGGTCGCCCTCGCCCGTCGGGATCATCAGCGCGGTGCTCATGCGGCGGCCATCCACGGCGCGCACGTTCATGTAGTCGAACTGGCCACGCACCTTGGGGGTGAGAAAGGCGATCTCGGGCCATGCGCGCAGCGGCGCGATCTCGTCCTCGGTCAGGGTGGCGTTGCCTGCGGTGTCGATCTGCAGGTTCGCCGTATCGGCCAGCATCTCGCCGACCAGCGCCTGGTAGACGCCGTTCTTGACCCCGAGCAGGACCAGCAGGGGCACGAGGATCCCGACCATGACCGCCACGTTGCAGAACAGGAAGAACCGGTCGCGCAGCAGCGCGCGCCATGCCAGCGAAAGGATCAGCACGTCGCGCCCTCCAGCCGGCTGGTGACGGTGCCGCCTGCGCTCTCGGCGCTGAGGGCCACGCGCGGGATGGCGAACCGCTCGATCCGGTCGATGTCGTGCGAGGAGAGGATGACGCCGCTGCCCTCGGCTCGGGCGGCATCCAGCAAGAGGTCAAGCACCCGGTCGGAGGTCTCGGGGTCGAGGGCGGCCGTGGGTTCGTCCGCGATGACGAAGGGCGGGCGGTGAGACAGCGCCCGGGCGATGGCGGTGCGCTGTCGCTGCCCGATCGACAGCGCGTCGGGGCGCAGCCTCGCGATGTCGGAAAGGCCCAAGCGCTCCATCAGGTGCTCTACCCGGCCCGGGTCGGGCGCGCCGTTGACCCGCTGCGGCAGCGCAATGTTCTCGGCCACCGAGAGGAAGGGCATCAGCCCGCCGGTCTGCGGCACGAAGCCGAAAAGGCGCCCGCGCAGCCGCGACAGCTCGGCGTTGCGCGGCCCGCGCGACCAGAGCGCGGCAAGGTCGACCTCGCCCGTCTCGCCCAGCCAGCGAAACCGGGTGCCCTGCCCCGGCGCCCGCAGAAGCCCGAGCAGTTCGAGCAGCAGCGTCTTGCCCGAGCCGCTGGAGCCGGTCAGCGCCAGCATCTGCCCCGGTTCCAGGCGCAGCGCCTCCACTTCCAGCCGGAAGGTGCGGTCGCCATCCGCAAGGTCTATCCGCGCCGCACCGAGGTCGAGCATGTCGCGCGCCGTCTCAGGGCAGAACGTCGAAGGGCATCGCAAAGACGTAATCGCCGTCGGGCGCGCCGTCGTAGAGCGCAGTCCAGACGGTCGGGTCGAGCAACCACTTGCGATACTGGGCAATCTTCTGGCGCAGCCCGTCCAGCACGGTGCGCCGCGTCATCGCGCTCTGCTCCCAGCGTTCCTGCGTCATGTTCATGATGACGCTCTCGTAAGGCAGGTCCTCGAGGAACTCGAGCGCGCCGCCCAGCGTCTCGGATTCGGGGTTGATCAGGCGGTCGGGGTTCTGTGCCATCCGCGCCACCACGTCGCGCACCTGACTGAAGAAGCTGGCCGCATCCTCCTCGCCCCGGCTCTGCTCGCCCAGTTGCGACAGCTGGGTCAGCAGGTCGGTCATCGTGGCCATCTCGTTCTTGGAGATCAGCAGGCGCGGTTCGATGGCAAGTTTCACCGGGTCCTCGATAGCCTTTTCCGAGACCCAGCCGCGGATCACGTCCGGCGCCCGTTCGCCCTCGCGCCGTCCGAGGTAGGCAAGCTGCATCGCGCGGCCAAGGTCGGCCAGTTCCGGCGCGGCCTCGGAGCCGGAGAGCACCGGACGCTCGTCGCGGGCAACGCGGATCAGGTCGGTCAGACCGGTCACCAGTCGCGTGGCGGTGTCCTCGAAGGCCTGCGTCGAGCCACCCTCGATGCCGTAGTAGTAGCTGCCATCGTGGAACCGCGACAGGCTGCGGTACTGCCCTTCGGCATAGGCGTGCTGGGCCTCTCCCCCCGCCGGGGTCTTGAGGTGCAATGTCATCACCGCGACGCCCTTGTCCTGCGCCGCTGCCTGCAACTCGGCCGCGCCAATCTCGGAGCGCGCGTTCGGGTCGCGCAGGTCCTTGGGACCCGCGTCGGTGATCAGGATCACGACCTTGACGTCGAAGGGGTCGCGCGTGCCCCCGGTCCAGTCGGTGAGATAGACCGCGTCCTCGACCCCGGCAAAGCTGTCTTCGTTGAACCCCGGGGAGTCGACCTGTGCCACGTTGGTCGCAGCGCGGATTGTCGCCACCACCTCGGACTGGTCCTGCCGTCGTTTCAGCGGCAGAAGGGTCCGCGTGCGGTATTCGAGGCCCGGCGCCGCGTCGGTGTTGTCGCGGAAGCCGACCACGCCGAACTGGATCTTGCCGCCGATGTCGGAGCCCTGCATGTCGCGGATCACCTTCTCGACGGCCTTCTGCGTCCCCTCGATGAAGGGCCGCATGGAGCGGGTGGTGTCGAAGACAAAGACGATCCCGGCGTCGAACTCCTCGCTGCTGGCACCGGTGCCGCTGCCGGCCTCCCGCAGGGGAACCGAGGCGACCTCCATCAGCAGGTTCGGCTCGTAGGTCAGCGGGTGCGGCACCTGCGAGAAATCGAGGATCGGCATCAGGTAGAGGTCATCGACGATATTGACGAAGGTCGCGGGCTCGGCGGCGACGATACCGGCCTCGGGCGGCACGGTGCCCCCGGCGACATCGGCCAGCAGCCTGTCCTGCTCGGCGGCGAGCCCCTCGCTGTTCATCAGCGCCTCGAGCCGCGCCTCGGTGTCGAAGAGGAGCTGCCGTTTGCGCCCGGCCTGATTGGTGAAGGCCGCGACGATGTTCTGTTTCCACGCGACGCATTCCTCGGCCGGAAGCCAGCCCTCGACACCAGAGGCGATCGAGGGACCGACGGCGAACCAGCCGGGCCGCGCCTCGTAGACGTAGAGCGGTTCGAAGGCGGCACAGTCGCGACGGGTCTGCCCGCCGGGCTCCTGCAGCATCGTCGCGCCCGGTTTCGTCAGCACACGCTGATAGACGGTGGCGCGCCCGTCCTGCTTCATCGGCCGGACGGCGGCCTGGGCCAGGCCACGCAGCGGCAGCATCGGCCCGAGCGCGGCGGCCAAGGCCAGCCGGGACAGACCGCGGCGGGTGAACCTAGCGGCAGTAGTCATCATGAGCCCCCTTTGCGAGCGTGCCGGTCTCCTGCCCGAGGCGGGCGCAGGTCGCGGCGAGCGCGGTCGCGGCCTCCGGCGAACCGGCGGTCACGGCGCGGGCATAATACTCCGCCGCCTTCGGGTCGTCCGCCCCGAAGGTGAGGCCGATGGTATCCTCCACCACGCCGTCCTGCTGGCTGCCATCGTAAAGCATACCGAATAGATAGAGCGCCTCGGGGTCCTCGTCAGCCGCCGAATTCTCGACCAGCGTGAGAGCGACGTCGGGCGAGACCCGGGCACCGCACTCCCGCAGCGCCGGGCCGATGACAGCGAAGCCGCCCTGCAGCGCGCCGAGCGCCTCGGCAGTGCAGGTATCCCCGACCGGCGGCGGCACCTGCGAGGTCTGTTCGGTACCCGTTTCGCCAGTCGTCGTCTGCTCCGTGCCCTGTTCCTGATCCGCGTCAGCCGGATCGCGCAGGACGAACCACCAGAAAGCGGCTCCGGCCAGTGCCAGCACCAGCAGGATCAGCAGGAGCCACAAAGCGCTCCGCCGGTTCTTCGGCTCGGGCTCCGGTGCGACGGTTGCCTTGGCCGGCTCCTCGGCCAAGGTCGGCGCTTCTTCAACCGGCTCCGGTTCGACCTTGGGCGCCGGGGGCTTGCGGGCGATCACGGTACGGTCTTCAAGCTCGGCGGCCGGACGGCTGACGGTCTGCAGCCCACCGACGACCGCCGCGAGCGCGCGCGGCGGGATATCGTCGGGCCATGACACGTCGTAGTCCCGCCCCTCGACCGAGATGCGCAGCGGCGCGTAGGCTTCGATCTTGTTCACGATCTCGGGCCCGACGCGCACCCAGTCGGCACCGTTGTGACGATAGACCTTGTAGGGGCCGTACTCGTACTTCTCGGCCTGCCAGTTGGGGTTGCCGATGGCCACCTTCTGCTCGTCACCCGCGCTCGGGGAGAGCCAGCGCTCTCCATAGGCATCGAAGATCGCCACGGTCACGGCAGGCGCCGAAAGCCGCCCCTCGGGCAGTTCGAGGAACGCATAGCCGCCCGCAGGCTGCTGCGGATCGCCGTGGAGGATCAGGCTCATTCCGCCGCCAGCCCGGTGTGCAGACCGCCCAATGCGCCGAGGATGCGGCCAAGGGCCAGATTCTGCTCGATGTTCACGGCCCCGCTGTCGCCGTCGCGCGCATTGGCGGCAAAGACGGCGTCGAGCGCAAAGACCCAGTCGGTCCAGACCTGACCGGCCCGGTCGAGCGGCGGCGTGGGCAGCGTGTCTACCGTGTCGGCCCCGGTGCGCGGCGCAAAGACCGGGCGGCTGGTGCCCTCGCCCGTCTCCACCCTCGGCCGTTCCGCCTCTGGCAGGGCATCCATGCCCAGCGTGCTGACAAAGGCGTTGATCCGTTCCGCGCCGAGAATGGCCGCGGCCTGCGCCTGTTTCTCGACGCTGAGACCGAAGTTCACCGCCTCCAACGCGCTGGCCGTGCGCGGCGCCAGCCCGGTGCGGCGGGCGGCATGGATCAGCTCAGCCACGAGGTCGCCCGCCGTTCCCTCCTGCAACCCCAGCGCATTGCAGCGGCGGGCGTCGTCACGGAAGGATTTCAGCACGTCGATCCAGCACTGTATCGCGGTATCGGCCTGAAACTGCTCCAGCGACATGGTGCGGATGTCGCCTCCGCCTGCCGAAGGGGCCGAGGCCGGGCGCGGGCGTTGCGGCCGCTGAGGCCGGCTGGCCTGAGTCGGTTCCGGGCGCGCGGCGACGGCGCTGACCGCACTGGAGATACGCACCGAGCTCGGGACCCGCGCGATACGCGTCTCGATGGTGTCCTGATCGACCATCAGCGCAGAGAGGACCGCGCCGAAGCGGTGCCGCGAGAGCGACAGCTCGAGGTCGTCGATGACCCGGCTCGCGGCCTCCTGCTTTTCGGTAATGCGCTGCTCGACATCGTCGGAGACATGGAACGGCGCCATCGACCGGGTGATGTCGGCGACGATCTGGTCAAGCTGGACGCGGATCTGGCGGAGCTTGGCGTCGGGCTTGCAGACACGGGCCAGGGCATCGGTAAGGTAGGTCACGCCGCCGTCGTTCAGCGCCAGCGCGGCGTTCCAAGCGGCCTCGGGGTCGGCGAAATGCGCCTGCACCGGCGCGGCTTCGAGGCATCCGGCCTTCAGCTCGGCGATGCGCGCCTCCTTCTCGGGGCGGATCCGGATCTCGCGCTTGTCGGGGCCGTATTCGATCAGCCCCTCGACGAAGTAGTTCGGGTTGCGCAGCCAGAAACAGTTGTCGAAGGGCCGCCCCGGGGTCCATTCCTCGACCCATCCGTCCTGCCCCCGCCCGAAACGTTCGAGCAGCGAGGCCTTCATCCGCCGTTCGAACCGCGAGGTTGCGCCGCCATCGGCCGCGCTGTCGCCGAGTTGCATGTCGAACTTGGTCAGCACGAAGAACAGCGCGGTATCGGTCTTGCTGCGCACCGAGGGCCTGTCGCCGTGGGTCAGCGCGATCCAGTTGTCGACGAGGCCGGGCAGATCCAGCGTCTCCATGTTGCTGCCCGGGACGCAGAGCAGCATCGAGGTGATTTCCTGGTTCTCGACGTAGCGGTCGAACAGATAGGCGACCTTCCCGCGCAGCAGCAGTTCGTGCAGGTTCTTGTCGAGGTTGCCGAGCGTCTTGGTCAGCGGTTCCTCGAACCGGTTGCGCGCACCGGGGAAATCCAGCAGATCGGTGCGCCCGAAGAGGTCCGAGGGCTGTTCGGCCATCGGGAACACCAGCTCGGCCGCCAGCGCACAGAGCTCGGCGCGATCCATGTTCAGGCGCTGCCCGGTTGGGGTCTGGACCGCCAGCGGCGGGCCGACATCTTCGCCCCGGAGGCCGCGGAGCGTCTTGACGTCGATAATCGACTGCTCGCGCGGCACCAGCGCCGCGATCTCGACGTGGAGCGAGGCCGCGTGTCCTAGGCGCGCCAGCGCCCCGGCCAGTTGGGCGTAGAGGTCGCCGAGCGCCTCATGACGGCCCCAGAGGATCGAGAAAAACGCCGCGCGATCCGTGAGCGAGAGGCCGGGGGCGATCTCGGCTGCCTCCTCCCAGAAAGGCTTCAAGGCCGCCGCGTAAGCGCTTTTTCTGAATACGTTTTCCACGTACTCCCCGACTTCGAGAACGGCATCGGCATCGAGCCCGGGCACCGGCGCGCCAGCGCGGGGACGGAACGCATCGAGGTGGGCCGCGATCTCCTGCGGTTCAGGCGGGATCTCGGACTCGTCGCCATCGTTGAAGAACGAGTTCAGAACGGTCCGGAGGATGTCGGCTTCGCCCAGCAGGGTCAGCTTGATCGGATAGCCCTCAGGCGCGGGCTCCTTGCGCATGGTAAAGCGGGTTACCAAGCCGGTGCTCTCACCCTCTCCTTCAGGGTTCACCTGAGATATGTAGTCCAACATGCCGTCATTGCTTGGAAAATCTCCAACAAGGCGTCCGCCGGACGGACGCGCGAGGACCGACACCAGGAACGACTTTCCCGCCTGGCTGGGGCCGAAAACCGAGACCGACATGGGCGTGACGGCCGAGCTGCCCAGCCGGCGCGCGCGGCGCACGGACTTGCGCAGCGATCGGGTCAGCGACCGCGCCTCGGCGCCGACTAGATCTGCGTTCTCGGGCTGACCCAGCCAGCCCAGCGCCTCGACCGCCAGCCGCTCGAGGTCGGCGCAGTCGGCGGCAAGCTTGTTCTGTTCCTCAGTGCTCATACCCTAGTTACCCGTTGCTCACAGCCGGAACAGGCCGGTGTCGATCCAGTATTCATCTTCGAAGCCCAGTGTATGTAATCTGAGCCGCACATCGGTCTTCCTGAGACCGCCGCCCTCGGCATCTTCCACATCCGACGGGGCAAACGCCTCGCGCATCGCCTCTCGCTTGAGGACCGATTCCGAGGTTTCCCTGTCGGGGTCGTCATCGAAGTCGGTCCGCTCGAAGGTGACTTTGAGCGGCGCCAGCGCCTCTACCCGGGGCGACGCGAAGTCGAGCCGGTAGAGAGGCGTGGTGGTCCAGCGCTCCAGCGGAAGCTGGCGTGAGCCGAGGTAGATCGGCGTATACATCGTCAGCGTCGCGATCATGTCCGCCGGGCTCTTGCGCTTGTCGAGGTCGACGTTGGAGAAGAGTACCCGGTCGTTGGTGATCTGGCCCGAGCTGTCCATCTCGCCGATGTAGCGCGCGGTGGACTGCATCCGGAAGGCCCGCGTATCGACCTTGAAGTTCGGGATGCGCGACTCCGACAGGGCGATCAGCATCCCGCCCACCGCGACGGTGGACTTGGGGTCGCCGATCCGCTGGGTCACCGGATCGCGGAAGGGATACCAGCGCCCGGTCTTGTAGGCGTGCATCGAGACCAGCCGGTGCGGCGGCACCGCCATCATCTCCTCGAAGACGGACCGCACCGCAGGCAGACGCGAGGGGCGCCCGGTCAGCAGCACCACGTCGACGCCAAGGTGGTCGATGACCTCGGCCATGTTCGACAGCACCTGCTGGAAGACTTCGCGCGCCACGGCGTCCACGTCCTCGCGGGAGAAGCCCAGCGTCACGTCTTCGAGCCGGAAGCCCTCGGCGCCCAGCGCGATGGCGGCGTCCTCGATATAGGCGACCAGTTCGCGCGGCACCTCGGCCGCCTCCTCGCCGATCTCGCGCAGGCGGGGCAGCGTATCGGCCACGCGCACCGAGAGCGTTTCGAACTCCTCGGCGGTTTCGCAGACCTTGAGGATCGCGATGGCGAGCGGCACCAGCACGCGCAGGGCGAACTGGCGGCGTTTCTGCACCGTCTTCTGGTCCTGGCCGCCGATGTCGCCTGCAAAGAGTTCACGCAGCTTGTCCCCGGCAAAGCGCCCGCCCGCAGCCTCGATGGCGGACTGGAGACCGGGCAGCACGACAGAGGCGATGACCCGCTGCAACAGCTCGTCCCCGGCGACGCGGAAGCCCTCGCGGAAGTTCTGCTCGGGGTTCAGGACGCGGCCCGCCTCGCCCTTGTAGGTCGTCACCATCAGGTCGGTGGTGCCGCCCCCGATGTCGATGCAGGCCAGGCGCAGCGAGGGCTCGCCCTCGCGTTCCCGTCCCTTGAGACGCAGGAAACGGTCGATGCGCCCGTCGAATTTCTGGGTCAGTTCCGAGTAGAGCCAGACGAGATGCGTGCAGCTGGCCTCGTCCCAGTCGACGATCAGCTCGGGCATCCGGCTGATAGTGCTTTCGCCGTCCTTGAGCCCCAGCATGGTCCAGACTAGCTTGAGCGCGCCCCGCGCCTTGGAGCGGATGATGGCCTGCTCCTGCGCGGTGGTTGCGGTCGGCAGGGTCAGGATGATCCGGTCGAGCCGCCGGGGCAGTTCCGATTGCGGACGCCGCGCACGACCCGCCGGGGCGTTCACCTGGATCAGCGCATGGGCGATGATCTCGGCCAGCATGAACCCGAAGAGCGAGGCGCGGGCAAAGCGCGGGCGGATCGCCGGGGTGGTCGGGGTGCTGCCACGCGGGCGCAGCTTGGCGCCCTCGTCCTCGCGGATCTGGTCCAGCACATCGCCCGCCTCGTTCAGGTGACGCATGGCGGCGCGCAGGGACTTGGGCAGGTTGTTGGGATCGCTGTGGTGATGAAACCGCCAGTCGGTCGGCGCCGGGGTATCATCCCAGAGGTAGCGCTTGGGGCTAGACAGGCCCGAGGCGGTCTCGGTCCCCTCCTCGCTGGCGACAAGGCGCAGCGCCTCGGGGCCCATGCGGACGATGGAGGGCCAGAGGAAGGCGTTGCGCCGCCCCGAGCGGCTGGCATAGCGCTCGTCCCCCATCAGGTGCTCGGCAAACTCCACGCGGGATTCGAAGAGCCCGGAGTAGACGAACTCGGGCCGCGAGAGATCGCGCACCTCCAGCGGGAAGGACCGGGCAAGGTCCAGCCGGGTCTCGCCGGGAAAGCGTTCGATCAGGATGCCGCAGGTGCGCGAGTTGCCGATGTCGAGCACCAGTTCCGCCTCGACCGGGGTAACGCTGTCACGGCTGCTGACAGTATTGGCAAGGCGGATGCGCGGGATGCTGACGGCATGGTCGATCACCCGCAGGAAGGCGAGGTAGCGCGCCCAGTGCTCGAACTTGTGCGGGAGCGTCTCGTGCGTCACCTTGCGCCCGGGACGTTCCGCCCGTTTGAAGGCCATGAACAGCTCGTCCAGCCAGTCCGAAACCCATTTCTGAAGGTCCAGCACCTCGCCCGAGTCGTCGGTTTCCAGGCGCCGCAGGTACCAGTCCATCGCCACCGGGTCCGAGACAAAGCGGAAATCGCGGGCCTTTTCGGCATCGGAGCGATCGGGGCCGAGGTAGTGCAATGGACCGGGGCTCTCGACCAGCGCGGTATCCAGCGCCAGCTGCACCCGGTGGGTGTCGCCCGTCGTGGCATCGGGTTCGTCCAGTTCCACCACCCGCATACGGGCCCATGCGGACGGGCCCGGGTCAAAGCGTTCCTCGCCGCCGGGGCCACGGTCGTTCTTGATCCGCAGCACCGGGACCGGCACCCATTTCGAAAGGTAGGGGTCGAGGGCCGCCGAGGGGCGGATGCTGTACTCGTCATCGTCCGCCCGGGCCGCCGCCTCGATCTGCTCGTCCGTCTCCGGATCGCCCGTCATCGGAACCAACGCCCACTCCTGCGCCGCCTCGGTGCCGCCCACCACGCGCTCGACAAAGCGGGCGCTGCGCAGATCGAGCGTATCGAGACGGAACCCGAAGTCGAGCACCTGCGTCCCCGAGTAGGGCACCAGGGTGATGTCGTCGTGCCAGTCCGGCAATGGAGCGAGATGATCTGGAGTCTGCATACGGCCTATCTTGAAATACTTATGTTCAGTGTCCAGTCCCGCTGGTTGCCCCCGAGGATAGCTTCATAGCTCTGCGAAGGTCCATCTCGGCGCAGAACGGTCAGAACAACACGCTTGGGGCCCGGGGTTCGTTCCTTGTAGAGATGCGCCTGCACCACGTAGATACCCGTCATCGCAGGCTCGAACACCACGTTTTCAACCGGATCGGCAACGATCCCCTGTGACCGCATGTTGGCGTCGAGGTCCAGCGTGCCGTTGCAGGCGGTCTTGTTGCGGAAGAAGACGCGCTCGCCCGTCGGGCAGGTCACGTGCAGGTCGATGTCGTCCGAGGTGGACCACTGAAGCGCAAAGTTCAGATCGCCGCGGCTGGCGCCCCGTTCTTCCAGCCTCTGGGTCAGTTCCTCGTCCGGCTCCGGCACTTCGGGCAGCATCGCCTGTTCCTGCGGCTCGGGGCGGCATTCGCGCCCGGTGCGGGCCAGATCGTACTCCAGCGTCGCCACCTCGTCTTCCAGCGCGCGCCCCTCGGTCAGCACGGCCTCCAGCCGCCCCTCGGGGGCGCGGCAGTGATCGAACCACCCCGGCGCAAGGGCACAGGGCGCGATCAGCAGGTAGAGGATAGCCCCGATCATCGCCGCCAGCAGCAGCCAGCCCAGCAAGATCAGGATCCACCAGGGCGCGCGTGAGGGGGCCGCCGTCGCCGTGGCAGCCACCGGCGCGGGGGGCACGGGCGCAACCGGACGCGGCACCATTGCGGTCAGCACGCCCCGGACCGCGCGGGCCTCGCTGCGGTGCCAGGCCCAATGCACGAGGATCGGTCGTAGCGCGCCGCCGTCGTCGCGGGCGGCAAAGATCATCTCCTCGCCGGGGATCTCGATGGCGTTCGCCAGCGCCTCGCCCAACCGCTGGTCATCGGGGTCGGCAGAGAGGGCAAGGCGGTCTGCCTCGGCCCTGATGTCGCCGATCAGGCTGCCGATCCGGTCCCGCAGCGCGGCCTGTTCCGCCTCGTCAAGTTCAGGCAGGCGCACCACCGGCCCACCCGCTCCGGCGTGCCAGTCGATGCTGTCCCCATGCTCGGTCGCGACGGGCTCGGCAAAGAGCGCGGCATGATCCTTGGACAGGCGCGCCCGCAGGATACCCGTGACCAGCTCGTACGAGCGCTGCGCCGCCGTTCCCAGCGGTTGCAGCCCCTCGGGCGACGTGGTGACGAGGACCCTGTCCCGCATGGTCTGCCCCTACTGGCCGTCGGTGGACGCGGCGCCGGGGCGCACCACCACCGGGCGGCACGGGGTCGCGTCGAGCACGGGCGCCGCCGCCGTGCCATCAAGGAAGGCCAGCAGGTCGGCGGAGGTCAGGGCAAAGCCGCGGTTCTGCATCGGTCCCTTGCGCACGAAGGAGTTCACCCCGACGAGGCGGCCGCACATGTCGACCAGCGGGCCGCCGGAATTGCCCGAACTCAGCGCCGCGGAATGCATCAGCACGTGGGTCTGGTCCGACAGCTGCTGTTCGGTGTTCACGATGCCGTCGGTCACGGTCAGCTCCGGCACTGCGGCCACGTCGCCCCGGCTGAGCGCGGCAAAGCCCGCGTCGGTCTCCAGCACATCGCCGGGGAAGCCTGCAGCGACCACATTGGCCAGCTTGAGCGATGTTTCGGGCACATGGACCGGCAGCGGCGGCAGCCCCTCGTCGGCGATCTGGAGCAGCGCGAAATCGGCACCGGTGTCGAGCAGGGGTCCGGCGCGCTTGACCACGGTGGCGGCCTGCGGGGCAGAGAGCCCTGCCCCTGCCACGAAGATCTCGGACCCCGTTCCCAGCGCCTGTTCGATGACGTGATAGTTGGTGACGATCAGCCCCGGCGCGATCGAGAATCCGGACCCGAGGGCGAGCTCGCCGTTGCCGGAGGACAAAACCATCACCGTGCTGGCCTCGAGCCGGGCAAGCAGGCTGACCTCGCCATCCGCGCCGTCGGGCACGACCACGCGGTTGCTGCGGCTCGGCAGCATGGCGTCCGGCTCGGCCTCGGCGCGGGCCTCGGGCGCGGTGCCGAGCTCGGGCGGTGTCAGCCCCTCGGGAGTCAGGCCGCCGGGCAGGATCAATTCGCCATCGGCCCGGCATTGCGCCCCGGCGAGCGCCTGCTGCAGCCGGGTCCGCCGCGCCTGCAACGCTTCGTTCTCGGCGCGGGCGGCGCCGAGGATGCGGGCCTCGGTGACCGCCACTGGCGCGGCGGCGTTGAACAGGCGGGTGCCCGGCATCAGCAGCCAGGCCAGCGTGCCACCGGCCAGCAGCAGCAGGACCAGCAGCGGCACCCAGGCCAGCGGGCTGATCCCCCGGCGCGGCGCCGGCGCGGGTGGATCAGCGGGCACGGTTGGCGCGCCCCCTGTCGGCGGCGGCGGCGGTGGCACGTCGCTCCCCTGAGCGCGCCCGTCAGGTGGTGCGGCGGCGGCCGGGGGCGCACTCGCCGCCATCGGGGCGGCTGGCAGATACCGGCCAATGGTCGCCGCGTAGTGGTCCGGTCGGGCCGTGGCCGCCGCCCCCTTGCCGCCCGGCATCAGCCCCCAGTTCACGATCACCGGGAGCCCGTCGACCACCAGCACGTCGCCCTCGCCATAGAGCGAGAGCGCACCAGCGAGCAACCCGTCTCCTGCCCCGGTGTCCGCCAAGGCGCGCAGCGGGCGCAGGTGATCGGACAGGTAGCGCTGGATCAGCGCGCGTTCCGCCCCCTCGAGCCGGTCGAGCGCGCGGGCCTCGCCGCCCCCGGGCCCGTACCACGAGATTGTTGGCGGCGCCTGGTCGTTGCCACGGCTGATCAGCGGCTCGGCAAAGAGTTCGGCGGCCTCGGGCCCCAGTCGCGCGGCGAGGAGATCGACCAGCTCGTCGTAGCGTTCCAGAACGGGACGGCCGCCCGCCTCGACGAAATCCTCGGCCGTCACCCGCGTCTTGGTCAGGAACTGCTTGCTCATTGCGGCTCTCTCCCGGCACGGCGCAGCGTTGCGCTGCTCCGCCCGTTGATCTCCGGTTGAAAGGTCTCACACTGGGCGGCGCCCGCCGCGTCCAATGCACAGGTGATGTCACGGCGGAAGATGAACCAGCCCGCATCGCATTGCAGCTTGCCCGGCTCGCGCATGGTCAGGCGGCCGTCGCCGATGGCCCCGGTCAGGACGCCCTCGCAGAGTGTTCCGTCGGTCGCGCGCATCTCTTCGCGGCCATTGCCATTCTCGTCGAAGCAGATGCGCCAGTGGTTGAACTGGACGATGTCTCCGGTATCGACGTCGCGGACCTGGTAATCGCTCTGGAGTTCCCAGCAGCCCTCCATCACCGAAATATCGTCTTCTTCGAAGGCTTCCGGCGCCAGTCCGCTCGGCGTTTCGGGAATGACCGGCGGAGGCGGCGGTGGCGGCTCGGCCACGCATTGCAGCAGCGCAAGGTCGCGCTCCAGCCGGGTGACATCGGCGGCGAGATCGGCGGTCATGGCGCGTTCGGCGGCCAGATCGCGGCGTGTCGCCGCCGCCTCGGGCGTATCGCAGACGCTCAGCACACCGAACACAGGCAGCCGGACACCGCAGGCAGGCAGCAGCAGCGCCGCCGAGGCGGCTACCGCGGCAACCAGCAGCGCGGCCATGAGCAGGACGGCAAGCCGCCCCATCACCCTTTCTCCTCTGGCCTGACCGCCACCCGAATTCCCTAGAAATTCCGTACTCTAACGGCGTCAGGTTACGCTTTTCGCTGGAACAACCGCAAGCGCCCTCTGCCGCGACCGGCGGGCTTTGGCAGGCGCGCGCGACCGCGAGGGGGTCAGGACTCCTCTGCCGCCGCGTCCGCGCTGGCCTCGCCGGCGTCAGGGCCGCCCTCCGCCCGCTGGTCGGCCATGTCGGCGGTGAAGAAGCGATAGACCGAGCGCCCCGCGCGCTTGGCCGCGTAGAGCGCGAGGTCGGCCTGCCGCAGCAGGCCGTCGCTGTCGGGCAGACCGTGCCGAGGCGACACCACGATGCCAATGCTGGTCGAGACCCGGCAGGACGCGCTGCCGTAGGGGATGGGTTTGGCGATCCGTTCGATCAGCTTGGCGGCGATGGTTTCCAGCCGGTCGCGGTGAGTCAGCCTGTCGAGGACGAGGACGAATTCATCCCCTCCCGTCCGCGCGATCAGGTCGGTGTCGCGCGTCTCCTCCTCCATGATCCGGGCGACGTGGCGCAGCACGAAATCCCCCGCGCCATGGCCGAGGGTGTCGTTCACCTGTTTGAAGAAATCGAGATCAAGCTGCATCAGGGCGAACCGGCGCCCGGACTCGACCAGCCCCTGCAGGGCCCGGTGGAGGGCGCGCCGGTTGCGCAACCCGGTGAGCGTGTCGGTCATCGCTCGCTCCTCGGCCTCGGTCATGGCATCCCTGAGACGCAGGTTCAGCTTGCGCGAGGCCTCCATCGCCGCCGACTTCGCCTCGACCAGGTAGAGCATCTCGACTGCGAGGTCGGTCGCCGGGAAGTCGGAGGCGCTGAGCCCGTAGTCGCGCACCGCGTCGAGCACCGAGATACCGAAGGAAAGGTTCACCAGCCCGCCCTGCCCGCCCGGCAGAGCCACGATCACGCCCTTCAGCGCGGTGCCCGGGGATTCGCGAAGGCGCAGGTGCAGCCGGGTTCCCGACCGCTCCAGCAGATCGGCGATGTTGCCTGCCCGGCGCGGACGCGCGAGTTCGAACAGGTCAAGGAAGCCCGCGCCCCGCAGAGGCCGATCCGGGCGCAGTTTCTGCAGCGTCGGCCCCGCGTGTTCGATCCGTCCCGCGGGCGAGACGATCGCGTACATCGGGCAGAGGATATCGAGCAGCGCGGTCAGTTGCCCGGTCGAGATCATCCCAGGCCCGCCCCGAGGTCGAACCGCCGCCCCTCGGCAAAGGCGGACTCCACCAGGGCGACCGAGATCACCTCGCACCCGTCGCGGCGGCCGCGATGGTCGAGCATGACCAGCGCGCCGTAGTCGTCGGCCATGGCGCGCAGGAGGCCGACCAGCACGCTGCCGAACCCCGGCAGCCCAGGCTGGCAGAGCAGGCTGAACAGGCCCGGCGTGTGTTCGCGCAGTTCCAGTTGCGGCAGCACGAGGTCGGAGACCGCGAGCCGGACGCGGTCGGCGAGGTCGTCGAGGGAATAAAGGAAGTCCACGTAGGTCTGGCCGGAAAACCGCAGCAGGCGGCGCAGCGCCTCGAAATCGGGATGGGAGACGAGGAAGGTCCCGAGATCCTCGAACAGATCCTCGCGCGGACGCCCCGCCTCGCGGCTGATGGCGCTGACCAGCCGCTCGTACTGGTCGTCGTCATAGGTCAGCATAGGTTCGAAGTCGGTGAACCCGAGTTCGGCGATGCGGGTCACCCGTTTCCAGCGCGCGTCACCGTAGGTCACGCAAAAGAAAGACTGGATGGCCTTATTAATCAGACCGTGCATCCGCAACCCCGATTCATTTCCCCGAAAGTTGACAGGAAACGGTAAAGAAACCGCCAATTGACCTAACGGAAATTAAAGCGGTCGATTCACCAAGCGGGTCTTGCAACGGCGCGCAATTCCATGAAACGTCATGCAATATCAGCGCGAAGGGCACTCGATGATGAATATGAAGGCGATTCGGCATGTGGCGGGCGACCCGGCCCTTGCCCCGGTTCTGGAGCTGATCCGCCGCTCTTTCGCCTACATGGACGGCCGTATCGACCCGCCCTCGTCCATGCATCGGCTGACGCGCGAGGACCTGGACCAGAGCTGCCGCACCGGCGAGGTCTGGTCGCTGGGCGCGCCGCCCGTTGCCTGCATGGTCCTCACCCCCCGGCCAGATTGTCTCTATCTCGGAAAACTCGCAGTGGATCAGCACCTTCGCGGACAGGGGCTGGCCGCCCGGATGATCGGGATCGCGCGGGAACGGGCGCTGGCGCTGGGATATGACCGGTTGCAACTGCAAACCCGTGTGGAACTGGTGGAAAACCATGCGATCTTTGCTCGGCTGGGCTTCGTCAAGACCGGGGAAACCGCGCATGAAGGCTATGACCGGCCGACCTCGATCACGATGGAAGCGGAGGTGCGCGGGCCGGAACAATGAACAATCGGGGGACAGGCGCAATTCGGTCTTGCCGCCCCGCCCGAGGTCAGGCAAGAGAGGCGCCAACATTCACGGAGAATTGATGAAAACTAACTTAATTACAAATTACGTCTGAATTCCTACAATTCGATATTAATTAATTAAACCCAGTTGACTCGTGACCGCTCTTGGATAGCGTTCAGCTCGACCATAATTAAAAATGGCGATACTTACCCGTGAATGAAATTCTGACCACGCTGAAAATCGCACGCTGGCTTCCCATCGGCGTCATGGTTTTCGTCATCGGCGGCTACGTCTACTTCACCGACAACGCCTTTGGCACCGCCAAGGGGACCGGTGATGTGGCCTTTCAGCAGGTGGCTCTGCGGGCCGACCTTCTGCCCGATTGCACCCAGGACGCCGCGCAGCCCGACTGTGCCGGAGAAACCGAGCTGTCCTTTTCCGGGCCCGACCGGGACGACACCGCGCTGGCGGCGCAGCTTGGCCAGACGGTTCCGACCCCGGTGCTACGGCGGATGGAAAGCGCGGGGGAGAATTGCACCTCTCCCGAAGTGCTCGCGCGGGTATCGACTTTTCTCGAAGAGAGCCGTGCCGACCCCGACACCCTGCTGCTGACCGATTTCGCCCCGGTGCTGAACGACTGCGGCAGTGTCCAGGACCGGCGGATGGACTGGGTGGCCCTTGGCGGGCGGATGGTGGCAATGGCGGAATGCGGGTCTGCCAGCGCCGAGGGCAAGGCGCTCTGCACCCTTACCAGCTATCACGAGGGCGGGTTCACCGCCACGCTGGGAAGCTTCCCCTGCGACCAGACGGCGCCGCCGCTTGGCAACATCGCCGCGCTGGAGCAGGCGCTGGCCGACCGGCTTCCGCCGGACAGCCCGATCGAGAACCCGCAGCGGTTCGCCGATCTGCCGGTCCGGCAGGTTGCCCTGGCCGATGCAGCCACAGCTGTCGGGAACTGACGTTCCCGATCAGAAATCGGTCGGCGCACCGCCCTCTGCCTTGCGACGGGCCACGAAGTCCGCGAGTTCCTCGCGGATTGCCGGGTCCATCGGGGGCGCCTCGAAGCTGCCGATGATCTCCTTGAACATCCGATGCGCGCGCTCGGGCGTCCACACCGCGCCTGCGAGGTCCCAGGCCTCGTAGTTCTTCCAGTCGCTCAGGAAGGGCTGGTAGAAAGCGGTGGTGTAGCGGTCCTGCGTGTGCTGGATGCCGAAGAAGTGGCCGGAGTTGCCGACCTCGCGAATGGCATCGAACGCGATCTCGTCCGGTCCGGTCGCAAAGACCTCGGGCTCCATGTAGCGCTGGATCTGCTGGAGCACCTCGCAGTCCATGATGAACTTCTCGGGGCTGGCGATCAGCCCGCCCTCGAGCCATCCGGCCGCGTGGTAGACCATGTTGGTCCCCGACTGGACGGCGGCCCAGAGGCTGTTCGAAGTTTCCCACATCGCCTGCCCGTCCGGGACGTTGGCGGCGCAGACCCCGGAGGAGCGCAGCGGCAGGTTGTAGAACCGCGCCAGCTGGCCGGTCATCTGGGTGGCGCGCATGTATTCGGGCGTGCCGAAAGCGGGGGCACCCGACTTCATGTCGACGTTCGAGGTGAAGGTGCCGATCGCGCAGGGGCAACCCGGGCGCACGTACTGGAACAGCGCGATGGCGCTGAGGGCCTCGGCGATCGACTGCGCCACGGCCCCCGCCATCGTTACAGGCGCCATTGCACCGGCGAGGGTGAAGGGCGAGACCACCACGGCCTGACCGTGCCGCACCAGCCGCAGGCAGCCGTCGATCATCGGGTGATCGTGCTTGAGCGGCGAGGTGGAGTTGATGTTGGTATACATGTGCGGCTTGGCTTCGAACTGCTCCTGCGTCAGCCCGCCCGCGATGCGCACCATCTCCATCACGTCCTCGACCCGCTCCTTGCCCAGCGAGTAGGCGTGCATGACCTTGTCGGTCAGGGTCAGCTTGTCGAACAGGACGTCGAGGTGACGGACCGAGGCGTGCAGGTCCACCGGCTCGACCGGGTAACCGCCCGCGAAGTGAATGCAGTTGAAATACTGCGTCAGTTTCAACAGGTTGGCGCATTGTTCGCGGGTGCCCGGCACCTTGCGCCCAATCTCCATGTCCCAGTAGTTGGGCGGCGAGGAGACGTTGCCGAACAGGATGTACTTGCCGCCGAGCGTGATCTCGCGCTCGGGGTTGCGGGGGGTGATGTTGAAGCTGGACGGCGCCTTGCCGACCATTTCCATCACGAACTCGCGGTCCATCTTCACGAGGTCGCCCTCGACGGTGCACCCCGCCTCGCGGAAAATCTCCAGCGCTTCCTCGTTCAGGAAGACGATGCCGATCTCCTCGAGGATGCGCATCGCGCCGTCATGGATGGCGGCGACGCCCTCCTCGCTCAGCGGTTCGGTCGGTTTGTCGATGTTTACCGGGAGCCGCCAGGGCATCTGCTCGATCAGCGCCTTGCCGCGCCGCGCCGCATTGCCGGCGCGTCCGCCGCCACGTTTCTTCTTGGTGAGGGTATCCGTCATGTCGGCCTCCGAGACTGCCTGATCACAGCAAGCCCCAGAGGAAGGTCAGGTTCCGTTCTGATCGCGACAGGTCATGTCGCAGACGAACAGAGTGGTCCGATGTGAAGCCCCGGGCGCCGGTCAGCCGGCGAGCCAGGCCGGGATATGGCTGATGTCGGGGAGAACAACATCTGCGTGCGGCGCGAGGTCATCGTGCCGGGCGATACCGGTCAGGACCGCCACCGTGACCATGCCCGCGCTGCGCCCGGCAAAGAGGTCGTGCGTGCTGTCGCCGACCATCGCGATGTGCTCGGGCGCGAGGCCGGTGCGCTCGGCAAAGGCGAGCATCTGGCCCGGTCCCGGCTTGGCGCCATGACCGCTGTCGCAACCTGCGATGAAGTCGAACAGGTCGCGCGCGCCGACGGCATCGAGGTGCGCCAGCGCGGGCGTCTCGGCGTCGTTCGTCGCCACGCCGAGCTTGAGCCCCATCGCGCGCAGCCCGGTCAGGAAGGGCACCAGCGGCACGGTCTCGACCTGCGGTGCGATCTCGGCCTCTTCGTTCAGGACCTGCAGGAGCGTTTCGCGGTCGTATTCCGGGAACAGCGGCAGCAGGCGGTCGCAGACCTCTCCGGGCGTACCGGCGATCACGATGCTCTCGGGCAGGAAGCGGCGCGCGTCGAGGTCAAAACCGATTTCGGCCCCGGCGGCGCGGGCGCGGGCGCGGTCTTCCTTGGAGGCGCGCAGCAGGAAGGCCTCGGCCCAGGCCACCCAGGTTGCGGAGAAATCGAACAGGGTTCCGTCCTTGTCGAACAGCAGGGCCTGGATGTGCATCGGGGTCTCTTTCATCGGGTCTTAAGGTTCGGTCCGCCAGTCGGGTCCTGTCAGGTCCAGTGCGTCTGGGCGCCACCCGGGAGGGCGGCACGGGCCGGCATCACCCTGTCATAGGGGATTTCGGCGCTGTCGCAGAAAGCGATCACCCAGGCGTCGTCCATGAGCAGGAAGTCGAGGACCGAACCGAGGAAGTCCGCCTCGCCCGCGCGTGCGCGCAGATCGGCCTCGGACGCGCCTGTCGAACCAAGGAAGACCGGAACCAGTTCGTCCTGCGTCATCAACCAGGCAAGTGCCTGGAGGGCGAGGGTTTCGGCAGCATCGGCGGAAAGGGACACGTCCAGCACCTTATTTCAAGCAGTGGAAAGAGTTTGTTAACGACTCTCAATGAAACTTCAATGCAAAGTTTTCGCAATCTCGGGAAGCTTCGAAGGTGCAGGGTACAGTCCTCATTCTCGACGGTGTCGCCACCAGCCGGATCATGCTCCGCGTCCAGCTCTCGGCGGCCTACTACCGGGTCGTTCAGGCCACCGCGCTGGCCGGTGTCGCCGAGTTGGTCCGCAGGACGCGGCCCGACGTGATCGCCTGTGCCATGAACCTGCCCGACGGCGATGCCATCACCCTGCGCCAGCGTCTGCGGCACGATCCCGACCTCGACGCCATTCCGGTGATCGCCATCACCGAGGAGAACGACCGCCATTCCCGCATCCGCGCGCTGGAGGCCGGGATCGACGACGTGATTTCCCGGCCGCTCGACGATCCGCTGCTGATGGCGCGGGTCCGCAACCTGGTCCGGTCGCGCAACAACGCCGAGGTGCAGGTGCTGCGCGAGGCCACCGGGCATCCGCTGGGCTTTTCCGAACCGGCGCAACTGTTTGCGCCGCCTCAGGCGCGGGTGGCCCTGCTGACCGCGACCGAGGCGCGGGGCGCGCGCTGGCAGAACGACCTGCGCACCGCCTGCCCCCATTTCCTGACCGTGCACCGGACCGGGGACATCCTCGCCCTGCTCTCGGCCCCCGGGGCCGACGCTGTGGTGCTGGACCTCGGGGCGCGGGGCGAACGGGATCCGCTGAGCCTGATGGCCGAGCTCAAGGCACGGGCGGTGACCGGCGGCGTGCCGGTGATCGCGGTGACCGAGACCGGGGATGCCCGCGCCGCCGCCGATGCGCTGGAACGCGGGGCCGATGATGTGCTGGAACGCGGGTTCTGCCCACAGGAACTGGCACTGCGGCTGGATCAGGCGCTGAGGCGCAAGGCGCGGGCAGACCTGTTGCGCCGGTCGGTGCGCAACGGGCTTCGCGCCGCCGTGCTGGACCCGCTGACCGGGATCTACAACCGACGCTACGCCCTGCCCCATCTCGCGCGCGTGACCGAGGAGGCGCAGGCTTCGGGCGCGCGCTTTGCGGTGATGCTGGCTGACATTGACCACTTCAAGCAGGTGAACGACCGCTTTGGCCATCCCGTCGGGGATGCGGTTCTGGTCGAAACCGCCCTGCGCCTGCAATCGCTGCTGCGCCCCAGCGACATGCTGGCCCGGGTTGGCGGAGAGGAGTTTCTTGTCGTGCTGGCGCATACGTCACCCGCATCGGCGGCTTTGCTCGCGGAACGGCTCTGCCGCGAGATCAATGGCCGTCCCTATCGCCTCGCCGGTCTTCAGCGGGACCTGCCGGTGTCGATCAGTGTCGGACTGGTGCTGGGGCCAAGCGGCGGTGAAGGACTGGTCGCGACCGATATGTCGGCCAATGACCTCATCACCCGGGCCGACCGGGCGCTCTACCGCGCCAAGGCCGGGGGCAGAAACAAGGTCTCGACCTTTCCCGAGGCGGCCTGACAGCGGCGCGGCCCGGGCCGCGCCACCTCTCTCATTTGCTCTCGCTCAATCGCGCGGGCCTTCATCGCCGTGACGGTCCTTGTCGCCGAACCAGCCCTTGCTGCGCTTCTTGGCGGCCTCGGCGATGATCTGCTGCATCCGGCCCACGAAGGCCTGCCGTTCGCTGTCGCTCATCCCGGCGACCCGGTCGACCCAGTCGCTCTGCGCGGCCGAGATCTCCTCGAAACGCGACTGCGCCTGGCTCAGCACCACCTGCCGCAGCGCTTCGGCATCGAAGGGTTCGGCACTGAGCGCCGCCAGCACCGCCTCGGCCTCGGAGGCATGGCGTTCGTCGCGGTGCATGTCGCGGGTGCCGCGCATCCGCTCGCGGATTTCCTTGCGGTCGTCCGGCGGCATCGCCTTGAACATCGCCGCACCGACCGAGGGCGGCGGCGGCGGCATCGGCGGGCCCACGCGGGCGAAGGTTCCCGCCACCAGCCCGATGAACAGCAGGTTCAGCGTGAGCGAGACGATCACCAGAATGCGCAGCCACATGCGGCGCTGCCTCTTGGTAAGCCCGGTAGTCTCCGCCATCTAGTGGTCCTCCGTGAGCACGACGGCAAGCGTCTCGGTCGAGAACAGATCGACCGAGGCGTCGGACCGGCCAAGCAGGCTGGCGGGATCGGGCAGCCCGGAGGGCGGCGCGAAGCCGAGCCAGACCCCGGCGGCGCAGGCCGCGACCATGCCGCCCATGCCGTACCAGCCGCCGATCATCTCGCGCAGCTGGGCCAGCCAGCCCTCGGCGCGGCTCTGCCCCGTCGCCAGGACCCGGGCCGGCGCCGACATGGCAGACCGTGCCGTGGAACCGAACCGGGCCCGCTCACGCTGAACATGCCCGGCATCCGCCATCATCCGGTCCGCGAGCGCATCGGGAAGCCGTGCCGTCTCGCGCCGGGCGGCAGCGAAGAAAATGTCGAGTTCCTTTTCGTCCTCAGCCATCTTGATACCCCAGTTCGTCCCTGCGCCCGGCCAGGATGGCCGCCAGCGCCCGCTTGCCCCTTGCCGTCAGACTTTCGACTGCTTCGGTGCTGATTTCCATGATCCCGGCAATTTCCGGGTTCGATAATTCTTCCATGTGGCGCAGGACCACCGCCTGGCGCTGTCGCTCCGGCAGTTCGTCCAGCGCCGCCTGCAGCGCGTCCACACGCGCCCGGTCCTGCATCTGCTCCGGCACGCTGCGCGCCGGATCGGGGGGCTCTGCCACCTCGTCGAGCGAGGCAGTGCCGCCGCGCCGCCGCCGCTGGCGGTCGACGCAGAGGTTCATCGTCACCCGGTAGAGCCAGGTGCTGACCTTGGCCTCGCCCGTGCGCCAGTCCGGCGCGATCCGCCAGAGGCGCATCATCGCCTCCTGGGCCACATCCTCGGCCTCGGCGCCATCGCCCAGCATCCTGAGAGCGACGCCAAAGGCCCGCGGCCCGAGACTGTCGGTCAGCGCCCGCGCCGCGTGGCGCTCGCCCGCCGCGAAGCGGGCAAGCAGATCCGCATCGGGATCGTCCTCGGTCATGATGACCCGGACCTCCCGGCGCCCGACGGACGCGGCGGATATGTCGTGGTGAAGTCCCACACGCTTAGTCTTGGCTCTCCTGCGGTGCCTCGCCGGACATCGGCGGACGGTGCTGGCCGTGCATGTCACGGTCCATCATGTTGCGGTGCTCGCCCATGTGCTCGCCCATGCGCTGGCGCATCCGGTCCCCCATCCGGCCATCGCCGCGACGGTTCTCGCTCATCTCCATGAAACGGTACTTCTTCATGAAGTCCTGCATGGAGGCGAACTCTTCCTCGGTGACCACGCCGTCGCCGTCGCTGTCCGCCGCACGGAACATCATGGCCGCGCGGTCAGGTCCGGGCTTGCCCTCGTGTGCCGCGTCGGGCGCACCCGGCTTGCCGGGCTTGGGCAGCTCCTCGGTCGAGAGGGCGCCATCGCCATCCTTGTCAAACCGTTCGATCATCTTGGCGACCCGCTGCTCGACCCGGGCCTGGCCCGCCGCGATCAGCTCGTCCTTGCTGAGGATGCCGTCGCCATTGGCGTCGTCGGCCTTGAACCGGGCCTCGGCGCGGTTCTCGATCTCGTCGAGGGTGATCTCGCCATTGCCGTCCACGTCCAGCATCTCGAAGCTGACCGGCCCGCGCCGGGGTCCGAAATCGGACCCCATGGCCAAGGCGGAGGTCGCCGTCACTGCAGCACCAGCCACCAGAATGCCTGCGATGAAACCTTTATAAGTCATGGTGTCTTTCCTCTTAACCAAGTCGACGATCGCCGCCAACCATGCTTCTCTAACGGGAGGTCTCCGCGCTTCCGTCGCGCCGTGCCTGATTTTTTTGCAAGGCTGCAACCGGCGGAACCGCGCCCGGACCCGCCGCAGGGCTTTGCGACAAGGCGCCGCAAGGACATCCTGTCCTCTTTTCGCGGGGCCGCGCATCCTTATCTTCAAGGGCGGAGACACGAGATCATGACCCAGACCTGCACCGCTTTCGACGACACAGCCACCGCCGACCTCATGGAGGGTTCGGTGGCCGATCAGCGCGACCCCGCCTCGCCCGGGGCCGAGGAGCCGCGCGACCTGATGCCCGCCCTGGTCCGCGGCTGGCGCTGCAAGTGCCCCAACTGCGGCACCGGCCCGCTGTTGCGCGGCTACCTCAAGGTCAACGACACCTGCCAGGTCTGCCGTCAGGAGTTGCACCACCATCGCGCCGATGATGGCCCGGCCTACCTGACCATCCTGATCGTCGGGCACCTGATGGCGCCGCTGCTGCTCTTCGTGTTCGAGACGTGGCGCCCCGAACCGCTGGTGCTGTTCAGCATTTTTGCAGTTGGCTGCGTCGCGCTATCGCTCTACCTTCTGCCTCGACTGAAGGGGGCGATCGTCGGCTATCAGTGGGCCCGCCAGCTCTACGGCTTCGGGAAGCCAGCCTGATCCCCCCGACTTCGGGAGGATACATGAGCAGAGACACCCAGTCCGGCGCCGATACGCCGGCCATCGACAAATCCGCAGTGCGCAACGCGGCCACCGTGATCGTGCTGCGCGACCGCGACACCACCCCCGCGATTCTGATGGGCCAGCGCGGCGCCAAGGCCGCCTTCATGCCCAACAAGTTCGTCTTCCCCGGCGGCGCCGTGGACGAGGCGGATCGCGCGGTCCCGCTGGCCGCGCCCCTGCCCGAGCTCTGCCACGCGCGGCTGGCCGACAATGCGCCCGACGGGCTGCAGCACGCACTTGCCGCCGCCGCGATCCGCGAGCTCTGGGAAGAAACCGGCCTGGTGCTCGGCACCCCCGGGGCATGGCCGGACGCGCCCGCGCCGGACTGGGAACGCTTTGCCGCCACCGGCAACCTGCCGACAGCCTCGGCCCTGCAGTTCGTGTTCCGCGCGCTCACCCCGCCGGGTCGCCCGCGCCGCTTTGACGCGCGTTTCTTCCTCGTCGACGCGGAGGACATTCAGGGCGACCTCGACGATTTCACCCATGCCACCGACGAGCTGTCGCATCTGCAATGGATCAAGCTGAGCGACGCGCGCAACTTCGACCTGCCCTTCATCACCGAGGTGGTGCTGGCCGAGGTCGAGGCGCGCGCCCGCGATCGCGAGCCGCCCGCGAGCGTCCCCTACTTCCGCAACAACGATGAATCGAGCCTGTTCCTGCGGCTCCGCGGCTATCCCCAGCCCGACTAGGGCTCCTGCCGCCGAACCGGTATCGCGCCTGCGCGCGATGCCTCCGGCGGGGATATTTGCGACCCAAAGAAGTTGGGTGTCACGCGCCTTCTTTGGGTAAAAAGTATCCCGGGGGAGTCGCGCAGGGCGCGACGGGGGCAGCGCCCCCTGCTCCGTTGTCCGTCAGATCACCAGGATCAGGGTCAGTAGCGAGACCCCCAGCAGCGCCATGCCCAGCATCTCGCGGCGGTGGATCGTCTCGCGGAAGAACAGCACCGAGGCCAACAGCGAGAGCACCATCTCGACCTGTCCGAGCGCGTTCACATAGGCCGCGTTCTGGAGGGTGAAGGCGAGGAACCAGCAGAAGGATCCGGCGAGGCTGGTCAGCCCGACCCAGACCGCCGTGCAACGGGCCACCCAGACCGCGCGGATTTGCCCGGGGTCGCGCCAGAGCAGCCAGATCGTCATCGCGAGCGTCTGCATGGTGACCACCGCCGCCAGGGTGACCCCGGCGCGCAGGGGCGCCTCGGCGTCGAGTTGCAGCGAGGCGCCGCGGTAGGTCACGCCGGACACCGCGAAGAGCGCGCCCGAGGCGAGGCCGGTCAGCGAGGCCGGGGTGACGAGTGCCCGCCACCAGGGGCCTGCGACATCGGGGGTTTTCGACAGGACCAGCACCGCGGCGAGGCCGACGAGGATGGCGAGGAAGCCGCCGAGGCTGATGCCCTCGCCCAGCACGATGGCGCCGACCAGCGCGGTCTGCATGACCTCGGTCTTCTTGAAGGTGATGCCCACCGCGAAGTTGCGCTGCTTGAACAGCAGCACGACGAGGACGGTGGCGAGAATCTGGGTCAGGCCGCCCACCGCCGCGTAGGTCCAGAAGAGGGGCGTGACCGCGGGCAGTTCGGTGCCCGTGAGCTTGAGCCAGATCGCGAGGATGGCGAGAATGACCGGCGCGGAATAGACGAAGCGGGCAAAGGTCGCGCCCGCCGCGCTGAGGCGCGTGGCGCTGAGGGTTTTCTGCAGCATGAAGCGCAGGGTCTGAAACGTGGCTGCGGCGACGGTGACGGGTATCCAGAGTTCCATGGCGTCCTATTGACGCAAATTCAGCGACCCCGCCAGAGCGGATGGGGCACCTCGTCCTTGGCGCTGAACAGGTAGCGGCGGAAGACCTCGCCGTAGGAGCGGTAGGCGTAGCCCTGGTTGATGGTCAGGAAGCGCTCGCGCCGCGCCCGGTAGAGCGCCGGAAGGCGGTACCAGGGCACGCCCGGATGCATGTGGTGCACCGCGTGCAGGTTGTTGTTCAGGAAAAGGAAGGCCAGCGGCCCGCGATCCTCGATGATGACCGAGCGCCCGCGCACCTTCTCGTGGGCCTGATGCTCGAGGAAGGTGCGGATGCGCAGCACGCCCTGCGCCATGTAGGCGGCGGCGACATAGGCCCAGAGCGGCATGGGGGCGAGCACCACGATCGGCAACAGCACCGCCAGTCCGAGGGCATGATACATCCAGGCGCGGGCGACCTTGCGGTCCCCGGCGGCGATCAGGCGGAACTCGCCGCGGATGAACAGCACGTTACTGATGGCCGGGCCGATCAGGATGCGCCCCAGCAGGGTGTTGTTGAACGACAGGACCGCTCGTTGCCAGCGGGTCAGCCGGGCCCAGACCACCGGGTCGAGGTAGTTGGTCTCGGGGTCGTCGTAGGGGTCGGTCAGGTTGGCGTCGCGGTGGTGCGCCAGGTGCAGGTCGCGGTAGCGGCAGTACGGCACGGTCAGGGTGAGCGGCAGGCGCACCATCATCTCGTTCCAGAAGGCGGAGCGGAAGGGGTGCCCGTGGAGCACCTCGTGGGTCAGTGAGGAATGCAGGGCGATGGTGAGGACCGCGATCAGGAAGGCGACGACCGGCAGCGTGTCCCACAGCCAGAACAGGGCCAGAGCCCATCCGCCGTAGCAGCCGGCGATCAGGGAAAAGGTAACCCACTCAAAGGATTTGAGCCTGGCGCGCGGGGCGGCCTCCGTCATTGCGGTCATTCGTGGTCTTTCATTCGTCCGTCCGGGATCCATTAGACCCCGTCACAGGAATGTTACCATTCGGAATATGGTGAACAAATATATGCAGGCGTGATATTTATCACCGTATGTCAGATAGAATCGACAAACGCCTGCGGGCCGCGCAATTCCGATCCCGCCTGATGAGCGCGATGCAGGATTCAGGGACCAACCAGAGCGTGCTGGCACGAGCGATCGGAGTCGACCGGTCGACCATCTCGCAACTGCTGACAGACGAGGGCGCGCGACTGCCGAATGCCCACGTGGTCGGGGCCTGCGCCTCGGCGCTGGGGGTTTCGGCTGACTGGCTGCTGTCGCTATCCGACCGGCGCGAGAGTGCAGCCGAACTGCTGGCCGGATCGCTGTCGATGACCGAGGCGCCGCGCGCACTGGTGGATGAACGCATCTTTGCCTGGCACCAGGAGGCGGCGGGCTACAAGATCCGCCATGTGCCCGCCTCGCTGCCCGACATGCTGAAGACGCGCGCCCTGCTGGAATGGGAATACAAGCCCCACCTCGGGCGCACGGCGGACCAGGCCATCGGCGCCTCGGAGGACCGCCTGCAGTGGATGCGCTCGGCAGGATCGGACTATGAGATCTGCATCCCGATCTACGAGTTGCACTGCTTTGCCGAGGGGATCGGCTATTACCACGGGCTGCCCGCGGACGTGCGGCGCGAGCAGATCGACCAGCTGCTGGAGCTTTGCGACCAGCTCTATCCGCGGCTCCGGATCTACCTGTTCGATTCCAAGCGGCTCTACTCCGCCCCGATCACCGTCTTCGGCCCCCTGCTCTGCGTCTTCTATGCCGGGGGGCACTACATGGCATTCCGCGACCGCGACCGGGTGACCACATTCACCCGGCATTTCGACCGGCTCGTGCGCGAGGCGGATCTGTCGGCGCGGCATCTGCCGACGCACCTACGGCGCCTGAGGGAGAACATCCGCGCGGCGGGCACCGCGCGGCCCATGACCTAGTGCGCGGCCGGCTTCGCGCCGGTGACGGCCTGCCAGACCGGCAGGATCAGCTTTGTGGCGATCGGGATCAGGACCAAGCCAAGGGCAAGGCCGAAGACACCGTCCATCGCGGCCTTGGCGAACCATTCCATCGCCGCTTCGTACTGTTCGGGCACCGCGTGGGCCGCTGCTGCCGCCCAGTCGTGGATATGGTGGCCGAGCCAGCCGAGGCCCAGTTCCTCCAGCCCGTGGATGACGATGGAACCGCCGACCCAGAGCATGGCGGCGGTGCCGACGATGGTCAGCAGGTGCATGAAGGTCGGCATCCACCGGACGATGCCGCGCCCCAGCGCGCGGGTCAGGCCCAAGCGGCCCTTCTCGACCATCAGCAGGCCGAGGTCGTCGGCCTTCACGATCAGCGCGACCGAGCCGTAGACCACCACGGTGATGCCGATGCCGACCACCGCGAGGGCGGCTGCCTCCATCCAGAAATTGCTCTCCGGCAGGGCCGAGAGGGCGATGGTCATGATCTCGGCGGAGAGGATGAAGTCGGTCTTGATCGCGCCCTTGGCCTTTTCTTCCTCGAGATGCGCCGGATCGCCCGGGCGGTCCTCGGGAAACACCTCGTGGGTGTCGGAGGGCACCAGTGCGTGCCAGACCTTCTCGGCCCCCTCGAAGCAGAGATAGGCCCCGCCCAGCATCAGCAGCGGCGAGATCAGCCAGGGCGCGAAGGCGCTGAGGAGCAGTGCGACGGGCAGCAGGAACACCAGCTTGTTGCGCAGCGAGCCCTTGGTGATGCGCCAGATGATCGGCAATTCGCGCGAGGCGGCAAAGCCGTGCACGTATTTGGGCGTGACGGCGGCGTCGTCGATCACGGCGCCCGCCGCCTTGGCCCCGGCCTTTGCGGCCTGCGCGGCAACATCGTCCACCGATGCGGCGGCGACCTTGGCGATCCCGGCCACGTCGTCCAATAGTGCCAGGAGGCCGCTCATTGTTTCACCCTTATCCGATCTGTCGACTGCCAGAAGCCTAGCGCAATCGCCTGTTAGGGCAAGCGTGAGCGTTAACAAACACAGTTTGCGCTAACACATTCTATTTCTGGGGGTTTTTCCCTTTAGGCCAGCCCCGGCGGTGGCTATATCCGATCCGAAACGAATCTTTCGTCGGAGCGTATGTCATGACCATTAATGTCGGTATCAACGGATTTGGCCGGATCGGCCGCTGCACCCTGTCGCATATCGCGGCGAGCGGCCGGAACGACATTCGCGTGGTCAAGGCCAACGCGACCGGACCGATCGAGACCGCCGCGCACCTGCTGCGCTACGACAGCATTCACGGCCGTTTCGGCCATGACATCAAGGTCAGCGGCAACTCGCTGGACCTCGGCCGCGGCGAGATCGAGATGTTCTCGAGCTACAACCCGGCCGAACTGGACTGGTCGGGCTGCGACGTGGTGCTGGAATGCACCGGCAACTTCAACGACGGCGAGAAGGCCAAGGTGCACCTTGAACAGGGCGCAAAGTCGGTCCTGATCTCGGCCCCCGCGAAGAACGTGCAGAAGACCATCGTGTTCGGCGTCAACGACGAGACGCTGACCTCGGACGACCGCATGGTCTCGAACGGGTCCTGCACCACCAACTGCCTCGCGCCGCTGGCCAAAGTGCTGGACGAGGCTGTCGGCATCGAGCACGGCATCATGACCACCGTGCACTCCTACACCGGCGACCAGTCGACCATCGACCGCCGCCACAGCGACCTCTACCGCGCCCGCGCCGCCGCCATGGCGATGATCCCCACCACCACCGGCGCCGCCAAGGCCATCGGCGAAGTGCTGCCGCACCTCAAGGGCAAGCTCGACGGGTCCTCGATCCGCGTTCCCACCCCGAACGTCAGCGCCGTGGACCTGACCTTCCGTGCCGGCCGCGACGTGACCGCCGAGGAGATCAACGCCATCGTCGCCGCCGCCGCCAAGGGCCCGATGGGCAAGGTGCTGGGCTACGATGCCGAGCCCAAGGTCTCCATCGACTTCAACCACACCGAGGAAAGCTCGATCTTCGCCCCCGACCAGACCCGCGTGATCGGCAACCGCATGGTCCGCGTGCTGGCATGGTATGACAACGAATGGGCCTTCTCGGTGCGCATGGCCGACGTGGCCGTCGCCATGGGCCGCCTCGTCAACTGAGGCCCACCCGGGACTTGTGAACAATGGCCCCGTCAGGCATAGCTGGCGGGGCTTTTTCGTTGCTGGCACCGGGACCGAGACACGCATGACCAATACGCTCGCAGTGGTTCTGGGCATCCTGATCGTGCTTGGCATCGTCGTTGACGTCGCGATCTTCGGATCCGGGCACATGGTGTACCTCGGCAAGAAGTTCTACGAATTCATCGAGTGGCTCGCCTTTTGGCGCTGACCCTCAGAGCTTGGGGTCGGGGTTCACCGTGAACCCGTCGACCGCGATCACCTGCCCCGAGACAAGGCGCGCATTGTCGGAGGCAAGGAAGACCGCCATTCCGGCCACGTCCCGCGCCTCGACGAAGCTGCCCATCGCGGTGCCGCTGGCATAGCCGTCGTAGACCTGATCGCGGGTCATGCCCTTGGCCTTCGCTTCACGTTCCAGAACGCCCTCCATCCGGGGCCCTTCGACCGAACCGGGGCAGATCGCGTTGGCGCGGATGCCGAAACTGCCCAGTTCCATCGCGATGGTCTTGGTCAGCCCGATGACGGCCCACTTGGCCGAGCAATAGGGCGCGCGGTTGGGATAGCCGTACTGACCGGCGGTCGAGGAGGTCACGACAATGGCCCCCTTCCCCGCCGCCTTGAGCAGCGGGGTCGCGTATTTCACCGAGAGGAACACGCCGTCGAGGTTGACCGCGATGCATGCGCGCCAGTCGGCCAGCCTAATGTCCTCGATCCCTGCCGTCGGCCCCGCGACGCCCGCGTTGGCACAGAGCGTGTCGAGGCCACCCCAGGTGGCCTCGATGGCGCCGAACATGCCCGCGACGCCCTCCTCGTCGGTGACATCCAGCAGCGTGGTTTCCCAATGCTGCGGGCAGCTCTCCAGCGCGCGCCCGTCGATGTCGGCGACCCAGACCCTGGCCCCCGCCGCGTCGAAGGCCTCGGCCATGGCCCTGCCGATGCCGCTGGCACCGGCAGTGATCAGGACGCGGTTCACTCTGGCTTGCGGATCGAACGACCCGCTCCCTCGGGATAGGGCAGCCCGGCCTGCGCCTCGGCGATCAGCGCCAGCGCGGCGGCGACCTCGGGCTTGGGGTCGCAGGGACGGCGCGTCGAGAGATCGACGTGCAGCAGGAAGGTCTCGCCCGTCGCGATCTCGCGGCCGTCCGCGTAGATCGTGTGGTAGAGGTGCAGCTTCTTGCCCTGCCCCAGCAGCATCTGGGTGCGCGTCTCGAACTTCGTTCCCGCCAGCATCTCGTCGATATGGCGGATATGCGTCTCGGCGGTGAAATAGCTCATGCCCGCCGCGATGTAGTCCTGATCGCAGCCCACCATCTCCATGAAGCGGTCGGTCGCCAGCGAGAATACATCGAGGTAGCGCGCCTCGGTCATGTGACCGTTGTAATCGGTCCAGTCCAGCGGCACGGCGCGCTGCACGGTCAGGATCGGCTTGCCCGGCTCGGCGATCTCGGCCGCCGGCTTTGCCAGGTCCGTGCCCGCCTTCAGCAGTGTGTCGTGATCCTTGAGCAGCGCCCCGGCGCCCCAGTTCTGGGTCTTGAGCGAGCGCATGATGCCCACGAGGTTGTTGTCGCGGATGCGCTCCAGCTCGCGGATCGAGTGCATCCCCGACTGTTCGTCGGACTGGCCCGCGATCAGGTCCACCAGTTCGTCGGTGAACTCCGGAACATCCATCAGCTTGGTCCAGGGCCAGCTGAGGCAGGGGCCGAACTGTGCCATGAAGTGCTTCATCCCCGCCTCGCCCCCGGCGACGCGGTAGGTCTCGAACAGGCCCATCTGCGCCCAGCGCAGGCCGAACCCGTAACGGATCGCGTTGTCGATCTCCTCGGTGTTGGCGATGCCGTCGGTGACAAGCCAGAGCGCCTCGCGCCAGACGGCTTCGAGGAAACGGTCGGCGATATGGGCGTCGATCTCCTTTTTCACGTGCAGCGGGTAGAGGCCGACCGAGGTCAGCGTGTCCTTGGCCGCCGCGATCACCTCGGCGGTGTTCTCTTCGGTGGTCACCACCTCGATTAGCGGCAGCAGGTAGACCGGGTTGAACGGGTGCGCGACGAAGATCTGCGCAGGCACAGCGGCGCCATCCTGCAACTCGCTTGGCTTGAAGCCCGAGGTCGATGAACCGATCAGCGCGCCCTTGTCACAGGCCAGCTGGATCGCGGCAAAGGTCTTGTGCTTGAGGTCCAGCCGCTCCGGCACGCTCTCCTGGATCCAGCTCGCCCCGGCGACCGCATCGGCGATCTCGGCATGGAAGGTCAGCTTGCCCTCTTCGGGCAGCGGTGCATCCGACAGGCCCGGCAGCGAGCGGCGGGCGTTGGCCAGCACTTCGCCGATCTTGCGCTCGGCCTCCGGGTCCGGATCGAACACCCGCACATTCCACCCGTTCAGCAGGAACCGCGCGGCCCAACCGCCGCCGATGACCCCGCCCCCGATGATTGCCGCCGTTTTCGTCATTGTCTCACATCCACAAGTTTGGACACGTCGTATCCGTTGAATTCCATGATGTCGCGCGCCGCCGCGATGCGGTCGGTGCCGCCGGTGGCGCCGCGGTCGATGATCCAGCCGAGGCTGCCGTCGGGCGTGCCGAGCGCGGCGGTGCGGAAATCGTCATCCACCCACAGCACCCAGACGTCCCGGCCCGCTCCCTTGCCGTCCAGCACGAAGCGGCCCGGCCCGGTGAGGCGCGCGGTGCGCGGCACCCCGTCGGCCAGCCAGCCAAAGCCCTCGGGCGTAGCGCTCGTCACCGCGAGCTGCCGTGGCGCCGCGCCGACCGCCTGTCGCACGACCCAGTCGCCCGCGAAACGCGCGGGCTCGAACCGGGTGCTCGACCAGATCGGCGCGGAGGGATCGCGCGCGCCCGGCGCCTGCATGGCGCAGGCCCCGAGCAGCAGCGCGACCAGCAGGAGCCTCACTTGGGCGCCCGCTTGACCAGCCCCAGCTTCTTGCGCACTTCCTCGGGCCCGATCACCCGGGCACCGAGGTTCTCGATGATGTTATGCGCCCGCTCGACCAGCTGCCAGTTCTCGGCCAGCACGCCCTTGTCGAGCCAGAGGTTGTCTTCCAGACCGACGCGCACGTTGCCCCCCGCCAGTACCGAAGCGGCGACATAGGGCATCTGGTTGCGGCCCAGCGCGAAGGCCGAGAAGGTCCAGTCGTCGGGGACGTTGTTCACCATCGCCATGAAGGTGTTCATGTCATCCGGCGCGCCCCAGGGCACGCCCATGCAGAGCTGCACCAGCGCCGGGCTGTCCAGCACGCCATCGGCGACCAGCTGCTTGGCGTACCAGAGGTGACCGGTGTCAAAGGCCTCGATCTCGGGCTTGACGCCCAGCGCTGTCATCATCCGGCCCATCGCCTGCAACATGCCGGGCGTGTTGGTCATGACATAGTCTGCCTCGGCAAAGTTCATGGTACCGCAGTCGAGGGTGCAGATCTCGGGCAGGCACTGAGCGACGTGTTCGACCCGCTCGGAGGCGCCGACCATGTCGGTGCCCTCTTCCTTCAGAGGCAGCGGACGTTCGGTCGGCCCGAAGATCATGTCCCCGCCCATGCCGGCGGTGAGATTCAGCACCACGTCCACTTCGGATTCGCGGATGCGCTCGGTCACCTCGCGGTAGTATTCCAGCTTGCGCGAGGGCTTGCCCGTCTCGGGGTCGCGCACGTGGCAGTGCACCACCGCGGCGCCCGCCTTGGCGGCGGCGATGGCGCTGTTGGCGATCTGCTCGGGGCTGCGCGGCACATGCGGGCTGCGGTCCTGGGTCCCGCCGGACCCGGTCACGGCGCAGGTGATGAAGACCTCTTTGTTCATGGTCAGGGGCATGATGTCCTCCAGTCGTTATTTTGGCGCCACCATGGCCCGGCTTGGCAGGTCACACTTTCCCTGATACGCAGCTGAGTTGATGAAATCCGCGAAAAACATCTTCCAGCGCTCCGAGGCTCCGCTGAACGTGGCGGTGCTGGTCCTCGACGACTGCAACACGCTTTCCTTCGCCGCCGGGGTGGACCCGATGCGCGCGGCAAACCGGCTCGGGCCGGGGCGCCCGTTTGACTGGAGCTATGTCACCGCCACTGAGCAGCCCGCGCGCCTGACCTCCGGGCTTGCCGTTCCGGGCACTCCCATCGCCCGGCTGGAAGGCTGCGACCTCATGCTGGTCATCGCCGGCTTCAACCTCGACCGGCACGGCACCCCCGCGCTGCTGGCCTCACTGCGCAGGCTCGCCGCGCGCGGCACCACCATCGCCGGAATCGACGGCGGGCCCTGGTTGCTGGCCAAGGCCGGTCTGCTGGATGGCTATCGCGCCACCACCCACTGGGAGGACCTCGATGGATTCGCCGCCAACTTCCCCTCGATCGAGGTGCTGCACGACCGCTACCACGTCGACCGCGACCGCATGACCAGCGGCGGCGCGACGCCCGCAATCGACATGATGCTGCACCTGATCGCGGCCCGCTGCGGCGAGCGCCTTGCCACCCGGGTCGCCGGGGTCTTCATCTACGACAGCGCGCCGGACCCGGCCCGTGCCCAGCGCCGCGCCGCCCGGGCGCCGCGCCATTCACCGCTGACCGCCCGCGCCCATGCGCTGATGGAAGAACACCTTGAAACGCCCCTGACCCTCGCCGAAATCGCCCGGAGAACCGGCACCAGCCCGCGCTCGCTGCAGGCGCAATTCCGCAGCCGCCTCGGCGCGACGGCACAGGCGCATTACCTCGCCCTGCGACTGGCCGAGGCGCAGCGGCTGGTGACCGATACCGCGATGTCGCTGACCGACATCGGGCTCGCCACCGGCTTTGCCTCGCAGTCGAGCTTTTCCCGCGCCTTCCGCGCCGCCTATGGCAGATCGGCGCGCGAGGTGCGGTCGGGGCGCTGAACCCTCGGGCGGCGCGCCCGTGTGAATGTCAGGATTTGAGTATTTTCGGAGAGAAGATGACTGGGCGCGCTCATGTCATCTTTTCTCTTCAAATGCTCACTGTCCTGCCCCAAACGCCCGCGCCTCAGTACGGCATGGGATGGGCGCGATGGGCTGCGGTGATCTCGTCCAGCACCTCCTGCGAGAGCGTCACATCGACCGAACCGAGGGCGACCTCGAGCTGGTCCGTGGTGGTCGCGCCGAAGATGGCGGAGGTCATGAAGGGCCGGGTCCGGCACCAAGCCAGCGCCATGTGCACCGGGTCGAGGCCGTGGCGCGCCGCGATGTCGAGGTAGGCCTGCACCGCGTCGAAGATGCGCGCGGTGATGCGACCGCCCATTTCCGGCACCAGCGAACGGCGCGAGCCCTCGGGGATGACGCCGTTCTGGTACTTGCCGGTCAGCAGACCCGCCCCGAGCGGGGAGAAGGCGATCAGCCCAGCTTCCTCGTTCACGCTGAGTTCGGCCATGTCGGTATCGTAGTAGCGGCAGAGCAGCGAGTACTCGTTCTGGATCGTCACCACGCGCGGCAGGTTCCGCGCCTCGGACAGGCGCAGCCACTGCGCGGTGCCCCATGTGCTTTCGTTGCTGAGGCCGAAGTAGCGGATGTTGCCCTTGTCGACCTCCTTCTGCAGCGCCTCGAGGCACTCCTCCATGTTGGCGAGGGTCGCGGCGCGGTCCTGCCCGGAGGGATCGTAGGTCCAGTTCTGGCGGAACATGTAGCTGCCGCGGTTGGGCCAGTGGAACTGGTAGATGTCGATGACATCCGTCTGGAGCCGCTTCAGCGAGCCCTCGACGGCCTCGGGGATCGAGGCCGCTGTGATCGGTGCGCCGTCGCGTGCAAAGGAGCCCTCGCCCGAGTGCTTGCTGGCAAGGATGTAGTCGCCGCGCCGCGCCTTGTTGGCCGCGTTCCATGTGCCGAGAATCTCTTCGGTCTTGCCGATGGTTTCCTTGCGGACCGGGTTCACCGGGTACATCTCGGCCGTGTCCACAAAGTTGATCCCGGCGTCGAGCGCCCTGTCCATCTGGGCATGGCCCCCGGCCTCGCTGGTCTGGTTGCCGAAGGTCATGGTCCCGAGGCAGAGTTCGGAGACGGTCAGGCCGGTACGGCCCAGCGGGTTCATCTTCATGAGGCGGATCCTTTTTTCGGGTTTGCGCGGACCCTAGCCACCGGACGCCCGAAGGCAAGGCGATAGCCGCCCGATCCGCCCCAAACGCCCCGTCGCCAAGGGCGTTTCCCCGGTCGTGCCTCATGTCTGGGCTGGCCCTGCCGCGAGAGATGCGAGGTCGGGGGTGGAAGAACGACATGAAAAAGTCGATTACTTGCGAGCCCGGCCGCCGCGCGTGGGATTTGTGAGGACTCATGCGACTGCTCATTTCATTTGCCGCCCTGTTTCTGTCCGTCGTTCTGTTGCAGCTGTCGTCAGGCGGCGTCGGGCCGCTCGATGCCCTCTCGGGTCTCGAACTCGGGTTCAGCACCTCCCAGATCGGTCTGCTTGGCTCGGCGCATTTCCTCGGCTTCTTCATCGGCTGCTGGTGGGCACCCCGTATGATGGGCAACGTGGGCCATTCGCGCAGCTTCGCCGCCTTTACCGCCACCGGGGCCATCGGCCTGCTCGGGCACATGCTGGTGATCGACGCCTATGCCTGGACGCTGATGCGGGTGATGTCCGGGTTCTGCATCGCGGGCTGCTACACGGTGATCGAAGCCTGGCTGCAGGACAGGGTCACCAACGACACGCGCGGGCGGATGATGGGCGCCTACCGCGTGGTCGACATGAGCGGCTCGCTGCTTGCCCAGCTGATGATCGGCATTCTCGCTCCGGCGAGCTATGTCTCCTACAATATCCTCGCCATCCTCTGCTGCGCCGCACTGCTGCCGCTGACGCTGACCTCGAGCCCGCAGCCGGAAACGCCGGAGGCGCCGCGCCTGCGGCCGTGGCTGGCGGTTCAGCGTTCGCCCCTTGCCGCCGCCGGCGTTGTGGTCTCGGCGCTCTCCGGGGCCTCCTTCCGGATGGTAGGGCCGATCTACGGGCAGGAGGTGGGACTGACGGCGGGGCAGATCGGCTGGTTCCTCGCCTCCTTCGTGCTGGGCGGCGCGCTGGCGCAGTTCCCGGTGGGCGCGCTGGCGGACCGGTTCGACCGCCGCTGGGTGCTGATCTGGCTCTCGGTCGCTGCGATCCTCAGTTCGGGGCTCACCGTGCTGAGCCAGGGCTATGGCGTCGAGGGGGTGATGTGCGCGGCCTTCATCTTTGGGCTGACCACCTTTCCGATCTACTCGGTGGCGGCCTCCCACGCCCATGACTTTGCCGAGAATTCGGAACGGGTCGAGCTCTCGGCCGCGCTGATGTTCTTCTATGCGCTCGGCGCCATTGCCGCCCCCTACCTCGCGTCGCGGCTGATCGGCTCCTTCGGGGCGGGCGCCATGTTCTCGATGATCGCCGTCGGTCACGTGGCGCTGGTGATCTTCGGAATCGCCCGGATGCGCGCGCGCCCGGCCTCGACCGACAAGACCCCCTATCGCTATGCCCCGCGCACGACTTTCTTAATTGGACGACTTATGGGACGCAGCCGGGACAAGCACAATTAATTTTCATTTCGCACAGTTTGTAATCGATTCAATTGCGGAAGTAGCGAATAAACCGTAAATACGATTGCTTTTTCAACCTGGAATAGCGCTGCAATTCTACCCTGAGGAGAAAGCGTTTCACTGCGGGAAACCTTTGAAAACAAGCGACAAAGCTATGGAAAAAATTACGGGGATCTGAGATTATCCCATTTCGTGGGAGATCTTTTCGCCCTGCGGAATTTGCGTGAAATTGCAGATACCTCGGGACGCGAATGAGGGAACTTACGAGTAACCATTCATTGTCCTCTGGGGGTAATATGAAGAAGACACTTGCTATCTCGGGCGCGCTCCTGCTGGCGCTCTCGGCACCGGCCCTGGCCGGTGGTGGCGGGCATGGAAGCCACCAATCCGGTGGTAGCCAACCCTCCGGCTACTTCAAGCCGGATTACCAGCGTCCGTCCTACGACAAGCCGCAGTATGGCGACGAGGATTGCGATCCTTCCGTCGTTCCGCTGCCCGCGTCGCTGCCGCTGGCAGCCGGCGGTTTCGCCCTGATGGGTTTCATCGGTCGTCGCCGCAAGAAGTCCTGATGCGCTGCGCAACAGCTGATCCTGCCGCCGTCCCTGCAAGGGGGCGGCGGTTTCGTTTTCCGCAGCCCTAATCCGCCGCTGGCCCTCGCCCTGCCCTTGCGCTAAACGGTGGCGCAACCGACCCAAGGGCGCGACATGGCACGATATCTGATCACTTCGGCAATTCCCTACATCAACGGGATCAAACACCTCGGCAATCTCGTCGGCTCGCAGCTTCCGGCAGATCTCTTTGCCCGTTTCCAGCGTGGACGCGGCAACGAGGTCCTGTTTCTCTGCGCGACCGATGAACACGGCACCCCGGCTGAACTGGCCGCCGCGAAGGCGGGCAAGCCGGTCGCGGAATACTGCGCCGAGATGCACGAGGTGCAGTCAGACATCGCCAACCGCTTCGGCCTCTCGTTCGACCACTTCGGCCGCTCGTCGAGCCCGCAGAACCACCGGCTGACCCAGCATTTCGCGGGCAAGCTGGACGAGGCCGGGCTGATCCGGGAAGTGAGCGAGCGGCAGGTCTACTCGAACGCCGACGGACGCTTCCTGCCTGACCGCTACATCGAGGGCACCTGCCCCAACTGCGGTTATGACAAGGCGCGCGGCGACCAGTGCGAGAACTGCACCAAGCAGCTGGACCCGACCGACCTGATCAACCCGCGCTCGGCCATCTCGGGTTCCACCGACCTCAAAGTGCGCGAGACCAAGCACCTCTACCTGCGCCAGTCCGCGCTCAAGGACGAGCTGGATTCGTGGATCGACAGCAAGTCCGACTGGCCGGTGCTGACCACCTCGATCGCCAAGAAATGGCTGCATGACGGCGACGGCCTGCAGGACCGGGGCATCACCCGCGACCTCGACTGGGGCATCCCGGTCAGGAAAGGCGAGGCCGAATGGCCCGGCATGGAAGGCAAGGTCTTCTACGTCTGGTTCGACGCCCCGATCGAATACATCGCCTGCGCCAAGGAATGGACCGACGCGCGCGGCGCACCGGATGCCGAGTGGGAGCGCTGGTGGCGCACCGACAAGGGCGCGGACGACGTCCGCTACATCCAGTTCATGGGCAAGGACAACGTGCCGTTCCACACCCTGAGCTTCCCGGCCACCATCCTCGGCTCGGGCGAGCCGTGGAAGATGGTCGACCACCTGAAGTCCTTCAACTACCTGAACTACGATGGCGGCCAGTTCTCGACGAGCCAGGGCCGTGGCGTGTTCATGGACCAGGCGCTCGACATCCTGCCTGCCGACTACTGGCGCTGGTGGCTGCTGTCCCACGCCCCCGAAAGCTCGGACAGCGAGTTCACCTGGGAGAACTTCCAGGTCTCGGTCAACAAGGACCTGGCCGACGTGCTTGGCAACTTCGTCAGCCGGATCACCAAGTTCTGCCGCTCGAAGTTTGGCGAAGTGGTGCCCGAGGGCGGCGCATACGGCGCGGCCGAGACGGCGCTGATCGAGAACCTGACCACCCGCATCCGTGCCTACGAAGGCTTCATGGAGGCGATGGAAGTGCGCAAGTCGGCGCAGGAGCTGCGGGCGATCTGGGTGCTTGGCAACGAGTACCTGCAGTCGGCAGCGCCCTGGACCACCTTCAAGGAAGATCCCGAGACCGCCGCCATGCAGGTGCGCCTCGGCCTGAACCTGATCCGCCTCTACGCGGTGCTCTCGGCGCCCTTCATCCCCGACGCCTCCGCCCGGATGCTGGCGGCGATGCAGACCGAGGACGCGACCTGGCCCGGCGACGTGGCCGAGGCGCTGGCCGCCCTGCCCGCCGGTCACGCCTTTACCGTGCCGGACGTGCTGTTCGCCAAGATCGCAGACGAACAGCGCGAGGACTGGCAGACCCGCTTTGCCGGTGTCCGCACCTGACCATCCAAGGGCGTGGCGCTTGCGCGCCGCGCCCTTTGTGACTAGCTGCTAACGGACCCTGACGGCCCGGAGACAGCATGAAGTTCCTGCGTATCGCCAATCTCGCCCTGCTGGTGCTGTTCCCGCTGTCTTGGTTTGCACCGCTGATACGCGCCGGGATCGACCTGCCGCTGTTCGGCCTTTCCGAAATTTCCGTGATGTCGGGCCTGCAATCGCTTTGGGGCACCGATGTGGCGCTGGCGCTGATCGTGACCTTCCTCGCGGTATTCGCGCCCTATGCCAAGACCATCGGCCTTGCCCTAGTCCATTTCGGGCTGATGCGGCGCAAGGTCGTGCCCGCGCTGGAACTGCTGGGCAAGCTGGCGATGGCGGACGTGTTCCTGATCGCGCTCTACGTGGTCATCGCCAAGGGCATCGGGCTCGCCCGGATCGAGGTTGCCTGGGGGCTCTATGCCTTCACCGCCTGCATCCTCGCCTCCATTCTCATCAGCCATCTGACCGCGAAATCACGGTCGCGCTCTGCGGGGGCTTGAGGCCCGGCGCGGGCTCGGGCACACAGGCGCATGGCCAAATCCACCAAGACCTTCATCTGTAACAGCTGCGGCGCCACCTCTTCCAAGTGGTCGGGCCGCTGCGAAGCCTGCGGCGAGTGGAACTCGATCACCGAGGAGGCCCCGCTCTCGGCGGGCCCCGCCTCGAAGTCGCTCGGCGCGGCGCGGGGCAGCACCATTCCCCTGACAGACCTCGCGACCGAGGAAGCACCGCCCCCACGCACCCATTCCGGCATCGAGGAGTTCGACCGGGTTCTGGGCGGCGGGCTGGTCCCGGCCTCGGCCATCCTCGTGGGCGGCGACCCGGGCATCGGCAAGTCCACGCTGCTGCTTCAGGCCGCGGCGCAATTCGCGCGCAACGGCATCAAGACGCTCTACATCTCGGGAGAGGAAGCCTCGGCCCAGGTGCGTATGCGCGCCCAGCGGCTCGGTCTGGCCGAGGCCCCGGTGCAGCTTGGCGCCGAAACCAACCTACGCGACATCCTCACGACGCTGGAGGCCGAGCGGCCCCAGCTGGCCATCATCGACTCGATCCAGACCATGTGGGCCGACAACGTCGAGAGTGCGCCGGGTTCTGTCAGCCAGGTCCGCGCGGCGGCGCACGAGCTGACGACCTTTGCCAAGCGGCGCGGCTGCTCGGTGATCCTTGTCGGTCACGTCACCAAGGAGGGCCAGATCGCAGGCCCCCGCGTGGTCGAGCACATGGTCGACACGGTGCTCTACTTCGAGGGCGAGCGCGGCCATCAGTTCCGCATCCTGCGCGCTGTCAAGAACCGCTTTGGCCCGGCGGACGAGATCGGCGTGTTTGAGATGACGGGCAACGGGCTGGCCGAGGTGACCAATCCCTCTGCCCTGTTCCTGTCCGAGCGCGGCGAACCATCGCCGGGGTCGGTGGTCTTTGCCGGGATCGAGGGCACCCGCCCGGTCCTCGTGGAGCTGCAGGCACTGGTCGCGCCCTCGCCCCACTCGCAGCCGCGCCGTACGGTCGTCGGCTGGGACGGCGGGCGGCTCGCCATGATCCTTGCCGTGCTCGAGGCGCGCTGCGGCATCCCCTTCGCCGGGCTCGACGTCTACCTGAACGTGGCGGGCGGGCTGAAGATCTCGGAACCCGCTGCGGACCTCGCGGTCGCGGCGGCCCTGCTGTCGGCACGGGAGGACGCCGCCCTGCCCGCGGATACCGTCGTCTTCGGCGAGATCTCACTGTCGGGGGCGCTGCGCCCGGCGCCGCAGACGGAAAACAGGTTGAAAGAGGCCCGGAAACTTGGTTTTACCGCGGCCATCGCCCCTGCGGGTGGCAAAACCGTTACAGGTGATGGATTGTCCCTTGTTCGGGCCACCGATCTGACAGGATTTGTTGGCGAAGTATTCGGAGCCGGTTAAAAGACCCGCGACAGGCAGGAACGAAGGCAGAGAAGTACATGGAAGGTTTCACCCTCATTGACGGTGTCGTGGCGATTGTCATCGTCCTGTCGGCGCTGCTGGCATATTCCCGTGGTTTCGTACGCGAGGCCATGGCAATCGTCGGCTGGGTGGCAGCCGCCGTCCTCGCCTACATGTTCGCCCCCAAGGTGGAACCGCTGGTCAAGGAAATCCCCGCCGTCGGCAAGTTCTTCGCCGACAGCTGCGAGCTCTCGGTGATTGCGGCCTTTGCCGTGGTCTTTGCCATCGCGCTGATCCTCGTCTCCTTCTTCACGCCGCTGTTTTCGACCCTCGTGCGCCGCTCGGCAGCCGGCGGAATCGACCAGGGCCTCGGCTTTCTCTTCGGCGTGGCGCGCGGCATCCTGCTCGTCACCATCGGCTTCTTCGTCTACCAGCAGGTGATGGCGAACGACCCGGTTCCGATGGTCGACGGCAGCCGCTCGGCACAGGTGTTCGACCGCCTGACCGGCGAGATCGAAAGCAACAACCCCGAAGAGGCGCTTGGCTGGATCACCACCAAGTACGAAGACCTCGTCGGCAAGTGCAGCGCGCCCGCCGCGAACTGACCCGCGCGAGCGCGCTCAGCGCTCCGCCATTTCCTTGAAGAACGCCCCTGTCGCAGACATGAGCCTCTCCCAGCAGGGGCTTTGCGGCAGGATCACGTGGCTGGCGGTTTCCAGCGCCAGAAACCGCGCATCTGGCAGGTCCTGCGCCAGCCGCCTGCCCTGCGCAAAGGGTTGCACCGCGTCGCGTTCGCTGTGCACCACCAGCACCGGGCAGCGGACCTGCGCCAGCCTGTCGGTCACATCGAACTCTCCCACTGCCCGCCGCAACGCTGCCGCCCCATCCGGTGTCGCCGAGGCGAGTTGCATTTCGATGAAACTGTCCATCTGCTCGCTGGTCGCCTCCGGCATGAAGAGCGTGGACAGCGCCGTCATGAAGGCGCTGCCCGGTTGCCCCCAGCCCTGCCGTACCAGTTGAACCAGAGTTTCGGTTTCGGCCTCGCCGGTGTGGCGGTCGCGCACGCCGCTTCCCTCGACGAATCCGCCGTAGAGCACCATCGCCCTGACCCGTTCCGGGTAGCGCGCGGCAAAGGCAATGGAGACCGGCACGCTTTGTGAGACCGCGAAGATGAAGAAGTCTTCTGCGCTGGCGGCATCGGCCACCGCCTTCATGTCTTCCACGCAGGTCTCCACCGTGATCCCCGCCACCGCCCGTTCCGACAGACCGGTGCCACGCTGGTCGTAGCGCAGCAGCCGGTGGTCCGCCCCGAGGCGATCCAGCAACGGGCGCCACACAGGGCTCTGCCAGTCGAGTTCGAGGTGCGACAGCCAGTGACCGGCCCGCATCAGGGCGGGCCCCTGTCCGGACTCGGCCCAGGCGAGTCCCGTACCGTCGGCGGACCGTGTCAGGCGCACCGTCTGCCGCGCCTCCGCCGGGCGGGCAGCCGTGGCACCATCCCGTGTGACCTCGACGGCGAGTTGCACGCCGTGGCGCGTGACCGTGCGGATCACCGACTGGCGCCGCCCGTCGTCCCCCACCGCCACACGGGCCGAGCGGATGCGCGAGTCGATCGCCCCTTCTGAGACGATGCGCCCCCGCCAGATTTCCGCGATCATGGTATCGCGGCTGACCAGCGCGCCGTCCCCTTCGACGAGCAGACGCAACAGGGTGAACACCTGCGGCTCGACATGTACCTCCTCGCCCGCACGGAGCAGACGGTGGCGTTCGGTGTCGAGCGTACAGTCGGCGAAATGGTAGATCATGCCCCAAGTCTGCCTCGTCCCCCGCGCGCCTCTCAAGAAAAACCGGCCCGCAAGACGGAGATTCAGGCAAATCTGCAGATCGTCTTCAGGTCCCCGTCAGGCGCGCGCTCAGGCTTCCTGCCATGTTCGGGAGAGACATCCGCAGAGGAGACCGGCCATGGATTTTACCGAAATCACCCCCCGCCGCCGCCCCGATGGTTCCATCGACGTCGCGCATTACATCGCGCATGGGCGACGGGCGCGGGCGGAACAGGCGCAGAGGCTCTGTGCCCGGGCGCACAGCCCTGCGCCTGCAACGCCGCAAAAGCCCGCCAACCTGTTGCAAAGACTGCTTGGCGGTGTCCGCGTACGCACAGCTTAGGCGCTATCCGGGGCGGCAGGGCGGTCACGTTTGCGGGCAAGGCGCAGGTTATTTGTGATCCTTTGATGACACTGGCGGCTTGAGCCATTATGTGAGGGGTCTAACACCCCCCGGATTCGGAGCTGCCGCCTTGTCCAAGCTGCAAATGCCGCCCGCGCACCCATTCGACGATGACAAGTTGAAGGAGGAATGCGGGATCTTCGGCGTTGTCGGTGTATCAGACGCCGCTAACTTCGTCGCCCTAGGTCTCCATGCCTTGCAACACCGTGGTCAGGAGGCCGGCGGGATCGTCGTCCACCACCCCGAGCACGGGTTCAACTCGGCCCGCCGTTTCGGCTATGTGCGCGACAACTTCACCTCTCAGAGCGTGATGGAAACCTTGCCCGGCCCCATCGGCATCGGGCACGTGCGCTACTCGACCGCCGGCAACAAGGGCAACACCGCGATCCGCGACGTCCAGCCCTTCTTCGGCGAGTTCTCGATGGGCGGCGCGGCGATTGCCCACAATGGCAACATCACCAATGCCAACGCCCTGCGCCGCGAGCTGATCGAGCGCGGCTCGATCTTCCAGTCTTCCTCGGACAGCGAATGCATCATCCACCTGATGGCGCGCTCCATGGGCCGGTCGATTCCCGACCGCATGGAAGAGGCGCTGCGCAAGGTCGAAGGCGCCTTCTCGGTCGTCGCGATGACCCGCACCAAGCTGATCGGCGTGCGTGACCCGCTGGGCGTGCGCCCGCTGGTTCTGGGCAAGCTGGCCGAAGGATGGGTCCTGTCCTCGGAAACCTGCGCCCTCGACATCATCGGTGCCGATTTCGTCCGCGAGATCGAACCGGGCGAGATGGTTGTGATCAGCGAGAAATCGGGCGTGGAGAGCCATTTCCCCTTCCGCCGCCAGAACTCGCGCTTCTGCATCTTCGAACACGTCTACTTCTCGCGTCCCGACTCGATCCTCGGCGGCCGCTCGGTCTACGAGAGCCGTCGCCAGATCGGCGTGGAACTGGCCAAGGAAGCGGCCGTGGATGCCGACCTGGTCTGCCCGGTGCCCGACAGCGGCACCCCGGCGGCCATCGGCTTCAGCCAGGAGAGCGGCATTCCCTTCGCGCTCGGCATCACCCGCAACCAGTACATGGGGCGGACCTTCATCGAGCCGACCGAGCAGATCCGGAACATGGGCGTGCGGCTCAAGCTGAACGTGAACCGTGCCCTGATCAAGGACAAGCGGGTCATCCTCGTGGACGACTCGGTGGTGCGCGGCACCACCTCGCGCAAGATCAAGGAAATGATCCTCGACGCGGGCGCCAAGGAGGTGCACTTCCGCATCGCCTCGCCGCCGACCGCATGGCCCTGCTTCTACGGCGTCGACACGCCGCAGCGGGAGAAGCTGCTGGCCGCGACCATGAGCGAGGAAGAGATGCGCCAGCACCTCGAAGTCGACTCGCTCAAGTTCATCTCGCTCGACGGTCTCTACCGTGCGGTGGGCGAAGCCGGTGGCCGCGACAACAAGCGCCCGCAGTATTGCGACGCCTGTTTCTCGGGAGAGTACCCGGTGCGCCCGGCCGACATGCTCGAACAGGGGTTCGAGATGAAGGCGGCCGAGTAAGCCACCAGCGCAGCGCGCAAAATCATCGGGCCCGGACGCGACGTTATCGCGTTCGGGCCTTATTTCATTGGGGCTGATCGGCGATTCCCTGCTGGAGGACGGCAAGGCGCCGCCGGTCCGCGCGGGCCGCGGCGAAACCGCTCTTTAACCTTTCTCCCCCGTCTGGCAAGAGCCATCCCCGCAAGCTGCCGCAGCGCAGCAAAACGAGTCAGGTTCTCATGTCAGAAACACCCGCAGCCGTCGCTCGGACGGCCACGATCCCCAATGCCCTGCGCGCCGGTCCGCTGACCCTGCTGGGCACGCTGACCTCTCCTTCGGGGTCGGTGGCGCTGATGCGCAGCAACAACGGCAAGGTTCACCGCCTGAACAAGGGCGACAAGGTCTCGGGCGCGACCGTGACCGCGATTTCCGACGGCGAGGTGATCGTGGTCGAACACGGTGCGGCCAAACGCTACAGCCTGCCGAACAGCTGAGGCTTGACCTCTGGCGCGTTCCTGATCACACCGCTGGGCATGACCAAACTTGCCCTGATCACCGGCGCTTCGCGCGGACTGGGTGCCGCGCTCGCCGAAGCGCTGGCACCGACCCATCATGTCATCGCAGTCGCGCGCACCACCGGCGCGCTCGAAGAGCTGGATGACCGGATCCAGGCCCGGGGCGGCAGCGCGACCCTGGCCCCCATGGACGTCACCGTGCCCGAGGCCATGGCGACCCTGTGCCGGGGCATCTACGACCGCTGGGGCAAGCTGGACCTCTGGCTGCACACCGCGGTCCATGCCGCGCCGCTGAGCCCTGCCCCCCATGCCGATCCCAAGGACTGGGCCAAGGCCGTCGCGGTCAACGCCACGGCAACCTCGGTGCTGATCTCCTACGTCGCCCCCCTGCTGGGCGCAGAGGGCCAGGCGGTGTTCTTCGACGATCCCCACGTGGGCGAGAAATTCTTTGCGGTCCATGCCGCGACCAAGGCGGCCCAGATCGCGCTGGCCCGGGCGTGGCAGGCCGAATCCGACAAGATCGGCCCGCGCGTGCATGTCCTTGCCCCCGCGCCGATGCCCACCGCGACCCGCGCCCGGTTCTTCCCGGGCGAAGACCGGAGCACGCTGGCGACAACGCAGGACGAAGCGCAGCGGCTGCTCGCACAATTGTCACTCTGACAGGAGTGCAGGAGGCGCGAAGGGCGCCTCCTCCCTTGCCCCGTTCTGCCCCCTCGCCTATCAAGGGCCCAAAACGGGCAAGGCGCGAAAAGGGGCGGCGGATGCGCATACTTATCACCAACGACGACGGTATCAACGCACCGGGTCTCGAGACGCTGGAGGCCATTGCCGCCGAGCTGGCGGGGCCCTCAGGAGAGGTCTGGGTCGTCGCGCCCGCCTTCGAGCAATCGGGGGTGGCGCATTGCATCAGCTACACCCATCCCACAATGCTGATCCGCATGTCTGAACGCCGTTACGCGGCCGAAGGCTCGCCCGCCGACTGTGTGCTCGCGGGCCTGCACGAGGTGCTGAGCGACAACGAACCCACGCTGGTCCTGTCCGGTGTGAACCGGGGCAACAACTCGGCCGAGAACGCGCTCTACTCGGGTACGCTGGGCGGCGCGATCGAGGCCTCGCTGCAGGGCATCCCGGCCATCGCGCTCTCGCAGTTCATGGGGCCGCGACTGGCGGGGCTGGACGACCCGTTCGAGGCCGCGCGTCAGCACGGGGCCGAGGTGGTGCGCCGAATCCTGGCCAATGCACCCGGCAACAGCAATCCCTATCCGGTCTTCTACAACGTCAACTTCCCGCCGGTCCCGGCGGCAGAGGTGCAGGGCATCCGGGTTACCCCGCAGGGCAAGCGCCCCGACACCCGCTTCAGCGTCGAACCGCATGACTCGCCCTCCGGGCGGCGGTTTCTCTGGGTCCGGGGCGGCAACCAGCAGATCGCCAGCCAGCCCGGCAGCGACGCACACGCCAACCTCGAAGGCTATATCTCGGTCACGCCGATGCGGGCGGACTTCACGGCCCATGACGTACTCGACCAGCTGAAGGCCATCGAATGACCGGGCCCTCCGCCGAAACCAAGATGCAGTTTCTCTTCGCGCTCCGTTCGCACGGGGTGACCGACACCCGCGTGCTGAAGGCAATGGAAGAGATCGACCGGGGCCGGTTCATCACCGGTCTCTTCGCCGAGCGCTCCTACGAGGACACGCCGCTGCCCATCGCCTGCGGGCAAACCATCTCGCAGCCCTCCATCGTGGGGCGCATGACGCAGGCCCTACAACTGAGCCCGCGCGACAAGGTGCTGGAGGTCGGAACCGGCTCGGGCTACCAGGCCGCGATCCTGTCGCGGCTCGCGCGCCGGGTCTACACGGTGGACCGCCACGCCCGGCTGGTGCGCGAGGCGAACGAGGTGTTCCAGTCGCTCGGGCTGGTCAATATCACCGCGATGACGGCGGACGGATCGCACGGGCTGCCGGAACAGGCCCCCTTCGACCGAATCCTCGTGACCGCCGCCGCCGAGGACCCGCCCGGCCCGCTCTTGGCTCAGCTCAAGATCGGGGGTATCATGGTGGTGCCGGTCGGCCAGTCCGACGCGGTGCAGACCCTGATCCGCGTCCGGCGCGGTGAAAACGGGTTCGACTATGATGAATTGCTGCCCGTCCGCTTCGTCCCCCTCCTTGAAGGACTGGGCCGGGACGGATAGGCCATAGGCAGGATGACCGCCACCGCCCGGCACAACGGGAGGGGCGTATTGAGGATATCGAGATGAAAATGCCCGCTGGACCCTTTTCCATCCGCGCTATCGCAGCCCTGTCTGTCCTGGCGCTGACAGCCGCCTGTGACGAGCCGCTGGACTTTGACATGCGCGGCAAGGTCGGCGCCTTCTCGACCGCGTCTGCGGCGCAGCAGGCGGTCGGGGCGCGGCCCCAGCCCGATGATCGCGGCGTGATCTCCTACCCGAATTACCAGGTGGTCGTGGCCCGGCGCGGCGATACGGTCAGCGACGTGGCAAACCGCATCGGCCTGCCCTCCTCCGACCTTGCGCGCTACAACGGCCTGACACCGGGCGACCCGCTGCGCGAAGGCGAGGTGATCGCCCTGCCGCGCCGAGTGGCCGAACCCTCGGCGGCAACCGGGGTCGACATCGCCTCGCTCGCCGGGAGCGCCATCGACGCCTCTCCCGACACCACCCCCTCGGTCAGCACCGCGACCCTGCCGCCCGCCAGCAGCAGCAGCGCCGCCCGCCCCGCGCCTGCGCCGGTCGCCACCGCCTCGCCCGAGCCGGTGCGGCACAAGGTGGTCCGGGGCGAGACCGCCTATACCGTCGCGCGCCTCTACGACGTGCCGATCAAGTCGCTGGCGGAATGGAACGGGCTCGGCTCGGACTTCACCATCCGCGAGGGCCAGTACCTGCTGATCCCGGTCGCGGGCGCCGCCGCCCCTGCCCGTACGGTCCAGACCGCCGCTGCGGTGACCGAACCCGGCCAGGGCAGCCCGACCCCGGTGCCGCCGAGCGCCAGCAAGCCGCTGCCGGACGAGAAGGTTGCCGCGCGCACCGACGAGGTGGCGCAGGAGGTCTCCGTCGGCAAGCCGACGGCAACCAGCTCGGCGCAGATGGATTTCCCGGTGAAGGGTAAGATCATCCGCACCTACACCAAGGGCAAGAACGAAGGCATCGACATCGCCGCATCGCCGGGTGCCGCGGTGACCGCCGCCAAGGACGGCAGCGTGGCCGCGATCACCTCCAGCGCCGACCAGGTGCCGATCGTCGTGGTGCGCCATGCCGACAACCTGTTGACGGTCTATGCCAACGTCGAGAACATCAAGGTCAAGAAAGGCGATCCGGTCTCGCGCGGTCAGCAGATCGCCCAGCTGCGCGGCGGCTCGAACTCCTATGTTCACTTCGAGGTCCGCAACGGCTTTGACAGTGTGAACCCGATGCCCTACCTCGAATAGGGCTTTGCCCGCACCGGAATGCGAAAAGGACCGGCGCCCATCACGGGCGCCGGTCCTTTCTTTTGCGGGTCTCAGGGGGCTCTGCCCCCGGCCTTCGGCCTCCCCCCGGGATATTTGGACCCCAAAGAAGTTGGGGCGGTCAGCCGATGCGGATGCCGTGGCGCCCGGCGAGGTCGGTGAAGAACTGCCAGGCGACGCGGCCCGAACGGGCACCGCGGGTGGCCTGCCACTCGATCGCCTCGGCGCGCAGCGTGTCGGGATCGACGCTGACACCGTAGGAGGCGCAGTAGCGGTCGATCATCGCAAGGTATTCATCCTGGCTGCAGGGGTGGAAGCCGAGCCAGAGACCGAAGCGATCGCTGAGCGACACCTTCTCCTCCACCGCCTCGGAGGGGTTGATGGCGCTGGAGCGTTCGTTCTCGATCATGTCGCGCGGCATCAGGTGGCGCCGGTTGGAAGTGGCATAGAGCACCACGTTGGCCGGCCGCCCCTCGATTCCGCCGTCCAGCACCGCCTTGAGCGACTTGTAGTGCTGGTCGTCATGCGAGAAGGACAGGTCATCGCAGAACAGGATGAACCGCTCTGCCGCGCCGCGCAGATGGCCCAGCAGGCGCCCCACCGACGGCAGGTCCTCGCGCTGGAGTTCGATCAGCTTGAGGCTTTCGTGCTCTGCCTGAACCTCGGCGTGTATCGCCTTGACAAGGCTTGACTTTCCCATTCCGCGCGCGCCCCAGAGAAGCGCGTTGTTGGCGGCGAACCCCTCGGCGAAGCGCCGGGTATTGGCCAGCAGCGTGTCGCGCGAGCGGTCGATGCCCACCAGCAGGTCCAGCCCGATGCGGTTGACGGAAGGCACAGGCTCGAGGCGGTCCGGCTCCACATGCCAGACGAAGGCCGGGGCGCCGGCGAAATCCGGTGCGGGCAGCGGCGCGGGCGCGATGCGCTCGAGGGCTGCCGCGATCCGGTCCAGCGAGGGGGTGAGGGTTTCGGGATGGCTGTCGTCGCGCATCACCGGCCCTCCTCCATGCCCTCGGCAGGCTCGTCCGTCAGCGGATCCTCGTCCGCGTCCTCGTCATAGTACCCGTCGGCCCGGAGCTGTGCCTCCCGCTTGCGCTCGACCCGGCGCACCAGGAGGATGGAGATCTCGTAGAGGCCGTAGACCACGGTGAACAGGATCACCTGGGTGATCACGTCGGGCGGCGTCACCAGCGCGGCCAGCACGAGGATGGCGACGACCGCGTACTTGCGCACCCCGCCGAGCCCCGAGGCGCTGACCAGCCCGGCCTTGCCCATCAGGGTCAGCAGCACGGGAAGCTGGAAGCAGAGACCGAAGGCGACGATGAACTTGATCGTCAGGCTGAGGTATTCCTGCGCCGAACCCTGGAAGGCGATGCCCGCGACGCCTGTCGCCTCTGCCCCGCCGTTCAGCACCGAGCCCGGTTGCTGGAAGCCGAGGAAGAAGTCGAAGGCCATCGGCGTGACCACGTAGAAGGCGAAGGTCGCGCCGAGGAAGAACATGAAGGGGGAGGCCACGAGGAAGGGCAGAAACGCGCCTTTCTCGGACTTGTAGAGCCCCGGCGCCACGAAGCGCCACATCTGGTAGCTGATGTAGGGGAAGGACAGCACCAGCCCGCCAAGGAGCGAGATGGAGATGGCCACGAAGAAGCCTTCCTGAAGCTTGATCAGGATCAGGCCGCAATCGCCCGTCTGCCCGCGCGCTGCCATGGCATGGCAGAGCGGCTGGGTCAGGAAGTTGAAGATCGGGTTCCAGACGGCGAAACAGATCACCATGCCGATGATGAAGGCCACCACCGAATGGATCAGACGCGTACGGAGCTCGGCGAGATGTTCGATCAGCGGTGCGGCGGAATCGTCGATCTCGTCCTCGGCGGTTTGACTCATGCTTTATTCCCGGATTCTTCGCCTTCGGGCGCGTCTGGCGCAGCCAGTGCAGCCTCGGCCTCTTCGGCCTTGGCCAGCGCCTCGGCCGCTTCCCTCGCCTTGCGTTCGGCGGCGGCGCGGGCGGTGGCGGCCTGTATCTTCTTGGCGTCCGCGGCCCGCTCCTTGGCCAGCTTGGCCGTCTCGGTGCCGGAGCCGAACTTGTTCGGGTCAAAGCTCTTGGTCACGTCGCGCGCGGCGTCGCGCACCCCGTCCATGGCCGAGGCCAGCGGGTTCGTCGCCGTCTTGAACCCCTTGGCGATGTCATTCACCCCGGATTCGTCGGCGGCATCGTTCATTGCCTTGGTGAACTCGCGGGCCATGCCGCGGGCCTTGCCGACGAAGCGTCCGACATTGCGGAACAGCACCGGCAGATCCTTGGGCCCCACGACGATCAGCGCGACGACGCCGATCACCAGGAGCTCGCTCCAACCCATGTCGAACATTTGCGGTTACGCCTTGTCCTTCTCGGTTTCGGGCGTGATGTCCTTGGCGGAGGCAGCGGTGTCCTCCTCAAGTTCCTTCGTTCCGTCGCTCACGCCTTTCTTGAACGCGGTGATGCCCTTGCCCACCTCGCCCATCAGCGAGCTGATCTTGCCGCGCCCGAAAAGCACGAGCACCACGACGGCGATCAGCAGAAGCCCCGGGAGACCGATATTGTTCAGCATTGTCGATTCCTCTTGTCTCGAATGTTCCGTGTCCGGTTCCCGCGCGATGAGGTGCGGGACGGTTCGCCGCGTTTCTAAGCAGCGCGTCGGGCGGACGGAAGCGGCAAAGGCCACCCGAGGCCTCGTTCCGGGGGCGCAAAGCGGTGCGCTGCGTGGCCCCGCGCCACAACTGACAGGTTTTTGGCAGTTTCAGTGGACATTTCCCGGCCGCCGTGATGGACTCCGCCAGTCATGACCCGATCCGATCGCCTGTTCCGCCTGCTCCAGTTGCTGCACGATGGCCAGAGCCACCGTGCCGAGGATCTCGCCGTCGCGCTCGGCGTGTCCCAGCGCAGCATCTACCGTGACATGGAAACTCTGGCGGCCGCCGGGCAGCCGGTGACTGGCACGCGGGGCACCGGCTATCGTCTGACGGACCACGTGGCCCTGCCGCCCCTGCTGCTGAGCGCGGCGGAGGTCGAGGCGCTGAACCTCGGCATCGCCATCGTGGCCGAATCCGCCGACCCGGGCCTCAGCGCCGCAGCGAATGCGCTGGCCGACAAGATCGACGCGGCGTTGCCACAGTCCGCCACTGCCCCATCCGACGGCTGGAAGAGCGCCACCCTGCCCGCCGCCAGCGCCGCCCGCGGATTCTCGCACCTGCCGGTGCTGCGCGCCGCCATCGGTGCCCGGCAGAAGCTGCGGGTCGTACTGGCGGACAGCCCGGCAGCGCGCGTTCTGCGTCCGCTCAGGCTGGAGAACTGGGGGCGGAGCTGGATCCTGACCGGATGGTGCGAAACCACGGGGGGTTTTGCCGAACTGCGGACCGACATGATCGCCGAGGCGGAACCGCTGCCGGTGCTCTTTGCCGATGAGCCCGGCAAGGCACTGGCGGATTTCGCCCGCGCCTGACCGGCGCTGTCAGTGGCTGGCGGGGAATACGAAACAGCGGTCGCGGCGCACTGTCAGCCACATGACCTTGCCCGGGTTCGGCAGGAAGACGTTGGGGACCGTCGCCTTCAGGACCGATCCGTCGAAATCCATCCGGAATTCGACCAGAGACTCGTGGCCGAGGAAACGGGCCCGTTCGACGACGCCGCGCGCGGCCACGCCCTCGGAGGGGGTCGGAAGCGGGCCGGAGCCGTTGCGGTCGAAGTCGATGCGGACGTGCTGGGGCCGGAACACGATATCGACGACGGTTCCGTCGGCCACTCCGGGCGCCAGGAACTGGCCGAAGGGAGTCTTGGCCAGCGCGCCGTTGACCTCGGCGCGCAGCACATTGGCCTCGCTGAAGAAGCTGACCGCCGCGCGGTCGACCGGGCGGGTATAGACATTGTAGGGCGCGCCCAACTGCACGATCTTGCCCTTGCGCATCAGCGCGATCTCGTCGGCCATGCGCATGGCCTCCTCCGGCTCGTGTGTGACGAGCAGGACGGCGGTGTCTTCTTCCTTGAGCACGCTCAGGGTCTCGTCGCGAATGCCGTCGCGCAGACGGTTGTCTAGGCCCGAGAAGGGCTCGTCCATCAGCATGATCTTGGGCCGCGGGGCCAGCGCCCGCGCCAGTGCCACGCGCTGCTGCTCGCCGCCGGAGAGCTCGTGGGGGTAGCTGTCGATATGGCGCAGCAGGTCCACCCGTTCGAGCAGTTGCACCACGCGGGCGCGCTTTTCCTCGCGGGTGGCGCCCTTGAGGCCGAAGGAGACGTTCTCGGAAACACTGAGATGGGGGAACAGGGCGAAGTCCTGGAACATCAGGCCGATGCCCCGGCGCTCGGGCGGGACCCGGTAGACGGTGTCGCAGACCAGCTTGCCGTCGACCCAGATTTCGCCCGCGTCCTGCATCTCGACCCCGGCGATGATGCGCAGGGTTGTCGACTTGCCGCAGCCCGAGGGGCCGAGCAGGCAGGTCACCTGCCCCGGCATGATCGTCAGGGTGACGTCATCCACCACGGCCCGCCCGTCGTAGCTGCGGACGAGGTTGCGGATTTCCAGTCGTGGCTTCGGGAGGGTCTGCACGCCTGCCTCATAAGGTTCCGACGGATTTCATCGGGTATCGGCGGCAGATAGCAACCGAACCCGGGGCACGCAAGAACCGGCAACGCCGCAGGCTGCGGCGCGGCCGGTTCCGGTGGATCACATCGTCAGGTTCGTTGCACCGCCGTCAACCAGCAGGTTCTGCCCGATGATGAAGCCCGCGTGTTGCGAACAGAGGAAGGCGCAGGCCGCGCCGAACTCCTGCCGCGTGCCGTAGCGGCGGGCGGGGATCGAAGCCTCGCGCCGGGCGCGCACCGCCTCGGGAGTCATGTTCTCGGCCCGGCTGGCGCCACCGTCGAGCGCCACGGCGCGGTCGGTGTCATGGATGCCCGGCAGCAGGTTGTTGATGGCGACGCCAAAGGGCGCGACCTGCCGCGAGGTGCCGGCGACATAGCCGGTCAGCCCGGTGCGGGCGGAGTTCGAAAGGCCAAGAACGCCGATGGGCGCGCGTACGGACTGGCTGGTGATGTTCACCACGCGGCCCCAGCCCTTGTCGATCATGCCCGGCAGCAGCGCCTTCATGAAGGCGATGGGCGTCAGCATGTTGGCATCCAGCGCCTTGATGAAATCCTCGCGCTCCCAGTCGCTCCACTTGCCCGGAGGGGGGCCACCCGCGTTGGTGACGAGGATCTCGACCCCTTCGGCGGCCTTCAGGACTTCGGCCTGACCTTCGGGCGTGGTCACGTCGCAGGCAACCGTCGTGACGGTCACGCCGTATTCCTTGCGGATCGCCTCGGCCGAGGCTTCCAGCGCCTCTGCGCCGCGCGCGTTCATCACCAGATCCACGCCTGCGGCGGCCAGCGCCTCGGCGCAGCCCAGCCCCAATCCCTTGCTGCTGGCACAGACCAGAGCGCGTTTCCCACCAATTCCAAGGTCCATCGTCTTACCTTCCGTTGACTTTCCCCCTGACCTATCGCCGCCTAAGGGAGATTGCCAGCATTTCACCGGGCGATTGACCCCTTGGCGCCACAATCCTAGGCTATTTCCGTCGGCAGCGGGCAACCCTCGCCCATCAACAACCGACGGTAAACCATTGGCAATTCACGTGAGCCTGTCCGTTCCAGTCCAGCATCTCCTCGTCTACCGGGCCGATGGATTCCGGGTAACGGAGGGCGCGAACCTGGGCGATGCCATCTCGGTTGGCGACGATCTGGTGCCAAACGACATCTACGTCCTGTCGCCCACGGCCACGCGGCACCGACTGGCGCTGCATGTCCACGGCGACGCACGGATCGAGGTCGCGCCCGAGAGCGAACTGGGCACGTCCGGTGCGGCGCTGCACCTGGACTGCGCCGTTCAGCTCATGTCGCCGGAGGGCGAGTTGGTCGAGGCGCTGGTGCTGGTGGAGGTGGACGCCGACAGCACGATTGCAGAGATCTTCCTGCTGCCGCTGTCGCAGCTCGACGCCGGCCTCGACTATCAACTGGTCGACGTCAACCGCGACCGCGCCCAGAGGAAATTCGCGCTGGTCGCCTGCGTTTCCTTCTCGCGCGGAACACGGATCACCCTCGCCTCGGGCGCACAGTGCCCCATCGAGGACCTGAAGGTCGGCGACCGCGTCCTGACCCGGGACCACGGCGCGCAGGAAGTCCGCTGGATCGGCCAGTCGACCGTGCGCGCGACGGGTGATTTCGCTCCCATCGTCATCAAGGCCGGCACCCTGAACAACGAGGGCGACCTCGTGGTCAGCCCCGACCACCGGCTGTTCGTCTACCAGCGCAGCGACCGGATTGGCGCGGGTCAGCGCGAGCTGCTGGTCAAGGCGCGCCACCTGGTCAACGGCCAGTCGGTCTATGTCATGCAGGGCGGTTTCGTGGACTACTTCCAGATCTTGTTCGACCGCCACCACATCATCTACGCCGAGGGCATCGCCGCCGAGTCGCTGCTGGTGGAGCCGCGCACGCGGCCCGCCCTGCCGCGCGACCTGCTGGAAAAGCTGTCGGACATCCTGCCCCACCACGGGGGCCGCGGCGATCACGGTCTGGAGGTTCAGAAGATCCTGCTCGACCGGCCAGACGCCATCGAGCTGCTGCGCCGCGCCTCGCAGAAATAGACGCGGCGCCGGTGCTCAGTAGAAGAACTCTTCCCTGACGATCTTGCCGTCCGCCACATGGTAGACGGCGACCTCCTTCATCGCGAAGGGCTTGCCCGTCGCCTTTTCCTTGCCGGAGGCTTCGAAGATCACGGCGAAGCGGTCGTCGCCATGCATCATGGGATCGCTGACCGATCCACCCGTGGTCTCCATGTTGCTGTCCCACCAGTCGTGCTTGCCCTTGATCGCGGCAAGGCCCGAGGCGGTTCGGCCATCGCCGCTCATGGCCACGGATTCGACCGAGACCGCGTTGGCCGAATACAGGCGGTCGAGGTTTTCGGCGGCCTTGCCATCGCGGCAGCCCTTGACCAGTTCCTGTGCAATTTCCTTAACGTCCATGATCTCTCTCCCAAGCAAATGTTCACTTTATGTTCCCATCCATTGCATGACGGCTCGATTCGTTAAAGCCCGATTAACGCAAGAAGGCCCAATGAGCTGCGCGCCGCTGACGATCACGCATCCTGAAGGGAGCCGGGGACCTTGTATTTCTTGCGCTGAGACGAAAGCCTGAATATACGCGCGCTCATGCTCGATACCGCTCAAAATCGCCCCGAACTGCCCGCCGAGATCGCCCGGCGGAGGACCTTTGCCATCATCTCTCACCCGGATGCCGGGAAGACGACCCTGACGGAAAAGTTCCTGCTCTACGGCGGCGCCATCCAGATGGCTGGACAGGTCCGCGCCAAGGGCGAGGCGCGGCGGACGCGGTCGGACTTCATGCAGATGGAAAAGGACCGGGGCATCTCGGTTTCGGCCTCGGCGATGTCGTTCGACTACGACAAGTACCGCTTCAACCTTGTCGATACGCCCGGCCACTCGGACTTTTCCGAGGACACCTACCGCACGCTGACTGCGGTGGACGCGGCGATCATGGTGATCGACGGCGCGAAAGGCGTGGAAAGCCAGACGCAGAAGCTGTTCGAGGTCTGCCGCCTGCGCGACCTGCCGATCCTGACCTTCTGTAACAAGATGGACCGCGAGAGCCGGGATACCTTCGAGATCATCGACGAGATCCAGGAAAACCTTGCCATCGACGTGACCCCGGCCTCCTGGCCGATCGGGATGGGGCGCGACTTCATCGGCTGCTACGACATCCTGCGCGACCGGCTGGAACTGATGGACCGCGCCGACCGCAACAAGGTGGCCGAGAGCATCAAGATCGAGGGTCTGGACGACCCGAAGCTGGCCGATCACGTGCCCGCCGCCCAGCTGGAGAAGCTGCGCGAAGACCTCGAAATGGCGCGCGAGCTGCTGCCGCCGCTGGACCCCAAGGCGATGCTCGAAGGGACGCTGACGCCGATCTGGTTCGGCTCGGCGATCAACTCCTTCGGGGTCAAGGAACTGATGGACGGCATCGCGACCTACGGGCCGCAGCCCCAGATTCAATCGGCAGAACCGAGGCAGATTCTTCCTGAGGAAACAAAGGTTTCCGGCTTCGTCTTTAAGGTTCAGGCGAACATGGATCCCAAGCACCGCGACCGCGTTGCCTTTGTCCGCATGGCCTCGGGTCACTTCAAGCGCGGCATGAAGCTGACCCATGTCCGGACGAAGAAACCGATGGCGATTTCCAACCCGGTGATGTTCCTCGCCTCAGACCGGGAACTGGCCGAGGAAGCCTGGGCCGGCGATATCATCGGTATTCCGAACCACGGTCAGCTGCGCATTGGCGACACCCTGACCGAGGGCGAGGAAATCCGGGTCACCGGCATCCCCTCCTTCGCGCCGGAACTGCTGCAGGGCGTCCGCGCGGGCGACCCGATGAAGGCCAAGCACCTTGAAAAGGCGCTGATGCAGTTCGCCGAGGAAGGCGCCGCCAAGGTGTTCAAGCCCTCCATCGGTTCGGGCTTTGTCGTCGGCGTGGTGGGCCAGCTTCAGTTCGAAGTGCTGGCGAGCCGGATCGAGCTGGAATACGGCCTGCCGGTGCGCTTCGAGCAATCGCAGTTCACCTCGGCACGCTGGGTCAGCGGCAACAAGCTGGCGGTGGACAAGTTCGTCAACGCCAACAAGCAGCACATCGCACATGACCACGACGGCGATATCGTCTACCTGACGCGCCTGCAGTGGGACATCGACCGCGTCGTGCGCGACTATCCAGACGTGACGCTGACCGCCACGAAAGAGATGATGGTTTGATCTCGGAGGGCCCGCATGGCTGACCAACGCCGCAGCGGGCCCACATGGGGCATCGTTTCGACCATCAAGGCCGAGACGCAGGACATCCTCGATTTCGCCGCCCATCATCTGGAGCTGGGCGCGCACCGCCTCTACATCTATCTCGACGCCCCGGACCCGCAGACCATCGCGGCCCTGAAACCGCACCCCAAGGTTCGGGTCATCGCCTGCGACCAGGCGCATTGGGCGAAACGGGGAAAGCGGCCTGACGCTCACCAGTCGCGCCAGACGCAGAACGCCACGCGGGCCTATCGGCGTCCCGCCGAGGTGGACTGGCTGGCCCATATCGACTGCGACGAATTCCTCCGGCCGGAGACCTCGGTGACCGAGGCGCTGGCCGCGCTGCCACCTGATATCAACGTGGCCCGGGTGCGTCCGTTGGAGGCCCTTGCCCCCACCGAGCCCGACCCACATGCCCCGGCGGTCTGCTTCAAGGGAATGCCCATCTTGCACGAGGCCCGCGGGACGGTCACGAGTGCGCTCTACCCCGAGTTCGCTGCGCTGATCGACGACGGGTTCCTGAGCCATGTCGCGGGCAAGCTCCTTGTCCGCACCGGGCTGCCGGGCCCCCGGTTCCGCATCCACAACTTTTCGAGCGACGGCGAAAAGAACCCCGGACAGGTCGAACTGGAGTCGGTCCCCCTGCTCCACCTGCACGCCGAGAGCTGGGAGGCGTGGCGCGCGCGCTTTGACTATCGCCATGCCCACGGCGCCTATCGCGCCAGCCTCGAGCGCAAGGGCCCGACTGGGCTGAACCTGCACGAATTCTTCTCGGCCCTGATCGAGAGCGAAGGCGAAGCGGGGCTGCGCCGCTTCTACGAGACACTCTTCAGAGCCACGCCGCAGCACTGCGCCGCGTTGCGCGAACTTGGGCTGCTGCGGATCGAGGACCTTGGCCTCGCGGCGAAGCGGAGTCGGCATTTTCCGCAGTGGGCGGGTGCCGACCGGAAATGAAACCAAAGAGAGCGTTGGCGCCTTAATGCACAACCCAGAATGGAAGATCGTTGCCGGACTGTGCCTTCCGGCCCCTCGGCTCACCTGAAATTGAATGGCGATTTGACCAGCAGCCACGTTTTTGTTAAGGGCACGCATCAAGCCGGTTCATCGAACCCCAGGGGCCATCCGGGCCCGGCTGTTCTTATACGTGCGGGCCGTGTGACAGTGTCCGCAAATAGCGGAAACACATGACCAAATTTACCGATCTGAACCTGAGCCCCAAGGTGTTGAAGGCCATTGAAGAGGCCGGATACGAAACGCCCACCCCGATTCAGGCTGGCGCCATCCCGCCTGCCCTCGAAGGACAGGACGTTCTGGGCATCGCGCAGACGGGCACGGGCAAGACGGCCAGTTTCACCCTGCCGATGATTACCCTGCTGGCGCGCGGACGCGCGCGGGCACGGATGCCGCGCAGCCTCGTGCTGTGCCCGACCCGCGAACTCGCTGCGCAGGTGGCCGAGAACTTCGACACCTACGCCAAGCACGTGAAGCTGACCAAGGCCCTGCTGATCGGCGGCGTCTCGTTCAATGAGCAGGACAAGCTGATCGACAAGGGCGTCGACGTGCTGATCGCCACCCCGGGCCGCCTGCTCGACCATTTCGAGCGCGGCAAGCTGATCCTGTCGGACGTCAAGATCATGGTGGTGGACGAAGCCGACCGCATGCTCGACATGGGCTTCATCCCCGACATCGAGCGCATCTTCGGCCTCACACCCTTTACCCGCCAGACCCTGTTCTTCTCGGCCACCATGGCGCCCGAGATCGAGCGGATCACCAACACCTTCCTCTCCGCCCCCGCGCGGATCGAGGTTGCCCGGCAGGCCACGACCTCCGAGAACATCACGCAAGGCGTGGTCATGTTCAAAGGGTCGCGCAAGGACCGCGAGGCGACCGAGAAGCGCGCCGTGCTGCGCGGGCTGATCGACGCCGAAGGCGACAAGTGCAAGAACGCGATCATCTTCTGCAACCGCAAGACGGACGTGGATATCGTCGCGAAATCGCTCAAGAAATACGGCTATGACGCGGCGCCGATCCACGGCGATCTGGACCAGTCGCACCGTACCCGCACGCTGGACCAGTTCCGCAGCGGCGATCTGCGGTTCCTCGTGGCCTCTGACGTGGCCGCGCGCGGACTCGACGTGCCCTCGGTCAGCCATGTGTTCAACTTCGACGTTCCCTCGCACGCCGAAGACTACGTGCACCGTATCGGCCGGACCGGCCGCGCCGGGCGCGAAGGCAGCGCGATGATGATCTGCGTGCCGCGCGACGAGAAGAACCTCGCCGACATCGAGCGGCTGGTGCAGAAGGAAATCCCGCGCATCGACAACCCGGTGGCGAGCGCCGCTCCGGTCGAGGACGAGGCCGACGGAGAGACCCGCGAGACTCGCAAGTCGTCGGGCCGCAGCCGCTCCTCCTCGCGGAAATCCGCACCGCGCGGCGAGACGGAAGCCACCGCCGCCGCCCCCGAGGCACCGGCACCCGAGAAGAGCTCGGGCAACCGCGAGCGTGGAGAGCGCGGCGATCGTGAGCGTGGGGAGCGCGGCGAACGCAACCGTGGCCGTGGCGAGCGTGGTGACCGCGATCGCGACAACAACAAGGTGGTCGGCATGGGCGATCACATGCCGAGCTTCATCGCTCTGAGTTTCGAGGAACGCCGCGCCAGCTGATCCTGGCCGCGATCCACAGAAAAACGGGCCCCTCGGGGCCCGTTTCTCGTTTTGGTTACACCACCTTGGCGTCCATCGTGATCTCGGCGTTCAACAGCTTCGAGATCGGGCAGTTCGCCTTGGCAAACTCGGCAGCCTTCAATACGTCCGCCTCGTCCGCCCCGGGGACCGAGACCTTCACGTCGAGGTGCACGGCGGTCACGGCGAATCCGCCGTCCTTCTGCTCCAGCGACACGGTGGCCTTGGTTTCGATGCTATCGGCTGTCATCCCGCCCTCGCCCAGAACGACGCTGAAGGCCATCGAGAAACAGCTCGCATGGGCGGCCCCGATCAGTTCCTCGGGGTTGGTGCCCTTGCCGCCCTCGAACCGGGTGTTGAACCCGTAAGGCTGGTCACTGAGGACGCCGCTCTCGGTCGAGACGGTGCCCTTGCCATCCTTGAGCCCGCCCGACCACTTGGCCGATCCGCTTTTCCTGATCATGTCCTTACTCCTCTCCTGTGCCGGTTCTCCGGCATGGATCGAGTCAACACATGAAGCGGGCAATGGTTGCCAGTGAAATCTTTGCGACAGTGATCAGCCCAGGCGGCTGATCACCACCGTCACTTCGGGTTTCTTGCCGATCTCGTTCTGGGTGGTCTGGCGCACGATGCGTCGCAGGCCCTCTTCCAGCGCGTCGTCGTCGGTAAGGGTCTTGTCGCCCGCCCGGCCCATGAACTGGCTCAGGTCCTCTTCCAGAATCTCCGCCAGTGGCGTGCGCGAGCTGCCGGTCTCGGCAAGGCCCATGATCTCGCACCAGGGTTCGCCCAGCGGTTCGTCGTCCTCGTCGAGGATGACCGAGACCATCACGTGCCCGTTCAGCGCCATGCGGATACGGTCGCGCACCACGCCGTCCAGCGCGCCGATCTGCACCGAGCCGTCCAGATAGGTGCGGCCCGTTTCGATATAGGCAGCCACTGTCGGGGCGTTGCCGGTCAGATCCATCATCATGCCGTTGACCACGACAGCCGATTGCAGGCCACCGGCTTCGGCCACGCGGGCGTGCTCGCGCAGGTGGCGGTGCTCGCCGTGCATCGGGATCAGCATCTGCGGTTTGACGATGGCATGCATGCGCTCGAGGTCGGGCCGGTTGGCGTGGCCAGATACGTGGTAGAGCCCGGTGCTGTCATCGACCACGTCGACGCCCTTTTCGGAGAAGGCGTTGATGATCCGGATCACCCCCTTCTCGTTGCCGGGGATCGTCTTGGACGAGAACAGGAACAGGTCGCCTTCCTGCAATTCCAGCCCGTTGTACTTACCGCGGGCCAGCTGGGCGCTGGCGGCACGCCGCTCGCCCTGGCTGCCGGTGACGATCAGCATCAGGTTCTGGCGCGGCATGTCCTGCGCGTCCTCGGCGCTGATCACCGTGGGGAAGTCAACAAGCACGCCGGTCTCGACCGCCGCCTCGATCATCCGCCGCATGGCGCGCCCCAGCAGGACGATGGACCGGCCGGCGCGATGCCCTGCCTCGGCCAGAGTCTTCACGCGGGCCACGTTGCTGGCAAAGGTCGTCGCCACCACCATGCCGGTGGCCGCCCCGACCAGTGCCTCGATGTTCGGGCCCACTTCGAGCTCGGAACGGCCCGGATTCGGCGAGAAGACGTTGGTGCTGTCGCAGATCAGCGCCCGGACACCGCCCTTGCTGACCTCGGCCCAAAGCTCGGGGTCAAAGGCCTCGCCCACCAGCGGGGTCGGGTCGAGCTTGAAGTCGCCGGAGTGGATCACCCGGCCCGCCGGCGTGTCGATGACCAGCGCCGCGCTCTCGGGGATCGAGTGGGAGATCGGCAGGAAGCCGACCTTGAAGGGACCGACCGTCACCTGTTCGGGCCAGGGGGAGGCCGTGGTGACGGTATCGTCGGGATAGCCGTACTCGGCCATCTTGCGCCGCGCGATATTGGCGGTGAAGGCGCGCGCGAAGATCGGCGCGCCAAGCGCTTCGTAGCTGTGGGCGACGGCGCCGACGTGGTCCTCGTGGGCATGGGTGATGAACACCGCTTCCAGACGGTCGGCGTTCTCCTCCAGCCATGTGGTGTCGGGCAGGATCAGATCGACCCCGGGCGTGCCGTCCATGTCCGGGAAGGCGACGCCGATGTCGACGAGGATCAGTCGTTCCTCGCCGGGCGCACCATAGCCGTAGACATAGGCGTTCATGCCGATTTCGCCCGCCCCGCCAAGGGGCAGGTAGATCAATCTCTCGCTGCTCATAAGATCAGGCGTTTTCCTTGTTGTACTCGTGAATCACGGTCAGGCCGTGCATGGTCAGGTCTTCTTCGAACAGGTCGAACAGGTCTTCACTCTGCTGGAACAGAGGGGCCAGACCGCCGGTGGCGATGACCTTCATGTCCCGGTCGCGCTCGGCCTTGATGCGCGTACAGATTTCGCGCACCAGACCGATGTAGCCCCAGAACACACCAGACTGCATACATGCAACCGTATTCGTACCCACGACGCGCTGAGGCTTGGCGATATCGACGTGCGGAAGGGCCGCCGCCGCCATATGAAGCGCCTCGAGGCTGAGATTCACGCCGGGAGCGATGACACCGCCGACATAGGCGCCATCCGCCGCGACCACGTCAAAGGTGGTTGCGGTGCCAAAATCGACGACGATCAGGTTGCCACCGTGACGGTCAAAGGCCCCGGCGGTGTTGACCAGACGGTCGGGCCCGACCTGCGTGCCCGCATCGACCCGCGGTTCGTGGGGCAGAAGGCATTCCGGCTTGCCCACCACCAGCGGACGGCAGTTGAAGAACCTGTCGGCAAAGACACGCAGGTTGAACACCACGCGCGGCACCGTGGAGGAGATGATCACATCGGTAATGTCGGGCTCGATCCCGTAGTGCTTCACCAGCGTCGAGAACCAGGTGAAATAGGCGTCTGCCGTCCGCGCATGGTGGGTCGAGGTGCGCAGGGTGCACAGGAACTCGGAGCCGTTCCAGATGGAGAACACGGTATTGGTATTGCCGCAGTCGATCGCGAGAAGCATGCGCGCGTGATCCCTTCAGAAATAGATCTCTGCCGCGGGCAGGCGAACGCGGCCTTCCGCCGTCTGTAGGACAAGATTGCCCTCGGCGTCCACCGTCTCGAAGATGCCCGTGGTTTCGGAGCGGGTGAGGCGCGCGGTGATCCGCTCGCCCAGTTTCGCCGCCCGCGCCAGCCAGCCGGTGCGGATCGGTTCGAAGCCGTAGGTGGTGAACTGCGTCTCGTAGCGCGCATAGGCGGCGGCGAGATGAGTCAGGAAGGTCTCGGGGTCGACCGATGAGCCGGTCTCCGACAGCAGCGAGACCGGGCGCACCGCTCCGGGCTCCACCGCGCCGCCGTCGGGAGCGGCGGCAAGGTTCACGCCGATGCCGATGGCAAGATAGCTGATGCCGCCCCCGCTCCCGGCGCTTTCCAGCAGGATGCCTGCCAGCTTGCCGCCGTTCAGCAGAACGTCATTGGGCCACTTCAGCGCAAAGGCCTCGGGCCTTGCGGTCAGGTCCACGCAGGCGTCGAACAGGGCCAGCGCGGCCACGAAGCTGCGCAAGGCGGCGCGCTCGGGGCCCTCCTGCGGTTTCAGGACGAGGGTGGCGGCCAGGTTGCCCTTGGGGTTGACCCATGCCCTGCCCCGGCGCCCGCGCGCGGCGGTCTGTTCATGGGCCAGGATCCAGACCGGCCCGGCCAGAGAGGGCGCGATCCGCGCGGCCTCGTTCAGGGTCGAGTCCACGCTCTCGAGAACATGCAGTCCATAGCCTCGGGGCCAGTCGGTCATGTTCATCTTCTTTCGAAAGAGACGTCCGCCGGAGGCATTACGCCCCCGGCCGGAACAACGAACCTCAGTGCAGGAGCGTCGCGGCCGCCGAGGCTGCCGCCCCTTCCACGCCGAACATGTTGATGACGCCGAAGAGCATCACCGCGGCCGAGGCCATCAGCATCACCCAGAGCACGGGCGAGGCATTGGTCTGCAGCTCCGAGCCTTCTTCGCCGAAGTACATGTAGTAGACGATCCGCAGGTAGTAGAAGGCCGAGATCACCGAGGCAATCACGCCCAGCACGGCCAGCCATGTCAGCCCGGCCGACACCGCTGCGTTCAGCACGTAGAACTTGGCGAAGAAGCCCAGCATCGGCGGCACGCCCGCGAGGCTGAACATCAGGACCAGCACCGCCAGCGCCCGTGCGGGCTCCTTGCGGGCATAGAGATTCAGTGCGTTGATGTCGGTCACCGGCGCGCCGTCGCGCTCCATCGAGAGGATGAAGGCGAAGGTGCCGACGTTCATCGTGACGTAGATGGCGAGGTAGACCAGCATCGCCTGCACGCCGAACTCGGTCCCGGCGGCGAGACCCATCAGGGCAAAGCCCATGTGGGTGATCGACGAGTAGGCCATCAGTCGCTTGATGTCGCGCTGGCCGATCGCGGCGACCGCGCCGAGGAACATCGAGGCGACCGCCAGCAGCGCAATGACCTGGCTCCAGTCCGCGACGTCGGCGCCGAAGGCGTCGAACAGCAGGCGGGCGAAGAGGCCCATCGCGGCCATCTTGGGCGCGGTGGCAAAAAAGGCGGTGACCGGGGTCGGCGAGCCTTCGTAGACGTCGGGCGTCCACATGTGGAACGGCACGGCAGAGACTTTGAAGGCAAGTCCGGAGATCAGGAAGATCAGGCCGAACAGCATGCCAAGCGACACGCTGCCCTCGGTCGCCGTCTGGATGATACCCGAGAACAGCGTGGTGCCGGAGTAGCCGTAGGTCAGCGAGGCCCCGTAGAGCAGCAGGCCCGACGACAGCGCGCCCAGCACGAAGTACTTCAGACCGGCCTCGGTCGACTTTACGCTGTCGCGGCGCAGCGAGGCGACCACGTAGAGCGAGAGCGACTGGAGTTCGAGACCCATGTAGAGCGACATCAGGTCACCGGCGGAGACCATGACCATCATCCCGATACAGGCGAGCACCACCAGCAGCGGGTATTCGAACCGCAGCAGGCCACGGCGCTGCATGTACTCCTGGCTCATCACCAGGACGGCGGCGGCCGAGAGCAGGATGGTCACCTTGGCAAAGCGCGAGAAGGCATCGTCGATGAACATGCCGTTGAAGGCAGGGTGGCTGCCCTCGCCGTTCATCCCGATCCATGCCGCGACCGCAGTCATGACAAGCGCCGTCACCCAGACGAGGCCAGGGGCCAGCTTGTCCTTGCTGGAGTAGACCGCCCCGATCAGTGCCAGCATGGCAAAGACCGCCAGCACGATTTCCGGCATGATGATGTTAAGATCGGACTGGATCACGTCCCGTCCCTCCTCAGTTCGATGCGTGCTGCGACGCGGCCTCGGCCGCCGCAACCGCGGTGTCATAGTGATCGACCAGCGCCGCGGTGGACGGGCCGATGATATCGGTGATCAGCGAGGGGTAGACGCCCAGCAGCAGTGTCATCACCACCAGCGGAGCGAAGATCGCGCGCTCGCGGGTGGTCATGTCGGTGATGGTCTTCAGGCTCTCCTTGATCAGGTCGCCAAAGACGACCCGACGATAGAGGAACAGCGCGTAGGCTGCCGAGAAGATCACCCCGGTGGTGGCGACTGCGGCAACCCAGGTGTTGACCTGGAAGGTGCCCATCAGCGTCAGGAATTCACCGACGAAGCCCGAGGTGCCCGGCAGGCCGACGTTGGCCATGGTGAACAGCATGAAGACAAGCGCATAGGCCGGCATCCGGTTCACGAGGCCGCCGTAGGCCTCGATGTCACGGGTGTGCATCCGGTCGTAGATCACGCCGACCGCAAGGAAGAGCGCGGCAGAGATGAAGCCGTGGCTCAGCATCTGGAAGATGGCGCCGTCGATGCCCTGCTGGTTGGCCGCGAAGATGCCCATGGTGACAAAGCCCATGTGCGCGACCGACGAGTAGGCGATCAGCTTCTTCATGTCTTCCTGCACCAGCGCGACGAGCGAGGTGTAGACGATGGCGATGGCAGACATCCAGAGGACCAGCGGGGTCAGAACGTCGCTGCCGACCGGGAACATCGGGAGCGAGAAGCGCAGGAAGCCGTAGCCGCCCATCTTCAGCAGGATCGCGGCCAGCACGACCGAACCGGCGGTCGGCGCCTGCACGTGCGCGTCCGGCAGCCAGGTGTGCACCGGCCACATCGGCATCTTCACAGCGAAGGAGGCGAAGAAGGCGAGGAACAGCAGCGTCTGCATGCCGCCGAGGATATGGACCCCGAACAGCGTGATCGTCTCGGACGCGAACTGGTGATCCATCAGTGCGACGATGTCGGTGGTGCCTGCGTCGGCGTACATCGCGATCATCGCCACCAGCATCAGCACCGAGCCGAGGAAGGTGTAGAGGAAGAACTTGAACGAGGCGTAGATGCGGTTGGCCCCGCCCCAGATCCCGATGATCAGGAACATCGGGATCAGCCCGGCCTCGAAGAACAGGTAGAACAGCACCAGGTCCAGCGCCATGAACACGCCGAGCATCAGTGTTTCGAGCACGAGGAAGGCGATCATGTATTCCTTGACCCGCGACTCGACGTTCCAGCTGGCCAGGATGGTCAGCGGCATGACGAAGGTGGTCAGCAGCACGAAGAGCACCGAGATGCCGTCCACGCCCATCTTGTACTTGAGCCCCATCAGCCACTCGCCCTCTTCCACCAGCTGGAAGCCGGGGTTGGAGGGATCGAACTGCGTATAGATGCCGATCGAGATCAGGAAGGTGATCGTCGTCGCCAACAGCGCTACCCACTTGGCATTGCGCTGCGCCGCCTTGTCCTCACCCCGCAGGAAGATCGCGAGGATCACCGCCGCCAGGGCGGGGAGGAAGGTGACAATCGAAAGAAGGTTATCCATTAGTTGCCGCCTCCGATCGACATCCAGGTGATGAGTGCGGCAATGCCAAGCACCATCCAGAAGGCATAGGTAAAGATGTATCCGGTCTGTGCCCGGCCCGCGAGGCGGGTGAAGAAGGGCACGATCCCCATGGCGACGCCGTTGAGAAAGCCGTCAATGACATTGCCGTCACCGCGTTTCCAGAACAGCTTGCCGATCAGGAAGGTCGGCTTGACGAAGACTACGTCGTAGATCTCGTCGAAGTACCACTTGTTCAGCAGGAACAGGTACAGCGGGCGCTGGCTCTCGGCCAGTCGCCGCGGCAGCGCCGGGTTCACGATGTAGAACAGGTAGGCGACGACGAAGCCAAGCGCCATGGCGATGAAGGGAGAGACCTTGACCCAGGCCGGAGCGGCGTGGGCGTTGTCGAGCACGTGGTTGTCGGGGCCGAAGTAGAGAGCCCCCTCGCCCGGCTGACCGGCAAAGCCCGCGTGGTGTTCGCCCGCGCCTTCGCCATGTGCCGCGGCTTCCCCGTGGCCGGCGTCTGCCGTTGCCTCGCCGTGGGTCTCCTCGGTGGCCGCGGCGTGATCGCCGGTGGCCTCTTCGGTCGCTTCCTCGGCATGGCCGGACTCTTCGTGCACCCCGGCCTCGGCCACGGGAATGCCGTAGAACTTGCCGATCTGGTCGGCGTGGCCGAAGAAGTTCGAGTACCAGACCATCCCGGCCAGCACCGCGCCGATGGACAGAACGCCCAGCGGGATCAGCATGACCATCGGGCTTTCGTGCGCGTGGTCGTGCGTGTGCTTGTCACCGCGCGGGGTGCCGTAGAAGGTCAGGAAGATCAGGCGCCAGGAGTAGAACGAGGTGAAGGCCGCCGCGATGACCAGCATCCAGAACCCGTAGGTCGACCCGCCGCCCCATGCGCTCTCGATGATGGCATCCTTGGACAGGAAGCCCGCAAAGCCGATGTGGGTCAGCGGAATGCCGACGCCGGTGATGGCCAGCGTGCCGATCATCATCGCCCAGAAGGTATAGGGGATCTTCTTCCGCAGGCCGCCGTAGTTGGTCATGTCCTGCTCGTGGTGCATCGCGTGGATGACCGAACCGGCCCCGAGGAACAGCAGCGCCTTGAAGAAGGCGTGGGTCAACAGGTGGAACATGGCCGCCGAGTACATGCCGACACCGGCGGCGACGAACATGTAGCCCAGCTGCGAACAGGTCGAATAGGCGATCACGCGCTTGATGTCGGTCTGCACCAGACCCACGGTGGCCGCGAAGAAGGCGGTGGTCGCACCGAGGAAGGTAATGAAGGCCGTCGCCTCGTGGGCGAATTCCATCAGCGGGGACATGCGGCAGACGAGGAACACGCCCGCGGTCACCATGGTCGCGGCGTGGATCAGGGCCGACACCGGGGTCGGGCCTTCCATCGCGTCGGGTAGCCAGGTGTGCAGCAGCAGCTGCGCCGACTTGCCCATCGCGCCGATGAACAGCAGCGTGGCAACCACGTTGGCCGCGTTCCACTCGCCCCAGAGGAAGCTGATCTGCGTTTCCGCGATAGTCGGCGCCTCGGCGAAGATGGTGTTGAAGTCGATCGAGTCCGTCAGGAAGAACAGGGCGAACATGCCCAGCGAGAAGCCGAAGTCTCCGACCCGGTTGACCACGAAAGCCTTGATCGCGGCGGCGTTGGCCGAGGGCTTGCGATAGTAGAAGCCGATCAGCAGGTACGAGGCCACGCCCACGCCTTCCCAGCCAAAGAACATCTGGACGAGGTTGTCGGCGGTCACGAGGCAGAGCATCGCGAAGGTGAAGAACGACAGGTAGGCAAAGAAGCGCGGCTTGTAGCTCTCGCCTTCCTTCCACTGCGGGTCATGCGCCATGTAGCCGAAGCTGTAGAGGTGCACGAGGCTCGAGACCGAAGTGATCACGATCAGCATGATCGCGGTCAGACGGTCGAGGCGGATGGACCATTCGGTCGCGAGGCTGCCGCTTTCGATAAAGCGCAGCACCGGGATGTGCTCGGTCACGCCGTCAAAGGAGAGGAAGACAATCCAGCTCAGCAGGCACGACAGGAACAAGAGGCCCGTCGCGATCCACTGCCCGGCGGTCTCGCCGATGAATTTCCAGCCGAACCCGCAGATCAGCGCGCCGACCAGAGGGGCGAAGAGGATGATGGTTTCCATTGGTTCAGCCCTTCATCACGTTGACGTCTTCCACGGCGATGGTGCCGCGGTTGCGGAAGAAGCAGACGAGAATGGCAAGGCCGATCGCCGCCTCTGCCGCGGCGACCGTCAGGACGAACAGGGTGAACACCTGTCCGACAAGATCGCCGAGGAAAGAGGAGAAGGCCACGAAGTTGATGTTCACCGACAGCAGGATCAGTTCGAGGCTCATCAGCAGGATGATGACGTTCTTCCGGTTCAGGAACAGGCCGAAGATGCCTATCACGAACAGCGTCGCCGCGACGGTAAGATAATGTTCAAGTCCGATCATGTCGTCCCTCGGTTTTCCGTGTCGGCCTGTGCCGGCCTTGTCTTGTATCGCCCCGGTCAGGCCGGGGCCTATTGGTTGCGCCCCACTCCGGGGCTTCGGGCGCCCGGCCCCGGCTCATGACCCGGGGGGCGTTCCGATTTTCGTCGGTGCAATCGCTTCGATCACACCCAGTCTCCGGCTGCGGCGGCGTTTCCAGACCCGGTAGACCGAGTAGCTGACCGCCGCCTTGGCTGCCCAAAACCCTGCAAACCCCGCAACGCCGATGGCGGCCACGTGGTCGTACAGGGAATGGATCACAGCCTGCACCCTGTCTCACCTCCGCAGCCCGCGGGCGAGGTATGTAAAGCGCCGCGCATCATGCGTTCGCCTCGAAACGCTTCTTGTCGCCGCGCAGATCGGGATAGAAGACCTTACAGCCACAGGTTTCGGTGTCAGAGACCCCTGCTCCCTTAAGCTTTGCACCAAGCTTCTGCGCCGTCTGTTCAAAGCTGCTTACCCAGGAGCCCGCCGGGGTCTCCTTGAGCCGTTCCAATTCCGCCTTGGTTTCGGTGGCGTAATTGTAGACGTCCTTGCCGTACTCATTCTGCTCCGCCATGCGAACTCGGGTCCACGCACCGGTTGCACAGTTCTGAAGTTTGACCTCGTCGGCGCCCCAGGCGTCTGATGGGTTATGATACCCCTTGTGCCCCGAATAGGTCAGCGTATGCCCTTCACCAAAGTCCTCGGGAAGGTCCGAGGAATGGTGGATATATGAGGCTCCGCAATCCTCCGCCGACAGCTGCGCCGCGCAGGCCACCAGAACGACGGGTGCCGCCAGACCAAAGGCCCGCAGCGATTGCTTAACAGACCAGACATGGTGCCCGGACGAGAGGTCAGCGCAAGTCTTGCTCATTGCTTTGCCCCCTCGGTCACGATTTCATTGCCCTCGTTCACCGGCGCCGGCAAACCGAAATCGACTTCGGCGACCGAACAGTCCGGGCGCAACCCGAATGGGTCCCTCTCCGCACAGGACAGCATGGGCAACGATGCCATATCTATGACGATCTGGCTCTTCAAAGCCCCTGCCCCGGTTTCACGTCGCGCAGTTCCATCGCCTTGGCCGGGTCGCGCATCATCTGGGCGACCGGGCTCTGGCGCTTGATGTCCGTCCGGTGGCGCAGCGTCAGGACGATGGCCCCGATCATCGCGACCAGCAGGATCAGGCCGGCAAGCTGGAACAGCAGGAAGTACTGGTCATAGAGGATCAGGCCGAGGGCCTCGGTGTTGTGACGGTCGGTCGGGATCACCTGCGTCCGCAGGGTCTCGGCTGCCGCGTTGCTCTGCCATGCGCCGTAGGCCATGACGAACTGCATCAGGATGACGAGACCGATCAGGATCGCCAGTGGCATGTACTTGGCCATCTCCGCCTTCAATTCGGCAAAGTCGACGTCGAGCATCATGACCACGAAGAGGAACAGCACCATCACGGCGCCCACGTAGACGATGACCAGCAGCATCGCGACGAACTCGGCCCCGAGCAGAACGAAGAGCCCCGCCGAAGAGATGAAGGCCAGGATCAGCCAGAGCACCGAGTGCACCGGCTGGCGGCTCACCACGGTGAAGAACCCGCCTGCGATCGCGCCGATCGCAAAGAGATAGAAGGCAAATACGCTCATGTCTCATCCTCTTCTTGCGCGTCCAGAACCTCCTGCGCGAGGTTCAGCGCGCGGGTCATCGCAGGGATCCCCGCAAAGACCGACATCTGTCCGATCGTTTCCACGATCTCTTGTTTTCTCGCGCCCGCCTCGATCAGGTGGCGCACCGTCTGGCGCACCGCCGTATCCGACTGGGCGCCCTGCATCGTCAGTCCCGCCAGCGTCAGCAGCAGCCGGGTCTTGGCGTCGAGCCCGTCCTTGTTGACGGTATTGCCGAACCAGAACTCCATCGCTTCCTTGGGCATCGTCGGCCAGAGCGCTTCGAACCCCTTGGGCGAGAATGTCTCGAGCGCCGGGTTCAGGGCCTTCGCCATGTCCCGCGCCTGCGCCATCATCGTTTCGAAGGGGTTGCGAATGTCGTTCATCGGTACGGCGCGTCCAGCTCCAGGTTGCGGGCGATCTCGGCTTCCCAGCGCTCCCCGTTCGAGAGCAGCTTTTCCTTGTCGTAGAACAGCTCTTCACGGGTTTCGGTGGCGAATTCGAAGTTCGGGCCTTCGACGATGGCATCCACCGGGCAGGCTTCCTGGCAGAAGCCGCAGTAGATGCACTTGGTCATGTCGATGTCGTAGCGCGTGGTGCGGCGGCTGCCGTCCTCGCGCGGTTCGGCGTCGATGGTGATGGCCTGTGCCGGGCAGATCGCCTCGCAGAGCTTGCAGGCAATGCAGCGCTCTTCCCCGTTGGGATAGCGGCGCAGGGCGTGCTCGCCCCGGAAACGCGGGCTCAGCGGGCCCTTCTCGTGCGGGTAGTTGATCGTCGCCTTGGGCTTGACGAGGTACTTGAGCCCCAGCCCGAGCCCTTTGAACATGTCCGCCAGCAGGAAGTACTTGGCGGCTCTGGTGTAGTCGATCTGTGTCATCTCGATTGCTCCCTTCGCTGCCTGTCGGTCAGGCCCTGGGCCGGTTGAGTTTCGGTGCGACCCGGCGCGCCGGTGCGGTTCGTGTCAGCGTCATCCTCAGCCCCCGATCATCCAGCGGGTCCAGAACCCGCCAAGAATTTCGAACTTGGCCGCGAAGCTCACGAAGACCACCCAGACGAGACTGAAGGGCAGGAAGACCTTCCAGCCAAGGCGCATCAGCTGGTCGTAGCGGTAGCGCGGGACGACGGCCTTCACCATGGCGAAGAGGAAGAAGACCGCGATGATCTTGAGCGCCATCCAGAGGAACCCGTCCGGCAGGCCCGGGATGGGCGAGAGCCAGCCGCCGAAGAACAGCAGCGAGACAAGCGCGCACATCAGAACGATGGCCACGTATTCGCCGATCATGAACAGCAGGAACGGGGTCGAACTGTATTCGACCTGATAGCCGGCGACGAGTTCGGATTCCGCTTCGGGAAGGTCGAACGGCGGGCGGTTGGTCTCGGCGAGCGCCGAGATGAAGAACAGGAAGACCATCGGGAAGTGCGGCAGCCAGTACCAGTTCAGCAGGCCATAGGCCCCGTCCTGCGCCTTGACGATATCTCCGAAGTTCATCGAACCGGTCGAGATGATCACGCCGATGATGATGAGGCCGATGGAGACCTCGTAGGAGATCATCTGCGCGGCAGAGCGCAGCGAGCCGAGGAACGGGTACTTCGAGTTGGACGCCCAGCCGCCCATGATGATGCCGTAAACCTCGAGCGAGGACACCGCGAAGATGTAGAGCACCGCCACGTTCACGTCCGACAGGATCCAGCCATCGTTGAACGGGATCACCGCCCAGGCGATCATCGACAGGACGAACGCGATGACCGGTGCCATCAGGAACACGAAGCGGTCGGACCCGGCGGGGATGACGACTTCCTTGGTGATGTACTTCAGGAAGTCGGCAAAACTCTGCATCAGGCCGAAGACGCCGACGACGTTCGGGCCGCGCCGCAGCTGGACCGCGGCCCAGACCTTGCGGTCCGCGTAGAGCAGGAAGGCCAGCGCCACCAGCAGCGGAATCACGATCAGCAGGATCTGACCGAGAATCAGCAGTGCGATACCTAAGGGGTTGGAAGTAAAGAAGTCAGCCATAAGTCCTCACACCGTGGGTATCCCGTTTTCAGCGCAATTGGCCACGACGACTTCGGCGTCGATGGTCTCCAATCCGCGAGGCAGGGTCGGCGAGATGGTGTAAACAGCATCCGCCGTCCACGCGCCACCCTTTTCGTCAATATTTGTGCGTAGATGACGCGCAAATCCGTAGCCCCGGATCAGCGCGTATTGTGCCGCCGCGCAGTCCGCATAAGCGGCCACGTCATCGGCCGTCCGGGCCCCCTGCATGGTCACCGAGAACTGCACCAGGTCGCCGTCCAGCAGGCTGGTCTCCACGCCGTCGTACTGTGGCGCGAAGCGGGCGACATCCGGTGCGGGCGCGGTGCCGCAGGCTGCCAGAACCAGGGGCGATATGATCGCCATCTGTTTCATTCGGCGGCGATCTTCTGCGTGCGTGCCTTGGCGTTCGCCGAGAGCTCGGCCATCAGGGCCGAGGCCCGTGCGATGGGGTTGCTCAGGTAGAAGTCGCTTACCGCGTTGCGGAAGGTCGCGGTGCCAAGCTTGCCCGCTTCCAGCGCGACGGGTTCGTTCTCTGCCACCACGTCGATGTCGGCGAGGTGCGGAACCGCGCTGACCAGCGCCATGCGGAGCTGTGCGATGCTGTCGTAGGGCAGCGCGGTGCCCAGCTCGCCGGAGAGCGCGCGCAGGATCGCCCAGTTTTCCTTGGCCTGCCCCGGCGCGAAGCCGGCGCGCATGGACATCTGCGGGCGCCCCTCGGTGTTCACGAAGAGCCCGGATTCCTCGGTATAGGCCGCGCCCGGCAGGATCAGGTCCGCGCGGTGCGCGCCCCGGTCGCCATGGCTGCCCTGGTAGATCACGAAGGGACCCTCGGCGATCTCGACCTCGTCAGCGCCCAGGTTGTAAATCACATCGGCCTGCGAGACGGTTTCCATGCCGCCCTCGGTCACCGCGCCGATGTCCATCGCGCCGACGCGCGAGGCGGCGGTGTGCAGGACCAGCAGCTTGGCGTCGCGGGCGGCGGCGATTTCCATCGCCATGGCCAGCACGGCGAGACCGTCGGCCTCGCGAATGGCGCCCTGCCCCACGATCACGATGCCCTGCGTGTCATCCGCCGGGGCGTCCTTGGCCAGCTTCAGGTGATCGGCCAGCGCGGCACGATCGGTGCCGAAGTGGTGGTAGGTGTAGGTCAGTTCGGCTGCCTCGCCGATCACACCAACCTCGGCCCCACGGGTCCAGGCCTTGCGGATGCGGGCATTGAGCACCGGCGCCTCGATGGCGGGGTTGGTGCCGATCAGAAGAATGCCACCGGCAGTGTCGATATCCTCGATCGCGGCGGTACCCACATAGGCCGAACGGTTACCGGCGGGCAGCTTGGCCCCGTCGGTGCGGCATTCGACGACGCCGCCAAGCCCTTCGACCAGCTGTTTCAGGGCGAAAGCGGCCTCGACCGGGGCGAGGTCGCCCACGATACCGGCAACCTTGCCCGCGCCTTTCAGCGCCTCGGCAGCCTTGCCGAGGGCCTCGCCCCAGGTCGCTTTGCGCAGCTTGCCGTTCTCGCGGATGTAGGGAACGTCGAGCCGCTGGCGGCGCAGGCCGTCCCAGACAAAGCGCGTCTTGTCCGAGATCCACTCCTCGTTCACGCCGTCATGGTTGCGCGGCAGGATGCGCATGACTTCGCGGCCCTTGGCATCGACGCGGATGTTGGACCCAAGCGCGTCCATCACGTCGATCGACTCGGTCTTGGACAGTTCCCACGGACGGGCGGTGAAGGCATAGGGCTTGGACACCAGTGCGCCCACCGGGCACAGGTCGATGATGTTGCCCTGCAGGTTCGAGTCGAGCGTCTGGTTCAGGTACGAGGTAATCTCGGCATCTTCGCCCCGGCCCGTCTGGCCCATCTGGGTGATGCCGGCAACCTCGGTCGTGAAGCGGACGCAGCGGGTGCAGGAGATGCAACGCGTCATGTGGGTTTCGACCAGCGGCCCGAGGTTCAGGTCCTCGGTGGCGCGCTTGGGCTCGCGGTAGCGCGAGAAGTCGACACCGTAGGCCATCGCCTGGTCCTGCAGGTCGCATTCGCCGCCCTGGTCGCAGATCGGGCAGTCCAGCGGATGGTTGATCAGGAGGAACTCCATCACCCCCTCGCGGGCCTTCTTGACCATGGGCGAGTTCGTCTTGACCACCGGCGGCTGGCCTTCCGGCCCCGGACGCAGGTCCTTGACCTGCATGGCGCAGGAGGCGGCGGGCTTCGGCGGGCCGCCGACAACCTCGACCAGGCACATCCGGCAGTTGCCCGCGATCGACAGACGCTCGTGGTAGCAGAAGCGCGGCACCTCGACCCCGGCCTGTTCGCAGGCCTGGATCAGGGTCATCGCCCCTTCCACTTCGATCTCGTTGCCGTCGATGACGATTTTACGGAGGTCAGACATGATCTAATTCGCCCTCAGCAGCGCGCCGATGGCGCTGTTTTTCTGTATTTCACTGCGGCCAAATGCGCAGAATGTTTCCGGTTGCCCATAGCGCACGCCGTTCTGGGAGAGGAAGGCCTCGCCCTTGGCACGCATACGGGCCTTTTCCGCATCGGATTCGATGTAGGCCCGGATCTCCGCATCGGAGTAGCCGAGCGCATTGGCGCGGGACTTGAGCCGCTGGAGCACGCCTATGGCGCGCATCAGACGGGCGCTGATGCTGTCGCAGTGATCGCGGATCTCGTCCGCGATGGCGACGGCGAACAACCCGTTCTCGATCTCGGGCACGTCCCGCAGCGCCGGCCGGGCGGCGGCGGGAGTCGCAAGGGTCAGCGCGCCGGTGGCGGCGGCCAGCAGGGTGGTAACCAGTTTATTCATATCAAGACACTCCTTCCAGGAGCGCAGATCTGGCCATGCCGCCGACCTGTCATGCAATAGCAGGCCCGCGCCGGTGGCGGGGATATGCCAAGACAGGGTCACGGATTGCATTCCCCGCTCAGGGTCAGGTCGTCCTTGTTGATCGGCAGCTGCTGCGGCGGAGTATCGGGCCCGACCGTCCACTTGATGCGCGAGGTGCCGAAGTTGGTCACGCAATAGCGCGTGCCCTCGTAGTCGCCTGCCTCCAGCGCACCGGTGAGCGAGCGCGAGACATTCGGCACCGTCACGGTGAACCGCGACCAGTCGTCGTCGATCCGCTTGGACTTGGTCCGGAAGTTGATCCCGTCGAACAGGATACGGTTTTCCTTGTCCTGGAAGGTGCTGCACCCGCCCAGGGCGGTCAGGGCAACGGCAAGCCCGGCGACCAGCGCCGTCGATCTGATATGCATGGTCATGCTCATCCCCTCCTAACCACAAGTACGCTGCGCGGCGTCTGCCGCGCGGTTTCGTCATCGAGCACCGCGCAGGGGTCGAGGTTCCAGTAGTCCGCGCTGCCATACCGGGCTGCCAGCGACCGGCGCTGCAGATCGGTTTCGAGATCGGTGGCGCCCTGCACCTGGATCAGGGTCTGGCGCCCCTGCCTGATGCGTTCCTGCGTCATCGCCGTGGCGAGTTCCTCGTCATAGCGATACCGCGCGCAGTTCACCGCGAGTTCGCGCACGACGTTGCGGTCCGCATAATGCTGCGGCCCGTCCATCGAGATCATCGCGGCGGCGCGCGGGTCGTCCATGCGCGGGGTTGCCACGCAGGCGGCCAGCAGCGCCGCGAGGGGTATGAAGGCGAGAATCCGCAAGGCTTACTCCGCCGCCACCGCGCTGACGCGGCCGGTGCGCTTGGCCTTGATGCGGTCCTCGATCTCGTCGCGGAAGTGACGGATCAGGCCCTGGATCGGCCATGCCGCCGCGTCGCCGAGCGCGCAGATGGTGTGGCCTTCAACCTGCTTGGTCACGTCGAGCAGCATGTCGATCTCCTCGACCTCCGCCTCGCCGGTGACCAGACGGTCCATCACGCGCATCATCCAGCCGGTGCCTTCACGGCAAGGTGTGCACTGGCCGCAGCTCTCGTGCTTGAAGAAGGCCGAGAGGCGCCACACGGCCTTGATGACGTCGACGGAGTTGTCCATCACGATCATGCAGCCGGTTCCGAACGAAGACTGGTTCTGGCGCATCCAGTCGAAGTCGAAGATCGCGTCTTCCAGCTTGTCCTTGGGCAGCACCGGGCAGGACGCGCCGCCGGGGATGATGGCCTTGAGGTTGTCCCAGCCGCCACGGATGCCGCCGCCGTGCTTTTCGATGATCTCGCGGACCGAGAGGCTCATCTCTTCTTCAAAGACGCAGGGCGTGTTCACGTGGCCGGTCAGCGCCATCAGCTTGGTGCCCGCGTTGTTCGGACGGCCGAAGGACGAGAACCACTCGGGGCCACGGCGCAGGATGGTCGGGCAGACGGCGATGGATTCGACGTTGTTCACCGTGGTCGGGCAGCCGTAGAGGCCCGCGCCCGCCGGAAACGGCGGCTTCATCCGGGGCATTCCCTTGCGGCCTTCGAGGCTTTCCAGCAGCGCGGTTTCCTCGCCGCAGATATAGGCCCCGGCCCCGTGGTGCAGGTAGAGGTCGAAATCCCAGCCCGACTTGGCGGCGTTCTTGCCCAGCAGGCCGGCGTCATAGCATTCGTCGATGGCGGCCTGCAGCGCCTCTTTCTCGCGGATGTATTCGCCGCGGATGTAGATGTAGGCCGCGTGCGCGCCCATCGCGAAGGAGGCGATCAGGCAGCCTTCGATCAGCGTGTGCGGATCGTGGCGCATGATCTCGCGGTCCTTGCAGGTCGCGGGTTCGGATTCGTCGGCGTTGACGACAAGGTAATGCGGACGCCCGTCGCTTTCCTTGGGCATGAAGGACCACTTGAGGCCGGTGGGGAAGCCCGCGCCGCCACGACCGCGCAGGCCGCTGTCCTTCATCTGCTGGATGATCCAGTCCCGGCCCTTCTGGATGATACCGGCGGTCCCGTCCCAATGGCCGCGCGCCTGGGCGCCTTTCAGCGTCCGGTCGTGCATCCCGTAGAGGTTGGTAAAGATCCGGTCCTGGTCTTTCAGCATCTGCCTAACCCTTGTCGTTCTGGCGGTCGCGCCAGATGTTGATCGTCTGCCACAGCGCAAAGCCGAACCCGGCCAGCGCGATCAGGTCGAACAGGGCGAGGGTCCGGTCGGACCAGCCCAGGTAGGACCCGGCTGCATTCGCGGCGAGCCAGAGAAGACCCATCCCGGCAATCAGCAGCGCCACCCGCTGCCGTGCCCTGTTGGACTTGTCCCTGTTCGCGCCCATTTCTGTCTGCGGTCCCCTCACGGTTTCGTCCGCTTGGAAAACTCGGTCTCGCCGCCACTGGCGAGGATCTTCGCCTGGGCCACCCAGTCGTCACGGCTGACCCGGCCCTTGAAGCCAACGAGGTTCTCGTCTGCCCAGGCCACGTCGGCCTCGCTCCAGGCTGCGATCTGGTCGAAGTGATAGACCCCGACCCCGTTCAGCACGCCTTCGAGCTTGGGACCGACGCCCTTGATCTTCTTGAGGTTGTCCGCCTTGCCGCCGCGTGCGGCGTCGACGGCACCGGGTGCCCTGCCCTCGGCTGCGGCTGCGGCCGGCACGGCTGCCCCGCCCTCGTACTTCCAGCTGCCCTTGCGCTCGGCGAGTTCGGCCTGTCCCGGCAGCGCGGTCGTCGCCTTCACCACCGCAGCGGCGGGCGTCTCCACGTCACTCTGCACAGTCGCAGGCTCGGCCTTTGCCTCCGGCTCAACCTTTGCCTCCGGCGCGGGCTTGGCCTCGACCATGGGCTGTGATTCAACCGGGGCCGCGACGGGCGCGGCCGGGGCGCGTGTCACCACCGGCGCCTCGCGGCACCAGAAGTAAAGCAGCGCTTCGCCCACGGCCACGAAGGCCAGGATGCCGATGAACAGCGACATCAGGAACCCGACGCCGAACAGCATCAGCAGCAGCGCAAGAACCACCGCCACCGCCAGGCCGATAAGCCAGCAGCGTTTGGCGCAGTCTTCCTGTTCCGTTGCCGTCGTCATGCGTGTTCCGTGCCCCCTTGCCGTTCAGTGAGTTCAGTCTTCGTAGATACCTTCGTCCTTGGCCCGCTTGGAGAATTCGGTCTCCCCGCCCGTGGCCAGAAGCTTGGCCTGCTCGACCCAGCCATCGCGGCTGACACGGCCCTTGAAGCCGACGAGGTTCTGGTCGGCCCAGGCGACTTCCGCCGGGGTCCAGGCCGCGATCTGGTCGAAGTGATAGACGCCGATGTCGTGCAGTACGCCTTCGAGCTTGGGACCGACGCCCTTGATCATCTTGAGGTCATCCGCCTTGCCCGCGCGCGGCGCGTTCAGCAGTTCGGGCTTTTCACCCGCTTCCGGCTCGTCCGCCGATACGGGCTTGGCGGCCGAGGTTGCCTTGGCCTCCTGCACCGTCACACCGGTCTCGTCCGCGGGCTTGGCCTTGGAGGGCTTCGCCTCGTTGGCACCGGCCTTGGGCGCGGTCGGGGCGATGGTGGCCTCCACCACGGCCGACTCGCCGTGCGGGCGGCCGCCCTGATCGGTCCAGGGCGCGACCAGCGGAACCTCGGTCCCGTCGATGCGCTTGACCGTCTCGCCGACGTCCACGGCGCGCTGCACCGAGGCGTTGTACTGGGTCCGCCCGCTGTCGTACTCGGTCAGCGAGGTCAGACCGCTGAGCGGTTCGGACGAATAGCGGCCGTTCTGCGGGCCCGGCACCGGTACCTTGCCGGAGGAGAGTTCGTCGATGATCTCGGACAGGCGCGCGCCGGTCAGGTCCTCGTAGTAGTCCTTGCCGATCTGGGCCATCGGCGCGTTGGCGCAGGCCCCGAGGCATTCGACCTCTTCCCACGAGAACTTGCCGTCAGCCGAGACCTGATGCGGTTTGGGAGCGATCTTGGACTTGCAGACCTCGATCAGGTCGCCCGAGCCGCAGATCATGCAGGTCGTGGTGCCGCAGATCTGGATGTTCGCAATGCTGCCAACCGGTTGTAGCTGGAACATGAAGTAGAAGGTGGCGACCTCGAGGGCGCGGATATAGGCCATGCCCAGCATCTCGGCCACGGCCTCGATGGCGGGCTGGCTCAGCCAGCCTTCCTGCTCCTGCGCCCGCCACAGCAGCGGGATGATCGCCGAGGCTTCACGCCCGGCGGGGTACTTCGAGATCTGCTTTTCCGCCCAGGCCATGTTGGCCGGGGTGAAGGCAAAGCTTTCGGGCTGTTCGTGGTGGAGACGGCGGAGCATCTAGATCGTCTTTCTATTCGGGGCGCCGGTGCCCGTGGCACCGGCGGTAGCATCAGTCCTGTCCGGCGCGCCGCCGGTCAACGGTCGACCTCGCCGAACACGATGTCGAGGGTCCCGATGATGGCCGCGACATCGGCCAGCTGGTGGCCCTTGGCGACGTGGTCCATCGCCTGCAGGTGCAGGTAACCGGGAGCCCGGATCTTGGCGCGGTAGGGCTTGTTCGATCCGTCGGCCACGAGGTAGACGCCGAATTCGCCCTTGGGCGCCTCGACGGCGGCATAGACCTCGCCCGCCGGGACGTGGAAACCCTCGGTGTAGAGCTTGAAGTGATGGATCAGGGATTCCATCGAGGTCTTCATGTCAGACCGTTTCGGCGGTGTGGTCTTGCCGCGGGCCAGCACGTCGCCGGTGGCTTCGCGCAGTTTCACGATCGCCTGGCGGATGATCGAGGTCGACTGGCGCATCTCTTCCATGCGGACGAGGTAGCGGTCGTAGCAGTCGCCGTTCTTGCCCACCGGGATCTGGAAGTCGAACTCGTCGTAGCACTCATAGGGCTGCGCGCGCCGCAGGTCCCAGGCTAGGCCGGACCCGCGCACCATGACGCCGGAGAAGCCCCATTCCTGGATTTCCTTCTCGCTCACGATGCCGATGTCGACGTTGCGCTGCTTGAAGATGCGGTTCTCGGTCAGCAGGCCGTCGATGTCGTCCAGCTTCTGCGGGAAGCGGATCGCCCACTCCTCGATATCGTCGAGCAGTTCGTCAGGCAGATCCTGATGAACGCCACCGGGCCGGAAGTAGGCCGCGTGCAGACGCGCGCCGCAGGCGCGTTCATAGAAGATCATCAGGTCTTCGCGTTCCTCGAAGCCCCAGAGCGGCGGCGTCAGCGCCCCCACGTCCATGGCCTGCGTGGTCACGTTCAGCAGGTGGTTCAACACGCGGCCGATCTCGGAGTAGAGCACCCGGATCAGCTGGGCGCGACGCGGAACCTCCAGCTTGAGCAGCTTCTCGATGGCGAGGCACCAGGCATGTTCCTGGTTCATCGGCGCCACGTAGTCGAGGCGGTCGAAGTAAGGCAGGTTCTGCAGGTAGGTCCGGCTTTCCATCAGCTTCTCGGTGCCACGGTGCAGCAGGCCGATGTGCGGGTCGCAACGCTCGACGATCTCGCCGTCCAGTTCCAGCACGAGGCGAAGAACGCCGTGCGCCGCAGGGTGTTGCGGACCGAAGTTGATGTTGAAGTTGCGGATCTTCTGCTCGCCTGTCAGGGCGTCTTCGAAACCTTTGGAGCCGTCCATCATGCTCTCCAATCCGTTCATGTTCTTGTGGGCGCGGAAACGCGCCATTTGTCGGGCAGACGCCCACCGAAACGCCTCTGGGCCCACTCGTAGGTCGGCTCCAGCTGGCGTCGCGCCATCTCAACCAGTGCCGGCGGTGGCACCTGCTTCGTCTCGGACACGTTCACCGCTTTCGAGAGCGTTTCGGCTTCGAGTGTCTCGAACCCGAGGAAAACCCTGAGCCGCTCCATCTCTTCCGGAGAGCGGATCGACTCGTGGAACAGGTAGAGGACCTGCTCCGGCGGAATCGCCTCTTCCAGTTGCTGGGCCGTCAGCTCGTACCGGCTGCGCGAATAGCCGATGTCCGACGGCTTTTCCACGATTTTCCGAAACTCGTCCTGCACCCTGCCCTCTTCGAGGTTGGCTGCGGAGTTGCGGGCATAATGCTTGGCCATCGACCAGATGCGCTCGACCGGCTCGCGCATGATCAGGACCACGCGCAGCTTGTCCCCGAAGAACCGGTACATGTCGCGGAACGACTCCTGCGTCAGCAGCGCGTAGTTGGGCGAGAAGTCCATCGCCACGCCGTACTGGCGCGAAGGGTCGGGCAGCAGAACGCTGATGTAGTCGTCGAGCGAGGGGGCCGTCCGCATCTTTTCGCGGTAGCGGCGATAGCTGTCGCTCTTCCAGAACCGGTACATCCCTTTCGGGCCGCCCGACAGCATGGCCGAGACGTAATCGCGCACGACGGTCAGTTCGCTCACCTGCTTGACGCGGGTCATCGGGGTGACCCGCCCGTGAAAGATGGCGTCTTCCCACCAGTACTCGATTTCCTTGAACCGGGACCGGGCCGCGTCGGGCCGGCTCTCCAGCAGCTGGTGCAGCCATGTCGTGGACGCCTTCTGCGCACCGATGCAGACCACCACCGTCTCCACGTTGGAGAGCCGGTGATCGGCTTCACCCGCGACGGGTGCGGCTGATGTGCGAACTGCGTCCATAGCTGCCTAAGCCACCCGTCCCTTCAGGACCGCTCGTCACCCGGCAGGATGTACTCGGCACCCTCCCACGGCGACATGAAATCGAACTGCCGGTATTCCTGCACCAGGCTCACCGGTTCATAGACCACGCGCTTCTCGGCCTCGTCGTAACGGACCTCGGTATAGCCGGTGGTCGGGAAGTCCTTGCGCAGCGGATGCCCCCGGAACCCGTAGTCGGTCAGGATTCGGCGCAGGTCCGGGTGACCCGAGAACAGGATCCCGAACATGTCGTAGGTCTCGCGCTCGAACCAGTTGGCCGAGGGGTGGATCTCGATGATCGAGGGAACGATCTCGTCCTCGCGGATCGACACCCGCAGGCGGATGCGCTGGTTCTGGTACATCGACAGGAAGTGATAGACGACATCGAAGCGCTTGGCGCGTTCGGGGTAGTCCACCGCGGTGATGTCGACCAGCGACGAGAACCGGCAGCTCGAGTCGGCGGTCAGGAACTCGACGAAACCGACGATGTTCGCGGGCGTCACGTCGATATTCAGCTCGCCGTGGCTCACGTCCCACGACAGGACGCAATCGGGCCGCTTCAGCTCGATATGGGTCCCGAGTTCATTCAGCGCTTCGCTCATCGTGTGATAGTCCCCGTGCGGCGGATCTTCCGTTGCAGCTGCATCAGGCCGTAGAGCAGCGCTTCTGCGGTCGGGGGGCAGCCGGGCACGTAGATGTCGACCGGCACGATCCGGTCACAGCCGCGCACAACGGAATAGGAATAGTGATAGTAGCCGCCGCCGTTGGCGCAGGAGCCCATCGAGATCACGTAACGCGGCTCGGGCATCTGGTCGTAGACCTTGCGCAGCGCCGGGGCCATCTTGTTGGTCAGCGTGCCGGCGACGATCATCACGTCAGACTGGCGCGGAGAGGCGCGCGGGGCGATGCCGAAACGCTCGGCGTCGTAGCGGGGCATGGAGGTGTGCATCATCTCGACCGCGCAGCAGGCGAGGCCGAAGGTCATCCAGTGCAGCGAGCCGGTGCGCGCCCAGTTGATCAGGTCCTCGGTCGAGGTCAGCAGGAAACCCTTGTCCTGCAGTTCCTTGTTCAGGGCCTGGGTGGCGACTTCCTTGTCGGCGCCGGCACTGTTTACTGCGGTGCTCACTCCCATTCGAGAGCCCCCTTCTTCCATTCATAGGCAAAGCCGATGGTCAGCACGGCGAGGAACACCATCATCGACCAGAAGCCGACCATGCTCACGTCCTTGAAGGCCACGGCCCAGGGGAACAGGAAGGCGATCTCGAGATCGAAGATGATGAAGAGGATCGACACGAGGTAGAATCGGACGTCGAACTTCATCCGCGCATCGTCGAAGGCGTTGAACCCGCATTCGTAGGCCGAAACCTTCTCGGGGTCCGGATTACGCACCGCGATGACCACTGCCGCAACGATCAGGATAACGCCCAACGCGATTGCAACGGCCAAAAACACCAGAATTGGGAGGTATTCCCGCAACATCTCTTCCACGAGTGGCTCCTTTTGCTGCGCAGGCCCCCGCGACGCGTGATCGGTGGGGCGCGCCGTCAAGTGGCGTGTTGACTTGTTCCTCTCTCTAGCCCCGTCGAAAGGGAGGGTCAACGGGGCCGGACAACAGGTTTCGCCGCGGAATCCCCGCAGAATGAGATTGTGTTCAAAGTATTAACAGATGCTGACCGCCCGAGCCGCCCGGCCGGGGCGACTCACTCCTGGATCCAGGGGGCCTTGCGCTTGTCGAAGAAAGCGGCAACGCCCGCCTTCGCCTCCTCGGTCTCCCACTGGGTGACGAGGGCGCGAATGGTCCGGTCGATCACCGCGTCGTCGATGACGGTGCCCATGTCGCGGGCCAGCCGCTTGGAGGCGGCCACCGCGCTCGGCGCGCAGGCAAGGTAGGGCTTCACCTCGGCCTCGATGGCTTCTGCCAGCGCCTCGGCCGGGACCGCCTGCGCCAGCAGGCCAAGCGTTACCGCCTCTGCCGCGCCGAACAGGCGGGCCGACATGAAGACGCGCCGCGCCATCGCCTCGCCCATGCGGGCCAGGCAGTAGGGGCTGATGGTGGCCGGGATCAGGCCAAGACGGGTCTCGGTAAAGCCGAGCTTCAGCGTTTCGACCCCGATGGCCACGTCGCAGATGCTGATCAGGCCCAGCCCGCCGCCAAAGGCATTGCCCTGGATCGCGCCGATCACCGGCTGCGGCAGGGTGTTCATGGCAAAGAGCATCTCGGCCAGCTTGCGCGCCTCGGCATAGCGGGTCTCGGGGTCGGCCGCCATCTGGGCCTGCATCCACTTGAGATCTCCTCCGGCGCAGAAGGAGGCCCCTGCCCCGGTCAGGATGACCACGCGCACCGTCCGGTCCGCCGCGATACGAGCCGCGGCCTCGGTCAGTTCGGCGATCATCTGCGCCGACATCGCGTTGTGCTTGTCGGCGCGGTTCAGAGTCAGGGTGGCGACGCCACGGGCGTCGGTTTCAACCGTAATCGTTTCGTACATGCCTTGCCTCACGCCGTCCGCATGGCGCGGGCCATCGCCGCCGCCTCGTTCACCACGTCGAGGTCCAGCCCCGTCTTGTACCCCAGCCGCTCGAGATGCGCGGCTACGGCCTCGGTGGCCACGTTGCCCGCCGCACCCGGCGCATAGGGGCAGCCGCCCAGCCCGCCGACAGCCGAGTCGAAGACCCGGACCCCGAGGGCGAGCGCGGCGTCGATATTGTCGATGGCGCGCCCGGAGGTGTCGTGGAAATGACCGGCAAGCCGGCCGGCTGGCACCACGTCGCGCACTGCCAGCAGCATCCGGGCGACCTTGTCCGGGGTCGCCTGCCCCAGCGTGTCGCCCAGAGAGATCTCGTAGCAGCCGAGCGCGAAGAGCCGGTCGGCGACAGCGGCCACCTGTGCCGGGGCCACCGCACCGTCATAGGGGCAGTCGGTCACGCAGGAGACATAGCCCCGGACCGGCAGGTCGATATGGCGCGCGGCCTCGAGGATCGGCTCGAACCGTTCGATCGATTCCGCGATGGAGGCGTTGATGTTGGCACGGCTGAACCCCTCGCTCGCCGAGGCGAATACCGCGATCTCGTCGGCCCCCGCCGCCAGCGCATCCTCGTAGCCGCGCATGTTCGGGGTCAGCGCCGCGTAGCGGACGCCGTCTGCCTTCTTGATCCCGGCCAGCACCTCGGCGCTGCCCGCCATCTGCGGCACCCACTTGGGGCTGACGAAGCTTGCGCATTCGATCCGCGAGAACCCCGCGCGGCTCAGGCAATCCACCAGCGCGACCTTTTCCGAGACCGGGATCTCGCGCTTTTCGTTCTGCAGGCCGTCGCGCGGCCCCACCTCGAAGATCTCAACCGAACCCAGCATGACGTCCTCCCTGCTTCTGCCCTTCATAAAGACTCAAAGGAACCCGATTGACCACAGGTATCGCTCAGGTCTCCTCCGCCTCGAGACGCACCAGCGCGGCCCCGGCCTCGACCTGAGACCCGGCGCTCACCAGCACCTCGGCAACGACCCCGTCGCGCTCGGCCAGAAGCGCGTGTTCCATCTTCATCGCTTCGAGAACGGCCAGCCGGTCGCCCTCGGACACGCTCTGGCCCACGGTGGCGTGCACCGACTTGACCAGACCCGGCATCGGCGCCTCGATCAGGTTTCCATCGCCGCTGCGGCCCGCCGCGCGCTCCAGCGGGTTCACGAGGGTGAATTCCAGCCCGTAGTCGTCGAAGACGGTGACATGGTTCCCGGCCCGGGCGGTCGCGGGCATCGGCTCTCCGTCGATCCGCCACTGTCTCCCGGCGCGCTCGGCCACAAGGGTGCGCTCCGCCACTTCCCAGCGCTGACGGTTCTCCTCCTCGGCCATCAGCACCGCGTTCACCGTCTCGTCCTGCCAGTTCAGCGTGATGGTCCGGCGCAGCGGCGCCCAAAGGGAGAAGCCTGCGCTCTCGGCAGGTTCGGCCACCCCGGCCCCGGCCATCGCCGCCGCCACGAGGTGCAGCGGGCGCGGTGCAGGCGGAACCACCAGTTGGTCGAGATCGCGCGCGATCAGCCCGGTATCGACATCGCCCCGCGCGAAGCCCTCGTGCCCGGCCAGCGCGCCCAGAAAGGCAAGGTTGGTGACGGTGCCGCCCACCCGGGTCTCGGCCAGCGCCCGAGCCAGCCGTTTCAGCGCCACAGCGCGCGTGGGCCCATGCACGATGACCTTGGCGATCATCGGGTCGTACCACGGGCTGATGGTGTCACCGGCGCGCACACCGCTGTCCGCGCGAACGCCCTCGGGAAAGGTCAGATGCGTCAGCCGACCTGTCGCGGGCAGGAAGCCCTTCGGTACGTCCTCGGCATAGAGGCGGGCCTCGAAGGCATGGCCGGTGATGGCAAGTTGTTCCTGCGTCTTCGGCAGCGCCTCCCCCGCCGCGACCCGGAGCTGCCATTCCACGAGGTCAACGCCGGTGATCGCCTCGCTCACCGGGTGTTCCACCTGCAGACGGGTGTTCATCTCCATGAACCAGAAGCGGTCGGGGCGGAGCCCCTCGGAGGCATCGACGATGAATTCGATGGTGCCCGCACCGCGATAGCCGATGGCCTCGGCCGCGCGCACTGCCGCCTCGCCCATCGCTGCGCGCATCTCGGCGGTCATGCCGGGCGCCGGGGCTTCCTCGATCACTTTCTGGTGCCGGCGCTGCAGCGAGCAGTCACGCTCGAAGAGGTGCACGGCCCGCTCGCCGTCGCCGAACACCTGAAGCTCGATATGGCGCGGCTTGCTCACGTACTTCTCGATCAGGACCGCCGGGTTGCCAAAGGCCGTCCGGGCCTCGCCCTGCGCCGAAACCAGCGCATCGGCAAAATCTCCGGCCCGCTCGACCAGACGCATGCCCTTGCCGCCGCCGCCCGCCACCGCCTTGATCAGAACCGGATAGCCGATCTCCCCGGCCTGCCGCGCAAGGAACTCCGGGTCCTGGTTTTCGCCGTGATAGCCCGGAACCACCGGCACCCCGGCCTTTTCCATCAGCGCCTTGGCGGCGTCCTTCAGGCCCATGGCGCGGATCGCCCGGGCCGAAGGGCCGATGAAGGTGAGCCCCGCCGCCTCGACTGCGGCGACGAAATCGGGGTTCTCGGAGAGGAAGCCGTAGCCCGGGTGGATCGCCTGCGCCCCCGTTGCCCGCGCTGCCGCGACGATCACATCGCCGCGCAGGTAGCTCTCGGAGGGTGCGGCGCCGCCGATATGCACCGCCCGGTCCGCCATCTGGACGTGCTTTGCCCCGGCATCGGCGTCGGAATAGACGGCGACCGTGCGCACGCCCATGGCCCGCGCCGTCTCGATGACACGGCAGGCGATCTCACCGCGGTTGGCGATCAGGATGGTATCGAACATGGGTCTGTCCTTTGTGTCTGGTGCCGGACCGGGGGGCCGCCTGCCCCCCGGAGCCCCCCGGGAGTATTTTCGAAGAAAAGATGAACAGGGAGGTCCAAGATCACACCTCCCCGCCATCGCGCTCGGGAAAGAGCGCTATTATCTCGTCCAGCTGGTTCCGTAGCGCGAGGACGTCGGTGGGCGATAGATCGGTCGAGCGCTGATGCTCGCGGTCCGCGAGATCGCGGATGCTGAGTTGTGCGCTGTAGCTACCTGACCCCGCGCGAGACATCACCACGTAGATGTGGGGCTCCATGGAATCGAGCGAGGCCGTGTCCGCAAGGCCCGCAAGCAGGACCGAGAGCCGGTCGCGGAACTGCCGGAGGTCGGTGGTCAGCAGGCAGGGCCATTGATAGGAGAGCGGCTCTGCACCGCCGGACAGCGTGACCGAGATGTTCAGCCAGTTTCGATCGAAGTAGTCGCTCCCGTCCGGGAACTCGTACTTTCGGGCCCGCAGGGTCAGATCGCCGATCCGCGCAAGGGACATGGCTACATCCGGAACACGCCGAAGCGTGTCTCTTCGATGGGAGCGTTCAGCGCGGCGCTGAGCGAGAGGGCCAGAACGTCGCGCGTCTTTCTCGGGTCGATGATGCCGTCGTCCCAGAGCCGGGCGGAGGCGTAGAGCGGGTGCGACTGCTCGGCGAACATCTCGAGCGTGGGGCGCTTGAACTCGGCCTCCTCCTCGGCGGACCAGCTGCCGCCCGCGCGCTCGATGCCCTCGCGCCGCACGGTGGCGAGCACGCCCGCCGCCTGTTCGCCGCCCATCACCGAGATGCGCGAATTGGGCCAGGTCCAGAGGAAGCGCGGCGCGTAGGCGCGGCCGCACATGCCGTAGTTGCCCGCGCCATAGGACCCGCCGACCAGCATGGTGATCTTCGGCACACGGGTGGTGGCGACGGCGGTGACCATCTTGGCGCCATGCCGGGCGATGCCCTCGGATTCGTATTTCCGCCCGACCATGAAGCCGGTGATGTTCTGCAGAAAGACCAGCGGGATGTTGCGCTGGCTGCAGAGCTCGACGAAATGGGCGCCCTTCTGGGCGGATTCCGAGAACAGCACGCCGTTGTTGGCGACGATCCCGACCGGGCAGCCCTTTACATGGGCAAAGCCGCAGACCAGCGTCTCGCCGAAGCGGGCCTTGAACTCGTCAAAGCGCGAGCCGTCGACCACGCGGGCGATGACTTCGCGGATGTCGTAGGGCGTGCGCAGGTCTGCCGGAACCACGCCGAGGATCTCTGCCGGGTCATAGGCAGGCTCCTCGGGCGCGGCCCAGTTCACCGTCGCGGGTTTCGAGCGGTTCAGCCCGGCGACCGCGCGGCGGGCCAGTGCGAGGGCATGGCTGTCGTCCTCGGCAAGGTAATCGGCCACGCCCGAAAGGCGCGTGTGGACGTCGCCGCCACCGAGGTCCTCGGCGCTGACCACCTCGCCTGTCGCGGCCTTTACCAGCGGCGGACCGGCGAGGAAGATGGTGCCCTGCTCCTTCACGATGATGGTCACGTCGGACATGGCGGGCACATAGGCCCCCCCGGCGGTGCAGGAGCCCATGACCACGGCGATCTGAGGAATGCCCTTGGCGCTCATGTTCGCCTGATTGAAGAAGATGCGCCCGAAGTGGTCGCGGTCGGGGAACACCTCGTCCTGGTTGGGGAGGTTCGCGCCGCCCGAGTCCACGAGGTAGACGCAGGGCAGATGGTTGGCCTCGGCGATCTCCTGCGCGCGCAGGTGCTTCTTGACCGTCATCGGGTAGTAGGTGCCGCCCTTCACGGTGGCGTCGTTGCAGACCACCATGACCTCCTGCCCCTCGACCCGACCGATCCCCGCGATGACCCCGGCGCAGGGGGCGGCGTCATCGTACATGCCGTGTGCCGCCGTCGCGCCGATCTCGAGGAAGGGCGTGCCCGGGTCGAGCAGGTTGGCCACCCGCTCGCGCGGGAGCATCTTGCCGCGCGACACGTGGCGGTCGCGGGACTTCTGCCCGCCGCCTGAAGCCGCATGGTCGGCAGCGGAGCGGATGTCCTCCAGCGCGGCCAGGTGGGCCGAGATATTGGTCTGGAAGTCCTCGGACGAGGGGATGGCCCGGGATTGCAGTTTCATTTCAGTTTCCCTTCATGTCGCGAAGTTCGATGGCCCGCTGTGCCGTCATGGTCATGAGGCAGTTGGCGGCGACGATCACGCGCATCGATCCATCCTGCCAGCGTGCATAGGCGAGGCCGCATTCGGCGTCTCGGTAGGCGATCCAGGCCCGCTGGGCATCGCGCAGGGCGTTGCCGATCCCGCCCGCAGGGTCCTGCGCCGAAAACTGCGACTGGCGCGCCTGGTACTCCCGGTTCAGCAGGCTGTCCCAGACCGCCGTTTCGGCCTGGAGGCACAGCGATATTCCAAGGGTCGAAGCGTTCGTCTGCTGGCACGCGTTAGATGCCGCGCCGAGGCAGGCCGGGGCGACGTCTCCGGGGCCTGCGTAGGCAAAACAGGACTGGACCGTCGCCTCGTTCACCCGGACGTCCTGCGCCCGCAGGCTGGTGGCGCCTACGCCTGCGATCAGCAACAGAGCTGCCAGCGCCAAGCGTCTCATCCGATGTCCTCCTGCGCCGCCAGCGCCTTCAACTCGCGCCGGATCACCTTGCCCGTCACTGTCATCGGCAGGGCCTCAAGAAAGGCGATTTCGCGCGGGTAGGAATAGCCCGCGAGCCTCTCCTTGACCCAGACCTGCAGCGCGGCGGCGTCTCTCTTGGCCCCCGGCTTCAGCACCACATAGGCCTTGACGATCTCGGTTCTCAGCGGATCGGGCTTGCCGACGACGCCGACGGTCGCCACGTCGGGGTGGGTGAGCAGGCAGTCCTCGATCTCGGCGGGGCCGATGCGGTAGCCCGCCGAGGTGATGACGTCATCCTCGCGACCCACGAAGCGAAGGTAGTCGCCCTCCCAGACCCCACGGTCGCCCATCACCAGCCAGTCGCTGCGGAACTTCTCGGCGGTCGCGTCGGGACGGTTCCAGTATGCCAGCAGCATCGAAGCGGACCCGCGGTGCACCGCGATATCGCCCTCCGCGCGCGTCGGGTTGCCCGCGGCGTCGATCACCTCGACCCGGTGGCCCGGCACGGGGCGCCCGATGCAGCCGGGCCGCGCCGGGAAGTCGGCCCCGCAGGAGGAGGCGACCATGTTGCATTCGGTCTGGCCGTAGAACTCGTTGATGGCGAGGCCAAAGGCGCGCCGCCCCCAGTCCAGCATCTCGGCCCCGAGCGGCTCTCCCCCGCTTGCGACCGAGCGCAGGCCGGGCAGCGCCATGTCGGCAGCCTTGAGCATCCGCAGCGCGGTGGGCGGGAAGAAGACATTCTTCACTCCGCCCTCCTGGATAATCGCGGCGCAGCCCTCGGGGGTGAATTTCTCCATTCGTGCGGCGACCACCGGCACGCCCAGCGCCAGCCCCGGCATGGCAATGTCGAAGAGCCCGCCGATCCACGCCCAGTCCGCCGGAGTCCACAGGCAGTCGCCGGGCTGGCCGAGGTGATCGTGGCTGACGGAAACGCCCGGCAGGTGACCGGTCAGCAGCCGGTGCCCGTGCAGCGCGCCCTTGGGGCTGCCGGTGGTGCCGCTGGTGTAGATGATGATCGCCGGATCGTCCGGACCGGTGTCTGCAAAGGGCACCCGCGCGCCCTCGCGCCCGGCCTCGGCCGCCAGCAGGGGCCGCGCCAGATCGCCCAGCAGCGCCGCGCCCTCCGCGTCGGTCAATACCAGCGCCGTCCCGGCGTCGGTGACCCGGCTCTGCAGCGCGTCGCGCTTGAACAGCTTGAAGAGCGGCACCGAGATCGCCCCGATCTTCCAGATCGCGAGATGGGCCGCCACGCACCAGGGCGACTGGCTCAGCAACACGCCGACACGGTCGCCCGGGCGCACCTCCTCCAGCAGCCGCCGCGCCAGCCCGTCGACCATCTGCGACAGTGCGCCAAAGGTCACATCACGCCGCGCTCCCCCGGTGAGGTCGATCACCGCGAGGGCCTCCGCCGGATGATCCAGCGCCTGCCGCGCCATGTTCAGCTGCGCAGGGATGGCCCAACCGCCATCGGGGCCAAGACCGGGAATGCCCCGGGGCGCGCTCATGCCCAGCCCTCCGGCCAGCGCATGGCGGCCATGCGAGAAACGCCTGCATTCCCAAGGGGTAACAGGGCGCTCACTTGATCTGGATCAGGGTGCGCAGGCCCCGCCGGGCGCAAAAGGGGCGCGTAACCAGAAGACAAAGGAATATCGCCATGACACGCTCGACCGCAGCTCTGGCCCTCACCGCTGCCCTGGCCGCCCTCGCGGGCCCCGCCGCCGCCCAGTCCCGCGGGGACTGGACGCTTGGCATCGGTATCATCAACGTCAATCCGAAGTCGGACAATGGCAGCGTCGCCGGTGCCGCGACCACCATCGACGACAGCACCCAGCTCTCGCTGACCGGTGAATACTTCATCCGCGACAATCTCGGCATCGAGATCCTCGCCGCCACACCCTTCGAGCATGACATCAGCCTCGGGGGCGCCTTTGCCGGCTCGACCAAGCAGCTGCCGCCGACCATCTCGGTGAACTACCACTTCCCGACCCGTGGCAACTTCAAGCCCTTCGTCGGTCTCGGCCTGAACTACACCACCTTCTTCGAGGAATCCTCGCCGCTGGGCGACCTCAAGCTGGACGACAGCTTTGGCCTTGCCGCCAGCATCGGCGCCGACTGGCAGATCTCGGAACGCGGCGCGCTGCGGATGAACATCCGCTACATGGACATCAGCACGGACGCGACGCTGAACGGCACCGCCATCGGCACCGCCGAAATCGATCCGGTCACCCTCGGCGTGAGCTACGTTCACCGCTTCTGATCTCCTCCCTGAAGACACCGGGGGCCGCAAGGTCCCCGGCCGCAACGGCCCGCATGGTACAGCCTCGTCCATGCGGGCCCTCTTGCCCGGCTACATCGACGCCATGAGCTCGCGGCCCACCAGCATGCGACGGATTTCCGAGGTCCCTGCCCCGATCTCCATCAGCTTGGCGTCACGGAAGATGCGCGCCACCGGCGCGTCGTTCAGGAACCCCGCCCCGCCCATCGCTTGCACCGCTTGGTGCGCCTGTTTCATAGCTTCCTCGGAGGCATAGAGACAGCAGGCCGCCGCATCCTGGCGCGTCACGTCGCCCCGGTCGCAGGCCTTGGCCACCTCGTAGACGTAGGCGCGCGCCGAGTTCATCGCCGTATACATGTCGGCGATCTTGCCCTGCATCAGCTGGAAGTTCCCGATGCTCTGCCCGAACTGCTTGCGCTCCTTCAGGTAGGGCATGATCTCGTCCATGCAGGCGGCCATGATGCCGAGGCCGATGCCCGCCAGCACCACGCGTTCATAGTCGAGCCCGGACATCAGCACGGCGACGCCGCGCCCCTCCTCGCCCAGCACGTTCTCGAAGGGCACTTCCACGTCGTCAAAGATCAGCTCGGCGGTGTTCGACCCGCGCATCCCGAGCTTGTCGAAATGCTTCGAGGTGGAGAAACCCTTCATCGACTTCTCGATCAGGAAGGCGGTGATGCCCTTGCTGCCCGCCTCCGGGTCGGTCTTGGCATAGACCACCAGCGTGTCGGCGTCGGGGCCGTTGGTGATCCAGTACTTGTTGCCGTTCAGCCGATAGTGATCGTTGCGTTTCTCGGCGGCGAGCTTCATCGAAACCACGTCGGACCCGGCGCCCGGCTCGCTCATCGCCAGCGCGCCCACGTGTTCGCCCGAAACGAGACCCGGCAGGTACTTCTTCTTCTGGGCCTCGTTGCCGTTCAGCTTGATCTGGTTGACGCAAAGGTTCGAGTGGGCGCCATAGGACAGCGATACCGAGGCCGAGGCCCGCGCCACCTCCTCCACCGCGACGGTATGGGCAAGGTAGCTCATCCCTGCGCCGCCGTATTCCTCCGGAACCGTGATGCCCAGCATCCCCAGTTCTCCCATCTCGCGCCACAGCGCGTTGGGGAAGGCGTTGGTGCGGTCGATCTCGGCCGCCATCGGCCTGACCCGGTCCTGCGCCCAGCGATGGACCATGTCGCGCAGGGCGTTCACGTCCTCGCCCAGATCGAATTGCATCGTTGCGGTGAACATGCCCGGCCCTCCCCGCCGTAAATGAACAAGTGTTCAAATACTACGACCGCCGCCGCCCCCGGTCAAGGGCCCTGCGCGGGCGCGCGGCGCGAAATCGCGCGGCGCCGCCGGAACCGCAGGCCGGGGCAGGCGTTCAGTTTCCGAAGCCGAACTCAGGAGCACATCAAATGACCAACAGCCTCAAAGCAGAGTTCTGGAACCGCATCGGCCATGTTCAGGCCGGCATGCTGGAAACCGCCGGGAACACCCCGGTGCCGATGGCCCCCTACGGCGACGCGGAGGCCAACGCGATCTGGTTCATTACGGCCAGAGATACCAGTGTCGCCAGGGCCGCGGCCACCGGGGCGGAGGCCCGGCTGCAGGTCGCCGACCCCAAGGCCAATCTCTACGCCACCGTCGAGGGCCGGGTGATGGAGGTGAACGACACCGAGAAGCTCGAGGAACTCTGGAGCGTCGTCGCCTCCGCCTGGTTCGAGGACGGGCGCCGTGACGACGATGTACGCCTCGTGCGGTTGCAACCCGCCAGCGCCGAGGTCTGGGCCACCGCCTCCGGCGCGGGCTTCCTCTACGAGATTGCGAAGGCGCGCCTCACCGGCGACACTCCCGACGCCGGCGACCACGGAGTCGTCACCTTCTGATCTGACGGACCTCGACATGAATCGCATCTGCGCTGCGCTGACCTGCCTGATCGGCCTCGCCACGCCCCTCGCCGCCGAACAGGTCGGCGAGGTTGGCGTGGACTGGGTCGGCAACGACATCATCATAGAGGCGGTCCAGGACCCCAAGGTGCAGGGCGTAACCTGCCACATCGCCTATTTCGAACGCGGCCTGATCGACCGTCTGTCCAAGGGCAACTGGTTCGAGGATCCGTCGAACGCCTCGATCGCCTGCCGCCAGACCGGGCCCATCACCCTCGGCGACATCGACCGCTCTGCCGACGGCGAGGACGTGTTCCGCACCTCGCGGTCGATCATCCTCAAGTCCCTCAGGGTCAAACGGATCTTCGACGAGAAGAACCAGACGCTGATCTACCTCGCCCATGCCGCCGAACTGACCGACGGCTCGGCCAAGCTCTCGATCTCGACCGTCCCGTTGTTCGGCTCGCAATAGGGTCGCGCCTGCGGCGCGAGGCCTCCGGCGGGGATATTTGACACCCAAAGAAAACCGCGTGCCTTCTTTGGGTGAGAAATATCCCGGGGGAGGCGCGCAGCGCGCGACGGGGGCAGCGCCCCCTATGCGCCGTTGCCGTAGACGGTACTGACTTCTTCGCGGATGATCCGGGCGATCAGCGCGCAGTCCTCGAGCGAGAAGGTCAGCGGCACCCGCATGTCGAGAATCCCCGCGAGCACCCGGTCGCTGGGCGGCATCGGGGCGCTCGGTGCGTAGCGCCAGCTGTCGTAGCGCGAGGTGAAGGCCACCGGTTCCGGCGCGCCGAACCATTTCAGCTCGACCCCGCGCGCGGCGCAGCGCGCCACCACGTCGAGGATCGCCTCGGCGGCCCAGTCCAGCAGCAGCACCTGGATCGAGGAACCGACATATGTCTCTGCCGCCGGGCGTTCGATCACGGTCAGGCCCGGCGTGCCGCGCAGCCCGGCTTCCAGCACGCCGTACCGTTCGTTCCAGCGCGCCACCTGGTCGTGCAGCGTTTTCAGCTGCGGGCGCAGGATGGCGGCGCGGAGGTTGTCCATCCGGCCCGAGATGTTCGGGGTGTCGTATTTCACCCGCTCGAAGACCTCCGGTCCCGGCGCCGCGCGATGGCGGCCGTAGAGCATGTAGGACCCCGACAGGATCGTCGCCCGCGCCGCGAGTTCCTCGTCGTCGGTCACGAGGAACCCGCCCTCGCCCGAGTTCATGTGCTTGTAGGTCTGGGTGGAATAGGCGGCGGCGACGCCGTGGCGCCCGGAGGGCGTGCCGTTCCACGCGGCGCCCATGGTATGGGCGCAATCCTCGATCACCTTGATGCCCGCGCCGTCGCAGATCTCCATCAGCCGGTCCATGTCGCAGATATGTCCGCGCATGTGCGACAGCAGCAGGTAACCGGCCTGACCGGCCTTGGCGGCCAGATCGTCGAGGTCGATGGTCAACTGCTCGGTGACGCCCACGAAGACCGGGGTGCCCCCCACGGCCGCGATGGCGCCCGGCACCGGGGCGAGCGTGAAGGTGTTGGTCAGGACGCTGTCGCCGGGTGTCACGCCCGCGGCCCGCAGCGCGGTCGCGATCGCGTAACCGCCGGAGGCCACGGCGAGGCAGTAGCGCGCGCCGGTGAAGGCCGCGAATTCCTCTTCCAGCAGGGCGGTCTCGGCGATCTCGCCAGCGACCACGTTGTAGCGGTGCAGCCGGCCGTGGCGCAGGACTGCCAGCGCCGCCTCGACAGCATCTTCCGGGATCGGTTCCTGCTGGGTGAATGTGCCCGTAAATCTTTCGCTCATGGCTCTTTCTGCGCCGCGCCCGGCGGATGGTCAAGACGGATCGGGAAAGGTCGCGAACGGAACAGAATCGCGCGGGCCAGCGCCTAGCCTCGGGGCATGACACCCGTTGATTTCATACACGACCTGCGCTGGTCGGACATTCCCGCACCCGTCCGCCTGCGGGCGGAAATGTGCCTGCTCGACCTCCTCGGCGTCGCCGCGGCGGCGTCGGCCACGACGCGGGTCAGCGCCCTGATCCGGGACCATGCCGTCGAGGCCTTCGGCGGCACAGTGCCAATGCTCTTCGACGCACGCACTGCGAGCGCCCCCGGCGCGGCCCTCGCGGCGGGCATGACCATCGACTCGCTCGACGGGCATGACGGCTACAACCCCGCCAAGGGTCACGTGGGCTGTCCGCTTCTACCGTCGATCCTGTCCTTCGGGCACCTGCACGGGATCAGCGGCGAGGACGCCATGACGGCGCTGGTGATGGGCTACGAGTTCGGCTCGCGCGCCGCGACCGCACAGCATGCCACGGTGGCAGACTACCACACCTCGGGCAGCTGGGGCGCGGTCACGGCCGCCGCCGCCGGGGCGCGGATCGCCGGGCTGGGGCGCGAGAAGACCCGGCACGCGCTCGGCATCGCCGAGTACCACGGGCCGCGCAGCCAGATGATGCGCTGCATCGACACGCCGACCAACGTCAAGGATGGCTCGGGCTGGGGCGCCATGTGCGGGGTCTCGGCGGTGCAGCTTGCCGCGCGCGGCTTCACCGGGGCACCAGCCATCACCGTCGAGGAGGCCCCGGCCTACTGGGGCGACCTCGGCGAGCGCTGGCTGATCCTCGAACAGTATTTCAAGCCCTATCCGGTCTGCCGCTGGGCCCAGGCCCCGGTCGAGGGGGTGCTGGCGCTGCGCCGGGCACATGACCTGACCTCGGAGATGGTGGAGCGGATCGAGGTGGAGACCTTCCACGAATCCGTGCGTCTGGCGATGAACCGCCCGACAGACACAGACGAGGCGCAGTATTCCACCTCCTTCCCCAGTGCCGTCGCGATGGTGCGCGGCGGGATCAGCGCCGCCGACATCGCGGACGAGGCGCTGAACGAGCCCGAGGTGGTGCGCCTGTCGACCGGGATGGTGATGCGCGAGTCGGAGGAGGCGAACGCCCTCTTTCCGGGCAAGCGGATCGCGCGGGTGACGCTGGTGCTGAAGGATGGGCGGCGGCTCGAGGGGGGCATCACCACCCCGCGCTGGGACGCGACCGATCCGCCGAGCGAGGACGAGATCCGGGCCAAGTACCATGTGCTCGCCGACGAGGCGCTGGGGGCGGACCGTGCCGGGGCCATCGAGGCCGCGGTTCATGCCCTGCCGAAGAGCGGCTTCGACGCGCTGACGGCTCAGCTGTTCCGGCCGATCAGCCCGGTCACGATGTCGGGCAGGTCCGAGTACGCGTGACAGAGCGCCTCGGGCGCGAGGGCGGCCATGTCGTCGCCCGAGGGTCCGAAGGTCACGAGGACGGAGGGCACGCCTGCTGCGCGGGCAGTGTTGCGGTCGGTGTCGCTGTCGCCGACCAGCAGGCAGAGCGCGGGGTCGCCCCCGGCCCGGCGCGCCGCTTCGCGCAGCGGCGCGGGATCGGGCTTGCGTACCGGCAGCGTGTCGGCCCCCACCATCGAGGCAAAGGCATCCCGCACGCCGAGCCGGGTCAGCAGCATCTCGGCCAGCGCCTCGGGCTTGTTGGTGCAGATACCCACGCCATAGCCCGCCATGCGCAGCGCCTCCACCGCCTCCATCGCGCCGGGATAGAGGACGGTATGGGTGTCGATGTCCTCGGCGTAGGCGTCGAGCAACACCTGGTAGTAGGCGTCGATCACCGCCTCGTCATGGCGTCCGGCGAGGGTCAGGCCGTGGCTCAGCATGCGCCGCCCGCCCCGCAGGGCCACGCCCGCGTCACGTACCGGGTCCAGCATGTCGCCGAGCCCCATGTCGCGGAAACAGTGGTTGGCTGCGGCGATCAGGTCGCCCGAGGTATCGGCCAGAGTGCCATCAAGGTCGAAAATCACCGTCCGCATCGTTACTCTCCGTGAACCGCGAGCTGCTGCTGGGCGGCTTTTCGCCCGATGCTGTTGCAGCCTGCAACCTTGATTGATCGCGCGCCCGCTTGCGCCGCGCCCGACAGCGGATAAAACGGGCGGACCCGGAACACAAAGAGAAAACGCATGGATATCGCCCTCGTCATACTGGCCGCCGGCAAAGGCACGCGGATGAACTCGGACCTGCCCAAGGTCCTGCATCCGATCGCGCAGGCGCCGATGCTGGCCCACGCGCTGCAGGCGGGGGCCGCTCTGGAGCCCGCGCGCACCGTGGTCGTGGCGGGGCACGGGGCCGATCTGGTGCGCGCGGCGGTGGCCGAACTGGACGAAACCGCCGAAGTCGTCCTGCAGGAAGAGCAGAACGGCACGGCGCACGCGGTCGACATGGCGCGGCCTGCGCTGGAGGAGTTCGAGGGCGACGTCGTCGTCCTGTTCGGCGACACCCCCTTCATCCGGCCCGAGACGCTCGACGCGATGGTCGCGGCGCGCGGCCGGCACGACATGGTGATCCTCGGCTTTGACACCGCTCACCCCGACGCGCGCTATGGCCGGCTGGTCATGCAGGGCGACCGCCTTGCCCGCATCGTCGAGTACAAGGACGCGAGCGAAGAGGAACGGGCGATCCGGTTCTGCAACAGCGGCCTCCTTGCCTGCGATGCCAAGACCCTGTTCTCGCTGATCGCCGAGGTCGGCAACGACAACGCCGCCGGCGAGTACTACCTGACCGAGGTGGCCGAACTCGCCAATGCGCGCGGCCTCTCGGTGACGGCGGTGAAATGCGACGAGGCGGAAACCCTCGGCATCAACTCGCGCGCCGACCTCGCAGAGGCCGACGCGGTGTTCCAGGCGCGGGCGCGGGCCGAACTGCTGGACCTCGGCGTGACCCTGATGGCTCCCGAGACGGTTTACCTTGCCTTCGACACCTACATCGGGCGCGACAGCGTGATCGAACCCAACGTGGTCTTTGGCCCCGGCGTGACGGTCGAGTCCGAGGCGACGATCCGCGCCTTCTCGCATCTTGAAGGATGCCATGTGAGCCGTGGCGCCACGGTCGGCCCCTTTGCCCGGCTCCGCCCGGGTGCCGAACTGGCTGAACACGTCCACATCGGCAACTTCGTCGAGATCAAGAACGCCCAAATCGCCGAGGGCGCCAAGGTGAACCACCTGAGCTATATCGGCGATGCGGATGTGGGGGCGAAAACCAACATCGGCGCGGGCACCATCACCTGCAACTACGACGGGGTGATGAAGCACCGCACCGTGATCGGCGAACGCGCCTTCATCGGGTCGAACACGATGCTGGTTGCACCCGTCACGGTGGGCAACGATGCCATGACCGCCACCGGCTCGGTCATCACCAAAGACGTCCCGGCAGAGGCCATGGCCGTCGCCCGTGCACGCCAAGAGAATAAACCGGGCCTGGCCGTCAAATTGTTCGAAAAGTTGAAGGCAATTAAAGCCAACAAAGAAAAAGGGCAGTAGAAATGTGCGGTATTGTCGGGGTTCTTGGAGACCACGAAGCAGCGCCGATCCTTGTCGAAGCGCTGAAACGTCTGGAATATCGCGGCTATGACAGCGCCGGGATCGCCACGGTGAACTCCGGTGTGCTGGACCGCCGCCGCGCGGTCGGCAAGCTGGTCAACCTCTCGGACCTTCTGGTGCACGAACCGCTTCCGGGCAAGTCCGGCATCGGCCATACCCGCTGGGCGACCCACGGGGCCCCGACGGTGACCAACGCCCACCCCCATCGCGCGGGACAGGTGGCGGTGGTGCACAACGGGATCATCGAGAACTTCCGCGATCTCCGGGCCGAACTGGCCGCCAAGGGGGCCACCTTTGTCACCGAGACCGACACCGAGACCGTCGCGCTGCTGACCGAGCAGCACATGAAGGAGGGGCTTGGCCCGGTCGATGCCGTCTACCGCACGCTCGACCGTCTGGAGGGCGCCTTTGCCCTCGCCTTCCTGTTCGAGGGTGAGGACGACCTCATCGTCGCAGCGCGCAAGGGCTCTCCGCTGGCCATCGGGCATGGCGACGGCGAGATGTACGTGGGGTCTGACGCCATCGCCCTCGCCCCGCTCACAAACCGCATCACCTACCTCGAGGAAGGTGACCGTGCGGTTCTGACCCGCACCAGCCTCGAAATCCGCGACGCGCATGGCTCCATCGCCAACCGCAAGATGCGCGAGATCGCCATCGGATCGACCCGGATCGACAAGGGCGGACACAAGCACTTCATGGCGAAGGAGATCGCCGAACAGCCCAACGTTCTGGCCGATGCTCTGTCGCATTACCTGCCGATTGCGGACGACACCATCTCGCTGCCGGGCAAGGGCATCGACTTTACCAAGATCGAGCGGCTGACCATGGTGGCCTGCGGCACGGCCTTCTATGCCTGCCTCACCGCCAAGTACTGGTTCGAGCAGATCGCCAAGCTGCCCGTCGAGGTCGATGTCGCCTCGGAGTTCCGCTATCGCGAGCCGCCGGTCAGCGCCAACACGCTGGCGCTGTTCGTCAGCCAGTCGGGCGAGACCGCCGATACCCTCGCCGCCCTGCGTTACTGCGAAGGCAAAGCGCGCCAGATCGTTTCGGTCATCAACGTCCCCGAGAGCTCGATTGCGCGGGAAAGCGACCTCGCGCTGCCGATCCACGCCGGGGTCGAGGTCGGCGTGGCCTCGACCAAGGCGTTCACCTGCCAGCTTTCGGTCCTGCTGTTGCTGGCGCTGAAGGCCGCCGCAGACCGGGGCACGCTGAGCGCAGAGGAACTTGCCGATCACATCTCGGCCCTGCGCAGCCTGCCGTCGCACCTGAACGCCGCGCTCGACGAGGAAGACGCGATCCGCCGCGCTGCCCTGTCGCTGAGCGAAGCGCGCGACGTGCTGTTCCTGGGGCGCGGCCAGATGTACCCGCTCGCGCTGGAAGGGGCGCTGAAACTCAAGGAAATCAGCTACATCCATGCCGAGGGCTATGCCTCTGGCGAGCTGAAACACGGCCCCATCGCGCTGATCGACAAGCACATGCCCGTGGTGGTCATGGCCCCGCGGGACGAGCTGTTCGACAAGACGGTGTCGAACATGCAGGAGGTGATGGCGCGCAAGGGCAAGGTGGTGCTGATCTCGGACATCGAGGGCATCAACGAGGCAAGCGAGGGGGTCTGGTCGGTGATCCGGATGCCGTCGGTGCCGCATGTTCTGGCACCGATCCTCTATGCCGTGCCGGCCCAGCTGCTGGCCTACCATACGGCGGTTGCCAAGGGGACCGATGTGGACCAACCTCGGAACCTCGCCAAGTCCGTCACCGTGGAGTAAGCGCCGATGGCCAAGCAGTTCCCGAACCTCGAGGACGCCCACCGGCGTTTCATCGAGGATCAGCACATCTTCTTCACCGGAACCGCCGGGCCGGACGGGCGCGTCAACGTCTCGCCCAAGGGCGGAGACAGCCTGCGGGTGATGGGGCCGAACCGCATCCTCTGGCTCAACATCACCGGGTCGGGGAATGAGACGGCCGGCCACCTGCTGGAAAACCCGCGCATGACGCTGATGTGGTGTTCCTTCACCACGCGACCGCTGATCCTGCGCTGCTATGGCACCGCGACTGTCTGCCAGTACGGTGAAGAGGGCTGGGACGACCTGGCCGCCCACTTCCCGGCGCATCGCGGGTCACGGCAGGTCTACGACCTGCAGATCGACATGGTGCAGACCTCCTGCGGTTACGCGGTGCCCTTCATGGACTTCGACCGCCACCGCGATACGCTGGACCAGTGGACCAACAAGAAGTCGGACGACGACCTGCACGATTACTGGCGGGAGAAGAACACCGTCACCATCGACGGCAAGCCGACCAACGTGCCGCTGTTCGACTGATCACTACTCGTCGAGCTGCCGGAAGGCATCCAGCGCGCGGCGGTCCTTCTTGGTCGGCCGTTCCCCTGCCCGTTCCACGGGCTTGTCGCGCTCTTCGGGCGGGGTGAGATCCTCGTAGAGCGCCTGCGCCTCAGGCGCCGGGCCGCGCCGCTCGCCGATGGCGACGATGCGGACCACCCGAACCTGCCGCCCCTGCGGAAAGGTCAGCACATCTCCCGGCGCAACCGAATGCGCCGGTTTCTCGATACGTTCGCCGTTCAACCGGAGATGTCCCCCGCTCACCAGCTTTGTCGCCAGCGAGCGGGTCTTGAAGAACCGGGCGTACCACAGCCACTTGTCGACGCGGATCTTGCCCGGCGCCTCGGCCATGGGATTACTTGTTGTCCCGAAGCCCCATCAGGGCTGCGGCAAACGGGTTGTCCGGGTCGATCTTCTTCTCTTCACGCTTGGGCTTGGCCGAGAAGGTCCGGGGACCTTCGTTGCGGGGCTTGTTACCACCCGGCTTGCCCCCCTTGGGCTTGTTGCCACGCGGTTTGCCGCCCTTGCCCTGCTGCGGGCGCCCTGCGCCAGCACCGCCGCCACCGGCGCCGCGCTGTTGTTGCTGCTGCGGCCCCCGGCTGCGGGTGTTCTGACGACCCCAGGTGAAGGTATAGAAGACCTCGGCTTCGGGGCCTTCGACCTCGGCGTCGGCAGGCGTGCCCACCGGAACCTCGGTTTCCGAAACCTCGGGGATCTCGGCTGCGACCTCGGCCTGCTCCGCCGGTTCCTCGGCCACGGGCGCGACACCCTCGTCCGCAATTGCCTCGGTGCCTTCCGGCACGTCGGCGGCGGCCGGTGTCTCCGGTTCCGCGATCACGGCGCCGGGGGCGGCCTCTTCGGCGGCATCCATCACCGGGGTATCGGCAACTGGCGTCTCGGGCTCGGAGAGCTCGGCCGCTTCAGGCACCACCTGGTCGACCGCCTTGACCTTGGTCCGTTCACCCTTCTCGGCGCGATAGCCAAGGCCCTGCATCAGGTCGGCGAACTGTTCCAGCGTCATGCCGGTGATCGAGAGCATGTCGGGCTTGGCCTCAAAGCCACCCCGGCTGTCCTCGCTCCGCAGCATGTCGGCAAGGCGTTCCAGCATGTCGATGCGGATCGCCCGCTCGCCCGCTGCGCGGTAGCCGCACATGGCAAAGTAGCCATCGGGCGCGTCCTTGACCGCGGGAATGGTCACCAGACCCGGCGGCGGGGCCTCGGGGAACTCCTGCAGGCCCTTGCCCAGCGACCACAGCACCAGCCGCAGGCGCGTCGGCGCGGGCTTGAGCAGCAGCGGCATGAAGATGGTGAACTGGCCAAAACGCAGACCATGCTTGCGCAGGCTGGCGCGCGCGTCCTGATCGAGGTCCTTGACCTCCTGCTGGACGTCGGCGCGGATCAGGATCCCCAGCCCTTCGACCATGCGGAAGGCAAAGCCGCGGGCGAGGCCCGTCAGCGTCTCGTCGCGCTGAAGGTTCAGCAGCGGCTCGAACAGCGCGGCGATCTTGCGGTCGATGAAATGCTGCAGACGGCGCTGGACCTTCTGAGCCACCTCCGGTCCGGCCACGTCGTCGACAAAGACCTCGACCTGCGGCTTCAGTGGCTCCGATCCGGCGACCAGCTTGCCAACGGCGCTGTCGCCCCACATCAGGCCACCCTGTTCGGTAAAATCGATCTCGGTATCGGGGGCGTTATAGAAACGGTCCGCGCGCAGATGGAATTGCGGCGCCAGGGCCTGCAGGGATGCAGACTTGATCGCTTTTGCCTCGGCGCCAGCGGCGCCCTTGTCCGGGCTAAAGCGGAATCCTTCCAGCCGACCGACGAATTCGCCTTCGACTGTGACCTCACCTTTTTCGTTCACTTCGGCCAAAAGGGCCTCCTTCTGTTTGAGCCGGCGGAGCAGAACAGAGGTCCGCCGGTCCACAAATCGCTGCGTCAAACGTTCGTGAAGAGCGTCGGACACCCTGTCTTCTACCGCGCGGGTCTCATCCCGCCAATGGCTTTCGTCCTTCGTCCATCCCTTGCGCTGTGCAACGTAGGTCCATGTGCGGATAAAGGCCAATCTCTTGCTTAACGCGTCAATATCGCCGTCAGTTCGGTCAATCCTGCGAATTTGTCGCGCCATCCAGTCGTCGGGAATCGCTCCGCGTTCATGCAGGTGATTGAAAATAACCTCGAGAAGGCTCGCATGTTCGGCGTGACTGATTCCCCTGAAGTCGGGGATTCGGCACACATCCCAGAGCAGCCGTACCGAGACCGCATCGGTCGCGCGCGCCGCGACCTCGGCCTGACGGCCCAGCGTTTTCAGCGCCATCAGGTCGTCGGCCTCGCGCGCCTTGTTCAGGTGTTCGGAGTCCGGGCTGCGCTCCAGCGAGTCGATCAGAGCCGGAATGGTCCCGAAGCTCAGCGCCGCGTTGCGCCAGTTCAGCTTCTTCAGCGGGGTAAAGCGATGCTCCATGATCGCCTGCGCCATCCCCTCGTCCAGCGGCCGCGCCTCGCCGGTGACGCCGAAGGTGCCGTTGGACATGCCACGCCCTGCCCGTCCAGCAATCTGCGCCAGTTCGTTCGGCGCCAGCGGCCGCATCCGGCGCCCGTCGAACTTGCTCAGCGAGGAAAAGGCCACGTGGTCGATATCGAGGTTCAGGCCCATGCCGATGGCATCGGTCGCCACGAGGTAGTCGACCTCGCCGTTCTGGTAGAGCGCGACCTGGGCATTGCGCGTGCGCGGGCTGAGCGCGCCCATCACGACCGCCGCCCCGCCCTTCTGCCGCCGGATCAGCTCGGCGATGGCATAGACGTTCTCGACGGAGAAGCCGACGATGGCGCTGCGCGGCGGCATCCGCGTGATCTTCTTGGCGCCGGTGTAGACCAGCTGCGACATTCGCTCGCGCTGGAGAAACCGCGCTTCGGGCACCAGCGCCTGAATCGCTCCGCGCATGGTGTCGGACCCAAGAAACAGCGTCTCGTGCAGGCCGCGCGCGCGCAGCAGGCGGTCGGTAAAGACATGGCCGCGCTCAGGGTCGGCACAAAGCTGGATCTCGTCGACGGCAAGGAAATCGCAGCCCATGCCCTCGGGCATCGCCTCGACCGTGCAGACCCAGTACTGGGTGCGCGGCGGCACGATCCGCTCTTCACCGGTGACCAGCGCCACCACCGAGGGACCGCGAATCGCGACGATCCGGTCGTAGACCTCGCGCGCCAGCAGGCGCAGCGGCAGGCCCATGACCCCGGTCCGGTGCCCCAGCATCCGCTCGATCGCGTAGTGTGTCTTGCCTGTGTTGGTGGGGCCGAGAACGGCCACGACCCGGGATGACCCTGTCATCAGCGGAACCCTGTAATCAATGCAACCGACCTCTAGAGAGAGGTACCCTCTACGCCCACCCGGAGACGCTCTTCACCCTGCGCGGCCTCCTCGTGATGAGGGTTCAGCGCCAGCACCCGCTCGTAGGCCGCAAAGGCGCGCTTGTCCTCTCCAAGGCTCTCGAGCATGACACCGAGCCCGTAGATGGCATTGTAGTTGTTCGGATTCAACTCCAGCGCACGCCCGAGGTCCGCCAGCGCGGGGCCATAGAGCCCGGCGCGGAAGTAGGCGGTCGCGCGGGTATGGAAGCCCTCGGCGAACTCGGGCGCATGATCAGTCAGCGCGGTCAGGTGCTCGATTGCCACGCTGGCCTCGTCGGCCTCCAGCGCGTCGCGCCCGCGTTGCAGCAGCAAATCCATCGAGGTCGATCCGCTCTTGCTCCAGATCGCCTGCAACTGCCGGTCCAGCCGCTTGGCCTCGGCGGTGTCCGCGGTGGCGAGTCGCTGCAGCAGTTCCGGCTCGCTGGTGAGGTCCGCAGGAACCTCCGGCGCCGCCTGCGGCGCGGGGGTGCCGGGCACCTCCAGTGTCTGTGCGTTCAAAGGTATGGAATACGTGACTATGAGGGCGATTGCCGCCACGATACCTTTGAGTCTGGGATGACGAATGCTCATAACAATTTGCAGTGTAACGCGACGCGCGGCGAAGGCCAGAGACAAGCGCGTCAAATATCCATGAGGACTGAAAGATGAGCGATTTTCTGGAGCAGGCAGCGAACGAGCTGAATGCCAAGGTCGCAGGCGCCGATTTCGGCGGCACCGCCAAGTTCGAGGTGGCCGATGTGGGCTGCATCATGCTCGATTCCGACGGCGCGCGCGTCGGTGACGAAGAGGCCGACGTGACCATGAGCGCCGATGCCGAGACCTTTCAGGCCATCTTCGAAGGCGACATGAACCCCACCAGCGCTTTCATGACCGGGAAACTGAAAGTCGACGGCGACATGGGGATGGCGATGAAGCTCGCCTCGGTGCTGGCCTGATGACCCTTCAGCCGGCCCCCTTCTTCGACGACCTGGCCGGCGGCCCGCAGGGCGGCGCGGCCTGGTGGCTGACCGCCTCTGACGGGGTGAAACTGCGCGTGGGCTACTGGCCCTGCGACAACGCCAGGGGGACGCTTTTGCTGTTCCCCGGGCGTACTGAATACATCGAGAAATACGGCCGTACCGCCGCCGAACTGGCCGAGCGTGGCTATGCGATGGTCGCCATCGACTGGCGCGGTCAGGGTCTTGCCGACCGCCTGATCGACGATGTCCGCGTGGGTCACGTGGTGCGCTTTACCGACTATCAGCGCGATGTGGCCGCGGTGATGGAATGGGCGGCCGAGATGGACCTGCCGCGGCCCTGGCACGTGCTGGGGCACTCGATGGGCGGCGCCATCGGCCTGCGCGCCGTGATGGAGGGCCTCCCCGTCCAGAGCTGCGCCTTTACCGGGCCGATGTGGGGCATCTACATGTCCGCGCTGCTCAAGCCCTTCGGCTGGGTCCTGCCCCGCGTGGCGAACCTCGTCGGCATGGGCAACCGCCTGCCGCCGAGCACCCGGTACGAAAGCTACGTGCTGTCGAACCCGTTCGAGGGCAACATGCTGACCACCGACGCCGAGATGTTCCGGATGATGCAGCACCAGCTGGAATCCCATCCCGAGCTGGCCCTCGGCGGGCCCAGCATGATCTGGCTCCGGGAGGCGCTGGAAGAGTGCAAGTCCCTTGCGCGCCAGCCGTCGCCCGACCTGCCCTGCATCACCTTCATCGGGGCCGACGAGAGCATCATCGACACGGCGGCAGCGCATGATCGCATGCGCCGCTGGCCGCGCGGCGAGCTGGACGTGGTCCCGGGGGCCCAGCACGAGGTGCTGATGGAAACGCCCGAGACGCGCGCCCGTGTCTTCGACCGGCTCGACGCCCTGTTCTCGGGGCAGATCGGGAACGGCAGCAGCAAGCACTGCGCCTGACCACTGGTCCTGTCGCCGCCGGATGCTAGATTCGGCGGCATGACACGCGATCCGGTCCTCACCTTCACCGACAGGGGTATTTTCTGCCCCGCCGGCGGGTTCTTCGTAGACCCGTGGCGCCCGGTCGACCGGGCGCTGATCACCCACGGGCATGCGGACCACGCCCGCCCCGGCCATGCCCGCTATCTCGCCACCGAGGCCGCTGCCCCGGTGCTGCACCATCGGCTGGGCGACATCACTCTCGAAACCGTGGCCTATGGCGCCACGCTCCGGATCGGCGACGCGCTGGTCTCGTTTCATCCAGCGGGCCACGTGCCCGGCTCGGCGCAGATCAGGATCGAGGTCGCGGGCGAGGTCTGGGTGGTCTCGGGCGACTACAAGGTCGTCGCCGACGGGCTGAGCGAGCCCTTCGAGCCGGTCCGCTGCCACAGCTTCATCACCGAGAGCACCTTCGGGCTGCCGGTGTTTCGGTGGCCCACGCAGGCCGATGTTGCCGCCCGGCTCAACCAATGGTGGCGCGAGAGCGTGGCGGAGGGGGTGACGCCGGTGCTCGGGGCCTACTCGCTTGGCAAGGCGCAGAGGCTGCTGGCGATGCTCGACCCGGCCATCGGGCCGATCCTGACCCACGGCGCGGTCGAGAGCACGACCGAGGTGCTGCGTCGGCAGGGCTATGCGCTGCCCGACACCGTTCATGTCACGCCGGAGACCAAGGGCACCGACCACCCCGGGGCGCTGGTGCTCGCGCCGCCCTCCGCGCTCGGCAGTACCTGGGCGCGCCGGTTCGGCAAGGTTTCGGGCGGCTTCGCGAGCGGCTGGATGCAATTGCGCGGGGTACGCCGCCGCCGCGCCGTCGACCGCGGTTTTGTCATTTCCGACCACGCGGACTGGACCGGGCTGCTGTGGGCCATCGAGCAAACCGGCGCGGAAAACATATATGTCACGCACGGTTACACCGATGTCTTCACAAGATACCTGAATGACAGCGGCTGGAATGCCGCCGTGGTCCGGACCGAATACGAAGGCGAGACCACCGAGAGCGAGTCGGCGGAATGAAACGTTTCGCCCAGCTGTTCCGCGAGATCGACGGCTCGACCAAGACCACCGTCAAGGTCGCGGCCCTTGCCGACTACTTCCGCGACGCACCGGAAACCGACCGATTGTGGACCGTGGCACTGTTCTCGGGGCGTCGGCCCCGGCGCGCCACTACCACCACCCGTCTGCGCGAGTGGGCGGCGGAGCGCGCTGGCCTGCCGCTCTGGCTGCTTGAGGAAAGCTATGCGATCGTCGGTGACCTAGCCGAGACCATCGCGCTGCTCCTGCCGCCTGGGGAGTCTGTGGATGACTCCGGTTTGACGTTCTGGATCAACGCCCTGCGAGACATTTCGAATGTGAGCGAAGAAGACCGCAAGGACTTCATCCACCGCGCGTGGGACCAACTTGGCACCACTGAACGCTTCCTATTCAACAAGCTGATCACCGGGGGCTTCCGCATCGGTGTCAGCCAGAAGCTGATGACCCGCGCGCTGGCGCAAGCCACCGGGCGGGACGAGGCCGAGATGGCGCACCGCCTGATGGGCAACTGGACGCCCGAGACCACCAGCTGGCACGAGCTGATCGAGGCCGAGAACAGCGCGGCGGATGCCTCGCGGCCCTATCCCTTCTACCTTGCCTACGGGCTCGACACCGAACCCAAGGCACTTGGCCCGCCCGAAGACTGGCGCGCGGAATGGAAGTGGGACGGCATCCGCGGGCAACTGGTCCTGCGCGACGGCAGCCACTTCCTCTGGTCGCGCGGCGAGGAGCTGATCACCGACACCTTCCCCGAGTTTGCCCGCGCGATCGATTTCGTTCCGGACGGCACGGTACTTGACGGCGAGATCATGGTCTGGACGGCCGAGGGCCCCCAGAGCTTCAACGCCCTGCAGAAGCGGATCGGGCGCAAGACGGTGTCCAAGAAGCTGCTCACCGACGCCCCGGTCGAACTCTGCGCCTACGACCTGCTGGAGGAGCACGGCACCGACATCCGCGACCAGCCCTTCGCCGAGCGGCGCACCCGGCTGGAGCGGCTGCTGGCCGACCTGCCCCGCGATGCGCCTCTGCGGCTCTCCCCGCCGGTCGATTTTGGAACGTGGGAGGACCTCGCCCGCATCCGCAAGGGCGCGCGGGAGGCCACGGCCGAGGGGCTGATGCTGAAACGCGCCGACAGCCCCTATCTCGCCGGGCGCAAGAAGGGCGACTGGTGGAAGTGGAAGCTCGATCCGCTGACCATCGACGCGGTGATGATCTATGCCCAGTCCGGCAGTGGCCGGCGCGCCAACCTGTTCACCGACTTCACCTTCGCGGTCTGGAACGGCAACGACCTCGTGCCTTTTACCAAGGCCTACTCGGGTCTGTCCGACGAGGAATTCCGCGAGATCACCGCCTGGGTCCGGCGCAACACCCGGCAGAAGTTCGGGCCCGTCCGGCAGGTGACGCCCGAGCATGTCTTCGAGATCGCCTTCGAAGGCATCCAGCGGAGCACGCGCCACAAGTCCGGCGTTGCCCTGCGGTTTCCGCGCATGGCGCGCTGGCGACGAGACAAGCCGGTACAGGAGGCCAACACGCTCGACGACCTCAAAGAGATGCTGCGGCAGTACGGCTGACACCCGGGCGGGCAAGAACGCATTGCACCACCGGCCCCGCCATGTAGAAATCCCGCAACCGACCAAGTCATTGCGGCTGCCATGAAATTGCTTCTTGTCCTTCTCCTGCTGCTCGCCAGCGCCCTGCCCGCCCTTGCCGAGCGGCGCGCGCTGGTTCTGGGGAACGGCGCCTATCCGGCGAACGCGCTGCCGAACCCCACCAACGACGCGCGCGACGTGGCGCAACGCCTGCGCCAAATGGGGTTTCTTGTCGACGAGGGCATCGACCTGTCCCGTACCGAGGCGATGCAGCTGGTTCAGACCTTTGCCGCCAGCCTTGGTCGAGATGATATCGCGCTGTTCTACTACGCGGGACACGCCAGCCAAATCGGCAGTGACAACTACCTGATGCCCGTCGACGCGGACCTGAGCGGCGAGGATGCGCTCAAGTCCAGCTCGATCCGCATGCAGAGCATCCTCAGCTCGATCGGTGAGCGCTCGAACACCCGGATCATCATCCTGGACGCCTGCCGCACCAATCCTTTCGTCAACGCCAGCGCCAGCCGCGCCGGTGGCGTGCGCAGCGGGCTCGGAAAGATGGAGGGCGGCATCGGCAGCTTCATCGCTTTTTCGACCGGCCCCAACAACGTCGCCGCCGACGGCCGGGGCCGCAATAGCCCCTTCACCGCCGCGCTGCTGCGGCACATGGCGACGCCCGGCGCCGACATTCACGCGATCATGCGCAACGTGCGGGCCGAGGTGCGGCGCGACACCGACGACCAGCAAATCCCGTGGGAAAACTCCTCGCTGATCGAGGAACTCTACCTCTCGGCCGCAACCCAGCCACAGGTTCAGGCGCCTGCGCAGGTCCAGCCACCCGCACCCCAGCCGGTGTTTTCCTACATGGTCTCGGGCCTCGATCCGAATGGCGACGGATTTCTGGCCCTGCGCGACGGGATCACCGGCAACGCGCAGCGGATCGCCAAGATGGGCGAAGGCACGCGGCTGAACGTGCTGGGCCAGAGCGGCGCGTGGATGATGGTCGAGACAGAGACCGGGCTGCGCGGCTGGGCCCATTCCAACTGGATCAGACCGGCCCAGCCCGCCGCGCGCCCTGTCGCCTCGCAGTCGCAGTGCGATCAGCTCTGGTACCAGCGCAACGCCTATTTCGCGCGGCGCGGCTACTGCTTCCAGAGCGCTCGGGGGCGCGCGGCCTTTGCCGGGATCGCCTGCATCCCAGGCCTTGCCGTGGCCGATGTGCCGCTGACCCTTGCCGAACGCGCCGAGGTCGAGCGCATTCGCGGCGTCGAGCAGAGCCTCGGATGCCCCTGAGCACCGCCTGTCCATTGTCTCTGCCGCGATGCGGGCTTAAGTGTTCTGGCAACGCATGAGAAAGAGGTTACCGATGTTCCAGCTTCCCTTCCCCGTTCGCGACGCCAACGCCGGTTCCGGCAACAAGGGTCTTGGCGACCTGCCGGAATGGGACCTCACCGACCTCTACGCCAGCGAGACCGCGCCCGAGCTGAAGCGCGACCTCGACTGGCTGGAAGAGGCCTGCGCCTCCTTCGCCGCCGACTACGAGGGCAAGCTGGCCTCGCTCGACGACAAGGGCATGCTGGACTGCGTGCTGCGCAACGAGCGCATCAGCACCATCGCGGGGCGCATCATGTCCTTCGCGGGCCTGCGCTATTACCAACTGACCACCGACGCGGGCCGGGCCAAGTTCATGTCCGACATGCAGGAGAAGATCACCAACTTCACCACCCCGCTGGTGTTCTTCACGCTGGAGCTGAACCGTCTGGAAGACGGGCACCTGGAAAAGCTCTTCGCCGCGAATGACGACCTTGCCCGCTACGCCCCGGTGTTCGAGCGTATCCGCGCGATGAAGCCCTACCAGCTGTCGGACGAGCTGGAAAAGTTCCTGCACGACCTCGGCGTCGTCGGCGACGCTTGGGAAAAACTGTTCGACGAGACCATCGCGGGCCTCGAGTTCTTCGTCGATGGCGAGCCGCTGAACATCGAGGGCACCCTGAACCTGCTGACCGACACAGACCGCGAAAAGCGCGAGCTGGCGGCGCGGGAACTGGCCGACGTCTTTTCCGAGAACATCAAGACCTTCGCCCGTGTGCACAACACGCAGGCCAAGGAGAAGGAAGTCATCGACCGCTGGCGCGGGATGCCGACCGCACAGACCGCACGGCACCTGTCCAACCATGTCGAGCCCGAGGTGGTCGAAGCGCTGCGCACCGCCGTGGTCAACGCCTACCCCAAGCTCAGCCACCGCTACTACGAGCTCAAGCGCAAGTGGCTTGGCCTCGACAAGATGCAGGTCTGGGACCGCAACGCGCCCCTGCCGCTCGAAGACCCGCGCACCGTGGGCTGGGACGAGGCGGAAAAGACGGTGATGGAGGCCTACACCGCCTTTGACCCGCGCATGGGCGAGATCGCCGAGCCCTTCTTCAACAAGGGCTGGATCGACGCCGCGGTGAAACCCGGCAAGGCGCCGGGCGCCTTCGCCCACCCGACCGTGACCGAAGTGCACCCCTACGTGATGCTGAACTACCTCGGCAAACCGCGGGACGTGATGACGCTGGCCCATGAACTTGGCCACGGCGTGCACCAGGTTCTGGCCGCCGGTCAGGGCGAGATGCTGAGCCAGACGCCGCTGACGCTGGCCGAGACGGCGAGCGTGTTCGGCGAAATGCTGACCTTCCGCAAGATGCTGGAAAAGGCCGAGACCAAGGCGCAGCGCAAGGTGCTGCTGGCCGGCAAGGTCGAGGACATGATCAACACGGTGGTCCGCCAGATCGCCTTCTACGACTTCGAGTGCAAGCTGCACGCCGCCCGCCGCGGTGGCGAACTGACGCCGGAAGACATCAACGCGCTGTGGATGTCCGTGCAGGGCGAGAGCCTCGGCTCGGCCTTCGAGTTCATGGAAGGCTACGAGACCTTCTGGTGCTACATCCCGCACTTCATCCACTCGCCCTTCTACGTCTATGCCTATGCCTTCGGCGACGGGCTCGTGAACGCGCTCTACTCGGTCTATGCCGAGGGCACGCCGGGCTTCCAGGACAAGTACTTCGAGATGCTCAAGGCCGGCGGGTCAAAGCACCACAAGGAGCTGCTGGCCCCCTTCGGTCTCGACGCCTCGGATCCGAAGTTCTGGGACAAGGGCCTCGACATGATCTCGGGCTTCATCGACGAACTGGAGGCGATGGAGGACTGATGTCCTCCCTCGCGGCCCTCGCCCTCCGCCCCATCGGGCTGGACGACTACGACCTGGTCAAACATGTCGCCGTGGCGCCCGAGCAGGTGCTGTTCTCGGGAACCCTCGAGAGCGCCTTCGAGTCGCCGGACCCGATGATGGATCTCTTCGCCGTCCTGCTGGACGGCCATCCGGTCGGGTTCTTCAAGATCGACCGGGGCTATGACCAGACCCATCCCTTCGCCCGCGAGGGCGAATTGGGCCTGCGCGCCGTGATGGTGGACGCCGCCCATCAGGGCAAGGGGATCGGCAAGGGCACCATCAGACTGCTGCAGGACTACCTGCCGAGACACTATCCCGGCGCTCCGAGCCTCGCGCTGACGGTGAACCTGCGAAATCCGATTGCCGTGCGCAGCTATCTCTCCGCCGGCTTCATCGACACCGGCGAACTATGGGAGGGCGGCGCGGCGGGTCCTCAGCACATCATGCGGATGGAACTGGCCGAAACGCCGCCCTGCGCCTTGGTGTAGATGCGGTCGATCATGCGCTGGGTGGCGCGGGCCTCTTCCAGAGGCCAGGCATAGGGCTCGCCCCCGTCTACCGAACGGCAGAAGGCCTCGACCTGCAGCACGTATTGGTTCACGCCCGGAAAGCGCTCTTCCCGGATCGCCAGACCCGGCTGGTGCACCTCGACGCGCGCCTCGCCGAAGACACCTGCATTGAAGGGCGCGGTGAGACGGATCAGGCCCTCAGATCCGACAAAGGTCATCGTCTGGGCCGGGAACATGCGGGTGGAATTGACCCAGTGCGCCGTGAAGCCCGGGAACTTGGCCGAGACCTGCGCCATCACGTCGACGCCCCGGTCAAAGACCAGCGCCGCCTGAGTGATGTCCTCCGGCTCGGCCCCAGTGGCAAAGCGGGTGGAGCCGTAGGTATAGACCCCGATATCGGGTATCGCCCCGCCGCCGGTTTCGGGCCGGTTGCGGATATTGCCGGGATCTGCGGAAATGTCGAAGCCGAACAGCCCCTCGACATGAACCACCTGCCCGATGGCGCCATCGGCGATCAGCGCCCGCGTGCGCTGCCATTGCGGGTGGTGAACGATCATGTAGGCCTCGGCCGCCAGCAGTCCGCTCTGGTCGCGGGCCGCAATCAGCGCGTCGATCTCGGGGGCCTGCATGGCGATGGGCTTCTCGCAGAGCACGTGCTTGCCCGCCGCCAGCGCCTTCAGGCTCCACCCGACGTGCAGCGTGTTCGGCAGCGGGATGTAGACCACATCGATCTCGGGATCGTCCAGCAGCCCCTCGTAGCTGTCATGCACCCGCAGCCCGGGGCAGAAGGCGCGGAACCGCTCGGCCTTGTCCGGCGATGAGGTCGCCAGCGCGTCCAGCGATGCGCCCTTTGCCGCGTGGATCGCGGGCGCCATGTGCTTCTCGGCAAAGCGCGCCGCGCCGAGGATTCCCCATCTTACCGTCATCGTCCGACCTCCCTCGCTCCGACGACATACATAGCAAAACGGGCCGGTCCCGGCATGAGGTATTTCGCCCCGCCCGGTCCCGGCCCGTTTCAATCTCTGGAAGTAGGATCAGCCCTGCTTGGTCAGCACCAGCCAGGTCATCATTCCCATCGGCGGCAGCGCACAGCGCTCCGTTTCGACCAGCGCGGGTTCGCCCAGCACCGTCGAGATGGGAAAGTCGGAGTGCCAGCCCAACAGGTGGTCGAGCGGCGCGGCCACGCGTTCGGCCACGGCCAGAAAGCCCTTCTCGGTCGCGAAATGGTTGACGATGATCACCTTGCCACCGGGTTTGCAGACCCGCGCAGCCTCGGCCATCACCTTCTGCGGCTCGGGCACCACCGAGATCACGTGCATCGCCGACACGAAGTCAAAGCTGTTGTCGGGAAAGTCGAGCGTGCGCGCATCCATCTGGCGCAGCTCCCTCACCTGCGTCAGGCGCTCTTCGGTGACCCGTTTGCGCGCCTTCGACAGCATCTCCGGCGAGTAGTCGATGCCCGTCACCTCGACCCCACGCGCATAATGCGACAGCGCCAGGCCGGTGCCGACGCCGACCTCCAGCACCGAACCGCCGCGCCGGTTCACGTAATCGACCGCCCGTTGCCGACCCGGATTGGTCAGCGCGCCAAAGGTCTTGTCATAGATTGGCGCCCAACGACGGTACGATGTCGTGACGGAATCTGCTTTCATTCATCGGCCTCCTTCCGAACTCTGAAACGGTCATGCATGGCGTAACGGATCAGCAGGGCAAGGTACCCCACCTCGATGGCCAGCAGCGCCGGCCAGGGCCATGTCAGGAAAATCGCTATGAACCCGAGGAGGGCCACGGTCACAAACGGGGCCTTGTCGCGCGGCACCCGCAGCGTCTTGAGCGCCGGGGTGGGAAAGCGCGAGATCATCAGGAAACCGACGAAAACAAGCCAGACGCCGGTGAACACCGGCAGGATGGGGCCCGTTGGCCCCGGAATCGTGCGCGAGAAGACCAGCGGCATCAGCACCAGCAGCGCGGCCCCCGGGGCCGGAACCCCGGTAAAGGTCGTCTTGGGCGTTGTGGTCTCGATCCGCGAGGCGACGTTGAAGCGCGCCAGCCTGTAGGCACAGCAGACGCCGTAGATCAGCACCCCGATCCAACCTGCGCTGCGCCCGTCGTGCAGGGCCCAGAGATACAGCAGCAGCCCCGGCGCCACGCCGAAGTTGATGAAGTCGGCGAGGCTGTCGAGTTCGGCACCGATGGCGCTCTCGCTCTTGAGAAATCGTGCCGTCGGCCCGTCGAGCCCGTCGAGTACGGCCGCCAGCACGATCAGCGACATCGAGGTCACCACCTGCCCTTCGATGGCAAAGCGGATCGAGGTCATGCCGGCACAGACCGCGCCAAGGGTCATCAGGTTGGGCAGCAGGTGAACGAGGCTCAAAACCGTTCCGCGTTCGCGCCGGGGGGGTTGCTCGCTCATTATTCCGACCGCGCCATGCGGCGGGGCTCCGACGCGGCGAGGTCGGCCATCACGGTTTCACCGGCCACCATGGTCTGACCGAGGGCCACCAGCGGCTCCACTCCGTCGGGCAGGTAGACATCGAGCCGGGAACCGAAGCGGATAAGGCCGAAGCGCTCGCCGGTTGCGAGCTGCTGGCCTTCCTTGGCGAAGGGAACGATGCGACGCGCCACCAGCCCGGCGATCTGAACCACCGGCAGAGCCCGGCCATCGGCCAGCCGCAATAGGAGGCTGTTGCGCTCGTTGTCCTCACTCGCCTTGTCGAGCGAGGCATTGAGGAACTTGCCGGGGCGGTAGACCATCGTCTCGAGCGTGCCCGCGATGGGCGCGCGATTCACGTGGCAGTTGAAAACCGACATGAACACGCTGACCCGGGTCAGCGGCACATCGCCCAGCCCCAGTTCCGGCGGCGGCGCGGCGGGTTCGATCAGCGAGATGATTCCGTCCGCCGGTGATACGATCAGCCCGTCGCGCTGCGGCACGCTGCGCTTGGGGTCGCGGAAGAAGTAATAGCACCAGACCGTCAGGCCCACCCCGATCCAGCCCAGCGGCTCCCAGGCCCAGAACAGAATCAGCGTGATGACTGCGAAAATCGCGACAAAGCGGATGCCCTCGGGGTGCATCGGCTTGATGAAGGTCTCGTGCATTTTCACGGGGCGGCAATCCTTCCTGACGGGCAGCGCGGCCCAGTCCTCCACCGGACGTCGCGTCCGGGCAGACCATGAGTTAACCCGCCCCCGCCGCGTGTTCAACGGAGATTTCCCCGCGCCGCGCGCTCATGCCACGCCGCCCTCGCAATAGATCGGCGTCAATCCGCCTCTCAACCCAATGACATGGCTTATGTTTTTCACGGCCCTGCGCCGTGGCTCGTGCTAGGCTGGCCCTTAGGACGGGAGGCCGGACAGACAGATGGCGCACAGGATTTACACGACGAGCTTTGGTTCGGTCTATCCGCACTACGTTGCCAAGGCCGAGCGCAAGGCGCGCACCAAGGCGGAGGTGGACGAGATCATCCGCTGGCTGACCGGCTATGAACAGGACGCGCTGGAGGCGCTGATCGGGGACGGAACCGATTTCGAGACCTTCTTCGCGAAGGCCCCCGCGCTGAACCCGGCCCGCCGGTCGATCACCGGCAAGATCTGCGGGGTCACGATCGAGGAGATCGAGGAAGAGACCATGCGCGAGATCCGCTATCTCGACAAACTGGTCGACGAACTGGCCAAGGGTCGGCCGATGGAGAAGATCCTGCGGCAGTCGTAGCTCCCCCTGCGCGCAGTGGTGGAGGCAGGGGAGATAACCTCCCTGCCCCGTTCTGCCGTCAACCACAGGATGCACGGATGGTATCGCGCCCTGCGGCTACCCGTGCGTCGGCCAGGCCTCGTGCTCGTCGTCGATGACAAAGACATGGCGATGCCTGCGCCGCCCGTGTTCGACAAGGTGCGGATGGTCGTCCGGCAGATCGGGATGAAGATGCTCGATCTCCTCCGGGTCCGCATCCGGCCAGACCTGCAGCGCGATCCAGACGCCCAGCGCCGCCAGTGCCCCAAGCAGCAACAACGCCGCCGCCATGCCAAAGGCCTCGCCGATCCAGCCTGCCAGCGGGTAGGTCAGCAGCCAGCAGGCGTGGGACAGGGCGAACTGAGCGGCAAACAGCGCGGGCCGGTCCTCGGCATGGCTGGAGCGCCGCAGCAATCGCCCCGAGGGCGTCAGGATCGCCGAGTAGAGCACGCCGCTTGCCGCCCATGCGACAAGAAACAGCGCCCAGGCGAGCGTACCGGCGGTCAACATGCAGATCCCGTGGGCGAGCGTCAGCATCACCAGCAGCGCAGCCGCCCCGGTCATCACCGCGCGGTCCGACAGCCGCTCCAGCAGGCGCGGCAATGTCAGGGCCGCCAGCATCGACCCGCCCCCGAAGGCGGCGAGCGCATAGGCGACATCGGCCTCCGACCCGCCATAGCCCGAACGCACCAGCACAACCGTATTGACGATGACGAAGGCGCCGGCGGCGGCGGCCGACAGGTTCAGCGCCAGCAGCCCTCGCAAGCGGGGTGTCGCAAGGTAGATACGGCCCCCCCGGGTGAGGCGCTGGAAGAAACTGCGCCGCTTGGCCGGGGCCTGCCGAACCGGCAGCGCCGTCGAGATCACCAGCAGGGCCGAGCCGAGGAACCCCGCCGCCGTGCCGACGAACAGGCCGCTGTAGGTCATGACCAGCAACAGCAGACCGGCCAGCGCCGGGCTCACGAGGTTCTCCAGATCGTAGGCGAGACGCGACAGTGACAGGGCGCGGGTATAGTCGCCCTCGTCTTCCAGTATCTCGGGGATCAGCGCCTGGAAGGCGGGCGTGAACGTCGCCGAGGCCGCCTGGAGGACAAAGATCAGCGCATAGACCTGCCAGACCGCGTCGATGAACGGCAGGGCCAGCGCCACCGCGGCGCGGATCAGGTCCGCCCCGACCAGCAGCACCTTGCGCGGCAGGTACTCGGCGATGGCGTTGGTCAGCGGAGCCAAGCCGACATAGGCGATCATCTTGATCGCCAGCGCCGTTCCCAGCACCGCCCCGGCGCGATCGCCCGCAAGGTCGTAGGCCAGCAGCCCCAGTGCCACGGTCATCAGGCCGGTGCCCAGCAGGGCGATGACCTGTGCCGCGAACAGGCGGGCATAGGTGGTATTGGCCAGTATCCGGATCATCGCATTCGCCTTCGCAGTACTGATGCCACGAGTATTCCAGACGCCGGACACGCCGTCACGGTCTTACAACCGGCGCGACCCCGGTTTCGTCGAAACGTGATCGGCCCGGTGCCCGCGCCCGGATACGAAAAAGGCCGGACGCATCGCGCCCGGCCTCTCGTTTCATCGGTTCGCTCCGCCCTCAGGCGGTCTGCAGCATGCCCTTTTCGCGGGCGAGATCGCGCATCCGCTTCTGCAGTTTTTCAAAGGCCCGCACCTCGATCTGGCGGATCCGCTCGCGGCTGACCCCGTACTGGGTGCTGAGGTCTTCCAGCGTCACGGTTTCCTCGGCCAGCCGGCGCTGGGTCAGGATGTCCTTCTCGCGGTCGTTCAGCACGTCCAGCGACTGGGCCAGCAGTTCGCGGCGCGCGTCGAGTTCGTCCCGCGCCTCGTAGTCGCCAGCCTGATCGGCATCCTCGTCCTCGAGCCAGTCCTGCCACTGCATCGAACCTTCGCCCTCCTGCCCCACTGTGGCATTGAGCGAGGCATCGCTGCCCGACATCCGGCGGTTCATGCTGATCACCTCGTCCTCGGTCACGCCGAGATCGTTCGCGATCTGCTTCACGTTATCGGGGTGCAGGTCCCCTTCCTCGAGCGCGCCGATACGGGCCTTGGCCTTGCGCAGGTTGAAGAACAGCTTCTTCTGCGCCGAGGTGGTGCCGAGCTTCACCAGCGACCAGGACCGCAGGATGTATTCCTGGATCGAGGCGCGGATCCACCACATCGCGTAGGTGGCAAGGCGGAAGCCCTTCTCGGGGTCAAAGCGTTTGACCGCCTGCATGAGGCCGACGTTGGCCTCCGAGATGACTTCGGCCTGCGGCAGGCCATAGCCACGGTAGCCCATGGCGATCTTGGCCGCGAGGCGAAGGTGCGACGTCACCATCTTGTGCGCCGCTTCGGTATCCTGTTCCTCGACCCAACGCTTGGCCAGCATGTATTCCTCTTCCGGCTCCAGCATAGGAAACTTGCGAATTTCCTGCATGTACCGGTTCAGACCGCCTTCGGGCGTCGGTGCGGGGAGATTTGCGTAATTTGCCATTGTTCTTATCCACTCCTCCCAATGTTTAGGGTCTTAACATGGGATATGGGTCAGGGTTTCCGCCATTTCAAGGCGCTCACTATGAATAATTCCTCAGAGGTCATTCGGTTACAGGGAATTCTGTGCAGCCGTGCACAGGGTTGGGGCATCGCAAGGGTGCTTTCCCCTCCGCGCATGGCTAGTCTAGCGGCAATTGATGTAACGAGGCTGGCGCCAGTATGACATATTTTTCATCTTTTGACCGGCGCAATCGGTCCCGGCTGGCTAGGTTTGCCGGTGCCCTCTACCTCGTCATCATCCTCTGCGGGGTCTGGAGCGAGGGCATCGCCCGCGCGCAGCTGATCGTCCCCGGCGATGCCGCAGCCACGGCGCTGGCCATCGCCGCCGCGCCCGGCCTCCTGAGCCTCTCGGTCGCGGCGGATACGGTCATGGCCTGTGCCGATGTGGCGCTGGCCGCCGTCTTTCTCGCCCTGCTCTCGACGGTCCAGCCGCTGCTGGCCCTGATCGCCGCGTTCTTCCGTCTGGTGCAGGCAGCGCTGATCGGGGCGGGTCTGGTCGCGCTCGCTGGCGCCCCCGCGATGTTTGCCGCGGGCGAGGCACAGGCCATGGCGCTGATCGGGCTGCACGCCCTCGCCTACGACCTCGGCCTCGTGTTCTTCGCCGTCAGCTGCGCGGCGATGGCGGTGCTGCTGGCCAAGGCGGGCACCGTGCCCCGGCCGATCTACGTCGGCCTTGCGCTCTCGGCCCTCGTCTACCTCACCGGCAGCGCGCTGCGGCTCTTCGCGCCCGAGCAGCTTGCCGGGTTCCAGACCGCTTACGTTATCCCCCTGGTGAGCGAGTCTGCCCTGTGCCTCTGGCTGCTGGTCACCGGGCGGATCTAGCCCTCCAGCAGCGCGATCAGCTCCAGCATGTCTTCGGGCATCGGCGCCTCGAAGCGCATCAGCTCTCCGCTCACGGGATGTTCAAAGCCCAGAACCGCCGCGTGCAGGGCCTGACGTGGAAAGGCGACGACTGCTGCCGCGGCCGCATCGCTCAGCGCGCCCTTGGCAAGCCGCCGCTTGCCGCCATAGACCGGATCACCGACCAGCCCGTGCCCGGCATGGGCCATGTGCACGCGGATCTGGTGGGTCCGCCCGGTCTCGAGCCAGCATTCGATCTGCGCCACAACTGGTGGCGTGCCGTACTCCGAGACCACGCGCGCCCGCGTGACCGCATGGCGTCCGCCCTGGAACAGCACCGCCTGTTTCTGCCGGTCGGTCTTGTGTCGGGCCAGCTGCGTGGTGATCTTGAGGATGTTGCCGGGCTCGAAATTTGTGCCCTTGATCCCCCTGAGGCGCGGATCGTTGGCATTCGGCACCCCGAAGCAGAGCGCCTGGTAATAGCGTTCGGCGCTATGCGCCTCGAACTGGGCGGCGAGGCCGTGGTGCGCCGCGTCGGTCTTGGCCACCACCAGCAGGCCGCTGGTGTCCTTGTCGATCCGGTGCACGATGCCGGGCCGCTTGACGCCGCCCACGCCCGAGAGGTCATCGCCGCAGTGATGCAGCAGCGCATTGACCAGCGTGCCGGTCGGGGTTCCCGGCGCCGGGTGCACCACCATGCCCGCGGGTTTGTTCACCACGATCAGCTCGTCGTCCTCGTAGACCACGTCCAGCGGGATGTCCTCGGGGCCGATATGGCTCTCTTCCGCGGCTTCCAGCGTGATGACCACCTCGGCCCCTTCCGCCACGCGCGCCTTGGCGTCGGTCACCGGCTGACCGTCGACCGCGACGGCGCCCTCGTCGATCAGGCGCGACAGGCGGGTGCGCGACAGGGCCGCCTCGTCTGGCACATCGCGCGAAAGCGCCTTATCAAGACGGGGCGGCGGATCGGCCGCGATGACGAATGAGATGTGACGGGTGGCCATGAGCGAACCTTCGGAGCAGAGCCCTCTTCCGGCCAACCTGCGGTTCCTGCGGGTGCTGGTGACGGTACTGACGGCAGTGATGATTTGCGGGCTTTTAGTAATTGTCGCCCTGTTTGTCATCCGATTCACGCAAACTGCGCCGGTGGTGCCCGAAACCATCACCCTGCCGGACGGTGTCAGGGCCGAGGCCTTTACCATGACACCGGGCTGGTACGCGGTGGTGACCGAGGGCGGCAGCCGCCTGCTGATCTTCGACCGCGCCACCGGCAGGCTGCGCCAGACGGTCGAGATCGCGCCCTTGGAATAGGCCGTTACGACGACCGCAGCAGGACCTTGCTCGAATCGAGCGCCTGCGCGACGCGCTGGAATTCGACCGCGCGCTCTTCGTAGTTGTCCGCCGAGCGCAGCAGGACGGTCGCCGTCCGGTCGAGGATGTCAAGCGCCGCCTCGCGGGTGCTGTCGAGCGCCTCCGGACTGACCGGGCGCAACGACCCCGTCGACTGGCGCCCGCTGCCCGCAGGCATCTCGACCCGCACGCGCGGCTTGTCGGGGTCGCGGTTCTGGCGCACCAGTTCCCCCATCTCGGCAGAGGCATCGGCCAGCGCCGCCTTCACCTCGCGAAAGGCCGGGTCCTCGGGGATCGACTCGGCGATGCGGTCGAGTTCCTGTGCAAGACAGTCGACCCGGTAGTTCAGTTCAAGCACGCTGCAGACCGCGTCGGAATCGTTCAGCATGGCCACGATCGACTGTGTCGTTGCCGTGGTTTCGGGTGTCACCGACATCGACAGCGCACTGATCTCGGTGGTGGTGTCAGTGAAAGACTGCTCGCGCGACTGGTCGGGCCCTTCCGAAACATCGTTGTCGGGTTCCTCGCCAGCGACCGAGCCGCCGGTCACCTGCGCGAGGTAGATCTGCGCGCCCTCGGTCTGGGTGGCCGGCATCGGCCAGCCCGGAACCTGCCGCGCCTCGGCCCCCTGCGCAAGGCCAAGGACCATGCCCGGCACCGTCAGCAACACCATCGTTTTCTTGGCAAATGTCATCTTCTTCAATCCCTTGCTCCGCACCGCTCCGGGGCGTTCCCCTCTCTTCCCGATCATGCTGCGTCACCGAAGAAAGACAGGTAGAAATCGTATCGGTCCAGCTCGAACTCGCCCTTGAGCAGGATCTCGAAATCGGCATCCAGAGAGGTATCCGCCGTGCCCACTCCCAGGTAGTCGGCGGCGTAATCGGCGATGATGTGGGTGTCGGTTCCGTCGAACACCACGTGAATGATCACGTCGGCGCTCGCGTCGCCATCCCCCGCCACGTAATAGAAGTTCTCGTCGTAGCCCTCGCCGTTCCACTCCTCCAGAACCAGTTCGACGTTGGCCCCGTCCGAGATCACGATCTCGCTGAGGTCGATGACGTCGTTGCCCTGCTCGAAATCGTAGATGGTGTCGCGGTTGCCATCACCCGACCGGCTCTCCTCGAAGCTCTTGAAGATGAAGGTGTCGTAGCTCGACTCCGCGGCATCGCCATCGCCGTAAAGGGAGTCCGCCCCGAGCCCGCCATAGAGGTAATCGTAATCGGCCCCGCCATCGAGCAGGTCATCCCCGTCGCCGCCGTTCAGCGTGTCGTCTCCGGCTTCGGCATAAATGGTGTCATTGCCCGCGCCGCCGTCGATGGTGTCGCCGGGGTAGAACTCCTCCGAGCTGTTGAACACCTCGTCGCCGCCATAGATGGTATCGTCGCCATCCCCGCCGTCGATGGTATCCGCACCGACTCCACCGTAGATCGTATCGTTCCCGCCAAGGCCCGAGAGCGTGTTGTCGGCGCTGGTGGCGCCGGTGATCCGGTTGTCGAGGTCGTTGCCGGTGCCGCTGCGCTCGGTCGCGGTGCCGTCTTCCTCCAGCAGGCCGAGGTATTCGACATTGTCCCCAAGGGTGTAGGAGGCCAGCGCCGTGTTCACCAGGTCGGTACCGCCCGAGGCCAGTTCGACCACCACGTCGCCCGCGTCATCGACGACATAGGTATCGTCCCCCGCACCGCCGGTCATGGTGTCGGCGCCAGTGCCCCCGTCGAGAATGTCGTTCCCGGCCCCGGCGGTCAGCGTATCGTCGCCCGCCATGCCGTAGAGCGTGTAGTCGAAGTCGCCGGTCACGGTGATCTCGTTGGCCAGATCGTTGCCGGTGCCCGTCTGCGCGCCGCTGCCATCCAGCTCGAGGTTTTCGACATAGGAGGAAAGCGTGTAGGAGCCGAGGCTGGTCCGCACGAGATCGGTGCCCTCTTCCGCCTCTTCCGAGACGTAATCGTCGGAGTTTTCGACGACATAGGTATCGTCGCCCGCGCCGCCGTACATGCTGTCGGCACCATTGCCGCCATCGAGCAGATCCGCGCCGTCACCGCCATAGATCAGGTCTTCGCCGGACCCGCCATAAAGGCTGTCGCTGCCCGCGCCACCGAGCAACGCATCGTCGCCACCGCCGCCGTAGAGCGTATCGGCGCCCCCGTCGCCGTAGAGCTGGTCACGGCCACCCTGCCCATAGAGGGTGTCCTGGCCGTTGCCTCCCTGCAGCGTGTCGTCACCGGCAAGCCCGTGCAATTCATCGTTGCCGCCACCGCCGGAGAGCTGGTCGCCCTGCTTGCCGCCGGTGATCGTGTCCGCGCCGCCAAGCCCGCTCAGCACATTCGCGGTGCCGCTGTAACCGAGGATCTCGTTATCGAGCGCGTTGCCTGTGCCTTCCAGTTCGTCCGCGCTGTCATTGCCAAGCAACTTCAGCCGCTCGACATTGTCACCCAGCGTGTAGGAGGCCAGCGTGGTACGCACCTGGTCGCTGCCCTCGCCGTCGGCTTCGTCGACCGTGTCGCCCGCGTCGTCCACGAAGTAGACATCGTCCCCGGCGCCGCCCGACATACTGTCGGCGCCCGTGCCGCCATCCAGCCGGTCGTCCTCGTCACCGCCGATCAGCGTATCGTCGCCCGCTTCGCCCCACAGACGGTTCACCACGTCGGACTGGCCGGTGATGATATTGTCGAGCGCGTTGCCGGTCCCCCTGACGGTGCCGCTCGCGCCCGAGAACGTGAGGTTCTCGAGGTTGTCGCCCAGCGTATAGGTCGAGAGGCTGCTTAGGATGGTATCCGTCCCGTCGCTGACATCTTCCACCACCGTATCGTCCGCGTCGTCCACCACGTAGGTATCGTCCCCGGCGCCGCCGGTCATCGTATCCGCCCCGGTCCCGCCGTCGAGCACATCGTCCTGCGAACCGCCGGTCAGTTCGTCGTCGCCTGCACCGCCGGAGAGCGTGTTGGCCACGTCCGACTGCCCGGTGATGACGTTGTCCACCGCATTGCCGGTGCCGGTCACCGGGCCGGTGGCCCCCGAGAACTCAAGGTTCTCGACATTGCTCGTCAGCGTGTAGGTCGACAGGCTGGTCATGACCGTATCGCGGCCCGCGTCCGCGCTCTCGATCACCACGTCACCGGCATTGTCGACCACGTAGGTATCGTTGCCCGCGCCGCCCGCCATCGAGTCGGCGCCCTTGCCGCCGTCGAGCCAGTCGCCTCCGCCGTTGCCGCGCAGATCGTCGTCGCCCAACCCGCCATAAAGCGTGTCCGCGCGACCGCGCCCGATCAGAATGTCGGCCCCCTTGAGGCCCGTCAGCGTATTGTTGGCCCCCGTCGCACCCCGGATCTCGTTGTCACGGCTGTTGCCGGACCCGCTGCGCTCGTCTCCGCCCCCGTTCAAGGTCAGGTTTTCAAGGTTCGCGCCCAGTTCATAGGAGGCAAGCGTGGTGATGACCGTATCGGTCCCCTCTCCCGCCGCCTCGGTCACGGCATCATTGGCGTTGTCCACCACGTAGGTGTCGTCGCCCTTGCCGCCCTCCATGCTGTCGGCCCCGCTGCCGCCATTCAGCAGGTCGTCGCCGCCGGCGCCGCGCAGGGTATCCTTGCCCGTGCCGCCATAAAGCGTGTCGTCACCGCCGCCCCCTTCGAGCGTATCGCCGCCCGCGCCGCCTTGCAGGAAGTCCGCACCGCCGTTGCCGGTCAGGGTATCGGCCCCTTTGCCACCATAGAGCGTATCATCACCATCGCGGCCAATCAGCAGGTCGTTGCCGTTCTGCCCATACAATGTGTTGGCGGCCCCTGCCGCGCCCCGGATCTCGTTGTTGCGCGCGTTGCCGGTCCCGCTGCGGTCTCCCGCATCGCCGGTCAGCGTCAGGTTCTCGACATTCGCACTCAGCTGGTAGGCCCCGAGCGTGGTGAGGACCGTGTCATTGCCCTGTCCTCCCGCCTCGGTCACAACGTCATTGGCATTGTCCACCACGTAGGTGTCGCTGCCCTTGCCGCCTTCCATGACGTCGGCGCCGTTGCCCCCGTCCAGCAGGTCCGCACCGCCATAGCCGCGCATGATATCGTCGCCGTTGCCGCCCTGGAGGATGTCCGCAAGCGCCCTGCCGACCAGCAGGTCGTCGCCGTCCAGGCCCGAGAGCGTGTTGGCGGCCCCGGCCGCGCCCCGGATCACGTTGTCGAGGCTGTTGCCTGTCCCGCTGCGCTCTCCCGCGTCTTCGGTCAGTGTCAGGTTCTCGACATTCGCGCTCAGCTGATAGCTCGCCAGCGTGGTGACGACCGTGTCGGTCCCCTCACCCGCCGCTTCGGTCACGACATCGTTGGCGTTGTCCACCATGTAGGTGTCATTGCCCGCGCCACCTTCCATCGTGTCGGCGCCCCTGCCCCCATCCAGCAGGTCGGCGCCCTCGGCACCTACCAGACGGTCCGCACCCAGGCCGCCATACAGACTGTCATCGCCCAGGTTGCCGTAGAGCGTGTCGTTCCCGAGGCCGCCTTCTAGCAGGTCGTCGCCCCGGTAGCCCCAGAGCGTGTCATCGCCGGACGAGCCATAGATCTCGTCATCGCCGTCGTAGAACAGGTTGAGGAATCCGACCGTGGTGTCCGGCGGATTGAGGATCGCATCCTCGATCGACACCGAGATATCCTCGAGCGAGAACTGGTCCACCCCGTCATAAGACTGTTCATAGGCATAGATGGTGCCGCTGATCAGGGTGTAGCGGCCAGAGGTATTGTTGGGCTCGTCGCGATAGACGAGATCCTCGACATAATAGACGCCGCGAAATCCATCCGCGTTTTCGAAAATGATTGCATCGCCCGAAATCGAGAAAGTCGCGGTAACGCTTTCTGAGCCAATCGCATAAGGCGTGGAAAATCGTAGAATTGCCATTCGTTCACCAGAATTGGCGGGGAGATCGTCCCGGGGTTATCGAAATGATCCGCCTGGAGCCGCGCCCCGGACGGGAAGATTTTTCAGGCGGGACAGACCGACCCATACCAAACGAGGAAAACGAGAAACACTACCGGCCAAGCCGTCCGCAGCCCCCTACCCACCCCGGTCCTATAGACGATTCCGGCGCCTTTCGCACGCTTTTGTCGTGTATTGACCATAATTAATCTGTGAAGAAGTTCACTGCGGCGCTCAATTCCCCGCACGTTTCGCAAATAGTTTCCCTTCCCGCGACAGGGACACGCCGAAACAGGAAATGGCCCCGAATTGGGGCCATTTCCATCATTTCTCAAGCTTGGCCAAAGCCCGTCACGGGCGCCGGTGTCAGCCGATGATCGCGTTCAGCGTGGCCGAGGGGCGCATCACGCCAGCGGTCTTGTCCGCGTCGGTGTGATAGTAGCCGCCAAGATCGGCGGGCTTGCCCTGAACCGCGGCCAGTTCACCGATGATCGCGGCCTCGCCTTCGGCCAGGCCCTTGGCGATGGGCGCGAAATGCGCGGCAAGATCGGCATCGTCGGATTGCGCCGCCAGAGCTTCGGCCCAGTAGCGGGCGAACCAGTAATGGCTGTCGCGGTTGTCCGGCTCACCCACCTTGCGCGAGGGGCTGCGGTCGTGGTCGAGGATGCCCTGCGTGGCGGCATCCACCGCCTTGCCCAGCACCCGCGCCTTCTCGTTGCCCTTGGCATCGGCCAGGAACTTCAGGCTCTCGCCGAGCGCACAGAACTCGCCGAGCGAGTCCCAGCGCAGGTGGTTCTCTTCCACCAACTGCTGGACGTGCTTGGGAGCGGAACCGCCCGCGCCGGTCTCGAACAGGCCGCCGCCGTTCATCAGCTTCACGATCGACAGCATCTTGGCCGACGTGGCCAGTTCGAGGATCGGGAACAGGTCGGTCAGGTAGTCGCGCAGCACGTTGCCGGTGATGGCGATGGAGTTCTCACCCTTGGTGATGGTCTCCAGCGTCTGCGTGGTCGCCTTGGCCGGGGACATGATCTGGAACTTGTCCGCCACGCCCTTGGCCTCGAGGATCGGCGTCACGTACTTGATCAGTTCGGCATCGTGGGCGCGGTTCTCGTCCAGCCAGAAGATGGCTTCGCAGCCTTCGGCCTTCTGGCGTTCGATGGCCAGGTTCACCCAGTCCTCGATCGGCGCCTTGCGGGCCGAAGCCGAGCGCCAGATGTCGCCCGCTTCGACGGCGTGCGAATGCAGCACGGTGCCGTCGTCAAGGATCATCTTGACCGTACCGGCCACCGGGATCTCGAAGGTGGTCGGGTGCGAGCCGTATTCCTCGGCCTTCTGCGCCATCAGGCCGATGTTCTGAACGGTGCCGGCGGTGGCCGGGTTCAGCTTGCCGTTGGCTTTGAAGAACTTGACCGTCTCGTCATAGACCGGGGCATAGGAGTTGTCGGGGATGACGCAGACGCAGTCATGCTCCTTGTTGTCCGGGCCCCAGCCCTTGCCGCCGGCGCGGATCAGCGCGGGCATCGAGGCGTCGATGATGACGTCGGAGGGCACGTGCAGGTTGGTGATGCCCTTGTCGGAGTTCACCATGTACATCGGCGGACGCGCGGCGGTCACCTCGTCGATGGCGGCCATGATCTCGGCATCGTCCTTGACGCGGGCCAGCAGGTCGCCGAGGCCCGAGTTCGGGTTGACGCCCAAAGCGGTCATCTTGTCACCGAACTTGTCGAAGACCGGCGCCAGCCATGCCTTGACCGCGTGGCCAAAGATGATCGGGTCCGAGACCTTCATCATGGTGGCCTTCATGTGCAGCGAGAACAGCACGCCTTCGGCCTTGGTCTTCTCGATTTCCGCGGCAAGGAAGGCATCCAGCGCCTTGGCCGACATGAAGGTCGCGTCGACAACGGTGCCTGCCGGGTAGGACACACCCTCTTTCAGGACGGTCTCGCCGTCGGCGGTTTCCAGAACGATCTTGGCGCTCGCGGCCTTGGCCAGCGTCGCCGAAACCTCGTTCGAGCAGAAGTCGTCGCCCGACATGGCGGCCACGCGGGTCTTGCTGTCGGCAGTCCACTCGCCCATGCGGTGCGGGTTTGCCTTGGCGTAGTTCTTGACGGCCACGGCGGCGCGGCGGTCGGAGTTGCCCTCGCGCAGGACCGGGTTCACGGCCGAACCCTTGATCGCGTCATACTTGGCGCGGGCGGCCTTTTCCTCGTCGGTCGAGGGCTCTTCGGGGTAGTCCGGCAGCGCGTAGCCCTGCGACTGGAGTTCCTTGATCGCGGCGACCAGCTGCGGGACCGAGGCCGAGATGTTCGGCAGCTTGATCACGTTGGCCTCGGGCGTCTTCACCAGTTCACCCAGCTCGGCCAGGTCGTCGGTGATGCGCTGCGCTTCGGTCAGCTTGTCCGGGAAGGCCGAGATGATGCGCCCGGCGAGCGAAATGTCCTTGGTGCCCACCGAAACCCCGGCCGCGGCGGCAAAGGTCCGGATGATCGGCAGAAGCGAGGCGGAGGCCAGCTCCGGCGCTTCGTCCACCTTGGTATACACGATATCGGGAGTGTTCGGTTCAGCCATAGTTTCCTAGCCTTTTCTTGATCCGCGCAACGCTTACCCGATGCGTCGGGCAAGGTCTACTCACCGCGTGGGACAAGCCGCATTAACCTACGGACACGCGGAAAACGCCCGGAAACAGGCAGGCGCAACGCCCTGCAAGGCGGGAATACTTCGCGATGTCATGGGGGAAAACCGGATGGTACCGCCTCCCTGGCTTGAACAGGGGACCTCTGGATCCACAATCCAGCGCTCTAACCAACTGAGCTAAGGCGGCACTGGGGGGCGATTTAGCCAAGGCGGGATCCGATTGCAAGGCCAAGTTGCCGGAAATCGCTACCGCTCAGAGCGAAATCCGCCAGTGCTGTTCGACAAGGTCCACCCCGAAGGAGCGGACCGGCTTGCTGTCTTCCAGTGTCCAGCCGAAGGCGCGGTAAAGCGCACAGGCCGCGCGGTGGCTCTCGTGGGTCCACAGGACCATCTCGGAATAGCCCTTCGAGCGCGCGTATTCCATGCAGGTGGTCAGCAGTCGTTTTCCCAAACCCTTGCCGCGCGCCTCCGGCGTCAGCAGGAACAGCCGCAGCTTGGCCGTGGCCTCCCCCGCCGAAACGCAGAAGATCGAGCCGAGTCGCTGACCGTTCTCCTCGGCGATCCAGCCGGTTTCGCGCGCGGAGTCGTGATCGGCGTTGAAGGCGACGAGGATCTCGCGGACCAGTTCCCCGAAACTTTCGTCGAATCCCTCGTCCCGGGCGTAGAGCTGCCCGTGCTGTTCGACCAGCCAGTCGGTGTCATCGGAGGTGAAGGGGCGCAGGATCAGATCGGTCATGCGGCATCAAACGCCAAACCCCGCTTGATTCTCAACCCGGCGCGATATAGCAGAGGCCCCTATCTTCCCGGAGAGACACGATGGGCATCAACACCGAACGCGACATGGAAGCGAACCTGCAGATCGGCCCGACCGACAAGGGCATGGTGCGCCTGTTCATCGAGGCGCATGGGCTCGAAGTGCCGATGGATTTCGATCCGGACGAGGCAGAGGAGATCGCCGAAGAGATCCTCGCCGCCGCCAAGGCCGCACGTTCGATCAAACGATAAAGCCGGGATCGCGCAGCGCGTGCAGCCGCCGCGCCGCGTGGGTCGCGAACTTCTGAACCATCACCTTGCGACGCGCCGGGGCCAGTTTGGTCTCGGGCGCCATGCGGATGATCTCGGCATCATAGGCGTCGGCGATGATCAGCCCGGTGCCCTCGGGCAGCAGGTCGGTCGGAAAATCCTGATCCACCGCCCAGAAGTAGCGGTCACACCATTCCAGGTAGCCCTGCCACTTGGCGTCCGACTGAAAGTCCGCGCGGCAGGACTTGCACTCCACCACCCAGATCTCGCCCTTTGGTCCCAGCCCCATCACATCGACCCTGAGGCCGCGCGCCGGGACCAGTTCCTCGACCGAGACAAAGCCGTGGCCATGCAGCAGCCGCGCGACCCCGCGCGCGAGGAGCTGTCCCGGCCTGACATCTGGAAGCAAAAGCTCGTTCATGGGCTCACCATGAACAATCCATGAACATTTTTCAAGAGGCACCTGCCCGGGCGGCCTTGGAAGGCAGACGCGGGAAATCTTTTCCGGCGATCCCCCTCCCCCCTTGCTGCAGGGCAGAACTGCGCCTATCTCTTGCCGAGGCGGGTTCTGCCCTTCTTGTGGACGGTTACATTCCGGTGGCCTTAAGCAAATCCGAGGGAGCTGGCTCTGTCCGGACCCTGGTCCGGTTACCTGGCGCCCACCTGTATTAACAGGTCCTCGGGAATAAAACACCGCACGGTTGACTGGTGGTTCTCGCCGCAACGAAAAAGCCGCCCCTCGGGGCGGCTTTTCTCATCGTGCGGTCCGTGTCGCTCAGAACGGGCGCTTGGTCTTCTCGGCGCGAACCCTGACCGGCACGAGGTCCGGCGTGACACGCAGACCGCCACGCGGAGTGCGCGGTTCCTTTTCCGCCATCGACATCACGGCCCAGGCGAACTGTACGCCGGCAAAGACGATGCCGTTAACGAACCAGATCATGCCCAGTGCCAGCAGCCCGGCGTCCGAACCGAAGATCAGGCCGCGCAGCCCGGATACGTCGAAACCCAGAAGCAGGCCGACGAAGATCGCGGCGACGACAAAGCCGATCGCAACATTGCGGATATACATTTTGACGAGTTCTGGCATCGCGTTCTCCTCCAAGCAGGCTACAGGATCACAATACATCTCAAAGATAGACCGATCCGCAGGAGTTTAAAGACTCCATGACAGCCGCGCGGCGAAATGACGTCCCGGCGCGGCCACACGCAGGCACGAAACGCCCAAAACTTGGGCAACCATCTCGGGAAAGAGGCTGGATTTTCCGCGACTTCCCCCTAATCTCAAGGACAAGAGCGCGGTGCCCATGCCTCATGGCAGGCCGGGACCGCCTCGCCGCGAGGGGGAACAGGCGTCGGTCATGGCAACACGGGAAGACCTCGAACAGTGGCTGGCACGGGTCGCAATGGGTGACCGGGCGGCCTTTTCCTCCCTCTACGATGCCACCTCGGCGAAACTCTTCGGTGTGTGCCTGCGTATCTTGAAGAACAGGGCCGGCGCGGAGGACGCGCTGCAGGAGACCTTCATGAAGGTCTGGCGCTTTGCCGGCAGTTACACCGCAAACGGGGTGAGTCCGATGACGTGGCTGATCACCATCGCCCGCAATACTGCCGTCGATCGGCTGCGCCGGCACCGCGACACGCAGGATGTCGCCCCACTGGCCGATCGCCTGAGCGACCCCGCGCCCTCGCCCGAAGCCTCGGCGATCGCCCGGTCCGAAGCCGCGCGCATCGCGGAGTGCCTCGACGAACTCGAAACCGACCGCGCCCGCGCGGTCCGGGGCGCCTACCTCGACGGGCTCAGCTACAATGATCTCTCGCGGGCGCTGAACGTGCCGCTCAACACCATCCGCACCTGGCTCCGCCGCTCGCTGATCTCGCTTCGGGAGTGCATGAGCCGATGACGGAGATGACCGGCGAAGACAGGACCCCGCGCGCCGCCGAATACGTTCTGCGCCTGCTCACCCCGCAAGAGCAGACGGCCTTCGAGGCCGAGATGCAAACCGATCCAGAGCTACAATCCGACGTGGCCGACTGGGTCGATCACTTTGCCGGGCTGAACGACGGCTTTGCCCCGGCCAAGCCCCGCGCCGCGCTCAAGGCGCAGCTGATGGCGCGCCTGTTCGGTGCTCCTCCGCCGGTGCCGCTGTGGCGCCGCGTGTGGCTCTGGCAGGGCGTCAGCCTCGCGGCCATCGCCCTTGCCGCCTTCCTCGCCGTCGAACTGCTTCGGCCCGCGGCCCCCGAGGGCCCCGGCTACGTGGCCGAGATCGCGGCCGAGGACAACAGCCTGCGGCTGCTCGCGGTCTATGACCCCGCCAGCGGGCAGCTTCACGTCACCCGCACCGTCGGCGCCGCGCCTGCCGGGCGTGTGCTCGAACTCTGGGCCATTCAGGGCGATGCCGCCCCCGCCTCGCTGGGCGTGCTGCCAGACGAAGGAACCGCGCGCCTGCCGCTCCCGGCCGCCTATCACGCGGCCGAGGGGCTGGTGCTCGCCATCAGCGACGAACCGCCCGGCGGCTCGCCGACCGGCGCCCCGACGGGCTCGGTGCTGGCAACAGGCGCGCCGCACGGCCTCTAACGGCCTGCGGCGACGATACATGATTGGTTGACTGGGGGTGGCCCTGCCCCAACCGGGGACGGGCCAGAGGTCAGAACGCCTCGGGCTTCGCCTCGCGTGCCATGTGATCCAGCACGGCGTTGACGAACTTCGGCTCCTTGCCTTCCGGGAAGAAGGCGCGCGCGATATCGACGAACTCGGTGATCACCACCTTCGGGGGCGCCTCGCCCTCGATCAGTTCGGCCCCGGCCGCACGAAACAGGCCGCGCAGGGTCGGGTCGATCCGGGCGATCGGCCACTTGGCGACCAGCGCGCGGTCGGTCATCTGGTCAATCCGGGCCTGATAGTTCACCGCATCCTCGACCAGCTTGCGGAACAGGTCCACATCGCCTTCGAGCATCTCTTCGCCCTCGTAGACAGCGCCAAAGCGGTGGTCCAGAAATTCCTGGATCACCAGGCGCGTGCTCTGGCCTGACTGCTCCATCTGGAACAGGGCCTGCACCGCGTAAAGCCGCGCGGCCGATCTCATCTTGCGCTTCTGGTTGCCCGAGAGGGGTGTATCGGTGGTCATGCGGTGTGGGTTCCGGTGTCGTCGCCTGCAATGCGGTAGCTGTCCGAAGACGGCTTGAAGCCGATCTTCTTGGACTGGCCGCCCCACTTACGGCTGAGTGCGAGCAGATGCAAGGCCGCAGCGGCGGCGCCGCCCCCCTTGTTCTGCCCCTTGGCCTCGGCGCGAACCTCGGCCTGCGTGCGGTTTTCGACCGTCAGGATGCCGTTGCCGATGCAGAGCCCCTGAAGCCCCATCAGCTGCAGGGCGCGGCTCGAGTCGTTGCAGACGGTGTCGTAATGCGTGGTCTCGCCCCGGATCACGCAGCCAAGCGCGACGTAGCCGTCAAAGTTCGACATGCGGTCGGCGATGGCGATGGCGGTCGGCACCTCCAGCGCGCCCGGCACCTCGACGAGGTCCCATGTGCCGCCCACCGCCTCGATCTCGGCCTTGGCACCGGCGACCAGCTGGTCGGCGATGTCCTTGTAGTAGGGTGCGACGACGATCAGGATCTTGACCGGCTTGCCGAACTCGGGGCGCGGCAGGGTGTAGTGGGTTTCGCTTCCGGCCATGATCAGCCCTCCGACAAAATGGGGCGCGTGCCCGCGATGGTCAGCCCGTAGGCATCCAGCCCGAGATAGCGGGTTTCGGGGTAATCGGTCAGCAGGGTCAGCTCGTGGATGCCCAGATTGGCGAGGATCTGCGCGCCAAGCCCGGTCTGCTTGATGGTCCGCACGCCTTCCTCGTCATGGGCATAAAGCTCCTTGCGCGGCTGGCGGAACAGGCAGACCACGCCGCGCCCTTCGGCGGCGATGATCTCCATCGCGCGCGGCAGTTCGCGCGCCGGGCGCGACCCGATGCCCAGAATGTCCGAGGCTTCGTGCATCGCGTGGGTCCGGGTCAGCACCGGCTCGGGCGTGGTGATGTCGCCCTTGATCATCACCACATGCTCGATGTTGTGGATCTGATCTGTGAAGATGCGCAGCTCCCACTCGCCGCCGAATTCCGACTGGACCTTCTCGCGCGAGGTCTCGATGACGAGGTTGTCGTTCCGGCTCCGGTACGAGATCAGGTCCGAGATGGTGCCGATCAGCAGCCCGTGCTTCTTGGCGAAGTCCACCAGATCCGGCAGGCGCGCCATGGTGCCGTCCTCGCGCATGATCTCGCAGATCACGCCCGCGGGGTTCAGCCCGGCCAGCCGCGCGATGTCGACGGCGGCCTCGGTATGGCCCGCACGCACCAGCACCCCGCCCCGCCGCGCGCGCAGCGGAAAGATGTGCCCCGGCGTCGCCAGCGAGGCCATGGTGTTCTGTTCGTTGATCGCGGTCTTGATGGTATGCGCCCGGTCGGCGGCCGAAATCCCGGTGCTGACACCTTCGCGCGCCTCGATGGAGACGGTGAAGGGCGTTTCGTGCCGCGAGGAGTTGTTCACGGCCATCATCGGCAGACCCAGACGGTCGACCCGCTCGGCGGTCATCGGCAGGCAGATCAGCCCGCGCCCGTGGGTCGCCATGAAGTTGATCGCGGCAGAGTCGGCGAACTCGGCGGCGATCACCAGGTCGCCTTCGTTCTCGCGGTCCTCATGATCGACGAGGATGAACATGCGCCCCTTGCGCGCTTCCTCGATGATGTCCTCGATCGGGCTGATCGCGTCGTGCAGCTCGGCCTCCACCGGCCCGGGGGTTTCAAAGCTCATGGGCAGCCTTTCAAATGAGCGGTTGCGCCGCAAATAGACCACGCCCGCCCCAATTGCCAGAGCGCTTGGGGGCGGAACGCGGCGTTCCCGGCAGCGCGGCGGCTGTGCGGGATCGCACAGGCCACCGCTCTCCCCCGGAACCCTGCCCCGGAATGCGGCAAGGCGCCCCGCCGGAACGGGACGCCCCACCTCCTGCCTCAACCGTGTTCGGCCTCAGCCGTAGACCAGCCTGGGCAACCAGGTGATAATCTGCGGGAACACCATGCACAGCACGAGCCCCACGATCTGCAGCGCCAGGAACGGCAGCGCCGACTTGAAGATATCCGACATCGGGATCTCGGCCGGAGCGACGCCGCGCAGGTAGAAGAGCGCGTAGCCGAAGGGCGGCGAGAGAAAGCTCATCTGCATGTTCACGAGGTAGAGCACCCCGAACCACAGCACGAGATCCTCGGGGCTGGAGAGGCCGAAGGAGGCCGCACCCAGCGCCTTGATGATCGGCACGAAGATCGGCACGCAGAGCAGCAGGATGCCGACCCAGTCCAGGAACATGCCCAGGATCACCAGCAGGATCTGCATGAGGATCAGGATGCCCCAGGGCCCGAGCCCGGTGGCCGCCAGTGCGTCCTGCACGAACTGCTGCCCGCCCTCCAGCACGTAGAGACCGACAAAGATCGTGGCCCCGAACATGATCCAGATGACCATCGCGCTGGCCTTGAGCGTCGTCGTGCAGGCCTCGCGCACCGTCGGCCAGTTCAGCTTGCGGTGGATCGCCGCCACGATGAAGGCGCCGAAGGTGCCGATACCTGCCGCCTCCACCGGGGTCGCGACCCCGGAGAAGATCACACCCAGCACCACGACCACCAGCACGATGGGCGCGGCCATCCGGCTGATCAGCTGCAGCTTCTCACGGTTCGACACCCGCTCTTCCACAGGGATCGCAGGCCCGAGCGCCGGGTTGATGTAGCTGCGGATGGTCACGTAGAGGATGTACATCCCCGACAGCAGCAACCCGGGGATCACCGCGCCGATGAACAGCTCGCCCACCGACTGCTCGGCCACCACCGCATAGATGATGGCGAGGATCGACGGCGGGATCAGGATGCCCAGCGTCCCGCCCGCCATGATGGACCCCATGGCGATCTGCGGATCGTATCCGCGCTTGAGCATGGCGGGCAGCGCGATGATCCCCATCGTCACCACCGCCGCGCCGATCACGCCGACCATGGCCGCAAGGATCGTCGAGGCGATGATGGTGGCGGCGGCAAGCCCCCCTTTCACCCCGCCCAGCACCTTGTAGATCACGTCGAACATGTCGTTGATGATCCCCGCCCTCTCGAGCATGGCCGCCATGAAGATGAACAGCGGGATCGCCGAGAGCTGGTAGTTCGTCATCAGCGGAAAGATACGCCCCGGCACGATGTTGAGCGCGCGCGCATCCCCCAGCACGAAGAGAAACACGCAGGCCAGACCGCCGGTGACGAAGGCGAGCGGAAGCCCCGCCATCAGCAACACCAGCAGCGAGCCGAACATGATGAGTGTGAGCCACTCGATTCCGATTTCGATGCCCATTCTCAGTTCCCCCGCGCGATTTCACGCACGTCTTTCGACAGTTTCGAAATGCCCTGCAAAATCAGCAGGACCGCGCCGATGACCATCACCCATTTCATGGGCCACAGCGGCACTTCCCATTCGTTGAAGCTGATCTCGCCCCAGCGGATGTTCGGATCGGTCCACTGGTTCAGCCCCAGCCCGCCGATCATCTCGCCGAACCCGATCTGCCCCCGCGCCCAGTCCGACACGATGGAGTTGCCCGAGGGCACCGCGATGGCGTCCATGGCGAAGATCCACGAGGTGACCAGCAGCGTTCCGGCAAAGATGAAGAAGAAGACCGAGGTCAGCAGATCGACCCACGCCTTGCGCGGCTTCGACAGCGGGGCATAGAAGATATCGACCCGCACGTGGCTCTCGGTCAGCATCGCATAGGCGCCCGCGATCAGGTATTGCATCCCGAACATCAGGTACATGCCCTCGTGCGCCCAGTTGGTCGGCGAGTTGAAGACATAGCGCGCGATGACCTCGTAGTAGTAGACGAAGACCGCGATCACCGCCCAGTAGGATACGAACTCACCGCAGAACAGCGAGAGCCGGTCGATCCAGTTCTCGGCATAGTCGCTGTCTTGCTTCAGCCCTTCTTCCTTCTCGGCGGCCGCCAGCGCCGCCTCGGCCTCCGAGACTTCCTCGGTCAGGGGCAGCGCCGCGTTGGCGCGCCGCACCAACCCGGGGATCAGCACGAAGTCCAGCGCCACCAGCGCAAGGATCAGGTAGAAGGCATAGCCCCCCGCCTGCCGCCAGAAGTTGCGCGAGGCCGCGGCCTCGTCGCGCCGCGGGGCGATTTCGGCCACGGCAGTGCGCGCCTCGGTCAGCCGCGCTTCACCCTTGCTGATGGTGTCCTGCGCCCGTTGCAGACGCCGCTCGGCACTCTTCTGGCCAAAGCTGCCCTCCTCGGCCTCGTCATAGGCCTTCTGAAGGTCGGCAAGCCCCGCCTGCGCCTCCTGCACCCGGCTCTCCTCGCGCGTCAGCGTGCGCTCGGCCACCCGCATCTGGTTGGCATAGTCCGACAGCACGGTGCGCGCGTCATGCGCCTGGTTGTTGGCATAGAGGATGAACAGGAAGATCGGGATGTAGACCAGCCCGAGCAAGCTCTTCAGGTAGAAGCGATGCAGCCCGATGATGCCGCCTGCGATGGCGATCATGTAGGCCAGCGGCAGCGAATAGCGTCGTTCCTTTGGCTGCGGGCGCCGCGACAGGATCATCGCGACGATGGGAAAGACGATCAGCCCCACCCAGTAGAGCCAATGCGGCAGCGTAAAGCTGAGACCCGGCATTGCGGTCCTCGTATCTTGGTATTTCGGGAAACCGCCCGACACCGCGAAGGTGTCGGGCGGAGGACGTTTGTCGGCGTCCGGAGATCAGAGCTTGAGCTCGAGCCCCTCGGTCAGCGCCGGGTCCACGTAGCCGAGCGAGCCGGACATCATGTAGTCGAGCTGGATCTTGAACACCCGCGCCGCGTTCGGATCGCGGTTGGCGTAGTCGAACCAGATCGGCACGGCGACCTCGGTCATCAGGTCCACGTCGTCCTGGCTGAGGCGGGTAACCTCGGTGCCATCCGCCGCGAACTTGCCCCAGGCCTCCTGGTCCGCCTTCTGGATCGCCGCATAGTGCATGTCGGAGTAGACATGCGTCTCCATTTCCATGAACTGCTTCATCTGCGGCGAGAGCTTGTCCCACGCGGCCTGACCCACGGTGATGTCCATGATATCGACCGGCTGGTACAGCGACATGAAGCCCGGAGGGCCCATGACGATGTAGTTGGTCACCTGGCTGAAGCCGAGCGCGTAGTTCACCGCCGGGCCCACGTAGTCGGCCACGTCGATGGTGCCCTTCTCCAGCGCCGGGAAGATCTCGGACCCCGGCAGAACCGTGGTTTCGGCCCCGACAGCGTTGAAGACTTCGGCCACCATGCCACCCGGCAGACGCATCTTGCGGCCGGCAAAGTCGTCGATCGAGCGGATCGGCACCTTGGAGTGGATGATGTTCGCGTCATGGTGCACCGGGCCGATGAAATGCATGCCCTGCGCCGCATAAAGCTCGCGCGCGATGTCGATCCCGCCAAGCCCGTAGTAGAACGTGTCGAATTCCGACGGCTGACGCAGACCCAGGGGGATCGAGGTCAGGAAGGTTGCGGCGGGGATGATGCCCTGCGCATAGATGGTAAACGGGTTCACCGCCTCCAGCACGCCGTTCTTCACCGCGTCGAACAGCTGGAAATCCCCCACGACGTCATTGGCGCCAAAGGGCGTAAAGGCCAGTTCGCCGCCGGTCTTCTCGACAATCGTGGCGCACCAGTCCTTGAAGATCTGCAGCCCCGCGCCGCCCGGCCAGCTGGTCTGGATCTTCCAGGTCGTGGTCTGTCCCTGTGCGGTTGCAATCGCGGGCGCTGCGAGTGTCGCGGCACCGGCTCCTGCGAATGCGCGCAGGGCACCACGCCGGGTGGTGTTCTTGTCAGTCATGATTTTCCTCCCATCGTTAGACCGGGGCGCCGCGCTCTCCTCCCGCAGCTTTCCCGGTCCCACGCAGGTTAGCGCGAGTTTATTAAATTGGTAAGATAATTTTGCCGATATCTGCGATATCCCGGTAAATGGCTGGAATGGCTGACCAAATCTACGGCGAAAACCGTGTGTTTAGCACGGCAATCAATAGTGAGCTGTCGGACAACATGGCGTGCGAACGCTGCTAACCGGGCGGCGCCGTCGGATATGGCTACGGAGACCGGGATAAGGGGCTGACGCAGAAAGCTATGCAACCCGGCCCCCCGGGCGACGTGCCCTTGTCGCGCGCCCCGCGCATGACTGCGCCAGAGGAGACAGCCGCAAGCCCGGCAGGCTTGCCGTTTCAGAGCAGTTAGCTCGGCGCGGCCGGGTTACCCCGACCGCACACATTTCTCGCTACGAAGCCCTAGCGGTGGCTTCTCATCAGGTTGCGCACCCTATCGGGTCCTCGACTGGAAACTGGCGATTGCAGCCCAGCCCCGATCCGGGTGAACAACCTTCTGAGATTTCACACTTAACCGAGGATTCCCGGCAGCTTCAGCCCGTTCTCGCGGGCGCAGTCTACCGCGATCTCGTAACCGGCATCGGCGTGGCGCATCACACCAGTGGCCGGGTCGTTCCACAGCACCCGCGCAAGGCGCTTGTCAGCGTCCTCGGTCCCGTCACAGCAGATCACCATGCCGGAGTGCTGAGAAAAGCCCATGCCGACCCCGCCACCGTGATGCAGCGAAACCCAGGTCGCCCCGCTTGCGGTGTTCAGCAGAGCGTTCAGCAGCGGCCAATCGCTGACCGCGTCCGAACCATCCTTCATCGACTCCGTTTCGCGGTTGGGGCTGGCCACGGAACCGGAATCGAGGTGATCACGGCCAATCACCACGGGCGCTTTTAGCTCACCATTCCTCACCATCTCGTTAAAGGCGAGGCCAAGACGGTGGCGCTGCCCCAGCCCGACCCAGCAGATCCGCGCCGGCAGGCCCTGGAAGGCGATGCGTTCGCGCGCCATGTCGAGCCACTGGTGCAGGTGCTCGTCGTCGGGGATCAGTTCCTTGACCTTCTGGTCGGTCTTGTAGATGTCCTCCGGATCGCCGGAGAGCGCGCACCAGCGGAACGGCCCGACACCCCGGCAGAACAGCGGGCGGATATAGGCTGGTACGAACCCCGGGAAGGCAAAGGCGTTTTCCAGCCCCTCCTCCAGCGCCACCTGCCTGATATTGTTGCCATAATCCAGCGTCGGCACGCCCGCGTTCCAGAAGTCGACCATCGCGGCGACGTGTTCCTTCATCGACGCCCGCGCCGCCTTTTCCACTGCCTTCGGATCGCTCTCGCGCTTGGCGCGCCACTCGGCCAGTCCCCAGCCCTTGGGCAGGTAGCCGTTCAACGGATCGTGCGCGCTGGTCTGGTCGGTCACGATGTCCGGCCGCATCCCGCCCGCCTTCATGCGGCGAACCAGTTCGGGAAACACCTCGGCGGCATTGCCCAGCAGACCGACCGATTTCGCCTCGCCCGCCTTGGTCCAGCGGTCGATCATCTCGAGCGCCTCGTCCAGCGTCTCGGCCTTCTCGTCGAGGTACTTGGTGCGCAGTCTGAAGTCGATGGAATCCGGGTTGCACTCCACCGCGAGGCAGCTGGCCCCGGCAAAGACCGCCGCCAGCGGCTGGGCCCCGCCCATGCCTCCAAGCCCGCCCGTCAGGATCCACTTGCCGGTCAGATCGCCGCCGTAATGCTGGCGTCCGGCCTCGGCAAAAGTCTCGTAGGTTCCCTGCACAATGCCTTGGGTTCCAATGTAAATCCACGAACCGGCCGTCATCTGGCCGTACATGGCGAGCCCCTTCTTGTCGAGCTCGTTGAAGTGATCCCAGGTGGCCCAGTGCGGCACGAGGTTGCTGTTGGCGATCAGCACGCGCGGCGCGTTTTCATGGGTCCGGAACACCCCCACCGGCTTGCCGGACTGCACCAGCAGCGTCTCGTCCGCCTCGAGATCGACCAGCGAGGCGACGATGCGGTCGAAATCCTCCCAGGTCCGGGCGGCCCGACCGATTCCACCGTAAACCACCAGCTCGTGCGGGTTCTCGGCGACGTCCGGATGCAGGTTGTTCATCAGCATCCGCATCGGCGCCTCGGTCAGCCAGGATTTGGCCGTCAGCTCGGTTCCGGTCGGCGGAAACACATCGCGGGTATTGTGGCGCGGGTTGGTCATCGGTTCAGCTCTCCCGTTTGAACTAAGCGCTGCAAGGCGTTGAGAATGTTTGACAAGTGGTTCCGGATTTTATCCCCATCCACCTGTGAATAAGTCCAGGGCGGGGTCTCGGAGGCGAGGTAGGTCGACTGGGCCAGTTCCATCTGGATCGCATGGACCCCGGTCTCTGGTCGGCCATAGTGGCGCGTCGTCCACCCGCCCTTGAACCTTCCGTTAAGAATCGAGGTGTAACCTGGGGCCGCGGCGCAGAGTTGCTCCACCGTCCGCTCCACGATCGGCGCACAGGAGGCGGACTGGTTCGTGCCGATGTTGAAATCCGGCAATATTCCCGGAAACAGAAAGGAGATTTCCGACCTGATAGAGTGGCAATCATACAAGATCGCAACGCCATGTATGCCCCTCACGCGGTCCAGTTCGGCGGACAGGGCCTCGTGATAGGGCCGGTGAAAAGCATCGACGCGACGGGCGATTTCGGCGGCGTCGGGCTCCTGCCCGTCTCGATAGATCGGCCGCCCGTCGAAATCGGTCAGCGGGCAAAGCCCGGTGGTGTTCTGGCCCGGGTACAAGCTCTCGTCATCAGGGGCGCGGTTCACGTCGATGACATAGCGGTGCACCGGGGTGCGCACGGTGGTCGCCCCCTCCAGCAGTCCGTCGTAAAGGCGATGGATGTGCCAGTCGGTATCCGCAAGGGCGCGCCCGGTTTCGTTCAGCCGTTCCCAGGCGTCCGGTGGAACATCGGTGCCGGTGTGCGGCAGGCCAAGGACGATGGGGCTGTCCCCCCGGGTGACCTCGATCATGCGGAGCGCTCCAGCAGGCGGCCCTCGCGGACCAGTTCGGCGGCCTTGGCGATGTCGGGCGCCAGGTACCGGTCCTCGGCCAACGGAGCCACTTCGGCGCGGAGGCAGGCCAGAACAGCGGCCAGTCGCGGCGAGGTTGCCAGCGGCCGGCGCGCCTCGATCCCCTGCCCGGCACACATCGCCTCGACCCCCAGGATCACGGCCAGATTCTCGACCATCCGCATCAGGCGGAAGGCACCGTGGGCGGCCATGCTGACGTGGTCCTCCTGGTTGGCCGAGGTCGGGGTCGAGTCAGTGACGCAGGGCATCGCGATGTGCTTGTTCTCGCTCATCAGGGCGGCCGTGGTGACCTCGGCAATCATCAGACCCGAATTCAGGCCCGGATCCGGCGTCAGGAAGGGCGGCAGGTCATGGCTCAGGGTCGGGTCGACCATCAGCGCGACGCGCCGCTGGGCGATGGCGCCGATCTCGGCCAGTGCCAGGGCGATCTGGTCGGCGGCAAACCCGACCGGCTCGGCATGGAAGTTGCCGCCCGACACGATCAGCCCCGAACCGACCAGCACCAGCGGGTTGTCGGTCACCGCGTTAGCCTCGATCTCGAGCGTGCGCCCAGCCTGCGCAATGATATCGGCGGCGGCACCCACCACCTGCGGCTGGCAGCGGATGCAATACGGATCCTGCACGCGGCTGTCGTTTTCGCGGTGGCTCTCGCGGATCTCGCTGCCCTCCATCAGCGCGCGCATCTGCGCGGCGACGGCGATCTGCCCGGGATGGCCGCGCAGAGCGTGGATCTCGGGGCGCAGCGGCGCAGTGGAACCCATGATCGCGTCAGTCGAGAGCGCGGCGATGACGATGGAGTTCTGCACCATCCGCTCGGCCTCGAAATACCCGGCGAGGGCGCAGGCTGTGGAAAACTGCGTGCCGTTGATCAGCGCCAGCCCCTCCTTCGGGCCCAGCACCACGGGCTCCAGTCCTGCCCGGCTCAGCGCCTCGCGCCCTGCCAGCCGTTCGCCACCGACCAGGGCCTCGCCCGCGCCGATCATGACCGCGGTCATATGGGCCAGTGGCGCGAGATCGCCCGAGGCCCCGACCGACCCCTGGTGCGGCACCACCGGCGTCACCCCGGCGGCCAGCATCGCCTCGAGCAGCGCGCAAATCTCCCAGCGCACACCCGAAGCGCCGCGCCCCAAAGACATAAGCTTGAGCGCCATCATCAGGCGGGTCAGCCGGGGCGAGAGCGGTTCACCGACACCACAGCAATGGGAAAGGATCAGGTTTTCCTGAAGTTTCTCGGTATCTTCCGGCGCGATCTTGCGGTTGGCCAATTTGCCAAAGCCGGTGTTCACCCCGTAGACCGGTGCCTGCCCACGGGCGGCGGCGGCAACCAGCGCCGCGGCGGCCTCGATCTCGGGACGGGCCCCGGGCGCAAGTCGCACCGAAAGCTCCTCGCGATAGATCCGTTCCAAATCCGACAGGGCCACCTGGCCCGGCGTAACCTCGATCATCCTTCACCTCCGATAATCCGCCGGTGCAGCGGGTTGAACCCGATCCGGTAGGACAGCTCTCCCGGGCTCTCCGCGTCCCAGACGGCCAGATCCGCGCGCATCCCGGCGGCCACCTGCCCGCAGTCCGAAAGCCCAAGCGCGCGCGCGGCATGAACCGTCACCCCGGCCAGCGCCTCCTCGGGCGTCAGGCGAAACAGGGTGCAGCCCATGTTCAGGGTCAGCAGCAGCGAGGTCATGGGCGATGACCCGGGATTGCAGTCCGTGGCGAGGGCCATGGGAACGCCATGTCGACGAAAGGCGGCGACCGGCGGCGCCTGCGTCTCGCGCAGGGTATAGAAGGCGCCCGGCAGGAGCACCGCCACGGTCCCCGAGGCGGCAAGCGCCGCCGCGTCCGCATCGTTCGCGTATTCGACGTGATCGGCCGAGAGCGCGCCGTAGCGTGCCGCGAGGAGCGTTCCGCCGATGTTGGAGAGCTGTTCGGCATGGAGCTTCACCGGCAGGCCGAGCGCCCGGGCGGCCTCGAACACCCGCGCCATCTGCGCCGTGTCAAAGGCGATGCCCTCACAGAACCCATCGACCGCATCGACAAGCCCCTCGGCATGGGCCGCATGCAGCGCGGGGATGCAGACCTCGTCTATATAGGCATCCGCCCGCCCCGCGTAGTTGGCAGGCACTGCATGGGCACCGAGGAATGAGGTCACCACCCGCACATCGCGCCGCCGCCCGAGAGCGCGGGCCGCGCGCAGCATCCGCAGTTCGGTCTCGAGGTCGAGCCCATAGCCCGACTTGATCTCGACAGTGCCGACACCCTCGGCGATCAGCGTATCCAGCCGGGGCAGCGCTGCCTCAACGAGCGCCTCCTCGCTGGCCAGGCGGGTCGCCCCCACGGTCGAGACGATGCCGCCCCCTGCCCGCGCGACCTCTTCGTAGCTGGCGCCGTTCAGCCGCATCTCGAACTCCAGCGCGCGATGGCCGCCAAAGACGAGATGGGTGTGGCAATCGATCAGCGCGGGTGTCACCAGACGGCCTTGCAGGTCCTCGGCGGCCACATCGGCAAAGGCGGCGGGCACCTCGGTGCCCACATGGGCGATCCGACCCTCCTCCAGAGCGATCACCCCCGCCTCGACGAGGCCATAGCCCCCGATCATGGTCGCGATCCGTGCACCTTTCAGGACTCGCCGTGCCATCAGTGATTGACCCCTTATGTCTGAGTTAATATTTTTATGTATAGACATAATCGAGTCGTCAAGGGAAAGCTCATGACAGTCCTCCATGCGAAATCGGCCCTGTCGGGCAACCGGGCCTGCCCTGCACCGCTTGAGGGCGCGAAGTGATGGCGATCACCTGGCAGGACATCCACAAGGAAGCGCTGGAGCGGATCCACAGCCGCGACTGGGCGCCGGGCGCGCTGATCCCGAACGAGGCCGATCTGGCCGCCGAACTCGGCTGTTCGCGCGCCACGGTGAACCGGGCGCTCAGGGCCCTTGCCGAGGATGGTTGGCTGGAGCGACGGCGCAAGGCGGGCACCCGCGTCGCGATGGCCCCCCAGCGGCGCGCACGGCTGGCGATCCCGATTCTGCGCGAGGCGGTCGAGGCGCGTGGCCAGAGCTTTGCGCACAGCCTCCTCAGCCGCGAGACCGAGGCGATGCCGCCTCTCGAACGTGCCCTGCTTGGGCTTTCGGCCGAGGCCGTGACCCAGCGCGTGCGCACGCTGTTCCTGGCCGATGGCCAGCCCTACGCTCTGGAAGACCGCTGGGTCCATCTCGACGGCGCGCCGGGCTTTGCCGCACAGGAGTTGAAAGAGGTCTGCGCGAACGAATGGCTGGTGCAGCACACGCCCTTCGCCCGTGGCACGATGGACTATCTGGCCAGCCCCGCCGGGCCCTTCGAAGCCCGCCACCTTGGCTGTCCCGAGGGCACCGCCCTGCTGGCGATGGAGCGCGCCACCTTCAGCCCCGATACGGCGGTCACCTTCGTGCGCACCCACTTCGCGCCGGGGCACCGGGTCCGGCTGGAGCTCTGACGACGCGGGCGGCCGTGATCAGGCATGAAAAAAGCCCCGCTTGGGGGCTCATTCGCAGGCTGATGTCCGGGTGGTCGACGCTTATTGCGCGATCACCGGGTAGATGAACCCGTTCACCGGGTAGACGCTGCCAAAGCTGTCGGGATTGCTCTGCAGCCGAACCGCCGACCAGTCGTTCTTTTCCGAAACATCGACCACGGCCATGTTCAGCGAAACCTGGTTGCGGTGCCAGTTGGCGTGGTCGATCAGCACTTCGCGGGCCGAGAGGACCTTGGAGACGACGGCGACGTGACCCATCGGCATGGAGCGGGTCGATTTGAACGCCATGACCGCGCCGACCTCGGGCTCGCGACCCTGATCGTAGAGACCCTTGGCCTGGTTCCACCAGGTCTCGGCGTTGCCGCGGATGTCGATGCCGCTGGCGTTGCGGGCGAAGGGAACGCACCAGACCCGCTGGCCCTTGGCCTGCAGTTCCTTGACTTCACGCAATGCGAAAGCCTGGCGGTCGGGGTCGAGTCCTTGCGGTTCGGTCGTCGAACACGCGGCAGTCAGAAGTAGCGAAGCACAAAGAATTGACAGCCCGCCCAGCCGCGGAATGACCCGTTTCACGCTCATAAGTCCCTCGTCTTGTCTTCTTTTTGAGAGGCTCCGCCATCCCTGCCGAGCCGAGCGGAACTTTGTCAGACTGTCGTGAAAAGCAAAGAGGGTGCTGCACGTGTCGGCAAGATCTCGCCGATGCTGAACAAGAGAAGGAACCAAATGAAACGCGGCGTGAGCAGCCGTATCAGGACCTTACGTCAGCAAGATCGCGCGGCGCCGGCCGGGTTACTCGGCGCGGGCGGCCGCCAGAATGGCCCCCGGCGCGCTGTCCTGCACGAGAATCACGCTGCGATCGTTGCCCGGCGTTTCCGCCGTCAGCGCCAGTTCACCCTGCCCGTCCCAAGTGCCAAGCACGGTCCAGTCGGTGACGATGTTGGAATAGACGATCGACCTGCCCGCGTTCTCGCCCCGGGTGATCTTGGTCTCGCGCCGCGGCTCGAACCGGACGAGGTGCACCGCGTACTTGCCGCGCGGCGTCCCGGCCAGCGGGCGCACGACGATCTGCGCCACCCCGGCCCGCCACGTCACGTCCAGGTCTGCCTTGGCGGCAATCCGGCGATGCTGTTCGATCAGTTCGCCAAGCTTCATGCCCTTGGCCCCAACGATGCTGTCGACACCGTCGATGATCATCTGCGGGGTATAGACCATGTGCCGGCCTGCCGCGGTGGCATAGGCCTTCTGCCGCTTGGTAAAGCGGGGATCGGCGAATTCGTCGGCCCAGCCGATGTAGTCCCAATAGTCCACGTGCAGCGCCAGCGGGATCACGTCGGCCCGCCCGCTCAGCTCGTTCAGCAGCGCATCGGCCGGCGGGCACGAAGAGCAGCCCTGCGAGGTGAACAGCTCCACCACCACCGCCTTGTCCCCGGCAATCGCGCCCGAAACGGCGCCCGACAGTGCAAGAACGAGTCCCAGTACCGGGGCGATGGGGCGGATTTTCATGTGTTGGCTCTCTGCTGCAATGTGACGTTCCCTGTATCGGTGGCCAATTGAAATGACCAATCAATCCTTCTTGAAACCCCGGTGAGCGGGCCTACCTTAAGAATGCCAGCCGGGGATTGTGTGCAATGGTATACAGAAAAACATGAACAACTCAGGATCGCTATTGAACGGCGATCCAACCTGATGCAGATAACGCACAGCGAATTCCCATTTCCCAGTCAAATGAGGAGGCCACTTATGCCCATCACCGTTGGACAGGACACCGCCAGCACTCGCAGAACGCTGAGTGTGAACGGCAACTCCGTTTCCTATTACTCGATCGCCGCCGCCACCGAGGCGGGTCTTGGCGACTTCTCCAAGCTGCCCGCCTCCCTCAAGGTCGTGCTGGAGAACATGCTTCGCTTCGAAGACGGCAAGACCGTCACCACCAGCGATATCAAGGCTTTCGCCGAGTGGGCCGAGAAGGACGGCAAGAACCCGGTCGAGATCGCCTATCGTCCGGCCCGGGTGCTGATGCAGGACTTCACCGGCGTTCCGGCGGTGGTCGACCTTGCGGCGATGCGCGACGGTATCCTCGGGCTCGGCGGCGACGCCAGCAAGATCAACCCGCTGGTTCCCGTGGACCTCGTCATCGACCACTCGGTGATGATCGACGAATTCGGCAACCCGCGCGCCTTCCAGATGAACGTGGACCGCGAGTACGAGCGCAACATGGAGCGCTACCAGTTCCTCAAATGGGGCCAGACCGCGTTCGAGAACTTCCGCGTGGTGCCGCCGGGCACCGGCATCTGCCACCAGGTGAACCTCGAATACCTCGCCCAGACCGTCTGGACCGACAAGGATCAGAACGGCGAGATGGTCGCCTACCCCGACACCCTCGTCGGGACCGACAGCCACACCACCATGGTGAACGGCGCCGCCGTACTCGGCTGGGGCGTGGGCGGCATCGAGGCCGAGGCCGCGATGCTGGGCCAGCCGATCTCGATGCTGATCCCCGAGGTCGTCGGCTTCCGCCTGACCGGCAAGATGGTCGAGGGCACCACCGGCACCGATCTCGTGCTGAAGGTCGTCGAGATGCTGCGCAAGCATGGCGTGGTGAACAAGTTCGTCGAATTCTACGGCGAAGGCCTCGACAGCCTGCCGCTGGCACAGCGCGCCACCATCGCCAACATGGCCCCGGAATACGGCGCCACCTGCGGCTTCTTCCCGATCGACGACGAGACCCTGCGTTACCTGCGCCAGACCGGCCGCGACGAGGACCGCATCGCGCTGGTCGAGGCCTATGCCAAGGAGAACGGCTTCTGGCGCGGCGCGGATTACGCGCCGATCTACTCCTCCACGCTGCACCTCGACATGGGCGACATCGTTCCCGCCATCTCCGGCCCGAAACGCCCGCAGGACTACCTGCCGCTGACCGGCGCCGCCTCGGCCTTTGAAAAGGTCGTTGCCGACTACCGTGGCATCGACATTTCCAAGGAAGCCAAGGACATGGCCGACGAGGGCCCGGTGGCGACCAAGTCCGTCGACATCTGCAAGACCGCGCCGGTCGAAGGCGAGGACTACCAGCTGAAGGACGGCTCGGTCGTGATCGCCTCGATCACCTCCTGCACCAACACCTCGAACCCCTACGTCCTCATCGGCGCCGGGCTCGTCGCCCGCAAGGCACGGCAATTGGGCCTGAACCGCAAGCCCTGGGTCAAGACCTCGCTGGCGCCGGGTTCGCAGGTGGTGACCCAGTACCTCGAGGCCGCGAACCTGCAGGAAGACCTGGACGCCGTCGGCTTCAACCTCGTCGGCTACGGCTGCACCACCTGCATCGGCAACTCGGGCCCGCTGCAGCCCGAGATCTCCAAGGCGATCAACAGCAACGACCTGATCGCCGCCGCGGTCCTGTCGGGCAACCGGAACTTCGAGGGCCGGATCAGCCCCGACGTGCGCGCGAACTACCTCGCCTCGCCGCCGCTGGTCGTCGCCTATGCGCTGGCCGGTGACATGAACATCGACCTTGCCAGCGAACCGCTGGCCCAGACGCCCGACGGCAAGGACGTGTACCTCAAGGACATCTGGCCGAGCGACGCCGAGATCGCCGAACTGGTCGAAAAGGTGGTCACCCGCGAGGCGTTCCAGTCCAAGTACGCCGATGTCTTCAAGGGCGACGAGAAGTGGCAGGCTGTGGAAGTTTCGGGCGGCGAAACCTACGACTGGCCGCCGACCTCGACCTACATCCAGAACCCGCCCTACTTCCAGGGTATGGGGGCCGAGGCCGGGACGATCAAGAACATCGAGGGCGCCAAGATTCTTGCCGTGCTCGGTGACATGATCACCACCGACCACATCTCGCCCGCCGGGTCCTTCAAGGACACCACCCCGGCTGGCAAGTACCTGCTGGAGCACCAGGTTCCGGTCCGCGAGTTCAACTCCTACGGCTCGCGTCGTGGCAACCACGAGGTGATGATGCGCGGCACCTTCGCCAACATCCGCATCAAGAACGAGATGCTGGACGGCGTCGAGGGCGGCTACACCAAGGGCCCCGACGGTGCACAGACTTCGATCTACGACGCGGCCATGGCCTACGAGGCGCAGGGCACCCCGCTGGTGATCTTCGGTGGCATCGAATACGGCGCAGGCTCGTCGCGCGACTGGGCCGCCAAGGGGACCAACCTGCTGGGCGTCAAGGCCGTGATCGCCGAGAGCTTCGAGCGCATCCACCGGTCGAACCTCGTCGGCATGGGGGTGATCCCCTTCGAGTTCACCGGCGGCGATACCCGCAAGACGCTGGGCATCACCGGGGACGAGACCGTTTCGATCAAGGGTCTCGACACCATCAAGCCGCTCGAGGTGGTCGACTGCGTGATCACCGCGCCGGACGGAACCGAGACGACGATCAAGATCAAGTGTCGGATCGATACCGCGATCGAGAAGGAATACGTCGAGCACGGCGGCGTCCTGCACTACGTGCTGCGCGATCTCGCCAAGTCCTGATCCGGTTCGACCCGCAAAGCAAGAGACCCCCGGCCATCGCGCCGGGGGTCTTCGTTTTCGGTCGGCGGTGGTGCCGCGCTATTCCGGCAAGGTGAACACCTGCCCGGGGTATATCAGGTCCGGGTCGCGGATGCTTTCGCGGTTGGCCTCGAAGACCCGCACGTAGAGCAGGCCCTCGCCGTAGCGGTCCCGCGAGATCGCCCAGAGCGTATCGCCCTTCTGCACCGTCACTGCGCGCACCAGCGCCGTCTGCCCCGGCGTGTCGCCCGAGGTGGGCGGGTTCAGCACCTCGGGCGCCTCGCGCTTGAACGGCGTCTCCATGCGGCTCAGCACGTCGCCCTTGGCGTTCAGTTCGTCCAGCCGGAGGGTATAGACCCCGGGCTCCACGCCGGTCAGCTCGCCCTGCCACTTGCCCTCGGCACTGGCGTCAAGGTCGGCGACGGCCTTGTTGTCGAGGTAGACGCGGACAACCGAGTTGCCGCGCGCGCGACCGGTCAGTTCGACCTCGCCCTCGTCGGAATAGCTGATGGTGTCCAGCGCGATGCTGGCCATGGCGTCCGGCTGTTCGGGTGACACCGGCTGCAGCAGTTCCACGCCGTCGCGCGTTGCGCGCAGCACGGCAACCGGGGCCGCCGACTGGGCAGGCGCAGCCTCGGTCGATGCCGGCGCAGCGGCGACCGTGGTCGCAGATGCGGCAGGCGTCGGCGTGACCGCCGTGGTCACGGCCTCGGGCACCTGCGTCGTGGCTTGCGAAGCGTCCGTGCTGGTCGTCGTTTCGACAGTCTCTGTGACAGCAGTGGCCGCAGGCTCGGTCGCGGCAACCTGTTCTGCCACCGGTGCCGCCGCGCTCTCCTGCGCCGCGACGGGCGCCGTGCCTTCCGTTGGCGCGTCGGGCGTTTCGGGGGCCCCAGTTTCGGCCACCTGCTCCGCTTCCGCAGAGGGCGCCGGCGTTGCATCGCTGGACCCGGCGGCATCCCCGATCACGGGGGCCGCGCCAACCGCCGGGGCGTCCGCCGCAGGCGTCTCGCCCGTCTCGGCCGGGGCCTCCACTGCGGCACTTGCCACCTGCTCCTGCGCCTGAACCGGGGCGACGATGATCGGCTCGTCCGAGGTCGACTCCCGCGCACCAAGCGCGGCCACCATGCTCAGGACGCGGGCAGTCCCGCCGGTCTCCAGCGCGAGGAAGCTGACGAACTTGCCACTGGCGTCCGCCACGGCCTCGCCCACTTCGTCCTCATCCAGCAGGAAGGTCACCCGTGACCCTGCGGGCGCGGTGCCAGCGACCAGCGTGGTGCCATCGGGCTCTACCCGGACGACGTCGAAGGCGGGTGCGGCAAGGGCTGTCTCGGCCTGATCCGTGGTTGCAGTTGCGTCGCCCTGAGCCGGGGCCTGTGCGGTTTCGGAGGGCTGCTCTGCCTGCGGCTCGGCCGTCGCAGTCTCCTGCCCCTCTCCCGCCTTGTCCGCGACTTCGGGCACCGTGACGGGCTGCGCGAATTCGGGCACCAGACCCGCGTAGTAGACGCCGCCGCCGATGACGGCCAAACCAAGTGCGATCAACGCGATGAGACCGGGAGCGCTGGGCGCCCCGCCTTCTGATGCCATTCCCTGTGTCCCCAATTGGCGACGTCCCCCGTCGCAGAGTTGAGCAAGTCTATCAACCGCGCTATCACGGGTCAAAACCACTTTGACGTTTCAGGAAAATTCTGGAAGGCCCGGATATGACAGCGAAATCCGTCTGTGTCTATTGCGGCTCACGCGCGGGCACGCGCCCCGCCTATGCCGATCACGCCCGCAGCCTCGGGCAGCTTCTGGCCACCGAAGGCTGGCGCCTCGTCTACGGCGCCGGGGACGTGGGGCTGATGGGCGAGGTCGCGCGCTCGGCGCAGCTTGCGGGCGGCGACACGTTCGGGGTGATCCCCGTGCATCTGGTCAAGTGGGAAGTCGGCAAGACCGACCTGACCCGCTACATCGTCACCGAGACGATGCACGAGCGCAAGAAGGTCATGTTCATGAACGCAGACGCGGTCGTGGTGCTGCCCGGTGGCGCCGGGTCGCTGGACGAGCTGTTCGAGGTCCTGACATGGGCCCAGCTGGGCCTCCACGCCAAGCCCATCCTGATCCTGAACACCGAGGGGTACTGGCAGCCCCTGCTCGACCTTGTCGATCACGTGATCGATCAGGGTTTCGCCGATCCCTCGCTCGCCGCGCTGCTGACAGAGGTCGCAACCCCCGAGGCCGCCATCGAGACCCTGCGCGCCGCCCTGTCCTGACGGAAGGCCGAGGCCGAGAAGATCGCCAGCGCCGCCCAGATCAGGCCGAAGGCGGCCGCAAGCGGCGCGGTGAAGGGTTCGGAGAACACCACCACCGCGCAGAGAAACTGCAGCGTCGGGTTGATGTACTGCATCACCCCCAGCGCCGACATCGAGATGCGCTTGGCCGCGTAGCTGAACAGGATCATCGGGGCCAGCGTCAGCGGCCCCGAGAACAGCAGCAGCAGGCTGTCGTGCCAGTTCGACCCGAAGGCCCCCGTCCGCGTCGCGTAGACATGGACGAGCACGCCAAGCACGACCGGCATCAGCACCAGCACCTCGCAGGTGACCGAGACCATGGGGCCCAGCGCGATGTTCTTCTTGACGATCCCGTAGAGCACGAAGGTCGCTGCCAGCAGCAGCGACATCCACGGCAGCGCGCCCAGTTCGATCGCCAGCACGGCCACCGCCAGCGCGGCAAGGCCGACGGCCAGCATCTGCGCCCCCACCATCCGTTCCTTGTAGACGAACCGGCCCACGAGAACCGCCACCAGCGGGAAGATGTAATAGCCGAGGCTGGTCTCGGTGTTGCGGTCGATCAGCGTGGCATAGATGAACAGGAACCAGTTGGTCGCGATCGACAGCGAGGCCACGACGATCAGCGCCACGCCCTTGACCGTCGACAGCGCCGCGACGATCTCGCGCCCCCGCCCGCGCATGAGAAGAATGGCCGCGAAGAACAGGAACGACCACAGCATCCGGTTGGCCAGCACCTCGAACGCGGGGATATGCGCCAGCAGCTTGTAGTAGATCGGCGACAGACCCCAGATCGAGCAGGCCCCGACCATCGCCAGCAATCCCTTGGTGCCCTCGGTCACGACAACTCTCTTCCTGTCCTTGTTAACAACCATGCTTGATCAGGCCCGCGCGGGAAAGGCAAGGCCCGGCCGTCGCGCCCCGGCCACGAAAAAGCCCTGCCGCGGGGGTGCGGCAGGGCTTCGCAGAGCACGTATCGCGCGGCGGATTACATCCGCGAGGCGACGTTTTCCCAGTTGACCAGGTTGTCGAGGAAGTTGGTCAGGTAGGCCGGGCGCTTGTTGCGGAAGTCGATGTAGTAGGAGTGTTCCCACACGTCGCAGCCCAGCAGCGCGGTCTGGCCAAAGCACAGCGGGTTCACGCCGTTCTCGGTCTTGGTGATCTTCAGGCCGCCATCGGTGTCCTTGACCAGCCATGCCCAGCCCGAACCGAACTGGCCGGCGCCGGCGGCGGAGAACTGCGACTTGAACTCGTCGACCGAGCCGAAGGACTCGACCAGCGCCTTTTCCAGGTCGCCCGGCATCTTGCTGTCGCCGGGGCCCATCATTTCCCAGAACTGGTTGTGGTTCCAGAGCTGGCTGATGTTGTTGAAGATGCCGTTCTGTGCAACCGCGCCCTTGTCGTAGGTGCCGACGATGATCTCTTCCAGAGACTTCGACGCCCACTCGGTGCCTTCGATCAGCTTGTTGCCGTTGTCGACATAGGCCTTGTGGTGAAGGTCGTGGTGAAACTCGAGCGTTTCCTTCGACATGCCCTTGGATGCGAGTGCGTCGTGGGCGTAGGGAAGGTCAGGAAGTTCAAAAGCCATGTCGGCCCCCTCTGGTATTGGTGAATGTCCTGCGCAGTAACTGAGCCCGTTCCATGCTATCGTCAAGGGTTAAGGTCAGTTTCCGCCTGCTTTCCAACCGTCTACCTGCCAGCGTTGCCTCTCGGCGCGAGAGGCCCAGCTTTGCGTGCCTTGCACGTGATGGATTGAGACACCGGCTGGACTTCGCTGGTTCGCGTCAGGAGGACGACGTCTACCCGGTCTCGCTTACCAGGACACATTTCCCCTCGCCCGAGGCCCAGTTGTCATAACCGGCCGGATGAGCGCTCACGGTGATGGTTTTGGCAACCGTATCGAGGCGCACCATGAAGTCGAGCTTGAAGCTATGCCCGTACTTTGGCTTTTTCTGAGTGACTCGCCAGAAGTACTGCAATTTTCTCTCGCTGGTTCTCTTCAGTTCTACGGGAATGTCATGTCCGTGAACCAGGTCGATGAACCGGTCGTATGCCCTGCCCTCTGTCTGATCAGCATTAAGGCCAAGGTACATCGTTCCCTGCAGAAACCGCGAGTCCGGTGCGGTCGGTTTCACATCACACTTGTAAACCACAGCCCCGGCACTTCCCGCCGAAAATACGAGAGCGGCAATTGCCGCGAATAATTTAGCTTTCAATTCCAGACCCTTAATTTCCGTTACGTCAGCCACTTTCTATGCGCGGCCGGGTCCGGTGACATTATTCGAATTGATCAACAATTGAAGTAAAAACTGAAATGCCAGCCCGAATTCCCGGACTGGCATTTCAATTGCTTTTCTGCGCGATTGCGGAAATCTCAGAAATACCCGACTTCCGAACCCTCTGCCGCCGCGACCTTCAACAGGTCAAAGGCATATTGCGCGACCGAGCGGAAGCAGAACAGGCCGAAGGTCTCGTCGTCTTCCATCCAGAAGGCCGCCGACACCTGCGCAAGGCGGCTGCGACGCACCTGCCCGGGCCCGAAGACCTCGGGCGAGAGGTCCGCCGGGGTCAGCTTGGACAGCACATCGCGCGCGGCCGGGCCGGAGACCCGGAACACCGTCCGCGCATCCGACACGTTGACCGCAAGCGCATGGGTGCCCGCCAGCGCCTCGTTCAGCGCGGCCACCCGTGCCTCCACCTCGGAATAGGGGCACAGCAGCATCAGCTCGTCCGGCGACATCCAGACCACGCCGCCGGTGTCCGAGAAGATCGCCTCGCGCTGCTCGGGCATGACGGTGCCCGCGACAGAGAGCACGGCCTTCTTGATCGCCGCCGAGGACTGGTCGCCCCGCAGGGTGATCATGCCGTGCAGCCCGGTCTCCTCGACCTTGGCGATACCCTTGAATTCGGCCCGGTTGAGGGCGCTGGTGGGTTCAGACATTCTGCTTCTCCCCGTCCTTGTCGTAGAAGACCGGATCGACGATCCGCGCCTTGAAGACCGTTCCGTCGGTCCCCGGGAACTCGATCACCTCGCCCATGCGCTCCGGCCCCTTCAGAACCAGCCCCATGGCAATGCCCTTGCACAGCGTCGGCGAGTAGTAGGTCGAGGTCACCCGCCCCTGCGTGTTGCGCTGGCCGTTCGGGTTCACGCCCTCGGCGACCGCATAGGCCCCATCGGGCAGCACGGCACCGTCGAGCGTCTCCAGCCCGACCAGCTTCCAGCGGTTCGGATCGGTCATGTGCGCCCGTTCCTGCGCCCGCTTGCCGAGGAAGTCTTCCTTCTTCTTCGAGATAGCCCAGTTCAGCCCCAGATCCTGCGGGATGATGGTGCCGTCGGTCTCGTCCCCGATCATGATAAAGCCCTTCTCGGCCCGCATGATGTGCAGCGCCTCGGTGCCATAGGGCATGATGCCGAACTCCTTGCCGGCCGCGACCAGCGCCTCCCAGAAGGCAAGGCCCTGCGCGGTCGGCACAGCGATCTCGTAGCTGAGCTCGCCCGAGAAGGAGATCCGATAGGCCCGCACGTCGAAACCGCCCAGCGTACCGTCCTGCCACGTCATGAACGGGAAGGTCTCGGCCGACACATCCATGCCACCCAGCTTCTCCAGCAGCATCCGCGCCTTCGGCCCCACCACGGCGACCTGCGCATATTGCTCGGTCAGGTTGGCGGCATAGACCTGCATGTCCCACCACTCGGTCTGCAGCCACTCTTCCATGTGCGCATGGATGCGGTCGGCGCCGCCCGTCGTGGTGTGGCAGAGGAAGGTCTCGTCATCAATGCGCGCCACGACGCCATCGTCCACGAGGAACCCGTTCTCGTTGCACATCAGGCCGTAGCGGCATTTGCCCGGTTTCAACGAAGACATCATGTTGGTGTAGAGCAGGTCGAGGAACTTGCCCGCATCCGGCCCCTTGACGAGGATCTTGCCCAGCGTCGAGGCGTCCAGCAGACCGACGTTCTCGCGGGTGTTCTTCACCTCGCGCATCACCGCGTCATGCACACTCTCGCCGCTGCGCGCAAAAGCGTAGGGACGGCGCCAGTGGCCGACCGGCTCCCAGTCCGCGCCGTTCTTCTCGTGCCAGCCATGCATCGCGGTGCGGCGCAGGGGCTGAAAGACCGCCCCGCGCGCCTCGCCGCCGATGGCCCCCATCGAGATCGGCGTATAGGGCGGGCGGAAGGTAGTCGTCCCCACCGCCGGAATCTCGGCGCCCAGCGCATCGGCTAGGGTTGCCAGGCCGTTGATGTTGCTGAGCTTCCCTTGATCCGTGGCCATGCCGAGCGTGGTGTAGCGCTTCGTATGCTCGACGCTCTCGTACCCCTCGCGCGCGGCCAGTTGCACGTCCGAGACCTTCACGTCGTTCTGGTAATCCAGCCAGGCTTTCATGCGCAGTTGCACCCGCGCGTCGCGCGGCATCATCCAGACCGGTTCAATCGGCGTCTCGGGCGCGGGTTCGGCCTCGATGGCCGCCGCCTTCTTCAGCTTGTAGCCCGCCGCCTTGGCCGCAGCACGCCCCGCCTCGACGGCATCGCCACAGATGGCGTCCAGCATCATCACCCCGTTGGCGGAGCCTGCGGGCACCACGTAGGGCTGGCCATCCGCACCGGTCGGCGCGCGCGTGGCGTCCGGCCGGAAATAAGCCTGCTCCGCGTCCCAGGTCAGCTTGCCGCCGCAATGGGACCACAGGTGCACCACCGGCGACCAGCCGCCGGACATGGCGACCGCATCGCAGGCGACCTCTTCCAGCGCCCCGCCGGCACCGGCATAGGCGCAGATCTGGACCTTCTTGACCCGCTTGCCGCCCGACACCTTGCCGATGGCACGGCCACAGTCGATGCGGATTCCCAGTCGCCGGGCCTCGGCCATCAGGGCGCCGCCGCCGGTCTCGCGGGCGTCGAGGATACGTAGCACCTCCTGCCCCGCCTGTTTCAGCGCGATGGCGGTACGATAACCGTCGTCGTTGTTGGTCGCGACGATCACCCGCTTCCCGGCGGACACCGCATAGTTCACGAGGTAGTCGCGCACCGCCGAGGCCAGCATCACGCCCGGTACGTCGTTTCCGGCAAAGGACAGCGGACGTTCGATTGCGCCGGTCGCCGTCACGATCTGCTTGGCGCGGACCCGCCACAGCCGGTGCCGCGGCCCCGGCGCGCCGGGCTGGTGGTCGCGCACCCGCTCGTAGCCAAGCAGATAGCCGTGGTCGTAGACACCGGAGGCCATGCAGCGCAGGCGCAGGGTGACGTTCGGCATCTCCGACAGCTCGCGCACCAGCGCGTCGATGTAGTCACCCACCGGCTGGCCATCGACAAGGCCACCATCGACCGGGGCACGCCCGCCCCAGTGGGCGGTCTGCTCCATCAGCAGAACCTTGGCGCCGGTGACAGCCGCGGCGCGCGCTGCCAGCAAACCGGCAATGCCCCCGCCCACGACGACGACATCGGTGTGCAGGTGGAAATGCTCGTAGCTGTCCGCGTCTTCCGAATCCGGCGCCCGGCCCAAGCCCGCCGACTGGCGGATGAAGGGCTCGTAGACGTGTTTCCAGAAAGACCGCGGGTGGATGAACATCTTGTAGTAGAAGCCCGCCGGCAGGAACCGCGAGAGCTTGGCGTTCAGCGCGCCCACGTCGAATTCAAGCGACGGCCAGTGGTTCTGCGAGGTCGCGCTCAGCCCGGCGAAAAGCTCGGTCGTGGTCGCGCGCTGGTTCGGCTCGAACCGGGCGCCCTCGCCCATGTTCACGAGGGCGTTGGGCTCTTCGGCCCCGCTGGCCACGATGCCGCGCGGACGGTGGTACTTGAACGACCGCCCCACAAGCATCTGGTCACTGCCCAGCAGCGCCGAGGCCAGCGTGTCGCCCGCATAGCCCTTGAGCCTGGCGCCATTGAACGAAAAGGAGATTTCGGTCGCCCGGTCGATTAACCGGCCGCCCGTGGACAGGCGCACACTCATGCAAGCCCCCTTTCACACGTGAAAGTATTGATAACGTAGATCATTTGAACAGCCGCCAGGACCAGCCGGGCGCGATCCCGGAAATCTTGTTGCGGATCTCGACGGGCGGCTCGGATGTCTGCGCCGGATAGGTCCCGTAGACCTCCAGCGTCATGGTATTGCGCGCCGCGTGAAACCACTTGCCGCAGCCATGCGAGTGGCGCCAGCGTTCGAAGTGAACCCCCTTGGGGTTCTCGCGTTCGAACAGATAGGCCTCGAAGTCCTCGTCCGACGAACCGGGGCCGAAGCGCTTGAGATGCGCCTCGCCGCCCGCCGTCAGCTCGGTTTCATCCGCCATCACGCCGCAGTAAGGGCATTCAAGGGTCAGCATGGCTGGGTCTCCTGACAGGAAGACACGTCAAGGGCGGGCGCCCAATGGCACCCGCCCTTCCGGTCGTGTTCGTGAGTGTTTTGGCTAGTCGCTTCCGACCGGGGTCGGCTCGACCGGGATCGGCTCGGTCCGGATGACGGCTGAAGTTCCATCAGGCCGGACACCTGTGGTCTGACCCATGGGCCGCGTCGCGATCGAGAGGACGAAATAGAGGACCACCAGGACGAAAATGACCGCTGCGAATATCCAGCCGGTCGACCTGCGCTGGGGGGCGTAGAAATCCGACATGAGTGATCCTCCTTCCGTGCAGGGAAAGGATGGGTCATTCGCATGTTCAGGGCAATCGACGAGGACGAGCGGCGCGGAAATCGGCGGGGGTCGGCCAGAACGGTGGTCTGGCGCAAGCCGTTTTCAGCCGTAGGGAAATTTGGTCTCTTGAAGGTCATGCGCACCACCCTACGACCGGGCCTGCGACCGGGGTCGCACAGTGGGGTGCAGACACGAAAAAGATGGGCACGAGGCGGGCCCATCTTGAACTCTTTACATTACGTGTACGGTCCGCCGGGAGGCGGGGGAACTCAGTTGGTGACTTCGCCTTCGATCGCTTTGCCACCTGGCAGTTCGATGCGAACGTCCGGCTTGTCGCCACTCGGCAGTCCGCCACCGAAAGCGATCCATGCGACAACACCCAACGCCACGACGACGCCCCCGAGAATGAAAGCGAGCGCGCTATTGCTGTTTGACGATTGCTGTGTCTGGTCGGACATGGGTCTCTCCTTGCTGTTCCGGTTGCAGGGAGAACGGCGCCGGACCGGTTTGGGTTCCCGAAAGCGCCAAAAAATCTTTCAGCTTTACAGAGGGCTGCACTGGCGCACCCCCCGGACATGCCTCGGGGCCACACCTTCCGGCGCGGCCCCGCGGGGTCGTGATGGAACGAACTATCAGTCGGCAGGCTGCGCCGGAGCGGTCTGCTCGGCAGGCGCGGCGCTGTCAGCGGCCGGAGCGGTTGCATCCGCTGCAGGTGCGGCGCTGTCGGCTGCCGGTGCGGCCGGGGTTTCGTCAACGGTGATGCTGACGTCGCTGGCCGGCGGAGCCGTGTCGACGACACTGCCGTCGGTGCCGGTGAACAGCCAGAACAGCACCAGTGCGGCGACAACAAGTCCGCCGACAATGAAAGCGATTCCGGCTCCGGTCGCGCCGCGTGCGGGGACGCGCTCGCGCTCGACGTAAGTGTTACGATAGTCGGTCGTATGCAGGTCGTGGTTGGCCATGATATGCCCTCCTTCGTGGTTGCCTTCGCGGAGACAACCTCGACCTGCCCGCAGGAGTTCCGAGCGCGTTTTTCGGATTGGCAGGATTCTGCCCGCCGCAGCGCAGCGCCAACCAGCCGACCACCGCCCGGCGCCCGCATCCCTGCGCGCGCCGTTGCGGCCGATGTGGCCTGGCCGATACCGCCCATGCTGACGCGGCAGTCCTGCATCAGTGCGCCACCCCCGCGGCCACGCTCTCGTCGATGAAGCGGCCCTCGCGGAAACGGTCCAGCCCAAAGTCCGCGGTCAGCGGCGAGTGCCCCTTGGCCATCAGTTCAGCCATCGCCCAGCCCGAGCCGGGGATCGCCTTGAAGCCGCCGGTGCCCCAGCCGCAGTTCACGAAGACGCCCTCGACCGGGGTCTTGGACAGGATGGGCGAGCGGTCGCCGGTCATGTCCACGATGCCGCCCCACTGGCGCAGCATCTTCAGCCGCGAGATCATCGGAAAGGTCTCGATCAGGGCGCGGACGGTTTCCTCGATGTGATGGAAGCTGCCGCGCTGGGTGTAGTTGTTGAACCCGTCGGTGCCGCCGCCGATCACCATCTCGCCCTTGTCGGACTGGCTCATGTAGCCGTGCACCGTGTTGGCCATCACCACCACGTCCATGCAGGGCTTGATCGGCTCCGAGACCAGCGCCTGCAGCGCCACGCTCTCGATCGGCAGGCGGAACCCGCCCATCTCGGCCAGGTGGCTGGAGTGGCCGGCGACGACGATCCCCAGCTTGCCGCAGTCGATCGGCCCCTTGGTGGTGTCGACGCCCCGGACCTTGCCGCCCTCGGTGCGTACGCCGGTAACTTCGCATTTCTGGATGATGTCCATGCCCATGGCCGAGCAGGCCCGCGCATAGCCCCAGGCCACCGCATCGTGGCGCGCCGTGCCGCCGCGTGCCTGCCAGAGGCCGCCCATCACCGGGTAGCGGGGCCCGTCGAGCCGGATGATCGGCACCAGTTCCTTGACCCGCTCGGGGCTGATCCATTCGGTGGTCACGCCCTGCAGCGCGTTGGCATGGGCGGTCCGCTGGTAGCCGCGCACCTCGTGGTGAGTCTGGGCCAGCATGATCACGCCGCGCGGGCTGAACATGACGTTGTAGTTCAGGTCCTGGCTCAGCGTCTCGTACAGGCTGCGCGCCTTCTCGTAGATCGCCGCAGACGGATCCTGCAGGTAGTTCGAGCGGATGATGGTGGTGTTGCGGCCCGTGTTGCCGCCCCCGAGCCAGCCCTTCTCGATCACCGCCACGTTGGTGATCCCGAAGTTCTTGCCCAGGTAATAGGCCGTCGCAAGGCCATGCCCCCCGGCCCCGACAATCACCACGTCATAGCGGCGGCGGGGTTCAGGGCTGCGCCATGCGCGCTCCCATCCGGTGTGAAAGCGCAGCGCCTCTCGGGCGATGGCAAAGGCGGAATAGCGTTTCATGTCTCGGCTCCGCTTCGGATTCGTCTGTGATGACCAGTCATATCCGCTTCTGGGCCAACAGGCCAAAAAGAGGCGAACGGCGGCGGCATTTCCCTGACATTTTGCGACATCGGCAAAATTTCGGTTGGCGGGCTTCGGAGATGTGATGCTTTGTCCCTTTTTTCCCCAGGGCCCAAACGTTAGATATGCCCGACAGGCAGGAGCGCGCATGGCATTCTGGATTATCACCTTTCTCTTGGCACTGATTGCCTCTGCCGTCATGGCGACCGCCCTGCTGCGGGCCCGCGCCGCGACCGCCGAAGGAGACGAAAGCGCCACCTACGACCTGCAGGTCTACCGCGACCAGTTGAAGGACGTTGACCGTGATCTCGCACGCGGCGTCATCGCCGAGACCGACGCCGAACGCGTTCGCACCGAGATTTCGCGCCGCATCCTCGCCGCCGATTCCGCCGCCCGCTCTGCCGCCGCTCCGGCCCGGTCCGGTGCCACGCTCTCCTATGCCGCCGTCGCCCTCGTCGCCCTTGTCGTCATCGGCGGCAGCCTGCTGCTCTATCGCGACCTCGGCGCGCCGGGCTACAGCGACCTTGGCCTGAAACAGCGCTATGCCATGGCCGAGTCGCTGCGCACCACGCGCCCCGGTCAGGCCGAGGCAGAGGCCAACGTTCCCGACGCCACACCGGATGTGCCGCTGAGCGAGGACTACCTCAAGCTTGTCCAGCAACTGCGCGAGACCGTCGCGCAGCGACCCGACGACCTCGAAGGGCTGCAACTGCTCGCACGCCACGAGGCCGCCACCGGCCATTTCTCGGCCGCCGCCAAGGCCCAGGGCCGGGTGATCGACCTGCTGAGTGACAAGGCCAGCGCCCGCGATCTTGCCAACCTCGCCGACATGCTGGTGCTGGCCGCCGGCGGCTATGTCTCGCCCGAGGCGGAGGCCGCGCTCGACAAGGCGCTGCACCTTGACCCGACGAACGGACCAGCCCGCTACTACTGGGGCCTGATGCTGGCCCAGACCGGACGGCCCGACCAGGCCTTCGGCATCTGGGACAAGCTGCTGCGAGAGGGGCCCGCCGACGCGCCGTGGATCGTGCCGGTCCGCGCCCAGATCGAGGACCTCGCCCTGCGCGCCGGGGTCAACAACTACGCCCTACCTGCCCCGCCCGCCGATCTGCGCGGACCCAGCGCCGCAGACGTGGCCGCCGCTCGCGACATGACCGCCGAGGACCGCACGGAGATGATCCGAGGCATGGTCGAGAGCCTCTCCACGCGCCTTGCCGACGAAGGCGGACCGCCCGCGGAATGGGCGCGCCTGATCAGTTCGCTGGGCGTCCTCGGCGAAACCGACAGAGCCCGCGCAATCTATGGCGACGCGCAGCAGGCCTTCGCCGGGAACGACGCCGCGCTGAGCGAAATAGATGCAGCCGCCAGACGCGCCGGAGTACTGGAATGATTCACGACGTTTTCGAAGAGTTCGCCGCCGCCTGCCCCACCTTCGGGGCGCTGATCGGGCTGGATTTCGGAGAGAAGACCATCGGCGTTGCCGTGTCCGACCGCATGGGCACCGTCGCGACCCCGCTGGAAACGATCCGGCGCAAGAAATTCACTCTGGATGCCGACCGGCTGGAGGAGATCATCGCCGACCGCGAGGTCAAGGGCATCCTGCTGGGCCTGCCGCGCAACATGGACGGCTCCGAGGGCCCGCGTTGCCAGAAGACGCGGGCCTTCGCCCGCAACCTCGCACAGCGCACCGACCTGCCCATCGGCTTCTGGGACGAACGCCTGAGCACCGTGGCAGCCGAACGCGCCCTGCTTGAGGCGGATACGTCGCGCAAACGTCGCGCCGAGGTGATCGACCACGTGGCCGCCGGGTATATCCTGCAGGGGGCGCTCGACAGGATGCGCCATCTGCGGCGGGATCAGGCCACATGAGCGACGAGATCTGGAAACGAAACGAGATCGAGAGCCCCTGCATCAAGATCTGCGTGATCCACCCCACCGAGAAGCTGTGCACCGGCTGCCTGCGCACGATGGAGGAAATCGCCCGCTGGTCACGGCTAAGTGGCGACGAACGCCGGGCGATCATGGCAGAACTGCCCGAACGCGCCCCCCGCCTGCGCAAGCGCCGTGGCGGACGCTCTGCCCGGCTGCAGGGCTGATACCGGGCAAATCGACCTGCGATCAGGCATTAGGCCCTGCCTAACCCATGCTCAGGAAGTCTGTGCTTTTAACCGAAGCCAGGCAGCGCCAGATTTCGGCAAAACCAGCCGGGTCCGAATGGCGGCCCCGCAACAGGAGGCCGATTTCGAAGATGACGGTTGAGAAGACAGAAACCCTTGTCGTGGGCGCCGGTCAGGCAGGTATCGCGGCAAGCGAACACCTGAGCGCCTGTGGCATTCCCCATATCGTTCTCGAACGTCACCGCATTGCCGAGCGCTGGCGCTCCGAACGCTGGGATTCGCTGGTGGCGAACGGCCCTGCGTGGCACGACCGTTTCCCCGGCATGGAATTCCCCGAGGATGGCCCGGATGATTTCGTGGCCAAAGACAAGGTCGCCGACTACTTCGTCGCCTATGCCGACAAGATCGCCGCGCCCGTCCGCACCGGCGTCGAGGTGACCCGGGTCGCGCGCATCGAAGGGCGTCCCGGCTTTCGCGTCGAGACCTCGCAGGGCGTGATCGAAGCCAATTACGTGATCGCCGCCACCGGCCCCTTCCAGACGCCGGTCATCCCGCCGCTGGTGCCCGAAACCGCTGGCGTGACCCAGATGCACTCCTCGGCCTACCGCAATCCCGGCCAACTGGCCGACGGCGCCGTTCTGGTCGTCGGCGCGGGGTCGTCCGGCGTGCAGATCGCCGATGAGCTGCTGGCCTCGGGCCGTCAGGTCTACCTCTCGGTCGGCCCGCACGACCGTCCGCCGCGTGCCTATCGCGGGCGCGACTTCGTCTGGTGGCTCGGCGTTCTGAACAAGTGGGACATGGAAGCGACCCCCGGCGTCGAACACACCACCATCGCCGTCTCGGGCGCGCGCGGTGGCGAGACCATCGACTTCCGCCGCCTCGCCCATCAGGGCATGACCCTCGTCGGACGCACCGGGAGCTTCGCCGATGGCGCGATCCGTTTCGCCACTGATCTTGCGCAGAACGTGCGCAACGGCGACACCTACCTGATGAAGCTGCTGGACGAGGCCGACGCCTTTGTCGAGCGCAACGGGCTCGACCTGCCCGAGGACCCCGAGGCGCGCCGTCAACTCTCCGACCCCGCCTGCATGACCGACCCGATCCTCTCGCTGGATCTGGCCGAGGCCGGGATCAGCACGATCATCTGGGCCACCGGCTTCACCGCCGATTATTCGTGGCTGCCCGAGGGCGCCCTCGACTCCACCGGCCGGCCCGCGCACCAGCGCGGCGTGTCCTCCGAACCCGGCGTCTACTTCCTCGGCCTGCCCTGGCAGACGCGGCGCGGCTCCTCCTTCATCTGGGGCGTCTGGTTCGACGCACGCTACGTGGCCGACCATATTGCCAAACAACGCGGCTACATGGCCTACACGGCCCCGGCACCGCACGAAACCGTCGACGCCTGACATCCTCTCGGAGACCAAAATGGCCCACACCCGCATCCGCAAGTTCAATACCAAGGACACCTATCCCGAGCAGAAGCTCGACAACGACCTCTGCCAGGCCGTCGTCGCGCGCGGGCGCATGGTGTTCCTGCGCGGCCAGTGCCCGCAGGAGCTCGACACCGCCAAGAACATCGAGAGCCACGATCCGGTCGAGCAGACCCACAAGGTCATGCAGAACATCAAGCAGCTGATGGAGGAATGCGGCGGCGGGATGGAGCATGTCTGCCGCGTGCAGGTCTTCCTGACCGACGTGCGCAACCGCGAGGCCGTCTACCGGACCATGGGCGAGTACATCAAGGGCGTGCACCCGGTCTCCACCGGTCTGGTCGTCACCGCGCTGGCGCGTCCCGACTGGCTGGTCGAGATCGAAGCCACCGCCGTGATCCCGGACTGAGCCGATGACCTTCTCGCTCGTCGCCCGCTGCGCCGAGACCGGCATGTTCGGCATGGCCATCTCGTCCTCCTCTCCCGCCGTGGCCGCGCGCTGCGCCTATGCCCGCGCGGGCGTCGGCGCGGTGGCGAGCCAGAACGTCACCGATCCCACGCTCGGCCCCCTTGCGCTCGACCTGATGGAGGGCGGCCTGTCCGCCCCCGAGGCTGTGGATGAGGTCAGAAAACGTGGCAAGTTCATCGAGTACCGTCAGGTTCTTGCTGTGGACAAGATGGGCCGCACGGCGATCCACTCCGGCCCGAACAGCCTTGGCATCTGGACCCAGGCCCAGGCCGAGAACGTCGCCTCGGGCGGCAACCTGCTGGCCAACGACAGCGTCCCGCAGGCCATCGTGGACGGCTACCTTGCCGCCAAGGGCCATATCGGCGACCGCCTGATCGCCGCCATGCGCGCCGGGCTGGCGGCAGGTGGCGAGGCCGGGCCGGTTCACTCTGCTGGCATGCTGATCGTCGACAAGGTCAGCTGGCCGGTGGCCGAACTGCGCTGCGACTGGACCGAGGGCAACCCGATCGAGGACATCGCCCGCGCCTGGGAGGTCTACAAGCCCCAGCTCGACGCCTACATCCAGCGCGCCCTCGACCCGCGCGAGGCACCCTCCTACGGGGTTCCGGGGGACGAGTAAGCCCGCGTCTCCGCCCCTCTTCGGGCTGCCGTCATGGCACCAGCCGACAATCCACCACTCAACGCGAGGGGCTTCATGACCTTCACCTACACCGAATGGAAAGCACGCGCCGCCGGGCTCACCTTCCGCAACGACCTCTATATCGACGGCGCCTTCACCCCGGCCGCCTCCGGTCAGCGCTTCGAAACCGTCAACCCCGGCACCGGGGAGGTCCTCACCGAGGTCGCGCGCGGTGGGGCCGAGGACATCGACCGCGCTGTGAAATCCGCCCGCCGCGCCTTCGAGGATGGCCGCTGGTCGCGCAAGACACCGGGAGAACGCAAGGAGGTCCTGCTGGCCCTCGCCGCGCTGATCCGCGAGAATATCCCCGAACTCGCCCTGCTCGACACGCTCGACATGGGCAAGACGATCTCCGACAGCTCGACCATCGACGCCCCCGGTTCCGCGCATTTCTTCCAGTGGCACGCCGAGGCCATCGACAAGCTCTATGACGAGGTCGCCCCGACCGGTGGTCGCGATCTCGCCCTGATCCGCCGGGTGCCGCTTGGCGTCGTCGGCGCAGTGGTGCCGTGGAACTTCCCGCTCGACATGGCGACGTGGAAGCTGGCCCCGGCACTCGCCGCAGGCAATTCGGTGGTGCTGAAACCGGCCGAACAGTCGCCGCTCTCCGCCCTCATGCTGGCCGAACTCGCCACCCGCGCGGGCCTGCCCGACGGCGTGCTGAACGTCGTCACCGGCTACGGCGAGGACGCGGGTCAGGCGCTTGGCCGTCACCCGGATGTCGATTGCCTCGTCTTCACTGGCTCCACCGCCGTCGGCAAGCTGTTCCAGCGCTACGCGGGCGAGAGCAACATGAAGCAGGTCTGGCTGGAAACCGGCGGCAAGAGCCCGAACCTGATCTTCGCCGACGCCGACCTCGACGCAGCCGCCGACATGGCCGCATTCGGCATCTTCTTCAACCAGGGCGAGGTCTGCTCCGCCAACTCCCGGCTGCTGGTCCATGCCAGCGTGAAGGACGAGCTGATCGACCGCCTGCGCGACCGCGCGTCCAAGGTCGTCCTCGGCGACCCGCTCGACCCGGCCACCACGATGGGCTCTCTCGTCGACCGCGCCCATGCGGAGCGTGTCATGGGCTTTGTCGAGCGCGCGAAATCCGACGCAAGGCTGGTCTGCGGCGGCGAGCGGCTGACGCTGATGGGGTCCGACGCCTACGTGACGCCGACGATCTTCGACCGGGTCGAGCCCGGGCACGAAATCGCCCGCGACGAAGTCTTTGGCCCGGTCCTCGCGGTGCAGACCTTCGAGACCGACGACGAGGCGATCCGCATCGCCAACGACTCGGTCTATGGCCTCGCCGCCTCGGTCTGGACCCGCGACCTGACCCGCGCCCTCTCGGTCTCGGACGCGCTGTTCGCCGGGACCGTTTCGGTCAACACGGTGGACGCGCTCTCGGCCATGACGCCCTTTGGCGGCATGAAGCAGTCGGGCTTCGGCCGCGATCTCTCGCTGCATTCCTTCGACAAGTACTCGGCGCTCAAGACCACCTGGATCAAGTATTAACCTCCTGCGATCAAAACGGAAAACGGCGCGTCGAAGACCTCGGCGCGCCGTTTTCCGTTCCTGGCGCGGCCCACGTAGCACCACCGCAACCTTGACTGGTCCCTCCATGTCGCTTAGCCCCAGCCTAACGCGTCACACCAGAGGCTTTGCTGTGCCCTTACGCTTCACCCTGCGCCAGCTCGAATACTTCGTCGCCGTGGGCGAGGAAGGGTCCATTGCGCAGGCGGCGGGCAAGGTGAATGTCTCCTCGCCCTCCATCTCGGCCGCGATCACCCAGATGGAGGCGGAGTTCGGGCTCCAGCTCTTTGCCCGCAAGCACGCGCACGGCCTCGCCCTCACCCAGGCCGGACGGCAGTTCCTCGTTCAGGCCAAGACCGTGCTGGCCGAGGCGGACCGGCTCAACAGCCTCGCCAACGAGATCACCGGCCGCGTCCGTGGCCCGCTCAACGTCGGCTGCCTGCTGACCTTTGCCCAGATCGTCCTCCCCCATCTGCGGCGCAGCTTCATCTCGCGCTTTCCCGAGGTGCAGTTCCACCAGTTCGAACGCGACCAGCAGGCCATCTTCGACGGGCTGCGCGACGCCGAGATCGACATCGCCCTCACCTACGACCTCGATATTCCCCCGGATCTCGAATTCGTGCCGCTGTTCAACCTGCCGCCCTACGCGCTGCTGCCCGACACCCACGACCTCGCCAACCGCCGCATGCTCTCGCCCGAGGATCTCGCGCCCTACCCGATGGTCCTGCTCGACCTGCCGCACTCGGGGCCCTACTTTCTCTCCTTCTTCGCCGAGGCCGGGATCGAGCCGAACATCGTCGAACGCACCCGCGATCTCGAGGTCATGCGCTCGCTGGTCGCCAATGGCTTCGGCTTCTCCATCGCCAATATCCGCCATACGTCCGAACGCGCGCCGGACGGCAAACCGCTGCGATTCGTGCCGCTTTCGGACCGGTTGCGCGCGCTGAGGATGGGGATGGTTCTGGCCGGAGGGGTCAAGAACACCCTGACCGTTCGGGCGCTCATCGACCATTGCAAAGAAAACCTGACGCCCGAACTGACGCCCGGCCTGAAAGTGCGCGGCGCAGGCGGTTTCCGGGACGCGTGATGAATTTTCACGCAGTTTTGGGACGCGCCAACGGGATAGGCGCTGCCTAAGTCAAGCTTCCGAATTGCTTAATTTACCCAAAGCCGCCGGTCGGGGACTTTGGATCCGCGCGCGGGTGCTTGCCACGGCCCCGCGCTTCACCAGTACTAGCCAGGGAAGACAGCCAATTGCGTGATCCGCGCTACGATATCCTGTTCGAGCCGATGCAGATCGGTCCTCTCACCGCCAAGAACCGGTTCTACCAGGTCCCGCATTGCAACGGTGGCGGCTATCGCGACCCCTCGGCCGCGGCGGCCATGCGCGGCATCAAGTCCGAGGGCGGCTGGGGCGTGATCTTTACCGAGCAGTGCGAGATGCACCACACCTCGGAAATCACGCCGTTCATCGAACTCCGCCTCTGGGAAGACAAGGATATCCCTCAGCTTGCCAAGATGGCGGGCAAGATGAAGGAGCACGGCGCGCTTGCGGGCATCCAGCTGGCCTATTCGGGCATCAACGGCCCGAACCTCTATACCAAGGAGGTGCCGCTGGCGCCCTCCGCCCTGCCGATCCGCACCTTCACCAACGATCCGGTGCAGGCGCGCGCGCTCGACAAGCAGGACATCCGTGACCTCCGCCGCTGGTTCGTGAACGCAGCCAAACGCTCGCAGATGGCCGGGTTTGACCTGATCTGCCTCTACGGCGCGCATGGCTTCGGCATCTTCCAGCACTTCCTGTCCCGCGCCACCAACCACCGCTCGGACGAATACGGCGGCTCGCTCGAGAACCGCTCGCGCTTTGCCCGCGAGGTGATCGAGGACATGCGCGAGGCCGTGGGCGAGACGATGGCACTGACTCTGCGCGTCAGCCTGGACGAGACCATCGGCGAGCTCGGCTTCTCCAACGCAGAGGTGCGCGACTTCATCGAGATGAACCGCGACCTGCCCGACCTCTGGGACCTCGCGCAGGGCACGTGGGAAGATTGTTCCGGCCCCTCCCGCTTCAAGGAAGAAGCGGCGCAGGAGACCCTCGTGCGCGGCATCAAGGAACTGTCGGACAAGCCCGTCGTGGGCGTCGGCCGCTTCACCTCGCCCGATGTGATGGCCAAGATGATCCGCACCGGCACGCTCGATTTCATCGGCTGCGCGCGCCCCTCCATCGCCGACCCCTTCCTGCCGAAAAAGGTCGAGGAAGGCCGCATCGAGGACATCCGCGAGTGCATCGGCTGCAATATCTGCATCACCGGCGACATGACCATGTCGATCAGCCGCTGCACCCAGAACCCGACCTTCATGGAGGAATGGCGCAAGGGCTGGCACCCGGAACGGATGAACGCCAAGGGCAAGAGCTCCAACGTGCTGGTGGTCGGTTCCGGCCCCGCCGGGCTGGAAGCCGCCCGCGCGCTGGCCGAACGCGGCTATGACGTGGCGCTGGCCGAGGCCGGCACCGAGCTTGGCGGCCGCGTGGCGCGCGAATGCAAGCTGCCGGGGCTTTCGGCCTGGGGTCGCGTCGCGGATTACCGCAAGTACCAGCTGAGCCAGAAGACCAACGTCGAGACGTACTTCGACAGCCCGCTCTCGGCCGAGGAAATCCTCGAGTTCGGGTTCGAGAACGTCGCCATCGCCACCGGCGCGACATGGCGCCGGGACGGCGTCTCGCGGCAGCACGTCGTGGCCATGCCCATCGACGCGGCCATGCCCCTGTTCACCCCGGACGACATCATGGCCGGGCAGCGCCCGTCGGGCCACGTGGTGATCTTCGACGACGATCACTACTACATGGGCGGCGTGCTGGCTGAACTGCTGATCAAGGAAGGCTGCAAGGTCACCCTGATCACGCCCTCGGCCTTCGTTTCGGACTGGACCAACAACACGCTGGAACAGTCGACGATCCACCGCCGCCTCGCCGAGATGGGCGTCGACATCGTGCTGAACCGCGGCGTCGCCGAGGTCGCGGCCGGTCACGTCGTGTCGAACTGCGTCTACACCGACACCACCCGCAGCTACGACTGTGACGCCGTCGTCATGGTCGCCTCGCGGCAGGGCAACGACACGGTCTTCGAAGCGCTGAAGGCGCGGCAGGCGGACTGGGTCGATGCAGGCATCAAGACGATCAAGCTGATCGGCGACGCCAACGCCCCCGGCCCCATCGCATGGGCGACCTACGCCGGGCATCGCTTTGCGCGGGAACTCGACGGAGAGGACATCGGCGACGCCCTGCCCTTCCGCCGGGAAATCACCGAACTGGCCCTGGACTGACGGGAATGATCCGGGCCGGTACCGGCCCGACGAGGAAAGGCACCGACTTGGAAACGCGCAAAAAGGCAGTTGAAATCAGGCAGGTCTCGAAGATGTTCGGGACCTTCCAGGCCCTCGAGACCGTCTCCTTCGACATCTACGACAACGAGTTCTTCACCCTGCTCGGCCCCTCGGGCTGCGGCAAGACCACGTTGCTGCGGATGATCGCGGGGTTCGAGGAACCGTCCACCGGGCAGATCGTGCTGCACGGCAACGACATCCAGGCCCTGCCGCCGCACAAGCGCCGGGTGAACACGGTGTTCCAGAGCTACGCGCTGTTCCCGCACATGACGCTGGAACAGAACATCGCCTATGCGCTGGAGAACCTTGGCTGGCCCAAGGAGATGATCCGCGCCCGCGTGGCCGAGATGCTGGACCTCGTCCACATGTCCAAGTTCGCCCGCCGCAAGCCGCAGCAGCTCTCGGGCGGCCAGCGGCAGCGCATCGCGCTGGCTCGCGCCCTCGCGCCCGAGCCCGAAGTCCTGCTGCTGGACGAGCCGCTCTCCGCGCTCGACCTCAAGCTCCGGCAGGCCATGCGCGAGGAACTGCGCGCCCTGCAACGCCAGACCGGGCTGACCTTCGTCTTCGTCACACACGACCAGGAAGAGGCGCTCGACATGTCCGACCGCATCTGCGTGCTGGGCGACGGGCGGATTCAGCAGCTTGGCACCCCGCGCGAGGTCTACGAGGATCCGTCGAACCGTTTCGTGGCGCATTTCATCGGCGAGACCAACTTCTTCGACGTGGACGTGCTCTCGGTCGAGGGCGACATGGCACGCGTGCGCACGCCGCTCGGCCTCGACCTCACCGCCTCGCAGAAACACGTCGCCGCGGACCAGTCCCGCGCGACCCTGTCGCTCCGCCCCGAGAAGATCGGGCTCGAAGAGCAGGCCACCGGCGAGATCCTCACGGGGACGGTCACCTCGACCAACTACCTTGGCGGCTACACCTACTACGTGATCCGCGTGGGCGAGGCCGACATCCGCGTCTCGCGCCGCAACGCGATGAGCCATGTCCCCTCGCTCGCCGAGGGCGCGACCGTCCGGCTGGGCTTCCTGCCCGAATCCGCAAGGGTGCTCGGCCAATGAGGGACTTCCGGTTCTGGGGCCTGCTGCCCGCCCACGTGCTGATGGCCCTGACGCTGATCGTGCCGATCCTGATCATCGTCGCGGTCTCCTTCTCGACCCGGGGCGCCTATGGCGGGTTCGAGTTCACCTTCACCACCGACGCCTATCGCCAGATCCTGTTCAACGAGGGCTGGACCGGCGAGCTGGAGTTCAACCCCCAGTATCTCTACATCATCGGGCGCACCGTCCTGCTGGCCTGCTGCACCACCTTCCTGTGCATGGCGCTGGCCTTTCCCATCGCCTACTGGATCACGCTGCAGGGCCACAAGGCGCGCGTCATCCTCCTCTTCGCCGTGACCCTGCCGTTCTGGGTCTCGATGATCGTGCGGGTCTATGCCTGGCTGATCATCCTCGGCAACGACGGGGTGATCGAAAAGGGCCTGCGCCTGACCGGGCTGGTCGACGACCTGCCCAGTCTGCTGTTCAACAACGGCGCAATGCTGGCGGGGATGGTCTATTCCTACATCCCGCTGATGATCCTGCCGGTCTTCGCCTCCATCGAAAAGCTGGACCCGGCCCTGATCGAGGCCAGCCACGACCTGCACGGCAGCCGCTGGGTCACGCTGCGCCGGATCATCCTGCCGCTCTGCTGGCCGGGTCTGGTCGCCGGGGCCATCCTTGTCTTCGTGCCCTGCCTCGGCGCGGTGCTGGAGCCCGTGCTGCTGGGCGGCGGCAAGATCCTGATGATGGGCAACCTGATCCAGATGCAGTTCGGCGGTGCCCGCAACTGGCCCTTCGGCGCCTCCATCGCCATCGTCCTGATGTGCCTCGTGATGGTCTTCCTGCTGCTGAACGGCCTGCGCGCCACCCGCAAGGCAATGGAGGAGATGGCCTGATGTCGCACCGTACCGACGTTCGCCGCTACCGGGGCCTCAGCGGCTTTGCCGTTGTCTTCTTCCTGTGGCTCTACCTGCCCATCGCGGTGGTCATCTTCTACTCCTTCAACGAGAACCGGCTGGTCTCGGTCTGGACCGGCTTCTCGCTCAAGTGGTACGCCGCCGCCCTCGATAACCAGAACCTGATGAACGCCGTGCGGACCTCGCTCGAGATCGCCGCCATCGCCACCGTCTTTGCCACCACCATCGCCCTGATGGCCGCGCTGGTGCTGGTGCGCGGCAAGGGTGTCAGGTTCCGCCGTGTCTCGGAAACCATCGTCAACCTGCCGCTGGTCCTGCCCGAGATCGTGCTCTCGGTGGCGGTGCTGATCCTGTTCAGCCAGATCGGATTCGCCAACGGTTTCGCCAAGCTGGCAATCGCCCACACCACCTTCTGCACCCCCTTCGCCTTCCTCCCGATCCGGGCCCGGCTGCAGGGCATGGAGATGGATTTCGAAGAGGCCTCGGCCGATCTCTACGCCAACAAGTGGACGACGTTCCGGCGGGTGACGCTGCCGCTGATCGCCCCCGGTGTCTTCGCCGGCGCGATGCTCGCCTTCGTCATCTCGATGGACGATTTCATCACCTCGAACATGCTCAACACCGGCGGCGCGACCACCCTGCCCGTCTACATCTTCGGCCTGATCAAGCAGGGCACCACGCCCGAGCTGAACGCCATCTCGACGCTCATCATCCTCGTCTCGCTGGCCGTTGCCGCGCTCGCCCTGTTCATACAGGGGCGCGGCGGGTCGATGACCGACACCTGACCAACCAACTGCACCACAAGTTCCCAACAGGAGAAACCAATGAAAAAGATCCTTCTTTCCACCGCCGCCACGCTGGCATTCGCCGGGGCCGCCCAGGCCGAAGGCAAGCTCAACCTCTATGTCTGGTCCGACAGCATCGCGCCCGAGCTGATCGAGAAGTTCGCGAAAGAGAACGATGTTGAAGTCACCGTGGACGGCTTCAACTCCAACGAGGACCTGCTGACCAAACTGCAGGCAGGCGCCTCGGGCTACGACCTCGTCACCCCCTCCCAGCACTTCGTCAAGATCATGGTCGACCAGGGCCTGCTCGAAGATATCGACGCCCATGACCTCGCCGCCTATGCGCAGGTCGACGAGAAATGGCGCGGCCAGTGGTGGGACCCGGAGAACGACTACTCGATTCCGCTCGCCTACGGCACCGCGGGCTACACCGTGAACCGCGACATCTATGACGGCCCCGTCGACAGCTGGGCGACCTACTTCGAGGCCCCCGAGGCACTGAAGGGCAAGATCGCCAGCCTGAACTACCCCGACGAAGTGGTGGGCGCCGCCCAGCTCTACCTCGGTGTCGAGTTCTGCTCGGAAGATCCGGCCGAGATGAAGAAGGTCTATGACCTGCTCGCCGCGCAAAAGCCCGACGTGGCCGTGTTTGCCTCCGACAACATCGAGAACCGCATCGGTTCGGGCGAGGTCGGCGCGCATTTCTGGTGGGACGGCAACTCGCTCAAGACGCGCAAGAACGACGGCGCCCCGATCGAGTTCGCGATGCCGAAAGAGGGCCTCGTGGGCTGGCTCGACTCGATGGTGGTGCCTGCGGGCGCGGCCAACGTGGACAACGCCAAGGCGTTCATCGACTTCATGTCGACCCCCGAGAACGCCACGATCCAGTACAACTACTACGCCCACTCCTCCCCGGTCGCCCTCGATCTCGACAAGGCAGAGTACACCCCCGAGAACGCGCCGGAACTGTTCCCGACCGTTCCCGTGGAATTCTCCCGCGCCTGCTCGCCCGCAGCGCAGGATCTGGTGACCAAGGTCTGGACCCAGTTGCTCCAATAAGCCCCTCAGGGAGGGCCCGCGCGGCCCTCCCGCACTCCTCTTGCACATCTGACTACACGGGGGTCCCATGACCGCAGACCTGTCTTTCGACTACATCATCGTGGGCGCAGGTTCCGCCGGCTGCGTGCTCGCCAACCGGCTGAGCGCCGACCCGAAGATGCGGGTCTGCCTTGTCGAGGCGGGCGGAAGCGACAAGAACCTGCGCGTGCGCGTCCCGGCGGGCATCCTCTCGCTCTACGGCGACAAGACCTACGACTACGGCTACATGGGCGTGCCCCAGCCCGAGCTGAACAACCGCGCCATCCCGGTGAACCGCGGCAAGGGCCTCGGCGGGTCCTCCACCATCAACTCGATGATCTACATCCGGGGCCACGCGGGCGATTACGACGACTGGGCGGCCCTCGGCTGTGCCGGATGGGGCTACGACGACGTCCTGCCGGTGTTCAAGGACCTCGAGCGCAACGTGCTCGGCCAGGACCCGGCCTACCACGGCACCGAGGGCGAACTGCTGGTGGACAACCAGCGCGACCCGAACCCGGTGTCGCGCCTGTTCGTCGAGGCCGCGGCAACGCAGGGCATCACCCCCAACGACGATTTCAACGGCGCCGAACAATTCGGCGCTGGCATTTACAACGTCACCCAGAAGAAGGGCAGCCGCTACAACAGCTTCCGCGCCTTCGTTGAACCGATCCGGTCGCGGCCCAACCTGACCATCCTCACCAAGGCCGAGAGCCGTCGGCTGGTGCTCGACGGCAATCGCGTTTCCGGCCTCGTCATCGCCCGCGAGGGCCGCGAGGAGACGCTGACCTGCCGGGGCGAGGTCGTCCTCAGCGCCGGGGCCATTGGCTCTCCCGCCCTGATGCTGGCCAGCGGCATCGGCCCCGGGGCAGCCCTCAAGGCCGCCGGGCGCACGGTGCATCATGACCTCCCCGGGGTCGGTCAGAACCTGCGCGACCACATCGACGGGATGATCACCACCCGGTCGGGTTCACGCATGACCCTCGGCCTCTCGGTGCCGAACCTGCCCGCCATCCTCGCCTCGCCGCTGCGCTACTTCGGGATGCGCCGTGGCATGCTGACCACCAACTACGTCGAGGCGGGCGGCTTCGCCCGGACCCGCTATGCCGACGACCGGCCCGACATCCAGTTCCATTTCGTCCCCGGCTACCGCAGCCATCGCGGCCGCGTCGTGGAATACGGCCACGGCTATGCCATCCACACCTGCGTCCTGCGCCCCCGCAGCGTCGGCGAACTGCGCCCGCAGGGCAATGGCACCGGCTTCGAGATCGACCACCGCTTCTTCACCGACGAGGCCGATGCCCGCGTGCTGGTCGAGGGGATCAGAATCGCCCGTTCGATCTTTGCCGCGCCCCAGCTCGACGCCATCCGCGGCAAGGAGATGCTGCCGGGTGACAAGGTGCAGAGCGATGACGAGATCCTCGCCTACCTCCGCGCCGAGGCGCTGACAGTTTTCCACCCGGTCGGCACCTGCAAGATGGGCACAGACCCAATGGCCGTGGTGGACCCGCGCGACCTGAAGGTGCAGGGTATCGCCAATCTCCGCGTCGCCGATGCCTCGATCATGCCCACGCTGATCGGCGGTAACACCAACGCACCCTCGATGATGATCGGCGAACGGGCCGCGCGCGCGATGCGCGCCGCCGGAAAGGACACCCGCAATGCAGCCTGACCTGATCCTGCACAACGCCACCGTCCGCACGATGGATGGCGACCGGCCCCTTGCCTCTGCCGTGGCGGTGGCGGGCAACCGCATTGTCGCGGTGGGCGATGAAGACGAGGTGACCGCGCTCGCCGGGCCCCAAACGCGGATGATCGACGCGGGGGGCGGCACCCTGCTGCCCGGCTTCTACGAGAGCCACCTGCACCTCTTCGCGGGCGGCGTGTCGCTGTCGCAGTTGAACGGTGCGGCGATCTTCGGGGCCGAGGCGCTGCGCGAGGCGGTCCAGGCCTTTGCTGCCGCCAACCCCGAGGCCGACCTGCTGGTCGCCTACGGCGCCAACTACACCATGTTCGGCGACGACGTCCGCATCTCGCGGCAGTTGCTGGACGACGCCATCGCCGACCGCCCCTTCTACATGATCGCCTGCGACTTCCACACCGGCTGGGGCAACAGCGTCGCGATGGAGCGCGCCGGGCTGCTGCAGGGCCGCGACGTCGGACCCAGCTCCGAGGTCGTCATGGACCCGGACGGCACCGCCACGGGCGAGCTGCGCGAGGGCGGAGCCATGTCCCTGATGCTGGCGCTGAAATCCACCGGCTCGCGCGAAAACCTCGGAATGGCCGGGGCCGAGCCCGACAGCGTCACCGAAGCCGAGCGCGAGGCCGATATCGCCAGCCTGCTGGAGGGGATGGAGTACTGCGCCCGCCACGGGATCACCAAGCTGATCAACATGGACGGCAACCGCTACCAGCTGGAACTGCTGGCCGAGATGGAACGGCGCGGCACGCTGCCCTGCCGCATCGAGGTGCCCTATCGCATCCCGATCGACGCAGCGGGCGACCCGGTCGGCAAGGCGGTGGAGATGACCCGCGACTTTGCCACCGACAAGGTGTCCTGCGGGCGGGTCAAGATGTTCATGGACGGCGTCTTTGACAGCTGGACGGCGCTGAAACTCGAAGACTACCCCGACCGCCCCGGGTTCCGTGGCGAACCCATCGTGCCGCCGGAACTCTTCGCCCGGCTCTGCACCGAGGCTGACGCGGCGGGGCTGCAAATCTCGGTCCACGCGGTCGGCAACGGCGCCGTGCGCCACGTGCTCGACGGCTACGAGGCGGCAGCGCGCGCCAACGGCCCGAGGGACAGCCGCCACCGGGTCGAGCATATCGACAACATCCACCCCGACGACCTGCCCCGCCTCAAGGCGCTCGGCTGTGTCGCCTCGATGCAGCCGGTGCATCCGCCGGGCAGCGCCGGTCTGCCGCTGGAACCGACCGTCACCCTGATGGGGCGCGAGAACTGGCCCTGGGCCTTCAACTGGCGGGCCATCGCCGACGCGGGCGTGCCGCTCTGCTTCGCGACCGACTGGCCGATCTCGCCGTTGGACCCGCTCTACGCGATCCAGTGCGCCCTGACCCGCAAACCCTGGGCCGACGGCCTGCCCGACCCGCGCATCGGCCTCGACGAATGCCTTGCCGCCTATACCTCCGGCGGCGCCTTCGCCGCCTTTGACGAGGACCGGCTGGGCCGCATCGCCCCGGGTATGCTGGCCGATCTCGTGCTGCTGGCGGGCGATCTTGAGACCCTGCACGACGACGGCGCGCTGCAGGTGCGGGCTGTGCTGACCATCTGCGACGGGCAGATCACCCACGAGGCCGCATGACCACGCTCGACATCCTCGACCGGCTGATCGCCTTTCCGACGGTCAGCGCAGACAGCAACCTCGCGCTCGTGGACTGGGTCGAGGACTACCTGCGCCAGCGCGGCGCCACGGTGCACCGCATCCCCGATCCGACCGGGCGCAAGGCGGGTCTCTTCGCCAGCCTAGGGCCAGCGGGCGACGGCGGCGTCATGCTCTCGGCCCATACCGACGTCGTGCCGGTCGCCGGGCAACCCTGGACGCGCGATCCCTTCCGCCTCTCGCGGGAGGGCACCCGCGTCTACGGGCGCGGCACCACCGACATGAAGGGCTTTGTCGCCGCCATGCTGCGCGCCGCCGACCTCGCCTCCGCGCGCCCCCTCGCCGAGCCACTGAAGCTGGTGCTCTCCTATGACGAGGAAGTCGGCTGCGTGGGCATCGCCGAGATGATGCCGGCCCTGCTGCCGCTGGTGGGCCGGCCCCGTCTCTGCATCGTGGGCGAGCCGACCTCCATGCGCATCGCCACCGGGCACAAGGGCAAGGCCGCCTACCGCGCCACATGCCACGGCGAGGCCGGGCATTCGGCAATGGCCCCACTGTTCCGCAACGCCCTTCACCTTGGCGCGGATGTCCTCGGGGCGCTGCGCGGGCTGCAGGACGACCTTGCCGCCAACGGGGCCCGCGACGCGGCCTACGAGGTGCCCTTCTCCACCGTGCACGCGGGCAAGATGGCAGGCGGCACCGCGCTCAACATCGTGCCCGACCTCTGCACCATCGACTACGAGATCCGGCACCTCGCCGCCGAACCGCTCGAACCGATGGAGGACAGGCTCACCGCCGCCGCCCATCAGATCGGCCATGTCACCCTTGAGCGAACCAATGCCTACCCCGGCCTCGATGTCGCCCCGGATGCCCCTGCGGTTGCCGCGCTCTCGGCCCTGCTGCCTGATGCGGAACTGACCAAGGTAGGGTACGGGACCGAGGCCGGGCACTTCGACGCGGCGGGCATCCCGACGCTGGTCTGCGGCCCCGGCAACATGGATCAGGGCCACAAGCCCGACGAGTTCATCGAGATCGCCCAGCTCGCCGCCTGCGACCGGATGATGGACCGCCTCGTGGAAACGCTCTCCGCCTGACCCGGCGCCTCAGCGCGCGAGCGCCAGATAGGCCGCGACGGCGTGCTCCGGCAGAAACTCGGGCCTCAGGGGGGCCGCAAAAGCCGCCGGGTCGCGGTCCATCGCCGCCATCGCCCTTGCCAGCGCGGGAACGTCCCCGACCGGCACGAGGTTCTGCGGCGGCAGGATCTCGCCCGGACCCGAGGGGCAGTCGGTGCTGATTACCGGCCGGTCCAGCGCCAGCGCTTCGAGGATCACCAGCCCCAGCCCCTCGTAGTCGGAGGACAGCACCATGCCCTTGGACTGCGCGATCACCGGGTAGGGATTGGCGTGGAACCCGGCAAAGATCACCCGGTCTTCCAGCCCCAGTTCGCGCACCTGCGCCTCGGCCTTCTCCTTCAGCGGCCCCGTTCCCAGCAGCACCAGCGGGGTTTCGATCCCGCTCTCCGCATAGGCGCGGATCAGGATGTCGTGCCGCTTGGCCTCCTTGAACTTGCCCACGTGCACGAGGTAGTCAGACATCCCCAGCCCCTCGCCCGCCGCCGAACGACGCACGAATTCCACGTCGACCGGGTTGTAGATGGTGGTGACCTCGGGATTGCCCGGGAACATCTGCTGGAAATCCCGCATCACGCCCGCGCTCACGCAGACGCAGGGCTTGCGCAGGTAGATCGCCTCCAGCACCTGCCGGTGACGTGCACCATTCGGCCCCTCCAGCCCGGCGCGGTGTTCCTGCGAGACGGTGTTGTGCACCATCAGGTGGACATTCGGCAGGCGGCTGCCAGCCAGCACCCGGTCCACCGGCAGGAGGTTCGACAGCACGAGGTCCGGCACGCCGACGTGCCTGAGAATGAAACGGTCCAGCAGACGGCCCACCGTCGCCGCGCGCCATTGGCGCGGCACCCAGCGCAGGCGCTCCATGGGAAAGATCAGCGGATCGAAGGGCCGGCCCGAGGCCAGTTCGATGACCTTCTTGAAACAGATGATCGTCGGCTGGTGTCCCGCGTCGATCAGCGCCTCGCTCAGCGTGATGACAAAGCGTTCGGCCCCGTTGCCCTTGAGGTCGGGGATCACCAGGACGATCTTCTTTCCCTCTGGCATTCTTCGCCTCCCTGCCCGACATGCGCGCACGCATGCCCCGGACCCCTATATCGCCCGTGGGTCGGGATGCAAATGGGGCGCCCCTCGGTTGAGGTCCCGGTTCAGGTCCCCGTATAGACCGGAGCCCGCCGTTCCATGAAGGCGCGCGGCCCCTCGCGTGCATCGTCCGAGGCCATGACGCGGTCCATGCTCTCGGTCTCGATGGCAAAACCTTCGCCCAGCGGCCGCCCCAGGGACTCGGCGGTCGCGCGCTTGATCTCGGCAATCGCCAGCGGGCCATTGGCCGCAATGCGCTCGGCCATCGCCATCGCCGCGGGCATGACCTCGTCCCCCGGCAGCACGCGGTTCAGCAGACCCAGCGCCAGAAGGCGCCCCGCCTCGACCTGATCGCCGGTCAGAAGCAGTTCCATCGCGACGGCATGCGGCAACTGACGCGGCAACCGCACCAGCGCCCCGGCAAAGGGGATCAGCGCATGACGCGCCTCGGGCAGGCCGAAACGGGCATGGTCCGCCGCGATGCGGATATCGGTCGCCAGCATCAGCTCGAACCCGCCCGCCAGACAGTGCCCGTTGATCGCGGCAATCACCGGCTTGGTGCCCTGCGCGCCCTTCAGGGTCGAACGGAACAGCACCTCGCGGTCCGCTGTCAACCGGTGGTCCCACTCGGTTTCCGGTGCCCGCGCGCCCGAGAGCAGCGGCAGTGTCAGCTCAAGGTCACCACCTGAGCAAAAGCTCCCGGTCCCGGCCCCGGTCAGGACCGCAACGCGCATCTCCGGGTCCGCCTCGAACCGGTCAAAGGCATCGGCAAGGCGGCACACCACCTCCGGGCTCATCGCGTTATGGCGCTCGGGTCGGTTCAGCGTGATCACCGCGACGGCGCCGCGGGTCTCGTAGGTCAGCGGCAGGCTCATGCCCGCTTCCCCGCGACGATGGTCAGCGTGATCGGCATGCCTGCGAGCGCTCCTTTCAGGTCTTCGAGTTTCTCCGGCGGCACGGTCACCCGGGTCTCCAGGCTCTCGGCCACGTCCACCGCGACGGCGCCCGCCTCGAGCCCGACAGCCTCGGCTGCGCCGTGGATCGCCCAACCGATGGCCTCGCGCCGCAGCGTGGGCTTGAAAATCTTGCCGACCGGCGTCAGCGGCAGCGTCTCGGCAATCCCGATCCGTTTCGGCAGGGCCACCGGGTCGTCGATCCGTCCCCGCAGGAACGCGACCAGCGCTGGCCCGTCCAGCACCGACCCGGCCCGCAGCGTGACAAAGGCCACCGGCAGTTCGCCCGCATAGGCGTCGGGCATCCCCACCGCGGCGGCATTCTCGACCTCGGGATGCGCCAGCAGCGCGTCCTCGATCATCTGCGGGTCGATATTGTGGGCCCCGCGAATGATGATGTCCTTCTTGCGCCCCGTGACGTAGAGCCGCCCCTCGGCGTCCAGCTTGCCGAGATCCCCGCTCACCAGCCAGCCGCCGGGCAGAAAGGTCCCGGCATTGCGCGACGGGTCGGAGTAGCCTGCCGAGACATTCGGCCCGCGCAGGGCGATGATCCCGGTCTCGCCCGTGGCAAGACCCTTGGCCGGATCGGCGTCGCCATCGGTCTCGCCTAGGATTGCCACCTCCGAGAAGGGCATCCGCAACCCGCAGGACAGCGCCGTGCGCGGCCCGTGCACCGGCTCGACCGCGATGGCCCCCGCGCATTCCGTCATCCCGAGGATGTTGCGCACGCCCTTGCCGGTCTTGCGCTCGGTCGCCTCCGCCAGTTCAGTCGGCAGGGGCGAACCGCCGGTCAGGAACCAGCGCAGCGACGAGATATCGGCGTCAACCGGCACCCCGTTCAGCCCCGCCAGCACGGTCGGCACCGCACCGATCACCGTGATCCGGTGCCGCTCGACCTGCTGCCAGATGGTTTTGACAAAGGCCACATTGCGCATCCCCAACCGCCCCGGGACCAGCAGCGTACCGCCCGCCGACAGGGTCGAGAGACCATAGACAAAGGCACCGGCGACGTGGAACAGCGGAAAGCCGTTGACCACCACGTCCTCGGGCGAAAGGTCGTGCATCAGCGCGCAGGACTGCCCGACATGCGCCTCGTTCAGACGCGAATGCTGTACCAGCTTGGGCGCGCCCGTAGTGCCGCCCGTATGGTAGTAGGCCGCCAGCGCATGGGCGTCGCCCTCGGGCACGATCTCTGCCCCCTCCATACGCGCCGCGATCATCGCCTCGAAGCTGCCGTCCGCCCCCGGGCTGTCGGCATCGGCGTCGCAGGACAGGATGGGCAGGCGCACGCCCGCCGCCCGCAACGCGGGCACCAGCCCGCTCCAATAGTCGATCTCGCCATTCACGCCGGTGATCACCACCGCCGCGGCCCCCGCCGCCTCCAGCAGCGCAGCGATGTGGTCGGGCTTAAGCATGGGGTTGACCGGGCAGGCATGCCCCGCCACCTGCGCTCCCCAGAGGGCAACCTGCGCCGACGGCGTATGCTGGGTCAGCAGGGCGACAGACCGCCCCGGCACCACGCCAAGTTCGCGGAACAGCCGGGCCGCCGCCATCACCTGCGCGGCCAGGTCCCCGTAAGTTACCAGCGTGTCACGCGCCGGGTCCGCCGCATCGTTCAGGTACCGGATCGCCACCCGTTCCGAGTGACGCGCGGCAGAGGTCCGCAGGATGTCCCAGGGCGACTTGAGCGGAAACACCGCGTCGAAACCCCGTGTCTCCAGCTGTTCCAGATCGGCGAGTCCGCCAAGGTTCATGTCATGCCCCCTCGTTCGAAACCGAAAGAAATCCCCGCAGGTTGGCGTCGATCCGGCCCAGATCGGCCAGCAGCCGCTGGATCTCGGCCGCCTCGAAGCCCTCGGTCACCATCGCCTCGTGCCGTTCCACCTCGGCGTCCAGCAGCGCCAGTTGCCGCTCCCCGAGGTCGGTCAGGTAGATCCGCCGCACCCGCCGGTCATGCCGGGTGGGGCGGCGCTCCAGCCAGCCCTCGTTCGACAGCGCCTCGATGATCGGCACCAGGCTCGACCGGTCGAGGTATATCGCCTCGGCCAGCCGCATCTGGTGGATGCCGGGATTGGCCTGGATCAGCTTCAGCATCCCGTAATAACGCGGCGCGGTGCCAAAGCCGCTCACCACCTTCTCGAAGCTCTTGTAGGCCGCGATCTGAAGCAGGCGCAGGCGATAGGATACGCTGCCCGTGAGGGCTGGCGGTTCCACCAGCTCCTCGAGGTCGCGCATCACGCCCGGCATGTCAGTGCATCCCCGACGGCAGGAACAGGACGATGGCCGGGAAGGCGATCAGCAGCAGCAGGCGCAGCACGTCGACCGCCACGAAGGGCATCACCCCGCGGAAGATGGCGGGCAGAGACACGCCCGGCGTGATCGAGTTGATCACGAAGACGTTCATCCCGACCGGCGGCGTGATAAGGCCCAGTTCCACAGTCATCACGATGATGACGCCGAACCAGATCGGGTCAAAGCCCAGCTCAGTGATCACCGGAAAGACGATCGGCACCATCAGGATGACCATCGCCATGGCGTCGAGGAAACAGCCCATGATCACGAACATCAGCAGGATCAGCAGCAGCGTGCCATAGCGCCCCGCCCCGAGGTCGATGAGGAACTGGGTCAGCTCCTGCGGGACCTGCGTGATGGCAAGGAAATAGCCGAACAGCGTCGCCCCGATCAGCACGACGTAGATCGCGACCGAGGTGCGCAGCGCCTCGACAAGGCTCTCCAGCAGGCGCGACAGGCTCAGCTGCCCCCGCACCATGCCGATGATCGCCGTCAGCAGCGCACCGGCGGCGGCGGCCTCGGTGGCCGTCACGACGCCAAAGTAGATCGACATGATCACGGCGATGAACAGCAGGCCCACGGCCCAGACCCCGCGCAGCGACCGGAAGGCTTCGACCAGGCTGAAGCGGTCACCGGCCGGCAGGCTGTCGCCGTACCACAGGCGCACGGTGGCCATGTACATCAGCACCGCAAGGATACCGGGCACGATGCCCGCGACGAACAGCAGGCCGATGTCCTGCTCGGTGATGAAGCCGTAGACCGCCAGCACGACCGAGGGCGGGATCAGGATCCCGAGGGTGCCGCCCGCGGCGATGATCCCGGTCGAGACCTCGTCGGAGTAGCCCGCCTTCTTCATCTCGGGATAGGCGATCTTGGTCATGGTGGCCGCGGTGGCGACCGAGCTGCCGCAGATCGCGGCGAAACCGGCGCAGGCCCCGACCGAGGCGAGGCCAAGCCCGCCCTTCAGCCCGCCGAGCCAGGCGCGCCCGGCGCGGAACAGCTCGGCCGACATGCCCGAGTTGGTCGCCAGCACGCCCATCAGGACGAAGAAGGGGATCAGGGTAAGGTTGAAATCGGTGATCGTGCTGATCGGCGATTGCGCCAGCAGGTTCAGCGCGGGGCCAGTGCCCACGACGGCGCCAAAACCAAAGATCCCGACCAGCCCCATCGCCACGCCGATCGGCACGCGCAGCAGCATGAGGGCAAACAGGGCGACAAAGCCCGCACCGGCGACGAATTCGTTGCTCATGACTTCTTGATGTCCTCCAGCAGGTGTTCGTCGATTCCGTCGTATTCGCCAAGGTCACGCCCCGAGCGTGCAATCAGCCAGAGCCGTACGATGGTGGTAAAGACGGCGGCCACGATCCCCAGCCAGATGCCAAGGAAGAAGGGCCAGTGCGCCAGCCGCAGCTCCATCGTGGCATCCCCGCCGCTCATCGCGGCCTGAACCCGTTCCCAGATCTTCCAGACCAGCAGCAGGGTAAAGCCCAGCAGCACCAGCCATGCGAAGAAGTTCACCGCGTTGCGGGCACCGCGCGGCAGCGCGTGCGCCAGCAGGTCCACCTTGATGTGGGTGCCGTGAAAGCCGAGGCTGGCCAGCCCCCATGCGATCGCGACGCCCAGCACAAGGCGCGAGACGTCGAAGGTGTCAGGCACCGGCGAGGCAAAGATGTACCGCCCGACCGCCGAGATGACGATCAGCACCGTGACGAGGCCCAGGACGATCCCGGCGATACGTTCGATGAAAAGGATGATACCGCTGAGCGAGCGGGAGTCGCGTTCGGGTCCGGACATGGCGTGTCCCTAATGGCAGGGACCGCGCCGGAGCCTCTGCCCCGGCGCGGCCGATAGGTGTCAGTAGCGGGCGTCGTTGGCTTCCAGCGACTTCACGTAGCCGTCGAGGATCGCGTCGGCGTCACCGCCCTTGGCGGTCACTGCGGCCTTCCACTCGTCGAGCAGCGGCTCGGCAGCGGTACGCCACGCGGCGACTTCGTCCTCGGTCGGAACGTTCAGCGTCTGCTCCGGGTCGGCGATCAGCTTGTCGCGGGCGGCCATGTCGTCATCGTACCAGCCCTGCGCCACTTTCGAGGACCATTCGGGCGAGCAGTGGTCGTCGATGACGGCCTTGTTCTCGTCCGACAGCTTTGCGTAGCTGTCCTTGTTCATGATCATGACCTGCGCCGACAGGTAGAACGGCATGTCGAGGTGCTCGGTCACTTCGTCGGTCAGCTTGAAGTCGTACATGGAGCCCCAGGGGAAGGTCACCGCCTCGGCAGTGCCGCGCGACAGCGCTTCGCGCACTTCCGGTGCGGGCACCTGAACCGGTCCGCCGCCCAGCAGGCTGACGAAACGCGCCATGGTGGCATGTGCCGGACGCACGTTCTTGCCCTTCAGCCCCTCGGGCGAGGTGATCTTGACCTTGGAGTGCAGCGTGCCCGGGGCGTGCGGGTGGATGAAGCAGACCTTGACGTCGCCCATCTCCTGCTCGGCGCCGTACTGCATGTACCACTCGTGGATCGCCTTGGCGCCCTTGACCGAGTCATCGGCCATGAACGGCACTTCGGTCAGCGCGTAGATCGGGAAGCGGCCGGCGGTATAGCCGGGGTTCACCCATGCCAGGTCGACGATGCCCTGCTTGGCCATGTCGTAGTGGTCAGGCGCCTTGCCCAGCTGCTGCGCCGGGAAAATCTGGATGGCGATGCGGCCGTCCGAAGCGGCCTCGATGTCCTTGGCCCAGGGCTCGATGCCCTTTGCAGCGGGGGCGATCCCGGCGGGGATCCAATGCGACAGGCGAAGCGTCACTTCCTGCGCCATCGCCATGGCCGGGACAGCAAGCAGGACGGTCGCGCCAAGCGCGATTTTCAATGATTTCATGATATCCTCCCAAACGAGCGCCCGATGAGTCTCCCGCGCCCATAATGATGGATATCAAACATTATTCCTTTTTCAAGGAGTTTCGTGTGCCCCGCCCGGCGGCTGCACTCGAGAGTGAGGAAAGATGTTCCGTCCGGGGTGGCCCGTGTCCTGGCCGCAGAGGGTCGGTCAACTAACCGAATCTCAGCCATCGGATACCGCCATGAACTGCATTCCCACTCCCGCCGCAACCCGTTCTCACCAAGTCCTCGAAACGACGAGGACGTGAAGCGCGCGCCCCACGTCCCCGGTTGAACTTCGATCTGCAAGTCGGCGCAGGCTTTGAACAAACCCGCGCCCGATGCCGTCAGGCAGCCCCGGCCTCCCGGCGCCCCGCCACGTAGGCCACGCCCAGCGGCAGGGCCGCGAGGGCCAGCCCGACCGCCGCCGTCTCGATGTAGTTCAGCCCGCCGAGATCACCCGAATGCGGCATGGCGAAGAACAGCCCGCCAAAGAACATCAGCACCCGCAGGCCAAGCCCCTTGAGACCCGTGGGCAGCGGGCCGACAAGGCTCACATAACCCTGCAGGGCCATGCTGATCAGTGCCACCCCGGTAAGGGCCGAGATCAGCGCAACCACCACCTCCCCCGCCGGGGCCTGCCCGATGAGGGCCGGGTTCAGCACGAAGAAGAAGGGCGCGATGTAGATGACCCCGCCCAGCCGCATCGCCTCGAAACCGGTCTTGATCGCGTTCTCGCCCGCCATGGTCGCGGCGGCGAACGCCCCCAGGGCCACCGGCGGCGTGATGAAGCTGACCATGCCCCAGTAGAGGATGAAGAGGTGCACCGCGAGCTGGTTCAGCCCGCCCTGTTCCAGCGCCGGCGCCAGCACCACGGCAAGGAAGATGTAGCAGGCCGTGACCGTCATCCCCATCCCGAAGATAAAGGCCGTCAGCGCCCCCATCAGCAGCAGGACAAAGGTGTTGTCCCCGGCAAGGAACACCAGCTCGTTCACCAGCGTCCCAGCCAGCCCGGTGGCCGAGAACGAACCGACGATCAGCCCGACGCCCAACAGGATGGCGACCAGTTCGGCCAGCCCCTGCCCCACGCCCACGATCATGTCGCCAAGCCGGCGCAGGGTCAGCCGGTGCGACGGCAGGATCTGGTTCACCACCAGCAGCAGCGCGGTGGCAACGAAAGGCGCGGAGGTCTCGCGCCGCAGCACCACCAGCATGAAGATCAGCACGGCGAAGACCCCGACGTAGAGCCAGCCGTCGCGGATGGTGGCCTTGAGGCTCGGCAGGTCGACCCGCGCCAGCCCCCTCAGCCCGCGCCGGGCCGAGTAGCTGTCGATCTGGGCGAAGAGGCCGAAGTAGAACAGCAGCGACGGGATCGCCGCCGCCAGCGCAATCTCGATATAGGGCCGCGACAGGAACGAAGCCATGACGAAGGCCGTGGCCCCCATGATCGGCGGCATCAGAACGCCCCCGGTCGACGCACAGGCCTCTGTCGCGGCCGCAGTGCGGGCCGAGAAGCCGGTGCGCTTCATCGCCGGGATAGAAACGGCGCCGGTGGTCAGCACGTTGGAGATCACCGAGCCCGACATCGAGCCCATGAAGCCCGAGGCAAAGATCGACACCTTTGCCGCGCCGCCGCGGTAGCCGCCCACCAGCGCAAGCGCGAGATCGTTGAAGAACTGCCCGCCGCCGGTACGTTGCAGCACCGCGCCGAACAGGATGAAGCCGATCACCACGCCCCCGAAGGCCTTCATCGGGATGCCAAAGGACGCCTCCGAGGAATAGACGTGATAGGCGATGGTATCGCTCAGGCTGCTCTGGAACCCCGAGAACGGGTCCGGCACGTGCGAGGCGAAAGTCGGGTAGAAGGCAAAGAGCGCGACGATCAGGAACAGCACCAGCCCCCCTGCCCGCCGCGTCGCCTCCAGCGTCAGCGCAAAGAACGCATAGGCAAAGTAGCGCGCCAGATCGGGGGCCGCGTATTCCCAGCCCTCTGACAGGTTCCGCTGTGCCGTGGCCACGAGGTAGCCCGTCACCACCAGCGCGGCCAGCGCCAGCACCCAGTCCAGCAGCGACGGCACGCCGTCCTTGGACCCGTTGATGCGGAAGGTCAGGAACGAGACCCCCAGGAACAGCCCGCCCAGCAGGGCCAGGTAGCGCCCGTCGATCAGCACAAGGCCACCGACCCGCAGATTGAACAGCTGGTGCACCACCAGCGCAAGACCGAATAGCGTGGCCGCGATGACGGCGATGCGCTGCGCCCCGCCGATTTGTTCGGTCACCGATGACCCGTCCGCCGCCGCGGCTTCGAACTGCTGCTGGCTCACTGCGCCACCTCCCCTGAATGGAATTATGATTGGTCCGGCCCAAGGCCGGACGGTCACGCGCCCCGCTCGGTCGCGGAGCGCGCTGCTACCCTGTCGGGCTTAGAAAACGACGCTGAATCCGCCGGCTTCCAGCGCGGCGCGGCGCTTGGACGACCAGGCTTCGTCCCAGTTCTCCGGGTTCTCGGCCTTCAGCTCGTCCCAGGCGGCCTTGAGGGCGGCCTGACGCGCGATCAGGTTGTCGTTGTGGGTCTGCGCTTCCTCGGACCAGATCCCGGCCTCTTTGAAGTAGCGGATGGCGCCCTCGTGGTAGGGCACGACCCAGGTCATGTCCTGCTTGTCCAGCGCCCAGCCGCCGATGCCCGGCGCCTTGCCGTTATAGGCTTCGAAGAGTTCGACCATCGCCTTGGTCATGTTGTAGGTCAGGTCGGTGTCGGTCGCATCCGTCGCCACCAGAACCGGATAGGCATAGCCCGCGCCCTGATAGCCATCGGTGCCGTCGATGGTGGCCCCCACCTTGGCCTTGTTCGGAACGAAGAAGGGCGCGATGCCCTGCATCCGCGCGAGGCCCTCGGCGTTGTCCGGATCGATCGGCGGCCAGAACAGGCCGCGCGGGCTCGACGCCGCCTCGTAGGCCATGCCCGAGTTGGTCGAGGCAAAGGCCGCGTCCACCTGGTTCTCGATCAGGCCCTTCCACGATGCGCCGAAGCCGCCGAATTCCACGCGCTCCACGTCGTCCCAGGTCAGACCGCCATAGGCGAGGTAGGCGGCGGTATTCACGTTCAGCGCCGGTGCGCCGACGATATAGGCCACGCGCTTGCCCTTCAGGTCCGAGAATTCCTTGATGTCGAGATCGCCCGCGACGCCGACCGCAAGGTTGATGGCCCCGCCGTTGTTGGCCAGCAGCACGCGGATCGGCTGGGGTCCCCAGTTCTCCGCGCCGAATTCAAAGGCGCCTTCCTGCGCCATGAAGCTGCCGCCGACGCCGGTGGCCGAGAACTGCACCTTGCCCTGCCGCAGCGGTTCCGTCCGCGACACGTCGTTCTTGCCGGGCAGCACGCGCAGGTTCACACCCACTGTGTCCTGCAGGGCCGCGCCGATGGCGACAGCCTGGTTATAGCCAGCCGAACCGGTATCGTAGGCGGTCCAGGACAGCTGTTTCGGCAGCTCCGCGGTGGTGCTCTGGGCCGCCACCGGTCCGGCAGCCAGCAGCGCAACTCCCGCGAGAATCGTCACGAATTCAGTTGGTTTCATTCTTTTTCCTCCCTGAATGCGACCGGGATCAAAGCTCCCCCTTCATCCCGTCGCACGTAATCTGCGAAACATTGTTTCGCAGACCGATCTTCTAGGGCACGGGGGCAAAGTCAAGGCGGAACCGGCCGCGGCGGGAACAAAGCCGCGTCATCGAACCGGCCTCCGCCGGGCACGAATCCGGACCAGCCCGGTGACCGCCAGCGTCGCCGCGACGACCATCAGGCACAGGATCGCCTTTGTCACAGGCTCCATCGTGCCCACGATCAGCACCGCGTGGATCACGCTCCCCACCACCACGACGATGGCAAGCCCCCGGTGAATGACATGCCACGCCCACACCTTGCGACGGATCAGCGCAAGGGCTGCGACAAGGAACAGGGCCCACATCGCCGTCACGCCCCAGACCGAAAAGGGAGTCGGCGAGGTGAAGAGCAGCACGTCGATCACGTCGGGCGGGCTGGTCACCCAGAGTGCCGCGACATGCAGGACGACCAGAGTGACGATGGAGCCCCCCACCCAGCGGTGCAGCCTGCGTCCGCGCCGCCCCTCCAGCCCCGGCAGGACACCCGCCGCCAGCAGCGGCTGGACCAGCAGCAGGCTCATCGCCACGACCCCGGCGAATCCGGCAAGGATGTAGATCGGACCGCGCCACGCCAGCAGCGGGCTCAGGGTTGCCGCCGCGACCGGCACCAGCATCGCCAGTGCCAGCACGGCCCAAGCCAGGCCCGCGCGAAACCGGCGCCCTTGGTTTGATGGCATTCGGTTCAGACCGGCTGGAGCACGAAATGCGCCTCCAGCGCCCTGTCGCCCGCGCTCGGCATGACGGGCCGCAGGAACACCGTCTCGAACTGGCCGCTGTCATAGGCCAGATGGCCGTGAGGCTGACCGAAGGCCGGCACGATCTGCGGCATCTCCAGCCGGAACGCCCCATTGGCATCGGTCAGCGTCGCACCGTGGCTGCGCGCATCGCGCTCGCTGCCCTCGGTCGTATGCGCCCAGATCTGGATGCGCTGGCCGGGCAGCGGCGCCCCGTCGCCCGCGCGGCGCACGGTCCCGGACATCCAGAAGCCGCCGCCGCCGATCCGCTCGACCACCGGCGCGCCCGGACGATAATTGTTGGCCCCGCCCCGCATCGACGGCGTCGGCGCCAAACCCTTGGCACGGGCCGGCACCCGCAACCCGGAGGCGGCGGTGACGACAAGCCCGCCAGCAGCGGCGAGGAGCGATCTGCGATTGATCAGAACCATGGTCATGCGGTTCCCTTGGCTGAAGGACGGCCGGGGGCGTCTCTGCCCCGTCAACTCGCCCCGATCCTATCGCGAATGTACTTAGCTCCAAAGGCTGCAAAGCGGGCGCACGGGTAAAACCGGTCCACAATCGCGTGAGCGCCGCGCCCGTTCCATCCACGCCGAAAGGGCGCAATGCGGCAGCAATCGGGCCCCAATCGGACCGTTCGGACCCGATAAATCCCCGAAGATTCCCCATTTTCTTTGCAGAACTCTTACCTCCGCCCGCTAACGATACTCTCGGCAAAGCTCCCCAGAGAGGGATCAGCCCAATGGACACTTCAAGAGCAGTGTCCCTTCGCACAACAGCAGAGGGGGCCGAACAAGGCATGACGACACAGACGGACCGCCCCGATTTCAACCCCGGGGACGCGCTTCGGGCGATGGAGCGACACCAGCCGATTCTCTGGCTCGACCTGACGGGTCAGGTGCGAACAACAACGCCGGGGTTCAGCGCTCTCTGGGGCAAGGACGCGATCTTCGAGGTCAGCGGCCCTGCCCCCTGGGCGCAGTTGGCCGGGGGCGAGCCGCAGAACCGGCAGGGCGTGCTGTGCACCCCTGATGGCCGCCGTCACGCCGCCCTGGGCCAGTACCTCCCGATCCGCGACGCGGACCAGCGCGTCACCGGGATCGCCCTAACCGTCACGCCGCGCGCCCCCGCCGCACGCCCGGGCGAATTCGCCGCCATGATCGACCTCGCGCCCGCCGCGATGGCCCTGCTCGATGGCGACTTCCGTCTGGTTCACTGCAATGGGGCGCTGGCCAAGCTGCTGGGCCGGGACCGGGCCGAACTGATGGGGCGCGCGCTCGAGGACCTCGTGGCCGAGGGAGAGCCCGAACTGCCCCCGGCAGACTGTGCCCGCCTGCAACAGCGCAGCATCTCACTGCTCCAGATCGAACGCCGCCTGCGGCGCGGCCCCGGGGAAACCCGCAACACCTGGGCGCAGATCCACCTCTCGCATGTCGAGACCGGCGGGGCAGAGGATCAGGCCCGCTTCGTTGCCCAGTTTCAGGACGTGAGCGAACAGCGCGAGGTCCAGCACATCAAGTCGAACTTCGTCGCCACCGTCAGCCACGAATTGCGCACGCCCCTGACCTCGATCAAGGGCGCGCTCGGCATGATCGGCGGCACCATGGCCGATGCCGACCCGTCGCGGACCGAGCGTCTGCTGTCCATCGCGGTCAAGAACTGCGACCGCCTGACCCTGCTGGTGAACGACATCCTCGACATGGAGAAGATCTCCTCCGGCCAGTCGCGCTTTCACCTCGCCGAGGCCCCGATCTGGACCCTGCTGGAACAGGCCGAAGTCACCAACCAGCCGTTCGGCCGAGAGCACGGGGTGACCTTTGCCCTGTCCGAAGCCCCGCGCGAGGCATGGGTGCGGGTCGATGTGGAACGCTTCCAGCAGGTTATGTCCAACCTGATGTCGAACGCGGCCAAGTTCTCGCCCGATGGCAGCACCGTGATGCTCAGCTGCGGTGTCTCCGAGGGGCACGTGACGATTTCGGTCACCGACTGCGGCCCCGGCATCGCCCCTGAGTTCCGCGAGAAAATCTTCATGCCTTTCTCGCAGGCCGACGATTCCTCGACCCGCGCCAAGGGCGGCACCGGCCTCGGCCTGAACATCACCCGCCAGATCGTCGAACGCATGGGCGGCGAGATCGGCTTCGAGAACCACAACGCAGGCGGTTGCACCTTCTGGGTACGCCTGCCCGAGATCGCCCCGACGACAAGGGCCGAGCGCGAGATCGAGCGCATCGGCGACGGAACCCGCCGCCCGATGGTGCTGCACGTCGAGCATGACCGCGACTTTGCCGAGGTGCTGCGCATGGCCTTCGACCGCCGCGCGGTCGTCACCCACGCGGTCACGATGGCCGATGCCGCGTGGTACGCGCGGCAGAACCCCTTCGACCTCGTCCTGATCGACTGGGACGGGATCCAGACCGGGGGCACCAACCTGCTGAACGTGATCGAAGCGATGCAGCCCGGCGTGCCGATCTACGGCCTCAGCACCCGCGACGCCGCCGTCGACCCCCGGGTGCGACGCAACCTGATCAAGAGCCGCGTGCGGCTGGAACAGATGGTGGACGCCTTTGCCGCCCGGCCGAACGCGGACCATGCGGTCCGCGTGGCCTAGGGTTACAGCGTCTCGACAACACCCCCGTCGACGCGCAGGCTCGCGCCCGTGGTGGCCGAGGCCAGAGGCGAGCAGGCATAGAGGATCATGCTCGCCACCTCTTCCACGGTCGCCGCGCGCTGGATGATCGAACTCGGGCGATGCGTCATCACGAAATCGGCGGCCACCTTCTCGACCGGCGCGCCGCTGCGCGCCACCTCCTCGGCCAACATATCCCGCAGCCCGTCGCTCAGCGTCGGCCCCGGCAGCACCGAGTTCACGGTCACGCCCGTCCCGGCAAGGCGCTTGGCCAGCCCGCGCGCCAGCGCCACGTCGGCCGTCTTGCTGACGCCGTAGTGGATCATGTCGGCGGGAATGTTGAACGCCGATTCCGAGCCCAGCATGACGATCCGGCCCCAGCCCCGCTCGACCATGCCCGGCGCCAGCGCCCGGCTCAGGCGCACCGCGCTCATCACGTTGACCTGCCAGTGCCGGTCCCACGCCTCGTCCGGCGTATCGAAGAAGTCCGACGGCACGAAAATGCCCGCGTTGTTGACCAGGATATCCACCTGCCCCGCCGCCGCGGCCAGCTCGGCGCACCCCTCTGCCGTGCCCACATCGGCACTTATGCCCCGCGCGCCCAGTGTCTGCTCCAGCGCGCGCAGCTGCTCCGGGTCCCGGCCATGCAGGATAACCTCCGCGCCCGCTTCACGCAAGGCCTCTGCGGCGGCAAGCCCGATGCCCTTGGTCGAGCCGGTGATCAGGGCGGTCTTGTTGGAAAGGTCGAGGTTCATCGGAAGTCTCCCAGCAGGATGGTAAGGGGAATGGCGTCGGCCATGGCCGCATTGCCCGCGGCCCCGGGGTGCAGCCGGTCGCCGCTGTCGTTGATTTCGGCCAGTCGGCTGTCGTCGGTCGGATCCCTGAGCACGGCGTCGAAGTCGACCAGCGCATCAGGGATATCTGTGGCGCGCAGCCAGTCATTCAACTCCCGGCGCAGGCGGTCCTTGGCCGGCGACCAATAGCTCGCCTCCAGCGGCGTTCCCGGCAGCGCACCGCGAAACGGCGGCACGGTGCCCAGCACCAGCCGCATCCCCCGCGCATGGACCTGCGCCGCCACCTGTTGCAGCCCCGCCGTCATCCGGCCGAGCGTCATCGGCGCCTCCTCCGGAGCAAAGGGCGTGCCGGGCCAGGCAATGTCGTTGGTGCCGATCAGCAGCACCAGCGTCGTCGCGCCCGGCACCGCCAGCAGGTCGCGGTCAAGCCGGGCCAGCACGCTCCGCCCCATCCCGTCGCTCAGCAGGCGCCCGCCGGAGATCCCCGCGTTGATCACCGAAACCCCCTCGGGCGCAAGCCGCCGCGACAGGTAGTCGGGCCAGCGCGCCGCCCCGTCCATCGGCGCCCCGTTGCCATCGGTGATCGAGTCGCCCATCGCGACCACCACCGCGCGTGGTTGGTGGTCGGTGAGCACCCCGCTCAGGGTCAGCCGCGCGGGCATCTCCGACAGTACCTCAGGCATCTCCGTGTCCGCGCCGATGACATAGCTCGTCTCCCGCGCGTCCCAGTGGAAGTCCTCCGACTCGGCCTCCGCGCCGAACCTCAGCGTTGCGGCGATCCGGTCACCGGCCGCCGCCGAAAACGCCACCGGGTCCGACACCGCCTCGGCCCCCGCCGCAATGGTGACCCCGTCCTGCCCGCCAAAGCTGACCCTTGCCGACGGTCCCGTCGCCGCGCCGCCAAGGCTGGGGGCGACCGAGGCCGCCTCCACCCTGAGTGCCCGCGTGCCGTGGAGGTTCGACAGAACGAGGCGCAGACGGTCGGCGGAGTAGCCCAGCGTCAGCGGCTGCCGGATGGTCGCGCCCGCGATCCGCTCCGGCAGGCCGGTCGCGAACAGGCTGGTATCCGTCCAGACCGCCTGCGGCGCGGCCATCCAGGCCTGTGCCCATTGCTCCGCCGCAGTGGGCTGGGCCAGCAGCGAGAGCGCCACGCCCATCGCCGCCGCCGGTTTCACGAGAGAGGTCATTTCATGTCCTTCCGATTGGTCAGGGCGATGGCGAGCGCGGCCAGCGGCGGCAGCGCGGCAAAGGGCATCAGGGCGGCAAAGCCATAACCCGACTGCAGCACCAGCCCCCCAAGCCATGCCCCGATGGCATTGCCGAGGTTGAAGGCCGAGATGTTCAAGGTCGCGCCCAGCGCCGCCCCGGTCGCCGGGGCCTGCCGCATCATGAAGGTCTGCAGCGGCGCCACCGAGGCAAAGGCCAGCGCCCCGAAGACCAGCATCAGCGGCGCGGCCAGCAACGGAACCGGCAGACCGACACGCAGCAGCAGCATCCCGGCGGCCAGCGCGACGAGCACCCCGATGACCGAGGCGCCGAGGTTGCGGTCCGCCAGCCGCCCACCTGCAAAGTTGCCGATCACGAGGCCCAGCCCGAAGAGCAGCAGCAGCGGCGAGACCTGCGCCTCGGCGATGCCCGCGACCTCGGTCAGAACCGGCGCGATGAAGGTAAAGACCATGAACACGCCCGCATAGCCGAGAACGGTCATCGCAAGCGCGCGCAGCGGGCCGGGCCGCGCGAACCCGGCCAGATCGCGCCAAGTCATCGGCGCCCCCGGCTCGGTGCGCGGCAGCAGCGCGGCAATGGCCAGCGCCGCCACGATGCCGATGCCGGACACCACCCAGAAGGTCGCGCGCCAGCCGAATTCCTGCCCCAGCCAGGTGCCAAAGGGCAGCCCCAGCACGGTGGCGAGCGTCAGCCCGCTGAACAGAAGCGCAATGGCCGACGCCTTGCGATGCGGCGGAACCAGCGACTGCGCCACGACCGAGCCGGTGCCGAAGAAGGTCCCGTGGGCAAAGCCGGTCAGCACCCGCGCCGCCAGCAGCAGGCCATAGCTGGGCGAGACGGCGCAGAGCAGATTGCCGACGGTAAAGATCACCATCAGCAAAAGCAGCAGGTTGCGATGCGGCAGCCGAGCCGTGGCAAGAGTCAGCAGCGGGCCGCCCACGGTCACGCCCAGCGCGTAGCCGCTGATCAGCAGCCCCGCATGGGGCAGCGAGACCGAGACGTCGGCCGCCACCTGGGGCAGCAGCCCCATGATCACGAACTCGGTCAGGCCGATGCCGAAGGCGCCGATCCCCAGCGCGATCAGGGGCCATGTGGCAGAGGAAGACCCGGCTTGGTCCCGGGTCGGCGAATAGGATGTCATGTCTGTGGCTCCGGTAGTGTCGGAACCGGAAAATGGCGCAGGGCCACTTGTGAATAAACCTATCGAAAGGTAACAACATTAAGGAACTCACTTCATGAATTGAGATCCCGGATGCGCGACACCAACCGCCTCGCCGACTTGGAATGCTTCCTCGCCGTGGTAGAGGAAGGCAGCTTTTCCGGCGCCGCCGCGCGCCGCCGCATGAGCCCCTCGGCCGTCTCCAAGATGATGGCCCGGCTCGAGGCACGGCTGAACGCCACCCTGATCCGGCGCACCACCCGCCGCCTGCAGATCACCGACGAGGGCCAGCGCTTTGCCGAAGCCGCCCGCCGGGTGCTGGCGCAGCTCGATCAGGCCGAACGCGAGGCAGGCTGCGGTCTGGTCGCGGGCACCGTGCGCCTCGCCACCAGTTCGGCCTATGCCAACCACATCCTCGCGCCGATCCTGCCCGACCTGCTGGCGCAGCACCCGGACCTGGACCTCGAACTGCTGATCGGCGACGGGGTAACGGACCTCTCCGGCCAGCCCGTTGACCTTGCGGTGCGGGCCGGGCCCCTGCCCGATTCAAGCCTGCGCGCCCGTTCGCTCGGTCGGTCGGAGCTGATCGAGGTGCGCGCCCCCGGAGCGCCCGAGCAGAGGTTGGGCTTTGCCTATGCCCGGCGCGACCCGATCTGGAACCACGACACGCCGCGCATCCGCGCAAGCGACGGCAACACCATCGCGATCCTCGCCGCACACGGCTGCGGTATCTCGCGCAGCGGGCGCTTCGTGGTGGCAGAGGCCCTGCGAGACGGGCGGCTTGTCGAGGTGCCCGGCAGCAAGCCCGCATGGGAAGAATTCCACGTCATCTACCTCGGCACCGCACGGACCCTGCCCGCCCGCATTGCCGCGGTCATCGACCATCTCGTCCTGCACGGCCGGGTCGACCGCACGGCCAAGGCTCCCGCCTGACAGCCTGCGTTCAACGCTCCCGGTGCCACCGCCCCACGGCTTCAAGCCCGCCGACCGCATAGGCGAGCATCTGGTCGACGATCTCTTCCGTCGGCGCATGGCCCAGCCGCTCGGCCATCGGCGTTTCCCCCCGCCCGACCAGCGCAACAAAGGCGCAGGGTGCCGCGATGGAGGGCAGACACCGGAACAGGGCCGGATCATCGGCGGGAAGGCCGCTGATTTCGCCCAGCAGCGGCAGCACGATCTGAAGCTTCGGCAGGATCTCCTCTTCCTGCAGCGTCGCGAAATGTGAGGTCGGGGCCAGCACCTCGCGGCCCAGCAGGATGATCGGCCAGTCGAGCTTGCGCGCCGCACCGCCAATCAGGAAACCCAGCAGGTCCCGTAGTCTCTCGCGGGCTGAACGGTCGCTGCCGACGATCCGCTCCAGATCGGTCCGGTCGGCGATGCGCCGATGCGCCTCCGCCAGCACGGCCTGGTAGAGACCGGCCCGGTTCACGAAATGGAAGTTGAGGGTGGCCGGGTTCACCCCTGCCCGCGCCGCGATGTCCTTGTTACTGGTGTCCGCAAGGCCCGCCGCCGCGAACATCTCGCCCGAAACCTGCAGGATGCGCGCCCGCGTCGCCGCGCCGTCGGACCGTGGCGCGCGCTTGTCCGGTGATCTGCTCTCGCTCATGCGACGTCTACCTCCGCCCCTCGGGTCATCGAAGCGCCCGAACAGACGGCCAGCCAGCGGCCCGGGCAGCGCAAGACCCTCTGCGCACGTCACAAAACATCCGTCTTTCCCCATTCAGGTGCCACAATCGGGGGCACCGGCGCCGGACTGCGGCATAGGCGCCCGCCGTACAACGATCGCTCGACAGTATCAATTGCACAGGCTAAATTCAATTTAGTTTAACATGCGCCCGACTCTCTTTCTGCGTCCGTATTTTTCCAGGAGCCCCGACATGAAGAAGTTTCTGCCCATCCTGGTGATTGCAGCCCTGGCCGCCGGCGGGTGGTACTGGTGGCGCCAGTACGAGGCCGACCCGGGCGACGGGCTCAGGCTCTACGGCAACGTCGACATCCGCCAGATCGCGCTGGCCTTCGACGGCACCGGACGCATCACCGAACTGCTGGCCGAGGAAGGCGACGAGGTTCAGGCGGGCGCCGTGATCGGGCGGCTCGACACCCGGGCGCTGGAACTTCAGGCCAAGGCGCAGGAGGCCGCCGTCGAGGCCCAGCGGCAGAGCCTGCTCGAACTCCGCGACGGGGCCCGCCCGGAAGAGATCGCACAAGCCCGCGCGCAGGTGGCCTCAAGCGAAGCCTCGGCGCGGCTGACGAACCTGCACCGCGACCGCGTCGCCCGGCTGATCACCACCGACAGCAGCGCGGTCAGCCAGCTCGACATGGACCGCGCCATAGCCGAGGCCGACGCCGCCAACGCGCTTGTCGATCAGAGCAGCGCGGCGCTCGACCTGCTCCTTGCCGGGTCGCGCCCCGAGGTGATCGCCGCCGCCGAAGCGCAGCTGCGCAGCGCCGAGGCGCAGCTCGAATACCTGCGCTACCAGGTCAGCCAGGGAGAACTGCAAGCCCCAAGCGACGGCGTGGTGCGGTCGCGCCAGCGCGAACCCGGCGACATCGTCACCGCGCAACTGCCCGTCTACGCGCTGGCCCTGACCCAGCCCAAGTGGATCCGGGTCTACGTGCGCGAGGCCGACCTCGGTCGGATCAAGCCGGGAATGGAAGCCTCGGTGATCAGCGACAGCCAGCCCGACGCGCCGGTGACCGGTCGCGTCGGCTACATCTCTTCGGTCGCCGAGTTCACCCCGAAGTCGGTCCAGACCGAGGAACTCCGCACGAGCCTCGTCTACGAGGTCCGCATCATCGTCGAGGACGCGGACGACTCCCTGCGACTTGGCCAGCCGGTGACGGTCCGCCTGCCGGTCGAGCCGGTATCATGACCGCCCCGACGGTCGAGGCGCGGGAGGTCCGGAAAAGCTTTGACGATGCCGACACCGGCACGGTCGCGGCGGTCGACGGGCTCTCGCTCTCGGTGCGCAAGGGCCAACTGACCGCGCTGGTCGGGCCGGACGGCGCAGGCAAGACGACCCTGATGCGCATGTTCGCCGGGCTGATGACCCCGGATGGCGGCGCGCTGAGCGTGCTGGGGATCGACGTCGCCCGCGACCCCCAGCAGGTGCAGGACCGGATCAGCTACATGCCCCAGCGCTTCGGTCTCTACGAGGACCTGAGCGTGCAGGAAAACCTCGATCTCTACGCCGACCTGCACGGCGTACCGATGGACGCGCGCCGCGACCGCTTCGCCCGCATGCTCGAAATGACCGACATGGCGCGCTTTACCGACCGGCCCGCAGGCAAGCTCTCGGGCGGCATGAAGCAGAAACTGGGCCTCGCCTGCACGCTGGTCCGCTCCCCCGACCTGCTGCTGCTGGACGAACCCAGCGTGGGCGTCGACCCGCTCTCGCGCCGCGATCTCTGGCGCATTGTGCAGCAGCTGGTCGACGACGAGGGGCTGAGCGTGATCGTCAGCACCTCCTACATGGACGAGGCCGAGCGCTGCGCGCAGGTCTTCGTCATGCACCGGGGCAAGGTGCTGGCCGAAGGCACGCCCGATGCCCTGCGCGAGAGAGCGCACGGTCTGACCTACACCGCGCTCACGCCCCCCGGCGTGGCCGCGCGCGACCTGCAGGCACGGCTGATTGACGCCCCGCATCTGGTGATCGACGCGGTGCCGCAGGGTGGCAACGTGCGCTACATCCTGCAGCCTGATGAAAAGGCCGAAGAGGTCGCAGCGCTGACCGGCGAGATCACGACCGAGCCGCGCCCCGAGGAACTCGAAGACGCCTTCATGATGCTGCTGCGCCAGCAGGAGGACGAGGCCCCGGCCTCGGCGGCAGCCACCCGCCCCGCGGCCGTGGTAGAGGGCACCGCAGATGGCAAGCCGGTGATCGTGGTCCGGGATCTCGTCCGCAAGTTCGGCGACTTCACCGCCGTCGCCAGCACCTCCTTCGAGGTCCGGCGGGGCGAGATCTTCGGCCTGCTCGGCCCCAACGGCGCGGGCAAGACCACCACCTTCCGGATGCTCTGCGGCCTGCTGCCCGCGACCAGCGGCCAATTGGACGTCGCCGGGCGCGACCTCAGGACCGCACGCGCACAGGCCCGGGCCCGCATCGGCTATGTCGCCCAGAAGTTCGCCCTCTACGGCACCCTCAACGTGCGCGAAAACCTCCAGTTCTACGGTCGCGCCTACGGGCTCGGTCGCCGGGCCCTGCGCGACCGGATCGACGAGATGACCGAGCAGTTCAGCCTCGACCCCGAGGCGCAGAGCGGCCTGCTGCCCGGCGGTTTCAAGCAGCGGCTGTCGATGGCCGCCGGGCTGATCCACCAGCCCGAGATCCTGTTCCTCGACGAGCCGACCAGCGGCATCGACCCGCTGGCCCGCCGCGCCTTCTGGCGCACCATCACGGCGCTGGCGCAGGGCGGCGTCACCATCATCATCACCACCCACTTCATGGAAGAAGCCGAGTATTGCGACCGGATCGCGATCCAGGACGCGGGCGAGATGCTGGCGCTGGGAACCCCGCGCGAGGTGCGTGAGCTGGCCGGGACTGACGGCGCGCGCGACATGAACAGCGCCTTCATCGCCGTGGTCGAGGACGCCCGCGCCCGGCGCAGCAGAGCGGAGGCCGCATGAAGCGCTCGGCCTCGGTCACGCGCCTGCTGGCGTTGCTGCGCAAGGAGACGCGGCAGATGCTGCGCGACCGCAGCAACCTCTACGTCGGCCTTGCCCTGCCCCTCGTGCTGATCCTGCTGTTCGGCTACGGCCTCTCCTTCGACGTCACCGACGCACGCGTCGCCGTGGTGATGGAGGACGGATCGGCCGCCACCGTGAACGCCGTCGCCGGGCTGGTCGGGTCTGACTACCTCAGCCCGATCTGGGCCCATTCCATGTTCGAGGCCGAGCAGATGATCCGCGCCGACGAGGCGGATGCCATCCTGCGCGTGCCCGCGGATTTCACCCGCAACCTGACCGCCGGACAGGGCCAGCTGCAGCTGATCCTGAACGGCGTCGACTCGAACACCGCGCAGGCCATCGAAGGCTACGCCAACAGCGCCGTCACCAGCGCGCTGCTGCACCGCGCCGACCGGCAGGCCGATGTCGGCACCGAGGCCGCCAGCGTGGCCATCGTCCAGCGCATCTGGTTCAACGAGGCCAGCAACAGCACGTGGTTCTTCGTGCCCGGCCTCGTCGTCCTGATCATGACGCTGATCGGCGCCTTCCTGACCTCGCTGCTGATCGCGCGGGAATGGGAACGCGGCACGCTGGAATCGCTCTTCGTCACCCCGGCCCGGCCGCTTGAACTGGTGCTGTCGAAACTCGCGCCCTACGTGGTCATCGGGGCCATCGACCTCGTCATGTGCCTGCTGGCAGCCAAGTTCCTCTTCGAGGTGCCGATCCGCGGCTCTCTCTGGATCATCGCATTCTCTTCGATCCTCTACCTGCTGGTCTCGCTCTCCCTCGGGCTGGTGATCTCGGGGCTGACCCGCAACCAGTTCGCCGCCAGCCAGATCGCCCTGCTGGTCAGCTTCATGCCGGCGCTGATGCTCTCCGGTTTCGTCTTCGACCTGCGCAACGTGCCGGTGGTGATCCAGGTGGTCAGCAACCTGCTGCCCGCGACCCATTTCATGGGCCTGATCAAGACCCTGTTCATGGCGGGGGATTACTGGCCGCAGATCATCCGGGCCAATGTCATTCTGGCAATCTACACCACGGTCCTCGTCATCGTCGCCCGCCGCACGCTGGCCAAGAAGCTGGACTGAGACATGCAGGCCATCGCGCTCTACATCACCCAGACCATCGCCCTGATCCGCAAGGAGATGCTGGCGCTGCTCAAGGACCCGTCCAGCCGGGCGCTCCTGCTCGCGCCCGCGCTCATGCAGACGCTGCTGTTCGGCTACGGCGCCACCTACGACCTGACCTATGCGCCCTTCTCGGTCCTCGACCAGAGCCGGGGCGCCACATCGACCGAGCTGCTGGCGAGGATCGAGGCCACCGGGATCTTCGCCCGCGTCGCCACGCTCGACAACGCCAGCCAGATCGCCGGGCAGATCGACAGCGGCGACTCGCTGCTGGTCGTCGTCTTCCCGCCCGATTTCGAATCCCGCCTCGCGGCGCAGACCGAGGCGCCGATGCAGGTGATCCTCGATGGCCGCAACTCGGCGACCTCCTCCGCCGCCGCCTCGCAGATCGCCGCCATCGTCGGCGCCTACAACCAGTCGCTCGGGGCCACCTCGCCCATCAGCATCCTGCGGCGCGCGTGGTTCAACCCGAACTACGAATCCCGCTGGAACCTGATGCCCGCGATGATCGCGTCTCTCAGCATGTTGCAGACCCTGATGCTCGCCGCCCTCTCCGTGGCGCGGGAGCGCGAACAGGGTACCTTCGACCAGCTTCTCGTGACGCCGCTGACGCCCTCTCAGATCCTCATCGGCAAGGCGCTGCCCTCGATCATCATCGGGCTGGTGCAGTCGACCATCATCTTCCTCGTCATCCTGTTCTGGTTCCAGATCCCGATGGCCGGGTCGGTCTGGCTGCTCTACTTCGGGCTGGTGACCTTCACCATCGCCGCCGTCGGCATCGGCCTTTCCATCTCGGCGGTGTCGCTGACCATGCAGCAGGCCATGCTCTACACCTTCATGCTGATCATGCCGCTGATGCTGCTCTCGGGGCTGCTGACACCGGTGCGCAACATGCCCGCCATCCTTCAGATCGCGACCTACGTGAACCCGCTGCGGTTCGGCATCGACACGGTGCGGCGGGTCTATCTCGAGGGCGCGACATTCGCCGATGTGGCGACCAACTTCATCCCGCTCCTCGCCGTCGCGGCCGTCACCCTGCCCCTCTCGGCGTGGCTGTTCCGCAACCGCCTGAGCTAGGGCCGGGCCTCGCGGGCCGCCTGCAGTGCCAACTCGACCGCACAGCCGAGGCCGTCGAGGACCGGCACCGGCAATCTCGCCGCAAGATCGCGCGCCATGCCCGCCGTGACGGCCCCGCCAAGCACCAGAACGTCGGGGCCTTCGCGCGCCAGCACCTCGTCAGCAAGTCGCGCCATCGCCTGAAGCGTGCCCGCACGGTCCGCATGGCTGGCCAGAACCCCCCGGTCAAGCGCATGCACCCCAGCGAGATGCCCCTCGACCCCGTAATTCGCCGCCGTACTGCGGATGCCCGGCACGGTGGTCGGCGCCACGGTGAGGATCGAGAAGCGCGGCCCAAGCTCGACCGCGCGGCGCATCGCCGCCTCGGCGATCCCGAAGACCGGAAAGCGCAGCGCCATGCGGCAGGCCAGAAGGCCCGGGTCGCTGAAACAGGCTATGATCGCGGCATCCACCGGACCCGTTTCCGCCCGCATGGCCTCCAGCGTGGCCCCTGCCGACACCTCGACATCCTCCGGCGTCTCGATCGCCGCCGGACCGTAGGGCGCCGTCACCGCGACAATCTCAACCTCCGGCCCCGCGACAAGCTGCGCTTCGGCGGCAACCATGTCCGTCACCCCCTGCGAGGTGTTCGAATTGACCACGAGCAGGCGCACCGGTCTCAGTTCCCCGCCCCCGCAGCTCGCGCGGGCGTCCACTCCGGCAGGCCGTTCATCTCCCGCCAGGCATGGGCAATCTCGGCCCGCGTCGCAAACCAGACATCCCCGCGTGCCCGCATGTGGTGCAGCAGGCGCTCCAGCCCGCCGATGCGCCCCGGCCGGCCGATGATCCGCTGATGCAGCCCCACCGACATCATCTTGGGCCGCGTCTCTCCCTCGCGGCAGAGCCAGTCGAACGCATCGCCGCAGTAGCGCGCGAAATCCTCGCCAAAGATGAAACCGCCGCCGGGGCTGAACCGCATGTCGTTGGTGTCGAAGCTGTAGGGCAGGATCACGTGCGGCGCGCCCTCGCCCGGCGCGAAATACGGCAGGTCGTCGTTGTAAGCATCTGAATCGTATAGGAACCCGCCATGTTCCCGCAAAAGCCGCCGGGTATTGACCGACGAGGCCGAGCGCGTGTGCCAGCCAACCGGCGCAACCCCGGCGATCCGGCGCAGGCTGTCCCATGTCCGGGCGATCACCTCCGCCTCCTGTCCGGCCTCCATGCCCGAGTGGGTCTCCCACCGATACCCGTGGCACGAGATCTCGTGGCCGCGCGCCACCGCCTCAGCAATCAGTGACGGGGCGCGCTCTGCCGCGCGGGCACAGGTGCTGACGGTCGCCCGGACCCCGTGCTCCTCCAGCAGCGAAAGGATACGGTCGAACCCCGCGCGCGGGCCGTATTCGTAGTGCGACGCCATGCAGGGGTCCGCCGCCCCCACGACCTCCTCGCGCACCTCGTAGACCGGTTCGTTGCGCTCGTCCCCGTCAGCGACGGAAAGCTCGGCGCCCTCTTCGAAGTTCAGCACGAAGGACACCGCAAGGCGGGCGCCGCCGGGCCATTCGACGCTCGGTGGGGCATCGCGGTAGCCAAGAAAATCGCGTGGTGCGAGGCTCATTTCGTTCCCCCGAGATGGGCAAAGGCATTGGCCAGCGACTGCGGCCTGCGCCCCTCGTCGCCAAGATCGAGGCTTGCCATGACATCCTGCAGATGGTGCCGCATCGCATGGGCAGCGGCTTCCTCGTCCCCCGAAGCGATTTTGTCGACGAGATCCGCGTGCCCCTTCAGCGAACAGCCCGCAGAGTTCGGCCGCTGGTACAGCGCCACCACGAGGCTGTCGCGCGAGACCAGTTCCTGCACCAGTTCCGCAACCACCTCATTGCCGGTCACGCGCGCCAGTTCGTAATGGAACTCCCCGGTCAGGCGATGCGCATGACCGCCCCGCTGCCGGTTCCGCGCGGTCTGCTCCTCCGCCACGATCTCGCGCAGCAGCTTGAGGTGCTTGGGCTGGGCAACACGGGTAGCGGCCCGGATCACCCCCTCCTCGACGATCTGGCGGGCGGCATTCACCGCGCGCGCCTCCTCGACCGAGGGCCGGGCCACGAAGGCGCCGCGCATCGGCTCGATGGTCACGATCTTCTGGTCCGTCAGGCGGTGCAGGATCGGCCGGATGCGGGTCTTGCTGACCCCGAATACCTTGCCCAGTTCGTCTTGTCCCAGCTTGTCGCCCGGCGCCAGCCGCCCCTCCACGATGGCGTCGAAGATCTCGCGATGGATTTCGTCGTCGGTCATTTGCGTCGGTCCGGGCTCCTGAAGCAGTCAGATTTATCGTATACGATCCTGACCAATTATATGATCCCATTTCTGCCGCAGGCCCGGCAGAGGCGCAAGCCTGCACCCATCAGCATCCCCTGAATCCCGCCGCAACTCCTGCCAAAAATGCATTTCTCCTTCTGGCAACCCCCTCGCCGCGATAGCCTGCCACATTATTGTGCAGGGAGGGCAGTGATTGCCCACCGCATCGCCTCAGCCAAGGATCGTATACCATTTAGCTTGCAACGAATCCCTTTCTGCTCCGCACTGTCCCAATGCGCCCGCCCCGAGCGGGACAGGAATAAGACATAGACAACGGGGAACTCACCAATGAACGCCTTTCGCACGACCAAAGCCCTGCTCGCAGCAGCAGCCCTCGTGGCGGGCACCGGGGCCGCCACTGCCGAAACCACATGGACCATGGCCAGCGGCTACCCCGACAGCAACTTTCTGACCCAGAACATCCAGAAGTTCATCGAGGACGTCGATTCCGCGACCAGCGGCGAGGTCAAGATCACGCTGCATTCCAACGGCACCCTGATGAAGCTCGACGCGATCCGGCGCGCGGTGCAGACCAATCAGGTCCAGATCGGCGAAATCCGCCTCGGCTCTTACTCCAACGAAGACCCGATGTACGACCTCGGCGGCCTTCCCTTCGTCGCCGGCGACTACGACAGCGCGTGGAAGCTGATGGAGGCGCAGAAGCCCTACTTCGACAAGCTGCTCGGCGACATCGGCCTCAAGGTCCTCGCCTATCAGCCGTGGCCGGGCCAGGGCTTCTACACCAAGTTCCAGGTGACCGGGCTTGAAGACTTCAAGGGCCAGAAACTGCGCATCTACTCCAAGGCGACGCAGGACATGGGCAACTCCCTCGGCTTCGAGGCCACCATCCTGCCCTTCGCGGAAATCCCGCAGGCCTTTGCCACCGGCCTGATCGACGCGCTCTTCACCTCGCCCCAGACCGGCATCGACATCCAGGCATGGGACAACACCGACTACTTCACCGCGGTCGGCGGCATGCACACCAAGAACGCGATCATCGTGAACAAGGACGCCTTCGAGGCGCTCCCGGCCGAGGTCCAGCAGGCGATGATCACCGCCGGCGAGGAAGCCACCAAGCGCGGCTGGGAGATGAGCAAGGCGACCTATGCCGAGCAGATCGGTGTGCTGAAGGAAAACGGCATGACCGTGGAGGATGCCCCCGAAGAGGTGATCGCCAAGCTCAAGGAAATCGGCGTCACCATGATGGACCAGTGGAAGGCCGGCGCATCGCCCGAGGCCGTCGCCGTTCTCGACAGCTACGTCTCCGGGCTCTGACCCTCGTCACGACGCGACATCCGGCACCGGCCAGCCCGGTGCCGGGCAAGGCGCGCCCACCGGTTCAGGGAGACAGCCCATGCGCAAGTGCCTCGACCTCCTCTACAGGCTCAGTGGCGGCCTCGCCGCCTTCTGCCTGTTCATGATCGCCATCACCATCGTCGCCCAGGTCATCGGCCGGGTCATCGGGGTGACCATCGACTCCACGGAGAGCGGCGGTTTCTTCCTCGCGGGCAGCACCTTTCTCGGGATGGCCTACACGCTCAAGACCGGCGGTCACGTGCGCGTCTCGCTGCTGGTCGGGCGCCTGAAAGGGCGCGCGCTCCAGCTTGCCGAAGTCTGGATCTGCGCCTTCGGGGCCATCGGCTGCGGCTATCTCAGCTGGCAGACCTACGGCATGACCCACGATTCATGGCGCTTCGGCGACCTCAGCCCGGGGCTGCTGGCGGTGCCCATCTGGATACCGCAGTCGGTCATGCTGGCCGGGCTCACCATCCTGACCATCGCCTTCGTCGACGAACTCGCGCTGATCCTGAAGGGCCGTGTGCCCGGCTATGCCACGCCGCACGACACGGCGCTCGAGGGCATAGACCTCACCGAATGAAGGCCGGAAGGTACGTTTCATGGACATTCTGATGACAACCGGGGTCCTCGGCCTCGTCCTGCTGGTGCTGCTGGCCGGCGGGCTCTGGATCGGGCTCGCGCTGACCACGGTCGGCTTTGTCGCGATCCACTTCTTCACCCCCGCCCCCGCCGGTTCGATGATGGCGACCACCCTCTGGGACAACAGCTGGGGCTGGGCCCTGACCGCCCTGCCACTCTTTGTCTGGATGGGGGAAATCCTGTTCCGCGCAAAGCTATCCGAGGACATGTTCACCGGCCTCGCGCCCTGGCTCGACCGGCTTCCGGGGCGCCTGCTCCACGTCAACATCGTCGGCTGCGGCGTGATGGCGGCGGTGGCCGGGTCCTCGGCCGTCACCTCGGCCACGGTGGGCCGGATGAGCCTGCCCGAGTTGAAACAGCGCGGCTACGACGAGAAGATGTCGATCGGCACGCTGGCCGGGTCCGGCACCCTCGGCCTGCTGATCCCGCCTTCCATCATGATGATCGTCTACGGCATCTCCGCCCAGCAATCTATCTCGCGCCTGTTCATCGCCGGGATCGTGCCGGGCCTCCTCGTGATGGGGCTGTTCATGGGCTACGTGATGATCTGGTCGGCCTTCAACAGCCGCGCCATTCCGCCCGCCGGGCCACGCCTCCCCCTGCTCGAAAAGCTGCGGCTCTCGCGCCGCCTGATCCCCGTGATGCTGCTGATCCTCGTCGTGATCGGCGCGATCTACGGCGGCATCGCCACCCCGACCGAGGCGGCGACTCTCGGTGTCTTCGGGGCGCTCGCCCTCGCCTGGACCTCGGGCTCCCTCTCGTGGGCCACCTTCGTCGAGAGCCTGATGGCGGCGACCCGGACCAGTTGCATGATCACCGCGATCATCCTCGGCGCGGCCTTCCTCTCGGTCGGCATGGCCTTCCTCGGCATCCCCGCCACCCTCGCCAAGTGGGTCGCCGCGCTCGAGCTCTCGCCCGCCATGCTGCTGGTCCTGCTGACGGTGATCTATATCATCCTCGGCTGCTTCCTCGAAGGCGCATCGATGATCGTGCTGACCACCTCCGTCGCCCTGCCGATGGTGGTTCAGGCCGGGTTCGACCCGATCTGGTTCGGCATCTACCTGATCGTGGTGGTCGAGATGGCCCAGATCACCCCGCCCGTCGGCTTCAACCTCTTCGTGCTGCACGGGATGAGCGGACGGGACATGTGGACCGTTACGAAATCCGCCGCGCCCTTCTTTGGCCTGCTGATCCTCGCCGTGGCCCTGCTGGGCGCCTTCCCGGGTCTCGTGACCTTCCTGCCGAACCTGATGCTCTCCCGCTGAGGCGGCCCGTGGGCTGGCGCTACCCAGTGCCAGCCCTGCACCCTCAAATCCCCCTGTAGACCTCGATGCTGACGGGGTCGCCCGAGGTGTCGGCCAGCAGACCATGCGTGCTCGCGTCGCGGATGATCCGCTCCAGCACCGGGGGGCTCCCCGCGTCCGGCCACGCGACCTGCAACAGAAACAGGTCCGCATCGCCGTCCGAACGCTGCGCCTGCACATGCGCGCGGGGCGCACTGTCGGCGACCGCGCCCGCGATCATCTGCGCCAGTTCCTCACCCCTCCCCGGCTGCGCCCGAAGCCGCGCCACGACAGTCTGCGCGCCCGGTCCGATGGTCAAACGTCCGATGGTCAGATCGTCGATCTCCAGCCTCCGCATCCGCGCGCGTCGCACCGACAGGCGCCCGACGGCCACGGCCCCGACCGCCACGGCGCCCAGCGCCACCGCTCCCAGCAGCATCGCCCCGAGGGACGCCGCGCCCGCCGCCGCGGCCCCGGTCGCCACCGCACCGCTGCTGGCGTGTGTCTGCTCCCTGCGCCTCATGCCCATCTCTCCACTTCACCTCTCCGCCCCTGGTGGCCCCGGTCGCTCCAACCTCCAACAAGCTCACGCAGCCGCGCCGTGCGATCAGGGCGTTTTGGGCGGCCATTCATCGTGCGCTTCCCGCATCAGGGTCTCGAAATCATCGCACTTGTGGAGATGCCAGAAGCCAAAGGCAGCCAGACGGCGGCCAGCCTCGCTGTCGGAGGGATAATGCACGCCCAGAACCTCGCGGTTGCGGGCGATCCGGCGGGCGATGTCCTGCATGGGATCGCGGATAACGTCCTTTGTCTTGTCATTCTCCTCCTTCAGCGTCGTGCGCATCTTGCGGACGAAGGGAATGGTGGAGAGCGCCAGCGCCACCATGTAGGCCTCGGTCGCATGGGCGCTGGGAAAGCTCGCGTGACCCGGGTTGGGGATCGGCGGCATCAGCGCGGGTGCCAACTGCGACGGACGCGGGCGATTGAACCGGCCCTTGTAGTGTTGTGCCAGAAAATGCGCGACGCGCATCACCGCCCCGATGGCGAGCGTGGTCTTGGGATGGGTGCTGCGACTGAACGGCAGGGCCCCGCGAAAGTAGGTGGCGATGCCCTGTCTCTGGGCCAGCGCCTCGGCCAGCGCGCCACCACGGTACTCCACCATGCTCAGCAGTTCGATCAACTCGTCCTTCAGGATATAGGGCTGGGGATTGGTTCCCAGTCCATCCGTCGCAGGCTCTGCCTCGGTGCCCAGCCCCGTCCAGGCATCAAAGGTCAGGCTCTGCGCCTGGAAGATGGTCTTGCCGGCGAGAGTGGTCGTGTTGACGGTCGGCAAGGGCCAGTGCTGCCAGCCATCAAGGGCTCCGGTCAGGGTGGTCGGGGCCGTGCGCAGTCTCACGAAATCGGCCAGCACCAGTTCGGCATAGTATTCGGTCGACCAATGGCTCTCGGGAAAGCCCCGGCCCGTCACGAAGTTGTAGATCTCGTGCAGCTTGGCATAGCGCTTGTCGCCGGGGCCCGGATCATCATGCACCCAGCCCTCCGGGTTCGTCGCGGGCCAGAGGTCGCCCTGCCACCACTGCAGGTCCTTCGCCGCCGGGGCGTGTTTCCCCGGCTGGGTATAGGGAGAAATGCCGATGGGGCGCGGGCCCCGTCCGCCGGAACCCCCGCCGGGGCCGCCCAGCGCGTCGAGCGCATCGAGGGCATCCAAGGCGTCCAGCGCGTCCAAGGCGTCTAAACCGTCTGCAGTACCAGGCATGGAGTATCCTTTCGTGATGACGAATGTTCAGCTTCAGAAATTCAGTCCGCGATCCCCGCTGCACGGAAATGTTCGATCAATGCGTCGGTGCGCCAATCCTCGGCAAAGGGCGGTCGACCCTTGCGATAGCGCGATAATCTGAAATCGGGTTCGACCCTCATGAGGTGCTCGGCATGCAAACGCGCCGCGTCGAGATCGCCCGCCGCCGACGTTGCCACCACCAGCACCTTGATCGTGTTGGAGTAATTCGGGTTCTCCGCCAGCGACCGCCGCCCCCAGCGTTCGGCCTCGTCATAGGTGCCGTTGACGTAACAGGCCAGGGCCAGGAACGAAAAGAACTGGAACAGCTGCTCGTCGAAGGGCGACAGGCGCAGCGCCTTCTCCGCCTCCTGCCGCGCCTCCTCGCCGCGCCCGAGAAAGCTGAGGGTCACACTGCGCAGTGTATGGGCGATGGGGTTGTTCGGACCAGCCGCCACCGCGCGGTCGAGATAGTCGATCGCGGTGTCGTAGTCGCGCGCCGTATAGGCCGTGACATGCCCGAAGGACGCCAGCGCCAGTGCATTGCGCCGGTCGAGCCGGATGGCGCGCTGCGCCGAGGCAAGCGCCGCCGCGCTGTCCGCCGCAGGGTCCTCCGACCACCCCTGCCCCACGCGGATCGTGTACCACCTCGCCAGCCACGCGTGGGGGTTGGCAAACCCCGGATCGGCGGCAATGGCAGCCTCCAGATAGGTGCGCGCGGCCTCGAAGTCGGTGCGGTTCAGGCTCGAGACCTTGTCGAGCGCCCGCAGCATCTGTTCATAGGCGGTAAAGTTCCCCGGCGGGCGGCGGAGCGCGCGCCGCAGCGTGTCGCGCTTCACCTCCGGGGCGATCATCGCCACAATCTTCTCGATCAGCTGGTCCTGCACATGAAACAGCGCATCGGCGGCGAACCGGGATCGCTCCGTTGTCACCACCATGCCGGTGCGGGTCTCAATCAGCTCCACCTCGGTCCGCAGGTGCCCCGGGCTGCGCTGCAACGACCCGCAGACAAGGTAGTCGACGCCCAGCGCCTCCCCTATGTCGCTCGGGCCCAGTTCCGCATGTGCGCCAAGCGCCCGCACGGAAGACTGCGCGATCACGTCCAGTTCCTGCACTCCGCCCAGCGACGCGATCAGGTCATCGACCACCCCGTTCAGGAAATACGGGTCTTCCATGTCCGAGGAGAACGGCAGCACCGCGATCGAAGGCAGGCGCTGCCCGCTCCGCGTCACCTGATCGGCAAAACTGCGCGCATCGACCGTCAGGTACCAAGCTTCGACCGGCTTTTCGATGTTCTTCAGCCGCAGCGTACCCGCCGGGGCAAGCTGAAGGTCGGAGGTATCGGAGAGCCTGTCGCGCAACTCCCGGGTGATCACGATCCCGCCGGGGCGCGCGTGGTGTTCCAGCCGGGCCGCCACGTTCACGCTGTCCCCGTAGATATCGCCCTCGGCGTCGTGGATGACAGCGCCAAAGTTCAGCGCGATCCGCATCCTCAGACCCTCGCCGCGCGCCCGCGCCTCCCGCTGCAGCGCCGTCGCCCATGCCAGCGCGGCCGCCGCGGTCGCAAAGGTCGCAAGTACCCCGTCTCCGGTCGATTTCACGAAGGTCCCGCCATGCGCCTCCAGCAGCGGCATCACGAGGCCAAAGCGCAGGGTTTCCCACTGGTCGAAGGTGGTCAGCTCGTCGCTGCTCATCAGCTTGGAGAAACCGACGATATCGAGAAAGGCGATGGCGCACGTCTTGTACCGCGCATCTGCGTCGCGAGTTTCAGTGATCCTGAGGTTGACGTCCCTGATCACAATGGCTCTCGACGACCGGATCGCTCCGGCGCCCCCGAAAAGAATGCAAATTCGCAAAATCCTAGGTCTTAGTATACAATCAAAGGGCGATTCATGAAATCTAACTCTTTTGGACTGGCGCCGGGGAGGTCACTTCGATGGATACGCCGGAATACGTTCTCCTGTACGAAGACCCGCAAACCGTGGTGGACCAGCTGCGGGCAGATGTCGGCCCCGACCTCATAAGCTTCTTCACGTCCTCGAACGAACTGGACTTCCTCGACCTGCTGACGCCCGACGCCCTCGCCAAGGTCAACCTCAAGTTCGGCGCGAACCAGTTGATCGGGGACAACTTCCGCGACAGCGACGTCGACGGTGGCGACACCCCGACCCCCATCGGGCTCGTCATCGCCGCCTCGACCCCCAACCCCAACAGGTTCTTCGCCTACGACCCCGACACCGGCTTTGCCGAGGAGGACGCGCGACCGCGCGGGGCCTTCGTGCCGCTCAGGGCCGACCCCGGCATCCTGAAGGACTTCGTCGTGCCGGTGACCGGGCTGAGGATCAACTTTGCCGCGGATGGCGCCCCCGCACAGCAGCACCGCGACCCCGGACGGCACGGCGGCGCGACATTCCAGCGCCGCACCGAGGCCCTCGCAAGGATCGGCAGAACCGCCGCGCCCGAACGCAAGAACCGGGTCCATGTGTTTGTCGTCGATCAGGGGATGGACGCCCATTACGTGAATGAACTCGGCGGCCCCGGCACCTATCGCGGCGTGGTCTGGGACACCTATCCCATAATCGGCCCGACCGGCATGACCGTACCGCTCTCGCCCAAGCCACAAACCGGTGAACTGCCGCTCGAGCACCGCCACCGGTACCGGTCCATGCCCAACTGGCACGCCCACATGATCGTGCGCAACATCCTGTCAGTCGCCGGCGACAACCGCGGGCTCGAAGATGACGACGATCCCTGGATCAGGTTCTATGACGTGCCCGTCATTCCCAACCGGGTCGGCGCGGTCATCGGCACCGCGCTGCAACTCCTTCTGCAGGCCCTCGCCATCTGGTCCAAGAAGGACCAACTCTCCGACCCCGAAAACCTCGACCGCTTCATTATCGTGAACGCCTGGGGCGTTAAGAACCGTCTGCGGGAAAGCCCCCTCGGCAGCCTGACCGACAGAGAGGCTCACCCGCTCAACAACATCGTCCAGACATTGGCCGGTCAGGAGGGCGTGGCCGTGGTCTTCGCCGCGGGCAACACCGGCCAGTTCACGCCCGACCCCGAGGCCAGCGCCTATGATCGCGGCCCGGGCCGGGGCATCTGGTATCCGAACCGGCTGGCGAACGTGCTGAACGCCGGGGCCTGCGACACCACCGGCAAATGGATCGGCGCCTCGTCGCAGGGCGCGCCGGAGGTCCCCATCGGCAGCGCTCCGCAGCCGCTCTTCTGCACCCCCTCCTACTTCCGCGAAGACCTCGATGCGCATGTCATGAACACCGGCAGCTCCGCCAGTTGCGGGCTGCTGGCCGGCCTGATCGCCGCGCGATGGCGGCAGGACCCCAAGGCGCTCAACGTGACGGCGGCACGGGCCGCCGCGCGCCGGTACGGACACAGCGCACAAAGCACGCGCCTTGGCTGGGGTGTCCCGCAGGACGGAACCTTCTGATTTCGGGAGGCGGGAGCGCGACAGTCCTGCATGGCTGTCGCCAAGGTCGGCCGCCGCTGAGTGAGGCGGCGGCACGACGGAACGCAAATCCGAACCCGCTGATCCTGCATCACCTGAAATGATGACGCCCAATCAGCGGTGCAATTCGGAAATCAGACGGCCATGTCTTCCGGTGCGGCACCGGCGGCAATCTTGTCCTTGAACCATTGCGGCTGGCGACCACGGCCAGACCATTCGTCCTCGGCATTCTCGGGATTGCGGAATTTCGCGGGCGATTTCGGTTTCGCGATCTTCGCCTCGGTCAGGTCGCCAAGATCAAAACCATGCTGCGCCGCCGCGGCCTTTGCCGCCTCCAGCGCAGCCTTGCGCTGACGCGCATCCACGCTCTTCAGCGCCTTCTGCGCATCCTTGATCAGCGTTTCAAGCTCGCCCTTCGTCATCTTTTCGAGGTCAGCCAGAGTCATTGTAGTCAGCCTTTCGTGTGAGTGGTGTTTCGGGGAAACAAAAGCTCCCCTATTTGGAAATGCAATTCCGCTCCATGACCCATTCGCAATCCCTACGCAACTCCATCGGCAATTTCCCGCTCGCGACGATCTCTTTGCTCTCCCGCCGCTGCTCATTTTCTAATCATTTTTGGTGTGCCATACGGGCATCACGCAACCGCAGGGCACGGTTGAACGCTGAAACTCCAGCCTCACACACAAATCTTAACCGTTCAGAAACAGGTCACTAACCATCGAAACCCTGACCCGAATGACACCTAACCAAGGCATGTGAGGCCGCCATTAATTAATTCCATCGGAAAAATATATTTTACCTCGAAACGCGATCCCTGACCGAAAATAAAGAACAGCCGAGCGCATCTCCCAGGAATTCCATACAGACCCCGACAGAGATTCGGAGGTCTTATTCCGACGCCCGAAACCGGAGGCAGGCGTGACCGCAGGGCAATGGCTGCCGGGAGGACGTGGCACCGCAGCAGACGATCAAATCCGCCCGTCGCCCAGGTCGTCACATGAACAGGTCGAATTTACACGGCCCCGACCTCACAGACCAGTTCCTCAGCATACGAGCGAACATAATGCGCTGACAAATGCAATTAGTTTCCAAGGCAAATAATTAAGCCTGGATTTATGCTCCCCTTGATTGTCATCGTTGGTGGCCCCTCAGATAGATGACCAATCACACCCTGCCTGCGGCCTTCGGCCAAAACTTGTCCTGCCGATAGACTTGAAACCGGGAGTGCCGCCTCTCAAGACGATCTTGAATCCATGCCAGATTTCCACATCAGACCGAAACGCTGCAGTTTCCCTCCCCGCAATCGAAACACCTGTGTTTAAGAAAATCACCCGCGCGCGGCAGCTCTCCGCGCGCGGGTTTCTTGGGCTCTGAAACGCGTTCAGACTGACAGATCGTCACTCATGTCTTCTGGAATGTCAGCGAATTTCAGAGGTTTGAGCACCTTCTTGCTCTCGGTCTTCTTGATCATCGCATCCTCGATGGCGGCCACGAGGTGCAAGTGGTTCTTCACCTTGGCACCCTTCACCTTCTTGCGGGAGCGGGTCAGCAGGTCCTTGGCGGATTTCAGAACCCCGGAGGACTCCATACCCTTCCTGACGATCAGCCTCGCCACGTCAGCCACCGCTTCGCTTTCCTCCGGGTCCATGTTGTAGACGCTCAGGATGGCTGGCCAGTCGACCTTCTTGACCGTGCCCATGTCGTACTTGGTCTGGCTGTCGTCGGTGCCTTTCTCTGTTTCAGCCGTCACCGCACCCGCGGCACCGTCCGCGCCGTCACCCTTGTCGTCACGGTCACCATCATGACCGCGGTCCGACGGGGTTTCCGGCGTTTCCTCCTGTTTCGCCTTTGCGTCCTGCCTGGCGGCGTTGACGATGGCGGTCAGCATTTCCACCAATGTGACGTTTATCTTGAAGATCTTCAGGATATGGTTCGCGAGTGCCTTGGCCAGCGTGCCCGCGGCCTTCTTGTCGCCGCGGATGAGTGCGCGGACGAGGCCATCATAGATTTGCACACTTCTGTCGTCCTTTCTCAGCGCCATTGACAGAAACCAGCTCGCGCGATCGCTGTCATCGTCGTCGCTGTCCTCATCAGCCTTCGCGGATGCCTCTGCGGCGCGCGCATCGCTTGCCTTCTTGTCCTGGCGCTCGACGTATCTCAGGATCATCGCGCCATCGATCCAGGCAAGATCGCCGCCAAACCCGCGCAGTCTTTCAGCAAGCCTGTCTGCGGCGGCGCGGGCTTCCTCCGGGCTGCCCTCGGCCTGCAGGAACGAAATCTCCAGCATCTCGCCCCGGTAGTCCGACAAACTCGGAGCGCGGCCCTCTGCGCCGTCATTGCGGGGCTGCGCTTCAACACCCGCCTCTTCGGCTTTCGGGCGCGCCTCCGTGGCGGCCTTCTTCTCGTTCTGCGCTTGCCGGTGAGCCGCCATTTCCTTGCGATTGTATTCGTCCATAGCAGTGTTGAAGGCCTGGGCCCGGACCAGCAGGTCTTCGACAAAGTCCCTGGGGGAAACTGGCAGAGGGCCGTCCTTTTGCGCCAACCTCGCGATCTGCGCGGCGACCTGTTGCGCCTCTCTCAAGCCCTTTTCCTTCAGGGCAACGGCAACCTTCTGAACGTCCGGGTCGGTGGTTTCGGATGGATCAGGATTGTCCTCCCTGGCTTCAGCGCGCATGGGATCGGGCCGATCCTGGGGTGCAGCAGGTGCTGTGGCTGCGTCCGCCTCTGCCCGCAGTTCCTCTTCGACCGCTTTCATGATCCCGGGGATCTGCCTTTCGATATCCTTCGCTATTCCGGTCGCCTCCTGAACGATTTGGCGGGCAATCTCGCTGGCAAGGTCCGCCACGTCGTCTGTCTCGGCAGCGGTTCTTGCAGCAAGCCGAGCGGCCAACTCTTCGATCTTGGCCCGCGACGCTTGTACCTGCTCCATCCCTTCGCGCGTCAGGTTACTGGGCAAGATCACGATCTGGCGCATCTCGATCCGGATCTGCTCTGCCAGCGCGGCATCTTCCTCGTTGTCGAGGTTCAAGCCAGACTGCTGGAGATACCCGCCCTCGCGCAGAGACAAGTCCGCAAACAGCTGCAGCTCGCGCAGGTGTGTTTCCGCGACGACACGATCGTTCAACTCGCGGGCGCGGAGGTCTTCTGCTTCCCGGCGGCGGTCTTCCTCTTCCCTCAGGCGGTCATTCTCGACCTTCAGGGAGGTGTCGACTTCGCCCTCTTCGGGCGCGGTGTCGTCGCCTTCCTGCAGTTCCTCGTAGAAATCTTCATTTCCATCCGGGTCGCCGAATTGATCTGTGACCGTCTCGACCGCCCCGACGAAGTTCATCACTCGGTCGAGTATCCCGTCGCGATCGGCTTCTTCGACATAGCCGTCCACGACCAGATACGACATCAGGACCTGTGCCTGCTCCCGCGCCGCATGTTCACCGCCTGTCGCATAGGCTTCTCCGATCATCCTCAGAAAGGGCTTGATCAGCGGATCATCGGGCAGACCAGTCGTTCTCATGATGCGGTTCATCATGTCGTCGCTGTAGATCTCGCCGAGGCTTTCTTCGGGGTCAGCGGTCTGCAGCGTGGTCTGCATGGAGTCGTAATACGCCAGCGTACCTTCGATCAGCTTGGCATCAGGTGCTGCGGGGTCGAGCGCATTGCTATTGTATTCGCGCCGGAGAACGGTGTCGCCCTCAGGGGCCGGGGTGTTCCGGAAAAGCTTGATCAATCGCTGCGCCGCGGCCTCCGCCGACGTGCGCTCCCCCCGGCGCATCGCAAAGTCGATGGCCAGGGCCAGGCTGAGGGTTCCACCGTTAACCGGAATCCCGAGCCGTTCGAGAAATCGTTTGAGGTCCGAGCTGCTGAACGCGACCGGCGCGGGCTTGTAGTCTTCGTATTGCACTGTGTTCGACCTTTGCATGCGTTAATGTGTTAAGTTAGTCGCAGCCGATACAGGTTCGGTTCAGAGAATTCTTTGAAAATTTTCGAAGAACGATCGCGTCTGCCGGTTTCGAGTGAGGGAAGATGCCCGCCAAACGGGATCTGATCATTAACTGGGCTTGGCGGCCACCAGGACACCCCTTCGCAAGCACATCAAAGCAGATGACGTCGCAATCCACGGCCTGCGCCCTACCGCTGTGAGAGCCCTGCCAGAAGCCGGGTGCAGCGCCTCTGCGCTCGAGGCCGTATTCGGTCACAAGTCTCTTGGTATGGCTAAGAAGTACCGACAGCAGGTGTTGCAACGTGAGATATCTAGGTCCGCTCGACCGAGACGGAGATGTTCAGAAGCGGATCAAGCACATCAATTCGCGTCTGAAAAATTTCAAGACTTCAAAATGCGCCGCCCGCAAACCAGCCACAGTCTCAGCAATTTCTTCTGAAAAATCAGTATGGTGCGGGTGAAGGGACTTGAACCCCCAAGCCTTGCGGCGCCAGAACCTAAATCACGCGATAATGCAGTCAGTTCAAGCAAACTAGGTCGAGAATTTTACAGGACAAATCATGAACAAATGGCGAAACTGCAAAATGGATTGCTGATGCCAATCCGCGGTCTTCGCATGGTCCGGCAGCATCAAGCCTGAAGTCCAAGATTGAGGAAAACTCGATTAACTCGCCTCGTCCTGAACCATCTCATGGCAGCACAGAACCATGCACTTTTCGCCAGCCTCTTGGCTGATCACATTCCCTCGCACTCATCTAAACCCCAGCGGTACGCGCCTGCAGTCGAGCTTCCTCGCGAACCATCGCGACAAATGCGGCGAAACCTGCTGATGGGTTGCGACGACCGGGGTAATACAGCGAGAAGCCGGGACGTGGCGGTGTCCACTCTTCAAGAACGCGGATCAGACTCCCCTCATTGATGTCCTCAGCGACATCCTGTTCGATAAAGAAACCTATCCCGACACCGGCCATCACCGCAGTCCGCGCAATCCCGGGTTCATCAATGGTGAGCCGTCCCTTGGCATCGACCTGCACCACCTCACCGTCTTTCTCGAAGTACCACCTGAACATCGCACCGTTGGGCAAACGCACGCGGATACAATCCTCCAAGGGCAGATCAGCGGGCGTCATCGGAGCGCGGTTGGCGGCTAACCACTCGGGCGAAACGACCACGGCATAACGCTGTGGCCGACCGAGGGACACCGCGAGCATGTCCCGCGGGACCAGATTTGCCGGTCTCACCCCCAGGTCGAACCCTTCGGCCACGATATCCACGAGCCGGCCTTCGGTTACGAGGTCGATCTGCATCTCGGGATACCTTCGCAAAAACTGCAACATCAGTGGCGCAATCGCCTGCCCGCCCTGGGCTGATGCGTTGAGGCGCAGCAATCCCGAAGGTGTCACTTGTTGCGAGCGAGCTCGTTCCATCGCTCCACGGATCTCGGCCACGGCAGGCGAGACTCTCCCAATGAAGTCCCGACCGGCATCGGTGAGCGAGACGCTGCGGGTAGTACGATTGAAAAGCCGCACCCCAAGGTCTGACTCAAGGCGTCGAATGGAATGCGAAAGCGCCGTGGTAGACATGCCAAGGTCAAGGGCCGCAGCACGGAACGTTCCAAGGCGAGCGATAGCCAGAACAGCTTCCAGCCCCCTCAAACCAACATCATCCATTATCCCGATCCCGTCATTATTACATCCAAGTTTATCCCGCTTATCGCAACTTAAGTCGATCTCTATCTTTGGTGCATCAACTCGAAAGGACTGATCCCATGATCCTCCCCGATCCGATACAAAGATACTTTTCATCACGCGCCCCGCAGGATGCCTCAACCTTGGCGGCGGCCTTTGCGCCGGACGCGGAGGTCCGAGACGAAGGGCAAACACTTCGAGGACCGCAACAGATCCTCAGGTGGTGGCAAGACGCCAAGGCCAAATACGACCACAGTGCAGAGCCACTGGAACTGACCGAAGCCTCGGGCAAGATCTTGGTTCTCGCGCGGGTCAGAGGCAATTTTCCGGGAAGCCCTGCCGACCTGACGTTTAAGTTCGGTCTTTCTGGTAACCGGATCTCTACCCTGGAGATCGAATGATGCCAGATTTTCTGACACTTGCAGGTCAGCGTGCCCTCATTACCGGAGGAACGCAGGGCTCGGGAGCGGCAACCGTCGCGCTCTTTCGTGAATTGGGGGCAGACGTGCTTACGACAGCCCGTTCGCGCCCTGAGGGTATGCCGCCCGAGATTTTCGTCAAATCCGACCTGACTACGCTCGAGGGATGTGAAACCGTCGCCCGCTCAGTGAAGGACCGCCTGGGAGGCGTCGATATCATCGTCCACATGATTGGCGGTTCGTCAGCGCCGGGAGGCGGTTTTGCGGCCTTGGGGGAAGCACAGTGGCAAGCGGAGCTGAACCTGAACCTGATGCCGGCCGTTCGGCTCGACCGGGCGCTGATACCGGGGATGCTGGCGCAACGCTCCGGGGTCGTGATCCACGTCACGTCGATCCAGCGGCAGATGCCACTACCCGCTTCCACCACCGGCTATGCCGCGGCGAAAGCCGCCCTCTCGGTTTACAGCAAGAGCCTGTCGAAGGAAGTTTCCCCGAAAGGTATTCGGGTCGTGCGCGTAGCACCCGGCTGGATCGGAACGGACGCCTCTATCCGACTTGCAGAGCGGCTGGCGCAGGAGGCTGGCACCGATCTCGAAGGCGGAAAACAGATAATCATGGAAGCTCTCGGCGGCATTCCGATCGGGCGCCCAAGCACGCCTGAAGAAATCGCGAACCTAGTCGCATTTCTGGCCTCTCCCCGCGCGGGAACGATAACTGGGACCGAGGTGGTAGTAGACGGAGGCAGCGTACCAACTGCTTAGTCTGGAAGTCGCACTTCCTGACCACGACAAACAATGTCATCGACTGGGCAACCAAATGAAGCTGGGATAGGAACACCAGACCTCGCTATCCAACAGGTTTCTCCGGTTTGACCCAGTCCATGTCAGGGTGCGCTTGGACGATGGCCCAATCGACTACTCCGACTTTGTTCGCCCAATCCTCGTAGGCCTTGATCATCCCCTCTGCGCGGGTCGGGTCCTTGTGGCGCAAGTCGTTGAGCTCAGTCCGATCGACCCTCATGTTGTAGAGTTCCCAGTCCTGACCGAACTCGCGGACAAGTTTCCAGTCGCCATCGCGCATTGCGCAGTTGCCCTCATGCTCCCAGTAGATTGGCTGTTCGCGCTGTCGGTAGATGTTGCGGAACGTATCAATCAGACTTTCCCCATCAAGGTTCTGCACCCCTACACCGCCAAAATCCTTTGGATAGCTCGCCCCAGTGACGTCCAGAATAGTCGGCATGATGTCCGATACGTGGCGTGCGTCATGCACAATACCGGGGCTGGCGATGCCTTCGGGCCAGTAGGCAACGAGAGGCGTGGATATGCCACCTTCATGCACCCAGGTCTTGTGCATCCGGAATGGGGCGTTCGAGACGTTCGACCATGCTGTCTCGTAGCTTTGGAACGTTGTGCCCGGCCCCGGGGTTAGGTCAGGGATGTTACCTTGGACGATTTCTTCCCCGCGAGGGGAGCTGTCGGGATAGGAATTGACCCAACCTTCCTCGGCCAGGAACTCGGCACATCCACCGTTGTCAGAGAGAAACAGAACAAGAGTATTCTTCTCGACCCCGAGGTCACGCAGCTTGCGCATGACGCGGCCGATGCCTTGATCCATGCTGTCGACCATCGCGGCATATGTCGCCATGCGGCTGTCTTCCCAGTCCTGATGTTTCTCGTCAATCCACGGATGGGCCTCGGGATCGCGGGGAGAGATATCCCAGCGCCCCTCGAGCATCCCACGGCTCAGCATCTCCTCGTGACGTGATGTGCGCAGGTGGTCCCATCCCTTACGATACTGGCCACGGTAGCGTGCGATATCTTCCTCATGTGCCTGCAGAGGCCAATGGGGGGCCGTGTAGGCGAGATAGAGGAAGAAGGGCTTGTGATCGCTGACGGCGTCTCCGATCATTTCGACCGCCTTCTCGGTGATCGCATCGGTCATATAGAAGTCGTCCTGCTCGATATCGACCCGGTGATCGTCTTCGCCGATGTAGTGCGGGAAGAAGTAGCTGCCGGAGCCATCGAGCGTTCCAAAGAACCGATCAAAACCCCTTTGTCGCGGAGTTGGATGGGTCACGTCGCCTGGCAGCCAGAGATCGCTCTCCCGTGGCTTGTAACTTCCCCCTACATGCCACTTGCCGCTCATCAAGGTGCGGTAGCCGGCCAATCGCAACACCTCGGCGATGGTGACAGCATCATTGCGAAGGTAACCTTGGTAAGCCTCGCTGCCGTAGCTCGCTGTCATGTGCCCAATCCCGGCCTTGTGGGGATAGAGACCAGTCAGTAGTGAGGCCCTAGTCGGACAACAGCGGGCGCAGTTATACATCGCGGTGTAGGTCTGGCCCCCAGCGGCAAGTCGGTCAATGTTGGGCGTCCGGATTTCCGATCCCATGCAACCAAGATCGGAGAACCCCATGTCATCGGCGAGGATCAGGATGATGTTCGACTTAGACGGCGGACGCATGGGAGGCACTCCTCGACATTGGCGGACAAGACGCCCGCCAGATTGTGCCGGATCATGACAAGGTGGTGTGCAGGTAAGATACTCGGGAAATCGACATCGCCGCCCTGAAAATCGACATTCGAAACACTCGTGCCAGCAAGGGCAATGTCAGCGGATCATCGAAGAGAGCTGCCGGTCACGGAGCGGGCTCAGCCCGAACTGCGTCCTGTATTTCGACGCAAAGGTTGAACTGGTGTAGTCGTATGCCTGCGCAATCTGGCTGATCGGCATACGGCCGACAAGGACTTCACGCCGGGCCTGTTCGAGCCGGAGACGTTCGTAAGCGGTTTTAGGGGTCACTCCGAACTCCAGACGAAACAGCCGTTCCAAATGCTTCTGGGACAATCCCAGCGTCGCTGCGATATGCGCGATGGTGACACGCTGCCGGAGGGACCGCGTCATAAGCTGCACTGCCGCCACAACGTGCGCGTTCTCAGACGGGAAGAGCTGCGCAGCAGACCCCCGCTGTCCGGTCCGTCCTTCTCGGTGGCCCTCGATGTTCAGCAGCGTCAGAACACCCCTTGCCGCCTCAGGTCCCAGGAGTTGACTTACTCGTGACAAAGCGAGGTCGGCAGCCGCCGCGCCGCCTGCGCAGGTAGAAAGTTTCGGTCCGGTTTCGTAGATGTTGTCCGATATCTGGATCCCTGGGAAATGCGTGCGCAGAAACGGGGCGTCATCCCAATGTGCTGCGACGACCCGTCCCTGCAGCAACCCGGACTGGGCCAGAGGTATGACACCCGACGAGACTCCCCAGATCTCCAGCCCGAAAGCCCATGCCTTGCGGACTGCGCTCTTCTCGGCGGCGAGATCCTGTCGGGTGGCTCCCGTGCCAGCGATCACGACAAACGTGCCCGGCGCGCGCATGTCATCGACCTGGATGTCTGGCAATATCTGGGTCCCATTGCCCGCGACGATGATGTCCCTGGTATTGGAAACCACGCGGGACTCGAAAACAACGTCAGACTGGATCAGCGAAGCTGCACGCAGGATGTCAACGGTGCAGGAATAGGAAAACAGGGAGAAACCCTGCGCGAGGCAGAAGTAGAACCTGTGCGGGTCTGGCTCGGTCGAGCGTATCATCTGGCCTGACGCTTGCGTCTTTTCAGGCTCCGGCGTTCGCCAGGCAAAAAGCTAGTTACCAAGCTACTGTAAACCCCGCGCCGGGCTGGCGCGAGGGATGTTTGTCGTGTAGTGGCCGCGCCGTATCAGAAAATGAAGTCGTTGGCGGAAAGGTCGGCTTTGACGACCCCGTCGAGCGTAATGGTATTGCCGTCGTCGTCGGTGATCACCGCGTTGCCGTCCACCTTTGTCAGGTGGTTGTTCTTGAGATCTCGGAATGACCTGATCTCGTCGATGGCCGAGAGGTCGATGCGCTCCTTGGTGCCACCTGTCTGGAAGTCGTGGATCGTGTCGTGGCCGAAATTGCCCTTGAACACGAACTTGTCCGCACCGCCGTTGCCGTAGAGGTCATCGTTCCCGTTGCCGCCGTTGAGAAGATCGCGGCCGGCCCCGCCAAAAAGCTTGTCCCGACCATTCATGCCGTAAAGCTTGTCGCTCCCGCCCTCACCCTCGAGTTCGTTCGCCTTGCCGTCGCCGATGATCCGATCGTTGTAGTCCGACCCGCGCACATTCTCGACGTTCCGCACAGTGTCTCGGTCGCCGAAGCCGTCTGTGGCAAACTCCTTCTGCAGGTTCACCGTTACACCGCTGTCGCCGCCATAGCGGTCATCACGGTCATAACGGACCTCGTCACGGCCCTTGCCGCCGTTCAGCAGGTCGTCGCCGGCAAGACCACGCAGGATGTTCCCGCCATTGTTTCCTATCAGCTTGTCGTCATAGGCCGAGCCGCGCAGCATCTCGATACTATTGAGGGTATCGGTATTGCCCCAGCCATCGGTTGCGGTACCCTTCAGAAGGTTGGCAACTACGCCCCCAGGATCGTTGTTGAAGGTGACCTGATCATAGCCCTTGCCGCCGTTGTAGGTGTCGTTCCCCTTGGAACTGACGAAATAGTCGTCACCGATCCCGCCGCTCAACGTATCGCGACGGTTGGTGCCGTAGAGTTCATCTTCCTCTGTGATCTCGTAGTCGTCGAACTCGGTCCATCGAATGTCCTGGCCAGCGGCGAACTGCCCGGTTGCCGCGCCAACCGCGGTAATCGTGGCGTCAAAAGCCTCCCAACCCGCTGCGGTTGTTACCTCGGGTAGAGCCGGACCATCCAGCACGAAATAGAGGTCACTGTCATTGACATCACTGGTCTCCCAGTTGAGCCCGAATACAGTTGTTGTGCCTTCCGACCAGGTCACCTTGACAACAAAAGCTTCGACCTCTGCATATGCCTCGAGATCAGAAAGCGGGTAACCCGCTATGACCGCCTGAATGAGATTATCGTCAACCTCGACATACGGCACGCCTTCATCCACGTAATCAATAGAGTACGAGAAGGTGGCGTTCTTGGATGGCATGGTCAGCACGGCAGTATCTGTACTCACGGCGCTGGTTTCACCATCGACAAAATCTACACGGGTGCCTTGCAAGGTAATTGTGGTCATTGCTCTCTTCACTTTATGGGTTCGTAGGATGACGCGCACTAAAATGCACAAACGCACCAACGGTACTGCAATTTCTGGCGCAAAGGACTCAACCCTTAGTTCCAGATGCGTCCGGAACCGCTATTAGGTGTGTTCTTGGTGCCATTCTCCTAGAGAACCATAGGAGTTGTTTGTCTTGGAGCTAAGCAAGTACGCTAGAAGCGATGGCATCGCCGTACCTTGCCCACGTCGCCTCCAGCCCTGACCTCCCGTTCGCCGGATTGGTCATCACTGCAGTGCGGCTTCTCCAAACCGACCATCGGTGGCATCGTGCAGCGTGATCTCTTACGCCAAGATCGGAAGAGCGGACTTAGCGAACGTTGCCACATCGCAACTCAATTGTGGCTCAGGATTGATAGTTCATTCCGCAGCGCCGCTAACCTGTCGAGGACTGCCGAGCGTTTTTCGTCGAGCTCCGCTCTGAGCCGATCGATATGTTCAAGCTTGTCGGTCAACTTCTCGATGCCACCTTCGCACGGGCCTGCACCGTCATCCGATAGGCACGCGCTCATCGCGCGAATTTCACGGGTCGAGAAACCGGTCGCAATAAAGTCGCGGATGCGGCCAGCTCTTCGCAGATCAAAGTCGCTATAACTGCGATAGCCATTCAGAGTGCGACTGACTTCTAGAAGACCTTCTCGCTCGTAGTGACGCAACATCCGCTGAGTTATCCCGAGCCGATCCGCCGCTTCCTTTGCTTGCATACACAATCCTCCCTCGACGTCGACGTATATGTAAACGCCCTAGGTGCAAATCAAGTTTGGGCCGGGTGCAGCCGTCTGCAACCCGGCCTGTGGGTCAGGATCGCAACGACCAACCTCCATCTACAGTCAGCACCTGTCCCGTTAGCCATTCGTTTTCAGAGCTTCCAAGCCGCAAGATCCAAGGCACAATGTCAGACGTCATTCCCCGGCGGCCCAAGGGCACTTGTGCCGCCTCCTGCGCCTCGACTGTTCGGGCCATCTCCTCAGGCAAACCCATGAAGCCGGTCAATGCACCGGTCTTTACCGGTCCAGGTGCAACCGCATTCACGCGAATTCCATCCTTTGCCAATTCGACGGCCCAGGATCTTGTCAGATGCTCCAGAGCGGCTTTGGTGGCGCCGTAATGCGCCAAAACAGGGGCGGCACTACGGGAGACAGCTGTGCCGATATTCACGATTGCCCCCTTGCTCTCTCGCAACGCGGCATGCGCCGCCCTCACAAGCAGCGACGGGGCGAGGATGTTGACCGCTGAGATCTTTGCAATGACTTCAGGATCATAGTCTTCTACCGGCAATAGCTGGCCAGCACCGGAGTTGTTCACAATCAAATCGATACGCTCCCAACGGGACATCGCAGCTTCAACGATTTGCTGTCCGCTGGTTCCTTCCGAGCTGTCCATCAGTAGTGCTTCAATTTTGTCGTCGGATGCTGCGACTTCGGCCAGCTTCTCTGCTTTGCGGCCCGTGATAAGTACGTTCGCACCTTTTGCCACGAGTTCAGTCGTTGTCGCCAAACCGATACCGGAACTCCCACCGGTGACGATGGCGACCTTTCCTTGCCATGCACTGTTACTCGCCATGATGTTCTGTCTCCTATCGTCCGAAGTTGATCAGAGGCCTGCGTAGCGCATTGACACTAATGTCAGGGTCAAGAGTTGCTTTGTGCTCGGGCAAAAAACGATGCGAAACTGGCCGTTCGCGCGAAGCGGAGCGTTCGGTAATATGTGCTCGAAACGATGACGCCGCGTTGCGGCGGACTGCGTTGTCGGCCGGAAGGGGAGGATGACGCAACCGGCCCTGACCTGCCGTTCGCCTAGATCTCCAACGCCGCAGGGCAGCTTCCCCAAACCGGACTTTTACAGGACCGCGCAGCGTCGCCCAGGAGCCAGAAATCCGCAGTGCGGACGAAGCGGACGGGCTCCGCTGACAGATGAACGTCTGCCTTAGTGATCACTGGCAATACGGAAGTATTACTTCTCAACAAGTGCCGTGATCAGAAGTGGATGACTGACTGCCTTCTTGTCGATCAGGGCTTGGGGGGAAATACTCTTCGTTTGAAGATCGCCAAGTTCACCCGCGGTGATGCCGATTATCTGTAAAAAGTCCAAGCGTCCGTGCGGGGTGTCCGTCGAGACAAGTTCCGGGTCATTGCAAAAGACAATGGCGGTTTTGTCGGTTGATGAACCTGCCCTGA
>NZ_QEHM01000009.1 GCF_003116585.1 Albibacillus kandeliae
CGCTGCTGCGCGGCGTTGACCGTGAAGGCGTCGAGCGTGGCCAGGTTCTCTGCAAGCCGGGCTCGGTGACTCCGCACACCAAGTTCGAAGCCGAAGCCTACATCCTGACCAAGGAAGAAGGCGGCCGTCACACCCCGTTCTTCGCGAACTACCGTCCGCAGTTCTACTTCCGGACCACCGACGTGACCGGGACCGTGACGCTGGCCGAAGGCACCGAAATGGTGATGCCGGGCGACAACGTCTCCTTCGGCGTCGAGCTGATCGCACCGATCGCCATGGAAAACGGCCTCCGCTTCGCAATCCGCGAAGGCGGCCGCACCGTGGGCGCCGGCGTGGTGTCGAAAATCGTCGAGTAAGGTTCGCCTGACCCGATGACCCCGGCCCTGCGCCGGGGTCTCTTCCCGCCAAAGGCTTCGGTCCGAGGCGGGTTCCATTTTGAGGGCCAAGCGCCAAGGCCCCGGAGACGCTCCGGACCGGCGCAAGGCCCGAAAGACAAAAGGTTCGACGAGGGGCCCTGATGAGCATGGCTCCTCCTCTCAACTTGAAAAGCCCTTGAAGGGGACGACTGACATGGCAATGCAAAGCCAAAACATCCGTATCCGGCTGAAGGCGTTCGATTACCGTGTGCTGGATGCCAGCACGCAGGAAATCGTGAACACCGCCAAGCGGACCGGCGCCAACGTACGTGGCCCGATCCCGCTGCCGAACAAGATCGAGAAATTCACCGTTCTGCGTGGTCCCCACGTCGACAAGAAATCCCGTGACCAGTTCGAAATCCGCACGCACAAGCGCCTGCTGGATATCGTTGATCCGACCCCGCAGACGGTGGACGCGCTGATGAAGCTCGACCTCGCCGCCGGCGTGGACGTCGAAATCAAGCTGCAATCGTAAGCGAGGAGGGCAGTAGACATGTTGCGCTCTGGAATTATCGCAAAGAAAGTCGGGATGACCCGCCTCTTCCTCGAAGACGGCAAGCAGGTCCCCGTTACCGTTCTGCAACTGGACAAGCTGCAGGTCGTGGCACAGCGTACCGCTGAGAAAGACGGCTACACCGCCGTTCAGCTCGGCGCGGGCTCGGCCAAGGCCAAGCGCGTGAGCCAGGCGATGCGCGGCCACTTCGCCGCCGCGTCGGTGGAACCCAAGCGGAAGATCGCGGAATTCCGCGTCGACCCCGAGAACCTGATCAACGTCGGTGAGGAAATCACCGCTGACCACTACTTCGCTGGTCAGTACGTCGACGTTGCCGGTACCTCGATCGGTAAAGGCTTCGCCGGTGCCATGAAGCGGCACAACTTCGGCGGTCTGCGCGCCTCGCACGGTGTGTCGATCAGCCACCGTTCGCACGGTTCGACCGGTCAGTGCCAGGATCCGGGCAAGGTCTTCAAAGGCAAGAAGATGGCCGGTCACATGGGTGCCGTGCGCGTCACCACCCAGAACCTCGAAGTCGTGAAAACCGACGCCGAGCGTGGCCTGATCATGGTCAAGGGTGCGGTTCCGGGTTCCAAGGGTGGCTGGGTCACCGTCAAGGACGCCGTGAAGAAGCCGTTCCCCGAGAACGCGATCCTGCCCGCCGCGCTGAAGTCGGCCGCCGAAGCTGCTGCCAAGGCCGCTGAAGAAGCTGCCGCCGCTGCTGCCGCCGAGGCCGAAGCAGAAGCCAAGCGTCTCGCCGAAGAGCAGGCCGCCGCTGAAGCAGCCGCGCTGAAGGAAGCTGAAGCCTCGATCGAAGCCGACAAGGCCGAGGGCGAAGCCGAGAAGAAGGAAGGCGAAGAATGAAACTCGACGTCATCAACCTGGACGGCAGCGCAGCCGGCAGCGTGGACCTGGACGAGGCCCTGTTCGGTCTCGAGCCCCGCGCAGACATCCTGCACCGCGTGGTCCGCTGGCAGCGTAACAACGCGCAGGCCGGTACCCACAAGGTCAAGACCCGCTCGGAAACCAGCTACTCGACCAAGAAGATCTATCGCCAGAAGGGCACCGGCGGCGCACGCCACGGTGACAAGAACGCGCCGATCTTCCGTCACGGTGGTATCTACAAGGGCCCGACCCCGCGCAGCCACGGTCACGACCTGACCAAGAAGTTCCGCAAGCTGGGTCTGCGTCACGCGCTGTCCGCCAAGGCCAAAGCCGGCGAACTGGTCGTCATCGCCTCTGCAGAGGCTGACGGCAAGACCAGCGCGCTGGCCAAGCAGGTCGCAAAACTCGGCTGGAAGCGTGCGCTGATCATCGACGGCGCCGCAGTCAACGAGAACTTTGCCAAGGCCGCCCGCAACATCGAAGGTCTGGATATCCTGCCGTCGATGGGCGCAAACGTTTATGACATCCTCAAGCGTGACACCCTGGTGATCACCAAGGCGGGTGTCGAAGCACTGGAGGCTCGACTGAAATGAGCGCGAAGGCAGAACACTACGACGTGATCCGCAAGCCGATCATCACCGAGAAAGCCACCATGGCCTCCGAGGCCAACGCGGTTGTTTTCGAAGTGTCGATCGACAGCTCCAAGCCGCAGATCAAAGAGGCCGTCGAGGCTCTCTTCGGTGTCAAGGTGAAGGCGGTCAACACCACCATCACCAAGGGCAAGGTCAAGCGGTTCCGCGGCCAGCTGGGCAAGCGGAAGGACATCAAGAAGGCCTACGTGACCCTCGAAGAGGGCAACACGATCGACGTGACCACCGGTCTGTGATCCTGACCGTCCCGGGCTCGCCTCGGGACATCGGAGGAATTGCAGAAACCGCTGGCCGCGCGGCCCCGGATCAGGTCCGGGGCGGGTCGGACCAGAACAGAAGCCCCTCGCGGAAACGCGGGGGGCTTTTTCACTTGATCCACCCCGTCCCGGACTTGATCCGGGACCCCGCGGGGATCGCGGCAACCCGATGGTCTAGAGGCCGCGGATCGGGTCCGGGGCGCAGTGCACAAGAACGAAGCCCCTCGCGGATATTCGGGGGGCTTTTCACTTTCTCCACCCCGTCCCGGACTTGATCCGGGACCCCGCAGGGATCGCAGCAAACCGTTGGCCGCGCGGCCCCGGATCAGGTCCGGGGCGCGTTACGTTGGAAAACAAAGCCCCCTGCGGGAAGCCGGGGGAGACTTTGCCTTCAGCCCGCTCCGCCCTCAGAGACGCTCCACATACCCCTTGAAACTGTCGAGGATGGCCTGCCACCCCTGCCGCTGCATCTCGGCGGGGTTCTGGCTCTCCGCATCAAAGGTGGTCCTGACGCGGGTGTCACTGCCTTCGGGGATGAACTCCACTTCGACCATTCGGTCGTCATCCATGCGAGAGACCAGCTTGCGCCCGGGCACGACCTCGTCATGCGTCATGCCGAGATCGAAGCCGAAGCCGCCGTCCTTGGCCTCCATGCGGGCGTTGTACCGCCCGCCCGGTCGAAGGTCATTTTCGGCGGACGGGCAATGCCAGTCTGGCGACGCAAAGTTCCATGACGTGATATGTTCGGGTTGGGTGTAGCATTGCCAGACCAGGTCCGGTGCGGCGCCGACCAGCGCCTCGATGGTGATCTTCTCGCTCATGTGTCCTCCGGTGATATCAGGGTGGCCTCCGCCTCGGATGGATCAAGGCTGACACGTCACGGCAAATCAACCGCGAACCGGCTGGGGACGACACAGGCGGCTGGAGGTCGCCGACTGCGGTTGAGGGCTTTGGGGGAAACCGGCGGTCCCGGCAGGAGACAGGCCTTGACCCGGTAAGGACTCTCTAATAGATGGACCCATCGCCGAGGCCCCGGGATTCGTTCCGGGGCCTCGTGATATTGTCCCGTCACCGTTCCGGGCCCGACCCGGAACCTCGTGCAGGGGCCCCGGAGATCATCCGGGGCGGGGTAGGGACGCACTGAACCGGGGACCTTCGGGGCCCTAGAACCCGGGTAGTCTGTCGGATGCGGCCTGTTCCAGCTGCACGGCAAGTACCCAATACATAGCGGTCCAGATCATCGGGCCGCGTTTGCTAACGGAAGACAGAAAGCATGGCACTCAAGTCGTATAAGCCGACGACGCCGGGCCAGCGCGGGCTGGTGCTGATCGACCGTTCGGAGCTGTGGAAAGGACGCCCCGTCAAAGCCCTCACCGAGGGTCTGACGAAGTCGGGCGGCCGGAACAACACCGGACGTATCACCTCTCGCCGTCGCGGCGGTGGCGCAAAGCGCCTCTATCGTATCGTCGATTTCAAGCGGACCAAGTTCGACGTTGCAGGCATCGTTGCCCGCATCGAATATGACCCGAACCGGACCGCGTTCATTGCGCTGATCCAGTATGATGATGGCGAGCAAGCCTACATCCTGGCCCCCCAGCGTCTCGCAGTCGGCGACAAAGTCGTCGCAGGCGCCAAGGTCGACATCAAGCCCGGTAACGCGATGCCCTTCTCGGGCATGCCGATCGGTACGATCGTCCACAACATCGAGATGAAGCCCGGCAAGGGCGGCCAGATCGCACGCGCTGCAGGCACCTACGCCCAGTTCGTCGGTCGCGATGGCGGCTACGCCCAGATCCGCCTGTCCTCGGGCGAACTGCGCATGGTCCGTCAGGAATGCATGGCCACCGTCGGTGCCGTGTCCAACCCGGACAACTCGAACCAGAACTTCGGTAAAGCCGGTCGTATGCGCCACTATGGCAAGCGTCCGAGCGTCCGCGGCGTGGTTATGAACCCGATCGATCACCCCCACGGCGGTGGTGAAGGCCGGACCTCCGGTGGTCGTCACCCGGTGACGCCCTGGGGCAAGCCGACCAAGGGTGCCAAGACCCGCAACCGTAACAAGGCGTCGAGCAAGCTCATCATCCGCTCGCGGCATGCCAAGAAGAAAGGGCGCTAACATATGTCTCGCTCTGTATGGAAAGGCCCCTTCGTCGACGCTTACGTGCTGAAAAAAGCCGAAGCGGCCCGCGATTCCGGCCGTCACGAAGTCATCAAGATCTGGTCGCGCCGCTCGACGATCCTGCCCCAGTTCGTGGGCCTGACGTTTGGCGTCTACAACGGCAAGAAACACGTCCCTGTCAACGTCACGGAAGACATGATCGGTCAGAAGTTCGGTGAGTACTCGCCGACCCGGACCTATTACGGTCACGCCGCTGACAAGAAAGCGAAGCGGAAGTAAGCCATGAGCAAGGATAAGAATCCCCGTCGCGTGGCAGACAACGAAGCAATGGCAAAACTGCGCATGCTCCGTACCTCGCCGCAAAAGCTGAACCTGGTTGCTGCGATGATCCGCGGCAAGAAGGTTGAAAAGGCCCTGAACGACCTGACCTTCTCGAAGAAGCGGATCGCGGTTGACGTGAAGAAATGCCTTCAGTCCGCCATCGCGAACGCCGAGAACAACCACAACCTGGACGTCGATGAACTGATCGTCGCCGAGGCCTATGTGGGCAAGAACCTGACCATGAAGCGCGGTCGCCCGCGTGCCCGTGGCCGGTTCGGCAAGATCATCAAGCCGTTCTCGGAGATCACCATCAAGGTGCGTCAAGTTGAGGAGCAAGCCTAATGGGTAACAAAGTCAATCCGATTGGCATGCGCCTGCAGGTGAACCGCACCTGGGACAGCCGCTGGTATGCCGACACCAAGGATTACGGTGATCTTCTGCTGGAAGACCTGAAGATCCGCGACTTCATCAAGGAAGAGTGCAAGCAGGCCGGCGTGGCCCGCGTGATCATCGAGCGTCCGCACAAGAAGTGCCGCGTCACGATCCACACGGCTCGCCCCGGTGTCATCATTGGCAAGAAAGGCGCGGACATCGAAGTCCTGCGCAAGAAGATTGCCAACATGACCGCAAGCGAACTGCACCTCAACATCGTCGAAGTGCGCAAGCCCGAGCTCGACGCTGCCCTGGTCGGTGAGTCCATCGCCCAGCAGCTGGAGCGCCGCGTGTCCTTCCGTCGCGCCATGAAGCGTGCGGTTCAGAACGCCATGCGCATGGGCGCGCTGGGTATCCGTGTGAACGTTGCCGGCCGTCTGGGCGGTGCCGAGATCGCACGGACCGAGTGGTACCGCGAAGGCCGCGTTCCGCTCCACACCCTGCGTGCAGACATCGACTATGCACACGTCGAAGCCACGACCGCCTACGGGATCATCGGGATCAAGACCTGGATCTTCAAAGGCGAGATCATGGAGCACGACCCGTCCGCCCGCGACCGCAAGGCGCAGGAAATCCAGGACGGTCCGGCGCCCCGTGGTGCTGGCGGCCGGCGCTAAGGAGACTGAAAAATGCTTCAACCTAAGCGTACTAAATTCCGCAAGCAGCATAAGGGCCGGATCAGCGGCGAAGCCAAGGGCGGCAGCGACCTGACGTTCGGCACCTTCGGCCTCAAGGCCCTGCAGCCCGAGCGCGTCACGGCTCGTCAGATCGAAGCGGCTCGCCGCGCGATGACCCGCCACATGAAGCGTCAGGGCCGTGTCTGGATCCGTATCTTCCCGGATACGCCGGTCACCTCCAAGCCCACCGAAGTCCGGATGGGTAAAGGTAAGGGTTCGGTCGACTACTGGGCAGCCAAGATCAAACCGGGCCGGATCATGTTCGAGCTGGACGGTGTTGGCGAAGACATCGCTCGCGAGGCCCTGCGCCTGGCCGCGATGAAGCTGCCGATCAAGACCCGCGTCGTCGTCCGCGAGGACTGGTAAGCGACAGACGGAGCGATCCGTCGACAGAATTGGCCCCCGGCGCGCAAGCGGCGGGGGTTTTCTTTTGCCTGCGGCACGGATTGCAAAGGCCGGTGATATCGGTGAGTTTCGCGGTCATGGCAACGTGGACCGAACTCGACGAGGAACTCAACCGCTGGACCGAGGCCGGGGTCGTCGCCGATTTCTGGTGGCGCGACGACGATGCCGAGGCGCCGGGGCCGGAACTGGACCGGCTGCTGGCGCTGGCCGAGGCACATGGGGTGCCCATGCACCTCTCGGTGATCCCTGTCAGCGGGGTGCCGGAACTGGGCGACCGGCTGGCCCGGGCCCGCGACACCTGGCTGCTGCAGCACGGCTTTGCCCACGTCAACCACGAGCCTGCGGGCGCGCGGCCCTCCGAAGTCGGGGTGACCCGCGATCTCGGGGCGCAGCTTGACGATATCGGAGAGGGATGGCGTCGTTTATCCGACGCAGGGCTGCCGAACTTGCTACCGGTCTTCGTGCCGCCGTGGAACCGGATCGCGGAGACCACCACGGCGCAGCTTCCCGCGCTGGGGTTCCGGATGCTCTCGTCCAGTCTGGCCCGCGCCAGCGCTACGCCGGTGCCGGGTCTGGCGCAGGTCAACGTGCATGCCGATCCGATCCGCTGGAAGAACGGGGTTGAGTTCCGGGGCGAGGGCAAGTTCCTTGACTGCGTGGTGGAGCATCTTGCCGACCGCAGGGAAGGGCGTGCGGATGCCGCCGAGCCCACCGGCGTGACAACGCACCACCTGCAGCACGATGCCGAGATCTGGTCCTTTCTCGAAACCCTCACGGCCCGGCTCAGCGCCCATCCTGCGGTGCGCTGGGTTCGCCTTGCCGATCTTGTTCAAGCCGAGGAGACATCATGGTAGTCATCGCCAAGGCCCGGGATGCCGAACGGGAAGAAATAGCCCTGTTCATGCAGGAGGTCTTTCCCAAGGCCAAGTGGGGCATGGACAAGTGGCGCGAGGTGCTTTCGGGGCGCTGGAGCGGTAGGGACGACAGCTATGCCGTCACCGTGCGCGACGAGGGCAGGCTGGTCGGTGTGCTTGGGCTGGTAAAGGCCACGCGCCAGACAGGGGCGGGGCCCCGGACGACGGCCAACATGAGCTCGTGGTACCTGCTGAAGGAATACCGGCAGTACGGGGTCGGCCGTGACATGGTGGAGTTCGCCGTGCGCGAGGAGGATGCCACGATCACCAACTTCGGCAGCTCGCCGGGCGCGGTGCGTACTGTGCTGAACGCCGGTCTGGCCCCGCTGGAGAAGGAGCAGCTGATCTGGCGCGCCGGTCACGCGGTCGGGGCGACGGAACTGGTGGACGGCCCGGCCTGCAGCGTCGAAGATCTATCGGCGGGCGAAAAGCAGATTGCCTTGGATCATGCCGGACTGAACGTCCGCCCCGTGGTGGCCCGTACACTGGACGGGCCCTGTCTGCTCATGGTCTCGGCCCAGCACAAGCACGATGACCACGTGACCCATACCGCTTACCACGTGAGCCGGCCCGAGGTCTTCCGGCGCCATGCCCGGGCGATCGCCGGGGCGCTGCTGCCGCAGGGCGACGTGCTCTCGGTGGACCGGCGCCTGCTGGGCGCCGAGGCCGTAGCGGACGAGGTGGTGCCCTACGAGATTCCGCACTTCTATACCCCGGGGCGCATGGAGCCCGCCGAGGTGGACCTACTCTACAGCGAAATCGCGATCCTCAACATCAAGCTCTGATCCTGCGGGCTCTCGCCAGACCCGGTGGCTTGCGCTAAGACGCGGCCATGTCTGAAATCGAGTCGCTCTTCGTCACCCGCCTGTATCGCGCCAAGCTCACCGAGTTCGGCGATGCCATCGACCCGTCCGAACTGGAGGCGTCCTGCTATTCCATCGCCGAGGACGATGAGGCGGGGCAGGAGTGGTGCGAGGAGAACGGCTATCCGGGTTATACCAGCTACGCCTCGCTGACCGATCTCGGCTGGCGGTTCCCGATCTTCGAGGACATCATCAAGGCGCTGGACAAGCATGTGGCGGCTTTTGCCGAGGACCTCGAGTTCAACCTCGACGGACGCGAGCTCAAGCTCGAGGATATCTGGATTAACATCCTGCCCGAGGGCGGCATGCACGCCTCGCACCTGCATCCGCACAGCGTGATCAGCGGGACGACCTATGTCTCGATGCCGGACGGGGCCAGCGCGCTCAAGCTGGAAGACCCTCGGTCGGCCCGGATGATGGCCGCTCCGGCCCGCCTGAAGGACGCTCGCCGGGACATGCGGACCTTTGTCTACGTGACCCCCGAGGTCGGGGACGTGCTGCTGTGGGAAAGCTGGCTGCGCCACGAGGTCCCGATGAACATGTCCGAAGACGAACGCATCAGCGTCAGCTTCAACTACAGCTGGGCCTGATCGGTCCCTTGCCGGGCCCCTTTCCGGGGCCCGACGCGGGGAATGGCGCAAATGACGCGGCGCTCGTCCATTCCCCAGTGAACAGGGGTTGCTTTATGCCCCAACCCCCTGTATGCGAGCCGCTCATCCACGTACTCCACTGGAATCAGGGTGACCCTTTGCGGGCCCTCCGGTGATGTTGAAAGGAAAAGGGCGATGAACGCCAAAGAACTGCATGACAAGACTCCGGACCAGCTCCGCGAGGAACTTGCCAACCTGAAAAAAGAGAGCTTCAACCTGCGCTTCCAGCAGGCCACCGGCCAACTGGAAAACCCGGCAAAGATCCGCGCTGCGCGTCGGAACGCTGCCCGTGTGCTGACCGTTCTCAACCAAAAAGCCGCTGCTGCGGCTTCGCAAGAATAAGAAGGAGCCTTCCCGATGCCCAAACGTATCCTGCAAGGCACCGTGACCAGCGACGCCAACGAACAGACCGTCACCGTTCTGGTCGAACGTCGTTTCACGCACCCGGTTCTGAAGAAGACCATCCGGAAATCCAAGAAATACCGGGCGCATGACGAGAAGAACGCATTCAAGGTGGGCGATTCCGTCCGCATCATCGAATGCGCACCGAAGTCGAAAACGAAACGCTGGGAGGTGCTTGAGGCGTAAGACCGCACCGCGGCCCAATTCGGGCCGTAGCGCGATCTCACATCGAAAGTTACCTTTCGGTTTGATCGAAACCCTGGGGCCCCGACTGGATTACGGGCGTCCCCAAAGGTCGGGAGAAACCACATGATCCAGATGCAGACCAATCTGGATGTTGCTGACAACAGCGGCGCTCGCCGCGTTCAGTGCATCAAGGTCCTGGGTGGTTCCAAGCGGAAGTACGCTGGTGTCGGTGACATCATCGTCGTATCCGTCAAGGAAGCCATTCCGCGCGGCCGCGTGAAAAAAGGTGACGTCCGCAAGGCCGTCGTCGTGCGCACCGCCAAGGAAGTTCGTCGCGAAGATGGCACCGCCATCCGCTTTGACCGCAACGCAGCTGTCATCCTGAACAACAACAACGAGCCCGTCGGCACCCGTATCTTCGGGCCGGTGGTTCGTGAGCTGCGCGCCAAGAACTTCATGAAGATCATCTCGCTGGCTCCGGAGGTGCTCTGATGGCTGCGAAACTGAAAAAAGGCGACAAGGTCGTCGTGCTCGCCGGCAAGGACAAGGGCAAGGAAGGTACCATTACCTCCGTTGACCCGAAGGCCGGCAAAGCCGTCGTGGAAGGCATCAACATCGCCATCCGCGCAACCCGCCAGAGCCAGACCAGCCAAGGTGGCCGCATCCCCAAGGCGATGCCGATCCAGCTGTCGAACCTCGCTTTCGTCGATGCCAACGGCAAACCGACCCGCGTCGGGTTCAAGATGGAAGGCGACAAGAAAGTGCGCTTTGCCAAGACCACGGGGGACGTGATCGATGCTTGATGCTGCAACCTATACCCCGCGCCTGAAGGCCGAGTACCGGGAAAAGATCCGGGCCGCGCTGAAGGAAGAGTTCGCCTACAAGAACGACATGATGATCCCGCGTCTGGACAAGATCGTCCTGAACATCGGCGCCGGGGCTGAAGCCGTTCGCGACAGCAAGAAGGTCAAATCCGCTCAGGACGACCTGACGCAGATCGCCGGCCAGCGCGCCGTCGTGACCAAGGCGAAGAAGTCGATCGCAGGTTTCCGCGTCCGTGAAGACATGCCGCTGGGCGCCAAGGTGACCCTGCGTGGCGACCGGATGTACGAATTCCTCGACCGCCTGATCACCGTTGCGCTGCCGCGCGTCCGCGACTTCCGCGGCGTGTCCGGCAAGTCCTTCGATGGCCGCGGCAACTACGCCATGGGCATCAAGGAACATATCGTGTTCCCCGAGATCAACTTCGACAAGGTCGATGAAGTCTGGGGCATGGATATCGTCATCGCCACCACGGCAAAAACCGACGCAGAAGCCAAGGCGCTGTTGAAGCAATTCAACATGCCCTTCAACTCCTGATCGCGGGAAGGAAAAGACATGGCTAAGAAAGCAATGATCGAACGCGAAAAGAAGCGTCAGCGCCTGGTGGAACAGTACGCCGCCAAACGTGCTGAGCTGAAAGCGATTGTGAACGACGAGAGCAAGCCGATGGAAGAGCGTTTCCGCGCCTCCCTGAAGCTGGCGAAACTGCCGCGCAACAGCTCGGCAACCCGCCTGCACAACCGTTGCCAGCTCACCGGTCGTCCGCACGCTTACTATCGCAAGCTCAAAATCAGCCGTATTGCCCTGCGCAACCTCGGCTCCAATGGCCAGATCCCTGGCCTCGTGAAATCCAGCTGGTAAGGGAGGCATAAGATGAACGATCCTATCGCAGATATGCTGACCCGTATCCGCAACAGCCAGCTGCGCGGCAAGTCGACGGTGATGACACCGGCTTCGAAACTGCGCGCCTGGGTTCTGGATGTGCTGGCAGACGAAGGCTATATCCGTGGCTATGAAAAAGTGACCGGTAACGACGGTCACCCGGCTCTGGAAATCAGCCTCAAGTACTTCGAAGGCACCCCTGTCATTCGCGAACTCAAGCGGGTCTCCAAGCCCGGCCGTCGCGTCTACATGGGCGTCAATGACATCCCGTCGGTCCGTCAGGGCCTGGGCGTGTCGATTGTCTCCACGCCGAAAGGTGTGATGTCGGACGCAGCTGCACGCGAAGCCAATGTTGGCGGCGAAGTGCTCTGCACCGTCTTCTAAGGAGGTCCTGATGTCTCGTATTGGTAAGAAACCGGTCGAGCTGCCCAGCGGCGTTACCGCCTCTGTTTCGGGCCAGACCGTTGAAGTCAAAGGTCCGAAGGGCACCCGCTCCTTCACCGCGACCGACGACGTCACGATCACTGTCGAAGACAATGTGGTCAAGATCGACCCGCGCGGGAAATCCAAGCGCGCACGCCAGCAGTGGGGCATGAGCCGCACGATGGTTGCGAACCTGGTGACCGGCGTGACCACCGGCTTCAAGAAGGAGCTCGAGATTCAGGGTGTGGGTTACCGCGCCGCTGTAAACGGGAACACTCTGAAGCTGAACCTCGGCCTGTCTCACGACGTTGACTACGTTGCACCGGAAGGTGTGACCGTCACGGCGCCGAAGCAGACCGAGATCGTGGTCGAAGGCATCGACGAGCAACTCGTCGGCCAGGTCGCCGCGAACATCCGCAAGTGGCGCGCGCCGGAGCCCTACAAGGGCAAGGGCATCCGCTACAAGGGCGAGTTCATCTTCCGCAAGGAAGGCAAGAAGAAGTAAGGACCGGACAGATGGCAAACAGCAAAAGAACTCTGTTCCTGAAGCGCCGCCTGCGCGTCCGGAACAAGCTTCGCAAGGTGAACGCAGGGCGTCTTCGTCTCTCCGTGCACCGTTCGAACAAGAACATCAGCGTCCAGCTGATCGACGATGTGAAGGGCGTGACTCTCGCCTCCGCATCCTCGCTCGAGAAGGACCTGGGCATCGTTGGCAAGAACAACGTCGAAGCAGCCGCCAAGGTGGGTGCAGCGATCGCGGAACGCGCCAAGAAAGCCGGTGTCGAAGAAGCATACTTCGACCGCGGCGGCTTCCTGTTCCACGGCAAGGTGAAGGCTCTGGCCGACGCTGCGCGTGAAGGTGGCCTCAAGATCTGATGGATCGGGTGCGTGCCTGGCGCGCACCCTTCCTCACCGCCGAGCCTGAAGTGCGCGCTGGTCGCGCACTTTTCGCTGGCACAGTGCGGGTGGTTCGCCGCCCCGATGATCCGGGAGCCCTGGGCTCACCGTGATTGAAAAAAAGGCGCCAAGCGCCAGAGAGAAAGGAAGCCTGATGGCTCGAGAAGAAAACCGCCGGGGTAACCGTCGCGAACGCGAGGAAGCACCGGAATTCGCAGATCGCCTGGTTGCGATCAACCGCGTGTCCAAGACCGTGAAGGGTGGTAAGCGCTTCGGCTTCGCTGCTCTCGTCGTTGTTGGCGATCAGAAAGGCCGCGTCGGCTTTGGCAAGGGCAAGGCGAAGGAGGTCCCCGAGGCCATTCGCAAGGCAACCGAGCAAGCGAAGCGCCAGATGATCCGCGTTCCGCTGCGCGAAGGCCGCACCCTGCACCACGACATGGAAGGCCGTCATGGCGCTGGCCGCGTCGTGATGCGCATGGCACCGGAAGGTACCGGTATCATCGCTGGTGGTCCGATGCGCGCTGTCTTCGAAATGCTCGGCATCAAGGACGTCGTGTCCAAGTCGATCGGTTCGCAGAACCCCTACAACATGATCCGTGCCACCATCGACGGGCTGAAGAAAGAAGCCAGCCCGCGTTCGGTTGCGCAGCGTCGTGGCAAGAAAGTTGCCGACATCCTGCCCAAGCGTGAAGACGCTGCGCAGGCTTCGGCTCAGGTCGCTGAGGAGGCTTGATCAACATGGCTACTATCGTCGTTAAGCAGATCGGCAGCCCGATCCGTCGCCCGGCCAAACAGCGTGCCACGCTGGTCGGCCTTGGCCTGAACAAGATGCACAAGACCCGCGAACTGGAAGATACCCCTTCCGTGCGCGGCATGGTGAACTCGATCCCTCACCTGGTCGAAATCATCGAAGAAAAAGAGTAAACGATCCTTCGGCTTCGGCCGTCTGACCGATCTCGAACACCCCGGAGCGCCGCTCCGGGGTGTTTTCTTTTGGCGCGGCGTTCAGGGCGCATTGTCCGGTTTGGTGAAACGGATGGTGCGCTGGGGCGTGCGGTTCAGCCTCGGAACCAACCGTGGGCGTGGGCGCCCGGCGAGCAGCGAGAACACCAGCCCCAGCCAGCCAAGTGAACTGCCAGAGACCAGCGCGATCGTCAGCGGGAGAGAACCCCGTGCGGTCAGGACCGGATCTGCCCGAACAGAGGTGAGCGCCCCCGGCGTGCGGGCAAAGGCCTCCTGAAGGGCATGCAGACGGTCGGCGGGGGTGTCGGGCCGGACGAAGAGGGAGGGGAGGGGCAGGGCATCGGGTTGATGATCCAGCGGCGAGGGATGTGTGGACCGCTGCGGTGCGCTGTCATTCCTGATCCCCTCCTGCGCGCTCCCGGCGGATGCTAGGGCAGGGGAGGGCAGGCTGGCAGATTGGACGGCCCCGACGGGCAACAGGGTGGCGAAAACAAGTAAAACGGCGACTTGAACAACCATCGGAACCGTCCTCTGCGCAGGCTCCTTAAGGTTGAGTCAAACTCGCTAATTTTCGGAAAACGCGAAAAAGAAAATCGCGCCGGATTCGGCGTGTTGAGGGCCCGAACCCCGGATTTCGTTAGGACTCCATTAGCAATGGTAAAGGTCAGTCGCGGTCAACGAGCGGAACTCTGACGTCGCGACCCGTGAGCCATGCACGAGCCTTGCTTCCTGAGCATAGCGGGCAGACCTGAAGATCCGTTGTTCAGCGCGCGGGAATGATTATTCTGCAATGCAGCATAAGGGCCCCGGGAGGAGCGGAGGCGAAGGGGCCCGCGACCGAACGATAGGAACACGACAATGGCACATAACATCTCCCTCCCCGCACAGCCGCATGGCCTGAGCAACCGTCTTCGCAACCTCGTTGGCGACATCAAGGACGCGCTGGCCCGCCGCGCTGTCTACCGCAAGACCCTGGCCGAGCTGAGCAGCCTGAGCAACCGTGACCTCGGCGACCTCGGCATCTCGCGCAGCGGCATCCGTCGTCTGGCGCTCGAAGCGGCCTACGGCAACAACTGATCCCTGCTCAGGACGGGGTGGCGCGATCCCTCGGCGCAACCGGTGCCGTCCCGCCAGAGCGAGAACGAAGGGCAGCCCGGGAGACCGGGCTGCCCTTTGTCCTGACTGCCGTTCCGGGGTTCGGGCCACGTCACCTGCGCCACGATGCGCGATCCCCTTGCGTCGCGCCGCCGTGGCGTCTATACGCCCCCGGTGGCCCTACGGGTCCGATTCATCAAAACCAAGAAATGCCGTGGTTGACCCATACGCTTCGGGGGTCACATCCGGCTTAGGAGAAGCGAAATGAAACTTCATGAACTGCGCGACAATCCGGGCGCAACCAAGAAACGCAAGCGCGTTGGCCGTGGTCCGGGTTCCGGCATGGGCAAGACCGGTGGTCGTGGTATCAAAGGTCAGAAATCCCGTTCGGGCGTGGCCATCAACGGTTACGAGGGCGGCCAGATGCCGCTCTACCAGCGTCTGCCCAAGCGCGGCTTCAACAAGCCGAACCGCAAGAGCTTCGCTGTCGTCAACCTGGGCCTGATCCAGAAATTCATCGACGCCAAGAAGCTGGACGCTTCGGCTGCGATCACCGAGGACGCGCTGGTCGCTTCCGGTCTGGTGCGCCGCAAGCTCGACGGCATTCGTGTGCTCGCCAAGGGCGACTTCTCGGCCAAGATCGACCTGCAGGTCACCGGCGCTTCGAAGTCGGCGGTTGAGTCGGTCGAGAAAGCCGGCGGTTCCGTTACCGTCGCCGCACCGGCTGCGGCCGAGTAACGGGTTGTGAGCGGCGCTTGCGCCGCTTACATAGACACGTGTTTTCCCATAGCGCCGCCTGAGCCGGAAAACGGTTCAAGGCGGCGTTTTACCAGAAGAGACCCGATTCATGGTATCAGCAGCAGAACAAATGGCGGCCAATACGAGCTGGGCCGCATTGGGCAAAGCCACCGATCTGCGCAACCGAATCCTTTTCACCCTTGGCGTACTTATCGTGTACCGCCTGGGTACCTACCTCCCTGTTCCCGGCATTGATGGTAACGCCCTGCGCGACTTCATGACCCAGGCAGGGCAGGGGATCGGCGGCATGGTCTCCATGTTCACCGGCGGCGCACTGGGGCGGATGGGCATCTTCGCCCTCGGCATCATGCCCTACATCTCGGCCTCGATCATCGTGCAGCTCATGGCGGCGATGGTGCCCCAGCTCGAGCAGCTGAAGAAAGAGGGTGAGCAGGGCCGCAAGAAGATGAACCAGTACACCCGCTACGGTACGGTGCTGCTGGCGATTGCCCAGTCCTACGGCCTCGCGGTCAGCCTCGAAACCGGCGACCTTGCGACCGATCCGGGTCTCTACTTCCGTCTTTCCACCATGATCACCCTCGTCGGCGGGACCATGTTCCTGATGTGGCTGGGCGAACAGATCACCTCGCGCGGGATCGGCAACGGCGTGTCGCTGATCATCTTCGTCGGCATCATCGCCGAGGTTCCGGCCGCGCTGGCACAGTTCTTTGCCTCGGGCCGCAGCGGTGCGATCAGCCCCGGCGTGATCGTCGGTGTGATCGTCATGGTGATCGTCGCGATTACCTTCGTCGTGTTCATGGAACGCGCGCTGCGCAAGATTCACATCCAGTACCCGCGCCGTCAGGTCGGGATGAAGGTCTATGACGGCGGCTCCTCGCACCTGCCGATCAAGGTGAACCCGGCGGGCGTTATCCCCGCGATCTTCGCCTCGTCGCTGCTGCTGCTGCCGACCACGATCTCGACCTTCAGCCAGGGCGCCGCAAGCGGTTCGATCATGTCGTGGCTGCTGGCCAACTTCGGTCCCGGCCAGCCGCTGTACCTGCTGTTCTTTGTCGCGATGATCGTGTTCTTCGCCTACTTCTACACGTTCAACGTTTCGTTCAAACCGGACGATGTGGCGGACAACCTGAAGAACCAGAATGGCTTTGTTCCGGGCATTCGCCCCGGCAAACGGACGGCGGAGTACTTTGAATACGTGGTGAACCGCGTGCTCGTGCTGGGCTCGGCCTATCTGGCCCTGATCTGCCTGATGCCCGAGATCCTGCGCAACCAGTTCTCCATTCCGTTCTACTTCGGCGGCACCTCGGTCCTCATCGTGGTTTCGGTCACCATGGATACCATCCAGCAGATCCAGAGCCACCTTCTGGCCCACCAGTACGAAGGCCTGATCGAGAAGTCGCAGCTGCGCGGCCGGTCCAAGAAACGCACGAAACGGAGCCCCGCGCGTCGATGAACATCATTCTTCTGGGGCCCCCGGGGGCCGGCAAGGGAACGCAGGCCCGTCACCTCGTCGAAACGCGCGGAATGGTGCAGCTCTCGACCGGCGACATGCTGCGCGAGGCCAAGGACAGCGGCACCGAGATGGGTAACATCGTCGCCGAGGTCATGGCCAAGGGGCAGCTCGTCACCGACGAGATCGTCATTGGCCTGATCCGGGAGAAGCTGGAGAGCAAGGAAGGCTCGGGGTTCATCTTCGACGGCTTCCCGCGCACGCTGGCGCAGGCGGATGCCCTGGGTGAACTGCTGGCGGCAGAAGGCGAGGCGCTGGACGCTGTCATCGAGATGGAAGTGGACGACGACGCGCTGGTGGCACGGATCACCGCGCGGTCGACCTGCGGCACCTGCGGTGAGGTCTACAACGACAACACCAAGCCGATCCCGGCGGACGGGCACTGCGTCAAGTGCGGCGGGACCGAGTTCAAGCGCCGTGCGGACGACAACGAAGAGTCGCTGCGCACCCGCCTGATGGAATACTACAAGAAGACCTCGCCGCTGATCGGCTACTACTATGCCAAGGGCGATCTTTCCAAGATCGACGGGCTGGCACCGATCCAGGAGGTTCAGTCCTCCATCGCGGGCGTTCTGGACAAATAGCCGGCGGGGCTTGACGCCCTGCCGAAAACCCCATATCGACCACCATCTCGTAAGAGAATCGTTTTTGTGCGCGCGAATCTGCCGTGCAATTATGAACACCTCGTAAATGCTAGGCCCGCTGGCGCCACTGCCAAGGCCAAGTGTTGTGAAAAAAGGTTCTGGAGCTACGGAACCGCAACGAAAGGAAAGTGACACGTGGCACGTATTGCCGGCGTAAATATCCCGACTGCCAAGCGGGTACCTATCGCCCTCACCTACATCACCGGTATCGGTCATACCTCGGCCAAGGCCATCTGCGAAGCGGTGGGCATCGACCCGACCCGTCGCGTGAACGAGCTGAGCGATAGCGAAGTTCTGCAGATCCGCGAGCATATTGACGCCAACTACACCGTCGAAGGCGACCTGCGCCGCGAGACCCAGATGAACATCAAGCGTCTGATGGACCTCGGCTGCTACCGTGGCCTGCGTCACCGCCGGAACCTGCCGGTTCGCGGTCAGCGCACCCATACCAACGCACGCACCCGCAAAGGCCCCGCAAAGGCCATCGCAGGCAAGAAGAAGTAAGGGGGCGGATCAATGGCACGCGATAAGACTCGTACCAAGCGTAAGGTTTCCAAGAACATCGCCGCTGGCGTTGCTCACGTGAACTCTTCGTTCAACAACACCAAGATCCTGATCTCCGACGTTCAGGGCAACGCCATCTCCTGGTCTTCGGCCGGGACCATGGGCTTCAAGGGTTCGCGGAAATCGACCCCCTATGCCGCCCAGATGGCTGCCGAGGACGCGGGCCGCAAGGCTCAGGAACACGGCGTGAAGACCCTTGAAGTCGAAGTGCAGGGCCCCGGTTCGGGCCGCGAGAGCGCGCTCCGCGCCCTGGCCGCCGTCGGCTTCAACATCACTTCGATCCGCGACGTGACCCCGATGGCACACAATGGATGCCGTCCGCCGAAGCGCCGCCGCGTCTAAGCACAGATTTTAAGGCTGGGGCTGCGTGTTTCCGCGCGGCCCCAGTCCGTCATTTTGAACCTCGGGCGTCTGCACTTTCGTTGGACATGGGGCGCAGACAGGAATGGAGGGTTACATGATCCACAAGAATTGGGCCGAACTGATCAAGCCGACCCAGCTTGACGTCAAGCCGGGCAACGATCCCGCACGTCAGGCAACGGTTGTCGCAGAACCGCTCGAGCGGGGCTTTGGCCTGACGCTCGGCAACGCGCTGCGCCGCATCCTGATGTCCTCTCTGCAGGGCGCCGCAATCACCTCCGTCCAGATCGACAACGTGCTGCACGAGTTCTCGTCCGTGGCCGGTGTCCGTGAAGACGTGACCGATATCATCCTGAACCTCAAGCAGGTCAGCCTGCGCATGGAAGTCGAAGGGCCCAAGCGCCTGTCGATCAATGCGAAGGGCCCCGCTGTCGTCACCGCAGGCGACATCAGCGAGAGCGCCGGCATCGAGATCCTGAACCGCGACCACGTGATCTGCCACCTGGACGACGGTGCGGACCTGTTCATGGAACTGACCGTCAACACCGGTAAGGGCTATGTCTCGGCCGACAAGAACAAGCCTGAAGACGCCCCGATCGGCCTGATCCCGATCGACGCGATCTACTCGCCGGTCAAGAAGGTCTCCTACGACGTTCAGCCGACCCGTGAAGGTCAGGTTCTGGACTATGACAAGCTGACCATGAAGGTCGAGACCGACGGTTCCATCACGCCGGATGACGCCGTGGCCTTTGCCGCGCGCATCCTGCAGGACCAGCTGTCGATCTTCGTGAACTTCGACGAACCGGAAGCCGCTGGCCGCCAGGACGAGGACGATGGTCTGGAGTTCAACCCGCTGCTGCTGAAGAAGGTCGACGAGCTGGAGCTCTCGGTCCGTTCGGCAAACTGCCTGAAGAACGACAACATCGTCTACATCGGCGACCTGATCCAGAAGACCGAAGCCGAGATGCTCCGCACCCCGAACTTCGGTCGCAAGTCGCTGAACGAGATCAAGGAAGTGCTGTCCGGCATGGGCCTGCACCTCGGCATGGACGTCGAGGACTGGCCGCCCGACAACATCGAAGACCTCGCGAAGAAATTCGAAGACGCCTTCTAAGGCGTCTTCGGCCCCGGGCTCGACCCGGGGTCCCGTGGTCGGCGGGAGGCCCCGGAGTTCTTTCGGGGCATGGTAGTAGCTCCGGGAGGAACTCCCAGTGTGACGAACCAGCCCACCGCGACCCGATCCAAATGCCCGGAGAGCCGGGGACCATCAGGGCAATCCCGCCCCAACAGAGCCGCTGACACGCATCGGCGGACGTACAAAGCATAAGCTAGGAGACTACGAAATGCGTCACGCACGAGGCTATCGCCGCCTGAACCGTACCCACGAGCACCGCAAGGCGCTGTTCGAGAACATGGCCGGTTCGCTCATCGAACACGAACAGATCAAGACCACCCTGCCGAAGGCAAAGGAACTGCGTCCGATCGTCGAGAAGCTCATCACCCTCGCCAAGCGCGGTGATCTGCACGCTCGCCGTCAGGCAGCTTCGAAGCTGAAGGAAGACAAGGACGTCGCCAAGCTGTTCGAAGTCCTGGGCCCGCGCTACAAGGACCGTAAGGGCGGTTACGTCCGCGTCCTGAAAGCCGGCTTCCGCTATGGCGACATGGCACCGATGGCGATCATCGAATTCGTGGACCGCGACCGCGACGCCAAGGGCGCCGCTGACAAGGCCCGCGTGGCTGCCGAAGAGGCTGCCGCTGACGAATAATCCCTACGGGATATTCCGATAGGGAAGGGCGCCGCGGATCACTGCGGCGCCCTTTTCGTTTCTGTACCGGTCAGGCGTGCTCCAGTTCGCGCTTGACCAGTTTCTCGATCTCGCGGACCGGGTGATTGGTCAGGGTCTTGGGCACCTCGGCGATCACCTTGTCGATCACTTCCTTGTGCATCCCGTCGCGCAGATGGCCCAGCACCGCAGGAGAAGCGACCAGCACGAGCCGGTCGAAATCGCCCCGGTGCGCCCGCTTGTAAAGCAGGTCCGAGAGGTCGGCGGCAAAGCGTTCCTTTGCCAGTTCATGCCAGTCGGTATCCTCGTAGGCCGATTTCTGACCGGGCCCGTTGTCGGCGATTCGGCCGGGGCGGTTGGCGCCCTGGACATGGTCGGGCGGGTTTTCCTGCCGTTCCTTGGCCACGACTTCGAGGTTGGGGTTCTGGTGATCGGTCAGATTGCGCAGGAACAGCGCTTTCTCGCTGTCCGTCACCACGATCCAGGTGCCTTCGCTCAGGTTTGCCATGTTACGCGCCCCCCGTGCCGTGGTGCCCGCCAAGATTGCCCTGGCCCTTCTCGTCGGACTTGGTCACCCGGGTGGCACCGGGGCGGTCCTGCTCGTCGCGCTTCATCAGGTCGCGTGTGCCGACCTTGCGTTCGAGGTTGCCGCCCGCGCGGCCCTGCTGCTGGGGAGTGTCCGTGTCATCCACGTAGAGATCGGTTTCGCGGGTTCCGTCCTGAGAACGTTGTCGCTCGGCCATGTCGGTCCTCCTGTCCTTTCATGTGCAGGAGATCAACGCATGGGTTCGGGGCAATGTTCCGCGCCGCGCATTCCGCAGGGTTGCCTTGCAATGCCGCGCCGGCTGCGCATATCAGGTCAAGTTACGGAGGCCTCACATGTTTCGAATCCTGCTCGCAACCCTTCTCCTGACCACAGCACCCGCCCTTGCCGAGACCCGCGTGCCGACGAGCCAGACCGAGATCTCGCTCGGCTTCGCTCCTCTGGTCAAACGCGCGGCGCCTGCCGTGGTGAACATCTACGCCTCGCGCGTGGTGCAGACCCGGTCAAGCCCCTTTGCCGACGATCCCTTCTTTCAGCAGTTCTTCCAAGGGATGGGGCAAAGCCGACCACGCGTGCAGAACTCTCTGGGTTCCGGGGTGATCCTCTCCGATGACGGCTACGTGGTGTCGAACTTTCACGTGGTCGGCGAGGCGACGGACATCAAGGTGGTGATGACAGACCGGCGCGAGTTCACGGCTTCGGTGGTGCTGGCCGACAAGGAAGCGGACCTTGCCATCCTGCGGCTCGACGGTGCCAGTGGCCTGCCGCACCTGACCCTCCGGGATTCCGACAAGGTCGATGTAGGCGAGCTGGCCCTTGCCATCGGCAACCCCTTCGGGGTGGGGCAGACGGTATCGAGCGGCATCGTCTCGGGCCTTGCCCGGTCGGGCGTCGCCACCGGCAACGCGCGGGGGTACTTCATCCAGACCGACGCGCCGATCAACCCGGGCAACTCGGGCGGTGCGCTGATCGACGTGAACGGTGATCTGATCGGCATCAACACCTCGATCCTGAGCCGCTCGGGCGGGTCCAACGGGATCGGCTTTGCGATTCCCTCGAACCTCGTGGCCGAGTTCATGGAACAGGCCCGCGCGGGGCAGACGGATTTCGAACGTCCCTGGGCAGGCATGTCCGGCCAACCGATGGACAACGACCTTGCCAGTTCGCTGGGGCTTGGGGTGCCAGATGGCATCGTGATCTCCGACCTGCACGAGGCGAGCCCCTTCCTGAAGGCGGGGTTCAAGGTCGGGGACGTGATCACCAAGGTGGGCGGCCTGCCGGTGAACACCCCCTCCGAGATGCTGTTCCGCATGACGCTGACAGGTATCGGACAGATGGCCGAGGTGACCCGGCTGCGCAACGGTGAGGAGACCGACGTCGCCGTGCCGATGATCTCGCCGCCGAACGAGCCGCCGGCGGAGGAGACCGTTCTGGGTGAGAACACCGTGCTGCCGGGGCTGACCGTGGCACGCGCGAATCCGGCTACCATCGTCGAATTCGGTCTGCCGCTGCACAGCGAGGGCGTGCTGATCACCGACGCGGGCGCGCTGGGGCCGCGCGCGGGGCTGCAGGCGGGGGACATGATCGTCGCGGTGAACGGCACCCGCATCGAGACGAGCGGCGAGGCCGAGGCGGCGCTGACCAATCCGGGGCGGCGGGTCCAGATCGACCTGATCCGGGGTGGGCGCCCGATCTCGCTGCGGTTCCGGCTGTAACGGCATGGCGGATCTCTTCGATACAGGGGCAACCGAAGCCGCGCCCGAGCGCAACCGGCCGCTCGCCGACCGGCTGCGCCCCCGGTCGCTCTCGGAGGTGATTGGGCAGCAGCAGGTTCTGGGGCCGGACGCGCCGCTGGGCGCCATGCTGGAAGCAGGTAGCCTTGGCAGCCTCGTCCTCTGGGGGCCGCCGGGGGTGGGCAAGACCACCATCGCACGCCTGCTGGCCGATGCGACCGACCGGCACTTTGTCCAGATCAGCGCCATCTTCACCGGGGTGCCGGACCTCAAGAAGGTCTTCGAGGCGGCGAAGCTCAGGCGCGGGAACGGGCAGGGGACGCTGCTGTTCGTCGATGAGATCCACCGCTTCAACAAGGCGCAGCAGGACGGTTTCCTGCCGCACATGGAGGACGGGACGATCCTGCTGGTTGGGGCGACCACGGAAAACCCCTCGTTCGAACTGAACGCCGCTTTGCTCAGCCGCGCGCAGGTTCTCGTGCTGGAGCGCCTGTCGCCCACCGATCTGGAACTGCTGACCCAGCGGGCCGAAAAGGAACTGGGGCGCAAGCTGCCCCTGACCGGCCCGGCGCGCGATGCGCTGCACGAGATGGCGGATGGCGACGGGCGCGCCCTGCTGAACCTGATCGAACAGGTCGCCGCGTGGAAACTGGACGCGCCGCTGGACACGGCGGGGCTGGGCACCCGGCTGATGCGGCGGGCGTCGAAGTACGACAAGTCGGGTGACGAGCACTACAACCTGATCTCGGCGCTGCACAAATCGGTGCGCGGGTCGGATCCGGACGCCGCGCTCTACTGGTTCGCGCGGATGCTGCAGGGGGGCGAAGATCCGCGCTTCCTTGCTCGCCGCATCACCCGGATGGCGGTCGAGGACATCGGCCTTGCCGATCCGCAGGCGCAGACCATCTGCCTGCACGCCTGGGAGACCTACGAAAGGCTCGGCAGCCCGGAGGGCGAACTGGCGCTGTCGCAGGCAGTGGCCTACCTCGCGCTGGCGCCCAAGTCGAACGCGGGCTACGTCGCCTACAAGGCCGCCGTGCAACTGGCCAAGAAGACCGGCAGCGCGCCGCCGCCCAAGCATATCCTCAACGCACCGACCCGGCTGATGGAAGAGCAGGGATACGGTGCGGGATACAACTACGACCACGATGCCGAGGATGCCTTCTCGGGGCAGAACTATTTCCCGGATGACGTGAAACGCCCGGTGCTCTATGCCCCGGTGGAGCGCGGATTCGAGCGCGAACTGAAGAAGCGGGTGGACTGGTTCGCGAAGAAGCGGACCGAACGCCAGCGACAGGACAAGGACTGAATTGAGATGATCGAACGTTTCGAGACGAACCAGCGTATGAGCCAGGCCGTGAAGCACAACGGCACCGTCTACCTGGCTGGCCAGGTGGCCACCGGTGACAGCGTGGCCGCGCAGACCCAGGGGTGCCTCGACCAGATCGACGCGCTGCTGGCCAAGGCTGGTTCGAGCAAGGAGAACATCCTGCAGGCGGTCATCTGGCTGGCCGACATGGGCGATTTCGCCGAAATGAACGGCGTCTGGGACGCATGGGTGCCGCAGGGCCACACCCCGGCCCGCGCCTGCGGCGAGTCCGCGCTGGCGACCTCGGAGTTCAAGGTAGAGATCATCATCACCGCTGCCTGCGACTGATGCATCGACGGGCGCCCCAAGGGGCGCCCGCTTGACATTATCGCCTGCGCGCGCAAGGGAACACACATGATCCAGACAGTTTCATTCGTGGCCCTTGGCGGGGCAATCGGTGCGTCGCTGCGCTATCTTGCCGGGGTGGCGATCACGCGCCTCATGGGCGGCCCGCAGCCGTTTCCGCTGGGCGTCATCACCGTCAACATCCTCGGCTCGTTCATCATGGGCCTGTTCATCGTGGCGGTGGCGCAGAAGGGCCTGACCCATTTCGCGCCCTTCGTGGCCACCGGGATACTGGGCGGTTTTACCACCTTCTCCTCTTTCTCGCTGGAGACCATGACGCTGTTCGAGCGGGGCGACTACGGGCTTGCGGCGATGTACGTCGCGCTCTCCGTCGCTGTTTCGATCATGGCGCTGGCCTTCGGCCTCTTCATTGCGCGGAGTGTCTGGGCATGAGCGGCGTACAGATCATCACGGTAGCCGAGGAAGACGGCGACCAGCGCATCGACCGCTGGCTGCGCCGCATGTTCCCCCATGTCAGCCAGGGGCGCATCGAGAAGATGTGCCGCAAGGGCGAGCTGCGGGTCGATGGTGGCCGGGTCAAGGCCGCAACGCGGCTTGAGGCCGGTCAGCAGGTGCGCATTCCGCCGCTGCCCGACAGCGACAACAAGCCGGCACCGGCGCCGACCCGCATCTCCGAGGCGGATGCCCGGATGATCCGGTCCTGCGTGATCTATCGCGATGACCACGTGATTGCGCTGAACAAGCCGCCGGGGCTGGCGGTGCAGGGCGGCAGTGGCACGACAAAGCACGTGGACGGGCTAGCCGAAGCGCTGATGTTCGACCTCGACGAGAAGCCGAGGCTGGTGCACCGGCTCGACAAGGACACCTCGGGTGTCCTGCTGCTGGCGCGCACGCGCGCGGTGGCGGCCGGGCTGACCGCGAGCTTCCGCCATCGTGAGACGCGCAAGATCTACTGGGCGGTGGTGGCCGGGGTTCCGCACCCCAAGGAGGGTCTCATCAAGACCGGCCTCGTCAAGGCGCCCGGGCACGGGTCCAAGGGCGAGGGGGAGAAGATGCTGAACATCCACCCCAATGAGATCGACGACACGCCGGGCGCCAAGCGCGCGGTGACCGAGTACATGGTGATCGAGGCCGCCGCCAAGCGCGCTGCTTGGATGGCGCTTAACCCGGTGACGGGTCGCACGCACCAGCTGCGCGCGCATATGGCCGAGCTGGGCCACCCGATCGTGGGTGATGGCAAGTACGGCGGCTCAGGGCAGGACAACCTCGGTGATGGCTGGGGCGCACAGCTGGGCGGCGACATCAGCAAGAAGCTGCACCTGCACGCCCGTGCGCTGATCCTCGAGCATCCGGTGACGAAGGCGCCGCTGCACCTCGTCGCGCAGCTGCCCGAGCACATGCAAAAGACCTGGAACACCTTCCAGTGGGATCCGCGCGAGGTTCCGGACGACCCGTTCGAGGACGAAGAATGGACGCCCCGCTGAAACTTGTCGTCTTCGACGTGGACGGCACGCTTGTCGACAGCCAGGGCCTGATCGTCGACGTCATGGGCGCAGCTTTCGAGGCGAACGGCCTTGCGGCCCCCGCGCGCGAGACGGTGCTGCCCCTTGTCGGCCTGTCGCTGGAGCGGATCATGCGCGACCTGGCATCGGACCACCCGGCCACAGTTCACGACGGGCTGGTGGCCGGATACCGCGAGGCCTATGGCCAGCGGATGACGGGCGATGCCGCCGCCGCCAGCGCGCCGCTGTTTCCTGGCACCGTGGCGATGCTGGACCGGCTGTCGGCCGACCCGAATGTCCTGCTGGGGATCGCGACCGGGAAATCCCGGCGCGGGTTGGACTCGATGCTCGACGGGCACGGGCTGCGCCAGCGGTTCGTGACCATCCAGGTCGCCGACGACCACCCGTCGAAACCAAACCCCTCGATGCTGTTCGCGGCGCTGGCCGAAACCGGTTGCGATGCGCAGAACACGGTGATGGTGGGCGACACGCTGTTCGACATGGAGATGGCGGGCAACGCGGGCGTGGCCGCGGTGGGTGTAAGCTGGGGCTATCAGGAGGCGGCGCTGCTTGAACCGCGGGCGCGACGGGTCATCGACCGATGGGACGGGCTGGAGGACGCCCTCGCTACAATCTGGAAGGCAAACGCATGAGTGAATGGGCCCCGCGCCGGTTCTGGAAATCGGTCACGGTCGTCCCCGAAGAGGGCGGCTTTACGGTAGAGCTGGACGGCCGCCGGGTGAAAACCCCGGCCAAGGCCGCGCTGGTGCTGCCCGGTCAAGCGATGGCCGAGGCCGTGGCGGCGGAATGGGATGCGCAGACCGAGAAGGTCAATCCGCTGACCATGCCCTTCACGCGCTCGGCCAATGCGGCGATCGACAAGGTCACGCATCAGCACGCCGAGGTCGCGGCGATGCTGGCCGAATACGGCGACAGCGACCTGCTCTGCTATCGCGCCGAACACCCGGACGAGCTGGTGGACCGTCAGAGCGCGGAGTGGGACCCGGCGCTGGACTGGGCCGAGGCCGCGCTCGGCGTCCGGCTTGAGGCCCGCAAGGGGCTGGTCCATGTGGCACAGGACAGAGGCGCGCTGGAGCGGTTGTCTGCCCGCGTGCACGCGATGACGGCATTCGAACTCGCGGCGTTTCACGATCTCGTCAGCCTGACCGGCTCGCTGGTTCTGGGGTTCGCGGCAACGCAGGATTGGCGCGACCCCGAGGCGATCTGGCAGCTCTCTCGTCTGGACGAGAACTGGCAGGAGGAACTATGGGGACCCGACGAGGAGGCACAGGCCTCGGCCGAGGTGAAACGTAAGGCATTCCTGCACGCAAAGCGCTTTTTCGACCTGTCGCGTTAGAGTTTCGGCCTGCCTTGTGCAGGCAGGGAGAAGCGGTTGCTTTCCCACAGGGCAACCCGGCAGATCCTTATTCATTTCTCTGATCAAAGCCTTGACGTTTGTTGATGATTGCGCCCAAACTTAGGCCCACTGAGGGGGGAAACCCGCTTTCGGTGCTCACCCGGCTCTGCTAAGGCCGGTAATTCGCCCGTAACGAGGCGAACAAAATCAGGAAGAGGTCAAAATGAAAAAAACCGTATTCATTGGCGCACTCACCGTCGCCGGTCTGGCAGCTGGTGCAGCTGCGGCTGGTACGATGGATGACGTCAAGACTCGCGGCAAGCTGAACTGCGGCGTGACAACCGGTCTGGTCGGCTTCGCTGCTCCGGACGCAAGCGGGGAGTGGAAGGGCTTTGACGTCGCGGTATGCCGCGCTGTGGCAGCTGCCGTGCTGGGCGATCCGGCTGCCGTCGAATTCGTTCCGACCACCGGCAAGACCCGCTTTACCGCCCTGGCATCGGGCGAAGTCGACCTGCTGGCACGTAACACCACCTGGACCTTCAGCCGCGACGTCGACCTGAAGTTCACCTTCACCGGTGTGAACTACTACGACGGTCAGGGCTTCATGGTTCCCAAGGAACTGGGCGTCTCCTCGGCCAAGGATCTCGACGGCGCGACCGTCTGCATCCAGACCGGCACCACCACCGAGCTGAACCTCGCGGACTTCTTCCGCGCCAACAACATCAGCTACGAGCCGGTTCCGATCGAAACCAACGCCGAAGCGCAGCAGCAGTACCTTGCCGGTGCCTGCGACGTTTACACCACCGACGCATCGGGCCTCGCAGCGACCCGCGCAACCTTCGAGAACCCGGCAGACCACGTCCTGCTGCCGGAAATCATCTCCAAGGAGCCGCTCGGCCCGCTGGTTCGCCACGGCGACGACGAATGGGCTGACATCGTCCGCTGGACCCTCTACGCGCTGGTTGCTGCCGAAGAAATGGGCATCTCCTCTGCCAACGTCGAGGAACTGTCCAAGGGCACCAACAACCCCGAGATCAACCGTATCCTCGGCACCGAGGGCAACCTCGGCGAGATGTTCGGCCTGGACGCCGAATGGGCCAAGCGCGCCATCATGGCGGGCGGCAACTACGGTGAAGTCTTCGCGACCAACATCGGCGAGAACACTCCGATCGGCCTCGCACGTGGTCTGAACGCACAGTGGAAAGACGGCGGCCTGCAGTACGCACCCCCGTTCCGCTAAGGACATCGGGAAAGGGCGCGGGGCAACCCGCGCCCTTTCTCCTACAACAATAATGATCCGACCATGGGGGCGAGCCGGGACATACCCGGCCAGGGCACCCCGATCGGACAGCCAACAGGGGCGTCACATATGACGACAATCACCGATCAGCCTAAGTCGCAGTTTCGGTTGTCGATGCTGTTGTACGATACGCGTTATCGTTCGGCCACCATTCAGGTTATCGCAATGCTGGCCTTCATGCTGCTCGCGGCATGGCTCATCTCGAACACGGCACAGAACCTCGCCGCACTCGGCAAACCCATTGATTTCGGCTTCTTCGGAGAGCGCTCCGGGTACGACATCAACCAGCGGCTGCTGGAATACACCTCGAACGACTCGCACCTGCGCGCGTCGTTCATCGGACTTCTGAACACCCTCGTCGTCGCTGTACTCGGCTGCGCCACTGCGACGGTCATCGGCATCTTCGTCGGGGTCCTGCGCCTGTCCAACAACTGGCTGGTCGCAAAGGTCATGACGGTCTACGTGGAAATGTTCCGCAACGTGCCGGTGCTGCTGTGGATCGTCTTCACCATGGCGATCCTGATCGAGACTCTGCCCTCTCCCAGCGCTTTCCGCGGAGAGACTCCAGAGGCTTCGATGAACCTCTTTGGGTCGGTCGCCGTCACGAACCGGGGCATCTACGTGCCCGAACCGCTGTTTTCGCGCGGTCTGGGCAACATCCACCTGTTCGGCGACAGCTCGCTTCGCTTCGACGTCAGCCTCGATCTGATCGCCATACTGGTGGTGCTGGGCGCAAGCATCTGGGCTGCCATCGCGGTGCGCCGCCGGGCGGATCGCATCCAGGAAGCCACCGGCACACGCCCGACCACCTGGTACCTCACGCTGGGCCTCATCGTCATCCCGACGCTGATCCTGCTTGTCGTCCTCGGGTTCTACCTCGGTTTGCCCGAGCTCAAGGGCTTCAACTTCTCGGGCGGCACGCACTTGCGCAACTCGCTGATCGCTCTCTGGCTGGCGCTGTCGCTCTACACGGCCGCCTTCATCGCCGAGATCGTCCGGGCGGGCATCCTTGCCATCAGCCACGGCCAGACCGAGGCTGCCTCGGCACTGGGGCTCCGCTCGAACCGGATCATGAGCCTCGTGATCCTGCCGCAGGCGCTGCGGGTGATCGTTCCGCCGCTGATCTCGCAGTACCTGAACCTGACCAAGAACTCGTCGCTGGCCATCGCCGTCGGCTACATGGACATCACCGGCACACTGGGAGGCATCACGCTGAACCAGACGGGCCGCGAGCTGGAGTGCATCCTGCTGCTGATGCTCATCTACCTGATCATCTCGCTCAGCATTTCGGCGGTGATGAACTGGTACAACGAATCCGTGAAGCTGAAGGAGCGCTGACATGAGTGGAGTGCATGCACATACCGTCGCCTATGTCCGCGACACCATGCTCGACCAGAAGGAGCCGCCCTCTACCTCGGTCGGCGCCATCGGCTGGGCGCGGCAGAACCTGTTTTCGGGCTGGTTCAACACGATCCTGACGATCATCGTCCTGGGACTGGTCGCCTTTGTCCTCGGCAACATCCTGCCCTGGATCTTCTCGCCCACCTGGAACGCGGCTTCGCTGTCCGAGTGCCGGGAAATCCTCGCCGCGGCGGGGTCGGTCTCGGATCACGGCACGTCGGGCGCCTGCTGGGGGGTCATCAATGAACGCTGGGTCCAATTGCTGTTCGGGTTCTACCCGAGCCACCTCTACTGGCGTCCGATCCTTGCGCTGGTCCTTCTCTGCGTCGCGCTGGCACCGATTCTCTTCGCGAGCTCGGTTCCGGCCAAGCTGATCTACTTCTCGGCGCTCTATCCCTTCATCTTCCCCTGGTTGCTCTGGGGCGGGACGGTCTGGGGGCCGCTGGCCGCGCTGGCCGGTGTCGTGATCGGCTATGTCGTCTACAGTGTGCTGAGCGAGCGGGTGAACGCCCTGCTCGGCCTGATCGTGGGCGTGGCTGCCGCGCTGATCTGGTGGTTCGTGCTTTCCGGCTATGTCGTCGACGGGCTGTCCTCGATCCTGCCCATCGGGCTGGAAACAGTGGAAAGCCGGAACTTTGGCGGCTTCATGCTGTCGATCACCATCGGTGTCGTCGCCATCGCCTGTTCGCTGCCGCTGGGCATCGTGCTGGCGCTGGGGCGTCAGTCGGACCTGATGATCGTCAAGTACCTCTGCGTGGGCTTCATCGAGTTCATCCGGGGCGTGCCGCTGATCACGCTGCTGTTCGTGGCCTCGACGCTGCTGAACATCTTCATGCCGCCGGGCACGAACTTCGACATCATCCTGCGGGTGATGATCATGGCCACCCTGTTCTCCTCCGCCTACATGGCCGAGGTGATCCGGGGCGGTCTGGCCGCACTGCCGAAAGGGCAGTACGAAGGCGCCGACTCGCTCGGGCTCGACTACTGGCAGGCACAGCGGCTGGTGATCATGCCGCAGGCGCTGAAGATCTCGATCCCCGGCATCGTGTCGACATTCATAGGCATGTTCAAGGACACCACGCTGGTGTCGATCATCGGTCTTCTCGATCCGCTGGGCCTCTCCAACGCCATCCGGGCAGACGCGAACTGGAACGGCATCGTGTGGGAGCTCTACGGCTTCATCGCGCTTCTGTTCTTTGTCATCTGCTTCGCCATGTCCCGTTATTCCATGTACCTGGAGCGCAGGCTCCGGACTGACCGCCGCTAAGGAGTCCTGCAATGTCCGAACTCACTACCGACCGCGAAATCGACCGATCCAAGATGCAGATCTCGGACGAGGTCGCCATCGAAATCTCGAAGATGAACAAGTGGTACGGGACTTTCCACGTGCTGCGCGACATCGACCTGACCGTCTACCGGGGCGAACGCATCGTCATCGCCGGGCCCTCGGGCTCGGGCAAGTCGACGCTGATCCGCTGCATCAACCGCCTGGAGGAACACCAGGCGGGGTCGATCGTGGTCGACGGGACCGAGCTCAGCTCGGACCTGAAGAACATCGACAAGATCCGCTCGGAAGTCGGGATGTGCTTTCAGCACTTCAACCTGTTCCCGCACCTGACCATCCTCGAGAACTGCACCCTCGCACCCATCTGGGTTCGCAAGGTGCCGAAGAAAGAGGCCGAGGCCACGGCGATGCATTTCCTCGAGAAGGTGAAGATCCCCGATCAGGCCCACAAGTACCCGGGCATGCTCTCGGGCGGTCAGCAGCAGCGTGTGGCCATCGCGCGTTCGCTCTGCATGAAGCCGCGCATCATGCTATTCGACGAACCGACCTCGGCGCTCGACCCGGAGATGATCAAGGAAGTGCTCGACACCATGATCGAGCTGGCCGAGGAAGGCATGACCATGCTCTGCGTCACGCACGAGATGGGTTTTGCCCGTCAGGTGGCCAACCGCGTGATCTTCATGGATCAGGGCCAGATCGTGGAGCAGAACGAACCGGAAGAGTTCTTCAACAACCCGCAGAGCCCGCGGACCAAGCTGTTCCTCAGCCAGATCCTCGGCCACTGAAACGGCGCGCCCCGGAGGTGATCCGGGGCTCCTCTTCGCAGGTCCTGTCAGAAACGCCCCGGGGGATTCCCGGGGCGCTTTCGTTTCAGACCCCCGGCAGTTCCCTCGGGACGATGAAGCCGGTGGGTTCCCCAGAACGCCACGCAATCGAACTCCAGTCTTCCGTGTCGAAACGGGCCACCAGAGTCGCGCCGGTCGGGTAGTCCGCAAAGCGGGGATGGCCTGGCGCTCCGTTCAGGATACGCGCGGCGAAGCCCGCGATCCCGGGGTTGTGCCCGATCATCAGGACCGTGGCGCCCTTTGCCCCTGACAGCACCTCCAGCATGGTATCGGGGTCCGCATGGTAGAGGCTGTCGAGGTAGCTCGCGGGGGCATTCAACGCTAGGCCCGCGAGCGTTTCCCGTGTGCGGACCGAGGAGGAGCACAGCACCTCGTCGGGCAGCAAGCCCTCCTTCCGCAGCCAGTCCCCGAGCGCGGTGGCCGAACGCTGGCCGCGACCGTTCAGCGGGCGCGCGTGGTCGTCGAGGTCGGGGCTGTTCCAGCTCGACTTGGCGTGGCGCATCAGGATCAGGGTGCGGGTCATCGCGGGTGGAACGCCTTCATGTGGTGGGCGGACTGCGCGGGGTCTCGGCCAGCGCCGGCGCTGAGCGGGCAGGCGCGGCGGGCCCGGCACCCATTGTCCATGCAGTCCTCTCCTTCGGGAGTATCGAGGAAGGCGTGGCAGGCGTCCAGCGCATAGGGCTGGCTGGCCGAGAGCGCCCCGACCGGGCAGGCGGTGGTGCAGGGCTGGTCCGCGCAGGACAGGCAGGGGCTGGGCGCGGTTGCCGGGGGCAGGGGGATGTTCCGGTCGAACCGCAGCGCGCCCCGGTAGGAGATCATCATGCCCACGGTGTCGTGCACCAACATGCCCACCGGGCTTTGGAAGGCGCGCCCCGAGTGCAGAGCCCAGCGGATGAAGGGAGCGTAAGGCGGGCCACCGAAAGGGTAGGCGGCAGAGGCGCCGAGCGTATCGGCAAAGCCCCCGATCACCCGCAGGGACCAGCGGTCGACCGGATCGGGCAGGGAGTCGGCGGCCTCGGGGGCCGCCATGAAGCGGGGCCAGAACCCGGGCCCGCAGCCCAGCAGAACGAGGGTTTCGTCGGGTGCGGGGTGCAACCCGCCCATGACGATGAGCCCCTCGGCCCCGGCCATCCTGGCAATGCGGTCCAGCAGGGCGAGGGGCAAGGGCTCAGTCCGCGCGGATCATCGACCCGGCGCCCTGTTCGGTGAACAGTTCGAGCAGGCAGGCGTTGGGGGCACGGCCGTCGATGATGACAGCGGCCCGGACGCCCCCCTCGACTGCGTCGAGCGCGGTTTCGGTCTTGGGGATCATGCCGCCCGCGATCACGCCGTCGGCGGTCATCTGGCGAATCTCGGCGGCCTTGAGTTCGGTCAGGACCTCGCCCGCGGCGTTCTTGACGCCGGAGACGTCGGTCAGCAGCAGCAGGCGATCGGCCTTGAGCGCCTTGGCATAGGCCCCGGCGGCGGTGTCGCCGTTGACGTTGTAGGTCTCGCCATTGCGGCCCGCGCCGATGGGCGCGATCACCGGGATCATTTCCTTCTCGAACAACAGCTTGAGCAGGCTGGGGTCCATCTGCGTCGGGGTGCCGACAAGGCCGAGCGCGGGATCGGTCGGTTCGCAGATCATCAGGTTGGCATCCTTGCCGGAGAGGCCCACGGCCTTGCCACCCTGCTGCTGGATCGCCTGCACGATCTTCTTGTTCACGATGCCGGAGAGCACCATCTCGACCACCTCGACGGTGGCGGCGTCGGTCACGCGCTTGCCGTTGACGAACTCGGACTTGATTTCGAGCTTGTCCAGCAGGCGGTTGATCTGGGGGCCGCCGCCGTGCACGACCACCGGGTTCACCCCGCAGAGGCGCAGCAGCACCACGTCGCGGGCAAAGTCGGCCATCGCCTCGTCGCTGCCCATGGCATGCCCGCCGAGCTTGATGACAACGATGGCGTCGTCAAAGCGCTGCAGGTAGGGCACCGCGCGAGACAGGGTTTCAGCGGTGGCGGTCCAGTCGCGATTCATATCCTGAGTCTTCATTCTCTCTTCCCGTGGGCACCCTTGTTAACTTCAGCAGCTCTCTGTGCCAAGGCACGGCCAAAGGAAAGCAGAAGTTTGGGCCCGGGAAAAGGCGCGTTATTCCAGACCGGCAATGATCGCCCGAAGGGTCGCGATGCCGTCGCCCTTCTCGGACGAGGTCAGAACGATCTCGGGGTAGGCCGCCGGATGCCGGGACAGCGCTCCGCGCACCTGCCCCAGAACCTTCTCGCGCTCGGCGGCGCTGATCTTGTCGGACTTGGTCAGGACGCACTGGAATGTCACGGCGGAACTGTCGAGCAGCTTGAGAATCTCCTGGTCCACCTCCTTCACGCCGTGGCGGGAATCGATGAGGACGAACGCGCGCCGCAGGGTGGGGCGGCCCGAGAGATACTGCTTGAGCAGGCGCTGCCACTTCTGCACCTTGTCGAGCGGAGCGTTGGCATAGCCATAACCCGGAAGGTCGACGAGGTAGAGCTCGGGGCCTTGGGTGAAGTAGTTGATTTCCTGCGTCCGGCCCGGCGTGTTCGAGGCACGGGCCAGGGCCTTCATCCCGGTCAGCGCATTGATCAGCGAGGATTTCCCGACGTTGGAGCGCCCGGCAAAGCAGATCTCCAGCCGGTCCGCCGGCGGCAGGCCTGACATGGCGACCACGCCCTTGACGAACTCGGACTGCCCGGCAAACAGCTTGCGGCCCTTTTCGACCTCGGCCGGGTCGGGCTGCTCTGCCAGCGGAAAGGGGAGGGGAGTGCTCATGATATCACCACACTGTCGCCGAGGGCGATCTCGCCGGTTCCGATCACTTCGGCGTACATCCCGAGATCCTGGTGGCCGAAACCGTTCAGGGTCTTGAGGGTCTCAGCGTCGCGCAGGCCGGTCTCGGGGTTGGCGGTCGTCGCCATGCAGCGGCGCACGCGCTCGCGCACGAGGAAGCGAACGCTGCCGATCTGGATTTCCCGACCGGCCCAGCCGAATTCTTCCCAGGGCTCCAGCCCGTCGAGCCAGACGTTGATCCGCCAGCGCTTCTCGGAGAGCGACTGGCCCATCGACTCTTCGACCGCACGGTGCGAGGCGAGGTTGCCGATGCTGACCGAGGGATAATCGGTATCGGTCATGCCACGACCGGGGACCCGGATCACCCGGGCCGAGGCGGCGCGCCCCTCGGGCATGATCGGGCGGGTCCAGGCAACCAGCCGGTCACCTTCGGTATCGGGGTCCAGCGTCAGTTCGGCAAGTTCGGGATGGGTCAGGGTGACCCGGCCCGCCGCCTCGTCGTAAACTGCGTTGATGGCCATGAGCCCGGGGGCCTTGGCCCCGATGGAAAAGTTCGCACAGGGCGACCAGGCCGAGGCGTCCGCCTTGGACGCCTCGTGCGCGACGGCCCAGACCCGGTCTCCGGGCATGGTCTTCCCGGCCTCGAGCGAGACGCTGTTCAGCGCCTCACGCCCGTGGCTCTTGATCGGGTGCCGCCAGAGACCGGAGACCTTTGCCATCACTTCTTGACCGCCTTTTCGTCCTTCTTCTTGCGCTTGAAGGTGCCGGTGATGTTGCCGAGAACATCCGGTTTGTACCCCTGGCTGCGCATGATCAGGTACTGCTGGGTGAAGGTGATCGTGTTGTTGGTGATCCAGTAGACCACCAGCCCGCTGGCAAAGCCGCCGAGCATGAACATGAACACCCAGGGCATCCAGGCAAAGATCATCTGCTGGGTCGGATCGGCGGGCGCCGGGTTCAGCTTCTGCTGCAGGAACATCGAGATCCCGAGCAGCAGTGGCAGGATGCCGACAAAGATCAGCGCCATCGTGGTGCCAGCCTCGGGCGCGGCCCAGGGCAGCAGGCCGAAGAAGTTGTAGATCGAGGTCGGGTCAGGCGTCGAGAGGTCCTGGAACGGACCGAAGAACGGGGCCTGACGCAGTTCGAAGGCAACGAAGATCACCTTGTAGAGCGAGAAGAAGATCGGGATCTGCAGCAGGATCGGGAGACAGCCCGCGGCGGGGTTCACCTTTTCCTTCTTGTAGAGCTCCATCATGCCCTGCTGAAGCTTCTGGCGGTCGTCGCCAGCCTGCTCCTTGAGCTTCTCCATCTGCGGCTGCAGTTCCTTCATCTTGGCCATCGAGACGTAGGACTTGTAGGCCAGCGGGAAGAGCAGCGCCTTGAGCAGAAGGGTCAGGGCGATGATCGACAGGCCCATGTTGCCGATCCACTGGTGGATGTGGTGCAGCAGCCAGAAGATTGGCTTGGTCAGGAAGAAGAACCAGCCCCAGTCGATGCTGTCGAGGAAACGGTCGACGCCAGCCCGCTGGTAGTTGCGGATGGTTTCCCACTCCTTCGCACCGGCAAAGAGCTGCGTGGTCACGCTCGCGGTCTGCCCTGCGGCCACGGTCTGCGTGGGCAGCACGGCCTCGGTCTGCAGGATGTCGCGGCGTTCGTCGTACTTGGCGACCGACTTGAACGGCTCGCCGGTGGCCGGTACCAGGGTGGTCATCCAGTAGTGGTCGGTGAAGCCGATCCAGCCGGTTTCGGCGACCTGCTTGACGTCGGCGCGGGCCCCCTCGCTGGCCTGCACCTCGAAATCGGGCATATCGTTGTAGTCGATCTCCTGCAGCTGGCCGTCCGACATGCGGATGACGCCCTCGTGCAGGATGAAGAATTTCTTGCGGTCCGCAGGCGCGCCGTGGCGTGCAATCACGCCGTAGGGGGCAAGGCTCGCGGTGCTGTCAGAGCCGTTCTCGACCGATTGGGTGACCGTGAACATGTACTTGTCGTCGATCGCGATCTTGCGACTGAATGTCATGCCCTTGTCGTTTTTCCACGTCAGGGTGACCGGCGTGTCGACGCTCAGCTTGTCGCCCTCCGAGAGCGTCCATTCGGTCTTGGCGTTGGGGACATCCGCGGCTTCGAGGCCCGCGCCCGGTGCCCAGCCGTAGAGGGCGTAGTAGGCGCCCGGTTCGCCGACCGGCTTGAGAATCTGGACGTTCGGCGAGGCCGGGTCGATGGTCTCGTGGAAGTTCTTCAGGGCCAGCTGGTCGATGCGGCCGCCCAGCAGCGAAATGCTGCCGCTGAGTTCGGGCGTGTCGATCTCGACGCGGGGCGCTGCGGCAACTGCCTCGGCGGTGGTGTCGCCGCCGGTGGCGCCTGTGGTCGAGGCGCTGGCATCCGCGGTCGGTGCGCCCCCTGCGCTCGGGGTCGTCGCAGTATCCGTCGCCGTCTGGCTGGTCTCGGTCGCGGGAGCGGTTTCCGGCTGTTCCGGTGGCGGGAACAGGAGGAACCAGACCAGGATCACGAGAAAGGAGAGCGCGGTTGCGATGATGAGATTCTTGTTCTGATCGTCCATCGGGGACAGCCACCTTCGTCAGTGTAAGACAGTGGTGGGTTCAACAGAGTGAGGCCCCAAAGGTCAAGCTGAATCGGGGCGTCACGGCGCGCTGGGCGGCATTTCCCGGTTCACGACTGCGCAGAATCGCGGTCCGGGGCCGGTCGGGCCCGGCCGGGGTGCGATTGTCGGGCCGGTTTGGCCCCGACGCCGGGCGCGCAGCTAACCGGCACTACGCCGGATCACCGGGGTATCCACCAGCTTGGCGCGGTGATCGGCGACCCAGGCCAGCGTCTGGTCGAACGGCATCGGCCGCCCGATGACATAACCCTGCACATAGGTGCAGCCAAGCTGAGCGAGCAGGGCATGTTCGCCCACCGTCTCCACCCCCTCGGCCAGAGTTTCCACCTCGAGCCGCTCGGCCATCGTCAGGATCGCGGCGACCATGCGCTGTTGCTCCGAGTCCTGGTCGGCGCGCATCACGAAACTGCGGTCGATCTTGATCCGGCTGATGGCGAAGCGGCGGATGGACGCAATCGAGGCGTGACCGGTGCCGAAGTCGTCGAGGTCGATCCGGCACCCGAGGGCGGCGAGGCCGCGGATGTTGGCGGCCAGCCGGTCCTCACCCGGATCGTCCTCGGCGGCGCAATCGGTGAAGACGGTTTCGAGGATCTCGATGCAGAGTCGCTCTGCCGGGAGCTCGAAACGGTCGAGATCCCAGCGGATGCGCTCCACCAGCCCCGGTGCGCGCAGTTCCTCGGTCGAGAAATTCACTGCCACGCAGGGAATGTTCAGCCCGGCGTTGTCCCATGCCTTCAGGGCGGTGAGGGCATGATAGAGAATGACCTGCCCCAGCCTCTCCAGCAGGCCCGCGCGCTCCAGCGCGGGCAGGAAATCCTCGGGCGGGATCATTCCGTGCTCGGGGTGGACCCACCGGGCCAGCGCCTCGAACCCGCTGACCTGGCCGGTGTCGGTGGAAACCTGCGGCTGATACCAGGGCTGGATCTGCCCCTTTTCGATTGCGCCCGCGACGGCATCCTGCAGGTCGCCGCGCGGCGACGGCGCGGCGCGACGATCCGGGGCATAGGCGCGCACGCTGGCGGGCCCGGCCTGCTGGGCGGCGGCCAGTGCCGTGCCTGCGGCGGCCAGCCAGTCCTGCCCGGTCTGTCCCGGGGCGCGGGCGCTCTGGCAGAAGCCGATGCTACAGCTCAGCCGGGTGGGGACCTCGCCGACGAGGTAGGGTTCTTCGATCGCGGCCATCAGGCGGCCCGCGAACTGCACGCAGAGTTCGAGATCGAGGTGGTGGGTGGGGGAGAGGCTGAGGGCGAAACGACCATCGCCCAGCCGCGCGGCAAGATCGCCGGGGCGCAGGAGCCTACGGATACGCTCTGCGACGCTTGCGGTCAGGCGGTCCATCGTGGCGAGGTCGGCCCGGCCGGGCAGGGTGCCGTAGTCCTCGATCTGGAGCACGAAGCAGGCAGATTGCAGCTCTCCCTTGCGGCAGTCCCCGAGAACGCGCGCCAGCGTGCCCTCGAACCCGTCGCGCCGCAGGAGCCCGGTGGTGGCGTCCAGTCCGTGACGCGCATTCGGCAAGAGGGTTCCGGCCACCGCAAGGAGGAGTGGCAGCCCGAGGGAGACCAGCAGCAGCGCGGGCTCCCCCCCGATCCAGAAGGCGGCAAGACAGAGGGCAGGCAGAAACGCGAGTGCGGGCGGGCTGGACAATGTCGGCGCAAGCCTGGCCCGGAGACGGGCCAGCGCGGCAGAGATGGGCATGACAAACCTCCCTTGTGGCGCGGGCTGCGCGGGGGAAGGTACGTCAGCGGTCTGACTGGGCGGTTAACGCAGCAGCGGAATCTCTTCGCCGTTCCCGTCGGGCTTCCGACCGCTGCGTTCGAGGCCGAGGAAGTCGAAGAGCTTGGGATCGAGAAGGTGCGACGGACGTGCGTTCATCAGCGCCCGGAACATCACCTGGCGCCGGCCGGGGCTGTTGCGCTCCCACTGGTCGAGAATCTGTTTCACCTGCTGGCGCTGAAGCCCGTCCTGTGACCCGCAGAGATCGCAGGGAATGATCGGGTAGTTCATGTCGCGGGCAAACTTCTCGCAATCCTCCTCGGCCACATGGGCGAGGGGGCGATAGACGAACAGGTCGCCTTCCTCGTTCACCAGCTTCGGCGGCATGGTCGCAAGGCGGCCGCCGTGGAAGAGGTTCATGAAAAAGGTCTCGAGGATGTCGTCGCGGTGGTGGCCCAGCACGACCGCGGTGCAGCCTTCCTCGCGCGCGATGCGGTAGAGGTTGCCGCGCCGCAGACGCGAGCAGAGCGCGCAAAAGGTGCGGCCCTGCGGAACCTTGTCGACGACGATGGAATAAGTGTCCTGGTACTCGATCCGGTGGGGCACACCCATCTTCTGCAGGAACTCGGGCAGGACTGTCGCCGGAAAGCCGGGCTGGCCCTGATCGAGGTTGCAGGCGAGAAGTTCGACCGGCAGCAGGCCGCGCCACTGCAGTTCATGCAGGACGGCCAGCAGAGTGTAACTGTCCTTGCCGCCCGACAGGCAGACCAGCCATTTTCCCCCGCGCTCAAGCATACCGTACTGCTCGATCGCCTCGCGCGTATGGCGCACGATACGCTTGCGCAGCTTGCGGAACGCCGTGGTGTCGGGCGCACCGGCGAACAGGGGATGGATATCGTCATTCTCGTCGAGCATGGGCCTGCTTTAGTGAAGGCGGGGCGCGACTGCAACGGGTTTGGCGTTTGGCCGGGCCGGGTGCATACTCCCGCCATTGATTTGAGCGGAGTTCATTTTATGGCGCTGTTTTTCACCCGCCGGACCTACAATGCGTCCAAACAGAAATTCACCGACAACGTTGCCTCGCTGACCCGCTACGTCCGGGTTCAGGCCTCGGGCGGAGGCAGTCACAGCGGCGGTATCATCAGCAGGGACGACTGGCTCGACCTCGTCATCGCCGGCGCGCAGTCGCGCGAGGTGCTGATCTACGTGCACGGCTTCAACACCGATCAGGCCGGGATGCTCTCACGGCTTGGCAAGGTGGAGGGCGGGCTGCGGGCGAACGGGTTCACCGGCGCGGTCGTCGCCTTCGACTGGCCCAGCCGGGGGGACGTCAACTTCTACGATTCCGACCGGACCAACGCCAAGGCTGTGGCGCCCTTCCTCGTGCCCGACGGCATTCTGGCGATCCTGCAGCGATCACCGGGCATCAAGGTGCACCTGCTGGCCCATTCGATGGGGGCCTACCTGACGCTCAGGGCCTTTTCGGGCGAGGGGCAGCAGCCGGGGCAGCCGCCCTGGAAGGTCGATCAGGCCCTGTTCGTCGCCGCCGACGCCGAGGCCGAGGCCCTGCGGCGCGGCGCGTGGGGGGCGCTGGTGATGGAGCATCGCTGCCAGCGGCTGACCAACTACTATAATGTGGTGGACCAGACCCTGACGCTGGCGGGCGGCATCATCCACGGTGGCCGCGAGAGGGCGGGGCGCGTCGGGCTGCCCGACCTTGCACCGGCCAACGCCGTTGACCTCTATACCACGCAGCAGTTCCGGAACGTGGTACCCGACAACCAGCAGGGTGGCTTCTTCGTCTCCCACAACTGGTACTACGACGATGCGGGTTGTCTTAGGGATATCCGGCTGACGGTGGCCGGGCAGTCTGACGCCACCATGCCAACACGGGTCAACACCACGGCGGGCAACCGCGCGCTGCTGACCTAGTGATCGTGGCGGTCGGGCACGTTGTCGATGCCGGAGCCGCCCCAGGGGTGGCAACGGCCGATGCGGCGCAGGGCCAGCCATCCGCCGCGAAACGCCCCGTGCTTTTCGAGAGCTTCGAGCGCATAGGCCGAGCAGGTGGGGTGATAGCGGCAGTTGTAGCCGACCCAGGGCGAAAAGATCAGGCGATAGGCGCGGACCGGCAGGGCCAGAACATGGGCCAGCGGGGTCATTTCGGCGCGTGCAGCTTGCCGAGGGCGTGACGCAGATCGTTCTGGAGGTCGGTGAAGGGGCGGCCAGCGGTTTCGCCAGCGCGTCCGATCAGCACGTAGTCCCAGCCGGGCAGACCAAGCTCGGGCAACACCAGCCGGGCGACCTCACGCAACCGGCGCTTGGCTCGGTTGCGGGCCACGGCGTTGCCGACCTTCTTGGAACAGGTAAAGCCGACTCGGATGCCCTCGGCCTCGCCCTCGGCGCGCTTGCGGGCCTGCACCATCATGCCGGTCGCACCCTGCCGACGCGCGCGGGCGGCGCGCAGAAAGTCGGAGCGGTTGCTGAGGACCGAGTAGGGCAGCGTCATGCGTGGGCCCCGCGCAGACAAACGGACACCGCCGGGGGCACATCCCCGGGACAGGCAATGCCTTCCGAGGGGGCCACCGGCGGTGTCATGTCCGTCAGACGGTGCGAGTCGCGTGTATTACGCGCTCAGAACCTTGCGGCCACGTGCACGGCGTGCGTTCAGGACCTTGCGGCCGCCTTTGGTAGCCATGCGGGCACGGAAGCCGTGGCGGCGCTTGCGGACCAGGTTCGACGGTTGATAGGTGCGTTTCATCGCGCTTCTCCAGTTTTCGGGCGGGTGCGGCGCGGATTCGCCTTCCCGGGTATAGGAAGCCCGGTCTCTACTGTGCCTTTTTCGATTAGTCAAACCCCTGCGGCAGGAATTTCTGCCCCTGACATCAGAAATCGGGGCGGCACCGCAATGACCTGTCCGAAAGGTCCTTGCGTATCAAGGGTTGGTGAAGACCCTGTCGCCGCCGGGAGTGCCGTGCCATGACATCGTGACGCAAGGAGAGTGCCGAATGAACAGCGACGAGAGACCGGTAGGGCGGAGCTGGCTGCGGAATCTGCCGCTGATCGTCATTCTCTGCGTCGCCGTCGCGGGCTATCTGACATTGCGCGACGAGTTGAGCTTCGAAACCCTGCGCGCGCACCGGGATGCGCTCCTTGCCTTTCGCGACGAGAATCTCCTGGGGCTCGCCGCGCTCTTCGTGCTGACCTACGTGCTGATCGTCGGCTTTTCCCTTCCGGGTGCCTCGGTTGCCTCGGTGACCGGCGGCTTTCTCTTCGGGCTGGCGCTGGGCACGGTGCTGAACGTGATTTCGGCCACGATCGGCGCCGCGGCGATCTTTACCGCCGCGCGCTGGGGGCCGGGCACATTGGTCAGCGGGCGACTGGAAACCTCCGGGGGCCGCACCGGGCGACTGATGGCGCGGCTGCGCGAGAACGAGGTGAGCGTGCTGTTCCTGATGCGGCTGACGCCGGTGGTGCCGTTCTTCCTCGCAAACCTGCTGCCTGCGCTGGTCGGTGTGAAGTTCCGTAACTTCCTGCTGACCACTGCGCTGGGCATCATCCCCGGCGCTTTGATCTTCACCTCGGTCGGAGTCGGGCTGGGCACGGTGTTCGACCGGGGCGAGATGCCCGATTTCTCGCTGTTGTGGGAGCCGAAGATCCTGCTGGCAATCGCGGGGCTTTGCCTGCTGGCCGCATTGCCTATTGTTATCCGCGCGGTACGCGGACGGGAGGACCCCTGATGGAACGGATCGAAACGGACATCCTCGTGATCGGCGCCGGGTCGGGCGGCCTGTCAGTGGCCGCAGGGGCCAGCCAGATGGGCGCACGGGTCGTCCTGCTGGAGGGGCACCGGATGGGCGGAGATTGCCTGAACTACGGCTGCGTACCCTCCAAGGCGCTGCTCGCAGCGGCAAAGCAGGCTCACGCGCAGGCCAATGGCCGGGCCTTTGGCATCGCGGATCATGCGCCGCAGGTCGATTATGCCGCCGTGATGGAGCACGTCGCCGGGGTCATCGCCGAGATCGCCCCGGTCGACAGCCAAGAGCGGTTCGAGGGATTCGGCGTCCGCGTCATCCGCGAATACGGGCAGTTCCTGTCGCCCCGGGAGGTTCAGGCCGGGAATCACGTGATCCGCGCCCGTCGTATTGTCATCGCGACAGGCTCGCGCCCCTTCGTGCCGCCGATTCCCGGGCTCGACACCGCGCCCTATCTGACCAACGAAACCCTCTTCGACCTGCGCGAGCGCCCCGAGCATCTGATCATCATCGGCGGCGGTCCCATCGGGATCGAGATGGCGCAGGCGCACCGGCGGCTCGGATCGCGCGTCACCGTCATCGAGGGCGAGCGCGCGCTGAACAAGGAGGACCCGGATCTGCGACAGATCGTGCTCGACAGCCTCGCCGAGGAGGGCGTCGAGATCGTCGAGGGCTGCAAGGTGGCGGAGGTCCGCTCATCCGACGGCATCGAGATCGTGGCCGAGGATGGCCGGGCCTTCGCCGGGTCGCACCTGCTGGTGGCGACGGGGCGGCGCACCACTGTCGACCGGCTGAACCTCGAGGCCGCCGGTGTCGAGCTGTCGGGCCGGGAGATCCGCGTGGATGCCGGGCTGCGCACGTCCAACCGCCGGGTCTATGCCATCGGCGACGCGGCGGGCGGTGCGCAGTTTACCCATCTCGCGGGGTATCATGCCGGCGTGATCATCCGCTCCATCCTCTTCGGTCTGCCCTCGAAGGCGGGCATGGCTCATATTCCGCGCGTGACCTACACCGATCCCGAACTGGCGCAGGTCGGGCTGACCGAGGCGGAAGCGCGCGACCTTTACGGCGACAGGCTCGAGGTGGCGCGCTTTGACCTTGCACACAACGACCGGGCGGTGGCCGAACGGCGCGGCAAGGGTCTGGCCAAGGTCATGGTGGTGCGCGGACGCCCCGTGGGCGCCTCGATCGCCGGGCACCAGGCGGGCGACCAGATCGCGCTCTGGGCGCTGGCGGTCTCCGGCGGGTTGAAAATGGGCCAGGTGGCGGGAATGGTCGCACCCTATCCGACATTTGCTGAGGTTAACAAACGGGTTGCGGGGGCCTATTTCTCTCCGAAGCTGTTTGATAGTCAGGCAGTGAAACGTGTGGTCCGGGCGGTCCAGAGGTGGATCCCCTGACCTGGGAAAGGGCGCGCATGCTCAACACGCTGTCGGGACGGTTCCTGATCCTGACCACGGTCTTCGTCTTGTTGGCCGAGGTCCTTATCTTCGTGCCGTCCGTCGCAACCTTCCGTCAGGACTATCTGCACGACCGGCTGGAGCGCGCGCAGATCGCCTCGCTGGCACTGCTGGCGGACGACATGCTGGACATGGATCTGGAGAAGGAGCTGCTGGAGAACGCCGAGGTGTTCAACGTGGTCCTGCGCCGTGACGAGGTGCGGCAGCTGATGCTCTCCTCGCCGATCCCGCACCCGATCGCCAAGACCTTCGACCTGCGCGATCCCGGTGCCCTCGTGCTGATCCGCGATGCCCTTGTCCTGCTGATGGAGCCCAAGAACGAGATCATCCGGGTGATCGGTGCGCCGGTGCGGGACGCCGGCCTGCTGATCGAGATCACGATGGAGACCAAGAACCTGCGCAACGCGATGCTCGACTACGGGCTGCGGGTGCTGGTCATGTCGGCGGTGATGTCGGTGCTGACCGCCATTCTCCTGTTCCTCGCGGTCCGCGCCATCCTCGTGAAACCGATCAAGGGCGTGGTGCGCAACATGCAGCGCTATGCCGCCGCGCCGGAAGACGCGCATGGAATCATCACGCCCAAAGCTGGCGTGCGCGAGCTGCGCGAGGCCGAGGAGGCGCTGCACAGCCTGCAGACCGACCTGACGCAGGCGCTGCGGCAGAAGGAACGCATGGCCCAGCTGGGCGGCGCGGTGGCACGGGTCAGCCACGATCTGCGCAACATCCTCGCTTCGGCACAGCTGTTCACCGACCGCATCGAGGCCAGCGAGGACCCGCTGGTGCGACGGCTCGCGCCCAAGCTGGTGAACTCGATCACCCGCGCCGTATCACTCTGCGAGAGCACGCTGGCCTTCGGGCGCGCCGAGGAACCGGCCCCCGTGCTGACCCGGATGCGCCTGTGTGCCGTGGTACAGGACGTGATCGACAGCGAAGGCCCGACCTTCGAGGGCGGTCAGGTGGCCCTGTCGTCCGACGTGGGGGCCGACATGGTGGTGCTGGCGGACCCTGACCAGATCTTCCGCGTGATTCTCAACCTCGTCCGTAATGCGCATCAGGCGATTCTGGGCACGGGGCAGGAGGGGACGATCACCATCGGATCGTCGGAGGACGACGAGGCATGGCGAATCACGGTGGCCGACACCGGGCCCGGTCTGCCCCCCAAGGCGCGGGAACACCTGTTCAAACCGTTTCAGGGTGGCGCACGCAAGGGCGGCACGGGTCTGGGCCTTGCCATCGCGTCGGAACTGGTGCGCGGACACGGTGGTGCGCTGTGCCTGAAACAGACCGGCAGCACCGGGACGGTCTTTGAAATTCGCCTTCCCAAGGGTGAAGGTGACATTTAGTTCAAAATTCGGGTTGCAAACCCCCGGGGCCTTGGCTACATGCAGGGCCTCAGTGGTCCGATAGCTCAGCTGGATAGAGTACTTGACTACGAATCAAGGGGTCGGGGGTTCGAATCCTCCTCGGACCGCCACTGAAAACAAAGGCTTAGGCGATACCGCCTGAGCCTTTTGTTTTTTCGGGCCCGGGCTGTCGGGCACCGGTTTTTCCTCTTTCACAGACATCCGCAGAACGCCTGAAAAGGCTGCCTTTCCCCTGCTTTAAGCGTCTTCGCAGGCCATTCACCCTTTCTTAAGACCTGCGCGGCACCCTGCCTCGGCATCGGCAAATCACGGAACGGGCCGGTGTTCCGGGTCCGGTGCGGCGCATCGTTCCCCCACCGACTCACCCCGCGAGAGGCAGCCGGACGGCGATGACATGATTCGATGCTGCGTGACGATTGCGGCGCTGGCCGTCTTCGCTGCCGTGACGCAGAGGGCGGAGGCCGGGGCCTGGCCACGGGAGACGGGACAGTCCTTTGCCTCGGTCTCGGTCGAATCGCCGCTCTACGGGTTCGGAGGCGGCCGCTACGCGTCGCTCTACTACGAATACGGCCTCACGGAACGCGCGACGCTCGGGCTGGACATGGGGCGCGACGACCAGACCGGGGAGGTCAGCGCGATCTTGTTCCTGCGGCAGCCCCTCGGGGCGACGGCGGGACGCAATCTCTGGGCCTTTGAACTGGGGGCCGGTGTGACGGGCAGCGGAGGGCTCGCCACGCTCACTCTGCGGCCCGGACTGTCATGGGGCAGGGGATATCAGGCCGCTTGGGCTTCAGGGTGGATGGGCGTCGAGAGCACCTATGCCATGCGCCTGGATGGCTCCACCCTCGGCAAGGTCGACGCCACTTTTGGGGTCAGCCACCGCAACGGGTCGCTCACAATGCTCAAGGTGCAGTACGAAAAGCCGTCGGGCCAGTCGGGGTCCATCGCCATCGCCCCCTCGGTGGCGCTGAAGCTGGGGCGACGCGGCTTCCTCGAGCTGGGGCTGCGGCATCGCCTGCAGGACAGGTCCACGCTGGCCAAGGTCGGTATCTGGATCGCCTTCTGACGCTTTTCGCGCTCAGACCACGGGCGCGACGTCGACCTGGTGGGTGGTGGCATGGCCGCCCATCGCCCGGTGCGATCCCTTCACCGGGGCCACGTCCGCGTAGTCGCGCCCAAGGGCCACGACGATGTGGTCAGCGCCCACCATCATGTCGTTCGTCGGGTCGATCTGGACCCATCCGGTCTCGCCGCCGCACCATGCGCGCACCCAGGCGTGCATGGCATCGGCCCCCTCCAGCCGTTCCTGACCCTCGGGCGGGTAGGTCCGCAGGAACCCGCTGACATAGCCCGCGGGGATGCCGAGGGCGCGCAGGGCGGTGATCATGATGTGGGTGAAATCCTGACACACGCCGCGCCGGTTGCGGAAGGCCTCGATGGCCGTGGTGCCGACCTCGGTCGAGTCCGGGTCGAAGGTCATGTCGCGATGGAGCGCGGAGGCGAGGGCGCGCACCACCGCGAGGGTGGACATGCCCGGCTCGCACTGGCTGCGCGCGTAATCCACGATCTCGGGTTCGTGGCGGATCCGTTCGCTGGTGCCGAGGAAGTGGTGAGGCGATTCAGGTGCGATGCTGCGGATCGCTGCCAGCGTCTCGGGCAGGGCGGCGTGCGCGCAGCTCAGGTCCAGAGACACGTCGAGCGGGGTGCGCCGCACCCGGCCGGCAAAGCGGAAGGTGACCTCCGAGAGAGCCTGGTCATGGGCCAGTTCGGTCATCGGGTTGCCGAAGAAATCGCTCCGGTCGCGGCGAAAGTCCGGCTGCGGGTCGGTGCCGACAAAGCCCGAGATCAGCTTCTGTTCGGGCAGGGTCAGCGGCAGCATCCGCAGCATGACCCGGTTGCTCGCGGCGGGGGTCTCGTAGGTGTAGGTAATCTTCAGCGTGATGTCGTAGAGCATCGTCCTACTCCAGGTACATCGCGCCGAGCGCGTCCGAGATCAGCTTGATCTCGGCGCCCACCTCGGCCAGCCGCTCGGTGGTCAGTTCCTCGGGCGTGGCGGTGGCGAGCCGGGTTCGCAGACGCAGGACCCGCCGGGCAAAGTCGCTCATCCCCGGCTGGTTGTCGGGGCGGGGCAGCGCCTCGCCCTCCTCCTGCAAGATGTTGATCTGGTAGAGGATCGACCGGGGGTTCTCGCTGTCGAGCGCCAGCAGGTCGATCACCGTGTTCCGGTTGGTTTCGACAGCATAGCGGCGGCGGTGGGTCATCACGCTGTCGCCCACCTCGACCGCGACGTCGAAACTGCCCGCGGGCGCCTCGAGATCGGCGAAGGCCCCCAACATCTCGGCGATCTGGCCCGCGCGCTCCTGCGCACGGCCGATGGTCAGAAAGCGCCAGCCGGTCGAGCGGTACATGTTCTCGTGCACGAGACCCGAGAAGCCGGCCAGCTTGCGCAGCAGCAGCCCCATCACGCGGGCGGTGTCGTCGCCGGGCTCGGCAGCGGCCATCTCGCGCGCGGTCGCGGCGAGGTCGTCCAGCGCGTGCCAGCCATCGGTCGAGAACATGTCGCGGATCTTGCCGGCGCAGCCGCGCGCAAGGTCGAAAAGATCGAGCAGACCGGCGGGCACCGGTTCGGCAAGGTCCACGCCGTAACGGCTGACGAAGCTGCCGATATGGGCGACCAGCGGCATCTCGGGGTCACCGGCCTCGTAGAGCCGCAGGTGATAGGCCCGCAACTGCCGAACCAGCCCTTCGGCCCGTTCGATGTAGCGCCCGAGCCAGTAGAGGTTATCGGCGGCGCGGCTTGGCAGGGCGCCGGGCATGCGCCGGGAATAGGGGCCCCCGGCCTGCGCGGCGAGGCTGTCCTTGGCGACCGGCCGGTCGCTGGTGACCCAGACGTCGGCGACCGATCCGCCGCTCTGCATGGCAAGTGCGGTGGGGTCCTCGGTGCGCCCGATCCGGGCGTATCCGCCGGGCATCACCGTCCAGCCCTGCGGGGTCCGCGCGGCAAAGACGCGCACCACCATCGGCCGAGGCACAAGTTGTCCGTCGATCATCGCCGGGGTGGTCGAGAGGGTAACGGCCTCCTGTCCCACCAGCTTGGCGCCATCCCTGGCGAGCCAGTCGTCGACCGGCTGCTGCGCCGCGCCGCGGAAGGTGCCGCCCAGCACCGTGGCTCCATCGACCTCGAAGGGCAGGCTGGTCGACAGCGCCGGGCCGATCATCATGCGCTGAAGGTTCTCGCGCACGTATCTCAGTTCCTGTTCCTGCCCGCACCACCACGTCGCGATGTTCGGCATCTTCAGCGCCTCGCCGGTCAGCGCCTCGGAGATACGCGGCAGGAACGCCATCAGCGCCCGCGCCTCCAATACGCCCGACCCGATGCAGTTGAGCATCGTCATCGCGCCCGAGCGCAGCGCCGAGACCATGCCCGGCGTCCCGATGGCCGAGGTCTCGTCCAGCTCCAGCGGATCGGCGAAGCGCGAGTCGAGGCGCCGCCAGAGAACGCTCACCGGATCGGTGCCATTCACCGTACGCACGCTCAGCCTGCCGTCGTCGACCCGCAGATCCTCGGCTTCCAGCAGCATGAAGCCAAGGTAGCGCGCGATGTAGGCATGTTCGAAATAGGTGTCGGTATGCTGGCCGGGCGTGAGGATGGCGACCCGGCCATCGTCCTCGCGCAGGCCGTTCACCGCGTCGCGGAAGGTGCGGAAGAACCCGGCCAGCCGTTCGACGTTGGCGCCCGGGAAATGGTCGAAGAAGACCTTGCTGGTCGCCATCCGGGTCTCGACCGCAAAGCCCGCGCCGGAGGGGGCCTGCGTCCGGTCGCCGAGGACGAACCAGCTGCCGTCGGGCGACCGGCCGAGCTCGAAGGCGAGGAAGTGCAGGAAGTGCCCCGACCGCGGCTGGATACCGACGATGGGGCGCAGCCATTCGGGGTTGCGGGCCACCAGCTCCGGCGGCAGCAGCCCGTCCGATACCAGCTTGCCCGGGCCGTAGAGGTCGGCCATCACCCGCTCCAGCAGTTCGGCGCGCTGAACGATCCCCTCCGACAGGCGGGCCCATTCCCCGGCGCCGATGACCACCGGAATGTGGCTCAGTGGCCAGTCACGCTCGGTCGAGCCGGTCGTCGTGTACTGCCGGAAGAACACCCCGGCGTCGCGCAGGTACTGGTCCCCCCGGGCAAAGCGCTGGGCGAGATCCTCGCGCGTTCGACCCGAGAGGAAGTCGATGAACGGCTGCCACGCCTCGCGCAGGGTGCCATCGCCGCGCATCATCTCGTCGGACATGCCCTCGCGCGGATGGTAGCCATCCAGCAGGTCGCTCAGGGTCTGTGCCGCTTGCGCTTCGGTCATCTCGGATCCGGGGTCAGGGGTTGGCAGTGTTTACAATCCGCTTCGTCGCAGGTCGAGGGTCATCGGGAAATCGGGGTGCGGCTGCTCCGGTTGCGGCCAGTAGCTGCCGGGCGTGTGCCCGAGTTTCTCGAACCGCGCGAGGCGGCGGGCCTCGGCCTCGTTGCCGTTGACCGGGAAGGTCTCGTAGTTGCGTCCGCCCGGGTGGGCGACGTGATAGGTGCAGCCCCCGAGCGCGTGACCGGTCCAGGTATCAAAGATGTCGAAGGTCAGCGGTGCGTTGACCGGCAGAACGGGGTGCATCGACTCGGCCGGCTGCCATGCCTTGAAGCGCACGCCGCCGACCTGCACACCGCTGGTGCCGGTCTGGGTCATCGGCACCTGCCGCTGGTTACACGTCACGATGTAGCGCGAGGGGTCGGTCGCGGTCAGCTGCACCTGCATCCGCTCCACCGAGCTGTCGGTGTAGCGCACGGTTCCGCCGATGGCGCCACGCTCGCCCAGCACGTGCCAGGGCTCCAGTGCCTGCCGCAGTTCAAGGTGGACGCCCTCGTATTCGACCTCGCCGCAGAAGGGGAAGCGGAACTCCTTCTGCGCCTCGTACCATTCGGGGCGGAAGGTGAAACCGTGTTCGCCCAGATCACGCAGGACATCGAGGAAATCGGCCCAGACGAAATGCGGCAGCATGAAACGGTCGTGCAGCGTGGTGCCCCAGCGCACCGGCTTGCCCTTGACCGGACTCTTCCAGAACCGGGCGAGCAGGGCGCGGATCAGCACCTGCTGGGCAAGGCTCATCTTGGCGTCGGGCGGCATCTCGAAGCCGCGGAACTCGACCAGCCCGAGGCGCCCGGTGGGACCGTCGGGCGAGAACATTTTGTCGATGCAGATCTCGGCGCGGTGGGTGTTGCCGGTGACGTCGATCAGGATGTTGCGCAGCAGCCGGTCGGTGAGCCAGGGCGGCGGCGGGGTGCCTTCGTCGGGCGAGGGGATCTGCGCCAGTGCGATTTCCAGCTCGTAGAGGCTGTCGTGACGGGCCTCGTCGATGCGGGGGGCCTGACTGGTCGGGCCGATGAAAAGACCCGAGAACATGTAGCTGAGCGAGGGGTGCCGCAGCCAGTGCAGGATCAGCGAGCGCATCATGTCCGGGCGTCGCAGGAAGGGCGAGTCGTTCGGGGTCTCGCCGCCCACCACCACGTGGTTGCCGCCGCCGGTGCCGGTGTGCTTGCCGTCGATCATGAACTTGTCGGCCCCGAGGCGGCACTGCCGCGCCTCCTCGTAGACGCCGTTGGTGATCGCCTTGCAGTCGTCCCAGCTGTGCGCCGGATGCACGTTCACCTCGATCACGCCCGGATCGGGTGCCACGCGGATCACGTTGAGGCGTGGATCGCCGGGCGGGGTGTAGCCCTCGATGTGGACGGGCAGGCCCAGTTCCTCGGCGGTCGACTCGGCAATTGCCAGCAGTTCGAGGTAGTCTTCCAGCGCCTCGACCGGCGGCATGAAGATGCAGAGCCGCCCGTCGCGGGGTTCGATGGCGATTGCGGTACGCACCGCGCCGCCCGCTGGGTCGACGCCCTGTTCCATGATGCGCTGGCGCGGCCCGGTATCCTGTGCGCCCGAGACCGGCTGTTCGCGGCCCGGGGTGACCTCGGGCAGGGTCGCGGCCTCTTCGTCAGCGATGCGGGCGAGTTCGTCCATCAGGACGCGGCGGCGTTCCTCCTGCCGGGCGTGGAAGTCGGGCAGCGACTCGCGCGGGACCGTGGGGTCGGCGGGATAGACATAGGGATAGGCCGAAGGGGCGACATAGGGCAGGGAGCCCAGCGGCAGGCGGAAGCCCACGGGGCTGTCGCCGGGGACGAGGTAGAGATGGCCGCGCCGGGTCTTCCATTTCTCCGATTTCCAGCGGGTGCCGGTGGCCTTGGCCTGCCAGCGCTGGATCGGCAGGACGAAGCCTGCGGGCGTATCGAGCCCCCGGTTGAAGACGCGGGCGATGCGGGCGCGCGTCTCGGGGTCCTTCAGCTTGGAATCCTCGGGCGTCACGTTGGTCGGCAGGTCGGCTTCCTTGAGGATCCACTCCATCGGATCCTCGTAGGTCGGGTGGACGAACTCGGCCCCGACGCCGAGGTTGTCGGCAAAGGCCGACATGAACTGGTCGGCCTGATCGGCATTCGCGCCCTTGGCACCTTCGCGGGCGATCAAGTCGGGGTTCTTCCAGACCGGCATCCCATCGCGACGCCAGTAGAGCGAAAAGGTCCAGCGCGGCAGGGTCTCGCCCGGGTACCACTTGCCCTGCCCGTAGTGCAGGAAGCCACCGGGCGCGAAACGGTCGCGCAGGCGGCGGATCAGCGTGTCGGCGAGCCCGCGCTTGGTCGGCCCGACCGCCCCGGTGTTCCATTCGGCGCTCTCGAAATCGTCGATGGAGACAAAGGTCGGCTCGCCGCCCATGGTCAGGCGCATGTCCTGTTCCTCAAGCGTCGCGTCGACCTTGTGGCCGAGGGCGTCGAGCGCGTCCCAGGCCTCGTCCGAGAAGGGCTTGGTGATGCGCGGATGCTCGGCGACGCGCTTGACCTCCATGTGGAAGTCGAAATCGACCTGCGGCGTGCCCTGCGAGGAGAAGCCGCCGGCGATGGGGGCGGCGTTGGAGTAATGCGGTGTGGCGGCCAGCGGGATGTGGCTCTCGCCGGTCAGCAGACCGGAGGTCGGGTCGAGCCCGATCCAGCCCGCGCCGGGCAGGTAGACCTCGCACCAGGCGTGCAGGTCGGTAAAGTCGTGGTCCGTGCCCGCCGGACCGTCGAGCGAGACGAGGTCCGGTTTCAGCTGGATCAGGTAGCCGGACACGAAGCGGGCGGCGAAACCGAGGTTGCGCAGGACCTGGACCAGCAGCCAGCTGGTGTCGCGGCACGAGCCCTTGCGGACGGTCAGGGTCTCTTCGGGGGTCTGCACGCCGGGTTCAAGACGGATCACATAGCCGATCTCGTTCGACAGGCGGCTGTTCAGCGCGACGAGGAAATCGACGGTTCCGGTCTCGGTCACCGGCACGGACTTCAGGAATTCGGTCAGCAAGGGGCCCGGGGTTTCGGGACGGCGGTAGATCGACAGGTCATCGGAGAGTTCGGTGGGGTAGTCGAAGGGCCATTTCTCGGCGGTCTCGTCCACGAAGAAGTCGAAGGGATTGTAGACCGTCATGTCGGCGACGAGATCGACCTCGATCTTGAACTCGCGCACCGGCTCGGGAAAGACGAAGCGCGACAGCCAGTTGCCGTAGGGATCCTGCTGGTGGTTGACGAAATGCCCGGCGGGGTACACCCGCAGCGAATGCGAGATCACGCGGGTCCGGCTGTGCGGCGCAGGTCTCAACCGGATGACCTGGGGGCCGAGGGTGACAAGACGGTCGTACTTGTAATGGGTGACGTGCGTAATGCTTGCAGTAATCGCCATGTTCAGCAGTATTCCCTATAAGCCGCATTGCAGCAAAGACGGTTTGCCTTAGTATGTAAAGGGCGAGGACATGCCGTGGCAAAGCATAGACCGTGATCTGCCGTACAGACTTCGGGCACAAACCCGGGCAGGCGAACAAAAACGAGGCGACAACGGACACTGATCATTGTACCGCGCGAGCGGCGCGGGCAGTTTGCATCAGCGGCCCAGGCAAGTATCGACCAAGGACACCAACCCAATTGGCTAAAACCCTCTCCATCGTCGTCGTCGAGCGCGACCGGGATCGTGCCATGCAGATCGTTGACGCCCTGCGCGCGGACGAGGCGCACGAGGTCTTCGTGATCTCGGAAGAGACCGGGCTGGCCCGGCGCATCGCCGAGCGCCGCCCCGACGTGGTGCTGATCGACGTCGACAATCCTTCGCGCGATGCGCTCGAGGAACTGGCGATGGCGTCCGGCCCGACCGAGCGTGCCGTGGCCATGTTCGTGAACCAATCGGGCGACGGGCTGGCCAAGGCGATGATCGACGCCGGAGTCTCGGCCTACGTGGTCGACGGCCTGCGCCCCGAGCGGCTGAAACCCATTCTCGACGCGGCGGTCGCCCGGTTCCACATGTTCTCGCAGATGCGGGCCGAACTGGAGGCGACCAAGCGCGCGCTGGAAGAGCGCAAGGTGATCGACCGCGCCAAGGGTCTGCTGATGAAGGCCAAGGGGCTGGACGAGGATGCGGCCTATGCGCTGCTGCGCAAGGCGGCGATGGATCAGGGCAAGAAGGTGATCGAGGTGGCGTCGGCGCTGGTAACGGCTGCGGGGATTCTCTCGTGAGCCTGACCGAACTATCTGCCGGTTTTATCCCGCTGGTCGACGCGGCGCCGCTGATCGTGGCGCAGGAGATCGGTTTCGCCCGCGAAGAGGGGCTGGACCTCGTGCTGCGCAAGGCGGCCAGCTGGTCGGCTCTGCGCGATCACCTTGCCCTCGGGCAGGTCGATGCGGCCCACATGCTGGCGCCGGTGCCGGTGGCCGCGGCGCTGGGCCTCGGCGGAGTCGCGCGGCCGCTGGAGGCGCTGTCGCTGCTGTCGGTGAACGGCAATGTCATCGGGGTTTCGGTCGAGATGGCGTCGCGGATGCGCGCGGCCGGGCACGACTTTGGCTTTGACGACGCGCGCGCGGCGGGCACGGCGCTGATGGCCGCCTCCGAACGCCAGATCCGGATCGGGGTGCCGTTCCCGTTCTCGATGCACGCCGAACTGGTCTATCACTGGCTAAACGCCATCGGCGTGGCCGCCCCGCAATCGGTGTCGGTCCGCACCGTCCCGCCGCCGCTGATGGCCAAGGCGATGGAGGCGGGAGAAATCGACGCCTTCTGCGTGGGCGAACCCTGGGGCTCGATCGCGGTCGAGAACGGGGTAGGTGAGCTGCTATTGCCGGGCGCGGCGATCTGGTCCTTTGCGCCCGAGAAGGTCCTGGCGACACGGCAGGGCTGGGCCGAGGAACACCGCGATCTCGCGTTTCGCCTGATCCGGGCGCTCTGGCGCGCCGGGAGGTGGCTCGATTCCATCGACAACCGGCTGATTGCGACCGAGCTGCTCTCGCGTCCCGACTACCTCAACCTTCCGCCCATCGTGCTGGAGCGCGCGCTGACCGGGCAGATCGTGGTGTCGTCGCGGGGCGAGACCCGGAAGGTAGAGAACTTCGTCGAGTTTCACCGGGGCGTGGCGGGCTTTCCCTGGCGCAGCCAGGCGGTCTGGATCGCGACGCGGCTGGCAGCACGCACCGGGCTCGACCGGGCCGAGGCCGCAGCGGCGGCACGGGCGGTGTTCCGGTCCGACCTCTACCGCGAGGCGCTGCAGGGCACGGGCGCGGACCTGCCGGGTGCGTCCGAGAAACTGGAAGGCGCGATTGCCGATCCGACGGCAGTGGCCAGCCAGTCCGGGACGCTGATTCTGCCCCGGAACCAGTTCTTCGACGGCACAATTTTTGACCCTTACGACATTTCCTGACCTCTTTTTGAACACTGCGCGGGCTTTCCGGCCCGGGCAGACCGGAAATTCGTCCCGTTAGCGCAAATTCTCTGGATCGGTCGGCAGGACCGTGGGTATCTGAAGGTGTCCGGCAGGCAATGGCGCCGTCAGACACGATCCCAGGACGGGACTTCCAAGCATGGTCGCTTGAACGCTCTGCACAGCTTTGTGCGGATCAGTTCGATGCGGCCTTTTTGTTTTGCGGCGCCACCCCTTTCCTCACGCGGTCGCGCCCCCGATTGAAAGGACTGGACTATGAACAAGAGTGTCTTGGCGGCCCTCGCCTCCGCAACCGCCCTCGCAGGTTCCCTGGCCCACGCGGAAATGCTGGAGCTGGAAAAGGATCAGCTGACCTTCGGTTTCATCAAGCTCACCGACATGGCGCCCCTCGCGGTGGCCTACGAGCAGGGCTACTTCCTCGACGAGGGTCTGTTCGTGACCCTGCAGGCGCAGGCGAACTGGAAGGTCCTGCTGGATGGCGTGATCGACGGGCAGCTTGACGGGGCGCACATGCTGGCGGGCCAGCCGCTGGCCGCCACCATCGGCTTCGGCACCGAGGCGCACATCATCACCCCCTTCTCGATGGACCTGAACGGCAACGGCATCACCGTGTCGAACGAGGTCTGGGACCTGATGCGCCCGAACATCCCCTCGATGGAGGATGGCCGTCCGCAGCACCCGATCTCGGCCGAGGCACTGAAGCCGGTGATCGACCAGTTCAAGGCCGAGGGCAAACCCTTCAACATGGGCATGGTCTTCCCCGTCTCGACCCACAACTACGAACTGCGCTACTGGCTGGCCGCCGGCGGCATCAACCCGGGCTTCTACAGCCCCGAGAACGTCTCGGGCCAGATCGCGGCCGATGCCTTCCTCTCCGTGACGCCGCCGCCGCAGATGCCGGCAACGCTCGAAGCCGGGACCATCTCGGGCTATTGCGTGGGCGAGCCGTGGAACCAGCAGGCCGTGGCCAAGGGCATCGGCGTTCCGGTGATCACCGATTTCGAGATCTGGAAGAACAACCCAGAGAAGGTCTTCGGCATCACCGCCGAGTTTGCCGAGGAAAACCCGAACACCACCAAGGCCGTGGTTCGCGCCCTGATCCGCGCCGCCATCTGGCTGGACGAGAACGACAACGCCAATCGTCAGGAAGCGGTCGAGATCCTCTCGCGCCCCGACTACGTCGGCGCCGATGCCGAGGTGATCGCCAACTCGATGACCGGCACCTTCGAATACGAGAAGGGCGACGTTCGCGAAGTCCCTGATTTCAACGTTTTCTTCCGCTACAACGCGACCTATCCCTACTACTCCGACGCGGTCTGGTACCTGACCCAGATGCGCCGCTGGGGCCAGATCGCCGAGGCCAAGCCCGACACCTGGTATGACGAGGTGGCCAAATCGGTCTATCGCCCGGACATCTACCTCGATGCGGCCAAGAGCCTCGTCGATGACGGTCTCGCCAATGCCGCGGACTTCCCCTTTGACAGCGATGGTTACAAAGAGCCGACCCCGGCTGCCGACATCATCGACGGCGTGCCCTACGACGGCCGCCACCCGAACGCCTACCTCGACAGCCTGACCATCGGCCTGAAGGGCGAGCAGAAGGTCGTCGGCACCGAGGTGCAGGGCTAAGCCACGCTGCCGCTCCCTTGCCACGGGGCAGGGAGCGGCCTCCAGCCAAACCATTCTTCCGAGGATCGAGACATGACCACCATCGACCCTGAATTCGCCGAAGCCCGCGCCCGCGAAGAGCGCCGTGCCCGCCTGTTCACCCGCATCAACAAGGCCGACGGATGGTTCAAGGTCCTCGGCCTCGCCTGGATCACCCCCATCCTGCGCGCCGCCGCAGGCGACAACCCGCAGGCGCAGGTCAGGGAAATCTGGCGCCTGCTGATGGTGCCGCTGATCGCGATCCTTGCGTTCCTGCTGCTCTGGGGCAACCTCGCCCCCCGCGTTCAGACTTCGCTCGGCGCCGTGCCCGGGCCGGCGCAGGTCTGGGAACAGGCCATCGTCCTGCATCAGGATGCGCAGGCCAAGGCCGCGAAGCGTGACAAGTTCTACGAGCAGGTGGAAAAGCGGAACCAGAAGCTGATCGACGCGGGCCGCGCCGACGACATCAAGCCGATCGCCTACACTGGGTCGCCAAGCTACTACGAACAGATCTGGACCTCGATCAAGACCGTCTTCTTCGGCTTCCTGATCGCCTCTGCCATCGCCATCCCGCTCGGCATCATGGCTGGCCTCTCGGTCACCGCCAACTCGGCGCTGAACCCGCTGATCCAGATCTTCAAGCCGGTGTCGCCCCTGGCATGGCTGCCGATCGTTACCATGGTGGTCTCGGCCGTCTACACCAGCGAGGACGGGCTATTTGCCAAGTCGTTCCTGGTGTCGGCCATCACCGTGACGCTCTGCTCGCTCTGGCCGACGCTGATCAACACCGCCTTGGGCGTGGCCTCTATCGACAAGGACCTGGTGAACGTCTCCAAGGTGCTGAAAATGAACACCTGGACCAAGATCACCAAGCTGGTCCTGCCCTCGGCCCTGCCGCTGATCTTCACCGGTCTGCGCCTGTCGCTCGGTGTGGGCTGGATGGTGCTGATCGCCGCTGAAATGCTGGCCCAGAACCCCGGCCTCGGCAAGTTCGTGTGGGACGAGTTCCAGAACGGGTCCTCCTCCTCGCTCGCCAAGATCATGGTCGCGGTCTTCACCATCGGCATCATCGGCTTCCTGCTGGATCGCGTCATGTTCGCCCTCCAGTCCCTCTTCACCTTCTCGAACAACCGGTGAGCGTCATGGCTGTCCTAGAGTTCCAGAACGTCAGCAAGAGCTTCGGCACCGGCACCGGCAAGACGGATGTGCTGAAGAACATCACCCTCGAGGTGCAGGATGGCGAGTTCGTCGTGCTCCTCGGGTTCTCCGGCACTGGCAAGACCACCCTGATGAACCTCATGGCGGGCCTCGAGATGCCGACGACCGGCAAGGTCCTGTTCAAGGGGGCGGAGATCGCCGGCCCCGGCCCGGAACGCGGGATGATCTTCCAGAACTACTCGCTGATGCCCTGGCTCACCGTGAGCGGAAACGTGGGGCTGGCGGTGGATACGATCTTCCCGAACCTGTCCAGGAAGGAGCGGGCCGAAAAGGTTGCGCATTACGTGCAGATGGTGGGGCTGAGCCACGCGGCAACGCGCCGTCCGGCGGAACTGTCGGGTGGCATGCGCCAGCGGGTCAACGTCGCCCGGGCGCTTGCGATGAACCCCGAGGTTCTGCTGCTTGACGAACCGCTCTCGGCGCTGGACGCGCTGACTCGCGGCAACCTCGCCGACGAGATCGAGCGCATCTGGGAAGCCGACCGCAAGACCTGTGTGCTGATCACCAATGACGTGGACGAGGCGATCTGCCTTGCCGACCGGATCATCCCGCTGAACCCGGACGGGACGCTGGGGACCGAGTTCAAGGTCGACATCCCGCGTCCGCGCGACCGGACCGAGATGAACCACCACGAGGGCTTCAAGGCGCTGCGGGCGGCAGTCACGGCCTACCTGATGGACGTCGGCATCGCCTCGAAGGTCGAGGAAAAGCGCGTGCTCCCGAACGTCCAGCCGATCCACGCGGTTCCGGCTGCGGTGCAGGCTGCCCGCGAGGGCATGATCGAAGAGCGGTTCCTCGATTTCAGCCAGTTGCACAAGATCTACCCGACCCCCAAGGGCCCGCTGACCGTGGTCGAGGACTTCAACCTGAAAATGAATCAGGGCGAGTTCATCTCGCTGATCGGTCACTCGGGCTGCGGCAAGTCCACGGTGCTGACCATGGCCGCCGGTCTGAACGACATTTCGTCCGGCGCCATCAAGCTCGACGGTCGGCACGTTCAGGGGGCCGATCCGGAGCGCGCGGTGGTGTTCCAGTCGCCGAACCTGTTCCCCTGGCTGACCGCCAAGGAGAACGTGGCGATCGGGGTCGACAAGGTCTACCCGAAGGCGTCTCAGGCCGAGCGTCAGGATGTGGTGGAGTACTACCTCGAACGTGTCGGCCTCGCCGACGCGATGGACCGTGGCGCGGCGGACATGTCGAACGGCATGAAGCAGCGCGTCGGCATCGCCCGTGCCTTTGCCCTCTCGCCCAAGCTGCTGCTGCTGGACGAGCCCTTCGGGATGCTCGACTCGCTGACCCGCTGGGAGCTGCAGGAAGTGCTGATGGAGGTCTGGTCCCGCACCAAGGTGACCGCGATCTGCGTCACCCATGACGTGGACGAGGCGATCCTGCTGGCCGACCGCGTGGTGATGATGACCAACGGCCCGCGCGCCACCATCGGCAAGATCGTCGATGTGGACCTGCCGCGCCCGCGTACCCGCAAGGCGCTGCTGGCGCACCCCGACTACTATGCCTACCGGCAGGAGGTTCTCGATTTCCTTGCCGAGTACGAGCATGGCGCCACGCCGAAACCCAAGCCGGCGCCGCTGCCGGTTGCGGCGGAGTAGGGCGATGACACCCGAGCAGATTGCCCTCGTGCAGGACAGCTTCGACAAGGTCGCGCCGATCAGCGACGTCGCGGCGGGGCTGTTCTATGCCCGCCTGTTCGAGCTCTCGCCCGAGGTCAGGCCGATGTTCCGCTCGGACATGGACGAGCAGGGGCGCAAGCTGATGGTGACCTTGGGCGTGGTGGCGAACGGGCTCAACAACCTCGACCGCATCGTGCCGGTCGCCGAGGAGCTTGCCCGCCGCCACGTGCCGCTGGGCGTGCAACCGGATCACTACGGGCCGGTCGGGCAGGCCCTGATCGACACCCTTGAGAAAGGTCTTGGCGCGGAGTTCACCGCCGAGACCAGAGCCGCCTGGACCGAGGCCTACGGCCTGTTGTCCGGCGTGATGATTGCAGCCGCCTACCCCGATGAGGAGAGCGCGACATGACACAGAAACTCGTGGTGGTCGGGGCCGGCATGGCTTCTGGCCGGATGCTGGAACACCTGATCGACGGACAGCCGGGCGACTGGGACGTGACCCTGTTCAACGCGGAGCCGCGCGGGAACTACAACCGCATCATGCTCTCGCCGGTGCTGGCGGGCGACAAGACCTATGAAGAGATCGTTACCCACGACGACGACTGGTACGCGACGCGCGGCGTGACCTGCCGTTTCGGCGAGAAGGTCGCGGGCATCGACCGCGCGGCCAAGACGGTGATGGCGGCCAACGGCGACGTCCTGCCTTACGACAAGCTGGTCCTCGCGACCGGTTCCAACCCCTTCATCATTCCGCTGCCGGGCCATGACCTCGGGGGCGTCATTGCCTATCGCGACCTCGAAGACACCGAGCGCATGATGGCACTGGCGCCCGGGCAGAAGGCAGTGGTGATCGGCGGCGGCCTCCTGGGGCTTGAGGCCGCCGCCGGTATGGCCGCACGGGGTGTCGAGGTGACGGTGGTGCACATCATGGGCCACCTGATGGAGCGTCAGCTGGACGAGGCGGCAGGGTTCCTGCTGCGGCGCGCGCTGATGCAGAAGAACATCACCGTCCTGTGCTCGGCCAACTCCAAGGAGATCGTGGGCGAGAACGGGCAGGTGAGGGCGCTGGTGCTGGACGATGGCACCGAGCTGCCCTGCGACCTGCTGGTGATGGCCGTGGGAATTCGCCCGAATACCGCGCTGGCCCAGTCGGCCGGGCTGGCCGTGGGGCGGGGCATTCAGGTCGACGACCAGATGCGCACCTCGGATGCGGACGTGTTCGCCGTGGGCGAATGCGTGGAGCATGACGGGGCGCTCTTCGGCCTCGTCGCGCCGCTCTACGATCAGGCCAAGGTGCTGGCGCAGACGTTGATGGGCGAGCAGGCGGCCTTTGTGCAGAAGTCGCTCTCGACCAAGCTCAAGGTCACCGGCTGCGACCTGTTCAGTGCCGGTGACTTTGCCGACGGCGCGGGCCGCGAGGACATCGTGTTCCGCGACCCGGCGCGTGGCGTCTACAAGCGCCTCGTTCTCGAAGGGAACATGGTCAGGGGCGCGGTCTTCTACGGGGACACCGCAGACTCGAGCTGGTTCTTCGGTCTGATCAAGGACGAAACGGATATCTCCGAGATGCGCGACACGCTCATTTTCGGGCCGGCCTACCAGGGAGGGTCCGCCGTGGACCCTATGGCGGCCGTTGCAGCCTTGCCGGATGATGCGGAAATCTGCGGCTGCAACGGCGTTTGCAAGGGACAGATCGTCGAGGCGATCAATGGCGGCGCCGGGGACCTTGGCGCCGTAAGGGCCAAGACCAAGGCCAGCGCCTCCTGCGGGACCTGCACCGGGCTGGTCGAACAGGTGCTGGCCCTGACGCTGGGCGATGAGTTCAAGATGCCTGCGGCGCAACCGGTCTGCGGCTGCACCGACCTGACCCACGAGGAAGTGCGGCGGCTGATCAAGTCGCAGCGCCTGACCTCTATGGCGGCGGTGCATCAGGAGCTGGGGTGGAAAACCTCCTGCGGTTGCCATGTCTGCCGCCCGGCGCTGAACTACTACCTGCTGGCCGACTGGCCGCTGGAGTACAAGGATGACCCGCAGAGCCGGTTCATCAACGAACGCAAGCACGCCAACATCCAGAAGGACGGGACCTTTTCGGTGGTGCCGCGCATGTGGGGCGGGATGACCACGCCCAACGAGCTGCGCGCCATTGCCGACGCGGCCGAGAAGTACAAGGTGCCGACCGTCCACGTGACCGGCGGCCAGCGGATCGACCTGCTGGGCGTCAAGGGCGAGGATCTGCCCTACATCTGGGCCGACCTGAACAAGGCCGGGCTGGTGTCGGGCCACGCCTATTCCAAGGGCCTGCGCACGGTGAAGACCTGCGTCGGGAAAGAGCACTGCCGGTTTGGCACGCAGGACAGCTCGGGTCTTGGCATCAAGCTGGAGAAAAAACTCTGGGGTTCGTGGACGCCGCACAAGGTCAAGCTGGCGGTGTCCGGCTGCCCCCGGAACTGTGCCGAGGCGACCTGCAAGGACATCGGTGTGGTCTGCGTGGACAGCGGCTACCAGATCGGGGTCGCCGGTGCGGCGGGCATGGATGTGAAGGAGACCGAGCGGCTCGCCGACGTGGCGACCGAGGAGGAGGCCATCGAACTGGCCACCGCCTTCATGCAGCTCTACCGCGAGAACGCCAAGTACCTCGACCGGCCCTACAAGTGGGTCGCCAAGGTGGGCCTCGACTGGGTGAAGGAACGCGTGGTGCATGACCTGGCCGAACGCAAGCGCCTCGTCGAGGCCTTCGAGCTGAGCCAGAGCATCTATCGCAAGGACCCCTGGGCCGAACACGCGCGGGAGCGTGCGGAAACCTATCAGCCGATGGCTGACCTGACACTGGAGGCAGCGGAATGACCAACTGGATCGACATCGGATCGCTCGACGACATCCCGCGCCGCGGGGCGCGCAAAGTGAAGACGGTCATGGGCTGTGTCGCGGTGTTCCGCACCGGCGACGACCGGGTCTTCGCACTCGACAACGCCTGCCCGCACAAGGGCGGGCCGCTGGCCGAGGGCATCGTGCACGGCCACAGCGTGACCTGCCCGCTGCACAACTGGGTCTTCTCGCTGGAGACCGGCATGGCGCAGGGGGCCGACGAGGGCTCGGTCGCGACCTTCCCGGCGCGGGTCGAGGCAGGGCGGGTCCTGCTGGACGCCGAGCGTCTGGCGGCGCGGAGCGCGGCGTGATGGAAAGCGTCGCCCCCACGGAGATCCGGACGACCTGCGCCTATTGCGGGGTCGGCTGCGGTGTCGTCGCCAGCAAGGTTGCCGGCGAAATCCGCATCACCGGCGACAAGGCGCATCCGGCGAACGGCGGGCGGCTCTGTTCCAAGGGGTCGGCGCTGGGCGAAACGCTCGGTCTGGACGACCGGCTGCTGGCACCGCAGGTCAACGGGGCCGAGACCGACTGGGACAGCGCGCTGGACCTCGTGGCGCGGCGGTTCCGCGACACCATCGCCGAGCACGGACCGGATTCGGTGGCCTTCTACGTCTCGGGGCAGTTGCTGACCGAGGACTACTATGTGGCCAACAAGCTGATGAAGGGATTCATCGGATCGGCCAACATCGACACCAACTCGCGCCTCTGCATGGCCTCCTCGGTTGCTGGGCACCGGCGCGCCTTTGGCACCGACACGGTGCCCGGCCTCTACGAGGACCTCGAACTGGCCGATCTCGTTGTGCTGACCGGATCGAACATGGCGTGGTGCCACCCGGTGCTGTACCAGCGCATCGCGGCGGCCAAGGCGGCGCGGCCCGGGATGAAGGTCGTCACCATCGACCCGCGCCGCACCGCGACCACCGATCTGGCCGACCTGCACCTGCCGATCGCTCCCGGCGCGGACGTGGCGCTGTTCAACGGGCTGCTCGCCTATCTCGATCGAATGAGCGCGGTGGACCGGCCCTTCGTGGCCGCGCACGTCAACGGGTTCGACTCGGCCCTTGCCGCCGCCTGCGCCGATGACCTCTCCGCCACCGGGCTGGCCCCGGAGCTGCTGGAGCAGTTCTTTGCCCTCTGGGCCGGGACCGAAAAGGTTGTGACCTGCTACAGCCAGGGCGTGAACCAGTCGACCTCGGGCAGTGACAAGGTGAACGCGATCCTGAACTGCCACCTTGCGACCGGCCGCATCGGCCGTCCGGGGATGGGGCCCTTCTCGCTGACCGGGCAGCCGAACGCGATGGGGGGCCGCGAGGTCGGTGGGCTGGCCAACATGCTGGCCTGCCACATGGAGATCGAAAGCCCGCCACACCGCGCCGCGCTGCGCGAGTTCTGGAACGCGCCGGTGATGCCCGAGCGTGCGGGGCTGAAGGCGGTGGACATGTTCCGCGCCGTGGGCGAGGGGCGGATCAAGGCGCTGTGGATCATCCACACCAACCCGGCGGTTTCGATGCCCGACGCGGACGCGGTGCGCGACGCCATCGCGGGTTGCGATTTCGTGGTGGTCTCGGACGTGACGGCGCGGACGGATACCGCGCGGCTGGCGCACGTCCTGCTGCCGGCGACCGCGTGGGGCGAGAAGGAGGGCACGGTCACCAATTCCGAACGCTGCATCTCGCGCCAGCGCGCCTTTCTGCCCGCACCGGGCCTTGCCCGGCCCGACTGGCAGATCCTGGCCGAGGTCGGTCAGCGGATGGGGTTTGCCCGCGCCTTCGACTATGCCCACCCCGCCGAGATCTTTCGCGAGTATGCGGCGTTGAGCGGTGTTGCGGCGCGCTTCGGGCTCGACTTCGACATCTCCGGCCTCGCCCGGATCGCCAACAGCGGTTACGAGGCGATGGAGCCGCTGCGCTGGCCGGTGAACGCCGTGCAGAGCGGCGGACGGTTCTTTGGCGAAGGGCGTTTCTTCACCAACGACGGGCGGGCGCGGATGCTGGCACTGCAGAGCCGGGCACCGGCGGTGGAGCCGACGTCGGAACGCCCCTTCGTGTTGAACACCGGCAGAACCCGGGATCACTGGCACACGATGACCCGCACGGCCCGTTCGGCGCGGCTCTCGGCCCATATGGCGGAACCCTTCGTCGAGGTGCATCCCGAGGATGCCGAGCGGCTTGGGCTTGCGCCAGCCACGCTGGCCGAGGTCAGCAGCGCAACCGGGCGCGCCATTCTGCGGGTCCTCGTGACCGACCGGGTGCAACCGGGGCAGGTCTTTGCCCCGATGCACTGGACCGGCGAGACCTCCAGCGCGGGCCGCATCGACGCACTGGTGCCCGGGCTGACCGACCCGGTCTCCGGCCAGCCCGAGAGCAAGGCGGCGATCTGCGCGCTGGTTCCCTTCGCGGCCTCGGCCTATGCCTTCGCGCTCTCGGTCGACGAGCCCGCGCCGACCGCGGACTACTGGGTCAAGGCCCGCGCCAATGGCGGCTGGCGGACCGAGTTGGCGGTTGCACAGGCCCCTGAAGACTGGGATGCTTTCGCCCGTGAACTATTCGCCATCGAGGGTGACGTGCAGGCCATCAGCGTAACCGATTCCAACCGAGGCGGCGCGCGCATCGCGTTCCTGTCCGAGGGCCGCCTGCGCGCCGCGCTCTTCGCGTCGAGCGAGCCGGTCGGCGCCTCGCGGTCCTGGCTCTCGGGCTTGCTGGGGCAGGAGGCGGGCGCCGAATTGCTGTCGGGCCGTCCCGGTGGCGACCGGCCCGATCCGGGGGCCACGGTCTGCGCCTGCTTCGATGTCGGCGTCAACACCATCCTCGCCGCGATCTCCGCACAGAACCTGACCTCGGTGGCGCAGATCGGCGCCGCGCTGCAGGCCGGAACCAACTGCGGATCCTGCAAGCCGGAACTCGAGGCGCTGTTGCGCGGGGCGGCGCCCAGGCTGGCCGCAGAATGAGTCTCTTGCCCTACGTGCAGGCGCTGGCGCGCGGCCCCGGCCGTTCGCGGCACCTGACGCGCGAGGAAGCGGCGGACGCGCTGGGGCAGATCATGGCGGGAACCGCCGTGCCCGAAGCCGCCGGTGCGGTGCTGATGCTGCTGCGCTATCGCGGCGAGAACGCCGACGAGATCGCCGGGTTCGTGGATGCCCTGCGGGCCGAAGCGGGCGACTGGCCGCAGCCCGCCCTCGACTGGCCGAGCTATGCGGCGGGGCGGACACGGGGCCTGCCGTGGTTCCTGCTGGCGGCCCGGCTGGTCGCGCGCGCGGGCTATCCCGTCATGCTGCACGGCTGGAATTCGCACCAGGCCGAGGCGGCTTCGGTCACCGCAGCGCTCGACGGGCTTAAAATCCCGTCCGCCACCGATCCCGACACCGCGGCCGCCGCGCTGGAGGCGGGCCGCATCGTCTACTTGCCGCTGGGAGAGGTTTGCCCGGCCGCCCTGCGGGTTCTGCGGCTGCGTGAGGTGCTGGGGCTGCGCTCGCCCATCAATACGGCGCTGCGCCTCTTCAATCCGGGCAAGGGGGCCGCCAGTGTGCAGGGGGTCTTCCACCCGCCCTACCTGAAGCTTCAGGAAGACAGCGGCCTCGCGCTGGGCCAGCCCGCGCTGACGGTGATCAAGGGGGGCGGGGGCGAGTTCGAGCGGACCCCGACCAAGGCGATGGCGCTCTTCGGTCTGCGCGATGGGCAACCGATGGACATGACCGCTCCGGCGCTGATGCCAGACGTGACCGGCAGGCTCGCCGAGGGGCCGGCGCTGGTCGAACCGGGCGACTTGGCTGCCCTGTGGTCGGGAGAGGCGGAAGACGCCTTTGCCAGCGCCATCGTCACCGGGACAGCGGCGCTGGCGCTGTTCACGCTCGGCGCGGCGCCCGACGTCGAAGCGGCGCAGTCGCTCGCCGAAAGCCTCTGGGCCGCGCGCAACGCCTAGAGCGGGCAAGAGTCTGGCAGACTCGCGCTTACCTCTTCGAACCTCCGGATTCCGCGGCGGAACTTTCCACAGCAAGTAACGTTGATTTTGCACATCGCGCCGGAACGGGCGCCAGTCGCAGAAACGACCTGCTAACCGGAGAGGAACCAACCATGCTTTACTGGGCTGTCATATTTTTCATTGTCGCCATCGTGGCCGGCGTTTTCGGGTTTGGCGGTATCGCCAGCGCGTCTGCTGGTATCGCGCAGATCCTGTTCTTCATCTTCCTCGTGCTGTTCGCCGTGGCCATCGTCGCACAGTTCCTGAGGCGTTCGACAAAGTAACGGAGTTGGCCCTATCGAGGGCCATTCCCGCTCCGTAGGCCGTGCCGAACCGGCCGCCGGGAGCAAAAGAAAATCCCCCGTCCGAAGGACAGGGGATCATTTTCAAGACGTCAGGATTTCAGGGTCTCGGTCGAGGCAAAGAACATCGCCTGGCTCACCGCCGATTTCACCTGCTCTTCCTTGTAGGGCTTGGAAATCAGGAAGGCCGGCTCGGGTCTCTCGCCGGTCAGCAGACGCTCGGGGAAAGCCGTGATGAAGATGACCGGAACCTCGCCGAATTCCTTCAGCAGGTCGTTGACCGCGTCGATGCCCGACGAGTTGTCGGCCAGCTGGATGTCGGCCAGGATCAGGTCGGGGCGCGTTTCGCGGCCAAGTTCCACGGCGCTCGCGCGGGTCCGGCCCACCCCGGTCACCTGGTGGCCGAGTTCCGTGACAATCGAGCTGATGTCGGCGGCGATGACCGGTTCGTCCTCGATCACGAGGATGCGGCCCGAGATCGCGCTCTGCATGTCGTTTCGGGCGACGTTGATGAGGTGGCGCACCTCGTCGCGGGTCACGTCCATGATCCGGGCGATATCCGCGATGGTGAATTCCTCGATCGTGGCCAGCAGCAGGGCCTCGCGGGTATTGGTCTCGAGGCTTGCAAGATGCTGCTGTGCCCGGGCGAGGGTGCTCTCGCCCTCGGCGGGCACCGGCGCGCCGGAACTGGCCCAGATGGCATGGAAGCATTTGAACAGGGCGACCTTGATCGTCATCTCCGGGTCACTGAAGATGGAGCGATCCTGCAAGATGGTCTCGAGTGTCGCCACGGCGTACTGGTCGCCACTGGACTGCGACCCGGTCAGCGCGCGCGCATAGCGCCGCAGATAGGGAAGTTCTGCGGCGATCTGATCTGAGAGGTCCATGGTGGTTTGCGTCTCTGACATTCCTTAGGCCTTTTTTTCGCTTTTCGCGGAACCAAACGCTTCGGGTTTGCGTTTGGTTCCGAAGCGAGAGTAATTTTTTCAACAGTCGCGGGAAGAATAGAGAGAAATGATGGCCACCGGCAACGACAAGGACGCCGACGACTCTGCTCGGATCGAGGCAATTATCGATCGGAATTTGAAATTGGTCTATTCCGATCTTGTTCAGGAAGATCTCCCGGACCGCTTCAAGGATCTGCTGGCCCTGCTCAAGGCCCAAGATGTGGAGGCGAAGGGCGACAAATGACCCACAAGGATCCCAGAGAGGGGCTGGTTGATCATCTTCCGGCTCTGCGGGCGTTCGCCCTCAGCCTTACCCGAAACGGCGCCACCGCCGATGACATGGTGCAGGACACCGTGGTCAAGGCGTGGACCAACATCGAGAAGTTCAAGCCCGGCACCAACATGCGGGCATGGCTCTTTACCATCCTGCGGAACACCTACTACTCCAGCCGTCGCAAGATGAACCGAGAGGTGGCGGACGTGGACGGCGTGTTCACGGCGAGTCTTTCGGTCAAGCCCGACCATGACGGGCGGATGCAGCTTTCCGACTTCCGTCGTGCCTTCGAGACCCTGCCGGACGAACAGCGCGAGGCGCTGATCCTCGTCGGGGCATCCGGTTTCTCCTACGAGGAGGCAGCCGACATGTGCAACGTGGCGGTCGGCACCATCAAGAGCCGGGCCAACCGGGGGCGCGCCAAGCTGGCGGAGCTGCTGGACCTTGGCAAGGATGGGCCGCTGGAACTGACCGACCAGGCGACGATGGCAGTGGTGGCAAGCGCCGGGCCGGTCCTTCAGTGACAGCCGGAGTATCGGAGACCGGCTCCGCGTCGAAATGGTGGGACGGGCTTCGTGTCCGTCTCGTCGTCATGATGTCCCTGGCGTTGCTGCCGGTGGGCCTGATTGCCATCGCCCAGACCCGGGCCGTCACCGAAAAGGTGCGCCGCAACACCGAACTGGCGCTTTTGGCCACCGTCGAGCAATCGGCGGTGGAAGAGCGTCTGGCCATCCAGCGCGCGCTGGGCGTTGCGGACAGTGTCTCCGTCATGGTGCCTGACCTCCTGGCGGACAAGGAAGGCTGTTCGCGCCGCCTGTCGATGATCGTGGAGAGTTCCGAGCGGTTCAGCTTCGCAGGCATCATCCCGACGTCCGGGATAATGGAATGCAGCACCACCGGCGAAACCCTGGATGTCTCCGGGCTGGCGCGGGTGCAGGAAATGCTGTCGAGCACCGGCCCGCTGGTGCGGGTCACGATGAACCCGACCGTCAGCCAGACGCCGGTGATCACCGTATCTATCCCGTTCTACCTGAACGAACAGAACGCCGGCCGGGTGGCCCTGTCGATCCCGCTGGCCTCGTTCGTCGCCTCGAACGAGGGCGTCGGCGTTCCGAGACCGGAAGCCCTGAAGGACCTGATCACCTTCAACGCCAAGGGCGAGGTCCTGACCGTGCGCGCCGGTGGCGCCTTCAACGACTCGAGGCTGCCGATGGGGCTGAGCCTCGCCTCGCTTGCCGAACAGAAATCCACTGCCTTCTCGAGCAACAACCGCAACGGCGAGGACCGGATTTACACCGTGGTGCCCATCGAGAAGGGGCAGCTCTACGTTCTTGGCATCTGGGATGCGCGCAGCGGGTTGGTGGACCAGATCGGCGGCAGTTACCCCGCCATCCTGTTCCCGGCGCTGATGTGGCTGACCAGCCTCGTCGTTGTCCTGATGGCGACCCACCGACTGGTCCTGCGCCACGTGCGCAGCCTGCGGCGCCAGATGGTGCGCTTTGCGCGCGACCGGACATTGCGCGAGGACGGTTCGGGCAGCGAGATGCCGGCGGAACTGAGGGAGATCCAGAACAGTTTCGACACCATGGCCTACTCGATCCTGCAGGACGAGGCGCGGCTGGAAAACGCGGTGCACGAGAAGAACGTGCTGATCCGCGAGATCCATCACCGGGTGAAGAACAATCTTCAGCTTATCTCGTCGATCGTGAACATGCAGATCCGCAACGTCTCGAACGAAGAGACCAAGTCGATCCTGCGGCGCGTGCAGGACCGGGTCCTGAGCCTCGCCACCATCCACCGCGACCTCTACCAGAACAACGCGGCCGGGCGGGTCAACGTCGGCCACCTCGTGAAGGAAATCCTCGAGAACAGCGTCGATATCGGCTCGGCCGACGGCGAGGCTGTGCAGGTCAAGCAGGATATTGATGACGTCATGCTCTATCCCGATCAGGCGGTGCCGATGTCCCTGCTTGCCGCCGAGGCGGCAACCAACGCGATGAAGTACGCCTCCTCGGCCAATGGCTCCGCGCCCTGGATCCACGTCAGCTTCAAGGTCGGGGAAGGCAAGCAGAGGATCTTCCGTTTCTCGAACTCCGCCACCGGCGAGGGCCGGGGCGAGAGCACGGGGATGGGAACGCGGCTGATCAACGCCTTTGCGATCCAGCTGGGCGCCGACATCGACATCACCGCGACCGAAGACACTTATACGATGACGGTGATCTTCGAGGCGGCAGAGTTCCTGCCGCAGGCCGAAAGCTACTGATCAGAGAGAAGGGAAGGGGGGCGCGTTCCGTTACGCGCCCTTCTTCTCCAGTTCACGGATGCGGCGGGCGGGCAGCCCGGTCGCGATCGGCTGGCCCATCACCGCCTCGGCCATGCCGATGGTCCAGATCATCAGCGGGATCGCGATGATGCCGCCGATGGGGCCCCAGAGCCAGAGCCAGAACACCAGCGACAGGAAAACGAGCAGGGGGTTGATCCTCATCTGCTGACCGACGAAGGCCGGGGTGATGAACTGCCCCTCCATCGCGTTCATGGTCATGTAGATCAGGGCGGGGGCGACGCTGATGGGGCCGTCGAACACCACCAGACCGGTGACCAGCAGGGCGGCGGCCAGGAAGATCGGCCCGAGGTAGAGGATGTAGTTCAGCAGGAAGGCGGCCAGCCCCCAGAACCCCGCGGCAGGCATCCCGAGCAGGTGCATCACCCCGGCCACAAGCAGCCCGAAGCAGGCGTTGATGGTGGTGATGGTCAGGAAGTAGTCGGCGACGCGGCGTTCAGCGAACTCGAAATCGCTCTGTTCGACATTGCGCAGCGACTTGCCGATCCAGCCGTAGATCTCGAACTTCGACAGCAGGAAGAAGTAGAGCGCGCCCGAGAAGATCATCACCTGCCCAAGTACCTGCGGGGCATAGAACAGAGCGTCGGTGGCGCTGGGCACCGCGACGCCGCCTTCCTTGGCGGCCTCCTTGCCGGTTTCCGGGTCGACCGAGGCGGCAACGTCCTTGGTCAGTTCGTCGAGGCCCTGCAGCATGTTCCGGATACCTTCGATGGCATCGCGGAACTCCGCCCAGATGATCGGCGCACGATTGACCGCCTGGCTCACGTAGGGCTCGGCGATGAAGACGATGCAGACCAGCGCCAGCAGCACGATCACCAGCGTTGCCAGCGCCGCGAGCGAGGGGCGCAGCCTCAGCCGGTGCCAGAACCGGGAGAGCGGCGAGAGCACGATCCCGAGAACGAAGGCCGACAGCACGGGCGCGAAAAAGCCCTGCGCCTGCCAGAGCACGACGAATACGGTGACGGTGCCAATCAGGAAGATCACGATCTGCGACATGGTTTTCCCGTCGTAGATAGGATGTTCGTCGGTGGTTTCGGGGTCTTCCGGCTTGCTGACCGAGGCGGCGGCGACGGGCGTGGCGGCCCTTGGGTCGACGGTGTCGGCGGCTGGCGTGGTGGCTGGCATGATGGTCGCGGTCCCCTCTCACGATGCGAGGGGTCGGCCACGGAGTGGAGCCGATAAAACCCTGCGGGGGTGAAACGTCGCAGGGCCGTTCCGGGTTCCGGACGCCCGTTTAGAGTTCGTAGGACGGCAGCAGGTCGAAGGCCGCGCGCAGGGCATCGCCCCAGCCGGTCGAGATCGACTGGTACATCGGGTCGTCCATTTCGATCCGGATACGCTTGTCCACGCGGAAGGAGTCCTTCTCGTAGGTCAGCACGTCGAAGGGCAGGCCGACCGAGAGGTTCGCCTTGACCGTCGAGTCGAAGGAGACCAGCAGCAGCTTGATCGCCTCGCTGAAGCTCATCCCGGCGTCATAGGTCCGCACGAGGATCGGCTTGCCGTACTTGGTCTCGCCGATCTGGAAAAAGGGCGAATCCTCGGTGGCCTCAATGAAGTTGCCTTCGGGGTAGACAAGGAACAGGCGCGGGGGACCGCCCTTGATCTGTCCGCCGACGATCAAGGTCGCCTGGAACCCGGCATCGGACATCTGGCCTTCGTTGGTGCTCTCGGCGATGACCTCGCGCAGGGTGGTGCCGATCAGGCGCGCGGCCTGGAACATCGACGGCACCTGCAGGATGGTCGGATCGCGGTCCGCTGCGGCCTTGGAGCGCTCCTCGAGCAGGCTGATCAGGGCCTGCGTCGTCGCGAGATTCCCGGCGGTCATGATGGTGATCAGCCGCTCTCCGGGGGTCTCGAAGGTGTGCATCTTGCAGGTGGTGGAAAAGTTGTCGACGCCCGCATTGGTGCGGGTATCGGACATGAAGACGAGCCCCCGATCTAGGGAGAGGCCCACGCAGTAGGTCATGTATGCACCGGAACGAGTTTGGACATCGAGGTCAGGGAATCTCTTACTGCTGCACTTGCAGCGAGACAATCATCGATTCATCGCCCGCACCGTGCCGCAGGCCGGAAATCGGTGCGGCCTCGCGATAGTCGCGCCCGACTGCGATCCTCACGTAGCGTTCGTCGGGGCACTGCCCGTTTGAGACATCGAAACCGACCCAGCCAAGGTGCGCCACATGGGCCTCGGCCCAGGCGTGGGTGGCGTCCTGGTCGACGCGGTCGTCCATCATCAGGTATCCGCTGACGTAGCGCGCCGGGACCCCGGCGCTGCGGGCGGCGGCGATCAGGATATGCGCGTGGTCCTGGCAGACGCCCTGACCGCCGGCAAGCGCGGCCTCGGCATCGGTCGCGGCATAGGTCTGGCCGGTGCCGTATTTCACGGTCTCGGCGATCTTGGCCGAGAGCGCATGGAGGGCGGCAAGCTGGTCGCCAGCCCCCTTGAGGTCCTGTGCCAGCGCGACGATGCCCTCGCCGGGTTTCGTCAGCGGGGTGGGCTGGCAATAGTGCCAGAGCGGAACCGCGCCATAGACCTGCCCCAGCACCCCGGCAGTGTCGAAGGTCTCGACCCGTCCGCTGGCGGTGATGGTGATCTCGGTCACGCCGATGTCGGCGCTGACCAGATCGGTCACGTTGCCGTGCTGGTCGTGATAGCTCACCTCGCGCTGGCCGCCGTTGATCTCGACATGCCAGTCGGCGATGCGTTGCTGCGAGGAATCGCGCGGAATCAGGCGCACCTTCTGCAGCGCGTAGTGCACCGGTTCGTCGTAGGTGTAGCGCGTCGTATGAGTGATGCTCAGTTGCACGGTAATCGGTCTCGCTCTACCCGCTGAAGCGGAAATCGCTCTCAATCTGCATGCCGAGCGCGTTGTTGTCACGAATGAATGCGGTGATGAACTCGTGCAGACCCTCTTCAAAGATCGAGTCGATGGTCCTGTGGCGCAGTCGTGAATGCAGGGCCTCGGCCATGTCGTGGCAGGGGTGACGCTCGCCATAGTCCTCGGCGAGGTAGTCGAGGTTCGACACGATCTGCGAGGTGCAGAAGGACAGCGACCGCGGCAGACGACGGTCGAGGATCAGGAAATCCGCGATCGCGGCGGCCGTCATCTCGCTCTCGCCCAGCCACCGGAACGACCGGTGCGCCGAGACCGAGCGCAGCACGGTTTCCCACTGCACGTTGTCCAGCGACGAGCCCACGAAACTGGTGTGCGGCAACAGCGTGTAATACTTCACGTCAAGGATCCGCGCGGTGTTGTCGGAGCGTTCGATGAAGGTGCCGATCCGGCTGAAGTCGTAAATGTCGTTGCGCAGCATGGTGCCGTGCAGCGCACCGCGCACGAGGGCGCTCTGCTGCCGGATGGTGTTCAGCATCGCGGGCAGGTCGGTCTCGCGGACCGGGTGTGCCAGCAACGAGGTCAGCGTCATCCAGGTTTCGTTCACCGCTTCCCAGACTTCGGTGGTCAGGGCGGTGCGGACCACCCGCGCGTTGTCACGCGCGAAGGCGATCACCGACAGAACGCTGGACGGGTTGGAGGTGTCGCGCAGCAGGTAGTCGACCACGTGGGCCGAGGTATAGCTCTCGTACTTCTGCGCATAGGCGGCTTCGACCCCTGCGGTCGTCACCACCGATTTCCATTCGCCCTCGGCGTCGGTCGAGCGCGTCAGCGCGATACGGAACCCGGCCTCGATGAGACGCGCGATGTTTTCGGCCCTCTCCAGATATCGGAACATCCAGTAGAGGCCGCCGGCGGTTTTTCCCAGCATCGTCTAGTCCTCCAGTACCCAGGTGTCCTTGGTGCCGCCGCCCTGGCTGGAGTTCACCACCAGCGACCCTTCGGTCAGGGCAACGCGCGTCAGGCCGCCCGGTACGATGTTGATGCCCTGCGGCGAAACCAGCACGAAGGGGCGCAGGTCCACGTGCCGCGGGGCCAGTTCACTCTCGCAGAAGATCGGCACGGTGGAAAGCGACAGGGTCGGCTGGGCGATGTAGTTGCCCGGCTTGGCCACCAGCTTCTCGCGGAAGGCTTCCAGTTCCTTCTTGCTGGCGGCGGGGCCGACCAGCATGCCGTAGCCGCCCGAGCCGTGCACCTCCTTGACGACAAGGTCCTTGAGGTTGTCGAGGACGTATTTCAGCGCCTCGGGTTCGCCGCAGCGCCAGGTTTCGACGTTCTTCAGGATCGCCTTCTCGCCGGTATAGAACTCGACGATATCGGGCATGTAGGAATAGATCGCCTTGTCGTCGGCGATGCCGCTGCCCGGTGCGTTGGCAATGGTGATGTTGCCCGCGCGGTAGATATCCATGATCCCCGGCACCCCAAGCATCGAGTCGGGGTTGAAGGTCAGCGGATCGAGGAATTCGTCGTCCACCCGGCGGTATAGCACGTCGATCTGCTTGTAGCCCTGGGTCGTGCGCATGGCGATGTGGCCGTCGACGACGCGCAGGTCGTGACCCTCCACCAGCTCCGCGCCCATCTGATCGGCGAGGAAGGAATGCTCGAAATAGGCCGAGTTGTAGATGCCCGGCGTCAGCACCGCGATGGTCGGCTTCGGACCGGCGCCGGCAGGGGCGCAGGCCGCCAGCGAACGGCGCAGGTTCTTGGGATAGTCGCTGACCGGCTGAACCTTGATCTTCGAGAAGAGCTCCGGGAACATCTGCAGCATCGTCTCGCGGTTCTCCAGCATGTAGGAGACGCCGGAGGGCGTGCGGGCATTGTCCTCGAGCACGAAGAAGTCGCCTTCGCCGGTGCGCACGATGTCAGTGCCGACGATATGGGTATAGACCTGCCCCGGCGGGCTGAACCCGACCATCTGCGGCAGGAACGCCTCGTTGTTGGCGATCAGGTCCTTCGGGACACGGCCAGCCCGCAAGATTTCCTGCCGGTTGTAGATGTCGTGCAGGAACGCGTTGATCGCAGCGACGCGCTGTTCGATGCCCTTGGCCAGCTTGCTCCACTCGCGCTGGGCGAGGATTCGCGGCACGAGGTCGAAGGGAATCAGCCGCTCCTGCGCCTCGGCCTGGCCGTAGACGTTGAAGGTGATCCCGGTCCTTCGGAAAAAGGCTTCGGCATCGAGGGATTTCTTGGTGAGACGATCCGGGTCCTGCTGTCGGAACCAATCGTGGTAAGCGGCGTATGCGGGCCGGGTGCTGCCCTCCACGCCCTTCATTTCATCAAAGAATGTTTTTTTACCTGCCATGCGATTATCATAATCCGAAGAATGGCTTCGACAACTGTCTCCTTCTCGGCCCCTGCTTCCCTCTCTGATCGGACCATGGCGACTGCCTGAAAATTAGTCACAGGATTCCGGGGTGCGGGTCAACGGTTTCCGCGCGCCACGTGTGTTTCACGCGCCGGGGCAGGGTGTTTCTCGCATTGGTTGTGTCTTCGCGGGGTCCGGCCCTTCCGCGAGTCAGTAGCGCCCCTTAACCTCTGCCGCACGGGCGATTTTCCGGGCCTTCTGCTTTTCCCGGAAGAACACGAAAAGACCCGATGCGATGATCAGCGACATGCCTGCCCAGACGAAGGGGCCGGGCAGGTCGGACCACAGGAACCAGCCCCAGAACACCGCCAGCGGCAGGCCGATGTACTCGTAGGGCGCGATGGTCGCCGCGTCGGTCAGCCGATAGGCTTGGCTGAGGCAATACCCCACGATCGCCGAGTTAAGCCCGAGCCCCAGCAGCGGCCACCAGTCGCCTTCGCCGGGCCAGACCCAGGCGCGCAGCAGGAAGATGACGCTCTGATTCTCGCTGCCTTCCGCGAAGCGGCCATCGCCAGCGATGACGAGGAACCCGAGCGACACCAGCACGAACATCGCCTGGATATAGATCGACATGGCCGAGGCGCTGCTGGTCGCCCCGAGCTTGCGGGTCAGCAGTTGCAGGAGCGCGTAGGTCAGGGCCGAGATGACGGGGAGCATCATCACGAAGCGGCTGATGCCTAGGTCCGAACTGCTCTCCCAAGGGCGCTGCATGATGATGACGCCGATGAAGCCGACGATGACGGCGCCCATGCGCAACGGGCCGACCTTTTCGCCGAGGATCGGGATCGACAGCAGGGTGATGAACAGGGGCGCGGCAAAGAACAGGGCGACCGCATCGGCCAGCGGCATCACCGCCAGCGCGACGAAGTAGGTCATGTTCGACACCACGACCAGCAGGCCGCGCAGGACATGCAGCACGGGGTGCGCGGTCCTGAGCAGGCGGAAACCGCCCTCGATCTGCAGGATCATCATGCTGAAGATGATGCCGATGGCAGAGCGGGTAAAGACGATCTGGTGCAGCGGGTAGTCGCCCGACAGGTGCTTGATCAACATGTCGTTGATCGAGATCGCCACCATCGCAGCCAGCATGAACGCGATCCCGGTGGCGGCGCGCGGCGAGGTTGTCTGCTGGGATATGGCGATCATCGGGGGCTCCTCTCCTGTCGTGCGTACGGAATTTGCGCCCGACGAGATGGCGCTATCACAGGATTCGCGCATGTCGATGCATGAAACCGACATTTTTTCGATATCAGGTTCTATTGGCGCGGCGGGGCGGCTGGGCTAGATTGGCCCGCACGCAAGACATCAGCCCCAGGAGCGAACCCATGCAGATGAGCGACCAGCGCGAGATCAAGGCCGATCCGGCGACCGTCTATTCCGCCTTGCTGGACCCGGAGATGCTGAAGCAGTGCGTGCCCGGCGCTGAAGACGTCTCGGGCAACGTGACCGATGGCTACGAGGCCACCGTCACGCAGAAGGTCGGACCGGTCAAGGCGACCTTCAAGGGTCAGGTGACCATGACGGACATGGTCGAGAACGAGAAGATCACCATCACCGGCGAAGGCAAGGGCGGCGCCGCCGGCTTTGCCAAGGGCGGTGCGGTGGTCAGGCTGGCTCCGACCGAAAGCGGCGGCACGCTGCTGAGCTATGACGTCGAGGCCAAGGTGGGCGGCAAGCTGGCCCAGCTGGGCAGCCGGCTGATCGACGGCTTTGCCAAGAAGATGGCCGACCAGTTCTTTACCAACCTCGTCGAACAGATCGAAGGCCCCTCCGAAGCGGCAGAAGCCCCGGCGGAAGAGGCCGGCGAAAAGAAGGGCTGGCTCGGCAAGATCACCGGCCGCTGACCTTCCGGGCGCGCCGCACAGGTACTTGTGCGGCTGCGCTCTCTTTCCCGTCACGGCTCCGTGACCTAAGTCATGCGCGAAAAGGGAGGCGCTCATGACAGCCATTCTCAACATCAAGGATCTGCGAAAGACCTACGCCGGCGGTTTCGAGGCGCTGAAAGGCGTGACGCTCGACATCGAAGAGGGCGAGATCCTCGCGCTGCTGGGGCCGAACGGCGCGGGCAAGACGACGCTGATCTCGACGGTCTGCGGACTGGTGACGCCTACGGCGGGCACGGTCACCGTCGGCGGGCACGACAGCCAGCGCGACTATCGCGCCGCGCGCGAACTGATCGGGCTGGTTCCGCAGGAAGTGAACCTCGAACCCTTCGAGAAGGTCTGGAACACCGTGCGGTTCACCCGGGGGCTATTCGGCAAGCCGCGCGATGATGCCAAGCTGGAGCAGATCCTGCGCAAGCTGAGCCTCTGGGACAAGAAGGACAGCGCGGTCAAGGAGCTGTCGGGCGGGATGAAGCGGCGGGTGCTGATCGCCAAGGCGCTGTCCCACGAACCGCGCATCCTGTTCCTGGACGAGCCGACCGCTGGTGTCGACGTGGCCCTGCGCAAGGACATGTGGGACATCGTGGCCGAGCTCAAGGCCGACGGCGTGACGATCATTCTCACCACGCACTACATCGAAGAGGCCGAGGCCATTGCCGACAGGGTGGGCGTGATCACCCGTGGCGACCTGCTGCTGGTCGAGGAAAAGGCCGCGCTGATGCAGCAGATGGGCCAGAAGCAACTGGAGGTGGAACTGGTTGCGCCGGTTTCGACGATCCCGGCGGCGCTCGCTCCCTTCGGACTTGAGCTGGGGGCTGAAGGCCGGTCGCTGATCTATTCCTACGATACCCGGGCCGAGCGCACCGGCATCACCAAGCTGCTGAACGCCATCGCCGATGCGGGTCTGACGCTTCGCGACGTGAAGACGCGCCAGAGCAGCCTCGAAGACATCTTCGTCAATCTCGTTTCGGAGGAGCCGGCATGAACTGGGCCGCCATTGCCGCCATCTACCGCTTCGAGATGGCTCGTTTCTTCCGGACGCTGCTGCAGAGCTTCCTGTCTCCGGTTCTGTCCACCTCGCTCTACTTCGTGGTCTTCGGCGCCGCCATCGGCAGCCGCATCGACGAGGTCGAGGGCGTGAGCTATGGCGCGTTCATCGTGCCGGGGCTGGTCATGCTCTCGGTTATCACGCAGGCGATCTCGAACGGGTCCTTCGGCATCTATTTTCCCAAGTTCATCGGCACCATCTTCGAACTGCTTTCGGCGCCGATCAACTTCCTTGAAATCGTGATGGGCTATGTCGGTGCAGCGGCCACCAAGGCGCTGTTCATCGGATGCGTCATCCTCGTGACCTCGACGCTCTTCGTGGACCTGCACATCGCGCATCCGCTGGCGATGCTCGCCTTCCTCGTGCTGACCTGCCTGAGCTTTGCGCTGCTGGGATTCATCATCGGGATCTGGGCGAAGAACTTCGAGCAATTGCAACTTGTTCCGCTGCTGATCGTGACGCCGCTGATCTTTCTCGGTGGGTCGTTCTACTCGGTGTCGATGCTGCCGCCGGTCTGGCAGACGGTGACGCTGTTCAACCCGGTGCTCTATCTGATCTCCGGTTTCCGCTGGGCCTTCTTCGGTATCGCCGACGTGCCCATCGGCGTCAGCCTGCTTGCCATTGCCGCCTTCACCGGCCTGTGCCTCGCGATCATCTGGCTGATCTTCCGCACCGGCTGGCGGATCCGCAGCTGAGGGCGTTGCAATAATGCCGGAGCGTGCCCCGTTTCGCCGGGGCACGTCGGGTCAGATTCCGCCGACACCTTGTTAACAGCCGAACGGCAATCTACATGGCATTGCATGAAAGTGCGGCTGCCCTTCCTCGACAAGACACCCCTGGTGTCAGTGGTACGGATGAGCGGGACCATCGGCATGTCGGGGCGCGCGTCGCTGACCGACAATGCCCTGGCCCCCATCCTTGAAAAGGCGTTCAAGCGGGGCAAACCCTCTGCCGTCGCCATCGAACTCAACTCTCCCGGCGGTTCCCCGGTGCAGTCCTCGCTGATCGGGGCGCGCATCCGGCGTCTGTCGGAAGAGAACAAGGTTCCGGTTATCGCCTTCGTCGAGGACGTCGCGGCCTCCGGCGGCTACTGGCTGGCAGCAGCGGCCGACGAGATCTGGGCCGACGACAGCTCGGTCATCGGCTCCATCGGCGTGATCTCGGCCAGTTTCGGTGCCCATGTCTTCCTGGCGCGCCAAGGCGTCGAGCGGCGCGTCTATACGGCGGGCAAGTCGAAATCCATGCTCGACCCGTTCCGCCCGGAAAACCCCGAGGACGTGGCGCGCCTGAAAACCCTGCTGGACGATATCCACGGCAACTTCATCAGCCACGTCAAAACCCGCCGCGAAGGCAAACTGGACCTCAAGAAGGACCTGTTCCAGGGCGATATCTGGCTGGCCGGACGGGCTGCGGAACTGGGCCTGATCGAGGGAATCGGCCACCTCAAGCCGAAGATGCAGGAACGCTTTGGCGAGGATGTCAGGTTCCGGCGGTACGGGCTGAAACGCCCGATCTGGTCCCGGTTCGGTTCGCAGGTGGCGCTGGATGCGCTGTCCGCAGTGGAGGAGCGTGCGGAATTCGCGCGCTTTGGCCTCTGACGTGATTCTGAAGATCGTCCTGCTGTTCCTCATCGTGATGATCGTCCTTGCCATGTTCGGACGATATCGCTTTCCCGGCATTCCCCGTCTGTCGGACAAGAAATGCGCCTCCTGCGGCCGGTATCGTATCGGCAAGGGGCCCTGCGCCTGCAAAAAGGGAGGCAAATCATGATGCCGTGGCTCCTGTCCGGTCTCGGACTGGTGATCCTGCTTCTGGCGGGCGACGCGCTGGTGCGTGGCGCCGTCAACCTGTCGCTTCGTCTGGGCATTCCGGCGCTGATCGTCAGCCTGACCATCGTGGCCTTCGGAACCTCGGCGCCCGAGCTGCTGATCTCGATCAGCGCAGTGCGCGACAACGTGCCCGGCATCGCGCTCGGCAACGTGGTGGGGTCGAACACCGCGAATATCCTGCTGGTGCTTGGCATTCCCGCGATCCTCTCCAGCCTGCAGACCAGCGAATGCGATACCCGCAAGACCTATGTCTTCATGCTGATCTCCTCGGTGCTCTTCGTCGGGCTCGCCTTCTTCGGCATCTTCACCATCTGGTCCGGTCTGATCCTGCTGGCTGGGCTCGGTGTCCTGCTTTTCGATCAGGTATACGAGGCGCGTGCGCACCGCATGGCCTGCTCTATGGACGATGGCGAGGCCGAGATGCTCGACGAGGCCGATCCCAACATGCCCTACTGGCGCGTCGGGATGTTCCTGCTGCTGGGCCTGGTCGGCCTGCCGCTGGGTGCGAACCTGCTGGTCGAGAACGCCACCGTGATCGCCCTCACCTATGGCGTCAGCGAGACCGTCATCGGCCTGACGCTGGTCGCGGTCGGCACCTCGCTGCCGGAGCTGGCGACGACGGTGATGGCCGCCCTGCGCAAGCAGGCGGACGTTGCGCTTGGCAACGTGATCGGGTCGAACATGTTCAACCTGCTCGCCATCATTGGCGTGGCCACCTTCTTTGGCCCGATCCCGGTCGATCCCCAGTTCCTGCGGTTCGATCTGTGGGTCATGCTGGCCGCCTCGCTGCTGCTGGCGCCCTTCGTGTTCTTCAAGCTCGACATCACCCGGCTGTGGGGCATCGTGCTGACGCTGCTCTATCTCGCCTACGCTACGGCGGTGCTGCTATGATGGGGCCGATGGAACGCGAAAGGCACTCTGCATGACACGCGCGCTGGTCACCGGTGCGGGCAAGCGGCTTGGTCGCGCTATGGCGCTCTACCTCGCCGGGCGTGGGTTCCACGTGGCCGTGCACTACTCCGGTTCGGCCGAGGCCGCCGAAGAGGTGGCGGCAGAGATCACGGCGCTGGGCCGCCGGGCGGTGACGCTCAAGGCTGATTTTCTTGTCGAGGACGAGGTCGCCGGACTGCTGACGCGCGCGCTCCAAGCGCTGGGCGGGCCGATCACCTGCCTCGTCAACAACGCCTCGATCTTCGAGTACGACTCGGTCCGGAGCGCGACGCGCGAGAGCTGGGACCGGCATCTCGAGAGCAACCTGCGCGCACCCTTCGTCCTGACACAGGCGATGGCGGGGCAGGGCCTGACCGCCTCCGAGAACGCGCAGGGAGAGCCGGTGGCATCCGGCCTGATCGTGAACATGATCGACCAGCGGGTGCGCAAGCTCACGCCCGAGTTCATGAGCTACACCATCGCCAAGATGGGGCTCTGGGCGATGACGCGGACCACCGCGCAGGCGCTTGCCCCGGCGATCCGGGTGAACGCCATCGGCCCGGGCCCGACCCTGCGCGGCAGCCGCCAGAGCGAGGAGCATTTTGCCGCGCAAAGGGCCGCGACGATCCTCGAACGCGGGGCCGACATGCAGGATATCACCGCTGCGCTGGGCTACTTCCTCGACGCTCCGGCGGTCACCGGACAGCTGCTCTGCGTCGACGGCGGGCAGCATCTCGGCTGGCAAACCCCGGATATTCTCGGCCTCGAGTAGGGACCGGCGCGGCCGTTTCACGGTGGCAGATGCATGCTGCTGGCAAGCGCTTGATTCCGTAGTCGAATGACGGAGTCACATGGCTGCAGGCGCCTGCATCGAGAAGTTTTGCACTGGTCGCAAACCCGTTACCAAGACGTTACAAAATATTCTTTAGATTCATTGTGTTGGTAAGATAATAAAAATTTTACGCCTAGATTCAGATAGTTACAATGGTGCCTAAAAAACAGTCAATTCAGCGAACCAGCCCTGAAACAAGGAAAATTTGCAGGTGCCCAAAAGATATCGGCAGACTTATCCACATAATCCGTGGATTTGTTTGCGCTTGAAACAAAACCGCCAAGATTGCAGGCGGAGCCAGAGAATCATATCTCTGTAGCATGAGCGAGCACATCCAAGACTCCGACATCGCGGCACAGGCGACGGCCCTCCGGGGCTATGCCTGCATCCAGTCCTATCTCAAGACGCTGGGCAGCGCGCCGGGGGTATACCGCATGCTCGACCCGCAGGCGCGGGTGCTCTACGTCGGCAAGGCGCGCAACCTCAAGGCGCGGGTCTCGAACTACTCGCGACCGGGCAATCACAGCCCCCGGATCGAGCGGATGATCCGCGAGACGGCGTCGATGATGTTCCTGACGACCCGGACCGAAACCGAGGCGCTGCTGCTCGAACAGAACCTGATCAAGCAACTCAAGCCCAAGTACAACGTGCTGTTACGGGACGACAAAAGCTTCCCCAACATCCTCGTCTCCAAGGCGCACGAGTTTCCGCAGATCAAGAAGCATCGCGGCGCGCGCAAGGAGAAGGGCGACTACTTCGGCCCCTTCGCCAGCGCGGGGGCGGTCAACCGGACGCTGAACCAGCTGCAAAAGGCCTTCCTGCTGCGGAACTGCTCGGACTCGATGTTCGAGAGCCGCACCCGGCCGTGCCTGCTCTACCAGATCAAGCGCTGTTCGGCGCCCTGCGTCGGCGAGATCGACAAGGCGGGCTACGCCGAAGCCGTTGCCGACGCCGAGCGCTTCCTCTCCGGGCGGTCGACCAAGGTGCAGGAGGATCTGGCGCACCAGATGGCCGAGGCGTCCGAGGCGATGGAGTTCGAGCGGGCCGCCGCCCTGCGCGACAGGATCCGCGCGCTGACGCAGGTGCAGAGCACCCAGGGCATCAACCCGCGCGGCGTGACCGAGGCGGACGTGATCGCTCTGCACATGGACAGCGGGCAGGCCTGTGTTCAGGTCTTCTTCATCCGCGCCAACCAGAACTGGGGCAACAAGGACTTCTATCCCCGAGTCGGCGCCGATGTCTCGGCAGCCGAGGTGATGGAAGCCTTCCTCGGGCAGTTCTACGACAACAAGGAACCGCCGCGTCAGGTGATCCTGTCGGACGAGATCGAGAACACCGACCTGATGACCGAGGCGCTGAGCCAGAAGGCCAACCGCAAGGTCGAGATCCTTGTGCCGCAGCGCGGGGAAAAGGCCGAACTGGTCTCTGGCGCGATGCGCAACGCCCGCGAAAGCCTCGCGCGCCGCATGTCCGAGAGCGCGACCCAGGCCAAGCTGCTGGGCGGCCTCGCCGATGCCTTCGGACTGGAAGGCCCGCCGGACCGGATCGAGGTCTATGACAACTCGCACATCATGGGCACCAACGCGGTCGGCGCCATGATCGTCGCGGGGCCTGACGGGTTCATGAAGAGCCAGTACCGCAAGTTCAACATTCGGGGCGAGGAGCTTACGCCCGGGGACGACTTCGGCATGATGAAGGAGGTCCTGACCCGCCGCTTCTCGCGCCTGCTGAAAGAGGACCCGGACCGTGACAATGGCATGTGGCCGGACTTGCTGCTGATCGATGGCGGCGCCGGGCAGGTCAGCGCGGTTGCCGAGATCATGGAGGAACACGGGGTCGAGGACATCCCGATGGTCGGCGTCGCCAAGGGCGTCGACCGGGACGCCGGCAAGGAAGAGTTCCACCGTCCGGGCCAGCGCCCCTTTGCGCTGCGCCACAACGACCCGGTGCTCTACTTCGTCCAGCGCCTGCGCGACGAGGCCCACCGCTTTGCCATCGGCACCCACCGCGCCAAGCGGGCCAAGTCGATGGGGGCCAACCCGCTGGACGAGGTGCCCGGCGTCGGCGCCACCCGCAAACGGGCACTGCTGGCGCATTTCGGTTCGGCCAAGGCGGTCTCGCGCGCCGATCTCGCCGACCTCAAGGCGGTGGATGGCATCTCGGACACGCTGGCCGAAACCATATACGGGTACTTCCACGAGAAGGGCTGAGCCTGTGTGATCCGCATCCCAGACCGGGCTGTCCCGACGTGGTACATTGACCGCGAATTCGGGAACCCGTGGCTTGGAGGAAACCACATGCCTGCATCACTGACCTACGCATCGCCGCGCTTTGCGACGTACAAGACCAAGGGCAAGACGCTCAAGGAAGTCTGGGATTCGATCGTGAAAACCGGACCGGTCGACCCCAACGACAACAAGCACGTCGCCTTTCTGACGACGACCGAGGTCACTTTCGACCCCGACCGCGCCAGCTTTACCGGCGACGGCAAGATCAAGGTCGAGAAGCGCACCGGCTGGTTCGAGGCCAAATGCAAGATCAAGTCGATGAACGTGATCCTGATGAGCTATGTCGACTGCCCCAACATGAGCGTGTCGGGCCTGTCAAAGACCGCGACGAAGGAATGGCGCCGGTTCTACGAAAAGGCTCGCAGCCACGAGATGGAGCACGTCAAGAAGGCCGTCGCCGAGTGCGAGAAGATGGTCAAGGAACTGAACGCGATGCGCGGCACGGGGCTGGGCGAGACCGAGACCGACGCCCGCAACTTTGCCATCGACGATCTCAAGACCAAGATGTTCGAGAAGTTCGGCGGCAGTGCGATGGATGATCGTCTGAACAAGATCCACGGCGCCTTCGACAAGTCGACCAAGCACGGCGAGAAGGCCGGGGCAAAGCTGAATACCTCGATCGAGTAACGCGGCAGGGGTTGAATTTTCCGCCCCGGAAGCGACAGATAACGGCGCCTAAGGCGTTTAACTTCATGTCGTCGCAAGCCGGGTCACCGAAGTATTGATGAAGAGTCCGTTTCAAGCACCCGGCCGGATGGCCGACCGCCTGCAAGGGCCGACCTATTGCGCGACACCTCTCGCATTCCCAGTTGGGGTTTGTCTGTCCGGTCCGAATGTGGCCGGTCCGGCAAACCCTTTCGCGCATCCGCTTTCCAATGCCGCGCCTTGGCTGTAGGACATCCTCATGAAATGGACCTTGCCCAACATCCTGACAACGCTCCGGCTTTTGGCGGCGCCGGGGCTCGCTGTCATGTTCCTGTACTTCAACAGGCCCTGGGCGGACTGGTTCGCGCTGATCCTGTTCCTCGGGGCGGCGATCACCGACTGGTTCGACGGCTACCTCGCACGTAGCTGGAAGCAGGAAACCAAGCTTGGCGCCATGCTGGACCCCATCGCCGACAAGGCGATGGTGGTGATCGCGCTGATGGTGATCGTGGGCTATTCCTCGATGTCGCCGTGGCTGGTGCTGCCGACCACCGTGATTCTCTTCCGCGAGGTCTTTGTCACCGGCCTGCGCGAGTTCCTTGGCGATACCGCGGGCACGCTGAAGGTGACGAAGCTCGCCAAGTGGAAGACGACGTTCCAGATGGTGGCCATCGCCGTGCTCTTCGCGCAGGGGATCTTCGAACACTATCTCGGGATGTCGGCCTTCGGGCTCGATTCCGCGACCTTCGAGCGTGTCATCAGCGGCGAGGCCGCCGATCCGCTGGGGCTGCGCTGGAAACTGGCCGGGATGGAATGGAGCGGGCGCGCGGGGCTCTGGCTGCTCTGGGTCGCGGCGAGCCTTACGCTGATCACCGGGTTTGATTATTTTCGCAAGGCGCTACCCTTTCTCAGGGAGGGAAACTGATGGACGTGCTTTACTTCGCCTGGGTGCGTGAACGGATCGGGCTCCCCAAGGAACGGGTCGAGACCGGGGCCGCGACGGTGTCTGAACTGGTCGAGGAACTGAGCGCCCGCGAGGAGCGCTACGCGGCGGCCTTCGCCGATATCTCCGCGCTGCGCGTCGCGCTCGATCAGGAACTCAGCGATTTCGACGCGCCGCTTGCGGGCGTGCGCGAGGTGGCCTTCTTTCCGCCGATGACCGGGGGCTGAGATGCGCATCGCCGTGCAGGAGCAGCCCTTCGATCTCGGCGCCGAATCCGACGTCTTCGCCGCGGCCGCCACGGGCATGGGTGCGGTCGTGACCTTTACCGGGGTGGTTCGCGACGTCGATGGCGGGCTGGAGGCCATGGAGATCGAGCACTATCCGGGCATGACCGAGAGCGCGATCCGCAAGATCGCCGAGGACGCCCGGGACCGCTGGTCGCTGGGCGACGTCCTCGTGATTCACCGCTACGGGCGTCTGGCACCGGGCGAACGCATCATGATGGTCGCCACCGCTGCGCCGCACCGCAAGGACGCGTTCGAGGCGGCGGAATTCCTCATGGATTACCTGAAATCGCGCGCGCCCTTCTGGAAGAAGGAAATCACCCGAGCCGGCGAAGGCTGGGTGGCTGCCCGCTGCGAGGACGAGGACGCGCTGAAGCGCTGGTAGCCCCCGGGGCAGGGCGCTCGCATTCCGATAGGATCAGCTGGAGATCAGGCGCGGCCGCGTTGCAGCCGGGAGCGCAGTTCCTCTGCCTCGTGCCGCGCGTCGCGCAGCCCGTCCATCGCGGCCCGCAGTTCGGCCTCGGTCTGGCTCAGCCGGTTCGACAGTTCGGATTCGCGGTGCTGGAGATAGGTGATCGCCTGGTCGCGGGTCTCCTCGGCCTCGTGCAGCTCATGGCTCATCCGGTCCAACTCGTCGACGTCCTTGGCGCTGACGCGGGTAAAGCGGTGGATCAGCCAGTTGGCGAACCAGCCCAGGGCAAAGGCGACGAACAGGATGACCGCCGTCGTGATGATGAACTCAGTTCTGTTCATTGGTCGTCTCTTCCTCTTCCGCGCCGGGTTCGCCGTCGCCGCTGCCCTCGTCTCCGGAGGCCTCATCGGTGGCCGCTTCCTCGTCCACGGCTTCCTCGCCCTGTCCGGCGTCGTCTTCCGTGCTCTCTGCGCCGCTGGTGCTCTGCTGCGCCACCGATTCCAGTGTCGTCGGGATCTCTTTCGAGGTGCCCGGCTGGATCAGGCGGAACTCGATGCGTCGGTTGGCCTCGCGGCCTTCCTCGGTGTCGTTCTCCGCGATCGGAACCGACTCGCCATAGCCCTTGGCGGTATAGGTCGAGGTCAGCACGCGGCGCGATCTCAATTCGTTCAGCACGGTCTGTGCGCGATCCTGGCTCAGCGCTTGGTTCATCGACTCGCGGCCCTGGCTGTCGGTATGGCCCTGGATTTCCAGCCGGATTTCGCCGCAGTCCGACAGGATCGTGGCGATGGCGTTCATGGTGTCGAGAGACGAGGCCGCGATGGTGGCCGAACCCGGTTCGAAGGTGATCTTGCCGGTCGAGCGCTGCACCTCGGCGATCTGGGATTCGCACATCTCCGGGGTCATGGGCTCGTCCGCAGGCGGCGGAGGCGCCTCGTAGGTGATGTCCAGCGAATAGGACTTGGCGTCGCCAAGACGGTCCGAGAGGAAGCCCGCGATAGTGGCCTGTGCGTCCTCGTCGTGGCTGATGCCGCGCACGGTGATCACCTCGGGCGTGACGCTGACGACGCCGTTGGACAGGCGCGACAGGGCCTCGATGCCCGACAGCACCCGGATGGGCCAGTCGGCGGGCAGGTCCTCGGCTGTCCGGGCGGCCGAGTAGACGCTGGAGGAGCCGAACCGCGCCTTGGCGTAGGCGTCGGCCATGCGCTGCATGGTCTCGTCGTTCAGGCGTCCGCGCAGTTGGACCAGCCCCTCGGGGCTGAGCGTCGCGGTAAACTCGGGCGGGCCCGCGTTGTTCTGGCCCTCGGCCACCGGAAGGACGGCGTGCAGGGCAAAGACGCGGGGCAGGGCGGCCTGCAGTTCGCCGACCACGCGGTCGAAGGTGGCAGACGGGGTGCCCTCGGCGGCAACCAGCGTGATGTCGGCATCCGCGAAGGTGATCGAGCCCTTGCCGATCTCTGCCAGCTTGCTGATCCCCAGCGCTGCCGCCTCGGCCCATTTCGGCGAGGGAACGCCAAGGCCAAGGACGCAGCTTGCCCCGCCGTTGCCGCCCGCCGCGTTGGCGGCTGCGAGGATACGGGCGCGGGCCTGCTCGGTATCGGCCGAGCACGCGTCAAAGCGCGCACCGTTGTCGTCGATCAGGTAGCGCAGGGTGAAGGGCGTAATTACCGGGCGCGGCGCGGTGATGTCGAGCCGTACGATCAGCCCGCCGGGAACGGCCTTTTTCAGGGTGTTTTCCAGCCGCCGCTTGGCATCGGGGCTATCGGCGATGGCGGTCACTTCCACCCGTCCGGCCTCGACCGAGACCTTCGAGCGGGGCAGCTTGTCGAGCGCGAAGGCGGTGAACTTGACGGCTTCGTTCCAACCCTCGGGCACCGGGTAGTCGGCCGCGTCCAGCAGGTCGCTGACCTGCGCGATATCCGAGAGTTGGTCGACCAGACCGGCGCGGTCCATGCCGCGGGGCACAAGGCCGATCAGGGAGATGCCGCTGGCGTTGCGCAGGATCTCGGCGGAGAAGCGGGGCGGGTTCAGGTCGTTGGACGGTGCGGTGTCCATCGCGTCGATGACGCGCGAGGGGTCGACGAGCGTGCGTGCGGTGGAGCCGGCCGAGAAGCGCGCGGCCTCTGTCGGGGCGGTACCGCTCAGAACGACGCGCAGACCGTCGGCGCGGACCTGGGTCCAGTCGTGTCCCTTGTCGGTCATCGCCTCACGTATTGCCCGCTCGGTCGTGTCCTCGACGGCAGTTGCCAGGAACCCGGCGGCGATCACGCAAACGGCGGCTCCTGCGATGAAGCTCAGAGCCACGATAACGGCGGAAGGTAGGCGCATGAGAGGTTAGGGGCCTCGTTCGGCTGTCGGATCTGGTCCGTATTAGCGGCGCTGCCGCCCGTGTTCAATCAGGCGAGCAGGGCGGCGACGAAGAATATAAGCGGAATGAAGCCGGTATCGCGGTTGGCGCGGAACAGGCGCAGCATCTTGGAATCGTCCTCGGGATCGAAGCCGCGCAGCTGCCAGGCCATGTGCCAGCCCATCGCCCAGGGCCCGGCCAGCGCCAGCACCAGCGCGAGGATCGAGGCATTCGGCTGAAGGGCGAGGATGATCGCCACCGCCATCAGTCCCACGCAGATCACGAGAAAATACTTCAGGTAGGTCGGAGAGTTCTCGCCGAAAAGCCGGGCGGTGGACTTCACGCCGATCAGCGCGTCGTCCTCGGTGTCCTGATGCGCATAGATGGTGTCGTAGAACAGCGTCCATGCGATCCCGGCGACGTAGAGGATCACCGGGGGCCAGCCGAGGCTGCCGCTGTGGGCGGTCCAGGCCAGCATCGCGCCCCAGTTGAAGGCGAGCCCGAGAAAGACCTGCGGCCACCAGGTGAACCGCTTAGCAAAGGGGTAGATCGTCACCGGCAGCAGCGACAGCACACCAAGGGCGATGGTCGCGCGGTTGAACGTCAGCAGGATACAGAGCGCGATGAGACACTGGATGACCATCCAGACCAGCGCCTGCCGGACGCTGACCGCGCCAGAGGGAATCGGGCGCGACCGGGTGCGCGCGACCTTGCCGTCGATGTCCCGGTCGGTGATGTCGTTCCAGGTACAGCCCGCGCCACGCATCAGCCAGGCGCCGAGGCCGCAGCCGATGAAGATCCACAGATCCTCCCAGCGCGGGTCCTGTCCGGCCAGCATGGCAAGCGTCAGCCCCCACCAGCAGGGCAGCAGCAGCAGCCATGTCCCGATGGGCCGGTCCGCGCGCGCCAGCCGCAGGTAGGGGCGGGTCGCGGCGGGTGCGTAGGCATCGACCCAGTTGTCTTGCGGGGCATCTGCGACCTGACCATCTGGCGCCGGGGCTTTGGCTTGCATATATCCGTTCCATGACTGCGAAGATCAGGCTCTGTGTAGATCACCCTCTGGGGCAGGGGCAAACGGTTCCTTTGAGCCGCGAGCAGGCGCATTACCTGTTCGGGGTGATGCGGCTGACCGAGGGGGCGCACCTCCTGCTGTTCAACGGGCAGGACGGCGAATGGCTTGCCGAGGTCTCGGACGCGGGCAAGCGGGGCGGCAGCCTTGCCGTGCTGGAACAGACCGCGCCGCTGCGCTCGCCGCCCGACCTCTGGCTGCTGTTCGCCCCGGTCAAGAAGGCCCGGACCGACTTCATCGTCGAGAAGGCCGTCGAACTGGGCGCCGCGCGGATCGTTCCCGTGCAGACCGATTTCACCAATTCCGAACGGGTGCGGCAGGACCGTCTGCAGGCCAACGCGGTCGAGGCGGCCGAGCAATGTGGAGCCACCGTCGTGCCCGAGGTGGCCGACCTGCACCGGCTCGACCGTTTGCTTGCCGACTGGCCCGAGGGGCGGCAGCTGCTGTTCTGCGACGAGGGCGCCGCCGGGTCTGACGCGCTGGCGTCCCTGTTCGAGGCCGAGCGCGGAACCGGCGGCTGGGCCATCCTTATCGGTCCCGAGGGCGGGTTTTCCGAGGCGGAGCGCAAGCGGCTCTCGGCCCTGCCGTTTGCCCGGACCATCGGGCTCGGCCCCCGCATCCTGCGCGCCGAGACTGCCGCGGTTGCCGCGCTGACGCTCTGGCAGGCGCATCTGGGAGACTGGCGATGAGCTTTATCCGACCAGCGGCCCGCGTGGCCCTCTACCGCTGGCGCGAGGCGCTGACCGGCGTGGTGATCGCGTTGGTAGGGTTGTCGTGGATCACCGGCCCTCGCGGCCTGCTGGGCCTCGTCGGCTGGGGCGTCTTCGTCCTCGGCATCGCGCTCGTCGTCATCGGTGTCCAGCGCGCCCGCTTCCGCAGCAGCAGCAACGGCCCCGGCGTCGTCACCGTCGACGAAGGGCAGATCACCTATTTCGGCCCGCTGACCGGCGGTGCCGTCGCGGCGCGCGAACTGGAGCGTCTCACCCTTGATCCGACAGCCCGTCCGGCGCACTGGGTGCTGACCCAGCCGGGGCAGCCGCCGCTGCAGATTCCGATCAACGCAGCGGGGTCCGATGCCCTGTTCGACGTCTTCTCGACCCTGCCGGGCCTGAAGACCGAGCGCATGCTGGCGCAACTGCAGGGAAAATCGTCTCACCCTGTCGTGATCTGGGAGCGGACACCGATGCGTCCGACGAACCAAAGGCTGCATTGACACCCCGGCCAAATCCCCTCACTTCTGGCCGCCAAGATCTTCAGGAACGGAGCGCCTCCCCATGTCCATCCCCCAGTCCGGCGGCGGACCGATCGAACGGCACGAACAACTGGCCGAATACCTCGCCTCCGGCTGCAAGCCCAAGTCGGATTGGCGCATCGGTACCGAGCACGAGAAGTTCGGCTACTGCAAGGATACGCTCCAGCCCATTCCCTACGAAGGCAAGCGATCGGTTCTGGCGGTGCTGGAAGGGCTGCGCGATGTCCACGGCTGGTCGCCCGTCACGGAATCCGGCAAGCTCATCGGTCTGACCAAGAACGGCGCCAACGTTTCTCTTGAGCCGGGCGGTCAACTCGAACTCTCCGGTGCGCCGGTGGAAACGATCCACGAGACCTGCGACGAGGTGAACGATCACCTGCGCGAGGTGAAGGACGTGGCCGACAAGGTCGGCGTCGGCTTCATCGGGCTCGGGGCCGCGCCGGTCTGGTCGCACGACGACATGCCGATGATGCCCAAGGGCCGTTACAAGCTGATGGACGGCTACATGCAGAAGGTCGGCACCATGGGCCGCACCATGATGCGCCGGACCTGCACCGTGCAGGTGAACCTCGACTTCTCCTCGGAGAAGGACATGGTCCAGAAGATGCGCGTCGCCATCGCCCTTCAGCCGGTCGCCACTGCGCTCTTTGCCAATTCGCCTTTCTTCGAAGGCAAGCCCAACGGGATGAAGTCCTGGCGCAGCCGGGTCTGGCGCGACCTCGACGCCGACCGGACCGGCATGGTGCCCTTCGTCTTCGAGAAGGGTTTCGGCTTCGAGCGCTGGGTGGAATACGCCCTCGATGTGCCGATGTACTTCGTCTACCGCGACGGTCGTTACATCAACGCGCTGGGCCAGTCCTTCCGCGATTTCATGAACGGCGATCTCCCGGCGCTGCCGGGCGAGACCCCGACGCTGAGCGACTGGGCGGACCACCTGACCACGCTCTTCCCCGAAGCACGGGTGAAGAAGTTCATCGAGATGCGCGGGGCCGATGGCGGCCCGTGGCGCCGACTCTGCGCGCTGCCAGCCTTCTGGGTCGGCCTGATGTACGACCAATCCTCGCTCGACGCGGCATGGGACCTCGTCAAGCGCTGGGACGCACCGACGCGCGAGGCCCTGCGGGTCGCGGCCTCGGAGCAGGCGCTTCAGGCCAAGGTCAACGGCATCGACATGCACGAGCTTGCCCGCGAGGTGGTCGCGATCTCCGAAGCGGGTCTCAAGGCCCGTGCGCGACAGGGGGCCGGCGGCATGGTCCCGGACGAGACCCATTTCCTGAACGCCCTGAAAGAGAGCCTCGACACCGGCAAGGTTCCCGCCGACGAGCTGCTCGACCACTACAACGGCGACTGGAACGGCGACCTGAGCCGCATCTACGGCCAATACAGCTACTGATTTGCGCCTACGGGTTGTGGCGCCACGGTGCCACAACCGGAAAGAGTTTACCGCGCCGCGGGCTCACCCGCAGGATCCTCTTGTCCGAATAGGGGCTTATGCGTCAGCATCTGCTCATTTGCGACAGGAGGAACTTTCTATGCGCGATTTCTTTATCAGCTCGTTCGAGAAACTGGTGGCAGTCATCGTCATCCTTATGGGGATCATGGTTGTCATCGGCGCACTCGGTCTCATGTTCTCGGGTCAGCCCGGCGGCTTCATCTCCGCGATCGGCCTGCTGATCGGGGGCGCTCTCTACGTGATCCTCACGGGCGGGATGCTCTACATGGTTCTGGGCATCTACCACAACACCAAGCGCACCGCCGAGGCACTGGAACGGCGCTGAGCCTGTAACAACGGGCGGAACCGGGCACTGACCCGGTTCCGCCCATGAAACTGGTCTATTGGCGTCAGTCCCGGACACTCGTGTCAGGGCCGCCTTGCGGTCTTTCCGTGACTTTACCTGATCGCCAGACCTGAAAGGACTACTTCGCGCCGATCTTCGGTTCGGTCCCGGCCTTGATCCGCGCGATGTTGGCGCTGTGCCGCCAGTAGACGAGCAGGGTCAGGAGGATGCCAAGCAGCGCGGTCTGGCCATAGCCGAGGAAGAAGGCCCAGATCGTGGAACTGGCCGCAGCGACGAGGGCGCTCAGCGAGGAAATCCGCGTGATCAGGGCGCTCACCAACCATGTCGCGCAGCAGGCCAGCCCCACGGGCCATGCCAGCGCCAGCCAGACCCCGAGGAAGGTGGCGACGCCCTTGCCGCCCTTGAAGCCGAGCCAGACCGGGAAGCAGTGGCCGAGGAAGGCGAAGAAGGCCGCGACCTGCGCGGCGTCCTCGCCTGATACCGCCCGGGCCAGCAGGACCGCGATCACGCCCTTCAGCGCGTCGAAGACCAGCGTCAGCGCGGCCGCCTTGCGGTTGCCGGTGCGCAGAACGTTGGTGGCGCCGATGTTGCCCGACCCGATGCTGCGCAGGTCGCCAAGGTTCATGACACGGGCGATGATCATGCCCGAGGCGATCGAGCCGAGGCCATAGCCGACGACGGCCCAGAGCAGCAGCATCGGAAGGGAAGTGTCGAAGGTCGGCATCAGTCTCTCCGGAATACGGCCTCGCCGGCCACGTAGGTCGCCAGCACCTTGCCCTGCATCCGGGCCCCATCGAAAGGGGTGTTCTGCGATTTCGAGTGCAGAGTGTAGCGATCGAGCACGAAGGGCGTATCCGGATCGAACAGCACGAGGTCGGCGGACGCGCCGGCAGTGAGCCGGCCGGCCGAAAGGCCAAGGCGCCGGGCCGGGTTCAGCGACATCGCGCGGAACAGTTGCGGCAGGCTCAGCTGGCCGGAGTGATAGAGGCGCATCGCGGCGGGCAACAGCGTCTCCAGCGCCACCGCGCCGCTCGCGGCCTCCTCGAAGGGGCGGCGCTTGCTTTCCTCGTCCTGGGGTGTGTGCATCGAGCAGATCACGTCGATCAGCCCCGAGGCCACGGCCTCGATCACCGCCTGCCGGTCGTCCTCCGAGCGCAGCGGCGGCTTGACCTTGAAGAAGGTGCGGTAGTCGGCCACGTCGAATTCGTTCAGCGTCAGATGGTGGATCGAAACCCCCGCCGTGATGTCGAGGCCGTTGGCCTTGGCCCGCTCCAGCGCCGGTAGGGCGCGGGCAGTGGTGATCTGGTCGGCGTGGTAGCGCGCGCCGGTCATCTCGATCAGCGCGATGTCACGGTCAAGGCCCATGCGCTCGGCCATCGGCGAAACCGCCGGAAGGCCGCGCAGCGAGGCGAATTTGCCCGAGGTGGCGGCGGCACCTGCGGAGAGGCCCGGCTCCTGCGGGTGGGCGATGACCAGCGCGCCGCAGCTGCGCGCGTAGGTCAGCGCGCGGGAAAACACCTTGGTGTCGCGCACCACGTGGTCGCAATCAGTAAAGGCGACCGCGCCCGCGTCCATGAGAAAGCCGATTTCGGTCATCTCGCGGCCTTCGCGGCCCTTGGTCAGCGCCGCCATCGGCAGCACGTGCACGGGACCCGCCGCATTGGCGCGGCGGCGGACGAATTCCAGCACCTCGGGCGTGTCGATGGAGGGCATGGTGTCGGGCCGGGTCGCCATGGTGGTGACGCCCCCCGCCGCGGCGGCGAGGCCCGCCGAGCGATAGCTCTCCTTGTGGCGCTCGCCCGGTTCGCAGACCTTCACGCCGATATCGACGATCCCGGGGGCCAGACACTTGCCGCGGCAGTCCACGACTTCGACCGTGGCGCGGTCGAGCCCTTCGGTGGCCAGCAGCGCGGCGCCGTCCGGACCGGTGCCGAGGATGAGCCCGTCGCGGACCAGCAGCGCACCGATGTCCTCGGTCCCGGCCTCCGGGTCGATCAGGCGGGCATTGTCAAACAGCGTGGTCATTGGGTCGGGTCCTTGCGGGAATGGCGCTGACCGCCTGCGCACGGCGCAGGGCGGCGATGGTGGCGGCGGGGTCCGCCTGGTACTTGATCAGGTGCTTGTCGCCGGCCTGTGTGATGACCTGCACAAAGCTGCCGAGCGTGCGGGTCCGTTCGATCTGGCAGAGCGGGACGTGACGGTCGCCGGGCCCCAGCAACTCGTCGCCCCGGATCTCCCAGACGGCCTGCAGTTCCTCGGCGGCAAGAAACCAGCCGCGAAAGGCGATGGCGGCCAGCCCGGCCACGGCACCGGCCCAGACGTTGGGGTCGCCGATCACCCAGAGGGCGCCCATCGCTCCCGCCATGGCCACGGCAGCCACCTTGAGATGGCTGTTGAAGTAGGCCGCGTTGTCGGCCCGGAACCGCAGGGGAGGGGCGCTCACCATATCAGCACTCCGACGACCAGCAGGATCAGGACCATGAACACCGCGAAGAGCGCGCCACCGATGCGGCGCGCCTCGGCGCGGGCCTGTCGGGGCGGCACCTTGCCGGTGCGGGGCAGGGCGCTCTCGGCGGTAAGCGTGCCGCCGCTCCAGTCGGTGCCCGGTTGCCCGTAAGTGGCGACCAGCTCGACCTTGGGTGAGGGGTGCAGGTGCTGCCCGCCTTCGCCAAAGGCCCGGCTGAGCACCACCATCGCGTGCCCGTCCAGCGCCTTTAGCCGGTCGAGGTCGGGCGCGATCTCGGTCTCGGGGACGCCGCAGCCGTCCGTCAGGTAGCCTGTCAGACCGAGGTCATCGAGGTCGGATATGCGGATGATGTCGACATGGGCTGGGTCGATCGCCGCGACGCCAAGTATGTCGGCTATCGCTGCGGGTTCTTCCCGCAGGAACCGCACCTGCTCGCGCGGCATGTCGAGCGAGAACAGGCGCACGACGTGCGACTCGCCCTTGGGTATGACCTCCTGGGCGGTCACGCGGCGCTCCGTTCCCTCAGGTTGCGGGCCAGCAGGTCCATGGCGGCCATGCGGACGGCCACCCCCATCTCGACCTGGTCCTGGATCACCGACCGGTTGATGTCGTCGGCGATGGTGCCGTCGATCTCGACGCCCCGGTTCATCGGCCCCGGGTGCATCACGATGGCGTCGGGCGCAGCCTTGGCCAGCTTCTCGGCGTCCAGACCGTAGCGGTGGTAGTACTCGCGCTCCGAGGGGATGAAGCCGCCGTCCATCCGTTCCTTCTGGAGGCGCAGCATCATCACCACATCGACGTCCTTCAGACCCTCGTTCATGTCCTCGTAGACCTCGACGCCGAACTCGCCGATGCCCGAGGGCATCAGGGTCGGGGGGCCGATCAGGCGGATGCGGTTCTCCATCTTGCCCAGCAGCAGGATGTTGGAGCGGGCCACGCGCGAATGCGCGATGTCGCCGCAGATCGCCACGTTCAGGCGGTGCAGGCGACCCTTGGCCCGGCGGATCGTCAGCGCGTCCAGCAAAGCCTGCGTCGGGTGTTCATGCTTGCCGTCGCCCGCGTTCAGCACGGCGCAGTTCACCTTCTGCGCCAGCAGGTCCACCGCCCCCGAGGACGGATGCCGCACGACCAGCAGATCGGGGTGCATCGCGTTCAGCGTCATCGCGGTGTCGATCAGCGTCTCGCCCTTCTTCACGCTCGAGGTCTGCATCGACATGTTCATCACGTCCGCGCCCAGCCGCTTGCCCGCCAGTTCGAAGCTGGCCTGCGTGCGGGTCGAGTTCTCGAAGAACATGTTGATCTGGGTCAGGCCGGCCAGCGCGTCGGAATGCTTGTTCGGCCTCCGGTTCAACTCGGCATAGGTATCGGCGAGATCGAGGATCGTCACGATATCTGTCGGGGCGAGATGTTCGATTCCCAGAAGATGGCGATGGGAAAAGCTCATGGGGCACCTCGTCGGAAATTGCCTGCTTATTACACCAGTTCGGCTCGTCTTCAACCCGCGCCTTGGGGCCGGGGGCGTTGTGCTGTCACTCCAGCGGGTCCGCGCTGTCGGATGCCTCATCCGTCCGCGCTCTCGGGCGCACCTCGGGCACGCACTCCGCATCCACGCTGCACATGTTGCCGGGCGCACAGTAACGGCCTTTGCCGCAGTCCACCGCCGCGCGGGGAATGCAGCCGCCGCCCTCGGAGCAGCGAAACCCCGGCTGGCAGAGCGCGCCGCTCTCGCAGCGCGTCGGCTCGGTCGGCGGCAGGCAGCTGTCGGAGCCGTCGACGCAGAGCGGCCCCTTGCGGTCCTGCGCCCTGAGGGTGGGCCGGGTTCGTTCGACCGAGGGAAACTTGATCTCGGGCACCTCGACCGGCGGCAGGGTCACGGGCGGGGTGGGGGCGATCACGCGCGGCTCGGGCGGTTTCCGCAGGATGTCGCGCACGCCGCCGGGCTTGAACAGGTTATCGGAACTGCCCCGGTCCAGCAGGTTCGGCTGGGGTTTCAGGCCGGGCAGGGTGGTCTGCGCCACGCCCATCTGCGCGAAAGCCAGCGCCATCGCGACCCACAGGACGAAAGCCACCGCGCCCCGACTCGCGTGGCGATGGCAGTGCGTGGTTTCGTCCGGCTGTGTCATCCCTCCAAGAGTTGGCTCTGGAAAGCCTCTTGTCCAGAACCTAGGCTGCGCAAAGCATGGAATCAGCACTCGAATTTCACACGGCACTGGCCTGGCTCGAATGGCAGGTCGACCTCGGCGCGGACGAGGCGATCTGCGACGCGCCGCTGAACCGTTACGAATTGCCCGAAACCTCGCCCACCAAGGCCGCGAAGGCGTCGATGGCGATGCCCGTGCCGGTGGCCGAGCCCGAGGTCGACCCAGTGGCCGAGGCCAAAGCCGCGGCGAAGAGCGCCGGCTCGCTCGACGCGCTGCGCGCCGCGATGGAGTCCTTCGATCACTGCGATCTCAAGAAGGGTGCCCGCAACACCGTCTTCTGCGACGGCGTGGCCGGGGCGCGGCTGATGGTGATCGGCGAGGCGCCGGGCCGCGACGAGGACCGCGAGGGCCGTCCATTCGTCGGACGTGCAGGGCAGCTGCTCGACCGGATGCTGGGCGCCATCGACCTCAGCCGCAGCGAGAGCGTCTACATCACCAACGTCCTGCCGTGGCGGCCGCCGCAGAACCGCGAGCCCAAGCCCGAAGAGATCGCGATGATGAAGCCGTTCCTCGCGCGCCACGTCGAACTGGCCGCGCCCGACGTCATCGTCCTGATGGGCAACGTCAGCTGCGAGGCGGTGCTGGGCAAGCGCGGCATCACGCGCCTCAGGGGGAACTGGACACAGGCCTGGAACCGTCCGGTCCTGCCGATGTTCCACCCGGCCTACCTGCTGCGGCAGCCCGCCGAAAAGCGCAGGGCCTGGGCTGACCTCCTCGAACTGCGCGCCAAGCTGAATGACGTCCACTGAGCGACGGCTGATACCCCCGGAACCCTCCAGATGAAGATACTCGCCTTTTCCGACCTCCACCTTTCGCGCGACAAGGCCAGCGCGCTCGTCGCGGCCAGTGGCGAGGCCGATCTCGTGATCGGCGCCGGAGATTTCTGCAACATGCGGCAGAGGCTGGACGAGGCTATGGCGCTCTTCGCCGGGGTCGAGGCCCCGATGCTGCTGGTGCCGGGTAACGCCGAGAGCGAGGACGAGCTTCGTGCGGCCGCTCTCCCCGGAATGCAGGTGCTGCACGGCGGGGCCGCCGAGATCGGGGGGCTGCGGTTCTTCGGCCTTGGCAACGCGGTGCCCGAGACACCGTTCGGCCAGTGGTCCTGCGATCTGAGCGAGGATGACGCCGAGCGCATGTTGGCGGACTGCGAGAGCACCGACATCCTCGTGCTGCATTCGCCGCCGCATGGGCTGGCGGATGTTACGTCCCAAGGTGTCTCGCTCGGCTCGCACGCCATCCGCGCCGCCATCGAACGGATCCAGCCAAGGCTTGCCCTCTGCGGTCATATCCACGATTGCTGGGGCGTGCGGGGCCGGATCGGTGCGACCGAGGTGGTCAACCTTGGCCCCGTCCCCAACTGGTTCGAGATCACGCCATGATTGATCCCTTCGTCCTGCTTGCCTTCATCCCGGCGGCCCTCGCCCTCAACCTCACCCCGGGGGCCGACATGATGTTCTGCCTTGGGCAGGGGCTGCGCTCGGGCGGTCGCGCGGCACTGGCCGCCAGCGCCGGTATCTCGGCCGGGTCGCTGGTGCATGTCACCGTCGCCGGGCTTGGCCTTGGCGCCGCGATGCAGGCGATGCCCTGGCTGTTCGACGTGATCCGCTGGGTCGGCGTGGCCTACCTGCTGTACCTCGCCTGGGGCGCGTTCCGTGCACAGGCCGAGGCGGACGAGACCCTGCCGATCGCGCCCCGCCGCGCATTCCGCTCGGGGTTCTTCGTCAACCTCTCGAACCCCAAGGTGATCCTCTTCGTCCTCGCCTTCATTCCGCAATTCGTGGACCCCGCCCACGCGGTGCTGCCGCAGTTCCTGATCTTCGGTCTGGTGCTGGCCATCGGCGGCTTCGTCATCAACGGGCTGGTCGGCCTCTTCGCCGGTGGCGCCGGGCGCCGCCTTGCCTCCTCCGGCCCCGCGCGCACTTGGCTGGGCCGGATCAGCGGTGTGATTTTCGCGGGCCTCGCGCTGCGGCTCGCCTTTCTCGAAAGGGCCTCCTGATGTCACGGATCGACGAGAGCCGCGAGTTCATCCCCGTCCGTATCGCGGTGCTGACCGTCTCGGACACCCGGTCGCTGGAGGAGGACCGTTCGGGTCAGGTGCTGGTCGACCGCATCGAGGCCGCCGGGCACCTGCTGGCCGATCGCAAGATCCTGCCGGACGAACGGGCCGAGATCGCGGCGCAGTTGCGGGCCTGGGTCGCCGACCCGGAGATCGACGTGGTCATCTCGACCGGCGGCACCGGCCTGACCGGGCGCGATGTAACGGTCGAGGCGCACCGCGATGTCTACGAGAAGGAGATCGACGCCTTCGGCACGGTCTTCACCATCGTTTCGATGAACAAGATCGGGACCAGCGCGGTACAGTCGCGCGCCACGGGCGGCGTGGCGGGCGGTACCTACCTCTTCGCGCTGCCCGGCAGCCCCGGTGCCTGCAAGGACGCCTGGGACGAGATCCTCTCGCTCCAGCTCGATTTCCGGCACCGGCCCTGCAACTTCGTCGAGATCTCCCCGCGCCTCGACGAGCACAAGCGCCGCAAGTAGCCGTCTATCGCGCCACGCCCCGGCCAGCGCGGGCGAGGTGCAGCACCTCGGCGACCCGATCGCTCATCGGCAGGTGCCCTGCCTCGACCTCGTCAAACGCCACCCATCGCGCCTCGGCCACATCGTCGGCGGCAGAGGGCGTGCCCTCGACATAGTCGCAGGCCACGGCGGCGAGCAGGAAATGGATACCCGTGCCGCCCGCCTCGTCGCCGATCAGAATGTCGATGTTGGTCAGGTAGTCGCGCGGCCTTGCAATCACGCCGGTCTCTTCCTGCAATTCCCGCGCCGCCGCGTCGAGGGCTGTTTCGCCCCATTCCACATGCCCGCCCGGATAGCCCCAGAGCCCGGCGTCAGGCGGGTTCCTGCGCCGCGCCAGCAGGACGTGATCGTTGTGAAGGACGACGGCAATCGCGCCGAGACGTGGAACGGGTGTCATGGCCCGATCAGGAGGCGGTGCAGCCCCGGATGTCAACCGCGTGCTTCGTCCCGAGGACGGTGAATCGGATGGCCGACCGGTCGAGGCCGATCGGGCTGCCATCGACCGAGGTCAGATCTGCCGAGGCGGTCAGCACGTCGCCCTGCCGGTGGGATTCGGCCTCCGATGCCCAGACCTCCGGCACGCCGGGCTCGATCACCACCAGTTCGGTGCCGCCGGTCGGGGGCAGGGCGAAGGTCACCGTCAGCCGCAGGCCGCCGTCGCCGGGCCGCAGGGCGCAACTTGCCGAGCGCAGTCCCGCCTCCTTGGCCGACAGCGGGCGTTCTGCCAGCGCTGCCGCGATCAGGGGATTGTGGCCCGCGCCGGTGTCGAGGTCGCGGTCGAAGCGCAGCGTCGCGGGAACACAGATATCGCTGCATACACCCAGCTCGACCTCGCCCTTCAGGCGGATCTTGTCCCCCTTGTCGCGCGGCGTGATCTCGATGGGCAGGACGAGGCTGTGCTTGTAGCCGATGCTGCGCAATCCGCCCTGATCGAAGACGATGGGCGTCGGCCATGTCAGGTTCGTCGCAGCGACGTTGCGCGATCCGCGCCAGGTGAACTCGGGTGGGATGCCCGCATCGCCCGGCGCGCGCCAATAGGTCTTCCAGCCATCGGCAAGGGTGAAGGACAGGGCCGCAAGGTAGGTGCCGCGCGCGGTCATGCCGCCCTCGAGGACCTCGACCTGCACCAGTTCGGCTGTCTGGGCCTGCGCCCATGCCGCCGGTACGGGGGCAAGCAGGGCAACGGCCGCGATGGCTGCGTGGAATACGTTCATGCGAACTTGTTGCGCAACTCGCGCCGGAAAGCCAAGTCACGTTGCGGTCAACGCAGGTTACAGCCGTCCGGGTGGTGCCGAGCTATCCCTTGCGGTCCGGCCCGTCGCGGCCCATGTTGAACTCATGCGCGCTGCGGACCGAAAGACAAGGAGCTCCGACCTGCGATGGATCTGACCGGAAAACTTCTGATCTCGATGCCCGGAATGGGAGATCTGCGGTTCGAGCATTCGGTCGTGTACCTCTGCAACCACGATGCCAACGGGGCGATGGGCCTGATCGTGAACAAGCCCGCCTCGGACGTGCGGATCAGCGATCTGCTGACCCAGCTCGAAATCACCCCGAAAGTCGCCGAGGACGAGGATGCGCCGGTTTATTTCGGCGGTCCCGTGGAGGGCGCGCGCGGATTCGTGCTGCACAGCACCGAGAGCCCGGCCTCGCCGCAGTCCCTGAGCGTGGGCGAGGGGTTCTGCATGACCGCCACGCTCGACATCCTCGAACAGATCGCCGCGGGCACCGGCCCGAAGAAGCTGCTGATGATGCTCGGCTATGCCGGTTGGGGACCGGGGCAGCTTGAATCCGAGATCGCGATGAACGGCTGGCTCACCGCCGAGGCCGACGAACACCTGGTCTACGACCTCGAGGACGAACAGAAATGGGGGGCGGCGCTGGCCTCGCTGGGCGTCGATCCGCTGTCGCTCTCGGCCAGCGCGGGCCGCGCCTGAGATCAGTCGCGCGGCGCGGCGGCGCGGCGAAGCCGGTCGTTGATCGCAACGCCGAGCCCACGGTTCGGCACCGGGGCGACCGCAATCGGCAGGGCGCGCGCGTCGAGGGCGTGCAGGTGGCCGAAGAGGTTGGCCGCAGCCTCTCTGAGGTCCCCGCTCTCGGACAGGTTCAGATCGGCCTTCATCGGTCCGAACCCGAGGTAGAGTTCGCCCTCGTTAGGTGCCTCAGCATTCAGCCGGACCTGCGCGGCGGGGGCATAATGCGATGTCATCTGGCCCGGCGCGGTCAGCGGACCGCCCTCGGTCAGACCCTGCAGGGGTTCGCCCAGCATCGCCTCGATCGCTTCGGCGGGCAGCCCGCCGGGACGCAGCAGTGTGGGCACCGGGGCAAGGCCCAGAATGGTGGATTCCACCCCGACCGGGGTCGGCCCGTCATCGACGACAGCGGCAATACGATCCCCAAGCCCGGCGAGGACGTGACCCGCCGTGGTCGAACTGATACGACCGGACGGATTGGCCGAAGGCGCCGCGACCGGGCCACCGAAGGCCGCGAGGAGGGCATGCGCCGTCGGATGCTCGGGCACCCGCACCGCCAGCGTGTCGAGTCCGGCGGTGACCAGCGGCGAGATCCCGTGCCCCTCGCGCAACGGCAATACCAGCGTCAGCGGACCGGGCCAGAAGGCTCCGGCCAGCCGGTCGGCCAGATCGGACCATTCGACATAGCGGCGCGCGGCCTCGACATCGGCCACATGCACGATCAGCGGATTGAAGCTCGGCCGCCCCTTGGCCTCGTAGATCCCGGCCACCGCCGTTCCGTTACGCGCATCGGCACCCAGCCCGTAAACCGTCTCGGTCGGGAAGGCGACCAGCCCGCCTTCGGCAAGCAGCGCGGCGGCCCGTGCCAGCCCGGTGCTGTCTGGCGAAAGGATTTCGGCGGTCGGTGCTGTCATGGCGTGACGCGGCGTTCCGGTTGCTTGTGGGGGAGGGATAAATTGCAATAGGCGTGACATCCGTTCCATAAAGGCGGGGAGGAGAGATTCCAAGCCCGCAGACTAACGCCAGCAAACGTGAGATTTGCATCATGCCTTATCGTGCCCCCGTCACCGATCACGAATTCATCCTGCAGAACATCGTCGGGTTCGACCGTGTTTCGGCCACGGATCGGTTCTCCGAAGCCAGCAGCGACACCGTCAGCGCCATTCTCAGCGAAGCCGGGAAGATGTGCGAAGAGATCATGTACCCGCTGCAACGCAACGGCGACCTTCAGCCCGCGCGGCTGGAAAACGGTGTCGTGCGCACCTCGCCCGGCTTTGCCGAAGGCTGGAAGGCCATCGCCGAGGGCGGCTGGATCGGGATCAGCGCGCCGGAAGACGCCGGTGGCATGGGCCTGCCCATCACCATGCTGACCTCGGTCAACGAGATGATGTCCTCCGCCTGTCTCTCGCTGGAACTTGCGCCGCTGATGAGCATGGGCCAGATCGAGGCGCTCGACCATCACGGCGGCGACGCGATCAAGGAACTCTACCTGCCCAAGCTTGTCTCGGGAGAATGGTCCGGCACCATGAACCTGACCGAACCGCAGGCCGGGTCGGACGTCGGGGCGCTGTCATCAAAGGCAGAGCCGAACGGCGATGGGACCTACGCGATCTCGGGTCAGAAGATCTTCATCAGCTGGGGCGACAACGATTTCGCCGAGAACGTCTGCCACCTCGTTCTCGCGCGGCTGCCCGACGGTGTGCCGGGCACCAAGGGCATCAGCCTGTTCATCGTGCCGAAGTACATCCCCGATGCCGACGGCAACCCCGGCAAGGCCAACAGCCTCAAGGTGGTGTCGCTCGAGCACAAGATGGGCCTGCACGGCTCGCCGACCTGCGTGATGCAGTACGACGGCGCGACCGGCTGGCTCGTCGGCAAGGAGCACGGCGGCATGGCGGCCATGTTCACCATGATGAACAATGCGCGTCTGGGTGTGGGCGGGCAGGGCGTGGGTGTCGCCGAAGGCGCCTACCAGCACGCGCTGGCCTATGCTCTGGACCGCAAACAGGGCCGGACGCCCGAGGGCACTGGCGGCACCATTGCCGACCATGCCGATGTCCGGCGTATGCTGACCACCATGAAGGCCGAGCTTTTCGCGGCCCGTTCGATCCTGCTGTCCTGCGCCGTGGCCATCGACATGCAGACCGCAACGGGTCAGGCCGACTGGGCGGCGCGCGCCGCCTTCCTCACGCCCATTGCCAAGAGCTTCGGCACCGAGACCGGCATCCGCGTCTCCGAGACCGGCGTCCAGGTGCACGGCGGGATGGGCTTCATCGAAGAGACCGGCGCGGCGCAATACTACCGCGACGTGCGGGTGACGGCGATCTACGAGGGCACCAATGGGATCCAGGCGATGGACCTCGTCGGCCGCAAGATGATGGACGGCGGCGAGGCCGCATCGAACCTGATCGATGAGATGCAGGCGCAGGCCGAGAAGGCGCGCGACAAGCTGCCTGACCTTGCCGAGGCCGTGTGGGAGGCCACCGAGTCCCTGCGCGAGGCGACCGAATGGCTGACCTCCCGCACCGACATGAACGACCGCTTCGCCGGGGCCGTGCCCTACCTGAACGCCTTTGCGCGGGTTCTGGGCGGCCACTTCCACCTCTCGGCGGCGCTGGCGGAACCCGGTGGCGCGCGCGAGGCGCTCGCACGGTTCTACATCACCCGCCTGCTCCCCGAGCACGTCGGTCTGCTGGCCCACGCCGAGGCCGGGGCCAAGGGGCTCTACGGCCTGTCGCTCGACGATCTGGCGGCCTGACGCCGTGGACGGGGAGGGACCGGCAACCCTGCGTTATCCGTGGGGCGAGCCCCCGGAGCAGGGCAAGGCAATCGAGGTGGCGCCCGGAATCCTGTGGATCCGGCTGCCGCTGCCGATGAAGCTCGATCACGTGAACATCTATGCGCTGGATGACGGCGATGGCTGGACACTGATCGACACCGGCTTCGGGTCGAACACCACGCGGGGCATCCTGACCGAGGTGATGGAGGGGCCGCTGGGCGGCAAGCCGGTGCATCGGGTGATCATGACCCACCACCACCCGGATCACATGGGCAACGTCGGATGGTTCCAGTCGGTGCACGGGTCCGAGCTGATCTCGACCCGGACCTCGTGGCTCTTTGCCCGGATGCTCTGGCTCGACAACCAGCAGACCCCGCCACCGGAAACACTCGAGTTCTGGCGCGGCGCGGGCATGGACCCCGAGATCCTGAACCAGCGCGCGACGGAGAAGCCCTTCAACTACTCCGACATCGCCTATGCCATGCCGCTGGGGTTCACCCGGATCCAGCAGGGCGACACCATCCGCATGGGCGGCCGGACCTGGGACATCCACATCGGCAACGGCCACGCGCCGGAACACGCGACCTTCTGGAGCCGCGACGACAACCTCGTGATCTCGGGCGACCAGATCCTGCCGTCGATCAGCCCCAACATCGGGGTCTACGCGACCGAGCCGATGGCCGACCCGCTGGCGGGCTGGCTGGAAGCCTGCGAGCGTTTCGTGCCGCTGGCCGGGACCGACCACCTTGTTCTCGGCGGCCACAAGCTGCCGTTCACGGGCCTGCCGACCCGGCTGAGACAGCTGATCGACAACCACCACGGCGCCCTCACGCGCCTTCTCAAGTTCCTCGACGAACCGCGCTGCGCCGCTGATTGCTTTCCGACCCTGTTCAAGCGGCGGATCGGCTCCGGCGAATACGGGCTCGCGCTGGTTGAAGCGGTGGCGCATGTGAACCATCTCTACCACCAGGGGCTGGTCGAACGGACCCGGCGCGAAGACGGCGCCTGGATGTACCGGCGCCGGGAGGAGCAGGATGAACGGTGAGATTGACACGAGTGCCGAGGCGCTCGAGGCGGAGGTGCTGCCGCGCCTGCGCGAGGCCCACGCCGACCCGGACAGCTGTGCCGGGCTGGACCATGTGCCCGAGGCGCTGAGGAAGCCGGTTAACCGGAAGAGCGCGGCCCAGTGGGCCTATGAACGGCTGATCCTCTATATCCGCAATTTCGAAGAGCAGCTCGACAGCGAGCACGAGGTCGCGATGGGCTTCACCGGCGGCGATGCCGGGGTTCTGCGGATCGAGGGGATCGGCTACTTCGATCCCGATATCGTGACCTTCTACGGCACGGACGACAGCGGCGCGCGCACCCAGCAGATCCAGCATGTCAGCCAGCTGAACGTTCTGCTGCGCGCGGTGGCCAAGCCCACCGAGAGCAAGCCGGCCAACCGGATCGGGTTCCGCCTCGCCGAGCAGCTCGAACAGGACTGAGCAGGGCAGACACGAAAAAAGGGCGCCTGCAGAAAGGCGCCCTTTTCAGTCGTCGGCAAGCTTGGGATCAGCTGCTTGCCTTGGAACGACGACGGCGGCCGACGAAGGCCAGACCACCCAGGCCAACGCCCAGCAGCGGCAGAGCTGCCGGCAGCGGAACGGTGGTCACCGAGAGTTCGGCTACGTCGAAGCCGTCGGAAGTGTAGGAGCCGTAGTTTTCGACGGTGGTGTCAACGATCTTGAAGATGTTGTACATGCCCGAGTCAAAGCTGATCTCGTACTTGTAACCGTTCGAACCGTTGGAGCTCACGGTGATCGCGCCGCTGGCGGTACCATCGTTGAAGAGCTCACCAACTTCGACTTCAGTGGAGCCATTGCTGACGAAGATCTTCGCTGCTTCCGGGAAGGCCGAGTTCGGGCTGTTGAAGGTGACTTCAACGACCGAGGCTTCGCCGCCCAGTTTCAGCGGGCTGACATCGATGGACAGGTCGCCGCCGAGGCCGAGCGAGTAGAACGTGCTCAGGTCGCCGTCGAACGCATTGTCGACGTCGGTGCGCACGCCCGGAGTTGCAATACCATCGCTCACGCTGCCGCTTGCGGTGATGGTTGCTGCCTGACCCGCGATGGGCAGTACCAGCAGGGACGCTGCGACAGCAGCGGTAGTCAATAGTTGTTTCATAGGAATCAACCCCCGATAAAAACACAAAAGTCACCCGAACCGAACTGCGCGGGTAATCATAACGATAATGGAAGTTTTCAATGCGTTCGTGAAAAAGTCAAAGAATTCAAAAGAGATTCATTAACGGGATGATAATTAACACTTTTGAAGACGGTTGATTCAACTCTGGGTTTATTCGTGTTTTATGTGCCCTGCCCAAGGGGTGAAGAATCAGTTGGCCGCATTCCGCTTGCCTGCGCGCCATTGTCCTCGTGACACACCCTGCAGAATCCGCTAATCGGGGGGCAGAGCTGATAACAGGGACAATGCTGAAATGGCCGAATACAAGCATGGCGAGATGGACATCAAGGAACATGTCGAGACCTTCGACGGCTTCGTCAAGTTCGTGGTTACCTCGGTCGTTCTGATCGTGTGCCTGCTGGTCTTCATGGCGATCTTCGTCGCCTGATCGGAGGCCCCTTTGCGTTTCAGAGTAGTGTGCCTGGCCGCCGTGTGCTTGGCGGTCGCGGGGTGTGCCGAAAAGGCACCCTTTGCCGATGATGCGACGATCAATGCGGTGCGCTATCGCGATCCGTCCAATCCGTCGATGACCCTCTATACGATGATCAACAACCGGACCGGCGGCGGGGCGCATACCTCGCTGATGATCAACGCGTCCGAGCGGGTGATCTTCGATCCGGCAGGGTCCTTCTATGCCGACATCGTGCCCGAGCGGAACGACGTCCTCTTCGGGATCACCCCGCGGGTGGAAGAGGCCTATCGCGGCGCCCATGCGCGCGAGACCTTCCACGTGGTGCGCCAGACCATCGCGCTCAGCCCCGAGCAGGCCGAGACGGCCTATCGCCTCGCACTGGCCAACGGCCCGGTGGCCGGGGCTTTCTGTGCCAATGCCACGTCCAAGCTGATCGCAGCTGTGCCGGGATTCTCGAGCGTTTCGCCGACGATGTATCCCAACAAGCTGATGGAGCAGTTCGGGACCCTTCCGGGCGTCACGACAGACGCCTACTACGAGGATGACGACCCGGACCTGCAGAAGGGGCTGGCAAAGGGCAACGCCGCCCTAGATGCCGCTACCGAGTAGATACAGCAGACCATAGAGCGTGGCGGCCCCGCAGAAGATCGCGAGCACCACGTTCTTCGAGATCATGGCGACGGCCAGTGTCACGGCCGCCGCCGACAGGCGCGGCACGTCCGGCTGACCGACGGTCAGGCTGGGCCAGATCACCAGCGGAGCGACCAGCGCGGGCAGCATGGCGACCGCGGTGTAGCGCAGGTGGCGCAGCAGCCATTCGGGCATGGTGCGCCGCCCGACGAATCCGATAAAGACGAACCGCAGCACGAAGCTGCCGACCGCCATGCCGATGATCACGATCCAGATGGTCATCGTGTCGATGGGGGTGCCGGAATAGGTCATGCCTCGGCCACCCTGCGTTCGAGGTAGCGCTCGGTCCAGGCCCCGGCCATCATCCCCGCGACACCGGCGACCAGCAGGCCCAGGTTGTAGGGAATGCCACCCGCCAGCAGCACCGTGATGACCGAGACCAGCGCGGCGATCACATGCGCCGGGGTGCGCAACATGGGCCCGATCATGGCGAGGAAGGCCAGCGGCAGGGCGAAATCCAGTGCCCAACTGTCGGGGATGGTCGAGCCGAGCAGGGCACCGGTAAGCGTCATGCCGTACCAAAGGGGCGCGATCAGCGCGCTGGTCCCGAAGAAGTATGCGACCCGTTCCTGCAGGGTCATTTCCGGACCCTGCTCGAACTGCACGATGGACAGGGCGTAGGACTGGTCGACCGTGAAATAGGCCGCGAGCGCCCGCTGCCACAGCGGCGCGGCGCCGAGATAGGGGGTGAGCGAGGCCGAGTACATGGCCACCCGCAGGTTCACCGCGAGTGCCGAGGCCAGCACGATGACCGTCGGCGCCTCTTCCCGCATCAGCTGGAGCGCGGTGAACTGTGCGGCCCCGGCAAAGACGGTGAAGGAAAAGGTCATGACCTGCGTCAGGCTCAGGCCGCCCTCGCTGCCAAGCACGCCGAACAGCATCCCGAAGGGGCCGGCGACGAAGATGAACGGCACGCTGTTGCGGCAGCCCTTCCAGAAATACGAGAGATTGGTGTTACGCGACATGGCTCGCTCGTGAACTCTATGCAAATGCAGTAGCCTTGAAACGGCAGAGGTTCAATCGCTCCCGTTCACCTGTTCACGGCACCACGGGCGCGCGCGCGGTTTCGCTCCCGCCGGGCCGGAACCCGCCGGTCGGCATCACGCTTATGTCATGGCCGCGGTTCCCGGGTGACCTATCTCCCTCACATTGCCAGATTGAAGCGGTCCGGAACTGGTCCGGACCCCAGAGTGGAGGATTCCGATGCCACAGTCCCGACGCCGATTCCTGATGACCGCCGCCGCCACTGCCGGTGCGGTCGGCCTGTCTCCCCGTCTTGTCACCGCCCAGGCTGCGAAGGACAGTTTCGACACCTCCGCCGGTCCGATCCTGATCTCGCCGGTCAGCCATGCCTCCTTCGTGATGGAGACCCCGGCTGGCGTGATCTACGCGGACCCGGTCGGAGAACCCTCGGCCTATGGCAGCTTGCCGCCAGCCGACCTGATCATGGTGACCCACGAGCACGGCGACCACTTCAACGCCGAGACGCTGGCCGCGCTGGTCGGCGACAATACCACGCTGATCACCAATCCCTCGGTCTTCGACAAGCTGCCCGAAGACCTGAAGTCCAAGGCGACCGCAATTGCCAACGGCGAGTCGACGAGCTTCGGCAGTGTCGGGCTGGATGCGATCCCCGCCTACAACACCACCGCCGAGCGGCTGAACTTCCACCCGCAGGGCCGGGACAACGGCTATGTCCTGACCTTTGGCGATTTCCGCGTCTACGTCTCGGGCGATACCGAGGACACGCCTGAGATGCGCGCGCTTGAGGGTATCAACCTGGCATTCCTCTGCATGAACCTGCCGTTCACCATGGATGCGGAAGCAGCTGCCTCTGCAGTGCAGGAGTTCCGGCCCGCAGTCGTCTACCCCTATCACTACCGGGGCCGCGACGGTGGCACGCAGGATCCGCAGAAGTTCGCGGAACTGGTCGGGGACGCCTCCGAGGTCAAGATGGGAAACTGGTACGGTTGAGTACCACCGGGCGCTGGCCGTTACCTGAGGTCGGCCGGCGCGTCCGGTACCGGAAAGATCGCGTCGTATGCGAGATTGAACCCGAAGGTATAGACCACGTAGAAGGCCGAAAGGGCGAGGTCCATGATCACCGCCTGAATCAGCGTGACCTCCAGAAACCACGCGATCAGGGGCGCGAGCATCACCACCAGCCCCAGTTCGAACGACAGGGCGTGAACCACGCGCTGCGGCCATGACTTGCGGGCGTGGCCTTGATGGCGCAGCAGCAGGTGGTCGAATCCGAGGTTGAACACGTAGGCCCAGACCACGGCGACCAGTGCGCTGGCAAGGATCACCGCGCCGACGTCCAGCATGGGCCGGTCCACGATCCAGTGTCCGATCGGGGTGGCAAACAGCAGGATGATCAGTTCGAAACTGACCGCGTGACGGATGCGGTCGGCGGTGGTGCGCATGGGGCGGGTATCCTTTCCGGCCCTTTATGGGGCCGGGTCAGGAAACAGACAACCACCAAGGCAAGGGTCAGTCGAAGGTGCCCGCCACGCGGCCCAGCAGCATGAAGGCGCGGGCGGTCCGGGTGTCGGACAGGGCAGAGATCTCGGCGTCCGACGCGTTCGGCTCGAAGGTGGCGAACATGCGGTCGAACAGCCTCAGGAAATGGTGGGCCGCATCGCGAAAGATCGGGTCCTGCTTCATCCGTCCTGCGGTCAGCGCCAGCGAGGTCCGGTCTCGTACGCCGCCAAGCGCGGCAATCGAGCGGCCCCGGGCGCCCTGTGCGAACTGGCGCCAGATCTCGGGGCGGGCCATGTCGGGCCGGAGATCGTCCATGTAGATCCCGTCCTGACTCAGCAGGGTCAGCACGTCCTGGCTCGCCTGGATGATCTGCGCCGTCTTGCGGTCGCGCAGGGCGCGGCGCAGGGCGGCAAAGCCTTCCTCGTCCTCGGCGGTGTCGGGGAAGTTCAGCGCGCGGATGAAGTCCTCGGCGGGCAGCGGCGGCGCCAGTTCCTCGGCCGGCGTGCCAAGCGCGAGGGTCGGCTGGTCGTCCGCCGTGCCCTGCTGCGCCCCTTGCGCGGGCCGGCTCGGCTGGGCCCGGTCGCGCCGGGTCGAGAAGGTGGCCAGCGCCGTCTCGGTCTTCTTGGCGGCCGCCGCGATCTCGTCGAGCTTCTTCGCCACTGAGGCATCCGAGGACATGGCCCCGCGGTGTTGCTGCTGCGAGATATAGGCTTGGCGGATGCCGTCGATGGCGGCCTGCAGGCGCGCGCTCTCTTCGCGCATCACGCGGCTGGAGCGCGCGGCGATGGCGGCCACCCAGATCATCCCCACGGGCATGAAGATCGCCAGCATGTTCAGCAGGAAGCTGACCACGTCAAAGCCCGGTCGCTCATCCCCCGGAAGGAAGACGAACAGCAGGACTGCACCCAGCAGCCACAGGGCCGACAGGATGATCGCCACCAGTTCGATGACGGTAATGGCCTCCCGCTCCGGGCGGTCGTAGATGCCCAGAGAGGTTGGTTGCTGGTCCTGTGTCTCGCGCGGAGCGGGGCTCATCCTCTGAACTCCGTTCAGGAATACTCGATCTTGAGCACTTCGTAGGATTTCTCACCGCCCGGAGTGCGCACCTCTACACTGTCGCCCTCGTCCTTGCCGATGAGCGCCCGTGCGATAGGGGATTTGATGTTGAGCAGGCCCTTTTCAATATTGGCCTCATGCTCGCCGACGATCTGCCAGGTCTTTTCCTCGTCCGTGTCCTCGTCGACAAGGGTCACCTTGGCACCAAACTTGATAGATCCCGCAAGCTTTGTCGGGTCGATCACCTCGGCTAGGCCCAATACGCCTTCAAGCTCCTTGATACGGCCTTCGATGAACGACTGCTTTTCACGCGCAGAGTGGTATTCGGCATTCTCCGAGAGATCGCCATGTTCGCGCGCTTCTGAAATGGCCTTGATGATAGCGGGGCGTTCGACGGCCTTCAGCTGCTTCAGCTCGGCTTCGAGCGCAGCAAAGCCTGTCGGCGTCATCGGTATCTTTTCCATAGTCACGTTCCATCAGAAAAATCAGCGCCCCGCCGCTATTGCGCCGGGGCGACCGTTATGGCCGGTTGATCCGACCTCGCACCTTTATGGAAAAGAATCCGCGCTGGCGCAAGATCAGGGCTGATGGCTGGCAACTTCCCACTCTATGCCGTCGCGGTCGTGGAAGTAGAACCTCCGACCGGGCGAATAGGCAGCGTGGTTGATAGGGGTAAAGCCTTCTTTCTTCACCCTCTTTTCAACCCCGTCGATGTCATCGGTAAAGATGGCGATGTGGTTCAGCCCGCCGATGGTGCGGTAGTTGTCCTCCTGTTTCGGCTGGGCGTCTCCATAGCTGAACAGGGCCACATAGCTGTCGTCCGTACCGACGTGAACGGTATAGCCCGTCTGCATTCCGGGCCCCTCCCAGCGGACGTGCCAGCCGAAAACCGCCTGCAGCCAGGCGGCGGTGGTTTTCGGATCGCTGACCGTAACGTTCGTGTGTTCGAGTTGCGCCACTGTCATTGTCTTCTCCTTCTTGAGTTGTCGAATGGCTATGGCCGCAGTCTCCGACCTCAAGTATAGTTGAGATCAACCGAAAAGTAATATTGCGGAACAAGAGGTTACCTTATGGGGGCAGGTCTCTCGATTGGGTATGTGGCGTCGCGGACGGGGCTCGCCGTATCTGCGATCCGGTTCTACGAGGAGGAGGGACTGGTCGCGCCAGACCGTGACGGGGCGGGCCGCAGGGTCTTCGAGAGGGGGGATATCCGCCGCCTGTCCTTCGTGCTGATCGCGCAGCGCCTCGGCTTTTCGCTGGCCGAGATCCGTGATGCACTGGCCAGCCTGCCCGAGGCCCGCAACCCGACGCGCGAGGACTGGGCGCGGCTGGCCGGACAGTTCCGCGCCGAGATCGAGGCGCGGATCGAGGGGCTGACCTCGCTGCGCGACCAGCTCGACGGATGCATCGGCTGCGGCTGCCTGTCTCTGGACCAATGCGCGCTCTACAACCGCGACGACAAGGCCGGGGCGCTGGGCGACGGGCCGCGCTACCTGATGGGCAACAAACATAGTGATATTTGATTTCGTGCCGGTGTTGTCGTGTTAATAGTCCTGTCATCGAATTAATTCGGAGCCCGTCGCAGTGCCAATTTCGCAGCAGGAAAAGTACGAGCGGTTCAAGGCGTTGCACTGGGACAAGGGGGCCTTCGTGGTGGCCAACCCCTGGGACGCCGGAACCGCCCGCGTGCTGACCCAGATGGGCTTTTCCGCCCTCGCGACCACCAGCGCGGGTTACGCGTTTTCCGTCGGCAAACGGGACTCCAACGCCAGCCTGACCCGCAGCGAGATCCTCGAGAACGCCCGCGCCATCGTCGAGGCCACACCGCTGCCGGTGTCGGCGGACCTCGAGGACGGCTTCGGCATCATGCCGGAAACCTGCGCCGAAACGGTGGAACTTGCGCTCGGCTGCGGTCTTGTCGGCGGTTCCATCGAGGATGCCACCGGGCATCCGGACGCGCCGATCCTCGAACAGGCGCTTGCCGCTGACCGCATCGCCGCGGCAGCCGAGGCGGTGCGTGGCAAGCCGTTCTTGCTGACCGGGCGGGCCGAGAACTACCTCTGGGGCCGCCACGACCTCGGCGATACCATCCGGCGCCTGCAAGCCTATGCCGAGGCCGGGGCGGACGTGCTCTATGCGCCGGGGCTCAGCGACCTGAACGACATCCGCACCCTCTGCCGAGAGGTGGATCGGCCGGTCAACGTGGTGATGGGCCTTGTCGGCCCCTCGATCTCGGTTGCCGATCTTGCCGAGGCTGGGGTCAAGCGGATCAGCGTGGGCGGCTCCTTTGCCCGGGCCGCCTTTGGGGCCCTGATGCGGGCCGCCGAGGAGGTGCTGGAGCACGGGACCTTCAAGTACGCCCGCGAGGCCGTCCGCGACGGCGAATTGCGCAGCATGATGCCCGAAGCCCCCGTCCAGGAGCGGACCTGACGCACTAGGAAAGCGGGTTTCGCCGGGGAATGGCGCAGAAAGCCCGGTTGCACGCAGGGTGACAAGCGACGCAGTGTTGCGATTGACCGAAGGCGGTGCCAAAAGGTAGTCAGCCACGAAAGAATGTTGCGCCAGATTGCGCAATCCAGCCAGATGAGGAGCGCCACGGATGGCCGAAGTCGAACGGGAAGCAATGGAATACGACGTCGTGATCGTCGGGGCGGGGCCGGCCGGCCTGTCCGCTGCGATCCGCCTGAAACAGCTCGATGCCGAACTGAACGTCGTGGTCCTCGAAAAAGGCTCTGAAGTCGGCGCGCATATCCTGTCCGGCGCCGTGCTGGACCCCTGTGGTCTCGACGCGCTGATCCCCGACTGGAAGGAAAAGGGCGCGCCGCTGAACGTGCCGGTGAAGGAAGACAACTTCTTCATGCTGGGCGAGGCGGGCAAGCTGCGCATCCCGAACTTCCCGATGCCGCCGCTGATGAACAACCACGGCAACTACATCGTGTCGATGGGCAACGTCTGCCGCTGGATGGCCGAGCAGGCCGAGGAACTGGGCGTCGAGATCTTCCCGGGCATGGCCTGCTCCGAGCTGGTCTATGGCGAGAACGGTGAAGTGAAGGGCGTGGTCGCAGGCGAGTTCGGCAAGGAAGCCGACGGGAGCCACGGCCCGAACTACGAACCCGGCATGGAGCTGCACGGCAAGTACGTCTTCATCGCCGAAGGCGTGCGTGGCTCGCTCGCCAAGCAGGTGATCGCCAAGTACGACCTGCAGAAAGGCCACTGCCCGCAGAAGTTCGGCATTGGCATGAAGGAAATCTGGGAGATCGACCCGGCCAAGCACAAGGAAGGCTCGGTCACCCACACGATGGGCTGGCCGCTCGGCTCCAACGCGGGCGGCGGATCGTTCATCTACCACATCGAGAACAATCAGGTTTACGTCGGTTTCGTCGTCCACCTGAACTACAAGAACCCCTACCTGTTCCCCTACATGGAATTCCAGAGGTTCAAGCATCACCCGATGGTCGCCGAGCTGCTGGAAGGCGGCAAGCGTGTGGCCTACGGCGCGCGGGCGATCACCGAGGGCGGTTACCAGTCCATGCCCAAGATGGTGGCGCCCGGCGTCGCGCTGCTGGGCTGCTCGGTCGGTATGGTCAACGTGCCGCGCATCAAGGGCAACCACAACGCAATGCTCTCGGGCAAGGCCGCAGCCGAGGCCGCCTATGCGGCGATCCAGGCCGGCCGTTCGGCGGACGAGCTGAACGACTACGAGACCGAGGTGCGCACCGGCGCCATCGGCGCGGACCTCAAGAAGGTGCGCAACGTGAAACCGTTCTGGTCCAAGTACGGCCTGACCGCCAGCCTGATGCTCGGCGGCCTCGACATGTGGACCAATACCTTCGGCTTCTCCCTCTTCGGCACCCAGCGTCACGGCAAGACCGACGCGGCCGCGACCGAGGAAGCCAGCAAGCACCAGCCGATCGACTATCCCAAGCCCGATGGCAAGCTCAGCTTTGACCGGCTGACCAACGTATCCTTCTCGATGACCAACCACGAGGAGAGCCAGCCGCCGCACCTGACGCTGAAGGACCCGACCGTCCCGGTGACGGTGGATTACGCCAAGTACGCGGGTCCGTCCCAGCGTTACTGCCCGGCAGGCGTCTACGAGTTCGTGCAGGACGATACCGGCAACCCGAACTTCGTCATCAACTTCCAGAACTGCGTGCACTGCAAGACCTGCGACATCAAGGATCCGGCGCAGAACATCGTCTGGACCACGCCGCAGGGGGGCGACGGCCCGAACTATCCCAACATGTGATTCCGCAAGGATCGCAACGAAACGCCCGGCCACCGTGCCGGGCGTTCTCGTTTCAGGGCCCTTTGCACGCGGGAGGGGCGGTCAACCGGGGCAGGGCGGTCAAATATGCGGCACTTCCCCGCTGGCGGATTCGGGTGCCATTGCGCCTTTCCGCCGCTCCGCGTAGCCTGTCCGAAGCTTTCGAAACGAGGTAGGGATCGGACGTGCTCAAACTCCTGTCGAAGTTGACGGTTTCCGCGGTGGCCATCTCGGCTGCACTGGCTGTACCGCTCAGGGCCGATACCGGCTCGGGCGCATACCTAGCGGGGCGCCATGCGCTCTATGCCAGCAACTTCGACGCGGCGGCCACCTACTTTACCCGCGCCCTCGCGCGCGACACGTCCAACCCAGAGCTGATGGAGAACGTCGTTCTCGCGCAGCTGTCCCTCGGGCGCCTCGACAAGGCGCTCCCGGTCGCGCAGGTCATGGAGCAGAACGGCCTCGAGAGCCAGCCGGCGCGCATGGTCGTGCTGGCGCACATGATCGACGAAAAGGACTATGACGCGATCACCGGGCGCACCTCCGACAGCAAGGGCATCGGCCCGATGCTTGACGGTCTGGTCAGCGCATGGGCCGAGCTTGGCAAGGGCGATACCGAGGCCGCGATGACGGCCTTTGACGGCGTCGCCCGGGAGAACGGGCTGCGCGCCTTCGCTCTCTATCACAAGGCGCTCGCGCTGGCCTCCTCCGGCGACTACGCCGCCGCCGAGGAGATGTTCGCCGCCGACAACGGTGCGCTGACCCGCATGAGCCGCCGCGCCGCCATCGCGCGGGCCGAGATCCTGTCGCAACTGGGCCGCAACGAAGACTCGCTCGACCTGCTGGCCGATGCCTTCGGTTCGGGCTTCGACCCGGGCCTGACCGATCTGGCCGACCGGCTGGCCGCGGGCGAAAAGGTTCCGTTCTCCGTCGTCACCTCCGTCCGGGACGGCTTTGCCGAGGTCTTCTTCTCCATCGGGCAGGCCCTGCGCGGCGAGGCGTCGGATGATTACGCGCTGGTCTATGCCCGCATGGCGACCTACCTGCGCCCCGGTCACATCGATGGCCTGCTGCTCACTGCCGAACTGCTCGACAGCCTGAACCAGTACGATCTTTCGGTGCTGATCTACCGCCAGGTGCCGCAGGAGAGCCCCGAGTTCTTCGCGGCCGAGCTTGGCCGGGCCGAGGCCCTGCGCCGTGCCGCCAAGCCCGATGCGGCGATCGAGGTGCTCGAAAGCCTGACCAAGACCTATCCGACCATGCCGGCCGTGTTCTCGGCGCTGGGCGACCTTCGGCGCCAGCAGGAACACTATGCCGAGGCCATCGCCGCCTACGACAATGCCATCGAGTACACCGAGGAGGGCGCCCAGTCCGAGTGGTTCCTGCTCTACGCCCGTGGCATCGCCCACGAGCGTCTCAAGCACTGGGACGAGGCCGAGTCCGATTTCCGCCACGCGCTGGAGCTGAACCCGGAGCAGCCGCAGGTGCTGAACTACCTCGGTTATTCGCTGGTCGAGCGGCACAGCAATCTCGACGAGGCGCTCGACATGATCGAACGCGCCGTCGCCGCGCGGCCCGACAGCGGCTACATCGTGGATTCGCTGGGCTGGGTGCTGTACCGGCTCGGGCGCTACGACGAGGCCGTGGGGCACATGGAAAAAGCGGTCGAACTGATGCCGGTGGACCCGGTCGTCAACGACCACCTCGGCGACGTGTTCTGGGCCGTCGGTCGCTATCGCGAGGCCGAGTTCCAGTGGCGCCGCGCGCTGTCCTTCATCGACCCCGAAGACAAGAGCGGCGAAGCCGATCCGAACCGCATCCGCCGCAAGCTCGAAGTCGGGCTCGACGTGGTGCTGTCCGAGGAAGGTGCGCCGCCGCTCAAGGTCGCCAATGGCAGCAACTGAGGTCCGTGCAAGAGCGCGCGCCAAGGTCAACCTGTCACTGCACGTAACCGGCCAGCGAAGTAACGGATACCACGAGCTCGACTCGCTGGTTGTCTTCGCCGACGTTCACGACGAGGTGCAGGTCACGCCCGGCGACGACCTGAGCCTCGTGGTCGAGGGACCCGAGGCGATGGGCCTCGCAGGCGAGGGGGACAACCTCGTGCTGCGCGCCGCGCGCTGTTTCAACAGTCCGGACGGGGCCGCACTGCGCCTGACCAAGTGCCTCCCTGTGGCCTCCGGCATCGGGGGCGGGTCGGCCGATGCGGCTGCGGCGCTGGTGGCGCTGGCCGAGTTCTGGGATCTGCCCCTGCCGCCTGCCGAAGCGGTGCTCGGCCTTGGTGCCGATGTTCCCGTCTGCCTTCAGGGATTGCCGACACGCCTGCGCGGGATCGGGGAAGTGCTCGAACCGCTGCCCGATGTGCCCGGCGCGCTGGTGCTGGTCAATCCGCGCGTGGGCGTGGCGACGCCGCCGGTGTTCCGGGCGCTGGCCAGCAAGTCGAACCCGCCGATGCCCGAGACGATCCCGGCCTTCGCCGATGCCCAAGCCCTCGCGGACTGGCTGTCGGAGCAGCGCAACGATCTGGAAAAACCGGCGATGGAGCTGTGTCCGCAGATCGCCGAAGTTCTTGCGGCTCTACGGATGGAGTCCCCTCTGCTTGCCCGCATGTCGGGCTCGGGCGCGACCTGTTTCGGCCTCTACCCCTCGCTGGCCGAGGCCGAACGCGGCGCGGCCGCCATCGCGGCCGCCAACCCGGGCTGGTGGGTCAAGTCGGCGGCGATCTCGTCGCGCTGAGGTCCGGCGCCGCCCGGGGATCAGCTCAGGCGGTCGACCACGTAGTCGGCAAGGTCACGCAGCATGTCGCGAATATCGTGCGCGGGCAACGTGTCGAGCGCCGCCTTGGCGCGGTCGGCCCAGGCCACGGCATCCTGCCGCGTCGCTTCCAGCGTCTGATACTTCGCCATCAGCGCCAGCGCCTGTTCGAGGTCGCCATCGCGCTGGTCGCCCTTCTCGATGGCCCGCTTCCAGAAGGCGCGTTCCTCGTCCGTGGCCTGCGCCACGGCCTTGATCACCGGCAGGGTCAGCTTGCGCTCGCGGAAATCGTCCCCGACATTCTTGCCGGTCGCCGCGCTGTCGCCCTGGTAGTCCAGCAGGTCGTCGGCGATCTGGAACGCGATCCCGAGCGCATCGCCGTAGTCGAACAGCGCCTTCACCCGCTCTTCGGGCGCACCGGCAATCACCCCGCCCACCTCGGTCGCGGCCGAGAACAGGGCGGCGGTCTTGCCCCGCACCACCTGCAGGTAGATGCCTTCGTCGGTCCCGAGGTCGGTCGCCGCAGTCAACTGCAGCACTTCGCCTTCCGAGATGGTTGCCGAGGCGTTCGACAGGATCTCGAGCACCCGCAGCGACCCGGTTTCCACCATCAGGAGGAAGGACCGCGCCAGCAGGTAATCCCCGACCAGCACGCTGGACTTGTTGTCCCACAGCAGGTTCGCGGTGGGGCGGCCACGCCGCTGTGCGCTCTCGTCCACGACGTCGTCGTGCAGCAGCGTTGCAGTGTGGATGAACTCCACCGTCGCGGCGAGCTTGACGTGGTCCGAGCCCTTGTAGCCGCACAGCAGGGCTGCGGCGAGGGTCAGCATGGGGCGCAGGCGCTTGCCGCCAGCCTCGATCAGGTGGGCCGTGACCTCGGGGATGCGCGGCGCATGTTCCGAGACCATCCGCTCGCGGATCAGCTGGTTCACGGCATCCATTTCGGCCGCAAGCGTTGCGGCCAGCCGGTCGTGCGGTTTCTGAGAGGTCGCTACATCCATCACGCTGCTTTACAGAGGCTCGACATCCCCATCACCTTGCCCTTACATCCCCAGTCATGAAGGAACTATTGCGCAGCACCGACCCAACGATCCTGGCTTTCGCGTCTGCCCTTCTGCAGGGCGAGGATATAGACTGCTTTCAGATGGACGTAAATATGAGCGTCCTAGAAGGCGGCATCGGAATTTTCCCGCGTCGTCTGATGGTTCGGTCCGAGGATTTCGACCGTGCGGCCGAGGTGATGCGCGACAATGAAATCCCGTTCACGTCGTGAGCGGCTTTGCCCCCGAAGACCTGACACAGGACGCCTTCCTGGGCGGTCGGTTTTCGATTTGGCAGCCAAAACAAGGGTATAGGGCGGGGGTAGACCCGGTGTTGCTGGCCGCATCAGTGCCGGCATTGCCGGGTCAGAGCGTGCTGGAGCTGGGCTGCGGGGCAGGGGCCGCGATCCTCTCGTTGGCCGCCCGGGTGCCCGATCTGGCGCTGGTCGGGCTGGAACTGCAGCCCGATTACGCGGACCTCGCCGAACGGAACGCTGCGGCAAACGGGTTTGCCATGACGGTGTACCGCGCCGACCTCGCCCAGATGCCGGCCGAGCTGAGGCAGCGCCAGTTCGACCACGTCATCGCCAATCCGCCCTACTATCGCGAGGGGGCGCACAGTTCTGCCCGCGACACCGGCCGCCAGATCGCCCTGGGCGAGCGCACTCCCCTCTCCGGCTGGATCGAGGCGGCGGCGCGGCGGTTGGGGCCCAAGGGATACCTGCACGTGATCCAGCGCGCCGACCGCCTGCCGGAGTTGCTGGCGGCCTGCCAGGGACGGCTGGGGTCCATCGCCGTGCTTCCGCTTGCCGCGCGGGAGGGGCGGGCGCCCGAAACCATCATCCTGCGCGCGCGCAAGGGCGGCAGGGCCGCGTTCCGCCTGCTGGCGCCGCTGGTGATGCACGAAGGTGAGTCGCATCGCGGTGACGGCGACAGCTACACGATGCCTGTTTCACGGGCGCTGCGCTGCGGCGCCTCGCTTGAATGGTAGGCGTTAAAACCCGGTTAAGCGAGAAACCACCGATAACCGCAGGCGTTTACCATGCCTCGCGCACGCGGCGTGACAGACGACGAGGAATATGCTCAACTTTAGGTGCAACTTATTCAGAGGAGGATTGCCATGAGCCTGAGCTCGCATCTCGCGGAACTGAAAAAGAAGCACACGAACCTAAGTATGGAAGTCGAAGAGGCGCAGCGCGCGCCGAGCATTGACGGGCTGCACGTGGCGACCCTGAAGAAGCAGAAGCTACGGCTGAAGGAAGAGATCGAGCGCCTGTCGAGCTGACACCGCCCTGATCTCACCAGCCAAGGGAGAGCGCCGCTCTCGAGCGCACTCCCAGCCACTCAACGAAATGAACGTTCTGCATAACGCGGTGCGGATGCACCGGGTGTTGCATCGCTTACCGGATCGATTCGATCCGGTGCATCGGCATGTCGCCCGCCTGCTGCGATAAAGGTAGCATCGCCGGGTAACAGAAAAGCAAATGCGGACCCGCCGGGTCCGCATTTTTCTGTTTGGGTGCGCTCCGCGCGGGGCGCGGAACCGGGTCAGACGAAGAACTGGCCGCCGTTCGCGGTGATCGTCGAGCCGTTGATGAAGGCGGCGTCGTCGGAGGCCAGGAAGACGACGCAGCGCGCGATCTCCTCGGGCTCGCCCAGGCGGCCGGTCGGGATCTGGGCGATGATCGACTCGCGGACCTTTTCTGGAACCGCCATCACCATGTCCGTCGCGATGTAGCCGGGGCAGATGGCGTTCGCGGTAATCCCGGCGCGGGCGCCTTCCTGCGCCAGCGACTTGATGATCCCGAGGTCACCGGCCTTGGTCGCGGCGTAGTTCACCTGCGCGAACTGACCCTTCTGGCCATTGATCGAGCTGATCACGATGATCCGTCCGAACTTGCGCTCGCGCATGCCCGGCCAGACCGGGTGGACGGTGTTGAACACGCCGGTCAGGTTGGTGTCGATCACCTCGTGCCATTGCTGAGGAGTCATCTTGTGAAACGGCGCGTCGCGGGTAATCCCGGCATTGGCGACAACCACGTCGATCGGGCCGAGATCGGCCTCGACCTTTTCCAGACCGGCCTTGCTGTCGTCGTAATCGGCGACGTTCCACTTGTAGGTCTTGATGCCGGTGCTTTCGGTAAACTTGGCAGCGGCTTCGTCATTTCCTGCGTAGGTCGCGGCAACCGTATAGCCGGCGTCTTTCAGGGCGACAGAAATGGCGGCTCCGATTCCTCGGGAACCGCCTGTTACGAGTGCTACGCGGGGCATTCAATACTCCTCCAGGCTTTGCGTAACTTAATTATGCCAACTGATGTGACGGACGCAATAAAATTACGTTACAAAATTGTGGAGTGCGTAATTTATCGCCAGTTGGGTCTTCGCAAAACCTAATGCGGCGGCCCGAAGGCCGCCGCAATGATCTCGATCAAGGGCGCTCGACGCACATGGCGACGCCCATGCCGCCTCCAATGCAGAGCGTGGCGAGGCCCTTCTTGGCATCGCGGCGCTGCATCTCGAAGAGCAGCGTGTTCAGGATACGGCAGCCCGAGGCGCCGATCGGGTGGCCGATGGCGATGGCGCCGCCGTTCACGTTCACGATCGACGGATCCCAGCCCATGTCCTTGTTCACGGCGCAGGCCTGTGCGGCAAAGGCTTCGTTGGCTTCGACCAGGTCGAGGTCGGAAGCCTTCCAGCCTGCCCTTTCCAGCGCCTTGCGCGAGGCATAGATCGGGCCCACGCCCATGATCGACGGGTCGAGACCCACGGTCGCGTAAGAGACGATGCGGGCCAGCGGGGTGATCCCGCGCTTCTCGGCGTTGTCGGCGCTCATCAGCAGGACGGCGGCGGCACCGTCGTTGATGCCCGAGGCGTTGGCCGCGGTGACCGAACCGTCCTTGGTGAAGGCCGGACGCAGTTTCTGCATCGCCTCGATGGTGGCGCCTGCACGGATGTACTCGTCGGCATCCATCACCACCTCACCCTTGCGGGTCTTGATGGTGAAGGGAACGATCTCGTCCTTGAACTTTCCAGCCGACTGGGCGGCCTCTGCCTTGTTCTGGCTGGCGACGGCGAATTCGTCCTGCGCCTCGCGGCTGATCTGCCACTGCTCGGCCACGTTCTCGGCGGTCTGGCCCATGTGGTAGCCGTTGAACGCGTCCCACAGGCCGTCGCGGATCATGGTGTCGATGTAGGACATGTCGCCCATCTTGTGGCCCTTGCGCAGGTTCGCGGCATGGGGGCTCATCGACATGTTTTCCTGACCGCCGGCGGCGACGATATCGGCGTCACCCAGCTGGATGTGCTGCGCGGCCAGCGCGACCGAGCGCAGGCCCGAACCGCAGACCTGGTTGATCACCCATGCGGCGCTTTCCTTCGGCAGGCCCGCGTTGATATGCGCCTGGCGCGCGGGGTTCTGGCCCTGGGCCGCGGTCAGCACCTGGCCGAGGATGGTCTCGCTGACCTCGCTCTTGTCGATGCCCGCGCGGGCCACGACCGCCTCGAGAACCGCGGCGCCAAGATCATGTGCTGGAACATCGGCAAAGCTGCCGCCAAAGCTGCCGACGCCGGTGCGCGCGGCGGATGCGATTACTACGTTGGTCATGTGTCGTGTCCTCTGCCAATCTGCGGGTGACGGGCAGCGCCGAACTCGGGTCGGCGCGTCTCCTCAATCGCTACCCTCTCACGCTGACATAGAGCATTGCTGCAGGCGCAGCAACAACTAGGCATGCAGCGCGTCAGGCGCTCTGCTGGCGGGGCTGGGTCTCCCCCCAGGGCGGGCGGAGGCTGGGCGCGCCAAAGAGATACCCCTGCAGGCAGTCGACCCCGAGCTCTGCCAGCAGCTCGGCATCCTCCAGGTCCTCGACGTGTTCGGCGATGATCAGCATGTCGAACTGGCGCGCCACGGCAATCAGCGCGCGGACCACGGCCTGGTTGTCGGGATTGGCGTGAAGGCCCTGCGCGAACTGGCCGTCGATCTTGGCGGCATCGAAGAAGAAATCGCGCATCGCGCTGAAGCTGGTGGCGCCCGAGCCGAAGTTGTCGAGCGCAAAGGCGATCCCCTGCGGTTGCAGCCGCAGCATGAAGTCGATCACCAGTTCCGGCATCGGCATGGCGGATTGTTCGCTGATCTCCAGCATCAGCCGCTCGCCCAGCGTGGGATTCTGCGCAAGGTGTCGTTCGAGCACCGCGAACCATTTCGGATAGCCGATGGACCGGGCCGACATGTTCAGCGAGAGCCGGATCGAGGGGTTCAAGGCAAGCGTTTCCAGACCGAGGTCCAGCGTGGTGCAGTCGATCTCGCGCCCGATCTCGTGGCTTTCCACCGCCGACATGAAGTCGCGCGCCGGAATGATCCGCCCGGCTTCGTCCCGGACGCGGATCAGCCCCTCGTAAAAGGCAAGCTGGTGGGGCGAGCGGGCCTGCAGCACGGGTTGATAGGCCAGCACCGCCTGTCGATGGCGCAGCGCCTCGGCCACGGTCGTCAGCGTCCCCTTCTCGCGCCGGTGCACGGCCTCGGCCAGCGGGCTGCCGATCTCGGGGGCGGGGTCCTCATCGGGGCGGTACTTGCGAAAGGGCATGGCGTCTGGCGGATTCGGGTTGATCTTGGCGGGGTACGGCGGGCGACGCCCGAAAATCCCAGAAAGATCTGAATCAGTGCTTAACCTTTCCGGCCCATCCTGATTTTCTGCGCGGACGACGCGACGCGGGAGAGATGCGGGATGGAACGCTGCGGCTGGGCGGGGCCCGAACAGATCTACATCGACTATCACGACACCGAGTGGGGCGTGCCGGAGTACGACAGTCGTGCGCTCTGGGAGAAGCTGATTCTCGACGGGTTCCAGGCCGGTCTGAGCTGGATCACCATCCTGAAGAAACGGGAGGCCTTCCGCGAGGCCTTTGCCGGGTTCGATCCCAACGTCGTCGCCGAATGGGGCGAGCCGGAGGTGCAGCGCCTGCTGGCGAATCCGGGCATCATCCGGCACCGGGGCAAGATCGAGGCCACCATCTCGAACGCCCGTGTCTGGCAGGACATCGAGGCGCGGCAGGGCTTTGACCGATTCCTCTGGGATTACGTCGAGGGCAGGCCGCTGCAGACCCGGTTCGCCAGCCAGGGCGAGGTGCCGCCGCAGACGCCGCTGTCCACCCGCATCTCGAAGGACCTCAAGAAGGCCGGGTTCCGCTTCTGCGGCCCGACCATCGTCTATGCCTTCATGGAGGCGGTCGGCATGGTGAACGACCATGTCATGCACTGCCCCTGCCACGCCCCGGTCGCCGCGCTCGCCGATGCCTCGCCCTTCGCCTGAGCCCTCAGGGCACGGGCAGGTATCCGAACTTCTCGCTGTGCTGGCGCGGGTCCAGACCGACAAAGCGCAGCGCCTCGACAGGGGTCGCGACCCGTTCGAAGACGATCGGGGAGCTCAGCGTCGTCTGCTGGACGATGGTCGCGGCAAAGCTCCAGATCGGTTCACCGTCACAGAGGATCACGCAGCTGCGCGGCAGCCCGTCCCAGCCGGGCAGCGAGGACATCAGCGCCAGCAGACGCCTCTGGCTGGCCCAGTCCATGTCGAACCAGGTCACCAACAGGAAGTCCCCGATCACGTTGATCCCCTCGCGCTGCTCGGGCAGGGCTGCGGCACGGTCGATCAGGTCCAGAACCTCGCGCAGGTGAACGCGGCCGGAAAATCGGGCGTGCAGGGTGCCGACGTCTTTGTGAAACCTGTAGGTATAAGCCATGAATGCCAAAATTCTTAAATTGCTGGGTTATCTTACCTCAATGTAGCGCGGAACGGTCCAGAATTAAGGGCAACCCCCGCGCACGGGCGGCCAGACGCCGGAATCCTCCCGCGATCCGGGCGGGAACGGCGATGCGACAGGCAGGTGGGCAGGGGCGCTGGCCCGGTCACATGCCCTGCGTCAGGGTCCGGATGATGTCGCGCGCGCTGTCCGAATGCCAGTCGGCGTCGCCGATCAGCCGGGCAATCTCCATGCCGTCCGGGTCGATCAGCACCGAGATCGGCAGGCCGAGAATGCCCATCTCGCGGGCCAGCGCCTGCTTCTGGTCCTGGTAATGGGGAAGGTTCGAAATCCCGGCCTCGTCAAAGAACTTGGCGATCCCGGCAGGCGAGTTCCGGCCGGTGGCGAGGGTCACCACCTGGAAGCTGTCGCCGCCGAATTCCTCCTGCAGTGCCGACAGCGTCGGCATCTCCTTGCGGCATGGCGCGCACCACGTGGCCCAGAAGTTCAGCAGCACGTACTTGCCCTTGAACTCAGCCAGCGTGCCGGTGCCCGCGCCTTCGCCCAGCGAAAAACTCAGCGCGCTGACCGGCTGCGGCGCCTCGTGCAGGGCCAGCTTCTTCATGTCGCCGTCGCGCAGCGCCGTGATATCCGGCGTCTCGGCGAGGGCAGCGTTTGCACAGAGGGCGAGGGCCATATAAAGGGGCAGCAGGCGAAAAAGGCGCATTATTTCTCCAAGGGCACGGACGATGACTGACAGCAACGCAAACCAGATGTGGGGCGGCCGCTTTGCCGCCGGGCCGGACGCGATCATGGAGGCGATCAACGCCTCGATCGGGTTCGACAAGCGGATGGCCTCCCAGGACATCGCCGGTTCACGCGCCCACGCGGCCATGCTCGCCGCTACAGGCGTTATCAGCGATAGCGACGCAGAGGCCATTCGGGAAGGCCTGCTCACGGTGTTGTCAGAGATCGAAGCGGGCAGCTTCGAGTTTTCCACCGCGCTGGAAGACATCCACATGAACGTCGAGGCCCGGCTCAAGGCCCTGATTGGCGAACCCGCAGGCCGCCTGCACACCGCGCGCTCGCGGAACGACCAGGTGGCGACCGATTTCCGCCTCTGGGTCCGCGACCAGCTCGATGCCGCCGAATCCGGGCTGCTGGCGCTGATCAAGGCGCTGCTGGGTCAGGCCGAGGCCGGAACCGACTGGGTCATGCCCGGCTTCACCCATCTCCAGACCGCTCAGCCGGTGACCTGGGGCCACCACATGATGGCCTATGTCGAGATGTTCGGGCGCGACCTTGGCCGCGTCCGCGATGCCCGCGCGCGGATGAACGAATGCCCGCTGGGGGCTGCCGCCCTCGCCGGCACCTCCTTCCCGATCGACCGTCACATGACCGCCGAGGCGCTGGGCTTCGACCGTCCCTCCGCCAACTCGCTCGACGCGGTCAGCGACCGCGACTTCGCGCTGGAATTCCTCTCCGTGGCCTCGATCAGCGCCATGCACCTCTCGCGCTTTGCCGAGGAACTGGTGATCTGGTCCTCGGCCCAGTTTCGCTTCGTCGCGCTTTCCGACCGTTTCTCGACCGGCTCCTCGATCATGCCGCAGAAAAAGAACCCCGACGCCGCCGAGCTGATCCGCGCCAAGGTGGGCCGTATCTTTGGCGCCAACACCGCGCTGATGATGGTGATGAAGGGGCTGCCGCTGGCCTATTCCAAGGACATGCAGGAAGACAAGGAACAGGTCTTCGATGCGGCCGACAACTGGATGCTGGCGCTGGCCGCGATGACCGGCATGGTCACCGACATGACCGCCAACCGTACGTCACTCGCCGCCGCGGCCGGGTCGGGCTTCTCGACCGCGACCGATCTGGCGGACTGGCTGGTCCGGGTGCTCGGGCTGCCCTTCCGCGACGCGCACCATGTCACCGGATCGCTGGTTGCTGTGGCCGAGAAGAAGGGCTGCGACCTGCCGGACCTGACGCTGGCGGACATGCAGGCCGTGCACGAGGGCATCACCGAGGAGGTCTTCACTGTCCTCGGCGTCGAAAATTCGGTAAACTCGCGGACATCCTACGGCGGTACCGCGCCCGAACAGGTGCGGGCGCAGATCGCAAGGTGGAAAGCGAGGATCTGATGCGCATCATCAAGGCACTGGCCGCTCCCCTCCTGCTGGCCCTTCTGGCCGGCTGTGGAGCAGACGGCGAGCCGGTGCAGCCCACGATGAACGCGGGCATCAACGTCTCCGGCTCCGGCATCAGTGCCGGGGGCGGGGTGGGCCTCTACAAGGGCCCGCTGGCGCTGTATCTCGGGTTCTGACCCGGCAGACCTGATTTCGGGCGGATACGGTCGGCCAGTTGACGTGTCACTCGTTCCGATTTCGAAACAGTAGCGCCCAATTTCAGCCATTTTTGCCGAGTACCCCTTGCCAGGGCATGGAAACGCGCACGCGAGGGATATGGGCATGACTACCGCAGCGATCGACGCCGGGTCGGACAAGACGACCGCGCTTCTCGAGGGACCGGCAAAGAGCCGCGCGCCGGAGAGTTCGGCAATCGTGCAGGTGGCGCGCAAATTCGGCGTGAGCCCGCTGCGGCAATTCCGCGAGATGCTCCTCCTCAACCGCTCCGCCGCGCGCCTGTCGTTCGCCGAGTACCAGTCGAACGCGCTTTTCAATCCCGAGCTGACCATGGAGCAGAAGCGCGAGTTCGTCGGGGTCAAGGCGAACTGGACGCTGAACCTCGGCATGTCGCCCTACGAGCTGGTGCGCAGCAACCAGCTGGTGACCAACAAGTTTCTCTATTGCTCGCTGCTCGCGCAGCTGGGCCTGCGCACCACCCGCACCCAGGCGCTGGTGGAGAAACATCACCGCTCCGGCGTGGTCCCGAGCTTTGCCAATGCCGCCGACCTCAAGGCCTTCTTCCTCGGCGCGGCGCGCTATCCGCTGTTCGGCAAGCCCAACTCCGGCTCGCTCAGCGCGGGCTCGGTCTGCATCGAGCGCGTGGACGGCGCCGCGAACCAGGCCTTCCTCGCGGATGGCCGGCAGGTCGACCTCGACGCGCTCTGCGAAGAGATGACCGGCCAGAAGGGGGGCTACCTGCTGCAGGACGCACTGGTCCAGCACCCGGAGATGGCGGCCATCGTCGGCAATGCAATCGGCACCGTCCGTATCGTGACCGTCAACGAGAATGGCACGGCGCGCCCGCTCTACGCGGTCTGGAAGATCCCGTCGCCCAAGGCCATGTCCGACAATTTCTGGCAGGACGGCAGCATGATCGGCGCCATCGACATCGAGACCGGAAAAATCCTGCGCGCGCGCACCGGCAGCGGCCTGAAAGGGCAGGATATCGAGACGCATCCGGTCAGCGGCAAGCGCCTTGTCGGTTTCCAACTGCCCTGTTTCCAGGAGGCTCTGGCCCTGGCTTGCCAGGCGCACGACGTCTTCCCCGAGTTCGGCATCCTCGGGTTCGACATGGCGATCACGGCGGATGGACCGGCGGTGGTGGAGTGCAACGACAACCCCTTCCACACCCTGTTCCAGATCGCCAACCAGCGCGGCATTCGCAACGCAGACTTCCTGCCGGTGTTCGAAAAGGTGACCAAGCGCTCGGCCGAAGCCCTTGCCAAGCAACGCAAGTCGCTCAAGGCCAAGTTCAAGGCGCACCGCTGATCCGGTGACGCAACGACAGGGGCAGACCGGGGAATCGGATTGATCAGAGACCCGGTTTGCGTCTAAAGGCGCGGAATGGATCACTTTCTCTACAGGAACGGCGCGCTTTACGCCGAGGACGTCCCCGTAGCCGATATCGCGGCCGAAGTCGGGACCCCGTTCTACGTCTATTCCACAGCGACCCTGCTGCGGCATTACCGCCTCTTCGACGAGGCGCTCGACGGGGTCGACCACCTTGTCTGCTACGCCATGAAGGCGGCGGGGAACCTCGCCATCCTCAAGACCCTCGCGCAGGCCGGGGCAGGCATGGACGTGGTTTCGGGCGGCGAGTACCTGCGGGCCCGCGCGGCGGGCGTTCCTGGGGACAAGATCGTGTTCTCGGGCGTCGGCAAGACCGCCGAGGAAATGCGCACCGCCCTGCAGGGCGGCATCCGCCAGTTCAACGTCGAATCCGAACCCGAGATGGAGCAGCTGAACCTCGTGGCGCAGAGCCTCGGGATGGTCGCACCCATCACCATCCGCGTGAACCCGGATGTCGACGCCAAGACCCACGCCAAGATCGCGACCGGGAAATCCGAGAACAAGTTCGGCATTCCCATCGCCCGCGCCCGCGCCGTCTATGCCCGCGCCGCTGAACTCCCGGGGATCGAGGTCGTCGGCATCGACGTTCACATCGGCAGCCAGCTGACCCAGCTCGAACCCTTCGAACTGGCCTATGCCAAGGTGGCCGAGCTGACCGAGCAGCTGCGCGCGGACGGTCACCACATCCGCAGGCTCGACCTCGGCGGGGGCCTTGGCATTCCCTACACCCGTTCGAACGAGGCGCCGCCGCTGCCGGTGGAATACGGCGCCATGATCAAGCGGACGCTGGGCCACCTCGGGTGCGAGATCGAGATCGAGCCGGGCCGCCTGATCGCGGGCAACGCCGGGCTGCTGGTCTCCTCGGTGATCTACATGAAGTCGGGCGAGGGACGCGATTTCCTGATCCTCGACGCGGCCATGAACGACCTGATCCGCCCCGCCATGTACGACGCGCACCACGACATCATCCCGGTCATCGAACCGGCACCCGGTGTCGAGCAGCGCCCCTATGACGTGGTCGGCCCCGTGTGCGAGACCGGCGACACCTTCGCGCGCCAGCGCGACCTGCCGCCGATGGCCTCGGGCGACCTCGTCGCATTCCGCAGCGCGGGGGCTTACGGCGCCGTGATGGCCAGCGAGTACAATGCGCGACCACTTGTGCCCGAAGTCCTGGTCAATGGGGATCAATTCGCGGTTATTCGCCGACGTCCGAGCTTTGAGGAAATGATGAATCGGGATACCATCCCCGAGTGGCTTTGACGCAATCCGGCGGCTGAGGCCGTCTGGAGTATCGAATGGCCAATCCCATCGGCACCGACCCCGCGTTCCGCAAGCTTCGCTTCGCCCTTGCGCTCACCCGCGCCGGGCTGGTGGCCGAGCGCCTGCTGCGGTGTTTCTGGCCGCTGATCTCGATCCTGCTGCTGTCGGTCTCGCTGCTGATGCTGGGCCTGCACGACATGGCGCGGGTCGAGGTGGTCTGGGGCGTTGCCGTGGTCGCCATCCTCGCGGCACTGGCTGCCCTCGTCTACGGCGTGATGAGGTTCCGCTGGCCCAGCCGCGCGGAAACGCTCACCCGGCTGGACGAGACGATGCCGGGCCGCCCGATCCAGGCGCTGCTCGACGATCAGGCGATCGGCCAGTCCGACCCGGCCTCCGCAGCGGTCTGGCGAGCGCACCAGATGCGCATGGCGGCCCGCGCCTCGACCGCGCGTGCCCCTCAGCCCAACCTCCGCATCGCGCGGCGCGACCCCTACGCGCTGCGCTACATGGCGGTCCTGGCCTTCGCGGTCGCGCTGCTGTTCGGCTCGGTCTGGCGGGTCGGAACCGTCGCCGAGATGACACCGGGCTCGGCCGAGGCCGCTGGCGGCCCCTCGTGGGAAGGCTGGATCGAGCCGCCGCGCTATACCGGCATGCCGACGGTCTATCTGGCCGACGTCAAGGGCGACCAGCTGAACATCCTTCAGGGCAGCCGTGTGACCCTCCGTTTCTACGGCGCGGTCGGGGCCCTGACTCTGAACGAGACAGTCTCGGGCCGCATCGGTGAGCTGCCGGCCGCCTCCGACCCGGTGCAGGACTTCGTCGTGACCCAGAACGGCAAGCTCGCCATCGACGGCAGCGGCGGGTGGTCGTGGTCGGTGCGGGTGACTGCCGATGCGCGGCCCGAGGTCAGCGTGTCCGGAGCCGCCGAGGCCGAGGCGGACGGGCAGATGAAACTGGCCTTCGCGGCGAGCGATGATTACGGCGTGGTCGCAGGCTCGGCCCACGTCATGCTCGACCTCGACGCGGTCGACCGGCGCTATGGCCTCGCGGCCGAACCGGACGCGCGCGAGGGGATCACCGTGCCGCTGCCGATGCCCATCGCAGGCGACCGCAGCAATTTCACCGAGACCCTGATCGAGGACTTCTCCAAGAACCCGTGGGCGAACCTGCCGGTGACCTTCACGCTGGAGGTCGAAGACGCCTCGGGGCAGAAGTCCGAACAGACGGTCTATTCCGGTCTCCTGCCGGGCCGCCGCTTCTTCGACCCGATGGCGGCTGCCGTCATCGAACAGCGCCGCGACCTGCTGTGGTCTCTGTCGAATGCGCCGCGCGTGGCGCAGATGCTGCGCGCCGTCTCCCACCGGCCCGACGATGTCTTCCGCTCGGAAACCGCCTATCTGCGGCTCCGCGTGATTCTGCGGCGGCTCGAAACCTTTACCGAGTATGGGCTGCGCGCCGCCCAACAGGACGAGATCGCCGACGCCATGTGGGATCTCGCCATCCTGCTGGAGGAGGGTGACCTCACCGATGCGCTCGAACGGCTGCGCCGGGCACAGGAACGCCTGAGTGAAGCGATGAAGAACGGCGCCTCGGACGAGGAAATCGCCGACCTGATGCAGGAGCTGCGCGAGGCTACCAACGAGTACATGCGCCAGCTTTCGCGGCAGGCGCAGGACAACGGCGACGTTCTCGACCAGAACAACCTGCCGCAGGACATGATGCAAATGTCGCAGAATGACCTGCAACGCATGATGGACCGGATCCAGGAGCTGATGGAGCAGGGCCGCATGGCCGAGGCGCAGCAGGCGCTGCAGGAACTCCAGCAGATGATGGAGAACATGCGGATCACCAACGCACCCGGTCAGGGCAGCCCCTCGCAGGGGCAGCAGGCCATGGAAGGGCTTGCCGACACGCTGCGCGAACAACAGGGCCTGTCGGACGAGGCGTTCCGCGATCTGCAGGAACAGTTCAATCCCGGTGCGCAGGCGGGCGAGAGCCAGGGCAATCAGGGCCGCAATGGCGGTCAGGGCCGGGGGCAGAGCCACGAGGGCCAGGGCGGTCAGGGTCAGGCACAGAACCAGGGCGAAGGCAGCGAACAGAGCCCCGGGGGCAATGGCAACGGCGATCTTGGCGAGTCCCTTGCCGAACGCCAGCGCGCGCTGCGTCAGGAGCTTGAACGCCAGAAGGGCGGTATGCCGGGGACGGGAACGCCCGAGGGCGACGCCGCGCGCGAAGCGCTGGACCGGGCCGGGCGTGCAATGGACGGCGCCGAACGGGCCCTGCGCGACGACCGTCTGGCCGATGCCATCGACCAGCAGTCCGACGCGATGGAGGCCCTGCGCGAGGGCATGCGCTCGCTGGGAGAGGCCATGGCCCAGCAACAGCGCCAGCCGGGGCAGGGCACCGCCGAGAGCCGTGCACGGTCGGGCAACCGCGACCCGCTGGGCCGCAGCGCCGGATCCGAGGGCGCGCTGGGAAGCGACGAGAACCTGCTGCAGGGCGAAGACGTCTATCGCCGGGCCCGCGAGCTGCTGGACGAAATCCGGCGGCGGACCGGCGACGGCGCCCGCCCGCAACTGGAACTGGATTATCTTGAAAGACTGCTCGACCGGTTCTGACCGGTCGAGGCGTTACTTCGGAACGAAGCCGCTGAGCTTGGTGTCGAGCCAGCGCCGCAGGTCGTCCACGGTCGCGGTATAGGAATCGAGCGGCCCCTTCAGGCTCGGCGACGCCTCGATGATCTTCTGGGAATTCACGTAGACCACCACCAGCAGCACGGCGAGCAGCAGGATCAGGCTGAACCCGCGAGTGAACCCGCCGCGCGAGCGGACCGGCGCGACCTCGACCGCCTCGGGGGCCGGTGCCTCGGTCTCGTTGGTGCGCAGGGTCGAGTTGATTTCGTCGATATCGGGCAACAGCCGGCTGCGGCGGCGATCCTGATCGGCCTGCACGGTGCCCGAGGTCTCCTGCACCGGCACCGAGCGTTCCCGGGGTTTCGGCGCGGGTTGTTCGCTCACACCCCAGTCGAGGCCCAGTTCAGCCTGGCTTTCGAGGCTCGTGCTCTCGGTGGCGCGCATCCGCGCCTCGAACTCGGCCTCCTGCCGCAGGATGTCGCTGATCGACGGGTCCATGTCCCGCGCCTTGCGCGAGATCAGCGGTGCGACCGGCGGCGTCGGGGCAGGGGCGAGGTCTTCGATGTCTTCCTCGTAGACGTCGGGCGCGGCGATATCCTCTGCAGGCAGATCGTCGGGCGCGGCCTTGGCAAAGAAGGCAGCCGGGTCGGCTTCTTCGTCCTCGTCCTCGTCGTCTCCCTTGAGCGCGTCCTCTTCATCCTCGTCCGGACTGTCCCAGCGCGTCTCGTCCTCGACGGACTCCAGGTCGTCGGCATCGTCCATCTCCGGCGCGTCAGACGTCTCGTCTTCGTCCAGGTCCTCGTCGGCGCTCAGGCCCGGTGCGGGCGCGAAAACGGGTTCAGGCGCGGCCTCGGCCGGTTCGTGGTCGGGATGATACTGGTACCAGGTGTTGCCACAGTTCGAGCATTGAACATCACGCCCCTCGGTGGGGATGACTTCATCGGGCACCTCGTATTGCGCATCGCAATTCGGGCAAGTGATCCTCATTCCGCTGTTCCTGCTCTGCCAAAACGCCTGATAATTATAATTTTCATCATCATAGGGAAATGGATGGCGGGCGCAAAGCGACAATTCGCTGAGCCTACATTTGCGAACGGCGTCGTTGCTGCTGGGCATTGAATCTGCCCTGTCGCTGAGGCAAAACATGCGCGAAGTCAGGGGGCGCATGTGATCGAGCTGGAAAATGTCGGCTACAGCTACGGCGGTGGCGAATTGCTGAGCAATGTGACCCTGAGCCTGTCGCCGGGCTCCTTCCATTTCCTGACCGGGCCGTCCGGCTCGGGCAAGACCACGCTGATGAAGCTCTGCTATGGCGCGCTCAAACCCACGTCGGGGCGCATCAAGGTCTTTGGCAGCGACATGCGCCGGCTCGACCGTGACCAGATGGCGATCCTGCGGCGGCGCATCGGCGTCGTGCATCAGGACTGCCAGTTCCTCGACCACCTGCCGCTGGCCGACAATGTCGCGCTGCCGCTGACCGTCTCGGGCCGCGATGTCGGGGCCGAGAGCCAGAACCTCTCGGAACTGCTCGCATGGGTCGGGCTCGGCAATCGCACCGACGCGCTGCCCCCGGAACTCTCGGGCGGGGAGCGCCAGCGCGCCGCCCTTGCCCGCGCCGTGATCATGTCGCCCGAGGTCGTGCTCGCGGACGAGCCCACCGGCAACGTCGACTGGGAGATGTCGCAGCGCCTGCTGACCCTGCTGGCCGAGCTGAACCGGATGGGCAAGACGGTGCTGGTGGCCAGCCACGACCTTGCCCTGATCCGCGCCGCCAAGAGCCTCGTGCAGGCGCGCGTCCTGCGGATTTCCAATCGCAAGCTCCAGCTCGCGGGGGCAGACCTGTGAGCAAGCGCACCATCCGCTCCTTCCTGCTCGGAGATGCCCAGGCCGACCGCGTCGTGCCGCCCTCCGGGTTCACCGCCCAGCTCACGCTCTTCGCGGCGGCGGCGATGGCGTTCCTCGCGGTCTTCGCGCTGGCGCTCTGCATGGCCTCGGGCCGTCTGGCGGACCGCTGGGCCGGGGAACTGGCGCGCAGCGCCACGCTGCGCATCTCCGCTCCCGCCGATCAGCGCGACGCGCAGACCGCCGCCGCGCTCGAAATCCTGCGCCAGACCCCGGGCATCGCCTCGGCGCGGGCGCTCAGCATGGAGGAACAGGCCGCGCTGCTGACACCGTGGTTCGGGGCCGACCTTCCGCTCGATGACCTTCCGGTGCCGCAGCTGGTCGAGATCGTCGCCGACGATCAGGGCTACGATGTCGAGGGCCTGCGCCTGCGACTCTCGGGCGAGGTTCCGGGCGCCGTGCTCGACGATCACTCGCGCTGGCGCCGGCCGCTGGTCGATGCGGCGAACAGCCTGCGTCGCCTCGGCCTGATGTCGATCCTGCTGATCGGCGGCGCGACCGCCGCGATGATCACCCTTGCCGCGAACGCCGCGCTGGCCGCCAATGCGCAGGTGATCGAGGTGCTGCGGCTGGTCGGCGCCCGCGACACCTATATCGCGCAGGCCTTCGTGCGCCGTTTCACCCTGCGCGCACTGATCGGTGCGACGCTGGGCATGGCGCTGGGGATGCTCGGGGTGGCGCTGCTGCCGCCCGCGTCCGACGCCGGTGGCTTCCTGACCGGCCTCGGGTTTCAGGGGGCAGGGTGGGCCGTGCCCTTCCTGATCCCGGTGCTCGGTGCCTTGGTGGCTTTCGCCGCGACGTGGTACTCGGCCCGCCGCCGGTTGGGAGAGCTGACCTGATGTTTCGCTGGATCCGCTCGCTCCTGTTCGTCGTCCTGATGTATCTCGGCATGGCGGTCCTCGGTTTCTCCTTCGCGCCCTTCGCCCTGTTCTCGCGCAACGCCGCGGTGCGGGCCTGCAAGCTCTTCTGCATCTGGGCGCGCTGGCTGGCGGGCTGGCTGGTGGGCATCCGGACCGAGGTGCGCGGACCGATCCCGACCGGCGAGGTCCTGATCGCCTCCAAGCACCAGTCGTTCCTCGACATCATCCTGATCTTCCACGTTCTGCCGCGCCCCAAGTTCATCATGAAGCGCGAACTGATGTGGACCCCCTTCATCGGCCTCTACGCGCGCCGCATGGGCTGCATCCCCGTCGACCGCGCCAAGCGTGGCGGCGCGCTGGCCAAGATGGTGCGCGACGTGATGACCGAGCGCCGGGATCCCGGTCAGCTGGTGATCTACCCGCAGGGCACCCGCGTCGCGCCGGGCGATTACAAGCCCTACAAGGGCGGGATCGGCATTCTCTACAATGAACTCGAAACCCCCTGCGTCCCGGTCGCGACCAACGTCGGCCTGTTCTGGCCCCGCAAGGGCCTGACCAAGTATCCGGGACTGGCGGTTGTCGAGTTCCTCGAACCGGTCGAGCCGGGCCTGTCGCGCCGCGAGTTCATGACCGAGATCGAGGCGCAGGTGGAACGGCAGTCCACCGTCCTGATGCGCGAAGCGGGGTACGAGGCCGATGAACTACGTTGAGGATATCGAGACGCTCGAGGCGCTCTACGGGATCGTGGGAGAGGCGGCCAGCGTCAAGGTCGCCCGCCGCCTGACCCCGACCTACCGCAAGTGGATCATGGCCTCCCGGCTCTGCATGATGACCACCGTGGGCCCGGACGGAACCGATGGCAGCCCGCGCGGTGACGATGGCCCGGTGGTGATGGAACTCGACCCCGGAACCCTGGCGATGCCGGACTGGCGCGGCAACAACCGGCTCGATTCCCTGCGCAATATCGTGACCGACGGGCGCATCTCGCTGATGTTCATGATCCCGGGCAGCAACAACGTGATGCGGGTCAACGGCCGTGCAAGGCTGACCGCCGACGAGGCCCTGCGCGAGCGCTTCCGGCGCAAGTCCATCCTGCCCGCCACCGTCATCGTGATTTCGATCGAGGAAATCTACAGCCAATGCGCGCGCGCCCTGCTGCGCTCGGGCCTGTGGAACGGCGAACCCGCACCCGCCGACCTGCCGACGGTCGGCGACATCCTGACCGAGATGAGCGAAGGCAAGCTCGACGGCAAGGCCTACGACGAGGAATGGCCGGTCCGCGCCGCCCAGTCCATGTGGTAGGCGTCACAGGGTCTTTTCTGCAATCCCTCGGGCCTCTGCAGGCAGCGGGGTGTCCTGTTCGATGCGGGCCCATGCGGCGGCAATCATCCGATCATCCACCCCGATCCTGAGCTCGTCGCGCACCAGCGATGCGAACTCGGCCTCGCTCGTCACCACCGTGCGCGTATCGCCCTCCGCCGTCTCGCGGGTCACGTTGCGCCCGAACACGCCGATCCGCGTATTCCCGTCGAACCCGGCCAGCATCAGGTGGTTCGGGAAAGGCATCCGGCTCCACGTGGCGCAAATGTGGTTCGCACCCGCGACATCGGCGTCGACCACAAAGGCAGAGTCGAAGCCGTAGAGCGACCCCCACTGGCCGTTGGTCCAGCGCTCGATCACCGTCTCGTCGGTGCGCGCGTCCCGGATCAGCCGGTAACGCCCGTTGGTCATGTCCTGCTCGACGTCGAGCACCAGCTTCAGCGGCTCCAGCGCGCCCGGGCCGCCAAACCCGGCGTCCGCGATAAAGCGCTCCTCGCCGATGGTGACGGTCATCAGCAGGTGGGTGCGCGGTCCGCCCTCGGGCAGCCCCTTGCGCACGCGACCGAGGGCCCGGCGGGTCTGGAACCCGAGCGCCGAGAGCGCCGCGCCGAACAGCGCGTTCAGCTCGAAGCAGTAGCCGCCCCGCCGCCGGTGCAGGATCTTCTCGACGATCACGTCGAGGTCGAGGTCCGGGGCCGAGCCGAGGTAGGGATCGAAGCTCTCGAAGGGCAGGGCGCGCAGCTGCGCCCGCTGCAGCTGCCGCAACGCCTCTGCATCGGGCACGGCAGGCCGCTCCATCCCGAGTCGTTCGAGGTAGGTCGTAAGGTCGAAGGCTGGCATTGCGGGCTCCGGTCGGGGTCGTCGCTTCGGCCCGAGAGTGGCGTCATTCGCCGCCCGCCACAAGGGGAGCGGAACGCAAACGGCCCGCCAGCAGGGCTGACGGGCCGTGGATCGCGCCGCTGGCGGGATCAGCTGTGGATCGGACCGTCGCCGCAGGCCAGCGCGGCTTCGCGCACGGCTTCGGAGTAGGTCGGGTGGGCGTGGCAGGTCAGCGCCACGTCCTCGGCGGAGGCGCCGAATTCCATCGCCACGCAAATCTCGTGGATCAGGTCGCCCGCGCCCGGCCCGATGATGTGGGCGCCGAGAATGCGGTCGGTTTCCTTGTCGACGAGGATCTTGACGAAGCCCTCGGCCTGGAACACGGCCTTGGCGCGCGCGTTGCCCATGAACGAGAACTTGCCGGCCTTGTAGGCGCGGCCCGCCTTCTTCAGCGTCTCCTCGGTCTCGCCGACGCTGGCGACCTCGGGGGTGGTGTAGATCACGCCAGGGATCACGCCGTAGTTCACGTGGCCATGCTTGCCCGCGATCTGTTCGGCCACGGCCATGCCCTCGTCCTCGGCCTTGTGGGCCAGCATCGGGCCGGCGATGCAGTCGCCGATGGCGTAGATGCCCTTGACGTTGGTCTGCCAGTCCTTGCCCACCTCGATCTGGCCGCGCGGGCTCATCTGGATGCCGAGCGCGTCAAGGCCCAGACCCTCGGTGTAGGGCTTGCGGCCGGTGGCGACGAGCACGGCATCCGCCTCGATCTCGTGCTCGCTGTCATCCTTGCGCAGCTTGTAGGTGACCTTGGCCTTGGACTTGGCGACCTCGGTCTTCTGCACGGCGGCGCCCATGATGAACTCCATGCCCTGCTTCTTGAGGATCCGCTGCAGCGTGCGCTGCACCTCGGGGTCCATGCCGGGGGTGATCACGTCGAGGAACTCGATCACGGTCACCTCGGCGCCAAGGCGCGAATAGACCGAACCAAGCTCGAGCCCGATGACGCCCGCGCCGATCACGACCATCTTCTTCGGGACCTTCGGCAGCTCCAGCGCGCCGGTCGAGGTCACCACGACCTTTTCGTCGACTTCGACACCGGGGAGCGACGAGGGCACCGAGCCCGAGGCGATCACGATGTTCTTGGCCTCGTGGATTTCGTCACCGACCTTGACCTTGCCGGCCTCGGGGATCGAGGCGTAGCCCTTGATCCAGTCGATCTTGTTCTTCTTGAACAGGAACTCGATGCCGCCGGTGTTCTGGCCGATGGTGTCGTCCTTGTAGGCCAGCATCTGTTTCCAGTCGACGCTGGGCGCCTTGCCCTTCAGGCCCATGGTGGCAAAGTTGTGCTCGGCCTCGTGCAGCATGTGCGAGGCATGCAGCAACGCCTTGGACGGGATGCAGCCGACGTTCAGGCAGGTGCCGCCGAGGGTGGCGCGCCCCTCGACGCAGGCCGTCTTGAGCCCGAGCTGGGCGCAGCGGATCGCGGACACGTAGCCGCCAGGGCCGGCTCCGATGATGATAACGTCGTATTGGGCCATATTGGTCTCCTGGGTCTGTCTGTGCCCCCGGCCTCATCGGCCGGCGGGCTGGGTTCGTAATCTGGGTTCAGCGGGCCCGGCGCCGGGACCGGCGCCAGAGGAAGAGCGTGTGGATGGTATAGAGCGCCGTGAACCCGAGCAGCAGCTCGACGGTGCCTGACATCATCCGGGGCGGCGGGGGGGCGAGGAAGGGCAGGAACAGCAGGCGCAGCGCCAGCGCTCCCACCAGCACCGCCATCAGGGCCGACGGGACGGCAGAGACATGCGAGGACCGGATCAGGTCGCTCACGCCGGTTGCAAGAAAGGCGACGGACACCACGGCCACGGCGACCGGCCATGCGGTGCCTTCGACGGGCGGCAAGTAGCCTTCCATCAGCGGGACACTGGTGGCGGCGGTCCAGCCCAGCCACGTGGTCACCGGCAACATGATCGTATTCGCGAACAACAGGTCCATTTTGCGTCCTACAGCAAGGCCAGCACTATCATGACACATGTAGCAGCGAGTCCGATCGTCCAGAAGATCGAACGCCAGGGGGACCAGCCAAAAGCGTAGGCAGGCACATAGAGGACACGGGCGGCCAGGTAGAGCCAGGCGCAGCCAGCGGTCAGCGGGGAGGCGGCATTGCCCAGCGTCACCACCACGACGGCGATGGTAAAGAGGATCAGTCCCTCGAAATGGTTGTTCATCGCGCGGTGCAGGCGGCCCGTGCGGCGCGACATCATCATGTAGGGATTGTCGTGCGCGTGGTCCTGCGGATCACGCGGCCCCATCGTGGTGCGCGGGCCAAGTTCGGCATTGGCCGGAACCGCCATCAGCACGATCTGAAGGACCTGCAGCAGGGCGGCGAGGGCGAGAACCGTGACTTCGGCGGGCATGTTGCGGCCTCCTCAGACCAGCGCTGCGATATACATGGCGATGGTGGCGACAAGGCCGACCATGTAGATCACCGACCGCCAGGGCGCCCAGCCATAGGCATAGGCCGGGATGTAGAGCGCGCGCGCCGCGGCGTAGAGCAGGGCGCAGGCGGCGGTAAAGCCGCTGGCGCTGCCGGAGAGCACCACGCAGACCACGGCGCCGATGAAGAAGGGAAAATTCTCGGTATGGTTGGCAAGAGCGCGGCGCAGACGGCCTGTCATCACCGACATATCCAGCGGAACGTCCCGGGGCGAGGCATTGGCCTTGCCGCCCACGTCACGGTTCAGCAGGGATTGCGACCAGCCGACCAGAACCACGTGTTCCAGGGCGACGATGGCGAGGGCGACGAGTTCGGGGGTCATGCGGCGAAGCCTCTTGTGACGATCCGGGCGGGCAGGGCCCGCCCGTAACCAGGCGTTTGCAAGGGCGGGACTGGTCCCGCCCCCGGATCACAAATCCATCAGCAGGCGGCGCGGATCCTCGAGCGCTTCCTTGACGCGGACGAGGAAGGTCACGGCGCCCTTGCCGTCGACGATGCGGTGATCGTAGGACAGCGCGAGGTACATCATCGGGCGGATCTTGATCTCGCCGTTGATGACCATCGGACGATCCTGGATTTTGTGCATGCCGAGGATGCCCGACTGCGGGGGGTTCAGGATCGGCGAGGACATCAGCGAGCCGTAGACGCCACCGTTGGAGATGGTGAAGGTACCGCCCTGCATTTCCGCCATGGACAGCTTGCCGTCACGGGCGCGCTTGCCCTTCTCGGCGATGGCCTTCTCGATCTCGGCAAACGACATCTGGTCCGCGTCGCGGATGACCGGCACCACGAGGCCCTGCGGGGTCCCTGCGGCAACGCCCATGTGGACGAAGTTCTTGTAGACGATGTCGGTGCCGTCGATCTCGGCGTTGACTTCCGGCACTTCCTTCAGCGCGTGGCAGCAGGCCTTGGTGAAGAACGACATGAAGCCCATGCGGACGCCGTGCTTCTTCTCGAAGGCATCCTTGTAGGTGTTCCGCAGAGCCATCACCTCGGTCATGTCCACCTCGTTGTAGGTGGTCAGGATCGCGGCGGTGTTCTGGGCGTCCTTCAGGCGGCGTGCGATGGTCTGGCGCAGGCGGGTCATCTTGACCCGCTCTTCGCGGGCGGCGTCGTCGGCCGGAACCGGGGCGCGCGGTGCGGCAGCCGGGGCCGGAGCGGCGGCGGCGGCCGCGGTGCCGGCGGCCAGGGCCTTGGCAACGTCTTCCTTCATGATGCGACCGTCACGGCCCGAGCCGGTGACCTGATCGGCCGAGAGACCTGCCTCGGCCATCGCCTTCTTGGCGGCAGGGGCGTCCTCGACGTCGCTGCGGTTCGATGCGCCGGGGGTCGGGGTGGCATAGGCTTCGCCGTGGGCACCCTCTTCCTGCAGCTTCGGTGCGGCAGCGGCGCCAGCGCCCGAGCTCAGGACCGCGAGCTTGCCGCCGGCTTCGACGGTTTCGCCCTCGTTCTTCAGGATCTCGGTCAGCACGCCAGCGGCGGGGGCCGGAACCTCGACCGAAACCTTGTCGGTTTCCAACTCGCACAGCATCTCGTCCTGCGCGACGGTGTCGCCGACCTTCTTGAACCATGTCGAGACGGTCGCCTCGGTCACCGATTCACCCAGCGTCGGCACCATGACGTCGACGCTGGCACCACCCTTGGCGGGTGCGGCGCTCGGGCCCTCGGCCTTCTTCTGCGAGGGGCGTTCCTCGATGGTGGCAGAGCCTGCCTCGCCGGCTTCGGCGATGCTGGCGAGCAGGGCGTCGACCCCGACGGTATCCCCTTCGGCGGCGACGATGTCGGCCAGAACCCCGGCAACGGGGCTCGGCACTTCGACGGTCACCTTGTCGGTTTCCAGCTCGCAGAGCATTTCATCGACGGCGACGGTATCGCCGGGCTTCTTGAACCAGGTGGCAACGGTGGCCTCGGTCACGGATTCGCCGAGCGTCGGGACGCGGACTTCGGTCGTCATGGCTTACTTTCCTTCGATGGTCAGCGCTTCGTTCACGAGCGCAGCTTGTTGGGCTTTGTGTTGGCTGGCCAGACCCGTGGCGGGCGAGGCAGAGGTGGCGCGGCCCACGTAGACGGGGCGCTGGTGCTTGGCCCCGATACGGTTCAGCACCCATTCGATATTGGGCTCGATAAAGGTCCAGGCGCCCTGGTTCTTGGGCTCTTCCTGGCACCAGACCATCTCGGCTCCCTTGAAGCGCTCCAGCTCCTTGACCAGCGAGATCGCCGGGAAGGGATAGAACTGCTCGATCCGCAGCAGGTAGACATCGTCGATCCCGCGGGCATCGCGCTCTTCCAGCAGGTCGTAGTAGACCTTGCCCGAGCACATGACGACGCGCTTGATCTTCTTGTCGGCGACCAGCTTGGTGTCCGAGTTGCCCTTTTCCGCATCGTCCCACAGCACCCGGTGGAAGCTCGACCCGGTGGTGAAGTCCTCGGCGGTCGAGATGGCCAGCTTGTGGCGCAGCAGCGACTTGGGGGTCATCAGGATCAGCGGCTTGCGGAAGCTGCGGTGAATCTGGCGGCGCAGGATGTGGAAGTAGTTCGCCGGAGTCGTGCAGTTCGCGACGATCCAGTTGTCCTGCCCGCACATCTGCAGGAAGCGCTCGAGGCGGGCCGAGGAGTGCTCCGGACCCTGACCCTCGAAGCCGTGCGGCAGCAGGCAGACGAGGCCCGACATCCGCAGCCACTTGGATTCACCCGAGCTGATGAACTGGTCGAACATGATCTGCGCGCCGTTGGCGAAGTCGCCGAACTGGGCTTCCCACATGACCAGCGCGTTGGGCTCGGCCAGCGAGTAGCCGTATTCAAAGCCCAGCACCGCGTATTCCGACAGCATCGAGTCGATCACTTCGTAGTTCGACTGGCCCTGACGGATGTTGTTCAGCGGGTAGTACCGCTCTTCCGTCTCCTGGTCGATGAAGGCCGAATGGCGCTGCGAGAAGGTGCCGCGGGTGGAGTCCTGCCCGGCCAGGCGGACCGGGTAGCCCTCGGTCAGCAGCGAGCCGAAGGCCAGTGCCTCGCCGGTGGCCCAGTCAAAGCCCTTGCCGGTGTCGAACATTTCCTTCTTGGCGTCGAGCAGGCGCGAGACCGTCTTGTGCAGCGGGAAGCCGTCCGGTGCGGTGACCAGCGCCTTGCCCACTTCCTGCAGCGTTTCCGGAGTGATCTCGGTGGTGCCGCGCACGTAGTCTTCGTTGTTGCGGTCGAGGTGCGACCAGCGCCCGTCCAGCCAGTCGGCCTTGTTCGGCTTGTAGTCCTTGCCGGCCTCGAACTCGTCGTTCAGCATCGACTGGAACGCGGCCTTCATGTCCTCGATCTCGCCCTCGGGGATCAGCCCGTCCTTCACCAGTCGCTCGGTGTAGAGCGAGAGGGTGGTCTTGTGGGTCTTGATCTTCTTGTACATGACCGGGTTGGTGAACATGGGCTCGTCGCCCTCGTTGTGACCGAACCGGCGGTAGCAGAAGATGTCGATGACGACGTCCTTGTGGAACTTCTGGCGGAACTCGGTCGCGACCTTGGCGGCATGTACCACGGCCTCCGGGTCATCCCCGTTGACGTGGAAGATCGGCGCTTCGACCATCAGGGCGATGTCGGTCGGGTAGGGGCTCGACCGCGAGAAGTGCGGCGCGGTGGTAAAGCCGATCTGGTTGTTCACCACGATATGCATGGTGCCGCCGGTGCGGTGACCGCGCAGGCCGGACAGGCCGAAGCCCTCGGCCACCACGCCCTGGCCTGCGAAGGCCGCGTCGCCGTGCAGCAGCACGGGCAGCACGGCGGTGCGGTCGGGGTCGTGAAGCTGGTCCTGCTTGGCGCGGGCCTTGCCCAGAACGACCGGGTTCACCGCCTCGAGGTGCGAGGGGTTCGCGGTAAGCGACAGGTGCACGGTGTTGCCGTCGAACTCGCGGTCCGACGAGGCACCGAGGTGGTATTTCACGTCACCCGAACCGTCCACGTCCTCGGGCTTGAAGCTGCCGCCCTGGAATTCGTTGAAGATCGCGCGGTAGGGCTTCTGCATCACGTTGGCCAGCACCGAGAGGCGGCCGCGGTGGGGCATCCCGATGACGATCTCCTTGACGCCGAGGTTGCCGCCGCGCTTGATGATCTGCTCCATCGCGGGGATCAGGCTCTCGCCGCCGTCGAGGCCAAAGCGCTTGGTCCCCATGTACTTGACGTGCAGGAACTTCTCGAAGCCCTCGGCCTCGACCATCTTGTTCAGGATCGCCTTGCGGCCCTCGCGGGTAAAGCGGATCTCCTTGTCGAACCCTTCGATCCGTTCCTTCAGCCAGCCGGCTTCCTCGGGGTTCGAGATGTGCATGTACTGCAGCGCGAAGGTGCCGCAGTAGGTCCGCTTCACGATCTCCATGATCTGGCGCATCGAGGCCACCTGGAGGCCGAGCACGTTGTCGATGAAGATCGGCCGGTCCATGTCGGAATCGGCGAAACCATAAGTCTTGGGGTCCAGCTCCGGGTGCGGAGTCTGGTTGCGCATGCCCAGCGGGTCCAGGTCGGCGACCAGGTGACCGCGGATGCGGTAGGCGCGGATGATCATCAGCGCGCGGATCGAATCCAGCACCGCCCGCTTGATCTCTTCGTCAGAGACCTTGGCGCCGACTTCGGCGGCCTTGGCGGCGATCTTCTTGCCAGCGGCTTTCGCCTCTTCGGGTGCCGGTGCCCATTCCCCCGTCAGAGCGCCGGTCAGGTCGTCGTTCGGCATCGGCGGCCAGTCCGGACGGGCCCAGCTCGGACCCTTGGCTTCCGCCTTCACATCCAGTTCGGCATCGCCGAGGGCGCGGAAGAACTCGGCCCACGCGGCGTCCACGGCATTGGGATCGCCCGCGAATTGGGCGTAGAGCTGTTCGAGGTAGGCCGCGTTCGCGCCCTGCATGAAGCTCGAGGCGTGAAACTGGTCGTTGTTCGATTGGTCGGTCATCTGGCTGCCTCTTGGGGTTTTAGGACCGTGAAGGGGATCTGATTATTAGTCTTTCAAGCGCAAGGGCTTGCCGGCTGGCAGGTGGCAGCCTGCGCGCGCGGCCCACGGTCGGGCCACGCGCGCAGGGGTCTTTACTTACCGATCGCTTCCAGAACGGCCTCGCCCAGGGTCGCGGGGCTGTCCGCCACCACGATGCCTGCGGCCTTCATGGCTTCGATCTTGTCTTCGGCACCGCCCTTGCCGCCAGCGACGATGGCGCCAGCGTGGCCCATGCGGCGTCCCGGAGGAGCGGTACGGCCGGCGATGAAGCCCGCGGTCGGCTTCCAGCGGCCCTTCTTCCTCTCGTCGGCGAGGAACTGAGCGGCTTCTTCCTCGGCGGAACCGCCGATTTCACCGATCATGATGATCGCCTCGGTCTCGTCATCCGCCAGGAACCACTCCAGCACGTCGAGGTGCTCGGTGCCCTTGATCGGGTCGCCGCCGATGCCGACGCAGGTCGACTGGCCAAGGCCCACGTCGGTGGTCTGCTTGACCGCCTCATAGGTCAGCGTGCCCGAACGGGACACGACGCCGACTTTGCCGCGCTTGTGGATGTGGCCGGGCATGATGCCGATCTTGCAGGCGTCCGGGGTGATCACGCCGGGGCAGTTCGGCCCGATCAGCGTCGACTTGGAATCGATGAGGGCGCGCTTGACCTTCATCATGTCCAGAACCGGGATACCCTCGGTGATGCAGACGATCAGTTCCATCTCGGCGTCGATCGCCTCGAGGATCGAGTCGGCCGCGAACGGCGGCGGCACGTAGATCACGGTGGCATTCGCCTCGGTGACGTGCTTGGCCTCGTGGACCGAGTTGAAGACGGGCAGGCCCAGGTGCTCGATCCCGCCCTTGCCGGGGGTCACGCCGCCGACCATCTTGGTGCCGTAGGCAATGGCCTGCTCGGTGTGGAACGTGCCCTGCGAGCCGGTCAGGCCCTGGCAGATCACCTTGGTGTTTTCGTCGATAAGTACGGCCATGCTGGTCCCTTTTTCTTAGACGCGATAGGATTGATAGAAACGGCTGGTGCCGTTCCCGATGCAACTGTTGGCGGCGCCATCGGGCGCAACGCCGATCACCATCCCGATCGGATTGGTGGGGTCTTCGTACCGGGCGCAGAGGGCTGCGCGACCCGTCGAGGGGTCAACCGGGCCCTGCTCCGCCAGCCGGACGAAGCCGGGATAAATCTGGGGTACCACCCGGTCGAGCACCTGCGAGGCCTCGGTCACGCCCAGACGGGAGGTGGCCACGACGCATTCCTCGGGCATGTTGCCATAGTAGAGCTGAACCGTCACGGCGCCGCCCGCGGCGGTGAAGTAATGGGTGGTGTCGCCGTTGTCATAGGCCTCGAGCCCGGCCTGCTGGAAGCCTGCCGATAGGAACATGCTGGCCCGTGCCTCGGGCTGCACACCGGGCGTGATGCAAAGGCGCAACGCCTGTTCCGCACCGGCGGCCACGGCATCCTGTCCGCCGGACTGCGCCGCTGCCGGCAACTCGGCCGAGGCGGTCTGCATCCGGCTCACGCTGGCGGGATCGACACCGGCAAAGACCAGACCCGCGACCGTCCCGGTGCCGGGGATGGAATAGCTCAGCACCTCGGCGGTGAAGGGCAGGCCGCTCGCCACGTAGCGGCGCGACACGCCCTGTCCGGGCTGTGCTGGCGCGATGCTGGTAAAGCGGTTGCCGCGGGCGAACTGGTCCACCGCCGCATCCGCGTCGGCCTGCGACAGCTCCGGGCCGAAGGCGATGCAGTGGCCCGAACCGTCGTTGCCGACGAGCTTGATTTCCAGCGAAAGCGGCGCCGGGCCGTCCGCGCGCTCCAGGCGCCACAGGTTTTCCCCGATCTCGGAAGGACGCCAGCCGTTGCCGACCGAGCTGCCGATGGCATGGGCCAGATCGGCGGCGCGGCCATCGGTGCGCAGACCGTCAGCCGAGTTCAGGCACTGATCGAGCGCCGCCGCGAACCATTGCGTCCCGGCGGACTGGGCGCTGGCGCCGCCGCCGCCAAGGACGGCGAGCAGCAGACCGCCGGCAAGCGCCGCGATCAGTCGCGGCTGGCGAGCTCGTCCAGAATGCGGGTCAGCACCAGTGCGCCCCCGGCGATCACCAAGGACCGCCCGAGCGAAGCCCCGATATTGTCGGGCGCGACCAGCCGCAGCTTGTCCCGAGTACCGCGCGCCGCACGGCTCAGACGGCTCGACGGCGCGTCCTTGTCCAGCGGTACGGGGTCGGGAAGGTTCAGAAGCGACGGCGGCCGCTTCCAGATGAGAGCACCGGCGGCCACCAATCCAAGACCCAGCGCCAAGGGCGCCAGCCTGTCGCGGTTCCGGGTCACCGATGCCGGAAAGATCTCGGCCGGCAGTTTCGTCTTCATGTTCATGTCGCATACCTCCGCTGCCGAAGGAACACGCGGCAAGCGCCGCTGGTTCCGTCGCAGCCCGCAGGGGGCGGGGGGTATGCAACATGGAAAGGCTCATTTTGAACCACCGAAGGGGATCCGGGTCACCGCCTGATCCGCGCCGCCGCCGCCGTCGTTCCCGGACACGCATTTCGCGCCGGGAAGGTCATGCAGGCAATGTGAGGCAACGCATGTCATGGCGGTGACCCGGTCCGTCAGTTCAGCCCTTGACCGCTTTCACGATCTTCTGGGCGCCGTCCTTGAGGTCGTCGGCAGCGATCACGTCCAGACCGGACTCGTTGATGATCTTCTTGCCGAGGTCGACGTTGGTGCCTTCGAGACGCACCACCAGCGGAACCTTCAGGCCGACTTCCTTCACCGCGGCGATCACGCCCTCGGCGATGACGTCACAGCGCATGATGCCGCCGAAGATGTTCACAAGGATACCCTTCACGTTCGGGTCCGAGGTGATGATCTTGAACGCCTCGGTCACCTTCTCCTTGGTGGCGCCACCGCCCACGTCGAGGAAGTTGGCGGGCTCGGCGCCGTAGAGCTTGATGATGTCCATCGTCGCCATGGCCAGGCCCGCGCCGTTCACCATGCAGCCGATCTCGCCATCCAGCGCGATGTAGTTCAGGTCGTACTTGGAGGCCTGGAGTTCCTTCGGATCCTCTTCGGTCTCGTCGCGCAGCTCGGCCACTTCGGGCTGGCGGTACATGGCGTTGCCGTCAAAACCCAGCTTGGCGTCGAGCACCTTGAGCTTGCCGTCCTTCATCAGGATCAGCGGGTTGATTTCCAGCATCTCCATGTCCTTCTCGATGAAGGCCTTGTAGAGGATGCCCATCAGCTGCACGCACTGCTTGACCGCCGCGCCTTCAAGGCCGAGAGCAAACGCGATGCGACGGCCGTGGTAGGGCTGGTAGCCAGCTGCCGGGTCGACGGAGAAGCTCAGGATCTTCTCGGGGGTGGAGGCGGCGACCTCTTCGATGTCCATGCCGCCCTCGGTCGAGCAGACGAAGGAGACGCGGCTGGAGCCACGGTCGACCAGCAGGGCGAGATAGAGTTCGCGCTCGATGTCCGAACCGTCTTCGATGTAGATGCGGTTCACCTGCTTGCCGGCCGGGCCGGTCTGGTGGGTGACCAGGGTCTTGCCAAGCATCTTCTTGGCTTCCTCGGCGGCTTCTTCCACCGATTTGGCCAGGCGGACACCGCCTTTTTCACCGGCTTCGGCTTCTTTGAACGAACCCTTGCCGCGGCCGCCCGCGTGGATCTGCGCCTTGACGACCCAGAGCGGTCCGTCGAGTTCGCCTGCTGCGGTTTTCGCATCTTCTGCGCGGAGGACGACCTTGCCGTCGGAGACCGGCGCGCCATAGCTGCGAAGAAGGGCCTTGGCCTGGTATTCGTGGATGTTCATGGACTCTATCCCGTCTGCTGCGATTCAACCCGGGCTATACGCCCGGACTTGATATGGAGTTAAACGTTATTTTGCAGGAGAGCATGGGTTTTTGACAAAAAAGCGACATTTGTGATCACAGCTCGAAAATGTGTGATCACAAAGCCCCCGGCGCGGGCTGGAATTCGCTCATGCAGGTCCCGTGAACGTGGCGGAGCAGCCCTATTCGGCGCGAGTCATCACCAGGATCGAGCGCTCGTCGACGTTCGACAGGAGGATCATGTAGTCGTAGCCCGGCTGCACCACCCAGCCGCGTTCCCCCTTGGAGCCGTTCAGCATCTTGTCCGGGATCTCCTGCGTCATGCCGCCGGTCAGCTGCTTGAGCGCGCTGCCGATCGAGCCAAAGGCAGGCGCGGGCTTGTCCAGAACGAGGTAGCAGCCCTGCACCGCCCCACCGCCGGTTTCGAGGAAAACCGGTGGCTTTTCGGTGTGAATCCACGCCCGCAGGCTGCGGCCTTCGATCCTGCCGCCCTTCTCGTACCCCTGCGCCCGCAGGGCCGAGGTCAGGCCCATCACGCTCTTGCGGTGGGTGATGCACAGCGCGGCAAGCTGCTTGGCCGCCTCGGTGCCCGACGAGTAGGGCCGCGTGACGTAGCCAAAAACCGAGCCTTCCTGCCGCTTGATCGCCTTCGCCATCTCTCCACTGAGATCGCTGTCGGCCTGCGCGACGAAGGTGGAGGAGAGAAGAAGCGCACCGGCAAGGGTGGCGAAAAGCGGAATTCGAGGAAATTGCATAAGGGGAATTGGGAATTATCTCGGTTTCAGGGGTATTTCCAAATCAATTCTTAATGGCATTTCTCAAAATGAAAAGGGCCCGCGAAACGCGGGCCCAATCTGGTGTTGCTGCGACTGGTCTCAGGCCAGCGAGCTGTCGATGCCCTTGCAGGCCTCGACCAGGCCCTTCACGGCGTTGACCGAGTTGTCGAACATCGCCTGCTCGTCCTTGGTCATCTTGATGTCGATGACCTTCTCGATGCCACCGGCGCCGATCACGGTCGGCACGCCGACGTACATCCCTTTCAGGCCCAGGGCGCCGTCAACATAGGCCGCGCAGGGCAGGACGCGCTTCTGGTCCTTCAGGTAGGCTTCGGCCATTTCGATGGCCGAGGTGGCGGGCGCGTAGAAGGCCGAGCCGGTCTTCAGCAGGCCAACGATCTCGGCGCCGCCGTCACGGGTGCGCTGGATGATGCCGTCCAGCTTTTCCTGGGTGGTCCAGCCCATCGACACCAGGTCGGGGAGCGGGATACCGGCAACGGTCGAGTAACGGGCGAGCGGCACCATGGTGTCGCCGTGGCCGCCCAGCACGAAGGCGGTGACGTCTTTCATGGACACGCCGAACTCGGTGGCCAGGAAGTGACGGAAGCGTGCGGAGTCGAGCACGCCTGCCATGCCGCAGACTTTCGCGTGCGGCAGGCCCGAGAATTCGCGCAGGGCCCAGACCATCGCGTCGAGCGGGTTGGTGATGCAGATGACAAAGGCATCCGGAGCGTGGTCGCGGATGCCTTCACCGACGGATTTCATGACCTTGAGGTTGATGCCCAGCAGGTCGTCACGGCTCATACCCGGCTTGCGCGGCACACCGGCGGTGACGATGCAGACGTCGGCGCCAGCGATATCCGCGTAGGATTGGGTGCCCTTCAGCGTCGCATCGAAGCCTTCGGACGGGCCGGATTCTGCGATGTCGAGCGCCTTGCCCTCCGGAATGCCCTCGGCGATGTCGAACAGAACGACGTCGCCAAGTTCCTTGATTGCGGCGAGATGGGCGAGCGTGCCACCGATCTGCCCCGCACCGATCAGGGCGATTTTGGGTCTTGCCATTGGATGATCTCCAAAAGTGGTTTGAGGTTGGCCCCGTGCTACCCAATCGCGCCGATAGGCGCAAGTTTGCTCGCAAATGTCGGGCTTAGACCTTGATTCCAAAGGAAAGGGCCGCCCTCTGGAGGGCGGCCCGGTGCCTCATTCATAGGCGTTTGGCTTATCCGGCTTCGTATTCCGGCATCGCTTTCAGCGATTCCTCGTTGGCCTTCACGAAGACGCGGATGTCGTCACCTTCGATCGACTTCAGGAACTCAACTTCCTCGAAGGGGATGGCCACCGGCTTTTCGCCGATCCCGAGGAAACCGCCGACTTCGATCACAACGTCCTTGATCTCACCGCTGTCCGAGATCACCAGGCTGCCGATCTCGCCGACATTGTTGTCCTCGGAGTCGTAGACGGTGACACCTTCCAGCTGGTCGGTGGTCAGTTCGCCGGCTGCGGCCTGTTCGATCGGGGCATAACCCTCACGCATGTTGGCCGGGGCGGCATCGTCGGTGGCGACCGGAGCGGTGGCGAGCGAGCCGTCGGCGGCCGAGTCGGTCATCGAACCGTCGGTGGCCGGGGCAGTGCCGCTGTCGGCGCTCATCGAGCTGTTCTCATCGGTCGCGGCACCGGCATCCGACTCAGCGGACATATCGGTTTCGCTGTCGGTGGCAGCAGCACTCGGGTCGGCAGCCACGTCGGTATCGCTTTCGACCTCGGCGGCGGCGCCGGTGTCAGCCGAAGGCGTAGCGGCTTGTTCTTCCGAGTATTTCTTGACCTGACCATCGGTCTCGGTGTCGGTTGCAGTCTGCGCAACGGCAGCCGTACCAAGGGCAAAGATCATGGCGGTCGAAGTAAGAAGGCGTTTCATTTGAATTCTCCTCTCTTGTCCATTGCTGGTGTGACCAAACAACCCGGCCGACAGAGAGAAGTTCCCGCCTTTGTCCTGACTTCGGCATCAAACGGCGAAAGCCCGCCGGTTTCTGAATTGGGCGATCGCTTGCCTACGTGTCCCCCGATACCCCCGAGGTCGGGAGCGTGAGGAGATACGGTAGCGGGAGTGCGGCGACGGGGTGAATTCCCGGACGGGAGCCGCTTGTGAGGGCGCTACTGCGTGGCCACCACGGCGTCAGGCGTCGCTGTCTTCCGCCGGCAGAACCTCGTGAAGCGCCTCGAAGGACTGGCCCGAGGCGATCAGGCAGGTCACCCCGCTGGGCGAGGTCACGGTGATCGTCCATGTGCCCGTCGCCGAAGAGGCAAAGACCTCCATCACCGCGCCCTGCGGGCCCAGGCCGATGCTCTGCCGCGATTCGCCGTAACCGCCCGCCAGCCGCTCCACCACCACGTCGCGCGGGGCGCAGTTGCGCAGGGTTTCCGCCCGAGCCGTGACCGGGAAGAGGGCCGCCATCAAGGTCGCGGCCAGTGCGGCACCAATGGTCAGCCGGGCCGCCGCCCCGCGCGCCGTGCCGCCGTCATTCGTGAACTCCGTCATGCGTTCCACCTTTCTGCGCCGCCAATACGGGGCCTGTGCAGGAGTGTGACGCAGATAAGCTGAAGAATGATTAATCGGGCGCTCGCCCCGCCGGGATTTCATCCCTGGCAGTCTATGGTGCAGAACGCCGCCACGCCGCCCCTCCAGCGCATTCTGGGGCCCGGCGATGCTGCAATGCGGCGCTTTTCGCTTGAACTTTCCGTAAAACTATGCCCCTTGCTGACGCAACAATATTACCCCTTGGAGGAAGCCATGGACGCGCTGAACCGCCCCTACCGATCCGTTCTCTATATTCCTGCCTCCAAGGAAAGGGCGCTGGACAAGGCGCGGGGCCTGCCGGTCGATGCCATCATCTTCGATCTCGAGGACGCGGTCTCGCCCGAGGAAAAGGATGCCTCGCGCGCCACTCTCGCCGCGGCGCTCAAGGCGGGCGGATACGGCAACCGGGCGCGGATCGTGCGCATCAACGGGTTCGATACCCCTTGGGGCCGCGCCGATGCCGAGGCGGTGCGCGAGATGGATGCAGATGCGGTTCTTCTGCCTAAGGTGGCAGGCCCGGCAGACCTCGACGCGCTCGCCGGGATCACCGGCGACCTGCCGATCTGGGCGATGATGGAAACGCCGCGCGGCATGCTGAACGCGGCCGCCATCGCCGCCCACCCGAAGCTGCAGGGCATGGTCATGGGCACCAACGACCTCGCCAAGGAGCTTCAGACCCGCTTCCGCCCGGACCGCGAACCGCTTCTGGCTGGCCTCGGCCTCTGCCTGCTTGCCGCCAAGGCCGAGGGGCTGATCATCGTCGACGGCGTCTACAACGCCTACCTTGACGAAACCGGGCTGCAGCAGGAATGCGAGCAGGGTCGCGACATGGGGTTCGACGGCAAGACACTGATCCACCCCGCGCAGGTGGCGGTCACCAACGCCGCCTTTGCCCCCTCCGAGGAAGAGGTCGACCTGGCCCGCCGCCAGATCGCGGCCTTCGACGAGGTGCAGAAGTCGGGGCAGGGGGTCGCCGTGGTCGATGGCCGCATCGTCGAGAACCTGCACGTCGAGACCGCGCAAAAAACGCTGGCCAAGGCCGAGGCCATTGCCGCACTCACCGAAGATGCGTAATGTAAAAGCTATTCACATCCAGCAATCCCGCCAGGAGTGAACCAGCCAAAGGGGGCATTCATGCTTCTTCTCGTACTCGGTGTCCTGCTCTGGGCAGGCGCACATCTGTTCAAGCGGCTCGCACCGGGTGCCCGTGCCGCCATGGGCGACAAGGGGCGGGGCCCCATCGCGCTGGCGCTGCTCGCCTCGGTGATCCTGATGATCCTCGGCTACCGGATGTACGATGGCACCTTCTACTGGGGGCCCGCACCCGCGCTCAAGGGCATCAACAACCTGCTGATGCTGGTCTCGGTCTACCTCTTCGCCGCCGCCGGGATGAAGACCCGCGCCGCGCGGGTCCTGCGCCATCCGCAGCTGACCGGCTTCGCGCTCTGGTGCGTCGCGCACCTGCTGCCCAACGGCGATACCCCGTCCTTCATCCTGTGGGGCGGCCTGCTGGTCTGGGCCCTGCTGGAGATGGCACTGATCAACCGTGCCGAAAGCTGGACGCCGCCTGCGCCCGCCCCCGTAAAGAAAGAGATCATGGCGATCGTCGGCACCGTCGTCGTCTTCGGCGTGATTGCGGGCGTCCACATCATGCTCGGCTACAACCCATTCGGATAAGACAATGAAACTCTACCGCTTCCTCAGCGAGGACGACACCTCTGCCTTCTGCCACAAGGTTACCGCTGCCCTGAACAAGGGCTGGGAACTGCACGGCTCGCCCACCTATGCCTTCGACGCCGCGCGCGGCGTGATGCGCTGCGGGCAGTCCGTGGTCAAGGAGGTGGACGGCACCTATACCCCCGACGTGAAACTGGGAGCGCAGTGAATGGCCAAGACCAACCCGGGACGGTTCTTCGAGGATTACAAGGTCGGTGACGTGCTGCGCCACGCGGTGCCGCGCACGGTCAAGATGTGCGAGCGCGCGCTCTACCACGCGCTCTACCCGGCACGGCACGCACTGCACTCCTCGGACGAGTTCGCCAAGCTCTGCGGGCTGCCCTTCAGTCCGCTGGAGGACCTGATCGTCTTCCACGTGGTCTTCGGCAAGACCGTTCCGGACGTCTCGCTGAACGCGGTCGCGAACCTCGGCTATGCCGAGGGCCGCTGGCTGGCGCCTGTCTGGCCGGGCGACACGCTGACCTCGGTCTCCGAGGTGATCGGGCTCAAGCAGAACTCGAACGGCAAGACCGGGGTGGTCTACGTGCGTACCACCGGCTCGAACCAGCACGGCGAGCCGGTCATGGAATACTGCCGCTGGGTCATGGTGCGGAAGCAGAACCTCGATGCCCCGGCGCCGGAAACGGTGGTGCCCGAGCTCAAGGCGGTGCTGGACCCGAGCGATCTGGTGATCCCCAAGGGGCTCGACTTCACCACCTACGATTTCACCCTCGCGGGCGAGCCGCACCGCTGGGGCGACTACGAGGTGGGCGAGGTGATCGACCATGTCGATGGCGTCACCATCGAAGAGGCCGAGCACATGATCGCCACGCGCCTCTGGCAGAACACGGCCAAGGTGCACTTCGACGCCACTTTCCGGCCGGACGGCAAGCGGCTGATCTACGGCGGCCACGTGATCTCGATGGCGCGTGCGCTCTCGTTCAACGGGCTCGCCAACGCGCAGATGATCGTCGGCCTGAACGGCGGCGCCCATGCCAATCCCTGCTTCGCGGGGGATACGGTAAAGGTGTGGTCCGAGGTGCTGGACAAGGCCGAGACCTCGGCCCCCGGCGTCGGCGCGATCCGTCTGCGGCTGGTGGCGACCAAGGACGGCGAGCCCTTCCGGCTCAAGGACGACGACGGCAAGTACCTGCCCGAGGTCCTTCTCGACCTCGACTACTGGGCGCTGATGCCGCTCTGACGGGCAGGGGGCGCGCTGCGCCCCCGTCCACGCCCCGGCAGACGTCAGATCAGGACCATGTCCTCGGTCAGCCCCTCGATGCCGGTGAACCTCAGCAAGACGGTTGCGTCCTCCAGATCGATCCGGGTCAGTGCGCCCTGGGCCGAGACCAGCCCGTCCAGCGCGTCGTAGGTCCCGAGGTCGAATGCTGTCAGGTCAAGCAGGTCGCGGGCCTCGAAATCGGTGATCCGGTCGCGCCCGCCGCCCGGCGCGATCACGAAGGTATCGGCCCCGCCGCCGCCGGTCAGGCGGTCATTCCCCGCGCCCCCATCCAGCACATCCTGTCCGGCCCCACCGTTCAGCCGGTCGCGCCCAAGGCCGCCCAGCAGGGTGTCGCGGCCATTGCCGCCGAACAGGTCGTCCGAGCCGCCGCCGCCGATCAGGGTATCGTTACCGTCGCCGCCCCGGATGACATCCTCGCCGCCCCGGCCCGACAGCGTGTTGCGCGCGCCGTTCCCGGTGATCTCGTCATCGCCGGCCCCGCCCGTGGCCTTTTCGATCACCACGCCGTTCGCGATGGTAAACCCGCCGTGGATTCCCTCGGCATGGCTGACGTAACCGCCGCCACCCGCATTCGCCTTCAGGGTTGCGGCGCGCAGGTCGATCACCGTATCCGCCTGACCGCGATAGAGGATCTCGTCCGTCCCGCCCGCGTCCCAGATGGCGAGGTAGCCGCTCCCCGCCGCATTCTCGTCGGGCAGGACATAGCGGTCGTTGCCGGTGGCGGTCTCCATGTTCGCGCCGTACTTCGATTGGATCACCGCGATGTCGATTGCCGACGGGCCAAGGTTCCAGCCCCACGCGCGGCTTTCGGGCAGCCCCTCAGGCGCCTCGGGCCAGCCGTCGTTGTAGGTCATCACCGTGTAGACGCCCTGGTCCAGACCCAGCCCCTCGCCAATCTGCGGCATGACGTTCTGGCCGCTTCCGTCAAAGGGATGCGCAAGGCCCAGCCCGTGCCCGAACTCGTGCAGGAAGATGGTATACATGTAGCTTCCGGCATCCAGCAGGCCGGAGGCGCGACCGCCCCAGTAGGCTTCGCTGTTGAACCACGCGATGCCCTGCGTATCGCCATAGGCGGGGTCCGGCGGGTTCATGAAGCCGAGCGATCCGCCCGGTGAGCCGGATTTGGTCAGGCGGAAGGTGGCGGTGTCGGCGTCCTCGGTCTCGGAGATGACCAGATTGGCGACCGCCGCATAGGTCTCCAGTGCGGCCAAGGCCTGGGCCTTCTCGTAGGCGCTCCAGTCCCCGCTGTTGGCGGCAACGTCAAAGGCCTCGCCGTCCTTCGCGAAGTAGACGGTGATGGTGCCCGAGGGCAGGGCGACTCCAAGGTCGATGGACCCGAGAACGCGGGATTTGTTGTTGGACGCCATGTCAGCCTCGCTTGGTCAGGATCGAAGGAGGCTGGCGGAGTGTGGCGAGCTGATGCGGCCACCCAATACGGCTCTGCCGGATCGAGTCAACCACTGTCGCATTCTGTTTCCCGCAACAGCCCGCTTCGCGCTACTCTGGCCCCATGAGGAGGATTCTGTTCGCGCTCGCCGTTGGACTGACCCTGTGGCCGTGTACCCCGCGCGCCTGCGAAATCGCTCTGGCCCTTGCCGTCGATGTCTCCGGTTCGGTCGACGCGGGCGAGTATCGCCTTCAGATGGACGGTCTGGCCGCAGCGCTGCGCGATCCGCTGGTCTCCGAGGCGCTGGTGCGCGGGCAGGCCCGCCTGATGCTGGTGCAATGGACCGGCATGGGCCGCCAGCAGGTCACCATCCCCTGGACCACGGTCACCGGCTTCGACGTGCTCGACGCGCTGGCGGTAGAGGTGGCCGAGCATCCCCGCGTCTGGCGCAACTACTCGACCGCCATCGGCGAGGCGCTGCGCTACACCATGCGGTTCTTTCCCGAGGTCTCGGGCTGCAAGCGCCGGCTGATCGACGTCTCGGGCGACGGCGCCTCGAACGAGGGGCTGCCGCCCGAGGAGGTGCACGGCGCGCTGAACGACGCGGGAATCGTGGTCAACGCAATCGCCATCGAGCAGAGCGAGCCGGAGCTGACCGCCTATTTCTTCGAGCATGTCATCGTCGGCGAGGGCGCCTTCGTGGTGACCGCCGCAGATTTCGCGGACTATCCTGAGAAAATCCGCAAGAAGCTGCTACGAGAGGTGGTGTTGCAGACCGCCAGCCTGTCCGAGCCGCCGGAAACGCCCGCTCCCCTGTCGCCCAAAGCCGACGAAAAGCGTTGAAATTCAGCGAATCACGAGGCGCGTCAGCAAGGTTTCCATTTTTGTGATCACTAGCTGCGCAGCCGTGATCACATTTTCGCGCTAACACCGGTTGCTCTGTTAAAAAAGGGTCAGGTTTTCGATTCCTTCCCCGTGACACCGGCGTAAAATGGGATAATAACAGCACCAGCCAACCGGAAAGGAGCCATCTATGGCCGATGTCAATCGGGGCAACCGCCCACTCTCCCCCTTCATGATCGGAACGTACTACCGTCCCCAGATGACGTCGATTTCGTCGATCATGGTGAGGATCACGGGGATCGCGACGCTTGGCACTGCATTCCTTGTGGTTTGCTGGCTGCTGGCAGCCGCGACGTCGCCCGACGCCTTCGCCGTCGTGGACGGACTCCTGAGGAGCTTTGTCGGCGACATCCTGATGCTCTGCGCCACCTGGGCGATCTGGTATCACATGCTGGGCCGCCTGCGTCACGTCATCTGGGACCTGGGTTACCTCGTCGAGCTCGACGTCTCCCAGAAAATGGGCTGGGGCATGTTCATCGGTGCCACCGTCCTGACGATCATCACGGTTCTCGTGGTTTAAGGAGACCTCCCATGCGATTCTTGACTGACCGCAAACGCGCGCAGGGGCTCGGGTCCGGGCGCACCGGCACCCACCACCACTGGAAGATGATGATCAGCTCTGCCGTGCTGGTTGTTCTGGTGCCGCTTTTCGTCTTCACCTTCGGCACGGCCCTCGGCCGCGACTACGAAACCGTGCTTGCCTTCTTCGCACGTCCGTTCCCGGCGATCCTCACCGCGCTGACCGCCGTGGTCGTTATCCTGCACTGCAAGTCCGAGGCGGACGAGGCCATCATCGACTACGTGCACGGCACCCCGGGCAAGCTGCTGATCGTCGCTGTGGGCGCACTGTCCTACACGCTGATCGCCGCCGCTCTCTTCGCGCTGGTCAAACTGGCACTCTAGTTCGCGGGTTAAGGAAGAACAAAATGACTGCAGCTTACGAATACGAGACGCATGTATATGACGTCGTGGTCGTTGGTGCCGGTGGCGCGGGTCTGCGCGCCACGCTCGGCATGGCCGAGCAAGGGCTTCGCACCGCCTGCGTGACCAAGGTCTTCCCGACCCGTTCGCACACCGTTGCCGCCCAGGGCGGGATCGCCGCCTCGCTCTCGAACATGGGCCCTGACAACTGGCAGTGGCACATGTACGACACCGTCAAGGGCTCGGACTGGCTCGGCGACACCGACGCGATGGAATACCTCGCCCGGTCCGCCCCGGCCGCGGTTTACGAGCTCGAGCACTACGGCGTGCCCTTCTCGCGCACCGAAGAGGGCAAGATCTACCAGCGCCCCTTCGGCGGCCACACCACCGAATTCGGTGAAGGCCCGCCGGTGCAGCGGACCTGCGCCGCCGCCGACCGGACCGGCCACGCGATCCTGCACACGCTCTATGGCCAGTCGGTCAAGAACAACGCCGAATTCTACATCGAGTACTTCGCGATCGATCTGATCATGTCCGAGGACGGGCAGTGCCAGGGCGTGGTCTGCTGGAAGCTCGACGACGGCACCATGCACGTGTTCAACGCCAAGATGGTCGTGCTGGCCACCGGCGGCTACGGGCGCGCCTACTTCTCGGCCACGTCGGCCCATACCTGCACCGGCGACGGTGGCGGCATGGTGGCCCGCGCGGGTCTCGGCCTGCAGGACATGGAGTTCGTCCAGTTCCACCCCACCGGCATCTACGGCTCGGGCTGCCTGATCACCGAGGGCGCGCGGGGCGAGGGCGGTTACCTCACCAACTCCGAAGGCGAGCGTTTCATGGAACGCTACGCGCCGACCTACAAGGACCTCGCGCCGCGTGACTATGTCTCGCGCTCGATGACCATGGAAATCCGCGAAGGCCGCGGCGTTGGCGAACACGGCGACCACATCCACCTGAACCTCAGCCACCTTCCGGCCGAGGCGCTGGCGGAACGCCTGCCGGGCATCTCCGAGTCGGCCAAGATTTTCGCCGGCGTGGACGTGACCAAGGAACCGATCCCAGTTCTGCCGACCGTGCACTACAACATGGGCGGCATCCCGACCAACTACTGGGGCGAGGTGATCAACCCGACCGCGGACAACAAGAACGCCATCGTTCCGGGCCTGATGGCTGTGGGCGAGGCGGGCTGTGCCTCGGTGCACGGGGCCAACCGCCTCGGCTCCAACTCGCTGATCGACCTCGTGGTCTTCGGCCGCGCCGCCGCCATCCGCGCCGGCAAGGTGGTCGACGCGGACGCGCCGAACCCGGTTCTGAACCAGGCCTCGGTCGACAAGGCCTTCGACCGCTTCGACCGCTACCGCAACGCCAGCGGCGCCACCCCGACCGCGGAACTGCGGCTCGAGATGCAGCGCACCATGCAGGCCGACGCAGCCGTGTTCCGGACTGCCGAGACCATGAAGGAAGGCGTCGAGAAGATGGACGCCGTCGCGGCCAAGATGGACGACATCAAGGTCACCGACCGTTCGCTGATCTGGAACTCGGACCTGATGGAGACGCTGGAGCTGACCAACCTCATGCCCAACGCGCTCGCAACCATCTACGGCGCCGAGGCGCGCAAGGAGAGCCGCGGTGCCCACGCGCACGAGGACTTCCCCGAGCGTGACGACGAGAACTGGCGTGTGCACACCATCGCCCACCTCGACGGCAACAAGGTCGCGCTCAGCTATCGCGACGTGATCAAAGACCCGCTGACCACCGAGGACCAAGGCGGCATCAGCCTGAAGAAGATCGCGCCCAAGGCGCGGACGTTCTGAGGAGTAGGAAATGGTACAGTTCAGTCTTCCCAAGAACTCCAAGATCACCACGGGCAAAACCTGGCCAAAGCCCGAGGGCGCCAAGAACGTCCGCGAGTTCAAGATCTATCGCTGGAGTCCCGACGACGGGCAGAACCCGCGTGTCGACACCTACTACCTCGACATGGACAAGTGCGGCCCGATGGTCCTGGACGCGCTGATCAAGATCAAGAACGAGGTCGACCCGACCCTGACCTTCCGTCGCTCCTGCCGCGAAGGCATCTGCGGCTCCTGCGCCATGAACATCGACGGGCACAACACGCTCGCCTGCATCTTCGGCCTGGACGAGATCAGTAAGTCGACGGTCACGATCTACCCGCTGCCGCACATGCCGGTGGTCAAGGACCTGATCCCCGACCTCACGCACTTCTACGCGCAGCACGCCTCGATCATGCCGTGGCTGGAAACCAAGACCAACCGCCCGGCCAAGGAATGGCGGCAGTCCATCGAGGATCGCAAGAAACTCGACGGTCTCTATGAATGTGTGATGTGCGCCTCCTGTTCGACGGCCTGCCCGTCCTACTGGTGGAACGGCGACCGTTACCTCGGCCCCGCCGCGCTGCTGCACGCCTACCGCTGGATCATCGACAGCCGCGACGAAGCCACGGGCGAGCGTCTCGACAACCTCGAGGACCCGTTCAAGCTCTATCGCTGCCACACCATCATGAACTGCACCAAGACGTGCCCGAAGGGTCTGAACCCGGCCAAGGCCATCGCGGAAATCAAGAAGATGATGGTGGAACGCGCCGTCTGAGCCGTCACCGGCCAGCACGCACTGCAAAAAAAGAGGCCGCGCCGGACCCCCGGTGCGGCCTTTGCCTTTTCTGGGTGCAGGGCAGGGGGCGAGACTACATCCTCGCGGCGTCGCCTGTCCCTGATCCACATCAAATGCTGCGTTGCAGCAAGCGCATGACGAGGTTGCGCTCTTGGGCGGTGCTCATTTCCGGCGATTGGCTTACCTGTCTCGTCGGGGAGAGGATGAGCGATACTGGACCGAAACCATGAACCCGACCGAACAAAAGACCATCTCCGCCCAAGACGCCCTCGATCTGCTGAACGACGCATGGGCCTATTACACCCCGGCGGAAACCGCCCCGGCAGCAGACAAGGCTGAAGAGCTTTTCGAATACGCCGACGCCGCCTGATCGCAGGCAGCCGGTACCCTGATCGTCGCGGCCCGCGCCCCTAGCGGCGCAGGTCCGCGAGGCAGGTCCTGAGCAAGGCGATATCGGCCTCGCGCGACAACGTCGGCGCATGGCCGCAATCGGCAAACTCGGTAAGGGCAGGGCGCGGCCCGCTTTCCAACATCCGCTTGCAGATGTCCGCAGTCAGCAGGTCTGACTGCTGCCCCCGGAACAGGTGCGTCGGCGTCTTGATCCGCTGCCAGCGATCCCACATCGTCAGTTCGTGCCGCGAGGCGGTGAACTGCACCGTGATCTTCGGGTCGTAGTGCAGCGTCAGCCGCCCTTCGCGGTTGCGCCGCATCGAACTCCGCGCCATGCGCTGCCAGAAGGCATCACCGGCGGGTCCGAAGGGCGTATAGACCGCGCGCAGCCAGGCCTCGGCCTCGGCAAACCGCGAGAACACCGGCAGGTCCGCCACGTAGGTCAGGATGCGCCGGATTGCGGCCTCGGGCACGTCCGGGCCGATATCGTTCACCAGCAGACAGCTCAGGCGATCCGCATCCGGCCCGGAGGCCAGCCGCATCCCGATCAGCGCGCCCATCGAGGTTCCGAACCACGCCACGCGGTCAAGGCCGTAGTGGTCCAGAAGGTCACTGGCGACGCCGGTATAATACTCGATGGAATACTCGGCCTCGGGGTTGTCGGACCAGCTCGACAGGCCCCGCCCGATCATGTCGGGGCAGAGTACGAAGTACTCCTCAGACAGGGCGGCGGCGATCTCGTCGAAATCGCGGCCCGTGCGCGCCAGCCCGTGCCACATGACCAGCGCGGGCTTGTCCGGTGTGCCCCACTCGGTCACGTGAACCTCGTGGTCCATCACCGGAACAAAGCTGAAGCGCGGCCCGTTCATCCCCGCGCCCCCTTGGTCATCAGTGTCCCGACGATGCCCTTCGGAAAGAAGTAGACCAGCAGGATGAAGATCAGACCCAGCCAGAACAGCCAGCGGTCGGGGTTCAGCAGTTCGGGCAGCAGCGGCACCGAGGAAACCACCTCGGCCGCGGCACCCATCAGGTCACGCAGGTAGTACTGCGCCAGCACCAGCAGCACCGCGCCCACGACCGCGCCCCACATCGTCCCCATGCCGCCGATCACCACCATCAGCAGGATGTCGATCATGATGTCAAAGGACAGCGCGGTCTCCGGCCCGGTGTACTTGAGCCAGACGGCGTAGACGGTGCCGACCAGCGAGGCGACGGCGGCGGAAAGGCAGAACACGAAGGTCCGGTAAGCCACCACGCGATAGCCGATGGCCTCGGCCCGCACGTCGTTCTCGCGGATCGCCTCCAGCACGGTGCCCAGCGGCGAGACGGTGATGCGCAGCAACAGCAGGAACAGTACCAGCGTGCTGAGGAAGACGAAGTAATAGGCCGCGATCTTGCCGTTCAGGCTGACCCCGAACAGCTTGACCACCTTGCCCGCGTCATCGACCAGCAGCTTGGTCGCCGGCTTGAACAGGTCCGGGACCTTGTAGGTGATCCCGTCCTCGCCGCCGGTGAACTGCGACAGCTGCGAGGCCAGCACCAGCACCACCGACGCGGCGGCGAGGGTGATCATGGCGAAGAAGATCGCCTTGACCCGCAGGCTGACCAGCCCGATGGCGGCGGCGATCACCAGCGAGACCAGCATCCCCAGCACCCCGCCCAGCAGGACCGCGTTCCAGCCGGGTCCCATCTCCTTCAGGGCGATGGCAGCGCCATAGGCGCCGAAGCCGAAGAACATGGTATGGGCAAAGCTGACGATGCCGGTATAGCCGATCAGCAGGTCATAGCTGGCCACCAGCACGATGAAGATGCAGATCCGCGCGGCCACCTCGATCGAGCGCACGTCCTGGAACAGGAAGGGCGCGAACAGCAGCGCGGCGGCGATGATCAGCATCACGGCCTTCACGCCGAGGGCTCCGAATGTCATTTTCCGGGTCATCTCTGCCTCACTTCACTGCCGGGCGCAGGCCGTTGGGCCGCCACATCAGGATCGCCATCATCAGCAGCATGTTGGACGCCAGCGACAGCTTGGGCGCCAGGTAGCCGATGTAGTTCGCGGTCAGCCCGACGATGATCGCACCCAGCAGGGTGCCCTGGATCGAGCCAAGCCCGCCGATGATCACCACGATGAAGACCACGATCATCATCTCGGCCCCGAGGGCCGGGGTGATCAGCGTGACATAGCCCGCCCACATGGCACCGCCGAGCGCGGCGAGGGCCGAGCCGAGGACGAAGACGCCGATGAACAGGCGGTCGATGCGGAACCCGAGGCTCTCGACCATCTCGCGGTTCTCCACCCCGGCGCGGATCAGCAGGCCGATGCGGGTGCGGTTCAGCAGCACGTGCAGCCCGATGAAGACGGCAAGCCCGAGAACAAAGGCAAAGACGCGGTAGACTTCGATGCTGACGTCGCCAAAGATGAACGCGCCTTCGAGGAACTGGGGCCGGTGCACGGTGATCGGGGTGCCGCCCCAGATGGCGAGGATCACCTGCTCGGATACGATCAGCGCGCCCATGGTGATCAGGATCTGGCGCAGGTGGTCCTTGTAGACCGGCTTGATGATCACCGATTCAAAGAACCATCCCGCCACGACGCCAAAGGCGACGGCCGACAGCAGCGCGAGGATCAGCGCGAGCGCGTTCAGGATCACGCTGTCCGAGCCGAGCCATCCCCCCAGCGCCGCCAGCACGCTCGCCGCCACGAAGGCACCGAAGCTGACAAAGGCGGAATGGCCAAAGTTCAGCACGTCCATCAGGCCGAAGACGAGGCTGAGTCCCGAGGCCATGAGAAACACCATCATGCCCATGGCAAGGCCCGCCACGGTCAGCGTGACCCACGACGACGGAGCGCCGATCATGATGAAGGCGACGACCGCCAGCGCAAACGGCAGCAGGTAGACCCCGCCGAACCGTTCAAGTGTCTGCGAAAGCTGTTCCATCTCTCTCCCTCACGCCGACAGGCTCAGCAGCCGCTCTTGCAGCGCCTTGTCCGCGACGAAATCCGCCATCGTACCGGTATGGACGACACGCCCGTCCTCGATCACCGCCATGTCGCGGCCAAGGCTCTTGGCAAAATGAAAATTCTGTTCGACCAGCAGGATCGTCGTGGTTTCCGCGATCTCGCGGAACGCCTCGGCCATCGCCGCGACGATCGAGGGCGCCAGCCCCTTGGTCGGTTCGTCAATCAGGATCAGTGCGCGCGGCTCGATGATCGCGCGGGCCACCGCCAGCATCTGCTTCTGGCCGCCGGACAGGCTCCAGGCCTGCTTGGTCCAGAAGGTCTCGATGGCCGGAAACAGTTCGTAGATCCGCTTCAGCCGGGCCTGGTCAAAGCTGCCGGTCTCGGTCGCGAGAATGAGGTTCTCTTCCACCGTCAGGCCGCCGAAGATGCCCATGTTCTCGGGCACGTAGGCGATGCCCTTGCGCGCGATCCCGGCGGTGTGCAGCCCGGTGATGTCCTCACCCCGAAAGGTCACCGACCCGGGGGAGGGGGTCCACAGCCCCATGATCGACCGCAGCGTGGTGGTCTTGCCCGCCCCGTTGCGCCCCAGCAGCACGAAGACGCCGCCCTCGGGCACGTCGAAGCTCACCCCGTGCAGCACCGCGTACTGCCCGATATCGGTCTTCATGTTCTCGATCTTGAGAAGGCTCATGCGGTCTCCTCCGTCGCGGTGCCGAGGTAGACGTCGCGCACAATCTGGCTCTCCATCACCTCGTCCGGCTTGCCGTCGGCCAGCAGCTCTCCGTTGTGCAGCACGATGATCCGGTCGGCCAGCTTGCGCACCACGTCCATCTTGTGTTCGACCAGCAGCACGGTCTTGCTCGGGTCCTTCTTGATCTCCGCGATCAGGTCGAGGACGTCGGGCGCATGGTCGAGGCTCATGCCCGCGGTCGGTTCGTCGAACATGTAGATATCCGGCTCCATCGCCATCAGCAGCGCGACCTCCAGCTTGCGCTGGTCGCCGTGCGGCAGCAGGGCCGCCGTCTGGTGCGCAAGCCCGGTCAGGCGGGTCGCCTCGAGATAGTGCTCGGCCTTCTCGGTCATGGCCTTGTAGCGCCCGACAGGGCGCAGGATGCGCCAGCCCAGACCGGCGCGGGCCTGCACCGCCAGCCGGATGTTCTCGAGAACCGTCAGCTGCGGAAACAGGTTGGTCAGCTGGAACGCGCGCCCCAGCCCGTGGCGGGCGCGCGCCGAGGGCGCCATGCGGGTCAGGTCCATCCCGTCCTTCAGCACGCGGCCGGAGGTGGCGGTCAACTGCCCGGAAATCAGGTTGAAATAGGTGGTCTTGCCTGCGCCGTTCGGGCCGACGATCACGGTCAGTTCGCCGGGATGAAAGTCGCAGGTCACCTTGTTCACCGCGACGTGGCCGCCGAAACGGATCGTCAGATCGCGGGTCGCGAGGGAAGTCTTTGTCATGGAATGGAAGTCCGCTGGTGCGTTGTGCATCCCGGCCCGCGAGGAGCCCGGGCCGGGATGCCTTTCCGGGCGATCAGTCCTGGAAGTTGTTGAGGATCGGGATGTCCATTTCCTCGGGCTCGATGATGCGAACCAGTTCCGGGATTGCCCAGTCGACGTTGTCATCCACCTTGATCTTGAAGTGAACCATGGACTGCAGCGCCTGGTGATCTTCCGGACGGAAGGTCATGGTGCCTTTCGGCGTTTCCCACGACATGCCTTCCATCGCCTTGATCAGGTCTTCGGTCTCGAAGCTGTCGGCCGTTTCCAGCGCCTTGACCACGGCCAGTGCCGCCGCCATGCCACCCGCCGTGAAGAAGTCGGGCGGCGTGTCAAAGCGCTTCATGTGCTCGTCGACCAGCCAGTCGTTGATCTCGTTCTTGTAGTCCTCGTAGTAGTAATAGACCGCGCCTTCCATGCCGGGGAAACGCTTGTAGGTCGGCAGAACCGGCAGGATGTGACCGCCCATCGAGATCTCGATGCCGTAGCGCGTCGGGTCCATCGCCTGGATCTTGCCGGGCGCGTCGCCGCCACCTGCAATGTAGATCAGGATGACCTTGCGGCCTTCCTTGTCCTTCAGCGCGTTGAACATGCGCTCGGCCGCCGCGGTGAAGTCGGCGGTGCCCTGCGGGACGTATTCCTCGGCAACGACGGTCGCACCGCTGCCATCCAGCGCGTGCTTGAACGCCTCGATGCCGTCACGGCCAAAGGCATAGTCCTCGGCCAGGGTGGCGACGTAGAGGTTTTCGTCGGGCTGCAGCGCGATGGCCTGCGCCTGCATGTCCATCGAGGAGTTGCGCGAGGTCTTGAACACGTAGCGGTTGCTGTCGGGGCCGGTGAGGCTGTCGGCCACCGCGGGTTCCACGATCAGGATCTTCTCGTATTCCTCGGCGATCGGCAGCATGCCCTTGGTCACGCCTGAAGAGGTCGCGCCCACGGCCAGCAGCACGTCGTCGTCGCCATAGGCCTCGGCCAGCACGGCACGGGCCACGTCCGGCTTGAACTGGGTGTCCTTCTGGATGATCTCGATCGGGTGACCCTTGACCATGTTGGTGCCCTTGGTCGCGTACTCGATGCCAAGCTCGAAGCCGGTCTGCGACTGTTTCGAGAAGGCTTCGAAGCTGGAACCGGACAGGCCGTGGATAAGCGCGATCTTGATCGGGTCCTCGGCATGGGCGGCACCGGCGAATGCGATGGCCGCCGCAAAGGTCGCGGCGAACCGCGTGAATGTCTTCATGATTTCCTCCCTCCAACGGGCCGGGCGCATGTTGCGCCTTGAAAACCCGTCGTCTACCTTGCGCGCCAAGGATCCGGATAAGAGCCGGTTGGGGCAAGATCGTGGAAATACGTATCGAGGAAAGCTTTCGCGACGGGACCTTTGCCGAGATCGCCTACACCTTTGCGCCGGTCGGCCTCGTGGTGACCGAGAACCGGGTGATCCGCGACTGCAACCTCGCCTTTGCCCAGATGTTCGGCTACCAGCGGGAAGAGTTGAGAGATCAAATGTTCTCAATGCTTTACCCATCGGACGAAGAGTTCGTGAACATCCGTGACCGGGGCGTGAAACAGCTGCGCGAAACCAACACCTACTGGGACGAGCGGATCATGGCGCGCAAGGACGGCAAGCTGTTCTGGTGCCGCGTCCGGGGCCATTCCTTCACGCCGGAAACCCCGCTTCTGCGCGCGGTCTGGAGCTTTGCCGACCTCTCTGCAACCCGGCCCTACGTACCCCTGACACGCCGCGAACGGGAGATTCTCAGCCATCTCTCGGGCGGGTTGACCAGCAAGGAGATCGCCCTGCGGCTCGATATTTCGCACCGCACGGTCGAAGTCTACCGCGCCAAGCTGCTCAAGAAGTTCGGGGTCAGCAACACCGGCGGCCTGTTCCAGTCCCTCGGCGGGATCGACGGCGATCACGTGGTGTCGAACAGCGGCAGGTAGGCGTCAGCCCGGGGCTTCCATCAGGTCGAGGCGCGCCCGCGCCGGGGTGGTCCGGGTCCACTTCTGGAACGCCCGGTAGAACGAGTTCGGATCGCGGAACCCCAGCAGGTAGGAGATCTCGCCGACGCTCAGGTCGCCCCGCCGCAGATAGCGCGTTGCCAGTTCCGACCGGATGCCATCCAGCACCGCCTGGTAGGAGACACCTTCCTCGCTCAGCTTGCGCTGCAGGCTGCGCTTGCTGACCCGCTGGCGGTCGGCCACCGCATCGGCCGAAACCTCGCCCGAGGGCAGCAACTCGATCAGCGTGGTGCGCACCCTCTCAGTCATGGTGGTGGCCTTGTTGCGCGCCGCCAGACGCTTCTGGAGGTCCGGTTCGAACGCGCGCCAGACGGCTTCGTTCTCCGAGATCAGCGGGCGCTGGGCGTCCTCGTGCGAGAGGATGATCTCCGAGGCCGCCGCCGGTTCGATGGCACAGCCGAAGAAGGCTTCGAGCGCGGGGCGCGCCGCTCCCGGATCGGGCATGTGCACCGCCCGGGGCACCACATGCGCCGCAGTTGTCGTCCGCACCAGTTCGACGATGAAGACGCCGTGCAGCGCCACGTAGCTCGTCGGAATGGCGAGGTCGGGATCGCTGCCGGCGCAGGTCAGGTGCAGACCCGTCGGCCGCCGCTCCACGCCCAGCGACACCGGCGCCAGCAGGGGCTTGAACAGCGCCAGCCGCCGGATACCCGTCTCCACGTCAGGGCTACAGGTATAGGCCAGCATCTCGGACTGGCGCGGCACCCGCGCCGAGGTCTGACCCAGAAAGACCGGCAGGTCGGCGCGATCGGACTCCTCTTCGAGCGCCGTGCAGAGCGCGAAGTACTCCGACGCCGTGACGCCCGTGCGGCGCAACTCCTCCATGCTGCTGCCAAGGCCCGCGCGCCTGCGGATACGGTCCGGCGAGATGCCCGCGATCCGGCAGATCGACTCCATGTCGCCGATGCTCATGTACCTTGTCTTCGCCGCCATGACTCTCGCTGTCCTTCCCGGGCCCTGTCACGATACCGTTCCTGTCCCGGCCCATACTGTCGAGGGGCTGGCGTCATGTGCAAGTCCGATGGCGCCATCGGATAGCCGTTTGGCGCGATCTGCAAGTGCATTTGCGGCGGTTTAGCGCTATCTTGGATGCAGGCAGCGTGATCGGCAAAGTGGAGGTCGGTGGATGCAACTCACTGTAAACGGGAAAACCTACGAGGCGGATGTCGAGGACGACATGCCGCTGCTCTGGGTTCTGCGGGACGAGCTGGGGCTTACCGGCGTCAAGTACGGATGCGGCATCGCCCAGTGCGGGGCCTGCACGGTGCACATCGACGGCATGGCGGTCCGCTCGTGCCAGACGCTGGCCGGGTCGCTGGAGCCGGGCGCCGAGATCACCACCATCGAGGGGCTGGGCGCGCCCGACGCCCTGCACGCGGTGCAGCAGGCCTGGGTCGAGCATCAGGTCGCGCAGTGCGGCTACTGCCAGTCCGGTCAGATCATGCAGGCCGCCGCGCTGCTCGACATGAACCCCGAACCGAGCGACGAGGAAATCGACCTGGTCATGAGCGGCAACCTCTGCCGCTGTGGCACCTACGTGCGCATTCGCGCGGCGATCCACGCCGCCGCCGACAAGCTGAAGGAGGCCTGATCATGGGACGTCTCAGGACCATCACGCGCCGCAGCTTTCTCGTCGGGTCCGCCGCCATCGCCGGCGGCGTCGCCTTCGGCACCTACGCCGTCCGCCAGCCCCATGCCAATCCTCTCGCCGAGGGGCTCGGCAGTGGCGAGGCGACCTTCAACCCCTGGGTTCGCATCTCGCCCGACCGGATCACCCTGATCACCCCGCACGCCGACATCGGGCAGGGGGCGGTCTCGATGCAGGCCGCGCTGATCGCCGAGGAAATGGACCTCGAATGGGGCGAGTTCGACACCGACTTCGGACAGCCCTCCGCCGCCTACTACAACACCGCGATGGCGGGCGAGGCCGCGCCGTTCCTCTCGACCGACCACAGCTTCGGGGCCGAAGCCACGCGCTCGGCGATGGGCGCGATGTTCAAGATGATGGGCTTTCAGGGCACCGGCGGCTCCAGTTCCGTGGCCGACAGCTTCAACAAGCTGCGCGCCGCCGGGGCGACCGCGCGCGAGACGCTCAAGCTGGCGGCCTCGCAGCGCACGGGCGTCGCGGCGTCCGAGCTCAAGACCGAGGGCGGCGCCGTCCTCCTGCCGGACGGCACCCGTCTGCCCTATACCGAGCTCGCGGCCGAGGCCGCCGCGCTGGACCCGGTTCAGGACGTACCGCTGCGCGATCCGTCGCAATGGCGTCTGGTGGGCAAGCCGATGCAGCGCCTCGACGTGGTCGCCAAGTCGACCGGGGCCCAGCTCTACGGCATCGACCTCAAGCTGGACAGCATGGTGCATGCCGCCGTCCGCGTCAGCCCCCGCCGTAGCGCGCTGGTCAGCCATGACGCCACTGCCGCCGAGGGGATGCGCGGCGTGAAGAAGATCGTGCCGGTCACCAACGGCATCGCCGTGGTCGCCGACAACACATGGCGCGCCATGACCGCGCTGGACCAGATCACCTTCGAATGGGCACCCGCGCCTTACCCCGCCGAGATGGACGGCCACTGGGCCGAGGTCGGCGCCTCCTTCACCGAGGAACGGCTCGACAAGGAGTGGCGCAACGAGGGCGACGTCGCAGCCGGGATGGACGGCGATGGGGTGGTCGAGGCGGAGTACCGCACGCCCTACCTCGCGCACCAGCCGATGGAGCCGCTGAACGCAGTTGCGCTGGTGACCGACGAGGGGGCCGAGATCTGGACCTCGCACCAGTTCCCCCGCTTCGTGCAGCAGAAGGTCGCCGCCGTCACCGGCCACGACGCCGGGCAGGTCGTCCTGCACAACCAGTTCGGCGGCGGCAGCTTCGGGCATCGCCTTGAGTTCGAGAACATTACCCTTGCCGCCGAGATCGCCAACCAGATGCGCGGTACGCCGGTCAAGCTGACCTTCTCGCGCGAAGAGGACTTCGCCCAGGACTTCCCCCGCCAGATCAGCATGGCGCGCGGACGGGGCCGGGTGGCGAACGGCCGGATCGAGACGGTCGACCTCTCCATCGCCTCAGTCTCCTCCTCGCGCTCGCAGATGGGGCGCATCGGCATGGGCGTGCCCGGACCGGACGGGCAGATCGTGGCGGGCGCGTGGAACGCGCCCTACGCATTGCCGAACCTCCGGGTGCGCGGCTACGCGGTGCCCGAGCTTGCGCCGACGTCGAGCTGGCGCTCGGTCGGGGCCTCCAGCAACGGCTTCTACATCGAGAGCTTCATCGACGAGCTGTGCCACGCCGCCGGGACGGACCCGATGGAGGAACGCATCCGCCTCTGCTCCTACGATGTCGCACGCAAGGTACTCGAGGCGGCGGCGGAACTCTCCGGCTGGGGCAGCGATCTCGGGGCAGGGCGGGGCCGCGGTGTCGCGCTGGTCGAGAGCTTCGGTGTACCGGTGGCCGAGGTGGTCGAAGTCACCGCCACCGACGCGGGCATCCGCATCGACAAGGTCTGCGTGGTGGCCGATGTGGGCACCATCGTCGACCCGGTGAACTTCGAGAACCACATGCAGGGCGCGGTGGTCTGGGGGCTGGGTCACGCGATGAACTGCGAGATCACCTATGCCGATGGCATGGCCGAGCAGACGAATTTCTACACCCACGAGGGGATGCGGATGCACCAGTGCCCCGAGATACTGGTGAAGGGGTTGGAGAACGGCATCCATCCGAAGGGGATCGGCGAGCCTCCGGTGCCGCCCGCCGCACCGGCTCTTGCCAACGCGATCTTCGCCGCCACCGGGCAGCGCCTGCGCGAGGCGCCGTTCAACAAGTTCGTCGATTTCCTGTGAGGCGCGCCATGAACCGCATCGCCATCGCCGTCGCGTCCATCTGGGTCGCCCTCGCGCACCCGCTCGCCGCCGAAGAGGCCGAGGCCGTGATCAACGTCCCGCCCGAGGGCTCGGTCAGCACCGAGGACGGGCTCGCCGCGTGGGAGAGGGTCTACGAGGTGGTCTCGAACCCGCGCTGCGCCAACTGTCACACCGGCCCCGACAACCGGCCCATGTGGTCGGGTCCGAGCTACGGCAAGACCCGCCCGCACGGCATGAACATCAACGCCGGCGAGAGCCGGATGGGGGCCGAGACCCTGCCGTGCGCGACCTGTCACATCACCTCGGACGCTCCGAACACCGTGCCCCACGCCGCGCCGCATGTCGGGCTGGACTGGCAACTCGCCCCGGTCGAGTTCGAGTGGTTCGGCAAGTCCAGCGCCGAGATCTGCGCCCAGCTCAAGGACCCGGAGCGCAACGGCGGGCGCGACATGATGGGCCTCGCCCAGCACCTCGTCGAGGACGCGGCGCACAAGGGCTTCGTGCTCTGGGGCTGGAGCCCCGGCGGCACCCGCGTCCGGGCGCCCTACAGCCTGCAACAGCACGTCGATGACATTCTGGCTTGGGGGACGGCGGGCCAGCCGTGCCCGACCAACTGACCGCGAAGGAACCGGACATGAGAACCACCTCTGCCCCCATGCGTAGCGCCGGGCTCTTCCTCGCCCTCTCGGGGGTCCTGCACATCGTCGGCCCGGTCTTCGCCGGGTTCGCGCGCGGCTCGCTGGTCCTGCTCGCCATTGGCGTGATCTACCTGCTCCTCGCGGCGGGCATCAACCGGGGCTGGCGCGGGCTTGCCTACATCGTCTTCGTGGTCCTGCTGGTCGGGGCCAACGTCGCCTTCGCCATGGTCGGCGGCGGGCTGCTCCCGGATTACCTGTGGTACGCGATCATCGCGGCGGACCTCGTGGCGCTGGTCTCGCTCTTCGTGGCGCTCTGGCGCGGCCGCCGGGTCGTCGCCCGGCCCTGACCCGGCGCCCCTCCGCCGTGTCGCAAGGTCATATTGGCTTTGCGCCCCCCGCGCGCTAGTCTCTTGTTTTTGCGGGACGAGCGGTGCAGGTGGCCTTGGCGGACGACGGACAGACGGAGCACTTGGACCTGGAGGGGCTTATCGCCTGCCCGGTCTGCGATGCGCTTCATAACCTGCATCCCGTGCCCGTGGGCGAGATCGCCCGCTGTCACCGCTGCCACAGCACCCTGATGGCGCCGCGCGCCAGCGCGATGACCCAGATCGTCATGCTCGCCGCTTCGGCGCTGATCCTGATGGTCGCGGCGGTGTTCTTTCCCTTCCTCGATCTCAGCGCGGCGGGCTTCTCGCAGGAAAGCTCGGTGATTGACGCGATCACCGCCTTCTCCGACGGTCTGCTGTTCCCGCTGTCTTTCGCCGTCGCCGCGCTGATCGTGGTGCTGCCGGCGATCCGCCTCGCCGCCATCCTCTACGTGCTTGGCCCGATGATGATCGGCGAACGCCCCGCGCGTCACGCCATCCCGGCCTTCCGGCTGGCCGAGGCGCTGAAGCCGTGGTCGATGGCCGAGATCTTCGTGGTCGGCGTCGCCGTGGCGCTGGTCAAGATCGGCGGCATGGCGCAGGTCCACGTGGGCCCGGCCTTCTGGGCCTTCGTCGCGCTGGTGGTGATCACCGCGCTCAAGGATACCTTCATGTGCAGGTTGACGGTTTGGAAAACACTGGAAGAGCGCAGCCAATCCTGACCGCGCGGCGCGCGGGCCTCGTGGCCTGCAGCGTCTGCGGCAAGGTTCACGCCGCCGGGTCCGACCGGTGCCGGCGCTGCCATGCGCCGCTGCACAGCCGCGCGCCCGCCAGTCTCCAGCGGGTCTGGGCGTGGTGGCTGGCGGGGCTCGTCGCCTATATCCCGGCCAACATCTACCCGATGCTGCGAACCGCGACCTTCGGGCACGAGACCAAGAACACCATCGTCGGCGGCGTGATCGAACTGATGCAACACGGCTCCTACTTCGTGGCGGGAGTCGTGTTCTCGGCCTCGGTGATGATCCCGGTCGGCAAGTTCATCGCCATCGCCTATCTCGCCATCAGCGTGCGCTATGTCTCGGCGCTGCGCGTCCATACCCGCCAGCACCTCTACGAGGTGGTCGAATTCATCGGCCGATGGTCGATGATCGACGTCTTCGTCGTGGCCATCCTCTCGGCGCTGGTGCAATTCAAGTTCGTGGCCAGCGTGCATCCCGGCGTCGCAGCCGTGTCCTTTGCCTTGTCGGTTGCCTTTACCATGCTCTCGGCACAAAGCTTTGACTCCCGGTTGATCTGGGACGCAGACGAAGAAGATCAGGAATGACCGACAGACCGACCCCCGCCGAAATGGAGATGAGCCCGCGCCGCCGTGCGCCGTGGCGCAACCTCTCGCCGATCTGGCTGGTGCCGCTGGCCGCACTGGTGATCGCCCTCGCGATCACGTGGAAGAGCTATTCCGAGCGTGGCGACCTGATCCAGATCGCCTTCGAGAACGCCGCCGGGGTGACCGCCGGGGAAACCAGTCTGCGCTATCGCGACGTCACCATCGGGGTTGTCGAGTCCGTGCATTTCACCTCCGGGCTGGAAAAGGTGCTGGTCTCGGTCCGCGTCGACAAGGACGTGGCCCCCTACATCAACGACACCGCGCAGTTCTGGGTCGTGCGCCCCGAGGTCTCGGCCGAGGGGGTCACCGGTCTGACCACCGTGCTCAGCGGCGTCTACATCGAGGGCATCTGGGAGCCGAACGACAGCCCGCCGGAGACCGTCTTCGAAGGTCTCGCGCAGCGTCCGCTGGTCGACGTCCGGGAAAAGGGCACCCGGATCACCCTTCAGGCCATCGAGGGAACCAGCCTCGCGGCGGGGTCGCCGGTCTTCTACCGGGGGGTCAAGGTGGGCCGCACCGAGGCGCCGCGCCTCGATGCGAACGGCACCAGCGTGATCATCGACGCCTTCATCGAGGCGCCCCACGACAAGCTGCTGACCACCGCCACCCGGTTCTGGGATGCCTCGGGCTTCAACGTCTCCTTCGGCCCGGCGGGCCTCAAGCTCGACGTGGGCAGCATCGCCGCGCTGGTGTCCGGCGGGGTGTCGTTCAACACCTTCTTCTCCGGCGGCGGCCCGATGGAGCCGGGGCAGGTCTATGAACTCTACCCCGACGAGGACGAGGCCCGGACCAATGCCTTCTCGCGCGTGTCAGAACGCGCGGTGAACGTCTCGACCATCTTTGATCAGGGCGTATCGGGCCTGACCGCAGGCGCGGCGCTCAACTACAAGGGCCTCAAGATCGGCGAGGTCGGGACGCTCTCGGCCTTCGTGAGCGAGGCCAGCGGCAAGCCCGTGGTGCAGCAGCTGGTGACACTCTCGATCGACCCCGGCCTGCTCGGTCTGCCGGACGGCGCGGGCGAGAAGGAGGTCCTCGACTTCCTGCAATCCGCCGTCGAAAGCGGGGTCCGCGCGCGCCTGACCAAGGCCAGCCTGCTGACCTCCAGCCTCGTGGTCGAACTGGTCGAGATGCCAGACGCACCGCCCGCCGAACTCGACCGCGACGCCAAGCCCTATCCCATCTTGCCCAACGTCCCGTCTGACCTGCCGGACATCAACGCGACGATGGAAGGGGTGATGAAACGGGTCAACAACCTCAAGATCGAGGAACTGATCCAGCAGGCCACCACCATGATGGGCTCGATCCAGGCGCTGGCCACCGACGCCAGCACCCGCGCCGCGCCCAAGGCCGTTGTCGGGCTGATCGACGATGCCCGCGCGCTGGTCAACGACGACGAACTGCGCGCGCTCCCCGGCGAGCTGAAGGCCACCATCGCCGAATTCCGCACGACGGTCACCGCCCTGAACGAGCAGCGGATCGCGGACCGGCTGGCCGAGGCGCTGGATTACGCGAGCGAGGCCGCCACCACGCTGACCTCCGCCTCCGAAGGCGTGCCGGAACTGGTCGAGGACCTCAAGGCCGTCGCCGTCAAGGCCCGGGAGCTGAAGGCCGAGGAACTGGTCGCCGCCGCCACCGACCTGCTGAACAGCGCCGATGCGCTGATCGGCACCGATGCGGCGCGGGCGCTGCCCGCCGCGCTGAACGGTGCGCTGGACGAGGTGCGCACCATCCTCGGGCAACTGCGCGAGGGCGGGGCCGTCGACAATGCCAACGCCGCGCTGGCCTCGGCGCAATCGGCAGCCGAGTCGCTCGAGAAGGCCACGGCGGACCTGCCGCAGCTGGCCCAGCGTCTCGACAGCCTCATCGCCCGTTCCGAGCAGCTGATCGCGGCCTATGGCGACCGCTCGGACTTCAACAGGGAAACGCTCGGGGTGCTGCGCGAACTGCGCGATGCCGCCCGCTCGGTCTCGACCCTGATGCGCCAGCTCGAACGCAACCCCAACTCGATCTTCTTCGGAAAGTGACGACATGACGGTTCTCTCCCGCACCCTCGCACTCGCCCTGCTGCCGCTGCTTGCCGCCTGCGGCGACAGCAACGCGCGCTACCTCGTCGATGCGCCGGTCCCGGCCCAGCAGCAAAGGGTGCGGGTCTCGACCGTCGAGATGCGCGAGGTCACCTTGCCCGCCTATGCCGCTGCGTCGGAGATCCTCGTCCAGCAGGCCGACGGCGCGCTGCGCCCGGTCCGTAACGCCATCTGGGCCGAAGACCCCACGCGCGGGGTCACCCTCGCGCTGGCGCGCAACCTCGATGCCGCCGCCTCGGCCACGGTCATGGCCGAGCCTTGGACACTGGAGCGGCGCCCCGACGTGCAGGTCGATGTCCGCATCGAGCGCATGGTGGCGCAGAACGATGGCCAGTACCGCCTTGCCGGTCAGTATGCCATCGCCTCGCCCGACCTCGTCATCCGCGAAAGCGTCGGGCGCTTCGATATCTCCCAGCCCTTGGCCGATACCGATCCGGCAAGTGTCGCTCGCGCCACCGGGGCCGCGCTGATGACGCTCTCCCAGCAGATCGCGGGCCGGCTTCGCTGACGCACCGGGCGGTCAGTGATCCGAGGACAGCTTCATCAGGATCAGCCCGCAGATGATCAGCGCGGCAGCGGCCACCCGCATGGGGGTGACCTGCTCGCCCAGCACCGCGATACCCACGCCAAAGGCCCCGATGGCCCCGATCCCGGTCCAGATCGTGTAGGCGGTGCCAAGGGGTAGGCTGCGCATGGCCAGCGCCAGCAGGCCGAAGCTGCCGATCATGAAGACGAGGGTGCCGATGCTGGGCCACAGCCGGGTGAACCCGTCCGACTGCTTCATCAGCAGCGACCAGACGACTTCGAGCAAACCGGCGACGACAAGATAGATCCAGGCCATGTTGGCCTCCTTTTCCAAGATCGCCGGGCCGTCCCGGACATGAAACCCCGGAAAAGGGGAGAGGACGTTGCCTCGCGGCCTAGGTAGGCCCTTGCCGCTGCCGGGGCAAGGGCGCCCGCCTCGTTCCTTGCTGAAGGTGATAAAAAGACCACCGGCCGGGGGTGCAGTCCGGTCCGGTGGTCAGGGGGCGTCACGGCCGAGGGGATCAGGCCGTGGCTGCCATGCGGGACGGCCGAAAGGTGGCGTCAGAGCCGCTCTCGGCGTCCCTCAGGAAGGCATAGAAGGCGAGGTCGAATGCGTCGGGCTTGTTGAAGAACGGCGCATGCCGCCCGCCCATGATGTCCTGCGGCGCGCCCCGCCAGATGCTGCCGTAGTTCAGCCGAGCGATATAGCCGTGGTTCAGGAACGGATCGTCGCTGCCGTTCAGGATCGCGAAGGGAATGCGCCCCTCGGCCAGCATCCGCATCTGCCGCGGCCAGTCGATGATCGAGATCTTGGTCATCATGTAGACGCGGGCGCGCCCGTCGGTGCGCGGCAGGTTGCGGTGCATGAAGGCGCTGTCGGCCGAGATCGGCGCGGTGGCGCTGTTGCCGTAGTCGCGCGCCTCCTGACGCGAGAAGTACTGCTTGCCCGCCAGCACGAGGTGCGAGTCCGGGTTGTAGCCGTTGCCGAAGTCCTCCGGCACCACGGCCAGCGGCGGCGTCCCCGCAATGGCGAGCGCCGTCACCTCGACATTGCCGCGCGCCGCCAGTTCCAGCGCCACGTAACCGCCCAGCGACCAGCCGAAGACGGCGACCTTGTCGACACCGCAGTCGGCCAGCACCGCCTCGGCGATCTCGGCATAGGCGGCAACGTTGTAGGTGGTCTCCGGGTCGCCATTGCCCGACACGCCGTGCCCCGGCAGGTCGAAGGCGATCACGCGATGGGTGTCCGACATGCTGCGGAACTGCTTGTAGAAGGCCTCCTTGCAGGCCGAGTTGCCGTGGCAGAACAGCAGCGCGGGCTTCTCCGCCTCGCCGGTGTCGGCCACCGCGATCTCGGCAAAGCGGGTGCGGATCATCCGCTCCGTCGCCCCCGTCAGCGCCTCGCGCTCGGCCCGGCCCCGGTTGCGGCGCAGCCGCGCCAGAGTGCCGGTCCGCACATTGTCCACCGCCTCGCGGATCTCCTGGATCGCGGCCCAGAGCCCGCCGGGATAAAGCACCACCACAAGGATGATGGCGACCGAGATGACGATGTTCTGCCATGCGCCAAAGCCCGAGAGCCATTCCGAGATCACCGAGATGCCGAAGGCGGCGATCACCGGGCCCCAGATGGTCCCGGCACCGCCCATCAGCAGGATCGAGAGCAGCAGGGTCAGGAAACCCATGCCGAAGGCATCGGGCGAGGCGACCCGCAGGTAGGCCGCGTAGAAGGCCCCGGCCAGCCCGGTGAAGACGGCGCTTGCCATCAGCGTCAGCGCCCGGGTCCGCGCCTCGGAAATCCCGCGCGCAATGGCGTAATACTTGTTGTCCTTCAGCGCCACGGTGGCACGCCCCAACCGCGAGCGGGTGACGAGGTAGAGGAACAGGATGTTCGCCGCCAGCAGCCCCAGCCCGACAAAGTAGTAGCCGATCCGCCCGTCGCCGGAGAGCCGGTAGCCGTTGATCGTCAGCGTCGGCAGGGTGACCATGCCGCTGGTGCCCCCGGTCACCGAAGAGGCCGAGATCACGATCAGGTAAAGCAGTTGCGAGAAGGCGATGGTCACGAGGATCACGTAGATCCCGTCAAGCCGCAGCACCGGGATCGAGATCAGCAGCGCCACGAAGGCCGAAGTGAAGCCGCCCGCCAGAATGGCGAGCCAGGGTGAGACGCCAAGCGTCTTGGCCAGGATGGCATAGGTGTAGATGCCCACCGCAAACAGCGCGACATGGGCGAAGTTGAACAGCCCACCAAAGCCCAGCGAGAAATCCCAGCTGGTGGCCACGATGGCAAAGACGAAGGCCAGGATCATCACGTGCCGGAAGTAGGTCGCCTCGAACACGAAGGGATAGGCGACCAGCGCCACGACCGCGAGCAGCAGCGGCCACAGACCCTGGGTCTTCTGGAGGGGAGGGTCGTAACGCATCAGAGGGTCCTTTGATACTTGCCGAACAGCCCCTCGGGCTTGACCAGCAGCACCACGATCATGGTGACGAAGAGAACGGCGGGCGCCCAGTAGACGCCGAAGATGTAGGTCGAAAAGGCTTCGAGCAGTCCAATGATGAAGGCCGCGTAGATCGGGCTCGAAAACCGCGCCACGCCACCGAAGATCACCACCACCAGCGCCTTCATCAGCGGCTCGGACCCCATCGCCGGGTGCATGAAGCGGATGGTCCCGAGGAAGATGCCGGCCAGCCCGGCGGTCAGCGCCGACAGGCCAAAGGCGATGGCGTAGAGCTTGGGCACGTCGAGCCCGAGCAACTGCGCGGCCTCGCGGTTCTGGCTGACCGCCCGCATCGAGCGTCCGGGCCGCGAGTAGCGCAGGAACATCCCGATCCCCAGCAGGATCGCCAGCACGAGCACCAGCAGGAGGATCTCGGCCGTGGTCAGGTGCAGCCCGGCAAGGTCGACCTCGCCACGGGTCAGCGGCTCGATCTGCTTGGACCGGGGCCCCCAGATCAGCAGCAGACCGTTCTCGAGGATGGTGGAGCCCGCCAGCGTGGTGATCACCGCGATCAGCACCACGTCGCTGCGCCGCTCGAAGGGTTTGACCAGCAGGAAGTGCAGGATGACGCCCACGAGGAACATCACCGCGCAGGTCAGCAGCACGGCGGGCAGCATCGGCCAGCCGAGGGCGTCCGCGCTGGAGAACTGCCAGGCGACATAGGCCCCCAGCGCGATGAAGGCGCCGTGGGCGAAGTTGAAGATGCCGAGGGTGGTCCAGACCAGCGAAAGGCCGGTCGCCATCAGGGCGTAGAGGGCGCCGAGGATCAGTCCGCCCTTGATGATCGAGATGAGTGTGATCGGGTCCATCAGTGCCGCTCTCCGAAGAGCATGACCATCAGGGTCTCGTGGTCCGGCATCTCGTCGCGCGACATGCGGCCCGAGATGCGCCCGTGGTCGAAAAGGTAAAGGGTGTCGATGATCTGTTCGAGGAAGGCGACGTCCTGGTCGATCAGGATGATCGGCAGCCCGGTCTTGCGGATCTCCAGGATCGCGCCGCAGAGCTCCTGCCGGATCTTCGGCGACAACCCCAGCGTGGGTTCGTCGAGGATCAGCATCCGGGGCGCCGCGATCAGCCCGGCGGCGATCGAGACCATCTGCCGTTCGCCCCCCGACAGGAAACGTATCTTGTGATCCCGGCGCTCGGCCACCCGCGGGAACAGCTGCTGCACCTCGGCCACGCTCCAGCCGCGGCGGCCCGAGGCCGCGCTGACCGCGATCGACAGCGTTTCGGTCACCGTGAGCTCGGGAAACAGCAGGTTGCCCTGCTGAACGTGGATCAGCCCCGCGCGCGCGACCTTCTTGGGGTCCATCCGCCGCCGGGTCACCGCGTCGTAGTTGAAGTTCCGCCACTTCCGGCTGCCGCGCCGGCCCTCGCGGTTCATCCGCTCGCCGTCGAAGAAGATGTCGCCCTGCCACGGGTCGATCAGCCCGCTCAGGGTGCGCAGCAGCGTCGTCTTGCCATGCCCGTTGGGCCCGAAGATGCCGATGCTCTCCGCCGCCGAGACCTGCAGGTCCACGTGCTGGAAGATCTGCACCGGCTCGTATCCGCCCGAGAGATCCCGGACATCCAGCATCACCTCGCTCATGCCTGCACCCCCAGGTAGGCTTCGGTCACCACCGGGTCCGCGATGACCTCCTGCGGTATCCCGTTGGCGATCATCCGGCCCTGGTCCAGCACCATCAGCCGGTCCGACACGTCCATCAACAGCGCCAGCACGTGTTCGATCAGGACGATGGTCACCCCGGCGCCGCGCACCGAGAGGATGATCTGCTTCATCCGGTCGATCTCGGGCCCGGTCAGGCTCGAGGCCGGTTCGTCCATCAGCAGGACACGGGGCTTCAGCGCCAGGGCGCTCGCGATCATCAGCTGCTTGCGATAGAACACCGGCAGCGCCCCGGCAGAGAGGTTGTGCATCGTCGCCGGGAAGCCGACGAGGTCCAGCATCGCCTCGGCATCCCCGACCTGCTGGTCGAAGGCAAGGCGCGGGCTGCGGCTCTCGACAGCCACGAGAATGTTGTCGATGGCGCTGAGATTGCTGAACACGTTCTCGCGCTGAAAGGTGCGTGCGATCCCAGCAAGGGCGATGCCATGCGGCGAGAGCCCCTGCATCGGGCGGCCCTCCAGCTGCACGGTGCCGCCGGTGGCGGCAAAGGGCACCTTGGTGATGATGTTGAACAGCGTGCTCTTGCCGCTGCCGTTCGGTCCGGCCACGCCAAAGATCTGGCCGGCCTCGACATCGAAACTGACATGGTCGACGGCGGTCAGGCCGCCGAACCGCTTGGTGATCTCGCGGACGGAGAGGAGGGGGTCTGCCATGCGGGGCTCGCAGCTTGGCCCCGCCGCGCACCGTCTTAATACGGGCGCGGCGGGGGAGGGTTGGTTTACTTCGCGCTCATCCAGGGCGGGGTCTGGAACGCGCCGGTGGCGTATTTCTCGGGCCCGACCATGATCCGGGCGCCATCGCGCAGCTGCCAGAAGGTCACCGGCATGTAGTCGTTCCCGGCCTTGGCCACGTGGGTTTCCGGTGTGAACTCGACCACCCCGGCGACGGTCTCCGCGGTGCTCGCACCGATGGCCTTGCCGATGGCGTCGTGATCGGTCGGATCACCGACCTCTTCCAGCGCCTTGAAGTACATGTTCGCCATCTCGTAGAGGCCGACCCCGTAGGCACCGGACTCCATGTCGAACTTGTCACGATAGGCCTGCATCAGCTCCTGCCCGCGCGGCCACTTGTCGGTGTCGAGCGGCCCGCCGATCAGGTTGTAGAGCACGCCGGTCGACTGCGCGCCGGTCAGGTCGACGAACTCGGGCACCGAGGGGGCGTACTGCAGGAACACGAGGCTGTTGGTCGGCGCTTCGAGGAACTGCTTCAGGAACAGGGCCGAGTTGCCGGGGATATAGTCGGTGTTCACCACCAGGTCCGGCTGGGTCTCGGCCACCTTGGCCAGGATCACCTTCCAGTCGCTGACCTCGCCAAAGGGCACCATCTCGTCCACCACGATGTCCCAGCCGCCGGCGGCAAAGCTCGCCTTCATGCCTTCCGAGATCGTCTTGGAATAGGGGTTGTCCGACGAGATCATGGCGATCTTCTTGCCCGACAGGTCCACCTTGCCCGCGGCTTCGAGGCTCTCGACCATCGGCAGCACGTCGGTCTCGTAGCCCTTGAAGTCGGCGGTGTAGGACCAGCAGCAGTTGTAGTAGTCCGGGTCCTGGCTGACGATCGCCGCGAAGGCGGGCGAGGGGCCTGCGGCCATGTAGGGCATGTTCGCCTCGGCCATCAGGTCGACCTCGAACATCGAGAGGCTCGCATAGCCGGTCAGGATCACCTCGACCCCGTCGGTACCCAGCAGCCGCTCCACGGCGCTCGACACGTTGGCGGCCGAGTGGTCCTTCACGTCGGCCACTTCGACTTCAAAGGTGTAGCCGGCCACGCCGCCCTTGGCATTGGCCTCTTCCACGGCCCATTGCACGCCGCGCAGGAATTCCTCTCCGTCCGAGGCGGTGGCGCCGGTCAGCGGTGCCAGGACGCCGATCTTCACGACCTCCGCCTGCACAAGACCGGCCCCGAGGATCAGGGCGGCCGAAGCGGCGCCGATCCGGGTCGATAGTTTTTTCAGCATCTTGCAACTCCCAGGTTTTATGGGAGGGATTATCGCGGTCGGCCGGGGGCGGCGGTACTAGCAGATGTTGCAAAAAATTCACGCGAGGCGTTAGATATCTGCCGGAACCGCCGCGCCGGACGGGCGTGCGGCGGTGGCGACGGTCGGGTCAACGGATATGGCGGCACTGGGGGAACTGGACTTTTCGGCACGGACGCAGGGCGGCGTCCCGGGCGTGGCCATGTCCGACGTCGAAGGCTTCCTGCACCGCAACGGGTTGAAATACTTCAGTTTCGCCGTCACCCGCCGCGGCCTCGACAAGGCGGTGAACCCGACCATCGAGCTCAAGACCAACTACAAGGACGCCTGGGCCGACCGCTACCGCGAGCGCCGCTACGACCAGCTCGACCCGCTGGTCCAGCTCTCGCGCTCCGAAACGACTCCGATCATCTGGGGCTCGGATTCCTTCCTGCGACGGCTCGGCAAGCGGCAGTATCACTTCTTCATGGAAGCTCGCGAGTTCGAGGTCCGCTGCGGCGCCTCCTTCCCGATGCGGGCGGTCGACGGCACCGTCGGCCTCGTCACCTACACCAGCGACGAGGAGGACGTGCTGCTCGACGTGCTGAACGAACGCGGCCCGCAGCTGCTCGTCGCCGCCCACCAGATCGCTGACGGCTACGCCGCGACCGAGGCGGCGCCCGAGCCCGAGGGCAACCCGCTCTCCCCCCGCGAGCGCGAGGCACTGATCTGGGTCGCCGAGGGCTGCACCAGCGAGGAGGTGGCGGAGCGCATGTTCATCACCACCTCGGCGGTGAACTACCACCTCGGCAACGCGACCCGGAAACTGCGCGCCCGCAACCGTCACCACGCCGCGCTCACCGCGCTGAAACTGCGCTATATCTGATCCCGCGACCTTGCGGCGCCGGACCTTTCCCTGCAGGCTGACCCCATGACTGACGCTCCTCCTGATGCCGCCCTGCGCCGGGCCGTCCGCCCGGTGATCGCCTATCCCGACGACACCCTGCCGCGTCCCGACCTCGCGCTCTACCGTCAGGCCCGGGCGGGCGCGATCAAGACCGGCGAGGTGCTGGTCCCGCCGCGCGACGCCGCCTGTTTCGAGGTGCCCGCCGGGCAGTTCTTCCGCATCACCTCGGTCGAGGGCCCGCAGGTCGGCGACCTCAATCTCTGGAACCGCGACGACCTGTCCGAGCGCTTCTACTCCGGCAAGACCCGCGCCCTGCACGGCACCCACCTCGTCACCGGCGACCGCATGTGGTCGAGCTTCCCGAGCCTCCGGCCGATGGCCACGATCACCGAGGATACCCTCGGCTGGTACGGTTTCGACGATGACGGCGGCTCGGTCCACGACGTGATCGGCACCCGCTGCGATCCCTATACCGGCGCGCTGCTCTCGGGCACGCAGTACCACCACTGCTGTCATTCGAACCTCACGCGCGCCCTGGCCGACCACACGGGCCTCGGCCTCGCGGCGGCAGAACTCCACGTGCACGACGTGCTGAACGTCTTCATGTGCACCGGCTTCACCCGGGACACCGGTCAGTATTTCATGAAGGCCAGCCCGGTCCGCCCCGGCGACTACCTCGAGTTCTTCGCCGAGATCGACCTCATCGGCGCGCTCAGCGCCTGTCCTGGCGGCGATTGCAGCGCCGAACATTCAAGCGACACCGCGGCCTGCTATCCGATGCTGGTGGAAATCTTCGCGCCTGCGCCGGGCGCGCTCGGGGACTGGGCCTCGCCGCCCGTCAATAGCTATGACCGGAGCCACGGGCGCGGCTGACCTTCTTTGGGTTGCAAGTATCCCGGGGGGTGCGGGGGGCAGCGCCCCCCGCGTCGACCGTCTCGCCGTGGCGGTCCGGTCTTCAGTCTCTCCGCAAGCGGGGATGGCTCAGGCGAACGCCGCCTCCAGCGCGATCTCGACCATGTCGCCGAAGCTGGTCTCGCGCTGGTCCGAAGGCAGCGCCTCGCCGGTCAGCAGGTGGTCCGACACGGTCAGCACCGCCAGCGCCCGCCGCCGGTAGCGCGCGGCGAGGATGTAGAGCTCGGCCGCTTCCATCTCGACCCCGAGGATGCCGTGGCGGGTCATCTCGGTGTTCAGATCCGGCCGTTCGTCATAGAAGGTATCGGACGAATAGATCCCCCCCACATGCGTCGGGGTGCCCCTGGCCTCGGCGGCGGCGGCGGCGGCGCGCAGCAGCGACCAGTCGGCGGAGGGGGCGAAATTGAGTTCCCGAAAGATGCCGAGCGAGGGCGTGCTCATGGTGGTCGCCGTCATCGCGAGGATCACGTCCCGCACCTTGACCGCATCCTGCATCCCGCCGCACGACCCGATCCGGATCAGCGTCTTGGCGTCGTAGTCGCGGATCAGCTCGTTCACGTAGATCGAGAGCGAAGGCATTCCCATGCCGCTGCCCTGGATGGTGACCCGGTTCCCCTTCCACGTGCCGGTGAAGCCCAGCATGCCGCGCACCTCGTTCACCAGGCGCACGTCCGTCAGGAAGGTTTCAGCCGCCCACCGGGCGCGATAAGGATCGCCGGGAAGCAGAACGGTTTCGGCGATATCGCCCGGCTTTGCGCCGATATGGACTGTCATGTCGCGGTGTCGTTCTCAGAGCTCGAGCTGTTCCGGCAACATGCCCTTGGCCATCGCGTCATGATACCACTGGGGTTTCCGACCGAGACCCGACCAGGTCTGAATGGGGTTCTCGGGATTGCGGTATTTCGCTTCAGACTTAGAGCGCTTTCCCCGCATCTTGCGTTTTCGCCCCTCCCCGGTCAGTTCATCAAGCGAGAAGCCGTACTTTGCCGCGGCATCTTCGGCTGCTTTGAGGGCGCTCGTGCGCTCGCGTTCCGCGGCTTGCACGATTTCCTTGTCCACTTCGTCGCGCAGCTCCAGCAACTCGCTGCGCGACATGGTCTTGAGATCTACTGCCATGCTTTGTTTCCCGTATCCTTGGCTGTCTGTCGCTATTTAGCGTCAGCTCTGCTACAATAGTGACATTAGCCAGAAAAGGGTCGCAACGGAAAAATATTCTCTACTGGGCAGCCACCTGTGGCGGGTTTGCAAGGGAAACGATATCGCGCATGATGGAATTCAGCTCGAAATCCTTTGGCGTATAGACTTTCGCAACTCCCATGGCGATCAATTCCCGGCAGTCCTCCGTCGGAATAATTCCGCCTACGACCACGGGAATGTGAACCAGCCCCTCGGCCGCGAGCCGTTCCATGACCTCCTTGACAAGTGGAATGTGGCTGCCGGAAAGAATCGAAAGTCCGACCACGTGGGCGTTTTCTTCTTTCGCCGACATCACGATTTCTTCTGGTGTCATTCGGATGCCGTTATAAGAAATATCCATTCCGCAATCCCGGGCGCGGACCGCAATTTGCTCGGCGCCGTTGGAATGCCCGTCGAGCCCGGGTTTCCCGACAAGGAATTTCAGCCGCCGCCCGAGAGCATCGCTGGCGGCATTCACCGCGTCGCGAATGTCGTCCAGCCCCTCGGTCTGGTTCGAGGGCGACCCCGAGACCCCGGTCGGCCCGCGATAGGTGCCGAACACCCGGCGCATCTCTTCCGCCCACTCGCCGGTGGTGACCCCCGCTTTTGCAGCGACAATCGAAGGCTCCATAACGTTTTTCCCGGTCTGCGCCGCCTCGCGCAGCGCGGCCAGCGCGGCCTCGACGGCGGCGGCATCGCGCCCCGCGCGCCAGGCGTTCAGACGGTCGATCTGATCCTGTTCCACTGCCGGGTCGACGACCATGATGCCGCCGTCTTCGCTCATCAGCGGGGAGGGTTCGGTGGTCGTGAATTTATTAACTCCGACCACCACGGTTTCCCCGCCCTCGATGCGGTTCAACCTATCCGAGTTGGATTCAACCAGTCGCGATTTCATGTATTCGATTGCAGAGATCGCGCCGCCCATACTTTCCAGGTTATCTAATTCGGCGCGGGCGCCTTTCTTCAATTCCTCGACCTTCGCGTCAACGACCGGGTTATTGTCGAACAGATCGCCATACTCCAAAAGATCAGTTTCGTAGGCAAGTATCTGCTGCATTCTCATGGACCACTGCTGGTCCCAGGGGCGCGGCAGGCCCAGCGCCTCGTTCCAGGCGGGCAGCTGGACGGCCCGGGCGCGTGCCTTTTTCGAGAGTGTGACGGCCAGCATTTCAATCAGGATGCGATAGACGTTGTTTTCCGGCTGTTGCTCGGTCAACCCAAGTGAATTGACCTGAACCCCGTAACGGAAGCGCCGGAACTTGGCATCACTGACGCCATATCGCGTCGCACAGATCTCGTCCCACAGATCGACGAAGGCGCGCATCTTGCACATCTCGGTGACAAACCGGATGCCGGCGTTCACGAAGAACGAGATACGGCTCACCAGCAGCGGGAAATCCTCGTCCGGAACCTTGCCCCGCAATTCGTCCAGAACCGCCTGTGCGGTGGCGAGCGCAAAGGCCAATTCCTGTTCCGGCGTCGCCCCGGCTTCCTGAAGGTGATAGGAACACACGTTCATCGGGTTCCATTTCGGCACATTGAGATAGCAATAGGCCGCAACGTCGGTGATCAGCTTCAGCGAGGGCTTCGGCGGACAGATGTAAGTGCCGCGCGACAGGTATTCCTTGATGATGTCGTTCTGCACGGTGCCCTGCAGCTTCGAGATATCGGCGCCCTGTTCCTCGGCCACCGCGATGTAGAGCGCCAGCAGCCAGGGCGCCGTCGCGTTGATCGTCATCGAGGTGTTCATCTGTTCCAGCGGGATCTGGTCGAACAGCGTCCGCATGTCGCCAAGGTGCGCCACCGGCACGCCGACCTTACCCACTTCGCCCCGGGCGAGCACGTGGTCGCTGTCGTATCCCGTCTGCGTGGGCAGGTCGAAGGCGACCGAGAGGCCGGTCTGCCCTTTCGCGAGGTTGCCACGGTAGAGCGCATTCGATGCCTTGGCCGTGGAATGGCCCGCATAGGTGCGGATCAGCCAGGGGCGGTCTTTCTGGGTCTGCGTCATTGGATACCTCGTGAATCGTGTGGGTAATAATCTTGCGCTGAGTGCTTCTAAACAGAAATTATCAGCCCGTGTCAATTCGCTGCGGCGCGGCATCAGGTTGCGCCCGCGAACTGTGAAACACCGATAGATGTTTACCTGCGGTGGTGTTGCCTGCAACAAATCCTCCATGACTTCGACTGTGGAACTGCCGCTCTGGCTATTTCTGTTGATCCTGCTCTTCGCAGCGGTCACTTTCGCATCGCATTTCCTCTTCCCCTCGGTGCGCTGGTTCTTCCGCATCCGGCTCGAACGTGCAGTGGCCCGCCTTAACGAAAGGCTCGAGCGCCCGATCCAGCCGTTCAAGCTCGCCCGCCGCTACGACACCATCCAGCGCCTTATCTACGACCCCGAAGTGCTGAAGGCGGTCACCGACTACGCCGCCTCCGAGGGCGTGCCCGAGAACGTGGCAGCCGAACTGGCGCGGCGCTACGCCCGCGAGATCGTGCCCTCCTTCTCGGCCACGGCCTATTTCGGCTTCGCGATCCGCGCCGCGCGCTGGCTCGGCAACGCGCTCTACCTCGTCCGGCTCGGGCACTACGACGCCGAGGGGATCGGGCGGATCGACCCTAGGGCGACCGTGGTCTTCGTGATGAACCACCGCTCGAACATGGACTACGTGCTGGTCACCTATATCGCGGCGGAGCGTTCGGCCCTGTCCTACGCGGTCGGGGAATGGGCCCAGGTCTGGCCGCTCAGCTGGCTGATCCGCGCGATGGGCGCCTACTTCATCCGGCGCAAGTCGCGCAACGAACTCTATCGCAAGGTTCTCTCGCGCTATGTCCAGATGGCAACCGGGGCAGGGGTCACGCAGGCGATCTTCCCCGAGGGCGGGCTCTCGCGCACCGGGGCGCTGACGCCACCGCGCCTCGGCCTGCTGAAGTACGTGATCGACGGCTACCATGCCGGCGGACGCGACGTCGTCTTCGTTCCGGTCGCGCTGAACTACGACCGGGTTCTCGAAGACCGCAACCTGATCGCCGCCGCCAACCGCGAGGGGCATAGGTTCAACGCGGGGATCGGCGTGGTGATGCGGAACGCGCTGCGCCTGCTGTGGCTCCGCATGACCGGGCGCTACCACCGCTTCGGCCATGCCGCCGTCAGCTTCGGCTCGCCGGTGTCGCTCGCCAGGTTCCTCGACTCCGCTGGGGGAGAGGACGTGACCGAGGCGCTGGCCGACGACCTGATGCGCCGCATAGGCGAGGTGGTGCCGGTTCTGCCGGTTCCCATGATCTGCTGGCTGCTGCTGGAAAAGGGTCCGCTCACCCGGGTCGAGATCGAACTGGGCCTCGCGCGGATCATGGAGGCGCTGCCCTCCGCCCATATCCACCTGCCGCGAGAGAATCGCGGGCTCGCGGCCGAGACCGGCCTGCTGCAACTGACCCGCCGCCGGGTGATCCGCGAAGCGGGCGAGGTCTACGAACCCGTGCCGGAACAGATCGAAATCCTGCGCTTCTACGCGAACTCCATCCGGCACCTGTTTTCTGACGAGGAAACGATTGTTTCTGCATCTGCGAAGGAAATTTCTGCATCCGCAGGGTCATAAAATTACAAAATACCGCCAAGAGGCATTGCATTATTACTCGGTCAGCAATATCCCCTCCTGAGAACGCCGCGATTCCGCGTCGCGGCATGGCGAGCTCAAGAGGAGGCCGGCATGGCTTTGGACACCAACGTCGACATCGCGCCCTACGATGCGCCCGAGAAGGATCTCTACGAGATGGGAGAGATCCCGCCGCTCGGCTATGTCCCGAAACAGATGTACGCATGGGCTATCCGCAAGGAGCGCCACGGCGAGCCGGACTCGGCGATGCTGCAAGAGGTGGTGGACGTTCCCCAGCTCGACAGCCAGGACGTGCTGGTTCTCGTGATGGCCGCCGGGATCAACTACAACGGTGTCTGGGCCGCGCTTGGCAAGCCGATCAGCCCCTTTGACGGCCACAAGCAGCCCTATCACATCGCCGGTTCCGACGCCTCGGGCATCGTCTGGGCGGTTGGTGACAAGGTGAAGCGCTGGAAGGTCGGCGACGAGGTTGTGATCCACTGCAATCAGGACGATGGCGACGACGAGGAATGCAACGGCGGCGACCCGATGTATTCACCGAGCCAGCGGATCTGGGGCTACGAGACGCCGGACGGCTCCTTTGCCCAGTTCACCCGCGTTCAGGCCCAGCAGCTGATGCCGCGCCCCAAGCACCTGACCTGGGAAGAGAGCGCCTGCTACACCCTGACGCTCGCCACCGCCTACCGGATGCTCTTCGGCCACGAACCGCACGACCTCAAGCCCGGCCAGAACGTTCTGGTCTGGGGCGCCTCGGGCGGCCTCGGCTCCTACGCGATCCAGCTGATCAACACCGCGGGCGCCAATGCCATCGGGGTGATTTCGGATGAATCCAAGCGCCAGTTCGTGATGGACATCGGGGCCAAGGGCGTCATCAACCGCAGGGACTTCAACTGCTGGGGCCAGCTGCCCACGGTCGGCACCCCGGAATACGCCGAGTGGTTCGCCGAGGCGCGCAAGTTCGGCAAGGCCATCTGGGACATCACCGGCAAGGGCAAGAACGTCGACATGGTGTTCGAGCACCCGGGCGAGGCGACCTTCCCGGTCTCGGTCTTCGTGGTGAAGAAGGGCGGCATGGTCGTGATCTGCGCCGGCACCTCCGGCTTCAACCTGACCTTCGACGTGCGTTACATGTGGATGCACCAGAAGCGCCTGCAGGGCAGCCACTTTGCCCACCTCAAGCAGGCCAGCGCCGCCAACCAGCTGATGGTCGAGCGTCGCCTTGATCCCTGCATGTCCGAGGTCTTCTCCTGGGCCGACCTGCCGCAGGCGCACATGAAGATGATGCGCAACGAGCACAAGCCGGGCAACATGTCGGTTCTGGTGCAGTCGCCCAAGACCGGCCTGCGCACGCTGGAAGAAGTGCTCGACGCGCGGTCGTGACCGAACGACCGCTGAAACCACCGGGCCCGCGACTCAGGCAACTGGGGCGCGGGTCTTTTCGTTTCCGCGCGCCGTCATTGCCTCCAAGGGGTTGCCGGGGGCCCGCCCCGCTATTTCTGTGGAGGAGAAACTGGCGAATTTCGCCACGCCGGGAAACGCGCTAGTCTCCTCTTTACCGTTTGTTAACTTGTCCAAGGCGACTGTGATGACACAGAATGACTGGATACTGGACGTACTCGCCGACCTCAGGACCTTTGCACGCGCGAACGCTCTGAACGCGCTGGCCGAGCAGCTGGATGATACCACGCTGGTCGCCGCGGCCGAGTTATCGTCCAGGGCAAACGAGGCGTACGCGCACTACGATGGTGACGAAGGACAAGCTGAACAAGCTGCTCGCCGAGCTGGAGGCGACCACCACCCTTGAAGGCCTGCAAAAGACAATCGTGCGGAGCCGCCACGTGTTCGGCGTGGATCACATCGTCTATCACTGGGTCGACTGCGCAGGCGAGCAATACGGCTGCGGCAGCTACTCGCTCGACTGGATCCAGCGCTATGTCGACATGAATTACCTCCGGGTCGATCCGGTGGTGATCGGCTGCTACCAGCGCTTTCACCCGATCGACTGGAAACGGCTCGACTGGTCGGGCCGCGCCGCGCGCGAGTTCTTTGCCGATGCCCAGCAATACGGGGTCGGGAACCAGGGCTATTCGATCCCCATCCGCGGCCCCAGCGGGCAGTTCGCCCTGTTCACCGCCAGCCACAACTGCGACGACGCGACATGGGCCGAGTTCATCGAGATCAACAGCCGCGACCTGCTGCTGATGGCCCACTACCTGAACCGCAAGGCGCTGGAATTCGAACCGGGCCGCCGGCCGGAACAGGTCCGCTCTCTCTCCCCGCGCGAGATCGACGCGATGACCCTGCTGGCGATGGGCTACAGCCGCGCTCAGGTGGCCAGCACCCTGTCGATCTCGGAACACACGCTGCGGGCCTACATCGAAAGCGCGCGCTTCAAGCTCGGCGCGCAGAACACCACCCACGCGGTGGCGCGGGCCATCAACTTCGGTCTGATCGTGGTCTGAACCGCACCGGGCGCGCGCCCCGTCGACAGCCGGTTAACCGCGCCGATGCTAGAACGGCCGCTCTCCTATTGGCCGGGACCTCTCCATGCTCCGTTATCTCCACGGCGATGCCCTGCACCGCCATCCGAAACTCGCCCGTACCATGTTCCGGGACCGGGCCGACCAGTTCCGCAACCGGCTGGGATGGGAGGTGCGGGTGAACGACGCGGGCGAGGAGTGGGACGAATACGATCACGCCACCACGCTCTACGTGATCTGGCAGACGTCCGGGGGCGGGCACGGGGGCTCCATGCGGTTCCTGCCGACGACCGGCCCGATCATGGTGAACGACCACTTTCCCGCGCTGACCGGAGGCCGCCCGCTCTGCGACCCATCGGTCTGGGAATGCACCCGCTTCTGTCTTGCGCCTGCCGCTGGACCAAGGGTCGCCGCCGCGCTCATGCTGGGCGGTGGCGAGCTGATGACCGGCTTTGGCGTCGCGCAGTTCGCCGGGGTCTTCGACGCCCGGATGGAACGCATCTACCGCGCCATCGGCGCCACGCCCCGCATCCTCGGATCGGACGGGGAGGGGCGGAACCGGATCAGCCTCGGCCTCTGGTCCTTCACCGAGGACGCGCGCCTGCGGGTGGCGCGCCGCGCTGGGTTGTCGCCCGTCATGGCGCGTCACTGGTTCCGCCGCGCCTTCGGCCGCGCTGCCTGACGCTTCATGTCTGGGCAAGGCTGCGCCGCCTCTCTATGGTCGCGCCATGACCGCCCCTTCGCTCCAATTTTCCGAGGATCAGGCCAGCGCCTATGACAGCATCACCGAGATGCTGCGCGCCGCGGGCGTCGATCTAGACGACAGCCTGCTGGTGCCGCCGCGCGGCAAGGAAAGCGGCGTCATGGCCGTGATCGGCAAGGCCGGCTCGGGCAAGACCCTGCTGCTGGCCGAGCTCTACAAGGCGCTGCAGAACGCCGGCGTCGAAGTGGTGTCGGGCGACTACGAAAGCCGCAAGGCGCGCGAGAAACGCACGCTCGCCATCCTCGCCCCGACCAACAAGGCCGCCAGCGTCCTGCGCCTGCGCGGCGTGCCCGCAACCACGATCCACCGCATCCTCTACACCCCGGTCTACGACCCGGATTACGAGCGCATCGCCGAATGGTTGGCGGGGGAGGGCGACAAGCCCGAGATCGAGGGGCTGAGCGAGACCGCGCTCGAGCGGGCCGAGGCGTTCTACGCCAACAACAAGTCGATCCCCGGCGCACTCGCCGCTGCCGGTCTGCGCGGCTCGGATTTCATCACCGGCTGGAAACGGCGGGAAGAACCGCTCGACATCGGCTTCGTCGACGAAGCCTCGATGCTCGACGACCGCCAGTTCGACGACCTGAAGGAAATCTTCCCGAACCTCCTGCTGTTCGGCGATCCGGCCCAGCTCGCCCCGGTGAACCAGTCCGGCGCGATGGTCTTCGACTCGCTGCCGGAACCGCGCAAGCTGGTGCTGCACCGCATCCACCGGCAAGAGGCCGACAACCCGATCCTCGACCTCGCCCATGCTCTGGCCGATCCGGCGCTCGAGTTCCACGATTTCGAACGCATGGTGGAGGAGACCGCCAAGCGCGATGACCGCGTGGTCTGGGGCCAACGGGTCGAGGTCGACCTGATGGCGCGCAGCCCGGTCCTGGTCTGGCGCAACGCCACCCGCATCCGCCTGATCAACGCCTTCCGCGCGGTCTACGGCGCGCCCGAGGACGAACTGCTGGCCGGCGAGCCGCTGATCTGCGACGGGCTGGAACTGCCGCTGAAGCACCGCAAGAAACGGCTGGACCTCGAAGCGCGCGGGCTGATCAAGGGCGCGCAGGTGATCTACCTCGGGCCCGGCCGCAAGCCCGGGTTTTCCAAGCTGCACGTGATGGGCGCCGAGGACCCGCAGGTCAGCGCCGCCTCCATAGTCAAGATCGAGAAGCCGGACGAGGAAGAACCCTTCATTCCCTTCGCCGCGCGCATGGGTGCCACCTTCCTGCACGGCGCGGCCTGTACCATCCACAAGGCGCAGGGGTCGCAATGGGACACGGTGCAGGTCTTTGCGCCCGACCTCTACACCGCGGCCCGCATGGGGCGTGTCGAGGCAGGGCAGCCGCTGTGGAAACGGCTGGCCTACGTCGCCATCACCCGCGCGCAGGAACGGCTGATCTGGGTGGTGCGGGCCCGGCTGTCCAAGCCCTCGTACGGGTTGCGCACCGACGATCTCAAGGCGCCCGCCGTGGCGCTCAAGCTGGAAAGCGAGGAGCTATGAAGTCGATCCTGATCACCGGTGCCAGTTCCGGCATCGGCCGCGCCACCGCCGAACTGTTCCTGTCGGAGGGATGGCGCGTCGGTCTTCTGGCGCGCTCGGCGGACAAGCTGCAAGAGATCGCGGCAACCAGCCCCAACGCCGTCGTCCTGCCCGCCGACGTGACCGACGCGGCGGCGGTCGAGGCGGCCTTTGCCACCTTCACGGGGCAGGCCGGGCATCTCGACGTGCTGTTCAACAACGCCGGTATCTTCACCCCGCAGGGCACCATCGACGAGATCCCGCTGCAGGACTGGCACGATGCCGTGGCGGTGAACCTCACCGGCATGTTCCTTGCCGCGCGCTGTGCCTTCGCCGCAATGCGCGCGCAGAGCCCGCAGGGCGGGCGGATCATCAACAACGGCTCGATCTCGGCCCATGTGCCGCGCCCCGGTTCGGTCACCTACACGGCGACCAAGCACGCGGTGACCGGGCTGACCCGCACCCTCTCGCTCGACGGACGCCCCTTCGACATCGCCTGCGGCCAGATCGACATCGGCAACGCCGAGACGCCGATGGTCACCGGGCTGAAACAGCGGGCCGAAGCGGAAGGGGGCGAGGTGCCGCAGACGATGGACGTGATGGAGGCGGCGCGCTCGGTGCTGCACATGGCCTCGATGCCGCTCTCGGCCAACGTGCAGTTCATGACCGTGATGGCCACCAAGATGCCCTACATCGGCCGGGGCTGAGGACCGCCCGCGCCGACCTACGAGTTGCGCAACAACCTGAACGCCTCCGAGGCGCCCCAGCCCGCCGCAACGGCGATGGCCAGCGACATCAGCCCGTAAAGCATCGGCTGATTGCGCGACAGCGAGTAGAGCAAGCGCTCCAGCCCGACCTTGCGCACCTCGATCTCCGTCTCGTAGTTCGAGATCACGTCGCCGCCCCGGGTCAGAAAGATGCGCGTCTTGTAACGCCCCTCGGTCAGGTTCGCGGGCAGCCGCAGCGAGGTGCGGAACAGGGTCTGCTCGTCCAGTTCCACACCGCCCTCGTCCTCTAGGTAAAGGCCCCGGTGCTGACGGATCCGGATCAGCGCATCGGTGAACCGCTCGGCGTCGAGGATGTTCGACGGCGCGCCGACCGAACGGATCGCGCGGTTGATCGAGATCTTGTAGCGCAGGTCCTCGATGTCCTTCAGCACATCCGTCATCGGCCCGGTGGTGGCCACGGCATAAAAGCTCGGCGCCACGTCCACGTCGACGGAATCGCGGTTCACCCAGATCCCGAAGGTCCGCTCCTTGCGGCGCACGGTGACGGCGGTGGAGGGGCCGGTCACGGTGATGATCACCTCCAGCGGCAGGTCCTGCCGGATTGGTTCCTCACGCTTGACGGCGCCAAAGATCAGCAGCTCGGAGCCGTCGAAGTTCGCGGTGATCGCCACGTTGTTGCGCGACAGGCCCAACACCACTTCCTCGGCCTGGCCGAGGGCGGGGAGGAGGGTCAGCAGGAGAACCAGCAGCAGGCGCATCGCTCAGCCCTCGCCGACCGGAGCGAGCGTGTAGAGCTCGCTCGGATGCAGCACCAGTTCAAGCCCCAGCTTGACGCAGACCATGACAACCAGCAGCGCCAGCAGGATCCGCAGCTGCTCGGCCTTCATCCGGGTGCCGATCTGGGTGCCGAACTGGGCCCCGATCACGCCGCCGATCAGCAGCAGCAGGGCCAGCACCACGTCGACGGTGTAGTTGGTGGTGGCGTGCAGGAAGGTGGTGAAACCCGCGACAAAGATGATCTGGAACAGCGAGGTGCCGATCACGACCTTGGTGGGCATGTGCAGCAGGTAGATCATCGCCGGCACCATGATGAAGCCCCCGCCAACCCCCATCACCGCCGAGAGGATGCCGACGGCGAAGCCGACGAAGATCGGAGGAATGACCGAGATGTAGAGCCCCGAGGTCCGAAAACGCATCTTGAAGGGCAGGGCATGGACCCAGTTGTGCTTGTTCCGCTTCACCGGAGCGCTGCGCCCGGCCTTGGCGGCCTGGCGGCTGCGGCGGATCGCATTGGCGCTCTCGATGAACATCAGCCCGCCGACGATGCCGAGGAAGACGACATAGCAGAGCCGGACCAGCAGATCGACCTGTCCGAGCGATTTGAGGTAGTTGAAGACCACGACCCCCAGCGCGGCGCCCATCAGGCCGCCCACCAGTGTCACGCATCCCATCTTCAGGTCCACCGTGCGCCGTCGGAAATGCGCCAGCACGCCCGAGATCGAAGAGGCGACGATCTGGTTGGCCGAGGTGGCCACGGCGACCGCAGGCGGAATGCCGATGAAGAACAGCAGCGGGGTGATCAGGAACCCGCCTCCCACCCCGAACATGCCCGAGAGGACGCCTACCAGCCCCCCCAGTCCCAGGAGGAGAAACGCATTGACCGAGACCTCGGCGATGGGGAGGTAGATTTGCATGGCTGTTCCTAGTCGCTCTGCTCCACCGAAATCAATGCTGCGCCTGCAAAATCTGCCGGGAGGTCCGACAGGTCGCAGGAAACTGGACTTATCGGGCCCGGCGGCGCACGCCGGGGCCCCTCTGTGTCAGCGTTCCTTGACGTAGGGTTCGCCCCCCGCGCGCGGCGGGATGGCCTTGCCGACGAAACCTGCGAGAATCACCACGGTCAGGATGTAGGGCAGGGCGTCCATCACCTGCACCGGGATCACGAAGTCGCCAAGCTGGATGTTCTGGTAGCGCAGGGCCACGGCCTGCAGCAGACCGAAGAGCAGGCAGGCCCCCATCGACTGCCACGGGCGCCACTTGGCAAAGATCAGCGCGGCCAGCGCGATGTATCCGCGCCCGGCGGTCATGTCCTTGACGAAACCCGCCTGCAGCGCGGTGGCAAGGTAGGCGCCCGCGATGCCGCAGAGCAGCCCGCAGATGGCAACGGCGGCATAGCGCATCCCGACGACCGAGACCCCGGCGGTGTCGACCGCAGCGGGGTTCTCGCCCACCGCCCGCAGCCGCAGACCGAACCGCGTGCGGTAAAGGACCCACCAGGTGGCCGGAACGCAGAGGAAGGCGACATAGACGAGGATCGAATGGCCCGAGATCAGCTCGTAGTAGATCGGCCCCAGCAGCGGCACGTCGCGCAGCGCCTCGGCAAAGGGCAGGGTCAACGGGCTGAAGCGCCCGCCCCCGATCAGCGAGGGGGTACGCCCGCCCTGCTGGAACCAGTCCTGCGCCACCAGCACGGTCATCCCGGCGGCAAGGAAGTTGATCGCCACGCCCGAGATCAGCTGGTTGCCCCGGAAGGTGATCGAAGCAAGCCCGTGCAGCCCCGACAGCACCAGCGAGGCAACGGTGCCCGCCAGCAGCCCCAGCCAGACCGAACCGGTCACGGCGGCGATGGCGGCCGAGAAGAAGGCGGCGGCCAGCATCTTGCCTTCCAGCCCGATGTCGAAGATCCCGGCGCGTTCCGAGAACAGGCCGGCAAGGCAGGCCAGCAACAGCGGCGTCGACAGGCGGATCGTCGAATCCAGCACCTGGATGATGGTCAGGAAATCCATGTCGTCAGCCTTTCCGCATCCTCAGGAACAGCCGTTCCAGCGGCATCCGCACCATGTTGTCCAGCGCCCCGGTGAACAGGATCACCAGCGCCTGAATCACCACGATCAGCTCGCGGGGAATCTTGGTCCAGAGCGCCAGCTCGGCCCCGCCCTGGTAGAGAAATCCGAACAGGATCGCGGCAAGGAACACGCCGAACGGATGGCTGCGGCCCATCAGCGCTACGGCGATCCCGATGAAGCCCGCGCCTTCGGTGGCGTTCAGAACCAGCCGCTCGGCCTCGCCCATCGTGCTGTTCACCGCCATCAGGCCCGCCAGCCCGCCCGAGATCAGCATCGAGATCATGATGATCCGGACCGGCGAGATCCCGGCATAAAGCGCCCCGGTCTCCGAATGGCCATAGGCGCGCAGGCCAAAGCCGAGGCGCGTCCGCCAGATCAGCGCCCAGACGGCGACGCAGGCCAGCACCGCAACCAGCAGGGTCACGTTGGCCGGGGCCGACTTGGAAAAGTTGATGCCCAGCGGTAGCAGCAGCTCGTGCAGCGTCGGCAGGTGAACCGCCGCCGGAAAGCGCTCGGTCGCCGGATCCATCGACCCGGCAGGGCGCATCAGATTCACCAGCACGTAGTTCAGCACCGCCGCGGCGATGAAGTTGAACATGATGGTGGTGATCACGATATGGCTGCCGCGCTTGGCCTGCAGGTAGGCCGGGATCGCCGCCCAGGCCGCCCCGAAGAGCGCCGCCCCGGCACAGGCCGCGACCAGCGCGATGGTCCAGTGCGGCCACGGCACGTAGAGACAGACCAGCGCGACCCCGAGGCCGCCCAGCATCCCCTGACCTTCACCGCCGATGTTGAACATGCGGGCGTGGAAGGCCACGGCCACCGCCAGCCCGGTGAAGATGAAGTTGGTGGCGTAATAGAGCGTGTAGCCCCAGCCATAGGTCGAGCCGAGGGCCCCGTTGACCATGATCTCCACCGCGGCGATCGGGTCCTCGCCGATGCCGAGGATCACCACGGCCGAGAGGATCGCGGCCAGCACCAGCGAAATCAGCGGGACGAGGATAACCTCGGCCCATTTCGGCATCACGTCCATGCGCAAGCCTCCGCGGCCCATCCCGAGGGACGGACACAAAAATTGCTACTCTTTGGCCGGGAGCTTTCGACAGCTCCTGGCATCCGGGGGCGAAGGCTGGCGTTCATGCGGCCTCTCCCGCGACCCCTGCCATCAGCAGGCCAAGCTCTTTCTCATCGGTCGCGTCGGGCATCCGCTCGCCCATGATCTGGCCGTCGAACATGACCGCGATCCGGTCGGCGAGCGAGAAGATCTCGTCCAGTTCGACCGAGACCAGCAAAATCGCCTTGCCCTCGTCGCGCAGCGCCACGATCTCGTTGTGGATGAACTCGATGGCGCCGATGTCCACGCCGCGCGTCGGCTGACCGACCAGCAGCAGGTCCGGGTTGCGCTCGATCTCGCGCGCGACCACGATCTTCTGCTGGTTGCCGCCCGAGAAGTTCTTGGCCGCCAGCCACGGGTCGGGCGGGCGCACGTCGAACTTCTTCATCTTCGCCTCGGTGTCGGCACGCAGGGCGGCGTTGTTCATGAACAGCCCGTTGGCCTGGTACTTGGCGTCGTGATGATAGCCAAAGGCCACGTTCTCCCACGCGTGGAAGTCCATGATCAGCCCTTCGCGCTGCCGGTCCTCCGGCACGTGGGCAATGCCCTGCGCCCGGCGCGACTGGCCGTCCGACCCGGTGCCTTCAAGGATCAGGGGCTGCCCGTTGATCCGGATGGTGCCGGTGGCCGGGCGCATCCCGCCCAGCACCTCCAGCAGTTCCGACTGGCCATTGCCCGCGACCCCGGCGATGCCGAGGATCTCACCCGCCCGCACGGTCAGGTCGATGCCCTTGACCCGCTCGACCCCGGTCTCGTCGATCACGCGCAGGTTCTCGATCTCGAGGATCGGCTTGCCCACCTTCGCGGGCTGCTTGTCGACGCGCAGCAGAACCTTGCGCCCCACCATCAGCTCGGCGAGCTGCTCGGGGTTGGTTTCAGATGTCTTGACCGTCGCCGTCATCTCGCCGCGCCGCATCACGCTGACGGTGTCGGTGATCTCCATGATCTCGCGCAGCTTGTGGGTGATCAGGATGATCGTCTTGCCCTCTTCGCGCAGCCGCCCGAGGATGCGGAACAGCTGGTCGGCCTCTGCCGGGGTCAGCACCCCGGTGGGCTCATCGAGGATCAGGATTTCGGCCTGCCGGTACAGCGCCTTGAGGATCTCCACGCGCTGCTGCTTGCCCACGCCGATCTCTTCGATCACCGCGTCGGGGTCGACCTTCAGCCCGTATTCCTTCTCAAGCTCGATCAGGCTCTTGCGCGCCTTCGAGAGCGAGGGGCCCAGCAGCCCGCCGTCTTCCGCACCAAGGATGATGTTCTCCAGCACGGTAAAGTTCTCGACCAGCTTGAAGTGCTGGAACACCATGCCGATGCCCGCCGCGATCGCCGCCTGGCTGTCGGGGATCTCGGTCTTCTGGCCGTTGATGAATATCTCGCCCTTGTCGGCCCGGTAGAAGCCGTAAAGGATGCTCATGAGCGTGGACTTGCCCGCGCCGTTCTCGCCGATGATCCCGTGGATGGTGCCGGGCATCACGCGGATCGAGATGTCCTTGTTCGCCTGCACGGGCCCGAAGGACTTCGAGATGCCCTTCAGTTCGATTGCCGGAACGGCGGGGTCCCGCCGTTCCGTGTTTGCTTTGGCCGTCATGCTCAGAAGCTCAGAGCCGGGCAGCTGTCGTTCTCGTAATAGCTGACCACGTTGATCTTGCCGTCGATGATGTCCTGGCGGGCCTGGTCGACCTTCTCCTTCATCTCGGGGGTGATCAGCTTCTCGTTGTTCTCGTCCAGCGCATAGCCGACGCCGTCTTCGGCGAGGCCCAGCACCTCGGAACCGGTGCCCACGTCAGTGCCGGATTTCATGGTCTCGTACACGGCCACGTCAACGCGCTTGAGCATCGAGGTCAGGACCGAGCCCGGGTGCAGGTAGTTCTGGTTCGAGTCGACGCCGATCGAGTAGATGCCTTCGTCAGCCGCGGTCTGCAGCACGCCCACGCCGGTACCGCCCGCCGCGGCATAGACCACGTCCGCACCCTGGCTGATCTGCGCCTTGGTCAGTTCGCTGCCCTTCACCGGGTCGTTCCACGCGGCCGGGGTGGTGCCGGTCATGTTGGCGACGATCTTGATGTCGGGGTTCACGGCCTTGGCGCCTTGGGCGTAGCCGCAGCCAAAGTGACGGATCAGCGGGATGTCCATGCCACCGACGAAACCGATGGTGCCTGTCTTGGAGGCCATCGCGGCCAGCATGCCGACAAGGTAGGAGCCCTGGTGTTCCTGGAAGCTGATCAGCAGCACGTTCTCGGGGATCTCGGGCAGCCAGCCGTCGATGTTGACGAACTTGGTGTCGGGATAGTCGCCCGCGACGGCGTTCACCGGATCGGCAAAGGCAAAGCCGGTGGTGATCACCGGGTTGGCGCCGGCCTCGGCAAAGCGGCGCAGCGCCTGTTCGCGCTGGGCTTCGGATTGCAGTTCGACCTCGAGGAAGCTGCCGCCGGTTTCCTTGGCCCAGCGCTCGGCTCCGTTGAACGCGGCCTCGTTGAACGACTTGTCGAACTTGCCGCCCAGGTCGAAGATCAGAGCCGGTTCCGCCAGTGCCGCGCCCGCGGTGAGGGCAAGGCTGGCTGCGGCCCCGAGCAAGGATTTCATAAGGGTCATATTCAGGTCTCCCGGTTCTTGTTTGTTTGGGGCTCGGCGATCTTTGTCGTCCGCCCGTTTCAGCGTGCCCAAGGGCCGCAATACAATGATTAAGGCCGTAGCCCGTGCAGGGGGTCAACCGCTTTTTGCTGGCAGGAGGCGGGATTAGGCGTTTACCGCTGGGTCAGGTCGCGCGTCATGATCACCGCGTCGACGGCGGACTTGCCCGGCACCTGATAATAGCCGCGACGCAGACCGGCCCGCTGGTAGCCCATGCCCGAATAGAGGGCGATGGCGGCCTCGTTGTCGGCGGCCACCTCGAGAAAGGCGCGCTGCGCGCCCATCTCGCGGGCCCGGCCCTGCCAGGCATCCATCCGGGCGCGCGCCAGCCCCTCCCGGCGCCGGTCGGGATCGGTGGCGATGGTCAGCAGTTCGGCCTCGTCGAACAGCACCCGCACCAGCGCAAAGGAGGCCGAGTCGCCAATGGCAAAGGTGCCCGGCTGGGCGAGCAGGTCAGTGAACTCTTCCGCGCGCCACGGACGGGGATAGGCAAAGGCCATGCGATGCAGTGCGGCCATCTCCTCGGGGCGCATCAGTCGAGGATGACCGGAGGCGCATCGCGCGAGGGCGCGGCGTCGGCGGGCCGGATGTAGAGAGGGGCGGGGGGCGGTCCACCCGCTGCCGCTGTCGCGGCATGGCGCGCGATGGCCTCGGTCAGCGTAGCAGGGGCAGGGGGAAAGGCGGCATCCGCCGCCAGTTCCACCGCCACGAGGTCGGGCGATCCGCCCACGGGCTTCAGGTAGACCTGGTCGCGGGGGGCAGGGACGGCTGCCGCCCGGCCGGGGGCGTCCACCGCGATGGCGTCAAAGGTCGAGACACCGATCACCGGGATCCCCAGCGCAAGGCCAAGTCCGCGTGCGGCGGCCACCGAGATGCGGATGCCGGTAAAGTTGCCCGGCCCGATCCCGACTCCGATTCGTGCGAGGTCGTCCCAGCCCAGACCGGCCTCGGCCAGCAGCTCCTCCAGCAGCGGCACCAGCCGCTCGGCCTGCCCGCGGCCCATCTCCTCGGCCCGCGAAGCAAGAATGCGGTCGCCCGACAGCAAAGCGGCCGCGCAATGCGCGGCCGATGTGTCGAAACTCAGGACGACTGGGTCAGACGGCAACGGGCCGAACCTCGGTCACCTCGGGAATGTAGTGGCGCAGCAGGTTCTCGATACCCATCTTCAGCGTCAGGGTCGACGACGGGCAACCGGCGCAGGCCCCCTGCATGTGCAGGTAGACAACGCCACGCTCGAACCCGTGGAAGGTGATGTCGCCACCATCCTGCGCCACGGCCGGACGAACGCGGGTGTCCAGCAGTTCCTTGATCTGGCCGACGATCTCGGCGTCTTCGCCGGTGTGCTCGGCATGGCCCGAGGCGGTGCCCTGGCCCTCGTCCATCACCGGGGCTCCGGACTGGTAGTGTTCCATCACCGCGCCGAGGATGGCGGGCTTGATGTGATCCCAGTCAACGCTCTCGGACTTGGTCACGGTCACGAAGTCATTGCCGAAGAACACGCCCTCGACGCCGTCGACGGCGAAGATGCGCGAGGCCAGCGGCGACTTGCCTGCGGCTTCGGCGGTGGGGAAATCGGCGGTGCCTGCGTCCAGAACGGTCTGGCCGGGCAGGAACTTGAGCGTCGCCGGGTTCGGGGTCGATTCGGTCTGGATAAACATCTGACATGCACCTTTCGTAAGGGTCATCCCTATATGCGCCTCCCCCGGGAGAGCGTCAAGGTTTAGAACCGTTCTAATGGCTGGGCGGGATGAATTACCGCGCCGGGCTGTCAGGCCGGGTCGAGCTGTAGCAGGTCCCAGCGGTTGCCGTAGGGGTCGCGGAACACCGCGACCTTGCCATAGGGCTCGTCGCGGGGCGCTTCCTCGAACTGCACGCCCGCCGCGCTCAGCCGCGCGTGATCCCGGTCGAAATCGTCGGTGTGCAGAAACAGGAAGACACGTCCGCCGGTCTGGTTCCCGATACTGGCGACCTGCCTCGGGTTCACCGCGCGCGCCAGCAAAATCCGGGTCTCCGTCGCGCCGGGCGGGGCGACCATGACCCAGCGCTTGCCATTGCCCTGATCGGTGTCCTCGATCAGGTCGAACCCGAGGGTTCCGGCGTAGTAGGCGATGGCCTCGTCGTAGTCGGGAACCACCAGTGCCAGGGCGTGTACGTGCTGCATCAGGTGATGGCTTCCAGCTTTTCCTTGCTCAGGTCGCCGGGGACGATGGTGATCGGAATCGGCAGCGACCCCGCGGTCCGGCTCATCTGCGACACCAGAGGGCCGGGGCCCTTCTTGTCGGTGCCGGCCCCGAGGACCAGCACGCCGATTTCCGGGTCTTCCTTGATCTGGCCGATGATCTCCGGCACCGCCTCGCCTTCGCGGATGATCAGCTCGGGATCAACGCCCTGGCGGTCCCGCATCCACTTGGCGAAGACCTCGAAATGGGCGTGGATCCTCTCGCGGGCCTCCTCGCGCATCACTTCGCCAACCCCGATCCAGTGGTTGAATTCGTCTGGCGGAATGATCGAGATGATGGTCACGCCACCGCCCGTCTTTGCCGCGCGCATCGCGGCGAACCGCATCGCGTTGAGGCATTCGCGGCTGTCGTCAAGAACGACAAGGAACTTGCGCATTTCACGGGTCTCCCTCTGGCCCCCGATCATGGAGCAACGGTCAGGCAGGTGCAATAGAGCCGTCGCGGAACGAGGGCCTCAAGCCTTTGGCGCGGCTGAGGATTCGATTCGACGCAGGGTCCGGTGGGTCAGCGGCTGGCGGGTCTCGGAGTCCACCACCAGAGGCTCGACATGCGCCCCGGTCTCGCGGTCGCGCAGGATCTTGTCGTCCTGCTCGGGGTGCGGTTCCCAGGTGTTGGCCCACTGGATCAGCGTCACCAGTATCGGCAGCAGCGCCAGCCCCTTCTCGGTCAGGCGGTACTCGTGCCGGGGCGGGCGGTCCTGATAGAGGCGGCGTTCCAGCACCCCGTCCTCCTCCAGCTTGCGCAGGCGGTCGGCCAGCACGTGCCGGGTGATGCCAAGACGTTTCTGGAAATCGTCGAAGCGGCGAATGCCCTGAAAGCAATCGCGCAATACCATCATGGTCCAGCGATCGCCGATGACCGAGAGGCCGCGGGCGACGGGACAGCTTTCTTCCTTGAGATCATTCCAGCGCATGACTCCCATATAGCGCAACTTGACAGGTTCTGAAAGAGAACTTACTCATAAGTGAGTTCTAAATCGGAACCCTTGGTTCACAGCCCTTGATTCACGGAGAGCCCCATGCCCGATGGCAGCAAACCGTCCGACATCCGGACCCGCACCTACGAATACTCGGTCAAGACCTTCGACATCGCCGCCGCGCGCGAACTGACGGGACTGGAGTACATGCGCTCGCTGCTCTCGGGTGACATCGGGGCAAAGCCGTCCATCTCGGACACCATGAACATGTCCGTCCCGGTCCATCTCGACTTCGGGGAGGCCGCGTTCCTCGCGGACCCGGCAGACTTCCTGCTGAACCCGCTCGGCACCGTGCACGGCGGTTTCGCGGCCACGCTGCTCGACTCGGCCCTCGGCTGCGCCATCCACACCGCGCTCCCCAAGGCCACGGGCTATACCACCGCCGAACTCTCGGTGAACTACACCCGCGCCATCCGCCCCGACAGCGGCCGCCTTCGGGCCGAGGGCAAGGTGATCCACGTCGGCCGTCAGATGGCCACCGCCGAGGCGCGGCTGATCGGCGAGGAAGACGGCAAGCTCTACGCCCACGGCAAGACCACCTGCTTCGTCTTCCCGCTGCCGCCCGCGAAAGGCTGAACCATGTCCGTCGCCGCCGATTTCACCGCCCATGAGGCTCGCCAGGCTGCCGCCAACTCCGCCCGCGCCGCGCGGACCCGCCTGCTGCTCGAGGGGCCGGTGGGCCGGACCCTCACCAAGCTGGCGGCGCCCAACGTGCTGGCCATGCTGGTGGCGGCGGCCATGAACATCGCCGAGGGTGCCTTCGCGGGCATGCTCGGGGTGACCTCGCTCGCCGGGCTCGCGCTGGTCTACCCGCTGGTGATGCTGGTGCAGATGCTCTCGGGCGGCTCCATCGGCGGCGCGATCTCTTCTGCCGTGGCGCGGGCGCTGGGCGCCGGTGATCCGGAGCGCGCGGGCCGTCTGGCCGTCGCCGCATGGGTCATCGCGGCGGTCATCGCGCTTGTCTTCGGCATGCTGGTCCTCTGGTTCGGCCGGGCCATGTTCCTTGCCCTCGGCGGCAGCGAGGCGGTGGTGAACGAGGCGATGTCCTACGCCGCGGTCTACTTCCCCGGCTGCGCGACGGTCTGGATCGCCTATGCCTCGACCTCGGTGATCCGGGGCACCGGCAACATGATGACCCCCTCGGTCCTCCTGCTTCTGGCCTCGGTCCTGTCGATCCCGCTCGCGGGCGGGCTGGCTCTGGGCTGGGGGCCTCTCCCGGCGCTCGGCATGGCGGGGCTCGCCACCGGGCAGATCACGGCATTCGGGCTGATCGCGATCATGGCGGTCGGCTACCTCCTTGCAGGGCGCGCGGGGCTCCTTCCCACGGTCCGCGGCCTTGCAGGCGACCACTTCGCAGCTATTCTCCGCGTCGGAGTGGTCGCCTCCTTGAGTGCAATCCAGACGGTCGTCACCATCGTCGCCATGACGGCGCTGATCGGGCGCTTCGGCGCCGCGGCGCTGGCGGGCTACGGGCTCGGCGCGCGTCTGGAATTCATCATGGTCCCCGTCGTCTTCGGCGTCGGCGCGGCCATGACCGCGATGGTCGGCGCCAATATCGGCGCGGGGCAGGCGGCCCGGGCCAAGCGCATCGCATGGACCGGCACTGCCGCCGCCGCCGTCATCGTGGGCGCCATCGGCCTGTTCTTTGCCACCTTCCCGGATGTCTGGCTGCGCCTGTTCCTCGCCGCGCAGGACGAGGCCGCACTGGAGACCGGTCGCCTCTATTTCCGCACCGTCGCCCCCTTCTACTGCTTCTTCGCCGCCGGTCTCGCGCTCTACTTCGCCAGCCAGGGCGCGGGCCGCGTGGCATGGCCGGTCTCGGCGGGCTTCGTGCGGATGTTCGTCGCCATCGGCGGCGGCTACCTGCTGGCCCAGTCGATGGAACCGGGGCTGCCCGGCGTACTCGTCGCCATCGCGGGTGGCATGGTCGCCTACGGTCTCGTCACCATCTACGGGACATGGCGCACCCGCTGGGGTTAAACCCGCCGCACCACCACGCGCCACGCGCGAAGGCCAAGCCAGCCCGCGAAGGTCAGTAGGATCTGCAGCACCGCAAGGTAGAGCAGGGCCCCCGCGGTCAGGGCAAGATCGGACAGGCGGACCAGCGCGCGGAACGCCCGCTGCTTGCCCAGCGTATCGAATACCGCCCGCGTCTTCGGCCCTGTCACGTCCGAGACGCGGGCCAGCCGGGCCGCGTCCTCGGCAGTATCGACGTTCTTCATCAGGTAGATCGTATCGGTGACCGAGGTGTTCGACACCACCCGCGCTAGGTCCGTGCTGACCTCCGAAAGCCGGGCCAGCCGCGCCGAGTCGACCACCTCGTCCATCACCGCGTCACCCCGCAGGTAGGGTTGCAGGCGCTCGGTCCGGATCGCCCCGCGCGTGAGGTCCCCCAGCATCCCGGCAAAGCGCTCGGTCAGCCGCCCGGTGCGCCGGGCGATGCGCAGGACTCCCGCACCGGCCTTCACCGTCAACGACGACCCGCCCGAGACCACGACCGTCGCGGTCGCGCCAAGCCCCACCACGGCAAGGCTCGCGTCCAGCGTGTCGATCTCTTCGCCCTTCAACGTCGCCGCACCCGCGCGCCGCAGGGCGTTGACGTCGCCCAGCGGCGTCAGTTCAAAGGGTACGCCGCACATGGCCATCATCCGCAGCGAGGGGCACGTGGCGATATCGGCCATGCAGACGCCACAGGTCTGCGCCTGCGCGAGCCATCCGGTCTGTTCCTCGCGCAGCGCCTCGATGCGGGCCTCCTGCTCCGGTGAAGGCGCCAGCCCCTGATCGGTCCCGATCAGAACGAGGGTCTCGACCCGGTCGAGGTCCTTCGCCGCCAGCGCCTCGTCCAGCTCCGCCGCCAGCCACGGCAGCGTCACCTGCCGTGCCATCGCCCGCTCCAGCGCGCGCTCGACCTGTGCGGGGGCCGCCTCGATGAAGGGTTGGGTAAAGGGATTGGTGGCCAGCGACCAGCCCGCCAAGGTGACCGAGGCGAGGAAGGGCGAGGCGCGCAGCGCGCCTCGCAACAGGGTCAGCCGCGCCAATTACTCTGCCGCTTCGGCGTAATCCTCCATCGGCGGGCAGATGCAGACGAGGTTCCGGTCGCCATAGACGTTGTCGACCCGGTTGACCGGCGGCCAGTACTTGTCGACCCGGAAGGCGCCCGGCGGGAAACAGCCCTGTTCGCGGGTATAGGGCCGGTCCCAGTCCTTCACGAGGTCTTCCATCGTGTGCGGCGCGTTCTTCAGCGGGTTGTTCTCGCGCGCCATCCGGCCATCCTCGATTTCGCGGATCTCCTCGCGGATCGCCAGCATGGCATCGCAGAAACGGTCGAGCTCGGCCTTGGTCTCGCTCTCGGTCGGCTCGATCATCAGCGTCCCCGCCACCGGGAAGGACATGGTCGGCGCGTGGAACCCGTTGTCGATAAGCCGCTTGGCGATGTCGTCCACCGTCACGCCAGCCGATTTCTCGAACGGACGCGTGTCGATGATGCACTCGTGCGCCACGCGCCGGTTGCGGCCCCGGTACAGCACCTCAAAGGCGCCCTCGAGCCGTTCGGCGATGTAGTTGGCGTTCAGGATCGCCACACGCGTCGCCTGCGTCAGCCCTTCGCCGCCCATCATCAGGATATAGGCCCACGAGATCGGCAGCAGCGAGGGCGACCCGAAGGGCGCGGCCGAGACCGGCCCCTCCGTCCCGCCGGTCACCGGATGGCCCGGCAGGTGCGGCACGAGGTGCGGTTTCACCCCGATCGGACCCATGCCGGGGCCGCCGCCGCCATGCGGAATGCAGAACGTCTTGTGCAGGTTCAGGTGGCTCACGTCTCCGCCCACATCGCCCGGACGGGCAAGGCCGACCATCGCGTTCATGTTGGCCCCGTCGATGTAGACCTGCCCGCCGTGGTCATGGGTGATCTGGCAGACGTCGCGCACGGTCTCCTCGAAAACCCCGTGGGTCGAGGGATAGGTGATCATGCAGGCTGCCAGCGTATCGGCATACTGCGCGGCCTTGGTGCGGAAATCGTCGAGGTCGATATCGCCGTTCTCGGCGGTCTTCACGGGCACCACCTTCCAGCCGACCATCTGCGCGCTGGCCGGGTTGGTGCCATGCGCGCTCATCGGGATCAGGCAGACGTTGCGCTCGCCCTGTCCCTGCGCGCGGTGATAGGCGGCGATGGTCAGCAGCCCGGCATATTCTCCCTGCGCGCCCGAGTTCGGCTGCATCGAGATCGCCGCATAGCCGGTGATATCGCAGAGCTTGGCCGAAAGATCGTCGATCAGTTCCTTGTACCCCAGCGCCTGATCGGCCGGGGCAAAGGGATGCAGCCGCGAGAAGTCGCGCCAGGTGATCGCCTCCATCTCGGCCGCCGCGTTCAGCTTCATGGTGCAGGACCCGAGCGGGATCATCGCGCGGTCCAGCGCAAGGTCGCGGTCGGCCAGGCGGCGCATGTAGCGCATCATCTCGGTCTCGGCCCGGTTCATGTGGAAGATCGGGTGTTCGAGATAGCCCGAGGTCCGCACCAGCGGGTCCGGCAGGCGGTACTCCGGCGTGAAGTCGTCATCCTCCATCAGGATGCCAAAGGCCTTCCACACCTTCTCGATGGTCGCGGGGCGGGTGCATTCGTCCAGCGTGATGCCTACGCGGGTCTCGCCCACGCGGCGCAGGTTCACGCCCTCGCGCACGGCGGCCTGCAACACGCCACGCTGCAGCAGACCCACGTCCACAGTGATGGTGTCGAAGAAGGTCGCGGGCTCTACCTTGAACCCGGCCTTTTCCAGCCCGCGCGCCAGCCGCACCGTCTTGCGGTGCACGCGCTGCGCAATGGCCCGCAGGCCCACGGGGCCGTGGAACACGGCGTAGAACCCGGCCATGACCGCCAGCAGCGCCTGCGCGGTACAGACGTTCGACGTCGCCTTCTCGCGGCGGATATGCTGCTCGCGGGTCTGCAGCGACAGACGGTAGGCGCGGTTGCCGTGGCTGTCGATGCTGACACCCACGATGCGCCCCGGCATCGAACGCGCGTATTGCTGGTGCGTCGCCATATAGGCGGCGTGCGGGCCGCCATAGCCAAGCGGAACGCCGAAGCGCTGGGTCGACCCCACGGCAATATCGGCGCCCATGGCGCCCGGTTCCTTCAGCAGGCACAGCGCAAGGATATCGGCCGCCACGACACCCACGGCCTTGGCCTCGTGCAGGGCGGCGATGGGCGCCGAGAAATCGCGCAGGTCGCCATAGGTGCCCGGGTATTGGAAGATCGCGCCGAACACCTTCTCCGGCTCCAGCGCCTCGGGCGCCCCGACGATGATCTCGATCCCCAGCGGCGCGGCACGCGTCCGCATCACCGCGATGTTCTGCGGGTGGCAGTTCTCGTCCACGAAAAACGCGTTGGCCTTCGACTTGGCGATCCGCTGCGCCATGGTCATCGCCTCGGCGCAGGCGGTGGATTCATCCAGCAGCGAGGCGTTGGCGATCTCCAGACCGGTCAGGTCGCTGACCATGGTCTGGTAGTTCAGCAGCGCCTCCAGCCGCCCCTGCGAGATCTCGGGCTGGTAGGGGGTATAGGCGGTGTACCACGCCGGGTTCTCGAGAATGTTCCGCTGGATCGCGGGCGGCGTGACGGTGCCGTGATAGCCCTGACCGATCAGCGAGGTCAGAACCTTGTTCTTCTCCGCCGTCTTCCGCATGTGGTAGAGCAGCTCGCGCTCGGATTTCGGCTTGCCGAAGTCCAGCGGCTTTTCCTGCCGGATCGCGGCCGGAACGGTCTGGTCGATCAGATCCTCCAGCGAACCGGCGCCGACGACCTTCAGCATGTCCTCCATTTCAGCCGGGGAGGGGCCGATATGACGGCGGTTGGCAAAATCGTAGGGCAGGTAATCGGTGGGCTTGTAGCTCATTGCAGGCTCCGGTTCAGGAGGTATGTGCGAGGACGTTCACCAGCGTGCCGTCCGGGTCGCGGATAAAGAAGCGTCTGACGCCCCAGGGTTCGTCCACGGGGCCATATTCAGGTTCGATCCCGGACGCGCGGGCGCGGGCCAGGGTGTCGTCCAGATCGTCCACCTCGATGGACAGGGCGGGCAGCGGGGTGCCCGAACCGCCCTCCGAGGCCATCGTCAGCTGCACGCCCTGCTCGGACGCTCCGGACAGGGTGACGATCCAGCCCATGTCCATCGCGGTGTCGAGCCCGAAGACGCTGCGGTAAAACTCCGCAAGCGCCCCCGGGGTGGCCGACGGGAGATTGGTGACGATACGCCGGACAGCCAAGGTCAGTCCCCGATGAAGTCCTTGTAGGCGGCCTCGTCCATGTAATCCTCCATGGGCGACAGGTCACTCGGCTTGATCTTGAAGAACCAGGCATCGCCCATCGGGTCTTCGTTGACCTTGCCGGGGTTGTCGGTCAGGGCCGAGTTCACTTCGACGATCTCGCCGTCCAGCGGCGACAGGATGTCGGAAGCGGCCTTGACCGACTCGATCACCACGACCTCGTCATCCTTGGAGACCTCGGTGCCCTCCTCGGGCAGCTCGACGAAGACGACGTCGCCCAGTTGTTCGGCGGCGTACTCGGTGATGCCGACGACGATCAGCTCGCCTTCCTCCATCAGCCACTCGTGTTCTTCGGTGTACTTCATGCGGGGTTCTCCCTGTTGGTAACGCTTGGTTATCGTTTGAAATTCGCAGCCACGAAGGGCAGGGCAGTCACGACCAGCGGCAACCGCTTGCCGCGCAGCTCGCCATAGACGGTGGTGCCGGTCGCGCTCTGGTCAACCGGCAGGTAGCCCATGGCGACCGGGCCGCCGACGGTAGGGCCGAAGCCGCCCGAGGTGATCTTGCCGATGGCCTCGCCGCCGCCTTCGGCCGCAAAGATCTCGACACCCTCGCGCATCGGCGCACGGCCCTCGGGGCGCAGGCCCACACGCTTGCGCGCCGCGCCCTCCACCAGTTGCGGCAGGATCACGTCAGCGCCCGGAAAGCCGCCCGCGCGCTCGCCGCCCGTGCGGCGGGCCTTCTGGATGGCCCAGTTCAGCGCGGCCTCGGTCGGGGTTGTCGTGGTGTCGATGTCATGACCGTAGAGGCACAGCCCGGCCTCCAGCCGCAGGCTGTCGCGCGCGCCAAGCCCGATGGGCAGCACGTCCTCGTGGGCCAGCAGCGTCCGGGCCAGCGCCTCGGCCTGCTCCGCCGGCACCGACAGCTCGTAACCGTCCTCGCCCGTGTAGCCGGAGCGCGAAACCCAGCACTCGACCCCGTCGAGGCTCAGCGTCGCCACGTCCATGAACCGCATCCCGGCGGCTTCGGGCGCGAGGCCCGACAGCACCTTCTCGGCGGCCGGGCCCTGCAGTGCCAGCAGTGCGCGGTCGGTGACCGGCGTAACGCTCAGCTCGGGTTCCAGCACGGATTTCATATGGGCGATGTCCTGCGCCTTGCAGGCCGCGTTCACCACGACAAACAGGTGGTCGCCCCGGTTGGCGAACATCAGGTCGTCAAGGATGCCGCCCGCCGTGTCGGTGAACAGCCCATAGCGCTGGCGGTTCTCGCCAAGGTCCAGCACGTTCATAGGCACCAGCGTCTCGAAGGCCGTCGCGACGGCCTCCCACGAGCCGCCCGAGACAATCACCTGGCCCATGTGACTGACATCGAACAGCCCCGCCTTGTCGCGGGTGTGCTGATGTTCAGCCATGATCCCGGTCTTGTACTGTACCGGCAGTTCATAGCCCGCGAACGGCACCATCTTGCCGCCAAGCTCCACGTGGAGCGCGTGAAGAGGGGTAGAGAGCAACTCCGTCATACCTGATCCAAATCCCAGGCCGACCTGATTCTCAAGAAAATCATCCGGCATCCCAATATCCACGGGCCCCATGCCCACGGTTGCGATGCCCCCTCTGTCCCTTCGCCTGAGATCGTTATCCCTTCGGCGACCCGGGCGCGCCGGGTTCTCTCCAGAGTTCTGTCACGCGCACGGTCCTTTGGCCTGAGAGTTTCCGGGGCGGTTGCTCCTTCGGCACCGGGTCGGACCCGGTTCTCCCATACGCATGTCGGTTCACATAGCCAAAGGGTCGCATTCCGGCAAGGCGGAAAATGCCCCGGGCGGCTTTGCGCCCGGTCCCGTCCGGGTCACTGCACAGCGGTCAGGCGCGAGCGCTCCGTGAGCGTGCCGGTGTCCTCGTCCGCGGGCGCGGTTTCGAGGTCGAACTCGAACCGGCTGCCCTTGCCCAGTTCGCTGGTCGCGCGCAGGGTGCCGCCATGCAGCAAAACGATCTGGCGGGCGATGCTCAGCCCCAGACCGAAGCCGCCAAAGGCGCGGGTGGCCGAGCCGTCAACCTGCTGGAAACGCTCAAAGATCATTTCCATGTTCTCGGGCGCAATCCCGCAGCCGGTATCTTCCACGGCGAACAGGGTCCGTTCACCCTGGCCGGTAATGATCACGGTGATCGAGCCCTCGTTGGTGAACTTCAGCGCGTTGCCCACGAGGTTGTAGATCACCTGCCGCAGACGCGAGGGATCTGCGATGACCTTCTCGCCGTCGCACTTGCAGTCCAGCGCGATGCCCTTGGACTGCGCCATCTGCTTCATCTCGTCCAACATGTTGCCGACCAGTTCCGAGGGGTCCACCACCACGGGCGCCACGCTCAGGTTGCCGCCCTCGGCCTTGGCCCAGTCGAGCAGGTCGTTCACCATCGTCAGCATGTGCTGCGAGGCCGAAAGGATCTTTTCGCCATGCGTCGTGATCAGCGCCGAATGCGCGCTCACGTTGCGCCGCAGTTCGCCAAGGTCCGGGGCAGGACCCTCGGCATCCAGCAGCTTGGCGATCTTCTTCGAATTCGGAAGCTTCGAGTCATTGGCAAGGAAGGCCGCGTGGCCGGAGATGACTGTCAGCGGAGTGCGCAGTTCATGCGTGACGTTGCTGAGGAATTCCGACTTCTGGCGGTTCGCGGCCTCGGCGGCCAGCTGGGCCTCCTTCTGGGCCGAGATGTCGGACCAGACGGCGGCGGTGAACCCCTCGGGCGTCTTGGCCTTGGATATATTGACCCAGCGCCCGCCCTCGACCTGCAACATCTGGCTCTCGGCGTTGCGGTGGGCCTCCATCTGTTCCTTCAGCCACGCGCTCTCGCGGCCGACCGCATCGGGGAAGATCCCCTGCAGGGCGGCGACACGGTACAGCAGTTCGCAAGAGGTGCCGGGCTTCACCACTTCCTTCGAGGTCCCGAAGGCATCCTTGTACTTGGAGTTCGCCATCAGCAGGTTGTCGTCCGCATCGAACAGCACGAACGACTCGTCCAGCGCCTCGACCGCGTGCGAAAGCACGTTGTAGGCCTCCTGCCGGCGCTGCGCGAAGTGGCGGATCGAGAAGATTGCGCCGATGATCACGAAGATCGAGGCCAGCGTCATCATCACCAGCATGGTCTGGTTCGGCGCAGCCGTGGCCCAGCCGTTCTGCGGCACGCCCGCCAGTTGCCATGTCGCGCCAAAGACCTTCAGGGTCTCGATGGCCGGGTCCTGCTCGAACAGGCTCTTATCGCCGTAGATCGACCGCCCGGGGCTGCCGTCGCGGTTCAGCTCACGAATGGCGAAGGTGTTGTCCTGCGTATAGGCGGTGCCCTCGTCGTTCGAAATGAACAGCCCGTTCTCCGACAGCACGATCGAGATCACGCCCCAGAACCGGTCGCCCGCCGCGCCGGGCCGTGCGACGAAGACGGGATAACGCAGGATGTAGCCGCGCCCGCCCTGGATCAGGTTGACCGGCCCGTCGATCACCGGGCTCTGCGTACGGTAGGCCCGCGCGATGCTGGCAAGCTGGGTTGGCACCTGCCAGTACTTCGTACCGATCACCTTCTCGTTGCCCTTCAGCGGAGCGATCCGGGTCACCACGAGGTCGGGGGCCACGGCCACGCTCACCACGTCGGTGTTCAGCGCCACCAGCCGGTCCGCCGCGCGCGCGACCGCCGTGCGCGAGATGTCCTTGGTGCTCGAGACGTAGCGCGCCAGCCGGTCCGCAACCACTTCCATCCCGAAGAACTTGGTCTCGATCTGCGAGGCGATGTGGTTGGTGTCCTTGACGGTATTGGCCCGCTGCTGGCTGACGAAATAGGTATTTTCCTTACGGATGACCAAATAGCCCGCGCAGACGCACAGGATCGTCGTGAAAACAATCAGGAACAGGTAAAGTTTCGAGATCGCGCCCGAAAATGTCGTTTTCATCTGTTCTGTCACTCTCGATTATGGGCTTTCTTATTGGTCGGGCCGGGTGAGCCATTTCAGGATAAATGATCGCTCAACGGGGCGAAATTGTGGCGGAAAGGTGAACTATGATCCCGGCAAGCCGGAACGCGCCATTGTGCTGCAAAACAAGGCGTTCGCCGCTGGTCTCAAGGGGCGCGGCGAGGGCTTTTGGGGGCGCGCGGCCCACTTTGACTGTCTCTCTAATGGAAACGCTGGCAGCTGTGACAAAGCTGTTGTCTGACCATTTCCGGCTAATCTGCGGCCTCTCGGTTCGCCCCTTGGAAAGGAGGATGCCGTGGATCATCGCGCATTCCTGAAATCCCTGTCCGTCGCGCAGAAGAACGCGCTGACCAGCCGCAGCGACAGCGCCGGGCTGCTGCATCTCGCCGGCCACGTCGGCCTGATCCTGCTGCTTGGTCTTCTGATCGGCCTCGGCATGCCCTTCTGGTGGCTGCTGATCGTGCCGCAGGGCATCGCCATCGCCTTCCTCTTCACGCTCCAGCACGAATGCACCCACAAGACCCCGTTTCGGAGCGACTGGCTGAACGAATGGGCCGGGCAGGCCACCGGGTTTCTCATCGTCCAGCCGTTCCTCTGGTTCCGCTACTTCCACTTCGCCCATCACCGTTTCACCAACCTGCCCGAGGGCGACCCCGAACTGTCGGGCCTGCCCAAGCCCGACAGCTGGCCCAGCTTCTGGTGGCACCTGTCGACTGTCACCTACTGGCGCGACAAGGTCGTGCTGCTCTGGACCAATGCGGTCGGCGACCCTTCGGCCGACTACCTGCCGGTCAACGCGATTCCGCGCATCCGGCGCGAGGCGCGCCTGATGATCGCGGGCTATGCGCTGGTCCTGCTGTTCACGCTCGCGGTCTCGCCGGTGCTGTTCTGGGTCTGGGTCCTGCCGCTGATGACCGGCTTCCCCGTCCTCCGGCTCTACCTCCTGGCCGAACATGGGCGCTGTCCGACCGTCGCGAACATGTTCGAGAACACCCGCACGACCTTCACCAACCGCATCGTCCGTTTCCTCGCCTGGAACATGCCCTATCACTGCGAACACCATACCTATCCGCAGGTACCCTTCTTCCGCCTGGCCGAGCTCCACGTCATCCTGCGCGACCGCCTCAGGGTGACGTCGGACGGCTACCGCGAGTTCACCAACGACTACGTCAGCAGGTTCTGACGGCCCGCTCATCAGTTGATCAAACATCTGATCACCCGGTGCGCCCTGCGCACCAGACGCGCCGCTATCATGGCGCGACAGCCTGTTTTTAGGCGAAAACCTGCCATCTCGCCGCGCGCGCAAGGCATGTGCCACCGTCTTGGGCGGCATCACAAGATTTGATCATTTTTATGATCGCCAAGATTGACCGAAGGGCAATCCTCGGGCATCCCGGTGCTGCAAAGCCTGCCACGCGCATGTTTTGCCGAACCCGTTACCAGAGGACAGATCATGGATACCCTGCCGAACTCCATCGAAGCGCGCGATGGCCGCTACCACATGCACTCCTATTCCAACGCCCGTGTTCTGCAGGAGCAGGGGCCGCTGATCATGGAGAAGGGCGAGGGCATCTACGTCTACGACAACAACGGCAAGCGCTACACCGAGGCGATGGCCGGCCTGTGGAGCGTCGGCCTCGGCTTCTCCGAGCAGCGCCTTGTGGATGCCGCCACCGAGCAGATGAAAAAGCTGCCCTACTACCACACCTTCTCGCATCGCGGGCACACCCCGGCAGCGGAACTGGCCGAGAAGCTGGTCGAGATCGCACCGGTGCCGATGAGCAAGGCGTTCTTCACCAATTCCGGTTCCGAGGCGAACGATACCGCGGTCAAGATGCTCTGGTATCGCGCCAACGCGCTGGGCACTCCGGAAAAGCGCAAGGTGATCAGCCGCCTGCGCGGGTATCACGGGATCACCGCCGTCGCCGCCTCGATGACCGGCCTGCCGATGAACCATATGTCCTTCGGCCTGCCGCTGCCCGGGTTCCTGCACACCGGCAGCCCGCATTACTGGAAGGATTGCGAGCCGGGCGAGACCGAGGAACAGTTCTCGGTCCGCCGCGCCGCCGAGCTCGAAGCCCTGATCCTCGAAGAGGGCCCCGAGACCATCGCCGCCTTCATCGGCGAGCCGGTGCCGGGCGCGGGCGGCGTGATCGTGCCGCCGGAAACCTACTGGCCCAAGATCCAGGCGGTCCTGCAGAAGTACGACATCATGCTGATCGCCGACGAGGTGATCTGCGGGTTCGGCCGCACCGGCAAGATGTTCGGCACCGAGACCTTCGATCTCAAGCCCGACATCATGACCCTGTCCAAGCAGATCTCCTCCTCCTATCAGCCCATCTCGGCCCTGCTGCTCAGCGAAAAGATGTTCGAGCCGCTGGCGGATGAATCGAACCGCATCGGCGCGTTCGGCCACGGCTACACCGGGGCAGGGCACCCGGTCGCGGCGGCGGTCGCGCTGGAGAACATCAAGATCATCGAGGAACGCAAGCTGGTCGACAATGCTGCCATCGTCGGTGCGCACATGCAAAAGCGCCTGTCCGAGTTCGCAGGTCACAAGCTGGTCGGCGAACATCGCGGCGTCGGCCTGATCGCGGCACTCGAACTGGTGGCCGACAAGGAGACCAAGGCAGGGCTCGAAAAGCCCGGCCTGATCGGCACCCCGATGATGAACAACCTGCTCGAAGCGGGCGTCATCTCGCGCGCGATGGGCGATGCGATGGCCTTCTGCCCGCCGATGATCATCACCGAGGCGCAGGTCGACGAGATGATGGACAAGGTCGGCGACTGCCTCGACAAGACGGCGGCCGATCTCGGTCTCTGACCCCTCTGGCCCGGGGCTCCGGCTCCGGGCATACTGGCGGCCATGACGCGGACCGAACACCATGACAGGTCCCGCCCGTCCGGCGCGGCGCTCTCCTTTCTGCGCTTCCGCCGGTCGCTCAAGCGGGGCATCAACAACCTCCTGCCGCGCAGCCTTTACGGCCGCGCGGCTCTGATCCTTCTGGTGCCGGTGGTCACGGTGCAACTGGTCGTGTCGACCAGCTTCATCCAGCGCCTCTACGAAGGCGTCACCATCCAGATGACCGACAATCTCGCGGTCGAGATCGACCTGCTGCTCGATACGCTGGCCTCGGGCGGTGATCTCAGCGAACCGGCGGGCATTCTCCAGCTCGAAGTGTCGCGGCCCGAGGCCCCGGTCTCCGACCGGCGCAACTTCTACGACCTCTCGGGCAAGGTGGTGACAGAAACGCTGCACGCCCGGTTTCCCCGGCTCATCGGTGTGGACCTGCTGACCGACAAGTCCCGCGTGCACCTCTCCTTCGCGGACGAAACAGGGCTGCTCGACATCAACTTCTCGCGCCGCCGCGTCTCGGCGGCCAACCCGCACCAGTTGCTGGTGCTGATGACCTTCACCAGTGCGCTGATGACCTTCATCGCCTACTTCTTCCTGCGCAGCCAACTGCGCCCGATCCGCCGTCTTGCCCTTGCGGCCGAGGCCTTCGGCAAGGGCAACGAGTTCCACTATTCGCCCGGCGGCGCCGACGAGGTGCGGACCGCGGGCGAGAGCTTTCTCGACATGCGCGCACGCATCGAACGGGCGATGGAGCAGCGCACCATGATGCTCTCCGGTGTCAGCCACGACCTGCGCACGCCGCTGACCCGGCTGCGGCTGGCCCTCTCGCTGCAGGACGAGACGGAAGACACCCGCGACATGCTCGCGGATCTGACCGAGATGGAGCAGCTGATCGACGCCTTCCTCGATTTCGCCCGCGCCGACGCGACCGGAACGCTCGAAAGCACCAACATGGGAGAGCTGGTCACCGGTGTCGTGGCCAAGGCCTGCCGCGCCCGCAAGGACGTCACCCTCGCCCCGCTGCCGGAGGGGCCGCTGACGATGAAGATTCACCCGCTCTCCATCGCGCGGTCCATCGAGAATCTCGTGGGCAACGCGGTCCGTTACGGCAAGAAAGCGCGCGTGACGCTGGTGCGGGAGGCCGAGGCCATGCGCGTCGTCGTCGAGGACGACGGGCCGGGCATTCCGCCCGAACTGCACCAGCAGGCGCTTAAGCCCTTTGCGCGGCTCGATGCCGCACGCAACCAGAACAAGGGCAGCGGCGTGGGGCTGGGCCTCTCCATCGCGGCCGATATAGCCCTGTCGCACGGCGGCGAGCTGCGGCTCGGCACCAGCGAAGATCTTGGCGGGCTGAAGGCCGAAATCGTTCTGCCGATGTAATTTTTGCCCTTGATCGAACTGTACGGTTCGGTTCACGTTGCGTCCGATGCTGCCAAAGGCGGTTGGCGGCGGCGCGGTGGTCGCGCTAGGGTAGGGTGCGGGAACGCCTCGTCTCCTCCGGCAAGGGTCGCTCACGCCATTGAAGAAGGTTGTTTGAATGCTGCACACCGGCCTCAGCCCCTGCAGTCGAGCGCTCCTTGTGCTCGGTGCGGGCCTTTTCCTCGCCCCGCCCCTGCCACTCGCCGCCGATGGAATGCTGCCGGTCCGCGTCACCATCGCGGAAATGACCGAAACCAGCCTGCATCCCTCGCTGACCGGCGAGATCGCGGCGCGCGACACGGTCAGCGCAGCTTTCCCCACGGGGGGCCGAATCTCCGAACTGCTGGTGGATGTGGGCGACAAGGTCGCCGCCGGCGCCGTGCTGGCCCGTATCGAGCGGGTGCAGCAGGAACAGGACCTGCGTAGCGCCAAGGCCCAGCTTGCCGCCGCCGAGGCCGAGTATGCCGCCGCGAGCGATGCCAACGACCGCCAGAACGCCCTGCTGGAACGCGGCGCGACCACCCGCGCATCGCGCGATGCGGCCTCCGACCGGCTCGCCGTGGCCGCCGCCGGGCGGGCACAGGCCGAGGCCGGTCTCACCCAGGCCGAGGACGCGCTGGACGACACCGTGCTCTACGCCAGCACCGACGCGACGGTAACCAGCCGCCTTGCCGAGCCGGGGCAGGTCGTCGGGGCGGCCCAGCCGATCGTCGAACTGGCGCTGGGGCAGGGTTACGAGGCGGTCTTCGACGTGCCCGAGAGCCAGCTGATCCAGCAGTCGGGGGTCAACGCGCCCGTCGACATCACCCTCACGCCGCTGGATCGCACCAGCCCCACCGTGATCGGCCACGTCCGCGAAATCTCCCCGCTGGTCGAGGCGACTACCGGCACCGTCGAGGTCAAGGTCACGCTGGAAGAACCGCTGGCCGGGCTCACCTACGGCGACCCGGTGCGCGGCACCACGGTCCTCAGCGAAGGTGCGAACATCAGCCTGCCGTGGTCGGCCATCTCGGCCACTGTCGACGGCCCCGCGGTCTGGATCGTGGACCCGGCGACCAATCAGGTCTCGCTGCGGCAGGTCGAGCTTCAGCGCTACGCCAGCGACGCGATCCTGATCGCCAGCGGGGTGGAACCCGGCGAGATGGTGGTGACGCTCGGCACCCAGCTGCTCTACCCGGGCCGCGTGATCCAGCCGCTTGAGGATAACAACTGATGCGCCAGGTTCTTCTTGTCACCGCGCTGCTGGGCGCGGCCCTTGCCATGCCCGCCAGCGCCCAGGACGCCCCGCCGCGCCCGGTCATTTCCGAGATCGTGGCGCCCCAGTCCGGCATCGCGAATTCCTGGGTCGGGACCGTGACCGCGTCGAGCGAGATCGACCTCGGGTTCCTCAAGATCGGCACCCTTGCCGAGCGGCTGGTAGAGGTCGGCGACACCGTCTCGCGCGGCGACGTCCTCGCCCGCCTCGATGCGGTCGACCTCGAATCCGAACTGCGCGCCGCCCAGGCGGGCGTCTCCATCGCCGAGGCCAACCTGCACACCGCGCAGGACGCCTACGACCGGGTCAAGACGCTGGCCGACCGTGGCGTCAACAGCGTCTCGGCGCTGGAAGACACCCGCAACGACCTCGCCGCCGCCGAGGCCTCGCTGGAACAGGCGCGCGCCGCCGAGGCCCGCGCCGAGGACGCCCGCGATTACGCCAACCTCCGCGCCCCGATCGACGGGGTGATCACCAGCGTCTCCGCCGATCCCGGCAGCACCATCGCCAGCGGCGAAGCCGTGCTGACCCTTGCCGCCATCGCCGACCGCGAGGTGGTCATCGCGCTCTCCGAGGAGGACGCGACCGGCATGGCGCCCGAAAGCGAGTTCCAGGTGCGCCTGCTGTCCAACCCCTCGATGCTCACCGCCGCCACCCTCGACCGGATCGACCCGGTCTCGTCGCGCGCCAGCCGCAACCGCGACGCGCACCTCAAGCTTTCGGATGCCGACCAGACCGCCTTCCGCCTCGGCGCGCTGGTCACGGTCACGCTCAAGGAAGGGCAGGAGACGATCATGACAGTGCCCGTCTCGGCTCTGATCGGGGACGGCACCGTGCCTGAAGTCTGGCGGGTCACCCCCGATGACCGCAAGGTCCAGCGCGTCGATGTCGTCACCGGGCCGCAGGGCGGCGGGCGCGTCGTCATCCTCTCCGGGCTCTCGGTCGGCGACGAAGTCGTCACCCGGGGTGTCCATTCCCTCGCCGAAGGTCAGACCGTCGGGCGCCGCGTGGCCCCGGGCAAGATTTCAGGAGCCGGCCAATGAACCGCTTCAACCTGTCCGACTGGGCGCTCAACCACCGGTCCTTCGTGTGGTTCCTGATGATCATCTGCGTGGTCGCCGGGGCAATCTCCTACGTCCGCATCGGCCGCGAGGAGGATCCGAACTTCGCGATCAAGACGATGGTCGTTTCGGCCTCGCTGCCCGGCGCCTCGGTCGAGCAGACGCTGACACAGGTCACCGACCGCATCGAGAAGAAGCTCGAGGAACTGGACGAACTGGACAAGACCAAGTCGATCAGCCGCCCGGGCACCTCCATCGTCTATGTCGAGCTGCGCGACGACACCCCGGCCAAGAACCTGCCCGAGATCTGGCAGCGCGTGCGCAACATGATGTCCGATATCCGGGGCGATTTCCCGGATGAATTCAGCGGCTTCCAGTTCAACGACAACTTCGGTGACGTCTTCGGCAACGTCTACGCCTTCACCTCCGACGGCTTCACCCCGCGCGAGATCCGCGATTACGCCGAGGACGCCCGCCGCGCGGTGCAGGCGCTGCCCGACTCCGGCAAGGTCGAGATCTTCGGCACCCGCGATCAGGTCGTCTACCTCGAATTCTCCACCGAACGCCTCGCGGCGCTGGGTGTCAGCCAGTCCGAGGTTCAGGCAACCCTCGCAGCACAGAACGCGATCCTGCCCTCCGGCGTGATCGACGCCGGGCCGGAACGTGTGCTGGTGCGGATCGGCGGCGCCTTCGAGGGCGCCCAGAGCCTGACCGAAGTCAACCTGCGCGTCGGCGACCAGTTCTTCCGCCTGACCGACGTGGCGACCGTGCGCCTCGGCTACGAGGACCCGCCAGAGGAACTGGTCCGCTTCAACGGGCAGGACGCGGTCGGCCTCGCCATCGGGATGCGCGAAGGGGCCAATATCATCGACTTCGGCGAGGAACTGAGCGCGGCGATGGACGAGTTCGAGGCCAGCCTGCCCATCGGCGTCTCGATCCATCAGGTCGCCGACCAGCCCCATGTCGTCGAGGAGGCCGTGGGCCACTTCATCCAGGCGCTGATCGAGGCCGTGGTAATCGTGCTTGCCGTGTCCTTCGTCAGCCTCGGGCTGCGCGCCGGTCTCGTGGTGACGCTGACGATCCCGCTGGTGCTGGCGATTACCTTTGTGGTGATGGATTACACCGGCTTCACCCTCCAGCGGATCTCGCTCGGCGCCCTGATCATCGCGCTCGGCCTGCTGGTCGACGATGCCATGATCGCCATCGAAACCATGATCTCGCGGCTGGAAGTCGGCGAGAGCCTGACCAAGGCCGCCTCCTTTGCCTGGACCTCCATCGCCTTCCCGATGCTCTCGGGCACGCTGGTCACCGTCGCGGGCTTCATCCCCATCGGCCTGAACGACTCGGCGGCGGGCGAATTCACCTTCTCGCTCTTCGTCGTCATCGCGGTCTCGCTGCTGGTCTCGTGGATCGTCGCGGTCCTGTTCGCCCCGCTGATCGGGGTGACCATGCTGCCGTCCAAATGGAAGCATCACTCCGGCGAGCCCGGCGCGGTCCGACGCATGTTCCACCGTGTGCTGCGCGCCGCCATGCGCTTCCGCTGGATCACCATCGCCCTCACCATCGCGGTCTTCGCCTTCTCGGTCTGGAGCATGCGCTTCGTCGAGAACCAGTTCTTTCCCTCTTCGGACCGGCCCGAGCTGATCATCGACTTCACGCTCCAGCAGAACGCCTCCATCGCGGCGACCCGCGACGCCATCGAGCGGTTCGAGAAGGACTTTGCCGATGACGAGGACGTCCTGTTCTGGACCTCCTACATCGGGCGCAGCGCCCCGCGCTTCATCCTCGCCTACGACGTGCTGACCTCGGGCCCGAACATCGGCCAGATCGTGATCCAGACGCCGGGGATCGAGGCGCGCAACCGGCTTCGCGAAAAGCTGGTCGACCTCGCCCGCACCGACTTCCCGGGCATCGACATCTTCGTCAAGCTGCTCGAGATCGGGCCCCCGGTCGGGCGTCCGGTGCAATACCGCATCGTCGGGCCGGACCCGGAGATCCTGCGCGACCACGCGCGCGATCTGGCCGCCGTCATCGCCACCGATACCCGCACCAGCAACATCGTGCTCGACTGGAACGAGCCCGCCCGCGTGGTTCGCGTGAACATCGTTCAGGACCGGATGCGCCTTCTGGGGCTCACCTCGCGCGACGTGGCCTCGGCGCTGAACGCGATCTACGACGGCAGCTCGGTGACCGAACTGCGCGACGACACTTACCTGATCAACATCCTCGCGCGCGGCAGCGCCGAGGCGCGCAGTTCCGTCGAGGCGCTGACCAACCTGCAACTGCCCAGCAGCAACGGCGACCCGATCCCGCTGTCGTCGCTCGCGGTGTTCGAATACGCCACCGAGCAGCCGGTGATCCGTCAGGAGAACCGGATGCCGACGATCACGGTCAAGGCAGCGATCCTCACCGACGACCAGCCCGATACCATCGTCTCGGGCCTCACCGGCCGCATCGCCGAGTTCGACGAGACCCTGCCGCCGGGCTACCGGGTCGAGGTCGGCGGCACCGTGGAGTCAAGCTCCGAGAGCCAGCAGCCCATTGCCGAGGTCGTGCCGCTCATGCTGCTGATCATGGCAACGCTGGTGATGATCCAGATGCAGAGCTTCCGCGATGCCTTCGTGGTCTTCGCCGCCGCACCGCTCGGGCTGATCGGCGTCGTTGCGGCCCTCGTGCCCTCGGGCGCGCCGCTGGGCTTCGTGGCCATCCTCGGGGTGCTCGCGCTGATCGGCATCCTGATCCGGAACTCGATCATCCTCGTCCACGAGATCGACAACCAGCGCCGCTCGGGCGCAACGCCCTGGGACGCGGTGTTCCTCGCCTCCGACAGCCGGGCCCGCCCGATCCTGCTCACGGCAGCCGCCGCCAGCCTCGCGCTGATCCCGATCTCTCGGCAGATTTTCTGGGGTCCGATGGCCTATGCCATGATGGGCGGCATCATCGCCGGCACGGTGGTGACGCTGGTCTTCGTTCCCGCGCTCTATCTCGCGGTACACCGGATCCGTCGTCCCGGGTAAGGCAACTGGCAGTCGGGGAGGGGAGCAGGCTCTTTTCCCCGGCGCAGTCCGGAGAACGGCCCGAGCGGGGCTAAGAGGTCAGGCCTTGATTCAGGCCTCGATCAGGCTCCGCAGGCTCTTTTCAAGCTGGTCGGCACGGGTCGGCTTGGGGCAGAAGCCCGCTTCGGGAAAATCGCGGTACAGGGCCTCCGGCTCGGCATGGCCCGAGTGGAACACGATGTGCGTGCCCAGCTTCTGCAGCTCACGCGCAAGCGGAAAGACTTCGCCGTCCTTGACCCGCACGTCCAGTATGGCGGCATCGGGGCGCACCTTGCTCAACAGCTTCATGCCCTCGGCAACGCTGGCGCACTGACCGACGACCTCGTAGCCGAGATCGCTCAGCATGAACATGATGTCCATCGAGACGACGATCTCGTCCTCGCAGATAAGAACCCTCGTGGGGCGTGCCTCCCCTGTTCCGTTATGTGTCATCATCGATCAGCCTCATCGTCTGACATGCCCGGGGCATCTGGTCGGTTTTCCGCTTTCGCCCTGCTCAGTGACAGTTCTTGGGCACGCGACCAAGGGTCCCGCGCGACTGTTGCATGATTTAATGCGTGGCCGCGCGGTTGGTTCCATGAAAAAATGCTCTATTTGGCCATTTTTTCCGCCCTGTTGTGGCCGGGGGACGATTCCGGACGTGATCGGCAGACCCCGGAGCGCTCACGACACGCGGGTTTGCGGCAGGACAAAGGGGATTCCCAGCGGCGGAACCGTGTTCACCTGCAACGGGCAGCCATAGATCGTCTGCATCAGATCGGTGGTCAGCGTATCGCGCGGCGCACCGCTCGCGGCGACCCGTCCGCGGTGCATGACCCAGACCTTGTCGGCGAACATCGCGGTCAGGTTCAGGTCATGCATCACCGCGATCACGCCGCCCCCCGATGCCGCGAATTCCCGGGCGATATCCATCACGGTGAACTGGTGCCCCACGTCGAGGCTCGCTACCGGTTCATCCAGCAGCAGCCAGCGCGGCTGGCCCTCCGACATCGGCTCCCAGATCTGGGTCAGCACCCGGGCCAGCTGGACCCGTTGCTGCTCGCCCCCGGACAGGTCGTTGTAGTACCGCCCGGCGAACCCGGCGAGGTCCACCCGCGCCAGCGCCTGCAGCGCCCTCCGGTCATCGCCGCCGCCCCGACCCGAGGACAGGCCGATGCGCACCACCTCGATCACGGTAAAGGGAAAGGCGAGGGCGCTCGCCTGCGGCAGCACCCCGCGCATCTCGGCCACCTGCCAGCCGCGCAGGTCGGTCAGCGCCGTGCCGTTCAGCCGCACCGGTCCGACCCCCTTCAGCTCTCCCGACAGGGCCTTCAGCAGCGTGGTCTTGCCTGCCCCGTTCGGTCCCACGATGGCGGTGACCTCGCCGGGGGCGGCGGTGAAATCCACCGACTCGAGGATCGTCTTGCCGCCAAGGGCCAGCGTCAGTCCGCGCGCCTCCATGCTCACAGCCCCATCGCCGCATGGCGGCGCAGCAGGATCCACAGGAACACCGGCGTGCCCATCAGCGCGGTCACGATCCCGATGGGCAGTTCCGCAGGGCTGACAATGACCCGCGCGATGATATCGGCGAACAGCAGCAGCGCAGCGCCGAAGAGGGCGCAGTTGGGCAGCAGCCCGTGATGATCCGGCCCGGTCGCCAGCCGCAGCAGGTGCGGCACGATGATCCCGATGAAACCGATGCCGCCGGAAACCGCCACCGCCGTCCCGGTCAGAACCGCGGTACAGAGGATCGCCGCCCCCTTGGTGCGCTGCACCGGGATGCCCAGATGCGCCGCCACGGCCTCGCCCATCGCCAGCGCGTTCAGGCCCCGCGCCAGCAGCATCGCCGCGCCAAGCGCCAGCAGGATCACCGGCCCGGTGACCTGCAGCTTGCCCCATGTCGCCCCGGCAAGAGAGCCCATGTTCCAGAAGGTAAGGTCGCGCAGCTGGCTGTCGTTGGCCATGAAGACCATTACGCCCGAGAGCGCCATCGCCAGCGCGGTGAACGCCACCCCGGCCAGCAGCATGGTCGCGACCGAGGTCTGGCCGTTGCGCGTCGACACCCGGTAAAGCAGCAGGGTCAGGAGCCACGCGCCAAGGAAGGCCGAGAGCGCCACCAGCGAGGGGCCCGCCCAGGCCAGCACCGTAGCAGGCAGCAGGCCGCCAAGGACGATGGCCGTGATGGCGCCAAGGCTGGCGCCCGCGCTGACCCCCACGATGCCCGGGTCCGCCAGCGGGTTGCGGAACAGCCCCTGCAGGATCGCCCCTGCCACGGCCAGCGCGGCGCCGACTGTCATGCACATCAGCGTGCGCGGCAGGCGGATGTCGAACAGGATCACCCGCTCCGACGTGGCCAGTTCGCGCCCCGCCGCAAGGTCGGCCAGCGCACCCCAGAGCGAGGTGCCCGTGGCGCCGATCGCCGCGCTCGCCACCGCGAGGATGCCAAGCACGAGGATCAGAACCACGGTCATCCGCCGGGCCAGAATCCGGCGGTCGAGGGGCAGGTCGCCGCCCGACCGCAGCAGGCCGGTCATGGTCACGTCCGCGACGCCCCGTAGAGCGCCTCGGCCAGTGCCGTGATCGCGCTCGCCGTGCGCGGACCGAAGCCCAGCAGGTGCAGCCCGTTCATCCGCACCACGCTGCGGGACTCTCCCGCCGGGGTCGCGGCGATGGCGGGCAGGGCGAACAGGTCGTCATCCGTCAGGGCCATCGGTCCGCCGTGGGACATCAGCAGGATCACGTCGGGCGCCGCGCCGACAATGGCCTCGTCGGTCATCGGCTTGTAGCCCTCAAAGCCGCCTGCCGCGTTCACCGCGCCGGACATGGTGATGATCGCGTCCGCCGCCGTCTCGGTGCCGCCCGCCATGATCCGTCCGCCCTGCGCCGACAGGATGAACAGCACCCGGCGCGGCGCGCCGTCCGCCGCCACCTTCGCGTGGGCCTCCGCCGCCTCGATCTCGGCGGTGACCTTGCCCACGAGCGCCTCGCCCGCGTCACCTGCATCCAGCGCTGCCGCAACCGCGCGGATCTTGGCCGCAATGGCCTCGGTCGAATACCCCTCGGGCACCTCGACCAGCGGAATCTCGGCCTCGCGCAGCACGTCGAGCGCCTGCGGCGGGCCCGATCCCTCGATGGCGACGATCAGGTCGGGGTTCACCGACAGGACGCCCTCGGGCGAGAGCGCCCGCATGTAGCCCACGTCGGGCAGCGCCTCGGCGGCGGGCGGGAACATCGAGGTGCTGTCGCGCGCGATGACCCGGTCCTGCTGCCCGAGATCAAAGGCGATCTCGGTCACCGCCCCGCCGATGGTGACGATTCGCTGCGCCCCGGCGCCCTCGGCCACCGCCGCCGTGCCTGCAAGTGCGCTCGCCGCCAGCAGGGCCAGCGGCAAGGCGAAACGGGTGAACCGGCGACCCATCAGGCGAGTTCCGTGACCGGCAGGGGCGTCAGCCCCGCGACGATCTCGTTCCACTCCGGGCGCCAGTCGCGCGATCCGCCCTTGCGGCCGAAGGCCTGGAAAATCAGCCCGCCCTCGGCGTCGAAGGCCTCGACCGAAGTCGCCATGCCGCGTCGGGTCGGCTTGTGCACCGCCCACACCTCGGCAATGTGATCGGCCCGCAGGTGCAGGTTGAAGCCCGGATCCAGCACGTTCTGCCAGGGTCCCATCGGTTTCAGCGTGTGCACGGGGCCATTGTGAATCTCGATGCAGCCCCGGTTGCCGACGAAAACCATGATCTCCAGCCCGTCGTCCGCGCGCGCCTGCACCGCCTCGAACATCTGGTTCACCGCCTCCAGCGCCAGCGGCTGCACATAGGGCGCGCCCGCGATGCGATAGGCGCCCAGCCGGTTCATCCGCAGCTTCGAGGTCAGCCGCAGGAACTGGTGGGTGTCGGTCATCGCGTCCCATTCCTGCCGCAGGATGTCGAGCTTCTCGGGGTTGCTCTTGGCCGCCTCGGTCAGCTCGCGCGCCTCCACGGTCAGCGTCTCCTCCTGCTCCGGCAGGGTCAGCTCCGCCACCAGCGCCGCCCAGGCGTCGAGGTCGGAGGAGTCGCGCAGGTGGATCTTGTGGACCGCGTCGCCGGCGGCATCAAACACCTGCAGGCTGCGGCGCGGCCCCTGATCGGAATCCTTCACGACGGCAAAGGCGGTGACCCAGTGCACGGGGAACAGCCGCATGTCGATCTCTTCGCCCAGCAGCATCGAGGCGTGGGGCCCGCCGCGATAGTCGCGGTAGGTGCCGACCTTCTCGATCACGCAGGATTCGTTGCGGGTCAGCGCCATGACATCGCCCAGCTTCTCGACCAGCGGCATGATCCGGTCCGGGTTCGCGTCGATGCGGGTCGCGTAGTGGCCGACATGCGCGGCGACAAGCTGGGCCTCGCGGATCCCGAGCTTGTCGCAGAAGTCACGGTCGCGCAGGCCGGGGTCCGCCGCGCGGGCCTCCCGGATCTGGACAGGGGAGGGGGGCGCCATTTCGGTCATGGGAACTCTCGTTTGTGAATGTCGGGAACCGGGCTGGCTGGCCGTGGCTGCCGAAAACGCAGACGAGGCTAAGCTGGCGGGCATCTGGATCATGCCATATTTATTGACAAATTTAGTCGGTTACTTCCCCCGGCACAAGCCGATTCACCCCTGCAACCCTCCGTCGCGCAGCTTCCGCCCTCCCGGTGCGCGTCCGGTGATCGCCCCGGCCCGGTGCGGCCCTTCGGCTGCCCACCGATGGGGCAGGACGGGCCGGGGGTGATCATTTCCGTAGCGTCAGGCGCCTCCCGGCCCGCTTATCCACACCGAGCGGCCCGCACGTCACAAAACTTTTGCGCAACCGACACAAAGCGGTGACCCAGCGCCCCTAGCGGTGGCGCCGGGACTTTTGGGGACGTCAATGCTCGTAGTAGAAAACCTGACCAAGCGTTTCGGGGGCAATGTGGCCGTCGATAACGCCTCCTTCACCGTGGACCGCCCGATCATGCTCGGCATCATCGGACGCTCCGGCGCCGGCAAGTCGACGTTCCTGCGGATGATGAACCGCCTGACCGACGCGACCACCGGCAGCCTCAAGGTCGAGGGGCAGGACGTGCTGCGGCTCACCGGCGCCGCCCGCCGCGAATGGCAGTCGCAATGCGCGATGATCTTCCAGCAGTTCAACCTGGTGCCGCGCATGGACGTGGTTTCGAACGTGCTGCACGGCACGCTGAACCGCCGCTCGACGCTGGCGACCATGTTCAACCTCTTCCCGCGCGAGGACATCCACCGCGCCATCGACATCCTCGACCGCCTCGGCATCGTCCAGCACGCCGCCAAGCGCGCCGAGGCGCTCTCGGGCGGCCAGCAGCAGCGCGTCGCCATCGCCCGCGCCCTGATGCAGGACCCCAAGGTCATCCTCGCCGATGAACCCATCGCCTCGCTCGATCCGATGAACGCCCAGATCGTCATGGACGCCCTGCGCCGGATTCACGACGAGGACGGCCGCATGGTCATCGCCAACCTCCACACGCTCGACACCGCGCGCCGCTACTGCGACCGGGTGATCGGCATGCGCGACGGGCGCATCGTCTTCGACGGCACGCCCGAGCAACTGACGACCGGCGTCGCCCGCGACATCTACGGCGCCGACGAAACCTTTTCCGAAGAGGCGACCTCGACGGAAATCCGCGATCACCGTGCCGCCCCCGTGCGCGCGGCGACGCCCGCCTGATCACTCGAACCTGATCAACCCATCCTGATCTCAACCAGACCAAATCCAAACGGAGAGAGACATGAAAACCCTTATCGCTGCTGCTCTGGCGACCACTGCCCTGGTCGGCGCGGCTTCCGCCCAGGAGATTTCCGAATTCCGCCTCGGCATCCTCGGCGGCGAGAACGCCCAGGACCGCATGACCTCGAACCAGTGCTTTGCCGACAAGATCGCCGAAGCTCTGGGCGTCGAGGTCAAGGTCTTCACCCCCGCCGACTACAACGGCGTGATGCAGGGCCTGCTGGGCGGCACCATCGACGCCGCATGGATGGGCGCCTCCTCCTACGCGGGCACCTATCTGGCCGATCCCGAAGCGGTCGAGCCGGTGCTGGTCAAGCAGAACATGGACGGCTCCATCGGCTACTACTCGATCGGTTTCGCCCGCAAGGACGCCGGCGTGACCTCGCTGGAAGACCTGAAGGGCAAGAAATTCGGCTTCGGTGACCCGAACTCGACCTCCGGCTACCTGATCCCCTCGATCGAAATTGCCGACGCCGGCTTCGACATGACCCCCGGCACCTTCTTCGGCGACGTCGTCTTCACCGGCGGCCACGAGCAGACCATCGTTGCCGTGAACAACGGTGACGTAGACGCCGGCGTGACCTGGGCCGACGGCCAGGGCAACTGGGAAGACGGCTACAACTCGGGCGCCCTGCGCAAGGCAGTTGACGCCGGCCTCGTCGACATGAACGACCTGGTCCAGATCTGGCAGTCCAAGATCATCCCCGAAGGCCCGTTCGTTCTCCGCAAGGCCCTGCCGCAGGACGTCAAGGACAAGGTCACCACGCTGACCGCGAACCTGTGGGAAGAAGATCCGGATTGCGCCTACGGCGTTGCCGCCGGTGACGCGAAAGACTTCATCCCGGTGACCCACGCCGAGTACGAGTCGATCGTCGCCGCCCGTAAGTCCAAGAGCAACTAAGCCGCTCTGACCCCCAGCCGGGCTCCGCACTGCACCCGCGGAGCCCGGTGCCTTTTTACGAGAACACGATGGCCCTATCCCCCAGTCCCACGTCCGATCCGCACGGACACTACCTTGCGCTGGTCCAGCGCAAGCGGCTCTACGGCGGTCTCACCCTCGCCATTTTCGTTCTCATGATGGTCTCGGGCTTCATGCTCGCCGACTCGCGCAACGCCGGGGGCTTCTGGTCCGGCCTGCCGCAGATCTTCGACTTCCCGGCCGACGTGCTGGCCGACACCGCGACCAAGCTCCATCTCCTGCCCGAGCACCTGGTCCGCTATTTCCCCGCGCTGCTGGAGACGATCAACATCGCGGCCGCCTCGACCCTGATCGGCGCCGCCCTCGCACTGATCCTGTCGCTGCTCGCCACCCGCGGGCTGGCCCTCTGGCCGCGCGCCATTCCCGTCTTCCGCCGGATCATGGACATCATGCGCGCCGTCCCCGAGATCGTGATCGCGCTGGTGCTGATCTTCGTCCTCGGCGGCGGCCCGGTCCCGGCGATGATCGCCATCGCCTTCCACACCACCGGCGCGCTGGGCAAGCTGTTCTCCGAAGTGAACGAGAACGCCGACCTCAAGCCCGTTGAGGGGCTGACCTCGGTCGGCGCCAGCTGGCTGCAGCGCATGTGGCTCGGCGTGGTGCCGCAGGTTTCGCCCAACTACTTCAGCTACGCCCTGCTGCGCTTCGAGATCAACATCCGCGCCTCCGCCATCCTCGGCTTCGTCGGGGCAGGCGGCATCGGCTACGAACTCAAGAACGCCATGTCCTGGGGCAAGGGCCGCTTCGACGAGGCGGCAGCAATCTTCATCCTCCTGTTCCTGACCATCGTCGTCTTCGACCAGCTGTCGAGCCACGTGCGCGGGCGCCTGATCCACAAGGGAGGCCACTGATGGCCGACGCCGCGATCTATCAACAGGCCGAGCGGCTGTTCCTCGGCAAGCGCATCATGGCCTTCGGGCTGCCGCTGCTGGTGCTGGCCTATCTTGGCTACATCTTCTTCGCCTTCGACCTGCCGGGCCTCGCCCAGCGCGCGCGCTGGGATCACGCCCAGACCCTGCTGTCGGATACCTACAGCTACAAGACCCACGTGACCCGCGACAACCGCACCGGCGAGGTCGCCGCCGCCATCGAGGGCGAGCGCAAGGGCCAATATCCCGGCAACACCGTGCCGGGCTGGGTCACGCGCGAGGGCGACGAGACCCGCGTCGACCTCGGCCGCGGCAACGTGGTCGAGTTCCTGCCGGGCAACGGCCTGCGCTACGACGTTCCGGGCTTCGGCCCGATCGAGGCCCGCGTCGAGGGCCGCGAGATCGTCACCAACCTCGGCGCCGACGTGCCCGACTGGATCTCGGTCTCGGGCACCCGCCTCGCCATCACCACTGAGGCAGGCCGCGTCTCGCTGACCCGCAGCCGCACCGAGGTCTTCCGCTACTTCTTAGGCTGGGAGCTCTTCTTCTTCACCCTCGACAGCCCCTATCACGGCCACTCGCTCCCCGAGATACTCTTCGGCGCGCAGATCGACCCGGCCCGCTCGAACCTCGCGGGCGCCTGGCACGACTTCTGGAAGAACGACATGTGGCACCACGCCGACGTGGCCTGGGCCCTGTTCGAGACCGTGCTGATGGCCTTCCTCGGCACCTTCGGCGCCGCCATCGTGGCGCTGCCGGTGGCTTTCCTCGCGGCCCGGAACTTCACCCCGCTCGGCCCGCTGCGCTTCGCCATGCGCCGCATGTTCGACTTCCTGCGCGGCGTCGACGGGCTGATCTGGACCATCGTGCTGTCCCGTGCCTTCGGGCCCGGCCCCCTGACCGGCTCGCTGGCGATCCTGCTGACCGACACCGGCAGCTTCGGCAAGATGTTCTCCGAGGCGCTCGAGAACGTCGATCGCAAGCAGATCGAGGGCGTCAGTTCGACCGGCGCCAATGCCGCGCAGCGCTACCGCTTCGGGGTGATCCCGCAGATCATGCCGGTACTGCTGAGCCAGGTGCTCTACTTCCTCGAATCCAACACCCGCAGCGCGACGATCATCGGCGCCATCACCGGCGGCGGCATCGGCCTGCTGCTGACCCAGGCCATGATCACCCAGAAGGACTGGGAAGAAGTCACCTATTACATCATCCTCGTTGTGCTGATGGTCATGGTGATGGACAGTGTCTCGGGCTGGCTGCGCCGCCGCCTGATCCAGGGCGACGCCTGAATACCCGGAGACCCGAATGACACAACTGACACCCGACAGCCCGGTCATCGAACCGGGCTGTGACATCACCGACTCGACCTTCGGCCGCTACTGCGAGATCAAGCAGGGCACCCGCGTGGCCTTCTCGAGCTTTGGCGACTACTCCTACTGCGACCGCTCCTGTGACATCGCCAACGCGACCATCGGCAAGTTCGCCAATATCGCCAGCTTCGTGCGGATCGGCGCCACCGACCACCCGCTCGACCGCGCCAGCCTGCACCACTTCATGTACCGCTCGGACATGTACTGGGAGGACGCAGAACCCGACGCCGCCTTCTTCGAGCACCGCCGCTCGCGCCGCGCCAGCATCGGGCACGACACCTGGCTGGGCCATGCCACGATGATCAAGCCCGAGGTCACCATCGGCCACGGCGCCGTCGTGGCGTCCGGCGCGGTGGTGACAAAGGACGTCGCCCCCTACACCATCGTCGCGGGCACCCCGGCCAGGGTCATGCGCCTGCGCCAGCCGCCCGAGATCGCCGAACGCCTGATGGACCTCGCCTGGTGGGACTGGAGCCACGAGGCGATCCGCGCCAGCCTCGGCGATTTCCGCAGCCTCACGGCCGAAGCCTTCCTCGAAAAATACGCCTGACCCCCGGCGCCGCGCGGGCGTCGGCCGTCCGCCTGAGTATTTGCAAAGGAAAGAAGCAGCGGACGGCGCCCGCTTCTTTGGGTCGCAAATATCCCCGCCGGAGGCCTGCGCCGCAGGCGCAATCAGCTGTCCTCGCTGCTCACCGTCAGGGTGACGCGGTCGCCGGCGAACCAGGTCAGGCCGTATTCCACCGGGGTGCCGTCCAGTTCGGTGTTGATGCCGACGGTCTTCAGCAGCGGGTCGCCCTCGCGCAGGCGCAGGTGCAAGGCCTGGGTGGCGCTGGCGCGCTCGGCAGTGAGCCGGGTCTCGGCCCGGACGTAGTCGGGCACGCCGTTCAGCCGCAGCGCCTCGGTGACCGAGGGGGTTTCGGCCAGCGTGGCGGGCAGGCCGGGCAGGCGGGGCTCGGGAAAGATGCTCTGGAAATGGGCGATGGGGGTGGCATTGGCCAGCGACAGCCCCTCGTAGACCACCACCGGGGTGCCGGGTTTCAGGCCCAGCGCCTTGCACTCGGTGGCATCGCCCGGGCGCACCTCGACGCGCAGCACCTGTTTCTGCGGCAGTCGTCCGGTGGCGCGCACGTTCTGGTGAAAGCGGACGCGGCGGCCGATGGGGTAGTCGGCGGGGGGCGCCTCGACAAAGACCCCGGCGCCTCGGCGCGAACGCAGGATGCCGCGCTCGGACATGTCGGCGAGGGCGCGGCGCACGGTGTGGCGGTTGACGCCGAAGCGCGCGGAGAGCGCGGATTCGGTCGGCAGCTTGTCGCCGGGGCCGTAATGGCCGGCGGCGATATCCCGCTCCAGCGTGTTCGCGATTTCCTTCCAGACCGGGGTTCGGGTCATCTGTCACCAAATCTTCATGCTTGTCCCCCTTGCCGGATCGGGTCGGGAGGCGTATTGATTTGTCTAGTTGTATAGTAATCTAGACAAATCGGCAAGGTGTCTAAATGACCATCCAGACGACAGAGACCGAGGCCCGCCGGGCCTGGATGGGCCTGCTGGCCAAGGCGGCCCCGGCGCGGCTCGACGCGCTGCTGGGCGAGGTCGGCGACCTGCCCGACTTCACCTGGCTCCGCCGTCCCGAGGCGGGCGGCGTGATGGTGCGCGGCCGCATGGGCGGCACCGGCCAGCCCTTCAACCTCGGCGAGATGACGGTGACCCGCTGCGCCCTGCAGATCGCGGGCGGCGCGGTCGGCCATGCCTACGTGCAGGGCCGCGACAAGCGTCATGCGGAACAGGCGGCGCTGGTCGATGCGCTGATGCAGACCGAGCGCGCGAGCGACCTGCGCCGGACCGTGCTCGACAGGCTGGCCGCCGAACGCGCGGCCCGGGCCGAGGGACGCGCCGCCAAGGCTGCGGCGACCAGGGTCGATTTCTTTACCATGGTGCGGGGAGAGGACTGATGCAGACCGAAGCACTGACCGGCGGGTTCGCCAATCCGCCCGTAGAGGCCTCCCGCGGGTTCCGCGCGGCGCTCAACGCGCTGGCCCGGCCCGGCACCATCGAGACCGTCGCGGGGGCAGGGGCCCCGGCGCCGGTCTCCACCGCGGCGGCGGTTCTGCTGCTCACGCTCTGTGACGCGGAGACGCCGCTCTACCTCGCGCCCGGACATGACGGGCAGGCGGTCCGCGACTGGATCGCCTTCCACATCGGCGCCCCCATCGCCGATGCGGGCGAGGCCATGTTCGCCCTCGGCACCTGGGAGGCGCTGCAACCGCTGGCGCCCTTCCGCGCCGGGACGTCGGAATACCCCGACCGGTCGGTCACTCTGTTCGTCGAGATGGAGGGGCTGGAGCAGAAGGGCGCGCGCCTGACCGGCCCCGGCATCCGCGAGGCGGCGCACCTGTCGTTGCCCGAGATCGCGGCCTTCCAGGCCAACCGCGCCGCCTTCCCGCTGGGGCGTGATTTCTATTTCTGCGCCGGAGACCGCCTTGCCGGTCTGCCGCGCTCGACCATGGTGGAGGCGGGCTGATGTATGTAGCCGTCAAGGGTGGCGAACGCGCCATCGACAATGCCCACAGCTGGCTCGCCGAGGAGCGGCGCGGCGATACTGATATCGCCGAGCTCTCCATCGCGCAGATCCGTGAACAGCTCTCCATTGCCGTGAACCGGGTGATGGCCGAGGGCTCGCTCTACGACCCCGACCTCGCGGCGCTGGCGATCAAGCAGGCGCGCGGCGACATGATCGAGGCGATCTTCCTGATCCGCGCCTATCGCACCACGCTGCCCCGCATCGGCCACTCCAAACCGGTCGATACCGGCGCGATGGCCTGCGACCGCCGCATCTCGGCCACCTTCAAGGACGCGCCGGGCGGGCAGGTGCTGGGGCCGACCTTCGACTACACCCACCGCCTGCTCGATTTCAAACTGGCGGCCGAGGGCGAGCTTCCCGAGACCCCGAAGGACGCGCCGCTGAAAGGCGACATGCCCCGGATCACCGAGTTCCTCAACCGCGACGGGCTGATCCAGTCCGAGGACCGTGGCGACGAGACCCCGCCCGACATGACCCGCCAGCCGATGGAATACCCCGCCAACCGCGCCCTGCGCCTGCAGGCGCTCACCCGCGGCGACGAGGGGTTCGTGCTCGCGATGGCCTATTCCACCCAGCGCGGCTATGCCAAGAACCACCCCTTCGTGGGCGAGCTGCGCATCGGCACGGTCGGGGTCGAGATGGACATCCCCGAGCTCGGCTTCTCGGTCGAGATCGGCGAGCTGACCCTCAGCGAATGCGAGACGGTCAACCAGTTCACCGGCTCCAAGACCGAGCCGCCGCAGTTCACCCGCGGCTATGGCCTCGTCTTCGGCCAGAGCGAGCGCAAGGCGATCTCGATGGCCCTCGTCGACCGGGCCCTGCGCTGGGAGGAACTCGGCGAGGACAACAAGGGCGCCCCGGCGCAGGACGAGGAATTCGTGCTGTCCCACGCCGACAACATCCAGGCCAGCGGGTTCCTCGAACACATCAAGCTGCCCCATTACGTCGACTTCCAGTCCGAACTGGAGCTGGTGCGCAAGATCCGCGCCGAGGCGATGGGTGCCCATAGGGAGGCCGCGGAATGAAGGCCGTCGTCTTCGACATCGGGCAGGTTCTGGTCCGCTGGGATCCGCATCTCGCCTACCTCGATGCACTCGGCAGCCGCGAGGCCGCCGCCGCCTTCCTCGAACGGGTCGACTTCCCGGCACGCAACCTGCGCGCCGACGGGGGCGAGACCTTCACGGACATCGCGACCGAGATCGACGACCCCGAGGATGCCGCGCTCTTCACCGCCTACCTCGACCGCTATCACCTCACGGTGCCGGAGAAGATCGAAGGAACCTGGGCTCTGATGGAGCGCCTGCGGGGGCGCGGGCTGGAAATCCACGCGATCACCAACTGGTCGGCCGAAACCTGGCCCGCCGGGGTGGCCGCGCACCCGGAACTCGGGCGGGCCTTCGGTGTCACTGTCGTCTCGGGACAGGAGAAGATGCTTAAACCCGACCCGCGCATCTTCGCGCTGCTCTGCGAGCGTGCCGGGCTGCTGCCGCAGGACTGCGTCTTTGTCGATGACAGTCTCAAGAACGTTGCCGGGGCGCTCGGCTCCGGCATGGACGCGATCCATTTCACTTCGCCCGAGGCGCTGGAACAGGCGCTGACGGAAAGGGGGCTGCTATGAGCGACTACAACTTCGCCTACCTCGACGAACAGACCAAGCGGATGATCCGCCGCGCCATCCTCAAGGGCGTCGCGGTGCCGGGCTACCAGGTCCCCTTCGCCAGCCGCGAGATGCCTATGCCCTATGGCTGGGGCACCGGCGGGGTTCAGGTATCGGCGGCCTGCCTCACGCCCGAGGATACGCTCAAGGTGATCGACCAGGGCGCCGACGACACCACCAACGCCGTCTCGATCCGCAAGTTCTTCGAGAAGACCGCCGAGGTGGCGACGACCGAACACACGGGCGAGGCGACGGTGATCCAGACCCGCCACCGCATCCCCGAAGAGCCCCTGACCGAGGATCAGATCCTCGTCTATCAGGTGCCGATCCCGGAGCCGCTGCGCTTCCTCGAACCGCGCGAGACCGAAACCCGCAAGATGCACGCGCTCGAGGAATACGGCCTCATGCACGTCAAGCTCTACGAGGACATCTCGCGCCACGGCGAGATCGCGACCTCCTACGCCTACCCGGTCAAGGTCGAGGGGCGCTACGTGATGGACCCGTCGCCGATCCCCAAGTTCGACAACCCGAAACTCGAAATGGCCGCAATCCAGCTCTTCGGGGCAGGGCGCGAACAGCGCATCTACGCCATCCCGCCCTACACGCAGGTGGTGAGCCTCGATTTCGAGGACTACCCCTTCGTCGCCTCCAAGGCGAACCACGCCTGCGCGCTCTGCGGGGCGGGGGACACCTACCTCGACGAGGTGATCGTCGATGACGAGGGCGGCCGCATGTATGTGTGCTCCGACACCGACTACTGCTCGGGCCGTCAGGACAAGGGCCATCGCGGCGAGATGGCCGCGCCCTACATGGAGGTCGCGGAATGAGTGACGCAAGCCAAATCCGGCTGCTGCAGGTCACTCGCACTCCGGTGACCGGCCCGGGACCTGTGGCATGACCGATCTTCAGGGCATCGACCACCTCGGCCTGACCGTCTCCGACCTGCAGGCATCGCTGGGGTTCTTCACGGATGCGCTCGGCTGGGAACAGACTGGCGGCAATCCGTCCTACCCGGCGGCCTATGTCACCAACGGGCAGGCCAGGATCACTCTCTGGCAACAGAAGGGCGACCACCGGCGCGGGTTCGACCGGCACACGAATGTCGGTCTGCACCACTTCGCCCTCAGGGTTGCCAGCCAAGAAGCGCTCGATCGCCTGTTCGAACGTGTTCAGGACTGGCCGGGCGTCGAGGTCGAGTTCGCGCCCGAGTTCTCCGGAACCGGGCCCAAGGTCCACTTCATGATCAGCGAACCGGGCGGGACCCGGATGGAATTCAGCTATGACCCAAGATAATCCGCTCCTCTCTGTCCGCGACATCGAAAAGCGCTACGGCGCCCGGATCGGCTGCACCGACGTCTCCTTCGATCTCTGGCCCGGCGAGGTCATGGGCATCGTGGGTGAATCCGGCTCGGGCAAGTCCACGCTGCTGAACTGCCTCGCGGGACACATCGCCCCCGACGGCGGCCGCATCCTGTTCGACACACGCGCCGAGGGTCTGAAGGACACCGCGCAGATGTCCGAACCCGAACGCCGGATGCTCTCGCGCACCGACTGGGCCTTTGTCCACCAGAACGCCCGCGACGGCCTGCGGATGAGCGTCAGCGCGGGCGGCAACGTGGGCGAGCGGCTGATGGCCGTGGGCGCGCGTCACTACGGCGACATCCGCGATCAGGCCACCGACTGGCTCGGCCGGGTCGAGATCGCCGCCGACCGCATCGACGACCGCCCCACCGCCTTCTCGGGCGGGATGCAGCAGCGCCTCCAGATCGCGCGCAACCTCGTCACCGGCCCGCGCCTCGTCTTCATGGACGAGCCGACCGGCGGCCTCGACGTCTCGGTGCAGGCCCGCCTGCTCGACCTGCTGCGCGGCCTCGTGCGCGAGATGGGCCTCTCGGCCATCATCGTGACCCACGACCTCGCGGTGGTGCGGCTGCTGGCGGACCGGCTGATGGTGATGAAATCGGGTCGCGTGGTCGAAACCGGCCTGACCGATCAGGTCCTCGACGATCCGCAACACGCCTATACCCAGCTTCTCGTTTCCTCGGTACTTCAGGTCTGACTGACGGAAATCGAGGAGGACCTTCGCATGATCTACAGCTACGCCCCGGGTGAACACGGCCTGGTCCGGACAGAGGGCCTCGATCCCTCTGCGCTGTGGTTCGAGCTGTTCCAGCCCAGCGTGCCGGAACGCAAGAAGGCCTCCGAGATGGTCGGCTACCAGTTGCCCAGCCTCGAGGTGCAGGAAGAGATCGAGCACAGCTCGCGCTTCTACGTCGAGAAGGACGCGCCGGTGATGACCCTGCTCGTCCCGGTGCGCCAGACCGATGGCACGATGCGGTCCTCGCCCGTGACCTTCCTGCTGACGGCGACGCAGCTGGTGACCATCCGCCATCAGGCGCACGGGGCCTTCGCGACCTACCTCGAGAACGCCTCGCGCGCCTCGAACGGGGTCGCCACGCCCGCGCGGGTCCTGCTGGGACTGCTGGGCGCGATCATCGACCGCGTGGCCGACGCGACCGAGCAGATCGGGCGTGACATCGAGGTGCTGATGCATTCGGCCTTCCGCGATGACAAGGACGCCGCGCAGACCCTCGACCAGAAGACCCGCCTGCGCCAGATCGGTCGCTACGACACCGTGGTCATGAGCCTTCGCGAAAGCCTCGTCCTGATGGAGCGGATGCTGGAGTTCCTCGCGGCCTTCCTCGCCGAGACGCGGGGCAAGGACGACGCGCGCCGCACCATGAAGAGCCTTCAGCGCGACGTGCGCGCGATCCGCGAACAGACGAACTTCCTCAGCCAGAAGACCGCGCTGCTGCTCGATGCGACGCTCGGCATGATCGAGATCGAGCAGAGCCACATCGTCAAGATCTTCTCGGTCGTCGCGGCGCTGTTCCTGCCGCCGACGCTGATCGCGTCGATCTACGGAATGAACTTCGAACACATGGATATCCTCGCATGGCGCTGGGGCTATCCTTTCATGTTGGTCCTGATGCTGCTGTCGGCGGTGGTGCCGCTCTGGTGGTTCAGACGCAAGGGCTGGCTCTAGCCGGCAAAGGAGATGGGATGATCGATATCCAGAACGTCAGCAAGAGTTTCACCCTGCACAATCAGGGCGGCGCCGAGATCCCGGTGATGGCAGGTGCCACGCTGCGCGTCGCCCCCGGGGAATGCGTGGCGCTCACCGGCAGTTCCGGCGCGGGCAAGTCCACGCTGATGCGGATGATCTACGGCAACTACCTTGCCGCCTCGGGGCGCATCCTCGTCGGCGACACCGACGTTGCCCGCGCCGAGCCGCGCCAGATCGTCCGGCTGCGGCGCGAGACGCTGGGCTATGTCAGCCAGTTCCTGCGGGTGGTCCCGCGCGTCGCCACCGTCGACATCGTCGCCGAACCGCTCCTCGCACTCGGCACGCCCCGCGACGAGGCCCGCGCCCGGGCCGAGCACCTGCTGCAACGCCTCAACATCCCCGAGACGCTGTGGTCGCTCTCGCCCACCACCTTCTCGGGCGGCGAACAGCAGCGGGTCAACATCGCGCGCGGCTTTGCCTACCGCTATCCCGCGCTGCTGCTGGACGAGCCGACGGCCAGCCTCGACGCGGGCAACCGGGCCACGGTGCTCGACCTGATCGACGAGGCCAAGGCGGCGGGGGCCGCGATCATCGGCATCTTCCACGACCTCGAAGCGCGCGAGCGGGTCGCCGACCGCGAGGTCGATGTCTCGCAGTTCACCCCAAGGCTCGCGTGATGGCCGGCCGCCTCTTTGCCGTGGTCGGCCCCTCCGGGGTCGGGAAGGACACGCTGATGACGGCGGCCCGTCAGGCGCGGCCCGGCCTGACGCTGGTGCGCCGTGTCATCACCCGCCCCGCCGAGGCAGGCGGCGAGGATTTCGAGAGCGTGACGCCGCAGGTCTTCGAGGCGCGCCTCAGGAACGGCGATTTCGTGCTGCACTGGCAGGCCCACGGCCTGTCCTACGGCATCCCCAAGGGCGTGCACTCGGTCCTCGCCTCGGGCCGCGACGCCCTGTTCAACGGCTCGCGCGCCATGCTGGACGAGGCCGCGCGGGCCTTCCCGGGCCTCCACGTCCTGCACATCACCGCGAAACCCGAGGTGCTGGCCGAACGCCTCGCCGCCCGGGGCCGCGAGACTCCCGACGAGATCAGGCGCCGGCTCGCCCGCGCGCCCCTGCCGCTGCCCGAAGGGCTGTCGGTCATCGAAATAGACAATTCCGACCCGGTCGAGCAGACACTCCCCCGTCTGCTGGCCGCGCTCGATTCCGAAAAGGTGTGACCCATGCAGATGAGATTTGAAACCGGCGAGACCATTCTCACCAACGCGCGCCTCGTGCTGCCCGGCGAGGTGGTGCAGGGCACCCTTCGCATCCGCGACGGACGCATCACCTCGATCGACCAGACCGGGTCGATGGCCCCCGGCGCCATCGACTGCGGCGGCGACCTGCTGATCCCCGGGCTGATCGAGCTGCACACCGACAACCTCGAACGCCACATCCAGCCGCGCCCCAAGGTCGACTGGCCCCACGCGGCGGCCATCCTCGCCCATGACGGCGAACTGGCCAGCACCGGCATCACCACCGTCTTCGATGCCATGCGCGTCGGGTCGGTCACCACCAACCCGCGCACCGACTACCGCGAGTATGCCCGTTCGCTGGCCTCGGAACTGCTGGAGGTCCGGGCGAAGGGGATGCTGCGCATCAGCCACTTCCTGCACCTGCGCGCCGAGATCTGCTCGGAAACCCTGATCGACGAACTGGCCAAGTTCAGCAGCGAGGACCGCGTCGGGATTGTCTCGCTGATGGACCACACCCCGGGCCAGCGCCAGTTCCGCGACCTCTCCAAGCTCAAGGACTACGTCTGCGGCAAGCACGGCCTCTCGGAGGAGCAGTTCGCCGACCACGTGGCCGAACAGCAGGAACGCCGCGCCCGGCTGGGCGAGGCGCACGAGGCAGCGGCCGTCGCGGCCGCCGCGACCTTCGGCGCAGTGCTGGCCAGCCATGACGACACCACCGCCGATCACGTCGCGGTCAGCGCCGCCCACGGCATTCGTCTGGCCGAGTTCCCGACCACCGTCGAGGCGGCGCAGGCCTGCCACGACCACGGCATCGCCGTGATGATGGGCGCGCCCAACCTGATCCGGGGCGGGTCGCACTCGGGCAACGTCGCCGCCGAGGACCTCGCCCGCGCCGACCTGCTCGACATCCTGTCGTCCGACTACGTGCCGTCCTCGCTGCTGCTGGCGGCCTTCCGCCTCGCCCGCATCTGGGACGATATCCCGCGCGGCATCGCCACGGTCACCTCCGCCCCCGCCGCGGCAACCGGGCTTCAGGACCGGGGCCGTATCGAAGAGGGGCTTCTGGCCGACCTCGTGCGGGTGACCGAGCTGGACAGCGGCCCGGTGGTCCGGGGCGTCTGGTCGCACGGTCGGCAGGTCGGCTGAGCCTCAGGCCTCCGGCGGGATCCGCGAGGAGAACAGCCGCGCCACGGTGATCGCCAGCACGATCCGCGCCACGTGGTGCGTGCTGACATAAAGCGCCGAGATGTGCATGGAGAGCGCCACCAGCGACATCTCGGCCAGCCCGCCCGGGGCAAAGGCGAGGATCACCGCCTCGACCCTCTCGCCGACGATCTGATGCAGCACCAGCGCCGCGATCACGGCGAGGATCAGGGTGAACACGATATTGGTCAGCGCCAGTTTCAGGGCCCGGCCGAAATCGCGCACCGGCATATCGGCAAACCGCGCGCCCAGCGTCACCCCGATGACCAGCTGCGTCGCCTGGATCAGCCACCAGGGCGGCGCGGCCTCCAGCAGCCCGCTCAGGTGACCAAGGCCCGAGGCCAGGATCGGCCCGGTGACAAGGTAGGCCGGCATGTTCAGCCGCCGCCCGCCAAAGAACCCGATCACCGCCAGAATGGTCTGCCAAAAGGCCTCCTCGGCGGTGAAGGGCGCTCGCGCGGCGCTCATCACCACGCCCGCGGCCGAACCCACCGCGCCCCCGTTCAGGATAGAAAAGGCCAGCGGCACCAGCATCAGCGACAGGATCAGCCGCATGAACTGCAGCGCCGCCAGCATCTGCACGTTGGCGCCGTGCTGCTCGCCCAGGGTCACGGATTCGATCAGCCCGCCGGGCACCGACCCGAAATAGGCGGTAACCGGGGGCAGCCCGCCCAGACGGCGAAAGGTCTGGTACCCGACGAAATGCGCCAGCGGGATGTAGATCAGCAGTGACAGCAGCGACGGCCACCAGCCACGCGCCTCCTCGAGGATCCCGGGCGTGAAGTTCGCACCGACCGAGAGGCCGATCACCGGAACAAAGCACGCCCGCAGCTTCTGCGGCACCCGCAACGGCTGCCCGAGCGGCCTGACGCCAAAGACCGCCATCGCCCCGACCACCACGATGGACCCCAGCATCATCGGCAGCGGCGCCCCGATGAAGTGCGCGATCTCCCCGCCGGCAAAGCCCGCGACAAAGACGGCAATCACCGAGGGGATGTGAACGGTTTCTCCCGCGATCCGTATCGGTTTCATCTCGCTCTGCGCCCCGCCGAAGGAATAGTTAACTTTGAGTAGGAGTTTCGCTTCCGCCGGTCAACGTGCGGGCAGGGGGCATTCGACGGCGGGTTCCGGCACGGGGCCGCAACGGGGGTTGCAGCAGGGCCTTGGACTCCTTAGCCTCCCCGCTGTGCGGAATGATGTTTCGCATAGCGGGAGGAGCTACATGAAGACCAACGAAGTGACGGGCAACCGCCCGTGGCGCGTGCATTACACGCACGGCATCGACGCGGATTTCAAGGCGCCGCAGACCACGTGGAACGCGCTGATGACGGCCGCGTTCGAGCGCTACGCCGACGAGGTCCTGATCGAATACTACGGCAAGAGCTACACCTATGCCGAGATGCGGGCGCTCGCCGCGCGGGCCGCCGCCGCGCTCCGGGCGCATGGTGTGGGCAAGGGCGACCGGGTGGCGCTGCACCTGCCGAACTGCCCATGGCATCCGATCTTCTTCTTCGGGGCGCTGGCGCTCGGCGCGGCGGTGACGCATCTCAGCCCGCTCGACGCGGACCGCGAGATCGCGCACAAGCTGAAGGTCAGCGGCGCCAAGGTGGCCGTCACCCTGACCACGCCGGAACTCGCCAACCACTTCAAGCCGCTGCTCGCCAGCGGCGAGACGCCCCTGCTGGTGCAATGCCCCGACCCGGTCTCGGCGATGGGCCGCGATTGCCCGGTCTTCGACGGCGCGATGGGCGTCGACGCGTTCTGGGCCGGCCACGAGGGCGCGGCCTATGATCCCGTCGCGGTCGACCCCGGCGACCTCGCCCTGCTGCAATTCACCGGCGGCACCACCGGTGTGCCCAAGGCCGCCGTGCTCAGCCACGCCAACCTCACCTCGGCGGTCCTGATCTTCTCCGAGAAATCGCGCGACGATCCATCCTCCGAGCCGGGCAAGAACAGCCTCGTCTACTCGCCGCTGTTCCACATCATGGGGCTGGTCGTCGGCCTACTGAAGCGCACGCACGAGGGCGGCACCATCCACCTGCGCCTGCGCTACGACCCGCTGCAGGCGGTGAAGGAGATCGAGGACAAGAAGATCACCTCCTTCGGCGGCGTGCCGACCACGTGGATCGCGCTGCTGCAGGTTCCCGACATCGAAAAGCGCGACCTCAGTTCGCTGGAATACGCCGGTTCCGGCGGTGCGCCCATGCCGGTCGAGGTCTACCGCCGCGTCCTGCAACTCACCGGCTGCAAGGTGCGCGGCGGCTGGGGCATGACCGAGACCGCGGCCGCAGGCACCGCCATGCCGCCCGACATGCCCGAAGACAAGCTCGGGACGGTGGGCATCCCGCTGCCGGGGATCGATATCCGCATCGTGGACACGGACAACCCGAAGCAGGCGCTGGCCCCCGGCGAGATCGGCGAGATGGTCATCAAGGGCCCGAACGTTCTGGGCGAGTACTGGAACAACCCCGAGGAGACGGCGGCGGCCTTCGTCGACGGCTGGCTGCTGACCGGCGACATCGGCTACATGGACGAAGACGGGTATTTCTACCTCGTCGACCGCAAGAAGGACATGATCCTGTCGAGCGGCTTCAACGTCTACCCGCTGATGATCGAGAAGGCGGTGCACCAGCATCCCGACGTGTCCGAGGCCATCGCCATCGGCGTTCCCGACGACTATCGCGGGGAAAGCGCCAAGGTCTTCGTGGTGCTGAACACCGGGGCCAAACCCTTCACGCTAGAGTCGCTGCAAGGCTTCCTCGAAGACAAGCTCGGCCGCCACGAGATCCCGCGCCACCTCGAATTCCGCGAGGAACTGCCCCACACACCGGTCGGCAAACCCGACCGCAAGGCGCTGAAGATCGAGGAAAAAGCCCGGCGGGAGACGGTCGAGGGCTGATCCCCCGCAACCGCTAAAGCGCTACGAAACCCGGGCCACGGCCCGGGTTTTTCGTATCCCACGATCTACCCTCAGTTGTGACCCGTCCAGAACGGGGGCCCAAGCGCCGCGCCCGGTGTCTCGCCCGCCTGTGCCGAAAACAATCCCGCCCTCCACCATCCGAAATTGACTCCAATGGAAACAATGGGCTAGCAAACGTAAACATTTGAAAGATCATTATGTCCGAGAGCATTTCGCGTGGGGTTCCCATGGTCGCGAGCTTCTTGCTCGCATGTCACGACTTTCCCCCCTTTCGCCGGGCCGCCGGGGCCTCAGCGGGTGCGGTCCGCTAGATGACGCGGTTCGAGTTCATCCATATCGGCCACGGCAAATGCCTCTCCACCATGCTCCAGCGCCGCTGGGCCGAGTCCGACCGCTACAACTACTGTCACGGGCTCGCCGCCGGGAACATGCTGTCCGACGCCTTCCTCGCCGGGTCACGCGATCCGTCCCGCCACCCGGTGCGCTTTGCGCTCAACGACCAGAACCCGAATGTCCTCTCCTACGAGTGCTTCACCTTCTTCGGCTGCGCGCCGGACGTGCCGACCCACCGGCGCCACATGACGCTCGATCGTCAGGCGTTCATCGCCTCGGCGCTCGCACCTTTCTCCGACCGGGTGCTGCTGGTGCTGCGCGACCCCAAGGACTGGATCCGTTCCTGCCACGCGCAATACGTCAAGTACGGCGGCGCGCTCAGCCTGCAGGGCTACTTCGACGCCTTCAGGGTGCCGTTGCTCGACAACCTGCGCCTCGACCGCATCCTGCAGATCTGGCGGGAGAGGGGGTTTGCCCCGGTCGCGCTGGCGATGGAGGCCTACACCTCGGATCCCCGCAGCTTCTGGGCAGACTACGAACGCCAGACCGGGCTGCCCGAACCGGGCGAGATCGCCGAGGACGATGCCGCCGACAACCGGACCGATCACGACAAGCTGGAACCGCGCGCGTTGGCGAACGGAGCCATCGAGATGCTGATCCGGCTGATGGAACGCAACGAGCTCTACCAGCTCAGCCCGCAGCACCGGAAGGAGCTCGAGGTCTTCTCGACGATAAACAAGAGCTTCCAGACCTGGACGGTGCGGCGCGCCTTCGAGGCGATGGACACGGAGGATCTCCGGGCCTTCTGCAACCATATCAACTTCGTGCCGTCCAGCGACTTCCTGCAACTCGAGCTGGACGATGCCGCCCGTGACCTGCTGACCGAGAGCTATGTCGAGCCGCTGAGCGGTTTCGCGGCCTTCGAGCCGCATCTGGACGGCTACCGCGCCAGCCTCGCAGGCGCGCAGTAGCCGCGCGGCCCCGGCACGAGGCCGGGGCAGGGCGGGATCAGCCCGCCATCGCGAACATGCGGGCCTTGGCGGCGTCGTATTCGCGGGTCAGGCGCGCAACCAGATCGGCGGCGGGTACAACCTTGTCCACCGCGCCGATGCCCTGACCCGAGCCCCAGATCTCCTTCCAGCTCTTCGGCTTGGAACTGCCGGAGCCGAAATCCATCTTCGACGGGTCGGAGCGTTCGAGGTTGTCGGGGTCCATCCCCTGCGCCGCGATCGAGGGCTTCAGGTAGTTGCCCCAGACCCCGGTGAAGAGGTCGGAGTATACGATGTCGGACGCGCCGTTCTCGACGATCATCTGCTTGTAACCCTCGACCGCGTTCGCCTCTTCCGTCGCGATGAAGGCCGACCCGATATAGGCGAAATCGGCGCCCATGGCCTGCGCCGCAAGGATGCTGTCGCCCCGCGCGATGGCGCCGGACAGCGCCAGCGGGCCGTCGAACCATTCGCGGATCTCCTGCACCAGCGCAAAGGGAGACAGCGCCCCGGCATGGCCACCGGCCCCGGCGGCCACGGCGATCAGCCCGTCCGCGCCCTTTTCGATAGCCTTCTTGGCAAAGCGGTTGTTGATCACGTCATGCATCGAGATGCCGCCGCAGGAATGCGCGGCCTCGTTGACCCACTCCTGCGCACCCAGCGAGGTGATCCAGACCGGCACCTTGTACTTGGCGCAGATCTCCACATCGCGCTCCAGTCGCGCGTTCGAGCGGTGCACGATCTGGTTCACGGCAAAAGGTGCGGCGGGGCTGTCGGGATTCGCCTGGTTGTGGCGGTCCAGCTCCTCGGTGATCCGGGTCAGCCAGCGCTCCAGCTCGATCGGTTCACCCTCCTTCTCGCGCGCATTCAGCGCCGGGAAGGACCCGACGATCCCGGCCTTGCACTGTGCGATGACCAGGTCGGGGTTTGAGATGATGAACAGCGGCGAGCCGATGACCGGCAGGCGCAGCGTTTTCAGCATGTCGGGTATCGACACTTGGGGAATCCTCCTGTTTCGGCGCCTCCTGCGCCGCTCTCGGCCGGTACCCTAAGCCGCTGTCCCGGTTTGTAAACAGGCTCCCCTCGTGACGTTGCGCTCCATCTGTCGCGCCCTCCGCACGGAACCTCCGGGCGCGCTCCGCGTTGCACCGAAGGGAGCATGTTCCGCCTTGCCTGGACCGGGAGCGATGATGAAGGACACCGAGCTGCAAGACAGCCTGATGCACAAGGGCGCCTGCCTGATAGCAAATGATGCGTCGGGCAAGGGTGAGGCTGCCGAACGCCTTGAACTGCTGCGCGGCTGGCTGGAACGGCAGCCGGGCCGCACCGCGCTGGAAATCGTCCATCGCGGCGAGAACTTGTCCGAGGTGGCGCGTCGTGCCGTCGACGACGGCTACGGCACCGTGATCGTCGCGGGCGGCGACGGCACCATCTCGACCGTCGCGGGCGTCCTCGCGGGCACCGGCGTGCGCATGGGCGTGATCCCCGCAGGGACCTTCAACTACTTCGCGCGCGGCCTCGGCATCCCCGAAGACATCGAAGGCGCCCTCGACGTGATCGAGACCGGCGTGGCCCGCCCCGCCCAGATCGGGCGGATCAACGACAAGGTCTTCCTCAACAACGCCAGTCTCGGCGCATACCCCGCCATCCTCGACCAGCGCGAGGGCATCTACCGCCGCTGGGGCCGCAGCCGCATCGCCGCGCATTGGTCCACCGTCAAGGCGCTGCTGACCGCCACCCGGCCCCAGCGCATGAAGGTGACCGTCGACGGCGAGGTGCGGCGGATCAAGACCCCGCTCGTCTTCATCGCCAACAGCGCCTACCAACTCGACGAATTCGAACTCGAAGGCGCCGACTCCATCCGCAACGGGGAATTCGCCCTGTTCATGGCCGAGGACTGCGGGCGCTGGAAGATGCTGCTCTTCGCCGTAAAACTCGCCTGGCGCCGGATGGTGGCAGGCCGCGACATGACGCTCATCTGCGGTCGCGAAATCCGCATCGAATCCGCCAAGTCCCATCTTCTCATCGCCCGCGACGGCGAGAAGGAGAGGATGAAGACGCCCTTTGTTTTCAAGGTCGAGGACGACGTTCTCGACGTCATCGTCCCGGGGGAGGGCCGGCCCGCCGCATGAAACGCATCCTGCACCTGTCCGACATGCATTTCGGGCGCGAACGCCCGGAGCTTCTGGAACCGTTGCTGGCGGCGATCAACTCGGCTCGGCCCGACGTGGTGGCGATCTCGGGCGATCTGACCCAGCGGGCGCGCCGGTCGCAGTTCGCGGCAGCGCGGGCCTTCATCGACCGCATCAACTGGCCCTGCGTCGTGGTCCCCGGCAACCACGACATTCCGCTCGACCGGCCCTTCCTGCGCATGTTCCGGCCCTTTTCGCGCTACCGGACGGCCATCGGCCCCAACCTCGAACCGGGCATCGTCACCGGCGACCTCGCCGTGCTCGGGGTGAACACGGTCACCCGCTGGAGCTGGCAGCGCGGCCGCATCCGCTCGCGCCGCGTACGCCAACTCTGCCGCAGCTTTGCCGAGGCACCCAAGGGCCGTCTGAACGTCCTTGTCGCCCACCATCCCTTCCGCCACTCGCCCGGCTCGACCAAGGACGAGATGATCGGCGCCGACAAGGCGATCGAGACGCTGTCGGGCTGCGGCGCCCATGTCGTGCTCTCGGGCCATCTGCACAGCTGGCACACCGAGGCCTTCGTCAGCCGGATGCAGGAAACCCGCGTGTTGCAGGTGCAGGCAGGGACGAGCCTGTCGAACCGCCTGCGCGGGGAAGAGAACGATTTCGCCCTGATCGAGATCGACGGCCGCGACCTCCACGTCGAACGCTGGGTGGCCGGCGCAGGTGAAACCGGCTTTCGCCGCCACATGCGCAGCAGCTTCCGGATGGGCGAGTCCGGCTGGATCCGGTTGACGCCAAAACCGGCCGGAACGGCGTCAGACGCGCGCCAGAGCGTCCGTATGCTCCGCTAAGGCGGTTATTTTACGCTCACTCCATCCGTTTTCATTGAAATTCTCTCCGGTTCACGCAAGAGAGGCTCCGATCCGCGCCGCATGGCCCTGCCGATAGCCGCACAGAAAGGAACGACATCGCCGATGAGTGACGCCGCCGAGAACGAGACCCCGCAGGACGCCCCCTACGAGACTTTGGGCGAAATCGGGCTGAACAACTTTGCGCCCTACCTGATGAACCGCATCATGGGCCGCTACAACGCCGACATGCAGGGCGCGCTGAAGGACATGAACCTCAGCACGGTCAAGATGCGGACGCTGTCCATCCTCGCCGTGGTTCCGGGCCTCACCATCAACGAACTCGCGGTCTATGCCGTGACCGAACAGTCGACCATGAGCCGCACGCTCGAAGCGCTGGAAAGCGCGGGCTTCGTGCGCCGCACCGAGCGCGCCAGCGACGGGCGCGTGCGCGAGATCTACCTGACCGACGAAGGCCGGGTCGAGATCGACAGGGTCTGGCCGGTGATGTGGAACGGCTACCAGTCCATGCGCGAGGGCATCGACCCGGCAGAGTGGCAACAGTTCGTGTCCATTCTCCAGCGGGTCCTGCGCAACGTGCGCCAGAACGAGTTCTAGGCCGGGCGCCCCGTTGCGTCAGACGCCGATGTCGGGGCCATAGCACAGCATCTCTTCGCCGATGTCCTGCGCCTCGTAGAGCTCTGTCGCCGTCGGGTCGTTCTCGAACTGCGCGATCAGCCCGCCGGGACCCTGCCGGAAGGTCCAGCATTGCGGGTCGTCGGGCCGGTCCTCGTAGACAAAGCAGATCTGCCCGGCTTCCTCGTACCAGGTGCCGTCCTTGCAGTGCCCGTCAAGGAACGACCAGACCACCCGGCGCCCCTCGAGATAGCGCTCGACCCCATAGGCCTGGCCGCCCGCACCATAATAGAGCGTCTTGCCACGGGTATAGGCGTCGAAGTCCTCTGCACTCATCGCGCCCGCAGACTGGCTCGCCGGCGTGCTCTGCGGCAGGCGCTGGGCCAGAGGCAGGTCGACCGACTGCGCCTGCAGCGGAAGAGGGGCCAGAAGGGCCAGAATCAAGAGGCGGTTCAACATGGTGCGAGTCTCGCACAGGGGGCACTCAATCTCCAGAAAAGGTTGCCAAAGGGTTAACGCGGATCGGCAATCTGCCGCAGCGCGCGGCACCTGCGACGGGTGACAAGGCCGTGGGGCGACGGCTAGGCTCCGGGTGAGAAAAGGGCAGGGGGAAGATCGTGCAGAACTGGATGTTCGGGATCGCCGCGCTGGCGGCGCTGGCCTACCTGCCGCTGGCCGGTCGGCCCGTCGGGATGGTGCGCTCGCTTCTCAAGACCGGCTCGGTCGCCCTGCTGGCCCTCGGCGCGATAACCGGCGGCGCCCCGCTGCTGGCGCTTGCCCTGGCCCTCTGTGCGCTGGGCGACTGGTTCCTGTCGCGCGCAGGTGACCGTGCCTTCCTCGCCGGTGTCGCCGCCTTCGCGGCCGGGCACATCGCCTACATGGTCCTGTTCCTCTCGCGCCCCGCAAGCGATCCGGCGGCCCTCGCCGGTCCACTCGGCCTCTGGATCGCGGCGGGCCTCGCTCTGGTCTCGATCTGCCTCGCGCCCGCCCTGATGGCCCGGGCCGGGGCCCTGCGCGGCCCGGTGCTGGGATACATGCCCATCATCCTCGGCATGGGGATGGCGGCTCTGACCCTGCCGATGCAGGGGGCGACCGCACTCGTCGTCCCGGCGGCCCTGAGTTTCATCGTCTCGGACATGATCCTCGCCACCGACAGGTTCCTCCTGCCCGGCGATCACAGCGCCCGGCGGCTGGCGCCCTACGCGATCTGGATCACCTATTGGGGGGCACAGGCCGGGTTCTACCTCGCCTTCACCTAGGAAATACGGCTTTTCCCGGTATCCACTGCGGTCCTTGCCCTTCCATCCCGCGCCTTGCTGAACTAGGTGAAAAGGAAAGGTGGCGGAGACGGCTATGGCGTTTTTCAGTAAGCTCAAGGATCGGCTGTTCAAATCCTCTTCCAAGCTGGAAGAGGGACTGGACGCGATTGTCGGGGATGGCGGCCAGGAAGAGCCCGTTGCGGCAGCGCCCGCGCCGGACGTTCCACAGCCCGAGCCCGAGGCCCCTGAACCGGATATCCCGCAACCCGAACCGGCCCCCGAACCCGAGCCGGAAATCGTACCCGAGCCGGTCATCGTACCAGAGCCCGAAATCGTACCCGAGCCCGCGCCGGAGCCGGTCCCCGAGCCCAGCCCCGTGCCCGCGCCCATCCCCGAGACCGAACCGGACGTGCCGCAGGAGGCCCCGGTGATGCCGGAGCCGACACCCGCCCCGGCCCCGATCGAGGTGCCCCTGCCGCCGCAGGCCAGCGCCCCGGACCAGCGCGGCGGACTGCTGGGCCGTCTCTTCGGCCGTGGCCAGCAGAAGACGGTCGTGCGCCGCGTGCTCGACGACGACATGCTCGAACAGCTCGAAGAGCTGCTGATCTCTGCCGACATGGGCGTCGACACCGCCCTGCGCGTCACCGCCAACATGGCCGAGGGCCGGCTGGGCCGGAAACTCTCGGTCGACGAGATCAAGCAGCTGCTCGCGCAGGAGATCACCCGCGTGATGGAACCGGTGGCCAAGCCGCTGCCGCTCTATCCCAAGAAACCGCAGGTGGTGCTGGTCGTCGGCGTGAACGGATCGGGCAAGACAACGACCATCGGCAAGCTCGCCAGTCAGTTCCGCGCCGCAGGCAAGAACGTGGTGATCGCGGCGGGCGATACCTTCCGCGCCGCCGCCGTCGAACAGCTCCAGGTCTGGGGCGACCGTGCCGGGGTGCCGGTGCTGACCGCGCCGCAGGGCACCGACCCGGCAAGCCTTGCCTTCGACGCCATGACCCGCGCGCAGGAGGAGGGCGCCGACCTGCTGATGATCGACACCGCCGGACGGCTCCAGAACCGCGCCGACCTTATGGAGGAACTGGCCAAGATCGTCCGCGTCATCCGCAAGAAGGACGAAACCGCGCCGCACAACACCCTGCTGGTGCTCGACGCCACCACCGGCCAGAACGCGCTGAGCCAGGTCGAGATCTTCCGCAAGATCTCCGATGTCTCCGGCCTCGTCATGACCAAGCTCGACGGCACCGCCAAGGGCGGCGTGCTGGTGGCGCTGGCCGACAAGTTCGGCCTGCCGATCCACGCCATCGGCGTGGGCGAGCAGATCGACGACCTCGCCCCCTTCGACCCCGAGGAATTCGCCGCCGCCCTGACCGGACTGGACGTCTCGGCTTGACCTTTCCCGGGTGTCAGTGGCGCCCGGTCAGCCGATCGACCCAGCGCAGACCGAAGGTCACGCAGAGCGTGATCACCGTGGCCAGCAGGGCAAGCGGGATCTGCCCGGCGCCGCAGGCGAGCCCGATGGCACCGGCCATCCACATGCCCGCCCCGGTGGTGATGTTGTGCACCTGTCCGCCCGAGGAAAAGATCGCCCCTGCGCCAAGGAAGGCGACCCCGGCGGTGACCGCCTCGACCAGCCTCAGCGGGTCGACCCGCAGTTCTGCCCGGTCGCCGAAATGCAGCGTGCCAAGGCTCTGGCTGACAAGGATGAACAGGCAGGCCGCCATCGCAACCAGCATATGCGTACGCAGCCCGGCGGATTTGCCACGCTGTTCCCGCTCAAATCCGATCAATCCGCCCAGAAGGATTGCGGCCACCAGACGAACCGTGGCAATGGCCGGGGGAAACTCTGAAAACGAGCGTTCCAGCTCTCTTGTGAACATGTCCCACATACGCCCTCCCGTCCTGCTCAACGCCCGCCCGATGCAAGGGTTCCCCGGGGGCCCTGCATGAGCGCCTGGTTGCTGGGGCTGGAGGGAACGGAGGCCGGACATCAGGTCGCCCTGTTCCTCGCCGTGCTTGCCGCCATCCTGCACGCGGTCTTCGGCGCGCTGCAGAAGGGGCGGTTCGACCCGTGGCTGTCGCGCGGCGCCATCGACATTTCCTACGGGCTGATGGCGGCCCCCTTCGCGCTCTTCGTGGTGCCCTGGCCCGAGCCGCACATGTGGCCGATCTTCCTCGGGGCCTTCCTGATCCACGTCGCCTACAAGCTGCTCCAGGCAATGGCCTACACGCGGGGGGCCTATACCGTGGTCTACCCGGTGGTCCGTGGCACCGGGCCGCTCTTTGCGGTCATCGGCGCCTATTTCCTCTTCGGCGAGGTGTTCACGCTGGTGCAGTGGCTCGGCGTGGCCGTGCTGCTCTCGGGCATCTTCGGCCTTGCCGTCTACAACCTGATCTTCCTCGAAAAGGCGCGCGACACGCTCTGGGCCGCACTCGGGTTCGCCGTCTGCACCGGGCTCTTCGTCGCGCTCTACACGACCTACGACGCCTATGGCATCCGCTCGACAGCCGATCCGTTCACCTTCCTCGCGTGGTTCTTCATGATCGACGGCATCTTCATGCCGGTGGTCGCGGCCCTGCGCTGGCGCAAGATGGTCGAACGCCCGCCGCTCGGGCCGCTGATGCGACGCGGGGTGATCGGCGGCTTCGTGGCCTTCCTGAGCTTCGGGTCGATCATGCTGGCCACCCGCCTCGACAAGGTGGGCGAGGCAGCCGTGTTGCGCGAAACCTCGACCGTCTTCGCGGCGTTGATCGGGTGGCTGGCGCTCAAGGAAACCGTGGGGCCGCGCCGGATCGCGCTGATGGCCCTGATCGCCCTCGGGGCGGTAATTGTCGAGATGGGAGGCTAGGAGCCGGAATGGCACAGCAAAAGAACGAGATCAGCGGCTGGCTGAAACAGACCCTCGAACTGGGGCCGACGCTGGTTTTCTTCCTGCTCTACCTCAAGCTCAAGGAATCGACCTTTGTCTTCGGGGGCGCGGAATACTCCGGCTTCATCGTCGCCACGGTCGCCTTCGTGCCGATCCTGCTGATCGCGATGGGCATCCTCTGGCGGCTGACCGGCCACCTCTCGCGGATGCAGATCTTCACCGCCGTCATGGTGATCTTCTTCGGTGGCCTCACCGCGTGGTTCAACGACGAACGCTTCTTCAAGATGAAGACCACCATCGTCTACGGGCTCTTCGCCGTGATCCTCGGCGTCGGCCTTCTCCAGAAGCGGTCCTACCTCGAATTCGTCATGGGAGAGTTCCTGCCGATGGAAGACGCGGGCTGGATGATCCTCACCAAGCGGCTGTGCCTTGCCTTCATCGTGCTCGCCGTCGCGAACGAACTGGTCTGGCGCTTCCTCTCCACCGACCTCTGGGTCAAGATCGAGACCTTCGGCTTCCCCATCGCGCTCTTCGGCTTCCTGTGGTGGCAGATCATGGACCTGCAAAAATACATGATCGACCCCGACAAGGAAGCGTGAACCTTTGCAGGCCGGGCACCGTGCGGCCTGCTAACATCTTGTAAAACGTCGCAAAAACGGAATGTTTCGCGCGCGAAGCAAATTCCGGACAAGCGCTTGGAATCGTTGGGGCGCGACTCCGGGCAAGGGCGCATTCAGCGCACCCGGGCCTGCAGAAGATAAGACCGCTGGGGCACCACGAGGCCCGTGCCGCTGCGATAGTCCGACAGGTCCCGCAGGGTGTCGGCCACGATCTGCCGCATGACGGCCTCGCCCCGGGCCTCGACGGCTGGGCCCACCGGGTTGGCCAGTATCTCCCTCGGGATCGCGGTTTCCGCCTCCGCGATATGCCGGTCGACGGAAAGCTCAGAAACCGCGATATCGGTGCACCCGAATTCCGCCATAGCACTGGCAAGCCGGTCATCTCCGTCAAAGGCGAAAGGTGCCAGCGAGCGGCGGCCGGTTTCTTCCGACACATGACGGCCGAGCGCATCGGCCAATGCCGCAAAGAACGGGCTGACCCCGGCCCAGACCGTCAGCACGATCCGGCCCCCGGGCCGGACCACGCGGCAGATCTCCTGCAGCGCAGCCAGCGGGTCCGGGAAGAACTGGATGCCCTGCTGACAGATCGCGAGCGTGAAGGCGTCGTCGGGAAAGGGCAGGGCAGTGACATCGGCGACCTGCCACTCGCAACTCCGCGCCTCCTCTTCGGGCAGCGCCCGCGCGGTGGCGACCATGCCGTCGTTCAGATCGGCGCCCACGATACGCGGGCCGGGGCCCAGACGCCTGCGGGCCAGACGGGCCACGATCCCGGTGCCGCAGGCCACATCAAGGATCGTGTCGTCGCGCGTAGGCTTGATGGCATCCAGAGTCGCCGCAGCGAGCGGCGCAAAGATCGCCGGCACCTTCTGCGCTTCGTAGAGGGCGGCGGCACGTCCCGCCAGCTGATACGTCTCCTGAGACATGGCGCGCCCCGCCGCATGACCCCGTGACTGCAAGAACTCTGCCAGCTTTCCCGCCGTTGTGCCAGCCCGTCGCCACTGTGAGCCGATCGCCCGGCCAAAAGAAAACCCCGCGCGAGGCGGGGTTTCCAAAGGGGTCTACCAGAACGGGCGATCAGTCCCAGCAGCTCACCAGCACGGTCATGCCGCTGGCCAGCCGGTTCATCTCGTCCGGCGGGATGGTGCCACGGCCGGTGCTGTCTTCGGGGGCGAGGCCCGCCCGCTGGAGAACGCCGCGCAGGGCGGCGGAATCGGCGGCGAGGCTCACGTTCTCGGGCAGCTGGCGGTTGCCACCCGGCGGCGGCAGCAGCATCCCGACGACGCCGCCGCTCAGGTCGATGACCGGACCGCCCGCGTCGCCCGGCAGGGCGTTCAGGGCAAGGCGCTGCACATCCGGCTCGCCGGACAGGCCCTTGATATCGGCCAGCGTGCCGAAGGTCAGGGTCGGCGCGCCGAGCACGCCCTCGTAGGAGTAGCCCGAGACGGTGATGTCCGACTGCAGGCGCGGAGCACCCTCGCTGAACCGTGCCACCGAGATCGGCGCCAGCGGGTCGGTCGGGCGCAGCACGCTCACGCCAAGCGCGTCATCGGTCGCCACCACCTGAGCCTGATGGTCATGGTCGATGGTGATGCGGGTGCAGTTCTGCACCGCTTCGGCGGTGGTGACGATGGAGCCCTTCGGGTCCACGTAGAACCCGGTCCGAGACAGGCGCGGGCGGCGCACTTCGAGGCCCGAGACGAGGTCGATGTTCTGCTCGGTATCTGCGCCGGCCGCCGGGTCGAGAACGCCGTCGGTCCGGGCGAAGGAGGCCCTCATCGCCGCCAGCACCCGGGTGCGCCGGGCCTCGTCACCGATCGGCCAGATCAGGGTAAAGCCCTTGATCTGCCCACCTTGGAGCTCGGCCTGCGTGTAGGACACGATCTGCGCGTTCTGCCCCGCAAGGGTAAAGCTGTTGCTGCCACGCTCGCGCGGGCCGTTCAGCGGCACGATCTCGAGCGTCTGCATGATGTCGTAGAGCCCGAACAGCGTGGCCTGATCCCCCGGTTGCGAGATCAGCAGCACCCGTGCGCCAAGGTCGCCGGTGGCGTCGAAATGGGCAAACGGCGGCTCGTAGCGCGAGAAGGCGACTTCCTTCAGCGGCAGGTCCATGCGGATGCCGGCCTTGGCGTCGGTATAGGGCGCCATGCCGACCGAGATCAGCGGTGCGTTGTACTGGTCCATGAGCAGCTTGCGCTGGCCACGGGTCAGCACGCCGGTCGCATCGAAGCCGTTGGCGAACTGCCAGTTGCCCATCGAGTTGCGGGTGCCAGCTCCAAAGGCGCCGTCGATGCCCGAATCGTAGAACCCAGCGGCCTGCAGCGCGACCTGGATGCCCATCCGCTCTTCCACGGTCAGCAGGCGTTCGCTGGCGCGGGCCTCGGCGGGGGTCTCGTCGGGTTCCTGGATCACCGGCTGGGTCGCCGGGGTGTCGGCGACCGCGACGGTGGTGGTGTCGTTCGTCGGGGTCTCGGCGGGCGTCGCCTCGGGCGCGGCGGCCTGATCCTCGGCGGGCTGCGCCAGCGGCGAGGTCACGGCGCCGGTGTTCAGCACGTCCGCCCCGACGGGCCAGTACTGCTGACCGAAGTTACGGCTGTAGGCCAGAAAACTGTCCTGCGGGATCTGCCGGCCGGCGCGGTAGACCTGCAGCACGCGCTCGGCGTCCGGCCGGGTGTAGGGCCCGAGGACGATGGCGTACCAGTTCCCGTCCAGCGCGAACCCGTTCACGTCATCGAGGGTACCTGCATAGAGCCGGGCCCGGTCCTGCGCCACGCGCAGCGAGGGATGCGCCTCGATCTGGACCCAGGCCAGGTCGTCGCCGGCCTGTTGCGCCACGGCGGGCCCGGTGAAAAATGAAATCGCCAAAACGAACGCGACCAGCCAGCTCTTCATTGTGCCTCTTTAACCCTGAAATGAGGAAATTTGCCGCAGATAAGCAGGAAGAGGGGGTAAAATCCATGCCCCAAAGGCAGGTTTTGAACGCATTGTGTGCCGTTGACCCCACAGTGCGGCGGTCGTAGGTAGGGGCCGAGATTTCGCCCCGCCCCGGCAGGGCCGCCGCAGCACCCGAGATGGGCAGGACAGGACATGACCAAGAGCGACAGCGCCCCGCGTTCCTTCCAGGAGATCATCCTGAGGCTCCAGACCTACTGGGCAAGCAAAGGTTGTGCGATCCTGCAGCCTTACGACATGGAAGTCGGGGCAGGGACCTTCCACCCGGCGACGACACTGCGCAGCCTCGGCTCGACGCCCTGGGCCGCCGCCTACGTGCAGCCGTCGCGCCGCCCGACCGACGGGCGCTACGGCGAGAACCCGAACCGGCTGCAGCACTACTACCAGTACCAGGTGCTGATCAAACCGAGCCCGCCCGACCTGCAGGAGCTGTACCTCGGCTCGCTCGAGGCCATCGGGATCGACATGGAGCTGCATGACATCCGCTTTGTCGAGGACGACTGGGAAAGCCCGACGCTGGGCGCCTGGGGCCTTGGCTGGGAAGTCTGGTGCGACGGCATGGAAGTCAGCCAGTTCACCTATTTCCAGCAGGTCGGCGGCCACGACTGCCACCCGGTCTCGGGCGAACTGACCTATGGCCTCGAACGCCTCGCCATGTACGTGCTCGGGATCGAGCACGTGATGGACATGCCGTTCAACGACCCGCAGGCGCCGATCTCGCTGACCTATGGCGACGTGTTCAAGCAGACCGAGGAAGAATACGCGCGCTGGAATTTCGACGTTGCCAATACCGAGATGCTGCTGCGCCACTTCGTCGAGGCCGAGGAAGAGTGCCAGGCGATCCTCGCGCAGGGCGCCGAGGACCCCAAGACCGGCAAGCGCATCGTCATGGCGCACCCCGCCTATGACCAGTGCATCAAGGCGAGCCACATCTTCAACCTGCTGGATGCGCGCGGCGTGATCTCGGTGACCGAGCGCCAGGCCTACATCGGCCGGGTCCGGGCGCTGGCCAAGCAATGCGCCGATGCCTTCGTGCAGACCAAGGCCGGTGGCTGGACGCCCGCGCAGGACGTCGCGGCGGCGCAATGACCGGCAAGCTCCTGGTAGGAATCATCGTGCTATCGGCCATCATCGCGGGCGGCGCGCTCTACTACCTGCAGGTCTACGGCTATTACACCGAGGTCGCGGCGGCGCCGGGCGAGGACGTGGAACTGGTCTCGCTGGCCAGCGGCGCGCCGGAGCCGATCCTCTACGAGAACTTCCGCGCCATCGACGCCGACAGCTCTCCGATCCGCTACCGCGCCTGTTTCGACACCTCCATGAGCCTCGCCATGCTGACCGAGACTTACGAGATGGTCGAGGGCATCGAGCCGCGCAACGCCCCGGGCTGGTTCGACTGTTTCGACGCGGGACAGATCGAGGCGCAACTGGAGGCGGGCACCGCGCTGACCTTCCTCGGGCAGAAGAACGTGCACTACGGGGTGGACCGCATCGTCGCCATCACCGAGGACGGGCACGGCTATGTCTGGCACGAGCTGAACGACTGCGGCGAGAAGAACTACGAAGGCACGGTGGTCGGCGAGGACTGCCCGCCGCACGAGGCGGCGACGCAGTAGCGCCCTGACCCGGCCGCGGGGCGAGGGGCCAGCCCCTCGCGCTCCCCGGGATATTTGACCCCCAAAGAAGTCCGGAACGGGCCGCCCCGAGGGTGGTTCGGGGGCAAGATCGCCGTTCGAGGGAACCTTTCGGCCGTTTCGGGCGCTTTTCCCGCAACAGGAGGAAGCGCCATGGCACTGTCCACGTCACCGTCATCGCCGCCGGCACTGGTCGTCCCGGCCATGCGGCTGGGGTATTTCGCCCGCGGCGTCACCTACCTGATCATCGGGGCGCTGGCGCTGCTGGCCGCCTGGACCGGCCGCGAGGCGGAGGGCACCCGGGAGGCGCTCGAAACCCTGCGGGGCTATCCCTGGGGCGAGATCATGCTCTGGGCGCTGGCGGTCGGGTTCCTGGCCTATGCGGCCTGGCGCGGTCTCGCGGCCTGGTACGATCTGGAAAACCACGGCGCGGGGCTGAAAGGGACGGTGGCGCGGGTCGGACTGCTGGTGTCGGCGCTGATCCACCTCGGGCTGATGGTCTCTGCCGCGCGGGTGGCGATGGGGGCGGGCGGCGGCGAGGATGGGGAGAAGCCGCGCTCGGCGGCGTCCTGGCTGCTGACCCTGCCCTATGGCGGCTGGATCATCGTGGGGATCGGTGCCGTCGTGGTCGGCGCGGGTGTCTACCAGGGCTACAAGGGGCTGTCCGGCAAGTACAAGCGGCACCTGCGCCTGACCCCGTGGACCGAGCGGCTGGAGCCGGTGGCTAAGGCGGGGCTGCTGGCCAAGGGGGTGATCCTCGGACTGGTCGGCGGCTTCTTCGTCTATGCCGGGCTGACCGCCGATCCCGATCACGCGGGCGGCATCGGCGAGGCGCTGCAATCGGTGCGCTCGCAGCCCTATGGCATGGGGCTGCTGACGGTGCTGGCGCTGGGCACCGTCGCCTTTGCGCTGTTCTGCTGGATCGAGGCGATCTATCGCGTGGTGCCGCGCTGTGCCGGGCCCGACGTGCGGGTGATGACCGGCACGCCGGTGCGGCAGGCGGCAGGCTAGGGCGCGGTTTCGCCGGAACAGCGGCATTTCTTGAGCGATCCGTCTGGACCCTCCGGCGTCGCTTCGCTATCCAGCGGCGTGATGGACTGCCGCACGGGGCGGCACGCGACGACGGGCAGGGACCGACATGCCGGATCTTTTGATCGAACTGTTTTCCGAGGAAATTCCGGCGCGCATGCAGGCGCGCGCGGCGGAGGACCTGAAGGCCCGTGTCACGGATGGCCTTGTCGAGGCCGGTCTGACCTATGCCCATGCCGCCGCCTTCTCGACGCCGCGCCGTCTGACGCTGGCGGTGGAGGGGCTGCTGGCCGCCTCGCCGGCGCAGCGCGAGGAGCGCAAGGGGCCGCGCGCCGATGCGCCGGAGAAGGCCATCGAGGGCTTCCTGCGGGGTGCCGGGCTGACCCGCGACCAGCTGGAGGAGCGTGACACGCCCAAGGGCAAGGTGCTATTCGCCGTGATCGACAAGCCGGGCCGCGCGGCGGAGGAGATCATCGCCGAAGTGCTGGAAGCCACCATCCGCAATTTCCCCTGGCCGAAGTCGATGCGCTGGGGCAGTGGCAGCCTGCGCTGGGTGCGGCCGCTGCATTCGATCCTCTGCATCCTGACCGACGAGACCGGCGCCCGCGTGGTGCCGATGGACGTCGACGGGATTCCCTCGGGGGACACCACCGAGGGCCACCGCTTCATGAGCCGGGGCCGGTTCTTCGTCACCTCCTTCGAGGATTACGAAGCCAAGCTGAAGCGCGCCTTCGTGGTGCTGAACCCGGGTGAGCGGGCGCAGCACATCTGGTCGGACGCCGAGAACCGCGCCTTTGCGGCGGGCATGGAACTGGTCGAGGACGGCGGGCTGCTGAACGAGGTCTCGGGGCTGGTTGAATGGCCGGTGGTGCTGATGGGCGATATCGGGGCCGACTTCCTCGACCTGCCGCCGGAAGTCCTGCAGACCTCGATGCGCGAGCACCAGAAGTTCTTCTCGGTGAAGCACCGCAAGACCGGGCGGATCGAGAAATTCGTGACCGTCGCCAACCGCGAGACCGCGGACAATGGCGCGACCATCCTCGCCGGGAACCAGAAGGTGCTGGCGGCGCGGCTGTCGGATGCCAAGTTCTTCTGGGAGAACGACCTGCGGGTGGCGAAGTCGGGCCTCTCGGCCTGGACCGACGCGCTGGAGAACGTGACCTTCCACAACAAGCTGGGAAGCCAGGGCGCGCGCATCGGGCGGATCGCGGCGCTGGCGCGGGAACTGGCGCCGCTGGTGGGGGCCGACCCGCAGGCCGCCGAGCAGGCGGCGCGGTTTGCCAAGGCCGACCTCAGCTCGGAGATGGTTTACGAATTCCCCGAGCTGCAGGGGCTGATGGGGCGCTACTACATCGAGGCGGCGGGCCATGCGGCCGAGGTCGCGGCGGTGGCACAGGAGCATTATTCGCCGCTCGGGCCGTCGGACGACGTGCCGACCGCGCCGCTCTCGGTCGCCGTCGCGCTGGCGGACAAGCTGGATACGCTGACCGGTTTCTGGGCCATCGACGAGAAGCCCACGGGCTCGAAGGACCCCTTCGCCCTACGCCGCGCGGCGCTGGGGGTGATCCGGCTGGTGCTGGAGAACGGGGTGAAGGCCGACCTGCTGTCGGTTTTCCGGAAGGCGGACCTGCTCCATGCCGCCGCCGCCGGGGACACCGGACCGCGCGTGGACAGCTACGGGCCGGACCTGCTCTCGTTCCTGCACGACCGCCTGAAGGTCTACCTGCGCGACCAGGGCATCCGGCATGACGTGATCGACGCCTGCGTCGCGATGGAGGGCAACGACGACCTCGCGCTGCTGGTGCGCCGGGCCGAGGCGTTGGAGGCGGTGCTGAAGACCGAGGACGGGGTGAACCTGTTGCAGGGCTTCAAGCGGGCCAACAACATCCTGACGCAGGCCGAGGAGAAGGACGGGGTCGAGTATTCCTTTGGCGCCGACCGCAAGTTCGCCCGCGAGCCCAGCGAGATCGCGCTGTTCGACGCGCTGGAGCAGGGCGAGGGCGCGATCCGGCCGGCGCTGAAGGCGCAGGATTTCCCCGCCGCGATGGCCGCCATGGCGGCGCTGCGCGGGCCGATCGACGCCTTCTTCGAAGCGGTGAAGATCAACGACGACAACGAGACCATCCGCCGGAACCGCCTGAACCTGCTGAGCCAGATCCGCGCGATCTGTTCCAGCGTGGCGGACCTCTCGCGGATCGAGGGCTGAGCGGCGCGCGCCGCAGGACCGGCCGCGCCGGTGGTGCGGTCGGGAGCGAGGGGCCAGCCCCTCGCGCTCCCCGGGATATTTTGACCCGAAGACGCGGGGGCCGCGCGGTACGGGTCGGAGGGCGCCTTCGCGAGTTCCGCTTGCGCCCGCCGTTCTCCGTCCTATTCTGCGGAGCAGTCGAAAGGTGCTGCAGTGCAGAATAACCCCTATACCACGCTGATCACCGCCAAGGCCCAGATCCACGCCGAAACCCACGGCGGGCGGGCCAAGTGCTTGCAACGTCTGGTGCGGCTGGAGCTGCCGGTGCCGACGACCGTCGCGCTGTCCTTCGATGCGGTGCGCGAGATTGCCGAGGGGCACATGCCGGACATCCCGGCGATTCTCGAACAATTTCCCGCCGGGGCGCTGCTCTGCGTGCGCCCCTCGTCGGAAGACCCGGACTGGGGCGGGCCGGGGGCGGTGCTGAACATCGGCATCAACGACGCGCGCTATGCGCAGCTGTGCAACCGGCTGGGGCACGAGGCGGGCACCTCGATCTATGCGCGTTTCGTGCTGGGCTACGCGGTTCACGTGGCGCGGCTGGACCCGGACCTGTTCGACGAGGTCGACCTCGACAGCACCGATGCGCTGACGCGGATGATGGACGTCTACGAGGAAGAGACCGACGAGCCGTTTCCGCAGAACCCGGGCGAACAGCTGGCCGGGGTGCTGCAGTCCATGGCGCGGGCCTGGGAAGGGACCTCGGCGCGGCTGCTGCGGCAGGCCAAGGGGGCGCCGGCGGACGCCGGGCTGGGGCTCGTGGTGCAGCAGATGATTCCCGGCTTCGGGCAGGGCGAATGCGGCTCGGGTGTCTTCCAGCTGGCCAATATCGTCACCGGGCTGCCGCAGATCACCGGGCGCTACCTGAGCCAGAGCCAGGGCCGCGAGGCGCTGGGCGCGGGGGCGAAGTCGATCTACCTCGAGAAGGACGACCGGGGCATCTCGCTGGAAGAGGTGGCGCCGGAGGCCTTCGACGCGCTGAAGGCCCATGCCGCGCTGATGCGGGAGAAGCTGCGCGAGGAAATGCAGGTCGAGTTCGTGATCGAGAGCGGCAAGGTGCATATCCTCGATGGGGTGCGGGTGCCGCGCTCGTCGCGGGCGGCGGTGCGCATCGCGGTGCGGCTGGCCGAGGACGGGATCATCTCGCCGCAGGAAGCGGTGATGCGGGTCGAGCCCAACAACCTGACCGAGCTGCTGCACCGGCAGGTCGACCCGGAGGCGCCGCGCGACGTGCTGGGCACCGGCATCGGCGCCAGCCCGGGGGCGGCCACGGGGCGGATCGTGTTCAACGCGGCGGATGCGCAGGCCATGGCGGCCCGGCGCGAGCCCTGCGTGCTGGTGCGGCGCGAGACCGCGCCGGAGGACATCCGCGGGATGCATGCCTCGGTCGCGGTGCTGACCGAGCGGGGCGGCATGACCAGCCACGCGGCGGTGATCGGGCGCGGGCTGGGTCTGCCGTGCATCGTCGGCGCGACCTCGCTGCGGTTCGACACCAAGGCCGAGACCATCACCGCGCCGGACGGAAGGGTGCTGCGCGCGGGCGATATCGTCACCGTCGACGGCAGTTCGGGGCAGGTGCTGGCGGGCGAGCCGGCGATGCTGGAGGCGGCGCTGGACGACGCCTTTCACAAGCTGATGACATGGGCCGATGCCGAGCGCGACATCGGCATCCGGGTGAACGCCGACACGCCGGCGGATGCGCAGACGGCGCGCAATTTCAACGCGCAGGGCATCGGTCTGTGCCGGACAGAGCACATGTTCTTCGATCCGGGCCGGCTGATCGTGATGCGCGAGATGATCTTTGCCGAGACCAGCTCGGGCCGGGCGGCGGTGCTGGAGCGGCTGCTGCCGATGCAGCGCGAGGATTTCACCCAGCTGTTCCGCATCATGGAGGGCATGCCGGTCTGCATCCGGCTGTTCGATCCGCCGCTGCACGAGTTCCTGCCGACCTCGCGCGATGGTCAGCGCGAGCTGGCCGAGGCGCTGGACATCCCGGTCAGCGACGTGACGCGACGGGTGCAGGAGATGGGCGAGTACAACCCGATGCTGGGCCTGCGCGGCGTGCGGCTGGGGGTGACGGTGCCCGAGATCTACGACATGCAGGCGCGCGCCATCTTTGAGGCGACGCTGGACGCCAGCCGCGAGGGCGAGCCGGTGGTGCCGGAGATCATGATCCCGCTGGTTTCGGCCAAGCGCGAGGTCGAGCTGGTGAAGTCGCGCATCGACGCGGTTGCCGCCGCGGTGCGCAACGAACGGGGCAAGTCCTTTGACTATCGCCTTGGCGTGATGATGGAGACGCCGCGCGCGGCGCTGCGCGCCAACGACATCGCGCCCTACTGCTCGTTCCTGAGCTTCGGGACCAACGACCTGACCCAGATGACCTATGGGCTGTCGCGCGACGACGCCGGGCGGTTCATGTCGACCTACGTGCAGAAGGGGGTGTTCCCGGAGGATCCCTTCCACGTCCTCGATCAGGACGGGGTGGGGGAGTTGCTGAAGCTGGGGGCGTCGCGGGCGCGCGCGGCCAAGGCGGACATCACCCTCTCGATCTGCGGCGAGCATGGCGGCAACCCCGAATCAATCGCCTTCTGCCGGGAGGCGGGGTTCGACTACGTGTCCTGTTCGCCCTTCCGGGTGCCGGTTGCTCGGCTTGCCGCCGCTCAGCTCGCTATCAACCATAATATGGGGGATAAGAAGTCTTCTTTGACCCAGATGTTGTGGAAGTGGCGCGGGCGCAACCGCAAATAATTTTTTCCGCTCAGCGGTTTGGCGCTTGAAATTTGCGCAGAACTGGACCTTTTCGATCTGCTGAGTTAAGCGGAGCGGCGCTGTGCGCACCGAGGGGCCCCCTAGGGGTCGTTCCTAGGGGGTAATACAATGCGACGATTATTGATCGCGGCCGCGATGTGCTTGGCCGCGCTGGGACCGGTTTCTGTCCGGGCCGAGACGGATTTGAAGGATTTGTTCCAACGGGAACAGGTGACCTTGACCAAGCTGCCGGGCCGCCATCTTCAATCTCTGCTGACCGAGGGGACGCCGCGGGACCGCGCGCGCCCTGACACGGTGAAATACAATCTCTCCTGGCTGGATTCGCAGCCGGAACCCGAGGGCGGACCGCAGTGGCGCTGCCTCTCCGAGGCGCTGTACTTCGAGGCGCGGGGCGAGACTGTGAAGGGCCAGTTTGCCGTGGCCGAAGTGATCATGAACCGGGTGAAGAGCCAGAACTTTCCCTCGACCGTCTGCGGCGTGATCAAGCAGGGGACCGGGCGCAAGTTCCAGTGCCAGTTCACCTATACCTGCGACGGCCACAAGGACGTCATCGCCGAGAAGAAGGCCTTTGAGCGGGTCGCCAAGGTGGCGCGCGCGGTGATGGACGGGGCCGTGGGCGGCCTGACCGGCGGCGCGACGCACTACCACACCTCTGCCGTGCATCCGAAATGGGCCAAGGTCTATCAGCAGACCGCGCGGATCGGGGTGCACATGTTCTACCGTCCGAACTATCGCACCGCGAGCAACTGACCGGGCGACCGGAGCGGGGACAGGCGTCTCTGCCGCTTTCGGTCGCTGGCAGGGCGCGCCCGGGCCTGTTAGAAGGCGGCGCGCGCCCTAGGGTGCGCCTGAATGCACCGATCGGGAGGGCCGGGCCCCATGTCGACAGAAATCCGCCTTGCCTTTGCGCATCCCGCCGAGCGGTCCGAGGCCACGGCAGAGGGCCGTCCGCTGGATCGCATCTCGCTGCGGGACCATATCGTCGAGGTCGAGATCGGCGCGTTTCAGGCCGAGCGGGGCCGGACCCAGCGAATCTGTTTCAACGTCGTGGTCGAGGTGCAGCCCGTAACCGGGCCGATCGACGACGATGTGGACCGAATCCTGAGCTATGATCACCTGACAGAAGCCATCGCGCACGAGCTGGCGGCCGAACGGCTGAACCTGCTGGAAACGCTGGCCGAGCGAATTGCCGACCGCATCCTGCTGGAGCCGCAGGCGGTAAGGGCCTTCGTGCGGATCGAGAAGCTCGACCGGGGGCCGGGGGCGCTGGGCGTCGAGATCGTGCGCTCGCAGGACGGGCACCGGCACGAGGAGCAGGCCCACGAGCGGCCGCACCCGCGGCTGGTTTACCTGTCGAACTCGGCGATTGCCGCGCCGCATCTGTCGTCGTGGATCGACCAGATGCAGGGGCGCAAGCGTCCGCTGATCCTCTGCGTCGGTGCGCCGGACGTGGCGGCGCCGCAGACCGGGCATCGCATGACCCAGCGCCGGATCGACCTGCTGGCCATCGAGCAGAACGCATGGGTCCTTGCCGCGCGCGATCCGCGCTGCGTGGTCGTGAGCACCCGGACCGAGCTGGACTGGGCGATGAAGAACGGGCAGATCTGCGTCTGGGCACCGTCCAAGATCGTGCTGGACGCGGTGGACGGGCCCTCGGCCCAGCCGGGCGAGGCGGTGGCTCTGGCGGCATGGTTCGCGGCCACCTTCGAGGCCGGGGAAATGCTGGTGATCGGCGCCGAGCTGCCCGATAATCCGGGTGTGCCGCTGCGCGCGGTTCCGGTGGAGCAGACAGAACTTTGACGACCTATTACAGACCCCTTGTCCATCAGGGCGCGGCGCGCCCCCATGAGGCCATGCCGCTTGCCGGTGGCCCGCTGTGGTTCACCCATGCAGAGGTGTTGGAGCGTGGCCGTGAGGGCCGCGTTGTACCGGCGCAGGAGATCCCCGAGCCGGAGCTGTCGCGGCTGACCGTGGCGCGGCTGCCGGTCGCGGGGCTCGACATGGGGCGTCCGCACGTGATGGGCATTCTCAACGCGACACCGGACAGCTTTTCGGACGGCGGCCTGCACAACACGCTGGAGGCGGGGCTGGCGGCGGCGCGGGCGATGGCGGAGCACGGCGCGACCATCCTCGACATCGGGGGCGAGAGCACGCGGCCGGGGTCGGGCACGGTTCCCGATGCGGAAGAGATCGATCGGGTCGCGCCGATGATCGCGGCGATCCGGGCCGAGCGCGAGATTGCCATTTCGGTTGATACGCGCAAGCGCGCGGTGGCCGAGGCGGCGGTGGAGGCCGGTGCGGACCTGGTCAACGACGTGAGCGGGTTCACCTATGACGTGGGGCTGGCGCCCTACTGCGGCGAGAATGATCTGCCGGTCTGCGTGATGCATACCAAGGGCAACCCGGACACCATGCAGCAGGACCCGCAGTACGATGACGTGCTGCTGGAGGTCTACGATTTCCTTGCGGAACAGATCGCCCTGCTGGAAGCGGCGGGCGTGGCGCGCGAGCGTATCGTCACCGATCCGGGCATCGGCTTTGGCAAGACGGTGGAGCACAACCTGATCCTGCTGCGCAATCTCTCGCTGTTTCATGCGCTGGGGTGCCCCATCCTGCTGGGGGTGTCGCGCAAGGGGTTCATCGGCAAGCTCGGCGGCGAACCGCAGGCCGACCGCCGCGCGCCGGGCTCCATCGCGGTGGGGCTTGCAGGTCTGGGCCAAGGTGTGCAGATCCTTCGGGTACACGACGTGGCAGAGACCATGCAGGCCCTGCGCCTGTGGCAGGCGGTGAGGTAGACCAGATGCGCAAACTGTTCGGAACCGACGGCGTCCGGGGGACGGCGAATACCTATCCGATGACCGCCGACATGGCGCTGCGCATCGGCGCGGCGGTGGGCCGTTATTTCCGCCGGGATGCCAGTGGCGTGCACCGCGTGGTGATCGGCAAGGACACCCGCCTGTCGGGCTACATGTTCGAGAATGCGCTGACCGCCGGGCTGACCTCGACGGGCATGAACGCGCTGCTGCTGGGTCCGGTGCCGACCCCGGCGGTCGGGCTGATGACCCGGTCGATGCGGGCCGATCTGGGGGTGATGATCTCGGCCAGCCACAACCCGGCCGAGGACAACGGGATCAAGTTCTTCGGGCCTGATGGATTCAAGCTTTCGGACCAGGCGGAGGCCGAGATCGAGGCGCTGATCGAGGCCGGGGTGGAACCGGCCAAGGCGGGCAACATCGGACGGGCCAAGCGCGTCGACGATGCACGGTTCCGCTATGGCGAGCGGGTGAAATCCTCGCTGCCGCGCGACCTGCACCTGAACGGGCTGAAGGTGGTGGTGGACTGCGCCAACGGGGCCGCGCACCGCGCCGCGCCCGAGATCCTCTGGGAATTGGGCGCCGAGGTGATCGCCATGGGGGTCTCGCCCGACGGGACCAATATCAACCGGGGCTGCGGCTCGACCCAGCCGATGGCCGCCGCCGAAATGGTGGTGGCGCAGGGTGCGGACGTGGGCATCTGCCTCGACGGCGACGCCGACCGGGTGATCATGATTGACGAGAACGGGGCGATTGCCGACGGCGACCAGTTCATGGCGCTGCTGGCCTCGTGCTGGCACAAGGACGAGCGGCTGGCCGGGGGCGCGCTGGTTGCCACGGTGATGTCGAACCTTGGGCTGGAGCGGTTCCTCGAGGCGCAGGGGCTGCGGCTGGAGCGGACGGCGGTCGGCGACCGTTACGTGGTGGAGCGGATGCGCGAGGGTGGTTACAACCTTGGTGGGGAGCAGTCGGGCCATATCGTGATGACCGATTTCGCCACCACCGGCGACGGCCTGATGTCGGGGCTGCATTTCCTTGCCGAGATGGTGCGGTCTGGACAGCCGGCGAGCGTGCTGGCGCGGCAGTTCGAGCCGGTGCCGCAGCTGTTGAAGAACGTCCGCTACGGCGAGGGCCAGCAGCCGCTGGACATGGCGCCGGTCAAGCAGGCCATCGCCGATGCCGAGGCGGCGCTGCGGGGCAACGGGCGCCTGTTGATCCGCCGCTCGGGGACCGAGCCGCTGATCCGCGTGATGGCCGAGAGCGAGGACGAGGGCATCCTGACCTCGGCGGTCGATCAGGTGGTTGCAGCGGTCGAGGCGGTGGTGGCCTGAGGGGTCAGGCCGCTTCCTCGCGGGAGGTTTCGGGGCGGGACCGGCGGAACAGCCGGGACAGGGCGCCCCACTGGCTGAGGGCGACGCCGATCAGGATGAGGATCGTGGCGACCAGCAGCGACAGGTGCAGCGGCTCGCCAAGGAAGGCAACGCCGATCAGCACCGACCAGATCGGCACCTGGTAATTCGTCAGGCTCATGAACACCGGCCCGGCGCTGCGGATGACGGCGACGCGCATCAGGTTCGCCGCGGCGGTGGGCAGCAGCCCGAGCACGGCAAGAGCCAGCAGCGTCCGGGTGTCGGGCAGGGGCGGCGGGCCTTCGTGCCACCAGGCGATCGGCACCACCATCACGGCACCGATCAGCAGCAGCACGCTGGAGAGACCGATGGGGTCGACCGGCGGCAGGCGACGCATCAGCACCGAGGAGACGGCGTAGCAGGCGGCGGCGCCGAGGCAGGCGAGCTGCCCCGCCAGTTCGAGCCGTGCGCCCGAGCTGCGGAAGCTGTCGGGGCCCATCAGCACCACGATTCCGGCGAAGCCGATGACGAAGCCAAGCGATTTGCGCAGGGTGATGCGCTCGCCCGGGACCATGAAGTGCGCGAGCGGCAGCACGATCAGCGCGACACAGGCCATCGCGACGCCGGTGAACCCGGCGGTGACGTATTGCTGGCCCCATGAGATCAGCATGAACGGCAGGGCCGAGCTGAGCGCGCCGACGACAAGGAGGTAGATGTTGTCGCTGCGCGTCGTCGGGGCGCTGAACAGCGGCCAGCCCATCGCGCCCCAGGCCACCACCGACAGGAGGGTGCCGAAGGCGATGCGGAAGGCGGCGAGCCAGAAGGGCGTGATGCCTTCGAGCGCGACCTCGATGATGGGGAAGGCGCCGCCCCAGCAGAGGCCGAGCGCGACGATCATGAGCCAGCTGCGCGCGGTGATGTCGGGTTTGTCGGTCATGCGTTCCTCCTCCGGGGCGGCTGGCCTGCAGCATGGCACCGGACACATGCCCTTGTTTCGCCCCGCGCCGAAGGGACGTCAAGGCGAACCGTTCGCCTGTGAAGTTTCTGGCGCCGTGCAGTGGCGAGGCGTGGAAATGAAAACGGCCCGGAGGACCGGGCCGTTGCTTGCAGGTTCGGGTGTGGGGTGTCAGGCCGCGCGTTTGCGGCGTGCGACGAGGCCGAGGGCCGCGAGGCCGCCAGCGAGCAGGGGCAGGCCGGCAGGGAGCGGAACCGAGGTGACCTCGCCCAGCACGGCGACCGCGAAGTCTGTGCGGGGGGAGCCCGAGAGGGTGCTCCAGAGCAGCTGGCCCGACTCCACCAGGGTCGCCGAGTGGCCGGTGAAGCTGAGAGTGTCCCCGAGCGTGAAGGTCGCGGGGCTCGCACCGCAGGAGCCGCTGTAGCAGAGGGTCGGGCCATTGTGGCCGCCACCGGAGGACGAGGCAAACCAGTTGCTGGGTATGCTCGTGAAGAAGCTCGCCCCTTCGGTGATGGGGCTGGCAGAGGACAGGGCGTCGCCGATGACGAACCAGTTGATGGTCGCGCCAGCTCCGAGGGTGCCGTCGTTGTCGTCGGCCACGAGGTTGAAGCTGTAGTCGTACCCGCTGCCGGTGTCGGTCACGGTGTAGTAGAGGGTGAAGGGGCTGGCTTGCAGCGTGGAACCAAGAACACTCGCGAGAAGGGTAAACACCAGAGTACGCAGGACTGTCATTCGATAGGCTCCGGTCGGCTGTCAAAGATTTGATGGCTAATGGTTAAGCTTACGTTCGTTGACTCGCGCGGAGCAATTCAATTCGCGCAGAACGTCCGGAAATTCGCGGTAAGGGAGTGTCGCTCGGGGCGTTGATTCAACCCAAAGGATATTCAGCCCGACAGAAGAAAGGGCGCGCCGGTTGGCGCGCCCTCTGAAGAGATCTGACCGGGTGTCCCGCGCGCGTGGCGCGGGAGGCCGGAGCGGGGATCAGTTCTTGGCCTTGTCGACCATCTTGCCGGCGGAGATCCACGGCATCATCGCGCGGAGCTTTTCGCCGACCTGCTCGATCTGGTGCTCGTCGTTCAGGCGGCGGGTGCCTTTGAAGAACGGCTGGCCGACAGCGTTTTCCTGCATGAAGTCACGCACGAACTTGCCGGTCTGGATGTCGGTCAGGACCTCTTTCATCCGGGCCTTGGTCTCGTCGTAGGGCAGGATGCGCGGGCCGGAGACGTACTCGCCGTACTCGGCGGTGTTCGAGATCGAGTAGTTCATGTTGGCGATGCCGCCTTCGTAGATCAGGTCCACGATCAGCTTCACCTCGTGGAGGCACTCGAAGTAGGCCATTTCCGGGGCGTAGCCCGCTTCGACCAGGGTCTCGAAGCCCATGCGGATCAGTTCGACGAGGCCGCCGCAGAGAACGGTCTGTTCGCCGAAGAGGTCGGTTTCGCACTCTTCGCGGAAGTTGGTCTCGATGATGCCCGAGCGGCCGCCGCCGATGGCGGAGCAGTAGGAGAGGCCGATTTCCAGTGCCTTGCCGGAGGCGTCGTTGTGAACGGCCACGAGGCAGGGCACGCCGCCGCCCTTGGTGTATTCGCCGCGCACGGTGTGGCCGGGGCCCTTGGGCGCCATCATGATGACGTCGACGCCGGCTTTCGGCTCGATCAGGCCGAAGTGCACGTTCAGGCCGTGGGCGAAGGCAATCGCGGCGCCTTCCTTCAGGTTGTCATGCACGTATTTCTTGTAGGTCTCGGCCTGCAGTTCGTCGGGCATGGTGAACATGATCAGGTCGCACCAGGCGGCCGCTTCGGCGATGCCCATGACGGTCAGGCCCTCGGCTTCGGCCTTCTTGGCCGATGCGGAGCCCTCGCGCAGGGCGACGACGAGGTTCTTGGCGCCCGAGTCGCGCAGGTTCAGGGCGTGGGCGTGGCCTTGCGAGCCGTAGCCCAGGATGGCGACCTTCTTGTCCTTGATCAGGTTGATGTCGCAGTCACGATCGTAATAGACGCGCATTTCGCAGTCCTCCTCTTGGTGTATCCGTTGGGCACTGAATACGCCTGTGTCGCGCCGATTGCGATTGCGGGATTTGTGAGTATTTGCGAAAGAGAAGAAGAATTATTCTCTGAACCGGGCATTCGTGAAATGATCATGCTTGATGACGTGGACCGGCGGATCCTGCGCCATTACCAGGCCGAACCGACGCTGGCGATGCCCGAGCTGGCCGAGCGCGCCGGGGTGACCTCGGCCACCTGCTGGCGGCGGGTGGAGCGGATGCGCGGCGAGGGCGTGATCGAGGGCGTGGAGGCGGTGATCGACTGGCGCGCGCTGGGCTATGCGGTGGAGGTGTCGCTGCGGGTGACGCTGGACAAGTCGCAGCCGCGCGCCTTTGACGAGTTCCTGGCCGCCGCGCGGGAGGTGCCGGAGGTGCTGGAGATGCAGACCTTCATCGGGCGGACCGATGTGCGCCTCTCGGTGATCGCGCGCGACCTTGAACACTACCAGGGGCTCTACCGGGACCGCATCCTGACGCTGCCGCATATCGCCGACCTCGAGGCGCTGATGCACATTGCCAAGATCAAGTGGGACGAGGGGCTGCCGGTATGATCGAGCTGGACGAGACCGACCGCCACCTGCTGCGGGCGCTGGCGCGGGACGCGACGCAGAGCGCGGGGGCGCTGGGCCGGCAGGTGGGCCTGTCGCAGCCCGCCACGTGGCGACGGATCAGGCGGTTGGAGGAGGCCGGGGCGATCCGGGGGCGGCGGCTGCGGCTGAACGCCGAGGCGCTGGGTTATGGGGTGACCGTGTTCCTTGGCATCAAGCTGGGGCGCAAGGGGCAGGCGAGCCTTGCCGACTTCGAACGCGCGGTGAGCGCGATCCCGGAGGTGCAGACGGTGGAGCACGTGCTGGGCATGTACGACTTCCGCCTGCGGGTCGTCGCGCGCGACCTTGCCGACTTCGAGCGGCTGCTGCGGCGGCGGATCATGACCCTGCCGGGGGCGGGGGAGGTGGAGGCCAATGTGCTGCTGAGCGAGGAGCGGCGGCCGGGGCCCATCGGCTGACGTTTGCCATTGGTGGGGCAAAGGGAGTAAGGCTCGGGCAACCCAAGTTGAGGAGAGGCCCCATGCCCGCATTGCTCGGTACCGTCGACCCGGACGGTCTGGAAGAATTCTCGGTCGTTTTCACCGACCGTTCGCTGAACCACATGTCGCAGAAGTTCCAGCAGGTGATGCGCGACATATCGGCGATGCTGCGTGAGGTCTACAATGCCGAGGCGGTTGCGGTGGTGCCCGGCGGCGGTACCTACGCGATGGAGGCGGTGGCGCGGCAGTTCGCGCGGGACAAGCGGGCGCTGGTGGTGCGCAACGGCTGGTTCAGCTACCGCTGGAGCCAGATCATGGAAACCGGCGGGCTGACCTCGGAGGCCACGGTGATGAAGGCGCGCCGGACCGGCAACGCGGCGCAGTCGCCCTTTGCCCCGGCCCCGATCGAGGACGTGGTGGCGGCGATCCGCGACCAGAAGCCCGAGATCGTCTTTGCCCCGCATGTGGAGACGGCGGCGGGGGTGATCCTGCCCGATGACTACGTGACCGCGCTGGCTTCGGCGGCGCATGAGGTCGGGGCGCTGATGGTGCTGGACTGCATCGCCTCGGGCTGTGCCTGGGTCGACATGAAGGCGACCGGTGTCGACGTGCTGATCAGCGCGCCGCAGAAGGGTTGGAGCGCCTCGCCGAGCGCGGGGCTGGTGATGCTCTCGGAGCGGGGCGCGGCGCGGCTGGAGGAGACCCAGTCGGACAGTTTCGCCATCGACCTGAAGAAGTGGCGGCAGATCATGGTGGCCTACGAGAGCGGCGGCCACGCCTATCATGCGACGATGCCCACGGATGCGCTGCTGGCGTTCCGCGACACCATGGCCGAGACGCGGGAGTACGGTTTCGCGCGGCTGAAGGAGGCGCAGTGGCAGCTGGGCAACGGCGTGCGGGCGATGCTGAAGGACAAGGGCATCGTCTCGGTCGCCGCCGACGGGTTCGGCGCGCCGGGCGTGGTGGTGAGCTATACGACCGACCCCGAGATCCAGACCGGCCGGGCGTTTGCGGCCAAGGGTATGCAGATCGCGGCCGGGGTGCCGTTGCAGTGCGACGAACCCGAGGGTTTCATGACCTTCCGCCTTGGCCTGTTCGGGCTCGACAAGCTCTATGACGTGGAGGCGACTCTGGCGCGGCTCAAGCGGGTCGTCGACCAGGTGCTGTAAGGCGCCCTAGCTGACCCCGAGGCCCATCCGCATCAGCGTATGGCGCACCGGGGGCAGCGCGTAGAGCGCGTTGAGACCGGCGGCGCGGGCGTCGCGCAGGGGCTGCGCCTCGGCCATCGAGGCGCGGTTCAGCAGGTCGATGCCCTGCACCCGCAGGTGGATGTCGCGCTGGCGCGCGCGGGCGTAGGCGTCGAGCATCGGCTGGTCTCCGAGACCGTCGGGCCGGGCGGTGGCGAGATCGAGCAGGCAGCCGAGATCGGCCAGCGACATGTTGAGGCCCTGTGCGCCGATGGGCGGCACCACATGGGCGGCCTCGGCCATCAGCACGAGGCGTTCGCCGGTGACCGCCTCGGCCTCCTGCGCGATGATCGGCCAGAGGCTGCGGCGCGAGGCGAGCGTGAGGGGACCGAAGAGGGCGCAGGAGCGTTCGGCCAGCGCCGCCTCGAACGCGGGCACGGGCAGCGCGGCGAGCTGCCGGGCGCGGGGGCCGCGTTCCATCCAGACGATGGCGGAGGAGGGCTTGCCCTCGTAATCGGGCAGCGGGACCAGCGTGAAAGGACCGCCGCTGCGGTGGATCTCGGTCGAGACGTTGTTGTGCGGGACCGGGTGGGTGACGGCGAAGGCCAGTGCCTTCTGCCCGTAGCGCAGGGTGCGCACGCCGATGCCTGCGGCCTCGCGCATGGGGGAATTGCGCCCGTCGCAGGCGATGACGAGGCGGGCGCGCAGGCGGGTGCCGTCGCTGAGGCCCACGCGGGCCTCGCCGGTGCGGGTGAAGAGCGAGTTGGTGGCGGTTCCGGGGCGGAACTCGACGTTCGGCAGGGTTGCCAGATGCGCGAGCCCCTCGCGGCGCAGGAGCCAGTTGGGGAAGTTCCAGCCGAAGGGCTGTTCCGAGATCTCGGCGGCGCGGAATTCGCGCACGACGCGGGGTGTCGGCTCGGTGCCACCGGCGTCGACGATCCGCATGACCTCGAGCGCGGCGGCGTGGGGCGCGAGCCTGTCCCACAGGCCGCAGCTTTCCAGCAAGGTCCGCGCCGGTTGCAGCAGGGCGGTCGAGCGCAGGTCGGATCCTTCGGCGTCGCGTTCGGTGACCGGCGGGGCCGGGTCGAGGCAGACGACGGAGAAGCCCGCGGCGCCGAAGGCCGCGGCGGCGGTGAGGCCCGCGAGGCCGCCGCCGGAGATCACGATATCGCAGCTGTCAGTCATGCCGGGGGTCTCCGGTCCGGGGCGTCGGTTCGTGCGGACCATGCGGGAAATGCGCCGGGACATGCAAGCCCCGGCCGCGTCAGTCGCCCAGCGTCAGCAGGATCAGGATCACGAACATGACCGGGACCAGCGCCAGCGCGGTCAGGCCGAGCGCGACGAGGCCCCATGTCTTGACCGCGAGGATCAGCAGGGTGACGAGCACGAAGAGGGCATAGCCGATGTTGCCCATGAAGTCCCTCTCGAGGTCGCGGGCCAGCCATCCGAAGACGGGGATGTGGTGATAGGCGCGGCGCGGGTGGGGGATATCTGTCATCTCTGGTCCTTTCCGGGGGTGCAGAGGTGCAGATGGGGGCGCCGGGGACCCCGGGCAAAGCGACATTCTGTCCCGCGCTGGGCGCGGGCCCGGCCGGGTCAGAGCAGGCGGCCGAGGAAGCCCGCGAGGTCGTCGGTGTGGTGGTGGATGTGATCGGCGGGATGGGCCGTGGGTGCGACATGGACGGTCTGCATGCCCATCGCGTGGGGCGCCGCGAGATTGCGCGGGTCGTCCTCGAACATGGCGGCGCGTTTCGGGTCAAGCCCGTCGATGCCGAAGACGGTCTCGAACGCCTCGCGCTCGGGCTTGGGGCGGAACTCGGCGTGCTCGACGCCGTAGATCGCGTCGAAGAGACCGGAGAGACCGCGCGCCTGCAGCACATTCCGGGCGTAGGGGGCGCTGCCGTTGGTATAGACGATGCGGCGGCCGGGCAGGGCCTCGATATTGGCGCGCAGCGAGGCGTCTTCGGCCAGCACGCCGAAGTCGATGTCGTGGACGGTGGTCAGGTAGGGGGCCGGGTCCACGTCGTGTTCGCGCATCAGACCGGCCAGCGTGGTGCCGTAGGTCAGCCAGTAGTGGCGGCGCAGCTTGTCGGCCTTGTCGCGGTCGACGCCGAGAGACTCCATGACGTACTGGGTCATCCGCACCTCGATCTGATCGAACAGGCGGGCCTCTGGCGGGTAGAGGGTGTTGTCGAGGTCGAAAACCCAGGTTTCGACGTGGCGGAACGCTTCTTTGACCATGCCTCCGGCTCTACTCCAGCGGGGAGGCGACGGCAAGCTTGGGCGGAACTGCCAGTGGACACGGCGCGATTGCGGGTTAATGTGCGCGCATGAAAGAAAACCGGTCCTCGCAGACAGACGTCTACAGCATGATCCTCGACGCCATCGATTCCGGCGTCTACCGGCCGGGCGACCGGCTGGTCGAGAGCGACCTTGCAGAGCGGCTTGGCGTGTCGCGGACCCCGGTGCGCGAGGCGCTGCAACGGCTCGAGACGCAGTCGTTGCTGGCAAGGGACGGGCGGTCGCTGATCGTGGCCTCGCTGGATCACAACCAGATGGCCGAGCTTTACGAGGTGCGGCGCGAGCTGGAGGGGCTGGCGGCCCGGCTGGCCGCGCGCCATGCCAGCCAGGAGGAGATCACGGTGCTGACCGAGATGGTCGACGCCGATGACGCGCTGGTGAACGACCCGCGCGCGCTGGCCCGGGCCAACCGCCGGTTCCACGCGCAGATCCATCTGGCCTCGCACAACCGGTTCCTCGTGCAGCAGCTGGACCTCGTGCACCGGTCGATGGCGCTGATGGCGACGACGTCGCTGGCGGCGGAGGGGCGGGGCGAGATGGCGCAGGCCGAGCACAAGGCCATCGTGGCGGCCATTGCCCGCCGCGACGAGGCGGCGGCCGAGAAGGCGCTGCAGGATCATATCTCGATCGCCTTCAAGACGCGGCTCAAGCTGGATGCGGACCAGCGCGAACGGCTGGCCTGAGCCGCCCTAGACCTCGCCCAGTTTCTGATCGACGGCGGCGACGCCGTGTTCGGTCTTGTCCCAGAAATGCGGGGCAAGGACGAGTTCCAGCAGGGCCTTGTAGGCGGCGATGGTGGCCAGCGGGAAATAGAACAGCATCGAAGGCGTCCAGATCATCAGGAACCTGCGTTCGGCGCGGGTGACGGCCATCATGCCGATGGTCAGGCTGAGCAGTTCGAACAGCAGGAACATGGCGCTGGCGGCATAGAGACCCGAGGTGCCGAGCAGGTCGCGCGCGGGATGGGGCAGGCCCAGCAGCAGGAGCCAGAAGGACCAGAGCACGGGGGCGAGGAGGAACTGGCCGACGGTGCCGAGGAAGAAGGCCTGAAAGCTGAGGAACCGCCAGGCGCCGAGATCGCGAAGCAGCGCACGGGGCGCGCGCATGTGCACGAGGTAGGTGACGAGGAAGCCCTTGAGCCAGCGCGAGCGCTGCTTGATCCAGGGCCAGGGGCGGCAATTGGCCTCTTCGTAGGTGACGGTCGGGATCATCTCTGTCCGGTAGCCCATGCGGCAGAGGCGGATCCCGAGGTCGGCGTCCTCGGTCACGTTGTGGGCATCCCAGCCGCCCAGTTCCTCGAGCGTGTCGCGGCGGAAGAACAGTGTGGTTCCCCCCAGCGGCACCACCATGCCGAGGCGCGCCATGCCGGGCAGGATCACCCGGAACCATGCGGCGTACTCGATGGTGAAGCAGCGGGCGATCCAGTTGGTGCGGGGATTGTAGTAGTCGAGCACCCCCTGCAGGCAGGCCACGTCCTTGTCGCAGCGGGCGAAATGGTCTGCCACCCGTTCGAGCTGGTCGCTGGCGGGGGCATCCTCGGCATCCCAGACGCCGATGATGGTGCCCCGGCAGAAATCCAGCGCGTAGTTCATGGCGCGCGGCTTGGTCCGGGGCGGGCCGACATCGGGCACCTCGACCACGCGGATCCAGTGCGGCAGGCGGACCTCGGAGAGGGCGCGGCGGGTGATCTCGTCCTTCTCCTCCAGCACGAGGAGCACTTCGAGCAGGGATTTGGGGTAGGTGAGGCGCGAGAGGCGCTGCAGCAGGGCGGCGGCGATCTCCTTCTCGCGGTAGAGCGGGACGATGACCGAGATGCGCGGCTGCTGCGCAGCGCGGGGGCGCAAATGGGCGCGGGTCGGCGGGCGCAGCAGGTTGCCGAGCAGGGCGACGAGGCGGAGCCCGGTGAAGAGCATCAGCGTGGTGAGGGCCAACGCGCCCAGCACCACGATGCCGGTGCCGGGGACCAGCAGGAACAGGGTGAGCGCGGCGAGGATCAGCAGCACGGGGGCGAGGGGCAGGGCCCAGTGCCAGGACCGGCAGCTATAGCGGGCCGGAACCCGGCAGCCTGCGCCCCGGGCAAGGCGCGGACCGATGCAGGCGGTGATGGCCTGATTGAGCTCGGCGCCCGAAACCTGAACGGGTGCCACGGGGCCGAAGCTGTCCGCAAGGCGCGGGCGCAGATCCTCGAAGAGGTCCGGCCGTTCAGTCGCGATCAGGGTGGTGCCGCCCGCGTGGGTCCAGGGCAGGCACCTGTGGCGCAGCCAGAAGGCCGGGGTCAGCCGCGCGGCGAGGGCCGGGTCGGGGCGCAGGCCGGCAAAGTCGGCGCGGGGGATCGAGAACTGCGCCGCCAGCGCGGACTGGATCTGGTCGCCGCTGGCCCAGCCCTGCGCCACGAGGATCTCGCCCAGCGGGGCGGAGAGCCGCTGCTGGAGGTGCAGTGCCATGAGCAGTTGGGCGGGGGTGATCACACCGCCCTCGACCAGGCAGTGGCCGAGCGGGACGCGTCCGTTTGCATAGGATTGCGCCGGATCGGGGAGGTCCGGGCGCATGGTCAATGTCGTCATCCTGCCCCGCCACGCTGAGAAGCCTTGGCGGGGAGGATGTCAGAGACTGGTTAATCCAGTGTTAAGGCGCGATCACGCCTCGACGCGCGCGGCCATCGCCTCGGCGAAACGCTCGAACAGGTAGTAGCTGTCCTGCGGGCCGGGGCTGGCCTCGGGGTGGTACTGCACCGACCAGACCGGGCGATCGGTCATGCGTATGCCGCAGTTCGACCCGTCGAACAGCGACCGGTGGGTTTCGATCACGCCGCCGGGCAGGGTCTGGGCATCGACCGCGAAGCCGTGGTTCATCGAGGTGATCTCGACCTTGCCGGTCTCGAGGTCCTTGACCGGGTGGTTGGCGCCGTGGTGGCCGTGGTTCATCTTGACCGTCTTGGCGCCGAGCGCCAGCGCCAGCATCTGGTGACCGAGGCAGATGCCGAAGACCGGGATATCGGTCTTGTCCATCACGTCCTTGATCATCGGCACGGCGTAGACGCCGGTTGCCGCCGGGTCGCCGGGGCCGTTCGAGAGGAACAGGCCGTCGGGGTTGTGCGCCAGCACCTCCTCGGCAGTGGCCGAGGCCGGGAGAACGGTCACGTCGCAGCCGACCGAGGCGAGGCAGCGCAGGATGTTGCGCTTGGCGCCGTAGTCGACGGCGACGACCTTGAACTTGGCGTCGGTCTGATCGGTGTAGCCCTCGGGCCAGGCCCACCGCATTTCGCTCCAGCGGTAGGATTGGGCGCAGGTCACGTCCTTGGCGAGGTCCATGCCCTCCAGCCCGCGGAAGGCGCGGGCGGCGGCGACCAGCGCGGCCACGTCGAAGTTGCCCTCGGGGTCATGCGCGAGCGCCACGTGCGGCGCGCCCTGCTGGCGGATCGCGCGGGTCAGGCGGCGGGTGTCGATTCCGCCGATGGCGATACGGCCGCGCCGCGCCAGCCAGGTCTTGAGCTCTTCGGCGCTGCGCCAGTTCGAGGGCAGGGTCGGGTCCCACTTGACCACCATGCCGGCGGCGACCGGGTCGCCGGTCTCGTCGTCATCGGGGTTGACGCCGACGTTGCCGACGTGGGGGAAGGTGAAGGTGACGATCTGACCCGCGTAGGACGGATCGGTCATGATCTCCTGGTAGCCGGTCATCGCGGTGTTGAAGCAGAGTTCCGCCACGGTCTGGCCTGTGGCGCCGAAGCCCTGACCGTAGAACACGGTGCCATCGGCAAGCGCAAGGCAGGCGGTGGGCTTCATGGGGGCTGTATCGACCATGGCGCGAGTCTCCGATGTTGGCAAATTGTCGGATCAATAAGGTCGGGGTCGGGCAGGGTCAACCCGCCGTTTCTGGCGAAAATCGCGATTCCGGCCATTCTGACGTTGCGCAATGTCCTGTTGTATCGACAACGCGCATTGGATAAAGTGCAAGGCTTCACGATCCATGGGGATGGAACGAACAAATGGATTTGCGCTCTCGGGTCAATACGGCCCTGAAGCAGGCCATGCGCGACAAGGCGACCACGCGACTGTCGACGCTGCGGCTGATCAATGCGGCCATCAAGGACCAGGACATCGCGGCCCGCGCCGACGGTGGCGACGGTGGCGAAAACGGCGTCGATGATGGCCAGGTGCTGGCCATTCTCGGCAAGATGACCAAGCAGCGCCAGGAAAGCGCGCGCGCCTACGAAGAGGGCGGGCGGCTGGATCTGGCGGAACGCGAACTCGCCGAGATCGAGGTGATCCAGGAATTTCTGCCGCGCCAGCTGTGCGAGCAGGAAGTGGATGACGCGGTGAGCGGTGTGATCACCAGCACCGGCGCGGATTCGATCCGCGACATGGGCAAGGTCATGGCGGAACTGAAGTCGCGCTATACCGGCCAGATGGACTTTGCCAAGGTCGGTCCGCTGGTCAAGAACAAGCTCTGCTCGGGCTGAACCGGGCAGGGCGGTAACGCCCTCCCACCGGACGGCCCATGAAGACGGTGCCGCGCAGGCGCTTTGCCTACGCGGCGCGTTGCAGCCGGACCAGCAGGTCGCGGTGCAGCGCCTTGCGTTCCTCTTCGGAGAGGAACGCCCCGATCTCGACCTCGCGCCCGCCGCCCGTGAGGGTGACGTAGCAGGGCACCGGCCCGCCCGTCGGGTAGAGATGCGGCTGTGTCCAGTAGCGGTTGTACTCCCACTCGCGTTCCCGCCCGTCGGGATCGCGCCGCAACAGGTGCGCGCGGTCTCTGCTCAGGGTCAGCACCTCGAGCACCTGCTTGTCGCGCCGGTTCCGGTTCAGCGCGAACCAGATGCCGGCGACGGCCACCAGCAGGAAGGGCAGCAGCGCCCAGAGGATCACGGTGCCGAGCACCGCGAAGAGCGGGAAGAGAAACATCACCATCGTCGCCCCGATGAACAGGACAAAGCCGCGCGGCTGCAGCGACTGGTGCGGCCAGAGGCGGAGTTCTTCCGTTTCGCTGTCGGGGTCCGGGTCCGTCCACGCGTAGGGCATGGGGGGAATCTTACCTAAGCGGTCGGACAGGACAACAGGTCATGCGGGGCTGGTTCCGCAGACCCAGTCGAGGGCCTCTTCCAGCCGGTCATCGCCCCAGAACAGCTCGGATCCCGCCATGAAGGAGGGGGAGCCGAAAATGCCGAGCTTGCGCGCCACGTCAGTCTCTGCGGCGAGCAGGGCGATGCCCGCCTCGCCCGAGGCTTCCTGAAGCACCGGGGCAGGGTCCTGCCCGGCGGCGGCGATGCTGGCGGAGAGGTTCGGTTCGCTGCCCGCGGGTTCGCCCTCCTGGAACCAGCGCCGGTAGGTTTCCCGGCTGTAGGCTTCACACCAGCCGTCGCGGGCGGCGATGACCGCCACCTGGTTGGCCAGCGGCAGGTGCACCAGCGGGTAGGGAGCCGGGATGCGCGCGGGCAGCCCGAAGCGGGCCGCGCGCCGTTCGATGTCGCGCCACATGTAGGCTGTCTTGTTCGGCTTGTTGGCGAAGGGGATGTTGTTCTGTTCTAGCATGATCTCGCGGACGTTGTAGGGCCTCCAGCTGACCGCGACCCCGCGCGTGGCCGCGAGGTCCGAGATGCGCATGACCGTGAGATAGGAGTAGGTGCTGCCGATCGAGTACCAGAAATCGAGAGCTGGCATGTGCGTTCCCCCGTTGCGTGCCCGCCCGCGAGGATAGCGCGATTCCCGCCGGGCTCAAAACGCGGCTCCTGCAAAAGCAAAAGGCCCCGCGGGGGCGGGGCCTTTCGATCTTGTCTCACTACGCTCAGTGCGCGTGCTGCTTGTCCCAGTCCTCGCGCTTGGGGAGGATCTCGAAGGTATGCTCCGGCGGCGGGCTGGGCAGGGTCCATTCCAGCGTGTCGGCATACTCGTTCCAGGGGTTCGCCACGGTCACCTTCGCGCCTGCGCGCAGGGTGTAGAAGATCACCCCGAAGAAGAAGAGGAACGAGGCGAAGGAGATGAAGGCCCCGATCGACGACCAGTGGTTCCAGTAGGCGAAGGCCTCCGGGTAGTCGATGTAGCGGCGCGGCATGCCCTGACGGCCCAGGAAGTGCTGGGGGAAGAAGGTCAGGTTGGCACCGATGAACATGGTCCAGAAGTGCAGCTTGCCGGCCCATTCCGGGTACATGCGGCCAGACATCTTGGGCAGGTAGAAGTACACGCCCGCGAAGATGGCGAAGACCGCGCCAAGGCTCATCACGTAGTGGAAGTGCGCCACGACGTAGTAGGTGTCATGGTAGTAGCGGTCCACGGCGGCCTGGCTCAGCACGATGCCGGTGACGCCACCGACGGTGAAGAGGAACAGGAAGCCGAAGGCCCAGAGCATCGGCGTCTTGAACTCGATCGAGCCGCCCCACATCGTCGCGATCCAGCTGAAGACCTTCACGCCGGTCGGCACCGCGATGACCATGGTGGCCAGCATGAAGTAGGCCTGCTGGTTCAGGGTCATGCCCACGGTGTACATGTGGTGCGCCCAGACGACGAAGCCGAGCGCGCCGATGGCGATCAGGGCCCAGACCATCGGCAGGTAGCCGAAGACCGGCTTGCGCGAGAAGGTCGCGATCACGTGGGAGATGATGCCGAAGCCCGGCAGGATGATGATGTAGACCTCGGGGTGACCGAAGAACCAGAGGATGTGCTGGTACAGGATCGGGTCGCCGCCGCCTGCGGGGTCGAAGAAGGTGAAGCCGAAGTTACGGTCCATCAGCAGCATGGTGATCGCGCCGGCCAGAACGGGCAGGGACAGCAGGATCAGCCAGGCGGTGACAAAGACGGCCCATGCGAACAGCGGCACCTTGAACAGGGTCATGCCGGGGGCACGCATGTTCAGGAAGGTGGTGATGATGTTGATGGCGCCGAGGATCGACGAGGCACCGGAGAGGTGCACGGCGAAGATCGCGAGATCCATCGACATGCCGCCTTCCTTGACCGAGAGCGGCGGGTAGAGCACCCAGCCCACGCCCGAGCCCATCTGGTCGTTGCCGCCGGGCGAGAAGACCGAGCAGACCGCCATGGTGGTCCCGGCGACGTAGAGCCAGAACGACAGGTTGTTCATGCGCGGGAAGGCCATGTCCGGCGCACCGATCTGAAGCGGCATGAAGTAGTTGCCGAAACCGCCGAACAGCGCCGGGATCACCACGAAGAACATCATCAGGATGCCGTGGCCGGTGATCAGCACGTTCCAGAGATGCCCGTTCGGGGTACATTCCGCACTGGCGTTGGCAAAGAGGCGCGCCCCTTCGAGGCACATGTGCTGAACGCCCGGTTCCATCAGTTCGAGGCGCATGAACACGGTGAAGATCACCGAGATCAAGCCGATGATGGCCGCGACGACAAGGTACAGAATACCAATGTCCTTGTGGTTGGTGGACATGAACCAGCGGGTGAAGAATCCGCGGCTGTCCTCGTGGTCGTGTCCGTGAATGGCTGCGTCCGCCATTGGGCACCCTCCTGCTGAACTGGCTCGGGGGCAGGACTCCTCCGTCCCGCCCTTTGTATAGGGTTTTTTTAGAGTGCGCGGAGAAGTGCATCAATGGCGGAGTTTGATCTGGATCAAGATAAATTGACGCGCCCCCTTGATCCGCCGGAGGGGGCGGGATTGCGCCTTGACGGGGCGCGGGCGCCCCATAGAAAGGAGGCAGACGCCCAGCCCGCCGGAGGATTTTGCATGGCCGCCTACGATCCCGACAACATCTTCGCCAAGATCCTGCGCGGGGAGATTCCCTCGACCCGGGTCTACGAGGACGAGGCGACGCTGGTGTTCATGGACATCATGCCGCGCGCGCCCGGCCATTGCCTCGTGATCCCGAAGACACCCTGCCGGAACCTGCTGGACGCCAGCGCCGAGCAGCTGTCCGCGGTGATCGCGACGGTGCAGAAGATGAGCCACGCGGTGATGAAGGGCCTTGGTGCCGACGGTGTGACCATCCAGCAGTTCAACGAGGCGCCGGGCGGACAGGAGGTATTCCACCTGCATTTCCACGTGCTGCCGCGCCATGAGGGCGACAAGGTGGGCCCTCCGGGCGTGATGGGCGACATGGCCGAGATCGCCGCCATCGCGGAGAAGATCCGCGCCGCGGTGAGCTGACAGTCCGCGCGCGGGCCCTGACGGCAGCGCCGGTTTGAGTATTTGAACAAGGGAAGAGCATGGGGCGCCATTGCTCTTCTTTCCTTTTCAAATACTCACTTTATCGACGTCTGGCCCGTCGCCGCGCCGGGGTGAGGTCACTCGGGTTCGGCGAAGGCGTGAAGCACCGCGCAGACATGGTCGCCGTGGCCGTCGCCGTGATGGGATTCGCAGGCATTGGCGATGCGGTCCAGTTCGCGTTCGAGCAGCCGCAACCGCGCGATCCGGTCGCGCACCGCGTCGCGCTGGCGGTGGGCGATCTCGTGCGCGGCGTTCAGCGCCTCGCCGCTGGCGCCTTCGAGCGAGATCAGCGCGGCGACATCGGCCAGCGGCAGGCCAAGGTCGCGGGAGTGGCGGATGAACAGCAGCCGCTCCAGCGCGGCGCGGTCATAGCGGCGCTGATTGCCTTCGCTGCGCTCGGGTTCGGGCATCAGCCCCTTCGTCTCGTAGAAACGGATGGTGGGGATCTTGACCCCGGAGCGCTGCGAGAGTTCACCTATGGACAGCATCGCGCTTGGCCTTTCCTGTTGGCTTGGGTCCGAGTCTCGCAAGTCGGGGCGGGAACCGCAAGCAAAGGGGCGGGCCGGGGAACCTTCAGTACCCCGCGTACGTTGTTGATTTTAAAGACGTGAACGGGGGCTTCGTTCGCGAGAGAACGAAAAATGCCGCTCCGATTTCTCGAAGCGGCAGGTGTTTTAATCAATTCGGGACTGCGGATTGGGCAGTCCAGTCAAATGCATTGGTATCAATATGAGTCGCCACTCACGAAAGAAACGACAGGCAGAGGTTAGATTTTCGGCATTTTCTGGTCATGACCCATTTGGGCTAAATCGGATGGCGGAGGGCATCGGGGCGATGCCGGCGCAAGGCGGTGGCCGGCGTGAGTGACGGCCCCTACAACCCAGGCAAGACCGCCCCGGACGGCACTATCCGGGAGCGGGTGATCGCGGCGATCTACGAATCGGTGATTCGACCGGATCTCTACGACGAATTCATGGATGTATGGGGCAGCCACATCAGCCAGATCGTCGAGACGAAGGCGGATGAGGGCGGCGAGGGCGCTGTCGAGGTCGACCCCGATCTGCAGGCGCATTTCGCCCGCGCCTACGAGATTTTCGAGCAGATCGGCCGCAAGACACCCAGCGACCAGATCGGTGAGCGCATCGAGCGGGCTCCGGGGGTGGCGCTGCTGCTGGATGCCCGGGGCGAGCTGATCGCGGCGAGCCCGTCGGCGCGGGACCTGCTGGGCGGCGATCCGGCGCTCGATACCCTGCGGCGGGCGCTCGGGTCGCATTCGGCGGAGTTGCTGGGCCAGATGCTGCGGCAGGCGGATGCGGGCAACAGCACGGCGGCCCCGGTCATCCTGTGGACCGACTGGGCGCCGCGCCACCTGGTGGCGCGGATCGTCCACGCCCCGGTCCATCCGGGCAGCGGCCCGAGCCTGACCGTGGTGATCGAATCCCTCGAGTACCGGTGGAGCGACGAGGCCGAGGCCATGCTGGTCACCTCCTTCGGGCTGTCGCGGGCCGAGGTGGACCTTGTGCGTCAGCTGCTGGGCGGGCGCACGCTGCGCCAGATCGCCGAGGACAGCGGGCGCTCGGAACACACGGTGCGGAACCAGGCCAAGTCGGTTCTGGCCAAGACCGGCGCGCCGGGGCAGGTGGACCTGATCCGCATGGTGGTGTTCCTGATCCGCCCGCGCGGCGCCTCGGATGGCGCCTTTGCCGGGTTCGGGGCCTTTCCCGAGACGCTGATGAGGATGGAATCGACGGGCAAGACCGTGCAGGTCATGCAGTTCGGTCCGCGCGGCGGCCGGCCGGTGATCTTCCTGCACGGCATGATCGACGGGCTGGCGGCGGTGTTCTTCCTGCGCGAGGAATTGGCCGCGGCCAACATCCGGATGATCGTTCCGGTGCGGCCGGGGTTCGGCAAATCGGACCCGGTGGCGCGCGGGGAGGATGCGCTGGACGTGCTGGAGGCCCATGTCCGGGAGGTGATCGAGCGGCTGTCGCTGCGCCGCCCGGTGCTGATGTGCCATCTTGCGGGCAATATCTACGGGCAGGTGATGGTCCGGCGGCTGGGCAAGCTGCTGGCGGGGCTGCTGAGCATCTCGGGCAACCCGCCGGTGACCCGGGTGAGCCAGCTGGCCCGGATGCCGCGCCGCCAGAGGGTGGTGGCCTATACCGCCCGCTTCGCGCCCGCGCTGCTGCCGACCATCCTGCGCGCCGGGATCGCGCAGGTCGACGGGCAGGGGGTGGATCATTTCCGCAAGGCGCTGTTCGCACCCGGCACCCACGACGCCGGGGTGATCGAGCGGCTGGACCTCACGGAGCTGCTGCACGCCGGGTTCCGCTTTTCGGTCGAGCAGGGGATGATCGGCTTTGCCACCGACAGCCACCTGGTGGTCTATGACTGGAGCAGGCACCTTGGCCCGCTGGAGGTGCCGGTGATCATGCTGCATGGCGAGCGCGACCCGGTGGTGCCGCCCGACAGCCTGATCGACGCGATGGAGGGCATCCGGGGCAGCGAGGTCCGGCTGGTGCCCGAGGCGGGGCAGCTGCTGATGTACGAGCACCCGCGCATCGTGCTGGACGCGCTGGAGGAACTGCTGGCGCAGCGCTGAACGGCTAGACCGGCTCGGGGTCGAAGACGAGGTCGAAGCTGCGCATCAACGCGACGTCGAGGTCTTCCATCGTGACCGGCAGCCCGAGATCGACGAGGCTGGTGACGCCATAGTCGGAGATGCCGCAGGGCACGATGCCCCCGAAGTGCGACAGGTCGGGGTCCACGTTGATCGAGATGCCGTGGAAGCTGACCCATTTGCGCAGGCGGATGCCGATGGCGGCGATCTTGTCCTCGGCCTTGCCGCCGTCGGGGCGCAGGGGGCGGTCGTCGCGTTCGATCCAGACGCCGACCCGGCCCTCGCGGATATGGCCGGTGAGGTTGAACTCGGCCAGCGCCGCGATCACCCAGGTTTCAAGCTGCTGGACAAAGCGCCGGACGTCGCGGCCGCGGCGGCCGACGTCGAGCATGACATAGGCCACGCGCTGGCCCGGGCCGTGGTAGGTGTACTGCCCGCCGCGGCGCACCTCGTGGACGGGGAACCGGTCGGGATCGGTCAGGTCCTCGCGCCGGGCACTGGTCCCGGCAGTGTAGAGCGGGGGGTGCTCGAGCAGCCAGATGCATTCCTCGGCCTCGCCCGCGGCGATGGCGCTGGCGCGCGCTTCCATGAAGGCAAGCGCCTCGTCATAGGGGGTGAGCCCGTCGGATGTGATCCATTCCATGGGGCACAGATAGGCGCCCGCGGCGGATTCTGGAAGGGCTCAGGCGGCCTCGGACTGGCAACGCCGCAACAGGCCCGCGTAGGTGTCGGGGCCCTGCGCGCCGGTCACGAGGTAGCGCCCGGCAAAGACCATCGCGGGCACCCCGGAGACGCCCCTCTCGATCCAGAAGCGCTGTTTCGAGCGGGTGCGGCTTGCGTGGCTGCCGCTCTCCAGCACGTCGCGCGCGCGGGCCGGGTCCAGCCCCGCCTCGGCGGCGACCTCGACCAGCACCCCGGGGTCGGAGACGTCGCGCCCCTCGGTGAAATGCGCCGCAAAGAGGGCCTCCTTCAGCGCGGTCTGGTGTCCGTCCTCCTCGGCCCAGTCGAGCAGCTGATGGGCGCGGAAGGTGTTCCACATGCGCATCTCGGGGGTGAACCGGAAATCGAAGCCGAGGTCGGCCCCGAGCGCGGTGATCCGATCCCGCGAGGACTGGCTCTGTTCGGGCGTGGAGCCGTACTTCTGCGCGATATGCTCGCGCATGTCCTGCCCCTCGTCGGGCATGTCGGGATTGAGTTCGAAAGGGTGCCAGCGAATCTCGGCCTCGATCCCGCTCAGTTCCTGCGCCTGAAGCAGTTGCCGGTAACCGATGATGCACCAGGGGCAGACAACGTCCGAAACGATGTCGACCCGGACCGGGGGAGCGCTCTGTGCCATGACAATCTCCGTTTTGCTGATGTGGGAGACCCTAGCACGGCTGCCCGGCAGAGGGGAAATCACGCCGTCGCGGAAATTCCGCGACATATCCGTCGATTTGCCTCTTCACATCCTTTTTCGCCTCGTCTATAGCCCCCTCTACCAAGCCTAGACGTGCGGTCGTGGCGGAATTGGTAGACGCGCAGCGTTGAGGTCGCTGTGGGGTAACACCCGTGGAAGTTCGAGTCTTCTCGACCGCACCATACACTCTCCCGCTGCGGCGTGGCCTTTCCCGAAATATGTGACAGATCAGTGCGATGGCGTTCGCATGGATGGCCGCATGGCCCGCTGGCTCTGGTGTTCCAGATTCGGGCTTCACTCTCCTTCCATCGCTTGCTCGGTTCTCGCTCGGTTTCGGAGAGCGGGATCGGGGTATGGCGCAGGGACTGGGTGATGGGGGAAGGCCGGTCGCCAGCGGCTATGGTCCCGGTACCTCGGGGTGGGGACCCCCGAGAACAGCCGCCCCGTCGGCGCGGTTCATGTGGACGCGGATGCGCCAGAGGTGGTAGGCCGAGCGGTCCAGCCAGCGCAGGGCGTCGAGCTGATCGAGCGCTTCCTGGTCGGTGATGTCGCCCGACACGGCGGCGGCCACGATGGTGTCGCGCGGGCCCTTGCCCTGATCGTGCAGCAGGGTCTGGAGGCGGTCCAGCATGGCCTCGGTGGCGAGCGGGTCCGCCGGGCGTGCCTGCCGGGCGGCGGCGCGGGCGATCAGACCGCGCAGGCGGCGCAGCCTGTGGGTGGTGGCGAGCGTGGCGATGCGGGGGGACTGGTCGCAGCGGTGGAGCAGCCGGGCCGCGTGGTCGAGCGCGTGGAAGGCGCTCCTGATGGCCTCGGCCTGATCGGAACTGCCCGGGGGGACGTGGATGCCGTCGAGGTATGCACGCAGGCTCTCCAGCGCGGACCGGAGATCGTCGCTGTTATGCGGGTCCGCATCCGCGGGCAGAGCCATGCCCAGCCTGCGGCACATGTGATCGCAGGCGGCGGTGTTGAGGCGTGCGAGGCTGTCCAGCGCCACCTGCGTGGCGAAGCCGGGCTCTCTCTGCAGTGCCGGGTCCAGCCCGGAGGTCAGGGTGGAGCCGCGCTGGGGCACCAGCCGTTCGATCAGCCGGGCGAAGGGACGGGCCAGCGGGAGCACCAGCAGCACGCCGATGCCGTTGAAGAAGCTGTGGAAGGCGACGAGGGCGATCTGCCCGGTGCCGTCACCGATGCGGGGCAGGGTGACGGCGGCGAAGGGCCCGAGCAGGAGAAAGGCGATGGCGCCCGTCATCAGGTTGTAGATGACATGGGCGAGCCCGGTGCGCCGCGCCATTGTGCCGCCGCCGATGGTGGCCAGCGCCGCCGTGAAGGTCGTGCCGACATCCATCCCGATCACCAGTGCCGCGGCCTGCTGGAAGTTGATGGTTCCCGCCCCGAGGGCGGCGAGCGCCGTGGCGACCCCGGCGCTGGAGGATTGCGTCACCAGAGTGATGACGAGGCCGATGGCCACGAGCTTCAACCGGCCCACGATGGTGTCGGGGGGGAAGTTGGCGGGCGTCACGGTGCCCTCGAAGGCCGCCATGCCGTCCTTGAGAAAGTCGATGCCGATGAAGAGCAGGCCGAAGCCGGTGAGGGCCTGCCCTGCGGCGACGAGTTTGGGGCGCCCGGTCAGGTGGAGGACGGCGCCGATGAAGACGAGCGGCAGCACGGCCTCGCCGAGGTCGAGCTTGAAGCCGAGGGTGGCGACAAGCCAGCCGGTGAGCGTAGTTCCGATGTTGGCGCCGAAGATGATCCCCAGCGCCTGCGCGAAGGTGAGCATCCCGGAGGCGACGAAACCCACGGCCGCAACGGTGACGGCGCTGGAGGACTGCACCACGGCGGTGGTGAGGGCGCCGGTCACCGCGCCCGTGAGCGGGGTGCTGGTGAAGCGGACCAGCACGGAGCGCATCCGGCTGCCGGCGAGCCCCTTGAGGCCGCCGGTGAGCATCAGCATACCCACGAGGAACATGCCGACGCCGCCAAGCGCGGAAAGAACGTTCCAGATCATGGCATAAGCCATATCACCACGCGCCGGTTCCGGTAAGCTGCGGCGCGTGGCGGGGTATTGCGGGCACGGTGGCTTCGGATCACGTCAGGCGAGGGGTTGTCCCCGGTGCCCCGGGACTGATCCGTGACAGATTGCGCGAGGGGTCAGGTGTTGGGCCTGATCCGGGCGCCGGACTTGTTGGCGAAGGCCTCCAGCCGTTCCCGCGCGGCGGGCTGGGTGTTGACCACGCCCGCGACCACCGCCTCGGCGTAGGCTGCATCCAGCGCCGACATGTTGTTCAGGTGGCTGACCGCCGAGCAGATCGCGAAGTTGGTAAGCGGCAGGTTCGCCGCGGTTTTCTCGGCAAGCTCCAGCGCGAGGGCAAAGCTGTCGTCGCAGATATACTGCGCGAGGCCGAGGTCCACGGCCTGCTGGCCCTGATAGACGCGCCCGGTCAGGACCATGTCGATCATACGCGACTTGCCGATCAGGTCGCTCACGCGGATGGTCGCGCCGCCGCCGGTGAAGATGCCGCGCTGGCCCTCGGGCAGGGCGAAGTAGGTGGTCTGGTCCATCACCCGGATATGGGCGGCAGAGGCGAGTTCGAGCCCGCCACCGACCACGGCGCCCTTGAGCGCGGCGATGACCGGCACCCCGCCGTATTCCATCTTGTTGAAGGCTTCGTGCCAGCGCAGGCAGACATGCATGAAGTCTTCCGGGCTGCGGTCCGCCTTCCAGTGCTCGATCAGGTCGAGACCGGCGCAGAAGTGGTCGCCGGCGCCGGTCAGGACGACCGCGCGCACCCCGTTCCGGCGCGCGTTGCTGAAGTAGGTCACCAGCTCTTCGATGGTTGCGACATCGAGGGCGTTGCGCTTGTCGCCCCGGTTCAGCGTGACGATGTCGACGCCGCTGTCGCGGGTCTCGATGTGAAGGTTGCTGAAGGCCTGTCCGGTCGCGTCGTGCGGCATCTCTTGTCTCTTTCCTGCGAGAGGTGAATTTTCCCGGGGCGACAGGTACAGGGGCAAATCACCGCTCACAATGTCATTGCATGACAGAGTATTTCCCTAAACTGACAACCTCGATAGGGTGGCCGGATGATCTCCGTTTCCGATCAGACCGATCCGACGACCCTGTCCCGCGCGCTGATTGAGGACTGGCTGGAGGCGCTGCGCCACTGTTGCAGCGACCGGCAGGTGGCGTCGTTCCTGCGGCAGTCGGGGCTTGGCGCCAGTGGGCCGGGAAGCGAGAGCCGGGTGACCCTCGATCAGATCGTTTCCCTCTACCAGCTGGCTGCGGTGGAGAGCGGGGACGAGATGATGGGCCTGTGGAGCCGACCCATTCGCGCGCGCGCCCTTCAGCACCTGCTGACCACGGTGCAGGAGGCCGACAGCCTGCCCGCCGCGCTGTTCCGGTTCTCGACGTTCTGGAACCTGTTGCTGGACGACTATCGCCTGGATCAGGACCGGGACGCCGGGACGATGCGGCTGGACCTCGTGCCGCTGGGGGACGGGCCGGTGCAGCGGTTCGGGCATCTGCTGATGCTCAAACTCGCCCACGGGGTGCTGTCATGGCTGGTCGGCGAGGAGATCGCGATCCGCTCCGTCGACTTCGCCTTTGCGCGGCCCGACTTTGCCGAGGACTACGCCGTCATGTTTCCCGCGCCGGTGCGTTTCGACGCCGCGCGTTCGGGGATTGCCTTTGAACGGGTGGAGGCGAGCCCACTGGTGCGGAGCAAGGCGGAACTGGTCGGCTTCGTGACGCAGGCGCCGCGCGACTGGTTGTTCACGCGGCAGCGGGAACACAACCTGACCCTGCGGATCCGCCGGCATATTCACCGCGTCGACTGGGCGGCGGTGCATCTCGACCGGGTGGCGGATGCGTTCGGGATGACGCCAAGGACATTGATCCGCCGGTTGGCGGACGAGGGCACATCGTTTCGCGCGATCCGTGACAGCCTGCGCCGGGACGTGGCGATCCGCGACCTTTCGGAGACCGCGAAGAGCATCGAGCAGATTTCGCATGACCTCGGGTTTTCGTCGGCCGCGAACTTTCACCGGGCGTTCCGGCGCTGGACCGGCGAGACTCCGGGCATGCGGCGTCGGGCCAGTTCGGGGATGGGAATCGCGCAGGGTCTGCCGTCAGGTGGTTGAGCGGGGGCGTGGGTCTGGATGAGGGCACAGCCGCGCAATAGGCTCCGACGCGCGGGGCGCAGGTGGTAGAAGAGCGAGAGGGTGGAGACGAGGGGGGTATGACGATGGGCGGATCATGGATCGACCAGTTCAAGGGGCTGCGCCTGCTGCCGGGTGACGTCCGGGCCGAACTGGAGGCGGGCAGCAAGATCGTGTCGGTGCCGGAGGGCACGCAGGTCTTCGGGCCGGGCCAGTCGGCCGACAATCTTCTGCTGCTTCTCGAAGGGACCGTCCGGGTGCAGCAGCGCTCCGAGACCGGGCGCGAGGTGTTTCTCTACCGGGTTCATGCGGGCGAGAGCTGTGTTCTGACCACCGCCTGCATGCTCGCGTTCGAGAAGTACTCGGCGGACGGGATCGCGGAGACGGACGTGCGGGCGGTCGCCATTCCCCGGGAGACCTTTGACCGCCTCGTCGCGACATCCCCGGTGTTCCGGCAGTTCGTGTTCACCGCCTATTCGCGGCGGATCACCGACCTGTTCTCGCTCATCGACGATATCGTGTTCCAGCGGATGGACGTGCGGCTGGCGTCGCGTTTGCTCGAACTGGCGGACGACGGCGGCGTGGTCCATGCGACCCATGCCTTTCTGGCGACCGAACTGGGAACGGCGCGCGAGGTCATCTCTCGTACGCTTTCGGAGTTCCAGCGGCGCGGCTGGGTCGAGCAGCTTCGGGGCGAGGTGCATCTGATCGGGCGGGCCGGGCTTGAACGGCTGGTGAAGGCGGCCGGGGCACAGGTGTGAGCCTGCTTACTTCGGGTGCTGCGGCGTTTGGTGACCATGTCACCGAGACTTGGGCAGAAGTTATGCCAGATTGGAGCTATCGATTCTCGTTGGAGTGAGAGATGACCAACAACATGGGAAAAATCGACCGGGGCGCCCGCCTGGTCGTTGCTGCCATCCTGATCTTCCTGGCCTTTGGCACCGATGCGCTGGGCTCTGCGGTCATGGTCTGGCTGGCGCTGATCGTGTCGGGCCTGTTCGTGGTGACGTCACTGGTTGGCAATTGCCCGCTCTACGGGCTTCTTGGCATCAAGACCTGCCGGGATTGCTGAGGCGCGGTGCCGACGCGATGCCCATCGCCCGGCCCGGTCGGGGCGACCTGATCGGGGAGAGCCATAGAGCCCTGTTCCGGGGGCTCGGTGGGCTGACCGTCGCATGCCGATGCGGCCCTTGCGATCCGTGATGCGGGCGGCGCCTTCGGTGCCTTGCCCTTTGACTGGCATTGGAGTGCCGATGCCTGAACCGTTCCCCCCTCTGGACTACTGATATGATCGACCAAATTCGCCGCTACGTGCCCATTCTGGACTGGGGGCGCCGCTATGACCGCAAGGCGTTCTCGAACGACATGGTTGCCGCGGTCATCGTGACGATCATGCTGATCCCGCAGTCGCTGGCCTATGCGCTGCTGGCCGGGCTGCCGCCGGAGGCGGGCATCTATGCCTCGATCGTGCCGATCATCCTCTATGCGGTGTTCGGCACCAGCCGGGCCCTTGCGGTCGGGCCGGTCGCGGTGGTTTCTCTCCTCACGGCGTCGGCCATCGGGCAGGTCGCCGAACAGGGGACCGCCGGGTATGCGGTCGCCGCGCTGACCCTTGCGTTCCTCTCCGGCAGCTTCCTGATGCTGATGGGGGTTCTCCGGCTTGGCTTCCTCGCGAATTTTCTCAGTCACCCGGTGATCGCCGGGTTCATCACGGCCTCCGGTATCCTGATCGCCACCAGCCAGCTCAAGCACATCTTCGGCGTGAGCGCGCAGGGGCATACGTTCCCGGAAATGCTCATCTCGCTCGTGGGGCATCTGGGCGAGGCGAACTGGATCACGCTCGCCATCGGTGGCAGCGCGGTCGGCTTTCTCTTCTGGGTCCGCAAGTTTCTCAGGCCAACCCTGCGGCGGTTTGGCGTGCCGCCGACGCTGGCCGACATCCTGACCAAGGCCGGACCGGTGGTTGCCGTCATTGCGACGACCGTCGCGGTCTGGGGGCTCGGGCTGGCAGACAAGGGCGTGAAGATCGTCGGCGAGGTGCCGCAGAGCCTGCCGCCGCTGACCTTGCCGGGGCTCTCGCCGAAGCTTCTGAGCACGCTGCTGGTGCCTGCCATCCTGATCTCGATCATCGGCTTCGTCGAGTCCGTCTCGGTGGCGCAGACGCTGGCCGCGAAGAAGCGGCAGAGGATCGACCCCGATCAGGAGCTGATCGGCCTTGGCGCGGCGAACCTCGGCGCGGCCTTTACGGGGGGCTACCCCGTGACCGGGGGCTTTGCGCGGTCTGTCGTGAACTTTGACGCTGGTGCCGAGACGCCCGCGGCGGGGGCCTTTACGGCTGTCGGTCTGACGATTGCGGCGGTCGCGCTGACGCCGCTTGTCTACTTCCTGCCGAACGCGACCCTCGCGGCGACCATCATTGTCGCCGTTCTGAGCCTCATCGACTTCGATATCCTGAAGAGAACATGGGCTTACAGCCGGACGGATTTCATCGCCGTGGCAACGACGGTTCTGCTGACGCTGGGCCTTGGCGTGGAGGTCGGGGTGGCCTCGGGCGTTGCGGTGTCGGTCCTGCTCCACCTTTACAAGACATCGAAACCGCATGTTGCCGAGGTCGGGCTCGTTCCCGGAACGCAGCACTTTCGCAACATCTGCCGCCACAAGGTCGAGACTGATCCGACGCTGGTGACTTTGCGGGTCGACGAGAGCCTCTATTTCGTGAACGCGCGGTTCCTCGAAGACCTGATACAGAAGCGGGTGACAGAGGGCTGTGCGATCCGGAACGTCGTCCTCATGTTCTCGGCGGTGAACGAGGTGGACTATTCCGCCCTGGAAAGCCTCGAGGCGATCAATCACCGGCTGAAGGACATGGGGGTGGGGCTGCACCTGTCCGAGGTGAAAGGGCCGGTCATGGACAGGCTGCGCCGGTCCAAGCTGCTCGACGACCTGAACGGGGAGATCTTCCTCTCGCAGTACGATGCGTGGAGCCGGTTGAAGAGGTCGCCGGTTCTGAGCGTGGTTCACTAGGGGAGGACGGCCCCCGCCTGCGCTGGCGGGGGGCGATAGGCAGCCTCAGGTCAGGTAGCGGTTGAACCATTCGATTGTGCGCGACCATGCCAGTTCTGCGGCCTCGGGGTCGTAGCGCGGGGTCGAGTCGTTGTGGAAGCCGTGGTTCGCGCCCTCGTAGATATGGGCCTCGTAGGTCTTGCCGGCTGCGTCCAGCGCGGCCTCGTAGGCGGGCCAGCCCGCGTTCACCCGTTCGTCTAGGGCGCCGTAGTGCAGCAGCAGCGGCGCCTCGATCCTGGCGACGTCGGCGGGGTCGGGCTGGCGGCCGTAGAAGGGCACGGCGGCGCCGAGTTCGGGGTAGGCCACCGCTGCGGCGTTCGAGACACCGCCGCCGTAGCAGAAGCCGGTGATGCCGACCTTGCCGGTCACGTCGTCGTGGGCCATCAGGAATTCGATGGCGGCAAAGAAGTCGTTCATCAGCTTGGCGCCATCGACCTGCTGCTGCAGTTCGCGTCCGGCCTCATCGTTGCCGGGGTAGCCGCCCATCGGGGTCAGCCCGTCGGGGGCGAGGGCGATGAAACCGGCCTTGGCCACGCGGCGTGCGACGTCCTGGATGTAAGGGTTCAGGCCCCGGTTCTCGTGCACCACGACCACACCGGGGGCAGTCGTCTTGGCGGTGGGGCGAACCATGTAGGCGCGGATCTCGCCGTGGCCGTTGGGCGAGGGGTAGGTGATCCATTCCGCGCGGATCTCGGGGTCGTTGAAGCTGACCTGCTCGGCCAGCGCGTAGTCGGGGGACATCATGCCCAGCACCGTCGCCGCCGTCAGACCGCCGAGGGCGAGCTTGCCCGCGCGGTCGAGGAACTGGCGCTTGGTGATGATGCCGTGGGCGTAGAAATCGTAGAGTTCCAGCAGTTCGGGGCTGAAGTCGCTGGCCGTCATTCGGGTCTGATGGGTCATCGTCGTGCTCCGTGCCGAGGGTCATCGTGGTGCGCGCCGTTTCCGCGTCGGGGTGGGGCGCAAAGCCGGGGTTCGGACGGAGTAGACAGGGCAAGCCGGTGTCTCGCAAGCCTCGCATGGCGAGATGCGCCTGCCTTGGCGTAAACGTGATGATCTGCCCGACGGAACGCCCCGCCGGGGCCGTTGAAGGGAGAAACACGGGTTCGAGGGGATCGAGATGAAGACCGGGCTGGCGGCCACGCTCACGGCGGCGGCGATATGGGTGGCTTTCGCGCTGCCGGTGCTTGCGGATCGCGATCCTTCACCCGACGGAGACGCGGCGCTGCGGGTGGTGGCGGAGCGGCTCTCGCTGCGGGATATCGAGGTTCATCCGGGCGCGGAAGGTGCGGGTCTGACCGGGCGGCTGCCCGGCGGGGAATGGCTCGACCTCGTGTTCCATCGGGACGGATCGCTGGAAGGGCTGGAGGCTGGAGCGCATCGGCTGGCCCCGGTGTCGGAGGTGACCTCGGTCCTGCCGGGGCCCCTGCTGCGGGCCGAGCGGTTCCCGGCGGACGCCATGTTCGAGAGGATCGGACTGGGCGTGGACGGCTACGCGATAGCTGGCCGCGATCACAATGGCCGCCGGTTCGAAGTGGACTATGACCGCGATGGCCGGGTCAGGCGGTGGAGGTCCGAGTGAGCGTCCCTCTGCCGCAGAGATCAGGCGCGGCGGCGCAGGCCGACGAGCGCGGCCATCGCGAGGCCGAGCAGGTAGAAGGCCGAGGGCAGCGGCACGGCCGGGATCTCGGGCGTTTCCTGCGTCTCGGGCGGGGTATGGGTGTCGGGCACGTCGGTTCCGGTGGTGCCGCCGGTCGGCCAGTACTCCGGCTCGTCATGCCCGGCGACGCGGGTCGACGGGGTCGAGAAGCCGGTGCCGATGGGCGTGGGGTAGTAAGCGACCGGGAAGCTCGGGACCGAGGTGAAGTCGGGCGTTTCGCTCATGCTGGCGACCTGTTCGTCCGGGACGCAGGCGGCGATCAGGTAGCTGCCATCGGACTGGCGGTAGGGGCAGAGCTCCATCGCGGTGCTGCCGATGCAGCCGCTGACGCGGTTGGTTTCTGTCGGCAGGTTCGCGTCCGACGCCTTGCTGACGCGCACCGAGGTTGCACCGTCGCGGAAATCGCCATCGAAGATGCCGGGCACGTAGATCTGCTTGATGCCTCCGTTGTCGTCAAACGACACGAAGACCTTGTCGCTTTGCGCGTAAAAGCCCTGGTTGCTGCTGATGTTGGCGAGGTGCAGCTCTCCCGGAGGGTCGGTCATCCGGCAGGCCTGCAGCTGGGGCAGGGTGGCGAGCGGCGCGGTGCGGGCGTCGGCGTTGAAGCTGAGGCGGATCAGGTTCGACGGCGCGGCGGTTTCGCGGTCGGTGGCGAGCATCGCGGTGCAGTCGGTCAGCGCGGCGAAGTCGGGCGCGTCGATCCGGTCGGTCACGGCGTGGTCGGTATCGCGGGAGGTGGACTCGAGCACCGGGGTCTCGCCATCGGCGAAGGCGGCGGCCATCTCCTCGGCGAGGGCGCCGGTGAACCAGAGGCTGTCGGTGCTGGGTTCAAGCGCCGAGGTCACGTCGTGGCGGGCGCCGCCGAGCGTCAGGAAGATGCCCTTGGCCGGGGCCGGGCTGAACTTCATCTGGATGCGGAAGCCCCGGGTGCCTTCGCCATCGGCGACGGCCTGGATCGAGGTTGCGGGGCTGCGGACGATCTCGTCGAAGGGAACGGCGTCACCGGTCTGGGTGAGGTAGGCGGAGTCCTCGATGCGGATGCGCTGGCTGGCGACGCAGACCTTCTCGTCCCTGGTGGAGACGATGGCGACATCGCGCGCGACAAAGCGTTGCGAAATGGGGTTGCCCAGCTGATCGGGGACTGTCCAGGGAGAGCTGAGGTTGGACGCTCCGGCTGTTCCAACTCCCAGTGAGAGCGTCGCCATGAGGGTCGCCGCGCACAAATTCAAGGCACGCAAGAGTACACCTGACAAAACCGTTGCCATAACAAACCGCCTTACTGGCACTTCTTCAATCGTAAACACATGCGCCGGATACAACGGCGCTGATCGTTATTAAGGCATTCTGAAAATTTATTGAAGCGAAATTCAGAAGTCGCCGGCGCCTCCAGGGGCGCTGGCCGGTTCGGCGTGCGCGCTGGGTTTTTGTAACTCTTTTATTAACAACGGCTTGCGGGCTGTTTTGAGGGCGCCTGACCCGCGTCAATTTCGCGCGATCTCCGCCGAAACAGTCCCGCATACCCATCTGGTAACGGCAACAATGTGGGTCTGGATGTGCCGTTGTCCACCTTTTGGCGCGAAAGTCGTGGAATCAAGGGCTTGCGATGGGCCCGTGCAAGGGCGCACGCATGGTCGCCGCGGCGACCATGCGGGAGCGCCGAGGCGGGCAAGTCTCTATAAAGGCAGGGATATCAGTCGGCGGAGGGGGTGTTGCGGATGTCGCCGTAGGTGAGCACGGGCGCGGCGTCCATGTCCTCGGCGTCGAGCATTGCCGCCACCCGTTCGAGGGAGGACACGAGCTGGGATTGTTCCCAGTCCGCCATCTGCTCGAAGGCGCGCACAAAGCGCTGCTGCAGGGCGTCCGGTGCGTCGCGCAGCGCGGCGCGGCCCTGGGCGGTGATCAGCACGTTGGTCTGGCGGCGGTCGGTTTCCGAGCGCAGGCGCACCACCAGCCGGTCGGCCTCGAGCTTGTCGAGCAGGGCGGTGATGGTGGCCTGGGCCACGCCCATCTGGGTGGCCAGTGCCTTTGGCGTGGCGCCGTCATCGGGTTTTCCGGCGACGATCTGCAGCACCCGCAGCTTGGGCGGGGTCAGCCCCGACGCCTGCGCAAGCGAGCGCTGATAGCCTTCGGCCGCGCGCAGGATACGCCTGAGCGCGATGAGGCTTTCATCGGTGCGGTTCGAGCCTGTCCGTGTCATCGGCAATATGTTGCCTGAAAGCGCGAGATGCTTCAATTGCCTAACCATCCTTTCAAATGACTTCGTTTTTTGAACTATATCACATGGGGTTTCGTTCTGATTTGTTAAGGTTTTGTAACTGTATTTGCGCGATTTTGTGCTGTTTTATGCAAAAAGTGCTTCGGAAGTTGAAACTTTTATCGAGGCATACTAGTTAGGTTCGTGAAGTAAATCACGGGCTGGAGTCCATGCCGAAAGACCTGACACAAGACCGAACCGACGCGCTGACACTGCGCAAGCCGGATGCAACCGACGGAGAGTCGATCTGGGCGCTGATCAAGAGCTGCGCCCCGCTCGACGTGAACTCGATGTACTGCAACCTCGTGCAGGCGGATCACTTCGCCGATACCTGCGTGGTTGCCGAACTCGATGGCGAGATCGTCGGCTGGGTGTCCGGGCACCTGATCCCGGACAGCGATGCGCTGTTCGTGTGGCAGGTGGCGGTGGGCGAGAAGGCCCGCGGTCTGGGGCTTGGCCGGTCCATGCTGACCGAGCTGGTCTCGCGCGATGTCTGCGCGCAGGCGAAGGAACTCAAGACCACCATCACCGAGGACAACGACGCCTCCTGGGCGTTGTTCCGCAGCTTTGCGCGCTCGGTGGGCGGCGAACTGGACGACGAGCCGCATTTCGAGCGCGAGGCGCATTTTGGCGGGCGGCATGACACCGAGCACATGGTGACCATCGCCCTCGTGCCGCGCCGCCGGCTGGCCCGCGTCGCCTGATCCAACCCACATTCCAGAATAGCACTAGAGTGCGAAAGGAGTTTTCATGCCCAAGGACATGACAACCGTATTCGAGCGTCGCGAGAGCGCGGCGCGGTCCTACTGCCGGTCGATGCCGGTGGTGTTCACCAAGGCATCCGGGTCGGAACTCATCGACGAGTCCGGCACGACCTACATCGACTTCCTGGCCGGGTGTTCCTCGCTGAACTATGGCCATAATGACCCCGACATGAAGGCGGCTCTCGTCGATCATATCGCGGGGGACGGGATTGCCCATGGTCTGGACCTGCATACGCAGACCAAGGCCGACTTCCTCGAAGCCTTCGAGAGCCACATCCTCGCCCCGCGCGGGATGGATCACCGGCTGATGTTCACCGGCCCGACCGGCGCCAATGCCGTCGAGGCGGCAATGAAGATCGCGCGCAAGGTGACCGGGCGGACCAATATCATCGCCTTTACCAACGGCTTTCATGGCGTGACCATGGGGGCGCTGGCGGCGACCGGGAACGGCTATCACCGGGGCGGCGCCGCGATGGACACGCAGGGCGTGACCCGGATGCCGTTCGACGGGTATGCCGAGGGTGTCGACAGCGCGGCCCTGCTGGAGCAGATGCTGTCCGATGCCTCGGGTGGGATCGACGCCCCGGCGGCCATCCTGCTGGAGACGGTGCAGGGTGAGGGCGGCCTGAACGCCGCCAGCGCCGGCTGGGTTCGCCGCATTGCCGAGATCGCCAAGGCGCATGGCGCGTTGCTGATCATCGACGACATTCAGGCCGGTTGCGGCCGGACCGGCACCTTCTTCTCTTTCGAGGAGATGGGCGTGACGCCGGATATCGTGACGATGGCCAAGTCGCTCTCGGGCTTCGGTCTGCCGATGGCGCTGGTGCTGGTGCGCCCCGAGCATGACGTTTTCGGCCCGGCCGAGCACAACGGCACCTTCAGGGGCAATACCCATGCCTTTGTCACCGCGCGCGTCGCGATCGAAAAGTTCTGGTCGGACAAGGGGTTCGAGCTGGAACTGGCCGACAAGGCCGCGCTGCTGACCGACGGGCTCGACGGTATCGCCCGGATGGTGCCGGGTGCGCGGCTGAAGGGTCGTGGGCTGATGCAGGGTGTCGACGTCGGCACCGGTGCGCTGGCCTCCGAAATCTGCCGCCTTTGCTTTGACAAGGGCCTGATCATCGAGACCTCGGGCAACGAGGATCAGGTGGTCAAGGTGCTGGCCCCGCTGACCACCCCGGCCGAGACCCTGCGCAAGGGGCTGGAGATCGTCCACGAGGCGACCCGGGAGATCATGGGCACGAAAACGGATATGGCAGCGGAGTAAGCAAGATGATTGTACGCGATTTCAACAAGATCACCGAGAACGAGAAGCACCGCGTGGTGGCCGACGCCAAGTGGACGAGCGTGCGGATGTTGCTGGCCGAGGACGGGATGGGGTTCTCGTTCCACATCACCTTCCTCGACGCCGGGTCGGAGCACACGTTCCACTACAAGAACCACTTCGAGAGCGTCTACTGCATGAAGGGCAAGGGCCGGATCACCGACCTAGCCACCGGGGAGACCCACGAGATCTACCCCGGGGTGATGTACGCCCTTAACGAGCACGACAAGCACACGCTGGTGGCCGACGAGGAACTGGTCATGGCTTGCTGCTTCAACCCGCCGGTGACGGGCACCGAGGTGCACCGTGAAGATGGCTCTTACGCGCCGGCAACCGAGGACGCCTGACATGGCCCATACGGTAGAAAAGATCGGCGGCACGTCGATGAGCCGCCTGAACGAGCTGCGCGACAGCCTGATCATCGGGGATCGTCAGGGCGACGATCTCTACGGGCGCATCTTCGTGGTCTCGGCCTTTGGCGGGATCACCGACCTGCTGCTCGAGCACAAGAAGAGCGGCACGCCGGGTGTGTATGCCGCCTTTGCCCAGGAAGAGCGCGGGCACGGCTGGCAGGACCTGCTGGACAAGGCCGCCGACGCGATGGTGGAGGCCCATTCGAAGGTGCTGGACCACAAGGGCGACATCGACCAGGCCAACAGCTTTGTCGCCGACCGGATCATGGGCGCGCGCAACTGCCTGATCGACCTCCAGCGGCTGTGTTCCTACGGGCACTTCCAGCTGTCCGAGCACATGGCGCAGACACGCGAGCTGCTCTCGGGGCTGGGCGAGGCGCATTCGGCCTACGTGGCCACGCTGATGCTGTCGCGGTCCGGGGTGAACGCGCGGTTCATCGACCTGAGCGGCTGGCGCGACGAGGGCGACGTGACGCTCGACGAGCGCATTCAGTCGGCGATGGACGGTGTCGATCCGGAACGCGAGATGCCGATCGTGACCGGCTATGCGCAATGCGCCGAGGGGCTCATGCGCGAGTTCGACCGGGGCTATTCCGAGGTGACCTTTTCTCGGCTCGCGGCGCTGAGCGGCGCGCGGGAGGCGATCATCCACAAGGAGTTTCACCTGTCTTCTGCCGACCCGAGGCTGGTGGGCGAGGACGCGGTGCAGAAGCTCGGGCGCACCAACTACGACGTGGCCGACCAGCTGTCGAACATGGGGATGGAGGCGATCCACCCCAAGGCGGCAAAGGTGCTGCGCCAGTCGGGCGTGCCGCTGCGGGTGACCAATGCCTTCGAGCCTGGCGATCCGGGCACGCTGATCGACGACCAGCCCGCCAGCACGGCGGCGGTCGAGATCGTGACCGGCCTGCCGCTGTTCGCGCTGGAGCTGTTCGAACAGGACATGGTGGGGGTCAAGGGCTATGACGCGACCATCCTCGAGGTGCTTACGCGCCACCAGGTGCGGATCGTGTCGAAGGTGTCGAACGCCAATACCATCACGCATTACGTCGACAGCTCGCTGAAGGTGCTGCGCCGGGTCGAGCGGGATCTGACGGAGCGCTATCCCTCGGCCAAGATTTCCTATCGCTCGATCGCGATGGCCTCGGTCATTGGGCGCGATCTGAACGGGTTGTCGGTGCTGACGCGCGGCCTGCAGGCCATCGCGGCGGCGGGCATGGAGGCCATCGGCGCGAGCCAGGGGCCGCGCAACGTGGACGTTCAGTTCATCATGGATCGCGACGCGCTGGAGCCCGCCATCGCGGCGCTGCACGGCGCGCTTGTCGAACAGAAGAAGGTGGACCTGAAGCAGGTTGCCTGAGCTTCTCGGTCAGACGGAACACGAAGGGCGCATCGGGGCCCGGATAGCGGCTCCAGTGATGTCCAGATGATGAAGACCTGTCGGTATGGCCTGTTCCAATCCGGAATGGGCCATATCTGCCTTCGCGGGTCGCACCGACGAGTTCAGGTCAGCTCCAGCGGCTGAATGTCGGAAACGTCGACGGTTCGTTCCGCATGCCAGGCATCATAGGCGCCTTGCATGCGCACCCAGGAGATTGAGGAGCCGCCGAACAACCTCGCAAGGCGCACGGCAACGTCCGGGCTTACCGGTTTCTTCTCGCGGATGATGTCATAGAGATGCTGGCGCGATAGGCCCAGCATCCTTGCGATCTCGGCTTTCGGCCTGTCAATGGCAGGCAGAATGTCTTCCCTCAGCAGTGCTCCCGGATGAGACGGGCAGCGGTCCTTGAAGCGCGGCATTTGAGCCTCCTAATGGTATTGCTCGTAGTCTATGACAATTGCGTCGCCATCTTCGAATGCGAAGGTGATGCACCACGGTCCGTTCACGTGGATGGTGCAGCGCATGGGTTTGAACCCCTTGAGTCTGTGGAAGTCAAAACCGGGCAGGTTCATGTCTTCCGGCGCTTCGGCCGCATCAAGACGATCCAGTCGCCTCAGAATGCGGTCGTGCATCTGATGATCGATCTTTGACTCTCCGGTCTCCCACAGCTTCTTCAACTGCTTGTGGCGGAATGACTTGATCATCCACTCGGGCCTCTGTTCCCCTCGCGGTTCGATATGTAAGCAATCTGCTTACATAGTCAAGATTTTTCGGCGACCAATTGGGCGGCGCAGGTGGTCTAGTGCGACCCGAGGATGATCAGCCAGAGCCAGATGGTGAAGACCGAGGCCCCCGTCGCCACCAGCACCGAGGAGGCGGCGACGCGCTTGGCGCGGCCGTAGATGTTGGCGAAGATGTAGACGTTGAAGCCCGGCGCCATGGCGGCGTTGAGGACGGCGGAGCGGAACAGGTCCTGCTTGAGGCTGGTCATGGTGCCGAAGAGGTAGACCAGCGCCGGGTGCATCATGATCGACATGAAGCAGACGAAGAGTATCGTGCGCATGTCGCCTTCGGGCTTGTACTGCACCAGCACGCCGCCGAGCGCGAAGAGGGCGCAGGGCAGGGCGGCGCGGATGATCAGGTCGAGCGCGTCCTCGGCCACCACCGGGATCGGCAGGCCGGACACGTTGACGATGAAGCCGAGGATGATGCCGATGATCAGCACGTTCTTGAACATGGCCTTGAGCACCGAGCCCGCCATGACGAAGGGCGATTTGCCCCGGTTGCGCACGATCTCCATCGCGGTGACGCCCAGCCCGTAGCAGAAGGGCGAGTGGAAGGCGATGATGGCGTAGTTGCCGGTCAGGTTGTCGGGGCCGAAGGCGCGTTCGGTGATGGGCAGGCCCAGCAGCACCGAGTTGGAGAAGAGGCAGCCGAAGGCGATGACCACGCTGTCTTCCCAGTCCCTCTTGAACAGGGTGCGGGCGACCGCGAGGCCGGCGAAGAAGCAGATCGCGGCGCCGCCGTAGAACGAGCCGAGGAGGCGCGGGTCGAAGCTCTCGGCGAGGTCGATATGGGCGATGGCGCGGAACAGCAGGCAGGGGATGGCAAAGCCCTGCGTGAATTTCATGAGCCCGTCGATCTGGGCAAAGTTGAAATAGCCGCCGCGCGTGGTGGCATAGCCCGCCCCGATCACGAGGAAGACGGGGAGGATGACCTCAATAAGGCTTTCGAACATGTAGACGGAACTTGTGGAGGGGAGGAAGGCCCGGGGAGCAGGCCGAGGGAGATGTCCGGGCGCTCACAACGCGACCCGGATCACCATGCCGTCGTAGGCACAGGAGATGTGGTCGGGTGTTTCGGCGGACAGGGTGTCGTAGTCGAGGTCGATGTGCATGTTGGTCAGCACGGCGGTCTTGGGCTGGAGCTGCTCGATCCAGCCAAGCGTCTTTTCGAGGTGGGCATGGGTCGGGTGCGGATCGCGGCGCAGGGCGTCGACGATGAAGCAGTCGAGGTTCTCCAGCGCCGGCCAGGCCTCGTCGTAGATGTCGGCCACGTCCGGCAGGTAGGCGAGGTCGCCGATGCGGAAGCCGAGGCTGTCGATTGAGCCGTGGGCGACCCGGAAGGGCGTGAAGTCGATCGCGCCGCCCGCCCCGGTGATCTCGAAGGGGCCCGAGATGGTCTTCATGTCGAGGATCGGCGGGTAGGGCGAGCCCTCGGGCTGGACGAAGGCATAGCCGAAGCGCGAGAAGAGCGCGTTCTGGGTGTCGCCGTCGGCCCAGACGGGCAGGCGCGCGCGCATGTTGAAGACGATCATGCGCAGGTCGTCGATGCCGTGGACGTGGTCGGCGTGGGAATGGGTGTAGACCACCGCGTCGAGCTTGCCGATGCCGGCGTCAAGCAGCTGCGCGCGCATGTCGGGCGTGGTGTCGATGAGGACGGTGGTGGTGCCCTCGTCGGTCTCGCGCTCGACCAGCATGGAGCAGCGGCGGCGGGTGTTCTTGGGGTTCGCCGGATCGCAGGCGCCCCAGTGGCCGCCGAGGCGGGGCACGCCGCCGGAGGAGCCGCAGCCGAGGATGGTAAAGCGCATCTCTCCCATCAGGCGGCGGCCTCGTAGGCGACGACCTTGGAGAAGAGCCGTTCGAAGTTCTTCTGCGTCTGCGCGGCGAAGGCCGGGTAGTCCATGCCGAAGACCTCGGCGCCCTTTCGGGCGGTGAAGGCGGTATAGGCGGGTTCGTTGCGCTTGCCGCGATGGGGCGGCGGGGCGAGGTAGGGGCTGTCGGTCTCGACCAGGATGCGGTCGACCGGCGCGGCGGCGAAGATGTCGCGCAGCTCCTGGCTTTTGGGGAAGGCGGCGATGCCGGACATGGAGAGATAGAAGCCGAGGTCGATGGCGACCCTGGCCAGTTCCGGGCCCGACGAGAAGCAGTGCAGGACACAGGGGTAGGCGCCGTTGCGGTGGCCCTCGGAGAGGATCTCGATCATGTCCTCGTCGGCGGCACGGGCGTGGATGATCAGCGGCAGGTTTGTCTCGCGCGCGGCGTCGATGTGACGGCGCAGCGAGTCCTTCTGTGCCTCGGCGGTCTCGGCGGTGTAGTGATAGTCGAGCCCGGTCTCGCCGATGCCGACGAACTTGGGGTGTTTCGCCAGTTCCACCAGTTCCTCGGTCGAAACGGGCCGGTGTTCGCCCACACTCATCGGGTGGACCCCGGCGGCGTAGAACACGGCCTCGTAGGTTTCGGCCAGGGCCTGGACCTTGGGCAGGTTGTGGAACTTGGTGCAGATCGTCACCATGCGGGTGACCCCGGCCGCCGCCGCATTGGCGACGATCTCGTCGAGCTGGCCTTCGAAATCGGGGAAATCGAGATGGCAGTGGCTGTCGGTGATCTCGGGTAGGGCGGTCATCTGCCTCGGTGTCTTGCTGCTTTGGCAGGGCGCACGGGGCGGACTCAGCCGCTGGCGGTCTCCTGCATCTTGAAAACCGTATCTAGGACAAGCGCGGCGGGGTCAAGGTTGACCGCCGCGCCGTGGCGGGTGCGCTGGGTGATCCGGGTGGCCGCCTCGGCCCAGGCGCGTCCTTTCTGGGCAGACTGGGCCAGACGGAGCAGGGTTTCGGCCTCTCCCTGCGCCGCTTCGGGCATTGGCGGGGCGCCGGTTGCGCCGGTCACGGCGAGGCGCGACAGCGCGGTGTCGATGAGGGTGAGCAGGAGTTCGAACTTGTCGGTTGCCCCGCGCTGGGCGGCGGCCTCGGCCAGCGCGAGCGCGCGCTGGCGGTCCAGACGGGGCAGGGAGGCGAGGATGGCCACCAGCTCGGCATAGATGTCGAGCCCGCCGAGCGTGATCATCCGCAGGGCGGTGCCGACCGAGCCGGAGGAGAGCGCGGCAAGGTGGTCGGGGTTGGCGGGCAGTTCGGTGCCGCTCTGCTCCAGTGCGGCGGTCATGTCCCCGGGCGCGAGCGGCGAGAGGCGCAGCACGCGGCAGCGCGAGCGGATGGTGGGCAGCAGGCGCGTCGGCTGGTGCGAGATCAGCAGCAGGGTGGTGCGCGCCGGGGGTTCCTCGAGCATCTTCAGGAGGGCGTTTGCGGCCGAGGTGTTCATCTCGTCCGCGGCGTCCACGATCACCACGCGGCGTCCGCCATCGGCGGCGGACAGACCGAAGAACTTGTGCAGGCGGCGGATGTCGTCGACAACGATCTCGTTGCGCAGGCGCTTGGTGTCCTCGTTGACCGTGCGGGTCACGGCGGCGAGGCCCGGCTCGGCGCGGGCGGCCATGCGGCGGGAGACCGGGTGCTCGGGGTCGATGTCGAGCGTGGTCGGTGGTGGCGGGGCACCGAACAGGCCGTCCTCCTCTGCGGGCGGGGTCGCCAGCAGGAAGCGCGCGATGCGCCACGCGAGGGTAGCCTTGCCGACCCCGCGCGGGCCGGTCAGCAGCCAGCCGTGGTGCAGCCGCCCGGAGGTGTAGGCGTCGAGAAAGGCGGCCTCGGCCACGTCCTGACCGAACAGGCGCTGCGTGTCGCGGGGGTGGGGCGCGCCCGGCGCCTGGTCCGGGGCTTCGATCTCTTCGCTCATGCGAGCCTGTCTAGCACGATCCCTTCGACCTCTGCAGCCACGGAATCGAAGTCGCGGTTGCCGTCGATCACGCAGAAGCGGTCGGGAAATTCGCGGGCGAGGCCAAGGAAACCCTGCCGCATCTTGCGTTGCAGCTCGGGGCCGAAGTCCTCGAAGCGTTCCTCGTGGCCTTTGCGGGCGAGGGCGCGGGTGAGCCCGACCTCGGGGTCCATGTCGATCAGCAGGGTCAGGTCGGGTTCGCGCCCGATCATCAGGCTGTGCAGCTGGTCCACCATGCCGCGCAGGTCGCCGCGCGAGAGGCCCTGGTACATGCGGGTGCTGTCGGCGAAGCGGTCGCAAATCACCACGCGCCCGGCCGCGAGGGCGGGGGCGATGGTGCGTTCGAGGTGGTCGCGCCGGGCAGCGGTGAAGAGCAGGATCTCGGTCTCGGCGGACCAGCGGTCCGGGTCGCCTTCCAGCACCAGCGCGCGGATTTCCTCGGCGCCGGGCGAGCCGCCGGGTTCGCGGGTGGGAACGACATCGACACCGCGCGTGCGCAGTGTCTCGGCGAGGCGGCGCGCCTGCGAGGACTTGCCGGAGCCGTCGATGCCTTCGAAGGTGATGAAGAGGCCCTTGCCGGGTCCCTGTCCTGTCGTCACGACGCTTCCGCCGGTCCCTGGACGAACCGTTTCATCAGCAGTTCCGCGGCGGTGCGGACGCGGACCACGAAGCCGCCCTGCGGCACGGCCTTGGCCGCGACCAGCGGCAGGCGCACCTCGGGGAGGTCGGCGGGCGTGATCACGAGGTCGGCCAGTTTCTGACCGGCGAGGATCGGAGCCTGGATCGGGCCGTCGTAGACGACCTCGCCCTGCAAATCTCCCTGCGCGAGCGCGGGCAGCAGGATGGTCAGGTCTTCGGCCGGAACCAGGTCTACCGACTGCTCCCGCCCCATCCATACGTTGGCGCGGGCGACCGGTTCACCCGCGCGGGCGACGGTTTTCTCGGCAAATTGGCGAAACCCCCAGTTAACGATGGCCGCGGCCTCCTCGGTGCGGGCGCGTTCGCTTTCGAGACCCGAGAGCACGAAGAGGATGCGGCGGTCGCCCTGCTTGGCCGAGCCGACGAGGCCATAGCCGGCCTCGACCGTGTGGCCGGTCTTGAGGCCGTCGGCGCCGTTGTCCATGTGCAGGAGCGGGTTGCGGTTGTGCACGTTCGAGGGCGCGCGGCCGTCGAAGTCGAATTCCTTCTCGGCGAAGAGCGGGTAGAACTGGGGGAAATCCTCGATGATGTGCTTGCCCAGCATCGCGAGGTCTCTCACCGACATCATGTGCCCGGCCTGCGGCCAGCCGTTCGAGTTCATGAATGTCGACTGTTCGAGCCCGATCTGCTTGCCGCGCTCGGTCATGTAGCGGGCAAAGCCGGACTCGGTCCCGTCGGGGCTGAGCGCCTCGGCGATGACGGCGCAGGCGTCGTTGCCCGAAAGGACGATGATACCGCGCAGCAGGTCCTCGACCTTGACCTTGTCCTGGGTGTTCAGGAACATGGTCGAGCCGCCATAGCTCATCGCGTGGGTCGAGACCGGCAGTTCCTCGTCGAGCGTGAGGCGGCCGTCACGGATTGCCTCGAAGGCGATGTAGAGCGTCATCAGCTTGGACATCGACGCCGGGGGCAGGGGCTCTTCCGCGTTCTTGTCGAGCAGCACGGTGTGCGTCGTCAGATCCATCACGTAGGCCGCCCTGGCCTTGGTGTCGAAGGCTGCGGCGGGCAGGGCCGCCAGCATCAGGGCGATGGGAAGGGCGACGAGGCGGAGGGCTGGTCTCAACTGTGAGGCTCCTGTCAGTTGGTCACGGCGTAGGCGTCGGTAAAGCCGACCCCCTTGATCTGCTTGATCAGGGCGCTGCGTTCGGACGAGGTCTGGGCCGGTCCGACGACGACGCGCCAGAAGGTCTTGCCGTTGCTGGATTGTTCAAAGACCGTCGGCACCATTCCGGCGCGGCGCATCTGGTCGGCTGTGCTCTCGGCATTGTGCTGTACGCTGAAGATGCCGATCTGGATATAGGGCTTGTCGAGCTTGGAGGTAACCGCGGCGGGCTTTGCCGTGGGCTGGGCGATGGCGGTGGTGGCCACTGCGGGCGCGGCGATAGAGGCCTGGACCGGTTCGACCTCGCCTGCGGCGGGGGCAAGCGCGTTCAGCGGTTCGCCCACGGTCTTGTTCCGCTTGCCGAAGAGCTTGCCGCCGAACAGCGGCTTGCGCGCCTTCGGCTCGGTTGCCGCCTCGGCGACGGTGGCCTCGGCGGCCTCGGCAACGGGCGCCTCGGACGCGCTGGTCTCGAGCGCGGCTGCGGCAGCGGTGGCGATGTCGTCGTTCTGCTGGGCGGCTGCCGCGGGCGCGGGTTTGGGCGTTTCGACCGGCGCGGCGCTGGCGACCTCTGCCGGGGCCTCGGCTGAGAGTTCGGCCACCGGTTCGGCGGGTTCGGCCGGGGTCTCTTCACGGCGCAGCGCGGTCACGTTCAGCTTGATCGGGGCACCGGCCAGCATCCCGAGCGCCTCGGCGGCGTCGGAGGAGACCTGAAGGCGCGGTCCGGGGATTTCGCGTTCGCGCCGGAACAGGGCGCCGATCACGAACTTGCCGTTGCTCTCGTTGCGGATGATCACCCGCTCGGGGTCGGACACCTCGGGGTGGGCGACCCAGACGCCGCCGAGGGAGGGGCGGCCATCCCAGAGGCCCGCCTCGGTCGCCGAGAAGACCTCGGGCGCCTCGACATCCCGTTCCACCAGCTTGGTCGATTTCTGCGAGGCCCCCGCAAGGGTCTCGGCGTCCGGTTTGGACTGGAGGAAGGAAAACTGGTTGTCCTCGCTACATGCGGACAGGGCCGTTATTGCCATGATAGACACTGCCAAGCGTAGTTGACGCCGGCTCACTACTCTCGCTTCGCTCATCCTCGAAGTCCCTTGCCTGTGTTCGGGTGTTGTTCACCCTGTCTGCCGGTTGTTCCGGCCTGCTGCCTTGGGAAGATGTCCCGCCTTCGCGCCAGCATAGCGCGCAAAGCGGGCTATGGAAAGTGTGCAGACCGGGGCAGGCGAGAAAACCCCCGATACCGCTTGCCAGTTCCCGCCCCGGCGCGTACACCGCCTGCTGCGCGGGGAGGTGGCAGAGTGGTCGAATGCGGCGGTCTTGAAAACCGTTGAGCGTGAGAGCGTTCCCAGGGTTCGAATCCCTGTCTCCCCGCCAGCCGCCTAAGTCATTGATAGGAAATGAAAATATAGGTATTTTCGCATTATGTTTCCGCGCCTTGTGCGCACCGCTCGTGGGTGGAGACTCGTTCCAGAGAGAGATGTCGGCGGCTTGTCGGGCGGCGTCTCCCTGGGGCGCAACCGGGGTGACGGTTTTCGCCGGGATTTCCCTGCTAGCAGGGAATTTGGAGGGAATTATTCCAGAGATTGGTCGGTTTCGATGACGGTTCGTCGGAGAAAATTTATCGGGTTCAATGTGTTAGCTTCTATTTCCCTGAGGCCCGGAGTAGGGAACTTGCAGGGAAAATGCATGGTCTTGTGCAGCCCCTAGGGCTCAACCCTTGTCCAGCAATTCTGATAGCCCCTGTCAGACGCCGAGCCTCTTCTCCTGCGCATCCCAGTCGAGCGGAATGGGCTGGGCCATGAAGCGCTTGAGTGTGATCTCTGGAGGGAGGCGGCCGTCCCGAATGGCGCGCTGGATCTTCGGCGAGAGGAACGCGAGCTGGCCGCGCGTGCGGATGAAGGCACCGTGGTGACCGGCATCACGAGCGACGTTGGAAAGGGGCGCGCCTTGGCGAAGGGCGGCTGCCCAATCGTGCGCAGACGCGAGGGTTCTGATAAGGGTGTGATCCGGCGCGGGCTCCGGCGTGGCGAGCACCAGCTTCTGCTCGACGCCGCGGCGTCGCAGGCTGATCGGCAGGGCGATGGTCGTTACGTCTGGTGCGAGGTCATCGGCGGCAAGCTGCAGCCGTCTCGCTAAGGCGACACGATCCAGCGTCAGGCCTATCTCGCGCGGAGAGACAGTTCCGCTTAGCAGCAGACTTTGCAGTATGTTGGGGTCGCGATTGCTCAGCGCCTGCACCAAGCTGCGGGCTGTGATCCCGAATTCCTTCGCACGCCTGAGGTCAGGTGTCGACAGCAGTCGATGCTCGGCCAGGGCCGCTGCGATGTGGTCCGCAATGATGGAGGCCACGAGGGCTTCGAACTTGAGGCCGGGCAAGCGCCATCCGGTTGGATCGGGTCCGCCCGAGATGAGGCGGTTCGAGACATAGTAGGGATGTCGTTGACCCGCCTTCACCGTGTGCGTCGGGGTCAGGCGATCCCCGGTCTCGTCCCGGAGCTTCCCGGTCAGCGGGGAAGTGATAGCGCCAGTGGCCTGGCCGCGACGACGGCCTGGGGACGATTGCAGCTTCTCCTGCACCCGGTTCCAAAGCGCCTCATCCAAGACGGCCGAGTGCCGCCCGGGCCAGCACTTCTCCTTGTGCCGGATTTGACCGAGGTAGACGGGATTCAGGAGGATCTTGTGGATCTGCCCCCGGGAGAGCGAACCGCCACCCTGGCATCGCCCGGAACGGAACCGGTGCACTTTGGATCGCAAGCCGAGACTAGCTGCGGCCTCTTCAAGCCGGGCGAGCGAGCCATGCTGTTCATAGAGCTCGAAGAGCGTTCTAACGGTCAGGGCTTCACTTTCGTTCGCGACAAGTTCTCGAACCTTGGGATCGGGATGGGGATCATAACCAAGAGGCGGGATGCCGCCCATCCAGAGGCCCTGCTGCTTGGAGGCGGCGATCTTGTCGCGGATGCGTTCGGCGGTGACCTCGCGCTCGAACTGCGCGAAGGAGAGCAGCACGTTGAGGGTTAGTCGCCCCATGGACGAGGCCGTGTTGAAGGCCTGGGTCACGGAGACGAACGAGCAGCCAGTGGTCTCGAAGCGCTCGACCAACTTCGCGAAGTCGGCAAGAGACCGGGTGAGACGGTCGATCGTGTTGACAACAATCATGCCGATGCGGCCGGCACTGACTTCCGCCAGGAGGCGCTGCAAGGCAGGACGCTCGAGCGTGCCGCCAGACTTGCCACCGTCGTCGAAGCGGTCCCGGCATAGTACCAAGCCCTCGTGTTTCTGGCTGGCGACATAGGCCGTACAGGCCTCGTACTGGGCATCCAGGGAATTGAACTCCTGGTCGAGACCCTCCTCGGAGGATTTCCTGGTGTAGATGGCGCAGCGCACTTTCGCGGGGGCCATCAGGATGTCTCCGTCAGTCCGAAGAAGCTGGGCCCGGACCAGCGTGCGCCGGTGATGGCGCGGGCAACGGCGGACAACGAGGGGTAGGTCTCGTTGTTCCAGCGATAGCCCGCCTCGGTGATCTCGACGGCATGGGTCGTACCGTTCCATTCCCGCAGCAGGCGGCCACCGGGCTTCATGGCCGGGTTGGGGGCGTTTGCACCGCCCGCGGCGGCCTTCTGGAGCTCCTTTGCAAATCCGCGCGGCAGGCCGCCGCGCTGACGGGTCTGGACCTCGAAGGCGAGGAAGCGGCGCAGAAACGACTGGCTCAGACCGCCTGGCACCGGCGTGCGGAAGAGCTGGTCCCAGGCAGCCACGAGGGCCGCCCGGTCCATTGTCTCGATCTCGGCGACGGTGAGCGTCATGCCGTCTCCGGGGTGCCCGTGATCCGATGGTGTACGGCGGCACCGTCCGTCTTCGCGGGCACCCGGTCGATGGTGTAGCCGGCCTTGCGCATCACGCTCAGGGCGGCACGCACCGAGTGTGGTTTCCAGCCGGTGGCTTCCTGCAGGGCGACGAGGTCGGCGCCCGTCTTGCGAGACAGAAGGCGACGAACCAGGTCGGACTTGGTCTCGCGCGGGCCAGGGGCAGTAGATTTGGTCATTGGGGTTTTCTCGAGTTTGCCAGGGCCGGCGAACTGTCGGCCCCTACCGAGATGCGCCCGGGGGAGCCGGGCGTAGGACCAATGACGCTCTCTTCGGAGGTGAAGTCCAGTCAAGAGTGGAGCAGTTAAGAGGACCGGATAAGCGTTCATCAACTAAAGGAAAAGTCTCGTCAGCCTTCGATTCTCTCTTGTTCGGGATTCTCTTTCGTGGCAGCTTTTGAGCATCCGGTCGGGAGAGCCGAGTTCAGAGCTCTCCGTAACCACCGTCGGATGCACATGCAACTGTGGCGGTGGTTCGGCATCAATCTCAAAAAGTCGAGCCTTTTGGAGACCCCCACTTCATTGATTTGAAAGGGCCTTTCCATGGGGAAAGCATCGAATGACTATGTGCCGGCCCAGGTGCCGGCCGGCCAGAATGATCTCTTCCGAAACTTCGGTCTTATCTGGCTGGCAGTTCATCTGATTGAGGCTGCTCCGCGTCGGGTGCGGCGTGCTCTGAAGAGCCAGGAAGATGCGGTCCTGCGCGCCATCGTGCGCTATGGCTTCCGCATCCCCGTCCTCGTGCACAGCAAGCCTGACGGCAATGGCTACGAGGTGATCGACGGGCACATGCGCCTGGCGGCGGCCCGCCGGCTTGAAGCAGAGGAGATCCCCTGCATTTTGGTTGACGATCTCTCCGAGGTCGAGACCCGCCGGCTGGCGCTGTCGCTCAACAAACTGCAGGAGACGGGCGCCTGGGATGACGACGCCCTCCGTTTGGAGATCAACGAGATCCTCGAGATCGGGTGCGAAATTGAGATCCCCGGGTTCGACCTGCCTGAACTGGAAGCGATCCGCTTTGGCGTGGGCGAGGGGGAGGAGCCCGACCCGGCCGATGACATCTCGCGTCAACATCAACCGGGTGCGCCGGTGGTGACCCAGCTGGGAGATATCTGGCGTCTGGACGAGCACCTGGTTTGCTGTGGCTCCGCACGTGATGGGGCGTCGCTGACCGAACTGCTGGATGGCGAAGTCGCAGATGTCCTGTTCACCGACCCGCCTTACAATGTGAAGATCAATGGCCATGTCCGGAAGAACGGGTCTGGCTTTGCCGAGTTCGGCGAGGCGTCGGGCGAGATGTCGTGCGCGGACTTCGTCGCCTTCCTTGTCGAAACCCTGGGCAGTACTGTGGCGCAGCTCAAGCCCGGTGGCGTGCTCTATGCCTGCATGGACTGGCGGCACATCAATGAGCTGAAAGAGGCGCTGGAAGCGCTGAAGGTTGAGGTGCTCAACATCTGTGTCTGGGTGAAGACCAGGGCCGGCATGGGCAGCCTGTACCGCAGTCAGCATGAATTCGTCTTCGTGGCGCGCCGGCCTGGGGCGGGGCATCAGAACAATGTGCGGCTCGGCAAGCACGGTCGGAACCGGTCCAACGTCTGGTCCTATGCGGGGGCGACGGGCGGACGGGCCGATCCTGACGACAGCTTCGATGTGCATCCCACGGTGAAACCGATCCGTATGGTGATGGATGCGTTGCTGGATGTCTCCTCCCCCGGAGATTGGGTTGTGGACCCGTTCCTGGGCTCGGGCACGACGCTGCTGGCGGCGGAGCGGACGCGCCGGCGGTGCGCTGGTGTCGAAATCGAGCCGGCCTATGTCGATCTGGCGATCAGGCGCTGGCAGGACATGACGGGGGGACAGGCTATGTCGGTTGCAACAGGTGTGTCCTTTGACGAGATGGTGGCTCGCGCTGAGCGCGATGACGGCCCGATTGACCAGGCCGGGGAGGGCTTCTGATGTCCGACAAGTCAAAGAAACCCGACGATTACGGGGTCGGATACGCCAAACCGCCGAAGCACACTCAGTGGCAAAAGGGGCAGTCGGGGAATCCTGCCGGGAAGAAAACCAAGTCGCGGTCCGTCACTGACGCTATTCGTCAGGTCCTCCAGGAAGAGATTCTTGTCAATCACAACGGGTCCACCGTCACGATGACCAACCTCGAAGCCCTGATTCGCAGTTTGCTCTCAAAGGCCCTAAAAGGCGACGTGCCGTGTATGCGGTTGCTATTCCATCTTGTTGGCATGCAATCCGTTAGCGATCACGATGCGGCCACATTCGAACTGACGGACGCGGACCTTGCAGTTCTGGAAAGCCATGCAGAGTGGAAGGAACTGGTCGACAAAGCCAAGGCCGAGTTCGCCGCGGCATCATCCGCAGATATTGATCAGGGTGGAGGTGCCGCCAATGTCTGATCTGAATCCAGTTGCTGTTGTGCTGGCGCTCTATCGCGCCGAGCTGTTCGAGTATGTGGTGCGGGTATTTGCAGAGCTTCGCCCTGGCGTGAAATTGCACTATGGGCACCACCTCCGCGCTATCTGTTACAAGCTCGAACAGGTGGCGCGAGGCGAGATTACCCGGCTATTGATCCTGATGCCGCCGCGCCACCTGAAGTCCCATTGCGCAAGCGTGGCGTTCCCCTCCTGGGTCCTTGGGCGAGACCCATCCAAGAGGATCATCTGCATGAGCTACGGGAAAGACCTGGCAGAGGGGTTCAGTCGGGACACGCGGCGCCTGATGCAAGCTGATTGGTCCCGCGCGGCATTCCCCGGTCTGCAACTCGATCCCAGGCGATCTGCGGCTGAGGAGCTGAGAACAACGCAGAACGGCTATCGCATCGCGACCTCAGTTGGAGGTGCCCTGACAGGGAAGGGGGGGCGGACATCCTGATCTTGGACGACCCGAGCAAGGCAGAGGATGCCGCCTCCGCGGTCAAGCGGGAAGCAGTCTACGACTGGTTTGCGGGGACGGCTTTGACGCGTCTCGACGATCCCAACATCGGGGCTGTCATCGTCATTGCACAACGCCTGCACGAGGACGATCTGCCGGGGCGGTTGATTGCGACGGGCGGCTGGGAGGTGCTGGAGCTGCCGGCTATAGAGACGCAGGATCGTTTGATCCCGCTTGCGAAGGATGTGAAATGGGGGCGCAAGGCTGGTGACCTGCCCCCCGCGAAATCCCTCATCGTAGTGTAGAGTCTGCGCCAACACTGAAGGAGCAGACGAATGCGAAAGAGCCGTTTCACCGAGGCGCAGATAATCGGGATGATTAAGGAGCAGGAGG